>NZ_CP169366.1:4155000-5986175 GCF_051123555.1 Pseudomonas sp. NFX1 | reverse complement strand
AACTGCTGCTTTCTTTCGAAAGCCTTTAACTTCAACATCTTACCGCTTGCCCCGAAGCGTTCATCGCTGCGAGGAGGCGAATAATACGCGCTTTGAAATCAGAGTCAACACCTTGATCTGAAAAAACTTTCCAATCGCGTTTTACCCCTGCCCGCAACTAATGAAGGCGCAACCGATCTGTAGATAAACACCCCACGGAGCGTGGCAATCATGAGCGATGCGCAAAGCGAGAAAACGCCAGGCCTGTCGGCAGACGAAGAGCAGGAAGTCAGCCATAACCAGCCGCCACGGGCAGCGGTGCTACACGAGATCATTCGCGCCCAAGGCGACCAGGAACTGGAACGCACCCTCGCAGCACTGTGGTGGTCGGCGCTGGCTGCAGGGTTGTCCATGGGGCTTTCGCTCATGGCCATGGGGTTGTTCTATGCCCGCCTGCCGGAAGGCGACAGCGCCCAGGTAATCGCAAGCATCGGCTACAGTGCCGGTTTCCTTGCGGTAATCCTCGCCCGCCAGCAACTGTTCACCGAGAACACGCTGACCGCCGTGCTGCCAGTGATGACCACGCCCACGCTGGCAAACCTCGGTCGCCTGCTGCGCCTCTGGAGCGTGGTACTGCTCGGCAACCTGGCGGGCACCTTGCTGGTGGCCTGGGTCATGCTGGAGCTGCCGATCTTCGACAGCAAGACTGATGTGGCCTTCCTTGAGGTCGGCCGCAAGGTAATGAAGAACGACATCAGCCAGATGTTCGCCAAAGGCATCGTCTCGGGCTGGATGATCGCCACCATGGTCTGGATGATTCCGTCGATGGAGCACGCCAAGATCTGGATCATCCTGATGATCACGTACTTCATGGCCTTGGGTGACTTCACCCATATCGTCGTCGGTTCGGTGGAGGTGTCCTACCTGGTCTGGGCCGGTGAAGAGACCTGGCGCAGCTTCTTGATGGAGTTCGCCCTGCCGACCTTGGCCGGCAACATCATTGGTGGCAGCTTCATCTTTGCGCTGATCAGCCATGCGCAAGTGCGCAGTGACAGCGGCAAGCCGCCTTCGCGGCTGCTGGACGACCAGGCGCCGCCCTCCCCGCGTCGGCAAGCCCCTGGTAAATGACCCTTAGCGCACCGCCACTGCACGCTCGGCCGCCCGCCTGTGCTCTTGCGCAGGCCTTGGTTGCCACCAGTTCTGCCCGGCATGGGGCGAGTCCAGGCTGACCCGCTCGCCCATTTGCGGCGTGCTTAGCCGCACCTGCGCTTGCGCACTCAGCGCCAGAATGCGCTCGAACGGCTCCTGCCAGCCATGGATGGACAAGTCGAACGTGCCGTTGTGAATCGGCAGCAACCAGCGCCCGCGCAGGTCCAGGTGTGCCTGCAGGCTCTGCTCTGGCTGCATGTGCACGTTCGGCCAGGCGACGTTATAGGCCCCGGTTTCGATCAGGGTCAGGTCGAAAGGCCCGAAGCGTTCGCCAACTTGCCTGAAGCCATCGAAGTACCCAGTATCGCCGCTGAAGAACACCCTCAGCTGTTCATCAATGATCACCCACGACGCCCACAAGGTCTGATTGCTGTCGAACAGACCACGCCCAGAAAAATGCTGCGCCGGGGTCGCGACGAAACGCACGCCGTCGACCTCGGTCTCCTGCCACCAATCCAGCTGACGTACCTTGTCAGGGGCAACGCCCCATTCGATCAACCGGTCACCCACGCCAAGCGGGGCCAGGAAAAGCCCGGTACGCGGGGCAAGCCGACGAATCGCCTGCTCGTCCAGGTGGTCGAAGTGATCATGGGACAGAATTACCGCAGCCAACGGCGGCAACTCGTCCAGCCCAAGTGGTGGGGCATGAAAACGTTGCGGCCCTGCCCATTGCACCGGGGAGGCGCGCTCGGCAAATACCGGGTCGGTGATGAAGAAGCGACCCCGCAACTTGAGCAATATCGTGGAATGGCCCAAGCGCCAGAGGCTGTGATCAGGTGCGTCGAGCACCTGCTGCCGGGTCATGGGCTGCACGGCGATGGGGTTGGCGGGGCGGGTTTCGGGTGGTTTGCGCAAGAACAGGTACTTGAGGCCAATGCGCAGCTTCTTCATCACGCCGTCCTGCGGCAGGCGTGCCTGGTTGTAGAACCGTCCGTCCCAGTGTGGCGCCGGCTCACCGGCAGCGTTAGCGGTGGGGACCATGAGCAGTAGCACTCCGAGCAACAGGAAAGCCTTCATATTACCCCACAGTGATCGCATCAACCGTGAATTGGCTTGTAAGGTCATTTTTCATAGATGAAACACTGTTCAACAATATTCACGCGAGTTATGCGATAAACGGCGCCTTGGCAGAAGAATGATAACCATGATGGACAACCGCAGCGGCAAGGGACTTTCTTTCGTCAAGCGCATCTACCTGCCGCGCATCATCGGTATGGGCATCGGTCTGTTCAGTGTAGTGGCAGCGGTGGCGCCGCTATCGCCGCCGATGTGGGCCTGGCTGCTGTTACTGTTCAATGGACTTTTCTGGCCACATGCCGCCTACCTGTGGGCAATCCGCTCGGCAACGCCTTACCAGGCAGAGCAACGCAACCTGCTGCTGGACTCGCTGATGGGGGGCTTCTGGACTGCCACCATGCAGTTCAACCCACTGCCCAGCGTCACCGTTCTGTCGATGATGACCATGAACAACGTCGCCGCAGGTGGCAAGCGCCTGCTCGTACGCGGTGTACTGGCGCAGCTCGCCGGTATGCTCCTGGCCACGCTGGTGTTCGGCCCCGGGCTACAACTCAACGCCACACCACTGCAGGTTTACGCGTGCCTGCCAATGTTGACGCTCTACCCCTTGGCCCTTGGCTGGGTCTGCTACCAACTGGCAATCAAGCTGGCCGAGCACAAACGCCGCCTCAGTGCGCTGAGCCTTACCGACAGCCTGACCGGTTTGCTCAACCACGGGGCCTGGAAAGACCTGTTGCAAGTCAGGTTCCAGACCTGCCAGCAACAGCAGCATGCGGTGATCGCCCTCATCGACATTGACCACTTCAAGACCATCAACGACACCTTTGGCCACGTGGTCGGCGATTGCGTGCTTAGGCAGATGAGCGAAGAGCTCAAACGCAACCTGCGTGACGTCGACCAGGCCGGGCGCTATGGCGGCGACGAATTCTGCGTGATCCTGCCAGACACCCACGAGGCGCAGGCCTGCCAGGCCATGGAGCGCTTGCGCGAGCGGGTGGCGAACTATCGCAATCCGCAACTGCCGCATTTGCGCATCAGCCTCAGCATTGGCTTGTCCGCGTTTCATGCAGACCTTGAATCCCCCGAGCACTGGCTCGAACAGGCTGACAAGGCCTTGTACACCGCCAAGCACGCTGGTCGTGACCAGGTCAATTTCGCGCAAAGCGAGGCCGCCGGGCTCAGGCTGGCCTATCCTGACTGAACCTCCTTCCTGATTGCCCTGCGGGAGGCTGCTGTTCTTGAAGGAGTCGCTCGCGCATGGCCAGGAACGCCGACCTTCCACCCACCCTTGCCACCCCACATTTCCAAGTCCGCCGCTTGATTGCAGGCTTTTGCGCGGTTTTCGCCTTGGCCTGCCTGGTTACCTTGGGCGCGTTGCTCAATATTGCTGCCACCCTCGATCGCCAGGAGCAGCAACGCAGCGCCTTCCATGCCAGCCAGGCCCTCGAACAACGGTTGCTCGCCTCACGCCAGTTTCTGTCCAGCTATGCCGTGTGGGATGCGGCCTTCGAGCACCTGGCCGGCAGGGCCGACTGGCAATGGGCCTACGAGGAGAAGAACGTCGGCGAATCGCTGTACAGCGCCAGTGGCTATGAAGGCGTATTCGTGGTGGACGACCAGCGCACCACCTACGCCCTGTTCAAAGGCAAGCCCAGCGAGGCGCAAGCCAGTACCTATATAGAAGCGCCCCTGCAACCGATCATCAGCCAAGCGCGGGCGGCCGCCAGCGCTCGCGAGCAAATTACCCGGTTCGTGCTGTTCAACGGCTGGCCTGCAGTGCTCAGCGCGGCCGCCGTACGCCCCGACAAAGACGTGTCGGCCAGCGAAGTGAGCCAGGCGCCCGTCATGCTGTTCGTCGACCAGCTGACCGAGGACAAGCTCGCGCGCCTGGGCACCGGTGCGGGTCTGGCGGGTATGCATATCGAGAAACACGGCACAGGCGAGCATGGCCATCAGCGCATCGAGCTGGGCGATACCGGCTACCACCTGGCCTGGACCAGCCCGCTGCCGGGGCAGCAATTGCTCTGGGCGATGTTGCCTGCGCTGCTCTGCGCCCTGTTGATACTGGGCCTGGTGATGCTCTACCTGTTCCGCCATGCCCTGCGCAGCTCCCGCGCCATCGACCTCAGCCTCAAGCGCCTGCAACAGAGCAACCAGGCCCTGGAGGCCAGCGAGCAGCGTTTTCGCGCCGTGGCCGAAGCCGCTTCCGACTGGATCTGGGAAACCGACCGGCAACAACGCCTGACCTATCTTTCCCAGCGTTTCGTCAGTGTCACCGGCTACCCGGTTGACGACTGGCTGGGCCAGCCGGTCAACCAGCTGCTGGCCTGCGATACCACGCCGTTGTCGCCTTGGCTCGACGCATTGGCCGCCGCCGACCCCCAGCAGTTGGCAAACCTGCGCTGCACCTACCGTGATCACAACGGGCAGAACCGCTACTGCCGCATCTCGGCGCGAGCGATCTGGTACGACGGCAAGCCTACCGGCTTTCGCGGTACCGCCAGCGACATCACGGACGAGGTCGACGCCCATGCGCGCATCCAGCACCTCTCGCTGCACGACCCGCTGACCGGGCTGGCCAATCGCAACAAACTCGCCCGGCATCTCGAACAGGTATTGCTGCGCGGCAGCGACTCGCCGCCACTCACCTTACTGCTGCTGGACCTGGACAACTTCAAGCCGATCAACGATTCCCTCGGCCACGCCGCCGGTGACGCCGTGCTGCAAGAGGTGGCGACACGCCTGCGCGACACCACCCGCGATGTCGACCTGGTCGCACGCCTTGGGGGTGACGAGTTCATCCTGGTTCTGACTGGCATGGATAACCGCAGCGAGGTCGATCGCTTCTGCGCACGCCTGATCAGCCTGTTGCAGCAACCTATCGTGTTTGACAACCAGCCGCTGCACATTGGCGCCAGCATTGGCGTCGCACAAAGCCGCACCCTGGGCTTCGATGCCGGCGAGCTGATCCGCTGCGCCGACATCGCGCTGTACCAGGCCAAGGCAGATGGCAAGAGCACCTGGCGCTATTTCGCCGCCGAAATGAACCAGCAGATCCAGTACCGTCGCCAACTGGAAAACGATTTGCGCCGTGCCCTGCAGAACCAGGAGTTCGAGCTGCACTACCAGCCGCGCTATCGCCTGGGCGACCTGCGCATCGTCGCGGTCGAAGCCCTGCTGCGCTGGCAGCACCCGCACGAAGGGCTGCTGGGGCCAGACACCTTCATCCCGCTGGCCGAGCAGAGCGACATCATTGTTGCGCTGGGCCGTTGGGTACTGCGCGAAGCCTGCCGCACGGCCCACGACTGGCCGGCAGACCTGTTGATTTCGGTGAACCTGTCGCCCGCCCAGTTCTTGCGCAGCGATGTGGTGGCCGATGTGCGCGACATCCTGCTGGAAACCGCGCTACCCGCCCAGCGCCTGGAGCTGGAGATCACCGAGAACGTGATGCTCAACGACATCGAAGGCGCACTCAGCACCATGCTGTCACTCAAGGAGCTTGGTGTGCGCCTGAACATGGACGACTTTGGCACCGGTTACTCGTCGCTGGGCTATCTGCGCACCTACCCGTTCGACAGCATAAAGATCGACAAACGCTTCATCGCCGGCCTGAACAACACCAGTGGCAATGATCGCGCTGTGGTCCAGGCAATCATCAACCTGGGCGAAGCCATGGGGCTGACGGTGACCGCCGAGGGCGTGGAGAGTGAACAACAGCTCAGGACGCTTGAGAAGGACCGCTGCCATGAAGTGCAGGGTTACTTCCTGAGCCGACCTTTGACGAAAGAAAGCCTTGAGGCGCTGCTGCGACAGGCCCCCGAAGGCTCGGCACACCATCTGTTGTAGGAACAACCTATTCGCGGTGCACGGATGTTCCTGCACAGGGGGCCATCAGCGTTTACTGCGTTCGGCCACGATCTCCGGCAAATCGCTGCGCCGCAAGTAGGTCCGCAAGGGCTCGCCGATGTTCAGGCGGTCGTCCACATGCTGCTCCAGCAACAGTGCCAAGCGCGACCGGCACAAGGCCATGCGCGGCCCTTGCTCAGGTCGCCAGACGAATTCGTTGCAGGGGGTGATACTGTCGTCGGCCACGTCCATGCCGAACGCGTCCTCGGAAAAACGCACGATATGAACGCCGCGCTTGCCATGAAAGCCGACGAAACCGTTGAGCTGCTCTGCGGCGTTGCAGATGTCCTGGGAAGTGATGGCCATGACGTAACCTCGCAATAAAAGGAAGTGACGCACGCCGGGCTGCAAACGGTCGCCTCTGCCGGGCGACTCGCAAGGCCAGCCTAACGCAAGTGGTAGAGCATTCGCCAAGGTTTTTCATCATCCTGCCAAAGGCCCGCTAGAATGGTCCTGAACCCCCTTCGTCGCCAACACTGGGACTGTTAATGACCGACGCCATCCATGCCGACATTGCCACGATCGGCCGCATCAATGCTGTGCCCGCCATCCTCCAGGTGATCTGCGAAACAACGGGCATGCGCTTCGCCGCCGTGGCCCGGGTAACCGATAGCAACTGGACAGCGTGTGCCGTGCTCGACACCCTGGGTTTTGGCCTGACCGCGGGCGGTGAGCTCGATGTCGCCACCACGCTGTGCCACGAAATCCGCAGCACCCACCAGACCATCGTGATCGACAAGGCCAGCGAAGACGAGCAGTACTGCCGGCACCACACGCCTCAGCTCTATCGCTTCGAAAGCTACATTTCAGTGCCGGTGTTCCGGACCGATGGCCGCTTCTTCGGCACCATCTGCGCCCTCGACCCTTTACCCGCAGCGCTTAAAGGCAGTGCCATCCAGCCGATGATGGAATCCTTCGCCCGGCTGCTGGCCATCCAGATCGAAAGCGAAGAAGGCGCCCAGCGCACCGAGCAGGCACTGCGCAAGGAGCGGGCCATGGCCGAAGTGCGCGAACAGTTCATTGCCGTGCTCGGCCATGACCTGCGCAACCCGCTGTTCGCCATCACCGCCGGTGCCGAGCTGCTCGCTCAGCGCCTGCAGGACGACCAGCAGCGCACTATCGCCCAGCATATCCTCACCTGCGGCCGGCGTGCCTCGCAGCTGGTGCGCGATGTGCTGGACTTTGCCCGTGGCCGCCTCGGTGCCGGCATCCCCTTGAACCTGCAGGCTTGTCCTGACCTTGCCGAAGGCCTGCGGCATGTCGCCTCGGAACTGCAACAGGTGCATCCGCAGCGGCGGATCGTGCTGGACATCGGCGACATCGGCGGGCTGTACTGTGATCGCGAACGGGTCACCCAACTGCTCTCGAACCTGATCGCCAATGCCCTGACCCACGGCGACCCGCAAGGACCGGTAGCGGTCAAGGCGGCCCTCCAGCCCGGTGAGTTCGTGCTGAGCGTGCACAACCAAGGCGCCCCCATCGCCGTGCAGACCCTGGCGCAATTGTTCCAACCCTTCTCCCGCCCCTTGTCACAGGTACCGCAGCAAGGGCTTGGGCTCGGGCTGTACATCGCCAACCAGATCGCGCTGGCACATGGTGGGCGCATGGAGGTGCTCTCCAACGAACACAACGGCACCTTGTTCAGCTTCCGTCTGCCGCTGGGTCAACCTGGGGCGCCGGCAGCACCACCAGCCAGCTCATGACGGCATGCACCCGGCGCGGCACCTGCCAAGGCCATCACTGTTGAACGCGGTCTTCATGCACCTGCACGCTGGCGGTCATGCCAGCACTGAGGTTCACCCCTTGCGGGATCTGGTCGAGGCGGATCCGTACCGGTATCCGCTGCGCCAACCGCACCCAGTTGAAGGTGGGCTCGACTTCCGGCAGCAGCTGGCTGTCGGGGTTGCTGTTGCGGTCGGTGATACCGCGGCTGATGCTCTGCACATGTCCTTGCATCGCCTCGCCCGCCCCCATCAGCCACACCTTCACCCGGTCACCCACGCGGATGCGCGGTAGCTTGGTTTCTTCGAAGTAAGCCTGGATATAGAAAGTCGAGTCATCCACCAGGGCCATGACCGACTCACCGGTGTTCACGTAGTTGCCCTGGGCCAAGCGCAGGTTGGTGATGTGCCCGCTGCGCGGCGCGCGCACTTCACTGCGCGCCAGGTTGATTTTGGCCACCTGCAATTGCGCTTGGGCCTCATGCAGTTCGCCACGGGCGATAGCGGCATTGATCTGGGCATTTTCACGCAGCTCGGCACTGATCGCCTCCGGCCCCAAGGCAGTACGCCGCGCCGCTTCGCGCTCGCGCAGGCGCAGTTGCTGCGCGCGGGTCTCGGTCACGGCGCTGGCCTGGTCGAACGCTGCCTGAAAGCGCTCGCTGTCGATGCTCATGAGCAGATCACCCGCGTTCACCTGCTGGTTGTCATGCACCTTCAGCTCGCGCACCCAGCCGGACACGTCCGGCGCGATCACCACCACGTCGGCGCGCACACGCGCATCGCGGGTCCAGGGGGTGAGCATGTAGTACTGCCACAGCTGGTAGCCTGCCAACAGGGCCAGGGCCACCACACACAGTGTCACCAAGGTACGTACGACGGTACGCATCGAATCACTCCTTACTTGAACCCTGACAAAAACCCTTATGCAGCGCCCAGCACGCGCACTACCAGGTACAACACGCACACGAACAATGCCGCGTCGAATAATGCTTCATGCCAGATCCAGCGGCCCAACGGCGTGGCCTGTACCAACAAGCGCAGCAGCCCGGTGCACAACAGCGCCAGCAGCACATAAATCAGAAACGGGCTCAACAGCACGCCGCCCAGCGCCCATTCACGCAACCCCATGCACGTCCTCCTGCCAGCGGCACCACTTGCCCCAGCTCTTCTGCAACTGCAGCACCGCGCCTTCGGCCAGGCGCAGCGGATCGCTCGCAGGCAGCCGGCGCAACGCTTCGATGAATTGCGCGCTGGCGTTGTCCAGACGCTGCCCGCGCCCGGGCGCAGGCCCTTTGGCCAGCACGGCCTCTACCTGTTGCAGGTACTCGCGTTCGGCCCGGCCCAACGGTGCCTGGGCGACCGCCAGGCACATGCGCAGGTGCACCAGTTCATCGCCGATATCCAGGCCATGCAGGCCATCGTCCCAGCGCTTGCGCTCGCTTTCAGGCAACTCGCTGGCATGCCGCGCCAGCTGCATGAGGCGGTCGGCCATACGCCCGCCAAACCAGCTGTCGGCGCCACGCAGGTCGCGCCGGGTCAGGCGCACCAGGTCGTGCTGGGTCGCTGCCCGCAGGCGCCGGCCAAGCCACGCCGGGTGGCGGAACACCAGCAAGCGGAACGCCATGACCGCCGCAGACACACCCACCAGCATGGCCAACGCACTGTTGAGCATGCTGGCCACGCCAAACTGCATGGCATTGAGTGGCGACACCAGGACAATGAAGTGCAGGCAATAGGAGGTGGCGGTAGCGCCGGTACGCGGGTGGGCCATGCCCAGCGCGCCCAGAAACAGTGGCACGCCCATGCCCAGGCAGAGCATGGCGAAGCTGCTCCATTGGGGCAGCAGAATTTGCCCGACCAAGAATGCGACCGGGATCGCCAAAAAGATGCCACGCAAGAAACTGAGGCCGATCTGGGCGCCGTTTTCGCGGCTGGCGAACAGGCTGCAGACCACACAGGTCAATATCAGCCCACCCGGCGCCGATGGCCAGGCTGTTGCCAACCAGAAACCACTCATCACCAGAAACGCCAACGCGCTACGTGAACCGAACAACAGGGCCAGCGACCAATCGCGGTGCGCGGCCAGGCCCTGGGACACATCCTTGGGCGCCCTGCCCGCTTCGACGTCGTCCAGCGCCTGGGTCGCGGCCATGGCGTAATCCAGCAACAGCGCCATGCGTGCCAGGCAGTAATGTTCTGCAGAGCTGATCTGCTCGTCATGGGCGGCATCCCAGATGCGCTGACGCAACAGCAAGAGGCTCGGTCGATCGGGGTTGCCCAACTGCGCGCGCAACGCTTCCAACCAGGGCGCCAGGTGCCGAGTTTCGTGCTCATCAAGCTGGCGCCACTGCCGGCGCACCGAGCGGGAGATACGCAGCAGTACCATCAGCTTCTGGCTCAGGCCACGGATGGCGCGGGCGCGCTGGCGCCCGCGGTTGCCTTCGAACCAGGCATGTTCGCGCTGGCTGTCGATGGCGACGATACGCCCCAGGCTTTCCAGCAACCCTTTGCGCGCGTCATCTTCGCCGCCGAGCATGGCGCTGGCTGCCTGCAGGCCATTGTGCCAAGCCTGCCGGGCCTGCCCGCTCAATTGCTGTTCCACGCGCATGGGCCAGATGAGGGCGCTGGTGGCGGTGGCGCAAAAAATCCCCAGGCAGATCTCGGTGCAGCGGGCCACAGCCTGATCGAACACCTGCAACGGGTGGTCGATCGCCGGCAAGGCGATGATCGCTGCGGTGTACCCGGCCAGCACGAAGGCGTAGGCCCAGGCACTGCGCAGCTGGGTCGAAGCCGCCGTGCACAGGGCCAGCCACAGCGCCAGGGTGATCAAAAACAAGCCTGGCGTCTGGGCGAACAGGACGATGAAAAGCACCGACATGAAGGTGCCGACCAAGGTGCCGGCCAGACGCGCAAGGCCCTTTTGCACCACCATGCCCGACAGCGGCTGGGCCACGATAAAGGCGGTCATAAGTGCCCATGAAGGCTGCTCCAGCCCCCAACGCATCGCCAGCCATAGCGCCAGGCCACCGCCAAGCACGGTCTTGATGGCGAACTTCAGGGCGAGGCTGCTGGGTGCGAACAGGGCCTGGAGAGTGATGGGCACGAGGCGGACCTTGCGGGGATGGTCAGGTAAACGATAGACAATGAAGAGAAGGATAATGCGCAAACGATTAATTAGCTAGCTAATCATCTTTTAAGGGCTGTGCTGCTTGGCATTTTCCAGGCAAAAAAAAATGGGCGACCGAAGTCGCCCTAAATGCCTTGCGTGCTCGTGAACCCAGAAGGTCAGCGCGGTTTGCGCTTGTTCGAGTCCTTCCAGATGAAAATGCCCAGACCGGCAAAGAACGCGACCATCAACCCAACCGTTACCACTCCTGCGATAACCACGTTGTCGAAGAACATGTCGGCCTCCCTTTTCGTTTGCCGTTGTCCGATGGATGCAAGGTAACGAATGTGGGGGCACAGAAAATTGATCGGGGTCAATGGTGCCCGAGACCGGGCACGCGAGGCGGGCGCAGGTTTGACCTGCGTCAAGTTTCAGCGCTTCTTGGGCTTGCCCTTGGGTTTCTTTTTCTTGGCCGCGCTCAAGGGCATGGCCTGCTCGAAGGCCTGGCGCACTTCGTTGAGGCGCTTTTCCTTGAGGTCGTGGACGCGCTTGGCACGTTCGGCATCGAAATCGATGAGGTTGTCTTGGCTCATGGGTGGGCTCGACGATCAACTGAGGCTTGCATGATGAAGCCAGGCGCGGACGCTGACCAGCCCCGCGTCAGACTTCGATGTCGACCAGCAGCCCCTGACGCGGGCGCTCGCCCATCAGCGGAGCCACCGGTACGGTGTTGTCGGCGTTGACCTCATCGCCGGGTAGCGCGCTGTAACGCTCGCCGTCGTTTTTTTGCCGACGTTGCTGTTGCCGTCGTTGTTCATCACGCAGCAGCAAGGCCTGCTCTTGCGGGTCGCGCTGCTGCCTGAGGTCGATCGCGCTTTCACCGGACGAAGGCTGCGTGGGAACCACCGGCTTGATGTCGGGGGTTGGCTTGACCGGGTCCTGTTGCGAGGTTACCGGTGCTGCACTGAGCGGAATGATCGGCGGCAACATGGAAAGTCTCCTATTACCCCTGTATCGGCGGCTGGTCACCTACCTTGAATACAGACAACGCTTACTCGGCTTCGTCGTCAGGGTCGTCGTCATTCGGCGGGCTGGCCTCACTCCAGGGCCGCTTGTAGACCTGTTGCCAGACTGCGTCCATGTGGTCGCGCAGTACCTGCGGCGCGGCCTTGAGCGAGGCGCTGTCCTCGCGTTCTCCGCCTATCGGGTCTTCGCCGGCGGGCGTGATCAGCGACTCCCCGGTAATGGTGTAGCTGGCCTGCCCTTCGCGCATCTCGATGGCGATATCGTGCGGGTCGATCCCCCCGCCGCAGAAGGCATGGCTGGCTACCGTCAGTTCGGCGACCCCGTCTTGGTTCAGGTCACTGACATCACTGACATCGGTATAGAAGTCGACATCCAGGTCCAAGCCTGGGCAGGTGGTTTCCTGTTCAATCTGCCAGCGCGACTTGAACGCATCGCGTTCTGCCGTGCGCCCATATAGCGTGGCCTTGAGCACCACCTTGTCGACTTCCTGCTGGTTTTCGGCGTCGGTGGCCTGGCCATCGGTGCGGCTGAGCACCAACAGCCCTTCACCCTCGCGGTCACGAAAATGCACGCTCTTGATCGGCGTCTGCACGCCCAGCGCCTCAAGCTGCTCGGGCGCAATGGCCGGCAACGTCTCGAAGTTTTTTTGCTCGCACGCAGCCAGCAGCACGAGGCTGCCCACGGCCAGGGAAGCGTTCAACCAGCGGTGCTTGGCGGACATGTCGGTGCGCAGCCCTCGTCGGCAAGACGGTGTTGGTCGATGAAACGGCTAGACTGTTGGTCTTTGGCACCCATCGGTGCACTTCAACACTTTGGTCTGACCGGCCGATCCGTTAACATAGCCGGCTTTTCATCGCGGGAGTTCAGGCAGTATGGCGCAGCAGTATCAACCGGGGCAACGCTGGATCAGCGACAGCGAAGCAGAGCTCGGCCTGGGTACCATCCTGGCGCAGGATGGCCGCCTGTTGACCGTGCTCTACCCGGCCACTGGCGACACCCGCCAGTATTCCCTGCGCAATGCGCCGCTGACCCGCGTGCGCTTCTCGCCAGGTGACCTGATCACCCACTTCGACGGCTGGAAGCTGACCGTGCGCGAGGTCGACGATGTCGACGGCCTGCTGGTCTACCATGGCCTGGACGCGCAAAACCAGCCGCGCACCCTGCCAGAAACCCAGCTGTCGAACTTCATTCAGTTCCGCCTGGCCAGCGACCGCCTGTTCGCCGGCCAGATCGACCCGCTGTCGTGGTTCAGCCTGCGTTACAACACCCTGCATCACACCAGCAAACAGATGCAATCGTCCCTCTGGGGCCTGGGTGGCTGCCGCGCGCAACCGATCGCTCACCAGTTGCACATCGCCCGCGAAGTAGCAGACCGCAGCGCGCCACGGGTTCTGCTGGCGGACGAAGTCGGCCTGGGCAAGACCATCGAGGCCGGCCTGGTCATCCATCGCCAGCTGCTGACCGGGCGCGCCAGCCGCGTACTGATCCTGGTCCCGGAAAACCTCCAGCACCAATGGCTGGTGGAAATGCGCCGGCGCTTCAACCTGCAGGTGGCGCTGTTCGACGCCGAACGCTTCATCGAGAGCGACGCCAGCAACCCGTTCGAAGACGCTCAACTCGCGTTGGTCGCCCTGGAATGGCTGGTCGACGACGAGAAGGCCCAGGATGCGCTGTTTGCTGCGGGCTGGGACCTGATGGTGGTCGATGAAGCCCATCACCTGGTCTGGCATGAAGACCAGGTCAGCGCGGAGTACGGCTTGGTCGAGCAACTGGCACAGGTCATCCCTGGCGTATTGCTGCTCACCGCCACCCCCGAACAACTTGGCCAGGACAGCCACTTCGCCCGGCTGCGTCTGCTCGACCCTAACCGCTTCCATGACCTGGCGGCCTTCCGCGCCGAGAGCGAGCACTATCGCCCGGTGGCCGAAGCCGTGCAGGAGCTGCTCGACGAAGGCCGCCTGTCGCCCAAGGCCCACGCCACCATCCATGGCTTCCTCGGTGCCGAAGGCGAAGCCTTGCTGGCGGCGGTCAACGATGGTGATACCCAGGCCAGCGCGCGCCTGATCCGCGAGTTGCTCGACCGCCACGGCACTGGCCGCGTGCTGTTCCGCAACACCCGTGCTGCGGTCCAGGGTTTCCCCGAGCGCCAGCTGCATGCCTACCCGGTGGCCATGCCCGAGCAGTACCGCGACCTGCCGCCTGGCGAAAAGGCCGAGCTGTACCCGGAAGTCGCTTTCCAGGCGCATGGCGACACCACTGACGACGAGCGCTGGTGGCGTTTCGACCCTCGGGTCGACTGGCTGATCGATACCCTCAAGATGCTCAAGCGCACCAAAGTGCTGGTCATCTGCGCCCATGCCGAAACCGCCATGGACCTGGAAGACGCCCTGCGCGTGCGCTCCGGCATCCCCGCCTCGGTCTTCCATGAAGGCATGAGCATTCTGGAGCGTGACCGCGCCGCCGCCTATTTCGCGGACGAGGAATTTGGCGCCCAGGTACTGATCTGTTCCGAGATCGGCAGCGAAGGCCGCAACTTCCAGTTCTCTCATCACCTGGTGATGTTCGACCTGCCGGCCCACCCTGACCTGCTCGAACAACGTATCGGCCGTCTCGACCGGATCGGCCAGAAGCACACCATCCAGCTGCACGTGCCCTACCTGCAGGACAGCCCGCAACAGCGCCTGTTCCAGTGGTACCACGAAGCGCTCAACGCCTTCCTCAACACCTGCCCGACCGGCAATGCCCTGCAGCATCAGTTCGGCCCGCGCCTGCTACCGCTGCTTGAAAGCGGTGACAGCAAAGCCTGGGATGCCCTGATGGCCGATGCCCGCAACGAGCGCGAGCGCCTGGAAGCCGAGCTGCACAGCGGCCGCGACCGGCTGCTGGAGCTCAACTCCGGCGGGGCCGGCGAAGGCCAGGCACTGGTGGAGGCGATTCTCGAACAGGACGACCAGTTCGCCCTGCCGATCTACATGGAGACCCTGTTCGACGCGTTCGGCATCGACAGCGAAGACCACTCGGAAAATGCCCTGATCCTGAAACCGAGCGAGAAGATGCTCGACGCCAGTTTCCCGCTGGGTGACGACGAAGGTGTGACCATCACCTACGACCGTACCCAGGCGTTGTCCCGCGAGGACATGCAGTTCCTGACCTGGGAACACCCGATGGTTCAGGGCGGCATGGACCTGGTGCTGTCCGGCTCGATGGGCAACACCGCTGTCGCGCTGATCAAGAACAAGGCCCTCAAGCCTGGCACCGTGCTGCTCGAACTGCTGTTCGTCAGCGAGGTGGTGGCGCCACGCAGCCTGCAACTCGGCCGCTACCTGCCACCGGCAGCCCTGCGTTGCCTGCTCGACACCAATGGCAACGACCTGGCGTCGCGCGTGGCCTTCGAAACGCTCAACGACCAGCTCGAAAGCGTTCCGCGCGCCAGCGCCAACAAGTTTATCCAGGCCCAGCGGGATGTACTGGCCCAGCGCATCAGTGGCGGTGAGGCCAAGATCATGCCGACCCACGTCGAGCGTGTGGCCGAAGCCCAGCGCCGCCTGGCTGCCGAAGCGGACGAAGAACTGGCGCGCCTGACCGCGCTCAAGGCGGTCAACCCGAGCGTGCGCGACAGCGAAATCGACGCCCTGCGCAAGCAGCGTGAAGAAGGCATGGCGATGCTGGACAAAGCTGCCTTGCGCTTGGAAGCCATTCGCGTGCTGGTGGCTGGCTGATTAGGTGAGCGGCAGTCGGGCTGCGTGACAGCCCAGCGCGACCCAAGGCCGCTCCTGCAACGGGAGCGGCCATATTCCTTGCTGCGATTGGCCTCATAACCAAATCATAGAAATCAAAGTGCCATTATTCAGGAAGGGCTAACTACCTCTTCCTATACTGCCTCTGGACAGTCTGCCAAGGGTTATACCGCAGACGAGTGAAAACTCGACCAAGAGGCGCGCAATGGAATGGCTGGGTCTGCAACTGTTCGCCGATCTTCCGGCAACCGGGCGAATCGTCATCGATTGTCGCCACGAACCCTTCCTGGTCCTGCTCGCCTATACCGTGGCCTGCGCGGGGTGCTTCGCGACCCTGGACATGGCCGAGCGCCAGTCCCATAGCGAACAGGCCACGGCGCAACGCCAATGGCGCATGCTCGGCGCCTGCTGCCTCGCCGGCGGTATCTGGGCCATGCACTTCATCAGCATGCTGGCCTTCCAGGCCCCGCTCGAAGTTCACTACGACGTGTCGCTGACCGTGCTGTCGCTGCTCATTGCCCTGATCGTCGCCTGGGTGGGCATGAACAGCATCAACCGTAGACACATGCGCCCGTATCATTATCTGAAGCGTGCAGTACTCATCGCGGTCGGCATCATCTTCATGCATTTTGTCGGCATGGCCGCCCTCGAGACCGGCGCGCAACAGTACTACCAGACCGGGCGGCTACTGGCCTCCATGGCCATCGCCCTGCTCACCAGCCTCGCAGCATTGCTGCTGGCGCGGTACTTTCGCAACGGTAGCGGCACCTTGCACCAGGCCCTGAAGTACGGCGCAAGCCTGCTGATGGCCGGCGGCATCGTCGCGACCCACTTCACGGCCATGTCGGCCATGACCTTGGTCATCCCCGCCGACACCGCCCTACGCCTGCCGTCAGCTGACAACAGCCTGCAACTGGGGCTGACCATTGCCTTCATCACGTTGCTGATCAGTGGTGCCAGCATCAGTGCGGCCTTGGCCGACAAGAAGCTGCAAAGCAAGGAACACGACCTGCGCCGGGTCAGCATGCTGCTCAACCAACTGGACCAGGCGCGAGCCTCGCTGCAACAGGCCGCGCACTACGACGCCCTGACCAACCTGATCAACCGCCGCGGCTTCAATCAAGTGTTCGCCGAGCGCCTCGCCGAACAGAACGCCGATGACAACCGCCTGGCGGTGATGTTTCTCGACATCGACCACTTCAAACGCATCAATGACAGCCTTGGCCATGCTGCCGGCGACGAACTGCTCAAAGTGATCGCCAACCACATCAAGGCAGCCACCCGCAGCCAAGACCTGGTGGCGCGCTTTGGTGGCGACGAGTTCTGCGTGGTCACCAGCCTCAACAACCGTGATGAAGCACGCCACCTGGCGCAGCGCATCATGCAGCGAATGAAGGACCCCATCGACCTGGGTGGCCGGCGCATGGTCATGACCACCAGTATCGGTATCAGCATTTTCCCCGACGATGGCAACACTGCCGAAGAGTTGCTCAAGCACGCCGACTTAGCCCTGTACCAGTCCAAGGGCAACGGGCGCAACAGCCTGACCTTCTTCAACGACAGCCTTAAAACCCGGGCCACGCTTGCCCTGCAGCTGGAAGAGGAACTGCGCATCGCGCTGCTGGAAGAACGCGGGCTGTGCGTGCATTACCAGCCGATCTTCGACCTGCACAATGGCCAGGTGGCCAAGCTCGAAGCCCTGGTGCGCTGGCAACACCCACAACACGGCCTGCTCGGGCCCGACCGTTTCATCGGCATCGCCGAAGCCAATGGTTTGATCATCGACCTCGACCTGTGGGTACTGCGCCACGCCTGTGCCGACCTGGCACAACTGCACCGCCACGGTTATGGCGACCTCAAGGTCACGGTGAACTGCTCGGCAGTCACCCTCAGCCACGATGAGCTGGCCAGCGAAGTGGAGAAAGCGTTGTTCCACTCAGCTTTGGCGCCCCGCCACCTGGAGCTGGAGATCACCGAAAACGCCTTGATGGGCGACATCCAGCGCACTGTCAGCCTGCTCAAGCGCGTGCGCGCGCAGGGCGTGGCCCTGTCGATCGATGATTTCGGCACTGGTTACTCGTCGCTGGCCTACCTCAAGCGCTTGCCGCTGGACATCCTGAAAATCGACAGGACCTTCCTGCAGGATGTGCCGGGCAGCCAGAAAGACCGTGAGATCGTCCAGGCCATCATCGTCATGGCCCACACCCTGCACCTGCAGGTGGTCAGCGAGGGCGTGGAAACCGTCGAACAGCTAGAGTTCCTCGAAACCCACGGCTGCGACTACCTGCAGGGCTACCTGCTCAGCCGCCCGGTGCCGCTGGGCGAATTGCGGCCGATCCTGGAGCGGCTGCAACGGCGCAATGGCCTGCTCAGCCCTTGCTGCGATACAGCGCTACCAGGGTCGCCGGATCTTTTTGCAGATAGCCCTGGCTACCGTGCAGGCGCATCAATTGCGCGGCGAGGCCACTGAGCGGTGTCGCCGAGCCCTGCTCGCGAGAGAATTTGACTGCGCTGTCGAGGTCTTTGAGCAACGTCCGCACATGCCACTTGATCGGCTCGAAGCGGCTCTCGGCCATTTGCGGGGCAAGGATCTGCAGCGGTTTCGAATCGGCAAAGCCGCCCGCCAAAGCCTCGGCGATCAGTGTCGCATCCACGCCTGACTGCTCGGCCAACGCCACCACTTCGGCGATCACCAGGGCATTGCAGGCCACGATCATCTGGTTGCAGGCCTTGGTCACCTGGCCTGCGCCAACGGCGCCCATGTGCGTCACACGCTGGCCAAGGGCCTGCAGCACCGGCCGTGCCCGCTGCAGGTCAGCGGCCTCGCCACCGACCATGATGGCCAAGGTGCCGGCCTCGGCGCCCGGCGTGCCACCGGACACCGGGGCATCCAGCCAGGCCATGCCAGACAAGGCCGCGAGCGCAGCGGCCATCTCCCGGGTGGCGGTCGGTTCGAGGCTCGAAAAATCGATCAGCAACTGGCCACTGCGCCCACCCTGCGCGATGCCTTGCTCACCGAACACCACTTCACGCACCACCGCCGTATCGGCCAGGCACAGCAGCACCATGTCGCTGTCGCGGCACAACTCGGCCGGGGTTGCCGCCAGTCGCGCGCCAGCTGCTACCAGCTCGGCGCATTTGTCGGGGCTGCGGTTCCACACCGTCAGCGGGTAACCGGCAGCCATCAGGCGCCGACACATGGGCAAGCCCATCAGGCCGATTCCGGCGAAGGCTAGCGAAGGTAGTTGTGAGCTCATGAACGACTCCTGGCACATTTTGTTATTTTCAAGGCGCGCAGCGGCCCCATTACGCATCCCGTAAACTGTTACCGCCACGCCGAATTGTTACTTCCCTCCACCCATCTGATCGTCCCCAAGCACCAGATTGAGGCGGCTGCGCATTTTCACGCACCAAAAACGATCACGTTCACTCAGGGCGCTTCACTTGAATCACGATAAACGGTGAAACCACCACCGCCCAGATCTCTGGATCGCGGTTTTGCAGGTCCAGTGCCTGCTCGGCAGTCACCGGGCCAACAGTGCCATCACTACGCCACTTGGCGAAGATCTCGCCGCGATTCTCGGCCATCGCTTCGGCAACGGCGATCAGGTCCAGGCTTGGGTCGACCCAAATCAGGTCACCCTTTGCCCAGAAGCGCTCCAGCGCTTTCCACTCGATGATTGCCGTCTCGCCAATCAATTTGGCATAGAGGGTGCTTGTTTGATCAGTCATGGGTTGCTACCCGCAAAAATCGGCCAATAAAAATGGCCGCTATTTTTGCAGAAAAACCCGGTTTCAAATACGTAATTTGGTCGATCGGCCCCGAACTTGTGGGGTTGGGCCGCAGGTACAGGCAAATTGATGGCGCTTTTCTGTATCTTTGTGTCGATCAAGCGACAACCCAGGAACCAGGTACTTTTTGACCGCTTTTCAAGCGCTCGAACAGCGCTCTACACTGTACCGGTACAGTTCCGGGACATGTTCCGGGGGAAGGTGGGCATGCAGTATGGCGTGGCCATACCGCAAATCCCGCCCGGTCTGTAGCCCTGGCCGCCAGGACTATAAGAATTACAACAGAATGAGTGGAGCACTATGATCAAGATTTCCAAGCTGTTCGCCGCAATGGTTCTGGCAGGGGTAGCCAGCCATTCGTTTGCCGCCGATACCATCAAGATCGGGATCGCGGGGCCTAAGACCGGCCCTGTCACCCAGTACGGCGACATGCAGTTCATCGGCGCCAAGCAAGCCATCAAAGACATCAACGCCAAGGGCGGCGTCGATGGCAAGATGCTCGAAGCCAAGGAATACGACGACGCCTGCGACCCTAAACAGGCCGTGGCAGTCGCCAACAAAGTGGTCAACGACGGCGTCAAGTTCGTCATCGGCCACCTGTGCTCCAGCTCTACCCAGCCTGCGTCCGACATCTACGAAGACGAAGGCGTGATCATGATCACCCCCGCCGCCACCAGCCCGGAAATCACCGCCCGTGGCTACAAAATGATCTTCCGTACCATCGGTCTGGACAGCGCCCAGGGTCCGGCCGCCGGCAACTACATCGCTGACCACGTCAAGCCGAAGGTCGTTGCAGTCCTGCACGACAAGCAGCAGTACGGTGAAGGCATCGCCACCGCAGTCAAGCAGACACTGGAAGGCAAAGGCACAAAGGTTGCCGTGTTCGAAGGCCTGAACGCCGGTGACAAGGACTTCTCCTCGATCATCCAGAAGCTCAAACAGAACAACGTCGACTTCGTGTACTACGGCGGCTACCACCCAGAGCTGGGCCTGATCTTGCGCCAGGCTCAGGAAAAAGGCCTGAAAGCCAAATTCATGGGCCCAGAAGGTGTCGGCAACGACTCCATCTCGCAGATCGCCCAGGGCGCCTCCGAAGGCCTGCTGGTCACCCTGCCGAAGTCGTTCGACGCCGATCCCGAGAACAAGGCCATCGTCGATGCCATCAAGGCTGACGGCAAGGACCCGAGCGGCCCGTTCGTGTTCCCGGCCTACTCGGCTGTCCAACTGATTGCCGAAGGCATCAAAGCGGCCAAGTCCGAAGACGCCGACAAAGTGGCAGAAGCCATCCACGCCGGTACTTTCAAGACCCCCACCGGCGACCTGTCATATGACGCCAAGGGCGACCTGAAAGACTTCAAATTCGTTGTTTACGAATGGCACTTCGGCAAACCGAAGACCGAAGTCTCCCCTCAGTAACTGCGTGACTAAATAGCTGACCGTAAAAGCCCACTGTGCGAGCAGTGGGCTTTGTTTTACGAGGTTCATGGCCGTGATTCCCGCGATCCGGGAGCCGGCCACCTGAAAATCTTAAAACCGTCACTCGCGGTTTCCTGGCCTACCCCCGCCAGCGAAATGCAAATCAGGTTTTTAGGAGCGCTGTAATGCCTGAGATCTACCATTTCTTCCAACAACTGGTTAATGGATTGACCATCGGCAGCACCTATGCCTTGATCGCCATCGGCTACACGATGGTGTACGGCATCATTGGCATGATCAACTTCGCCCACGGCGAGGTGTACATGATCGGTTCCTACGTGGCCTTCATCGCCCTGGCGGGCCTGGCCATGATGGGTATCCATTCGCTGCCGATCCTGATGACCGTCGCCTTCGTCGCGACGATCTTCGTCACCAGTGCCTATGGCTACAGCATCGAACGGGTTGCCTACCGCCCCCTGCGCAACAGCAACCGTCTGATCCCGCTGATTTCCGCCATCGGCATGTCGATTTTCCTGCAGAACACGGTCTTGCTCTCGCAGGACTCCAAGGACAAATCCATCCCCAACCTGATCCCCGGAAGCTTCTCCTTCGGGCCGGGCGGCGCTGAAGAGGTACTGATCAGCTACATGCAGATCCTGGTGTTCGTGGTCACCCTGGTGGCCATGACCCTGCTCACCCTGTTCATCTCCCGTTCCCGTCTGGGCCGCGCCTGCCGCGCCTGCGCCGAGGACATCAAGATGGCCAACCTGCTGGGCATCAACACCAACAACATCATCGCCCTCACCTTCGTCATCGGTGCCGCACTGGCAGCGGTAGCGGCCGTGCTGCTGAGCATGCAGTACGGGGTGATCAACCCCAACGCCGGCTTCCTGGTGGGCCTCAAAGCCTTCACCGCAGCGGTGCTGGGTGGCATCGGCAGCATTCCGGGCGCCATGCTCGGTGGGCTGGTGCTGGGTGTGGCCGAGGCCTTCGGCGCCGATATCTTCGGCGACCAGTACAAGGACGTGGTGGCATTCGGTCTCTTGGTGCTTGTCCTGCTGTTCCGGCCGACCGGCATCCTGGGCCGCCCGGAGGTTGAAAAAGTATGAACAAAAATCTCAAACAGGCGTTCTTCAGCGCCTTGCTGGTATGGGCCGTGGCCTTCCCGGTACTGGGCCTCAAACTGAGCATCGACGGCATCAGCCTGGTGGTGCACAGCCAGGGCTCGTTCACCATCAGCATCATCGCCGTGTGCTCGGTGCTGATGTTCCTGCGCGTGCTGTTCGACAAGCAGTGGAGCTCGGTCATGAGCCGCCGCTCGGATCGCAAGCTGATCTCGCCGGCCGTGAGCAACTACCTGACCCTGCCCAAGACTCAGCGCTGGATCATCATCGGGCTGATCCTGGTCGCGCTGGTGTGGCCGTTCTTCGGCTCGCGCGGTGCGGTCGACATCGCCACGCTGATCCTGATCTACGTGTTGCTGGGCCTGGGCCTGAACATCGTGGTCGGCCTGGCAGGCCTGCTCGACCTGGGTTATGTGGGCTTCTATGCCGTCGGCGCGTACAGCTACGCAATGCTCTCGCACTACCTGGGCTGGAGCTTCTGGGTCTGCCTGCCGATCGCCGGCCTGATGGCCGCCACCTTCGGCTTCCTGCTCGGCTTCCCGGTGCTGCGCCTGCGCGGTGACTACCTGGCGATCGTGACACTCGGCTTCGGCGAGATCATCCGCCTGTTCCTGCGTAACCTCACCGACTGGACCGGCGGCCCCAACGGCATCAGCAACATCCCCAAGCCCGAGCTCTTCGGCCTGACCTTCGAACGCCGTGCGGCCGAGGGGATGCAGACCTTCCATGAGTTCTTCGGGTTGGCGTACAACTCGATCAACAAGGTCATCTTCCTCTACCTGGTGGCCTTGCTGCTGGCCCTGCTGGCGCTGTTTGTCATCAACCGCCTGCTGCGCATGCCGATCGGCCGTGCCTGGGAAGCCTTGCGTGAAGACGAAATCGCCTGCCGCGCACTGGGCCTGAACCCCACTGTGATCAAGCTCTCGGCATTCACCCTGGGTGCCTGCTTCGCCGGTTTCGCCGGCAGCTTCTTCGCTGCCCGGCAAGGCCTGGTGACACCGGAGTCGTTCACCTTCATCGAGTCGGCGATCATCCTCGCCATCGTCGTGCTCGGTGGCATGGGTTCACAACTGGGCGTGATTCTCGCGGCCATCGTGATGATCCTGCTGCCCGAGCTGATGCGTGAGTTCAGCGAATACCGGATGCTGATGTTCGGTGCGCTGATGGTGTTGATGATGATCTGGCGTCCGCAAGGCCTGCTGCCTATGCAACGTCCACACATGGAGCTGCGTCGATGAGCCGCGAAATTCTGCAAGTCAGCGGCCTGAGCATGCGCTTCGGCGGCTTGTTGGCGGTCAATGGCGTGGCCCTGACCGTCAAGGAAAAACAGGTGGTGGCGCTGATCGGCCCGAACGGCGCAGGCAAGACCACGGTGTTCAACTGCCTCACCGGGTTCTACAAACCCAGCGGTGGCACCATCCTGCTCGATGGCCAGCCGATCCAGGGCCTGGCCGGCCACCAGATCGCCCGCAAGGGCGTGGTGCGTACCTTCCAGAACGTGCGCCTGTTCAAGGAAATGACCGCGCTGGAGAACCTGCTGATCGCCCAGCACCGGCACTTGAACACCAACTTCTTCGCCGGCCTGTTCAAGACCCCGAGCTTCCGCCGCAGCGAGAAGGAGGCCATGGAACGCGCTCAGTACTGGCTGGAGAAGGTCAACCTGACCGAGTTCGCCAACCGTACCGCCGGCACCCTCGCCTACGGCCAGCAACGCCGCCTGGAAATCGCCCGCTGCATGATGACCCAGCCACGGATCATCATGCTCGACGAGCCGGCTGCGGGCCTTAACCCGAAAGAGACCGAAGACCTCAAGGCACTGATCGCCTATCTGCGCGAGTCACACAACGTCACCGTGCTGCTGATCGAGCACGACATGAAGCTGGTGATGAGCATTTCCGACCATATCGTGGTGATCAACCAGGGCACCCCCCTGGCAGATGGCACGCCGGAGCAGATTCGCGACAATCCTGAAGTGATCAAGGCTTACCTGGGGGAAGCGTAAATGCTGAAGTTCGAGAACGTTTCCACCTTCTACGGCAAGATCCAGGCGCTGCACAGCGTCAACGTGGAGATCAACCAGGGCGAGATCGTCACCTTGATCGGCGCCAACGGCGCGGGCAAATCGACGCTGCTGATGACCTTGTGCGGCTCGCCGCAGGCCCAAAGCGGCAGCATCAAGTACCTGGGTGAAGAGCTGGTCGGCCAGACCTCTTCGCACATCATGCGCAAGAGTATCGCCGTGGTCCCGGAAGGGCGCCGCGTGTTCGCCCGCCTGACGGTGGAAGAAAACCTCGCCATGGGCGGTTTCTTCACCGACAAGGGCGACTACCAGGAGCAGCTGGACAAAGTCCTGCAGCTGTTCCCGCGCCTGAAGGAGCGTTACATCCAGCGTGGCGGCACCATGTCCGGTGGCGAGCAGCAGATGCTCGCCATTGGCCGGGCGCTGATGAGCAAACCCAAGCTGCTGTTGCTTGACGAGCCGTCACTGGGCCTGGCACCGATCATCATCCAGCAGATCTTCGACATCATCGAACAGTTGCGCCGTGACGGCGTGACCGTGTTCCTGGTGGAACAGAACGCCAACCAGGCGCTGAAGATCGCCGACCGTGCCTATGTCCTGGAAAACGGGCGGGTGGTGATGCAGGGAACGGGCGAGTCTCTGCTGAGTGACCCCAAGGTGCGTGACGCGTACCTGGGGGGTTGATGAACAAAGGGCCTTCGGGCCCTTTTTTCTGCCTGTTGGGTTCATGTGGCCTGCGTCGGTTACCGACAATGCTTGTGATCCCCGTGCACCCTGCGTAACGTGGCCGGCTTTCAGGAACATCGCCGGAGCCCGCCCCATGCGCCTCACCCCTACCCTGCTGCTCACCGCCCTGCTGCCCCTGTTCGCCGGTTGCCAACTGATGGCTGACACCCCAAGCGACCCGAACATCGGCACCACGCGCATGCAGGGCGAACTGAGCGCCGCCGGTGGTCAGCTGCTGTTCAAACCCTGCAATGAAAGCCGCCGTTTCGTGATCAACGACGTCGCTGGCACCGGGGTCCTGCAGGAAGCCGCCAACCTCGCCAAGGATGCCGGCGACAAGCTGTTCGCCGATGTGCGCGGGCGCCTTACCGGCAGCAAGCAGGCCACCAACGACGGCCAGCTCGAAGTGCGCCGACTGTACCGCCTGGAACCCTCGACCCGCGCCTGCGAAGACCCCAACTTCAAGCAACTGACCCTGCGCGCCAACGGCCACGAACCCGACTGGGACATCAAGGCCAGCGGCAAGGGCATGGTGGTCAGCCGGGTTGGCCAAGCGCCGCTGCCCCTGCCGTTTCTGGAAGAGGAAGTGCCAGGTGGCGGCCTGACCCTGACCAGCGAGGCCAATGGCCAGCACGTGGAGCTTTGGGTCGCACCGCAACGCTGCGTGGACGTCGCCACCGGGGCGGTGCGCCACCTGCGCGCCGAGCTGCGGATCGACGGCAAGACCCTGCAAGGCTGCGGTTACTACGGCGGTGCGCGCGACAACTGATCACCGGGCGCTTTTATCCTGCCAGTCGGGGCGGCGAACAGCTTATACTTGGCGGTTTGTGTAAAGCCGCCGGCCGCCCATGGCCGGGATACTGGACCCTGCCATGCTACGAATCACCGAACTGAAGCTGCCCCTGGACCATCCCGACGAAGCCCTGCGCGAAGCCATCGTCCAGCGCCTGGGCATCAACGATGAGCAATTGCTCAGCTTCAACCTGTTCAAGCGCAGCTACGACGCACGCAAGAAAAACAGCGAACTGCTGTTCATCTACACCATCGACCTCGAAGCCAGCAACGAGGCCGAGCTGCTTCGCAAGTTCGAAGACGATCGCAACATCGGCGTAGCCCCCGACGTCACCTATAAGTACGTGGGCCACGCCCCCGCCGAGCTCGCACAGCGCCCGATCGTGGTCGGCTTTGGCCCTTGCGGTATCTTTGCCGGATTGCTGCTGGCGCAGATGGGCTTCAAGCCGATCATCCTCGAACGCGGCAAGGAAGTACGCCAGCGCACCAAGGACACCTGGGGCCTGTGGCGCAAGAGCGTGCTCAACCCCGAATCCAACGTGCAGTTCGGCGAAGGCGGCGCCGGGACCTTCTCCGACGGCAAGCTGTACAGCCAGATCAAGGACCCGCTGCACCACGGCCGCAAGGTGCTCGAAGAGTTCGTCAAGGCCGGCGCGCCGGATGAGATCCTCTACATCAACAAACCGCACATCGGCACCTTCCGCCTGACCGGCATGGTCGAGCAGATGCGCCAGGACATCATCGCCCTGGGCGGTGAAGTGCGTTTCGAGCAGAAGGTCACCGACCTGCTGACCGACAACGCCCAGCTGACCGGCGTGGTGCTGGCAAGCGGCGAGCAACTGCAGTCGCGCCATGTGGTCCTGGCCCTGGGCCACAGTGCCCGCGATACCTTCCGCATGCTGCATGCCAAGGGCGTATTCATGGAGGCCAAGCCGTTCTCGGTCGGTTTCCGTATCGAACACCCGCAAACACTGATCGACAAGGCGCGCCTGGGCAAATATGCCGGCCACCCGAAACTGGGCGCTGCCGACTACAAGCTGGTGTATCACGCCAAGAACGGCCGTTCGGTCTACAGCTTCTGCATGTGCCCAGGCGGCACCGTGGTCGCCGCCACCAGCGAGCCTGGCCGCGTCGTGACCAACGGCATGAGCCAGTATTCGCGTAACGAACGCAATGCCAACTCCGGCATCGTCGTCGGCATCGACCCCGAGCGCGACTACCCGGGCGGCCCGCTGGCCGGCATCGAGCTGCAGGAACGCCTGGAGGCGCACGCCTATGTCATGGGTGGCAGTAACTACCAGGCCCCGGCGCAGTTGGTCGGTGACTTCGTGGCCGGCAGGCCGTCCACTGCCCTGGGCAGTGTCGAGCCTTCGTACAAGCCAGGCGTGACCCTGGGTGACCTGGCGCCCAGCTTGCCGGATTTCGCCATCGAGGCGATCCGCGAAGCGTTGCCGGCATTCGATCGGCAGATCAAGGGCTACAACCTGCATGACGCGGTGCTGACCGGTATCGAGACGCGTACCTCTTCGCCGCTGCGCATTACCCGCGGCGAGGACTACCAGAGCCTGAACATGAGGGGGTTGTTCCCGGCGGGTGAAGGCGCAGGCTACGCGGGCGGTATCCTGTCGGCGGGCGTCGACGGCATTCGCATTGCCGAGGCGGTAGCGCGGGACATGCTCGGGCTGTAAGGCAGCAAGTGTCATGCGCCCCCTGCGCGGGCAAGCCTGCGCAGGGGGCATGACCATCGCCAGAAAAGTCTGCGCGAATAATCAGATTTTCCCTACCTCACCATTCCTCAGCTGCGTCTAGGCTTCCCACAGCCAAGGCGGCAATACCATATAACAAAAACGAATATAGTTTTTGTTTTAAAGCATATCGCCACAAGCTAGGGTGTACGCCCGTTCCGTAATCAACCTCTCATGGAGAGCCCATAGCCCGTGCGTAGCCTCTTCACCCGATTCTTTCAGCTCGAAGCCGCCAGCGGCCTGCTGCTGATCGCTGCGGCCATCCTTGCTCTGGTCATCAACAACTCACCTTTGTCGTACCTGTACAACGGCCTGCTCGACGTCCCGGTCGCCGTCAAGGTTGGTGCGCTGGAGATCGCCAAGCCTTTGCTGCTGTGGATCAACGACGGCCTCATGGCGCTGTTCTTCCTGCTCATCGGCCTGGAGGTCAAGCGCGAGGTGGTCGACGGCCAGCTGTCGAAGCCCTCGCAGGTAATCCTGCCCGCTACCGCCGCAGTGGGTGGCATGGTGGTACCGGCACTGGTCTACTGGTTCATCAACCGCGACAACCCTGCAGCCGTCGCCGGCTGGGCCATCCCCACCGCCACCGATATCGCCTTTGCCCTTGGCGTGCTGGCATTGCTGGGCAAGCGTGTACCGGCGTCGCTCAAGCTGTTCCTGATGACCCTGGCGATCATTGATGACCTGGGTGCGATCATCGTCATTGCGCTGTTCTACTCAGGCACCTTGTCGAGCGTGTCGCTTATGCTGGCCGCTGCCTGCCTGGTAGCGCTGATAGCCATGAACCGGCTTGGCGTAGTCAAGCTCGGGCCTTACCTGATCATCGGCCTGGTGCTTTGGGTATGCGTGCTCAAGAGCGGTGTCCACGCCACATTGGCCGGTGTCGCCCTGGCGCTGTGCATTCCGCTGCGCACCCGCAACGCGGAAAGCTCGCCGTTGCTGTCGCTGGAACACGCCCTGCACCCTTGGGTGGCCTATGCCATTCTGCCGCTGTTCGCGTTCGCCAACGCCGGTGTCTCGTTGGCCGGCATGACGGTGGAAAGCTTCACCCACCCGGTACCGCTGGGTATCGCTGTCGGCTTGCTGGCGGGCAAGACCGTGGGGGTGTTCGGCCTGACCTGGCTTGCGATCAAGCTTCGCCTGGCGGCGTTGCCTGCGGGTGCCAGCTGGGGGCAGTTGCTGGGGGTGGCGATACTCTGCGGCATTGGCTTCACCATGAGCCTGTTCGTAGGTTCCCTGGCCTTCGTGCCAGGCAGCAGTGACTATGCGGGCATGGACCGTATGGGCATTCTCACCGGCTCGTTCATCGCTGCGGTCGTCGGCTATGCCGTTACCGCCATGGCCAGCCGCGCCCCCCGCGCGCACTAAAGTAGAAGCGGCATGAAAAAACCCCGACTGGCGTGGCCAAATCGGGGTTTTGCGTTTTTGCGCTACAGCCTGTGCAAGGCTCAGTGCGAGACGCGGCTGGTACCGTCGACGGTCATGATGCGAACACGTTCGCCAACCCGGAAAATCTCGTTTTCCTGAACGGCCTGCACATAGGCACGCATGCTGCCATCGTCTTCACGCACGGTGATTTCCACACCTTGGGTACGGGTGATGCCTTCTTCGGCGGCAGAACCTGCCAGGCCACCGGCAACCGCACCAATTACTGCCGCGACGATGCTGCCGCGACCACCACCGACTGCGCTGCCGGCAACGCCGCCGACAATGGCACCCGCGCCACCACCGATCGGGGTCTTGGTACCTTCGATCTTGACCGGACGCAGGGATTCGATGGTCCCCATGCGTACGGTCTGCACGCGACGGGCCTCATCACGGGAGTAGCTATCGCCGGTCAGGCTCGAGGCACAGCCCCCCAGCAACAGCGACATGGTGGTGAAGGTCGCCACCAGCAAAGCGGATTTACGCATGGGTAAGTCTCCATAAGTCATCGGTGTTCATTAGACGCTGCACATTGACGGCTGTCACGGCACAGACGTAATAAAATTGTTTTCATTCAGCCTGGGTACAGCCTACCTGGACTGTATCGTGGGCCTTTCAAGTGAGACCAAGGATAGCCATGGATTACTTCATCGTCGTGGTCACGACTGTCGCTGGGCTGTACTTCCATGGGTGGCTGTATGTGCGGATGCGCCGCTGGATGGACCGCGACCTGGCGCTGTCGCTGGCCGGGGAGGATGTGCGCAAGCGTGAGTACATGCTGCGGCGGCTGGAGCAGGCGCGGGTGCAGAAGGTCAGGCGCAAGGCGCTGGCGGAGTGGTTGGCGCGTGAGGCGGCAGCTTATCAAGGGTAGCGTTGCAACCTTGGGGCTGCTGCGCAGCCCCAGAGATCTCAGGGCGCCAACCGCTCCCGCAGCCATTGCCCATCGACCAGACGATAGTTCATCCGGTCATGCAAGCGGCTGGTACGGCCCTGCCAGAACTCGATCCGCTCAGGCAACAGGCGATACCCGCCCCAATGCTCCGGGCAGTGCGGCTGTGTGTCGGAGAACCGTGCTTCGGTCGCCTTCACCAACGCTTCCAATGCTTCCCGGCCACTGATGACCTGGCTCTGAGGCGAGGCCCAGGCCCCTAGGCGGCTGCCCAGAGGGCGCACCTGGTAGTAGTCGTCCGACTCCTTGGCCGTGACCTTTTCAACCCGCCCTTCGATCCGCACCTGGCGCTCCAACGCCGGCCAGAAGAACGTCATGGCGGCGAAAGGGTTGGCCTTCAACTGCTGGCCCTTGGCGCTTTCGTAGTTGGTAAAGAAGGTAAAGCCACGCTCATCGAGCCCCTTGAGCAGCAGTACGCGGCAATGGGGGCGGCCCTCGCCATCGACCGTGGCAAGGGTCAAGGCGTTGGCTTCGACCGGGGGTAGCTCGGTTTTCACCGCATCGGCGAACCACTGGTGGAACAAAGCGAACGGCTCACCCGGGGCCTGGGCTTCAGCCAGGCCATCACGGGTGTAGTCGCGGCGCATATCGGCCAGGGATTGGGTCATGGCTGCGTTTCCTTGACGATCAGTTGGTCTTCGCAGGGCTGTTGGCGGCTACTTTCTTGTCAACGGTCTTCTTGGCAGCGGGCTTGACCGGTGCGGCCTTCTTCTTGGCAGCAGTCTTGGCAGGTGCCTTGGCCTTGGCGACAGGCTTCTTCGCAGCAGGTTTGGCAGCGGCCTTGGCGGCGGGCTTGCTGGTGGCAGCCTTAACGGCAGGCGCCTTGGCATCCTGAACAGCAACCATCGAAGCTGGGGTAGGTGCCGGCGTGGCCTGTTGGTACTTGGCCAACAGCGCGACCATGGTGTTCTGCGGCGTCAGCAGCATTTCCACACGGCGGTTCAGGGCACGGCCTTCGGCGCTGTCGTTGGCGGCACGCGGCATGACCGAACCCATACCCTTGAGGATCAGGCGATCACGCTGCAGGCCACTGAGGCGGAAGATCGCCGACACCGAAGCGGCGCGCTCCAGGCTGAGCTTCTGGTTGACAGCCGCAGCACCGCTGCTGTCGGCATGGCCCAATACCAGCACGGCGGTCTTGGCATCGCCCTCGACGGTCTTGGCTACGCGGGTGATCGGCCCCAGGGTCATCGGCAGCAGCATGTTCGGGCGGTCAGGGTTGTACGAACTGTCCACCGGGATGGTCACCGCCAGGACATTGTCACGGCGCTCCAGCTCCAGTTTGCTGTCCTTGATGGCTTCACGCAGCTTGGGCTCGTATTCGTCCAGCCAGGCTTGGGTAGCCTTCTGGTCGATCTTCGGCACGACCGGCCCTTTGGCCTGCTTGTCGTCACCGCCGAATGGCCACCACCAGCGGCTGGCGCTTTCCGACTTGGCATCGGCCTTGGCCACTTTTTCGGTGACGGCTTCCTTCACTTCCTGCTCGGCAACCTGGTCCGAACCGAAAGGCCACCAGCTGGAGCCACTGCCCTTCGCGGCGTCCGGGGAGTGACTGGCGCAGCCGGTAACGGCGGTCAGGCACAGGGCGAGTGCTAAGGTTTTATGTGAAGACATCAGCGATACACCATGAAATAGAAAGAAATTTTGCCTACGCATTCAGGCGTTGGCATTGAGGATAGTCAAAGGGGTTGGCCAATACCCGCATTACCCGATCAAAGGCAACTGGCAAGCACGCGTACCAGTTTCTGCGCTCTTGGGTCCATCAGCACATAGGGGCCCAGGGTATTGACCACAAAGCCAAAGGCCACATCGTGCTCCGGGTCGGCGAAACCTACCGAGCCGCCCGCGCCAGGGTGCCCGAAGGCGCGGGCACCGAGGCCAAAGGTGGCATTGGCCACCTCGGGCTGGTCGAGCATGCAGCCCAGGCCGAAACGGGTCTGGGTCAGCAGCGTACGATCCTGGCCGATACTGTGCTCGCGCGTCAGTTCGTCGAGCAGCTCGGATTCAAGAAGGCTGCCATCGAGCAGGCCGGCATAGAACCCGGCCAGGCTACGGGCATTGCCGTGGCCGTTTGCCGCCGGCTGCTGCATGCGCCGCCACTCGGGCTTGTTGGTGCTGGTGAGAATCGCCGGCGGGTTGGTAAAGGCGCGGGTGGACAGCGCCTCAGGCTCGCGCATGGTCACCTGCAGCAGGCGCTGGGCAGCGGCATCGCCGGGGTTGCCCTTGCCGCGCGCAATATGCGCCACGCGATGGAATTCTTCGTCGGCCAGGCCGACATGAAAGTCCAGCCCCAGCGGCCGCGCCGTACGGGCCACGATCGAGTCGCCTGGGCCACGACCATCAGCGCGGCGGATCAGCTCACCGATCAGCCAGCCGTACGTGATGGCGGCATAACCGTGTTCGGCTCCAGGCGTCCACCAAGGGGTTTCGGCGGCCAGGGCATCGACCATCGCTTGCCAGTCATACAATGCCTCGGCAGGCAGCAGTTCACGGATGGCCGGCAGGCCCGCGCGATGGCTGAGCAACTGGCGCAGGGTGATGGACTGCTTGCCGGCCTGGGCGAATTCGGGCCAGTAACGGGCCACCGGAGCGTCCAGCGCCAGCTTGCCCTCGCCCACCAACTGCAAGGCGGTGACCGCAGTGAAGGTTTTGGTGCAGGAGAACAGGTTGGCGATGGTGTCGCTGTGCCAGGCCTGCTGCCCGTCCTTGTCGGCGGTGCCCGCCCACAGGTCGATCACGGTCTCGCCGCCCACCTGGATGCACAGCGCCGCACCACGCTCCTGGGGATCATCGAACAACTCGGCGAAGGCATCACGCACCGCCTCGAACTTCAGCTCATAGTGACCCTGGATCTGCACCCGCTGTTCTCCGTACGACCGTCTGAAAATGGCGTGCATTGTTTCAGTAGTTGGCGGTTTTGCAAACTGGCTTAGGCTCGATGGTCGCCAGCAAAGGGGCCGTTTGACGGCCCCGATGGCTCAGGGGAGCGGCTTGGCCAGCTGCGTGCGCAACTGACCAATGGCCTGCTGGTTGCTTTTGCGTACGGCCTCCACGAACCCCGGATACGGCACATCGGTGATCGCCACCAGCCCCAGGTGGCCGTTTTCGCCATCGAGCAACCGCCCACTGGCCGGTTGGTCCTGGTATTGGAACCAGTGCGCGCCGACGATCATCGGCTGCGCCAACGCGGCCTTGAGGAAGTTGCCATAGGCCGGCCCTCGGTCCTCTTCACGCGCCACCTCCAGAGGCCCCGGCCAGAATGGCCCGCGGTCGCGGGAACCGAACTGGAACTCGGACACCAGCACCGGCTTGTCCAGCTCGGCCAGGCGAGCGAAGTCGTAACCGTCCTCGGGCTTGAGGGTATAGAAGTTGAAGCTCAGCACATCGCAGAACTCGGCGCAGGCCTTGACCGCCTCCGGTGTGCTGAGCGCAAAACGGCCGCCAAGCAACAGGTGGTTGGGCGCATGCCACTTCAGCGAGTCGGCGATGGTCTTGAAGTAGGTCTCGGCGAACACCTGCTGGAAGTGCTGGTAGTCCCGCTCGATCTCCGGGTGCTCGGGGCTGGGCAAAGGCGCCTCGAACCCTGGGTCTTCCATCAGCTCCCAAGCGGACAGTTCGATCCCCCAGGCCTTGGACAGCCCCTCCTGGTTTCGGTACTTGTCACGCAGCTGCTTGAGGAAGGCGCGCTTGGCGGGCACATCGGTGGTCAGGCGCAAGGTGCCATAGGCCAGCCCGTAGCGCGCCTTGGGGTCATTGCCCGGTGCGGCCCAGGCCAGTTCGTTGTCGGCGAAGTAGCCGATCAGCCAGGGGTCATCGCGGTGGTCCCGGGCAGCGATGGCGACAGCACGTTCCGTAGCCATGGCAAAGCGAGGGTCGAAGGGGTCGGGCATGCTGCCCCACCAGTCCATGCCGGTGCTGATACTGGCATAGTCACCAACGATCGACAGCGGCAAGGTATAGGGCATGCGCTTGGCCTGGCCCAGGCCAGGGTCGCTCCAGTTACCCAGGGTATTGAAACCCCAGGCTTGCAGGCGGTCGAGCGCGTGCGCCTGCCAGCGCGTGGCATCCAGCACCTGCGGTGGGCAATCGGCTGCCGGCTGGCCCTCGACGCTGGGTGGGCAAGGCTTGCCATAGGTGCGCTGGATATTGGCGGCATAAAAGTCGAACCAGCGCCCCTGCTTGAAGTTACGCCCTTGCGAGGAGGCATTGCCGTCGTCGTTGTTACCCTTGCCATAGAACGCCGCCAGCGGATCGCCCTCGGCCGGCAGCGCCTTGAACATGCCGTCACGGCCTTCGACGTAGGTGCGCCCGCCATCAGCGGCCACGGCATTGACGCCCAGCGAGTAGAACGGGTTGCCTTCTGGCGTGACCAGGTACCAGCGGCCATCACGCTTCTCGGTACGGAAAAAACCCTTGGCCTCGAACGCCGGCCCGCCCAGCAACCCGCCATAGCTGTCCAGTTGCTGCTTGCCGTGCTCTGCCAACCAGCCCTTGAGTTGCTGCTGCTCACGGCCTTCTGCAGCCTTGAGTTGCTCATCGCTGGCAATCTTCTCTGGCCATTGGCCGCGTGTGGACTGGCCGTAAGCGTCGATCAATTCATGGTAGGCGGCCTGGTAGGCCTGGTCGTCATCCTGAATACCCACTTTCTCGATCAGCAGGTTCTGCGCCACCTTGGGGTTGGGGATCGTCAGGCTGACGGACGCCACTTGCTTGAGGTCGACCGCACCTGCGCTGCTGGTCAGCAGCAGGCGTTGGCCTGCGTACGCCCATGGCATCGGCGGCCCGGCGCGCATGCCCTGGCTCAACGGCGAGTTGGCCTTGAGCGGTACCATCACCGTCTGGGCGGGGCCTGCGGGCAGGTCGATGCGGCTGGTCAGCGTGCGGCCATCACTGCCCAACACGGTAACGTCCACGGTCAGCGCCCAGTCCATTGCGCTTTGCAGGCGCAAGGTCAGGAACTGCCCGGCAGACCAGTCCCACACACCGCTCTGCGGGCTCAGGCGCAAGGTCGGCCGCTCGGCCGGGTTGAACACCACGCGCCGCAACACCTCACCCCCGGCCGTCTGCTCTGCGTTGTACTGCGGCATGCCGGCATCCTCGGTCACCACATTGACCACCGAGGCCGGGCGCACGAAGCTGAACAGCGTCTGCTGCCCGGCCAACAATGGCGAGCTGAACAACAGGGCGAATACGACAGGCAGGGTACGGCGGACCATAAGGCTGGGGCTCTCCTTCAGGGCCCTCATGAGCCCAAGACTGAGTGATGGACAACAAGCCGGTGCAGAGTGCTCCGGCCGTCAGGAAATCTCCCGCCGGAACGGCGGTAGCGCATTGAGAATAGCCTTGCCGTAGCGCTGGGTGACCAGACGTCGATCAAGCAAGGTGATGACACCGCGATCCTGCTCGGTACGCAGCAGCCGGCCGCAGGCCTGAATCAGGCGCAAAGAGGCGTCGGGCACGGCAATTTCCATGAACGGGTTGCCGCCACGGGCCTCGATCCACTCCGCCAGGGCCGCCTCGACCGGGTCATCAGGCACCGCGAAGGGGATCTTGGCGATCACCACGTGCTCGCAATAAGCGCCAGGAAGGTCTACCCCTTCGGCAAAGCTGGCCAGGCCGAACAACACGCTGTGTTGGCCATCATCGACCCGCGCCTTGTGCTTGTTCAGGGTTTCCTGCTTGGACAGGTTGCCCTGGATCAGCACCAGCTTGCGCCAGTCGCGGTCCAGGCCGTCGAACACATCCTGCATCTGCTTGCGCGACGAGAACAGCACCAGCGCGCCACGGGCATCATCGAGCATGTTGGGCAGTTCACGGATGATCGCCGCCGTATGCGCCGCCGCATCACGCGGATCGGCGCCCAGGTCGGGCACCCGCAGCACGCCGGCATCGCCATGCACGAACGGGCTGGGCACCACGCAGGTCACGGCATCGCGAGGCAGGCCAGAGCGCATGCGGTAACGGTCGAACTTGCCCAGGGCGGTGAGCGTGGCGGAGGTTACCAGCGCACCGTGGGCGACGCTCCACAGGCTGCGACGGAGCATTTCGGCCGCCAGAATGGGGCTGGCGTTGACTTCGATGTCGAACAGCGCACCGCTCTCGGCCAGGGTCAGCCAGCGCGCCATAGGCGGGCTGTCCTCGGGGTCTTCGGCGGTGAATGCCGTCCACAGTTCCCAGTTGCCCTGGGCACGGGTCACCAGGCTGCCAAACAGCGGGTACCATTCCTCGGCCTGATGGCTGGCGATACCGATATTGACTTCACCGTCCATGCCTTCCTTCAACAGGTCGGCCAGGCGGGTGAACAGATCGTTGAGGCGGGCAAAGCCCTTTTTCAACTCGATGCCCACCTCGCGGATCTGCTCCGGCACCACGCCGCCTTCGAAGCGATAGCGCGGGCGCTCACGGCCCTCGGTGTCTTCACTGGGGCGGAAGTCCGCGACTTGCTCGCACAGGGTGAACATGAACTGCTGCTGGGTACGGATCTCGCGGGCCAGCTCCGGCACCTGTTCGATCAGTTTGCCCAGGTCCCCCGGCAACGGGTGCTGGGCCAGCAGCTTGGTCAGGTTCTTGGCGGTCTGCTCCAGCCAGTCGGCGGTGGAGCGCAGGCGCGAGTAATGGGCGAAATGGCCGATGGCCTTGTCCGGCAGGTGATGGCCTTCGTCGAACACGTACAAAGTGTCGCGGGGGTCGGGCAGCACCGCGCCGCCACCCAGGGCCAGGTCAGCCAGGACCATGTCATGGTTGGTCACGATCACGTCGACCTTGCCCATGCCTTCGCGCGCCTTGTAGAACACGCACTGCTGGAAGTTCGGGCAGTGGCGGCCCGTGCACTGGCTATGGTCGGTGGTCAGGCGTGCCCAGTCCTGGTCTTCCAGGGCTTCGGACCAGCTGTCACGGTCACCATCCCAGCGGTTGCCCGCCAGCTTCTCGATCATGCTGTTGAACAGCTTCTGGCTACGCTCGTCGACCTCGATGTGAAAGCCTTCTTCCTCGAACAACTGGGCGGTGGCCGACTGCGCGTGGCCTTCCTGCAGCAGCACGTCGAGCTTGGACAGGCACAGGTAACGGCCGCGCCCCTTGGCCAAAGCGAAGCTGAAGTTCAGCCCGCTGTTGCGCATCAGGTCGGGCAGGTCCTTGAAGACGATCTGCTCCTGCAGGGCGACGGTGGCGGTGGCGATGACCAGGCGCTTGCCAGCGGCCTTGGCAGCCGGGATCGCGGCCAGCGCATAGGCGACCGTCTTGCCGGTACCGGTGCCGGCCTCTACCGCGACCACGGCAGGCTCGCCGGCGCGGCGGCCTTCATCGTCGCAGGCGATGTCGCCGAGTACCTTGGCCACTTCGGCGATCATCAGGCGCTGGCCGTAACGCGGCTTGAGGCTCTTGGCTTCGAGAAAACGCGAGTAGGCGCCCTGGATAGTGGCTTTGAGTTCGTTGCTGATCATGGTCTGCAGACGCCCGAAGGGCTGGATATATTTTCAGTGTTTCGCATGGGGCGGCTATCATACCCCGCTATTGCCCTTTATGCCGCATGGAGATCCGGATGCTTGCCTTTGCCCTGCCCTACACACTGCATGTCCTGGCCGCCCTGGTCTGGGTCGGCGGCATGTTCTTCGCCTGGCTGGTGCTGCGCCCGGCAACGGTTGCAGCCCTCGACGGGCCTGCTCGCCTGCGGTTGTGGGTGGAAGTTTTCCGACGCTTCTTCGGCTGGGTCTGGGTGGCAGTGGCGATCTTGGCGATAAGTGGTATCGGCATGTTGCACATGCGCTTCACAGGCCTGGAGACCGCGCCCAAGTACGTGCAGGTGATGATCGGGGGCGGTATCGCCATGTTCGCCCTGTTCATGCGCATCCAGGCGCTACTGTTGCCGGAGCTGAAAACGGCCGTGCAAGCAGAGGACTGGCCAGCGGGGGCTGCGGTGCTGGGAAGGATTCGACGCATGGTCGGGATCAACCTGCTGCTGGGCATCGCCGTGGTGGCAGTGGCCAGTTCGCGATTGATGCTGTAGGCGACGCGACCCCTTGGGCCACGCCGCCCCTTAACGTCAAAGCCGTTGCAGGATCAACTCACCTGAAGCACCAGCCAGGCCTGGCTGGCCCGGTTGCCCTGGCCGGCCGCTGGCACCGGCATCGGTGCGATACACCAGGCACCCTTTGCTCGCCCCGCCCTTGCCGGCCTTGCCGGCGGCACCGGCCCGGCCTGGCGCACCGCCATCCAGCCGTACCACGATGCGCTCCTGGGCAAAACCTTGCGGCAGGCTCAGGCGAATTCGCCCGCCCGCCGCGCCATCGTGCCCATTGCCCCCGTCATCGCCATTGGCGCCGCGGCTGGCCTGGCCCCAGGTACAGCCCCCAGGCTGGCCGTTGGCGCCGTCGAGCCCGGCATAACCGGGCGCACCCGCGCCACCTCGTGCGTCGATCGACAACAGCCCGGCGTCGACCTCGTCCAGCTTCAAGTCCAGGCTTCGACCGGAACGGGCCGCACGCTGGTAGGTGCCCGGCGCACCCGGCGCACTGATCTCGCTCCCCTCGCCCAAGCGGGCATTGCGCGCCTCGATGCGCAACGGGTGGTCAGATGGGGCAATGGCGATACGCGCATCACGCCCCAGCTGCAGATGATCGATGGTCAACTCGGTCAGCGTGGCAGGCAGCAGCAACGTCGCTGAATCGGCCACGCGCAAATGCTCCAGGTGCACGCTGGCCGACTTGTCGGGCAGACGCAGCATGGAGTTGGACGCCACTTCAAGGGTTTCGGCCTGGGCCAGGGGAGCGGCCAACATGGCCAGCAACATCAGATTACGCATTGCGCGGCGCCTCCTGCGCACGAGGAATGGACATGACATGGAAAATACCCGTCAGCAGGATCTGCAGACGGTCGAACCAACGGTGGCTACGGCCACGCAGGCTGGCGTTGAAGAACAGCACCTCGAGCACATGCAGGCTCAGCAGGACAATGCCTGCCGTATTGATCAGAAGATTGAATGGCAGTGGTTGTGGCAGCAGCAGATTGAACAGCACCACACCCCAGAAGACAACCGTCAGGACCTTGCCCAGGTCCAGGATGAATTTCATGCCCCACCCCCTGCATTTATTGTTCTGTCGAAACGGCCCGTTCGAGCGGGCCGTGCGGCCAACAGTACCTGTACTGGCTGCCTGTGTCATTGGCCACACCCGGCTTGCCGGTTTGAAGGCGCGCCCGCGCCACTGCCCAAGGCGCGGGCGCGGGCCGTCAGCGCTGGATCTTGATCTCCGTGCGACGGTTCATGGCGCGCCCATCGGCGGTGGCATTGTCTGCCACAGGTTGGGTTTCACCTGCACCGACCACCGAGACGAAGCTGCTGCGGGGTACGCCGCTTTCGACCAGGTAATCGGTCACCGAATGAGCACGGCGCTCGGACAGTTTCTGGTTGTAGCTGTCTGACCCGACACTGTCGGTATGGCCACTGACGCTAAGCCGCGCACTGGGTGCTTCCTGCTTGAGGCGGGTGGCGATGGTGTTGAGGCGCTCTTTATCGGTTGCGGTCAGGCGTGCAGAGTCGAACTCGAAGTGCACGTCACGGATGACGATGACTTCTTCCTTCTGCACCACCACTTCCTCGACCACCGCGACCGGCTCCGGTGGGCAGCCATTGGCATCGACCTGCACGCCGCGCGGGGTGCCTGGGCATTTGTCTCGGCTGTCCGGTACGCCGTCACCATCCTCGTCGCCATCGCCATGGGCCCAGCAATAGCCCGCCGCCAGGCCACCGCCCAGCAACGCGCCCCAGCCAGCCCAGCTGGAACTCTCGATGGCGCCCAGGGCGGCGCCGCCTACACCCCCGACGGCAGCACACTTCGGCCAGTCGGTCTTTTGCAAACCTGCACAACCAGTCAACACACTGGTGAGCAGTACCAGGGGTATCGCTGTGCGTACTATGCTCATTTTCGTCGCATCTCCTAGGGGGAATCGGCATAAGGCCGATCTCTGGCAGTAAAGACCGCACAATCCATCCCTGCCAGCAATAAGCCACGACGCAGTTACATGACGCTTTGCCCACGCGCTGCGGCCCGCTAGTCTTGGACGACTTGAACGAGGATTGGCAATGACCGACGGTTTTTCCCAGCGCACTCCCCAGCAGGCCCTGGCAGCCCTGCTCGAGCGTTTCACCCCACAACGCCTGTTGCTGGTAGGCACACGCTTCCCGGCGCTGGACGCCTTTGCCCAGGCTCACCCGCAGGTGGCGATTGCAACGACCGCGCCTGGGCCGCTGCCGGTTGACCTGGCAAACCAGCGCTTCGACCTGGCGGTACTGGTGGACTGCCTGGAGCACCTGCCCAAACGCACGGGCCTGGAACTGCTCGGTGGCATTCGCAACCTCAATGCCAGCCGGGTTGCTGTGCTGGCCGATCTCTCGGCTTGCGGCTGGCAAGACACCGATTTCTTCGCCCTGGCCTTGTCGGCCAGCGAAAAGTTCCGTCGTGAAGGGCAGGTACTGAGCCTGTTCACCTATGATCTACATGACTACAAGCAAGTCCCGGACTGGCTCAATGCGCGATTCTGGGCCAACCCTGAAAATTTTGGAAAGTATTGGTGGTGATGATGAGTGTCTCGGTCTGCCCTTGTGGCAGTGGCAACCTGCTGGACGCCTGCTGCGGGCACTACCACGCCGGAACCCCGGCCCCCGATGCCCAGACGCTGATGCGCTCGCGCTACAGCGCTTACGTGCTGGGCCTGGTCGATTACCTGGTGCACACCACCCTGCCGGCCCAGCAGGCGGAACTGGACCGCGCCGCCATGGCCAGCTGGAGCGCACAGAGCACCTGGCTGGGGCTGGAAGTGGAAAACGCCGAGGTGCTGGGTGGTCAGCCTGAGCACGGCTTTGTCACCTTCACCGCTCGCTGGCACGATCAGGAGGGCGATCACCAACACCGCGAGCGTTCGGCGTTCGTCCAGCATGATGGGCGCTGGTACTTCATCGACCCCACGGTCGGGCTCAAGGCCGGGCGCAACGACCCTTGCCCGTGCGCCAGCGGTCAGAAATTCAAGAAATGCTGCGCAAGCTACGTGGCCAGCTGAACATGATCGCCCAGGCCCGCGTGCTCATGCTTGGCGCCTTGTTGGCCCTGCTGGCCGGCTGCGCCAGCTGGGGCGGCGACGACTGGCGCGAACCCGAGGTACACCTGGTCAAGGTCGAGACGGTCAAGGCCAGGCTGCTGCAGCAGGAATTCGTGCTGCACCTGCGTGTCGACAACCCGAACGACAGCCGGCTGTTCATCCGTAGCCTGGCGTATTCGATACGGCTCAACGACCTGCTGCTGGTGCAGGATGAGACCAGCGTATGGCGCAGCGTTGGCGGCCATGCCCGGCGCACGTTCAAGATCACCGCGCGGACCAACTTGTGGCAGCACCTCAAGCCACTGGCCAAACTGCTTAAAAGCGAACAACCGCTGCACTACACCCTGCAGGGGGAACTGGCCACGGGGCTACTCATCCATCGGGACCTGCACTTGTCGCGCAGTGGTGAGATAATCCCCGGTGATTTCTTACCGGAGTAACCCTGCAATGACCCAGCAACCCCATGTTCATGGCCCTGACTGCAACCACGATCATGATCACCCGCACGATCACGACCATGGCCATGTGCACGGCCCGCACTGCAACCACGGCCATCAGGAGCCGGTGCGTAATGCCCTGAAGGACGTTGGCCGCAACGATCCTTGCCCCTGCGGCAGCGAGAAGAAATTCAAGAAGTGCCACGGCGCCTGATGCGACCGTTGTGCTGATGAAATCGAGCGCCTCGTACATGCCTTGAGCATGAGGGCGCTCGATCTCGACAACACCTCAATACCCAAGCCAAGCACCTCGATTCTCCCCTACCATTCGTAAATAAACCGCCCCAGCACCTTGCACCGCGCCTGCGCGCTCACTACCTTAGCGCCTTCCAAACCCCCGCCACGCCTTGCAGGAGCCCTTGTCATGGCCGCCCCCGCCTTTCCTCCCTTCCGCCTGCGGTTCACGACCGCTGCCACGCTGCTCGGCACGCTCGGACTCGCCGGTTGCCAGATGGGCGGCTATCAGGGCAGCGTGCCACCGACCACCGGCGTGCAACCCCTCAAGGGCCTGGCGCAAAACGTCTCGGTACGGCGCAATGCCATGGGCGCTCCGCTGATCGAGAGCGGCAACTTCCATGACGCCCTGTTCAGCCTGGGGTATGTACATGCCGGTGATCGCATCGAGCAGATGGTCGCCATGCGCCTGCTCGCCCAGGGCCGCCTTGCCGAACTGGCCGGCAGCGAAGCACTGGACATCGACCGCCTGATGCGTGCCGCCAACCTCAAGCAAAGCGCCGCCCAGCAATACGCCGACGCGTCGCCACGGCTCAAGCGCTTCTTCGAGGTCTACGCCCGCGGGGTCAACGCCTACCTGTTCCGCTACCGCGATAAGCTGCCCACCGGCCTGGCCAGCAGCGGCCATCGCCCCGAGTACTGGAAACCAGAAGACTCGGCGCTGATCTTCAGCCTTTACGCTTTCAGCCAGTCAGTGAACCTGCAAGAGGAACTCAGCGCCCTGACCTTGGCGCAGAAGGTCGGCAGCGACAAGCTGGCCTGGCTGCTGCCCGGCGCCCCGGACGAGCCCTTGGCCGACGCCGAAGTGGACAAGCTCAAGGGCCTGAACCTGGCCAGCCAGCTACCCGGCTTGCCGGCCCTGGCGGCGGCCAGCCAGAAACTCGCCGACCTCGACCTGCTCGGCAGCCCCGGCTCGGCCAACCTGGCCTTGGCAGCCCAGCGCAGCCGCAGCGGCAAGAGCCTGCTGGCCAGCGACAGCCAAGCGGCCTGGGCCTTGAGCCCGGTGCAAATCCACACCAGCAAGTACCAGGTCGCCGGCCTGTCACTGCCAGGCCTGCCGATCGTACTGGCCGGCTACAACGGCAAAGTCGCCTGGAGCAGCAGCGCCGTGATGGCCGACAACCAGGACCTGTACCTGGAACAACTGCGCCGCCAAGGCAACCAGCTTAGCTACCTGGCCGACGGCAAGTGGCAGCCGGCCCGGGCGCGCAGCGAAACCTTCTTCGTGCGCGGCCAACGCCCTCTGCGCGAGGTGATGTACGACACACGCCACGGTACCCTGCTCGCCCAGCCGGGTAGCGCAAGCCTGGGCCTGGCCTTGGCCCTGCCGCAATTGAAGGGCGACCGTAGCCTTGACGCGCTGTTCGACCTGACCCGTGCCAAAACGGTCGAACGCGCTTTCGACAGCACCCGTGAAGTCGCTGCCGCGGCGCTCAATTTCGTCTTCGCCGAGCCTGATCACATCGGCTGGCAGGTCAGCGGACGCTACCCCAACCGCCGCGAAGGCCAGGGCCTGCTGCCCTCGCCCGGTTGGGACGGGCGCTACGACTGGGACGGCTACGCAGACCCGATGCTGCACCCTTACGACCAGGACCCGCCCGCCGGCTGGATCGGCCACGCCAACCAGCGCAGCCTGCCGCGCGGCTACGGCATGCAGTTGTCCAACACCTGGTACTACCCCGAACGCGCCGAGCGCCTGGCCCAGCTGGCCGTTAACGGCCGCCACGACAGCCGCAGCCTGATGGCCCTGCAGAACGACCAAGTCACCCTGCTGGCCGACAAGCTCAAGCAGATGTTCGACGCCCCGGGCATGGGCCAGCCGCTCAAGCAGGCGATCGAGGCACTGCCACCCGCTCAGCGCGACAAGGCCCGCGACGCCCTGGCCCGGCTCAAGGCGTTCGATGGCCGCCTGAGCCCGGTGTCGGCGGATGCCGCACTGTACGAATTGTTCCTCCAGGCGTTCGCCCGCGAAACGTTCCTCGACGACCTCGGGCCGGTGTCCAGCCCTGCCTGGCAGGCGTTCGTCAGCAATGCCCGCTTGTCCTACTCGGCCCAGGCCGACCACCTGCTGGGCCGCGAAGACAGCCCGTTCTGGGATGACCGCAGCACACCGCAGAAGGAAGACAAGCCGGCAATCCTCGCCCGCAGCCTGGCCGCTGCGGTGGATGCAGGCACTGCGCAACTCGGCGCCGACCGCCGTGCCTGGCAATGGGGCAAACTGCACCAGTACCGCTGGCCAGCACCGGCCTATCACGGCCTGGGGGACACTGTCAGCCGCTCACCGCTGGCTGCCGGTGGCGATTTCAGTACCCTGGCACTGACACCCTACGCCTGGGGCAATGACTTCGACACGCGCCTGCCGGCCTCGGCACGCATGGTCGTCGACTTCGGCCAGGCTGAACCCTTGCAGGTACTGACCAGCAGCGGCCAGTCCGGCAACCCGGCCAGCCAGCACTACGGCGATGGGCTGGATGCCTGGTTCAAGGGCCGCTTCATGAGCCTGCCGCTGCAACCGCAAAACTTTGGGCGGGCCTATGGCAACCCGCGGCTGACCTTGGTACCTGGCCGCTAGAGGCCAGTTTCCCTCTGATCAACAGCGCGTCGGGCTCTTAGAATCCTCGGCACCGCACTGGGTAATGCCTATCGAGTGCGGCCATTTCCAATGAGGATGCCACCATGACTACTGAAACGCTCAACATCGAAGTTTCCTGGCCAGATACGCTTGACGTCCCGGCTGGCGCTACCGTTAATGCGCAGATTTGGGTCGGCAACGAGGTAGCCAGTTACCGGCTGATCTCCGACAGCGATGTCGACGCCCCGGCCACCACCTCGCCAGCCACCATCGCGTTCACCTACGATACCGAGGACCTGCTGCCCGAAGATGCCGAAACCGTGTGGGACCACTTCCACACCTCCCCCTACCTCATGCACGATGGCAAGCGCCTCAACATTGAGCGCGTTGCAAAAATCAGCGTCTCCGACGCTCAGTTGTCCGGTTGGAAGATAGCGATCTCCTGATGACCCCAGGCAGCCCTGCCCCAGGGCTGCCTGCTCGATTAGAATTCGAACTTCCCGATACCTGCCACGCTCTGACTTAGCAAGCCCTTTGCCAGCCGCCGTGCCATGGACCTCGTCATCGCCCGCCCCGAAGGCCTGTACTGCCCGCCCGGTGATTTCTACATCGACCCCTGGCGGCCGGTGGACCGTGCCGTCATCACCCATGGCCACGGTGACCACGCGCGTACCGGCAATCGCCACTACCTCACCGCCGCCTCTGGCGAAGGTATCTTGCGCAGTCGCCTGGGCCAGGCTATCGACCTGCAGACCCTGGCCTACGGCGAGCGCATCCGCCACCACGGGGTTACCCTGAGCCTGCACCCGGCCGGTCACGTACTGGGTTCGGCGCAAGTGCGCCTGGAACACCAGGGCCAAATCTGGGTCGCTTCGGGCGACTACAAAGTCGAACCCGACGGCACCTGCGCAGCCTTCGAGCCCGTGGCGTGCCACACCTTCATCACCGAGTCGACCTTCGGCCTGCCGATCTATCGCTGGCCCAGCCAAGCCGAAGTCTTTGCCGGCATCAATGCCTGGTGGCGGGCCAACCGCGATCAGGGCAAAGCCAGCGTGCTGTTCTGCTACGCCTTCGGCAAGGCGCAGCGCATCCTTCATGGGCTTGACGCGAGTATCGGGCCGATTCTGGTCCACGGTGCGGTCGAGCCGCTGAACCGGGTGTACCGAGAGGCAGGCGTGTACTTGCCAGAAACCCGCTATGCCGGCGATATCCCACGCAACGACCCGTTGCTGCGCCAGGCCTTGGTCCTGGCCCCACCGTCAGCCGGCGGCAGCAGCTGGATGCGCCGCTTCGGCGACTACAGCGATGCCTTCGCCAGCGGCTGGATGCTGTTGCGCGGTACACGCCGCCGGCGTGGCGTCGACCGCGGCTTCGTGCTGTCGGACCATGCTGACTGGCCAGGGCTGCTGTGGGCCATCGGCCAGACCGGTGCACAGCGGGTGATGGTCACCCATGGTTCGGTCAACGTGCTGGTGCGCTATCTCAACGAACAGGGCCTGGATGCCCGCGCCTTCGCCACCGAATACGGCGATGAAGACGAGTCGACACCCGCCGGTGCCGAGGCATGAAGGCCTTTGCCGCGCTGTACCTGCGCCTGGACGCGACCACCTCCAGCAACGCCAAGCTCGAAGCGTTGCGCGATTACTTTGCCCAGGCCCCTGCCGACGATGCGGCCTGGGCCGTGTACTTCCTGGCCGGTGGCCGCCCCCGGCAACTGGTGCCCACCCGTGTGCTGCGTGAACTGGCCACTGCGCTGGCAGCACTGCCCGACTGGCTGTTCGAAGAGAGTTACCAAGCCGTGGGCGACCTTGCCGAGACCATTTCGTTGCTGCTGCCTCAGAACAGCCAGGGCAGCGACGATGGCTTGGCCTACTGGGTCGAGGCTCACCTGTTGCCCCTTCGCGGGTTGCCACCCGAAGAGATCCGCCAGCGCCTGCCACCGCTCTGGGCGCAGCTCGACCGGCCCAGCCTGATGCTGTGCCTGAAGCTGATCACCGGCAGCTTTCGCGTCGGCGTGTCCAAGCTGCTGGTCACCCGCGCCCTGGCTCAGCTGGCAGACCTCGACGCCAAGCGCGTAGCCCAGCGCCTGGTCGGCTACACCGACATCGGCCACCGCCCCAGCGCCGCCGATTACCACCGTTTGGTGGCCGCCGAGTCGGCCGATGAGCACAGCCAGCGCGGCGGCCAGCCGTATCCATTCTTCCTGGCGCATGCGTTGCAGGCGCCAACCGAGCAGTTCGATGCGCTGCTTGGGCCCCCGAGCGATTGGCAGGTCGAATGGAAATGGGACGGCATCCGCGCCCAGGTGGTCAAGCGTGACGGCCAGCTGTGGGTCTGGTCACGCGGCGAAGAACTGGTCACCGATCGCTTCCCCGAGCTGCACAGCTTGGCGCAAACCTTGCCGGATGGCGTTGTGCTCGATGGCGAGATTCTGGTCTGGAAGCCTGGCGCCACCCGCGGTGCGCTGGCCGTGCAGCCCTTCGCCCTGCTGCAGCAGCGCCTGGGCCGCAAGACCTTGGGCAAGAAGCTGCTGGCTGACGCCCCCGTGGTGCTGCAGGCCTACGACCTGCTGGAATGGCAGAGCGAGGATTGGCGCAACCGCGCGCAGCATGAGCGTCGTCGGCAGCTGGAGCGCCTGGTAGCAGAGTACCCGCTGGCGCCGGTGCTGCTTTCGCCGTTGCTCGAAGGGCTGAGCTGGGCCGACCTCGCCGAGCAACGTGAGCAGTCGCGCAGCCTGGGCGTGGAAGGCCTGATGCTCAAGCAGCGTGAGGCCCTGTATGGCGTAGGCCGCACCAAGGACATGGGCACCTGGTGGAAATGGAAGATCGACCCGTTCAGTGTCGATGCCGTATTGATCTACGCCCAACGCGGCCATGGCCGCCGCGCCAGCCTCTACAGCGACTACACGTTCGCCGTATGGAACGCGCCCCCGGGCAGCCCCGACCGGGCCTTGGTACCCTTCGCCAAGGCCTATTCCGGGCTGAGCGATGAAGAGATGCGCAAGGTCGACGCGATCATCCGCAAGACTACCATTGAGACGTTCGGCCCGGTGCGCAGTGTGACCCCGACGCTGGTCTTCGAACTGGGCTTCGAGGGCATTGCCCTGTCCAGCCGCCACAAAAGCGGCATCGCCGTGCGCTTTCCGCGCATGCTGCGCTGGCGCCTGGACAAACCGGTGGAAGAAGCCGACGACCTGGCCACACTGCAGGCATTGCTGATCTGAAGAGGCACAGAGTGGCAAACTATGCTTCTATCTTTGTGCCGACCCGTGTCGCAGACCGTTTTCGCCACGTAGCCAGGACCCCCATGCACCATTCGACCCACGACCTGCTCGCCCCCGTACCGGGCATCTCACGCCAACTGCACAGCTTCCACTTTGGCCCACGCGGTGGTGGCAAAGTGTACATCCAGGCCTCGCTGCATGCCGACGAACTGCCCGGCATGCTGGTGGCGTGGCACCTCAAGCGGCGGCTGGCCGAGTTGGAGCAGCAGGGCCGTCTGCAACGGGAAATCATCCTGGTGCCGGTGGCTAACCCGGTAGGCCTGGAACAGGTACTGCTGGACGCCCCGCTGGGGCGCTTCGAACTGCAAAGCGGCGAGAACTTCAATCGCAATTTCGTCGACCTGTCAGACAGCATCGGCGATCAGATCGAACAGCACCTGACCCAGGACCCGGCCCACAACATTGCCCTGATCCGTGAATACCTGCGCCGCGGGCTGGACGCACACCCCACCCGCACGCCCCTCCAGGCCCAGCGCCTGATCCTGCAGCGCCTGGCCTGTGACGCCGACCTGATACTGGACCTGCACTGCGACTTCGAAGCCGTCGAGCACCTGTACACCACACCCGAAGCCTGGCCTCAGATCGAGCCACTGGCCCGTTATCTGGGGGCCCAGGCCAGCTTGCTGGCCACCGACTCCGGCGGGCAATCGTTCGATGAATGTTTCAGCCTGGTCTGGTGGCAGTTGCAGCAACGCTTCGGCAAGCGTTTCCCGATCCCGCTGGGCTGCTGTGCGGTGACCGTCGAGTTGCGTGGGCAGGCGGATGTTAGCCACGAACTGGCCGGCAAGGACTGCCAGGCGATACTCGACTTCCTGACCCATGCCGGCGTCATCGAAGGGGCCCACGCGCCCCTTCCACCGCTGCCCCGCCCGGCCACGCCGTTAGCCGCCGTGGAACCGATAACTGCGCCGCTGGGCGGCTTGCTGGTGTACCACGCCCGGCCAGGCCAGCACCTGCAAGCCGACCAGTTGATCGCCGAAGTCATCGACCCGCTCAACGACCGGGTAACCGCCGTGCGCAACAGCCAACCCGGCCTGCTGTACGCCCGCAGCGTGCGGCGCATGGCGACGGCGGGCATGGTCATCGCCCATGTGGCGGGCGAGCAGGTGTGCCGCAGCGGCTACCTGCTGGGCAACTGATCCGGTAAAACCAATCGGCCGGGCAAGCGGTCAGTAGAAGCACAGCCTTCGAAGGATCACCTGCCCCCATGCCCGCCTCCACCGACCTCGCCAATGCCTGGTTCGCCCAGCGCGGCTGGAAGCCGTTCGCCTTCCAGCGGCGTGTCTGGGCAGCCGTCGAGCGCGGTGAATCCGGGCTGTTGCACGCCAGTACCGGCGCCGGTAAAACCTACGCGGTCTGGCTGGCAGCGCTTCGCGCATTCGCCACCAGCCCCTCTGGCCGCCAACCGGCCCCCTTGCAGGTGCTTTGGGTCACGCCCATGCGCGCCTTGGCCACCGATACCGCGCGCGCCTTGCAAGCACCGCTCGATGAACTGGGGCTGAACTGGAGCGTTGGGGTCCGCAGTGGCGATACCCGCAGCGCAGAGCGTGCGCGGCAGGCAAGACGCCTGCCCAGCGTATTGATCACCACTCCCGAAAGCCTGACCTTGCTGCTGACCCGGGCACAGGCCCGCGATGACTTCGCAGGCCTGCGCCTGGTGGTGGTGGACGAATGGCATGAGCTGTTGGGCAACAAGCGTGGCGTACAATTGCAACTGGCCTTGGCGCGACTGCGTCACTGGCACCCGCAGTTGCTGACATGGGGGCTGTCGGCCACCCTCGGCAATCTGCAACACGCCCTTGAGGTGCTGTTGCCCCAAGAAGGGTTGCTGGTACAAGGCCGACAGGACAAACAACTGCAGGTAGACACCTTGCTGCCCACGGCGATCGAGCGTTTTCCCTGGGCAGGGCACATGGGCCTGAAGATGCTCGACCAGGTCAGCAGGGAAATCGACAATAGCGCCAGCAGCCTGGTCTTCACCAACACCCGGGCCCAGGCTGAACTCTGGTATCAGGCATTGCTCGATACACGCCCAGACTGGGCCGGCCTGATCGCCCTGCACCATGCCTCATTGGCCCGCGATACCCGCGACTGGGTCGAACGCAACCTGAAGCAAGGCACGCTGAAAGCGGTCATCTGCACCTCCAGCCTGGACCTGGGCGTGGACTTCTTGCCTGTGGAGCGGGTGTTGCAGATCGGCTCGGCCAAAGGTATCGCTCGACTGATGCAGCGCGCCGGGCGCTCCGGGCATGCCCCCGGGCGCCCCTCGCGAGTGACCCTGGTGCCCACCCACAGCCTGGAGCTGGTGGAGGCGGCGGCGGCCCGAAAGGCGCTGCTTGCCGGGCAGATCGAGGCCCGAAGTTCGCCACGCCTGTGCATGGATGTGTTGGTGCAACACCTGGTCAGCATGGCCCTGGGCAGCGGCTTTCGGCCCGATCATCTGCTCGACGAAGTGCGCAGCACCTGGGCCTTTCGCACGTTGCGCGACAGCCAGTGGCAGTGGGCGCTGGACTTCGTCTGCCACGGCGGCAACTCGCTCAGCGCCTACCCCGACTACCAGCGTGTCGAGGCCCAGGCCGACGGCGTTTGGCGGGTTGCCAGCGAGCGCCTGGCACGCCGGCACCGCATGGGCATCGGCACCATCGTCAGCGACGCCAGCCTGCAGCTCAAGTATTGGAGCAAGGGCGGTGGCGGCAAGTCGCTGGGCAGTGTCGAGGAGGCCTTCATCGCCCGCCTGCGTCCGGGTGACAGCCTGGTCTTCGCCGGCCGGGTGCTGGAGTTGGTGCGGGTCGAAAACATGACCGCCTACGTACGCCGCAGCACCTCGCGCAACGCCGCCGTGGCACGCTGGAATGGCGGGCGCATGCCACTGTCCAGCGAACTGGCCGATGCCCTGGTCGAACAGCTCGATGCCGCTGCCCACCAACATTACGACGGCCCGGAAATGCGCGCCGTACGCCCCCTGCTGGAGCTGCAGGCCCGCTGGTCGGCCCTGCCGACCACCGGCACGCTGCTGGCAGAAACCCTGAAATCACGCCAGGGCTCGCACCTGTTTCTCTATCCGTTCGCCGGGCGTATGGCCAACCTGGGGCTGGCCAACCTGATTGCCTGGCGGGTCAGCCGGGTACAGCCACTGTCTGTGTCCATCGCCGTCAGTGACTATGGCTTTGAACTGCTCAGCCCGAGCGCCGTGGACTGGGCGGCGCACTTGCCCACTGCGCTATCGCCCGAGCAGCTGCTGGAGGACGTATTGGCCAGCCTCAACGCGGGCGAGATGGCGCTGCGGCGCTTTCGCGAAATCGCCCAGATCGCCGGGCTGGTGTTTGGCGGCTACCCGGCAGCGCAAAAGAGCACCCGGCAGATCCAGGCGTCGAGCGGGCTTTTTTACGAGGTGTTTCGCAAACACGATGCCGGAAATTTGCTGCTGGGCCAGGCCCGGGACGAAGTACTGCGCGAAGAACTGGAGATCGATCGGCTGCAGCGCCAGTTGCTGAAGATGGGCCAACTGCGGCTGGACCTGCGTGAGTTGCGCCGCCCAGGCCCATTGGCCTTTGCCTTGCTGGTGGAAGGGATGCGCGAGACCTTGAGCACGGAGAAACTGGCTGACCGCATTGCGCGGATGGTGGCAGACCTGGAAACCGCAGCGAGTGGAAGGCGATGAATGATTACCTGGCCATCGAACACTGCGAAGAAACGCTTTGGCTGTTGCCGGACAAAGCCCTGTACTGGCCTGCCCGCCGCGCCCTGCTGGTAGCCGATGTGCATATCGGCAAGGCCGCCAGCTATCGCGCCCTTCATCAACCCGTGCCGCGCGGCACCACCGAAGCCACCTTGGCACGCCTGGATACCCTGCTGGCCAGCCATGACTGCCAATTACTGGTGGTCCTCGGCGATTTCCTGCATGCCCGCACCGCGCGCGCACCTGCGACGCTGGCCAGGCTGCAGGCGTGGCGCCAACGGCATGCCGAGCTACGGATGGTGCTGGTGCGTGGCAACCATGATCGCCACGCGGGCGACCCACCGGCTGAACTGGATATCGAGGTGGTGGAAGAACCGTGGGTGTTGGCGCCCTTTGCCTTGCAGCACGAGCCTGTCACCCACCCTCAGCACCCAGTGCTGGCCGGGCATGTTCACCCTGTGTTCGTCTTGCAGGGGCGAGCCAGGCAGCGACTGCGCCTGCCTTGCTTTCTGATCGATGACAAAGTCAGCCTGCTACCCGCCTTCGGTGAGTTCACCGGTGGCTGGCGCGTCCACCCCGATAGCACCAGCCGAGTGTTTCTGACCGGCGCTGAACGGGTATGGGCGCTATAGCAGCACCGGCTTAGGCGACCGGCGCGGGAGGCGGCTCATCGGGCAAGGTCGGTTCACCTGGCTCCATGGGCGGCGTTTCACCGGGTTGCGGTGGTTGCGGGGTATCGGGACCTGGCTGATGAGGCACGCCCCCCGCCTGCATCGGCAGCGGATGCGCCAGCAATGACCACGGCAACAACCCGATCTGATTGGGCTGCAAGCCAGCCAGCTTGGCACTGATTGCGGGATGGAGTTTCATTGGCGGCTCCTGACGGGCGCCGATACGCGTCATGCACATCGGCAGTTACCCGTTGGAGTACCAAACGCACGGGGAATTCCCCGCGCTCGTCGGCTCAGGTGCGTGGCAAGGTGACGCCGCGCTGGCCCTGGTACTTGCCGCCGCGGTCCTTGTACGACACTTCGCACTCTTCGTCGGATTCGAGGAAGAGCATCTGCGCCACACCTTCGTTGGCATAGATTTTTGCCGGCAAGGTGGTGGTGTTGGAAAATTCCAGGGTCACGTGGCCTTCCCACTCCGGCTCGAGCGGGGTGACGTTGACGATGATGCCGCAGCGCGCGTAAGTGCTTTTGCCCAGGCAGATGGTCAGCACGTTGCGTGGAATGCGGAAGTACTCCACAGTGCGGGCCAGGGCGAAGGAGTTTGGCGGGATGATGCAGACGTCGCTTTTGACGTCGACGAAGCTGCCGGCGTCGAAGTTTTTCGGGTCGACGGTGGCCGAATTGATGTTGGTGAACACCTTGAATTCGTCGGCGCAGCGCACGTCGTAGCCGTAGCTGGAGACGCCGAAGGAGATGACCCGGCTGTCGTGCTCGCCGCGCACCTGGCGCTCGACGAACGGTTCGATCATGCCGTGTTCCTGCGCCATGCGGCGAATCCACTTGTCCGATTTGATGCTCATGGCGGGGTGTCCTGAAGAGTTGCTAGGTGAAAATCGTGAGGCGCATCTTACCGGTCCCGGCGCTCGCTTCAAAGTTCCATCCTTCATTCTGGCTATAATCCCCGCCGGGCGGGGCCTACAGCCGCCGCCGATCTGAATTTCAGTAAAGCGGCTTCTGGCCATTGGCAGGTTGCAGAAAGTGGGGTAAGGTGACGCCACTGTGCTGCACGTGACACCGAGAATCTCTAGTTTGATGCACGATCTGATCGGCCCATCTCTGAATTTTCTGCTCTCTTTGCACTCAGTCCCGGGCAGGGTTTTTCCTGACCGTAATCAACTTTGTCCAAGGAGACAGAAACATGTCCAATCGCCAAAACGGTACCGTTAAGTGGTTCAACGATGAGAAAGGCTACGGCTTCATCACCCCTCAGTCGGGTGACGATCTCTTCGTACACTTCAAAGCCATCCAAGCTGACGGCTTCAAGACCCTGAAAGAAGGCCAGGCTGTTACCTTCGTCGCTACCCGCGGCCAGAAAGGTATGCAGGCTGAAGAAGTTCAGATCGCCTAAGTCGATCTAAGCTTACAAGCTTTCAAAAAACCCGCCTTCTGGCGGGTTTTTTTATGCCTGCTGCAATCGCATGCCCTGTAGAAGCGGCCTTGCCAGGCCGCTCCTGCAGAGACCGCTACAGCGTCAAGGGTATTAATCCTCGCTGATGGTAATGTTCGGCATCGCCGGCGCCGCCGCTTCCTGCAGGACGATGCGCGCGCCCACCTGGCGAGCCAACTCCTGATAGACCATGGCGATCTGGCTTTCCGGCTCGGCAATCGCCGTCGGCTTGCCGCTGTCGGCCTGCTCACGGATCAGCATCGACAGCGGCAGCGAGGCCAGCAGATCGACGCCGTATTGGGCCGCCAGTTTTTCACCACCACCTTCGCCGAACAGGTGCTCGGCATGGCCACAGTTCGAACAGATGTGCACGGCCATGTTCTCCACCACACCCAGCACCGGGATGTTGACCTTGCGGAACATTTCCACGCCCTTCTTGGCGTCCAGCAGGGCCAGGTCTTGCGGGGTGGTGACGATCACCGAACCAGCAACCGGCACTTTCTGCGCCAGGGTCAGCTGGATGTCACCGGTGCCAGGCGGCATGTCGATCACCAGGTAATCGAGGTCATCCCAGGCGGTCTGGGTCACCAGTTGCAGCAACGCACCGGACACCATCGGGCCACGCCATACCACCGGCGTGTTGTCGTCAGTGAGAAACGCCATGGACATGACTTCCACACCATGCGCCTTGATCGGCACAAACCACTTCTGCTCGCGAATCTGTGGCCGGGTGCCTTCAGCGATGCCGAACATCACGCCCTGGCTTGGGCCATAGATATCCGCGTCGAGAATACCTACCCGGGCGCCTTCCCGGGCCAGGGCCAGGGCCAGGTTGGCAGCAGTGGTCGACTTGCCGACGCCACCCTTGCCCGAAGCCACTGCGATGATGTTCTTGACGTTGGCCATGGCCGGCACCTGGGCCTGGGCCTTGTGCGCGGCGACCACGCAGTCGATCGACACCTGGGCGCTGCTGACGCCATCAAGGTTGCCGATTGCTGTCTGCAGTACCTGGGCCCAGCCGTTCTTGAACAACCCTGCGGCATACCCCAGTTGCAACTGCACACTGACCTGACCGCCCTGGATATCGATGGCGCGCACACAGCCGGCGCTGACTGGATTCTGGTTCAGGTAGGGGTCGGTGTACTGGCGAAGCACGCCTTCGACGGCGGCACGGGTGACGGCACTCATGGAGACTCCCATTGGCAAACTGAATGTAAAACAGGCGCCTATCCTAACCCGTCAATCGTCAGCAGGTGCGTCTGTGGGGTGAAATATCTTCGCCAGCCCTTTATAGTGGCCGATCACCCTCATTTTTACCCCGTAGCCAGATAAGTAGCCGAGCCACCATGTCCGAGCCACGTCAGATTCTCGTCACCAGCGCCTTGCCCTATGCCAATGGATCAATCCATCTTGGCCATATGCTCGAGTACATCCAGACAGACATGTGGGTCCGCTTCCAGAAGCTGCGCGGCAACCAGTGCATCTACGTCTGCGCCGACGACGCCCACGGCTCGGCCATCATGCTGCGCGCCGAAAAGGAAGGCATCACGCCCGAACAGCTGATCGCCAACGTCCAGGCCGAGCACAGCGGCGACTTCGCCGATTTCCTGGTGGACTTCGACAACTTCCACTCGACCCACAGCGAAGAGAACCGCGAGCTGTCCGGCCTGATCTACACGCGCCTGCGTGAAGCCGGGCACATTGCCACCCGTTCGGTGACCCAGTACTTCGACCCTGAAAAGGGCATGTTCCTGGCCGACCGTTTCATCAAGGGCACCTGCCCCAAGTGCGCGGCCGAAGACCAGTACGGCGACAACTGCGAAAAGTGCGGCGCCACCTACGCCCCCACTGAGCTGAAGAACCCCAAATCGGCCATCTCCGGCGCCACCCCAGTGCTGCGTGATTCCCAGCACTTCTTCTTCAAGCTGCCCGACTTCCAGGCGATGCTGCAGCAGTGGACCCGCAGCGGCACCTTGCAGGAGGCCGTCGCCAACAAGCTCGCCGAATGGCTGGACTCTGGCCTGCAGGAGTGGGACATCTCCCGCGATGCGCCGTACTTCGGCTTCGAGATCCCGGGCGAGCCGGGCAAATACTTCTACGTCTGGCTGGATGCGCCAATCGGCTACATGGCCAGCTTCAAGAACCTCTGCGCGCGCCGCCCGGAGCTGGACTTCGATGCATTCTGGAAAGAAGACTCCACTGCCGAGCTGTACCACTTCATCGGCAAGGACATCGTCAACTTCCACGCCCTGTTCTGGCCGGCCATGCTCGAAGGCGCGGGCTTCCGCAAGCCGACCGCGGTCAACGTGCACGGCTACCTGACCGTCAACGGCGCCAAGATGTCCAAGTCGCGCGGCACCTTCATCAAGGCGCGCACCTACCTGGACCACCTGCAGCCGGAATACCTGCGCTACTACTACGCGGCCAAACTGGGCCGTGGCGTGGATGACCTGGACCTGAACCTGGAAGACTTCGTGCAGAAGGTCAACTCCGACCTGGTCGGCAAGGTGGTCAATATCGCCAGCCGTTGCGCAGGCTTCATTCACAAAGGCAACGAAGGTGTAATGGTGGCCGGCGATGCCGCACCTGAGCTGACCGAGGCCTTCCTGGCCGCCGCGCCTTCCATCGCCGAAGCCTACGAGAGCCGCGACTTCGCCCGTGCGATGCGCGAAATCATGGCCCTGGCCGACCGTGCCAACGCCTGGATCGCCGACAAGGCCCCTTGGTCGCTGGCCAAGCAGGAAGGCAAGCAGGACGAGGTGCAGGCCATCTGCGCCCAGGGCGTCAACCTGTTCCGCCAGTTGGTGATCTTCCTCAAACCGGTACTGCCGGTGCTGGCTGCCGACGCCGAGGCCTTCCTCAATGTCGCGCCGCTGATCTGGAACGACCACCAGTCGCGCCTGGAAAACCACCGCCTGAACGCCTTCAAGGCACTGATGAGCCGCATCGAACCGGCCAAGGTCGAAGCCATGGTCGCCGCGAGCAAGGAAGACTTGCTGGCTGCTGCCGGCCAGGCCCAGGCCCCGGCCGGCAATGGCGAGCTGACCAAGGAGCCGCTGTCGGCGGAAATCGAGTTCGACACCTTTGCCGCCGTCGACTTGCGCGTGGCCCTGATCGTCAAGGCCGAGGCCGTCGCAGGTGCCGACAAGCTGCTGCAACTGACGCTGGACATCGGTGACGAACGCCGCAACGTGTTCTCTGGCATCAAGTCGGCCTACCCGGACCCTTCCAAGCTGGAAGGCCGCCTGACCATGATGGTAGCCAACCTCAAGCCTCGCAAGATGCGCTTTGGCGTATCCGAAGGCATGGTCATGGCTGCCGGCCCTGGCGGTGAAGAGATCTACCTGCTCAGCCCCGACAGCGGCGCAAAACCCGGCCAACGCATCAAGTAAGCCTCCTGCCCCGGCCTCAGTGCCGGGGCAGTTCCATCCCCCGCTGAATGCCGGACAATCGCTGTGATTCCCGGCTATCGTCAGTTCATGAGTGACTACATTCTGGTTCTGGTCAGCGCCACGCTGGTCAATCATCTGTGCTTGGCGCAACAGCCGACATCCCGGCTGCGCCTACATGTGCTCGGGCTGGCGTGCGCCCTGTCCGTCGTTTTGGGGCTGATCGGCGCCCACCTGCTGAGATGGCTGGTGCTCGACCCTTGGCAGCTCCACGACCTCAGCCTGTTCCTGTTGCTGCCCTGGCTGGCGCTTCTGGCATTCGGCGTACCCAGGGCACTGGCAAGGCTGCGCCCTGGTTGGCCGGTGGCTGACCTGCCCGCGCTGCTGCTGTGCAACGCCAGCGTGCTGGGCCTGGCGCTGCAAGGGGCAGGTGACGGCACTGCCTGGTCGGCAACCCTGACCAAAGGCCTGCTGGCAGGCGCAGGCTTGTGGCTTGCTCTGGTTCTTTTCGCCGACTTGCGCCAGCGCAGCGCCCAGGCCGACATCCCTGTCGCCCTGCGCGGCCTGCCCATAGAGCTGCTTGGCGCCGGAGTGATGGCCATGGCGTTTTCCGGCTTCAACGGACTCTTTGTGCAATGAAGCCCGACCCCCGCCTGCGCACGAGCATGGCCCTGGTGCTACTGGCCTGCCTCCCGGGTTTGCTGACACTACTGTGGCTGCAGGGCTGGGGGCTGCTGTGCAACCTGCTGCTGTGTGCCAGTGCAGCGCTGCTCTGTGAAGCACTGCTATTGAAGCTGCGTGGCGAGCCCGTCAGCTTGGCACTGACTGACGGTAGCGCGCTGGTGACCGCCGTGCTACTGGCGGCGGCACTGCCCACCCTGGCCCCATGGTGGCTGCCCATGGTCGCCGCTGGCACGGCTATCGGCATCGGTAAACAAGCCTTTGGCGGGGTCGGTCGCAACCTGTTCAACCCGGCCATGCTGGGCTATGCCTTCGTGTTGCTGAGCTTTCCCTTGCAGATGAATCATTGGCCAGGTCAGCCAGCTGGCTTGTTCGAGACCCTGCAGCAGGTATTTGGCGGCGCCGAGCACATCGATGCCTGGGCGCAGCCGACCCTACTCGATGGCCTGCGCCACAACCGCAGCCTGACCATTGATGAGTTGTTCGCCAGCCACCCGGGCTTCGGCAGTATCGGCGGGCGTGGGGCGGAATGGGCCAACCTGGCGTTTTTGCTGGGTGGGCTGTTTCTCTTGCAGCGCAAGGTGTTCAGCTGGCATGCGCCAGCAGGTTTGCTGGCGGGGTTGTCGCTGTTCAGCCTGCTGGCCTGGAACGGCTCAGGTTCGGATTCCAATGGCTCCCCCTTGCTGCACCTGTTTTCTGGCTCGACCATGCTGGCCGCTTTTTTCATCGCCACCGAGCCTGTCTCCGGCCCCAGAAGCGATTGGGCCAAGCTGGTGTTCGGCTTTGCTGTAGGCCTGTTGATCTACCTGATCCGCACCTGGGGCAGTTACCCCGACGGCACGGCGTTCGCCATCCTGCTGATGAACCTCGCGGTCCCCAGCCTTGAACGGCTGGCCTTGCGCCGCCAGCAGGCTGCCCGGTGAGCCCCCGGGTGCGCACGGCAGGGTTGCTGCTGGTAACTGCGGCACTGGCATTGTCGACCACGCTGATCTGGCGCGAATGGACCCTACCCGCCGTCAGCCAAGCCGAAAAGCAGCTACAGAGCCGTCAGAGGCTCGCCGTCCTGCCCGGGGCCAGTTACGACAACCTGCCGCTGGATACCCCACTGCCAAGGCCTGCCTCGCATCGCCCGCACAGTCGCATCGTGGCTGCTTACCGGGCTACGCTGGCGGGCAAGCCTGCGGCCATCGTCCTGGTGACCCAGGCCCAAGGCTATGCAGGGCCAGTGGTACTGAGCATCGCCATCGCCCCAGATGGGCGACTGATCGGTAGCCAGGTGGTCGAACAGCAGGAAAGCCCTGGGCTCGGTGGGCGCCTTGTCGACCCGCAAGTGAACTGGCTGCAGCAATTTGCCAATCGCCGCCTGAGTGATCGCTGGGCATTGAAGCGCGACCAGGGCGATTTCGACCAACTGGCAGGCGCGACAGTGACCTCGCGGGCGGTTATCGAGGCACTGCAAGACGCCCTGAGCTATTTCGATGAACATCGCCATGACCTCCTTGGGGACCCTGCCGATGAATAAGGGCTACCTGCTGGCCGCCAGCCTTGCTCCCCTTCTAGGGGCCACGCAAACGTTGCTCTTGGCCGCAGTCTTAGGTGCGTGCGCGGTGATGATGATCGGCCTGCATCAAGTACTGCTGGTGCCGTTGCGCAACCGCCTGGAGGGCGCCGCACACATGCTGGCAAGCCTGCTGCTATTGGCGGCCCTGGCCAGTTGCCTGCAATTGGCCCTGCGGGCCTGGCTGCTGCCGGTAGCACTGCTGCTGGGCCCGTACCCTGCACTACTGTGCCTGCCGTGCCTGACAGCAGACTATCTGCTGCCGCATGAAGGGCGTTGGCGCACACTGTTGTTGCATCTGGCTGGCCTGCTGGGCGCCTGCCTGCTGCTCGGCGCCTGCCGCCAATGGCTGGCCGAAGGGCTGGGCCTGCACCTTGCCAGCCTCACCCCTGGCGCGCTGCTACTGCTCGGACTGCTGTTGGCCTTGTACAATCACCTGCGTCCGGGCACCGCCCACCCACGTCGTCAAGGAAAGCGCTGATTCCATGAATGCCGCAAAACGCCTGGAGATCTTTCGCAGGCTGCACGAAGACAATCCCGACCCGAAAACAGAACTGGCCTATACCACACCGTTCGAACTGCTCGTCGCCGTCACGCTTTCAGCGCAATCCACTGACGTAGGCGTGAACAAGGCCACCGCGCGCCTGTTCCCCGTCGCCAATACGCCGGAAGCGATCTATGCCCTGGGCGTCGAAGGGCTGAGCGCATACATCAAGACCATCGGGCTCTATAACAGCAAAGCCAAGAACGTGATCGAGGCCTGTCGACTGCTGATCGAGCGCCACGACAGCCAGGTGCCAGAAACCCGGGAAGCCCTTGAAGCGCTGCCTGGCGTGGGGCGCAAGACTGCCAATGTGGTGCTCAACACGGCATTCCGGCAGCCGACCATGGCGGTGGATACGCACATTTTCAGGGTCAGTAACCGTACCGGCATAGCGCCGGGCAAAACGGTGCTCGAGGTCGAGAAGAAGCTGGTCAAGTTCGTCCCCAAGGACTACCTGCTCGATGCCCATCACTGGCTCATCCTGCATGGGCGCTACGTATGCCAGGCACGCAAGCCCAGGTGCGGGAGCTGTCGGATCGAAGACCTCTGCGAATACAAGCAGAAGACGTCTGACGATTGAGCCGATAGCGAAAAACCACCCGGTACGATTGAAAAAATCTTTTTTACCAGCGTCAGCTTTCTGGTTATAAGGACGGCCAATGGCCCCTTGGCTTGGAGCGACTCATGAGTGCCGATAAAGACGACCTGTCAATCGAAGATGATTTTGTTGCCGCGGATGATGAAGCGGAGCCCCAGGTAGAAACTGCAAAGACCAACTTGAGCAAACGCCGCACGATCGACAACCTGCTGGAAGAGCGGCGACTGCAGAAACAACTGGCCGATTTCGACTACGATCTGTAGCTTTTTTTGCAAAGCCTCCCTCAGGGAGGCTTTGTATGCTGGCGGTCAGTTCAGGCCGTGACGCTGGGCCAGTTCAATCAGGTCTACCAGCGACCTGGCGTTAAGCTTGAGCAGCAAGCGTGACTTGTACGTGCTGACGGTCTTGTTGCTGAGGAACATGCTGTCGGCAATTTCCTTGTTGGACCGCCCGCGCGACAGCTGCTGTAAAACCGTCATTTCCCGGGCAGAGAGCCGGTTGACCATATCCGTCTCGCTGCCACCACTGCCCCTGCCCCGTGACGCATGCAAGGCCTGGTTGGGGAAGTAGCTGTAGCCTGACAGTACGGCCTTGATGGCGCTTAGCAGCTCGGTCAACTCCTGTTGTTTGCACACATAACCCGCCGCCCCCGCCTGCATGCAGCGCATCGAAAAATTGCCAGGCACCTGCGAGGTCAGCACCAGCACTTTGCTGCCTGGGCTGAAGGCTGCCATGCGGGCGATGACTTCAAGGCCATCGAGTTTTGGAATACCGATATCAAGCACCACGATATCCGGTAGGTGTTCACGCGTCAGTTGCAAGGCGGCCACGCCGTTATCGGTTTCCGCAACGACGTCGTACCCGTGCCGCTCCATCAGCATGCGCACGGCCAGGCGTATAACCGGATGATCATCCACGATAAGGACTTTATTCATGCGATATCCATTCATTATTGATTTTTGCTGTGGCACGCCACGATAACCGACAGAACGCTTCAGGGTGCAACGATTTGCCAGTGAAACTCATGAATAGAGAAAACCTACAACACTTACAGAATTTTCCTACAAAGGCATGTACGGCCCCAACCGTAAAACTTAATGACCCGCAATTAACATCTATCACAGATTCAATTGATATGAGCAGCTGAAAACAAACCTTCGCGTGCAGATTATTCCACTTCACAGACGCTGAAAAAATCAGGCTCAACACCTATTTAAAGACATTTCTCAACTGGGAAAAAATCCAATCTTTAGTTGAGCACCAGTGTCAGGTAATGATAAGCAAAACCGCAGGAGACAGCCCTCATGCCCGAAGCACAACCTGTCGCCCCGCTGACGATCATTGCCATTTTCGCGGGGATCATAGAAGCATCCGCCCTTGCGACACTGCCGTTTCTCAGCGAATCCAGCCAGAGTCTCTATACATGGTTCCTGGTAGGCTTTCCGTTTTTCCTTACAGCGCTTTTCTTCTTGACGCTGAACTTCAATTACAAGTCGTTCTACAATCCTGTATCAAGCAAAACACCCAACGACAGACCCTCGCCAACAGTCTTGGAAGTAGCCGAGCCTATTACCCTTATCTTCTCTGGCCCAGATGCCCAACCTATGCTGGAACAGCAAATCCGCCTTGCCCTCGCGCAATCACCTGAACCCGCGCACAGCTGGCGCTTCTGTAATCTCGAGAAAAACCAATGCGCAAGGCTGTCGGTCTGCACCCTCGAGCAAGATGCTGCCAATCTCAGGGGATGAGGACCGGCTGGATGTCGACGCAAAAAAAACCCCAGCCTAAGCCGGGGTTCTTACAATGCGCGCCAATACTCAGAGCAACGAACGGCCCTTGTTGGCGGCAATGCGCATACGCAGCGCATTGAGCTTGATGAAGCCGGCAGCGTCCGCCTGGTTGTAGGCGCCGCCATCTTCCTCGAAGGTCGCAATGTTGGCATCGAACAGCGAGTCGTCCGACTTGCGGCCAACCACGGTGACATTGCCCTTGTACAGCTTCAGGCGTACCACGCCATTCACGTTGACCTGCGAAGCGTCGATCATCTGCTGCAGCATCACACGCTCCGGGCTCCACCAGTAACCGGTGTAGATCAGGCTGGCATACTTCGGCATCAGCTCATCTTTCAGGTGAGCGACTTCGCGGTCCAGGGTGATCGACTCGATCGCACGGTGGGCGCGCAGCATGATGGTGCCGCCAGGGGTCTCGTAGCAGCCACGGGACTTCATGCCGACGTAACGGTTCTCGACGATGTCCAGACGGCCGATGCCGTTGGCACCACCGATGCGGTTCAGGTCGGCGAGGACGGTAGCCGGGGACTTCTCGATACCATCGATGGCGACGATGTCACCGTTGCGGTAGGTCAGCTCAAGATAGGTAGCCTGGTCCGGGGCGTTCTCCGGAGAGACGCTCCAGCGCCACATGTCTTCCTCGTGCTCGGTCCAGGTATCTTCCAGGACACCGCCTTCGTAGGAGATGTGCAGCAGGTTGGCGTCCATCGAGTACGGCGACTTCTTCTTGCCGTGACGCTCGATCGGGATGCCATGCTTCTCGGCGTAGTCCATCAGCTTCTCGCGGGACAGCAGGTCCCACTCACGCCAAGGGGCGATGACCTTGACGCCCGGCTTGAGCGCATAGGCACCCAGTTCGAAACGAACCTGGTCGTTGCCTTTACCGGTCGCACCATGGGAAATGGCGTCGGCACCGGTTTCGTTGGCGATTTCGATCAAGCGCTTGGCGATCAGCGGACGGGCGATGGAGGTACCCAGCAGGTACTCGCCTTCGTAGACGGTGTTGGCGCGGAACATCGGGAACACGAAGTCACGCACGAATTCTTCGCGCAGGTCGTCGATGTAGATCTCTTTTACACCCATTGCCTGTGCCTTGGCACGGGCCGGCTCGACCTCTTCGCCCTGACCCAGGTCAGCGGTGAAGGTCACCACTTCGCAGTTGTAGGTATCCTGCAGCCACTTGAGAATCACCGAAGTATCAAGGCCGCCGGAATACGCCAGTACGACCTTATTTACGTCCGCCATGCCATCACTCCACGGGGTTGTACGGAAAGGGGTCGATTCTAACGGCGTTATGGAAAAATTTACAGTGGGGCGACAGCTTCTGACGACAAAGCGACAGGAATTGTCGATGGCGCGACGTCTGTCGGGCGCTGGTTGACGCCTGCGAGATGGAGCGACGCCCACCTCACTGTCAGGGCACTTTCGCACCCGGTGCCGGGGACGCCGGCGCGGCAGCAGGCGGACTGGCAGCAGCAGGCTGCTGCACAGGTTTTTCCACCGGCTTCTCGACGGGTGCCTCAGCGATTGCAACCCGATCCAGTTCGATATTCACACGCCGGTTGCGCGCCCGGTTGGCAGCACTGTTGTTCTTCGCCAGCGGATACCGCTCGCCGTGGAAGCGCACGGTGATCTGCGCCTCCGGCACGCCATGGGCTTTGAAATAGTCCGCCACTGCCATCGCCCTGCGCCGGGACAAATCACGGTTGGTCAGGCGATTGCCGCTGTTGTCGGAATGGCCGTTGAGCTCGATGTGATTAACCGTCGGGTCAGCCTTCATATAGTCAAGAACCACATCCAGCCGTGCCCTGGCCGAATCGTCAAGTTCGATGCCACCGCCAGGGAAACCCACCTGAGTCTGGCGAACCTGGTCATAGTTCATCGCCAGCAACTTGCTGGCACACACCTGGTAGTCGCCATAGGCCTTGGCGAAACTGACCGGCAGCACCCGCACTTCAATGGCCCGGCCAGCCTCCCCGGTGTAGTTGCGTACCACCGTGCTGCGCCCATCGAGCAAACCATTGATCAGGCGGCTGGCCTGGCCCTGGGACGAGCTGAACAGCACGCCCGTGCGCGCCATGCGCACGGTGCCCAGGTTGATGTCACCGCGCCCAGGCTGCCAGGGCGCCGCCGCCGCCAGCAGCGTGGCTGGCCCGGCCCCCAGCGCATTGCTGTGCGAGCGCAGTTGGAACACCGGCTGCTCACCTGCCCGGCGCACGAATTCGCCACTGCCAAAACCGTCGATCGGCTGGATCAGACGGCACTCGAACTGGTCGCCCTCGACTTGCCAGGCAATGTTCTCCATGCGCGTCTGGAAAGTCAGTGCACCGGCCGGCAGGCTGGCGAACAGGGTGAACAGGGCTAGGTAACGCTGGCGCACGGGCGGCTCCACAAATTCTGACGGCTTACCTGCAGGGTATCGGACGCCGCCCGAAAAACTTGATAGCCGTGCTCGGGCCAGGGTTTTCCGGTAGCATTGGGCCTTGAGTTCGACCCGCCTGGAATCCCCAATGTCCGATCGCCTGACCCTCCTGCGTCCCGACGACTGGCACATCCATCTGCGCGATGGTGCCGTCCTGCCCCATACCGTTGGTGATGTGGCGCGTACCTTCGCCCGTGCCATCATCATGCCCAACCTCGTACCGCCGGTGCGCAATGCCGTCGAAGCCGGTGCCTACCGTGAGCGCATCCTCAATGCGCGTCCGGCCGGCAGCCACTTCGAACCGCTGATGGTGCTTTACCTCACCGACCGCACCAGCCCCGAGGACATCCGCGCGGCCAAGGCCAGCGGTATCGTGTATGCCGCCAAGCTGTACCCGGCCGGCGCCACGACAAACTCCGATTCAGGCGTGACCAGCATCGACAACATCTTCCCCGCCATCGAAGCGCTGGCCGAAGTCGGCATGCCACTGTTGGTGCACGGTGAAGTGACGCGCAGCGAAATCGATGTCTTCGATCGCGAGAAGCGCTTCATCGACGAACACATGCGTCGCGTGGTCGAACGCTTCCCGACGCTCAAGGTGGTGTTCGAGCACATCACCACCAGCGATGCCGCGCAGTTCGTCAGCGAAGCGCCGGCCAACGTCGGCGCGACCATTACCGCCCAGCACCTGTTGTACAACCGCAACCACATGCTGGTGGGCGGCATCCGCCCGCACTTCTACTGCCTGCCGATCCTCAAGCGCAACACCCACCAGGTGGCGCTGCTGGACGCGGCCACCAGTGGCAACCCGAAATTCTTCCTCGGCACCGACTCGGCCCCTCACGCCCGTCACGCCAAGGAAGCCGCCTGCGGTTGCGCCGGTTGCTACACCGCTTACGCGGCCATCGAGATGTACGCCGAAGCGTTCGAGCAACGCAATGCGCTGGACAAGCTGGAAGGCTTTGCCAGCCTGCACGGCCCGGCCTTCTATGGCCTGCCGGCGAACACCGACACCATCACCCTGGTCCGTGAAGAGTGGATCGCACCAGAAAGCCTGCCGTTCGGCGAGCAGACGGTGATACCGCTGCGCGCTGGCGAGAAGCTGCGCTGGCGCCTGCTGGAGGAAAACGCGTGAGCGAAGACCTCTACGAAGACGATCAGGACAGCCAGGCCGGCGGTGGTTCGCGCCACCCGATGGCAGAGCGCTTCCGTGGCTACCTGCCGGTGGTGGTGGATGTCGAGACCGGCGGCTTCAATAGCGCCACCGATGCCCTGCTGGAAATCGCCGCCGTCACCATCGGCATGGACGAGAAGGGCTTCCTGTTCCCCGAACACACCTACTTCCACCGGGTTGAACCGTTCGAAGGGGCCAATATCGAGGCGGCAGCGCTGGAGTTCACCGGCATCAAGCTGGACCACCCACTGCGCATGGCAGTGAGTGAAGAAAGCGCGTTGACCGATATCTTCCGAGGCGTGCGCAAGGCGCTCAAGGCCAACGGCTGCAAGCGGGCGATCCTGGTCGGCCACAACAGCAGTTTCGACTTGGGCTTCCTTAACGCCGCGGTCAACCGCAACGACCTCAAGCGCAACCCCTTCCACCCGTTTTCCAGCTTCGATACCGCCACCCTCGCTGGCCTGGCGTATGGCCAGACCGTGCTGGCGCGGGCCTGCCAGAGCGCCGACATCGACTTTGATGGGCGTGAAGCGCATTCGGCGCGTTACGACACCGAGAAGACAGCCGAGCTGTTCTGCGGCATCGTCAACCGCTGGAAAGAAATGGGCGGCTGGCGCGATTTCAACGACTAAGCAGCCACAAGCTTCAAGCAGCAAGCAGCAAGAAAGGGCAGACAGCACACGCTCGGTTTTTCTTGAAGCTTGCAGCTAGAAACTTGAAACAAAAAAAACCGGCCACGAAGGCCGGTTTTTTATGCGCGCGGCAATTACAGCTTGCCAGCGTTCTCGCTCAGGTAAGCAGCAACGCCTTCTGGCGAAGCGTTCATGCCTTTGTCGCCTTTTTTCCAGTTGGCAGGGCAGACTTCGCCGTGCTCTTCGTGGAACTGCAGGGCATCGACCAGACGCAGCAGCTCGTCCATGTTACGGCCCAGTGGCAGGTCGTTGACGATCTGCGAACGGACTACACCGTTGGTGTCGATCAGGAAGGCGCCACGGAAGGCCACGCCGCCTTCGGACTCAACGTCGTAGGCCTTGCAGATTTCGTGGGTGATGTCGGCAGCCAAGGTGTACTTGACCTGGCCGATACCGCCGTTGTTGACCGGGGTGTTACGCCAGGCGTTGTGGGTGAAGTGCGAGTCGATCGAAACGCCGATCACTTCCACGTTGCGGGCCTGGAAGTCAGGGATGCGGTTGTCCAGGGCGATCAGCTCGGACGGGCAGACGAAGGTGAAGTCCAGCGGGTAGAAGAACACCAGGCCGTACTTGCCCTTGATGGCCGAAGCCAGGTTGAAGCTGTCGACGATTTCGCCGTTGCCCAGCACAGCTGGAACGGTGAAATCGGGGGCTTGTTTACCAACGAGTACGCTCATTGTTATCTCCTGATGAGGGTAAAAAACCGTTTGCCGGGCCAGACGGGCTTGCCCGACATCCAACAAAGGCCGACCATCATACACGGCTTCTCATGACAGACCGAATCCAACCGCCGGTCGCTCAAGCACGGCCCTTTCAGAAAGTCTTTTGACAAGCATTCTCATTACCATTAAGCTCCAACCCATCGACTCAACCAGCGATGGTCCGACTTTATGTATGTGTGTCTTTGTGTCGGCGTTACCGACGGACAGATCCGCGATGCGATCTTTGAAGGATGCTGCAGCTACAAGGAAGTTCGAGCCGCGACCAATGTCGCCAGCCAATGTGGCAAATGCGCCTGCCTTGCCAAGCAAGTGGTCCGTGAGACCCTGACCGAGCTCCAGGTCAGCCAGGCCACCCTGCCCTATCCGGTAGAATTTACCGCTGCCTGAAACCACTGATTTTGAAGAACCGGACCTTGTGTCCGGTTTTTTTATGCCCGTAATTCAATAACTTAGCACTCCAACGCGCTTCACAAACATTCTTATTCCTATTCATTTTCACTTATTATTCAATAACTTAGGTTTGACAGCCCTAAGTATCAGGCTCAAACTTCCCTGTATTGGCACACTTCTACAGGGCAGGAACCCGTCATGAAAGGCGACGTAAGCGTCATCCAGCATCTCAACAAGATCCTCGGAAACGAGCTGGTCGCGATCAACCAGTACTTCCTGCACGCACGCATGTACGAAGATTGGGGCCTGAACAAACTCGGCAAGCACGAGTACAAGGAATCCATCGATGAGATGAAGCACGCTGACAAACTGATCAAGCGTATTCTCTTTCTCGAAGGCATCCCCAACGTGCAAGACCTGGGCAAGCTGCTGATCGGCGAGCACACCAAAGAAATGCTCGAGTGCGACCTGAAGATCGAGCAGAAAGGCCTGATCGACCTGAAAGCCGCCATCGCTCACTGCGAAACCGTCGGCGACTTCGGCTCGCGTGAAATGCTCGAAGACATCCTCGAGTCCGAGGAAGAGCACATCGACTGGCTGGAAACCCAGCTGAGCCTGATCGACAAGATCAGCATCGAGAACTACCTGCAATCGCAGATGGGCGAAGAGTAAAATCGCCGCCCATAAAAAAACCCGCCTTGAGCGGGTTTTTTTATGGCTGTACGAAGATCAGGCTTCAGCAGCCTTTGCCTTGGCAGCAGCGTCCTTGATCAGGGCCTGCAGCTCACCCTTCTCGAACATTTCCAGCATGATGTCGCTACCGCCGACCAGCTCGCCCGCTACCCACAGCTGCGGGAAGGTTGGCCAGTTGGCGTACTTGGGCAGGTTGGCGCGGATTTCCGGGTTCTGCAGGATGTCGACGTAGGCGAACTTCTCGCCACAACCCATCACAGCTTGCGATGCCTTGGCCGAGAACCCGCACTGCGGGGCATTCGGCGAGCCTTTCATGTAAAGCAGAATGGTGTTGTTGGCAATCTGCTCTTTGATCGTTTCGATGATATCCATGGAACACCTCGTCTGAACTTTCCGACTCGATGGTCGGCACGGTGACGCATTGTATCGGAAAGCCGAGCGCTGTGCGCGGCCTTGCCATTGCTCAGGCGGCCTCCACGTGCACAGGCACGCCATTGAGGGCGGCATTGCCCGACACCTGATCGCGCAAGCGCTCATCGGTCAGGTCGTTGGCACTGACCCCGGGCTGCCCGTGGGCTATCCGCAATTGCACGCCCTGGCGCCCATGGCCATAGCCATGCGGCAGGCTGACCACACCTGGCATCATGTCCGTGCACGCCTGCACCTCGACTTCGAGGGTGCCGGTACGCGAGCGTATGCGCACTCGCTGGCCATCGTGCAACTGCCGCTGCTGCAAATCCTCAGGGTGCATCAACAGCTGATGACGCGGCTTGCCTTTGACCAGTCGGTGGAAGTTGTGCATCCACGAGTTGTTGCTGCGCACGTGGCGGCGGCCGATCAGCAAGAGCGCGCCAGCCGCCATCGGCGCCTGCCGCGCAAGCCTGGCCAAGTCGTCCAGCAACACCTGCGGTGCCGCCTCGATGGCCTGGCTGGCAGTGTTCAGGCGTGCCTGCAGATTGGCACCTAGCGGGCCCAGGTCCAGCCCGTGGGGGTGCCGATCGAGTGCTTCCAGCGAGAGCTTCCAGGCCGAGCCGTCGCCGTAGCGCCCTTTGCGCAAGGCCCAATCGATCATCTGCGCCGGTGCCAGGGTTGGCTTGAGCTCAAGGGCGGCCCGTTCGGCAAAGGCCTTGGCCAGGCCGACAAAGATCTCCCAGTCATGCAGCGCGCCTTCGGGCCTGGCCAGGATCGCGCGGTTGAAACGGGTCACATTGCGCACCGCCAGCAGGTTGAAGGTGCTGTCGTAGTGATCGTTCTCCAGTGCCGACGTGGACGGCAGGATCAGGTCGGCATGGCGCGTGCTTTCATTGATGTACAGGTCGATGCTGAGCATGAACTCGAGCCCCGCCAGCGCCCCGTCCAGTTGCCGACCGTTGGGCGTGGACAGCACTGGGTTGCCCGCCACGGTCACCAGGGCCCGCACCTGCCCGTCACCGGGCGTGAGGATTTCCTCGGCCAAGGCGGCGACCGGCAGCTCGCCAGCGTACTCCGGCAGCCCCGATACTCGGCTGTGCCAGGCATTGAAGTGCCCGCCCGACGTACTCGCCACCAGGTCCACCGCAGGCTCGGTACACAAGGCGCCACCCACCCGATCCAGGTTGCCGGTGACCAGGTTGATCAATTGCACCAGCCAATGGCACAGGGTGCCGAAGGCCTGGGTCGAGACGCCCATGCGGCCATAGCAGACCGCCTTGTCGGCTGCCGCGAAATCGCGCGCCAACTGACGGATATCGGCGGCAGCGATGCCGCACAACGGACTCATGGCGTCGGCGGTGAACGGGGCGAGTGCACTGCGCACTTGATCCAGGCCATTGACCGGCAAGTGTGATCCACGGGTCAGGCCTTCGTCGAACAAGGTATTGAGCAGGCCACTGAGCAATGCAGCATCGCCGCCGGGAAGAATGAACAGGTGCCGGTCGGCCATGGCCGCTGTTTCGCTGCGCCGCGGGTCCACCACCACCAACTGCCCGCCCCGCGTACGCAGCGCCCTCAGGCGCTTTTCCACATCAGGCACGGTCATGATGCTGCCATTGGACGCCAGCGGGTTGCCGCCCAGAATCAGCATGAAGTCGGTGTGGTCGATGTCCGGGATCGGCAACAGCAGACCGTGGCCGTACATCAGGTGGCTGGTCAGGTGCTGGGGCAACTGGTCCACCGAGGTGGCTGAAAACCGATTGCGGGTCTTCAACAAACCGAGGAAATAGTTGCTGTGGGTCATCAGCCCATAGTTGTGCACGCTGGGGTTGCCTTGATACACCGCCACCGCGTTGCGACCATGCGCCTGCTGGATACTCCAGAGCTTGTCGGCCGCCAGGGCGAAAGCCTCGTCCCAGCTGATCGCCTGCCAGCGCTCGCCAATCCGACGGTGGGGCTGACGCAGGCGGTCGGGATCGTTCTGGATATCTTGCAGGGCCACTGCCTTGGGGCAGATGTGGCCGCGGCTGAACGGGTCGTCCGGGTCGCCTTTGATCGAGGTGATCAGCGCCTGCCCGTCGTCCTCATGGCTGACTTCGATGTTCAGCCCGCAGATCGCTTCGCACAGGTGACAGGCACGGTGATGCAGGGTCTTGGTCATGGCCGCCTCTGCCTGATGATGGGTCTGATGGCGACTATGCGCCCAGCCCAACGCCCTCGCCAGCGCGCTTCGTGCCATGAATTGCCCGACATCAGGCAAACGATTCGCGACACGCATTTGCCAAATCGCGGGCAAGCCGTGTACAACCTCTGTAGCAAATAAAAAACAGCGCACGCTCAATGGGTAACGACACCCTTTGCAACAGAGCCGCTGTTTCCCCTCTTGGTTTCAGGCGACATTTAATTATAGTATTGCGCCTTTCCCTATTTCGTCCGCCCCGTGCGGCTTACGCCGCAGGTCACTCCCGTTGTCAAAAAAAACCATACGGTCGACCTGCATACCGTTGCAGATAAGGTAGTCAATCATGAGCGCTAGGCACTTTCTCTCCCTGCTGGACTTCACCACCGACGAATTGCTCGGGGTGATCCGCCGCGGCATCGAGCTGAAGGACCTGCGCAAGCGAAGCGTGCTGTTCGAGCCCCTCAAAAGCCGTGTGCTGGGGATGATCTTCGAAAAGTCCTCGACCCGTACCCGCGTGTCGTTCGAGGCCGGCATGATCCAGCTGGGCGGCCAGGCCATCTTCCTGTCGCCTCGCGATACCCAGCTGGGCCGTGGCGAACCGATCGGTGACAGCGCCATCGTCCTGTCGAGCATGCTCGACGTGGTGATGATCCGTACCCACGCCCACAGCACCCTCACCGAGTTCGCGGCGAAGTCGAGCGTGCCGGTAATCAACGCCCTGTCCGACGAGTCGCACCCGTGCCAGCTACTGGCCGACATGCAGACGTTCCTCGAACACCGCGGTTCGATCCAGGGCAAGACCGTGGCGTGGATCGGTGATGGCTTCAACATGTGCAACTCCTATATCGAAGCCGCCCGTCAGTTCGATTTCCAGCTGCGCATCGCCTGCCCGGAAGGTTACGAGCCGGATCCACGCTTCATGGCATTGGGCGGTGATCGCGTGCAAATCATCCGCGACCCCAAGGAAGCCGTGCGTGGCGCGCACCTGGTGACCACCGATGTCTGGACTTCCATGGGCCAGGAGGAGGAAACTGCACGGCGCCTGGCGCACTTCGCGCCTTACCAGGTCACCCGCGAACTGCTCGACCTGGCGGCACCCGACGCCCTGTTCATGCACTGCCTGCCCGCCCACCGTGGCGAGGAAATCAGCCATGACCTGCTCGACGACCCTCGTTCGGTCGCCTGGGACCAGGCTGAAAACCGCCTGCATGCACAGAAGGCCCTTCTCGAATTCCTTGTAGAACCGGCTTACCACCACGCATGAGTCAACCCCTACTGCTCAACCTGCGCAACCTCGCCTGCGGCTATGGCGACCAGCGCATCGTCCAGAACCTCAACCTGCACCTGAACGCAGGCGACATTGGTTGCCTGCTGGGTTCATCCGGTTGCGGCAAGACCACCACCCTGCGCGCCATCGCCGGTTTCGAGCCTATCCATGACGGCGAGATCCAGCTGGCGGGCGAGGTCATCTCCCGGCCCGGCTTCACCCTGGCCCCGGAAAAGCGCCGCATCGGCATGGTGTTCCAGGACTACGCCCTGTTCCCGCACCTGACCGTGGCCCAGAACATCGCCTTCGGCATTGCCAAGCACCCGCGCCAGGCGCAGGTCGTCGAAGAGATGCTCGAGCTGGTCAAGCTCGGTGGGCTGGGCGGCCGCTATCCGCATGAGCTGTCCGGTGGGCAACAGCAACGGGTCGCGCTGGCCCGCGCGCTGGCCCCGGAGCCCCAGTTGCTGCTGCTCGACGAGCCGTTCTCCAACCTCGACGTGGAACTGCGCCGGCGCTTGAGCCATGAAGTGCGCGACATCCTCAAGAGCCGTGGCACCAGCGCCATTCTGGTGACCCACGACCAGGAAGAGGCGTTTGCCGTCAGCGATCAGGTGGGCGTGTTCAAGGAAGGTCGCCTGGAGCAGTGGGACACCCCTTACAACCTCTACCACGAGCCGCAGACGCCGTTCGTAGCCAGCTTCATCGGCCAGGGCTATTTCATCCGTGGTCAGATGAGCAGCCATGAGGCGGTCAATACCGAACTCGGTGAGCTGCGCGGCAACCGTGCGTACATCATGGCGCCGGGGAGTTCGGTGGATGTGCTGCTGCGCCCTGACGACATCGTGCATGCGCCAGACAGCCCGCTGCGGGCGAGCATCGTAGGCAAGAGCTTTCTGGGCGCGTCGACGCTGTATCGCCTGCAACTGGTAACAGGCAGCCAGCTGGAGGCGATCTTCCCCAGCCATGTCGATCATCAGGTCGGTGAGGAAGTCGGGATTGCCGTGGCGGCCGATCACCTGGTGCTGTTCCCGGTGCCGGGCAGTGTCGCGGCGCAGTTGCCGCGGCAGGAGAACGGCGTTCGTCGGTACAGTTCGGCGACCTGATTCACGATTGCCGGGGCTGCTGCGAAGCGGCCCCAGCCATTTCAGCCCCGACCTATACCGGCAAACGTGCCCTGGGTATGTTCAGCCAGCACTGCAGCCGCCAACTCCACCTCCAGCCCGCGCCGCCCGGCGCTGACATGGATAGTTGCAAAGTGTTGCGCCGACTCGTCGATAAATGTGCGCAGGCGCTTCTTCTGGCCCAACGGGCTGATACCGCCCACCAGGTATCCCGTGGCGCGCTGGGCCGCCGCCGGGTCGGCCATCTCGCACTTCTTCACACCGGCCGCATGGGCCAGTGCCTTGAGGTCCAGGGTGCCCACCACCGGTACTACGGCCACCAGCAATTCGCCTTTCTCACTGCTCGCCAACAAGGTCTTGAATACCTGCTGCGGCTCTAGCCCGAGCTTTTCCGCTGCCTCCAGCCCATACGACGCCGACTTCGGATCGTGCTCATAACTGTGCACGCGATGTTCAGCGCGGGCTTTTTTCAACACGTCTAGGGCGGGGGTCATGCGCAGCTCCGGTCGAGTACAAGTCGGCGGCTACTTTAGGACATATCCCACAACACAGCCAATACACAGCTTACGCGCCTCTCTAGCGTGCGGTTTCGCGCGCCCAAACAACGTCCAGATCGTGACTGACCGTTCACTTTCGACCTTTGACATAAGCGTTTCTTGTCTATATTTTTTCGTTTCTGAATAAATGGTGCACTTTTACGGTGCATTTCCAACATCTGCCTGGGGTCAATGGGGATCGACACCGGGCTTTGCTGTCGAGCGCCACGCGCCTCACAACAAAAAAAACGAGGTCATACATGACGACTGCTCTACGCGAACCCACTCTGTCCAGCCAGTGCCTGGCCGAGTTTCTCGGCACTGCGCTGCTGATCTTCTTCGGCACCGGCTGCGTGGCCGCGCTCAAAGTCGCGGGTGCCAGCTTCGGCCTGTGGGAAATCAGCATCATCTGGGGCGTCGGCGTCAGCATGGCGATCTACTTCACCGCGGGCGTTTCAGGTGCACACCTGAACCCGGCCGTGAGCATCGCCCTCACCCTGTTCGCCGGTTTCGACAAGCGCAAACTGCCGTTCTACATGCTCGCTCAGGTCTGTGGCGCCTTCTGCGGCGCAGCGCTGGTCTACACCTTGTACAGCAACCTGTTCTTCGATTTCGAACAAGCCCACGCCATGTTGCGAGGCAGTACCGAAAGCCTCGAACTGGCCTCGGTGTTCTCCACCTACCCGCACCCCTCGCTTTCGACCGGCCAGGCATTCCTGGTGGAAGTGGTCATCACGGCCATCCTCATGGCCGTGATCATGGCGCTGACCGACGACAACAATGGCCTGCCACGTGGCGCCGTCGCGCCGCTGCTGATCGGCCTGCTGATTGCCGTGATCGGCAGCGCCATGGGGCCGTTGACCGGCTTCGCGATGAACCCGGCCCGCGATTTCGGGCCAAAACTGATGACCTTCCTGGCCGGTTGGGGCGAAATCGCCTTCACTGGCGGACGGGATATCCCCTATTTCCTGGTTCCGGTGTTCGCACCGATCCTCGGCGCATGCCTGGGCGCCGCCGCGTATCGCGGCCTGATCGCCCGCAACCTGCCGGTGGCGCCCACCGCGACCCCTGAGACAAACGACAATCGCCAGGGCGATACTCAAGTCAACTGATGCGGCCTCACGCCCAAGCCCTGACTTCCTCATTTTGCAAGGCCAACGACCATGACAGACACCCTGGATAAGCACTACATCATCGCCCTGGACCAGGGCACCACCAGCTCGCGTGCGATCATTTTCGACCGCGACGCCAATGTGGTCGGCACCTCCCAGCGCGAATTCGTCCAGCACTACCCGCAGGCTGGCTGGGTAGAACACGACCCGATGGAGATCTTCGCCACCCAGAGCGCCACCATGGTCGAAGCCCTGGCTCAGGCCGGCATCAGCCACGCCCAAGTCGCTGCGCTCGGCATCACCAACCAGCGCGAAACCACGGTGGTTTGGGACAAGGAAACCGGCCGCCCGGTTTACAACGCCATTGTCTGGCAGTGCCGCCGCAGTACCGAAATTTGTGCGCAGCTCAAGCGTGATGGCCACGAAGACTACATCCGCGAGGCCACGGGCCTGGTCACCGACCCCTACTTCTCCGGCACCAAACTGAAGTGGATCCTCGACAATGTCGAAGGTGCCCGCGAACGCGCCGAACGCGGCGAACTGCTGTTCGGCACCATCGATACCTGGCTGATCTGGAAGTTCTCGGGCGGCAAGGTGCATGTCACCGACTACACCAACGCCTCGCGCACGCTGATGTTCAACATCCACAGCCTGGAATGGGACGACAAGCTGCTGGAAATCCTTGGCATTCCACGCCAGATGCTGCCCCAGGTACGCCCCTCTTCCGAAGTCTACGGCCACACCAAGAGCGGCATCGCCATCGCTGGTATCGCCGGCGACCAGCAGTCCGCGCTATTCGGCCAGATGTGCGTTGAGCCCGGTCAGGCCAAGAACACCTACGGTACCGGCTGCTTCCTGCTGATGAACACCGGCGACAAGGCCGTCACCTCGTCCCACGGCTTGCTCACCACCATCGCCTGCGGCCCCCGCGGCGAAGTGGCCTACGCACTGGAAGGCGCCGTGTTCAACGGTGGCTCCACCGTGCAGTGGCTGCGTGACGAACTGAAGATCGTCAACGATGCCCTCGACACCGAGTACTTCGCCAGCAAGGTCAAGGACAGCAACGGCGTGTACCTGGTGCCCGCCTTCACCGGCCTGGGCGCCCCCTACTGGGACCCCTATGCCCGTGGTGCCCTGTTCGGCCTGACGCGTGGGGTGAAGGTCGACCACATCATCCGTGCTGCACTGGAATCGATCGCCTACCAGACCCGCGACGTGCTTGACGCCATGCAACAGGATTGCGGCCAACGCCTGTCCGAACTGCGCGTGGACGGCGGCGCGGTAGCCAACAACTTCCTCATGCAGTTCCAGGCCGACATCCTCGGCACCTGCGTGGAACGCCCGAAAATGCGTGAAACCACAGCCCTTGGCGCCGCCTACCTGGCGGGCCTGGCTTGTGGCTTCTGGAGCAGCCTGGACGAGTTGCGCGACAAGGCAATCATCGAGCGCGAGTTCAGCCCACAACTGGATGAGACGCAAAAAGAGAAGCTGTACGCCGGGTGGAAGAAGGCGGTCGATCGTACCCGCGACTGGGAAGACCACGCGGTTTGAATCGGCGTTGAAGCGTGCGGCGTCATCGCGGGCTTGCCTGCGATGACGCCGACACCAACGTCCGCTGGCCGTCATCCCCTTCCTACGGCATCATTGCAGAATTTGTCCGGCTGCCCAAAAGGACCGCCCATGAATCTGCCCCCCCGCCAACAACAAATCCTCGAGCTGGTACGCGAACGCGGCTACGTCAGCATCGAAGAAATGGCACAGCTGTTCGTCGTCACCCCGCAAACCATCCGGCGCGACATCAACCAGCTCGCCGAGCTCAACCTGCTGCGCCGCTACCACGGTGGCGCCGCCTATGATTCGAGCATCGAAAACACCGCCTACGCCATGCGCGCCGACCAGATGCGCGATGAAAAGCAGCGTATCGCCGACGCCGTTGCCCAGCAGATTCCCGACCATGCCTCGCTGTTCATCAACATCGGCACCACCACCGAATCGATTGCCCGTGCGCTGCTGAACCATAGCCACCTGAAGGTGATTACCAACAACCTGCACGTGGCCTCGATTCTGGCTGCCAAGGACGATTTCGAAGTGTTGGTGGCCGGTGGCACGGTGCGGCGTGATGGTGGGGTGGTGGGCCAGGCCAGTGTCGATTTCATCAGCCAGTTCAAGGTCGACTTTGCCCTGGTCGGGATCAGCGGCATCGATGAGGATGGCAGCCTGCTCGACTTCGACTACCAGGAAGTGCGGGTTTCCCAGGCAATCATTGCCAATGCCCGGCAGGTTATTCTGGCTGCCGACTCCAGCAAGTTCGGGCGCAATGCCATGGTTCGCCTGGGGTCGATCAGCCTGGTCGATTGCCTGGTGACCGACCAGACACCTACGGCGGCCCTGAACCAGTTGCTCAATCAGTACAAGATTCGCCTTGAGGTGGTTTGAGCTGCTGCTTCGAAGGCCTGGCTGGGGATAGGGTGAGGGCTGAAAGTAGCCAGCCTTGAGTTTTGCAGGGGCATCGAAATCGAGCGCCGCGCGGGCGGCGCTCGATCTCACTGGCGCCAAAGATGTTGTGACAAGCACTTGCAACCCCACACCCTTCCAAAACACCCCGCCAACACCCTTAAAATTTTCGAAATTGTTCATTTCGTTCTCATTCAATCAGTTTTTTCTATAACCCACGACTGGATACTGCCTTTCCATTGCGCTAATATTTTCGTAAACGAACACCAATGTTCATATTCGATGTGAACAGCCCCAGGAGGCCTTGCCCGTGTCCCAGCCCGTTTCGTCCCAGCCCCCACTCGCCGACTGCTATGACCTCGCCGTGATCGGCGGTGGCATCAATGGCGTGGGCATCGCTGCCGACGCCGCCGGGCGTGGCCTCAAGGTCTTCCTCTGCGAAAAGGACGACCTGGCCCAGCACACTTCCTCCGCCAGCAGCAAGCTGATCCATGGCGGCCTTCGTTACCTGGAGCACTACGAGTTCCGCCTGGTTCGCGAAGCACTGGCCGAGCGCGAAGTGCTGTTGGCCAAGGCGCCGCATATCGTCAAGCCGATGCGCTTCGTGTTGCCACACCGCCCGCACCTGCGCCCGGCCTGGATGATCCGTGCCGGCCTTTTCCTCTACGATCACCTGGGCAAGCGCAAGCGCCTGGGAGCCTCGCGCAGCCTGCGCTTCGGCCCGGGCTACCCGCTCAAGCCGGCGATCACCCGTGGCTTCGAATACGCCGACTGCGCCGTTGACGACGCACGCCTGGTGGTGCTCAACGCCATGGCCGCACGCGAAAACGGTGCACACATCCATACCCGTACCCGCTGCCTGCGCGCCGAACGCGTCGACGGCCTGTGGCACGTGGAGCTGCAGCAAGCCGATGGCAGCGTGCGCAGCATTCGCGCCCGGGCATTGGTCAACGCCGCCGGCCCTTGGGTCGCCAGCTTCATCAAGGATGACCTCAAGCTCGATGCGCCGTACGGCATTCGCCTGATCCAGGGCAGCCACCTGATCGTGCCGCGCCTGTATGAAGGGGATCACGCCTACATCCTGCAGAACGAAGACCAACGTATCGTCTTCTGCATCCCCTATCTGGACCGTTTCACCCTGATCGGCACCACCGACCGTGAGTACAGCGGCGACCCGGCCAAGGTGGCGATCACCGAGCAGGAAACCGACTATCTGCTGAAGGTGGTCAATGCGCACTTCAATCATCAACTGAGCCGCAGCGATATCCTGCACACCTACTCCGGCGTGCGCCCGCTGTGCAACGACGAATCGGATAACCCGTCCGCCGTCACCCGTGACTACACCCTCGCGCTTTCCGCCGCTCAAGGCGAGGCGCCTTTGCTGTCGGTGTTTGGCGGCAAACTGACCACGTACCGCAAGCTGGCCGAGTCGGCCATGGCAGAACTCAAGCCGTTCTTCAGCCAGATGGGCCAGAGCTGGACAGCCAACTCTGCCCTGCCCGGCGGTGAAGGCATGAGCACGCCTCAGGCACTGGTCGACGACCTGCTCTCGCAGCACCAATGGCTCGCGCCGGATATCGCCAAGCGCTGGGCAGTGACCTACGGCAGCCGCACCTGGCAGTTGCTGGAAGGTGTGAACGGCCCGGACGATCTGGGCCAGGCGATTGGTGGTGGCCTGTTCACCCGGGAAGTCGATTACCTGCGCGAAACCGAATGGGCTGTCAGCACTCAGGATATCCTCTGGCGCAGGACCAAACTGGGCCTGTTCACCAGCGAAAGCGAACAGCGCGCGCTGGCTGATTATCTGGCTCAGGGCGACGCACGCAGCAACGCCGCCTGAACCTTGTACGGCGACCGTCCTGCGGTCGCCGGCAATCAGGCCTCCCGCCCGTACGCATTCCTCGCCAATTCGAGATAAAGCGCACGCTCTTCAGCATTGAGCGCCTCCATCAATGCCGCAGCGCGCTCAAGGTACTGCTGCTCGCCCGAGTCGCCAGCCTGAAGCTCATAAGCCTCCAGCTGTTCATGAAACGGCGCGGCCAAGGCTTCGAAGCGCTCAGGGTAGCGATTGCGCACATAGCCTTGCCAGAACTCTCGTTGCGCAAGTGCCTGGCTCAGCACGTCGGTATTTTCACCGGCCAGCACGCTAGTACCCGCACGCATGATCCGCGTACGGGTCACACCGCTGTGCTGAAGGTAATTCATATGCCGCGGTTGGGCCGGTAGATCGAGCCTGTCAGCCAGGTGAACCCGGTAGGCAAGATAAACTTCGATGTCATCCACCGCGGCAAAAGGGTCCTGGCGCATTTCCTGGATATGCCGAGCGGCAATACTGTCCACTTCGTCCAGGCGATAAAGCGAGCGCCCGAGCCTCAGCAAGGTCGCCTCGGCCCGCGCGCCCCCCTCACCGGCCGCGTGCAAGGCAATATGGGTTCTGACTTCCAGTTGGCTGAGGATCAGTAACAGCCGGTCCTCACAGGTCCTGCGTCCTTGCGTCTGCCAGAACACCGCTTCACGCACGTCGGTGTTGTCCGCGCAAAGCTCGAGTATCCGCCACACCCTGGCGCGGTAGTAGCGCGGATGATCAAGGAAGTCATCAGAGCTCGCAAAATCGGCCAGAAAGCGAAAAAGGTCTGCCGACTGCGGCTCCTCGGACAAACTCGTCCAGACCTGCGTGCGCTGGGTGCGTAGGTCACCATCGGGGGCGCCCATCCATCGTTCCAGCAAGGTATTCTCGGCAATGGCGTGATGATAGGACTCGCGGCGGTGGATGGTCATAATAGTGCTACTGCGAGCCATCAGCTCCTCGCTCGCTTCGTCCAGGGGGTTGTCATGCATCGACAGCCGTTGCAGTCGATCGCGCAGGCTGCGCAAATCGCCGTTCAACTGGCGAATCTGATTATCGCGAACATCCACCAGGCCCCTCCAAGGCATAAGACCCTGATCTGGCACTGCCTGCAGCCCGGTTGCGCGCAGCGAGACCTCGCGTAGATGACCCAAGCCAGCAAGGTCGGGAACCTGGCCCAACGGGTTATAGTTCAGGTCCAGTTGCTGGAGCATTGAAAGGCTTGCCAGCCTTCGATTGCCTGCTGCATCGATGGTAATCTGGTTACCCGCCAGTCGCAGCGTACGCAGTTCGGTCAAGTGCTCCAGCCCCACCGGCAAGGTGGCCAACTGATTGCCGCGCAGGTCCAGCTCGCGCAGGTGGGAGAACCTTCGCAGAAAGTCTTCATCAGCCTGCTCAAGGCTCATGTTGCGCAAGCTCAAGCGCCGAACATGGCCGAATTCGATACCGGCCGGCAAGGTCGGCAAACTGCCTACGTGTTCGCCATCGATATGCAGCACGAAGTCGTCACCCGCAAGGCCGGCAGTCTTGCGTCGCCAGGCGCGCCGGATCTGGTTGGCAACGCGTTGCCGCCTGAGCCCATCCATGAAGCTCACGCGCTGGCGCTGCCAGGCATCCAGCGCCCCACGCAGGCTTTCCAGCTGTTGCTGAAGACTGCTCAAGTGCTCCCAGAGCCCGATACGGCGGCGCATCAGATCGAGCAGGTAAGCGTCCAGTTGTGCGTCGGTCAGGGTCGGGAATATCTCATGTATGCCGCGACGGATAGCCTGGCGGCTGCTCTCGCCTCCGCCACTCAGTGCATAGCCTATTCGACCGTCGGCAATTCGCTGCGGCGGTCGGTAACGCTCTGCGATAGGCAGCAGCCCCATCAACTTCGCCGTGCTTTCACGATCAACGCTGGCTTGATGAGAGAGCCTCTGGCCCAGTTCAGTGGCCGTCACCCGGGGACCGCCAAGTGCCACCTTCTGACCCTCCTCAAGGGTGAGCAGTAAACAGGGCAACAAGCCCGTGGCCGGCCCTGCAGGGGCGGCATCACTCAAGTGATAACCCTGCTCGGTCTGGATCATGCTTCTGATTCGCGACGCGTCCTTAGCGCCCTTCGACGCCAGCAAACGACCACCCGATTCTCCAAGGCGCAGTTCGATGCGCACCGATGGCGGCCATGGCGCCAGTTCATCGATCAATTCCAAAGCCAGGCGCTGGGTATCAGTATTGACCGCACCCTCGTGCTCGAACCCCATCAGTGCGCGGTCCAGCCGACTTTCCCGCAAGAGCCAGCGTGCACGCTCGGCCATTGCCAACGGCACCCGACCACTGGCCAGTAGCGCCTTGATTTGCTCACCGTTTGCCAGTTCGAGGATTGCTTCGGCGCAACGAACGGACAGGCCTGGGAATACCCGGATAAGCATGGCGCCAGCGGCAGAGGGCGCACCTTGTCGAGCAGCCAGTTCCCGTTCGAACGCGGCGCCACGCAACTGAGGGACAAGTGCATGGCACTCGTGGCGTGCATGGGCATCGAGCAGCCGTGCAGGGGCTGGCGCCTCTTGCAGGTGCAGATGGCGCAACTGATTGTGTTCGAGCCCGGTTACCCGAAGCAGCGTTTCGGCAGTCTGGTCAGAGGCTTGCGCGAAGTCCCCGCCAAATCTGCGCATCAGCGGGCCGCCGCCATCGAGGTGATGGGCCGAGACCGGCCGATCCGCCAACCGGCACCGGCCCTCGCCTTCGTGCAAGGGCGTGAGCGCATCGACAAACGGCACCCGTTCCAGCACCCGGCCCACACCCACTACCCCGACGCCCACCACGGCACCGACAGCAAGGTTCTCTGCCACGCCAAAAAGGTGATCCAGTGCCCCTTGGCGGTCCCCTATCCGCCAATCGGTATAGCCTTTGTAGACTTCGCTGACCACGTCCACTGCAGCCACGGCGAACATCACCTCCCCCAATACCGGAATGAACAGCGCAGCCAGGTTGAGCACATCGAGCCCCGCACTCTTGAGCGTTTCCAGCCGCTGATGGCGCTCGATGGCGGTTTCGTCGGCAGTGGGCACTGCCAGGACTCTTGCATCATCAAGCATCTTGTCGACCTGCAAGCTACGCAGATAGGCGAACAAAGGCGTATCGATGGCGAAGTTGCGCCCATCCAGAACAGCTGGCGCTTGCACGCTGCTGGCTTCGATCAGGCGCTCCAGGGTGGCCGTGAAGGCTGGCCGATCACGTTCACTGATGAAACGACGGAAAAAGGATCGGTAATGGGGGGCACGCATCCGTTTGCCCAACGACAGGTACAAGGCATCCCAGGAGACGTGCTTGGCCACCGGCCTATGGGGGTCCTGCGGTATCCAGCTGATGACCCCCTCCAGCGGCCCTTCAGCACGCTCGCGCAACTCCAGGGTGACAAGCCCATGGATACGCTTGCCCAATAGATACAACTGGCGAGGTGTGACAACACCTGGCATCGCCGGCACGATGGGTTTGCTTGCGAACACCGGTAACAAGCGCAAGTAGTCGATTTCGTCCAACTCGGACTTGACCCTTGCCATACGCACTGCAACGTCCAACTTGGCGCGCAGGCTTTCTTCGAACATGCGCTCTACTGCCACACGCGCAAAATCCTCAGGCGCCGTGGGCCTGCTTTTCGGAAACAGTTGAGTACGCAGCATTTGCTGGTAACGTCCGCCGACATCCAAGTCTCTGCAGCAGCGGGCAAACGCCTCGAACTCAAGCGGCAATCTCACCCCGTGGGCGTCCTGCAAATAGGCTCGCCGACGCGATGAGGGGACGGTCTCGCTTTCATGAAAATTGTGCAGCGCCGCCGTCAGCAGCGGTTGCACGCTATGGACTGTCCTCCAGGGGGTATGCAGCCGCGGTGCTGCGCTAGGCATGGGCACATCGTCTTCGATATAGACCTGCATGCTTCGCACATCGACATCCGCCAGGCCGCGGGCGCGCAACGCCTGTTCGAGCAACGGCGAGGCAAAGGCCTCCAGGCTGGGGATACTCGCCAACCTGTTCCTGACCTGTTGCGCCGCAGCTTGCTGACGGCGCAGCGCCCTGTGCAAGGTCAGCAGAAGATCGACATTGGCGATTCTCAGCCAATCCGCAAGCTGGCGGGCAATGAAGGCATCGACGGAATCGGAGGGGATCGGAATGACAGACACGGCATGCGCTCCTGATGATGAGGCAGCCAGCTCAACATTTGCGTTTCATGCCGGTGTGTTACTTAAAGCTGAGGCCCCCGTTCGGATTGCCGAACGAAAAAAACCCACGCATTCGGCGTTCCGACTACGGGTTAATCCTGAAAAACCTTGAGATAGGGCTGATGCCCAGGCTTTTCGGGGGGTTATGATCATTCACAGAGCTTGGCACGAGTCATGCTCTACACTTGGAAGCCGAATGCACCGCTTCATGCTGTATTCGTTGAACGAAAGAGTCCGCCAACGGCTCCATAAAAAAAACAAACACGTCGAGGAAAATTTGATGCGTATCGTTCGTCAATTGCTGGGCGCCGCCATCGCGGCTGCAGTCATCGCTTCGCCTGTCATGGCCGAGGAGCTGACCGGCACCCTGAAGAAGATCAAGGACTCGGGCACCATCACACTGGGGCACCGTGACTCATCCATTCCATTTTCCTACCTGGCAGGCAGCACCACGCCCGTCGGCTACTCCCACGACATCCAGCTCGCTGTGGTCGAAGCGCTGAAGAAGCAGCTGGGCACCGACATCAAGGTCAAGTACAACCTCGTCACCTCCCAGACCCGTATCCCGCTGGTGCAGAACGGCACCGTCGACCTGGAATGCGGCTCCACTACCAACAACGTCGAGCGCCAGCAGCAAGTCGGCTTCTCGGTCGGCATCTTCGAAGTCGGTACCCGTCTGTTGACCAAGGTCAAGGACGGTGCGCCTGCATACAAAGACTTCCCGGACCTGGCCGGCAAGAACGTGGTGACCACCGCCGGTACCACCTCCGAGCGCATCCTCAAGGCAATGAACGCCGACAAGCAGATGAAGATGAACGTGATTTCCGCCAAGGACCACGGTGAAGCCTTCAACATGCTCGAAAGCGGCCGCGCCGTGGCCTTCATGATGGACGACGCCCTGCTGGCCGGTGAAATGGCCAAGGCGCGTAAACCTGCGGATTGGGTCATCACCGGTACTCCTCAGTCGTACGAAATTTACGGCTGCATGGTGCGCAAGGAAGACGCTGCGTTCAAGAAAGCGGTCGACGGGGCCATCGTGGGCTACTTCAAATCGGGTGAAGTCAACAAGAGCTACGACAAGTGGTTCATGCAACCGATCCCGCCAAAAGGCCTGAACCTGCAGTTCCAGATGAGCGACGAACTGAAAAAACTGATCGCCGAGCCGACCGACAAGGCCGCGGACGAGAAGAAGTCCTGATCCTCAGATAGTGGCCTGGCGCGCAAGCGCACGAATCTATTCTGCAGGCCACTCATTAGTGTCTAACCTTTCATCCGAGGGCGCCGAGCGCCCCCGGATGCTCGAAGGTGCCCGTGAAACAACCGTCTGAGGGGAAATCCCGATGAATTACAACTGGGACTGGGGCGTGTTCTTCAAGTCCACCGGCGTGGGCAGCGAAACCTATCTGGACTGGTACATCACCGGCCTGGGCTGGACCATCGCCATCGCCATCACCGCCTGGATCATCGCACTGCTGCTGGGGTCGGTACTCGGCGTCATGCGTACCGTGCCTAACCGCCTTGTATCGGGCATCGCCACCGCCTACGTGGAGCTGTTCCGTAACGTACCGCTGCTGGTGCAATTGTTCATCTGGTACTTCCTGGTACCGGACCTGCTGCCCGAGGGCCTGCAAGAATGGTTCAAGCAGGACCTCAACCCGACCACCTCGGCGCTGATCAGCGTGGTTGTCTGCCTGGGCCTGTTCACCGCCGCGCGAGTCTGCGAACAGGTGCGGACCGGTATCCAGGCACTGCCCCGCGGCCAAGAGGCCGCCGCCCGCGCCATGGGCTTCAGCCTGCCGCAGATCTACACCAACGTGCTGCTGCCGCAAGCGTACCGGATCATCATTCCGCCGCTCACCTCCGAGTTTCTCAACGTGTTCAAGAACTCCTCGGTGGCCTCGCTGATCGGCCTGATGGAGCTGCTGGCACAGACCAAACAGACGGCGGAGTTTTCCGCCAACCTGTTCGAGGCATTCACCCTGGCCACGCTGATCTACTTCACCCTGAACATGGGCCTGATGCTGCTCATGCGCCTGGTCGAGAAGAAAGTTGCCGTGCCTGGCCTGATTTCCGTGGGAGGCAAGTAAATGGACATGGATTTCAGCGAAATCATCCCGGCCCTGCCTGCCCTGTGGGGCGGCATGGTCATGACCCTGCAATTGATGGTCATGGGCGTGGTCGGCGGTATCGCGCTCGGCACCCTGCTGGCATTGATGCGCCTGTCGTCGAGCAAGCTGCTGTCGCGTGTGGCGGGTGCCTACGTCAACTACTTCCGCTCGATCCCGCTGCTGCTGGTGATCACCTGGTTCTACCTGGCGGTGCCGTTCGTGCTGCGCTGGATCACCGGCGAAGATACCCCCGTCGGTGCGTTCACCTCCTGCGTCGTCGCGTTCATGATGTTCGAGGCAGCGTACTTCTGCGAAATCGTCCGCGCCGGCGTGCAGTCGATTTCCAAAGGGCAGATGGGTGCCGCTCAAGCACTGGGCATGAATTACGCCCAGACCATGCGCCTGATCATCCTGCCCCAGGCCTTCCGCAAGATGACCCCGCTGCTGCTGCAGCAGAGCATCATCCTGTTCCAGGACACCTCGCTGGTGTATACCGTGGGCCTGGTCGACTTCCTCAACTCGGCACGCTCCAACGGCGACATCATCGGGCGCTCCCATGAGTTCCTGATCTTCGCCGGGGTCGTCTACTTCATCATCAGCTTCTCCGCTTCGTGGCTGGTCAAGCGCCTGCAAAAAAGGATCACCGTATGATTTCCATCAAGAACGTCAACAAGTGGTACGGCGACTTCCAGGTACTGACCGACTGCAGCACCGACGTCAAGAAAGGTGAAGTGGTGGTAGTGTGCGGCCCGTCGGGCTCGGGCAAGTCCACCCTGATCAAGTGCGTCAACGCCCTGGAACCGTTCCAGAAAGGCGACGTGGTGGTCGATGGCACCTCGATTGCCGACCCGAAGACCAACCTGCCCAAGCTGCGTTCGCGGGTCGGCATGGTGTTCCAGCACTTCGAACTGTTTCCGCACCTGACCATCACCGAGAACCTGACCATTGCTCAGCGCAAGGTACTTGGCCGCAGCGAGGCGGAAGCCACCAAGAAGGGCCTGGCCCTGCTCGAACGCGTCGGCCTCAGCGCCCATGCCAAGAAGCACCCCGGCCAGCTCTCCGGCGGCCAGCAGCAACGTGTGGCGATCGCCCGCGCCCTGGCGATGGACCCGATCGTCATGCTGTTCGACGAACCGACCTCGGCACTGGACCCGGAAATGGTCAGCGAGGTGCTGGATGTGATGGTGCAACTGGCCCACGAAGGCATGACCATGATGTGCGTGACCCACGAGATGGGCTTTGCCCGCAAGGTCGCCAACCGGGTCATCTTCATGGACAAGGGCAGCATCATCGAAGACTGCACCAAAGAGGAATTCTTCGGTGACCAGAGCGCCCGCGACCAGCGCACCCAGCACTTCCTGAGCAAGATCCTGCAACACTAAGTCGGCCTCCAGCCCCGCTGCTCGCCCCCTCCGGGCAGCGGAAGCTGGTCGTGACAAGGCCACTGTGATGAAATGCGACCCTTCGCTACTGCTCCCTGCCAAGCCTGCCGTGAATTCCCGCCTGATCCGCCAATTGCTGTTGCCGCCTTTGATCATCCTGCTGATGGTCGGCTTGGGGCTGGCCGGTTACCTGGTCAGCGAGAGCAACGGCATCCGCACCTTGAGCGAAAACGGTGAACGTCAGCTGGAGCTGCACGCGCGCACGGTCGAAAGCGAGATCAGCAAGTACACCTACCTGCCCAGCCTGCTGGAGCTTGAAGACAGCGTCTCGCACCTGCTCACCGACCCTGACGGCGGCTCCCGCCAGGCCGTCAACGAATACCTCGAAGGTTTGAATCGGCGCAGCCGCAGCCGGGCGATCTTCGTCCTCGACACCAATGGCCGGGTGCAGGCCACCAGCAACTGGCGCGATGCCGATTCGTTCCTCGGTGAAGACCTGTCGTTCCGGGCCTATTTCCAGACGGCCGTGCGCGGCGAACCCGGGCGCTTCTACGGCATCGGCAGCACCACCGGCGAGGCTGGCTACTACCTGGCCCACGGGCTGGAAGAACACGGCAAGATCATTGGCGTGGCGGTGATCAAGGTGCGCCTGGACACCCTTGAGGAGCGCTGGCAACGGGCCCGCCTGGAGGCTTTCGTCAGTGACGAAAACGGTATCATCATCCTCTCCAGTGACCCGGCGCGGCGCCTGAAATCGGTGCGCCCGCTGACCCCGCAAATCAAAGAGCGCCTGGCGCGCAGCCTGCAGTATTACTGGTGGCCGTTGAACGAGCTGCAACCACTGGCGCGGGAAACCCTGGCCGATGGCGTCGAGAAGCTGACCTTCCCGGCCAACAGCGAAACGGTTCAGGGCAAGGCCCATGAAGTGGCGTACCTGGCACAAACCCGGCGCCTGGTCGATACCCCGTGGCATTTCACCCTGCTCACCCCGCTGCAGGACCTGCGCCGTGAGTCCATGGTGCAGGGCATCCTGGTTGGGGTGGCATTCGCCCTGCTGGCGATTCTGGGTATCGCCTGGAATGAGCGGCGCAAGGTCATCGCTACCCGCCTGGCCGCCCGCGAGGCACTGCAGGAAGCCAACAGCCAGCTCGAACGGCGTATCACCGAGCGCACCGCCGACCTGCGCGCCAGCAATGAACGGCTCAAGGGGCAGATCCGCGAGCGTCGGCATGCCGAGCAAACCCTGCGCCACGCCCAGGACGAGCTGGTCCAGGCAGGCAAGCTGGCCGCCATCGGGCAGATGTCCACCAGCATCGCCCACGAACTCAACCAGCCCTTGGCCGCGTTGCGCACCTTGTCGGGCAACACCGTGCGCTTCCTCGAACGCGGCGCACTGGAAACGGCCAGCACCAACCTGCGCACCATGAACGACCTGATTGATCGCATGGGCCGCATCACCGCCAGCCTGCGTTCGTTCGCCCGCCGTGGCGACGACAGTGGCCAGGCGTCGCTGGCCAAGGCAGTGGACGCTTCATTGCAGGTGCTGGCCAACCGTATCAGTGGCTGCCACTTGCAGTTGCACCATCAGTTCGAAGACCAGCAACTGGCCATTGACCAGACCCGCCTGGAGCAGATCCTGGTCAACCTGATCGGCAACGCCCTCGACGCCATGGCCACCCAGCCCCTGCCAGAGCTGTGGCTGGAAGGCGAACTGCAGGGCGACAAATATCGCCTGCGGGTGCGCGACAATGGCCATGGCATCGACGCCGAGGCGCGCAAGCACCTGTTCGAACCCTTCTTCACCACCAAACCCGGCGAACATGGCCTGGGCCTGGGCCTGACCTTGTCGGCGAGCCTTGCTGCCGCCGCCAAGGGCAGCCTGAACGTCGAGCACCCCGCCAGTGGCGGCACGGCCTTTGTCCTGGCCCTGCCCCTGGTATCCCCCCCTAGCGAACCGGCGGAGCACCCATGAACCAAGCGCCTCTTACCGTCCTGATCGTCGAAGACGACCCGCATGTGCTGCTCGGCTGCCAGCAGGCGCTGGCGCTGGAAGACATCGCCTGTGAAGGGGTCGGCAGCGCCGAACAGGCCCTGGAACGCATCAGCGACGACTTCGCCGGCATCGTCGTCAGCGATATCCGCTTGCCGGGCATCGACGGCCTCGAACTGCTCAACCGCCTCAAAGCCCGCGACCGCAGCCTGCCCGTGGTGCTGATCACCGGCCATGGCGACATCGACATGGCGGTCGGCGCCATGCGCAATGGCGCCTATGACTTCATGGAGAAACCCTTCTCGCCTGAGCGCCTGGTCGATGTGGTGCGCCGCGCCCTCGAACATCGCGGCCTTTCCCGCGAAGTGGTGGCCCTGCGCCGCCAACTGGCCGAACAGAGCAGCCTGGAGGGTCGCATCATTGGCCGCTCGGCCGCCATGGAGCAGCTGCGCGAGTTGATCGCCAATGTGGCCGACACCTCGGCCAACGTGCTGATCGAAGGCGAGACCGGCACCGGCAAGGAACTGGTCGCCCGCTGCCTCCACGACTTCAGCCGCCGCCAGGGCCAGCCCTTCGTGGCCCTGAACTGCGGGGGCCTGCCCGAGAACCTGTTCGAAAGCGAGATCTTCGGCCACGAAGCCAACGCCTTCACCGGTGCGGGCAAACGCCGAATCGGCAAGATCGAACACGCCAACGGCGGCACGCTGTTCCTCGACGAAGTCGAAAGCATGCCGATCAACCTGCAGATCAAACTGCTGCGGGTGTTGCAGGAGCGCACCCTGGAACGGCTGGGCTCGAACCAGAGCATTGCGGTGGATTGCCGGGTGGTCGCCGCGACCAAGGCCGACCTCGATGCCATGGGCCAGAACGGGCAGTTTCGCAGCGACCTGTACTACCGGCTGAACGTGGTGACGCTGGAACTACCGCCACTGCGCGAACGCCGCGAAGACATCCTGCAACTGTTCGAACACTTCCTGCAGCAATCGGCCCTGCGCTTCGACCGCGAAACGCCGACCTTGGACAGCCAGACCCTGTCGCGGCTGATGGCCCATGACTGGCCCGGCAACGTGCGCGAACTGCGCAACGTGGCCGAGCGTTATGCCTTGGGCCTGCCGGCGTTCAAGAAAGGCCCGAGTGGTGGCGCCAGCCAGGGGCTGGGCTTTTCCGAAGCCGTTGAGGCTTTCGAGCGCAACCTGCTCAGCGATGCCCTGCAGCGCACCGGCGGCAACCTCAGCCAGGCCAGCCAGGAGCTGGGCATGGCCAAGACCACGCTGTTCGACAAAGTGAAAAAGTACGGGCTGGGCTGAAAGATCGGCGTCGCCCTCTTCGCGGACAAAACCGCTCTTAAAGGCCTGCGATATGCGTCGCGTCCTGCCGGTGTGACTGCAGGTAAGGCAGCACCGCCCCCAGCAACGGCGCCTTGAACGGCTCCTGGAAGCGGTGCGCCAACCCCGGTATCAAGCGCAACTGGCTACCCTGGATATGCGCTGCCAGGTGCACCCCATGCATCACCGGCAACAAGGGGTCGGCCGTGCCATGCACCACAAGTGTCGGCACGCGCAACTGGTTGAGCAGCGCTACCCGGCTCGGTTCGGCAAGGATCGCCATGATCTGGCGCTTGGCACCCTCAGGGTTGAACGCCCGGTCATAGGCCACGGCCGCCTGTTGCATCAACGCCGCACGGTCATCGTGCACCTCGGGGCTGCCCAGGGCTGCCAGCAAATCAGCCTGCTGTTCGATGGCCACCTCGCGGTTCGGCGCACTGCGCCGGGCCAGCAACTGCACCAGGGCCGGATCTGGCGCGGGCAACCCTGCGGCCCCCGAGCTGGACATCACCAGCGTCAGGCTACGCACCCGCTCCGGCGCCATCGCCGCCAGGTGCTGCGCGATCATCCCCCCCATGCTGACCCCCAGCACATGAAATTGGTCTATGCCCAGTGAGTCCATCAGGCGCAGCCCATCCCCGGCCATGTCGGTCAGCGTATACGGCGCGGCGACTGGCAAGCCCAGCTTGTAGCGCAGCAGCTCGACGGTCAGGTTGGCGGAAGGGGGCAGTTGGTTCCAGCGTGACAGGCCAACATCGCGGTTGTCATAGCGAATGACCCGAAACCCCTGGCGGCACAAGGCCTCGACCACGTCGTCCGGCCAGTGGATCAGTTGCCCGCCCAGGCCCATGACCAGCAGCAGTGCCGGGTCTCGGGCTGCACCTACGCTCTGGTAGACCAGGCTCAGCTCACCCAGCTCCGCCCGCTGAGCCGCCACGTGAACGTCGCAGCGCTGCTCGGCGAAACTCGCCGGCACGCTGACAAGGAAGAATAAAAACAGCAGAAAAGCCCGCATGAAAGAAACACCAGAATGCAGATCCCCAGTAGAGCGCGAGTCTGATGAAAATCATTCAAGCGCGCTGCCACAGTTCAATGACAATTTCGTGAACCTCGCCAGGCGGTCAGTGTGGCAACACACGTAAACCCTGATGACAGCCAGGCCAACTTGAGCCAGACTCAACGACTACCCCGTTTCCTCCCGTATTCCCAATGGAAAGTCGCTGTGCTTGAAATTCGCCACCTGAAAACCCTTCATGCCCTGCGCGAGTCCGACAGCCTGGTGGAGGCCGCCGAGCGCCTGCACCTGACGCAGTCAGCCCTGTCGCACCAGTTCAAGGAGCTCGAAGAGCGCCTTGGCCTGCCGCTGTTCGTGCGCAAGACCAAGCCGATCCGCTTTACCAGCGCCGGGCTGCGCCTGCTGCAACTGGCCGATGCCACCTTGCCGCTGCTGCGCGGCGCCGAGCGTGACATCGCCCGCCTGGCCGGCGGCACCGCCGGGCGCCTGCACATGGCCATCGAATGCCATAGCTGCTTCCAATGGCTGATGCCGACCATCGACCAGTTCCGCGATGCCTGGCCGGAAGTGGAGCTGGACCTGGCCTCAGGGTTCGCCTTCGCCCCGCTGCCAGCCCTGGCCCGGGGTGACCTGGACTTGGTGGTCACCTCCGACCCGCTGGACCTGGCCGGTATCACCTACGTACCACTGTTCACCTACGAAGCCATGATCGCCGTCGCCAACCAGCATCCGCTGGCCAGCAAGCCTTACATCGTGCCGCAGGACCTGCTCGACCAGACCTTGATCACGTACCCGGTGGAACGCGACCGCCTGGACATCTTCACCCGCTTCCTGGAGCCGGCCGACATCGAACCGGCCGCCGTGCGCACCTCCGAGCTGACCGTGATGATGATGCAACTGGTCGCCAGCGGCCGCGGGGTGTGCGGCATGCCGCACTGGGCGCTGCACGAGTACAGCTCGCGCGGCTATGTGAAGGGCAAGCGCCTGGGCGAAAAGGGCCTGTTCGCCACGCTTTATGCGGCCGTGCGCACCGACATGCTCGATGCACCGTACATGCGCGACTTCCTGTTGACCGCCAAGGACACCTCGTTCGCCACCCTGGACGGGGTCAGCGCGGTACGCTGACCGCTTTGCGGTAGAGCGGCAGGATCAAGTCGCGGGTCAATGGTGCCAGCTCAAGAGCGGGCGCCTGGTCGGCGGCCAACCAGACCACTTCTTCGATTTCTGCTGCTGGGACCACGGCCTCGGCACTGTCGACCCGAAACAGCTCGGCCTGCACCTCATGGCCTGGCTCGTTGGCCGCCGGGGCGCTGAAGCGGCCCAGGGGGATGGCCTGGGCGGGGTCGATGCGCAGGCCCAACTCTTCGTGCAGTTCGCGTACCAGTGCGGCCACCGGCGTTTCCCCTGCATCGATCTTGCCCCCAGGCTGCATGAAGGCCTGGGTGCCGCGTTTGCGGACCAGCAGGGTGCGGCCCTGGGGGTCGATCAGCAGGGCGGCGGCAATGCGGATGGTCTTGGTCATGGGATGGGCTCACAGGCAAAGCCAGAGAGCATCCCATGGGGCTCATGGCCAGACAAGCACAGGCAGCCTCCCCCACGCACAGACGAACGGCCCCTTGCCAACCCGCCGCCGACCCTCCATAACCAACACATGAACCTGCCCGCCCAACAGCACCCGGTGCTCGCACTGTTCCACCCCGCCGTCGGCACCTGGTTCCGTCGCCACTTCGCCACGGTCACCGACGCCCAGGCCCGTGCCTGGCCATTGATTCACGCCGGTGAATCGATGCTGCTGGCCGCGCCGACCGGTTCGGGCAAGACCTTGAGCGCCTTCCTCGCGGTGCTCGATGAGCTGTTCCGCCAAGGCCTTGAACACGGCGGCGAACTGCCTGCACAGACGCAGGTGGTCTACGTCTCGCCGCTCAAGGCCCTGTCCAACGATATTCGCCTGAACCTGCAGGCCCCGCTCGAAGGCATCAGCCAGGCGCTCGAAGACCAGGGCCTGAAAGCGCCCCGTATCACCACCGCCGTGCGCACTGGCGACACGCCGCAAAAAGAACGTGCAGCCATGCGCAAGCTCGCCCCGCACATCCTGGTGACCACGCCAGAGTCACTCTATGTGCTGATGGGCTCGGCCTCGGGCCGTGCCGGCCTTGCCAGTGTGCACACGGTGATTGTCGATGAGATTCACGCCCTGGCCGGCAACAAACGCGGCGCCCATCTGGCGCTGACCCTGGAGCGCCTGCAAGCCCTCGCCGAACGGCCCTTGCGGCGCATCGGCCTGTCCGCCACCCAGCGGCCGGTGGAGCGCGTGGCGCAGTTTCTGGTGGGGCATCAGCGCCCCTGTGCGATCGTCGACATCGGCCACGCACGCACGCGCGACCTGGCCCTGGAAGTACCACCAGTGCCCCTGGGTGCGGTGATGGCCACCGACGTGTGGAACCTGGTCTACGACCGCCTGGCAACCCTGGCCCGCGAACACCGCACGACGTTGGTTTTCGTCAACACCCGGCGCCTGGCCGAACGCCTGACCCGCCACCTCAGCGACCGCCTGGGCAAAGAAGCTGTGGCCGCGCACCACGGCAGCCTGGCCAAGGAACTGCGCCTGGACGCCGAACAGCGCCTGAAGCAGGGCCAGTTGCAGGTGCTCGTGGCCACGGCTTCGCTGGAGCTGGGCATCGATATCGGCGATGTCGACCTGGTCTGCCAGATCGCCTCGCCAGGTTCGATCGCAGCCTTTTTGCAACGTGTCGGCCGCTCGGGCCACCAGGTCGAGGGCATTCCCAAAGGTCGGCTGTTCCCGACTTCGCGGGACGACCTGATCGAATGCACGGCCCTGCTCGACTGTGTGCGCCGAGGCGAGCTCGACCAGCTGCACATCGCCAAGGCCCCCCTGGATGTACTGGCCCAGCAAATCGTCGCCGAAGCCAGCAACCAGCCGTGGCTGGAGCAGGCGCTGTTCGACTGCCTGCGCCAGGCAACGCCCTACGCCGAACTCGACGCGCAGCACTACCAGGCGCTGCTGAGCATGCTTGCCGAGGGCTACAACGGCCGCCAAGGCATCCGTAGCGCCTACCTGCACCGCGACGCGGTGAGCGGCACCTTGCGCGGCCGTCGCGGCAGCCAGCTGACCGCATTGACCAGTGGCGGCACCATCCCCGAGACCGCCGACTACGCCGTGCTGCTCGAACCCCAGGCGCTGAGCATCGGCAGCGTCAACGAAGATTTCGCGGTAGAAAGCATTGCCGGCGATATTTTCCAGTTGGGCAATGCCTCGTACCGGATCCTGCGGGTCGAACCTGGCCGCGTGCGGGTCGAGGACGCCCATGGCCTGCCGCCCACTATTCCGTTCTGGCTGGGGGAAGCGCCGGGGCGCAGCGATGAGCTGTCAGCAGCGGTCGCCCGCTTGCAGGCACGCATCGACGAGCGGCTGGGGTTGCCGGGTGCCGATAGCGCTACGTTGCTGCAATGGCTGCAGCGTACCTTCGAACTGGGCGAAGACAGCGCCAGCCAGTTGCTCGATTACCTGGGGCGCACGCGGGCAGTACTGGGCGCCCTGCCCTCGCAACAGACGCTGATCATGGAGCGCTTCTTCGACGAGTCCGGCGGCACCCAGCTGATCATCCACTCGCCCTATGGCAGCCGTATCAACCGCGCCTGGGGCCTGGCCCTGCGCAAGCGCTTCTGCCGCACGTTCAATTTCGAGCTGCAAGCGGCGGCCAGCGAAGATGCCATCGTGCTGTCGCTGTCCACCAGCCACAGTTTCGCCCTGGACGAAGTGTGGCGCTACCTGACCAGCCGCAGTGCCGAACAGGTCCTCATCCAGGCCCTGCTCGACGCGCCGCTGTTCGGTGTGCGCTGGCGCTGGAACGCTGCCGTGGCCATGGCCTTGCCGCGCTTCGTCGGTGGGCGCAAGGTGGCCCCGCAGATCCAGCGGATGAAAAGCGAAGACCTGATTGCGTCGGTGTTCCCCGACCAGGTCGCCTGCCTGGAAAACATCGTCGGCGAACGGCAGATCCCCGATCATCCGCTGGTCGAACAGACCCTCGACGACTGCCTGCACGAAGCCATGGACAGCGAAGGCTGGCTGGCCCTGCTGCGGCGTATGGAGAGCGGCGAGGTGCGCATGCTCAGCCGCGACCTGCCGGCACCGTCACCGCTGGCCTCGGCCATTCTCAACGCCAGGCCCTACGCGTTTCTGGACGATGCGCCGCTGGAAGAACGCCGAACTCAGGCAGTACTCAACCGACGCTGGAGCGACGTGCGCAGTGGCGATGATCTTGGCGCGCTGGACGCCGACGCCATCCGCGCCGTGGAAGATGAGGCCTGGCCGCAACCGGTCAACGCCGATGAGATGCACGAGGCGTTGATGAGCCTGGGCGCCATCACCCAGCCTGAAGCCCAGGCCAACGCCAGTTGGGCCCTGCTGCTGCGGCAACTGGCCAAGGCAGGCCGAGCCTTGCACCTGCCCGATCGACAGCTCTGGCTGGCCCGTGAGCGCCTGAACCTGCTGCAGGCGCTGTATCCGGGTGCAGCCACAGAGCCTGCCTTGAACCTGCTGCCCGGCTTTGATCAGGCCATCGACGCCGACACTGCGCTGAGCGAGCTGCTGCGCGCCCGTCTGGGAGGTCACGGCCCGCAGACCTTGGCGCAGATCGCCACACCCTTGGGCAAACCCCTCCCGGACATCGAGCAGGCCCTGGCTCGCCTGGAAAGCGAAGGCTATGTGCTGCGCGGCCATTTCAGCCCAGGTGCACACGACCTGCAGTGGTGCGAGCGCCACTTGCTGGCGCGCATCCACCGCTACACGGTCAAACGCCTGCGCCGGGAGATAGAACCGGTCAGCCTGCAGGACTTCATGCGCTTTCTGTTCGATTGGCAGCACCTGGCCGCAGACGAACGCCTGCGCGGGCCGCAGGCGGTGGCCGAGGTACTGGGCCAACTGCAGGGGTTTCCGAGTGCTGCGGGTGCCTGGGAAGCCGAGCTGTTGCCTGCGCGGATCAAGGACTACAGCCCGCACTGGCTCGACGACGCGTGCCGCAGCGGGCAGTTCGCCTGGAGCCGCCTGGCAGCGACGCAGTCGAGCAGCACCTTGGCGAGCACCCCGCTGGTGTTGTTGCCCCGGGACCAGCTCAATACCTGGCGCAGCCTCGCGCCAGCCCCTTGCCCTGAGGCGCTAGGCCCGCGCGCGCAACGTGTGCATGAAGCGCTGAAAACGGAAGGTGCGCTGTTCTTCGATGAACTGGCCAAAGAGGCGCACCTGTTGCCCAGTGAGCTGGAAACGGCACTGCAGGAGCTGGTGGGCTCAGGCCTGGTCGGCGCCGACAGCTTCACCGGCCTGCGCAGCCTGATCACACCAGCGGCCAAACGCGCGCCACGCCACAGCCGCCGCGGCCATGCGCCGTTTTCGAGCAGCATGGCCCACGCCGGGCGCTGGGCGTTGTTGCGGCGCGGTGCCGCCAGCTTGGACGACGACCAGCGCCTGGAACACATTGCCCGCACCCTGCTGCGCCGCTACGGGGTGATCTGCTGGCGACTGCTGGAACGCGAGAGCGATGTGCTGCCCCCGTGGCGAGCGTTGCTGCGCTGTTATCACCGGCTGGAAGCCCGCGGCGAAATTCGTGGCGGGCGGTTTATCGCCGGGTTGGCCGGCGAGCAGTTCGCCTTGCCGGAGGCGGTAGGCCTGTTGCGGCAAGTGCGACGGCGTGAGCCGGAGGGCGCCCTGGTGATGGTCAGTGCAAGCGACCCGCTGAACCTGGTGGGCTCGCTACTGCCGGGGGCCAAGGTACCGGCCGTGAGCGGCAATCGCTTGCTGTACCGCGATGGGGTACCCGTAGCGATGCGGGTTGCCGGGCGATACCAATTCCTCATCGACGCGTCGTTGGAAGAACAGCAGGCCTGGCGCCACCGGCTGTTACTCAAGCAGCAGGACTGAGCAACCAGCCCGTTGTGCGAATGATTTTCGATACCCCGATTTTCATTTTCACTACCGCCCAACCGGGCTATGGTCGGGGTTTGCCCCAGGCCCCTGAGCCTGACCGCGCCATCGCAAGGACCCCGTATGAGCCTGTCACTTCTCAGCCGCTACGCCTTCTTCGCCGCCTGTGTACTGTTCACCCTGGCGAGCCTGCCGTTCACCCACCACGAGTGGTTGTGGCCCTTCACCCTGACCACTGCCGTACTCAGCCTGATCGGCGTGTTCGACTTGCTGCAAAAGCGCCATGCAGTCCGCCGCAACTACCCGATCCTCGGCAACATCCGCTACCTGGTCGAGGGCATTCGCCCGGAAATCCGCCAGTACCTGCTCGAAGCCGACAGCGACGCCCTGCCCTTCTCCCGCGCCCAGCGCTCGCTGGTGTATGCCCGGGCCAAGAACGAAGCCTCGGACAAACCCTTCGGCACCCTGATCGACGTCTACCAGTCCGGCTTCGAATTTATCGGCCACTCCATGCGCCCGGCACCGCTGACCGACCCAGCAGGTTTTCGCATCGTCGTCGGCGGGCCGCAGTGCAGCCAGCCGTATTCGGCGTCGATCTTCAACATTTCGGCGATGAGTTTCGGTTCACTCAGCGCCAACGCCATCCGCGCCCTGAACGAAGGCGCCAAGCTGGGCAACTTCGCCCATGACACCGGCGAAGGCAGCATCAGCCCCTACCACCGTGAACACGGTGGCGACCTGGTGTGGGAGCTGGGCAGCGGCTACTTTGGCTGCCGTACTGCAGACGGGCGGTTCGACCCGGAACGCTTCGCCGCCCAGGCACGTACCCCCCAGGTACGGATGATCGAAATCAAGATGAGCCAAGGCGCCAAGCCCGGCCACGGCGGCATCCTGCCCAAGCACAAGGTGACCCAGGAAATTGCCGAAACCCGCGGCATCCTCATGGGCGAGGACTGCATTTCGCCGTCGCGCCACAGCGCCTTCTCGACGCCGATTGAAATGATGCAGTTCATTGCCCAGTTGCGCGAGCTGTCCGGCGGCAAGCCGGTGGGCTTCAAGTTTTGCCTGGGCCACCCGTGGGAGTTCATGGGCATCGCCAAGGCCATGCTGGAAACCGGCATCCTCCCTGATTTCATCGTCGTCGACGGCAAGGAAGGGGGCACGGGCGCGGCGCCGGTGGAGTTCACCGACCATATCGGCGTGCCGCTGCGCGAAGGCTTGCTGTTCGTGCATAACACCTTGGTCGGCCTGAACCTGCGCGACAAGATCAAGCTCGGTGCCAGTGGCAAGATCGTCAGTGCTTTCGACATCGCCAGCGTATTGGCCATCGGCGCCGACTGGGCCAACGCAGCGCGTGGCTTCATGTTCGCGATTGGTTGCATCCAGTCGCAGAGCTGCCATACCAACAAGTGCCCGACCGGTGTGGCCACCCAGGACCCGTTGCGCCAGCGCGCACTGGTGGTGCCGGACAAGGCCCAGCGGGTATTGAACTTCCACCACAACACCCTGCGCGCCCTGGCCGAAATGCTCGCCGCAGCCGGCCTGGAACACCCGGCACAATTGGAAGCCAAGCACCTGGTGCGACGGGTATCGGCCACCGAGATCAAGCTGTTCTCGCAGATGCATGTATTCCTCAAACCGGGGGAGTTGCTGACCGGTGAGGTGGATGGGCAGTTCTATTCGCGGATGTGGCAGATGGCCCGGGCGGACAGCTTCGAGCCTAACAGCGAGGTAGCGGCCTGACATGCCTGGGGCCGCTTTGCGGCCCCAGTATTTCAGATCAGGACGCGGTGCTCGCCACCCCTTGCACTTGCTTCGGCGCCAGGCGGAAGGTGTAGTACAAGGCGGTCAGCAACACCAGGAACGCCGGGCCGATGTACAGCGCCACGCGGGTGTCTTCGAAGTACGCCATCAGGCCTACCACCAGCACCAGGAAGGCCAGTGCCAGGTAGGAGCTCAGTGGCCACAGCCACATGCGGTATTTCAGCGCCTTGCGCTCGGCAGTGGTGAGCCCGGCGCGGAACTTCAGCTGCGCCAGCAGGATCATCACCCAGGTCCAGATCGCGCCGAAGGTAGCGATCGACGTCACCCAGACAAAGACCTTTTCCGGCACCAGGTAGTTGGCCAGCACGCCCAGCAGCAGCGCGCCGATCGACAGCAGCAGCGCATTGCGCGGCACGCCGTTTTTCGAGGTGCGGGCAAAGGTGGCCGGGGCCTGACCATTTTGCGCCAAACTGTAGAGCATGCGACCGGTGCTGAAGATACCGCCGTTGCACGACGACAGTGCTGCAGTGATGACCACGAAGTTGATGATGCCGGCAGCGGTCTTGATACCAAGGCGTTCGAAGGTCATGACGAACGGGCTGCCCTGGCTGCCGATCTCGTTCCACGGGTAGATCGACAGGATCACGAACAACGCCCCTACGTAGAACAGCAGGATGCGCCAGAACACCGAACCGATGGCCTGCGGAATGGTTTTTTGCGGGTTGCGTGCTTCGCCGGCGGTCAGGCCGATCATTTCCACGCCCAGGTAGGCGAACATCACCATCTGCAGCGACATCAGCACGCCGGTCACGCCGTTGGGCATGAAACCGCCATTGCTCCACAAGTTGGAGATACCCATGGCCACGCCGTCGTTGCCCAGGCCGAAGGCAATGATGCCGATACCGCCCAGGACCATGGCAATGATGGTGACGATCTTGATCAGGGCGAACCAGAACTCGAATTCACCGAACGCCTTGACCGCCACCAGGTTGACCGCGCCCATGCTGCCCAGCGCCGCCAAGGCCCAGATCCAGCGGGGTACGTCGGGGAACCAGATGCCCATGTAGATGGCCACGGCGGTGATTTCCGCCACGCAGGTCACCAGCCACAGGAACCAGTAGTTCCAGCCGGTGAGAAAGCCCGCCAACGGGCCAAGGTAATCCTGGGCATAGCGGCTGAACGAGCCGGCAACGGGGTTGTGCACGGCCATCTCGCCGAGGGCGCGCATGATCACCAGGATGGCCAGGCCACCAATGATGTAGGACAGCATGATGGCTGGGCCGGCCATTTCGATGGCTTTGGCCGAACCGAGGAAAAGACCGACACCGATACAGGCGCCCAGCGCCATCAGACGGATGTGCCGTTCGCCAAGTTCACGCTTCAGAGGGCCGCCCTGGGCGGTCTCGGCGTGGGCAGGGTGGTTGCCGACGGGCATAGCAATACAACCTCATTTTGTTATTGGATTTGACCTTCGTGCAGCACCGGCCGCGCCGATAGGCGGGGCGTAGACTTGCCGGGCTGGCCTCGTGGGCCGGCCCGTGTGCCGGCGTAGAGCGTCCGGCAGGGCGAAGGGGGCGAGCAGTATAGGAAGCTCCCTGTAGGGATTTTCACTGTATAAACGGGGAAATTCGGCGAGAAATCTCGCCCCTGTGGGCGCGGCCTTGAGTCGCGACAAGGGCTGCGAAGCCGCCGTAAAAATCCTGTAGCCACCTTAGCAACATCGCCTCCCCCCGAAACCCACACCAAAGCCGCATATCCCTACGCCACTTTTCTCGCCCTCTTACAAATTTTTCACCTAACCCGGTCAACGTCTAAGCTTCAGACAAGCAAGACGAAAATACCTGGCCGGATTGAAGACTATGGGCGCACTGTGGCAATCGGAACCAACCAGAACGGAAGCACCCGCAACCCCTCCGGCCGAGACGCCACCTGTAAAGTCCCCACGTCAGCGTCGGCTCTGGTGGCGGCTGATCATCCTCATCCTGCTGGTGGCCATCATCGCCCTCGGCTTTGCCGCCTATGACGAATTCCGCACCTCCAACCTGCAATCGCGGGAATTCAGCAAACTGGCCACCACCCTGACCTATTCGCTGCAGCCAGGGCCCAGCGATGCCATCGTCTACCCCGGTGAAGGCCCCTTCGACAAACGCCTGGGCTACAGCGCGCTAGGCGAATTCCTGCCGCGGTTGCTCAAGCGCGACTACCTGATCAGCGAACAGGTAAAGTTCTCGCCAGCGTTGATGGACTACGTCGATCACGGCCTGTTCGCCCCCTATATCGAGAAGATCCAGGCCGGCCTGTCGATCACCGACTGCCGTGGCGACACGCTCTACCAGTACAACTACCCGCAACACCTGTACCCGGACTTTGCGGCGATCCCGCCGGTGATCGTCAACAGCCTGCTGTTTATCGAAAACCGCGACCTGCTCGACACCAAGGACCCGCGCAACAACCCTGCGGTCGACTGGCCGCGCTTCGCCAAGGCGGCCTACAGCCAAGTGGCCAAGTACTTTGCCCTGCCCGGCCAGTCGGCTGGCGGCAGTACCCTGGCGACGCAGCTGGAGAAATACCGCCACTCACCGGACGGCCTGACCGTTTCCGGTGCCGAAAAGATTCGCCAGATGATCTCTGCCAGCGTGCGTGCCTATCAAGGCGGCCCGGACACCACCGAGGCGCGCCAGCGCATCGTGCGTGACTACCTCAACAGCGTGCCGCTTTCGGCGGTGCCGGGCCACGGCGAAGTGCATGGCATGGCTGAGGGCCTGCGGGTGTGGTACGGCGCCGATTTCGACCAGGTCAACCAGGCCCTGACCTCGACCGCCCAAGACCCTGAAAGCCTCGCCGCGCGTGGCCTGGCCCTGCGCCAGGTACTGTCGTTGATGATCGCCCAGCGCCGCCCCTCGCATTACCTGTCCAAAGGCCGGGTCGAACTGGCCGAACTCACCGACTCGCATGTTCGCGTACTCGCCGCCAACCAAGTCATCGACCAGCCGCTGGCCGACGCGGCGCTGGCCAGCAAGGCGGTGTATCGCGACTGGGTGGCGCAACCGACCATCGTTCCGATCATCACCAACAAAGGCATCAGCCTGGCCCGTAATCGCCTGGCGGCCATGCTCAACCGCCCGCTGTACGACCTCGACCGCCTCGACCTGTCGGCCACCAGCACCTTGCAGGCTGACCTGCAAATGCAGGTCAGCCAGTACCTGAAAAACCTCTCCGACCCCGAGTTTGCGGCACAGATCGGGCTGATCGGCGAGCGCCTGCTGACTGCCAAGACCACCGACCAGGTGCGCTACAGCTTCACGCTGTTCGAGCGCACCGAAGACGGCTCGCGGGTGCGGGTGCAGACCGACAGCACCGACCAGCCCTTCGACATCAACGAAGGCAGCAAGCTGGAGTTGGGTTCTACCGCCAAGCTGCGGGTGCTCACCACCTACCTTGAGATCATTGCCGAATTGCACGACAAGTATGCCGGCAAGCCTGCCGCCGAGCTGAAAAAGGTCGAGGTGGCCGAACTGGACCGTATCACCCAGTGGTCGCTGGAATGGCTGATGCAAAACAGCAAAAACCAGAACCTCGATGCGATGCTCGATGCCGCCCTGGAACGCAAATATTCGGCCAATACCGGCGAAGCCTTCTTCACTGGGGGCGGCATGCACGTGTTCAACAACTTCCGCAAGGAAGACAACGGCCGCAACCCGACCCTGAAGATTGCCCTGCGCGAGTCGATCAACCTGCCGTTCATCCGGCTGATGCGCGACGTGGTGCGCTACGTCACCTACCAGCAGCCGTTCAATCGGGTACCGCTGCTCAAGGACGACGCCGACCCACGCCGGCAGGAATACCTGGCCCGTTTCGCCGACAAGGAAGGCACCAACTACCTGATGCGGTTCTGGAAAAAGTACCAGCGCAAGACCTCGCAGCAGCGCCTGGACACCTTCCTCGACAGCATGCGCGTGACCCCACAGCGCCTGGCGGCAGTGCACCGTTACCTGTTCCCCGAAGCCGGCCAGGAAACCTTCAATGCATTTGTGCGCGCCCACAGCAAGGACGACAAGATCGCCCTGGGCAAACTCACCGACGGTCGCCTGTCGGAAATGTACGACGCCTACGGCCCAGGCAAGTACGACTTGCCCGACCAGGGTTACATCGCCAAGGTCCACCCCCTCGACCTGTGGCTGCTCGGCTACCTGCTCAAGCACCCAAGCTCGACGCTGACCGAAATGGTCAATGCCAGCCGCTTCGAACGCCAGGAGGTGTACGGCTGGTTGTTCAAGAGCCGTCACCAGGGCGCCCGCGACAGCCGCATCCGCACCATGGTCGAGATCGAAGCGTTCCTCGACATCCACCAACGCTGGAAGCGCGTGGGCTATCCGTTCGACCACCTGGTGCCGTCACTGGCCACCGCCATCGGCAGCTCGGGCGACCGCCCGGCCGCCCTCTCCGAGCTGGTCGGCATCATCCAGAACGACGGCGTGCGCCTGCCCACGTTGCGCATCGATACCCTGCACTTCGCCGACAACACGCCCTACGAGACCAAGCTGGTGAGTGACCCGGACCGTGGCCAACGGATCTTGCCGGTGGAGGTGGCACGCGCACTCAAAGGGGCCATGTCGCAAGTGGTCGACGCGGGTACCGCGCGGCGTATTTCCGGCAGTTTCAAGCTGCAAGACGGTACGCCGCTGGTGATGGGCGGCAAGACCGGGACTGGCGACAACCGCATCGAAAGCTTCGGCGCTGGCGGCCGCTTGATCGGCTCGCGTTCGCTGAACCGTACCGCCACGTTCGTGTTCTTCCTGGGCGATAACCACTTCGGCACATTGACCGCATTCGTGCCAGGGCGCACGGCGGAAGCCTTCAAATTCACCTCGGCGTTGCCGGTGCAGGTGCTCAAGGGCATGGCACCGATCCTCATGCCGTACCTGCAACCGGGCAACCCGAATGAGTGCAAAGTGCCCCAGGTAGCCGTGCATGGGAATAACCCATCGACTATTTAGTTGATAATCATCTGCATCTAGGGCTTGTCTTTAGATATATCTTGAGTAATATCTTAAGATATATCGCACAAGACGGAGCCCATGATCATGCGCGAGCATTCACCCCACGACCCTTTCGAGCGACGCCCCGGCCGCGGCGAACGCGGCCCACGCGTATTCGCCCCCGGCGACCTCAAGCTGCTGATGCTGGCCTTGCTGGCTGAGCAACCTGGCCACGGTTACGACCTGATCCGCCAGATCGAGAACCAGTTCGACGGCAGCTACAGCCCAAGCCCCGGCGTCATCTACCCGACCCTCAACTTCCTTGAGGAAGCCGAGCTGATCAGCGGCCAGGCCCAAGGCAGCAAACGCCTCTATGTCATCACCGATGCCGGCCGCAACGCCCTGGCCGAACAGGCTGTGGCCCTTGACGGCGTGCGCATGCGCATCGAAGTCAGCAAGCGCGCCCTGCGCGGCCACGACCGCCCACCCGAGATCCACGAGGCGGTCGGCAACCTGCGCCATGCCCTGCACATGCACAGCGGGCGCTGGACACCCGAAGAAATCGAGCGCGTCCGCGACCTGCTCAACACCACTGCCAAGGCCATTGCCTCCGGGCCGGCCAACCCTCTTTCGGAGAACACCCCATGAATGACACCATTCACCGCGTCAACCACGAGATACGCCAACGCCGCCTCGAAGTGCTGCGCGTCACCGACCTGACCCCGCGCATGCGCCGTATCACCCTGGGGGGCGCGGAACTGGAAGGCTTTACCAGCGTCGGCACTGACGACCATGTGAAGCTGCTGTTTGCCGAAACGCCGGAGCAACAGCAAGCGATCGAAGCGCGCAATCTGGGTCGTGAAGGTGGCGCACGCCCCACCATGCGTGAATACACCCCACGGCGTATCGACCTGGTCGGCCATGAGCTGGACCTTGACTTCGTCCTGCACGGTGATGGCCCTGCCTCCACCTGGGCCGCCCAGGCTACACCGGGCCAGTACCTGAACATCGCCGGCCCACGGGCCTCGATGGTGGTACCGGACATCTTCGACAGCTACTTGCTGATCGGTGACGAAACCGCGATTCCTGCAATCGGGCGGCGCCTGGAAGAACTGCCTGCGGGGCGCCAGGTGCTGGCGGTGATCCAGATCGAAGACGAACAGGAGCGCCAGCCGCTGCCGAGCAAGGCACAAGTGGACGTGATCTGGGTACGGCGCCAGGAAGAAGACCTGCTGGCGCTGCTGAAGAACCTGACCTTGCCGCAAGGCAGGCTGTACGGTTGGGTGGCCCTGGAAAAAGCCCTGACCCGCCAGGCCAAGGCACTGTTGCTGGAGAAAGGCGTGCAGGAAGATGCGCTGAAAGCGGCTGCCTACTGGCGCGCCGACGGTACTGCGGACGACGCGTGATGGGCCCGGGTGCAAACAACCTGGCAGTCACCAGAACCCCGCTAAATCAATGATTTAGCGGTTGTTCCATGACAGAGCGGCCGCGCCACCTGTCCAGGCCCAGCAGCACCAGGCCAATCGCCCAGAACCCCGCCAACACCCCCAGCGCATTGAGCATCACCTGCCCATACCCGAGGCTCGCCACGTCGATGAACGGGTAGGCATACACGCCAATCTCACTCCCCCGCCACAGTGCATAGGCAAAATACAGCGCCGGGTACAGCGCCCAGGCCGCCAAGTGCCACAGCCGCAACCTGCCCTTGGGGACGGCAAACCACCAGTACACAACGAACAGCGCAGGCATCACATCGTGCAGCAACTCGTCCGCCAGCCATTGCCAGCCCTCGGGCTGCCACAGGTGGCGCAACAGCACGCTGTAGGCCAGCGCCACCAGCACGATACTGGCCGCTACAGCAGAGCTCACCGACGGCAGCAGAAAGAAGCGCCTGGCGCGCCCCTCCCGGCCGAACGCCGCATAACTCAGCACCGTCGCCACCAGGGTGTTGGTCAACACGGTGAAGTAGCCGAACACGTTGACCAGGCCGCCGATCAGGCTGGCCTGCTCCTGCCAGCGCGCCAGCAATACCAGGTAGACCTGCACGGCCAGGCCGAACCAGCCGAGCACGGCGGCCAGGCTCAGCCACGGGTGGCGCCGCATCTCAGGCGTTGCGCTGCAGCTTCACGTACAGCAGCTCGACCTTCTCCCGCGCCCAAGGGGTCTTGCGCAGAAAAGTCAGGCTCGACTTGATGGTCGGGTTGCTCTTGAAGCAGCGCACGTCGACGCGCTCGGCAAGGCCCTGCCATTGGTAGTGAGCCACCAGCTCGGTGAGGATCTGCTCCAGGGTCTTGCCGTGCAGCGCGTTGTGTTGGGCCGTGCTCATGCCAGTGCTCCAGCGTGGGAAAGGTGCGCACCTTACACGAGTGTAGTGGCCGGGGAACCTCAAGCCGCTTGAAAAACCGCTGGCCAGAGGCAAAACCCTTGTGATGAAATAGCAATGTTATACAGTTACATTACAACAGCCTCTGCCAAGGAACGCCCCATCCCCATGCTGTACATCCCGCTCCGCCTATCCCCCCTCGCCGTCGCACTCTGGCTGGCCTCATCCCCCAGCCAGGCCGTTGAACTCGAACCTCAGGTGATCACCGCCAACCCGCTGGGCAACCGCCAGTTGGCCGCCCCAAGCACGGTGCTCGAAGGCGACGACCTGCTGCAGCAGCAACAAGGCAGCCTCGGTGAAACCCTGAACAAACAGCCCGGTGTCGCCTCTACCTGGTTCGGCCCAGGCGCCAGCCGCCCGGTGATCCGCGGCCTGGACGGCGACCGCATTCGCATTCTGCGCAACGGCGTCGGCGCCCTGGATGCGTCGTCGCTGTCCTACGACCACGCCGTGCCACTCGACCCGGTGACCGTGGAGCGCGTCGAAATCGTCCGCGGCCCCGCCGCCCTGCTGTATGGCGGCAATGCGATCGGCGGGGTGGTCAATACGTTCGACAACCGCATCCCCGATGCGCCCATCGAAGGCATCCACGGCGCTGGCGAGCTGCGTTATGGCGGTGCCGACACCACCCGCAGCAGCGCTGGCAAACTGGAGGCCGGCAACGGCGCCTTCGCCCTGCACCTGGACGCCAACAGCCGCCAGTTCAACGACCTGCGCATCCCCGGCTACGCCCGCAGCTCTAAAATACGTAATGCCGACGAGCCGGGCAGCAAGCACCGCCTGGAGAACAGCGACGGGCGCCAGGACGGCGGTGCGATCGGCGGCGCCTACCACTGGGATCACGGTTATGCCGGCTTGTCCTACAGCCGCTATGACAGCAACTACGGCTCGGTGGCAGAACCCGGCGTACGCCTGGACATGCAACAGGATCACTATGGTTTCGCCTCCGAACTGCGTGACCTGGACGGCCCATTCAGCTCGGTCAAGGTCGATGCCGGTTATACCGACTACGAACACCGCGAGATCGAACAAGGCGAGGTGCACACCACCTTCAAGAACAAGGGATACGAAGCGCGCATCGAGGCACGCCATCAGCCGCTCGGGCCCGTTGAAGGGGTGATCGGCGCCCAGGTCAGCCGCAACGAGTTCTCGGCACTGGGCGAGGAGGCTTTTGTGCCGCAGACCGATACCGACAGCCTGGCGCTGTTCATGCTCGAACAATGGCAGGCCACCGAGCGCCTGAACCTGAGCCTGGGCGCGCGTCTGGAACACACCCGGGTCGACCCAGATGCCAAGGGCAACGAAACCTTTGCCGCCGCAGATAGCGCCAGCAGTTTCAATGCCTTCAGGCTGTCTTCGGGGGCGGTGTATCAACTCGACCCCATATGGTCATTGGCCGCCAACCTGGGCTACACCGAGCGCGCCCCCACCTTCTATGAGCTGTATGCCAACGGTGCGCATGTGGCCACGGGGGCCTTTGAGGTGGGCGATGCCAGCCTGAACAAGGAAAAGGCCATTTCCGGCGACCTGGCCCTGCGCTTCGACAATGGCACCCACAAGGGCAGTGTCGGCGTGTTCTACAGCCACTTTCGCAACTACATTGGCCTGATCGGTACGGGCAACCTGCGTGAAGGCCATGACCACGACCATGGCCAGGATGACCATGATCACGATCACGATCATGACCACGGCGGCTTCCCGGAATACCAGTATCAGGGCGTACGCGCGCGCTTCTATGGCATCGAAGCGCAAGACCGCTGGCAACTGGTGCAGAACCGTTACGGCAGCTTCGCGCTGGAACTGTCCGGCGACTACACCCGGGCCAAGAACCTCGACAGTGGCGAGCCACTGCCGCGTATCGCACCGCTGCGGTTGAACAGCGGCCTGGTCTGGGAGCTGGATCGTTGGCAGGCGCGGGTCGATGTGCAGCATGCCTCGTCGCAACATCGCAAGCCGGGCAATGAGACCAGCACCGATGGCTACACCACGCTGGGCGCCAGCGTGGGCTACCGCTTCGACATCGGGCAAAGCCAGTGGCTGGCGTTCGTGCGGGGTGAAAACCTGACGGACCAGACGGTACGTTATGCCAGTTCGATTCTGCGGGACATCGCGCCAGCGCCTGGGCGCAGTGTGCAAGTCGGGTTGCGTACGTCGTTTTGAAGTCCCCCGGGGGGCGCTTTGCGCCCCTTCGCGGGTCAAACGGTCCCACAGGGTGGGCAAAAGTCAGTGCCGCCTGGGACACTGTTACAAGTTCAACAACAATCAACTGCGACAATTTGTCTTTTTTTCTTACAACTTCCCCTATATCCTCCCCGCCGCAAGCTGAATCGCTTCATCGAATCCACCTTGTTGCCATCTCCATTGACGGGCTCGCCCCTTCGATGCCCTTGCCGTTTGTTCAATAATCAAAAGATAGCGCTATCTCATGTTTCTGCTGCCCAAAAACTGTTACATCGGCCTCGCCTTGACCGCACTCGCCGCCCCCACCAGCGCCAGCGAAATGTTCGCCAGCGATTCCCCCTGGATGCTGGGCGACTGGGGCGGCAGCCGCAGTGAATTGCAGGCCAAAGGTTACGACTTCACCCTCGGCTACACCGGCGAGATGGGCAGCAACCTGCACGGTGGTTACGACCACGATCGCACCGCGCGCTACAGCGACCAGTTCACCTTCGGCAGCCACCTGGACCTGCAGAAGATTTTCGGCTGGAACGACACCGAGTTCCAACTGACCCTCACCGAGCGCCACGGCGACAACATCAGCAACGACCGTATCAACGACCCGCGCGTCGGCGGCTTCACCTCCGCCCAGGAAGTCTGGGGCCGTGGTGAAACCTGGCGGCTCACGCAGCTGTGGGTCAAACAGAAGTATTTCGACGGCGCGCTGGACGTCAAATTCGGCCGCTTCGGTGAAGGTGAAGACTTCAACAGCTTCCCCTGCGACTTCCAGAACCTGGCCTTCTGCGGCTCGCAGGTGGGCAACTGGGTCGGCGGCATCTGGTACAACTGGCCGGTCAGCCAGTGGGCCCTGCGCGTGCGCTACAACCTGGCCGACACCCTGTATGCCCAGGTCGGCGTGTACGAGCAGAACCCCTCCAACCTGGAATCGGGCAACGGCTTCAAGCTCAGCGGCAGCGGCACCCAGGGCGCGATCATGCCGATCGAATTGGTGTGGAGCCCTCGGGTCAATGACCTGAAAGGGGAATATCGCGCCGGCTACTACTACAGTAATGCCAAGGCACAGGATGTGCTCGACGACAGCAACGGCCAGCCGGCCGCCCTCAGTGGCGCCGCCTACCGCAGCCGTTCGAGCAAGCACGGCATGTGGCTCGGCGCCCAGCAGCAGGTTACCTCGCTGGCGTCCGACCAGTCGCGCGGCCTGAGCCTGTTCGCCAACGCCACTTTGCACGACAAGAAGACCAATGCCATCGACAACTATGTTCAGGCAGGACTGGTATACAAAGGGCCCTTCGATGCCCGCGCCAAGGACGACATCGGCTTCGCCCTCGCCCGCGTGCACGTCAACCCGGCCTATCGCAAGAACGCCCGCCTGGCCAACCAGGCCGCCGGCCTCGACGACTACGACAACCCTGGTTTCCTGCCTGTGCAGGACACCGAGTACAGCGCCGAGCTGTACTACGGCATACACCTGGCCGACTGGCTCACGGTGCGCCCCAACCTGCAGTACATCCGCCATCCGGGCGGGGTGTCGCAGGTGGACGGCGCCCTGATCGGCGGCTTGAAGATCCAGAGCAGTTTCTGAACCCACTTTTTGACCTAACGGAGAACCTACGATGAGCACTGACGGTGCCAAGAATGGAACCCGCTGGCTACCGCGCCTTCTGGGCGTGCTGCTGCTGCTGATGGGCCTGGCCCTGCTGGCTGGCGGTATCAAGCTGAGCCAGCTGGGCGGATCGCTGTACTACCTGATCGCAGGCATCGGCTTTGCCTTGTCCGGCATCCTGCTGCTGGCCCAGCGACGCATCGCCCTTGGGCTGTATGGCCTGGTGCTGCTCGGCAGCACGGCCTGGGCATTGCTGGAAGTGGGCCTTGACTGGTGGCAATTGGTGCCGCGCCTGGCCATCTGGTTCGCCATCGGCGTGGTCCTGCTGCTGCCATGGGCGCGTCGCCCGCTGATTGGCCCGGCAGCCAAGGCCAACACCGCGCTGCTCGGCGTCGCAGTGCTCGCCTCTGGCGCCTGTGCCCTGGGCAGCCAGTTCACCCACCCCGGTGAAGTGTTCGGCGAAATCGGCCGCGAGAGCAGCGAGATGGCCAGTGCCGCGCCCGCCATGCCCGATGGCGAATGGCAGGCCTATGGCCGCACCGAGCATGGCGACCGCTACTCGCCACTGCGCCAGATCACCCCGCAGAACGCCTATCGCCTGGAAGAAGCCTGGCGCATCCGTACCGGCGACCTGCCGACCGACAACGACCCGGTGGAGCTGACCAACCAGAACACCCCGTTGAAGGTCAACGGCATGCTCTACGCCTGCACCGCGCACAGCAAGTTGCTGGCCCTGGACCCGGACACCGGCGCGGAAATCTGGCGCTACGACCCTCAGGTCAAGAGCCCGGTCGGCACCTTCAAGGGCTTCGCCCACATGACCTGCCGTGGCGTCTCGTACTATGACGAGAACAACTACGTCAGCCGTGACGGCAGCCCGGCACCGAAAATCACCGACGCCGGCCAGGCCGTCGCCCAGTCCTGCCCGCGCCGCCTGTACCTGCCCACCGCCGACGCCCGCCTGATCGCCATCAACGCCGACAACGGCAAGGTCTGCGAAGGCTTCGCCAACCAGGGCGTGATCGACCTGACCACCGGTATCGGCCCGTTCACCGCTGGTGGCTACTATTCCACTTCGCCTGCGGCGATCACCCGTGATCTGGTGATTATCGGCGGCCATGTTACCGACAACGAGTCGACCAACGAGCCGTCCGGCGTCATCCGCGCCTATGATGTGCACGACGGCCACCTGGTGTGGAACTGGGACAGCAACAACCCGGACGACACCAAGCCACTGGCACCCGGCAAAACGTACAGCCGCAACTCGGCCAACATGTGGTCGATCGCCAGCGTCGATGAAAACCTGGGCATGATCTATCTGCCGCTGGGCAACCAGACCCCAGACCAGTGGGGCGCCGACCGCACCCCGGGCGCCGAGAAGTACAGCGCTGGCGTGGTCGCCCTCGACCTGGCCACCGGCAAGGCCCGCTGGAACTACCAGTTCACCCACCACGACTTGTGGGACATGGACGTCGGCAGCCAGCCGACCCTGGTCCACCTGAAGACCGCCGATGGCGTGAAACCGGCGATCATCGTGCCGACCAAACAGGGCAGCCTGTATGTGCTGGACCGCCGCGACGGCACACCGATCGTGCCGATCCGCGAAATCCCGACGCCACAAGGCGCGGTGAAAGGCGACCACACCTCGCCAACCCAGGCCCGCTCCGACCTCAACCTGCTCGGCCCTGAGCTGACCGAACAGGCCATGTGGGGCGCCACGCCGTTCGACCAGATGCTGTGCCGCATCCAGTTCCGCGAACTGCGTTACGAAGGCCAGTACACCCCGCCGTCCGAGCAGGGGTCGCTGATCTACCCGGGCAACGTCGGCGTGTTCAACTGGGGCAGCGTGTCGGTCGACCCGGTGCGCCAGTTGCTGTTCACCTCGCCCAACTACATGGCGTTCGTGTCGAAGATGGTGCCGCGCGAGCAAGTGGCCGCCGGCAGCAAGCGCGAGAGCGAAACCAGCGGCGTGCAGCCGAACACCGGTGCACCGTATGCCGTGACCATGCACCCGTTCATGTCGCCGCTGGGCGTACCGTGCCAGGCGCCGGCCTGGGGCTATGTGGCGGCCATCGACCTGTTCACCAACAAGGTCGTGTGGAAGCACAAGAACGGCACCACCCGTGACAGCACCCCGGTGCCGATCGGCCTGCCGGTGGGTGTACCGAGCATGGGCGGTTCGATCGTCACCGCTGGCGGCGTCGGCTTCCTCAGCGGCACCCTGGACCAGTACCTGCGTGCCTACGACACCAACAACGGCAAGGAACTGTGGAAAGCCCGCCTGCCGGCCGGCGGCCAGGCCACGCCGATGACCTACAGCGGCAAGGACGGCAAGCAGTATGTGCTGGTGACCGCTGGCGGCCACGGCTCGCTGGGCACCAAGATGGGTGACTACATCATCGCTTACAAACTCGCCGACTAAGCTTCTAGCGGCAAGCTACAAGCCACAAGAGAAAGCGGGGCCTGCATGGCCCCGTTTTTTTTTGGAGCTTGCAGCTTCTAACGCGAAGCTTGAAACCCATCCCCCCGCGCCCCATCTAAGCACCATAGTCATTCACGCAGGTGCACCATGAACGACCAGCAGGATTTCCCGGAACACCCCGACGAACACAGCGAAGTCGAGCATACCGACACCCAGGCCGTTCCCGGCCACGCCCTCGCCCTGCCCGGCCAACAGTTGCCGGACAAGGTCTACGTGATCCCGATTCACAACCGCCCGTTCTTCCCCGCCCAAGTGTTGCCGGTGATCGTCAACGAAGAGCCCTGGGCCGAAACCCTCGACCTGGTGGCCAAGACCCCGGACCAGTGCCTGGCGCTGTTCTTCATGGACACACCGCCCGAAGACCACCGCCATTTCGACACCTCGGCGCTGCCGGAGTACGGCACCTTGGTCAAGGTGCATCATGCCAGCCGTGAAAACGGCAAACTGCAGTTCGTCGCCCAGGGCCTCACCCGCGTGCGCATCCGCACCTGGCTCAAGCACCATCGCCCGCCCTACCTGGTCGAGGTGGAATACCCGCGCCAACCCGCCGAGCCGACCGATGAGGTCAAGGCCTACGGCATGGCGCTGATCAATGCGATCAAAGAGCTGCTGCCGCTGAACCCGCTTTACAGCGAAGAGCTGAAAAACTACCTCAACCGCTTCAGCCCCAACGACCCTTCGCCGCTGACAGACTTTGCCGCAGCCCTTACCTCAGCCACCGGCACCCAGCTGCAGGAAGTGCTCGACTGCGTGCCCATGCTCAAGCGCATGGAAAAGGTGCTGCCAATGCTGCGCAAAGAGGTCGAGGTGGCGCGCCTGCAGAACGAGATCTCGGCCGAGGTCAATCGCCAGATCGGCGAACACCAGCGCGAGTTCTTCCTCAAGGAACAGCTCAAGGTCATCCAGCAAGAGCTGGGCCTGACCAAAGACGACCGCAGCGCCGACCTCGAACAGTTCGAGCAGCGCCTGGAAGGCAAGACCTTGCCCGCGCAGGCCCAGAAGCGCATCGACGAAGAGATGGGCAAGCTGTCGATCCTCGAGACCGGCTCGCCGGAATACGCCGTGACCCGCAACTACCTGGACTGGGCCACCGCCCTGCCGTGGGGCGTTTACGGCAAGGACAAGCTCGACCTCAAGCACGCCCGCAAGGTGCTCGACCAACACCACGCAGGCCTTGACGACATCAAGGAACGCATTCTCGAATTCCTCGCGGTGGGTGCCTGGAAAGGCGAGATCAGCGGCTCGATCGTGCTGCTGGTGGGCCCACCCGGCGTGGGCAAAACGAGTATCGGCAAGTCCATCGCCGAATCGCTCGGCCGGCCGTTCTACCGCTTCAGTGTCGGCGGCATGCGCGACGAAGCGGAAATCAAGGGCCACCGCCGCACCTACATCGGCGCCCAACCGGGCAAGCTGGTGCAGGCGCTGAAAGATGTCGAAGTGATGAACCCGGTCATCATGCTCGACGAGATCGACAAGATGGGCCAGAGCTACCAGGGCGACCCGGCTTCGGCGCTGCTCGAAACCCTCGACCCCGAGCAGAACGTCGACTTCCTTGACCACTACCTCGACCTGCGCCTGGACCTGTCCAAGGTGCTGTTCGTCTGCACCGCCAACACCCTCGACTCGATCCCCGGGCCCTTGCTCGACCGCATGGAAGTGATCCGCCTCTCCGGCTACATCACCGAAGAAAAACTGGCCATCGCCAAGCGCCATCTGTGGCCCAAGCAGTTGGACAAGGCAGGCGTAGCCAAGACCAGCCTGAGCATCAGCGACAGTGCCCTGCGCACCGTGATCGAGGGCTATGCCCGCGAGGCCGGCGTGCGGCAGCTGGAAAAACAACTGGGCAAACTGGTGCGCAAGGCTGTGGTCAAGTTGCTGGAAAACCCCGATACCAAACTCAAGATTGGCAGCAAGGACCTGGAGGCCGCGCTCGGCATGCCGGTGTTCCGCAGCGAACAGGTACTGGCCGGCAAGGGCGTGATCACCGGCCTGGCCTGGACCAGCATGGGCGGCGCCACGCTGCCGATCGAAGCCACCCGCATTCACACCCTCAACCGCGGTTTCAAATTGACTGGCAAACTGGGTGATGTGATGAAGGAATCCGCCGAAATCGCCTACAGCTATGTCAGCTCCAACCTCAAGCAGTTTGGTGGCGACCCAGGCTATTTCAACGAAGCCTTCATCCACCTGCACGTGCCAGAGGGCGCCACGCCCAAGGATGGCCCGAGCGCCGGGGTTACCATGGCCAGCGCCTTGTTGTCGCTGGCACGCGACCAAGCGCCGAAAAAAGGCGTAGCGATGACCGGTGAACTGACCCTCACCGGCCAGGTGCTGCCGATTGGCGGTGTGCGTGAGAAGGTGATTGCCGCCAAGCGACAGAAGATCTTCGAGTTGATCCTGCCTGAGGCCAACCGCGGCGACTTCGAGGAACTGCCCGACTACCTGCGCGAAGGCTTGACGGTGCATTTCGCCAAGCGCTTTGCCGACGTGGCGAAAGTGCTGTTCTGATTCTGTGCAGGCCGCTTCGCGGCGTGAACCGCGAAGCGGCCTTTACCGGTAGGTAGCACAAATCCGCATGTGGTTCGGTTATCCTCAGGCCATCGCCAGCCTTCGGAGCCAAACATGGCCGCCCCTCGTCTGCTCGTTACCCTTAGCCTCGCCCTGCTGACTGCCTGCGCCCAGCAGCCCAGGCAAACCGTCCAACTCGACGCTGAAAGCGAATGCCCCAAGCGCCTGCAGGTCGGTCAGGCGCTGACCCTGACCCTGCCCAGCAACCCCACCACCGGATACCGCTGGTTGGTGCAGAACCCAGCCTCGAATGTACTGCGTAGCCTCGGCCCCGAGGTTTACAGCGCCCCCGAGGACGCCGGTATCGTTGGCAGCGCGGGTATTTCCTCCTGGCGCTTCGAAGCCCGCGCTGCTGGGGAAGGGCATCTGGTGTTGGTCTATCAGCAGCCGTGGGCGCCGGAAGTGCGCCCCGTGCAGACGTTTGATTGTTCAATCAAGGTGAATTGAACGCAATTCAGACCGCTTCGAAACGCCGGCGTAAGGCGAGTAGGTAATCGCGTGCTTGCCCTAACGCAGCCCCAAGTGCTTCTGGTGTAGTGGAAGCACTCAATGCATTGTAATGAACCTGCCATGCATCGGTGAACTTGCCCGCTTCTTCCAACCAGGGTGTGCGGTTCTCGAGCAACTCCGCCACACTGGCAAACTGACCAGCTTCGTGCTCCGCCTTTTCCAGTTGCTGTTGAAGATGATCCAACGTTCTTTGTTGGTCGGCCCGGGCATCGCTAAGTTTCTTCCTGGCCGCAATGACATCGGCGAACCTTCGGCCTTGCTCCAGCAGATCCAGGTGCTTGTTGAGGTTGCTCAAGGCCACCTTGACCAGCTCTGGGTTTACCGTGGGATCTTTGATCGTTTTCAGCACGGTATCTATATCACGTTCCTCTGGAATGGTGTTGCGCAATGCCTTGCGTACAGAAGGCCGACCGATTGTCTGAAACAGATCATCGACCTCTTTCAGCTCTGCCGTCTTGTCGGCGAGTGTTTTCTCGATCTCTGCAATGCAATCCCGCTGATTCACGACATCAGTCTCATGCGCTTGCTTATCTTCTATGACATTCGGTGAGCGGTACCCGCCTACCCGCTCTATCGCCTCGACAACCTCGCTTGCTTCTGCACGCAGGTCTTGGCGGATACGCAGCAATTCTTGTTCATCCTGCGGCGACAGCGCGCCCTCAAGGTCGAGGTTCAATGCGACCAAGCTGCCCACTGCTTTTTCGCGCAGAGCATCATTACCGGCTTCGACCAAGGTGACCAGATCCAGCAAGCGCTCACGCACGGCGGGCAGCATTGCAGTGGACTCACTGTAATAAAGATGTTTAATCCGAGTTTCGATCTGCAGCATGATTTTTACATCGGGCAGTTCATTCATTATCTTATCCATAACAGCAAAGCTCCTTAAGCCCGCAGGGTCTCATTGAACAATTCAGAAAGTTTCTTGGTAATACCTAGAATATCACGCCACGGTGTGATAACCCGTTCAAAGCCAGTGGCAAAGTGCTTAAGATCTAACTGGGTCGACACCCCTTTTACTTTTCTTAGCGAGCTCTTTGCATAGGCCTCCAACAACACCCAAACATCTTCGAGATTTTTGGTCGCCGTACTCACATCCACCAACCTGAATTGCATATCTTTCAAAATAGCTTTGACACCTTCGAGTTGGCTTACCCCTCCCCCCAACAACAGATCTTTAGTGACGGACAGGTCCTCGTGCCGTTTGATCAGCTCGTTTTTTTCGGCCCGTACGATTTCAGCTTGAGCGCCATAGATTCCGCCGGTAACTAAAAGCCCGATCGGCCCGAAAACCAAGCCGTAGAAAGCGGTACCGACAAGGCCATTATACTCTGCAAGTTTCCGCTTAATGTCGTCATCCAGGAGGGCGAGTTCATCTTCTATCGATTTCAGCTTGCCGGCAACATCATGACTTTCGAAGTTACCGATCAAACTTTTGGCCATGGGATCCAAGTTATTGGTAATAGTGTCACCAAAATGGTCAATGAGCTTTTTGACCTGCCGAATACTGTCTAGCTTATCGGCGATATCATCGGTAATGTGCTGCAGATAAGTATCCACACCTTCATTAAATTTCTCAACCTCGGCATCAGAAAGCTTGAGCGCCGCAAGCGCAGCGGGATCTTCTGGCAAAGAATCCCACGAGTCGAGGCTCTTGATGATTGCTATAAGACTGACGCCGTCCCGGATCAGACTCTCAGCAAATACCTGCAGATCAGCCCCCATAGTTTTGCATGAATCTTCAACGCCATCCCAAGTATTTACGTGCGCACGCAGATTACTGAAAAATACATTGACGTCCTCTGCTTCAAGACCGAGAACAGACAGCGCCCCGATTTCTGAAACTTGGGCAGGCGTCGGCAACTGGCGAACCGCATTCTCATAACGCTTGATCGTCCTCAGATTCTCCCGACTAAAAATAAAGGCTGGCTCTTTCTCCTTTAATTTAAATATCTGGCTGGGTATCAGGATTGCCCGTTCCTCTTCCGTCAGCTCTTCAAATGGCTTCTGTTCAGGCTGCGCGTCACTACTTTGAACGAGAGGCACATCTTCTTCGCTACTGTTTCCCATATAAAGCCTCCACGGCGGATATGAAGTATTCCAAGCAAGATTAACCACTCAAACACAGTAGCGCTGGCCGCTGATTACTGAAGTCAGGGCATTGTCGATAACGTGCCGGAAAAGTCGCCATGCAGGGACGGATCAATGAATGGGGGAACACCCTCCTCCACCCTCCCCTCTGCCACTTCGGTCCGATAAATAGGCAGCCGCAGACACTTTTCGCTAGAATATTGCCCCCTCATTACCCACGCCTGAGTCTGCCGTGAGCCAATCCCCCGACCGCCTCTTCGCCCACCCCCTGGAGCAGGTACCCGATTTCGCCTTCAACGAAGACGTGGTGCGCGTATTCCCGGACATGATCAAGCGTTCGGTGCCGGGCTACCCGACCATCGTCGAGAACCTCGGCGTGCTGGCCGCACGCTTCGCTCAGCCGAACAGCACGCTGTACGACCTGGGTGCCTCGCTGGGCGCCGTCACTCAGTCATTGCGCCGCCACGTGCGCAATGACGGTTGCCGGGTGATCGCCGTCGACAACTCCGCGGCGATGGTCGAACGCTGCCGCCAGTACCTCACGGCCCAGGACTCGATGTTCCAGGAGTTGCTGCCAGTCAACGTGCTGGAAGCCGACATCCTCGCCCTGCCCTTCGAGCCGGCCTCGGTGGTGGCGATGAACTTCACCCTGCAGTTCATCGCCCCCGATCAGCGCCTCGAACTGCTTGGCCGTATTCGTCAAGCGCTGTTGCCGGGTGGCGCGTTGATTCTCTCGGAAAAGCTGCACTTTACCGACGACGACGAACAGACCCTGCTCAATGAACTGCACCTGGACTTCAAACGGGCCAACGGCTACAGCGAACTGGAAATTGCCCAGAAGCGCAGCGCCATCGAAAACGTGATGAAGCCAGACACCCTGGAGACCCACAAGGCGCGCCTGCGCGCTGCCGGGTTCTCGAAAGTGGTGCCGTGGTTCCAATGCCTTAATTTCGCCTCGCTGATAGCCCTGCCATGATCGATTTGTCCCCCCTTGTCCGCCGCCTGGCGGGTACGCCCCTGGCTTCCTGGTCGCAAGGCCTGCAAGCACAGCTGGAAGCCAAACTGGAAAAAGGCCACGGCGACCTCGACCGCTGGCGCGGCGCGCTCGACGCCCTGCCCGCCGTGCAACCGAGCGAAATCGACCTGGTCAACGGGCTGCGCCTGGACTGCGACTGCGACGATACGACCCGCGCGCGGATGCGTGAGGCGCTGATGGGCCTGTCGCCCTGGCGCAAAGGGCCGTTCGACCTGTTCGGCGTGCATGTGGACACCGAATGGCGTTCGGACTGGAAATGGTCGCGGGTCAGCCCGCACCTGGACCTCAAGGGCAAGCGCGTACTCGATGTCGGTTGCGGCAATGGTTATTACCAGTGGCGCATGCTCGGCGCCGGTGCCGACATGGTGGTCGGGGTCGACCCCAACTGGCTGTTCTTCTGCCAGTTCCAGGCGGTGCAGCAGTATTTGCCCGATCTGCCGGCCTGGCATTTGCCGTTCGCCCTGGAAGAGCTGCCCGCCAACCTGGAAGGTTTCGACACCGTGTTTTCCATGGGCGTCTTCTACCACCGCCGCTCCCCTATCGAGCACTTGCTGGCGCTCAAGGACTGCCTGGTCAAAGGCGGTGAGCTGGTGCTGGAGACGCTGGTGGTCGAAGGCGATGAGCAACAGGTGCTGGTCCCCGAAGACCGCTACGCACAGATGCGCAACGTCTGGTACCTGCCCTCGGTGCCGGCCCTGGAGCGCTGGTTGCGCCGTGCCGGGTTCAGTGATGTGCGCTGCGTCGACGTCAGCGTCACCAGCATCGACGAACAGCGCAGTACGGAGTGGATGCGCTACCAGTCGCTGAGCGACTTCCTCGACCCGAACGACCACAGCCGCACCATCGAAGGCCTGCCAGCGCCGCGCCGGGCGACGCTGGTAGCGCGCAAATAAAAAAGGCGCCCTACGGGCGCCCGAACATCCCTGCGACGAGGAGCGATGGCGCCGCAGGTGGGTAAAGTCAGTCCTTGGCCACCTCGCGGGCCTTTTGCTGCGCTGTGCGCTCCCGTTCCACCACGGCCTGTTGTTTGTCACCGTGCAGGCGCTGCTGGTCCTGACGGAACGCTTCCCAGAACTGCCGGGAACGCTCGGCGCCGCCTTCGGCATAGGCGCTGACGCTGCCAAAGGCCAGGGTTGCCAACAGCAGGTATTTGATCAGGTTCATCGTGCTTGCCTCGTGGTAACCGTTCAGATGGGGCCATCCTAGCGAGGCGTAGCTAACGCCAAGGTGAGGCGGGCATTACAGTCCTGCAATCTGGCCGGGTGCCCCCCTGCCAGGCAGCGGCATGACGCGCGGATTACAAATCCGTTATCCAGGCAATTCCCCCTCTCTCATGCCGTAACATCCTGCCGCTTGACCCTGATGTCACTACAGGGTCGAGAATCGCCCCCTTTTCACCACTGCGAGCCCCCTATGCGCCTACTGATCATCGAGGACGAGCTGCGTACCGCCGATTACCTGCTGCAAGGCCTGCGCGAGAACGGCTACGTGGTCGACTGTGCCCATACCGGCACCGACGGCCTGCACCTGGCCCGCCAGCAGGCCTATGACCTGGTCATCCTCGACGTCAATTTGCCCGAGCTCGATGGCTGGACCGTACTGCAGCGTCTGCGCGCCGAATCCGCCACGCGCATCATGATGCTGACCGCCCACGGCCGCCTGGCCGACCGGGTCAAAGGGCTGGACCTGGGCGCCGATGACTACTTGCTCAAGCCCTTCGAATTCCCCGAGCTGCTGGCGCGAATCCGCAGCCTGCTGCGCCGCAACGACCAGCAACTGCAACCCAGCACCCTGCGCGTGGCCGACCTGGAGCTGGACCCTGGCCGCCATCGTGCTTACCGCGCAGGGCAGCGCATCGACCTGACCGCCAAGGAGTTCGCCTTGCTGCACCTGCTGATGCGCCAGACCGGCGAGGTGCTGTCACGCACGCAAATCATCTCGTTGGTGTGGGACATGAACTTCGACTGTGACACCAATGTGGTCGAAGTCTCGATCCGCCGCCTGCGGGCGAAGATCGACGACCCCTTCGATGACAAGCTGATCCACACCTTGCGCGGCGTCGGCTACGTACTCGAGGCACGGTTTTGAAGAATGCCAGCCTGTCGCTGCGCCTGGGCCTGAGCGTCACGCTGATGGGGGCGGTGCTGGTGCTGCTGTTGGCCTGCCTGGCCGTGGTTGCCCTGGATCACGAACTGGACAGCCGCGCGCGCAAAGACCTGGCGCGCAAGATGCTGCAGGTCGAGCACAACCTGAGGGTCGACCTGCGCAGCGAAGACCTGGGCAGCCGCGCCCACCCTCTGCTTGACCTGGTGATGGGGCACGACAACCTCAGCCTCAGCGTGCTGGCCCTCGAAGGCCGCCATCCGCACCTGCTCAGCCTGGGGCCGGCACTGGAGTCGCGCGTGGGCGAACTGCAGACTGGTGCGCGCCTGGCCTTCCACGAATGGCGCGACAGCCGTGGCAAGCAGATGCTGACTGCGACACGTCAGATGCGCTTGCGCGACGACACCCCGGTACGGGTGATGATGTCGCTCGACCGCGCCGACGACAACGCACTGCTTCAGGCTTACCTGCGTTCTACCGTGCTGGTCTTGCCTTTGCTGCTGATATTGATCGGCGCTGCTGCATGGTGGCTGGTGCAGCGCGGGCTGGCCCCCCTGCAGCACTTCCGGCGCATTGCCGGGCAGGTATCGGCCCAGGATCTGCAACACCGCTTGCCCGCTACCGGCCTGCCGCAGGAGTTGGCAGCGTTGGCCACAAGCATCAACGTGATGCTCGACCGCCTCGACCAGGGCGTGAGCCAGCTGTCGCAATTTTCCGACGACCTGGCCCATGAGCTGCGCACGCCCTTGAGCAACCTGATGGGCAAGGCCCAGGTTACCCTGAGCCGTGAGCGCGACAATGCCAATTACCGGGAAGTGCTGGAAGACAGTATCGAAGAGCTGACCCGGCTCAACCGCATCATCAACGACATGCTGTTTCTCGCCCAGGTCAGCCAGCCGCAGGCCCAGGTGGCGCTCAAGCCCCTGGCACTGGCGGATGAGACGGCACAGGTGGTCGAGCTGTTCGCCATCAGCGCCGAGTTCAAGGATATCGAACTGCGCATCCGTGGTTGGGGCACGGCATCGGGTGATCGGCTGATGTTCCAGCGTGCCTTGTCGAACCTGTTGAGCAATGCCATTCGGCATGCGCTGCCAGGCAAACCCATAGAGCTGGGTATCGAGCGCCAGGGTGGCGATGTCAGGGTATGGGTTGAGAACCAGGGGGTGGGCATTGCCGCAGAGCATCAGCCGCAGTTGTTCGAGCGTTTTTACCGCGTGGGCGCCGGGCGTTCTCGGCTGGAGGGTGGCACTGGCCTGGGGCTGGCAATTGTGAAATCGATCATGCAATTGCATGGGGGGCGGGTTGAGGTCGTGAGCAGCCCGGCAGGGCCGACCCGGTTCAGTCTGATATTTCCGGGTTAGCGATGGCCCTGGCAATGTCGCCGCGCTCTATGTAGGAGCGGCCTTGCCGGGGCGCTCCTACAAAGGCCCTATGATCAGCGCGACGCCGCTACGATCAGCGCCTTCATCTCCGCCACCGCCGCCTTGAAGCCGACGAACAGCGCATGGGCCACCAACGCATGGCCGATGTTCAGCTCATTGATGCCCTTGATCGCAGCAACCGCCTCGACGTTGTGATAATGCAGGCCGTGGCCGGCATTGACGATCAGCCCCTGGGCCACGCCAAAGGCCACACCGTCAGCGATGCGCTTGAGCTCTTCAGCCACTTCGGTCGGCGTCTGGGCATCGGCGTAACGGCCGGTGTGCAGTTCGATGGCCGGGGCGCCCACGCGGCGTGAAGCTTCGATCTGGCGCTCGTCGGCGTCGATGAACAGCGACACTTCGGCACCGGTGCGCGCCAGGCGCTCGACGGCGGCCTTAATCCGCGCCTCCTGCCCCGCCACGTCCAGGCCGCCTTCGGTGGTCAGCTCCTGACGGGTCTCGGGCACCAGGCAGATGTGTGCCGGGCGAATCTTCTCGGCGAACGCCATCATCTCTTCGGTAACGCCCATCTCGAAGTTCATGCGCGTCTGCAGCACATCCTTGAGCACCACCACGTCGCGTTCCTGAATATGCCGGCGGTCTTCGCGCAGGTGCACGGTGATGCCGTCGGCACCCGCCTCTTCGGCGTCCAGGGCAGCCTTGACCGGGTCAGGGTAACGCGTGCCCCGGGCCTGGCGCAGCGTCGCCACGTGGTCGATGTTTACGCCGAGAAGCATGCGGTTGCTGTGAGTCACGAAAGGCTCTCCTGAAGATTTAGCCACACAGCATACGACGGGATCAGCGCTTGCGAAACAGTTCCCGACTGACCAGTGGTTTAGGGCCCAGGTGAACAGCCAGTGCCTGGCGCATCAGCCGTTTGGCCGCAAGCAAGGCACCTGGGGCTTCCCAGTCTGCTTCAGCCAGGGCCAGCAGCTCGGCACCCTGGAACAGGCCGGGCTGCACTAACTCGACCCGCTCCAGCCCGGCATCCACGCGCAAACGATAACGCCCATCGGCATCGATCGGCGTCTCGTTGACGTCATGCTGCAACGAAAACGCATAGCCGAGTTCGTCCAGCAGGCGCCATTCGAAGGAACGCAGCAGCGGCTCCAGTGGGCGCCCGGCGGCCAAGGCCTGCAAGGTCAGGGTGTAGTGTTCGAACAGCGCCGGGTGTGGGGCTTCGGCCGGCAGCAAACGCATGAGCAGCTCGTTGAGGTACAGCCCGCTGAACAGTGCATCGCCATGCAGCCAGGCGGCGATACCGAGGGCATCCAGGCGGCCGACATTCTTCAGCTCACCGCGCCCGCGCAGCTCCACCTCCAGCGGCACGAACGGCCGTACCAGGCTGCCCCCTTTGCCTCGCGCCCGGCGCAGCACGGCCCGCACTCGACCTTGCGGCGTGAGGAAGTCCACCAGTGCGCTGGTTTCCTTGTAGGCACGACTGTGCAGCACATAGGCCGGCTGGCCGACTGGTTGTTCCATGGGGAGTGGCCCGAAAGCAGAGCGGCCCGGAGAGATCCGGGCCGCTGGAGGGGTTACAGGTCGCCGTAGCCCAGCGAGCGCAGGGCGCGCTCATCGTCGGACCAGCCGCCCTTGACCTTGACCCAGAGGTTGAGCATGACCTTGGCGTCGAACAGCACTTCCATATCTTTGCGCGCATCGGAGCCAATGCGTTTGATACGCTCGCCCTTGTCACCGATGATGATCTTCTTCTGGCCATCACGTTCGACCAGGATCAGCGCATGGATGTGCAACACATGCCCCTGCTGCTTGAACTCTTCGATTTCCACGGTGATCTGGTACGGCAGCTCCGCACCCAACTGACGCATGATCTTCTCGCGCACCAGCTCGGCCGCCAGGAAACGGCTGCTGCGGTCGGTGATCTGGTCTTCCGGGAAGAAATGCTCGTTCTCGGGCAAATGCTTGGCGATCAGCCCTTCCAGTGCCTCGAGGTTATGCCCCTGCTGGGCGGAGATCGGCACCACTTCCGCGTTCGGCAGTTGCTCCTGGAGCCATTGCAGGTGCGGGATCAGATCGGCTTTTTCTTCCAGACGATCGGTCTTGTTGACCGCCAGGATGACCGGGCCACTGACGTACTGCACGCGCTCGAGCACCAACTGGTCCTCGTCGGTCCAGCGGGTGCGGTCGACCACGAAGATCACCACATCGACGTCTTTCAGGGCAGCCGAAGCGTTACGGTTCATGTAACGGTTCAGGGCCTTGTCGTTGGCCTTGTGCATACCCGGCGTATCGACGTAGATCGCCTGCACATCACCTTCGGTCTTGATGCCGAGCATGTTGTGGCGGGTGGTCTGTGGCTTGCGCGAGGTGATCGCCAGCTTCTGGCCGAGGATGTGGTTGAGCAAGGTCGACTTGCCCACGTTGGGGCGGCCGACAATGGCCACGTAGCCGCAGCGGGTCGGATTGTTATCAGTCATTGCCATTCTCCACGCCCAGGGCGATCAGTGCAGCCGCGGCGGCGACTTGCTCGGCGATTCGCCGGCTCACACCCTGACCACGGCTCTTGTTGTTCAGCAGAACCACTTCGCATTCGACGAAGAAGGTCCGGCAGTGCGGTTCGCCCTGGATGTCCACCACCTCGTAACGCGGCAGCTCACAGCTGCGCGACTGCAGAAACTCCTGCAGGCGGGTCTTGGGGTCCTTGTTGGTGTCGACCAGGGTCAGGCTTTCGAACTCATCGGCCAGCCAGGCCAGCACACGCTCCCGAGCGGTCTGCATGTCCGCGTCCAGGTAGATGGCGCCAATCAGCGCCTCCAGGGCATCGGCCAGGATCGATTCACGGCGGAAACCGCCGCTTTTAAGCTCACCAGAACCCAGGCGCAGGTATTCGCCCAGGTCAAAGCCCCGGGCCAGACGGGCCAGGGTTTCACCCTTGACCAGGCGGGCACGCAAGCGCGACAGTTGGCCTTCGCGGGCCTGCGGAAAGCGCTCGAACAGCGCCTCGCCCGCCACGAAGTTGAGAATGGCGTCGCCAAGAAACTCCAGGCGCTCGTTATTGCGCCCGGCGTAGCTGCGATGGGTCAGGGCCAGAAGCATCTGGTCCTGATCCTTGAAAGTGTATCCGAGCTTTCGCTCCAGAGTGGCAAGGGAAGCAGTCATGCGGCCACCCGTTGGTTGTTCAACGCGTTGTTCAAATCAACATCCTGAAAGACTGTTTGGCTGTGGTCCGCCGCTGCACGCGACGCATCTCTCGATCCCTGAGAACACAGCCTATGTCAGAAATGCATTCGGCGCTGTCTGCTGGACAGCGCCGAAGGGTATCAATGGATCAGGCCGACCCGCGACAGGTTGGGCAGGTGGCTGAGCTTGGGCTCTGGCCAGCTCATCCAGACCGCGAAGGCCTTGCCGACAATGTTCCGGTCCGGAACCATGCCGTGCAGTTCCTTGGGAATGTTCGGATCATCCCAGTAGCGGCTATCGTTGGAGTTGTCGCGGTTGTCGCCCATCATGAAGTAGTGGCCGGCCGGTACGGTCCATTGCTGGTCCGGCGGCATGCGATAACGGCTCATCTCCTTGCGGATCAGGTGCTCGGCCTCGCCCAGCTTCTCCTTGTACAGCTCGGCGCTGCCCAAGGTGCCCGGCTCGGTGCCCACCAGTTGCTCGGCAATCGGCTGACCATTGACGTACAACCGCTTGTCATTGGTGTAGCGGATCTGGTCGCCCGGCAGGCCGACCACACGCTTGATGTAGTTGACGTTCGGGTCGCTTGGGTAGCGGAACACCATCACATCACCGCGTTGCGGGTCACCCACCTCGATGACCTTCTTGTCGATCACCGGCAGGCGAATGCCATAGGAGAACTTGTTCACCAGGATGAAGTCGCCCACTTCCAGGGTCGGTTTCATCGACCCCGAAGGGATCTGGAACGGCTCGACCAGAAACGAGCGCAGCACCAGCACGATGAACAGCACCGGGAAGAACGACTTGCCGTACTCGACCAGCAGCGGCTCCTTGTTCAGGCGCTCGACCACCGCCATCTCGGGCTGGCGGACGCTGCCCTGATAATTGGCGATTGCCGTTCGCCGGCGCGGGGCCAGGAACAGCAGGTCGATCAAGCCCAACAGGCCGCAGACGGCTACGGCGATGACTAGCAACAGCGGGAAATTTAGCGACATAGGACCTAGCTATCCAACCTGAGCACGGCGAGGAAGGCTTCTTGTGGAATTTCCACGTTGCCGACCTGCTTCATGCGTTTCTTACCGGCCTTCTGCTTCTCCAGCAGTTTCTTCTTACGGCTGACGTCACCACCGTAGCACTTGGCCAGTACGTTCTTTCTGAGCGCCTTGACAGTTGTCCGCGCGATGATCTGGCCGCCGATGGCTGCCTGGATCGCCACATCGAACATCTGCCGAGGGATCAGTTCCTTCATCTTCTCGGTCAACGCACGGCCTTTGTAGGCCGCGTTGTCGCGGTGCACGATCAGGGCCAGGGCATCGACCTTGTCGCCGTTGATCAGTACATCCAGCTTGACCAGGTTGGCCGACTGGTAGCGATCGAAATGATAGTCCAGCGAAGCGTATCCGCGACTGGTCGACTTGAGGCGGTCGAAGAAGTCCAGCACCACCTCGTTCATCGGCATGTCGTAACGCACCTGCACCTGGCTGCCGAGGAACTGCATGTCGCGCTGTACGCCACGCTTCTCGATGCACAGGGTGATGACGTTGCCCAGGTGCTCCTGCGGCACCAGGATGGTCGCGGTGACGATCGGCTCGCGGAAGTCGGTGACAGCCGAGACGTCCGGCAGCTTCGACGGGTTGTCGACGATGATGGTTTCGCCGGTCTTGAGTTCGAGCTCGTAGATCACGCTAGGAGCGGTGGTGATCAGGTCCAGGTCGTACTCGCGCTCCAGGCGCTCCTGGATGATCTCCATGTGCAGCATGCCCAGGAAGCCGCAGCGGAAACCGAAGCCCAGGGCGTCGGAGCTTTCCGGCATGTACTGCAACGACGAATCGTTGAGGGTCAGTTTTTGCAGGGCGTCACGGAAGTCTTCGAAATCCTCGGAACTGACCGGGAACAGGCCGGCATAGACCTGTGGCTGGATCTTCTTGAAGCCTGCGAGCACTTCGACTTCCGGGGTCGAGGACAGGGTCAGGGTGTCACCGACCGGTGCACCGTGAATGTCTTTGATGCTGGCGATGATGAAGCCCACTTCACCGGCCTTGAGGTCGGCGGTCTGGGTGTGTTTCGGGGTAAAGACGCCGACGCTGTCGACCAGGTGCACCTTGCCGGTGGACTTGACCAGGATCTTGTCGCCCTTCTTGACCCGGCCTTGGCGCACGCGCACCAGCGAGACCACGCCCAGGTAGTTGTCGAACCAGGAGTCGATGATCAGCGCCTGCAGCGGCGCGTCGATCTCGCCCACGGGCGCGGGGATGGTGTGCACCAGGCGCTCGAGCACCTCGTCGACACCCATGCCGCTCTTGGCACTGCAGGCCACGGCGTCGGTGGCGTCGATGCCGATGATCTTCTCGATCTCGTCCTTGACGCGGTCCGGGTCAGCCTGGGGCAGGTCCATCTTGTTCAACACCGGCATGACCTCGAGGCCTTGCTCAATGGCGGTGTAGCAGTTGGCCACGGACTGGGCTTCGACGCCTTGGCCGGCGTCCACCACCAGCAGCGCGCCTTCACAGGCGGCCAGCGAGCGCGAGACTTCATAGGTGAAGTCGACGTGGCCGGGGGTGTCGATGAAGTTCAGCTGGTAGGTCTTGCCGTCTTGCGCCTTGTAGTGAAGCGTGACGCTGTGGGCCTTGATGGTGATCCCGCGTTCGCGCTCCAGGTCCATGGAGTCAAGGACCTGAGCTTCCATTTCGCGCGCAGACAGGCCACCGCACATCTGAATGAAACGGTCGGCCAGCGTCGACTTGCCATGGTCGATGTGGGCGATGATGGAGAAATTGCGGATATGACTCAAATCACTCACGGGTCAACACTCGAAAAGGCTGCGAGCCGGGACGCCCGCCGAAAAATAGCCGGGAATTGTACCTCAAGCAGCAGGGATATGGGAGATTCCTGATCGGCTGTCTGAATGGGCCCTGTCGCTGGCAAGCCGGTACCCAAAGCGACAGCAACACGCCTGAAACCAGCGGAGTACCCGTGAAAGCCGGCTTGCCGGCGGTAGGTACAGCACATGACCCACGCCTATTTCATGAAAAAGGGCAGCCCTGGCTGCCCTTTTCCTACCCGATGGCCAGCTTATTCAGCCAGCTTGAAGGTAATGAAGCTTGCACGCCCCTGACGCAGCACGCGCATGGACACCGAACGGTTCTTCGGCAAGTCCTTGGCAATCTCGGTGAATTCCTTGGCCGAGCCGATTGCCTGGTTGTTCAGGTGGCTGATGACGTCACCCGGGCGCAGGCCGATCAACGCTGCCGGGCCATCCTGAACTTCCTTGATGACCACGCCGCCCTTGAGCTCCAGAGCTTTCTTCTGCTCGGCGCTAAGGTCGGCGACGGAAACACCCAGCCGGTTGCTGCTGCGCTCGGCACTGCCTTCAGCGCCTGTACCGATGTCGGCGTCATCGTCCGGCAGTGCGCCGACGCTGACGTCCAGATTCTGACGCTTGCCGTTGCGAATGATCTCGAGCTTGGCCTTGTCGCCATCCTTGAGGCTGCCAACCAGGTGCGGCAGGTCGGCCGACATGACGATCGGCTGGCCGTTCATGCTCAGAATCACATCACCCACCTGCAGGCCACCCTTGGCTGCCGGGCCGTCTTCCAGCACCTGGGCTACCAGGGCACCGGCCGGCTTGTCGAGGCCAAAGGATTCAGCCAGGTCCTTGTTGACCTCCTGAATGACCACGCCCAGCCAGCCACGGCTGACCTTGCCGTCTTTTTTCAGCTGGTTGGAGACGTCGATGGCCACATCGATCGGGATAGCAAACGACAGGCCCATGAAACCGCCAGAGCGGGTGAAGATCTGCGAGTTGATACCCACGACCTCGCCATTCATGTTGAACAGCGGGCCGCCGGAGTTACCCGGGTTGATGGCCACGTCAGTCTGGATGAACGGCACATAGGTATCGTTTGGCAGCGTGCGCCCCTTGGCGCTGACGATGCCTTTGGTCACCGAGTGGTCGAAGCCGAACGGCGAACCGATGGCCAGCACCCACTCGCCTACCTTGAGCTTCTCGGAGTCACCCAGCTTGACGGTCGGCAGGTTCTTGCCTTCGACCTTGAGCAGCGCCACGTCGGTGCGCGGGTCGGTGCCGACCAGCTTGGCCTGCAGTTCGCTGCGGTCCGACAGGCGGACGATGATCTCGTCGGCGTCGGCCACCACATGGTTGTTGGTCAGCACGTAGCCATCGCTGGAAATGATGAAGCCCGAGCCCAGCGACTGCGCTTCGCGCTGGCGATCACCACGCGGCGAGCGGGGTTGCTGCGGCATGTTGCGCTCGAAGAACTCGCGGAACATCGGCGGCAAGCCTTCGAGGTCCGGCATCTGCCCTGCGGCGATGCGGCGGTCCGGCAACTTCTGCTTGGTACTGATGTTGACCACGGCCGGCGAGGCCTGCTCGACCAGCGTGGTGAAGTCCGGCAGGGCTTCCTCGGCCTGGGCGGTGAGCACCTGGCCGAGCATCAGCACGGCGGCGAACATCGATAGGTAGGGTTTCAAGCGTGGTATTGACATACGGCTCCCGTCACAACGAGCGTGGTTAGCGTAAGGCCCCTGCACAAGCAGGAAAGGCCAGGCTCCAAGAAGCCTGACCTATAGAAAATTTGCCGAAAGAATGCAAATGACAATGCTTAAATTTCATTTCAGAGGCAGGTCTCTCACGCCATAAACCGCCTGAAAAAAGCACGCCATCATTGCCGCGCCTGGGCATCCTGAGCCCGCATCGACAGCGCAATGCGCTCTGCGGTACCCAGGGGTATTTCACCTACCACGGTGACCAGGACCTTGCCTTTGGGGGTATTGAGACGGCGCGATACCGCTACGGTCGGGCCCAACTGGACGCGCGTGTCGATGCCAGAGTTGTCGTTGACCGGTTCGACGAATACCGATACACGAGCCAGGCCATCGTCATACATCAAGCTGGTGACCGAGCTGTTGCGGGCTGGGTCGCGGCGTACCGAGCTGTTGACCAGCTCGAAACCCGGCGGCAGCCAGTCCGAACGCCAGCCAGCGACCGCTTCTTGCGTGGTTGTGGCGCGATGCTCCACCGGCTTGCAGGCGGCACTGGCGCGCAAGTCTTCATCGGCAGGCAGGTCATCGGTATCCAGGCGGGTCATCTGGAAGCGCTCGAGCAACTGGCCTTTGTCGTTGAGCATCAACGAGCGCAGGGGCAAGCCGGTACGGCGGTCCAGATGCAATTCGAAAGCGTAACGGTGCTGGTCGCGCGGGGTGAGCGTGACGATCACCGCATCGCGCCCAGCGACACGAGACTTGCCCGCCAGGCTAAGGTCATACCAGCCCATCAACTTGAGTGGATCGAGCACACGCGGCGCGGCATCGGGCGGCGTCTTCACGCCACTGACCAAGGCACCACTGACGCATTCCACCTTGCCGTCCACGCGCACGATTTCCTGGGCGGCGCCGTCGAGCTGCAGAAGCCGCTCGCTGACCTTGCCGTCCTGAACCTTGTGCCAGATATCGTGGGAAGAAAAGCTGCCGTTGCGTTCGTAGACGAAAGAGCCTTGGTAGCTCTGCTTCTGCTCGGCCTGTGCCAGCTTGTTCAGCCACTCACTCGCCTCGGGCGAAGAGTTGGCCGCCAACGCTGGCACCGTCATGCAGCTGCCTATCAGCAGCGACAAGAGAGGTAGCGCGCGCATGATCCTCCTTACTTAACGGGGTTATCCAGGCTAGCGGCGCGGGCGTAAGGCAGAGCGGTTTCGTTGCCCTTGAGCGCGGATTCCTGGGCATGCTGGCGCAGGTAGCCTGGCAGACGCTGATCCCAGCCGGCCTGGTTCTGCAGCACGCCGTTAGCCATCGGCCCGGTCGGTTGCTCACTGCTTTCACTATAGCCTGCCAATACAGCCGGGCCCTGAGTTTGTGGCACGCTCAGCCCCTGCTGTGCAGGTTGCTGGGAAGCCAGCTCGGCACCGGTGATCTCGTCCTGGTTGTACATGCGTACACCCGCCAGCACTGCGATCGTCACCGAGGCGGCAACTGCCAGCCGGCCGATGCTGCGCAATGGGCCCTTCTTGACCTTGGCCGGTACCGCTTCGTCGGCCAATGCTGCAGACACCGCCGAGGCGATATCGAGGTTTGGCAGCAGCAGTTCCTTGTGCATCGCTGCGCGGGCTACCTGGTAACGCGACCAGGTAGCCCGGGTTTCGGCATCGTCGACGGCACTCAGTACCCGACGTAATTCCAGTTCGTCCGCTTCGTTATCCATTACCGCGGACAGCGATTCCTGCAACGCTTCACGACTCATGGCGGTTCCTCTCTTGGCTGTAGCCGCTGTCTCAGGTTTCCTGCAACAACGGCTGCAGGGCTTTATCTATGGCCTCCCGAGCGCGGAAGATTCGAGAGCGCACGGTACCCACCGGACATTGCATGACACTGGCAATGTCTTCGTAACTCAGTCCGTCGAACTCACGCAGGGTCAACGCCGTGCGCAGGTCTTCGGGCAGTTGCTGGATGGTGCGATGGACAGTGCCTTCGATTTCATCCCGCAACAACGAGCGCTCTGGGGACTCGAGATCCTTGAGACCATGATCGCCGTCGTAAAACTCCGCATCCTCGGAGCTGACATCGCTGTCTGGTGGCCGTCTTCCACGGGACACCAGGTAGTTCTTCGCCGTGTTGATGGCGATGCGGTACAGCCAGGTATAAAACGCACTGTCTCCGCGGAAATTGCCAAGCGCACGGTAGGCCTTGATAAAGGCTTCCTGCGCCACATCCTGGGCCTCGTGGGTATCGTGAACGAACCGCACGATCAACCCGAGAATCTTGTGCTGATACTTCAGCACCAACAGATCGAACGCTCGCCTGTCTCCACGCTGTACGCGCTCGACAAGCTGCTGATCCTCTTCCTGGGTTAGCATGAACACTCCTCAGTGAACTCGAAGGAGCGCTGCAACAGCCATCGTTCAGGCTTGCAAACATAGACTCGGGCTTTGCGCAAAAGTTCTCCCCTCCAAGCAAGTTTCCTGCAGCCCTTGGTCGGCTCGCACGGAAGACGCGGCGCGGACACGGCCGGCAACGTCGATAATCAGGTTTCGAATACGCAGGTGTCAGCCCGGATAGAGCTGCTGCCCTGCGTCGCCGCGGCAATATGTGGCGTACGGGCAGCCTTCATAGGATTTCCGGCCATGCCGGAAAGTTCCCACAAAGGTTACCGCAAGCTGGCAAGTGGCATGGAAATTGGCCACCCGGGGCTGCTATAAAGGCAACCCGGCCTGGTTTAACGATAGTTTCACAATGCCATCGGCGCGTGACTATTGTGCCGCGCCCCTTCCGTAGATTACTAGTGTCCCGACATGAGCCAACAATTCCAACATGATGTCCTGGTGATCGGCAGCGGTGCCGCCGGTCTCAGCCTGGCACTGAACCTTCCCAGCCACCTGCGCGTCGCCGTGCTCAGCAAGGGCGACCTGGCCAATGGCTCGACCTTCTGGGCCCAGGGTGGCGTCGCTGCGGTGCTGGACGACACCGACACCGTCCAGTCGCATGTCGAGGATACCCTCAATGCCGGCGGCGGTCTGTGCCATGAAGATGCGGTGCGCTTCACCGTCGAGCACAGCCGCGAAGCCATCCAGTGGCTAATCGAGCAAGGCGTGCCCTTTACCCGGGACGAGCAGCACGGCGTCGACGATGGGGGCTTCGAGTTCCACCTGACCCGCGAAGGCGGCCACAGCCACCGGCGCATCATCCACGCCGCCGATGCCACCGGCGCCGCGATCTTCACCACCCTGCTGGCCCAGGCCCGGAAACGCCCGAATATCGAGTTGCTGGAGCAGCGCGTGGCGGTCGACCTGATTACCGAGCGCCGCCTGGGCCTGCCCGGCGAGCGCTGCATGGGGGCGTATGTGCTTAACCGCAACAGCGGGGAAGTGGACACCTTTGGTGCGCGCTTCACCGTGCTGGCCACCGGTGGCGCGGCCAAGGTCTACCTGTATACCAGCAACCCGGACGGCGCCTGCGGCGACGGTATCGCCATGGCCTGGCGGGCCGGCTGCCGGGTGGCCAACCTTGAATTCAACCAGTTTCACCCGACCTGCCTGTACCACCCCCAGGCCAAGAGCTTTTTGGTCACCGAAGCCCTGCGCGGCGAAGGCGCCCTGTTGCGCCTGCCCAACGGCGAGCGGTTCATGCCGCGTTTCGACCCACGCGAAGAACTGGCCCCGCGCGACATCGTGGCCCGCGCCATCGACCACGAGATGAAGCGCCTGGGCGTGGACTGCGTGTACCTGGACATCACCCACAAGCCGGCAGAGTTCATCAAGGGCCACTTCCCCACCGTGTACGAGCGCTGCCTGACGTTCGGCATCGACATCACCCGCCAGCCTATCCCTGTGGTACCGGCGGCCCACTATACGTGCGGCGGGGTGGTGGTCGACGACCGCGGCCATACCGACGTGCCGGGGCTGTATGCCATCGGCGAGACCAGCTTCACCGGCTTGCATGGCGCCAACCGGATGGCCAGCAATTCGCTGCTCGAGTGCTTCGTCTATGGCCGCGCGGCTGCCGCAGACATCCAGGCGCACCTGGACCAGATCGAAATGCCCAAAGCCCTGCCCGGCTGGGATGCAAGCCAGGTCACCGACTCAGACGAGGACGTGATCATCGCGCACAACTGGGACGAGCTGCGCCGCTTCATGTGGGACTATGTCGGCATCGTGCGCACCAGCAAACGCCTGCAGCGTGCCGAACACCGCGTCCGCCTGCTGCTTGATGAAATCGACGAGTTCTACAGCAACTACAAGGTCAGCCGCGACCTGATCGAGTTGCGCAACCTGGCCCAGGTGGCGGAGCTGATGATTCGTTCGGCGATGCAGCGCAAGGAAAGCCGTGGCTTGCATTACACGCTGGATTATCCAGGGATGCTGGACGAGGCGAAGGACACCATCCTCAGCCCGTTCTGAAAACCGCGCTGGCCTTTTCGCGGGTAACCCCGCGATAAGGCCAGCGCCGTTTCGAGCTATACCTGGCTTGCCTGCCCCCACCTGCGCCGGCTGAATTTCAGCCGTACCCGCAACCGCCGGTGCTCATCAGCCCCCAGCGCATCCGTTGGTATGCATTGGCTTTCCCCCAGCCAGCACCCCTCCCGCACAAAGCGCAGCACCACCAGCCCCGGCACCGCCACGCTATCGCGGCACAACCGCACCGGCTGCCAGCCTCGGGCACGGCTCAACACCTGCCAGCCACGCACATCACGGCGCACGCCCACAACGGCATGATCATGCGTCAACAGAATACGTCGGGGGATGGCCCAACTGGCGTGGGCAATGCAGGCAGCAGCAACAGCAAGGGACAGCCACCAGGGCAACGCACTCACCCACACGGTAAGCAGCGCCAGCACCTGGCAACTCAGGTAGGCCGTCAGCAGCAGGCGCGAGCCCTGCCAACAGCTCTGGAAAAACTCACTTGGGCTGGACACGATCCAGGATGATGCGGACCATGCGCTGCAACTCCGGGTCTTCAGACTCGGTGCGCTCCATGAACCAGCCGAACATGTCCTGATCCTCGCAGCTCAACAGGCGCACATAGAGTTCACGGTCGGCTTCGTTGAGGGTGGCGTAGACTTCCTGGGTGAAAGGCACCAGCAGTACGTCCAGTTCCAGCATGCCGCGACGGCTGTGCCAGAAAAGCCGGTTGAGTTCAGTTTGTTCGACCATGGGGCCCTCCTCGAATGGCCCGCCAGTATACAGCCAGGCGAGCGAAGCGGCACAGGGCGTTGGTCTAGTCACCTACCTATTTTGTTACTGGCGTTCTATGATGGCCGCCAGTCTTTAAGCCACCGCGATGACCCATGGCCGATTCCGCTTTCTTCAGCCCTCTGTCCCACGAGGGCATCCTCGCCGTCCGCGGCTCCGACGCAGGCAAGTTCCTGCAGGGCCAGCTGACCTGCAACATCAACTACCTCAGCCAGGAACATGCCAGCCTCGGCGCCCGCTGCATGGTCAAGGGGCGCATGCAGTCGAGTTTTCGCATCGTGCCGGAAGGCAACGGTTACCTGCTGGCCATGGCCAGCGAACTGCTCGACGCGCAGCTGGCCGACCTGAAGAAGTACGCCGTGTTCTCCAAAGCCACCCTAAGCGACGAAAGCGCCGCCTGGGCACGCTTTGGCCTGCAGGGCGGCGATGCGGCGCTGCAGGCACTGGGTATGACGCCACCCACCGAAGCGGGCGCCACCGTGCGCCACGCGGGCCTGATCGCCATTGCCGTGTCGGTGGGCCGGGTTGAACTGTGGGCACCTGCCGAGCAAGCCAGTGCAGTCTCCGCAACACTTGCCGCAAGCTTGCCCGAAGGCAGCCTCAATGACTGGCTGCTGGGCCAGGTTCGCGCCGGCATCGGCCAGGTCATGGGCCCGACCCGCGAACTGTTCATCCCGCAGATGATCAACCTGCAGGCCGTCGACGGTGTCAGCTTCAAGAAGGGCTGCTACACCGGCCAGGAAATCGTCGCCCGCATGCAGTACCTGGGCAAGCTCAAGCGCCGTCAGTACCGCCTGGCACTCGACCAGCAGGCCATTCCCGCGCCCGGTGCCGAGATCTTCTCGCCAACCCATGGCTCGTCGGTCGGTGAAGTGGTCATTGCTGCCAGCACCGGTGAGGGCTGCGAGCTGCTCGCGGTGCTCAGCGCCGATGCGGTGAACGATGACAACCTGCACCTGGGCAGCCTGGAAGGGCCACGCCTGCACGTGCTGAGCCTGCCCTACGAACTGGACCGCGACCGGGAAATCCAGCGCTGACCAGCCTCTGCCCCGTCCGCATGGCGGGGCCGCACCACCACTGCGGTAGAGAAGTCCATGAACAAGCTGGCCGAGATGGTTCAAGCACAACTGCTTGAGGCCATCGAAAAGGATGACCTGGTCCTGCCCACCCTCCCCGAGGTTGCCTTGAGCATCCGCGAGGCGGCCGAGGACAGCGAGATCAGTGTGTCGGCCCTGAGCAAGGTGATCGGCCGCGACGCAGCCCTCTCGGCGCGGCTGATCAAGGTGGTCAACAGCCCACTGCTGCGTGCCGCGGTAGAGGTCACCGACCTGCACACTGCAATCACCCGCCTGGGCATCAATTACAGCTGCAACCTGGCCATCGGCCTGGTGATCGAGCAGATCTTCCATGCCCGCTCGCCTGCCGTTGAGCAAAAACTGCGCGAAATCTGGGCTAACAGCTTGGAAGTTGCAGGCATCAGCTATGAAATCAGCCGCCGTTATACCCACCTGAAACCAGACCAGGCCACCCTCGGTGGGCTGGTCAACCAGATCGGTGCGCTGCCGGTGCTGATCTACGCCGAGGAACACAACGAGCTGCTGTCCGACCCGGTCTGCCTGCATTACGTGATCGAGCAGATCCAGCCGGCGCTGGGCGACAAGATCCTCAAGGCATGGGAGTTTCCCGAGCAGTTGGTCAACCTGCCAAGCCAGGTTCAGGACCTTGACCGGCAGACCGACAAGGTCGATTACATCGACGTCGTGCAGATCGCCCGTTGCATCAGCCAGCGGGGGCGCAACCGGCCGTTGGCGGCGCTGCCGGCGTACCGCCACCTGGGGCTGCCGTTCGGCACCGAGCTTGAGGTGGAAGAGTTGCTTGAGGCGCGGAGCCTGTTGCGCTGAGGGCGCCGGGGCCCCCTTGAGGCCCCGCGGTTGCAGACTCAATCGGCGATAAAGCTCACACGCACCCGCAAGCCGCCCTTTTGCCCATCGTGCAGGCTGATCTGCGCCAAGTGCGCGCGGCAGATCTCGCCGACAATGGCCAGCCCAAGCCCACTGCCCTGGGCACTGCGGCGGTAGAAGCGCTCGAACACCCGTTCGCGCTCCTCCTCGGGAATCCCCGGGCCATCATCCTCGACTTCCAGCACCGCCGGCGCCACCACCCGCAAGATCACGTTGCCACCGGCCGGGGTATGCGCCAGGGCGTTATCCACCAGGTTGCTCAACAGCTCGTTGAGCAAGGTCGGCTCGCCCTTGAGCCAGACAGGCGCCTCGGCCTCCAGGGCCAGCGCCACCCCGCGTTTGTGGGCCAGCGGCGCCATGGCCATGCCCAGTTCGCGGGCCAGTTGGCTAAGGTCCAGGCGCTGCGCGCCACCTTCGGCAATCGCCCTGGCACCATTCTCGACCCGCGCCAGAGACAACAACTGGTTGGCCAGGTGCGTCAGGCGGTCGGTGCCCTGGGCTGCGGACTCCAGGGTCTGGCGCCACTGCTCGGGCTCGGACGCACGCAAGCCCAACTCGACCCGTGCCTTGAGCGCCGCCAGGGGGGTGCGCAACTCGTGGGCGGCGTCGGCGATGAACTGCGCCTGGCGTTCGAACTGGCCGCGCAAGCGCTCGGTGAAATGGTTCAAGGCACGCACCAGCGGGCCCAGTTCGCGCTGCACCTGGACCACAGGCAAGGCCCGCAGGTCGTCGGGCTGACGCTCTTCCACGGCGGTGCGCAGGCGCTCCAGCGGGCGTAGCGCCGCACTGATGGCAAACCACACCATCACCAAGGCGCCCAGCGCCAGCATGCCCAGGCGCAGCAGGGTGTCGGCCATCAACCCCCGCGCCATGCGCACGCGCGCTTCCTCGGTCTCGGCCACACGAATTTCCGCCATGCCGTTCATGTTCGGCTCGCTGACCGGCTTGAGCAGGCTGACCACACGCACGTCCTGGCCGAGGTAGGTCGCATTGTAGAACCGCGCCAGCGCCGGGTAGTCATCCGTGCGCGGCGTGCCCGGCGGCGGTGCTGGCAGGTTCTCGTAGCCGGAAATCAACCGCTGCTTGATGTCCAGTACCTGGTAGTAGATGCGCCCGGCACTGTCGTACGCGAACGTGTCCAGGGCCACGTAGGGCACATCCGCGCTCAACGAGCCATCGCGTTGCGACAAGCCTGCGGCGATGGTCCGCGCCGAGGCCAGCAAGGTCCGGTCGTACGCCGTGTCGGCGGCTTCGCGGCCGTTCCAGTAGGCGCTCAGGCCGCTGGCCAGCATCAGCACCACCAGCAGCAGTGCCAGGTTGCCCAGCAGCCGCCCACGCAGGCTGCCGTTGTCACGCATCGCGATGCTCGAGCAGGTAGCCCAGGCCACGGAAGGTCACGATGGCCACCGGGTGGCCGTCGAGTTTCTTGCGCAGGCGGTGGATATAGATTTCGATGGCATCGGGGCTGGCCTCCTCGTCCAGGCCAAACACCTGGGCGGCCAGTTGCTCCTTGCTCATGACCCGGCCTGGGCGTGCGATCAGCGCCTCGAGCACGCTCTGCTCACGCGAGGTTAGGGTCAGGTTGTCCTCGCCGAGGCTGAAGCGCCGGGTGTCCAGGTCGTACACCAACGGCCCGCAACGCTGCTGGCGCTCGCCACCGAGCACGCTACGGCGCAGCAAGGCCTTGACCCGTGCTTCCAGCTCGGTGAGCTCGAAGGGCTTGGCCAGGTAATCGTCAGCGCCCAGGTTCAGCCCGTGAACCCGGTCCTTGACGTCACTGCGCGCGGTCAGCATCAGCACCGGCAGGGTCTTGCCGCGCCCGCGCAGGCGCGCCAGCACCTCGAAGCCATCCATGCGCGGCAGCCCGACATCCAGCACGGCAACCGCATATTCCTCACTGGCCAGGGCCAGGTCGGCAGCCACGCCGTCATGCAGTACATCCACGGTCAAGCCGTGGCTTTTCAAGGCTTGGGCCACGCTTTCGGCCAGTTGCAGGTGGTCTTCGACCAACAGCACACGCATCGGATTCTCCCTGCTCGGGTGGGGCGGTGGCGCGGAGTGTACCGCTGTAGGCCCGCCTGTGAAGCCCCTTGTAACAAACCTTTCTCGTTGAAAGGTTAGCGAAAGGTTGGCGACCTAGCATCGCACCACGGTCGCCCCACGCGCCGAAAAAAGCACCAGCAAGGTGCAACCAATAAGAACAATAAACGGAGCCATCTCGATGCTGTCATCGCAGCCGCAGGCGTTCGCGCCTACCCGTTCCTTTGCCGCACGCCCCTCTGCCATCGCCAGCGCCGTTGCGCTTGCCGGTGTCGCACCGCTGAGCCAGGCCGCCTTTTTCGAAGACAGCACGGCGACCTTCGAAACCCGCAACATGTACTTCAACCGCGACTTTCGCGACGGCACCAGCGCGCAGCAATCCAAGCGCGACGAATGGGCCCAGGGCTTCATCCTCAACTTCGAGTCCGGCTACACCGACGGCACCGTGGGCTTTGGCCTGGATGCGCTGGGCATGCTCGGCATCAAGCTCGACTCCAGCCCCGACCGCACCGACACCGGCCTGCTGCCGACCCATGACGACGGCAAGGCTGCCGACGAGTACTCCAAGCTCGGCCTGACCGGCAAGATCAAGGTGTCCAAGACCGAACTGAAAGTCGGCACGCTGATCCCGGAACTGCCGACCCTGCAGCCCAACGACGGGCGCATTCTGCCGCAAACCTTCGAAGGCGGCCTGCTCACCTCGAAAGAGATCAGCCACCTGACCTTCACCGGTGGGCGCCTGGAAAAGGCCAAGGACCGCAACGACACCAACTGGGAAGACCTCGCGCTCAACAACAAGAACGGCCGCTTCGGTGGCACCTTCTCGGCCGACAACCTGGACCTTGCAGGCCTTGATTACCAGTTCACCGATCGCATCACTGGCAGCTACCACTTCGCCCAGCTCGACGACATCTACCGCCAGCACTTCCTGGGCATGGTCGCCACCCAGCCGTGGGGCCCAGGCACCTTCGGCGCCGACCTGCGCCTGGCGGTGAGTGATGACCAAGGCCAGGCCAAGGCCGGCAACATCGACAACACCACCGTCAACGGCATGCTCAGCTACGCCCTGGGCGGGCACAAGGTCAGCGCCGCCTACCAGCACCTGTCCGGTGACAGCGCCTTCCCCTACATCGACGGCGCCGACCCGTACCTGGTCAACTTCGTGCAGATCAACGACTTCGCCGGGGCCGACGAGCATTCCTGGCAGATGCGCTATGACTACAACTTCGCCGCCCTGGGCATCCCCGGCCTGACCTTCATGACCCGTTACATTAGCGGCGACAACGTCAGCCGCGCCGATGGCAGCGAGGGCAAGGAGTGGGAGCGCAACACCGAGTTCAAGTACGTGGTACAAAGCGGCCCGTTGAAAAACGTCGCCGTGCGCTTGCGCAATGCCACCTTCCGCTCGAATTTTGCCCGCGACGCCGACGAAGTGCGGCTGCTGGTGAGCTACAGCGTGGCCCTGTGGTAACCCAATAACAACAACGCTCACGGAGATTGACGATGACCTTTTCACTGCGCCGCCTCGTCCTCGCTACCGGCTGCCTGCTGCTGGCCGGCAACGCCCTCGCCGCCGAACCGAAACGCCCCGAATGCATCGCCCCCGCCTCGCCGGGTGGTGGCTTCGACCTGACCTGCAAGCTGGTGCAAAGCGCGCTGGTGCAGGAGAAAATCCTCAGCAAGCCCATGCGCGTCACCTACATGCCCGGTGGTGTCGGGGCGGTGGCCTACAACGCCGTGGTGGCCCAGCGCCCAGGCGATGCCGGCACCTTGGTGGCCTGGTCGAGCGGCTCGCTACTCAACCTGGCCCAGGGTAAGTTCGGCCGCTTCGACGAGAACGCGGTGAAATGGCTGGCAGCGGTCGGCACCAGCTACGGGGCCATCGCCGTGAAAAGCGATTCGCCCTACAAGACCCTCGACGACCTGGTCGCCGCGTTGAAAAAAGACCCGGGCAAGGTGGTGATCGGTTCTGGCGGCACCGTCGGCAGCCAGGACTGGATGCAGACCGCACTGATCGCCAAGGCCGCCGGTATCAACCCGCGTGACCTGCGCTACGTGGCCCTGGAAGGCGGTGGCGAAATTGCCACCGCGCTGCTGGGCGGGCATATCCAGGTGGGCTCCACCGACATCTCCGACTCCATGCCGCACATCCAGAGCGGCAACATGCGCATCCTCGCAGTGTTCTCCGAGAACCGCCTGGACGAGCCGGAGATGAAAGACATCCCCACCGCCAAGGAGCAGGGCTACGACATCGTCTGGCCGGTTGTACGCGGCTTCTACCTCGGGCCGAAGGTGAGCGACGAAGACTACGCCTGGTGGAAAGCCTCGTTCGACAAGATGCTGGCCTCCGAAGACTTCGCCACGTTGCGTGATCAGCGCGAGCTGTTCCCGTTCGCCATGACCGGTGAAGAGCTGGACGGCTATGTGAAGAAGCAGGTGGCTGACTACAAGGCACTGGCCAAGGAATTCGGCCTGATCCAGTAAGCCCTAACGACCTGTCACCGCCCTTGTGGGAGCGGGCGTGCCCCGCGAAGCCAGCACCGCGATGCATGGCACCGGCTTTGCCGATGTTCGCGGGGCAAGCCCGCGCCCACGAGGGCCGCGCTGTTCAGAATAAAAACGAGGATTCCCCGATGATCCTGCAACGTCTCTTCGCCCTGGTCTTGCTGGCCGTCTGTGCCGCCCTGGCCGTGATGGCCTGGCCTTACCAGGCTGCGTTTTCCTACGAGCCAGTTGGCCCGCGCGCCTATCCGCTGTTGATGCTCGGCCTGATGGGCCTGGGCCTGCTGTACCTGGTGATCCGCCCCACGCCGATCGTGCGCAAGGACGACGAACCCGAACTGGACCGCGAAACCCTGATCAAGATCGCCGCCTGTGTCGGCCTGCTGGTCGTCTTCGCTGCCACCTTCGAAGCCCTGGGCTTCATCCTCAGCGCGATCCTGATCGGCCTGCCGATGGCCCGGCTGTATGGCGGGCGCTGGTTGCACAGCGCCATCGTGGTGGTCGGCATGAGCCTGTTCCTCTACTGGCTGTTCGACCGCGTCATGGATGTGCCCCTGCCCCTTGGCCTGCTGAGCGTACTGGAGAACTGACACATGGATACCTTGAGCTACCTGGGCCAGGGCTTTGGCGTCGCCCTGAGCCCGTACAACCTGGTCACCGCCCTCTGTGGCACCCTGATCGGCACCGTGGTCGGGCTGTTGCCGGGCCTGGGCCCGATCAACGGCGTGGCGCTGCTGATCCCCATCGCCTTTGCCCTGGGCCTGCCCCCTGAGTCGGCACTGATCCTGCTGGCCGCAGTTTATCTGGGCTGTGAATACGGCGGGCGCATCAGCTCGATCCTGCTGAACATCCCGGGCGAAGCTTCGACCGTGATGACCACCCTCGACGGCTACCCGATGGCCCGTCAGGGCCTGGCCGGCGTGGCGCTGTCGCTGTCTGCCTGGAGTTCGTTCATCGGCGCCTTCATCGCCACCTGCGGCATGGTGCTGTTCGCCCCGCTGTTGGCGAAATGGGCCATCGCCTTCGGCCCGGCGGAGTACTTCGTGCTGATGGTGTTCGCCATCGTCGCCCTGGGCGGCATGGCCGGCGACAAACCATTGAAAACCTTCATCGCCGCTCTGATCGGCCTGTTCCTGTCGGCAGTCGGCATCGATGCCAACAGCGGCGTGTACCGCTTCACCGGTGACAGCGTGCACCTGGCCGACGGCATCCAGTTCGTGGTGCTGGTGCTGGGGCTGTTCTCGGTCAGCGAAATCCTCCTGCTGCTGGAAAAGACCCACCATGGCCACCAGGCAGTCAAGGCCACCGGGCGCATGCTGTTCAACTTCAAGGAAGCCGCCTCGGTGTTCGTGGTCAACATCCGCTGCGGCCTGCTCGGCTTCATCATGGGCGTGCTGCCGGGCGCTGGTGCCACCCTGGCCAGTGCCGTGGCCTACATGACCGAGAAGCGTATCGCCGGCGAAAGCGGCACGTTCGGCAAGGGCGATGCCCGCGGCCTGGCCGCCCCGGAAACCGCGATCGGTGCGTCCTGCTGCGGCGCCCTGGTACCGATGCTGACCCTCGGTGTGCCAGGCTCGGGTACCACGGCCGTGATGATCGGTGCGCTGACCCTGTACAACATCACCCCTGGCCCATTGCTGTTCGAGCAGCAGCCCGACATCGTCTGGGGCCTGATCGCCTCGTTGTTCATCGCCAACATCATGCTGGTGATCCTCAACATCCCGATGATCCGCATCTTCACCCGCATCCTTGCGGTACCGAACTGGGCGCTGGTGCCGGTCATCGCGATCATCACCGCGATCGGCGTATACGCCGTGCATGCCACCACCTTCGACCTGTTCCTGATGGTCGGCATCGGCATCATGGGCTATATCCTGCGCAAGCTGGACTTCCCGCTGTCGCCGATCCTGCTCGGTTTCATCCTTGGCGGGCTGATGGAGCAGAACCTGCGCCGTGCGCTGTCGATCTCCAACGGTGAGCTGGGCATCCTCTGGTCGAGCCCGATCAGCCTGGGTGTTTGGGTATTGGTGGGCTGCATGCTCTGCCTGCCGCTGCTGCGTATCTGGCGCAAGCGCAGCCAGCAACGCCGGGCCATGGCTGATGCCTGATCGGTCGTTGCCGCTGTACTGGGCTACCGGGCTGGTCGGCCTTGCTGGCGGGTATCTCGCCAGCCGGGTCGGCTGGCCTTTGCCCTGGATGGTCGGCTCGTTGCTGGCGATCATCCTGGTGCGCTGCCTGACGCCCTGGCAGCTGTCGGAAATCCCCCATGGCCGCAAATGCGGGCAATGGATCATCGGCATCGGCATCGGCCTGCACTTCACCCCGGCGGTTATCGAGCAGGTGGCCAGCCACTTTGCGCTGATCTTCTTTGGCGCGCTGTTCACTACCCTGTCCAGCGTCATCAGCGTGTGGTTGCTGCGCCGCACCGGCGAGGACCGCGCGACCGCCTTCTTCGCCAGCATGCCGGGTGGGTCGGGGGAGATGGTCAACCTTGGGGCGCGCAACGGCGCAGTGCTCAGCCAGGTCGCCGCGGCGCAGAGCTTGCGGGTGCTGGCAGTGGTGCTGTGCGTGCCGGCGCTGTTCAAGCTGCTGCTGGGTGACGGGGTGGCGCTGAACCACGCAGGCAGCGTCAGCTGGGGCTGGCTGGCCTTGATCGCACCGCTGGGCGTTGCCGTGGCGCTGCTCTGGCAACACCTGCGCCAGCCCAACCCCTGGCTGTTCGGCCCCTTGCTGGTGGCAGCCACCGTGAGCCTTGCCGGCAACCTGCAGATCGCCCTGCCCGAGGGTGCCAGCCAAGTCGGCCAGTGGTTGATCGGCAGCGGGCTGGCATGTCACTTCAACCGTGCGTTCTTCCGCCGGGCACCGTCGTTCCTGGGGCGTACCCTGGTGGCCACGGCCTTGTGCATGCTGATCGCCGCCAGTGCCGCCTGGGCACTGAGCGTGATGACCGCACTGGACCTGCGCTCGCTGACACTGGGGATGATGCCGGGCGGGATTGCCGAGATGAGCCTGACGGCCGAGACCCTGCAGTTGTCGGTGCCGCTGGTGACGGCGCTGCAGGTAATGCGCTTGCTGTTCGTGCTGTTTCTGGCAGAGCCGTTGTTCCGACTCTGGAATGGGCAAAGCTGAAATACGCATCACCTCGCAAGGGAGGTGATGCGGTCTGTCACAGCGGCGGCAAGGCCCAGTTGATCGGTGCCAAACCGCGCTGTTCAAGGAAGCCGTTGGCCCGGCTGAAATGCCCGCAGCCGAGGAACCCACGGTACGCCGACAACGGCGACGGATGCACCGACTTGAGCACCAGGTGCTTGGTGCCATCGATGAGCTTCTGCTTGCCCTGGGCATGCGCGCCCCACAGCAGGAACACCACGTTCGGGCACTGCTCGCTGACCACCTGTATGACGCGGTCGGTAAAGAACTCCCAGCCTTTCTTGGCATGCGAAGCCGCATTGGCACGCTCCACGGTCATGGTCGTGTTGAGCAGCAGCACGCCCTGCTCGGCCCAGCTCTGCAAATAGCCGTGGCTGGCGATCGGGATGTTCAGGTCGCGCTGCAGCTCCTTGTAGATATTGACCAGCGACGGCGGCGTGGCAATGCCGGGCTGCACCGAGAAGCACAGGCCATGGGCCTGCCCGGGGCCGTGATAAGGGTCCTGGCCGAGGATCACCACCTTGACCTGCGGCAGCGGCGTCGAATTGAGCGCATTGAAGATCAGCGGGCCCGGTGGGTAGATTTCCTTGCCGGCCGCGTGCTCCTGACGCAGGAAGTCACGCAGCTGATGCATGTAGGGCTGGTCGAATTCGTCGCGCAATGCGGCTTTCCAGCTGGGTTCGAGTTTGATGCGATCGTCGTCAGTCATGGGGCCATCCGTAAACAATGGCGCGACACTAGGTAAGCCACTCCCGCTTGTCAAACGATCCGACCGACGACCGGCATGATCGCCCAGGCAGGCCATACTTGAGCCATGACCTGCGAGAGGTAGTCCATGTCCATTCATTGCGAGGTACTCACCGGTGCCGATGGCGCCGGCATCGGCATCGCCACCCTGGATGCACCCAAAGCGCTGAATGCGCTGAACCTGCGGATGATCGAAGTGCTCGGCGAACAACTGCACGCCTGGGCCCGCGACCCCGAAATCGTCTGCGTGCTGTTGCGCGGCAACGGCGCCAAGGCGTTCTGCGCGGGGGGCGATGTGCGTGCGCTGGCCCAGGCCTGCCGGGCACACCCGGGCAGCGTGCCGCCGTTGGCCGCCGCCTTCTTCGCCGCAGAATACCGCCTCGATTTCGCCCTGCACACGTACCCCAAACCCTTGCTGTGCTGGGGGCATGGGCATGTGCTGGGCGGGGGCATGGGCTTGTTGCAAGGCGCCAGCGTGCGCATCGTCACCCCCAGTAGCCGCCTGGCCATGCCAGAGATCAGCATTGGTTTGTACCCCGACGTCGGCGCCAGCTGGTTCCTGGCCCGCCTGCCAGGCAAGCTCGGGTTGTTCCTGGGGCTCACCGGCGCCCCGATCAACGCCCATGATGCCCTCGACCTGGGCCTGGCCGACCGGTTCCTGGGTGAGTACCAGCAAGAGGCGTTGATCGAAGAGTTGCTGCAACTGAACTGGCAGGAACAGACCGCCCTGCAATTGAACAGCCTGCTCAAGGCCGAGCAGCACCGCGCCTGCGTCGAGCTGCCTGAAGCGCAATGGCTGCCCCGCCGCGACGAGATCGATCGGTTGCTCGACGTTGCCGACCCTGCCGCCGCGTGGCGGGCACTGGAGGGCCTGAAATACCATGATGACCCGCTGCTGGCCGAAGCCGGCAAACGGCTGCACGAAGGGTGCCCGCTGACAGCGCACCTGGTCTGGGAACAGATACGCAGGGCGCGGCACCTGTCGCTGGCGCAGGTCTTCCAGATGGAATACAGCATGAGCCTGAACTGCTGCCGACACCCGGACTTCAGCGAAGGGGTGCGCGCACGCCTGCTGGACAAAGACAACCAGCCGCGCTGGCACTGGCCGGATGTAGCCCAGGTACCGGCGGCGGTGGTCGAGGCGCACTTTGCCAAGGTCTGGGAAGGGCGCCACCCGTTGGCGGATCTCGCTGATCAGGTATGACCGGGTCGTGGAAAGTGGCGCAAAGCGCCCCCCATTGCATCACCGTTGCCAGTTGCGGCCCTGCCCCCGGCCGGCATCCGGCCTGCGGTCACGATCCCCACGCCCATTGGAGTGCCAGCGATCGTTCTGGTAACGCTGGCTGCCATCGCGATAGTCGTGACGATCGCGGTCGCGCCCATAGTCATAGCGCTGGCGATTGCCATAGTCATACCGCGGGTTACCGTGCCACTGGTTCATCCCTGGCTGGGGGTGTGGCCTGTATTGCGGCACCGGCGCCGGGCGGTAATAGCGCGGTGCTGGCTGGTAGTAGTAGCGCGGTTGCGGCGCCACATAGTAGCGGTCGTGGCGGTAATACCCCGGCGACACGTAGCGGTCGCTGGTGTAGTAATCGGAACGGTAGTAGCCCCCGCCACCGTAGTAAGGGGCGCAGGCGGACGTCATCAGACCCAGCAGGGCGATCAACAGAATTCGATAGGACATGGCGGCCTCCTGGACCGCTGGAGTGCCCGCGCAGCGGCGCTGGCGAGCATCGATGCGTAAGGCGTTCATCGATACTGAATAAGACCGCCAGACCCGGGTGCAGTGCCATTTTTGCAATAATTTGAAACAGCTCGGATAACCCTGAAAAACTTGCAGTCATTTGCCGGCCATCTCACTAGAATGAGCGCCTTGGCACACATCACGGGAAGATCATGCCTGTACGTTCCGCTCTGTTTTCGCAGCGTTCGCTGATCATTACCCTGCTGATGTTGCTGGCCAGCGGCTTTCTCGCCACCTCACTGCTCAGCTACTTCGCCTCGCGCAGCGCCATTCGCGATGGCATCGTCAATACCGAACTGCCACTGACGTCCGATACGGTCTATTCGGAAATCCAGAAAGACCTGATCCGCCCCGTGCTGATCGCCTCGATGATGGCCCAGGACACCTTCCTGCGGGACTGGGTGCTGTCCGGTGAGCAGGACACCCAGCGCATCACCCGCTACCTGGGCGAAATCATGGGCAAGCAGGACACCTTCACCTCGTTTTTCGTCTCAGAGCGCAGCCTCACCTACTACCAGGCCAAGGGTGTGCTCAAGCAGATCAAGCCAGGCAGCTGGCGCGATGCCTGGTATTTCCGCCTGCGCGACCTCAAGGCACCCTACGAGATCAACGTCGACCTGGACATGGCCAACCAGGACAGCCTGACGGTATTCATCAACTACCAGGTGCTGGATTACCAACAGCGCTTTATCGGCGCCGCCGGCGTAGGCCTGAGCGTGTCGTCGGTGGTCAAGCTGATCGACCAGTACCAGCGGCGCTACCAGCGCTCGGTGCTGTTCACCGACGCCAAGGGCAAGGTCCTGCTGACCGGCTCCGACGGTGGCCCGCATGGCCTGCGGGTCGGCCAGCCGCTAAGCGACAACCCCGAACTGAGCGACCTGCTGGCCCAGCAACCGGTACCCGGTGAAGGCAGCCACGAATACCGCGACAGCGACAACCACAGCCACTTCCTCAATGTGCGCCACCTTCCCGAGCTGGACTGGTACCTGCTGGTGGACAAGCGCGAGACCGGTGCCCTGGACCGCATCCGCCACTCGCTGTACCTGAACTTGGCGATCTGCGCGATGATCACCCTGGTGGTGCTGGCGCTGGTGCATGCCATGGTCAAGCGCCACCAGGCCAGCACCGAGGCGCTGGCCACCCTCGACAGCCTTACCGGCCTGCCCAACCGGCGCAGCTTCGACCTGCTGGCCGCCCAGGCCTTGCATGAAGCCCAGCGTGACAGCGGCCCACTGGTGGCGCTGTTGATCGACCTTGACCACTTCAAGGCCCTCAACGATAACCACGGCCACCTGGCAGGCGACGAAGTGCTGCGCCAGTTCGCCAATGTGCTGCAGGGCAGCCTGCGTCAGTCGGATATACTGTGCCGGTGGGGCGGTGAGGAGTTCATCGTGCTGCTGCGTGAAGCACAAGGCCGGCAAGCCATCGAAGTGGCGGAGAAAATCCGTCGCCGCACCGAGCAACTGACCTTCAGCTATGACGACCAACCCTTGCGCCTGACCACCAGCATCGGCCTTAGCAGCCTGCAGCCGGGTGATACCTTGCATGCCCTGCTGACCCGCGCCGACCGCGCGCTCTATCGTGCCAAGCAGGCCGGCCGCAACCGCGTCTGCAGTGAGGCCCCCGGACCCAGCCATGAATGACAGCCAGCACTGCCCCGCCTGCGGCGCCCTCAACCAGTGCAGCCTCGCCGACCCTCGCAGCGCCACCCAGGCCTGTTGGTGCTACAGCGTGACCATCGACCCCGCCGTGCTCCAGGCCCTGCCCGCCGAATTACGGGACAAGGCCTGCCTGTGCCCACGCTGTGCAGCAGTCGAAACGCAACTGCAGGCAGCAGCGCCCGGCACAAAGCGCTAGACTGCGCGCCCGCTTCTTCTGCCCTGTTCGCCATGCGCCTCGACCGTTTCCTTGCCAACCTGCCCTGTTACAACCGCCAGCAAGTTCGCCTGCTGCTGGTGCAGCGCCGTGTGCGGGTCGATGGCATCGTCGCGGCCGACCCGTTGACCCCGGTGCGTGAGTTCAGCCGCGTCGAAGTGGATGAGCAAACGCTGCAGGCCGGGCGGCCGGCGCGCTACCTGATGCTCAACAAGCCAGCCGGGTACGTCAGTGCCACGCTCGACCCGCAGCACCGCACGGTGCTTGAGCTACTGCCCGCCGAGATGCGCGACGACCTGCACATTGCCGGGCGCCTGGACTTCAACACCACCGGCCTGCTGATCCTGACCAACGACGGCCAATGGTCACGGCGCCTGACCCAGCCAACCACCAAACTGCCCAAGCATTACCTGGTCGAGACCGAGGACGAGATTGGCCCGCATTATGCCGCCACGTTCCAGCAAGGCCTGTACTTTGCATTCGAAGACCTCACCACCCTGCCCGCCCAGCTCGACATCCTCGGCCCGCGCCGGGCCCGGCTGGCGATCGTCGAGGGGCGGTACCATCAGGTCAAACGCATGTTCGGCCATTTCGACAACAAGGTGGTGGGGTTGCACCGTGAGAGCATGGGCGCGATTCGCCTGGACCCAGGGCTGGCGCCAGGCGCCTACAGGGCGTTGACCGACGAGGAAGTTGCCGGCGTCTAGGCCTCAGCCTGGTCCAACACGACCGCCCAGCGGCTCAGGTCACATTTTTACCCGAACGGCACTTGCAGGATTCCCAGGCCACTGCTTGAATCCAAATCGTCAGTCTGCATGTGACTCGTGAGTCACGCCCGCAGCCGAAGACACTTTTTGCCGGCCACCCAAGGCCTAGATGCCTTGGGGCACGGCAAATTGCCCGCCAAAAACAATACCGTCGACACGTGTGCCAAGGATCGACACTGGGCCCCCCGTTACTCTTCAAGGCAAATGCCTACCTGTCATAAAGAACGTGCACCCTAGGTGACGCGAATACCCTTTTTGCGCCAGGAGTCGATGACATGAGGCCAGAAATCGCTGTACTTGATATCCAAGGTCAGTATCGGGTTTACACGGAGTTCCATCGCGCGGATGCAGCCGAGAAGACGATCATTTTGATCAACGGCTCGCTGGCCACTACGGCCTCGTTCGCCCAGACGGTGCGTAACCTGCACCCGCAATTCAACGTCGTGCTGTTCGACCAGCCGTACGCCGGCAAGTCCAAGCCGCACAACCGCCAGGAGCGACTAATCACCAAAGAGGCCGAGGCGCATATCCTCCTTGAGCTGATCGAGCACTTCCAGGCCGACCACGTGATGTCGTTCTCGTGGGGCGGTGCAAGCACGCTGCTGGCGCTGGCGCACCAGCCACGGCGGGTGAAGAAGGCCGTGGTCAGTTCGTTCTCGCCGGTAATCAACGAGCCGATGCGCGACTACCTGGACCGTGGCTGCCAGTACTTGGCCGCCTGCGATCGCTACCAGGTCGGCAACCTGGTCAACGACACCATCGGCAAGCACCTGCCGTCACTGTTCAAGCGCTTCAACTACCGCCACGTCAGCAGCCTGGACAGCCACGAGTACGCGCAGATGCACTTTCACATCAACGAGGTGCTGCAACATGACCTGGAACGGGCATTGAGTGGGGCGCGCAACATCGACATCCCGGTGCTGTTCATCAACGGTGAACGTGACGAATACACCACGGCCGAAGATGCCCGCGAGTTTGGCCGCCATGTAGGCAAGAGCCACTTCAGTGTCATCCGCGATGCCGGGCACTTCCTCGACATGGAGACCAAGGCAGCCTGTGAAGACACCCGCAGCGTACTGCTCGGCTTCCTCAAGCCGACCGAGCGTGAGCCACGTCAACGCTACCAGCACGTACAGGGGCAGCATGCACTGGCCATCTGAGCGCATCGGCGCCCTGTAGTGATTACCCGCAGGCTATGGGTCGCCGACAAGCTTTTTTATAACTTGGGCTTCTAATTCGTGGAGGTTTCTGGTAAAAAGTCGAACGCAGACGCGGGTATAGTTTAGTGGCAAAACGAAAGCTTCCCAAGCTTTAGTTGAGGGTTCGATTCCCTCTACCCGCTCCACCACGCATTCCCGCATGACGTTCCAGCAACGTCATCGCTGTTTAAAGGAGCCTTTGCTCCTTTTTTCGTTTCTGGTCCCCGCCTTTCCATCTCCAAGCCCTTTCCTTGACCTGGCCCATGGCCACTTTGTTGCCGATCCGCTTGAATGCGCGACCGACGAATCCGCTTGCAAGCGAAACGGCTTGAAGCGCATATGCTTCAGGGATTCGTGAAACATTCAGAAAGGACCCCGCATGTTTCTGTCCCGCTGGCTACCTGGCCTCGCCAATCTGCTGCACTACCGCCGCGCGTGGTTCCACGCTGACCTGCAGGCCGGGTTGTCGGTTGCCGCCATCCAGATCCCCATCGCCATCGCCTACGCCCAGATCGTCGGCCTGCCACCGCAATATGGCCTGTATGCGTGCGTACTGCCCATGATGGTGTACGCCCTGATCGGTAGTTCGCGCCAGCTGATGGTCGGCCCGGACGCCGCCACTTGCGCAATGATCGCCGGCGCCGTGGCGCCCCTGGCACTGGGCGACCCACAGCGCATCGCCGAACTGTCGGTGATCGTCACCGTGCTGGTTGGCATGATGCTGATCGCGGCGGGGCTGGCCCGAGCGGGCTTCATCGCCAGTTTCTTCTCGCGGCCGATCCTGATCGGCTACCTCAACGGCATCGGCCTGAGCCTGATTGCCGGGCAGTTGTCCAAGGTGGTGGGGTTCAAGATCGAGGGCGACGGGTTCATCCTCAGCCTGGTCAACTTCCTGCAGCGCCTGGGCGAGATTCACCTGCCCACCCTGGCCATCGGCCTGTGCGCGCTGGCCCTGCTTATCTGGCTGCCACAGCGCTACCCACGGCTGCCTGCGGCGCTGGTGGCGGTGGCACTGTTCACCGTACTGGTCGGCCTGTTCGGCCTGGACCGCTTGGGTGTCGCCATCCTCGGCCCGGTACCGGCCGGCATGCCGCAATTGGCCTGGCCGCAAAGCAACTTGGCAGAAATGAAGAGCCTGTTGCGCGATGCCTTGGGTATCGCCACCGTCAGTTTCTGCAGCGCGATGCTCACCGCCCGCAGCTTTGCTGCACGCCATGGCTATGCCATCAATGCCAACCATGAGTTCGTGGCGCTGGGCGTAAGCAACCTGGCGGCGGGGATGTCCCAAGGGTTTGCCATCAGTGGCGCCGATTCACGCACCGCAGTCAACGACATGGTCGGCGGCAAGAGCCAACTGGTGGGGATCATCGCCGCGCTGGTGATCGCCCTGATTTTGCTGTTCTTCACCGCCCCCATGGCCTGGATCCCCCAGGCGGCGCTGGGCGCCGTGCTGTTGATGGCAGGCTGGGGGCTGATCGACATCAAGTCGCTGAAGACCATAAGGCGCCTGAGCCGCTTCGAGTTCTGGCTGTGCCTGCTGACCACGGTTGGCGTACTGGGCCTGGGCGTGCTGCCGGGTATCGTATTTGCCGTGACCCTGGCGATCCTGCGCTTGCTGTACAGCATCTACCAACCCACCGACGCGGTGCTGGGCTGGCTGCCAGGCACCGAGGGCCAGGTCGACATCCGCAAGTTCAAGGACGCCCGCACCGTGCCGGGCCTGGTGGTGTACCGCTTCGACGACGCGATCCTGTTCTTCAACGCCGACTACTTCAAGATGCGCCTGCTGGAAGCCGTGCAGAGCCAGGCCCAGCCCAAGGCCGTGCTGTTCGATGCCGAAGCGGTGACCAGCATCGACGTCAGCGGCATCGCCGCACTGCGCGAGGTGCGCGACACCCTGGCCGCCCAAGGCATCTTCTTCGCCATCGCCCGCGCCCGTGGCACCTTCCTGCGCATGCTGGTGCGCTCAGGGATGGCCCGGGAGATGGAGGACAAACTGCTGTTCGGCTCGGTACGGGCCGGGATCCGCGCTTATCGGGTATGGCGCAACAGAATTCGCAACGACTCACCGGCGGAATAACAGGCCAGTACATAACCTATTGATTTAACAGTGTGGGAGCGGGCTCGCCCCGCGAACACCGGCGAAGCCGGTGCCAGGCACCCGCGGCCCCATTCGCGGGACAAGCCCGCTCCACAGAGTATGAAGCGCACTCACTGGCTTCGTTCTCTGCAAGCCCGGGCACTGGCCTCACCCGGCCTGCCAATCAGGCTGATCAGGCCACACGGCAATGACCCGCGCCATTGCAGGTAATCGTGCCCCGCCGGGTACTCCACCGCCTCCACCGCATACCCCTTGGCTCGCAACACATCACGCAGGTGGCGGTGAGTGTCGAGAATCGTCGGGCCTTCGAACAGCCCCGCTTGCAGGTAAAAGCGCAGCGGCCTGGGCGGTGCCTTGACGTACTCGCGGGTCAACCAGCCCGGCTCTTCACCGTCCTTGGCCCACCAGTACGACCCCGACAGGCTCAGCACGTTGCCGAACAGCTCGGGGTGCATCAGGCCCAGGTAGGAAGCGGCCAGGCCACCGTAGCTGGAACCTGCGATCACCGTACTGGCTGCAGATGCACTCAGGCCCTGCCGGCGCGCCCAGGGCATCAGCTCTTCGGCCATGAAGCGGGCGAACTGCGGGTTGGGCGGCAGCTCCTGCTGGCGGCTGAGGTCGCTAGGGTTGGCGATGATGATCGCTGCCGTCGGTGGCATCAGGCCATCGGCGATCAGGTTGTCGAGCAGCGTAGGCGTCGGCACTTGGCGGGTGTAGGCATGGGCATCGAACAGCACCAGCAAGGCCTGGCCTGCAGCGCCCGGGCGCCAGCCGGCGGGGCGGTACAGGTAGAGGTCGCGCTCGTTACCGAGCACAGCGCTGGCCAGGCGCTTGCGTTCGAGCGTGCCACGGGCGATGCCTGGCCGCGCTGCGACCCACGGCTGCGGTGGCGCATCCGCAAGCTCCAGGCGCGAACGCGACAACCAAGGGTCACCGCTGCTGTCGGCGAACGTGGCAGGGTTGAGCGGGTCGCGTCGCGTGGTGGCCAGTATCACCCGGCGATCATCCGACTGCGGCACGTCAGGCGCCATCTGGTAGCTGAGCCGGGCGCTGGCCGGGACCTCGAAGCTTGCATACCAGACATCGCTGCTGCCAAGGCGCTGCAGCGTTTCATGGCGGCCCGACGGCGCGCCGAACATTCGCACGTTGTGCTGGGCACCGCGCCACAGAAAGGTCACCAGGCGCTGCTGTGGCTGCCCCGGCACCAGCTCCACCAGTGGCGTGCCCTCGGCCTTTCGTGCGTGCCAGAAGGCCTCGGTGCTGCCGCCTTGGGCAAGCTGCCTTGCCAGCTCGGCCAAGGTCGGGCTGGCAAGCTGCTGCGGGCTACGCTGCTGCTCGGCGAGCGCTAGCACCTGGTCCAAGCGCAAACTGTACTGCGCATCCGGGCGCCCGTGCAGCGGCTCTGCACGCAAACCGTAGCGCCCAGGGCCGTCGGCGACGAACAAGAATTCGCGTGGCTGGTCCTGGCCGTCGATCAGCAGGCGCAAGGGCCTGCCCTCGGAGTCAAGCAGGCGCAGGCTGACGTTGCCGTCGACCCGCCCGCGCACCAGGTCGCCCGCCTTGAGCGTAACGCCCCAAACCGTGCTGCCTGCCGGTAGCGCCTGGCCGTTGACGGCCTGGCCCGGCTGCAGCGTGGCGCCTGTTGCCGCCTGCGCCGTAGCGGCACAGGTCAAAGTCAGCAGCAAGGCGCAACTGATGCCAATGATCCGCTGCATACTCACCTCAGAAGTCGACACTGGCAGACAGCTTCAAGGTGCGCGGTTCGCTGACGGTGGCATACCCCGGGTTGAACACCCCGGCCCAGTAAGCGCGATTCTCGACGTTCTCCAGGCTAGCGCGCAGCGTCACGTCCTTGCTCAGCACCCGGGTGGCGTAGCGTGCGCCCAGGTCGTAGCGCGTCCACTGGGGGATTTTCATCGTGTTTTCATCGTCCAGGTACTGTGAACTGCTGTGGATGCCCAACGCCGTCAAGGTCAGGCCGTCGACCCAAGGCAGATCCCACTCGGCGCCCAGGTTGGCCGACCAGGCCGGCACGCCGCGGGCCGTGTTGCCATCCAGGGTGCCGTTGGCGGTCTTGCTCAGTTCGGCACGGGTGTAGGTCACCCCGCCCAGCAGACGTACACCCGGGGCTGCCTCGCCGAACATGTTCCATTCCACGCCGCGGTTGCGCTGCTCGCCATCGTCGGTGTACCAGAAGGTGTCGCCGCGGGTGTTTTTCACCATGCTGGGCTTTTCGATCTGGAACACCGCCAAGGTGTGGCTGAACCTGCCCAGGTCCCACTTCACACCGGCTTCCATCTGCTTGGCCACGTATGGCGCGAACTGCTCGTCCTTGTTCAGCGCACCCACTTCAGTCACCGTGCCGCCTTGGGTCAGGCCTTCGATGTAGTTGGCGTACAGCGACACTGGCGCATCCCAGGGTTTGACCACGATGCCGAAGGCTGGCGTCAGTTTGCGTTCGTCGTAGGCCGTTGGCTTGCTCATCTTCTGCCGCACCCGCTGGGCACGCGCGCCCAGGGTCAGCAGTACACGCTCGTCGAAGAAGCCAAGGGTGTCGGCCAGGGCGAAGCTGGACAGGGTGTTGTCGCCGGTCTTGACGTTGGCGCCATGATCACCGGCAATCACCCCTTTGACAGGGCGATAGAGATTGGTGTCGTAGGTCGGGCCGGTAATCGTCGGCGCGCGGCCGATGTCCTGGTGCAGCAGCGATGTGGTGAACACCAGTTGGTGGCTGACCGGGCCCGTCATGAAGTTGCCACGCAGGCCTGCCTCGCTGGACAGGCTGTGGGTGTAGCCGGCCTGGTTGTAGGTCTGCCCCTTGGCGCTGCCATCGGCCGCCTGCACGCGAATGCGGGTGCCATTGAGGAAGCCGTCGTAGTAAGTGCGCGCCCCACCCACACTGGCAAACGCCGTCCAGTCGTCGTTGAGCTGGTACTCGCCGCGCAGCATCACCGCCTTGCTGACCTGTTTGGCATAAATACCCTTGAGCACGTTGGTGTCGGGCTTGGGCGCTTTGGTCACGTAGCCCAGGTCGCTGAAGCCCGCCATCATCGGGCTGCCGTTATCGAGTTTCTCATGGGTCTCGTAGGCATCGAGTTCCAGCTTGAAGTCGTCACCTCGGTAATCCAGCGCCAGCGAGGCCAGGGTGCGGTCCTTGGACTGTTCGTCGACACCTGTGTCGCCGCTGCCGTACACCCCATTGAAACGAATGCCGAAACGCCCGTCTTCAGAACGCCGGGCCACGTCGATGTGCTGGGCAAAGTAGCCGTCGGACACATAGCTGGTGGTCAGGCGGGTCAGTGGCGCATCGCCGGCACGCTTGGGTATCAGGTTGATATTGCCACCTACCCCACCATTGGGCGCCATGCCGCTGAGCAATGCGCTCGGGCCTTTGAGCACCTCTACCCGCTCCAGGAATTCGGTGGGTACATGGCCATCCGGCGCCAGGCCGTACAGGCCATTGACCGCCAGTTCCGAAGATTCCAGGCCATAGCCGCGGATCATGAAGTTTTCGTAGGCATGGCCTTCGCCGGTGCTGAAGCGGATCGACGGGTCATTGCGCAACACGGCGCCAACCGTGCCGCTCTGCTGGTCGGCGATGGTCTTGGCGGTGTAGGCCGTGATGTTGAAGGGGGTGTCCATGATGTCGCGATTGCCCAGCATGCCAAGCCGCGCACCGCGCGCTACCTGGCCGCCACTGTAGGCCTCGGGCAGGTCACTGTTGAAACCGGCAGCGTTGACGTTGGTGGCCCCGAGGGTCAGGGCGCCGTCTTCGGCGGTGCTGCGCAGGGTCACTACGCCGTTGACCTCCTCGGCCACCAGGTCGGTGCCGACCAGCAACTGCTGCAGGGCCTGCAGCACGCTGAAGTGCCCGTGCAGGGCCGGCGCATTGCGGCCCGCGAGTACCCGGCTGTCGGCGGCAATGGCTACACCCGACTGCCGGGCAAGAGCGTGCACGGTGGCTTCCAGCGGTTGGCTGGGAAAATCCAGGGCCAGCGGCTGGCTGTCAGCCAGGGCCATGCCCGGCGACAACAGGCTGCCCAACGCACAAGCCAGGGCCAGCGCAGATAAACGGGTGCAGGCGAACGACATGAAGGGTCCTTGCTGTTAGAGGGGTTCACTGTTGATGACGCCGCTCAAGCGCCTTACCCCTCAACGTTTTTTTTCAGCGCGGCAACAGCTCCAGCCTGCCCTGCCGTTCACTCAGACGTACCGGCAGAATCCGTGGCAACGCCTGCAGCAGCTTCTGCGGTTGGTCACTGGGGAAACTACCGGTCAGCTTCAGCTCGGCGACCTCTGGCGCCAGCAACACTGGCTGGGTCAGGTAGGCATTGAGCTCGCCGATCACTTCACCCAGCGACTGGTCGGTGTACGACCACCAGCCGCGTTGCCAATGGCCAAGATCGGCGCCGAATTGCCCGCTCTCACGCAGACTGCCCAAGTGCCCCCGGCCATCGATACAGACACGCTGGCCAGCACCCAGGATGCGTTCGCCGCCGTGCAGGTCACGCACCTGCACCCGGCCGCGCGCCACCGCGACAAACAGCCGATCGCCCCGATCACTGACCGAAAACGCAGTGCCCAGTACCTGCACGCTGCCCACCCGGGTGCTGATGTGAAAGGGCCGCGCCGCCTCGTGGGCGACGTCGAAGAAGACATTACCGTGCAACAGCATCACCTGGCGCCGGCCAGAGTCGAAGCGGATGCGCAGGTTGCTCTCTGCCGCAGCCAGCAACTGGCTGCCATCGGGCAAGGTGAGCGGGCGTGGCTGTTCGCCGTGAGCGGTCTGCAGGTCTTGCTGGTAGATCCCCGTGCGCTGCCACATCCAGCCAAGCCAGCCTCCTGCCGCCAACAGCACCGCCAGCGCGCCGCCCTGGCGCAGCAGGCGCCGACGGCTCGGGTCGTACGGCTGCGGCTGCAAAGCGCCGCGCAGTTGCGGCGCCAGGCGATGCACCATCTGCCAGCGCTGCTCGGCTTCTTGCCAGGCCTGCTCATGCGCATCGCTCTTGTGCCGCCAGCGCAGCGCCTGGCCGCTGGCTTCGCGTACCCGCGCCGGATCGTCGCCATGCATGGCCGCGAGGTAGACCAGCGCCTGCTGCACCTTGCGGGCGGCTGAAGGCTCAGCCATGACGGCTGGCCAGGCGCAATTCGGAAAGGTCGAACACCGCACGGGCGATGTGCAGTTCCACCGACTTGGCCGACAGCCCCAGCGCTTCGCACACCTCCCGGTGGCTCTGGCCATGCAACCGAACCCGCACGAACACTTCGCGGCGCAGCCGTGGCATGCGCTCGATCAGGGCAATCAGTAGCTGCAACTGCTCGCGCGCGATCATGATGTCTTCGACGCTGGGGCTCAGCCCATCGACCCGCACCAGCCAGTCTTCCAGCGCTGCAAGTTCGGTGCTGCGACGGCGGTACTGGTCGATGCACAGGTTGCGCGCCGCCTGGAACAACAAGGCGCGCGCATTGAGCACCGGTGCATTCAGGGCATGGGCATAGGCCTGGGCGAAACTGGACTGGGCGATGTCTGCGGCGTCGTCGGGGTTGCGCAGGCGCCCGGTCAGGTAGCGGCGCAAGTCACTGTAGTTGGCCAGCAGCTCATCGACGACTGCCTGAAACGGAGCAGCGGTGCCAGCCCAGGGCGTGGTAATGGAGGTCATTGAAGGCGAGCATCGTTAATAGGAATTCCTATCATTCTCACACATGCCTTCTGGCCATCGCCAGCCTCAATCACTAGGCGCTTGCCTGGCATGCTAAAGTCGCCCCCGTTTCCCGCGCCGCCAAACGGACCCCGCATGCCCGCACTTGACGCTCACCTCGCCACCTGGCCAGCACTCGACCAACGCCACCCTTGCGACGCCCTGCTGGTGGGCAACGGCGCCAGCCGCGCACTGTGGAAGCCGTTTGGCTATTTCTCGCTGTTCGAGGAAGCGCAACGTGCGGGCCGCAAGAAAGGTTTGGCGATCAGCGACCAGGCCCTGTTCAAGTCGCTTGCCACAGAACTGTTCGAGCCGGTGCTCAGCGCCCTGAACACCACCGTGCGGGCCAATGCCGCACTGGCCATCAACTCCACCGCCCCGCTGAACCGCTATTACTCGATCAAGGAAGCGCTGATCCATGCTGTGCGCACGCTGCACCTGCCCTGGCCGCAGATGCCGGCCACCACGCTGGCCACGCTGAACCAGGCCCTGCGCGGCTATCGCAACATCTACACCAGCAACTACGACCTGATCCTGCCATGGGCCGTGCAGCACGCCCCGCAAGGTTTTGCCGAGCTGTTCGATGAGCAGGGTTTTTTCGACGTACGCCGCACCCGCAGCGAAGGCACCCGCGTACTGCACCTGCATGGCGGCCTGCACCTGCTGAAGCTGCCGGATGGCACTACCCGCCAGCGCAGCGCCGAAAGCGCCGAACTGCTCGATGGCTTTGCCGTAAACATTCCGGGTGAAGTGCCGTTGTTCGTCAACGAAGACCGCAGCGACGAAAAGCTGCGCGCTATTCGTCACTCGGACTACCTGAGCTGGTGCCTGGGGCAACTCGCGCAGGAAAGCCAGGGGCTGTGCCTGTTCGGGCAGCATCTGGACAGCAGTGACCAGCACCTGGTCGAGGCTGTTCGCCAGGCGCGCCCCCGCCATTTGTCGATTGCCATCCGGCCGTTGGGGGAGGCTTCGGTGATCAATCAGAAGCAGCACTACATCGATCGGTTCGGGGATCTGCCGGCGACTGCGCTGCACTTTTTCGATGCGAGCACGCATCCTTTGGGGTTGGCGGAACTGGCGATCGAGGTGCCGACTGCTCGCCGTTGAGGCGAGCAGGGCTTATCGGTTCAATAGGCCAGCTTCGGTGAATCACCGAAGACGCGCTGGTATGCGCTTGATACATTGACCGTCATCGCGACGCGAGCCAGCTCAAGGGTCTCCTGGCCGATAGCGTAGCTGCCGCGGGCTTGCAACCAAACCAGAATTTCAGCCAGATGCCAAAGCGAAGCACTTCCCTCGTGAATGGGCGCAGGGAAGCTATGAGCGTGTGAGAGCATCAGTTTGCGCATGTTCTGGCGCGAAACACCCACGATTTCAGCCACATCAGTAAGCCCGACGAGGTCTGGCGTCGCTTCGATCAGGCGTGCGTCAGGCACTGCTTCGCGAACATCCTTGAGCGCACTCTCGATGGCCTCCCGGGCCGATGGAGACTCGCGGACAAAAGCCAGCGCCAAGCGACCGGGCTGACCTACGCCAACCAATGCGTCCTCGCAGCCTGCTTGGGCCAGGCGCTCCAAAAGCGCATCGGCATCTTCGTCTTCGTTCAGTTGATACTTGAGGGTGAATTCATATTCCATCGCTACCGTTCCTCAGCCACATTTGCTGCGCCTTTCGCCATCCTGTTGCCAGAGCAGTTATCCACGACACGCCGTAGCTGGCGCGCGAAATTTCCAGGATTCTTGGGGGTACTCCAGACGCTAGTGATGCAAAACTCTGCACAACGGCAATCGGTGTCGTTGAAGGGGCAATACATCCTCCCCCAGCAATGCCCGCCACCCACCACGACTCGCCACCCCTGTAACTCAGCGTGCGTCAAGGCCTGCTCGACCTCCTTCTTGGCATGACTGGGGCGTGACATCAGCTTTTCTCCAGTGTGGGCTCGCAATAACAAAGTTGTCAAATGACAACCAAGCCATCTGACGCATGCACGCCACACTACAGCTATCCTCGCGCCAAACTCGGCCGCTAGGTGGTCTTGAGAATTCTCCTACGCGTATTCAGGAACAATGCACCTTCGGCCCGGCTGGTATGAATGGGTGCTGGCGCCAGTTGCCGCGCTCAGATCAACCCATCCCCGCGCAACAACGTCTCCAGGCAATGCTCCTGCACCCCATAAAACGTCTTGAGCTGCGCAATCTTCTCCAGCAGCGCTCCGTTATCCACCGCCTGCCTGCGCTTGACCGCCAGAATCATCTTGTTCTTGTTGGTGTGCTCCAGCGAGATGAACTCGAACACCTTGGTCTCATAACCACAGGCTTCCAGGAACAGCGCGCGCAGGCTGTCGGTGAGCATCTCGGCCTGCTGCCCCAGGTGCAGGCCGTACTGCAGCATCGGCTGCAGCAACCCAGGGCTGTGCAACTGCGGGCGGATCTGTTTGTGACAGCACGGCGAACACATGATGATCGCGGCGTTGCAACGTATGCCGGTGTGGATGGCGTAGTCGGTGGCGATGTCGCAGGCGTGCAAGGCGATCATCACCTCGATCGCTTCGGGCACCACGCTGCGCACATCACCGCACTGGAACTCAAGGCCAGGGTGCTCAAGCCGCGCAGCGGCGGCGTTGCACAGGTCGACCATTTCCTGGCGCAGCTCGACACCCGTCACCTGGGCTTCGCGGCCCAGGGTATTGCGCAGGTAGTCGTGCATGGCAAAGGTCAGGTAACCCTTGCCCGAGCCGAAGTCGGCCACCCGCAGGGCCTGCTCGGCTGGCACCGGCGCGCTGGCCAGGGCGTGCTCGAACACCTCGATGAACTTGTTGATCTGCTTCCACTTGCGCGACATCGACGGGATCAACGCCCCTTGTGCATCGGTCACACCCAGGTCACGCAGGAAGGGGCGCGACAATTCCAGGTAGCGCTTCTTCTCGCGGTCATGGGCACTGCTCGCTGCCCCTTCACGCGGGGCCTGGGCGCCGTGGCGCTGGAGCATGGGCTTGCCCTTCTTGCTGAACGTCAACTGCACTTCGCCGTCGGCATCGAACAGGTGGGCATTGCGAAAACTCTCAGGCAGCAATTCGGCCACCAGCACTTCGGCCTGTTCCAGCGGCAGGTTGCGGGTGATGTCTCGGGTCTGGTGGCGATACACCAGCGACAGGCAGGGCTGGCCCTTGACCTGCAACGGTTTGGCGATGATCCGCTGCAAGGTCGAGTCGGCACCGACATGGCGCGCCAGCACCAGTTTCACCAAGGTATTGCCGTGCAGGGCGGTGCTCAACAGCGCGAGGAACTGGGCACGCGCATCTGGCGCGGTTGAAGCAGAAGAACTGGCGGACATGAAAAACGGTGCCTCGGGTAGCAGGGGGCGCGTTGCGCAATGCCCGGTATTCTACAGGTGTGGCGGCGAGCTTGCCGCCCCGATCAGTCCAGAATGACCAGGCGATTAGGCAGCTCGTTGCGCGTATGGGTGGGGGGTACATGCTCGCTGAGCAACTCGCCACAGGCCTCGATGCATTCGACAAAACCCTGCAGGGTCCGGCCCTGGCGGACCTGTTCGGCAAAACGGCCGACGATGGCCGCGCGGGCGCTGGCATCAAGGTAACGCTCGACCCCTTGGTCGACCAGGATCTCTACATGCCGCTCCGCCTCGCTGACGAAAATCAGCACCCCCGTGGCAGCCGTGGTGCGCTGCAGGTTCTGCTCGCGAAACTGCTGACGGGCCAGGCTCGACGCACGCCATCGGCGCAAGGCACGGGGGATCAACCAGCCGGCCAGGCGCGGGTTGCGCAACAGCAGGCACAAACCGATGAACACCAGCACATTGGCCACCAGCAGGCCACGCATACCGGGCCAGCCAAGTACTAATTGCAGCAGGCCAGGCACGGCCAGGGCCAGCACGGCGGCCCAGAACAGCGGCAGGTAGGCGTAATCGTCGGCACGTCTGGCCAGCACCGTGACCAGCTCGGCATCGGTGCGCCGTTCGGCACGGGCAATGGCTTCGGCGATCTGGCGTTGATCGTATTCGTTGAAAGGGGTCATGCCAGCGGTCTCTCGATCGTTCTTATTGTTGTTGTCCAGGCACGCAGGGCGCCATCGGCAGCCGATATATTCAGGCATAATCCGCCGCTGGCAGCATTGCCCCCGAACTGTACAACAATAGTCGCCTGATAACTTCGGCCGCGCGCGTATCACTGTGGATACGGTAGAGGCCCCACAACGGAATCCATGATGAAACTGTCTTTGCTGGGCCTGGCCATGGGCCTTGCCAGTCAGGCGGCCCTCGCCGCCCAAACCGCCCCGCCCCTGCAAGACAAGCAGGCGTTCATCAATCACCTGATCAGCCAGATGACCGAGGCCGAGAAGATCGGCCAGTTGCGCCTGATCAGCATCGGCCCGGAGATGCCGCACGAGAAGATCCGCGAAGAAATCGCCGCAGGGCGTATCGGCGGTACCTTCAACTCGCGCACCGCGCCCGAGAACCGGCCGATGCAGGACGCGGCCATGCGCAGCCGTCTGAAGATTCCGATGTTCTTCGCCTACGACACCGTGCACGGCGAACGCACCATTTTCCCGATCGGCCTGGGCATGGCCGCCACCTGGGACATGGACGCCATTGCCAAGGTCGGCCGCACCGCAGCCATCGAAGCCGCGGCCGACGCTCTGGACATGACCTTCGCCCCGATGGTCGATATCGCCCGCGACCCGCGCTGGGGCCGCACCAGTGAAGGTTTTGGTGAAGACACCTACCTGACCTCCAGAATCGGCCAGGTGATGGTCCGCTCGTTCCAGGGCAGCAGCCCGGCCAACCCCGACAGCATCATGGCCATCGTCAAGCACTTCGCCCTGTACGGCGCGGTGGAAGGCGGCCGCGACTACAACACGGTCGATATGAGCCTGCCGAAGATGTACAACGACTACCTGCCGCCCTACCGCGCCGCGCTCGACGCCGGTGCTGGCGGGGTGATGGTGGCGCTCAACTCGATCAATGGCGTGCCAGCCACCTCCAATACCTGGTTGATGAACGACCTGCTGCGCAAGGAGTGGGGCTTCAAGGGCGTGACCATCAGCGACCACGGCGCCATCCAGGAGCTGATTCGCCACGGCGTCGCCCGCGACGGCCGAGAAGCCGCGAAGCTTGCGATCAAGGCCGGCATCGACATGAGCATGAACGACACCCTTTACGGCGAAGAGCTGCCAGGGCTGCTGAAGGCCGGCGAAGTGACCCAGGGCGAGCTGGACCAGGCGGTGCGCGAAGTGCTGGGCGCCAAGTACGACATGGGCCTGTTCAAAGACCCGTACGTGCGAATCGGCAAGGCCGAAACCGACCTCAAGGACTACTACGGCAACGACCGCCTGCACCGCGACGCCGCGCGTGACGTGGCCCGCCGCAGCCTGGTCCTGCTGGAAAACCGCAACCAGACCCTGCCCCTGAAGAAAGCCGGCACCATCGCCCTGGTCGGCCCGCTGGCCGATGCACCGATCGACATGATGGGCAGCTGGGCCGCCGACGGCAAACCGGTGCATTCGGTGACCGTGCGCGAAGGCTTGCGCCGCGCCGTCGACGGCAAAGCCAAACTGGTCTACGCCAAAGGCTCCAACATCACCGGCGACAAGGCGATCTTCGACTACCTGAACTTCCTCAACTTCGATGCCCCGGAAATCGTCGATGACCTGCGCCCAGCCGCCGTGCTGATCGATGAAGCGGTCAAGGCGGCCCAGCAGGCCGACGTGGTGGTGGCAGTGGTCGGCGAGTCGCGCGGCATGTCCCACGAGTCGTCGAGCCGCACCACCCTGGAGATCCCGGCCAGCCAGCGCGAGCTGATCAAGGCCCTGAAAGCCACCGGCAAACCGCTGGTACTGGTGCTGATGAATGGCCGGCCGCTGTCGATCGCCTGGGAGCGTGAGCAGGCCGACGCGCTGCTGGAAACCTGGTTCAGCGGCACCGAGGGCGGCAATGCCATCGCCGACGTGCTGTTCGGCGATTACAACCCGTCCGGCAAACTGGCCATCACCTTCCCGCGTTCGGTCGGGCAGATTCCGATGTACTACAACCACACACGCATTGGCCGGCCGTTCACCCCCGGCAAGCCTGGCAACTACACCTCGCAGTACTTCGAAGAGCCCAACGGCCCGTTGTATCCGTTTGGTTATGGTTTGAGCTACAGCAGCTTCGAACTGTCGGGCCTGACCCTGTCGGCCAAGGACCTCAAGCGTGGCGATACGCTGGAGGCCAAGGTCACGGTGAAGAACACCGGCAAACGCGACGGCGAAACCGTGGTGCAGTTGTATCTGCAGGACGTTTCGGCGTCCATGAGCCGCCCGGTCAAGGAGCTGAAGAACTTCCAGAAACTGCCGCTCAAGGCCGGCGAGTCACGGACATTGACCTTCCGCATCAGCGAAGAAGACCTGAAGTTCTACAATAGCCAACTGCAGCGGGTTGCCGAACCTGGCGAATTCAACGTTCAGGTAGGGTTGGATTCCGAGTCGGTGCAACAGCAAAGCTTCGAGTTGCTGTGACACGCCTGTGAACAGTACCGGCCCTTCGCGGGTTTACCCGCGAACAGGCCGGCCCTGCTATCCCTTTCATGCGGATCTGCCCCATGGCTTTTTCCTTTCGCGCCCTGCGTCTGGGGCTGATCATCCTGTTCATCCTGCTCGGCACCGCCCTCAGCGCGGGCTGGGCTATGCACCAGGCCAAGCGCCAGGCCATGGAAGACGACGCCCAGCGTGCCAGCCAGCAGCTCGGCCTCTATGCCAACGCACTGCACACCCTGATCGAACGCTACCGCGCCCTGCCTGCGGTGCTGGCGCTCGACCCGGAACTGATCGAAGCTTTGCGCGGCCCAGTCAGCGAGCCGGTACAGGACGCCCTGAATCGTAAGCTCGAACGCATCAACGGTGCCGCCAACTCGTCCACCCTCGAACTGCTCGACCACACCGGGTTGGCCATCGCGGCCAGCAACTGGCGACTGCCGAGCAGCTACGTCGGCTCCAACTACGGCTTTCGCCCCTACTTCAAGCAGACCCGCAGCCAGGGCAGCGGGCGTTTCTACGCCGTCGGTGTGACCAGCGGCGTGCCAGGTTATTTCCTCGCCAGCGCGGTAACCGACGAGCAAGGCCGCTTCCTCGGTGCCATGGTGGTCAAGCTCGAATTCCCCGAGCTGGAACGCGAATGGCGCCAAGGCAGCGATATTCTGTTGGTCAGTGATGCCCGCGGTATCACCTTCATTGCCAACCAGGACGGTTGGCGCTACCGCGAGCTGCAGCCGCTCAGCGGCGCTGACCGTGCCGAACTGGCCGAGACTCGGCAATACGACAAACAGCCTCTGGTGCCTTTGCAGCACCAGGTGCTGACCCAGTTTGCCGACAACAGCCACCTGAGCCGCGTGCATGGCCCGCAGGGGGTCGCCGAATACCTGTGGGAAAGCCTGCCATTGCACGGTGAGGACTGGACCTTGCACCTGCTGCGCAAACCGCAGGTCGCGGCCGACGGCCGCAATGCCGCCCTGGGGGCCGCCGCCGTGTGGTTGAGCCTGGTCTTCGCGGCGCTGTTCGTCAGCCAGCGGCTGCGCCTGGCACGCTTGCGCCAGCGCAGCCGTGAAGCCCTCAAACGCCAGGTCGAGGAGCGCACCCGTGAGCTGCGCACCGCACAGGAAGGCTTGGTGCAATCGGCCAAGCTGGCTGCACTGGGGCAGATGTCAGCCGCCATGGCCCACGAGATCAACCAGCCCCTGACCACCCAACGCATGCAACTGGAAACCCTGCGCCTGCTGCTCGACCATGGCCGCTACGACGAGGCCCGCCAAGCCCTGGAGCCGCTGGAGCAGATGCTCAGGCGCATGGCCGCGCTCACCAGCCACCTGAAAACCTTTGCCCGCAACAGCCCGGTCGGGCTGCGCGAGCGGCTGGACCTGGCCTCTGTGGTCGACCAGGCCCTGCACCTGCTGGACACGCGCATCCGCACCGAAGGCGTCGAAGTGGCGCTGTACCTGGCGCGCCCGGCCTGGGTCCGCGGTGATGCGATCCGCCTGGAGCAAGTGCTGATCAACCTGCTGCGCAACGCCCTCGACGCCATGGCCGACAAACGCTACAAGCGCCTGGAGGTCCGCATCGAGCTGGATAACGACCTGTGGCGCCTGAGTGTGCTCGATTCGGGAGGCGGTATTGGTGATGAGCACCTGGCCAAGGTCTTCGACCCGTTCTTCACCACCAAGCCGGTGGGTGAAGGGCTAGGCCTGGGCCTGGCCATTTCCTATGGCATCGTGCATGAGGCGGGCGGCCAGCTGCAGGCCGAAAATCTGCCTGGCGGCGCACGCCTGAGCCTTACCCTGCCCCGCGACCTGGAGCCTGTATGTTGAATTCAGTGATCGTTGTCGACGATGAAGCCAGTATCCGTACCGCCGTCGAGCAATGGCTGAGCCTGTCCGGCTTCAGCGTGCAACTGTTCGCCCACGCCGAAGCGTGCCTGGCACAACTGCCAGAGCACTTTGCCGGGGTGATCATCAGCGATGTGCGCATGCCGGGCATCGATGGCCTGCAGTTGCTCGAACGCCTGCAAAAGGCTGACCCCGACCTGCCGGTGATCCTGCTGACCGGCCACGGTGACGTACCGATGGCGGTGGAGGCGATGCGCAACGGTGCCTACGACTTCCTCGAAAAGCCCTTCACCCCGCAACACCTGCTGGGCAGCCTGCGCCGTGCCCTGGAAAAGCGCCAGCTGGTGCTGGAAAACCGCCGGCTGCACGAACAGGCAGACTTCAAGTCGCGCCTCGAAGGCACGCTGCTGGGCATGTCCCAAGGCCTGCAGCAACTGCGCCGGCAGGTACTGGACCTGGCCGGCTTGCCGGTCAATGTGCTGATCCGCGGCGAAACGGGCAGTGGCAAGGAGCGCGTGGCCCGCTGCCTGCACGATTTCGGCCCGCGTGCGGCTAAGCCCTTCGTTGCCCTGAACTGCGCGGCAATCCCCGAAGCGCTGTTCGAGGCCGAGCTGTTCGGCCATGAGAGCGGTGCCTTCACTGGCGCCCAGGGCAAACGGATCGGCAAGTTGGAATATGCCAATGGTGGCACGGTGTTCCTCGATGAGATCGAGAGCATGCCCCTGGCCCAGCAGGCAAAACTGTTGCGCGTGCTCCAGGAACAGAAGCTCGAACGCCTGGGCGCCAACCAGAGCATCAGCGTCGACTTGCGCATCATCGCCGCGACCAAACCCGACCTGCTGGAAGAAGCCCGTGCCGGGCGCTTTCGTGAAGACCTCGCCTACCGCCTGAACGTCGCCGAGCTGCGGCTGGCGCCGTTGCGTGAACGGCGTGAAGACATCCCGTTGCTGTTCGAGCACTTTGCCCGTGCTGCCGCTGAGAAGCTGGGCAGAACGGCGCCGGTGCTCAGCGCCAGCCAGCTGGCTCAGCTGCTGTGCCATGACTGGCCGGGCAATGTGCGCGAGTTGGCCAACGCGGCAGAGCGGCACGCGCTGGGGCTGGGTTCGCCGAACAGTGAAGTGGTGCCGGCCGGGCAGTCGCTGGGCGAGCAGATGGAAGCGTTCGAAGCGCAGTGTTTGCGGGCGGCGTTGCGCCAGTGCAAGGGCGAGATCAAGGGGGTGATGGAGGCTTTGCAACTGCCGCGGCGGACGTTGAACGAGAAGATGCAGCGGCATGGGCTGGTGCGGGAGGATTATATCGAGAGGTAGGCGGTTTTCCGCTTATCTGATGTGCGGGGTAAGCGGATATTTGCTTATGGCGGCTAGTTTGGGGCTGCGCTGCAGCCCTTCGCGACGCAAGGCCGCTCCTACACGGGCGCGTTGCCAGGCCTTGGTAGGCGGGCTGGGTGCCATGCGTGCCCGCAAATGAATCACTTCGCACCCGTTTGGCACACCTTCTGCAATCACTGTGGCAAGCAGCGCTCCGGCGCGCTCCACAAAAACAACGAGAAGGTATCCCTGATGGATAACGCCACCTCCCTGCCCACCGGGGCGGCCATTGCGCCGGCCGCAGAAAAAACCACCGCCAGCCGCCTGAAGTCGATTTTCAGCGGGTCCATCGGCAACATGGTCGAATGGTACGACTGGTACGTCTACGCCGCATTCTCGCTGTACTTCGCCAAAGCGTTCTTCCCTGCCGGCGACACCACTGCACAATTGCTCAACACCGCCGCGATCTTTGCCGTGGGTTTCCTCATGCGCCCGATCGGTGGCTGGCTGATGGGCCTTTACGCCGACCGTAAAGGCCGCAAGGCCGCACTGATGGCCTCGGTGCTGCTGATGTGCGCAGGCTCCCTGGTCATTGCCCTGACCCCTGGCTATGAAACCATCGGCGTCGCCGCCCCGATCCTGCTGGTGCTTGCGCGTTTGCTGCAGGGCCTGTCGGTGGGCGGTGAGTACGGCACCTCGGCCACCTACCTCAGCGAGATGGCCAGCAAGGAACGCCGTGGCTTCTTCTCCAGCTTCCAGTACGTGACCTTGATCTCTGGCCAGCTCATTGCCCTGGCGGTGCTGATCATCCTGCAGCAGACGCTGACCACCGAGCAGCTGTATGCCTGGGGCTGGCGTGTGCCCTTCGTGATCGGCGCGCTGTGCGCGGTGGTTGCGCTGTACCTGCGTCGCGGCATGGAAGAGACCACCTCCTTCACCAAGAAGGAGAAGGCCAAGGAAAGCCTGATGCGCACCCTGATGCGTCATCCCAAGGAGCTGATGACCGTGGTCGGCCTGACCATGGGCGGCACCCTGGCCTTCTACACCTACACCACTTACATGCAGAAGTACCTGGTCAACACGGTGGGCATGAGCATCACCGACTCGACCACCATCTCGGCCGCCACGCTGTTCCTGTTCATGTGCCTGCAACCGCTGGTCGGCGGCTTGTCCGACAAGATCGGCCGACGCCCGATCCTGATCGCCTTCGGTGTGCTCGGCACCCTGTTCACCGTGCCGATCCTCAGCACCCTGCACACCGTGCAAAGCTGGTGGGGCGCGTTCTTCCTGATCATGGCTGCGCTGATCATCGTCAGCGGCTACACCTCGATCAACGCAGTGGTCAAAGCCGAGTTGTTCCCGACCGAAATCCGCGCCCTGGGCGTTGGCCTGCCGTACGCCCTGACCGTATCGATCTTCGGCGGCACCGCCGAATACGTGGCCCTGTGGTTCAAGAGCAACGGCATGGAAACCGGCTTCTACTGGTACGTCACCGGCTGCATCGCCTGCTCGCTGTTGGTGTATGCCACCATGAAAGACACCAAGCAGCATTCGCGGATCACCACTGACTGATTCAGGTCCGCGGGTCTTGAACAGGGGCGCTCCTTCATGGGGGCGCCCCTTTTTTGCTGGGTTGTGGATGCCTGGCGATTATATTTGGGCCACCAGGTGCCTGGCTTGATTTTTTCAAGGGGACGAAGATAGAGCGCCGCCCGCGCGGCGCATCGCGAGCAAGCTCGCTCCTACATCTGCTTCGGGCCAATTATTCCTGAGGCATTGGCGCGCCCCCCTTGGTGCTCGCCTCAATATCGCGTCGTACGAACAAGGCCGTCGCGCGCAAATGCCCAGGCCGCACTGGCCCGAAACAGATGTAGGAGCGAGCTTGCTCGCGATGCGCCGCGCGGGCGGCGCTCGATCATGTGAGCCGATTAGCGGACTTATTCGGCTCACGGGTGCCTGGCCCCGCTACTACACGCAGGCATCGCGCATTTCTGGTTCGTCACGCCGCCCATCAGCACCACTACCCGCAACGTCCCAGTAACGCGCCAGGTTTCCTATCTTAATGCCCCATTAATTCCGCGCCGTCATGCTGCAATGGCTGACGAAGCGATGATGCGCGCCCTGACAATACACATCAGGCCCACTGCCTGATTCACCGTCAGCATGGGTTAACCAATCGATAAAAACGATATTTAGACGCTATTTTTTGCGCTTTTTAATCAATTTTATCAGCGTAGGATTAAACCCATAGAAACAACAACCCCTCGCCACCCTGGAGCAACGACCATGAAAAACAAACTGATCCTCACCCTGGCCCTTTCGGTTTTCGCTGCTGGCGCCTTCGCCGAAGACGGCTTCGATCGTACCAATGCCCATACCTTCGCAGCGGTGCAAACCCAAGCCGCCACTTACGCCGAAGATGGTTTTGACCGCACCGGCGGCCAGCGCTTCGCCGAAGACGGCTACGACCGCACTGGCGCCCAACGCTTCGCTGAAGATGGCTTCGACCGCACCGGCGGCCAACGCTTCGCCGAAGACGGCTTCGACCGCACCAACGCTCACCGCATCAGCTGACCGCTGATGCGCGTACCCAGCCCGGCTTCGGCCGGGCTTGATCATTTTCAGGCGGGCACAGGCTTGGCACACTAGAGGCCTTCGTCCCCAAGAGGTAGGGCAAGCAAGCCCAGCACCGATGTATTACTACGAACCTGCCAAAGGCCACGGCCTGCCCCACGACCCCTTCAACGCCATCGTCGGCCCCCGCCCCATTGGCTGGATCTCGTCCCACGACCGCGAAGGCCGCCTGAACCTGGCGCCCTACAGTTTTTTCAACGCCTTCAACTACATCCCGCCGATCATCGGTTTCTGCAGTGTCGGGCGCAAAGACAGCCTGAACAACATCGAGCAGACCGGCGAGTTTGTCTGGAACCTGGCGACCCGGCCTTTGGCCGAGGCGATGAACCAGAGCTGTGCGGCGGTAGCGGCAGACATCGATGAGTTCGCGTTGAGCGGCCTGACGCCAGCACCGTCGCGTGTGGTGCAGGTGCCCCGCGTAAGCGAAACGCCGGTGGCGTTCGAGTGCAAGGTCAGCCAGATTGTCCAGCTGCAGCGGGCAGACCAGGCGCTGGTGCCCAGCTGGCTGATCCTGGGTGAAGTGGTGGCGGTGCACATTGCCGAGCACCTGCTCAAGGACGGCATCTACGATACCGCTGCCGCTGAGCCGATCCTGCGTGGTGGCGGCCCGGCGGATTACTTCGAACTGGGCAACCTGTTCAAGATGGCCAGGCCGCAGGTGGGCGACTGATCACCAGATCAGCTCGCCCTCATCACTGACGCCCTGCAGGCGTTCGAGTTCGGCGCAGGCGGCCTCGTCGGCCGCCATGGCCCCCTTAAACACCTGGCCGTCCAGTACCTTGTGAAAGCGCGGGGCGCCGCCCATGCCAAGCGCTTTCACCGCAATGGCCGCGTTGTAGCCACCCCCTTCCACCGGGACCATCGCCGAAACCGCTTCGAACTGCGGGAATTCTCTACGTGCCATGCTGCGCTCCGCGCCATTGATCAAGGGCGGCATTCTAACCTGCACACACCGGCGATCAATCGAAGGTATGCAAATCCAGGCTGCTGACCACCTGAGCCTGCACCAGTTCACCGAACACCTCCAGGGTCGGTGACGCGAAGTAGCCGCTCATCGCCTGCTGGTCGCGCCAGCTGCCGCTGAGCAACCAAAGGTCGGCGTCGGCCTGCGAGCGCTGGACCGTGAAGCTAAGGCAACCCGGTGTACGCAAAGAGGGCTCGAGCAGATCGCGCAGGCGCGCGCCCAGCTCTGCCGAACGTCCGCTGCTGGCACGAATGAAAGCCAAGTGGGTGACCGGTTGTCGTTGGGTCATTGCACGATCTCCTTGAAGCAGGCGGACGAAAAACCAGGCTGCCAAGGTTAGAGGCTGGCGCGCGCGACGCGTTAGGCTATTACTGCACGGCGATTGCCTGATCCTGCAGCACGGCAGGATCAGGCAATCGCCGTGCAGCTTTCGACTAGCGCCCGCCATTGCCCAAACCTATGCTGCGTCAGTCAGTAGAGGAAGCCATCATGACCACCGCCACGCCCATCGAGCCGTCCCTGGAAGTGCAACGCCAGGAGCTGGCCGAGCTGATCCGCCGCCATGCCGGCGAGCCCCAAGGCACGGTGTCGGCCATCGACGACCTGTATCTAGTGCGCTACACGGAAAACATCCGCGCCATGCCTACCTTGGCGTTGCCGGCGTTGTGCATCCTGGCACAGGGCAGCAAAAGCCTGTTCCTCGGTGACGAGCAGTACGCCTATGACCCGCTGCACTACATGGTGGTGTCGGTGACCTTGCCGATCAGCGCGGCCAAACTCGATGCCAGCCCCGAAAACCCCAGCCTGGGCTTGCGACTGGACCTGGACCCGGCCGAAATCAGCCAACTGATCGCCGAAAGTGGGCCGATGTTGGTGCCCAACCTGCCGTCCGGCCGTGGGCTGTATGTGGAGAGGACCGACGCACAGCTGCTCGACGCGCTGCTGCGGCTGATCCGCCTGCTGGATTCGCCACGGGACATTGCCATGCTGGCGCCGCTGTTCCGCCGAGAAATTCTCTACCGCCTGCTGCGTGGCCCGCAGGGCTATCGGCTGTATGAGATCGCCTTGGCCAACAGCCAGACCCACCGAGTCTGCCAGGCCATTACCTGGCTCAACCAGAACTTTCAGCAGCCGCTGCGCATCGAGGACCTGGCCCGGGAGGTCAACCTCAGCACCTCGACCTTGCACCATCGGTTCAAGGCCGTGACGTCCATGAGCCCGCTGCAGTACCAGAAGCAATTGCGCCTGCAAGAGGCACGGCGGTTGATGCTCAATGACGGGCTTGAAGCCGCAGTGGCGGGCTATCGGGTAGGGTATGAAAGCCCGTCGCAGTTCAGCCGCGAATACAGCAGGCTTTACGGCGCGCCGCCGATTCGCGATGTAGCGCGGTTGCGGGCCCCGGCCGGGTAAGTTGTGCACGGCCTGTACCGGCGAAGGGTCGGTACAGGCCGGCAGCTTTTTACGCGACCACCGCCGCCTGCCACTGATTCTGGTCAACCTGGATCAAGGTCGGCCCCTTGCGCTCCACCGCACGCCCCAACGCCGCCTGCAACTGCGCGACATCAACCACATGCTCCGCTTCGGCACCCAAGGCCCGGGCCACGCCGATGAAGTCCGGGGTATGGATATCCACGCCGACCGGTTCGATGGCGCGATTGACCATGTACTTCTTGATTTCCTCGTACCCTTGGTTGTTCCACAACAGCACGATCAGTGGTACCTGGGCCTCCACCGCACTGGCCAGCTCCGGCAGGGTGAACTGCAAGCCACCATCGCCGATCAGGCAAACCGACGGCGCACGCTCGGCGATTTGCGCGGCGCTGCCCAGCCAGGCGCCCATCGCCGCTGGCAATGCATAGCCCAGGGTGCCGTAACCGGTCGAGGCATTGAACCAACGGCGCGGCTGGTCCATGTCCAGCGTGAAGTTGCCGGAGTACACCGGCTGGGTCGAATCGCCGACCAGAATGGCGTTGGGCAGGCGCTCGAGGATACTGTTCAGCAGGCGCGTCTGGCTCAGAGTCGGCTGGTCCCAGCCGCTCGCCAGGGCCTGGCGCAGCTGCTGCACGCGCGGCTGCCCCCAGCCACCGTCACGCGCCGGCAGCGGCTGCCCCTGCAAGGCCGCGCACAGCGCCTCGGCGGCCAATTCGGCATCGGCGACCAACGCCAGCTCGGGCAAGTAGTTGCGCACTGTCTGGTCCGGGTCGATGTCGATCCGCAGCAGACTGCCCGGGATCTCGAAGCCGCCCTTGAAGGTCACGTCATAGTCGGTTTCGGCAAGTTCGGTACCGATGGCCAGCACCACGTCCGCCTCGGCCACCAACGCCCGCGTGGCCGGCAGCGACTGGGTGGAGCCGATTTGCAACGGGTGATCAGATGCCAGCAACCCCTTGGCATTGATGGTCAATGCTACCGGTGCCTGCAGCAGCTCCGCCAGGCGGGCCAAGGGGGCGCCAGCGCTCAACGCACCACCACCCGCCAGAATCAGCGGGCGCTTGGCCTTGGCCAGGCGCTCGGCCATCAACGCTACGGCCTGGGGGGCTGCACCTGCGCGGCTGCTGCGCACCGGACGGCCTGGCAGCAAGTGATCGGCTGGCTCGACCAGCACGTCCAGTGGGATCTCGATATGCACAGGGCGCGGGCGGGCGCCCTCGAACACGGCAAAGGCGCGGGCCAGTACCTGTGGCAGGTCGTTGGCGCTCATCAGGGTCTGCGAGAAGGCTGCCACGCCCGACACCAATGCAGCCTGGTTCGGCAACTCGTGCAGCTTGCCGCGGCCGCCGCCCAGTTGATCGCGCGATTGCACGCTGGAAATCACCAGCATCGGGATCGAATCGGCATAGGCCTGGCCCATGGCGGTGGTGATGTTGGTCATCCCAGGGCCGGTGATGATGAAGCACACCCCTGGTTTGCCCCGGGTCCGGGCATATCCGTCGGCCATGAACCCGGCGCCTTGCTCGTGGCGCGGGGTGATGTGACGAATGGAAGAAGACGCCAGGCCGCGATAGAGCTCGACGGTATGCACGCCTGGAATGCCGAAGACATGGTCCACACCATAGCCTTCAAGGAGTTTGACCAGTACTTCGCCGCAGGTTGCCATGTGTTTTTACCTTGAGTCTTGTTGGAATCTGCCCGTATTGGACCCAAGCCAACGCTATCGCCACAATGCAAAAAAACACATACTAGCCATGTCCCCACGTCATGGCTTAATGCAATGAAACGGCTCCCGCCCCTGCCCGCCCTGTACACCTTCCTGGTCACAGCCCAGCACTGCAATTTCACCCGTGCGGGGCAGCAGTTGCACATCACCCAAGGCGCCGTCAGCCGGCAGATTGGCGCACTGGAAGCGCACCTCGGTTACGCCCTGTTCCAGCGCCAGGCCCGCGGCCTGAGCCTGACGCGTGAAGGCCAGGACTGGTTGCCGCGGGTGCAGCAGGTGTTTGCGCTGGTCGAACAAGGCGTGCGTGAAGTGGGTGGGCATCGCGCCACCTTGCAGCTCAAGGCGCCGACCTGCGTCATGCGCTGGCTGCTGCCACGCCTGATGGAATGGCAGGCGCTGCGCCCCGACGTACCGGTAGAGCTGACCACCACGGTGCAGCATGGCGTGGACTTTCGCCGCGAAGGCTTCGATGCGGCGGTGGTGTACGGCAGCCTGCCGAACCATGGCCTGCAAGTTCGCAAATTGTTCGACGAGCAGCTGACACCTGTCTGCGCGCCTTCACTGCTGGAAGGCGCCTTGCCGCTGGCGCAGATCGACGACCTGATGCGCCACATGCTCCTGCACCCCTCGCGTGACGAGCACGACTGGCGGCTATGGCTGCAGGCAGCTGGCGCGACGTTTGCTGCACAAGGGCCGAAACAGCATTTCGAGACCTTGGACATGGCAATGGCCATGGCGTCGCAGGGCACCGGGGTAGCCATTGGCGATTGGTCGCTGATCGGCGATGACCTGCACGGCGGACGGCTGTGCATGCCTTTTGGCTTGAAGGTGACGACCGGCAAGGGCTATTACCTGGTCAGCCAGGCCAAGCACCTGCCTGCCGGCCTGGTCGAGCTGATGGACTGGCTGCAGGCGCGCGCCAACCGCGATCCCTTGTAGGAGCGGCCTTGCGTCGCGAAAGGGTCGCGCAGCGGCCCCGGGTTTTCGGGTGCCAGCAAGAACGTAGGGGGCCGCTGCGCGACCCTTTCGCGACGCAAGGCCGCTCCTACACGAGGCCGTGCTGCGGCTCAGTACCCGACAGTAAACCGCGCCCGCGAATGCGCCGGCTTTTCCAGCTCATCGAGCATGGCAATCGCGTAGTCGGCAAAGGTGATCCAGCTCTTGCCGGCGGCACCGATCAGCAGATGATCCTTGCCCAGCGTGTAGTGCCCGCTCCGCTCGCCCTCGACAAACTCCGCCGACGGCGACAGGAACGTCCAGTCCAGATTCTGCTCCTGGCGCAGCACCTCGAGAAAGCGCACGCCGGCACTCGCCTCGGCTTTGTAGGCCTCGGGGAAGTCCGGGCTGTCGATCACCCTGTGCCCGGAAGGCAGCAGCAGGCTGCCGGCCCCGCCCACCACCAGCAGGCGCCTGACCCCGGCGCGCTTGACTGGCTCGATGATCGCGTGCGCGTCGATAGTTGCAAAGTGCGCAGCGCTCAACACCGCGTCCACACCGGCGACAGCCGCTTGTAGCGCCGCACTGTCCTTGACGTCCAGCGCCTTGACCGTCACCCCATCACGCCCCTGCAGCCGCGACGGGTCGCGGGCAATGGCCACGACACTGTGGCCACGGCGCAGGGCTTCTTCCAGCAACTGGCTGCCGGCTCGGCCGGTGGCACCAATGATTGCGATCTTGCTCATGGGAAACACTCCATCAATTGAACGGAATTACCACTTCATCTCGCCCTTGGCGACCTTGGCACCGAGCTCCAGCGAGCTCTCGTCAGCCAGGCCGGGGTAGCGTTTTTTCATCGCCGCGATCAACGTAGCGGCATCTTTCGCCTTGGCGGCTTCGGCATCGAACGCTTCAACATAATTGGCCGTGAAGCGGACAGCGGCGAGCGAACGGCTGCTCTGGCCCAGGTAATGGCCGGGCACAACGGTGCGCGGCGCCAACTGCTCGATGTGCTTGAGCGTGCCCAGCCAGTCGGCATGCGACTGGGCCGACTGGGTATCGGCCATCCACACGTGGATATGCTCCGCAACCACCACGCCGCCGACGACTGCCTTGATCGACGGAATCCAGACAAAACTGCGATCAGGCTGCGGCCCGTCCAGGCCGACCACCTCTAGCGTCTGGCCTTCCAGGGTCAGGCGATCGCCCGCGAGGACCTGTGGCACGACCAGCCGCGCCGGTTTGTCCGCGCCCATTTGCGGGCCCCAGTAGGCCAGCTTTGCGTCCATGGTCTGGCGAATGTGCGCAACCGTGGGCGCCGAGGCTACCACCTTGGCGGCGGGGAACGCCTGGGTCAGCGTGTCGAGGCCGAAGTAGTAGTCCGGGTCGCCATGGCTGATGTAGATGGTGGTAAGCCGCTTGCCGCCTGCACGCAAGCGCTCGACCACCTGTTCAGCCTGCGCCTTGCCGAACTGGGCGTCGACCAGGATGGCATCGTGGGCGCCGCTGACAATCACCGAACTGACCGGGAAAATGGCCTCGTGCCCAGGGTTGTAGACGTCCAACTGCAACGGCTCGGCGGCCAGGGCCGGGCCGGTCAACGCAACACAGGCCAGTAACAGGCCACGCAAGGGAGTGAATAGCGACATCGCAACGGTCCGTCTGTAGAAGAATGATCAACAGCTTAGTTGCCAAATCCATGACAAAAAATGCGATGCTCGAACATAGTTTGTTTCTAAAATCGGGCAAATCATGGACCGTCTCAACGCCATGCGCGTTTTTGTCACTGTTGTCGATTTGGGCAGCCAGTCTGCGGCAGCGGATCACCTGCAGCTGTCGCGGCCAGTGGTTTCACGCTACCTGGCAGAACTCGAGGAGTGGGTCGGCGCGCGGCTGATGCAGCGCACCACGCGCAAGCTGAGCCTGACCGCCGCTGGCCAGGAAACACTGCCCCGCTGCCGCCAACTGCTGGAACTTGCCGGCGACCTGCAGGTTGCCGTACGCCAACCGGACGACGCGCCCCGCGGCGCGCTGCGCATCAGCGTCAGTACGTCATTCGGCCAAGCGCAACTGGTGGATGCCGTGGCCGCGTATGTTCGGCGCTATCCCGGGGTGAAGGTTGAACTGCAGATGCTCGATCGCACGGTCAACCTGGTGGATGAGCGCATCGACCTGGCCATCCGCACCAGCAACGATCTGGACCCGAACCTGATCGCCCGGCGCCTGACCGTGTGCCGCTCGGTGGTGTGCGCGGCACCGGGCTACCTGCGCGAACATGGGACGCCGCAGCGGGTTGAGGAACTGAGTGGGCACAATTGCCTGACCCATGCCTACTTCGGCCACAGCCTCTGGCATTTCGAGGTGCAGGGCCACGCCATTGCCGTCCCGGTCGAGGGCAACATCAGTGCCAATGAGGCCATGACGTTGCAAAAGGCGGCACTGGCCGGTGCGGGCATTGCCATGCTGCCAACCTACCAGGCTGCCGCTGCGCTGCGCACGGGCGCACTGGTGCGCCTGCTGCCCGAAGCACGGCCGCGCGAGCTCAACCTGAATGCGGTGTATACCTCGCGCAAGCACATGCCGGCGACCTTGCGCAGCATGCTGGACTTTCTTGCACAGCGGTTCCGGGACGAGCCGGAATGGGACAAGGACCTGATGTAAGCCCACGGCGCCGCGAATTGGCCTACGCTTACCGGTATCACCTGGCGCGGTAACAGGAGGTGAGCACCATGGGCATCAAGACAAGAAGGTTCGCAGTGGTGATGGCGCTGTTTGCCGTTGCCGGGCTTTACGGCTCAGCCTGCTGGCGGGTCGAACTGCTCCGCGACCAACCCAGCTCGGCAGCCAATTGTCAGCACGCGCACTGCGTGCCGCAAAGTGCAACCTTGAGCGCCGTCCGTTGAGCTGACGGCGCCCTGCCGGTCACTCCTCGACGCTCATGTATTCCTTGGCCCAGCGGATGTAATCCTCGGGCTGGGTGTAGGTGTGCGAGAGTTCGGTGGCGTTGAGGTTCTCGGACCTGTTCTGCTGGCCGCGCTGCAGGCGCAGGCAGTCGTAGGTGGCCTTGATGGCAGCAAAGTACGCCGCATGGCCATCGACCACGATGCGCACGCCCAGGCGTGCCAGGCGTTCATCATCACGCAGGTTGGGGTTGGCGTAAGTCACCAGCATCAACGGCACGGTCAGGTGCTCGGCAATCTGCTCAAGCTGCTCGAAATCCTTCACCCCCACCATGCAGATCCCGTCGGCACCGGCTTTCTGATAGCTCTGGGTGCGCACGATGATTTCTTCGGTGCTCAGCACACCGGCGTTGGTGCGGGCGATGATCGACAGCGACGAGTCGACCCGTGCTTCAAGCGCCGCGCGAATCTTGCCGACACCTTCGTCGACTGGAATCAAATCGGTGGACTTGCGCCCGAACTGGGCCGGCAGCAGCGTATCTTCGATGGTCAGTGCCGCAACGCCGGCACGCTCCAGTTCGATGACCGTGCGCATGACATTCAGCGCGTTGCCGTAGCCGTGGTCGGCATCGGCCAGCACCGGCAGTTGCGCCACACGGCCAATACGTGTGGCCTGCTCGACGAACTCGCTGAGCGTGATCAAGGCAAAATCCGGTGCGGCCAGCACCTGCAGCGAAGCCACCGAACCACCAAGAATACCGACTTCGAAACCCAGGTCAGCGGCAATGCGCGCCGACATCGGGTCGAACACGGACGCTGTGTGGTAACAGGAACCTGAAGCGAGCAGCTCGCGGAAGGCAAAACGCAAATCTTGGTGGGAAGCCCTGGGCATGATCACTCCGCAATAACGTGAAATTGAACGGTTGCTACCAACCCCTGAATCGGGTCTACCTGACCTGTTCCAACCGTCGCCATCTGGGCGGTCATGCTCGACATGCAGGCAGAGGAATAAAAGGTGTGGGATACAGCGACACGAAAACCCTGCGGCAATTAGCTGCACCAAGCTGGTGCAGGCCACGGATCACAGCCCCTGCGGTCCAGCCACGATATCACGCGGCCATGCCTCACTGGATGAATGCGCCAATGCCGATCTTGCATAGGGGATGCAGATAGTACATAGGAAGCTACCTAAGTCAGGTTACAATTCATCGGCCTCATTGCCATGCCTAAGGTAATTTCGTGACTGCCGCCCTGCCCCCGACCGTGTTGCGCAACGTGCTCACCGCTCTGATGCTGGCCATCTTCCTCGGCGCGTTGGACCAGACCATCGTCGCCGTCTCGCTGCCGGCCATTTCCGCACAATTCAACGATGTTGGCCTGCTCGCCTGGGTGATCTCCGGCTACATGGTAGCGATGACGGTGGCGGTGCCGATCTACGGCAAACTGGGTGACCTGTATGGCCGGCGGCGGATGATCCTTACCGGCATCACGCTGTTCACCCTGGCGTCGATTGCCTGCGCCCTCGCCCAGGACATGCAGCAACTGGTGCTGGCCCGCGTGCTGCAAGGGGTCGGTGCAGGGGGCATGGTGTCGGTCAGCCAGGCGATCATCGGCGACTTCGTGCCACCGCGCGAACGTGGCCGTTACCAGGGCTATTTCAGCAGCATGTACGCGGTGGCCAGCGTCGCCGGGCCGGTGCTCGGCGGCTGGCTGACCGAGTACCTGTCCTGGCGCTGGGTGTTCTGGATCAACCTGCCACTGGGAATGGTCGCGTTGTGGGCGATCCATCGGGCACTGCGCGACATGCCGGTCAAGCGCCGCGAGGCCCAGGTCGATTACCTCGGCGCCGTGTTGCTGATTGTTGGCCTGGGTAGCCTGCTGCTGGGCATTACCCTGGTCGGCCAGGGCCACGCCTGGGCAGCGCCATCCGTACTGGCGCTGTTCGCCTGCGCGGTGCTTGGCCTGGCGCTGTTCATTGGCCATGAACGGCGCTGCCCGGAGCCGCTGCTGCCCCTCGACCTGTTCGGCAACCGCGTCGCCGTGCTGTGCTGGGGGGTGATCTTTTTCGCCAGTTTCCAGTCGATTTCCCTGACCATGCTCATGCCGTTGCGCTACCAGGGCATCACCGGTGCAGGTGCCGACAGCGCGGCATTGCACCTGCTGCCACTGGCCATGGGCCTGCCGATGGGGGCCTTCACCGGCGGCCGCATGACCAGCCTCACCGGGCGCTACAAACCGCAGATACTCACCGGCGCGCTGCTGATGCCGGTGGCTATCTTCGCCATGGCCATGACACCGCCGCAGTCGGCGCTGCTCAGCGCCGTGTTCATGTTGCTGACCGGCATTGCCTGCGGGCTGCAGTTTCCGACGTCGCTGGTGGGCACGCAAAGCGCGGTGGCCAGCAAGGACATCGGTGTTGCCACCAGCACCACCAACCTGTTCCGCTCGCTTGGGGGGGCCATGGGGGTGGCGTGCATGTCCAGCCTGCTGCTGGCGTTGCTGCATCAGGGTGGGTTCGAGCTGCTTGGCAACCCCCTGCTGGGCAGCCTTAAGGCAGGCGAGGCTGACCCACTGACCCAGGCAAGGTTGTTGGAGACGTTCAAGCATTTGTTGATGGGCAGTGGTGTGGTTGCACTGCTGGGGTTGGTGGCGGCGCTGGCGTTGCCGGACCGGCAATTGCGCGGGCACTAATAAAGCGGGGCCGCAGCGCGACCCCGCCTTTAATGCCCCGTTAATACAATGGGGCAACACTCCCTCACAATCCTTAACAAAGTGTCATTTGCGCAGCGCTGGGCTCAAGCGCAGCATATCCAGCCCGGTGTCGACCCATTTCTCAACATCACGCAGCAGATCGAAACTGTCCGGCAGCAATAACCAGCGCCCGATCAGGCCATCGACATAGGCAAACATGGCCACCGCCGCGCGCTCGACATCCAACTCGACAGGCAACTGGCCCCGGCGCGCGGCATTGGCAAGCGCCAGGGCAATGCCCTTGTGGCAATCCAGCACCGTGCTCTGGCGCTGCTGGCGAATTTCACACATGTCATCGGTGAACTCACACTTGTGATGCAGGATTTCATTGATACGCCGGGTTCGGGCATCAAGCACCAGCTCGTTGAACACTTGCAGCAGCAGCTTGCGCATGCAACCCAGCGGGTCCAGTTCATCCTCGCTTTCACTCGCGCGTGCAAGGTGGTCATGGGCTTCATGCAGGCTGTCGAGCAACGCCTGCACCAGTTCGGCCTTGTTGTTGAAGTGCCAGTAGATCGCACCTCGGGTGACGCCCGCCAGTTCGGCGATGTCGGCCAAGGTGGTTCGCGCAACCCCGCGCTTGTAGAAGGCCTTTTCCGCCGCCTCGATGATCTGGGCGCGGGTTTCCTGGGCTTCTTCTTTGGTTCTACGGACCATGGCAGTACAACCTCATCTGGGCCCGAGCGCACGGCGCGCTCGGGGAAACCGCCGGGGTCGCCTCTGCAGGGCGTCTCCCGAATGGGCTAATCAAGGGCTGCGGCAGTCACCAAGTACTGCGCAGCGGTATTTACAAACAACCATGAATGTAAGTATATTCCTTAGCAAGCTATTTATCCACCGGATAGCATTTTTCTGAATCAGACTCTTCCATTACTCTTGAGCGTCTCCTGCTCCAGCGCCCCGAGGATCCTCATGCAATTCAAGCCAGCCGTTACCGCTCTGGTTTCCGCCGTCGCCCTCGCAACTCTGCTCAGTGGCTGCAAGAAAGAGGAAGCAGCGCCTGCCGCGCAGGCTCCTCAGGTCGGCGTCGTGACCATTCAGCCGCAAGCCTTCACCCTGACCTCGGAATTGCCGGGGCGCACCAGTGCCTACCGGGTTGCCGAAGTGCGACCACAGGTCAATGGCATCATTCTCAAGCGCCTCTTCAAGGAAGGCAGCGACGTCAAGGAAGGCCAGCAGCTGTACCAGATCGACCCTGCCGTCTACGAGGCCAACCTGGCCAATGCCCAGGCCAACCTGCAGGCCACCCGTTCGCTGGCCGAGCGCTACAAGCAGCTGATCGATGAACAGGCTGTGTCCAAGCAGGAATACGACGACGCCAATGCCAAACGATTGCAGGCAGAGGCTGCGCTGAAAAGTGCCCAGATCGACCTGCGCTACACCAAGGTCCTGGCCCCGATCAGCGGCCGCATCGGCCGTTCCGCGTTTACCGAAGGCGCGCTGGTAAGCAATGGCCAGACCAATGCCATGGCCACCATCCAGCAACTCGACCCGGTCTACGTCGACGTCACCCAGTCCACCGCCGAGCTGCTCAAGCTGCGCCGTGACCTGGAAAGCGGCCAGTTGCAAAAGGCCGGCGAAAACGCCGCCTCGGTGCAGCTGGTGCTCGAAGACGGCAGCCTGTTCAAGCAGCAAGGCCGCCTGGAGTTCTCCGAAGTCTCGGTCGACGAGACCACCGGCTCGGTGACCCTGCGTGCGATCTTCCCGAACCCCGACCACACCCTGTTGCCAGGCATGTTCGTGCATGCCCGCCTGCGCGCCGGGGTCAACGCCAACGCCATCCTGGCCCCACAGCAGGGCGTGACCCGCGACCTCAAGGGCGCGCCGACCGCACTGGTGGTCAACCAGGAAAACAAGGTCGAACTGCGCCAGCTCAAGGCCAGCCGTACCCTGGGCAGTGACTGGCTGATCGAGGAAGGCCTGAACCCGGGCGACCGCCTGATCACCGAAGGGCTGCAATATGTGCGTCCGGGCGTCGAGGTCAAGGTCAGCGAAGCCACCAACGTCAACAAGCCGGCCAGCCCTGATCAGGCCAACGCGGCGAAAGCAGACGCCAAAGCGGAGTAAACCATGTCGAAGTTCTTTATCGATCGCCCGATCTTCGCCTGGGTGATCGCCTTGGTGATCATGCTGGTCGGGGCCCTGTCGATCCTGAAGTTGCCGATCAACCAGTACCCGAGCATCGCGCCACCGGCCATCGCCATCGCCGTGACCTACCCGGGCGCCTCGGCGCAGACGGTGCAGGACACCGTGGTGCAGGTCATCGAGCAGCAGCTCAACGGTATCGACAACCTGCGTTATGTGTCTTCGGAAAGTAACTCCGACGGCAGCATGACCATCACCGCCACCTTCGAGCAAGGCACCAACGCCGACACTGCGCAGGTTCAGGTTCAGAACAAGCTGAACCTGGCCACCCCGCTGTTGCCGCAGGAAGTGCAGCAACAGGGTATCCGTGTCACCAAGGCAGTGAAGAACTTCCTGCTGGTGATCGGCCTGGTGTCCGAAGATGGCAGCATGACCAAGGACGACTTGGCCAACTACATCGTCTCGAACATGCAGGACCCGGTTTCGCGGACCGCCGGCGTGGGTGACTTCCAGGTATTCGGTGCCCAGTACGCAATGCGTATCTGGCTTGATCCGGCCAAGCTGAACAAGTTCCAGCTGACCCCGGTCGACGTGAAGACTGCGGTCGCTGCGCAGAACGTGCAGGTATCGTCCGGTCAGCTCGGCGGCTTGCCTGCCCTGCCGGGCACCCAGCTGAACGCCACCATCATCGGCAAGACCCGTCTGCAGACCGCCGAGCAGTTCGAAAAGATCCTGCTCAAGGTCAACAACGACGGCTCCCAGGTACGCCTGGGTGATGTCGCCGAGGTTGGCCTGGGCGGCGAGAACTACGCGGTCAGTGCCCAGTTCAACGGCAAACCGGCTTCGGGCCTGGCGGTCAAGCTGGCCACCGGCGCCAACGCCCTGGACACTGCCAAGGCGCTGCGCCAGACCATCAACGACCTTGAGCCGTTCTTCCCGCCGGGCGTGAAGGCCGTGTTCCCGTATGACACCACGCCAGTGGTCACCGAATCGATCAGTGGGGTGATCCACACCCTGATCGAAGCCGTGGTTCTGGTGTTCCTGGTGATGTACCTGTTCCTGCAGAACTTCCGCGCCACCATCATCACCACCATGACCGTACCGGTGGTGTTGCTGGGTACCTTCGGCATCCTTGCCGCTGCGGGCTTCAGCATCAACACCCTGACCATGTTCGCCATGGTCCTGGCCATCGGCTTGCTGGTGGACGACGCCATCGTCGTGGTGGAGAACGTCGAGCGGGTGATGTCCGAGGAGGGCTTGCCGCCCAAGGAAGCCACCAAGCGTTCCATGGAGCAGATCCAGGGTGCCCTGGTGGGTATCGCCCTGGTGTTGTCGGCGGTACTGCTGCCCATGGCCTTCTTCGGCGGTTCCACTGGGGTGATCTACCGCCAGTTCTCCATCACCATCGTATCGGCCATGGGCCTGTCGGTGCTGGTGGCGCTGGTCTTCACCCCGGCACTGTGCGCAACCATGCTCAAGCCGCTGAAGAAGGGCGAGCACCACACCGCCAAAGGTGGTTTCTTCGGCTGGTTCAACCGCAACTTCGACCGCAGCGTAAACGGCTACGAGCGCAGCGTGGGCACCATCCTGCGCAACAAGGTGCCGTTCCTGCTGGGCTACGCACTGATCGTGGTTGGCATGATCTGGCTGTTCGCCCGCATCCCGACGGCGTTCCTGCCTGAAGAAGACCAGGGCGTGCTGTTTGCCCAGGTGCAGACCCCGGCAGGCTCCAGTGCCGAACGCACCCAGGTGGTGGTCGACCAGATGCGTGAGTACCTGCTCAAGGACGAAGCCGATACCGTGGCGTCGGTGTTCACCGTCAACGGCTTCAACTTTGCCGGCCGCGGCCAAAGCTCGGGCATGGCATTCATCATGCTCAAGCCGTGGGGCGAACGCTCCCAGGAGAACAGTGTGTTCGCCCTGGCCCAGCGTGCCCAGCAGCACTTCTTCACCTTCCGCGATGCGATGGTGTTCGCCTTCGCCCCGCCTGCGGTACTCGAACTGGGTAACGCCACCGGCTTCGACGTGTTCCTCCAGGACCGCGGCGGTGTCGGCCATGCAAAACTCATGGAAGCACGCAACCAGTTCCTGGCCAAGGCTGCACAGAGCAAGGTACTCAGTGCCGTGCGCCCTAACGGCCTGAACGATGAACCGCAGTACCAGCTGACCATTGATGACGAACGTGCCAGCGCCCTGGGCGTGACCATCGCCGACATCAACAACACCCTGTCGATTGCCTTGGGTGCCAGCTACGTCAACGACTTCATCGACCGTGGCCGGGTCAAGAAGGTGTACATCCAGGGTGAACCGAATGCCCGGATGAGCCCGGAAGACCTGCAGAAGTGGTACGTGCGCAACGGCAAGGGCGAGATGGTGCCGTTCTCTTCCTTCGCCAAAGGCGAATGGACCTACGGCTCGCCGAAGCTGTCCCGTTACAACGGCGTCGAGGCGATGGAAATCCTCGGTGCACCAGCGCCGGGCTACAGCACCGGTGAGGCCATGGCCGAAGTGGAACGCATCGCTGGCGAGCTGCCGGATGGTATCGGCTTCTCCTGGACGGGCATGTCCTACGAGGAAAAACTCTCCGGCTCGCAGATGCCGGCACTGTTCGCCCTCTCGATTCTGTTCGTGTTCCTGTGCCTGGCAGCGCTGTACGAAAGCTGGTCGATCCCGATCGCGGTCGTGCTGGTGGTACCGCTGGGTATCATCGGTGCGCTGATCGCCACCAGCCTGCGCGGTTTGTCCAACGACGTGTACTTCCTGGTCGGCCTGTTGACCACCATCGGCCTGGCGGCGAAGAACGCGATCCTGATCGTCGAGTTCGCCAAAGAGCTGCACGAGCAGGGCCGCAGCCTGTACGACGCGGCGATCGAGGCGTGCCGCATGCGTCTGCGCCCGATCATCATGACCTCGCTGGCGTTCATCCTCGGCGTGGTACCGTTGACCATCGCCAGCGGCGCAGGCGCCGGCAGCCAGCATGCGATCGGCACCGGTGTGATCGGCGGCATGATCAGTGCGACCGTGTTGGCAATCTTCTGGGTACCGCTATTCTTCGTCGCAGTGTCGTCGATGTTCGGCAGCAAAGAGCCGAAAAAAGACGACACCCCTGAAACTCCACGTTATGAGGCTGGGCAATGACCAAGTCTTTGTTGTCCCTGGCGGTAACCGCTTTCATTCTTGGCGGTTGCTCGCTGATCCCTGATTACCAGACCCCGGAAGCGCCGGTGGCAGCGCAGTGGCCGCAAGGCCCTGCGTACTCGCCGACCCAGTCGGCAGACGTTGCCGCCGCCGAACAGGGCTGGCGCCAGTTCTTCCACGACCCGGCGCTGCAGCAGCTGATCCAGACCTCGCTGGTGAACAACCGCGACCTGCGTGTCGCGGCGCTCAACATCGACGCCTACCGCGCGCAGTACCGCATCCAGCGGGCCGACCTGTTCCCGGCGGTTTCGGCCACTGGCAGCGGCAGCCGCCAGCGGGTACCGGCAGACATGTCACAGACCGGCCAAGCCGGTATCACCAGCCAGTACTCGGCCACTCTCGGCGTCAGTGCCTATGAGCTGGACCTGTTCGGCCGTGTGCGCAGCCTGAGCGAGCAAGCGCTGGAAACCTACCTGTCCAGTGAACAGGCACGGCGCTCCACGCAGATCGCCCTGGTGGCCAGCGTGGCCAACGCCTACTACACCTGGCAGGCGGATCAGGCGCTGTTCAAGCTGACCGAAGACACCCTGAAGACCTACCAGGAAAGCTACAACCTGACCCGTCGCAGCAATGAAGTCGGTGTCGCCTCGGCGCTCGACCTCAGCCAGGCACGCACCGCCGTGGAAGGCGCGCGGGTCAAGTACTCGCAGTACCAGCGCCTGGTTGCCCAGGACCTCAACAGCCTGACCGTGCTGCTGGGTACCGGCGTACCGGCCAACCTGCCCCAGCCGCTGGAGCTGAACGCCGACCAACTGGCCGAAGTACCGGCCGGCCTGCCGTCGGATATCCTCCAGCGTCGCCCGGACATCCAGGAAGCAGAGCACCTGCTCAAGGCCGCCAACGCCAACATCGGCGCGGCCCGTGCAGCGTTCTTCCCGAGCATCAGCCTGACCGCCAACGCCGGCACCTTGAGTACCGACATGGACGGCCTGTTCAAAGGCGGTTCGGGCACCTGGTTGTTCCAGCCGCAGATCAACCTGCCGATCTTCAACGCCGGCAGCCTGAAGGCCAGCCTGGACTACTCGAAGATCCAGAAGGACATCAACGTCGCCAAGTACGAGAAGACCATCCAGACCGCCTTCCAGGAAGTCTCCGATGGCCTGGCGGCGCGCAAGACCTTCGAAGAGCAGTTGCAGGCCCAGCGTGACCTGGTGCAGGCGAACCAGGACTACTACCGCCTGGCCGAGCGTCGCTACCGTATCGGTATCGACAGCAACCTGACCTTCCTCGACGCCCAACGTAACCTGTTCAGCGCCCAACAGGCACTGATCGGTGATCGCCTGTCGCAGCTGACCAGTGAGGTCAACCTGTACAAGGCGCTCGGCGGCGGCTGGTACGAGCAGACCGGGCAGCAGGCCAATCAGCAGGCTTCGGTGGCAACACCGAAAGGCTGAATGCCCTTGTAGCAACATCAAGCCCACCCCTCGCGGTGGGCTTTTTGTTGTCGCTGCCTGCGCAGGAAAATAATTAACCACCTGGAACATTCCGTTCGATTATCGCCCCATACCGTCTGCGACGAATTGCCTCGCCCCTTCCCTTCCCCGCACCATCCGCTCACGCAACGTTGCCCACGTTCATCAAAGACCCGCACCTGCAGGCCGCATCCTGCAGCGCAACGGCTCGACCATAAAAACAAGAGATCCACGACAGATGAGCACTTCGCATACCGCACGCCAGCTGCTGCCCGGCCTGTTGGCCATGTCCTGCACCCTCCCCGCGTTTGCTGCGGACGGCGGCTTCATGGAAGACGCCAAGGCCATCCTCAACCTGCGCAACTTCTACATCAACCGCAACTTCGTCGACCCGGCCCACCCCCAGAGCAAGGCCGAGGAATGGACCCAGAGCTTCATCCTCGATGCCCGCTCCGGCTTCACCCAGGGCACCGTGGGTTTCGGCGTGGATGTGTTGGGCATGTACTCGGTCAAGCTCGATGGCGGCAGAGGCACCACCAACACCCACCTGTTGCCGGTGCACGACGACGGCCGCCCCGCAGACGATTTCGGCCGCCTGGGCGTGGCCCTGAAAGCCAAGCTCTCGCAGACCGAACTGAAGGTCGGCGAATGGATGCCAGTGCTGCCGATCCTGCGTTCGGACGATGGCCGCTCGCTGCCACAGACCTTCCGCGGCGGCCAGCTCACCTCCAAGGAAATCGACGGCCTGACCCTGTATGCCGGCCAGTTCCGCGGCAATAGCCCGCGCAACGACGCCAGCATGGAAGACATGTCGCTCAATGGCCGTGCAGCGTTCACCTCGGACCGCTTCAACTTCGGCGGTGGTGAATACACCTTCAACGACAAGCGCACGATGATTGGCCTGTGGGATGCCCAGCTCAAGGACATCTACCGCCAGCAGTACCTCAACCTGGTACACAGCCAGCCACTGGGCGACTGGACCCTGGGCGCCAACCTCGGCTACTTCATCGGCAAGGAAGACGGCGCCGAGCGCGCCGGAGAACTGGATAACCGCACCGCCTCGGCACTGCTTTCGGCACGCTACCAGGGCCATACCTTCTACGTCGGCCTGCAAAAGGTCAGTGGCGATGACGCATGGCTGCGGGTCAATGGCACCAGCGGTGGCACCTTGGCCAACGACAGCTACAACGCCAGCTTCGACAATGCCAAGGAGCGTTCCTGGCAGGTGCGCCATGACTTCAACTTCGCCACCGTCGGGGTACCGGGGCTGACCTTGATGAACCGCTATATCAAGGGTGACAACGTGACGGCGGGTGGCGTCGACGATGGCAAGGAATGGGCACGGGAGACCGAGCTGGCCTACGTGGTGCAGTCGGGGTCGTTCAAGGACCTGTCGGTGAAATGGCGCAACTCCACCATGCGCCGGGACTTCAGCACCAATGCGTTCGATGAGAACCGGCTGATTGTGAGTTACCCGTTGAATCTGCTGTGATCTGGCTACCCTCGTCGCGGTCAAACCCGTGACGAGGGTTTAAATAACCAAAAAGAATAACTAACAAAATAACGCATCGTTGACGACATATGCTGTAACCGCTTAAATCGACGTCTGTTCCCCGCCCTAGAGCCTCACCATGGACCTTCGTCAACTGCGCTATTTCATTGCACTCAACGAGTATCGCAGTTTCGTCCGCGCCGCCGAGGCCATGGGCATCACCCAGCCTGCCTTCAGCCGCGCCATCCAGGGCTTGGAACAAACCTTTGGCTGCCCCTTGGTCGACCGTGCCAGCAAAGCGCTGCCGCCCACCCCTGAAGGCTTGGTGGTACTGCAGCACGCCCGCCGCCTGGTACAAGGTGCCGCGCAACTGAGCAACGAAGTGCTGCAGATGACCAAGCTCGATGCCGGCGAGTTGCACTTTGGCAGCGGCCCGGCACTGGCTGTGCGCCTGGTCCCCGAAGCCTTGCGCCACTTCATCGACAGCCACCCGGGGATCCGCACCGCGTTGCTGGTGGACAATGCCGAGCGCCTCGGCCAGGCACTGCGCCGTGAGCAGATCGAGTTCTTCGTCGACGATATCCGCCCCTTCGAGGCCGACCCCAACTTCCACACCGAGCCACTGTCGCCACGGCCCGGCCTGTTCTTCTGCCGCCCCGGCCACCCCTTGCTGGCCAAGGACAGCCTGTCGACCAACGACCTGTTCACCTACCCGCTGGCCAGCGCCCTGCTTGCACCTGGCGTGCGCAAGCGCCTGGCCAACCTGAGCGGGCGCAGCGACTTCACCCCACACCTGCAGACCGAGCACCTGGCGGTGTTGCGCAGCGTAGTGCAGGCCAGTGATGCGATCGGCACCGCCAGCGAGGAAGCCGTTGCCGAAGACCTGGCTGCCGGGCGCCTGGTGCGCCTGCACTGGCGCAACCTGCCGCCGGCACTGGAAGTGCTCAGCGTGCGCTGTGGCGTGGTCAGCCGCAGCGGCTATCGCTTGTCGCCTGCGGCGCGGGCCATGATCGAGACGCTGGTGGGGCTGGATGCGCCCCTGCGCAGTGCCGCCATTCGCTGAACTGATGAAGATGGTGCGTGCGGGCTATCCTGAGCTATATGGGGGCCTGTACCGGCAAACCAGGGAGGCACAACAATGAAAAACCTCGTCGAACACCTGAGCCAATACGCCAACTACCACCGCGACCCACGCAACATCGCCACCCATTTCCTTGGCATCCCACTGATCGTGCTGGCCGTGACCATCCTGCTGTCGCGCCCAGGCTGGGACGTTGCCGGTATCTGGCTATCCCCTGCCCTGCTGGCGGCGGCGGCTTCGGTGTGGTTCTACCTGCGCCTGGACCTGCGCTTCGGGCTGGTCATGGGGCTGCTGCTGGGGCTGTGCCTGTGGCTTGGCCAGGTACTGGCGATGCAAAGCACCGGGCTGTGGCTCGGTGCGGGGTTGGGGGCATTCGTGGTGGGCTGGATCATCCAGTTCGTCGGCCACTATTACGAAGGCCGCAAGCCGGCGTTCGTCGACGATATCAGCGGGCTGATCATCGGGCCGCTGTTCGTGGTGGCGGAAGCGGCATTCATGCTGGGGTTGTGCCCGGCGCTCAAGCAAGCCGTGGAGGCCAATGCCGGCCCAGTGGCCCTGCGGTCGTCGTAGGAGCGGCCTTGCGTCGCGAAAGGGCTGCGCAGCGGCCCCTCGATTTCAGCGTCGCCGCACATATCCGGGGCCGCTGCGCGCCCCTTTCCGACCGGTCCGGCGCCCCGGCAAGGCCGCTCCTACCAAGAGCCCGTGGGGCTTAAGAGCGTGACTCGACGCCCAGCTCATCCCACACCGATTCCGCCAGGTGGAAGGTGGCATTGGCCGCCGGGATGCCGCAGTAGATCGCGCTCTGCATCAGCACTTCCTTGATCTCGTCGCGGGTCACGCCGTTGTTGGCAGCGGCCCGCAGGTGCAGCTTGAGCTCGTCGTTGCGGTTCATGCCGATCAGCATGGCAATGGTGATCAGGCTGCGGGTGTGACGCGGCAGGCCGGGGCGGGTCCAGATATCCCCCCAGGCATGGCGGGTGATCATCTCCTGGAACTCGCCATTGAAGTCGTTGAGCTTCTCCAGGCTGCGGTCCACGTGCGCATCGCCAAGCACCGCGCGGCGCACCTGCATGCCTGCGTCGTAGCGTTGTTTCTCATCCATGGCGTTATCCTCAGTGAGCCAGCAGGAAGTCGAGCACTCGGCGGCTGAAGCGCTCGCCAATCTCGACGTTGGACAGGTGCGCAGCCGGGAAGTCGACATAGTCGGCGCCCTGGATGGCAGCCTGCATGAAGCGGCCATGCTCAGGGGTGGTCACCACGTCTTCGGTACCGGCGACGATCAAGGTCGGCACCTGGATGCGCTGCACGTGCTCGCGGTAGTCGGCGTCGCGCACCGCAGCGCAGTTGGCTGCATAGCCCTCAGGCGTGGTCTGCGCCAGCATCTGGCAGATACGCTGGGCCTGCTCGGGCTGCGTCTGGGCGAAGCCTGGGGTAAACCAGCGCGCAATGGAGGCATCGCGCAGCTCGACCATGGCCTGCTGGCCGCCCTTGAGCACGGTGTCGATGCGCGGGTTCCAGACCTCGTCACTGCCGATCTTGGCCGCGGTGTTGCACAGGGTAAGGCTGTGCAGGCGCTCGCCTGCGTTGATCCCCAGCCACTGGCCGATCAGGCCGCCCATCGACAGCCCGACGAAGTGCGCTTTCTGGATGTCCAGGCCATCGAGCAGGGCAAGCACATCGCGGCCCAATTGCTCGATGCTGTAAGGGCCTGCGGTGACCAGCGAGGCGCCATGGCCGCGGGTGTCATAACGCAACACGCGCAAGTGCTCGCTCCACAACGGAATCTGCGTGTCCCACATACCCAGGTCGGTACCCAGTGAGTTGGACAACACCAGCACCGGAGCATCCGCCGGGCCATCGATTTGATAGTTCAGTACGCCATCGGCCAGTTGCAAATGCGCCACAGCAGTCTCCTTCAGGCAGTGAAACGTTGATGTTCAGCCACGGCGCGCGCCACCCAGACGCGGGCCTGGCCGAGGTAATGGGCAGGGTCGAGCAAACGATCGAGTTCTTCCGCCGACAGTTCGGCGCTGACGTGCGGCTCGTCACCAAGCACCGCGCGCAGGTGGCGCTGCTCGGCGACGGCACGCTGGCAGCACTGCTCGAGCAGATGGTGGGCGCGGTCACGGCCCAGGCGCTGGGCCAGGACGATGCTGACGGCTTCGGCCAGCACCAGGCCCTGGGTCAGGTCGAGGTTGCGGCGCATGCGCTCGGCGTCCACCTGCATGCCTTCGGCGATCACCTGGGCCTGGTGCAGGGCGCCGGACACCAGGCAGCAGATATCCGGCAGGGTTTCCCATTCGGCATGCCACAGGCCGAGGCTGCGTTCATGTTCTTGAGGCATGGCGGCAAACAGCGTCGACAGCAGGCCAGGCACACGGGTGGCGGCACCGATCAGCACGGCGGCGCCCACCGGGTTGCGCTTGTGCGGCATCGTCGACGAGCCACCTTTGCCCGGCGCGGAAGGCTCGAACACCTCGCCCGCCTCGGTCTGCATCAGCAGGCTGATATCGCGGCCGAATTTGCCCAGGCTGCCGGCGATCAGGCCCAATACCGAGGCAAATTCCACCAGGCGGTCGCGCTGGGTGTGCCAAGGCTGCTCAGGCAAATTCAGCTTGAGCTGCTCGGCCAAGCCCTCGGCTACCGGCATGGCCTTGCTGCCCAATGCCGCCAGGCTGCCCGAAGCACCGCCGAATTGCAGGCACAGCAGGCGCGGGCGCAGTTCCTGCAGGCGTTGGCGATGGCGGGTCAACGCGCCCAGTACACCGGCCAGCTTCATGCCCAGGGTGACCGGTGTGGCATGCTGTAGCCAGGTGCGCCCCACCAGGGGCGTATCGGCATGCTGCAAGGCCTGGCGCGACAGGGTCTCGGCCAGTTGGCCCAGGTCCGCTTCGATCAGGTCGAGGGCATCGCGCAACTGCAGCACCAGCCCGGTGTCCATCGCGTCCTGGCTGGTGGCGCCCAGGTGCACATAGCGCTCGGCCTCGGGTACGCCGCTGGCGATCACCTTGCCCAGCGCCTTCACCAGTGGGATGGCCGAGTTGCCAGCGCTGGCGATGGCATCGGCCAGGGCGCGGGTGTCGTAGCGCTCGGCCTTGCAGGCGGCCTCGATGGCCGCCACCGCGCTGTGCGGCACCAGCCCGGCGGCCGCTTCGGCGCGGGCCAGGGCAGCTTCGAAATCGAGCATGCCCTGCAGGCGGCCACGGTCGGAGAAGATCTCGCGCATGGCCGGCGCGGTGAAGTAGGCATCGAACAGCTGGTTGTCCGCACGGTACGTCATTGCAGGTCCTTAATCGTCATGGTGCAGGTACGCGGCCTGCTTCGGCAGACGCAGGCTGAACAGGAAGGCTATCGCCATCATGCCCGTCACGTACCAGTAAAAGGTGTTTTCCATGCCCAGCGTCTTCAGGCCCAGCGCCACGTATTCGGCAGAACCCCCGAACATCGCGTTGGCCACTGCATAGGCCAGGCCGACACCCAGCGCGCGCACCTGCGGCGGGAACATCTCCGCTTTTACCAGGCCGCTGATCGAGGTGTAGAAACTGACGATACACAAGGCCAGGCTGATCAGCACGAAGGCCAGGAACGGGCTGGTCACGGTCTTCAGCGCCATCAGCAGGGGCACGGTGAACAGCGTACCCAAGGCGCCGAACAGCAGCATGGAATTACGCCGGCCAATACGGTCGGACAACATGCCGAAGAACGGCTGCAGGATCATGAACAGGAACAGCGCGCCGGTCATCACGTAGCTGGCGTTCTTGGCGTTCATGCCGGCCGTGTTGACCAGGTACTTCTGCATGTAGGTGGTGAAGGTGTAGAAAATCAGCGACCCGCCTGCGGTGTAACCCAGCACGGTGATGAACGCTGCGGTGTGGTTGCGGAACAGCCCGCTGATCGAACCGGCATCTTTGTCATTGCGGGTTTCGGCATTGCTGGTTTCGTGCAGCGAGCGGCGCAGCATCAGCGAGATCAGTGCGGCCACGGCGCCGACCACGAACGGAATACGCCAGCCCCAGGCACGCAGCTCGTCCTCTGTCAGCAGTTGCTGCAGGATCACCACCACCAGCACGGCCAGCAACTGGCCGCCGATCAAGGTCACGTACTGGAACGAGGCGAAGAAGCCGCGCTGGCCGCGCAACGCCACTTCGCTCATATAAGTGGCGGTGGTGCCGTACTCGCCACCCACCGAAAGGCCCTGGATCAGACGGGCGAGCAACAGCAGCGCGGGTGCCCAGGTACCAATGCTGGCGTAGGTGGGCAGGCAGGCGATCATCAAGGACCCGGCGCACATCATCAGCACCGAGATCATCAGCGAGTTCTTGCGGCCATGGCGGTCGGCCAGGCGGCCGAATATCCAGCCACCGATGGGGCGCATCAGGAAGCCCGCGGCGAACACGCCGGCGGTGTTGAGCAACTGTACGGTGGGGTCGTCGGAGGGGAAGAAGGCCGGGGCGAAGTAGATCGCGCAGAAGGCGTAGACGTAGAAGTCGAACCATTCCACCAGGTTGCCCGAAGAGGCACCGACGATAGCGAAGATGCGCTTGCTGCGCTCTTCGCCGGTGTAATAGGTTGAGGTCATGGTGGTTTTACTCCTGGAGGGTCCTAGGTAAGTCTAGACATACCTAGTAACACACTCGTTCCGCTCGCAGGCTGGCAATTGGCCTTGTGTCTTACAGTACCGGCCTCTTCGCGGGGTAAGTCGGATCGCCGCACCGCCGCTCCCACAGAGGATGCGTGGTCCACTGTGGGGGCGGCGGTGCGGCGATCCGACTTGCCCCACGAAGAGGCCGGTAGTGGTCAAACTCGCTCGATCGCCAGCGCCAGACCTTGGCCCACGCCCACGCACATGGTGGCCAGGCCTTTACGTCCGCCACTCTTCTCCAACTGATGCAGCGCCGTCAGCACCAACCGCGCACCGCTCATGCCCAGCGGGTGGCCCAGGGCAATCGCGCCGCCATTAGGGTTCACCTGCGGCGCATCGTCCGCCACACCGAGCTCGCGCAGCACCGCCAGGCCCTGGCTGGCAAACGCCTCGTTGAGCTCGATCACATCAAAATCAGCCACCGCCACGCCCAGGCGCTCGGTCAGCTTGCGCACCGCCGGTACCGGGCCGATGCCCATCACCCGTGGCGCCACACCAGCACTGGCCATGCCCAGTACCCGGGCACGTGGGGTCAGGCCATGTTTTTTCACCGCCTCGGCCGAGGCCAGGATCAACGCCGCCGCGCCATCGTTGACACCCGACGCGTTGCCAGCGGTGACCGTCTTGTCCGGGCCATTGACCGGTTTGAGCCTGGTCAAGGCTTCAAGGGTGGTTTCCGGGCGCAGGTGCTCATCGCGCTCGACCACGGTCTCGCCCTTCTTGTGGGCAATGCGCACCGGCACGATCTCTTCGGCAAAGAACCCAGCTGCCTGGGCCGCTGCGGCCTTCTGCTGACTGCGCACGGCAAAGGCATCCTGGTCAGCGCGGGAGACCTGATAATCGTCGGCAACGTTATCGGCGGTTTCCGGCATCGAGTCCACGCCGTACTGGCTTTTCATCAACGGGTTGATGAAGCGCCAGCCAATGGTGGTGTCCTCAAGCTTCATGTTGCGCGAGTAACCGCTCTCGGCCTTGCCCATGACGAAGGGGGCACGCGACATCGACTCGACACCACCGGCGATGGCCAGCTCCATTTCGCCACTGGCGATGGCGCGGAACGCCGTGCCGATGGCATCCATGCCCGATGCGCACAGGCGGTTGAGGGTCACGCCTGGGATGCTCTCGGGCAGGCCTGCCAACAGCAGCGCCATGCGCGCCACGTTGCGGTTGTCTTCACCGGCCTGGTTGGCGCAACCGAAGAACACTTCGTCGACCTGGTCCCACTGCACCGACGGGTTGCGCTCGATCAGCGCCTTCAGCGGCACAGCCGCCAGGTCATCGGCGCGCACGCCGGCCAGGGCGCCGCCGAAGCGGCCGATCGGGGTGCGGATGGCATCACAGATAAATACGTCACGCATCATTTTGGAGACTCCTGGTCAGGGTGCATCAGTGCGTTCAGATTAAGGAGGCTGGCAGGTCGGTGACAATCCGATAATCGACTATACGTGCGATTATCGAACCATTTGTCACCCTGACCCTCCATTTCCAGCGCTGCTCAGGTCGCGTCCGCGTGGCTGACCAGCCCTTTCACAATCACCCCCACCGTCGCCAATGCAGCCGGGACCAGCAATGCCGTCAGCACCTGCTCGAAGTTCCAGCCCAGGCCCAGCAGCGTCGCACCACTCCAGGCGCCGAGAATTGCGCCAAAGCGGCCGATGCCCAGCATCCACGAGACGCCCGTGGCACGCCCTTGGGTCGGGTAGAAGCGTGCTGCCAGCGACGGCATCGCCGACTGGGCGCCGTTGACGCACATGCCTGCGATCAGCACCAAGGTGGCGAGCAAGGTGATGTTGCCCAGGCTCTGCCCAACGGCGTAGGCGAATACCCCGGCCAGCAGGTAGAAAATGCCGATGACCTTGTGCGGGTTGAAGCGGTCCATGGCCCAGCCCACGCCCACCGCACTCAGCACGCCACCGAACTGGAACAACGCGCCGATGAAGGCCGCCTCTTCCATGCTGGCACCACTGTCACGCATCAGCGTTGGCAGCCAGCTGGTCAGCAGGTAGACAATCACCAAGCCCATGAAATAGGTCAGCCACAACAGCATGGTGCCCAGCCCGTAGGTACCGGAGAAGATCACCGCAAACACGCTGCGCGCAGCCACCGCCTTCTGCTCCGGCACGCTGAAGCTGGCCGCCTGGGCCACCACCTGCGGCGCAATCGGCGCCAGGGTCTTGCGCACCTTGTCCGTGCCGCGGTTACGCACCACCAGGAACCGCGCCGACTCCGGCAGCCAGACCATCAGCACCACCGCCAGCAGCAGCGGCAGCACGCCACCGATTACCAGCAGGCTGTGCCAGCCGTAGGCCGGGATCATCTTCGCGGAAATGAAGCCACCACCGGCCATGCCCAGGTTAAAACCACAGAACATGCTGGTCACCAGCAGCGACTTGAGGCGCTCGGGGGTGTACTCGGAAAGCAGCGTGGTGGCATTGGGCATGCCCGCGCCCAGCCCGAGCCCGGTCAAGAAGCGCAGGATCAGCAACTGGTCGACATTGGTCGCGTAGGCCGAGGCCAGGCTGAAGCCGCCGAACACCAGCACCGCGCCAACCAGCACGCCCTTGCGCCCGAAACGGTCGGCCAGCGGGCCGGAGCCCAGAGCACCAAACACCATGCCGATCAACGCGGCACTCATGACCGGGCCGAGGCTGGCGCGGTCGATACCCCACTCCTGCGACAAGGCCGGGGCGATGAAGCCCATGGCGGCGGTGTCCAGGCCATCGAGGAAGACAATCAGAAAACACAGCAACACCACCCGCCATTGATAGCGGGACAGCGGCTGATCGTTGATGAACGATTGAACGTCGAGGCAACTGCCGACGTTGGTGTGGGGTTGGTTCATTGTTGTTATCCAGAATTAGGGCACAGCCATGCCACTGCACTCAGGGCGCAAGTACAGGGTTGGGTAATAGGATGATGGCGGCCTGCTTCAGCCTGGATACAACAGTACCGCGTGCGGGTGCGGCCGCAGCAGCGATGGGACAGTAGTCATGGTGTGTGCCTCTCAAGTTTTTCTTGTTCGGTCGGCACAGCCGACCGTTGCGAGAGACATTAATCAGCTGACGGGGGGGACGCAATTCGCTGGGAGCGACATTGTGCGTTTATCGAACAGGAAACGGCGGGCGTGTTCGATAATGGGGCATGCAGGGCGCGCGCGCCCTGCGCGCGTCAACCAAACAACTGGTGGCAAAGATCCCGACTGGCCGCCAACAGGATCGGCAAGAAGCGCTGTTCCAACTCGCTACGCGTTACCCGCCCGACATGGGTACTGACATTCAATGCTGCCAGCACCTGCCCCGACGCGTCATAGATCGGCACGGCAATGGAGCGCAGCCCTTGTTCCAGCTCCTGGTCCACCACGCACCAGCCCTGGGCACGCACTTGCTGGATGCAGGCAAACAACGATTCGGCATCATTCAAGGTGCGGCTGGTGCGCGCCTTGAGATCAGCCCGGTCCAGATACTCGCGCAGGCTGGTGTCATCCATCGCCGCCAGCAGGATACGCCCCATCGACGTGCAATACGCCGGCAATCGCCCGCCTACCGACAGGTCGACCGAGATCAGCCGCTCCACGGTTGCCGAGCGGGCTATATAAAGGATGTCGTCGCCTTCGAGGGTGGCCATGTTGGCCGCCTCGTGCAGTTGGTCACTGATGCGGTCCAGGTACGGCTGGGCGGAAATCGCCAAGGGCGTCGACGAAAGGTACGCATGGCCCAATGTCAGCACCTTGGGCAACAGCGAATAGGTGCGCCCGTCGGTCGTCGCATACCCCAGCTTGATCAGCGTGTGCAGGCAGCGGCGTACCGCCGCACGAGGGATCTCGGTGCGGTGGCTGATCTGGGCGATGGTCAGGTGGCGCTTGCGCTCCTGGAACGCCTGAATCACCGCCAGCCCTCGGGCGAGCGAGGTCATGAAGTCCGGGTCGCCGGTAAACGCCTGAATACGCTTGGCCGGCGATGCCACGATCGGCGGCGCCAGTGCGGGGGCGGCAGGGCGTGCCGACTCTGGGTTGGCAGATTCGTTGGCCGGTGTTTCGTCGCTCATCGCTCACCTCAAAAAAATCGCTGGTTCGTGCGATTATCGAACGAACGGCCGATAATCGCAATTGACCGCTGACACTTTTGCTTATACCTTTCTCCTGCCACTTGTGGCTTCTTTGGAGAGACTGGTCAGGTACCCACCGTAGAAGTCCCAGGCAACGGCCTCGCCCTGTGCGAGGCCGTTTTTACTTCCCCTTCTCGCGTGTGCGTGGCAACGAACTTTTGCCCTTGCCGCCCTTCAAAGTTATACGCACGGCGTAAGACATTGCCGAATGAAACCGACAACTTCGACCGGCATTGTCAGGCCGCATAAATACCCCTGTTCGAAGAAGGGTCGGTTGCTATAATCAATTTGGTTGAATGCCCGATGCTGGGGTAATGGAACACACCGCTGTAATCAGCACTTCGCTTCAACCCATGTGTGTGTGTGTGCAGGCCCTGTATGGCATCCCCGCAGCTTTCCATGTGCCGTCCTTGTATGCACAGGGGCACGCTGTACAGCAAACAACAACAGTCTTAACTCAACTTACTCAGGTACTACTGTGACGAAAGATGAACTGCGCGCAGAGCTCGAGCGCCAGGCTGAACGTTACAAGGATGTTTACGGTGGTGAAGTCACCACGTACGCCGCTCAACCGGACCCAGAGCGCAAACCGTGGCGCAAGCGTGCCAGCGTGCGCGACCAGGCGTTCAACCAGGAACTGGAAAAAATGGAAAAGGACCTGCGCAGCGACAAGCCCTGAGCGCCAGGTTCACGCCATCCGCGTCGTCGCCCGGCAAGCCCGGGCGCGGTCGATCTTTACCCAGAGGTCGTAGATGAAATGGAATTACACAAATTTCATACGACCGTTTGAATGAATGCCACGTCATACGTTTTCCAGATATTTGCCGATTTTAGTGATATTTCTCGTTTTTTATCGGACAGTTCTTTGCCAGATAGCGCGGTATTGCGCTTGCTGGTCGCACCTGGATACCTGCCATCGGTCTGTCGCAGGTGCATCGATTGCCAAGGTTTTCTGGCATAATCGCGCCCCCCTATGACCGCCAGACAACCTTCATGATCGATTTATTCAGCGGACTGGATGCCTGGGTGTTGGTGAGCCTGCTGCTCGCCTTGACCTTCGTACTCGCCTTCGAGTTCATCAATGGCTTTCATGACACCGCCAACGCGGTAGCTACCGTCATCTATACCAAAGCCATGCCGCCGCACCTCGCCGTGTTCTTCTCCGGCGTGTTCAACTTCCTCGGCGTTCTGCTCGGTGGTGTCGGGGTGGCCTATGCCATCGTTCACCTGCTGCCGGTAGAGCTGCTGATCAATGTGAACACCGGACACGGCCTGGCCATGGTCTTCTCGCTGCTGGCTGCGGCCATCACCTGGAACCTGGGCACCTGGTACTTCGGTATCCCTGCGTCCAGCTCGCACACCCTGATCGGCTCGATCCTCGGTGTTGGCCTGGCCAATGCCCTGATCAACGACATCCCGCTGGGCGATGGCGTCAACTGGCAGAAGGCGATCGACATCGCCATGTCGCTGGTGGTCTCGCCAATGGCCGGCTTCGCCGTCGCGGCGCTGGTGCTGCTCGGCCTGAAATGGTGGCGCCCGCTGTCGAAGATGCACAAGACGCCCGAACAGCGTCGCAAGCTCGACGACAAGAAGCACCCTCCCTTCTGGAATCGCCTGGTACTGGTGATTTCGGCCATGGGCGTGAGCTTCGTGCACGGCTCCAACGATGGTCAGAAAGGTATCGGCCTGATCATGCTGGTGCTGATCGGTATCGTACCGGCCAAGTTCGTACTCGACCTGAACAGCACCACTTATCAGATCGAGCGCACCCGCGACGCCACCTTGCACATGAGCCAGTTCTACGAGCGCAACGCCGCCACCCTGGGTGAGTTCCTGGCACTGGGCAAGGCCAAGTCGACCGACCTGCCAGAGCAGTTCAGCTGCAACCCGCAGCAGACCGAGCCGACCATCGCCGCCCTGCAGGCTTCGCTCAAGGGCGTGACCGACTACCACACCCTGGAAGCCGACAAGCGCGTTGAAGTGCGCCGCTACCTGCTCTGCCTGGATGACACGGCGAAAAAGGTCGGCAAGCTGCCAGGCCTGGATGCCCGTGAAAAGGCCGACCTGGAGAAGCTGCGCAAAGACCTCACCGCCACCACCGAATACGCACCGTTCTGGGTGATCGTGGCCGTTGCCCTGGCCCTGGGCCTGGGCACTATGGTCGGCTGGAAGCGCGTGGTACTGACGGTTGGCGAGAAGATCGGCAAGCAGGGCATGACCTATGCCCAGGGCATGTCGGCGCAGATCACCGCAGCCTGCGCCATCGGCATGGCCAACGTGTTCAGCCTGCCGGTATCGACCACCCATGTGTTGTCATCTGGCGTCGCCGGCACCATGGTCGCCAACAAGAGCGGCCTGCAAGGCGGCACCGTGAAGACCATCCTGCTGGCCTGGGTATTGACCTTGCCAGCCTCGATGGGCTTGGCAGCTGGCCTGTTCTGGCTGGCGTCCAAGGCGATCGGCTGAGCGATACCGCTGTAGAAAAAGGCGCCTGTTCGGGCGCCTTTTTCATGTGCCTCACTAGCGCTTCTTGCCGCCCAGCAACGACCCCATCAACCCGCGCACCAACTGCCGCCCCAACTGATTGGCTGCTTGGCGCACCGCAGACTTGATCGCCTGCCCTGCCGCACTCTGCAAGAAGTCACCGGCCTTGTCGGCAAAGCTCTCCTCATCGGCCTGAGGCACGGGTGCAGGCTCCACAGGCTCTCCTTTGCGCTGGGTGAGCATTTCGTAGGCCGACTCACGGTCAACCGGCTTGTCATAGCGCCCAACCAGCGGCGACGAAGCAATCAATGCACTGCGCTCAGCGGCACTCAGTGGCCCGATGCGCGATTGCGGCGGTGCGATCAGCACCCGCTGCACCATTGCGGGCGTGCCCTTATCCTCCAGCGTACCCACCAAGGCCTCACCGATACCCAGCTCGGTCAGCACCGCCAGGCTGTCGAACGCGGGGTTGGGGCGAAAGCCATCGGCCACGGCCCGCAGCGACTTCTGCTCTTTGGCGGTGAATGCACGCAACCCATGCTGGATACGCAGGCCCAATTGGGCCAGTACCGCATCGGGCAGGTCGCCCGGCGACTGAGTGACAAAGTAGACGCCCACGCCCTTGGAGCGAATCAGCCTGACCACCTGCTCCAGGCGGTCCTGCAACGCCTTGGGCGTGCCATTGAACAACAAGTGCGCTTCATCGAAGAACAGCGCCAATACCGGCTTGTCGGCATCGCCGCGCTCGGGCAACTGTTCGAACAACTCCGCCAACAGCCACAGCAGGAAGGTGGCATACACCTTCGGTGCCTCATGCACCAGCCGGCTGGCATCGAGCAAGTGGATACGCCCACGGCCGTCGCTGCCAGGGCGCAACAAGTCTTCGAGCTGCAACGCAGGCTCACCGAACAGCGCCTCGGCGCCTTGCTGTTCCAGGGTCGCCAGGCGACGCAGCAAGGCCTGGGTGGACGCGCTGGTCATCAACGCGCTGTCTTCACCCAGCATCTGCGGGTTGTCCTTCAGGTGCGCAAGCAGCGCCTTGAGGTCCTTGAGGTCGAGCAACAGCAAGCCTTCTCGGTCCGCCACCTTGAACGCTGCATACAAGGCCGCCTGCTGGCTGTCGGTCAGCTCCAGCAGGTTGCCCAGCAGCAGCGGCCCCATTTCGCTGAGGGTGGTGCGCAACGGGTGGCCGGACTGCCCGGCGATATCCCACAGGCTCACCGGGTAGGCCTGCGGTGCATGCCCCAACCACGGCATGCCCGCAATGCGCTCGGCCACCTTGCCCTGCGGCGCGCCCGCCGCGCCCAGGCCACACAGGTCGCCTTTGACGTCGGCCGCGAACACCGCCACGCCGGCATCACTGAACACTTCAGCAAGGTGCTGCAAGGTGACGGTCTTGCCGGTGCCGGTGGCCCCAGCGACCAGGCCGTGGCGGTTGGCGAGGCGCATGGCTTGATGGACAGGCTGGCCATCAAGGCCCGCTCCTACAACAATTTGCGAAGGATCTGACATCTTCTTTCATCCTCTTCTCAAGCTTTGCCGCGTATCGGCCGATACCTCGGGGTGATATTCGCCTAGAACACAGTAACAACCCAACTAGGACTTCCCGGGATGTTGCACTGTCTTGCAGATGTATTCGTGCGAACGCCCGATAAAACCTTAGCGGAACCGATTACACCATGAACAAAAGCCTTCGTTTCAGCCACAAGATTCTCGTGGCCGCGTCACTGATCGTGATGCTCGCCTTCAGCCTCTTCACCCTCTACAACGATTATCTCCAGCGTAATGCGATCAGGGAGGACCTGGAGAACTATCTGGCTGAAATGGGCGAGTCCACTTCGACCAATATTCGCAACCTGTTCGAAGGCCGTATCAAGCTGGTAGAGAACCTGGCACAGAACATTGCCCAGGCCCCCAACGACGCCGAAACCCTGATGGGGCAGAATGCCCTGATCACCAGCTTTCTCACGGTGTACCTGGGCAAGGTCGACGGAGGCTTCAGCGTGCGCCCGGACGCGAAGATGCCCGACGGCTACGACCCACGTACTCGCCCCTGGTACAAGGACGGCATGAACGCCTCCGGTGCGACCCTGACCGAGCCGTACATCGACATGACCACCAACAAGATGGTCATTGGCATCCTCAGCAAAGTGTCCAACAGCGTGGGCGTGGTCGGTGGCGACCTGGCCCTCGACGGCCTGGTCGAGATCATCAACTCGCTGAACTTTGGCGGCATGGGCTACGCGTTCCTGGTCAACGACCAAGGCAAGATCCTGGTTCACCCGGACAAGGACCTGGTGATGAAATCGCTGTCGGACCTGTTCCCGCAGCACACACCGACGCTGTCCGGTGAGCTGACCGAAGTCCAGGCCCAGGGCCAGACCCGCCTGCTGACCTTCACCCCGATCAAAGGCCTGCCGTCGGCCAACTGGTACATCGGCCTGTCGGTGGACAAGGACAAAGCCTTCTCCATGCTCAGCACCTTCCGCACCTCGGCGGTGATCGCCACGCTGGTTGCGGTGGTCATCATCATCGGCCTGCTCGGCCTGCTGATTCGCGTGCTGATGCAGCCGCTGCTGACCATGACCCGTGCCATGGAAGACATCGCCGAAGGCGAAGGTGACTTGACCAAACGCCTGCGCATCCACAACCACGACGAGTTCGGCATCCTGGGCACCGCTTTCAACCGCTTCGTCGAGCGCATCCACGGCTCTATCCGCGAAGTGTCCTCGGCCACCGAGCAAGTCAATGAAGTGGCCCTGCGCGTGATCAGCGCCTCGAACTCGTCGATGACCAACTCCGACGAGCAATCCAACCGCACCAACAGCGTCGCCGCCGCCATCAACGAACTGGGCGCCGCCGCCCAGGAAATCGCCGGCAACGCCGCCCAGGCCTCGCAACATGCCAGCTCCGCCCGCTTGTTGGCCGAGGAAGGCCAGCAAGTGGTGGAACGCAACATTGCGGCGATGAACCGGCTGTCCGACCTGATCGTCACCTCCAGCGCGCACATCGAGACGCTCAACAGCAAGACCGTCAACATCGGCCAGATTCTCGAAGTCATCACCAGCATCTCCCAGCAGACCAACCTGCTGGCCTTGAACGCGGCGATCGAAGCCGCCCGCGCCGGTGAAGCCGGGCGTGGCTTTGCCGTGGTTGCCGACGAAGTGCGAAACCTCGCGCACCGCACTCAGGAGTCGGCGCAGCAGGTGCAAACCATGATCGAAGAGCTGCAGGTGGGTGCCCGCGAGTCGGTCGACACCATGGGCCAGAGCCAGCGTCACAGCCAGGATAGCGTGCAGATCGCCAACCAGGCCGGCGAGCGCCTGGACAGCGTGACCGTGCGCATCGGCGAGATCGACGGCATGAACCAGTCGGTGGCCACCGCCACCGAAGAACAGACCGCCGTGGTCGAGGCGATCAACATGGACATCAACGAGATCAACATGCTCAACCAGGAGGGCGTGGAGAACCTGCAGGCCACCCTGCGCGCCTGCTCGGACCTGGAGCAACAGGCTTCGCGCCTGAAACACCTGGTTGGCAGCTTCCGCATCTGACCCGCCTGCTTCACGAGTGAACCCGCTCCCACAGCAACCTGATGGGAGCGGGTTCACCCCCCGCCAACCTCGATCGAACAAACTATCCTTCTGAAAGGTCAACCTTTAGGCGTGTCATCGCCGGCCCATTACAGCCGGATGACAGACCCGAAGACGATCCCGGAGGGATGCTGATCGTGCACATCGCCGACATCACCATGTTCTACGCCCCCGCCAGCGGCGGCGTGCGTACCTATCTTGATGCCAAACACCGCCACCTCGATGCCCTGCAAGGCGTGCGCCACAGCCTGTTGATCCCCGGCGCCAGCGCGCAACACGCCGATGGCATCTACCAGGTGCCCGCGCCGCCCCTGCCCTTCGGCAACGGCTACCGCTTCCCGGTGCGTCTGGCGCCCTGGTGCAATGTGCTGCGTAACCTCAAACCCGACCTGATCGAAGTCGGCGACCCTTACCTGACCGCTTGGGCTGCCCTGGAGGCACGCCGCCAGCTCGACGTTCCGGTGATCGGCTTCTACCACTCCGACTTGCCGCTGCTTGTCAGCAACCGCATGGGCAACTGGTTCACGCCCAATGTCGAGGCCTATGTCAGCAAGCTGTACGGCAACTTCGACCGGGTGCTGGCGCCCAGCCAGGTGATGGCCGACAAACTGCGCCGCCTGGGCATCCGTGACGTGCACGTGCAACGCCTGGGCGTGGACCTGGCCACCTTCAACCCCGAGCACCGCGACCCGCACCTGCGCGCCGAACTGGGGATTGCCGACACCAGCCGCCTGTTGATCTACGCCGGCCGTGGCTCGCGCGAGAAGAACCTGCCGGTGCTGCTCGACTGCATGCAGCGCCTGGGCCGGCCTTATCACCTGCTGCTGGTCGGCTCCAACATGCCGGTCAATGTGCCGGATAACGTCAGCGTGGTCGACCACTTCTGCCCACCGCAGGAAGTCGCCAGGCTGATGGCCAGTGCCGACCTGCTGGTGCATGCCGGCGACCAGGAAACCTTCGGCCTGGTCATCCTCGAAGCCATGGCCAGCGCCACGCCGGTGGTGGCGGTGCGCGCCGGCGCCTTTGGCGAAATCGTCAACGAACAGTGCGGGCGGCTGTGCCAGGCCAACGACGGCACAGCCATGGCGCAGGCCGTGCGCCAGGTCTTCGAAGAGGGCGTGCGCACGCTCGGCAGCCAGGCCCGCCGCCATGTCGAGCAGCATTATTCATGGGACAACGTGGTGGCCGGCTTGCTGCAGCATTACCAGGCCGTGCTCGGCCACCAACCGCTGGTGCGAGCCCATGGCTGAAAGCGCCAGCGCCCCCCGCAGCCTGATGTTGGTGCTGCACGACATCGCGCCCGAGACCTGGCCCGACTACCAACCCTTCGTCCAGGCCATCGATGAGATGGGCGGTGTGCCCATGACCTGGCTGGTGGTGCCGGACTTTCACCACCGCAACCCCCTACACCGCTCACCGTCCTTCTGCCGCCTGCTCGAACGGCGCCTGGCGCTGGGTGACGAGCTGGCGCTGCATGGTTTCTACCATGCCGACGACGGCGCGCCACCGCGCAGCCCCGGCGCGTTCTTCATGCGCCGCATCTATACCCACGAAGGCGAGTTCTATGGGCTTGATCAGCAACAGGCACTGCAGCGCCTGGAGCAAGGACTGGCAGTGTTCGACCAACAAGGCTGGCCGGTTGCCGGCTTCGTCGCCCCGGCCTGGCTGATGAGCGAAGGCACGCGCCAGGCATTGCGCCAGCTGCCGCTGCGCTACACCAGCACACCGCAGCACCTGTACCGCCTGCCGGACTTCACCGCCATCGAAGCCCCCGGCCTGGTCTGGAGCGCGCGCAGTGCCTGGCGTCGAGGGTTATCGAAGATGCTTTGCGACTGGCAATGCCGGCGCTGGCGTGAAGCCGGCACCGTACGCCTGGGCCTGCACCCGGTGGACATGCGCCACAAGGCGTCGCGCGAATACTGGCTACGCACCTTGCGCGCACTGTTGGCACAGGGCCGTGTGCCGTTGACCAAGTCCGCCTGGCTGGACGGCCAGGCCAGCGCATGAACCGCCTGGGCTGGCTGGGCCTGGCACTGCTGGGCGCCGTGCTGGTGCCGATAGTGCTGGGCGGTAGCGAACTACTGCCCAGGCTTCAACGCTTCGACCCCGGCCTGTTGCTGACGCTGCTGGGCATGATCCTGCTGTGCTGGGTGATAAACGCCCTGCGCCTGCGCCTGCTGCTCGGCCAGCAAGGTGCTCAGCTCAAGTACCTGCGCAGCCTAGGCGTGGTCATGGCCACCGAATTCGCCATCTGCACCACCCCGGGCGGCAGCGGCGGCCCGCTGACCCTGATGGCCCTGCTGGCGCGGGACCGCATCGGCCCGGCGCGCAGCGGCGCGGTGTTCGCCATGGACCAGTTGAACGACCTGCTGTTCTTCTTCTGCGCGATGCTGGCGATTGCCGGCTATGCGTTGTTTCACAGCCTGGGGCACAGCCAGCAAAGCATGTTGCTGGGCAGCGCGCTGCTGCTGTGCTCGGCGTTAATCGTGGTGCTGGGGCTGCTGCGCTACCGGCGCGCCATGATGCGCTTCAATGGACGGCTGTTGCGCCGCCTGGGCATGTCCGAATGCCGTAAACGCCGCTGGGCGCGCAAGCTGCTGCACTTCATCGACGCCCTGGCGCAGACCTGGCGCCTGCCCAAACGCACCCTGGCACTGGTGTTCACGCTGACCTGCGTGCATTGGGGCCTGCGCTACAGCGTGCTGTACCTGGTGCTCAAGGGTTTGGGCGTGGAACTGTCGTGGATCCCCAGCTTTCTGGTGCAGATGCTCTCGCTCAGTGCTGGCCAGTTCAGCCTGCTGCCAGGCGGTGCGGGGGCTGCCGAGCTGACCTCGGCAAGCCTGCTGACGCCCTTGGTGGGCAGTTCGACAGCGGCTGCGGCGATCGTGATCTGGCGTGCGGTCACTTACTACTTTTATCTGCTGGCGGGGGGGCCGGTGTTTGTCTGCCTGCTGGCGCGTCCGTTGCTGGAACGCTGGCGGCGTCAGGCGGGTTGAGCTGGCGCCAGAGCTCGGCAGCACCGGGGAAGTTGGTGCCGTCGGCGTCGCTCAGGGCCTCGGGGTCATAGCGGGCCAGGCAGCCCTCGCCGAGGGTTGGCGGGGGTGAGGCGGCGGCTTTGTCGCGGGGGTCGGCCATGGCGATTCACTCGGGATTGCCGGGGCTGCTGCGCAGCCCCGTGTCGCTGTCAGTCGAACACCACCGTCTTGTTGCCGTGCACCAGCACGCGGTCTTCCAGGTGATAACGCAGGCCGCGGGCCAACACCATTTTCTCGACATCACGGCCGAAGCGCACCATGTCTTCGATGCTGTCGGCATGGCTGACACGTACCACGTCCTGTTCGATGATCGGGCCGGCATCCAGCTCTTCGGTCACGTAGTGGCAGGTCGCACCGATCAGTTTAACGCCGCGCAGGGCCGCCTGATGGTAGGGCTTGGCACCGACGAACGACGGCAGGAAGCTGTGGTGGATGTTGATCACTTTTTCAGCGTAGTCCTGGCACAGCTGCGGCGGCAGGATTTGCATGTAGCGAGCCAGCACCACCACATCAGCGGCGTGCTCCTGAACCAGGCGCGACACTTCGGCGAAGGCTGGCGCCTTGTCCTTGGGGTCGACCGGCACATGGAAGAACGGAATGCCGTGCCATTCGACCATGCTGCGCAGGTCATTGTGGTTGGACACCACGCACGGGATATCGCAATCCAGCTCGTCGGTGTGCCAGCGGTGCAGCAGATCGGCCAGGCAATGGGATTCGCGGCTGGCCATCAGCACCACGCGCTTTTTCTGCGCCGAGTCGGTCACCCGCCAGGTCATGGAGAACTCTTCGGCGATCGGCGCGAACGCCTCGCGAAATGCCTCGATACCGAATGGCAGGGATTCGGCACGGATTTCATGACGCATGAAGAACCAACCACTCTGTTCATCGGAGTGGTGGCTGGCTTCGTTGATCCAGCCATTGTACAAGGCCAGGAAATTACTGACTTTCGCCACGATGCCAACACGGTCGGGGCAGGCGATCACCAGACGATAGGTGCGCATGAATGAGACTCCAGAACTTCGCAAAGGCGCTCATTCTAGCGGCCCGCCAGAAAAAACGCAGTATGGATTGCACGGCGCGTCTTGTGCGCACCTGCCCACACACACGGCAAGCCGCCGCGCCTCGCCATGACAAAATGCAGGGGCTTATGTAAATTTTTGTTCACGTGGAGAAATGTTGTCACAGCTTAATTAACTGTTAATTGCCCAATTCCATGTTTACTTGCGAGTATGGCCTGTCTATTATTGGCCCACACATTTCTGAACACGTATTAAAGGAACACTCCATGTCCCTGATTAACGAGTACCGCGCCACCGAAGAAGCCATCAAGGAACTTCAGGCCCGCCTGGCCAACCTGTCCCAGGATGACAAGCTGAAGCAAGAGCTGGAGTTCGAAGGCAAACTGCGCACGCTGATGGGCGAGTACTCCAAGTCGCTGCGTGATGTGATTGCCCTGCTCGACCCAGAGTCGAAACTGAGCAAGGCGCCACGTGGCGCGGTCAAGGTCACCGCCACTAAGCGTGCGCGCAAGGTCAAGCAATACAAGAACCCGCACAATGGTGAAGTGATCGAAACCAAAGGCGGCAACCACAAGACCCTGAAAGAATGGAAAGCCAAGTGGGGTGGTGACGTGGTTGAAAGCTGGGCGACCCTGCTGGACTGATAGTCCGCACGCTCACATTGCTTGACGCAACAAAAACGCCGGCTCGATGCCGGCGTTTTTGTTTGTCCACTCAGCGCGCAATTGCAAATTGTGTCTTCAGTTTACTGGCGTGTTCCTGCCAGGCGTCCAATACCCGGCGGCCCGCCTCGTCGGCGCTTTCCCAGGCACGCTGGCGCGCCTGCTCGAAATCACCCAGGGTATTCGGCGCGCCCCACTGCGGGTCGCTCAGACGTTGCTGACAGAATGCATACCAGCGCTGGCGCTCTTCGCTATTCAAGGTGTCAGGGAAGTTGCGTGCCCGATAACGGAACAACAGTTCAGGCATGCGCGGGTCATCGAACATCCAGTGCCCCTGACCCAACTGCGCAGGTTCCAGCGTGCGAACTTGCTCGCACAAACGGCGGTCGCGGTCCCCTAGAAAACCGTCATACAACTGTTGTTCAGGGTCTTCACTCGGGGCGAAATCATCGTTGCCATAAATGTGCGCCAGCTTGTCTTGCCAGTCCGCCTGTTGATTGGCCAATTGCTCGCCGCGCAATTGTAACAACGTCAAGTCCACACCCAGGCGCTGTTGATCGGCCGGGCGCAATACCGAGAGCGGTGCCAGCACCGGGCAACGGTTGATCTGCACCAATTTAAGCGGAACGGGTAATTCACCTTCGGCCAGATCTTCATGCCGGGTATACAAGCGCTGGCGAAGAACTTCGGCACTTTCCCGTATTAACGGTAGGGTTTCCTGATGCAGGTCGCAGACAATCAGGGCATTGCGATTGCGCGGGTGCCACGCCAGCGGCAGGACCACCCCCAGGTAATTACGCGCCGCCGAAAATCGCCCTGAAATATGGACCAGTGGCTGCAACAAACGAATCTGCTCCATCACTTTATGTTTGCTGCGCAACTGAAACAGCCACTCATACAACTTCGGTTGTTTTTGCCGAATCAAGCGCGCCAGGGCAATGGTGGCCCGCACGTCGGAAAGTGCTTCGTGGGCATGGCCATGGTCGATGCCATTGGCTTTGCTGAGCAGTTCCAGGCGCAGGCTGGTGCGGCCATCCTGCTGCGGCCACTCGATGCCTTCAGGGCGCAGTGCATAGGCCGTGCGCACGATGTCGATCAGGTCCCAGCGGCTGTTGCCGCCCTGCCACTCACGGGCGTAGGGGTCGAAAAAGTTGCGGTACAGGCTGTAACGCGTCACCTCATCGTCGAAGCGCAAGGTGTTGTAGCCGGCACCACAGGTGCCAGGGCGCGCCAGTTGCTCGTGCACGCGGGTCATGAACTCGGCTTCGCACAACCCCTGGGCTAGCAGTTGCTGCGGGGTGATACCGGTTACCAGGCAGGCGGCCGGGTGCGGCAGGATGTCGTCGGAGGGGCAGCAATAGAGGCTGATCGGTTCTTCGATCTCGTTGAGGTCGAAATCGGTGCGTACACCGGCCACCTGCAGTGGCCGGTCGCAGCGCGGGTTGATGCCAGTGGTTTCGTAGTCGTGCCAGAAAATGCTGGAGCTCACGGGGTCGTCCTGTATCAAGGTCGACCCGATTCTAGCGCGATTCTCGCGCGCCAAGGCTCAGGGGGAGTCAGGCGGATGCGTTGGCGGGGCGGAAACTGAAATAGTCGCGCAACGAGCGGACGAATTCATCGTACTCGCGGGGCGCCTGCAGCAACATGAAGCCAGAATCGTAGTTGCCGGGCGTCTGGTCTTCGCGGCACCACAGGCAACTGGCGGTGAGGTTGATGAACTGGTACCCGCCACCGGCCAGCGGCAAGCGCAGTTGCAGTTCGTAGTCTGGCCCGACCAGTACCGGCAGCTGGCTGATCAGCATCAGCCCATCTTCGGAGGCATTACCCAGCTGGCCGATTGCCTGATCGGTAAAACGGTTGAAGACCTTGAGAACGCAGGGCAACTGATGGCGTTCGATATGCCGCTTGTTGAACATGATCACAAGTGCAGTCCGTACCCGGTGCCAGGAATGCGAGGTACTGGCGGTTGTTGTAACAACTGAGTTACAGATTAGCGCAGCGCGCACGGTAAATCCCGTGAAATAAATCACACCTTGGCATTAACGCCAAGGGGTGGCTTTCACCGGGTTGGCCACGGCCGCTTCGGCACCGCGGTAATGGCCAAGCTGCTCCAGTGTTTGCAGGCGAGCCTGGGCACGGTACGCGTATTCGTTGCCGGGGTACTGCTGGATCAGGTACTCGTAGGTCTGCGCTGCATCCACGAACAACTTCTGGCGCTCCAGGCACTGGCCGCGCAGCAGCGACACCTCCGGGTGGACGAACGGTCGCGCGCGGCTGGTGCGGTCAACCTGCGACAGCTCCAGCATGACCCGCTGGCAATCGCCGCGGTCATAGGCACGGTAGGCGTTGTTCAAGTGGTGGTCCATGGACCAGCGGGTGCAGCCGACGGCGCTGGCCGCCAAGGCTAAAACGATCAGGGCTCGCATGGGGGGTCTCCTTTGATGCCAGTGTATCGGCCTTTGCCGATAAATCTTCACACCCTTTTGCAAGGATGGCCTGACCGTTCAAACGCCACCCTGCCTCGCTCGCAGGTAGTGCAACGGAACAATGACTACAGCGCGATTCAGGAGTAGCCTTTCGCTGCGCTTCACTATAGGAGTCTGTGCATGACCATCCGCCGTACCAAAATCGTCGCCACCCTTGGCCCCGCCAGCAACTCGCCGGAAGTGATCGAACAACTGATCCTTGCCGGCCTGGACGTGGCACGTCTGAACTTCTCCCACGGCACCCCGGACGAGCACAAAGCGCGCGCCCGCCTGATCCGTGACATCGCCGCCAAGAACGGCCGCCATGTCGCTTTGCTGGGCGACCTGCAAGGTCCGAAGATCCGCATCGCCAAGTTCAGCAACAAGCGCATCGAATTGAAGATCGGTGACACGTTCACCTTCTCCACCGCCCACCCGCTGACCGAAGGCAACCAGGACATCGTCGGTATCGACTATCCCGACCTGGTCAAGGACTGCGGCGTTGGTGACGAACTGCTGCTCGACGATGGCCGTGTGGTCATGCGCGTCGAGACCGCTACCGCTGATGCACTGCACTGCGTGGTGATCATCGGTGGCCCGCTGTCGGATCACAAAGGCATCAACCGCAAAGGTGGCGGCTTGACCGCGCCGGCCCTGACCGAAAAAGACAAGGCCGACATCAAGCTGGCCGCGGAAATGGACCTGGACTACCTGGCCGTATCGTTCCCGCGTGACGCCAGCGACATGGAATATGCCCGCAAGCTGCGTGACGAGTCCGGCGGCAGCGCCTGGCTGGTGGCCAAGATCGAGCGTGCCGAAGCCGTTGCCGACGACGAGACCCTCGACAAGCTGATCGCCGCCTCCGATGCCGTCATGGTTGCCCGTGGCGACCTGGGTGTGGAAATCGGCGACGCCGAGCTGATCGGCATCCAGAAAAAGATCATCCAGCACGCCCGCCGCAACAACAAGGCGGTGATCGTGGCGACCCAGATGATGGAGTCGATGATCCAGAACCCGATGCCGACCCGCGCTGAAGTGTCCGACGTGGCCAACGCCGTGCTCGACAACACCGATGCGGTGATGCTGTCGGCCGAAAGTGCTGCCGGTTCCTACCCGATCGAAGCCGTACAGGCCATGGCGCGGATTTGCCAAGGTGCCGAAAAGCACCCGACCAACCAGAAATCCAGCCACCGTCTGCACACCACCTTCGAGCGTTGCGACGAAAGCATCGCCCTGGCGGCCATGTACACCGCCAACCACTTCCCGGGCGTCAAGGCGATCATCGCCCTCACCGAAAGTGGCTACACCCCGCTGATCATGTCGCGCCTGCGTTCGCACGTGCCAATCTTCGCCCTGTCGCCGCACCGCGCTACCCAGGCTCGCGCCTCGATGTTCCGTGGTGTCTACCCGATCGCCTTCGACCCGGCTTCGCTGCCGGCCGACAAGGTGAGCCAAGCGGCGGTCGACGAACTGCTCAAGCGTGGCCTGGTGCAACAGGGTGACTGGGTGATCCTGACCAAGGGCGACAGCTACCACACCATCGGTGGCACCAACGGCATGAAGATCCTGCATGTCGGTGATCCGCTGGTCGGCTGATAGCCTTCCTGGGGGGGCCGCTCTGCGGCCCCTTCGCGGGGCAAGCCCGCTCCCACAGTTACCCTTCTGAACTCAAGCGCAGTCAGGTCGCTGTGGGAGCGGGCTTGCCCCGCGAAAGGGTCGGCATAGGCGCGCAACATTCCTCAGGCATGCTCGACAAACACATCGGCAAACACCTGGTTCCTCGGCACCCCCGCAATAAACAGCCGCCGCGCAAACCGCTCGACACTCCCCGGCGAGCCACACAGCAGCGCGATGGTCTGCCGTGATGACGGCCGCAACGCCGCCAGCGCTTCATCCAGCTGCTCCGCCAGCACCTGCTCGACACGCACCCCGTCCATTGCCAGCAACGGCTCAGCCAGGTAATGCCCGGCGTGCTCACGTGCCACATGCAGCACCCTGATCTCACCCCGATGCCCCTGGCGCAGCGCCTCGCGCAAGATGCCCCACAATGGCGCAAGCCCCGTCCCGGCCGCGAGCAACCACAGCGCACGGTCCTGCCAGTCCGGGTCATAATGCAACGCCCCGCCCCTCAACTCGCCCAGGCGCAGCTCATCGCCAACCCGCAAGGCCCGGGCCTGGTCACAGAAAGCCCCTGGCCGCTGGCAATCGATATGAAACTCCAGCAAGGCGTCTTCACCCGGCAGGCTTGCCAAGGAATACGGTCGCGCGACCGCACCGTTCCACAGCACCAGATGCTGGCCGGCCTGATACCGCAGCGCCCGCTCCGTGCGCAGGCGCAAGCGCAACACATCGCCAAACCAGTCCAGTTCACGCACCGTTGCGGGCATCCCTTCGAGCTGCGGGTCAAACACTGCCACGCGCAGGTCATCCACCACCCGGCACTGGCAGGCCAGGCGCCAGCCCTGTGCGTGCTTGTCCAACGCCAATGCCTCGGGCAGGGCATCCACCGGTTGCCCGTCCAGGCAATGCACCAGGCAGGCGTGGCAACTGCCCGCACGGCAGCTGTAGGGCACATTCAAGCCTGCCTCGTTCAAGGCATCGAGCAAGTTACTGCCGGTGGGCACCGTCCAGCGGCGCTCGCCCACACAGAGTTCAGGCATGGTCATTACTTCCTTGGTCTACATCGCCACTCTAAGGCAAGCCGCTATCGGCAGCAAAAAGGATGCCCGCCGCACTGCCGACCATGGTCCAGACCACGCGCAGGTGTTTCGCACGGTGAGGCGCGCTATACTGCCGCGCCTTTTTACGTCGGCCTGACCTGCCGACGCCTTGCCAGGCGTTTCGACACACAGGTGTGCAGTGTCGGAAAGCCTTTACGAATGTTCCCGTCTTTAAGAGGAGCGCGCTGCATGACCGTGATCAAGCAAGACGACCTGATTCAGAGCGTCGCCGACGCCCTGCAATTCATTTCGTACTACCACCCCGTCGATTTCATCCAGGCGATGCACGAGGCCTACCTGCGTGAAGAGTCGCCTGCCGCGCGCGACTCCATCGCCCAGATCCTGATCAACTCGCGCATGTGCGCCACCGGCCACCGCCCGATCTGCCAGGACACCGGTATCGTCACCGTGTTCGTGCGTGTGGGCATGGACGTGCGCTGGGACGGCGCCACCCTGAGCGTCGACGACATGATCAACGAAGGTGTGCGTCGCGCCTACAACCTGCCTGAGAACGTCCTGCGCGCCTCGATCCTGGCCGACCCGGCCGGTGCCCGCAAGAACACCAAGGACAACACCCCGGCCGTCATCCACTACTCGATCGTCCCTGGCGACAAGGTCGAAGTCGATGTCGCAGCCAAAGGCGGCGGCTCGGAAAACAAGTCGAAGATGGCCATGCTCAACCCGTCCGACTCGATCGTCGACTGGGTACTGAAGACCGTCCCGACCATGGGCGCCGGCTGGTGCCCACCTGGCATGCTCGGCATCGGCATCGGCGGCACTGCCGAAAAAGCTGCGGTCATGGCCAAGGAAGTGTTGATGGAGTCCATCGACATTCATGAACTCAAAGCCCGTGGCCCGCAGAACCGCATCGAAGAGATCCGCCTGGAGCTGTTCGACAAGGTCAACCAGCTGGGCATCGGCGCCCAGGGCCTGGGCGGCCTGACCACCGTGCTCGACGTCAAGATCATGGACTACCCGACCCACGCCGCCTCCCTGCCGGTATGCATGATCCCGAACTGCGCCGCCACCCGTCACGCGCACTTCGTGCTCGACGGCAGCGGCCCGGCCGAGCTGGAAGCGCCATCGCTGGACGCCTACCCGGAAATCGTCTGGGAAGCTGGCCCAAGCGCCCGTCGCGTCGACCTCGACTCGATCACCCCGGAAGAAGTGGCCAGCTGGAAGCCAGGCGAGACCATCCTGCTCAACGGCAAGATGCTCACCGGCCGCGACGCCGCGCACAAGCGCATGGTCGAGATGCTCAACCGTGGCGAAGCACTGCCGGTCGACCTGAAAGGCCGCTTCATCTACTACGTCGGCCCGGTCGACCCGGTCGGTGACGAAGTGGTAGGCCCAGCCGGCCCGACCACCGCTACCCGGATGGACAAGTTCACCCGCCAGATCCTCGAACAGACCGGCCTGCTGGGCATGATCGGCAAGTCCGAGCGTGGCCCGACCGCCATCGAAGCGATCAAGGACAACAAGGCCGTATATTTGATGGCCGTCGGCGGCGCCGCCTACCTGGTGGCTCAGGCGATCCGCAAATCCAAGGTCCTGGCGTTCGCCGAGCTGGGCATGGAAGCGATCTACGAGTTCGAAGTGAAGGACATGCCGGTCACCGTCGCGGTGGACAGCAATGGTGAGTCGGTGCACATCACCGGCCCCGCGCTGTGGCAGAGCAAGATCGCCGAAAGCCTGGCTGTTGAAGTGAAGTGATTCACCCTTCGGCCTGATCGAAAACGCCCGGCATCTGCCGGGCGTTTTCATTTACAGGCTGCGCTCGAACTGCTCTGGCCAGTCGCGCCGGGTAAACACCTGCCCCTGCTCCCTTACCCGCCGCACCGCCGCAAGGTCCACATTACAGATCAGCCACCGGCTGCCGGCCGGGTCAAGCTCGGTACTCAGGGCCACTACACCGTCCTTCGGCATGCCATGGTCCGGCGGCACAAACAACCCGGCCCGCCCAATGTTCTCATCCAGCGCCTGCGACCACGGGGCCAACCCCACCGTGGGGCTCTGCAACACTGCAATCTGGTTTTCCAGGGCCCGCGCCTGGGCACCAATGCGCACCCGGTGGTAACCGGCTTCGGTATCGGTGCAGCTCGGTGCCAGAATCAGGTCGGCGCCCCCTTCTGCCAGGCGCCGTGCCAGCATCGGGAATTCGTTGTCGTAGCAGATCAGAATGCCCAGCCGCCCCAGCTGGGTGTCGAACACCTTGAGGCCATCGCCCGGGGCAATGTCCCATTGTTCCCGCTCGAAGCGCGTCATCATCAGCTTGTCCTGATGCCCCAGTTCACCCTCGGGGCCAAACAGCCAGGCACGGTTGCGATAGCGGCCATCGCTGTCCTGCACCGGCAGGCTGCCAGGCTGAAGGTAGACGCCCCAGCGCCGGGCAATGCGCTCGCACAGCGCTTTCCAAGGTTCGATCAAGGGCTGGATACCGGCGATAGAAGCCTTCAAATCACCCCGCTGCTGCGCAGGTAACAGCCCGCTGAGTACCAGGCCCGCGTATTCCGGCAACAGCAGCAGCTGAGCGCCGGCCTCGGCCGCTTCGGCGCACAGGCCCTGCAGATGATCGACGTAGGCATCCCAGGTCTTGTGCAGCTCGATGGCGTACTGGCAGGCCGCGAGGCGGATCATATCGGCAGTTCCTTGAGCCAGAACGACATGATCTTTTCAGACGATTCCTGTTCATCCAGGTCGCGCCAGGCATAGTGGGTGCGCAACGAGGGGTCGTGCAGGAACCCACGATTGCGCCAGAACCCCTGCAAGGGCTTGTAGTGCGCGGGGCGCAGCGGGTGTACGCCGGGCCGTTCCACGGCACAGAAGGCGCAATAATCGAACTCGGCGAGTTTGTGGGCGTAGGACTCGCGCTCGATGAAAAAACGCACCCCCAGCCCTTGGCCACGGTACTCCGGCAGCACCACCGACTCACCGAAGTAGTACACGCTGGCCGGGTCACGCCCCTGGGCCAGGAACGGCTGCTGGAACTCGGCGGCAACGTCCACCAGCGGCAGGCTGGTGGCGGCACCCACCACCCGGCCGGCGTCCAGCGCCAGTACTACCAGGCTGCGCCCGGAGCGGGCGTACGTAGATAAATAGTCGGCCTCGTACTCCGGCGTACCGTCGTAAAGGTAGGGAAACTCGCGGAACACGGTCAGGCGCAGGCGAGCGAGGTCATCGATGTAAGGCGCGATAGCGGCGCCGTGCAACAGGCGGATTTCCATGCTTGGCGGTCGTTTTGTCGATGTGGATGACGCGCTCGGCTAAGCCGGGCTTGAGGGGAAACCCTATCATCCGAACCAACGCGCCGCCTTTTCCCAACACGACAGGAATTGTTCCATGACCGCTACCGAACTGGTAAATGCCTACTACGCCGCCTTCAATGCCGGTGACATGCCCGGCTTTCTCGCACTGCTGAACGAAGATGTGATCCACGACATCAACCAGGGCGAGCGGCAGATGGGCAAGGCCAGGTTTGCCGCGTTCATGGACAAGATGAACCGCTGCTACCGCGAGCGCCTGGCCGATATCGTGGTCATGCAGAATGCCGACGGCAGCCGCGCGGCCGCGGAGTTCACCGTGCATGGCGAGTACATCGCCGATGACGAAGGCCTGCCCGCGGCCAACGGGCAGACCTATGTGCTGTCGGCGGGTGCGTTCTTCTATATCCACTGCGGCAAGATTGCCCGGGTGACCAACTACTACAACCTCAATGACTGGGTCGAGCAGGTCGGCTGAATCTGCATGCGCTTTTTGTACAAGCGGCCTTGCAGATCAGGTGATACGTGTACCTAGCACCTTGAGGAAAGCCGCCAGCCAGGCCGGGTGGGCAGGCCATGCCGGCGCGGTCACCAGGTTGCCTTCCACATGCGCCTGGTCCACCGCGATATCGATAAACGTCCCGCCCGCCAAACGCACCTCCGGCGCACAGGCAGGGTAGGCACTGCATTCGCGCCCTTCCAGCACACCCGCCGCTGCCAGCAACTGCGCGCCATGGCACACCGCCGCAATCGGTTTGCCCGCCTGGTCGAACGCCTTGACCAGCTCCAGCACCCGCTCATCCAGGCGCAAGTATTCCGGGGCACGGCCACCGGGGATCAGCAAGGCGTCATAGCTTTCGGCACGCACCCGCACAAAGTCATAGTTCAGGGCAAAGTTGTGCCCCGGCTTTTCGCTGTAAGTCTGCTCACCCTCGAAATCATGGATCGCGGTGCGCACGGTCTGGCCCGCAAGCTTCTCGGGGCAGACAGCGTGCACCGTATGGCCAACCATGCTCAGGGCCTGGAACGGCACCATCGCTTCGTAATCCTCGACGTAGTCGCCAACCAGCATGAGAATTTTCTTCGCCGTCATCGCATCCACTCCTTCCATTGCTTGTGAACAGTCACTGCACGATAGTCGCTCTCAGTCACGCCGGTCGAGCAGGTTGACCACCAGACGGTCGAGCCAACCCCATACCCGCTGCTTCACCCGTCGCCACAGCGGCCTGGCGTTCCAGTGGTCGAGGTCGACTTCTTCGCTCAAAGCGAAGTCACGCTCGAAACTGGCCACCACGGCAGCGGTCAGCGGCGGGTCCAGGGCCTCGATATTGGCCTCAAGGTTGAAACGCAGGTTCCAGTGGTCGAAGTTGCACGAACCAACGCTCACCCAGTCGTCCACCACGGCCATCTTCAAGTGCAGGAAACACGGCTGGTACTCGAAAATCTTCACCCCGGCGCGCAGCAGGCGCGGGTAGTAACGATGCCCGGCATAGCGCACCGAGGGGTGATCGGTGCGCGGCCCGGTCAGCAGCAGGCGCACGTCCAGGCCCTTGCTGGCCGCGCGTCGCAACGAGCGGCGCACACTCCAAGTCGGCAAGAAATAAGGCGTCGCCAGCCACACCCGCTGCTTGCCGCTGTTGAGCGCGCGCACCAGCGAATGCAGGATGTCCTGATGCTGACGGGCGTCGGCATAGGCTACCCGGCCCATGCCTTGCCCCTGCGCAGGCACCTTGGGCAGGCGCGGCAGGCCGAAACCTTCGGCTGGGCGCCAGGCGGTGCGCCGGTTGTTGGCGTGCCATTGGCGGTCGAACAACAACTGCCAGTCGCTGACCACCGCCCCCTGCATCTGCACCATTACCTCGTGCCATTCGCTGGTAGCGCTGGCCGGCGTCCAGAACTCGTCGGTGACGCCCGTGCCCCCCACCACTGCCCAGCGCTCGTCCACCAACAGCAGCTTGCGGTGATCGCGATACAGGTTGCGCAAGCCACGCTTCCAGCGCAGGCGGTTGTACCAGCGCAGGTACACGCCTGCTTCCAGCAGCCGCTGGCGCAGGGCACTGTTGAAGGCCAGCGAGCCATAGTCATCGAACAGGCAGCGCACCCGCACACCGCGCCTTGCGGCCTGCTCCAGCGCTGCGACGACCGCTTCGGCGCAGGCGCCAGCCTCGACCAGATACAGTTCGAGGTCTACCTGGAACTCGGCGCGCGTGATCGCCTCAAGCATGCGAGGGAAGAATTCGGGGCCGTCGATCAGCAGTTCGAACTGGTTGCCATCCCGCCAGGGGAAGACCGGCCCCGGCATGTCAGCGGGCGGTGAAGATCAGCACCGCATTGACCGGTACCGATGGGTTGATGGACTTGAGCCCGGCAAACTTGCGCAGGCTTTCCAGCCCCGGCATCAGGCCGAAATCCTCGGCGCGCAGTACCAGGGGCTCCAGGGTCACCACCTGGAAGCGTCGCTCGTCCAGCCGCGTGGCCAGCAGCAAGGCGTTGTAGCGGTGGGATTGGCCATGCACGGTAACGGTCAGCGGCAGGCGCAGTTCGATTTGCGCACCGCTGGCCAGGTCGTTGATCGGGCGCAGGTCCAGTTGCGCCTTCACCGTCGCCTCGGCAAAACGCTCGACATCGAACAGGCCGTCGCGCATGCGTTCGTCACGCAAGGGGATGCCGCTGCTCACCGAGTCCATCTCGATGCGCAGGCCGGCCGCGCCCTTGCGGTCTACCGTGCCATGCAGCACCAGGAAACGATGGACTTCGGCGGTATCACCGTTCTTGCCGGTGATGAACGACAGGCGCGATGACTCGCCATCGAGGTGCCAGTTGGCGTGGGCGGGCAGGCATAGAGCCAGCAACAAGGCGGGCATCAGGCGGGGCAACTTGAACATGACAGATCTCGTGAAACAAGACCGCAACCTTACCCGCCCGCCATCATGGCAGCAAGCGGCAGCCCACGCGTGCGCCCTGCCATGCGGCCTGGTTACGCCGGCCCAGGCCCTCGGCCGTGACCAGGCGCTGCGCGCTGTTTTCCGCCAGCTGGCCAAGGGGCAGCCATTGTTTCACGTACCCCCGGCAATACGCCGGGTCAAACTCCATGACGAAGCGGCATGAGCAGTACTCCTTGGCCGAGTAGGCCGGAAGAATGCCCGGGAAGTCCGCCAACGCCTGACGTGCCTGCCAACCGCTCCATCCCAACGACACGCCAAGCAGTGCCAACAGCACCAGCAGCACCCGCCTCATGCGCCCTCCCCGGCCAGCGCCGCCAGTACCCGTTCGAGCAGTTGCTCATGCTGGTAACTGTCGCCTCGGTCATCGGCATAGCGAACGATCACCAGCTTCTGCGTCGGCAACACGTACAGCGCCTGGCCCCAATGGCCGAGCGCGGCGTAGGTGTCAGCCGGCACATGCGGCCAGGGGCGAGCCCCGCCTGACGACGCGCTGTTGAGCCACCAGTGGCCGCCTGGGTTGGCCTCGCCGGGTACAGCCTCGGCCTGGGCAAACGGCGTGCGGTTGAACGCCACCCATGTCGCAGGCACCAGTTGGCGTTCGCGCCAGCGCCCGTCGCGCTGCATCAGCAGGCCGATGCGCGCCAGGTCACGGGCAGTGAGGTACAGGTACGAAGACCCGACATAGCTCCCCGCGCCATCGCGCTCCCACACCGCGCTGTTGATGCCCAGCGGCGTGAACAGCGCCTGCCACGGGTAGTCGGCATACTGCCCGGCATCGAGCATGCCGCGCAGGGCCGCTGCCAACAGGTTGCTGTCGCCGCTGGAGTAGAGAAAGCGCTGCCCCGGTAGCTGCGCCGCAGGCCGCGCTGCGGTATAGGCCGCCATGTCCTCACGACCACGGGTGTAGAGCATGGCCACCACCGAGGAGTGCAACGGTGCGTATTCGTAGTCTTCCTGCCAGGCCAGGCCGCTGGCCCAGTGCAGCAGGTCTCCCAGGCGCACCTCTGGGTGTGCCTGCATCGGGGGGTAGAAGCGGGCTACCGGGTCCTGCAGCTGGAAACGCCCTTCGCCTTGGGCCACGCCCAGTAGCGTGGCCAGCACGCTCTTGCTCACCGACCAGGTGAGGTGCGCGGTGCTGGCGGTGGTGGGCGCGGCGTAGCGTTCATGCAGGATGCGGCCGTCGCGGATGATCAGCAGGGCGTCGGTGCGCAGGCTGCCGTCAGCGGGGAAGGCATAGGCGTCGACGGCTTGCCAGTCGATGGGGGTGGGGTCGGTTTGCCAGTCGGGGGCCGGCCAGTCTTCGGCCCAGGCTGGGGCCACTGCCAGGCTGAGGGTTGCCAGTAGGGCTTTCAGGGTATCGAGCACTTGGGCCTCGGCGCCATGGGGCCGCTTTGCGGCCCCAGCATTCAATGGTTCACCGAGTCTGCCTGCCCTTCATGACAATCCCGCAGCCGCCCAGGCCTTGGCCAAACGCTTCTCCCGCGCCGCCGCCGCCAACGCCATCACCCCCTGATCACGCTGCCAGAGCTGCGCCCACTGCGCAGGCCCCGCCAGCAACGCCTCATCGATGTCGGCGCGTAGCGCCTGGAACTGGCCAAACAACCCCGCCAGCAGCAAATGGCAACCGACACTGTCGGCACACTGGCGGCTCCCCTCGGCACAGCCGGCCAGCACGCTCAGCAAACGCAGGCGCAACGCTTGTGGCCACGCACATTCCTGGCCGACGCCATACAGCCAGGCCGTCAACGCGGCGAGCACGTACAGGTCCTCCAGCGAGCGGAACGGTTTGACGTAGGCATCCCAGCCATCGCCTGCCAGCAACTCGCAAGCCGCCTGCTCCAGGTGCAGGCGGCCATGGCCGACTTCGGGCATCAGCGGCAAGGTCGGCAACGCTTCCAGCGTCACGCCCGGCTCACCCGGGTACACCACCGCCAGGTTCAGCCGCGGCGCCTCGCCTGGCGCTTCGCTGCGCGCGGCCACCAGCAGCCACTCCGCCTCAAGGCCGGCGGTGACGAAATCCTTGCTGCCGCCAAGGCGCAAACCGTCGAGGCGGGTGCGCATGTCTGCCGGCCGCACGCTGCGCCGTTCGGTCGCGCACAGTGCGCCGAGGCTGGCTGGCGCACTGGGCCAGAGCACCCGCAAGGCGGCCTGGTAGCCGACCAGAAACGCCAGGCCCGGCGTGGGCATGGCGCGCCCGCCAAGCACCGCCAGTTCGAACGGGGCTACCTGGCCAAGGCGCTCAAGCAGCGCGGCGTAGGTTTCACCCAGGGTGCCGGCCATGGGGAGGCGCAGCGGGTCGTTGAGTCGTTGTAGCCAAGCCATCGCAGGATGCTCCTTGCTGGGGCGTGTGGGAGGGTGTCACGCAAGCATCACCAAAGATTCACAGGGGTGACACCCCGTCTACCTAGGCTGACTTTGCACAACAAAGCCGACCGGCCGCAACCCTTCATGGCTGGCTTATGGAGACTCGTAATGACTCGGATCGCTCACGCTGGCGACACCAGCACTGCACGCCGTCTGCAAGCCGAACGCCTGGTCGGCGCCACGGCCCTGCAGGAAGCCCAGGCCCTGCGCTACAAAGTGTTCAGTGCAGAATTCAAGGCCAAGCTCAAAGGTGCCGAACACGGCCTGGACATGGACGACTACGACCCGCACTGCCGCCATATCGGTGTGCGCGACCTGAGCACCGGCGAGCTGGTAGCCACCACCCGGTTGCTCGACCACCAGGCGGCCAGCAGCCTGGGCCGTTTCTACAGCGAAGAAGAGTTCAGCCTGCACGGCCTGGTGCAGTTGCAAGGGCCGATCCTGGAGCTGGGGCGCACCTGCGTGGCCGCCGACTACCGTAACGGCGGCACCATCGCCGTGCTCTGGGGCGAGCTCGCCGAAGTGCTCAACGAAGGGCGCTACAGCTACCTGATGGGCTGCGCCAGCATCCCCATGCAGGACGGTGGCGTGCAGGCCCATGCGGTCATGCAGCGCCTGCGCGAGCGTTACCTATGCACCGAGCACCTGCGGGCCGAGCCGAAAAAACCCCTGCCAAGCCTGGCCCTGCCCAGCAACGTCATCGCCGAAATGCCACCGCTGCTCAAGGCCTATATGCGCCTGGGCGCGAAGATTTGCGGCGAGCCATGCTGGGACGAAGACTTCCAGGTTGCCGACGTGTTCATCCTGCTCAAGCGCGACGACCTCTGCCCGCGCTACGCCCGCCACTTCAAGGCGGCGGTCTGATGCCCAAGCTGCGGGTACTGGCCCGCCTGACACGGCTGTTTCTGGTCCTGCTGCTGGGCATGCTGATGGCCAGCGTGATCGCGCTTGGCGAACGCCTTGGCCTGGAGGCCTCCATCGAGCGCCGGCAACGTTGGAGCTGCCTGTTCATGAAGCGCCTGGTAGCCGCCTTGCCGTTCGAGGTGCGGGTAATCGGCCAACTGCCGCAGCGGCCGATGTTGTGGGTCAGCAACCACGTTTCCTGGGCCGACATCCCACTGCTCGGCATGCTGCAGCCGCTGTCATTCCTGTCCAAGGCCGAAGTCCGTCACTGGCCGGTGGCCGGCTGGCTTGCAGAGAAAGCCGGCACGCTGTTCATCCGCCGCGGCGGTGGCGACAGCCAGCGTCTGCGCGAGCAGATCAGCACGCAACTGGGCGAAGCCCGGCCACTGTTGATCTTCCCGGAGGGTACTACCACCAACGGCCATGGCCTGCGAACGTTCCACGGCCGGTTACTGGCAGGCGCCATCGACCAGGGCGTGGCAGTTCAACCCGTGGCGATCCAGTACTTGCGCGATGGCGTGATCGACCCGATTGCGCCTTTCATTGGCGATGATGACCTGGTGTCACACCTGCTGCGGCTGTTTGCCCAGCCGCGTGGCGAGGTGTGCATTCACCTGCTGCAACCGATTGCCAGCGCGCAGAAAGAGCGAGCGGTACTGGCCTTGCAGGCGCAGCAAGCCATTAATGGGGCGTTGTTCGGGGTTGAAGAGGCAGAGGGGGTGCCACGGCGGCAGGCGCGGGCTGCCTGATTGTCTTGGGCTGCCTGTATCCGCGAAGCGGCCGGGGCAGGCAGTACTTGACTAAGTGCCCGACACCCGCCCCACCGCCGCAAACGCCTGCAACTGTGGATAGAACTCACGAAAGTCCGCCAGCAACGGCTCATACAAGCGCTCTAGCTCCGGCATCACCCCGCTCATCCCCTCCGGCCGCGACAGCCGCCGTGCAATGCCGTTGAACACCTGCTCCAGCGTCGCAAAATCGCCATACGCCCCGAGCCAGTCATCCGCCGCCATGAACGGCGCAATGCGCGCCAGGCGCCCTGGCAACTCGGGTTCAGCCAGCAGCACCCGATAAAAATTGCCGGTGAACTGCGCCAACGGCTGCTCGGCATAGTCCGCCCAATGCTGCGCCAGGCAGTGGTCGAAAAACACATCGAGGACAATGCCGGCAAAGCGCCGCCGCTGTGCGGGGAAGCGTGCCAACGCAGCCAATACCACGGGATGGCGGTCGGTATAGCTGTCGATGTGCCGGTGCAGGCGGATCGCCGCTTCCAGCGTTGGTGGAAAGCGCCCTTCCAGCGAGCCCTTGACGAAATCGCCATACAGGCTGCCGAGCAATTGCTGCGGCGCAGGGCCGCCCAGGTGCAGGTGTGCGAGGTAGTTCATGGCGCAAGTCTAGCACCGCCCACGCCTATATCGTCATCACACGATATAGCGATTGGTGCTCAGCTCAGAACCTCTTCATATTTGTATATCGCGAAATACCGATTTACATTTCGCCCTACCGCGATTTACCGCTTCACCACGAGCCCACCCCATGCCCCTCGATCTGGACGAAATAATAAAAGCCCTGGCCCACCCGGTACGGCGACAAATCCTCGACTGGCTGAAGGACCCGGCAACGCAGTTTCCTGACCAGCACCACAGCACCGAACACGGCGTCTGTGCCGGGCAGATCGACCAACGCTGCGGCCTGTCGCAGTCGACCGTCTCTGCGCACCTGGCCATCTTGCAGCGCGCCGGCCTGATCAACAGCCAGAAGATCGGCCAATGGCACTTCTTCAAACGCAATGAGGAGACCCTTCAGGCCTTCCTCGCACAGTTGAGCCGAACGCTCTGAAAAGGAAACCGCATGACTACGCTCTTCGACCCGATCACGCTGGGTGACCTGCAACTGCCCAACCGCATCATCATGGCCCCGCTGACCCGCTGCCGCGCCGATGAAGGCCGGGTGCCCAACGCACTGATGGCCGAATACTACGTGCAGCGCGCCAGCGCCGGGCTGATCCTCAGCGAGGCGACTTCGGTCACAGCAATGGGTGTCGGCTACCCCGATACCCCAGGCATCTGGAACGATGAACAGGTGCGCGGCTGGAACAACGTCACCAAGGCTGTGCACGGTGCCGGCGGGCGCATCTTCCTGCAACTGTGGCATGTCGGCCGCATTTCCCACCCCAGCTACCTGAACGGCGAGCTGCCCGTGGCACCCAGCGCAATCAAGCCCAAGGGCCATGTCAGCCTGGTGCGTCCGCTCACCGACTACCCCACCCCCCGCGCACTGGAAACCGAAGAGATTGTCGACATTGTCGAGGCATACCGCAGCGGCGCCGAAAATGCCAAGGCCGCCGGTTTCGATGGGGTCGAGGTGCATGGCGCCAATGGCTACCTGCTCGACCAGTTCCTGCAAAGCAGCACCAACCAGCGCACCGACCGCTACGGTGGTTCGCTGGAAAACCGCGCACGGTTGCTGCTTGAGGTGACCGACGCCGCCATTGAAGTGTGGGGGGCAAACCGCGTGGGCGTGCACCTGGCGCCGCGTGCCGACTCACACGACATGGGCGACGCCGACCGGGCCGAGACCTTCACCTACGTCGCCGGTGAACTGGGCAAGCGCGGCATCGCCTTCATCTGCTCGCGGGAGAAAGACGCCGACGACAGCATCGGCCCACTGATCAAGCAAGCGTTCGGCGGCCCGTACATCGTCAATGAGCGTTTTGACAAGGCCAGTGCCAATGCCGCGTTGGCCAGCGGCAAGGCCGACGCCGTGGCGTTCGGCGTGCCGTTCATCGCCAACCCGGACCTGCCGGCGCGCCTGGCGGCAGATGCCCCCTTGAACCCGGCACACCCGGAAACGTTCTACGGCAAGGGGCCGGTGGGCTATATCGATTACCCGCGCCTGTAAGCGGATCGGCCGCCGGGGCGCGTTGCCCCGGCGGTAAGGCTCAAGGCCGCGCGTTGATCTGCTGTTGCAGGTTCTGGACCTGGCTTTGCAACGTGTTCAGGCTGCGGGTCATCTGCCCGCGGAACGCATCGAACTCCTGCACCGAAGCACCGCTCGGCGACGCCGCAGCAGCCGGGCGATTGTCGATCTGGCTCTTCAACACCAGCATGTCCTGCTCCAGGTTCTGGATCGCCGCACTCGGGTTGCCCTGCTTCTTCAGCGCAGCCACATCGCTGCCCAGGCTCTTGAGCTGAGTATCCAGCTTGCCGCCATCCACCTGCGCTGCTTTCAAGGCAGCCACATCCGTGGTCAACGTCTTGAACTGGGCATCCAGCTTGCCGCCATCGACCTGGCTGGACTTCAGCGCAGCCAGTTCGCCATTCACCAGCTTCAACTGCGCCTGCAACTGGGTCTGCAGCTCAGTCACGGCTTTTTGCTGTTCACGGGTATCGGCCAGCACCTGCTCCAGGCGCTTGCCCAGGTCACCGGTCTGCCCGGCCACCCCTTGCTGCAACTGACGGATCTGCAGTTTCAAGGCCTCGCTGCCGGTCGTGACCGTCGATTCGCTGGCCGCCACCTTGCCGCTGATGGCCTGCAGCCGCCCGGCCGCCTCTTCGCTGATGCGGGCAAAGCTTTCCTGGGTCGCGACCAGTTGCTGCTCCATCAGCGATATCTGCTGAAAGCTCCACCAGCCCAACCCCACCAAGGCGATGAACGACGCCCCCAACAGCGCCCACAAAGGCGCGGTGCTGGCCCCACGCTCGGCTTTCTGGCGATTGCGCACCACGTGCGCTGGCATCAGTTCGTCATCGTCGGGGGTGCCGGCCCTCAGGGTAGGCACATCATCGTAATCGTCGTGAGCATGGTTACGCATGGATACATTCAACCGCAGTAGTCGCAAAGAGGCACGAGTATAAACCGCAAGCGCGGCACGTTGATGACCATCATCAGCCTCAGCCGAACTTCAGGCCTTCGGGCTGGTGCTTCCACCAGGCGCAGAACTCGTCCAGTGCCGTCCACAGGCTGACCTTGGGCTGGTAGTCCAGGTATTGCCGGGCGCGGCTGATGTCCAGGGTGAAATCACGGCTCATCACCTGCATGCCCAGGCGCGACAAGGTCGGCTGCGGGCGCCCCGGCCACAGCATGCAGGCCGCCTCGTTCAACGCGGCCAGGCTGTAGGCCAGGCCATAGGAGCGGTAACGGGTAACCTGCGGCAGTTGCATCTGGCGCATCACGTAATTGACCACATCCCACAGTGGCAACGGCTGCCCATTGCTGATGTTGTAGGCCTGGCCCAGCGCGCGGTCGTCGGCGAACAAGGCGCTGAGCAATGCTTCGTTGAGGTTGTGCACGCTGGTGAAATCGACCTTGTTCAGGCCATTGCCGATGATTGCCACACGGCCCTTGCGCTGCATCTGCATCAGCCGAGGGAAGATGCTGGCATCACCGGCACCGGTGACAAAGCGCGGGCGCAGCGCCAGCACCTCCAGGCCAAACTCCTGGGCACCGAACACCTTCTGCTCGGCCAGGTGCTTGGTCAGTGCGTAGTGATCATGAAAGCGCCGCGGCACCTGGTCTTCACGGATGTCCAGGCGCGAGCGGCCATTGAAGTAGATCGACGGCGACGACAGGTGCACCAGGCGCCGCACATGCTCCTTCAGGCAACCTTCGACCACGTTTTCGGTGACCACCACGTTGCCCTGGTGAAAGTCCTGGAAGCGCCCCCAGTTACCCACCGCACCCGCGCAGTGCACCACCGCTTCGACGCCCTGGCACAGGCGCCGGGCCAGTTCGGCATCACCCAGGTCGCCAGGGATGAACTGCGCCCCGCGCTTGACCAGGTGCTCGACACCTTCGGCACGTCGGCCGCTGACCCGCACGTCCAGGCCCTGCTCCAGGGCCAGGCGCGCAAAGCGCCCGCCGATGAAGCCGCTCGCGCCAGTGACCAGAATTCGCATGTAAGACTCCGCCTTGCCAGATTTCAGATGCAACTGACGCCAGCCGTGGCTACAACGGCACCAGCCATTGCCGTGCCGTGTACCGCAGGTGATCGGTCAGTTGCGCGAGCAATTGCCCGCCATTGCGCCAATGATGCCAGTACAGCGGCACATCGATGGGAGTATCGGCGCATATTTCCACCAATTGCCCGCTGGACAGTTGTTCGCGTGCCTGCAACTCAGGCACCAGCCCCCAGCCAAGCCCCGCTTCGGTCATGCGCAGAAAACCTTCGGACGACGGGCACAGGTGATGCAGGAAACCGCCTTCGATACCCAGCGATGCCAGGTAGCGGTGTTGCAGAAAGTCGTCCGGGCCATACACGATCGCCGGCGTGCGGGCCAGGCGCCTGCCCTCGAAACCCTGTGGGAAGTGCCGCGCCATGAACACCGGGCTGGCCAGCGCGCGATAACGCATCGCGCCCAAAGGCAGGCTGCGCGCGCCGGCCACCGGCCGTTCGCTGCCACACAGGCAGGCGGCCACTTCGCCCGCCCGCATGCGTTTAAGGCCGACTTCCTGGTCTTCCACCACCAGGTCGGTGAGCAGGTTGTGCTCAGCGCAAAACGCGCCTACCGCGCCTGCCCACCAGGTGGCCAGGCTGTCGGCGTTCAGGGCAATGCGCAAACGCTCGGGCATGCCCTCCTCGTCCAGCGCCGGCACCTGACGTTGCAAGTCGCGTTCGAGCAGGCGCACCTGCTGCACATGGTTGAGCAACTGGCGCCCGACCTCGGTCGGGCTCGGTGGCGTGGCACGCACCAGCACCGGTTGGCCGACCCGTGCTTCAAGCAGCTTGATGCGCTGGGAAATGGCCGATTGCGACAGCCCCAGCACCTGCGCCGCGCGCTCGAAGCCGCCTTGCTCGATCACCGCCGCAAGGGCGGCCAGCAGCTTGTAGTCGAACATCGATTTCTCTAATGCCTGATCAGCTTTATTTGTTTTTCTTATACAGCGGCTTTATCCACAATGGCCAGCATCTTCTTTCGTTGAACAACGCCCGTGTCCCGTGGCGTCAGTGGAGTATCCCGCCATGTGGCAAAGTTATTTGAACGGCATGCTGGTGGCCTTCGGCCTGATCATGGCCATTGGCGCGCAAAACGCCTTCGTCCTCGCCCAGAGCCTGCGCCGCGAGCATCACTTGCCAGTGGCTGCCCTGTGCATTGTCTGCGACGCCCTGCTGGTGGCTGCCGGGGTATTCGGCCTGGCCACGGTACTGGCGCACAACCCGACACTGCTGGCCATCGCTCGCTGGGGCGGCGCGCTGTTTTTGTTGTGGTATGGCGCCAAAGCCTTGCGCAGCGCCTGTTCCAAGCAGAGCCTGCAGCATCAGCAAGGCCAGGGCGTGCGTTCGCGCCGCGCGGTGCTGCTCAGTGCCCTGGCGGTGACCTTGCTCAATCCCCATGTGTACCTCGACACGGTGCTGTTGATCGGTTCGCTCGGTGCCCAGCAGACGGTGCCTGGGGCCTATGTGGCGGGGGCGGCCAGTGCGTCGTTGCTGTGGTTCTCGACCCTGGCGATCGGCGCGGCCTGGCTGGCACCGTGGCTGGCACGGCCAGCGACCTGGCGGATGCTCGACTTGATGGTGGCGGTGATGATGTTCGCGGTGGCGGCGCAGTTGATCTTTAGTTGAGTTTTGGGGGGCTTGTCACAGCAGGTTTGTCGCTTGTGAGATCGTGCGCCGCCCGCGCGGCGCATCGCGACGCAAGGCCGCTCCTACATTTGTTTCGGGCCAATTATTCCTGAGGCATTGGCGCGCGGCCCCGTGGTGCTCGTCTCAATATCGCGTCGGACAAACAAGGCGGTCGCGCGCAAATGCCACAGGCCTCACTGGCCCGAAACAAATGTAGGAGCAAGCTGGCTCGCGATGCGCCGCGCGGGCGGCGCTCGTTCTCACAGGCGATGCGAGGGCTGCGGCGAACACCATTGGTCGGCAGCGCCCAACCGCTCTGGAACCTCTATTCCCTATGTTTGTTGCGTGGTTATGCGCCGGGCCCGGTGCTATGATCCAGCCCTTGCGTCGCAAAGAGTACAAACTCGCCGACGCTTATCGGGCCGCCCGTGATCGGCCTTGCGCAAACCGCAAATAGACCTGAATCAGGAGATCCACCATGGCTTTTGAATTGCCGCCGCTGCCGTACGCCCACGATGCCCTGCAGCCGCACATCTCCAAGGAAACCCTGGAGTATCACCACGACAAACACCACAACACCTATGTCGTGAACCTGAACAACCTGGTCCCAGGCACCGAATTCGAAGGCAAGACCCTGGAAGAGATCGTCAAGACCTCTTCGGGTGGCATCTTCAACAACGCCGCTCAAGTCTGGAACCACACCTTCTACTGGAACTGCCTGGCACCTAATGCCGGTGGTCAACCGACCGGTGCCCTGGCCGAAGCCATCAACACCGCCTTCGGTTCCTTCGACAAGTTCAAGGAAGAGTTCACCAAGACTTCGGTTGGCACCTTCGGTTCCGGCTGGGGCTGGCTGGTGAAGAAAGCTGACGGTTCCCTGGCCCTGGCCAGCACCATCGGCGCCGGCAACCCGCTGACCAACGGCGACACCCCGCTGCTGACCTGCGACGTCTGGGAACACGCCTACTACATCGACTACCGCAACGTACGTCCGAAGTACGTCGAGGCGTTCTGGAACCTGGTCAACTGGGCATTCGTTGCCGAACAGTTCGAAGGCAACACCTTCAAGGCCTGATGCTTATTCAGCCTTGAACGAAGAACCCGGCCCTGGTGCCGGGTTTTTTTATGCGCAGGTCATGGCCTCTTGCTCAGCCAGGATTGCGCGCTAACATCAAACCTCTGGAAAGTTGATACAGCGCACTCAAGTTGCAGGGCCAGGCGACCGATATACTGCCAAGGACAACCCCGCTCCTCGCGCTGTGTCCGTGGCACACCGGCCGATAGTGTATTGGTTTCATTGATGGCAAAATGATGCCATGCGCATGGATTAAGGAAACCCCATTGAAGCTGGAATTGCGGAACAGCTTGTCGGTCAAGTTGCTCAGGGTCGTGCTGCTGTCGGCGCTCGCAGTGGGCGTCGTGCTCAGTTGTGCGCAAATTGTCTATGACACCTACAAGACCCGCCAGGCTGTCAACAACGATGCCCAGCGCATCCTCGACATGTTCCGCGACCCTTCGACCCAGGCGGTGTACAGCCTTGACCGGGAGATGGGCATGCAGGTCATGGAAGGCCTGTTCCAGGACGAATCGGTACGCATGGCGTCCATCGGCCACCCCAACGAAACCATGCTGGCAGAAAAGTCCCGCCCGCTGCAGGACATGTCGATGCGCTGGCTGACCGACCTGATTCTCGGCCAGGAACGCACCTACACCACCCAACTGGTCGGCCGCGGCCCGTACAGCGAATACTACGGCGACCTGAGCATCACCCTCGACACCTCGTCCTATGGCGAAGACTTCCTGATCAATGCAGTGATCATCTTCATCTCCGGCGTGCTGCGTGCCCTGGCCATGGGCCTGGTGCTGTACCTGGTCTACCACTGGCTATTGACCAAGCCGCTGTCGAAGATCATCGAGCACCTGACCCAGATCAACCCCGACCGCCCCAGCCAACACCAGATTCCCCTGCTCAAGGGCCACGAGAAAAACGAACTGGGGCTCTGGGTCAACACCGCCAACCAGTTGCTGGCTTCCATCGAGCGCAATACCCACCTGCGCCATGAAGCCGAGAACAGCCTGCAACGCATGGCGCAGTACGACTTCCTGACCGGCCTGCCCAATCGCCAGCAACTGCAGCAGCAACTGGACAAAATCCTCGTCGATGGCGGGCGCCTGCAGCATCGCGTGGCGGTGCTGTGCGTGGGCCTGGACGACTTCAAGGGCATCAACGAGCAGTTCAGCTACCAGGTCGGTGACCAGTTGCTGCTGGCCCTGGCCGACCGCCTGCGGGCCCACAGTGGCCGCTTGGGGGCGCTGGCGCGGCTGGGGGGCGACCAGTTCGCCCTGGTCCAGGCCAATATCGAGCAGCCTTATGAAGCGGCCGAGCTGGCCCAGAGCATCCTCGACGACCTGGAAGTGCCGTTCGACCTCGACCACCATCAGATCCGCCTGCGCGCCACCATCGGCATCACCCTGTTCCCCGAAGACGGCGACAGCACCGAGAAGCTGCTGCAGAAAGCCGAACAGACCATGACCCTGGCCAAGGCCCGCTCGCGCAACCGCTACCAGTTCTACATCGCCAGCGTCGACAGCGAGATGCGCCGCCGCCGCGAGCTGGAAAAAGACCTGCGCGAAGCGCTGCCGCGCAATCAGCTGTACCTGGTGTACCAGCCGCAGATCAGCTACCGCGACCACCGTGTGGTCGGCGTCGAGGCCCTGCTGCGCTGGCAGCACCCGGAGCTGGGCATGGTCCCGCCCGACCAGTTCATCCCGCTGGCCGAGCAGAACGGCAACATCATCACCATCGGCGAATGGGTGCTCGACCAGGCGTGCCGGCAGCTGCGCGAATGGCACGACCTGGGCTTCAGCGACCTGCGCATGGCGGTCAACCTGTCGACCGTGCAACTGCACCACAGCGAGCTGCCGCGGGTGGTCAACAACCTGCTGCAAGCCTATCGCCTGCCACCGCGCAGCCTGGAGCTGGAAGTCACCGAGACCGGCCTGATGGAAGACATCAGCACGGCCGCCCAGCACCTGCTCAGCCTGCGCCGCTCCGGGGCGCTGATCGCCATCGACGACTTCGGCACCGGCTACTCCTCGCTCAGCTACCTGAAGTCGTTGCCGCTGGACAAGATCAAGATCGACAAGAGCTTCGTCCAGGACCTGCTCGACGACGATGACGACGCCACCATCGTCCGTGCCATCATCCAGCTGGGCAAGAGCCTGGGCATGCAGGTAATCGCCGAAGGCGTGGAAACCGCCGAGCAGGAGACCTACATCATCGCCCAGGGTTGCCACGAGGGTCAGGGCTACCACTACAGCAAGCCCCTGTCGGCCCGCGAGCTGACCAACTTCCTCAAGCAGGCCCAGCGCAACCAGGTCTCGATGTTCTAGCCGCTGGCGCCCCCGGTTACAGGCCGTGACCGGCATTTACATGAATTGCGCGTTCGCCCCTTTACAGCAAATGCAAATCTTTCGCATGATGTTGCGGTTTCGCGTGCCACGCCGCACGGTCCAACCACACGACGCAGGGAAACCAATAATGATTCGAATGCCTCTGGCCTCCGCCAGTCTGCTGGCCATCGCCATCGCTCTCGCCGGTTGCGGCGAAAAAGATGACAAGGCTGCCGCTCCGCAAGCTCAGGCACCTGCTGCCGCCAGCACCCCCGCTGCGGCGCCTGGGGCTGTCGATGAAGTGGCTGGCAAGGCGGTGGTCAAGCACTACGCCGAACTGGTCTACGCCGTGTACAGCGACTCGCTGAGCACCGCCAAGACCCTGCAGACCGCTGTCGACGCGTTCCTTGCCCAGCCCAACGACGAAACCCTGAAGGCCGCCAAGGAAGCCTGGTTCGCCTCGCGTGTGCCGTACCTGCAGAGCGAAGCCTTCCGCTTCGGCAACACCATCATCGATGACTGGGAAGGCCAGGTTAACGCATGGCCGCTGGACGAAGGCCTGATCGACTACGTCGACAAGAGCTACGAGCACGCCCTGGGCAACCCGGCCGCCAGCGCCAACATCATCGCCAACACCGAGATCCAGGTCGGCGAAGAGAAGGTCGACGTCAAGGACATCACCCCAGAGAAGCTGGCCAGCCTGAACGAGCTGGGCGGCTCCGAAGCCAACGTCGCCACCGGCTACCACGCCATCGAATTCCTGCTCTGGGGCCAGGACCTGAACGGCACCGGCCCGGGCGCCGGCAACCGCCCAGCCTCCGACTACCTGGAAGGCAACGGCGCCACCGGCGGCCACAACGACCGCCGTCGTGCCTACCTGAAAGCGGTCACCGACCTGCTGGTCAAGGACCTCGAAGAGATGGTCGGCAACTGGGCACCGAACGTCGCCGACAACTACCGCGCCAAGCTGGAAGCCGAGTCGGTCAACGACGGCCTGCGCAAGATGCTGTTCGGCATGGGCAGCCTGTCGCTGGGCGAACTGGCGGGCGAGCGCATGAAAGTCTCGCTGGAAGCCAACTCGCCTGAAGACGAGCACGACTGCTTCAGTGACAACACCCACTACTCGCACTTCTACGACGCCAAGGGCATCCGCAACGTCTACCTGGGCGAGTACACCCGCCCGGATGGCAGCAAGGTGACCGGCCCGAGCCTGTCGTCGCTGGTGGCCAAGGTTGACCCGGCCACCGACGCCACCCTGAAGGCCGACCTGGAAGCCACCGAAGCGAAGATCCAGGTGATCGTCGACCACGCCCTGAAGGGCGAGCACTACGACCAGCTGATCGCCGCCGACAATGCGGCCGGCAACCAGATCGTGCGTGATGCCATCGCTTCCCTGGTCAAGCAGACCGGTGCGATCGAGCAAGCCGCAGGCAAGCTGGGCATTACCAACCTGAACCCGGACACGGCCGATCACGAATTCTGATCCCTGCTGTAGCGGTTCTGAAGAAGGCGGCCCTCGGGTCGCCTTTTTTGTTTTGTCCTGCCTGACACTGATTTCATCCAGCAATTGCAAATTGCTCTTATTCAAACATCCCCACTTTGCTAAGCTTGCACGCCGGTTTTTCGCTCACGCCCAGGGTTCTAGATGTCCTCGTCGCTGTTCCGACTCTCTCCTCTGCTGCTGGCCTTTGCCCTCGCTGCCTGTGATGACGCCCCGCGTTTCACCCAGGCCGAGCCCGGCGAAGCGCTGTCGGGTGGCAAGGCGACGGTCCAGCGCAGTGATCGCAATGCCTACTCCCTGCCTTCGGCCAACCTCTCGCCCGAGCGGCGCCTGGACTTCGCCGTCGGCAACAGCTTCTTTCGCAACCCGTGGGTGATCGCCCCGTCCACCACCACCGCGCGCGATGGGCTCGGCCCGCTGTTCAACACCAATGCCTGCCAGAACTGCCACGTACGCGATGGCCGTGGCCACCCGCCAGCGCTCGATGACAGCAACGCGGTGTCGATGCTGGTGCGCCTGTCGATCCCCGACCAGCCTTACCTGGCCAAGGTGATCGAACGCCTGGGCGTGGTCCCCGAGCCGGTATACGGCACCCAGCTGCAGGACATGGCCATCCCCGGGGTGGCGCCGGAGGGCAAGGTGCGGGTGACCTACGCCAACCAGGCTGTCACCTTCAAGGACGGCCATCAGCTCGAGCTGCGCCGCCCAAGCCTGCAGATCACCCAGCTTGGCTACGGCGCGATGCACCCCGACACCCGTTTCTCGGCCCGCGTGGCGCCGCCGATGATCGGCCTTGGCCTGCTCGAAGCCATCCCCGAAGCCGATATCCTGGCCAACGAAGACCCGGACGACCGCAACCGCGATGGTATCCGTGGCCGTGCCAACCGGGTCTGGGACGACGCCGAGGGCAAAACCGTGGTTGGCCGCTTCGGCTGGAAAGCCGGGCAACCCAACGTCAACCAGCAGAACGTCCATGCGTTTGCCGGCGACATGGGCCTGACCACCACCCTGCAACCCAAGGACGACTGCACCGCGGCGCAAGTCGACTGCCTGGCCGCCCCCAATGGCGATGGCAACGGTGGCGAAAAGGAAGTCAGCGACAACATCCTGCGCCTGGTGACCTTCTACACCCGCAACCTGGCAGTGCCTGCCCGTCGTGACGTGGGTTCGCCGCAGGTGCTGGCGGGCAAGAACCTGTTCTTCCAGGCCGGTTGCCAAGGCTGCCATACCCCGCAATTCACCACCGCCGCAAACGCCGCAGAGCCTGAGCTGGCCGGCCAGGTGATCCGCCCCTACAGTGACCTGCTGTTGCATGACATGGGGCCGGGCCTGGCCGATGAACGCACCGAATTCGCCGCTAATGGCCAGGACTGGCGCACCCCGCCGCTGTGGGGCATAGGCCTGAGCGAAACGGTCAGTGGCCACAGCCAGTTCCTGCACGACGGCCGCGCCCGCAACCTGCTCGAAGCTGTGCTCTGGCACGGTGGCGAAGCGCAAGCGGCGCGCAACTTCGTACTCACCTTCAATGCCGAGCAGCGCGCCGCGTTGCTGGCTTTCCTGAATTCACTTTAAACGCGCAAGGAGCCGGGCATGTTCCGACCTAAACTGTTGTTCACCAGCCTCGCCGCACTCGCCCTCGGCGCCTGCTCGCCGCAGGACCCGCAAGCGGTGACCTCCGCCGCCATCGCCAAGCAGGTGATCCTGCCCACCTACAGCCGCTGGGTCGAAGCCGACCGCCAGTTGGCCGTCAGCGCCTTGGCCTATTGCGAAGGCAAGGCCAGCCTGGACACCGCCCGCGCCGACTTCCTTACTGCGCAAAAGGCCTGGGCCGAGCTGCAACCCTTGCTGGTCGGCCCACTGGCCGAAGGCAACCGTCCTTGGCAGGTGCAGTTCTGGCCCGACAAGAAGAACCTGGTCGGCCGCCAGGTCGAGCAACTGGTCAACGCCGACAAGCCCGTCGATGCCGCTACCTTGGGCAAGGCCAGCGTCGTGGTGCGCGGCCTGTCGGCCTACGAGTACATCCTCTTCGACAGCAAGCCGGATGTTGCCACGCCTGAACAGAAGGCCCGCTACTGCCCATTGCTGGTGGCCATCGCCGACCACCAGAAGGCCCTGGCCGAAGAGATCCTCAAGGGCTGGAACAGCACCGACGGCATGCTCTCGCAGATGACCAAGTTCCCCAACCAGCGCTACGCCGACTCCCACGAGGCCATCGCCGATCTGCTGCGCGCACAGGTCACCGCCCTGGATACCCTGAAGAAAAAGCTCGGCGCCCCCATGGGCCGGCAGAGCAAGGGCATCGTCCAGCCGCTGCAGGCCGAAGCCTGGCGCAGCCATTCTTCGCTCAAGAGCCTGGAGGCCAGCCTGAAGGCTGCCCAGGCGGTCTGGGTCGGGGTCGACAACCAGGGCTTGCGCGGCCTGCTGGGCAGCGACCAGAAGGCCTTGGCGGGCAAGATCGACGAGGCTTACGCTACGTCCATCAAACTGCTGGCCGACAACCAGAAGACCCTCGGCGAGCTGCTGGCCGATGACGCCGGCAAGCAGACCCTCAACCAGATCTACGACAGCCTCAACGTCGTCCACCGCCTGCACGAAGGCGAGCTGGCCAAGGCGTTGAACATCCAGCTGGGCTTCAATGCCAACGACGGTGACTGATCATGCTGCGACGCCAGGCCCTCAAACTCGGTAGTGTATTGCTCAGCGCCCTGACCCTGGGCGGCTGGAGCCTGTTGCGCAACAAAGGCGGCGAACCTCTGCTGCTCTCGGCGCGTGACGATGGCGATGGCAAGCATTACGCCGTCGGGTTTCGCCTGGACGGCACCCAGGTGTTCAGCACCCAGGTTGCCCAGCGTTGCCACGCCATCATCAACCACCCCGAGCTGCCGATCGCCCTGTTCGTCGCCCGCCGCCCGGGTACCGAAAGCTACCTGGTCGACCTGCGCGACGGGCGTCTGCTGCAAACCGTGACCTCGCAGCCCAACCGCCACTTCTACGGCCACGCGGTCATCCACAAGGATGGCGAGTGGCTGTACACCACCGAGAACGATACCCGCGACCCTGGGCGCGGCGTGCTGGGCGTCTACCGTTTCGAGGGCGAACGCCTGGTGCACAGCGGCGAGCTCTCGACCCACGGTATCGGCCCGCATGAAGTGGCCTGGCTACCAGACGGCGAAACACTGGTGGTGGCCAACGGCGGCATCCGCACCGAGGCCGAAAGCCGCGTGGAGATGAACCTCGACGCCATGCAACCGAGCCTGGTGCTGATGCAGCGCGACGGCACCCTGCTGAGCAAGGAAACCCTCGCCCAGCAGATGAACAGCGTGCGTCACCTGGCTATTGGCGACGACGGCACCATCGCCGCCTGCCAGCAGTTCATGGGCGACGCCGATGAGACGGCCGAGCTGCTGGCCATCAAGCGCCCGGGCGAGCCGTTCAAGGCCTTCCCGGTGCCGGAGCGGCAGTTGCAGGCCATGGCCCAGTACACCGCCAGCGTTGCCATCCACAGCGACTTGCGGCTGGTGGCGCTGACGGCGCCGCGGGCCAACCGCTTGTTCGTCTGGGACCTGGACAGTGGCGCGGTGAAGCTGGATGCACCAATGCCCGATTGCGCTGGGGTAGGTGCGGTGAAAGATGGCTTTGTCGTGACTTCCGGGCAGGGGCGTTGCCGCTTTTACGATTGCCGCAAGGCCGAGCTGATCGGGCAACCGATGCAGCTGCCTTCCGGATTCTGGGACAACCACTTGCACCTGGCCTGATCTTCTCGGCTGCCAATACTGGCCTCTTCGCGAGGCCAGCACACACAAAGCAATTCCCCATCCTGCCAAAAACAGTCAATACTTGCCCCATCCACACGTGGGCAGGGTCGCCCGTTGTCGTGTCAAAACGAATAACAACCACGTATCCAAGGAACCGGACCTATGCTGCGCCGCCGCATGCTCATCATGTTGGCCGTCGTTCTGCTGATCGTGTTGGCCTTGGGGGGCTACAAGGCCTACTCGATCTACCAGCAGATCCAGGTGTTCACTGCCCCCAAACCGCCCATCACCGTGGCAGCGGCGCTGGCCGAAGAACGCCAGTGGCAAGAGCGCCTGCCCGCCGTCGGCAGCCTCAAGGCATTGCAAGGCGTCGAGCTGAGCCTTGAAGTCGAAGGCATCGTCAAAAGCCTGCACTTCGACTCCGGCCAGAAGGTCAAGGCCGGGCAACTGCTGCTGCAACTCAACGACGACCAGGAAACCGCCCTGCTCGGCACCGCCCAGGCCGACCTGGGCCTGGCCAAGGTCGATTTCGGCCGGGGCAGCCAGCTGGTGGTCGACTCGGCCATTTCCCGTGGCGAGTACGATCGCCTCACCGCCCAGTACCGGCGCAATCAGGCAGTGGTCGATCAGCTCAAGGCCTCGAAGACCAAGAAAAGCATCAGTGCCCCCTTCAGCGGCACCATCGGCATCCGCCAGGTCGATGTCGGCGACTACCTGGCAGCCGGCACCGTGATCGCCACCCTGCAAGACCTGTCCAGCCTCTACGTCGACTTCAACGTGCCCGAACAGGCCCTGCCGCACCTGAGCCTGGGCCAGCAGGTGTTGCTGCAGGTGGCGGCCTACCCCGGCCAGACCTTCCCCGCCAGCCTCAGCGCCATCAACCCCAAGGTCGAGGAAACCACCCGCAACCTGCTGGCCCGCGCCACCCTGGCCAACCCCGACGGCAAGCTGCTGCCGGGCATGTTTGCCAACTTGCTGATCCTGTTGCCCGACCCGCAGCCGCGCGTGGTGGTACCGGAAAGCGCCATCACCTACACCCTGTATGGCAACTCGGTGTATGTCGCCACACCCAAGCAGGGCGAGGACGGCACCCCAGAGAAAACCGACGATGGCCAACCCCGGCTCAGCGCCGAGCAACGCACCGTGCAGACCGGCGAGCGCCGCGACGGCGTGGTGGTGGTCAGCAAGGGCCTGAAGGCTGGTGAGCAGGTGGTCACCGCCGGGCAGCTGAAACTGACCCCGGGCGCGGCGATCCGCATTGGCCAGGACAAGGCGGTCACGCCTGATCACGGCACCCCGCACAACGACTGACAGGAGGCAGGCATGGCGTTCACCGACCCGTTCATCCGCCGCCCGGTCCTGGCCAGCGTCGTCAGCCTGCTGATCTTGCTGCTGGGCTTTCAGGCCTGGAGCAAACTGCAGATCCGCCAGTACCCGCAAATGGAGAACGCCCTGATCACGGTGACCACCGCCTACCCGGGTGCCAACGCCGAAACCATCCAGGGCTATATCACCCAGCCCCTGCAGCAAAGCCTGGCCAGCGCCGAAGGCATCGACTACATGACCTCGGTGAGCCGGCAGAACTTCTCGATCATCTCCATCTATGCGCGCATTGGCGCCGACAGTGACCGTTTGTTCACCGAACTGCTGGCCAAGGCCAACGAGGTGCGCAACAAGCTGCCGCAAGATTCCGAAGACCCGGTGCTGAGCAAGGAGGCCGCCGATGCCTCGGCGCTGATGTACATCAGCTTCTACAGCAAGGAAATGAGCAACCCGCAGATCACCGACTACCTGTCACGGGTGATCCAGCCCAAGCTTGCCACCCTGCCGGGCATGGCCGAGGCCGAAATTCTCGGCAACCAGGTGTTCGCCATGCGCATCTGGATCGACCCGGTGAAGCTGGCCGGCTTCGGCCTCTCGGCAACCGACGTGACCAGCGCCGTGCGCCGCTACAACTTCCTCTCCGCTGCCGGCGAGGTGAAGGGCGAGTACGTGGTCACCAGCATCAATGCCAGCACCGAACTCAAGTCTGCCGAGGCGTTCGCCGCCCTGCCGGTTAAGACCAGTGGCGACAGCCGGGTGTTGCTGGGCGATGTGGCGCGGGTCGAGATGGGCGCAGAAAACTACGACACGGTCAGCTCGTTCGACGGCATCCCTTCGGTGTACATCGGCATCAAGGCAACACCGGCCGCCAACCCGCTGGAAGTGATCAAGGAAGTCCGGCGCATCATGCCGGAGCTTGAGAGCCAACTGCCCTCGGCGCTGAAGGTGTCGATTGCCTACGACGCCACGCTGTTCATCCAGGCCTCCATCGACGAGGTGATCAAGACCCTCGGCGAAGCGGTGCTGATTGTCATCGTCGTGGTGTTCCTGTTCCTCGGTGCCCTGCGCTCGGTGCTGATCCCGGTGGTGACCATCCCGTTGTCGATGATCGGCGTGCTGTTCTTCATGCAGATGATGGGCTACTCGCTCAACCTGTTGACCCTGTTGGCGATGGTGCTGGCGATCGGCCTGGTGGTGGACGACGCCATCGTCGTGGTGGAAAACATCCACCGGCACATGGAAGAAGGTAAATCGCCGTTCGATGCGGCGCTCGAAGGTGCCCGGGAAATCGCCATGCCGGTGGTCTCGATGACCATCACCCTGGCGGCGGTGTATGCCCCTATCGGCTTTTTGACCGGGCTTACAGGAGCGCTGTTCAAGGAGTTCGCGCTGACCCTGGCCGGTGCGGTGATCATCTCCGGCATCGTCGCGTTGACCCTTTCACCCATGATGTGCGCGCTGCTGCTGCGCCCGGAACAGAACGCCACAGGCCTTGCCCATCGCCTCGACCGGCTGTTCGAGCGCCTCAAGGTGCGCTACCAGCGCCTGCTGCACGCCACCCTGAACAGCCGGCCGGTGGTGCTGGTGTTCGCGGTCATCATCCTGTGCCTGATCCCGGTACTGCTCAAGTTCACCCAGAACGAGCTGGCGCCCAACGAGGATCAAGGGGTGATCTTCATGATCAGCAGCTCGCCGCAACCGGCCAACCTCGACTACCTCAATGCCTACACCGACCAGTTCACGCCACTGTTCAAAGCCTTCCCCGAGTACTACTCGTCGTTTCAGATCAACGGCTTCAACGGTGTGCAGAGCGGCATCGGCGGCTTCCTGCTCAAGCCGTGGAACGAGCGCGAACGTACGCAGATGGAGCTGCTGCCGCTGGTGCAGGCCAAGCTTGAGGAAATCGGCGGCCTGCAGATCTTCGGCTTCAACCTGCCATCGCTGCCCGGCACCGGTGAGGGCCTGCCGTTCCAGTTTGTGATCAACACCGCCGGGGATTATCCGGCGCTGCTGGAGGTAGCTCAGCGCATCAAGACCCGCGCCCAAGCGTCAGGCAAGTTCGCCTTCCTCGACATCGACCTGGCCTTCGACAAACCTGAGGTGGTGGTCGATATCGACCGTGCCAAAGCGGCGCAGATGGGGGTTTCGATGGACACCCTGGGCGGCACGCTGGCGACCTTGCTGGGCGAGGCGGAAATCAACCGTTTCACCCTGGAGGGCCGCAGCTACAAGGTGATTGCCCAGGTCGAGCGGCCGTACCGCGACAACCCCGGCTGGCTGAACAACTACTACGTGAAGAACGACCAGGGCCAGTTGCTGCCCCTGTCGACCCTGATTACCCTCAGCGACCGCGCCCGCCCGCGCCAGCTCAACCAGTTTCAGCAGTTGAACTCGGCGATCATCCAGGGCGTGCCCATGGTCAGCCTGGGCGAGGCCCTGCAGACCGTGCAGGCCATCGCCCGCGAAGAGGCCCCGGAAGGTTTCGCCTTCGACTATGCCGGGGTGGCACGCCAATACGTCCAGGAAGGCAGCGCCCTGTGGGTGACCTTCGGCCTGGCGCTGGCGATCATCTTCCTGGTGCTGGCCGCGCAATTCGAGAGCTTCCGTGACCCCTTGGTGATTCTGGTGACGGTGCCGTTGTCGATCTGCGGTGCGCTGCTGCCGCTGTTCCTGGGCATCTCCAGCATGAACATCTACACCCAAGTGGGGCTGGTGACCCTGATCGGGCTGATCAGCAAGCACGGCATTCTGATCGTCGAGTTCGCCAACCAGTTGCGCGAAGAAAAAGGCTTGAGCGTGCGCGAGGCGATCGAGGAAGCGGCAGCCATTCGCCTGCGCCCGGTGCTGATGACCACTGCGGCAATGGTGTTCGGCATGGTGCCGTTGATCCTGGCGACCGGTGCGGGGGCGGTGAGCAGGTTCGATATCGGGACGGTGATTGCAACCGGGATGTCGATCGGGACGCTGTTTACCTTGTTTGTGCTGCCTTGTATCTACACCTTGCTGGCGCACAAGACGCAGGCCAGGGAAACATCGATCGCCTGAAACGGCCCACAAAAAAAGCCAGAGGCCCCGTGATACGGGGCCTCTGGCTTTTTACACTCAACCAGGGTTCAGCCGAACGGCCGCAACCCCTGACGCAAACCGAACAGGAACAGCAACAGGTCCTGATCTGGCTTGGCCTGCGCTTGCTGCTTTGCCACCCGCGGCAATGCGCACTGGTCCGCCATCTCGGCCTTGCTGAACACCATCGGCTTCGGCTCTTCCCAGGCGGCCACCGCCACGGTGGTCACGGCCAACCCGGCTACCAGGAACAAAGCTCGAGCGATTTCTAGTTTCATTGCTCTAACCCTTTGACAACGCTGCCAAACGCCATCTGGTAAAAGTAGAGCAATGTTTTCCATTCCGCATCATTCAACGACGAGTGGCGGCGCAGCTGACGCAGGTCGTTACCGGCCGCGCGCTGGCAGCTGATACGCCGCCTGCATTTCTCCAGGTCCAGCAGGGCGACTTCGACCCGCGCCTGTTCGCCCTCGCCGATGACCTTGATGAAGACATGCTTGCCATACAGGCAGCCGTGCTGCCAATGCCCCAGGTGCATGCGCGCCAGGTTATCGGCCAGGTCCTTGAGCATGCGCTCATGCACCACCTGCGGATAACGCTCGCGGGCACCTTCGGCATGCCAGGTGTCGAGTTCGATGAAGCCATCCAGCGCTTCGCTGACCAGCAGCGCCCGCCATTGATGATCGGCATCGCGCTCGGCACCACAAAAGACGATGCGCGGTACACGCACACCCAATTGCTCGAAGCTGTTGAGCGCATCGAGTTCACGCAATACGGTCGGCCGGCCAAAAGGGTGCAGCAAGCTGCGATAGATGTGCCCGACCTGGCGCTTGGCATACAGCAGTTTGCCGCTGGCGTCGTTGAGGCGTTGCACGCCACTCTCGCCACCCCGCCGCTGGTTGGGTTCCTCGACCCACTCACCCTGCTGGCGCCAGTAAAAATCGAACCGCGATTCCCCGTTCCGGGCTACAGCCATCAAACACTACCCCTTGCGCAATACATAGACTCGCCACATGGCATAGAACGGCAGGAAGTCCAAGCGTTCCTGAATTCTGAAGCCGGCTGCCTTGAATTCTTCTTCGACCGTATCCGCTGGTAACACGAAACGGTTCTGGTAATTGTCCTGCTCAGTCTTGGCGCTACGGCGCTGCTCGAGCTTTTTCCGTCGCCAGGCCTTGAAGTTGCCATCCACCCACAGCGACAGGATCACACTATCACGGCTAACTCGTTGAAATTCCGAAAGAATCGTCTTTCTGTGGGCGGCTTCGCCAATGTGGTGGAACAAGCGCATGCAGAAAATGCTGTCGACCGAATTGTCCGGCAGGTCGATGGCGAACGCTGAAGTCTGCAAGGGCCGTACCCGTGCGACCACCTCTGGCGGTTGCGCGGCACAGGCTGTCTCGATCATCGCCTCGGAGTTGTCGGCACCGATGATCACCCGGTTGGGTTTTTCCGCCAGCAGCGGCCAGAAGCGCCCCGCACCGCAGGGCAGGTCCAGCACCAGGCCCGGCTCACCGGCCAAGGCCAGGGCGCGACGCGCCAACTGCTCGTCACGTTTGTGGGAAAGGCGACGTGCCAGGCCATCCTGATGCTTGAGAAAATATTCGCGCGCGTGTTCTTGGTCGTATTTCTCGGAAAATTCAAGCTTGATGGGGCTACGCATTGGGCATCTCCTGACTCCAGTACGCCCACTTTAGGAAAGCAAGCGTTGGAATCAGGTTATGCCAATGTGAAAAAAGTGTTAGTCCTTTCGGGAGGTATTACCAAACATTACCCAATGAGCGACGAAGGGTCACCCACCTCCACACTTTTGCTGAGGTCCACCTGGAAGCGGCAGCCGTGCGGCAAGGTCGATGTCAGGGTGACCCGCCAGCCCTGGTCGTCACAGATGCGCTGCACCAGTGACAGGCCCAAGCCCAGCCCTTCGCCCCGCCGTTCGGCACCGCGCACGAAGGGTTTGAACATCGCCTCGCGCTGCTCTTCGGGGATACCCACACCACTGTCTTCCACGCTGAACCCATTGGCTTCAAGGCTCAGGCGAATGTAACCGCTGTCGGTGTAGTGCGCGGCGTTGCGCAGCAAGTTGCCCATTACCGATTGCAGGAAGGTGGCGTTGTACAGGACCGGGCTGGCGCTGACTCGACCATCGAAATAGAGGGTGAGCCCTTTCTGCTCGATGGTATCGCGCCACACGCCGGTGAGTTCGTCGGCCACCTCGCGCAGGGTTGCCTTCGAGGCCACGGCGCCCTCGTCGCGCTGGGCACGGGCCAGCATCAGGAAGGTCTTGACCAGTTCGCGCATCTCCTCGGTAGCCCGGGCGACCCGCTCGACCTGGCTGCGCGCACGCGGGTCCAGTGTCTGGTTTTCCATCAACAGCTCGCACGACGTGGCCAGCACCATCAACGGCGTGCGCAGTTCATGGCTGACGTCGCTGGTGAACAGCCGCTCGCGGGTCAAGGCATCGCGCAGGCGGCCCAGCGTGTCGTCGAAGGCAACGGCCAACTGGCCGACTTCGTCTGCCGCATAATCGGGCGCCAAGGGCGGCGCCAGGCCGAGCAGCTGGTCACGATGGCGTACCTGACGCGCCAGGCGGATCACCGGCGCCATCACCCTGCGTGCCACCAGCCAGCCAAGGATGACGGCCAGCACCAGGCTGAGCACAAAGCCCACGACCACCACCGCGAACAGCACGCGCTCGCGCTCTTCGAAATCGCTCTGATCCTGCAGTAGCACATAACGGCGACCGTCGACGATCTCGACCATCGCGTGGTACGACAGCTGATCGCGAAATACCTCATGGAAGCCGCTGTCGAGATGACGCAAGTCTTTGGGCAACTCGAAATCATCACGCCCGCCGCTGAAATAGAACAGCTGGTCAGGGCGCGGTCGATGGCTCCAGTCGCTCACGCTGTCCATGCGCAACAGGCGCTGCAGGTCGCCGCCCAGTACCGTGGAAATCAGCCGCTCTTCAACCAGATGCACAGTGGCGACGATGCCGAAGGCGAAGGCCCCGGCGACCAGCGCGCTCATCAACGCAAAGGCGATGATGATGCGCTGGGCAAGGCTTTGCTTAAACTCCATCGCGGCCCTCGGCGAGGCGATAGCCGACGCCATGGACGGTATGCAGCAGCGGTTTTTCGAACGGTTTGTCGATCACCTGGCGCAACTGGTGCACATGGCTGCGCAGGCTGTCGCTGTCTGGGCAGTCGTCGCCCCACAGGGCTTCTTCCAGTACCTCGCGACGCAGCACGTGCGGGCTTTTTTGCATCAGCACGGCAAGCAGCTTGAGGCCGACCGGGTTGAGCTTGAGCAGGCGCCCCTGACGCGTGACTTCCAGGGTGTCGAGGTCGTAGCTGAGGTCGGCGACCTGCAAGGTGCGGCGGCCTCCGCCCTGGGCGCGGCGCAGCACCGCTTCGATGCGGGCGGCCAGCTCCGACAGGGCAAAGGGCTTGAGCAGGTAATCGTCGGCCCCGGAGCGGAAGCCTTGCAGGCGGTCGTCCAGTTGATCGCGGGCGGTGAGCATGATCACCGGGGTGTCACGCCGGGCGTCTTCGCGCAGGCGCTTGCACAGGGTGTAGCCATCGATGCCGGGCAGCATGATGTCGAGCACGATCAGGTCGTAATGCTCGGTGGCCGCCAGGTGCAAACCTGACAGGCCGTCCTGGGCGCAGTCGACGGTGTAGCCTTTCATGCCCAGGTAATCAGCCAGGTTGGCAAGGATATCGCGGTTGTCTTCAACCAATAGAATGCGCATCGGGGTCTCCTGTGCGGCGCTTCGCTGTGGTGCGCGGCAGGCGCAGCTTAAGGCCAATGCCTGCACTGTGCCACCCCCAGGCGAAATTCGCCGCCGTTGACAGTTTTTTCACTGATCCTTCACGGACACAGGATAGCGGCCACTCGATAATGCCCGATCTTTTTTGCGCCCTGGAGTCGTCATGCACGAACGTAGCCGCCCTCGCCCGATCAACCTCTGGCTGTACTTGGGTATCCCGTTGGTGACGGCAGTGGCCTTGGCCCTGCTTGAGCTGACCTCGGTCGACATGGACGTGGCCAACCTGTTCTTCGACCCGGCCGCCGGGCAATTCATCGGGCGCCACAGCTACTGGCTGGAGAACGTGCTGCATGACGGGGTCAAGCAGGTGGTGATCGTGCTGGGCTTGCTGGCGTTGCTGACATTTGCCCTGAGTTTCTTCTGGAAGCGCTTGTTTGGCTGGCGCCGAGAACTGGGCTGCCTGGTGCTGGCGTTGAGTTTGTCCACGGCGTTTGTCACACCGCTTAAAAAGGTCACCCAGGTACAGTGCCCCTGGAGCCTGAGCCAGTTCGGCGGCAAGGAAACCTACAGCAAGCTGCTGGAGGCGCGGCCCGCTACCGACAAGCCCGGGCTGTGCTGGCCAGGCGGCCATGCCGCGACCGGATTTTGCCTGTTTGCGCTGTTCTTCGCGCTGCGCGACCGTCGCCCGCGCCTGGCCCGGGTGGCATTGGTGGTAGCAGTGGTGGCCGGTTCAGTGTTGTCGGTTGGGCGGATGATGCAGGGCGCGCACTTTCTGTCGCACAACGTGTGGACGGCAGTGTTCTGCTGGTTGATCGGGTTGGGCTCGTATTACCTGGTTCTGTATCGGCGGGGCATGGTCGAGGCGCCTGCCGCTGAGCGCCGCGTGGCCTGAAAGAGGGGCCGTAGAAGAACGAAAAAGCCCCGGCTCTCGCGAGCCGGGGCTTTTTCATGCTGCTAGGGGGTAAGGCTGGCTTACATCATGCCGCCCATGCCACCCATGCCGCCCATGTCTGGCATACCGCCGCCAGCTGGAGCGTCGCTCGGAGCATCAGCAATCATGGCTTCGGTGGTGATCATCAGACCGCCAATCGAAGCAGCAGCTTGCAGTGCCGAACGGGTGACCTTGGCTGGGTCCAGGATGCCCATCTCGATCATGTCGCCGTACTCACCGGTAGCAGCGTTGTAACCGAAGTTGCCCGAACCCTGCTTGACCTTGTCGGCCACAACGCTTGGCTCGTCGCCGGCGTTGGCAGTGATCTGACGCAGCGGCGATTCAACAGCGCGACGCAGCAGTGCGATACCGACGTTCTGGTCTTCGTTGTCGCCTTTGAGGTCAACGATAGCGTTCAGAGCGCGTACCAGGGCAACACCACCGCCAGGCACCACGCCTTCTTCAACGGCTGCACGGGTAGCGTGCAGGGCGTCTTCAACGCGGGCTTTCTTCTCTTTCATCTCGACTTCGGTGCCAGCACCGACCTTGATCACGGCAACACCGCCAGCCAGTTTGGCCAGACGCTCTTGCAGCTTCTCACGGTCGTAGTCCGAGGAAGTCTCTTCGATCTGGGCACGGATCTGCTTGACGCGTGCTTCGATCTCGGTGTCGGCGCCAGCGCCGTCGATGATGGTGGTGTTTTCCTTGGACAGGATGACGCGCTTGGCGTTACCCAGGTGCTCCAGGGTAGCGGTTTCCAGGGACAGGCCGATTTCTTCGGAGATGACCTGGCCGCCGGTCAGGACAGCGATGTCCTGCAGCATGGCCTTGCGGCGGTCGCCGAAGCCCGGTGCCTTGACCGCAGCAACCTTGACGATGCCGCGCATGTTGTTGACTACCAGGGTAGCCAGCGCTTCGCCTTCAACGTCTTCTGCAACGATCAGCAGCGGACGGCCGGCTTTGGCAACGGCTTCCAGTACTGGCAGCAGCTCGCGGATGTTGGAGATCTTCTTGTCGACCAGCAGCAGCAGCGGGCCTTCCAGCTCGGCAACCATGGTGTCCGGCTTGTTGACGAAGTACGGCGACAGGTAGCCACGGTCGAACTGCATGCCTTCAACGACAGACAGTTCGTTTTCCAGGCCCGAGCCTTCTTCAACGGTGATCACGCCTTCTTTACCGACTTTTTCCATGGCTTCGGCGATGATTTCACCGATGGAGCTGTCGGAGTTGGCGGAGATGGTGCCTACCTGGGCGATGGCCTTGGAGTCGGCGCATGGCTTGGACAGGTTTTTCAGCTCGGCGACGACAGCGGCGGTAGCCTTGTCGATACCGCGCTTCAGGTCCATCGGGTTCATGCCGGCAGCGACGGCTTTCAGGCCTTCGTTGACGATGGACTGAGCCAGAACGGTAGCGGTGGTGGTGCCGTCACCGGCTGCATCGTTGGCCTTGGAAGCGACTTCCTTGACCAGCTGGGCGCCCATGTTCTCGAACGCGTCTTTCAGCTCGATCTCTTTGGCAACGGAAACGCCGTCCTTGGTGATGGTCGGTGCGCCGAAGCTCTTGGCCAGGACCACGTTGCGGCCTTTCGGGCCCAGGGTCGCTTTTACCGCGTCAGCCAGAACGTTGACACCAACCAGCATTTTCTTACGGGCGGAATCGCCGAATTTTACGTCTTTAGCAGCCATGATCGTTTAATCCTTGAAATGCTTTGGAATAACGGGAAGTCGGGGAAATCAGCCTTCGATAACGGCGAGAATCTCGTTCTCGGCCATTACCAGCAGGTCTTCGCCATCGACTTTCACGGTGTTGCTGCCCGAGTAAGGGCCGAAAACCACTTTGTCACCCACTTTCACGGCCAGCGCGCGCACTTCGCCATTTTCCAGGATGCGACCGGTGCCGACGGCAACAACTTCGCCGCGGTTTGGTTTTTCAGCGGCCGAACCCGGCAGGACGATACCGCCAGCGGTTTTCGATTCTTCTTCGCTGCGACGGATGACTACGCGGTCATGCAGAGGACGAAGCTTCATTGTCGATCTCTCCCAAATTGTGGTTTTCATCGGCCGGTATCGACACCGGCGGGTTGATGCGGTCCGGCGTTGCCGGGGGTGGCCCGCACGGGGCGAACCACCTGAGTCATGTCTGGTGTTGCCACCAGAAACCTTGCGGTGACCCATACATGAGGCCGCCATATGCAATTACAAGGCTTGATACGTAAAAATTTTCATCAAAGGCATAAGGTGAAAACAACAGGGGCCGCGAAGCGGCCCCGGCAGGTTACTTGTCGCGACGCTCGTATTCGCCCTCGATCACATTGGGCCGGTGGCCGGCGTCACGAGGCGGCTGTGCCTGGAACGGATCGTCCTGAAACGCCCGCTGGCGCAGGGCCTGCTCCTCGGCACGCTGGCGCATTTTGCGCGCGGCCAGGTGACGGGTGAATGGCAACAGGCAGATCAGGCCCAGCACGTCACTGATGAAGCCCGGCAGCAACAGCAGGCCGCCACCCACCGCCATCATCAACCCCTGGAACATGTCCTCAGCGGGCAGTTCGCCGCGCTGCAGGCTTTCACGGGCACGCAGTGCGGTGGCCAGCCCGGCCACCCGCATAACCAGCACACCCAGCGCGGAACCGGCGATGATCAGCAGCAGCGCGGGGAAAAACCCGATCGCCGCGCTGACCTTGACGAAGACGAACAGCTCCAGCACAGGAAACAGCAAAAACAGCAGTAGAAAAGCACGCATCAAAGATTCCTCGACGGAAGAGAACCTCCCAATAAGACCTCAGATGGATGCGCAAGCTCCCAATTTCAACCCTCGACTTCAGCCGCAACCGGCCACTGGTCGGCGTGCGCCAGCAAAACCAGGGCTTCGCGCACTTGTGTCGGCGTATTGCATGGGCTTGGGAACGCCAGCCAATGGACCGCCTGGCCGATGCGCAGGTGCATGCCCTCGCTGTCGATACCGACCATCTGCGCAGGCACAGAGCGTGGCAGCTCGGTCAGTTCGACGTAGTGGGCAATGGCCTTGGCGTGGTCGCTGTTCATATGCTCGATCATGCTCGCTTCGGCCTTGCCCGCGAACGGGTTGGCCAGGGTCACCTGGTCAAGCCAGTGGATGGCGCCAAAACCGCCGATGTAGCGGTGACGCACCGGCTGCAGCACCCAGAAGTCGAAGTCGTGGGCCTTGTGGTAATTGCCGGCGTCGGGGAAGTACCGGTAGTAGCGCTGGGCGGCGGCTTCGATGGCGGCTTCGTCCACCAGCTTGTGCGCCTCGGCCATGACCGTCAGACGGCCGACTGCCTGCACATCCTCTGCTTCGCGTTCGCCGACCAGCAGCGAGCACTTGGGGTCTTTTTGCAGGTTGTGGGTGTGCTGGGCAATGCGGCTGATAAGGATCAGCGGGTTGCCCTGTGCATCCAGGCAATACGGCACGACCGAGCCGAACGGGAAACCGGGCATGGACTTGGAGTGGGTCGAGAGCACGCCGCGGTATTCCTTGAGCAGCAGTTCCCGGGCGGGGCGGATGGCATTGGTACTCACGAAGGGCGCTCCTGGCAGCGGACTGGATGGGTGACAAGATAAGCATTATCACCCGCCGCTGCCACAAAAGGCCGCTGACACTTGCTGGGTATTTACCAGGTCACGCCGAAGCCTGCGGTGTAACGGGTTTTGTCCAGGTCACTGTCACGCGTACCGCTGATGATGTCCTTCTCTGCCTTGAGGTTGAGCGAGGCCCATTCGGTGACCTTGTAGCGCAGGCCCATTTCGGCATCCAGCGAGTAGTTGGCCACGCTGCCCAGCGGCTTGGCGACTTCGCCATTGGTGAACAGCTGCACATTCTTGCCGATCAGGTAGCGGGTGTAGTCCCACTTGACCGCCGCGGCATAGAAGTTGTCCTTGGCGCCGTCCTGGTATTCGAAGTCGGTACGGTTGATCAGCGAACCCAGCGAGAACGCGCCCAGCTCGTCGTCCCAGAACTGGTAGCCCGGGCCGGTACCCACGGTGCGCTGGCGGGCCAGGTCCTCGATGCGGTCGCGCTTGTACTCCATGCGGCCCTGCCAGAACCACTTCTCGGTAATGAAGCGGTCAAGGGCGTACTCGGCACTCCAGTTGTCGGTGGTGGTGACGTCGTCCTTGGTCTCGCGGTTGTACTCGCCCTCGGCGTTGTGGCGCCAGCGGCCATGGCGGGCAGTGGTCTTGAAGCTGACGTCGTAGTCGTCGGTGTCATTCTCGGCACGCTTGTAGTCGAGGGCGACGTCGACGTTGCCTTTCCAGACCAGGTCCTCGACCACCGGCTTGGGCTTCATGATCTGCTCGATGCTGGCCAGCTCGACGGTCTTGGGCGCCTCGCCGTTGGCCAGGGTGACCTTGCCGGCTTCGGCGGCTTTCAACGACTTGGCCCGCTCACCGCTGTAGGCATCCTGCTTGACCAGCATTTCCTGGTCGCTTTCCAGGGTCTGGACTTCTTTCCAGTCCAGCGCGATAGACCCGCCATAGGGGGTCTCCAGCAGCAGTTTGCCGCCATCGAAAACTTTGATCTTGCCGCTCAGGCGGTCACCGTTTTTCATCCACACGGTGTCGGCAAACGCGGGCGCGGTGCACAGGGAGGCAGCTAACAGGCACAACAGGGATCTAGAATACATAGGCGGACTACGGGTTCGATTCGTCGAAAAAGCCGGGCATTATCCAGATACGGACAACCAGAGCAAGGAAAGACCGAGCACATGCCGTTGAGTTCAACTCGCATTTGCCTCGCCACTGGTCCGGTTTCATCCACAGGCCACGGGGGCACTGATGTCTGAGGCATACGGGCACACACTGGAAACGCCACAAGCCCGACGAACGGCACTGTATTCGGTGCTCGGGCAAGTGCCCGCGGGCAAGGTGGTCAGCTACGGCCAGCTTGCCGAGCTGGCCGGCCTTGGCCGCGCGGCACGTTGGGTTGGGCGCACCCTCGGACAACTGCCAGGCGATACCCGCCTGCCCTGGCACCGGGTACTCGCCGCGGGCGGGCGCCTGAGCCTGGCATTGGGCACGCCGTCAGGCGACGAACAACGGGCGCGGTTGCGCGCAGAAGGCGTGAATGTAACCAATAATCGTGTGGATATGACGCGCCATGGCTGGCGCCCGATGGAGCACAGCGGTTAGAGTGCGCGCTTTGTTTTCGAAAACTTGAGGCAGATGTTGGCCCATGCCCCGTAAAACCTGGCGCGCTGCGCTCGCTGCCTATGCCAGCCCGTCAACCCTGGTACTTCTGCTGCTCGGCTTTGCCGCCGGCCTGCCCTACATGCTGGTGTTCTCGACCCTTTCGGTATGGCTGCGCGAAGCAGGCGTTGCCCGCGAGACCATTGGTTACGCGAGCCTGATCGGCCTGGCCTATGCCTTCAAATGGGTCTGGTCGCCGCTGCTCGATCAATGGCGCCTGCCACTGCTTGGAGGCCTGGGGCGCCGCCGCTCATGGCTGCTGCTGTCCCAGGCGCTGGTGGTGGTCGGGCTGGTCGGCATGAGCCTGTGCGACCCGCAGCAACACCTGTCGTGGCTGATTGCCATGGCCGTGCTCGTGGCGTTCGCCTCGGCGACCCAGGACATCGCCGTCGATGCTTATCGCCTGGAAATTGCCGATGACCAGCGTCAGGCCGCGCTCGCCGCCAGCTACATGGCCGGCTACCGGGTAGCGGCCCTGCTGGCCACGGCAGGCGCGCTGTTCTTCGCCGAATGGTTCGGCTCCACCGGGTTCAGCTACCTGCACAAGGCCTGGGCCGGCACCTATATCATGTTCGCCCTGCTGATGCTGCCGGCGCTGTTCACCACCCTGGTCATGCGTGAACCCTCGGTGCCGCTGCGTACCCAGCTGTCGGCGGCGCGTTATGGCCTGGTCCATCAGCTGGCGTCGGTATTCGTGCTGATCTTGCTGTTGGTGTCGGTGCCTGCCAGCTTCACCCAACTGTTCAATACCGACTGGGCCAGCGTGATCTTCGGTGACGCCACCCCACTTGACCTGCTGCTGGAAGACCGCGCCTTCCTGCGCCTGATTCTGTACGTGCTGCTGACCTGGGCGTGCCTGTCGACCATGGGCCGTCGCGGCCTTGCCCCGGTGCTGACCCCGGTCAACGACTTCATTGCCCGCTACCGCTGGCAGGCCCTGCTGCTGCTGGGGCTGATCGCCACCTATCGCATGTCGGACACGGTCATGGGCGTGATGGCCAACGTGTTCTATATCGACATGGGCTTCACCAAGGACCAGATCGCCAGCGTCAGCAAGATCTTCGGCCTGATCATGACATTGGTCGGTGCCGGTGTCGGCGGCCTGCTGATCGTGCGTTTCGGCATCATGCCGATCCTGTTCATCGGTGGCGTGGCCTCGGCGGCGACCAACATCCTGTTCCTGATGCTGGCCGACATGGGCCCGAACCTGGACATGCTGGTGGTCACCATCTCGCTGGACAACTTCAGCTCCGGCATGGCCACCTCGGCGTTCGTCGCCTACCTGTCGAGCCTGACCAACCTGAAGTTCTCGGCCACCCAGTACGCGCTGCTCAGCTCGATCATGCTGTTGCTGCCACGGCTGATCGGCGGCTACTCGGGGGTCATGGTGGAGAAGTTCGGCTACCACGACTTCTTCCTGATCACTGCCCTGCTGGGCGTGCCGACGCTGATTCTGATCGCCCTGCAGTGGCGTCAGGAAGCCGGGCCCGGCAAACCGGTGCCCGAGGAGAACCCAGCGGCCGAACGGCCCTGAGGGTACCTCGCCGCCTGTACCGGCCTCTTCGCGGGTGAACCCGCGCCCACAGAGGCGGTACAGGCGACGAATGCTACTGGGCTACGGCGCCTTCCCCAGACCGCCCACCCACAACGAACCACAACGGCCAGAGCGCCAGCGCCCCCGCCACACTGGCCGCCAAGGCAAAGTGCAGCAAACTGGCACCCGCCCCGATCATCGCCATGAGCGCCCCGCCCAGGCCCAGCAAGGCAATGGTGATCATCCCCAACATGGCCGAGACCAGCCCTTTGCTCTGATCGCTGGCGAACAGCGTCATGCGGTACAGCACGGCGTTGGCCACCCCCAGCCCCAGGGCATACAGCGACATGCCGGCCACCACGCTGGTCACGCTTGGCCAGTACCAGGTCGCCAGCACCATCAGCGACAGGCCCGCCAGGTAGGGCCACAATGCGCCACGCACCAGGGCTGGCAGCGAGTAACGGTCGGCAATACGGTTGATGATCAGGTTGCCGAGGATCAGCCCGCCGAACACCGGCAGCTGCCACAACGCATACTCCATCGTGCTCAACCCTTCGTCATGGATGAGCAGCACCGGCGACAGGCCGATCCAGCCAATCAAGGGCAGCCCGACCAAGCCCAGGGCGGCGCTACCGGCGACAAAGCGACGGTTGGCCAGCAGTTGGCCGTAGCCGGACAACAACGGCAGCAAATGGATCGGGGTAAAGGGCAGACGCGAACCGTCGCGCCGCTCCACGCCCAGGGTTTCCGGCATCAACCGGTACAACAGCACCCAGGCCAGCACCGCACCGATGGCGAAGGCCACGAACAGCCAGCGCCAGTCCAGCCATTGCAGCAGCAAGGTGCCCACCAGGGGGCCGAGCAGCGGCGACAGCAGGGCAATGTTGGCCAGCAGGGCCATCATGCGCACTGCGTCGGCTTCGCTGAACGCCTCGTTCAGGGCCGGGTAGCTGACCGTGACGACAAAGCCCAGGCCAATGCCCTGCAACAGGCGCAGCAGGTTGAACAGGCCAATATCGTGCACCCAGAACGTCGCCAGGCACGCCACGCCGAAGAACACGCAACCGCCCAACAGCAGCGGGCGGCGGCCGTAGCGGTCGGCCAGGGGGCCAATCAACCACTGCAGCACCACGCCACCGAGCAGGTACAGGTTCAGGGCATGGGGGATGTATTCGGGGCTGGCATTGAGGTCGCCGACCACCACGGGCATGGCCGGCATCACAGCGTCGCTGGCCAGGTAGGTGAGCAACTCGAACAGGGCCAGGGTCAGGCCGAACAACAGGGCTCGGAGGGGGGTGATGTACAGCAGTGGTTTCATGGTGAATTTCAGCGGGAACAGGTGGGGTCAGCCTGTATGCCAGAAATGGCAGGGCTTGGCTGTGAACAAATGTAATAGGCGCGGAAAAAGCTGGGGCCGCTGTGCGCCCCTTCGCGGGGCAAACCCGCGCCTACAGGTACGGCGTTGTCCTGTGGGCGCGGGCTTGCCCCGCGAAGGGGCGCATAGCGGCCCCGGCCTTGAAGCGTTGCTTACTGCGTAGCCGTCTCCTGCACCACACGAATCACCCGCTGCGGAAACGGAATGTCGATACCCTCGGCCTTCAACCGGTCACGGGCATGCTCGTTGAGCATGAACATCACATCCCAGTAGTCCGAGGTCTTGGTCCAGATGCGCAGCGACACGGTGATCGAGCTGTCGCCCAGCGTCGAAATCACTGCCTGCGGCGCCGGGTCGGCCAGCACACGTGGGTCCTGGGCCAGTTCCAGCAGCACATTACGCGCCTTTTGCAGGTCGGCGTCGTAATCCACGCCCACGTCGAACACCACCTTGCGGGTCGGCTGGCGGTTGGTGTTGGTGATGATGCCGTTGGACAAGCTGCCGTTGGGCATGATCACCGTCTTGTTGTCACCCGTGCGCAGCACGGTATGGAAAATCTGGATGCTGTCCACGGTGCCACTGACACCCTGCGCCTCGATCCAGTCACCAATGCGGAACGGGCGGAACATCAAGATCAGCACGCCGCCGGCGAAATTCGCCAGGCTGCCCTGCAAGGCCAGGCCGATGGCCAGGCCCGCGGCGCCGATAGCGGCAACGAAGGAGGTGGTCTCGATGCCGATCATCGACGCCACGCTGACGAACAGCAGAATCTTCAAGATGATATTGGCCAGGGTGCTGATGAACCCCTGCAGCGCCAGGTCGGCGTTGCGCAGGCCGACCAGCTTGCCCAGGCGCGCGCTGAGCTTGTTGACGATCCACCAGCCGATAGCCAGGGTCAGCAACGCCAGGCACACCCGGCTGCCGTATTCCATGATCAAGGGGATCCAGGTCTGCGATTGGCGGACCAGCTGATCGACTTCAGCGTTCAAATCCATGTTCATCTCCTGATGCCGAACGGCATGTGCACGGTAAAACTGGCCGCGGGCATTTCCGCGGCCACGGCCCCCATGGACATCATTGCGCCATCGAGGTTCCTGGCAACGCCCCGATCAATCGCGGAAGTTGTTGAACTGCAGCGGCATGTCGAATTCCTTGGCGCGCAGGGCGGCGATCGCCTCTTGCAGGTCGTCGCGCTTCTTGCCGGTGACACGCACCTGCTCACCCTGGATGGCGGCCTGAACCTTGAGCTTGGCATCCTTGATGTGAGCGACGATCTTCTTCGCCAGCTCCTTGTCGATGCCCTCGCGGAATTTGGCTTCCTGTTTCATTTCCTTGCCGGACGGGTAGGCGTCCTTGGTTTCCAGGCATTTGACGTCGATCTTGCGCTTGACCAGCGCACCGCGCAGGATCTCGATCATCGCCTCGAGCTGGAATTCGGCTTCGGCGGTCAGCAGCACGGTCTGGTCCTTGTCCTTGAACTCGAAGTTGCCCTTGCCCTTGAGGTCATACCGGCGGTCGAGTTCCTTGACGGCGTTGTCTACAGCGTTCTGCACTTCGTGCTTGTCCAGTTCCGATACCACGTCGAACGAAGGCATGGTTTTTCTCCAAAAATAAAAGCGCGCTCGGCCTGAAGATGGAGCACGCTGAGTTAGACGGTTAAAATGCGGACTCATTATAACGGGTTGCGAAACGCATATGAGCAGCACCTGGCATATTCTCGGCGCGGGTAGCCTGGGCAGCCTCTGGGCTTGCCGCCTGGCGCGCGCGGGCAAGGCGGTACGCTTGATTCTGCGCGACGCGCAACGGCTGCAGGCCTATCAGCAGGTAGGCGGCCTGACGTTGCACGAACAGGACACCGCCAACCACTACGCGATCCCCGCCGAAACCGCCGAGGGCGACGGCCCGATCCACCGGCTGCTGGTGGCCTGCAAGGCGTATGACGCCGCACCGGCCATCGCGCGCTTGGCGCCCAGGCTGGCCGACGGCGCCGAGCTGGTGCTGCTGCAGAACGGCCTCGGCAGCCAGGACGAAGTCGCCGACCAGGTCCCCCATGCCCGCTGCATCTTCGCCTCCAGTACCGAAGGGGCTTTTCGCGAGGACGACTGGCAAGTGCGCTTCGCCGGCCATGGCTTCAACTGGCTGGGTGACCCGCTGACGCCGGCGCTCCCGGAATGGTTCGATGACCTGCACGACGCCGGCATCCCGGCCGAATGGACCGTGGATATCCTCCCCCGCCTGTGGCGCAAGCTGGCGCTAAATTGCGCGATCAACCCACTGACCGTGCTGCACGAGTGCCGCAACGGCGGCCTGCTGGAGCACCTGGGCGAAGTGACTGCCCTGTGCGACGAGCTGGCCGAACTGCTGCGTCGCTGTGGCCAACCCCAGGCTGCCGAGGACCTGGACGAAGAAGTGCAACGGGTGATCCTCGCCACCGCCGCCAACTACTCTTCCATGTACCAGGACGTGCGAGCCGGGCGGCGAACCGAGGTCCATTACCTGCTCGGCCACGCCTGCCGCGCCGCCGATCGTCATGGCCTGCAGCTCCCGCAGCTGGAACGCCTGCACCGGTGCCTGGTCGATAACCTGCAGGCACGTGGCTTGCCCAGCGCCTGACGCTGGCCCTTTCAACCGGAGACGGACATTGCCTTGCCCATGACCCTGCGCCAACGCCTGGAAAACCTCCCGGTCGGGCAAAAGCTGCTGGCGGCCCTGCTGGTGCTGCTGGTGACCATTCTGCTGGTGGCCAACCTGACCTTCATCAGCGCCGCCTACTGGATCACCCAGGAAAGCATGGCGCCCCAGGCCCTGCAGACCATCGGCCGGCTGGTGTCCAACCCACAGCTGGCGACCCGGGCAGGCGACACCCCGGACACCGCCAGCGCCTTGCTCAAGGAGCTGGACAGCTACACGCCATTACGCGCGGCGGCGGTGTACGGCGGCGATGGCCGCATGCTGGCACAACTCCAGCACGGCGAACCGTTGGCGCTGCCCAGGCGCTTTCGCGACATCGACGGCTGGCGCCTGATGGAGTTTCGCAGCACGCAGCTGATCCGCATCCCACGCGACGCCAACCCACCCGCACACCTGCTGCTGGTGGCCAGCAGCGAACTGCCCACCGCCTTCTACACCGGCACGCTCAGCGCCAGCCTGGGCATCCTGGTGTTCAGCATCCTGCTGTGGATCGTCGTGGCCCGGCAAATCAAGCGCTTGATCACCCAGCCGATCAACCAGCTCGAAGAACTCAGCCGCCAGGTCACCCGCGAAGAGAGCTACGCCCTGCGTGCCCGGCGCGGCAACGACGACGAAATCGGCAGCCTGGCCGAGGCGTTCAATACCATGCTCTCGCGCATCGAAGCCCGCGAGCAGCAGCTCAAGCGCACCCGCGATGAATTCCAGACCGCCTACGACCAGGCCCAGGGCCTGGCCGAAGAAACCCGCCATACCAACCGCAAGCTGGAGCTGGAAGTCCAGGTGCGCAGCAAGATCGAGAAAAAACTCACAGGCTTCCAGAATTACCTCAACAGCATCATCGACTCCATGCCCTCGGCCCTGATCGCCCTCGACGAGCAGCTCTACGTCACCCAGTGGAACCACGAGGCTACCGTGCTCTCCGGGACACCGCTGGACGAGGCCCTGAACCAGCCGATCTTCATCGCCTTCGAGCCGCTCAAGCCATTCTTGCCGCAGCTCAAGGAAACCGTGGAAAAACACCGGGTAGCGAAAATCGAGCGCGTCACCTGGCCCAAGGGCGATGAACTGCGCCACTACGCCCTGACCTTCTATCCACTGATGGGCGGTGGCGGCCGCGGCGTGGTGATCCGGATCGACGACATCACCCAGCGCCTGTCCCTGGAAGAGATGATGGTGCAGTCAGAGAAGATGCTCTCGGTAGGTGGCCTGGCCGCTGGCATGGCTCACGAGATCAACAACCCGCTGGGGGCCATTTTGCATAATGTGCAGAATATCCGCCGCCGCCTGTCCCCGGAGTTACCGCGCAACCAGGAACAAGCCGAAGAGCTCGGCATCGACCTGCCCACCGTCAACCGCTACCTGGACAGCCGCGAAGTGCCGCAGTTGCTCGACGGGATTCAGCAGGCCGGTGCGCGGGCCGCCAAGATCGTCACCCACATGCTCAGTTTCAGCCGCCGCAGCAATCGCCAGCTGGCACCTTGCGACCTGCCGGCACTGATCGACCAGGCCTTGGAGATCGCCAGCAACGACTTCGACCTGGCCATCGGCTTCGACTTCAAGGGCCAGGCCATCGTGCGCCAGTTCGACCCACACCTCGGGCCGGTGCCGTGCACCGCGAACGAGCTGGAACAGGTGCTGCTCAACCTGCTGAAAAACGCCGCCCAGGCCATTCACCTGCGCCCGCAACCCAGCGAGCCTGGGCGCATCACCCTGCGCACCCGGCTCAACCCGCCCTGGGCCGAAATCCAGGTCGAGGACAACGGCGTGGGCATGCCCGAAGCCGTGCGCAAGCGCACCTTCGAGCCGTTTTTCACCACCAAGGAGATCGGCCAAGGCACCGGCCTGGGCCTTTCGGTCTCGTATTTCATCATCACCAACAACCACAAGGGGCAGATGGAGGTGCAGTCCACGCCCGGCCAGGGCACATGCTTCACCCTGCGCCTGCCCCTCGGCCAGCCGGCAGCGACGGCACCGAACACCACGGAGGCATGACATGGGCTACCGCCTGTCGAAGATCTACACCCGCACTGGCGACCAAGGCGAAACCGGCCTGGGCGACGGCCGTCGGGTGCCCAAGGACCACCCACGCATCGAAGCGATTGGCGAGGTGGACAGCCTCAACAGCCAGCTCGGGCTGCTGCTGGCAGGGCTGGCCGAGCAAGGGCTGGCTGAGGTCAGCGAGGTGCTGGCGCCTTGTCAGCACCGCTTGTTCGACCTCGGTGGCGAACTGGCGATGCCCAGTTACCAAGCGTTGAACTTGGCCGAAGTGCAGCGGCTGGAAGCGGCAATCGATGTATGGAACGAGGAGCTGGGGCCGTTGAAGAACTTCATCCTGCCCAGTGGCTCGGCACTGGTGGCGCACGCGCATGTGTGTCGTTGCCTGGCGCGCAGCGCAGAGCGCCGCTGCCAGCAGCTGAACGCGGTGGAACCGCTGGAAGGGGTGGCGTTGGCGTATATCAATCGGCTGTCGGATCTATTGTTCGTAGCCGCGCGGATCATTGGCCGCCGGCAGGGGGTTGCCGAGGTGCTGTGGCAACCCGCAGAAAAGCCTCAAGGCTGAGAGTGCCAGGGCGGGGCAAGCCCACTCCCACAGGTACTGCGCGATCCTCGTGTGGGAGCGGGCTTGCCCCGCGAATGGGCCGCAAAGCGGCCCCAGTACTGGCGACTCAAATCTCAGGCCAGAACGCCCGAATCCCGGCAACGCCTTGTGCGCCGAGTTCCCAAGCGCGCTCACGCTCACCCGGCCCGACCCCACCCAGCAAGAACACCGGCCGGCTGAAGCCCGCAACCAGCCGTTGCGCCTCATCCCAGCCCAGCGGCACGGCCTCAGGATGCGTCTGCGTCGCCTGCACCGGCGACAGGGTGACGAAGTCGACCCCCATCTGTTCCGCCAGCGCCAGCTCTTCTGCACTGTGGCAGGACGCCGCCAACCAACGGTGCTCAGGGAATGGCCGCCCCTTGGCCGCATACTTGCGCAGCTGCGCGGCCGTCAGGTGCCAACCCGCAGATGGGAAATCGCCCAGCCACTCCAGCGGCCCCTTGAGCATCAGTTGGGCCTTGCCGCCACACAAGCCGACCGCATCCACCGCCACGTCGCGGTACTTGGGGTCGTACATGTCCGGCGCACGCAACTGAATCAGGCGTATGCCGCTGGCGACCGCCTTCTGGATGCCCTTGAGCATCTCAGGCACTTCAAGGCCATCGGGGGTGATCAGATACTGGTCCGGCAGGCGCGCGGCGGCGACAATCGGCTTGTTGGCCTCGGGGAAGTCGTACTGCGGCAGTTCGCGTGGTGTTACCCAGGCCAACGGCTGGCCCTCGGCACCATGGGGCTCGCCGGTGAATGCCTCGACCTCGCGAACATCCAGCAACACCTGTTTGTCCGGGTAATCGTGGCTGACCTTGATCAGCGCCCGTGAACGGGTCACTTCGATACCCAGCTCCTCACGAAGCTCGCGGGCCAGCGCCGCTTCGACGCTCTCGCCCTCTTCCACCTTGCCGCCCGGGAATTCCCATAGGCCGCCCTGGTGTTGGGTATCAGCCCGTCGCGCGATAAGAATGCGGCCATCGGCGCCGCGGATCACTGCGGCCACTACATGAATGCGTTTCACCCTGCGCGCTCCGCCAGGCCAGCCTGTTGCCAGGCCTTGAAGGCCGGCCACTGGTAAATGGTCTCGATGTACGTTGCCGCCTCTGCCGGCACCTCAACGCGGTAGGTGCGCAAGCGCACAGCCACCGGGGCGAAGTAGGCGTCAGCGAGAGTCGGCTTGCCGAACAGGAACGGCCCACTGTCTTTGGCTACCAAGCGGCACTCGGACCACAGCGCGACGATACGGTCGATATCGACCTGCACGTCCAGCGGCACGTTCTCCAGGGCTTCATCACGGGCCAGGTCGAACGGCATCGCCCCGCGCAGGGCGAAGAAGCCACTGTGCATCTGCGCGCAGGCCGAACGAGCCTGAGCACGGGCAGCCACGTCGGCAGGCCACAGCTGGGCCTCTGGGTGGCGTTCGTTGAGGTATTCGGCGATGGCCAGCGAGTCGGCGATCACACCGTGCTCGGTCTTGAGCAACGGCACCTTGCCGGTGGCCGAGTAAGCGAGCAGGCGTTGGCGGGTGTCGGGCTGGTTGAGTTTGATCAGGGTTTCTTCGTAGGCAACGCCAGCCAGCTCAAGGGCCAGGGCGCCGCGTAGCGACCAGGAGGAATGCAACTTGTCGCCGATGATCAGGTGGTAGCTCATGGTTCGGCTCCATTTGTCTGGGGTTATGGGGCCGCACGCGGCCCCACATGCATCAGGTGCGGTATTCGGCGTTGATCTTCACGTACTCGTGGGACAGGTCGGTGGTCCAGATGGTTTCGCTGCACGCACCGCGGCCCAGCTCGATGCGGATGGTGATCTCTTCCTGGGCCATTACCGCCGAACCCTGTGCCTCGGTATAGCTAGGGCTACGGCCGCCCTGGCTGGCGATGCAGACGTTGTCCAGGTACACGTCGATCAGGCTGACATCCAGCTCTGGCACGCCGGCACGGCCAACGGCCGCCAGAATGCGGCCCCAGTTGGGGTCGGAGGCGAACAGCGCGGTCTTGATCAGCGGCGAGTGAGCCACGGCGTAACCGACGTCCAGGCATTCCTGGTGGTTACCCCCGCCGTTGACCTGCACGGTGACGAACTTGGTGGCGCCTTCGCCGTCACGGACGATGGCCTGGGCCACGTCCATGCACACTTCGAATACGGCCTTTTTCAGGGCTTCGAACAGCGCACCGCTGGCTTCGGTGACTTCCGGCAGGTTGGCCTTGCCGGTGGCGATCAGCATGCAGCAGTCGTTGGTCGAGGTGTCGCCATCGATGGTGATGCGGTTGAACGACTTGTTGGCGCCATCGAGCATCAGGTCCTTGAGCACTTGGGGTGCGACCTTGGCGTCGGTGGCGATGTAGCCGAGCATGGTGGCCATGTTCGGGCGGATCATGCCGGCGCCTTTGCTGATGCCGGTAACGGTGACGGTCACGCCATCGTGCTGGAACTGGCGGCTGGCACCCTTGGGCAGGGTGTCGGTGGTCATGATGCCGGTGGCGGCTTCAGCCCAGTTGTTTTCCGACAGGTCGTCCAGGGCGGCCTGCAGGGCGCCTTCGATCTTCTCGACTGGCAGCGGCTCGCCGATCACACCGGTGGAAAATGGCAGTACCGACTCGGCCGGCACGCCGGTCAGCTCGGCGAGCTTGGCGCAGGTGCGCTCGGCAGCGGCCAGGCCAGGTGCACCGGTACCGGCGTTGGCGTTGCCGGTGTTGGTCAACAGGTAACGCACAGTGCCCTGAACGCGCTGCTTGGAGAGGATAACCGGAGCGGCGCAAAAGGCGTTGAGGGTGAACACGCCAGCGACGCTGGAGCCTTCGGCACAGCGCATGACCACCACATCCTTGCGCCCAGGGCGCTTGATGCCGGCAGAAGCGATGCCGAGTTCAAAACCCGGAACCGGGTGCAGGGTGGGCAAAGGACCAAGACCAACAGCCATTAGAGCGCTCCTAGATAAAACGGTTAATGTCGAAAAACGGGGGCGCTTTGCGCCCCATCGCGACACAAGGCCGCTCCTACAGGGGCCGCGCCAATCCGTAGACGAGCGCGGTACCTGTAGGAGCGGCCTTGTGTCGCGAAAGGGCCGCAAAGCGGCCCCAGGCTTTTACAAGAGTCAGATCAGATCACTCGATCTGCCCATGGCAATGCTTGAACTTCTTGCCCGAACCGCACCAGCATGGCTCGTTGCGGCCCAGCTTCTGGTCATTGCGCACCGGTGCCGTGGCCACGGCCACTTCGGCGCCCTCTTCACTCAGCTGCTCGCTTTCAAGGCCTGGCGCAGGGGCATGCTGGAACTGCATGCGGCTGGCCAGTTCTTCGGCCTCGCGGCGCAGGCGGGCTTCTTCTTCGATCGGGTCTTCGCGGCGCACCTGAACGTGCGACAGCACGCGGATGGTGTCGCGCTTGATCGACTCGAGCAGCTCCTGGAACAGCGTGAACGACTCGCGCTTGTACTCCTGCTTCGGGTTCTTCTGCGCATAACCGCGCAGGTGAATACCGTGGCGCAGGTGGTCCATGGTCGACAGGTGGTCTTTCCACAGGTCGTCCAGCACACGCAGCAGAATCTGCTTCTCGAAGGTACGCAGGGCGTCGATGCCGGCCTGGTCTTCCTTCTCGGTGTAGGCGCTGGTGATCTCGCTCAGCAGCTTCTCGCGCAGGGTCTCTTCGTAGAGGTGGTCGTCCTCGTCGAGCCATTGCTGGATCGGCAGCTTCATGGCGAAATCGCTCGCCAGCGAGGCCTCCAGGCCGGCCACGTCCCACTGCTCGGGCAGCGATTGCGGCGGGATGTGCTGGCTGATGGTAGCGTCCAGCACTTCCTTGCGGAATTCGGCGATGGTATCGCCAATGTTCTCGGCCGCCAGCAAGCTGTTGCGCATGTGGTAGATCACCTTGCGCTGCTCGTTGGCCACGTCGTCGTATTCGAGCAGCTGCTTGCGGATGTCGAAGTTGCGGCCTTCGACCTTGCGCTGGGCTTTCTCGATGGCGTTGGTGACCATGCGGTGCTCGATCGCCTCGCCGGACTGCATGCCCAGTGCCTTCATGAAGTTCTTCACCCGATCGGAGGCGAAGATGCGCATCAGGCTGTCTTCGAGCGACAGGTAGAAGCGGCTGGAACCTGGGTCACCCTGACGGCCGGAACGGCCACGCAGCTGGTTGTCGATACGGCGCGACTCGTGACGCTCGGAGGCGATCACATGCAGGCCACCCGACTCGATCACCTGCTGGTGGCGCTTCTGCCAGTCGGCCTTGATCTGCGCGATCTGTTCGGCGGTCGGGCTGTCCAGGGCAGCCACTTCGGCTTCCCAGTTACCGCCCAGCAGGATGTCGGTACCACGGCCAGCCATGTTGGTGGCGATGGTCAACGCGCCCGGAGCACCCGCCTGGGCGATGATCTCGGCTTCCTTCTCGTGGTACTTGGCGTTCAGTACCTTGTGCTCGATACCTTCCTTGAGCAGCAGGTTCGACATGTGCTCGGAAGTTTCGATGGTGGCAGTTCCCACCAGTACCGGGCGACCCAGGGTCATGCTTTCTTTGATGTCGGCGATGATCGCAGCGTATTTCTCGTCGGCGGTCAGGTACACCAGGTCGTTGAAGTCCTTGCGCGCCAGCGGCTTGTTCGGCGGGATCACCATCACGTTGAGGCCGTAGATCGACTGGAACTCGAACGCTTCGGTGTCGGCCGTACCGGTCATGCCGGACAGCTTGGTGTAAAGGCGGAAGTAGTTCTGGAAGGTGGTCGAAGCCAGGGTCTGGCTCTCGGCCTGAATGTTCAGGTTCTCTTTCGCTTCGATGGCCTGGTGCAGGCCTTCGGACAGGCGACGGCCGGGCATGGTACGGCCGGTGTGCTCGTCGATCAGCAGGACCTGGCCGTCCTGGACGATGTATTCGACGTTGCGGTGGAACAGCTTGTGCGCGCGCAGCCCAGCGTAGACGTGGGTCAGCAGGCCCAGGTTGTGCGCCGAGTAGAGGCTCTCGCCCTCGGCCAGCAGGCCGGCCTGGGTGAGCATCTCTTCGATGAACTGGTGACCCGCTTCGTTGAGCTCGACCTGGCGGCTCTTCTCGTCGATGGAGAAGTGGCCTTCCTGAGTGACCTGGCCCTCGACTTCCTCGATGTGCTGGGTCAGACGCGGGATCAGACGGTTGATCTCGATGTACAGCTTGGAGCTGTCTTCGGCCTGCCCGGAAATGATCAGCGGAGTACGGGCTTCGTCGATGAGGATCGAGTCGACTTCGTCGATGACCGAGAAGTTGAGTTCACGCTGGAACTTCTCTTCCTGGCTGAACGCCATGTTGTCGCGCAGGTAGTCGAAACCGAATTCGTTGTTGGTGCCGTAGGTGATGTCAGAGGCGTAGGCAGCGCGCTTTTCTTCCGGCGGCTGGAAAGCCGAGACGATGCCCACGGACAGACCGAGGAACTCGTACAAGGGGCGCATCCAGTTGGCGTCACGGCGGGCCAGGTAGTCGTTGACGGTCACCACGTGCACGCCCTTGCCGGACAATGCGTTGAGGTAGACGGCCAAGGTACCGACCAAGGTCTTGCCTTCACCGGTGCGCATTTCTGCGATCATGCCCTCGTGCAGGGTCATGCCGCCGATCAGCTGCACGTCGAAGTGGCGCATGCCCATCACACGCTTGCCGGCCTCACGGGCCACGGCGAAGGCTTCGGGCAGCAGTTGGTCCAGTGTCTCGCCTTTGGCCAAGCGTTCCTTGAACTCTGCGGTCTTGCCCCGCAGTTGCTCATCGGAGAGGGCCACCATCTTCTCTTCGAAGGCATTGACGATAGTCACCGTCTTGAGCATGCGTTTGACTTCACGCTCATTCTTGCTTCCAAAAAGTTTCTTTAACAAAGGCGCAAACATATCGGCAGGATCTTCCACACGTAGGGATGGAGGGCGGCCCCATGAGTCGCCCGTGCAGCCCTAAGGCCGCATGCGAACGAGCATTCTACCCGGAAACGATGGTGAGGAAAGTGGTGGATTTCCACGATGCTGGTACAGCGTTTTGGCAGGGGCGTTTCTTAGATAGGGGCATTTTCCCTGAGTTCAAGGCTGAGAAAGATGAAACGTATCGAGAATAGCTCGTATCCGGTGTTTATCGGCGAAGCGGCCAGTGCAGGCAATCGATAACCCCGCATCTGTTAGACTGCCGATCTTGTAACTTCATACGTACCCGCATGGCCTATAAACCCTCCCCCGCCCAGCTTCCCTCGGCACTGCTGCGCCAGGTCCGTCCGCTGCGCCTGCTGTTGAACCAGGCCGAACGACTGGAACACCTGCAGCGCCTGCTGGAAAGCCAGCTGCAGCCGGCCGCCCGCGAGCATTGCCACGTTGCCTCCTGGCGTGACGGTACCTTGTTGCTGGTGGTGACCGACGGCCACTGGGCCACCCGCCTGCGCTATCAGCAGAAACGCCTGATGCGCGAGTTGCAAGCCATGGAAGCGTTCGGCAACCTGCGGCGCATCCTGTACAAGGTGCAACCGCCGCTGGTACCCGCCAAGCGTGGCGGGCATGCCACCGAGCTGTCGAGCAATGCCGCCGAAAGCCTTCGCGATACCGCCGAGGGTATTACCGACCCCAAGCTGCGCGCCGCGCTGGAACGGCTCGCCAGCCATGCCCGGGATAAAAAGCAGGTATAAAAAAGGCCACCCGAAGGTGGCCTTAATGAACTAGAGAGTGTTCGAACTTACACGGCCGCAACAGGGCGCATGTACGAGATCGGTGCCGTACTGGCATCTTCGAAAGTGACCACTTCCCAGGCATCGGTTTCAGCAATGAGCTTGCGCAGCAGCTGGTTGTTCAGCGCGTGCCCGGACTTGTAGCCCTTGAACTCGCCAATCAGGCTGTTGCCCAGCAGGTAGAGGTCGCCAATGGCGTCGAGAATCTTGTGCTTGACGAATTCGTCTTCATAACGAAGGCCGTCTTCGTTCAGCACGCCAGTCTCATCTACCACGATGGCGTTTTCGACACTGCCGCCCAACGCAAGGTTATGCTTGCGCAGGTACTCGATGTCCCGCATGAAACCGAAGGTGCGGGCACGGCTGACTTCTTTCACGAACGACGTGCTGGAGAAATCCACACTGGCGCTCTGGGTCCGGCCGCTGACGACCGGGTGATCGAAGTCGATCTCGAAGCTCACCTTGAACCCTTCGAAAGGCAGGAAGGTGGCGCGCTTGTCGCCCTCCTCCACTGTCACTTCGCGCAGGATGCGGATGAACTGTTTGGGGGCGTCCTGTTCTTCCAGGCCGGCAGACTGAATCAGGAATACAAAGGGTCCGGCGCTGCCATCCATGATCGGCACTTCCGAGGCGGAGAGCTCGACGTAGGCGTTATCGATGCCCAGGCCCGCCATGGCGGAGAGCAGGTGCTCGACCGTATCGACCTTGACGTCACCGTTGACCAGCGTCGTCGACATGGTTGTCTCGCCGACGTTGGCCGCGCGCGCCGGGATTTCGACCACAGGGTCGAGATCGGCGCGGCGGAAGACGATGCCGGTGTCAACAGGTGCAGGCTTCAGGGTCAGGTATACCTTCTCCCCGGAGTGCAGGCCGACACCTGTGGCACGGATGGTATTCTTCAGGGTGCGTTGTTTAATCATGGCATTGGCCGCTTCAGCGCAAATTGCGAACAGGTATCAACAAAGGCTGAGGATGATAACAGACCCAACCTTTGCTGAATACCAATCACCTTTATACCCCTGATAAATTCCATTAATCAGCCTGACGACGCAGGAAAGCCGGGATATCGAGGTAGTCCAGGTCATCCTGAGGGTTCAGTTTAGCTGCCGCAGCGGCACCTGCATGGGCCTGGTTGCGCATGACAGTCGGGCGCTCCAGGTCACGGTAGTTGACCGCAGGCTGCTCCTGGCGAACCGGTGCCGGGTTGGACGCTTCGTACGCCTGCTGAGCGGTCTGCAGGGTGTTGTCCACCACCTTGACCGGCTTCTCGATGCGCGCGCCCAGGCCAGTGGCGACCACGGTCACGTGCAGCTCATCGCGCATGTCCGGATCGATCACGGTGCCGACCTTGACCATCGCGTGGTCGGAGGCGAAGGCTTCGATGATGCTACCCACGTCGGAGTACTCACCCAGCGACAGGTCAGGGCCGGCGGTGATGTTCACCAGGATGCCACGGGCGCCCTGCAGGTTGACGTCTTCCAGCAACGGGTTGCGGATCGCCGCCTCGGTCGCTTCACGCGCACGGTTCGGGCCGCTGGCGCAGCCAGTACCCATCATGGCCATGCCCATCTCGCCCATCACGGTGCGCACGTCGGCGAAGTCGACGTTGATCATGCCAGGGCGCTTGATGATGTCGGAAATACCGCGCACGGCACCGGCCAGTACGTCGTCAGCCTTGGCGAAGGCGGACAGCAGGCTGGCATCCTTGCCCAGGATGGTCAGCAGCTTCTCGTTGGGGATGGTGATCAGCGAGTCGACGCTCTCGGCCAGCATGCGGATGCCTTCATCGGCGATCTGCATACGTTTGCGGCCTTCGAACGGGAACGGACGGGTCACCACGGCAACGGTGAGGATGCCCATTTCCTTCGCCACTTCGGCGATGATCGGGGCTGCACCGGTACCGGTACCGCCACCCATGCCGGTGGTGATGAACACCATGTTGGTGCCCTGCAGCACCTCGGCAATGCGCTCACGGTCTTCCAGCGCGGCCTGACGGCCGACTTCCGGATTGGCACCCGCACCCAGGCCTTTGGTCACGCCAGTGCCCAATTGCAGGATGGTGCGCGCGCCAATACTTTTCAGCGCCTGGGCATCGGTGTTGGCGCAGATGAATTCCACACCTTCGATGCTGCTCTTGACCATGTGGTTGACGGCGTTGCCGCCACCACCACCTACGCCGATCACCTTGATGACCGGACTTTGCGGGACGTTGTCTACGAGCTCGAACATTTTCCCTCTCCTTACAGTTCTCTAGTTGTCGCGCCTACCACTACTGCTTTGAAACTTAGAAATTGCCCTGGACCCAGCGCTTGAATCGCTCAAGCACTGGAGCCTTCGGTTCATCGCCATAGCTGTTGCTGCTGCTGTTGCTGTTACCGGTCAGGATCAAGTCCTCGGACTGCTTGAGCAGGCCGTAGGTGAGCAGGCCCACACCGGTGGAATAGATCGGGTTGCGCACCACGTCGCTCAGCCCTCGAACGCTGTGCGGTACGCCCAGGCGTACCGGCATGTGGAAGATTTCCTCGGCCAGTTCCACGGCGCCTTCCATTTTCGCGGTGCCGCCGGTGAGGACGATGCCAGCCGGCACCAGGTCCTCGTAGCCGCTGCGGCGCAGTTCGGCCTGGATCAGGGTGAAGAGCTCGTCGTAACGTGGCTCCACCACCTCGGCCAGGGCCTGGCGCGACAGCTCGCGCGGTGGGCGGTCACCCACGCTCGGCACCTTGATGGTTTCGCCGGCGCCGGCCAGCTTGGCCAGGGCGCAGGCGTAGCGGATCTTGATTTCCTCGGCGTACTGGGTCGGTGTACGCAGGGCCATGGCGATGTCGTTGGTGACCTGGTCGCCGGCAATCGGGATGACCGCGGTGTGACGGATCGCACCTTCGGTGAAGATGGCGATATCGGTGGTGCCACCGCCGATGTCCACCAGGCACACGCCGAGCTCTTTTTCGTCGTCGGTCAGTACCGAGTAGGCCGACGCCAGTTGCTCGAGGATGATGTCGTCGATTTCCAGGCCACAACGGCGCACGCACTTCTCGATGTTCTGCGCCGCGTTGACCGCACAGGTGACCACGTGGACCTTGGCTTCCAGGCGCACGCCGGACATGCCCAGTGGCTCGCGCACGCCTTCCTGGTTGTCGATCACGTAGTCCTGCGGCAGGGTGTGCAGCACGCGCTGGTCAGCTGGAATGGCCACGGCCTGGGCAGCGTCGAGCACGCGCTCGAGGTCGGCAACACTGACCTCACGGTCGCGGATGGCGACAATGCCGTGGGAGTTCAGGCTGCGAATGTGGTTGCCGGCCACGCCGACGAACGCCGAGTGGATACGGCAGCCGGCCATCAGCTGCGCTTCTTCCACCGCGCGCTGGATGGACTGCACGGTCGACTCGATGTTCACCACCACGCCTTTTTTAAGGCCGCGGGACGGATGGGTGCCGATCCCGACGATCTCCAGGGTGCCGTCTTCGCCCACTTCGCCCACCAGCGCCACCACCTTGGAGGTGCCAATGTCCAGCCCGACGATCATTTTGCCGCTATGCGCGTTTGCCATGGTCCTGCCTCTCTCTAATTCTTCGCAACGGCGGGTTGGGCCGTCGTCGGTGCAATCGGTTCCCGCCAACCAACGGCAAGTCCGTTGGCGTATCGCAGATCGATGCGGGCGATGTTGGTGATCTGCTCTTTAAGCGTCTTGTCGTAAATGGCAATGAAACGGCGCATCTTCTCCACCAGATGGTCGCGCCCCAATAGCAGCTCGATGCCTGGGCCGGTGCTGCCCGCACCGGTGGTCAGGAACCAGCTGCCGCGCTCGCGCAGCTCCAGGCGAGCGATGGAAAAGCCCATGGGGCGCAGCATCTGGCTCAATACCTGATACTGCTGCATGACTTGCTGCTGAGCACGCTGCGGCCCGAACAGCTGCGGCAGGTGCTCATAGTTGGCCAGTTCGCGCGGGGTGAAGGCCTGGCCCTGGTTGTTGAGCAAGGCCTCGTCACCCCAGCGTGCCACTGGCAGCTGTTCTTCCAGGCGGATCACCACCTCGTCCGGCCACACGCGCCGGACCTCGGCATGGGCGATCCACGGCATCTGCTCGAGCTCCGCACGCATCGCCGGCAGGTCGACGCTGAAGAAGCTCGCCGCCATGAACGGGGCGATACGCTGCTGCACCGCCTGCTGGCTGATGTAGCTGAGGTCGCCCTGCACGGCGATCCGGGTGATCGGCCGGTCGGCATAAGGCATCAGGCGAATGGCGCCTTCATAGGCGCCGAAGCCTGCCGCGACCAGCAGCACCGGCCAGAGCAGGCGCTTGAGTCCACTGAAGTTGGCCTTGGGCAGGCGCGCCGACATGGGCTCGTTGGCCACCATTCGGCTGGCACCGCGCGGCACCGGCTTGCTACGGCCGGTGGCGGGTTGCTGATGACGTAACATCGCGCCTTGCATGGCTGTTAACCTCGCGTCTCGACGCTGGCAGCCAGGATCGCCAGCACCAGTTGCTGGAAGTCCAGGCCGGCCGCGCGGGCCGCCATGGGCACCAGGCTATGATCAGTCATGCCGGGTGCGGTGTTGACTTCGAGCAGCCAGAACCGGCCCTGCTCGTCCTGCATCACGTCCAACCGCCCCCAGCCTTCGATGCCGATGGCATCGCAGGCCCGCGCGGTCAGGTCGATCAGTTCCTGTTCCTTGACACTGTCCAGACCGCACGGAATGCGGTACTGGGTATCGTTGGCGATGTACTTGGCGTCGTAGTCGTAGAACACGTGCGGCGTACCCAGGGCGATTGGCGGCAGCACCTGGCCACGCAGCACCGCGATGGTGAACTCCGGGCCGTGGATCCACTGCTCGACCAGAACCTGGGAATCGTATTTGGCGGCGTCCTGCCAGGCGGCGATCAATTCCTGCTCGCTGTTCACCTTGGCCATGCCGATGCTAGAGCCTTCATGGGCAGGTTTGACGATAAGCGGGAAGCCCAGTTCCGTACTGGCCACCACACAATCGTTTTCGCTGGCCAAAACCGCGTGGCGCGGGGTCGGAATACCCAGGCTCTGCCACACCTGCTTGGTGCGCAGCTTGTCCATGGCCAGGGCCGAAGCGAGGATGCCGCTGCCGGTGTAAGGGATGCCCAGGCACTCGAGCAGACCCTGCATGCTGCCGTCCTCACCGCCACGGCCGTGGAGGATAATGAACGCGCGGTCGATCTTCTCGCGTTGCAGGCGGTCGAGCAGGTCGTCGCCCACATCGATGGCGACCACGTCGACACCGGCGCTGGTCAAGGCCTCGATCACGGCGGCGCCGGACTTGAGCGAGACTTCACGCTCGGCGCTCTTGCCGCCGTAGAGCACGGCGACGCGGCCGAACGCCTTGACGTCCAGGGACGAGTGCAGTGTGTCGTAGGCGCTGGTCATTTCGACTTCTCCTGCTTGGCGCCAGCGAACAGCGGGCTTTTCATCAATTGCGGGGCAAGGCCACCGACATCACCGGCGCCCTGGCAAAGCAGGATGTCGCCCGCGCGCAGCAGTGGCTGCACCAGCGGGGCGAGCTCTGCGCCACGCTCGATGTAGATCGGGTCCAGCTTGCCGCGCTGACGGATGCTGTGGCACAGCTGACGGCTGTCCGCCCCGGGGATCGGCTCTTCGCCGGCCGGGTAGACTTCCATCAACAGCAACACGTTGGCGTCGCCCAGTACCTGCACGAAGTCGTCGTAAAGGTCGCGGGTGCGGCTATAACGGTGCGGCTGGTAGACGATGACCAGGCGACGGCTCGGCCAGCCACCGCGCACGGCCTTGATGACAGCGGCGACTTCGGTCGGGTGGTGGCCGTAGTCGTCGACCAGCATCACGCTGCCGCCGTCGACCGGCAGCTCGCCGTAGACCTGGAAGCGTCGGCCGACACCCTGGAAGCCGGACAGCCCCTGGATGATGGCCTCGTCGCTGATGCCTTCGTCCGTGGCGATGGCAATGGTTGCCAGGGCATTGAGCACGTTGTGGTTGCCGGGCATGTTCACCGACACCTCCAGCGGCTCGCAGTCACGGCGCAGCACGGTGAAGTGCGTCTGCATACCCTGCTGGCGCACGTTGATGGCGCGGATATCCGCCTCTTCGCTGAAGCCGTAGGTGACCGTCGGGCGTTTGACCTGCGGCAGGATCTCGCGCACCACCGGGTCATCCAGGCACATTACCGCCAAACCGTAGAACGGCAGGTTGTGCAGGAACTCGACGAAGGTTTTCTTCAGTTTGTTGAAGTCGCCTTCGTAAGTCGCCATGTGGTCGGCGTCGATGTTGGTGACCACGGCGACCATCGGCTGCAGGTGCAGGAAGCTGGCGTCGCTCTCGTCCGCTTCGGCGATCAGGTAGCGGCTGGTGCCCAGCTGGGCATTGGTACCGGCCGCGGTCAGGCGCCCACCGATGACGAAGGTCGGGTCCAGGCCACCGGCGGCGAACACCGAGGCCAGCAGGCTGGTGGTGGTGGTCTTGCCGTGGGTACCGGCGACCGCAACGCCGTGGCGGTAGCGCATCAGCTCGGCAAGCATCTCGGCACGCGGCACCACCGGAATACGCCGCTCGAGGGCGGTGGCGACTTCCGGGTTGGCCGGGTTGATCGCGCTGGACACTACCAGCACATCGGCGGCGACTGCGTTCTCGGCACGGTGGCCAACGAAGATCTCGGCGCCAAACGACTCCAGGCGCTCGGTGACCGGCGACGCCTTGAGGTCGGAGCCGGACACCTCATAGCCCAGGTTCAGCAGCACTTCGGCGATGCCGCACATACCGACGCCGCCGATACCGACGAAGTGAATACGGCGGATACGGCCCATCTTCGGCTGGGGAATGGCTTTCTGGCTTTCAACCATGGGCCACCTCCAGGCAGATATCGACCACGGTGCTGGTTGCAGCAGGTTTGGCCAGGCGCCGTGCGGTGCCAGCCATGGTGTTGAGTTTCTCGGGTTGCATCAGCACCTCGTTCAGGCGTTCAGCGAGCTGCGCTGCGCCAGTTGTCGCTTGTGGCATCAGGAAGGCCGCGCCCTCCCGAGCCAGATATTGGGCGTTGTAGGTCTGGTGGTCGTCGATCGCATGGGGCAGCGGCACCAGCATCGAAGGCAGGCCTGCCGCCGCGAGTTCGCTGACGGTCAGGGCACCGGCCCGGCATACCACCATGTCGGCCCAGCCATAGGCTTGGGCCATGTCCGTGATGAAAGGCTCTACCTGAGCCTCGACGCCGACCTCGTGATAACGCTCGGCGGTGATCGGCGCGTGTTGCTTGCCAGCCTGGTGGAACACCTCTGGCCGCAGCGCCGCAGACACTTCGGACAGGGCCTTAGGCAACAATTTGTTCAATGGTTCCGCACCCAGGCTGCCGCCCATTACCAACAGGCGAGCACGGCGCTCGGAAAGGGGCGCACGTTGTGCATCCATGAACAACTCTGTGCGTACCGGATTGCCGGTGGTACGCAGCTTGTCATTGGCCTGGAACGTGCCCGGGAAAGCTTCGCAGACCCGCGCCGAGAGTGGCACCAGCAGCCGATTGGCGGTACCCGCACGGGCGTTCTGCTCGTGGATCACCAGCGGCACACCGCACAGCCGCGCGGCCACACCGCCGGGCCCGGTCACATAGCCGCCGAAGCCCAGCACACACACCGGCTTGAGCTGACGAATGATGCGCCGTGCCTGCAGCACGGCCTTGACCAGGGTGAACGGCGCCTTGAGCAACGACAGCTTGCCCTTGCCGCGCAGGCCGCTGACCTGGATCAGGTGCAACGGCAGACCGGCCTGGGGCACCACTTCGTTCTCGATGCCTTTCGGCGTGCCCAGCCAGTGCACGCTGTAACCGCGTGCCTGGAACTCGCGAGCGCAGGCCAGGGCCGGGAACACGTGGCCCCCGGTGCCGCCTGCCATGATCAGTACGTTCTTGCCGTCAGCGGCCATGACTGGTCTCCTCGGCAAAATCGCTTTCGTTGAATTCGTGTTCCTCGCTGCCCAGGTGCGTGCGGCTCTCCCACTCGATACGCAGCAGCAACCCCACGCAGGCACAGCAGATCACCAGCGAGCTGCCCCCGTAGCTGAGGAACGGCAAGGTCAGGCCCTTGGTCGGCAGCAGGCCGACGTTCACCCCGATGTTGATCAGGAACTGGCCGATCCACAGGAAGGCCAGGCCGAACGCCATGTAGGCGGCAAAGAACTGCTTGGCCTTTTCAGCCCACAGGCCGATGTACAGGGCACGCACGGTGACGAAGACGAACAGCGCGATGGTGACCAGCGAGCCGACCACGCCGAGCTCTTCGGCCAGCACCGAGAACACGAAGTCGGTGTGCGCCTCGGGCAGGTAGAACTGCTTCTGCACGCTGTTGCCCAGGCCAACGCCCAGCCACTCGCCGCGACCAAAGGCAATCAGCGCCTGGGTCAGCTGGTAGCCCGAGCCGAACTGGTCGGACCATGGGTCGGTAAAGGTGATCAGGCGCGCCATTCGATACGGCTGCGCCTGCACCAGGACAAACACCGCGACCACCGCCAGCACCACCATCAGGCTGAAGCGGAACAACCCCACCCCGCCGAGGAACAGCATGGCCGCCGCAGCGCCCATCATCACCACGGTGGCGCCGAAGTCTGGCTCCATCAGCAGCAGGCCGGCCATTGGCAGCAGCACGATGAAAGGTTTGAAGAAGCCCATCCAGCTCTCGCGCACTTCGGTCTGCCGGCGCACCAGGTAGCCGGCCAGGTAGATGACCACGAAGACCTTGGCAATTTCCGAAGGCTGGACGTTGAAGAAGCTGAAGCCGATCCAGCGCATGGAACCGTTCACTTCGCGGCCGATGCCGGGCACCAGCACCAGCACCAGCAAGCCGAAGGCGCCCAGCAGCATCATGAAGCCCATGCGCTGCCAGGTGGCGATCGGTACCAGCATGGTGGCGCCGCAGGCGAACAGGCCGATGGCCACGTACACCAGGTGGCGGAACATGTGGTAAAGCGGGTTGCCCGACTGCACCGCAGCCACTTCCGAAGAGGCCGAGGTGATCATCACCAGGCCCAAGCCCAGCAATGCCAGGCAACCGGCGAGCATCGCGAAGTCGAGGTCGATGCCACGGCCGCTGATCAGCGGCGACGGGTACGGCTTGAAGATGCCCAGGATCATGCCAGCCCTCCCGCCGCTTGGGCGAACAGCCGCCCGCGTTCTTCAAAGTTCTTGAACATGTCGAGGCTGGCGCAGGCTGGCGACAACAGCACCGCATCGCCCGGCTGAGCCAAGGCGGCGCACTGCTCGACGGCCTCATCCAGGGTCTTGACCCGGACCTGCTGCACACCTTCACCCAGTGTTTCGGCCAGGCGCTCGGCATCACGGCCCAGCAGCACCACTGCACGGCAGAAGCGCGCCACCGGTGCACGCAGCGCTGCGAAATCGGCACCTTTGCCGTCGCCGCCGGCAATCAGCACCAGCTTGCCGGTGATGTCCGCGCCCAGGCCTTCGATGGCGGCCAGCGCGGCCCCCACGTTGGTGGCCTTGGAATCGTCGTACCAGTTGACGCCATTGCGCTCGCGAACCCACTGGCAACGATGGGCCAGGCCACCAAATTCACGCAGGGCTTCGAGCATCGGCGCAAACGGCAAGCCGGCCGCATGGCCGAGGGCCAGGGCTGCGAGGGCATTGCTCTGGTTGTGCGCGCCACGCACTTTCAGTTCGCGAACCGGCATCAGGTTCTGGAATTCGAAGGCCAGGTACTTCTCGCCATCAACCTCGCGCAGGCCAAAGGCCTTGAAGTCGGGCGGGTTCAGACCAAAGCTCCAGCACGGCCGGCCTTCCACCGGCAATGGCCGGCTCAGGGCGTCCTGGCGGTTCACCACAACCTGGTGGGCGCCCCGGAAGATCCGGTGCTTGGCCAGGTGATAGGCCGGCAGGCCGCTGTAGCGGTCCATGTGGTCTTCGCTGACGTTCAGCACGGTGGCCACTTCGGCATTGAGCTGGTCGGTGGTTTCCAGCTGGAAGCTGGACAGCTCCAGCACATACAGCTCCACCTCATCCCCGAGCAAGTCGAGGGCCGGCGTACCGAGGTTGCCGCCAACGGCCACACGCTTGCCCGCCTTGGCAGCCATTTCACCGACCAAGGTGGTGACGGTGCTTTTGGCGTTGGAGCCGCTGATGGCGATGATCGGCGCCTTGGCATGGCGGGCGAACAGCTCGATGTCACCCGACAGGGCCACACCGCGCGCCGCGGCCTGCTGCAGCGCCGGGGTAGACAACGCCAGGCCCGGGCTCACGTACAGCTCATTGGCGCGGCAGAGGAAGTCCACGTCCAGCTCGCCACAGCGCACTTCCACCTGCGGGTAATCACGGCGCAGGGTGTCCAGTTCCGGCGGTTGCTCGCGGGTGTCGGCGACCGCAAAGGCAATGCCCCGGCTCGCCAGGAAGCGAACCAGGGACATGCCGCTCTTGCCGAGGCCGACAACGATGCGGAATTGGTCGGAAGCGATCAGTGACACGCTCATCTACCTCAGTTTCAGGGTTGCAAGGCCGACCAGCACCAGAATCACGGTGATGATCCAGAAACGGACGATCACCCGTGGTTCAGGCCAGCCCTTGAGTTCAAAGTGGTGGTGAATCGGCGCCATGCGGAACACGCGCTTGCCGGTCAACTTGAAGGAGGCGACCTGGATCACCACCGACAGGGTTTCCATGACGAATACGCCACCCATGATGAACAGTACGATTTCCTGGCGGACGATCACCGCGATGGTGCCCAGCGCGGCGCCCAGCGCCAGGGCGCCGACGTCGCCCATGAAGACCTGGGCCGGGTAAGTGTTGAACCACAGGAAGCCCAGACCCGCTCCGATCAGCGCGCCGCAGAACACGATCAGCTCGCCCGAACCCGGCACATACGGGATCAGCAGGTATTCGGCGAACTTCACGTTGCCCGACAGGTAGCAGAAGATGCCCAGGGCACCGCCCACCATGACCGTTGGCATGATGGCCAGGCCGTCGAGGCCGTCGGTGAGGTTGACCGCGTTGCTCGAACCGACGATCACGAAGTAGGTCAGGACGACGAAGCCGATGCCCAGCGGAATGGTGACATCCTTGATGAACGGCACGATCAGCGTGGTCTCGACGCTGGTCGGGGCGGTCTTGTAAAGGAAGATCGCCGCAGCCAGGCCGAACACCGACTGCCAGAAATACTTCCAGCGGCTCGGCAAGCCACGGGAGTTCTTCTCGATCACCTTGCGGTAGTCGTCGACCCAACCGATGGCGCCAAACGCCAGGGTGACGATCAGCACGACCCACACGTAGCGGTTGGACAGGTCGGCCCACAGCAGGGTGCTGATCGCGATGGCCGACAGGATCAGCGCGCCGCCCATGGTCGGGGTGCCGGATTTGGACAGGTGCGATTGCGGGCCGTCATTACGGACGGCCTGACCGATCTGGCGAATCTGCAGGGTACGGATCATCCACGGGCCCAGCCACAGCGCCAGCGACAACGCAGTCAGTACACCAAGGATCCCGCGCAGGGACAGGTACTGGAAGACCGCGAAGCCTTTGTGGAACTGTTGCAGATACTCAGCCAACAGCAGCAGCATTAATGTTTCTCCCCGCTGGCACCGCACAATGCCGCCACGACGTTTTCCATCGCAGCGCTGCGCGAGCCCTTGATCAAGATAGTGGTGTCACTGGCATTTTCGGCGCGAACCGCGTCGATCAGCTCAGCTTGAGTAGCGAAATGACGGCCATTGGCGCCGAACGCCTTGACCGCGTGTGTCATGTTGGAACCCACAGCGTACAGGGCGTCGACCTTGTCACGCGCGTAGTCACCCACCTGACGGTGGCCTTCCTCCGCCCATTGACCCAATTCGCCGATATCCCCAAGCACCAGGACGGTGCGTCCGGAAAAGCCGGCGAGTATATCAATGGCCGCGCACATCGAGGTGGGATTTGCGTTGTAACTGTCGTCGATTACCCGCACACCGTTCGGCGCGATCTGCGCCACGGTGCGGCCCTTGACCGGTTGCACGGCATTCAGGCCAGCGGCAATGCCGCTCAGGCTCAGACCGACGGCGTGGGCAGCCGCCGCAGCGGCCAATGCGTTGCTGACGTTGTGCTCGCCCAGTACGTTGAGTTGCACCGCAACCGAGTCCCCGGCGCCATGCAGCGTGAAGGACGGGCAGCCACGCGCATCGCGATCGATGCCAGTGGCGTAGAAGTCGGCGCGGCCATCGTTACGGGCGAAACTGACGACCCTGTGCGCACCGGCACGCGCCTTCCAGATGGCAAAAGCCTTGTCGTCCAGATTGAGGATGGCCGTGCCGCCCTCGCCCAGGCCTTCGAGGATCTCGCCCTTGGCCTCGACGATTTTCTCCGGGCCGCCGAACTCGCCGACATGGGCAGTACCGGCGTTATTGATGACCACCACGTGCGGCTGGGTCAGGCCGACGGTGTAGCGGATCTCGCCAATGCGCGAAGCGCCCAGCTCGATTACCGCAGCGCTGTGCTCCGGGGCGATTTCCAGCAGGGTCAGCGGCGCCCCGAGGTCATTGTTCAGGTTGCCACGGGTAGCATGCACCAGGCCACGGGTGCGCAGGATGCTGGCCAGCATCTCCTTGACCGTGGTCTTGCCGCTGGAACCGGTGATGGCCACGACCGGCTTGTCGAACGCGGCACGATTCAAGGCACCCAGTTGCCCCAGCGCGACACGGCAGTCCTTGACCAGCAGCTGTGGCAGGTCGACATCGGCCACTTCACGCTCGACCAGCGCCGCTACGGCACCTTTGTCCTTCACATCGGCCAGGTAATCGTGGCCATCGAAACGCGGGCCTGTCAGGGCGACGAACAGTTGCCCGGCACTGACGCTGCGGCTGTCGATGCTGACGCCGCCGAAGCTGGCGTCGGCACCCACCACGCGAGCACTCAGTGCCGTGGTCAGCTGGCTGAGGGTCATCGGCTTAAGCATGTGGAGCCTCCCAGGCTGCAAGCGCCTTCTCGGCTTCGACCAGATCGGAGAAATCGTGGCGCTCGCCACGAATCTCCTGGTAATCCTCATGGCCCTTGCCGGCCAGGACGATGACGTCATCGGCGGCGGCAGTGGCGATCAAGTGGGCAATGGCTTCGCCGCGGCCAGCGACGAACTCGACGTGCTCTGACTTGGCAAAGCCAGGGCGGATATCGTCGAAGATCCGCAGCGGGTCTTCGCTGCGCGGGTTGTCATCGGTGACCAGCACGCGGTCAGCCAGGCGCTCGGCCACTTCGGCCATCAGCGGGCGCTTGCCACGGTCACGGTCGCCACCGCAGCCGAACAGGCACAGCAGCTTGCCGTGTGCGTGCGGGCGCAGGGCCTCGAGTACTTTTTCCAAGGCATCCGGGGTGTGGGCGTAGTCGACCACCACCAGCGGTTTGTCGCCGCCGCCCAGGCGCTGCATGCGGCCAACCGGCCCTTGCAACTGGGGGGTGACCTTGAGGATTTCGTCCAGCGAATAATCCAGAGCCAGCAGCGTTGCCACTGCCGCGAGCATGTTGCTCAGGTTGAAACGGCCAAGCAGTTGGCTGCGCAAGGTGCGCTCACCCTGGGCGCTGACGAGGATTGCGCGCACGCCATCGTCATCGAACGTGGCTTCACGGCAATACAACGAAGCCTCCGGGTTCTCCAGGCTATAGCTGAGCAGCCGGGTCTCGATATGATCGGCACTCGGACGACGGGCATAGGCCGCCGCCAGGCGGCGCCCAAAATCGTCATCCAGGTTGACCACCTGGCAACGCAGGCTGCGCCAGGCGAACAGCTTGGCCTTGGCGGCCTCATAGGCCTCCATGCTGCCGTGGTAATCCAGGTGATCGCGGGACAGGTTGGTCATTACCGCGATATCGAACTCCAGCGCAGCGACACGCCCCTGCTCCAAGGCATGCGAGGACACCTCCATCGCCACGGCCTTGGCGCCGCCCTTTTTCAGGTCGTACAGCGTCGACTGCACCGCGATCGGGTCTGGGGTGGTCAGGCGGCCGCTCTGCAGCTCACCATAGAAACCGGTACCCAACGTGCCGATCAGGCCGCAACGCTGGCCCAGCACATCAAGCGCCTGGGCCACCAGTTGCGTGACACTGGTCTTGCCGTTGGTGCCGGTCACCCCGACCAGGTTCAGCTGACGGCTTGGCTCGCCATAAAAGCGACCGGCGATATCCGACAGCTGAGCGATCAGCCCCTTGACCGGAATCAGCGGCATCTCGGTGATCGGCAACACGGTCGCGCCCTGCTCTTCATAGGCAACCGCGGCGGCGCCACGGGCCAGGGCGTCGGCGATATGGTCACGGCCATCGACCTTGGCCCCGGGCACAGCCAGGAACAGATCACCCGGGCGCACCGCACGGCTGTCCAGGGTCAGCTCGCGGATCAGCGGATCACGGCTGGCGTGGGCGAAAAGCTTGCTCAGTGGCATTGTCATCATCCACGCCCTCCCTTGGCGTCTGCTGCATTGACTTGTGGTTGTGCGGTTGCTGGCGGCGGCAGGTTGTCTGGCGGCACGTTCATCAAACGCAAGGTGCCCGACATGACCTTGCTGAACACAGGCGCCGATACCAGGCCACCGAAGTAGCCGCCCTTGCTCGGTTCGTCGATGACCACCACGATCGCGTAACGCGGGTCGCTCATCGGGCCGAAGCCTGCGAACAGCGAGCGGTAGGCGTTCTCGGTGTAGCCCTTGGAGCCAACGGTCGCCTTACGCGCCGTACCCGACTTACCACCCACGTGATAGAACGGCACCTGGGCACGGAACACCCCGCGCGGCGCCTCGATCACTTGCTGCAGCATGCCTTGGACGGTTTCGGCAGTTTCTTTCGGAATCGCCTGAACGGCTTCGGGCGCCTTGTCCACCTTGAGGATCGACAGCGGCACCATCTTGCCGTCGTTGGCCAGCGCCGCGTAGGCATGCACCAGTTGCAGCGCAGTCACCGACACGCCATAGCCGTAGGACAGGGTCGCGGTCTCGGCCTTGCGCCACTCACGGTGGTTAGGCAGGTTGCCCACCCGCTCGCCCGGGAAGCCCAGGCCGGTGTATTGCCCCAGGCCGACCTGGGACATGACCCGATAGATGGCCTCGCCGCCGATGTCGAAGGCGATCTTGCTCATGCCGACGTTACTGGAGTTGATCAGGATGCCGGTCAGGTCGAGGATCGGGCCCTCGCTACGGGAAACGTCCTTGATCGTGTAGCGGCCGATCTGCAGGGTGCCCGGGTAGACCTCGACCTTGTCGGTGATCTTCCAGCGCCCGCTCTGCAGCGCCGCACTCATGGAAATCGGCTTCACGGTCGAGCCGGGTTCGAACACGTCGATGATCGCCCGATTACGCATCGCGGCAGGGAACATGCTGCGGCGGTTGTTCGGGTTGTAGGTCGGCTGGTTGACCATGGCCAGCACTTCGCCGGTCTTGACGTCCATGATCACCAGGCTGCCGGCTTTGGCTTCCTGTTCGGCGATGGCGTTGCGCAGCTCACGGGTGGCCAGGTATTGCAGGCGCAGGTCTATCGACAACGCCAAGGTCTTACCGGCCTTGGCGTTTTTGGTTACCTGAATGTCCTTGATCAGCCGGCCACGCCGGTCCTTGATCACCTGTCGCTTGCCAGGCACGCCGGCCAGCCATTCGTCATAGGCCAGCTCTACCCCTTCACGCCCGTGGTCATCGAGGTCGGTGAAGCCGACCATGTGCGCGGTGACATCACCGGCGGGATAGAAGCGGCGGAACTCTTCCAGGCCATAGACACCCGGCACTTTCAGGTCGAGCACATGCTGGCCCTGCTCCGGGGTCAGGCCGCGGACCAGGTAGATGAATTCTTTGCTGGCCTGCTGGGTCAGGCGCTCGGTCAGTTGCTGGGGGTTCTGCCCAAGGGCGGCAGCCAGTTGTGGCCAGCGGTCCTTCGACGCCTGCATTTCCTTGGGGTTGGCCCACAAGGTGGTGACCGGGGTGCTGACCGCCAGCGGCTCACCGTTGCGGTCGGTGATCAGGCCACGGTGCGCCGGGATTGGAATATGGCGCAGGCTGCGCGCATCGCCCTGCCCCTTGAGGAAGTCACGGTCGACCACCTGCAGGTCGATGATGCGCCAGCAGATGGCACCGACCATCAACGCCAGCAAGCCGATCACCACCCGGAAGCGCCAGGGGTAGAGTGCGCCTTCGAGCTTCATCATGGCGCCACCATCCGCACTTCGTCAGCGGCGGGCACGCGCATTTTCAGCTGCTCGGACGCCAGGCTTTCGATGCGGCTGGAAGCCGTCCAGGTGCTCTGCTCAAGAATCAAACGCCCCCACTCGGCCTGCGCCTTGTCGCGCTCGCTCAACTCGCCGTACAGGGTGTTGAGCAACTGACGGTTCCAGTGGGCGCTGTAGGACACGGCGATGGCCGAAACCAGAACGCCGACGAACAGCAGAAGCATCAGGAAGCTTCCGCCTGGCAATGGCTTGGCAAACAACCTGCTCACCGCAGCTTCTCCGCCACCCGCATCACGGCGCTGCGCGACCGCGGGTTGGCCTTGAGCTCGGCCTCGGAAGCGAACTGCGCCTTGCCGATGAGCTTGATCTTGGGCTCGAAGGCCTTGTGCTGTACCGGCAGGTTGCGCGGCAGGTTGTCTGCCTCGCCCTTGACCAGCTTGCGCATGAACAGCTTGACGATACGGTCTTCGAGCGAGTGGAAGCTGATGACGACCAGGCGGCCGCCAACTTCCAGCGACTCGAGCGCCGCTTCAAGGCCGGTTTCGAGGTCGCCCAGCTCGTTGTTGACGTGGATGCGCAGGCCCTGGAAGGCGCGGGTGGCGGGGTTCTTGCCCTTCTCCCAGGCCGGGTTGGCGACCTTGAGCACTTCGGCAAGGTCGGCGGTACGGGTGAATGGCTGCTTTTCGCGACGCTCCACCACGGCACGCGCCATACGCCCGGAAAAACGCTCCTCGCCGTATTCCTTGAACACGCGGGCGATTTCCTCGACCGGTGCGCTGGCGATGAATTCGGCGGCGCTGACCCCGATACCGGGGTTCATGCGCATGTCCAGCGGGCCGTCATTGAGGAAGCTGAAGCCACGCTCTGGGTCATCCAGCTGCGGCGAAGACACACCCAGGTCGAGCAGCACACCGCTGACCTTGCCGGCCATGCCGCGCTCAGCCACTTCCGCGCCGAGCTCGGCAAAGCTGCGCTGCACAATGACAAAGCGGCCGTCTTCGGCCGCCAGCGCTTGCCCTGTGGCAATCGCTTGTGGGTCTTTATCGAAGCCCAGCAGCCGCCCTTGCGGCCCAAGCTTGCTGAGGATCAGACGGCTGTGTCCGCCCCGGCCGAAGGTGCCGTCCAGATAGCAACCGTCGGCGCGCAGGGCCAATGCCTCGACAGCTTCGTCGAGCAGGACGGTAATGTGGTTGAAGCCGCTATCTATGGTCACAGGATCAGGTCACGCAATTCGTCGGGCATGGCGCCCGGTTGTTGAATAGCTGCAAGGTCGGCTGCCGAAACCGTGTTCCAGGCATCTTCATCCCACAGCTGGAATTTGTTCAGTTGCCCCACCAGCATCGCCTTCTTGTCGAGCTTGGCGTACTCACGCAGACGGGGCGGAACCAGGAAACGCCCACTGCCATCGAGCTCCAGGTCAACCGCATTGCCGATCAGCAAACGCTGCAGGCGGCGGTTTTCCTCACGCAATGACGGCAAGGCACGCAACTTGGCTTCTATCTGTTCCCACTCATCGAGGGGGTAAACACACAAGCAGGGGTCTACAGCGTCGATGGTCACGATCAGCTGGCCATTGCAACGCGAATCGAGCTCGTCGCGGTACCGGCTCGGCATGGCGAGACGGCCTTTGGCATCGAGGCTGACGGCGTTGGCTCCGCGGAACACGGCTGCGACTCCCCACAATGGTAGCTTTTTTGTGCCAGAAAACCCACTTCATCCCACTTTCTGCCACTTGCGCACACTATAGGAATCCGCCCGCCGCACCGTCAAGGCACGTTCATAAGGAAAAGCCTTACAGGACCGAGATTTAGCGCGACAAAGGAATGCGGAAGGACTTCAGGGAGGAAAAAAACACGAGAAAAATCAAACCCACGCAAGCGAATGGAGTTCGAAGTTAAAGTGATTTATTAAGAGTAAGATTTTTTCGGTATTACCAGAGTGCGCCTGCTATCGATTCAAGCAGGGAGGGAGAGGTGGAGAGTCGATCTGTAAGCCGGGTTTTGTCGAGGACAGTCATTCCTCTACGACGGCCATCACTGGACGCCTCTAGCAACCTACCCGGTTCCGACGCGGGCCACGCCTAATGGAACCCTATTTGGTCTTGCTCCGAGTGGGGTTTACCTAGCCACGAACTGTTGCCAGCCGTGCGGTGCGCTCTTACCGCACCTTTTCACCCTTACCGGCACCGAAGTGCTTAGGCGGTTATTTTCTGTGGCACTTTCCGTAGGCTCGCGCCTCCCAGGCGTTACCTGGCACTCTGCCCTATGGAGCCCGGACTTTCCTCCCCCTGCTGTTTCGCAACAAAAGCTGCGGAACAAAAACAGGCAGCGACTGTCCGATCGACTCTCCGCCGACAAGATTAACGGTACACGCGGTCAAGAACAAGCGATACCGCAAACTATATCAAGTGGCCACTACTCTGCTTTCTGCTTTTCCAGGGCAAGTTGATACAACAGGTTCTTGCGTACACCGGTAATTTCCGCCGCAAGTGCCGCCGCCCGTTTGAGCGGCAACTCTGCCAACAGCAAGTCCAGTACCCGCTGCGCTTCGGTACTGATCGCCTGCTCGCCCTCGGGCGCGCTCCAGCCACCGACCAACACCACGCACTCGCCACGCTGCTGATTGCTGTCGCCCGCGACAAACGCCCGCAGCTCGGCCAACGGCAAGCCCTTGAGGGTCTCGAAGGTTTTGGTCAGCTCGCGCGCCAGCAGCGCCGGGCGTTCGCCACCGAACACCGCCTCCATGTCCTCCAGGCACTCGAGGATACGGTGAGGGGCCTCGTAGAAGATCAGCGTGCGTGGCTCTTCCTTGACCTGCTCCAGCCGTGCACGGCGCCCCGCCGTCTTGGCTGGCAAAAAGCCTTCGAAGATGAAACGGTCAGAGGGCAGGCCCGCCGCCGACAGCGCGGCAATCAGCGCGCATGCACCCGGTACCGGCACCACACTCACCCCCGCCGCCCGCGCCTGACGCACCAGGTGGTAGCCAGGGTCGGAAATCAACGGTGTGCCGGCGTCGGAAACCAGCGCAACATTGTCGCCGGCCAACAACCGGGTCAGGAACCGACCGCCCTCGTCGCGCTCGTTGTGCTCATGGCACGCCGCCAGCGGCGTGTCGATACCGAAATGCTGCAACAGACGGATCGAGTGGCGCGTGTCCTCGGCCGCGATCAGGGCGACATCCGCCAGCACCTTCAGCGCCCTGGCGCTCATGTCGTCGAGGTTGCCGATGGGCGTTGCGACCACATACAGCGTACCCACGGTGGATTTCGAAGCCCCTGCCACATCAGTCACTGCGCACACCTGTCTTTCGGATCAAAGGCGCCATTGTAGCCCGACCGCCCGTAACAGGGCGCAAAGAACTTCGCAGGCGTTCATCGGCCAGCCACCTATAGTGAAGGATCAGCATCAGCAAGATCGCGCCCCGGCCAGTGCTTGGGTACAATTGCCGGCCAACTTGATCGAGTAACAGGACCTTTACATGATCGCTTGCCTGCGGCTGCTCTCAGCCCTCTGCCTCGCTACCCTGCTGGCAGCCTGCGCCAGCTCGCCCTCATCCAGCCTGGGCGAGCTGCCACGCACCCCGGACGCCAGCATCGAGCAACTGCTCGAAAAGGCCGCCTCCAGCAAGTCCACGGAAGATGCCGCCCTGCTGCGCCTGAGCGCCGCAGACCTGGCGTACAAGCAGAAGGACTACCCGCGCGCCGCACGCATTCTCGAGCAGGTCCCGATGGACACGCTCAAGCCCGCCCAGCAAGTGTTCGCCAGCACCCTTGGCGCCGAGCTGGCCATGAGCCGCAACCAGCCCAAGGCGGCCCTCACCGCCCTGTCGCACCCTAGCCTGCAGCGTGTCGCCGAGCTGCCGGCAGAACAGCAGGTACGCACCTACAGCGTCCACGCCGCCGCCCTCGAAGCCGACGGCCAGGCCCTGGCCGCCGCCCAGCAGCGCGTGCTGCTTGCCCCGCTGCTCAGCGGCCAGGCCGCCAGCGCCAACAACGACTCGATCTGGTCGCTGGTCGCCGCGCTGCCACCCGAACAGCTGCAGCAGCCAGCCAACGACCCGGTGCTCGCCGGCTGGACCAGCCTGGCACTGGCCGTGAAAACCGCCGGTACCCTGGAGCAACAGCAAGCCGCCATCGACACCTGGCGCCAGCAGCACCCGGACCACCCTGCCGCCCAGCAACTGCCGGTGGCGCTGGCCAAGCTCAAGGAGCTGGCCAGCCAGCCATTGACCAAGATTGCCCTGCTGCTGCCCCAGGAAGGCCCATTGGCAGGCGTCGCACGCGCACTGCGTGATGGCTTCATGGCCGCCCACTTCCAGGCTCAGCAGTCTGGCCAGCCGGCCCCCGCCGTGCAGGTATACGACAGCTCCCGCATCACCTCGGTTGACGACTTCTACCGCCAGGCCCAGGCCGATGGCGTGCAACTGGTAGTCGGCCCGCTGGAAAAACCCCTGGTGAAAAAGCTCGCTGCCAATGCGCAACTGCCAATCACCACGCTCGCCCTGAACTACGCAGACGCCGGCCAGACAGCCCCGCCACAACTCTTCCAGTTCGGCCTCGCTGCCGAGGATGAAGCGCGCGAAGTCGCACGTCGCGCCCGCGCCGACGGCATGGTCCGCGCCGTCGCGCTGGTACCGAGTGGCGAATGGGGTGACCGTGTGCTCGCCGCCTTCCGCAAAGACTGGGAAAGCAACGGCGGCACCCTGCTCGCCGCCGAGCGCATCGCTCAGCCCGTCGCCCTGGCCCAGCAGATTGCCGACCTGTTCCAGCTGCGCCAGAGCGAAGGCCGCGCCAAGAGCCTGCAGAGCACCGTGGGCGGCAACATCGCCGCGCAGCCGTCGCGCCGTCAGGACATCGACTTCATCTTCCTGGCCTCGACGCCGCAACAGGCCCAGCAGATCAAGCCGACCCTGAACTTCCAGTACGCCGGCGACGTACCGGTCTATGCCACCTCGAACCTGTACAGCGCCAGCGGTGACGTCAACCAGTACAACGACATGAACGGCATTCGCTTCTGCGAAACACCGTGGCTGCTCGACACCAGCAACAGCCTGCGCCAGCAGGTGGTGCAGCAATGGCCGCAAGCCGCCGGCAGCCTCGGCCGCCTGTACGCCATGGGCGTGGATGCCTACAGCCTGGCACCGCGCCTGGGCCAACTGAAAGCCTTGCCGGACAACCGCGTACAAGGGCTTTCGGGCAGCCTCAGCATGAACGCCAACCAGCGTATCGAGCGCCAGCTGCCTTGGGCCGAATTCTCTGGCGGCCAGGTCAAGCGCCTGCCAGACACCGCCCGTTGATGCCAGACGCATCGCCCTCCCAGGCCGGTCAGGCAGCCGAAAACCAAGCCCTTGAGTTCCTTCAAGGGCAAGGTCTCAAGTTGCTGACGCGCAATTGGCGATGCAAAGGCGGTGAGCTTGATCTGGTCATGCTCGACGCCGATACAGTAGTATTCGTCGAAGTCCGCTACCGGTTGCACGCGAGCTTCGGTGGCGCCCTCGGCAGTATCGACGGGCGCAAGCAGAAACGGCTGGTGCTGGCTGCCAGCCTTTTCCTGCAAAAGGAGCCGCGCTGGGCCGCACAACCCTGCCGCTTCGACGTTGTCGCCCTGCAGGGCAGCCACCACGCAGGCAGACCGCTTCAATGGCTGAAAAACGCCTTCGAATGCTGAACCCACTTCGTATTTTTTGCTCTATGTTTCGCGGGCTGGTCTTTGTTGCGCGCCGCGCCGGCCACCGCCCCACTTAAGGTCACCAGATGGACATGCAATCCCGAATTCGCCGGCTGTTCCAGGCCAGCATCGATACCAAGCAACAGGCAATGGACATCCTGGCACCGCACATCGAGCAGGCCAGCCTGGTCATGGTCAATGCGCTTCTCAACGAGGGCAAGATGCTCGCTTGCGGCAACGGCGGCTCGGCTGGCGATGCCCAGCACTTTTCGTCGGAGCTGCTCAACCGCTTCGAGCGCGAGCGCCCGAGCCTGCCGGCCATAGCACTGACCACCGACAGCTCGACGCTGACCTCGATCGCCAATGACTACAGCTACAACGAAGTCTTTTCCAAGCAGATCCGCGCCCTGGGCCAGCCCGGCGATGTGCTGCTGGCGATTTCCACCAGCGGCAACTCGGCCAACGTGATTCAAGCGATCCAGGCCGCACATGATCGCGAAATGATTGTCGTAGCATTGACCGGGCGTGACGGCGGCGGCATGGCTTCGCTGCTGCTGCCCGAGGACGTCGAAATCCGCGTGCCTTCGACGGTCACCGCACGTATCCAGGAAGTCCACCTGCTGGCGATCCACTGCCTGTGCGATCTGATCGACAGCCAATTGTTCGGGAGTGAAGAATGACCCCTATGCGCCTCGGCCTGATGGCCCTGACCCTGTGCCTGAGCGTCACCGGCTGCAGCTCGGTGCTGACCTCGACCCGTAACTCGCCGATCGAGGACGATCGCGGCACGCGCACCATCGGCAGCAAGATCGATGACTCGCTGATCGAAACCAAGGCTGCGGTCAATATTTCCAAAGCCAGCCCAGACCTCGACAAGGGCTCGCACATCGTTGTCAGCAGCTACAACGGCATCGTCCTGCTTGCCGGCCAGACCCCTCGCGCCGAGCTCAAGAGCCTGGCCGAGCAAACGGCTGGCCAGGTGCAGCGCGTGAAGAAGGTGCACAACGAACTGCAGGTGATGCAGCCCTCCTCCATCCTGGCGCGCAACAACGACGCCTGGCTGACCACCAAGATCAAGACGCAGATGCTCACTGACAACGCCGTGCCAAGCTCGCGCATCAAGGTGATTACCGAGAACGGTATCGTCTACCTGCTCGGCCTGGTGACCCAACAGGAGGCCAATGCTGCCACCGGCGTGGTACAGAGCGTGTCGGGCGTACAGAAGATCGTCAAACTGTTCGAGTACATCGACTGATTGACTGGCTGCCTGAACCGACCTCTTCGCGGTTGACCCGCGAAGGGCCGGCACAGGCAGCAACGTTGCTCCAATCCTTCCAGATACCCAGGAAACACCGCATGAAAAAGCTTTTGCTGCCTGCCCTGCTGTTTGGCACCTTCGCCACCCTGGCTGGCTGCTCCACCCCAAGCCTGATCACCCTGAACGACGGCCGTGAAATCCAGGCTGTCGACGCTCCGAAGTTCGAAAAGGACTCCGGCTTCTACGAGTTCCAGCAACTCGACGGCAAGCGCACCCGCATCAACAAAGACCAGGTACGCACTATCAGCGACCTGTAATCGCAGGCGCGCTGCAAATAAAAAGGCGATCCGGTTGGATCGCCTTTTCTGTTACTTGACCACTTTCAGGCTTGGCCGCCCCGTCGGGCGCGGCGGCTGGCCACCGCCTTCTGGCGGGCCATCATCATCCGGCTCGACATCATCGTCTTCCAGCTCCTCGCCTTCCATCAGCGACGGCTCCAACTCGAAGACCATGCCCTGGCCGTTCTCACGGGCGTAGATACCGAGGATTGCGCCAATCGGCACGTACAGCGTGTGGGCAACACCGCCGAAGCGGCCCTCGAAGCTCACTGCCTCGTTATCCATGTGCAGGCTGCGCACGGCACTGGGCGAGATATTCAGGACAATCTGACCATCACTGGCAAAACCTTGAGGCACCTGGACTGCCGGATACTCGGCATTGACCAGCATATGGGGCGTGCAATCGTTGTCGACGATCCACTCATACAGTGCTCGAACCAGATAGGGGCGACTGGAGTTCATCAACAGCTCCTTAAAGCTTGCGCATTTCACGTTCAACGGAGGACAGGCTCGCCAGGAAAGGCTCGCGGGCGAACTGTCGCTCCATGTAATCCAGCAGCGGCTTGGCTTGCCGCGGCAATTCGATACCCATTACCGGCAAACGCCAGAGTATGGGCAATAGACAACAGTCGACCAGGCTTTGCTCATCACTCATGAAGCAGGCGAACTCACCGAACAGCGGCGAGACCCCCGTCAGGCTCTCACGCAACGCCTTGCGCGCCTCGGCGCGGGCAGCATCGCTGTTGCGCACGTCGAGCACCGTATCGGCCAGGGCACACCAGTCACGCTGGATGCGATGCATGAGCAGGCGGCTGTTGCCACGCGCCACAGGGTACACCGGCATCAAGGGCGGATGCGGATAACGCTCTTCGAGGTATTCCATCACCACGGTCGACTCATACAACGCCAGGTCGCGGTCGACCAGGGTCGGCACGCTCGCATAGGGGTTAACCTCGACCAGCTTGGGCGGCAGGCGGCCAGGGTCGACGTCGACGATCTGCACGCTGATGCCTTTCTCGGCAAGCACGAGGCGTACCCGATGAGAATAGTGATCAGCGGGGTCGGAATAGCAGGCTAACCTGTTGGTTGCGCCCATGTAGCGCCTCCTCGTACGGGATGCTCGTAACACTCAAAATGAAAACGCGCCCGGGGCACCCTGGCAAACCTGCCAGAGCCCCCCGGGCGCGTTCAACTACCAGAAATTACTGCGTGATCAGTGCACGTCCTTCCAGTATTCACGCTTGAGCAAATAGGCGAATACGAAGAAGAAAGCCAGGTACAGCAACACGTAGGTACCGATGCGCTGGCTTTCCAGTTTGACCGGGTTGGCCGAATAGGCCAGGAAGGTCACCAGGTTCTTGACCTTCTCGTCGAACTGCTCGGTCGTCAGGGTACCGGAATTCGGCGTGATGGTCAGCTGGTCACACGCTTCATGGGTCAGCGGGCTGCCCGTCAGCGGGTCAAACTGCTTCTTGCCATCGACTACGCTCTGCACCTGCTTGCAGCCAACCACCTGGTTGCCCTGCAGGCCAACCAGCACGTTGGGCATGCCAACGTTAGGGAACACCTTGTTGTTCACCCCATAAGGGCGCGATGGGTCCTCATAGAAGCTGCGCAGGTAGGTGTACAGCCAATCAGTGCCACGCACCCGGGCAACCAGGGTCAGGTCGGGCGGCGCGGCCCCGAACCAGGTCTTGGCGTCGTTGGGGCGCATGCCGATCTGCATGTGGTCGCCGATCTTGGCACCGGTGAAGACCAGACTCTCGAGCATCAGCTCGTGCGGGATACCCAGGTCGTCGGCCACCCGCTCGTAGCGCTGGAACTTGGCACTGTGGCAACCCATGCAATAGTTGGCAAAGGTACGCGCGCCATCCTGCATGGCCGCCTTGTCGGTCAGGTCGATGTCAACCTTGTCCAGCTCCAGGCCATGTTCTGCGGCGAAGGAAAAGGCAGGCATCACTGCCAGCAAAAATACTGCAATCAACTTTTTCATCAGCCAGTCACCCTTTCCGGAACCGGTTTGGTCTTCTCGAGCCTTGTGTAGAACGGCATCAGCAGGAAGTAGGCGAAGTACAACACCGTGCACACCTGCGACAGCAAGGTGCGGCCAGGCGTCGGCGCCAGCACGCCCAGCACACCGAGGATGACGAAGGACACGCAGAACACCAGCAGGAAGAGCTTGCTGATCCAGCCCTTGTAGCGCATGGAGCGCACCGGGCTGCGGTCGAGCCAAGGCAGCACGAACAACACGGCGATCGCGGCCCCCATGGCGATTACGCCCATCAGTTTGTCAGGCACCGCACGCAAGATCGCGTAGAACGGTGTGAAGTACCACACCGGCGCGATGTGCTCCGGCGTCTTGAACGCGTTCGCCTGCTCGAAGTTCGGTTTTTCCAGGAAATAACCGCCCATTTCCGGGAAGAAGAACACCACGGCACAGAACACGAAGAGGAACACCACCACGCCGACAATGTCCTTTACGGTGTAGTACGGGTGGAACGGGATACCGTCCAGCGGAATACCGTTTTCGTCCTTTTTCTTCTTGATGTCGACGCCATCGGGGTTGTTCGAACCCACTTCGTGCAAGGCCAGGATGTGCAGCACTACCAGGCCAAGGATGACGATCGGCAGGGCAACCACATGCAGGGCGAAGAAGCGGTTCAGGGTGATGCCGGAGATCAGGTAGTCACCGCGAATCCACTGGGTGAGGTCATCGCCGATCACCGGGATTGCGCCGAACAGCGAGATGATCACCTGGGCACCCCAGTACGACATCTGCCCCCACGGCAGCAGATAACCCATGAAGGCCTCTGCCATCAGCGCCAGGTAGATCAGCATGCCGAACAGCCAGACCAGCTCACGCGGCTTCTGGTAAGAGCCATAGAGCAGGCCGCGGAACATGTGCAGGTAGACCACGATGAAGAACGCCGAAGCACCGGTGGAGTGCAGGTAGCGCAGGATCCAGCCATATTCGACGTCACGCATGATGTACTCGACCGAGGCGAAGGCCTCTTCCGCCGAGGGCGTGAAGCTCATGGTCAGCCACACACCGGTCACGATCTGGTTGACCAGCACCAGCAACGCCAGGGAGCCGAAGAAATACAGGAAGTTGAAGTTCTTGGGCGCGTAATACTTGCTCAGGTGGTCTTCCCACATCTTGGTGGCGGGGAAGCGCGCATCAATCCAGTCCATGAACTTGCTCATCATGCGTTCTCCTGATCGACGCCGATGACAATGATGTCGTCCGACTCATAAGAGTGCGGGGGCACTGGCAGGTTGAGAGGCGCCGGCTGCGACTTGTAGACACGGCCAGCCAGGTCGTAGTGGGAACCGTGGCAAGGGCAGAAATAGCCACCCACCCATTTCGGACCGAGGTCGGCGGGCGCCACTTCCGGGCGGAACGTCGGCGAGCACCCCAGATGGGTACACAGGCCGACGAGAATGAGTATTTCCGGCTTGATCGAGCGAACCTGTGGGTCGACGTAGGTCGGCTGCACCGAGGCCTTCGACTCGGGGTCGGACAGGTCTGCGGTGATTTTCTTGAGGTTTCCGAGAATCTCTTCCGTTCGCCGTACGATGAACACAGGTTGGCCACGCCACTCGGCCACCATCTGCTGCCCGGCCTCGACCTTGGCAATATTGACCTTCACCGGTGCACCTGCGGCTTTCGCCTTGGCACTGGGAAACCATGACCCCACGAACGGTACCGCAGCCCCCACTGCCCCCGCCGCCCCGACCACAGAGGTCGCGGCTACGAGGAAGCGGCGCCGGCCTGCGTTGACGCCGTCATTACTCATTCAGTCCTCTCCCATCAGCTTGCTTGGCCTGTTGAATCAGGCCTGTACTTAGGTAATGTCTGTGGCACTAAAAATTGGCCGCCATGGTAAGAAACAAATCCACACACTGACAAGGTGATTACCCACTTACGGGCTACAACCCTCGCTTTGCTTGATCTGCGTCTATGCGGTAAGCCGTCACGGACATGCTGACAGGTTAGTTCAAGACATAAAAAAAGCCCGGTTCCAAAGGAACCGGGCTTTTTCGACTGCCGAAGCGGTATTAACGCTTGGAGTACTGAGGACGCTTACGCGCTTTACGCAGACCCACTTTCTTACGCTCAACTTCACGAGCGTCGCGGGTGACGTAGCCAGCACGACGCAGAGCGGCACGCAGGGTTTCGTCGTATTGCATCAGAGCGCGGGTGATACCGTGACGGATCGCACCGGCTTGACCGCTGACACCACCACCAGCAACGGTGACGTAGATGTCGAACTTCTCAACAGTCTCGGTCAGTTCCAGCGGCTGGCGAACAACCATGCGAGCGGTTTCGCGGCCGAAGAACACGTCCAGAGAACGGTTGTTGATGGAGATGTTACCAGTACCCGGACGCAGGAAAACGCGAGCGGTTGCGGTCTTGCGACGGCCAGTGCCGTAATTTTGAGTCGCCGACATAATGAACTATCCCGTTAGATCTTCAGTTCTTGAGGCTGCTGAGCAGTGTGTGGGTGAGCAGCACCCGCGTACACTTTCAGCTTACGGTACATGTCGCGACCCAGCGGGTTCTTCGGCAGCATGCCTTTGACCGCGGTTTCGATAACACGCTCAGGGGCCTTGGCGATCAACTTCTCGAAGTTGATTTCCTTGATACCGCCTGGGAAGCCGGAGTGGGAGTAGTACATTTTGTCGGAAGACTTGGCGCCAGTCACACGAATTTGCTCGGCGTTGATGACGACGATGTAGTCGCCGGTGTCAACGTGAGGGGTGTATTCTGGTTTGTGTTTGCCACGCAGACGGCTAGCGATTTCGGTAGCCAGACGACCCAGGGTCTGGCCAGCGGCGTCGACTACGAACCACTCGCGCTTTACTGTTTCCGGTTTAGCAGTAAAAGTTTTCATTCTCTAAAGCCTCAGAGGCCGCCCAGCGAAAAATAGACGGCGAATCTTACTGGATAGTGCACAGCTTGCCAAGGGCAAGCGCGCAGCCGAACACAGACGCTTTTGGGGGCTCGGGTCGGGCACGCCCATGTTCGACGGGGTTCTTCCTGCGTGGTGGTGCATCACTCCCTCCACACGGAGAGGGTCCGAATTATCCAGATTGCGCGAAAAATTTCAACCTGCTTTTATGGGCTTCTTTGCCAAGGAGACACTTCCCGATGGAATACCGCCAGCTCGGCCGTACCGATCTCAGCGTCAGCGCCCTGTGCCTGGGCACCATGACCTGGGGTGAGCAGAACGTTCAGGACCAGGCCTTTGAACAGATCGCCATGGCCAAGGCCGCCGGGGTCAACTTCATCGACACCGCCGAGATGTACCCGGTGCCGCCCCGCCCCGAGACCTACGCCGCCACCGAGCGCATCATCGGCAACTGGTTCCGCCAGCATGGCGATCGCGACGACTGGATCCTGGCCAGCAAGGTCGCCGGGCCCGGCAACGGCATCAGCCACATCCGCGATGGCCAACTCAAGCACAACCGCCAGCACATCGTCGCGGCACTGGACGAGAGCCTCAAGCGCCTGCAGACCGACCGCATCGACCTGTACCAGTTGCACTGGCCCGAGCGCAGCACCAATTTCTTCGGCAAGCTGGGCTACCAGCACCTGAGCACAGACCTGTTCACCCCGCTGGAAGAAACCCTCGAGGTGCTCGACGAGCAGGTGCGCGCGGGCAAGATCCGCCACATCGGGCTGTCCAATGAAACGCCGTGGGGCACCATGAAGTTTCTGCACCTGGCAGAAACCCGCGGCTGGCCGCGCGCGGTGTCGATCCAGAACCCGTACAACCTGCTCAACCGCAGCTTCGAGGTCGGCCTTGCGGAAATCGCGATCCGCGAGCAGTGCGGGCTGCTGGCCTACTCGCCGCTGGCATTCGGCATGCTCTCGGGCAAGTACGAGAACGGCGCCAGGCCAGAGAACGGCCGCCTGACCCTGTTCAGCCGCTTCGCCCGCTACTCCAACCCACAGACCGTGGCGGCCTGCAGCCGCTATGTGCAACTGGCCCAGGCGCATGGCCTGGACCCGGCGCAGATGGCCTTGGCCTTCGTCACCCAGCAGCCCTTCGTGACCAGCAATATCATCGGTGCGACCGACCTGGTGCAGCTGCAGAGCAACCTAAAGAGCCTGGAACTGAACCTGGGCGATGAACTGCTGGCGGCGATCGAAGCGATTCATCAGGACCAGCCCAACCCGGCGCCTTGATCAAAGCGACAAGCAGCGAGCTTCAAGCTGCAAGACAGAGCGGGTGTGTACTGGCCTGTTTTCTTGGAGCTTGTAGCTTGAAGCTTGCAGCTGGACAAAAAACATAAGACGATCCAGCCGGTGATTGACCACTCTACCCTATAAGAACAATGACAAATGATGTTTACCCAACCCACCGCTTCACTGCGGCGCGTCAGCATCCTGGCCATTGACAAGGTGTTCGCTTCGACCTTGATGCAAGCCAAGGATTTCTTCCACCTCGCCAGCCTGCGTTACAGCAAGCAGCTGGGCCTGGGCTTGCAGCCCATGTTCGAGATTGGCCTGGTGAGCCCGGACGGCCAGCCCGTGGACAGCTTCAGCAATGTCCAACTGCCGGTCGACGGCAGCCTGAACGATGCCGATATCATCATCCTCCCGGCGTTCTGGGACGATTTCGACAACCTCATGCAGCGTTATCCACAGGTCTTGCCGTGGTTGCGTGAACAGCATGCCCGCGGCGCCGTGCTGTGTGCCGAAGCCAGCGGTGTGTTCTGGTTGGCCGAGTCCGGCCTGCTCGATGGCAAGGAAGCGACGACCTACTGGCGCTTTTTCGCCAACTTCGCCGAGCGCTTTCCGAACATCCGGCTGAACCAGGACAAGCACCTGACGGATGCCGACAACATCTATTGCGCCGGCGGTGCAACCTCGGCCTGCGACCTGTACATCTACCTGATCGAGCGTTTCTGCGGGGCCAACGTGGCCCGTGCCGTGGCCCGCGATATCCTCTACGAAGTGCAGCGCAACTACACCCCGGGGCGCATGGGCTTTGGCGGGCAGAAGCTGCACCAGGACCTGATCATCCTGCAGATCCAGCATTGGCTGGAAGAGCACTTCGCCGACAAGTTCCGCTTCGAAGACGTCGCCCGCAACCATGGCATGAGCATTCGCAACTTCATGCGCCGCTTCCAGGGTGCGACGGGCGACAAGCCGCTGCATTACCTGCAACGGTTACGCATCGAGACGGCCAAGGGGTTGTTGTCGAGCACGCGCAAGAGCATCAAGACCATCAGCTACGAGGTCGGCTACGACGATGCCAGCTTCTTTGCCCGGTTATTCCGCCAGCACACCGAACTGTCGCCGAACCAGTATCGGCAGCAGTTTGTGCAGGAAGCCTGAAAGGCTTCCTGAGCGGCAAGCGGCAAGCTACAAGCGGCAAGAAAAAGCTAGAGAAACATGCGGCTTGCTCTGGCTTTTTCTTGCCGCTTGAACCTCGAAGCTTGCCGCTGCTTCTTGCCGCTTGAACCTCGAAGCTTGCCGCTGCCTTTAGGGCTTGTGCGCGCGCGACAGGAACTCGTGTGACTGCATTTCCAGCAACCGGCTCAAGGTACGCTGGAACTCGAAGCTCAGCCGGCCACCGGTGTACAGGTCCTTTAGCTCCACTTCGGCCGAGATGATCAGCTTGACGTTACGGTCGTAGAATTCGTCGACCATGTTGATGAACCGACGGGCGATGTCATCGGTGGCAACGCCCATCTGCTCGACATTGCTCAGCAGAACGGCATGGAAGATCTTGCCCAGTTCGATGTAGTCGTTCTGGCTGCGCGGCCCGTCGCACAGGGCGCGGAAGTCGAACCAGGCGACGTCGTCGCAGGTGCGCAGGGCATTGATCGGGCGGTTCTCGATCATCAGCACGTCGTTCTCGACGGCCTGGGTGCACTCCGGCGTCAACGCCTTGAAGCTTGCACGCATGCTCTGCTGCGCGGCGTCATCGAGCGGGAAGTGGAACAGTTCGGCCTGCTCCAGGTGACGCAGGCGGTAGTCGACGCCGCTGTCGACGTTCACCACGTCGGTGTACTGCTTGATCATGGCGATGGCCGGCAGGAAGCGCGCACGCTGCAGGCCGTCCTTGTACAGGCCGTCCGGCACGATGTTGGAGGTCGCCACCAAGGACACGCCGTTCTTGAACAGCTCTTCCATCAGGGTGCCGAGGATCATCGCATCGGTAATGTCGGAGACGAAGAATTCGTCGAAGCAGATCACCCTGGCTTCGTCGCTGAAGCGCTTGGCAATGAGGGTCAGCGGGTTCTTCTCGCCCTTGAGGGTTTTCATCTCCTCGTGCACACGCTTCATGAAGCGGTGGAAGTGCGTGCGCATTTTCTGCTTGAACGGCAGCGCCTCGTAGAAGGTGTCGACCAGGTAGGTCTTGCCACGGCCTACGCCGCCCCAGAAGTACAGGCCCTTGACCGGCGTCTGCTCCTTCTTGCCGAACAACTTGCCGAACATGCCCGGCTTGTTGTTCTGCGCCTGGACCAGGTCGTCGTAGAGGCGCTGCAGGTGACGCACCGCAGTCTCCTGCGCCGCATCATGGAAGAAGTCGGGACGTTTCAGATCTGCTTGATATCGTTCTAGGGGCGTCATGATTTCGTTAGCGAGGCAACAAAAAACGGGCCGTCACTGTAGCGACAGACCCGCTTGATGGCAATCATACATACGGCCATTGTCTCTCAGGCCGCACGCTCAACCGCTCCTACAGTCGAATGCTTCAGTCCTGCTGCGGCGCCAGCGCCTCGTGCAGGCTTTGAACGGCAGCATCTCGGGCTTCGGCGCTTGCGAACTGCGGCCCGTCGGCAACCTGCTCGCCGTTCAGCCACAGGCTGAAGCCCAGGCCTTCGACACGCACATCGGCCTCGCCGCCTTGCTGCAATTGCTTGCTCACAGCGCCCGCACTCTTGCCGTCGGCGAAGCTGCGCGACAGCAGCAGTTGCTCGCCATCGGCGGCCAGCAGGCGGAAGCGGAAGCTGCCGTCCTCATCGCGGAAGCTGACGAAGCGCGCGCTCTTGGCTGCCTTTTTCTTGACTTCGGTGCCGGCCTGCACGCTGCTGCGGAACGAGCGCAGGCCAACAGCCTCGCGCAGTTGCTCGAGGAACGGCGTGGCGGTCTTGCGGGCCTTGGCGGCGCCGGCCAGGAGGATGTCTTCCAGGTCCGAGGGGCGCGATATCAGTTGGTGGTAGTGATCACGCTTCTCGGCCAGTTGCCCGTCCAGCAGCTGGAACAGCCGCTGCTTGGCTTCACCCCAACCCAGGCCCTGCAGCAGCTCTTCGCGGAACTCGGCGCATTGTGCCGGCGTCGAGAACGCCTGGAACAAGGTGAACAGGTGGGCGTTGTCCGGGTCTTTCGCTTCGCCAGGTGCGCGCGAGTCGGTGACGATGCGCGAGATGGCGTCTTTCATGTCCTTGGCGCTGGTGAACAACGGGATGGTGTTGTCGTAGCTCTTGGACATCTTGCGACCATCCAGGCCCGGCAGGGTCGCCACGCTCTCCTCGATCACCGCCTCAGGCAGGGCGAAGAAGTCTTTGCCCTGGCCGAACAGGTGGTTGAAGCGCTGGCCGATGTCACGCGCCATTTCCACGTGCTGTATCTGGTCACGGCCAACCGGTACCTTGTGGGCGTTGAACATCAGGATGTCGGCGGCCATCAGCACCGGGTAGCTGTACAGGCCCATGGTCACGCCGGCATCCGGGTCTTCGCCGGTTTCCAGGTTCTTGTCCACCGAGGCCTTGTAGGCATGCGCCCGGTTGAGCAGGCCCTTGGCCGCGACGCAGGTCAGCAGCCAGGTCAACTCGGGGATTTCGGGGATATCGGACTGGCGGTAGAAGGTCACCTTGTCCGGATCGAGGCCACCGGCCAGCCAGGTCGCGGCGATTTCCAGGCGCGAGCGCTGGATGCGCTGCGGGTCGTCGCACTTGATGAGGGCGTGGTAGTCGGCCAGGAAGTAGAACGAATCGGCACCGGGTTGCTGGCTGGCGCGGATCGCCGGGCGGATGGCGCCGGCGTAGTTGCCCAGATGCGGGGTGCCGGTGGTGGTGATACCGGTAAGGATGCGCGTGGTCATGGGTGTTCGCTTATTCAGGCTTGGCTCAATTCGAAAGGCGCGGCAGCAGCAGATCCTTCAGATCGGTCAGCTTGCCATGGAAGAAGTGTCCGCATTCTGCCACTTTCAGCAGCTCGTGGGGGCGCGACAGGGCGTCAGACCATTCGTAAACCAACTGCGGATCGACGACTTCGTCGCTGTCAGGCTGTACCAGCGTGATCGGGCAGCGCTGCGGCGGCGGGAATTCACTCGTCAGGCGCATCACCGCCGGGGCGATCATGAACAGATGCTGCAGCGCAACGCCTGCGCTTTCCAGGCGCCCTGCCAGGCTGGTGGCGACAAAGCCACCGAACGAGAAGCCCATCAGCACCACGGGCAGCCCTGGGTGCTTGGCCTGCAGCCAAGCTGCGGCGGCCTCGGCGTCGGCCACCTCGCCAGCGCCCATGTCGTGGCTGCCGGCACTCTGATCCACGCCACGGTAGTTGAAGCGCAGGGTCACGTAACCGGCGTCACGCGCCGTGCGTTGCAGGGTCGAAACCACCTTGTTGAGCATGGTGCCGCCCTGGACCGGGTTGGGGTGGCAGATCAGCACCGCGCCGCGGGCCTCGGCCACATCCAGGTACAAGGCTTCCAACTGGCCGCAAGGGCCGTCGATGAACAAAGGGGTTTCGCGGACAAGCAAGGCACTACTCCGTGACCTCGGGAAGGGTCGATTCGTCTAGGTGAGGAATTCTGTTCTGATTTGCGATCGCTCGCGGTATACAGCGCAGGTCTGAGCCGTTAACGTAAAGCAAAGCCGTTTATAGAGGAAGGACTCGTGGAACTCTCGCTCCTTGTTTGGTTGTTGCCGACCCTGGCCCTGGTCATCGGCGTGGTGGTTGGTTTCGTCGTGGCCCGCCTGCTGCCCAATGCCGCGCCTAGCAGCACGCAACGTCAGCTGGACGACATCCAGCAGCGTTTCGACAGCTACCAGAACGAAGTGGTCACCCACTTCAACAGCACCGCCGTACTGGTCAAGAAACTGACCCAGAGCTACCAGGATGTCCAGGATCACCTGGCCGATGGTGCCAATACCCTGGCCCTCGACGACGTGACCCGCCAACGCCTGCTGGCCGCCCTGCACTCGGAAGCGGCCCAAGGCCCTCGTGACCGGCTTACCCCGCCGAAGGACACTGCCGAAGTGCCACGCGACTACGCGCCAAAAACGCCGAACTCGCCGGGTATGCTCGATGAGAGCTACGGGCTCAAGCGTTGATACCCTGAAATGAAACAAGGCCTCGCGAGAGGCCTTTTTCTTGTATCCATTTTTTGGAACAACGATGAAAAACCCTGCCGAGGCAAGGTTTTTCATTTCAGCTCAAGGCTTGCGCCACGACTGGCCTCCCTCATCGTCGTCACCACCACGGCGAATGTCCAGCCTGTAGTTCACTGTTGTCTTCATGGAGATACTCCTTCAAAGATGCGCTGGCCAAATGACCAACGCAGTGAGGATGCTCCTGAGCTAAAGACCAAGGCACAGGGCACAGCTTCCGCCGCCCTCATGCCGCCTGGGTACAGACACGAAGCGCCTGCTCGACATCAGCGATCAGGTCTTCTATATCCTCCAACCCTACCGACAACCGCACCAACCCTTCCGAGATGCCATGGTGCGCCCGCTCCTGTGGCGTATAGCTGGAATGCGTCATGCTCGCTGGGTGCTGCGCCAGCGACTCGGCATCGCCCAGGCTCACCGCCCGGGCGAACAGCTGCAAGGCGTTCATGAACCGCCGCCCTGCTTCGATCCCGCCCTTGAGCTCGAACGCAATCATGCCGCCCGGCAGGCGCATCTGGCGCTGGGCCAGCGCGTGCTGGGCAAACGATGGCAGCCCTGGGTAGTGAATAAGCTCGACCTGCGGCTGGCTCGCGATAAACTCCGCCACTTGCTGGGCGTTCGCGCAATGGCGGTCCATGCGCAGGGCCAGGGTCTTGATCCCGCGCATCAACAGCGACGCATCGTGCGGCGACAGCACTGCACCGGTCATGTCTTTCAGCCCTTCCAGGCGTATCCGGTCGATCAGTGCCTTGCGCCCGACCACCAGGCCGGCAGTGATATCCCCATGGCCGCTGAGGTACTTGGTCGCCGAATGCACCACCAGGTCGGCGCCCATTTCCAGCGGCCGCTGCAAATAAGGGGTGCAGTAAGTGTTGTCGACCACGATATGCAAGTCATGCCCGCGCGCAGCATCGGCCACCGCTGCGATATCGACCAGTTGCATGTTGGGGTTGGCCGGGGTTTCGAAGTAGATCATCCGTGTTTTGCTGGTAATTGCCGCCTTGAGTGCCTTGATATCGTTGAGGTCGACGTGATGGATCTTCACCCCGAACTCGCCGATGCCATGGTGCAGGAAGGCGAACGTACAGCCATACAGCGTACGCCCGACGATCAGCTCATCGCCCGGCCGTAGCAGGGTCCATATCGTCGAAGTGATGGCCCCCATCCCCGACGCCAACGCCAGCCCCGCCTCGCCCCCCTCCAGTGATGCCATGCGCTGTTCCAGCAAAGCCAACGTCGGGTTGGAGATGCGGCTGTAGAAGTGCCCCGCCTCTTCCCCGGCAAAGCAGGCAGCGCCGTATTCGACGGTGGGGAAGGCATAGGTGGCGGCCTGGTACACCGGCGGCACCAATGCGCCACCGTGTGACTGCGGGTCATAGCCATGGTGGATGGCCCGCGTGGAAAAACCGGTGTTGTTATGGGAGTCGCGCATGGCAACAGCCTCTTGTGGTTTGTTATAAGCTTATGCCACCGAGCTGCCTGAATTTTTCCAAAATAGCCCACGCAAACGCGCACTTTTTGGAACAAAAACAACAATTATCCGATCAGGAGGGCAAAACATGCCTTCGAGCCTCGACCGCACCGACCGCGCCCTGCTTGCCGCCCTGCAGGACAACGCCCGCCTCACCGTTTCCGAACTTGCCGATCAGGTGGCGCTGACCACCTCGCCCTGTTGGCGGCGGGTCAAGCTGCTGGAAGATAACGGTTACATCACCGGGTATCAGGCCATTCTTTCCCCCAAGTCGCTGGGGTTTGGTGTGACCGCCTTTGTCAGCATCATGATGGATTCGCATACCAAGGACATGGCGCTGGCGTTTGAAAAACGGTTGATGGAGATACCGGAGATTGTGGCGTGCCATAACATTTCGGGGCGGTATGACTTCCTGCTGGAAATACTGGCGCGCGACCTTGAGTCGTTTGGGGAGTTTACTCGGGAAGTGCTGCAGCGGTTGCCGGGGGTGAAGGAAATTTATTCGAGTTTTTCTTATAAAGCGGTGAAGGAAAGACGGGTTATTCCAGTCTCAGAAAAACACATATAAGTTGGACTAGGCCGTTGCTTGTTCAAACGGCAAGGATTGCGTATTACTCGTAAAAAGATCGGACGAAGGCGAAAAAGTTCCTACCTTCGGTTTTTAGGTAGCGCCTGTTTTACCGAGCAACAAGCACCTTAGCCCATGAACTTACGTCTCGACCATTAAAAAATTGAGCTTATTTACCGCTCATCCAACCGCTGCGGTCGGTTTGCAGACACACTCTATACCACGAAAAATTATACCTCCAAGCTTATCGAGCTTGGAGGCCTAACTCCCTCGAAGCGCGACTATGTATCATGGATAGTCATGTGGAATCTTGATGAGAGGTGAAGGGATGGAAGGATAAACCTCCGGGTATATTTTGACCCTTCGAGGCAGCCGTCCCGGTACATACCCATGGCGCGCCCATCTCACCTCCCCATTGCGGCCATCAAAAATCAAAATATTTCCCGTATCAGTCAACGCGAGATAGTTATTTTCCCAGTAGGATTTATCCAGTGTCTCTGTGGACTGAGCGGACCATATCCGCTCTCGGACAGGATCATATAAAAAACCGGAATTACTGACAACAAACTGGAGTGGCTCGCGCGCTCGCTGCCGGAATGTGGAGCTATACGGCTGACTCTCGTCTGCGATCCAGATTACGGTCCCCCCATCTTCCAAGACCAGATTTCCGTCACTTCTGAGACGAAGAATAAACCGTCCGTTCTCTGACTTTATAAACTGTCCCGCCTGCATGGCTTGATTAGGAGGGAGCAATACCCCACCCGAACCAAGGAACGGCTGATAGCTTATTTTTCGATACTTACCTCTTCCCATTACACACCTCAGGTCTGTTGACACACACGGCCCGCTTATTAAGCGATCCACGACCATGATGGCTATATGACGAGCACAATAACACGTAGAACTGCTCCCCCACTAAAGCTGGAAAAAATCCCTACAAACTAAAGCGAAATCTCCTTCACCTATTAGCCCAGATTCATCTTGAAAAACCAGCCATAATTCAAGCTCAAAAAAACATCCACGAGGACCCAAAAAGACCAGCCCATACTGAAACACTTAATTCCCTCATCAGAATAATAACTTTCGCACACGCAAAATATACGCCATGAAAAAGCTAGCCATCATGACTCTAATTATTCTTAACGGATGCACCCACGAGATGCCTATATTATTCCCTGACAAACAAGACATCCATTTCAAATGCGATATGGACCCGTACAAGCAGGGTTGCGAGCGCCAGATGGATTACCAAGAGCACTTTCGATGGATAAATAACATAAAAAATAAAAACAGCCGGGATGATTACTTAGAGCACGCACCATAAACGAGCGGCGCGCAGCCAACGATAAATCAGGATTGAAAGCAGCGTGAATATAACACCCCACTCCTGCGGGGTGTTACTTCTTATAGCCCATTATAGACGAAGCTCAGCAGGTGGCCACGCACGGCCTATGTCGCCGACCAACAAGCATTCAGCCAGATTAACTTTGCCCCCACCCTCTTGCCCCCGCAAACGACGTATGAAGCGTATAAATTGACCCCCAATATTTACGATACTTACGATTACAGAAATCTCCTACAGCTCAACAGAAAAACGGCTACAGCACTCTCAGACCCCCAATGAAAGAAGTTGCGCTAGGATAAAAACCGAAAGAACAGCCAACCTTTACCTACGGAGATAATCCGGCATGACTGCGCACCTTCCTGACTGCATCGTCAAAAAACTATCTGGGCAAATATTTTGTAACTTCGACCAGTTCTCTCAAGCGTTCTGGATGGCAATCGCAGAAGACCCGATCTACTCTCGGCAGTTCATCCCCTCCCAGCTCAACCGCATCAAGCAAGGCTGGCCACCCCGCGCCCCCTTCCGTGACACCGCCAAAGGCCTGCGCTCCTATCAGCTCTGCCACCTCGCCCCACCCGTGCTCGGCGGCCTGATGTATGACGCCGACAACCTGCGCATCATGAGTGCGATGCAGTACGCACTGTCTTCGGAGGTGGCGTGGTGATCGGCCAGAAACACTGCCTCGCGGACTACACCTACTCTGAATTCGAAGCCCTGGTGGAGGAACTACTGCAAGCCGCAGGGACCTCTGCCTGGCAAGATCGCCTACTGGAGCATTTTATCGATCTTGTCGCACACCCCGACGGCTCGGACCTGATCTATTACTCGGAAAGTGAGAAGGAAGGCCGGGCTACCCAGGTAATTGCACGTATCATGGCATGGCGAAAAACAAACGGGCTTCCTTTACTCAAGGATGTGCCAGCCTGGCCAGGGTGTTGACGATCAACCGGTACGCCTTTCTCAGCTTAACGCGACTTCGCTGCACCAACTCAAAGCCGCTCGCATCTTGAATGTCTTGTTCACAGGTCGCTCAACCCAAGTGGAAGCACTGAGCTATCAACCTCTCATGCAGGCGCTGCTGTCTAACGGTGAAACGGCCGTTGAATTTCTGGACAGCCTAGGTGTAGTGCTGGAGTAAACGTACAAGAAGCCTTGTAGAGAGCCCCGGCTTTCACTGCCCCGCCGTCAAGTCGCTAACGGATCGCCATGCATGTGCTGTAATCACAGCCATGAAAAACCCCGCAGAAGCGGGGTTTTTCATGCAGCTTCAGCGCTTAGATCGCGCCACGCTGACGCAGCACGTCCAACACCTGCTTCACGCCTTCGTCGACACTGGTGTTCTGGGTATCGATCACCAGGTCGGCATCCAGTGGCACATCGAACGGGAAGCTTTCGCCCGGGATGTTTTCGCCACCGGCCGCGTACAGGCCTTGCGGGTCACGCTCGCGGCACGCCAATGGCGAAGCCTGGACGTAAACGGTCACCAGGCGCTCCTTGCCGATCAGCGCCTTGGCCTGTTCGCGGCCTTCGGCATCCGGGGCAACGAACGCAGCCAGGGTCAGCATGCCGGCTTCGTTGAACTGGCGCGCCACATGGGCGGCGCGGCGCCAGTTTTCGGTACGGCCGGCGCGGTCCTGTGGCAGGCCCTTGTTCAGGTCGTGGCGCAGGTTCTGGCCATCGAGCACGTAAACAGCACGGCCCATGTCGAACAGCTTGCGCTCAACGGCATAAGCCAAGGTGCTCTTGCCAGCGCCGGACAAGCCGCTGAACAGCACGGTGGCCGGCTGCTGGCCGAAGCGCAGGGCGCGCTCTTCGGTGGAAACGTGGGCCTGCTTGCCGTGCTGGCCGGTGCTGCCGTGTGGCAGTACTGGCGGCGCGATGATCATGCCGGCGCCAACGGTGCCGTTGGTCAGCCGGTCGATGACGATGAACGCACCGGTGGTGCGGTTGCTGTCATAGCCGTCCAGCGCGATGGCGCTGTCCAGGGACACCTTGACCCGACCGATCTCGTTCAGTTGCAGCGCACTGGCAGCGTCTTTTTCGAGGGTATTCACATCGACCTTGTGGGTGATGCTGGCGATCGAGCCCGGCACATAGCTGGTGGCGCGCTTGATGTCGTATTTCTTGCCCGGGAGCATCGGCTCTTCAGCCATCCACACCAGCATCGCGTCGAACTGGTCGGTCACCGGCGGCACGTTGTCGGCATGCACCAGCAGGTCGCCACGGGAGATGTCGATCTCGTCTTCCATGGTCAGGGTCACGGCCTGGCCTGGGCCGGCGTTTTCCAGCTCACCTTCGTAGGTGACGATGGACTTGACCCGGCTGCTCTTGCCCGACGGCAGCACGACGATTTCGTCACCCTTGTGCACTACGCCACTGGCAATGGTGCCGGCGAAGCCACGGAAGTTCAGGTTCGGGCGGTTCACGTACTGCACCGGGAAGCGCAGGTCGGTGAAGTTGCGGTCGGCCGCAACCTCGACGGTTTCGAGGATTTCCATCAGCGTCGGGCCGGTGTACCACGGCGATTGTTCGCTGTGGTTGACCACGTTGTCGCCCTTGAGCGCCGACATTGGCACGAACTGCAGGCTGCTCGGGGTCAGGTTGATGGCCTCGGCGAACTGCAGGTAGTCGGCCTTGATCGACTCGAAGACGCCCTCATCAAAGCCCTTGAGGTCCATCTTGTTGACCGCGACCACGATGTGCTTGATGCCCAGCAGCGAGGCAATGTAGCTGTGCCGGCGAGTCTGGGTCTGCACGCCATAGCGGGCATCAACCAGGATGATCGCCAGGTCACAGGTGGATGCACCGGTGGCCATGTTGCGGGTGTACTGCTCGTGGCCCGGAGTGTCGGCAATGATGAACTTGCGCTTGGCGGTGGAGAAGTAGCGGTAGGCGACATCGATGGTGATGCCCTGCTCACGCTCGGCCTGCAGGCCGTCGACCAGCAGCGCCAGGTCGACTTCTTCGCCGGTGGTGCCGGACTTCTTCGAATCACGGGTGATGGCTTCGAGGTGGTCCTCGTAGATCATCTTCGAATCGTGCAGCAGGCGCCCGATCAGGGTGCTCTTGCCATCGTCAACGTTGCCGCAGGTCAGGAAGCGCAGCAGTTCCTTGCGCTCGTGCTGGGCCAGGTAGGCGAGGATGTCCTCGCTGATCAGATCAGATTGGTGACTCATTGCATTCAAGCTCCAAGCTGTAAGCTTCAAGCAGCAAGCTTGTCGGCGTACAGCTAGTTAGAAATTTTGTTGATCAACCCTGCAAGCATTCTGGAGAGCTCACGGGTTTCAGTAATCCAGTCGTTGGCCAATTCAGAAGGCAAGTAACCAATTTCACCGGCAATTATCAGTTGAGTCCGCAACTCTGCGCATTCGCCACGCTTAGGAACCACGTCTTCTCCCGCGACCCTCTGCGCTCCATCCCTTCGGCAATGTTGGAAGGGACTGAAACAGCTGCACGGGTGATCTGAGATCTGAATCCAAAATCCCGGCAGTCAGCAAATGCCTGATACATCACAACGGCTAAATTTGTACTTCTCTGCCAAACCAGCAACTTCTCAAAATCCACTGCAGGCACTCCCTGTGCGCCCGCAGTGCAGGCGGCAGTCCACAAAAATCAGAAGCTACTCGTTCTGCTTCTGTCTTGCAGCTTGCCGCTTGTAACTTGAAGCTTAGAAATAGCCTTGGCGTTTCTTGTCTTCCATGGAGCCGGCGCCATCGTGGTCGATGACACGGCCCTGGCGTTCGGACGTGCGGGTCAGGAGCATTTCCTGAATGATGTCCGTCAGGGTCTCGGCTTCCGACTCGACAGCACCCGTCAACGGGTAGCAACCGAGGGTACGGAAACGCACCTTCTTCTTGACGATGCGGGCTTTCTCTTCCTCGGAAAGGTGCTCGAGGATGCGCGCGTCGTCGATCATGATCAGGGTGCCGTTCTTCTCGATGACTTCACGCTCGGCGGCGAAGTACAGCGGCACGATCGGGATGCCTTCGAGGTAGATGTACTGCCAGATGTCCAGCTCGGTCCAGTTCGACAGCGGGAAGACGCGGATCGACTCGCCCTTGTTGACCTTGCCGTTGTACACGTTCCACAGCTCGGGGCGCTGGTTTTTCGGGTCCCAGCGGTGCTTGCTGTCACGGAACGAGTAGACGCGCTCCTTGGCCCGGGACTTTTCTTCGTCACGGCGGGCACCGCCGAAGGCGGCGTCGAAACCATGCTTGTCCAGCGCCTGCTTGAGGCCCTGGGTCTTCATGATGTCGGTATGCTTGGAGCTGCCATGGGTGAAGGGGTTGATGCCCTGCGCCACACCCTCGGGGTTGACGTGGGTGATCAGTTCCAGGCCCATTTCCTCGACCATCTTGTCGCGGAAGCTGTACATCTCCTGGAATTTCCACTGGGTGTCGACGTGCATCACCGGGAACGGCAGCTTGCCCGGGAAGAAGGCCTTGCGCGCCAGGTGCAGCATCACGGCGGAATCCTTGCCGATCGAGTACAGCATCACCGGGTTGTCGAACTCGGCGACCACCTCGCGGATGATGTGGATGCTCTCCGCCTCCAGCTGTTTCAAGTGCGTCAGTTTGTCGACCATGGCTACTCACGAAAAACGATCTTATGGACGGCCTGCGGGCCGTGTTCGAGCGAGCCACTTTATCACAGCGGCTGCTTCTATTTAGGAGGCGGGCTAGATCGAAACAATCTAACGATATGACTGGGGGTTTGGGGGAAATGGGGCCGCTTTGCGGCCCTTCGCGGGCAAAATCGCTCAGATCGGGTTGGGGCAATCGATGAACAGGTGTTCTACGGCAAACCGCCGTGCCAGGTAATCGCCCAGTGCCTGTACGCCATAACGCTCGGTGGCATGGTGCCCGGCGGCAATGAAGCTGATGCCGTTTTCGCGGGCACTGTGGTAGGTCTGCTCCGACGCTTCGCCACTGATGAACAGGTCGACACCGGCGGCAATCGCAGTATCGATATAGCCCTGCCCGCCCCCCGTGCACCAACCGACCCGGCGAATCATCTGCTCGCCTTCGACCAGCAACGGCTCGCGCCCCATCACCTCCTGCACCCGTCGAGCAAAATCGCGCGCCGTGACCGGCTCGGCCAGCGAACCGACCAACCCGACCACTTTCGGGTTTTCAGGGTCCAGCGGCCCCTCCACGGTAATGTCCAGCTGGCGCGCCAACTGCACGTTGTTGCCCACCTCCGGGTGCACGTCCAGCGGCAGGTGAAACGCCAGCAGGCTGATGTCGTGCTTGAGCAGGGTCTTCAGGCGCCGCTGCTTGATACCCGTGATGCAAGGGTTCTCGCCCTTCCAGAAGTAACCATGGTGAACCAGCACCAAGTCAGCCTCGGCCTCGACGGCGGCATCCAGCAACGCCTGGCTGGCCGTGACGCCGCTGACGATGCGGCTGACCTGCGGGCGGCCCTCGACCTGCAGCCCGTTGGGGCAATAATCCTGGATCTTCGCGCTGCCCAGGTAGCGCTCGGCTTCCTCGACCAGGGTGTTCAGAGCGACGGCCATGAAAATCTCCTCGAAATCTGCGTTTTTGCCGGGTTCAACACCCGTATACTGGCCGCCATTATGAGCCGTCGCCGGCCTTGGGGAAACCGGCGGCAGCCGCTTGCGGGCAGGCCAGACAAGCCATCGCCGATCAGCGGTTTCAGGTGTATGATCGCGCGCGCTCGCGCCCCGTGGCGCGGCTACTTGGCTCCCGCCCTACTCCCAGGATTCGTTCATGTTCAAGGCTCTGCGTTACTTTGGCTGGCCCCTGCTCACCGGTGTGCTGATCGCCATGCTGATCATCCAGCGCTTCCCGCAATGGGTCGGCCTGCCAAGCCAGGACGTCAACCTGCAGCAAGCACCGCAGACCTCGCGGATCATGCAGGGCCCGGTGTCGTACGCCGACGCTGTGACCCTGGCCGCGCCGGCGGTGGTCAACCTGTACACCACCAAGGTGGTGAACAAGAGCGCCCACCCGCTGTTCGAAGACCCGCAGTTCCGCCGTTTCTTCGGCGACAACCTGCCCAAGCAGAAGCGCTGGGAATCGAGCCTGGGTTCGGCGGTGATCATGAGCCCCGAGGGCTACCTGCTGACCAACAACCACGTCACCAGTGGCGCCGACCAGATCGTGGTGGCGCTCAAGGATGGCCGCGAGACCTTGGCCCGGGTGATCGGCAGCGACCCGGAAACCGACCTTGCGGTGCTGAAGATCGACCTCAAAAGCCTGCCGGCCATCACCATAGGCCGCTCCGACAACATCCACATCGGCGACGTGTCGCTCGCCATCGGCAACCCCTTTGGCGTCGGCCAGACCGTGACCATGGGCATCATCAGCGCCACCGGCCGCAACCAGCTGGGCCTGAACAATTACGAAGACTTCATCCAGACCGACGCGGCGATCAACCCTGGCAACTCCGGTGGCGCGCTGGTCGATGCCAACGGCAACCTGATCGGCATCAACACGGCCATTTTCTCCAAGTCCGGTGGCTCCCAGGGCATTGGCTTCGCCATCCCGGTGAAGCTGGCACTGGAGGTGATGAAGTCGATCGTCGAGCACGGCCAGGTGATTCGTGGCTGGCTGGGCATCGAAGTGCAGCCGCTGAGCCAGGAGCTGGCCGAATCGTTCGGCATGCAGGACCGGCCGGGCATCGTCGTGGCGGGGATCTTCCGCGAAGGGCCGGCGCAAAAAGCCGGGTTGCAGTTGGGTGACGTGATCATGAGCATCAACGGCGAGCCAGCCGGTGACGGGCGCAAGTCGATGAACCAGGTGGCGCGGATCAAGCCCAATGAGAAAATCACCATCGAGGTGATGCGCAACGGGCAGCAACTGAAGCTGATTGCCGAGGTGGGGCTGCGGCCGCCGCCTGCGCCGGCTGCCAATCCTGAAGAGAAGTAAAGCTGCATGAAGCCGCCCCGATGGGGCGGCCCTTGGTTACATCAATGCAGGATCTGGCTCAGGAACAACTTGGTCCGGTCACTGCGCGGCCGGTCGAAGAACTCATCCGGGGCCGCCTGCTCCACGATCTCCCCCTTGTCCATGAAGATCACCCGGTTCGCCACGGTGCGGGCAAAGCCCATCTCGTGGGTCACGCACAGCATGGTCATGCCATCCTCGGCCAGGCCCACCATGGTATCGAGCACTTCCTTGACCATCTCCGGGTCCAGCGCCGAAGTCGGCTCGTCGAACAGCATGATCTTCGGCTTCATGCACAGCGCCCGGGCAATCGCCACGCGCTGCTGCTGCCCGCCGGACAACTGCCCAGGGTACTTGTGCGCCTGCTCCGGAATACGCACCCGCTCCAGATAATGCATGGCGATTTCCTCGGCCTTGCGCCGTGGCATCTTGCGCACCCACATCGGCGCCAGCGTGCAGTTCTCCAGGATGCTCAGGTGCGGGAACAGGTTGAAGTGCTGGAACACCATGCCCACCTCACGGCGGATCGCCTCGATCTGCTTGAGGTCGTTGGTCAGCTCGACGCCATCGACGACGATGCGCCCCTGCTGATGCTCCTCCAGGCGGTTGAGGCAACGAATGGTCGTCGACTTGCCCGACCCGGACGGCCCGCACAGAACGATGCGCTCGCCTTGGCGCACATTCAGGTTGATGTCCTTGAGCACGTGGAACTGGCCGTACCATTTGTTCACACCCTGCATCTGGATGATGCCTTCGGGGCCAGCAGGCTGCTTAATCGCTTCACTCATTTCGAAACTCCTAACGCTTGTGGCCAGTGTCCAGCTTGCGCTCCAGATGCATGGAGTAGCGGGACATACCGAAACAGAAAATCCAGAACACCAGGGCGGCAAACACATAACCCTCGGTCGCCATCCCCAGCCAGGCCGGGTCGGCTGCGGCCTGCTTGACGCTGTTGAGCAGGTCGAACAGGCCGATGATGATCACCAGGCTGGTGTCCTTGAACAGGGCGATGAAGGTGTTGACGATGCCGGGGATCACCAGCTTCAGCGCCTGGGGCAGAATCACCAGCCCCATCGCACGCCAGTAGCCCAGGCCCATGGCCGCAGCCGCTTCGTATTGCCCCTTGGGGATGGCCTGCAGGCCGCCACGCACCACCTCGGCGATGTACGCCGACTGGAACAGGATCACGCCGATCATCGCCCGCAGCAGCTTGTCGAAGCTCATGCCCTCAGGCAGGAACAGCGGCAGCATCACCGACGACATGAACAGCACGGTGATCAACGGTACGCCGCGCCAGAACTCGATGAAGGTCACGCACACCACCTTCACCGCCGGCATCCTGGAGCGCCGCCCCAATGCCAGCAAAATGCCCAGCGGCAACGCACCGACGATACCCACCGTGGCAATCACCAAGGTCAGCATCAGCCCGCCCCACTGGCTGGTCGGCACGCTTTCCAGGCCCAGGTAGCCGCCATGCAGCAGCGTGTAGGCAAGGACCGGGTACAGCACCAGGAAGCCCAGGCCATACACGGCCTTGCGCGGGAAGCGCTTGATGAACAGCGGCGCGGCGCCAAGTACCGCCAGCCACACGGTCAGGTCCACGCGCCAGCGCAGTTCCGCCGGGTAGTAGCCGTACATGAACTGGCCGAAGCGCTGCTGGATGAACACCCAGCAGGCGCCCTCCTTGGTGCAATCGGCGCGGGTGGTGCCGACCCAGTTGGCGTCGATCAACGCCCACTGCACCAGCGGCGGCACGATCAGCCACACCAGGTACACAGCGAACAGGGTCAGCAGCGTGTTGAGCCAGCTGGAGAACAGGTTGGCCCGCATCCATGCGAGCACGCCGACGGTTTTTACCGGTGGCGGCATGTCAGGTTTGAAAACATGAGCATTCACGGGCGTATCCTCACCGCTCGATCAGCGCGATGCGCTTGTTGTACCAGTTCATCAGCAGCGAAATGCTGATGCTGATGGCGAGATAGACACTCATGGTGATGGCAATCACCTCGATGGCCTGGCCGGTCTGATTAAGCACGGTACCGGCGAACAGCGAGACCATCTCCGGGTAGCCGATACCGGCCGCCAGCGACGAGTTCTTCGCCAGGTTCAGGTACTGGCTGGTCAGTGGCGGAATGATCACCCGCAGTGCCTGGGGGATGATCACCTTGCGCAGAGTCGGGCCCTCGCGCAGGCCAAGCGAACGCGCAGCTTCGGTCTGGCCATGGCTGACCGAACGGATACCCGAGCGCACGATTTCGGCGATGAACGCCGCGGTATAGATGGTCAGCGCCAGGGTCAGGGCCAGCAGTTCGGGAATCAGCACCCAGCCGCCAACGAAGTTGAAACCCTTGAGCTGCGGCACTTCCCAGTGCACCGGGCTGCCGAACAGCAATACGCACAGACCGGGGATGACGACCAGCAGCGCCAGCCCTGCCCAGAACTTGTGGAACGGCTTGCCGGTCTCGTTGAAGCGTTTGTTGGCATAGCGCACCATCGCCACCGTGGCCACGATCGCCAGCCCCACGGCAACGGCAAACGGCCAGAAGCCCTCGGCCATCGAGGCACCGGGCATGTTCAGCCCGCGGTTGCTGATGAAGAACATGTCGTCGAGGTTGATGCTGCCCCGCGGTCCCGGCAGGGTCAGAAACACCGCGAAGTACCAGAACAGGATCTGCAACAACGGCGGAATGTTGCGGAAGGTCTCCACATACACGGTCGCCAGCTTGTTGATCATCCAGTTGGGTGATAACCGCGCCACGCCGATGATGAACCCCAGGATCGTCGCCAGGATGACGCCGATGAAGGTGACCAGCAGGGTGTTGAGCAGGCCGATGACGAACACCCGCGCGTAGCTGTCGGACTCCACATAAGGGATCAGGTGCTGAGCGATGCCGAAGCCGGCACTGCGGTCGAGGAAGTCGAAGCCGGAGGTGATGCCCCGGTGCTGCAGGTTGGTCTGCGTGTTGTGAAACAGGTACCAGCCCAGGCCCACCACGAACAGGATCGTGAGTACCTGGAACAGCCACGCGCGCACACGTGGATCACTCAGGGATAGCCCCTTTTGTGCGCCGATTCGATTTTGCATGAAGTGCCCCGGAAAGTAGGGATTCGAACAGCCTGCGACGGCGGAATGCCGCCGCAGGGTGCAACCATCAGCGCACAGGTGGCGCGTACTGGATGCCGCCGTTGTTCCACAGGGCGTTCATGCCACGGTCGATCTTCAGGTCGGTGCTCTGGCCCAGGTTCTTCTCGAACACTTCGCCATAGTTGCCGACTTGCTTGACAATCTGGACTACCCAGTCTTTGGGCAGCTTGAGGTCTTTGCCGTACTCGCCGTCAGCGCCGAGCAGGCGGGCATTGTCCGGGTTCTTGGTGGACTTGGCCTCGGCTTCGACGGTTTTCGAAGTGATACCAGCCTCTTCGGCATTGATCATGGCGAACAGGGTCCACTTGACGATGCTGAACCACTCTTCGTCGCCCTTGCGCACCACCGGGCCCAGCGGTTCCTTGGAGATGGTTTCCGGCAGCACCACGTAGTCGGTCGGCGCGGCCAGCTTGGAGCGCTGGGCGAACAGCTGCGACTTGTCCGAGGTCAGCACGTCGCAACGGCCCGACTCCAGCGACTTGGCGCTTTCGTCGGAGGTGTCGAAGGTGATCGGGGTGTACTTGAGGTTATTGGCGCGGAAGTAGTCGGACACGTTCAGTTCGGTGGTGGTACCGGCCTGGATGCAGATGGTCGCGCCGTCGAGCTCTTTGGCGCTGGATACCCCCAGCTTCTTGTTGACCAGGAAACCGACGCCGTCATAGTAGGTGACACCGGCAAACACCAGGCCCATGCCGGCATCGCGCGAGCTGGTCCAGGTAGTGTTGCGCGACAGCACGTCGACTTCGCCGGACTGCAGTGCGGTGAAGCGTTCCTTGGCGTTGAGCTGGCTGAACTTGACCTTGGTCGCATCGCCGAACACGGCGGCGGCCACGGCGCGGCAGACATCGGCGTCGATACCGACGATCTTGCCTTGCGCATCAGGTACCGAGAAGCCTGGAAGACCGTCGCTCACGCCACACTGGACGAAGCCCTTCTTCTTTACCGCATCAAGCGTGGCGCCGGCCTGGGCGGTAGTCACGGCGCCCAGCGCAGCGGCAGCGGTCAGGACTGCCAGGGTGGTTTTCAACATCTTCATTCACAACCTCCAAATCGCTCTTGTTGTACCGAGCCGGAATTGCACCGCACCCTTTTGAGGCGTATCCGACCCGTGTTGGCTTGTTATTGGGTCAATTGGCGCAATGGGCTGTTCTATGACAGCCTTCGCTTGCAAAGGGTGTTACCGTCACGGCCTGACCCTTGCATCGTATGATTCGTAGCAAAGGGCGTACCACAGTTGGCGGCTAAAGCGTTTAAGCGCACGTCAAGTAGGCAAAGTTGTATCGTTGCGACATTATTTTTCCGACAATCATTTGCAGCGCCTTCTTTTTAAGCACGCCATAACAAGACCCGCACATTTTCGGAGCAGTCATGACCAACCCGCTGATTCTCGAACCGCAGAAAACCGCCGACGCCTGTGTGATCTGGTTGCACGGCCTGGGCGCCGACCGTTACGACTTCCTACCGGTTGCCGAATTCATGCAGGAACGACTGCTCAGCACCCGCTTCATCATGCCCCAGGCCCCCACCCGCCCCGTGACCATCAACGGCGGCTATGCCATGCCCAGCTGGTACGACATCAAGGCCATGACCCCGGCACGTGCCATCGACGAGGCGCAGCTGGAGGAATCGGCCGAGCAGGTGATCGCCCTGATCAAGGCAGAACAGGCCAAGGGCATCAACCTGACGCGGATTTTCCTGGCCGGCTTCTCCCAGGGCGGCGCGGTGGTACTGCACACGGCTTATATAAAGTGGCAAGAAGCCCTGGGCGGCGTGATCGCCCTGTCCACCTATGCCCCGACCTTCTCCGACGCCCATGAACTGAGCGCCTGCCAGCAACGCACCCCGGCCCTGTGCCTGCATGGTGTGCATGACCCGGTGGTGATCCCCTCGATGGGCCGCACCGCGTTCGAGCACCTCAATACCTGGGGTGTCGCCGCTCGCTGGCACGAGTACCCCATGGAACACGAAGTGGTGGTCGAAGAGCTGGGCGACATCCATGACTGGTTGAGCAAGCAGCTGCAATAAGCCTGATCGCCTGTAGTTGTGGGTGTATTCCGCTACGCCGCGTCGGGTTCTTGCTTTACACTGCCCGGCGTACATTCCTTAACCAGTTGATGAGACGATCGTGCTCAAGGCACTCAAAAAAATATTCGGCAAAGGAGACGCCGCGCCCCAGGCCGTCGATCCCGCTGCCAGCGTGAAAACGCCCGAGCCTGCGCCCGCTGCTGTGGCTCAGCCCCAGCCTCAGCCAGCGCCCCAGCCGGCCCCACAACGCGCCGACGCCAGCCAAGAGGCCCAAGCGCCTGCCGCTGCCGACAACCCGGCCAAGGACAAACCGCGTCGCGAACGCAAGCCCAAGCCAAAGCCACAGGCCAGCCTGTGGAAGCTGGAAGACTTCGTGGTCGAGCCGCAGGAAGGTAAAACCCGCTTCCACGACTTCAAGCTGTCCAACGAAGTGATGCACGCGATCCATGACCTGGGCTTCCCCTACTGCACGCCGATCCAGGCTCAGGTATTGGGTTACACCCTGCGTGGCCAGGACGCGATCGGCCGCGCTCAGACCGGCACCGGCAAGACCGCAGCGTTTTTGATCTCGATCATTTCCCAGTTGCAGCAGACGCCGCCGCCCAAGGAACGCTACATGGGCGAACCGCGCGCGCTGATCATCGCGCCGACCCGCGAACTGGTGGTGCAGATCGCCAAGGACGCCGCAGCCCTGACCAAGTACACCGGCCTGAACGTCATGAGCTTTGTCGGCGGCATGGACTTCGACAAGCAGCTCAAGGCCCTGGAAGCACGCCACTGCGACATTCTGGTCGCCACCCCGGGCCGCCTGCTGGACTTCAACCAGCGCGGTGAAGTGCACCTGGACATGGTCGAGGTGATGGTACTGGACGAAGCCGACCGCATGCTCGACATGGGCTTTATCCCCCAGGTACGCCAGATCATTCGCCAGACCCCGCCGAAAAGCGAACGCCAGACCCTGCTGTTCTCCGCCACCTTCACCGAAGACGTGATGAACCTGGCCAAACAGTGGACCACCGACCCGGCCATCGTCGAGATCGAACCGGAAAACGTGGCCAGCGAAACCGTCGAGCAGCACGTGTACGCGGTGGCTGGCAGCGACAAGTACAAGCTGCTGTACAACCTGGTGACCCAGAACAAGTGGGAACGGGTGATGGTGTTTGCCAACCGCAAGGACGAGGTGCGGCGCATCGAAGAAAAGCTGGTGCGCGATGGCATCAACGCTGCGCAACTGTCGGGCGATGTGCCACAGCACAAGCGCATTCGCACCCTGGAAAGCTTCCGTGAAGGCCGGATTACCGTGCTGGTGGCCACCGACGTGGCGGGCCGTGGTATTCACATCGATGGCATCAGCCACGTGATCAACTTCACCCTGCCCGAAGATGCCGATGACTACGTGCACCGCATCGGCCGTACTGGCCGTGCCGGGACCAGTGGTGTGTCGATCAGCTTTGCCGGTGAGGACGATTCCTACCAGTTGCCGGCGATCGAAGAACTGCTGGGGCGCAAGATCAAGTGCGAGATGCCGCCAGATGAGCTGTTGACGCCGGTACCACGCAAGCACCACTGATTGCCCGAATGCTGATGCCGCCCCTGTAGGAGCGGCCTTGTGTCGCGATAGGGCCGCGCAGCGGCCCCAAAATTTCAGCTTTGATGCAGCGATTGCTGGGGCCGCTGCGCGGCCCTATCGCGACACAAGGCCGCTCCTACAGGGAATCGGCGCAACCTTGCCTACCAGCGCCCCGCCGCGTCCTGGTCACTCTGCTTGCCTTCCACCCAGCGCGGCCCTTCCTGGGTGTTTTCCTTCTTCCAGAACGGCGCCCGGGTCTTCAGGTAGTCCATGATGAAGTTGCAGGCATCGAACGCCGCCTGCCGATGGGCACTGGCCACGCCGACGAAAACGATCGGCTCACCGGGCTCAAGCGCACCAATGCGGTGCAACACGTCGACCTTGAGCAACGGCCAGCGCTGCTCGGCTTCGACCACGATCTTGGCCAAGGCCTTCTCGGTCATCCCCGGATAGTGTTCCAGGAACATCCCCGCCACGTCCCGACCATCGTTGAAGTCCCGCACATAGCCGACGAACCCCACCACCGCGCCCACGCCGACATTCGCGGCGTGCATGGCATTGACCTCGAAACCTGGGTCAAACGCTTCTGGCTGCACTCGCACCGTCATGTTCAGCCTCCGGTCACTGGCGGGAAGAACGCCACTTCATCGCCCTCCGCCAGCGGCTCATCAAGTTTGCACAGCTCTTCGTTGCGCGCGCACATCAGGTTCTGCTCGGCCAGCAACGCATACTGCTCGCCTTTGGCCACCAGCGCCTTGCGCACATCGTCGACTACCGCGAAGTCGCCTTCCAGGCGCTCGGCGTCGAGCCCGAGCAACTCCCGGTAACGGGCGAAATACATCACCTTGACCTTGATCATGCGCCCACCTTGTAGTGGCCGCTCTTGCCGCCGAGTTTTTCCAGCAGGCGCACCTGCTCGATCACCATGCCTTTGTCCACGGCCTTGCACATGTCGTAGATCGTCAGCGCGGCAACGCTGGCAGCGGTCAGTGCTTCCATCTCGACACCGGTCTGCCCGGCCAGCTTGCAGCGGGCAACGATACGCACCGCGTCCTGGCCTTCGGCGCTGAGCTCGACCTTGACGCTGGTCAGCATCAGCGGATGGCACAGCGGAATCAGGTCGCTGGTCTTCTTCGCCGCCTGGATGCCGGCGATGCGCGCCACGGCGAACACATCGCCCTTGGGGTGCTCGCCATCGACGATCATCTGCAAGGTCTGCGGCAACATGCGCACCCGCGCCTCGGCAATGGCCTCGCGCTCGGTCACGGCCTTTTCAGTGACGTCGACCATGTTGGCCCGCCCCTGGGAATCAAGATGTGTCAGCACTGCTCTGCTCCTGTGAAGGGAACAAAGAGTGTAAACCCGTGGGTCAGGTTTGAGCAGCGGAATGTACTGTCAGTGGTGGCCCCGCAAAGAGGCCGGGCGGCGCGCCGCCCGGCTCGAAGGGTTACAGATGCGACTCGGCGTACTCGGCCAGCACCGAGCGCGGCACACCCTGCAGGGTGATGTGCACGCCATGGGGGAAGTCCTTGAAGCGCTCGGTCAGGTAGGTCAGGCCCGAGCTGGTCGCGGACAGGTAGGGGGTGTCGATCTGCGCCAGGTTGCCCAGGCAGACCACCTTGGAACCGGAGCCGGCACGGGTGATGATGGTTTTCATCTGGTGCGGCGTGAGGTTCTGGCATTCGTCGATCAGGATCAGGCTCTGCTGGAAGCTGCGACCGCGAATGTAGTTCAGCGACTTGAACTGCAGTGGCACCCGTTCAAGGATGTACTCGACGCTGCCGTGGGTGCTCTCGTCGTCCATGTGCAAGGCTTCGAGGTTGTCGGTGATGGCACCCAGCCAAGGCTCCATCTTCTCCGCTTCGGTGCCCGGCAAGAAGCCGATCTCCTGGTCCAGCCCCTGCACGCTGCGGGTGGCGATGATGCGCCGGTAGCGCTTGCTGACCATGGTCTGTTCAATGGCCGCCGCCAGGGCCAGGATGGTTTTGCCGGAGCCGGCGGCGCCGGTCAGGTTGACCAGGTGGATATCCGGGTCGAGCAGGGCGAACAGCGCCAGGCTCTGATGGATGTCTCGCGGTTTCAGGCCCCAGGCTTCCTGGTGCAACAGGGGTTCCTGATGCAGGTCGAGCAGCAGCAGTTCATCGCTGCGGATGCCCTTGATCCAGCCGACGAAACCTTGCTCATCGATGATGAATTCGTTGACGTGCACAGCCGGCAGGTTGTCGATCAGCTGTACCCGATGCCAGGTGCGGCCCCGCTCCTGACGGGTGTCGACCTTGCTGACCCGGTCCCAGAACGAGCCGGTGACCGAGTGGTAGCCCTTGGACAACAGCGACACGTCATCGACCAGCTGGTCGGTGCTGTAGTCCTCGGCCGCGATGCCACAGGCGCGCGCCTTCAGGCGCATGTTGATGTCTTTGGTGACCAGTACCACGTCAAGGTCGGTGCGCTTGGCCCGCAGTTCCAGCAACTGGTTGATGATGATGTTGTCGTTGAGGTTTTCCGGCAGCAGCCGGTTCGGTTCGTTGCGCGGGCTCATCAGGATCGACAAGAAGCCCTTGGGCCCACTCTTGCCACGCTGGATCGGTACCCCCTGTTCGACATCGCTGGGCGAGGCGTCACCCAGGGTCTGGTCGATCAGGCGGATGGCCTGGCGACATTCGGCGGCGATGGTCTGCTTGCCGGTCTTGAGCTTGTCGAGTTCCTCCAGCACCGTCATCGGCAGGGCGACGTGGTGCTCCTCGAAGTTGAGCAATGCGTTGGGGTCGTGAATCAGGACGTTGGTATCGAGCACATACAGGATTGGCTTGCTGGAGGAAGGGTTGCGTCCTTGGTCATCCATACTCGGTCACCTTATGTCGAAGCCACACGGCGCGGTCTGCTGCGCCGCAGAGTGACTGCCGGTCTTCCCGTATCCGCGTTGCTACGGGCGGGAAGCGAACCTGACACGGTGGATGACGCCACCTGTGCTGCAGGGATCGGCTGTCTGGTTTCTTCATACCGCATAAACCATGACTAGAAAAAGTATTTTTACGTGTCAATGAAGTTTATTTTTCCGAATGGCAATCAGGGGTTGGCGAGGGGGCAAGGCGGGTCTACAGTCAAATATTAATCCCCCTGTCGAGCCTGGCCGTAGGCGTGGCAATCCTCCCAACCGATGCCGCTCTGCGCAGTGTTTTGCAGCAACCATTGCACCGCCGGCTGGGCTTTGGGCAGGCTGTCATGGAGCTGGATCACGCCCTTGCGCCACAGCAGCATCAAGGTCAGCACCCGTTGCGCCGAAGCCTCCGCGCTCAGCGCGCCATCATCCTGGGCATCAATATCCCATAACGACACGCGCAACTGCTGGCTGGCCATGAAGGCTTCGCCATCGGCCCGACGCTGGCCATAAGGCGGGCGGAACAGCGGCACGTACTGCTCGGGCAGGTCAGCCTGCACCCGTGCCTGGCTGCGCCGCAGCGAGTCCTGCCAAGCCGTCCACTGCGCATGGGAGCGATATTCCCAGCCCTGGATACCCACGCATTGCCCACGATAGAGCTGGCGCAGTGCATTCGCCGCACCGGCATCGCGGCGTTGCTGCAGGCGGTTGCCAAGCACGAAGAACGTGCCCTCGAGCTTCTGCCTGCGCAGGTAGGCGGCGAGCGTGTCGGTGTTGCCCCCATCAGGGCCGGGGCCGCCGACGAAGGTCAGCAGGAACATGCGATCGTTGAGCTCATCGCCATTGCGCTCACGGCTGGACAGGCGCTCGACCTCGCTGCTGGTTTGCCCCAGCAGCGCTGCCTTGCGCAGTTGCTCGTCCAGGTAACGGACATGGAACTGGTGGCTGGGCTCGACCCAACTGGTGTAGAACGTGCCGACATCAGCGGCAAACGTGGCCGCCTGGGTGCGCAATTCCGCCATCGAGGTAACCGGGTAGCAGAACGAGGCATCTTGCGCGCAGCTGCGTTGGGCCTGTTGATAACCCTGCCACAAGCGCTGCCACATGCGCGCCCGCACCAGGCGCACCTTCTGCAGGTTGACCTGCCGCAGGCCCAACCGCGCCGCCAGTGCGCCATCATCGAGCAGCTCGCTCTCGTGCAGCACTTGGGCGAACGAGAGGATCTCGGCACGCGAGGCAACATCGAACAACGCCGGGCTGTCCAGCTGCTCGGGCCACAGGCTGCGGTCCAGGCTTACCTGGGGCGAAGGGGCGGCCTGCACGGCCAGGCTCAACAGCGCGGCCAGCAGGGCCGATGCAATGCGCACGGTGGGAAGCTCCGCAACAGCAAAACGCGCACTATAGCGCCTGGAATGCCGATGGTCTGTGACTATCGTCGGCATAGTTTGGACTTGCCTGCCCCAGCCCGTAGAATCGCGCCAACGATTCCAGGAGCCGACCCGATGCTGACGGTGATTTCCCCCGCCAAGACCCTCGATTACGACACCCCGCCGGTGACCGAGCGTTTCACCCTGCCCCAGTACCTGGACGACTCCCAGGAACTGATCGTGCAACTGCGCGAGCTGTCGCCCGCCCAGATCAGCGAACTGATGCACCTGTCCGACAAGCTTGCCGGCCTCAATGCCGCACGCTTCGGCAGCTGGACCCCAGACTTCACCCCGGCCAACGCCAAGCAGGCGCTGCTGGCGTTCAAAGGCGATGTGTACACCGGCCTCGATGCGCAAAGCCTTGGCGAGGACGACTTCAGCTACGCGCAAGACCACCTGCGCATGCTTTCGGGCCTGTACGGCCTGCTGCGCCCGCTCGATCTGATGCAGCCCTACCGCCTGGAAATGGGCACCAAGCTGGCCAACGCCCGCGGCAAGGACCTATATGCCTTCTGGGGCACACGCATCAGCGAATGGCTGAACCAGGCCCTGGCCGAACAAGGCGATGACGTGCTGCTGAACCTGGCCAGCAACGAGTACTTCAGTGCGGTGAAACGCAGCGCTTTGAAGGCCCGGGTGATCAACGTCGACTTCAAGGACTTCAAGAACGGCCAGTACAAGATCATCAGTTTCTATGCCAAGAAAGCCCGGGGCATGATGAGCCGCTTCGTGATCGAGCAGCGCATCAATGACCCGGAGCAGCTCAAAACGTTTGATGTGCAGGGCTACTACTACAATGCCGAGCAGTCCAAGCCTGATCACCTGGTGTTCCTGCGCGACCACCCTGCCGAGTGATTTTGGCAAGGGCCTCATCGCGGGCTTGTTCGCGATGAGGCCAGCTGCAACACCCCTCCCCAGCCCTGCAACAGGGCAGGCTTCATATCGCCACCAAGCCATGTTTATGACGCCAAAAAACCAACGAACCCACCTTTATCGCAAAACGCCATAAGACCGTTCGTACCTTTTTTGACGAATTTTGAAAAATATTTTTCGATACTGGCATAAAAACATCCCCCCTCAGTCTCGCCCTTTATATACCGGGACGAAACTGCCCGGTGCTATCAGAATGAAACTATTTGCCACTGAAGAATTATTTAGAAATCTTTCATCGGTGCAGAATCCACCCAGGAACTTCTGCTACGCCCAATCGCTCATAGTGCCGTAACGATTTTCCTGCCTACGGGCTGTGAGAAATGACTTACAGATGACAACGGCAGGTATCCACTACCCGCCCCGGCAACTTCGACAGGAATAACGGGCTCCCCCCGACAGCCCTGTCCAAGCAGGAGAGACGCGCCCTTACAATTCGTCCTAGTGGTTGATTTCAAAGGATTTATCCACTTGAAAGAACAAGCACAGCAGTGCGCCAAGTAGCGCATTGCAATAAAGACGGCTGAAGACCAAGGCACGTTTTTTAATAATGGCTTTTGACTGCCAAGTTTGAGCGCATAACTTTTCGCGCTCCGGATTAATTTTGCCTGCGCTCGGCGAAGTGTGCATTCGCCATGGACCCGTGCGCCCGGAAACTGATGTTGATCAACCTGGCCCGGCTCTTCCTGAAGAGCTGGCGTGATAAACACACATGAGGTGATAGCGATGCGTATCAGCATCTTTGGTTTGGGTTATGTAGGTGCGGTCTGTGCAGGCTGCCTGACGGCGCGAGGCCATGAAGTGATTGGCGTGGACGTGTCCAGCACCAAGATCGACCTGATCAACCAGGGCAAGTCGCCCATCGTCGAACCTGGCCTGGAAGCACTGCTGCAGCAAGGCATCGCCAATGGCCGCCTGCGCGGCACCACTGACTTCGCCGAGGCCATCCGCGCCAGCGATGTGTCGATGATCTGCGTCGGTACGCCGAGCAAGAAGAACGGCGACCTGGGCCTTGAGTACATCGAATCGGTGTGCCGCGAAATCGGCTACGTACTGCGTGACACAACCCGCCGCCACACCATCGTGGTACGCAGCACCGTGCTGCCAGGTACCGTCAAGAACGTGGTGATCCCGATTCTCGAAGATTGCTCGGGCAAAAAAGCCGGGGTCGACTTCGGCGTTGCGGTCAACCCTGAGTTCCTGCGTGAGAGCACTGCGATCAAAGACTACGACCAGCCACCGATGACCGTCATCGGCGAACTGGACAGCGCCAGCGGCGACGTACTGCAAAGCCTGTACGAAGAGCTCGACGCACCGATCATCCGCAAGCCGATCGAAGTGGCCGAGATGATCAAGTACACCTGCAACGTGTGGCACGCCACCAAGGTCACCTTCGCCAACGAAATCGGCAACATCGCCAAGGCCGTAGGTGTCGATGGCCGCGACGTGATGGACGTGGTCTGCCAGGACAAGGTGCTGAACCTGTCCCAGTACTACATGCGCCCAGGCTTTGCCTTCGGCGGTTCGTGCCTGCCCAAGGACGTGCGCGCCCTCACCTACCGCGCCGCCAGCCTCGACGTGCGAGCACCCCTGCTCGATTCGCTGATGCTCAGCAACGAGTCGCAAGTGCAAAACGCCTTCGAGCTGATCGAAGCCCACGACAAGCGCAAGGTCGCCCTGCTCGGCCTGAGCTTCAAGGCCGGCACCGACGACCTGCGCGAAAGCCCGCTGGTGGAACTGGCCGAGCGCCTGATCGGCAAGGGCTACCAGCTGGACATCTACGACGAGAACGTCCAGTACGCCCGGGTCCACGGCGCCAACAAAGACTACATCGAGTCGAAGATCCCCCACGTATCAAAGCTGCTCAACGCCGACTTCCAGCAGGTCATCGACAACGCCGACATCATCGTCCTGGGCAACCGTGACGAGCAGTTCCGCGCCCTGGCCCAGCAAGCACCCGCTGGCAAACAGGTGATCGACCTGGTCGGCTTCATGAACAACGCCACCTGCAGCACCAGCCGTACCGAAGGCATCTGCTGGTAACACCCCTGGCCGGGCAGCGCGGGTACTCCTTACCCACCATGCGCTGCCCTTCCTTCCCTGATTTCGCGACGGATGCTGAACATGCAAAGGCTCCAGACAGTGCTGTTGCAGTGCGCCGGATGGCTGCTCTACATGAGCCTGCTCATGCTGATCGCCCTGGCCCTGCCCGCCGATATCTTCGACTCGCAGTCGAAGCACTTCATCTTCCTGGTCGGCGCAGTCGGCATCTGGCGCTACTCGATGGGCGCCACCCATTTCATCCGCGGCATGATCTTCCTCTATGCCGTCTACCCGTACCTGCGCCGCAAGGTGCAGAAACTGGGCAAGGCCGCGGACCCGTCCCATGTGTACCTGATGGTCACCAGTTTTCGCATCGATGCGCTGACCACCGCACAGGTGTACAGCTCGGTGATCCGCGAAGCCATCAACTGCGGCTTCCCCACCACCGTGGTCTGCTCGCTGGTGGAGATGTCGGACGAACTGCTGGTGAAAAGCCTGTGGGCCAAATACAACCCGCCAGAGCACGTCAAGCTGGACATCGTGCGCATCGCCGGCACCGGCAAGCGTGATGGCCTGGCCTATGGTTTTCGCGCCATCTCGCGGATGCTCCCGGACGAAAACGCCGTGGTGGCCGTGATCGATGGCGATACCGTGCTGGCCGATGGCGTGGTGTGCAAGACCGTGCCCTGGTTCAAGCTCTACCCCAATGTCGGTGGCCTGACCACCAACGAATTCTGCGAAGTGCGCGGCGGCTACATCATGAGCGAGTGGCACAAGCTGCGCTTCGCCCAGCGCCACATCAACATGTGCTCGATGGCCCTGTCCAAGCGCGTGCTGACCATGACCGGGCGCATGTCGATGTTCCGCGCAAGCGTGGTGACCAACCCCGAGTTCATCGCCGACGTCGAAAGCGACTCGCTGATGCACTGGCGCCTGGGCCGCTTCAAGTTCCTCACCGGTGACGACAAGTCCAGCTGGTTCAGCCTGATGCGCCTTGGCTACGACACCTTCTATGTGCCGGATGCCGCGATCAATACGGTCGAGCACCCGCCGGAAAAAAGCTTCCTCAAGGCCAGCCGCAAGCTGATGTACCGCTGGTACGGCAACAACCTGCGGCAGAACTCGCGCGCGCTGGGCCTGGGCCTGCAGCGCCTGGGGTTGTTCACCAGCATCGTCCTGTTCGACCAGCGCGTGTCGATGTGGACCAGCCTGCTGGGCCTGACCGTGGCGGTGATCGCCAGCCTCAAGTTCGGCCTCGGCTTCTTGCTGGTGTACCTGCTGTGGATCGGCATCACCCGCCTGATCCTGACCGTGATGCTGCTGTGCTCGGGGCACAAGGTCGGGCCGGCCTATCCGCTGATTCTTTATTACAACCAGATCGTCGGCGCGATGATGAAGATCTACGTGTTCTTCCGCCTCGACAAGCAGTCCTGGACCCGCCAGCCCACTGCCCTCAAGCGTGACCTCGCCAGCTTTCAACAATGGTTCAACACCTGGTCCTCGCGGACCATGACCTTCTCGGCGGCCAGCATCTTCGTTGCTGTGCTGTTCATGGTCGTGTGAGCCCAACCGGATCGGATCTAACAGGAACAAACCACCATGAATACCGCCGTGAACGTCAACGTCGTGCATGAGTCCGAAGCCCAGCGCCAACACGCCCGGGTGCGCATTCCAGCCAAGCTGCGCTTCCTGGATACCCAGCGCCAAACCCACGAAGTGAAGGTCGATGACCTGTCCGCCGGTGGCCTGAGCTTCCACAGCAAACAGCCACTGTCGGTGGGCGATGTGCTGCGCGGGCGTCTGCAGTTCGTGGTCGACAACCTGGGCCTGTCGATCGACATCGAGTTCCAGGTGCGCTCCTTCAACCCGAGCAATAGCCGTACCGGCGCGCAGTTCCAGAACCTCGAACCGCGCGACATCGCCACCCTGCGCCACATCATCACCAGCCATCTGTCGGGTGAACTGATCAGCATCGGCGATGTGCTCAGCACGCTGCAGCGCGACAACTTCACCAAGGCGCGCAAACAGAAGGATGGCGGCAGCGGCCTGACCGCCTTCGGTCGTCTCAAGGCGGTCGGCGTGACCCTGGGTGTGTTCGTGGTCGGTGTGGCCGCCTTCGGCTTCGTGGCCAAGTCGCTGTACGGCATGTACTTCGTCAGCCACGCCGAGGCCGGCGTGGTCGCGGTGCCCACCACCAGCGTCACCATGCCCCGCGACGGCACCGTGAACAGCCTGGTCGAAAGCGGTGGCCTGGTGGTCAAGGGCGCGCCGCTGGCAAGCTTCAGCACCAGCATGCTGGACATGCTCAAGGGCCACCTGGACGACTCGCAACTGGAGCCGGCCAAGGTCGAGGAGCTGTTCGGCAAGCAACTCTCCGGCACCCTCACCAGCCCCTGCGATTGCGTGGTTGCCCGGCAACTGGTGGACGACGGCCAGTACGCCGCCAAGGGCCAGCCGATCTTCCAGTTGATCCCTCGCACCAGCAACCCGATGGTCGAGGCCCGCTTCAGCTACCGCCAGTTCGACGAGGTCAAGCCAGGTACCCGGGTCAACTTCCAGGTGGCCGGCGAAGACGAAGTGCGCACTGGCCAGATCGTCAGCAGCGCCAGCCTCGACAACGAGAACCTGGCCGCCGACATCCGCGTGCAGATCAAGCCTGACAGCGGCCTGCCTGCCGAACTGGCCGGGCGCCCGGCCTCGGTCAGCAGCGACCGTGGCCCGTCGCTCAACTGGCTGATCGACAAAGCCGCGGCCCGTGGGCTGTAAGAGGATCCAGCGATGATTCCCCATAAGAAAAGCGCAAGCCTGGGCCTCTGTGCCCTGGCCGCGGCCATCGCCCTGGCCGGCTGTGCCGGCCTGCCCGACCAGCGTCTGGCCAACGAAGCCCTCAAGCGCGGCGACACCGCCCTGGCTGAACGCAACTACAAGGCCCTGGCCGACCTGGGCTACAGCGACGCGCAAGTGGGCCTGGCCGACATCAAGGTGGCCACCCGTGACCCGGCGCAAATCCAGCAAGCCGAGGCCACCTATCGCGCTGCGGCCGCCACCTCGCCACGGGCCCAGGCGCGCCTTGGCCGCCTGCTGGTGGCCAAGCCCGACAGCACCCAGGCAGAACGCGAAGAGGCCGAAAGCCTGCTCAAGCACGCCGCCCAACAGGGTGAAAACAACACCCTGATACCGCTGGCGATGCTTTACCTGCAATACCCGCAGAGCTTCCCCAACGTCAACGCGCAGCAGCAGATCGACCAGTGGCGCGCGGCCGGCAACCCCGAGGCGGGCCTGGCCCAGGTGCTGCTGTATCGCACCCAGGGCACCTACGACCAGCACCTGGGCGAGGTCGAACGCATCTGCAAGGCCGCCCTGAACACCACCGACATCTGCTACGTCGAACTGGCCACCGTTTACCAGAAGCGCGGCCAGGCCGACCAGCAAGCCGCACTGCTGGGCCAGCTGAAGTCCGCCTATGCCCGTGGCGCCATACCGGCCACCCGGGTCGACAGCGTCGCCCGCGTGCTGGCCGACCGCAGCCTCGGCCAGACCGACGAAAAGACCGCCAAGGACCTGCTCGAACATGTGGCCCCGGCCAACCCGGCCTCGTGGGTCAGCCTGGCGCAACTGGTCTACGACTTCCCCGAACTGGGCGATACCGACCAGCTCATGGCCTACATCGACAAAGGCCGCGAAGCCGAACAGCCGCGCGCCGAACTGTTGCTGGGCCGCCTCTACTACGAAGGCAAGACGCTGCCGGCCGATGCAGCAAAGGCCGAACAGCACCTGCAGGCCGCCGCCGACGCCGGCGAAATCAGCGCCCATTACTACCTGGGCCAGCTGTACCGCCGCGGCTACCTGGGCAATGTCGAGCCGCAGAAAGCCGTCGACCACCTGCTGACTGCCGCCCGTGGCGGCCAGAACAGCGCCGACTATGCCTTGGCCCAGCTGTTCAGCGAAGGCCATGGCATCCGCAGCGAGCCGACCAACGCCTGGGTGTTCGCCCAGCTGTCGCAGCTAAACCCGACGCCACAGTCCAGCGAGCTGCTGCAGCAACTCGACCAGCAACTCTCGCCTGACCAGCGCAGCCAGGCCCAACGCCTGCTGGCGCAGGAGAAGCAGGCACGCGGCAGCATGAGCCAAGGCGCCAACAGCACCCTGGCCCTCGAAGCCTTGCAAGACGACGAAAAAGAAGTAGACGGTGAGGACTCGCTATGACGCTCAATCCCTTCGTGAAAGCCGGCATTGGCCTGAGCTTCGCCCTGCTGTGGTCCTGCCCGACCCTGGCCGACATGACCGCCGAGAAAAACTTCGGCCTGGACGTGAAAATCACCGGTCAATCGGAAGATGACCGCGACCTGGGCACCCGCCCTGGCGGCGACGTCAACGGCCTGGGCCTCGACCTGCGCCCATGGGTGTATGGCGAGCGTGGCAACTGGAGCGCCTATGCCATGGGCCAGGCCGTTGCCGCCACCGACACCATCGAAACCGACACCCTGCGCCAGAACGATGACGGCACCACCACCGACACCGGCGACGACAGCCGCAAGCCAGACAAAAACTACCTGGCCATGCGCGAGTTCTGGGTCGGCTACAGCGGCCTCACCGCCTACCCGGGCGAGCAGCTGCGCTTCGGCCGCCAGCGCCTGCGCAGCGACGACGGCATGTGGCGCGACACCAACATCGAAGCACTGAACTGGTCCTTCGACACCACCTTGCTCAAGGCCGACCTGGGCGTGGCCCAGCGCTTCAGCGAGTACCGCACCGACCTCACCGAGCTGGCCCCGGAAGACAAGGACCGCACGCACATCTATGGCAACGTCGCCACGCAGTGGACGCCTGGCCATTGGGTTGGCGTCCGCGCCCACCACACCCACGACAGCGGCAGCCTGAAAAACCCCGGCGAGACGGTCGATGCGCTGGACAAGACCCGCACCGGCGACCTCACCTGGCTGGGCCTGGAGGCCAACAGCGACGCCTACAACTGGCGCAACGATCACACCGTCAACTACTGGGGCAGCCTGACCTGGCTGACCGGTGATCGCGACACCCTGAGCAGCCAGGCCGTAGGCGACGAGCAGGTGGCTACCGGCAAGCAGAGCGGCGACGTCAACGCCTGGGCCACCGACCTCGGCATCCGCCTGCGCCTGGACCCCAACTGGCAAGTCGGCGCGGCCTATGCCCGTGGCAGCGGCGGCGGTGGCGACGACGGTTCGAACAACTTCGAGCAGACCGGCCTTGAGAGCAACCGCTCCAACTTCACCGGTACCCGCTCGCGCGTGCACCGCTTCGGCGAAGCCTTCCGCGGCGAGCTGGGCAACCTGCAGGCGGCCACTTTGTTTGCCTCCTGGCAGCTGCGCGATGACTACGACGCCAGCTTCATCTACCACAAGTTCTGGCGCGTCGATGGCCAGCAGAACATTGGCTCCAGCGGCATCAATGCTGCGGTCAACGACAACGGCGTCAGCCGCCCGCTGGTCAACGGCGAGAAAGACCTCGGCCAGGAAATGGACGTGGTCGTGACCAAGTACTTCAAGCAGGGCCTGCTGCCCGCCTCGATGAGCCAGGCCATCGACGAACCGTCCGCCCTGGTGCGCTTGCGTGCCGGCGTATTCAAGCCGGGCGATGCCTATGGCAAGGAAGCGGACTCGTACATGCACCGTGCCTTCGTCGACGTGATCTGGCGCTTCTGAGGCCGGTAGAGGATTTGTTGCCATGACCCTTCACCCGCACCTACGTCACAGCCTGTTGGCCAGCGCCTTGCTGCTGGCCTCAGGCCTTGCCGTCGCCGCAGAACCCACGGCAGTCGCCAAGGAACTGCAGCAGGCCAAGACCTACACCATCTCTGCCGCACCGGTCGAACCGCTGCACATGGACCCGCCCAAGCTGCCCGACCTCACCGGCTTCACCGCCGAGGCCGTGCAGAAAAAGATCGACCGCAGCCACAAGGGCAAGGTCAGCGTGCGCCGCATGCTGCAAGAAGTGTCGCTCAAGGAATTCATCGGCGGTGACAACAAGGCCGCCGAGTGGGTGCAGCGTCAGCATGGCATCCCGCAGGCGATTTTCGTCGACGACGGCCATGTCGACCTGGTCGAGTTGAGCAAGCAGGTACCCAAGCAGTACCTGCGCGAAGTCGAGCCGGGCGTGTACCTGTCGCGCCTGCCGATCGTGGTGGGGCACAAGGGCATCCTCGAGATCGACGGCAAGGTCAAGCAACTGCGCCTTTCCCAGGAAGGCGGCGCGTTCCTGGTCAACGACGGCAAGCTGTTCGTCACCGACACCCAGGTCACCGGCTGGCGCGAGAAGGACAACGGCCCGGCCACCTTCCGCTCGCCCCAGGAGTTCCGCCCGTTCCTGTTGTCGTGGGGCGGTACCGAGACCTACATCGTCAATACCAAAATGGCCAGCTTCGGCTACGCCAAGTCCAAGTCCTACGGTGTGAGCATCTCGCAGTACACGCCGAACATGTCCAAGCAGATGGGCCGCGCCGAACCTACCGGCTGGATCATCGGCTCGGAGTTCAGCGACATGTGGTACGGCTTCTACTGCTACGAGACCCAGGACTTCGTGGTCAAGGACAACACCTACCGCGACAACATCGTCTACGGCATCGACCCGCACGACCGTTCGCACCGCCTGATCATCGCCGGCAACACCGTGTACGGCACCAAGAAGAAGCACGGCATCATCGTCTCGCGTGAGGTCAACGACAGCTGGATCATCAACAACAAGAGCTACGACAACAAGCTCTCGGGCGTGGTGATCGACCGCAACAGCGTCAACAACCTGATCGCCTACAACGAGATCTACCGCAACCACACCGACGGCATCACCTTGTACGAAAGCGGCGACAACCTGATCTGGGGCAACAAGCTGATCAACAACCGCCGCCACGGCATCCGCGTGCGCAACAGCGTGAACATCCGCCTGTACGAAAACGTCGCCATGGCCAACGGCCTGGTCGGTGTGTACGGGCACATCAAGGACCTGTCCGACACCGACCGCGACATTGCCCTCGACCCGTTCGACACCAAGGTGTCGCTGATCGTGGTCGGCGGTGAGCTGGCGGCCAACGGCTCCGGGCCGCTGTCGATCGACTCGCCGCTGTCGGTCGAGCTGTACAAGGTTTCGATGCTCGCGCCGCGCAAGGCCAACGGCATCAGCCTCAACGGCATCCTCGGCGAGCGCCAGGACGAAATCCTCGACCTGCTGGTGCGCCAGCAAAAGGCTGTGCTGATCGACCCGGTCGAACGCCAGACCGAAATGATCGATTAAGGAAGCCCAGACCATGACTCCACACCTGATAAAACTGCTGGGCCTGTCCGCCGCCCTCCTGGCGATCAGCCAGGGCGTGCGCGCCGACGAGGTGAAAGCCCCGACGTTCAGCGCCGAACCCTGCTGCCAGCTGTGCCCCGAGGCGCATGACGCCAGCCGCTACACCACCCGCTACCAGCAGAACTTCACCACGCTGGTGCAGGCCCAGGGCGACTGGCTGTTCCGTACCCGCGAAGACCTGCGCACCGAGTTCACCACCACGCCCGCCGGCTACAAACGCCTGCAGCAGGTGCACGACGCGTTCAAGAAACGTGGCGTGGAACTGGTCGTGGTCTACCAGCCGACCCGTGGCCTGGTGAACCGCAACATGCTCAAGCCCGAAGAAAAGGCCGCCTTCGACTACCAGAAGGCCCTGGGCAACTACCAGGCCATGCTCAAGCGCTTCGCCGGCATGGGCTACAACGTCCCCGACCTGTCGCCGCTGACCAACGAGCAACTGGCCGCCGCCGACCAGGGCAAGGACTTCTACTTCCGCGGCGACCAGCACTGGACGCCGTATGGCGCCGAGCGCGCCGCCAAGATCGTGGCCGATACCGTGCACCACATGCCGGCTTTCGAAGACATCCCGCGCAAGGAATTCGAAACCCGCAAGTCTGGGCGCATGGGCAAGACCGGCACCCTGCACAACGTCGCCGGCCAGCTCTGCGGCACCAGCTACGCCGTGCAGTACATGGACCAGTTCGCCACCGAGCCGAAAGGCGCCAGCGGCGGCGACGACCTGTTCGGCGACGGCGGCAATGCGCAGATCACCCTGGTCGGTACCAGCCACAGCGGCAAGAACTACAACTTCTCGGGCTTCCTCGAGCAGTACATCGGCGCCGACGTGCTCAACGTCGCCTTCCCTGGCGGTGGCCTGGAAGGTTCGATGATCCAGTACCTGGGCAGCGAGGAATTCCAGAACAACCCACCGAAGATCCTCATCTGGGAATTTTCGCCGCTGTATCGCCTGGACCAGGAAACCATCTGGCGGCAGATCCTCGGCCTGCTCGACGACGGTTGCGACGCGCGCCCGGCCCTGATGAGCGCCAGCAGCACACTCAAGCCTGGCAAGAACGAGCTGATGGTCAACGGCAAGGGCGGCGTGATCAAAGACCTGATCAACCGCAACCTGCAGATGGACGTCAAGTTCGAAGACCCTTCGGTCAAGGTGCTGCAGGCGACCCTCTGGTACCTCAATGGCCGCCACGAGGACATCAAGCTGGAGAAGCCGGAAACCTCCGACACCGACGGCCGCTTCGTCTTCCAGATGCGCGAGGACGAGGACTGGGCCAACCAGAACCTGCTGGCCTTCGAGGTCCAGGGGCCGGAAAACGGCACCCAGAAAGTCGAGGCCAAACTCTGCAAACGCAACAACTTCGCCGTGCCTGCGCACACCGCGCAAGCTGGCCAGTGAGGCGACCATGACCACGTTCAAGCACATCTTCAGCCCCGCCCTGCTCGCCCTGGCCCTGGTCGGCGGCGCCGCGCATGCTGCGCTGGTGCCCCCTCAGGGCTACTACGAGGGGATCGAAAAGCTCAAAACCAGCGACGGCAAGTTCCGCTGCGAAGCGGCGCCCAAGCCTTACACCGGCGCGCTGCAGTTTCGCAGCAAGTACGAAGGCTCGGACAAGGCACGGGCGACCCTGAACCTGGACTCGGAACAGGCCTTCCGCGATTCCACCAAAGACATCACCACGCTTGAGCGCGGCGTCGCCAAGATGGTCAACCAGTACATGCGTGATGGCCGCCCGGCGCAGCTCGACTGCACCCTGACCTGGCTGGGGGCCTGGGCACGCGCCGATGCGCTGCTGTCCACCGACTACAACCACACCGGCAAGTCGATGCGCAAATGGGCGCTGGGCAGCATGAGCGGCTCATGGCTGCGCCTGAAGTTCTCCAATTCGCAGCCCCTGGCCGCGCACCAGACCGAAGCCGAGCAGATCGAGCGCTGGTTCGCCCGCCTGGCCGAACAGACCGTGCGTGACTGGAGCGACCTGCCGCTGGAGAAGATCAACAACCACAGCTACTGGGCCGCCTGGTCGGTGATGGCCACCGCCGTGGCCACCGACCGCCGCGACCTGTTCGACTGGGCCGTGAAGGAATACAAGGTCGGCGCCAACCAGATCGACGACCAGGGCTTCTTGCCCAACGAAGTCAAGCGCAAGCAGCGCGCCCTGGCCTACCACAACTACGCCCTGCCGCCGCTGGCGATGATCGCAAGCTTCGCCAAGGCCAACGGTGTGGACCTGCGCAGCGAGAACAACTTCGCCCTGCAGCGCCTGGGCGAAGGCGTGCTGGCCGGCGCCCGCGACCCGCGCCATTTCGCAGAGCGCGCAGGTGAAAAACAGGACATGAAAGACCTCAAGGTCGACAGCAAGTACGCCTGGCTCGAGCCCTGGTGCGCGCTGTACCAGTGCGTGGGCGACACGCTTGAGCGCAAGCACGGCATGCAGCCATTCGACAGCTTCAGGCTGGGCGGCAACCTGACCCGGGTCTATGACCCGAGCGCACAAAGCAAGAAATAACGCAAAACCCCCTGTAGCAGCTGGCTTGCCTGCGATGGGCCGCGAAGCGGCCCCCGACCATAGCAGGACAAGGCTTCGCCTTGCATCGCAGGCAAGCCAGCTCCCACAGGGATCTAGGTAACCCGCCACATTTGCGTGGGGGGTTTGGGGGGCGCTTTGCCCTGGATGCTGTGAACAAATTAGGAGAACCGGGATGGTCTTCTCGTCCAACGTGTTCCTGTTCCTGTTCTTGCCGATCTTCCTCGGCCTGTACTACTTGAGCGGGCAACGCTATCGCAACCTGCTGTTGCTGGTCGCCAGCTACATCTTCTATGCCTGGTGGCGCGTGGACTTCCTCGCCCTGTTCGCCGGCGTGACCCTGTGGAACTACTGGATCGGCCTTAAAGTCGGCGCAGCAGGCGTACGCACCAAGCCGGCGCAGCGCTGGCTGCTGCTGGGCGTGGGCGTCGACCTGGCGATCCTCGGCTATTTCAAGTACGCCAACTTCGGCGTCGACAGCCTCAACGCGATCGTCAGCTCGTTTGGCCTGGAGCCCTTCATCCTCACCCACGTGCTGCTGCCGATCGGTATCTCGTTCTACATCTTCGAGTCGATCAGCTACATCATCGACGTGTACCGCGGCGACACCCCGGCCACCCGTAACCTGATCGACTTCGCAGCGTTCGTGGCGATCTTTCCGCACCTGATCGCCGGCCCCGTGCTGCGCTTCAAGGACCTGGTCGACCAGTTCAACAACCGCACCCACACCCTGGACAAGTTCTCCGAAGGCTGCACCCGCTTCATGCAGGGCTTCATCAAGAAAGTGTTCATCGCCGACACCCTGGCAGTGGTCGCCGACCATTGCTTCGCCCTGCAGAACCCGACCACCGGCGACGCCTGGCTGGGCGCCCTGGCCTATACCGCGCAGCTGTACTTCGACTTCTCTGGCTACAGCGACATGGCCATCGGCCTGGGCCTGATGATGGGCTTCCGCTTCATGGAGAACTTCAAGCAGCCGTACATCAGCCAGTCGATCACCGAGTTCTGGCGCCGCTGGCACATCAGCCTGTCGACCTGGCTGCGCGACTACCTGTACATCACCCTGGGCGGCAACCGCAAAGGCACCTTCAACACCTACCGCAACCTGTTCCTGACCATGCTGCTGGGCGGGCTGTGGCACGGCGCCAACTTCACCTACATCATCTGGGGCGCCTGGCACGGCATGTGGCTGGCCATCGAGCGGGCGCTGGGCCTCGACACCAACCCGCAGCGCTTCAACCCGGTCAAGTGGGCGTTCACCTTCCTGCTGGTGGTGGTTGGCTGGGTGATCTTCCGGGCCGAGAACCTGCACGTGGCCGGCCGCATGTACGGCGCCATGTTCAGCTTTGGTGAATGGCAGCTGTCGGAGCTCAACCGCGCCCAGCTCACCGGGTTGCAAGTGGCCACCCTGATCATCGCCTACCTCACCTTGGCGTACTTCGGCCTGCGCGACTTCTACCGCAATGCCAAGCCGACGCCGCAGGCGACCCCGGTGCAGATCAACGCCGACGGCTCGATTGGCCTGGACTGGACCCGGGTGATGACCCGCGCCCTGATCCTGCTGCTGTTCGTGGCCTCGATCCTCAAGCTTTCGGCGCAGAGCTACTCGCCGTTCCTTTACTTCCAGTTCTGAGGTTGATGACCATGACCCGGACATTACGCATTACCTATTCGCTGTCGTTCCTGGGCCTGCTGGTCGGCATGGGCGCCTGGTCCACTGGCGGCCTGGACAGCTTCCAGCGCACCGCGCAGATGACCTTGCTCAACGGCAAGCTGGCCAAGGCCGCCGAGACCCACTACGACGAGCAGTTCCCGATCAAGCGCCTGGGCACCAACCTCTGGGCGGCACTGGACTTCAAGCTGTTCAACGAAGGGCGCCCAGGCGTGGTGCTGGGCCGTGACCAATGGCTGTTCAGCGATGAAGAGTTCAAACCCACCGCCGGTGCCGAGCAACTGATGCAGGAAAACCTGGCGCTGATCCGTGGCGTGCGCGACACCCTGCAGCAGCATGGCAGCCAGCTGGTGCTGGCGATCGTGCCGGCCAAGGCGCGGGTCTACTCGGAGTACGTGGGCAAGGAACTGCCAGCCAGCCTGCATGACGACCTGTACAACCAGTTCCATGCCCAGGCCCGCCAGGCCAACGTGTTTGCCCCGGACCTGATGGCGCCCATGGAGCAGGCCAAGACCCGTGGCCAGGTATTCCTGCGCACCGACACCCACTGGACGCCGATGGGCGCCGAAGTCGCCGCCCAGGCGCTGGCCGAAGCGGTCAGCCGCCAGAGCCTGCTCAATGGCGACCCCCAGGCCTTCATCACCGAAGCCGGCAATACCGCGCCGTACAAGGGCGACCTGACCAACTTCCTGCCACTCGACCCGCTGTTCAGCAACCTGTTGCCGGCGCCGGACAACCTGCAGCAACGCACAACACGCCCAGCCGAAACCGAAGGCGAGGCAGGCGATGCGCTGTTCGCCGACAGCCAGATTCCGGTCGCACTGGTAGGCACCAGCTACAGCGCCAACCCGCACTGGAACTTCCTCGGTGCCCTGCAGCAAGCCCTGCACAGCGACGTCGCCAACTACGCCGAAGACGGCCATGGCCCGCTGCTGCCGATGCTCAAGTACCTGCAAAGCGATGCTTTCAAAAATGCCGCGCCACAAGTGGTGGTGTGGGAATTCCCCGAACGTTATCTGCCCATGAAAAACGACCTCAGCAGCTTTGATCCGCAGTGGATCGCGCAGCTGAAAAACACCCGCAAATCCGAAGAAAACCTGGCCCTGTCGTCCACCCGGACGAACCACTGATCGATAGAGAGGAACACGCACATGACTACCAAAACTTCCATTGCCAAAGCCCTCACCCTCGCGGCCGGCCTTTCCCTTGCTTCGATGCAGGCCTTCGCCGGCGCCGATGCCGCGCTGTATGGCCCGACCGCACCGAAAGGCTCGACCTTCGTGCGCCTGTACAACGCTGCCAGCGCCCCGGCCGCCGCCTCGGTCGGCAATACCCAGATCAAACAAGTTGGCGCCCAGGCCAGCAGCGACTTCAGCTTCCTGCCGGGTGGCGACTACACCGCCCAGGTCGGCGGCAAGAGCGTCCCGGTCAAGCTGGCCTCGGACAAGTACTACACCCTGGTCAACAGCGGCAGCGGCAACCCGCAACTGATCGAAGAGCCACCGTTCAAGAACAAGCAGAAAGCCCTGGTACGCGTACAGAACCTCAGCGATCAGTCGCTGACCCTGAAGACCGCCGATGGCAAGACCGAAGTGGTCACCCCGGTAGCAGCCAAAGGCCGTGGCGAGCGTGAGATCAACCCGGTCAAGGTCAACCTCGCCCTGTATGCAGGTGACAAGAAAGTCAGCGACGTCAAACCCGTCGCCCTGGAGCGCGGCGAAGCTGCCGTGCTGTACGTCACCGGCTCGGGCAGCAGCCTGTCGCCGGTCTGGGTCACCCGCCCAGTGTCCACCAACTGATCCCCTGCCTCGTTAACGACCTTATTGGAGAAACATCATGATCCCGGTAATTCTTTCTGGTGGTAGCGGTTCGCGTCTGTGGCCTCTGTCGCGCAAGCAGTTCCCCAAGCAGTTCCTGGCCCTGACCGGTGAACACACGCTGTTCCAGCAAACCATTCAGCGCCTGGTGTTCGAAGGCATGGATGCGCCGATCGTGGTCTGCAACAAGGACCACAAGTTCATCGTCCAGGAGCAGCTCGGCGCCCTGAAGCTTGAAACCCAGGCCATCCTGATGGAGCCGTTCGGCCGCAACACGGCGCCCGCCGTGGCGATGACCGCGATGAAGCTGGTCAGCGAAGGCCGCGACGACTTGATGCTGGTGCTGCCTGCCGACCACGTGATCGACGATCAGAAAGCCCTGCAGCGCGCCCTGGCCCTGGCCACCGTGGCCGCCGAGCGTGGCGAGATGGTGCTGTTCGGCGTGCCGGCGACCAAGCCTGAGACCGGCTATGGCTACATCCGCTCCAGCCAGGACGCACTGCTGCCAGAAGGCGTGGCGCGGGTTGCGCAGTTCGTCGAAAAACCCGATGAAAAACGCGCCGCCGAGTTCGTCAAGGCCGGGGGCTATTTCTGGAACAGCGGCATGTTCCTGTTCCGCGCCAGCCGTTTCCTCGAAGAGCTGAAAAAGCACGACGCCGACATCTACGACACCTGTGTGCTGGCCCTGGAACGCAGCCAGGAAGAAGACGATGTGTTGAGCATCGACGAAGCCACCTTCGCCTGCTGCCCGGACAACTCCATCGACTATGCGGTGATGGAGAAGACCCAGCGTGCCTGCGTGGTGCCGATGTCGGCCGGCTGGAGCGACGTGGGCTGCTGGTCGTCGCTGTGGGAAGTGCACGACAAGGACGACAACGGCAACGTCACCAAAGGCGATGTGGTGGTGCAGGACAGCCGCAACTGCATGATCCATGGCAATGGCAAGCTGGTGTCGGTGATCGGCCTCGAGAACATCGTCGTGGTCGAGACCAAGGACGCCATGATGATTGCCCACAAGGACAAGGTCCAAGGCGTCAAGCAGATGGTCAAGACCCTGGACGAGCAGGGCCGCAGCGAGACTCAGAACCACCTGGAAGTGTACCGCCCATGGGGCTCGTACGACTCGGTGGACATGGGCGGCCGCTTCCAGGTCAAGCACATCACCGTCAAGCCGGGCGCCAGCCTGTCGCTGCAGATGCACCACCACCGCGCCGAGCACTGGATCGTGGTGTCCGGCACTGCCGAAGTGACGTGCGACGAGAACGTGTTCCTGCTGACCGAGAACCAGTCGACCTACATCCCGATCGCCTCGATCCACCGCCTGCGCAACCCAGGCAAGATCCCACTGGAGATCATCGAAGTGCAGTCTGGCAGCTACCTGGGCGAGGATGATATCGAGCGTTTCGAGGACGTCTACGGGCGCACCTCGACGCCGGTCGAGCGTGGTGTTTCGGTGAAAACCATCGCGCAGTAAGTGAAACCCCGGGGCCGCACCTGCAAAGATCACACGATCCGGTAGGAGCGGCCTTGTGTCGCGAAAGGAGGGCAAAGCCCTCCCGCTTTTGAGCCCTCCCCCATTTCAAGCTACGATGGTCAGACCCGCGCAACCAAGGTCTGCAAGCCCCATGATCATCGGTGCCTTCCTCATCCTCACCTGGCTGGTGCTGCTGCTGCGCTACCCGGCCAAAGCCCTGCCGATATCCCTGGCCGCTGTCTGTGGCCTGGGCCTGGTCGCCCTGTTCGTCGCCTGGCAAGACACCCGCGAAGCCACGCAACTGGCACGCCTGGACTTGCGCCTGAGCTACGCCCCTGACAAGTGCCCCGCCGACCGCGCGCTGCACGTGCACATGAAAAACGGCAACAAGGCCCCGCTCACCGAGCTGCGTTGGCGCGTGGGCGCGTATGCGCCAGGCGATACCGTCAACCTTGCCGAAAACACCTACAGCGCGCCGCGTTACCGCGGGCCGGGTGAGCTGCAACCGGGTGCCGAATGGAACGATTGCCTGCCGGTACCGCCCCTGCGTTCCGGTTACCGAGCACAGACGCTGGAGTTTCGTGCCGAGCGTCTGCAGGGTACATTTGCCAATTGACGCATTGCCTGCCCCGGCCTCTTCGCGGTGCACACGACACCCATTTCCCAGACCCAAGGCCCTCCCCCCATGCCCACCGTACTGATCACCGGTTGTTCCAGCGGCATCGGCCGCGCCCTGGCCAACGCCTTCCGCGATGCCGGCCACGAGGTCTGGGCCACCGCCCGCAAGCCTGAAGACGTCGAGCAGTTGTCCGCTGCCGGCTTCACCGCCCGGCAACTGGACGTCAATGACAGCAATGCCCTGACGCAACTGGCCGATGAGCTGCAAACGCGCCACGCCAGCCTCGACATCCTGATCAACAACGCCGGCTACGGCGCCATGGGCCCGCTGCTCGATGGCGGCGTAGACGCGATGCGCCAGCAATTCGAAACCAATGTATTCGCCGTGGTCGGTGTGACCCGCGCGCTGTTCCCGCTGCTGCGTCGCGCGCGCGGGCTGGTGGTGAACATCGGCAGCGTTTCCGGGGTACTGGTCACGCCATTCGCGGGTGCCTATTGCGCCTCGAAGGCCGCCGTCAACGCCCTGAGCGATGCCCTGCGCCTGGAGCTGGCACCGTTTGGCATTCGGGTGATGGAAGTGCAACCGGGGGCGATCGCCTCGCAGTTCGCCAGCAATGCCCAGCGCCAGGCCGAGCAGGTACTGGCGGCGGATTCACCGTGGTGGCCGCTGCGCGAGTACGTCCAGGCACGCGCCCGGGCGTCGCAGGACCGGCCGACGCCGGCAGCCGTGTTTGCCCAAGGGGTGCTGGCGGCTACGCGCAAAACGGCGGTGCCTGCGGTGGTGAGGTTGGGCAATGGCAGCACGGCGTTGCCGCTGATCGCCAGGCTGTTGCCGCGGCGGCTGCTGGGCTGGGTGTTGCGCAAGCGGTTCGGGTTGCTGCGTCCGCTTTGATGTTTGGCCAGCACAGCCAGCGCAACCATCACACCTTTTTCGACGGCTGAGTATCAAACGCCTGCCAGCCCCCGCCCAGCGCCTTGTACAACCCCACCAAGGCCTGGGAAACCGCTGCCGAGCTGTCGATCCACTGCTCTTCGCTGGCCAGCAACGCACCCTGTACCGTCAGCACATTGAGAAAATCCACCGCCCCTTCCACATACTGGCGCTGGGCAGTCTCCAGGGCGATGCGGTTCTGCCGCACCGCCTCGGCCAGGTGGTCGCGGCGCAACTGGCTGGCGTTGTACAGGCGCAGCACATCGTCGATCTCGTGCCAGGCGCCGAGCACCACCTTGCGGTAGTTGAGCGCCGCTTCCTGCTGCTGCGCCTCGCGCAACTCCAGCGTGCCTTTAAGCCGCCCCCCTTCGAAGATCGGCAACGACAGTTGTGGGCCGAAGGCGAAGCGGCGCGAGTCCCAGCCGCCGAAGTCAGACAGCTGCATGGCCTGGAACCCCATGCTGCCCGACAGCCGAATGCTCGGGTAGAAGTCGGCCTTGGCCACGCCGATGCTGGCGGTTGCCGCGTGCAACCGCGCCTCGGCCTGGCGAATGTCCGGGCGGCGCTCAGCCAGCTCGGACGGCAAGCCGATGGCGAACTGCTGTTGTGGCGCGGGCAGTTCACCGCCTTCGAGCAGCTGCGCCTGCAGGCTGCGTGGCGGTTCGGCCGCGAGCAGGCTGAGGGCGTTGATCAGGTCGTCGCGGCGGGCCTCCAGGCTGGGCAGGCGGGCTTCGATCGAGGCGACCTGGGCACTGGCCTGGGCCACGTCGAGGCGGGTGGCGACACCTTCGGCCTGGCGGTTTTCAGACAGCTTCAAGCTGTGCTGCGCCACCTTCAGGTTGTCACGGGTGACATCAAGCGTGTGCTGCACCGCACGCAGCTGAATATAGTTGCCGGCGGTTTCCGACAGCAGGGCCAGCAGCACGCCACGGCGGTCGTTCTCGGCCACTTCGACCGTCGCATCGGCAGCCTCGACCTGGCGCCGCACGCGGCCCCAGAGGTCCAGCTCCCAACCCGCGACCAGGTCACCCTGCCACAGGTTGAAGGCAGACTTACCGGCATGGCCAGAGGGGTCGCTCAGCCCTTCGGCGCTGTTGCGAGCACGGCTGTAGCCCGCGTTCACATCCACCGAAGGCGCTTCGTCCGCCGCCACCGTACTGCGCAGGGCGCGGCTTTGCAGCAGGCGGGCACTGGCCATCTGCAGGTCCAGGTTGCGTTCGGTGACCTGCTGGATCAGCGCGCTGAGGCGGGCATCGTGAAAGGTTTCCCACCAGCGCAGTTCCAGCGGTTCGGCCTGCGGCTGGCTTGCTGCGGCCTCGCCTTGCAGCGCCGCCCACTGTTGCGGGGCCTGGCTGGCGGGGCGCTGGAAGTCCGGCCCCAGGGTGCAGCCGGCCATGAGCACAGCCAGCAACAACGGGCTCAAGCGTAATGCTGGTTTCATCGCGCGCTCACCTCTTTGCCCTCGAGCTTGTCGCCACGGGTATCGATGGTGGCTTCCACCGACATGCCCACGCGCAGCCGTGCAAGCAGCGCCTGGCCGTCATCGAAGACGATCTTCACCGGAATGCGCTGCACCACCTTGGTGAAGTTACCGGTGGCATTGTCGGGTTTGACGGCGGCAAAGGTGACCCCGGTGGCCGGCGCAATACTCTCGACATGGCCCTTGAGTTGCTCGCCAGAGAAGGTGTCGACCGTGATGCTCACCGGTTGGCCAGGCTGCACGTGGGTCAGCTGGGTTTCCTGGAAGTTGCCGACCACATAGGCCTGCTGCAACGGCACCACCGACAACAGGCGAGCACCCGGGTTGACATAGGCGCCCACGCGCAAGGCACGCTCACCGACCATACCGTCCACCGGTGCGGTGATGCGCGTGTAGGACAGGTCCAGCTGGGCCTTTTCCAGCCCGGCTTCGGCACGCTTGAGCTGGCCATCGGCACTGGCCACCTGGGCGGTGAGGATGTCCACCTGTTTGCGTGTCGCCAGCAAGGCCGCCTGGGTATTGGCCAGGCGCGCACGGGCCTGGTCGACCCCGCTGCGCGCTTGCTGCGCGTTCTGCACGGTGCCGGCGCCCTGCTCGGCCAGGCGGCTGTAGCGGTTGACTTCATGATCGGCGAAGGCGGTTTCGGCCTGAGCCGCTTTCACCGCGGCCTCGGCCTGGGCGATCAGTGCCGCCTGGCGCTCCAGCGTGGCGCGGGCGTCGGCGCTCTGCGCCTTGGCCACCAGCAATTGTGCCTGGGCAGCGTCGAGCGCGGCCTGATAGTCGCGGGCATCGATGGTCGCCAGCAACTGGCCGGCCTTGACCTGCTGGTTGTCCTCGACCAGCACCTCTTTGATAAAGCCTGCGACTTTGGGCGCGACCACGGTGTAGTCGGCGATCACGTAGGCGTCGTTGGTGCGCTGGCGGTGGTCACTGCCAAACATCCAGGGGCCGACGATGGCGGCCAGCACGGCCACGGCGAGCACCGAGCCGATGATGATTGTCTTGCGGTTGTTGGTCATTTCAAGTTCTCGAATTCATTCACGGGCTCAAGCCACCGCACGCGGCGGGAAGATCCGGGTAGGCACGAAGGGGATCAGGCAGATCAAAGCGACGGCGATGCAGGCCATCACCAGGTACTGGTCGGCCGAGGTCAGTACCTGGGCCTGTTCATGAATGCGTCGGGCAAGGCCGGTGGCGCTGCCATCGATCAACGGCGCGTTGCCCAGGCTGTCGACCAGGTGGTTGGAATGAAAATGCCGGCGCACGGTGCCCAGGGCATCCAGCAGGCCACCGGCAATCACCGCCGACAGCCCTTTGACCGTATTGAACCAGGCCGAGGCGAACGGGCCCTCCTGCGGGGTCATGCCATTGGTGGAAAGCATCAGCAACGGCAACACCGCCATCGGCTGGCCAAACACCTGCAGCAGGTAGAAGGGGTAGAAATCGCCGCGTATCCATTCGGAGGTCAGCAGGCTGCTGCCCACGCACGACAGCGCCAGCATGCCAAGCCCCGTCGCCAGCACCCAGCGGCAGTCCACCGCACGGATGTTGCACAGCGCCGCCGTGAGCGGCAGGGCGATGAGTTGCGGCATGGCCACCAGCATCATCAGCGGGCTGGTCTGCGCCGGGCGGTAGCCCTGGATCTGCGCCAGGTACGCCGACGGAATGCTGCCCACACCCGACAACACGATCAGCACACCGGCCAGGGTCAGCAAGGCAAAGCTCAGGTTGCGCCGCGAGAGCATGCGCAGCTGGAAGAACGGCAACGGCTCGGACCATTCGTTGTACAGGAACAGCACCAGCAACAGCAGGCCACCGCCCAGCAACCAGCAGATCAGCGGCGAGTCAAACCAGCCCCAGCGGTCGCCCAACGACAGGCCCAGCACGGTGCAGCTGATGGCGGGCAGGCCAAGCAGCACACCACGCCAGTCGAGTTGCTTGAAGCGTTCGAGGCGCAGCGGGTCCTGGGGCAGGCCCCAACCGACGCATAACATTGCCAGCAGCGACGGCAAAATGATCTGCCAGAACGCCCACTGCCAGCCGACGTACTCGGTCCAGAGGCCCGCCAGCGGCGTGCCGAGGTTCGGCCCGAAGGTGGCGGTCAGGGCATAGCAGGCCAGGCCATAGACCTTGATGCCCGGTGGCAGAAAGCGCAGTGCGACGCTCATCAGCATCGGCGGCAAGGCGCCAGAGGCGAAACCCTGCAGCACGCGCAGCAGCATCAGGCTGTGCAGGTTGGGGGCGAAGGGTTGCAGCAAGCCCAGCACGGCGAACAGGCCGACGGCAGACAGGGTGAAGCGGCGCAGCGAAAAGGTCGTGGCGAGCCAGGGTGCGAAGGCCATCGCCGACACCGACGCCGCGCTGTACACGGCCAACAGCCAGGCGCCCTCGTCGGCACCGATGCCCATGGCGCCACGGATGTCGTTGAGGGAAATCTTGGTCACCGCCTCGTTGAGGCCGGCGCACAACACCGCCAGCAACACGCCGAACAGCCCAACCACCACCTGCAGGCCGAACGCCGTCTGCGCAGGGGCGGCCGGCGCAGGGGCGGCGGCCAGCGCAGCAGAGGGCGCGGTCAGGGAACTCATGGGAATACATCTCCAGCAACAATTTTAGGCTGGAGCAAGTCTAAGAAGATCGAATGCTTACGAAAACTGACTTGTTGGCAGCTTTATATTGCGCCAGACGCAATTGATGGCGCTGTCACGGGTCCATGCGGCCACACGCCTTCAGGGTCTGGCGCAGCCACCGATGCGCTGGGTCGTTGTCGAACCGTGGGTGCCAGGCCTGCATCACATTGACCTTTGCCAGCGGCACGGGGATCTCGAACGAGCGCAAGGGCAGCTTCAAGCGCTGTACGCTATTGAGGATATTGGCCGGTATCGGCAGGATCAGGTCCGAATCCGGCAACGAGAACATCGCCGAGTGGAAGCTGGTGGTGATCAGCGCCACCCGCCGCTCCACCTTGTGGTGGGCCAACGCCTCATCGATTGGCCCATTGGCCCGGCCGCGGCGCGACACGCTGATCTGCGGGTAGGCGGCGAAACGCTCAGGGGTAATCTCGGCGTCGAAGATCGGGTGCCCCACACGCGCCAGGCCCACGAAGTAGGTGTTGAACAGGCTCTGCACCTTGATTTCCGGGCCCAGTTCGATGGCCGAGCTGATGATCAGGTCGATGTGCCCGTTGCGCAGCACCGCATCATCGTCGCCACTGCCCTCCGGCACAAAGCGCAGCACCGTGCGCGGTGCCTGGGCCAGCATCATGCGCAGCAACTGGGCGCCGTACAGGGCAATGAACAGGTCGTTGGTGCGGATGTTGAAGGCACGGTCCAGGTTCACCAGGTCGACATCGTCACGGCTGCGAAACACCTGCCCAGCCTGCTCCACCAGGCCATGCACCTGCTCGCGCAAGGCCAGCGCACGGGGGGTGGGCACCAGGCCACGGCCGGCGCGTACCAGAATCGGGTCACCCAGCGCATCGCGGATACGCCCCAATGTCCGGCTCATGGCCGCCGGGCTCAGGTTCATGCGCTGCGCCGCGCCCACCACACTGCCTTCGTCAAGCAGGGCGTCGAGGGCGACGAGCAGGTTCATGTCCGGGAGTTGCATGGCCGTTTTCCGTTACAGCTGTGGGAAAGGCGATGGTAGCAGGTTGGTTGATTGCGTCTGATGCAATAAGGTCGTGCGTGAGGGAGCATTTATTCGGGGTGCGGGATGGGCCATAAGTGACGCAGTGGCTGTACAGCCAACCGACTAGCCAGCTTCGACAAGGATTCACATGCCTAGCACCGTCTTGATTGCCATCGATGCCTCCCCTGCTGCCGCCGCCCTGCTCACCCTCGCCCGCCGCTACTGCCGCCCTGACGAACATGAACTGCACGTGCTGCTGGCCATCGACACCACCTTTACCGTGCACGACCAACCTGCGCCCTATACCGCCGAGGAACTGGAGGAATACCCGGCTGCCTGCGAGGAGCAGCACTTGGGCGAAAGCGCCGTGGCGGATGCCGTGCGTGTGTTGCAAAAGGCGGGTTTTGCCAGCCAAGGGGCCATGGTGGCCGGGCAGCCGGTAGAGGTTATCGTTGGCCAGGCGCAGGAGCTGGGGTGCGAGTTGATCATCATGGGGCACCGGCATTTGTCGCGATTGGGGCGGTTGCTGGATCCGTCGATCAGCGCGAAGGTGATTGACCGGGTCGAGGTGCCGGTGTTGGTGGGGGTTGCGGGGTAGAGATTGGGGGGGCGCCTGCGAGGGTTCGTCTTGAGTTTTGCAGCGCCCATGAGATCGAGCGCCGCCCGCGCGGCGCTCGATCTCATGGGCGCCAGAAGGGTTGCGGCGAACACTGGGGCAAACACCTCACTCCTCACCCGGCTTCACCACCACCGTACAGGTCGTCCCCGCCGCCAGCAAAAACCCTTCTGGCACTTCATCAATGTGAATCCGCACAGGCACCCGCTGCGCCAGCCGCACCCAGTTGAACGTCGGGTTCACATCAGCGATCAGCTCACGGCTCTGCGGGTTGTCGCGGTCATAGATACCGCGCGCGATGCTCTCCACATGGCCGGTGATGCGCTCGCCGCTCATCATCTGCAACTCGGCCCGATCACCTACCTTTACATGCGGCAGCTTGGTCTCTTCGAAAAAGCCGTAGACCCAGAATGAGTGCTCATCGACCACCGCCATCACCGCCTCACCGGTGCGCGCATAGTCGCCCTTGTGAATGTTCAGGTTGGTCACGTAGCCATCCACCGTGGCCACGATATGCGTGCGCTTGAGGTTCAACTCGGCCGCCGCCAACTCGGCCAGGGCCTGTTGATAATCCGCCTGGGCCGAGTTGGCGATGTTGCTGGCGTCGTCGCGGTTTTCCTTGGAGATCACCAGGTTGTCCATGTCGGCCCGGCGCTTGGCGTTGACCTTGCGCATCTCCCAGGTGGCCTTGCGCGAGGCGACCAAGGCCTTGGCTTGGTCGACGGCCAGCTGATAGTGCTCAGGGTCGATCTGGATCAGCAGGTCGCCCTTCTTCACCCGCTGGTTGTCCTTGACCGGCACGCCCACCACATAGCCCGGCACGTCAGCGGCGACGTTGATGATGTCGGCACGCACCCGGCCGTCGCGGGTCCATGGCGTGGTCATGTAGTGCAGCCACAACTGGCGGCCGATCGCCACGGCAGCCACCAGCACCAGCAGGGTGGCGATCAGGCTGAAGAACTTTTTCATCGAAGGTTTCTCACCAGTAGACAGACAGCGCCAGGGCGCCGAAAAGGCAGACGAACAGGCTCAGGCGCAGCAGCGCCGGGTGCCAGAAGAAGCGGTAGCCGTCATGGCTGGCGATGAAGCGGTCCAGGCCCCAGGCCAGGCCCAGGGCGAACAGGAACATCAGGGTCATGGTGGGCATGTACACGCCATGGAAGGCGATCTCACGGGGCATGATTTCACGGGGCATAATGCAATCCTTTCGCCGGTGCCAGCGGCGACTGAGGGTCCAGCAGGGAAGAACGGATGAAATGCAGGTAGCTTTGCGCGCGGCGCAGCACCGAGGTGTCGAAGTGCCGGGCGAACGGCTCATCGGTGGCCTGCACGCGGCTGATGGCATGGTCCACCGCCACCAGGGCACGCTCGTGGTTGCTGGCGCTGGGCTGCAGGAACAAGCGCGCCAGCGCCCGGCCCATGACGCGAATGGCCTGACGCCACGGCTGGGATTCGGCATACGCCGGATGGATCGGCGCGCGGGCCTGCTCCTTGCGCAGTTCGATGATGGCGTGGCCGACTTCCAGCACGGTGAACATCCATCCCATCAGCTCGCTCTGCACCTGCGGCTTGCCGGCCGCCAGGCCATAAGCCTGGTGCAGCAGGTCGCGGGTGCGGCTCTCGAAGGCCGAGCCCAGGCCTCGCAAGCGGCCGCTGATGGCGAACAGCACCTGCTCGCGCAGCTCCTGCTCCAGCCGGCTCCACAGCCAGCGGCTGTTGGGCGGCAGGATGATCGCCCCGGCTGCGGCGCAGACGAACATGCCGATGACCATGCCGATGTAATCGTTGATGAAGGTGTAGGGGTCGTAGACGGTCAGGTTGTTCGGCACCGAACCGATGGCGAAAAACACCAGCAAACCGATGCCGTAACCGGCATAGGCAGGCCGCGACGAGAGGAACGCCCCGAGCACGAAGACCGGCGCCAGGACCATGCACAGCAGCGGGAAGCCGTCGATCCAGGGGAATACGAAGAACGTCTCGAAGAAGCCGACAAAGGCCCCGATCGCCGTGCCGCAGGCCATCTGGAACGACATGCGCTTGGGGTTCGGCGAAGCCGCCGACAGGCCCACGGTGACCGTGGCGATCAGCGTCATCATGCCGCCGCTGGGCCAGTCGCTGAGCAACCAGTAGCTGCCCAGCAGCAACAGCACCGCCGAAGCGCGCACGCCGGCCGCCAGTGACACCAGCCAGCTGGTCTGCGCCACATACGGCTCGTCCCACTGCTCACGCTGATGCTTGTGCGCGGCCAGCGAGGCATGGGTCTCGGCATAGCTGTACATCTCGTCGACGAAGCGGTAGAGCAGCTCGAAGGCGGTATGGAAGTCGAGCAGGTCGGACTCGCTGGGGTCGGTCTGCTGGTACTCGGTGCGCAGCCCACGCACCTGGGCTTGCAGGCCCTCTTTGTAGGCGGCCAGCTCCAACGTCAGGCGCAACGCGTCCGAGTCGGTCAAGGCGCGGCCCACGTAGGGTTCAAGCAACGCGACCAAGGTGTTCAGGCCCGGCTCGATGGCGCTGACGATCTGCAATGGGCCACGTGCGCGCAGGCGTTCGAGCAACCGGTGCAGGGCGTTGAAGCGCGTGGTGATGGCCATGAATTCGCTGTTCATGCGCACCAGCCGGCCAGAGCGCCTGCGCATGTGCGGGTCTTCGAAGGCGGTGACGTTACGCAGGCTCTCCAGGCCCACGGCCTCGGCAACGAAGCGCACGTTGCTGGTTTCGAAACGGTCACGCTGGCTGTCGCCACGCAAGGCTTCGACCACCACCCCGGCAAACACGCCAAAGCGCTGGTACAGGGCGTTGCGCATGGCCGCGCTGGCCGACTGCGGGAGAATCGCGGCGCTGACAAAGGTTGAAACGAGAATCCCCAGGGCGATCTCCAGCACCCGCCACACAGCAGCCATGAAGGCCTGGTCGGGGTGTTGCAGCACCGGCAAGCCGATCATCGCTGCGGTGTAGCCAGCCAGCACGAAACCATAGGCACGGAAGGTGCGGTAACGCATGGCGCCCGCCGAGCACAGGCCGACCCACAGGGCGAGACTGGGCAGGAACAGCTCGGTGTTCTGCGGGAAGATGGCGATCAGCGCAACCATCATCGCCGAACCTGCCAGGGTACCGAGCACCCGGTAGAAGCTCTTGGCGAACACGTGCCCGCTTTGCGGCTGCATGACGATGAACACGGTGATCATCGCCGTGCGCGGCTGCGGCAGTTCCAGGCGCATGGCCAGCCACAGGGTGATGAAGGCGGCAGCCAGCACCTTGAAGATGTAGACCCAGGTCACACCATCGGTGCGCGCCCAGGCAAAGAAGCCCCGGCGCCACTCCAGGCTCTGCAGCCAGCGCACGGGCAGACTGGAAGTGCTCATTCGGCGTTATCCGGCTGCTTGTCGAAAACGGCCAGGGTGGCCGGGGTTTTCGGCGCAGTCTGGCGCCCTGGCTCCGGCACGTCCTGGCCCGCTTGCAGGCCGCCACCCAGGGCCGTGACCAGCTCGGCATGGGCGACCAGGCGGGCGGCCTGCACCTGCTGCTGCACCTGCTGCTGACGGAACAGCAAGGTTTGCGCATTGAGCACATTGAGGTAGTCGGTCAGGCCACGCTGGAAGGCGACCATGGCGATGTCGTAGGTCTTCTGCGCGGCGGCGACCGATTCGGCGGCGAAGTGCGACTGTTCTTTCATCGACTCACGGCGGATCAACTGGTCGGAAATGTTTTTCAGCGCTCCGATCACGGTCTGGTTGTAACGCGCCACGGCCATGTCATAGCCCGCCGAAGCGACGCCCAGCTGCGAGCGCAGGCGGCCACCGTCGAAGATCGGCAGGCTGATGGCCGGGCCGACGTTGTAGTTGAACTTGCGCCCGGTGAGAAACTCCAGCGGGCCGCCGCCGGTGGCCATGAAGCCCAGGCTGCCGACCAGGTCGACATTGGGGAAGAAGCCGGCATGCGCCACGTCGATGCCGCGGGCTTGCGCGGCCACCTGCCAACGGCTGGCCACCACGTCCGGGCGCTGGCCCACCAGTTCGGCGGGCAGTGCCGAGGGCAGCTTCAGCGGGGCGCCGAGGGTCAGGCTCGGGCGCTCGATCTGCGCGCCGTCGCCCGGCCCCTTGCCGGCCAAGGCGGCCAGCTGGTTGCGGGTCAGGGAGATGTCTTCGTTGAGGCTGTCGAGCTGGCGATGGGTTTCCGGCAGCGGCGCTTGCGCCTGGCTGACTTCGAAGTGGGTACCGATGCCCGCGTCCAGCCGGCGCTCGGCCAGGGCCAGAATCTGCTCTTGCTGCTCGAGCTCAGCCTTGACGATATCGCGCTGAGCAAAATGCAGGCTCAGCTGAATGTAGGCACGCACCACGTTGCTCTGCAGCTCTAGTTGCGCCTGGCGGGCCTCGGCCACGCTCATGTGCGCCTGGTCCACGGCCTGTTCACTGGCATTGCGTTCGCGGCCCCAGAGGTCGAGGGCATAGCTGAAACCGAGGGCGGCGTTGTTGTCCCAGGTATTGGCGCCCGACAGCGCGCCAGGGCCGTAGAACTGGTCTTCAGGCCAATTATGGCGCTTGAGTGTCGCCTGGCCGTTGACCTGCAGTTTTTCCGCAGACTCGACCACACCGGCCATGGCCTTGGCCTCGCGCACCCGCGCCATGGCCATGGCCAGGTTTGGGCTGCCTTCGACGGCCAGTGCAACCCAGCGGTTCAGCTGCGGGTCGCGGTAGGCCTGCCACCACTGCTGGTCGGGCCAGTGCGCGTCAGTGGCGGCTTCGCGTATCGCCGCGTCGGTCGTCAGGGTGTTGGCGTGCAACGTCTTGCTTTGCGGGGCGATGCCCCAGGTTCCGATACAGCCGCTCAAGGTGAGGCTAAGGGCACAGGCACTGAACACTTGAAGCGTTCTGATGATGCGACGCGGCACAGCTGCGATTTCCCGAGGAAGAGGTGGAGGGGCCGAGCAATTCTAGGGGGCCGCAGGACTGGCGATAAGCGCATATTCCTGCGAATCTTTGTTACCAAACGCGCGATAATCAGCCTTTGGTCGAAGGTAACTTTTAATAACTTCGTCGTTACTTCGTGACACAATTTTGTCCTCTACCTTGAGAGCGACCCATGGACACCCTGCAAAATATGCGTGCTTTCAGTTGCGTAGCCCAACTTGGCAGCTTCACGGCTGCGGCGGCGCAGCTGGATACGACCACCGCGAACGTGTCGCGGGCGGTCTCCAATCTGGAAGCCCATCTGCAAACACGGCTGCTCAACCGCACCACCCGCCGCATCGCGCTGACCGAGGCCGGCAAGCGCTACCTGATGCGCTGCGAACAGATTCTTACCTACGTTGAAGAAGCCGAAGCCGAGGCCAGCGACGCCCATGCCCGCCCGGCCGGGCAGTTGAAGGTTCACTCGATGACCGGGGTCGGCCAGCACTTTGTGGTCGATGCCATCGCCCGTTACCGCGAATCGCACCCGGACGTGACCTTCGACCTGACCATGGCCAACCGCGTGCCGGACCTGCTCGACGAAGGCTACGACGTGTCCATCGTGCTGGCCACCGAGCTACCGGACTCGGGCTTCGTGTCGCAGCGCCTGGGCATCACCTACAGCATCGTCTGCGCCTCGCCCGCCTACATCGCGCGCAACGGCATCGCGCACAAGCCTGCCGACCTGCTCAAGCACGCCTGCCTGCGCATGGTCAGCCCGGTGATCCCACTGGAAAAGTGGCTGTTCGACGGCCCGGAAGGCCAGGAAATGGTCAACATCAGCACCTCGCCGTTCCAGGTGAACACGGCAGACGCCATGAAAACCGCAATCCGCAGCGGCATGGGGGTGGGCGTGCTGCCAATCTATTCGGCCATCGAGGGCCTGCGTGATGGCAGCCTGGTGCGGGTGCTGCCCGAGTACCGGTTGCAGGAGCTGAACCTGTACGCCATCTACCCGTCGCGCCAGTACCTGGATGCCAAGATCAAGACCTGGGTCGAGTACCTGCGCAACTCGCTGCCGGAAATTCTTGCAGCCCATGAAGCAGACCTGAAAACCCATCAGGTGCTGATCGCCAACTGAAAGCAGCTGCAAGCCATAAGCTTCAAGCCGCAAGAAAAAGCAGATCGTCGCAAGCGCGGCTTTTTCTTGTGGCTTGAAGCTTGTAGCTTGAAGCTTGTAGCTTGTAGCTTTTCTTGTGGAAGTTGTCCGATGAAAAAGACCGTCCTGGCCTTCAGCCGTATCACCCCGGCCATGGCCGAGCGCCTGCAGCAAGACTTCAACGTGATCCTGCCGAACCCCAAACTGGGCGACATCAGCGCCCAGTTCAACGAAGCCCTGCCCGAGGCCCACGGCCTGATCGGCGTCGGCCGCAAGCTTGGCCGTGCGCAGCTTGAGGGCGCGGCCAAGCTTGAGGTGGTGTCCAGCGTCTCGGTCGGCTACGACAACTATGACGTCGACTACTTCAACGAACGCGGCATCGCCCTGACCAACACCCCCGACGTGCTGACCGAAAGCACCGCAGACCTCGGCTTCTCGTTGATCATGGGCTGCGCCCGGCGCACGGCCGAGCTCGATGCCTGGACCAAGGCCGGCCAGTGGCAGGCCACCGTCGGCCCGGCCCACTTCGGCAGCGATGTGCACGGCAAAACTCTGGGTATCGTCGGCATGGGCAACATCGGCGCCGCCATTGCCCGTCGTGGGCGGTTCGGTTTCAACATGCCGGTGATCTATGCCGGCAACAGCCGCAAGACCGCGCTGGAGCAAGAGCTGGGGGCGCAGTTGCGCAGCCTGGAACAACTGCTGGCCGAAGCCGATTTCGTCTGCATCGTGGTGCCGTTGTCCGAGGCAACCCGCAAGCTGATCGGAGCCCGTGAGCTGAAGCTGATGAAGCCAAGTGCCTTCCTGATCAACATTGCCCGCGGCCCGGTGGTAGATGAAACGGCCCTGGTCGAGGCACTGCAGAACGGCACTATTCGCGGCGCCGGCCTGGATGTGTATGAAAAAGAGCCGCTGAGCGAGTCGCCGCTGTTCAAGCTGCCCAATGCCCTGACCCTGCCGCACATCGGCTCGGCCACCGCCGAAACCCGTGAGGCCATGGCCAACCGGGCGATGGACAACCTGCGTGCGGCGCTGCTGGGCGAGCGGCCGCGCGACCTGGTTAACCCGCAGGTGTGGAAGGGCTGAGGTTTCCGCCTAGCGTGCCAACACGGAAGCCGGCTTGAGCGAAGGCTTGCGAAACACCAGCACGTTACCCGCCATTACCGCGACGAGCCCCAGCAACGCTGGGGCCGTCCATTGGTACCCTTCGGCAAACGCCGACACGTTCAACGCCACCAACGGGAACAGCACCGTGCAATAGGCTGCCCGCTCCGGCCCCATACGCCCGACCAGGGTCAGGTAGGCGGTGAAGCCGATCACCGAACCCGGGATCACCAGGTACATCAACGAGCCGATGTAGCGGGTGTTCCATTCCATGGCGAAAGGGATGCCGTTGAACAGGCAATACACGGTCAGCATCGCCGCGCCATAGACCATTCCCCAGGCATTGGTGGTCATGGGTTTGAGCCCGGCCTTCTGCTGCATGCTCGACAGCATGTTGCCGGCCGAGAAGCACAGCGTGCCGAGCAGCGCCAGGCCGAGGCCGTACAAGGTTTCACGACTGGCCGCATGGTGGCCGAGTTCGGGCCAGAACAGCAGGCCCAGGCCCAGCAGCCCCAAAGCGCCGCCGCCCAGCACATTGGCGGCGATCTTCTGGCCGAAGAACACCCGCGCATTGAGTGCGTTCCACAAGGTCGCGGTAGAGAACACCACGGCGATCAGGCCGCTGGCGATCCACTGGCTGGCGGTGAGAAAGCACATGAAGTTGACGCAGAACAGGCACAGGCCCTGCGCCAGGCAAATGAGGTGGCCGCGGCGGTTCATCGGTTGCAGGCGGCGGGTGAGCAGCAAAATGGCGAACAGAATCAGCCCGGCCAAGGCGAAGCGGTAGACGATCGATACGGGGATGGCGACCACGCCCAGTTGCAGTTTCAGGGCGATCCAGGTGGTGCCCCAGATCAGGACGGTGAGCAGGTACAGGGACAGGTTCATGGCGGTGGTTCCTTGGGCCTTTCGAGATCGGTGCCCGGCGCTTCGCGGGGCGCAACCCTCGCCGAGGCCCTCAGTGTTCGCCCTGCTGGCCCCTTCGCGCTTGCACAAACTTGCGCTTTTGTACTGCAGCTAGCTGCCTGCGCGGCCAACTCGCAGTACGATGGCGCTCAGAGGAATCGCCCATGACCCCACTGTCCCAGCTGCAAGTGTTCAACGCCATGCACGCCTCGCCCCACGCCCGCCTGGAGCTGAGCGCGCACCTGGGCGACGGCCTGGCTGCGGCACTGTGGCGTAACCGCGACGATGCCCGCGACTACCAGGCGCCAAGCCATCACACGCTGTCGTGCTACATCGCCGATGGCACCGGCACGTTTCGCCGCCAGCGCCCGGCCGACAAGGGCGCGCCGAACAAGCTGTGCGTCATGCCGGCCGGCCATGAGTCGAACTGGGTGGTCAATGGCGAGATCCGCCTGGCCCACCTGTACATCAGCGAGGCACAGTTCGCCCTCGGCTGTGTGCGCCTGCTGGACCGCGAACCGCGGGAGCTGCAGTTGCAGGAGGCGACGTTTCTCGACGACCCGCAGCAGGCGCTGCGCTTTCACCAATTGATCAGCCTGGACTGGGATGAACCCGGCGAGCGCTTGCTGGCCAGCAGCCTGGCGCACGAAATCGTCGACCACGCGGTGCTCAGCCAGGTTGGGCTACGTGAGGGCTTGCGCTTGAAAGGTGGGCTGGCGCCGAACCTGCGTCGGCAGTTGGTCGAATACATCGAGGCGCACCTGGACCAGCCCATCACCCTCGGCGAGCTGGCGGTGCGCTGCAATTTGTCCGAGTACCACTTTGCGCGCATGTTCCGCAGCAGTTTCGGCTTGCCGCCGCACCAGTACCTGCTGGCTCGGCGGCTGCATCGGGCTTGCCAGTTGCTGCGCCTGGGCCAGTTGCCACTGGGCGAGGTTGCGTTGCTGTGCGGGTTTGCCAGTGCCAGCCATTTCAGCAACCGGTTTCGTCAGGCACTCGGGGCCACACCCGGCGCTTATCGTGCAGCCTTCACCCTTTGATGGGGCCGCTGCGCAGCCCTTCAGAATTCCAAGGTGCTGGAAAGGCTCACCTGCCGTGCATCCCCCACCGCCACGAAGTACTGGTTCACCGCCGAGCTGTAGTACACCTTGTCGAACAGGTTCTTCACGTTCAGTTGCAGGCGCACGTTGTGTTCGTCGAGCTTGGTCTCGTACGTGGCAAAGGCATCGGCCACGGTATAGCTCGGCAGGTCGAAGGTGTTGGTCGCATTCCCCGCACGCTCGCCCACATAACGGGCCCCGGCACCCAAGCGCAGGCGGTCAGCGCCGAACAGGCTGCCAAAGTCATACACCGCCGACAACGAGCCGCTGTGCCTGGCCACGTTCTGCAGGCGGTTGCCTTCAAGGTCAGGGTCTTTGGTCACCTTGGCATCGGTAAAGGCATAGCTGCCGATCAGGCTCCAGCGCTCGCTGAGCTGCCCGGTCAGGTCCAGCTCGACACCGCGTGAATTGACCTCACCGGCATTGCTGTAGACCGTCTCGCCGGTGCCGCTGTCGAAATTGGCCACCAGCACGTTGCGCTTGGTGATATCGAACAGCGCCAGGGTCCCGGTCAGGCTGCCCGGCATGTCCAGCTTGGCGCCCAGCTCCCACGACTTGCCCTCCTCCGGCGCCACCGAGGCATCCAGCACCACGCCGCCGGTCAGCGGCGCAATGCTGGAGTTGGGCTTGAACGACTCGCTGTAACTGCCATAGAACGACAGCTGGTCATCGACCTTGTAGACGATGCCGGCATGCGGCACCCAGGCCTGGCCGCTGGTGTCGGTATTGGCCTTGAACGGGCGACCGCGCCCGGCGTACTGGTCGAACTGCTGGAAACGCGCGCCGGCCACCACAATCCAGTGGTCGTCCAGGTGCACCGCGTCCTGCATGAACAGGGCATCGCTGCGCAGTTTGTCGGTCTGGTCGCTGTCGCTGGCGCGCACGCTGCTGCCCTCCACTTCCTGGCCATACACCGGGTTCACATAGCTGAAGCTGGACTGCGCGGTCTGGCGAATCAGGTCGCCACGAAACACCTTGCGGTCTTCGTGATCGATACCGAGCAGCAGGTCATGCTGCAGGCCGCCCAGCTCGACGTTGCCCGCCAGGCTGACGGTGGCGAACTGGTCGCGGCTCATGGCGTTGTGGGTGCCATCGATGCTGCGCGTCAGCGTGCCCTTGGCCTCGTTGACACCGGTCACACGGACCTGGCTGGCATCGTAGGTTTCGCGGTTGAAGCTGTAGCCGAAGTGCAGCTTCCAGTCATCGGCCAGTTGATGGTCGACCTCCAGGCGGTACAGGTCGGAACGCCCTTGCATGTCGTTGAACGGCTCGTCCAGGCGACGCGTGGCCGGTATGTCCAACGGGTGGCCGTTGCTGCCAAAGGCCGTGCCGCGGTCGAACGGGTAGCGAAACTCGCGGTGCTCGTAGGCCAGCACCACCTGGGTGTCCTCGCCCAGCCAGGCCAGCGACGGCGCCACCAGCGATTCGCGGTGCACGCCGAAGTTGCGCCAGTAATCTTCGTCCTCATGATCGACGATCAGGCGGTAGGCGAACGGGCTGTCGCCCAGTGCCCCGGTGCTGTCGAAACCACCGCCGCTGCCGTTCTTGCCGCTGCCGTAGGTCGAGCCGCGCACGGTCAGGGCGTTGTACTGCTGCAACTGCGGGCGCTTGCTGACCACGTTGATGACCCCACCCGGGTCCTGGATGCCATACAGCAACGAGGCCGGCCCCTTGAGCACCTCGACCCGCTCGGTACTGGCGTTGAGGCTGCGGCCCTGCACGATGGGCATGCCATCACGCATGATCGAACCGTCGCGGTTGTCACCGAAGCCGCGCTTCATCACGGTGTCGGAGGTGCCACCGAAGTTGTTGCCCTGGGTAATGCCGCTGACATGGGTCAAGGCGTCATCGAGGTTGCGCGGGGCCTGGTCACGGATGACCTGGGCCGGGACCACGTTGATGGCCTGGGGGATGTCCTGGTTCGGGCCTTGGCCACGCATGATCGAGGCACTGGCTGGGGGCTGGTAGCTGTAAGCGTCCATTTGCGAGGTCACAGTGGTGGCCTGCAGGTTCAGTGCCCCGTCGGTGCCCACGGCTTCGAGGGTCAGGGTGCGCGCATCGACGCGGCGCCAGGCCAGGCCGGAGGTGCCCAGCAATTGCTGCAGCGCCTGCTCGGCGCTGTACGTACCGTTGAGAGCGGGTGCTTGTATGCCTGGAAGCTCGAGGGTGTAGACCACGCTCTGGCCGGTGGCACGGCTGAAGGCATTGAGCGCCTGGGCCAAGGGCTGGCTTGGTTGGGCGAAGGTGTACGCCTGCATCTGCTCGGCGGCCCCGGCCAGCGGTGCGATGGCGATGACCGGGAACACTGCAAGACCGAGCCATAGGGGGACGCAACGCGAGGTGAACTTCATGGACGCTGACCTGTAAGTGGGTATTGACTGCGAATGAATCGCACTTCCACTCATTACACGGATGCCACGTCCTGTTACCTCATCCGTTATCTGAAATATTTTTGCGCTACCGGTGCCTAGCGGATAAGGGTCAAACGCCCCAATACCGTCTGCCGCGAAAAGCCCATCACCTTGCCGAGCGAGTCGAGCGCCGCCAAAGGTTCCTGCACCGGGAAACTGCCACTGACCTTGCGTTCCCCCAACTCACTATCAAGCAACAAGATGCGCCCCGGGTAATAGCGTCCAAGGTCTTCGACCACCTGCGCCAGCGGCACCTGGTAGTAATTCAGCCAGCCCTGGCGCCAAGCCAGGCGGCTCTCGCTGTCCACGCTCAGGGTGCTGCCCGCCCGGCCGCCAACGTAGGCCAGTTGCTGATTGGCCGTCAGTTCACGGGCAACCTCGCCTTGCACCGGCGTCACCGCCACCCGCCCACTGCGCACCGTGACTTGCGCGCCGTCACCCTGCTCACGCACCTCGAACTGGGTGCCCAGCACCCGCACCTCGCCGCCCGCAGCGGCTACCAGAAACGGCTCACCCGTGTGGGTGACCTCGAAGAACGCCGCCCCGCGCAGCAGCCGTACTCGCCGCTCGCCGTGCGCAAAGTCGACCGCAATGGCGCTGCCCGCATCCAGTGTCACTTGCGATTTGTCGGCCAGGGTCAGCTGGCGGACGTGCCCTGTGCTGCTGTAGTCGGCCTGCAGGTCCTGCAACCAGAAGCCGGGGTGCCAACCGCCCACAACGCCGACCGCCAGCACCAGGCAGGCTGCCGCCGCCAAGGCGGTGACACGTTGCCGCCAACGGCCTTGGGCAGGTGCCTGGGCGATGGCATCCAGATACTGCTGCAGGCCTTCGCGCTCTTCATCGGCCAACCGCGCCGCCGGCACCGCGCTCATCTGCCACACAGCCTTGGCCTGGGCATAGGCCTCGCGATGCCCCGGGTCGGCCAGTAACCAACGTTTGAACGCCGCGCCCTGGGCTTGCTCAGGCTGCTCGTTGATGCGGATCAGCCACTGCAGGGCGGCTTGTGACTGCGCAGCAGTGATCGAATTCGGACGGCTCATCGACGGGCGCTCCCTGGCCTGCGCATGGTGGACGCGGGCTCGGCGATACTCGCCTTGCACGCTTCGAGGGCGCGCATCATATGCTTTTCCACAGCGCTCTGGGACAGTTGCATGGCCGTGGCAATCTCGCTGTACGTGCAGCCGTGGATGCGGTTGAGCAGAAAGATCTGCCGCGTACGCGCGGGCAAGGCACGCAATGCAGCTTCGATGCGTTGCAGGTCGTGATCCACCTCCAGGGAATGCTCAGGCTCTGCGGCGCAGGCCTGCTCATCCACGGCCTGCGTGGCTTCTGCCACGCGCTCGCGGCTGCTTTCACTGCGCAAGTGGTCGATGGCGAGGTTGCCGGCACAGCGCAGCAGGTAGGTGTCCAGTGCCTCGACCTTGACCTCGGGGCGGCGCCAGAAACGCAGGAACAACTCCTGCACCAGGTCCGATGCCGTGGCCCGGCAGCCGACGCGGCGGTTGACCAACGCTTCCATGCGCGCCCGCTGCGCCAGGAACACCTGGACGAAACGCGCGCGCCCGCTGGCGCTGTCGGCGTCAGGTTCGCGCATGTCTTGCGGCTGGCTCAAGCGGTCACCCCGCCAGCACAGCCAGCAGCGGGCCCAGCACCAGGCTGGCGGCGGCCAGGCCCAGCAACAGACGTGGCTGGTACGGCAGGACGAACACCCAGAGGGTCACCCCCGCCATCAACACCGCGATCCACTCCACCAGGCCATGGCCCCAGCCCCGCAGTTGCACGCTGAGTGCCAGCGACAGCATCAGCAGCAGCCAGCCACCAACGCGCAGCAAGCGCACCTGCTGCGGGCGCGGCTTGCGCCCAAGCAGGTCGCTGAAGTGTTTTTCCATGGCCAGGCACAGGGCAGCGAAGCCTGCGAAGCCGATCAGCGCGATACCTAGCATCAGCCCACCTCGACCATGTCAGCAGCCGGTTTTTTTGCCGCACGCGAGGCGCGCTTGGCCACAGGTTTTGGGGCGCGCAGCATCTTGCTGGCCGCCCAGGCCAGGAACAGGCCGACGGCCAGCGCCGTGAGATCGAACCCGGCCATGGCCCAGTCGCCAACCTGCAGCGAATGATCAAGGCCCTGGCCGGTGGTCAGGCCATTGACCAGCGGCAGCAAGGCGAACGCCAGCGCGCCCAGTGCCAGTTGCTCACCCCAGGCGCGACGCCCGGGACGTAACACGGCATGCACCAGCGACAGCAGCCAGGCCAGGAAGAAGGCGTTGACCTCCCAGTCGGCGCGGCCTTCCAACGCCACAGGAACCAGCCGGTTAGCCCAGAAGAACCCCGCCACCGCCAGCAGCAGGCCGCTCATGCTGGCAATGTTGAGCACCTCGACCAGGCGCAACTCGCCCGGCATGTGCGCGCTCTTGGCATGCTTGAGCTGACGCTTGCCCAGCCACATCACCAGGCCTGTGCCGATCACCGCCGTGCCAGCCACACCGAACACGAAGTACAGCCAGCGCAGCCAGGGGCCGGCGAAATTGCCCATGTGCAGGCCGGCGAAGCTGAAGGCCGTCGCCATCGCCCCGCTCTCCGGCGCACCTTGGCTCAGCAGCGCGCCGTTGGTGCCGTCGAAGGTCCACTTGGCGCTGCGCTTGTAGGCGATGTTGTCGGCGGAGGCCTGGGTGAAGGTGACCTGGGCATTGCTGTCGCCGGGGTTCTGCAGCTGGATGTAGCCGATACGCGCACCTGGCACTTGTTCCTGAACCTTGCCGTACAGCATCGGCAACGGCACCAGCGGTGTCGCGACATTGGCCGCCTTGGGTGGATCGTCACGGCCGAACAGCTCGTTGAAGTATTCGCCGGTGTTGCCGCCGTAGCTGGCCAGGATGCCGGCAGGCATCACCATGTACATGAACAGCACCAGGCTGCTGTAGCTGATCATCAGGTGGAACGGCAGCACCAGCACACCGATTGCGTTGTGCCCGTCCAGCCAGGAGCGCTGGCCCTTGCCGGGGCGGAAGGTGAAGAACTCCTTGAAGATCTTCTTGTGGGTGATGATCCCGGTGACCAGGCCCACCAGCATGATGAAGGCACAGAAGGTCGACAGCCAACGGCCAAACGGATACGGCATCTCGAGCTGGAAGTGGAAGCGGTAGAAGAACTCGCCGCCGCGGCTGTCACGGGCATCGACCGGCTGGCCGGTCTGCGCGTCGAGGCTTTTGCTGACAAAGCCGCGCCGCCCCGCCTCGGGGTCGCGCCAGCTCACGCTCAGCGCAGCCTCCCGGGCATTGGGCAAACGGATCATCCAGCTGCCGGCGTGCGCGGCGTTGGCCTCCAGATAGCGCTGGGCCAGGCCCAGGCTGTTGACCGGGTCGAGCGCATGGCGGTGCACTTCGGGCTGGGTCCAGTGGTTGATCTCTTCCTTGAAGTACGACAGCGTGCCGGTGAGGAAGATGGCAAACAGCAGCCAGCCGAAGATCAGGCCGGCCCAGGTGTGCAGCCAGGCCATGGCCTGGCGGAAGCCTTCTTTCATGGGGTTTTCATCCAGTAGGCAATCCCGCTGGCCATGGCCATCAGCAGGCTGGGCAACAGCACGCCCAGCCAGGCACGCCAGGCGCTGCGGCAAGCGAAGCACCAGACGAAGGCCAGCAGGTAGAAGACGAACGACAGCAGCAAGCCGATGAGCGTCGCGTCTACCCGTGGCAGGGGCGCCAGCAACGCGATGCTGACACTGGCCATGGACGCCAGCAGATAACCGCCCAACAACGCGGCCAGGCAACGTGAAGCCACGGCCAGGCGGTAGCTGAGTGGTACGCCGGTGGCTTTGCTCTTCATGGCGGAGGTCCGGGCATTTTCGGGGCTGCAATAGTAATGATTTCAATTCTCATAAGCAAAGCATTGGCAGTCGTATGCCTGTTGCGCAGGAGGTTGCGCGGCCCTCGGCGTGCATTTGCAACAAGAAATTTATTTTCACAAAGGGCTTGAAATCATGCCTCGGTTGCCTGACCTTAGAGTCAAGAGGCGCAGAAATTCCAAGGGTCTCAAGGGCCTAGGCACGCCTCCATGCGAGCAAGCTGAATAAGGATTGAATCATGCAAATCCAGGTCAACAGCAGCAACCATATCGAAGGTAACGCCCGGCTCGACGAGTGGGTCCGCAGTACGCTGGAAAGCTCACTCGAACGTTACGAGGACGACCTCACCCGCATCGAGGTCCACCTGCGCGACGAGAACGGCGCCAAGCCCGGACCGCATGACAAACGTTGCCAGATGGAGGCTCGCCCGAAAGGCCACCAGCCGATTTCCGTGACCCACACCGCCACCTCGCTGGACCAGGCGGTCGATGGTGCCGCTACCAAGCTCAACCATGCGCTGGAACACTTCTACGGCAAGCTGCGCAGCAAGCGCGGTGTGCTGGAACTGAGTGACCCAGACGCCTGATGGTTGCAACAAAACGCCCGGCCTAGAGCCGGGCGTTTTCGTTTCTGCCGATCAACGGCGCTGAACCAACGAGGTTTTTGTCCGGTCAACCTGTGCAATCCATTTGCTGCAGAAGCATGACCATGAACAACCCATTCGAACTCATCAGCGCCGCCTTCGCCCCCGAGTACCGGATCAACCTGAGCATCGCCAACCTCGATGGCAGCATCATGCTGACCCTGTCCGACGACGCCGGCGTGGTCGCCAAGCGCCTGATCAGCCAGGCCCAGCGCAACGACCCGGTGCGCCTGCAGCGGGTCATCGACAGCATCCGCCTGGGCCTGGCCATCGAACTCGGCCAGAACCCCATGCAGGTGCTTGCCGCGCTGACCCGTGATGCGCAACACGCGCCGCGTCACTTCGTGGCCAACTAGGGTTTGGTCAGGGGCTACTTGCCCTCCTCCACTTCCTTGCCGTTGGCATCCAGCACCTTGGTCGAGGGGTAGCGGTACGAGGCGTAGCGCACCACCAGGATCGAGAACGCCAGCAGCAGGATGCCACCGCACAGGTACAGCAGGCCCTCATCCGGCGCCTTGTGGTGCGAGACATCGCCGATCAGCAGGCGCGTCAGCGCAGTGATCGCCACGTACAGCAGGAAGCGGATGGGCATGTGGTTGGTCTTGAAGTAGATCCCGACCATCGCCCCCAGCTCCAGGTAGATGAACAGCAGCAGGATGTCATCGACACTGACCCCGCCCTTGCCGAGCATGTCCAGAAACGTCACCACCGCCGCGTAGGCGGTGATGGCGCCAATGCCGAACAGCGCCAGATAATGGAATGCCTCGACACACAGGTTGCCCAGCGAGTCGGCCGAGCCGTGCAGGCCCTTGCGCAGCTTTTCAGCCCATTTGATGTTCACGATTGTCCCATTCCCCGATACGCCATGAAGGATAATGCGCCACCTCTGTGACGCTTGTGCCTTGCAGTTAAAGGGCCAGGCCCCCGCTTTGGAAGGCGACCGATTGCCGCAAGGCACCTGTGGGCTACGCTTTTGCGCAAGATTCTGGTTGCGCAACGATGCCCGATGCCATTACTGTATATAGATACAGTAAAACGCAACCCAACCAGCAAAAAGGCATAGAGGTGATGAATGGCCGTCGAAGTGGTGTACCGCAGCAGCCGCGACCCGGAGCGCTTGTTCATGGATAAGGCCGAAGCAGATCGTCACGACAAGATGCTCGAACTGGCCGAGCGCCTGGCCGAAGTGCTGCACAAGGCAGTGCCATCGCTGACCGAGCAACAGGTCGAAGAAGCCGGTATCTACATGGCCAAGAACCGTGATGTGTTCGCCCGGGCGTTCAAGAGCCAGCCAGACGCCTTGGCCGAGCTGCTCGATGGCCAAGCAGCCGAATAGTATCGCGCGGCATTTGGGGGCGCAGGTTTAACCGCTCCCACAGGCAACAACGCCGCACTCAACCGTAGAGCAACCGCTCCGCCAGCATCTGTGCCACCCGCGCCGGCGAACGTTTCTCCGCCTGGGCATGGCCAAACACTTCGGTCAGCCGCGTCGGAATACGCGCCAGGTGCGCTGTGATTGTGCTCAGGTCCTCACCCCGATGGGTCAATGCCACATAGATCAGCCCACCGGCATTGATGACATAGTCAGGCGCATACAAGATGCCGCGCGACTCCAGTTGGTCGGCCACCTGCAGGGTGGTCAGCTGATTGTTCGCCGCCCCCGCCACCGCCGCGCAACGCAGTTGCATCACGCTCTGCCCGTTGAGCACCGGCCCCACGCCACAAGGGGCGAAGATATCGCAGGGGGTGCTGATCAAGGCATCGTTGGTCACCGGGTGCGCATTGAACTGCTCGACTGCCAAGCGCACACGCCCAGGGTCCAGGTCACTCACCAGCAGCTCCGCCCCCGCCGCGTGCAATTGCTCGGCCAAGGCATAGCCAACGTTGCCCAAGCCTTGCACCGCAACCCGCAAGCCTTCCAGGTTGTAGCTGCCCAGGCGGGCATAGGACGTGGCGCGAATACCCGCGAACACCCCCATGGCGGCATGCGGTGAAGGGTCACCCGAGGCCGTGGTGCTGGTCACATGCGGGGTACTCTGGGCGATGCAGTCCATGTCCACGGTCGAGGTACCGCTGTCTACGGCGGTAATGAAACGCCCCTGCAGGGTGTCGACGAAACGGCCGAATGCCTCGAACAGCGCAGCGCGGTTTTCGACATGGGGGTTGCGCATGATCACCGCCTTGCCACCCCCCAGCGGCAAACCCGCCAGCGCGGCCTTGTAGCTCATGCCCTGGGCCAGGCGGATCGCGTCGGTCATGGCGCTCTCGTCATCGGCGTAAGGCAGGTAGCGACACCCGCCCATGGCGGGGCCCAGTTGCTCGCTGTGGATAACCACCACGGCCTTGAGCCCCGTGGGCGGGTCGATGAACAAGTGCAACGATTGGGTACGGGTACTTTGCATGAGTGCGAACATCGGCGGGCTCCCCAACGAGGTGCTCCTAGCAGTATAGGCACGCCCGCGAGGGTAGAGCCTTGGTCAGACCACTGGACGAAACAGCGCGCCACGGCTAATAGTTAAACGTGTGTGGAGATACCCCCATGAAGCCACGTCAAGCGTGCCTGGCCTGCCTGGAACGCGAGCCTGTCGCCCTGCTGGAAGCCGCATTGTGGATTGCCGCCGAGCACGACGCTGCTGTCGAGCCCGCGCACAGCCTCGCCCTGCTGCACGACCTGCACCGCGAGATCAACGCCAACCTGCCGATGCTGCCCCTGTGCGAACTGGCCCAGCCGCTGCTGCGCCAACTCAATGCACTGGGTTTTCAGCAAGACGAATATCACCCATTGCGGCCCCAAGCGGCGTTGCTGAACAACGTCCTGCAACGCCGCCGTGGCCAACCGTTGACCCTGGCCATTCTTGCGCTGGAGCTGGCGGGGCGCCTGTCCATCCCGCTGGAAGGCGTGGGCTTCCCCGGCCACTTCCTGCTGCGCGTGCCCGGCGCCGACCACCTGCTTGACCCCTGCGGTGGCAGGCGCCTGTACCCCAGCGACTGCCGTGACCTGCTGGCCCGCCAGTTCGGCCCGCACGTGCCACTGAACGCAGAGCACATGCGCACGGCCAGCCCACGGCAGATGCTGCAACGCCTGTCACGCAACCTGCGCCAGTTGCACATCAGCAACGACAACCACCTGGCCGCGCTGATCGATGCCGAGCGGGTCATGCAGCTGGGCCCGGTGCAAGTCAGCGACTACACCACCCGCGCTTCGCTGTACCAATCCCTGGATTGCCCGCAGGCCGAGCGCTTCGACCTGGAGCATGCCCTGCTACTGACGGACGACCCGGTGCAACGCCTGAAGCTGTCCGAACGTATCGGCAAACTCCCGGCGCCAACCCATTCCATTCACTGAACCGGGGTATCGGGCTGCTGCGAGGGGTGCGCCTTGGCGAACGCCGGGTGCTGGGCAGCCAGTGCCGCAACGCGACGCAGCCGCGGGTAGCCGCTGAGGTCAATGTTGAAGCGCTCGGCAGCGTACAGCTGCGGCAGCAGGTAGACATCCGCCAACCCCGGCTCATCGCCAAAGCAGAAGCCGTGCTCGTCGATCAGTTGCTCCACCGCCGACAGCCCTTGGCTGATCCAGTGCGCGATCCACTGGTTGACCTGGGCCTCGTCCTGGCCGGCCTGGCGCAGCAGGTTGAGCACGCTGACGTTGTGCAGCGGGTGAATGTCGCAACCGATGATCGCCGCCACACCGCGCACCTTGGCGCGCGCTTCGGCCGTGTCCGGCAGCAGCGCAGGCTGTGGATAAACCTCTTCCAGGTATTCGATGATCGCCGGTGACTGCACCAACAGCGCACCGCTGTCGGTGCGCAGGGCCGGCACTCGCCCCTGCGGGTTCACCGCGACATAGCCCGCATCGCGCTGCTCGCCCTTGAGCAGGTTGACCGGCAGTGACTGGTAATCCAGCCCCTTGAGCGCCAGCGCGATGCGTACCCGATAGGACGAGGTGGAACGGTAATAGGTGTACAGCTCCATACCCCTGCCCCCTCAGTTGGCCGCGATGACGGTGCCGCGGCATTCGCCGAAGCCGATGCTGGCCACGCCATCACGCGTGCACCGGGCGCGCAGGATGATCTCGTCGCCGTCTTCGAGGAACTTGCGCACCTCGCCACTGGCCAGTTCCACCGGCAGCTTGCCGCCCTCGGTGATCTCCAGCAGGCTGCCAAAGGAGCCCGGCGTTGCGCCCGACAACGTACCCGACCCGAACAGGTCGCCCGGTTGCAGCTGGCAACCGTTGACGCTGTGGTGGGCCACCATCTGCGCCACGGTCCAGTACATGCTGCGGGTGTTGCTCAGGGTCAGGCGGTGAGCGGCAAGGCCTTGCTCGCGCATGCGCTCGGTGAGCAGCAGCACTTCAAGCTCGATATCAAATGCGCCATTGGCTTGGTCACGCGCGTCCATCAGGTACGACAGCGGCTGCGGATCGCCTTGCGGGCGCGCCGGTTGTGCCGTGCGGAACGGCTCCAGGGCTTCGGCGGTCACCACCCAGGGCGAAACGCTGGTAATGAAACTCTTGGACAGGAACGGCCCCAATGGCTGGTATTCCCAGGCCTGGATATCACGCGCCGACCAGTCGTTGAGCAGGCAGAAGCCGGCCACATGCTCGGCGGCATCACCCACCGGGATCGACTGGCCCATGTCGTTGCCCTGGCCGATCCAGATACCCAGCTCCAGCTCGTAGTCCAGGCGTGCGCAGGGGCCGAAGCTCGGCTCGCTGTGCCCGGCCGGCAAGGTCTGGCCCTTGGGGCGGCGCACATCGGTACCGGACGGGCGAATGGTCGACGCACGGCCGTGATAACCGATTGGCACGTGCTTGTAGTTGGGCAGCAGCGGGTTGTCCGGGCGGAACAGCTTGCCGACGTTCTTGGCGTGTTCGATGCCGACATAGAAATCGGTGTAGTCGCCGATGCGGGCCGGTACATGCAGTTGGCAATCAGCGGCCGGGTACAGCGCGGCGTTGAGCGCCGACTGGTGTTCGCTGTGTTCGCCGAGCAGTACCAGCAAGCGCTCGCGCAGGGCCACACGGGCGCCACGGCCGAGGGCAAAGAAGGCGTTCAGCGCACCGCCGCGGGTGGCTTCTGCCGCCGCCTTGGCTTCACCTTCGAACAGCCCCGCGGCAAGTACTGCCTCCAGGTCAAGAATGGCATCGCCGATGGCCACGCCGCAGCGCAGCGCTTCACCCGGCCGGCTGAAGATGCCCAACGGCAGGTTCTGCAGCGGGAAATCGCTGTGCCCGTTGGCATGCTCGACCCAGCTACGGGTAATGGCGGTCTGGTTCATGGGTTATCTCCGGTTCGGGTTGAAGGTGCTCGGCAAGGTGGCCCAGCAACTATCGTAGTCGGCCTGCAATTGCGGGCATTCGAGTGCATGGCGGCTCGGGCGCAGCACTTGGCTGGTCTCGAACATGAAGGCCATGGTGTTGTCGATCTTGTGCGGCGCAAGGTCGGCGGCGATGGCCTTGTCGCAGGTATCGGCGTCCGGGCCGTGGGCGCTCATGACCCCGTGCAGCGAGGCGCCGCCAGGCAGGAAGCCCTCGGCCTTGGCATCGTAGGCACCCTGGATCAGGCCCATGAACTCGTTCATCAGGTTGCGGTGGAACCACGGTGGACGGAAGGTGTTCTCGGCCACCATCCAGCGCGGCGGGAAGATCACGAAGTCCATGTTGGCCAGGCCATGCACGCTGGTGGGCGAGGTCAGCACGGTGAAGATGGACGGGTCGGGGTGGTCGAAGCTGACCGTGCCAATGGTGTTGAAGCGGCGCAGGTCGTATTTGTAGGGCACGTTGCTGCCGTGCCAGGCGACCACGTCCAGCGGCGAATGCTGCAGCTCGCAGGCCCAGTGTTCGCCGAGAAACTTCTGCACCAGTTGCACGGGGCCTTCGGCCTCTTCGTAGTGCGCCACCGGGGTGAGGAAGTCACGCGGGTTGGCCAGGCCATTGCTGCCGATCGGCCCGAGGTCCGGGATACGCAGCGGCGCGCCATGGTTTTCGGCAAGGTAGCCACGGGCCTGGCCATCGAGCAGTTCGACGCGAAACTTCATGCCCCGCGGGATCACCGCGATTTCCAATGGCTCGACGTCCATGACCCCAAGCTCGGTGGCGATCCGCAGGCGGCCCTGTTCTGGCACCAGCAGCAGTTCACCGTCGGCATTGAAGAACACGCGCTCCATGGAGCGGTTGGCGCTGTAGATGTAGATGCTCACACCCGCCGGCTTGTCCGCTGGCGCATTGGCCACCATCGGCACCCAGCCTTCGATGAAGTCGGTGGGCTCGGCCGGGATCGGTTGCGGGTTCCAGCGCAGGCGGTTGGGTGTGACCGCCCCCAGCGGCCCGGCCAGTGGCTGGCGCGCCAGGCGTTCGAAACGGGGGTGCAATGCAGACGGGCGGATGCGATACAGCCAGGTGCGACGCAACTCACTGCGGCTCATGGTGAAGGCCGTGCCCGAAAGCAGTTCGGCATACAACCCATAGGGGGCTTTTTGCGGCGAGTTCTGCCCGACCGGCAAGGCGCCAGGCAGTGCTTCGCTGGCAAACTCGTTGCCGAAGCCGCTCAGGTAGTGAAGGTCGGGGGACGTGTCGCGGTTCATCGATGCCTCCGGGCTCTGGCAGAGCCGTTGCTGGCAGCTGGCTGCTGACCTGGCCCGGCGGTTTCCGAGGTCAGGCACTGGAGTGGCAGCACGTCTGCATTGTTTTTATCGTAATCAGATTACGAATAACGTAATTTGCTACGGGCAAGGCGTCAAGCTATAAAGGCGCCACTCGACGAATCCGGAAGCCTATGCCCATGGCCAAAGCCAGCTCACCCACTGATAACGGCAAGCAGAAGGTCCGCTCGGCGGAAGTCGGCACCGATATTCTCAAGGCACTCGCCGAACTCGCCCCCTCCACGTCGCTGTCACGCCTGGCAGAGCATGTGCAGATGCCGGCGAGCAAGGTGCACCGCTACCTGCAGGCGCTCATCGCCAGCGGTTTCGCCGAACAGGATGCGGCCACCAACCACTATGGCCTGGGGCGTGAAGCGTTGCGCGTGGGGTTGGCGGCGTTGGCCAGCATCGATGTGCTGAAGATCGCGGCGCTGCCGCTGTCGCAGTTGCGCGATGAGCTCAACGAAAGCTGCTTTATTGCCGTATGGGGCAACCAGGGCGCGACGGTGGTCAGCATTGAACCGGCGGTGCGCGCGGTCACGGTGGTGACCCAGATTGGCTCAGTGCTGCCGCTGCTCAGCTCGTCCACCGGGCTGGTGTTCGCCGCCCACCTGCCAGAGCGCGAGACCATCGACTTGCGCGACCGGGAGTTGACTGCGCTGCAGCACCAAGCCTGCGACTACGCAGCCTTGCTGGAAGGCATTCGCGTGCGTGGCCTGCACCATGTGCATGGCCTGCTGATGCCAGGTGTGGATGCGCTGTCGGCACCGGTGTTCAATGCCATGGGGCAGATCGCTGCGGTGATGACTGTGGTGGGGCCGACGTCGATATTCCATGCTGACGAACATGGCCCTGCGGCGCAGCGATTGTTGGCGGCTGCGCGGGATACCAGTTGGCGAATGGGGTATGCGCCTGCGGGTTGAGCGAAGTGGGGACTATTGCCCGAAACGTAAAGGTGAATGTCATAGGCGGCTATTTTTCCCGAGGGATCAAGCGCTTATTCTTGTCTCACTGGCCGGCATGAAGGGCACTACCCCCCGCCTTTCAGGCCTGCGAGGTTCACCGACGTAGATTTTGAAGCTCCTTGATCTAACGTCTCGATTGGCCGCTGCGATTGCAGCGGCCTTTTTTTTGGGTGATCGCCTGAGGGCTGGGAGGGGCAAGCCCCATCAAGACCACGCCACCTTCTGCTGCAAGAAACTCAGCGGTTGCTCACGAAAGGCCAGGTAATGCCGCAGCACCTGCACCGGCGCTTCGGTATGCGGGTAATGCCCGATGCCCTGCAGCAGCACGGTATCCGGCTGCGGCACCAGCTGCCGGTAGCGTTCGACCATGCGCCCTCCCGACACCGGGTCGACCACACCGTTGATGAAACGCATTGGCACCCCCTCGCGTTGCAACGCACCCACCCAACGCTCGCGATGCACGGTGCGCTCCGGCAAGTAGCCGACCAGCTTGTGCAAGATACGCGTGCCCCGGTTGGCGGCGATCAGGCTCCAGCAATCATCCAGCGCGCTTTCACTCGGATGGGTGCAGGGGCCATAGACCTGCGACACGTTGCGCACCAGGTCGTCCCGCCCGAACGAGCGCCCCACCAGCCAGCCCAGGCGGCTGAGCAACAGCTTCTGGATCAGCAGCATCCGGTAGCTCTCGGGGAACAGCCCGCTGTTGAGAAACACGCAACTGGCGATGTTAGCTCGCTGCTCGTGGTGCCGCGCCAGCAGCTCCTGGGCCACGCTGCCGCCATAGTCATGGGCCAGCAGGTGCACAGGCTGGTTGACCTTGAGATGGGCAAGCAACGCTTGTTGCAGGTCTGCCTGTTCCATCAGGCTGTAGGCATGGTTGACCGGCTTGGCCGAATCGCCAAAGCCGAGCATGTCGCAGGCAATCAGCCGAAAACGCTGCGCCAGGGGCGTCCATAGGTAGTGCCAGTCCCAGCTGGCGGTGGGGAAGCCATGTAACAGAAGCAGGGGCTCTCCTTGCCCTGCGGTCCAGTAGCGGATGCTCTGGCCCCGGAAGATGAAACTCTGTCCCCGGGTACGCCAGACGCACAATGGAATTTCGGCCAAAGGCATCAGATCGGTCCCGGTGGAGTTGTGTTGACGGAATAGGGCAAGGCTGCGGTCATTGCATGTTACCTCGGCACTTACATGTGCTCTCTATGTCGAGGCTGAGTCTAGCCAGCAGCCCATGGGCTGAAACTTGCGTTGCCAGCCAGCTTGATGACCTTGCGAGTCAGTGGCACGAACGGTCAGAGCAGCATGGCCAGCAGCGGTGCGGCGAACAGGTTCAGCAACCCGGTCAGGACCATGACCAGGCCGGCCACGGAACCTTCTTCGCGGCCCACTTCCTGCGCCCTGCTGACCCCGGCACCATGCGCGCCCACCCCGAACAACGCGCCCCGCGCCAGCGCGGTACGCAACGGCAACCAGCGCAGCAGCATACCGCCGAACAGGGCGCCCAGTACCCCAGTGAACATCACGAACACCGCAGTCAGTTCCGGCACGCCGCCCAGGTCGTGGGCCAGCGGCATGGCAAACGGCGTGGTGATCGAGCGCGGCACCAGCGACAGGCTGGTTGCATTGTCCAGCGCCAGCAGGTGGGCCAACCCCCACGAGCTGGCGATCGAGGCTGTGCTGCCCGCCAGCATGCCCATCATCAGCGCCGGCCAGTGACGCGCCAGCAGCGCCCGCTGTTGCCAGATGGGCACGGCGAACGCCACGGTCACCGGGCCGAGCACGGCCATCAGCCAATGGGTGTTGCGGGCGTATTCGGCATAGGCGGTATGCAGCGGCACGGCTACCGCCAGCAGCAATGCAGGCACCAGGATCAGCGGAGACAGCACATAGCGCCCGCTGCGCCGGTACAGCCAGCGGCTGCCCAGGTAGGCCAGCAAGGTCAGCGCCAGCCAGAACAACGGCATGGGTTCAAGGCTCATGGCGCAAGCTCCAGCGGCACACCAGTTCGACGGTGAGTGCGGTCACTACCATGACCATCAACGTGCTCACGGCAATCACCAACAGAATGCGCCAACCTTCTTCGCGCACCAGGGTGCCGTAATCGAGCAGGCTCATCAGCGCCGGAATGAAGAACAACAACATTTCGGCCATCAGCCAGCCGGCGCCCAGTTGCAGCGTGGCCGGCTTGACCACGCCACTGGCGAACAGCAGCAGAAGCAGTGCCAGCCCCATGACCCCGGCGGGTATCGGCCAGCCCAGCCAGGCAGCCAGCTGGCCGCCGAACAGGAACAAGGCATAGAGGGTCGCCAGCTCGACGAGCAGGCGCAGGGCTTTTTTCAGTAACGCGGGTTTCATGGGGGCTTCCTCGACAGGCCCTCATTTTAAGATTTGCCTGCCTAGGCCAGAAGCGAATTGTTAGACTGGCCTGCATTCCAGAATGGAATTGGAAACATGGAATTCAAACAACTGCGCAGCTTCATCGAAGTGGTCCACCGCGGGGGCTTTACCCAGGCGGCGCAGACCCTGCACATCAGCCAGTCGGCGGTGAGCAAGCAAGTGGCTCAGCTGGAGCAGGACGTGGGCCAGCCGCTGCTTGAACGGCAAGCCTCGCAACTGCACCTGACTGCGGCCGGGCGCATCGTGCTGGAGCGCGGCGAAGCACTGCTGCGCCAGCGCCAGGCATTGCTCAGCGAACTCGATGACCTCGGCCAGATGGCTCGCGGCGAACTGCGCCTGGGCTTGCCGATGCTGGGCAGCGATGCCCTGTTTGCCGGCCTGTTCGCCGAATACCGGCAACGCTACCCGAACATCACCATCCAGTTGCTTGAAGGCGGCAGCCGTAGCGTCGAGCAAGCGGTACGCAGCGGCGAGCTGGAACTCGGTGGTAGCCTCACGCCCAGTGACAGCGCCTTCGAGCACCAGCCTTTCTGCAACGAACCACTCGATGCCCTGCTGCCCGCCGGGCATGCGCTGGCGGGCGCGGATGGCGTGCATCTGCGGCAGCTGGCCGATACGCCGTTTCTACTGTATCAGCGCAGCTTCGTGCTCAATGACCGGTTGCTAAAGGCCTGCCAGCAACAGGGCTTCACCCCGAAAGAAGGCGGGCGCAGTGGCCAGGCGGATTTTCTGGTGGCGTTGGTGGCAGCGGGCCAGGGCGTGGTGTTGCTGCCCCGGGTGGTGGCCAAGGCGCTGGAACGCCCCGGGGTGGTGCGCTTGCCGCTGCAGGCGCCGCTGGACCTGCGCTGGGACATCGCGTTCATCTGGCGGCGGGGGGCGTACCTGTCACGGGCAGCGCAGGCGTGGTTGGCGTTGTTGCGTGAGCGCGCCCATTGAGTCGCAGGTTGGAGCGGGTCAGGCGTTGAGGGCCTGCGCAAACGAGGCCAACCACGGTTCGGCATCGGTTTCCGGGGTCACCGTCTCACTGGCATCCAGGCGCAGCATGGGCTGCACTTCATGCACCCCCAGCTCAGCGAACAGCTCACGCATCTGCTCGCCACCGCCGCAATAGGTATCACCATAACTGGAGTCGCCCAGCGCGATCACCGCGCCCGGCAGCCCGCGCCAGGCGGCGGGCAAGGTGTCGCGGATCATGCTGTACAGCGGCATGAGGTTGTCCGGCAGCTCACCCATGCCGGTGGTCGAAGTCACCGCCAGCAATGCCTCGGGGGCAAAACCTTCTACGTCCTGCAGGGTGGCACGCGCAGCATGCCAAGCCTCATGGCCCGCAGCCTTGAGCAACGATTCGGCATGGCGGGCGACTTCTTCGGCGGTGCCGTACACCGACCCGGAAATAATGGCGACTTTCATCGGGAAGAGGATTCCGAAACTGAGTGAAAACGTAGGATACTAGCATTCAACGCTGGCAAAAGGCCGCCTCGACCCAACTACCAGCCCCCCTTTTCTTGCCCAATGGCCCGAACATGATCAACGCGCAACTGCTGCAATCGATGGTCGATGCGTCCAACGACGGCATCGTGGTCGCCGAACAGGAAGGTGAAGACACCATCCTGATCTACGTGAACGCCGCCTTCGAGCGCCTCACCGGCTACTCCCGTGACGAGATCCTCTACCAGGATTGCCGCTTTCTGCAGGCCGACGACCGTGACCAGCTAGGCCGCGCGCGTATCCGCAAGGCCTTGGCCGAGGGCCGCCCATGCCGCGAAGTGCTGCGCAATTACCGCAAGGATGGCAGCGCCTTCTGGAACGAACTGTCAATCACCCCGGTGAGAAACGACGCCGAGCAGCGCACCTACTTCATCGGCATTCAGAAGGATGTCAGCCGCCAGGTCGAACTGGAGCGCGAACTGGCAGAAATGCACGCTCGTCCGAAATCCGATCTACGCTCCTGAACCAAGCGCGCCACGCACGGTCAATCCCGTTGAAGAAATCGCCACCGCCGAGTTCGATCATGCAAGCAGATGCGCTCCTGACCCAGGACGAGCTGGATTTCATACAGAACATGCAGCACTCGCCCCAGTTTAATCTGGCTGACACGATGTCCAGCCTGCTGGTCAATGGCGACCGCCGGATTCAGACCTTGCTCACCCGCCTGGTGGCCAACGAGCAGGTGACCTTGCAGGCGCAGTTCAACAACCAGCAGATCAGCTTTCCGCTGCAACTGGTGGAAGACGAGTTCCATGCCCTGCACCTGCAGCTGGGCTCCCCGGAAATTTACGAAGACGGCCCGATGCTGCGCCCATGGCGCTTGTCCATGGACCAGCCAAGCGCCTTGCTCGATGCACATGATCAGCAAAGCGGCCTGTGGGTTCGCGAGATCTCGTTCAAGGGCGCTTTGCTGGAGATCCGCGACCTGGCACAAGCCCCTGCGCGCTTCGAATTGTGCTTCGCACCTGCCGGCATTGCCCCTATCGAGCTGCACGGTGTGCTGCGTCGGCGCATTGGCCCCGACCTTGCGGCCTACGATTTGAGCTGCAGCCCCGCCGAAGAGATCGAGCGCCTGCGCGAATACATCCTGCAAGCCCATCGTCAGGCTCACCCGGAGCTGCACAGTCAGGTATCGAGCTGACCGGCCAAAAACTGTCGCAGCCGTTGGCGCATCACGCTGCCTTGTGCCCCCAGGCACGCTACCGGGCTGCCTGCCAGGCTGTCCTGGGCCAGCTCGGCCACTTCACCGGCCAGCAGCAACGGGCATTCAAGGCCCACCACCAAGCGCCCAAGGCGCTTGCTCAACTCGGCGGTCGGCGCCTGGTTGGAGAACAGCACCAAGGCATCAGGCCTGAACCGCTCGCAAATCAGCGTCAGCTCTTGCAAAGGCTGCCCTGGCGCCAACACGCTTACCTCCACCTCGTCGCACCCCAGCAACAAGGCTGTCACCAGCAATTCCAACTCGTGACAAGGCCCCGCCAATGGCGCCAGCAAGACGCTGCGGCTGCGCGGCATGCGCGATAGCTGCAAGCGCACGAACACGCGGCTGCGCAAGAACTGATCGAAAAACAGCCATTCACTGGCCTGGCCGAAGGCCCGCTGGCCGTAACCGCCCTGGCCTGCTGCCAGATCGTGCCACACCGGCATGAAGATTTCGCCGAACACCTGATCCAGCGAATGGCTCGCGAACGCCTTGTCGAACAGACGGTGCAGGCGCGTGCCATCAAAGCGCAGAACCGCCTCGTGTATCTGCTGCCGCCATCTCAGCCGGGCACTTTGCTCATCACCGTTTTCCTCCACCAGCGCCTGGCTGCGGACAAGGATGCTACCCACCTTGCTCACTGCAACGCCGCGCTCCAGCCAGCCGAGGATATTGCGGATATCATCGATATCGGCTTGGGAGTACAGGCGATGGCCACTGTCGGTACGGGTGGGCTGAATGAGCCCATAGCGGCGCTCCCAGGCGCGCAGGGTCACCGGGTTTACGCCCGTCAGGCGGGAGACTTCACGAATCGGGAACAGCTCCTGGTGTTGCAGTCCCTCGTCGACCGGCGAGGTACGTCCCTGTTTGCTCATCTGCACTGAGTACCCTGTGTGCGGAAGTTGAACGCGCATATTACTACGAAGAGCATAGTGCGCATGTTAACAACTGTTCGCCCCCTTGCTCTTGCCGTACGAAGCCATATCGCGATAATTCGCGCCCGATTCTTGCATGCATGCCTGCGTCGCCCACCACCCCGGGCGACGCCGCCAAGGGGCCAGCTACCCGCCAGCCCCGTCGTCAGGAGATACACGATGTCTACCCCACCCGTCACCCTGCTGGTGTCGCGCCGCGCTGCCCATGGCCGCTACCAGGCCCTGCTGGCCTGGCTCCACGAAGGCGAGCAACTGGCCACCGACTTTCCCGGCTACCTCGGTTCGGGCATCTTCGCACCGCCCCGAGATAGCGATGAATTCCAGATCATCTTTCGCTTCAGCGACGAACCCACCCTGCACGCCTGGGAACACTCCGCCTCACGCCGGGCCTGGCTGCAACGTGGCAACGGGCTGTTCGAACGCCCCAAAGAAGCGCGTGTGAGCGGTATCGATGACTGGTTTGGCACCAATAAGGTGCAAAAACCCCCACGCTGGAAGCAGGCAGTCGCCATCTGGCTGGCCTTTTTCCCGGTCTCGTTGCTGTTCAACCTATTGTTCGGGCATTGGCTGGCAGGCATGGACCTGGTGCCACGTGTAATGCTCAGTACCCTGGCCCTGACGCCTGTGATGGTGTACCTGTTCATCCCCCTCTCCACGCGCCTGCTGGCGGGCTGGCTGCAGGCTGCCCCGGCTACTGCTGCAGCCCTGCGCAGCCGCTGAGGGCTGGTCTACAAGAGGGAAACAGTTCGGGTATGCTGGGCGGCAACGAAAGGACAGACAAGTTGACCGCCCCGAACATGAACAGCCCAATTCTCGTTACCGGAGCCAGCCAGCGCGTCGGGCTGGCCCTGGCCCTCGAACTGGCGCAAGCCGGCCATACGGTGGTCAGTGCCAGCCGCAGCCTGCAGCCGCAGCCCGCACACCCCAACATCGTGCAGTTCCAGGCCGACCTGTGCCAGGCTGCCGACCGCCAGGCGCTGATCGACTACCTGCAAGGCCACTACGACGGCTTGCGCGCGATCATCCACAACGCGTCCCTGTGGCTCGACGATGGCCTGGCCAACCTCGACACCATGTTCCGCCTGCACGTCGAAGCGCCCTACCACCTCAACCTGGCCCTCGGCGAGATGCTGGGCAAGGCAGGCAGCGTGGGCAAGGCCGACATCATCCACATTTGCGATGAAACCTCTTCGCGGGGCAGCAAGAGCCACATCGGCTACGCCGCCACCAAGGCCGCGCTGCAGAACATGGTGCTGTCGTTCGCCGAAAAGTACGCGCCCAAGGTGCACGTCAACGGTATCCTGCCCGGGCTGCTGATCCTCAAGGAAGGGGGTGACGAAGCCTACCGCCAGCAGACCCTGAAAAAGGCCCTGCTGGAATTCGAGCCCGGCGCCGGCCCGCTGATCGACACGGTCAAATACCTGCTCGAAAGCCAGTACAGTACCGGTAGCCAGGTGGTCATCAACGGTGGCCGCCACCTGAAGAATCGCATGACCTGAGAGAAGCCCATGACCCCGCAACAACAGCTCGAACTCGAAGCCGCCGCGTTCCGGCGCCTGGTCGACCACCTGCAAAAACGCACCGACGTGCAGAACATCGACCTGATGAACCTGTCCGGCTTCTGCCGCAACTGCCTGTCCAAGTGGTACAAGGCCGCTGCCGACGAGCGCCAAGTCGATGTCAGCCTGGATGACGCCCGCGAAGCGGTGTACGGCATGCCCTACGCCGAGTGGAAAGCCCAATACCAGAAAGAAGCCAGCGCCGAACAACACGCGGCGTTCGAAAAAGGAAAACCTCGTGACTGATCTGAACACCCTGCGCGCCAGCCTGAAAAGCGGCGAACACGTCTTTGCCGATACCTTGGCGTTCATCGCCGCCCACTACAGCTATCAGCCACAGGCCTTCAACAACGGCGGCGTGGAAAATGCCGCCGGGCAGAACGAAGGCTCGTGCAAGACCCTGGGGCTGGCGCTGCTGGAAGGCTTGAGCGATGAAGAGGCCCTGCTGGCCTTCGGTGAGCATTATCGCGATGTGGTGGCCACGCCTGAGGGCAGCGACCATGGCAATATCCGTGCGCTGATCGCGCATGGCCTGGCTGGGGTGAAGTTCACCGGGCAGCCACTTTCGCGTAAGGCTTGAAATTACTGGGGCCGCTTTGCGGCCCTTTCGCGACGCGAGGCGCGCCTACAACGTTAGGCGACCCCTGTTATTTGATGACCGTCCCCGGCACCTCTTCGGGCAAGCCGCCCTGCTGCAACCACGCCAAGGCAATCGGCCACAGGCTGCCCCGAAAGCGGTCATGGAAAAACGCAAAATGGCCAATTTCCTCGACCGAGATATCCACAGGTGCAATACGCAGGTGCTGACGCTCAGCCCCCTGCAGGTACCCTAGCAATCGCTCTGTAGCCGCCACAGTGCCAAACGGGTCATCGGTCAGGCTGATTGCCAGCGTCGCCGCCCGCACCTGTGCAAACGGCACCCTCTGCAACCGTTGCCCGCTTGGCCGGTGCTCATAGCGTGGCGTACGGGTCGTCCAGTCGTGCACCACTCCGGCCGGCGTGTCTTCCATCCAGCCCAGGCGCTTGCCGGGGAAGTAACCGAACGCACGGGTCAGCAAGGGCATCACCAGATGCCATTTTCCGAACAGCCGCCAACGCTGATCAGCGGCGTAATCGCGCCAGTAGGCGAACTGCGCACCCACCATCACCACCCGCCTGACCTGCCCGGCAGACGGTGCCAACCCCACCGCGCAACCACCGAAGCTATGCCCCACCACATCCACCGGTTGCCCGGGAAATGCCTGCGCGGCGTGGGCCAGCATGGCTTCGAAGTCCAGCCGGCCCCAGTCGCTCCAGGACGCCTGAAAACCGCGCAGTGAAGGCGGCCGTGATTCGCCGATGCCTCGGTAATCGTAGGTCAGCACATCACAGCCTTGGGCGAACAGGTAGTCGGCAAAGCGAGCGTAATAGCGGCAACGCACGGAGGTGGCGGCGTTGATGATCACCAGCGGGCGCTGGGGGTTGGCCTGGGCGTGGCGCCAGCAGAAGCCGCCGAGGCTGTAGCCGTCGGCTGCGGTGTGGCGAAAGGCGGTGGCCGGTTGGGTGAGGCTGCTCATGGCGCGCGTCCTGTTGTTGTGCGCCAACGCTAGCAAAAAAATCGGGGGCTGTACCGGCCTCTTCGCGGGGCAAGCCCGCTCCTACAGGATCCCCATTGAGCCAAAGCCTTGTGGAGCACCGGTGGGAGCGGGCTTGCCCCGCGAAGAGGGCGGTACAGCCCCCTCATGTTTCGGCTGTGCTTACAGCTCGATGCAGTCGAACTTCACATCGGTGGCCACGTCTTCGTCGTAGTTGACGTCAGCGCGCTCGAAGCCGAACAGGTTGAGGAACTGCTTCTTGTAACCGGCATAGTCGGTCAGCTCGAACAGGTTCTCGGTGGTGACTTGCGGCCACATGGCCTTGCAGGCGTCCTGCACGTCATCACGCAGTTCCCAGTCGTCCAGGCGCAGGCGGCTCTTCTCGTCGACTGCGGCCGGGGCACCGTCTGCACGGTACAGGCGATCACGGAACATGCGGTCCAGCTGGTCCTGGGTACCCTCGTGAACACCCTTCTCCTGCATGATCTTGAAGACCATCGACAGGTACAACGGCATCACCGGAATGGCCGAGCTGGCCTGGGTGACCACCGACTTCAGCACGGCCACGTTGGCGCCGCCGTTGATTTCGCCGGCCAGTTTCTGGTCAAGGCGCAGCGCGGTTTCGTCCAGGTCCTGCTTGGCCTTGCCCAGGGCACCGTGCCAGTAGATCGGCCAGGTGATCTCGGTACCGATGTAGCTGAAGGCCACGGTGCGGGCGCCTTCAGCGAGCACGTCGGCACCGGCCAGGGCATCGATCCACAGCTGCCAGTCCTGGCCACCCATGACGGTGACGGTGTCAGCGATTTCCTGCTCGGAAGCCGGCTCGATGCTGGCCTCGATGATGGTGTCCTTGTTGGTGTCGATGGCGGTCGACTTGTACGGCTGGCCGATAGGCTTGAGCGCCGAGCGAATCACTTCACCGGTTTGCGGCAGCTTGCGCACGGGGGAGGCCAGGGAGTAGATGACCAGGTCGACCTTGCCACCCATTTCGTTCTTGATCAGCTCGATAACTTTGGCACGGGCCTCGTCGGAGAACGCATCACCGTTGATCGACTTGCTGTACAGGCCTTCGGCCTTGGCGAACTTGTCGAAGGCGGCGGAGTTGTACCAGCCCGCAGTACCGGCCTTGGTCTCGGTACCTGCTTTTTCGAAGAACACGCCCAGGGTGTCGGCCTTGAAGCCGAACGCTGCGGTGATGCGGGCCGCCAGGCCGTAGCCGCTGGAAGCACCAATCACCAGGACCTTCTTCGGGCCATCCTCGCGCACGCCCAGCTTGCGGGTGGCTTCGATCTGGTCACGGACGTTGAGCTCGCAGCCCTTCGGATGGGTCGTGGTGCAGATGAAACCGCGGACCTTAGGATGAATGATGGCCAATGTCTGTACCTCGTCAGGTTTATGCCAGGGAAGCGCCGCCACGGGCGATTCCGATTGATCAGAGGGTGAGACTACCCCCGCCAGTTATCCGACACATATTACGGGGTGATTGGGGGGGATACAAAACCGTGCGCATCTTGCGCTGCACCGTACAAGCCGCCTAGCGCTGCCGACGGCGGCCGGTGATCATCGACAGGGGCAGGTTCTCGCCCAGGCGCAGGCTTTCGACGATGGCCGCCAATACATGCACGCAGACCAACGCCAGCACCGCGTCGGCCAGAAAGCGGTGCAGGCTCGTCGGCCAGTCGGCGCCCCACAGGGCGTCGACCTCTTGCGACGCCCAACCGGTCAGGCCCAGGCCGGCGATGCCGGTGAGCATCAGCAGCATCACCAGGGCGCCGATCGGCGAATGCCCCAGGCGATGGTAGGGCTGCCCGCTTATCAGCGCGCGGGCGTGGGCGGCCAGGCGTGCCGGGGTCGGCCAGAAGTCGGCCCAGCGCGCGCTTTGCGGCCCGACGAAGCCCCAAACCAGGCGCAACAGCACGCACGCCAGCCCGTAATAGCCCAACCACTGGTGCCAGTCGTCGCCCTCTTCATTGAAAAAATAATCCGCGAAGAACACCGTGGCCAACGACAGGTGGCACAGCCGCAGGAGCGGGTCCCACAGCTGTACCGTGGGGCGGGCCTTCAATCGTGATACTCGGTCTTGACCGCCTTGCCGCTGACCGGGTCATGGTAGATCTCGATCTTGCGGCCATCCTTGTCGAAACCATAGATTTCGTAGCAGTTGCCTTTGGTGACCTTGAACTTGCTGATCTTGTAGCCCTGATCCTTGAGCTGGGCCTGGAATTTGCCCGGGTCTTGCCAGGTGCTTTTGTCTGCAGTGGTGCACTGGGTGGCGGCGAATGCTGTGCTGCTGCCGATCAGGAGGGTAAGAGCGATCAAGATGCGCATGGCCATGAGCTCCGTTGCGTTGAGTGAAACAGCACGACATCCAGCTTAGACCCAGGGTCAGCGCCTTGCCTGCAGGGCCGGCATCATTCATTTGTTTTCCAGAACAATCGCAAAGAAAAACAAACTTAACAAATGAACCAAACCCGCCGATGCTGACAACATCCTGCCCTCGCGGCGCCCACCCTTGCACGGAGAACAACAACATGAACGACGTGGTCATCGTCGCCGCCACCCGCACCGCCATTGGCAGCTTCCAGGGCGCCTTGGCCACAGTGCCCGCCGTCGACCTCGGCGCAGCCGTGATCAAGCGCCTGCTGGAACAGACCCAATTGGACCCTGCCCTGGTCGACGAAGTGATCCTCGGCCAGGTACTCACCGCCGGCGCCGGCCAGAACCCGGCCCGCCAGGCCGCGATCAAGGCTGGCCTGCCCTACAGCGTGCCCGCGCTGACGCTCAACAAGGTCTGCGGCTCGGGCCTCAAGGCCCTGCACCTGGCAGCCCAGGCTATTCGCTGCGGTGACGCCGAGGTGGTGATTGCCGGCGGCCAGGAAAACATGAGCCTGGCACCCTACGTCATGCCTTCGGCCCGCACCGGCCAGCGCATGGGCCACGGTCAACTGGTCGACAGCATGATCACCGACGGCCTGTGGGACGCCTTCAACGACTACCACATGGGCATTACCGCCGAGAACCTGGTGGACAAGTACGGCCTCAGCCGTGAACAACAGGACGCCTTCGCCGCCGAGTCCCAGCGCAAGGCCGTGGCCGCGATCGAGGCCGGCCGATTCAAGGACGAGATCACGCCGATCGTGATGCCGCAGAAAAAGGGCGAGCCCACGGTCTTCGAGCGCGACGAACAACCCCGCCCAGGTACCACTGCCGAGTCCCTGGGCAAGTTGCGCGCAGCCTTCAAGAAAGAGGGCAGCGTGACGGCCGGCAATGCTTCCAGCCTCAATGATGGCGCCGCTGCCGTATTGCTGATGAGTGCCGCCAAGGCCAAGGCCCTGGGCTTGCCGGTACTGGCGAGGATCGCGGCCTATGCCAGTGCGGGCGTGGACCCGGCGGTCATGGGTATCGGCCCGGTTTCGGCTACCCAACGCTGCCTGGACAAGGCGGGCTGGCAGCTGGCGGACCTGGACCTGATCGAAGCCAACGAGGCCTTTGCCGCGCAGGCGTTGGCGGTGGGCAAGGCCCTGGAATGGGATGCGGCGCGGGTCAATGTGAATGGCGGGGCGATTGCCCTGGGCCACCCGATCGGTGCGTCGGGGTGCCGGGTGCTGGTGACCCTGTTGCACGAGATGATCAAGCGAGATGCCAAGAAAGGGCTGGCCACGTTGTGCATTGGTGGTGGCCAGGGGGTAGCGCTGGCGATCGAGCGTTGATCAGTCATTGATGCCTGCAGGCTCGGCCTCTTCGCGAATAGACCCGCGAAGAGGCCGGGCCTGGTTACTCAGAAGCGCTCATCGGCAATCGCTGGCAGTGTCAGCTCACGCACATAACTGGCCGCCGACAGTTCCAGCATCGTGCGTACCATCAGCACCACATCGTGCAGCGGAATCAGCCCCCCTTCCCCGCGCGCCGCGGCTTCTGCCACTGGCACATCCAAGCCATCCTCGGTGTTCAGGTAGCCCAGGTTCAGGCACGTCACACCAAGGCCCTGCTCGCGATACCCTTCACGCAAGGCTTCGGCAATACCGCGCAGGGCGAACTTGGACGCGGCAAAGGTCACTTCAGGGCGCCCGCTTTGCGGCAGGCCCGAGGTGGAACCGGTAAGCAGGATCCGTGGCTTTTCGCTTTCGAGCAGCATCGGCAGCAAGCGCTTGATCAGCAGGATGGTGGCCGTGATGTTGCAGTCGACCATGCCTTGCAGTTCGGCATCGCGGTCGGCAAGAAAGCTGTAGTGCTCTGCAAACGCCTCGGCTTCCCACAACCCGAGGTTGTAGATGAGGGTATCCACGCCACCGCCCGCCAGCGCCTGGGCAATGGCCTCGACGGCGGCGGCCGGCTGAGCGAGGTCGGCCGCAATCCACTGCACCTCGACATCCTTGCTGGCCACCACCCGCTCGGGGCGCGAACGGGACACACCGATCAGCGTATCGCCCGGTTTGCCCAGCCCTTCCATGAAGGCCTTGCCCAGCCCCTTGCTGGCGCCGACTACCAGAACTCTCATCGCATCATTCCCTGTCGATTACGTTTCGAGCCGGCATTATAAGCACCCGTAGCGGCCCGATGATCAAGCCGTGGCGCGCAACGCGCGGGCAGCCTCTGGCGCGTCGACCGCTTTACTCAGCGCGGCCACTTCCTGGCACTTCTGCACGGCGAAGGCCAACCCGCCTTTGCGCTCGGCGTCGAGCTGGTCTTCACGGGCCAGCCCCAATGGGTTGTGCAACAGCGAGCAGGACGGCGCGACCCACAGGCGGTCACCCAGGCGTTCGGCCGCGTGCTGCAACACAGCCAGGGCTTTTTCCAGGTCGCAAGCCGAGACGCTACAGCCGTCGACCAGGCCCAACGACAGGACCTTGTATGCCGGCAGGCGGTCGAGCAGGGTCGGGTACTGGTCTGGCGCACGCACCAGGTCGATGTGCAGGCCATCGACGGGCAGGTTCGCCGCCAGGCCCAGGTTTTCTTCGAGGCCCCCAAAGTAGGTGGCGATCAGTTTCTTCAGCGGCGCACGTTGCAGGATGTTGTAAACGCGCTCGTAGGCGTTTTTCCAGTCTTGCGGCAAATCCAGCACCAAGATCGGCTCGTCGATCTGCACCCATTCAACGCCCTGTGCGGCCAGGCGGTTGAAGATTTCGTCGTACAGCGGCAACAACCGGTCGACCAGCTCAAGCTTGTCCATGTCGGCGCCTTGGGCCTTGCCCAGCCACAGATAGGTCAGCGGGCCGATCACCACAGGTTTGACCGCATGGCCCAGGGCCTTGGCTTCTTCGACCTCTTCGAACAGCTGCTCCCAACTGAGGGCAAACTGTTGGTCGGCGGTGAACTCCGGTACCCGGTAGTGATAGTTGCTGTCGAACCACCGGGTCATCTCCTGGGCGTGGGCACCGCCGCTGTCGCTGCGCTCGGTCGTGCCTCGAGCCATGGCGACCACGGTTTGCAAAGTGGGCTTGGCACCATCGTGGCCGCGAAAGCGCTGCGGGACGACACCGAAGGTCAGCGAATGGGTCAGCACCTGGTCGTGCCAGGCGAAATCGCCCACCGGCAGCAGCTCGATGCCAGCGTCCTTCTGCGCCTGCCAATGGCTGGCACGCAGCGCGCGGCCCACAGCGCGCAGGCCGGCTTCGTCGAGTTCACCTTGCAAGAAGGCTTCCTGGGCTTTTTTCAGTTCGCGATCATGGCCGATGCGTTGAAAGCCCAGGGAATGTGCCAGTGCCATGTCTCGTGCCTCAGAATGTCTAAATGAATGTGGGCATTTTCGGGACCAACAAGCGCTGAGACAAACTCATTTAATTTGATATGAAATCAAGATTTACTCATGTTGATGTGTCCACCTGCATGTCTCGTTCAGAGCAGCACCCTACGCATCCGGACATGACCCCATCGGCCCTTTGCCGCACAATGCCACCCTGCCCCAACCCGGTGCCCGATCCATGAGCCTGCTGAAAACGGCGCTGCACGAAAAAACCTTCGTCTGCGTCATGGAGTTCGTCCCCAAGCCCTCGGCGGATCGTTTCGCCGCCATGGAAGCGATCATGGCCCGCGCGCACCTGTGTGGCTGGCCGATGACCGTGGCCATCGGTGATCGCGTCGGCAGCCCACTGGACCTGTCGCCTCTGGACGCCCTCGCCAGCTTCAGCTCGCCCGTGCCTGCCCTGCCGCACTTTTCTGGCAAGGACCGCGAACGGCACCACTTGCTGGCGCAACTGCAACGCATGGATGCCGACGGGCTTGACCAACTGCTGCTGCTCACTGGCGACCGCCTGCCTGGGCATCAACCCGCAGAGCGCCCGGTGCGCTACCTGGAATCGGTGGCCGCCCTGCAGCTCGCGCGCCAGGCTTGCCCACACTGGTTGCTCGGTGCCGCCCTCAACCCATTCAAGTACTGCGAGGAAGAAGGCGGCGCGCAGTACTTCAAGGCCGAGAAAAAACTGGCTGCGGGCGCCGACTTCCTGACCCTGCAACTGGGCTTCGATGCCAGCAAGCATCAGGAAGCCCAAACCTGGATGAACCGCCAGCCGCACCCGAAACCCTTGCTGGCCTGCCTGATGAGCCTTACCCATGGCCGCGCCGCAATGCTCGATCACGTGGCCGGGGTGACGGTCACGCCGTCCATGCGCGACATGCTCGAAGCGGAAGCAGCGGTGTCCAAGGCCCACGCCCAGGCGCGCAGCGTCGACCGGCTGGCGCTGCAGGTGATTGGTGTAAAACTGATGGGTTACGCCGGGGTGCACTTGTCCGGCATTCACGAACTCAAGCAGCTGTTGGCCCTGGAACAACGCATCGAACACTGGCAAGCGCAGATCTACTCACTGGAACAGTGGGCGCCAGCCTGGGCGGCCAGTTGGCAGGTGCCCGGCCTGCCTGCCGTGGTCTTTCATCCGCCGTCAGCGAGCTGGCGCCAGGGCGAGTCGAAGGTCAGCGCGTCGAACAAAGAGAAGGCGCGGTACCACCTGCTGCACGCTTCCCATGCCTTGCTGTTCAGCCGCAGCAACTGGCTGAGCCAGGCATTCGGCTGGGCCGTTCGCCAACCGTTGTGGGCAACAGCCCGCGGTGCCCGCGTGCTGCACGGGGTGGAGCGTGCGCTGAAGCGACCGCTGGTGGGCTGCGACACCTGCGGCCGCTGCCGCCTCGAAGACACGCTCTACATCTGCCCGGAAACCTGCCCCAAGGGCCTGGCCAACGGCCCCTGCGGCGGTACCTCGCTGAACCGCTGCGAATTCGGCGACCGCGAATGCATCCACAGCGTCAAGTACCGCACCGCCAAGGCCGTGCGGCAGACGGCTGTGCTCACCGAGCGGCTGATCCCGTGCATCGAAGTGCAAACCCGCCACCGCAGCTCATGGCCGGCCTGGTTCGCGGCCCAGGCACCTCACCGGCTCAAGCCCTGCTCAAAGCCTCGAACCCAGCCCGAATCGTAGCCTCGGGCAGGTCATCGGCAATGAACACCAGCACGCTTTCGCGGGCCTCGCCTGCTGCCCATTCGGCATCCCAGTCAAAGCCGTAGAGCTTGAGCACGCCTTGAAACACCAGGCGACGATCGTCCCCGGCAATATTCAGCACGCCCTTGTAACGCAGCAATTGCTTGCCGTGGGTTTCCAGCAGCGCGTTCATGAAGTCGCTGAGGCGGTCGATGTCCAGCGGGGTGTCGGTGCGCAACACCAAGGTCGAGATACGGTCCGGGGTGGCCGGCTTGAGCACCGGGCGCAGGGCCGGCTTGAGGCTGGCACCCAGGTCGGTATTGAGGTTGAAACCGCGCACATCGAGCAGTTCGGCCAGGTCGATGCGCCCCTGTTCGACCACACGAATGGCGGCACGGCCGTTGATGCGCGACAGGCGCTCGCGCAGGGCATCCACCGCCGCAGGTTCGACCAGGTCGGTCTTGCTCAGCAGCAGGCGGTCGGCAAAACCGACCTGGGCTTGGGCAATGGCCTGGGTCAGGTGCAGCTCGGCATGGGCGGCGTCGACCAGGGTGATGATGCCGTCGAGGATGTAGCGATCACGCAGGTCCTCGTCGATGAAAAAAGTCTGCGCAACCGGTGCAGGGTCGGCAAGCCCGGTGCATTCGATCACCAGGCGGTCGAAGGCGATTTCGCCGGCGTCCAGGCGCTCCAGCAGCAGGTACAGGGCGCGGGTGAGGTCACCATGGATGCTGCAGCACACGCAGCCGTTGGCCAGGGTCATGACCTGCACCGGCTCGTCGCCCAGCAGCTGGCTGTCGATACCGGCCTCGCTGAACTCGTTCTCGATCACGGCGATCTTCAGGCCGTGCTCGGCCTTGAGCATGTGCTTGAGCAAGGTGGTCTTGCCGGCACCCAGAAAGCCGGTCAGTACGGTGACGGGAATAGGCGATTGCACGCAAAAAGCTCCTGAAGCTGAATATGAATGTGGGAGCCCGGCTGCCCGGGCTCCCACAGTTTCACAGGTGTTGCAGGCTCAACAGCACTTGGGCCCGGACTTGCCACCGTAACGCGCTTCCTGGCGTTCACGGAAGAACGCCTCGTAGCTCATCACCGGTTTGTCCGGGTGCTTGTTCTGCATGTGTTCGACATAGTTGTCGTAGTCGGGCATGCCGACCATCAGGCGGGCTGCCTGCCCCAGGTACTTACCCAGTCGACCCAGGTCGTTGAACATAGCTGCAGTCCTCTCGATTACGCGTCAGGCAAGGCCTGGAACGGGGTTTCCTTGTCGCTGCGCTCCTTGCGGCCCCAGGCGGCGTAGCCGACCTTGATGGCGAAGAACAGGATGCTGAACACCACCAGCAGGAACAGAATCGTCAGGCCCGCGTTGGTGTAGGCGTTGTAGATCACGTGCTGCATCTGCCCGATGTCCTTGGCCGGGGCCAGTACCTGGCCGGCATCCAGCGCAGTGCTGTACTTCTTGGCCAGGGCCAGGAAGCCAACGGCCGGGTTCGGGTCGAACAGCTTGATCAGGCCTGCGGCAGTGGTACAGATCAGCAGCCACACGGCCGGCACCAGGGTGACCCAGATGTAGCGCTGACGCTTCATCTTGATCAGCACCACAGTACCGAGCATCAAGGCGATACCGGCCAGCATCTGGTTGGAGATGCCAAACAGCGGCCACAAGGTGTTGATGCCACCCAGCGGGTCGATCACGCCCTGGTACAGCAGATAACCCCACATTGCCACGCAGCCAGCGGTGGCGAGCAGGTTGGCACCCCACGATTCGGTGCGTTTGAGCGCCGGCACGAAGCTGCCCAGCAGGTCCTGCAGCATGAAGCGCCCGGCACGGGTACCGGCGTCCACGGCGGTGAGGATGAACAGGGCCTCGAACAGGATCGCGAAGTGGTACCAGAAGGCCATGGTGTTCTCACCCGGCAGCACCTGGTGAAGGATCTGCGCGATACCCACCGCCAACGTTGGCGCACCACCGGCACGGGCCAGCACGGTGTGCTCGCCAATGTCGCGGGCGACCGCTTCGAGCTGCTCAGGGGTGATCAGGAAGCCCCAACTGCTGACCGTCTGCGCCACCGTAGCAACGTCGGCGCCGACCACCGCAGCCGGGCTGTTCATGGCGAAGTACACGCCAGGCTCGATCACCGAGGCGGCGACCATGGCCATGATGGCGACGAACGACTCCATCAGCATGCCGCCGTAGCCGATGTAACGGGCGTTGGTTTCGTTATCCAGCAGCTTGGGCGTGGTGCCCGAGGAAATCAGCGCGTGGAAGCCCGATACCGCACCGCAGGCAATGGTGATGAACAGGAACGGGAACAACGTGCCCTTCCAGACCGGCCCAGTACCGTCGGTGAACTGGGTCAGGGCCGGCATTTTCAGCTCTGGCGCGATAATCAGGATACCGATGGCCAGGCCAACGATGGTGCCGATCTTGAGGAAGGTCGACAGGTAGTCACGCGGCGCCAGCACCAGCCATACCGGCAGTACGGCAGCGACGAAGCCATAACCCACCAGCATCCAGGTGATCTGCACACCGGTGAAGGTGAACGCCGGGCCCCAGACCGGGTCGGCAGCGATCACGCCGCCCAGCCAGATCGACGCCAGCAGCAGCACCACGCCGACCACCGAGATCTCGCCGATGCGGCCCGGGCGGATATAGCGCATGTAGATGCCCATGAACATCGCGATCGGGATGGTCGCCATCACCGTGAACATGCCCCATGGGCTCTCGGCCAGGGCCTTGACCACGATCAGCGCCAGCACCGCGAGGATGATGATCATGATCAGGAAGCAGCCGAACAGGGCGATGGTGCCCGGGATCCGGCCCATTTCCTCGCGCACCATGTCGCCCAGCGAGCGACCGTTGCGGCGGGTGGACATGAACAGGACCATGAAGTCCTGCACCGCACCGGCCAGCACAACGCCGGCGATCAGCCAGAGCGTGCCGGGCAGGTAGCCCATCTGCGCGGCGAGTACCGGGCCGACCAGTGGGCCGGCGCCGGCGATGGCGGCAAAGTGGTGGCCGAACAGGATGTGCTTGTTGGTCGGAACGTAGTCCAGGCCATCGTTGTTGAGCACCGCCGGGGTGGCACGGCGAGGGTCGAGTTGCATCACCTTGGTGGCGATGAACAGGCTGTAGTAGCGGTAGGCGACCAGATAGATGGCCACTGCCGCGACCACGATCCACAAGGCGTTGATCGCCTCGCCGCGACGCAGGGCGACAACACCCAGCGCGCAGGCTCCTATGACCGCCAACGCCAGCCACGGGATGTGGCGTAGCAGGCTGTTATTGTTGTTCATGGCATGCTTCCAGCTAAGTGGTTGGAATAGACAGCCCCTTGAGTCTAGGGCCTGCTTGACGGCTTTACCATCCCGATTTGGCGCTCAGCCACTGACCAGCACGCGCTCTAGCACGCGACTACCCGAACAACCCGCAGGCTGCGACGGAAACGTTACTTCGGCTGACCTGTCATTTCTGTCAGTTGTCCAGGGTGGCAACCGCGCATTAAATGATCAGGCAAACCCGTCGCCACGATATGACACACGGTGTGCAAACGTTCGAACCGTGCGTCGAACATTTGATAACCATCAAGCAGGGACAGATGATGACTCAGGATAAGAGTAAATCCACGCGTGACTCAGGCCCCATCGAACCCAACCATGGCTCGATCTCGACGCCCAAGTCCCGAGCGACCTTCGCTGAGGAGAGACGCCTCATTGAGGGAAATCTTCACAACGGCATCGAAAGCGGCAAATTCTTCCCGCAGACCACGGGCGGGCTGGCCGATCCCTACGCCAAGGACGACGTGAGAAGTATGGCACCACCGGTCGATGGCAAGATTGCCAGCGGCGAAAGGCCGGGCGCTGCCTACCTGGACCGCACAGATGTCGACTGGGACAAGCATGACGTTACCAGCGACACACCGCTGGAGTTCGTCTGGAGCTTCAGCGCGCGCCACAAGTACCGCCGTTTCAACTACTTCATCACCAAAGCCGGATGGAACCCGACTCAGCCGCTTTCGCGTGCACAGTTCGAACCTGAACCCTTCGCTACTTTCCTCAATGAACGCCAACCTTATTGGGGCTACTCGGATGAAGAAATGTGGCCGGAGCAGCCGACCAAGCACACGCTGAAGTTGCCTGAGCGCGACGGTTATCATGTGCTGCTTGGGGTATGGGAAATTGCCGAGACCGATAAAGCCTTCTATCAGGTGGTTGACCTGAATTTCGTCCCCGACTAAGGGTGGCACGGGGCGACTGCCGCAGACGGCACCTTGTCGCTCGCCATCAGGCAGAACAGGCCATGGCTGGTCTATAGTCAGAACATCTGACGAGGGGCCCGCCATGACCACTTCTTCCAACAATCGCCGACGCTTCCAGCGCATAGACTTCGACGCCCCCACCGAACTGCGCCAGGGTGACCGCCGCTGGCCAGTCAAACTGCTTGACCTGTCGCTCAAGGGCCTGCTGGTCGAGCGCCCCCAGCCGTGGAATGCCGACCTCTCTCAGGACTTCGATGCGGTGATCCACCTTGACCCGCATACCCACGTGCGGATGCAGGTGGAGCTTCGTCATGAAGAAGCGCAGCGCCTGGGCTTCGTCTGCCTCTACATCGACCTCGATTCGATGAGCCATTTGCACCGTCTTGTGGAACTGAACGTGGCCGACAGCACCGAAATGATGCGGGAGCTGCGCGAACTCATCGAATAATGGGATCTCTTAGCTAGCTAACATCCTTCCCACCTAGCGTTTCCTGTCTACCCAGACAGCTTTAAGCCGGGGTAGCAGCTCTTTGTACACACCCCTCTAGTACAGCCTTTCATGACTTGGTACGCGTTCTGCATTGGGTTTCAGGCCACCCTGAAGCCCGGCTTGTTCGCGCTCCGATCAAAATATTGTATACAATTCTTGTAGCAATCAATTGTAGGAAGTGTCTACAGTAGCGGCACAACAATAAACGCAGAGAGCCTGCTCCATGACTACGTCCCCTAGCACGTCTCCCGCCAAGCGCCCCGAGGATGAAAACCTCGGCCTTGGGGCCAACCTGGCCTATGGTCTGCAGCATGTGTTGACCATGTATGGAGGGATCGTTGCGGTACCCCTGATTCTGGGGCAGGCCGCGGGCCTGAATGGTGCCGAAATCGGCATGCTGATCGCCGCGTCGTTGTTTGCCGGTGGCCTGGCCACCTTGCTGCAGACGCTTGGCCTGCCGTTCTTCGGTTGCCAGTTGCCGCTGGTGCAGGGCGTATCGTTCGCCGGCGTGGCAACCATGGGCGCCATTCTCAGCAGCGAAGGCGGTGGTGGCCTGCCGGGTGTGCTGGGTGCGGTCATGGCGGCCTCGTTCATCGGCTTCCTGATCACCCCGGTGTTCTCGCGCATCACCAAGTTCTTCCCACCCCTGGTGACCGGTATCGTCATCACCACCATCGGCTTGACCCTGATGCCAGTGGCGGCACGCTGGGTGATGGGCGGCAACAGTGCTTCACCGGAGTTCGGCAGCGTGGCCAACATCGGCCTGGCGGCACTGACCTTCGCCATCGTGCTGCTGCTGAGCAAGCTGGGCAGCGCGACCATCTCGCGCCTGTCGATTCTCCTGGCCATGGTGTTTGGCACCCTGATCGCCTGGGGGCTGGGCATGACCGACTTCAGCAAGGTCACCCAAGGCCCGATGTTCGCCTTCCCCACGCCGTTCCATTTCGGCATGCCGGAATTCCACATCGCCGCGATCCTGTCGATGTGCATCGTGATCATGGTGACCCTGGTGGAAACCTCGGCCGACATCCTCGCGGTGGGCGACATCATTGAAACCAAGGTCGACTCCAAGCGCCTGGGCAATGGCCTGCGTGCCGACATGGCATCGAGCATCCTGGCACCGATCTTCGGCTCGTTCACCCAGAGCGCCTTCGCCCAGAACGTCGGCCTGGTGGCCGTGACCGGGGTCAAGAGCCGCTACGTGGTGGCCACCGGTGGCGTGATCCTGGTGGTGCTCGGCTTGCTGCCGGTCATGGGCCGGGTGATTGCCGCCGTGCCTACCCCGGTATTGGGCGGCGCGGGCATCGTGCTGTTCGGCACCGTGGCAGCCAGCGGCATCCGTACCCTGTCCAAGGTCAGCTACAAGAACAACGTCAACCTGATCATCGTCGCTGCTTCGCTGGGCTTCGGCATGATCCCGATTGCCGCACCGACCTTCTACCACCACTTCCCGAACTGGTTCGAGACCATCTTCCACTCGGGCATCAGCTCGGCGGCGATCATGGCGATTCTGCTGAACCTGATCTTCAACCACTTCACCACTGGCAACTCGGACCAGCAGTCGGTATTTGCCGCAGCCTACGAACGCACCATCCAGTATTCGGACATTTCTGCACTGCGCGATGGCGATTACTTCAAGGATGGCAAGCTGTTCGATGCCGAAGGTAATGAAGTGCCGATGCTGGAGCTGGACGAGCATGGCAACGAGGCGCCCAGGCGCAGCCCGGTTGCCGAGCATTGACCGCTGATTGAGCGGTTAAGCAAGGGGAGCCGATGCGCATCGTCGGCTCCCCTTTTTGTTTGCCTTTACAGGCAATACATCACTCGAACAGGGCATCCAAAGCCTGCTCCAGCCGGGTCACGGCGATCACCTGCAACCCTGCCGGCGGCTCCTTCGGCGCATTGCCCTTGGGCACGATGGCCCGCTTGAAGCCATGCTTGGCCGCCTCTTTCAGCCGCTCTTGGCCACTGGGCACCGGCCGCACCTCGCCCGACAAGCCAATCTCGCCAAACACCAGCAACCCATGGGCCAACGGCCGGTTGCGCAGGCTGGACATCACCGCCGCCAACAAAGCCAGGTCAGAAGCCGTCTCCAGCACCTTCACGCCGCCCACCACGTTGAGGAACACATCCTGGTCGTGGGTAGGAATGCCGCCATGGCGGTGCAGTACTGCCAGCAACATGGCCAGGCGGTTCTGGTCCAGGCCAAGGGTCACCCGGCGCGGGTTGGCCAGGTGGCTGTCATCGACCAGCGCCTGCACCTCGACCAGCATCGGCCGGGTGCCCTCCCAGGTGGCCATCACCACACTGCCCGGCACCTCTTCCTGGGTGCGATTAAGGAAGATCGCCGAAGGGTTCGAAACCTCCTTGAGGCCGCGGTCGGTCATGCCGAACACGCCCAGTTCGTTGACCGCGCCAAAGCGGTTCTTCACCGCCCGCAGCAGGCGCAGGCGGCCATCGGACTCACCCTCGAAATACAGCACGGTGTCAACCATGTGCTCCAGCACGCGCGGCCCGGCCAGCGAGCCTTCCTTGGTGACGTGGCCCACCAGGAAGATGGCGGTGCCGCTCTGCTTGGCGTAACGCACCAGCAACGCCGTACTCTCGCGCACCTGGGCCACGCCACCGGGCGCCGATTGCAGCTGTTCGGTGAAAATGGTCTGGATCGAGTCGATGACCATGACGCGGGGCTTTTCCTGGCGAGCCGTGGCGATGATGGTCTCGATACAGGTTTCGGTCATCACCTTGAGCTGGTCCTGGGGCAGGCCCAGGCGGCGCGAGCGCATCGCCACCTGCTGTTGCGACTCTTCGCCGGTGACATACAGCGCAGGCATGTGCACGGCAATGTTGCACAGGGTCTGCAACAGAATGGTCGACTTGCCGATACCCGGGTCACCGCCGATCAGCACCACCGAGCCATCGACCAAACCGCCACCCAGCACGCGGTCCAGTTCGCTGCTGCTGGTGGTGAAGCGCGGGATCTCTTCCACGCTGACTTCGGCCAGGGTCTTGATCTGCGCCTGTTGCCCGGTCCAGCCGGCCCGGCCACTGCTGGGCGCCGCCGCCCCGCCGCTCTCGATCATGGTTTCGACCAGGGTGTTCCAGGCCCCGCATTCGCCGCACTGGCCGGCCCATTTGGGGAAGGTCGCGCCGCATTCGGTGCAGCCATACAAGCGCTTGGCCTTGGCCATGGGCGGTTTCTCCTGGAAAAAACCGCCATGATAGCCGAGCGAGACGTGTCTCGAACGCTTCGGCGTGCGACAAAACTATTCGTTCTAACCGCAGTCACTACCCCTGAACACAACGCATGAAGCGTTTTAGTGGCTTACACTGCGTTAACCTCACCATTTGTTACAAAGGAATCGAACATGGGCATGATCAGTGAGTTCAAGGCCTTCGCGGTCAAAGGCAACGTCGTCGACATGGCGGTCGGTATCATCATCGGCGCGGCCTTCGGCAAGATCGTCTCGTCCTTCGTGGGTGACGTGGTCATGCCACCACTGGGCCTTTTGATCGGTGGCGTGGACTTCAGCGACCTGGCCATTACCTTGAAGGCAGCAGAAGGCGACGTTCCGGCAGTCATGCTGGCCTACGGCAAGTTCATCCAGACCGTGATCGACTTCTTGATCGTAGCGTTCGCCATCTTCATGGGCGTGAAGGCGATCAACCGCCTGAAGCGCGAAGAGGCCGTGGCACCGAGCGCGCCGCCCGTGCCAAGTGCCGAAGAGACGTTGCTGACCGAAATCCGCGACCTGCTCAAGACGCAGAACCAAAACCGCCTGCCTTGAAGGTGCCGGGGCCGCATTGCGGCCCCCGTGTCACCAGTAGTTTTCTACCGCCACCTGCCCCGGGCGCTTGCTCAGGCTCAACTGCAGATCACGCGCCTTGAGCACCTTGCGCGTTTCATCGATCATCTCCGGGTTGCCGCAGAGCATCACGCGTGAATGCTCGGGCGACAGCGCAAGCCCCGCCGCCTTCTCCAGCTCACCGTTCTCGATCAACGTGGTAATGCGTGCATTCAATGCCCCCGGATGCAGCTCACGGGTCACGATCGGGATGAACTGCAACTTGCCGGCGTACTCTGCCAGGTAGTCGCGCTGCTCCAACTCGGCGATTTCCTTCACGTAGGCCAGTTCCTTCGCCTCGCGCACCGAGTACACCAGCTTGATGCTGTCGAAACGCTCCCAGGCCTCGAAGTCCTGCAGGATGGACATGAACGGTGCAATGCCGGTGCCGGTGGCCAGCAACCACAGGTCGCGGCCGCCGATGAAGCGATCGAGTGTCAAAAAGCCGAAGGCCTGCCGATCGATCAGCAGGCTGTCACCCTCGCCCAGCCGGCTCAGCTCGCTGGTGAACTCACCGCCGGGCACCACGATCGAGAAGAAGTCGAGGTACTCGTCATGGGGCGCGCTGACCATGGAATAGGCGCGCCACACCACACTGCCATCGGCCTTGGTTACCCCGAGACGAGCAAACTGGCCGGCCCGGAAGCGAAAGCCCGAATCGCGCGTTACCCGCAGGCTGAAGAGGTTCGGCGTCAGTGGCTGAACATCGAGCAGGGTCTGGCGGGTGAACTTTTCGGCGCTGGCAGTCATATCGGGCTCCAAGGTTGACGTGCGCACAGTGTCGCGCAAAGCGGCCTGGATAAAAACCACCGGTTTGTAAGGCCTCACCACGTCAATGCTGCCGATGTCGCAGACAAACGTGATCGCTATAACAAAAAATCACAACGCATTAGTAGGTTTTTCCTACAATGATGCGGGTATGCAAACGGATTGGATCCTGTTGCCCCTTAGGAGCGTTACGGATGCTTCACTGGAAACCCGAGCATCTCCATCAATTTGTCAGCGAGCGATCCCCGCGCAAATTGTTCGACATCGCTGTGCATTTGGTGCAAGACCTGGGTATGGAACACCTGGGGCTGAACATTCGCATACAGATTGCCACCCAGACACCGCGGTTGTACCTCTACAGCAATTACCCAGACGAATGGATCGAGCGCTATCAGCGTGATGATTTCTACAAGCAAGACCCGGCCGCACGCTTGAGCCATGGTCAGACCACACCTGTATTGTGGACCGACGAACTGTATTGCGAGGCCCCGCAATTTCGCGAGGCTGCCTGCCAGCACGGGCTGCGTCATGGTTGGACACAGTCGCTGCACGACCTGCAGCACAATGAAAGCCAAGTCAGCGTCGCCAGGCCAGCAGGCCAGATTGCAATCAACGAACTCTACGAAAAAGCCGCCAGCGTGCAGTGGCTGTGCCATACCCTGCACTCGGTACTGTGCGAGCACCACCTGGACGCGCTCTGCCCGCCTCAGCCGAAAATGAGCGAGCGGGAGCTGGAAGTGCTGAGGTGGTCAGCTGCAGGCAAGACCGCCGCCGACGTTGCCTCCATCCTGTCGCTGTCACAAAGTACGGTCAACTTCCATATCCGCAGCGTGATCACCAAGACCAACGCGGCCAACAAGGCAGGCGCCATCGCCATAGCCGCCCTGCGTGGGTGGATCTGACAGCCACCCCTGCGACTACCGGCAAAGCCCTGTAGAATGGCGCGGCAAAGCCCGTGGCGATCCGCAACGGGCAGATTCGTACCCGAGCCAGACGCCATGCCCTTGTTGACCACCCCCTACGCCGAACTCGACCTGATCCGCCAGCCGGACCAGGCCAACGACCCTCTGCAGGCATTCGACGCCGCTGACGAGTACCTGCTCGCGCACTTGCATGAGCAGGCGCCTGACGCCAGCTGCCGGGTATTGGTGCTCAATGACAGCTTCGGTGCCCTGGCCGCCAGCCTGGCCGGGCAGCTTGCAGTGACCAGCAGTGGCGATTCGCACCTGGCGCACCTGGCCCTGGAAAAAAACCTCGCGCGCAACGGCAAGCCGTTCGACAGCGTGCCGTTCGTACCGGCCAGCGAACCGTGGCAAGGCCCGTTCGACCGGGTGCTGGTACGCGTGCCGAAGACCCTGGCCTTGCTCGAGGAGCAGCTCATTCGCCTGCAGGGCCACCTGGCGCCCGGCGCGCAGGTGGTTGCCGGGGCGATGATCAAGCACCTGCCCCGTGCCGCCGGTGAGCTGATGGAAAAGTACATCGGCCCGGTTCAGGCCTCGCTGGCGCAAAAGAAGGCCCGACTGCTGACAGCCACCGTTGCCGACCGCCCGGCCGCGCGCTCGCCCTACCCTAGCCGCTATCAGCTCGAAACGCCGGCCCTTGAGCTGGTCAACCACGCCAACGTGTTCTGCCGCGATGGCCTGGATATCGGCACCCGTGCCTTTCTCCCGCACCTGCCGCGCAACCTGGGCCAGGCCCGTGTTGCCGACCTTGGCTGCGGCAACGGCGTCCTGGCGATCGCCAGCGCACTGGCCAACCCCGAGGCGCATTACACGCTGGTCGACGAGTCGTACATGGCGGTGCAATCGGCGCGGGAAAACTGGCAGGCGGCACTGGGCGAGCGCCCGGCATTGATGCTGGCGGCCGATGGTTTGGCGGGGGTAGAAAAGCAGTCGCTGGACGTGGTGCTGTGCAACCCGCCGTTCCACCAGCAACAGGTGGTGGGCGACTTCCTCGCCTGGCGCATGTTCCAGCAGGCCCGGGAGGCACTGGTGGTGGGCGGTGCGTTGTATATCGTCGGTAACCGTCACCTGGGTTACCACAGCAAGCTGGCGCGGCTGTTCCGAGGGGTGGAACAGGTGGCGGCGACGCCGAAGTTCGTGATTCTCAAGGCCCGCAAGTAAGTGGCTGGGGCCGCTTGGCGGCCCCAGCCCCTTTAATGGGTAGTCAGGCCGGCTGCCCCCATGAACAGCCGCATTACCCAGGCCGCCACCCCCAGGGCCGCCACGCTCATCGCCCAGATCAGCACCAGCCAACCCAGCCGCTGCCACAAGGGCTTTTTCTCTTCTACACCATGCTTGCCGGTCATCATGCGGCCCTCCTAGTGATAGCCGTCTTCGTGGGTCACCTTGCCGCGGAACACGTAGTAGCTCCAGAAGGTATAGCCAAGGATGAACGGCAGGATGAACAACGTCCCCACCAGCATGAACCCTTGGCTCTGCGGCGGCGCCGCGGCATCCCAGATCGAGATCGACGGCGGGATGATGTTCGGCCACACACTGATGCCCAGGCCGCTATAGCCGAGGAACACCAGCACCAGGGTCAGCAGGAACGGCGTGTAGTTGGCATTGCGAGCGACTGCCTTGAGCAACCCGTAGAAGGTCACCAGCACCAGGATCGGCACCGGCATGAACCAGATCAGGTTGGGCATGCTGAACCAGCGATCGGCAATCTGCGGGTAGGCGATCGGCGTCCACAGGCTGACGATACCGATCACCACCAGCAGCACCAGCGCCAGCGGCCTTGCCAGGTCATGCATCTGCAGTTGCAGCGGCCCTTCGGTCTTCATGATCAGCCAGGTGCAGCCCAGCAGGGTGTAGGCGACGATCAGGCCGAGGCCGCTGAACAGGCTGAACGGGGTCAGCCAGTCGAGCGTGCCACCGGCATAGTGGCGGTCGACCACCTTGAAGCCCTCGATGAACGCGCCCAGGGCAACCCCCTGGAAGAAGGTGGCGATCAGCGAACCCCAGATGAACGCCTTGTCCCAGATGTGGCGCTTGTCGTCCTTGGCCTTGAAGCGGAACTCGAAGGCCACGCCACGGAAGATCAGCCCGATCAGCATCAGGATCAGCGGCAGGTACAAGGCTTCAAGCACCACCGAATAGGCCATCGGGAAGGCCCCGAACAGCCCGGCGCCACCCAGCACCAGCCAGGTCTCGTTGCCGTCCCATACCGGGGCGACGGTGTTCATCATCACATCACGGTCACGCTCGCCCTTGACGAAGGGGAAGAGCATGCCGATGCCCAAGTCGAAACCATCCATCACCACGTACATCATGACGCCGAAGATGATGATCACGGCCCAGATCAGCGGAAGGTCGATACCCATGGCTCAGTTCCCCTTGCTCAGGCTGGCAGTGTCGGCCTCATGGCCATCATCGGCGGCGGACAACGGCCGCGCCGGCGTGCGTTTCTGGCCTGGGCCACCCGGGTTGGGTTCATCACCCTCGCCCGTCTGCGGCCCTTTGCGCACCAGGCGCATCATGTAGCCAAGGCCGGTGCCGAACAGCGCGAAGTACACCACCACGAACGCCACCAGGGTAAAGCCGAGCTGCACATAACTGTGGTTGGACACCCCTTCGGAGGTGCGCATCAGGCCATACACCACCCACGGCTGGCGGCCGATTTCGGTGGTGAACCAGCCCGCCAGGATGGCGATCAGGCCAGAGGGGCCCATCCACAGGGTCAGGTACAGGAACGGCCTGGAGCTGTAGAGCGTGCCGCGCTTGCGCAGCCACAGGCTCCACAGGCCAACGAAGATCATCAGCAAGCCCAGCCCGACCATGACCCGGAACGACCAGAACACGATGGTCGAGTTGGGCCGATCCGCCGCCGGGAATTCCTTCATCGCCGGCACTTGCTTGTCCAGGCTGTGAGTCAGGATCAGGCTGCCAAGGGCCGGGATCTCGACCTTGAAGCGCGTGGTCTCGGCTTTCATGTCGGGGATGCCGAACAGGATCAGCGGGGTCGGCTCGCCCGGCACGTTCTCCCAATGGCCTTCGATGGCCGCGATCTTCACGGGCTGGTGCTTGAGCGTGTTGAGGCCGTGGAAGTCACCGATCACCGCCTGGACCGGCGCGACGATCAGCGCCATCCACATGGCCATCGACAGCATCTTGCGCACGGCCGGGTTGTCACGCCCACGCAGCAGGTGCCAGGCCGCCGATGCACCGACGAAGAAGGCGGTGGCGACGAACGCGGCGGTGGCCATGTGCATCAGCCGGTAGGGGAACGAGGGGTTGAAGATCACCGCCAGCCAGTCCACCGGCACCACCCGGCCATCAATGATTTCGTGACCTTGCGGGGTCTGCATCCAGCTGTTGGATGCCAGGATCCAGAAGGTCGAGACCAGCGTGCCGAGCGCCACCATGACCGTGGCAAAGAAGTGCAGGCCACGGCCCACACGGTTCCAGCCAAACAGCATGACGCCCAGGAAGCCTGCCTCGAGGAAGAACGCCGTCAGCACCTCATAAGTCAGCAAGGGGCCGGTGACGGCGCCGGCAAAATCGGAGAAGCGGCTCCAGTTGGTGCCGAACTGATAGGCCATGACCAGGCCAGAGACCACGCCCATGCCGAAGTTGACGGCGAAGATCTTCGACCAGAAGTGGTATAGGTCACGGTAGACCTGGTGGTGGGTCCGCAGCCAAAGGCCTTCAAGGACCGCCAGATAGCTCGCCAGGCCAATGGTGATGGCCGGGAACAGGATGTGAAAGGACACGGTAAACGCAAACTGGATTCGGGCGAGATCTAGGGCCTCTAAACCGAACATAGTGCTTCCTCTTCAGATAATCCGGCGTTCGGGCTCGTGGCCTTTGCGCCTACTGCCCCCACGGTATCGAGTGCGGCGAGTTTGAATTGTTCTGTGCAATCGCAGGGATTCCGGCCCAAGGGCCACATCGTTGCCGGTTCGTTGCAAATACAACGATTGATCCAGATCAACGACTGACTGCAAGCATAGTCCTGAATAGCCAGCCAGGCCGTGTGGTTGATTGCCGCGTGACCTGTTGCCCCACCCTCTTTCAGAACGTGTGAAAAAGTGCCGATCACGGCAACCAGTAACTGCTTGTTACAAACAGATGATAATCTGCCGGCCCCTCTACTGCGCCGAGGCCACAGGTTTCCGATGTCCGATTCCGCACCGCAGTTGTTGCGCCATCATCGCCCCTTCCTCGCCTTCTGGCTGGCCCGTGTGTTCACTGCCAGCGGCTTCCAGATGCTCACCGTGGCCATTGGCTGGCACCTCTACCAGCTCACCGGCAATGTGCTCGACCTGGGCCTGGTCGGCCTGGTCGAATTCGCCCCAAGGGTGCTGTTCATGCTGCACACCGGGCATGTCGCCGACCGCTATGACCGGCGCAAGGTCGCGGCCCTGTGCCAAAGCCTGCAGGGGCTGATTGCCCTGGCGCTGGTAGTGGGCAGCGCCACCGACAATGTCAGCCGCGAGCTGATCTTCGCCCTGGCCTTCCTGCTGGGCGCCACGCGCTCGTTCGAGATGCCGGCCACCCAGGCCCTGCTGCCCAATGTGGTGCCGCCGGGGTTGTTCCCACGGGCGGTGGCAGCCTCGGCCTCGGCGACCCAGGCAGCCACCATCGTCGCCCCGGCGGTGGGCGGGTTGCTGTATGCCTTTGGCAGTATCTGGGTGTATGGCCCGACCGTGGCGCTGTACGCCATTGCCTGTGCACTGACATTGAGCCTGGACGCACGCCAGCAAGTGGCCCAGCGTGGCCGTGCCAGCCTGGAGTCGCTGCTGGCCGGCATCCGCTTCATCCGCAGCCGGCCAGACATCCTTGGCGCCATCTCGCTGGACCTGTTCGCCGTGTTGCTGGGCGGTGCCACCGCGTTGTTGCCGGTGTTCGCCAAGGACATCCTGCTGACCGGCCCATGGGGCCTGGGCCTGCTGCGCTCGGCACCGGCGGTGGGGGCGTTGCTGATGTCGCTGTGGCTGGCGCGCTTCCCGTTCGAGCGCAAGGTAGGCCGCACCATGTTCACCGCCGTGGGCGTGTTTGGCGTGGCGACCATCGCATTCGGCCTGTCGACGTCGTTCTGGTTCTCGCTGGCGGTGCTGGTGGTACTGGGTGCGGCGGACATGATCAGCATGGTCATTCGCAGTTCGTTCGTGCAACTGGAAACGCCGGATGAGATGCGCGGGCGGGTGAGCGCTGTGAACGGGTTGTTCATCGGTGCCTCGAACCAGCTCGGTGAATTCGAATCGGGGGTCACCGCGCACTGGTTTGGCACAGTGCCGGCGGTAGTGCTGGGGGGCGTGGGCACGCTGGTGGTGACCGGGGTGTGGATAAAATTGTTCCCGACCCTGGCCAAGCGCGACCGCTTGCACAGCGGTTGATGGCTCGGCGGTACTGGCCTCTTCACAGCTAAACCCACTACCACAGGCGATGGAAAAGCCATTCCCCGAAGCCCATAGGCCCCTGCCGAGCATGCTGGTATGATGCGCGGCTTTTTTCCGCCCCAGATAAAACCACGGCAACCGGTACGGTCTGTGCTTTGCTGATGGGGTCGATACATATCACGGCGCCGGGGGCGCCTTGGGGAGCGGGCATGCTGGAAAGGCTGTTTCAACTAAAAGCACACGACACCAATGTGCGCACCGAGATTCTTGCGGGCGTCACCACCTTCCTGGCCATGGCCTACATCCTGTTCGTCAACCCCAGCATCCTGGGCGAGACCGGCATGGACAAAGGTGCGATCTTCGTCGCCACCTGCCTGGCCGCGGCCATTGGTTCGGCGACCATGGGCCTGATCGCCAACTACCCGATCGCGCTGGCGCCGGGCATGGGCCTGAACGCCTTCTTCACCTACACCGTGGTGCTGCACATGGGCCATACCTGGCAGGTTGCGCTGGGTGCGGTGTTCCTGTCGGCGGTGATGTTCTTCCTGTTGTCGATCTTCCGCATCCGCGAATGGATCGTGAACAGCATCCCGCTGCCGCTGCGCTCGGCCATCGCCGCTGGCATCGGCTTGTTCCTGGCATTGATTGCCCTGCATAACGCGGGCATCGTCGTCGATAACCCGGCCACCCTGGTGGGTATGGGCGACCTCAAGCAGCCCTCGGTGCTCCTCGCCACGCTGGGCTTCTTCCTGATCGTCGGCCTTGAGTCGCTGAAGGTGCGCGGCGCGGTGCTGATCGGCATCCTGGCCGTCACTGTCGCGTCGATCGCGATGGGCGTCACGCCGTTCGGCGGCATCGTGTCGATGCCCCCTTCGCTGGCACCGACCTTCCTGCAACTGGACATCGCCGGTGCCCTCGATGTGGGCCTGATCAGCGTGATCTTCGCCTTCCTGTTCGTCGACCTGTTCGACAACTCTGGCACCCTGATCGCCGTGGCCAAGCGCGCCGGCCTGATGGGCAAGGACGGCCACATGCCGAAGATGGGCCGCGCCCTGATCGCCGACAGCACCGCGGCCATGGCCGGTTCGCTGCTGGGCACCTCGACCACCACCAGCTACATCGAATCGGCTGCCGGCGTGAGCGCGGGCGGGCGTACCGGCCTGACCGCCATCGTGGTGGCCGTGCTGTTCCTGCTGGCGCTGTTCTTCGCACCGCTGGCCGGTAGCGTACCGGCCTTCGCCACGGCACCGGCGCTGCTGTTCGTCGCCGTACTGATGGCTTCGGGCCTGGCGGAAATAAACTGGGACGACGTCACCGAAGCCGCGCCCGTGGTGGTGACGGCCCTGGCCATGCCACTGACCTACTCGATCGCCAACGGCATCGCCTTCGGCTTCATTTCCTGGACTGCCATCAAGCTGATTTCCGGCCGCCACCGCGACCTGAACCCGGCCCTGGTGATCCTTTCCATCCTGTTCGTCATCAAGCTGGGCTGGTTCAACGCATGAGTGCTGCTTTCGACCCCTCCTCCTACGCCACCCAGCTGGACGCCAAGGTTGCCCGGCTGCGTGAGCTGCTGGCGCCGTTTGGCGCGCCGGAACCGGCTGTTTTCGATTCGCCGCGCGAGCACTACCGCCTGCGCGCCGAGTTCCGCCTGTGGCGCGAGGACGGTCAGCGCCACTACGCGATGTTCGCCCCAGGCGAGAAGCACAAGGCAATCCTGATCGAAGACTTCCCCATCGCCAGCGAGCGCATCAACCTGCTGATGCCGCGCCTCAAGGCGGCCTGGCAGGCCAGCGAGGCACTGAGCAACCGGCTGTTCCAGGTGGAGTTCCTTACCACCCTGGCGGGCGATGCGATGGTCACGATGTGCTACCACCGCCCGCTGGACGAGGCCTGGGAAGTGGCCGCACGGCAGCTGGCCGAAGACTTGGGGGTGAGCCTGATCGGCCGCTCCAAGGGCAAGCGCCTGGTGATAGGCCGTGATTATGCGGTGGAGCAACTGGACGTGGCGGGCCGCGTATTCAGCTACCGCCAGCCAGAAGGCGCGTTCACCCAGCCCAACGGCGCGGTGAACCAGAAGATGCTGAGCTGGGCCTACGACGCCATTGGCGAGCGCGACGATGACCTGCTGGAGCTGTACTGCGGCAATGGCAACTTCACCCTGCCGCTGGCCACCCGCGTGCGCCAGGTGCTGGCCACCGAGATCAGCAAGACGTCGGTCAATGCCGCGTTGAGCAACCTCGATGAGAACGGTGTGGATAACGTGCGGCTGGTGCGGCTGTCGGCTGAAGAGCTGACCCAGGCACTGAACGAGGTGCGCCCGTTCCGCCGGCTGGAAGGCATCGACCTGAAAAGCTATGCGTTTGGCACCGTGTTCGTCGACCCGCCGCGTGCCGGCATGGACCCGGACACCTGCGAGCTGACCCGGCGTTTCGAGCGCATCCTGTACATCTCGTGCAACCCGGAAACGCTGGCGGCGAACATCGCCCAGCTGCAAGATACCCACCGTATCGAACGCTGCGCGCTGTTCGACCAGTTCCCGTATACCCATCACATGGAAAGCGGGGTGCTGCTGGTTCGGCGCTGATCCGTGTCGCGTTGGGGCCTGGCCGGCCCCAACGCACACTGCCAGGAGAGTTGCGCCGATGGACCAGTTCAGTGCCATGCACACCTTCCGCCGGGTCGTCGACCTCGGCAGCTTCAGCGCCGCCGCCAACCAGGCCGGCGTCTCGCACACCGTGCTGTCACGCCAGGTGAAGCACCTCGAACGCCACCTCGGCACGCAGTTGCTCACCCGTACCACCCGCCGCCTGCACCTCACCGAAGCCGGTGCGCTGTTCTATCGCCATTGCGTGCAGATCCTCGAACAGATGCAGGCGATGACCCTGGAACTGTCCGAGCATCAGCAGCAACCTGCCGGCACCTTGCGCCTGGGCGTTGCCACCGCCTTTGGCGAACTGGAACTGGGGCGTTGGTTGCCGGATTTTGTCGAGCGCCATCCACAACTGCAGATCGAGCTGCACTGCAGCGATCGTTTCGTTGACCTGCTGGAGGAGGAGATCGATGTGTGCCTGCGGGTCACCGACCACCTGCCTGACTCCAGCCTGGTGGCACGCCGCCTGGCCACCAGTGAAGTCCTGCTGGTGGCCGCACCGCGCTACCTGCAACGCCACGGTACGCCCGCCTCACCCGACGACCTGGCCGGCCACCCGTTGCTCGGCTACAGCCAGTTGCTGCACCCGCAACGCTTGCAGGTGGCCAACGACGCGGGCGAGCAGCGTGAAATCCTGATGCCCCGGCGCGTGAGCGCCAACTCCCCCATGGCCCTGCGCGCCGCCGCCATCGGCGCCCTGGGCATCGCCAGTTTCGACCGTTTCATCGTCGATGATGCGCTGCGCGACGGGCGCCTGGTTCAAGTGCTGAGCCATTGGCGGCAGCCGGCGCGCAGCCTGTTCGCGGTTTACCCACAGAGCCGTTACCTGGCGCCCAAGGTGCGTGCGCTGCTGGATTACGTGCAGCATTACTACGCAACGCCCAGGTGGCAGGGCTGACTTGTGCTTTATCTGCACAAGTCTTGCGGAGTTGAGGCCGTATTTGTGCTCTTGATGATTCATTAACCTACGCTGCACGTTACTTCAGCGAAGAGGACTCATTATGAAATCATTGCAGGCAGTTATCACCGGCATCGCGCTCAGCGCTGTGGCAATCGTCGCCCATGCAGCAGAACAAACCGTTTCGGTCCCTGACAACGCTGCCCTGAAGTGGCAGGACGTGCCCAACACCCGCGGCGCCGTCAGCTACGCCAACGTCGAAGGCGATATCTTCGGCAAGGGGCCGTATTCGGCGTATGTGAAATTCAGAAAAGGCACCGACAACGGCCTGCACCAGCACAGCCAGACCTTGCCGACAGTGGTATTGAGCGGGACGTTCTACGCAGTGATCGATGGCAAGCGCACCGAGTACCCGGCCGGGGCCTACTACAAACTGCCAGCCGACCTGGTGCATGAAAGTGGCTGCACGGCGGCTGCCGATTGCCTGTTGTTCCAGTATCAGGCCGATGCCTTTGACCTGAAACCGGTCAAAGGTTGAGAGGCCGGGGCCGCCTTGCGGCCCCAAGCTTCACTCAGAAGTCGAAGAACACCGTCTCCCCTTCCCCCTGAATACGGATATCGAAACGATAGGCCGTCTTCCCATCCACTTCGCAACGCTTGGCAACCAACGTCTCACGGCGCTGCGGCTGCTCGATCAGGTTGAGCACCGGGCACTTGGCGTTGGCTTCGGCTTCATCGTCGAAATACAGGCGCGTGTGCAGGTGGATGTTGATGCCACGGGCAAACAGGCTGATGTTGATGTGCGGCGCCATCGGCACGCCAGCAGCATTATTCACCACACCCGGCTTCACCGTTTGCACGGTCCATTCACCGGCATCGAAGGTGGTGGCGGTGCGGCCAAAGCTGTTGAAGGCGTTTTCCAGGTTGTATTGGTCCTGGTACTGGCCAGCGGCATCGGCCTGCCACAGCTCCAGGAACGAATCGCGCACCAGGTGCCCGTTACCGTCATAGACCTGGCCGATCAACAGAATGTGTTCACCCGGTGCTTCTGGCTTGGCCAGGCGGTTCCAGATTTCCTGGTCGCGGGTCGGGTTGCCGGCCGCTTCCAGGGCCAGGCCGATGTGCACGTAGGGGCCGGCAGTCTGCGAAGGGGTTTCCGGCAGCAGTTCGATTGGCATGGCGGGGTCCTCAGCAGTTTTCGAAGTGGGTCTTGCGCTGGCCGCGCAGCACGATGTCGAAGCGGTACGCCAGGCAGTCCATCGGGTTGGCGTTGCTCATGTCGAGCTTGGCGATCAACTGCTGCACGGCCTCGGGGTTGACGATCGACTTGACGATCGGGCACTTCGGGATCAGCGGGTCGCCTTCGAAGTACAGCTGGGTGATCAGCTTGGTGGCGATCGACGGGCCGCTGATGCCGAAGTGAATGTGCGCCGGGCGCCAGTCATTCGGGCCGTTGCGCCATGGGTACGGGCCGGGCTTGATGGTGCGGAAGCTGTAATAGCCGTCGCGGTCGGTCAGGCAACGGCCAACGCCACCGAAGTTCGGGTCCAGCGGGGCCAGGTAGCGGTCGTTCTTGTGCCGGTAGCGGCCGCCGGCGTTGGCCTGCCACATTTCTACCAAGGTGTTGGGCACCGGTTTGCCGTACTGGTCGACAACCCGGCCGGCAACGATGATGCGCTCACCGACTGGCAGGCCACCGTTGTTGAAGTTCAGCAGCAGGTCATGGTCGTGGGCACCGAAACCCAGGTGGGTGAAATCCGGGCCGGTGGTTTCGCTGATCGACTGCGGGATGCTGACCAGTGCCTGGCGCGGGGAGCGGGCAATGGACGTCTTGTAGTCGGGGGTCAGGGCTTTGGGGTGCCAGTTGCGATCACGGATCACGAAGCGGCTGGTGTCCTGGGCGGGCATGCCGTTTTCCTCTCTTGGTATTATCAAAACGCCTGTACGTGGCAGGCGGACTTGCAGTTTCGGATAACTCGCGTGGGATGAATACTGAAATCAGCCTCTCAATACATAACCATATGGTTATGGATTAACACCTTTGGCTGACACCTTTCGCTGAGGTGAACTAATCTTTGTCTTCTTGTTTCACGCTCCGGAGAGCATTCATGGAATGGCGAAAAGGCCGACGCAGCGACAACGTGGTCGATGCCCGAGGCGAAGGTGGCGGTGGTGGCGGCATGCGCTTTGGCGGCGGCAAGGGCCTGGGGCTGGGGGCGATCCTGCTGATCGTGGGCATCGGCTGGCTCACCGGGCAAGACCCGCTGCAGATCCTTGGCCAGCTCACCGGGCAAATGCAACAGCAACAGCAGGCTCCCAGTAGCGTGGGCACCAAGGCGCCGCCGGCCAATGACCAGCAGGCCGAATTCGTCGCCTCGGTGCTCGGTGACACCGAAGACACCTGGAAGGCGCTGTTCTCCCAGGCAGGCAAGCAGTACCGAGACCCCAAGCTGGTGCTATTCAACGGCCAGGTCAACTCCGCCTGCGGCTTCGCTTCGGCGGCGGTGGGCCCGTTCTACTGCCCGGCCGACCAGCGGGTGTACCTGGACATGTCGTTCTTCCGCGAGATGGAAACCCGCTTCGCCGCAGCGGGCGACTTCGCCCAGGCCTATGTCATCGCCCACGAAATCGGCCACCACGTGCAGACCCTGCTCGGCGTGTCGGCCAAGGTTGATGCGGCCCGCCGCAATGGGCAGCGCATGGAGGGCGACAACGGCTTGCTGGTACGTCAGGAACTGCAGGCCGATTGCCTGGCCGGGGTGTGGGCGTATCAGGCACAAAAGCGCCTGAACTGGCTGGAGCCAGGCGACGTCGAGGAAGCGCTGAATGCGGCCAACGCCATTGGTGACGACCGCCTGCAGCAGAAAGGCCAGGGGCGCGTGGTGCCCGACTCTTTCACCCACGGCACCTCGGCGCAGCGCGTACGCTGGTTCAAGGCAGGCTTTGCCGAGGGCGAAGTGAACAGCTGCGATACCTTCAGTGCGCGTAACCTGTAACACCCTGCGGGGCTGCCTGGCAGCCCCCGTTTCAACCGGACGACCGGTTACAAATCTGCTGAAAAAGCGTTTCAGCTTCCAGATTCATTGCCGATAACCCCTGCACGAATCAGCGGGCACCCAGAACAACAACGCCTTGCGATCGACGATCAAGAGAGCGAAAACAACTTCTGGAGTGCGTGCATGAACAGCTGGTTTGCCAACATCAGCGTCAACCTCAAACTCGGCCTGGGCTTCGGCCTGGTGCTGATCCTCACCGGCCTGCTGGCCCTGACCGGCTGGACCAGCCTGGGCAGCCTGATCGACCGCAGCAACTGGATGAGCGATATCAGCCAGCTCAACAAGGACCTGACCGACCTGCGCATTGCCCGCCTGCAGTACATGATTGCCAACGGCGACGATGCGGCGGCGGCCAACACCCTGGCCAAGCTGGACACCTTCAGCAACCAGCAGCAACGCCTGGTCGGCACGTTCAAGAGCCCGGAGAACGTCAAGCTGCTGCACGACCTTGGGCAGACCATCAGCCAGTACAAGGTGTCGCTGGGCACCATGCGCGCAGGCTACAACGCCACCCGCGCCGCCCGCGATGCAATGAATGTTTCTGCAGCCAAGGCCGACCAGGCCATGGACGCCCTCAGCCAGGACGTCATGGCACGCCCCGAAAGCGACAGCGTGCGCCTGGCCCAGTACCAGCTGATCAGCAAGGCCCGCCAGCAACTGCTGCAGGTGCGCATCGACGTGCGCGGCTACATTGCCGACAACAGCGCGACCAACGAGCAGGCTGCCCTGCGCCAGCTCGAAGCGGCATTGGCCGAGGTCGACAACCTCAAGCGCCAGCTGCCCACTGCTGACGCGCGCCTGCAACAGTTCGAACAGTCGGTGCTGGCCTACCGTGACGCCGTGCGTCAGTTCCGCGATGCCCTCGCCGATATCACCAGCGCACGCGCAGAAATGACCGTCCAGGGTGCCGACATCGTCAAGACCAGCGACGCGCTGTACAAGATCCAGCTGGAGCGCCGCGACATCGAGAGCGCACAGGCCCGCAGCCTGCAGGCCATCGCGACCCTGCTGGCATTGCTGGTAGGCGTGCTGGCAGCGGTGCTGATCACTCGGCAGATCACCCGCCCGCTGCAGGAAACCTTGCAAGCAGTGGAACGCATCGCGGGCGGCGACCTGACTCACGACCTGCGTGTCACCCGCCGTGATGAACTGGGCGTGCTGCAACAGGGCATCGCCCGCATGGGCGTTACCCTGCGCGAACTGATCAGCGGCATCCGCGACGGCGTCACCCAGATCGCCAGCGCCGCCGAAGAGCTATCGGCCGTCACCGAACAGACCAGCGCAGGTGCCAACAGCCAGAAGGTCGAAACCGACCAGGTGGCCACCGCGATGCACGAAATGGCGGCAACCGTTCAGGAAGTCGCCCGCAACGCCGAGCAGGCCTCGCATGCCGCCACCGGTGCCGACGACGAAGCCCGCGCCGGCGACCGTGTGGTCGGTGAGGCAATCAGCCAGATCGAACGCCTGGCCGCAGAAGTGCACCGCTCCACTGAAGCCATGAGCCTGCTGCAGCAGGAAAGCCAGAAGATCGGCAGCGTCATGGACGTGATCAAGTCGGTGGCCGAACAGACCAACCTGCTGGCGCTGAACGCCGCGATCGAAGCCGCCCGTGCCGGCGAGGCGGGCCGTGGCTTTGCTGTGGTCGCCGACGAAGTGCGCGGCCTGGCGCAGCGTACGCAAAAGTCCACCGAAGAGATCGAAGAGCTGATCGCCAGCCTGCAGCACGGCACCCAGCAAGTGGCCACGGCCATGCAGGGTAGCCGTACCCTGACCGACAGCAGCGTCGAACTGGCACGCAAGGCCGGTGCCTCGCTGGAAAACATCACCAGCACGGTGTCGAACATTCAGTCGATGAACCAGCAGATTGCGGCGGCGGCGGAAGAGCAGAGCGCGGTGGCGGAAGAAATCAGCCGGAGCATTCTGAATGTGCGGGATGTGTCTGAGCAGACCGCGGCGGCCAGTGACGAGACGGCGGCGTCCAGTGTTGAGCTGGCGCGGTTGGGGGGGCAATTGCAGATGCTGGTGAGCCAGTTCCGTGTCTGATCTCTGAAGCGCATTCGCGGGGCAAGCCCGCTCCCACAAACTTTCAGGTTGTGGGAGCGGGCTTGCCCCGCGAAAGGGCTCCCCGGCACCCTGGCAGATGTTACTTGACGACCATCCCCACCCCGCGCCCACGCGGGTCCGACGCCGTCTCAAGCTTCGCCCCGTTCACCCGAATGGCCTGGATATCGCCCATCTCCCAGCCTTGGTCTTCCAGCACGTAACCCATTTTCTTCAGGTCGTCCGCTACCGGCCCGGTCAGCGGTGCATAGCTGTCGAAATAAAGGGTGTCCTTGGGCAGCAACTGATGGTGCACACGCTGTGCAGCCACCGCCTTCTCAAGTGGCATGCCGTAGTCGTACAGGTTGTTCATCACCTGGAAGATCGACGTGAAGATCCGCGAACCGCCCGGCGTGCCGATCACCAGCTCGACCTTGCCATCGCGGGTCATCAGGCTTGGGCTCATGGATGACAGCATGCGCTTGCCGGGCTCGATGGCGTTGGCATCACCGCCGACCACGCCAAAGGCATTGGCCGCCCCCGGTTTGGCGCTGAAGTCGTCCATCTCGTCATTGAGCAGGAAGCCGGCGCCCTTGACCACCACACCACTGCCGTAGTCGAGGTTGAGGGTGTAGGTGTTGCTGACCGCATTGCCCTGCTTGTCGACGATCGAGAAGTGCGTGGTCTGGTGCGGCTCCAGGCCCGGCTTGACGTCGTCGGTTGCCGAAATGGCCTTGGGGTTGACCTGCGCGGCGCGCTTGGCCAGGTAATCCTTGGCAATCAATTGATCCACCGGCACCTTGGTGAACGCCGGGTCACCCAGGTAGTCGGCGCGGTCGGCGAACACGCGCTTCTCGATCTCGGCCAGCAAGTGGATGTACTGCGCAGAGTTGTGCGCGACGCCTTTGAAGTCCGCCGCACGGTCTTCCTTGATACCCAGCAGTTGGGCCAGGGCCACACCGCCAGAGCTTGGCGGCGGCGCGGTGTAGACCACGTTGCCACGCCAGCTCAGGGCCATCGGCTCACGCCAGACGGCCTTGTAGTCCTTGAGGTCTTGTTTGGTGATCAGGCCTTTGTCCGCCTGCATCTGCGCCACCAGCAGGTCGGCGGTCTTGCCCTGGTAGAACTCGCTCACGCCCTTGTCGGCAATGCGTTCGAGGGTCTGGGCCATCTCGGGCTGCTTGAACAGCTCGCCCACTTTCATGGTGCCGAAATAGTCGTTGAAATTGGTCGCGGTCTTGAACAGGCCTTGGGCATCGTTGCGGTACTGGTACTGCTTTTCGGCGATCTTGAAGCCGTTTTTCGCATAACCGATGGCCGGGGTCAGCAACTCGCTCCAGGGCAGCTTGCCGAACTTCTGGTGCGCCTCCCACAACCCCATCACCGTGCCGGGCACGCCGGCGGCGCGCACGCCAACCAGGCTCAGGTTCTCGATCACTTCGCCCTTGTCGTCCAGGTACATGTTGCGGCTGGCGGCCTTGGGCGCCACTTCGCGGTAGTCGAGGAAGTAGGGTTTGCCGTCGACGAACAGGGTCATGAAGCCACCGCCGCCGATGTTACCGGCTTCAGGGTAGGTCACCGCCAGGGTGAACGCCGTTGCCACGGCGGCGTCCACGGCGTTGCCGCCTTTTTTCAGAATATCGGCGGCCACCTGTGCGCCATATTGATCAGGCGCGGCCACTGCGCCACCCTCAAGGGTGGCCGCAAAGGCCGAGGAACAGCTCAGGATAGCGGCTCCGAGGGCCATGGACTGGAACAGGACAATACGCATGACACTTCCTTGGTGTTGTTTTTGTTGATCAGTCAGTAAGGCCGAAGCGCGTCGACTGCGCAATCCAACGTAGGAAGTTTCGCCGCCTTTGGGCAGCATTTGTCGCGTTCAGGCAACTCAGCAGGCGTACATCGCCAGCTTGCGCTGGATGAAGTCGAGGAAGCACTGGATGCGCAGCGCCAGCTGGGTGTTGCGGTAATACACCGCATGGATCGGCTGACGGTACCCGTTGTTGGCATCGCCCAGCAGCACCTGCAGGCGGCCGCTGCGGATGTCTTCGTGGGTCATGAAGTGCGACAGGCTGACGATGCCCTCCCCGGCCAGGGCCAACTGGCGCAGGGTCTCGCCGCTGGAGGCGATCAGCGCGGGGCGGATCGCCCAGCGGTCGCCCTGGGCATGGCGCAACGGCCAGTGGTTGAGTGACTCAGGCTGGCTGAACCCCAGCAGGCAGTGGTTGGCCAGGTCTTCGACGTGCTGCGGCGTGCCGTGGCGTTCCAGGTAGGCGGGGCTGGCCAGCACCTGCACCGGGCTGCAGCCCAGGTTGCGGGCGTGCAGGCTGGAATCGGCCAGCTCACCGATGCGGATCGCCACATCGGTGCTTTGCTCCAGCAGGTCGATGATCAGGTCGTCGGTGTTGAGCTCCAGCTCGATGCCGGGGTATTGGCGGCGGAACTCGCCGATCCAGGGCAGGATGGCGTGCAGCATGAACGGCGCGGCGGCGTTGATGCGCAGGCGCCCGGTGGCAGTCTGGCGGTTCATCGACAGGCGCTCTTCCATCTCGTCCATCTGTTCCAGGATCACCCGCGAGCGCGCCAGGAAGAAGCGGCCTTCTTCGGTCAGGTCCATGCGCCGGGTGGTGCGGTTGACCAGGGTGGTGCCGAGTTTGGCCTCCAGGCGCGACAGGGTGCGGCTGACGGCGGACGGGGTCTGGCCCATCTGCTCGGCAGCGGCAGAGATCGAACCGCAGTCGATCACGGCGACGAATACCTGGAGTTCTTCGGATCGGGTTTTCACGCGCTTGGCCTTGGCTGGAGTGTGCGGTGATAGATAGCGGGTCAGTGGGGTCTGTGCAAGGGGCTACTGTGCAGCCCCTGTCACAGGCGCTTACGCGGCCTTGCCAAACACCTTGCCCAGGTGCGCTTCATAAGCGGACAACGCCGCTGGTACATCCGGGCGCTTCATTACATCCACCGCCAAGAAGGTCGGCAACCCGGTCATGCCGAGGAACTGGTTGGCCTTGTGGAACGGGAAGTACACGGCGTCCACACCCTTGCCCTCGAAGAAATCGCCAGGGTTGTCGAACGCTTGCTGCGGGGCATTCCAGGTCAGCGACAGCATGTACTGCTTGCCCTGGATCAGGCCACCGCTGCCGTACTTCTGCGAAGCATCCGAGCGGGTCCGGCCGTCGCTGGCGTACAGGCTGCCGTGCCCTTCGGTGAAGACATCATCGATGTACTTCTTCACCGTCCACGGTGCGCCCATCCACCAACCGGGCATCTGGTAGATCACCACATCTGCCCAGAGGAACTTCTCGACCTCCTCCTGCACGTCGTAGCCACCGTCAATGAAGGTGTGGCGCACGTCGAAACCGGCACGGTCCAGATAAGCGAGCGCCGCTTCGTGCAGGGTCGCGTTGAGGCGGCCATCGGAGTGAGCGAACTGTTTACCGCCGTTGAGCAAAAGGATCTTTTTCATGCTGGCCTCGATGTGTCGATGTCGATCCGAGGCCTGATTGCCTTGATCGAGTCAAATGGATGACCGGCAGATTAGGGAGTCGCAGACGTGGGAAAAAGCAGGCATGAGGCAAAATACAATTGACTTGAAATCACGAATGACCAAGCCATTATTGCCTTAGAATCGTTTCATCATTCACCAGCGAGTAGCGATCCATGAGCGAGCAGTACGCTTTTATCCTCAAAGCCAAGACCCGCCCGGAAATGGCCGAAGCCTTCGAAACTTTGTTCCGCGCCTATGTCGAGCCAAGTCGCCAGGAGCCGGGCTGTATCGAGTACCACATGCTGCGCGACAAGGCCGACCCCAGCCTGTTCGTGTTCTACGAGGTGTGGGCAGACAAGGCGGCACTGGATGTGCACTCGGCCCTGCCGCACATGGCCGCGTTCTTCGAAAAGCGCATGGACTACCTGGAGCGCGAATTCGATGTCCAGTTGATCGACATGCTCAGCGCCGCCTCTGCTAACCGTTGATCAGCAAATGGCCGCCGAGCACGGCCAGGCCGATGAAGAAGCAGCGTTTGAACAGCGCCGCGCTGATGCGCTGGCGCAACCACTGGCCCGCCAGCATGCCCACCAGCGCTGGCGCCAGCATCAGCAATGACGCACCCAGCGCCTGGCCGCCCAGGGCATCCTGCCCGGCCAGGCCCAGGGCCAATGCCACGGTCGAGACCGTGAACGCCAGGCCAAGCGCCTGGATCATCTCGTCACGGTTCAAACCCAGGCTTTGCAGGTAGGGCACTGCCGGCATCACGAACACCCCGGTAGCCGCCGTTACCACGCCTGTCACCAGCCCGCAGATCGGCCCCAGCCACCACTCCCGCCTGTGCCCCACGCTCAGCCCCGGGCCGATCAGCCCATACACGGCATAGGCCACCAGCGCTGCGCCAAGCGCATGCACCGCCCAGGGGCCGCTGTTGATGCCCAACCAGGCGCTGCCGGCCAGGGTGCCGACGAAGATCATCGCCAGCATTGGCCCCAGCCGCCGCAGCAGCGCCGGCAGATGGCCCCCGGCCGCCAGTTGCCAGAGGTTGGTGAGGGTCGAAGGTACGATCAACAAGGCGGCAGCCTGCGCGGGCGGCATAGCCAGCCCCAGCAGCCCCATGGCGATGGTCGGCAGCCCGAGGCCGATGACACCTTTGACGGTGCCTGCCAGCAGGAAGGTAATCACCACCAGCAAAGTCAATGCCGGGCCGAGAGTCTGATAGAACGCGATCACGGTATTCATGTGGCCATGATGGCGTGCGGCTGGCTGGCTGAAAATCTGCCATATACTCAGCCAGACTATCGCCAGGACAGAGGCACATGCACTTCGACCTGATTGACCTCGCGCTTTTCCGGCACACCCTGGAGTGCGGCAACATTACTGCCGGCGCGCGCCGCAGCCACCTGTCGCTGCCCGCTGCCAGCGCCCGTATCCGCGCCATGGAAGCCTCCCTGGGTACACCGCTACTCGCGCGTAATCGCCGAGGCGTACAGCCGACCCCAGCCGGCCAGGCGTTGCTGCAACATGCCCGGCTGATCGGGCAGCAGGTAGAGCGCCTGCAGTTCGACCTGGCCCACTATGCCCAGGGCCTGCAAGGCCAGGTACGGCTGTTGTGCAACACGGCGGCGCTGACCGAATACCTGCCCGAGTTGTTGGCCTGCTACCTCGCCGACCATCCCGCCGTCAGTGTCGATGTCCAGGAGCTGCCGAGCTTGCACATCGTGCAATCGATCACCCAGGGCATGGCGGACCTGGGGATCATCTCGAGCGCAGCGCCCAGTGAGCATCTGCAGACCCTGCCGTTTCGCGATGACCCGCTGGTGCTGGTGACCCCCGTTGAGCACCCACTGGCAGCGCACCCTGCCCCGAGCTTCATCGACAGCCTCGCCCATGGCCATGTCGGGCTGGGGGCTGACAGCGCCTTGGCGTTGTACCTGGAGGAACAGGCACTGCGTGAGGGCAGGCGAATGCGCGTACGGGTGCGGGCCGATGGCTTCGATGGGGTGCTGCGCATGGTCGCGGGGGGCGCGGGGGTGGGGGTGGTGCCACTGGCTTCGGTGAAGCGCTGGCAAGGGCTGCTGCCGCTGCACTGGGTGGCGCTGCACGAGAGCTGGGCCAATCGCCGGCTGCTGGTGTGCGCACGGGACTTCGCCGCATTGCCGGGGTATGCCGCAGGTTTGGTCAGGCGCTTGACCAGCCGGCCCAGCGCGGTTGTGTAGGCGCGCAAATTTGGCGACCGCGCTTGCCGCCAGGCTGGGTCTTTGCCCACAATCAGGCTGCACCAAGAAAAGGAGTTTCCAGTGCCATCGATCTACCAGCTCAAGCCCCGCTTCCAGGCCCTGCTCCGCCCCGGCGTGAAGCGCCTTCACGAGCGCGGCGTCACCGCCAATCAGGTCACCGTCGCCGCCGGCCTGGTGTCGGTCCTGCTGGGCCTGCTGCTGGCAGGCCTCAGCCACATCACCTGGCTGTTCATGCTGATCCCGGTGTGGATGCTGCTGCGCATGGCCCTCAATGCCGTCGACGGCATGCTTGCGCGCGAATTCGGCCAGCAATCCAGGCTCGGCGCTTACCTCAACGAACTGTGCGACGTGATCGCCGACGCTGCGCTTTACCTGCCCTTCGCCCTGTTGGCCGGCGTCTGGCCGAGCCTGGTGGTGCTGGTGGTACTGAGCGCCACGGTGAGCGAATACGCCGGGGTAATGGGCCCGCTGGCAGGCGCATCCAGGCGCTACGACGGGCCGATGGGCAAAAGCGACCGGGCATTTGCCTTCGGCGTGCTGGGCACCGGCGTAGCCTTCGGCCTGCTCGACGCCAACTGGCTGAACGGCCTCTTGCTGGTCATCTTCGCGCTCTCGCTCTATACCCTCTACAACCGGGTTCGCCGAGGGCTGGCCGAAGCCCACTGAGCCCATCGCCGCCGGACAAGGATTCTCGCCATGCGCCAAGCGCAATCGCTGCATTTCTCCACCCATGACGGTGTCGAGCTGCACTACCGTCATTGGCCCGCTACCCGCAACGAACACCAGCCACGCCGTGCCGTGGTGATGTTCCACCGTGGCCACGAACACGGCGGGCGCATGGCCCACCTGGCCGACGAACTGGACATGCCGGGCTACGACTTTTTTGCCTGGGATGCCCGCGGCCACGGCCAGTCGCCGGGTGCCCGCGGCGACAGCCCGGGGTTCGCCACCAGCGTGCGCGATGTGCAGACCTTCATCGAACATCTGCAGAGCGTGCATGGCATCGCCGAGCAGGACATGGTGGTGCTGGCGCAAAGCGTCGGCGCCGTACTGATCGCCACCTGGGCGCACGACTACGCGCCCAAGGTGCGCTGCCTGGTGTTGGCCTCGCCGGCGTTCAAGGTCAAGCTGTACGTGCCCTTCGCACGCCCTGGCCTGAAACTGCTCAAGGCCGTGCGCGGCAACTTCTTCGTCAACAGCTACGTCAAGCCGCGCCTGCTCACCCACGACCCCGAGCGGGTCATGTCGTATGTGGCCGACCCGCTGATCAGCCGGCCGATTTCGGTGACCATGCTGCTGGGCCTGTACGACGCGGCCGACCGCGTAGTGGCGGACGCCCAGGCGATCCAGGTGCCGACCCAGCTGCTGGTCTCGGGTGCCGACCTGGTGGTCGAGCGCAAACCGCAGGTGCGCTTCTTCGAGCGCCTGGGCAGCGCCCGCAAGGAAATGCACACCCTCCCAGGCTTCTTCCACGACACCCTCGGTGAACGTGACCGCGCCCATGCGCTCAGGCGTATCGAGCGCTTCGTCGAGCATTGCTTCGACAGCCCTGTGCAGGCCCCTTCGCTGCTCGATGCCGACAAGGTCGGCGCCAGCTGCGCCGAGGCCGAGAGCCTGGCCGCGCCCTTGCCGCGCAACTCGCCCCGCGACCTCTACTGGCGTGCCACCCGCGCCGGCCTGCGCCTTGGCCAAGGGCTGGCCGAAGGCGTGAAGCTGGGGTTCGACACCGGCTTCGACTCCGGCAGCACCCTCGACTACGTCTACCGCAACCAGGCCACAGGCAAAGGCAAGCTGGGCCGCATGATCGACCGCAACTACCTCGACGCCATTGGCTGGCGCGGCATACGCCAGCGCAAAGTGCACGTCGAAGCGCTGCTACGCGAGGCCATCACCCGCCTGCGCGCGCAGCAACGGCCGGTGCATATCGTCGACATCGCCGCCGGCCATGGTCGCTACATCCTCGAAGCCCTGCAGGACCTCGAACAACTGCCAGACTCGATCCTGCTGCGCGACTACAGCGAGCTGAACGTGCAACAAGGCAGCGCATTGATCGCCGAAAAAGGCCTGGCCGAGGTTGCCCGCTTCGTCCAGGGCGATGCCTTCGACCGCGCCAGCCTCGCGGCGCTGCAGCCAGGCCCTACGCTGGCGGTGGTATCCGGGCTGTACGAACTGTTCCCCAGCAACACCCAGGTAGGCAACTCCCTCGCCGGCCTGGCCGATGCCGTCGAAGAGGGCGGTTACCTGGTCTACACCGGCCAGCCCTGGCACCCGCAACTGGAAATGATCGCCCGCGCCCTGACCAGCCACCGCGGCGGCGAAGCGTGGGTAATGCGCCGGCGCAGCCAGGCAGAGATGGACCAGTTGGTCGAAGCGGCAGGCTTTCGCAAGCTGGCCCAGCGCATCGACGAATGGGGCATCTTCAGCGTCAGCCTGGCGCAACGGGTGCGTGAATGAACCCACCGCGTGAGCCCGGGCTGATCCGCCGTGGCGTGCTCTGGCTCCTGCTGCTGGGGCCGTTCTTCTTCCTCAGCTATGGGCTGGTGAATACCCACACCGCCGGGCGCAGTGATGTCGGCAGCCTGGTGTTCGGCTGGGAACAGCACATGCCGCTGTGGCCGTGGACGATCATCCCGTACTGGTCGATCGACCTGCTGTATGGCTTGTCGTTCCTGCTGCCGCGCACCCGCCGGGAGATGGACCGGCATGCCCTGGCGTTGCTCACGGCACAGGTGATCAGCGTGAGCTGCTTCTTGCTCTGGCCGCTGCGCTTCACCTTCGAACGGCCGGAAATAGGTGGGCTGTACGGCGGGTTGTTCGATGTGCTGATGGGCTTTGACAAGCCTTACAACCAGGCGCCATCGCTGCATATCGCCTTGCTGGTGATCATCTGGGCGATGTTCGCCCGGCACGTGCACCGCCAGCCCTGGCGCTGGGCCATGCACGGCTGGATGACGCTGATCGGCGTCTCGGTGCTGACGACTTGGCAGCATCATTTCATCGACGTGCCCACCGGCGCGTTGGCAGGGTTTGTCTGCCTGTGGCTATGGCCGCGCCAAGGGCTGTTGCCGTGGCAGCAGGCGCGGCTGGCGCGCGATCGCAAACGCTGGCGGCTGGCGCTCTACTACGGTTTGGGGGCGTTGCTGTGCGCGCTGGCGGTGTTCACGGCAGGTGGCGCATGGCTGTGGTTGGCATGGCCTGGCGTGGCGCTGCTGCTGGTGGCGCTGAACTACAGCGTGTTCGGTGCCGGCGGTTTTCAGAAAGACACGGAGGGGCGCTTGTCGGTTGCTGCCTCCTGGCTGATGGCGCCCTACCTGATCGGGGCATGGATCAACTCACGGCTATGGACCTGGCGCCATCCGCAGCCAGACGCGGTATGTGACGGTGTATTCCTGGGGCGGCTACCAGGGCGTGGCGAAGGTGGGCAGTTCGCTGCCGTCGTCGACCTTTGCGCAGAGCTGCCGCGCCGTTCGGCCGGCACTGGCCCCTTCGCGCAGCAGGGCTATCAAGCGCTCGCCACCCTGGACCTGATCGCCCCCGACAGCACCCTGCTGCACGACGCCGCCGCCGCCATCGAGCAACTGCGCCCTCAAGGCCCCTTGCTGGTCTGCTGCGCCTTGGGTTACTCGCGCAGCGCCAGCGCCGTGGCGGCGTGGCTACTGCTCACTGGCCGCTGCCCCGACGCAGAGCAAGCCGAGCAACGGGTTCGCCAAGCCCGCCCTGGCGTGGTCTTGCACCCCGCCCATCGGCAGGTGCTGCAACGGCTAGGCGCACAGCGATGAGCCTGCACCTGATCGCCAGCCTGCTGGCCCGTGGCCGTCAGCTGGAGCGCCTGTCGGACGGCATCACCCTGTTGGCCCTTGGCTATGGCCTGGCACCCTTGCTGGGCGCACAACTGCCTGCCCTGGCCAGCCTGTTGTGCGCCGTGTTGCTGGTGCTGGGTGTGCTGCACAAGTACTGGGCCATCCGCGTCGCGCTGGACGCCGAGCTGTTCGCCCGCCTCGCCAGCAGCCCTGACCTGCCAGCCGACACCCAGGCCCTGGACCGCGCCCTGTTCGACCTCAACCTCAAACCGCACGTCACCGACAGCCGCGACTGGCTCACCCGCAGCCACGCCGCGCTGGCCCTGCTGCGTCGTCAGGCGGCGTGCCTGGGCCTGCAACTGTCGCTGACCTTGGCTACCCTGCTGACACTGCCTTTTACCGGATGACTACCGCCCCATGCTTGCGACCCTGACCGCCTTCGTCATCACCTCCGCCGCCCGGCTGATCACCGGTGCCCGTGCCTTGTGGCTCGGCTGCACGCCGTTGCCGGTGCAACGCCTGTACTTCGCCAACCACAGCAGCCACGGCGACTTCGTACTGCTGTGGGCGTCGCTGCCAGAACCCCTGCGCAAGCGCACCCGCCCAGTGGCCGGAGCCGACTACTGGGCAAAGCCCGGCATCCGCGATTTTCTCATCCGCAAAGTCTTCAACGGCATATTGATCGAGCGACAGCGCACAGAAGGCCAAGGCAGCGCCCTGCAGCCAATACTCGAAGCGGTGGCCCAAGGCGACTCGTTGATCTTCTTCCCGGAGGGCACCCGCAACCTTGGCGACGAACCGCTCATGCCGTTCAGAAGCGGGCTGTTCCACCTGGCCGCAGCCAACCCCGAGGTCGAGCTGGTGCCTGTGTGGATCGCCAACCTCAACCGGGTCATGCCCAAGGGCCGCGCCCTGCCATTGCCGCTGCTGTGCACATTGAGCTTCGGCGAACCCCTGAACCTGCACGCTGATGAAAGCAAGCAGGCCTTTCTGCAGCGGGCCAGCCAGGCCCTGCTGAACCTGGCGCCGAAGGATGCCTGACATGGATGACAACACACTTTCCCTGTTCGCCGGCATCGGCGCCCTGCTGCTACTCGCCAGCGTGATCGGCCGACTGCTCAAGTGGCGTGCCGGCCCGGCGCCGCATGCGGTGATCGACAACCTCAATGCCCGCATCAACGCCTGGTGGGTGATGGTGCTGGTGATCGGCATCGCCTTCGTATTCGGCAAGTACGGCGTGATCGTGCTGTTCTATGGCGTGTCGTTCTACGCCCTGCGCGAGTTCATGACGCTGACCCCGACCCGGCGCAGCGACTACCCGGCGCTGGTCGCCGCGTTCTATGTGGCGCTGCCGGTGCAGTACCTGCTGATTGCCATGGACTGGTACGGCCTGTTCAGCATCTTCATCCCGGTGTACCTGTTCCTGCTGCTGCCGATCCTGGCCAGCTTCGGTGGCGATACCACACGCTTCCTGGAGCGCGCATCGAAGGTGCAGTGGGGCCTGATGATCGCGGTGTACTGCGTCTCTTCCGTGCCCGCGCTGATGACGCTCGATATCCCGGGCTTCGAGGGCCGTAACCTGCTGCTGATCGCCTGGCTGATCCTGGTGGTGCAGATCAGCGACGTGTTGCAGTACGTGTGCGGCAAGCTGTTCGGCAAACGCAAGGTGGCGCCCAACCTGTCCCCCTCGAAAACCCTTGAAGGCCTGGTCGGTGGCGTGGCACTGGCCACTTTGATCGGCGCCCTGCTGTGCTGGATCACCCCGTTCAACTTCTGGCAGGCGGCCCTGATGGCCCTGACCGTCAACGCCATGGGCTTCTTTGGCGGGCTGGTGATGTCGGCGATCAAGCGTGACCGTGGGGTGAAGGACTGGGGGCACATGATCGAAGGCCACGGCGGCATGCTCGACCGGATGGACTCGGTGTGCTTTGCGGCGCCGGTGTTCTTTCACTTCGTGCGGTACTGGTGGGCTTGAGCAATGAAGGGCTCTGACACGCCGGGGCCGCTATGCGGCCCATCGCAGGCAAGCCAGCGCCTACAAGTGCCGCGTATACCCTCGAAAGACCAGATATAGCGCGGTCAGGCACCTGGACGTCGAGCCCAGGCAACTGCGGCTCGGCCGATATCCCTATGGTGACGGGTCATTCATCCAGTCACCAGGAGTTGTGCCATGTCCGATTTCATCACCGTCCTGCGCGAGACCTGCCCGACGCCGGTCGTGGACGCCACCAAGTGGAAGCGCATCGGCGGCGATCCGCACACCGTCAACCTCAATGCCTACCTGTCGGCCGACGGCAGCAAGATCATGGGCACCTGGATCTGCACCCCGGGCAAGTTCGAGGTCAACTACGACAAGTGGGAGTTCTGCCACTTCCTCGATGGCTACTGCATCATCACCCCGGAAGGCGAAGAGCCGAAGCACCTGAAGGCAGGTGATGTGTTCGTGATCGAACCCGGAATGAAAGGCACCTGGGAAGTGGTCGAGACCGTGCGCAAGTACTTCGTTTTCGCCTGATTGCCAAGCCCTGCTTGTGCAGGGCACCTTCAGCCCCCGTAAACCCTGGGCAAAAAAATCGCGGAGCAGGTGCCCTTCCCTCTGGTGCGCAGTTACAGAGGGAAGGCCGCCTGGCCCGCGATGAAGTCCACCTCGCTCGTCAATCCTTTTTGCGGTACCCCTCGACGATGGCCGAGAAGTCCTTGCCACCCTCCCCGCGCAGGCTCATCGCCTGATACAACTGCTGGGCCACGGCCCCGAGAATCACCGGCTGGTGCGCCTGACGGGCAGCCTCGGTAGCCAGCCCCAAGTCCTTGAGCATCAACTCGGCGCCAAAGCCGCCGGTGTACCCGCGTGAAGCAGGCGCGGTCTCGATCACGCCGGGCCATGGGTTGTACGTGTCTGAGCTCCAGCAACGGCCGGTCGAGCTGTTGATGATGCCGGCCAGCACCTGGGTGTCGATGCCCAGTGCATTACCCAAGGCCATGGCCTCGGACACGCCGATCATCGAAATGCCCAGCAGCAGGTTGTTGCAGATCTTGGCGATCTGCCCGGTACCCACCTCACCGCAATGCACGATGTTGCGGCCCATCTGCTCCAGCACCGGTTTGAGCGTGGCGAACAACTCGGCGCTGGCACCGACCATGAAGGTCAGGGTGCCGGCCGCCGCGCCGCCGGTGCCACCGGAGACCGGTGCATCGCCCATGTCGACGCCCTTGGCCGCTGCGGCCTTGGACACCTCGCGGGCGGTCTGCGGGTCGATGGTGCTGCAGTCCACGGTCGGTGTGCCGGGGCGTACGCCCGCCAGCACGCCGTCATCGTTCAGGTAGACGCTGCGCACATGGGCTGCGGCCGGCAGCATGGTGATCACCAGCTCGCTGTTGGCCGCTGCTTCCTTGGGTGAAGGGCTGATCTGCCCGCCCAGTTCGGCGAGCTCGGCCAGCACGGTCTTGTTCAGGTCGAACAGGTTCAGCTGATGCCCGGCCTTGATCAGGTTGCGGGCCATGGGCGCGCCCATGTTGCCCAGGCCGATGAATGCGATACGCATGGCGAACTCCTTAGCGCAGGCTGATGGTGGTGTTCACACCGTCATTGACGCTGTCGTCATCGAACCAGCGGGCGGTGACGGTCTTGGTCTGAGTGTAGAACTGCACCACTTGCTTGCCGTACGGGCCGAGGTCGCCGAGCTTGGAGCCGCGCGAGCCGGTGAAGCTGAAGTACGGCACCGGTACCGGGATCGGGATGTTGATGCCGACCTGGCCGATGTCGATCTCGCTCTGGAACTTGCGCGCCGCTGCGCCGCTCTGGGTGAACAGGCCAGTGCCGTTGCCGAACGGGTTGCTGTTGACCAGGGCGATCGCCTCATCGAGGGTATCGACCTCCAGGGTCACCAGCACCGGGCCGAAGATTTCCTGGGTGTAGACCTGCATGTCGGTTTTAACCCCGGAGAACAGGGTTGGGCCGACGAAGTTACCTTGCTCATAGCCCGGCACTTTGACATCACGGCCATCGAGTTCGAGCTTGGCGCCTTCCTTGATGCCGCTTTCGATCAAGCCCAGCACCCGCTCCTTGGCACGCTTGGAGACCACCGGCCCGACGTCGGTACCGGGCTCGGACCCTGCATTGACCTTGAGCTTGCTCGCGGCCTCCTTGATGTCCGGCAGCCACTCGCGGGCCTTGCCCACCAGCACCGCCACCGAGGTGGCCATGCAACGCTGGCCGGCAGCACCAAAGGCCGCGCCGACCAGGGCGTTGACGGTCTGGGTGCGATTGGCGTCAGGCAGTACCACGGCGTGGTTTTTCGCGCCCATCATCGACTGCACACGCTTGCCGTGCTGGCTGCCCAGGTTGTAGACGTGGGTACCGACTTCGGTGGAACCGACGAACGAGATCGCCTTGATGTCCTGATGGGTGCAAATCGCATCCACCACCTGCTTGCCACCGTGCACCACGTTGAGCACACCGGCCGGCACGCCGGCTTCGAGCGCCAGCTCGACCAGCATCATGGTCGACAGCGGGTCCTGTTCGGAAGGTTTGAGCACGAAGGTGTTGCCGCAGACGATGGCCATGGGGAACATCCACAGCGGGATCATGGCCGGGAAGTTGAACGGGGTGATGCCCGCGCACACGCCGATGGGCTGGCGCAGGGTGTAGGTGTCGACGCCGCCGGCAACGTTCTCGGCGAATTCGCCCATCTGCAAGGTGCCAATGGACGCCGCATGCTCGACCACTTCCAGGCCGCGGAAGATATCGCCTTCGGCATCGGCAATGGTCTTGCCCTGCTCGGCGCTGAGGGTCTGGGCGATGCGTTTGGAGTGTTCGCGGATCAGCGCCTGCAGCTTGAGCATGATGCGCATGCGCGCGCCGATCGGGGTGTCACGCCAGGTCTTGAAGGCGCGATGAGCAGCCGCCACGGCAGCGTCGACTTCTTCGACGGTGGCGAACGGCACCCGCGCCAGCACTTGCTGGGTGGCCGGGTTGACGATGTCGCGCCACTCGTCGGTCTTGGATTCGACCCACTGGCCATCGATCAGCAGCTTGACCTGCTCGACCTTGGTCTGGTCGGGGGATTGAGGTGCGTTCATCTGGGTTCTCCTTGGAATTATTGTCGGGTCGAGATCGCCAGCGCCGTGCAAACGCGAGGTGGCGTCCTGGGGCTTGTTTCGAGTATAGATGTGCAAACATCCAACAAGAACGCACAAAAAAACCGGATCATCATGCAAAAAGACCTCACATCCCTCAGCTCGCTCAACTGGGACGACCTGAAGTTTTTCCTCGAAGTGGCACGCACCCGCAAAGCCAGCAGCGCCGCCAAGCGCCTGAGCGTCGACTACACCACGGTGTCACGGCGCATCACATCGCTGGAGGGGGCGCTGGGCACGCTGTTGTTCGAGAAGTCCCGGACCAACGGCTTCGTGCTTACCGCCGAAGGCCAGCGCCTGCTGGGCTATGCCGAGTCGATCGAGAGCACGCTGCACATGGCGTGCGAGCAGGTGTCAGGCTCGGGGGTGGCGTTGTCGGGGCATGTGCGCATGGGCTGCACCGAAGGTTTCGGCAGCTTCTTCGTCACGCCGCAACTGAGCCACTTCGTCGACGCGTATCCGGCCATTTCGGTGGATATCCTGCCGCTGCCGCACTTCATCAGCCTGTCCAAGCGCGAGGCGGACATCGTCATTGCCCTGGAACGGCCCGAGCACGGCCCTTATGTGTGCTGCAAGCTGTGCGACTACCGGTTGCGGCTGTATGCGACCCAGGCGTACCTGGATAACCACGCGCCGATCCGCCAGGTGGGGGATTTGGCCAAGCACCCCTTCATCAGCTACGTGGATGACCTGGCGTTCAGCTCCGAGCTGCTGTACCTGGCCAACCTGATCCCCAATGCCAACGCGCATTTGCGCAGTACCAGCGTGATTGCGCAGTACACCGCAGCATTGCAGGGGCGTGGGCTGGCGATTCTGCCGTGTTTTCTGGCGGCGCAAGACCCGCGATTGGTCACGGTGCTACCGGAGCAGATCGAGGTGACGCGGCAATTCTGGATGTACTGCCGGGAGGATTTGCGCAAGTTGAAGCGCATTACCCTGTTGTGGGATTACATCCGTGGGGTGACCGAGGCGAATGCGCCGTTGTTGATGGGGGAAACCCGTGAGATGCGGTTTGCTCAGGAATGATGCAGCCCTCAGCAACGGCGCCGTACAGGTAGGAGCTGGCTTGGCCTGCGATGGGCTGCGCCCTCGATCGCAGCCAAGCCAGCGCCTGCAGGGGCCGAGTCGGTCTGCAAGAGATCGCTCAGTACGACGCGACAACAATCGACACCCGTCGATTCTCGGTGCGCCCGGCACTGCTGCGGTTGTCGGCCACCGGTTGGGTGCTGCCCAGGCCGCGGGTCTGGATGTTCTGCGCAGGCATGCCGATTCCGATCAGCGTTCTGGCCACACTCTGCGCCCGGCGCTCGGACAACTGCTGGTTGTAGGCCGCCCTGCCCGACGCATCCGCGTGCCCATCCACCCGCACACCCTGGATACCAACCCCCAGCAGTGCCTTGCCGATACGCTCGACAATCGCCTGGCTCTGACCATTCAGGCCGTCCAGGTCACTGCCGAACAGTACCTTGCCCGACAGATCGAAGGCCCAGCCTTCATCAGTCGGGGCAAAGCCTTCGCGCTTGAGCACGGCGATCTGCTCGGCAGTCAGGCCCTTGGGCGGTGTGCTCTGGCAGCCGGTCAGCGCCAGCAAGGCGAGCAGCAAAGCCCAAAGGGGGAAACGCAAACGATGAATCACGGGTTCAACTCCTGTTTTTGATTTCGGCGGCGGACCGTTCCGTCTGCGCCACTTGCCACTGGCCACGGCGTTTTCGCTTGGCCTGGTACATTGCCGCATCGGCGGCGTCGAGCAGGCTGGCAGGGTCAGTGCCATCCACCGGGTAATAGGCGATGCCGACACTCAGCGAGGTGGCAATGCTGCTGCCACTGTCCAGCTGCACCGGCAGCTTCATGCTGGCGACGATCTTCTCGGCGATGAGCTCGGCGTCTTCACGCGAATGCAGCGGCGTCAGCAACACCGCAAACTCGTCACCGCCCAGGCGCGCCACCAGGTCGTGCTCACGCAGCTGGGCGCGGATGCGGTCGGCAACGCTGATCAGCACCTCGTCGCCTACCGCATGGCCCAAGCTGTCATTGATCTGCTTGAAGTGGTCACTGTCGAGGAACAGCACCGCCAGGTGATCCTGCTGGCGCGCAGCATTGCGCAGGCAACGGCTGAGGCGCCCTTCGAAGAAGGCGCGGTTGGGCAGGCCGGTCAGGCTATCGTGGCTGGCCTGGTGGGCCAGGGTCTGGTTTTCGCTCTGCAGGTGGCTGTGCCACACCTCCAGTTCATCGAGCAAGGCGTTGAAGTCGTTACCCAGCTCGTTGAGTTCGGCGATCGGCGCCTCCGGCACGCGACGGTCGAAGCGCCGTTCGCGCCGCGCGGCATGGGCAACGCTGGCCAGGCCACGCAATGGCCGGACGATGTCGCCGAGCAGGCGCCGCGACAAGTACAGGGCGATGACTGCGCTGAGCACCATGCACAACAGGATCCCGCCCAACCCGCCGAGCAGGAACAGCAACAGGCTGCGGCCCTGGCCAATCAGCTCGATGTGCCCGACCTTTTGCTGCTGGTGAAGGATCGGCAGGTTGACCGGTTCGTCCAGCAGCGTGGTGGCGACCAGGGTTTCCAAGTGCGCGAGCATGCCGCTGTCGTTGCGTTGCCAGTGGGCCAGTTGCTCACCGTCATTGTTGAATACCTTGGCGTCGGCCACCTCTTCGGTACTGGCGATCAGCGCCAGCGCCTCATTGGCCGCGACGCGGTCGTCGAACACCACAGCGGCTTCCACGGTGTAGGTGATCGAGCGGGCGATCAGGTGCAGGTTGTGGTTGGCATAGACCTGCAGGGCAAGCACGCCCAGCACGGTCAGCGAAACACCGACCAGGCCTACGGCGAGCAGGGCAACATTGAGGTGCCCACGGCCGAGCACCGAACGCAGGGTCGGGCGCATGCGCTTGTTGGCAGCTTTCATGGCTGCGCACCTCGGCGCCGCGACAATTGCAGCACGCTGGGGTGGATGCGTACGCCCGAACGGGCCACGGAGTCGAGGTTCACTTCAAAGGCGACCTGCTGATCGCTGACCCGCAGGCAGAACAAGCTGCCGACGGTACAGGGGTCGTCTGCCTCGCTGATGCTCAATACCGGGTGACCGCTGACGCGCTGGAACAACCGATCGCGTTGGCCTTGATCGAGCTTGCCGATGTAAATGGCATCGCAGGCCTGGGCGACGTGTGCATCGTCAGCCAGCAGGCGACGGACCTGCAAAGGCCGCCCGGATTCCTGCACATGCCCTTTGATCAGGTCGTCTGCGTACTCGGTAGGGCCGACCAGGCACAGGCGCAACGGCGCAGGTTCGGCTGGCCAGCGTGCGTAGCTGAAGATTCCCAATACCACCTGGGTGACGGCCTTGGCGCGTTGCTGTGCTTGCACAGCGGTGGCTGAGGATTCCGCCCAGGCAGGGCCTGCCAGTAACGACAGGGCGGCCAGCAACAGCGAAAGCATACAGCTCGTCAATCGCCTCCCGGCCACGGTCATGTGGGAAATCTCTCGAAGTCCTTTCAGATATTGACGCAACGATAGCACATGGCCGCCAACCCTGACTTGCGTGGCTTTTGTAGGAGCGGCCTTGCCGGGGCGCCGGACCGGTCGGAAAGGGCTGCGCAGCGGCCCCGGCGATCTTGTTGCAACCACGGAACCTTGTTGCACCACAGAAACTTGTTGCACCACAGTAACTGGGGCTGCTGCGCAGCCCTTTCCGACCGGTCCGGCGCCCCGGCAAGGCCGCTCCTACAAGGGCCGCGCCGCAATGATGGCAGCCGTGGGCGATTCAGACCTGTTCGAGCATCAGGCCGGAGATCCGCCGCACCTTGCGTGACACCGCCTCTTCGAATATGCCCTGCCGTGGCTCGATCAGGCTGAAGCAATGCTTGGCCCGGGTGATGCCGGTGTACACCAGCTCCTTGGTCAACACCGGGTTGAGGGCGTCCGGCAGCACCAGCGCGGTATGGCTGAACTCCGAGCCCTGGGACTTGTGCACGGTCATGGCGAACACGGTTTCCACCTCGTTGAGCCGGCTTGGCAAGACAAAACGTACCCCGCCGTTGCCATCGTTACGCGGGAAGGCAACCCGCAGCAGCGGCTCGCCCCGCTCATCCGGCAGGCGCAAGGCGATGCCGATGTCACCGTTCATCAGGCCCAGGCCATAATCGTTGCGCGTCACCAGCACGGGCCGGCCCTCGTACCAGGGCTGCTGGGCGTCGATCAGCCCGGCATTGTGCAGCACCCGAGCCACCCGCTCATTGAGGCCCTCTACCCCCCAAGCGCCCCGGCGTACCGCGCAGAGCAGCTGGAAGTCCTCGAAACCGTGCAGTACCTTGCTCGCCCATTGCTCCCACAGGGGGTCGTCATAAGCGGTGCCAGGTGCCGGCCGATAACGCCCCAGGGTCCGCAGGTAACTGCGATAGCCTTGCGGGCCCTCGGCGCCGCGGTTGAGGCCGTCAAGCAGCAAACGGTCGAAGGCCCGGTCCTGTTCGTTCTTCAGCGACAGGCCATTCACATCGGGCGGTGGCAGGGCGAGCAGATTGCGCGCCGCATGCGATTCCTGACGGTTGACCAGCCGAGCCAATTGGCCAATGCCGCTGCCCTCGCCGAAGCGCCGGGAAAAACGCAGCATCACCACCTGCTGCGCCAGCGGATTGCGCTGCGCATCACCGGCCATCAGGCCACTGCCCTGCAGCGACTGGCCGCCGATCTGCTCCAGCCACGCCTGGGTCGCGGCCGAGTAGCAACCGTCCTCGGCATCCCGGCACAGGTCACCCAGTACCGCACCCGCCTCGACCGAGGCCAACTGGTCTTTATCACCCAGCAGGATCAGCCGCGCGCGAGGTGGCAGCGCATCGAGCAGGTTGGCCATCATCTCCAGGTCGATCATCGAGGCCTCGTCGACCACCAGCACGTCCAATGGCAACGGATTACCCGCATGGTGGCGGAAGTGCCGCGACCCCGGGCGGCTGCCCAGCAACCGGTGCACGGTGCTGACCTCGGTGGGGATCTGCCCACGCACGGCAGCACTGACCTGCAGCCGCTCGACCTGCTGGCCGATGGACTCGGTCAGGCGCGCCGCCGCCTTGCCGGTCGGCGCGGCCAGGCGAATGCGCAAAGGCCTGCCCTGCTCCACCGCCGGCGCCTGCAGCAAGGCCAGCAACCGCACCACCGTGGTGGTCTTGCCGGTGCCGGGGCCGCCAGTGATGATGCTGAAGCCGGCCCGGGTCGCCAGGGCGCAGGCAAGCTTTTGCCAATCGACCTGGCCAGCCAGGGCGCCTTCGTCGAACAACTGGCCCAGGCGAGCCGGCAAGTCGCTGGGCGCTGCCTCGTGCTGGCTCAGGCGCTGGCGCAGGTTGTGGTCGATGCGCCGCTCGTAGCCCCAGTAGCGGCGCAGGTACAGACGCTCGCCACTGATGACCAGCGGCCGTGCCTGCTGGCCGGGTGTGTCGCCACTGGCCACCAGTGGGCTGGCCGCGATGCGCTGGCGCCAGGCCTGAAGGTCCAGGCCTGCAAGCAGTTGCGAAGGCAACAGCAAGGGGCCGATCAGGGCGTCACCTTCCGGCGGCAGCGACAGCGCGAAGTCCGGCTCGGCCAGGGTCTGCTGCAGGTCCAGGCAGACATGCCCATGGCCCAGCTGATGGCTTGCCAGGGCTGCCGCCAGCAACAGCAATGGGTCGCTACCAGGGGCGCGTTCGTCGAGAAACGACACGAAGGCACGGTCGAGGGCGCGCAGCCAGCCACGCTCGACCCAACGGTCCAGCAGTAGCAGCAGGTCGCCGCTGTCGCGCTGCGGCGCCAGGGCCAGCAGGTGCTCGGCATGCAAGGGGGTGGGCAACAGGTCGGTGAGGCTTCGGCTCATGGCGCGGCTCCGGCAAACAGGTCCTGCTGCTCGGGCGCGGACTCACCACGGAACAGTGCATCGAGTGCTTCGATCAGCACCCGCGGTGGCTTGGCGAAGTACACGCCATGGCCACTGCTGCTGGCACCACGCAGGAAGATGAACAGGGCGCCGCCGACATGGCGGTCGTAATCGTAATCAGGCAGCCGGGCGCGCAACTGACGGTGCAGGGCCAGCAGATACAGGACGTACTGCAAATCGTAGCGATGCTCGAGGATGGCTTTTTCCATGGCCAAGCTGTCGTAAGCCTGGATGTCCGGGCCCAGCCAGTTGGATTTGTAATCGGCCACGTAATAGCGCCCGTCCAGCTCGAAGGCCAAGTCGATGAAGCCCTTGAACATGCCATTGAGCAACGTCGGTTGCGCCGCCGGGCGCGCATGGCCTGGGTGGGTGTGGCGCGCCACCAGTTGATCGAGCTGTTCGGCGTCGACCTGATGGCTGGCGAACCAGAACTCCATTTCGATCTGGTAATGACGCAACTGCGCAAGGCTCAAGCTTACTTCCTGTCCCAGGACAGGCAATGGTTCGTTCAGCAACCGGTGCAGCCAGGGCGTCAGCGTCGCGATCCAGCCAGTCCAGTCACGCCGATTGCAGCGCTGCCCGACCGTGCGTTCGATCAGCTCAAGGTTGCCGCTGACCTCAGCGAAACCTTCACGGCCAGCCCACTCCAGCAGGCCGTGCAGGAAGGTGCCGGGGTTCGGCCCCCGCGGGAAGCGGTGGATATCGCCGCCTTCTGCCGGCACCTCGCGCAGTACCTGGGCGTCGACCACTTCGTCATCCAACAGTTGCTGGGCCTGCGAGCTGTCGGCGCCGAGGGTCTGCTCACCGACGCGCAGGGCACTGTAGGAAGCGATCCACCAGTTCTCGGCGGCCGCCCGCCGGGGTTTGCGCGCAGGCAGCAGCTCACGTTCGGCATGCGGCATGCGATACCCCTGATCGTCGGCCAGCGGCAGCGGCGGGCAGGCAATGTACGGGCAGGCCGATGCCAACGCCTGCAGCCAGCCCGCCAGTTGCTCGGAACCCGGCAGGGCAAGGCCACCGCCCAGCAGGTAACCGAGCGCCGAACGGTGCAGTTGCGAGTGCTTCTGGTTGCCGCGTTTCAGGTCGGCGACGCCGAGCCAGCAGGCATGCTGGGCGCGGGTCAGGGCCACATAGAGCAGGCGCAGGTCTTCGGCCAGGCGCTCGTCATCGGCCCGGGCGATCTGCTCTTGGTCAGGCGTAAGGGTCAGGTGGGCGTTACCTTGGCTGTCATGCCAGGCCAACGGCAGGCGCGTACCGTCTACCGGCTTGCTGGTGCAGATGAACGGCAGGTAGACCAACGGGTATTCCAGGCCCTTGGACTTGTGGATAGTCACCACCTTGACCAGTTGCTCATCGCTCTCCAGCCGCAGGATCTGCTCTTCACCGGCCTGGCCGGAGTTGGACAGGTGCTCGGCCAGGTGACGGATCAACGCCTGCTCGCCATCCAGCTCACCTGCCGCCTGTTGCAGCAATTCGGCCAGGTGCAGCAGGTTGGTCAGCACGCGCTCGCCGTCACTGCGGGCGATGAGCGTGCGCGGCAGCTGAAAGTCGTGCAGCAGGTGCCGCAGCATCGGCAGCACACCCTGGCGCTGCCAGGTCTCGCGGTAACGACGAAAACGCATGACCCAGTCTTCCCACACGCGCTCGTCCTGGTTCAGCTTGTCCAGCGCTGCCAATGACAGGTCGAGGGTGAGGCTGGCCAGGGCAGCCTTGAGCAGGCGCTCCGAGTCCGGTTCGGCGCAGGCCTTCAGCCACGCCAGCAGGTCATGGGCCTCCTGGGCGGCGAATACCGAGTCCTTGTCGGACAGGTACACGCTGCGCACATCCCGAGCAGCCAGCTCACCACGGATCATCTGGGCTTCGTGGCCGTCGCGCACGAGGATGGCGATATCCGATGGCAGGCAAGGGCGCAGTTCGCCTTCGCCGTTACGGAACCCCGCCGTGCCCTGCTGGCCACCGTTGAGCAGGGCGACGATATGGCTGGCGCAGCTGGCCGCCAACTGCTGACGGTACAGGGTGCCCGAGACCGGTTCTTCGCTCTGCAGTTGCCAGCATTGCAAGGCTGCACACACCTCGCCATCCACCAGCAGCTGTTCGCCACGGCCTTTGGCACGCACCTCGATGAACGGCAACGGATTGTCTTCGGCTTCACGGAACAGGAACGCCCCTCGCCCCTGGCTTCGCGTCTCGGCCTGGAGGAACACCTGGTTGACCGCCGCGACCATCGCCTGGCTCGAGCGGTAGTTGGTGTCCAGACTGTGCAGGCGCCCGGTGGTGGCGCGCCGGGCGGCAAGGTAGGTATAGATATCGGCGCCGCGGAAGGCATAGATCGCCTGCTTGGGGTCGCCGATCATGAACAGCCCGGTTTCGGTGCGGTTTTCGGTGATCTGGTAGATCTGCTCGAAGATGCCGTACTGGACCGGGTCGGTGTCCTGGAATTCGTCGATCAGTGCCACCGGGAACTGCTCACGAATCAACCCGGCCAGGCGCTCGCCGGCCTCGCTGGCCAGGGCATGTTGCAGGCGCAGCAGCATGTCGTCGAAGCCCATTTCGGCGCGCCGACGCTTCTCCACTTCAAAACGCGCCGAGACCCAGCTGGCAGCATGTTCGAGCAGCCGCGCATCCGGGCTGGCCAGCGCCTGCAATTGCTGTTGCAGCGTCTGCATGGCATGCAGCCCCGGGTGATCGGGTGGCTCGCCTGACTTCCAGGCCTCGGCCATGCCGGCCGGGGTCAGGCGGGTAAAGCCGGTACCCAGGTCGAGTTCGACGATGTGTTCGTCGGCGGCCCATGCGCTCAGCTTGTCGAACCAGGGTTCGAAGTAGCGTGCCTGCATCTTGCGCCCGTCGGCCAGCTTGGCGGCCACGGCATCGCGGCAGATCTGCCGCAGCTCATCGGCCCACTGTGCCCAGGGCGCCTTGAGCTGGGCCAACTGCTCGGTACGTTGCGCAAGCGCGTCTTCAATCAACGACTCGGGTTCTTGCTCGTGCTGCTGGGCCCGTACCCGACCGAACAGCGGGCGAATGCGCGGCAACAGCGCGTCGGGGCTGCCCCAGTGGCCACGCACCCAGGCCAGCGCCTCACCCTGCATGCCATAGCAGAACCGCCGCCAGTAATCGCGCATGACCTGGCCAAGCAGGTCGGTGTGATCGGTCTCCAGCGTCTGGGTGAACAGGCTGCCGCTGTCGAACGCGTGCTCGCGAAGCATGCGCTGGCACCAACCGTGGATGGTCGACACCGCCGCTTCGTCCATCCATTGCACGGCGATTTCCAGGCGGCTGGCGCAACGCGGCCAAGCTTCTTGCGGGTAATCGTCGCGCAACTGATGCAGCAGTGGGTCGGCCGCTTCAAGCTCGCCACGGAAGAACCGCGCCGCTTCGGCCAGCCGGGCACGTATGCGTTCGCGCAGCTCTTTGGTGGCGGCGTCGGTAAAGGTCACCACGAGGATCTGCGGGGGCAACAGCTCACGGCCGAAAGCCTGTTCGCCGCCGTGGCCGAGGATCAGCCGCAGGTACAGCGCCGAGATGGTGAATGTCTTGCCGGTACCGGCGCTCGCTTCGATCAGCTGGCTGCCATACAGGGGGAAACTCAGTGCCAGGGGACGGTCCTGGGTCATGCGCCACTCTCCGGGTTGCCCAGGGCCTGCCAGGGTGCGTTGAACAATGGGCGGTACAAGGTTTCGCACCAGCCTTCAAAGGTTTCGTCGGCGCTGAGCGCGGCGAAATCACGGAACTGCCGGGCCAGGGCAATACTTTCGCTGCGCTCGCCGAAGCTGTTGCGCTCGTCACCTTCATAGGCACGGGCCGCTGCGGCCAGCGCCTTGTCGGCATCGTCCTGGCCCAGCCAGGCAAAGGCAGTCTTGGCTGCCACCGACAGTGGCGCGTTCATTGCCGCCTGGCGCGCTACCAGGAGGTCGCCGAGCAGCTGCGCCGCCTCACCTTGCGGCAACGGCGCGAGCAGCAGGGTCAGGTCACTGGCCACCAGCGCACTGTTAAGCGGGTAACCCGCAGCACAGGCGGCCAGGTGCATGACCCAGGGCGCAATCAGCCGGTGCCACTTGTAGTTGTTGCGCCCGGCGCTGATGGTGTTCGGTACTGTGGTGATACTGAGCAGGCTTTGATCTTCTGCCTGGTAAACCCGGCCCAGCCAGCCTTCGAGGCGATGCCTGCCCTGTTCGAAATGAACAGGCAATGCGCCTTCGACCAGGTGCGGCCAGCGTTGCAACAGCTGACGATGGCGTTGCAGCAGATCGGGCAGTGGCTGGATCAGCTCGGCCTGCAAGAGCTGCCCGAAACCGGCAAGGGGCAACAGGCCACAGGCCTGTAGACGGCGGGCTTGCGCCTGCAAGGCGGGCTCGGCATGGTCCGGGTCGGCCAATGCGGCATTCAACAGGCTTTCGGCGGCACCATAGCGCTGCAAGGTATCGAGCACGAATGGCTCTTCATCCGGGGTCGGCGCCTCCAGGGCTTCGAAGAACACCTTCAAGCGCTGGCTGAAGAAGTGCCGCACCGGATGGCGAAGAAAGTCGTGCAGTTGCGTCAGGCTCAGCGCCTCATCATCGACGAAAGGCGGTAGATCGGGGACGGGCTGCGCGACCGCCTGCCCGGGCAGATGCAGCACCTGCCACTCATGGGCGAAGCTGAACAAAGGGCTGCCCTTCTGGAAATAACGCGGGCTGAACGGCTGTAGCGGGTGCTCTTGCGTCAAGGCGTGCAGCAACCGCTCGTCCGGCCCAAGCCCTGGGCCCGCGTCGGTGCCGGCCAAACGCCAACCTGCAGCCACATGGTCGCGCAACTGGCCGATAAGCACCGAGGCCGGGCGCTCACTGTTGTCGCGGATACTGCGCCCGACCCAGCTGACATACAGCTGATCGCGTGCCGACAGCAGGGCTTCGAGCAGCAAGTAACGGTCATCTTCACGGCGCGAGCGATCACCGGGGCGATAGTCGCTGGCCATCAGGTCGAAGTCCAGTGGCTGCTGGGCGCGGGGGTAGTCACCATCGTTCATGCCCAGCAGGCAGACCACCCGGAAGGGGATGGCGCGCATGGGCATGAGGGTGCAGAAGTTTACCGAGCCGGCGAGAAAGCGCTGGGACAGTTTGCCCTGATCCAGGCCAGACAACCATGCCTCGCGGACCACGGTCAGCGGTAGCGAGTCCTGCAGCCCGACGGTTTCGCACACTTGCAGCCAGGCATCGCGCAAGTCCTGCAGCTGCATCAACAGAAACTCGTCGTGCTCACCTTCAGCCAGGAAGAACACCTGCAACAAGGCATTCAGGCGTTCGCCCCACTGGGTGACGGTCGCGGGCTGGGCCAGTGCCTGGCACGCCACATCCAGGGCATCCAGCAAGGCTACGAGCGGGCCGATCAGAGCGGCATCCAGGCCGCCGATTTCGTCATAGGGTTCAATGCCATCACAGCCCTCACCTACGCCAACGGCATAACCCAGCAGCATACGCCGCAGGCCGAACCGCCAGCTGTTCTGCTCCAAGCCTTCCGGCAAGCCCAGGCTGGCGCGCTGCTCGGCATCCAGGCCCCAACGGATACCGGCGCCTTCAATCCAGCGATGCAGGGTGGGCAAGTCACTCTCACGGATGGCGAAACGGGCGCGTACCGCCGGCACGTCGAGCAGGTCGAGCACTTCGCTGACGGCAAAACGGCTATCCGGCAACTTGAGCAGGTGCTCCAGGGCAATCAGCAATGGCTCCCGACCGCGTTGGCCTTGATCGGTGAGGGTGAACGGAATGTAGCGTGGGTCATGACGCTGCAGCTGGCCGAACACGGCACGGATATGAGGGGCGTAGGTGTCGATTGCCGGCAGCATCACGATCACGTCGCGCGGGCGCAGGGTAGGGTCGGCGCTGAAGCGTGCCAGGAGCTGGTCGTGGAGAATCTCCACCTCGCGTTGCGGGCTGTGCGCGACGTGAAAGCGCATCGAACGGTCCTGCCCGAGGTCGACTTGCGGCCAGCGCTCACGGGTTTCGGCGAGCGGGCGCAGTTCAAGGATGTCATCTTGCAGCTGGTTGAGCAGCGTCGTCGGCGAACCCTCGCTGAACAGGTCGATGCGCCCCTCGCTGAACACACCGCGGTAGCTGCCCGGATCGTCATAGCTGTCGAGCAGGTTGATGTAGTCACGGCCCTGCTTGCCCCAGGCGGCCAGCAGAGGATGCGCGTGCTGGTGCAGGGACTGGTCGTCCAGCAGCAGCGGCATGCCCTGCTTGCGCTGTTGGCGTTTGTACTGATGGCGCAGCAGGTCTTTGTCGGCGACGATATCGGCCCAGTGATGGCGGCAAGGGTTGTGAACGCAAAGCAGTACCTGGCTGAACCGGGCCAGCCCAGCCAACGCCTCCAGTGCCTGGGCCGGCAGGGAGGAGATACCGAACACGATCACCCGCGATGGCAGGCCCGCAGGGGCTTGTTCCAAGCTGTTGATGCGCTCGATGAAACGCTGATGCACACCCGCGCGACTCTGCGCCATGCCTTGTTCGCCGACATCTTCCAGCAGGGCGCGCCACAGCTCGGCCTGCCAGCGATTGCCAGGGGGCAGCGCTTTACGCTCGCCTCGAGCGGTATTGAGGACGTGATCACCGCCCGCCCAGTCCTTGAGCCAGTCGGCTCGGTAGACCTGGTATTGGTCGAACAGGTCGGCGAGGCGCTCGGCAAGCTGGTAACGCTTGCGCAGGTCGCTATCGTCGGTCAGAAAACGCCGCAAGGGCTCGAAGTGCTCGCGCTCGATCAACGAGGGCAGCAAGCGCATCAGGCGCCAGGTCAGCGGGGCCTTGTCGAGCAAGGACACCTCAGGGATTTCATCGCGACCCAGTACTCGACGGTAAAGCTGCCACATGAAACTACCGGGCAGTTGCACATCGATCGCGGCGGCGATGCCACAGCCGCCCAGGTCTCCCTCTTCAGGGTCTTCAGCCAGCGCCAGTTTCAGCCACTGGGCAATGCCGTTGCTTTGCACCAGGGCAATTTCATTTTCCAACGGCGCTAACGGGTACCGACGCATCCAGCTCACCACCAAGCTGCGCAAGTCGTCGAGGCGGTTGCCATGCACGATCATGAAGCCGGGCTGGAGGGTGGTGGTGTTGACCATTGAGCATTCCCTGGAAGGCAGTGGGTTCTGATGCGGAACCATATCACGGGGCATGCCCGGGCTTATGGCGAGCATGGCGACAATTCTTTTCCAGCCGCAAAGACAAAACCCCTACCTGCTTGCGCAGATAGGGGTTTTGCGAAATGAATCTTGACGATGACCTACTCTCACATGGGGAGACCCCACACTACCATCGGCGATGCATCGTTTCACTACTGAGTTCGGGATGGGATCAGGTGGTTCCAATGCTCTATGGTCGTCAAGAAATTCTGTTGCCAGAACGTCCAGATGGACAGCCTAGCGAATTCGGATATGTGATTTGTGATGGGCATTCGAACTTTCGGTTCGTGTGTCTTCACCACCGCAATCTGCATGAGCAAATTGCTTGGGTGTTATATGGTCAAGCCTCACGGGCAATTAGTATTGGTTAGCTCAACGCCTCACAGCGCTTACACACCCAACCTATCAACGTCGTAGTCTTCGACGGCCCTTTAGGGGATTCTAGATCCCAGTGAGATCTCATCTTGAGGCAAGTTTCCCGCTTAGATGCTTTCAGCGGTTATCTCTTCCGAACATAGCTACCCGGCAATGCCACTGGCGTGACAACCGGAACACCAGAGGTTCGTCCACTCCGGTCCTCTCGTACTAGGAGCAGCCCCTCTCAAATCTCAAACGTCCACGGCAGATAGGGACCGAACTGTCTCACGACGTTCTAAACCCAGCTCGCGTACCACTTTAAATGGCGAACAGCCATACCCTTGGGACCGGCTTCAGCCCCAGGATGTGATGAGCCGACATCGAGGTGCCAAACACCGCCGTCGATATGAACTCTTGGGCGGTATCAGCCTGTTATCCCCGGAGTACCTTTTATCCGTTGAGCGATGGCCCTTCCATACAGAACCACCGGATCACTAAGACCTACTTTCGTACCTGCTCGACGTGTTTGTCTCGCAGTCAAGCGCGCTTTTGCCTTTATACTCTACGACCGATTTCCGACCGGTCTGAGCGCACCTTCGTACTCCTCCGTTACTCTTTGGGAGGAGACCGCCCCAGTCAAACTACCCACCATACACTGTCCTCGATCCGGATAACGGACCTGAGTTAGAACCTCAAAGTTGCCAGGGTGGTATTTCAAGGATGGCTCCATGAGAACTGGCGTCCCCACTTCAAAGCCTCCCACCTATCCTACACAAGCAAATTCAAAGTCCAGTGCAAAGCTATAGTAAAGGTTCACGGGGTCTTTCCGTCTAGCCGCGGATACACTGCATCTTCACAGCGATTTCAATTTCACTGAGTCTCGGGTGGAGACAGCGCCGCCATCGTTACGCCATTCGTGCAGGTCGGAACTTACCCGACAAGGAATTTCGCTACCTTAGGACCGTTATAGTTACGGCCGCCGTTTACCGGGGCTTCGATCAAGAGCTTCGCTTGCGCTAACCCCATCAATTAACCTTCCGGCACCGGGCAGGCGTCACACCCTATACGTCCACTTTCGTGTTTGCAGAGTGCTGTGTTTTTAATAAACAGTCGCAGCGGCCTGGTATCTTCGACCGGCATGGGCTTACGGAGCAAGTCCTTAACCCTCGCCGGCGCACCTTCTCCCGAAGTTACGGTGCCATTTTGCCTAGTTCCTTCACCCGAGTTCTCTCAAGCGCCTTGGTATTCTCTACCTAACCACCTGTGTCGGTTTGGGGTACGGTTCCCAGTTATCTGAAGCTTAGGAGCTTTTCTTGGAAGCATGGCATCAACCACTTCGTCGCCTAATGGCAACTCGTCATCAGCTCTCGGCCTTGAAATCCCGGATTTGCCTAAGATTTCAGCCTACCACCTTAAACTTGGACAACCAACGCCAAGCTGGCCTAGCCTTCTCCGTCCCTCCATCGCAATAACTGCAAGTACAGGAATATTAACCTGTTTTCCATCGACTACGCTTTTCAGCCTCGCCTTAGGGACCGACTAACCCTGCGTCGATTAACGTTGCGCAGGAAACCTTGGTCTTTCGGCGTGGGAGTTTTTCACTCCCATTGTCGTTACTCATGTCAGCATTCGCACTTCTGATACCTCCAGCAAGCTTCTCAACTCACCTTCACAGGCTTACAGAACGCTCCTCTACCGCATCATCCTAAGATGATACCCGTAGCTTCGGTGCATGGTTTGAGCCCCGTTACATCTTCCGCGCAGGCCGACTCGACTAGTGAGCTATTACGCTTTCTTTAAAGGGTGGCTGCTTCTAAGCCAACCTCCTAGCTGTCTAAGCCTTCCCACATCGTTTCCCACTTAACCATGACTTTGGGACCTTAGCTGACGGTCTGGGTTGTTTCCCTTTTCACGACGGACGTTAGCACCCGCCGTGTGTCTCCCATGCTCGGCACTTGTAGGTATTCGGAGTTTGCATCGGTTTGGTAAGTCGGGATGACCCCCTAGCCGAAACAGTGCTCTACCCCCTACAGTGATACATGAGGCGCTACCTAAATAGCTTTCGAGGAGAACCAGCTATCTCCGAGCTTGATTAGCCTTTCACTCCGATCCACAGGTCATCCGCTAACTTTTCAACGGTAGTCGGTTCGGTCCTCCAGTCAGTGTTACCTAACCTTCAACCTGCCCATGGATAGATCGCCCGGTTTCGGGTCTATACCCAGCGACTAAACGCCCTATTAAGACTCGCTTTCGCTACGCCTCCCCTATTCGGTTAAGCTCGCCACTGAATATAAGTCGCTGACCCATTATACAAAAGGTACGCAGTCACCTAACAAGTAGGCTCCCACTGCTTGTACGCATACGGTTTCAGGATCTATTTCACTCCCCTCTCCGGGGTTCTTTTCGCCTTTCCCTCACGGTACTAGTTCACTATCGGTCAGTCAGTAGTATTTAGCCTTGGAGGATGGTCCCCCCATATTCAGACAAAGTTTCTCGTGCTCCGTCCTACTCGATTTCATTGATAAGAGATTTTCGTGTACGGGGCTATCACCCACTATGGCCGCACTTTCCAGAGCGTTCCACTAATCTCAAACCAACTTAAGGGCTGGTCCCCGTTCGCTCGCCACTACTAAGGGAATCTCGGTTGATTTCTTTTCCTCAGGGTACTTAGATGTTTCAGTTCCCCTGGTTCGCCTCTTGCACCTATGTATTCAGTACAAGATACTCAGCTTATGCTGAGTGGGTTCCCCCATTCAGAGATCTCTGGATCACAGTCTGTTTGCCGACTCCCCAAAGCTTATCGCAGGCTACCACGTCTTTCATCGCCTCTGACTGCCAAGGCATCCACCGTATGCGCTTCTTCACTTGACCATATAACCCCAAGCAATCTGGTTATACTGTGAAGACGACATTCGCCGAAAATTCGCATGCTGCTCGATTAAGAGCAAATCACAAATTTTACCTTAGCCTGATCCACTACCAGTGAAAGTAGTGTTCAGTCTATTTCTATCACATATCCGAATTTTTAAAGAACGATCTGACAAAAGCCAGAAATCAACATTCATCACCGAATGTTCATTTCTAAGTTCTGAGCAGTGCTGCGAAACCTGAAGAGTGGTGGAGCCAAGCGGGATCGAACCGCTGACCTCCTGCGTGCAAGGCAGGCGCTCTCCCAGCTGAGCTATGGCCCCGTATTTTGTAGGCCGCACCAAGTAATTGGTAGGTCTGGGCAGATTTGAACTGCCGACCTCACCCTTATCAGGGGTGCGCTCTAACCAACTGAGCTACAGACCTATAACAGGGTCGCGTTACAGCATCGTCTTTATACAAAGAATCAAGCAATTCGTGTGGGAGCTCATCAGCAGGCTGATGTCGTCGATTAAGGAGGTGATCCAGCCGCAGGTTCCCCTACGGCTACCTTGTTACGACTTCACCCCAGTCATGAATCACACCGTGGTAACCGTCCTCCCGAAGGTTAGACTAGCTACTTCTGGTGCAACCCACTCCCATGGTGTGACGGGCGGTGTGTACAAGGCCCGGGAACGTATTCACCGCGACATTCTGATTCGCGATTACTAGCGATTCCGACTTCACGCAGTCGAGTTGCAGACTGCGATCCGGACTACGATCGGTTTTGTGAGATTAGCTCCACCTCGCGGCTTGGCAACCCTCTGTACCGACCATTGTAGCACGTGTGTAGCCCAGGCCGTAAGGGCCATGATGACTTGACGTCATCCCCACCTTCCTCCGGTTTGTCACCGGCAGTCTCCTTAGAGTGCCCACCATAACGTGCTGGTAACTAAGGACAAGGGTTGCGCTCGTTACGGGACTTAACCCAACATCTCACGACACGAGCTGACGACAGCCATGCAGCACCTGTGTCAGAGTTCCCGAAGGCACCAATCCATCTCTGGAAAGTTCTCTGCATGTCAAGGCCTGGTAAGGTTCTTCGCGTTGCTTCGAATTAAACCACATGCTCCACCGCTTGTGCGGGCCCCCGTCAATTCATTTGAGTTTTAACCTTGCGGCCGTACTCCCCAGGCGGTCAACTTAATGCGTTAGCTGCGCCACTAAAATCTCAAGGATTCCAACGGCTAGTTGACATCGTTTACGGCGTGGACTACCAGGGTATCTAATCCTGTTTGCTCCCCACGCTTTCGCACCTCAGTGTCAGTATCAGTCCAGGTGGTCGCCTTCGCCACTGGTGTTCCTTCCTATATCTACGCATTTCACCGCTACACAGGAAATTCCACCACCCTCTACCGTACTCTAGCTTGCCAGTTTTGGATGCAGTTCCCAGGTTGAGCCCGGGGCTTTCACATTCAACTTAACAAACCACCTACGCGCGCTTTACGCCCAGTAATTCCGATTAACGCTTGCACCCTCTGTATTACCGCGGCTGCTGGCACAGAGTTAGCCGGTGCTTATTCTGTCGGTAACGTCAAAACAGCAAGGTATTCGCTTACTGCCCTTCCTCCCAACTTAAAGTGCTTTACAATCCGAAGACCTTCTTCACACACGCGGCATGGCTGGATCAGGCTTTCGCCCATTGTCCAATATTCCCCACTGCTGCCTCCCGTAGGAGTCTGGACCGTGTCTCAGTTCCAGTGTGACTGATCATCCTCTCAGACCAGTTACGGATCGTCGCCTTGGTGAGCCATTACCCCACCAACTAGCTAATCCGACCTAGGCTCATCTGATAGCGCAAGGCCCGAAGGTCCCCTGCTTTCTCCCGTAGGACGTATGCGGTATTAGCGTCCCTTTCGAAACGTTGTCCCCCACTATCAGGCAGATTCCTAGGCATTACTCACCCGTCCGCCGCTGAATCGAAGAGCAAGCTCTTCTCATCCGCTCGACTTGCATGTGTTAGGCCTGCCGCCAGCGTTCAATCTGAGCCATGATCAAACTCTTCAGTTCAATACTGCTTGGGTTTTTAAGAAACCCTAAACTTGGCTCAGCAATCTCAAATGACTATGTGATTTCTCGCATGGTCACTTGTGATGCTGATAATCTTTGTGACTATCAGTCCGTACTCACAAGCACCCACACGAATTGCTTGATTCAATTTGTTAAAGAGCGGTTGGTTAAGAGCTTTTCGTCTCAACCGAGGCGCGCATTCTACGCTTTCCTCATTTGCTGTCAAGCGTTTATTTTGAAGTTTTTTGCGAGAAACTCGTTTAGCTTCAAACACTTGACTCGCTGCGATCTCTCGTAGCGGGAGGCGAATCATACAGCGTTTAGAAGCGCTGTCAACCACCATCTTAACCGCTGACGATCTTTCGATCGGAGCACTTCAAACTTCGCCTTGACTATTTAACTCGTTGAAACTCAAGGAGTTTTTCGTTCCGACTACGCTGGAAGTGGGGCGCATTATAAGGGGATTCGAGACCGCGTCAACCCTTAATGTTCATTAAAGTGAAATAACCGCAGAAAAGACCGCATCAAGGCTGACAGGTGCCCGCCATTACCCTTTCGGCGCCTATGAGATCGAGCGCCGCCCGCGCGGCGCATCGCGAGCGAGCTCGCTCCTACATTTGTTTCGGGCCAGTGAGGCCTGTGGCATTGGCGCGCGACCGCCTTGTTCGTACGACGCTATATTGAGGCGGGCACCCAAGGGCCGCGCGCCAATCACTCAGGAATAATTGGCCCGAAACAAATGTAGGAGCGAGCTCGCTCGCGATGCGCCGCGCGGGCGGCGCTCGATCTCATAGGCGCTGAAACTGCTGTGGCGAACACTTCTACCCCCACAAACCCAACGACGAGCAAGCCACACCCCTACGAAGCCACCCTCCCCCGCCGCCCCACCAACCGCGGCACGCGCCGCGCCACCGCGGGAATCCGCAACACCATCAGCAAACCACCAATGCCCGCATAGATAGCCCACTCCCGCAGGTCCGAACGCACGATCCACAGAAAATGCAGCAACCCCAACCCCAGAATCACATACACCAGCTTGTGCAGCTTCTTCCAACGGGCGCCCAACCGCCGCTGGCTGTACCGATTGGAGGTGACCGCCAGGGCCAGCAAACCAAGAAAACCCAGCGCACCCACAAAAATGTAGGGCCGCTTGCGTAGCTCGACAGCCAACTGCCCCCAGTCCAACCCCAGAATAAAGAACAGATAACAAAGGATGTGCAGCACGATATAAGCAAAACACCACAACCCCAGCTGCCGGCGCACGACGATCCAGCCCGACCACCCGGTCAGCCGCTGCAACGGCGTCATGCACAACGTCACCAGCAAGAACGTCAGCGCACCCAAACCCAGCCGGTCCATCAGGATCTTGCCCGGGTCAGGCCCCAGCAGGCTCATCGCCGCTTCATACAACCACCAAAGCGGCAACGCGCACCCCACTATAAAGATGGCCAGGCGCAACCAGGGATAACGCATCAATAGTTCTTCCGCAGGTCGAGGTCGGTATACAGCGACGCCACCTCATCGGCGTAGCCATTGAACATCTGGGTCTGCCGCACATTGGGGCTGAACAGGCCACTGGGTAAACGGCGTTCACGCGCCTGGCTCCAACGCGGGTGATCGACTTCCGGGTTGACGTTGGCATAGAAGCCATACTCGTCTGGCGCCAGCCCCTCCCAGGTGGTTTGCGGCTGCTCGGCCACCAAGCTGATACGCACGATCGACTTGATGCTCTTGAACCCGTACTTCCAAGGCACCACCAGCCGCAGCGGCGCGCCATTCTGGTTGGCCAGTTCACGGCCATACATACCCACCGCCAGAATCGCCAAGGGGTGCATCGCCTCATCCAGGCGCAACCCTTCTCTATAAGGCCAGTCGATCAAGGCAAAGCCTGAGCGCTGCCCGGGCATATGCTCCGGGTCCTTCAAAGTCTCGAATCGCACGTAGCGCGCTTTCGATGTCGGCTCTACCTGTTTGAGTACCTGCGCCAGCGGGAAGCCAAGCCAGGGGATGACCATTGACCACGCCTCGACACAGCGCAACCGGTAGATGCGCTCTTCGAGCTGATACGGCTTGACGAAGTCTTCGAGGGCATAGCGCCCAGGCTTGCCGACTTCGCCGTCAATTACCACCGACCACGGCTCGGTCTTCAAGCTATCGCCATTGGCCGCTGGGTCGCCTTTGTCAGGCCCGAACTCATAGAAGTTGTTGTAGTGGGTCGCATCCTTGAACGGGGTGATAGCCTCGTCCTTGACCGTCACCGCCTGCCATTGCGTGCCAGCAAGCTTGTCGCTGAACCAGCCAGGTGCGGCGCCCGCCTCGACATCAGCGTAACGGCTGGCCTCGGCCGCATGCGCCAGGCCTGGCAGTGCGCCCAGGGCTAGCCCTGCCAGCGAACCACCGAGCAAGCTGCGACGAGAGAGATAGAGACCTTCGGGGGTGATCTCCGATGCATTGCACTCGGACGACCTGGGTAGCTTGATGAGCATGGACGGCTCCACAGCACTGGATAACGGATGTACCAGTAAGACTATGGAGCCGGAGGGTTATTCCATCATTAAATCATTGTCACGATTTACGACGGCGAGACCGCAGCAGGAACTGGATCGGCCCAGACGCCGCGTAGGCAAGGAAAATCAGCAGCAGGATGCGGGGCGGGTCGCTGAAGACCACCGCGAATACCAGCACCACAGCCAGGATAGCCACAAACGGCACGCGCCCTTTTAAGTCGAGCTCCTTGAAGCTGTTGTACTTGATGTTACTGACCATCAGCATGCCGGCAGCCGCAACCAGCAGCGCCACCAGGAACGACAGCTTGGAGCCCTGGATGCCGTAGTCACTGAAGGCCCAAACAGTACCTGCAACCACCCCGGCAGCGGCCGGGCTGGCCAGGCCGATGAAGTAACGCTTGTCGGCGGTCCCCACCTGGGTGTTGAAGCGCGCCAGCCGCAGAGCGGCGCCCGCCACATAGATGAAGGCGACCATCCAGCCGACCTTGCCCATGTCGCCCAGTGCCCAGCCAAAGGCCAGCAGCGCAGGGGCCACACCGAAGGCGACCATGTCCGACAGCGAATCGTACTCGGCGCCGAAGGCGCTCTGGGTGTTGGTCATGCGTGCTACACGGCCATCAAGGCCATCGAGCACCATGGCAACGAAGATAGCGATGGCGGCGAAGGCGAAGTACTTGCTTGCCTCGCGCGGGTCACCGGCGCTCAGCGCACTCTGCGCGCTCATCGAGTTGATGATTGAATAGAAGCCGGCGAACAGGTTGGCGGTGGTGAACAGGTTGGGCAGCAAATAAATGCCGCGATGCCGGACCTTGCGCCCTTCGGCGTCATGCCCTTCTTCAATGTGCTCATCGACAGGTAGCAGGCTTTCGGCGTCGGAGGGCTTGTTCGGCTCTTCGGGACGTTCGCTCATGTAGGGTACCTTGCAACAGGGTGGAATATGTTCGACACGGGCCTGCGAAACAGGTTCTGACGGCAGGCCACTGGTCTGCTTTATACCAGATGCCGGCTGCCTAAACGAAAAAACGCGGCCGAAGCCGCGTTTTTCATGTTGCGAGAAACTTAGTTCTTGGCTTTGTCGACGATCTTGTTCGCCGAGATCCAAGGCATCATCGAGCGCAGTTGCTCGCCGATGACTTCGATGCCGTGGGCAGCGTTGTTGCGGCGCTTGGCGGTCATCGATGGGTAGTTGGTGGCACCTTCGGAGATGAACATCTTCGCGTACTCGCCGTCCTGGATGCGCTTCAGAGCGTTGCGCATGGCCTTGCGGGATTCTTCGTTGATGACTTCTGGGCCGGTGACGTACTCACCGTACTCGGCGTTGTTCGAGATCGAGTAGTTCATGTTGGCGATGCCGCCTTCGTACATGAGGTCAACGATCAGCTTCAGCTCGTGCAGGCACTCGAAGTAGGCCATTTCTGGCGCGTAGCCAGCTTCGACCAGTGTTTCGAAACCGGCTTTGACCAGCTCGACGGTACCGCCACACAGAACTGCCTGCTCACCGAACAGGTCGGTTTCAGTCTCGTCCTTGAAGGTGGTTTCGATGATGCCGGTACGGCCGCCACCGACGCCTGCAGCGTAGGACAGCGCAACGTTCTTGGCGTTGCCGGAAGCGTCCTGGTAGATAGCGATCAGGTCAGGGATGCCGCCGCCTTTGACGAACTCGGAACGCACGGTGTGGCCCGGGGCTTTCGGCGCGATCATGATCACGTCGAGGTCGGCACGCGGAACAACCTGGTTGTAGTGGATCGAGAAGCCGTGGGAGAAGGCCAGGGTGGCGCCTTTCTTGATGTTCGGCTCGATCTCGTTCTTGTACAGAGCGCCTTGGAACTCGTCCGGGGTCAGGATCATGACCAGGTCGGCAGCAGCGACAGCGGTAGCCACGTCGGCAACTTTCAGACCGTGGGCTTCGGCCTTGGCAACGGTGGCCGAGCCTTTACGCAGACCGACGGTAACGTCTACACCGGAGTCTTTCAGGTTGCACGCCTGGGCGTGGCCTTGGGAACCGTAACCGATGATGGCGACTTTCTTACCCTGGATGATGGAAAGGTCGCAGTCTTTATCGTAGAAAACTTTCATGAAAATACCCCTGGTTATATCTCGGCCCCTGCGGAGCCATCGCTAATTTTTGAATTTAGATGCTGAGCACTTTGTCGCCACGGGCAATGCCGGTGACGCCACTGCGCACGGTTTCGAGAATCGATGCGGTGCCGATGGCCTGGATGAAGCTGTCCAGTTTGTCGCTGGTGCCGCTCAGTTGCACGGTGTACACACTGGCGGTCACATCGACGATCTGGCCACGGAAGATATCCGTGGTGCGCTTGATCTCGGCGCGCTGGGCTCCGGTGGCCTTGACCTTGACCAGCATCAGTTCGCGCTCGATATGAGCGCTTTCCGACAGGTCGACAAGCTTCACCACTTCGACGAGCTTGTTCAGGTTCTTGGTGATCTGCTCGATCACTTCGTCATGGCCAACGGTGGTCAGCGTCAGACGCGACAGGGTCGGGTCTTCGGTCGGCGCCACGGTCAGGCTTTCAATGTTGTAGTTACGCTGGGAGAACAGGCCAACGACGCGAGACAAGGCACCGGGTTCGTTTTCCAGCAGCAGGGAAATGATGTGCCGCATATCAGGTACGCTCCGTCTTGCTCAGCCACATGTCACGCATCGAGCCATCCTTGATCTGCATCGGATAGACGTGCTCGGTACGGTCAACCGCGATGTCGATGAACACCAGGCGGTCCTTCATCGCAAACGCCTCTTCCAGCTTCGGCTTGAGGTCCTTCAGGCTGGTGATGCGGATGCCCACATGGCCATAGGCCTCGGCCAGCTTGATGAAGTCAGGCAGCGACTCGACATAGGAGTGCGAATGACGGCCGTTGTACGCCATGTCCTGCCACTGGCGGACCATGCCCAATACACCGTTGTTCAGGTTGACGATTTTTACCGGCAGGCCGTACTGCATGCAGGTAGACAGCTCCTGGATGTTCATCTGGATACTGCCTTCGCCAGTGACGCACGCCACGTCCTGATCCGGGAAGTTGAGCTTGACGCCCATGGCCGCCGGGAAACCGAAGCCCATGGTGCCCAGGCCACCGGAGTTGATCCAGCGGTTCGGCTTGTTGAAGCGGTAGTACTGCGCCGCGAACATCTGATGCTGGCCGACGTCGGAGGTGACGAAGGCATCGCCCTTGGTCACTTCGCACAGGGTTTCGATCACGGTCTGCGGTTTGATGACGCTGCCGTCCCCTTTGTTGTAAGGGAACAGGTCGCCATCGCCACGCCACTCGTCGATCTGCTTCCACCAGGCTTCTGCGGCGGCCTTGTCAGGCTGCTCGCCGATTTCTTTGAGGATGCCGAGCATCTCGTTCAAGACGCTGTCGACCGGGCCCACGATAGGCACGTCGGCCTTGATCATCTTGGAAATCGACGCTGGGTCGATGTCGATGTGGATGATCTTGGCATTCGGGCAGAACTTGGCCGGGCCGTTGACCACGCGGTCATCGAAGCGCGCGCCGACGGCGAAGATGACGTCGGCATTGTGCATGGCCATGTTGGCCGTGAAGCTGCCGTGCATGCCGAGCATGCCGACGAACTGACGGTCGGTACCCGGGTAGCTACCCAGACCCATGAGGGTATTGGTAACCGGCAGGTTCAGCGACTTGGCGATTTCGGTCAGGGCTTCGGAGCCACCGCCGAGGATCACGCCACCACCGGCATAGACAATGGGGCGCTTGGCAGCCAGCAGCATCTCGGCGGCCTTGCGGATCTGGCCGGAGTGGCCACGTACCGCCGGGCTGTAGGAGCGCAGCTTGACCTTCTTCGGATAGACGTACTCGAACTTCTCGGCCGGGTTGGTCATATCTTTTGGAATGTCGACCACGACCGGGCCGGGACGGCCGGATTGCGCCAGATAGAAGGCTTTTTTCAGAACTTCAGGGATCTCGGTGGCGTTCTTGATCATGAAGCTGTGCTTCACGATCGGCCGCGAGATACCGATCATGTCGGTTTCCTGGAAGGCATCGGTACCCACCATGGTGCTAGGCACCTGGCCGGAGAGGATGACCATCGGAATCGAATCCATGTAGGCGGTGGCAATGCCGGTGATGGCATTGGTCGCACCCGGGCCGGAGGTTACCAGCACCACACCGGCCTTGCCGGTGGCACGGGCGTAGCCGTCTGCCATATGGGTCGCAGCCTGTTCGTGACGAACCAGGATGTGTTCGACTTCCGGTTCCTTGAACAGGGCGTCGTAAACATGAAGAAGAGCACCGCCAGGGTACCCGTAGATGTGCTTAACGCCTTCGTCACGCAAGAAGCGGACGACCATCTCAGCGCCAGATAAAAGCTCCACGTTGTTCACCTCTAAAACGCCAGAATACCGTCCCTAGTGGACGGGTCTTAATAGGTTTACTGCCAAGCAGAGCACGAGCGAACGTCAGCACTGACTGAGCAAGTATTGGGAGCGCCCCAGAGTGTTGCGGGGTTTTCCCACCCAGCGCGAGGTAACGCGTTGCGGGGTGTTACAGGTCGGCGCGGGTGTGCGCCTCATGATCTGCTTAGCGGGTCTGCTTCTGGCAGTCCCTCTACAGCGGAAGTTGGATTCTTGTGATTTGCCGGCTACAAGTCAAGAAAAATTATTGCCAATTTTTCCTCAAGATGAATTCCTGCCACCACTAAAAAGGATACCAGCAGCAGAATTAAGAAGATTTCCATAAAAAAGGGCCACAATCTGCGGCCCTTGAAGGAAAAAGAGAAGAAATCAGGCTCAAGCAGCGATCAATTGATCGAACTCTGCCAGCAGGCGCCGTAGCTCGCGACTCTGCTCTGGGCGATCGGTGAACACCGTTTCGGCCATCACCAGAATGCCCGACGCGTTAGGCAGCGGCTGGCCCAGCTCGATGATGATCTTCATGCGCGGCAGGAAGATCCATTGCAGCCACTGCTCCAGGCTCATGGTGTCAACCGCGAAGGGCACGGTGCTGGCCAGCGCTTCATCGCTGGGCGGCTCATCGTCCCACCAGCCCTGCACCTTCAGTTCACGCTCGATCAGCAGCAGGTGGTCGGCGATGTCCAGAATGCGTTGCTCGATCATTACGAGTTCACCCGTGCCTTCTGCCGCGCCAACGCCGCACCGGCACTGTCACCTTGTTTCTCGCGGGCCTGGGCGATGGTGTTCCACAGTTCGGCCTGCAGGTCAGGGCGGCCATTGGCGTAGGTCAGGGCTCGGCGGGCCAACTGCTCGGCCTGCGCGGCATCACCTTGGGCCAGGCGCACCTGGGCCAGGCGGAACAGCACCTGCGGTTCGCGCGGCGCGATACGCTGGGCACGCTCCAGGCTCGACGAAGCACCATTGAAGTCGCCACTGCCCTGTTGTTGCTGGGCAGTGGTCAACAGCGCCAGCACTGGCCCGTCGAGCTGCTCATCGGCAGACAGCCCACCGGCTGCGGCGGTGCTACGCGGAATACCGGTCGGCGCGCTGCTGGCTTTCGCCGTGCTGTTCATCGACGCGATGTCGAACGGTTCGTCGGCAATCGGGTTGGGGTTGGTGGTCATCGGCCCGGTCGAGACCGGGCCAGGGGTAATCGGCATGGCGCTGATCGGTGCCGCCCCATTGGCGGCCGGGAACGTCTGGATGCCCGAGGCACCGGCACCCTGCGGAATCATCACGGTCACGCCGGAGTCCTCAGGCAGCGTTTGCGCTTGTGAGGTGCCGCTGTTCATGCCAGCCGCCGAGCGGTTGGCCGTTACGCGTTCACTGTTGGAGACGCGCGTGCTCGAGTCGACCACCGGGATATTGCCACGCTGGACGCTGGAGCAACCCTGGAGCACAACCAACGCCGTCAAGGCAGGAAACAGCCACTTATTCACTTCACACCTCATCAATGCAGCTCGCGCTTAATTCATCCAGCCTTTGACCCAGTCCATGACCGATTCTGCCGGATTCTGCTCACCGCCACAGGTTGCCCCGGCGGGCGGTTCGCTGCCGCGAATATACGGCATCTGCACCGCTCCCGGACAGCTGCCATCAGAACCTTGCCCGCTGTACGGGTCGATCCAGGCTTGCACGATGTTGTCCGGCTGCGGCATGTCCAGTGGCAACGGGTCGGCCTTCTTCATGAAGCTGGTCCAGACCTGCAGGGCGCCAGTGGCACCGGTGAACGGCGTCTTGCCGTTATCGTCGCGGCCCATCCACACCACCGCCAGCAGGTCCTGGCTGAAGCCGGAGAACCAGCTGTCACGCGAGTCGTTGCTGGTACCGGTCTTGCCGGCCAGGGTGAGCGAACGCGGCAACACGTTGTACACCGACCGGCCGGTACCTTCGCGCATCACCCGTTGCATGGCGTTTTGCACCAGGTAGATGGAACCCGGGTCGAAGGTTTGCTGAATCTGGAACGGGTAGCGCTTGAGCGGTTCGCCCTCGGCGGTCAGCACGCTGCGAATACCGCGCATCGGCGTGTTGAAACCACCGTTGGCAATCGTCTGGTACATGGTCGCAACCTGCATCGGCGACATGCCACCGGCCCCCAGCAGCATCGCCGGGAAGGCTGGCCAGTCGACATTCACGCCCAGCCGACCAATGGTCTTGATCACATTGGGCACGCCCACTTCCAGGCCGAGCTTGGCCGTCGACAGGTTGTAGGAGTTGGCCAGGCCCTGGTACAGATAAATGGTGCCATGGGGCCGGCGGTCATAGTTCTGCGGGCGCCAAACCTGGCCGTTGGCCCCTTTGACCGAGAACGGCTCGTCCTGTATCCAACTGGTCAGGGTGTATTTGCTGGGCTGCTCCAGGGCGGTCAGGTACACCGCCGGCTTGACCAGCGAACCGATCGGCCGCACCGCGTCGATGGCCCGGTTGAAGCCGGCAAAGCCCGACAGACGGCTGCCGATCAGCGCTTGGACTTCCCCGGTTTCCGGGTTGGTCACGACCATCGCCGACTCGACCTCGTCAGCCCCCTTGCGCCCGGCCAGGCGCTTGAAGGTCTCGTTCATCGAGGTTTCGGCCTTCATCTGCAGGATCGGGTCGAAGCTGGTGAAGATACGCAGGCCTTCTTCGGTCAAGTCTTCGTCGCGGTAGTCCTGGCGCAACTGGCGCTTGACCAAGTCGAGGAACGCCGGGAACGAGCTGTCTGCCAGGCTGCCGCGCTTGGTCACGCCCAGCGGCATCTTCTTCGCCGCCTCGATCACGTCCTTGCTCGCCACGCCCTGTTCAGCCAGCAGGTCGAGCACCAGGTTACGACGGGCCAGGGCGCGGTCAGGGTAACGCCGCGGGTTGTAGTAGGACGGCCCCTTGACCATGCCCACCAGCAAGGCGATCTGGTGCAGCTTGAGCTCTGACAGCGGTTGGCTGAAGAAGAACTGGCTGGCCAGGCCAAAGCCATGCACCGCACGCTGGCCGTCCTGGCCGACGAATACCTCGTTGAGGTAGGCCTCGAGAATCTCGCGCTTGTCGTAATGCAGCTCCAGCAGCACGGCCATCATCGCTTCAGTCAGCTTGCGGCTGAGGCTGCGCTCGCTGGTGAGGTAGAAGTTCTTCACCAACTGCTGGGTCAGGGTACTGCCGCCCTGGCGCATGGCCCCGGACGAGGTGTTGACCCACACCGCACGGGCGATGGACTTGGGCGACACGCCAAAGTGGCTGTAGAAGTCGCGGTCCTCGGTTGCCACCAGGGTTTCGAGCAGGTACGGCGGCACCTGATCGATCTTGATCAGGATGCGGTCCTCGAGGTTTTTCGGGTAAATGCCGCCGATCATCAGCGGCTCCAGGCGTACCACATCGAGCTTGCCGTTGTTGGCACCGGAAAGCCCGGCGACATAATCGCCAGAGAAGCGCACGCGCACGAACTGCGCTGGCTCCATCCCTTCGTAGAACTGGAAGCCACGGGTATTGAGGTCGACGGTATTACCGTTGACTGCCGCTGCGCCCGGGCCGTTGGCCGCGCTTTCACGGCGATAGCCAAGGGCGTCGAGTTCGGTGAGGAAGTCGTTCTTGCTCAGTTTTTGGCCGACGAACAGCTCCAGCGGCCGGGCATACACCTTGGCCGGGATGGTCCAGCGCTTGCCGGAGAACTTTTCCTGGACGACAGCATCGAGGTAAACCGCGAAGCCGGCGATGATCACCAGGCCGACCAGGCTGAGCTTCAAAGCCCAGCCCAGCCAGGCGCGAGAGCGGCCGGTCGGGCGTTTCTGAGGGGTACGAGCGTTTCGAGTTCGAGTCATGGCGGCGGATTATACGCACTTTGTAAAGGCTGGGCAGGCGCCCCCGGCGGTATGCAGGGACGGCACCATTGACCATAATGGCGCATTCGAATTCCCTGCCCTCGGAAGGATTTCCCGTGAGCCAAGCTCTTATTACTGCGTTGCAGAACCCAGCCCTCTACCCTCACCCCGTGGATGGGTTCCAACTCATCGAGACGCATATCTCCTGGGTCCTGCTGACTGGCGAGTACGCCTACAAGGTCAAGAAGCCAATGAATTTCGGCTTCCTCGACTTCACCCGCCTGGATCAGCGCGCGCATTTCTGTAACGAAGAATTGCGCCTGAACCAGCGCCTGACCGAAGACTTGTACCTCGAAGTGCTGCCGATCACCGGCAGTGCCGAAGCCCCGCAAATCGGCGGCGAGGGCGAGGCCATCGAGTACGCACTGAAGATGCGCCAGTTCCCGCAAGGGCAGATGCTCAGCACCTTGCAAGCCAACGGCGAGCTCAACGCCGAGCACATCGACCAGATGGCCCGGCAGGTTGCCGAATTCCACCTGCAGACGCCCAAGGTGCCGGCAGAGCAACCTTACGGCTCACCTGAAAGCGTGATGGCCCCGGTCGAGCAGAATTTCGAACAGATCCGCCCATTCCTCACCGACAAGGCCGACCTGCAGCAACTGGATAACCTCCAGGCCTGGGCACGTAGCAGCTTCGAGCGGCTCCAAGGCCTGTTCGCCGCGCGCAAGGCCAATGGCTTCACCCGTGAATGCCACGGTGACATCCACCTGGGCAACGCCACCGTGATCAACGGCAAGGTGGTGATCTTCGACTGCATCGAGTTCAACGAACCGTTCCGCATGACCGACGTCTGGGCCGACACCGGCTTCCTGGCCATGGACCTGGAAGACCGCGGCCTCAAGTGCCTGGCCCGGCGCTTCGTCAGCCAGTACCTGGAACTGACCGGCGATTATGAAGGCCTGGAAGTGCTGAACTTCTACAAGGCCTACCGCGCCCTGGTGCGCGCCAAGGTGGCGCTGTTCAGCATGCCGGCCGATGCCGATGGCGTGCAACGCGCCACGACCCTGCGCACCTACCGCAACTACGCCAACCTGGCGGAAAGCTACAGCGCCATCCCTTCGCGGCTGCTGGCCATCACCCATGGCGTCTCGGCAGTGGGCAAGAGCCACGTGGCGATGCGCCTGGTCGAGGCCCTGGGCGCGATCCGCGTGCGCTCCGATGTCGAGCGCAAGCGCCTGTTCGGCGAACAACCGCAAGCGAACGTCGGCCAGCTGACTGCCGGCATCTATGACCAGGATGCCAGTGCCGCCACCTACCAGCGCCTGCACGAGGTAGCGGAGATGGTATTGCGCGCGGGCTTCCCGGTCGTGCTGGATGCCACCTACCTCAAGCGTGAACAGCGCCAGGCGGCGGCGGATGTCGCCAACCAGACGGGCGTCCCCTTCCTGATCCTCGATTGCCACGCCCCGGAAGCGGTCATTGCCAGCTGGCTGGCCCAGCGCCAAGCCGCAAACAGCGACCCGTCGGACGCCACCCTGGAAGTGGTCAAGGCGCAGCAGGCCAGCCGTGACGCCCTGAGCGAGGAAGAACTGCTGGTCAGCAAGCGCGTCGACACCCAGGAAGGTGCCAGCATGGACCAGGTGATCGAACAGGTGCGTCAGCGCTTGCCGGGCCTGTAATCCTCGCAGGGCCCCAGTGGTAGCGGGTAAACCCGCCCCACCGGGGCCCTCCAACACCCCAAAAAGAGGCGGCTGCTGACAAGCTAGAGGCCCCGTATTCAGGGCTGCTCGTCGCCACAGATGGCAAAAAGCCGCGCATTTTCCAAGCCCCGCTACACTCCTCTCTGACCTGCTCGCGATTTATCCCCCAAGACCCGTTCAGCCATCGCAAGGAGGCTCGATGAACGATGAATTGCAGCATCTGAAGAATCTTGGCAAGACCTCTGCGCAGTGGTTGCACGCAGCCGGTATCCACAGTGCGTCGGATTTGCGCCGCCTGGGCGCGGTGGGTGCGTACCAGGCTGTAAAAACGCGAGGGTTCCGGGCCTCTAAAGTGCTGTTGTACGCCATAGAAGGCGCGTTGCTGGACATGCACTGGAATGATTTGCCGATCGAACGAAAGGAAGCGCTCAATCAACAACTGGATGAAAAAAGACCTCCGCAAAAAAATTCAAAATAAACCTGTGCAGGGGATTGACTCCGAAATGAGAATCGTTATGATTATCGCAACTGGTCGCGAGACTGGTTGGATAAACTGAAAGCCCCTGGTTCGGACTCTCAGATTATCTCCTCATCAGGCTAATCACGGTTATTGACCCGGCTTTTTGCCGGGTCTTTTTTTGCCTGTCGTTTGGCCTTACTGATTCAGTTGAGCGCAATAGTCCTGCTCAGGCACCGCCGCCGTGTACCAGACATAGTCGGCCATACCCGCCTCGACCTCTTCCCCCACCTCGGCCAACAGCAAGACCGCGTTGCGCCCCTGCGCCCCAAGGTCGGCCAGATGCAACGGCACCCCCAGGTCCTTGCGTACGTGGTACGCGCCCGCCAACAGCAAGGCCGGCTGCGGTGCCGCGATCAAGCGTTCGGCCATGCGCCGGTCACGTTGCTGCTGGACCGCAAGCATGGCTGGCAACTGGCTTTGCGGCAGCAGGCCGCAGTGCCCGGTACGCACCTGCTCAAGCAGCGCGGCCTTCACCGTCGGGGCATTGGAACGCGCGCCCGACAACGCCGCCGGCTGGCGATAGGCGTGGCGCATCTGCGCGGGCGAAAGGTTGGCGGCCAACAGCGCAATGTCGCCCTGCAAAGCGTGCGTCACAATTGGCCCGTACAGCTGCCAGTCCCAGCCTTCCTCCCAGGCCAGTGCCTTGGGCAGGTCCGCAGGCAGCGTTTGCTGCGCCTCAAGTTTGTCGACCAGCGGCTGCTGCTCGGGCTGCAGCATCTCCAGCAGCAGGCTGCCCTGGGGGCGCTGAGCCTGCAGGGCGCGCAACAGCCACAACTGCAACGCATGATGATCGGGGTTGTCATGCTTCTCCCCTACCAGCACACGTGGCGCGTCGGCCAACTGCCTGACCAGTTGCTCAGGGCTGATGAGCCGGCCGCTGGCCAGGTCCTTGATTTGCCCAAGCTGGGCGTGGGCACGCCCTTCGGGGCTCTGCCAGCCCGGTAACGGCGGCAGGCTGGCCTGGCACCCCGCCAACGCCAGCACCAGGCACAGCGCAACACCGGACAGCAACGGATGGCGCATCGGCAATGCCTCCTAACGCGTGATGATCAGCGGGTGGCCGCGCTCGGGGTGCGCCTGCACCAGCACATCGATGCCGAACACCGCCTTCAGTGCCCCCGGCGTCAACACCTCCTGGGGTGATGCAAGGGCATGGCAGCGGCCCTGTTCGAGCAGCAGGATACGATCACAGTAGCGTGCCGCCAGGTTCAGGTCATGCAGGATCACCAGCACCGCAGCGCCGCGATCAGCAAAGCGCCGCACCGCTTGCAGGGTCGTGTGCTGGTGCAGCGGGTCGAGCATCGAGGTCGGTTCGTCAAGCAGCAGTGTAGTGCCCTGCTCACCTGGCCACAGCTGGGCCAGCACGCGGGCCAGGTGTACCCGTTGCCGCTCACCGCCCGACAATGCCAGGTAGCTGCGCCCCAGCAGGTGCCAGGCATCCGCCGCACGCAAGGCCGCTTCGACGATTTCGGCGTCGCGCAGCTGGCCGCTGCCATGGGGCATCCGCCCCATGGCCACCACCTCTTCGACCCTGAACGAAAAACCCAGGCTGGACACCTGCGGCAGCACCGCCAGGCGCTGTGCTCTCGCCTGCCCGGCCCAGTCAGTCAATGGCCGGCCCTGTAGCGTCACTCGCCCCCGACCGGGGGCCAGCTCGCCACACAACACCCCCAGCAGGCTGCTCTTGCCCGCGCCATTGGGGCCGAGCACACCCACGACCTGCCCCGGGGTCAGTTGCAGGTGGATGTCATGCAGCACTTCATTGCTGCCCCGCCGCAGGTGCAGGCCCTCGACTTGCAACATCAGCTACGCCCTCGAATCAGCAGGACCAGGAAAAACGGCGCACCAATGAAGGCGGTGACGATACCGATCGGCAGCTCGGCCGGCGCCAGCACCAGCCGCGCCACCAGGTCGGCAAACAGCATCAGCACACCGCCGGCCAGCAGCGAGGCGGGCAACACCACCCGATGGTCGGGCCCTGCCAGCAATCGCACCAGGTGCGGCACTACCAGGCCAATGAAGCCGATCAGCCCGGCGGCGGCCACCGCCGCACCCACCCCCAACGCGGTACAGAACACCAGTTCGCGCTTGAGCCGCTCCACCTCGATACCCAGGTGCCGCGCCTCCGACTCACCCAGCAGCAAGGCATTCAGCGCCCGCGCCCGACGCGGCAACCACAGCGCCACGCCCCCGGCCACCATCAGCAGCGGCCACAACCGCTCGTAGCTGGCGCCATTGAGGCTGCCCAGGTTCCAGAAGGTCAAGGTGCGCAAGGTGGCATCATCGGCCAGGTAAGAGAACAAGCCCACCGCTGCGCCGCCCAAGGCGGTCATCGCCACGCCGGCCAGCAACATCGTGGCGACATTGGTCTGGCCGTCACGCCGCCCCAGGCGATAGACCAGCGCGGTCACCCCCAAGCCACCGATAAAGGCACACAGCGACAACAGATAGGGCGCGAGCACATCGGGCATGCCGCCAAACCAGCTGCTGCCGACGATGGCCACCGCAGCGCCCATCGCCGCCCCGGCAGCGACCCCCACCAGCCCCGGGTCGGCCAGCGGGTTGCGGAACAGCCCCTGCATGGCCACGCCGGACAGCGCCAGCACCGCCCCGACCGCCAGCCCCAGCAGCGTGCGCGGCAGGCGGATCTGGCCGAGGATCATCTCGGCCTGCTGCAAGTCATCACCCGCCACGGGCAGCCCCAACAAACGCAGGCCCGCGCGCAAGGTATCGAACAGCGGCAGGCTGACCGGCCCCAGGGCCAGGGACAACCACACCGCCAACAGGCACAGCAGGCTCAGGCAGACGATCAGTGTGCGTGGCTGAACGCGCTGCTTCATTGCGCGAAGCTGGCCTTGGCTGCTGGGTAGAAGGCCCCAGCCAGCGTGCGCAGGGTCGCCGGCAAGCGCGGCCCAAGGCCGCCCACCAGCAGCGTCGGGTCGAGTGACACCAGGCGCTGCTCACGCACCGCACGGGAGGCCGCCAGCGCCGGGTTCTCCTTGAGCAACGCCTGCAGCGCCTGCTCATCGGCCAACGCACGGTCGGAAAACACCACCACATCAGGGTCCAGCGCTGCCAGCGCTTCGCTGGAGAAGTTCTTGTAGCCTTGGTGCTCCGCCAGGTTGCGCGCCCCGGCCTGTCGCAGCAGCCAGTCGCCCGCGGTGCCTTGGCCAGCGATCAACGGCTTGGCACCGGCATGGCCAACCAGCAGCAACACGCCGGGCGCCTTCTGGCCCGCCTGGGCTTGCTTGACCTCGGCCTGCAGCGCATCCAGCTGCTGGCGATAGCCTGTTGCCAGCGCAGTGGCTTGTTGCTCTGCGCCAAGCAATTGCCCCAGGTGCCTGAGGTTTTCATCGACCGCGTCGAGTTCGGCCTTGCCCGAGAACAGTTCAACCCGCACGCCCGCCTTGCGGATCTGCGCCAGCACCGGTGGCGGCCCCATCTCTTCGGTACCCACCAACACATCAGGACGCAGGCTCAGAATGCCTTCGGCGGACAACTGGCGCTGATAGCCGACACTCGGTAGCGCCTTCAGCGACTCGGGGTGTTGGCTGGTGGTATCGACGCCGACCAGGTGCGCTTCGCCGCCCAGCGCACTGACCCATTCGCTAAGCGCGCCACCAGCGCTGACCCAACGCTGCGGCAGTTCGGCAGCCAGGGCCTGGGTGGACAGCACTAAACCTGCGCACAGGGCGATCAGGGCGACGGGGCGGCGCATCATCGGATTTCCTTCTGAAGGCGGGCCGCGCGCCTTGTGGCGGGCGGCGGAACTGCGCACCATAGACGGCTGGGCGCAGCGAATGCGGGCAATTTGATAATTATTCGCATTGAAGCGTCAAGCCATCACGTGTTTCACGAGTCTTCCTTGCCATGCACTTGCTTTGTACTTCCAGCTCATTGGCCGAGGGCCACAGCCGCGCCTTCAGCGTAGACGGCGTCGACCTGCTCGGCGTACGCCGCCAGGGCCAGGTGTACCTTTATCGCAACCGCTGCCCACACCGGGGTATCCCCCTGAACTGGGCAACCGATGCGTTTCTCGATGACAGCGCCAGCCTGATTCACTGCGCCCATCATGGCGCCTTGTTTCTTATAGAGAGCGGCGAATGCGTGGCTGGGCCTTGCGAGGGCGAGGCGCTGCTGGCCCTGGGCTGCCACGAAGACAGCCAGGGCATCTGGCTCACGGGTTGAGCAACACGGGCAATGGGCGGTTGATGACAATGCGTTCGGCATCCAGATGGGTACCGTAGGCCAGCACCTCGACCCCTTCCGCCACGGCGGCGCGCAATGCCTGGGCATAGGCCGCGTCGATTTCCTCGGCTGGGCGCACCGCTCCGACCCCGGTCAGGTTCACACAATAAAGCTGCACGGCACGAACACCATTGCGGGCCAACGTCGCCAGCTCGCGCAGGTGCTTGGCGCCGCGCTGGGTGACGGCATCGGGGAATGCCGCAACGTCAGTGTCGGGGTAGCCCAGGGTCACGCTCTTGACCTCGACATAGGCCGGGCCACTGTCGAACTCCAGGCGAAAATCGATGCGGCTGCCCTCTTCGCCATAGGCCACTTCGCGCCTGAGCGCCGTGAAGCCGGCCAGCTCGCTGATCACCCCGGCACGCAACGCCTCTTCAACCAGTGCGTTGGCGCGCCCGGTGTTCACGCAGGCCAGCCGCCCCTGTGGCGTTTCGCTGATTTCCCAGGTGCCGGGCAGCTTGCGCTTGGGGTCGGTGGAGCGGCTGAACCACACTTGCCCACCTTCGCGCATGCAGTTGAGCATGGAACCGGTGTTGGGGCAGTGAATGGTAAGTTGCTCGCCACTGGCCAGTTCGATGTCCGCCAGAAACCGTTTGTAGCGGCGCAGCAGGCGCCCCTGCTCGAGTGGGGGGAAGAACGCCATCAGCCTTGCCAACTGCGCAGGCCGCGGGCGATACGCTGCACCGCTTGTTCCAGGCGCGCCAGGCTCTGGGTGTAGGCAAAGCGCACGTGATGCCCTGCCAGGTGGCGGCCAAAGTCCAGCCCAGGGGTAAACGCCACGTGCTCGGTTTCGAGGAAGTGCCGACAGAAGGCGAAGGCATCGCCGCCGAAGGCGCTGATGTCGGCATACAGATAGAAGGCCCCCTGGGGCTCCACGGCAATGCCGAAGCCCAGCTCGCGCAGGGCCGGCAGCAGGTAGTCGCGACGGCGGGCGAACTCGGCACGACGCGCTTCCAGAATCGCCAGGGTTTGCGGCTGGAAGCACGCCAAAGCAGCATGCTGGGCCATGCTCGGCGCACTGATGTACAGGTTTTGCGCGAGTTTCTCCAGGTCAGCCACCGCGCCAGGCGGCGCCACCAGCCAGCCCAAGCGCCAGCCGGTCATGCCGAAATACTTGGAAAAACTGTTCAGCACAAAGGCTTCATCGTCCACTTCCAGCACACTGGGGGCATCCATACCGTAGGTCAGCCCGTGGTAGATCTCGTCCACCACAAGGTGACCATGGCGTTCGCGGGTGGCGGCGGACAGGCTGGCCAGCTCGGCACGGTCCAGCACCGTTCCGGTCGGGTTGGCCGGCGAGGCGACCAGGGCGCCGACCGTGTCCTTGTCCCAGTAGCGCTCGACCAGGTCGGCTGTCAGTTGGTAATTGACCTCTGGCCCCACCGGCACCAATTGTGCGCCGCCTTCGACCAGGCGCAGGAAGTGGCGGTTGCACGGGTAGCCCGGGTCGGCCAGCAACCAGTGCTTGCCGGGGTCGACCAACAGGCTGCTGGCCAGCAACAGCGCGCCAGAGCCGCCCGGGGTGATCAGAATGCGCTCGGGGTCGACACTCACCCCGTAACGCTGCCCATAAAAACCGGCGATCGCCTCACGCAGCGCCGGCAGGCCACGGGCGGCGGTATAGCGGGTGTGGCCCGCAGCCAATGCCGCCTGGCCGGCTTCGACGATGGGCGCAGCCGTGGTGAAGTCCGGTTCGCCGATTTCCAGGTGGATCACGTCGTGCCCGGCCGCCTGCAGCTCGTTGGCCCGCGCCAGCAGCGCCATGACGTGGAAGGGTTCGATGGCGCGGCTGCGCGCACTGTAGGGGTGGGCCATGACCTTCTCTCAATTGGGTCTAAACTGGAGATTCTACCTCTGCACACTACCGAACGTGTGGCTCGCGCCGCTGTCAATTATCTGGATCGGGCGGGGTAGCGCACCCCTGATCTATCTGGTAAGTTCGGCGGCTAGCAGTCGCAGGGCCGGTAGTTGCCGGAGATGGAGCAGCCTGCGCATTGGATCAGATGAGTAAGAGGCGGTCTATTCATGTCCACCCTAGAAAAGCAAAAATCGAATCAATCTCTTCATGGCGTCGATCCTTACGAGGTAAAAAAGGGTGAGGAGTACATGGGTAAACCCATGCGAGAGCACTTCACCAAAGTCCTCAACGCCTGGAAAAAAGACCTCATGGAGGGTGTCGATAAAACCGTCGACCACATGAAGGAAGAAGCGGCCAACTTCGCTGACCCTGCAGACCGTGCAAGCCAAGAAGAAGAGTTTGCGCTGGAACTGCGTAGCCGGGATCGCGAGCGCAAGCTGATCAAGAAGATTGATAAAACCCTGCAGTTGATCCAGGACGAAGAATACGGCTGGTGTGAATCCTGCGGCATCGAGATCGGCCTGCGCCGTCTGGAAGCCCGCCCTACCGCCGACCTGTGCTTCGACTGCAAGGAAATCGCGGAGAAAAAGGAAAAAACCGTCGGCAAAGGCTGACCCTTTTCCCATCCGAACGGGGCGCATCTTGCGCCCCGTTTCATTTTCAGACGCACGACAGCCATGAACGACTCCAGCTACATCGGGCGCTTCGCCCCTACCCCCAGTGGCTTTCTGCACTTCGGCTCGCTGGTCGCCGCCCTCGCCTCCTGGCTCGATGCCCGCGCCGTCAATGGCCGCTGGCTGCTGCGCATGGAAGACACCGACCCGCCCCGGGAAATGCCCGGCGCCCGCGATGCCATCCTGCAGACCCTGGAGCGCTACGGGCTGGCGTGGGACGGCGAGGTGGTGTTCCAGAGCCAGCGCCACGATGCCTACGCCGCCGTGGTCGATCGCCTGTTCAACCTGGGCCTGGCCTACGCCTGCACCTGTTCGCGCAAGCAGCTGGAGGGTTACAACGGCATCTACCCAGGCTTGTGCCGCAATGCCGGTCATGCCCGTGAAGGTGCGGCGATCCGCTTGCGCGTGCCAGAGCTGATCTACCGCTTTACCGACCGGGTACAGGGCGAGTACCAGCAACACCTCGGGCGTGAGGTGGGCGACTTCGTCATCCAGCGCCGCGACGGGCTGTATGCGTACCAACTGGCGGTGGTGCTGGACGATGCCTGGCAGGGTGTTACCGACATCGTGCGGGGCGCCGACCTGCTCGACAACACCCCACGGCAGCTGTACCTGCAGGAGTTGCTGGGCTTCTCACAGCCGCGCTACCTGCATATTCCGCTGATCGTGCAGCCGGATGGGCACAAGCTGGGCAAATCGTACCGCTCGCCACCCCTGCAGGCGGAGCATGCTACACCGCTGCTGTTGCGGGCATTGCGGGCGTTGGGGCAGGAAGCAGACCCCGATTTGCTGTTGGCTACGCCGGCTGAAGTGTTGGCGATAGCCCGCCAGCAGTGGCGGCCGGAGGCGATTGCGCAGCGGACCACAGTGCCTGAAGCTGATTTGCGCTGAGCCTCGGATCTGACCGGCCAATGCGGTCAGTGTAGGAGCGGCCTTGTGTCGCGAAGGGCTGCAAAGCAGCCCCGGCAATAGGTGCGGCAGAGCTGAAATCCTGGGGCCGCTACGCGCCCCATCGCGACACAAGGCCGCTCCTACAGGAATCGCGTGATGCTAAACACCGCGCATCTCACCGAAAACAAAAGCCCAATACTTTCAAAACCTTGGCTAACGCAATGGATTCCCGCTAGCATCCCCCCCGCCATTTGCGCCAATAATAAGTCCAAGCCCGCAGCGCCCAACCATCGAGGCCAGCATGTACATCTATCGTTTGGTCCTGCTTCTGGTCGTGGGGATCTACCTGTTCTCCCCGGCCATCATGGACTGGTGGATCGAACCAACCGGTGCCTGGTACCGCCCCTACCTGCTCTGGCTGATCCTGATCGTCGTCACCTTCATCCTGCAGAGCCAACGAGATGCCGATGAGCTTTAGCCTGACCCAGATGATCCTGATCAGCGCCGCGTACCTGATGGTACTGTTCGGCGTGGCCTGGATCAGCGAGCGCGGGCTGATTCCCCGTTCGATCATTCGCCACCCGCTGACCTACACCCTGTCGCTGGGCGTGTATGCCAGTGCCTGGGCCTTCTATGGCTCGGTGGGCCTGGCCTACCAGTACGGTTATGGCTTCCTGGCCTGCTACCTGGGGGTTTCCGGGGCCTTCCTGCTGGCGCCGGTGCTGCTCTACCCCATCCTCAAAATCACCCGCACCTATCAGCTATCGTCCCTGGCCGACCTGCTGGCGTTTCGCTTTCGCAGCACCTGGGCCGGCGCGCTGACCACCGTCATCATGCTGATCGGCGTATTGCCGTTGCTGGCCCTGCAGATCCAGGCGGTGGCCGATTCAATCAGCATCCTCACCGGCGAGCCGGTCAAGGCCAGGGTAGCCTTCGCCTTTTGTGCACTGATCACCCTGTTCACCATCTTCTTCGGCTCGCGGCACATCGCCACGCGCGAGAAGCACGAAGGGCTGGTGTTCGCCATTGCCTTCGAGTCGGTGATCAAACTGCTGGCCCTGGGCGGTATCGGGCTGTATGCCTTGTACGGTGTGTTCGGCGGCCCGCACGAGCTTGAAGTGTGGCTGCTGCAGAACCAGACCGCCCTGGCCGCGCTGCACACACCGCTGCAGGAAGGGCCATGGCGCACCCTGCTGCTGGTGTTCTTCGCCTCGGCCATCGTCATGCCGCACATGTACCACATGGCCTTTACCGAAAACCTCAACCCGCGCTCGCTGGTCAGTGCCAGCTGGGGCCTGCCGTTGTTCCTGCTGCTGATGAGCCTGGCCGTGCCGCTGGTGCTGTGGGCCGGCCTGCGCCTGGGCGCCAGCACCAACCCCGAGTACTTCACGCTGGGCCTTGGCATTGCTGCCAACAACGAGGCGCTGGCGCTGCTGGCGTATATAGGCGGCCTGTCAGCGGCCAGCGGGTTGATCATCGTCACCACCCTCGCGCTGTCGGGCATGGCCCTCAACCACCTGGTGCTGCCGCTGTACCAGCCGCCGGCCGAAGGCAACATCTACCGCTGGCTGAAATGGACCCGCCGCGCGCTGATCGTCGCCATCATCACCGCCGGCTTCATGTTCTACCTGACCCAGAACAACCACCAGAGCCTGGCCAACCTGGGCATCGTCGCGTTTGTCGCCACCTTGCAGTTCCTGCCGGGCGTGCTGTCGGTACTGTATTGGCCGACCGCCAACCGCCGCGGCTTCATCGCCGGCTTGCTGGCCGGCACCCTGGTGTGGATGGTGACCATGCTGCTGCCGCTGTTGGGCAACCTGCAGGGCTTCTACATCCCGTTGCTGGACATGATCTATGTGCTCGACGACACCAGCTGGCACATGGCGGCCATCGCCTCGCTGGCGGCCAACGTCTTGCTGTTTACTCTGATCTCGCTGTTCACCAACGCCAGCAGCGAAGAGGTCAGCGCCGCCGAAGCGTGCGCGGTGGACAACGTGCGGCGCCCGCAGCGCCGTGAGCTGCATGCCGCCTCGCCGCAGGAATTTGCCACCCAACTGGCCAAGCCATTGGGCGCCAAGGCCGCGCAGAAAGAAGTGGAACAAGCACTGCGCGACCTCTACCTGCCGTTCGACGAGCGCCGCCCCTACGCGTTGCGCCGCCTGCGCGACCGCATCGAGGCCAACCTCTCGGGCCTGATGGGCCCGAGCGTGGCCCAGGACATGGTCGAGACGTTCCTGCCCTACAAGTCCGGCAACGAAAACTACGTCACCGAAGACATCCACTTCATCGAAAGCCGCCTGGAAGACTACCACTCGCGCCTGACCGGCCTTGCCGCCGAGCTCGACGCCTTGCGCCGCTACCACCGCCAGACCCTGCAGGAACTGCCCATGGGCGTCTGCTCCCTGGCCAAGGACCAAGAGATCCTGATGTGGAACAAGGCCATGGAGGAGCTCACCGGCATCGCTGCCAAGCACGTGGTCGGGTCGCGCCTGATGACCATCGGCGAGCCGTGGCGCGGCCTGCTGCAAGGCTTCATCGACCTGCCCGACGAACACTTGCACAAGCAACGCCTGGCCCTCGACGGCCAGCCCCGTTGGCTGAACCTGCACAAGGCCGCCATCGACGAGCCACTGGCACCGGGTAACAGCGGCCTGGTGCTGCTGGTCGAAGACCTGACCGAAACCCAGGCCCTGGAAGACAAGCTGGTGCACTCCGAGCGCCTGGCCAGCATCGGCCGCCTGGCGGCGGGCGTGGCCCACGAAATCGGCAACCCGATCACCGGCATCGCTTGCCTGGCGCAGAACCTGCGCGAGGAACGCGAGGGCGATGGCGAGATCACCGAGCTGTCGAGCCAGATTCTTGAGCAGACCAAACGGGTCTCGCGCATTGTCCAGTCGTTGATGAGCTTCGCCCATGCCGGTGGCAGCCACCAGAACAGCGAAGAGCCGGTGTGCCTGGCCGAAGTGGCGCAGGATGCCATCGGCCTGCTGGCGTTGAACCGGCGCAACTTCGAAGTCCAGTTCTTCAACCTCTGCGACCCGGAACACTGGGCCGAAGGGGACCCCCAGCGCCTGGCCCAGGTGCTGATCAACCTGCTCTCCAATGCCCGCGACGCGTCGCCGCCCGGCAGTGCCGTGCGCGTGCGCAGCGAAATCAGCGAACACACCGTCGACCTGATCGTCGAAGACGAGGGCAGTGGCATCCCGAAGAACATCATGGACCGCCTGTTCGAACCCTTCTTCACCACCAAGGACCCGGGCGAAGGAACCGGACTGGGGCTCGCTCTGGTCTATTCCATCGTGGAAGAGCATTATGGGCAAATCACCATCGACAGCCCTGCCGATATCGAACGGCAACGTGGCACCCGGATCCGCGTGACCCTGCCCCGGCATGTCGTAGCGACGTCCCCTGAAATTCGAGACCGTCGAGAGAATTGAATCAATGCCGCATATTCTGATCGTCGAAGACGAAACCATCATCCGCTCGGCCTTGCGTCGCCTGCTCGAGCGGAACCAGTACCAAGTCAGCGAAGCCGGCTCGGTGCAGGAAGCCCAGGAACGCTTCAGCATTGCCACCTTCGACCTGATCGTCAGCGACCTGCGCCTGCCGGGCGCACCTGGCACCGAGCTGATCAAGCTCGGCCAGGGCACCCCGGTGCTGATCATGACCAGTTACGCCAGCCTGCGCTCGGCGGTGGATTCGATGAAAATGGGCGCGGTGGACTACATCGCCAAGCCCTTCGACCACGACGAGATGCTACAAGCTGTGGCGCGCATCCTCCGTGACCGGCCAAGCGCGCCCGCTGCCGCACCGGCTGCCGAGCCGCGCAGCAACGGCAAGGCCGCCGCTGCCGACAAGGGCAGCAATGCCTCGGCCAACGGCGAAATTGGCATCATCGGCTCGTGCCCGCCGATGCAGGACATGTACAGCAAGATCCGCAAGGTGGCGCCGACCGATTCCAATGTCCTGATCCAGGGCGAATCGGGCACCGGCAAGGAGCTGGTCGCCCGCGCCCTGCACAACCTGTCGCGGCGGGCCAAGGCACCGATGATCTCGGTGAACTGCGCGGCCATCCCCGAGACCCTGATCGAGTCCGAGTTGTTCGGCCACGAAAAAGGCGCCTTCACCGGCGCCAGCGCAGGGCGCGCCGGGCTGGTGGAAGCGGCGGACGGCGGCACCTTGTTCCTCGATGAAATCGGCGAATTGCCACTGGAAGCACAGGCTCGCCTGCTGCGCGTGCTGCAGGAAGGCGAAATCCGCCGGGTCGGCTCGGTGCAGTCGCAAAAGGTCGATGTACGCCTGATTGCCGCGACCCACCGCGACCTGAAAAACCTGGCCAAGGCCGGCCAGTTCCGTGAAGACCTTTATTACCGCCTGCACGTGATCGCCCTGAAACTGCCCGCCCTGCGTGAGCGCGGCAGCGACGTCAACGAGATTGCCAGCGCCTTCCTGGCCCGCCAGAGCGCACGCATCGGCCGTGATGACCTGCACTTCTCTGCCGACGCCGAACAGGCCATTCGTCATTACAGCTGGCCGGGTAACGTGCGTGAGCTGGAAAACGCCGTCGAGCGCGCGGTGATTCTCAGCGAGAGCGCAGAAATTTCCGCCGACCTGCTGGGCATCGACATCGAGCTGAGCGACCTGGAAGACGACGACCTGCTCGACAACGCCCTGGGCGGCGCCAGCGCTGGCAATGCCAGCCATGAGCCGACCGAGGACCTGTCACTGGAAGACTACTTCCAGCACTTCGTCCTGGAGCACCAGGACCACATGACCGAGACAGAGCTTGCCCGCAAGCTTGGCGTCAGCCGCAAATGCCTGTGGGAACGCCGTCAGCGCCTGGGCATCCCGCGGCGCAAGAGCAATGCCATCAGCGAGTAACTGATCGCGTGGGCAGGGGGTCCCTCCTGCCCTGACGCTTCTTTACTGGCCTGGTCGGCCAGCATGCACACCCCAGGTAACACATCAGTTACCGCAAAAATCTGTTACCCAACCTTTCAGACGTAACAGTTGCCGAGGTGTACGGTAACGAAACCCCGCCCTTTTCAGCCCGTCCGAATCCTGCGAAAACCTCCAAACCCTTGATTTCATTGGGTTTCGCAAAGTTGGCACGGCACCTGCTATATGCTTAGTACAAAAACAATAACAAGCACTGCAACTCAGAATAAGAACAAGACGAAACGGCTCACGCACAATAAAAACAAGACGGCGGAGGCGCAGCTAACTGATTCTTTTGGAGAGGATGCGTGTTTGGGGCTTGCCCCACGACCAGGCAGAGAACAACAAAAACTGCACTAAAAAGCAGCGCCTGAACTGGTTGGATCGACAGATCAACGTGACATCAGCGGCCAAAGCAATCCGTTTGCTCTTTACCCCTGGATTAGGGGTCGTCCACAAGCTTTGCGATTTGTGGACAGGGCACTCAACAAAAACAAGAAGCCCAGCAAAAAAATAATAAGAGCACGCAACGACTTCTTGGGGAGCTTAGGCTCCCCTTGTCGTTTCTCCCTTCTGGCAGTCATCCTGCTACCCGCCTACACCATTCCTTGAGTAAATGCTAGAATCCCCGCCCATCATGCGGCCATTCTCCTATTCTTGGCCGAACATTCCTTCAAACAGTGCATCCCATGCTGAAGAAGCTGTTCCAGTCGTTCCGCCCTCCCGTACCGGGCCAGCACCACCGGCGCACCACGCCCGAGGTGATCAACAAGAGCCAACACTCGCTGCAACGCCACCAGTTCAGCCGCCACGCGGTGAACATCGTCGAGCGCCTGCAGAGTGCGGGCTACCAGGCTTACCTGGTCGGTGGCTGTGTCCGCGACCTGATGCTGGGCATCACGCCCAAAGACTTCGACGTCGCCACCAGCGCCACGCCCGAACAGGTCCGTGCCGAGTTCCGTAACGCGCGCATCATTGGTCGCCGCTTCAAGCTGGTCCACGTGCATTTCGGCCGTGAGATCATCGAAGTCGCCACCTTCCGCGCCCACCACTCGGAAGACGACCAAGGTGATAACCACCGTTCGTCGCACAATGCCAGTGGCCGCATCCTGCGTGACAACGTGTACGGCACCCTGGAAGAAGACGCGCAACGCCGCGACTTCACCATCAATGCCCTCTACTACGACCCCGTCAGCGAGCGCATCCTCGATTACGCCAACGGCGTGCACGATGTGCGCAACCGCCTGTTGCGCCTGATCGGTGACCCAACCCACCGCTACCAGGAAGACCCGGTGCGCATGCTGCGTGCCGTGCGTTTCGCCGCCAAGCTCGACTTCGGCATCGAGAAGCACACGGTGCAGCCGATCCGCGAGTTGGCCCCGCTGCTGCGCGAGATCCCGCCTGCGCGCCTGTTCGAGGAAAGCCTCAAGCTGTTCCTCTCGGGCCAAGGTGCGATGGCCTTCGAAATGCTGGTCGACCTGCAGCTGTTCGAGCCGTTGTTCCCGGCCAGCGCGCAAGCCCTGGACGAACGCCCGAGCTACACCCACACCTTGATCAGCCAGGCGCTGACCAACACCGATCTGCGCGTCAAACAGGGCAAACCGGTCACGCCGGCCTTCCTCTTCGCCGCGCTGCTGTGGCCCGCCCTGCCGGCCCGTGTGCTGCACCTGCAAAACCAGGGTGTGCCACCGATCCCAGCCATGAACGGTGCGGCCCACGACCTGATCGCCGAACAGTGCGCACGCATTGCTATCCCGAAGCGTTTCACCCTGCCGATCCGCGAGATCTGGGACATGCAGGAACGCCTGCCACGTCGCAGCGGCAAGCGCGCCGACCAGTTGCTGGACAACCCGCGCTTCCGTGCCGGTTACGACTTCCTGCTGCTGCGTGAAAGCGCTGGCGAGGAAACCGATGACCTCGGCCAATGGTGGACTGACTACCAGGATGCCAACGACAGCCAGCGCCGCGACATGATCCGTGAGCTGGGCAGCCGCGACGAAGGTACCGGCGCCGGCCCGCGCAAGCGCAAACGCAGCCCCAGCAAGCGTAAACGCGGTGGCGACGAGGCGTTCGAGTGACAACGCGCGCCTACATCGGCCTGGGCAGCAACCTGGACGCGCCTGCAGAACAACTGCAAAACGCCTTCCAGGCGCTGGGCCAGGCCGAAGGCACCCGCCTGGTGGCGGCCTCGGGCCTGTTCACCAGCGACTCGCTGCTGCCTGGCCAGCCGCGCTACACCAACGCCGTGGCGGCGCTCGACACCTCGCTCGAGCCATTGGCCCTGCTCGACGCCCTGCAGGCCATCGAAAATGACCAGGGCCGCGTGCGCAAGGAGCGTTGGGGGCCTCGCACGCTCGACCTGGATATCCTGCTGTTCGGCGACCAGCTGATCGACGTGCCGCGCCTGCAGGTACCGCATTACCACATGCACGCCCGCGCCTTCGTGCTGTACCCCCTGGCCGAACTGGTGCCAGACGGCTTCTGCCTGCCCGATGGCCGCGAACTTGCCCAGCTCATCAGCGCCTGCCCGTTCGTCGGTCTCGAGCGCCTGTAATTCGGGCGCTCCAGGCGACGGTAACGCCAGTAACACCCTGTTCGTAACAATGCGGTAACAGGGTGATTGACTTCCCCCACCTCGCTCACGACTATAGGCGTCCCGTGTGGCACCCAAGTGCCGCATACCCGTATTTAGGCCCGGACGGACCTGCGAACATCACGCGCGATGATGTGCCGCTCCGGAAGATGACTACACGCGTTGTATGCAGTCGTTTTAACAGCGCCTGAACGAGGATTTTCCTACATGCCTGAAGTAACCCTGACCACCCTGCATGGCCTCAAGGCCAAGGGTGAAAAAATCACCATGCTGACCTGCTACGACGCGACCTTCGCCAAGGCCGCCAGCCAGGCCGGTGTCGAAGTGTTGCTGGTGGGCGACTCGCTGGGGATGGTCCTGCAAGGCCACGACAGCACACTGCCTGTGACCACGGCGGAAATGGCCTACCACACTGCCTGCGTCAAGCGTGGCAACGATGGCGCGCTGATTCTGGCCGACCTGCCGTTCATGGCGCACGCCACCCCCGAGCAGGCCTTCGCCAACTGCGCCACGCTGATGCAGGCCGGCGCCCACATGATCAAGCTCGAAGGCGCCGCCTGGCTGGCCGAGACCGTTCGCCTGCTGGCCGAGCGCGGTGTACCGGTGTGCGCGCACATGGGCCTGACGCCACAGACCGTCAACGTGCTGGGCGGTTACAAGGTGCAGGGCCGCCAGGAAGCCCAGGCGCGGCAGATGCGTGCCGACGCCATTGCCCTGGAACAAGCCGGCGCGGCCATGCTGCTGCTCGAATGCGTGCCAAGTGAACTGGCAGCGGAAATCACCCAGGCGGTGAGCATTCCGGTGATCGGCATCGGCGCCGGCAGCGCCACCGATGGCCAGGTGCTGGTGCTGCACGACATGCTTGGCCTGTCGCTGAGTGGCCGGGTACCGAAGTTCGTGAAGAACTTCATGGCCGGCCAGCCGGACATCGACAGCGCCCTCGCCGCCTACGTGAAGGCGGTCAAGGACGTCAGCTTCCCCGCCAGCGAACACGGGTTCAGCGCATGAACACTGTCAAGACCGTCCGCGAACTGCGCGCCGCCGTTGGCCGCGCCCGCGGCGAAGGCAAGCGCATCGCGTTCGTGCCGACCATGGGCAACCTGCACAGCGGCCATGCCGCCCTGGTGACCAAGGCCGCCCAGCGAGCCGATTTCGTGGTTGCCAGCATCTTCGTCAACCCGCTGCAGTTCGGCGTCAATGAAGACCTCGACGCCTACCCGCGCACCCTGGCTGCCGACCAGGAGCGCTTGCTCCAGGCGGGCTGCAACCTGCTGTTTGCCCCGACTGTCGACGAGATGTACCCCGACGGCATGAGCGTGCAAACCCGGGTAAGCGTGCCCCAGCTCTCCGAAGGCCTGTGCGGCGCCAGCCGGCCAGGGCATTTCGAAGGTGTGGCGACGGTGGTCAGCAAGCTGTTCAACATGGTCCAGCCGGACCTCGCCGTGTTCGGCGAGAAGGACTTCCAGCAGTTGGCCGTGATCCGCGCCATGGTGCGCGACCTGAACATGCCCATCCAGATCATCGGTGAGCCGACCGTGCGCGCCGAGGACGGCCTGGCGCTGTCGTCGCGCAATGGTTACCTCACGCCCGAGCAACGTGTTACCGCGCCTGCGCTGTACCGCACCCTGCAGCACATCGGGGCGGCGCTTGGCCGTGGCCAGCGTGATTTTGCGGCACTGGCCGCAGAAGGGCTGGCGCAACTGACCGCTGCGGGTTTGCGCCCGGACTACCTGGAAATTCGCCATGCCGTGAGCCTGCGCCCGGCGCTGATCGATGATCGGGACCTGGTGGTGATCGCAGCGGCTTACCTGGGTAACACCCGGTTGATCGACAACCTGTACCTGCACGTGGAAGACAAGACCGCCTGATCATGCGGTTTTCCGGGGGCGCTTTGCGCCCCTTTCGCGGCGCAAGGCCGCCCCTGCAACATACCGTGCAGACGCCCCGCGATATCCCGTCACGCCCCCCATTCCCCCCGCGCCGCCAATGCCTATAATGACTGCCTGCAACTGACAGCCAAGGCCAATGTCCAAGGCCTCACAACGCACCAAGGAACCCTCCGCAATGGCGTATTACCGTACACCCCATGATGTGACGGCCCTGCCCGCATGGCAGGCGCTCCAGCAACACCGCGACGCCATGCAAGACTTCAGCATGCGTGACGCCTTCGCCGCCGACCCCAAGCGCTTTGACCAGTTCTCGCTGAGCTGCTGCGGCTTGTTTCTCGACTACTCGAAAAACCTGATCAACGAACAAAGCCGTGACCTGCTGGTGAACCTGGCCAAAGAAGTCGGCCTGCAAGATGCCATCAAGTCGATGTTCAACGGCGAGATCATCAACGCCTCCGAAGGCCGCCCGGTGTTGCACACCGCCCTGCGCCGCCCGGTTGGCGACAAGCTCAGCGTCAACGGCGTCAACGTGATGCCCGAGGTGCACAAGGTGCTCAACCAGATCACCGAATTGGTGGGGCGCATCCACGATGGCCTGTGGCGCGGTTACAGCGAAAAACCGATCACCGACGTGGTCAACATCGGCATCGGCGGCTCGTTCCTTGGCCCCGAGCTGGTCTCCGAGGCACTGCTGCCCTACGCGCAACGTGGCGTGCGCTGCCACTACCTGGCGAACATCGATGGCAGCGAGTTCCACGAACTGTCGGCCAACCTGCGCGCCGAAACCACCCTGTTCATCGTTTCGTCGAAGTCGTTCAACACCCTCGAAACACTGAAGAACGCCATGGCCGCGCGTACCTGGTACCTGGCCCAGGGCGGTTCGGAAGCCGAGCTGTATCGCCACTTCATCGCGGTTTCCAGCAACAAGGCCGCCGCCGTGGCCTTCGGCATTCGCGAAGAGAACATCTTCCCGATGTGGGACTGGGTGGGTGGGCGCTATTCGCTGTGGTCGGCCATCGGCCTGCCGATCGCCCTGGCCATCGGCACCGCCAACTTCAAGGAGCTGCTGTCTGGCGCCTACACCATGGACCAGCACTTCCAGACCGCGCCGTTCGAACAGAACATGCCAGTGCTGCTGGCCCTGTTGGGCGTGTGGTATGGCAACTTCTGGGGCGCGCGCAGCCATGCGATCCTGCCGTATGACCACTACCTGCGTAACATCACCAAGCACTTGCAACAGCTGGACATGGAGTCCAATGGCAAGAGCGTGCTGCAGGACGGCACACCGGTGAACACCGACACCGGCCCGGTAATCTGGGGCGGCGTTGGCTGCAACGGCCAGCATGCCTACCACCAGTTGCTGCACCAGGGTACCCAGCTGATTCCGGCCGACTTCATCGTGCCGGTGGTGAGCTTCAACCCGGTTGCCGACCACCACCAGTGGCTGTACGCCAACTGCCTGTCGCAGAGCCAGGCGCTGATGCTCGGCAAGACCCGTGACGAAGCCGAGACCGAACTGCGCGGCAAAGGCCTGAACGAAGCAGACATCGAGAAGCTGGCGCCACACAAGGTGATCCCGGGCAACCGCCCGAGCAACACCCTGGTGGTCGAGCGCATCAGCCCGCGCCGCCTGGGCGCACTGGTGGCGATGTATGAGCACAAGGTCTTCGTGCAGAGCGTGATCTGGGGCATCAATGCCTTCGACCAGTGGGGCGTGGAGCTGGGCAAGGAGCTGGGCAAAGGTGTCTACCAGCGCCTTGTAGGCAGCCTGGAAGACAGCGCCGAAGACGGTTCGACCCAGGGCCTGATCAACTACTTCCGCGGCCGTCACCGCGGTTGATGCAGAAGGGCTCACCGCCAAGGTGGGCCCTTCGTCTTTCATGCCCAGGCGAACCCAGCCTGGCTACACTTGTCCATCGAATAGCCGTTGCAGTCCATCGCCCCGACAAGAGCAGGACAACCGCCATGTTCGATATACGCGACTACCCCCAGGCCCTGGCCGTCAGCCAATCGGCCACCCTCAGTGACGAAGAGTATCGCCGCCTCTACCAGCAATCGGTCGACGACCCCGATACGTTCTGGGCCGAGCAGGCCAAGCGCCTGGACTGGGTCAAGCCCTGGTCGAGCGTGCAGCAATGCGACCTGAAAACCGGCAAGGCCCGTTGGTTCGACGGCGGCCAGCTGAACGTCAGTTACAACTGCATCGACCGCCACCTGGCCACGCGCGGCGAACAGACCGCCTTGCTCTGGGAAGGCGACGACCCTAACGACGCCAAAGCCATCAGCTACCGCGAATTGCACCGCCAGGTCTGCCGCCTGGCCAATGCCCTGAAAGCGCGCGGGGTGAAAAAAGGCGACCGGGTCTGCATCTACATGCCGATGATCCCTGAAGCGGCCTTTGCCATGCTCGCCTGCACGCGGCTGGGCGCCGTGCACTCAGTGGTGTTTGGGGGCTTCTCGCCCGATGCCCTGCGCGATCGCATCCTCGATGCCGATTGCCGCACCGTGATCACCGCCGATGAAGGCGTGCGCGGGGGCAAGCGCATCCCGCTGAAGCTGAACGTCGACAAGGCTCTGGCCAACTGCCCCGATGTCAGCAGCGTATTCGTCGTGCGCCGCACCGGTGGCGACATCGCCTGGGATGAACGCCGCGACCTCTGGTATCACCAGGCAACCGAGCAGGCGGGTGACGACTGCCCGCCCGAACCCATGGGCGCAGAAGACCCGCTGTTCATCCTCTACACCTCCGGCAGCACCGGCAAACCCAAAGGCGTGTTGCATACCACCGCAGGCTACCTGCTGCAGGCCACACTCACTTTCAAGGTGGTGTTCGACTACCGCGAGGGTGAGGTGTTCTGGTGCACGGCGGACGTGGGCTGGGTCACCGGCCACAGCTACATCGTCTATGGCCCGCTGGCCAATGGTGCGATTTCACTGATGTTCGAAGGCGTGCCCAATTACCCGGACACATCGCGCTTCTGGCAGGTGGTGGACAAGCACCAGGTGAACATCTTCTACACCGCGCCCACGGCCTTGCGCGCCCTCATGCGCGAAGGCTCCGGCCCGCTGCAGAGCACCTCGCGCCAGAGCCTGCGCCTGCTCGGCAGCGTTGGCGAGCCGATCAACCCGGAAGCGTGGGAATGGTATTTCGAAGAAGTCGGGCGCAAGCGCTGCCCGATCGTCGATACCTGGTGGCAGACCGAAACCGGCGGCATCATGCTCACCCCGTTGCCCAGCACCCAGCGGCTCAAGCCCGGCTGCGCCAGCCAGCCCATGTTCGGTGTGCAGCCAGTGCTGCTGGACGAAAAAGGCGCACTCATCGAAGGCCCCGGCGCCGGCCTGCTGGCCATCAAGGCCAGTTGGCCCGGGCAGATTCGCAGCGTCTATGGCGACCATCAGCGCATGGTCGAAACCTACTTCAAGCCCCTGCCCGGCTACTACTTCACCGGTGACGGCGCACGCCGCGATGCCGATGGCGACTACTGGATAACCGGGCGCATTGACGACGTGATCAACGTGTCCGGCCACCGCATCGGCACGGCCGAGGTGGAAAGCGCGCTGGTCCTGCATGACAGCGTCGCCGAAGCGGCAGTGGTCGGCTACCCCCATGACCTCAAGGGCCAGGGGGTGTACGCCTTTGTCACGACCATGAACGGCGTGGACCCCGACGACGCGCTCAAGGCCGAACTGCTGGCCCTGGTCAGCAAGGAAATCGGCAGCTTCGCCAAACCGGAACTGATCCAATGGGCGCCGGCGCTGCCCAAAACCCGCTCGGGCAAGATCATGCGGCGTATACTGCGCAAGATCGCCTGCAACGAGCTGGAAAACCTCGGCGATACCTCGACCCTGGCCGACCCGAGCGTGGTCCAGGGGTTGATCGACAAACGCCTCAACCAATAGCCGGCGGCACATGTTCATGGCCGCCCTGAACGACAGGTCGCCATGGAAGCCCTTCGCCGCCGCATCGAAACCCAGGTCATGAGCCTTACCGGGCTGGCCCTCGGCCAGCTCGACCTGGAATCGCCCAAGGGCGACCCTGGCCTGTTTGGCCCGCAAAGCATCAGTTGGCAGGTACACGGTGACTTCCCGAGCATGCTGGTCGGCGGCATCAGTGCCCTTATGCTGCAACTGCTGCACCCGCTGGCCCTGGCCGGAGTGTGGGACCACTCGAACTTTCGCCAGGACCTGCTCGGCCGTTTGCGCCGCACCAGCCAGTTCATTTCCGGCACCACCTTTGGCTCGACCCGCGACGCCGACTGGCTGATCGAAAAGGTCCGCACCATTCACCTGCAAGTCACCGGTACCGCGCCGGATGGCCGCCCCTATGCGGCCAGCGACCCGGGCTTGCTGACCTGGGTGCACGTCGCCGAGGTGAGCAGTTTTCTCGCCGCCCACCTGCGTTACCGCAACCCGCACCTGCCGCGTGCCGAGCAGGATGCCTACTACAACGAGATTGCCCTGATCGCCGAACGCCTTGGCGCCCGTGATGTGCCGCGCTCCTGCCAGCAAGTCGAAGACTACCTGCGGCAGATGCGCCCGCAGTTGCAGAGCGATGCGCGCAGCTTCGAGGTGGTCGACATCCTGCTTGCCGCACCGGCCCCCAGCCGCCTGGCGCAACCTGTCGGCAAGCTGATGCTTAACGCGGGCATCGACCTGCTGCCCGATTGGGCCCAGGCCATGCTCGGCCTGCAACAAGGTCCCTTGCAGCGCCGCATGATCCGCCTTGGCCTGCAACGCACGGCGCCGGTACTGCGCTGGGCCATGCGCGACGGCTCGGCGCATCGGGCAAAGCGCCGCATGGGCATCGAATGAGGCGAAATGGTCGCCTCAGCGGAACTGATTTAACGTGCCATACTCCAAGCACTCCTGCTTAGACAGACGAAGCGACACATGTACAAAGGATTGACTCGCGCCCTCGGCGCCATGCTGGCCCTCGTAGCCCTCTATAGCCTGCTCGGCTTCCTCATTCTTCCCGGTGTCGCCCTGCGCATCGCCAACCAGCAGTTGGCGCACTATGCCAGCGTGCCGGCGCACCTGCAGCGCATCGAGCTGAACCCCTTCAGCCTCGAACTGACGCTGTGGGGCTTGCAGATCGGCGAGCCTGGCAAGGAACAAGTCGGTTTCGAGCGGCTGTACGCCAACCTCTCGCTCGACAGCCTGTGGAGCGGTGCCCTGCACCTGACCGCAGTGGAACTCGACAAACCGCGCAATGAAGTGCTGTTCGCCAAAGACGGTACGCTCAACCTCACCCAGTTGTTCACGTTGCCCGCCAGTGAGGCCAAGCCGGACCAGCCGCCCAGCGACCCGTTCCCGCTTCGCATCGGCAGCATCAAGCTCACCGAAGGTTACCTGCACTTCGAGGATCAACGCCCGAGCGAGCCGATCGAATTCCTCTACGACAACATGAACCTGGAGCTGAAAAACCTCAGCACCCTGCCGGACGACAATGCCGACATGACGCTGGTGGCCAACGGCCCCAACGGTGGGCGCATCGACTGGAAAGGCACCCTTGGCCTGTCGCCGATCGCCTCCGAAGGCACGCTGAAGATCACCGACGGCAAGATGAAACTGTTCTGGCCGTATGTGCGTGATGCCGTGCCGCTGGTGCTCGAAGACGGTGTGATCAGCCTCGATACCCACTACAAGCTCAACCTGTCCAAGCAGACCGAGCTGTTGCTGGACAACACCTCGGTACGCATCGCGCCTTTCGCCATCAAGGCGCCAGATGGGCGCAAACTCGCGCGTCTGGCCAGCCTGGAGGTGAGTGAAACCTCCATCGACCTGGCCAAGCAACAGGTGATCGTCGGCAAGATTCGTAGCGAAAAACTCGAAACCTGGGCTGCGCTGGAAAAAGACGGCCAACTCGATTGGCAGAAGCTGTTCGCCAGCCAACCGGCCAAGCCCACCCCCAAGGAAAAGGCCGAACCCGCCGCTGCCGAGCCTGCGCCCGATGCGCAAGCCGCCAACACGCCAAGCAAGCCCTGGCAGGTGCTGCTCAAGGACGTGCAGCTGCGCAACTACAGCGTGCACCTGGCAGACCGCAGCCAGAAGGAACCCGTGGCCCTGGACGTCGGCCCGCTGAATGTCGACCTGCAAGGCTTCGACAGCCTCAACCAGACGCCTTTCACGCTCAAGCTCGATACGGGTGTGGGCAAGCAAGGCAAGCTGCAGGCTGCTGGCCAGGTCAACCTGGCGCCGGTCTGGGCCAAGCTGGATGTCAGCACACGTGACATCGACCTGCGTGTGGCCCAGGCCTACATCAGCCCGTTCATCCTCCTGGAGCTTCGCAGCGGCATGCTCGCCAGCGACCTGAAGGTCGACTTGAAAAGTACCGAGCCACTGGCCTTCAACGTCGCCGGCAAGGCCCAGGTCAACCAGCTGCATACGCTCGACACCATCAAGGGCCGCGACTTCGTGAAGTGGCAGCAAGTGAACGTCGACGGCCTGTCGTATGTGCACGGTGATGCCTTGTCGATCGACAAGGTGACCCTGCTGCAGCCTTATGCGCGCTTCATCATCAACGAAGACCGCACCACCAACATCAACGACCTGCTGATCCCGCAACCGGCCGACGCGCCGGCCTCCAAGGCTGCCAAACCGGCCAGCAACGACAAGCCGTTGGGCATACACATCGGCCAGATCGACATCAACGACGGCTCGGCCAACTTCGCCGACCTGTCCCTCACGCCCAACTTCGCCACGGCCGTGCAACAGCTCAACGGCCAGGTCGGCACGATCGACAACCGTAAGCCGAACCCGGCCAAGGTGGACATCAAGGGCAAGGTCGACCGCTATGCGCCGGTTACCATCAAGGGTGCGCTCAACCCGTTCAACCCGCTGGCCAGCCTGGATATCGCCACCAGCTTCAAGCGGGTCGAACTGACCACGCTGACGCCCTACTCCGGCAAGTTCGCAGGCTTCCGTATCCGCAAGGGCCGGCTCAACCTCGACCTGCACTACCTGATCACCAACGGCCAGCTCAAGGCCGAGAACAAGGTGGTGGTCGAGCAATTGCAGCTGGGCGAAAAGGTCGACAGCCCGGATGCCGTGGACCTGCCGATCCGCCTGGCGGTGGCACTGCTCAAGGATACCGAAGGCAAGATCTCCATCGAGTTGCCGGTGACGGGTGACCTCAACAACCCGCAGTTCAGCGTCATGCCGATTGTCTGGCAAACCCTGCGCAACCTGGTGTTGCGCGCGGCCCAGGCACCGTTCAAGTTCATTGGCGGGCTGATTGCTGGCGGGGGCTCGGAAGACCTTGGCAACGTGTCGTTCACCCCAGGCTCGAGTGAACTCAGTGGCGACGCCCAGTCGTCGCTGGACAAACTGGCCTCGGCCCTCAAGGAGCGCCCGGAGCTGCGCCTGGAAATCGAAGGCACCAGCGCGCAGACCAGCGACGGCCCGTTGATCGCCCAGCAGCGCCTGGACCGCGAGTACCAGGCCACCTGGTACAAGATCCTGCAGCGTCGTGGCGACAAGGTGCCTGCCAATGCCTCGATGCTGGTGATCGACGACAGCGACAAACCGGCGATGCTCGAAGGCATCTACCGCAATCGCCTGAAGCAGCAACCACCGGCTGAGTGGGAACAACTGGGGCGCGACGAGCGCACCGCCAAGCTGCGTGAAGCGGTGATCAAGTCCTGGGCCGAGAGCGCCCCCTTGCTGCGTACGCTCGGCCAGGAGCGGGCCAGCAGCATCAAGGACTACCTGGTGGACAAGGGCAAGCTGGAAGACGACCGGGTGTACTTCATCGATACCACCCTGGGTCAGGCTGAGAAGGATGGCCGGGTGATCACCCCGATGCACCTGGATGCAGAGTGATCAACCCGGGCCGCTTCGCGGGCTTGCCCCGCGAAGCGGCCGGTACCGGCAATAAAAGCTGCAATCAGACCAACCGCTGGCCCGACACCGCCGGGTGATACAGCGGCTGTACCTTGTTACCTGCCGGGTCCAGCAAGTGGAAGCTGCGCGCGCCATCCCCATGGTTGAACGGGCGGTCGAGCAAGGTCACCCCGCGCGCCTTGAAGTACTGGTACCAGGCCTCCAGCTCTTCCACGCTGTCGACGATGAAGCCGAAGTGGTCGAGTGTCTGCAAACCATTGGCCGCCCCCGCCCCGCGCCCCAATGACAAATTGTCGTTTCCGCAGGTCAGGTAGACCAAGTCTTCATTGGCCCGGTTGAGCACCTCCATGCCAAGCACGTCGACGTAAAAGCGCTCGCACTCCTCAAGGTTCGGGACCAGCAAGGCAATATGGCGCAGGCCATTCAGACGGCCAGGGCGTGCAGGCAACTCGGACATTGGCGAAACTCCTTTTTTGTATACAATTCAGATCTGAATTTAAAACAAAAGGAGCGCCATGTGTATAGCCTGTTTATCAAGACACGCGTGAAGCCCGGCAGCGCCGAGACTTTTCTGACCGCTATCAAGGCCAATGCCGCTGCTTCCGTGGCAACCGAGCCCGGTTGCCTGGTGTTCGACGTGTCTCAGGACCGCCTCGATCCCGACGTGATCTACCTCTACGAGATTTACCGTGACGATGCCGCCTATGAGGCACACACCCTGACAGCGCACTTTCGCGACAGTCGCCCGCTGGTCGAACCGCTGATCGTCGAGCAGGACTGTTTCGAGAGTGACGTCATCGCCCGTAACCCGGTGATTTGAGGCGCACAGTAAAAAGCCCCGGCAGTGATGCCGGGGCTTTCCTGAAAAGTGGCCAATTCCGTTTGGCCTATGGGACATTCCTTATTCGGACTTCAGACCATCAGCCGAAACGGCCTGAACGCCTTTGATCTTCTTGGCGATGGCCACGGCCATCTCTTTCTGCGAATCGCTCACTGCCACATCGGAAGACAGCGATACGACGCCTTTGTTGGTTTCAACCTTGATGTCGCTGCCAGGTACACCTTTCTCGGTCATCAGGTCAGCCTTCACCTTGGTGGTGATCCAAGTGTCGGAAGTAGCTTCCTTGGCTTCGGTCATCTCACCAGCCGCCAGCGTCATCGGGGCCTGGGTGGACTGTTGGGCAAATGCCGCATTAGCCATGGTCAGGGTCAGAGCGGTAGCAGTAGCGGCAGCAATGGCGAACTTCTTCATGTGAGTCACTCCTGTTTTTCGAAAGGTCTGCGCCGTTATTCCTGGCTGCAGGTATGAAGGTAGTTGCACGTGCTGTGCCAGCTTTTCCGCTTCCATTAAACCTTTATAAATCAATGACTTAGACATATAGGCGATTTGCATCAGTCGTGCAATTTGCAACCTGCGGGGTAAACCTGCGTGCAAGATGCAACTGTGCAAAAGGTTCCCTTCGGGCATAAAAAAAGAGCCCCGGAGGGCTCTTTTTTCATTGCGCGTCAGTCGCTTAGACGCCGGAGGCCTTGGCCGCGGCAACGTCTTTGATCGACAGCTTGATACGGCCGCGGTTGTCCACGTCCAATACCAGTACTTCCACTTCCTGACCTTCTTTCAGAATGTCGGTGACTTTCTCGACGCGAGCATCGCTCAGCATGGAGATGTGCACCAGGCCATCCTTGCCAGGCAGGATGTTGACGAAGGCACCGAAGTCAACGATACGCTCGACCTTGCCGACATAGATCTTGCCGATCTCGGCCTCTGCAGTGATGCCCAGGATGCGCTGACGAGCTGCTTCAGCCGCTTCCTTGGTTTCGCCGAAGATCTTGATCGAGCCATCGTCTTCGATGTCGATCGAAGCCTTGGTCTCTTCGCAGATGGCGCGGATGGTGGCGCCGCCTTTACCGATGACGTCACGGATCTTGTCGGTGTCGATCTTCATCGCGATCATGGTCGGGGCGTTGGCCGACAGCTCGGTACGCGATTGACCGATGATCTGGTTCATCTGGCCGAGGATGTTCAGGCGCGCTTCCAGGGCTTGGCCCAGGGCGATTTCCATGATCTCTTCGGTGATGCCGTTGATCTTGATGTCCATCTGCAGTGCGGTAACGCCCTTGGCGGTACCGGCAACCTTGAAGTCCATGTCGCCCAGGTGGTCTTCGTCACCCAGGATGTCGGTCAGAATGGCGAACTTCTCGCCTTCCTTGACCAGGCCCATGGCGATACCGGCCACTGGCGCCTTCATCGGTACACCGGCATCCATCAGGGCCAGGGAAGCACCGCAGACCGAAGCCATCGAGCTCGAACCGTTGGACTCGGTGATTTCCGACACCACACGAATGGTGTACGGGAACACGTCGGCGGCAGGCAGCATGGCCTGTACCGAACGGCGGGCCAGACGGCCGTGGCCGATTTCACGACGGCCAGCACCGCCCATGCGGCCACACTCGCCCACCGAGAACGGCGGGAAGTTGTAGTGCAGCATGAAGGGGTCTTTCTTCTCGCCTTCGAGGGTGTCCAACAGCTGGGCATCACGCGCAGTACCCAGGGTCGCGACGACCAGGGCCTGGGTTTCACCACGGGTGAACAGTGCCGAACCGTGAGTCTTCGGCAGCACGCCGACTTCGATGCTCAGCGGGCGAACGGTCTTGGTGTCACGACCATCGATACGCGGCTTGCCGTTTACGATGTTTTCGCGAACGGTGCGGTATTCGATTTCGCCGAAGATTTCTTTGACTTCGGAAGCCGAAGGCTGGCCTTCTTCACCGGAGAACTTGGCGATCGCCTGATCACGCAGCTCGCCCAGGCGCGCGTAGCGGTCGGCCTTGACGGTGATGGTGTAGCCCTGCGAAACAGCCTCGCCGAACTCGGCGCGGATGGCGTTGAGCAGCTCGGTGTTGGCAACGGCGGGTTTCCAGTCCCAGGTCGGCTTGCCCGCTTCGGCGGCCAGCTCTTTGACAGCCTGGATAACGGACTGGAATTCATCGTGGGCGAACAGTACGGCGCCCAGCATCTGGTCTTCGGTCAGCTCTTGGGCTTCCGATTCAACCATCAGCACGGCGTCGGAGGTACCGGCAACGACCATGTCCAGGCTCGAGGCAGCCAGTTGCTCGTAGGTCGGGTTCAGCAGGTAGCCGGTGCTTTCGTGGAAGGCAACGCGGGCGGCGCCGATCGGGCCTTCGAACGGAATGCCGGAAATAGCCAGGGCAGCCGAGGTACCGATCATCGCAGCGATGTCCGGGTCGGTCTTCTTGCTGGTGGAAACCACGGTGCAGACGACCTGGACTTCGTTCATGAAGCCTTCAGGGAACAGCGGACGGATCGGACGGTCGATCAGGCGCGAGGTCAGGGTCTCTTTCTCGGAAGGACGGCCTTCACGCTTGAAGAAGCCACCCGGGATCTTGCCGGCGGCGTAGGTCTTTTCCTGGTAGTGGACCGACAGCGGGAAGAAACCCTTGCCTGGATCGGCCTGCTTGGCACCTACCACGGTCACCAGCACGGTGACGTCGTTGTCGACGGTAACCAGCACTGCGCCGGTTGCCTGACGGGCAATGCGGCCCGTTTCGAGAGTAACGGTCGATTGACCGAACTGGAATGTCTTGATTACCGGGTTCACGGTTTCCTACCTTTTCAGTGGCTCTGGGGGGAACTGGTTTCTTGCGAATTCTTGGGCAGAACGGGGAATCGGCCCCATTGACCGTCCAGATACAACACGAGGCTGGGAGCCTGGCCGAAGCGCGGAAAACCGCGCAACGTAACCAGGCTGCCAACCTCGGAGATACGCATGGCGTGCCCAAAGACAACGCTGCCAGGCAGCGTTGCCAATGCATGAGACGCCATGCACACCACTGACCAGGCCGCTATTAGCGACGCAGGCCCAGACGACCGATCAGGGCGCTGTAACGAGTGGTGTCTTTACCCTTCAGGTAGTCCAGCAGCTTACGACGCTGGTTAACCATACGGATCAGGCCACGACGCGAGTGGTGGTCTTTACCGTTGGCCTTGAAGTGGCCTTGCAGCTTGTTGATGTTCGCGGTCAGCAGAGCAACCTGAACTTCCGGGCTACCAGTGTCGCCAGCAGCTTGCTGGTAGTCGGTAACGATTTGAGCTTTTTCTTCAACGCTGAGGGCCATTTGGCTTCTCCTGATAACGGATCCCGCGAGCGGGGTCCAATAGGCCAGGGACAAATCCCTGTATTAATAAGAAAGGTGTGACCGTGCCTACTGACAGCCACCCTTGATCCCGTAGGGCCCGGCCGAAGCCAGACCCTGCGGTTTCGGTCATTCCGACCGAATCAGCCGACGTGGCGCAATGCGCCCGTCTTCGCTCACTTCACCGATACCGATGAAGCGAGCATTGTGATCCTGTACGCGGACCATGCCAAACTGCGGTGCATCCGGCGCACGTACTGCCTGGCCATGCAGCCAGTAGAACGCACTGTGCTCGGACAAACTCACCATTGGCCAGTCCTGCAGCCCGCTGTCGGAAGGCATCAGGAAGCGATCAAGCGCTTCGTTGCCGCCTTCGGCATGGGCCTGTTCGAGTTCCTCGAGGGTCACCGTCTGTGCCAGCTCGAAGGGCCCGGCCTGGGTCCTGCGCAGCTCGGCGACATAAGCGCCACAGCCAAGGGCTTCGCCGATATCCTCCACCAGGGTGCGGATATAGGTGCCTTTGCTGCATCCTACCGTCAACCGTGCACGGGTGCCTTCGCACTCGAGCAACTCCAAGCGGTTAATAGTAACAGAACGCGCCTCGCGCTCCACTACCTCTCCAGCACGAGCCAGTTTGTACAGTGGCTGGCCGTCACGCTTGAGCGCCGAGTACATCGGCGGTATCTGGCTGATCGGGCCACGAAAACGGGGCAGCAGCGCCTCGATGTCGGCACGACCAACGGTCACTTCACGGGTCTGCAGGACCTCGCCTTCAGCATCGGCAGTATTGGTAGTCTGCCCCATCTGCATGACGGTTTCGTAGCCCTTGTCGGAATCGAGCAGGTACTGCGAAAACTTGGTCGCTTCGCCGAAGCACAGTGGCAGCACGCCGGTTGCCAGCGGGTCGAGGCTGCCAGTGTGGCCGGCCTTCTCCGCGTTGAGCAACCAGCGCACTTTCTGCAGTGCCGCGTTGGAGGTAAAGCCCAGTGGCTTGTCCAGCAGGATGATGCCGCTGACGTTGCGGCGGATACGTTTGACCTGGGCCACCGCTTACTCCTTGGTGTCCAGCTCGTCGGTATCCTTGTGCAGGCGGTCTTCGGCCACTGCACGCTCGATCAGCGCCGACAGGTGTACACCGCGGCTGACGCTTTCATCGAAGTGGAAATGCAGCTGGGGCACGCTGCGCAGTTGCATCGAACGCCCCAGGTGCAGGCGCAGGAAGCTGGCGGCGCTGTTCAGTGCCTTGAGCGACTGCTTCACGGCATCTGGCGTTTCCTCGCCCATGACGGTGATGAACACCTTGGCATGGCCCAGGTCGCGGCTGACATCCACGGCGGTGATGGTCACCAGACCGACACGTGGATCCTTGACTTCGCGGCGGATCAGCTCAGCCAGCTCGCGCTGCATCTGATCACCGATACGTTGGGTACGGCTATATTCTTTGGCCATTCTTGCTACCTGTAACTTAAAGCGGCAAACGCCCGGTCAAGCTGATGCCTGACCGGGCGCTACCTGTAAAGGCGCCGCCAACCGCCCTGTAGCGGGGGCTTGCGGCAAGCTCGCCCTTAGAGGGTACGAGCCACCTGGACTTTCTCGAAGACTTCGATCTTGTCGCCGACCTTGACGTCGTTGTAGCTCTTGACGCCAATACCGCACTCCATGCCCGAACGTACTTCGGCAGCGTCGTCCTTGAAGCGACGCAGCGATTCCAGCTCGCCTTCGAAGATCACAACGTCCTCGCGCAGTACGCGGATCGGACGGTTGCGGTACACGGTACCTTCGATGACCATACAGCCAGCGATGGCGCCGAACTTCGGCGAACGGAACACGTCACGCACTTCGGCGACACCCAGGATGTTCTCGCGAACATCGCTGCCGAGCATGCCGGTCAGGGCCTTCTTGACGTCTTCGATGATGTCGTAGATCACGTTGTAGTAACGCATATCCAGACCTTCCTGCTCGACGATCTTGCGCGCACCGGCATCGGCACGCACGTTGAAGCCGAACAGCACCGCGTTGGACGCCAGCGCCAGGTTGGCGTCGCTCTCGGTGATACCACCCACACCGCCGCCGATCACGCGAACCTGTACTTCGTCGTTGCCCAGGCCGCCGAGCGAGCCGTTCAACGCTTCCAGGGAACCACGTACATCGGTCTTGAGGACGATGTTGAGGGTTTTCTTCTCTTCCTGACCCATGGTCTCGAAGATGTTTTCCAGCTTGCCAGCGTGAGCACGGGCCAGCTTGACCTCGCGGTACTTGCCTTGACGGAACAAGGCAACTTCGCGGGCTTTCTTCTCGTCAGCAACCACCGACAGCTCGTCACCGGCTTCCGGGGTACCGTCCAGGCCAAGGATCTCGACCGGGATCGACGGGCCAGCTTCCTTCACAGGCTTGCCGTTCTCGTCGAGCATGGCACGTACGCGGCCATAGTTGGAGCCGCACAGGACCATGTCGCCCTGACGCAGGGTACCGTCCTGAACCAGGATGGTCGCCACTGGGCCACGGCCCTTGTCCAGGCGCGATTCGACGACGACACCACGACCAGGTGCGGTCGGGGTAGCGCTCAGTTCGAGGATCTCGGCCTGCAGCAGAACGGCTTCGAGCAGTTCGTCCACACCGGTACCCATCTTCGCCGAAACCTTGACGAAAGGCGTGTCACCACCCCATTCCTCGGAGGTCACGCCTTCGACGGACAGCTCGTTGCGGATGCGATCGAGGTCGGCACCAGGCTTGTCGATCTTGTTCACTGCAACAACCAGTGGGACGCCAGCTGCCTTGGCATGCTGAACGGCTTCACGGGTTTGCGGCATCACGCCGTCGTCCGCCGCCACCACCAGGATGACGATGTCGGTCGCCTTGGCACCACGAGCACGCATCTGAGTGAACGCAGCGTGGCCCGGGGTATCGAGGAAGGTGACCATGCCGCGGTCGGTTTCCACGTGGTAGGCGCCGATGTGCTGGGTGATACCGCCGGCTTCGCCAGCAGCAACCTTGGCACGACGGATGTAGTCGAGCAGCGAGGTCTTACCGTGGTCAACGTGGCCCATGACGGTAACGACCGGGGCGCGCGATTCGGTTTTGCCTTCGAACTTCAGCGATTCGGCCAGGGAGTCTTCCAGGGCAGTATCGCTGACCAGGGTGACCTTGTGGCCCAGCTCTTCTGCGATCAGCTGAGCGGTTTCCTGGTCGAGCACCTGGTTGATGGTAACCGGGGTGCCCATCTTGAACATGAACTTGACCACTTCAGCGCCCTTGACGGACATCTGGTTGGCCAGTTCCGAGACCGTGATGGTCTCGCCGATGGTCACCTCACGGATGACGGGGCCGGTAGGGCTCTGGAAGCCGTGCTGGTTACGCTTCTTCAGCTTGCCCTTGCCGCCACGACCACGACGAGCGCCATCGCTCTCTTCTTCGGTGGTACGCGGAGCAGCGCGTGGAGTCGGTGCTTTTTCCTTCTCCTTGACCTTGACCTTGATCGACACGCGAGGCGCCTCGCCACGACGACGGTCGTCATCGCGAGTGCGGCTTTCGTTGCGACGGGTCTCGTCCTTCTTGCGCTCGGCAGCACGCGCAGCGGCATCTTCCGAGGCAGGCGCGTCAGCGACTACCGGTGCCGGCGCAGGTGCGGCAGCAGCGGCAGCCGGCTTGGCAGCTGGGGCCGCAGGGGCGGCATCAGCAGCCTGACGGCGAGCCTGATCTTCGTTGCGCTGGCGAACGTCGGCGTCAACCTTGTCGCGCGCAGCGTTTTCCGCCGCACGGCGCTCATCCTGCTCGCGTTTCTGCTCAGCCTGGATTTCTTCCGGGCTGCGCTGCACGAATACTTTCTTCTTGCGTACTTCTACGCTGATACTTTTGCTACCGGCGACACGCAGGGTGCTGGTGGTTTTGCGCTGCAAGGTAATCTTGCGCGGCTCTTCCGCCTTGCTCTTGTGGCTGCTTTTCAAATGAGTCAGCAGAGTCTGCTTCTCATTGTCGGTCACTACCTGACCGGCGTCGGTGTGCGGCAGACCTGCCTCACGCATCTGCTGCAGCAGGCGCTCTACCGGTGCCTCGACCTCTTGGGCCAGTTCTTTCACCGTGACTTGCGTCATGCACTTCTCTCCTCAGGCCGCGCCTAATTACTCGAACCAGTGGGCTCGGGCGGCCATGATCAACTTGCCGGCACGCTCTTCGTCGATGCCGTCGATGTCGAGCAGATCGTCGATCGACTGCTCGGCCAGGTCTTCGCGGTTAACCACGCCGCGCACCGCCAGTTCCGCCGCCAGGTCCTTGTCCATGCCCTCAAGGGAGAGCAGGTCTTCGGCCGGATGGGCGTCTGCCAGTTTTTCTTCGGTAGCGATGGCCTTGGTCAACAAACGGTCCTTGGCTCGAGCGCGGAGCTCATTGACGATATCTTCGTCAAAGCCATCGATGTTGAGCATTTCTTCCAACGGTACGTAGGCAATTTCTTCGAGGCTGGTAAAGCCTTCGTCGACCAGCACTTGGGCCAGCTCCTCGTCGACTTCCAGTTCATCGATGAAATTGCGCAGGATGTCACCGGTTTCTGCTTGCTGCTTGGCCTGGATGTCCTTTTCGGTCATCACGTTCAAGGTCCAGCCGGTCAACTGACTGGCCAAACGAACGTTCTGACCGCCACGGCCAATGGCCTGGGCAAGGTTGTCTTCGGCGACGGCGATGTCCATGGCATGGGCATCCTCGTCAACGATAATCGCCGCGACTTCGGCCGGCGACATGGCGTTGATGACGAACTGCGCCGGGTTATCGTCCCACAGGACGATATCCACACGCTCACCACCCAACTCTCCGGATACGGCTTGGACGCGCGAACCGCGCATGCCGATACAGGCACCTTGCGGGTCGATGCGCTTGTCCTTGGAGCGGACGGCGATCTTGGCTCGCGAACCCGGATCACGGGAGGCAGCCATGACTTCAATGAGGCCCTCGGCAATTTCCGGCACTTCAATGCGGAAAAGCTCGATCAGCATCTGTGGCGCAGTGCGCGACAGGATCAGCTGGGGGCCACGGTTTTCAGTGCGGATTTCCTTGAGCAGCGCACGCAGGCGCACGCCAACCCGGAAAGTCTCGCGGGGAATGATGTCTTCGCGAGCCAGCAAGGCCTCGGCGTTGTTGCCCAGGTCAACGATGACGTTGTCGCGGGTAACCTTCTTGACGGTACCGGAGATGATCTCGCCTACGCGTTCACGGTAGGCATCGACCACCTGGGCGCGCTCGGCCTCACGGACCTTCTGCACGATGACCTGCTTGGCGGTCTGGGCGGCGATACGACCGAACTCGATAGACTCGATCTTCTCCTCGATCACGTCACCGACCTTGGCTTCAGGGTGGGTCTCGTGGATCTTGCTCAACCAGGTCTCGATTGCCGGATCATCAAGATCGGCTTCATCGACCACGGTCCAGCGACGGAAGGTCTCGTAGCTACCGGTGTGGCGGTTGATTTCCACACGCAGGTCGACTTCGTCCTCAAAACGTTTTTTGGTTGCAGTGGCCAGGGCCACTTCCAGCGCTTCGAAAATGACGCCGGGCGGTACACCCTTTTCGTTGGATACCGATTCAACAACCAGCAGTACTTCTTTGCTCATCGTACGCCTCGCCTTGCGCAAGCCATTGGGCCCGGATAGTCCGCCGGGCCCGGCACGTCTCAGTCAAAACTGGGAATAATATTGGCCTTGTCGATCGAGTCGATCGGCAACAGGAACTCCTGGTCGTCCACCTGGACCACCACATCCTGCTCCTCCACACCGCGGAGAAGGCCCTGGAAGTTACGACGACCCTCGAAGGGTGAGCGCAGCTTGATCTTCACTTGTTCGCCGGCATGCGAGGCAAACTGTTCAAGCGTGAACAGCGGGCGTTCCATGCCAGGAGAAGAAACCTCTAGGGTATATTCAGAGCTGATCGGATCTTCCACATCGAGGACGCTGCTGACCTGACGGCTGACTTCAGCGCAGTCGTCCACCAGAATGCCGCCTTCCTTATCGATGTAGACACGTAGTACCGAATGCTTGCCCTGGGAGACGAATTCAATCCCCCAGCATTCGAAGCCCAGCCCCGTGACCACCGGGGCCAACAAGGCCTGCAACTGTTCTAGCTTGCTCGACACCTGAACCCCCTCGTGCATGCTGTGCAAATAAAAAATGGGCGAAGCGCCCATCCCTGAAAGCGCCGTTGGACAACGACGCCGAAAACTGTTCGGCTAGCAAAAAGCCCCTGAAAAGGGGCTCCGCTAAAGCTGGTTGCGGGGGCTGGATTTGAACCAACGACCTTCGGGTTATGAGCCCGACGAGCTACCAAGCTGCTCCACCCCGCGACAAAGCTGGGGCGAAAGTATAAGACCGAACCCCGTACGGGGTCAATCCGACCTCCACCTACAAGAAAGCCCGCATAAAGCGGGCTCTCTTGCTTCAATTGGTACCGAGAAGGGGACTCGAACCCCTACACCCTATGGGCACAACCACCTCAAGGTTGCGTGTCTACCAATTCCACCACCTCGGCAATACTACTTCTTGAAACCCGTTACTTCTGCTCTTCTGCCGGAGGAGGTACATCACCCGTACTCGGAGTGGCTTCGCTCTTCTGCTGTTGGAGCACCGGTACATCATCATTCACTGCCGGCTTTTGCTCTTTCACTTCCAACACTGCTGGATCTGGAAGGCCCGCCTGGGTCAGCTTGTGAGCTTGTTCCTTGGCGAAGTATCCTAACCCAAGTGCTGTCAAAAAGAAAGTGGCAGCGAGTATTGCAGTGAATTTACTTAGGAAGGTTGCAGAGCCTTGGCTTCCGAACACAGTATTTGAGGCACCTGCGCCGAAAGATGCACCTGCTTCCGCACCCTTACCCTGTTGCAACAGAACCAGCACTACTAGCGACAGCGCTGCCAACAGATGAAAAACAACGATGACTGTTTCCAGCATTTGTTCAGTTTCCTGCGGCGCGACAAATTGCACCGAATTCGTCTGCGTTCAGGGACGCTCCACCAATGAGCCCCCCATCGATATCCGGCATGCCGAACAGTTCGGCCGCATTGGCCGCCTTCACGCTGCCGCCGTAGAGCAGCTGCACCTTCGCAGCCACTTCAGCATCTTCTGCCGCCAACTGACCGCGGATGGCAGCATGCACATCCTGAGCCTGTTGGGGCGTGGCCGTAAGGCCAGTGCCGATGGCCCATACAGGCTCATAAGCAATTACTGCATTGGCAAAAGCCTTAACACCGAACGCTTCGATGATACTGCTTAGTTGACGCCCGACAACTTCGAGTGTCTTGCCCGCCTCGCGCTCCTCAAGGGTTTCCCCAATACACAGCACGGGCTTCAAACCTTTGGCCTGTGCGGCTGCAAACTTGCGGTTCAGCACTTCATCACTTTCGCCGATGACCTGGCGACGCTCCGAATGCCCAACCAACACCAACTTGCAGCCCACTTCGGCCAGCTGTTCCGGGCAAACTTCCCCGGTCAGCGCACCCTGTTCGGGTTGTACAGCAGAATTCTGTGCGCCGACAGTTATTTCTTTACCTGCCAGGCCATCGATCACTTGATTGATGAACAAGGCCGGTGGAAATACCGCGACTTCCACTCCGCTCGGCAGGGCAAGATTGCTCAAGCCCTCGGTCAGCTCAGCGACGCTGGCGCGGGTACCGTGCATCTTCCAGTTACCAGCTACCATAGGGCGACGCATGCTTTACCTCGTCGGTCAAAGTGGGCGCAGATCTTACCCAACCAGATCTGCGCTGGCAAGCGCCTTCAGACACAAACTTCGCCGACCAGTTTCGCCAGGGCTTCGGCATGGCCGCGAACCTGACTTTCGTCGTCGCCTTCGACCATGACCCGCACCAACGGCTCGGTACCGGACTTGCGCAGCAGTACGCGACCGCGACCGGCCATCGCCTCGGTGACCTTGGCACTGGCCTCCTGCACCGCAGGGTGCTCCAGAGGGTCGACCTTGCTTGCCCCATAGCGCACGTTGATCAGTACCTGAGGGCACTTGCGCAGGGCCTGACGGGCCTGGGCCAGTGTCTCCCCGCGACGCTTGAGGGCCATCAGCACCTGCAGCGCGGCGATGATCGCATCACCGGTGGTGGTGTGGTTGCAGCACACGACATGCCCGGAGTTTTCACCCCCGACCAACCACTCGCGCTCGAGCAGTTCGGCCATGACGTAACGGTCGCCGACCTTGGCCCGCACGAACGGGATATCCAGCTCCTTGAGCGCAAGTTCAAGGCCCAGGTTGCTCATCAGTGTGCCCACTACCCCGCCTTGCAGCTTGCCGCGGTCATGCAGGTCACGGGCGATGATGAACAGCAATTCGTCGCCGTCGACGATGGCACCCGTGTGATCGACCATCAGCACCCGGTCACCGTCGCCATCGAAGGCGATACCGAGGTCAGCATGGCCCACCAGCACGGCAGCCTGCAGCGACTCGATATGGGTAGAGCCACAGCCTTCGTTGATGTTCAGGCCATCAGGCTGAGCATTCAGAATGGTCACGTCGGCACCCAGTTCGCGGAACACGCTTGGCGCGACCTTGTACGTGGCGCCATGGGCGCAATCGACCACCAGCTTGAGGCCGTCGAAGCTGGTGCTCGAAGGCACGCTGCTCTTGCAGAACTCGATGTAGCGGCCAGCCGCATCGTTGATGCGCGAGACCTTGCCCAGCTTGCCCGACTCGACCACCGTCATTGGCTGATCGAGCAACTCTTCGATCATCAACTCGACTTCGTCAGGCAGCTTGGTGCCCTGGCCGGAGAAGAACTTGATGCCGTTGTCGTCGTGCGGGTTGTGCGACGCGCTGATGACAATGCCGGCTTCAGCGTGGAAGGTACGCGTGAGGTAGGCGATGGCCGGGGTCGGCATCGGCCCGAGCAGCATCACATCGGCACCGGCCGCAGAAAGCCCGGCCTCGAGCGCAGATTCGAACATGTAACCGGAAATACGCGTGTCCTTGCCCACCAGTACACGGCAATGGCCCTGCTTGCGGAAAGCCATGCCAGCCGCCCAGCCGAGCTTCAGCATGAAGTCCGGCGTGATCGGGAATTCGCCGACGCGGCCACGAATGCCGTCGGTACCAAAGTATTTTCTGCTCATAGCGACTCCAATGTTCTTATTCGGCGTTTTGCACGGCAGCGATCATGCGTACTACATCGACAGTTTCGGCCACATCATGGACGCGAAGAATACTCGCTCCCTTGGTCATGGCCAACGCTGCCAGCGCCAGACTGCCGTACAAACGCTCGCCGACCGGACGATCCAGCGTCAGGCCGATCATGCTCTTTCGTGAAACACCCACCAGCAGTGGGCGCCCAAGGCGATAGAGCGCTTCCATGTGCTTGAACAGGCTCAGGTTGTGCGCCAGTGTCTTGGCGAAACCGAAGCCTGGGTCAAGAATGATTCTGTTTGCATCGATGCCCGCCGCAGCGCAAGCGGCCATCCGTTGTTCAAGATATCGCGTAACGTCCGCTGTCACATCATCGTAATGCGGGTCGTCCTGCATATTGCCCGGCTCACCGCGCATGTGCATCAGGCACACCGGCAGACCGGTATCGGCCGCCGCGTCCAGGGCACCATCGCGCTCCAGCGCGCGTACGTCGTTGATCAGCCCAGCCCCCAGCCGCGCAGACTCGCGGATGACCGCAGGCGTGGAGGTATCGACCGAAATGACCACATCCAGGCGGCTATTGATTGCCTCGACCATCGGCGCCACGCGCTCGATTTCTTCGGTCACAGACACGGCACGCGCCCCAGGGCGCGTCGACTCGCCACCGATGTCGATCAGCGTGGCGCCTGCGGCGACCATCGCTTCGGCATGCCGCAGCGCAGCGTCGCGCTGGCTGAAGCGCCCGCCGTCAGAGAAGGAGTCGGGGGTGATATTGAGGATACCCATGACATGGGTACGCGACAAATCAAGAACCCGGTTGCCGCAAGGCAACCGGGTCGGGTACTGCATTGAGCTCATAGATGCCCTTAGTGTTGAGCCGCTGGGCCGCCAATCGGCGATTCCGGGCGATCACCCTGGGCTGCCGGGGTACCCGAAGCCGAGTCACCATCCCAATCGCGAGGTTCGCGCGGGGCACGACCATTCATGATGTCGTCGATCTGGTCGGCATCGATGGTCTCGTACTTCATCAGCGCTTCAGCCATGGCATCGAGCTTGTCACGGTTGTCGGTGAGCAGCTGCTTGGCCGTGGCGTAGCACTGGTCGATGATGCTGCGCACTTCCGAGTCGATCAGCTTGGCGGTTTCACCCGACACGCTGGCGTGCTGGCTGCCGGCGCTACGGCCGAGGAACACCTCGCCTTCTTCTTCGGCATACATCAACGGGCCGAGCTTTTCGGAAAGGCCCCACTTGGTGACCATGTTCCGGGCAATCTGGCTGGCACGCATGATGTCGTTGGAGGCACCGGTGGTGACGCCGTCGAAGCCCAGGGTCATTTCTTCGGCGATACGGCCGCCGTACAGCGAGCAGATCTGGCTGATCAGCGCACGCTTGGACAGGCTGTAACGGTCCTCTTCAGGCAGGAACATGGTCACACCCAGGGCACGACCACGCGGGATGATCGAAACCTTGTAGACCGGGTCATGCTCAGGCACCAGACGACCGACGATGGCGTGACCGGCTTCGTGGTAGGCGGTGTTCTGTTTTTCTTTCTCGGACATGACCATGGTCTTGCGCTCGGCGCCCATCATGATCTTGTCTTTGGCCAGCTCGAACTCTTTCATTTCGACCAGGCGCTTGTTGGAGCGAGCAGCGAACAACGATGCTTCGTTGACCAGGTTGGCCAGGTCGGCACCGGAGAAGCCTGGGGTACCACGGGCAATGACCGCCGGGTTGACGTTCTCGCCGATCGGCACCTTGCGCATGTGCACCTTGAGGATCTGCTCACGGCCGCGGATGTCCGGCAGGCCAACCACCACCTGGCGGTCGAAACGACCAGGACGCAGCAGTGCCGGGTCGAGGACGTCCGGACGGTTGGTTGCGGCGATGACGATGATGCCATCGTTCATCTCGAAGCCGTCCATCTCTACCAGCAGCTGGTTGAGGGTTTGTTCGCGCTCATCATGACCACCGCCCATACCGGCGCCACGGTGGCGACCCACGGCGTCGATTTCGTCGATGAAGATGATGCACGGGGCGTGCTTCTTGGCCTGCTCGAACATGTCGCGCACACGGCTGGCACCGACACCGACGAACATTTCAACGAAGTCCGAACCGGAAATGGTGAAGAACGGCACTTTCGCCTCACCGGCAATGGCCTTGGCCAGCAGGGTCTTACCGGTACCCGGTGGGCCGACCATCAACACGCCGCGAGGAATACGGCCGCCGAGGCGCTGGAACTTGCCCGGGTCACGCAGGAATTCGACCAGCTCGCCGACTTCTTCCTTGGCTTCGTCGCAACCCGCGACGTCTGCCAGGGTGGTCTTGACCTGGTCTTCGGACAGCAGGCGCGCCTTGCTCTTGCCGAAACTCATCGGCCCGCCCTTGCCGCCCGCGCCGCCTTGCATCTGGCGCATGAAGAACATGAATACCGCGATGATCACCAGGATCGGGAAGCTGGCTACCAGCAACTGAGTCCAGATGCTCTGCTGCTCGGGCTGCTTGCCTTCGACGACCACGTGGTTGTCGACCAGGTCGCCGATCAGGCCATTGTCGGTAATGGCCGGGCGCACGGTCTTGAAGCTGTCGCCGTCAGCGCGCTTGCCGGTAATGATGTAGCCGTCGACGGTCACACGCTCGACTTTCCCGTCTTTGACCTGTTGGATGAAGTCGGAGTAGTTGAGGGTCTGCGGCTCGTTAGGGCTTGAGAAGTTGTTCATCACTGTCACCAGGACAGCTGCGATGATCAACCACAGGATCAGATTCTTTGCCATGTCGTTCAATTCGCTACCCTCTGAGGCCGGCGCACGACGCAGCCGTGCCTCGCATGATATTCATCGCCCTAACTTACTACATTACCTACGCATCCGCAGGCACCGTCTGTAACCCTTTGTGAAACCTAGACTACACGAAGTTCGGACGATCCTGACGGGCTGGCCGATTGGAATTAACTATCAGCCACCCCGTAGCACGTCTTTCACACGCCTTTGAAACCTTTACCCAGCAGGTACTGCTCACGCGAGCGATCCCGCGAAGACGACGGCTTGCGCATCTGCACCTTGTCGAACTTGGTGCGAACGTCCTTCAAGTACATGTCGAAGCCTTCGCCCTGGAAAATCTTGATCAGGAAGTCACCACCAGGCTTCAGCACGCGGGTTGCCAGGTCAAGCGCCAACTCACAAAGGAACATGGCGCGCGGCATGTCCACTTCAGGCGTACCACTCATATTGGGGGCCATGTCGGAAATCACAAGGTCTACATGCGAATCGCCGACCGCTTCCAGAATCTGCTGCAGCACTTCATCGTGGGTGAAGTCACCCTGAATGAAGGTCACGTCCGGGATCGAGTCCATTTCCAGGATATCGGAGGCAATCAGACGGCCCTGGCCACCAATCAGACGACTGGTCACCTGCGACCAGCCTCCTGGGGCTGCGCCGAGGTCGATCACACTCATGCCCGGGCGGATCAACCGGTCCTTTTCCTGGATCTCAAGCAGTTTGTAGCTCGCACGCGAACGGTAGCCATCCTTCTGCGCTTGTTTGACGAAAGGGTCGTTAAAATGCTCACGCAGCCAGTTAGCGCTGCTTTTGGAACGTTGTACCACGGGGCACCTCGATGATATGCGTCGTGATTGACTGGGCGGAGCCGGGGGCCCTCGGGTAAAATGCCTGTCAATTTTACAGAATCAGACGGAAAGGGTCAGATTATGCCGCTCAATAACGAGCAGAAGAAGCAATACAAGTCCATTGGTCATGACCTGAAGCCGGTCCTGATCGTTGCTGGCAACGGTGTTAACGAAGGCGTTGCCGCCGAACTGGAACGCGCACTCGCCGATCATGAACTGATCAAGGTCGAGATTCGCTCCGAAGATCGTGAAGAACGCGCTGCCGCCATTGCCGAGTTGTGCAAGGTCGGCCGTGCTGAACTGGTGCAGACCATCGGCAAGAAAGCGCTGATCTACCGCAAGAACCCACAGCCGAACAAGCAGCTGTCGAACATCCACCGCTTCAAATAATAGCGGCTCCGATCAGTGGCGCGCCTTGCGCGCCCTGACCGGTACTGGCTGGGCCACCAGCACGATGCCGGAAAAACCCAGCACCAGGAAACAGAACATCTGCCAGCGCTCACCCACGGATATACCGTAGCGCAAGGTGTAATACCCCACGCAGGCACCAAAGCCGAGCAACAGCATCTGGCCACGGAACTGTCGCCACCAGGCCGCCAGGCCATCCACCCTCGCCAATACCGCCAGCTGGGTCAACAAGCCAAGCAAGGCCACGCCAATCAACCAGCGGTCGATCTGCCCGGCAATATCCTGCACCAGCAGGGGCGCCAGGCCACTGACCTTGAGCGCGGGCACCAGCCCCACATGAAACACCCACAAGCCGCCGACCCAGAAAACCTGGGCCAGCTGCCAGAGGATCCCTTCAAGGGATGGCGCCCGCAGGCGCCGGTCAGATGTGCTGGACTTCGACAATCTCGTACTCGACCGTGCCACTTGGCGTCTTGATGACGACGATATCACCTTCTTCCTTGCCGATGATGGCACGGGCAATCGGCGCGCCTGCCGACAACTTGCCCAGCTTGATGTTGGCTTCGTCTTCACCCACGATCTGGTACTTCACGCGCTCGTCGGTTTCGGTATTGGCCAGCTCGACGGTGGTGCCGAAAATGACCTTGCCGGTGTGCGGGATTGAGGTCACATCGATCACCACCGAGTTCTGCAGGCGGCCTTCGATATCGCGGATACGCGCCTCGACCATGCCCTGCTCTTCACGGGCGGCATGGTATTCGGCGTTTTCCTTGAGGTCACCCAGCTCGCGTGCTTCACCGATAGCCTGGCTCAGCCGCGGGCGCTCGGTCTTGCTCAGGAACAGGTGCTCCTCTTCCAGGGCGCGAGCGCCCTGGACGGTCATCGGGTATTTGGTAATGCTCATGCTTTGAGTCCTGCATGCAGATCCTGCAAGCGACGAACGGTCTTCTCGGGACCAAACTTCAGCGCTTCGCAGATGGCTTCACCGGCCGCAATGGTGGTGGTGCAGTAAATCTTGTGCTGCAGCGCATTGCGACGAATCGAGTAGGAATCAGCGATCGACTGACGGCCTTCGGTGGTGTTGATGATCAGCGACACTTCGTCGTTCTTGATCATGTCGACCACGTGCGGGCGACCTTCGGTCACTTTGTTCACACGGCGCACTTTCAGGCCTGCCGCCTCGATAACCTTGGCGGTGCCGGCAGTGGCAACCACTTCGAAGCCCAGGGCGATCAGGTCGCGGGCAACGCCAGCCACTTGTGGCTTGTCGTCGTCACGCACGCTGATGAACGCGGTACCGCCGGTTGGCAGCACTTCGCTGGCACCCATCTGAGCCTTGGCGAACGCTTCACCGAAGCTGTCACCGACGCCCATGACTTCACCGGTCGATTTCATCTCAGGGCCGAGGATCGGGTCAACCCCTGGGAACTTGGCGAACGGGAAGACGGCTTCCTTGACGCTGTAGAAGTTCGGGATGATTTCTTTGGTGAAACCGATCTCTTTCAGGGTTTTACCCGCCATCACACGGGCGGCAATCATGGCCAGCGAGGTGCCGATGCACTTGGAGACGAACGGCACGGTACGCGAAGCGCGCGGGTTGACTTCGATCACGTAGATCTTGTCGCCCTGCAGGGCCAGCTGAACGTTCATCAGGCCGACAACGCCCAGCTCCAAGGCCATTTTCTTGACCTGTTCGCGGACTTCGTCCTGCACGTGAGCCGGCAGCGAGTACGGTGGCAGCGAGCACGCCGAGTCACCGGAGTGAACGCCGGCCTGCTCGATGTGCTGCATGATCGCGCCGATCACCACGTCGGTGCCGTCGCAGACCGCATCCACGTCCATCTCGATGGCGCAGTTGAGGAAGTGGTCGAGCAGCACCGGGCTGTCGTTGGACACCTGTACGGCTTCACGCAGGTAGCGCTTGAGCTCGTCCAGCTCGTAGACGATCTCCATGGCGCGGCCACCCAGTACGTACGACGGGCGCACGACCAGTGGGTAACCGATACCGCCAGCGGCACGGATGGCCTCGTCTTCGCTACGCACGGTCGCGTTTGGCGGCTGCAGCAGGTTCAGGCGCTGAACCATCTGCTGGAAGCGCTCGCGGTCTTCGGCGCGGTCGATGGCGTCCGGGCTGGTACCGATGATCGGTACGCCAGCTTCTTCCAGGGCGCGTGCCAGTTTCAGCGGGGTCTGGCCGCCGTAGTGAACGATCACGCCCTTCGGCTTCTCGACACGGCAGACTTCCAGCACGTCTTCCAGGGTCAGCGGCTCGAAGTACAGACGGTCGGAGGTGTCGTAGTCGGTGGAGACGGTTTCCGGGTTGCAGTTGACCATGATGGTCTCGTAACCGTCTTCACGCAGCGCCAGGGCCGCGTGCACGCAGCAGTAGTCGAACTCGATGCCTTGGCCGATACGGTTAGGGCCGCCACCCAGGATCATGATCTTGTCGCGGGTCGACGGGTTGGCCTCGCACTCTTCCTCGTAGGTCGAATACAGGTAGGCGGTGTCGGTGGCGAACTCGGCAGCGCAGGTGTCGACGCGCTTGTAGACCGGGAACACTTCCAGCTTGTGGCGGTGACGACGCAGGTTCTTGTCGGTAATGCCAAGCAGCACAGCCAGGCGCTGGTCCGAGAAGCCTTTGCGCTTGAGGCGCAGCATCATGCCTTTATCGATGGCCGACAGGGCCAGGGTCTTGACCTTCTCTTCTTCCTTGATCAGGTCTTCCATCTGAACCAGGAACCACATGTCGATGCCGGTCAGGGCGAAGATCTCTTCGCAGGTCATGCCCGAACGCATGGCGTCGGCCACATACCAGATACGCTCGGCGCCCGGCACGGTCAGCTCGCGCTTGAGGATGCTGGCCGCTTCGGCGCTGGCCAGGTCAACTTTCGGGTCCAGACCGCAAACACCGACTTCCAGGCCGCGCAGGGCTTTCTGCAGGGATTCCTGGAAGGTACGGCCGATGGCCATGACTTCACCCACGGATTTCATCTGGGTGGTCAGGCGGGCGTCGGCTTTCGGGAATTTCTCGAAGGCGAAACGTGGCAGCTTGGTGACGACGTAGTCGATCGACGGTTCGAACGACGCCGGGGTACGGCCGCCGGTGATGTCGTTCTGCAGCTCATCGAGGGTGTAGCCGACAGCCAGCTTGGCGGCGATCTTGGCGATCGGGAAGCCAGTGGCCTTGGAGGCCAGGGCCGACGAACGCGATACACGCGGGTTCATCTCGATCACGACCATGCGGCCGGTGTCTGGGCAGATACCGAACTGCACGTTGGAACCGCCGGTTTCGACACCGATTTCACGCAGCACCGCCAGCGAGGCGTTGCGCATGATCTGGTATTCCTTGTCGGTCAGGGTCTGTGCTGGGGCAACGGTGATCGAGTCGCCGGTGTGCACGCCCATCGGGTCGAAGTTCTCGATCGAGCAGACGATGATGCAGTTGTCCTTCTTGTCGCGGACCACCTCCATCTCGTATTCCTTCCAGCCGATCAGCGATTCGTCGATCAGCAGCTCTTTGGTCGGCGACAGGTCCAGACCACGGGCGCAGATTTCTTCGAACTCTTCACGGTTGTAGGCGATGCCACCACCGGTGCCGCCCATGGTGAAGGACGGACGGATGATGCATGGGAAGCCGAGCTTCTCGAGGACCGCATTGGCCTCCTCCATGCTGTGGGCGATACCGGAACGCGGGCATTCCAGGCCGATGTCTTTCATCGCCTTGTCGAAGCGCGAACGGTCTTCTGCCTTGTCGATGGTGTCGGCGTTGGCGCCGATCATCTCTACGCCGAACTTTTCCAGAACGCCGTGGCGCTCCAGGTCCAGGGCGCAGTTCAGTGCGGTTTGGCCGCCCATGGTCGGCAGGACGGCGTCAGGGCGCTCCTGCTCGATGATCTTGGCCACCGACTGCCATTTGATCGGCTCGATGTAGGTGGCGTCGGCCATGGCCGGGTCGGTCATGATGGTGGCCGGGTTGGAGTTCACCAGGATGACGCGATAGCCTTCCTCGCGCAGGGCTTTGCAAGCCTGGGCGCCGGAGTAGTCGAATTCACAGGCCTGGCCGATCACGATCGGGCCAGCGCCGAGAATCAGGATGCTTTTGATGTCTGTACGTTTTGGCATGGTTGTCACTCAAATCCGCGGGTCAGTCGGCAAGCCGTCTTGAACAATCTGGGTCAGGCGCTTCCGGGCGCGGCGCGAGCCGGCCCGGGGCCTTGATGCAGGATGCTCAGCGGCGCTTGGCCATGGCATCGATGAAACGATCGAACAGTGGCGCGACGTCAGTCGGGCCTGGGCTCGCTTCAGGGTGGCCCTGGAAGCTGAACGCGCTCTTGTCGGTGCGCTCGATGCCCTGCAGGGTACCGTCGAACAGCGACTTGTGGATGGCGCGGACGTTGCCCGGCAGCGTGGCTTCGTCGACGGCGAAACCGTGGTTCTGGCTGGTGATCATGACCACGCCGGTGTCCAGGTCCTGGACCGGGTGGTTGGCACCGTGGTGGCCGTGGCCCATCTTGACGGTCTTGGCGCCGGAGGCCAGGGCCAGCAGCTGGTGGCCGAGGCAGATACCGAATACCGGGATCTCGGTTTCAAGGATTTCCTTGATGGCCTGGATGGCGTAGTCGCAAGGCTCCGGATCACCAGGGCCGTTGGACAGGAACACGCCATCAGGGTTGAGTGCGAGCACTTCGCTGGCCGGGGTCTGAGCAGGCACCACGGTCACGCGGCAGCCACGAGCAACCAGCATGCGCAGGATGTTCAGCTTGACGCCGTAGTCGAAGGCGACCACGTGGTAAGGCAGCTCGGAAGCTTCCAGGGTCGGATGGCTGTCGGTTTTCAGTTCCCACACGCTGGAGCGCCACTCGTAACGCTCTTTGGTGGAAACGACCTTGGCCAGGTCCATGCCCTTGAGGCCCGGGAAGGCGCGGGCAGCGGCGATGGCGGCTTCTTCGCTGATGTTGTCACCGGCGAGGATGCAGCCGTTCTGAGCGCCCTTTTCACGCAGGATACGGGTCAGGCGACGAGTGTCGATGCCGGCGATGGCAACGACGTTGTTGGCCTTGAGGTAGTCAGGCAGCGACTGGGTGTTACGCCAGTTGCTGGCCAGCAGCGGCAGGTCACGGATGACCAGGCCGGCAGACCAGACACGGTTCGACTCGGCGTCTTCCGGGGTGGTACCAGTGTTGCCGATGTGCGGATAGGTCAGGGTAACGATTTGCTGGGCGTAGGAAGGGTCTGTAAGGATTTCCTGGTAGCCGGTCATAGCGGTGTTGAACACCACCTCACCAACGGTCTGACCGTCGGCACCGATGGCTTCACCGCGAAAAATACTGCCGTCGGCAAGGGCGAGTATGGCTGGCTTTGTCAAGAAGACCTCCCGTAAATCAAGCATGAAAGGGCGATCGCAGGTTGCAAAAAAGCGGAGTGACGTATGGACACGTCACCCCGCTTTCATGTGCTGAATTCAATTCGCTGCGCGCTTTTAGTGGACACACTAAAGCTGTAGCTTACAGAAAAGTGCGTTTTCGGTCTACCGTATATGTGTCTCTAAAACACATGATTGCGACAGAATCGATGAAGCGTGGCGCGCCCCGCGAAGGGCGCGCCGCCGAGATCACCTGGTCAGTGCAGCCCCAGCACGTCCTGCATGTCGTACAGCCCCGGCTCACGCCCATCCAGCCACAGCGCGGCACGCACCGCACCCTTGGCGAAGGTCATGCGGCTCGAGGCCTTGTGGGTGATCTCCACCCGCTCGCCTTCGGCGGCGAACAGCACGGTGTGGTCACCCACCACGTCACCGGCACGCACCGTAGCGAAGCCGATGGTCTGGCGATCACGCGCACCGGTCTGGCCTTCGCGGCCATACACGGCCACTTCCTTCAGGTCACGCCCCAACGCCTGAGCCACCACTTCACCCATGCGCAGCGCAGTACCCGACGGCGCATCGACCTTGTGCCGGTGGTGCGCCTCGAGGATCTCGATGTCGACCTCGTCGCCCAGTACGCGCGCTGCGGTGTCCAGCAGCTTCAGGCACAGATTGACGCCAACGCTGAAGTTGGCGGCAAAGACGATCGGGATATCCTTGCCCGCTTCGACCAGCAACGCTTTCTCTTCCGGCGTAAAGCCAGTAGTGCCAATGACCATGGCCTTGCCCGCCTTGCGGCAGAACGCGAGGTTCTTCAGGGTCACCGAAGGGTGCGTGAAGTCGATCAGCACGTCGAACTCGTCCACAACCTTGACCAAGTCGTCGGAGATCGGCACGCCAATACGACCCAAGGCCGCCAACTCCCCTGCATCAGCCCCTACCAGGCTGCTGTCAGGGCGATCGATCGCCGCCGTCAAACCCGCCTGAGGCGCTTGGTGCTGCACAGCTTCGACAAGGGTCTTGCCCATCCGCCCTGCCGCGCCCATTACCGCAATACGTCGCATAACCTGTTCCTTGTCAGAGATCGCCGAAGAAGCGCTTCACGCCATCGAACCAGCCATTGGCCTTGGGCGAATGGGAGCTGTCGCCTTCCAGCGAATCACGCAGCTCTTCGAGCAGCTCGCGCTGGCGACGGCTGAGGTTGACCGGGGTTTCCACCGCCACGCGGCACAGCAGGTCACCTGCCCCACCACCGCGTACCGGTGCCACACCCTTGCCGCGCAGACGGAACTGCTTGCCGGTCTGGGTGCCTTCCGGGATCTTCAGCTTCACCCGGCCATCGAGGGTCGGCACTTCCAGCTCGCCACCCAGGGCAGCGTCGGTGTAGCTGATCGGCACTTCGCAGTACAGGTGCTTGCCATCGCGCTGGAAGATCTCGTGCTCACGCACGTTGATGACCACGTACAGGTCGCCAGTCGGGCCACCATGGGTACCGGCCTCGCCCTCGCCCGACAGGCGAATGCGGTCACCGGTATCGACACCTGCCGGCACCTTGACCGACAACGTCTTGTATTCCTCGACACGGCCTTCGCCGTGGCACGCACCGCAAGGGTCGGTGATGATCTTGCCCTGGCCATGGCAGCGCGGGCAGGTCTGCTGCACCGAGAAGAAGCCTTGCTGCATGCGCACCTGGCCGATACCGCCGCAGGTCGGGCAGGTCGACGGGGTCGAGCCCTTCTTCGCGCCGGAGCCATCACAAGGGTTGCAGTTGACCAGAGTAGGAACGCGGATACTGACCGTGGTGCCACGCACCGCTTCTTCCAGGTTCAGCTCCAGGGTGTAACGCAGGTCGCTGCCACGCTGGGCGCCACCGCGCGAGCCGCCACGGCCGCCACCGAAGAAATCACTGAACACATCGCCGAAGATGTCGGAGAAGTTGGCACCACCGAAGCCGGCACCACCGCCACCCATGCTAGGGTCGACGCCGGCATGACCATACTGGTCATAGGCCGCGCGCTTGCTGGCATCGGACAGCACTTCGTAGGCCTCGTTGGCCTCCTTGAACTGCTCTTCCGACTCCTTGTCGCCCGGGTTGCGGTCGGGGTGGTACTTCATCGCCAGGCGGCGATAGGCCTTTTTGAGATCACCTTCGTTGGCGCCACGCTCGACACCCAGGACCTCATAATAATCACGCTTTGCCATAGGTCATTTGCACTCTTGAGGGCGTTCGACAGAGCGCTGCGCATAGGCGCATGGGCGCTGTGCCGTAAGCACCTGCCGCGCGAATGCGTCCTGACAGATGCTGTAAAAATTCGCGTATTCCAGACACACCAACGCGGGAGCAAGCCCCCGCGCGGCGACATCCTACCAGCTCACCGCCAAACGGCGGTGAGCTGGCCGACAACATGCAAAAATTACTTCTTGTCGTCGCCTTTTACTTCTTCGAACTCGGCGTCAACCACGTCATCGTGCTTGGCTTCCGGCTCGGCCTGCTGCGCGCCGCCCTGAGGCTGTTCGGCTTGCTGCTCGGCGTACATCTTCTGAGCCACTGGCGCGGAGACCTTGGACAGCTCTTCGACCTTGGCGTCGATCGTGGCCTTGTCGTCGCCTTTGACAGCGGCTTCCAGGGCAACGACTGCCGCTTCGATGGCGGTTTTCTCTTCAGCGGTGACCTTGTCACCTGCATCAGCGACCATCTTGCGGGTCGAGTGAACCAGTGCATCACCCTGGTTACGGGCAGCGGCCAGCTCTTCGAACTTGCGGTCTTCCTCGGCGTTGGCCTCGGCGTCACGCACCATGCGCTCGATTTCGTCATCGGACAGGCCGGAGTTGGCCTTGATCACGATCGACTGGGTCTTGCCGGTGGCCTTGTCTTTCGCGCCGACGTGCAGGATGCCGTTGGCGTCGATGTCGAAGGTCACTTCGATCTGTGGAACACCGCGTGGTGCTGGCGGGATCTCGGCCAGGTCGAACTTGCCCAGCGACTTGTTGCTCGAAGCCTGCTTACGCTCACCTTGCAGCACGTGAATGGTCACGGCGCTCTGGTTGTCGTCGGCAGTCGAGAACACCTGCGACTTCTTGGTCGGGATGGTGGTGTTCTTCTCGATCAGCGCAGTCATCACGCCACCCATGGTTTCGATACCCAGGGTCAGCGGGCTGACGTCCAGCAGCAGTACGTCTTTCACGTCACCGGCCAGAACTGCACCCTGGATAGCGGCGCCCATGGCGACGGCTTCGTCCGGGTTGACGTCCTTGCGGGCTTCCTTGCCGAAGAAGTCGGCAACGGTTTTCTGTACCAGCGGCATACGGGTCTGGCCGCCGACCAGGATCACGTCGTCGATCTTGCTGGCGTCGATGCCGGCATCTTTCAGCGCGATGCGGCAAGGCTCGATGGTGCGCTGCACCAGGCCTTCAACCAGCGACTCCAGCTTGGCGCGGGAGATTTTCACGTTCAAGTGCTTAGGACCGGTGGCATCTGCAGTGATGTACGGCAGGTTGACGTCGGTCTGCTGCGCGGACGACAGCTCGATCTTGGCCTTTTCAGCGGCTTCTTTCAGGCGCTGCATGGCCAGCGGGTCGCCCTTCAGGTTCATGCCGGACTCTTTCTTGAACTCCTCGACGAGGTAGTCAATCAGCAGCATGTCGAAGTCTTCGCCACCCAGGAAGGTGTCGCCGTTGGTAGCCAGTACTTCAAACTGGTGCTCACCGTCGACTTCGGCGATTTCGATGACCGAAACGTCGAAGGTACCGCCACCCAGGTCATAAACGATGACAGTGTGGTCGCCCTTGGCTTTGTCCATGCCATAGGCCAGTGCCGCAGCGGTCGGTTCGTTGATGATGCGCTTTACGTCCAGACCGGCGATGCGGCCGGCGTCTTTGGTGGCCTGACGCTGGCTGTCGTTGAAGTAGGCCGGCACGGTGATGACCGCTTCGGTGACAGGCTCGCCGAGGTAGTCTTCGGCGGTCTTCTTCATCTTTTTCAGGACTTCGGCGCTGATTTGCGGCGGCGCCATTTTCTGGCCGTTGACTTCGACCCAGGCGTCACCGTTGTCGGCCTTGGCGATTTTGTACGGCACCAGCTCGATGTCTTTTTGCACCACTTGCTCTTCGAAGCGACGGCCAATCAGGCGCTTCACTGCGAACAGGGTGTTGTGCGGGTTGGTGACAGCCTGACGCTTGGCAGACTGGCCTACCAGGATTTCGCCATCGTTGGCATAGGCCACGATCGAAGGGGTAGTACGCGCACCCTCGGCGTTTTCGATGACTTTGACGTTACCGTTTTCCAGGATGGAGACGCACGAGTTGGTGGTCCCCAGGTCGATACCGATGATTTTACCCATGTTAACTCTCCCGAAACTTGAATTTGGTTAGCAGCGACTACTTTGGCCAACTGCGGTAATACTTGAAGGCTTGACACCTAGATGGGGTTGCCCCGACAGATTTCAAGCCTTTTCATTGATCGAAGGCTGAGCTGCGCTCGGCGCCTTGCTGACCACCACCATGGCGGGGCGCAGCAGGCGGCCGTTGAGCAGGTAGCCTTTCTGGAACACCTTGAGCACACTGTTAGGCTCGACCTCGGCGCTTTCCTGCATCGCCATGGCCTGGTGATGCTCGGCGTTGAACGGTTCGCCGTGCGGGTCGACAGCCTCGAGGTTGTAGCGCTTGAGGGTGTCGTGGAACATCTTCAGGGTCAGCTCGATGCCTTCACGCATCGGTTTGATGCTTTCGTCGTCGGCATTGGACAGCTCCAGGCCACGCTCCAGGCTGTCGATCACTGGCAGCAGGTCGCCAGCGAACTTTTCCAGGGCGAACTTGTGCGCCTTCTCGACATCCTGCTCGGCGCGACGGCGCACGTTCTGCAAGTCGGCAACGGCGCGCAGCGACTGATCCTTGGCGGCGGCCAGCTGTTCCTCGAGCTCCAGAACACGGGCGCCGACATCTGCTGCACCTGCCTCTTCGACGTTAAGGTCTTTCTCATTCAGCTGTTCGTCAGCCATTGGGTCTCTCCTGCGCAGATTTCTGGATTGCGAGCCAGGCTCGCCTTTGTTGTCGGCTATATGGGGCCGGAAAAACCAGCTTCAAGGGGCAACATGGTTTCCCGGGCGGATGAGAATGTGCGAGCGGGCATTGTCAGGGTAGAAAAAAGTACTGTATAAATAACCAGACCTGTCCCTTCGGGAGCCGCCCCCATGCTGCTGCACCTGTCCATTCACAACTACGCCATCGTCGAGCACCTTGACCTCGAACTTGCCCGCGGCATGTCCGTCATCACCGGCGAGACCGGCGCAGGCAAATCGATCATGCTCGACGCCCTCGGCCTGGCCCTCGGCGACCGTGCGGACAGCGGCGTGGTGCGCCCCGGCGCAGACAAGGCAGACATCCTCGCCACCTTCGACCTGGCAGATATCCCCGAAGCGCGCACCTGGCTTGCCGAGCGCGACCTGGACAACGACGGCCCGTGCATCCTGCGCCGGGTGATCACCGCCGAAGGCCGCAGCCGCGGCTACATCAATGGCACGCCCTGCCCGCTGGGCGACTTGAAGTCGCTCGGCGAGCTGTTGATCGACATCCACAGCCAGCACGAGCACCAGTCGCTGCTCAAGACCGACACCCATCGGCGCCTGCTGGACGAATATGCCGGCGCCATCGACCTGGCCCGCCAGGTGCAACTGGCCGCCAAGCGCTGGAACCAGACCCGCCTGGAGCTGGAGCGCCTGTCCAATTCAGGTGACGAGCAGCGCGCCCGCCATCAGCTGCTCAGCTATCAGCTGGAAGAGCTGGACAACCTCGGCCTGGGCGAAAACGAGCTGGAGCAGCTGGAGCAGGAACACAAGAACCTGACCAATGCCGAGGCCCTGTTCGGCATCTGCCGCCAGGTCATCGACCAGTGCAGCGAGAGCGACTCGGGCAATGTGCTCAGCGCCCTCACCGCCAGCCTCAACCGGCTGGGCGCCGCAAGCAACTCACCGAAGGCCTTGGGCGAGGCCGCCAACCTGATCGCCAGTGCGCAGATCCAGGTCGAAGAAGCCGTGGGCGAGCTCAACCGCTTCCTCGATCACTTCGACGCCGACCCAATGCGCCTGCAGGCCCTGGAAGAACGCCTCGACACTATCTATACCCTGGCCCGCAAGCACCGCGTGCACCCCACCGAACTGCCCCACCTGCAGCAACGGTTGATGGAAGAACTGGAAGGTCTGAACGCCAGCGACGAGTCGATCGAGCGCCTGGGCGAAGAACTGGCGGCCTATGCCCAGCATTACAAGGACCGTGCGCGCGAACTGAGCGCCTTGCGCCAGCAGGCCGCCCAGCAACTGGCGGTGGCCGTGGAACTGGAGGTCCAGCGCCTGGGCATGCCGGGCGGGCGCTTCTGTATCGAACTGATCCCTAACGAGGGCAACGACCTGTCGCCCCACGGCCTGGAGCAGATCGAACTGCTGGTAAGCGCCAACCCGGGGCAACCGCTCAAAGGCCTGGCGAAAGTGGCCTCGGGTGGTGAGCTGTCACGCATCAGCCTGGCCATCCAGGTGATCACCGCGCAGACCTCACGCATCCCTACCCTGGTCTTCGACGAAGTGGACGTGGGCATCGGCGGCCCCACCGCCGAAATCGTCGGCCAACTGCTGCGCCGGCTGGGTGAGCGCGGCCAGGTACTGACCGTAACCCACTTGCCTCAGGTTGCGGCGCAAGGGCACCACCACCTGTTCGTGCACAAGGTGCGCCACAGCGACACCACCCACACGGCGGTGGCCAGCCTGGGCAAACGCGAACGGGTCGAGGAAGTGGCGCGCATGCTCGGCGGCATCGACCTCACCAAGGAATCCTTGGCGCATGCGCGCAAGATGGTGGTCAGCGGCAAGGCGTGAGCCCCTGCCCCCCAGCATTTTCCTGCAGCACAAAGCACAAAGGCGACCCGAAGGTCGCCTTTGCTATTTATAACGATCGAAATCGTTACTTTTTCTTACGCACGTACAGGACCAGATTGTGGTCCACCAGCTCGAAGCCATGCTCGGCCACGATCTCGCGCTGACGCTTCTCGATTTCAGCGTCCATGAACTCGATGACTTCACTGGTTTCCACGTTGACCATGTGGTCGTGGTGACCGCCATCCGCCAGCTCGAAGACTGCGTGGCCGCCGTCGAAGTTGTGGCGAACCACCAGACCCGCCGCTTCGAACTGGGTCAGCACGCGGTAGACGGTGGCCAGGCCAACGTCCTCACCAGCTTCCATCAAGGCCTTGTAGACATCCTCGGCACTCATGTGACGCTGCTCGGTAGAGTCGAGCATCTGAAGGATCTTTACTCGAGGCAGGGTAACCTTGAGACCGGCTTTGCGTAATTCGCTATTTTCAACCATGGTCAGCTTTCTCGCCGATGCTGCTTCGCAGCTTCTCTTAATACGGGTATGATCGGGGTTTACGTTGTCCAGCCAAGATAGTGGAAGTCGCCCACCGATGCAAAACACCAAGCTCTTGCTAACCAGCCTCACCCTAGTGGGACTGCTCGCACTCGCCGGTTGCTCGTTTCCCGGGGTTTACAAAATCGACATCCAGCAGGGCAATGTCGTCACGCAGGACATGATAGACCAATTACGCCCGGGAATGACCCGACGGCAAGTAAGGTTTATCATGGGCAACCCCCTGATTCAGGATACGTTCAACACCAACCGTTGGGACTACCTGTACAGCCTGCAGCCTGGTGGCGGAAAACGCCAGCAAGAGCGCATGAGCATTTTCTTCAACGAGGGCGACCAACTGGTCAGCCTGTCGGGCGACTTCATGCCAGGCGTGAGCCGCGACCAGGAAATCCTCGGTGGCAGCAGTGACACCACTGTCAGCCCTGCGGCTCAGCCAGAGCAGGCTACGCCTCAGCCTGAAGAGAAACCGGCCAAGCCGGGTTCGGTGGAAGAATCCATCCAGCGCGAAATCGACACCATCGAGGCCACGCCGGTCCCGACACCAGCACCGCTGGAAACCTCCCCGCAATAAACGCGGGTGGCATTAAAAAGCCCGGGCCTAGGCCCGGGCTTTTTCGTTTGCGGCCAGCACTCAGCTATTAAGCTGCTTGGCACGCTGGCAGAAGGCATCGACCAGGGTGTTGGCAGCCTGATTGAACAGCGGCCCCAACGTGGCCCGCACCAAGGGGCCGGCATAGTCGAAAGACAGGTCCAGGCTGATTTTGCAGGCCTTCTCGCCCAACGGTTTGAACACCCACACGCCATGCAGCTGGGAGAACGGCCCCTCCTCCAGGTTCATTTCGATGGATTGGCCCGGCACCAGTACATTGCGCGTGACGAAATGCTGGCTCATGCCGCCCTTGGCCACTTCGAGCTTGGCCCGCATGTGCGTGTCGCTGGCCTCGATCACGGTAGCGGCAGAGCACCACGGCAGGAACTGCGGGTAGCTGGCCACGTCATTGACCAGATCATAGAGCGCCTGGGCGGGATACGGCAGCAGGGCGGAGCGTTGAATATGGGTAGTCATCCAGGCGTCACTTCCAAGGCTGGGTGGCGGCGCTTCGCAGCGTGCCGAAAACAGGTTCTGTACCTACGACAGGGCCTGTATTGTCCGGTATTCATTGCGGTGGCTCAAGCACACCGAAATCCCATAGCCGACGACGCATCGAGTTGCCTATAATGCCGCCCCTATGGCTAAACAAAAGAAACATCCGACCGGGACCATCGCGCAAAACAAGAAAGCGCGACACGATTACTTCATCGAACACAAGTTCGAGGCCGGGCTGGTCCTGTCCGGTTGGGAAGTAAAGAGCCTGCGGGCCGGCAAGGCGCACCTGACCGACAGCTATGTGCTGCTCAAGGATGGCGAAGCCTGGCTGTTCGGCAGCCACATCACCCCGCTGACCACGGCCAGCACCCACGTCATCGCCGACCCCATCCGCTCGCGCAAACTGTTGCTGAACAAGCGCGAGCTGGAGCGTGTGGAAGCGGCGGTGGCGCAGAAGGGCTACACCTGTGTGGCCTTGGCGCTGTACTGGAGCAAGCACCTGATCAAGTGCGAGATCGCGCTTGGCAAGGGCAAGAAGGAATTCGACAAGCGCGACACCGTGCGCGAACGCGATTCCAACCGCGAGCTGCAGCGTGCCGTGCGGAACAAGGGCAAGGAAGACTAGATTCCGCCCTTGCGCGCTTGCTGTAGGAGCGGCCTTGCGTCGCGAAAGGGCCGCAAAGCGGCCCCCGGATATCAGCGGCGACGCACAAATCCGGGGACTGCTACGCAGTCCTTTCGCGACGCAAGGCCGCGCCTACAGGAGGCGCATCAGCATTGACCGCTTAACGTCCGCTGCGTCGCTCTGCCCGTGCCACGCGCTGCGCCTCTTCGCGCGCCTCTTCCAGCACCTCCTGCACATACAGAATGTGCCGGCTGGAAACCTCTCGCGCCTCCTCCGCCCTGCCCTCGACAATCGCCAGGTACAGCTCCCGGTGCTGACTGATCAGCATGTCCCGGGTTTCGGTCCGCTGTTGGTACATGCCGCCGATGTTGGTCACCACGTTGCGCTTGAGCAGGTCGAACAAGCCGCGGATGGTATGCAGCAAGACCGCGTTATGGCTGGCCTCGGCAATCGCCAGGTGAAAGCGCGCATCCGCTGCGCCCTCCTCAGCCCGCGTCACCTGGTCAACCCGGGTGTAGCAGTCCTGCAGCGTGTCGAAGGCTGCCTTGAGCCGTGCACGGTCCGGCTCGGTGGCGCGCTGGGCCGCGTAGTACGCGCAGGACGCCTCCAGGGTATGACGAAACTCAAGCAGGTCACGCTGCGCCTCGGGGCTGTGCTCCAGCAACTGCAACAGCGGGTCGCTGAACGTCGAGCCCAGTGACTCGGCGACGTAGTTGCCACCGCCCTGGCGGCTGATCAGCAGCCCCTTGGCCACCAGTTTCTGGATGGCCTCACGCAGTGACGGGCGCGACACACCGAACTGCTCGGCCAGAACGCGCTCGGCCGGCAGCCGCTGGCCCGAGGTCAGCGTGCCTTCGAGAATCATCCCTTCCAACCGATCGACGATGTCGTCGGACAGGCGCCGTTGGCGGACCTGATCAAAAACCATCACATGCTCTCCACAAACCCCCGGCAAATATCAGGGGGCGCCTATTCTCGCCGATCCGCGCCGCACACACACCCATCACCCGGTGTTTTTCCAAGCTCATCAGACGCCCGCTCATCGGCACACGAGCAAAGTTTTGTGTCGGACAAATTGACACACCCACGACAGCGCTTTTAACCTAGCGCCCAGACATTGTAAATTGGTCTTACCAATTATCCAATGCCAGTGCTGACCAACAACAATTAGGGGCCACCCCATATGCAAACCTGGCAACAACTCTATAGCCCGCTTGGTAGTCTCGGCCTGTCCGCACTGGCGGCGGTCATCCCTATCGTGTTCTTCTTCCTTGCCCTGGCCGTGTTCCGCCTCAAAGGCCACGTGGCCGGCAGCATCACCCTCGGGTTGTCGATCCTGGTGGCGATCTTCGCCTTCCAGATGCCTGTCGACATGGCCTTGGCCGCCGCGGGTTACGGCTTCCTCTACGGCCTCTGGCCGATTGCCTGGATCATCGTTGCCGCGGTGTTCCTGTACAAACTCACGGTCAAGAGCGGCCAGTTCGAAGTCATCCGCAGCTCGGTGCTGTCGATCACCGACGACCAGCGCCTGCAAGTGCTGCTGATCGGCTTCTGCTTCGGTGCCTTCCTGGAAGGCGCGGCCGGCTTCGGCGCACCGGTGGCCATCACGGCCGCCTTGCTGGTGGGCCTGGGCTTCAACCCGCTGTACGCCGCCGGCCTGTGCCTGATCGCCAACACCGCACCGGTCGCCTTCGGCGCGCTGGGCATCCCGATCATCGTGGCCGGCCAGGTGACGGGCATCGACGCCTTCCACATCGGCGCCATGACCGGCCGCCAGCTGCCGCTGCTGTCGCTGTTCGTGCCGTTCTGGCTGGTGTTCATGATGGACGGCGTGCGCGGCGTGAAGGAGACCTGGCCTGCAGCCCTGGTCGCCGGCCTGAGCTTTGCCGTGACCCAGTACTTCACCTCGAACTTCATCGGCCCAGAGCTGCCCGACATCACCTCGGCCCTGGCCAGCCTGATCTGCCTGACCCTGTTCCTGAAAGTCTGGCAGCCCAAGCGCTCGTTCGCGCAAGCCAAGGGCAGCGTCGGCGCCGCCGTCGTGCAATCAAGCGGCAGCCAGCCTAGCCCGTACAGCTTCGGCGAGATCTTCAAGGCCTGGTCGCCGTTCCTGATCCTCACCGTGCTGGTCACCATCTGGACCTTGAAACCATTCAAGGCCGCGTTCGCGCCGGGCGGTGCGATGTACAACTTCGTGTTCAACTTCGCCATCCCGCACCTTGACCAACTGGTGATCAAGACCGCCCCGATCGTTGCCGCGCCGACCGCCATGCCAGCGGTGTTCAAGCTCGACCCGATCTCCGCCACCGGCACCGCGATCTTCCTCTCGGCGCTGATCTCCATGGCGGTGCTGAAGATCAACTTCAAAACTGGTCTGACCACTTTCAAAGAGACGTTCTGGGAACTGCGCTGGCCAATCCTGTCGATCGGCATGGTGCTGGCCTTCGCCTTCGTCACCAACTACTCGGGCATGTCCTCGACCATGGCCCTGGTACTGGCTGGCACCGGCGCCGCGTTCCCGTTCTTCTCGCCGTTCCTCGGCTGGCTGGGCGTGTTCCTGACCGGCTCGGACACCTCGTCCAACGCCCTGTTCAGCTCGCTGCAAGCCACCACCGCGCACCAGATCGGGGTCAACGACACCCTGCTGGTGGCCGCCAACACCAGCGGCGGCGTGACCGGCAAGATGATCTCGCCACAATCCATTGCCGTGGCCTGCGCCGCCACCGGCCTGGTGGGCAAGGAGTCCGACCTGTTCCGCTTCACCGTCAAGCACAGCCTGTTCTTCGCCACCATCGTGGGCCTGATCACCTTGGTCCAGGCTTACTGGCTGACCGGCATGCTGGTTCATCACTAAAGTGAAAGGGGCCGGGCGCCAAGGCGCGCCCGGCATTCCCCTCAAGCAACGCTGCGAGAATCCATGATCATTTCCGCCTCTACCGACTATCGCGCCGCGGCCCAACGCAAGCTGCCCCCCTTCCTCTTCCACTACGCCGACGGCGGCGCCTACGCCGAGCACACGCTGCGCCACAACGTCTCGGACCTGGCCAGCATCGCCCTGCGCCAGCGCGTGTTGAAGAACATGTCCGAGCTCAGCCTGGAAACCCAGCTGTTCGACGAAACCCTGAGCATGCCCGTGGCCCTGGCCCCGGTCGGCCTGACCGGCATGTACGCCCGCCGTGGCGAAGTGCAGGCGGCACGCGCCGCAGCAGCCCATGGCATCCCGTTCACCATGTCCACCGTGTCGGTGTGCCCGATCGAAGAAGTGGCCCCGGCCATCAACCGGCCGATGTGGTTCCAGCTGTATGTGCTCAAGGACCGCGGCTTCATGCGCAATGCGCTGGAGCGGGCCAAGGCGGCCGGGGTCAAGACCTTGGTGTTCACCGTCGACATGCCCGTGCCCGGCGCCCGCTACCGCGACGCCCACTCCGGCATGAGCGGCCGCAACGGCCCGATGCGCCGCGTGCTGCAAGCCATGACCCACCCCGAGTGGGCCTGGGACGTCGGCGTGATGGGCCGCCCGCACGACCTCGGCAACATCTCCAAATACCGTGGCAACCCCACCGGCCTTGCCGACTACATCGGCTGGCTGGGCAACAACTTCGACCCCTCGATCTCCTGGAAAGACCTGGAGTGGATCCGCGACTTCTGGGAGGGCCCGATGATCATCAAGGGCATCCTCGATGCCGACGACGCCCGTGACGCGGTCAAGTTCGGCGCCGACGGTATCGTCGTGTCCAACCATGGTGGCCGCCAGCTCGACGGCGTGCTGTCCAGCGCCCGCGCGCTGCCGGCGATTGCCGATGCGGTCAAGGGCGAGCTGAAGATTCTCGCCGACTCCGGCATCCGCAGCGGCCTCGACGTGGTGCGCATGATCGCCATGGGCGCCGACACCGTGCTGATCGGCCGTGCCTTCCTCTGGGCGCTGGCCGTGCATGGCGAGGCCGGGGTGAAGAACCTGCTCGAACTGTTCGAGAAGGAAATGCGCGTGGCCATGGTGCTCACCGGCGCCAAGTCGATCAGCGAGATCACCCGCGATTCGCTGGTCCGCGAACTGGGCGCCTGAACGCCTGCACGAAACACCGCCTGATTGACCGGGGCATGCGGCGCACCAGACGCCGCGGCCCCGCGAGGAGATTGCATGAGCCTGCCCGCCGCGTTCCTGCGTGATGCCGAGCGCCTGATACCCGCCGAACGCCGTTTCGACGACCCCACCTCCACCCTGGCCTTTGGCACCGATGCCAGCTTCTATCGGCTGATCCCCAAGCTGGTGGTGCGCGTCGAGTCCGAGGACGAAGTGGTCGGCCTGCTGCAACTGGCCCAGCGCGAGCGCGTGCCGGTGACCTTCCGCGCGGCCGGCACCAGCTTGTCTGGGCAGGCCATCAGCGACTCGGTGCTGATTATGCTCGGCGACAATTGGAACGGCCGCGAAATCCGCGGCCAGGGCGAGCAGATCCGCCTGCAGCCCGGCGTGATCGGCGCCCAGGCCAACGCTTGGCTGGCACCGTTTGGGCGCAAGATCGGCCCAGACCCCGCCTCGATCAATGCCTGCAAGATCGGTGGCATCGTCGCCAACAACGCCAGCGGCATGTGCTGCGGCACCGCGCAAAACACCTACCACACCCTGGCCGGCCTGCGTTTGGTGCTGGCCGACGGCACCCGCCTGGACAGCGAAGACCCGGCCAGCGTCAGCGCCTTCGAGCACAGCCACGCCGACCTGCTCGAAGCACTGGCGCGTCTGGGCCGTGAAACCCGCGCCAACACCGAACTCGCCGACCGCATCCGCCACAAGTACCGGCTGAAGAACACTACCGGGCTGTCCCTCAATGCCCTGGTGGACTACGACCAGCCGCTCGACATCCTGCAGCACCTGCTGGTCGGGTCTGAAGGCACGCTGGGCTTCATCAGCGCCGTCACCTACGACACCGTGCCCGACCACCCGCACAAAGCCAGCGCCTTGCTGGTCTTCCCCAGCGTCGAAAGCTGCTGCCGCGCGGTCACCCTGCTCAAGCGCCAGCCGGTGTCTGCCGTAGAGCTGCTCGACCGGCGCAGCCTGCGTTCGGTGCAGAACATGCCCGGCATGCCGCTGTGGGTAAAAGGCCTGTCAGACAATGCCTGCGCATTGCTGATCGAGTCCCGCGCGGCCAGCCAGACGCTGCTGCATGAGCAACTGCAGCAGGTGATGGCGTCGATTGCCGAGTTCCCGCTGGAGCAGAAAGTCGAGTTCAGCGAAGACCCGGCGGTGTACAACCAGCTGTGGAAAATCCGCAAAGACACCTTCCCCGCCGTCGGCGCCGTGCGCCAGACCGGCACCACGGTGATCATCGAAGACGTGACTTTCCCCATCGAGCAACTGGCCGAGGGCGTGAACCGCCTGATCCAGCTGTTCGACAAGCACCACTACGACGAAGCGATCATTTTCGGCCATGCCCTGGAGGGCAACCTGCACTTCGTCTTCACCCAGGGCTTCAACAGCGCCGAGGAAGTGGCGCGCTACCAAGCCTTTATGGACGACGTGGCCCAACTGGTGGCCGTGGAGTTCGGTGGCTCGCTGAAGGCCGAGCACGGCACCGGCCGCAACATGGCGCCGTTCGTGGAGTTGGAGTGGGGCCATGACGCGTACCAGTTGATGTGGGCGCTGAAGCGCCTGCTCGACCCCAACGGCATCCTCAACCCCGATGTGGTGCTGAGCGAAGACCGCGATATCCACCTGAAAAACCTCAAGCCGCTGCCGGCCGCCGATGAAATCGTCGACAAGTGCATCGAGTGTGGCTTCTGCGAACCGGTGTGCCCGTCCAAGGGCCTGACCCTGAGCCCCCGCCAGCGCATCGTCATGTGGCGTGATATCCAGGCCAAGAAACGCGCCGGCATCGATACCCGAGCGCTGCTCAAGACCTACCAATACCAAGGCCTCGACACCTGCGCCGCCACCGGCCTGTGCGCCCAGCGCTGCCCGGTCGGCATCAACACCGGCGAGCTGGTGAAGAAGCTGCGCAGCCAGGCCGCCGAGCACGACAAGGCCGCCGACTGGCTGGCCGACCACTTCCACACGGCACTGAGCGGTGCCCGCCTGACCCTGACCGCCGCCAACACCGCCCGCAAGCTGCTCGGCGCCCCGCGCCTGGGCCGTTTGAGCACAGCGCTGAACAAAGCCAGCAAAGGCCGGCTGCCGCAGTGGACCCCAGCCATGCCACAGCCCCTGCGCAGCATCGACTTTGGCCCGGCGAGCCATGATGCCCGGCCACGGGTGGTGTACCTGGCGGCTTGCGTGTCACGCGTGATGGGGCCGGCCTATGCGGACCGGGAGCAAAGCTCATTGCTGGACAAGACCCGCGGGCTGCTGGAGAAGGCCGGTTACCAAGTGGTGTTTCCGGAGAATGCCGACAGCCTGTGCTGTGGGCAGCCGTTTGCGTCCAAGGGGTACCCGGAGCAGGCTGAGCACAAGCGCCAGGAGCTGATCAACGCCCTGCTGCATGCCAGCCGCGGAGGGCTTGACCCGATCTACTGCGACACCAGCCCGTGCACCTTGCGCCTGGTTCAGGACCTGGGGGAAACCCGCCTGGACCTGTACGACCCGGTGCGCTTCATTCGTAGCCATCTGCTGGACAGGCTGGAGTTCACCCCGCAGGAAGAGCCGGTGGCGGTGCATGTGACCTGCAGCACCCAGCATTTGGGGGAAAGCCAGGCGCTGATCGACCTGGCGCGGCGGTGCAGCAAGCAGGTGGTGATTCCGGAAGGGATTCACTGTTGTGGGTTTGCCGGGGACAAGGGGTTTACCACGCCGGAGCTCAATGCACATTCGCTGCGGAGCTTGAAGGATGCGGTGCAGTATTGCAGTGAAGGGATTTCTACCAGCCGCACCTGTGAGATTGGGTTGTCCAGCCATAGTGGTATTGATTATCACGGGTTGGTTTACCTGGTGGATCGGGTGACGCGGGCGCGTAGTATTTGAAGCATGAGATGGCGTTATGGCTGACAGGTGTTCGCCAATGCATGTTCAGCGCCTATGAGATCGAGCGCCGCCCGCGCGGCGCATCGCGACGCAAGGCCGCTCCTACATTTGTTTCGGGCCAGTGAGGTCTGTGGCATTTGCGCGCGACCGCCTTGTTTGTACGACGCGATATCGAGGCGAGCACCAAGGGGTCGCGCGCCAATGCCTCTGGAATAACTGGCCCGAAACAAATGTAGGAGCGAGCTTCGCTCGCGATGCGCCGCGCGGGCGGCGCTCGATCTCACAGGCGCCAAAAATGCCATGACAAGCACTAGCCCCCCCCCAAAGCCCTCAAGGCTCGCGCGCCAGCACCAACTCAGCCAGTGCCCTGCTCATCTGCACGTTATGCACCGAATTCACCAGCATACCGATCCCCGGCTCACCGGCATTGCCGCAGATGTATTCGTCCAAGGTGTCTTCAATACCGCGCATCAACTGAATGGCGTACAACAGCGCCTCAGGTGAAGGCACCTTGTTGTCGATGGTGTAGAACGAACGTGAAGACGTTTGGCTGGGTGGGTCAGGAACAATCTTCTTCATGATGAATTCTCCGATGTCATAAACGGAGCTATCACCCTCTTCCTCTCACAGAAGGAGGTGGCAGCCGTACGCGGGGTGAGAGACCGGCGAACATCGGAATTCCGGCCAGGCCGAAGCCTGCCCACGAACGGCTGCCATAACACTGGCACGATGTAATCGCCGGGCTCTCACACCCGATCGCCAAACCATGGCGACCCAGGGAAACTAGCCCCTGCGCTCATCAGGCCGCCCGCGCGGCGCATCGCGAGCGAAGCTCGCTCCTACATTTGTTTCGGGCCAGTGAGGCCTGTGGCATTGCGCGCGACCGCCTTGTTCGTACGACGCGATATTGAGGCAGCCGCCAAGGGGCCGCGCGCAGATGCCTCAGGAATAACTGGCCCGAAACAAATGTAGGAGCGAGCTTCGCTCGCGATGCGCCGCGCGGGCGGCGCTCGATCTCACTGGCGCCAAAAATGCCATGACAAGCACTAGCCCCCCCCAAAGCCCTCAAGGCTCGCGAGCCAGCACCAACTCAGCCAACGCCCTGCTCATCTGCACGTTATGCACCGAATTCACCAGCATACCGATCCCCGGCTCACCGGCATTGCCGCAGATGTATTCGTCCAAGGTGTCTTCAATACCGCGCATCAACTGAATGGCGTACAACAGCGCCTCAGGTGAAGGCACCTTGTTGTCGATGGTGTAGAACGAACGTGAAGACGTTTGGCTGGGTGGGTCAGGAACAATCTTCTTCATAAATCTCTCTCCCGTTTGTGTGCATGACGCTCCGCCCATTCCCTCTCACAGGAATGGGTGGCAGCTGTACGCGGGGTGAGAGACCGGCCAAACAGGAGGAAACCGGCCAGGCACAAGGCCTGCCCGCGCACAGCTACCATGACGGTAAATCTCTTGAATGGAGCGGGCTCTCACACCCCATCGCCAAACCATGGCGACCCAGGGAAACTAGCCCCTGCGCTCATCATCGACAACAGAGAAACGGCTGCGGCGCCGGTAGGATAATTCCTAAAACAATTCCACCTGAAGCATTTGGTTTCAAGTTCCGATTTCCCCTACAGCCCCGCCGCCCAAAGCGACGCAATCACGCCTAGCCATCCCATCATATCGCCCCGCCACCATCCCGATTGAACCCTCGCCAAACCTGCGCAGTCCACCTTACAGGCCCACCTTCCAGAGGCCTCAGAAGGAGTCACCCATGAAAGGTACCGCGCTTTCGGCCCTCTTCGCGGCCGCTACCCTCCTGGCCTCGCCAGTGTTCGCCGCAGACGACCTCTGCACCGCCAACCTGCAGAAAATCGACGACAGCATGGCCACCGCCGGCGCTACCTCCGAGGGCCTGGACAAAGCCCTCACCGAGCACGTCGACAAAGCCAAAGCCGCACAAGCCTCGGGCGACACCAAGGAATGCATTGCCATTACCAGCAAAGTCCTGGAACGCCTGGAAAAAACCGAGAAAGGCAGCGGCTCGGCCGGCGGCGGCGGTGCCTGAGCCTGAAGCGGGCGGCGGAACCTGCTGTCGACGCCGCCCGCTTTAGCGCGTATACTCAGCCCACGTGCCGAAAGGTACGGTCAGCTAGAGCTGAGTGTGGGGCCGATTAGGATTCGACGCCGGTAGCGAAACTCTAGGTGCATGCCGAGTTGGTAACAGAACTCGTAAATCCACTGTTGCAACTTTCTATAGTTGCCAATGACGAAAACTACGAGGGTTACGCTCTCGCTGCGTAAGCAGCTGAGCCCGCTCTCCTGGTAGCTTCGGCTCCAGCAATCATCAGGGGATGCCTGTAAACCCGAAATGATTGTCATACAGAACAGGATCGTCGTGTAGCACGTTGGGGGCAAAGCGACTAAAACTTACCCAACTCATCCAAAGCACCCTGCCCGTCGGGCGGCTGCGGATTAAATCAGTAGACACGGCTAAGCATGTAGTACCGACAGCGGAGTACTGGCGGACGGGGGTTCAAATCCCCCCGGCTCCACCAAATCCTAAAAAGAAGACGCCCTCGGGCGTCTTTTTTTGTGTCTGAATTTTGGGATCTGCGGGCTAAAGAAATCAGATTTACCGCCTTTCTCGTAGGGCGTTTCCCAAAGATACTCCCAGCGCCTGTTTTCCGTTGCGGTCATTTTTTCAGGGTTTTAGTCTCGGTGGGTCGTTGCTCATCAACGGCATGACTTTGACAGGTCGCGACGGTAAACAACAAAACGGCTCGTCCTTATGGCGGCTGTACGTGCGGGCACGCTTGCGTGCGCCGGAACTTGTTGTTTCCGCCGGTCTGTCAACCCACGTACAGCTGCCACCCTCTGTTTGACAGCAGATGGTGACGGCCCTGAAATGGAAGCAATCATGTTGAAGATAGTCCCCGACCCACCCCACCACCTCCACTCCCTGGAAGACACGATCATGATGGCCGCGGACTACGCACTCTGTGCAGAAGCCGTAGCCCAACAGGCGATGCTGATGCAGCCGAGGTCGCCCGCTTCGTTGTTGATCATGGCGTCAATGCACGAGCTTGAAACCCTGCGCCGTTTACTAGAATCAGCGCTGGCGCAAATACAGACGCCCGCGAACCCGCAACCGATGCATTGATTCGCATACCGAGCGAAAGACGTGTGGAAGCCCGGCTTGCCGGCGATAGGGGCAGCCCAGGCAACCACAAGACCAGGGAGATTGATCAATGACAACCGAAGATACCCAATGCACAGTCGGCAAAACCATCTTCTTCCAAGGTGAAAACCAGACTCACCCACTGTTTCGCATCGAGGCCGGCATTCCTTGCCAAAATGCCCGCGAACAGGCGTCGGAACTCATGGGCTATGCGCGTGACCTCACCATTGAGGGCCTCATGGAAGACAAACCAAAACTGATCTGGGCCTCACATTATCTCTGCGCTATGGCCAAGGGTCTTCTGGATGATGCCGAACTCAGCATGACGCGCTGACGCCTGCGCAGCCCTGCCTCCTCGCCCCCCGGCCCGGCCTAGATAGCGGTCATATCATCGAAATGCGGGAAGCGCTCCTTCAACCGCTCAATCGTTGATCTCCACTTCGGTGTTCTAGGCCGGCACACCGTATTTTGGTTGCCAAACATTCCAATCTCACGGATTGCCTGGCCGACCGGAACGGTTTGCAACCATTGCACCGGGACAAAATACTCGCAACGCTCAGGGTCGTCAGTGAACGCGGCGTGGTAGTTAGCACGGACTGCGACCTCCAATACAGGCCGCTCCACGCCATCTTTCATCACCGTAAACTCATTTGCGGAAGTAGCCGCACCGAGCACACGGCCAACTCCCACATAGCCTTGCTGGGGAACATTTATCCACACGCGGTCCCCAGGAGATAAAAGCTGAAGGGTTTTGCTGTACCAGGAGCCACCACCACCCGAAATGAAACCGAACTCCACAGCATCTGCCCACGAGCGTGAACTGGAATCCCCGAATGAGCAGTAGAACTCACCATTCCAGGGCTCACTCTGACCCTCGCTGGTAGATGCGGCATTCACTTGAGTCTGAATAGGATCCAGCAACCAGGATCTACTCAGCAATTGCTGCTCGCCTATCTGAAAAACTTGAAAGCAGAGCACGTTGATCGGAATGTCTCGCTTGCTCAGGTACTGCACGATCCGCTCGCTACTGGCGTCCAGCTCCGTGGCGACAATGATCAGTTGATGACTAGCATTCAGTTCATCGTCGTCTAGGACGCGGCCAAAACGGGTTTGGAAGTCTACATACAGGCTGTGCCCGGGACGGAACCGTTCATAGATGGCGGCGATATCACTTTCTGTGAGGTTGTCTACCCAAGCTGCGTAATCAAGCGTTTGAGCAACCACCTCGCGAGGGGTTCGGTCACGCTTTAGCTCAATCAGCACAAGGCTACCGTCAGGTGCGATGGCCAGTAGGTCAATGCGTCCTCCCATACCAGTGGTTTCTTGTCTTCCTATCAGCATCCATTCCTCAGACAGGATGCTTGGGGAATTGACGATCATATCCTCTAAAAGCTGCTCACTTGGTAATTGGCTTTGACTTAGCTTGTTTGGTGTAAGGCCAACAGTCCAAACGTCCGTTTTGATGGGCATAGGCAATTCCTTAGGCACTATTTCTCTGCGAGACGGAAACGTGGATGCTGCGGTGATTTAGCCTTTAGCTGTGGCGGTCACGGGGGGTCAGGATCCGAATTTGCTGATCGGTCGACGAAGGCAGCGACGGACTGTTTGAGGCGCTCCCTCTACCGTTTCCTAAGCCCATATCATACGTGCCTTTGCGGCATTCCGACTCGTAACAAACGCCGATAATACCAACAACAATTCTCATGCCGATGACTGTGACGCTGGCCAGATTGCACACGGTGATACACGCACCACCCTTCGTCTGGCATCATGCCTCTATAGCGCCACTACTCTCGGGATGGCTGGTGACGAACTCAAGGGATGGAACATGGCAGAGACCAGCAACTTCGCCTTTTTCAAAGAACACGATCCGATTTTTTTCCAGCTTGCCAATGCGGCCGAGCGGGTATTTTCCAGCGACCCCAACACGACGCTGATCAAACTGCGCCAGTTGGGTGAAGCGCTCGCCCAAGATCTGGCGGTAAGAGCAGGCATTGAGTTCGAAGCCACCACGTCCCAAGCTGATCTGCTGTTCCGCTTGAGCCGTGAAATCCAGCTCGACGGCAACATCCGTAACCTATTCCATACACTGCGTATCGAAGGCAACAAGGCTACCCACGAATTCCGCACCCAGCATCGCGAGGCACTAGACGGGTTAAGAGTCGCCCGGGCCCTGGCGATCTGGTATCACCAGTCATTCGGTACGGGCGGCAGCACCTTCAAGCCTGGGCCTTTCATGGTTCCGGCCGATCCGAGTGAGCCTCTACGTGAGCTGCAGGGGCAGATCGAAAAACTTCGCGCAGAGCTGGGCGACAGTCGCCAGCAGTTGGAGAGCAACCAACAATTAGCCGAGCTACTGGCGCAAGAAAAGCAAGTGCAAGCCAGTCTTGTAGGCCAGATGAGCGAAGAAGCCCGCGTCTACGAGCAGATTGCCCTTGAACGCGAGGCAGAGCTATCGAAGGCCCGAGTCGATTTCGAGGCCAGGCTGAAAGTGCTGCAGCAACAGCCTGAAGATCAGCCGCAAGCTGCCCAGCAGGTCACGCGCAAAACCCAGCAGGCAAGCAGCCAGTTCGACCTCAATGAAGACCTCACCCGCATTCTCATCGATCAACAGTTGAACGATGCCGGCTGGGAAGCCGATTCGCTCGATCTTACCTACAGCAAGGGCGCTCGCCCCGAGAAGGGCAAGAACAAGGCCATCGCCGAATGGCCAACCAGCAAGCCCAAAGAAAACGCTGATTACGTGCTATTCGCCGGCCTAATCCCGGTCGCCATCGTCGAAGCGAAGCGCAAGCGCGTCAACATAGCGGACCGCATTCCCCAAGCCGAGCGCTATTCACGCCAACTGATCATTACCGCCGATCTGCAACCGGCCGGGCAGAGCGCGGGCTGGGCGGATGGCCAGGGCGCCCACTTCAAGGTCCCGTTTGCCTTCGCCTGCAATGGCCGCCCCTTTATCAAGCAGCTCGCCGAGCTGTCCGGCATCTGGTTCCGCGACTTGCGCAGCCCTGCCAACCTGCGCCGGCCGCTGCAAGACTTCCATACGCCGGGCGGCCTACTCGACCTGCTCAAGCGCAGCCGTGAAAGCGCCGAGGCGAAGCTACAGCAGGAAGGCTTCGCCTATCTTAAGTTGCGTGATTATCAGGAAAACGCCATCCGCGCCGTTGAGCAGGCGCTAGCCGCCAATCGCCGCAACTGCCTACTGGCCATGGCGACCGGAACCGGTAAAACGCGCACTATCATCGGCTTGATGTACCGCCTGCTGAAGGCCGAGCGCTTTCGCCGTATTCTTTTCCTGGTCGATCGCAGCGCCTTGGGGGAACAGGCCATCGAAGCCTTCAACGAGGCGACGCTGGAACAGAATCACACGCTGGCGCAGATATACGACGTCAAAGAACTAGGCGACATGGCTGCCGAGGCTGAAACACGGGTTCAGGTCGCCACTGTGCAGGCCATGGTCAAGCGCATCTTCCAGTCGGACACGCCGCCGTCCATCGATGCCTTCGACTGCATCATCGTCGACGAAGCGCACCGCGGTTACACACTCGACCAGGAAATGACTGAAGGCGAGCTGACGGTGCGCGACTTCAACCAGTACCTGTCGCAGTATCGTCGCGTGCTTGACTACTTCGACGCCTGCCGCATCGGGCTCACCGCTACGCCAGCCAAGCACACCAGCGAAGTCTTCGGTGCCCCGTTATTCACCTATAGCTACCGTGAGGCTGTGGCGGACGACTGGCTAATTGATCACGAACCCCCAATCCGCTACCAGACCCTGCTGAGCCAGAACGGCATCCACTTTGCCAAGGGCGAGAGCGTCAACGTCATTGATACAGGCACCGGCGAGGTGGATGTCGCCGAGCTCGAGGACGAACTCGACTTCGAAATCGAGTCCTTCAATCGCCGAGTGATTACGCCCGGTTTCGACAAGGTTATCTGCGAGCAACTGGCACAAGAACTCGACCCGTCGGGCGACGAAAAAGCGATGATTTTCTGCGTTAACCAAGCCCATGCTGAGCGGGTCAAAAACCTCCTCGACGAAGCGCTCAAGGACGTTCACGGCGAGGATTACAACCAGGCGGCTGTACAGATCATCACCGGGAAGAGTGACAAGGTTAATCAACTGATCCGCCAGTATAAGAACGAGCGCTACCCGAGCATTGCCATCACGGTCGACCTGTTGACTACCGGTATCGACGTGCCGCGCATTTGCCACCTGGTATTCATGCGCCGGGTGCGTTCGCGCATCCTCTACGAACAGATGAAGGGCCGCGCGACTCGCCGCTGCGATGACATCGGCAAGACGGTATTCAAGATTTACGATCCGGTTGACCTGTACGCTGCCCTTGAGCCGGTAGATACGATGAAGCCGCTGGTCAAAGACCCGAGCATTAGCCTCGAACAATTGGTCAGCGAGCTAACCAACCCGGCCAGCCTCGATGCCCCGGGCAACCTGCCAGACACCAGCCATGCCCACGACGTGCTAGACCAACTGAGCCAGCGGGTCATGCGCATCCTACGCAAAGCCAGCCATAAGGCTGAAAACAAGCCAATCCTAAAGGACAAGCTCGCCGAACTGGAAGACAGCTGGGGCGTAGCCCCGGACAAACTGCACCAGCACCTGCACCAGCTAGGCCCGCAGCAAGCGGCCCAGTTCATCCAACAGCATGCCCATCTGCTTGATCAACTCGCTACGGTTAATGCCCTGCTTGGGTCGCTGAACTACCCGGTAATCTCCACCCACACGGACGAACTGATGGTCCGTGAGCAGAACTATGGCGACTACCCAAAGCCCGCCGACTACCTGGAAAGCTTCAACGACTTCATCAAGAATCAACTGAACCAGTCGGTTGCCCTCGGCGTAGTAGTCAACCGCCCGCAAGACCTGACTCGTGAGCAACTGCGCGAAGTGCGCCTGCTGCTCGACGGGCATGGCTACAGCGAGGTCAACCTGCAAAGCGCCTGGCGCAACCAGACGAACCAGGAAATCGCTGCCAGTATCGTCGGCTTCATCCGCCGCGCCGCCCTCGGAGAGGCTTTGCTGCCATTCGAGCAGCGCGTAACCAAGGCGATGGAGGCGATTTACACCCTGCAACCTTGGACTCAAGTTCAGCGTAAGTGGCTGGACCGGCTGGCCAAGCAACTGGTGCACGAGGTTGTTATTGACGAGAAGCAGATTGGCGAGGCCTTCAAAAACGATGGCGGCAGCACACGGCTGGATAAAATGCTCGGCGGTAACTTGGGCGTGGTGCTGGACGCCCTGAATGACAACCTGTGGGCACAAGCGGGATGAGCCCCATCCTGAACGCTGGATTGGCCACCGTACTTGTTCATGAGGGATAATGCCCCCTACTACACGACTTATCGGCCGCGATACCTAGAGACGCTTCATGACCCTTGCTGAGCTTCATCAGATCCTTGCCTGTGGTGAGGACAGCCGCCATCAGTTCAAGCGCGACTTCAACAATATCGATGCCTTGGCAGCCGAGTTGGTGGCGTTCGCCAATACGTCCGGTGGCTATCTGATAATTGGCGTAGAGGACTCAGGGGAGTTTAGCGGGCTGGGTAGTACCGACGTTGCGCGACTCAATCAGCTGCTCTCCAATGCGGCCTCGCAGAACGTCCGCCCGGCGATCAATCCATTGTCCAGCAACCTTCAGACCGAGCACGGGCTGGTCATGGTGGTGACAGTCGAACAAGGGCTGAATAAACCCTATGTCGACAACCAGGGTCGCATCTGGGTAAAGAACGGCGCCGACAAGCGTCGGGTCACGGCCCGTGAAGAACTGCAGCGGTTGTTCCAGCAGGCCGGACTGGTGTGCGCCGATGCGGTACCGGTCGCGGGCAGCAGCGTGGCGGATATCGACGCCAAAGCGCTTGGCGAGTACTTCCAAAGACGCTTTCGGCAGAACCCCGAACAGACAGGTTTGGAAACCACCCGCATCCTGGACAATCTTGGCCTCGCCAGTGGCGACACACCCAATTTGGCTGGTCTGCTGCTCTTCTGCCAAACGCCACAACGCCTGTGCCCAGCATTCGATATCAAGGCCGTGGCGTTTCCGGGCACGGTTCTGCATGACCGCCACTATCTAGACAGCGAAGATATCGACGGCAATCTGCAGGAACAATACCGACGCAGCCTTGCCTTCATAAAGCGCAACTTACACCACGTGCAGCGCCAGCAGGGCTTCAATACCCTCGGCCAGCTGGAAGTGCCGGAGGAGGTGTTTGAAGAACTGCTGGTCAATGCCCTGATCCACCGCGACTACTTTGTCAGCGCCTCCATCCGGATCATGATCTTTGCCGATCGCATCGAACTGATCAGCCCTGGGCACCTGCCTGACGTGCTCGATACCGAGAAAATTCGATTCGGCCTGTCCAACCGTCGTAACCCGACGCTCACCTCCCATGCTGTGCACATTCTCCCCTATCGCGGTTTGGGCACCGGCATCCCACGCGCTATCGATGCTTGGCCAATGATCCGGCTGGAGGACGACCGGCAGAGTAATCAGTTCAAGGTGGTGATTCAGCGCGCCGTTGAAAAAGGGCCTCTTTCGGGCCCAAGTGGGGACCAAGTAGGGACTAAGTCGGGACCAAGTAGGGACCAAGTAGGGACTGAGTTTGCTGTCGAAGAAGAACAAGCCGAAACTCGCCGGTCTTTGCAGCAAGAGCAGATAACGATGCTGTGCAAGATGACAGACGATCACACTGCGCCAGAGCTAATGACATTCGTCGGGCGCAGCAACCGCAGCAAGTTTCGCGAGCAGGTTTTGACCCCACTACTGAGGCTTGGCGTTGTCGAGATGACCATTCCAGACAAGCCCAACAGCAGCAAGCAACGCTATCGCCTGACTGCGACGGGCCGAGCGCTAAAGGCCGAACAACGCTCCTCAGACGACTGAGCCCAGACAATCATTTCTTTGCGCCAGCGAAATCTGGTGCTATACACACTTCGCCACAGGTACCCCATGACCAACTCCGATATCGTCCAGAAACTCTGGAACCTCTGCGACGTCCTGCGCGACGATGGCATCAACTACAGCGACTACGTCACAGAGCTCGTGCTGCTGCTGTTCATCAAGATGGAATACGAACAGGTGCAAAACAACGACAGCTTCGGCCACAAGTTGCCCGAAGGCGCGCGCTGGCCAGACCTGGCTGGCAAGTCCGGCGTTAACCTTCTCGATCACTACCGGCAGATGCTGCTGGACCTTGGCAAAAACCCTGACCCGCTGATTGCCGCCATCTACGCCGACGCTCAGACTCGCCTCAAGGAACCGCGCCACCTTGAGCAGTTGATCAAGAGCCTCGATGGCATCGACTGGTTCAGCGCCCGCCAAGACGGCCTAGGCGACCTTTATGAAGGCCTGCTGGAAAAGAACGCCAGCGAAACCAAGTCTGGCGCCGGCCAGTACTTCACCCCACGCCCGCTGATCGACAGCATCATTCGTTGCATCAAGCCGCAACCGGGCGAGACTATTCAAGACCCGGCCGCAGGTACTGCGGGCTTTTTGATCGCTGCTGACGCCTACATCAAAAGCCAAACCGACGATCACTACGACCTAGACGCCAAAGCACAAGCATTCCAGCGCAATCGCGCCTTTGTTGGCGTAGAGCTGGTGCCCGGCACTCGCCGTTTGGCGCTAATGAACACCTTGCTGCATGGCATGGAAGGCGACGAGGAAGGTGTCGTGCATCTGGGCAACGCCTTGGGTCAAACCGGGGCCAACTTACCCAAGGTCGACGTCATCCTCTCCAACCCACCTTTTGGCACTGCCAAGGGTGGCGGTGGCCCGACTCGTGATGATCTCACCTACCGCACCAGTAACAAGCAGTTGGCCTTTCTCCAACACATCTACCGTGGCCTCAAGCCGGGCGGCCGCGCCGCCGTGGTGCTGCCGGACAACGTGCTGTTCGAGGCCGGCGTCGGCACCGACGTGCGTCGCGACCTAATGGACAAGTGCAACCTGCACACCATTCTGCGCCTGCCTACTGGCATCTTCTACGCACAGGGGGTGAAGACCAACGTACTGTTCTTTCAGAAGGGCACCTTGGAAAACCCGCGGCAGGAGGAAGGTTGCACTAAGCGCGTTTGGATCTATGACCTGCGTAGCAATATGCCTAGTTTTGGCAAGCGTACGCCGTTCGGGCCTCCCCACCTCAAGCAGTTCGAGGAGGCCTATGGCAACAGCCCCAACGGCGAAAGCCCGCGCGCCGAGAACGTCGAAGGAATTGGTGAAAACAGTCGCTTCCGCAGCTTTACCCGCGATTACATCCGCAACGAGCGTAGTGACTCGCTAGATATCAGTTGGCTAAAAGACGAAAGCAGCCTCGACGCCGTCGACCTGCCTGCTCCGGAAGTTCTGGCGGGGGAAGCCATGGCTGAACTGACCGAGGCGCTCCATGAGTTGGAGGAGTTGATGAAAGCCCTGGGTGCAGGGGATGAAGTAGTGGCGCAGAAGCAGTTGATGGCTGAGGTGATGGGATTGGCTGTAGTTGAGGAGGATGGCAATGAGTGAGCTGCCAAGTGGATGGGCACGCACAACTTTAGGGACCGTTGCCGATTGGGGAGCAGGAGGAACTCCGTCTCGCAGCGAGCCAAATTTTTACGGCGGAGAGATCCCTTGGATTAAAAGCGGAGAACTTAATAGCCGTTACATAAAAACGACTGAGGAAAGCATTACAGAAGAAGCTATCAAATCCTCAAGTGCGAAGATTTTCCCCGCAGGCTCCGTGGCCATTGCAATGTATGGGGCAACTATCGGTAAAACGGCCATCCTCGGCATCGATGCATCTACCAACCAAGCTTGTGCCGTTGGCACGCCAGTCAAAGGTCTTATTGGAAAAGAATACCTGTATAGGCTTCTTCAAAATGAAAAGGCGGCTTTCATTGAGAAAGGTAAAGGTGGAGCTCAGCCGAATATTTCGCAGGCGGTCATAAAAGCACATGAAATCGGTCTTCCACCGCTCGCCGAACAAACCCGCATCGCCGCCAAACTCGACGAACTGCTGGCTCAAGTCGATACCCTGAAAGCCCGCATCGACAGAATTCCCGCGCTACTCAAGCGCTTTAGACAATCCGTACTTACCGCCGCTACTTCCGGGCGGTTGACGTCTGAGCGGTGTAGTTCGGACTATGACAAATGGCTCAAGGGGAAAATTGGAGATTTTGTTGCTATTGATATCGGCCATGCTTTCAAAAGCAGCGAATTTTCAGCCGATGGGATTCGGCTACTTAGAGGGCAAAATATTGAGCCTGGCTCTCTGCGCTGGATAGAAACAAAATTTTTCCCAGAAAAAAAACTGTCAAGCTTCGAAAATTTGCTTATATCGGAGGGAGACATCATTCTTGCAATGGATCGCCCAGTAGTTTCTGCTGGACTTAAACTAGCCAGAGCAAAAAAAGAAGACCTTCCCTGTCTACTTGTTCAGCGAGTGTGCCGCTTTAAGCAATCCAAAAAGATTCTAAACGATTATTTATTTTTGCTCCTGTCAGATTACGCCTTCACGAACTACTTAATCCCTAACCAAACGGGCAGTGATATTCCACATATCAGCGGAAAACAAATCCTAAACTACTCAATCACACTGCCGCCGCTCCATGAACAAACTGAAATTGTCCGCCGCGTCGAAAAACTATTCGCTCTCACCGACCAATTCGAAATCCGCGTGAAAACCGCGCAGGCGCGAATCGACCACTTGACCCAAAGCATCCTTACAAGAGCCTTCAGCGGCGAGCTCGTGCCGCAAGACCTGAACGACGAACCGGCCAGCGTACTGCTTGATCGCATCAAAGCCCAACGCGCCGCTGCCCCCAAGGGCAAACGCGGTCGCAGATCCACCATGACGGTCTAAGCCTTACTTCTGGAAGAAAACTAACGATGCCAGTCCCGACCTACGACCAGTTCATTGAGCCCATCCTGCGCTTTCTCGCCGCCAACTCGAGCGGGACCACCGCGAGCGAGGTTCACGAGGCCGCCGCCATGACGCTTGGTCTTAGCGAAGCACAGCGGCAAGAGACCCTTGCCAGCGGTCAGGCCACCTACAAGAACCGATCAGGCTGGGCGCATGATCGGCTCAAGCGCGCCGGCTACTCCAGCAGCGCCAAGCGTGGCTACTGGCAGCTGACCGACACCGGCCGCGCATTTGCTCAGGCCAACCCTGCCCCGTTGAGCGCAGAACAGGTCGAGTATCTAGCTGTGAACTTCATGAGCGTGAAACTGAAGACAGCGCCGGATGCCGCCTCGCTGGATGAGAGCAACGACACGCCAGCGCTTATTGCCAAGACCAATCTCGCCACTAGCAGCCCGCAAGAGCGCTTGAACCAAGCAATCCTCGAGTTGCGCACCAGCGTCGCTGGCGACCTGCTGGACAATCTGTTGCAAGCGAGCCCGACGCGCTTCGAGCACATCGTCCTCGACGTCCTGCACAGCTTGGGCTATGGAGCGAACCGGCAGGCGCTGCAGCAAGTCGGCGGTAGTGGCGACGGAGGCATTGACGGCGTGATCTCGCTCGACGCGCTGGGTCTGGAGAAAGTCTACGTGCAGGCCAAGCGCTGGCAGAACACTGTAGGCCGCCCCGATTTGCAGGCGTTCTACGGAGCTCTAGCAGGACAGAAAGCCAAACGCGGTGTATTCATCACCACCTCCGGCTTCACCGCCCAAGCGGTTGAGTTCGCGCTATCGGTCGAAGGGCTTGTGCTGGTCGACGGTAAACGCCTGGTCAATCTGATGTTGGACCACGAGGTCGGAGTCAGCTCGCAGCTTTACAAGGTGCCTAGGCTCGACAGCGATTACTTTGATGAGTCGCTTGGCTGAGCTCGACAATCAATGTCCATCGGAATCCAGACCACGAAGCGTTCCAACTGGTATTCCAAGCATGTTGATCAATAAATTATTAATTAGAAAAAACAGATAGATACCGACACGTTTCAAATTACCCCGGCCCTATCAGCTGCTATTTGGTAAAACCAATCAAGCCGCCTCGGCTTAACGCTTACCCCCAGCCCTCCCCTCACGGCCCAAAATCACGGTCAGTGAATCCTCCAGCGCCGCTACCCCAAACCGCCCCCTCCTCCTTTTGGATTTGCACCTCGCAGCATTAAATCCTACTGTGCACGGCGTTTTTGGATATGGACGATAAGGATATGGCCCAACTCTTCCCGGCACTCAGTGCCTGTCGCTTCGACGCTCCCGGCGAAAAACGCCTGGCGGAGCGACTCGAGAAAAAGCTCTCAAACGACTGGCTATGCTGGTTCAACGTACCAGTAGGCCCAAAAGGTCTGCAACCTGACTTTGTCCTGTTGCACCCGAAAATCGGGCTATTGGTGCTCGAAGTCAAAGACTGGAAAATGACTTCGCTGATCTCGATAACGGCCAGCGATGTGAAAAAATATGATGATGGTCAAGAAAAAACCGTTATCAATCCCCTGGCGCAGGCCCGCAAGAATGCCTTTGAAACCGTTCAGGCATTGGAGAAAGACAGCGCGCTGACCCAAGGTGCTGAGGCTTACCGGCCCGGCAAGCTGATCATGCCGTACAGCTGGGGGGTGGTGCTCACCGAGATCACTCGCAAAGAGTTCGAGGCAAGACAGCTTGGTGCCGCGATGGAGGGCACGCGGGTCATCTGCAAGGACGAGATGTACGAAACCGCCGACAGCAGCGTATTCGAACAGCAGGTTTGCAAGATGCTGGTCCATCAGTTTCCCGTGCATCTGGTACCAGAACAGATCGACCGAGTGCGTTATCACTTGTTTCCAGAAATCCGCTTGAGCCCTGCCCCCGCCCAGTTCGGGTTGTTCAGTGAACAAGACGCGCCCCTTCCCTGCCTGCTGAAAGTGATGGACCTTCAGCAAGAGCAGCTGGCGCGCTCAATGGGCGATGGCCATCGGGTGATCCACGGTGTGGCAGGTAGCGGTAAAACCATGATCCTGGTCTATCGCTGCTTGTACCTGGCTCGCGCAGCCACTAAACCGGTGCTGGTCTTGTGCTTCAACAAAACACTTGCCGCGCGTTTGAACCAGGTGCTGCAACAGCACCGCCAGGAGCACAAGGTAACAGTCGTAGGCTTTCATGCCTGGTGCCACAGTTTGCTGACCCAAGCAAAACTCGCCATCCCCGAAATGAAAGGGGCGAAGTTTATTCAAGCACTGGAAGAAGAGGTGCTTCGGCAAATGGAAAGCGGCGCCCTCGCGCCCGAACAGTACGGTGCCATCCTGATTGATGAAGGGCATGACTTCAAACCCGAGTGGTTCCGCTTAGTCGTCCATCAGGTGGATCGTGAGCGCGAGGACCTATTGGTACTGTATGACGACGCCCAAGCGATCTATCGCGGCAAGGCGCCGAGCACAAAATTGGCGTTCAGTTTTGCCAGCGTGGGCATCAAGGCTTCTGGCCGTACCACGGTGCTGCGTATCAATTATCGCAACACGCTGGAAGTGCTGTCGGTTGCCCATGCATTCTCCAAGGAGTTGCTAAGCGCACGCGACGCCGAAGACGACCATGTACCTGTGCTTGCACCCCAAAGTGCAGGTCGCCGGGGTGAGATGCCACAGCTTCTAAGCCTTGCTGGGCCTGCACAAGAGGCGCAATGCCTGGTTACTAGGCTGAGGGCAGAACATGAAAACGGCAGAGCCTGGGACGACATGGCGGTCATTTACCGGCATACCGAGCAGGCCTTCTGGGTTGAAGAGGCGCTAAAGGCGGCAGGTATTCCCTACACCACCGCACGCGTGAGCTCTCAGCGCACAAAGCTTTACGCCCACCATTCGGTAAAAATCGTCAGCATGCACTCCAGCAAAGGGCTGGAGTTTGGTTTTGTGATGATCCCGCGCCTGCATGAAATGCCAGCCAAAGGCGAAGATGAAGCTGACGAGATGCGCTTGCTGTACGTGGCGATGACACGCGCAGTCGATCGCCTGGTAATGAGCCATCAAGGTGAGTCGGGGTTCACCGAACGTCTCGGGGAAGCAATCGCCCAAGTAAAAGCCAGCCTTTAGGTCAACGGCTGTTCGTACAGCGGCTTGGAATAGCCGCTGTCACCCATACTTTTGAAAGATAAGAAATGGACTTCACCCCCATCATCGCCCAGCACTGGATCCCCCTGAGCTGGTTCATCCCCCTCGTCATCTTGCTTTTCGCACTCAAGTCTCCAGGTGTAAAGGGCTACCTAGGCGAGCTGCTTGTACGCTACTTCACCTACCTGCACCTGAACGAGCAAACCTATCGCCGCCTGCACAACATCACCCTGGACACCCCGGACGGCACCACCCAGATCGACCACGTTTTCGTCTCGGTGTACGGCATTTTCGTGCTGGAAACGAAGAATATGAACGGCTGGATCTTCGGCAGCGAAAAGCAGCCCCAGTGGACGCAGAAGCTCTACAAGCGCACCTTCAAATTCCAGAACCCGCTGCGGCAGAACTACAAGCACCTCAAAGCACTGGAAACGACCTTGGGCGTGAATGCCGAGCACCTGCACTCGGTGATCACATTCGTCGGTGACAGCACGTTCAAAACGCAGATGCCTGCAAAAGTTACCCAAGGCAGCAAGTTCATTCGCTACATCAAATCGTTTAATCAGCCGGTTTTCACGGAGGCCGATGTGAACGCCATGCTGCAAACCCTGCAAACCGGCCGCCGTGCCCCTACCCGCGCTACCCACCGCGAGCACGTGCAAAACCTGAAACGCCGCAGCGACCCGACAGCCGAGCGGCAATGCCCTAAATGTGGCAATGCGCTGCTGGTTCGGACCGCCAAATCAGGGGCGAAGGCAGGGGAGCAGTTTTGGGGTTGTTCGGCATTCCCCAAATGCCGAACGATGCAGAGTCTTTAAGGGTGAGAGGGGCTTACGGGCGTGTCGATTCAGCCGATACGACCAGGGCCCCTCAGTTCAGCCTTCAACCGGCGCGCTTCGTGTCGGGCTGCTTTGTCACCGGCAGCATCAAGTGCTCGCACGTTCAGCCCGAGGTCGCCGTCAAAGCACATGGGGCCACCGCAATCGTCATCATACTCCTGGCCGTCATAGAGCCCGCCGTCATGGTAAGCGCGGACGTTTGAGGCGGTCACATCTTCGCCGAGCATTTTGCTGAGATAGATCCAGGTCCAGGTATCCACCGTTGGTGTGCCTTCAGCTTGCTCGACCAACCAACGCATGGACTTGATGTGCCCCAACGGAGCGGCCTTTGCCGCCCAGTAGGCGCAGTCATCTTTCAGTTTTGACCTGACCACGACCGAGGCAGTCTCACAAACAACATACGGCGAGTCCGAGTCTTTCAATAACTGGAGATGGGCACGGGCCGCATTCAAATCACGTTTGCCTAATGCGTCGGCGGCCGCGTCGATCAGTGCGTATGGGTTATGGCCGGCGACCGCACAATCGTAGTGGTACTGATAGCGGTCACGAACATGTTTGTAACCCGCCGCTTCGTTCGCAAAGATTTCCTCTACCTCGGAAAGCACCCGTCCGGCACGCCGCTGTTTCAACCAGTAATCCGACTTATCTGCTTCTTCATCCACCATCGCCTGGTAGATCTGCGAGATCGGGTAGTGCAATGCAGGCTTGCGAGCACACTCCTGTTCAAGCATGCCGAGGGCTATTGCCATGGTTGGTGCGTCGTCTGGCTGTATGCACTCCATAAACGTAATGAGCACGTCAGCCTGGCAGTCGTCGAGGCCACCTTCGAAAAGGCTGATGAGGGCAGCATGGGGAATGGCAACCAGCTCCAAGCTTTCAGCAATTTCCTTGAGCTTTGCAGCTGTGGCGTGAGCGTCACCCTGAGCCCTGATTGCCCGGTGCCTCTGAGCGGCTCGCTCGAGGGAGTATTGGCAGCCGAAAGCAACCTGTGCATCGCCTACATCAATGGCTCCGTTGCCGCAGTTGATGATGAATGCCTGGCTGCTCAAGCTGGCGAACGAGCCATAGCCCATCAGGGCTGCGAGCATTTCGTAGGTATGGCCAACGGAGAGTTTGGAACCGAGGCGGGAGTTGATTCCCTGGCGAACGGCGAAAACAAGATCTTTGAGCGTCATGAGTCAATCCTCAAGGCCCGTCGATGCAGTGGGGTACGCGTTTAAGCCGTATCGACGAGCGAGAGGCTTGATCAAAGTATGTGGGGTACAGATGCCATTTTTTACTCGCGTACAAGTAGGCCTGGCGGCGCGGGCCACTATAGGAGATTGGCTAGCCACTGGGAAGCCCCCAAAAACCCTCCTAGCGAAAATGCAACCACTTGTTTGATAGCCGATTTTTTCATAGCGCCACTCCCGCAGGCGGGTCAGATATGGCCATTTGCCTTACGATCGAACACATTATCACTATGTCAAAAAGTTGATACGCCAGTCTTTTTGATAGAGAATTAGAAACAGGATGCATTTTAGCGTATTTCAGTATGCTTTAAGCGAGTGCAGGGAATGGACGAAGACAGAACCTCAGATGCGGCCGTGCCGCCCATCGACCAGCTTGATCTCACGGCACACGGCGTTTTGGGCCACTTCGCCGCGTCGTCGCGCAATGTACAGCTGCTGAATTTTCTGATGGCCATGGACCGCGTGGACCGCTGGGCCGTGGACTTTGACGAAGACGCTCCCGGGCAACAGTTCGAAATCCAGCTGCTGATGCAAGAAATCCAAACCTTCGTGGAGGCCTATGCGCGCGTGCTGCATCGGCTTCCGCAGCCATTCGCCGAGCTGCTGGCACACCTCACTTCGTCGCGCTGCATGTACCTGGTGCGGTATGTCGCGCAACGCAATGAAGCTTTCACCGGGGCGCTGGCCGCGCTGTTAGGCAGCGACTCAGCGCAGTCGATGGACCTGGCGGCGTTTCGGCGTCGGCTGGATGCCTTCAGCAAGACGCACCTGCTCAGCGAGATTTTCTGCGCAGAGCGGCTGCGCGAGATATCACAGATCATGGGGAGTTACGCAGATGTATAAGGGACGCTTGAACCCTGTCGCACAGGCGATAGGCAAATCTGTGGGCAAGCGCGCGGTGCTGGGCGGGGTGCTGGGCGCCTGGCTGGTGCTGGCCGGGCCGGCTTTCGGGGCAACCAGCAGCCTGGGCGCGACGTCGAGCAGCTTGATCTCGCAACAGGATTCGGTCGTCGCCGATGCCATCAAGGCCGATGCCGAGGACTGCGCCGAGGGCACCAAGGAAGGCACCATTGGCGCCTCCATCGGCGATGCGCTGAAGATCCATACCGAGCTGGCGTCGGCCACACCCAATGTCGAGTCGCTGTTCAGCGCCACGGCGGATTGCTTCGGTGGCCTGAGCAGCCTGTTCGACCTCTCGGGCTCCATCCCGAGCCTGGGCAGCATCCTCGCCTCCGCCCAGGCGGCGGTTTTGCAATACGCGCAGAAAAAGGTGTGTTCGGCGGTACAGCAGGTCGCTTCGATGGTCACCACGCCGATCAACCAGGCGATTGGCAAGGTCAGCAGCGGCACCTCGCTGGGCGACCTCAACGGCCTCACCAACGGCCTGGTCAGCCAGGGCATGAGCACGCTCGACCCGCAGCTGGGCAGCGGCTACCACAACGCCGCGGCAGGCTACGAAGCCACCTACACCGTGGATGTGAACCCGTTCAACTACGTGCAGACCGACTTCGGCGGTGGCGCCGGTGCCGGCGCGGGTACCACGCCCCCAGCCACCACCAACAGCCTGGCGGCGCCTGCCAGCGCAGCGCCGGCACCCGTCAGCACGCCAAGTGCCTCGCCAAACTCGAGCAGTGGGTCGTCCAGCTCCGCTGCGGGCCTGTTCAACTAAAAGGGGCTGTCGATGAAAAAGATCGCAGCAGTTCTGGCGGTGGGCCTTGCGGTCGGGGCCACGGCGCTGCCGGCCCAGGCGCTTACCTGGGCATCGGTGCTGACCTTCTTCAACACGATGCAGAGCGAAATGAGTGCCTGGTCGGTGACGGTCAAGCAGACCGCGCTGTCGGCCAACGTCGTCTCGCAGATGGACAGCGACTCGAAAAAGCAGCTGGCCAACGCGGTAGGCACCATCGACATGTCCGACCGGGTGATGAAGGCCGTGACATCGTTCGATTCTGCCGTCGGGCAGCCGGTGACCATCAAATGCACGGCTCAGGAGCAGGGCAAGCTGTTCGTGGAGGCCGTGTCCCAGCGTGACAAGGACACGGCAAGGCTGATGGCCACTTACGCCTCCCAGCGTGTGGGCTCCAGGGTTACGGCCGATCAGTCGGCCCTGGCCATGCACCGCGATACCTACTGCACCGTGTCCGAGGCCAGGCAGGGCATGTGCACGCTCAACGCCAACGGCATGCAGGGCTGGGATGTGGATTACGCCGGGCCTTTCAGCGAGAACACTCTCGCCCCCGAAGGCGAGGCGGCAGCGTATGCGTACACCGCGATGATCACCGATCAGCGCGCCGAGGCGCACATCGACTGCACCTCAGCCGCCTGCAACGCCGCCCAGTCGCAGCAGCTAGCCACCTCGGCGATGAGCGCGATGGCTGCCAACTCTCTCGTAGGGCAAGTGACGGACCGTCGCGTGCCAATGCTCACAGGGCAGTGATATGAATTTTCGGCTCAAGTTAGCGGGCATTGTCGCGGGGTCGACAATGCTCTCCAGTGTTTCCTACGGTGCGCTGTACGGTTTCGGCCCCGCAGAGGCATGGACCGCAGCGCAGATATCGACGCACACGGGGACAGTGGGCGCCAATATTACCGCCTTTGGCACCAGCTTCGGTGCGCAGATGACGACCAAGTTCGAGCAGATCATTTCGGCGGTGGCCATTGCCACCAAGCAGGAAGCGCTGTCTGCAAACGTGGTGGCGGACAACAACCGGCAAACGTCTGAACAGCTGGTGAACGCCATTCGTGCGCAGCAGCAGAACACTGCGGTCGCCAAAGCCTACCTCGACTTCAACGCGGCGACCGGCCAAGGCTTCGACCCTTGCGGTACGGTGGCCAAGAACAAATCGATGGACCTGGCCTTCACCACCCTGGCCGCCAAGGCCAAGGCGGCAGTCGGTGTACTCGACGCCTCCCCAGGTCGCCTGGTGACATCAACCTCCCAGGCGATGCAAGCGCGCCTGAAAGTGCACCGCGACAAGTTCTGTACCGCCGCAGAGGCGGATGCCGGGCTGTGCACGCTCAGCGCCTTGCCCGGCGGCGATACCAATGCCGCCCTGCTGTTCGAACCTGCGGAAGAGAACTCGCTGACCACCGAAGCGCGTACTGCCTACATTCAGCATGTGATTGGCCCGCCGGACGAGAAGCTTGCCAAAGAGGCCGGTGCGACGCCTGCCGGTGAAACCTACATGGTCCAGAAAAACCGCAAGGACTCGATGTTGTCGGTGCCGGCCTACAGCTTGTCGACCATCAACGCGGCTAACACCCGCAGCACCCAGTTCGGCGGCAAGTCGCCCAACGAAGTGCTCAAGCTGCGTGTGAACCAGTACTTCGGCGGCAAGGAAGCCGAGCAGTGGTCGGGCAACCTGGCACGCCAGACCCAGCGCGGGCTATTGGTGGAGGCCGCCAAGATGGGTGGCCTCGAGGTATGGATCCATCAGCAGCAGTACGAGCAGAACCAACGGCTGATCGCCAACCTGGCGACACTGGTGGTCGCCTCGTCCGACCGCCTCGACGCGCCGCTGGAGTCGCGTTATCAGAAGGTGCTGTCTGAAACCGCCAAGCAGGCGGTGCAATGAGATGCGTATGAAAAAGGATTTCGACGAAGCGCGCGAGTCGCGTAAATGGAAGGTGTCGTTCGGCGTATCGCTGGCCCTCACCTCTACGCTGGCCTGGGCCTACTGCCCACCGCAGTATCAGGAAACCGTCGTGGCGCCGGCGTTCACGGCGGCTACCCAGACGCTCAACGGGCTGGTGTCCTCAGTCGACGCCTCCCTTTCGGCATTGCTCGAGACCCAAAGCCAGCGCCTGACCTCCGCCATCGCGGTAATGACCAAGCAGAAAGCCCTGTCGGCCAACACCGTTGCCGAGGCAGGGCGCAATGCGGCGCAACAAACGGCGACCGCGCTGAACGTGCTGGCGCAGACCCAGCGGGTCAAGCAGGCCCGCTTCGACTATGGCGGTGAGTTCGGCCAAGGCTTCTCGCCGTGCAAGGTCTACTCGACCCGAACGCTGATGAGCAACCGCGATGCCGACATGACCACCGAGGTTCGCCAACGGGTCAAAGCCGAGATCGTCGCCGCACCGGGCACCTATGCCGAGCCGATCAGCGCCCAGTCAGCACTGGTGAAGGCAAGGCAGAAGTTCTGCACGCAAGACCAGGCAGATTCGGGCATGTGCCAATCGACCGGGTCGATGCCGGGCGCCGACTTGACCGTGGCTACCTTGTTCGAACCCGCCATGGAAGGCGAAACGCTGTACGAGGCCAAGGTCGGGTTCGTCAACAACATTGCTGGCCTGCCTGACGGCCCGGTACCGGCATCGGCCGGCAAATCGTCTGCCGCCGAAGACTATTCCCTGTCCAAGGCCCGTAAAGACGCGCTGGTCTCGCCTGCACTCTCCAGCCTCAAGGCCATCCAGCTCGACTACTCGGGTGTAGAGGGCAAGGAGACAGGCTCCGACCTGCCGCTGGCGGTGCATTTCCGTAACGAGGTCAAACGCTATTCGGGCAACACCGCCGAATACGACAGCTGGGCCCGGGTGATGGCTGCGCAGAACGAGCGCGGCGCGCTGGTCGAGCTGCTGAAGATCAAGGCGCTGGACCTGGCCATCCAAGAGAAGCAGTACCGCCAATACGAAAGCATGGAAGCCCAACTGGCTTCGCTGGTGTCGCTGGAAGTCACTGCAGGTGGCGCACAAGCCCGCACCAGCCAAGCCGCCTCGGATGCCGCCAAGCAAAACGTGAAGCAGAGTGTGAAGTGACGGAGCGCAAGGTATGAACAGAACGATCTTGCGAGGCGTGGCAGCCTTGGGGCTGGCGGTTTACGCCCACAGCGCCATTGCCGACACTTGCATGGTATCGCCGACCGACAAGGAAGTTGTTTCCGGGCGTTTCGGCAAATTCCGCGGCGGCGGCTCGGGCAACTTCGGCTCGGCCAACAAGAAAGCGCACATGCACGATGGCCTCGACTTCTCTACCAGTGGCGCGTCGCAACCAGTGTACGCGACCACTGAAGGTGTCATCGCATTTGTCGGAAGCCGAGGGTCGGCGGGCAACACAGTGCTGATCAAACGGGACAACGGCGATATCGTCGCGTATTACCACCTTAGCGGTTTTGCTAATGGCGTGAAGCGCTACGCTACGGTAAAACCCGGGCAGCAACTTGGTCTGTCGGGCAATACGCCCAGCAGCAGCATGACCAAGCATTTGCACTTCACCTATGGCACCGCGCAAAAGGATGCGGCCAGGGCCAAGGCGTTTGCCGAAAATGCTCACCGTGGGCCCTTTAACCCGGCCCAGTTACCGCCCGTGTTCAATCGCCAGGACGACATTGGCTACAAGACTGACCCGGCACCCTATTTCTGCCAAACTTATTCCATTCAGGATGGCCACCCGGAGCACTACCCGATCCTGGGCAAGGATACCAAGGCGCAACACCAGATCCTGTTCGGCAATGTGCCCTCAGGCGGCGTCGCCCCCGACTCCACGGCCGAACCCGTGCAGGTGGCCGCTGCCAACGCCGATGCCGCACTGGCCGAAGCAGATGGCAAAACACCTGAGATGTACTTGTCTGACGCCGATGGCTATGGTGCCTTGCCGACAGCCCCCATCGGTGGCTACGACACCATGTCGGTTTCGGAAATGATGATGACTGAAGCGACCCGGCGGTTCAGCGACGCCGAGTGGAACAACAGCATCACGCACGTTTCCAGCCGCGCCCTGTGGGTCGACTACAACCGGGCGACAGGTGTCAGCAATTACCTGTCGGAAGCGATTTATCGCAAGAAAGAAAAAGTTGAAGCATTGCTTGCCGTTTACGCGTCGCAGAAATTGGCAGGTCAACGGGCACAGACCGATTGGGCGCATCAGCGCGCCCAGAAAGGAGCTGTGTCCAGATCCATTGAATAACGCGGCGCCCACGAAAAGGTAATCAAAGATGGAACCCAAAGAACTCGAGAAGCCTGAACCGGCCGTCGCTCACTCTGCTGCCGGGCCGCACGCCGAGCCAGGGCGCAGTTACGCAGGCATCTTGGTCCATCATGGCGCGGCGCCCGCTCACAACGACCCTGCACAACCGAAAAGCTACTACGTCACCTTGAAATCCCCCGCTGGCGAGCAAACCCTGTGGGGCGCCGAGCTTGAGCAAGCCATACGCGGCGCTGCAGTGCAGCGCGGCCAGGCTGTGCAGCTGGATTACCAAGGCAACGCCGAGCATTCGGCGCAAGCCACCTGGAGCGCACGCTCGATCGATGCGGCATCGTTGCAGGCCGCTGACGCCAACGCAACGCCGCAGGGGGCGGCTGCCGGCAGGGATACCCCCGCCAGCCAGGCGCCAACTGCCCGCACCGAGATCGACCCCGTGGCACTCGATGCGCTGATGCAGGTGGCGGGCGATGTGAAGAAGAAAATGGACTCGCTCGACCCCGAGGAAGTGCGGCGGATCAACGCCTCCTTGCATGAGAATGACGCTGCCTCTGGCAAACGCTCGGAGCGCGAGGCCAATGGTGCCGAAACCTTGTTGCGTGGCACTGCCGAGCTGGTGGGTGGCGTCGCGTCGTTGACGGGTGCTGCCATGCAGGGCCTGGGCAAGGGTGCGGACGCGCTGGCCAATGCCTGGCGCGGCGGCTCAAAGGCGCAGGAAGCCGCAGAGCCTGCGTTCTCGGAAGAAACGGCTGGCCGGGTGCCGGTTTTGCCTCGCCTTTCCGAATACCGGGTCGATCAGGTCGAGAAAGCCGCCAGCAACTACGAGAAGGCACATGTTGCCTTCTGGAATGCGGACAACATGCCCCAGGTTCGTCAGCAGATCGAGGCGCGCGCCGAGCAAACCGGCCTGACCGTGCCCGAAGTGATCGAGAAGATGAAGCCCGATGGCGAATTCACCGACCTGCACGAAACATTCGTCGAGGCTGTAGGCCAGTCGCCCGAGGCCCAGAGCAACAAAAAAGCCATGGACAAGGCCCTCACCGGCTGGGCGCGGCAATACGGGCGCGCCCAGGAAGAGCTGCTGAACCCGGAAACCGACGGCAGCCCGCATTACGACAAGCTCAAGAACCGGCTCGAAACGTCCAGCCAGAGCATGCATGCCAACGCCGGCAATACACCGGCCTTCGACGGCGAAGCGCAATCGCACCTGGAGCGCCTCAAAGACGTCATGCAGCGCATCGCCGAGCGGCTCAAGGAAATGCTCCAAGGGATCGTCGACATGGTCCGTGGCAAGCCTTCGGGCCCATCGTCAGGCAACGATTACACCCCGTGATGGGGGCCGCCACCCCGGCGGCAGGCTCAGCACCAGGCCAATGCCGAATGGAGCCATGAAGGCGCAGGCATATACATCCAAGCAAGGAGAACGGAATGAAAGAATACAGCAACTGGAAAGAACTCACCGCCACGCCAGAGGCCCATCTGGATTTCCTGCGGGTGGTCGATGCCAGCCTGGACGAGGGCCTGGGTGGCAAGAACCTCTATCAGAAACTGGCCCAGGAAATCACCGTGGATGGCAAGGCGTTCAGCCAGGCCTTCCACTTGAACAACCTGGAGAACAACTCGGGTAACTGGGATACCGACGAAACACCTGACCCGGTGAAACTGGAGATCGTCTCGCTGACGTCGAAGATCAAACAGGCTGACCCTGGCTACGACATGGCCCATTTCACAGTCGGTTACGAATACATGATCAGTGAGATGAAAGAACGTGGCGTAGACGTGGATGCCGGTCTGGATCACAGCGACCCGGCACCCGCACGCACCAGCGGTTCGGACTACGAACCTGGCATGTAATGCCTGGAGGCGCCTGTGAAAAACACCCTATCAATCGCCTTGGCGTTGAGCGCATTGGCCCTGGTGAGTGCTGCCCAGGCTCAGAACGCCCCTGAGCCGGCTGAAGAGCAGTGGCAGGAGTTGCCGCGCAACACCACCATCTACGTGCCAGTACCGACGCGGATCACACCCGTATCCGCCTACCGGTCGTGTTCCGGTCGCTATGAAGGTGAACGTTGTGACTTCGCCACGCCTCAGCAGGGGGTCGTCGAAGGCACCTGCCAGGCCCCCGAAATGCGCCAACCGCCGGCGTATGGGTATCAGGTGCAGCAGTACCCTGCACAGGTGCGAACGGGGTTGGTGTGCGTGCCGCCGGACGCCCCACCTTCCGGCGGCCAAGGCGCTGAGCCTGGCAACCCTGGCCATGAGACCCCTTACGCGCCCCCACCTGCCCCACTGCCGCCCGCTGAAGCCCCGGCGCAATAGCCAGCCGAGGCTGCCCGGCTCAGCGCCTAGGGCGCTGGGTCCGCGTCGTCCGGTTGCGAGCGCGGTGCAACCGCCGCCTGCATGCTCAGGATGAACTGGTGTGTTTCAGGCAGCTGTTTCTGGAACGTTTCATCCTGCTCCGGCGGGCGTTGGATGTGCCCCTCACGCAGGCCCAGCGCCACCTGCTGCTGATAACGCTCGACGAACCGCTCACGGATACGCCGGGCCTCAGGCGTATCTTCGCCGGCAAGCTCCTCCAGCAGCCCTTGTGCCGCCTGCGTGAAGACCAGGGTGCGCTGGTACTGTTCGGTCTTCAGCTCAGATTGCGCAAACGTGGACTCGAATTGCTTCTCCATCGCCTTGATGGTGAGTTCCTGCAACTCATTGGCGCTGTTGAGGGCGGCGACCACACTGGTCAGGCGGGCCTCCTCGGCCACTGCGCTGCGGTTGGCTTCGTTGGCCTTGGCGACTTGCGACAACTGCTCGTACATCAGGTCGATTACCGCCTTCTGACGCTTCACATGGTCCCTGAGCTGTACCGCTTCTGCGAAGTACTGGCGCACGTGCCCACGCAGCGGCTCCAGCTTCTGGTTGGCGTGGGCCGCGCCGGCATCCCAGCCTTGTGAATAACCGTGGGAGCGCCCCTGCTCGAAGCCCTCCCGGCGCCCTTGGTCGCGGCCAACGTGGAGGTTGGCCTCGGCCTGTTGCGCAGAGCCGTTGTAGCCGCCGTCCAGGCTCATGTTGCCCTTGCGTGCTGCCCAGTTTTGGTCCATTTCGTTACCTCCTTCCATTGGCGCATCGTCGCGTCACACGCCTCACACTCTAGATGATGGGTGCCGCGATCAGGGCTGACAGCGCCTAACGTGTGGTCTTGATCTCGGCGCCGGCTGCCTGCTCCGCCGCTGCCTGGGGCAAGGCGAACTCCGTCAGCCGGTGCACGGCGACCGCTACCCAGTCGCCCCCGAAACGTTCGTCTTCCAGCACCGACTTCAGCGCCAGGATCGGCACACAATGCCGTGCATCCCCTTGGACATAGAAAGCGGCCAGCCATTCGGGCAGCAGGTGATTTATCGCATCGTGGGTTTCGACAGTGAACATCAGTGCCAGCGTTCCGGGCATGGCCTTGACCTCTCGGCTGGGCAGCGCATCGGCCAGCCAGAATGCCACGTCGCCCAACTGGTTGGCCTGGATCGGCAACAAGGCAATCACTTTGCCGCCGTCGTGACTCACCACGATACCCGGCTCGAGGTTGATGGTGGGTGCACCGAAGCCCAGCGCCTCATGGCGAATGGGCAACGTCTTCAAAAAATGCTCCAGCAGCGTGTACATCTCGAATGCCGCCGGGATGTCTTTTTGAATGGCCGGGGTGCTCTTGGCCATCACGCTGACAAAGCCGCCGCCTGACTGCGCAAACACATTGCCACTGATGGCCTGCGCCACGAATGCTTCAAGTTCACCAAGTGAATACATGTTCAACTTCCCTGCACCGGGTCGACTAGACTGAACTTGAAGCGGCTTCAAGGTCAAAGTTACTGTCAACAGTGTGTGTATGTTTGCAGCCCAAACTTCAAGGAAGTATCAATGAGCCATCAGTTTCATTGCGCATTTCAAGCTGCCCCCGGTAACCCGGGTGGAGTACTGAATATCGGCCCGGCCTCGGTCAGTATCGACCTTGAGAACCTGCGCCTGTTTGCAGACGTGGTCGGGCAAATCGAAAAACGTCGTACGGCCGGCGAAACCCGGTCGGAAATCCTCGGCGAGTGGGCTGCTCGCGAAGGGATCGACTGGGCCCATATCGGCTTTCACCCCTGCCGCGAAAGCTACAGCCTGCGTTACAACGGGGTGGCCTGGGAATCGCCCGCCGACGCTACGATCGCGGCAGCTGCCGAGGCACGGTTATTCCTGGATAACATGCGCCTGCAGGCCTGATACAGGTGCGCGGCCCTCACTGACTTCATAGGAGGGCCTGGCGTCATTGGCCGTGGTCGAGAACTCGAATTCGACCCGGCGATTGGCGGCGCGGCCATTGGCTGTGTCGTTGGACGCAATATAGTCCCCCACCCGGCCTTGGGCACTGATCTTCGAGGCCTCCACGCCACGCCGAACCAGGTACATCTTCGCCGCTTCCGCTCTAAGCTGGGCAACGCGGCGATTCGCTTCCAGGGTGCCCACACTGTCGGTGTAGCCAAAGATCTTCACCTGCCGCGCGGCACGAGCAGAGCGCACCAACACGTCTTCATCGGCGGCGTTGGGGCGGAACCTTGAGTGGCCAAAGGCGAAGTTGAGCGTCATGTGGTTGATCGAGGCCTGGACCTGCTCCTGCCCCGCCCTGATGGCCAGCAATTCCTGGCGGCTGCCGTTGGCATCGGCCTCTGCAGCTGCCAGACGAACCCGCAGGCTCTGGATTTCCACACGCAGCGCGTTGATCGTCTGCTGCATCTGCGCAGTGTCGTCTACGGGGGGCGCCGTAGTTACATAAGACACCGGCGCGGCTGGGCTTTCAATCAATTCAAACCCCGCAAAAGCGTGTGGGGCAAGCGCCGCAGACACGACCGCCAATACCAACGGTAGCAATTTGCGCGGGGTGACAATCAGGGTGCTCATACATCTCTCCAGAACCGCAGGATCACGAAAACGATAAGCGACCAGGCATAGCCCAATAGCAGCGTCAGTGCGCCTGCCAGCAAGTACATGCGCAGCGGGTCGATAGTGTCCTGGCCAAGTGGCTTCAGGCCTGGCACCAAGGTGACGGGGAACCACGCAAACAGCAGCGCCACCAGCGGGACAAGCCACAGGCCCAGGCGCAGCCGACGGTGGTCAGCGCCGTGCGTCCACCAGGCGTACCAGCCCACGCTGAGCAGGTAGGCCGGCAGCAGAATCACGCTAAACAAAAGCACCGAGAACGACAGTGCCGCGGCGTAGAAGCGTGGCGAGCCTTCAGCCATTTCACCCATCATGGTCGCAGCGACCGCAATGACGAAGGCCAGCAGTGCCCCCAGCAACGGCACCAGCAAAAGCCACAAGGCCGCGCGGCGATCGCCCACCACCCTCAGGCCCGGCTCCACAGCAAGTGGCGGTAATGGGTAGGACATGCCTGAAAACTCCTTGTAAGGGCCAGCTGAACGGTGATGTTCAAGACAAGCGTCGCAGCATGCGGAGGCGATGCCGATCAGCCAGCGTTCAACGTCCTGTCAATTATCAAAATGGCCTGTTAGAAAAATGTTGCTCGTGATGGCGAGTATGAATTTGAGGCCATTTGCCGTCAAGGTGAAATCCTGAGGATGCACAGGCGTTCGCTTGACCGGCCGCAAGGCGTAGCGCACACTGCGGCCATGCAAAAAACGTTTTTCTAACAGGCTAAATTGATAGCACTTTGTCATCCAGAAGGATCTGCCGCATGAAAGCACTGCAACTCGCCGTACCGCTGCTGGTTTCGCTCGCCTGCTCTGGGGCGTACGCCGAGCAAGTCGACCAGCCCGAGGCCAACGCACGCCTGGCTCAGGTCTTGACCTGCCAACGCAACGTCTCGCCAGAAGAGTTCGAAGCACTGGTTAAAACAGCCAAGGGCAAAGCCATCGTGCAGGCCTCGGACTTGTCCGATGGCGAATACACGGTGCCGAACCCGCTGGACGTTTTCGGTCGCCCCGTCACCCGGCTTGCACTGCACCCAGGCTCCAATGGCGAAGGTGATTTCAACTCCTACTCCGGCGCATTCAGCGGCGAAAGCATCCAGACGGTGGCCAAGCTGGCCGGCGTCCCCCGGGACCCAATCGGCGACTACAAGAAAGAGGTCGGCAACCATGACCAGTGGCTGTATGTAGATTCAGGCAGCACCTACATCAGTTGCGCGTACGATGTGCGCACAGTGGCGAAAACCATCAAACGCACAGCGCGCGACGCCGCGGACGCCGTCAAACGGGCCACCCAGTAACGCCACGCTAACCGACATGCGCTGAATGGAGTCATGCCATGAGCTTCAGAACACTGGCTGCAAAGTTTCTGGAAACGGTCAAGGACGACCTGGGCATCCCGGCCCGGCTGCGCCGAGTCATTGCCGAGCAACCCGCCCTGCGCAGGCGGGTCGATGACACTGCAAGTGTCATCGCGTTATCGAGCGTGGTTCGCTGGCATGAATGGTCGCACCGCATCGGCTTCGGCCACGGTAGCGAAAGCAGCGGCGAAGTCAGAGGTTGGCGCTCGGCCAACGGCCGCTATCAGGGTGAGCACCGGCACATCCCCGCACTGGCCCGGCTCAGCAGGCGCGAGACGACAGCAGACTTCGCCTGCGATATCACCGACGTGTCCGGCCTGTCGGCGTCGAAGTCCGAACTGTATCGCTTCAACTCCATGCAGCAGATGGCAGAGCAGGCCTGCCAGGCATTCACCCAAGACCTGAGCCAAGAGGGCCTTGCGCAAAACCTGCGCTGGCCCGAGGTGCGCATTGTTCATGGCGGCTCCGACTTCATGGTCAGGCACGACTGGGATGATGGCTTGTACCTGGTCAACAGCGGCGGTTCGCACCACTTCGTCGCGGCCCAGCATATCGCCAGGCACCTGCAGCAACCCGTTGCCTTGCAAGGCCGCCTTGAGCGCTACGGCCTGGATGCCGATGCGGTGGCTCAGCTGAACGACGAATACGCCATCTACGCCGTTGCCAAGGACGCCTACTTCTCTGACGCGCTCGATGCCCTGCGCGACTTCAAGGCCACGCACTTCTGGGGCGATCTGCCACACCCTTATGACAATGGCCTGGCCATCTTCCTGCCCAAAGAGGAACCGCGCTCACGCAAGGTTGCCGAGGTCTTTGCCAGTGAAGGCTTTACCAACGTCGGCGAGATACTGGTGGAGCTGGCCTCGGAGAACGCAGCCGTGCAACGTCGCGACCGCCAGGACGAGATGCGCAAGCGCATTGAGGCCTTGCCTGGCCTGGAAGCAAAGGCTGGCGTGGCGCACGTGTTCGGCAAGCATGCAGCGGCGAGCCTGCGCCACGAACTGGCGACACAGGTGGACTGGCCAACCGTGGAGCGAGCGACGCTGGAGGAAGCCTTTGGCGTGCATCGGCTCGACGCCCAGAGCGTGTTCGAGGGCCTTTGCCAGCACAGCCCAGGCGCTGTCTCCCGCCACTCCCAGAACACCCTGCGCGCTACCGTGGACGGCTATGCAGCCCTTCATGAGCGGCAACTGGACAGCCAGGCAACCCCAGATGCACCGAGCCCCGACTGAAGGCGGGGCTCGGACGTTTCGGCTCGAACAAGCAGTTGGGTGCAGTCGCTACGCTGAACAATACTGCTTGGCCATCTGGTGGATGCGTGCTGCTGCTTGCGCCTGGCCTTGAGCCTGTTCGCACGCCCAAAGCAGTGTCGCGGCGTCAGGCACGGCCTGCGCCCCGCTCGCCCGCTGCGACACGAACCACAACGCGCGCATGACAAACAGCGGGTCGCTGTCGAGGCGCTGATCACCCACTGCACGCAAATGGCCGACCAGCGCCTGAGTCGCCTTGACCAACCCGTTGCCCTGGCCAAACTGGGTCAAAGTGCCCAGCGCCTGCGGCGCCATGGAAGGGTGAATCGTCAGCGGTGTGCAGAGGTCGGAATCGAGTAAATCCCAGAACGTCACGCCATCCTTGCAGACCATCCCCACACGGCGGCCACCGGCCATATCATCGACCTCGATAAAGGTGCCTGGCTGGTATTTGTGGATTTTCATCATGTAGCCCTTACGGATTGACTGACCGACCCACGTCGGTAACAGGTGCATTCTAAGCAAGCAGCCTGCAAAAAGCGTAACCGCATGCGCTTACCGACACCTGTTGTTGATGCAACGCAACGTCGAGCGCTTTCACGGCTCGGGGGCATCCCAGGTGACGGTACGCTCCAGTTCGCGCTCCGCAGAATAGGCAATCATCGCACGCGCCAATGGCTTGCCATCCGCGCCGGGTATCTCGCAGGCGTCCTTCAAGGTGCCTTCCGGTCGCTCGGCGATCCAGGTTGCAGCTTGCTTGAAGCCATCGTAGAGCATCCCTGCCTGCGCCGCCGGGTCTATATGCTGCAGGTCGATCGCGACCAGCACGCCGCGCGCACTGGCAAACGATGGCGCTTCATGCACAGCCTCCAGGGTGCCCACCACATTGCCGTTGGTGTCATGCAGCATGAACGGATCATCGATACCCAAGGGCGCTTTGGCAAGGGCGCCGATAGCCGCATCGGCAACAATGCGGCTGGCCTCGTATTCAAAACCCAGATCGGCAAATGCCGAGGAGCCTTCGGGGTCAATGCGTACCACGGCATAGTTGGCTGAAAAGGCCGGCTTGGGTACCGGAACCTCTTCAAGCGCCAACCTTTTGAGGTGTTCGACTTCGGGCTTGGAGCTTGCTAGCAACGACGAGAGTTCCGCCACTTGCTGCTGGGACTGAGCTGCCAATCGTGACGCGTGCTCAGCCTTGCGGGTCGCCATCCTGTCCTTGATGTTGCTGCCGGCAGGGTTTTCAGGGGTGGCCGCGCTATTTTCAGCCTTCTCGTCCCACGCGAAGAATTTCTCACCTACCTTTCTGCCGATGCGCTGGACAAGCGGCTCGCCCAGCGAGTCATCGTTTTCAAAGATGACCTTGCGACCATTGACTTGCTGGCCGAACGGCTGGTCCTGCCGCCTGAACGGCAAGAGCGTACCGCGCTCGGTCGGGAAGGCTTGATTATTGACAAGCGTGAACGACCCATCGGCATTGCGCTTGAACGCCTCGTTGCCTTTGATCAGGCGAGAGTCGATCAACGCTTCCTGCAGCCGTTCGGGGTCTTTGATCAATGCATTGTACTGCTCGATACGCTTCAACTCTTCCGGCGGCATTGGCCCCATCTCGATGCCCGCCGACTTCAAGCGATCGTACATGAACGCCAGCGGGCCAGCGGCCAACAGATCATTACGGTAGCCGCCACCGACCTGGGAATGCGCGCCCGCGAACTTCACCTCTTCAATGCGCGAGTTGTCGTCATTACGCAGCGCACTGGTCAAAGGGAACGTTGAGCGATATTCATGCATCGCCACCAGATGCGTGGTCGACTTGACGTTTTTGCTTATCTCCAGATTTTTGTTCGGGTGGCTATCGGTGATGGGGATGCCATAGGAAGCAACGGTGTCGAATATGCCGAGCTTGTTAACCTCGGCCTGGCCCGGCGGGACAAGATACTCACGGGTGGGTTTCCAGTTGCTGTCGAGCCTTGGCACACCCCGGTCGATGATCTCGTTCGCCAACGCGCGGGCCTGCGCCGCACCACGGCTGAAGCCGATCACGTTGACATCGATATCGAGGTCCTGGTTTTTATTGTAAAAGGCGACGAAGGCGTCGTAGGCCTGTTCGATACGGTTCTGGCCACCCAAACCGGTTCCCCGTTCGAGCAACGCATTGGGCGTGCTCGACCTCTGGCTGCCCACGCCATCGAGGTAGATCTTCTCCGACTGCCCGGCGTATTGCGCCGGGTCGTACTTCAAGGGCACATGGTCGGAGTTGACAGCCAGATTGGTACCTTGCGCGGTATCCAGCTCGAAGAGCCGGGCTACATTGGTGTGGCTACCCGTGGGTTTATCATTATCTTTGCTATTAGCCGTACCATCCAGGTACACACTAAAGTACACAGATTTACTCATTTCATGTCCCTATGAACAACGACGGCTCAGGCTTCATTCAACTTGAGAATGTGGGCCTTTATTGCGTTACCCGCGCGCTCCATAAAATCTCCGTAGAACGCCTCACCCAGGTGGAGCAAGGGTGAGCCGTCCAAGGAATCTGCCGCCGCATCCAGCGCAATGACGCCGAATTGCTCCGCAATAATTTCGATACTGCGTGTGCGCATTTCTGGGTGGTCGTAGGGCTTCTGGTACCAAGTGGCAATTTGGTACTGAATGTCATTTCGCTCGAATGCTGCATACAAATGCTCGGCTAACGCAATGACGGTTTCGCGGATCAGGCCGGGGTCGATAGCGCGCTCTTCAAGCAATGCTTCGACGGGGGCGTTGGCAACCGCGAGCAGGTCAGCAGTGGTGTAGCCTGGCATCGGCGGAAATACCCCAGGGGGTAGTTCTTCGTGGGGACCAGACGCTTGACGCGTGTTTTCGTCGTCGTGCATGGGATGCTCCTAGCGCGGCACTGTAGCCTGAATACTAACTACAGATATGGTGAAAATCAATTTTCTAACAGGCTATTTTGACAAAAATATGCAGTAATCAGCTCGCCACCCCCACCTTGTCAAAGGCACGCCCAGGGCCATTCTGCAAAGCCTGTACAGCAGCGTGGTACAGCAGCGTCAGATCTTGCCTGGCTGCGAGCACCTCACCGTAGAAAACCGCCGCCACGAAGGGTGCCACCCGAAAGAAGTCAGGCAGCTCACCTTGAGGGCTGGCGTGCAGCGGAAAGATTGGGTTGGCAGGCGCAGCCAGCTCGAACTCATAGCCGAACCCGCCCAGCCCCGTACGCTCGGATAACGCCTGGGCAATGCACAACACGGCCACCAGGCCGATATCGGCTACATCGTCGGCATACAACTCCCCGCCATCGTAGAAGAACTGTTCACCACGCACGATGGCCTGATCAGCCAGCCCGGTAAGGAGCCGTCGAAGCTGGTCTTCCAGTGGATTATCAACCATGCGAAGCCTCTGCTCAGCGCGGCCTCAGCCGCGTATCAAGTTGCGCACACCCATTGCGCGTCACCGTCCAAGACAGCCAAGGGCGGGAATAATTCCCCGCCTGCCGGCTATCCGTGGGCAAATGGCCACCCGCTCGGAGCAAGGCGGCCTGCCTGCTTATCGATCTTCTTCGTGGCCGACATTGGAGCGGCCGGTAGCATAAGGCTCACCGGCACGCGATGTGCCGCGACCGGTCCACTGGCCATCGGCACCCTCCTGCGCAGTGCCGGCGGAGCGTTCGGTAGCTGTCGCTTGCCCGCCTTGGTGACTCGCCGAGGATGCCCCGGCAGCAAGCGTCGCGCCGCTGAACTGATGGTCCTTGGCCCCAGCGTCGCCTGCCCGCCCAGCGGAGGCTGCAGCCGGCTGCTGAGCACCGCCATCCGCGACGGACGCCGCACCACCTGGTGCAGCGCCGCTGGCGGCATAAGGCTGCCCGGCAGACGCCGTGGAGCGACCCGCCGACTGGCCAGCAGCACCAGCCTGCGCGTTGCTGCTGGCTCCGCCGGCAACGGCCCCGCGCCCGCCCTCGTTACTGGCCGAGGATGCCCCAGCAGCAAGCGTCGCGCCGCTGAACTGATGGTCCTTGACCCCAGCGTCGCCTGCCCGCCCGGCGGATGATGCAGCCGGTTGTTGATCGCCGCCACTTGCGCCGGTCGCCGCACCGCCCGGTGCAGCGCCGCTGGACGCATAAGGCTGCCCGGCAGACGCTGCCGAGCGACCCGCCGACTGGCCCGCACCGCCATCCTGCGCATTCAGGCCGGAGCCGTCGGCAGCTGCCGCTTGCCCACCTTCGTTACTGGCCGAGGACGCCCCGGCAGCAAGGGTCGCGCTGCTGAACTGATGGTCGCTGAGCCCGGAGTCATCCGCACCGCCGGCAGATGAGGCGGCTGATTCCTGATCGCTCCCCCCTCCGACAGGTGCTGCCCCGGCCGATAGCGATTCCTTGAACGCCTGGATACGTGCGTCAGCACCTTCGTGATACGCCGCCTTGCCTTCCGCACCAGCGGTCGAAAACGCTTGCTTGTAATCGGCCCCGGCGGCGCTCGCAGCAGACGCCAGACCGGCACCGGCCGTCAACGCGCCCGCCTTCACCCCATCACGCATGCGCCCACCAATAGAGCCTGCTTCCGAGCCGCGGAACGATTCCACGCCCGCACGGCCGGCAGACAGCGCGGCACTGCCGGCGCTGCGCATGGCCCTGCCTGTCGAAGCGGCACCCCCCGCAACTGCCCGGCCCAGGGCAACACCAGCTGCATCACTGACTCGCTGGCCGTTCGTACGGCTGTCACTCGGTGCACTGTCGCCGGTCGCATCCGACTCCCGCGATGCCGCCCCACCTGCGCCTTGGCCGTTTGCACTGAGCAGTGGCGTGCCGCCGCCTGAGCCGCCGCCGCGAGGCCCACCCCCCTTGGGATCATTGGGCGAACCGCCATCAGGCGGTGGCAGCCTGCCCTGGGTGCCGCCACCCAGGCGCATGCCGGTACCACTGCCCTGAACGCTCGAGCCAACCCGGCTCATGCCGCCTCGCATATCAGCCACCGCACTGGTCTCACCCATGCTGCCAAGGCCCCCGCCGATCCAGCTGAGCACCTGGTCAGGCAGGGTCTGGGGCAAGCCGAAGATCATGTACAACACGGGCAACAACGTCAGCCCGAACACCATGAACCACCACGCGAAGGTCAGAAACTCCGAAATGATGCCCACATTGCCCGAGGAGGTCACCACCGCACCGCGCATGGCGAAAAAGCCCTGGGCTATGTAGTCGATCACCGGGTCGGACACCAACACCGCCGCGAACAGGCCAAGCACGGCCAGCGCCGGGCGAGCGAACAGCGACAGCAACAGCAGGTAGCCTTGCGTCTGCGAGCCCACGAAAGTGCGGTCCGGCGTCATGTGCATCACAGCCCAGAGCGGCGCCGCAATGATCGACTGCAACACAGCGAGCAACCAGCCAACAAAAACGATCATGAACAGCGTGTAGGGCAAGCTGGGGAGGAACACAGCAAAATAGAACGCCAGCGGCTCGATGTAGCTGGCCATCAACGCCAGTTGCTTGACCGGCACCTCCATCACCCAGTCCCACAGCGGGGTCACGACCTTGTCCAGGTCCAACCCGTTGCCCAAGCCTTTGACCGACGAAAGCGTACCCGCAAGCACCCTCACCGCTGTTCCCGCACTTTTGATGGCGACATCGGCCACCAGAATGCCGGCGCGAGCTACGACCAGGTAATCACCCACGCACTTCATGCGGTTGAGCGAGCCCCCCATCTGCCCCGCCGTTCCGCAGAGCGGCGTCTGCCCATTGCTGCCCGCCCCCGTGGCGATCTCCACCACGTTCAGCATCACGCCGTTGACGAACGACGACATCTTCGCATCCATGTCGGCGCGCAAGGTGCTGACACTGATATCGCTGCCGGGGTCCTTGGGGATCAGGCTCGCGATGTCTTCGGGCTTGGCCGAGGTCGAAGATTTGTAGCTGGTTTTTTCTTCTGCCTTCTTGTCGATTGCCTCAGTGACCGTTGTCACGCTGTTGGCCAGCAAAAAGAACCGGGCATCGCCAGGCAGTGCGCCCAGGGAGGGCGCACTGACCGCACCCACCGGCTCGGCAAGCACGCCTGCAATTTGCCCGCGGACCATGCCTACACGCTGGAACCACCCCCCGGCTGCCGCCCAGCCATCATTGGTAAGCGTCTTCAGGAAGTCGTCGAGCCCCCCGTTGACACCCGACGCCTGGTTGGTGACCTGGGCGACGATATCGGTCGCCACCTTCTGCTCCCACTTGTTCACAATGACGTTGAACTGGCCGGAGTCGACTTGATCCCAGCCCGTATCATTGATGGTGGCTGGCCACTGCCGCACCCAGTCATCCAGCTCTTTCATCATGTTGATGGCTGCTGCGCGCTTGATGCCCTGAACCTGCACGCGCATCTGCTCCAAGGCTTGGGCAGTGGCATCCGTCTTCGTCTGCGCCTGGTATTCGGCCACTTTCACAGAGCCGCAAAACGCGGAGCCGCCCGCCAGGTTGGTAACCTTGTTGCGGTCTTTCAGGTCGAAAACCCATTCCTTGCGGCCATCCACAATGGTGAATTTGTCTTCGGTCCTGTTCTTTTTCGCGCCAACTTCAGGGAGTGCACCTGAGGCGGTGTTGTCGGCATAGATCGAGTTGGCCGCCGTCGCGCAGTAAGACCCCGCCAGGTAGCCGCGGGCAAAATCGCGCAGCCCATAGAAGTTGCCGGGAGAGTTCACCCCTTCGACAACACCGTTCGGGGACAGAACCCCCATGGCCATGCCCGCTTTATAGGTGCCGTTGGCAAAACCAACGCCCCACAAGGCGAACATCAGCACGATGAGCTGAATGAAAGAAAAGCCACTGGTTGTCGGCAGCAACACGGCGCCACCTGCCACGATCCGTACCGGCGTCCACAATGAGGACCAGCTCTTGCCCATCGCCTCACCGTCGTTGGCGGTGTTGGTCACGCCCATCACCGCTACGTACGAGACGATCAGCGAGCCGATGATCAGGATCCCGCTGTTGAAGAAGCCGAACATCGTCGCAAGGATATTCGCGCTTGCCTCAACCGTATTGGGGTCGGTGCCTTTGACCAATGCATCGATGACCGGGCCGAATATCCGGCCTAGCATCTTGACCGATTGGTCGGTGCAGGCGCTTGGATCGCTGCACGGAGAGAACGGCATCTGAGCCATTGTGAATACCTACCTGAATCGAATTGCGGACGGATTATCTGAATCGTTCGCGACGAATTCCCCTTGGAGTGCTCCGTCGTCCTTGAGATGAGCTGTCGTGCAGCCGCGTAAGCGAAGGCCTAGACGGGCATGCGTTCTAGCTTGAGCCATGGTTCCACCCTGTGAGCCGTAATCCTGCGGATAGCTAAGGTCGGGCAATCTTAAACCAGACATCACAGAATTATCAAAAAAATGTTACGAAAGAAAACTAACAAAACGATTTCAGAACGTGTGCGCTGCTGAAAATCGGCGATCTCGCAAGCCACCCAAGCTTGCCCAGCTACCGTATCAAAACCCATTAAAACAGGCTAAAAACAGCCTAAAGTCCTTTAAAATCATGAATATCGTATGATATTCACCTACTGCCCCTATGGTCAAAGCGACCTCTATTCGCATACTTGATCAATTGCCGAATGATCCATGAAATCGCGAATTTTCATCTTCAATTCGGGCTTTCAGAACGCTGCAAGACCGCTAAAAAGGCACATTGCTCTTACGTAGGCCCACCAGGCACGTGAACGCGACAACAGGCGAAAAAGCCCGTACCACTGGGGTTTCAGCGCCTAAATTGAAGATGGTCGGGTTTTTCGCGCTCAACCCGCCTCGGTACATCCGGCCATGGAGGGGGATACTATAAATCATCGAAAAAAGCGTTTGACTCGACTCGCTCACAAGAAATAAAACAGTAAAAATGCTATGGTCACTCATGGCAGACGCACCCAGGTCTGCGAGGGAGCACCCACAGCACGTCGCAAAGCCGCAATCGACGCTTCGCATCAGCCTATGCGACTGGCGTACGGTGAGCCGCGCAGGGAAGCTGACGTTGCTGGATGCCGACTGATTCGGGCACGTTCAAGCCCTGTGAAAAACGACGGACATAGATGCAGCTATCAATACGTGATGCCAGCCGATTCGTGATCGGTGCCGGGTTAATGCGCCAGAAAGCCATCGAGGCCTCGGGCAACCCGGCAATTAGTTTTGAGAACGTAGCGCAAGCCGCACTGCGCGAAGGCCCCGACGGCCAGAAAATCCGGCAAACCATCGACACGCTGGCTGATCAGGAATCGGCTTGGCTGCGCAATACGCCGCCTCACACCCTGAACTCCGATCGGGTCATGCAGAGCCGGGCAGCCGAAATCAGCGCATTCACAGCCATCCATCGCGCCGTGATCAGCACCGTGGCCTTCGACGCGGCCCCGCCCGCCGACAAAGGCGCCGCCGAAACCGAACTTCGCCAATCGCTGCTGCACGTACTCGAAGCGATCGACAACACGCCCGGCTCACGGGCCGACCGTGAAGGGCTGCTGAGCAATCTGCGCGATCAGGTGGTTTCGGTAGCAGGCGACGGCGACTTCATGAAGCGCGCGCTGCGCGACAGTGAACAGGCGTACCTGGCAGCCGACCTGGACAAGACATTTGCCCGTTATGCCAATCCATCGCTGTCACGCAGCGAGGGCCTCGACGACTACAGCATGTAAGGACGCACGCCATGCCGAGCGCACAGGATTTCCAGAGTTTCACAGCCTCCGTATTCCCCTCTCAAGCGGCGGAGATCGTCATTGACAAGCAGCCTGTTCTGGCCGATTACGGCCGAGAGCTGCGCAGCGCCATCAACCAGCTCCCACCCGAAGCGACCCGAACGCTGCTCAGCGAGTATGGCGGCGCGACCGCGCAGGTCGTCACCTCGATCGAGGACGCCATTCTGCTGCGCGAATTTGCGCACGAGCGTGCCGCTCAACAGGCGGACCTCAGCCAGGAATGGCTGAACGCCGCAGACAGGCACGGCCCCGGCATCAATGAGGCAGCGGTGGCGGCTGACGATACATGGAACATGGCGCCATGACCGCCCTCGGCATCTGAGTGGCCCAGCAAACGCAGGCAACTACCCCGCAGCATGGAAGATAATGGGCAACCACCTCCACACTGCGGGGCCGGGCTTGCCGGCGATCAACTGCGCAGCAAGCCCACTGGCAGCGCTAGCGTGCAGCCGCCGAGAACTGGCGGGAGTGGTCCTTGCAGCCCATCGATGCCACCGTGAAGCGCACTTCATAACGCGAATAGTCGCCAGCTGAAATGCTCGAAGGCCGAGGGCCTTTATCGACGGCCTTGCTGTACCCAAGCACCGCCTCACAGGCAATCAACTCACCGATCTGGGTGTTGAGCTCTGCCACTCGCTTGCGCATACCCTGCGCGAAGCCAGCATCGTCCAGCACCACCGGCGTGCGCTCGGGCGTGGTAACCAAGTCTGCATACTGCCCGTCGGCAGCACCCATGAAGCTCACGCGAATGGAGATGTTGCCGTTGCGATCAACGCGCGGATACCCGGCAAAACGGACCTTGAACTGGTTGATCGGCGCTAGCTGGCTGACGGTTCGGCCGGCCACTTTTTCCCAGTAGGCATTGGACGGGTTGGCAGGGTCATAGGCAGGCACGCCCCTGTCGTACGGCTTGCCCGCCATGCGCAGTTGCTCCTGGCGCAAGAAATAGCCGTCGCGGCAGGTTTTGCTGATTTTTGCATCCATGGGCTGGCCCGACTTCGCGCTGTACAGCATGGCTGCGGCACATTCGAAGTCGTATTGCCCGTTCAGGTACAGGTATTCGCCACTGTTGAGCGGGCTCAGGCTGTAGTTGAGATCCAGCCCACCACTGCCCGCGCCACCTGCGATCCCGGTCACGACGCCAGTAGGCATCAACGAGGCCAGGGAATTGGCGGCCTCATCGGAAAAGCGAATCTTGGTAGTCCCGTCCGGCATCTTCTCGGTGGTTACACAGCCCGCCATGGCCACAGCGGCCAGAATAGGCAGGATGAGTGTGCACTTGGTCATGCTCGTATCCTTACTTGTGAATTCTGCTTGAGCGCGATCAGAAGAACCGCCCCATGTCTTGCTGCTGAACTTTCGCCTGCTGGGTCTGCTGCAGTTGCTGCACCACATCGCCTGGGCGCATCTCGACAGGCTCGCCACAAGGCTCACCGACATCGATCACGTAGCCGTCACGCACACTCACATGCACGAACCGAACGAACTTGGCGCGCGCCATGAGCGCACGCTTGCTGCTCTCATCAACAAAAATGCCGAGTGACAAGGGCGGCATACGGGCATCCATGAAGCTGACGCCTTCAACCGACAGGTACAGACGATCGGAGACATAAGCGGCCTGGAAAGGCATGCATGCAGCCCAGGCCGCCTCGAATGGCTGAACACCCACATACAGGGTGTCGCCCTCCAGCGCAAAACTGAAACGCCCACTTTGCATGGGCGAGAGCAACATGACGCGCTCATGCCGGGGATGACGCAGCACTTCGTCCCGCTTGAAGTTCGCCGTCCAACGCAGAAAGTTGGCGTAGGCCACCACTTGCCTTGCAGCCCGCGTTACCCGCGCCTGCTCTTCTGCGCTGATTGCCGGCCCCACATCCTTTTGGCCCTGGATACCCATCTGCATCAGTCCTCGTGCTTTTTGCGTTTTTCCAGCATGCCGAAGAAGTCATCAAGGATCTTGTTCAACATCTTCTGCGGCGTGTGGCCGAAGTTTTTCGCATGTTCGGAAACGCGCTCATGGTTGTCATTGCGCAAGGTGTAAGAGTTTGACGGGTCCTTTTTCCGATTGCGGAAGGAAATCAGCCCCGACCGGCGCGCCATCGACATCATGCGCTCGTAATCCGTGTGCGAAATGTTGAACTTCTTGCGGATATCGACCTTGGTCAAACGCTCATCCGCCTTCATTAGCCGCACACTTTCCAGCATCAGGTTATGCAGCTGGTTCAACCGCACCAGATGGTTGAAGCCACTGTCGATCTGCCCACGCTCAACCGCACCGCGATCGGTGTCGGGGCGGGCCAGCCCGCTTGAAAGGTTCTTCAGCACGACCTCATCGGACAGATCGAGCGGGTTTCGGTTCTTCTTGGTTTCCTTGAAGTCGGGCGACTCGCCGCTCAGGTAGTACACCGAGCCTTGTTTGGCGATTTCCACTTCCAGGAAAGAACACGCCACCATGAAAATGTCTTCGGTGCAGAGCTTGCGTGACACGCCTTGCTGAATGGCTTCGCGGCTCAGCGCCTCACCCGCGGCGCGCATGGCGGCGTGGGTATGCTTGGTCCGCTGAATGTCCTGGACCATGTTGAAATACGACTTCAACGGCAGCACCTTGTCAGACAAGTTGACCAAGGGGTGCAACTCTTTGACGGTATCTGCCAGTACATCCGGCGAGGGGACCAGCAGCGACCTCAGGCCTTGGGCAAGGGATAATAATTTAGCCCCGTCTTTCACTTCATTCGCTGGTCGCATATACGTACCTAAAGGTTCTCCAATCCAAAATAGTCTTCAAGTGCTGGCGGGCGCAGAACCCCGCTCAAGCAAAACAGCAGACGAAGGCTTCGCGAGCATCGCCTGCTCATCTCCAATCCTGGAAAAGATCCTCCTTCGGCACCTGCATAGCAGCGAAGATGGGAGCAACTGAAATCATTGCGGTGCCAGGCATCCGAGGTCTCCGCCCTGCCCTGGGTCAAGCCCCATGGACTGCAGCGTCTGCTTGGTCAGCTCGACCTGCGCCTTGATCGACTCGGGATCGTTCGCCATCTGCTGCGCGACAGCATTTTCAATCGGCGACTGACTGGAAGCAAGATGTGACAGAGTCGACAATACGGCAATGACCAGAACCGGCGGCACGACCCACGCCAATACCGCCTTGCGCCGGCGTGACCGGGCCTGGCGCTCTGCGTCGCTGGCGGCCTGCTCGCGCAGCGCCTTGCGTGACGGCTGGGGCGCTGCGCCGTGATACTGCGCACTCACCGCAACAGGCTGCAAGGCCTCCGGCTGCGCGCTTGCCTTTTGCGCTTCTTCGCGCTGGAAGTAGTCGTTCAGGGCCTGGTTCAAGCATTCCGAAAGCGCCTGGCGCACCTGATAGGCAACGAGTGCAGGGTCGATATGCGTGAGCGCGCCCTTGCGATCCGCCTCGGCATGAAACACCAACTGCAGGGCAGCCAGCTCGTAGCTCGACAACACGTCGGCATCATCCTGGATCGCCAGGCTGACACTTCCCGTCAGCATGCGCCGGTGCCCATCGTCTTCAGCGGCGTCGAGGCCGGCCACCACCAGGGACAGCTGCTTGAACGCCTTGGGGATGCGCACAGTGCGGGTAGCCCGCAGCGCGTCATGTGGGCTCTGGCTGTCGAACACCACCAACAAGTGCTCGGCCGAGCCGAAGAGGCGGATGCTGGGGTCGAACTCGAAGTTCGGGGCTTTGGCTTTCATGTACTTTGCTCCTTAAAGTTTTCCAAAGATGTCTTCAAGCACGACGGCCTGCGAAAGGCCCGTCATCATCCTTGGCTTCCCTGTGCGGTGGTCGACGAAGAAGGCAGCCGGGACACCCGCTTGCTCCTTGCCGTTGTTTTCGAATGCTGCGTACAGAAACGCCAGGTTGGTGCTCAGCTGCTCCACCGTCTCCGGCGAAGGCTCGGAGCGAATCTGTTCGTGCTTGCCCAGCACCCGCTCAAGCGTGCGCTGGTCCTTGGCCTGCAGGATCGTGGCAGCAAGCGGCACGCCATCTGCCGGGTTGCCCAGCGCAGCCGACGGAATCCACTTGATGGTGTGGCCCTTTGCCGCGTAAGCCCTTGTTAAGTTGTACGCCTCGCGGCAATACGGGCAGCGTGGGTCGATGATGATGTAGACGGTATCGCCGATACTGCCATCGCCTTCCTTGACGCCGGCCAGCGAGTCAACCGTCTTCATCGACTCAGGTACTGCGCCCTGGTACTGACCGTCCATGGCCGCAGCTTCCCGCACGTTCGTGGCTTCAACCGGCGACATCAGCGGCGCAGCGGGCGCAGCCGCTACGGGCGGGTTTGCCGGGCGAGGGTTGTTCATCTGGGCCACACCCGGCAGGAAAGCGTCGGAAATGTTCACGCCTGTTTCAGCATTCCAGGCCACCCCGGTGAACAGCACCGAGGAATCCGGCGTGCTGAACAGCACCACTTGGTGGCCGTTCTTTTCCACGGTCCAGGCAGTCAAGCCGCCCAGGCCGACAGGGCGGGCGTTGACGATGCGGCCGTAGCGCGATACCCGCTGCGCAGTCAGGTCATCGAGCGGCTGTTGCGCAGGGTTTGCCGCAACGGCACCTTGAGCGGTGATGAAGGAAGAGAGGTCTGCCGTTTGAGCAGGGTCGGCATGGGCGGCTGAAACCCCCGCCGCAAGCGCCGCCAACACGGCTACAGGTCTTGCAATCACACCTTTCATGGCTCGATGTCCTTATTAATAATCCAATACGACCGTATTCTAACAAAAAAGTAGAACTTGGCACCAAAAAAACAAAAAAGAGCCATCTTTAAAGATGGCCCTTTAGTGGTACCGATACGCTCAAGGCCGCAGCGTCAGGGCGCAACCTCAGCGAGGGTCGCAGCCTGCGCCGCAGCATGCTTCTCCTGTTGCATCGTCTCGTAGCGTTTCTTGTCGGCATCAAGGTACTTGTACGCCGACATGGCTTGCTCAAGGCCATTGACTGCCCTGTCGAGCTGAGGCTCTGCCAGCGACACACCCGCTTTGCACTCGTAAAGGAAGTGCGACAGGATCCCCGGCGCCTCCGGGAAGCTCGCCTGGCGCCCGATGGTCTGCAGGGCGTACCACATGTCCCGATCGAAGAAACGCAACCAGCGCATCTCGGCCGGTGGCAATACCCCCAGGCGCCGCGCCTGGAAGAACATGGCGAAAATGATGGTTCTGACAAACGCATGGGCGTGCAGGATCGCGCTTGCGTTAGGGTGCTTGATGTACTTCTGAATGATCGCCCGCGGCACTTCCAGCGGCACTTCAGGTTTCAACCACGCATAAGGTTCGGGCGCACCCTGCCCCTTGCTGCCCTTGCCTGAAGGCGCTTTGAACTGGTCCCAGCACCAGGCAATCATGTAATCACTGTCGGCCATGGCCGCCTTGAAGGCGGCGTCGTCCAGCGCAGCATCCGTGGCAACCACGCGGGGTAGCGCGATGGCCACCAGCAGGGTTTCGGCAGGGGTCAGGTTACCCACCCGGGTCCAGTGCTGGCCCAACTGACGACGCATCACCTCGGTGGCTTTTTCACGATCCAGGGTAGGCGCCCAGCTGCGGTCCGCCTGCTCTGCCCACCCGCTGATCAGCAGGTGCTCATAGGCAAACTGGCGGGATGTCTGCGACATGCCGAATACCGGATGATCAAGCGGCTGAGCAATCAGGTCGAGCTCCGCGAACATGCGCAGGTGCGGGTACTGCGCCTTGCTCTCTTGCACATAACTCTTGATGTTGTGCGTCTTGGTGAATTTGAGTTTGGGGTGGGTCTTGTTGATGCGGATGAACATGCGCACCGACAGCACCACCATCACCACAAGCAGGAACCCGTTCACCACCAGGGAAGACGAGGTGATTTCACTCCATGCCACCGTCGAAAAATCGCGCTGGCAAGCGCCGACAATTCCGTCCGGCGCACACATCCGCCCGACCCATTGGTTGATCGAAGCAATACCCGGAAGCGCCGCGAATTCGCCCGCAACGCTCAACAGCCAGAGCTCCACGTAACGGATGTAGACATAGACAGTCGCAATCTTGTCATGGGCGAAAGACCACGCGCCCCAGCCCCCCAGGTACAGCACCAGGATGATGCCGATGAGCACGGCGGGGTCATCCCAGGTAAAGCTTCTTTGCCCACCGCCTTGCTGTTTCATTCAACGCCTCCATGGGCCAAAAATGCCTTCACACCCGCAGCGCCGCCAAGCCATGCGCCAGCCCTGTGCAACGTGCTTTCTACCTGACCAGTTCTTTGAGAATGTTGTGCGTGGTACGCACCCGCCCTACCAGGAAAACCCCGGCCTGGCGAAACACCGCGCGCACGGTCATTTTTTTCACGACTTCGATGTAGACCAGGCCGAACGTCATGCACAGCGCCAACGGCAGCAGAAACTTCCACAACGCTGGCACCAGCAGCAACATCAACCAAGGCAAGGCGGCGCTTGCGTTGATGACGAAAAAGCGTGCCGGCGGCGCGCTTCTGCTCCAGTGGTACCGTCCCTTTGCCATAACCCCTCCAAAATCTCGTTTGCAATGCCATTACAGGGCGCTCCCAGCTCAACCGTGCCGCAGATCGCGGGCGGTCGACTCGCTGATCAAACCTGCTGCCAGCAGGCGATCTGCTTCAGCAGCAAAGGTATGCCCTTCCTCACGCACGAATTCGGCGACCCGCTGGGTCACACGGCCCATGTCGGTCAAGTCCATCAAGGTGTCGCGTACCTGCTCGGTGAACCGCAGCCAGGAACGGGCCGCCGTCCGCTTGCCATCAACCGTGGGCACGAGCTTCTGCGCCATCATGAACCGGCTGGTATCGACCAGGTCGTAAATCGCGGTCGCCCGCTCCTGTTCGGGAAAGCGGGAGATCATCCTGCGCATGATCGCCGCGACATCCTTGGCGTGAACCGTGCCGAACACCGGGTGGCCTGTCAGCGACAGCTCGACCGCCGCCCGAATGGTTTCCTGGTCACGCAATTCACCGATCACACACAGGCCGGGCGCACGCCGCATGGCCTCACGGTTGGCCCTGTAGAAGTCTTTGAAGTGCGTAGGGATCTGCGACTGCACGAAAATCGAATGCTTGCTCTGAATCTTTTCGTACGTAAATTCGATGGGCTCTTCGTGGCTGATCAGGTTGCCCTTGATCGGCGTGTCATTTTCAAGAATGAAGCGGTTGATGGCGGCAAAGGTGGTGGTCTTGCCATGGCCGGTCGCCCCCGCGATATACACGATGCCGTCACGCGGCGTGGCCATCCTCACGATGTCTTCGCTCAGGCCTACGTCCTGAATCCGCGGTGGGTCGTCGGGGATCGCCCGGATGACGATCTGGCAGGACGTATCGCCATGGCAGGCAATGGGCGAGGCGTTGACCCGGTAGGCATAACGCAGCCGAGCACCGCGGGCATCCTTGCGCTGCGGGTCGAACAACTCGTAGCGCTCGTTGACCGCAGTACCGGACACGATATCGGTGGTGGCTGTGTCGCGGTTGGCGGCCATCTTGAGCAGCTCGTTGACCTCCCCGACATCCAGCGCACGGCGGGTGACCGCATACAGACGGCCGTACTTCTTCACCACGACCGGCAATGCGGGCTGGATGAAGATGTCGCTGACGCCATGGCTCAGCGTTTCCAGCATCATCGCCTTGAACTGCTCGGCACGGTCGAAGCGAAAGGGGTCTTCATAACTGGTCAGCCGTTCCAGGCGCTCGATCATCGCACCGGGTTCCAGCATCATCACGTCATCGTGAAAGTCCTGCTTCATTGCGGCCCGCCTTCTCTGCCCGAAGGCTGGGTGCGCAGCTCACCACCACCGGGCACGGCAAAAGCCTTGGCCGCACCGGGCTGGCTGGAAACACCAGGCGCCGGCGCCGGGCTGGGTGCACGCGGTGCCGGCGGCCTGCGCACAGGGTCGGCTGCGGTCGACGTTGCAATCGAACTGCGCCATACATTCATGTTGTCATTGAACTGCGGCAACGCGGTGATGCGCAGCAGGGTCTCGTCCACCGCCATGGTCTGCCCCTCTTTGGTGACAGGGATCGCGGCACCGGAAATGATCGGCATCGTGATCTGGCCGTGGCGGGCGAACGTGCTGAAACGGCGCATGCCATCAATGTCGCGGTTCATCCGGTCGAAACCATAGGTCAGCATCAGGTTTGCCTGCTCGACGCCTTGCTTCCAACCGTCACGGACGGCCAATTTCCACACGCGTTCTTCTTCGTCCGAGCGTGGCATCAGCGCCGACACCAGGGACGTGCGGTCCATGGCGGGCAGCGGGAAGCTCAGGTACTCGCGCCAGCTTGGCGGGACCGACGAAAAGCGTGCCTGCGACTCGATCTTGTAGGACGCGCCCGAAAGGCGAAGCGTGTAGTCACCGTCCTGGTTGTACAGATCGCGCGCCTCGGTGATCACCGGCGGCACCACACGGTCCTGGATCATCAGGTTGCTGAAGTCGTAGACCGTATCGAACTCACGCTCGCGCTCCTTCAGTGCCTTGTTGATGTTGGTCAACTGCCACGCCAGGCCAGCCTTTACCCCCACCTGCAATGCCGCATCGAGAATGGCCTCGCCGCGGGCCGCCGAGGCCTGGTTCTTCTCGTCACGCATGGCTTCCACGGCCGACCTGGCATCACCGGCGTCACCCTGCTGCTGAACATAAGCCGGCTTGTCGTAAAGGCGCTCAGCGTCTTCGAGGGTCATCGGGGGCATGTCCATCGCCATGTTCAGCCCCTCCCCAAAGCCAGCGGTACGGGCTTGTAGATCAGGCGCAGCGTGTTGGTGCTCTTGTCGAGTACCACATCGGCGCCGGTGTCGATCTGCACGCCCACATCCTTGAGCACGTTGATGGGCGTGGCTTTACGCACCCAGATGTTGATCGGCTTGAGGTCCACGCGCTTGCCGCTTTCGACATAGGCATAGCCATAGCGGCTGGCGAACGTCTGCAACAGCTCCTGGGGCTTGCCGATGAAGTCGATATCCACCTGGTCGGTGTCGACCGCAGCCTGCCTGGAGGCCGCTTTGACGCGGTCGGCCGTCAGCGACGAAACATAGTTGTGCTGCGAGTTGACTGCCACGGCCACCTTGTCCGCGATGATGCGGCTGGCAAAGGCCTCGGTGTCATCGGTGGTCGGTTTGGCAGAGCTTGCGCACCCGCCCAGCACAAACAGCGCAAGCAGCATGCCCCCAGCCTTGCAGCCGCGTGCACCCATGAGCATTCCTTTCATGTAAAAACTCCTGAAGTTGTCATTCTGATCGACCCGGCGTGCCCTACGCTCAAGCGCTTCGGGCACTGGCGGTGGCCTGTTCTACTGGTAGCTCACCACGTACTGGGCGTGACGCTGCTGTTCGAGGTACTTGCCCCATTTCACCGCGAGCGGAATCAGGCCTTTCTTGTAGATGTCGTTGAATTTTTTGGTACGGGAATGGTAATTGGCAGCGCGGGTCCAGAAATCCTGACCGTTTCTTTCGTCGAGCTTCTGGCGCAGCAGCCATGCTGCCAATTCCGCGTTGTAACAGCCCCGCCAGGCGACATCGGACTTGGTGATTGCCGGGTATGAGGCGAACACGCCTTTCGGGCCCCAATGGGTGGTGTTGATCTGGAAGTGGCCAAGGTCGAAGGTGCCGTTGCTGTTCGAGACACTCTGCCCGTTCTTGCCACTTTCCTTGCTGGAAATGGCCAGCAGCACATTGGCAGGTACGCCCTGGCGCTGGGCTGCCTGAACGACACATTCGATGTCCGCCGGCCGCACGGCATAAAAGTCGTCCGCCTGGGCTAGCGCCGGCCACAGCGTCAACGGGACGACTACGCGGTACAACCACTTGCCGGCCATGCTCAGATGATCCACTTCTGGTGCTGGAACCAGAACCAGAATGCCCCTTCGACGAACAACTGCCCTGTCGAGACCTGCCAGCAGCGGTAGGACTTCTTCATGCCGAAGACCCACAGCGCGAAGCCGATCGACAGCCAGTTCAGGGCCACCATCACGCCCGCGCCGGTTGCGAGCATGTAGACAAACCCGAGGATGGCGACAACGCTGGCGATGAAAAAGGCCCTGGAATGCAACCGGTGGTTGCGGGCGATGCGGTCGATCTCATCGCGCTCGATGGTCGTCAGCTGTTCTTTGACCCGCTCGTTGCGATAGCGCGCGGCGTGGTCCCGGACCTTTTTGACGTCATCCTCTTCGAACAACGCAAAGTCGCAGTTGTTGCAGCCCCAGCTGTGCAGTACGCGGATCTTGCCCTTGGGGCTTTGTTCAAGCTCCTGGTGATCGCCTTCGGCCTTGAGCAGCACACCGCGCTCGCACTCCGGGCAGGCGGGGCTGAAATTCGACTGCCACAGCGACTTGATGTGCTGGTTGCCCATGCGCAGCTGGTTTACGCCCAACGCCGCCATCGGCATTTTGATGAACGCGTACTTCGCTACTTTCTTCCCTGTGCTGAACAGCCCCATCGCCTCACCATAGCATGCAGAAATTATAGTTTCTGATTATCTGTCAGATTTATATCGTCGTCAATTTATGACACAACCATCAAACAGCTTCCGACCAACGGGTTGCCGCTTAGCTGCCTGGCTGCCCCTTGATCAACTCGCGGCATCGCGCATCCAGGTCACTCAACTGTTTGCGTACCCCTGCCACGCCGAGTGCTTCAGGCTCGGGCGCGATGACATAGGCCGTTTCGCGGGCGATGGCATCGCAGGTAGTCTGGATCCGCTCCTGCGCGGCCCATTTGTCGGACAACGATTCAAAGCCCTCGCCGGCCGCCATCAGCTGCATGTCGAGCAACTGCTGCGGCTCGGCAATGGCCAATTCACCCTCCCACGCCGCGTCCAATACCTTTTCATCCGGGGCGGCAACCACCGGCGCCACTGCCGTCTCAGCGAGCATGTCCGCCACGGCCAGCAGGCTTGCTTCGATCGACGCCTGGCTCAGCGGGTCAGGCTGCGGCGTGGGTGCAGGCGCAACAGCAACCTGCGCCACGGCCTCAGGCGCTGGCGTTACCGGCAACGGCGCAGCGGCCGGTGGCTTTTGCAAACTGCCCGACAGATATGCCCCAAGCACAGCGAACGAGGTGTCCAGGCGGCCAAGCACAGGCCGGTCGGCATCTGCATAGTTATGCTCGAAGGCGCTGTGCATGCGAGCAAAGGTCGGGTCGCCCTTCACCACCGAGCGCACCCGCTTGGCGAATGAGCCGTCTTTCAGGCTGTCGACAAACGCCTTGCGCGACGCCCTGCTCTGAGGCAGGTCCGAAGGCTCTGGCGGCTCGACGGGGATGAAGTCGTTGATCCGCATTTCTTTGGGTGCAGGGCCAGCGGTGTAGAAGCCAAGGCCGCGGATAAGCGCCACGCCACCGGTTTTGCCATTCTGCGATTTCTTGCCGATAAGGAACGTGAATTCGCCGTTTTCCTGCATGGCGACGTCGTCGTAGTTCAACCGGCTACGCTGTTCGATCGCGACATTGTCGGACTGGCGCAGTTTTTCATTGGCGCCCCCCGGGGAGCGCTCGAAATTACCTACCATGGCCTGCGAAGACTCCGCCGCCGCACCCTGCACGCGCCGCCAGGTCTCGGATTCAGTACCTGAAGTCAGTCGGCCGACGGCTCGGATGTTGGTGTTTTCCCAGGTGGCATCGGCTTCTTCGGCACTGGACTTTTTAAGCGAAGAGAAGTCCTGCGCGGCAAACGTCACGCTGAAGCCCAGGCTGCGCGCCTGTGCCGGGGCCACCGCGAAGCCGACCACGGCGTAATAGCCGTATTCATCGAGGATGGTATAGAACGGGAACTCCGAGCCCGTGGGGCGGCTGTCGATGATTTCGCGCACAACCCCTTCAACCCGGTTACCCAGGCAGCCGGCCATCATCTGCTTGATGCTGCCGACGATCATCTTGCCGAGCATGCGCATGCTGTCCGGTGCCCGCTCCAGTGCAGGCAACAGCACCACCAGCAGCCGTCGGTTGATCACCACATCATAGAAATCGACATCGCCGACCCGGGTCTTGAAGATGTGCCCATAGTTGAACGTCAGGTCGTTGAAGATCCGCCCCAGCTGCATCACGATGTAACCGTGCTGTTCGAGGGTCTTGGTTTCCTGCTTCTTCAACTTGGCTTTCTGATAGCCCGGAAGCGTCAGCAGGTACGAGCGCAACGGTGCGACGATGACATCGAACATGTCGCCGTATTTGCCACCGTGTTCCCACACCAGTTCTTCGATGATGTTCAGCTCGAAGTATTCAAGGTACTTCTCTGGCGACAGGTTGATGTGCCCCTTGTCGCGCAGGTAGGTCAGTGGCCGGGTCAACGCCGCCACGAACATGATTGCACGGCCTTTCCACATGTCGCCGCCACCGCCCGAGTCATCCATCAGCGAGACGATCAGCTCGATCAACATGCCGGACGAGGTGTTCCCCATCATGTTCATGTTGTTGGTGACCTTGTCGACCTGCTTCTCCACGAAGTCGCGGCCAGAGGTGATGAAGTTGATGATCAACAGGTCGTCTTCACGCCCCAGATAGCGCGACAGGCGGAATATTTCCTTCTGCAGCTTAGGGTCTCCCTTGCCATCGACATAGATGAAGCCCGTGTTCTGTACCAGTGCGTTGAACACGATGCCCAGCAACAGCTCGGTGTTATGGGTGACCAGGCTGTCGTCGGTGATGTACAGGTGGTGCGGGTGATCGATCTCGATGCACTGGCACTGCGCCTGGCCGGCAGCGGTGACTTTCCAGACCTCTGCCCAACCGTCGAACTTGGCCGTGCCGCGCTTCTTGCGCACCTTCGGCAGCATCACCACGACGCCACGGGCCATCAGCGCCCGAATGGCATCGGTGGTCACGGTATGGGCTTGTTCAGTGCCGTCCGGTTCGCGGCTGAGGACGCGCCACAGGTGGTCGCCGGTCGCCTGGGCACGGCGGCCGTCGCGCGTGGCGATGGTCCAGATCGGCTGGATGCCCTGCTCGATCACCCGCAGCACAGCGGCGTGCTTGCCATCGGGTGTGCACACGCTATCGCCCACCTTGACCTGGCCCATCGCAACCCAGCCCTTCGGCGTGAGTACCTTGGCATGCTTGGGTTGAGGCTTGCCAGAACCGGTGGTGCCCAGTACCAGCTGGTGCGTCCTCAGGTCACTGTCGCCGGCGTAGATCTGCTCTTTGGTTTCCAGGTCGTTGCCGAATAGGGTGACACCCTCGCCCTTCTTCTTGCCCTTGTAGGAACCATCGTTGACATCCGCCAGCTTTGGCACCCGGTACGGGAAATCGAACGCCCGGTTATCCACCGCCACGAACTTGCGCTTGAAGGCCCAGGCCAGCAGCAACAGCAGCTCACCCGAAAAAGGCACCTTGATCAGTACCAGGGCCAGGATCGGCAACGCGAACGTACCGAACACCGCACCTTCGGCAGATTGAAAGAAGTCACTGAAGCGCTGCCCGGCCAGGCGAGTATCTTTGCGCCGCCGGCTGCTGCTGACTTCATGCTGACGGGATGCGCCCTTGTACTGAGCCATCTGTCGCCCCCTTAAACCACGTCTTCGAATGCACTGGCGCTGATGTAGTCAGCGACCAAATCCTTGGCGATCCGCGCAATCACGGACTGCTCCATGTCGTCATCGACAAACTCGACGTCCTTGAACGTTTCGCGCTTGAGCCGCTCGACCATGTCCTTGCAGCCCCCTGACGGGAAGCGTCGGGCAAGCAGCGCCAACGCATCCGGGCGCGGCATATGCTCGTAGAGCATGGTGCGCAGCTTGCGGTCTTCGGCGGTGGTGGTCAGTGCCCAGAGCCGCATCGGCCCGGCAGACATGGTGAACAGCTGGCTGTAACTGGCGTTCTTGGTCTCGAAACGCGCCAGGAACGTACAGCCGTGCTTGTTCGCACCGTGGACGAAATTGACCAGCGCATGTTCTTCGGTATCGGAAAGGCCAATGTTCTTGCGGAGCCAGTCGCGGGTTTCCTTGGTGCCCGAGTCGAGGATGAACGTGGCCGTGGCGATCTTGGTGAGCGGGCCGAAGTCCTCCATCAACTGGGAAGCCAGGATGATTTCCATGTTCCACTTTCGCGCCTCACGGCCGTCGGTCTGCATCTGTTCCTGAAGCCCGGAGTGGCCGCCTGTCTTGTGGAACTCGTCCATGCACATGACCTTGTATTCGTCTACCAGGTCGGCGACCAGACGCTCGTAGAACGGCAGGTACTTCTCGGTGAAGAAGGGGAAGTCCTCTTTCGAGAAGGCCACCTTCTTCATGAAGCACTGGCGAGCGATCATGTACATCAGTGCAGTCTGTTTCTTGGCCGAAGCAGAGCCCTGCAGCGCCACGTCCTGCAGGTCGAGGGCAACGATGCGGGCACTGCCCACATCGAAACGGGTGTGGTCGGAGAACACCGGGAAGTCGCCGACCGATTCGCGGATGCCGAGGATGAAGGCATCGACCAGGCTGCGCCCCACCTCACCGGAGCCTTCGTATTCGGCGCGAACCTCTTCGGTCGATGCCACCGCTACCAGGTCATTGAGGGTCGGCACCGCATAGCGCTGGGTCACCTCGGCTTCGTACACCATACCGGCGTCGAACATCGCATCGACCAGTTCCCAGTAGGTGGTGGCAGGAAGAATGCGGAAGCCCAGCTGCGCCACCGCCGTGTCCACCACATCGTTGTGCCCGGGCTTGTAGGTCTCTGGGCTGGCCCGCTCGATCTTGTCGTCCTTGCGTCGGTAGGCCAGGTCGACCATGCGCCCCACAAAGTTGCTCATCCCTTCGTAAGGCTTTTCGCGCTCGGGCGGCGTCACCAGGATGGTCAGGAAGTTCTTGTTGAACTCACGGTCCTTTGGCAGTGGATAACGCTGGCCCAGCGGCGTATCAAGCGGGTTGATGCAGTCCTTTCTGGCGTTCTGCAAACGTTTGTACACCACCAGGTGATGAAGCCTGGGTGGCAGGTTGTCGCGAACCAGGTCGCAGAAGCCGGACGAGGAAATCCCGATATCGGTAATGCCGATGTAGGGCAGGCCCGTCAGGCCCGGCATCAGGCAAGATTCGAAATGGTTGTTGTTCATCAACACCGATTTGCCCGAACCCGGCTTGCCGGCGATCAAGGTGATCCATGTGGTCTGCTGGGACGAGAAGCGCTGATACTTGAGGATCTTGCCATCCAGGCTACGGTAGATGGTCGACCCCTCCTGGAACGGCGACGCGGGCCGGGTCAGCGGCAGCATGGCCACTGCATCGCCCAGCGGCGCGGCTGCAGGGTCGCCGAGATGCTTGGTGGTCAAGGCCAGGCAGTTGGACTGGAACGCCTGCATCGGGTTGCCGGTACGCTCGATGAATACCGGTTGCCCCCACGCCTCCAAGGTGCGCCACAGCTTCGATTTGCGCAGCGCAAGTTCCTTCACGCCTTTCTCGTCGGGGCTGGACCAGGTCATCGCGGCGATTTGCAGCTTCACCATGCACTCGCCGTCGCGCACACGCTCGCGCAGCTCTTTGGTGGCCAGGTTGATGTTGCGGTTCTGTTCGGAGGTGACCGAAAGCAGCTGGGCAAACAAGCTCTTCCAGGCCAGCACACTCATGCCATCGGAAGACAGCATGATCGACATGGAGTACGGCAAGGCCCTGGACACGCCGTTTTCCTGGGTTTCTGCGCGGTTGAGGCTGTTGAACAGGGTATTGAAGTACTGCGGCTCTGCCGGCGGAATCGACATCAGCAAAGGCGCATACACCCGCGAGCCGACCCTAACGCTGGTGGGGTCTGGCAGCAGGCTTGTGCGCTGCCCACTGCCAATTTCGCCAGAGGTGACCATGATCTGGCTGGGCAGCGTGGGGTACATGAACTCCGACTTGTCATTGCTGCGGTTGTTGGCTTTCCAGCGCATCGGGATTGCGCTGCCCGGAATGTAAGGCTTCCAGCTACGCGGAGTAATGTCGGGGTTCACCTTGGCACGGATTGCGCGAATCGCTTCGCTGACGTCGAGCACATCGGCCGAGCAGCCGAACTCGGGGGACGTCAGGTCTTCGGTAATCTTGGCGACGAAGGAAAGGTGGCGATCCTTGAGGTAGGAGATGGGGCGCAGCAGGTTCTGCGCCTCGGCGGTAGCGGGCCAGTCCGAGGCTTTTCTGAACTCGTTGGTGGCTTCGCGGGCCATCGTCTTTTCAGTCTGGTCAAGCAGCGCGGGCCGCGACCAGAACACCAGGTAGCATTCTTCGTCATACACATACTGCGCGTACTTTTTGACCCCTTCATTGATCAGGTGGCGTACGTTCAGGTTCAGCCGCTCGGCGGTAGCCGCCTGCTGCAAGGCGTTCTGCTCCAGCGGCGCGGTGGCATCCAGGTCACGGCTGAAGACAATCTGCAGGTGATGACCGCGCACCTTGAAGTACACGGCAAGCGATGCTTCCAGCAAGCTCACGAGCCGTTCGAACTGTTCGCGACCCAGCACGCTCTTGGTGCCGTTGAAGCGCACGATTGAAGCCAGCGAACCGTCGTTGGCGACGATGGACTGCCCACCATCGACCGTCTCCAGATCGCAGTAGTCCTGCACGTCTGCTTTGAGCTGGCTCAGAACCGTCAGGATCACCGCCTCGAGTTTGTTAAACATGTCCTTGTTCTCCCTTGATAACGTTCTCAACGGCGAGGCTGATCAGCTCTGCGTTCGGGTGCATTAAGCAAAATGCTTGAATAGTTGGCCGGTCAATGCAGACCAACTGTCGGGCAAAAACAGCGCGCGGTTATGCGTTGCGTAGTATTCAAGTTGCCCGTCCTTGAATGCGCTCTTGGTGGGAAACAGGCGCAGCGGGGCCAGCCACTCACCACGCCTGGCGTATTCCTCATCACTGACCAGGTGCTTGCTGGCGAGTGTTTCTGCCACGCCAAGCACGGTGATCAGTTCACCGCCATACACTTCCTTGAGGGTGTCGCTGCCACGAAACTTGAACGCCGCCAGCAGGCTGGCCAGCTTCTCGTTGACGGCCACATCGCCCAGTAATTCGTTCACGTAAATACAACGGGCAATAAGGTTGACTTCGGTCTGCGTCAGTTCCTGCACGGCCACGAAAAATCCCGTGTTGTTCATGGCACACGCGCCCAGGTGATGCACCTGGCGGCACAAGTTGCACGCCGTGACGAGATTCTCTTTGCTGCAATTTTCGGCATTGCCATCCAGCGCGTGAAGTTCCTGATACTTGGCAGACTTGAAACCACAGAAGCGGCAGGTGTAGTTGTCGCGCTGCCACACGGCCGTGCGAAGTTTGGCGTTCGCTTCACTCAGCAACGTGCGTTGGTCATCGTCGGAGCGCCAAAGCGGTCGACGCACACCAAATACCGGCTGGTTGGCAGTACGGCTGAGATAGCCACTTGCCAGGGTGGGGACATTGACGGCCTTGTTCTCAGGAGAGGGTTGTTCGCTCACGTCTGAAATCCCCGAAACGGTTATTGAGAATGCGGGGCATTGCGCCCCGCGCTACGGTAGGCGGCGCGCAGCCTTAGCCGACGGTGGTGTTGCGCATGATCCACATCACGGTACCGACACCCGCCATCAAGCCGCCGATGAACAGGCCGACGATGGCGGACAGGGGCTTTTCACGCTCGTCCTTGGAAGCTTTCCACAGGGTGTACAGCGACATGGCCACGACCACGAAGCCACCAATCGACACCAGGGAGATCAACAGCGTGGCACCGCCCTGGGCGGTATCGTCGATGTTGGTCATGACATCGCTGGCCGTCTTGCCGCCAGAGGTATCCTGGGTCAGGTCGGTCTTGGTGATGGCGAATGCCGACGGCGCGGTCAGGGCGCCGACAGCAGCGGTAATTGCGCGAACTTTGGCCGAATCGTAAGCAGCTTTAAGGGTTTTGAGTGCTTTCATGAGTGACGCTCCTTGGGTTTCATAGTGCGTGAAGCCGTTACGACCACGGCGTGAAAAGTCCAACCAGATTGAATCCGATTGTGTTGTTGAGTACATCGCTGAACCATTTGAAGTTCCACGCCAAGATACCGCCAATAATCCACCCACTGGCAGTACCCAAGCCGGCTTGCGTTTGATTATTGTAATAACCGTTAACCGTCAACCAGCCTTTCACCATGGCAATGAAACCGACCACTTGCATGATGCCCAACAGGGCCAGCGTTGCCAGTTGTGCTTGCGCTTGCAACGTGCTCCCGGAAGAGGAATAAGACAGCATGCGCGAGTTGGCATAATCGCCTGTCAACGTGCGCGACATGATACCCATCCACTCCAGTGTGCCGATGGCCAGTAAAATCGAGCCAATGACCAATTGCACACACGCTGAACCGACGGAAAACCGCTGGCGCCCGGCAACATACTTCAATGCGTTGTCGTGGGTAACGCCCCAAATTTCCACCAACGCAGCAGAGGTCAGGTAAAGCCCGATAAGCGCGGCAATACCCTGGCACATCATGATCGCCGTCGGTATGACTTTACCGATGTTGACCATCACATCTACGAGATCGGCATATCCGGCTGCCATGTGTATTTCCCTATTTAAAGCGCGGGCGCGGTGACCACGATGCCACTGTTGCCATCCACCGCGAGTACATTCAGCTCACGCTGTACAGGCGGCAATCTTTCGCCGGCTTTTACGCTGTCTTCACGCTCGCCGCTCTTGACCCAGGCGCGGTGCCCGACAATCGCCTGCACCTTGTAGCCACTGGACTGCGGGATTGCATGGCCGCCTTTGGCAAGCCCTTGTGCCGGGGTGGCTACCGGGGCCTTGCGCGGCGGCTTGACGATGTCTACCCGCTGACGGCTCGCCTCGAAATAGTCCATGCGCTGGTTCAGCCCAGAGAGGGTGCTATCCAGCTGCTTGATCTGGTTGAGCAGCAGCTGGGTATTGTGCTGGGACTCCTGACGCACGATCTTCAGCTGTTTCTCACTGTTCTGCTGGGCCTCGAGGGCGGCTTGCGCCTGCTCCTTGGACTTGGCCAACTCAATGCTCAGCACATCCATCCGCGGCTGTTGCGCAGCCTGCGCCTGGGCTGGCGTCATGCGCTTGGCTTTGGCGGGCGACGACGACACCTTCATCACCATCACGGCGATGAGGATGAGGGCTACGAAGCTGCCGGCAAAAACGCCTAACAGTTTTCCGAACGACCAGTTCTTCATGTCGAACTCCTTATCGAGATTGATCGTGAACGTCTTGCAGGAAGAACAGGCCAAAGCCCTTGTTCGCAGGCGTCGCGTAAGTAGCAGGCCGGTTGAACCCACGGCGCACTTCCGAGGCGATGGAGGTCCCCAGCTCGCCAACCGACATACCGATGACCTGCTTGGAGGAAGGCTCGGTGGTGGTCTGGGCCACTACGCCGCTCGGGCTGATGACCGTGGTGCCCGCCGTCTGCTGGTAGGCCCGGCCGTAACCGGACAGCAGCGAGGCAGCGCCCAGTGCGAAGTAGCGCTCCATAGTGTGGTGGTCCTTCGTCTCGGCAATGCCTTGCTTGGCATCGTCTTCGCGAAGCGCCACTGCACTGATACGCATGGTGGGGCGTGTGTCGTTTACCGGCGGCGCAAGAATGGTGAACTTGACGCGGATGTTGTCCGGCGCCTGCTCGATCTTGCCGATCAGTTTGGAGCCGTTCCACTTGCCGCCACGAATGGTTGCCAGGACATCGCCGCCGTCATCGGTGTTGACCTCGGCATCGAGCGTGGCATACATGATCGTGCCGGTCTTGATCAGCAATTCGCGGTCGGTATCGCCCACGGCCTCGATGGCGCTGGGGTCTTTCTTGTCCTTGGCGGTACGCGCCATAGCGCCCCCGTCGTCGGCCACAGCGCGCTCGGCCGGGTAGTAGCTGACCGTGCTGAAGCTGCTTTTTTCAGCAAACCCTTTGGCGCTTTCCGACTCGCCCATGAGCTGCTTGATCGACTTGAGCGTTTCGCTTTTCAGCTCGCTGACGTAGGCATCGCGCTCTTGGCGGGCCTTTTTCAGCTCTTCCTCCAGGCGCCGACGCTCCTGCTCCTCTACCTGGGCGTTGCCCGCACCACCTTGCTGGCGAGCCGCTAGCGCAGCGTTCGCCGCCTCTTCGCGGGGCGGTTGGCCGGCCCCGACATAGATCGGCGGCGGAGCACTGGTATCGTTGTAGGGTTGCCCAGGTACATTGAACTGCACCGCCTGATCGCGGGCGTAGTCCTTGCTGGTGGAGGCCACGATGTTGGGGTCGAAGCCCGGCTGATACGACATGCCGCGCTCGGCGGCCTGCTGAGCTTCCAGTGAGCTTCGCTGGTTGCGACGTTCGGCTTCGGCAGCGGAAATCGGATCGACCGACACTTCGGGCTGTGGCGCACGAGGCACATCGACCTTGGCTGTCTGGCCGACCGGCTCGTCCTTGGCGGTCATGCCATTGTAGGCCAGCGCCCCCAACGCAACCACCACGATGCCGGCAGCAATCAGCGAGACCTTGCCAACACCCGAGCCGAACACGGCTTGCAGATTGCGCTGCATCTCGTTCGACTTGCGCGCCTTGTCCGACTTCCCGGCAGAGGCTTCGTCGCGATCGGCCACCAGGTGATCGTGCTCTTCATCAAAGCCTGCGTCACTGGGCGGTGTATTGTTCTCACTCATTGCAGATTCCCTTGCTCGATGAAGACGGTAACGGCTTGCCCACCGGTCGTGAACGTGACGCTGTTCTGCAAGCCGGCGTAGCGATACACGGCCACCCCAGTCGTGCTGCGCGCAGCGTTGGTGTACGCCGGGTACTGAGCGTCAGCCTTCGCTTTCACATACATGTTCTGGCGATAGCTCCAGGCCTCCACGCCATCCAACCCGGTCACCCTCAGGCGCAGCGCTTCCTTCGGCGGCACGCCATCGAGGAAGTAGGTCAGCGCATTGTCGATGCTTGGCATGTTCTGCAGGGCAACCGAGGCCGCAGCGTCAGGGTTGCGCCCTGGCACCTTGGCATCCACCCGCATGTCCACTTCCTCCTGGCCTGCGGCCAGAATCAGAATGATCGGGGTGGACAGGCCACGCAGGGTGACGGTCACGTTGCCGTAGGCAGCAGCAGTGGCGGGGTCCAGGGTCAGGATGTTGGTAGGCGTGACGCCGCCGCCCTGCCCCTGACCGCCTTGCGCACCGCGCTCGCGTCCATCGCTGAACAACTCACGGTTGATCGAGACGTTCTGGATCATCCACGGTTGCCCGGCATAGTCAGAGAACACGATCGATGATTGCTGGCCTTTGCTCAGGCGAACGATGGGCGGCGACACGCCCGGATCCAGGTTCAGTGCCAGGGTGCGAGTCACAGGCTTGGCCGGGCTGACGTAGGGCGTGGCTTTCTGTTTTTCACGATCGAGCCAGAGCTTTTTGACCAGCTCCAGTTGCGCAGGGGTCAGTTGCGAGTCCTGCACATCCTGAATGGTTTCGTTGACGACATCTTCCGGACGTGGGTAGACCACTTGAGCAGCGCTGGCTACTTGCCGACCGAGGCCGTTCATGGGCGGCAGGGGTGGCGCTTCATTGGCCTGCGCGGCATCGACTTGCCCGGCGCCATCGGCGGTAACGGGCGCGATTTGCGGCTCATTGGCAAACGCAGGCATGACAATAGCGCTCGCAATCAACGATGCGATCAGATGCTTCTTCATGGTCACTTCCTTGAGATATACGGCGACAGCTGAACAGAATCGACGGCGATCCCTTTGGTGTTAGTGGCCGAAGCCGGGATCTGAACGATGGTGACAGCCGCCAGGAAGTCCTGGCGCGAGCGTGCCTGCTGGTCACCACCGACATAGAATTCGATGGCGACAGGCACCTGTACCAGCCAGTAGTTCTGACCTGTTGCGAGCACACCGCTTTCTTCGACCTGGGCAACTTGAGTCGCCATGGCACGCAATATCATCCGGCCCTTGAGCACGCGCTCCAGGTTCCCCGAGTCGTCCAGCGTCTTCAGGAAGGCCTTGCGCCCGTCATCCGTGTACCAGCGGGCACCCGCGGCATTGAGGTTGGAGCGGTAATTCACATAGTCGTAGGAATACGAATTGACGACGGCGTCTTTAGCGTATTCGGCCAAGGTCGCAGGGGTGACCCGCGGGTTGCTTTCAGTCGAGACTTCACAGATGGCGTGGTTATCCGTGGTCGGTATCCAGCGGTACTTCGGGTACCAGAAAACGACGGCGCCGATGGTCAAGCCGAATACGCATGTGAGTGCCAACAGTTGGCCCCAGACGCGCTTGTTACGGCGCTTGAGGTCGAGGCACTCCAGCTGCAGACGCTTGACTTCCCGGACGGTAGCCGCTGCCTCCCCGGGCGTTTCGTCCAGCGCCAGCTCCAGCAGCTTCTCTTCATCGGTGCCCCGACGAGCTTCCGGCCCATCGCCACTCGGGGTTCCGTGCTGGGTTTCCTTACTCGACATTCCGGATTTCCCCTGTCGTTCCGTCGTAAATGCAAATCGAGTCGGTTCCGTCATAGAACACGACGTTTTCAAAATTCGTTTGTGTCACGAGCCAGATGGCGGCGACCGCTACACAGGGGAGCAAGGCCATGCAGGCCCACTCACCGACATCCAGCAGCACGCAGAGCATTCGGTTGTAGCGGCGCAGCGCGCGTACATCCACGTCTTCGCTGGACCTGCTGCCCCATGATGTTGTCGTTGACTCGAGTTCATCCATATCTCGCTCCGTGAGCAGCATTTTCAGCCAAAACTTAGAAAGGTGCAACACCGAAATTTTGACAGATAGGGACAATCCTTGCAATCCGCGACGTATTTTTGCACGCCTCTGTTACCCCTTCATAAACTCTGGTGCCCTTTCAGAGGCGCGCCTCATAACGCCTTAGCCATGGGAAAGACACGGGCAATCACAGACGAATACTGCCGCGCAAAGGCAATAACTACCTGATTTTAAAGGATTTTATTCGCACTTAGCCCATGGGGCGCCGTACCCCCCCAAACGAGGGGACGCACCATCAGAACACCACTTTGAAAAATACGTGGCGACACTAATTTTTCGATCTACGCAACCTGGTCATTCATGAGTGTTCAGAATGCCGGGCAGGCGATCGAGCAGCGCTGGCGCAAGGGCCAGGCCGACATGATGGCGGGCAGGGTGAACAGCAGATCTCGCAACATATCCTCCATGACAGGCCTGGATCGTGGTCCAGACCTCTCCATAAACCCTGTACGGACACAGGGTATTTCGCGTTTAGAATGTGATCGTTCAAGGCTTGAAGTTCGCCCTCGACCCGGTCTGTCCATCCCGCTTTCAAGCGCGCCTGGGGCCGCTACGATGGACCCTGCCGAGGGTCGGACGGCGATTTTCCACTATCCATTCACCTTTATGCGATAGGGGCCTTTTGCCATCAGCTTGCTTGATTGACCCCTAGCCACCGCGAACGTTGCGTCGCAGCCCAAATTTTCTGGCTTAAATTGTTGAACGAGCGGGTAAAAATAATTGCATTACGCCACCTCTGAAGCCGCTCCAAGAGTCACGCTCCAGCCCCACGACCCCATTCACCCCTCAATAATCTCGCTTAATCGCTCCGCCACCCGCCCCGCCTGCCCCACACTAACAATATTGGTAAACCCCACCACCACCCCCCGCCTACGCGCCCCTCCCAGATACCACTCCGAGAGCGGCTCCACCGCTACCCCAACCGCCCGAGCACGCCGAGCAATCTCGATATCATTCCCCTCTCGAATCCCCACAACCAGGTGCATCCCCCCCGCCCGCGGGTTGATCTCTACCCTTCCCCCAAACTGCTGCCCCAGCGCCTCAACCAACCACCGCCGACGCAGCGCATAAAGGCTGCGCATTTTCTTCAAATGCCGGGCAAAGTGCCCCTCCTGCAGAAACGCGCAGACCGTCGCCTGAAGCACATGCGGGCAGTGGTTATGCAGCCGGTCCGCCTGGCGGGCGAACGCGGCGCTCTGCTCCGCCGGCACCACCAGGTAAGCCAGGCGCAAGCCAGGAAACAGCACCTTGCTGAAGGTGCCGGTGTACAGCACGCGGCCTTGCTGATCGAGGCTCTTGAGTGCGGGCAAGGGCTTGCCCTGATAGCGGTACTCACTGTCGTAGTCATCCTCGATAACCCAGCTACCGCGCCGGTTGGCCCAGCCCAGCAGGGCCAACCGGCGCGGCAGTGACAGCGACATGCCCAGTGGGCTCTGGTGGGTCGGCGTAACCACGGCAAAGCGTGCATCCGGGGCGCGGGCAATGCCCTGCGCGACGTCGAGGCCGTCCTCATCCACGGGGATCGGCACCAATTGCGCGCCGGCTTCCAGCAGGGCGTTCCTGGCCATGAAGTAGCCGGGCTCTTCCAGCCAGCAGGTGTCGCCCAGGCGCATCAAGGTGTGGCTGATCAGGTCCAGGCAGGCACGATAACCGGCACACACGAACACCTGCTCTGGGTGGCAGGTAATACCGCGTGAAATGCCCAGGTAGGTGGCGATGGCCGCGCGTAACGGGGCATGCCCGCGCGGGTCGGGGTAGACAAGCCCCTCCAGGCCAGCCTGGCGCAGTTGGCGGCCGGCCAGTCTTGTCCAGAGCTTGCGGGGGAAGGCATCCAGCGCCGGCAGCCCCATCTGCAGGGCTAACGGCAGCTCACCTGAATGGGTGGGCTGGTACTGCGTCGAGGCCACTGGCGCACGCGGCGTGGGGGTGGGAACGGGTGGCAGGTGTGGGGTGACCACCGTGCCGGCGGCGCCACGGGCGATCAAGTAGCCCTCGCCGATCAGCAACTGGTATGCCGCCTCCACCGTGCCTCGCGCCAGGTTCAACTCCGCCGCCAACGCGCGCACTGCAGGTACCCGGTCGCCCGGGCGCAGGCGGCCGTCGGCAATGGACTCACGAAAACGGAGATAGAGCTGGCGATAGATCGGCTCGGACTGGCTGCGGTCCAGCGTGAAGGGAAGCATCTTGGCCCAGTCATTTATGCACTTTTCGGCCCTGTAGCTTAAGTCATTGGCGGATTAAGGTCAGCCATCACTCTATAGCGGACGACGGCTATGCAATACACACTGCAACACCTCGAAGACCGGAATGGGTTTCAGGCGAGTTTCAACCTCATGCGCGAATTGCGCCCGCATGTCACTGACCGGGACAGCTATGTGCAGCAACTGCTTCGGCAAGCTGGGCAAGGCTACCGCCTGCTGGCCGCGTGGGAGGGTGAGCAGGTTGTCGGCCTGGCCGGTTACCGCGAGATGGAAAACTTGCTCTACGGGCGCTTTGTTTACGTGGACGACCTGGTGGTGCAGCCGGACGTGCAGCGCAGTGGCCTGGGGGCGCGGCTGCTGGGGGCGGTTCGCGAAGAGGCGGTGCAGCGCGGTTGCGCGCATTTCGTACTGGACACCGGGCTGCACATGCCGTTGGCTCAGCGTTTCTACTTCCGCCAGGGATTGCTGGCGCACGGCATGCACTTTACACAGCGCCTGCAAACAGAGAGTCAGCCATGAACAATGTACTTTTGATCAATGCCAGCCCCCATGGCCACGTCTCCCATGCCAATCAGGTGGCGCTGGAATTAGTCGCCTCTTTGCGCCATCGGTATCCGCGGCTCGAACTGGTCGAACGCGATCTGGGCAGGTACCCACTGCCACCGCTCGACAGGGACTACGCCCATGCCCTGGCCACCACCACACCGTTCGACTCACCGGTGTTCGAGCTCTCGGAGGCGCTGATCGGCGAGTTGGAACGCAGCGATATCCTGCTCATTGCCACGCCGATGCACAACTTCACGCTGCCTGCCGCGCTCAAGCTCTGGGTCGATTACGTCTTGCGTATTCACCGCACATTCCGTTCAGGCCCCGAGGGCAAGACCGGGCTCCTGAAAGACCGCCCGGTGTACGTGTTGGTGGGCTCTGGTGGCTTTCACCAAGGTGAATCCGCGCGGCAACCGGACTTTCTGACGCCTTACCTGCGCCAGGTATTGAGTACGCTCGGCCTGTTCAACCCACACTTCACCTACCTTCAGGGTTTGGTGTTCGGTGATGCGGCCGTGCGTTTAACGCTTGAAGACACTCGTGCTCGGCTGTCGCAGGAGCCACTGTTCAAAACCCTGGTTGGCGCCTGAGCGGTGGACGATCGTGCCTTGGTGTGGTGTTTCAGAAGTGCCAATGAAAATTACATGCCCAAGGCCCGTGCCGCACGGGCGATGGGGGCCAGGGTGTCCTCGGCTTTTTCAGGGGGGTTGTGAATGCCTGGAGCTTGTATTCGGGGCCACCAGGTGCCTGGCTTGGCATTTTCGTCGCCTATCAGATCGAGCGCCGCCCGCGCGGCGCATCGCGAGCTACGCTCGCTCCTACATTTGTTTCGGGCCAGTGAGGCCTGTGGCATTTGCGCGCGACCGCCTTGTTGGCACGACGCGATATTGTGTCGGACAAACAAGGCGGTCGCGCGCGCTGGCACAGACGTGACTGGCCCGAAACAAATGTAGGAGCGAGCAGAGCTCGCGATGCGCCGCGCGGGCGGCGCTCGATTTCCGCCCCACCTCCAAACCCAAGACAGGCACCTAGCCCCCATCACCCTATCTCCCGTCAAGCACATAGCAGCCCCACTCCCCAACATTCCGTGAAAATCCACACCGCGGCTTCTTTGACACCTTTGATATCGGGTACAGGAGCGCTTCGCACTCCATCGCGGGACAAGCCCGCTCCCACAAAATGGACTGCCCACCGGCGGTTGGCCATCGCGGCCATTGCGAGAGCAACTGATAATTGAATAATCCCGCTCTTAACAGGCTATGAGTGGCGTTGGGGACCACGACAACTTGCCGTCCACCCACCCGCAGAACCGCAAGGCCACCTACCCACGCCAGAATCCTGGATTTCTTTGTCATCCTAACCTCCCTTTGCACCGGGAACAGCAGCCCGGTTCATCCCTTCGCAATTAATAGACTAAGCACTTAGTCTAGAATACACTCGCGCCGACGGAAGCGTCCAGGGTGCCGAAGCGGCCCCCTGCTCAGGGATATCGCTACAAGGAACGCTCACCGAGGGTGGGCAACCATTCAGTGCCTACAGGGCCGGAATAAAAATGACTGAACATGGCATCGCAAAAGCTGACACCTACCATGACCTTGCAGCCAAGCATGTGTCGGCAAGCCGGATCATCGCGTTGTTCATCCCCTATAAACTGCAAATAGCACGGGTCGTCTGCCTGATCCTGGTGTGCTCTGCGATTGGCATGGCGTCCCCTTTCCTGCTGCGGGCGATCATTGACGAGGCGCTACCTGACGGGAACTTGCGCCTTCTTGTGTACCTCGCGGGGGGGTTGATTGGCGTTGCCGCTCTGACGGCCGGGCTGAACACGCTGCAGATCGTCATGTCGACCAAGATCGGCCAGTCGATCATGCATGACCTGCGGGTGAAGCTTTACTCGCACTTGCAATCGCTTTCCCTGTCGTTCTTCACGGCAACACGCTCTGGCGAAATCCAATCACGCATTGCCAGCGATATCGGGGGCCTGCAAACACTCGTCACCCATACTGCCAACGAGTTGGCACGTAACTTCAGCATCGTGGTGATGACAACCATTGCCATGTTTCTACTCGACTGGCGCCTTGCGCTGTTTTCGATGATCGCGGTGCCGATCTCGATCCTCCTGAGCGACCGCGTCGGCAAGCTGCGGGAAACCATTACCCACGAACAGCAGGTGCGCCTTGGCGATATGTCTGCAGCGGTGCAGGAATCGCTGTCGATTTCGGGGGTGATCCTGGCGCGTACCCTCGGCCGCGCGGCACATTTGACCCAACGCTTCACCCGCACCTCGAAAGAGGTCGCCAGCCTTGAGGTCCGCTCCCACACCGCAGGTGAGTGGCAATGGCAGTTGATCCTGCTGATGCTGTCGATCTTCCCGGCGCTTACCCTGTTGCTGGGCGGCCTGTTGCTCAATGCTGGGGTACCGGCGACCATCGGCACGCTGGTGGCGATGATCGCCCTGCAGGAGCAGTTGCTCTGGCCCTTGGAAGGCTTACTGGAAATCGGCCGTGAAATGCGCACCACCCGCGCCTTGTTCACCCGTGTTTTTCAGTACCTTGACCAGCCCGTGGAGATCACCGAACAACCTGATGCCATCACCTTGGATCGCCTGCACATGCAAGGCGCAGTGCAGTTGAAGCATGTCAGCTTCTCTTACCCAGATAACCCGCAGCCAACACTGTCGGATGTCTCGATCGATATTCCAGCCGGCTCCAGCGTCGCCATCGTAGGTTCAACAGGGTCGGGCAAGACCACGCTGGGTTATCTGCTGGCGCGCCTTTACGATGTCAGTGCTGGTGAAATCCGTTACGACGGCGTGGACGTACGCACGCTGAGTTTTGAAACGGTGACCGATCTGCTTGGCGTGGTGACACAGGAGCCGTATCTGCTCTATGCCTCGGTGGCAGAAAACCTTCGCTTCGCAAAACCCGACGCCACCGATGAAGAGCTGATCGCGGCGGCCAAGATCGCGCAAATCCACGACAGCCTGTCGGCCTTGCCCGACGGGTATGACACGCTGGTTGGCGACCGCGGGTACCGGTTCTCGGGCGGTGAAAAGCAGCGCCTTGCGCTCGCCCGCACGATCCTGCGCAACCCTCCGATCCTGCTGCTCGATGAAGCGACCAGTGCGTTGGACACAAAAACCGAACGCGCCATGGAAGTTGCCCTGGCGGCCCTGGCTAAAGGCCGCACCACAATCACCATTGCCCACCGCCTCTCCACCATTCGGCATGCTGATCAGATCGTCGTTCTACAGCATGGCCGCGTTGTTGAATGCGGAACGCACACTGAGCTGGAGCAGCTCAACGGTGTTTATGCTGGGCTCATCGCTAACATGAATTCAAATGCCGCTTGACCTCACCTTAACCTGAGGTTTTATAAGGGGTGTCGGTTTGCCTTCGCAAACCCTGCTCGCCGCGGCGGGTGAACGATCGAAGTGGAGCCGACATGAACAAGCATCACGCCTCACCTGCCCAAAGCGCGCAATCCGTGTCAGAAGCAGGCACACCTGTGGATAACCGCCCGGCCAATGCTGGCTGGGCTGCCCTGCTGTCGGGCGCGAATGGCGTGCGCTCGCTCGCGTTGGCCGGGGGCGTGGTGCTGCATGCGGTCAACGTCTACATTGCGACCACTATTTTGCCTTCAGTGGTCAAGGACATCGGCGGTATCGACTATTACGCGTGGAATACCACGCTGTTCGTCGCGGCCTCGATCCTCGGTTCAGCGCTCTCGGCCAGGTTGCTTGGCGCCGCTGGGCCACGTGGCGCCTACATCGTCGCCACACTGGTGTTTGCCTGCGGCGCGCTGCTGTGTGCGTTTGCCCCCTCGATGCCGATCATGTTGGCGGGGCGGCTTGTTCAGGGGCTCGGCGGGGGTTTTCTGTTCGCCCTCTCCTACGCCATGATCCGGCTGGTTTTCGACGAGGCCTTATGGCCACGTGCAATGGCGCTGGTCTCGGGCATGTGGGGAGTGGCGACGTTGATCGGCCCTGCGGTCGGCGGTATCTTCGCTGAACTCGGCGCGTGGCGCGCCGCGTTCTGGTCACTGATCCCGGTCGCCGTGTTGTTCGCACTGCTGGCTGGGGTCGTGCTGCCCAAACGCCATGCTGAACGGTCAGCGCGCGCGCCGCTGCCACTTGCCCAATTGGTGTTTCTGACCTCGGCAGTGCTGGCCGTTTCGGCCGGCAGCGTCTCGCCAAGCTTGCCCTGGAACATCGCCGGCCTTGGCGCCGCCGTTATTCTCACAGCCTTGCTGATAGGCACCGAAAGCCGCTCACGGCATAGGCTGCTGCCGGCAGGTGCATTCAGCCTCACCTCTGCGTTGTGCGCCCTGTATGCGACCATGTCGCTGCTGGCCGTCGCTGTTACCAGTGGCGAGATTTTCGTGCCGCTGTTCCTTCAGGTGCTTCACCATCAATCCCCCCTCGCCGCCGGCTATCTCGCTGCGCTCATGGCTGCCGGGTGGACGCTCGGGTCCCTCGCCAGTGCCGGGGCGAGTGATAAAGGCATCAGGCGCGCCATCCTCGCCGGCCCAATCCTTGGGTTGGCCGGCATGGTGGCGCTTGCCATTCTGATTCGAAGCGAAAGTGCAGGCGGCTGGCTGACGATCACGCCGATCTGCCTGGCACTGGTTGCAATCGGGTTGGGGGTGGGCCTGGCCTGGCCGCACCTGCTGACCCGCGTGTTTCAGGTCGCCTCGGCAGGCGAGCAGGACTTGGCTGCGGCGTCCATCACCACCGTGCAGCTGTTCGCCACAGCACTCGGCGCGGCGCTGGCCGGCATGGTGGCAAACCTTGCCGGGCTGACGGACCCAGGCGGTAGCCTGGGCACGGCGAGCGCTGCAACTTGGCTGTTCGGCGTATTCGCTTTCGCGCCCCTGTTCGCCTTGTTTGCTGCCCAGCGCGTGATCCGGCTTCACGGCGAATCAGGGCCCCGGGCACAACAGGCCTGCACCCGTTAGCCCAAGGGCATTATTCGAGAAACCGCCGGATCATGCGCATCAACGTTGGCGTATAGGCTTTGAGCTTGAAATCGCGGTCCAGTACAGAGCGCGAGACGGCTCCGTCAATGAGCGCGAGCAGCCAGGTAGCAGCGATTTTCGGGTCCAGGGCGGTATCAATCTGGCCTTGGGCGATCCCCCGGCGCAGAAGAGTAACCAGATCGCCCTTGATCGAAGCCTCGCTGGCCGCGAACAAGGTGGCCATCTCAGGGTTGCGCATGCTCTCGGCAACGACCTCGACCCCGATCTTGGCGTAGACCGGGTCGGCGCACTGCTTGAGCAGGCCTTTTGCCAATTGTTCGATAGCCACAATGGCATCGGGCTCGTCGGCAAGTTGGGCGAAGCGTTCGCTCATTTCACGTCGGTCTTCCTCCACAATGGCCTCAATCACTGCCTGTTTGTTGGGGAAGTAGTGAAACAGGTTGCCTGGGCTCATGCCCGCTGCGGCACAGATCTCGTTGGTCGAAGTGCCGCGGAAGCCTTTCTCGGCAAAGCACGCCACAGCGGCTTCGAGGATGTGCTGCAGCTTGGCCTGGTGTTTCTCAGGGTCGACTTTTCTCATGCTTTCTCCAGGGATGCAGAAGCCGACCTGCAACGCTATTCATTAGATCGACTACTTAGTCTCTCATTTGAAAAACCGCCCACACAAGGTTGTCGTCGAAGCCGCCGTGCATGCCCGCCATACGGCGGGCACCGCAAAAGCCTGCGTTACCAGTTGTAACTCAACTTGGCCGTGAATTCGCGCCCCGGGTTGTAGTAGTTCGCCGTGCCGGAACCCACCACATGCTGCTCATCAAACAGGTTGCTGACATTCAGGGCAAGGTCGGTGCCCTTGGCAATCCGGTAGTTCAAAGCCGCATCAAACAACGTGGTCCCATCGCTCTTCTTGGTGTTGGCAGCATCCATGTAATAAGCGCCAACATACCGCGCGCCCAGGCCGACGCTCACGTCCGTGTCAGGAATGCTGTAGTAGCTCCACAACGACGCCGAATGCTTCGGCGCGGTGGTAAATTCCTTACCCTTGAGCGACGAGCCGTCATACAACGCCCCGCGCAGCACTTCGGACTCCATATACGAATACGCCCCGATCACGCTGATGTTCTGCGTCACTTGCGCCTTGGCTTCCAGATCAAGGCCGCGCACACGGGACTCACCCACCGTCTGCTGCTCGATGATGCCGCTCGGCAGCACCACGGCGATGGTGACGTTTTCCTGGGTCAGGTCATAAATGGCAGCGGAGAACAACGCGTCCATGCCCATGGGCGAGTACTTGATGCCCACTTCGTACTGCCGGCCGGTCTGCGGGGTGACGCCGACCTGGGGCGGCGAGACCGATTCGACCATGCTTACGTAGGTCGAAACCTCATCGTTGACGATGTAGGTCAGCGCACCGCGGTAAGAGGTTTCGGAGAAGTTGTCGCGCTCACTCCCCACCGTGCCGATGTACTCCTTGCTGGACAGCTCCATGGAGTCATTACGCACGCCCGCAGTAGCGATGACGCGGTCGTAGAACGACAGGTTCTGCTGCAGGAACACCGCCTTGGTCGTGGCGTCATTCTTTTTGCGGGTATAGGGCGTGATGCCGCCGGGCACACCGGTGAATACCGGGTTGGCGATATCGATCGAAGGCGCCAGGCCATAGACGGAGCTTTGCTTGGTGGTCGAGTCCAGATACTCCACACCCACCAGGGTGCTGCTGTCGATGTGCTCGAACTGGGCATCGTACTGCAGCATCAGGTTGCCGTTGAGCTGGTCGGCGTCGCTGTCGGTACCAAACACGTAGCGTGGAATGGTGGTGCCAACGCGCGTCGGGCTATCGCTGAGGTAGGCGTAGCCAAAGTCATCGCTCAACTCGCTGTAACGCAGGTTGCTGCGCAGCACGAAGCCGTTGTCGAAGTCGTGGGTGATGTTACCGCTGAGGCTGGTGCGCTCGACGTTGTGGAAGTTGTAGCTGGGCTCACCGTAGAAATCGCTGCGGTCGTATTCCTTGTCCAGCGGGTAACCACCGCTGTTCGGCGAACTGTCGGTCTTCAGGTAATCCAGAATCACGGTGGCCGAGGTGTAGTCGGTGGGCGCCCAGGTAAGGCCACCCATCACGAAGCGGTTGTCGTCCTGGGAATGGTCGTACTCGCGGTCGCTGTTCTGCATCTTGGCGGTGAAGCGACCGGCCAGGGTTTTTTCATCGTTCAGGGCATCGCCTACATCGATGCCTGTTTCGGCATGGTCATAGGAGCCGTAGGTCACGTAGCCTTGGCCGAACTGCTCGAAGCGCGGCTGTTTGGTCACAAAGTTTACCGAGCCGCCTGGGTCTGCCGGGCCAAACAGGGTGGAGTTGGCGCCGCGCAGAATCTCGATGCGCTCGTAGGCGAACGGGTCTTCACGCACGCCGCGCATCGAGCTCAAGGTCAACCCATCGCGGTAGGTCGTGGCCTGGAAGCCGCGGATCTGGAAGTAGTCGTTGCGGTCGTCCGAGCCATAAAAGTCGCTGATGACGCCTGGGGTGTAGAGCAGCGCCTCTTCCGTGGTGCTGACACTGCGCTGCTCCATTTCCTTGCGGGTAACCACAGACACGGACGCAGGTGTGTTGAGGATGCTGGTGGCGACCTTGCCACCCACCCAAAGCTCCTTGGCAACCACCGAGTCGGTGTCGTCGTCAGCACTGGCCTTGACCTTGGCATTGATGATGACGGGCGCAAGGCGATAGTCCTCGGTCGCACCCAGTTCGAGCGGGCCGGCAGGCTTTACTTGCGGGATCACCAGATAGGCGTTCGGGCCTTGCTGCTGCGCCTGTAACTCGGTGTCCTGCAACAACGACGACAGGGCTGCCGGTGTTTCGAGCGGGCCTTGTACGCCTTGGGTCGTGCGGTCGGCGATGCTCTGCGCATCGTAGGAAAGGCTGACACCTGCCTGCCGCGCAAAGCGGTCAAGCGCCGGCGCCAGCGGGCCGGCAGGGATGCTCCACTGCTGCAGCTGGCTGTTGTGATCAGCGGGCAACGGTTGCGCAAGCGACGGCAATGCATAGCTGCTGACAACCAACCCCAGGAAGGCGCCGTGCAAGGCTCGATTCAAGGGATGGCGCTGGGGAACCGGGGTCGAACTCATTTTCTCGCTCCGTGGAGTGCTGGCGGACTGGCCTGTATTCCGGCCTTCCCTACAAGCCGAACGAGAATGAGAAAACACCTCATTTATTTTCACAACATTGTGCAAAAGCCGCCGGCCCTATGACTGCCCGTCCGCCACCAGCGCTTCCTGCAGGGCGGGCAGTGGTCGGCTCAGCAACGTGCCGACCAATACCGCGAACAGCAGCGCCGCCACACCTGCAGCCTGCAACACTGCCTCGAACCCACCCATGAACGCCTGGCGGGCCAAGGGGGCCACCGCCTCCCGCAAGCCGGGCTCAAGCACGGCCAACGCCGCCTGCAGGTCGCCCGCCGCAACCCGCGTGGCCATCGCGGCAACCTGGCCCAGCTGCGCGGGCGCCACGGCGGCCATGGCGTCGTAGAGCAATTGCCCGCTACGGGTAGCCAGTACCCCCCCGAGCACACCGATGGCCAGCACAATCGCGCCGAACCGCGTGGTGGTACTCAACCCCGAGGCCATGCCGGTGCGCTCACGCGGCACGCAGGCCATGATGTTCTTCTGCGTATCGCCATTGAGCAGGCCTGCGCCCGCGCCCAGCACCAGGCTGGCCAGGGCAAAGGCGGTGTAGCCGCCGTAGCCTGCGGCCCAGGCACACAGCAGGTTGCCCACCCCCACCAGCACCAGGCCAAGGGTAAACACCTGCGCCGGGCTCAAGTGCGCAGCCAGGCGCATGCCCAGCCGCGGGGTCAGCAACATGGCCACGGCGAATGGCAGCATGCCCGCACCGGCAGCCAGGGCCGACAGTTGCAGGCCGTTCTGCAGGTACAGCGGCAACAGGGTCATCATGACCTGGGCGCAGGCGGCGTAGGCGAACATGCCCAGCAAGGCACCGACGAAGCGCCCGCTGCGCATCAGCCGCAAGTCGATCATCGGCCGCGCCTGGCTGCGCTCGACCATGATGAACAGGCCGAACAGGAACGCACTGATCAGCATCCGCCCCAGGGTCTGGGCGCTGCCCCAGCCGACCTGGTTGGCGTCGATCATTGCCCAGATCAGGTAACCCAAGCTGCCGGCGAACGTCAGGCTGCCCCACGGGTCGAGGCGTGCTGCGGCGCTGTCGCGCGAGGGCTCGACGCTGCGCAGCACCATCACTGCCAGCACCACCACCAGCGGCAGGTTGATGTAGAAAATCCAGCGCCAGCCCAGGGTGCTGGCGATAACCCCGCCGAGCAGCGGCGCGAAGGTGATGGTGGCGCCCATGCAGGCGCCCCAGAAGGCCCAGGCGCTCAGGCGTTGCTGGGGTTCATGGAAGCGATGGCCGATGGCCGCGAGGGCCGCTGTCAGCAGCATGGCCGCGCCGATGCCCTTGGCGGCCCTGGCCAGGTCAAGGAACATCAGGGTGGGGGCGGCGCCACAGGCCAGCGACGCGGCGCCAAACACGGCCAGGCCGATAAGCAGCATGCGCCGCCGACCGAAGCGGTCGGCCAGGCTGCCGGCTGGCAGCAGGCACGCGGCGAAGGCCAGCAGATACGCGCTGACCACCCATTCGATGTCGGCAAACGAGCCGGACAAGTCACGGGCAATGCTGGGCAGGCTGACGGCGACGATGTTGGTGTCGAGGATGATCAGGGCGCAGACCAGCGAAGCGGTGAGCAGGGTGAAGCGCGGGGAAGCGGTGATGGGCATGGCAAGGCTCCAGAAGCGGGCTGGTTGTCATGGGGCCCCTTGCTGTGTCACCGGCAACTGCCGATACCTTTGCCGCCACGCCACCAGCCTTGTAGTGTTGTCTTCACCTTAACGCCGTCAGCCCCGAGGCTTGTTAGCCCCCAAGGCCCGCGTCATTAGCTTGCAGGTAACACCGCATGGAAATCCGCCATTTCCGCTACTTCCTCTGCGTCGCCCAACACGGCCATTTCACCCGGGCTGCGGAACAGCTGGGCATCGCTCCGCCCACCCTCAGCCGGCAGATCCAGGACATGGAACGCGAGCTGGGCGTGCGCCTGTTCGAACGCAGCCAGCGCGAGGTCAACCTCACCGCCGCCGGCCAAGCCTTGCTGATCGAAGCCGAACAGGCCGTACGCCAGTTCGACGCGGCGCAACTGGGTGCGCAGCGTGCGGGCCGAGGCGAGAGTGGCAGCATCGAATTGGGCTACGTGGCCTCTGCTGCCTATTCGGGCATGCTGCAGCGGCAAGTGATCGGCTTCAGCGAAAGCCACCCCGGCGTGCGCCTGAACATCCGCGAACTGCCCATGGCCGAGCTGCCCGACAGGGTCAGCGACGGCCTGCTCGACCTCGCCTACGTGCGCTCGCCCATGGAACTGCCTGACACGCTGCAAGCCATCGGCCTGCACCAGGAAGGTTTTGTCCTCGCCCTGCCCGCCAGCTCACGGATCAACGAGCTGCCACAGATCCCGGCGGCACGCCTGGCCGGTGAAACCTTCATCCTGCCCGAGCAGATCTCCGGCACGCTGGAAGTGGCGGCACAAGGGGGTTTTGTCCCGCGACTGGGCCCGCAACCCGGTAGCCTGGTGGCGGTGATCACGTTGGTGTCGTTGGGCCAGGGCATAGCCGTGGTGCCGGAGTCGGTGGTGCAGCGCATCAGCTTGGCGCAGGTGAATTACCGACGCATTGCCGATTGCCAGGCCAGTTCGTGGCTGAGCCTGATTCATCGGCGTTTCGAGAAGGCGCCGGCGGTGGTCAGGTATATCGAAAGGGTGCGCCGCTGATTGGCTGTTTGTAGGGTGGTGGGGCGTCAGTGTTCGGCTCGGTATTTTCAGCGCCTGTGAGATCGAGCGCCGCCCGCGCGGCGCTCGATCTACGCACCACTACAAAACCCAAGCCAAGCACCTTCGCCCACCACTCCATCACCCCACCGACCGCGCCGCCACCACCTGCGCATGCCCCCGCGAAGTGACGATCCCCAAGAAGGAAATCACAATCGCCAAGCCCAGTGTCGAGCTCACTTCCACCCGGTGCTCAGGCGTGTACATCATCACCGCCAGCGCCGCCGCGATGAAGATGATCACGGCCCAGGTCAACCACGGGAACAGCCACATGCGGAACTTCAGCTCGGCGTTCTCGCGCTCCAGCCGACGGCGCATGCGCAACTGGGAGATGGCGATGACCAGGTACACCAGCAAGGCGATGGCGCCGGAGCTTGCCAGCAGGAACTCGAACACGCCCTTGGGCGCGAAGTAATTGAGCACAGCAATGGCCGCGCCGATCAAGGTGCTGCCGAACACCGCAGAGCGCGGCACGCCGACTTTCGAGGTTTTGTTCAGGAAGGCCGGTGCATCACCGCGCTTGGCCAGCGAATACATCATCCGCGAAGCAATGTAGATCGACGAGTTCATGCAGCTGGTCACGGCCACCAGCACCACCATGTCGACCATGAAGGCCGCGTTGGGGATGTTCATGATCTCCAGCGCACGCTGGTAGGAACCCACCGCCGCCAGCTGTGGATCATTCCACGGCACCACCGAGATGATCACGAAGATCGACAGGATGTAGAAGGTACTGATCCGCCAGATCACCGAACGCGTGGCCTTGGCGATGTTGCGTGAGGGGTCGCTGGACTCGGAGGCGGCGATGGTCACAGCCTCGGTACCGATGAAGCTGAACATCACGGTAATGAAGGCGCCGATGACCGCCGACCAGCCGTTGGGCGCGAAACCACCGTGCTCGGCGATCAACCCGCTCAACCCGCTGACTTCACGGTTTGGCAACCAGCCCATCAGCGCCGCGAAGCCCAGGCCGATGAAGCCAAGGATCGCCGTGACCTTGAGAATGGCGAACCAGAATTCGAACTCACCGTACTTGGCCACGCTGAACAGGTTGGTGCACGCCAACAGCAGCACCGAGGCCAGGGCGAAGATCCAGCTGTCGACCTGCGGGAACCAGGCGTTCAGCACATGCCCCGCCGCCAGTGCCTCGATGGGGATCACCAACACCCAGAACCACCAGTACAACCAGCCGATGGTGTAGCCAGCCCAGCGGCCGATGGCCTGGTCAGCGTAGGTGGAGAACGATCCGGTGTCAGGGTGCGCTACGGCCATCTCGCCGAGCATGCGCATGACCAGTACCACCAAGGTACCGGCCACGAAGTAAGAAATTATGGTGGCTGGCCCGGCCGCAGCAATCGCGTGCCCGGAGCCTACGAAAAGTCCCGCACCGATGATGCCCGCGATGGACAACATCGTTACATGACGTGGCTTGAAACCTTGTGCAAGGTTGCCATCAGATCCCACGGTGTTCATTGATCTTGTTCTCTTTTTGCTGACACAAGGAAGGACGGGGGCAGGCGTAGGCGAACAATATCTCCTTGAGAGGCCATCGAAATGACACGTCGCTCACGCGCTGTTGTTGGCCTTTTGCACGCTTTCAGAGCAACACATCAGTGGAATTCGGGGTTCATTTAAGCCCCGTAAGGCGTAGGAAAATTACACGAGAACGTCCCGCAGGTGTGCGATCACGACAACGCTTTTCCATTCCCGTCAGATGTCGCGATTGGCATGCCCAAACGCGCCATCGGGCCGTCTGAAGCTATCGTTTTTCATTTGGGTGTGTATCGCCCATGCATAAAAAAACCCGCTCCCAAGCGGGAGCGGGTTTATCGGGGTAACGAACCGCCGTGCCTCAGCGCACCAGGCAAGGCTGCTTGTTGTCGAAGCGCCAGCCCGGTATCAGAAACTGCATCGCCACGCTGTCATCGCGCGCCCCGAGGCCCATGTTGCAGTAGCACTCATGCGCCTTGGCCAACTGGTCCTCATCAATCTCCACCCCTAGCCCCGGCCGCGCAGGCACGCGCACCTGGCCATCGACGATGCGCAGCGGCTCACGCGTCAGGCGTTGGCCGTCCTGCCAGATCCAATGAGTGTCGATGGCGGTGATCTCGCCCGGCGCCGCTGCGGCCACCTGAGTGAACATGGCCAGCGAGATATCGAAATGGTTGTTGGAGTGCGAGCCCCAGGTCAGCCCCCAGTCATGGCACATCTGCGCCACCCGTACCGAGCCCTGCAAGGTCCAGAAGTGCGGGTCGGCCAGGGGGATATCCACAGATTGCAACTGGATCGCATGGCCCATCTGCCGCCAGTCGGTAGCGATCATGTTGGTGGCGGTGGGCAACCCGGTGGCGCGGCGGAACTCGGCCATCACCTCACGGCCCGAGTAACCGTTCTCGGCACCGCAAGGGTCTTCGGCATAGGCCAGCACGTCGTGCTTGTCACGGCACAGGGCGATGGCCTGTTTGAGTGACCAGGCGCCGTTCGGGTCGAGGGTGATGCGTGCATCGGGGAAGCGCTCGGCCAGGGCGGTCACCGCCTCCATTTCTTCCTCGCCGCGCAGTACGCCACCTTTGAGCTTGAAGTCGCTGAAGCCATAGCGCTGCCGGGCGGCTTCGGCCAGGCGCACGACGGCTTCGGGCGTCAGCGCCGGCTCATGGCGCAGGCGGAACCAGTCGTTGTCAGCATCGGCCTCGGCGCGGTAGGCCAGGTCGGTCTGCTGGCGGTCGCCAATGTAGAACAGGTAACCCAGCATCTTCACCGCCTCACGTTGCTGCCCTTCACCCAGCAGTGCGGCCATGGGCACGTGCAAGTGCTGGCCGAGCAGGTCGAGCAAGGCCGACTCGACGGCGGTGACCGCGTGCACGGCGATGCGCAGGTCGAAGGTCTGCAGCCCGCGGCCGCCGGCATCGCGGTTGGCGAACGCCTGGCGCATGGCATTGAGCACGCGCTGGTAATGGCCAATGGGCTGGCCGACTACCAGGCTGCGGGCGTCTTCCAGGGTCTGGCGGATCATCTCGCCACCCGGCACTTCGCCCAGGCCGGTGTTGCCCGCGCTGTCGCGCAGCACCACCACGTTGCGGGTGAAGTACGGGCCATGGGCACCACTGAGGTTGAGCAGCATGCTGTCGTGGCCGGCCACCGGGATCACGCGCAGGTCGGTGACCACGGGGGTGGCGGAGTGCACGGCGGGTGTCGTCTGCATGTTCATGGTTTTTATCTCGCAGTCATCAGTGGGTCTGGCCCAGGGCCGAAGGCGCCTTGAGCTCATCGGAAGGGGCGCCCTTGGGGCGGGTGCGGACGAAGAACACGGCGATCGCCGCCAGCACCGACGTCACCGCCAAGGCGTACAGGCCGCCCTGGATCGAGCCGGTCTGTTGTTCGAGCAGGCCAAAGGTGGTGGGCGCGACGAAGCCGCCGAGGTTGCCGACCGAGTTGATCAGCGCGATCACGGCCGCCGCAATACGGGCGTCCAGATAGCCCTGGGGAATCGGCCAGAACAGCGACGAGGCCGACTTGAACCCGATGGCGGCAAAACAGATGGCGACGAAGGCGAACACCGGCCCACCGGTGGTGGACATGAACATGCCGATGGCGGCGATCACCAGCGCAGCGGCCACCCAGGCCTGCTGGAACTTCCAGCGGCTGGAACCGGAAGCGAAGGCGTACATGGCAAGAATCGAGATCAGCCATGGGATCGAGTTGAAAAAGCCGACCTGCAGGTCGCTGAGGTCGCCCATGCGCTTGATGATGCTCGGCAACCAGAAGGTCGCGGCATAGATGGTCAGCTGGATGCAGAAGTAGATCAGGCAGAACAGCACGATCTGGCGATCCTTGAGCAGGCTCCAGGCAGAAAGCTTGACCGCGCCGACCGCCTCACGCTGACGTTGCTCGCTGTCGATGGCCTGCACCAGCGCCGCCTGCTCGGCCTGGCTCAACCACTTGGCATCCTGCGGCTTGGAGTCGAGCCAGAAGAACACGAAGAAGCACAGCGTCACCGACGCCATGCCTTCGATGAACAGCATCCACTGCCAGCCGTGCAAGCCCAGCCCCTGAATCTGCATCAAGGCCCCGGCCAGCGGGCCGGAGATCAGCGAGGCCAGCGCCGAACCGCTGAGGAAGATGGCAATCGCCTTGCCACGCTCGGCGCCTGGCAACCAGCGGGTGAAGTAGTAGATCACCCCGGGGAAGAACCCGGCCTCGGCAACGCCCAGCAGAAACCGCAGCACATAGAACTGGGTTTCGGTCTGGACGAAGGCCATGGCCGTGGCCACCAGCCCCCAGGTGAACATGATGCGGGTCAGCCACAGGCGCGCGCCGACACGCTGCAGCAGCATGTTGGAGGGCACTTCGAACAGTGCGTAGCCGATGAAGAACAGCCCGGCGCCAAACCCATAGGCCGCCGCACTGATGCCCAAGTCGCTTTCAAGGTGGGGGCGGACGAAGCCGATGTTGACGCGGTCGAGGTAGTTGACGATGAACATGATGACGAACAGCGGTAACACATGGCGTTTGACCTTGGCCACGGCGCTGGCCAGTGTGTCGCCGCCATTGCAGGCAGGCGGAGCGAGGGTGTCGTTCACTTTGCGGGTCTCCCACTAGTTGTTTTTATGCGGGTTGTCTGACATGACAGTGGGAGGAGCATAGGCTTCGCGAAGTTGTACGACAAGATCGATAAAGTCGCCAAAAAGGCAAAATACAAGCTGCCATAATGAGAAAATGCTGCAATCTTTCAAAAACAACTGCGCACAGCGCTGGCTTCAGCAGACTAAAAACCAGCAGAGATTATTTTTATGAATTAACTTGTCGTACAAGCCAACCGATAACACCGAGCCCACCATGGACACAGCACCCACCCGTGTTCGCGGCCACAGCCGCGCCCACGACCTGGTTTCCAGCCTGACCCAGCAGATTTTGCTGGGCACGTTCAAACCCGGCGACAAGTTGCCTTCGGAAAACACCCTTGTGCGCGAGCATGGGGTCAGCCGCACCGTGGTGCGCGAAGCCTTGTCCAAGTTGCAGGCCTCGGGGCTGGTGGAGCCCCGCCACGGTATCGGTACATTCGTGATCGAGCGCCAGCCCCAGGCAGGCCTGCGCGTTGGCGCGGAAAACGCCGCCAGCGTGCGCGACCTGCTGGAGTTGCGCATCGGCCTCGAAGGCCAGGCCGCCGCTCTCGCCGCAGTGCGCCGCAACGACGGGCACGTGGCACGCATGCGCCAGGCGCTGGACGACTATCAAGACCTGGCGGCCGCCGGCGACAGTTGCATCGAGGCTGACCGGCGCTTCCACCTGTTGATCGCCGAGGCCACCGGCAACCTGTATTTCAGCGAAATGATGGTGCAGCTTGGCAGCGGCCTTATCCCACGTAACCGCATGGCCCTGGCCGAACGGGCCGGGGCCAGGTTGGCCCGGCATGCGTATTTGGCCAACCTGGAGCATGAGGCGATTCTCAATGCCATCCGCCGCCAGGACCCGGATGCAGCGCGGGCGGCGATGTGCCTGCACCTGTCCAACAGCCGCGACAGATTGCTGCCCGAATGACCTTGCGGAAACCACCTTGCGGGCCTTTGTAGGAGCGGCCTTGCGTCGCGAAAGGGGTGCGCAGCAGCCCCAGGTTCTATGTCACAGCAGAGATTGCCGGGGGCCGCTGCGCAGCCCTTTCGCGACGCAAGGCCGCTCCTACAAACCGCAGGCCGGGCGTCAGGCCAGCGCCCGATCCACCAACACCTGCAAGCGCCCCTGCGAGCACTGCTCGACCCGCGCCTCGACCCCATACACCTCGGCCAGCATCGCCGGCTTCAGGACATCGGCAGGCGCCCCGCAGGCGACCACCCTGCCCTCGCGCAACACCACCAGGCAATCGGCCTGGCTGGCCGCCAGGTTGATGTCATGCAGCACCGCTACCGCCAGCAGCCGATGCGCCACTACCCGCTCACGCACCGCGCCCATCACCCGCAGCTGGTAGTGCAGGTCCAGCGCACTGGTCGGCTCATCCAGCAGCAGTACCTGCGGATTGCGCGCCAGCAACTGCGCCAGCGCCACCAACTGCCGCTGGCCACCCGACAGGCTGTCGAGCGAGCGCTCGGCCAGGCCCTCGATGCCCAATTGCCGCAACGCCTCAAAGGCATGACCGAGCAGGTCTTCACTGCCGCCGACACGCAACGCCGCAACGATGCTTTCCAGCACGCCCAAGGCAAGCCCCGGCGGCAGCTGTTGCGGCATGTAGGCCAGGCGCCGGGCGCGCTCGGCAGAGCCCAGCCGCGTCACATTCTGGCCATCCAGGCGCAGTGTGCCCTGCATTCGCTCCAGCCCGGCCAAGGCCCGCAGCAGTGTGGACTTGCCGGCGCCGTTGGGCCCGACCAGCGCCACCAGGCTACCCGCCGGCAACGCAGGCAGCGTCACCCCATGCAGAATCTGCCGTGCGCCGTAGGCAACGCAAAGATGTTCGATCGACAGGCTCACAGGCTTCTCCCCCGTCGAAACACCAGCACCACGAACACCGGCACACCGACCAGGGCTGTGACGATGCCCACCGGCACGATCACGCCAGGGAGCAGCAACTTGCTGGCGAGCGACGACAACGACAGCATCAGTGCGCCCACCAGCGCACTGGCCGGAAACAAAAACCGCTGGTCCTCCCCCACCAGCAATCGCGCGATGTGCGGCCCGACCAGGCCGACGAAGCCAATGGTGCCGACAAACGCCACCGCAGTGGCCGACAGCAGGCTGATGCGCAGCAACGAGGCCAGGCGCAGGCGCCGGGTGTCCACACCAAAGCTGCGCGCGCGGTCCTCGCCCATACGCAGCAAGGTCATCGCTGGCGCGGCGCGCAGCGAAAACGGCAGCAGCACCGCCAGCACCAGGGCCAACAGGCCAAGCTTGTGCCAGTCGGCCCGCGCCAGGCTGCCCAGGGTCCAGAACACCAGTTGCTGCAGCACGTCTTCGGTGGCCAGCAATTGCAGCAGCGACACCAGCGCGTTGCAACTGAACACCAAGGCGATGCCAAACAGCACCAGGCTCTGCACACCGGCACCGCGCAAGCGCGACATCATCTGCAGCAGCACCACCGACAGGCAGGCGAAGGCAAACGCCATCACTGTCACCTGGGCGCTCGGCGCCAGCCAGGCGACCCCGAGCGGGTAGGCAATCGCCAGCGAAGCGCCCAGCGCAGCAGACGACGACACCCCCAGGGTGAAGGGGCTGGCCAGCGGGTTGTCGAGGATCGCCTGCATCTCGGCACCGGCCAGCGACAGCGCCGCCCCCACCAGTACCGCCATCAACGCGTACGGCAGGCGCACGTTCCAGATGATCACCCGCTCGGTGGCACTGAGCGTGGTCGGCTCGAAAATGCCCTGCAGCAAACGCCCCAGGCTCATGCCCGAGGCGCCACTGGCCAGGTCGCCCAGCACCGACACCAGCAGCAACAGCGCCAGCCCCGCTACCAGCAACCCGCGCCGCCACAGCAGCCGGCGATAGTGCCAGGCGGCCAGTGCGGCGCCATCCTGAGCCAGTGCAGTCACTTGGCGTCGGCCCAGTACTGGCCGTCCAGGCCGACCTTGAGCAGCTGGTTGATCTCGGCCAGGGTCGCCTGCGGGTCGAGGCCCTCGAAGCGCTCGGGGTGCACCCAACGGGCCATGGCTTCGATGGCGAGGATGTTGAACGGCGAATTGTAGAAGTCATGCCACAGGCCATGCGCCTGGCCCGCCTGGATTGGCCGCAGCGGCGCAAATTCAGGCCGCGCGGTGATCTTGGCCAGGCTCTGGCGCGCGGTATCGAGCGATACCCCAGCCCCCAGCAGCACGCCAGGTGCGCGGTTGCCGGTGGCGATATACACATCAGGGTCGGCCTGCAGCACGTATTCGACGCTCACATCGCCGAGCGCGCCCGGCACCACGTCGGCACCGATGTTATGCCCGCCCACGGCCTCGACCACGCTGCCCAGGCCGCTCTTGCCGGTGGTGTGCCCAGGCGCCTGCCAGACCCCGGCCAACAGTTCGAGGAAGACCTTGGGCCGCGCGTTGTCCGGCAGGCCGGCCACGCCCTCGGTCACCCGCTTCAGGTGGCGGTCATACAGGCTCAGGTATTGCTGGGCCTGGGCCTCGCGACCGAGCAGCGTGCCCAGCGCTTGCATGCTGACCTGGGTATTGCGGATGGGGTGTACACGAAAGTCGATGAACAGCACCGGTACGCCGGCTTTGGCCAGCAGGTCTGCCACCGGGCTGTGCTGGGTCGGGCCCTCGCCGGCAATGCTGAAGATCGCCAGGTCGGGCTTGAGCGCGAGAATCTGTTCAGCGCTGACGCTCTGCTCGGTGGCCTGGCCGATCAGCGGCAACTGGGTGATCTGCGGGTACTTTTGCGCATATACCGCATAGGTGTGGGGGTCGAGCAGGCGCATGTCGTTCTGCCAACCCACCACGCGCTGGAAGGGGTTGTCGCGGTCGAGCAGTGCCAGGGCGAAGAACAACCGGCCCTCGCCGAGCACGATGCGCTGCGGCGCATGGTCGAGCTCGACCTTGCGCCCCAGCACATCGGTGGCTTGCACGGCACTGGCGGTCTGGATGAACGCCATCAACAACAGAAAAGGCAGCAAGCGCTGCCAGAGGCGGGGAAGTACGCACATGGGGGCATCCTCTTCGAGAGAATCAGTCGCATCAGAAGCAGGGCATTCTAGCCAGCCGCCTGGTGCTACCCATGTGCGGGAATGTATCGGGTTGTAGGTCGCTCGTTACAAACGCCTTGTCGGCGCAGCAACTACCAGGTCAGGCAGATCTTGCCGAAATGCTTGTTGCTCTCCTGGTAGCGGAACGCATCGACGATCTGCTCCAGCTCGAAGTGTTTGTCCACCACCGGCCGCAAGCCATTGGCGTCGATCGCCCGCACCATCGCCTGCTGCTGGGCCCGGCTGCCGACCAGCACGCCCTGCAAGCGGATCTGCCGCACCAGCGCCTGCACCAGCGGCAACTGCCCTGCCACCCCGGTGAGGATACCGATCAACGACACATGCCCGCCGATACGCGCGGCAATCATCGATTGCTCCAGGGTCGCCGGGCCGCCGACTTCGATCACATGGTCGACACCGCGATTGCCGGTGAGCTCACGCACCTTCTCGCCCCAGGCCGGGGTGCTCTTGTAGTTGATCAGGTGGTCGGCGCCGAGGGCCTTTAGGCGCTCGAGCTTGGCATCGCTGGACGACGTGGCAATCACCGTCGCACCCGCCAGCTTGGCGAACTGCAAGGCGAATATCGACACCCCGCCGGTACCCTGCACCAGCACGGTATCACCGGGCTTGAGGTGGTCGTCGCTCATCAAGGCACGCCAGGCGGTAAGGCCTGCGGTGGTCAGCGTGGCCGCCTCGGCGTGGCTGTAACCCTTGGGCGCCAGGGTGAAGGAGGTGGCACGCGCGGTGACCTGCGCACGGGCGTAGCCATCCAGGCCATCACCGGGCACCCGGGCAAACCCTTCGACATTGGCTTGGCCGTCGAGCCAGTCGGGGAAGAAGGTGCTGACAACGTTGTCACCCACCTGGAATTCGCTGACGCCGGCCCCCACCGCCGTCACTTCACCGGCACCATCGGCCATGGGAATGCGCCGCTCGCTCGGCCCCCACATGCCGCTGACCACGGCGAAGTCGTGGTAGTTGAGGGAACTGGCGTGCAAACGCACGGTGATCTCGCCGGCCTGTGGCGCAAGCGCCTCGCAGGTGCCGACCTGGACGTTGGCGTAGCCGCCGCCAGGTTGGACGTAGATGGCCTTGCTGCTCATGGCTGGGTCTCCATCAAGGGAAAAATTTCGGTTCAGCATAGCCCGTGCAGGCAGCTTGCCAACACCAACGATCAGCCGAGCATCACCCGCAACGCCCGGCAATCCGCTGCATGCCAATCGGTCAATTGCGGCCACGGGTTGTCCGGCAGGTTGACCAGTATGGTCCGCGCCCCGGCCGCGCGCCCGCAATCCAGGTCGAAGCGGTAGTCACCGACCATCACCAGCTCGCGCGGTGCCACGCCCCACGCCCCGGCAATTTTCAAAAGGCCGTCCGGGCTAGGCTTGGGCGCGGCCTCGTCACGGCCAAGAATATGCTCCACCGCGAAGCAGTCAGCCAGGCCGATGGCCTCTAGCGTGACATGCGCAAGCTCGCGGGCATTGCGGGTCAGGATCGCCAGCCGACAGCCGCGCTCGGCCAGCTCGCGCACCAGCTCCACCGCGCCCGTCGCTGCCGTCGAGGCCAGCGCCAGGTCGCGTTCATGCTCCAGCAGCCAGGCGTGCTTGGCCGCCGCTTGCGCCGCCGGCAACGCCGCCAGGTGGGTCAGGATGTCGTGCTCGGCCGGGATCTTGAGCGCTTCGCGGATCGCCGCAAAATCGTGCACCGCCACGGTCAGGGTGCCGTCCATATCGAACACCCAGTTACGCACTTCGCTCAGGTTCATGCCCAGTCCTTGCGATGACGGATCAGGCCTTCCTGGCACGACGATGCCACCAGCTGCCCGGCCTGGTTGAAGATACTGCCCCGGCAGAAGCCGCGGGCATTGCCGGCCCAAGGGCTGTCGGTGGCGTACAGCAACCACTCGTCTGCACGCAGGTTGCCATGGAACCACAGCGAATGATCGAGGCTGGCGATCTGCATGTCGCGCTGCCACACCGATTTGCCATGGGGCAGCAGCGCGGTAGTCAGCAGGCCGAAGTCAGAGGCATAGGCCAGCAGGTACTTGTGCAGCGCTGGCACGTCCGGCAGGTTGCCGTCGGCACGGAACCAGGCGTACTTCACCGGGTCACCCGGCTTGGGGTTGAACGGGTCGCGTTCTGTGACCGGGCGGATTTCGATCGGCTTGGCGCACAGCACCTTGTCGCGGATGCGTTCGGGCAGGTGCTCGGCCATGGCACTGGCCAGTTCGACTTCGCTGGGCAGGTTTTCCGGGCCGACCACATCCGGCATCTGCGCCTGGTGCTCGAAGCCCTCTTCGTCGTACTGGAACGACGCGCTGCAGGTGAAGATGGTGTGGCCCTTCTGAATCGCCGTCACCCGCCGGGTGCTGAAGCTGCCACCGTCACGTACCCGGTCTACCGAATAGACCACCGGCAAGCTGGCATCGCCAGGGCGCAGGAAGTAGCCGTGCAACGAATGCACGTGGCGCGCGTCCTCGACCGTCTGGCTGGCCGCCGACAATGACTGGCCCAGCACCTGCCCGCCGTACAGCTGGCGGAAGCCCAGGTCCTGGCTGCGTCCACGGAACAGGTTCTCCTCGATGGACTCGAGGCTCAACAGGTCGACCAGGTCGTCCAACACATGACTCATCGGGGGTTCTCCTAGCAAGGCATCACGGCTCTACAGCACTTTCATGAAGGCAAATGATACAGGGTTTGTCATTCGCACCGCGCATGGCCATCCATTCAGCCGCGCAGGGTCTGCTCCCAGTGTGCACGGTCGATGCGGTACAGCACATGCGGGCGCAACGGGTGGCCGGCAGGCAGGCGCGGGTGTTCGAAACTGCCGCTCGGGTCTTGCAGCATGCCAACGGCCTGCATGACCTTTTGCGAGGGCAAGTTGCTCTCGCTAGTGAACGACACCACCTCATCCAGGCGCAATTGGGCGAAGGCACAACGCAGGCACGTCCAGGCGGCCTCGCTGGCAAAGCCCAGGCCCCAGTGGCGCCGCGCCAGGCGCCAGCCGATTTCCACTGCAGGCGCAAAATCGGCATCGAAGCTGACGTGCAACAGCCCGGTCATGCCGATGAACGCGCCGCTGTCCTTGCGCTCCAGCGCCCACAGGCCGAACCCGTACTCATTGAAGTGGCCACGGATACGCCCGATCAGCGCAGCCGCCTCCAGGCGCGTCAACGGCGCCGGGAAGTAGCGCATCACCTGAGGGTCGGCGCACAGCGCGGCGAACTCGCGCAGGTCGTCGTCATGCCATTGGCGCAGCACCAGCCGTGCGCTTTCCAGTTGGGGGATGGGGGTCATGGGGTGTGCTCCGGTTTTGCTGTCTTGCAGTTTACAGCGTAGGCGCGGGCGAAGGTTTAACCCAGTGAGATCAAGCGCCGTCCGCGCGGCGCTTCGCGGGGCAAGCCCGCTCCCACGGGCAATAGCACCGACCGCCCAAGAACTGGCAAGATCAGCACTGGCCCCGATTGCGAACCCACCATGCCGTTGCCGCTGATCTACCACGATGACTACAGCCCGGCGTTCCCCGCCGACCACCGCTTCCCGATGGACAAGTTTCGCCTGCTGCGCGACCACCTGGTCGACAGCGGCCTGACCCGCGACCAGGACCTGTTGCGCCCGCAGATCTGCCCCAACGACATCCTCGCCCTGGCCCACGACCGCGGTTACATCGAGCGCTACATGAACGGCGACCTGTCCCGCGAGGACCAGCGCCGCCTCGGCCTGCCTTGGAGCGAGGCGCTGGCCCGGCGCACCGTGCGCGCCGTGGGCGGCTCGCTGCTGTGCGCCGAATTGGCCCTTGAGCACGGCATCGCCTGCCACCTGGCCGGCGGCACCCACCACGCCCATTACGATCACCCCGCCGGTTTCTGCATCTTCAACGACCTGGCCGTGATCAGCCGCTACCTGCTGGAGGCCGGGCGGGTGCACCGGGTGCTGATCTTCGACTGCGACGTGCACCAAGGCGACGGCACTGCGCGCATCCTCCAGGACACACCCGACGCGATCACCGTGTCCCTGCACTGTGAACAGAACTTCCCGGCCCGCAAGGCGCAGAGCGACTGGGACATCCCCCTGCCCCGCGGCATGGGCGACGCGGCCTACCTCAAGGTCGTGGACGATGCCCTCAACTACCTGCTGCCGTTGTACCAGCCCGACCTGGTGCTGTACGACGCCGGCGTGGATGTGCACAAGGACGATGCCCTGGGCTACCTGCAACTGACCGACGAAGGCTTGGCGGCCCGCGACGAAAGTGTCATGCGTCATTGCCTGGGCCGCGATATCCCGGTGGTGGGGGTGATCGGCGGTGGCTACAGCAAAGACCGTGCTGCGCTGGCGCGGCGCCATGGCATCCTGCATCACAGTGCGGCGAAGGTCATCAGTTGTTCACAATGACTGTGGAACCGCCTGTGGATAAGCTGCGCGAAAGCTGCTGCAGCCCTTTGCCTGCGTGCCCTGCAAAGATCTGATCATTTTTTGACCAGTGCTTCCACAGGGCCGCCTGCGCTAGAATGCACACTCTTTTCCACAGCCTGCCGCCGCCCATGCCCGATCTACACCCTTCATCCCCTCCCCTTGTCGCCGTCATCGGTGGTGGCCCCGCCGGCCTGATGGCCGCCGAAGCGCTGGCCCAGGCGGGCTTGGCGGTCGAGGTATTCGATGCCATGCCCTCGGTAGGCCGCAAGTTTCTGCTGGCAGGTGTCGGCGGCATGAACATCACCCATTCCGAGCCATACCCCGCTTTCGTCGCGCGCTACGCCGAACGCCAGGGCGAGATCGACGCCCTGCTGCGCAGCTTCGATGCCGAGGCCCTGCGCCAGTGGATTCACGGCCTGGGTATCGAAACCTTCGTCGGCACCTCGGGCAGGGTATTCCCTCGCGACATGAAGGCAGCCCCCCTGCTGCGCGCCTGGCTCAAGCGCCTGCGCGACAGCGGCGTAGTTATCCACACCCGCCATCGCTGGCTGGGCTGGCATGACGATGGCAGCCTGCGGATCGCTTATCCACAGGGTGAACGACGGGTGAAAGCGGCAGCCGTGGTGCTTGCGCTGGGTGGGGGCAGTTGGGCGCGCCTCGGTTCAGACGGTGCGTGGCAACCACTGCTGGCTGAGCGGGCTGTGGATATCTCGCCCTTGCAGCCGAGCAACTGTGGGTTTGAAGTCGAAGGCTGGAGCACCTTGCTCAAGGACAAGTTTGCCGGCGCACCGCTGAAGAACATTGCCCTCAGCGTGCCGGGCAGCCCGCCGCGCAAGGGCGAATTCATTCTCACTGCGCAAGGGGTCGAAGGCAGCCTGGTGTACGCCTGGTCGGCGCTAGTGCGCGAGGCCATCAACCGCGAGGGCCGCGGGGTGCTGCTGCTGGATCTGTTGCCAGACCGGCCTGTGGATAAAATTGCTGAAGCGTTGGCCAAGCCGCGTGGTTCACGCTCGATGGCCAAGCACCTGCACAGCCAATTGGGTATCGACGGGGTCAAGGCAGGCTTGTTGCGGGAGCTGACGGATCAAGCGACCTTCGCCGATCCGCAAGCGCTGGCACGGGCGATCAAGGCGTTGCCGATTACCTTGGTGCGCGCCAGGCCGCTGGATGAAGCGATCAGCAGTGCCGGTGGGGTGCGCTTCGAGGGGCTGGACGCGGGGTTGATGGTCAAGGCGCTGCCGGGTGTGTTCTGTGCCGGCGAGATGCTGGACTGGGAGGCGCCGACGGGGGGTTATCTGCTGACGGCGTGCTTTGCCAGTGGGTTGCGGGCCGGGCGGGCAGCGGCGGATTGGGTGGCGGGCTTGTTCCACGAATAGAGGCACGCAGTGCCTGGCACCGGCTTCGCCGGTGTTCGCGGGGCAAGCCCGCTCCCACAGAGCCGCAGCTAGCTCAAGGCTTACGCTTACGCGGCCCGCCATTGAAGCTAGGCACCTTGCGCACCGCTTTAACAGCTGGCGCCGGGCTAGCCGCCTCGGCACTGTCCATCCAGCGCCCCAAACCACGCTTGGCGCTGTTCTCTTTCGGCTTCTTGGCCTTCTTCGGCTTCTTGATCACCTGCCCACTGGCATCAGTCATCGGCACCCGGTGCTCAGGGATGAAGTCCGGCTCTTCGTGCCGCGGCAAGGTCTGGCGAATCAGCGTCTCGATCGACGCCAGCATCTGCACTTCGTCGGCACACACCAGCGAAATCGCCTCACCTTTGTTGCCAGCACGCCCCGTGCGGCCGATACGGTGCACGTAATCCTCGGCGACAATCGGCAGGTCGAGGTTGACCACCAGCGGCAGGTCGTCGATGTCCAGCCCGCGTGCGGCCACATCGGTTGCCACCAATACCTGGATCTCACGCGCCTTGAAGGTATCCAGGGCACGCTGGCGCGTCGCTTGCGGGCGGTCGCCATGGATGCCATCGGCGTTGATACCTTCGCTGAGCAAGCGCTCCACCAACTGGTCGACACCGTTGCGGGTCTTGGCGAACACCAGCACCTGGCTCCAGCGCTGCTTGCGCAGCAAGTGGCAGAACAGGTCGGCCTTGCGCTTCTTGTCCACAGGCACCAGCCACTGCTTGACGGTGGAGGCGGCGGCATTGCGCGGGCTGACTTCGATGCTCAGCGGGTCGTTCAGGGCCAGGCCGGCGAGCACCCGGATCTGGTCCGAGAAGGTCGCGGAAAACAGCAACGTCTGGCGCTTGCGCGGCAGCGCGGCGTACACCGACTGCAGCTCTTCGGCAAACCCCAGGTCGAGCATGCGGTCGGCTTCGTCGAGCACCAGGGTCTGCACCTGGTTGAACTTCACAGCGTTCTGGCGGAACAGGTCGAGCAAGCGACCTGGGGTTGCCACCAGCAGGTCGACGCCACGGCGCAGGCGCATCATCTGCGGGTTGATACTGACGCCGCCGTACACCGCATAGGTGCTCAGCGGCAGGTTCTCGGCATATTCGCGCACGTTGTTGTGCACCTGCTCGGCCAACTCGCGGGTGGGTACCAGCACCAGCGCGCGGATCGAGTTGCTGGCAACCTTCTCACCTTCCAGCGCCAGGCGCTGCAGCACCGGCAGGGCGAAGCCTGCGGTCTTGCCGGTGCCGGTCTGGGCTGCGGCCATCAGGTCGCGGCCGGCCAGCACGGCAGGGATGGCCTGGGCCTGGACCGGGGTCGGGGTGGTGTAGTCCAGCTGCTGCAGGGTACGCAGCAAGGGTTCGATCAGGCCGAGTTTGGCGAAATTCATGGCAATACCGTCAGGGGGTTCAGCGAAGGCGGCAAGTTTACCGCAACACCCCCGCTTACTTGCAGATTTCGCCCTTCAGCGGTTGCGCAGGTTGTGGTGCCTTGCGCCACTGCGGCAGGCCGATCAGCACCACTGCGCCAATGATGACTGCCATGGCCACGCATTCTTCGGCGCCGATCTGCTCACCGGCGAAGACGATACCCAACAGCACCGCCACCGCCGGGTTGACGTAGGCATAGCTGGTCGCGGCTGCCGGGCGTACATGTTTGAGCAGGTACATGTAGGCACTGAATGCGAGGATCGAGCCGAAGAACACCAGGTAGGCCAGCGCGCCCCAACCGGCGGCGGTCGGCATCTGGGTCATGCGCTCGCCCGACACCACGCTGCCCAGCAGCAACACTGCCCCGCCCACCAGCATTTCGGCGGCACTGGCCATCGGCCCCTGGGGCAACGGCAAGCTCTTGCTCCACACCGAACCGAATGCCCACGACGCCGCCGCGAACAGAATCAGTGCCGCGCCAATCGGGCTTGCCTGCAAGTTGGAGCCAAGGTTGAGCAGGCCGATACCGACCAGCCCAAGGCCGATACCCGCCCACTCGAGCCGCGAATTACGGTGACCGAACAGCAAGCCGAACACCAGAGTGAACAGCGGCACCGTCGCCACCGCCAGCGCCGCCACGCCTGAGGCCACACCGGCGTGCTCGGCCACGGTCACACCGCCATTGCCGCAGCTGAGCAGCAGAAAGCCGATTGCCCCCGCCGCCCGCCATTGCGGCCAGGTCGGCGCCGGCACACCCCGCCAGCGCAGGAAACCGTACAGCAAGCCCCCGGCGATCAGAAAGCGCACCCCCGCCATGAGCATCGGTGGCCAGGACTCGACGCCAATGCGAATGAACAGGTAGGTGGACCCCCAGACCAGGTACAGGGCCATAAAGGCGCCGATAAGCAGCAGCGGGAAGCGACGGGAGGCAGGCATGGCAAGGTTACTCAAAATCCGTTTACGGGTGGCTTAGTTTAGAAAGGCCACCGAGCAATAATAAGTTACAAAACCAGAATAAATGAGCGGCACACTTGGTGGGGGGGGGCGAGTTTGACGGTAGGTTTTCAGCGCCTGTGAGATCGAGCGCCGCCCGCGCGGCGCTCGATCTTATGGGCGCTGAAGATGTAATGGCGAACACCTCAATGACGCAACAACAACCGCCCCTCAATAGGCACATACCGGCTCGCAGCGCGGATCAGTGACATCGCAGTAAGCCCGGGCACGCCATACACCACCGCTTCAGCACCGTGACGCTGGATGACCCGCTCCAGCAACAGGTCGAAGTCACCGTCACCCGAGGCCAGCACCACCTGGTCCACGCGGCTGGCCGCATCGATCACATCCAGGGTGATGCCCACATCCCAGTCACCTTTGGCCGAGCCATCGCTGCGCTGGATGAACGGTTTCAGGCGTACCTCGAAACCCAGGTTGCGCAAAATTTGCTGAAACTGCTGCTGCTTGCTGTCACCGCGGTCGATGGCATAGGCCACGGCCTCGACGATCTGCCCTTCACGGCTGACCTCGGCCCACAGCGCGGCGTAGTTGAAATGACAGCCGTGCGCCTGGCGCACGGTGTAGTAGAGGTTCTGCACGTCGGCGAACAACGCGATCTTTTTCACCTGGAACCCCTTCATCTGATGGAATTCGGGGCTGCCCTGCAGCCCCAAAATGCCAGCAGTATGCCAGACCCGTCAGACGTAGGAATCGTCGTCGGAGAAGAAGCCCCCATCATCACTGCCATAATCGGTGTCGGCGTAACCGCCCTGGTCATTGCCCCAACCGCCGCTGTCGGCCACTTGCTGCTGCCCGCCCTGGTCATTCCAGCCACCGCTGTCGCTGGCAGGGGTCGGCTCTTCCTTGCTTACCTCGGCCACTTCCTCGGGCTGCGAGTTGTGGTTGAACAGGCTGCTGATACCTTGCGCCAGCAACACCCCGCCTGCCACACCGGCAGCGGTCTGCATCGCGCCACCCAGGAAGCTGCTGGCGCCACCCCGCGCCGGGGCTGCGCCGAAGCCTTGCTGCTGTTGCTGCGCAGGCTGCTGGTTAAAGCCCGGCGCAGACGGTTCACGCCAGCCACCGCCGGCAGAAACAGGCGCCGAAGGCCGCTGCGGTTGCACCGCCGGTGGCGCACTGCGCCCGCCCGAACCAAAGATGCTCGACAGGAAACCACCGCCGCTGTTGCTCGGGGCGTTGCTACCCGCACGGCTGGCTTCGGCTTGGGCGCGGGCCTGCTTGAGCTCCGCTTCGAGTTGCTTGTTCTGCTCGTCCAGGCGCTTGAGCGCAGCTTCCTGAACCAGGATCGCCTGGGCCATGTAATAAGGTGCTGCTGGCTGCTGACGCAGGTGTTCCTCGATGCACGCCTGGGCCTGGGCATCGCGGGGCTGGCTTGGGTCTTCAGCTTGCTTGATGCGGCCGAACAGGCTATCGATCAGGGTTTGTTCTTCAGTGTTCATGAGGCGACCTCGTGGGGAAGCGGGACAACGGACAGCGTCAAAGATGGGGGGTGCAGGCACGGGATTCAATCGCCACGGCGGTGAAACTTTTTTCAGCAAGTGACAGCTGCACGCCCGCTTTGGGCTAAAGTTAGGCCCCTGCTTTTACTGCCATGCGATGTTGACCGATGAATCCGCTGAGCGTTCTGCGCGACTCCCTGTACTTCTTCCGCCGCCACCTGCCAAACATTCTCCAGCTGTGCCTGCCGCTGGTGGTGCTTGAAGCCTTGCTCACCCAGCTGCTGTACCGGCAGTTGGGCGACCAGGCGTCGCCGGCCTACGGCATGCTGGTCAGCCTGCTGTTCTACCCGTTGTACAGCGCGGCGCTGATCCTTTATCTCGACACCCGCAGCAACGGCCAGGACATCGCCAAGCGCGACCTGTTCGCCCGCGCCCTGCAACTGTGGCCGCAACTGGCCCTGCTGATTCTGATCAGCTCGCTGCTGATCATGGCGGGCCTGGCGCTGTTCATCTTCCCGGGCGTGTGGATCATGATCAACCTGGTGTTCGCCGAATACCTGCTGGTGCTGCGTGGCCTGCCGGTGGTGCAGGCGATGCGCGAAAGCGCGCGGATGACCACCGGCCACTTCATGCGCATCATGATCTGCGTGCTGGGCGTGCTGGCGCCCATCTGGCTGATCGACGGGCTGTTGCTGATGGCCTTCCCGGAGCCAGCCCCCGGCATGGAACTGGCCATGGACAGCCTGAGCGGCTTCTTGCAGCTGTTCAGTACCGTGGTGCTGTACCGCCTGTTCACGTTGCTGGAGGCGGATAGCGGCGCCTGACGCGTGACCTTGCACAAGGCGTGCGCCGTGGAAGACCTGCACGCTGCCAGCATGGCCCCGTATCAGTGACCGTGGCGGCTCGCGACCTTAAGACACGGAGCCGCCATGATCACTTCCATAACCGACAGCCAAGGGGCAGCAAGCGATAGCCATTGGGCAGAAGATGCCGAGATATTCCTCGGCACTCTGCAAGCCCTCGATCCGGCAACCACCCTCGAAAGCCTTCCGCGCCAGAAGCCCAAATCCGTCTACCTCAGCCTGTTCAAAGACGCTGATCAGCAGGTGATCAGCGGCCAGAGTGATTGGGTGATTGCCGGCCATCAGAAGCCTGCCAGCGTGTTTCGTTTTCTGTTTCACTCGAAAGAACCAGATCGCCTGCACTTCATGATCACCGGCAGCGGGGCGGACCACGACAAGACCATGGGGGTCAGCCGCAACGGCTACCTTGGGCTATACCAGTACGCCAGCGTGTCCGACCCCTTCAAGTTCGAACCGCTGTACTGGAGCGACGACAGCTTGATATGCCGTTGGCGTGATCATCAAGGGCATACGGTGCGGCTCGACCACGACCAGACCGTGGCCGATCCTTTCTTTTCTTACCTGCGAGTCTTGGAGGGCAAAGAAACCATCTTCCTCCTCACGCGGGTTTGCAACGGACGCCCAGTGCAGGAACCGAGTAATTCCGCCTGAAACCCATCAGGTACCCCGAGGCTTGGCCCGCGCCGTGGCTTCAGCCACCAGCGGGTCATCCGGCCAGTAGTGCTTGGGGTAGCGGCCCTTGAGGTCCTTCTTCACCTCGGCATAGGTCGTGCGCCAGAAGTTGGCCAGGTCCTGGGTCACCTGCACCGGCCGGCGTGCCGGTGACAGCAGGTGCAGCTTGACCTGCTGTCGCCCCTGGGCAATGCGCGGGGTGTCGGCCAGGCCGAACAGCTCCTGCAGGCGCACGGCGAGAATGGGCGGGTATTCACTGTAGTCCAGGCGGATGTTCGAGCCAGACGGCACGGCCAGATGCGCCGGCGCCCACTCATCCAGACGCTGCGGCAACGGCCATGGCAGCAGGTTGCGCAGGATCGACGACAGGTCCAGCCCGGCAAAATGGCTCAAGCGCGAGACCTTGCCCAGGTAGGGTTGCAGCCAATCTTCCAGGCTGGCCAGCAGCGCTTCGTCGCCCAGATCAGGCCACTCGCTCTGCCCGTTCTTCTCCAGGTCCAGCTGGCGCAGCAAGGCCACCCGCGCCTGCCACTGGCGCAACTCTGGCGTCCAGCTCAGCAGGTTCAGGCCTTTGCGCCGTACCAGGCCGAGCAGCGCCTTGGCGCGGGCTTCATCGTCCAGGCCAGGCAACGGTTCGCGGCTGAGCACCAGCTCGCCAACCTTGGTCTGGCGTTCGGCACGCAGCACCTGTTCGCGCTCGTCCCAGTCGAGCAGGTCGACACGCTCGACCTGCTCGGCCAGCACACCGTCGAGCAGCGCCGGGTCGAACTCGGCGGCCAGGTAGATGCGTTCCTCACGCTGGCCCTGACGGCTGCCCAGGTCGGCAATCACCAGCCACGGGCACTTCATCAAGGCATCGACCTCAGCGAACAATGCCGCGCGACCGTTGGCCAGGCGGTACTCGGCGCCGCCTTCGCGTCGCTGCTGGGCGACCCGGTCGGGGTAGGCCAGCGCCAGCAACGCGCCCAACCAGCGTGGATGGTCGGGGTCGGCGACGCCCGCACCCACCTTGCCGCGCAGCAGCCCACGGTACTGACGGGCCAGCTGCCGCGCACGCTGCACACCGCCTTGCCCGCCTCGGGATGCTTTGCTTTCACCACTGACCAGCGCCAGCCGGCTGTGCAGGTCGGCGCCGCCGCCACGCTGGATATCACGCTCCCCCAGCAAGGCCGCAACATCACAGGCCATGGTGGCCAGCCCCAGATCCTGGCCGCGCAGCAGCAAGTGAGCGATGCGCGGATGGGCCGGCAATTCGGCCATCGCCTGGCCGTGCTCGCTCAAGTTGTCGCGGCTGCCGGGCTTGAACGCGTTGAGCCGTGCCAGCAGGTCCTGGGCCTGGGCGAACGCCGCCGCTGGCGGCTGGTCCAGCCAGCGCAACTGATCGGGCGTGACGCCCCAGCGGGCCAGTTGCAAGGCCAGCCCCGCAAGGTCGGCCTGGAGTATTTCTGCGCTGCCATGGGCGGCCAGCTGGTCATGCTGGGCCTCGGACCACAGCCGGAAGCACACCCCCGGTTCCAGGCGCCCGGCACGGCCGGCGCGTTGGGTGGCACTGGCGCGGGAGATGCGCTGGGTATCGAGCCGCGTCATGCCGCTGCCGGGGTCGAAGCGCGGCACTCGCGCCAGGCCTGCGTCCACCACCACGCGCACGCCGTCGATGGTCAGGCTGGTTTCCGCGATGTTGGTGGCCAGCACCACCTTGCGCATACCGCTGGGCGCGGGGTCGATGGCCGCGCGCTGCGCGTTCAGGTCGAGTTCGCCATGCAGCGGGCACAGCAGGATACCCGGGCGGTCAGCCAATGCCTCTTGAAGGTGCTGATGCACCCGGCGGATCTCCGCCTGGCCTGGCAGAAACACCAGTACGCTGCCTGGCTGCTCCGCCAGGGCCTGCAGGACACACTCGACGACCCGCGGCTCGACGAATTCACCAGGCTGGTAGGGCCGCCCCCAGCGGATATCCACCGGGTGCATGCGCCCTTCACTGCTGACCACCGGCGCGTCGTCGAGTAGCCGCGAAAGGCGCTCGCCTTCCAGGGTCGCCGACATCAGCAAGATCTTCAGCGGCTCGTCACGCAGCAACTCGCGGCCATTGAGGCTCAGCGCCAGCGCCAGGTCGGCGTCCAGGCTGCGTTCGTGAAATTCATCGAAAATCAGCAACCCCACGCCCTCCAGCCCTGGGTCGGCCTGCAGCCGGCGGGTGAGGATACCCTCGGTGACCACTTCGATACGGGTCCTGGGCCCGACCTTGCTGTCCAGGCGGATGCGGTAGCCAACGGTTTCCCCGACCTTTTCCCCCAGCTCGCTGGCCAGCCTTTCGGCGGCCGCGCGGGCCGCCAGGCGGCGCGGTTCGAGCATCACGATGGTCTGCCCGGCCAGCCATGGCGCGTCCAGCAACGCCAGGGGCACGCGGGTGGTCTTGCCGGCGCCGGGCGGCGCTTCGAGCACGGCTTCGTCGCGGTTTTCCAATGCCTGGCGCAAGGCGGGCAACACGGTATCGATCGGTAATGAAATCATGGTGGTCCTCGAACAGTCGGGCGAGTATAACGGCGAACCCAGCCTGCTCTATCATGGTCTTAGCTTCAGGTGCTGGCGCTTCGCTTGCCCCTGCTGAATACCTTTTCGGAGATTTACATGCGTATCCCATCCCGTGTCATCGGCGGCGCCCTCATCGTCACCTTGCTGACCCAGCTGACGGCCTGCGGCACGCTGTTCTACCCAGACCGTCGCGGGCAGATCGACGGCAAGATCGACCCCGTGGTCGCCGCCATGGACGCCATCGGCATCCTGTTCTACGTGATCCCCGGGCTGATCGCCTTCGGCATCGACTTCGCCACGGGCGCCATCTACTACCCCGGCGGCCGCACCGCCCAGGTCGCTCCGGAAAAACTGCGCGAAGCGGTAAGCCCCGATGGCAAGGTCGACAACCTCAAGCTGCAGGCCATCCTCGAAAGCGAGCTCGGCCAGCGCCTGCCGCTGAATGACCCGCGCCTGATCCAGCAGCGTGGCAGCGTCGAGCAACTGGCGGCCTACCAGCGGGTACCGGCTGCCTGAACCACACAAGGACATCGCCCACAGCATGATCACCCCGGCTGAACACCAGCGCCTGCTGCGCCTGGCCACCCGCGCCTCACTGGCGGTGGCCAGCATCCTGGTGCTGAGCAAGGCACTGGCCTGGTGGCTGAGCGGCTCGGTCAGCTTGCTGGCCGGGCTGACCGATTCGGCACTGGACGCCGTGGCCTCGTTTCTCAACCTGCTCGCCGTGCATTACGCCTTGCGCCCGGCCGATGATGACCACCGGTTCGGCCACGGCAAGGCCGAGGCCTTGGCCGGTATGGCGCAGGCGCTGTTTATCGGGGTCAGCGCGGTGTTGATCGGGGTGCAGGCGGTCGAACGCCTGCAAACGCCACAACCGTTGGGCGACACCACGGTCGGCATCGCGGTGATGCTGCTTTCGCTGGTGCTGACCATTGCCCTGCTGGCGTTGCAGCACAAGGTCATTCGCCTGACCGGCTCTACGGCGGTGCGGGCCGACTCACTGCACTACCGCTCCGACCTGCTGCTCAATGGCAGCATCTTGCTTGCCCTGTTGCTGACGCAGTTTGGCTGGTCGCAACTGGACGCCCTGTTCGGCCTGGGCATTGCCTTCTACATTCTCTGGAGCGCCCTGCAGATCGCGCGGGAAAGCACCGCCATCCTGATGGACAAGGCGCTGCCCGGCGAGGTTGGCGAGCAGATGGCCGCCCTGGTGCTGGCCATCCCCGGGGTGAAAGGGGTGCATGACCTGCGCACGCGGGTATCGGGCAACCAGTGGTTCGTGCAGTTGCACCTGGAGTTGCCTGGGGAGCTGGCGCTGCATGAGGCGCACGGCTTGTGCGTGGCGGCATCGAAGGTGATCCGCCAGCGTTATCCACAGGCGGATGTGATGGTGCACGCGGACCCGGTGTAGGCGCGTCAGCTTCAGTTGATGCTGTAACCACGCCCACTGAAACAGGCCCCCAGCGCACGCCGGTAGGTGTCTGTGACATTGCCCGGTGGCGCATAAACCGCCGTGGCCGGATCAAACCCAGACTGGCTCACCGCCCAACGATGGCATTGGTAGCGGTCCTGCTCCTGCTGCTCCTGCCCCTGGCCATTCATCGGATAGGCCACCACGTCGTAACCGTTGCCAGCCGGCACAGGCGCCGGCGCCACCCCCGGCGGGTTGACCACCACGTACTCGCGGCTGTCCGCCAGGTACTGGTAATAGGTATCGGCAACCAGGAAGAACAACGCCCCACCCAACCACACCTCGCGGGCATACGACGGCAAGTATTCCACCCTTACCCCATAGGGCGGCGCCACGACGATGTAACTGCCGCCATGCGGCCGGTACCAGTAGCCGCCCGAGTAGAAGTAGTCCTGCCCGCGGTAGGGCACCTTCCAGTAGCGGTCAGGGAAGCGCTCGATGCTTTGCCCTGGCCGATACTGCGGCCCCGGCCCCCAGCCATTGCCATGCCCGTCCGGGCGCCCCTGCCAGTCACCGCCTGGCCGCTGCCCGGGCCCACCGGCCTGCCAGTGACGGTTATCGCCATTGCGCCGAGGGATGTCCTGGTAATAGCCCTCGCGCGGCGGCTGCGTCTGGCGCACTTCGTCGCGCGAGTTGAGCGGGGAACGGCCCGCGGGGGCGCCATTGGGGTCGCCGCCATGCCCACCGTGCGCCTCATCCGGGCCTTGGGCCAAGGCGCCCAGACTGATGCTCAACGCAACCAAACCAACACCTGCCAACTGCCAGATGCGCGACTTCATGGTGTTCCTCTCGGTAAAAAATGACTGCAGCCGCTGCCAGTCTACCGCGCCGGCCACAGCGGCAAGTTAAAATCGCGGACATGAAAAAAGGGAGGCCGTGGGGCCTCCCTTTGGGAATTGTCGTCCGTGCTCGGCACTTGTGGCGCCGGCTCACCTCACGCCGTCTTCTGGACGGTGTGTAGCCCGGGGGCCTAGCGGATCCTGTTGGATGGCTGGCCGCGACCGCCCGCCTAGGGCGCGTCGCCGTGGACTGTTGTCCGGGCAGTGATTCTGTTGATAAAGATACCGAACCGGAGGTGACAGAGGATTGCGAAGATTGCTCAGATAAATAGCACTTGCGCAATTTTTCATCGTGGATTGATAATTCACCGCAATCGGAACAGAAAAGGCATATTCCATGAGCAAACTTGACCGCTACGACCTGAGCATCCTTGCCGAATTGCAGCGCGATGCGCGCATTTCCAACCAGGAGCTGGCCGAACGCATCGGCTTGTCGCCTTCGCCGTGCTCGCGTCGGGTCAAGCAGCTGGAGGATGACGGCTACATTTCGCGTCAGGTTGCCCTGCTCGACCGCAAGAAGCTCGGCCTGAGCCTGACCGCCTATGTGCTGATCGGCATGGACCGCCACACCCCGGAGCGCTTCGAAACCTTCGAGGCCGCCATCCGCAACTTGCCGCAGGTGCTCGAATGCAGCCTGGTCACCGGTATGGACGCCGACTATCAGCTCAAAGTGGTGGTGCCTGACATGGACCACTACCAGAAATTGCTACTAGGCAGCCTGACCCGCATCGAAGGTGTGACCAGCGTGCGTTCGAGCTTCGTGCTCAACCAGGTGCTGGCCAGTACCGAGCTGCCCTTGACGCACCTGCGTTGAATACCCGGGCGCCCGGCGTATGATCGAGCGCTCAGACTGCCTGGAGAACACAGATGGATCCCGCCGTATTCGAAGAATGGATGATGATCATCCTGGTCACCGTGCTGATCGGTTTCATGGGTTTCATCGTCTGGGACCTGGCGAAAAAGTCCAAGGCCGGGCGGTTTGGCACGATGATCCTGTTCTTCGTGCTGGGGCTGGGGGTGCTGGCCTTCATCATCAAGAGCGTGGTGGTGGCATTCCTGGAAGGCGTGTAGGCGCGCGGCGCTTTACCTTGCGTAGCGAATGGGCCGCAAAGCGGCCCCCTGCACCTACCTCGACAGCTTCGCTGCAACTTCCCGCCAGCACCCCTGCTCCAGCCCATCCAGCGCCCAGTCACCAATGCGTACCCGCACCAGGCGCAATGTCGGTAACCCTACCGCCGCCGTCATCCGCCGTACCTGGCGGTTACGCCCCTCGCGAATCACCAGCTCCAGCCAACTGGTCGGCACGCTCTTGCGAAAGCGCACCGGCGGGTTGCGTGGCCACAGCTCGGGCTCATCCAGGCGCCGTGCTTCAGCCGGCAATGTCGGCCCATCATTGAGTGCCACGCCTTCGCGCAGGCGTTGCAGTTGCTCGTCGCTCGCCTCGCCTTCCACCTGCACCCAATAGGTCTTGGCCAGTTTGTGCTTGGGGTCGGCGATGCGCGCCTGCAGGCCACCATCGTTGGTCAGCAGCAACAAGCCTTCGCTGTCGCGGTCCAGCCGCCCGGCCGGGTACACACCGGGGATGTCGATGAAGTCCTTGAGGGTCGCGCGCCCTTCGCCATCGCTGAACTGGGTCAGCACGTCGAACGGCTTGTTGAACAGGATCAGGCGTGGCTCGGCCGGCGGCGCCTTGGGCTGGCGACGCTGGTCGGCAGGCCGCGCCTGGGGGCGGCGCGGCTTGGAACGGGGTGGCAGGGGCATGGATCCTCAGCGGAACGGCGGCTCATCGAAGCTGCGCAGTTTACGCGAGTGCAGCGAATTGAGCTCGGTACGCAGCAGATCCAGTGCGGCGATGCCGATCTTCAAGTGCTGGCTGACCGCCCGGTTGTAAAACGCGTTAGCCGACCCCGGCAGCTTGATCTCACTGTGCAGAGGCTTGTCGGACACACACAGCAAGGTGCCGTACGGCACGCGCAGCCGGTAGCCTTGGGCGGCAATGGTGCCACTCTCCATGTCCACGGCCACCGCACGTGACAGGTTGATCAATGGCCGCTCCTGGGCCCAGCGCAGTTCCCAGTTACGGTCGTCGTAGGTCAGCACGGTGCCGGTGCGCAGGCGTTTCTTCAGCTCTTCGCCACGCTCACCGGTCACCTGTGCAGCCGCTTCCTGCAAGGCCAGTTGCACCTCGGCCAGGGCCGGGATGGGAATGTTCGGCGGCACCACGCGGTCGAGGATGCCGTCGCGCCGCATGTAGGCGTGCGCCAGCACATAGTCACCGATGGTCTGCGACTGGCGCAGGCCGCCGCAGTGGCCGATCATCAGCCAGCAGTGCGGGCGCAGCACGGCCAGGTGGTCGGTGATGTTCTTGGCATTGGAAGGGCCGACGCCGATGTTGACCAAGGTGACCCCGTCGCCGTCGCCCGCAATCAGGTGATAGGCCGGCATCTGGTAACGGTGCCAGACCACGCTGGCCACCAAGGCCTGGGTCTCGCCATGGTCCATGCCCTTTTCGATCACCACATTGCCCGGCAACACCATGCGCACGAAGCGCGGGTCTTCACGCAACTGCTCCAGGCCATGGCTGATGAACTGGTCGACATAACGGTGGTAGTTGGTCAGCAAGATCCACGGCTGCACGTGGCGCCAGTCACTGCCGGTGTAATGCACCAGCCGGCGCAGCGAGAAGTCCACGCGCGCGGCATCGAACAAGGCCAACGGCAGGGTTTCGGTGCTGTCCCAGTCGTACAGGCCATCGGCGATATTGTCGGTGGCTGCCGACAGGTCGGTGCTGGGGAACACCCGCGCCAGCTGCGCCGCGGTGATACCGCTGCCGGCCAGTTCGTCGCCTTGGTCGACCACGTAAGGGTAAGGGATGTTCTGCTCGCTGACGCCGACTTCAACCGTCACGGTGTAGTCGTGCATGAGGGGGCGCAACTGCTCCAGCAAATAGCCGCGGAAGGCGGCCGGCTGGGTAACGGTAACGCTGTAGGTACCGGCCACCTGCACCTTGGCGTAAGCACGCGTGGTGGCCGCGACTTCACCTTGGCTGTAGTAGGTCAGGCGCAGCGCCGGGTAACGGAACAGCCCGCGTTCCTCGGCGTCTGGTTCGGTTCGGTCCTTGAGGTATTGCTTGAGGGCCTGGCTGAGGGCACCGGTGGCCTGAGCATGCAGGGCCGCCAGACGGTCGACGGCCTGTTCTGGGGTATCAACGACTACAAAAGCGTGGCTCACACTGTGCTTCCTGTCTGGACATGCATGTGGACCATCTTGCCTGCCTTCGAGGGTAAATACACCCCCATTGATCAGTGTTGCCAGGCTGGCGTAGCCCTGGCCACCAGCGCGTGCACATCCACACCCCGCGGCAACGCCCCATAGGCCCGGCCGCCACCGGCCAGGCGGCTACCGATGAAGGCATCGCTGACCACCGCATTGCCCGCTTCCAGCAGCAGTTTGGCCTGCAGTGCCAGGGCAATGTCCTCGGTCAACTGACGGGCGCGATACTGGATGTCGGCGGTGTCGGCAAACGCCCCCTTGAGGTTGCCGATGTGCGCGGCCAGCCGAGGGTCGCCATGGCCGTCCCCCAGTTCTGCGAACAGCGCATCGAGCACCCCGGGTTCCTTGGACAAGGCCCGCAGTACATCCAGGCACTGCACATTGCCCGAACCTTCCCAGGTCGAGTTGACCGGCGCCTCACGGTACAACCGTGGCAGGATGCTGTCTTCGACATACCCGGCGCCGCCCAGGCATTCGGCGGCTTCATTGATCATGGCCGGCGCACGCTTGCAGATCCAGTACTTGCCCACCGCCGTGACCAGCCGGGCAAAATGCGCCTGCTGCGGGTCATCGAGCTGTTCCAGCGCCTGCCCCATGCGCAGGCTCAGGGCCAGCGCCGCCTCGCTTTCCAGCGCCAGGTCGGCCAGCACGTTCTGCATCAGCGGCTGCTCGTTCAGCACCCGGCCGCCGACCTTGCGATACGCGCAATGATGGGCCGCCTGGGTCAAGGCCTGGCGCATCAAGGCACTGGAGCCGACCATGCAGTCGAAACGGGTCATGGCGACCATTTCGATGATGGTCGGCACCCCGCGCCCTTCTTCGCCGACCATCCACGCCAGGGCGCCACGAAACTCCACTTCGCTGGAGGCATTGGAGCTGTTGCCCAGCTTGTTTTTCAACCGCTGGATATAGAACTGGTTGCGGTTGTCATCCGGGCGATGGCGTGGCAGCAGGAAGCAGCTCAGGCCTTTTTCGGTCTGGGCCAGGGTCAGGAAGGCGTCGCACATGGGCGCCGAGCAAAACCACTTGTGGCCGACCAGTTCATAGGCCTGGCCCGGCCCAGGCGCACCCACAGGATAAGCGCGCGTGGTGTTGGCCCGCACATCGGTGCCGCCCTGTTTCTCGGTCATGGCCATGCCAAGGGTGACCCCCGCCTTGTGCCGGTCCCCGACATTGCGCGGGTCGTATTCACGCGCCAGCACCTTGGGCAGCCAGTACTCGGCCAGCTCAGGCTGCAGCCTGAGCGCCCGCACCGCGGCAAACGTCATCGTCAGCGGGCAGCCGGTACCGGCTTCGGCCTGGGTGTGCAGGTAGGTCATCGAAGCCCGCGCCACATGGGCACCGGGGCGCGGCTCGGCCCAGGGCAATGAGGGCAGGCCATGTTCGACCGCGGTGCGCATCAGTTCGTGATAGGCAGGGTGAAACTCGACCAGGTCGATACGATGGCCATAGCGGTCGTGGCTGCTGAATTCCGGCTTGTGCGCGTTGGCCAGGAAGCCCGCGCGCATCAGCGGGCCGCCGGCCAAGGCACCGTAGGCATCGATCCGCGACTCGGCCCAGCCGGCGCCAAAGCGCCGCGACCATTCCTGCAATGGCAGGTCGAGGCGGTACAGGTTGGCGCCATCAAGCGACGGCGGCTGGTTGGTGACTTCGTGGGTTTCAGCGTACTGGTGCAGGTTCATCGGGAGCTCCTGGAGCCGGGCATGCTTGAAAGGTCCAGTGAAGCACTCCCTGGGGGTCAGTCAAAGTGACAAAAATGACTAATCGGGATGGCAATTGGCTACGGCGGTGATGATTGGACGACATCCAAATCTGCATTTCGCGTAAGAAGTTTCCTAAACCATTCTTCCAGTGAAAAGGGCTGTTTCCAGAGTGCTAGGTTCGGGCTTCCACCCTTTCAGGAAGAAACGAACCATGAGCCAGCGTATTAACATCCTTGGCAAAGGCCAGGGGCTCGACGGTGACCAGACCACCACAGGTGCCCTCTGTATCGCCGGCCAGGCACGTGGGCGTGTACACGGGAGAGGCTGGCTGCTGGTGGGCGACAAAACAACGCCCTGCCCACTCTGCGGTAACGAGGGGACCATCGTTGAAGGCGAAAGCCGATGGAAGATCTCTGCGAAGGTTTGCTGGAGATTCGGGCCGTACGCCGCAGCATGCGGAATAGTGATCACTGGTGGAGGCGCTGTGGCCGGCAGCATCGGTGGTATGGAAGCGGGTGAGGAGTTCGGCGAATTAGTCTTCGAGGTCTTTGGGGATGATTGACCACCTTGACGTAAAACTAAGGCTTTTTTTGTTAGGTACTCCTATCTGCCTCGCCTTGATCGGGCTTGTATCTGACCTTCACATCGCTTGCTCTCGCCAATATAAAGAAATGACCTCAGCACTCCAACGGAGCGCGTGCCTTCCATTTGCGACCGGCATGTGGGGAGAGAAAAAGATAGGTTCCAGAATTCTAGTTATTTCTGTAATCGCTGGCGCCATCGGATCCCCCGCCTCAAGCATTCGCAGAGGGCTACTGGATGAGCAAGACCACTTACAATTTCCTAGACATTTGAGAAGAAAAATACTCATTGCATCTTCATTAAACACCATTGGCGTTGTCTGGGTAGCGATATATTACCTAATGAAGCTGATGAAATGAGAGACACCCCTATGAGCTCAGACCATAAGCACCATCCCGAATTGCCAACCACCTCACACCCGCAAAAAAAACAACTCTATGTCATTTCCATTTCAAAACTCATCATCATGGCTTCCTTGTCAATGGGCCTGTACCTTTATTACTGGCACTATCGACACTGGTTACTCATTAGAGGTCAGCATGGCCTCAGACTCATCCCGCTGCTGTGTACAATATTTGGCGCTTTAACAATTTTCTTCTTGATGAAAAAAATCGTCGCTCGCTGCACTCAAGTGAATCAGCCTGTAGAAGGTAGTGCGATCGGTGTCACGCTGATGTTTTACGCCCCCATCCTAATGATAGTGAGCTGGGAATTCTATATATCCGAAAAGGTACTTGATAGCCTTCCACTCTCTTTTTTCACTATAATCCCGATTATGCTTACACTCCTCTACACCACCTTTTTCTCGGTAGCAATGGTACAGATCCAGCAGTCAGTCAATGTTTGCGAGGGGGATGCGTGCGGCTTTGAAAATTCAAAAATAACTTGGCTAAATGTTCTATGGCTGATTATCTGCTGGATGCCCATCACCGCTCTTTTTGGCTTTTCGTCGACTTACGCACCATTAGTGATGCAGTAACCCGCGCTGCCTAGCCTTGCCTGAGGACTCATCGCGGGGAACCTCCATCATCTCCGAGGCTTCCTCGCGGGCTCTGCGGCAGGGGATGCCTTCGGCTATGCGGAACACGCCTTGTTAGAAATAGGTGACGCCTGGGGTGGTTTTGGTTTCGTCTTACATGGGTTCTCCGGAATACTCATCAAACCCTGAGATGCTTGCTGCAGTTTCGGCACCCGATCGCTGAACTGTAAGCGACAGGCAAACCTAGAGGGCGGGAGTTGCAGGAACAATCTGACGCGCGTCGACAGGAGTTGGAATGCATCAGGGCTGACAGGTGCTCGCCACAACACATTTAGCGCCTATGAGATCGAGCGCCGCCCGCGCGGCACTCGATTACCCAGGCGCTAAACCTCCCGTGGCAGGCGCCTGTCACCCCCAAACGCGTCGTCCCCGCTATCGATATACCTAGAACGAGCGACGCGTCTGCAGCGAGTGCGCAGGCAACTGCACCTGCGATATCGCGACTTTCATCGTCAGCTCGAACCGGCTCCCCAGCCCGCGTGTCGAGTCATGCGACAACGTCGCCCCCAACAACTCGCCCATCTGCCGGCAAATCGACAAGCCAATCCCCAGCCCGCCATAACGCCGGGTCATGGAACCATCGAGCTGATAAAAACGCTGATAAAGGGCCGCCTGGTCAAGATCATCAAAGCCGATACCACTGTCGCTGACCGTGAAGGTGAGCGCCAGGTTGTCCGGCCCCAGGTGTCGACCGCGCACTTGCAGCATGACCCCGCCCTGATGGGTGAACTTCAGGCCGTTGTCGAGCAGGCAACCCAGGCAGCGGCTGAGTTTTTGCGCATCACCCAGCAGCGCATCCGGCAGCTCGGCGGGGATGTCCAGGCTCAGGTACAACCCTTTGCCCAGCGCCTGGCCAGCATGCGCGGCACGCAGGCCCTGCAGCAGGTTGCGCAAACTGAACGGCGCAGGCTGCGCACGCAGGCGACCACCTTGCAATTCGGAAAGGGTGAGGATGTCGTCGACCATGTCCATCATACCCTGCGCCGAACCTGCCGCCGTGCGATGGTACTGGGCCATCTCGGCGTCCATCGGCAGCGTGTGCATCAGCTCCAGCGAACCGATCACACCATTCATCGGTGTGCGCAGCTCATGGGTCACGCTGGCCAGGAACTCGTCCTTCATACGGTTGCTCCGGGCCAGTTCAAGGTTCAGTTGCTCCAGCGTTCGTCCGGTTTCACGCAAGGTTTGCGCCTGCTGCTCGCGCAGGCTGTTGATACGGTCGGCCAGCGCCAGTGACAGCAGTGCCACTTCCAGGGCCGAACCCAACTGGCTGGCATACATGGTGATGAACAGGTTCGGCAGGTAACCCAGCACCATCAAGGTGTTGACCAGCCCGCCCAGCAAAAACGCCGACCAGGCGATGATGAACCAGCGCGCCACCCGCAAGCCGCGCGACCAGGCATACACACCGGCAGTAAAGATGCTGACCGTAAACAGCAGCGCCAGCACCGTGGCCATGCGCAGGGCGATGCCATACGGCATGCTCACGGCCAGCACCATCACCACCGCGCCACCGAGCATCAACAGTTGCAGCAACCGGTCGAAGCCTCGGCTGATCGTGCCCAGTTGCAGAAAATGCCGCGCGAACTGGCAGCCAAACAAGCCGGCGGCACCAATGAACAGCGGTGTCGAGGCATTCGCCCACCAGGGGCTTTCCGGCCAGAAATAGGCGACCCCCGCACCGTTCACCGAAACCTGGTAAAGGCCGAACGACGCAATATAGAGGATGTAATAGAGGTAGCTGACATCCCGCACGCTGAGGTAGATGAACAGGTTGTACACCAGCATCACCAGCAGCACGCCGTAGATCATGCCCAACACGTACAGGCGAGTCGGCTGGTCCTCCATATAGGCTTCGGCGGACCATAACGCCAGCGGTGCCTGCACCGACCCCTGGCTGTGCAGGCGCAGGTAGACGGTAAGCGCCTGGCCAGGGCGCAGCGGCAACTCGAACAGGTAGTTGTTCTGCCGGATCTGCCGGCTGGCGTAGGGCAAGGCGTCGCCCGTGCGCTGGGCCAGGCGGTAGGCGCCGGCACTGTCGGGCAGGTACAGCTCAAGGTGGTCCAGGGGTGGATAGGCCAGTTCCAGCAGCCATTCACGGGGCGAGGCAGTGGCCGATGCCAGGTAGTGCAAGTCGATCTTCAGCCAGAACACCGATGTGGAGTAACCGGCGTTCAACACCGGCTCGTGGTGGGCGCGAAACCGCTTGGCGAACGCAGGCGCACTGACCTCGGCGATGCTGGCGCTGCCATCATGGTCCTCGAAGACCTGCATGGCCTGGCCCAACGGAAGGTGGCGGGTGGCATCGTCGAATTCGACCGCCCCGGCCAGCACAGGCAACAAGCCCAGAAGCACAATCAGCAAATAGCGCATACAGCCCCAGCATGGCCTGTCCGGTCGCGTCGCGGTTGCCTCCCATCCGTTTGAGACGACGTAATCCGGCAGAACCCGTTTGTCGAGTTATCCGAGCACTCTAGCATAGCTTTCCCACCTGGCAATCGACCACCTGAGATCACGATAAAACAGCTCTAAATCAATACTTTCAGAAGATTCACACAAACAAATCTGACCACTCGATCAACAAAACCCGTTTGTAGGACGATCCCCACAAATAGGTTTGGTGGTAAGCTCGCCGCCCATGAATACCTACAGCTCCCGCCCCGTTGTCCTCTGTCTCTCCGGCCACGACCCCAGTGGCGGCGCCGGCTTGCAGGCAGATATCGAAGCCCTGATCGCCCAAGGCTGTCACGCCGCACCTGCGGTGACCGCCCTGACCGTCCAGGATACCGTCAACGTTTCCGACTTCCGCGTGCTCGACCGCGAGTGGGTGCTGGCCCAGGCCAACGCCGTGCTGGCCGACTCCACGGTGGCCGCCGTCAAGCTGGGCATGCTCGGTTCGATCGACATGGTCGACACCGTCGCCGAACTGCTGGCTGCCCACCCGCACCTGCCGTTGGTCTGCGACCCGGTGCTGCGTGCCGGCGGCGGTGGCCGCCTGGGCAAGGACGAGGTCGGCTATGCCGTGCGCGAGCGCCTGCTGCCGCTGGCGACCATTGCCACCCCCAACCTGCCGGAAGCGCGCATTCTCGCAGAGCTGCCAGAAGGCACGGCTGACGAGTGTGCCGAGAAACTGTTGCCGTTCTGTAGACACCTGCTGATTACCGGCGGTCACGGCGACGAAGACGAAATCCACAACCGCCTGTACAGCCGAGATGGCCAGCCCCATACCTGGACCTGCCAGCGCCTGCCTGGCAGCTATCATGGCTCGGGCTGCACCCTGGCCAGTGCCCTGGCTGGCCGACTGGCCCTCGGCGAACAGCTGCAAAGCGCTGTACGCAGCGCCCTGGACTACACCTGGCGGACCCTGCGTGACGCCGAGCAACTGGGCCGCGGCCAGTTCGTGCCACGCCGTCTGCCCCTGGACTTCTGCTCCTGATACGAGGCTTTCAGATGAAGCTACGCGGTCTGTATGCAATCACCGACAGCCAGCTGCTCGCCGGCCGTTTCCTGTCTCATGTCGAAGCGGCGCTGGCGGGCGGCGTGTGCCTGCTGCAGTACCGCGACAAGAGTGACGACGCGGCCCGCCGCCTGCGTGAAGCCGAAGCACTGATGCGCCTTTGCGAGCGCTACGATACCCAACTGATCATCAACGATGATGCCGAACTGGCCGCCCGCCTGGGCGTGGGTGTACACCTGGGCCAGACCGACGGCCCACTCACCCCGGCCCGCGCCCTGCTCGGCCGCAACGCCATCATCGGCTCGACCTGCCACGCCCAGCTCGACCTGGCCCGACAGGCCGCCAGCGAAGGCGCCAGCTACGTGGCCTTCGGGCGGTTTTTCAACTCCGTGACCAAGCCGGGCGCGCCGGCCGCCAGCCTCGACCTGCTGGAACAGGCCCGCGCTCAGGTCAAGCTGCCGATCGCCGTGATCGGCGGCGTCACCCTCGACAACGCTGCCCCGTTGGTCGCCCATGGCGCCGACCTGCTGGCAGTGATCCACGGCCTGTTTGGTACCGATAGCGCGCCGGAAGTCACCCGCCGCGCCCGTGCCTTCAATGCCCTGTTCGCTTCCTGATTTCGAGAGAAGATCCCATGTCCCGTTCCGAATCCCTGTTCGCCCAAGCCCAGAAGCACATCCCGGGCGGCGTCAACTCGCCGGTCCGCGCGTTCAAGAGCGTTGGCGGCACACCCCTGTTCTTCAAGCATGCCGAAGGCGCTTATGTCGTTGACGAAGATGACAAGCGCTACGTCGACTACGTCGGCTCCTGGGGCCCGATGATCCTCGGCCACGGCCACCCTGAAGTACTCGACGCGGTGCGTAACCAGCTGCAGCACGGCCTGTCCTATGGCGCACCGACGGCCATGGAAACCGAGATGGCCGACCTGGTCTGCTCGCTCGTGCCATCCATGGAGATGGTGCGCATGGTCAGCTCCGGCACCGAAGCCACCATGAGCGCCATCCGCCTGGCCCGTGGCTACACCGGCCGCGACGCCATCATCAAGTTCGAAGGCTGCTACCACGGCCACTCCGACAGCCTGCTGGTCAAGGCAGGCTCCGGCCTGTTGACCCAAGGCGTGCCAAGCTCGGCGGGCGTACCGGCGGACTTCGCCAAACACACCCTGACCCTGCCGTTCAACGACATTGCTGCGGTCGAGAAGACTCTGGCCGACGTCGGCCAGACCGTGGCCTGCATCATCGTCGAGCCGGTCGCCGGCAACATGAACTGCGTACCGCCCGCGCCAGGCTTCCTCGAAGGCCTGCGTGAGCAGTGCGACAAGCACGGTGTGGTGTTGATCTTCGACGAAGTGATGACCGGCTTCCGCGTCTCGCTGGGCGGCGCCCAAGGCCACTATGGCATCACCCCTGACCTGTCGACCTTCGGCAAGATCGTCGGCGGCGGCATGCCCGTCGGCTGCTTCGGCGGCAAGCGCGAGATCATGGGCTGCATCGCCCCGCTCGGCCCGGTCTACCAGGCCGGCACCCTGTCGGGCAACCCGCTGGCCATGGCCGCCGGCCTGACCACGCTGAAGCTGATCAGCCGCCCTGGGTTCCACGCCGAACTGACCGACTTCACCAGCCGCATGCTCGACGGCCTGCAGCAACGCGCCGATGCCGCTGGCGTGCCGTTCGTCACCACGCAGGCGGGTGCCATGTTCGGCCTGTACTTCAGTGGCGCCGACGACATCGTCACCTTCGACGACGTGATGGCCAGCGATGCGGACCGCTTCAAGCGCTTCTTCCACCTGATGCTCGAAGGTGGCGTGTACCTGGCGCCAAGTGCGTTCGAGGCCGGTTTCACCTCCATCGCCCACGGTGACAAAGAGCTGCAGATCACCCTGGATGCGGCTGAGCGAGCGTTCGCGAAACTCAAGTAAGTGGCGTTGCCTGCACCCACCAGGCGGCGGGTGCAGGCGCAAAAAAGCCCGAGACAATCAGCCAACTTCCCCACCAATGCAGAAATTCGAGTAAAACTTTGTAAGGTTGGCGTTGCTTATCCCATAATGTGCCACCAGAGACATTGGCCGCAGCTTTGCAGAGGTAAGTCGATCCCCATGAACCGCACCGGCCGCGCCCTGACCCTGGGCTGCCTGTTGCTTCTTCAGCCCCTGCTGGCCCTGGCGGAGGGCGGTAACTCGTTGCTTATTCCAGCGACGGGCCGCTGCACCCTGAATGTTCAGCCAGAAGACCTCGCCAATGCCCTCAAGGCTTGCGAGCAGACGGCGACGACGGGGGATGCCCTGGCGCAGTTCGAACTGGGCGAGTACTACTACACCCAGACGCCGAAAGACCTGAACAAGGCGCTGAACTGGTTCCAGAAGGCCTCGCTGCAAGGCCACGCCCAGGCTCAATACCGCCTTGGCGCCATGTTCTACCGGGGCGAAGGGGTCAAGGCCAACAACGTGCAGGCCTACATCCTGCTGAAAATGGCGGCAGTCAACGGCGCCGAGGATGCGCTGGACATGGCCGACGAAGTCACCGAACAGATGCCCCGCGACGAACTGGAGCACGCCACCCAGGTGCTCGGCCAGATCTTCCGCAAGTACCTGCTCGAACTGCAGAACGCCGAAGGCCGTACGCCGTTCTCGCCACTGCCCTGAACCGCCCTACTTCTCCGGCATCGGCATGGGGAACGGCATCACGTTGCCGCCGCCCTTGGCTTCGCTGATCTTCGCCGTGCCCAACCGCTCGACCTCATCGATACGCACGATCGAATGCATCGGCACGAAGCTGCGGATCACACCTTCGAACTGGCTCTTGAGTTTTTCCTCGCTGGGGTCGACCACCACCTGGGTGCGCTCACCGAAGACGAACTCTTCGATTTCCAGAAAGCCCCACAGGTCGCTCTGGAAGATCTGCTTGGCATACATCTCGAAGACCTGCCCCTGGTTGAGGAAGATCACTTTATAGATGGCGGGTTCGCGTTTGCTCATGTTTGGCGGGATAACCCATGTGTAAGAAAAGGCGCGCATCATAGCAGTGCCGGCCGCTTCGCAGGCAAGCCCACGATGGGCCGGCACAGGCTGCAAGACCCTTGATCGTTTCAGTGCTTTCGCCACTGCCATTCAAGGGTTATTCTTGAGCTCACATCCATTGCCGTCGGGCGGCTAAAAACGACCTTGAACGCACCCATAGAACCCCATCGTTTCATCCTCGAACCTTTCGAGGCCCACCGTTTCGCCAACTTGTGCGGCCAGTTCGACGAGCACCTGCGCCTGATCGAACAACGCCTGGCCATCGAGATCCGCAACCGCGGCAATCAGTTCGAACTGATCGGCGAGCCCAAGACCACTTCCGCTGCTGAACAACTGCTGCGCCGCCTCTATCGCGAGGCCAAGGCCACTGACCTGTCGCCGGAAACCGTCCACCTGTACCTGCAGGAGTCGACCGTCGAGAACATCGACAACCCGGCGGTCAACGAGGTCAGCGTCTCGTTGCGCACGCGCAAGGGCAATATTCGCCCGCGCGGCGTCAACCAGCAGCGCTACGTCAAGGAAATCCTGGCCAACGACATCAACTTCGGCGTTGGCCCGGCCGGTACTGGCAAGACTTACCTGGCCGTGGCCTGCGCTGTGGATGCCCTGGAGCGCGAACAGGTGCGCCGCATCCTGCTGGTGCGCCCGGCGGTCGAGGCGGGCGAGAAGCTCGGCTTCCTGCCCGGCGACCTGGCACAGAAGATCGACCCGTACCTGCGCCCGCTGTATGACGCCCTCTACGAAATGCTGGGCTTCGAGCACGTGGCCAAGCTGATCGAGCGCCAGGTGATCGAGATCGCCCCGCTGGCCTACATGCGTGGCCGCACCCTGAACAACAGCTTCATCATCCTCGACGAGAGCCAGAACACCACGCTCGAGCAGATGAAGATGTTCCTTACCCGCATCGGCTTCGGCTCGACTGCGGTGATCACCGGTGACATCACCCAGGTCGACCTGCCGCGTGGCACCAAGTCGGGCCTGGCGCATGTGATCGAAGTGCTCAGGGACGTTCCGGGTATCAGCTTTACCCATTTCCAACCCAAAGATGTGGTTCGTCACCCATTGGTGCAACGCATCGTCGAGGCCTACGACCGCTTCGAAGGCCGTCAGGCCCAGCCAGAGGCACCCGGCAAAGATGCTTGAACTCGACCTGCAACGGGCCACGGACGCCGCCGCCCCTGATGATGCCGCCTTCCGCCGCTGGTGCGAGCTGGCCCTTCGCCAGCGCACAGCCGACTCGGAAGTGACCATCCGCCTGGTCGATGAAACCGAAGGCCGCGAGCTGAACCACGTCTACCGGCACAAGGACTACGCGACCAACGTGTTGTCGTTCCCCGCCGACGTGCCCGATGACCTGCTCGATATCCCCTTGCTGGGCGACCTGGTGATCTGCGTGGCGGTGGTCGAGCGCGAAGCCGCCGAACAGGGCAAGGCCCTGGAGGCGCATTGGGCGCACCTGGTAATCCACGGCTGCCTGCATCTGCTCGGTTACGACCACATCGACGATGAAGAAGCCGAGGAAATGGAAGCCCTGGAACGAGAATTGCTGGCAGAACTGGGCCACCCGGACCCCTATGCCGACGACGAAACCGATTCAATCACACACTGACACTGCAAGGATCACGAGTAACCGCCATGAGCGAAGATCGATCGAGCAACGGGCAAAAGTCCTGGTTGGGTAAACTGACCCAGGCTTTTGCCCATGAGCCGAAAAACCGCCAGGAGCTCCTTGAGCTGCTGCGCGAAGCCCATCAGAACAAGCTGCTCGACAGCGAAGCGCTGACCATCGTCGAAGGCGCCATCCAGGTCGCTGACCTGCAGGTGCGCGACATCATGGTGCCGCGCTCGCAAATGATCAGCATCAAGGCCAGCCAGTCGCCTCGCGAGTTCCTGCCGGCGGTGATCGACGCCGCGCACTCGCGCTACCCGGTGATCGGCGAAAGCCATGACGATGTGCTGGGCATCCTGCTCGCCAAGGACCTGCTGCCGCTGATCCTCAAGGAGAACGGCGACAGCTTCAACATCAAGGACCTGCTGCGCCCGGCCACCTTCGTGCCCGAGTCCAAGCGCCTGAACGTGCTGTTGCGCGAGTTCCGTGCCAACCATAACCACATGGCCGTGGTCATCGACGAATACGGCGGTGTGGCGGGCCTGGTGACCATCGAAGACGTGCTGGAACAGATCGTCGGCGACATCGAAGACGAGCATGACGTCGAGGAAGACAGCTACATCAAGCCGCTGCCCAGCGGCGACTTCCTGGTCAAGGCACTGACGCCGATCGAGAACTTCAACGAGTTCTTCGACAGCAGCTTCTCCGATGACGAATTCGACACCGTTGGCGGCCTGGTGATGAGCGCGTTCGGGCACCTGCCCAAGCGTAACGAAACCACCGAGATCGGCGCCTACAAGTTCCGCATTCTCAATGCCGACAGCCGGCGGGTACACTTGCTGCGCCTGACACCGATCACCCGCTAAGGACAATCATGCGTTGGATCACCCGCCCCGGCTGGCCCGGTAACCTGCTGGCCATGGCGGCCGGCGCTTCCACCCTCCTGGCCCTGGCGCCATTCGACATCTGGCCGCTGGCCCTTTTGTCCATCGCCCTGCTCTACCTTGGCCTGCGCGAGCTCAGCCCGCGCCAGGCCATGGGCCGTGGCTGGTGTTTCGGTTTCGGCCTGTACGGCGCCGGCACCTGGTGGATCTACGTCAGCATGACCACCTACGGCGGCGCCTCGCCGCTGCTGGCGATCCTGCTGCTGTTGGCGTTCTTCGCCGCCCTGGCCTGGTTCTTCGCCCTGCCCGCATGGCTGTGGGCGCGCTGGCTGCGGCGCAATGAGGCGCCACTGGCTGATGCCTTGTGCTTCGCGGCCATGTGGCTGCTGCAGGAGGCCTTCCGCGGCTGGTTCCTCACCGGCTTCCCTTGGCTTTATGCGGGCTACAGCCAGCTCGACGGCCCGCTGGCGGGCCTTGCGCCGCTGGGGGGTGTATGGCTGATCTCGTTCACCCTGGCGCTTAGCGCCGCCTTGCTGTGCAACTTGCCCCGCCTGCGTGCCCGGCCCTCGTTCCTGGCCGTCGCCGGCGTGCTGCTACTGGCTCCCTGGCTACTGGGCATGGCACTCAAGGGCCACGCCTGGACCAAGCCTGCCGGCGAGCCGTTGAAGGTGGCCGCCATCCAAGGCAACGTCGCCCAGGACCTGAAGTGGGACCCGGCCCACATCGACGCCCAGCTGGCGCTGTACCGTGACATGAGCTTCACCTCAAAGCCGGTAGACCTGCTGATCTGGCCCGAGACTGCGGTACCGGTGCTCAAGGACCAGGCCCAGGGCTACATCGACGTGATGGGGCGCTTTGCCGCCGAGCGCCATTCGGCGCTGATCACCGGCGTGCCGGTGCGTGAGGTGGTGCACCACCAGCGCCGCTACTACAACGGCATCACCGTGACCGGCGAAGGTGACGGCACCTACCTCAAGCAGAAGCTGGTGCCCTTCGGCGAGTACGTGCCCTTGCAGGACATGCTGCGCGGCGTGATCGAGTTCTTCAACCTGCCCATGTCGGACTTCGCCCGGGGCCCGGAAGACCAGCCGTTGCTGCAGGCCAAGGGTTACCAGATCGCACCCTACATCTGCTATGAAGTGGTCTACCCCGAGTTTGCCGCCAGCCTGGCAGCGCGCAGCGACCTGCTGCTGACGATCAGCAACGACACCTGGTTCGGCACCTCGATCGGCCCGCTGCAGCACCTGCAGATGGCACAGATGCGCGCACTGGAAGCCGGCCGCTGGATGATCCGCGCCACCAACAACGGTGTGACCGCGCTGATCGACCCGTTTGGGCGCATTACCACACAGATCCCGCAGTTCCAGCCGGCGGTGCTGTATGGCGAGGTGGTGCCGATGCAGCAGCTGACGCCTTATCTGCAGTGGCGTTCGTGGCCGCTGGCGATTGTCTGTGTGCTGTTGCTCGGGTGGGCGTTGCTGGCAGGGCGGATTGCCAAGACTGTTTGACTGCGCCTTCCTTTGATGACCGGCACCATCTTTGTAGGAGCAGCCTTGCCGGGGCGCCGGACCGGTCGGAAAGGGCTGCGTAGCGGCCCCAGCGATCTTTTTTGCGCCACAGAACCTGGGGCCGCTACGCAGCCTTTCGCGACGCAAGGCCGCTCCTACAAAGACCGGGCAGCTCCGAGATCAGTAGAACAACCGATACCCCACCAACCCCACCGCTTCATTAAGCAACTGCCCGCTCTGCCACATCGCCCGGCTTTCCGGCAGCAACCCGGCAAACGGGCGGGCATGCTCGCGCCCGAGGAAGCCCATCGGTGCCGGCACCACGTCGAAACCTGCCTGCTCGAAGCTCCAGCGCGAACGCTGCATATGCCAGGCCTGCGTCACCACGACCACCCGGCGAATACCCAGCGGCTGCAGAATGTCCGCCGTGAACCGGGCATTTTCCCAGGTGGTGCGGCTGGCCTGCTCTTGCCATTTCACCTCGACCGCAAAATCCTCACGCAAGCGATCGGCCATCAACCGCGCTTCACTGGGCGGCGTGCCATAGTGCAAGCCACCACTGGTCAGCACCGGCAAACCCGAGGCCTTGGCCAACCGTGCGGCAAAGCGCATGCGCTCAAGGGCCGTTGCGGTGGGCTGGTCATCGCCACCCCAGGCCGGGTCACCGCGCTCGCGCCCTGCGCCCAGCACGACAATGGCATCCGCCCTGCCGGCAAGGCCCGCCCATTCGCTGACCGCCAGCGGCGGCTCGGTCTCCAGCAGGCGCGCCGATTCCTGCACGGCAAGCGGCAGGCTCATCAGCCACAAACCGCCAAGGCCCACAGCGAAGCACAGCCCGGCCAGCCGTGGGCGCCGCTTGCGCAGCCACCACGCCGCCAACAGCAGCAGCAAGAGGACGCCAGGCGGCATCAGCCATTGTTTGATGAAGAATCGGATCGGCATCGGCCACACCTCCATGGAAGGCGTGCAGCCTAAGAGGATCGACGCCGGGCAACAAGTGTGCGGCCGGCGACGATCGTGAGAAGTGTATTGAAGAACCGGCGCGCGATGGCCTGCGGCTGGCGTCCTGAACGGCTAACGATGTGGCAGCGTCCTGGATCTCGCCGTGCTGGCGGGGCGTTTCTTGTCCTTGAGCCAGATGATCTTGGCCGTTGTCGGCTCCGCTTGCGGGTAACTGCCGGCACAGGCATTTTGGCGCTCCGGGAGGGTGTCCAGGTACGCCTTGATCACTTCGAACTCTGCGTGGCTAAGGCCACGCAACTCCAGCTCGGCTGGCATCTCGTCGCGCAATCTTACCGATGTCCTGGCAACTTCCAGCGCCAGGCCAAGGCGGTCGATCAGGCGTTCGTAAAGCTCCGGTTTGATTGCGGGTAGCTGCGTCTCTCCCATCCGTTCACCTCATTGAAGGTCAGAATATCTCCCCCCACACCTGAGCTTAGCGTCACTCTAAAAAGCAGCCGTTTGCCGCGACCAGCGGCCATTAGCAATCAAGGTTTCCCACGATGCGCGGCGCTGCTGTATGCTACGGCGTTCACTCTAAACGACACCGGAGTACCGGTTGCAGCGAGGTTCCGCTGCCTGGAACAAGGTCTCTTCTCTCTCAGCCAAAAGTAGCCATGCACGAACAATACACGCCCCGTGATATCGAAGCCGCCGCCCAGAACTTCTGGGACGAGCAACAATCGTTCGCTGTTACCGAACAGCCAGGCAAAGACACTTACTATTGCCTATCGATGTTCCCGTACCCGAGCGGCAAGCTACACATGGGCCACGTGCGCAACTACACCATCGGTGACGTGATTGCCCGCTACCAGCGCATGCTGGGCAAAAACGTCCTGCAGCCGATGGGCTGGGACGCCTTCGGCATGCCCGCGGAAAACGCGGCGATGAAAAACAACGTCGCCCCGGCCAAGTGGACATACGAAAACATCGACTATATGAAGACCCAGCTCAAGAGCCTGGGCCTGGCCATCGACTGGGCACGTGAAGTCACCACCTGCAAGCCGGACTACTACCGCTGGGAACAGTGGCTGTTCACCCGCCTGTTCGAAAAAGGCGTCATCTACCGCAAGAACGGTACCGTCAACTGGGACCCGGCCGACCAGACCGTGCTCGCCAACGAGCAGGTCATCGACGGCCGCGGCTGGCGTTCGGGCGCGCTGATCGAAAAGCGCGAAATCCCGATGTACTACTTCCGCATCACCGACTATGCAGACGAGCTGCTGGAAAGCCTCGACGAGTTGCCGGGCTGGCCTGAACAGGTCAAGACCATGCAGCGCAACTGGATCGGCAAGTCGCGCGGCATGGAAGTGCAGTTCCCGTTCGACCAGGCCAGTATCGGCCACGAAGGCACCCTCAAGGTCTTCACCACCCGCCCCGACACACTGATGGGCGCCACCTACGTCGCGGTCGCCGCCGAACACCCGCTGGCCACCCAGGCCGCCCAGGGCAACCCGGTGCTGCAGGCGTTCATCGACGCGTGCAAGAGCGGTAGCGTCGCCGAGGCCGACATGGCCACCCAGGAGAAGAAGGGCATGCCCACTTCCCTGTTCGTCGACCACCCGCTGACCGGCGAGAAGCTGCCGGTATGGGTCGCCAACTACGTGTTGATGCATTACGGCGATGGCGCCGTGATGGCCGTGCCGGCCCACGACGAGCGCGACTTCGAGTTCGCCCATAAGTACAACCTGCCGGTCAAGGCCGTGGTGCGCACCAGCGCTGGCGATGACGTCGGCAACGAGTGGCTGGCCGCCTATGGCGAGCATGGCCAGCTGATCAACTCCGGCGAGTTCGACGGCCTGGACTTCGCCGGCGCCTTCGACGCCATCGAGGCCGCCCTGATCCGCAAGGACCTCGGCAAGTCGCGTACCCAGTTCCGCCTGCGCGACTGGGGCATCAGCCGTCAGCGCTACTGGGGCTGCCCGATCCCGATCATCCACTGCCCGTCCTGCGGCGACGTGCCGGTACCGGAAGACCAGCTGCCGGTCACCCTGCCGGAGAACGTGGTACCGGACGGCGCCGGCTCGCCACTGGCGCGCCTGCCAGAATTCTACGAATGCACCTGCCCGAAATGCGGCACGGCGGCCAAGCGCGAAACCGACACCATGGACACCTTCGTCGAGTCGTCCTGGTACTTCGCCCGCTACGCCTCGCCAAACTACGATCAGGGCCTGGTCGACCCGAAAGCGGCCAACCACTGGCTGCCGGTCGACCAGTACATCGGCGGCATCGAGCACGCGATCCTGCACCTGCTGTACGCGCGCTTCTTCCACAAGCTGATGCGTGACGAAGGCCTGGTCACCTCGAACGAACCGTTCAAGAACCTGCTGACCCAGGGCATGGTGGTCGCCGAGACCTACTACCGCGTCGCCAGCAACGGCGGCAAGGACTGGTTCAACCCGGCCGACGTCGAAATCGAGCGTGACGCCAAGGCCAAGATCATTGGTGCGCGCCTGAAGACCGACGGCCTGCCGGTGGAAATCGGCGGCACCGAGAAGATGTCGAAGTCGAAGAACAACGGCGTCGACCCGCAATCGATGATCGAAGCCTACGGCGCCGACACCTGCCGCCTGTTCATGATGTTCGCCTCGCCACCTGACATGAGCCTGGAGTGGTCCGACTCCGGCGTCGAAGGTGCAAGCCGCTTCCTGCGCCGTGTCTGGCGCCTGGCTCAGGGCCACGTCAACCAGGGCCTGCCGGGCACGCTGGATGTAGCCGCGCTGGACGACGCGCAAAAAACCATCCGTCGCGCCATTCATGCCGCCATCAAGCAGGCCAGCACCGACGTGGGCCAGCACCACAAGTTCAACACCGCCATCGCCCAGGTGATGACCGTGATGAACGTGCTGGAAAAGGCCCCGCAAGCCACCGAACAGGACCGCGCCCTGCTGCAGGAAGGCCTGGAAGCCGTGACGCTGCTGCTGGCACCGATCACCCCGCACATCTCCCACGAGCTGTGGAAGGCGCTGGGCCACGACCAGGCGGTCATCGATGCTGGCTGGCCAGCGGTCGACGAGAGCGCGCTGGTGCAGGACAGCATCGTCCTGGTGGTACAGGTCAACGGCAAGCTGCGTGGCCAGGTCGAAATGCCGGCCGCCGCCAGCCGCGAGGAAATCGAAGCCGCCGCCCGCAGCAACGAGAATGTCCTGCGCTTCATCGATGGCCTGACCATCCGCAAGGTCATCGTGGTGCCGGGCAAGCTGGTCAACATCGTCGCCAATTGATGGCACGCCCGCCCGCAGCCACTGCGGGCGGGCGGTACAGGCCCAAGAGGGAGCAACAACATGATCAAACGCAATCTGCTGGTAATCGGCCTGGCCGTTTTGCTCAGCGCCTGCGGTTTCCAACTGCGCGGCACCGGCTCCACCGAGCTGAGCGTCAAGGAGATGGACGTCAGCGCACGTAATGCCTATGGCGAAACCGTGACCGAACTGCGCCAGGTGCTGGAGCGCAGCGGCGTCAACGTGCACGCCGGCGCACCGTACCGCCTGGTCCTGACCAACGAGCAGGAAAACCAGCGCGCCGCGACCTACAGCGGTGGCAGCCGCTCGGCCGAGTACGAGCTGACCACGGTGCTGAACTACAGCATCCAGGGCCTGAACAACCTGGAACTGCTCAGCGACAAGCTGGAAGTGCGCAAGATCTACGTGCGTGACGCCTCCAACATCACCGGTTCCGAGCAGGAAGCCAACCGGGCACGTGAAGAAATGCGCCGCGACCTGGTCAACGCCATGGTTGTACGCCTGCAAATGCTGACCCCGGCCCAACTGGACGAGCTGCAGGTCAAAGCCGACGAACGCGCCAAGGCCGAAGCCGACGCGCTGGAAGCGGCCCGCAGCCAGCAGGCTGAAACGCCGCAGCAGTCGCCACTGGAAGTTCCGGGCAACTGAGCCCGCGCGGGGCACCCCGGTGCCCCGCCTGTTTCCGATGAAACTCGCCCCCGCCCAACTCAACAAGCACCTGCAAGGCGCCCTGGCACCGGTCTACGTGGTCAGTGGCGACGACCCGTTGCTGTGCCAGGAAGCCGCCGACGCCATCCGTGGCGCCGCACGCCAGCAGGGTTTCGACGAACGCCAGGTGTTCAGCGCCGACGCCAATTTCGACTGGGGCACCCTGCTTCAGGCCGGTGCCAGCCTTTCCCTGTTCGCCCAGCGCCGCCTGCTGGAACTGCGCCTGCCCTCTGGCAAACCCGGGGACAAGGGCGCTGCCGCGTTGATGGAATACTGCGCCAACCCGGCCGAGGACACCCTGCTGCTGATCAGCCTGCCCAAGCTCGACGGCAGCGCGCAGAAGACCAAATGGGGCAAGGCCCTGATCGAAGGCGCCCACTGCCAGTTCATCCAGATCTGGCCGGTAGATGCCCACCAGCTACCCCAGTGGATCAACCAGCGGCTGTCGCAGGCGGGCCTTTCGGCGCAGCGTGATGCGGTCGACCTGATTGCCGCACGCGTCGAAGGCAACCTGCTGGCCGCCGCCCAGGAAATCGAAAAGCTCAAGCTGCTGGCCGAGGGTAACCAGATCACCGTGGAGACGGTGCAGTCGGCAGTCGCCGACAGCGCCCGCTTCGATGTCTTCGGGCTGGTCGATGCCATTCTCAATGGCGAAGCCGCGCATGCCCTGCGCATGCTCGAAGGGCTGCGCGGTGAAGGCGTGGAGCCACCGGTGATTCTGTGGGCGCTGGCCCGCGAGCTGCGGCAACTGGCCGGGCTGGCTCAGCAGTTCAGCCAGGGCGTACCGCTGGACAAAGCCTTCAGCCAAGCACGACCACCGGTGTGGGATAAACGCCGCCCGCTAGTCAGCAAAGCACTGCAGCGCCTTTCCGCGCAGCGTTGGGCCCAGCTGTTGCAGGATGCCCAGCGTATCGATGCGCAGATCAAGGGGCAGGCCGAGGGGTCGCCTTGGACCGGGCTGGCGCGGCTTTCGTTGTTGATGGCGGGGCAGCGATTGGTGCTTCCTTCGCAATAGCCGGGCGCGCTGCGCGCGCCTTTCGCGACGCAAGGCCGCTCCTACGAGCATCACGTTGCCTCCCATAAACACAATCAATTGGCCCGTAGTAGCCCAGGGGCCTACAGTGCGCCCCGAAAGCCACCCATCGGGAACCTGCACCATGAGCAAAAAGCCGAAAAAGCACGGCCCCAACAAGGCCAAGTCAATCGTCGCCCAGCCCCTGTTCCGCTGCCGCCAGGAACAACCAGGCAAGGGCAAAGGCAGCTACCGCCGCGAAGCCTTCCAATCGAGAGATTGGGAGGCTTCTTACTTTTTGGCCGCATGAAAGCATCGAAAGCGCAGGCATGGTATGGTCGGCACCTGACCTGAAATTCTGGATCTGTGCATGCTCTTCAGTCTTCTCCCCCGTTGGAAATCCCGTCAGCTGATCGCGGCCTCCAGCTTCATCCTGCTCGTCGCCTGTGCGGAAAAACCCACCGCCGCCGATGCCTTGCCGCTGGCCCCTGCCCAGCCCGCTCCAGTGGTGAACCTGCCCGGTGCAACGCCCGACGCCAGCACTGAGATCCAACCCCTGCAAACCTTCGCGCAATGGCAGGCTGGCTTCCGCCAACAAGCGCTGCAGGCCGGTATTTCGCCGAACACCTTCGACCGTGCATTCCTCGGTGTTACCCCCGACCTGGACGTGATCAAGGCCGACCGCAGCCAGCCTGAGTTCAGCCGGCCGGTGTGGGAGTACCTTGAAGGCGCCCTGTCGCCACTGCGTGTGCGCAACGGCAAGAAACTGCTGGAGCAGAATGCAGAGCTGCTGACCCGCCTCGAACAGCGCTATGGCGTGGATCGCCAGGTGCTGGTTTCGGTCTGGGGCATGGAAAGCAACTTCGGCCAGTTCCAGGGCAGCAAGTCGGTCATTCGCTCGCTGGCGACCCTGGCCTACGAAGGCCGCCGCCCGCAGTTCGCCCAGGACCAACTGATTGCCGCCCTGCAGATCCTGCAGAACGGTGACATCCAGCCGGAGGCCATGCGCGGTTCGTGGGCCGGTGCAATGGGCCAGACCCAGTTCATTCCGACCACCTACAACACCCATGCAGTGGATTTCGACGGCGATGGCCGCCGGGACATCTGGAACAGCACCCCGGACGCCCTGGCTTCGACCGCGCACTACCTGCAGAGCTCCGGCTGGAAGCGTGGCCAACCCTGGGGCTTTGAAGTGCAGGTGCCGGCAGGTTTCGACTTCTGGCTGGCCGACGGTTCGCTGCGCAAGCCGGTGGGCGAGTGGTTGCAACTGGGCGTGACACTGCCAGCCGGCACCCAGCTGCCGGCCAACAGCAATCAGCTGTCCGCCGCCCTGCTGCTGCCTGCGGGCGCTCGCGGCCCGGCGTTCCTGGTACTGGACAACTTCCGCGCGATCCTCAAGTACAACAACTCATCGTCCTATGCCCTGGCAGTGAGCCTGTTGGGTGATCGGTTCTCAGGCTGGGGGTTCATTGCCGGCAGCTGGCCGAAAGAGGACCTGCCCCTGAGCCGCAGCGAACGCATGGAGCTGCAGCACCTGCTCAATGCCAGCGGGCATGACGCGGGCAATGCCGACGGCATCATTGGCGCCAATACCCGCAAGGCCATTCGCACCGCCCAGCAGGGGTTGGGTTGGCCGGCGGATGGGTATCCGACGCACAAGCTGCTTGAGAGCTTGCGTCAGCGTTGAGGCAGTTGGGGCTGCGGCGCAGCCCCATCAAGCCCTGAACAGATCCTGCTGCAACACCAGGCTCATCTTCTCGCTGTCCAGCACCACCTCGGCCCCCAGCGGCAAGCACACATTCGGATCGCAATGCCCACTGCGCCACCCGGCCAGCACCGGCACACCCAGCGGCCCGAAAATGTCCTGCAGCAACGGCGTCATGGCCGTCACGGTAATACCGGCGAAATCCCCCACCAGCACCCCCTTCACCCCCGCAAGCTTGCCCGCCAGGCGTAACTGGGTCAGCAAACGATCCACGCGAAACAGCGGCTCGTTGACGTCTTCGATGAACAAGATGCAGCCCTGCGTATCGATCTGGGCCACAGTGCCCAGGGTCGCACCCAGTATCGACAGGTTGCCGCCCAGCAAACGCCCGCTGGCAACACCCGGCACCACGCAGCTCAAGGCAAAGTCTGCCGGATGAGCAATCGCATCCCCCGCCCCTACCTGCCCCATCAACTGGGCCACCAGCGACGATTCGGTCGGTTGTTGCTTGGCGCCCAGCAGGTCGGCATTGAGCATCGCCCCATGGAAGGTAATCAACCCGGTCTTGCGGTAGATGGCCGTGTGCAGCGCGGTGATGTCGCTGTAGCCGATCAGCGGCTTGGGATTACGCCGAATGAGCTCAAAATCGAGCCTATCGAGCAAACGCATGCTGCCGTACCCCCCGCGCATGCACACAATCGCATCGATGGCCGGGTCGGCGAAGGCATCGTGTAGGTCCTGCAGACGTTGCTGATCGGTGCCTGCGAGGTAACCCTGGGCCTGTTCCACCCCCGGGTAGATGCGGCAACGGTAGCCACGTTCGGCAAACCATTGGCTGGCTTTTTGCGCATCCAGCCGTGCCGGCCCGGCCGGGGCGACGATGGCAAAGCAGGCATTTTCCCGCAAGGCGGCGGGCAGACGGGATTCAAAGGTTTCGGCGCAATTCATCGCAACTCCTTGCAGCGCATGGCACAAAAACAAAAATGCCGATGCCGCCTTTCGGCGCGCATCGGCATGTGTGGCTCAGACCAGGCTCAGAGCTTGATCTTGGCTTCGTGAGCCTGCTGGTCGGCATGGTACGAAGAACGCACCAGCGGGCCGGAGGCGACGTTCTTGAAGCCCATCTTGTAGCCTTCCTCGGCGAACCAGGCGAAGGTGTCCGGGTGCACGAAACGCTGCACCGGCAAGTGGCTGCGCGACGGCTGCAGGTACTGGCCGAGGGTCAGCATGTCGATCTCATGCTCGCGCATGCGCTGCATCACTTCGATGACTTCTTCGTCGGTCTCGCCCAGGCCAAGCATCAGGCCCGATTTGGTCGGCACGTGCGGCACCATCTGCTTGAACTTCTGCAGCAGGTCCAGCGACCAGTCGTAGTCCGAACCCGGACGCGCTGCCTTGTACAGCCGCGGTACGGTTTCCAGGTTGTGGTTGAACACGTCCGGCGGCTCTTGCGCGGTGATCTGCAGGGCGACATCCATACGGCCACGGTAGTCCGGGACCAGGGTTTCCAGCTGCACGCCCGGCGACAAGGCGCGGATCTCGCGAATGCAGTCGGCGAAGTGCTGGGCACCACCGTCACGCAGGTCGTCGCGGTCCACCGAGGTGATCACCACGTACTTCAGGCGCAGGTCGGCGATGGCGACCGCGAGGTTTTTCGGCTCATCGACATCCAGTGCCTTCGGCCGGCCGTGGCCAACGTCGCAGAATGGGCAACGACGGGTGCAGATGTCACCCATGATCATGAAGGTCGCGGTACCGCCAGAGAAACACTCGCCCAGGTTCGGGCAGGAGGCCTCTTCGCAGACGCTGTGCAGCTTGTGCTTGCGCAGCAGTTGCTTGATGCGGTCTACCTCGGGCGAAACCGGGATGCGCACGCGGATCCAGTCGGGCTTCTTCGGCAGCTCATCGGTGGGGATGATCTTCACCGGGATGCGCGCCACCTTGTCGGCGCCACGCAGTTTGACCCCAGCTTCCACCTTCTTCGGCGCAGGGCGCGGGGTGGCATCCAGGGTAGGTATCAGGTTCGGCACGGCTTCTTGCACAGTTGTCATATTCAGTCGATTCCGCCCGTGAGGGTCGTCTGCTCAGCGTAGTCGAGGTGCTTGACCAGCTGTCCGCGCAGCCTTGTCCTGACCTCGTTGAGTTCGATCGGGCCTGCCTGATCGCGTAGCTGGGTCATGGCCAGCCCCGCATAGCCGCAGGGGTTGATTCGGCGGAATGGCGCAAGGTCCATGTCCACGTTCAGGGCAAGGCCGTGGAAAGAACGGCCGTTGCGGATTCGCAGGCCGAGGGAGGCGATCTTCGCTCCATCGACATAGACACCCGGGGCGTCGGGCTTGGCCGCGGCCTGGACATCGTAACTGGCAAGCAGGTCGATCAGGGCCTGCTCGATGCGGCTGACCAACTCACGTACACCAAACCCCAGCCGCCGTACATCCAGCAGCAGGTAGGCCACCAGCTGACCGGGGCCATGGTAGGTCACCTGGCCACCGCGGTCGGTCTGCACCACCGGGATATCGCCCGGGATCAGCAGGTGCTCGGCCTTGCCAGCCTGGCCCTGGGTAAAGACCGAAGGGTGTTCGACCAGCCAGATTTCGTCCTGGCTGTCGGGCCCACGCTGCTCGGTAAAGCGACGCATGGCTTCCAGCACCGGTTCATAGGGCTGCAGGCCGAGATCGCGAAAACCGAGACAGGCGGACATCAGAGCACCATTTTCACGATGCCGGTAGCACGCAGGGCACTATTGATATCGTGCAGCTGATCCTCGCTGGTGGCAACGATGTGCAGTTGCACCGTGGTGTACTTGCCTTCCTTGCTCTGGCGCTCGGCCAAGGTCTGCATGTCGACCTCAGCATATTTCTTCAAGATCTCGATGACCGTGTCCTTGAAATTGACCACGGTGTCACCGATCACCTTGATCGGGTAATCGGCGCAGGGGAATTCGATCTTGTGCGACTTGACGTCAGGTTCGCTCATGGCGGAAACGGCCTCGTAAGCCGTGGCAACAACAACGCTCCCGCATGAACAGCGGGAGCGTGGCAGGTCACGTTATCAGTTGAACAACCCGTAGAAGAATAGACGGATGCTATCCCACATACGGCGGAAGAAACCACCTTCCTCGACGCCATCGAGGGCGATCAGGTCGGCGCTGTGAACCACGTTCTCGTCCAGTTTGACTTCCACTTTGCCGATCACGTCACCTTTGGCGATCGGCGCGGTGAGCTGCGGGTTCATGGTCATCGAAGCTTGCAAGCGCTTCAATTGGCCTTTAGGCATAGTCATGGTCAGGTCGTTGGCCAGGCCAGCCTTGACTTGGCTGGTGGCGCCCTTCCAGACCGGAGCCTGCGTCAGCTCGGTGCCCTTCTGGTAGAAGGTCTGGGTTTCGAAGAAGCGGAAGCCGTAGGTCAGCAGCTTCTGGGTCTCGGCGGCACGGGACTGCTCGCTGTTGGTGCCGAACACCACGGCGATCAGGCGCTGGCCGTCACGTACGGCCGAAGCCACCATGCAGTAGCCAGCTTCGTCGGTGTGGCCGGTCTTCAGGCCATCGACGGTCTTGTCGCGCCACAGCAGCAGGTTGCGGTTGGGCTGCTTGATGTTGTTCCAGAAGAACTCTTTCTGCGAGTAGATCGCATAGTGGGCCGGGTCGACGTCGATGATCGCACGCGCCAGCAGGGCCATGTCATGCGCCGAGGAGTAGTGCTCCGTGTTCGGCAGGCCGGTCGGGTTCATGAAGTGGCTGTTGGACATGCCGAGGTCGGCAGCTGTCTTGTTCATCATGTCGGCGAAGGCGTCTTCGCTGCCGGCGATGTGTTCGGCCAGGGCGACCGAAGCATCGTTACCCGACTGGATGATGATGCCGTGCAGCAGGTCGCTGACCGTGACCTGGCTGCCGACCTTGATGAACATGCGCGAACCGCCGGTACGCCAGGCGTTTTCGCTGACGGTAACCGGATCGTTTTCACCGATCTGGCCACGGCGAATGTCCAGGGTGGCGATGTAGGCGGTCATCAGCTTGGTCAGGCTGGCCGGCGGCAGACGCTCGTCACCGTTGTTCTCGACCAGCACGTTGCCGCTGGACGCGTCCATGAGTACGTAGGACTTGGCTGCCAGTTGCGGTGGTGCCGGCATCATTTGCTCTGCCGCGAAAGCAGCAGGCGTGATCATCAGCAGTACGGGCAGGCAAAGTCGTTTGGCAAGGTTGGTGATGTTCATCCGTCTCTCGAAAATCGCTAATGGTCTGAGATGTTCCCTGGGCCACATCGTGTACCCAGCGCCAGTCAGTCTAGTTTTAAGGCCTTGGGCCGTGCCCACGAAGTGCGGCTTTATGTCGCTGCGGGCAAAAACGGCCATTGTACATGCGCGCGCCCGGCAATTCATGACAAAACCGACAGCAAGAGTCTCAAGCTTCAAGCTGCAGCCAAAAGACAAAGCGGGCGCGCGCAGGCTCTTCTTGCAGCTTGCAGCTTGCAGCTCGTTGCTTGTAGCTGAGGTCAGTCTGTGACCAGCTTGGCCTGCCCCAAGTTCGCCAGGCGAATGCTGTCTTGCGCCTGCTGGATCTCACCTTGGCTGCCGATCGGCCCCAGACGCACGCGGTGCAGCGTCTGCTGGTTACGCACGATGGAGCTGATGAACACCGGCGCGCTGACCATGGTGCTCAGCTTCGAACGCAGCAACTCGGCGGCGTCCGGGTTGGCGAAGGCGCCCACCTGCAGGAAGCTGCCGCCGTTGCCCGCCGGCACATTGTTGCCGCCGACTTGCACGGGCACGACAGGCGCCGCGTGCTGTTGCGCTGGTGGGGTCCACTGCTCGACGCGGCCGGTGCTGGCCGGGATCGACTGGGTCTGCGCGACCTGAGGCTCCTTCAGCACCAACGGTGGCTGCTGGCCACGCTGGGCCCACCATTGTTGCGGGTCGATACCCTCGACACGCACATGCGCGGTGCCGATTTCGGCGTAGCCGAGCTTTTTCGCCGCCGCGTACGACAAGTCGATGATGCGGTCGGAATAGAACGGGCCACGGTCGTTGACCCGCAGGACCACGCTGCGGCCATTGGCCAGATTGGTCACCCGCACGTAGGCCGGCAGCGGCAAGGTCTTGTGCGCGGCGCTCATGCCGTACAGGTCATAGAGCTCGCCGTTGGCGGTGTTCTGCCCGTGGAACTTGGTGCCATACCACGACGCGGTACCCTCGGCGCGGTAGTTGCGCGATTCCTGCATCGGGTAGTAGGTCTTGCCCAGCACCGTGTACGGGTTGGCCTTGTAGTTGCCGGTGTGCACCGTCGGCGTGGCGTCGGGGATCTTGTTCACATCCACGTCCCACCACGGCGCACCGTCCTTGTGGGCACGGTTGATGTCCAGCCCGGGCTGGGCGCGGACTGTATTGCCGCTTTTCTGGGTGGTGGTCGGGCGGCTGGAGGAGCAGCTGACCAGCAGCATGCCGACGGTCATGCAGGTCAGCAGCTTGAAGGTATTGGCAGAAATGATTGCGCGCATTACTTGACGCCCCGTGCTTGGACCAGCTGTTCCGAAAGCTGATGCACCGCCATGGCATACATCACGCTGCGGTTGTAGCGAGTGATCGCGTAGAAGTTCTTCAGGCCCATCCAGTACTCGGGGCCGTTTTCGCCCTCCAGGCGGAAGGCGGTAACCGGCAGATCATCGCGCAGCGCATCATGACTTGACCAGCCCAGCGCCCGCAACTCTCCGACCGTCTTCACCGGCTCGATACCGGTGGTCAGGCCTTCGTCGGCCCGCTCGCCCTGCACCATGGCACGGCTGACCACGCCCTCGCCGGCCACCCAGCCATGGCGCTTGAAGTAGCTGGCGACACTGCCGATGGCATCGTCCGGGTTGTTCCAGATATTGATGTGGCCATCGCCGTCGAAGTCCACGGCATAGTTGCGGAAACTGCTCGGCATGAACTGCGGCAGGCCCATGGCACCGGCGTAGGAACCCTTGAGCGTGAGCGGGTCAAGCTGCTCTTCGCGGGCCAGCAGCAGGAACTCGCGCAACTCCTTGCGGAAGAATTCGGCCCGCGGCGGGTAGTCGAAGCCCAGCGTCGACAGGGCGTCGATCACCCGGTAATTGCCGGTATTGCGGCCAAAGAAGGTCTCTACGCCGATGATCGAGACGATGACTTGCGCCGGCACCCCGTATTCCTGCTCGGCACGGGCCAGCACCGCTTCGTGCTGGCGCCAGAAGTCCACACCGCGGGCGATGCGCGCGTCGGTGATGAACATCGGCCGGTAGTCCTTCCACGGTTTGACCCGTTCGGCCGGCCGCGAGATGGCATCGAGGATCGACTGCTTACGCTGCACTTCGCGGAACACGCCGGTCAGCTGCTCACTGGCAAAGCCATAGTCACGGGCCATTTCGCCAACGAACTCGGCCACCTGGGGCGAGCCATCGTAGTCGCCGGCATGGGCCAGCTGGACAGCGCCGAACAGGCCCACCGCACCGATCCACGGCGTACAACGGGCAGCCCAGTTACGCACTGCTTGCATTAAATTCTTCACCTTATTCAAACCTGTGCGATCCATTTGCGGTGCGTATGGATCGACATCAGAACGCCAAACGCTGACAGCAGCGTCACCAACGAAGTTCCGCCATAGCTGATGAAGGGCAGCGGCACGCCCACCACGGGCAGAAGGCCGCTGACCATACCGATATTGACGAACACGTATACAAAGAAAGTCATCGTCAGGCTGCCCGCCAGCAGCTTGCCGAACAGGGTCTGCGCCTGGGCCGTGATCATCAGCCCGCGGCCGATCAGCAGCAGGTAGACGATCAGCAGCAGGCAGATGCCGACCAGGCCGAACTCCTCACCCAGCACCGCAATGATGAAGTCGGTGTGGCTCTCGGGCAAAAAGTCCAGGTGCGACTGGGTGCCCAGCAGCCAGCCCTTGCCAAATACGCCGCCCGAGCCGATCGCGGCCTTGGACTGGATGATGTTCCAGCCGGTGCCCAGCGGGTCGCTTTCCGGGTCGAGGAAGGTCAGCACGCGCTGCTTCTGGTAGTCGTGCATGACGAAGAACCACATGGCCACCGCCACTGGCACCGCGGCGGCCACCACGCTGACGATCCAGCGCCAGCGCAGCCCACCCATGAACAGCACGAAGGCACCGGAGGCGAGAATCAGCAGCGCCGTGCCCAGGTCAGGCTGGCGGACGATCAGAATGAACGGCACGCCGATCAGCACCAGGCTGATCGCCACATGCTTGAGGTGCGGCGGCAAGGTGCGCTTGGACAGGTACCAGGCGATGGTCGCCGGCATGATGATCTTCATGAACTCCGAGGGCTGGAAGCGGATCACCCCCGGGATGTTGATCCAGCGCGTCGCACCCATGGCGTTGTGGCCCATGACGTCCACGACCACCAGCAACAGTACCCCCGTCAGGTAGGCCAACGGCACCCAGCGCGCCATGAAACGCGGCTCCAGCTGGGCGATGACGAACATCGACACCAGGCCGATACCGAACGAGGTGGCCTGCTTGAGCAGCAGGTCCCAGTTCTTGCCACTGGCCGAATAGAGCACGAACAGGCTGCCGGCCGCGAGGGCCAGCAGAATGACCAGCAACGGGCCGTCGATATGAATGCGCTGCAGAAAACTGGCGCGCCGACGCATCACATCCTCGCTGGAGAGCATGCGATCGAAATTGTTCATCACAGGGCCGATTCCTGGGTAACGGTGGCGGGAGCGAACTCGGTCTTGAGCCGGCCGTGCTCGTCGAGCAACCAGGCGTCCATGATCTGGCGCACCACCGGTGCGGCGACGCCAGAGCCGGACTCGCCGTTCTCGACCATCACCGAAATCACGATCTTCGGGTCATCGGCCGGTGCAAAGGCGACGAACAGGGCGTGGTCGCGGTGGCGTTCCTGAAGTTTGTTGCGGTCGTATTTTTCGCCTTGCTTGATCGCCACCACCTGGGCGGTACCGCTCTTGCCGGCGATGCGGTACTGGGCGCCAGCGGCAGCCTTGCGGGCGGTACCCCGGGCACCGTGCATCACCTGCTCCATGCCATGGGTAACCTTGGCCCAGTCGGACTTGTCCCGCAGGATGATGTTTTCCATGGGGTTGTCGTCCACCGGCGGCTGGCCTTCAATGGTCTTGGCCAGGTGCGGGCGGTTCCATACGCCTTTGTTGGCGATCAACGCGGTGGCCTGGGCAAGCTGCAGCGGCGTGGCCTGCATGTAGCCCTGGCCGATACCGAGAATCAGGGTTTCGCCGGGGAACCAGGCCTGGCGGCGGGTGGCGCGCTTCCATTCACGCGACGGCATGAGCCCGGAAGATTCTTCGAACATGTCGAGGGATACCTTCTGACCAATGCCGAACTTGTTCATGTAGGTGGACAGGCGGTCGATGCCCATCTTGTGGGCAAGGTCGTAGAAGTAGGTGTCGTTGGAGCGCATGATCGCGGTATCCAGGTCGACCCAGCCATCGCCAGAGCGGTTCCAGTTACGGTATTTGTGATCGTAGTTGGGCAACTGGTAATAGCCTGGGTCGAACACCCGGCTGCCGGCATTGACCACGCCACTGTCCAGGCCGGCGATGGCCACCGCCGGCTTGATGGTCGAGCCGGGGGGGTACAGCCCGCGCAACACGCGATTGAACAGCGGCCGGTCGATCGAATCACGCAGCTCGGCATAGGCCTTGAAGCTGATGCCGGTGACGAACAGGTTGGGGTCGAAGCTCGGCTGGCTGACCATCGCCAGCACCTCACCCGTACGTGGATCGAGCGCAACTACCGCGCCACGCCGGCCGCCCAGGGCCGCTTCGGCGGCTTCCTGCAGCTTGATGTCCAGGCTCAGGACGATGTCCTTGCCCGGCTTCGGGTCGGTACGCTTGAGCACCCGCAGCACCCGACCGCGGGCGTTGGTCTCGACTTCTTCGTAACCGACCTGACCGTGCAGGGCATCTTCGTAGAAGCGCTCGATACCGGTCTTGCCGATATGGTGCGTGCCGCTGTAATTCACCGGATCCAGGGTTTTCAGCTCTTTCTCGTTGATGCGCCCGACATACCCCACCGAGTGCGCGAAGTGCGCACCCTGCGGGTAGTGCCGCACCAACTGCGCGACCACTTCCACGCCCGGCAGGCGGAACTGGTTCACTGCCACCCGCGCAATCTGCTCTTCGTTGAGCTCGAACAGGATGGGCACCGGCTCGAACGGCCGGCGGCCTTGGCGCATGCGTTTTTCGAAGAGGGCGCGGTCGTCCGCTGTCAGCTCCAGCACTTCGACAATGTTGTCCAGCACCACCTGCCAGTCCCCTGCGCGTTCACGGGTCATGGACAGGCTGAAACTGGGCCGGTTATCGGCGATGATCACCCCGTTGCGGTCGAAGATCAGCCCGCGGGTCGGCGGGATCGGCTGCACATGCACCCGGTTGTTCTCCGACAGCGTCGAGTGGTAGTCGTACTGGATGATCTGCAGGTAATACAGCCGCGCGATCAAGACGCAGATAAGCAGCATGATCGCCACCGCGCCGACCACGACGCGGTTACGCACCAGGCGGGCGTCTTTCTCGTGGTCCTTGAGACGGATCGGCTGCGACATCGGACTGCTTACAGGCTCATTTGTGGTAAGGGTGCCCGGACAACACGGTCCAGGCGCGGTAGATCTGCTCGCCGATGAGTATCCTTACCAACGGGTGCGGCAACGTCAGCGGCGACAGCGACCAGCGTTGCTCGGCGCGCGCGCAGACCTCAGGCGCCAGCCCTTCCGGGCCGCCAACCATCAAATTCACCGTGCGCGCATCCAGGCGCCAGCGGTCCAGCTCGGTCGCCAGTTGCTCGGTGCTCCAGGGCTTGCCATGGACCTCGAGGGTGACGATGCGTTCCCCAGGCTGCACCTTGCTCAGCATGGCCTCGCCCTCCTGACGGATCAGGCGAGCGACGTCGGCATTCTTGCCACGGGTATTCAGCGGGATTTCCACCAGCTCGAGCGACAGCTCCGGGGGCAGGCGTTTGGCATATTCATGCCAACCGTCCTCGACCCACTTGGGCATGCGCGAGCCGACCGCGATCAGGCGCAGACGCACGACGCTTCCTTATTCCCGGTCTTTGAGCTTGTCGGAGTACTCGTGGGCGTGCTCCGGGTTGTGGTGCTTGCCATCGGCAGCACGGCTCAGCTCGGCACCCTTCCACAGGCGCTCCAGGTCGTAGAACTGGCGGGCAGCGGCGGTCATCATGTGCACAATGACATCGTTCAGGTCGAGCAGCACCCAGTCGCTGTCGCCCTTGCCTTCTTCGCCCAGCGGCTGAACGCCCTTACTCTTGACCGCTTCGCGGACCTTTTCCAGCATCGCACTGATCTGGCGGTTGGAGGTACCGGTGGCAATGATCATGTAATCGGTCAGGCTGTGTTTTTCGCTGACGTCGATGACCTGGATGTCCTGGGCCTTGACGTCTTCCAGCGCGGTAATGGTCAGTTGGACCAGTTCTTCGCCGTGAATTTTCTGCTTGTTCATATAAAACTCGTTCAACTTGTTGGATGAGGTGCCGGAGCACCGTCAGTTAGGCACACGATACAGTTCGTGCGCCTCGATGTAGGCCAGTACGGCGTCCGGCACCAGGAACCTCACCGACTTGCCGCTGGCCAGCAGCTGTCGGATCTGTGTAGCCGACACCGCAAGCGGGGTCTGCCAGACGAACGAAATATTTCCCGCCGGGCCGGACATGGCGGTGGGATCGCTCTCGGAGCGCGCAGCCAGCAGGTTGCGCAGCTCGTCAGGGGGTTCTACGTCGGCATCCGGGCGTTGCAGCACCAGGATGTGACAGTGTTGCAGCAGTTCTTCCCAGCGGTGCCAGCCTGGCAAGCCACAAAAGGCATCCCAGCCCAGCACCAGGAACAACTGGTCGTGCGTGCCCAGTTCGGCGCGGATCGACTCCAGTGTGTCGATGGTGTAAGACGGCTTGTCGCGCGCGAGCTCGCGGGCGTCCACACTCAGGCGCTCGACACCCTGCACGGCGCTTTGCACCATCGCCAGGCGGTCCTGCGCGGCCACTTGCGGCGTGTCGCGGTGCGGCGGCCGGGCGTTGGGCAGCAGGCGCAACTCGTCCAACGCCATGAGCTCGGCCACTTCCAGCGCGCTGCGCAAGTGGCCGATGTGCACGGGGTCGAAGGTGCCGCCTAGAATGCCGATGCGCCGGACTGCCTGGGCCTTGCTCAACTCAGCAGGACTCCTGGCCGCGCAGCTGGCCGTCGCCGATCACCACGTACTTCTCGCAGGTCAGCCCTTCCAGGCCGACCGGGCCGCGGGCATGCAGCTTGTCGGTGGAAATACCGATCTCCGCACCCAGGCCGTACTCGAAACCGTCGGCAAAGCAGGTCGGGGTATTGAGCATCACCGACGCCGAGTCGACCTCGGCCATGAACTGGCGGGCCTGGCCCTGGTGCTCGGTGATGATTGAATCGGTGTGGTGCGAGCCATAGTGGTTGATGTGCTCGATGGCCTGGTCCAGGTCATCGACCACACGAATCGACAGGATCGCATCCAGGTACTCGGTGTGCCAGTCGTCTTCGCTGGCCGGCTTGGCGTCGATGAACGCACGCGTGCGCTCGCAGCCACGCAGTTCGACGCCCTTTTCCTGGAAACGGCGGGCCATTTCCGGCAGGAACCGTTCGGCTACGCGCTGGTCGACCAGCAGGGTTTCCATGGCGCCACAGATGCCGTAGCGGTAGGTCTTGGCGTTGAAGGCGACGCGCCAGGCCTTGTCCAGGTCGGCGTGCTCGCTGACATAGACATGGCAGATGCCGTCCAGATGCTTGATCACCGGCACCCGCGCATCGCGGCTGATACGCTCGATCAGGCCACGGCCGCCGCGCGGCACGATGACATCGACGAACTCGGGCATGCTGATCAGCGCGCCCACGGCTTCGCGGTCGGTGGTCTCGACCACCTGCACCACTGCCGCCGGCAGGCCGGCCTCGGCCAGGCCGCGCTGGATGCAGGTGGCGATGGCACGGTTGGAGTGGATTGCTTCGGAGCCGCCACGCAGGATGGTCGCGTTGCCGGATTTAAGGCACAGGCTGGCAGCGTCGATGGTCACGTTCGGGCGTGATTCGTAGATGATCCCGATCACCCCCAGCGGAGCGCGCATCTTGCCGACCTGAATACCCGATGGGCGGTAGCTCATGTCGCGGATGGCACCGACCGGGTCCGGCAGGCTGGCCACCTGGCGCAGGCCGGTGATCATGCCGTCGATACGCGCCGGGGTCAGCGCCAGGCGGTCGAGCAGCGCTGGCTCCAGGCCATTGCCGCGGCCGGCGGCCAGGTCCAGCTCGTTGGCGGCGGTCAGCTCGGCGCGTGCGGCGTCCAAAGCGTCAGCGGCCGCTTGCAAGGCGCGGTTCTTCTGCGCGGTGCTGGCACGGCCGATCACCCGGGAAGCCTGGCGAGCAGCGCGACCCAAACGGGTCATGTAGTCAAGAACGGACTCAGTCATGGGTTCGGTGTCTTGGCGAAGGGGAAATCGGCTGATTATAACTGGCGCGCAGGTGTACGCCCAGCGGCGGCTGGCGGATGGTAGAAAATGGCTGTTCTCGGCTTGGTATTTTCAGTGCCTGTGAGGGCGAGCACCGCGCTTCCCAAGGCAAACATCACCCTGGCGCGAAACATATCGATACCAATGAATCAGGGCACTGGTTCAGCCTCGATTAAGCCATTCATTGCTATTATCCCCGCCTTTCCACCGACGAACTGCCAGCATGCCAGCCTTGCCCGACAGCTTTTTCGACCGTGACGCCCAAACCCTGGCCAAGGCCCTGCTGGGCAAGGTCATCCGCCATCGCCAAGGCGACCTGTGGCTGGCGGCACGCATCATCGAGACCGAGGCGTACTACCTTACCGACAAAGGCAGCCATGCATCGCTCGGCTACACCGAAAAACGCAAGGCGCTGTTCCTCGACGGCGGGCACATCTATATGTACTACGCCCGCGGTGGCGACTCACTGAACTTCAGCGCCCAAGGCCCGGGCAACGCCGTGCTGATCAAATCCGCCTACCCTTGGCAGGATGCGATCTCAGGCGCCAACAGCCTGGCGCAGATGCAGTTGAACAACCCCGATGCCAGCGGCAACCTGCGCCCGGCCGAGCGCCTGTGCGCCGGCCAGACCCTGCTGTGCCGTGCACTGGGCTTGAAAGTGCCGCACTGGGACGCCCAACGGTTCGACCCCGAGCGGTTCTACGTCGACGATTGCGGCATCGCCGTACCACGGGTGATCCAGGCCGCCCGCCTGGGCATCCCACACGGGCGCGACGAACACCTGCCGTACCGCTTCGTCGACGCCGAATACGCCCGCGCCTGTACGCGGAACCCGTTGCGTCGCGGCCAAGTCGAAGGCCAAGACTTCTTCATACTCGAACAAGGAAGCTGACACATGGGCCAATGGCTCGACAGCCTGACCGGCTGGCTAAGCGCCAACCCACAGTGGCTTGGCCTGGCGATTTTCCTGGTGGCCTGCATTGAATGCCTGGCCATTGCCGGCATCATCGTGCCTGGCACGGTACTGCTGTTCGCGGTCGCCGTGCTGGCCGGCAGCGGCGCCTTCAGCCTGGGCGAAACCCTGCTGCTGGGCTTTCTCGGCGGTTTGCTGGGCGACGCGCTGTCATACACCGTCGGCAAGTATTTCCACCAGAACATCCGGCGCCTGCCGCTGCTGCGCCACCACCCGGAATGGATCGGCAGCGCCGAGGCCTACTTCCAGCGTTATGGCATCGCCAGCCTGCTGGTGGGGCGCTTCATCGGGCCGCTGCGGCCCATGCTGCCAATGGTCGCCGGCATGTTCGACATGCCGCTGCCGCGCTTCATCGCCGTCAGCCTGGTGGCCGGCGCCGGCTGGTCGGTCGCCTACCTGCTGCCAGGCTGGGCCACCGGCGCGGCCATGCGTCTGCCGCTACCGGAAGGCTTCTGGCTGGATGCAGGCATCATCGCCGGCACTCTGGCAGTCATCATCGGCCTTAGCCTGACCACCAGCATTCGTGACCAGCGCCATGGAACACGACTGATCGCCGGCATGAGCTTCGCAGCCCTGGCCGGGGTATTCCTGGGCTGGCCGTACCTGCACGAATTCGACCAGGGCGTGATGACACTGGTGCAGGAGCACCGCAGCCAGGCCGTTGACGGCGTTGTGGTGCTGGTGACCCGGCTAGGCGATTTTCGCACCCAGTTCTTTCTCGGCGGGCTGCTGACCGGCCTGCTGCTGCTCGCCCGGCAATGGCGCCACGCCCTGTTTGCCGGCGGCGCCTTGATGGGGACGGCGCTAGCCAACGGCACGCTGAAATGGCTGTTCGCCCGCGCGCGCCCCGAGGTGCTGACCGACCCGCTGACGAGTTACAGCATGCCCAGCGGCCACAGCTCGGCGTCGTTCGCGTTCTTTCTGGTGATGGCGGTGCTCGCCGGGCGCGGTCAACCGCCGCGGATGCGCCTGACCTGGGTGATGCTGGGGTGCATCCCCGCCCTGGCGATCGCCTTGTCGCGGGTATACCTGGGGGCGCACTGGCCGACCGACATTCTGGCCGGCGCCCTGCTGGCGTGCTGCGTCTGTGCGTTGAGCCTGACCTTGTCGCAGTACCGCCAACCGCTTACCGCACTGCCGCTGCGGGTGTGGTGGCTGGTGCTGCCGGCGTGTATTGCGTTGCTGGCGTTCTTTGCCATGCACGCATTGCCGCAGGCGCTGCTGCGCTATCAGTACTGAGGCCGACTGAAGCACCGCAGCATCAGGCAAACAACTCGCCCTGGATGCGCTCCAGCAGCCGCTGGATCTCTTCCAGGCGCAACTGCGGCGAATCGATCGCCAGCAAATCGAGCTTGTCCTCTTCCATGAATGGCAGCAGGTACGCCAACTGATTGGCCAACGCCTGCCGCCCGTCCACCGGTCGCGGCATGTCCAGCGCCTCGACCATCGGGTGCTCGCCCAAGGCCACCAGCAACGCCAGCAGATCTTCGTCCGGCTCGCCCACCGGGCTGTCCGCCAACTCCGGCAGCCATTGCACCTGGCCCACCAGCAACTGGTCCTTCTGCACCTCGGTCTGCTCCAGGCTGAAACGCCGCACACCTTCGACGCGGATCCCCAGCAGGCCGTTATCCTGCTGCACGAAGTCGCGGATCATCGCTTCGCAGCCGATCGAAGCCACCACCGGCGGCGCCTTGCCGACCTGCTCGCCTTCAAGGATGCACACCACACCAAAGCCCGCCCCCTGCTTCATGCAGCGGCTGATCATGTCCAGGTAACGCGCCTCGAAAATCTGCAAATCGAGAAAACAGCCGGGAAACAGCACGGTATTGAGGGGAAACAGCGGTAGCGTCATCACAACTCCTCAAGCCACCAGGCTGACCGCCAGCGGCAGGAACACCGCCGTGGCCACCCCCATCAGGCTCATCGCCAGCGCGGCAAAAGCGCCGCATTCATCACTCTCCTGCAAGGCTACCGAAGTGCCCACCGCATGCGCGGTAACGCCCAGCGACATACCACGCGCTTCAGGGCTGTGCACACCCAGCCGGGTCAGCAGCGCCGGGCCGAAGATTGCGCCAATCACCCCGGTGATCAACACGAACACCGCAGCCAGTGCGGCCACCCCGCCGATCTGCTCAGCCACCAGCATGGCGATCGGCGAAGTCACCGATTTTGGCGCCATGGTCATCAGGATCATGTGCTCGGCACCGAACCACCAGCCCAGCAGCAAGCAGCAGACGGTGGCGAACAGGCCCCCGACTACCAGCGTAGTAAATGTCGGCCAGAACAGTTGGCGGATCCGCCGCAGGTTGAGATAGAGCGGCACAGCCAGGGCCACGGTTGCAGGCCCCAGTAGCGTGTTCATGATTTCGGTGCTTTTGCGGTACTCGCTGTAGTCGATGCCACACACGAGCAGCACCCCGATCACCAGCAGCATCGAGACCAGCACCGGCTGCAGGAAGATCCAGCGGGTCTTCTCGTACGCCGCGAGCACCACCTGGTAAGCCCCCAGGGTAATGCCGATACCAAACAAGGGGTGGTGGATGACCGCGTCGAGCGCGCCTTGCCAGTCGAGCATCATGGCTGCTCCTCGCGCTTGCCCTGGCGATGGATGAGCTTTTGCATCAGCACGCCGACGAATACCAATGTCAGCAGGCACGAAATGAACAGCGCACCGGCGATCGCCCAGAAGTCGGCAGCAATATCCTTGGCATACACCATCACCCCCACCGCCGGAGGCACCAGCAACAGGGGCAGGTAACGCAGCAGGCTGCCGGCAGCCTCGTTGAGCGGCTTGCCCACCTCACCCCGGGCCATCAGGAAGGCCAGCAGCAACAGCAAGCCGATGATCGGCCCCGGTAAAAACGGCACAAACAGGTGATTGATCGCCGTACCCAGCAGTTGGAACAGCACCAGCCAGGTCAAACCACGCAACAGCATAAGCATCTCCCTCGGGCATGGCGGCCATTATAAGCACGCCGCAGCTATAAGCCGATATTCGCCGAAAAACGCATAACTTGACTGAAACGGTTCGCCGTGCTGATCTTGCACTTTCGTACCAAATGACAACCTGGAGAGTCGCGATGCCTTATGTACCGGTTACAGAGCTTTCGCAGTACGTTGGCAAGGAACTCGGACGTTCCGAATGGCTGACGATCGACCAGCAGCGCATCAACCTGTTTGCCGAGGCCACAGGCGATTTCCAGTTCATTCACGTCGACCCGGAAAAGGCGGCGAAAACACCCTTTGGCGGCACCATTGCCCATGGTTTTCTGACGTTGTCGCTGATCCCCAAGCTGATCGAGGACATCCTGGTCCTGCCACAAGGGCTGAAGATGGTGGTGAACTATGGGTTGGACAGCGTACGGTTCATCCAGCCAGTCAAGGTCGACAGCAAGGTGCGGCTGAAGGTGGACCTGGCTGAAGTGGTGGAGAAGAAGCCGGGGCAATGGTTGCTCAAGGCGATTGCAACGTTGGAAATCGAGAATGAAGACAAGCCTGCCTATATAGCTGAGTCGCTTTCGCTCTGTTTCGTCTAGGCACCACGATAACTGTGGGAGCAACTGTCTTGTGCTTGCTCTGCCATCGCCGGGGCCGCTCTGCGGCCCATTCGCGACACAAGGCCGCTCCTACAGGGTCCGCGCCTGGTCTTCTCTACAAACCCTGCGCACTCGCGTAAACTGCCAGCCTTCGCGCAGCCTCGGGCTGCCCCTGTCGATTTACCAAAGGTGCCCGCCATGCCCTGGCTGCAAGTACGCCTGGCCATCAGCCCGGAACAAGCCGAAACCTACGAAGACGCGCTGCTTGAAGTCGGCGCCGTCTCGGTCACGTTCGTGGACGCAGAAGACCAACCGATCTTCGAACCCGACCTCAACACCACGCCCCTGTGGTCGCAAACCCATTTGCTGGCCCTGTTCGAGGCCGATGCCGAACCCGAGCAGGTGTTCGCCCACGTCCGCCTGCTGACCGGCGCCGAGCTGCCCGAGCACCAGGCCGAAGTGATCGAAGACCAGGACTGGGAGCGCAGCTGGATGGACAACTTCCAGCCGATGCGCTTCGGCCGCCGCCTGTGGATCGTGCCAAGCTGGCACGAAGCCCCGGAGAAGGACGCAGTCAACCTGCTGCTCGACCCGGGCCTGGCGTTTGGCACCGGCACGCACCCGACCACCGCCCTGTGCCTGGAATGGCTCGACGGCCAGCAACTCGAAGGCACCCACGTGCTGGACTTCGGCTGCGGCTCGGGAATTCTGGCCATCGCGGCGCTGCTGCTGGGCGCCCGCGAAGCGGTCGGCACCGACATCGACGTGCAGGCGCTGGAAGCCTCGCGCGACAACGCCGGGCGCAACGGCATCGCTGACGCACAGTTCCCCCTGTACCTGCCCGAGCACATGCCGGCCATGCAAGCCGACGTACTGGTCGCCAACATCCTGGCCGGCCCGCTGGTCTCGCTGGCGCCACAGTTGTCCGGCCTGGTTCGCCCTGGCGGCCTGCTGGCACTGTCGGGCATCCTTGCCGAGCAAGGCGAGGAAGTGGCCGCTGCATACGCCGCCGACTTCGAGCTGGACCCGATCGCCGTACGCGATGGTTGGGTGCGCATCAGTGGTCGCCGCCGTTAAGCGGGCCTAGAATAACCTCTGTACAACCCCGGATCGCCGCATGACCGACAGTTTCGTCACCCAGTGCCCGCATTGCCAGACCAGCTTTCGCGTCACTCATCACCAGTTGAGTGTGGCGCGCGGGGTGGTGCGTTGCGGCCATTGCCTGCAGGTGTTCAACGCCGCAAAGCAACTGCTGGAGCAGAACCGTACCGATGCCGCCAGCACCCCCGTGGTGCCGCCAGCACCGGCCGCGCCTGCCGAACCGGTCGCCGAGCCTGCGGTTACGCCCGATCCACCCATCAGCGAGCGCCCACCCGCCATTGAGGAAGACTGGGTGCTCACCGCCCAGGCCCTCGATGAACTGGACCTGGACCAGGAGCTGGCCCGCCTTGAACGTCGCGGCGACCCTGCCGCCGCTCGCCCGGTCAAGCCGGACAACGGCTTGCAGGCCCGCCGTGACGAGCATCAGCCGGACACGCATGCCGACACCCTGTTCGGCAACGCCACCGACGACCGCTTCGAGCCGCAGCAGGCGCCCGCGCCTGCACCGGTGCTGCTGGAACAGGAACCTCTGGACCTGGAGCCGGCCCCAGGCGATCGCACCGAGCCTACCCTGGGCGGCCATCTGGACCTGGACATCGACGATGAACCGCCTGTACGCCGGGACATCGAGGCCGATGAGCACCATGCGTTCGTCAGCGAGCACTTCGCCGCCAGCGATGATGCCCCCCCTGAAAAGGGCCTGAGCGCCCGCGACGACGACGAACTGGACCTGCACCTGTCGGCCCATCACGACGCCCCTGACGCGCCGCTGCCCGGCGAACGCCTGGAGCCAGGCCTGTCCAGCAAACCCGAGCGTGCACCGCGCAAGGAGCCGCTGGTTGACGTGGTCGACGACCCGCTGCAGCTGGGCTGGGAAAAACCCCAGCCGAACTGGGGCAAGCGCCTGCTGTGGGGCTGCCTGACGCTGTTGGCCACCGGCCTGCTGGCGTTCCAGTACGTCTGGTTCCACTTCGACGAGATGGCCCGCCAAGACCAGTACCGGCCGATCTTCCAGCAGTTGTGCCCGGTATTCGGCTGCCAAGTGCCGACCCGCGTCGACATCGCCCGCATCAAGAGCAGCAACCTGGTGGTGCGCAGCCATCCGGACTTCAAGGGAGCGCTGATCGTCGATGCGATCATCTACAACCGCGCGCCCTTCGCTCAGCCGTTCCCGCTGCTGGAGCTGCGCTTCGCCGACCTCAATGGCCAATTGATCGCCAGCCGGCGCTTCAAACCCAGCGAGTACCTCTCCGGCGAACTGGCCGGGCGTGGCGAAATGCCCAGCCAGACCCCGATCCACATCGCCCTGGACATCCTCGACCCGGGCCCCAAGGCCGTGAACTACAGCCTCAGCTTCCGCTCGCCGGAATAAGCGACAAGCGGCTAGCTGCAAGCCACAAGGCAAGAAGCCAGACCACGGCTGCTTTTGTCTTGCCGCTTGAAGCTTGCAGCTTGAAGCTCAAAGTCATAAGCCGACAACTGTTCAGATTTTATCCAAATCCATCTTTATCCGGTCACCGAGAGCGGGTATCATGCCCACCCTTTTTCGAACTCCAAGATTCGGCCCCACAACAGGGATCACCTATGTCGGCGGTACGCATCGGCCCATACACACTGCGCAACAACCTGATCCTCGCCCCCATGGCCGGGGTCACGGACCAGCCTTTCCGAACACTTTGCAAGCGCCTTGGCGCAGGCATGGTGGTGTCGGAGATGGTGTCCAGCGACATGAACCTGTGGAACAGCCGCAAGTCGAGCCTGCGCCGCATCCACGAAGGTGATCCCGAGCCACGCTCGGTACAGATCGCCGGTGGTGACGCACAGATGATGGCGGCGGCGGCAAAGGCCAACGTACAAGCGGGTGCCCAGATCATCGATATCAACATGGGCTGCCCGGCAAAAAAAGTCTGCAACAAAGCTGCAGGCTCTGCTTTATTGAGAGATGAAGCCTTGGTCAGCGAGATTCTCCACGCCGTGGTAGGCGCCGTGGACGTCCCGGTGACGCTGAAGATCCGCACTGGCTGGGATCGGGCGAACAAAAACGGCCTGAATGTGGCGAAGATCGCCGAGCAGGCCGGCATCCAGGCGCTGGCGGTGCATGGCCGCACACGCGCCGACCTGTACACCGGCGAAGCCGAATACGACACCATCGCTGCCATCAAGCAGGCGGTGTCTATCCCGGTATTTGCCAACGGCGATATCACTTCGCCAGAAAAGGCCCGGGCGGTACTGGACGCCACTGGCGTCGATGGGCTGTTGATCGGCCGCGCCGCCCAGGGGCGGCCATGGATCTTTCGCGAGATCGAGCATTACCTGCGTACTGGCGAACACTTGCCAGCCCCGCAGCTGGACGAAGTGGAACGCATCCTGCTGGAGCACCTGGCCGCGCTGCATGCCTTCTATGGCGATGTGATGGGCGTACGTATTGCCCGCAAGCACGTTGGCTGGTACCTGGCGACACGACCCGGCGGCAAGGAGTTTCGCTCCCGGTTCAATGCTTTGGAAGACACACAAGCGCAGTGCGCCAACGTTCGCGCGTTTTTCAGTGAACGTCGACAGAGCCTTGAGACAGAGGACGGACAAGGGGTGGCCGCATGACGATGATGACCGAGACATTTGTGAGTGGAACAACGCCCGTGAGCGACAACGCCAACCTGAAACAGCACCTCAACACGCCGAGCGAAGAGGGCCAGACCCTTCGCGACAGCGTCGAGAAGGCGCTGCACAACTACTTCGCCCACCTGGAAGGCGCGACCGTCACGGACGTGTACAACCTGGTGCTCTCCGAAGTCGAGGCGCCCCTGCTTGAAAGCGTGATGAACTACGTGAAGGGCAACCAGACCAAGGCCAGCGAGATGCTCGGGCTCAACCGAGGCACCCTGCGCAAGAAGCTCAAGCAGTACGACTTGTTGTAAGCCAGAATCCCAATCAGAAAAGGCGGCTCCTGCAAAGGGACGCCTTTTTTGCTGACTCCACCGCGTTATGGAATCCGAAATGACCGACCAGACTACCCGCCTGCCGATCCGCCGCGCCCTGATCAGCGTCTCCGACAAGACCGGTATCCTCGAATTCGCCCGTGAGCTGCAGCAGCTCGGTGTCGAGATCCTGTCCACCGGCGGCACCTACAAGCTGCTCAAGGATAACGGCGTGAACGCGGTGGAAGTGGCCGACTACACCGGCTTCGCCGAAATGATGGATGGCCGGGTCAAGACCCTGCACCCGAAAATCCACGGCGGCATTCTGGGCCGTCGCGGCGTCGACGACGCCATCATGAACGAGCACGGCATCAAGCCGATCGACCTGGTCGCCGTCAACCTGTACCCCTTCGAAGCGACCATCTCCAAGCCAGGCTGCGACCTGCCGACCGCCATCGAGAACATCGACATCGGTGGCCCGACCATGGTCCGCTCGGCCGCCAAGAACCACAAGGATGTCGCCATCGTGGTCAACGCCAGCGACTACGCCAGCGTCCTCGACGGCCTGAAAGCCGGTGGCCTGACCTACGCCCAGCGCTTTGACCTGATGCTCAAGGCCTTCGAGCACACTGCCGCCTACGACGGCATGATCGCCAACTACATGGGCACCATCGACCAGGCCAAAGAAACCCTGTCGACGTCCGACCGCAGCGAATTCCCGCGCACCTTCAACAGCCAGTTCGTCAAGGCCCAGGAAATGCGCTACGGCGAGAACCCGCACCAGAGCGCGGCGTTCTATGTCGAAGCGCGCAAGGGTGAGGCGAGCATCTCCTCCGCCATCCAGCTGCAAGGCAAAGAGCTGTCGTTCAACAACGTGGCCGACACCGACGCCGCGCTGGAGTGCGTGAAGAGCTTCGTCAAGCCGGCCTGCGTCATCGTCAAGCACGCCAACCCGTGCGGCGTGGCTGTGGTACCGGAAGAAGAAGGCGGCATCCGCAAGGCCTACGACCTGGCCTACGCCACCGACACCGAGTCGGCCTTTGGCGGCATCATCGCCTTCAACCGCGAGCTGGACGGCGAAACCGCCAAGGCCATCGTCGAGCGCCAGTTCGTCGAAGTGATCATCGCCCCGAAAATTTCCCAGGCCGCCCGCGACGTGGTGGCTGCCAAGCAGAACGTGCGCCTGCTGGAGTGCGGCGAGTGGCCTGCCGAGCGTGCTGCCGGCTGGGACTTCAAGCGGGTCAACGGTGGTTTGCTGGTACAGAGCCGCGATATCGGCATGATCACCGCCGATGACCTGAAGATCGTCACCAAACGCGCACCGACCGAGCAAGAAGTCCATGACCTGGTGTTCGCCTGGAAAGTCGCCAAGTTCGTCAAGTCCAACGCCATCGTCTACGCCAAGCAGCGCCAGACCATCGGCGTCGGCGCCGGCCAGATGAGCCGCGTCAACTCCGCCCGCATTGCTGCAATCAAGGCCGAGCATGCTGGCCTGCAGGTACAAGGCGCGGTCATGGCATCGGATGCGTTCTTCCCGTTCCGTGACGGCATCGACAATGCAGCTAAAGTGGGTATCAGCGCCGTGATCCAGCCTGGTGGCTCGATGCGCGATGCCGAAGTCATCGCCGCAGCCGACGAAGCCGGCATTGCCATGGTGTTCACCGGTATGCGCCACTTCCGCCACTGATTTACGGCAATCGGCCGCACTGAAGCAGGCATCTGCTTCAGTGCGACCTCGTACAGCGTGAGGCTTTGCCTTGCGCCCGAAAGAATTCGAGGTTTTGACATGAAAGTTTTGATCATCGGCAGCGGCGGCCGTGAGCACGCCCTGGCCTGGAAAGTTGCCCAGGACCCACGCGTCGAGAAAGTCTTCGTTGCCCCAGGCAACGCTGGCACCGCCATTGAAGCCAAGTGCGAGAACGTCGCCATCGACGTGTGCGCCCTGGAGCAACTGGCCGACTTCGCCGAGAAGAACGTCGACCTGACCATCGTCGGCCCTGAAGCGCCACTGGTCATCGGTGTGGTCGACCTGTTCCGCAACCGTGGCCTGGACTGCTTCGGCCCCACCAAGGGCGCGGCCCAGCTGGAAGGCTCCAAGGCCTTCACCAAGGATTTCCTGGCGCGTCACAAGATCCCGACCGCCGACTACCAGAACTTCACCGAAATCGAGCCAGCCCTGGCCTACCTGCAGGAAAAGGGTGCGCCAATCGTGATCAAGGCCGACGGCCTGGCTGCGGGCAAAGGCGTGATCGTCGCCATGACCCTGCAGGAAGCCGAAGACGCCGTGCGTGACATGCTGGCTGGCAACGCCTTTGGCGACGCTGGCTCGCGTGTGGTGATCGAAGAGTTCCTGGACGGCGAGGAAGCCAGCTTCATCGTCATGGTCGACGGCCACAACGTGCTGCCAATGGCCACCAGCCAGGACCACAAGCGCGTCGGTGACGCCGACACCGGCCCGAACACCGGCGGCATGGGCGCCTACTCCCCTGCCCCGGTCGTTACCGCAGACGTGCACCAGCGCGTGATGGACCAGGTCATCTGGCCGACCGTGCGCGGCATGGCCGAGGAAGGCAACGTCTACACCGGCTTCCTCTACGCGGGCCTGATGATCGACAAGGCGGGCAACCCCAAGGTCATCGAGTTCAACTGCCGCTTCGGCGACCCGGAAACCCAGCCCGTCATGCTGCGCCTGGAATCGAGCCTGGTGCTGCTGATCGAGGCCGCTTTCGCCAAGGCCCTGGACAAGGTCGAAGCGCAGTGGAACCCACGGCCGAGCCTGGGCGTGGTACTGGCCGCCGGCGGCTACCCGGGCGACTACGCCAAGGGTGACGCAATCAGCGGCCTGGACGCGGCTGCCAAGCTCGAAGGCAAGGTGTTCCACGCTGGCACCGCCCTCAAAGATGGCCAGGTGGTGACCGCCGGCGGCCGTGTGCTCTGCGCCACCGCCCTGGGCGAGACCGTCGAAGCCGCTCAGCAACAGGCCTACCGCCTGGCAGAGCAGGTCAAATGGGACGGCAGCTTCTACCGCACCGACATCGGCTACCGGGCCATCGCCCGCGAGCGCGGTGAACACCAGCAGTAACCTTTACCGAAGCGCCGTGACGCCTTGCGCCCACGGCCTTCGGCTCGTCGACAGGGCTCTGTGTGGGCCTTGCCTTCGACTTGGCGCGCCGCGCATAGTTAGTATCCGGCACATCGGCTAAGAAGGGATTTCGTAGTGCGTCGGCTTCGGATTGCCACAGCTCTGATCGTCAGCTTGCTGACCTTGCTCTGCCTGCTCCCGGCTTCGGCCGAAGAAGGCGGAGGCTGGTCCGTGCTGCTCGACGAACAGGCCAACCTGCAATTGAGCGACGTGCGCTCCGATCGCTACCGCAACCAGTTCAGCCCCCTGCTGCTCGCCGACCTGGACGCGGCCCCCGCAGAACAAGCCCTGTGGCTGCACTATCGCCTGGAACCCGGCGATCAGGAGCAACTGCTGCGGGTCTTCGCCCCAGACCTGTCAGGCCTGGACCTCTACGCCCTCGAGGGCGACAAATTACTCCGTCAGCTGCACCACGGGCGCCAGGCCGGCAATGCCAGCCCGACCCTGCGCGGCAGCGACCATGTACTGCCCCTGCCCAACAGCAAGCAGCCGCTGGACATCTACCTGCGCCTGGTCTCCGAACATCAACTGCGCCCGGCCATCAGTCTGGAGCCCGCCGCCGTGGCCGCCTCGGACCAAAGCCGGCCACTGTTGTTCGGCATGCTCTTTGGCGGCCTGGTGATGCTGATCCTGCACAACCTGATCCGCTTCCTCTATAGCCGCTCCAGCACTACCCTGATTCTGGCCCTGTACCATGGGCTGATGTTGCTCAGCGGGTTGATCCTGCTCAACCTCAGCGGCCCTTGGTGGCATGTTTGGCACAGTGCGCAAACGCCCGCTGCCTACCTCACCCTGGTGCTCGCGGGCCTGGCGGGGCTGTATTTCACCCTGCATTTCTTCTCGCCGTGCAATTCGCCGCGGCTGAACCGCCTGCTACAAGGCGAGATGCTGGTGGCGGCAGTCAGCGGCCTGGTGCTGCTGTTCGTCGACACCTTGCCGCTCAACCTGATGACCTATGCGCTGCTGGCCCTGGGCAGCGTCAGCATGCTGCTGGTCAGCACCTTCCACTGGTACAAGGGCTATGCGCCAGCCCGTCTGTTCAGCCTCGCCATGGTGGTCTACAACCTTGGCGGGCTGGTACTGCTGCCTGCGCTGCTGGGCCTGACCCGCACCTCGACGCCCTGGCTGCTGTGCGTGCTCATGGGCCTGACCGTCGTCAGCGGCCTGCTGCTGAACCTGGCGGTCAGCGAACGCCTGCGGCGCATGAGCGAAGAGCGCTTCAGCGCCAGCCGCGCCTTGGCCGCCAGCGATGCCGAGATCAACGCCAAGGCCGAGTTTCTGGCCAAGATCAGCCACGAAATCCGCACGCCCATGAACGGCGTGCTGGGCATGACCGAGCTGCTGCTCGGCACGCCGTTGTCGGTCAAGCAGCGCGACTATGTGCAAACCATCCATAGCGCCGGCAACGAGCTGCTGACGCTGATCAACGAGATCCTCGACATCTCCAAGCTGGAGTCACGGCAGATCGAGCTGGACGATGTGCAGTTCGACCTCAACGCCCTGATCGAGGACTGCCTGAACATCTTCCGGGCCAAGGCCGAGCAGCAGAACATCGAGCTGATCAGCTTTACCCAGCCGCAAGTGCCACGGGTGATCAGTGGCGACCCGACACGCCTGCGCCAAGCGCTGTCGAGCCTGCTGGAAAATGCCCTGAAAAACACCGACCAGGGCGAGATCCTGCTGGTGGTGGCGCTCGACCAGCGCGGCGCGGCTCCGCGCTTGCGCATTGCCGTGCAGGACAGCGGCGAACCGTTGCCCGCCGCCGAGCGCGAAGCGCTGCTGCAAGCCGAGCTGCACAGCCACCACTTTCTCTCCAGCAACAAGCTGGGCGGCCACCTCGGGCTGGTCATCGCCAAGCAGTTGATCGGCCTGATGCAGGGCGAATTCGGCATCAAGAGCAGCAGCGGCATGGGCAACACTCTGTGGCTGACCCTGCCACTGGACCCTTCGCGCCTTGAACAGCCACCGGCCGACCTCGACGGCCCGCTGCGCGACGCCCGGGTACTGGTGGTGGACGACAACGACACTTGCCGCAAGGTGCTGGTGCAGCAGTGCAGCGCCTGGGGCATGAATGTCAGCGCGGTGCCGTCAGGCAAGGAGGCGCTGGCCTTGCTGCGCACCAAGGCCCACTTGCGCGATTACTTCGATGCCGTGCTGCTGGACCAGAACATGCCCGGCATGACCGGCATGCAGCTGGCGGCCAAGATCAAGGAAGACCCCAGCCTTAACCACGACATCCTGGTGGTGATGCTCACCGGCATCAGCAATGCGCCGAGCAAGGTCATCGCGCGCAACGCCGGGGTCAAGCGGATTCTCGCCAAACCGGTGGCGGGCTATACACTCAAGACCACGCTGGCTGAAGAGCTGGCCCAGCGCGGCCGTGAGCAAGCGGTGCCCGTCAGCCCCCCGGGTACCCCGCAAGCACTGGACCTGCCCAGCGACTTCCGCGTGCTGGTCGCCGAGGACAACAGTATTTCCACCAAGGTCATCCGTGGCATGCTCGGCAAGCTCAACCTTGAGCCCGACACGGCCTGCAACGGTGAAGAGGCGTTGCAAGCGATGAAAGCGCAACGCTATGACCTGGTGCTGATGGACTGCGAGATGCCCGTGCTGGACGGCTTCTCGGCGACCCAGCAACTGCGCGCGTGGGAAGCCGCACAGCAGCGCCAGCGCACGCCAGTGGTGGCGCTGACTGCGCATATCCTCGCCGAGCACAAGGAGCGCGCCAAGCTGGCGGGCATGGATGGGCACATGGCCAAGCCGGTGGAGCTGTCGCAATTGCGCGAGCTGATCCAGTATTGGGCGAATCACCGGGAAGCCAAGACGGACCCTGCGCCTATCCCGTAACCCATGCCGATGAAGTGCCAACAGGCCTGCACCGCAGCCGAGGATCAACGCCCATGCTCCATGAGTTGTTCAGCGTCTACCTGAAGATGCTCGTGCTCTACAGCCCGTTCTTCGTGCTGTCCTGTTTCATCAGCCTGACCCGTGGCCACTCCAGCAAGGAACGCAAGCAGCTGGCCTGGAAGGTGGCCTTCGCCGCACTGGTCGCCAGCATTCTGCTGTACCTGTTCGGGCGGGCGATCTTCGGTATTTTCGGCATCACCGCCGACGCCTTCCGCATCGGTGCCGGCAGTGTGCTGTTCATCTCTGCGCTGGGCATGGCCCAGGGCAAACCCGCCGTGCAAGCCGACAACGTGCAGCAGGATGTGACCATCGTGCCGCTGACCATCCCGTTGACCGTCGGCCCCGGCACCATCGGTGCGCTGCTGGTGATGGGCGTGGGCCAGCCGCACTGGGACGACAAGTTGCTGGCCATCGTCAGTATCGCGCTGGCCAGCTTTACCGTGGGCCTGGTGCTGTACCTGTCGCACGGCATCGAGCGGCTGCTCGGTGACCAGGGCCTGCAGATCGTCAGCCGTCTGATGGGGCTGTTCGTCTGTGCCCTGGCGGCGCAGATCATTTTTACCGGGATCAAGGGTTACCTCATCGGCCCAGCTTGACCTGCTGCAACATCTGGCGGTTGTGCTCCGAGATCTGCAAGAGCACGCGTTGTCGATGCGCGTCGCGAAACACCGCCGGGTCGAATGTGATGGCCGCCACCCTTTCCGAGAGTGAATTGTCATCACGCTTGGTGCGCAGGCTGAGCACGCCACGGCTCGAGTGTGTGACGTCCACCTCCAGGTAATGGAGGATGAGCACGATGCAGCCATTGGCCTGGGTCACGCACGGCAACAGCTGCACATATCGCTTGCGTTCATGCTGGACGCGCGACTGAAACAGCTGCAGCCCCTGCATGTGCTCGGTCAGCGATTGCAGCGCCCACTGGGTGATGATCGACCCCGCCTGCCCGGCCTGGGCGATCATCTGAAAGACAGCAGGGTCAAACCCTTCCTCTGTCGCAGGCCGGGCCAACGCTTGCAGCTTGAGTTGATAATTGTCGAACCAGTGCATCGCTTCACCCGAGCGCTGGGCCTGGAGTACTTGCTGTTGCACCATCAAGTTGGCCAACTTGATGTCCTCCCGATCCTGAGCGGCCACATTAGCCAGGAACGACGCATTTCCGCCCAGGTTACTGTTGGCTGCCAGTTCCTTGCTGGTGATTTCATTCATGGCCTTGCCCTCCCGGTAAGTTCACCGCCAATCGATACTGCTCGCGCTTGCCGGACAACGTCTCATCGACAAGGTCGCGAACGCTATCGAACAGGCTTTCGTCCACCAGGTAAGTCGTCGTGTGCGCGCTGACCTTGCTCAACGCTGCGTGATCTACCCGCCAACCAGGCGCTTGGCATGACAGTGGCTCGCTGCTGCCGAACCACAACTCACTGCCGATGATCAACGGCCCGGGCAGCAGCAGGCGCAGCTCGGCATTGAACTGACAGCCGGTAATGCACGCTTGACACAGGGGCTGCAGCCGTTGCCGGTCCAAGGCATCGAGACCGGCAAGTGCGCGGCTGAGCGAAGCCTGCGAAGGCCCTGGCACATGCTTTGTGAGCCCCGTTTTCAACGCCTGCAAGGGTTCCAGCGACGCCTCAGTGGAACTCGGTAACGGGTGGCTGTACAGCGATGTGAAGGCACACCCCATCGAAGCCTGGATGGCCTGGTAGAGGCTCCGCCATTCAGTGATTTCTTTTATATCGGGCATCTCGCCAACGCTGCCCAGATAGGCCAGCAACTGCAGATCGAGGAGGTCATTGATCTGCCGACGGCCCAATGCATTACTCGCCAGCACCAGGCTATTGCCGTTGAGCCACAGTGAAAATTCATCCTGCATCATGTGCTCCTAGTGAGTGCGCACCGAGCTCAGGCTCGGCGCGTACCGGCTTAGGCCTTGAGCTTCAGGGAGAGCAACGTGCTGCGGGCATTGGCATGCACACGCTCGACCAGGATGTCCTTGTTGGCCTCGTACAACGAGCGATGGAATGTCAGCGCGGCAGAGGCGGTGGAGTTGGTGCTACCTGTGCTGCTCCATTGGAACAGCAAGTAGTTGCCGCCCCCCTTGGGAGTGGCATCGGTCTTCACGGCACTGAGCAACATCACCACTTCGCCATTGCCAGACTGGTGGCACTGCGCCACCGACAGGCCTGTGCGGTCTGTTTCACTTGCCCCATGGCTGACCAGCTCTACTGCGGCTTCGCTGTCTGCCAAGGTATTGACTACCGCCTTGCCCATGTCCAGGGCGGCGGCCCCAGCCCCGACGGCTCCTGCTGCAAAGCCGGCAGCGGCTTTCAGGCCCTTGCCTAAAAGGTTGCTCAGGTCGAGTTTGATGTCGCTTTCCGTGACCCTGATCAGCTCATAGCTGATCGGCAGCCAGCCGCACTGCTGCATCACTTCTATATACATTCCGAACCACTGCTCGGTCTCACTAACCGGGTGATGCTCGGCAGTGGCAGCTTGGTTGGCGAATACGTGGCATTCCTTGGCGGCGTTGATGTTTTCCGAGCTCATGTTGTCAGGGAAGACGAACACGTTGTTGCCCGGCAGCACATCGACGCGCTGGTTGTCGTCGGCAGTTGTCATGGCGAATACTCCGTTGGTGAATGAAAGAGCTGAAGCCTGAGGCTTCAGCGCTCGAATCTACCGACGACTTGCGTGCAAAACTGCCGTGAAGACCTTCCCCGCTGGGGATGAGGGCCTTACGCTACAACCGGATACCAGCGCGGGGTGTACACCCACTCTTTGCCTTCAGCCCACTGGAACCGGCAGGTTGTCGACGACCCCACCAGCACCATGGTGCGCATGTCGACCATTTCTGGCATCAGCTCGGCCAAGGAGACGACCTTGAGCGTCTGCCCAGGCCTACCGATATCGCGACCAAGGACTACAGGCGTTTGCCCTTCGCGGTGTCGGCGGACGATGTCCAGTGCCAACCCCAATTGCTTAGGCCGGGCCTTGGAAATCGGGTTGTAAAAGGCCATTACCAGGTCCGCCTGGGCGGCCAGGTCCAGACGTTTTTCAATGATCGACCACGGCTTGAGGTTGTCCGACAGCGACATCACGCAGAAGTCGTGCCCCAGCGGTGCCCCCGCCTGAGCGGCAGTGGCCAGCGAGGCCGAAACCCCCGGCAGGATCTCGAGATCGACCCGATGCCAGGCCGGGTCACTGGATTCGTGCAACGCTTCGAGCACCGCTGCGGCCATGGCGAACACGCCCGGGTCACCCGACGACACCACCACCACCGAACGCCCTTGGGCGGCCAGTTCGAAGGCATGCCGAGCGCGCTGCATCTCTTCGCGGTTGTCGGTGCAATGCTGCACCTGATCGGCGCGGAACGGCCCGGCCATGCGCACGTAGGTTTCGTAGCCGAGGATGTCCTCGGCGCGGGCCAGCTCGGCCTTGACCGCCGGCACCATCAGCTCGGCAGCGCCTGGGCCAAGGCCGATCACCGCCAGCCGACCACGGCGGCGGCCGACCTGCGCGGCATCCACCGGCGCCGGGGCCACGGCGATGACGGTACCCGCCTGCTCGATCAACTCGGCGCCGGGTAGCGCCTGGGCCAGCATGTCACGCAGGTCGCCAGGCTTGGCTGCAAAACGCAGCGCCACGCCAAGGGCCTGTGCAGCCTCGTGCAGGGCGGCATCGGCCATGGCGTGCTCGCCAGCCAACAGGCAGGCCAGCGATTGCTCGGCGATACCCGCCGCCTGCAGCGCGGCGCGGATGCCTTGCAGGTCAGCGGTATCGACGCCCACCACGACCGAACGCGGGTGGATCAACAGCTCATCACGGCTGCTCGGGCGTGCCTGATGGCCGACATGAATGGTGCGCCGGGCGCTCTCGCTCGCGGTCAGCTGCGCCTGCTCAAGCCAAGGTGCATCGCCTTCGACGCGCACCGCCTCGCCGGCCAGCAGGTCAGAGACAAAGCGCTTGCCTTGCTCGATGTCCGCCAGGGCATAGCCCTGTGGCGGGTTCAGCAGGCAGGTGCCAAAGCGCAGCTCGCCACTGGTGGTGATGGCCGCAGCCACGCCCAGTGCCTCGCCGATCTCACGCGCCATCACATTCACCCCACCCAGGCCACCGAGCAGCGGCACCACCGCACTGCCATCCTCGGCCACTGCCAGCACCGGCGGCTCGACGCCTTTTTCACTGAGCAGGCTGGCCAGGCTGCGGATGACGATACCCGCCGCGCACAGGGCGATGATCGGGGTGTCTTGCTGATAGAGCGTGCGCAAGGTATCGCCGAACGATGCGTAAAGCTGATCGGCGCCCTCGACCCGGCCACTCAGGCCATGGATCGAGGCCTGTGGATAACACTGCTGAATGCGCTGCGCCGTGGCCAGGCTGCCAGGGCCAAGCACGACGATTGCCGGTGCCTTGTGCATGTTCATCCCTGCCATTTTTCACCCGGTACGATGATCAGCGAGAAGTACGGCGACGACAGCGGGTCGACCTCCGCCAGCGGCACGATCTTCTGGTTGGCCATGGTTGCCCGTTCGACATACAGCGCACGCCCGTCCAGGCCCAGCTCGGCCAGCACCTCACGCACCTTGGGGAAGTTGCGGCCAAGCTTCATGATCACGGCAGCATCGGCATCGGCCAGGCGCCGCTTCAGTTCCTCGGCCGGCAGCACGCCCGACAGTACCGAAAGACTCTGGTTGCGGTAGACCAGCGGCGCGCCCAGCACCGACGCCCCCCCCAGCATCGAGCAGACGCCAGGGATCACTTCGGCCTCATAGCGCTGCGCCAGGCGGTCATGCAGGTACATGTAGGAGCCGTAGAAGAACGGGTCGCCCTCGCAGATCACCGCCACGTCGCGGCCGGCATCCAGGTGCTCGGCAACCTGCACACTGGCTTCATCGTAGAAATCGCTGATCACCTGTTCATAGGACAGCGGCGCCGGCAGCGCTTCGGTGGTGACCGGGTAGACCAGCGGCAGCAGTGTCTGCTCGGCCTGCAGGTGCGCCTCGATGATGCCGAACGCGTTGCCGCGCTTGCCCTTGGCCACGAAGTAGCCGACAACCGGCGCCTCGCGCAGCAGGCGCAGGGCCTTGACGGTGATCAGTTCAGGGTCGCCGGGGCCTACGCCCAGGCCGAGCAGACGTCCACGTGGGGTCATCATTCCACCTCCGTGGCCAGGGCGTTGACCGCGGCAGCGGCCATCGCGCTGCCGCCCAGGCGGCCTTGCATGATCACGAACGGCACGCCGCGGCTGTCGGCGGCCAGCATGGCCTTGGATTCGGCCGCACCCACGAAGCCGACCGGGAAGCCGAGAATCAGCGCAGGCTTGGGCGCACCGGCGTCGAGCATTTCCAGCAGGTAGAACAGTGCGGTCGGGGCATTGCCGATCACCACCACGCTGCCTTCCAGGTGTGGGCGCCACAGCTCCAGGGCCACGGCAGAACGGGTATTGCCGGCGTCTTTGGCCAGGCCAGGTACACTCGGGTCACGCAGGGTGCAGATCACCGGGTTGTTCGCCGGCAGGCGCGCGCGGGTGATGCCTTCAGCGACCATGTGCGCATCGCACAGGATCGGCGCGCCGTTGGCCAGGGCCTCGCGCCCGGCGCGGCCAGCCCCTTCGGAGAACTGCAGGCCGTCGATGGCCTCGACCATGCCGCAGGCATGGATCACGCGCACGGCGAGCTTTTCGAGGTCTGCGGGTATCCGCTCGAGTCGGGCTTCCTCGCGGATGATCCGGAAGGAATTGCGATAGATCTCCTGACCATCGCGGATGTAGTCAATCATCAAGGTGCTCCGTCGGCAGGTCGAGCATGGCGCCTGCTTCGTTCAAGGTGAGGTCGATGGCGCGCAGGGCACCGAAGCCCGGCAGGCGTGCATCGCGCACATACAAGTCGTAACGGCCCGGTGAACGGGCCAGCAAAGTGGCCGGGGCAACATGGGCCACGGCGCAGGATCGGGGGCAACCGGACAGGTGGACGCTGCCGGGAACGCCTGGGCCGAGCAGCGCGGCCAGGACAACGGCATCGGCCTTGGTCTCGCCGTGGGCCTTGGCGCACCCACTGCTGCCGGTGCACGCGGTGATGCGCGCCAGCGGCTCATCGCGGTGGCAAAGCAGGCCCAAGGCGGCCAACTGCGCCTGGGCCTGCTCGATGTGGGCCGGGTCGAGATTGGTCAGCACCAGGCTTTGCCAGGGGCTCAGGCGCAGGCTGCCGTCACCCCGGTGGCGGGCGATGTGCGCGGCACCGCGCAGCATCTCCGGCGTCAACCGGCCCTGGGGCGGGGCGACGCCCAGCGCACGGCCGTGGTTTTGTGGCAATACCCCCAGCCATACGGGCTGGTTTCGTGCACGGCGCCATCGCAGCACGGCAGCATCGCGACGAATGTCCAGGCCGAGCCCTTCGACGAAAAACGCGGCCGAACAGCCTTCCAGCAATTGGCGCATACGCGATTGGTCCGCAGACGCCAGGTCAAGGAAACGCGCCAGCACCGCACGCACCAGGGCCAGGCCCTGCTCCAGCGGCACGGCACCGAGCACCTGGCCATCGGCCGGGCAGCCCGCCAGGCCAAACGCCAGCCACGTGCGCTGCTCAAGGTGCAGGGCCGAAAGCCATAAGTCATGGGGGTGTTCGAGCATGGCCAGGCCTTCGCCGGCGTCCAGCTGCACGGCGAACTTGGCCGACAATTGGTGAAAACGCGGTGTGCTTTCCAGCATGGCGAGGATCTGCCCCGCCAATGGCCGGGCATCCAGCAACATGGCCGGATCATGCCCGGCCAGCGGGCTGAGCATCAGGTTGCGCACATCGTCACCGGCGGCATCGCGCGGGCCCAGGCCGGCAGCCAGCAGCCTGGCGACCAGGCCACTGTGGTCGCTGCCGATACCACGGATTTGCAGGTTGGCGCGGTTGGTCGCCTCGATCACGCCACCGGCGAAGCGCTCGGCGGCCTCGGCCACGGCATCGGCCTGATCGGCCAGCAGCAGGCCCCCGGGCAGCTTGACCCGGCAAATTCCGCCATCACGGGCACTGACGATGCGCCACAACCCCGGGCAGGCCGAGGGGCGAGGTGAAACATCGGGGGCTTGGGCCTGCTTCAAAGGGGTGTCCGGCAATCTGTGAAGTGCGCTTGAGTATAGAAGGCGCGGTATTATGCCTGCTTTGTCCGGCGGCATGAAAAGCCGGTGGTCGAGCTTATCGTTTACCCGGGGCCGCTTCGCGCCCCAGAAATGGCGGATTGAAACACATGGCACCCTGGCTGACAGTAGTAGGCATCGGCGAAGACGGCTTCAACGGCCTGGGCAAGCAGGCCCGGCGCGCCCTGCTGGGCGCTTCGCGGATCTTCGGCAGCCCCCGCCAACTGGCCTTGCTGCCGCGCTGCGTGGTCGGCGAGCGGCTGAGCTGGCCCAGCCCGTTCTCCCTGGCGCCGGTACTGGCAGCGCGCAGTGCCCCTGTCTGCGTGCTGGCCAGCGGCGACCCGATGTTCTTCGGCGTCGGCGCCAGCCTGGCTCGCCAGGTGCCCGCCAGCGAGATGCGCGTGCTGTCGATGCCGTCTTCTTGCGCCCTCGCCGCCGCCCGCCTGGGCTGGCCGCTGCAGGAGGTGCAGGTGGTATCGGTGGTCGCCCGGCCGCTGGCGGCGCTCAATGCCCACCTGCACAGCGGTGCCCGCCTGCTGGTACTGAGCAATGACGGCGACAGCCCTGCCGCGATTGCCGCCCAGCTGTGCGCGCGTGGTTTCGGGCCAAGTCGCCTGCGCGTGTTCGAACACCTTGGCGGCGCCGATGAACGCGAACTGGCCGGCAGCGCCCAGGACTGGCCTCACACCCAGGTTGCAGCGCTGAACCTGGTGGCCATCGAGTGCCTCGCCGCGCCCAATGCACCACGCCTGCCACGGGTTGCCGGGCTGCCAGACACGGCTTTCCAGCATGACGGCCAACTGACCAAGCGCGATGTCCGCGCCATCACCCTGGCCCGCCTCGCCCCGCAGCCCGGCGAGCTGCTGTGGGACGTGGGCGCGGGCTGTGGCTCGATCGGCATCGAGTGGATGCGTGCCCACCCTGCCTGCCGTGCGTTGGCCATCGAGGCCGACGAAGGGCGCCAGGGGTTTATCGAACACAACCGCGATGCGCTGGGCGTACCTGGCCTGCAACTGGTACGCGGCAAGGCGCCGGCGGCATTGGCAGGCCTTGAGCAACCCGACGCGATCTTCATCGGTGGCGGGGTAACCCGTGAAGGCGTGCTGGAGCTGTGCTGGGAGCGTCTGCGCCCGGGTGGGCGACTGGTGGCCAACGCAGTCACCCTGCAAAGCGAGTTGGCCCTGGCGCATTTTCGCGAGCAGCACGGTGGCGAGCTGACCCGTATCCATGTTGCCCACGCGCAGCCGCTGGGGGCGTTCGACACCTGGCGCCAGGCCTTGCCGATCACCTTGCTGGACGTGGTGAAACCCTTCGATGCGTGAAGAAACCCACGAACAACCCGCGCCGCTGCGCAGCGGCCTGACCACCGGCAGCTGTGCCACCGCCACCAGCCTCGCAGCGGCGCGCCTGCTGCTGACAGGCGTCTGTGACGACGCAGTGAGCATCACCCTGCCCAAGGGCAAGGTGGTGCAGATGCGCCTGGAGTTCTGCCGTCGCGCAGGGCAGTGCGCCGAAGCCGGCACCCTCAAGGACGCCGGCGACGACCCGGACGTGACCCATGGCGCCCTGCTCTACAGCCAGGTCCGCTTGCTGGCCGAACCCGGCATCCGCTTTGTCGCCGGCCATGGCGTGGGGACCGTGACGCGCCCGGGGCTGGTACTGGCGGTGGGCGAGCCGGCGATCAACCCGGTGCCCCGGCGCATGATTGGCGAACACCTGCAACGCCTGGCCGAGGCGTGTGCCTATCATGGCGGCTTCGAAGTGACGGTCAACGTGCAGGGCGGTGAATTGCTGGCGCTCAAGACCATGAACCCGCGCCTGGGCATCCTCGGCGGGCTGTCGATCCTGGGCACCAGCGGCATCGTCCGGCCGTTTTCCTGCGCGGCCTACATCGCCTCGATCCATCAGGGTATCGACGTGGCCCACACCAACGGCTACACGCACATTGCCGCCTGTACCGGCAACGCCAGCGAAGACACCATGCGCCGGGTCTACGGCCTGCCGGAAATCGCCCTGATAGAAATGGGCGACTTCGTCGGTGCCGTGCTCAAGCACCTGCGCAAGGTGCCGGTACCGCGCCTGAGCCTGTGCGGTGGCTTCGGCAAGATCAGCAAGCTGGCCGCCGGGCACATGGACCTGCACAGCCGCCATTCGAGCATCGACCTGCCGCAACTGGCCGGCTGGGCGGCGGCTGTCGGCGCCGATGCAAACCTTCAGGCCGCGATCATCGCCGCCAACACCAGCCAGCAAGCCCTGGCACTGGCCCATGCCGCCGGCATTGCCCTGGGCGACGCCGTCTGCGCGCATGCGCTGGCATTCGCCCGCAGCGTGGTGCCCGCGCAGGTCCAGGTCGAGGTATTCGCCATCGACCGCCAAGGCGGTATCGTCGGCCAGGCGGGCGTGCAATGAGCGCGCGCATCCTGCTGCTGGGCGGCGTGACCGAGGCCCTGGCCATCGCCCGCCAGCTGGGCCCGCAGCATGTCTACAGCCTGGCAGGCATCGGCCGCGTGCCGCAGGACCTGCAATGCCAGGTGCGGGTTGGCGGCTTTGGCGGTGCCGAAGGCCTTGCCCGCTACCTGCGTGAGGCGGGTATCACGCTGCTGATCGATGCCACCCACCCCTATGCCGCGCAAATCAGCCACAACGCCGCCGTTGCCTCACGCGCTGCAGGTGTTCCGTGCTGGGCGTTGCGCCGGCCTGCCTGGCAAGCGCAGCCGGGTGACGACTGGCGCGAGGTGCAAGACTGGGCGGGGCTGATCGACGCACTCGCGCCCTTCCGGCGGCCGCTGTTCACGCTGGGGCGCGAGCCGTTGCAACATCTGGCAGAGATACCGCCGGAACAGTTCTGGACATTGCGGGCCCTGGAAGCCTGCCCGGGTAACGACCGCTGCGAAGTGATTGGCGCGCGTGGGCCGTTTCGTATTGAAGAGGAGCGTGCGTTGTTCGCGCGGCGGCAGATTGATGTGCTGATCAGCAAGAACAGCGGCAGCCTGGCGACCGAGCCCAAGCTTGAAGTGGCACGGGAGCTAGGGGTGCCGGTGTTGATTCTGAAGCGGCCGGAGCTGCCTGGGGTGGATCGGGAGTATGGGGCGTGCGAAGCGTTGATGGCGGACTTGGACCGCGGGTAGGGACGAGGCGCATGGCGTGGGTTTTGTAGCGCCTTCGAGATCGAGCGCCGCCCGCGCGGCGCGTCGCGAGCAAGCTCGCTCCTACATTCGTTTCGTGCCAGTAATACCTGTACCATCGCACGCGACCGCCTTGTTTGTACGACGCGATATTGAGGCGGGCGCGAAAAGGGGCGCGCGCCAATGCCTCAGGAATAACTGGCACAAAACGAATGTAGGAGCGAGCTTGCTCGCGATGCGCCGCGCGGGCGGCGCTCGATCTTCAAGGCGCCAAAAAACCTACGGCAAGCACTTCTCCCCCCCAACCGCCTCTATGCCAAATCAGCCTCTTCCTACACCCAACGCCAACTTGTCTGAATAGCCTTCTGCCCATCCTCTGCCCTAAACTCTTCCCCCCTCCCCCGGAAGGCTTCATTCATATGGAAATGCAATGGTGGATCTGGCTGGTATTCGGTATCGCGCTGATCCTGCTCGAACTGGTCCTGCCTACGTTCTTCATTCTCTGGTTCGGCATCGGTGCCGTGCTGGTTTCGCTCATCTCGCTCGCCGCACCCAGCCTGCAACTGGATATGCAGATGCTGCTGTGGGTGCTGCTGTCCTCAGCCACCACCGCCCTGTGGTTCAAGCTGTTCCGGCGCAAAAAACCGGATGTGCGCTGGACGGCCGATAGCGTGATCGGTGAAGTCGGCCTGCTGACCGCCAGCGTTTCCGAGTTCCAGAAAGGCCGCGTGCGTTTCCAGAAGCCGATCCTCGGCAACGAAGAATGGACCTGCGTCGCCGACACTGAGATCCCGTCCGGCGAGCGTGTGCGCCTCACCGCCATCGAAGGCAATACCGCCCGCGTCATCCGGGCCTGAATCCGTACTGAAAGGAAGTTCGTATCATGACCAGCCTTATCGTCGTGGGCGCCCTCGCCCTGTTCGTCCTGATCACCGTGTTCAAGGGGGTGCGTATCGTGCCCCAGGGCGAGGAGTGGATCGTCGAGCGCCTTGGCCGCTACAACAACACCCTCAAACCCGGCCTGAACATCGTCATTCCGTACGTGGACGTGGTCGCCTACCGCCTGCCCACCAAAGACATCATCCTCGATGTGCAAGAGCAGGAAATCATCACCAAGGACAACGCGGTGATCGTCGCCAACGCCTTGTGCTTCGCCAAGGTGGTCGACCCGCAGAAGGCCTCGTACGGCGTACAGAACTTCTCCTTCGCCGTCACCAGCCTGACCATGACCTCGCTGCGCGCCATCGTCGGCGCCATGGACCTGGACGAAGCCTTGTCCAGCCGTGAGCAGATCAAGGCCCGCCTGCGCGAGGCGATGTCCGAGCAGACCGAAGACTGGGGCGTGACCGTGCGCTCGGTCGAGATCCAGGACATCAAGCCATCCGAGAACATGCAACTGGCCATGGAACGCCAGGCCGCTGCCGAGCGTGAACGTAAAGCCGACGTCACCCGTGCCGAAGGTGCCAAGCAGGCTGCGATCCTCGAAGCTGAAGCACGCCTGCAATCCGCCAAGCTGGACGCCGAGGCGCAGATCAACCTGGCCGAGGCGTCGGCACGGGCGATTTCGCTGGTCAAGGAGGCCGTGGGCAGCGAGACCGTGCCGGCCATGTACCTGCTGGGCGAGCGCTACATCGGCGCGATGGAGAACCTGGCCAGCAGCAGCAATGCCAAAGTCGTGGTGTTGCCGGCCGACCTGCAAGAGACCGTGCGCGGCCTGATGGGCCGCAACAAGCCCTGAGTTAGCGGGCCAGGCTTGCCCCGCGAAGGGGCCGCAAAGCGGCCCCAGCCCCTCCCACCTGCGTCACTTCACCGCACCCCGCCTTTTTTACCTATACTGCGCCTTACAATACCCACCACGATTCCTGACCGGATCTCTCCATGCCCCCACGTCGGCACATTGCCTGGATAGCCTGCCTAGCAGTGCTGTTCAACCTGCTGGCCATGCCGCTGTCTTCTGCCGCGCCCAAGGGCCCGGCCGAGCAGTTGCTGTGGGGGGCTTTCTGTTCCAGCATGGCCAACAAGGCCAAGGTCGACGTCCAGGCCCTGGCCAAGATCGACCTCGGCCCGCAAAGCGACGACAGCGCCAGCATGATGAACTGCTGGTGCTGCGCTGGCGCCGCGCCGCTGCTGGCCTTGCCCGGCTACCCGCCGCAGTTGCACAACCCGCCGACACTGCACGCCGGGCACCTGCCGCTGCTTGCCGACTACCAACCCACGCCGCGCCAGCTATGGCCCGCGCTCAACCCCCGTGCCTCCCCTCTGGTCTGAGTTGCTCACGCTGTCTGCCTGAACCTGAACAGATCGGAGACTCACCATGCTCAAGCAAGCCCTCGTCGTGGCCGCCCTGCTGCTGCCCAGCGCCTTCGCCACTGCCCACGAATACACCGTGGGCGACCTGCACATCGCGCACCCCTGGTCACTGCAACTGCCCCCCAACGCGCCCAACGTCGCCGCGTATTTCGTCGTGCACAACAATGGCCAGGCCGATGACCGCCTGCTGAGTGTCGACAGCCCCATCAGCGATGACGCCCAGTTGCACGAGCACGCCATGACGGCCAGCGGCACCATGAAGATGCAACAGGTGCCCAGCGTGGTAGTACCCGCCGGCAAGGATGTGACCTTCGCCCCCAGCGCCTACCACGTGATGCTGATGCAGCCCAAGGACCGCAGCCTGCTCAGCGACGGCAAGCGTTTCCCGTTGACCTTGCACTTCGAGAAGGCCGGTGATGTCACGGTCGAAATCGCCGTGCAGAAAGAGGCGCCCTCGGGCCAGCCCCAGCCCCAGGCTCACGAACACGCGCACTGAACATTAGCTGACAGGCACTCGCCATGAGCCTGCCGCGCAACAGCATCAGCCATACCCCCCGCCCTGAACGCAGGCGCGTCGGGGGCGGCTGGCTGAGCCTGTTCGCCATGTGGATGATCTTCATCGGCCCGCTGGTTTCCCAGTCGATGCCGATGGACCACCACGCCGGCATGAACATGCCGACGGGCATGTCGATGGCCCACGAGCACGCGCAGAGCGTGGACTCGCACCACGGCCATGATGGCCATGGCGGCGATGGCCAACTGCATGTGATGTGGGAAAAGTGCGGCTACTGCAGCCTGCTGTTCAACTGCCCCGCACTGCCGCAAACCCTCAGCCCGCTCAGTGCCGGCGTAGCAGTCCCCTCCACTCACCTTCTTGCAACCACGCGCCAGGGGCATGCCCGGCAGGCTGTATTCCCGGGTGCGCGCAGCCGCGCACCGCCTTCCTCGATCAGCGTCTGAAAACACATTGTCCGCACGGAGCCAGGAGGCTTCGCGCTCACTCATGACTGATCGACTGGAATCATTATGTCTGGCTGCACCCCTGTTTTTGCCCTGTCCCTGCGCGGGGCCATCGCCGCCGTCTGCGGTTCGCTGATCGCGCCCATGGCCCTGGCCAGCGACCTCGGCCACGCCGAGCACGCGCATGCCGCCCCCGAGCTGAGCCCGACGGTGATCACCGCCGTGGCGCCCAGCTCGCCGCTGACCGTGGTCACCAACCCGAAAGACCCGCGCCAGCCGGTACCGGCCAGCGACGGTGCCGATTACCTCAAGACCATCCCCGGTTTCTCGGCAATCCGCTCCGGCGGCACCAACGGTGACCCCGTGTTGCGCGGCATGTTCGGTTCACGCCTGAACATCCTCACCAATGGCGGCGTGATGCTGGGCGCCTGCCCCAACCGCATGGATGCACCGACCTCGTACATATCACCCGAAACCTACGACCGCCTGACCGTGATCAAAGGCCCGCAAAGCGTGATCTGGGGCCCTGGCGGTTCGGCCGGTACCATCCTCTTCGAACGCGAACCGGAAAAATTCGGCACCTTGGGCAGCCGCGTCAACGCCAGCCTGCTGGCCGGCTCCAATGGCCGCTTCGACAAGGTACTGGACGCCGCCGCCGGCAACAGCCAGGCCTATGCCCGCTTCGTCGGCAACCAGTCGCGCTCGGACGACTACCATGACGGCAACGATGACACCGTGCCGTCGCGCTGGGACAAATGGAACGGCGATGTCACCCTCGGCTGGACCCCCGACCAGGACACCCTGCTGGAACTCACCGCCGGCAAGGGCGACGGCGAAGCACGCTATGCCGGGCGCGGCATGGACGGCTCGCAGTTCAAGCGTGAAAGCCTGGGGCTGCGGTTCGAGAAGTCCAACCTCGGCGACGTGCTCGACAAGGTCGAGGCGCAGGTCTACTACAACTACGCCGACCACGTGATGGACAACTACAGCCTGCGTACCCCCTCCGGCAGCGGCATGATGGGCATGCCCATGGTCAGCAACGTCGACCGCCGCACCATGGGCGCCCGGGTCAAGGCGACCTGGCGCTGGGCCGACGTGCAACTGGTCAGCGGTATTGATGCGCAGACCAACGAGCATCGCCAGCGCGGTGGCATGGGCGTCGATGCGCACAAGGGCCAGGCCTGGACCAAGGACGCCGACTTCCATAACTACGGTGCCTTCAGCGAGCTGACCTGGTACGTCAGCGACGCAGACCGGCTGATCAGCGGCGCCCGCCTGGACCGTGCCTCGGCCCGTGACTTCCGTAAAGGCAGCGCCACTGAAGGCGACACCCGCGCCGATACCCTGCCCAGCGGTTTCGTGCGCTACGAGCACGACCTGGCGGCCATTTCCGCCACCACCTACATCGGCCTGGGCCATGCCCAGCGCTTCCCCGACTACTGGGAGCTGTTCTCGCCCAAGCAAGCGCCGGCCGGTGCTGCCAACGCCTTCGACGGCATCAAGCCAGAGAAGACCACCCAGCTCGACTTCGGCATCCAGTACCGCGACGAACGCCTGGAGGCCTGGGCCTCGGGGTATGTCGGGCAGATCCGCGACTACATTCTGTTCGACTACCACACCGGCATGATGGGCATGAGCACTTCCCAGGCCCAGAACATCGACGCGCGCATCATGGGCGGCGAATTGGGCGCGGCCTACAAGCTCAGCGAAAACTGGAAAGCCGACGCTACCCTGGCCTACGCTTGGGGCAAGAACAGCAGTGATGGCAAAGCGCTACCGCAAATGCCGCCCCTGGAGAGCCGCCTGGGCCTGACCTACAGCCGCGACGTCTGGAGTGTCGGTGCCCTGTGGCGGCTGGTGGCCGCGCAAAACCGCATCGCCGAGAACCAGGGCAATGTGGTGGGCAAGGACTACGACAAGAGCGCTGGCTTCGGCGTGTTCTCGCTCAATGGTGCCTACAAGGTGAACAACAACCTCAAGCTCAGCGCAGGGGTCGACAACCTGTTCGACAAAACCTACGCCGAGCACTTGAACCTGGCCGGGAACGCCGGGTTCGGCTACCCGGCCACAGACCCACAGCCGGTGAACGAGCCAGGCAGGACCTTCTGGACCAAGGTCGACTTCAGCTTCTGACAACAACAATGGGCGCGGCTGCGGTCGCGCCCCTCACCTGGTCAAACAGGAGGTTCCCATGCGCGGAACACGCATCTCTTTCTACAACCTGGCCTGGCGTTGGCATTTTTACGCGGGGCTGTTCGTCGCCCCGTTCATGATCCTGCTGGCGATCACCGGGATCATCTACCTGTTCAAACCGCAGCTCGACCCGCTGCTGTACCGCGACCTGATGGTGGTCGAAGCCGGCCATCATCGACAGCCTGCAGACACCCTGCTGGCCGAGGTGCGCAAGGCTTATCCACAAGGCCATGTCGGCCAGTACCTGCCGCCCCTGGATGCCGAGCGCAGCGCGCAGTTCGTGGTGCATGACGGCGGGCGCGAACTGAACGTGTTCGTCGACCCCTACAGTGGCAAGCTGCTCGGCGAGCAGGATGGCAAACAGAACCTGCAGGCGGTTGCCCGTGCCCTGCATGGCGAGCTGATGGTCGGCACGGTCGGTGATCGCCTGGTCGAGCTGGCGGCGGGCTGGGGCATCGTGCTGGTGGTGTCGGGCCTGTATCTGTGGTGGCCACGCGGGCGCAACAGCGCCGGCGTGCTGTGGCCGCGGTTTTCCGCACGCGGTCGGCTGTTGTGGCGTGACCTGCATGCGGTGACCGGGTTCTGGGGCTCGGCCCTGTTGCTGCTGATGTTGCTCAGTGGCATGACCTGGACGGGCATGTGGGGCAAGCAGTACGCCGACTTGTGGAACCGTTTCCCTGCCGCGATGTGGAACGACGTGCCCAAGTCCGACCAGCAGGCCCGCGAGCTCAACAGCGCCCATCGCCAGACCGTGCCCTGGGCGGTGGAGAACACCCCCATGCCGCAGTCCGGCGCCCATGCCGAACATGCCGGGCACCACATGATGTCGAACGCCCCGGCAGCGCCGCAAGTGAGCTTGCAGCAGGTCGAGGACATCGCCACTTCGCGTCAGGTCGAGCCGGGCTACAGCATTACCTTGCCGACCACGGCCGACGGCGTGTTCACCGTTACGGTGTTCGCCGACGACCCACGCAACGACGCCACCCTGCATGTCGATCAGTACACCGGCAAGGTGCTGGCCGACGTGCGCTGGCAGGACTACAGCCCGGTCGCCCGGGCTACCGAGCTGGGCGTCATGCTGCATGAAGGCAAGATGTTCGGGGCGTTGAACCAGATCATCATCCTTGTGGTGTGCCTGATGATTCTGCTGGGGTCGGTCAGTGGCCTGGTGATGTGGTGGAAGCGCCGGCCAGCGGGCGGGCTGGGTGTGCCGCCGCTGCGCCATGACCTGCCGCGCTGGAAGACGGCAGTCGGGGTGATGGTCGTGCTGGGGGTGATGTTCCCGCTGGTGGGAGTGTCGATGGTGGTGATGTGGCTGGTCGACAGCCTGGTGGTGCGCCGCCGGGTACTGGCCCAGGCTTGAGGCCTGCGGGGCCGCAAAGCGGCCCCCTGCTACCCATGAATCGTGTCGATCTGTCGCGCCCCGAATTGGGACGCCCGTGTTAGCCTACTTGGCTTTCACAAAAAAAGACTGACCCTCAATGGAATGCAGCCAATGACCCGGACCTCTTCCCCTCCCGCTGAAGAGCAGCATCTGCAGCGCAACCTGACCAACCGCCACATCCAGCTCATCGCCATCGGCGGCGCGATCGGCACCGGCCTGTTCATGGGCTCGGGCAAGACCATCAGCCTTGCCGGCCCATCGATCATCTTCGTCTACATGATCATCGGCTTCATGCTGTTCTTCGTCATGCGCGCCATGGGCGAACTGCTGCTGTCGAACCTCAACTACAAGTCGTTCATCGACTTCTCCGCCGACTTGCTGGGCCCTTGGGCCGGCTACTTCACCGGCTGGACCTACTGGTTCTGCTGGGTGGTCACCGGCATCGCCGATGTGGTGGCGATCGCCGCCTACACGCAATTCTGGTTCCCGGAACTGCCACAGTGGATACCCGCGCTGACCTGCGTGGCGGTGCTGCTGTCGTTGAACCTGGTGACCGTGAAGATGTTCGGCGAGCTCGAGTTCTGGTTCGCCCTGATCAAAATCGTCGCCATCCTCGGCCTGGTTGCCACCGGCCTGTACATGGTCATCAGCGGCTTCGAGTCGCCGAGCGGGCGCACCGCGCAGCTGGCCAACCTGTGGAACGACGGCGGCATGTTCCCCAATGGCCTGATGGGCTTCTTCGCCGGCTTCCAGATCGCCGTGTTCGCCTTCGTCGGTATCGAACTGGTCGGCACCACCGCCGCCGAAGCAAAAAACCCCGAACGCACCCTGCCCCGGGCAATCAACTCGATCCCGATCCGTATTATCGTGTTCTACGTGCTGGCACTGCTCGCGATCATGGCCGTGACCCCGTGGCGCGACGTGGTACCGGGCAAGAGCCCGTTCGTCGAACTGTTCGTCCTGGCCGGCCTGCCGGCAGCGGCCAGCATCATCAATTTCGTGGTACTGACCTCGGCGGCCTCGTCGGCCAACAGCGGCGTGTTTTCCACCAGCCGCATGCTCTACGGCCTGGCCCAGGAAGGTGACGCGCCTAAGGCACTGGAGAAACTGTCGCGCCGCGCAGTACCGGCCAACGGCCTGTACTTCTCCTGTACCTGCCTGTTGCTGGGCGCGGTGCTGATCTATCTGATTCCTGACGTAGTCGAGGCGTTTACCCTGATCACTACGGTTTCGGCGGTGCTGTTCATGTTCGTCTGGACGCTGATCCTGCTGTCGTACTTGAAGTACCGCAAAACCCGCGCAGCGCTGCACCAGGCATCGAAGTACAAGATGCCCGGCGGGCGCTTCATGTGCTACGTGTGCCTGGCCTTCTTCGCCTTCATCCTGGTGTTGCTGAGCCTGGAGGCGGATACCCGTTCGGCGCTGCTGGTAACGCCGATCTGGTTCGTGCTGCTGGCCGTCACCTACCAGGGTGTGCGCAGCAAGCGCCACCCGCGCGCGGCTGTACGCAACAACTGATGCAGCAAGGGGCTGCTTTGCAGCCCCAATGCTGTGCACGCAAATCTTTCAAGCACCAACCTGGCCCCTTCCCGCGCCCCAATACCTCGCACACCCCGTCTATTACGCGCCTCTCGCCATTCGGCACACCCCTTGCAAAGCCCCTCCCGCTTGGCCAACACCAAAAAAACCAGCGGAGAGAGCACATGAAGCGTCGCAGTCTGATCAAGGCCTTTACCCTCAGCGCATCGATTGCGGCGATGGGCCTGAGCTGGAGCATCCAGGCCGCCGAGACCATCAAGGTCGGCATCCTGCATTCGCTGTCGGGGACCATGGCCATTTCCGAGACCTCGCTCAAGGACATGGCGCTGATGACCATCGACGAGATCAACGCCAAGGGTGGCGTGAATGGCAAGATGCTCGAACCAGTGGTGGTCGACCCGGCATCCAACTGGCCGCTGTTCGCCGAGAAAAGCCGCCAGCTGCTGACCCAGGACAAGGTTGCCGTGGTGTTCGGCTGCTGGACGTCGGTGTCGCGCAAGTCGGTACTGCCGGTGTTCGAAGAGCTCAACGGCCTGCTGTTCTACCCCGTGCAATATGAAGGCGAAGAGATGTCGCCGAACGTCTTCTACACCGGCGCCGCGCCCAACCAGCAGGCCATCCCGGCCGTGGAGTACGTGATGAGTGAAGAAGGCGGCAGCGCCAAGCGCTTCTTCCTGCTGGGCACCGATTACGTCTACCCGCGCACCACCAACAAGATCCTGCGCGCCTTCCTGCACAGCAAAGGCGTGGCCGACAAGGACATCGAAGAGGTCTACACCCCGTTCGGCCATGCCGATTACCAGACCATCGTCGCCAACATCAAGAAGTTCTCTGCCGGCGGCAAAACTGCTGTCATATCCACCGTCAACGGCGACTCCAACGTGCCGTTCTACAAAGAGCTGGCCAACCAGGGCCTGAAGGCCACCGACGTGCCAGTGGTAGCCTTCTCGGTGGGTGAAGAAGAACTGCGTGGCATCGACACCAAGCCGTTGGTGGGCCACCTGGCGGCGTGGAACTACTTCGAATCGGTGGATAACCCGGTGAACCAGAAGTTCGTCGCCGACTGGAAGGCCTACGCCAAGGCCAAGAACCTGCCCGGCGCTGACAAGGCGGTGACCAACGACCCGATGGAAGCCACCTATGTGGGCATCCACATGTGGGCGCAGGCGGCGGAAAAAGCCAAGTCCACCGAGGTCGACAAAGTGCGCGAAGCCTTGGCTGGGCAGAGCTTCAAGGCACCGTCCGGCTTCACCCTGACCATGGACAAGACCAACCACCACCTGCACAAGCCGGTGATGATCGGCGAGATCCAGGATGATGGGCAGTTCAGCGTGGTCTGGGAGACCGAGCAGCCACTGCGGGCACAGCCTTGGAGCCCGTTCATTCCGGGTAACGACAAGCGCCCTGATTACGCAGTGAAAGGTAACTGAGTGCACTGGGGCCGCTATGCGGCCCAATCGCGAGCAAGCTCGCTCCTACACATGCGGTGCCTGCCCTGTAGGAGCGAGCTTGCTCGCGATGAATCCACCGCCGATTTCCAGGATTGCCCGCATGCTCAGACTCCTGCTCACCCTGCTCCTTATGCTGCCCCTGGCAACCCAGGCCAGCGAGGGCGAATTCTTCCTCAGCGCCAAGCCCGCCGAACAGGCTCGCCTGCTCGAAGGCTGGGCGGCGCAACCCGATGCCGCGCGCCTGGCGCTGCTGGCAAACCTGCGCCAAGGCCGCATCGCCGAAGGCGACACCCGCAAGGTGCGCCTGAACAACCGTCTGCGTGGCCTGATCGACAACGCCCTGGCCAGCCACCAGTTGCTCAGCGACAACAACGACGCGCGCCTGGCCGCCGCCCAGCAACTGCAGAAGAGCGCGCAACCGGCGCAGATGGCCTTCCTCGACCGGCGCTTCGCCAACGAAGCGGACCCTGCGGTACACGCCGCCCTCGGCCTTGCCCTGGCCAACCTGCAGTTGGGCGCCGGCGAGCCTGCGGTACGCCTGGCCGCCGTGCGCCTGCTCGGCGAGACCGGCGACCCGGTCGCCCGCACCCGCCTGGAGGCGCTGCTGCAGCCCGGCGTCGAAAGCGATGCCGGCGTGCGTACCGCTGCCGAAACCAGCCTGGCCCAGGTCAAACGCAAGCTGCTGGTCGGCGAGCTGCTGGGCCAGGCTTTCAGCGGTCTGTCACTGGGGTCGATCCTGCTGCTGGCGGCGCTGGGCCTGGCGATCACCTTCGGCCTGCTCGGGGTGATCAACATGGCCCACGGTGAAATGCTGATGCTCGGTGCCTACAGCACCTACATGGTCCAGGTACTGCTGCAACGCTACGCCCCGGGCGCCATCGAGTTCTACCCGCTGATCGCCCTGCCGGTGGCGTTCGCCGTCAGCGCCGGGGTCGGCATGGCGCTGGAGCGCACGGTGATCCGCCACCTGTACGGCCGCCCGCTGGAAACCCTGCTGGCGACCTGGGGTATCAGCCTGATCCTGATCCAGGCCATCCGCCTGCTGTTCGGCGCGCAGAACGTCGAAGTCAGCAACCCGGCGTGGCTGTCTGGTGGTGTCCAACTGCTGCCAAACCTGGTGTTGCCGTACAACCGCCTGGTGATCATCGGCTTCGCCCTCGCCGTGGTACTGCTGACCTGGCTGCTGCTCAACCGCACGCGGCTCGGCCTGAACGTGCGCGCGGTGACGCAGAACCGCAACATGGCCGCCTGCTGTGGCGTGTCCACCGGGCGCGTCGACATGCTCGCCTTCGGCCTCGGCTCCGGTATCGCCGGGCTCGGTGGCGTGGCCCTGAGCCAGGTCGGCAACGTCGGCCCGGACCTGGGCCAAAGCTACATCATCGACTCGTTCCTGGTGGTGGTACTCGGCGGTGTCGGGCAACTGGCCGGCAGCCTCTGGGCCGCCTTCGGCCTAGGCATCGCCAACAAGCTGCTGGAGCCGCAGATCGGCGCGGTGCTTGGCAAGATCCTCATCCTTGCGTTGATCATTCTGTTCATCCAGAAGCGCCCGCAAGGCCTGTTCGCCCTCAAGGGACGGGTAATCGACTGATGAACCAGCCACTGCTTGTCACCGCTTCGCAAAAAGCCGGGCCGCGCCTGTCGCTGGCCATCGGCGCAGTCGTCGTACTGTTGCTGCTGGCCCTGCCACTGCTGTCGTTGCTGCCGGCCGACCATGCCCTGCAGGTCTCGGCCTACACGCTGACATTGGTCGGCAAGACACTCTGCTACGCCATCGTCGCCCTGGCCCTGGACCTGGTCTGGGGCTATGCCGGGCTGCTGTCGCTCGGCCACGGGCTGTTCTTCGCCCTCGGCGGCTACGCCATGGGCATGTACCTGATGCGCCAGGCCGCCGGCGATGGCCTGCCGGGTTTCATGACCTTCCTGTCGTGGACCGAGCTGCCCTGGTACTGGGCCGGCACCCAGCATTTTGCCTGGGCCCTGTGCCTGGTGGTGCTGGCGCCTGGGCTGCTGGCGCTGGTGTTCGGCTTTTTCGCCTTCCGCTCGCGGATCAAGGGCGTTTACTTCTCGATCATGACCCAGGCCCTGACCTTTGCCGGCATGCTGCTGTTCTTTCGCAACGAGACCGGGTTTGGCGGCAACAACGGCTTTACCAGCTTCCGCACCATTCTGGGCTTTGACATTGCCGCGCAAGGCACACGGGCCGTGCTGTTTCTGCTGACTGTCGGCCTGTTGCTGGCCAGCCTGTACCTGTGCTGGCGCCTGACCACCAGCAAGTTCGGCCGGCTGCTCACTGCCGTGCGCGACGCCGAGAACCGCCTGATGTTCTGCGGTTACGACCCGCGCGGCTTCAAACTGCTGGTGTGGGTGCTGAGCGCCGTGCTGTGCGGCCTGGCCGGCGCACTGTATGTGCCCCAGGTGGGCATCATCAACCCCAGCGAAATGTCGCCGACCAATTCCATCGAAGCCGCTGTCTGGGTCGCCCTGGGCGGGCGTGGCACGTTGATTGGCCCGCTGCTGGGCGCAGGCCTGGTCAATGGCATGAAGAGCTGGTTCACCGTGGCGTTCCCCGAGTACTGGCTGTTCTTCCTCGGTGCGCTGTTCATTCTGGTCACCCTGTACCTGCCCAAGGGCGTGGTGGGCCTGCTGAAGAAAAGGAGCCAGCCATGAGAGGCGTGCCCCCGGTTCATCCCGAGTTCATGCTGGAGCCGGTGTTCGACACCCTTGGCGCCAGCCGCGACGCCATCGGCCTCGGCCAGAGCCGCAAGGCCGGCCTCGACACCCGTCACGGCACGGTGCTGAGCCTGGAAGACATCAGCGTCAGCTTCGATGGGTTCAAGGCGCTGAATGGCTTGAACCTGTACATCGGCGTCGGCGAGCTACGTTGCATCATCGGCCCCAACGGCGCCGGCAAGACCACGATGATGGACGTGATCACCGGCAAGACCCGCCCCGACAGCGGCAGCGCCTTTTTCGGCGACACCCTCGACCTGACCCGCATGAGCGAATACCAGATCGCCCAGGCCGGGGTCGGCCGCAAGTTCCAGAAGCCCACGGTGTTCGAGGCGCTGACGGTGTTCGAGAACCTGGAGCTGGCGCTGAAGGCCGACAAGTCGGTGTGGGCCAGCCTGGCCGCGCGCTTGAGCGGCGAGCAACGACAGCGTATCGAACACGTGCTGACCACCCTGCGCCTGCTACCGCTGGCGCAGCGCCAGGCAGGGTTGCTGTCCCACGGCCAGAAGCAGTTTCTGGAGATCGGCATGCTGCTGGTACAGGAGCCGCAACTGCTGCTGCTCGACGAGCCGGTGGCGGGCATGACCGATGCCGAAACCGAGTTCACCGCAGAGCTGTTCAAGGGGCTGGCCGGCACGCATTCGCTGATGGTGGTGGAGCACGACATGGGGTTTGTCGGCAGCATTGCCGACCATGTGACGGTGCTGCACCAAGGCAGCGTGCTGGCGGAGGGCTCGCTGGCGCAGGTGCAGGCGGATGAGCGGGTGGTCGAGGTTTATCTGGGCCGATGATCCTCACAGCCAGCGCAAAAACTTCCAGGGACATGACATGCTGAAAATCGACACACTGCACCAATACTACGGCGGCAGCCACATCCTGCGCGGCCTGTCCTTCGAGGCCAAGGTCGGCGAGGTCACGTGCCTGCTGGGCCGCAACGGCGTGGGCAAGACCACCCTGCTGCGCTGCCTGATGGGCCTGGTCGCAGCCCGCGAAGGCAGCGTCGAATGGGAAGGCAAGCCGATCACCGCGCTCAAGCCCCAGCAACGGGTGCAGGCCGGCATCGCCTACGTGCCCCAGGGCCGCGAAATCTTCGCGCGGCTGACCGTGGAGGAGAACCTGTTGATGGGCCTGTCGCGCTTCCCCGCCCGCGAGGCCCGTGAAGTGCCCGCCTTCATCTACGAACTGTTCCCGGTACTGGAACAGATGAAACAGCGCCGCGGCGGCGACCTGTCCGGCGGCCAGCAACAGCAGTTGGCCATTGGCCGCGCCTTGGCCAGCCGCCCGCGTCTGCTGATACTCGACGAGCCCACCGAAGGTATCCAGCCTTCGGTGATCAAGGAAATCGGCGCGGTCATCCGACGCCTGGCCCAGCGCGGCGACATGGCCATCCTGCTGGTGGAGCAGTTCTACGACTTCGCCGAAGAACTGGCCGACCAGTACCTGGTGATGGCCCGCGGCGAGATCATCCAGCGCGGGCTGGGGGCAAACATGCAGGCAGAAGGTGTACGCGGGCTGGTAACCATTTAATCTGCACCGATCGACCTTGTGAGACGCTGCAATGAGCCACGAAATCCGCGACGCCTTGCCCGCCGATGTGCCGGGCATCCTCGACATCTACAACGACGCCGTGCGCAACACCACGGCGATCTGGAACGAAACACCCGTCGACCTGGGCAACCGCCAGGCCTGGTTCGAGGCCCGTGCGCAGCAGGGCTACCCGATTCTGGTGGCGGTGGATGAGAGCGGCGTGCTGGGTTATGCGTCGTTTGGTGACTGGCGGCCGTTCGAGGGCTTTCGCAATACCGTGGAACATTCGGTGTACATCCGTGGCGACCAGCGCGGCAAGGGCCTGGGGCCATTGTTGATGAGCGCATTGGTGGAACGCGCGCGGGGTTGCGGCAAGCACGTGATGGTGGCGGCCATCGAGAGCGGCAACGCGGCGTCGGTACGCCTGCATGAGCGGCTGGGGTTCGTGGTGACCGGGCAGATGCCGCAGGTGGGGGTGAAATTCGGCCGCTGGCTGGACCTGACGTTCATGCAGCTGATGCTGAACCCGGGGGCTGAGCCGGCCTGAACGTGAGGGTGCCGGTGTGGGCCCCGCGAAGGGGCCCGCACTGGCCTCATCCCAGCTGGGTGAACCTGCCCAAGCGCTGTTTCAGCATGTTGTTCTCACTGCGCAGTTGCTGCACTTCCTGCAACAGCTCCAGCGCCAGCGCCACGCCTTCCCACTCCAGTTCCAGCTCCTGGTGCAGCTTCGCCGCGCGCTTGGCCAAAAGCGGCGCCTGATCGTCGAACAACCAGTCCTCAGGCGTTCGCCCAGAGGGTTCGACGATGCCGTGCTCGACTATTTCGATCACGTAGTCCGCCGTAATGTCGGCTTCCTGGCAGAGGGTGCGCATGTCCAGTTGAACGATCAGGGTGCTGCTCATGATCACTTACTCCATTGTGCCCTCGGGTTGAACGCGGCCTTCTCGGAAAGCTTGGCCCACAGTTCACGGGTCGACTCGTCGGATGCAGTCGGCATGACCACCTTGAGCTGCGCATAGAGGTTGCCGCGCTCGCCCTGCTTGTTGGCCAGGCCTTTGCCCGGTACGCGCAGGCGCTGGCCGCTCTGGCTGTCGGGGCGGATGGTCAGGTTGATCTTGCCGTCCAGGGTCGGCACCGCCACCTTGGCGCCCAGTGCCGCCTCCCACGGTGCCAGTGGCACAGTGATGATCAGGTCATGGCCTTCGACATCGAACAGCGGGTGCGGTGCCATGCGGATGGTCAGGAACAGGTCGCCGTTGGGCCCGCCGCCACTGCCCGGCGCACCCTGGCCCTTGAGGCGGATGCGCTCGCCGTCGGTCACCCCGGCGGGGATCTTGACGTTCAGGGTCTTGGTGGTGAACCCGGTGCGCTGCCCGGCGGCATTGGTCTGCGGCACCTGGAAGCTGATCTGCTTGGACTCCTTGCTCAGGGTCTCCTCAAGGAATACCGCCAGTTCCAACTCCACGTCCTGCCCTCGCCTGCCTGCGCTGCGCTGCTGCCGGGCGCCGCCAAAGGGGTTGCCCCCCCGCGCGCCAAAAATCGAGCTGAAGAAGTCGGAAAAGTCGCCGCCTTCGAAACCACCGCCCGCACCACCGCCGCGGTTTTCCCAGCCCGGAGGCGCCTGGAACGGCCGGCCATGCTGGCCACCGTACTTGCGGATCTCGTCGAATTCGGCACGTTTCTGCGCGTCACCGAGCACTTCATAGGCCTCGTTGGCCTCTTTGAACTTGTCCTCGGCGTCGCGCTCCTTGCTGACATCGGGGTGATACTTGCGTGCCAGCTTGCGGTAGGCGGCCTTGATCGCCTTTTCGTCCGCCGTGGGCTCTACGCCAAGTATCTTGTAATAGTCTTTGAAGTCCATTTATGGATCACCAATGTGAATTTGCGTGTTGCAACTGAAGATAGGGGTCAAGCATAGCCTTTCAAGGGCCGCTTGGGATTGCTGTATGGCAGACGACTGGTCTTGATTCTGTTGCCAACTGGCATAAACTGCGCGGCCGTTTTGCCTCCGGAAACCTTTTTCCCATGTCTGACGTATCCCCGGCCCGTGCCCTTGGCATCGACTTTGGCACCTCCAACTCCACGGTCGGCTGGCACCGCCCTGGCCTCGAGTCGCTGATTGCCCTGGAAGACGGCAAGATCACCCTGCCTTCGGTGGTCTTCTTCAACATCGAGGAGCGTCGCCCGGTGTATGGCCGCCTGGCGCTGCACGAGTACCTGGAAGGCTACGAAGGCCGCCTGATGCGCTCGCTCAAGAGCCTGCTCGGCTCCAAGCTGATCAAGCACGACACCAGCGTGCTGGGCAGCGCCCTGCCGTTCAAGGACTTGCTGGGCATGTTCATCGGCGAACTGAAAAAGCGCGCCGAAACCGCCGCCGAGCGCAGCTTCGACCAGGTCGTGCTGGGCCGCCCGGTGTTCTTCGTCGATGAAGACCCGGCCGCCGACCAGGAAGCCGAAGACACCCTGGCCGACGTGGCGCGCAAGATCGGCTTCAAGGACGTGTCGTTCCAGTACGAACCGATTGCCGCAGCCTTCGACTACGAGTCGAGCATCAGCCGTGAAGAGCTGGTACTGATCGTCGATATCGGCGGGGGTACCTCCGACTTTACCCTGATCCGCCTGTCGCCCGAGCGCCACCTGGTGGCCGAACGCCAAAGCGATATCCTCGCCACCGGTGGCGTGCACATCGGCGGTACCGATTTCGACAAGCAGCTGAGCCTGCAGGGCGTGATGCCGTTGTTCGGCTATGGCAGCCGGATGAAGAGCGGTGCGTTGATGCCGACCAGCTACCACCTCAACCTGGCCACCTGGCACACCATCAACGCCTTGTACTCGCAGAAGTCGCAGCTGGCCCTGGGCAACATGCGTTACGACATCGAGGACACCATCGGTATCGACCGCCTGTTCCAGCTGATCGAACAGCGCGCCGGCCACTGGCTGGCGATGGAAGTGGAAGCCAGCAAGATCGAGCTGACCGAACAGGACAGCCGCCGCATCGACTTGCGCCGTGTCGAGCCCGAACTGACCGCCGAGCTGACCCGTGCGGTGTTCGAAGAAGCGATCGATAGCCTGCTGGAGCGCGTGCGCGGCAGTGTCAGCGAGCTGCTGAACAAGGCCGGGGTGAGCGAAGGGCAAGTGGATACGGTGTTCTTTACCGGGGGTTCCAGCGGCATTCCGGCGCTGCGTAACAGCGTGGCGGCGATGTTGCCCAATGCACGGCATGTGGAAGGCAACATCTTCGGCAGTATTGGCAGCGGGCTGGCGATCGAGGCACGCAAGCGCTACGGCGTTATCTGAACGATCTTGGGGCCGCAAAGCGGCCCCAAGATCTCAGCTCAAACCAGTTCCACTCGCTTCAGCTCACTCTTCAGATACGCATAGTAGATCGGCCCCGCCACCACCCCCGGCAAGCCGAATGCCGCCTCGAACACCAGCATCGCCAGCAGCAGCTCCCACGACTTGGCACTGATCTGTCCCCCCACGATCCGCGCGTTGAGGAAGTACTCGACCTTGTGGATGACGATCAGATACCCCAACGCCGCCAGCGCCACCCAGATCGACAATGACAACCCGACGATGGTGATCAGGGTGTTGGACATCAGGTTGCCGATCACCGGCAGCAGCCCAAGCAGGAAGGTCAGCACGATCAGCGTCTTGGTCAGCGGCAGATGCACACCGAACATCGGCAGCACCACGGCCAGGAAGATGCCGGTGAAGGTGGTGTTGAGCAGCGAAATCTTGATCTGCGCAAAAACAATGTTGCGAAACGCCTGCACCAGCAGGCTCAAGCGGTCGAACAGGGCTGCGGCCAACGGCTTGCGCCGAGAGATGTCGGGTATACGCTGCAAGGCCACGATGGCGCCGAGGATCATGCCGATCAGCAAGGTGACGAACATGTGCGCCATGCCCTTGCCTACCAGTTGCAGCTCGCCCAGGTGGCTTTTGAGCCAGTCGCCGATGGCCACCTTGAACTCGGCGGCACTGGCCGGCAGGTAGCCTTCGATGAACGGCGGCAGCTGCCCACGGGCCCGCTCGACCAGGGCCATGAACTTGTCCAGCGAGGCCCCGGGGTTCTCCGCCTCGTGCAGCAGGAAGCTGAATGCGCCGGCGATCAGCAAGGTCAGGGTAGTGACCACCAACGTGCCGAGCAGGGCCACGGCCAGCCAGCGGGCGCGCTGCCCGGCAATCAGTGGCTGCAACCGCGGCGTCAGCATGTTGACCAGTTCGAACACCAGCAAACCGGCAAGCAGGCTCGGCAGCAACTTCAGGGGCAGCGCCAGCAACAGGCCGGCAAACACGATGATCCAGCTGGCCAGGGTGATCTGGCGGGGGGTGAAGGTCATACAGCCTCAGGGGCAGACAACGGAAAAGACCCGCAGTCTGCCAGCCTTCGCCCTACAGGCATAGGCGCAGGTCATTTCTTCTTCAGGCAGTCGCTCATGTACGCCTTGCGCTCGTCACCCTTGAGTGCCTTGGTGCTGGCGTCGGCGTTGCAGGTCTTCATCTTTTCCTGCTGGGTGGCCGGTACGCTCTTCTTCAGGCAGTTGCTCATGAACGCCTTGCGTTCATCGCCCTTGAGCGCCTTGGCGCTGGCGTCGGCATTGCACGAGGTCATCTTTTCCTGTTGCGCAGTGGCGGCGAACCCCTGTGCGCTGAACAATACAGCCAACACCAGCAATGGCATTTGCAGCAGCTTCATGGAGTGGTCTCCTTGTCTCCGCGCCCGATGCACGGTGGTGCCACTGAGTGTAGACAAGATTTTTTACACTCATTTCAGCCGCCAGCCCTCACCTGACGCCGGTACTGCTCCGGCGTGCAATGGGCCTGGCGCTGGAACATGGCGATGAAGGCCGAGGCGCTGCTGTAGCCGAGGTCGAAGGCAATGGCCTGAATCGGCAAGCCTGCCTCCAGCATCTCGATGGCACGCAGAAAGCGCAGGCGCAGGCGCCACTCGCCAAAACCGATGCCCAGTTCGCGGATGAACTGGCGGGCCAGGGTACGTTCGCTGACATGCACCTGCCGCGCCCAATCAGCCAGCGGGCGATTGTCGCCCGGGGCATGGCTCAAGCCATCGAGCACCTGGCCCAGGCCCTCGCTACGGGCGAAGGGCAGGTAGCAGGTCTGAGTCGGCGCCAGCAGCAACTGGTCGAGCAGCACCTGCACCAGGCGCTGGTCGCGTTCGTCCTGCGCCACGTTCAGGCCGCGCCGGGCGAAGTCGCCGAGGATGGCCTTGAGGATGTCGCTGATGACCAGGCTGCACGGCTGCTGCGGCAACCCGGCACACAAGCTGCGGTCCAGGTAGAGCGAGCGGTAGACGATGGCCTGGGGGTTGTAACAGCCATGCTCGATGCCCGGTGGCACCCAGACGGCGTAGTGCGGCGGCGAGAGGAAGCGCTGGCCTTCGACATCCAGGTGCATGACACCGTGCGCCGCGTAGTTCAACTGGCCCCAGGCGTGGCGATGGGGGGCGCTGTGGGTATCGGCGCCGAACTCGTCGTGGCGCAAGTACACCGGCGCCGGGAGCCGGTCGAAACCGGGGATGTCGAGGTATTTGCGCGGCATGCTGTCTGCTTCGAAGGGCGGATTGTCTGGATGCAAGTATAGGCTTGCGGACAGACAACTCATAATACCGGGCAACCTGGGCCTGCTACGCAGCAGCCCCAAAATTCCTGGTCTCACCCAGAGTTGCACGTTTATGAATTACCTGTTCCCCCTCACCGCCATCCTTATCTGGGCCGGCAACACCGTGGTCACCAAGCTGTCGGCCGGTGCCATCCACCCCGCCGAGATCGGCTTCTACCGCTGGCTGCTGGCCGGCCTGCTGTTCACCCCCTTCTTGCTGCCCGCCGTGTGGCGCAACCGTGCAGCCATCCGCCCGCACCTGGGCAAGGTGTTCGTCCTCGGCGTGCTGGGCATGGCCTTGTACCAGAGCCTGGCGTACTTCGCCGCCAGCATCACCAGCGCCACCAACATGGGCATCATCCTCTCGCTGATGCCGTTGATGTCGCTGGCGCTGTCGATTGCCTGGCTCGGCCAGCGCCTGACCTTCGGCGCCCTGGTCGGCGCCCTGGTGTCGTTTTTCGGCGTGCTTGAAGTGGTCAGCGCAGGCCAACCCGGGGCCTTGCTGGAACAGGGCCTGAACAGCGGCGACCTGCTGATGCTGGTGGCCACCCTGGCCTATGCGCTGTACAGCTTCCTGCTGAAAAAATGGCAGTTGCGCCTGCCGCCCTTGCAGTTGCTGTACCTGCAGGTGCTGGTGGCCATCGTCGTGTTGCTGCCACTGTTCCTGCTGTCGGACAAGACCGGCCTGAATGCCCACAACGTCGGCCTGGTGCTGTACGCCTGCGTGCTGGCCTCGATGATCGCCCCGCTGGTGTGGATGCAGGCCGTGCACCGCCTGGGGCCAAGCCGCACCACGCTGTTCTTCAACCTGCTGCCCTTGGTCACCGCGCTGATCGCCGCTGGGGTACTCGATGAACAGCTGGCCAGCTACCACCTGGTCGGCGGCTTGTTGACCCTGCTGGGGGTGATCCTGGCCGAGCGCTGGACCACACCCGTACGCCGCAGCGTTACAGCCCCGCAGCCTTGAGCCGGGCGGCGTGCTCGGTGAACAGGCGCACCGGCTCGGCGCCCTTGCCCACGGCGCCGAGCGACTGGTTGACGATGTCCAGGTGGTCGAGCGGGTAGTCGTCGCCGATCACCTGCCCCAGGTGCGAGCTGAAGCGCCCGACCATGCCATCGCAATGGCCCTTTTCCTTGACGAAACTGCGGGCGAAAAGGCGGCAGAAGCGGTTGCTGCCGTCAAAGCGGTTGCGCCCCTGGTCGGTCAGGCCGGGCTGCAAGGTGCCTGACCAGGAGTAGTAGCGCACGCCATTGACCTCTGCCGGCCCTTCGCCGCCCCAGGTGTCGGGCAGGCCCTGTGGATAAGCCTGGTTGAACAGCGCCACCCCGGCACTGGTCAGCGCCTGGTGCGAGGCGTGCACGTCGATGGGCAATGGCTCGCGGCGCCAGCCGGTTTCCAGCCACACCAGCAGCACCGCCAGGCCGTGCAGCGCGCCCTTGAGGATACGCCCCTGGGGCGAGTCGCCCGGCGCCGTACGGTGCAGGTGGTCGGCCAGTTCCGAGCCATGGTTGGGCCCCGCCACGGACGTCACCGAAGCCACCCGCTCAGGCCGTTTGGCCGCAGCATAGCGCGCGTCCAAGGCGCCCTGGCTGTGGCCAATCAGGTTGACCTTGTCGGCACCGGTGCGCTGGCAGATGGCTTCGATGATCGCCAGCAGCTGCTCACCCCGCACCTCACTGGCGTGCAGCGGCGAGACTTGCACGGGGAACACCTGCGCCCCGCCCTTGCGCAGGGCCGGCACGATGCCGAACCAGTAGGGGTAGAGCAGCACCCGGACGAAACCGAGCATGCCCGGCACCAGCACCAGTGGGTATCGCGTGGCCAATTCCTGCGGCATAGCCCCTGCCCCTTTGCGTGGTCGACCGGCCAACACTACAGCGGCCTGGATGACCATCGCAATCGAACTCCTGGCGCGCCGTGCGGTTCCAAACCAAACAGACCCTGAGCAAGGAGCGGGACCATGTACAAGCAGACCCTGGCAATCCTTCTGGCCAGCGCAACACTTGCCGCTTGCGGCAGCCGCCCGGAGAACCCGGTGGACTACGTCACCTACGGTGACGAGCCGCTGGTCAAGCAGGTGGAGCACGGCATGACCATGCAGAAAGTCATCGCCATTGGTGGCAGCCCATCCAATGCGATCGACCTGCCCCACGGCGGCACCTGCAACGACTACATCCTCAACCGCGACGGCAAGCAACAGGCGTACTACGTGCGCTTCGACGCCACCGGCCATGTCGATGCCAAGGGCTTCAAGACTTGCAAGCAACGAGAAGAGGACAGCGAAGCCGTACCCGGCGCGTGAGCCTACGCAACACCTTGACCACCCGTTCTGATCTTTTTGGAGATAACCATGAGCAACGTTGAACTGACCGATGTGCAAACCCTGCGCGAACGTGCCCGCCAGCACGTCGAGCAAGGCGCCGTGACCGAGGGCTACCATGCCGACCGCCAAGAGATCCTGCGCCTGCTCAACGAGTCGCTGGCCACCGAACTGGTCTGCGTGCTGCGCTACAAGCGCCACTACTTCATGGCCAGCGGGATCAAGGCGAGCGTGGCGGCCGAAGAGTTTCTTGAGCATGCCAACCAGGAAGCCGAGCACGCCGACAAGCTGGCCGAGCGGATCGTGCAGCTGGGCGGCGAACCGGACTTCAACCCGGACAACCTGACCAAGAACTCCCATGCCCAATATGTGGCGGGCAATAACCTCAAAGAAATGGTGCTGGAAGACCTGGTGGCCGAGCGGATTGCGATCGACAGCTACCGCGAGATCATTCAGTACATTGGTGACAAGGACCCGACCACGCGGCGCATCTTCGAAGACATCCTGGCGCAGGAAGAAGAGCACGCGGACGATATGTCCGATCTGTTGCAAGGTTTGTAATCGAAAGGGGGCTGCCCTGCAGCCCCTTACATTATTTCTTGCCTTTGACCGCCGCCGGCGCCTTGCCCGCCTTCATCTGCTGCAACAACGGCGTGCACTGGTTAGGTTCGTCCCCACTGCTAGGCGCAATCAGTGCCAGCAGCCCCGCCGCAGGCCCCGCAACCACCCCCAAGGCCACCATCCCCGCCCCGCGCAAGGCCAGCGGCACCGCCTGCACACCCGCACTCGGCTTGGCAAACGGCCCGCGTACATACAGCGGCGAACGCAGCGAGAACAGCCGCAGCCCCTTCGACTCCGGGGTCACCTTCAGGTCCAACTGCTCACTGGCAAAATTCGCCGTGCCGTTGATGTAGATGATCGCGTTCTCAGTATCGAAGATGAACAGGCGTGTGCTCGCCAGCCCATCCTTGATCCCGACATCGGCCGCCGCGCAGTTGATCTGCACGTCCTCGTCCCCGAACAACTTGCCAACCACGTAGTTGCCTACGTTGAGGCCGGCAATTTCCATCAGGCTGCGGCTGATCGCGCCATCGTTGATCAGCATGCGCAGGTCGCCATTGGCCGTGCCCAGCAGCGCCGCCACCGAGTTGCCGCGGCCGGTGATGTCGGCATCGCCGTTGAGTTCGCCGAAGCTGGTCTGCATCGGCGCGAAGGTGGGGAACAGTTGCTTGAGCTTGAAGCCCCGCGCGGTCAACTGCGCCCGCCCCTGCAACGGTACGCTGCGGCCATCGAGGCGGATCCTGGAGGCCAGGTTGCCACCGGCCACGCCAAAGCGCAGCGGCTCCAGGCGCAGCAGGCCGTCTTCGAGGATCACGTGGGCAGACAGGTCGTTGAACGGCAATTGCTCGCTGTGGACGATGCGCTTGCCGGCAAACTCGACGTCGGCGTCCATGGCGCGCCAACGTTCGGTGCGGAACTCCTCGACCGGCAATACCTTGCCCGTCGGCTGCTTGCTGGCGCCCCCGCGAGCCTTCTGCTCGGCGTTGGAGTCGGCACCGATCAGCGGCGCGAGGTCCTTGAACAGCAGCTGGTTGGAGACCAGCTTGCCGGAGAGCTTGGGCCGCGGCTGGCTGGCCACGAAGGCCAGGTCGCCGTGGATGTCGCTGTCGCCGATCTTGCCGTTGAACCCCTGGTAATTGAAGGTCGCACCTTGCGCGGCATGCAGGTTGGCAGTGAGGTGGCCATCAGTGGCGTAGGCCGGGGTGTCCGGCAGGGTCACGCCGGTCAGCGGGTAGAGGTTGCCCAGGCTCTTGCCGGACAGGCGCAGGCGCAGGTCCAGGGCGCCCAGGTTACGCGGGTCGGTCAGGGTGCCGGCGAGCACCACGTGGGTGTCGGCGATGCGCACGTCAGCCTGCAACGGGAACGGCTGGCTGGCGTCCTGCAGCGCCAGCAGGCCACCGATCTTGCCGGTGCCGGCCACCGGCTGCCCTTTGTAGCGGCCCTGGGCCTTGAGGCCGAAGGCATAGTCCTGGGCGCCCGCCGTTTTCTCGGCCCGCGCCTTGCCGACGATGTCGCTGTAGGGTATCGGCTTGCCCAGCGGGTCGATTTGTATCTTCATGCTGGTCTTCAGGGTCTGATCATCAAGGCTGACATTGCCCTGGTCAAAACCGATGGCACCGATGTCCAGCTGCCATTTCGAGGGTTCTGCGTTTTCATCCTTGGGGCCGAAGTCGAAGGTCCAGTTGGCACGGCCATCGGCCAGTCGAGTCAGGCTGGCGGTGGGCTTGGTCAGGTTGATGCGCGGGATGACGATCTGCTGGAACACCAGCGGCAGCGGCGCCAGGCGGAACTCGACACGCTCGAGGCCGACCATTTTCGGCTCCTTGAGCCAGTCGGGGTTGCCCAGGGTCAGGTCCTCGGCAATGAAGTGCGGCCACGGCACCCACGCCCGCCAACCGCCTTCTTCAGGCTCGGTACGCCACTGCACCGCAAGGTTGCCATTGATTGCGAAAGGCCGGTGCAGGGCCTCGGAAACCTTCTCGTTGAGCAACGGCTTGACGCGGTTCCAGTCGAAGGTGGCGATTACCACCACCAGTATCGCCAACAGAGTCAACAGGGTGGCAAGGGTCCAGACAAGGATTCTGGCGGGTCGCGTCATTGCGTGATTCTCCTGACGGCATGGCACAAAGCGGGCACCGGTGGCACTCATTAACTCGGACTGATGAAAACCCGCTGGGTTTTATCGGTGGCGCCATGATAGCGAAGTTTTTCCTGGCGCCTTGCTCAGCATTTGGTCTGGGCAACGGCGTTGCGTTACCTGGCAAAGATGAAGGCCAAAAGCCACCATGCATGTCGAAACAGCCGCGCTAGAGCCTCCAAAAAGCTCTATCAATGCTGTCGATTGTTACCATTATCCTTATGAACTTTTCTCTGGCGTTACCGGGCGTAGCATTGGCTTCGTACCCACTTTCCAGCCCCCCAGAGGAGCAACTACTCATGAAACGCCACCTGCTGACCCTGACCCTGTCGATCCTTGCTGCCAACGCCTTCGCCCTGCCGGCTGCTGACCAGCACCTGACCGCCGAATCGCGCTCCAGCGCCGCTGAAATCGCCCAGCCCCTGAAAACGGTTACCGAAGGTGGTTCGGACCGCCTGATCGAACGCACTGGCCGCGTCGCCGAAGGTGGCTCGGACCGCCTGATAGAACGCTCCGGCCGGGTAGCCGAAGGCGGTTCGGACCGCTTGATCGAACGCTCCGGCCGGGTAGCCGAGGGTGGCTCGGATCGCCTGGTTGAACTCAGCCGTGTGAGCTGATCGCCATGGCCGAAAATAACAACCTGCGGCACAATGCCTGCTCACCTCCAAGCCCGGTCCATTGACCGGGCTTCGTTTTATTATCTAGAGTGCCCTGCCTCGACCGACACAGAACCCTGACCCATGCTGCCGCGTGCCGAACAGAAGCTACAGACCCGCCAGGCCCTGCTCGATGCCGCCTGCCAGCTGATGGAGAGTGGCCGTGGTTTCGGCAGCATCAGCCTGCGCGAAGTGGCGAAAACGGCAGGTATCGTTCCCACCGGTTTCTACCGGCATTTTCCCGATATGGACGCCCTGGGCCTGGCCCTGGTGGCCGAGGTCGATACCACCTTCCGCCAGACCATCCGTCTGGTGCGCCAGAACGAATTCGAGTTTGGCGGCATCACCGACGCCTCGGTGCGCATCTTCCTCGACGTGGTCGCCGCCCACCGGGCGCAGTTCCTGTTCCTGGCCCGTGAGCAATACGGTGGCTCGCAGGCGGTACGCCAGGCGATTGCTCGCCTGCGCCAGGACATCAGTGACGACCTGGCCACCGACCTTGCGCGCATGAAACGCTGGCAGCACCTGGACGGTGCAGCACTGGCGGTGATGGCCGACCTGGTCGTGAAGACGGTATTTGCCACCCTGCCCGAGCTGATCGACAACCCTGACTCAGGTTATCCACAGGCGCTGTCCGCGCAGGAAAAGATCACCCAACAGCTGCGCTTCATCTTCGTCGGCGCACGGCACTGGCAAGGCCTGGGTAACCCGGGCTGAAGCGCAGTTCTGCTACCATGGCGCACTGCCCGATTGTGACGAGCGCATTCATGTCCGACCCCCGCCCCACTCCGCCCGAACTGGCCCGCTTCAACCAGCACTTTGCCGAGCGTATCGTGCCGCTGTGGCAAGGCCCGGGTTGGAACGTCGAAATGGCCCTGCCCTTCGAGGCCCTCGATGCCCAGCACCGGCCATTGCCGGTTCAGCGCTATCGGGCGATGGCCTGCGCGCGCCAGCTGTACCTGTTCAGCAGCCGCATCGAGCAACCGGGCGCGGCAGAGCGGGCAGCGGCGTTGTTCCGCTCGCTGCAGCGGCATTTCCACGATGCCGAGCACGGTGGCTGGTTCTACAGCATCGATGCCGAAGGCAAGCCACTCGACCGACGCAAGGACCTCTACACCCACGCGTTCATCGTGTTTGCCTGCGCGCATTACTGGGGCAAGGTCCGCGACAGCCTGGTGGAATCTGCGCTGAACGCTGCCCTGGCAATCGTCAGCACGCAGTTCGCCCGCGACGACGGCCTGTACGAGGCCAGCCTCGCAGAAGACTGGGCCGACCTTGGCAGCGGCCCGCTGCAGAACCCCCAGATGCACTTGGCCGAGGCCTTCCTGCAGGTGCTTGCCGTGCGTGAAGATGCCAGCGTGCAGCAGGCGCTGCTGCAGTTGTGCGATGCCCTGCAGGCACAGTTCATCGAACCGCAGCACGGCCTGATGCTGGAAAAACCACGCGGTGCTGTGGATAACTGGTTCGAGCCAGGGCATCAGTTCGAATGGTTCTACCTGCTCGACACTTCGCCACTGTTACGCGGCACCCCGCTGCATGGCGCCATTGCCCGGGCGTTCGATTATGCCGAGCAGTGCGGGGTAAAGGATTCGGCGGTATTGGCAATGCTGGCTGTGGACGGCAAGGTCATCGATGCCACCCAGCGGATCTGGGCCCAGGCGGAGTACTTGCGGGCACTGGTGTTGCGCTCAGGCAACGAAGCCAAGCTTGCGGCGCAGTTGCAGGCGATGACGCAGCGGTTCCTGCATGACGGCGGCTGGTATGAGTGCCGGGACGGCGAAGGCGCTGTCAGCCGGCATGACATGCCTTCGACCACGCCTTATCACTTGGCGACCTGCCTGGCAGGGCTGCAGCGCCTGGCTTGACGCCTTCGGATCAGCCCTTGGGCGACCGGTCGATCGAGAACCCTGCCCAATCCTGGCTCACCGGCATCAGCTCCAGGCTGTTGATGTTGATGTGCGCCGGCTGGTTGAGGATCCAGAAGATGGTCTCGGCAATATCCTGCGGCTGGATCGGCTCTGCACCCGCGTAGGTGGCGTCGTACTTGGCTTGGTCGCCCCCGAAACGCACCAACGAGAACTCGCTCTCGCACAGCCCCGGCTCGATGTTGCTGACGCGCACGCCAGTACCGCGCAGGTCGCAGCGCAGGCTGAGGGAAAACTGCCCGACGAACGCCTTGGTGCCGCCATACACGTTGCTGCCCGGGTACGGGTAATTGCCCGCCACCGAACCTACGTTGAGGATCGACGCGCCGCGGCCGTGTGCGATCAACCGAGGCAGCAGCAGGCGCGTGGTGTAGATCAGGCCCTTGATGTTGGTGTCGACCATGGTTTCCCAGTCGTCCAAGCTGCAGTTCTGCGCCGCATCGACGCCCAGCGCCAGGCCTGCGTTGTTGACCAGGCCGCGCAGCTTCTCAAAACCGGGCGGCAGCGTGGCGATGGCCTGTTCCATGGCGTTGCGGTCGCGCACATCCAAAACCAGCCCATGCACGTCGGTCTTGGCCGACAGTTCGGCACACAGGGCGTCCAGGCGCTCTTTGCGCCGGCCAGTGAGGATCAGCTTCCAGCCGGCCTCGGCGAAACGTCGGGCGGTGGCTTCACCGAAACCGGAAGTCGCGCCAGTGATGAATACGGTGGACGTCATGCTCTGTTCCTCGCTGTGGATTAATTTCGGCAGGGGTTGCAGCATGCCTTCGTGCCACGCAGGCAGCAAGCCATTGAGGCAACTGATCAAATATTGACCATATCGGCGAAAGCCCCGTTGCAGAGGGCCTGGCGTCATGTATGCGCATGTTATCCACAAGGCTTTCCCCACAGATTGGGGGCAACTTGTCGGGGTAGCGGAACCCTTTCAGCGTTACAGGGTCGGTGGATATCTTTTTAGTGATGGCGCAAGGCTTTAAACCATGCCGCTTGCAGCGGTATGTCCAAGGGTTTTGCACAGAGTTATACACAGGTGCTCAAGGCGATTACACACAGCTGCATGTGGGTAAAAATCGTTGGGAAATCATCCACAAGGGCAAACCGATCAAAAAATGATCAGATCCCTGCAGACCACGACAGCAAAGGGCTACAGCGAGGTGCACCCATGTTTTCCACAGGCGGCTCCACATTATCCGTGGGTAAAACAAGGCTGTGCAAACAATGACTTAGGCTGAGGTTTTGTGGCGGCCTGGGAGCGATGTGCGGCAAGTTGTCCACATTGCAGTTGGGGCCGCAAAGCGGCCCCCGTATCCGACTCAGTGCCCGCCCAGATAGGCGCTACGCACCTCTTCATTCACCAACAACTCTTGCCCCGTCCCGGTCATGCGGATTTCTCCGTTGACCATCACATACGCCCGGTCCGACAGTTTCAGGGCATGGTTGGCGTTCTGCTCCACCAGGAAAATGGTCATGCCGGTCTTGGCCAGCTCACGCAAGGTGGCGAAGATCTGCTTGACCACAATCGGCGCCAGCCCCAGCGACGGCTCATCGAGCAGCAGCAACTTAGGCCGGCTCATCAGCGCACGGGCGATGGCGAGCATCTGCTGCTCGCCCCCCGACATGGTCATCGCCCGCTGGGTACGCCGCTCCTTCAACCGCGGGAACAGTTCGTACATGCGCTCCATGTCCTCCTTGGCATATTTGTCGCCAATCGGGATGGTGCCCATCATCAGGTTTTCTTCGACGGTCATGTCGGGGAACACCCGCCGCCCTTCCGGCGACTGGGCAATGCCGTTGGAGGCGATGTAGTGCGACGACTTGCGGGTGATGTCGGTGCCGCGGTACACGATGTGCCCCGACGCGGCGCGCGGCTGGCCGAAAATCGACATCAGCAGGGTCGACTTGCCGGCACCGTTGGCGCCGATCAGGCTCACCGTCTCGCCTTCGTTGATGTGCATCGACACCTTCTTCAGCGCCTGGATCGGCCCATAGAACACATCCAGGTCCTTGAGCTCGAGAATGGGTGCACTCATACCAGTTCCTCTTCGTCTGCACCCAGGTAGGCGGCAATCACCGTCGGGTTGTTGCGGATTTCCTGTGGCGCGCCTTCGGCGATCACGTTGCCATGGTCGAGCACGACGATATGGTCGGAGATGCTCATGACCATGCCCATGTCGTGTTCGATCAGCACCACGGTGATGTCGTGCTCGTCGCGCAGCACGCGGATCATGCCACTCAGGGCCTCGGTTTCCTGCGGGTTGAGGCCGGCAGCCGGTTCGTCCAGGCAGATGATCTTCGGCCGCGTGCACATGGCCCGGGCAATTTCCAGGCGCCGCTGCTGGCCGTACGACAACTCACCGGCCAGGCGGTTGGCGCAATCGACCAGGTCGACCACCTCCAGCCAGTAGAACGCATGGTCCAGGGCATCGCTCTCGGCCTTGCGGTAGGCCTTGGTGTTGAGCACCCCGGCCAGCAGGTTGCGGTTGACCCACATGTGCTGGGCCACCAGCAGGTTTTCCACCACCGACATTTCCTTGAACAAGCGAATGTTCTGGAAGGTCCGGGCAAGGCCTGCCCGGTTCACCAGGTGGGTGCCGCCGAACATCTTGTAGTACAGGCGGTTGGCAAAGCGCGCGGGCGATATGAAGTCGGCCGCCTGGAAGCGCTCGCCGAGCAACTGGATGACGTTGGTTTGGCTGCCGCGCACGTTCAGTTCGATGCGCCCGCCACTGGCCTTGTAGAAGCCTGTGAGGCAGTTGAACACCGTGGTCTTGCCGGCACCATTGGGGCCGATCAGGGCAAAGATCTGATTGCGCCGGACCTTGAGGCTGACATCGCTGAGCGCCTTGATGCCGCCAAACTGCATCATCAGGTTGTCGACCGAAAGAATGATTTCGTCGCTCATGGCGCCACTCCTTTACGCGGAACCACACCGGTACGGCTGATGCGGATCAGCCCACGCGGTCGCCAGATCATCATCAGCACCATCAGCACGCCGAACAGCAGCACGCGGTACTCGGAGAAGCTGCGCAGCAGCTCCGGGGCCACAGTCAGCACAAACGCTGCGATCACTACGCCCACCGTCGAACCCATACCGCCCAGTACCACGATGGCAAGGATCAGCGCCGACTCGAAGAAGGTGAACGACGACGGGTTGACGAAGCCCTGGTACGTGGCGAAAAACACACCAGCAATGCCCGCAGTAGATGCCCCGAGGGTGAAGGCCGAGAGCTTGACCAGCACGTGGTTCAGGCCCATCGAGCGGCAGGCGATCTCGTCTTCACGCAGCGCTTCCCAGGCGCGGCCGACTGGCATGCGGGTCAACCGGTGCTTGATGTACAGCACCGCCAGCACCACCAGGAACAATACGGCGTAGATGAACACGAACTTGAGGTTGGCGTTGTAATCGAAGCCGAAGAACTCGTGGATCGGCACCCCGCCGTCCTTGGCCCGACGGCCGAACTCCAGGCCGAAGAAGGTTGGCGACGGCGCCGGCATGCCGTTCGGCCCGCCGGTGAACGACAACCAGTTGTTCAATACCAGACGGATGATCTCGCCAAAGCCCAGGGTCACGATCGCCAGGTAGTCACCGTGCATGCGTAACACCGGGAAGCCGAGTATGCACCCCGCCAGCGCTGCGGCGATGGCCGCCAGCGGCAGCACACTCCAGAAGCCCAGGCCCAGGTACTGGTAGCCCAGCGCCAGGCCATAAGCGCCAATGGCATAGAACGCCACGTACCCCAGGTCGAGCAGGCCGGCCAGGCCGACCACGATGTTCAGCCCTAGGCCCAGCAATACGTAGATCAGGCCGAGGATGACCACGGTCAGCAGGTACTTGTTGGCAAAGATCGGGAAGACGATGGCGATCACGATCAGCGCCGGGATGATGTAGCGCAGGCGTGACTTGTAGTTCGGCGCGTTCACATGCACGCCCGAGCCACCACTGTCGAAGCCTTGCAGCATGCGCCGTCCAGCGCCGCTCTGCAGGTACAGGCTGAGCAGGAAGCGCCCGACCATTACACCACCGACCAGCCACGCCACGCGGCGGGGTTCGGCATTGAAGGTGTAGCCGTCGAGCACCACGCCGACGACCGGGCCAAAGACAATGAGCGCCAGCAGGCCGGCGACGAAGGTCTCCAGCAGGCTGCGTTTGAGGTCGAAACGGTTGGTTTCGGAAACAGGGGCAGTTTTGGCAGTGGACATGTTCACACCTTAGCCACGAGCGGGCGACCCAGCAGGCCTTGGGGACGGAAGATGAGGATCAGCACCAGCAGCGAGAAGCTGAACACGTCCTTGTAGTCGGAGTTGATCAGGCCAGAGAACAGCGACTCGGAAATGCCCAGGATGATGCCGCCAAGCATGGCCCCCGGGAGCGAGCCGATGCCGCCCAGTACCGCCGCCGTGAACGCCTTGATGCCGATGATGAAGCCGGCGTAGAAGTCGAAGGTGCCGTAGTTCATGGTGATCAGCACGCCCGCCAGGGCGGCCATTACCGCACCGATGACGAACACGTAGGAAATCACCCGGTCGGTGTTGATGCCCAGGATCGAGGCCATCTTGCGGTCTTGCTGCGTGGCGCGGCACATGCGGCCGAGCTTGGTGAACTTGATCACGTAGGTGAGCAGGCCCATGCCTACGAACGCGGCAATCAGGATGAAGATCTTGGTGTAGGTCAGTTGCACGAAGCCGGTGCCGACCTCGATGCGCATGGCGCCTTCCAGCAGGGTCGGCACGCCTTGCTGGCGAGCGCCCTGGCTGATCTGAGCGTAGTTCTGCAGGATCAGCGAAATACCGATGGCACTGATCAGCGGTGCCAGGCGGGTGGAGTTGCGCAGGGGCTTGTAAGCGATGCGTTCGATGGTAAAGCCATAAACGCCCGTGACGACGACGGTGAACAACAGCGTGCCCAGCATGAGCAGCGGGAACGACTCGACGCCGAAATAGGCCAGCAATGCCAGGCTGATTGCCGCGAGGTACGCGGAAATCATATACACCTCGCCGTGCGCGAAGTTGATCATGCCGATAATGCCATAGACCATTGTGTAGCCGATGGCGATCAGGCCATAGACCGACCCGAGGGTCAGGCCGTTGACCAGTTGCTGCAGAAAAATACCATCCATAACGCAATCTCACCTGATTGAGATTGCACGAGCGCCGTCCACGGCGGGCCATGAATGCAGCGGCCCTCGCAGCGCAGAACTGTGCAGATCTACGGATAAAGACAGGTACTGCGGGGCTGCGGCCCGGGGCAATGCGCACCCGGGCCGGTAGCCGTTATTATTTTTGTTTTTCCAGCTGGTGGTATTTACCGGTCTTGTCCCACTGGTAGACCACGTAGTCGGAGACCGTCAGGTCGCCTTTGCTGTCCCACTTTTTATCGCCCATGACGGTCTTGACCGTGTTGGCCTTGAGCCATGTGGCAGCGTCTTCGCCCTTGTTCGATTTGGCACCATTGAACGCGGCGGCCAGCGCTTGAAGCGAGGCATAGGCGTACAGGGTGTAACCTTCAGGCTCGGTACCGTTCTTGCGGAACTCTTCCACGACGGCTTTGCTGTCGGGCAGCAGACGTGGGTCGGCGCCGAAGGTCATGTACACGCCGTCGACATTTGGGGCGCCGCCTGCGGTGGTTACCAGTTCGTCGGTGACGATGCCGTCATCGGACATGAACCTGACGTCCTTCAGGCCCTGCTCGCGCATTTGACGTACCAGTGGCCCGGCCTCCGGGTGCAGGCCGCCGAAATAGACCACATCGGCACCTGTAGAGCGAATCTTGGTCACCAACGCGCTGAAGTCTTTCTCGCCACGGGTCAGGCCTTCGTACAGCACAGGCTTGACGCCGCGCTTCTCCAACTGCGCCTTGGTCGCATCGGCCAGGCCCTGACCATAGGTGTCCTTGTCGTGCACGACGGCAACCTTCTTGCCCTTGAGCACATCGACGATATAGTCACCGGCCACGATGCCCTGCTGGTCGTCACGGCCACACATGCGGAACATGGCGTTCAGGCCGCGCTCGGTCACTTGCGGGTTGGTCGAGCCCGGGGTAATGGCGATGATGCCCGCTTCGTCATACACCTCGGACGCCGGGATGGTGTTCGAAGAGCAGAAGTGGCCCACCACGCCGATCACCTTGTCCTGATCGGCCAGGCGGTTGGCCACGGCCACGGCCTGCTTCGGTTCGCAAGCATCATCACCCGCCACCAAGACGATCTTCTCACCGTTGATGCCACCGGCTTTGTTGATCACGTCGGCTGCCGCCTGGGCACCTTTCATGTACTGCTCGCCAAACGCTGCGTTGGCACCGGTCATCGGGCCCGCGACGCCGATCTTTACGTCGGCCTGAACATACGAAGAAACACCCAGTGCCGTAGCTACGGCCAGTGCCAGGAAACCTTTCTTGTAAAACGTCTGCGACATGAGGTGGTGCTCCTAGAGTTTTTTTTGGTTGGCACTACAACTTCTCAACCCTGTGCTCTGAGCAAGGGCCGTGCCATTGGTTTTGTCTTCCGGGAAAACACACTGTGAAGGTCGCCAGCAGGCGACCGACGGCCTTTTCTTTATTGAGCGTGCAACCGTCTGCCCTGCGGCAGGCGCCACCACACGTACAGACAAGTAGCAACCGTCGAGTGCCATCATTGCAACCCTGGCAAGTGTTTACGTGCAACCGCCCTGTAACAGCGGACGTCACCGAAGTGCACACCGCTGGTGCGCGACTGCTACAGGCAGCACCGTTTGAAGGCTAGCTGGTGCACGGAAAAACACCTGTTTTGCCGGTGCTGGCCTCTTCGCGGGTAAACCCGCCCCACTGCCAGCCAGTTCATCCCAGTACCTGTGGCACAATGGCCGCCATTCGCCGCTTCTGGAGCCACCCTTGATGAGCGAAAGCGCATTCGCCGAGCGCATCGTGCACAACCTGCTCGACACCGACTTCTACAAACTCACCATGATGCAGGGCGTGCTGCACAACTACCCGGACGCCGACGTGGAATGGGAATTCCGCTGCCGCAACGGCGAAGACCTGCGCCCTTACCTCGGCGAGCTCCGCAACCAGCTCGAACGGCTCAGCGAGCTGACCCTGGATGACGGCCAACTGGCCTTTCTAGAACGTATCAGCTTCCTCAAGCCCGACTTCCTGCGCTTTCTGCGGCTGTTCCGCTTCAACCTGCGCTACGTGCGCATCGGCATCGAAAACGATCAGCTGTACCTGCGCCTGCGTGGCCCCTGGCTGCACGTGATCCTCTTCGAAGTGCCCTTGCTGGCCATGATCAGCGAAGTACGCAACCGCCACTTGCACCCGCACATGCGCCTGGCCGATGCCCGTGACCAGCTGTACCGCAAGTTCGACTGGCTGCGTGCGCATGCCAGCGAAGATGAGCTGGCCGACCTGCAGGTGGCCGACTTCGGCACCCGTCGGCGCTTCTCCAGCCGCGTGCAGGAAGAGGTGGTGCGGGTACTGCGCGATGACTTCCCGGCCCGCTTCGTCGGCACCAGCAACGTCGACCTGGCATGGAAACTGGATATCAAGCCGCTGGGCACCATGGCCCATGAATGGTTCATGGCCCATCAACAGCTTGGGCCGCGGCTGATCGACAGCCAGATTGCCGCGCTGGACTGCTGGGTGCGCGAGTACCGTGGCCTGCTGGGCATCGCCCTGACCGACTGCATCACCATGGACGCCTTCCTCAACGACTTCGATCTGTACTTCGCCAAGCTGTTCGACGGCCTGCGCCACGATTCGGGCGAGCCGGTGGCCTGGGCGGAAAAGGCCATCGCCCATTACCAGAAGCTGGGCATCGACCCCATGACCAAGACCCTGGTGTTTTCCGACGGCCTGAACCTGACCCGCTCGCTGGAAATCTTCCGCGCCCTGCGCGGGCGCATCAACGTCAGTTTCGGCATCGGCACCAACCTGACCTGCGACATCCCGGGTGTGGCACCGATGAACATCGTGCTTAAAATGACCGACTGCAACGGCTCGCCGGTGGCGAAAATCTCCGACGAGGCGGCCAAGACCCAATGCCGCGACGAAAACTTCGTTGCCTACATGCGCCACGTTTTCAAAATCCCCAGCAAGGAGTAACCCATGCAAGCCGTTCAGCGAGAGATTGCCCAAGCGCTCAAGGTGCAGCCGCCGTTCGCCGATGCTGCCGCGCTCGACCAGGAAGTGGCCCGGCGCGTGGTGTTCATCAAGGGCTGCCTGGCCAATGCCCGGCTCAAGACGTTGGTACTGGGCATCAGCGGGGGCGTCGATTCCCTGACCGCCGCCCTGCTCGCCCAGCGCGCGATCAACGAGCTGCGTGCCGAAACGGGCGATGCGGCCTACCGCTTCATTGCCGTGCGCCTGCCCTATCAGGTGCAGCATGACGAGCACGACGCCCAGGCTTGCCTGGAGGTGATCAACGCCGATGAAGTGCACACCGTCGACATCGCACCCGCCGTGCGTGCACTGGCGGCCGAAACCGAGGCGCTGCAAGGGGGGTCGCCGACCCTGGTGGACTTCGTTGTCGGCAACATCAAGGCACGCACGCGCATGGTCGCGCAGTACACCATCGCTGGCGCGCGCGCGGGCCTGGTGATCGGTACCGACCATGCGGCCGAAGCAGTGATGGGCTTCTTTACCAAGTTTGGTGATGGCGCGTGCGACCTGGCACCGCTGAGCGGGCTGGTGAAGCACCAGGTGCGGGCGATTGCACGCAGCTTCGGTGCGCCGGAATCGCTGGTGGAGAAGGTCCCGACAGCGGACCTGGAAGACCTGGCGCCGGGCAAGCCGGACGAGGCGTCACATGGCGTGACCTACCAGCAGATCGATGCATTCCTACAGGGTGAGCCGGTCGAGCAGGAAGCGTTCGACATCATCGTCGCCACCTACCGCAAGACCCAGCACAAGCGCGAACTGCCGTTCGCCCCGTAAAAGCTTCGCGGGGCAAGTCGGATCGCCGCACCGCCGCCCCACTGGCATCAGACCTGTGGGAGCGGCGGTGCGGCGATCCGACTTGCCCCGCGAATGGAGGGCTAAGCCCTCCCCTCTACGCCATCGTCCTTACTTGACGATGACCTTGCCCTTCATCATCGAGATGTGGCCCGGGAAGGTGCAGAAGAAGCTGTAGTCGCCGCCGGCTTCCAGCTTGGTAGCGTCGAATTTGACTTCGGTTTCTTTCTCTGGCGCGCCGATCATCTTGGTGTGAGCGATGATGCCGGCGTTGTCGGCCTTGATGTAGTCCTTATCCAGGCCTTGAGTCATGCCTTCGGTGGCAATGCCCTGCATGTCGGCAGTCTTGCTGATCACCAGGTTATGGCCCATGACGTTCTTCGGCAGGTTGCCGGAGTGGGTCAGTTTGACGGTGAATTCCTTGCAGCTCTTGTCGACGGTGATTTCCTTGGTATTGAAGGACATCTGGTCGGTCGAGTCGACAGTTACCGAGCACTCGGCGGCGAAGACAGAGGCGCTGGCGAGGGTCAGCAGGGATACCGCTACAGCTTTCGCAAACATCATGAATCTCCTTGGCAGGGTTTTATCAATTGCGAGACTGCCTGAAACCGTTCAGCCCCTTGATGATATGGGTCAAGGGGGTGTCAAGTGGCCAGCCAGTTGAATTGTTCAATGGATTGTATACAACCAATCTAAGGGCACATCATGCCCTTTTAATAGACGATGGGACAACCTCTCATTTAGGAGCAATACCAAATGCCCATGTCCAGCTTTCTGAACAGTCTGCTCGCCGCCTATGCCCAAGGCGCCACTGGCGCCGTCTGTGAATTCTCCCGGCCGGAGTGAAAGCGGCCTTGGAAGTGCCAGGCAGGCGCCGTACCCTGTCACCCTGAGTGACTGGAGATGAGCAATGCCTGTACGTTCCGTTTGTGTCTTCTGCGGCGCCAGCATCGGCGCCAACCCTGCCTACCGTGAAGCGGCCGTCACCCTTGGCCAGGCCATCGCCCGACGCGGCCTGACCCTGGTGTATGGCGGTGGCGCGGTCGGCTTGATGGGCATCGTCGCCGACGCTGCCATGGCCGCAGGTGGCGAAGTGGTCGGGATCATCCCGCAAAGCCTGCTGGACGCCGAGGTCGGCCACAAAGGCCTGACCCGCCTGGAAGTGGTCGATGGCATGCATGCGCGCAAGGCACGCATGGCCGAACTCAGCGATGCGTTCATTGCACTGCCGGGTGGCCTGGGTACGCTGGAGGAGTTGTTCGAGGTGTGGACCTGGGGGCAACTGGGCTATCACGCCAAGCCGCTGGGCCTGCTCGATGTCAATGGCTTCTATGAAAAGCTGGGCGGGTTCCTCGACCATATCGTCGAAGAAGGTTTCGTGCGGCCGCAGCATCGGGCCATGTTGCTGCTGGGTCAGCAGCCGGATGCGCTGCTGGACGGGATGAACGAGTTCGTTGCGCCGGTGGTGCCGAAGTGGGTCGACAAGCAGCCTGATTGAGCTTGGCATTTTGGGGCTGCTTTGCAGCCCCGCAATGAATCACTCAGCGCGGAATGACAGGCTGACGCGGCTTCTTGCCACCCTTGCCGCCCTTGGCCGCTTCTTTACGCTCCTTGGCCGCCTGCTGGTTGCGGGCAAACGCATCGGCCTTGGCCTTCTCACGCTTGTCCCACGGCTTGCTGCCATCGCTGCCGCGCGGTGGCAGGCCGGTGTGCTGGGTCAGGATCTTCTGTTCCTTGGCCACCTTGTGGCTGCCAGCTGGGGTCGAGTTCTTGCGCCGGGCACTTTGGTAGCTGTCGGACTGCGGCTGGTGCAACGGGATCAGCTGGTGCTTGCCCGGCCCGATCAGGTCGGCGCGGCCCATGCGCTCCAGCGCCTCGCGCAGCATCGGCCAGCCCTTCGGATCGTGATAGCGCAAGAACGCCTTGTGCAGACGGCGCTGCTCATCGCTCTTGACGATCTCGACCCCTTCGCTCTTGTAGGTCACCTTGCGCAGCGGGTTCTTGCCCGAGTGGTACATGGCCGTGGCCGACGCCATGGGCGACGGGTAGAAGGCTTGTACCTGGTCGGCGCGGAAGCCGTTGCCCTTGAGCCACAAGGCCAGGTTCATCATGTCTTCGTCGGTGGTGCCCGGGTGCGCGGCGATGAAGTACGGGATCAGGTACTGCTCCTTGCCCGCCTCTTTCGAGTACTTCTCGAACATGCGCTTGAAGCGGTCGTAGGAACCGATACCCGGCTTCATCATCTTGTCCAGCGGGCCACGCTCGGTGTGCTCGGGGGCAATCTTCAGGTAGCCGCCCACGTGGTGGGTGACCAGCTCCTTGACGTACTCCGGCGATTCCACCGCCAGGTCGTAGCGCAGGCCCGAGGCGATCAGGATTTTCTTCACGCCCGGCAAGGCACGCGCCTTGCGGTACAGCTCGATCAGCGAGCTGTGGTCGGTGTTGAGGTTCTCGCAGATACCCGGGAACACGCATGACGGCTTGCGGCAGTGCTTCTCGATCTCGTGGCTCTTGCAGGCGATGCGGTACATGTTGGCAGTCGGGCCGCCGAGGTCGGAGACCACGCCGGTGAAGCCCGGCACCTTGTCACGCATCTCCTCGATCTCGTGCAGGATCGATTCGTGGGAGCGGTTCTGGATGATCCGCCCTTCGTGCTCGGTGATCGAGCAGAAGGTGCAGCCACCGAAGCAGCCGCGCATGATGTTCACCGAGAAGCGGATCATCTCGTAGGCCGGGATGCGCTCTTTGCCATAGGCCGGGTGCGGGATACGCGCGTAGGGCATGCCGAACACGTAGTCCATTTCTTCGGTGGTCATGGGGATGGGTGGTGGGTTGAACCACACGTCCACTTCGCCATGTTTCTGCACCAGGGCGCGGGCGTTGCCTGGGTTGGTTTCCAGGTGCAGCACGCGGTTGGCGTGGGCGTACAGCACAGGGTCGTTACGCACTTTTTCGAACGACGGCAGGCGAATCACCGACTTGTCACGGGTCATGCCCGGGCTGTCGAGAATCTGCACCACTTTGGCTTCGTTCGGGTCTTCCACGTCGCCCTTGGCCTGTTCGATGGCGCAGGCCTGGGTGTCCTGGGTGTTGACGTAGGGGTTGATGATCTTGTCGACCCGGCCTGGGCGGTCGATGCGGGTGGAGTCGATCTCGAACCAGCCCTGGGGCGTGTCACGGCGCACGAACGCGGTACCGCGCACGTCGGTGATGTGCTCGATGCTCTCGCCCTGGGACAGGCGCTGGGCGACTTCGACGATCGCCCGCTCGGCGTTGCCATACAAAAGGATGTCGGCACTGGCGTCGATCAGGATCGAGTGGCGGACCTTGTCCTGCCAGTAATCGTAATGGGCGATACGGCGCAGCGAGGCCTCGATGCCACCGAGCACGATCGGCACGTGCTTGTAGGCCTCCTTGCAACGCTGGCTGTACACCAGGCTGGCGCGGTCTGGGCGCTTGCCGGCCATGCCGCCAGGGGTGTAGGCGTCGTCGGAGCGGATCTTCTTGTCCGCAGTATAGCGGTTGATCATCGAGTCCATGTTGCCGGCCGCGACGCCGAAGAACAGGTTCGGCTCGCCCAGCTTCATGAAGTCTTCTTTGGACTGCCAGTTCGGCTGGGCGATGATGCCAACCCGAAAGCCCTGGGCTTCCAGCAGGCGGCCGATGATGGCCATGCCGAACGACGCGTGGTCGACGTAGGCATCCCCGGTCACGATGATGATGTCGCAGGAATCCCAGCCGAGCTGATCCATCTCCTCCCTGCTCATGGGCAGGAACGGTGCTGGCCCGAAGCATTCGGCCCAGTACTTGGGATAGTCGTAGAGTGGTTTGGCTGCTTGCATGTCAGTGACCGGTTCTGGTGTTCAGGGAAATCGCGGGCGCGGAATATAGCACAAATTTTGATCAAATCCGACGGTGGTTGTCGGATTCATTTGCAACACGAATAACCCCGTGGGGCCGGGCAAGCCCGAGCCACAGGGTTGTTATTCGTCGTCGTCGAAGTTGTACATGCCCGGCGCAAGGTTCTCGAAGCGGGTGTACTTGCCGATGAAGGCCAGGCGGATGAAACCGATGGGGCCGTTACGCTGTTTACCGATGATGATTTCGGCAATGCCCTTGTGCTCGGTCTCCGGGTGATACACCTCGTCACGGTAAACGAACATGATCACGTCGGCGTCCTGCTCGATTGCACCGGATTCACGCAAGTCGGAGTTCACCGGGCGCTTGTTCGGCCGCTGCTCCAGGGAGCGGTTGAGCTGCGACAGGGCGATGACCGGGCAGTTGAATTCCTTGGCCAGGGCCTTGAGCGAGCGGGAGATCTCGGAAATCTCGTTGGTTCGGTTGTCACCGGAAGAGCCCGGAATCTGCATCAACTGCAGGTAGTCGACCATGATCATGCCGATCTCACCGTGCTCGCGAGCCAGGCGGCGGGTACGCGCACGCATTTCCGACGGGCTGATGCCGGCGGTATCGTCGATGAACAGCTTGCGGTCGTTGAGCAGGTTGACCGCCGAGGTCAGGCGCGGCCAGTCGTCGTCGTCCAGTTGGCCGGAACGCACCTTGGTCTGGTCGATGCGCCCGAGCGACGAGAGCATACGCATGATCAGCGATTCGCCTGGCATCTCGAGGGAGAACACCAGCACCGCCTTGTCGCTGCGCAGCACGGCGTTTTCGACCAGGTTCATGGCGAAGGTGGTCTTGCCCATCGACGGACGGCCGGCAACGATGATCAGGTCGGCCGCCTGCAAGCCGCTGGTCTTCCCATCCAGGTCGGTGTAACCGGTGGAAATACCGGTAATGTCACTGTCGGAGTTGAACAGCGTGTCGATGCGGTCGATGGCCTTGGTCAACAGCTCGTTGACCCCCACCGGGCCGCCGGTCTTCGGCCGCGCCTCGGCGATCTGGAAGATCTGCCGCTCGGCGTCGTCGAGGATTTCTTCGGCGTTGCGCCCTTGCGGGTTGAAGGCGTTGTCGGCGATGTCGGTGCTGATGCTGATCAGCTGACGCAGCGTGGCCCGCTCGCGAATGATCGCGGCATAGGCCTTGATGTTGGCCACCGACGGGGTGTTCTTGGCCAACTCCGCCAGGTAGGCGAGGCCGCCGACTTGCGACGACACGCCCTCCTTGTCCAACTGCTCGTGCAACGTGACCACGTCGAACGGGTGGTTCAGGTCGACCAGCTTGTGGATGGCGCGGAAGATCAGGCGGTGGTCATGCCGATAGAAATCGCCATCCGAGACCTGATCCAGTACCCGCTCCCAGGCGTTGTTGTCCAGCATCAGGCCACCGAGCACGGCCTGTTCGGCCTCGATGGAATGCGGCGGCACCTTGAGGGCTGCGGTTTGCAGGTCGAGCTGTTCGGAGGTGGTGATCTCGTTCATGGCCACGAAAGGATTCTGGGGGACGAAAAAGACAAAGGGCACGGCCTGTAGAAGACAGGACCGTGCCCGATGTTAACCGGCTGGGCCGCGGACGGCCAGCCAGTCAGCGCAGCTTAGGCAGCTACGACGACCACGCGTACGGTGGCTTCAACGTCGCTGTGCAGGTGCACGGCCACGTCGTATTCGCCAACCTGACGGATGGTGCCGTTCGGCAGACGCACTTCAGCTTTGGCCACTTCAACGCCGGAGGCGGTCAGGGCGTCAGCGATGTCGTGAGTGCCGATCGAACCGAACAGCTTGCCTTCGTCGCCAGCGGTGGCAGTGATGGTCACTTCCAGCTCGGCCAGTTGGGCAGCGCGGCTTTCAGCCGATGTTTTACGGTCAGCAGCTGCTTTTTCCAGCTCGGCGCGACGCTCTTCGAACGCAGCCAGGTTGGCGGCGTTGGCAACGGTGGCCTTGCCGAATGGCAGCAGGAAGTTACGGCCGTAACCAGCCTTAACTTTTACTTTGTCGCCCAGGTTGCCCAGGTTAGCGACTTTTTCCAGCAGGATCAGTTCCATTTGGTAAAACCTCTTAACTTTTAACCTTCACCGTTCGCGGAGTCATTCCCCTCAGGGGACTTGCGACCGCGAAAATCAATCAGGCTGTCGACAATGGCCAAAACCACGAGCAACGGATAAATCAGCTGCATGATCAGCGGCAGCGTCACGTACATGCCCACCAGCCAGAAACCAGCCAGTCGGCCCTGTGCCACCAGCCCATGCATCAAGGCGATGCCGGCCAGGACGAGCACCAGGCTGGATGCAGAGGCCAGGACGATGAACTGCGGCCCGATGAACGGACCCAGCACCATCAGTGCCACCAGCGTCAGCATGGTGACCCGCGGCAACTTCAGGGCGCGAAACTCGCGACCGAAGCCTCCAGGGTTGTACAACGCAGCCTGCCAATAACGCGCCAGCATCAAAGCCAGCACGCTGAACAGCTGCAGCATCACCGCCGTTGAAGCGACCAGCACAGGGCCGATCAGCTCACCGGGGATCACCGGTTTGCCTTCGATTTGTGGCAGGGCTTGTACAAGCGCCTTGGCCAACACCTCGAAGGTTTCACGCAGTACCGTGTCCAGGATGAGGCTGTAGACCAGCCCCAGCACAACACTGGACATCAACACCCGGCTCCAGGAATGCCCGGCACGCAACAAGGCGGCCAGCCCCAGCGTCCCCAACAGCACCAGCAAGGTGCTTGGGTCGCCAAAGGCCCAGATGGCCACCGCCGGCAAAAGCCCGAACGCGATGACCGTTGAAGCATCCTTGAACCCGCGCCGCAGAAGCACGAGGCTCCCGGCAGCGGCACTCAACCAGAACAACAGCGGTAACACTGCACTGATGACCACCACCAGGGTGGCCTGCACACGACCGCGCATGATGAAATCAGCTAACGCTCGCATGCTTTATCCCTTACTGCTTGTCGACGACCCGGTCTCAGCGGCCGTGGCTGTCGGTGTAGGGCAGCAGGGCCAGGAAGCGGGCGCGCTTGATAGCGGTAGCCAGCTGACGCTGATAACGAGCTTTGGTACCGGTGATACGGCTTGGAACGATCTTGCCGGTTTCGGATACGTAAGCTTTCAGGGTGTTGAGATCTTTGAAGTCGATCTCTTTCACGTCTTCAGCAGTGAAGCGGCAGAATTTACGACGACGGAAGAAACGTGCCATGTAATAGGCTCCTCAAAAGGTCCGTGGATTACTCGTCAGCGTTATCGCTGGAGTCGCTGTCATTGCTGTCATCGCCTTCGGCGGAGTCAGAATGCTCAGGACGCTCACGACGCTCACGGCGCTCGCTGCGGTTCTCTTCTGCCTTGAGCATCTCGGACTGACCGGTTACGGCTTCGTCGCGACGGATGACCAGGTTACGGATCACGGCATCGTTGTAGCGGAAGTTGTCTTCCAGCTCGGCCAGGGCCTTGCCGGTGCACTCAACGTTCAGCATCACGTAGTGAGCCTTGTGAACATTGTTGATTGCGTAGGCCAGTTGACGACGGCCCCAGTCTTCCAGGCGGTGGATCTTGCCACCATCTTCTTCGATCAGCTTGGTGTAACGCTCAACCATGCCGCCGACTTGCTCGCTCTGGTCCGGGTGAACCAGAAAGATGATTTCGTAATGACGCATGAATGCTCCTTACGGGTTAGTAGTCTGCCAGAACGCTGGTCAGACAAGGAGTGAATGACACTGTATGTCTTGCCATGGAGGGGAGGCACATGAGCGCCTGCCAGCTCGGCAAGGGGCGCAATTGTAGAGAAGGCGTGGCGCACAAGCAAGGTGATTGGCGATTATTTGAACAGCCGGAAACATATTTTGCCTTCACCAACCCTTCGCGGGGCAAGCCCGCTCCCACAGGCCTACTGCAGCCTCAGCCATTGCAGTAATCCTGTGGGAGCGGGCTTGCCCCGCGAAGAGGCCAGCACAGACTGAATATCAGCGCTTGGCTTGACGCTGGCGCACTGCCTCAAACAGGCAAACGCCGGTCGCCACCGAAACGTTCAGGCTGCTGACGCTACCGCCCATCGGCAACTTGACCAGAAAATCGCAATGCTCACGGGTCAGGCGGCGCATACCTTTGCCTTCTGCCCCCATGATCATCACCAGAGGCCCGGTCAGGTCCTGCTGGTAGATCTCCTGCTCAGCCTCGCCAGCCGTGCCAACTACCCACAGCCCACGTTGCTGAAGCTTTTCAAGGGTACGCGCCAAATTGGTCACGGCCACCAGCGGGATTGTTTCCGCAGCGCCGCAGGCAACCTTGCGCACCACCGGCGTCAGGGTCGCCGACTTGTCCTTGGGCACCACCACCGCCGTGGCACCGGCGGCATCGGCGGTGCGCAGGCAGGCGCCGAGGTTGTGCGGGTCGGTGACACCGTCCAGCACCAGGATCAGCGGCGGCGTTTCGGTGCGCTCAAGCAACTCTTCGAGCATCAACTCGCCCCACACCTGGCTCGGGCTGACCTCGGCGACCACGCCCTGGTGCACACCTTCGACCCAGGCATCCAGCTCACGGCGCTCGGCCTGGCCGACCGCCACGCGGTTTTCCGCGGCCAGTTCCAGCAGCTTCTGCAGGCGAGGCTCGCTACGCCCCTCCGACAGCCAGACCTGCTTGACCCGCTTGGGGTGGTGCTGCAACAACGCCTGCACGGCGTGTACGCCGTAGATCTTTTCCAGCTGACTCATGACTTGCTCTTGCTCTTGCGGGGCGCACCGGACTTCGGCGGGCCTTTGCGATGCTTGGTCGGCTTGCCGGATGGCTTGCCAGCCTTCTCCGACTTGCTGCCGGCAGTGCTGCGCGCGTCGGTCATCAACGCCTTCTTCATCTCGCGGCTTTTGCGCACCTCAGCGTTACGCTGCACGGCATCTTTCGGGAAATAAGCCTCGGAAGCCTCGCTTTTGCGGCTGCGCGGCTTGGGCGTGGCTTTCGCTTCGGTGGCCGGCTGCTGCGGCTCGGCCTTGCCGTCGGTTGGCGCTGCACCGCGCTGCTTGCGACCGATCGGGCCGCTGAGGGTCTTCTCGGAGACTTCGAAGTCGATCTTGCGCTCGTCCAGGTCGACGCGCATGACCTTGACTTCGATGGTGTCGCCCAGGCGGAAGCTGCGCCCGGTACGCTCGCCGGACAGGCGATGGTGGACCGGGTCGAAGTGGTAGTAGTCACCCGGCAGCGCACTGACGTGCACCAGGCCTTCCACGTAGATGTCGGTCAGCTCGACAAACAACCCGAAGCCGGTCACCGCAGTGATCACGCCCGGGAAGGTCTCGCCCACGCGGTCCTTCATGTATTCGCACTTGAGCCAGTTGACCACGTCGCGGGTCGCTTCGTCGGCGCGACGCTCGGTCATCGAGCACTGCTCGCCGAGCTGCTCCAGGGTGTTCTCGTCGTACGGGTAGATACGCGCCTTGGGAATGCTCATGGCACCCGCACGCTTGACGTGCGGGGTATCCACCTTGGAGCGGATGATGCTGCGAATGGCGCGGTGCACCAGCAGGTCCGGGTAACGGCGAATCGGCGAGGTGAAGTGGGTGTACGCCTCGTAATTCAGGCCGAAGTGGCCATTGTTGTCGGTGCTGTACACCGCCTGGCTCAGCGAACGCAGCATCACGGTCTGGATCAGGTGGAAGTCCGGGCGCTCGGCGATGCTCGCCAGCAGTGCCTGGTAATCCTTCGGCGACGGGTCCTTGCCCTTGTGCAGCGACAAGCCCAGCTCACCGAGGAAGGCGCGCAGTTTTTCCAGGCGCTCCGGCGGCGGGCCGTCGTGCACGCGGTACAGGGCCGGCACGCCGTGCTTTTGCAGGAACTCGGCGGTGGCCACGTTGGCCGCCAGCATGCATTCTTCGATCAGCTTGTGTGCATCGTTGCGCACGGTCGGGCGGATCTCGGCGATCTTGCGCTGGTCACCGAAGACGATGCGGGTTTCCTGGGTCTCGAAGTCGATCGCACCGCGGGTGTGACGCGCGTCCAGCAGCACCTTGTAGAGCGCATACAGGCTCTTGAGGTCTGGCAGGACTTCCTTGTACTGCTCGCGCAGCGCCTTGCCTTCACGGGTGCGGGAATGCTCGAGCATGCTGCTGACCTTGTTGTAGGTCAGGCGGGCATGGGAGTGGATCACGCCTTCGTAGAACTGGTAGTCGACCATCTGGCCGGCTTTGTTGATGGTCATCTCGCAGACCATGGCCAGGCGATCGACGTGCGGGTTCAGCGAGCACAGGCCGTTGGACAGCTCCTCGGGGAGCATCGGCACCACGCGCTCGGGGAAATACACCGAGTTGCCGCGCTGCTGGGCTTCGACGTCCAGGGCAGAACCCAGGCGCACGTAGCTGGAAACGTCGGCGATCGCCACGTACAGGCGCCAACCGCCCGAGAACATGCGCAGCTTGCCCAATGGCTCGCAATAGACCGCGTCGTCGAAGTCGCGGGCATCTTCGCCGTCGATGGTGACGAAAGGCAGGTGGCGCAGGTCGATGCGCTTTTCCTTGTCCTTGTCTTCCACTTCGGAGCGGAACTTGCGCGCTTCCTTGACCACATCGTCGGGCCAGACGTGCGGAATGTCGTAGCTGCGCAGGGCGACGTCGATTTCCATGCCCGGCGCCATGTAGTTGCCGATCACCTCGACCACATCACCCTGCGGCTGGAAGCGCGGGGTTGGCCAGTGGGTGATCTTGATCTCGACGAACTGGCCGATCTTGGCGCCGCCATTGCGACCGGCGGTCACCAGCACTTCCTGCTGGATCTTCGGGTTGTCCGGCGTTACGTAACCGATACCGCCCTCTTCGAAGTAACGCCCGACCACGCTTTCGTGGGCACGGGAGATGACTTCTACCAGTACACCTTCACGGCGGCCACGGCGATCGGTGCCGGAGACACGCGCCAAGGCGCGGTCGCCGTCGAACACCAGGCGCATCTGCGAAGGGCTGAGGAACAGGTCGTCGCTCTTGTCATCGGGGATGAGGAAGCCAAAACCATCGCGATGGCCGGAAACGCGGCCACAGATCAGGTCCAGCTTGTCTACCGGGGCATAGGTGCCGCGCCGGGTATAGATAAGCTGGCCATCGCGCTCCATGGCACGCAGACGGCGGCGCAGGGCTTCAATCTGGTCTTCCTCGTACAGACCGAATTCTGCCGCCAGCTCCTCGCGGGCGGCCGGCTCGCCGCGATCGGCAAGACGCTGGAGGATCAGCTCACGGCTGGGGATAGGGTTGTCGTATTTTTCCGCTTCGCGAGCGGCCTCGGGATCGAGGGATTGCCAATCGGCCATCAGAAGGGGTTCACCTTGGGGTATATAGATAGGAATTCTGGCATAGGCGTATTGAAACCGGAAATGTCAGCCTTGGACAGCCCCCCAGCAATGAGTCGAGGAAGCCGTAATAGGGCTGAAGAATCAACAAGTTGAATTTTTTGAAATTTTTTTCGACCGGGGGGTTTACAGCCTCCAGGACCGTCCGTATAGTGCGCACCACAACGACGGACAGACGACGTTGTAGTTGAGATGAAACGCGATGTAAAGCATCATGTGACCTCGACGAAATGTGTGCCCAGGTGGCGGAATTGGTAGACGCGCTGGTTTCAGGTATCAGTGACCGCAAGGTCGTGGAAGTTCGAGTCTTCTCCTGGGCACCAAGTATTATCAAGTAATAGATGACCAAGGATCTATTACTACTGTTTGAAAGCGAACGATAGTCGCCTTCATCAGACGATGTAAAGCTTTGCCCAGGTGGCGGAATTGGTAGACGCGCTGGTTTCAGGTATCAGTGACCGCAAGGTCGTGGAAGTTCGAGTCTTCTCCTGGGCACCATATAAAAACCCACTAGCTTGCTAGTGGGTTTTTTCTTGCCTGCGTTTTCTGTTTCCCCTTCCCTTTGCGCACGACACCCTCGCGCACTCCGCCACTCGACGATCGTCTCGCGATGAATTTCTTGTCACCCGGCCACCTGAGAAACGATTTCGTTTACCATTGTTTCCAAATATGTAGCCGTAAGCGAGGAAGTACCCGCATGACGATCCGTCCGCAACCGCTGATGCGCACCCTGGCCGCCGCTGTACTGAGCCTGGTGATCGGCGCGCCGGCCGCCATGGCAGACGCACCGGTAACACTGACCCTGTACAACGGGCAGCACAAGGAAATCGGCGACGCCATCGCCAAGGCCTACGAGGCCAAGACCGGCATTCACATCGATATCCGCAAGGGCAGCAGCAACCAGCTGGCCAGCCAGATCATCGAAGAAGGCGAGCGCTCGCCGGCTGATGTCATCTACACCGAAGAGTCGCCGCCGCTGAACAACCTGGGCGAACTGGGCCTGCTGGCGAAGATCGACGACGCCACCTTGAACATGCTGCCCAAGGAATACGTGGCTGCCAACGGCACCTGGATGGGCGTTACTGCGCGTACCCGCGTCGTGGTGTTCAACCCCAAGCAAATCGATGAGAAAGACCTGCCGCAATCGGTAATGGACTTCGCCAACCCTGAGTGGGACGGCCGCGTCGGCTTCGTGCCGACCAGCGGCGCCTTCCAGGAACAGGCCGTGGCCATCCTGAAGATGCACGGGCGTGACGCTGCCGAGGAGTGGCTGACCGGCCTGAAAGCCTTCGGCAAGACTTACACCAACAACATGGTGGCGCTCAAGGCCGTGGAAAAAGGCGAAGTCGCCGCCGTGCTGGTGAACAACTACTACTGGTATGCCCTTGAGCGTGAGCGGGGCAAGCTGGACTCCAAGCTGTACTACCTGGCCGACGGCGATGCCGGTGGCCTGGTGACCATCTCTGGCGCCGCGGCGGTCAAGGCCAGCAAGCACCCCAAGGAAGCCCAGGCCCTGCTCAACTGGATGGCCAGCGAAGAAGGCCAGCGCGTGATCACCCAGACCACCGCCGAATACCCGCTGCACAAGGGTATGGTGTCCGACCGTGGCTTGAAGCCGTTCGAAGAGCTGCGCCCGCCGAAGATCTCGCCGGCCGACCTTGGCAACGCCCAGGAAGCGCTTGAGCTTGAACGTGAGGTCGGCCTGCTCTGATGACCGCCGCCCTGTCCGAGCCGGTGCCGGTACGCTTCGTACCGCGCCGCAAGCGCCCCTCGATCTGGGTGGTGCTGCCTGTGCTGTTTCTGGTGGCGATGAGCCTGCTGCCGCTGGCGTATGTCGCCCTCAAGGCCTGGGAAGCAGGCTGGCGAGAGGCCCTGCACCTGCTCTGGCGCCCGTTCGTCTGGGGCCTGATGCGCAACACCCTGATGCTCATGTTCGGGGTGACGCTGGTGTGCATGGTGGTCGGGCTGGCCCTGGCCTGGCTGCTCGAACGCAGCAACCTGGCGGGCCGTCGGCTGTGGGGCGTGGTGTTGTGCCTGCCGTTCGCAGTGCCCTCGTTCGTCAGCAGCTTTACCTGGGTATCGCTGAGCTCGGACTTCGAAGGCCTCGGCGGGGCCATCCTAGTCATGGCCCTGTCCAAGTACCCGCTGGTGTTCCTGCCGGTGGCCGCCACCCTGCGCAACGTCGACACCTCGCTTGAAGAGTCGGCACGCACGCTGGGCTGCAGCCGCTGGGGGGTGTTCGTCAAGGTGACCCTGCCGCTGCTGTGGCCATCGATGCTGGGCGGCGCGCTGCTGATTGCCCTGCACATGCTGGTGGAATTTGGCGCCTTGTCGATTCTTGGCCTGCAGACCTTCACCACGGCTATCTACCAGCAGTTCGAGCTGGAGTTCAGCAACGCCAACGCTGCCATGCTCTCGGCCGTGCTGCTGGCGCTGTGCCTGATCATGCTGTGGCTGGAGCTGCGAGTGCGCGGCAAGGCCCGCCATGTGCGCATCGGCCAAGGCGTGGCGCGCCGCGCGCAACCGGTGCGCCTGCGCGGCTGGGCGCCGTTGGCGCAGCTGTTCTGCGTGGCCCTCGCAGTACTGGGCAGCGGCATCCCACTGGCGATGCTCGGCTACTGGCTGAGTGTCGGCTCGTCGGCAGCGTTCCCGGTGGCGGAAATCTCCAAAGCGCTGCTCACGTCGCTGTCGGTGTCGCTTGGCGGCGCGGGCTTGTGCGTGTTGCTGGCACTGCCGATCAGCTTCCTGGTGGTGCGCTACAAAGGCCGCCTGGCGATCTGGGCCGAACGCCTGCCCTACCTGCTGCATGCCCTGCCGGGCCTGGTGATCGCGCTGACGCTGGTGTTCTTCGCCTTGCACTACGTGCCGGCGCTGTACCAGACCACAGCCCTGTTGTTGCTGGCCTATGGGTTACTGTTCCTGCCGCTGGCCCAGGCCCCTGTACGCACCGCCTTGAACAAGGCCTCGCCCACCCTCGAAGAAGCCGCGCGCACCCTGGGCGCCAGCAGCTTCACGGCGTTTTGCCGGGTGACGCTGCCGATCATCTTCCCGGCCTTGGCGGCGGCGTTCGCGCTGGTGTTCCTCGATGCCATGAAGGAGCTGACCGCTACCCTACTGCTCAGCCCGACGGGCATGACCACCCTGGCCACCGAGGTCTGGGCACATACCGCCAACGTCGAGTTTGCGGCGGCGGCGCCTTATGCGGCGCTGCTGATCGTGGTGTCGGGGTTGCCGGTGTATTTGCTGACGACGCGGATGTATTTGAACAAGGCGTGATGTGTACGCCTTGAGTCATTGATCGCAGCATAAATCGAGCGCCGCGCGGGCGGCGCTCGATCTGATAGGCGCAGAAAGACGCCCGGCGATCATCTCAAGCCCTGAACTGCCCCAGGCTAGCCCGTAACTGCGCCGCCAAGTCATCCAGCACCTTGCTGCTGGCCGTAGTCTGCATCACCACCTCAGCCGACCGTTCAGCCTGGGCATGAATGGTCTCCACTCGCCCGCGCACCGCCTGCGCCCCATGCGCCTGCTGTTCTGCCGCGCGCGTCGCCAGCCCGATCGCCGCATGCACCTGCTCCACCGCCACCTGCACCGACTGCTGGCGGCGCTCGTTCTCGCGCAGCACCAACAACCCTTCACTGGCCTTGAGCCCCGCCTGGCTGATGGTCGCCACCGCCTCCTTGGCGCCCTTTTGCAGCGCGGTAATATGCGCCTGGATATCCCCCGTCGAGCTTTGCGTCTTGCTGGCCAGCGCACGCACCTCATCGGCCACCACAGCAAACCCGCGCCCGGTCTCACCGGCCCGCGCCGCCTCGATGGCCGCGTTCAACGCCAGCAGGTTGGTCTGTTCGGCAATACCGTGGATCACCGTCAGCACCACCTCGATCTGCTCACTCTGCTTGGCCAGCCGCTCGATCACATGGGAGCCGGTCTCCACCTGCCCTGCCAGGCTCTCGATCAAGCCGGCGAGCTGGGTCGAGGTGCGGCTGTTCTCATCCGTCGCCTGGCGGATGTCTACCACTTGCTGCAAGGCCGACTGCATGGCGTGGCTCTCGGCCTGCGCTTCATCGGCCATGCTCGACAGATCACGCAGGCTGGCAGCCACTTCATCCCGTTGCAGCGCAGCAGCGGCATCGGCGCCGGCATTGCGCTGGGCCATGGCACCAATCTCGACACCGGTACGCTGCGCCACCTCGCCGGCCTCACGCACAATCGGCTGCAGCTTGTCGACAAAGCGGTTGACCGCCGAAGCCATGTCGCCGATCTCGTCGCGGCTGTCGAGGCTGACGCGCTTGGTCAGGTCGCCTTCGCCAGCCGCCAGATCGTTCAGGGCATCGATCAACAGGCGCAGCTTGCTGAGCACGCGGCGGCCCAGCACCACAGCCACCACCAGCAACACACCAAGGCCCACCAGCACCAGGCCCAGGCCAATGCGCCAACGCAGTTCGGCAGCAGCTTCGCGTACGGTCTGCGCGGTATTGGCCTGCATGGCGGTGGCACTGCTCTGCGCCGTTTCCAGGCGTTCACGCAGGGCCTTGCCACTGTCGGCGGCGGCGCCATTGAGGCTGTCACCCACCAGTTGCTCGCCACTGGCGATCAAGGCAGCAAAACGCTGGTCGAGGGCCGCCAGTTCCTGATCGACGCCAGCAGTGGAAACCCCCATCAGCACCTTGCCGATTTCCGCGCCATTCGGGTTGATCGACGCCTCGACAAAGTACACCGCCGGGTCGCGGCGAGCCGCCTCGATGACCTTGTCCAGCGCCCGCTCGCCCTGCCCCTTCTCCATCAACGCCTGGTTGATCGGGTTTTGCCGGTTGAGGTAGCGGGTCAGGTGCTGGCCCTGGGCGTCGTCGTAGACCACGAACAGCACATTGGGGTTGCGCTGGGCACGCCGGGCGAAATCGGAGAGCACCGGCACGTCGTTGTCCCAGATCGCCCGCGGCGCCACCGAGGCCAGCAGCTCAGCCATGTCGTTGGCGGAATCCTTGAGGTTCTTTTCCAGGGTCGTACGCAGTTGCTGCTGTTCGTTCTGCAGGCGCGTGGACAACCCCGCGCTCAGGCGCTGACGCGTGCTGCTGGAGAGGCTGTCGAGGCCCGAGCGCACCTCCTGCCCGGCCTGCTCCAGCTCGCTGGCAAGCTTGTGGCTGTCGGTGCCCAGGCGCTCGCCAAGGTCAGCCTCCAGGGCGGTGACGGTGCTTCGGGTCAGCGCAACGGCCACCAGTACCTGCACCAAAAGGGCGATACCAAGGGCAACAAACACAGGCCGCAAAAGGCGGCTTCGTAACAGTGAGAGGATGGCAGACACGGTGTAACCCTCGTGTTTACTGGCGCCACTATTTTGATGGCATCTACAGAAACTTCTTACAGCAAGGGTTATGCCGGGAACAGCAGGGATATGCGCCAAGGTCTAGCAGCCCAGGCATACAAAAAAAAACGCCGCGATCCCTTGCGGGGTCGCGGCGTCAGATCAGCCTGGAAAGCGGATCAGGCGAACGGATGACGCAGCACGATGGTCTCGTTGCGGTCCGGGCCGGTGGAGATGATGTCGATCGGCGCGCCGGTCAGCTCCTCGATGCGCTTGATGTAAGCGCGAGCAGCTTCTGGCAACTCTTCCAGGGTCTTGGCACCCAGGGTCGACTCGCTCCAGCCTGGCATCTCTTCGTACACGGGCTCCAGGCCGATGTAGCTGTCGGCATCGGAAGGCGCGTCGATGACAGCACCGTTCTCGTTCTTGTAGCCAACGCAGATGTTGATGGTTTCCAGGCCGTCCAGTACGTCCAGCTTGGTCAGGCAGATGCCCGAGATGCTGTTGACGTCGATGGCACGACGCAGGATGACGGCATCGAACCAGCCGCAGCGACGGGCACGGCCGGTGGTCGAACCGAACTCATGACCACGCTTGGCCAGGGTAGCGCCAGTCTCGTCGAACAGTTCGGTCGGGAACGGGCCAGAACCGACGCGGGTGGTGTAGGCCTTGGTGATACCGAGGATGTAGTCCAGGTACATCGGGCCAACGCCGGAGCCGGTCGAGATACCGCCAGCAGTGGTGTTGGAGCTGGTGACGTACGGGTAGGTACCGTGGTCGATGTCCAGCAGCGAGCCCTGGGCGCCTTCGAACATGATGTCCTTGCCGGCGCGGCGCAGGTTGTGCAGCTCGGCGGTGACGTCGAGCATCATCGGCTTGAGCTGCTCGGCGTAGGCCATGCACTCGTCCAGGGTCTGCTGGAAGTCGATGGCCGGCTCTTTGTAGTAGTTCACCAGCTGGAAGTTATGGTAGTCCAGCAGCTCACCGAGCTTGGCGGCGAAACGCTCACGGTGGAACAGGTCACCGACGCGCAGGCCGCGGCGTGCGACCTTGTCTTCGTACGCTGGGCCGATACCACGGCCGGTGGTGCCGATCTTGGCTTCGCCACGGGCCTTCTCGCGGGCCTGGTCCAGGGCCACGTGGTACGACAGGATCAGCGGCGCAGCCGGGCTGATGCGCAGGCGCTCACGCACCGGTACGCCCTTCTCTTCCAGCTTGGTGATTTCACGCATCAGGGCATCTGGAGCAACGACCACGCCGTTGCCGATCAGGCACTGAACGCCTTCACGCAGGATGCCGGACGGAATCAGGTGCAGAACGGTTTTTTCACCGTTGATCACCAGGGTGTGGCCCGCGTTGTGGCCACCCTGGTAGCGCACTACGGCGGCAGCATGTTCGGTCAGCAGATCGACGATCTTGCCTTTGCCCTCATCACCCCACTGGGTGCCCAGGACGACGACATTCTTACCCATTACATTGGTCCTCATTCACGCAAACTTGGTTGCCGGCCTACTGCCGACGCAGAAACTCACTGGGTCAGCGGCAGAACCTGCCAGCGCCCGTCTTGCTGAATCAATTGCCGATCACAATCCGCCTCGAGAGCAGCACTCAACGGCTGGCCAGGCAAAGCCTGGACCACACGCTGGCCCTCGTTGCGCAACTGGCAGACCTGCTGCCAGAGGGCCGCGTCGCCACTGTCAGGCATCCAGATGCCGCCAGTTGGCAATACGACCTCCGCTCGCCCCAGTGTGACCAGGGTCTTCAAATCCGTGGAGAATCCGGTGGCCGGGCGTGCCCGGCCAAAATCGGCGCCGATGTCGTCATAGCGACCGCCCTGAGCGATCGATTGACCTTCGCCCGGCACGAACACGGCGAACACCACGCCGGTGTGGTAGTTGTAACCACGCAGCTCGCCCAGGTCGAAGTACAGCGGCAGGTCCGGGTAGCGCGACGCCAGGCGATCGGCGATCGCCAGCAGGTCGTCCAGCGCCGCCAGCACGCTGGCCGGGGCACGGCCCAGGCGCACGCGGGCTTCGGCCAGCACTTCACGGCCGCCGCACAGCTCGACCAGGGCACGCAGCATGTTGCCCAGGTCTTTAGGCAGGTCGGCAGTCAGTGCCTGCACTTCATCGACCGACTTGCGCTGCAGAGCATCGAACAGCTGCTGCTCGACCGCACCCGACAGCCCGGCGGCACGCGCCAGGCCGCGGTAGATGCCGACATGGCCGAGGTCCATGTGCACATCCGCGACGTCGGTCAGTTGCAGCGTGGCGAGCATCAGGCTGATGACTTCGACATCGCTGGTGGGGCTGGCATCGCCGTACAGCTCGGCACCCAGCTGGATCGGGCTGCGTGAGGTCGACAGTGCACGCGGCTGGGCGTGCAGCACGCTGCCGGCATAGCACAGGCGGCTCGGGCCTTCACGGCGCAGGGTGTGGGCGTCGATACGCGCCACCTGCGGGGTGAAGTCGGCACGGAAGCCCATCAGGCGTCCGGACTGCGGGTCGACCACCTTGAAGGTGCGCTGATCCAGGTCCTGGCCGGCGCCGGTTAGCAGCGACTCCAGATACTCGATATGCGGGGTGACAACCAGTTCGTAGCCCCAACTCTGGAACAGGTCCAACACCTGGCGACGCGCGATCTCGATGCGCGCAGCCTCAGGTGGCAGTACTTCCTCGATGCCATCTGGCAGCAGCCAGCGGTCTACCGTTGCCATTACGCCATTTCCCCTCTGGTCCGGGCGGCCTGCCTGTGGCGAGCCGTCAGTAAAGCAGGTATCGGCGCACAGCAGCGGGCAGCACTGATCCCAGCGCAGCCACCGTACCCAATACCCTCGAATTGCCTTGCGACCTGACCAAACCGTCAACTGGCCGTGTGCCAATCAACCTTGCAGACGCAAAAAAGCCGGGAAATTTCCCGGCTGCCTCATCATACACCCCTTTTCATTCAGGATGCACCCCGCCTGGTGTTTTAGCTGCCAGGCGGGGCGTTACCCCAATGAGAACGGGCTCAGAGCATCAAGGCTTGCTCTTGTCCAGGTAGCGGAAGAACTCGTTCTTCGGGTCCAGGACCAGCACGTCGCTCTTGCTGGAGAAGCTTTCGCGGTACGCCTGCAGGCTACGGTGGAACGCATAGAAATCAGCGTCCTGGGTGTAGGCCTTGGCGTAGATGGCGGCCGCCTGGGCGTCACCGTCACCGCGGGTTTCTTCAGCTTCACGGTAGGCTTCGGCCAGCAGTACACGGCGCTGACGGTCGGCATCCGCACGGATACCCTCGGCCAGTTCGTTACCCTTGGCGCGATGCTCGCGAGCCTCACGTTCACGCTCGGTGCTCATACGGTCGAACACGCTGCGGTTGACTTCCTTCGGCAGGTCGATGGCCTTGACGCGAACGTCGACCACCTCGATACCCAGCTCCTTGTTGGCCATACGGTTCAGCGAAGCGGTGATGTCAGCCATCAACGCGTCACGCTCACCGGAGACCACTTCGTGCAGGGTACGTTTACCGAACTGGTCACGCAGGCCGCTTTCCAGACGACGCGACAGACGCTCGTCGGCGATCTGCTTGAGGCCGGACGTGGCGGTGTAGAAGCGCTCGGCATCCTTGACGCGCCACTTGGCGTAGGCGTCGACCATGACCGCTTTCTTCTCCAGGGTCAGGAACCGCTGGGTCGGAGCATCAAGGGTCATCAGACGGGCGTCGAACTTGCGCACCTGGTTCACATAAGGAACCTTCACATGCAGGCCTGGCTGGACATCCGCCTGGACCACACGGCCGAATTGCAGCAGCACGGCGCGTTCGGTCTGCGACACGATGTAGAAGCAGTTCCAGGCCACGACGGCCAGCACCACAGCGGCGATCAGGGCGATCAGCGATCTATTGCTCATCAGCGGCTCTCCCTAGTGCGCAGCGGCTGTTGTTGCTGTTGCAGGTCCTGCGCCGCACGCGCGGCCGCATCGTTGACCGACGCAGACACGCTGCTGGTCGGTGCGGACGTGTTGCGGCTGCCTTCGACCATCTTGTCCAGCGGCAGGTAGAGCAGGTTGTTCTGCCCGTCCTTGGTTGCCACCATGACCTTGCTCGAATTGCTGTAGACCTCTTGCATGGTTTCGAGGTACAGACGCTGACGGGTCACGTCAGGTGCCTTGTGGTACTCGGTAACCAGCTTAGTGAAGCGGTCGGCCTCACCCTTGGCGCGGGCAATCACTTCGTCGCGGTAACCGTTGGCATCCTCGATGATGCGCTGGGCCTGACCACGGGCTTCCGGCACCACGCCATTGGCGTAGGACTCGGCCTGGTTGCGGGCGCGCTGCTCATCTTCACGGGCGCGGATCACGTCATCGAAGGCTTCCTGCACTTCACGCGGGGCTGCCGCGCTCTGTACGTTGACCTGGGTGACGGTGATGCCGGTGCGGTAGTTGTCGAGGAAGCGCTGCAGGCGCTCGCGGATGTCCACGGCCATCTGCTCACGGCCTTCGGTCAGCACCTGGTCCATCGAGGTGGAACCCACCACGTGGCGCAGGGCACTGTCGGTCGCATGCTGCAGGCTCACCTCTGGCTGGTCGACGTTGAGCACGAAGTCCTGCAGGTTGGTGATCTTGTACTGGACGGTCAGCGGCACCTCGACGATGTTCTCGTCTTCGGTCAGCATTTGCCCCTGCTTGGTGTAGGCACGCTCACGCGTGACGTTTTCCAGGTACTTGCGATCGATCGGCGGGAAGTAGATGTTCAGGCCGGGACCTACCGTCTCGTAGTACTTGCCGAAGCGCAGCACAACGGCCTGCTCCTGCTCGTCCACCACGTACACGGCACTGTACAGCCAGATAGCCGCCAGCACCGCCAGGCCAATGCCCAGCAGGCCGTAGCCGCCACCCCTGCCGACATTGCGGTCACCGCCGCCACGTTTCTTGCCGCTGCCGAACATGCCGTTCAGGCTGTCCTGCAGTTTGCGGAAGGCCTCGTCCAGATCCGGCGGACCTTTCTTGTCACCACCGCCGCCACCGCCACCACGGCGGCCGCCCCAGGGATCCTGATTGTTCGAGTTGCCACCCGGCTCGTTCCAAGCCATAGCGCTCTCCATCTGATAAAGCAAAGACGCGCCCACGGCGCGCCGTCCAATGCTACAGAATGCCTGTCACTGCTGCCCGGCGACCTCGACGAGCATTTATTGCAAAGTGTGTTGCTCGACAAACACTTGCGGCTCCATGCCTTCGCGACTGACCAGACGATTCAACTCGACCCTGGGCAGTCGCACGCTCAGCAGGCTGCGCCCTTCTTCATCATGCTCTTCACTCTGCACCGCCCCCAAGGCAAAGAATTGCGCGCGCAAGCGGGCAAAACGCTGCTCCAGGCACAGGGTGCCGACAAACAGATCATCCCCCAGCAACTCGGCAATCGCCTGGCCAACCAGCTCCAGGCCACGCCCGTCTCGTGCCGATACCCAGACCCGCTCCGGCTTGCCATCGGCATCGCGCTGGATCTGCGGCTCGACATCTTCGAGCAGGTCGAGTTTGTTATACACCTCGAGGATCGGCAAGCCTTCGGCGCCGATCTCGCCCAATACCGCCAGAACCTGTTCGATCTGCTCCATGCGGTCGGGCTCATGCGCGTCGATCACATGCAGCAGCAGGTCGGAGTTGCTCGACTCTTCGAGCGTAGCCCGAAAAGCCTCGACCAGCTTGTGCGGCAGGTGGCGAATGAAGCCGACAGTGTCGGCCAGCACGATCGGCCCAAGGTCATCCAGCTCGAGTCGGCGCAAAGTCGGGTCGAGGGTGGCGAAGAGCTGGTCGGCGGCGTAGACATCGGATTGAGTCAGGGCGTTGAACAGGGTGGACTTGCCGGCGTTGGTGTAACCCACCAGCGAGACCGACGGCAGCTCGGCGCGGCGTCGGCCGCGGCGGGCCTGTTCGCGCTGACTACGCACTTTTTCAAGGCGTGCCTTGATCTGTCGCAGGCGCACCCGCAGCAGGCGGCGGTCGGTTTCCAGCTGGGTTTCACCCGGGCCGCGCAGGCCGATACCGCCTTTTTGCCGCTCAAGGTGCGTCCAGCCGCGTACCAGCCGCGTGCTCATGTGCTCGAGCTGGGCCAGTTCGACCTGCAGCTTGCCTTCATGGGTACGCGCCCGCTGGGCGAAGATATCGAGAATCAGCCCGGTGCGATCAAGTACGCGACACTCGAAGACACGTTCGAGGTTGCGTTCCTGGCTGGGCGTGAGGGTGTGATTGAAAATCACCAGGTCGACCTCATCGGCTTTGACCCGGTCGCGCAATTCTTCGACCTTGCCGCTGCCAATCAGGTATTTGGCTGTAGGCTGATGCCGTGACACGGTCACCAGCGAGACGATGTCCGCCCCGGCCGACAAAGCCAATTCCTGAAACTCCTGCGGGTCTTCGCGCGCCTCAGGGTTCTGTCCTTCCAAGTGAACGAGCAGCGCCCGTTCACCACCACCGTGGCGCTCAAAGAACAATGCAGGCTCCTATCAGGCGTTGCCTGGCTCGCTGTCACCGTGTTCGGAATCGGACGGGCTTGGCAGGCGAACCGGACGAGCAGGCACCACAGTCGAAATGGCGTGCTTGTACACCATCTGGCTGACGGTGTTCTTCAGCAGCACCACGAACTGGTCAAACGATTCGATCGAGCCCTGCAGCTTGATCCCGTTGACCAGGTAAATGGAAACCGGAACCTTTTCTTTTCTCAAAGTGTTCAAGTAAGGGTCTTGTAGCGAATGCCCTTTTGACATATGCCGCACTCCTGTAAGGATAAATAATAGAAAATCAAGAAAATCGATAAATTAGGCCGCCCCTTCGCAAGAATAGACGGCAATTAGCAGGGACTCAGCTCAATATGGAGACGCTTCCCAGGTATTTCAAGGTGCGGGACAGATTGTCGCAGGCCAGGCTGTCGAGCCAGTGGACGTCGGACCAGCCGCGCAACCAGGTGAACTGCCGCTTGGCCAGCTGGCGAGTGGCAATGATACCGCGTTCTCGCATCTCATTCTCACTTAGCCTGCCATCCAGGTAGTCCCAGACCTGCCTGTACCCCACTGCCCGTATAGACGGCAACCCGGCGTGCAAGTCACTTCTGGCTCGCAGCGATCGGACCTCGTCGATGAAGCCCTGTTCCAGCATCTGCGAAAATCGTAACGCAATTCGCTGATGCAAAATGTGACGATCTGTAGGAGCAATCGCCAAACTCGCGACAGTATAGGGCAAATGTCCGTCAGCGCCTGCGTCTGCGCCGCGACTTTCCGCGTATTGACGCTGGCGATGCGCCGTCATGCTCTCGCCACTGACCCGGTAAACCTCAAGTGCACGTATCAGCCGCTGCGGGTCATTCGGATGGATGCGCGCCGCTGATTCCGGGTCCACTTCGGCCAGCTGACGGTGCAATTCGGCCAGGCCCAGTTCGCGCGCCTGGGCTTCCAGCTCGGCACGCACACTGGCGTCGGCCGGCGGCATGTCCGCCAGGCCATCGATCAAGGCTTTGTAGTACAGCATGGTACCGCCGACCAGCAGCGGGATCTTGCCGCGCGCGGTGATTTCGGCCATGGCCTGCAAGGCATCGGTGCAAAAATGTGCAGCGGAGTAGCTTTCGGCCGGGTCGAGAATGTCGATCAACCGGTGTGGGTGAGCCGCCAGCAGCTCTTTGGAAGGCTTGGCGGTACCGATGTCCATGCCGCGGTAGACCAGCGCCGAATCGACACTGATCAGTTCGCACGGCAGGGCCTTGGTCAGCTCGATGGCCAGGTCGGTCTTGCCGGCCGCCGTCGGGCCCATGAGGAATATTGCTGGGGGCTTGCCGCTCATCTCATCGACCGCGCAGGAAAAGTTTGTCCAGGTCGTCCAGGCCCATCTGGGTCCAGGTCGGCCGGCCATGGTTGCACTGGCCGCTGCGCTCGGTGCTTTCCATGTCGCGCAGCAGTGCGTTCATCTCGGGGATGGCCAGGCGCCGGTTGGCGCGCACGGCGCCGTGGCAGGCCATGGTGCCGAGCAGTTCGTTGAGGTGCGCTTGAATACGGTCACTGGTGCCGTATTCCATCAGGTCGGCGAGCACATCCTGTACCAGGCGGTTGGCCTCGGCCTGCTTGAGCAACGCCGGGATCTGCCGGATCGCCAAAGTCTCGGGACCCAGGCGCTGCAGCTCGAAGCCCAGGCGCTGGAACCACTGGGCGTGTTCCTCGGCGCAGTCGGCTTCGCGCTGGCTCATCGCCAGCGATTCGGGCACCAGCAGTGGCTGACCGCTCAGGCCTTCACTGGCCATGGCCACCTTGAGCCGCTCGTACATGATCCGTTCATGCGCAGCGTGCATGTCCACCAGCACCAGGCCGACGGCGTTCTCGGCCAGAATATAGATGCCCTTGAGCTGGGCCAGGGCGTAGCCCAGCGGTGGAATGTCGCCCTGGCTTTCGGGCAGCGCCGACGGCGTCTCGGCGCCGTCGGCCAGCGGCTTGTAGAACTCGCGATAGACGGCTTGCGACTCGGCTGCCGGCAACGGCTGGGACGGGCGCGGGCTGTACTGGGACTGATAGCCCGCGCCACTGCCACCATTGGAAATCGAAAACTGCGGTGCCCGAGGCTGTTCAAGCACCGGCGAGGCCAGGCGCATCTCACCCTGAGGCCCGAACTCACCGGCCTGTTGGCCACTGGGGCGAACGATTTCGGCAACGGCGGCGGGCGCGGCCAATTGATCTTCCGGGCGCACATCGGCCAGAGCACGGTGCAAGGTACCGTAAAGGAAGTCGTGCACCGAACGCCCTTCGCGAAAGCGCACTTCGTGCTTGGTCGGATGCACGTTGACGTCGACGCCGTTGGGCTCAAGCTCCAGGAACAGCACGAAGGTCGGGTGCCGACCATTGAACAGCACGTCCCGGTACGCCTGGCGCACAGCGTGGGCCACCAGCTTGTCGCGTACCGCCCGGCCGTTGACGAAGAAGTACTGCAGGTCGGCCTGGCTACGCGAGAAGGTCGGCAGCCCTACCCAGCCCCACAGCCGCAGGCCATTGCGCTCGACATCGATGGGCAGCGCCTGCTCCATGAAGCCAGCGCCGCAAATGGCGCCGACCCGCCGCGCACGGGCGGTTTCATCATGGGCCTCGTGCAGGCTGAGGATGCTCTTGCCGTTGTGGCGCAGGTGGAAGCCGACATCGAAGCGGGCCAGGGCCAGGCGGCGGATGACTTCCTGCAGGTGGTCGAATTCGGTCTTCTCGGCCTTGAGGAACTTGCGCCGCGCCGGGGTGTTGAAGAACAGGTCACGCACTTCAACCGACGTACCGACCGGGTGCGCGGCAGGCTGCACGCGCGGGGTCATGTCGCGGCCTTCGGTCTCGACCTGCCAGGCCTCGCCGGCAGTGGCCGTGCGAGACGTCAGGGTCAGGCGCGCCACCGAGCTGATAGAGGCCAGGGCCTCACCCCTGAAACCGAGGCTCAGCACGCCTTCGAGGTCTTCCAGCTCACGGATCTTGCTGGTGGCGTGACGGGCCAGGGCCAACGGCAGGTCGTCGGCGGAGATCCCGCCGCCATCGTCGCGCACGCGCAGCAACTTGACCCCACCCTGCTCAACTTCGACATCGATGCGCCGGGCACCGGAGTCGAGGCTGTTCTCCAGCAGCTCCTTGGCCACCGAAGCCGGGCGCTCGACCACTTCACCGGCGGCAATCTGGTTAGCCAGCCGCGGGCTTAGCAGCTGGATGCGCGAACCACCATTCATTGCTGCGAAGCCAGTGTGGTGGCCGGCACATCGAGACGCTGGCCGACCTTCAGCTCATCGGTCTTGAGGCTGTTGGTGCTGCGCAGGCTGGCCACGCTGACCTGATAACGAACCGCAAGCATGGCCAGGGTTTCGCCAGGGCGCACGGTGTGCTCACGTGGGCCGGCAGCGATCTTGCCGGTGTCACGCAGCCAGGCGATGTAGGTGCCGGGCGGCGGATTCTGCTGGAAGAACTGCCGCACGCCGGTATGGATCGAGCGGGCCAGGGCCTGCTGGTGGCTGCGGGTAGCCAGTTTGGCCGCCTCGTTGGCATTGGAGATAAACCCGGTTTCAACGAGGATCGACGGAATATCTGGCGATTTCAGCACCATGAAGCCCGCCTGTTCCACCCGCTGCTTGTGCAGGGAAGTGACGCGGCCCATGTTGCCCAGCACCTTCTGCCCGACATTGAGGCTAGAGCTGAGGGTGGCGGTCATCGACAGGTCGAGCAACACGCCAGCCAGCATGCGGTCCTTGTCGTCGAGGCTGACGTTGCCAGCACCGCCGATCAGGTCGGAGCGGTTTTCCGTGTCGGCCAGCCAGCGCGCGGTCTCGGACGTGGCACCACGGTCGGACAGGGCGAATACCGACGCACCGAAGGCGGCCCTGGATGGCGCGGCGTCGGCGTGGATCGAGACGAACAGGTCGGCGCCCTTCTTGCGGGCGATCTCGGTGCGTTTGCGCAACGGGATGAAATAGTCACCGGTACGGGTCAGCTCGGCGCGGAAGCCCTTCTCGCTGTTGATCTGGCGCTGCAGTTCCTTGGCGATCTGCAGCACGATGTCTTTTTCGTGCTGCCCGCGCGAGCCGGAGGCGCCCGGGTCTTCACCGCCGTGACCGGCGTCGATGGCGACCACGATGTCACGCTTGCCACTAGGCACCGGTGGCAGCTTGATGGCCGGCTGGGCCGGGCTCACCGGCACGGCCGGCGTGGTCGCAGGCGTTTGTACTGGCACAGGCGGTGGGGTCGGCGTGCTGGCGGCGACGGCATCGGCCTCCTGGTCGTACAGGTCGACCACCAGGCGGTTACCGTACTGGGCATTGGGCGCGAGGGTGAAGCTCTTGGGTGTGACCGACTTTTTCAGGTCGACCACAACGCGCAGGTCGGTAGGCGTGCGCTGGGCCGAACGCACGCTGCTGATTGGTGTATTGGACGTGGCCACGTTCAACGGCGCGGCCAGGGTCGCGCCATTGATGTCGATGACCAGGCGATCAGGTGCGCTGAGGGTGAAGACACTGTGCTGCACGGGGCCAGACAGGTCGAAGACCAGCCGCGTGTTGTCCGGCGCGCGCCACAGGCGCACGCTCTTGACTTGTGTGACGGCCAGAGCCTCAACGGTCACCGTTGTCAGCAGCAGACCAACGATGGCGACCAGTGCGCGTATGCGCATACCTACCCCACTTTCTGTTTTTAGTGTTTGCCCAGTGCCACGCACCAGGCCTCGCCGCGAGCCCCCTGCGGCGAAAGGTTCAGCGAGCGTCCGCGCGCTTGGGGGCTTATGGTAATGGTCAGGTCAGGCTTTGGCAAAACGCCCGCACCCTTTTCTGGCCACTCGAACAGGCACAATGCATCGCCATCGAAGTAGTCACGAATGCCCATGTACTCCAGCTCCTCCGGATCGACCAGGCGATACAGGTCGAAATGGAAAGCGCGCACGTCTCCGATCTCGTAAGGCTCGACCACGGTGAAGGTCGGGCTCTTGACTGCACCAGTATGGCCCAGGCCGCGGATCAGGCCACGCGAGAGCGTGGTCTTGCCAGCCCCCAGGTCACCTTCGAGAAAAATCACGCCGTGACCGCCGGTCACTTCGGCAAGCCGCGCACCAAACGCGACCATGGCCGCTTCATCGGCCAAAAACAAGGTTAAGCCAGACACGCAGAATGCTCCTCCAACAACTCACGAATGACCGGCGCCAGATCACTGGCTGCCAAGCCTCTACCCTTGACGCCCAGGCGCTCACCGGCACAGGCATGCAGCCAGACACCCAGGCAAGCCGCCGGCCAGGCCGCCATGCCCTGAGCCAGCAGCGCCGCCAGCACGCCGGTGAGGACGTCGCCCAGGCCTGCACCGGCCATGGCTGGGTGCCCACGGTCACAGCGTGCCAATTGCCCGCCAGGGTCGGCCACCAGGGTGCCGGCGCCCTTGAGCACGCAGACGCTGGCATAGCGGCGGGCGAGCTTGCGAGCAGCGCCCGGACGGTCGGCCTGAACGGCCTCGGTGGAAATCCCCAGCAACCGCGCCGCCTCCCCAGGGTGCGGGGTCAAGATGCTGCCACTGGGCAGGGCCAGCGGCGTGCGCGCCAGCAGGTTCAACGCATCGGCATCCCACACCTGCGGGCGCTCGGCATTGGCCACTGCCGACAGCAGGCTGCGGCCCCATGCGCCCTGCCCCAGCCCCGGCCCGACCACCAGCACCGAGGCGCGCTCCAGCACGCCCATCAGCTGATTGGCCGAACTCACGCCCAGGCACATGGTTTCTGGCAGGCGGGCCAGGCTCGCACCGACATGTTCCGGCCGCGTTGCCACGCTGACCAGGCCCACGCCACAGCGCAGCGCCGCCTCGGCACTGAGCAGCACCGCGCCGCCGGTGCCGAGGTCGCCACCGACCACCAGCACATGGCCAAAATCACCTTTATGGGCATGCGCCTGCCTTGCCGGCAGGTGCGCGACGGTCACGCTGCTGAGCAGTTGCGGGGCATTACCTGGGTGTTTGGTCTGGGGCATGGGGTCAAAGGCTCCAATGTCTGGCAGAATTATACGCACCTGAGCCCGTATTGCCTTGCCCATCCATGTCCGCTTGCACACTTGACCTCGCCGCACTGGCCCAATCGATCAAGAATTGGGGCCGAGAACTCGGTTTTGCCCACGTCGGCATCGCCGGTGTGGACCTTGGCGAGCACGAACAACACCTGCAACGCTGGCTCGACGCTGGCTACCAGGGCGAAATGGAGTACCTGGCCGCTCACGACGGCAAGCGTGCCCACCCTGACCAGTTGATCCCCGGCACGGTACGGGTGGTGTCGCTGCGCATGGACTACTTGCCAGGCGACACGCAGATGGCGCAACGCCTGGCCCAGCCAGAAAAGGCCTACGTATCGCGCTACGCCCTTGGCCGCGACTACCACAAGCTGGTGCGCAAACGCGTGCAGCACCTGGCCGATCGCATCCAGGAAGACATTGGCCCGTTCGGTTACCGGGCGTTCGTCGACAGCGCCCCGGTGCTGGAAAAGGCAATTGCCGAGCAAGCCGGGCTGGGTTGGATCGGCAAGAACACCCTGCTGCTCAATCGCAAGGCCGGTAGCTATTTCTTCCTTGCCGAGCTGTTCGTCGACCTGCAGCTGCCGGTGGACGAAGCACATACCAGCGAGCACTGCGGGCGCTGCCAGGCGTGCCTGGACATCTGCCCGACCCAAGCATTTGTCGGCCCCTATGTGCTGGATGCCAGGCGCTGCATCTCGTACCTGACCATCGAGCTGAAGGGTGCGATTCCCGTCGAGTTGCGTTCGATGATGGGCAACCGAGTGTTCGGCTGCGATGACTGCCAGATCGTCTGCCCGTGGAACCGCTTTGCCCGGCCCACCCAGGAGAGTGACTTCCAGCCCCGGCATGGGCTGGAGAATGCCGAGTTGGCCGAGATGTTCCTGTGGGATGAAAAGACCTTTTTGCGCAAGACCGAAGGCGGGCCATTGCGGCGAGCGGGGTATGAACGCTGGCTGCGAAACCTGGCGGTGGGGTTGGGCAATGCCCCTTCGACGATTCCGGTGCTGGAGGCCTTGAAGGCCCGACGGGATGACCCGTCGGCACTGGTGCGTGAGCATGTAGAGTGGGCGCTGGCACGGCACGGACAGGTGTAGGTGGGGTCAGGCGGGCGAGGCCGCCTCACTGCTGGTCGTTGTAATGAAACTTGGGCATTTCCCAATGAAACCTGATCGCCAGCAAACGCAGCAGAAACCCGCCAAACAAGGTCAGCAACGTCGCCTGCTCCGCCGGCAGCTGAAAGTGCACGCAGCCCAGATAGAACCATGCCGCCGCAAACGACACGCTGGCATACAGCTCCCGGCGGAACACCAGCGGGATGTCGTTACAGAAGATATCGCGCAAGATCCCACCAAATACCCCGGTGATCACCCCGCTGATCGACGCCACCAGCATGCCCTGGCCCATCTCCAGCGCCGTCATGCAACCGATCAAGGTAAACGCCACCAACCCCAGGGCATCGAGCACCAGGAACAATGAACGCAGGCGGCGCATCATCGGTGCGATGAAAATCGTCAGCAGTGCCGCACAGCTGGTCAGTACCAGGTACTCCGGGTGCTTGACCCAGGTCAGCGGGTAGTGCCCAAGCAGCACGTCACGCACCGAGCCACCGCCCAGGGCGGTGACGCAGGCAATCAGCACCACGCCAAACCAGTCCATGCCGCGGCGGCCGGCAGACAAGGCACCGGTCATGGCTTCAGCGGTGATGGCAATGAGGTAGAGCATCAACAACATGGTGCGAGTCCGTGCGAGAAAGGCGCGCAGTCTAACCAGTTGCCCGAGGCACCAAAAGAGGGCGCAGACACAATATCCGCGCCCTTTCGGCTCACACCTTGATGAAGTGCTCGCGGTAGTGGCGCAACTCGGCGATCGACTCGCGGATATCGTCCAGCGCCAGGTGGGTGCCGCCCTTCTTGAAGCTGTCGCGAACATTCGGCGCCCAGCGTGCGGCCAGCTCCTTGAGGGTCGAGACGTCGAGGTTGCGGTAATGGAAGTAGTTTTCCAGGTTGCGCATATGGCGATAAAGGAAACGGCGGTCCTGGCAGATGCTGTTGCCGCAGATGGGCGACTTGCCTTTGGGTACCCACTGCTCGAGGAAGGCGATGGTCTGCGCCTCGGCCTCGGCCATGCTGACGCGGCTTTCGCGCACACGCTGGGTCAGGCCCGAGCCGCCGTGGGTACGGGTGTTCCACTCGTCCATGCGCGCCAGCACTTCGTCACTGTGGTGAATGGCGATCACCGGGCCTTCGGCCAAGGTGTTCAGATCGCTGTCGGTGACAATCGTGGCCATCTCGATGATGACGTCGCTGTCCGGATCCAGGCCGGTCATTTCCAGGTCGATCCAGATCAGGTTCTGTGGGTTATGCATGCAGGGGCTCCTCGTATAGGCCGTCATATTAGCCTAGCGGGGGCGGCCGGCGCATGCGCGGCGCAAAGGTAAGCCCAATGGTCGAGCGCCCGGCGTGCTAAACTGCCTGCCGTTTTCAATCTGTCCCAGCACGGAACCTTCATGGCCAAACGCCAGCTCAATCGTCGCCAAAACTGGCGTATCGAAAAAATCCAGAACGAGCGCGCCGCTCGCGCCGCCAAACGCGAGCAGCACACGCTGCAGGAACTGGAGGGCGGCGACCTGGGGCCAGAACAACTGGGCCTGGTGATTGCCCACTTTGGTGTGCAGGTCGAGGTCGAGGCCCAGGACGGCGATACGGCCGGCCAAGTGTTCCGTTGCCACCTGCGGGCCAACCTGCCCGCACTGGTCACAGGCGACCGTGTGGTCTGGCGTGCAGGTAACCAGGGCATCGGCGTGATCGTCGCGCAGATGCCGCGCAGCACCGAGCTGTGCCGGCCGAACAACCACGGCCAGCTCAAACCGGTAGCGGCCAACGTCGACCTGATCGTGATCGTCTTCGCGCCAGCGCCCGAGCCACACCCGAACCTGATCGACCGCTACCTGGTAGCCGCCGAGCATGCCGGCATCCGCCCGCTGCTTTTGCTGAACAAGGCCGACCTGATCAACGACGAGAACGGCCCGGCCCTGCATGCGCTGCTCGAAGTCTATCGCGACCTCGGCTACCCCTTGCTGGAGGTTTCTGCCCACCAGGGTGATGGCATGCAGCGCCTGCAGCAGATGCTGGACGGGCACATCAGCGTGTTCGTCGGCCAGTCGGGCGTGGGCAAGTCGTCCCTGGTCAACAGCCTGCTGCCGGCCGCCGACACCCGCGTCGGTGACCTGTCCGAGTGGTCGGGCCAGGGCACGCACACCACCACTACCGCGCGCCTGTACCACTTCCCCAACGGCGGCGACCTGATCGACTCGCCGGGCATTCGCGAATTTGGCCTGGGCCATGTCAGCCGCGATGACGTGGAAGACGGTTTCATCGAGTTTCGCGACCTGTTCGGCACCTGTCGCTTCCGCGACTGCAAGCATGACCGCGAGCCAGGCTGCGCACTGCTCCAGGCACTGGACGATGGCCGTATCAAGCAGCAGCGCATGAACAGCTACCGCTCGATCATCGCCAGCCTGCCGGAAGACAGCTACTGATCAGCCTGTTTTGTAGGAAGTATTACCGGGGCATGTAGGACCGCTCCGGTTTTACCGTCATCTATTGCCCCTTCTACTGCTTTCGCTGATGGTCATGCCTTCTATCAGGGAGGGCAACCGCCATGCCGGTTCTTATCAGCTACCGCCACGAAGAGCGGCTCGATGCGTTCATCCTCAATGAGCGCCTGCTGCTCGAAGGCATCGCTACCCAAGTGGTGCAGCTTGACAGCGAAGGGCAGACCCGCGATGACCTGCATGGCAGTTTCTGCCAGCAGATGAGCGATGCTACTCATTGGGTCGGGGTGCTCCCCGCCGACGCTGCCGAAGACTGGTGGACTGCTTGGCTGCTGGGGGCTGCGGCAATGGCCTGCCGCCGTATCAGCTTCTATCGCAAAGAACTAGCGCCACTACCGGAATGCCTGGGCAGGTGGCCGTGCATGCGTGAGCGGGCGCATATCGACCTGTTCGTGCGGGCCTATCATGACGAGCGCACGTTCGAGCGGGCCATGCCACTGCCGCCAGGGCGAGGGTTGGGTGCTGACAGGGATAATGCCGATTTCTTTCATGCCGATCTCAAGGCCAAGATCCGCCGGGGGTTTTGACGGCCATGTGATGGCTGGCACCGGCTTCGCCGGTGTTCGCGGGGCAAGCCCGCCCCCACAGAGGCACAGCTATCAATGCGATAACTGTTTCTCTATCGGAGCGGCTGCGCGAGGGGCTACTGCTCTTTGGCGTCGTCCATCTTCAGCGTCCCATCTTCGAAGATGTTTAGTTTCTCGCGCAGCTCACGCGGCTGCATCGGTGCCTGCTCGGCCTCTGGCACAGCCGGGGCCGAGGCGCCGGGGGCGGTGTCGGCAGGTGCTGCGGGCTCGGCCGGCGGCGCTTCGGGCGCGGCCTGCTCACCCTCGATGTTGCGCTGGGCCTTCTTGGTCAGCACGATGATGTCGATGCGCCGGTTGACCGGGTTGAACGGGTCCTTGCGGTCGAACAACGACGACGAGGCGTAGCCCACCACCCGGGCCACCTGCCCGTCCGGATAGCCGCCTGCGACCAGCGCGCGCCGCGCCGCGTTGGCACGGTTGGCCGACAGCTCCCAGTTGCCGAACTCACCGGTGCCGGCAAACGGCTTGGCATCGGTGTGGCCACTGATGCTGATCTTGTTCGGCACCGCCTTGATGGTGTCGGCCATGGCCAGCAGGATGTCCTCGAAATACGGCTGCAAACGCGCACTGCCGATGTCGAACATCGGCCGGTTCTCGGCATCCATGATCTGGATACGCAAGCCGTCCTGAGTGATCTCGAACAGAATCTGGTCCTTGAACTTCTGCAGCTGCGGGTTTTCCTCGACCTTGTTCTGCAGTTCCTGCAGCAACAGCTCGAGGCGCTCGCGTTCGACCTGCTCGGCCATGGTCTCGACCTGGTCCTTGCTCAGTTGCACGCTGGATTCAGGCGTCGGCTCGGACTTCACTTCAGGGTTGATGGTTTTTTCCGGTGCCATCTCGGGCGAACCGCCGAGGTCGATGACGTAGGGCGTGCCACTCTCGGAAAAGCCGATCGGGTCCTTGAAATAGCCGGCAATGGCGATCTTCTGCTCAGGCGTGGCTGTGGACAACAGCCAGAGCACCAGGAAAAACGCCATCATCGCCGTGGCGAAGTCGGCAAAGGCGATTTTCCAGGCGCCGCCATGGTGGCCGCCGCCGAAGCGCTTGACGCGCTTGATGATTATCGGCTGATTGTTCTCCATGACTCAGCGACCGCGAACCGCTTGTTCCAGCTCGGCAAAACTTGGGCGATGCTTGGGGTAAAGCACCTTGCGACCGAACTCGACAGCCAGGGACGGTGGCATGCCCGAGGCCGACGCGACCAGCGAGGCCTTGATCGACTCGTACAGGTTGATCTCTTCCTTGGCATCGTGCTCCAGGCACTTGGCCAACGGGCCGAAGAAGCCATAGGCCGCCAGGATACCGAAGAAAGTACCGACCAGTGCCGCACCCACGTGCATGCCGATGGCCGCCTGGTCGCCTTCGCCGAGCGAGGCCATGGTCACCACGATGCCGAGTACCGCCGCAACGATACCGAAGCCCGGCATGCCGTCGGCAATGCCGTTCACCGCATGGGAGGGGTGTTCGAGCTCTTCCTTCATGCTCAGCAGCTCCATGTCGAACAAGCCTTCGAGCTCGTGCGGGGCCATGTTGCCGGTGGACATGATGCGCAGGTAGTCGCAGACGAACGCGGTCATGCGCTCATCCGCCAGTACGGTGGGGTACTTGGCGAAGATCGGGCTGGCCGCAGCGTCCTCGATATCACTCTCGATGGCCATCATGCCTTCACGACGGCTTTTGTTGAGGATCTCGTACACCAGGCCCAGCACCTCCAGGTAATAGGCGTGGGTGAAGCGCGAGCCGAACATCTTCATCGACTTCTTGATGACGTGCATGGTCATGTGGCCAGGGTTGGCCTGCAAGAATGCACCGAAGGCCGCACCGCCGATGATCAGTACTTCGAACGGCTGGATCAGCGCCGCGATCTTGCCGTGGGAGAGCACGTATCCGCCGAGCACGCTCGCGAATACGACGATGATGCCGATAATTTTAGCCATAGGTTCAAAGCACTTGCTGTCGTGGTCAGGGTGAGAGACGGGAGCTTTAAAACTCTTCTTCTACTTATCGGCAGAACTGCGCCAGACTATAGCCACTCAAAGCGAAAAGCCAGTTCGGACTGATGTCAAAATGCCAATTGAAACCAAGGTGCCCGCTCAGCCGCCACGTACGTTAGAGGCCTGGGTAAAGCTGCTGGAGAGTGTTCGTATACCTGTGCCGAAACAGAGTTACGACCGGGTATTGGCTGCGATAAACGACAGCCGCCGCTCCCTGCGCGATATCGCCGAACTGATGCAGGATAGCCCGGCACTGGTGCTTTCGGTCATGCGTGAAGCCAATCACCCGGCCAACGCCAGCCAGGCCGAGCCCGCCGAGAGCCTGGAAATTGCCCTGAACCGGCTGGGCCTGACGCGTATCGAGCAGTTGCTCAAGCGCCTGCCCTCGCTGCCAGCCGACGAGGTCCCGCCGGTACTGGGCCAGTTCCAGCTGATCAGCCAGCACGCCTCGCAGCAAGCCAGTGGCCTGTTCGCCAGCCGCCTGGCGCGCTTGTGGCAAGAAATCCACTGGGGCAGCCTGCTGTTCCTCGCCCCGCTCTGGCCGCTGGCCCTGGCCTACCCGAAGCTGCTCGACACCTGGGAGCTGCGGGTTATCCACAAGGGTGAGAAAGCCGCCGAGGTGGAGCAGGAACTGTTCGGTGTGCGCATCATGGCGCTGTGCCAGACCATGGCCGAGTACTGGCGCCTGCCGCAATGGGTGACCCAGGGCTACCGCATGTTGCTGGATGAACGCGAGCAACTGGCGCAGGTGTTCAACATTGCCCGCGATCAGGACGTGCTGAGCCAGCAACACCGCCTGGATGAGGAGCCCGGCCTGCGCCGCTGGTTCAACCAGCCGGCCAATACCGTGCTGCTGGCCAACGGCCTGGCCCTGGCGGCGCAGGTGGGCTGGGACAACCCGCACCTGCTGCGCTGGCAGTTGCTGACCGCGCTGTACCTGCAGACGTCGCTGGATGACGTGCAGCAGCAGGTTCACCAACAAGCGGCGGCCAGCGCCCGGCGCCATGCCCACCAGGCGCTGTTCCACCCGGCCGAAGCGCTGATCTGGCCCTGGCAGCAACGCCGCCCCCACCCAGGCATGCTGGCGCCACCGCCGCCCAGCAGTGAAGAACTGAACCGCTGGCGCACGCTGTGCCAGGACCTGCTGGCGCAGCCAAGCCCGTTCACCAATACCGTGCACCTGGCCACCCAGGCCCGCGAGGCCCTGCTGGCCTGCGGCATGCAGCGCATCATGCTGCTGACCCTGGACAAGGCGAGCGACTACCTGCGCGTGCAGCAGACCGCCGGCCTGCCCAAGGAAGCCGCGGCCATGGCCTTGCAAGTGCCGCAAAGCAAGCTGCTGCAAAAACTGATGAGCAAGGCCGGGCAACTGCGCCTGACCCCGGAAAACCACGGCCAGTTCTCGGCCCTGCTGCCTGCACCGCTGCGCGCCCTCTTCCGCAGCGAGCACCTGCTGCTGCGCTCGCTGGCAGTCAACGACCAGGTCCTGATGCTGGCGGTGGCCGACCAAGGCGGCAACCCCCTGGCCGATATCAGCGTGCAAGCCTTTGGTAAAACCGCGCAATGCATCGAGCGCGCGCTGTCCGTGTTTGCCAACCGCAAGGGCTGAGCCTTGCGCTACAATCGCCCCTCTTTCCACACTGGAGACCGTGGATGACTGACTTTTCCGGCCTGCCCCTGGTGATCGAAGCCGCGGATCTCTTGCCGCGCCTGGGTTCACCGCACTTGATCCTGGTGGACCTGAGCAGCGCAAACCGTTATGTCAGCGGGCACATCCCCGGCGCCCGCTTCGTCGAAGGCAAGCGCACCCAGCTGGGCCTGCCACCAGCGCCGGGCCTGCTGCCGGCACTGGCCGACCTGGAAAAACTGTTCAGCGAGCTCGGTCATCGCGACGATGCCGTCTACGTGGTCTACGACGATGAAGGCGGGGGCTGGGCCGGGCGCTTCATCTGGATGCTCGACGTGATCGGCCACAAGGCCTACCACTACCTCAATGGCGGCATTCAGGCCTGGCCGGCGGACACGCTCTGCACCGACGTGCCGGCAAGCGGCAATGCCACCGTGCGCCTGCAGGTGCACAGTGAGCCAACGGCCACCCGCGAGTACCTGCAAAGCCGCCTGGGCGCCGATGACCTGGTCATCTGGGACGCCCGCGGCCCGCTGGAGTACAGCGGCGAGAAGGTGCTGGCGGCCAAAGGCGGCCACATCCCCGGCGCGGTCAATTTCGAGTGGACGGCCGGCATGGACCTCAACGACCACTTGCGCATCCGCCACGACATCGCCGAAGTCCTGCAAAAGCTGGGCATCACGCCCGACAAGGAAGTGATCACCCATTGTCAGAGCCACCGCCGCTCCGGTTTCACCTACCTGGTGGCCAAAGCCCTCGGTTACCCACGCGTCAAGGCCTACGCTGGCTCATGGAGCGAATGGGGCAACCACCCGGACACGCCTGTTGAAGTTTAAGGAACCTGCATGAAATCCCGTTTGTTCATCATCAGCCAGTACCTGCTGCCGCACCACCTGCTGTCGCGGCTGGCCGGCTGCATTGCCGAGTGCCGTGCACGCTGGTTCAAAAACGCCTTCACCGCCTGGTTTGCCAAGCGCTACCAGGTGAACATGTCCGAGGCCCTGGTCGAGGACTTGAGCGCTTACGAGCACTTCAACGCGTTCTTCACCCGCGCCTTGAAGCCCGGCGCCCGCCCGCTGGACGAAACCCCCGGTGCCATCCTGTGCCCGGCCGACGGTGCTGTCAGCCAGCTAGGCCCGATCGAGCACGGCCGCATCTTCCAGGCCAAGGGCCACGGCTACAGCGCCCTGGAGCTGCTGGGTGGCGACCCGGCCCTGGCCGCGCCGTTCATGGGCGGCGAATTCGCCACCATTTACCTGTCGCCGAAGGATTACCACCGCGTGCACATGCCGCTGGCCGGCACCCTGCGCGAGATGGTGTATGTACCGGGTCGCCTGTTTTCGGTGAACCAAACCACGGCCGAAAACGTGCCCGAGCTGTTTGCCCGTAACGAGCGCGTCGTCTGCCTGTTCGACACCGAACGCGGCCCGATGGCCGTGGTGCTGGTAGGTGCGATGATTGTTGCTTCGATCGAGACGGTCTGGGCCGGCCTGGTAACGCCGCCCAAGCGTGAGTTGAAGACCTTCCGTTACGACGAAGCCAGCCGTGCGCCGATCCACCTGGAAAAAGGTGCCGAGCTGGGCCGCTTCAAACTGGGCTCGACCGCCATCGTGCTGTTCGGGCCAGAGCAGGTGAAGTGGGCTGAAAGCCTGGGTGCCGGGTCGGCAGTGCGCATGGGCCAGCAGTTGGCAGCGCCTGCGCAGGCTTGATCGCCTTGTAGAAGCTGGGGCTGCTGTGCAGCCCCGGTCGTTCAGATCAACCGCGCGCGTCGCGGTCGCGCAGGCCCAGCAGATACAGCACCCCATCCAGCCCCAAGGTGGAAATCGCCTGCTTGGCCGATTGACGCACCAGCGGTTTGGCGCGGAAGGCCACGCCCAGGCCGGCCAGCGACAACATTGGCAGGTCGTTGGCGCCATCCCCCACGGCGATGGTCTGGTCCAGCTGCAAGCCCTCTTCGCGGGCCAGTTGCTGCAGCAGTTCGGCCTTGCGCTGAGCATCGACAATCGGCTCCACGGCAACGCCGGTCACCTTGCCGTCGACCACTTCCAGCTCATTGGCGAACACATAGTCGATACCCAGGCGCGCCTGCACCTGCTTGGCGAAGTACGTGAAGCCACCGGACAGGATCGCAGTCTTGTAACCCAGGCGCTTGAGCTCGGCGAACAGGTTCTCGGCACCTTCGGTCAGGCGTAGCGACGCACCGATCTCATCCAGCACCCCTACATCCAGGCCTTTGAGCAACGCCATGCGTTCCTTGAAGCTGGCGCGGAAGTCCAGCTCGCCCCGCATCGCCCGCTCGGTGATCGCTGCCACCTGCTCGCCAACGCCAGCGGCCTTGGCCAACTCGTCGATGACTTCGGCCTCGATCAGGGTCGAGTCCATGTCAAATACCGCCAGGCGGCGGTTGCGGCGGAACAGGTCGTCCTTCTGGAAAGCGATATCGACACTCAAGGCTTCTGCCAGGGCGAAGAAATCTGCACGCAATGCCTGGGCATCGCTCGGCACGCCGCGCACAGAGATCTCGATGGCTGCCTTGCCCTTCTCGGTCTCGGCATCCAGCCCCACGCGGGCGGACAGGCGTTCGATGCGCTCGATGGTCAGGCCGTACTGGCTGATGACCGCACTGACGCGCTGCAACTGCTCAGGGGTGATCTTGCGGCTGAGCAGGGTGACGATATGACGCGCCTCACCGTGGCCATCGGCCCAATGCTGGTAATCCGCCTCGGATATCGGCGTGTAACGGGCCTGCAGATTCAGTTCGTGGGCCTTGGCCTGCACGCTTTGCAGCAGGCGAGTGGCCACTTCGTTGTCCGGGATATCGACCAGAATGCCGAACGACAACGTGCCGTGCATGACCGCCAGGCCGATGTCGAGAATGCTCACACCGCCCTGCAGCAGGACGCCAGTGATGGCCGCAGTGAGACCGGGACGGTCTTCACCTGTGATGTTGATCAGGACGATTTCGCGCAAGACCGGACTCCGACTTCGATGAAAAATGCGCATTCTACCGATTTTCAGTGACCATCGGGCGCGAACGATGCTTTGCCGACAAAACCGGTGTCGCTATACTGCCCAACACTTTTATGCCATTAAGAGCCGAGCGCTGTGAACCGGCCCACCCCCGTCAAGCCAGACAACTTCTTCCTGATGATCTATCGTGCCCTGAGTCAACGTCGCGTCCCTCTGGCGCTACGCATCGCCTGCACCAACATATTCCTGGTGGCACTGGCGCTGGTCATCTATGCCTGTGTGATGGGCCTGCAGTTCAAGCAGGCCATGCACGAGCAGGCCGACGCGCTCGGCCAGAGCCTGACCACGCAGACGGCCACGTCGGCCACCGAGCTGTTGGTGTCCAACGACATCCTCAGCCTCAACGTGCTGCTGGGCAACCTGGTGAAAAACCCGCTGGTGGCCCATGCGGCCATCTACAGCGTGGACAACCGCATCCTTGCCGAGGCCGGCCAGCGCCCGCGCAACAGCCTGCTGGGCGAAGCCGAAGGCCTGTACCAGACCAAGATCACCTTCCAGGACGTCACGGCAGGGCAACTGCGCATCAGCCTGGACATGAGCCAGTTCCAGCAGCCGATGCTGATCAGCCTGCAGAGCATGGGCATCCTCGCCGCCATCCTGCTGGCCCTGGCGCTGAGCCTGAGCCTGCGCCAGGCGCGCCATATCACCACACCGCTGCTGCAGTTGCGGGTGTGGCTGCGCGACCCGCAGCCCTATACGCCGGCCACCGACCGCCAGGACGAGATCGGCGATATTGCCCGCCAGCTGCACACTCGCCTGGCTCCGCCGCCGCCACCTGAGCCAGAGCCGGAAGAAGAGGACGACGAAGACGACTTCGACGACCTGCACGATCACGCGCCGGCCCCTAAGACTGCGCCGCGCGCCAAGGTTGTCGCCCAGGCTGACGAAGAGGACGACGATGCCTTTGCCGGGCTGCTGGACAACGACGAAAGCGCGCCCAAGCCTGTGCCATACGATTCGGACGAGCCGCAGAACAGCGCCGTACTGGCCGTTCAGCTCGGCTCCCAGGAGCAGCTGCGCCGCCTGCCGCGCACGCGCCTGACCGAATTATTGGAGCGCTACCGCGACTGCCTGGAGCAAGCCGCTTCGCTGTATGACGGTGAAACCCACACGCTCAACGACGGCAGCACCTTGGTGCTGTTCCACAGCCGCGACTGTGGCGAGGACTACCTGACCAATGCGATCTGCTGTGGCGAATTGCTGCGTGCACTGGGCCATGCCTTGCAGATCGAGGTGGCCGACAGCGGCATTACCCTGCAACTGCAACTGGGCCTGGCACTGGGTAACGACCTGCAAGGGTTGGAGCTGGTCGACCTGCTGATGGCAGAAAAAGCCCAGGATGCCCTGGCGCTGTCGCAGCACAGCCGTAACCTACTGCTGGTGGAGCGCCAGATCAGTGATGACGCGCTGATTCGTCAGCGCGCGCGGATTCGCCCGATTGCCAGCCCGGAAGGCGCTTGCTGTGTAGAGCGGTTGATGGAGCCGTATCCGTCGATGCTGGAGCGGCAATTGGCGCGGATGCACGAGCGCCGGGCCTGACACAAAGGCCGCTCCTACAAAGGATCGTGCAGCAGATACAAAAAAGCCCGCATCGATGCGGGCTTTTCTGTATCTGGCGGAACCATCAGAACCGATAGACTTCCATATCGGTACGAATCGGCGAAGCCATCGGGATCTTGGACTTCTCGGGTGCCTTCTTGACCTGTACCGGCGCAGCGGGCTTTTTCGGCGCCTCTTCGGCAATGGCTGGCTGATTGGCCAGCGGCTTGACCGCCGTGCTCAGCTGTTCGGCCAGCTTTTGCAGCAGTTGCCCTTGAGCCTGCACCTGCGACGCTTCGCTGCCCTCATGCTGCTGCTCGAGGTGAACGATGCGGTTGTCACGCACATGGCCACGACGGTCGAGCAGGCGCCATTGGGCGTCCAGAATCGCCGGTTGGTCCTTGCCCGAGTCCAGGCGGGTAATCGACAGCAACACTTGCACGTCCGGGCTGAAACCAGTGGTCGCCGGGGCCAGCACCACGCGCTGGCTATCCAGCCGCCAGGCCAGCTGGCGAACCAGCAACTGGTCAATGTCCGACGAGAGGCTGCCGGCCCAACGACCGTCGGTCGCCGAACTCAGGCTGCCATCGGCCTGACGCTGCAGGAACGTCTCGCGTTGCAGGTAATCGGCAACCGATACCGGGCCGAGCACCACGGCCATGCCCGCGCTTTGCGACGGCTGGCCAGGATCACCGCTGTCGAGCTGGTACAAGGCCACAGGCTGATGCATGCTGCATCCGCCCAGCCCCAGAAGGCCCGTCATCAACAGCGCAAATGGAAGGCGCAGAAGTTTCATCATCCCATCCAGGCGGTCGCCACAGGCAGACCGCAGTGATACTCATGTAGATTCAATCGGGCACACGGCCACGCCGGCACCGCAAGGGCCATATCATCCGCGAAATAGCTGTCCGACTCCAGCATTTCTGCCCGGAACGGCCTTGAAATTGCCGTTCCAGACATTTCAGCAGCTTACGCCGGGCCTTCCACCTGCAACCCATCGACGCGCTGGAAGCCGCGTGGCAGCTTGCTGCCGCGCCGGCCCCGTTCGCCCTTGTAGTGCTCCAGATCGTCCGCTTTCAGCGATAGCGTACGCTTGCCGGCTTGCAATACAAGGGTCGCGCCTTCAGGGATTACCGCAAGGTCGGTGACAAATTCTTCACGACTGGCCACCCGATCGCCAGGCACGCCGATGATCTTGTTGCCCTTGCCTTTGCCCAACTGCGGCAAGTCGCTGACCTTGAACACCAGCAGCCGGCCCTCGGTGGTGACTGCCGCCAGCCAGTCCTGCTCGCGGTTGGCCACCGGGCGCGGGGTCATGACCTTGGCCCCATTGGGCAGGCTGAGCAGGCCTTTACCGGCCTTGTTCTTGGCCTGCAAGTCTTCGCCCTTGACCACGAAGCCGTAACCGGCATCCGACGCCACCACATACAGCGCATCGTCCTCAGGTAGCAGCACACACTCGAAGGTCGCCCCAGGTGGCGGCGCCAGGCGGCCCGTCAGCGGCTCGCCCTGCCCCCGCGCCGACGGCAAGGTATGCGCGGCCACCGAGTAGCTGCGGCCAGTGGAGTCGATCAATACGGCAAACTGGTTGGAGCGCCCGGCGGCTGCAGCCTTGAAGCCATCGCCAGCTTTGTACGAAAGGCCGGTGGCGTCGATGTCGTGGCCCTTGGCGCAGCGCACCCAGCCCTTTTCCGACAGCACAACGGTGACCGGCTCGGTCGGCATCAGCTCGTTTTCCGACAGCGCCTTGGCTTCTGCACGCTCGACGATCGGCGAGCGGCGGTCGTCGCCGTAGGTTTCGGCGTCCTTGATCAGCTCGCTGCGCACCAGCTTGCGCAGTTTGGCGTCGCTGCCGAGCAGGGCCTGCAGCTTGGCCTGCTCCTTGAGCAGTTCGTCCTGCTCGCCGCGAATTTTCATCTCTTCAAGGCGCGCCAGCTGCCGCAGGCGGGTCTCGAGGATGTAGTCAGCCTGGATTTCGGTCAGCTCGAAACGCTCGATCAGCGCCTGCTTGGGATGCTCCTCGGTGCGGATGATATGAATCACTTCATCCAGGTTGAGGAAGGCAGTCAGCAAGCCTTCGAGCAGGTGCAGGCGCCTCTGCACCTTGTCCAGGCGGTGCTGCAGGCGGCGGCGGACGGTGTTGGTACGAAACTCCAGCCACTCCAGCAACAGTGCTCGCAGGTTCTTCAACTGCGGCCGGCCGTCCAGGCCGATGATGTTGACGTTGACCCGGTAGCTGCTTTCCAGGTCGGTGGTGGCGAACAGGTGCTGCATCAGCTCGTCGGCATCCACCCGGTTGGAGCGCGGGATGATGACGATACGGCACGGGTTCTCGTGGTCCGACTCGTCACGCAGGTCGGCCACCATCGGCAGCTTCTTCGCCTGCATCTGGGCGGCGATCTGCTCCAGCACCTTGGCCCCGGAGACCTGGTGCGGCAGCGCGGTGACCACCACGTCGCCGTCTTCGACGCGATAAACGGCACGCATGCGGATCGAGCCGCGGCCGCTTTCGTAGATTTTCAGGATCTCGGCGCGGGGCGTGATGATTTCGGCTTCAGTCGGGTAGTCCGGGCCCTGGATATGCTCGCACAACTGCTCGATGGTAGCCTTGGGCTCGTCCAGCAGGCGCACGCAGGCACTGGCCACTTCACGCAGGTTGTGCGGCGGCACGTCGGTGGCCATGCCCACGGCGATGCCGGTGGTGCCGTTGAGCAGGATGTTGGGCAGGCGCGCCGGCAGTACTGCGGGCTCCTGCAGGGTGCCGTCGAAGTTCGGCACCCAGTCCACGGTGCCTTGGCCCACTTCGTTGAGCAACACTTCGGCGTAGCGCGACAGGCGCGCCTCGGTGTAACGCATGGCAGCGAACGACTTCGGATCGTCCGGTGCACCCCAGTTGCCCTGGCCATCGACCAGGGTGTAGCGGTAGCTGAACGGCTGCGCCATCAACACCATGGCTTCGTAGCAGGCCGAGTCGCCGTGGGGGTGGAACTTGCCGAGCACGTCACCGACGGTACGCGCCGACTTCTTGTGCTTGGCATCGGCATCGAGCCCCAACTCGCTCATGGCGTAGATGATGCGTCGCTGCACCGGCTTCAGGCCGTCGCCGATGTGCGGCAGGGCCCGGTCCATGATCACGTACATGGAGTAGTTGAGGTAGGCCTGTTCGGTGAAGTCAGCCAGCGAGCGGCGTTCGACGCCGTCGAGGCTGAGTTCCAGTGGGTCGCTCATGCGGGCCTCGTCATTTCAGGTTCTGGCGCAACAGCATGGTGCCGCCGCGCTGGGTAAATTCAAGCTGTTTCAGGGCGCTCATGCCCAGCAGCACGGTCTGGCCGTCCAGGCCTGGCACCACGGTTGCGCGCACGCCCTGTAAACGGATATCGCCCAGTTGCAGGGTATTCAAACGGGTGCGGTAGCCTTCGGTGCGGCCATTTGCGGTGCTGAGCAGCACCGGGCTGCCTCGCGCCAGGTCCAGCTCGCTGGCCAGGGCCTCGGGGATCGCCACGTCCGTGGCCCCGGTGTCGAGCATGAAATGCACCGCCTGGCCATTGATCGCGCCATCCACCACGAAATGCCCCTGGCCATTGCTCAGCAGGCGCACCTCGATAAAGCCTTCGCCGTGCTCGGAGCGCACCTGGGCATTGGGATTGCGCTGGCTATCTTCCCATTGACCGAAAAAGCGCGTGGCAAGGAACAGCGCCGCCGCCCAGGCGACGATCATCAGTACCTTGCCAGCACGCTTGCCCGGTGCCTGGCTCATGGTTTGGCGCTCCAACCGCCCTCTGGCGCTTCGAAGCGCCAGACAATCGGCCGCACCTCGCCATCGGCGCGGCGGCCATTGTTGTTGTCCAGGCCAATCCAGGCGCCTTTGGCGTCGATCACCAGGGCTTCTGCCAGGCCGAACGGCTGATCATAGCGGCGAGCATCCACCAGCGCATCGGCGGCAAACGACCAGCAACGCTCGACCTTGCCGCTGTCGGCGTCGCGGCGACAGATGCGGTAGGCGTTACGCTCAAGGGTAAACAGCTTGCCCTCGAACCAGGCCAGGTCGGCGAAGTCACGCGACAGCGCGCGCGCGTTGGGCATCTGCGGCGGTTGCATCTCGACCCCGGCCTCGCTCAGCAGCACGCAGCTGCGCCCGCACGTCCATACCGATTGCTGGCGCTCGATCGCCACCAGCCCCCGGCGCTCGCGCTCGGCGGCAAGCCAGATGCGGTCGCCCGCCGGGTTGATCGCCAAGCCTTCGAACAAGGCATTGAAGTTCAGCAGCATGCCGCTGGCCCGGGCCTGTCGTACCATGGCCGAGTCGATCTTCAACCAGTCCGGCTCGCCTTCGACGGGGACCTGCAAGACAGCAGCGTGGGCCTCACTGACCAGATAAAGGTTACCGGCCTGGTCACAGGTGATGCCTTCGAAGTCCAGTTCACCACCGCGGACATAGGACGCCGCCCAGTTGCGCGACTTCAGCCCCCACGGCAAACCGCTCTCCGGTACCGGCGGCGGGTTGAAGGTCAGCGGTTGAGCGCGCCACACGGCATTTTGTTGATCGAACCGGTAAACGCGGTCGTCGTCACGGTCGGAAACGCCCCATAGCCCGCCTCGGCACTGGGCCAGGCCAGACAGGTTGCCGCCGCGCATACCCTCGATCGGGTGCTCGGCGGCCATCTTCAACTGCGGCCAGTTGCCCGCCAAACTCGGCAAGGCAAACAGTGCAAGGCAAGTGGCAAGTAGCAGCCGAATCAAACCATGACCTCGGCCAGGTTGCCTTTGGTTTCCAGCCAGCTCTTGCGATCACCGGCGCGCTTCTTGGCCAGCAGCTTGTCCATCAGCTCGCAGGTGGCCTCGACGTCTTCCAGGGTCAGCTGCACCAGGCGCCGGGTGTTCGGGTCCATGGTGGTTTCGCGCAGCTGTGGCGGGTTCATCTCGCCCAGGCCTTTGAAGCGCGTGACTTGCGGCTTGCCGCGCTTCTTCTCGGCCACCAGGCGGTCGAGGATGCCATCACGCTCGGCTTCGTCGAGGGCGTAGTAGATTTCCTTGCCCAGGTCGATGCGGTACAGCGGCGGCATGGCCACGTAGACATGGCCGGCCTCCACCAGGGGGCGGAAGTGCTGAACGAACAGCGCGCACAGCAAGGTGGCGATGTGCAAGCCGTCGGAGTCGGCGTCGGCGAGGATGCAAATTTTGCCATAGCGCAGTTGCGACAGGTCGGCGGCGCCGGGGTCGACGCCGATGGCCACGGCAATGTTGTGCACCTCCTGGCTGGCCAGGACTTCGCCGCCGTCCACTTCCCAGGTGTTGAGGATCTTGCCGCGCAGCGGCAGGATCGCCTGGAACTCCTTGTCCCGCGCCTGCTTGGCCGAGCCACCGGCCGAGTCACCCTCGACCAGGAACAGCTCGGCGCGCATCGGGTCCTGGCCTGCGCAATCCGCCAGCTTGCCTGGCAGCGCCGGGCCCTGGGTGATGCGTTTGCGTTCGACCTTCTTGCTGGCCTTGAGACGACGGCCGGCGTTGCTGATGGCCAGTTCAGCCAACTGCATGCCCAGCTCGGGGTGGGCGTTGAGCCACAGGCTGAAGGCGTCCTTGACCACACCGGAAACAAACGCGGCCGCCTCGCGGGACGACAGACGCTCTTTGGTCTGCCCGGAGAACTGCGGCTCCTGCATCTTCATCGAAAGCACGAAGGTGATGCGCTCCCAGACGTCTTCCGGCGCCAGCTTGACGCCGCGCGGCAGCAGGTTGCGGAATTCGCAGAACTCGCGCATGGCATCCAGCAGGCCCTGGCGCAGACCGTTGACGTGGGTGCCGCCCTGGGCGGTAGGGATCAGGTTGACGTAGCTTTCCTGAACGCTGTCACCGCCTTCGGGCAGCCACAGCAAGGCCCAGTCCACGGCTTCCTTGTTGCCAGCCAGGCTGCCGCAGAACGGCTCGTCCGGCAGGCGCAGGTACTCGCTGACCGAGTCGACCAGGTACGAACGCAGGCCGTCCTCGTAGTGCCACTCGACCTTCTCGCCGCTGCCCTTGTCCTCGAAACTGACCAGCAGGCCCGGGCACAGAACGGCCTTGGCCTTGAGCACATGCTTGAGGCGGCTGATGGAGAATTTAGGCGAATCGAAATACTTCGGGTCGGGGCTGAAGTACACGCTGGTGCCGGTATTGCGCTTGCCGACCGAGCCGACCACTTCCAGCTCACTGGCCTTGAAGCCATCGGCGAAGGTCATCTGGTACTCGTTGCCGTCACGCTTGACGCGCACGCGCACCTGGGTCGACAGGGCGTTGACCACCGAAATACCCACGCCGTGCAGGCCGCCGGAGAACTGGTAGTTCTTGTTGGAGAACTTGCCGCCGGCGTGCAGCTTGGTAAGGATCAGCTCGACCCCGGACACGCCTTCTTCCGGGTGAATGTCCACCGGCATGCCGCGGCCGTCGTCGCTGACTTCCAGCGAGTGGTCGGCGTGGAGGATGACCTGCACCGAACGGGCGTGACCGGCCAGGGCTTCGTCGACGCTGTTGTCGATGACCTCCTGGGCCAAGTGGTTCGGTCGGCTGGTATCGGTGTACATGCCCGGTCGCTTGCGGACCGGATCAAGGCCCGAGAGGACTTCGATGGCGTCTGCGTTATAGGCGCTAGCGCTGGGATTGGCCATGGGGTCTCGTCGTCAGTCAGGTGAATGCAAAAGGTCAGAGTACAAAAGTCAGAGCACAGAAAAGTCGAGCGCCGCATACAAACTGGGGGCAACACCGGCGAAGGCCAGCATCGCCGGCAAGTGCTCGACGAAGCCCTGGAAGCTGTGGTCGCCACCGGCCTGGATACGCAGGGCACAAGCACGGTAATAGCGCTCGGCGTGGCGATAGTCCAGGGTTTCATCGGCGGTCTGCAACCACACTTGATAGCGGTTGGCATCCACGGGGGCGGGCACTTCCAGCTCGGCCAGGGCCTGCACGTGATCGTGAGTCAGCTCCCAGGCCTCATCGGTGTAGAGGTTGCGCTGGGTGCCGAGGTAGCCATCGAACAACCGGTGCGGTGCCACTGCCGGGTTGATCAGCAGGGCCTTGAGGCCATGGCGCTCGGCCAGATAGGTGGCATAGTAGCCGCCGAGCGAACTGCCGACCAGCAGGGGCGCGCCCAACTCCGCGATAGCGCCTTGCAGTTGGGCAATGGCCTGGCGCGGGTGATGGTGCAAGGCCGGTACGCGCAATTGCTCGGACAACCCCAGCTGCTGCATGACGGCCTCGAGCTGGCGCGCCTTCTTCGACAGCGGCGAGCTGTTGAAGCCATGGATATAGAGGATGGAACCCGACATGCTGCCCCCGGAATCTGTGGCTTCGCGCCCAATCTGGCAGGCGCAGGGACGCGCAGTGTAGCGCGTTCGCCGGGTTTTGACGCAGCGGCGGGGTTTTCGCAACAATTTCTTCGGCAACCTGAGGGGCCGCTGCGCAGCAGCCCCAAGGCCGTCAATACCCCGGGCTGTCGAAGTCCAGCTTCACGTCGAAGTCCCGCGCCCGCTCTACACCAGTCTCCAACCGCCCGTCGGCGTGCAGACGCAGCCAGCGATAGCCCGGCTGTTCCTCGCTCACCTTGAAGTCCTCGCTGTGCGCCGCGAACTGAATGCAGGTAGACGGCGTGGCCAGCAAGCGCAACCCCTCGCGCATTTCATCCCACGGCTGGTGGACATGCCCCCAAAGCAGCCCGCGCACCTGTGGATAACGTTCGACGATGCCGAACAGCGCCTGGGCATTGCGCAGGCCGATCGGGGCGATCCAGGCGCAGCCGATGTCCACCGGCTGATGATGGAAGCACACCAGGCAATGGCGTTCGCCCGCCGTCTTCAATGCACCCTCAAGCAGGCTCAGCTGAGCCTCTTCGAGCAGGCCATGGGTCGCGCCGGCCACCGCAGAATCGAGCATCACGATGCGCCAGCCACCGATATCGGTAACCGCTTGCACCAGGTCCGTGCCTTGCGCGATGTCGGCCATCACCCTGGCTTCGTCATGGTTGCCCGGCAACCAGCGCGTCGCTACGCCAAACCCTGCGGTCAGCTCGCGGAACGCTTCATACGACGCCACGCTGGCGTCCTGGGAAAGGTCCCCCGTGCACAGCAGCAGGTCGATGGCCGGTTGCTCGCGCTGCACCTGGGCAACCACATGGCGCAGACTGTCCCGGGTGTTGAGACCCAGCAGGGTGCCGGCCGGGTCGGCGAACAGGTGGGCATCGGTGAGTTGCACCACATGCACGGGGTGGGTTGGGTCTAGGTGCGGCAACGGCCGTCTCCTCGAACGGATTCAGCACGAATTATGGCTGTGCAACGGGTGCGAGCAAACACCCGAAGCCGACGCACATCACATTTCAGCGAACGCTTGCCAATTCGTGACCACAGGCCAGGCAGTGGCTCAGCCACTCGCCGAGGAACAGGTTGAGCTGCGCCTTTTCATCGGGCTGGTGCATGCCTGCATTGGGGTACGGGTAGATACTGCGCAGGCGCCGCGCGTGCTCGGCGCTGACCACCTCGGCCATGCGCGCATCGTGGTACACCTGAACCTCCAGGTGCGGCACCGGCAGCCATGGCAAGCTGTGTTCCTGGCGCACGTGCAGCGTGGTGGTATACGGGCAGGCCAGCACCACATCGAGCACCAGCACACCGAGCATCTGATCGCCCTGGGTCATGCCGATGCGACGCGAGCTCTGGGTGGTGCGCATGTCAGGCAACAAGCGCATCAAGCGGGCGTAGTTGGCCTCGCAGGCTGCTTGCAGCCCGACCAGGTCGACCCGATATCGCTCGCGCAGCAGGTTCACTTCCACATACCTCGAACTTCGTCTCTGTTGAGCGCCAGCCACTGCAGGCCAATGATCGTCGCAGCGTTGCAGATACGGCCGTCACGCACCGCCTGCAAGGCATCTTCGAACGACCAGACGCGCACGCGGATGTCCTCGCCCTCTTCTTCCAGGCCATGCAGGCCGCCCGCGCCCTCGCTGGTGCAACGCCCAAGGAACAGATGGACGTATTCGTCACTGCCACCGGGCGACGGGAAGTAGCGGGTCATCGGCCACAAGGCGCTGAAGGTCAGGCCGGCCTCTTCTTCTGCCTCGCGGTGTGCAACCTCTTCAGGCTGCTCGTCCTTGTCGATCAGCCCGGCGACCATCTCGATCAGCCACGGGTTGGCGACCTTGTCGAGGGCGCCGACACGAAACTGCTCGATCAACACCACTTCATCGCGTAGCGGGTCATAAGGCAGCACACAGACCGCATCATGACGCACGAACAGTTCGCGGCTGATCTCGCGGCCCATGCCCCCGGCAAACAGTTCGTGGCGCAGGTGCACCTTGTCGAGCTTGTAGAAGCCCTGGAAGCAGTTGGCCCGCTTGACGATCTCGACCGCCTTGGGGACTGAATTGAGCGTGTCTGACATAGAAATCCTCGTTACCTCATTTACCGCTTCGCGCCATCCTACTCCGCCTGCCGGCCTCTTTCATCCGTTTCCAGCAACCGTTCGCGCACTCGGGACAGCACGCCTTCTGTCTGTTAGCTTAGTGGCGAACTGAAGGCCGCGCCGACGGTCAAAGGCCGACTTTTCCCTGTTCTGCAAGGATCATCATGACACTTGTCAAACTGACTTCCGTGGCCGTGCTGGCACTGGCCCTGAGTGCCTGCCAGAGCCTGTTCACGCCCAATTACCGAGCACCGCTCGAGGTCAAGCGTGACGCCTGGGAGCACGTCAAACCCGGCTGCAGCGAAAGCGACTGCCCCCTGGTGAACATCGACACCATTCACTTCCCCGCCCTGCCCAAACTCGACGGCATCGTCGAACAGCGCCTGCTGCAACTGACCGAAGACAACCAGCGCGGCGCCGCGCCAACCACCTTGCAGGCCTACGAGCAGCAGTACCTGGCCAGCGCCGACAAGCGCAACAGCAGCTACCTGCAGGCCAAGGTACGCGAACAGCATGACGGACTGGTGATCATCGAACTGTCCAGCTACCTGGACAGCGGGGGTGCCCACGGCATGCCGGGGCGTGGTTTCATCAACTATTCGCGCAAGCTGGACAAGGTCCTGACCCTGCAGGACATGCTGGTGCCCGGCCAGGAAGAGACCTTCTGGAAAACCGTCGAAGAGTCGCACCGCGCGTGGATGATCAGCGTGGGCATGGACAAGGACGCCGAATTCATCAAGACCTGGCCCTTCAAGAAGTCGCCGCACGTCGCCCTGACGTACGGCGCGGTGGTGGTCAAGTATGAGGTCTATGCCATCGCGCCCTACTCCATGGGCCATGTAGAGCTGAAGATCCCCTACCCGCGCCTGAACGGCGTGATCAAGCCTGAGCTGTTTCCCGGCCGCGGCTGAAGCTCAGTAGCGCATGCAGCACACCTGCCAGCACCAGCGCTGGCAGGGTCGCACCCAGGTCCGGCGCTTGCGCGGCGATCAGATGATAAGCCGCCACCCCCACGGCCCAGGCCAGCAACGCCTGCCAGTGCAAGCCATCGATCTGCGCCGGCAAACGGCGGCGGCGGATCACGTAGTGGTCCATCAGCACCACGCCGAACAACGGTGCGAACACCGAACCGATCAGCAGCAGGAAGTTTTCGTACTGGGCCAGCGGCGCCAGCAGGGCGATCAGGGTGCACAGCACGCCGATGGCCAGCGCCAGATGCTCGACCTTCAGTGGCAGAAGTACACCGGTTGAAACCGCTGCCGAATGGATATCGGCGAAGGCCTTTTCCGACTCATCCAGCAGAATGAGCAGCAGCGCAATACCCATGCCGGCGCCAGCCAGGGCCAGCAGCAGGGCATTGACTTCGCCGCTGGCGGCAAAGGCCAGGGTGTAGGCCACGCCCAAGCTCATCAGCCAGGTGTTGCCGATAAAGTACCCAACTACCGTGCCGCCGAACACATGCTTGCCATTGCGGGCGAAGCGCGAGTAGTCGGCGATCAACGGCAACCAGGACAGCGGCATGGCGATGACGATGTCAAAACCCACCGCCAGCGACATCGAGCCATCCCCGGCGCGGCTCCACAGCTCAGCCAAGTCGGCCTTGGCAAACAGGTTCCAGGTCAGCCACACGCAAGCGCCCATCAACAACCAGATGCCCCAGGCGCGCAGCACCTTGCGCACGAAGGCCAGTGGCCCGCTGACTGCCAACACAGTGGCCAGCGCACCGAAGCACAGTGTCCACAGCACCGGGCTGTTCCAGGCACTGTCTTCACCGAAGGCCCGCGCGCCCAGCAGGCTGGCGGCATCGCGCATGACGATGATCTCGAAGGCGCCCCAACCGACCAGTTGCAGCAGGTTGAGCAGTGCCGGCAAACGCGCGCCATGGCTGCCCAGGCTCAGGCGCAGGGTGCCCATGGCGGACAGGCCGGTGTCGCTGCCGATAACCCCGGCAGCCCCCAGCAACAGCACACCCACACCAGTGCCCAGCGCGATGGCCAGTACCGCGCCGGCGAGGCCCAGGCCTGGCGCCAGCATGGCGCCGACCTGCAGCACCATCAGGCCGATACCGAGGGAGAACCACAGCGCGAACAGGTCGCGTGCGCCGAAGATGCGTTGCTGGGTGGGGACCGGGTGGTCGGGAGAGAATTGGCTGGGGGTGGTCATGCTTGCAGACACTCGGCATTAAAGGTGGTTGAACACGGTCGCTGTAGGAGCGGCCTTGCGTCGCGAAAGGGGCGCGAAGCGGCCCCCCGGTTTCAGCTTCGCCGCTGATAGTGCCGGGGCCGCTTCGCGACCCTTTTCGCGACGCAAGGCCGCTCCTACAGAGGGCAGTTTTGCAGTCAGACTTTTTTGTACAGCTGGCTGCCTTCCTGGCGGAACCGCTCGGCCTGCTCACGCATGCCATCTGCAACCGTCACGTCCACGGTTTCGATCTTGGCGGCGTATTCACGCACTTCCTGGGTGATCTTCATCGAGCAGAACTTCGGCCCGCACATCGAACAGAAGTGCGCGACCTTGGCCGACTCCTTGGGCAGGGTCTCGTCGTGGTACGCGCGGGCAGTGTCCGGGTCCAGGCCAAGGTTGAACTGGTCCTCCCAACGGAATTCGAAACGCGCCTTGGACAAGGCGTTGTCACGAATCTGCGCGCCCGGGTGGCCCTTGGCAAGGTCGGCGGCATGGGCGGCGATCTTGTAGGTGATGATGCCGGTCTTGACGTCGTCCTTGTTCGGCAGGCCCAGGTGCTCCTTGGGCGTCACGTAGCAGAGCATGGCGCAACCGAACCAGCCGATCATCGCCGCGCCGATACCCGAAGTGATGTGGTCGTAACCCGGCGCAATGTCAGTGGTCAGCGGGCCGAGGGTGTAGAACGGCGCCTCGTCGCAGCATTCCAGCTGCTTGTCCATGTTCTCCTTGATCAACTGCATCGGCACGTGGCCTGGGCCTTCGATCATGCACTGCACGTCATGCTTCCAGGCGATCTTGGTCAGTTCGCCAAGGGTTTCCAGCTCACCGAACTGTGCAGCGTCGTTGGCGTCGGCGATCGAGCCCGGGCGCAGGCCGTCGCCCAGCGAGAAGCTGACGTCGTAGGCCTTCATGATTTCGCAGATTTCGTTGAAGTGGGTGTACAGGAAGTTTTCCTGGTGATGCGCCAGGCACCACTTGGCCATGATCGAGCCACCCCGGCTGACGATGCCGGTGACACGCTTGGCGGTCAGCGGCACATAACGCAGCAGCACGCCAGCATGGATGGTGAAGTAGTCCACGCCCTGCTCGGCCTGCTCGATCAGGGTGTCGCGGAACAGCTCCCAGGTCAGGTCTTCGGCGACGCCGCCGACTTTCTCCAGGGCTTGGTAGATCGGCACGGTACCGATCGGCACCGGCGAGTTACGGATGATCCACTCGCGGGTTTCGTGAATGTGCTTGCCGGTGGACAGGTCCATGACCGTGTCCGAGCCCCAGCGAATGCCCCAGGTCAACTTGGCCACTTCTTCCTCGATCGAGGAGCCCAGCGCACTGTTGCCGATGTTGCCGTTGATCTTCACCAGGAAGTTGCGGCCGATGATCATCGGCTCCAGCTCGGTGTGGTTGATGTTGGCCGGGATGATCGCGCGGCCGCGGGCGATTTCTTCGCGGACGAATTCGGGGGTGATTTCTTTCGGGATGTTGGCGCCGAAGCTGTGGCCGGCGTGCTGCTGGTCGAGCAGGCCGGCAGCACGGGCTTCCTGCAGCTTCATGTTCTCGCGGATGGCCACGTATTCCATCTCGGCGGTGATGATGCCCTGGCGGGCGTAGTGCATCTGCGAGACGTTGACGCCAGCCTTGGCGCGGCGCGGGTTGCGCACGTGGTTGAAGCGCAGCTTGGCCAGCTCTGCATCGTTCAGGCGCTGTTGGCCGAAGTTCGAGGTCAGGCCGCCCAGCCGCTCGGTGTCGCCGCGGGCGTCGATCCAGGCCGAACGGACGTCGGCCAGGCCCTTGCGCACGTCGATGATGACGTTGGGGTCGGTGTACGGGCCGGAAGTGTCATAGACCAGCACCGGGGCATTGGTTTCGCCGCCGAAGTCGGTCGGGGTGTCGTGCAGGCTGATTTCGCGCATGGGCACGCGGATGTCCGGGCGAGAGCCCTCGACATAGACCTTGCGCGAACGGGGGAACGGTTGCACGGACTGCTGATCGACTTGTGCCGACTCGCTGAGGTTGATCGTTTTTTCTTGTTTGCTCATCACGGGCTCTCCAGACAGCTTCCTAGCGGATGGAATGTCGGGGAGAACCTGAAAGACGCGGACGCACCCAGAGATGGATGCAGTGCCGGACATGGGGGTGCCTTGCGCTTTTTACAGCGGCGACAATCCCGGACCTGGCACAAGAGGCTCATCGGGAAAGCGAGCAATCTTGTTCCCTACGCAGGCGCTAACCTGATCAGGTTCAACGGGATCCGGAACTTCCGATCTCAGCCTTTGCAACAAGGCACCCCGACAAGAACATGCGCAGTCTAGACTGGAGTGGCCGGCAAAGCCAAGCGGGTAAATGCGGGGATGATGAAAGGCGCACTGGGCGATTGTTGCCGGGGGCGCATGGCACTACACTGGCCCATCGCTCGATACTCAACAGTTCAGTAATTAATTTTCGTACAAGGATTGCCTCTATGCTGCGCAAACTCTCACTGGCGATAGCCGTGTCTTGTGCGTCCAACGGAGTGGTCTGGGCAGCGGATGTGCCCATGACGGTGAAGACCGACCTGGTCAGCGTCTACCAGGAGGCGGTCGACAACAACGCCGACCTTGCAGCGGCCCGCGCCGATTATGGCGCCCGCCGCGAGGTGGTACCGCAGGCCCGCGCCGGGCTGCTGCCGAACCTGTCGGCCAGCGCCGAAATGTTGAACACCCGTACCAAGCTCGACGAACCGTCGATGACTTCCAACCGCAGCGGCAACTCCTGGAGTGCGACCCTGGCGCAGCCGGTGTTCCGTGCCGACCGCTGGTTCCAGTTGCAGGCCGCCGAGGCGGTCAACGAGCAGGCAGCGCTTGAGCTGTCTGCCACCGAGCAGAACCTCATTCTGCAGACGGCGCAAAACTATTTTGCGGTGCTGCGCGCCCAGGACAACCTGGCCGCGACCAAGGCTGAAGAATCGGCCTTCAAGCGCCAGCTCGACCAGTCCAACGAGCGTTTCGACGTGGGCCTTTCCGACAAGACCGACGTCTTGCAGTCCCAGGCCAGCTACGACACCGCCCGGGCCAACCGGATCATCGCCGAGCGCCAGGTACAGGATGCCTTCGAAGCCCTGGTAACCCTGACCAACCGCGAATACGCATCGATCCAGGGCGTCGTCCACACCCTGCCGATTCAGGTGCCCACGCCCAACGATGCCAAAGCCTGGGTCGAGACCGCCGGGCGGCAGAACCTCAACCTGCTGGCGACCAACTACGCCGTCAACGCCGCTGAAGAAACCCTGCGCCAGCGCAAGGCCGGCCATGCCCCGACCCTGGATGCGGTGGCCAAGTACCAGAAGGGTGACAACGACAGCCTCGGCTTCACCAACCCTTCGCAACTGGGCGTGCGTTACAGCGGCGACGTCGAGCAGACCAGCATCGGCCTGCAGCTGAACATTCCGATCTACAGCGGCGGCCTGACCAGTTCGCAAGTGCGCGAGGCCTACCAGCGCCTGAGCCAGAGCGAGCAACAGCGCGAAAGCCTGCGCCGCCAGGTGGTAGAGAACACGCGCAACCTGCACCGTGCGGTGAATACCGATGTGGAACAGGTGCAGGCGCGCAAGCAGTCGATCATTTCCAACCAGAGCGCGCTGGAAGCCACCGAAATCGGCTACCAGGTCGGTACCCGAAACATCGTCGACGTGCTCGACGCCCAACGCCAGCTGTACACCTCGGTGCGTGACTACAACAACAGCCGCTATGACTACATTCTCGACAACCTGAGCCTCAAGCAAGCGGCGGGCACCCTGAGCCCGCAAGACCTGCAGGACCTGGGGCGGTATCTGAAACCGGACTACAACCCGGACAAGGACTTCCTGCCACCAGACCTGGCGGCAGCTGCAGCGAAGAACTTCGAACGCAGGCCTTGAGATGCGTAGGGCTTCTTCGCGGGCATAACCGCTCCCTATGGGATCACGCATTGCTTAGGAACTGCGCGATCCCTGTAGGAGCGGGCTTGCCCGCGATAGGGCCATCAAACACCACCGCAGCCACAACTGGACCGCGACTAAGCAGCGATGGCAATCGTCGATTCAATATGCTGAGCAGACACATCCCCGAATAATGCAGAACCAGCAGGCTTCGGGGCGAATGCAGCCATCGCATCAACAAGGTTCCCCAGGCTCGGTAGCGACTGCTCGGCAGCAAACAGAGACACCTCTGCTGACAGGGCTACAGTTTCAGGTACGGCGCCTCCTTCAGACGTCACTACGGCCGGCTGCGCAAAAATGAAGTCCTCTGCTGTCACTTGAGCCACTTCAAGCGCATCCAGGTACAGCAGCTTCACAACACCTCCCTGCCCCGCCGTACTTTGAGTCTCAACTTCCACACCGTGTATTTGGGCAAATCCATTGAGTTCGAAGCGTTCGGACTTACTGATCTGCAAATCTTCGATACGGCTGATGCCCACTTGGCTCAGGTCTATCTTGTCGATACCGTGTCTGAACCCCCGCAACGTGTTCTTGTAGTCACTCACCCCTTCTTGTTTCACTACCTCGAACACGCTGGGTGAAACCGTTGCCGGGGTGTAGATGGTGCCCGTCAGAGAAGCCACCAACTGCCCTGACTCGTCGCTCGCCAGCGACACACCTCCCGCACCGCCGCTGAGCAACACATTTGCACTGACCGGCGCTGGCTTCTGCCCTTCAGGGCTACCCTCGAAGTAACCCGGCGGGGCTGTGAATACATCAAGAAAGCGGAAATTGGTTGGCTTCAGTTCGGCGATGGCCCTATCCACAAGCTTCAGTGTCTGCCCACTTCCAAGATCCAGCACAGCTACAGTGCCGTCCTGCCGCATCTGCAGGTCTGCAAACCCGCGGCTGCCAAACCCGACCAGGTCAATCACTTCGCGAGAAGTCTCAAAGTGCTCAAGCACATCGTTGCCGGCTGCGCGCCTGTGGATAACGTAGCAGTCAGTGCCCTCCCCACCCTTGAGCAGGTTGTATCCACGCCCGCCATCGAGCAATGCTCCGGCAGCTCCAGCAACCAAGGTATCGTCGCCATCACCACTGATAATGTTCTGCACCGAGCCAGGGCTCATGGTCAGCTCTGTCCCGGCAATATTGGCACTGCCGCTGTTCAAATCCACCAGAATGCTGCTACTCACGGCCGCAGCATTCAACGTGTTACGCCCGCCAACGGTGCCATTGGTTGCATCGTCAAGCTGCGCCCGCACTGCGTTTTCTGCCACCAGACCTGCGTATTCATCTGTGAAGTAATAAACATCATCGAGGGTGCTGGGGCTACCCGCGAGACGCAACGTCCAACGATCGAGCGTTATCGGCAGGCCAGCGTCAGCGTTGCGCACTTCAAGCGTCCATGCCCCACTTGAGCGCTCTGCGCGATGATGGGTCGACATGAAGCCATAGGTGAAATCCCCCGAACGCGAATTACCAAGGTCCTCATCACCAGAGCTCGGAGCCTTCCCCGCCCGGTCAAGCAGCACACTGCGTGTCCCACCGGGCGACACCAACGTTAGCGTCATGTCGCCAAGACGTCCGACCGTGGAGTGGACATCGACCTCTACATGCTCCACCAGAACATCAGCCGGCATGATCAAAGACAGCGTAGCGACCTGCCCCGCAACTATCTGCCGGGCCAGTGGTTCGCTGCTGGCGGTCAACTGCCGCTCATTGGCCTTGGTCGCCTGGTTGCCCCACGACTCGGCGAGGCGTACTGCCGCACGTGCGTCGATCATGCCGAAACCATAGTCGTGGCTTGGGCGCATGCCGCCGCCATTCCAGTTATGCCCGGCGTTGTAAGCCCATTGAGTAGAGGCGTCATCCACTTTGCGCGCAGACAATGCAAGGATCTGCTGCACATCCCGGTAACCAAGCCCAGGGTTGGCCTGTAGCATCAACGCCACCACGCCTGAAACAATAGGCGCGGCGAAGCTGGTGCCCTGCGTCGTGCTGTAGGCACTGCCCACCGTCGCACCGCGCTCCGCCTCGAGGCTCACGCCACTGGACAACACGTGGCTGCCGGGTGCGGCGACCAACAAACTGGAACCTGGATTCGAAAAAGGTGCGCTAGCGGCTTGCAGCACAGAGAGATCCGCCTTTGCATTGATGGCCGCCACCTCGATGGCATGGCGGTTGTTATTGGTCAGCGACCCCTGCGCACTGCCACCTTTCTCACGCTGGTTGCCGCCAGAGGCAACTACGACAGTACCCAGCCCGCCTCGGCCATTGGTGGCCGCAAGGGTAGTGCTGAAGGCTAGCGCCAAAGCGGTATCGACCTTGCCTTCCGGGACATTGCCGAGCGCGAAATCGGTTGTGAATCCCCAGCTGTTGTTGGCAACGTCGTAATTGACCATCCGCCCCAGGGTAGTCAAGTCGTCACCTTTGTTGGCCAGGTAATGCCCGCCAATCGTCGCATCATAGGCCACACCGATACCGCCTTGGTCATTGCGCGCACCTACCATGATACCTGCCACTTGAGTGGCATGATTGGACGCCAGCGCAGGCAGCGTCCCGTTGGTGCGCTGGGTCTCAAGCCAGATACCATCGATATTCGGCTTGAGATCGGGGTGCTCGATATCGAAAATTTCCGGAGCGACCGCAAATTCACCGCCCGGCTCGAACTGGCCAATCCTCACACCCTTGCCCGTGAAATCCCGCCAGACAGGTAGAACATCGATTTCACCGAGGTACCACTGCCGCGCCGACAGCGGGTCACTGGGCGATTGTTCGTGACGCAACGTCACCGTCGCGCGCAAGGGGGCCGTCGCACCGCTGCCGACCTCGGTCACGCCCAAGGACGCGTTGCCAGCAGCATCAACCAAGTCGTAGCGGAAGCTGACATCACCGTCATGGCCGGGCAACGGCGTTACTTCCACATCCCCCTGCTCATTCAAGCGTACTGTGGCGCCCTTGCCATCGCTCACCGACGCAATGCGCAACGGCCCGCTGCTGTAGAGCGGCTGGTCGTTGGCCAGCAGCGTCGCGGCAGGGACCACCAGCGCGGTTTCAGTGGTGGCGAACGCAACCAGTTGCTCCGGTGCCAGCCTGTCGCCAATCGGCAAAGCGCCGGTGCCCATAAGATCGACAGCAGCAATGTCGGCGAAGCTCAGTTTCTGGATGTTGCTGAGGGTGAGGCGGCCGTCTCGCCCCGCAACAGTGTCGGTGATCTGGTAACCGGACTCGGTGCGTGTGATCACGTATTCATCATGTGCGCCATGCACGCTGACTAGGTTGGTGCCTGCACCGCCGTCGATCATGGCATCACCGCGGCCGGCTTCAATTACGTCATCGGCCGCCCCTCCGATAATCCGGTCAGCGCCACCGCCCGCGTAAATGATGCTACCGCCCGCCGAGGCCTGGATACGGTCACCCTTGGGCCCTGCGTAGATCACGGACTTGCCGGTACCGCCAAAAATAGTGTTGCGGCCACTGCCACCGGCCAGCACATCGTTGCCCCCGCCGCCCATCAGCACGCTGTCGCCCGAGCCGCCCTTGATGAAAACACCGCGTTGACCGCCGCTGGCGATGATGTCCCTACCCCGCCCTCCTTGCGCGATGGTCAACCCGGCCTTGGCCATGTTCAGGCCTACACCTTCCTCTCCCACGATCAGTGCCGTGTCGCGCCCGCCATTGCCGTGCATGTTCGCCCAGTCATCGCTGGCGCTGATCACGAACACATCGTCGCCCGCCCCACCGTTATAGGTGTTGCTACCGCCGCCACCGACCAGCCAGCTGCCACCGGGAGCAGCCGTCAGCACATCATCGCCGGCTGCGCCGTACAGGGTGTCCACACCAAGCACCGAGGCGTCCAGCGCAGTGCCTTGAGGGTGCTGGCTGACAAAGGCGCGGCGGGAGGAGGTTCCACTCGAGGAGGTCAGTACGGTGCTGCCATCCAAGGCTTCGGCCCGATTGCCGACGGTATCGGCAAGGAACTTCACCGCCAGGACTTCCCGGTCCGCACCGTTGATGGTGAATGCGCCACGAGCGGTAACCTGGTTGCCCAGGCGCACCTCATTCAATACCTGGCGTTCAGCAAACTTGATCTGGGAAATACCATGCTCCTGCAGCGCCTTCAGCTCTCCTGTATCGGCACGCCCGTCGTGGTTGCCGTCGACCCAGACTTTCAATTGTGCCCAGATGGCATCCTCAGCGTTGATGACGCCATCGGCATTGGCATCCACGCTTGCCAACGCGGCGAAGCCATCCTTGAACGGTGTTTCACCCGATGCGCCGGCGGTGCCGGCATTGCCACCGTAGTACTCGGAGAACAGCTGGCTGATATTGCTGACCTGGCCCGAGCCATCGTCATGCACCAGCATGCCTGTTTGTCGGTCAGCCCAGCCGGTGCGACGCAGTGAACCACTGTGATCGACATCGAACAGCACGCCATCTTCGATGCCCGTCAGGCCCACGCCCTTACCGCTCAGGTCGAGTAACAGCGGGTCGACGAAAGTGTTCACCGTGGTCATTGCCGCCAGGCCGTTCAGGACCACGGCATTGCGCAGGCTGAAGTCGGGTTGTTCGCTGTCATCACGGTAGAACTGCGACAGGTGCTGGTTGGGGCGCACGTTGGGGTCACGCTGCAATTCGCCGGGGCGTATGCCACCCGTGGCCAGGCTGCCCATCTGGGCGGAGGTGAAATCGGTGTTTTCGAGGGTCTTATCGGTGAAGGCGATGCTGTGGGTGAGATGGCGATCGACGTAGCCTTCGGAGACATCGTTGCGGATGTCGTCCTGGCCCTGGAGGTCGCGGCGGGATTCGGTAGTGGGGGTTATCTCGATTTTAAGCGTTTCAGCTGAAGATGGGACAGAGCTATTCCAACGCTCAATACTCGCGTCAATTGAGTTTAAAGCTGATGTAGCTGCTGCCCCTATTAAATCTGGCACGCCCGATAATGATTCGATTCTGGACAGCCACTCTCTCGCAAGCGAGCTAGACTTGGCCGGCGCAATGGCGCTTGCCATTGCCATCATTCGATGAGTATGGAAAGACAGGGAAACCTCACCCGATAACTCCCCAGCCGAAGAAAGTACGAGCCCCCAATAAGCTTCCCGATGAGCCTCGTGCATAATCTCAAACACAGGATTTAGGGTCCAAGCCTTGGGAGAATAACCGTGAACAACAAACACCCTCGCATGAAACTCGGCAACTTCACCTTGCCGTACCTGTTCAACAATTGAACCATTTGAAGCTTTAACCTCGAGAACTCTCAAATATTCACTTGCCATTGCCACCCGAATCACATTCACATCACTATCAGACATAGGGAGGCCGGCATCAGCGGCAACGACTTTCATATAGTTTATTGCTGCAACGCCGGCCACCGACTCCCCTCGAGCAACGCCATTTGCAAGTACTGCGTACTTATCTCCCTTTGCTGCCAGCAGGTCATACATTGCTGACGGCCCCTTACTTTCAAGGGCAGCACGCGCTTCATCAATATCAGCCATTTCAACTTTAATCATCTAGCATCTCCACACCTTATACCTAGCAAAATAAAACCCTCAACAGCACTGGCCACACGCTTCCACTCTTTAAGTTGACTTCGTAGAAAGCGCAAACTTACAAGAGCGCGCTTATCAGCCAATAGAAATTTTAAACTGCAAAATGACTCACCTCCCCGATACCCCCTAACACAAGCGATAACGTACTTCACACGCCCTCCCTCTTGCGCCCAGTAATAGTCTTCCTTGTGATTAGGTAGCGCACTATTAACCCCTTCCACATGATGCAACTCGACATGCTTGTCGTATGTTGCCTGCTCCACGACACTGACGGGAGTTGCACGAAGGTAAACATCAAGCACTTTCTTCAAACCCGCTTCGCCATGAACCCAAGGCTCAATCGCTGTGGTGACACCAGTAAAGCTAAAGGAGGTAGCCTCACCGAAAGAAACAGGTTTAATTTCCGGCCAACTCATCGCCATATAAAGCGACACTAAATTTGCGTCACATCCTTTTTTGTTTTCGGTAAAACCTGGCTCCCAAGAACTTTTACCCTCATATTCCGGCCAATAAATCATGTATTCCCTTGGGAATTCGTACACAAGTCCCGAAAGCTTGCCGCACACCATAGGGTCAACGACCCTTCTCCCCTTTACTTCCCAGGATTCTGAAAACACAACCCCAAAAACGATACAACCCCCTAAAGCCAACAAAAGCACACCACTACAAATCCTTAGTACGCACCACGTAGCTCGACACAAAGCAACAGTGACGTTCGCATAATGCATTTATCGCTCCCCCAGACTTTCTTGAACATGCCTCTGCAGCGGACTCAGGAAATAACTTATAATTTTGCGCCTATCTACAATTACCTCTGCGCGCACAGACATACCCGCTGTTAGCAGCATATCCTTACCCCCGACACGTAGAGCCTTCTCACCCAGCTTGATCCGAGCGCTGTAAACCAAACCTCGTCGCTCATCTTCAATGGCATCATCGGAAATACTCAGCACTTCCCCAGGCACAATTCCATACTTGGTGAACGTAAAGGTTTCGACCTTCACCTCCACGGCCTGCCCCGGATAGACAAAGCCGATGTCCTTGTTCTCAACTTTCACTTCCACTTCCACCGGCTGCCCCGTTGGCACGATCACCATCAGTGCCTGCGCAGGCGTAACAACGCCGCCCTGCGTGTGAATGGCGAGTTGCTGGACAGTGCCATCCACAGGCGATGTCAGCGCCTTGAGGCGGTGACGTTGTTCGGCTTTATTCAATTCCTGACCCAACGTTGCAATACGCCGTTCTGCATCACCGAACAGGTCGAGCATGGAGCGCCGCAATTGGGCGATGGCACCTGCGCGGCGGTGTTGCCCAGCCAGCCGGGCAGCGTTCAGCTCCTCGATGCGCGAGTGCTGGATAGCCAGTTCACGCTCCTGCTCCAGGCGGGCCTGTTCCTTTTCCAGGTAGGTGTGCTTGGCTACCGCTGACTCGCTGAACAGCTGCTTGTAATCCGCTGTGAGCTGGCGGGTGATCACCGACAGTTGCTCAAGTGCCTGTGCACGCGCTTGAGCAGAACGGATCTCGGCTTCCCGCTGGCCGATCTCGGCATCGGCCTGCTGCAACGTGGCCCGCAATTCAAAGTATTGCCCCTCCAACCAACGCTGGGCGCTTGCTTGCTGCCCGGGGGTGGCCAGGGGGATCAGCGGTGCGAGGGAGGCAGGCGCCTCGCCACTTTCCAGCGCACTTAACAGCGTGCTGGCCCGCGCCTGGTCTATCTGCGCTGCCAGCAGTTCGCTGCCCAGGCGCTTGATATCCGCTTCGGTCAACTGCCCTTCCAGCTCGACCAGCACATCGCCTTTGCGCACCGCCTGACCATCTACTACATGGATCGCCTGCACCACCGCGACCTCGCTGGCCTGTATCAGCTTGCTTCTGCCACTGGGCACGATCCTGCCCTCGGCACTGGCAACTACGTCGATCTCACCGATACAGGCCCAGGCCAATGCCAAGGCGACGAACGTCAGCAGGCTCCACTGCAGGTAGCGCGGCAAGGGATGCACCGGCGTTTCCTGCAGAGAGAGTGCCGCTGGCAAAAAGGCCAGTTCGTCACACTCACGCAGTGGGCCGTCCATGCTCTGACGGCATCGCCAGGCCCCTCGCCAGGCGTCCCGATAACGCTCGACAAGGTCTCTGAACGCTGCGCTCACAGGGCCGCCCCAAGCTGTAGTCGATGCAAGTAGGCGTAGGTGCCTTGGGAGTCGCCCAAAAGCTCCTCATGAGCCCCTTGCTCGATGATCTGCCCGCGCTCCATGACCACGATGCGGTCGGCATGCCGCACCGCAGACAACCGGTGGGCAATGATGATCACCGTGCGCTGTGCGCAGATATGCGCCATGTTCTGTTGGATGATCCGTTCGGACTCATAGTCCAACGCACTGGTGGCTTCGTCGAAGATCAAGATGCGTGGGTTGCCGAACAGCGCCCGGGCGATGGCTATACGCTGTCGCTGCCCGCCCGACAGGCTGGCGCCGTGCTCACCAACCAAGGTCTCGTAGCCATCCGGCAGTTCGAGGATGAACGCGTGGGCGCCCGCCAACGTCGCTGCGGCGATGACCTCTTCGAGCGGTGCCGCAGGGTTGCCGAGCGCGATGTTCTCGCGCACGGTGCGCCGGAAAAGCATGTTTTCCTGCAGCACCACCCCGATCTGCCGACGCAGCGAAGCCACATCGGCTACTGCCAGGTCTGCACCATCGAGCAATATCCGTCCCCGTTCAGGCGAGTGCAGCCTTTGAATCAGGCGTGTCAGCGTGCTCTTGCCAGACCCCGACCGGCCGACAACGCCGATCACTTCACCGGCTGCGATCTTCAGGCTGACATCACGCAGGACCTCGCCACCGTCCTGTCGATAGCGAAAGCACACACGGTCGAGCTCGATCTGCCCTGCAAGCGCAGGCAGCACCGTGCCCTTGCCCTGATTGACTTCGGTGCGATTGTTGAGGATGTCGCCCAGGCGCTGGATCGATACGCCGGTCTGCTGGAAGCTGGTCCAGAGTTGCGCCAACCGGATGATGGGTTGCGACACACGCCCTGCAAGCATGTTGAAAGCGATCAGTTCGCCCACCGTGAGCTCACCATCGATGACCAGGCGTGCCCCGAGCCACAGCGTGCCAACTGTGACCAGCTTGCCGATCAGGCCGACGCTTTCGTTCGCCAGGTTGGAAAGGTTCTGGGTCTTGAAACTGGCCGATACATACGCGGCCAACTGATTGTTCCAGCGTCGAGCGATCTGCGGCTCCACCGCCATCGCTTTAAGTGTGTCGATGCCGTTCACTGCCTCCACCAGAAAAGCCTGGTTCTCGGCGCCGCGCTGAAAACTCTGATCGATCCGCGCCCGCAACAGCGGGGTAACCACCAAGGACACCAGAAAATACAAAGGCAGCGAGGCAACGACCATCAACGTCAGCCACCCGCTGTAAAGGAACATCACAGCGATGAAAACCACTGTGAAGAGCACATCCAGCAGCAAGGTGATGCTGTTGTTGGTCAGGAAGCTTCGGATGTTTTCCAGCTCTCTCACTCGGGCCACCGAGTCGCCCACTCGTCGCGCTTGAAAGTAGGCCAGCGGCAGTTCTATCAGGTGACCGAACAACTTGGCACCCAGTTCGACGTCGATTCTTGACGCCGTGTGGGCCGCCACATAGGCGCGCAATCCGCTGAGCAAGGATTCGAACAGGACGATGACCAGTAAACCCAGCGCAATCACGTCCAGTGTCGTCAGCCCGCGATGCACAAGCACTTTGTCCATCACCACCTGGAAGAAAAGCGGTGTCAGCAAAGCGAGCACTTGGATGACCAAGGAAACGACCAGTACTTCAGCAAGAAGCCGCCTGTACTTCACCACCGCCGGAATGAACCAGGTCAGGTCGAAACGCGACAGCCCATGAGGCAACTGGGCATCGGAACGGACCAAGATCAGCTCGCCACTCCAGCGGGCGGCGAGCTCATCAAAGGTCAGGGTCTGTGGCGCCGGGACATGCGGGTCTTGCACCAGTACTCGCTGATCTTCAACCCGCGCAATGATGAAATACTCACCGAGGTTGTCAACGGCAATGGCGGGCAGCGGTGTATGCTGCAGCCGATTTAGGTTGATGTTTCGGTGTTTGGCCTTGAGCCCTAGTTGGCTGAAAACGCGAAGTATCGTGAGACTCGAAAACTTTTCACCCGGCGTTGCATGAGTGTGAAGCAACTGTTCGGGAGAGACGGCCACGTTGTGAAAGCGCGACAGCATGACCAGGCAAGCCAACCCGCTATCGATAGACTTGGCGTTATAGCCATCAGATAAATCCGGCATTACACCACCTCATGTAAAAACAACACGAGGGGATACTAGACCGAAACAATAGGACAAGCGTCCTACAACAGTCCGACTAAGTAGTGGGAAGCTTCTGACTAAATAATGTTAATCGTAGGAAACTTCCGATTGACAATAAAATTCGTGTAGGAAGGCTCTCATTTATGTGAAGTAAAAAGTACAACATCTGGCTTATTACTTGAGCGACTACATCAACGTATCAACTTACCCAGCCCATCCAGCAACCGCTGCAAGGCCCCCTGATTGGCCTGCATCACCGCCCTGCCCGCCTCGCCCATGCGCTGACGATCCTGCGGCAATTCGATCAGCCGCCGTACCGCCTCGGCCAGCCCTTCGACATCCTCGACCTGCTGCAACGCCCCGGCTGCCTTCAGCATCGCGCTGATTTCAAGGAAGTTGAACACATGTGGCCCCATGATCACCGGCAATGCCAGCGCTGCCGGTTCCAGCGGGTTGTGCCCGCCAGTGGCGACCAGGCTGCCGCCGACGAAGGCGATGTCGGCCAGTGCATAGAGGAACAGCAACTCGCCCATGGTATCGCCGAGCAGTACGCGGGTCTGGTTATCGACTGCGGCATCGGTTGAACGGCGCACGGTGGCGAACTGCTCGGCACACAGGGCATGCACCGAGTTGAACCGCTCAGGGTGGCGCGGCACCAGTATCAGCAGGGCATCGCCGTGCACCTGCAGCAACGCCCGATGGGCCTGCAGGATCAAGGCATCCTCACCCTCATGGGTGCTGGCGGCGATCCACACCGGACGCTGGCTTGCGCCCCATTGCTCGCGCAGCGCCCTGGCGCGCGGCAGCAGTTGGTCATCGACCTTCAGGTCGAACTTGATCGAACCGGTCACCTGCACACACGCAGGCAGCGCGCCCAGGTTGCGAAAGCGCTGCGCTTCGGTGTCGGTTTGCACCGCGATCAGGCTCATCTCGGCGAGCATCGGCCGGGTCAGCTTGGCGAAGCGCGCATAACCACGGGCGGAGCGCTCGGACAACCGGGCATTGGCCAGCGCCACCGGGATGCCCCGCTTGGCACACTGATGGATGTGGTTGGGCCACAACTCGGTTTCCATGATGATGCCCAGCTTCGGCTGCACATGGTCGAGAAAACGCCCGGCGGCCCATGGCAGGTCGTAGGGCAGGTAGCAATGCTGCACGCGCGGTTCGTCGGCAAACATGGCGCGAATGCGTTCGGAACCGGTCGGGGTCATGCAGGTAAGCGTGATCGGCAGGCCTGGGTAGGCCTTGAGCAGCGCCCGCACCATGGGTGCGGCGGCGATGCTTTCACCCACCGACACGGCATGCACCCAGATGCCGCCCCGCTGCATGGCCGGCAGGTTGAAGGCGAAGCGCTCGCCGATGCGCTGGCCGTAGGCCGGTGCCTTGCGCGCCCGCAGGAACAGGCGCAGCGCAACCAGTGGCAGGCCCAGGTGAAACAGCAAGGTATAGAGAGTTCTGTTCATGGCGGCGAAGTTTACCCGATCGCGCGCAGGTGCACCGCAAAGCGCTCGGCCAGCCATTGCGCGGCCGGCCCCAACGGCTCGTCACGGCGCCAGGCCAGCTCGACGACCAGCGCCGGCGGCCGCCACTCGCTGGCAAGCTCGACCATTTGCGCCTGGTAGGTAGGGTACTGCACCACATGCCGGGGCAGCCAGGCCCACCCTAGGCCGCGCATCAGCAGTTCAGCCATGGCGTAGAAGCTGTCGGCACGCCAGACCTGCGGGCTGATCGCTTCGCCGCCAGGGTAGCCACTCTGCTGCGGGGTGATCAATAACTGCCGGTGGCGTGCCAACTGTTGGCGGCTGACCCTTGCCTGCTGCGCGAGCGGATGGCCGACCGCGCACACCGTGACCATTTCCACACTGCCCAGGGCACGGCGCTCCAGCGACGACGGCATGCTTTCATGATGAAAAAACAGACCAAGGTCGGCGCGCCGCTCCACCAGCTTGCGCGCCACATCACCCTGGGCGGCGCTGGCCAGTTGCACTTCCAGGTACGGGTAGCGGCTGGCCAGCTCGTCCAGGCTGTCGATGACGGGCTGATAAGGCATCGCCTCGTCCTGGGCGACCCGCAACAGGGCCTCCTGCCCGCGCATCAGGGCCAAGGCGCGACCGTCCAGGCGTTCGCATTGGCGCAGCAGTTCGCGGGCGTCCTCCAGCAGCGCGGTGCCGTTTTCGGTCAGCTTGGGCTGGCGGCCGCTGCTGCGTTCGAACAGGGTTACGCCCAGGTCCGCCTCTAGCAGAGCGATGGCGTTGCTCACCGCCGACTGGGCCTTGCGCTGTTCACGGGCAACGGCGGAGAACGAGCGCAGTTCAACGACGCGCACGAAGGTGCGCAGTTGCTCGAGGTTCCACTGTTCGGCCATCAACCTATCTCCATGGGTGATAGGTAATGACTTTACCCCATCCAGGCAACGTCTAGAATGCCCGACCAGTCACCGGAGAACCGCCATGAATGCCTACACCTACCTCGCCATCGCCATCTGCGCCGAAGTCATCGCCACTGCCTCCATGAAAGCGGTGAAGGGGTTCAGCACGCCTCTGCCGTTGCTGCTGATGGTGGTCGGCTACGGCATCGCGTTCTGGATGCTGACCCTGGTGGTGCGCAGCATTCCGGTGGGGATCGCCTATGCCATCTGGTCGGGGCTGGGCATTGTGCTGATCAGCGTGGCGGCACTGGTGATCTATGGGCAGAAGCTGGATGTACCGGCAATGCTGGGCATGGCGATGATCGTCGGTGGGGTGGTGGTGATTCAGCTGTTCTCGAAGACTGCCGGGCATTGATACGGGCTGTATACTTGCCAGCTGTCCCAGTCTTAGAGGTACCGCCATGCCAACCGCCATTTCCACTGACGTGCTGATCGTCGGCGCCGGGGTCGCAGGCCTCTGGCTCAATGCCCGGTTGCGTCGTCAGGGCTTTTCGACCGTGCTGGTGGAACGCGCCAGCCTCGGTGGCGAGCAGACCATCAAGTCTCAGGGCATCATCCACGGCGGCACCAAGTACGCCCTGCACGGCGCCCTGACCGGCGCCTCGGAAGCCATCGCCGACATGCCGCGGCGCTGGCGCGAGGCTTTGGCGGGCAATGGCGAACTGCCGCTGGGCAACACCCGCCTGCTGTCCGAGGCACACTACCTGTGGTCCCCCGGCACCCTGGCCGGCAACCTCACCAGTTTCTTTGCCAGCAAGGCCGTGCGCGGCCGGGTCGATCAGGTCAAGGGCGAGCAACTGCCGCCGGCCCTGCAGGACCGCGCCTTCAAGGGCAAGGTCTATCGCCTGGCGGAACTGGTCATCGACGTGCCCAGCCTGCTGGCCAACCTGGCCGAACTGGCCGGCGACAGCCTGCTCGCCGGCGAGCGCATCGAACCCCTGCGTGACGGCGATGAGCTGGTGGGATTGCGCGTGGACGACCGTGAAATCCGCGCGCAGCGTATCGTGCTCAGCGCCGGCGCCGGCACCGAAGACCTGTTGCATGCGCTGGGCCTGAGCCAGCCGGCCATGCAGCGCCGCCCCTTGCACATGGTCATGGCCAAGGGGCCGAACCTCAAGCCGCTGTATGCGCACTGCCTGGGCGGCGGGCCCAAGCCACGGGTCACCATCACCACCCACCCGGCGGCCGATGGCCAGTGGGTCTGGTACCTTGGCGGCGACCTGGCCGAGGCCGATGGCGTGGCGCGCGAGCCGGCCGCGCAGATAGCCGCGGCGCAAAAGGAAATCGCCAACCTGCTGCCCTGGGTCGACCAGGGCCAGGTCCGTTGGGCAACCCTGCGCGTGGACCGCGCCGAGCCCGCGCAGTCGGGCCTGGTACGCCCGGACAACGCCTTTATCGCCGACCAGCAACGCCTGCTGGTGGGCTGGCCGACCAAGCTGGCGCTGGCCCCGGACTTCAGCGACCGGGTAATCGCCATGTTTGAACGCGACGGCATCCGCCCAGCCGCCCAGGCCGACCTCAGTGGCCTGCCGCGCCCTGCGCTGGGCGTGCCAGCCTGGGAGCGACTGCTGCCATGAGCCTGCCGACCCTGCACGACTTCCATCGCCCCCTGGGCAGTACCGGCCTCAAGGTCTCGCCCCTGGGCCTGGGCACGGTCAAGCTTGGCCGCGACCAAGGCGTGAAATACCCCACCGGCTTCACCATCCCCGATGATGACGAAGCTCGCATGCTGCTGGCCCAGGCCCGCGAACTGGGCATCAACCTGATCGACACCGCACCGGCCTATGGCCGCAGTGAAGAGCGCCTTGGCCCGCTGCTGCGCGGCCAGCGTGATGCGTGGGTGATCGTCAGCAAGGTGGGTGAAGAGTTCGACAACGGCAACTCGCACTTCGACTTCAGCGCCGCCCACACCCGCCGTTCTGTGGAGCGCAGCCTGCGCCGCCTGGAAACCGACCACATCGAGCTGGTGCTGGTGCATTCCGACGGCAACGACCTGGCGATCCTCGAACAGCAAGAGGTCTACCAGACACTTGCGGCCCTTAAGCAAGAGGGCAAGATCCTCGGCTTCGGGCTGTCGGGCAAGACCGTCGCAGGTGGCCTCAAGGCCTTGGAACAGGGCGACTGCGCCATGGTCACCTATAACCTGAACGAGCAGGCAGAACGCCCGGTGCTGGACTACGCTGCCGAACACGGCAAGGCGATCCTGGTGAAGAAGGCCCTGGCCAGCGGGCACATCTGCCTGGCACCCGGAGTCGACCCGGTGCAGGCCAGCTTCGAGCTGCTGTTTTCCCACCCGGGCGTCAGCAGTGCTATCGTCGGCACCATCAATCCGTTGCACCTGGCCCATAACGTGGCCACCGTCGCCCGAATTCTGGGCCAGCATTGAGCCGCCCTCGCGGGCGTCCGACAGGAGGAGGAACCTCGTGCCGCGAACGCTGATCCGCAAGAACCCGAGCAACTTCAAGACACTGCCGCTGCATGTCGAGGCCACCGCCGAAGGCCTGGTTTACCAAAGCATCGGCATGCCGCTGAACTTCGCCCAGACCCAACAGCGGCGCCGGGCCATCCAGTTGCCCGACACACAGCGCTTCGTGGCCGAGCTTGCCAACCTGGGGGTCTCGGTACGCCTGACCCTGCACTGGCAAAACCGCGACTACTGGGTATTGGTCCGTCAGCGACGCCAGGACCGCGGCGACGTGGTGCTGAAACTGATTTCCGGCTATGTCCCCGCTCAAGAACTCAACTTGCCGCTGCACACCGCCGTGCAGGAAGTGGCTGAAGAGTGCCTGCTGGAAACCCCGGAAGGCTGGCTGGGTGGGCGTTTCAATGACACCTGGCTACCGGCACCCTACGCCGCCGCACTGCATTACCGCGAAGCGCTGCCGTTTGTGCTGACGCCGGAGTCTGGTGCCGCACGGCCAGTGCATTGCGCCAACCTGATGCTGCTCGAACGGCCACGGGCCTATGTGCACTTGCCGACCGCCTCGTTGCAGCTCATCTATGACATGCGCCTGCAAGTGCCCAGGGACGCCAAGAAGCTCAGCCTGTTCCATGTCGATGAACGCCTGGAAGGCGACCAGTTGGTGGCTCGGCTCAATCGCAAACGGCCGGACCTGTACCTGATGCCCTTGAAGGACGGGCAACCGTTGGCCGAACTCTACACGCTGAAAAAGGACGAGCTGGTGCCGGCGAGCACACGCGGGCTGTACCTGGCCGAGAGCTTTGCCCGGCAGGAAGGTTGGGTGGTCAGGGATGAGCGGATTCGCTGGCGGGATTGGGTGAAGCAGCAGGGGTTGGTGGAGGCCAAGCCCGGGCGGGCTTCACATCTGCAGCGGTTTGGCGACAAGGCGCGGGCATTGCTGGCCAGGGCGCGGACTTCGTTGCACAAGTAACACCGGGGCCGCAAAGCGGCCCCGGTAACATCAGTTTTTGCGGATTTTCTCGACAATCGCCGTGGTCGAGCTGTTCTCGACCAGCCCCAGCACCTTCACGGTGCCGCCATAGGCCTTGACGATGTCGGCACCCACCACTTGGTCGATGCCATAGTCGCCGCCCTTGACCAGCACATCGGGCTTGACCTGGCTCAGCAGGTTTTCCGGCGTACCCTCGGGGAAGCTGATCACCCAATCCACTGCCCCCAGCCCTGCCAGCACCGCCATGCGGCGGTCGACGCTGTTGATCGGGCGGCCCGGGCCTTTCAGGCGGCTGACCGACGCATCGTCGTTGACCGCGACGATCAGCCGGTCGCCCTGCGCACGCGCCTGCTCCAGGTAGGTGACATGGCCGGCATGCAGAATGTCGAAGCAGCCGTTGGTGAAGACGATCTTCTCGTTGTGCGCACGCGCATCATCGATCGCCAGCAGCAACTGTTCCAGGCCCAGCACCCCGCGCTCGGAGCCCTCTTCGCGCTGGATCGCGCGGCGCAGCTCAGGCGCACTGATAGCGGCGGTACCCAGCTTGCCGACCACGATACCCGCCGCCAGGTTGGCCAGGGCAACCGCGTGCGGCAGGTCTTCACCGGCCGCGATGGCCGCCGCGAGGGTGGAGATCACCGTGTCGCCGGCGCCGGTCACATCGAACACTTCGCGGGCGCGGGCCGGCAGGTGCAGTGCGGGGTGGCCCGTACGCAACAGGGTCATGCCGTGCTCGCCACGGGTCACCAGCAAAGCGCCCAGGTCCAGGTCCAGCAGCAACTGCAGGCCTTTGGCGACCAGTTCTGCCTCATCGGCGCAACGGCCAACGATGGTCTCGAACTCGCTGAGGTTCGGGGTGATCAGGCTGGCGCCGCGGTAAATGGAGAAATCCTTGCCCTTGGGGTCGGCCAATACCGGAATACCCTTGGCACGTGCAGCCTGGATCAGGCTCTGGTGGTTCTTCAGGGCGCCTTTGCCGTAGTCGGACAACACCAGCACCTTGACGCCATCGAGCAGGCTGTCGACCTCCGTACCCAGCGAGAGCGGGTCGGTGGCGAACGGTTCTTCGAAATCGATACGCAGCAGCTGCTGGTGGCGGCTCATGACCCGCAGCTTGACGATGGTCGGCTGGTGCGCGATGCGCTGGAACACCGAGCGCACGCCCGCAGCTTGCAGGCTGTTGGCCAGGCTGTCGGCCGCCTCGTCCTGGCCGGTAACACCGATCAGCGACGCCGGCGCACCCAGGGCGGCGATGTTCAAGGCAACGTTGGCCGCGCCGCCGGGGCGATCCTCGATCTGATCGACCTTGACCACCGGGACTGGCGCTTCAGGCGAGATACGCGAAGTACCGCCATGCCAGTAGCGGTCGAGCATGACATCGCCGACCACCAGTACCGGGGCTTGATCGAAACGCGGCATGGACAACTTCATGGGCAACCCATATGAAAATAATGAACAGGGGCAGGATATTAGCACAGGGCAAGCGACGGCTTTACGGCCAGATCGGGCCCTTGAAAATTCCGGTGACAATCGGGGCCGGCACGGCCCCGATCAAAGAGGTTCAGGTGATATCGGCCTTGGCCGGCTCATCCAGGCCCATGGCATGCAGGCGGGCATAATGGCCATTAGCCTGAAGCAGCTCGGCATGGGTGCCACGCTCGACCAGGCGGCCCTGGTCCATGACCAGGATCATGTCGGCCTTTTCGATGGTCGACAGACGGTGGGCGATCACCAGCGTGGTGCGGCCCTCCATCACATGGTCCAGTGCCGCCTGGATGTGCCGCTCGGACTCGGTATCCAGCGCCGAGGTCGCCTCGTCGAGAATCAACAACGGCGCGTCCTTGAGCAGCGCCCGAGCAATGGCCAGGCGTTGGCGCTGGCCGCCGGAGAGCAGCACGCCGTTCTCGCCGACCTCGGTGTCGAAGCCCTTCGGCAGCTTGTCGACGAACTCCTTGGCGTAGGCATCTGCAGCCGCAGCCTCGATGTGTTCACGCGGGGCACCGGCCAGATCGCCGTAGGCAATGTTGTTGGCGACGGTGTCGTTGAACAAGGTGACGTGCTGGGTAACCTGGGAAACATGGCGACGCAAGTTGCGCAGGCGATAGTTTTCGATCTCCACGCCATCAAGCAGAATCTGCCCCTTGTCGTGGTGATAGAAGCGTGGAATCAATGCCGCCAGGGTCGACTTGCCACTGCCAGAGCGGCCCACCAGGGCGATCATCTGCCCCGGCTCGGCGACGAAGCTGATGTCGCTCAACACCTCACGGTCGGTGCCTGGGTAGGTGAAGCTGAGGTTACGCACTTCCAGACGGCCTTCGACCTTCGCCTTCTCGATGGTGCCGCTGTCCACTTCAGGCTCTTCGTCGAGCTGCTCGAAGATGCTTTCTGCGCCTGCCAGGCCCTTCTGGATGGTCGAGCTGACTTCGGAAAGCTGGCGAATCGGTTTCGGCAACAGGCCCGCTGCGGTGATGTAGGCCACCAGGTCACCGGCGGTAGAGTCACCACGGAGGTACAGCACCAGGAACATCAAGGCGGCCATGGCGCTGTAGATCACCAGCTGCAGCATCGGCGTGTACAGCGAGCCGGTCTTGGTCATGCGTAGCTGCTTGTCGGTGTTGCTCTGGCTGGCGCGGCCAAAACGCTGCTGTTCGTAGGCCTCGCCACCAAAGCTGCGCACCACGCGATAACCCTGGATGGTCTCGGAGGCGACGTGGGTCACATCCCCCATGGCCACCTGGATTTTCTTGCTCTGCTTGCGGAATTTCTTGCTGGCGACGCTGACCATCACCGCGATCACCGGCAGGATGGCAACCATGACCAGGGTCAGGTGCCAGTTCATCCACAGCAGGTAGGCAAACAGGAAGACAACCGTCAGGCCCTCGCGGATCACAACCTTGATCGCATCGGTCGCGGCACCGGTGACCATGGTCACGTTGAAGGTGATGCGCGAGATCAGGTGGCCCGAATTGTGGTTGTCGAAGTAGCGGTTGGGCAGCACCAGCAATTTGTTGAACAACTCGACCCGCAGGTCATGCACCAGGCACAACGACACCTTGGCCAGGAAGTAGTTGCCCAGGAACGAGCCCAACCCCTGCCAGGCTGCGATCAGAATGATCAGCAGTGGCACCGCCTGCAGCAGCTGCAGGTCGCGCAGGTAGGGCACGGTAGGGAACAACACCGCTTGCGGATTGCTCAGGCCATCGACGAAATACTTGAGAATGCCGGCCAGCATTGGCTGGGTCGAGGCGAAGATCACGAAACCGACGATGCTCAGCAGGAAAATGCCGGCATAGGGTTTCACGTAGCTCAACAGCCGGAAGTAGATCTTCAGGCTGGAGGTGTGCTCCGCGGTTCGCGGTGTTTCGGCCATCATCGAGCTCGCTGTTCAGGTTGAACCGGAAATTTTACCACAGGCTTCATTTTCGGCACGCCCCCAGGGCAACAACATGGCCAGGCCGACCGGCAACCAGCTGATGAACCACTCCGCACGCGGCGTACCGGTCAGGCTGGCGGCATCGAACTGCATGGCCAGGGTCGAGTAGACCCAGAAGCACAAGAGTACCTTGCCGAACAGTGTGGCACGGGCCCGGACGATTTCACCGAGGGTGTACAGCCACACGGTCACCCACAGCAGCATGCCAGGCAGGCCCATTTCCACCGCAACGTGGGTGAACATGTTGTGGGTATGGTCGAAGTGCTTGCCGACTGCGCTCACGTCGTACCCGGCGCCCAGGCCCAGGCCCGTCCACGGGTGGGCGGCAATCATGTCCACCACCGCATGGAAGATCTCTGGTCGGTAGGACGAGCCGCGCTTGGCGATCAGGTCGTACATCACATAGAACGCAGCGCCCGTGGCGATGACAGCCAGGATCGAGAACACCCGGCTGTGACGATCACGGAACCACAGCGGCGCCATCACCACCGTGATCACCAGGGCCAGGATCGCCCCGCGGCTCTGGCTGAGCACTGCAAACGCGCCCAGGCAGGCCAGCGCCGCCAGCCACAGCAACTGCATGCCGCGCTTTTGCGGCGGCTCGTACAACAGAAACAGCGCGGCAGCACCGACCACATAGGCACCCAGGATGGGGTGTGAAATTTCACCGATACCTGCCAGCCGGGCCAGCAGCGATTTGCCCTGCAACCCGTAGAAGTTGATGATCGATACCAGCGCGGCGAAGGCCAAAAGGCCACTCCCCAGCAGCAACAACTGGCGGACCCGGGCCAGGCCCAGTTGGGCCAGCAACGGGAACGCCATCAGGAAGACCAGAATGTAGATCAGGCGCTTGATTTCACGCCCCGGCTCTTCGGCCGGCGACCAGGCCAGGCTCAACCCGCTCCAGGCCAGCAGCAACAAGATACTGCCCCACAATGCCGGCTGACGCCGCCAGGCCTGGGCAAACACCTGCCGGGCAGACCACGCCAGCACGAGCGTCGGTAACCACAAAAACAACACCAGCCCTTGCTGGTAGACCTTGTTGCTGGGCGCCAATGCAATCGCCGCCAGGAACCAGACCAGACCCAAACCTAACCAGGCCCGAGCCCAGCGTTTTTCATACAACATCCTTTTCCCCCGATGAATCAAAGACACCATCCATGGTGCTACCGCATTATTTTCGGCATTATTGCCGGTCATTTTGCTCGCCAGACGACAAGGCTCTATTCATGCAATGCTCCCGGCTCACCCAGATCGACTTCGATCAGCTGACACTAGGCGCACAGGTGCTAGAGGCAGACAGCCATGGCGCCAAAGTCTACCTGCTCAAGGATGGTAATTTCCTTAAGGTTTTTCGCCGTAAGCGATTGATTTCATCTGCCCTGTTGCGCCCCTACTCGCAGCGCTTCGTCGACAACGCCGCGCGCCTGGCGCAATTGGGCATTCCCACCCTCGAGGTGATCAGCCAGCACAAGCTCGACTTGCCCGGCAGAACCGCGGTGTTGTATCGCCCGCTGCCCGGGCGGACCCTGCTGCAGATGTCGCGCGACGCCGACTTCAGCTGGGACACCTATCTGCCGCGATTGATCGAACTCATACGCCAACTGCACCGCGCGGGTGTCTACTTCCGCTCACTGCACCTGGGCAATGTCGTGGTGACCCCCGATCAGCGCCTGGGGTTGATTGATGTGGCCGACATGCGGTTCCTGCGCCCGCCGTTGTCTGCCCGCATGATTCGTCGCAACGTGCAGCACATGGTGCGCTACATCGAGCGGGAGAACCTGGGTGACCAGTTCCCCCTCGCCGACTTCGAGGCAGCCCTGCTGGCCCGCTGAGGGTCAACCCCGCAGCAGGCTTTGCGAGCCATTCTGGAAGGCTTGCCAGGCCTGCTCCGGCGCCAGCGCCTGGCGTTGCCGGGCGGCCACGGCTGCGGCGTCTGGCAGGCTGCAGCGCGCTATCGCCTCGGCCCAGGCATGCTCATCGGCAATGGGCAGGTAGCCACCGGTGTCCAGCAACTGCTCACGGAACACCAGCAGGTCGCTGCACACCACCGGTACATCGGCCATCACCGCCTCTTGCACCACCAGCCCCAGGCCCTCCGAGCGCGAAGGTACCAATAGCCAGTCAAATGCCCGGTACAGCCGCTGCAGGTCTTCACGGTGGCCGCACAGGTGGACCTGCCCGGCCAGGCCCAGTTCGTCGATACGCGCTTGCAGCACGGCATGCAGAGGGCCTTCACCAATGATTGCCATCTGCAGATCGGGTTTGTGGACAACGGCCTTGGCAAACGCCTCGATCAGCATTTCAAAGCCCTTGCTTTCGACCAGCCGCCCCACCGCACCGAGCACCTGGCCGTTGCCTGGCCGCAACGCCAGTGCCTGCCTGGCCTGCTCGCGGCTCAACAGCGGTTCGACGAAGGCCCGAGGGTCGAGCGCCATGCGCAGGGTCTGTACCGGCCGCCCAAGGTCATGCTCCAGGGCTTCGGCAAGCGTGTGCGAAACCGCTGCGATGCTCAAGCGCTCGGCGGGCAATGCGCGCAACAGGCGGATATCACTCGCCGTCAGGCGCGTCTTGCCGTGGAACAGTACCTTGGCACGCACCTCGGGAATCTGCTGCAGCAGCGGCAGCACCAGCCTTGCCACGCCGACACCGTCGAGCAGCACGATCTCGGCCTGGGCCTCGGCCAGCGCCTTGCGCAGGCGCATGCGCAGCCACGGCCGCAGCAGGCGCCACAGGTGCCGGCCCTTGAGCGCACGCGGCGGCATGTGCCACTCCCGGGTCGAGCCGAGCCCACAGCACAGCCCGCTGCCCAACAGCAGCCAGTTGCTGATCCTGGCATCGGGGCCGGCGTGCGACAGCACCTGTCGGTGAACCTTGTGGATGGACATGTACGGCGAACCGCCTGCCCACATCATATTGACGATGTTCATGGGGTTAGCGCCCCTCTCCCGCTCAAGGTCAGGTGGGACTGCGACTTCATTGAACAAAAATGGTGATACCCATGCCAATCACGGCACCTGCCACCAGCGTCAATGCCAGCTTTATCCGATCACGTTGACGACGTTTGGCCTTGCGCTCCACTTCTATGGGCAAGGTCACGTGATTACCAAATCCTGTGTGCAATACTGCATCACCCTCCAAGGTGACCGCTGTCAGATTTAACTCAGCATAACGACGGGAAAGCGCCTTTTCTCCAGCATAGGCGGCAAATGGTGCGCAGCGCTGATAATCGCTCAAACGACGCAGGCCGGGGTTGAGCGAAAACGCTTGCCACTCCGCTTTTTCGGAGAGCAGTGGGTAGCAAGGCACGCCCGCGATCACCTGCCGGTCGCCAAGGTGGATGTAAGGGCTGTGCACGGACAGGTCATGGGCATGGCTGCGCAGCCAGACCTGCAGCAGGTTGGGGCTGACCTCCAGGATCGCCCGGGAATCTTCGACAAAGCCCTGCCGGTAGAAATGCCAGTCATCCTCGCAATGGAAGATGTAAGGCGTCTTGACGTGGCTGTAAGCCAGGTCGATCGACGGCAGCTGGCCCAGCTTCGGCCGATTGACGAACACCTTGCAATACGGTTTCCAGTGCTCTGGCACTGCCCCATGCACGGCATCGTCACCGGAATCTTCGGTGATGAAGACTTCGCGAATGGGCGCGGTGTTGTAGCGATCGAAACTCTCAAGGGTGTCTTTGAGCAGATCGAACCGCCCACAGCTGGTCACGACCAGCGTGACATCACTCTCATTTGAAAAGCGCACCGGACTCCCTCCGCATTGCGACAATCGACTTCCAGCACCCGCTCCGTAGGCACGAAAGTGCTTTATTAAATGCCCAGTTTCAGGCGTAGCCGCTGCCAGGCAGACAACGGCGGATGAGGCCTGAGCGCAGGGCGCATGTGGTCGACGATGCTACGTCCAACTTCACCGAAACTGAAACGAGAAACCGCCAGATGGCGGCCATTTTCAGCAATCCGCTGGGCCAGCGCAGGGTCGGCGCGCAAACTGCGCAGCTTTTCCTGGAGGGTCGGGATGCTGTCATAGAACACCACGTTGTGCATGTCCTGCAGGCCCAGGGCGCGGTTTTCTTCCTCGCCCTGGTCGAACGCCAGCAACACACAGCCACAGGCCATGGCCTCGAAGTTCTTGATCATGTACTCGCCCATGCCGACATCGGCACTGACGAAGAAACGAATACGGTTGAGCGTGTTGCAATAGTCCTCGCCCGACTTGGTGCGGGTCACCACCAGGTTCTCGACCCGCCCCAACTCGTCCAGCAGCGCCTTGCGCCCGCTGTAGGCAACGCTGTTGGTACTGCCGACGAACGCCAGGTCGATATCGCGCTCACGCCCCTGGTCGGTCAGCAGCTGCTCATCGTAGCCCTTGGGCACGAATACCGCGTCAAAGCCTTCCTGGCGCAGGCGCTCGCTGACCATGTAGCCCGAACTGATCACCCGCGCCCACGGCAGTTTGCGGTAATGCGCGCTGAACTTGCCGGTGTACTTGCAGGGGATGTAGTTCTGATAGGCGTCATGTTCGAGGATGACCAGGTTTGGCACCGTCTGGATGAACGCCACCTGGCGGATTTCCTGCTTGAAGCGCAGGAAGAACACGATGCGGTCGTAACGCTCCACCTGCACTTCACGCTTGAAGTAGCGGCGCAGGTTACGCTGGTCTTCACTGGTCAGCCAGCGCAGGTCACATTCGCAGTTGGCCGCGACGCCATCGTACAGGCGGTCGAGGATCGCCCGCTGTTCCTTCTGCACCAGAAATAAGACTTTCATTGCTTTCCTTGGGCGCGCTGCGCCATCGCGGTCAACCATGGGCATTGTTTACAGCTCACGGCGCCAGAACAGTTCATGCCGGCGCACAGCCTTGCGGAAGAATTCGTTTTCGCCATAGGGCGACGGCCTGCGCCCGGCCAGCCAGCGTTGCAACAATCGCCGCAGGCGGCGTTTGAACGGCGCGGGGGGCTGCAGGTCGTGCATCATGCCCAGGGCCATGGCCTTGTCGTGCTGGGTCGACACGTCCAGCACCAGCGAGCACGGTGCCCACGACTGCTCGGCACTCAGTTGTGGCGGCAAGGCCACACCGTCGCCGCTGTCACCCATCGGCCAGCGGTCGTTGTCATGCAGGTGGTTGGCGTAGCACAGCAGCGTTTGCGGCTGCCACGCCAGGCCTTGCAAGGCTTCCAGCACGGCCGCCTGGGCACAGACATGATCGGGGTGCGGGTCGAGTTGCGGGTGCGGCATGACCAGCACCTCGGGCTTGGCCATTGCCAACAGCGCACGCAGGTCGGCCAGCAGGTTGTGCCAGGTCGGCGCACCGTCATTGTCGGCCGGCAGCGGGAACGGATTGAACTGGCGGAACGGGCGGATATCGGCCATGTCGGCTTCGCGTGAAGCCGCCGGTACATCTGGCGCGGCCTGCATGGTGGGCAGTTGCAGGCAGAAGTAGCCCAACTGCACGCAGCGCGATTGCGGCACACCAGCCCAGCGCGGCACGGCAATGCTGTCCCAGGCGCGCAAGCGCCCTTTCAGGCGCGCCGCCTCGGCCTTTCCCAGGCCCATTTTCTGATAGTGCTCGGCTTCGATCTCGCCGGCAGTCAGGGTGACCACCCAGGTTTCGTCAGCCTGGCTGTACAGCCCATAAGCCGCCAGCTCGGCATCATCGGCATGCGGCGCAATCACCATCACGCGGCGGCGCTGCAATTCGACCCTGGGGGTTATCCACAGGCGCGGTTCGCCCTGCAGCCGGCAATGGCGGCCACGCACACGCAGCGTGCCGGCTTTGAGCGGCAAGGCCATGCCGGTCAGGTTCAGGAAGCGAACCCCGTCGACGCCGCGCTCGAAAGTTTGCCGATCACTCAGCGCATCCGCAGAAAGCTCCACCCGCGGGTCGAGAAAGCGCCCCAGCCAGGTGCTCTTTATCCGCAGTTCCAGGACGAGGGTCTCGTCACCTTGCAGTGTCGCATCGGCCTGCAGCAGCCCACCCTGCAGGCTGGCCGCCGCCGCGCGGGTTTGCTCACCGAAGTTGTAGGCGTAATCCTCACCGGGTGCGTAGAACAAGTGATCGGCGAACCAGGCCTCATGGGCGGCCCAGACCAACGGCAGCAACAACAGCGGCAGCCACCACCAGGCCAGTACCCCCAGCGCGATCAGTGCGATCAGGCCGGCAAGCAGGCCCAGGCGCTTGTTGCGCCGATGGCGCTTGAGCAATTGCTGCTTGCGGCTCACGCCTGGAACACCGGCACGGGGTTGCACCAGCGATCCTTGTACTCACGGTCGGCACGGCCGAACGAGAACCGCAGCGGCTTGTTACGTGCGCGGGCGTCTTCCCAGGCTGCCTGGGTGTTGAGGAAGCTCAGCACGCTACCGGGGCTGAATGCCTTGGTCTCGGGGTCGACGCCGCCGTTGACGTACTCGACGCTGATCCACTCGGGCGCTTCGACCCGGTACACCAGCTGAATCGCGATCGGCTTGTCGTCCAGCAGCAGCACCGAACCGATCAGCAGCTCGCGCAAACGCTCAAGCACCTCGGCCAGGCGCTCGGCGCCGGTAGCCGGGAAGCCCCAGCGGCGCTGGAACAGGTCACGGTACATGGCGGCGATCTGGCCGGCGTCGAAGTCACTGATCGGCCGCACCACCCCGCCCGCCTCTTCCAGCAGGCGCAACTCGCGGCGCTGGTTGTAGCGGAACTTTTTCGACAGGTCTTCATGAGCGCGGGCCATGGCCAACTGCTCGGTCTGTGCCTTGAGGCCAGTGAAACGACCCTGGTTCAGCTCGGACAGGTAACGCGCGGCATGGCGCAGCGGCGCGCTGGCATCGGCGGCGGCCGGCAGGATGATCTCGGCATTGCCCAGGTCGAACAGGCCTTTCTTGCCCGCGCGCTTGAGCACGTCCTTGGACAGCGCCAGGTGGCGCCCCCAGGTCGGGATCGCCGCTTTCAGCTCGCCGTCTTGCAGCCAACCCAGGTAGCGCACGGGGATCTGCGCCAACTCGGCCAACTGCTCGACCACCCGCGGATGAGTGGCAACGCTGCCACCAAACCGCGCCCATGCCTCGGCATATGCCTTGGCGTCGATGACTTGCCAGCCGCGCTCGCGGAAGGCTTGAATACGATTGAGCATCACGCCTTCGCCACCAAGGCACGCACCTGCGGCAGTTGCCAGAAGGCTTCGCGTACCGCCGAATCGGAGAAGCGCTGGTGCAGGCGTTGCAGCATGTGCTCGGCGCACGCCTCGCGCTGTTGGTCGTCTAGCGCGGCCATGTGCTTCAGGCCTTGAGCCAGCTGCGCAGCATCGCCAAGCGGGAACAGCACACCCACACCCTCGACCACTTCGCGTGCCCCACCACAGGCCGTGGCCAGCAGTGGTACGCCCGCGACCATGGCTTCGAGCAGGACCATGCCGAACGGCTCATGGTCGGAACTCAGGGCAAACACATCGAACGCCTTGAAATAGCGCCGCGCGTCCGGCACCTGGCCGAGGAAATCCACCTGGCCGGCAATGCCGAGCTCGGCCGCCAATGCCTTGAGTTGGGCTTCGAGGCGGCCTTTACCCAGAATCGCCAGGCGCGCGCCTGCGGGGAGCCCCGGCAGCGCTTCGGCAAAACCACGCAACAGCGTGGCCTGGTCCTTGTCCGGGTGCAGGCGCCCGACATTGCCGACAATCCACGCCTGAGGGTCCAGGCCAAGGGCCTGGCGCGCCGCTTCACGCGGCACCAATGCCGCTTGCAGGGCCTGGATGTCGATACGGTTGTACAGAGTCTGGATGCGTTCGGCCGGCCACTGCGGCAGGCAACGGCGCATGTCGTCACGCACCGCATCCGAAACACCCAGCAGGCTCAGGCGCTTGCTGAACAGGTTGGCAAACAGCCGCCGCCCCTTGCGCTGATAGTCGCCAAAGGCATGGTGCACACCGATTACCGGTAGGCCAGTACCCAGCAATGCCACATAGATCGGCTTGAACCGGTGGGCGATGCAGAAACTGAAATTGCGCTCGGTAGCAATCCGCCGCAAGGCGCGGATGGCGCCGAGCTTCAGGCCACGCACAGCCTTGGAGCTGAACTCCAGGAACAGCACCTCGTCCGACGCGCAGCCCGCCGCAACCTGCGGGTCGGCGGCGCCGGTGAGAAATACCGTGGTGACCTGGTAGCCACGCCCCTGAAACAGGCTGGCGTACTGACGGGCACAGTCCAGGAACGGCCCGTCATAGCCATGGCAGAACTGCAGGATGCGCGGTTCAGAGCGGCTGGTCATACGCGGCCGCGCCGTCCTTCACTACCAGGATGTCTTCCATGATCAGGTACTGCAGGTCCGAGCCAAAGAACATGTTCAAGGCATCGGTCGGCGAGCAGATCATCGGTTCACCACGGCGGTTCAGCGAGGTGTTCAGCGAGACGCCGTTGCCGGTCAGGTTTTCCAGCGCCTTCATCATGTCGTAGTAGCGCGGGTTGTACTCGCGCTTGAGCACCTGAGCACGCGAAGTGCCGTCCTCGTGGACCACTTCCGGCACACGGGTTTTCCACTCTTCAGCCACTTCGAAGGTGAAGGTCATGAATGGCGCCGGGTGGTCGACCTTGATCATCTGCGGCGCGACGGTGTCGAGCATCGACGGGCAGAAAGGCCTCCAGCGCTCGCGGAACTTGATCTGGTGGTTGATACGGTCAGCCACGCCTTCGACGCTCGGGCAACCGATGATCGAACGACCGCCCAGGGCGCGCGGGCCGAACTCCATACGGCCCTGGAACCAGGCCACCGGGTTGCCGTCGACCATGATCTTGGCGATCTGCTCTGGCATGTTGTCGAGCTTGCGCCACTTCGGCTGGTCCGGGTGACGGGCGCAGGCGGCGATCACGTCCTCGTTGGAGTACGACGGGCCGAGGTAGACGTGTTCCATCTTCTCGACCGGCACGCCACGGGCGTGGGAAACATAAGCAGCAGCACCCACCGCAGTACCGGCGTCACCGGATGCGGGCTGGACGAACAGCTCCTTCACATCCGGGCGGGCGATGATCTTCTGGTTGAGCTTGACGTTCAGCGCGCAGCCACCGGCGAAAGCCAGCTTGCCAGTCTGCTTCAAGGTGTCGCCCAGGTAATGGTCGATCATCTGCAGGGCCAGCTTTTCGAACAGCGCCTGCATGCTGGCTGCGTAGTGGATGTACGGCTCGTCGGCAATGTCGCCTTCGCGCTTGGGGCCCAGCCATTCGATCAGCTTCGGCGAGAAGTAGAAACCCTTGCCCTTCTCTTTATAGCGGCGCAGGCCGATGACGTTGGCGTATTCGGTGTTGATCACCAACTCGCCGTTCTCGAAGCTGGCCAGGCGCGAGAAGTCATACTTGCTGGCATCGCCGTACGGCGCCATGCCCATGACCTTGAACTCGCCGTCGAGCATCTCGAAACCGAGGAACTCGGTGATCGCGCCATACAGGCCGCCCAGGGAGTCCGGGTCGAAGAACTCCTTGATCTTGTGGATCTTGCCGTTTTCGCCGTAGCCGAAGAAGGTGGTGGCGTACTCGCCCTTACCGTCGATGCCGAGGATCGCGGTCTTTTCCTTGAAGCCCGAGCAGTGGTAGGCGCTGGAGGCGTGGGCCAGGTGGTGCTCGACCGGCTCGATCTTGACCTTTTTCGGGTCGAAGCCCAGTTGCTCCAGGCACCAGACGATCTTCTTGCGGTAGCGCTTGTAGCGGCGGTTGCCCATCAGGATCGCGTCGAGGGCGCGGTCCGGGGCGTACCAGTAACGCTTGGCATAGTGCCAGCGGGCCTTGCCGAACAGGCTGATCGGCGCAAACGGAATGGCTACCACGTCGACGTCGGACGGTTTGATGCCCGCCTGCTCCAGGCAGAACTTCGCCGACTCGTAGGGCATGCGGTTCTTCGCATGCTTGTCACGCACGAAGCGCTCTTCTTCGGCGGCGGCAATCAGCTTGCCGTCAATGTACAGGGCCGCGGAAGGGTCATGGCTAAGGGCGCCGGACAGGCCAAGAATCGTCAATGCCAAGGGATTAGCCTCTTCATTCGGTAGAGATGCGCCAGCGGCCTCATGGGCGGGTGGCGGCTAAAAGGCGGGATTATAACGCAAACCAGAACGACACACCGCCCCTTGTAGGGGCGGCGGCGCGGCAAATCTGCAGCGGTGGGCAGTGCCTTATTCGGCGATCAGCCAGTCCATCCGGTAGCTGCCAGCGGTCTGCGCCAGCTCCTTGGCCAGCCAAGGCAGCAGCTCCTTGAGCTCCTCTTCAAGGCCCCACGGCGGGTTGGCAATGGCCAGGCCAGAGCCATTCAGCCCCTGCGGGCTGTCCTGGTGGTGCACGTACAACTCGACCCGCAGCAGCTTCGGCGCACCGGTACTGGTGAGGTCCTGGTAGAACCGGGTGAGCGAGCGCTGGTCCTTGATCGGGTACCAAATGGCAGCGACGGTCTGGCGCATGCGGCCAATCGCCTCTTTCAGCGAGCTGGTGCAGCGCTTGAGCTCGTCAGCCTGCTCGAATGGCGGGTCGATCAGCATGATCGCGCGCTTTTCCTGCACCGGCAGCAACGCCCGCGGTACATGCCAACCCTCACCCAGGTGCACCACCACGCGCGGGTCTTTCTTCATGTTCTCTTTGAGCAGCGGCCCGTCTTCAGGGTGCTTCTCGTTGAGCAACGCCCGGTCCTGCTGACGCATCAGGCGGCGAGCCAGTTCTGGCGACCCAGGGTAGTAGCGCAATTCGCCATCGGCATTCAGGCGCTTGATGACACGCAGGTAGTCGGCGGCCATCGCCGGGACATCATCGCGATTCCACAAGCGTGCAACACCTTCGAGGTATTCACCGGTACGGGTCGCCTGGTCGCCCTGCAGGTCGTAAAGACCGAGGCCGGCGTGGGTGTCTATATAGGCGAACGGCTGCTCCTTGCGCGACATCAGGGCGATGAGGCGGGTCAGCACGATGTGCTTGAGAACGTCGGCATGGTTGCCGGCGTGGAAGGCGTGACGATAGTTCATGGCAACTCCTGCGGGGGTGGCAAGTTTACCTCGTAAGACCGGCGGAGTCAGGTACGGGCACGCACAGTTCATCCACCCACCTCACCCCATGTCAGGTAGCCATTCCTCGTTCTTCACCTCAGGCATGGAGCTCAAACTAGCGCTTCCATTATCAAGGAGTACCTGACATGAAAGCTTCCATCACGTTCGACAACACCGAAACACCACTGGTACACGGCGACCTCGGTATCGCCAATGTGCCGTACACCGCTGTACTCGAAATCACCAAGCCCGATGGCACGACCGACAACCTGGTCGTAGGGTCCTCGCAAAGCACAAAGTGGTCGATGAACCTGGATAGTTACGCTCCTGGCGATTACGACGCGCTGATCCGCCCAAGGGAAGCAAACGCGTTTGAAGCAACCCGAGTGAAGTTCTCGCTGTAAGCAGGCTTCACTGAAAAGCAAGCGGCCCGAACAATCTGATTGTTCGGGCCGCTTGCTTTTACCGGGCCAACGCCCAGCGGATTCTAACCAGGCAGTCAGCAGCAAAGCTGACTGTCGGCACAAGGGTTACTTGTCAGCGTGATACGCCGCATCAGCAGTCTCGAAGCGCTGCACCATCGCCTGCGATGGGCTACCCAGCTTGCTCACCAGAATGATGGCGATGCTGGCCAACAGGAAGCCCGGGATGATTTCGTACAGACCCCAGACATCGATCTGCTTCCACACGATCACGGTCAGCGCACCCACCACGATACCGGCCAGGGCACCGTTACGGGTCATGCCCTTCCACAGTACCGAGATCAGCACCACCGGACCAAAGGCAGCACCGAAGCCTGCCCAGGCATAAGCCACCAGGCCCAGTACACGGTTGTCCGGGTCGGCTGCCATGGCGATGGCGATCAGCGCCACGGCCAGCACCATCAGGCGGCCAATCCAGACCAGCTCGCGCTGCGAGGCATTCTTGCGCAGGAAGGCTTTATAGAAGTCTTCGGTCAAGGCACTGGAGCAAACCAGCAACTGGCAGCTCAGGGTGCTCATCACCGCCGCCAGGATGGCCGACAGCAGCACACCGGCGATCCATGGGTTGAACAGGATCTTCGCCAGCTCGATGAACACGCGCTCGCGGTTCTCGGTGACCGGGCCTGCCAGGTCAGGGTGCGCCGAGAAGTAGGCGATGCCGAAGAAGCCCACGGCGCAAGTGCCGGCCAGGCACAGGATCATCCAGGTCATGGAAATGCGACGTGCCTTGGCGATCGACTTGACCGAATCGGCGGCCATGAAGCGCGCCAGGATGTGCGGCTGCCCGAAGTAACCCAGCCCCCAGCCCATCAGCGAGATGATGCCGACGAAGGTTGCGCCTTTGAGCATGTCGAAGTTGGCCGGGTTCTGCGCCTCGATGGCCAGGAAGGTGGTGTCGACGCCACCGGTGGAGATCAGCACGATGATCGGGGTAAGGATCAGCGCGAAGATCATCAGCGATGCCTGCACGGTATCGGTCCAGCTCACCGCCAGGAAACCACCGACGAAGGTATAGGCGATGGTCGCCGCAGCACCGGCCCACAGCGCGGTCTCATACGGCATGCCGAAGGTGCTTTCGAACAGACGAGCACCGGCCACGATGCCAGAGGCGCAATAGATGGTGAAGAACACCAGGATGACGATGGCCGAGATGATCCGCAGCAGGCCGCTTTGGTCTTCGAAACGGCTGGCGAAGTAGTCCGGCAGCGTCAGTGCATCGCCGTTGTGCTCGGTTTGCACCCGCAGGCGGCCGGCAACGAACAGCCAGTTCAGGTAGGCACCAACGGTCAGGCCGATGGCGATCCAGGCTTCGGAAAGGCCCGAGAAGTAGATGGCGCCCGGCAGGCCCATCAACAGCCAGCCGCTCATGTCGGAGGCACCGGCGGAAAGCGCGGTAACCACACTGCCCAAGCTGCGCCCGCCAAGGATGTAGTCGGAAAGGTTATTGGTGGCGCGATAGGCGGCGAAGCCGATCAGCACCATTGCCGCGATGTAGATCACGAAGGTGATCGTTAGTGGATTGCCCATGCGTGTGCCCTGGCGTTTGTTTTTATTTCATGCACAACCACAACGAGGTGGTTGCACCCAGGCGACGAATCCTATGCAACAACCCAAACGAGGTGCAACCATTTTTCTTCGTCTAGTTGCACCTACTTATGCATTTTCAGTTATTGCCTACTTTTTGCTCCTTTTTGGAGCAAAAACCGCGTTTTTCAGATTAAAACGCACCATAAACAACCCTTTATTAAGTGTAGGAATGTTCGCCGGACGAGTTGCACCTTTTCTGCCAAAAAAACGGGTTGCACCTGGTTGCACCCGAATTGTCCTACAGATACTCTTGGCGTCAGCTTAGGCCACAACCGTGGCAATAACGAGGATAAGAAATGGCGACGACCACCCTTGGGGTCAAACTTGATGACCCTACCCGTGAGCGACTCAAAGCAGCTGCGCAGTCCATCGACCGCACGCCGCACTGGTTGATCAAGCAAGCGATCTTCAACTACCTGGAGAAGCTCGAGGGTGGCGCCACCCTGACCGAACTCAACGGTCAGGCCAGCAACCTGGCCGACGACGCCGGTGAAATCCAGCCCGACCATGCTCACCAGTGCTTCCTCGAGTTCGCCGAGAGCATCCTGCCGCAATCGGTCCTGCGTTCGGCCATCACTGCCGCCTATCGCCGCCCCGAGCAGGAAGTTATCCCAATGCTGCTGGAGCAGGCTCGCCTGAGCGCGCCGCTGGCAGAGGCCACCAACAAACTGGCCGCCGGCATCGCCGAGAAACTGCGCAACCAGAAGAGCGCAGGCGGGCGTGCCGGCATCGTCCAGGGGCTGCTGCAAGAGTTCTCGCTGTCGTCCCAGGAAGGTGTGGCACTGATGTGCCTGGCCGAAGCCTTGCTGCGCATCCCCGACAAAGGCACCCGTGACGCGCTGATCCGCGACAAGATCAGCAACGGCAACTGGCAGCCGCACCTGGGCAACAGCCCGTCGCTGTTCGTCAACGCCGCCACCTGGGGGCTGTTGCTGACCGGCAAGCTGGTGTCTACCCATAATGAGTCCGGCCTGACCTCGTCGCTTACCCGCATCATCGGCAAAAGCGGCGAGCCGATGATCCGCAAGGGCGTCGACATGGCGATGCGCCTGATGGGCGAGCAGTTTGTCACCGGCGAAACCATCGCCGAAGCCCTGGCCAACGCCAGCCGTTTCGAGGCCAAGGGTTTCCGTTATTCCTACGACATGCTCGGCGAAGCCGCACTGACCGAGCACGACGCCCAGAAGTACCTGGCGTCCTACGAGCAGGCCATCCACTCGATCGGCAAAGCCTCCCATGGCCGCGGCATCTATGAAGGCCCGGGCATCTCGATCAAGCTGTCGGCGCTGCACCCACGCTACAGCCGCGCCCAGTACGAGCGCGTGATGGAAGAGCTGTACCCGCGCCTGCTGTCGCTGACCCTGCTGGCCAAGCAATACGACATCGGCCTGAACATCGACGCCGAAGAGGCCGACCGCCTGGAGCTGTCGCTCGACCTGCTCGAGCGCCTGTGCTTCGAGCCTTCGCTGGCTGGCTGGAACGGCATTGGTTTCGTTATCCAGGCCTACCAGAAGCGCTGCCCGTACGTCATCGACTATGTCATCGACCTGGCCAAGCGCAGCCGCCACCGCCTGATGATCCGCCTGGTGAAAGGCGCCTACTGGGACAGCGAGATCAAGCGCGCCCAGGTTGAAGGCCTGGAAGGCTACCCGGTCTATACCCGCAAGGTGTACACCGACGTTTCCTACGTTGCCTGTGCACGCAAGCTGCTGGCAGTACCCGAAGCCATCTACCCGCAGTTCGCCACGCATAACGCCCACACCCTGTCGGCCATCTACCACATCGCCGGCCAGAACTATTACCCAGGCCAGTACGAGTTCCAGTGCCTGCACGGCATGGGCGAGCCACTGTACGAACAAGTGGTCGGCAAGATCTCCGAAGGCAAGCTGAACCGCCCGTGCCGCGTGTACGCGCCGGTCGGCACCCACGAAACCCTGCTGGCCTACCTGGTCCGCCGCCTGCTGGAGAACGGCGCCAACACCTCGTTCGTCAACCGCATTGCCGACCACTCCATCTCTATCCAGGAACTGGTCGCCGACCCGGTCGCCAGCATCGAGCGCATGGGCACCCAGGAAGGCAGCCTCGGCCTGCCGCACCCGCGCATTCCGCTGCCGCGTGAGCTGTATGGCAGCGAGCGGGCCAACTCGGCCGGTATCGACATGGCCAACGAACACCGCCTGGCGTCGCTGTCCTGCGCCATGCTGGCCACCGCCCACAACGACTGGAAAGCCACCCCGCTGCTGGCCTGCGCCGCCAGTGAAGCAGCCGCAGCACCGGTACTCAACCCGGCAGACCATCGCGACGTGGTCGGCCATGTTCAGGAAGCCACCGTTGCCGACGTCGACAGCGCCATCCAATGCGCACTCAACGCCGCGCCGATCTGGCAGGCCACCCCGCCCGCAGAGCGCGCTGCGATCCTTGAGCGCACCGCCGACCTGATGGAGGCCGAGATCCAGCCGCTGATGGGCCTGCTCATCCGCGAAGCCGGCAAGACCTTCGCCAACGCCATCGCCGAAGTGCGCGAGGCCGTGGACTTCCTGCGCTACTACGCAGTGCAGGCACGCAATGATTTCAGCAACGACGCCCACCGCCCGCTGGGCCCGGTGGTGTGCATCAGCCCGTGGAACTTCCCGCTGGCGATCTTCACTGGCCAGGTGGCCGCAGCCCTGGCAGCCGGTAACCCGGTCTTGGCCAAGCCTGCCGAGCAGACCCCGCTGATCGCGGCCCAGGCCGTGCGCCTGCTGCTTGAGGCCGGTATTCCCGAAGGCGTCCTGCAACTGCTGCCAGGCCGTGGCGAGACCGTGGGTGCTGGCCTGGTCGGTGACGAGCGCGTCAAAGGCGTGATGTTCACCGGCTCCACCGAAGTCGCCCGCCTGCTGCAGCGCAACGTCGCCGGGCGCCTGGACAACCAGGGCCGGCCGATCCCGCTGATCGCCGAAACCGGCGGCCAGAACGCGATGATTGTCGACTCCTCGGCACTGACCGAGCAGGTGGTGATCGATGTGGTGTCCTCGGCCTTCGACAGCGCCGGCCAGCGTTGCTCGGCCCTGCGCGTGCTGTGCCTGCAGGAAGATTCTGCCGACCGCGTGATCGAAATGCTCAAGGGTGCCATGGCCGAAAACCGCCTGGGCAACCCGGACCGCCTGGCCGTGGATATCGGCCCGGTGATCGATGCCGAAGCCAAGGCGGGTATCGAAAAACACATCCAGGGCATGCGTGAAAAAGGCCGCTCGGTGTACCAGGTCGCCATCGCCGATGCTGGCGAGGTCAAGCGCGGCACCTTCGTCATGCCGACCCTGATCGAGCTGGACAGCTTCGATGAGCTCAAGCGCGAGATCTTCGGCCCGGTGCTGCACGTGGTGCGCTACAACCGCCGCAACCTCGACCAGTTGATCGAGCAGATCAACAACTCCGGCTACGGCCTGACCCTCGGCGTGCACACCCGCATCGACGAGACCATCGCCAAGGTGGTGGAGAACGCCAACGCCGGCAACATGTACGTCAACCGCAACATCGTTGGTGCGGTGGTGGGCGTGCAGCCGTTCGGTGGTGAAGGCCTGTCTGGTACCGGCCCGAAAGCTGGTGGCCCGCTGTACCTGTACCGCCTGCTGTCGACCCGCCCGGCTGACGCGATTGGCCGTCACTTCCAGCATCAGGATGGCGAAGGCAAGCCGGACCGTACGCTGCACGAGCAGTTGATCAAGCCGCTGCACAGCCTCAAGGCCTGGGCCGAGAGCAACCAGCAGGCCGACCTGGCCGCGCTGTGCACACAGTTCGCCGGCCAGTCGCAGAGCGGCATCGCCCGCCTGCTGCCAGGGCCTACCGGCGAGCGCAACAGCTACACCATCCTGCCGCGCGAGCACGTGCTGTGCCTGGCGGACAACGAGGCTGACCTGCTGGCGCAGTTTGCCGCGGTGCTGGCCGTTGGCAGCTCGGCGGTGTGGGTGGATGGCGAGCCAGGCAAAGGCCTGCGCGGCCGCCTGCCGAAGGAGCTGCAGGGCAAGGTCAAGCTGGTGGCGGACTGGAACAAGGATGACGTGGCGTTCGATGCCGTGATCCACCATGGCGACTCGGACCAGCTGCGTGGCGTTTGCCAGCAGGTGGCCAAGCGCGCCGGGGCGATCGTCGGGGTGCACGGGTTGTCCAGCGGGGATCATCAGATTGCATTGGAGCGGTTGGTGATTGAGCGGGCGGTGAGTGTGAATACCGCTGCTGCTGGGGGTAATGCCAGCTTGATGACCATTGGTTGATAGCTGACGGTTGGTGAAGAAGGAGAGCTTAGGCTCTCCTTTTTTTATGGGTTTGGTGTTACGGCCACCAGGTGCATGCCACCGGCTTCTCGGGCGCGATCGCGATCGAGCGCCGCCCGCGCGGCGCATCGCGAGCCAGCTCGCTCCTACATTTGTTTCGGGCCAGTTATTCCTGAGGTATTGGCGCGCGGCCCCTTGGTGCCTGTCTCGATATCGCGTCGTACAAACAAGGCGGTCGCGCGCAAATGCCACAGGCCTCACTGGCCCGAAACAAATGTAGGAGCGAGCTGGCTCGCGATGCGCCGCGCGGGCGGCGCTCGATCTCAGGACCAGCAAATACGTCACGGCTAGCGCCTGCCCGCCCCCAAACCTTCTAAACCCATATCACCCCCACCTATTAACCTGTCTCCCACCTCTATTTAAATCCTAGACTCGGTCCAACCCCGCCCAAGGACCGCCCCGATGCCCGAGACCCTGCTCAGCCCCCGCAACCTCGCCTTCGAACTCTACGAAGTGCTCGACGCCGAAGCCCTGACCCAGCGCCCGCGCTTCGCCGAGCACAGCCGCGAAACCTTCGACGCTGCCCTGACCACCGCCCGCACCATCGCCGAAAAGTACTTCGCGCCCCACAACCGCAAGGCCGACGAAAACGAGCCGCGCTATGTGGACGGCCGCGCCGAGCTGATCCCGGAGGTCAAACCGGCAGTCGATGCCTTCCTCGATGCGGGGTTTCTCAACGCCAACCGCGACTTCGAAGCCGGCGGCATGCAACTGCCCAGCCTGGTCTCGCAAGCCTGCTTCGCCCACTTCCAGGCTGCAAACGCCGGCACCACGGCCTACCCGTTCCTGACCATGGGCGCGGCCAACCTGATAGAGAGCTTCGGCTGCGAGGAGCAAAAGCGCCTGTTCCTGCAGCCGATGATCGAAGGCCGCTACTTCGGCACCATGGCGCTGACCGAACCGCATGCCGGGTCTTCACTGGCCGATATCCGCACCCGCGCCGAACCCGCCGGCGATGGCAGCTACCGGATCAAGGGCAACAAGATCTTCATCTCCGGCGGCGACCACGAACTGTCGGAAAACATCGTGCACATGGTCCTGGCCAAGCTGCCGGACGCACCGCCCGGCGTGAAGGGCATCTCGCTGTTCATCGTGCCCAAGTACCTGGTCAATCCGGATGGCAGCCGTGGCGAACGCAACGACGTGCTGCTGGCCGGCCTGTTCCACAAGATGGGCTGGCGCGGCACCACCTCTACCGCGCTCAACTTCGGTGACAACGGCCAGTGCGTCGGCTACCTGGTCGGCCAGCCGCACCAGGGCCTGGCCTGCATGTTCCAGATGATGAACGAGGCACGTATCGGCGTCGGCATGGGCGCGGTGATGCTCGGTTATGCCGGCTACCTGTATTCGCTGGAGTACGCCCGCCAACGGCCGCAGGGGCGCCTGCCAGACAGCAAGGACCCGCAGAGCCCCGCCGTCCCTATCATTGGGCACAGCGACGTCAAGCGCATGCTGCTGACCCAAAAAGCCTACGTGGAAGGCGCCTTCGACCTGGGCCTGTACGCCGCGCGCCTGTTCGACGACACCCAGACCGCCGACGACCAGAGCTCTCGGCAACAGGCCCAGACACTGCTCGACCTGCTGACCCCGATCGTCAAATCCTGGCCGTCGGCGTACTGCCTCAAAGCTAACGAACTGGCCATCCAGATCCTCGGCGGGCACGGCTACACCCGCGAATACCCGGTCGAGCAGCATTACCGCGACAACCGCCTGAACCCGATCCACGAGGGCACTGAGGGCATCCAGTCACTCGACCTGCTCGGCCGCAAGCTGGCGCAACACAACGGCGCCGGGCTCAAGCATCTGATTCGCCTGATCGCCAGCACGGCCGAGCGCGCCAGCCACCACCCCGGCCTCGATACCCTGCGCCAGCCACTGGAGCAACTGGTCAATCGCCTGCAAGCCGTCACCCTCGCCCTACTGGGCGATCTGGCCCAGGGCAAGGTCAGCGCCGCCCTGGCCAACTCGGCCCTGTACCTGAAGGCGTTCGGCCATTGCGTGATCGGTTGGCGCTGGCTGGAGCAAGCCATCCACGCTGAACTTGGCCTGCTCAAGGGCAATGCCGCAGACCGCGACTTCTACCAGGGCAAACTGCAGGCCGCCCGTTATTTCCTCACCTGGGAAGTGCCTGGCTGCCATAATGAGCTGGCATTGCTCGAGGCCCGCGACGATACGTGCCTGAGCATGCGAGAGGAGTGGTTCTAGGGGGAGCCACCACTGACTCGGAGGTTCCCGCATGTTCGATTCCAGCGCCCTGCTGCGCCAGCGGTTCGCCGCGCTGCGCAGCACGGCGGAGTTGTTTTCCCTGCGCCATGTGAAACAGTCGCACCAGGCGCTGTCGGTGCGCCGCAATGTTACCGAGCCACCGTTCTTCAGCCAGGACGAGGGCGCCATGCTCACCGTGCGTGTCAATGGCGTGGAGGCTTATGCAGCCACCGCAGACTTGTCCCAGCACGGCCTGCAACAGGCACTCGAACGCGCCGAAGCCCTGGCCCGGCAGCTCGCCGGGCATAGCCTGCTGGACCTGCGCGAGCAACCGGTGACCAGCGCGCGCCACGACCACGTTTCGCCCCACTTCGATCAACCCTTGCCCAGCCTTGCCGACTGCCTCGGCCTGCTCGCCGCGGAATCGGCCAGCGTGCCCAGCGACAGCCGCCTGGTGGACTGGCAGGCCGGCCTGGGCATGAGCGTGGTCGAGCAAACCTACCTCAACTCTGCCGGCGCCGAACTGCGCCACGCCCAGCGTTTCCTGTTCCCAGGCCTGAGCGTGACCGCCAGCGACGGCCAGGACAGCCAGAGCCGCAGCCTGGGCCGGGACAACTTCGGCCAGCAGGGCGGTTTCGAGATCGTCGAGCGCTGTGGCCTGGTCGGCGCCGCCAGCCGCGTCGCCGACGAAGCGCTGCAACTGCTGCTGGCACCCAATACACCCAGCGGCCCGCGCGACCTGCTGCTGATGCCCGACCAGATGATGCTGCAGATTCACGAGTCCATCGGCCACCCGCTGGAGATGGACCGCATTCTCGGCGACGAGCGCAACTACGCCGGCACCAGCTTCGTCAAAGCCAGCGACTTCGGCCACCTGCAATACGGCTCGGCGCTGCTCAACGTGACCTTCGACCCTACCATCGACGAAGAGCTGGCCAGCTACAGCTACGACGATGACGGCACCCAGGCCAGCAAGCAATTCCTGATCCGCGACGGCCTGCTGCTGCGCCCATTGGGCGGCGCCCTGTCGCAGTTCCGCTCGGGCCTGGACGGCGTGGCCAACAGCCGTGCCTGTGGCTGGAACCGCGCACCGATCGACCGCATGGCCAACCTCAACATCGAGCCAGGCGACTGCTCGCTGGCACAATTGGTCAAGGGCATCGAGCACGGCATCCTGATGCGCACCAACCGCTCGTGGTCCATCGACGATGCACGCAACAAGTTCCAGTTCGGCTGCGAGTGGGGCCAACTGATCGAGGACGGCGAACTCAAGGGCATCGTCAAAAACCCCAACTACCGCGGCATCTCGGCGCAGTTCTGGCGCAACCTGTCGGCAGTCGGCGACCGCAGCACCTTCCAGGTGCTGGGCACGCCCAACTGCGGCAAAGGCGAACCCAACCAGGTGGTACGGGTCGGCCACGCCTCGCCGGCCTGCGTGTTCCGCCAGATCGACGTATTCGGAGGCGACGCCTGATGAGCGCCACACCCCAGCAACGCTTCGAAACCCTGCTTGGCGCCCTGCGCGACACCCTTCAGGTGGGCGAGCAGTTCACCCTTGGTTACAGCGCCGAACAGTCGCAGTTCATCCGCTTCAACCACGCCCAGGTGCGTCAGGCCGGCGAGGTCAGCCAGGCCAGCGTGCAATTGCGCCTGATGCGTGACGGCCGCCAGGCCGAGCAGCAGATCACCCTGGGCGATGATGCCGTGCTGGACCGCACGCGCCTGGCCGATGCCCTCAGTCAACTGCGCCAGACCCTGCCGCTGTTGCCGGTCGACCCCTACCTGCGCCTGGACGATACCCCATGGCACAGCCATAGCCAGCAGGATCACCCACTGCCGGAACTGGATGAGGTCCTTGCCCTGATCGAACGTGAAGCCGGCGACATGGACTTGGTCGGTATCTATGCCGCCGGGCCGATCTGTCGCGGTTTCGCCAGCTCGTTCGGCGCCTTCGGCTGGCACCAGGCCAACAGTTTCAACATGGACTGGAGCCTGTTCCACAGCAACGGCCAAGCAGTGAAAGCCAACTATGCCGGGCAGGTGTGGCACGCCGACGACTTCACCGCCCGCCTGCGCCAGGCCCGCGAACAGCTGGCCTTCCTCGGCCGCCCGGCGATTACCTTGAAGCCGGGCAGCTACCGCGCCTACCTGGCGCCTGCGGCCATGGACGAAATTGCCGGCATGCTGTGCTGGGGCGGTTTTTCCGCGCAGGCGCTGGCCACTGGCAACAGCGCCCTGCAGCGTCTGTACAACGGCGATGCCCGCTTGAGCCCGCTGGTCAGCTTCGACGAGCAGGTCAGCGGCTCGCTGAGCCCGGCGTTCTCGGATGAGGGCTCACCGCGCCTCGATGTGCCGCTGATCACCCAAGGCCAGGCCGTACAGCGCTTGATCAGCGCGCGTAGCGCGGCCGAGTTCGCACTGCAGGCCAATGGCGCCGACAGCTACGAGTCGCCCTGCGCCTTGAGCCTGGCGCCGGGTAACCTGGCCAGTGAGGCGATCCTCGAACGGCTTGGCACCGGGCTATATATCAGCAACCTGTGGTACCTGAACTACTCGGACCTGCCAGCGGCGCGCATGACCGGCCTGACCCGCTTTGCCACCTTCTGGGTGGAGAATGGCGAGATTCAGGGGCCGGTGAGCACCATGCGCTTCGATGACAGCCTGTTCAGCCTGTTGGGCAACCAACTGGAAGACCTGACCCGCGAGCGCGAGATGATCCTGTCCACCAGTACCTATGGACAGCGCAGTACCGGGTCGAGTCATTTGCCGGGGGCTCTGGTCAAAGGGCTTACCCTGACATTGTGATTGGCGTTGCTGGCCTCTTCGCGGGGCAAGCCCACTCTCACATATAGCCGCTGTTTCTGGTGGCTGCACGGTACTTGCGGGAGCGGCGGTGCGGCGATCCGACTTGCCCCGCGAAGAGGCCCGTACTGACAAACGAGGACGTCATGCCCGAACGCACCCCGCTCGACCCCGTCACCGCCCGCTGGATCCCGTGGGTAGTGGCCATCGCTTTCTTCATGCAGTCCCTGGACGGCACCATCCTCAACACCGCGCTGCCGGCCATGGCCCGCTCGCTGGAAGAGGACCCGCTGCGCATGCAAGGCGTGATCATCGCCTACATGCTCACCGTGGCTTTGCTGATCCCCGCCTCCGGCTGGATCGCCGACCGCTTCGGCACCAAGCGCATCTTCTTCAGCGCCATCCTGCTGTTCAGCTTCGGCTCGCTGCTGTGCGCGGCCGCCAACAGCCTGGGCTTTCTGATTTTGGCGCGGGTCGTCCAGGGCCTGGGCGGCGCGCTGATGCTGCCGGTCGGGCGGCTGGTGGTGCTGCGCGCCTATCCACGCACCGAACTGGTGCGCATCATGAGTTTCATCACCATCCCCGGCCTGCTCGGCCCCCTGCTCGGCCCCACGGTCGGCGGCTGGCTGGTGGAGATCCTCAGCTGGCACTGGATCTTCCTGCTCAACCTGCCGGTGGGCGCCATCGGTTGCTATGCCGTGTGGAAGTTCATCCCCGACCTGCGCGGTGCCGAGCGCACCAGCTTCGATGGCCCGGGTTTTCTGCTGTTCGGCGCGGCGATGGTGCTGATCACCATCGCCATGGAAGGCCTGGGCGAGTTGCACCTGCCGCACCTGCGGGTGATGTTGCTGCTGTTCGCCGGCATGGCCTGCCTGGCCGCGTACTGGCTGCGTGCCGGGCGCGACCCAGAGCCGCTGTTCTCGCCCAGCCTGTTCCGTGTACGCACCTTTGCCATCGGCATCCTCGGCAACCTGTTCGCTCGTCTGGGCAGCGGTGCCCTGCCCTTCCTGGTGCCCTTGCTGTTGCAGGTGGCGTTGGGCTATTCGCCGGCCCAGGCCGGCATGAGCATGATCCCGCTGGCAGCGGCGGCGATGCTCGCCAAGTCCATTGCCCGGCCGCTGATCGAGCGCCTTGGCTACCGCATCATCCTCACCGGCAACACCCTGCTGCTGGGCCTGCTGCTGGCCAGCCTGGGGCTGATCGACGAACAGACCCCCTACGCCGTACTGCTGATACACCTGGGCCTGCTCGGCGCGGTCAACTCCATGCAGTTCACGGCCATGAACACGGTGACCCTGATCGACCTCGACGATGCCAGCGCCAGCAGCGGCAACAGCCTGCTATCGGTGGTCGCCCAGCTGGCCCTGAGCCTGGGCGTGGCCTGCGCCGGGGCATTGCTCGGCGGCTTCACCGCCGCGGGCAGTGCCGAAGGCGTGGAAAGCACCTTGGGGGCGTTCCAGCTGACTTTCGTCACCATCGGCATCATGTCGATGCTGGCAGCGGCGATCTTCCTGCAACTGGCGCCGACAGACGGAAGGCGTGCCCGTCGTCCGGAACAACACATGGAGTCGTAGGGCGAATGGCCATGAGGCTGGTAGACTGTGCGGCATTTTTCGCTTCGCTACACAGGCCCGCCTCGTGACCACCGAAACCACCGCCTTTGCCACTCTGCCGCTGTCCGCCGCCATGCTGGCCAACCTGGACGCCCTCGGCTATGCCTCGATGACGCCGATCCAGGCCCAGAGCCTGCCGGTCATCCTCAGGGGCCAGGACCTGATCGCCCAGGCCAAGACCGGCAGCGGCAAGACCGCTGCGTTCGGCATCGGCCTGCTGAACCCGATCAACCCGCGTTACTTCGGTTGCCAGGCACTGGTGTTGTGCCCGACCCGCGAACTGGCTGACCAGGTCGCCAAAGAGCTCCGCCGCCTGGCCCGTGCCGAGGACAACATCAAGATCCTGACCCTGTGTGGCGGCGTCTCGCTCGGCCCGCAGATCGCCTCGCTGGAGCACGGTGCGCACATCATCGTCGGCACCCCAGGGCGCATCCAGCAGCACCTGGAAAAGGGCACGCTGGTACTCGACGGGCTCAACACCCTGGTGCTGGACGAAGCCGACCGCATGCTCGACATGGGCTTCTTCGACGCCATCGCCAGCATCATCGGCAAGACCCCGGCGCGTCGCCAGACCCTGCTGTTCTCGGCCACCTACCCGGCCGGCATCGAGCAACTGGCCGCAGACTTCATGCGCAAGCCGCAGCAGGTCAAGGTCGAAAGCCTGCACACCGACAATCAGATCGAACAACGCTTCATCGAAATCGACGCACAGCAGCGCCTGGATGCGGTGACCCGCGTGCTCGGCCACTACCGCCCACAATCGTGCGTGGCGTTCTGCTTCACCAAGCAGCAGTGCGAAGACGTGGTCGCCCACCTCACGGCCAAAGGTATCGTCGCCCAGGCCCTGCACGGTGACCTCGAACAGCGCGACCGCGACCAGGTGCTGGCGATGTTCGCCAACCGCAGCAGCTCGGTGCTGGTGGCGACCGACGTGGCCGCACGCGGCCTGGACATCGACGGCCTGGACATGGTGCTCAACGTTGAACTGGCGCGGGATGCCGAAATCCATGTGCACCGCGTCGGCCGCACCGGCCGTGCGGGTGAGAAAGGCGTTGCGGTCAGCCTGGTGGCCCCGGCCGAAGGGCATCGCGCCCAGGCCATCGAGGCACTGCAGAAGAGCCCGTTGCACTGGGACCAGCTCGACAGCCTGAAAAACAAGGGCGGTGAGCCGCTGCTGCCGGTGATGAGCACCTTGTGCATCGCTGCCGGACGCAAGGACAAGCTGCGCCCGGGTGACATCCTGGGGGCGCTGACCGGTGATGCCGGCATCCCGGGCAAGCAAGTGGGCAAGATCGCCATCTTCGACTTCCAGGCCTTTGTGGCGGTAGAGCGAGCACTGGCCAAGCAGGCCATGCAGCGGCTGAACAGCGGCAAGATCAAGGGCCGCGTTCTGAAAGTTCGTATTCTCTGAAATCCTTTGGGGCCGCTTTGCGGCCCGTTCGCGACACAAGGCCGCTCCTACAGGGGCATGCATATCCCTGTACGCGAAAGGGCTGCGCAAAAGCCCCAGCAATCTCCAAGAGGTACCCCGTGCATTCCACCGACGTGATCATCCTCGGCGCCGGCGCCGCCGGCCTGATGTGCGCCCAGCTCAGCGCCCGCCGTGGCCGCCGGGTGCTGCTGCTCGACCACGCCAACAAGCCAGGCAAGAAGATCCTCATGTCCGGCGGCGGGCGCTGCAACTTCACCAACATGTACACCGAGCCGGCCAACTTCCTCTCGCACAATGCGCACTTCTGCAAGTCGGCCCTGGCCCGCTACACCCAGTGGGACTTCATCGAGCTGGTGGCCAAGCACGGCGTGCCCTACCACGAGAAAAAGCTCGGCCAGCTGTTCTGCGACAACAAGGCCAGCGACATCCTCAACATGCTGCTGGCCGAGTGCGACGAGGCCGGTGCCGAGTTGCGCATGGACACCAGCATCTCGCACATCGAAAAGACCGAAACCGGCTACCTGCTGCAAACCAGTGCCGGGCAGTTTGCCTGCCAGTCGTTGGTGATCGCCACCGGCGGCCTGTCGATCCCGACCCTGGGCGCCAGCGGTTTCGGCTACCAGGTGGCTCGCCAGTTCGGCCACACCCTGCTGCCGACCCGCGCCGGGCTGGTGCCCTTCACCATCACCGAGCCCCAACTCAAGGCACTGTGCACAGAACTGTCGGGTACCTCGCTGGACTGCACCGCCAGCTGCAACGGCACCCATTTCCGCGAAAACCTGCTGTTTACCCACCGCGGCCTGAGTGGCCCGGCGATCCTGCAGATTTCTTCATTCTGGGAGGCGGGCGACACGGTGGAGATCAACCTGCTGCCCGACCGTGACGCCCTGACCTGGCTGCAACAGCAGCAGGCCGAGCGCGCCAATGCAGAACTCAAGACCGTGCTCGGCGAAGTGTTCACCCGCAAGCTGGCCAACCTCTTGGCCGAGCAGTGGTTCGAATCGAAGCCGATGAAGCAGTACACTCCGGCCGAACTGGCGCAGATCGCCGACAAACTGGCGGCCTGGCAGGTGGTACCTGCCGGCACCGAGGGCTATCGCACCGCCGAAGTGACCCTAGGCGGCGTGGATACCCGCGAGGTGTCGTCCAAGACCATGGAGTCGCTCAAGAGCCCAGGGTTGTACTTCATTGGCGAGGTGCTGGATGTGACCGGCCACCTGGGCGGGTTCAATTTCCAGTGGGCGTGGGCATCGGCTAACGCAGCGGCACAGTTCGTGTAGAGTAGAATCCATTCAGCAGCACGGAACGCTTCTTGCTGGTCCGTGCGGCAATGTATTCATTCGATCACAGCCCAAGGCCATCATGTCATCGAGCTCGTTCCGTCAGTCACTGCGTCGCCTGTGGGGCCAAGACAAGTTCAGCTATAGCATCCGGGTAACGGTCGCCCTCACCGGCAGCATGGCCTTGTGCTGGTACCAGGATGAAATGGCCCTGCTGATCCCGTTGTTCCTGGGCATCATCGCCAGCGCACTGGCCGAGACCGACGACAGTTGGCAGGGCCGCCTCAGTGCCCTGGCTGTGACCCTGGTGTGCTTTGCCATCGCCGCCCTGGCCGTCGAGCTGCTGTTCCCCTACCCGTGGGTGTTCGCCATTGCCCTGGCCCTGGCGGCGTTCGGCCTGACCATGCTTGGCGCCTTGGGCGAGCGCTATGGCGCAATCGCCTCGGCAACGCTGATCACGGCGGTGTACACCATGATCGGCGTGGACCAACGCGGCGGCCTGGTCACCGACTTCTGGCACGAGCCGATGCTGCTGGTGGCGGGCGCGGCCTGGTACGGCCTGCTGTCGGTGCTATGGCAGGCGCTGTTCTCCAACCAGCCGGTGCAGCAAAGCCTGGCCAAGCTGTTTTTCGAGCTGGGGCGCTACCTCAAGCTCAAGGCCAACCTGTTCGAGCCGATCCGCCACCACGACCTGGAGGCCCGCCGCCTGGAGCTGGCCCAGCAAAACGGCAAGGTGGTCGCGGCGCTCAATGCCGCCAAGGAAATCATCCTGCACCGGGTCGGCAACAGCCAGCCAAATTCCAAGGTCAGCCGCTACCTGAAGCTGTACTTCCTGGCCCAGGACATCCACGAGCGGGTGAGCGCCTCGCACTATCCCTACAACGCCCTGGCCGAAGCGTTCTTCCACAGCGACGTGATGTTCCGCTGCCAGCGCCTGCTGCGCCATCAAGGCTCGGCCTGCCAGGACCTGGCGCGCTCGATCCGCATGCGTCAGCCGTTTGTCCTCGACAGCCGATTTGCCGACACCCTGGAAGACCTCAACGCCTCCCTGGAGCACCTGCGCAACCAGAACAACCCTGCCTGGCGCAGCCTGCTGCGCTCGCTGCGGGCCCTGGCGGCCAACCTGGCCACCCTGGACCGCCTGCTGGGCGCCGCCAGCAACCCGGACAGCCTGGCCGATGCCAGTGACAGCAGCCTGCTCGACCGTTCGCCACGCTCCCTGAAGGATGTCTGGAGCCGCCTGCGCACCCAGCTCACACCCACCTCGCTACTGTTCCGCCATGCCTTGCGCCTACCCTTGGCGCTGTCGATCGGCTACGGCATGGTGCACCTGATCCACCCCACCCAGGGCTACTGGATCATCCTCACCACACTGTTCGTCTGCCAACCCAACTACGGTGCCACCCGGCGCAAGCTGGTGCAGCGGATTTTCGGCACGGCCATCGGCCTCACAGTCGGCTGGGCGCTGTTCGACCTGTTCCCCAACCCGATCATCCAGTCGATGTTCGCCGTGGTCGCCGGGGTAGTGTTCTTCGTCAACCGGACTACCCGTTACGCCCTGGCCACGGCGGCGATCACCTTGATGGTGCTGTTCTGCTTCAACCAGATCGGCGACGGCTACGGCCTGTTCCTGCCACGCCTGTTCGACACCCTGGTGGGCAGCCTGATCGCCATTCTGGCGGTGTTCCTGTTCCTGCCCGACTGGCAGGGCCGGCGCCTGAACAAGGCGTTGGCCAACACCTTGGCCTGCGCCAGCGTGTACCTGCGCCAGATCATGCAGCAGTATGCCCATGGCAAGCGCGACGACCTCGCCTACCGCCTGGCCCGGCGCAACGCCCACAACGCCGATGCAGCCCTGTCCACCACGCTGGCGAACATGCTCATGGAGCCGGGGCACTTCCGTAAGGAGGCGGACGTCGGCTTCCGCTTCCTGGTGTTGTCGCATACCCTGCTCAGCTACCTTTCCGGGCTGGGCGCGCACCGTGATACCGCCCTGCCGGCGGAGGTTCAGGAGCAATTGATCGAGGGCGCCGGGCAAAGCCTGGCCAACAGCCTGGACGAAATCGCCAACGGCCTGGCAGCGCGGCTACCGGTCGCCATCCACAGTGATGCTGAAGAGGCGCTGGCCAACGACCTGGAGCAGATGCCGGAAGAGCTGGATGAACATCAGCGGCTGGTGCAGACCCAGCTGGCGCTGATCTGCCGGCAACTGGCGCCGTTGCGCACGCTGGCGGCGCACCTGGTCAAGGAAAGCCCTACGGGCTGAGTGCTTTGTGGCCTGGGTCAAAAACCATGCTGGCGCAGCAGGCGCGCATAGCTGCCATCCGCCTTCATCGCCGCTATCGCCCGCTCGAAACGTTCGACGATCTGCTGGTGCTGGGGGTGTTTCAGGCTGACCAGAATATGCAGGCTGTTCTCCCCCAGAGGCGGCTCGACCATCTCCACGCCATCGCGCACCGCCTGCGGTTCACGTTGCAGGTTGTAGCGGGCCACGTATTCATCCTCCACCGCCAGGTTCACCCGGCCGGCCGCCAGCATGCGCACGGCCGACGAGAAGTTGCGCACCGCCACCTTGTGCAAGCGGGTGTCGCTGTCGAATTCAGGTGAATAGGCATAATCGCGCACCACGGCGATGCTGTAGGGGTACAAGTCGGACGCCTGCTGGTAGGCGAAGGCCTCACCCTTGCGTTTGAGCAGGCGAATCTTGTTGTTCAGATAAGCGTTGGAAAAATGCCCGATGCGTGTACGTGAGTCGTTGTACCAGGCATTGATCAACACGTCGTAGCGCCCTTCGCTCACGCCCATCAAGGCCCGTGCCCATGGCGCCTCCTCGAACCCGCTGGCGTAACCGGCCCGGGTCAGTGCGGTGGTAACGATGCTGGTCGCCAAACCGCCGCCCGGCATGCTTGCATCGGTGAACGGTGGCCATTTGTCTGCCACCAGCCGCAGCTTGTCTTCACCCAGGGCTGGCGCAGCCAGCAGGGCTGCCAGCAATCCCAGAACACCAAGCAGTGGCCGCATGCTCAAGTCCTTTTGCAATGGAGGGCGCACACTGTGTAGGCGGCCTTCGCCGCGACTGCGGATGAGAGTACACAAAGCCATGGCTCACGGCAGCGGACAATAGTGTCATTTTGCCTCTATTTTGGCCGAGGCGCGCAGGCAATGCCCTGCAGCAATCATCCACTCGTCCACAGCCCCGGGATTTGCGATGATCGACGGCCCATTCAAGGAGTTCGCCAATGTCTATCGACTGGCTCTGCAAGCACCACACCGACCTGAGCAAGGACCAGCTCTACGCCATCCTGCAATTGCGCACCGAAGTGTTCGTGGTCGAGCAGCGCTGCAGTTACCAGGAAGTCGATGGCCAGGACCTGGCCGGCGATACCCTGCACTTGATGGCGTGGCAGGACGACAAGCTGGTGGCCTACCTGCGCCTGCTCGACCCGCAATCCCAGGGCGGTGATGTGGTGATCGGGCGCGTGGTGACCTCACCGGCGGCGCGTGGGCTGAAGCTTGGGCATGCGTTGCTGCTGAAAGGGCTGGAGGCTGCCGAACATTGCTGGCCGGGGACGCCGGTGTATCTGTCGGCGCAGGCGCATCTGCAAGGGTTTTACGCAGGGCATGGGTTCGAAGCGGTTGGCGAGCAATACCTGGAGGATGACATACCGCATATCGGCATGCGTAAGGGCTGAGAAAGCCGGGGCGCTTTGCGCCCCCACAATCACCGATACCCCAGCACTTCTCGGATCTGCCGCAAATGCTGGATGATCCACTGCTTGTCGATCGCGCCCCAGTCATGAATGCGGTAGTGCCCGGCATGATTGCGCGCGCCCTCCTGCTGCTCGAACTCGCAGATGATATCCAGGTCTGCCAGAGCGGCGATGGTGTCCTGGGCGGTGCGCCGTGGCATGCCGGTGGCCTCCATCAGCGCCGGCACGCTGGTCGCAGTCTGGCTGTCGATCAGCCAGGCCACGTACAGGCGCCGGTAGAAGCTGCTCTTGGTCTTGCTCACTTCCATGCTGCGTGGTCCTTAACAGTTGCCCGGCAGCTCCCGATAGGTCAGGTAGACGCGCAGGTCGAATTCCAGTTGGTGGTAGTCCGGCTCCATGTGCTGACAGAGCTGGTAAAACGCCTTGCTATGGTCGCGCTCACGCAGGTGCGCCAACTCGTGCACCACGATCATGCGCAGAAACTGCGGCGCGGCCTCCTTGAACAAGGAGGCGATGCGGATTTCCTTCTTCGCCTTGAGCTTGCCACCCTGAACCCGCGATACCGCCGTGTTCAGCCCCAAGGCACGGTGGGTCAGGTCGAGGCGGTTGTCGAACAGCACCTTGTCCAGGCCGGGCGCGCTGCGCAGGTACTGCTGGCGCAAGTCCTGGGCATAACTGTACAACGCCTTGTCGCTCTGCACGTCATGGCGGTCGGAGTAGCGACGCTGCAGGTACTCCCCCAGGCGGTCGCTGTCGATCATCTGCCGTACCTGCTCCTGCAGGTGCGGCGGGTAAGCTTGCAAGTAACGTAATACGGTCATGGCACTGCATTCGGCGGGGCGAATGGCGATTCTAGCCAATCATGGCCGGGGCCAGGAGAAAATCGCCGGGAAGCCGCTGGCATCCGCCGCCGTCATCGGGTGTGCCACCAGAAACCCCTGCACGTAGGCACAGCCATTGGCCTTGAGCCAGTCGGCCTGGGCCGGGGTTTCCACGCCTTCGGCTATCACCGTGATGCGGTAGTCGGCGCACAAGCCGATCACACTGCGTACCAGCGCGGCGTCTACCGCAGAGCCCGGCAAGCGCGCAACCAGGTGGCGGTCAAGCTTGAGGGTGTCGATCGGCAAGTCACGCAGCATACGCAACGAGCAGTCACCCGCGCCAAAATCATCCAGCGCCACCCGCACGCCCAGTTCGCGCAGGCGGTGTATCTGCTTCACGGCCGCGTCGATGTTGTACATCAACGACGTCTCTGCCACCTCGACCTCTAGCTGCGCCGGGTCCAGCTGGTAGTCCTGGATCACCCGCTGCAGCTCATCGACCAGGCCCGGCATGACGAACTGGGCGCGGCTCAGGCTGATGCCCAGCACCAGCCCCTGGGCAAAACGATCGCACCAGGCCTGGCGCTGGGCCGCGCCCTGGCGATAGATCCAGCTGGCCAGCCGGTTGATCAGCCGCGCCTCTTCCAGCAAGGGGATGAACAGCCCCGGTGGCACATCGCCGACACTGGGGTGCTGCCAGCGCAGCAACGCCTCGAAACCGCGCAGGTGGCCGTCGGCAAAAGCCACCTGGGGCTGATACACCAGGCTGAAATCGTGCTGCTCGATAGCGGCGCGCACGCTGTCTTCGAGCATCAGCCGTGACCGCGCCCGGCCATTGAGCTCCTGGTCATAGAAGCGATACTGCTGCCGCCCGGCCTGCTTGGCCGCATACATCGCCGCATCGGCAGCCCGCAGCAGGCCTTCGACGGTTGCGCCGCAGTCGGGAAAGGTGGCGATGCCAATGCTGACCCCAAGGCATACATCCAGCCCTTCTATCTGCTGGCTGATCGAAACGCGCTCGAGCAGTCGCTCGGCGTAACGCCCGGCCTGCTCGGGGTACGGCAGGCTGTCGAACAACGCCGTGAACTCGTCACCGCCCATCCGCGCCAATAACGCCTCGCTGCCCAGGCAGTCCTTGAGCTGTTCTGCCACCCAGCGCAGCACGCGATCGCCCGCCTCATGGCCCAACGAATCGTTGATCCGCTTGAAGCCATCCAGGTCCATGTACATCAGCGCCTGGGCCTTGTCCGAACGCTCGTTGCGCAGCAGCACGCCCTCGGCAGACTGATAGAAGCCGCGGCGGTTGAGCAGGCCGGTGAGTGGGTCGGTCACCGCCTGGTACTCAAGCTGTTGGTGCAGGTTGCGCACCACCGACATGTCCAGCACGGTCACCACCATCGCTTGCTGATCGGCCGGCAACGGCGCACAGGACAGCGCGACCGGCACCAGTTGGCCACCCAGGGTGCGCAACTGGGCATCGTGCACGCGAAAGATCTGCCGCCCCAGGTAGGCCTGGTAGAAGTCCGACTCGTTCCACAGATTGGCATTGGCCATCTGCACCAGATCAAGCAACTGGGCGCCCTGCAATTGCTCCACCGCAGCGGCCAGCAAGCGTGAAATGGCCGGGTTGGCGAAACTGATGGTACCTGCGGCATTCACTACCAGAATACCTTCGGCAGCGTTCTCCAGAATCGAGGCGTTGAATGCCCTCGCCGCTTCCAGCTCGCGACTCAGGCGTTGCAGCATGCGCCGGTTACGCTGCTGGTCGAGCAGGGCCTGGACCTTGGGCTTGAGAATTTGCGGGTCGAACGGCTTGAACATGTAGTCCACGGCGCCACTGGCGTAACCCTTGAGCACAGCGGCATCGGACTGCTCGTTGGCGGTGAGGAAAATGATCGGCGTCAGCCGTGTGCGCTGGCTGCCACGCATCAGCCGAGCGACTTCGAAGCCGTCCATTTCCGGCATTTGTACATCCAGCAAAACCAGGTCGACGTCGTGTTCGAGCAAGGCGCTCAAGGCTTCTGTCCCTGAACTTGCAGTCAACACTTGCCAATCCTGCCGGGCCAGCAAGGCCCGCATGCTGATGAGGTTTTCGGGGTAATCGTCTACTACCAGCAGAACCGAGCTGCCATCCACTGGCTGAGGTTGAGGGTGAGCGCCATCCATGCTGCTTCTCTATTTGTGACCGACTTCACATCGCGGTTGGATCCGATAACTACTCTAGACCCGAGTTTGTAACAAGCAATGCAATCAGAACGCTATCAGTGCCTAAACTGTACGGTAGCCGACTAACGGTTGCTCTGCCGTGAATATCTGCGCGCTTGAGCGCAGGCATAAAAAAACCCGCATCGCTGCGGGTTTTTTCAGTGCGGCCTGCGAATCAGTTGACCTTGGCGGCCAACTCACCTTTCAGGTAGCGCTGGTACATGCCTTCCAGGGAGATCGGTTTGATCTTGGAGGCATTGCCGGCAGTACCGAAGGCTTCGTAACGGGCGATGCACACGTCACGCATGGCCTTGACGGTTTCACCGAAGAACTTGCGCGGGTCGAACTCACTTGGGTTCTGCGCCATCAGGCGACGCATGGCACCGGTGGACGCCAGACGCAGGTCGGTATCGATGTTGACCTTGCGCACGCCGTGCTTGATGCCTTCGACGATCTCTTCGACCGGTACACCGTAGGTCTCTTTGATGTCGCCGCCGTACTGGTTGATGATCGCCAGCCACTCTTGCGGTACCGAGGACGAACCGTGCATGACCAGGTGGGTGTTGGGGATGCGCTTGTGGATTTCCTTGATGCGGTCGATCGCCAACACGTCACCGGTAGGTGGCTTGGTGAACTTGTACGCACCGTGGCTGGTACCGATGGCGATGGCCAGGGCATCGACCTGGGTCTTCTTGACGAAGTCGGCCGCTTCTTCCGGGTCGGTCAGCATCTGGCTGTGGTCCAGCACGCCTTCGGCGCCGATACCGTCTTCTTCACCCGCCATGCCGGTTTCCAGCGAACCCAGGCAGCCCAGCTCGCCTTCTACCGAAACGCCACAGGCGTGTGCCATGGCAACAGTCTGCTGGGTAACGCGGACGTTGTACTCATAGTCGGTCGGGGTCTTGCCGTCTTCGCCCAGCGAGCCGTCCATCATCACCGAGCTGAAGCCCAGCTGGATCGAACGCTGGCACACGTCAGGGCTGGTGCCGTGGTCCTGGTGCATGCACACCGGGATGTGCGGGAATTCTTCGATGGCGGCCAGGATCAGGTGACGCAGGAAGGGTGCACCGGCGTACTTGCGGGCACCGGCCGAAGCCTGGACGATCACGGGGGAATCGGTCTTGTCGGCCGCTTCCATGATGGCGCGCATCTGCTCGAGGTTGTTGACGTTGAAAGCTGGAACGCCGTAACCGAACTCGGCGGCGTGGTCCAGCATCTGGCGCATGCTAATGAGTGCCATTGTGTATCTCTCTCCCGACAAGCGTCGTTTGTTTCGTGCAAGCCTGCCGCAGGGGCGGTTGCTGTTCAAGTAGTGTGGGCCACCATGGCGGCCCGGCCAGTCACGGTGCCTTGCAGCCCCGCCCAATCAGATCGTTGGTTGCCACCCAGTACACCAGGCCTTCTTCGCCCTTGGTGTGGAAGGCCAGCATGCCATCGCTGTACATCGCCCCCGACGCGCTCGGCTCGGATTTGAGCCGGTAGACCTGGTCGCCGCCACCGAGGCGGACGTCGACCGAGTCCTGCTGCGGGTCAGCGAAGCGCCACAGCACCTCGGCCTGGCTGTCACAGACCCAACGGGTCCAGTCGTCTGCCGGGGCGGGTTGCGCCGGCTGCAGCAGTGAGCATCCTGCCAGTGTCGCCAGGGCCATCAAGGCCATCAGCGCTTTCATTACGTATCCTCTAGATGACCACACAACGGTCGCTTGGTTGCCTGCTCCGACGAAGCGCATCGGTTCAAGGGCAGCCTGGAGCCTTGCGCTGGTGGTCTTCGTCATACTTCTCCAGGCCTTCAGGGCCCACGCGCTTGTTGATGACCGGCACGGTTTCGGCCTGCCACTCGGACTGGTAGCAACCGCCCTTGGGCGGCTGCGCCGGGTCATCGTCCGAAGAGGGGCTGCCGGAGCAGGCGCTCAGCAGGCCGGCCAGGATCATCACAGGCAATTGCTTGACCATCAGGTCGCTCCCTTTGCCAGGCGCCGCCATTGTCAGGCTTTAGCCCGCTCTTCCAGGATCGCCACAGCCGGCAGTACCTTGCCCTCGACGAACTCGAGGAAGGCACCACCACCGGTAGAAATGTAGGAGATTTCCTTGCTGACGCCATATTTGTCGATGGCCGCCAGGGTGTCACCGCCACCGGCGATGGAGAACGCAGGGCTTTCGGCGATGGCCTTGGCCAGCACCTTGGTGCCATTGCCGAACTGGTCGAACTCGAACACGCCGACCGGGCCGTTCCACAGGATGGTCTTCGACGACTTCAGCAGCTCGGCGAAATTGGCTGCAGTCTGTGGGCCGATGTCCAGGATCATGTCGTCAGCAGCAACGTCGGCGATAGCCTTGACGGTGGCTTCGGCGCTTTCGGCGAATTCCTTGGCGACCACCACGTCGACTGGCAGCGGCACGCTGACCTTGGCGGCGATGGCTTTTGCGGTGTCGACCAGGTCAGGCTCATACAGCGACTTGCCCACAGGGTGACCAGCAGCGGCCAGGAAAGTGTTGGCAATACCGCCACCAACGATCAGTTGGTCGCAGACGCTGCTCAGGCTGTTCAGCACGTCCAGCTTGGTGGAAACCTTGGAGCCGGCAACGATGGCCGCCATCGGCTTGGCCGGGGCTTTCAGCGCCTTGCCCAGGGCATCCAGCTCGGCAGCCAGCAGCGGGCCAGCAGCGGCGACCTTGGCGAACTTGGCCACGCCATGGGTCGAACCCTCGGCGCGGTGGGCAGTACCAAAGGCGTCCATCACGAACACGTCGCACAGGGCAGCGTATTGCTGCGCCAGTTCGTCGGCGTTCTTTTTCTCGCCCTTGTTGAAGCGCACGTTCTCGAACAGCACCAGGTCACCGGCCTTGACCTCGACACCGTTCAGGTAGTCGGCGACCAGCGGCACGTCTCGGCCCAGGGCCTTGCTCAGGTACTCGGCGACCGGCTTGAGGCTGTTTTCGGCCGAGAATTCACCTTCGGTAGGGCGGCCCAGGTGCGAGCAGACCATTACCGCCGCACCCTTTTCCAGGGCCAGCTTGATGGTCGGCAGCGCTGCCAGGATACGCGCGTCGCTGGTTACCACACCGTCCTTCACAGGCACGTTGAGGTCTTCGCGGATCAGTACGCGTTTACCTTGCAGGTCGAGGTCGGTCATCTTCAACACGGTCATGAATGCAGTCCTTCAGGGCTGTTTGTTGCGGGTTGGGTGAACGACGTGCAGATAGTGTTCGGCGACGTCGAGCATACGGTTGGCGAACCCCCATTCGTTGTCGAACCAGGCCAGCAGGTTCACCAGGCGGGGGCCGGAAACACGGGTCTGGCTGGCATCGACGATCGCCGAATGCGGGTCGTGGTTGAAATCACAGCTGGCGTGGGGCAGCTCGGTGTAGGCCAGCAATCCTTTGAGCGGGCCTTCCAGCGCTGCCTCGCGCAGCACCCGGTTGACCTCGGCGGCACTGGTGTCGCGGGCGGTCTGCAGGGTGATGTCCAGGCACGACACGTTGACGGTCGGCACGCGTACCGCTTTGGCCTGGATTCGCCCGGCAAGTTCCGGCAGCAACCGCTCGATGCCGCGTGCCAGCCCGGTGGACACCGGGATCACCGACTGAAACGCCGAACGCGTGCGGCGCAGGTCTTCGTGGTGGTAGGCGTCGATCACCGGCTGGTCGTTCATCGCCGAGTGGATGGTGGTGATCTGCACGTATTCGATGCCGAACGCCTGGTCCAGCACGCGCAACAGCGGCACGCCGCAGTTGGTGGTGCACGACGCGTTGGACACCAGGCGCTCGCTGCCGGTCAGGCACGCCTGGTTGATGCCGTAGACCACCGTGGCGTCCACGTCCGCCTCACTGGCCATGGGCTGCGAGAACAGGACCCGTGGCGCGCCGGCATCCAGAAAACGCTGGCCATCGGCGCGGGTGTTGTAGGCGCCGGAGCACTCCAGCACCAGGTCGATGCCCAGGGCGGCCCAGTCGATGCCTTCCGGGGTGGCACTGCGCATTACCTTCACGCAGTCACCATTGATATGCAGACAATCGCCGTCGACCTTCACCTCACCGGGGAAACGCCCGTGGGTGGAGTCGAAGCGTGTCAGGTATTCAAGGCTGGCCTGATCGGCCAGGTCGTTCAGCGCGACAATCTCGAAACCGGCCTTCGCCCCCCGCTCGAACAACGCGCGCAGGACACAGCGGCCGATGCGGCCATAACCGTTGAGTGCAACTTTGTAGGGACGCGGGTGGGACATAGGTAGCTCTTGAACTCCGGCGGTTGAACGGAGCCGCCATGCGGCCCATTCGCGGCACAAGGCCGCTCCCACAGGGTACTGCGGTTTATGCAGATCCTCTGGGAGCGGCCTTGTGCCGCGAATGAGGGCCTGCGGCCCTCACTTTGCCTGTATCAGTCTTCCAGCAGCTCTTCGGCGGTACCCAGGATGTTCTCCAGGGTGAAGCCGAACTCTTCGAACAGGGCAGAGGCCGGGGCCGACTCACCGTAGGTGGTCATGCCGATGATACGACCTTCCAGGCCGACGTACTTGTACCAGAAGTCGGCATGGGCAGCTTCGATGGCGATGCGCGCGCCCACTTCCAGTGGCAGTACCGACTGCTTGTAGGCAGCGTCCTGGGCATCGAACACGCTGGTGCACGGCATGGAGACCACGCGGGCCTTGCGGCCCTGCTCGGTCAGCTTGTCGAAGGCCTGAACCGCCAGGCCCACTTCGGAACCGGTGGCAATCAGGATCAGCTCAGGCTCGCCAGCGCAGTCCTTGAGGATGTAGCCACCGCGGCTGATGTCGGCGATCTGCTGGGCGTCGCGGTCCTGGTGCTGCAGGTTCTGGCGCGAGAAGATCAGCGCCGATGGGCCGTCCTTGCGCTCCAGGGCGTTTTTCCAGGACACGGCCGCTTCGACCGCGTCGGCTGGGCGCCAGGTGTCCAGGTTCGGCGTGCTGCGCAGGCTGGTCAGCTGCTCGATCGGCTGGTGAGTCGGGCCGTCTTCGCCCAGGCCGATGGAGTCGTGGGTGTAGACGTGGATGACGCGCTGCTTCATCAGGGCCGACATGCGCACTGCATTGCGGGCGTATTCCATGAACATCAGGAAGGTCGCGCCGTAAGGCACCAGGCCGCCGTGCAGGGCAACGCCGTTCATGATCGCGGTCATGCCGAACTCGCGCACGCCGTAGTACACGTAGTTGCCGCTGGCGTCATGGGCTTCGACGCCCTTGCAGCCTTTCCACAGGGTCAGGTTGGAACCGGCCAGGTCAGCCGAACCGCCGAGGAACTCAGGCAGCAGCGGGCCGAAAGCGTTCAGGGCATTCTGGCTGGCCTTGCGGCTGGCGATGGTCTCGCCTTTGGCAGCGACTTCATTGATGTAGGCCTGGGCCTTTTCCGAGAAGTCGGCCGGCAGCTCGCCGCTGTCACGGCGTTTGAACTCGGCAGCCAGCTCCGGGTGCGCCTTGGCGTAGGCGTCGAAGCGCTGGTTCCACTCGGCCTCAGCCTTGGCACCGGCGGCCTTGGCGTCCCATTCGGCATAGATGTCGGCCGGGATTTCGAACGGGCCGTGGTTCCAGTTCAGTGCTTTGCGGGCCAGGGCGATTTCGTCGTTGCCCAGCGGGGCACCGTGGCAGTCTTCCTTGCCCTGCTTGTTCGGCGAACCGAAGCCGATGATGGTCTTGCAGCAGATCAGGGTCGGCTGCTCGCTCTTGCGCGCAGTCTCGATCGCCATCTTGATCTCTTCGGCATCGTGGCCGTCGACGTTGCGGATCACCTGCCAATTGTAGGCTTCGAAACGCTTGGGCGTGTCGTCGGTGAACCAGCCTTCGACTTCGCCGTCGATGGAGATACCGTTGTCGTCGTAGAACGCGATCAGCTTGCCCAGGCCCAGGGTGCCAGCCAAGGCGGCGACTTCGTGGGAGATGCCTTCCATCATGCAGCCGTCGCCGAGGAACACGTAAGTGTTGTGGTCGACGATGTTGTGGCCGTCACGGTTGAACTGCGCGCCCAACACTTTTTCTGCCAGGGCAAAGCCCACGGCGTTGGCCAGGCCTTGGCCCAACGGGCCGGTGGTGGTCTCGACACCCGGGGTGTAGCCGTATTCCGGGTGGCCCGGGGTACGGCTGTGCAGCTGGCGGAAGGCCTTGAGGTCGTCGATCGACAGGTCGTAGCCGGTCAGGTGCAGCAGCGAGTAGATCAGCATCGAGCCGTGGCCGTTGGACAGCACGAAGCGGTCACGGTCGGCGAAGCTCGGGTTGCTCGGGTTGTGCTTCAGATAGTCGCGCCAAAGCACTTCGGCGATATCCGCCATGCCCATAGGGGCACCTGGGTGGCCGCTGTTGGCCTTTTGCACGGCATCCATGCTGAGTGCACGAATGGCGTTGGCACGTTCACGACGGCTGGGCATCGCTGATCTCCTGGGGCTTGAATAAGTAGTGAAACGAAAAAAGGCGGCCATTTTCGCCCACTGGGGGGGCTGGGGGCAAACATTAAAGCTGCGAGCGGCAAGCTTTAAGCTGCAAGCGAAAGCAGACCCGCGCGCGGAACGCTCTATTCTTGCAGCTTGAGCCTTGCGGCTTGCAGCTCATCGCCAATATCAAAACTTTTTGATATTGGTCTTGCGGGGGCAACGATGCCTGTCTAGACTGCCGCCCCATGAACCTCCGTGCGCAATCGATCCCCGAGCGAAGCGACACACTGGCTGCCCTGTGCAAAGCCAGTGGCGATGCGCTGCGCCTGAATGTCTTGCGCGCGCTGGCCAGCGATTCGTTTGGCGTGCTGGAACTGGCGCAAATCTTTGACATCGGCCAGTCCGGCATGAGCCACCACCTCAAGGTACTGGCCCAGGCCGAACTGGTGGCTACCCGCCGCGAAGGCAACGCCATCTTCTACCGCCGCGCCCTGCCCGACAGCCTGCGCCTTGGCGGGCGCCTGCACACGGCGCTGCTCGACGAGGTCGACGACCTGACCTTGCCGCCGGCGGTACAGGCACGGATCGCCCAGGTGCAGCAGCGTCGTGCGGCCACCAGCCAGGACTTCTTCCAGCGCGTGGAAGAAAAATTCCGCGCCCAGCAAGACCTGATCGCCGGCCTGCCGCAGTACCGCGAAAGCCTGCTGGCCATGCTCGACAAACTGAATTTCGGCCCGGCTGCCAGTGCACTGGAGGTAGGCCCCGGCGACGGCGGCTTCCTGCCGGACCTGGCGCGGCGCTTCGGCACGGTGACCGCGCTGGACAACAGCCCGACCATGCTCGAGCTGGCCCGCCAGGTCTGCCAGCGTGAAGGCCTGGACAATGTGAGCCTGCAGTTGGCCGATGCACTGGATGCAACGGATGTGGCAGCCGACTGCGTTGTGCTGAACATGGTCCTGCACCACTTCAGCGACCCGGCCCTGGCCCTGCGCCTGCTGGCCAAACGGGTGAAAGCGGGCGGCAGCCTGCTGGTCACCGAGCTGTGCAGCCATGACCAGGGGTGGGCGCGGGATGCCTGCGGCGACCTCTGGCTGGGCTTCGAACAGGACGACCTGGCCCGTTGGGCCAACGTTGCCGGGCTGGTCCCCGGGGACAGCCTCTACGTGGGCTTGCGTAACGGTTTCCAGATACAGGTCCGCCACTTTCAGCGGGCGACTGGCGACATACACCATCGGTAAATTTTAGGAACCCTTCGAGATGAGCGAATACTCCCTTTTCACCTCCGAGTCCGTGTCCGAAGGGCATCCGGACAAGATCGCCGACCAGATTTCGGACGCTGTCCTTGATGCCATCATCGCTCAGGACAAATACGCCCGCGTAGCCTGCGAAACCCTGGTCAAGACCGGAGTCGCCATCATCGCCGGCGAAGTCTCCACTTCCGCCTGGGTCGACCTCGAAGAGCTGGTACGCAAGGTCATCATCGACATCGGCTACAACAGCTCCGACGTCGGCTTCGACGGCGCCACCTGCGCCGTGATGAACATCATCGGCAAGCAGTCGGTCGACATCGCCCAAGGCGTCGACCGCTCCAAGCCGGAAGACCAGGGCGCGGGCGACCAGGGCCTGATGTTCGGCTACGCCAGCAACGAAACCGACGTGCTGATGCCGGCGCCGATCTGCTTCTCGCACCGTCTGGTCGAGCGCCAGGCCGAAGCGCGCAAGTCCAAGCTGCTGCCGTGGCTGCGCCCGGACGCCAAGTCGCAGGTCACCTGCCGCTACGAAAACGGCAAGGTGGTCGGCATCGACGCCGTCGTCCTGTCCACCCAGCACAACCCTGAGGTCTCGCAGAAAGACCTGCAGGAAGCGGTGATGGAGCTGATCGTCAAGCACACCCTGCCGGCCGAGCTGCTGCACAAGGGCACCCAGTACCACATCAACCCGACCGGCAACTTCATCATCGGTGGCCCGGTGGGTGACTGCGGCCTGACTGGCCGCAAGATCATCGTCGACTCCTACGGCGGCATGGCCCGTCACGGTGGTGGCGCGTTCTCCGGCAAGGACCCGTCCAAGGTCGACCGTTCGGCCGCCTATGCCGGCCGCTACGTGGCCAAGAACATCGTTGCTGCCGGCCTGGCCGAGCGCTGCGAGATCCAGGTGTCCTACGCGATCGGCGTGGCCCAGCCGACCTCCATTTCGATCAACACCTTCGGCACAGGTAAAGTGTCGGACGAGAAGATCGTACAACTGGTGCGCGAGTGCTTCGACCTGCGCCCGTACGCCATCACCAAGATGCTCGACCTGCTGCACCCGATGTACCAGGAAACCGCTGCCTACGGCCACTTCGGCCGCACGCCACAGCAGAAGACTGTCGGCGACGACACCTTCACCACCTTCACCTGGGAGCGCACCGACCGCGCCCAGTCGCTGCGTGACGCTGCCGGGCTGTAATTTTCCTACAGCGGTAAACGAAAGCCCCTGCCGAGCGATCGGCAGGGGCTTTTGCTTTTCAGGTTTCCGCCGTGAGCGTTGTGACATATCGACTGACAACTGCTCACAGCAACCAGCGCGCTACCTGCCTAGGCTGAAGGCTCCTCCCGCCATGCAAGGATGCTGGCCATGCCGTTCATGCTGCTATTTGCACTGCTGCTCTCACTGCAGGCCTCGCTTGCAAGGGCCGCCTCATGCCCCGACTGGCCCATGCAACAAGCCGAAACCGAAGTTGCCCACCTGCGCGATACGCTTTCCCACTGGGATGACCACTACCACCGCCAGGGCATCGCGCTGGTGGCAGATGAGCTGTATGACCAAAGCCGACAACGCCTGCACCACTTGCAGCAATGTTTCGGCCTGCTGGCAGGACTTGCCCCCCTGACGACGGCACGTGGCCCGGTTCCCCACCCCATTCCGCATACCGGCGTCGACAAGCTCGCCGACGAGCAGGCCGTGGGCCGCTGGATGGCTGGCAAGACGGGCCTGTGGATACAGCCCAAGGTCGATGGCGTGGCGGTCTCTGTTCGCTATCGGCAGGGGCAACTGGTGCAGTTGCTGAGCCGCGGTGATGGGGTGCAAGGGCACGACTGGAGTCGCCATATCGCTCAGCTCGGCGCCATCACCCGGCAACTGCCCCAAGCGCGTGACCTGGTGCTGCAAGGTGAACTGTACCTGCGCCTGGACGCACATATCCAAGCCCAGGCTGGCAGCGTCAATGCGCGCGGGACCGTGGCCGGGCTACTCGCCCGCAAGCTGTTCAGCGCAGAACAAGGGGCCGGCATCGGCCTGTTCGTCTGGGACTGGCCGCAAGGCCCCGATAGCCAGGCCGAACGGGTTTCGCAACTGGCGCAACTGGGCTTCCCCGACAGCCAGCGCTACAGCATCGCGATCGACTCCGCCACCCAGGCCGCGCACTGGCGCCAGCACTGGTACCGCTCACCCCTGCCCTTCGCCACCGATGGCGTGATTCTGCGCCAGGACGCACGGCCACCCGCTGAGCGCTGGCAGGCCAAGGCGCCTTACTGGCTCGCAGCCTGGAAACACCCCTACGCCCAGGCCCTGGCAGACGTACGCGAAGTCCGCTTGCGGGTCGGCCGCACCGGGAGGATCACACCGGTGCTGCAGCTTCAACCGGTCAAACTGGACGACCGACTGATCACCCAGGTAAGCCTGGGCTCACTGGACCGCTGGCAGCGCCTCGACATTGCCCCGGGTGACCAGGTGGCAATCAGCCTGGCAGGGCTGACCATCCCGCGTTTCGAGCGCGTGGTGCATCGCGCGGCCGTGCGCCAGCCGATGGAGGTGCCGCCGCCAGGACGCTATCACCCGCACAGCTGCTGGCACGCAGGCGATGGCTGCAACGAGCAGTTCATTGCACGGCTCACATGGCTCAGTGGCAAGCAGGGGCTGGCCATGCCACGCACCGGGCCGGGTACGTGGCGGCGCCTGGTCGATGCGGGGGTAGTTACCTCAATGACTGACTGGCTGCACCTCGATACCCAGCGAATGGGTGAGGTGCCGGGTATCAGCGAAGCGACTGCCACACAGCTGATGAACAGCTTCGAAAGCGCGCGCTCCCAACCCTTTGCCCGCTGGTTGCGGGCGCTTGGCGTACCCGCACCCGGCGGCATGCAACTGGAAGGTGAGTGGGCTCAGCTATCCTTGCGTACTGCCGGTGACTGGCAGGCATTGCCGGGTATCGGCGCCGTACGCGCGCATCAGCTTGAGGCATTTTTCATGGCCAACGAGGTTCAAGCCATCGCAGCGCGGTTGAACGAGGCCGGCGTCAACGCATTCCAATTCAGCGACAAAGCCCCCGCGCAATGAATTATTACCAAAATCCATGTAAGCAAAGTCTGAGTATCGACCAGAAAAAACCAACAAGGGTTTCTAAATAGGAAAAACCAAGGCAGGATTTCCCCCAACTTTTCTGCCCGCCCCGTTCAGGAGGCTTTTCATGAAACGTATTTCGACTCTTTTCCTGCTCGCAACCCTTGGTCTGACCGCTGGCGCCGTGCAGGCCGCCCAGCCGGATGCCGGCCTGACGGGCTGCGACGCCAAACGCAGTGCCATCGAGAACCAGCTGAAGATTGCCCGTGAACATGGCAACAGCGACCAGGTCGCGGGGCTCGAACAGGCACTGGAAGGCGCCAAGAACTGCACCGATAACAGCCTGCGCAAAGAGCGCGAACAAAAAGTGCTCGATGCACGCCATGAAGTCGCACAGCGCGAAAAAGACCTGAAAAAAGCCGAGAAAAAAGGCGACGCCGAAAGGATAAACAAGCGTAAAGACAAGCTCGCAGAGTCCAGGAAGGAACTGCAGGAAGCAGTGGACGAACTGGACCGCTGACAGGCCCTGCTTATGCTGCCTGCCCTGGCTCCATCAGCGGTTTCCCGGTGATGGGGCCAAGGCATTTACCCTCAATGATTGCGAAACTCGGTATGACAGGCCTTGCATGCTGCCTCGACCTTGTCCATCGGCCCTTTCAATTGCGCGGCGTCCAGCGGCTGGCCCCGAGTCGCATCGACCAGCTCGCCAGTCACGCCCTCCAGTTGCCGGGCAAGGTCATGGAAACGCGCCTGACGCTCCCACACCTCTGCTCGTGCACTGCTGTCGCCGCCATCGCGCGCCTGCGGGAAGTGCTGCCACGGCTGCTGCGACAGGGTGTCGAGCTTCACGGCCCCCTCGGCAAACTTCTCCCCGTCGAAGGGCAAACGACCGCGCAACATGCCACCCAGGTCTTCGCTGGTCTTGAGCATGTCCTTGAAGATCACCTTACGCTTGCCCAACGGCGAATTCGGGTCAACACGGTCACAGGCGTTCAGGGCCAGGGCTGCGAGCAGAACAACGGTCAATCGCTTGAACATCACGGTCAATACGGCCTACGAAAATGGGCAGCCAGTATCGCCGCCCGAGGGCCAAAGACCAATAGCCACATAAATAACAGGGGCGAATATTCATCTTCGCCCGTGACAGGAACCCACACATGAAATCTGCCCTGCGCCACCTGGCCTGGACACTCCCGGCGCTGGCCCTGCTGGCCGGCTGCAACGGCGGCGAAAGCGCCAAGCCAGAGCCCCATGCCATTGCCACCTATGCCAACGCCACCTGGCAGGACCTGCCCAGCGTCAGCGACACCGACCTGGTTGCCGGCTTCCACGCGTGGCGTAATGGTTGCGAGAAGCTCAAGCGCGACACAGTCTGGGCCGCCACCTGCGAGGCCGCTGCCAGCGTGCCCGACGACGCCCTGCAAATACGCGCCTTCCTGCAGCAGAACCTGCAGGTCTATGGCCTGCGCTCGGCCGAAAACAATGCCAACGGCCTGATCACCGGTTACTACGAGCCGGTCTACCCCGGCAGCCTGAAGCCTACCGAGGCCAACCACGTCGCGGTTTATGGCGTGCCCGACGACATGATTGTGGTCGACCTGGCCAGCGTGTACCCAGAGCTCAAGGGCAAGCGCTTGCGTGGGCGCTTGGACGGCCGCGTGCTCAAGCCTTACGACACCGCCGAGGTGATCAACCGTGAGGGCGTCAAGGCCCCGGTGCTGGCCTGGCTGACCGACCCGATGGACCTGCAGTTCCTGCAGATCCAGGGTTCGGGCCGGGTACAACTGGAAGATGGCCGCCAACTGCGCCTGGGCTACGCCGACCAGAACGGCCACCCCTATCGGCCGATCGGCCGCTGGCTGGTGGAGCAGGGCCAATTGAAGAAGGAAGAGGTGAGTATGGGCGCCATTCACGCCTGGGCCCAGGCCAACCCACAGCGGGTACCGGAATTGCTCGCCAGCAACCCCAGCTATGTGTTCTTCAGCACCCGCCCCGACAGTAACGAAGGCCCGCGCGGCTCGCTCAATGTGCCATTGACGGCCGGTTACAGTGTGGCGATCGACCGCAAGGTGATTCCGCTGGGCAGCCTGCTCTGGCTGTCGACCACGCGCCCGGACGGTACGCCGGTGGTGCGGCCGGTAGGCGCTCAGGATACGGGTGGGGCTATTGCTGGCGAAGTACGTGCGGACCTGTTCTGGGGCACCGGGCCTGAAGCAGGCGAGCTGGCCGGTAACATGAAGCAGCAGGGGCAGATCTGGATGTTGTGGCCGAAAGGCAAACCGCTGCCTGAAGTGCCGAAAGTCCTTTGATACGGTGCTGAATGCTGCGAGGATAAAACCGCCCCCACAGGGATCGCAATGGCTGCTGTGGGAGCGGGTTTACCCGCGAAAAGCGCGACGACTCAGGCCGAAACGACGAAGAACGACACGATCAGCGCCAACCCGGCAAACCACACCAGCGAGCGCAACGCCGCCCAGTCCGCCAGGTAGCAGATGATGTAGAGCAGCCGACTGGTGATGTACATCACGCCCAGCACGTCCTGCGTCACTTGTTCGGCATTGCCGACGATATCGGCCACCAGCACGGCCGCCGCAAATGCCGGAAACGCCTCGTAGCTGTTCTGCTGCGCGGCGTGGGCACGGCGCGGCAGGCCCGATAGCGTGTCGAGGAAGGCGCGCGGGTCGTGATTGTCCTTGAGGCCGAAACGGCCACTGCTCACCTTGGCGATCAACGCACAAAGCGGCGGCAGTGCCAGCGCGATCAGGATGCACCACAGGGCAACGGTCATGGACAGGACTCCTTGTTCAATAATCGGGTTAGAGCTTCATTACCAGCATACCTGCCAGCACCAGCCCGCAAGCTAGGAGTCTTGGCCCGCCAAAAGGTTCTTTGAGGTAGCGCATGCCAAACAGCACCACCAGGATTACGCTCAACTCTCGCAACGCTGCCGCTTCGGCCACCGATCCCAGGTGCATGGCCCACAGCACCAGGGCGTAACTGAACAACACGCAAAACCCCACGGCCAACCCCAGCCGCCACTGGGTTCGCCAGAACAGCACGAAGGGGGCCCGCCGCGCCACACTGGCCAGCAGCGGGAAGGGCCAGGCACTGAGCAAGGTCAGCCATACCAGGTAGTCCCACGGCTTGCCCCACAGCCGTACCGCCTGGCCATCGAACCAGGTGTAGCAACCGATGCACAGGCCGATCAGCGCCACCACCGGCAGCATCGACCAGGGCAGGCGATCGCCCCCTCCCCCCTGCCATAGAAGGCACGCCATGCCGCAAGGGATGAGCAGGATGCCGATGATCTGCTGCTGGCTCAGCGACTCCCCAGCAAACGCCAGCGTCAGCCCCAGCACCACCAACGGCGACAGCCCGCGCATCAGAGGATAGACCAGCCCCAGGTCGCCCACGCGGTAGGCTTTGATCAGCAGGTAGCGGTACAACTGCTCGGCCAGCGCCGAGGCCATCAGCCAGGGCCATATCTGCGCCGGCGGCACATCGACGAACGCCACCGCCAGCACCGCGAACACCAGTGCCACCGTGTCCATGCTGGCGATCACCAGCAAGCGCTCGCCGCTGAATTTGATCAGGGTATTCCACGTCGCATGCAGCAAGGCGGCGACCAGTACCAGGGATGTTGCCAACACGCCTTCTTATCCTTGTGAGGTTTCTCGAGGGTTGAATATATAGCGTTCCAGGGGGCCGCTGCGCGCCCCATATCTGGGAACGATTTGGACTAATTGGGTCAAACCCTGTGTCCCGAACCCCTCGCCAGGTCATCAAAGAACTGCCCGAGCCATTCGGGTACGACTTGGAAGCCACTGTCACAGGATTCGGGATGCTTGAATTAGTTGCCGCGTTTATCTGCCTCACCACCCTCCTCACCTACGTCAACTACCGCTTCATCGGCCTGCCACCCGCCATTGGCGTGATGGTCACCGCGTTATTGTTCTCCCTGATGCTGCAGGGCCTGAGCCTGATCGGCTTCCCTGGCCTGGAAGAACGCGTCGAAGGCCTGATGAACCAGATCGACTTCAACGATTTGCTGATGCACTGGATGCTGGCGTTCCTGCTGTTCGCCGGCGCCTTGCACGTCAACCTCTCGGACCTGCGCAGCTATCGCTGGCCGATCGGCCTGCTGGCCACCATCGGTGTGCTGATCGCAACCGTGGTCATCGGCTACCTGTCGCATTGGGTGTTCGCGATGTTCGGCTGGGAGGTGCCGCTGATCTATTGCCTGCTGTTCGGCGCGCTGATTTCGCCCACCGACCCGATTGCCGTGCTCGGCGCATTGCGTACCGCCAATGCATCCAAGCCACTGAAAACCACCATCGTCGGCGAATCGCTGTTCAACGATGGCACCGCAGTCGTGGTGTTCACTGTGCTGCTGGGCATCATCCAGCTGGGCGAAACCCCCAGCGTCTACGACACGGCGGTGCTGTTCGCCCGCGAGGCCATTGGCGGCGTGGTGTTCGGTGGGCTGATCGGCTACGCCACCTACCGCATGATCAAGAGCATCGAGCAGTACCAGGTCGAGGTCATGCTGACCCTGGCGCTGGTCATCGGTGGCTCGGCGATGTGCTACGAGCTGCACGTCTCGGCGCCGATCGCCATGGTGGTGGCCGGCCTGATCATCGGCAACATGGGGCGCAACCTGGCGATGAACGACATGACCCGTCGCTACATGGACGGTTTCTGGGAGTTGATCGATGACATGCTCAACGCCTTGCTGTTCGCGCTGATCGGCCTGGAGCTTCTGCTGCTGCCGTTCAACTGGATGCACCTGGCGGCCGGTAGCGTGCTGGCGTTGGCGGTACTGCTGTCGCGGCTGTTGACCGTGGCCCCGGCAATCGTGCTGCTGCGGCGCTGGCGCCCGGTCCCCAAAGGCACTGTGCGGGTGCTGACCTGGGGTGGTCTGCGCGGTGGGGTTTCGGTGGCCCTGGCGCTGTCGCTGCCGCTGGGCGAAGAGCGCGACCTGCTGCTGTCGATCACCTACATCGTGGTGCTGTCGTCGATCCTGGTGCAGGGGCTGAGCATTGGCCGCGTGGTGCGCAAGGTCAGCGCCCAACCCTGAAAAACAACGGGGCCGCTTTGCGGCCCCCTGGTTTTCACTCCACCGCAGAATCCGGGAACTGGTCCTGCACGTACTTGATCTCGGTCCGCCCATGCGCCGCCGGCTGGCCATCTTCACCGAGGTTGACGAAGACCATCTTGTCGACCGTCAGGATGCTCTTGCGGGTGATCTTGTTACGCACCTCGCACTTGAGGGTGATCGAGGTACGGCCGAACTCGGTTGCGGTAATACCCAGCTCGATGATGTCGCCCTGGCGCGAAGCACTGACGAAGTTGATCTCCGACATGTACTTGGTCACCACACGCTGGTTGCCCAGCTGGACGATGGCGTAGATGGCCGCCTCCTCGTCGATCCAGCGCAACAGGCTGCCACCGAACAGGGTGCCATTGGGGTTGAGGTCTTCGGGTTTTACCCATTTGCGGGTGTGAAAGTTCATCTGTACTCCTGACCTGCTTGGCTAACGTGTACTCATGATGGCAGAGCGGCCGTCACCGCTCCATTGAACATCGACTATCGTCTCGATTAATCGACAGAAAACCTTGGGCGAAGGTCCCGGTCACGGCTATAATCTGTGCCGTTTTACATGGCCACCCGCCGCGGGGCCATGCCCGCCACCTGTCCGAGGGGCGCTGCAGCAGGCTAGGCCTGTCAGGCTCGGATGGGGCGTTGTCCGCTTCTGCGGACGCTCAACGCACAACGGCGCCCATTCGCACACTACGAATGGAGGCTCTCATGAGCGCTGTAAACACGCCTGCTGGTTTTACCGATTTCAAAGTCGCTGACATCTCCCTGGCCGCCTGGGGCCGTCGCGAAACCATCATCGCCGAATCGGAAATGCCTGCACTGATGGGCCTGCGCCGCAAGTATCTCGCCGAGCAACCGCTCAAGGGCGCGAAGATCCTGGGCTGCATCCACATGACCATTCAGACCGCCGTGCTGATCGAAACCCTGGTTGCCCTGGGTGCCGAGGTGCGCTGGTCGTCCTGCAACATCTTCTCCACCCAGGACCAGGCCGCTGCCTCCATCGCCGCCGCCGGTATCCCTGTGTTCGCCTGGAAAGGTGAAACCGAGGAAGAGTACGAGTGGTGCCTGGAGCAGACCATCCTCAAGGATGGCCAGCCATGGGACGCCAACATGATCCTCGACGACGGCGGCGACCTGACCGAGCTGCTGCACAAGAAATACCCGGCCGTGCTGGACCGCGTCCACGGCGTGACCGAAGAAACCACCACCGGCGTGCACCGCCTGCTGGACATGCTGGCCAAGGGCGAGCTGAAAGTCCCGGCGATCAACGTCAACGACTCGGTCACCAAGAGCAAGAACGACAACAAGTACGGCTGCCGTCACAGCTTGAACGACGCCATCAAGCGCGGCACCGACCACCTGCTGTCGGGCAAGCAAGCCCTGGTGATCGGCTACGGTGACGTGGGCAAGGGCTCGGCCCAGTCCCTGCGTCAGGAAGGCATGATCGTCAAGGTCACCGAAGTCGACCCGATCTGCGCCATGCAGGCGTGCATGGACGGCTTCGAGCTGGTCTCGCCGTTCATCGACGGCATCAACGATGGCAGCGAAGCCAGCATCGACAAGGCCCTGCTGGGCAAGATCGACCTGATCGTCACCACCACCGGTAACGTCAACGTCTGCGACGCCAACATGCTCAAGGCCCTGAAAAAGCGCGCCGTAGTGTGCAACATCGGCCACTTCGACAACGAGATCGACACCGCCTTCATGCGCAAGCACTGGGCCTGGGAAGAGGTCAAGCCGCAGGTACACAAGATCCACCGTACCGGCGCTGGCGATTTCGACCCGCAAAACGACGACTACCTGATCCTGCTGGCCGAAGGCCGTCTGGTGAACCTGGGTAACGCCACCGGTCACCCAAGCCGCATCATGGACGGTTCGTTCGCCAACCAGGTGCTGGCCCAGATCTTCCTGTTCGAGCAGAAGTACGCCGACCTGTCGGCCGAGAAGAAAGCCGAGCGCCTGACCGTTGAAGTGCTGCCCAAGAAGCTCGACGAAGAAGTGGCCCTGGAAATGGTCCGCGGCTTCGGCGGCGTCGTCACCAAACTGACCGTGCAGCAAGCCGAGTACATCGGTGTGACTGTCGAAGGCCCGTTCAAGCCGCACGCCTACCGCTACTGATAAGCGGCAAGCTTGAAGCTGCAAGCGGCAAGAAAAGGCGCCCCGTGCCGCTGTCGCTTGTGGTTCATGCACTAACGATCTTGAACGATGCCAAGCCAGATCGGCCATCACCGATCTGGCTTTTACTTGCAGCTTGCCGCTAGCAGCTTGCTGCTTGAGGAAAGAGTGATGTCACAAGAACGCCGCTACAGCTTCGAATTCTTCCCGACCAAGACCGATGCCGGTCACGAAAAGCTGATGGGCGTTGCCCGCCAGCTGGCCACCTACAACCCGGACTTCTTCTCCTGCACCTACGGTGCCGGCGGCTCTACCCGCGACCGCACGCTGAACACCGTGCTGCAGCTGGAAAGCGAAGTGAAGGTACCTGCCGCACCGCACCTGTCGTGCGTTGGCGATAGCAAAGAAGAGCTGCGCAGCCTGCTGGCCGAATATCAGGCAGCGGGCATCAAGCGTATCGTCGCCCTGCGCGGCGACCTGCCCTCGGGCATGGGCATGGCCAGCGGCGAGCTGCGCTACGCCAGCGACCTGGTCGAGTTCATCCGCCAGGAAACCGGTGATCACTTCCACCTGGAAGTGGCCGCCTACCCCGAAATGCACCCGCAGGCGCGCAACTTCGAGATCGACCTTGCCAACTTCGTGCACAAGGTCAAAGCCGGTGCCGACAGCGCCATCACCCAGTACTTCTTCAACGCCGACAGCTATTTCTACTTTGTCGAGCGTGCGCAGAAACTGGGCGTCGAGATCCCGGTGGTGCCCGGCATCATGCCGATCACCAACTACAGCAAGCTGGCACGCTTCTCCGACGCCTGTGGCGCCGAGATCCCGCGCTGGATCCGCAAGCAGCTCGAAGCCTATGCCGACGACACCGCCAGCATCCAGGCATTCGGCGAAGAAGTGATCACCCGCATGTGCGAACAGCTGCTGCAAGGCGGCGCACCGGGCCTGCACTTCTATACGTTGAACCAGGCCGAAGCGAGCCTCGCGATCTGGAACAACCTGAAGCTGCCCCGCTGAAACGTCTTGGCAATATCTGTTTAAGAAATGATTAAGGCTTTGGTCATAGACTAAGGCCTTATTTATTTTCGGGTTAAACAGGTCTTGCCTGACATGCAGCATCCCCAGCCATCGCGCCCTCAGCTCGTCTACCTGGCTTTCGGCCCGGCCACCTACCATCAGGAAGCCTGCTTCAGCATCGTCAGTGCCCTTGCCCACCTGGGCCGGTCGGCAGGCGAGGCCCTGGACATCCAGGTCTACACCGACAACCCAGCGCCGTATGCCAAGCTGCCGGTCACGGTGCATCTGCTCGACGAAGCCACCCGCACAGCGTGGAATGCGCCCCACGGTTATCACTTTCGCAGCAAGCACGTGCTGCTCCGTCAGGTACTCGAGCAGCACCCACTGGCCATACTGATCGATACCGACACCTTCTTCCGGCACTCGCCGATGCGCCTGTTCGAGCGCGTCAAGCCCGGCCAACTGCTGTGCAACGCCATCGGTGGCCGCTACGGCGCCAACCAGAAGTGTCTGTTGTACAAGAACCTGCTGGCTGTTCTCCAGGACCGGGGCCTGGCCGATTGCCAGATGCCGCTGATCAACTCTGGCGTGATCGGGCTCAGCGCCGAAGACGCGCCGACCCTGGACCACTCCATCGCCATGATGGACGAGTTCTACCCGCTGGCCCGCGAGGCCTACACCCTGGAGGAGTTCTGCCTGGCGGTGGCGGCCTACCGCACGCTGAAAGTGGCCGAATGCACCGACGTCATTCACCATTACTGGAGCCGCAAAGCCCAGTTTCGCGCCAAGATCCAGGCCTGGCTACGCAAGCACGGCGATGAGCCGCTTTGCGAGGCGGCGCTGGCCGATGTCGCGCGGGTCAACGATCAACTGCCACGGCCGCCAACCCTGCACCGTTTGGGTTACAAGGCACTGAGCCTGACCCTGCCCCGCCACGAGCGGCAGTTTGCCCGCGAATTGCTCTACGGCAGCTACCCCTACCCCAATGAATTCGACCGCGCCTGTGCATCGGCCTGGTGGGACAAAGCCCTGGAAAACTTCAATACGCGCCACGGCCGCATCGAGCCCGAGCAGTTGCGCCAGTGCCTGCGCCACCCGGGCTTGCGCCTGTCGCTGGGGGCGCGGCGCAAGGATATCGAAGCGCACCTGCTGTGCTCGAAGCAGGCCTGAACAGCCTGCTCTTCACTGGCCTTGAGCAGGCCGAGCGCGTAATCTGCGGGCCATGCCCGCCATCACCCGCCTGTTCTGGATCCTGCTGCTCGCCTGCCTGAGCCCGTTGGCCCAGGCCGAACGCCTGCGCCTGGTGTCCGACGACTGGGCGCCGTATGTCTACCAGCAGAACGGCCAGCCCCGAGGCATCGATTACGAGGTCACCACCCAGGTCTTCAAGCGCCTGGGCGTGGAGGTGGAATGGCAGTTTCTACCCTGGAAGCGCTGCCTGGCGATGATCGAGCAAGGGCTGGCGGACGGTATTGTCGATATCTTTCAGATCGACGCGCGCAGGCCTTTTCTGATCTACCCGTCGGAGCCCATGTCGGATGTCGAGTTCGTGCTGTTCCAGGCCCGCAGCCGTCGGCACACAGTGACCAGCCTGAATGACCTCGCCGGCCTCAGCGTAGGCACATCGCCCGGCTATACCTACGGCGCGGCCTTCAACGGCTCGTCCCGTTTCCGACGTGAAGCAGCCCCCACCCATGAAGCCAACCTCGGCAAGTTGGTGCTTGGCCGCATCGATCTACTGATTACCGACCGCAGGGTTGGCCGCTACCTGATGCGTCAACTGGGCCTGGAACAGCAGGTCGAGGAACTGCCACTGCTGATCAGCCGACAGACGCAGTACCTCGGGCTGACCCGTAAACCTGGGCGAGAAGCGTTGGCCCAGGCGTTCGCCGAAGAATTGCAGCGCTTCAAGCAAGAACCCGCCTATGCCGCCATCAACAACCGCTACACAGGCGACATCGGAAACATTCTCAACGCCGTTGAGCAGCAGGAAAGCAGCACGCCGCGATAGCTCTGTTATACTCGGGCCTTCCCGCCAGGCTTACGCCCGGACGCTCGGCCTAGCAACAGACATCCCGATCGGCATCGACGCCCCACCGCGTCAGCCCTCCGCTTCCTGGATGTGCAGTGAAAGCCAAGCTGGACCGGACGCGATCGCATCTCACCGATGCCCGTCGCGCCAGGCAGAACATCCCAACGGGCCCAGCCCACACGAGAACAGGATCGCCCATGTCCTTTGCTTCCCTCGGTCTCTCCGAGGCTCTTGTCCGCGCTATCGAGGCTGCGGGCTACACCCAGCCGACTCCGGTGCAACAGCGGGCTGTTCCCGCCGTGTTGCAAGGCCGCGATCTGATGGTCGCCGCACAGACAGGTACTGGTAAAACCGGCGGCTTTGCCTTGCCGATCCTTGAGCGCCTGTTCCCCGGTGGCCACCCCGACAAGTCGCAGCGCCATGGCCCACGCCAGCCCCGCGTACTGGTCCTGACCCCGACCCGCGAACTGGCGGCCCAGGTGCATGACAGCTTCAAGGTCTATGCCCGTGACCTGCCACTGGTCAGCGCCTGCATCTTCGGCGGTGTCGGCATGAACCCGCAGATCCAGGCCATCGCCAAGGGTGTCGACGTCCTGGTGGCGTGCCCTGGTCGCCTGCTCGACCTGGCCGGTCAAGGCAAGGTTGACCTGTCCCATGTAGAAATTCTGGTCCTCGATGAAGCCGACCGCATGCTCGACATGGGCTTCATCCACGACGTCAAGAAGGTCCTTGCGCGCCTGCCGGCCAAGCGCCAGAACCTGCTGTTCTCGGCCACCTTCTCCAAAGACATCACCGACCTGGCCGACAAGCTCCTGCACAACCCGGAGCGCATCGAGGTCACGCCGCCCAACACCACGGTCGAACGCATCGAGCAGCGCATCTACCGCCTGCCCGCCAGCCACAAGCGTGCACTGCTGGCACACCTGATCACCCAGGGTGCCTGGGAACAGGTACTGGTGTTCACCCGTACCAAGCACGGCGCCAACCGCCTGGCCGAGTACCTGGAAAAGCACGGCCTGACCGCCGCCGCCATCCACGGCAACAAGAGCCAGAACGCCCGCACCAAAGCCCTGGCCGACTTCAAGGCCAATGCCGTACGGGTTCTGGTTGCCACCGACATCGCCGCCCGCGGCCTGGACATCGATCAGTTGCCCCACGTGGTCAACTTCGAGCTGCCCAATGTCGAAGAAGATTACGTGCACCGTATCGGCCGTACGGGCCGTGCAGGCCGTTCGGGTGAGGCTATTTCCCTGGTCTCGCCAGACGAAGAGAAGCTGCTCAAGAGCATCGAGCGGGTCACCAAGCAGAAGATTGCCGATGGCGACCTGATGGGCTTTGATGCAAGCCAGGTGGAAGCCGAGAAGCCTGAAGTACGCGAACGCCCGCAGAACACCGGCCGTGGTGGTCGCAACCAGCCACGCGGCGAAGGCGGCAAAGACGCCAACGGCGGCCGCAAGGACAAAGGCAAGGATAAAGGCAAGGCCAAGCAGCCCGCTGCCGACAAGCCTGCCGAGAAGGAAAGGTCCGGCGACAAGCCGCAGCAGCGCAAGCCGCGTGACAACAAGCCACGCCAGCAGCAAGCCAGCCAGAACAGCACGCCCAAAGCGCCATCTGACCGCGCGCCGGATGAGTTCCTGGATGACGAAGTCGACAACTTCGGTAACCGCGCCGACTACGTCAGCCCGTACCAGGGCAAGAACCAGGGGCGTAACCGTCGTCCTGGTGGTGGCGCTGGTACTGGTGCGAGCCAGAGCCAAGGCCAAGGTGCTGCCCAGCGCAGCAACGGTGGCGGTGCCGGTGCCGGTGCCGGTGGCCAGGCTCGCAATGGCGGCCAGCCACGCAGCACCAGCGGCGAGAAGCGCCCGCCGCGCAACAAAAACGGTGGCGGTGCACGCCGTGATGGCGGTGGCGGTGGCCGTGGTCGCCCGGCTCGCGATGATGCTGCCCGTCAGGAACCTGCAGTGCGCAGCTCGCGTGAGCCGCAGAACCAGCCGGTGATCATCCGCAAGGAATCCAAGCTCGACCGTTACCCGACGCCTGAGCAACTGGACGATCTGCCAAGCCGCCCACGTGGCGAGCGCCCGGCGCTGCTCACCCGTAACCGCTGATCGTAAAAAGCTGGGGCCGCTGCGCGGCCCTTTCACGGCAAAAGGCCGCTCTGTGTAGGAGCGGCCTCGTGTCGCGAAAGGGCCGCACAGCGGCCCCAGCTTTTTTCAGCTACAACACATTACTTCTGCTTCACGCCTTCAACACTGATATCCAGGTCCAAGGTCTGCGAAGTCGCGCCTGGCCCTTTGATACCGAAGTCATTCAGGTTCAGCGTCGTGGTGGCGTTGAAGCCAGCACGCTCGCCGCCCCATGGGTCCTTGCCTTCACCGTTGAACGTGGCCTTGAAGGTGACCGGCTTGGTCACGCCATGCAGGGTCAGGTCACCGGTCACGTCAGCCGTTTTGTCACCGGTCGATTTGACGGCAGTGGAAACGAACTTGGCGTCTGGATATTTCTTCACATCCAGGAAGTCTTTGCTGGCGATGTGCTTGTCACGCTCGGCGTGGTTGGACCACAGGCTGGCAGTCTTCAGGTCGACGCTGATCTTGCTCGCCTCAGGCTTGGCGCTGTCCCAAGTGAAGTTGCCGTCGAAGTCCTTGAAGGTACCGTGGATGAAGCTGTAGCCCAGGTGGCTGATCTTCCAGTCGACGAACGCGTGCTGGCCTTCCTTGTCGATCTTGTACTCGGCGGCCATGGCGCCAGCGGAGAACAGCGCAGTACCGAGCGCCAGAGCGGCAAAAGTCTTTTTCAACATCCTTTCTATTCCTTGCAATTGAGGTTGAGGGTCAAGCTTTGCGGCCCAGCATACGGGTCAGGGTCGCGTCACGGTCAATGAAGTGGTGTTTCAATGCTGCCAGGCCATGAAGCACGGCAAAAACCACCAGGCCCCAGGCCAGCCAAAGATGAATCACGCCAGCCAGGTCCGCCTGATCGGGCAGGTCACTGACCAGTGCCGGTACTTCGAACAGCCCGAATACCGGAATACCGACGCCGTCGGCGGTGGATATCAGGTAACCGGCGATCATCACCGCGAACAGCCCCACATACAGTGCCAGATGGCCCAGCTTGGCGGCCACGCGGGTGAGTGCCCCGTGGTTGGCCGGCGCCGGCGGTGGCGGGCTGATGAAACGCCAGACGACACGCAGCAGCATCACCGCGAGCAGCATCAGACCGATGCTTTTGTGCAGGTCTGGGCCAGATTTGCGCCAAGGGTCGTAGTAGTCCAGACCGACCATCCACAGCCCCAGGCCGAACAGGCCAAAGACTGCCAGCGCTACACCCCAGTGCAGGATGATGCTGACCACGCCGTAGCGAGAAGGTGAATTGCGCAGTTGCATGTTGGCGTGTTTCCCCGTGAAAGCTGTGCACAGACTAACGCGTAACGTATCGAATAAAAGCGGAAAAAATTGCTTCGGATTATCGAGAAATCCGATATTTATTGTGAAAGCTTCCCATTAAGGAAACATTAACGATAGTTGGATTAGCGCGGGGCGCCAGTGCCGGCCCTTAAGCCGGCACTGGGAGGAGGTCAGCCTGCCTTGGCCTGGGTATCGGCCACTGGCTTCTTGGCCGGCGCCGATTTTGCCGTGGCCTTTTTAGCCTCGACAGGCTTGTGCGCCTGTTTTGCCGCCGGCTTGTGTGCTGGCGCATGCTTGGCAGGGGTTGCCTTGGTTGCGGCGGGCTTGGCGGCAGCAGGCTTGGCCGCCTCTTGCTTGGCCTCAACTGCCGGTGCAACGGGGGTTGGCGCAGCAGGCGCCGGTGCCACTTCGTCGGCCTTGGCAAGCGGCTCGGCTTTCACCTCGGGCTTGTCAGCCCCGCCAAACAGGCGCGAGAAGAACCCTGGCTTGTCCTGCTTGGCCTCATCTTTCAGCGGCTCGGCCTTGGCGGGGGCTTTTTCAGCCTTGTCGGTCTTGCCGGACCCGCCACCGAACATGTTCGAGAAGAACCCGCCCTTGTCCTTGGCCGCAGCAGCACCTGCTGCGGCTGCGGCCGCAACCGGCACAGCCTTGGCGGGGTCGAATGACTTGCCGGCCAACAAGTCCTGTGCCTGGCTGGCCGCACGTTGGCCGCTGCGCAGAGCGCCTTCCAGGGTGCCAGGGTAGAGGGCGTCGGTATGCTCGCCGGCAAAGGTGATGCGCTGCACCGGGCGCTCCCACAGGCGCCAGTACTTGCTGATCTGCCCCGGGCCATAGGCCAGGTAGGCGCCGCCCATACCGGCGTCGGTGCTGTAGCGCTTGACCTCGTAGCCGGTGAACGAGCCACGGGCCTGTGGATAAAACGCGTGCAGGCGGATCAACACCTGGTCGACCATCTGCTTGTCACCGAACGCCTGCAGCAGGCGGGCGTTGTCGCCGGACAGGTTGATCACCACGTTGGCGCCGCCTTTGAGTGCCGGTTCGATCCACAGCATGCCCAGGCCGGCGTTGCTGAAGATTTCGCCAGACATGCGCGCCCGGCTTTCCCACACCGGCTTCTTGAACTTGAGCATCAGCTGGTCGCGCCAGCCATAGTTGGTGCCCTTGATCGCCGCCAGGTGCTGGTTGTCCAGGCCCGGGGTCATCTGGATCTTGGCCAGGGCGCGCAGGGGCACAGCCATGACCAGGTAATCGGCCTGGTAGCCCACGCTGCCCACCTTGACCGTGACGCCGTCCTTGTCCTGGACGATGGCGGTGACCGGCGAGCTGGTCTTGATGGTCTTCAGCTGTTTGACAAAAGCCTGAGCCAGTACCGGGCTGCCACCGGGCAGGCGCGCGGCGCGCAGGTCACGGTCACTGACACCCCGATACACGCGATTCTGCTGGGCGAAGTACAGCAGCGACAGGCGTGACGGCTCATCGTAGCGGCTACGGATCTGCTGGTTGACCAGCTGACGCGCGGTGGCTGGCAGTTGCAGCTTGTCGAGCCAGGTGGAAACGTTGATCTGGTCGAGGGCGAACAGTGTGCTGGTCGCCTGGGGGTTCAGCGGGTCGTCGATCGACCGGGCCAGGTCATCGAGGGTTTTCTCATAGCGCTTGAGCGCCTCGGCGGTGGCGGGCTGCTTGGTGGCCAGGTCGGTGGCACTGAAGTATTCACCGTCGATCAGGTAACCCGGCGTGCGCACGAACTCCGGCGCAGGCAGTGTTTCAAGCTTGAAACGGTCGAGGTACTGGTTGAGCACCGGCTGCGCCTTGGCATTGCCGATCCACTCGCTGGTCGCCAGGCCCGAGCGGCCGCCCATGCCCGACTTGGCCTCCAGCAGCGTCACCTGCCAGCCCTTGCTCTGTAGCTCGTAGGCTGCAGTAAGGCCCGCCAGGCCGCCACCCACGACGATGGCCGTGGGCGTTTTGTCCTTCGCCAGCGCGGCGCCGCTGGACACACCGATCAATACCAACGCGCACAGGCGCACCCAAGCAGCAGCCATGTTGGCGAACTCCGAGTCAGACGTTTCAGAAAAAGAGGGAGGCAGAAATGCCCCGAGACAGATGCGTTAAGAATACGTCAGGTCTGCCAACCCTGCCACCACAGCGACATCAAGTCCTTTTGGCAACTGACATTTTTGTCAGTAGCCAGCTCGCACCACGGCAGGCGATGCTGACGCGAATGGCCAAACGCCCGCCAGGAGGGCCTGCAGATGATCTTCGAGGAGTGTTTCACTCACGTCGCACGGCAATTTCTCTGGCACAAACAAACCTTGTGCACGGCATCTGGCCTGAGTATTCGCGCCAACAGCACATCCTGGACGGGCTTTCACGAAGCGTTCAGGGGCGACGATGGCACGGAACTGGTAATTGGCGAAAACAGCGATGTGGAGATTACCTTCGCCCAAGAGGTCGAATGCTTGCGACTGGAGTACTACGTGGTCAGCGACTTCCTGTGCGACGACCTGCACATGCTGTTCGATGCCGAAGACCACAATTACGACCTGGCCGCTCCCGCGCCACGCAACTTCTACTGGCTCACTATCGAAGGCAGCGGCTTTACCGACCTGATGCCCGGCCCCATCGCCACACAACCCTATCACCAGGTCATCGACGGGCCTTTCCGGCGCCTGACCATTTCCACTTCCCAGGCCGGCACCGTACATATTCGCAAGCTCGAATGGACCGGCACCCAACGTCATTGATGAGCAGCGGTTGTCCTGCCCGGCAGCTTTGCTTAGGCTTACGCGGTCCAAGCCAGCAGTGCAGCCAGGAGAAGTACCCATGGGCCTCAACGATCAGTGGATGCAACGTGACCTCAAGGTCCTGTGGCACCCCTGCACCCAGATGAAAGACCACGAGCAGTTGCCGCTGATCCCGATCAAGCGCGGTGAAGGCGTGTGGCTGGAAGACTTCGAAGGCAAGCGCTACCTGGACGCCGTGAGTAGTTGGTGGGTCAACGTGTTCGGCCATGCCAACCCACGCATCAACCAGCGCATCAAGGACCAGGTCGACCAGCTGGAACACGTGATCCTGGCCGGTTTCAGCCACCAGCCGGTGATCGAGCTGTCCGAACGCCTGGTCGCCATGACCCCGGCGGGGCTGGACCGGGTGTTCTACGCCGATAACGGCTCGTCCTGCATCGAAGTCGCGCTGAAGATGAGCTTCCATTACTGGCAGAACATTGGCAAACCCGAGAAGAAGCGCTTCGTCACCCTCACCAACAGCTACCACGGCGAAACCATTGCCGCGATGTCGGTGGGCGACGTGCCGCTGTTTACCGAAACCTACAAGGCGCTGCTGCTCGATACCATCAAGGTGCCCAGCCCGGATTGCTACCTGCGCCCCGAAGGCATGAGCTGGGAAGAACACTCGCGCAACCTGTTCCAGGCCATGGAGCAGACCCTGGCCGAACACCACGCCAGCATCAGCGCGGTCATCATCGAGCCGCTGATCCAGGGCGCGGGCGGCATGCGCATGTACCACCCGATCTACCTCAAGCTGCTGCGCGAAGCCTGTGACCGCTACGGCGTGCACTTGATCCACGACGAAATCGCCGTGGGCTTCGGCCGCACCGGGACGATGTTCGCCTGCGAACAGGCCGGTATCCGTCCTGATTTCCTGTGCCTGTCCAAGGCGCTGACCGGGGGCTACCTGCCGCTGGCGGCGTGCCTGACCACCGACACCGTGTACCAGGCCTTCTACGACGACTACCCGACGCTACGCGCGTTCCTCCACTCGCACAGCTACACCGGCAACCCGCTGGCTTGCGCCGCCGCACTGGCGACGCTGGATATCTTCGAGCAAGACAACGTGATCGAGGCCAACAAGCCCCTGGCCGCACGCATGGCCACGGCCACCGCGCACCTGGCCGATCATCCGCATGTGGCCGAGATCCGCCAGACCGGCATGGCCCTGGCCATCGAGATGGTCCAGGACAAGGCTGGCAAGGTCGCCTACCCCTGGCAGGAACGCCGTGGCTTGAAGGTCTTCGAGCACGCCCTGACCCGTGGCGCCTTGCTGCGCCCGCTGGGCAGCGTGGTGTACTTCCTGCCGCCGTACGTGATCACGCCCGAGCAGATCGACTTCCTTGCCGAGGTGGCCAGTGAAGGCATCGATATCGCCACGCGAGACAGCGTCAGCGTGGCGGTGCCGGCCAACTTCCACCCCGATTTCCGCGACCCGGGCTAACCAAACACCACGCACTCCCTTGTAGGAGCGGCCTTGCGTCGCGAAAGGGGCGCGCAGCGGCCCCAGGTTCTGTGGCGCAGCAAATATCGCCGGGGCCGCCTTGCGACCCTTTCGCGACGCAAGGCCGCTCCTACAAGGGTCGATGACTTCTTCACTTTCTGAGCTTAACCATGAGACTGTCCCGCTTCTTCATCGACGCCCCCCTGAGCCTTGGCGAGCATGACTTGCCCGAGGCCCAGGCCCATTACATCGGCCGCGTGCTGCGCATGGCCCCGGGCGATGCCGTGCAACTGTTCGACGGCAGCGGCCAGGAGTTTCGCGGCCAGCTGCTCGAAGTCGGCAAGAAAACCGTGCGTGTAGCACTGGACCAGGCCCTTGCCGGCCAGGCCGAATCGCCGCTGCACATCCACCTCGGCCAGGGCTTGTCCCGTGGCGAACGGATGGATTGGGCGATCCAGAAGGCCACCGAACTGGGCGCCAATGAAATTACCCCGATCGTCAGCGAACGCTGTGAAGTCCGCCTGAAAGACGAACGCGCCGACAAACGCCTGGCCCACTGGCGCCAGGTGGCCATCAGTGCTTGCGAACAGTGCGGCCGGTCGAGCGTGCCGGTAATTCACTCGCCAGTGACACTGGCCGAATGGGTCAAACACACCGAGGCCGACCTGAAACTGGTCCTGCACCCGGTGGCCGAACCGCTGACCAGCCACGCCACGCCTTCACGCCTGGCCTTCTTGATTGGCCCTGAAGGTGGCCTGAACGACGCCGAAGTCGACCAGGCCAAGGCCGCCGGCTTCCACGCCGCCCGCCTCGGCCCACGCGTGCTGCGCACCGAAACAGCGCCAGTGGTGGCGTTGTCGGTGGCACAGCAGTTGTGGGGCGACTTTTAACCCAGCGCCTAGCGCACGTAGAACGACACGGCAATGAAGTGCATCACACTGCCGGCGATCACGAACAGGTGCCAGATGCCGTGCCAGTGTCGAAAACGGCTGTCGAAGGCAAAGAAGATGATGCCCACCGTGTAGAACACGCCGCCGGCCGCCAGCCAGGCGAAGCCGGCGGTGCCGAGGCTGCGCAGCAGCGGGTCGACCGCCACCAGGACGATCCAGCCCATCACTGCATAGATGATGATCGACAAGATTCGCGCCTCGGAGCGGGGCTTGATCTCCTGCAGCATACCGATCACTGCCAGCCCCCAGACCACTCCAAACAGGCTCCAGCCCCAAGGCCCGCGCAAGCTGACCAGGCAGAATGGCGTATAGCTGCCGGCGATCAGCAGGTAGATGGACAGGTGATCGAGCTTGCGCATGATCACCTTCGCCCGCCCGCGCGTGCTGTGGTAGAGGGTGGAGATGCTGTACAGCAGCAGCAGCGTGCCGCCGTAGATGGAGAAACTGACGATCTTCCAGGGGTCGCCCTGCAGGCCCGCGACGACGATCAGCCAGATGGCACCTATGCAGGCCAGGACGGCACCTACCAGGTGGGTCCAGGCGTTGAAGCGTTCACCGTAATACATGCAAACACAGACCTCCTTTGGCGGGCTGGGTTCCTGAGGTACTCCGTTCGTCCCTCTTCGCGGGGCAAGCCCACTACCACAGGTTGGACAAAACGCTGTGCCTGTGGGCGCGGGCTTGCGCCGCGAAGAGGTCCGATCAAACGCCCTATTATCCAGCCTCAGGTTGCAATTGCGCGTCACGCACCAAGCGCTCCAGCGCCACCAGGTCCGGCACCCGCGCCACCTGCTCGCCCACCTGCACCGCTGCCAGCTCCAGGCTGCCCAGCGCCACGTCCACGTAATTGAGCTGGCTGTCGAGCTTGCACGAACGCGGGATGTCCTGCAGCAGTACCGCCAGGTAACGCAGCCCGGTATCCCCCAGCGCATTGAGCACCACGATACGCGCCCGCTCACCACACGGGGTATCCCCCCCGCACGCCGCCTCGAAACCGATCAGCGGCAACCGTTGCTGGCGCCAGTCGATCCAGCCCAGGTGCCAGGCAGGCTCGCCACGCTGACACAGCAGGTTGCGCTGGGCGATCAGTTCGGCCACGGCAACATTGGGCAAGACCAAAGTCCGGTCGCCCAAGGGCAGCAACAGGCCGGTCAGGCTGCTGCGCTGGCCGGAGATAAGTTCAAGCATGGGCCTGGCTCCAATGGGCGATGCTCTGCAACAACACAGACTCTTGATAAGGCTTGCCCAGGTACTCGTTGACACCGATGGCCATGGCACGGTCGCGGTGCTTCTGCCCTGTGCGTGAGGTAATCATGATGATCGGCAAGCCCTTCAGGCGCTCGTCACGGCGGATGCGCGTGGCCACCTCGAAACCGTCCATGCGCGGCATCTCGATATCCAGCAGCAACACATCGGGGCGATGCTCTTCCAGCTGCGCCATGGCATCGACGCCGTCCTTGGCCGTCAGTACGCTCATGCCATGACGCTCCAGCAGCCGGCTGGTGACCTTGCGTACCGTCACCGAATCGTCCACCACCATCACCAGCAGTGCCCGTCGCGGCGCCGGGCCGAACAGCTGGCGCTGCGCGTCGCCACCACCCGGCAGGCGCGCCAGGCGTCTTTGCTGGCCACGCAACTGGCCAAGCAGGTCGAGAATCAGCACCACCCGGCCGTCACCCAGCAAGGTCGCACCAGACAACCCGGCAACCGCGGCGAATTGGGGGCCGAGGCTTTTCACCACGATCTCGCGGCTAGGCGACAGGCTGTCGGCCTGGATCGCGAACGACTGCTCCTGGGAATGCACCAGCAGCACTGGCAGCGGCACGCTCTGGCCAAGCAGGCTGGGCCGCGGCAACCCTTGCAGCAGCTCACCCAGGTAGCGCAAAGCGTAGGTGTGGCCCGCGTAGACGTACTGCGGGGTATCCAGCTGGTAACAGGCCGCCAGTTCCGCTGGTGGTACGCGGACGATGCCCTCGATGGTATTGAGCGGGATCGCGTATTGGTCCTCGCCCAAATGCACCATCAGCGCACGGTTGATCGACACGGTGAAAGGCAGCCGGATCAAAAAGCGCGCGCCCTTGCCCTGGGCCGACTCGATGGTCATCGAACCGCCCAATTGCTTGACCTCTTCGTGCACCACGTCCATGCCCAGGCCACGCCCGGAGATCTGGGTGATCTTCTCGGCGGTGGAGAAACCCGGGCGCAGAATGAACTGCAACACCTCGTGGTCGCTCAAGTGCGCCTGCGGGTCCAGCAGGCCACGCTTGATCGCCTTGCGCCGCACCGCCTCCAACGGCACGCCGGCGCCGTCGTCGGTCATCTCGATGACAATGTCGGCGCCCTCGTGCAACAGGTTCAGGTGGATCGTGCCGTGCTCGGGCTTGCCCGCCGCCAGGCGCGCTTCGCGGCCTTCCAGGCCATGGTCGACGGCGTTGCGCAGCATGTGTTCCAGGGGCGCCACCATGCGTTCGAGCACGCTGCGGTCCAGCTCGCCCTCGGCATTGCCGACCACCAGCTCGACCTGCTTGCCCAGCTCACTGGCAACCTGGCGCACCACGCGCTGCAAGCGCGGCACCAAGCGTTCGAACGGCACCATCAAGGTCGCGGTCAGGCCTTCTTGCAACTGGCTGTTCACCCGCGCCTGCTGCTGCAACAGGCTGTAGGCCTCCTGTGCCCGCTGGGCCAGGGTTTCCTTCAGGTCGAGCAGGTCGGACGCCGACTCGAACAAAGCCCGTGACAGCTGCTGCAACTGCGAGTGGCGGTCCATTTCCAGCGGGTCGAAGTCGTCGTAGGCGTCACCCTCGAACGCCTGCCGGCTGGAGATTCGCCCCTGGGTCTCGACGTCCAGGCGCAGCAGCTGGTCGCGCATGCGCTCCAGGGTGGTTTCCATTTCGTTGAGGGTGAATTGGGCATCGTTGACCTGCTGCTCGATGCGGCCACGGATGACCGAATGCTCACCGGCCAGGTTGCCCAGGTCGTCGAGCAGTTCGGCATCGACCTTGACCATGTCCCCCGCCACCCGCTCCGGTGCCGCCACCGGCGCCTCGAGGGCTGCGGCCTCCTGCGGCCCCTGGCCCGCAGCGCTGTCGGTCAGGGCAGCGCTGCTGAAGTTGCGGATGTAGTCGATCAGCGCCGTGGCCGCGTGCAGCGGCTGCCCCAGGCGCACGGCATCGAGCATGTGCGCCAGGCGGTCATGGCAATTCTGTAACAGGGCAAACAGGGGCGGGCTCGGCGGCAGGCGGCCGGCGGCGAGCAGTTCGTATAGAAATTCCAGTTCGTGGGCCAGGTCGCCGATGGCGGCGATCTCGACCATGCGCGCGCCCCCTTTGAGGGTGTGCAGGTCGCGCAGCAGGTTTTCCACCTCGACGCTGTTGCGCGGGTCAGCCTGCCAGCGCGCCAAGGCCGCAGCGGCGCTCTCGACGATGTCCGAGCTTTCCTCCAGGAAGACGTCCAGCAGCTCCTTGTCGCCTGGGCTGTCAGGCTCCTCGGCCGACAGGTCGCCAGCAGCCGGCATCAACGCAGGACGCGACAGCCCCACGCCAAGCTCCATGTCGGGGTGCAGCGGCGTGACCGAATCGATACCTACCAGGCCGGTGGCGTCCGGGGCCAGGGCCTGCGCCAGCAGGCTGCGCAAGCTGTCGACCAGTGCTGGCCGGGGCGAAATCTCTTGCCCTGCGGCCACTTCGTCGAGCATGTCGAGCAAGGCTTCGTGGCCCGACTGCGCGTGGGCGAAAAAGCGCGGGTCGGCGGCCAGGCTGCCCTCCTCCACGGCGCCATAGACATCGAGCAGGGCCTCGCAGACGTCGTCCATCTGCCACAGGTCGGCCAGGTGCGCCGCATGACCAAGGCTGGTCAGCTCATCGAGCAGAGTATCCAGGGGCCCGCGTTGGCCCGGCTGCTCCTGCCAGCGCGACAGCAACGACTCGGCGTCGAGCAGAATGTCCATGGCCTGGGCCAGGAAGCTGGCGGTCTGCTGCGGGTCGCGCTTGCTGCGTCGCGCATGCTGGGCATCTTCATGCAGGCTGGCCAGGCGCACATCCACCGCCTGGCCGACCTGCTCGATCAAATCGCCAGCGCCGGGGATGGCCGCCAGCGGCGTGCTGTCCAGTTGCGCCAGCCCCAAGTGGAACAGTGAACGCCCCGCTTCCAGCCATTCGAGCTCGGCCACTTGCAGGGGCAACTGGTGGCCCTTGTACTCGCGCGCCAGGCGGTCGAACGCGGTGGCCAGCTCGGCGACCGGCATCACCCCGGCCATCGCAGCGCTGCCCTTGAGCGTATGCAGGGCGCGCTGCAGGCTGTCGCTGACCGGCGTGTCCTGGCCCTCGGCGCCCTGCAAAAATGCCTCAAGGCTGGCCAGATGGCCGTGCGCCTCGTTGCGGAAGATATCCAGCAATTGTGGGTCGAGGCCATCGATGTCAGCGGCGGGTGGCGCATCGTTTTCGGCCAGCGCGTGCAGATGCCCGGCCAGTTGCTCGATTTCGGTCAGTTGCGGCAACTGCCCGGCGGCAAAGTCGGACAACAGGTCCGGCAGGTGCACGAACGCCTGCTGCAAGGCCACCACCCCTTCCGGGGTAAGCACGATACGGCCTTCGAGCATGCGGTTGAGCAAGTGCTCCGCGCCCCAGGCCAGTTCCGCCACCGCCTCGGCATGCACCATTCGGCCGCTGCCCTTGAGCGTATGCAGCGCGCGGCGCACCTCCAGCAAGGCATCGCGCTGCTGGTTGTCGGCACGCCAGCGCAACCAGTGGCGTTCGATTTCCGGCAGCAGCTCACCCGCTTCTTCCAGGAACACTTCGCGCAGCTCGTCATCGATGCCGTCGCCGTTGTCGTCCAGGTCGAGGCCGGTTTCGCTGACCAGGCACGTCACGCCCAGTGCCGCCAGGCTGACACGCGCCATGTCGATGAAGGGCTGGCCATCGGCCAACGGGTCGGCCACCCGCCACTGCAGATAGCACTCGGCGGCGCTCAGGGCGTCGGCCAGGTGTGCCAGCTCATCGGCCGGTGGTTCGACGTCCAGGTGCTGCAACCAGCGCTGCACGTAGCTCGCGCACCCGGCAAAGACCTCGGCTGGCCCGGGCAGCATCAGCATCGCCAACGCCCCGCGCACTTGCTGCAGCAACCCCGGCAGCGGTTGCAGGCGTTGCCGCGGCCAATCGGACTCCAGGCAATCACCGATCAAGTCCTTGGCCTGCTGCAAGACCGCCAGCGACTCGCTCAGTACCAACTGGCGGATCTCGGCCAGGTCCGAGCCCGGCATGCCGCCCTGGCCGCTTTCTTCCAGCGGGCCGACCATGCCATTGAGCGTCGCCTCCACATACAACAGGGCACCCGCCACATCCATCAATACCGCGTCATCCACCGAGCCCTCGCCCGGTGCCAGGGCCTGCAGCGCCAGCACCTGGTCGATGATCACCCGCCGCGGCTGCTGGAAGCCCAGTACCGCCAGGGTGTCGGCGACATGGCGCAAGGGGGCGAGCAAGGCTTGCGATTGTTCACTGTGCGGCAGGTCGCCACGCACGAACTGGTCCAGGCGTTCCTTGATACGCATCAGGTCGTCGCACAGCGCGCTCACCACCGAGCGCAAGGCATCGCGACCGGGCCCGGCCTGCATCTGCTCCCGCCAGTTGCCCAGCGACAGGTCGAGGTTGGCCAGGTCGTCGGAACCGGCAAAGCGCTGCGCCGTACCGCTGATCAGGCTGGCCTGGGCCAGGGGCTCCACGCCACGGCAGGCGCGCAGTTGGTTGAGCAACGGCAGCATCACCAACGGCAGGTCGTGGCGGGCGCCGCGCAGCCGCTCCAGGTACGACGGCAGTTGCTCCAGGCCTCGGAACAATGCCCCGAGGCAGTCACCCCGAGGGCTGACCTGGCCCTCGGCCAAGGCCCGGGCGAACAGCTCCAGCTCTTCGGCCAGGCGCGTCGCGCCGCGCAGTTCGAGCATGCGCAGGCAACCGTGCACCTGGTGCAGGTTGTCGACCACGAACGCCAGCATGGACAAGTCGCCCGGCTCGCCGGCAAAGCGCTCCAGGGCCTGTCGCGCCTGGCCCAGGCAGTCGAGGATGGCGGCCTTGGTCCAGGCCAGCGCTACCGTTTCGTGGCGCTCGGGGCTTACAGCAGCAGAAGCCATGGGCATTCCTCAGCGCGGCTCGGCGGGTGCCGGCAGGGTAAAACCAGAGACCGACCGGCGCATTTCGCTGGCCATGCGTGCCAGGTGGCGGATGCTGTCGGCCGTGGCGCCGGACCCTGCCGATGTCTGTGCGGTGATCTGCTGGATGACCGCCATGGTGTGGGAAATCTGCCCGGCAGAGGACGTCTGCAACTGGGCCGCGTCGGAAATACTGTGGATCAGTTCGGCCAGGGTCTGTGACACCCCTTCGATTTCCGCCAGCGCCACCCCGGCATCCTGGGCCAGGCGCGCGCCGCGTACCACTTCGGCGGTGGTCTGCTCCATGGAGATCACCGCCTCGTTGGTATCGGCCTGAATGGTCCGTACCAGCGCTTCGATCTGTCGCGTGGCCGACGACGACCGTTCGGCCAGCCGCTGCACCTCGTCGGCAACCACCGCAAAGCCCCGCCCGGCTTCACCGGCCAGCGACGCCTGGATCGCCGCGTTGAGGGCGAGGATATTGGTCTGATCGGCAATGTCGTCGATCAGGCTGACGATGTCGCCGATCTCCTGGGACGATTCACCCAGGCGCTTGATCCGTTTGGCGGTGTCCTGGATCTGCTCGCGAATGTTGTCCATGCCGTTGATGGTGTTGTGCACCACCTCGTTGCCCTTGTTGGCAATCGCCACCGAGCGCTCGGCCACCTTGGCCGACTCGTAGGCATGCGCCGAAACCCGGTCGATCGACTCGACCATGTCGCCCACCGCCTCGGACGCCTCGCTGATCTGCTCGGCCTGGTGTTCGGACGCCTTGGCCAGCTGGCGGGCGGTGTTCTGCGTGTCCTGCACGGCAGCGGCCACCTGTACGGCGCTGTGGTTGATGGTGGCGACCAGGTCGCGTAGCTGGTCGACCGAATAGTTGATCGAGTCGGCGATGGCGCCAGTGAAGTCCTCGGTAACCGACACGGTCACGGTCAGGTCGCCATCGGCCAGCTCTTCGATTTCGTCGAGCAGGCGCATGATCGCCTGCTGGTTGCGTTCGTTCTTTTCCGCCGTCTCGCGCAACTGCCGGTTGGTGGTGCGCACCATGACCAGGCCGATCAGGATGATCGAGGCCAGCGCCAACAGGCCCAGGGCGTAGCCGCCGACGGTATCGAGGGTGCGCCCGCCGGCCAGGTTCTCGAAGCTGTTGGCCAGGTGCGAGGCCTCGTCGAGCAGGGTCTGCGACAGGCTGAAGATGTTGCCCGCCGCTTCGCGCACGCGGAACAGCTCAGGCGATGTTTCGAGGATTTCGTCAACCGAGCCTGCGACGAACTGGAACAGCTCGGCGATTTCGGCCAGCCGCGCCCGCGCATCGGCGTCCTCGACGCGGGTCACCTGGATGGCCGGGTTGCCGCCGAGCATGCCCTCAAGCACCTGGCCAAAGCGCCCGGCATCGCGGCCAAAAGCGTCGGCGGCCTGGGCCGCGGTGTCATCACCGGCCAGCACGGTATTGACCGAGCCGAGGATACGTTCGGCCAGCAGCAACTGGCGCTGGGCCACGACTACCTGGTTGGCCGGGGCGCCGCTCTGCAGCAGGATTTCGACCACTTTTTCGTATTCGACCTGCAATTGCGGCACGGTCTCGGCAAGGGTCGCGGCCACTTGGTGCAGGGACAACACCGTCTGCTCGCTGGCCAGAATGGTGTCGGTGTTCTTGCGCAGGTTCTCCCAGTCCTGGCGCACCGCCTCCATCTCATCGCGCACCGTGACTGGCGCCGCCGGCAGGCCGGTGGACTTGTCGCCTTCACGCAGGTAGCTCCAGCGCCGTTCGAAATCGTTGCGTGCATCCGACAGCAGCTTGAACGCCAAGGCCTTGCCGGCCGCCGCCTCGGTGGCGTTCTTGGCAATGCGCTGGGACAACACGCGAAGCTCGCCGGCATGGCCGATGTACTGCTTGTCGTAGTTGGACTGGGTGCTCAGGTAGGCAAAATTGGCGAACAGCAGGATGATCGACAGGATCAGGATCAGAAACAGCACGGTGATCTGCGCGATGCTGCGCGTGCGCGGAGCCATGGGCGTTGCGGTAGCACGGGTGGCGGGGTTGTTCACGTTCGCAGGTCCTATAACGCCACATCGAGAAAGCCCGGCGCCTGGGCCAGGGCGAAGGGGCTGAAGATCGCCCAGTTGCGTTCACGCGGGAAGTGCCCCTGCACGAAGCGGGCAGCCGCGCGGATCAACGGCTGCGGTGGCGACAGTTCCAGGCTGCTCAAGGCAAAGTGCTGCAGGCCCAGCACCTCGTCCACCAGCAGGCCGACGAACAGGTCTTCGTGGTCGAGCACCAGCACCCGCCGCTGCTTGCCGGGCGCCGCCGGGCCGAGCCCGAAGAAACTGCTCAGGTCCATGACCGGCAATAACCGCCCGCGCAGGTTGGCCACCCCGCAGACCCAGGGTTGCACCCCCGGCACACGGCTGCTGCGCGGCTCGCGCAGCACTTCGGCGACTTCGCCCATGGGCGCGACGAACCACTGCCCGGCGATGCGAAAGCCGATCCCGCTCCACTGCTGCAGGCGGGTGTCCTGCGGGGGTTGGTCCGCCACCAGCAGGCGGCAGCGCCGGTCGATGTCCAGCAACAACTCGAAGGCGGTCAGCGACGCGCCCTGCGGGCGGGTGGTCAAGCCCCCAGCACTGCTTTGAGCTTGGCGATCAGCGCGTCCTCTTCGACCGGTTTGGTCAAAAAGTCGCGAGCGCCCTGGCGGGTGGCCCAGATGCGGTCGGTTTCCTGGTCCTTGGTGGTGACCACGATCACCGGGATGGCACTGGTTTCCAAGTCCTTGCTCAACTGGCGGGTGGCCTGGAAGCCGTTCATGCCGGGCATGACGATGTCCATCAGCACCGCGTCGGGCTTTTCCTGACGCGCCAGGGCCACGCCGTCGGCACCGTTGTTGGCCTTGAGCACCTCGTAACCGTGCTTTTCCAGCCATTCGGTCAATCTGTACATCTCTGTCGGCGAGTCGTCGACAATCAGAACTCGGGCCATGCTGTTTCCCCATCAGGAAAGAAAGACCGCGCCATGGCGGACGCGGTCAGGGTGCGTGTTGTTGGTGTTCGGCAAAACCGGGCACATGGGCCCTGATCGCGTCGAGCAGTTCTTCCTTGCTGAACGGCTTGGTGAGGAACTGGTCGGAGCCCACCACCCGCCCGCGGGCCTTGTCGAACAGGCCGTCGCGCGATGACAGGAGGATCACCGGTATGTCCTTGAAGGCACTGTTGTGCTTGATCACGGCGCAGGTCTGGTAACCGTCCAGGCGCGGCATCAGCACATCAACGAAGATGATCTGTGGCTGGTGGTCGACGATCTTGGACAGGGCATCGAAGCCATCGCTGGCGGTAATCACCTCGCAACCCGCTTCGCCGAGCAACATCTGCGCGGTACGGCGGATCGTGCGTGAGTCGTCGATCACCATCACCTTCAGGGGTTGTTCCATAGACGCCTACCAATAGGAATGAAGCTGCAAACTGCAAGCTACAAGCTACAAGAACAGCGGCTCGGCGCATGAATGCTCTTTTCTTGAGGCTTGTAGCTTAAGGCTTGCAGCTGCATTTTTAGCATACTCCGGGTGGCCATTCCATCTGCTGCGCCCCTTGACCATCGGCGCTCCCGGCGCCACCCTGAGCCACTTTTCTTTCGATCCATCGCGGCTGCACGCCGCCAAGAGGAACCACCCATGAGCGTTCGCCTCGGCATTGTCATGGACCCCATCGCGTCCATCTCCTACAAGAAGGACAGTTCGCTGGCCATGCTGCTGGCCGCCCAGGCACGCGGCTGGAGCCTTTTCTACATGGAACAGCGCGACCTGTACCAGGGCGAAGGCAAGGCGCGTGCGCGGATGCGCCCACTGAAGGTATTCGCCGACCCGGCTCGCTGGTACGAACTGGGCGAGGAGCAGGACAGCACTCTGGCCGAGCTGGACGTGATCCTGATGCGCAAGGACCCACCGTTCGACATGGAGTTCGTCTACAGCACCTACCTGCTGGAGCAGGCCGAGGCCGACGGCGTGCTGGTGGTCAACCGCCCGCAAAGCCTGCGTGACTGCAACGAAAAGCTGTTCGCCACGCTGTTCCCGCAGTGCACGCCACCGACGCTGGTCAGCCGCCGCCCGGACATCATTCGTGAGTTCACCGCCCAGCATGGCGATGTAATCCTCAAGCCGCTGGACGGCATGGGCGGTACCTCGATCTTCCGCCACCGGGTCGGCGACCCCAACCTGTCGGTGATCCTCGAAACCCTGACCGCGCTGGGCGCACAGCAGATCATGGCGCAAGCCTACCTGCCGGCGATCAAGGACGGCGACAAGCGCATCCTGATGATCGACGGCGAGCCAGTGCCCTACTGCCTGGCGCGCATCCCGGCCAGCGGCGAAACCCGTGGCAACCTGGCCGCCGGTGGCCGTGGCGAAGCGCGCCCGCTGAGCGAGCGTGACCGCTGGATCGCAGCCCAGGTCGGCCCGACCTTGCGCGAGAAAGGCCTGCTGTTCGTCGGCCTGGACGTGATTGGCGACTACCTCACCGAAATCAACGTCACCAGCCCGACCTGCATCCGCGAGATCGACAACGCCTTCGGCACCGATATCGGCGGGCAATTGATGGACGCCATTGATCGCCAGCTGAAGGCGCGCTGACCGGCAACGCGCGGCATAAACCCTGGAGTGGGGTATGATGCTCTGCCGCGAGCTTCAAGCTGAAAGCTGCAAGCCGCAAGAAAAGGCCGGCCTGCACCAATCTGCACTTACCTTGCGGCTTGCGGCTTGTAGCTTGATGCTGACTGTGGATACCTGATGACGCTGCCCGCTGACATCCCCTCCGACCTGCTGCCACCCCGCGTTCGCCCGGTGGACCGGCTTGGCTTTACCTTGTTTCTGGCTGCCCTGGTGCACCTGGCGCTGATCCTTGGGGTCGGCTTCAGCGTGGTCAAACCTGCCGAAATCCGCCACACCATGGACATCACCCTGGCCACCTTCAAAAGCGAGAAAGCGCCCGAGAAGGCTGACTACCAGGCCCAGGACAACCAGCAAGGCAGCGGTACCCTGGAGAAGAAGGCGGTGCCCAAGACCACCGAGGTCGCACCCTTCCAGGACAGCAAGATCAACAAGGTTACGCCGCCACCAGCGGCCAGGCCCGAAGTGGTGCCGCCGCCCACGCCCGAGAAGTCGGCGGTGGTGACCCAGGCCGCCAAGCCTCATAAAGTCGAGCCCAAGCCCAAGGAAAGCAAGGCGCAGCCAAAGCCGGCAACGCCGACGCCCGATTTTGACAGCTCGCAGCTGTCCAGCCAGATCGCCAGCCTTGAAGCGGAGCTGTCCAACGAACAGCAGTTGTACGCCAAGCGCCCGCGCATCCATCGCCTGAATGCGGCCTCGACCATGCGCGACAAGGGCGCCTGGTACAAGGAAGAGTGGCGCAAGAAGGTCGAACGGGTGGGCAACCTGAATTACCCCGACGAAGCGCGGCGCCAGCAGATCTACGGCAACCTGCGCATGATGGTGTCGATCAACCGCGATGGCTCGCTCTACGAGGTGCTGGTGCTGGAATCGTCCGGGCAAGCGGTGCTGGACCAGGCCGCGCAACGCATCGTCAGGCTGGCGGCGCCGTTTGCGCCCTTTACCGGCGACCTGGCCGAATATGACCGGCTGGAGATCATTCGTACCTGGCGGTTTGCCCGTGGGGACCGGTTGTCCAGTAATTGATTTACGCCTGTGCCGGCCCTTGCGCGGAGCAAGCACAGGCGACACAAACCACCTTGTCAGCCTCGCCACCTGGCGCCACACTATCCCCCATGAAAACCCTCGCCCCGAGCTACCTCAAGCATCAGTTCCTGATCGCCATGCCACACATGGCCGATCCGAACTTTGCCCAGACCCTCACGTACATCGTCGAGCACAACGCCAATGGCGCCATGGGCCTGGTGGTCAACCGACCGCAGGAGCTCAACCTGGGCGACATCCTCGAGCAGTTGCGCCCGGACGACGAACCGCCGGCCAGCACCTTGCACGTGCCGATCTACCAAGGTGGCCCGGTGCAGACCGATCGCGGTTTCGTGCTGCACTCCAGCGAATGCACCTACCAGGCCACCGTCGAGCTGCAGGGCCTGTCGTTGTCCACCTCGCAGGATGTGCTGTTTGCCATCGCCGAAGGCGTCGGGCCGCAAAACAGCCTGATCACCCTGGGCTACGCCGGCTGGGAAGCAGGCCAACTGGAAGCGGAGCTGGCCGACAATGCTTGGCTCAACTGCCCGTTCGACGCCGACATCATCTTCGGCTTTGCCAGCGACCAGCGCCTGAACGCCGCGGCCGCCAGCCTTGGCATCAACCTCAGCCTGCTGACCAGCCAGGCGGGCCACGCCTGATGGCCGAACTACGCCTGCTGCTGGGCTTTGACTACGGCACCAAACAGATCGGCGTGGCCGTTGGCCAGGTCATCACGGGCCAAGCCCGCGAGCTGTGCACCCTGAAGGCGCAAAACGGTGTGCCGGACTGGGCCCAGGTGGAAAAACTGGTCGCCGAATGGAAACCCGACGCCATCGTCGTCGGCCTGCCGCTGAACATGGACGGCACGCCGAGTGAAATGAGCGCGCGCGCCGAGAAGTTCGCCCGGCGCCTGAACGGCCGCTTCAACCTGCCCGTGCACACCCACGACGAACGCCTGACCACCTTCGAGGCCAAGGGCGAACGCCTGAGCCGAGGCGGCCAGCGCGGCAGCTACCGCGACAACCCGGTCGACGCCATTGCCGCCGCCCTGCTGCTGCAAGGCTGGCTGGAGGCCAACACCTGATCATCTTTGCCGCCGGGCCAAGCCGGCGGCCCCCGAGGAGCACGCAATGAGCCTACCCAATCCCGCCGATCTGATCCGGCAGATGGCTGTCGACCTTCGCGCCCACCTGGCCCGCCGTGCTATCACCGAGCCGCGCTTCATCGGCATCCGCACGGGCGGCGTCTGGGTCGCCCAGGCGCTTCAGGAAGAAATGGGCGATACCAGCCCCATGGGCACGCTGGATGTGTCGTTCTACCGTGATGACTTCAGCCAGAACGGCCTGCACCCGCAGGTGCGCCCGTCCGACCTGCCATTCGAAATCGAAGGCCAGCACCTGGTGCTGATCGACGACGTGCTGATGAGCGGCCGCACCATTCGCGCCGCGCTCAACGAACTGTTCGATTACGGCCGCCCGGCCAGCGTCACCCTGGTCTGCCTGCTCGACCTGGACGCCGGTGAACTGCCGATTCGTCCCAATGTGCTCGGTGCCACCCTGTCGCTGGCGGCCCATGAACGGGTAAAATTGACCGGACCCGCACCGCTCGCCCTCGAGCGCCAGGACCTCGCCTCCGCTTCCGCCCTTTAAGAGTCCCCCGCGATGACGCCAATCGACGCCAAGCGCCCGCTGCAGCTCAATGATCAGGGCCAGCTGCGCCACTTTCTCTCGCTCGACGGTTTGCCCCGCGAACTGCTGACCGAGATCCTCGACACCGCCGACTCCTTCCTGGAAGTCGGTGCCCGGGCCGTGAAAAAAGTCCCGTTGCTGCGCGGCAAGACCGTGTGCAACGTGTTCTTCGAAAACTCGACCCGCACCCGTACCACCTTCGAACTGGCCGCGCAGCGCCTGTCGGCCGACGTGATCAGCCTCAACGTGTCGACCTCCTCGACCAGCAAGGGCGAAACCCTGTTCGACACCCTGCGCAACCTGGAAGCGATGGCCGCCGACATGTTCGTCGTGCGCCATTCCGACTCGGGCGCCGCGCACTTCATCGCCGAACACGTGTGCCCCGACGTTGCCGTGATCAACGGCGGCGATGGCCGCCATGCGCACCCGACCCAGGGCATGCTCGACATGCTGGCCATCCGCCGGCACAAGGGCAGCTTCGAGAACCTCTCCGTGGCCATCGTCGGCGACATCCTGCATTCGCGCGTGGCCCGGTCCGACATGCTCGCGCTCAAGGCGCTAGGCTGCCCGGACATCCGCGTGATCGGCCCGAAAACCCTGATCCCGATCGGCATCGAGCAATACGGCGTGAAGGTGTACACCGACCTCGCCGAAGGCCTCAAAGACGTCGATGTGGTGATCATGCTGCGCCTGCAGCGTGAGCGCATGGCCGGCGGCCTGCTGCCCAGCGAGGGCGAGTTCTACCGCCTGTTCGGCCTGACCACCGCGCGCCTGGCCGGCGCCAAGCCCGATGCCATCGTCATGCACCCTGGCCCGATCAACCGGGGCGTGGAGATCGAATCGGCGGTGGCCGACGGCAAGCACTCGGTGATCCTCAACCAGGTGACGTACGGCATCGCCGTGCGCATGGCCGTGCTGTCCATGGCCATGAGCGGGCAAAACACGCAACGCCAACTCGACCAGGAGAACGCCCTGTGAGCATCAGCATTCTTGGCGCCCGGGTCATCGACCCCAACAGCGGCCTGGACCAGGTCACCGACCTGCACCTGGATGGCGGCCGCATTGCCGCGATCGGCGCGGCACCGGCCGGTTTCAGCGCCAGCCGCACGATCCAGGCCGAGGGCCTGATCGCAGCACCTGGCCTGGTCGACCTCGACGTGGCCCTGCGCGAGCCGGGCTACAGCCGCAAGGGCAGCATCGCCAGCGAAACCCGCGCCGCCGTGGCCGGTGGCGTGACCAGCCTGTGCTGCCCACCGCAGACCAAACCGGTACTGGACACCTCAGCCGTGGCCGAGCTGATCCTCGACCGCGCCCGCGAAGCCGGCAACAGCAAGGTCTACCCGATCGGCGCCCTGACCAAGGGCCTGGAAGGCGAACAGCTGGCCGAGCTGGTGGCCCTGCGCGACACCGGTTGCGTGGCCTTCGGCAATGGCCTCAAGGAAATCCCCAACAACCGCACCCTGGCCCGTGCCCTGGAGTACGCCGCCACGTTCGACCTGACCGTGGTGTTCCACTCCCAGGACCGTGACCTGTCCCAGGGCGGCCTGGCCCATGAGGGCGCAATGGCCAGCTTCCTCGGCCTGCCCGGCATCCCCGAGACTGCCGAGACGGTGGCCCTGGCACGCAACCTGTTGCTGGTCGAACAGTCCGGCGTGCGCGCGCACTTCACCCAGATCACCAGTGCCCGAGGCGCGCGGCTGATCGCCCAGGCGCAGGAGCTGGGCCTGCCGGTTACCGCCGACGTGGCGCTGTATCAGCTGATTCTCACCGACCAGTCGCTGCGCGAGTTCTCCAGCCTGTACCACGTGCAGCCACCGCTGCGCACCGCCGCCGACCGTGACGGCCTGCGCGCAGCGGTCAAGTCGGGCGTGATCCAGGCGATTTCCAGCCATCACCAGCCCCATGAGCGCGATGCCAAGCTGGCCCCGTTCGGTGCCACGGAGCCTGGTATCAGCAGCGTCGAAGTGCTGCTGCCACTGGCCATGACCCTGGTCGAGGACGGCTTGCTCGACCTGCCGACCTTGCTCGCGCGCCTGAGCAGCGGCCCGGCTGCCGCCATGCGCCTGCCGGCAGGTGAGCTGAAGGTCGGTGGCGCAGCGGATTTGGTGCTGTTCGACCCGAAAGCCTCAACGGTCGCCGGCGAGCAATGGCTCTCGCGTGGCGAGAACTGCCCGTTCATCGGCCACTGCCTGCCAGGGGCGGTGCGTTATACCTTGGTCGATGGGCACGTCTGCCACGAAGCCTGACCACCAGCTGTAAGCCTCAAGCTGCAAGCCACAAGAAAAAGCAGGCATGGCGCCGACGCGCTTTTTCTTGCAGCTTGCAGCTTGCAGCTGGTCGCTAATGGTTGAAATCCTTCCCCCCACCCCCATATGAGTCTGCATCAGGCACTTTCGCCCCGCTGCGTGGAGACTCTCCCTTGACCACCATCGTTTCTGTCCGCCGTAACGGCAAAGTCGTCATGGGCGGCGACGGCCAGGTTTCCCTCGGCAACACCGTGATGAAAGGCAACGCCAAAAAGGTCCGTCGCCTGTACCACGGCCAGGTCATTGCCGGGTTCGCCGGCGCCACCGCCGATGCGTTCACCCTGTTCGAGCGTTTTGAAGGGCAACTGGAAAAACACCAGGGCCACCTGGTCCGTGCCGCCGTCGAGCTGGCCAAGGAATGGCGCACCGACCGCTCCCTGAGCCGCCTGGAGGCCATGCTGGCCGTGGCCAACAAGGACGCCTCGCTGATCATCACCGGCAACGGCGATGTGGTCGAACCCGAAGACGGCCTGATCGCCATGGGTTCCGGTGGCGCCTACGCCCAGGCAGCAGCCCGTGCCCTTCTGAACAAGACCGACCTCTCGGCCCGCGAAATCGCCGAGACTGCCCTGAACATCGCTGGTGACATCTGCGTGTTCACCAACCATAACCTGACCATCGAGGAGCAGGACCTGGCCGACTGATCAGTTGTTTTGGCGTCCCGCCCGCGGCGGGACTTTTCCACACTGATTGCTCTGCTCGAGGACCATTTTCATCATGTCCATGACCCCCCGCGAAATCGTTCACGAACTGAACCGCCACATCATCGGCCAGGACGACGCCAAGCGCGCCGTGGCCATCGCCCTGCGCAACCGCTGGCGGCGCATGCAGCTGCCGGCCGAGCTGCGTGCCGAGGTGACCCCGAAGAACATCCTGATGATCGGCCCCACCGGTGTCGGCAAGACCGAAATCGCCCGCCGCCTGGCCAAGCTGGCCAACGCGCCGTTCATCAAGGTCGAAGCGACCAAGTTCACCGAAGTCGGCTATGTGGGCCGTGACGTCGAATCGATCATCCGCGACCTGGCCGATGCCGCGCTGAAGATGCTCCGCGAGCAGGAGATCATCCGCGTGCGCCACCGCGCCGAAGACGCCGCCGAAGACCGCATCCTCGACGCCCTGCTGCCGCAGGCGCGGGTTACCAACTTCAGCGAAGAAGCCGCGCAGACCAGCAGCGATTCCAACACTCGCCAACTGTTCCGCAAGCGCCTGCGCGAAGGCCAGCTGGACGACAAGGAAATCGAGATCGAAGTGGCGGATGCCGTGGGCGTCGAGATTGCCGCGCCGCCTGGCATGGAAGAGATGACCAACCAGCTGCAGAACCTGTTCGCCAACATGGGCAAGGGCAAGCGCAAAGCGCGCAAGCTCAAGGTCAAGGAAGCGCTGAAGATGGTCCGCGAGGAAGAAGCGGGCCGCCTGGTCAACGAAGAAGAGCTCAAGGCCAAGGCCCTGGAAGCGGTCGAACAGCACGGCATCGTGTTCATCGACGAAATCGACAAAGTGGCCAAGCGCGGCAATGTCGGCGGCGCCGATGTGTCCCGCGAGGGCGTTCAGCGTGACCTGCTGCCGCTGATCGAAGGCTGCACCGTCAACACCAAACTGGGCATGGTCAAGACCGACCATATCCTGTTCATCGCTTCGGGTGCGTTCCACCTGAGCAAGCCGAGCGACCTGGTGCCCGAGCTGCAGGGCCGCCTGCCGATCCGTGTCGAACTCAAGGCACTGACCCCGGAAGATTTCGAGCGCATCCTGCAAGAACCGCACGCTTCGCTGACCGAGCAGTACCAGGCGTTGCTCAAGACCGAGGGGCTGAACATCGAGTTCCTCACCGACGGTATCAAGCGCCTGGCCGAAATTGCCTACCAGGTCAACGAGAAGACCGAGAACATCGGTGCTCGCCGCCTGCACACCCTGCTCGAGCGCCTGCTCGAAGAGGTGTCGTTCAGTGCCGGTGACCTGGCCAGCACGCACGACGAAGCGCCGATCCAGATCGATGCCGGGTATGTGAACAGTCACCTGGGTGAGCTGGCGCAGAACGAAGACCTGTCGCGCTACATCCTGTAAGCGGCAAGCCTTGAGCTGCAAGCGACAAGCTGTTCAGTGTCGCTTGCAGCACCGCGAGGCATGATTTTTCCGCGATGGCTTGAATATCACTTCTTGAAGCTTGAAGCTTGCAGCTTGAAGCTCAGAAGAGATCCAGCCCATGGCCCGCCTGCCCACCGCCATCAACCTGCACAAAGCCTCCAAGACCTTGAGCCTGACCTACGGCCCAGACGAGGTCTACCACCTGCCCGCCGAATTCCTGCGCGTGCACTCGCCTTCCGCCGAGGTCCAGGGCCACGGCAACCCCATCCTGCAAGTCGGCAAGATCAACGTCGGCCTCGCCGGCCTCGAACCCGCCGGCCAATATGCACTGAAACTGACCTTCGACGACGGCCATGACAGCGGCCTGTTCACCTGGGAGTACCTGGAACAGCTGTGCCTGCGCCAGGCGCAACTGTGGGCCGAGTACCTCGACGCGTTGCATCAGGCCGGAAAGTCCCGCGATCCGGCCGAATCCGTTGTGAAACTCATGCTCTAGCTCAAGCCGCCTACGGTTTAGAGCGCATTTTCTAATCTCATCTGCTTGAATGCCCTACAGACAGCTCAGTGACGAGCTGTCTTGCGCATTACATGAAAGTCGGGTAACCAATGGAGCTGGCAAGGTCCCTGCATTGTCTTCAAGGCAACCAGGACCAGGCCGGTATGTAGAGGTCGCGAGCGAAAGCAGGCTGTCTTCACACGCAGAACTCCCCGCAGCTCATCACCCATGCATCCGGCCCGCAGCACCGCTGTTCCTTATCACTGGTCACCCGAGTAGCAGTACCGGGCTCTGGACTGTGCACTCCGCCACAGGCAACCGGTACTCGTCTCTGGACAACGGAGCGTCGTAGATGAGTAACAAGAACAACGATGAGTTGCAGCGGCAGGCCTCGGAGAACACCCTGGGGCTGAACCCGGTCATCGGCATCCGCCGCAAGGACCTGCTGAGTTCGGCACGCACCGTGCTTCGCCAGGCCGTGCGCCAACCGCTGCACAGCGCCAAGCACGTGGCGCACTTCGGCCTGGAGCTGAAGAACGTGCTGCTGGGCAAGTCCAGCCTGACGCCCGAAAGCGACGACCGTCGCTTCAACGACCCCGCCTGGAGCAACAACCCGCTTTACCGCCGCTACCTGCAAACCTACCTGGCCTGGCGCAAAGAACTGCACGAATGGATCGGCAGCAGCGACCTGTCGCCCCAGGACATCAGCCGTGGCCAGTTCGTCATCAACCTGATGACCGAAGCCATGGCGCCGACCAACACCTTGTCCAACCCGGCGGCGGTCAAACGCTTCTTCGAAACCGGTGGCAAGAGCCTGCTCGATGGCCTGTCCAACATGGCCAAGGACATGGTCAACAACGGTGGCATGCCCAGCCAGGTCAACATGGACGCCTTCGAGGTGGGCAAGAACCTGGGCACCAGCGACGGCGCCGTGGTGTACCGCAACGACGTGCTCGAGCTGATCCAGTACAGCCCCATCACCGAACAGGTGCATGCGCGGCCGCTGCTGGTGGTGCCGCCGCAGATCAACAAGTTCTATGTATTCGACCTGAGCCCGGAAAAAAGCCTGGCGCGCTTCTGCCTGCGCGCCCAGCAGCAGACCTTCATCATCAGCTGGCGCAACCCGACCAAGGCCCAGCGCGAATGGGGCCTTTCGACCTACATCGATGCGCTCAAGGAAGCGGTCGACGCGGTGCTGGCGATTACCGGCAGCAAAGACCTGAACATGCTCGGCGCCTGCTCCGGCGGCATCACCTGCACGGCGCTGGTGGGCCATTACGCCGCCCTTGGCGAGAAGAAGGTCAATGCCCTGACCCTGCTGGTGAGCGTGCTGGACACCACCATGGACACCCAGGTCGCGCTGTTTGTCGACGAGCAGACCCTCGAAGCCGCCAAGCGCCACTCCTACCAGGCCGGCGTGCTGGAAGGCAGCGAGATGGCCAAGGTGTTCGCCTGGATGCGCCCCAACGACCTGATCTGGAACTACTGGGTCAACAACTACCTGCTGGGCAACGAGCCACCGGTGTTCGACATCCTGTTCTGGAACAACGACACCACGCGCCTGCCGGCCGCCTTCCATGGCGACCTGATCGAGATGTTCAAAAGTAACCCGCTGACCCGCCCCGGTGCACTGGAAGTGTGCGGCACCCCGATCGACCTGAAGCAGGTCACGTGCGACATCTACAGCCTTGCTGGCACCAACGACCACATCACCCCGTGGCCATCCTGCTACCGCTCGGCGCACCTGTTTGGCGGCAAGATCGAGTTCGTGTTGTCCAACAGCGGCCATATCCAGAGCATCCTCAACCCGCCGGGCAACCCCAAGGCACGCTTCATGACCGGCGCCGATCGCCCGGGCGACGCGGCGGCCTGGCAGGAGAACGCCACCAAGCATGCCGACTCGTGGTGGCTGCACTGGCAGAGCTGGCTGGGCGAGCGTGCCGGCGAGCTGAAAAAAGCGCCGACCCGCCTCGGCAACCGCGCCTATGCCGCAGGCGAGGCATCACCGGGCACCTACGTTCACGAACGTTGAGTTGCAGCGCCGTGGCCACCTGCGGGTGACCACGGTGTTTACTTCACCACAGAGCCACGCGCATGCCGCAACCCTATATCTTCAGGACCGTCGAACTGGACCAGCAGTCCATCCGCACTGCCGTGCGCCCTGGCAAGCCGCATTTGACGCCGCTGCTGATCTTCAACGGCATCGGCGCCAACCTGGAGCTGGTGTTCCCGTTCATCGAAGCACTGGACCCGGACCTGGAAGTCATCGCCTTCGACGTACCGGGCGTGGGCGGCTCGTCCACGCCGCGCCAGCCCTACCGCTTTCCGGGGTTGGCCAAGCTGACGGCACGCATGCTCGACTACCTCGATTATGGCCAGGTCAATGTGATTGGCGTGTCCTGGGGCGGCGCGCTGGCCCAGCAATTCGCCCACGACTACCCCGAGCGCTGCAAGAAGCTGGTGCTGGCAGCCACGGCTGCGGGCGCGGTAATGGTGCCGGGCAAGCCCAAGGTGCTGTGGATGATGGCCAGCCCCCGGCGCTACATCCAGCCCTCCCATGTGATCCGCATCGCCCCGCTGATCTACGGCGGCGGCTTTCGCCGCGACCCGGACCTGGCCATGCACCACGCATCCAAGGTGCGTTCCGGCGGCAAGCTGGGCTACTACTGGCAACTGTTCGCAGGGCTAGGCTGGACCAGCATTCACTGGCTGCACAAGATCCAACAGCCCACGCTGGTGCTGGCAGGCGATGACGACCCGTTGATCCCGCTGATCAACATGCGCCTGCTGGCCTGGCGGATTCCCAATGCCCAGCTACACATTATCGACGACGGCCATCTGTTTCTGATCACCCGGGCCGAGGCCGTCGCCCCGATCATCATGAAGTTCCTTCAGCAAGAGCGTCAGCGCGCAGTCATGCACCCTCGCCCGGCTTCGGGCGTGTAGGCGCGGGTTTGCCTGCGATGGGCATCAGGCGCAAGGGTCAAGACCAGGGAGTGTTGCCATGAAAGACAAACCGGCCAAAGGAACGCCAACGCTTCCCGCCACCAGCATGAACGTGCAGAACGCCATGCTCGGCCTGCGCGGCCGCGATTTGATATCCACCCTGCGCAGCGTCGGCCGCCACGGGCTGCGTAACCCGCTGCACACCGCCCGCCACCTGCTGGCCCTGAGCGGCCAACTCGGCCGGGTGATGCTCGGCGACACGCCCTACCAGCCAAACCCGCGCGACACGCGCTTCAGCGACCCGACATGGAGCCAGAACCCGCTGTACCGGCGTGGCCTGCAAGCCTACCTGGCCTGGCAGAAGCAGACCCGCCTGTGGATCGAGGAAAGCCACCTGGACGCCGATGACCGGGCCCGTGCGCAGTTCCTGTTCACCCTGATCAACGACGCCCTGGCGCCCAGCAACTCGCTGCTCAACCCGCTGGCGGTGAAGGAGCTGCTCAATACCGGCGGCCAGAGCCTGCTGCGTGGCGCCGCGCACCTGCTCGACGATCTGCGCCACAACGACGGCCTGCCTCGCCAGGTCGACGAGCGCGCCTTCGAGGTGGGCGGCAATGTGGCGGCAACCCCAGGCGCCGTGGTGTTTCGCAACGAGTTGCTGGAGCTGATCCAGTACCAGCCGATGAGTGAAAAGCAGCACACCCGCCCCCTGCTGGTGGTGCCGCCGCAAATCAACAAGTTCTACATCTTCGACCTGAGCGCGACCAACAGTTTCGTCCAGTACATGCTCAAGAATGGCCTGCAGGTGTTCATGGTCAGCTGGCGCAACCCCGACCCACGGCACCGCGAGTGGGGCCTGTCCAGCTACGTTCAGGCCCTGGAAGAAGCGCTCAATGCCTGCCGCAGCATCAGCGGCAACCGCGACCCCAACCTGATGGGCGCCTGCGCCGGCGGCCTGACCATGGCGGCGCTGCAAGGCCACCTGCAAGCCAAGCACCAGCTGCGCCGGGTACGCAGCGCCACGTACCTGGTCGGCCTGCTCGACAGCAAGTTCGAAAGCCCTGCCAGCCTGTTCGCCGACGAGCAGACCCTCGAGGCGGCCAAGCGCCGCTCCTACCAGCGCGGCGTGCTGGACGGCGCCGAGGTGGCGCGCATCTTCGCCTGGATGCGGCCCAACGACCTGATCTGGAACTACTGGGTCAACAACTACCTGCTCGGCAAGACCCCGCCAGCCTTCGACATTCTCTACTGGAACGCCGACAGCACGCGCCTGCCCGCCGCACTGCATGGCGACCTGCTCGACTTCTTCAAGCTCAACCCACTGACCCACCCGGCGGGCCTGGAAGTCTGCGGCACGCCGATCGACCTCAAACAGGTCGACCTCGACAGCTTCACCGTGGCCGGCAGCAACGACCACATCACCCCCTGGGACGCCGTGTATCGCTCGGCCCTGTTGCTGGGCGGCGAACGGCGCTTTGTACTGGCCAACAGCGGGCATATCCAGAGCATCATCAACCCACCCGGCAACCCCAAGGCCTATTACCTGGCCAACCCCAAGCTGTCGAGCGACCCGCGCGCGTGGTTCCACGACGCCCAACGTAGCGAGGGCAGTTGGTGGCCCTTGTGGCTGGAGTGGGTCACACCCCGTTCCGGCCCACTGAAGGCGCCACGCACCGAGCTTGGTAATGCAACCTATCCGCCGCTGGGCCCTGCGCCAGGCACCTATGTCCTGACCCGATGAGCACACCGCCTGGATGAAAACTCGCGACCGTATCCTTGAATGCGCCCTGCAGCTGTTCAACCAGCAGGGCGAACCGAACGTCTCGACCCTGGAGATCGCCAACGAGCTGGGCATCAGCCCTGGCAACCTGTACTACCACTTCCATGGCAAGGAGCCTGTGGTGCTGGGCCTGTTCGAGCGCTTCGAAGAGGCGCTGATGCCTCTGCTCGACCCGCCCCTGGAGGTGCGCCTGGATGCCGAGGACTACTGGCTGTTTCTGCACCTGATCGTCGAACGCATGGCCCAGTACCGTTTCCTGTTCCAGGACTTGTCGAACCTGACCGGGCGCCTGCCCAAGCTGGCCCGTGGCATGCGCAGCCTGATCAACGCGCTCAAGCGCACCCTTGCCGCGTTGCTCGCCAGCCTCAAGGGCCAGGGGCAGGTGGTAAGCGAGACCCAGGCACTGGGGCAACTGGTGGAGCAGATCACCCTGACGCTGATGTTCTCGCTGGATTACCAGCGCGTGCTGGGGCGCGAGGGGGATGTGGGGATTGTCGTGTATCAGGTGATGATGCTGGTGGCACCGCACCTGCAGCCCCCGGCACGGGCGGCGGCGGAGCAGTTGGCGGTGAGGTACCTGGAGGGGTAAAGCTGTTCAATCGGCAGTGGCTTCTTCACGGGGCAAGCCCGCGAAGAAGCCACGCAGTATCAGGCTTCGGTAACTGCGCTCACCGGTGCCGACGGTGTATTGCTGGCCGGTGCCGCGCTTGGCGCTGGCGCTGCGGTGGCAGCGGGTGCGGCGCTGGTGGCCGGTGTTGCCGGTTTGGCCGCAGCCGGTTTGGCCGGGGCCTTCTTCACCGCAGGTTTCTTCGCTGCAGCAGGCTTGGCTGCAACAGACTTGGCAGCCGGTTTTGCCGCCGGCTTGGCAGCGGCAACCTTGGCTGCGGGTTTGGCCGCAGCAACCTTGGCCGCAGGCTTGGCAGCAGCGGTTTTAGCAGCCGGTTTGGCAGGCGCCTTGGCCAACGGCTTGGCCGCAGTCTTGCTCGCAGCAGCTTTGCTCGCAGCAGCCTTGGAAACCGGCGTGACCGAAGCACCGGTCAGCTTCTCGATCTGCTTGGTCAGGCTGTCTACCTGCTGGTGCAGGGCCTTGATCTCGTTGCGGCTAGGTACGCCCAGGCGCGAGATGGCGCTGTTCAGGCGCTTGTCGAAGGCTTCTTCGAGCTCGCTCCACTTGCCCAGCGCACGGTCCTTCACGCCAGACACCCGCGAGGTGGTCGAAGACTTGGCGGTTTCGGCGACATCTTCAGCGGTCTTCCTGGCCTGCTTCTCGGCCTTCTCGCCGTCTTTCACCAACGTGTCGAACAGCTTCGGGCCGTCCTGGTCGATCTTCGAATAGATACCCAGCCCGGCCAGCCAGATCTTGCGGGAGTACTTCTCGATCCCGCCGACCCAGGAGCTGCTTTCTTTATCGGAATTCTTCTTGCCAGCCATCCTGCTCTCCTTATGGTTTGTGCGCGACGCGCTCAAGCAGCTCGTGCAGCTGTTCAAGCTTGATGGACAACGCCTCAACGTCATGTTTAGACGGAATGCCGAGGCGATTCAAGGCGCGACCAACCCGTGCGTCGAAAGCTTTTTCGATCTTGTCCAGTTGAACTTCGACCTTGCCGCGTACGCGGCTGACTTCCTGGGTCGCTTCGTCGATCTGGGTATTGGCGGCATCGAGCTCTTTGTCGATGCGTTTCTTGCCACGTTTTTCAACGCCTTCGCCGGCCTTGACCAGCTCGCTGAAGTACTCGGAACCTTCCTGGCCGACGCGGGCGTAAGCGCCGATACCTGCCAGCCAGATCTTGCGCGCGTAGCCGCGCACCTCGCCCAGGGTGCTCAGGGCGTCGTCCTTTTTCTTCACATTCACTTTGGCCATGCTCTGTACCTCATGCTCATGAGTGGAGAGGAACCGCCCATGAAGGTTGGGCTTGAGCATAAGGTAGTGGGCCAAATTAGAATCTTCACCCTAAGCTCGGCGCTTACGTATCTACCACCACGGCCCCTGGAAAGCGGACAAGCATGCAGCTCCCATCCGACTGGAGCGCTCCTGACATGCCCCCCGCCGCCCCCCTTGGTCATCTCTCCTTCAGGCACCTGGTTGCTGCCTGCTTTGCCGAACGCCCCAGCTTGCGTAGCGTCATGGCCAGGGCCGCCTTCGAAGCGCTGGCAGACCGTTACCCCTGGATTCGCAGCAACCACCCGCAGCTCCAGTCTCTCGAAGGCATGACCATCCTCCCCGCGCCAGCAGGCGATGGCTCAGTCTGGCAGCGTGATCTGGTCGAGACGTTGCTCGAGCACTTCCTGAGCAGCAGCCCCATGGCCCTGGCCGCCACCGACCAGCTCAGCCTGTCGCCGCCCGAGGTTTTTCGCCCACAGCCGCAAGCCCCCGTCATTGAACTGCGCATGGCTGAGGTGAACCAGGTATTCGACGAGGTGCTGGCAACCCTCATCGAAACGTTCCAACACGCGCAGGCCAGCTTCTGGTGTGGGCGCGATGGCGACTCGGATGTGTCCCGCTTGCGCTGGCTGGAGCAGGTGCTCAAGGCCGCGTTGCTCAATGCGATCGAGCGCATGGGCCTGAACGAGGACGAGAAGAACCTGTTGTACGGGTTGGTCGCCGAAGACAACGCCACCCCTGCCGTGCAGGGCCTGCAGGTATCGCTTCAGCAGCAAAGTGTCGAGCATCGGCTGGTATCGGCGGACCTGCTGGTGATCGCGGAGCGCGATGAGCGTCGCCTGGTGCTCTGGTGCCAGCCATCAGGCACTGTACGTCGCTTCGACGACCTCGCCGAGTTCGCCTGCGCGCTGCGCGACGCGCTGGCCGACCGCTATGATTTCGACACACTCTCTTGGGCCTGCGAACCGGTTAACGGCTGCGCCTTCCGCTACCAGGCCAGCCAGTTGCTCAACGCTGCCCTGCAGAACATCGAGCGCGTGCAGCTTTACCCGATCGCCCAGGCGCGTGAGCTGGAAAGCCTTTACAGCCAACTCAGCGACCCCTCCTCTGCGTTCACCGACGCCGGCAGCACCGACCAGCAGGCGCCCGCCATCCCCCTGCCGGGCTGGCTTGCCCAGGCCAGTGCCACCGACCGTTTCCGCTACCACATGGCAATGCTGGCATTGTCCTCGCGTCAAGCGTTGGCAAAGGGCACGCCGGCGCTTGCTGATCTCGAGGACCTTCAGCACTACACCGCCCGGCGCCTGCGAGAACAGATGCACGCGGACCACCCAGACAAAACAAGCGTGGACCCCGACCACCTGCTCATCACGATCTCGCAGGTCGTCGAGGCATCGTCCAACGGGCCGGCCCGCCTGGAACCCCTTGAAACCATCACCCTTACCGAACTGGCTATCGCGCGCTTGCAGCCGAGCCAGCATGAAGTGGCCTCGGCCGTAACCATGGACAGCACCCAGGCCGCCGAGGGTTGGCTGACCCTCGACTACATCAACGGGCTGGTACACACGCTCGACGTCGGGGGTCAGTACCCCCTGTACCTCCATGCCCGGCTGCAAGACCCGACTGATCGAGTCAAGCGCATCCAGGGCTTCGCCAGGCAATGGCGCAGCACCCTGCTGTTTGACGCGCTGCAAGCCAAGATCGAGGGGCATCTGAGTGAGCGTGCATGCCAGGCACTGGCTGAATTCTGCGATGACTCGACAGCTGCCGCGACCGCGATAAAAGTGGCCCCTCTGGCCTTCAACTGTGCAGCGGGCGCCACCAAGGCGAACCGGGTACGTGGCATGTTTCTGATCGAGGTTGTACAGACCCGGTCCTGGATACTCTACTGCCCTCTTGGCGCAAGCCGAAGCTTGCACGAGTACGCCAGCCAGGCGCAGCTCATGGCCAGCATCCGTGCCGCCGGTGAGTTACAACGAAATATTCTGGCCTGGCTGGATGATGCTGACCGCCCGATCTACGAAAACGATGGTTTCACCCTGCCCCACTTGCACCCTCACCTGTCCGAACTGGCAGATCTGCTGGGGCCCGGCACAATGATGAGCGACCATGCCCTGGAGCAGTTGCGTGCGCCGGCCAGTCTGGCCTTCAAGGCGTGGGCAGACGACTTGGACAGCCAACTGCTCGAGGCACATGCCGAGGCGATGTTGCTGCTGGCCTCACGGCAGAGTGTCTCCAATACCCAACAGCGCTGGGCGATGGTCATCCAACTGGGCTGGCTGGCGTTCAACACGGTCACCGTGCTGCTGCGCGGGCCTGCGGCGACAGTAGCCTGGCTGGTCTCGGCGTTTATCAGCGTGAAAGCCGACCTGGCAGTACTGTCCCAGGGCAGCCTTGAGGAAAAGGCCCTGGCCTGCTCCGACCTGTTGTTCAGTATCGCCATGCTATTGGTGCATACGCCTGCCACGGCGCGCCCTGAAACGAGCCCGCCCGGGCAAACCGGGGTGCACCTGGGTGGGCCTTTGCCTCGGCAAGCGGGCAGCGCGACGCCACAGGAACAGCCTCAGGCCAGAGACTGGCTCCCCCCCACAGAACACGCTATGCCCACGACGTTCAGGGTGAGCGCCTGGAGCGACAACCAACGCCTGGGCAATTTGCCCGACGCAGCACGCAGCGCCCTGCTCGAACTGCGCGCCAACGTTGACCTGCATGGGCTGGCTGCACAGCCGCAAGGACGCCTGCGCGGGCTCTACAACATCGACGGGCGCTATTACGTGAAGCTGGGAGCCGCCACCTACGAAGTCGAAGAGAGCTGGTCGGGGGTTCGCATCATCGGGCCCGACACCAGCAAAGGCGACTGGGCGGCGCAGGGGGGCGAATGGGATGGCTACCTCATCGTCGGCCGCGAGCGCAGCAGAGGGCCGTGGCTGACCCGCTGGAACGGCGAATGGGCGATCGATTTGCGGCTGGCGGGCGGCATGCCCAGGTCGCGCAAGACGATGCTCGATGAAAATCGACGGGCAATGGTTGCCTTGCAGGAAAACCGCAAACGCAACGACGACGAACTGGTGAAGAACGAGCGCTTCATTGAACGCTACCTGACGCTGACCCAAGCCTACGACAATGCCGCAGCGGCATTCAGGCAGACGGTGAAACAGTACCCGGGCGTGGCCCGCAACGAGCTACCCGAAGCACTGCAGACGCAGTTGCGCACGCTTCAGACCATGCGCAACGAGGCCCAGCCACACCTGCAGATACTGTCACTGACGTACGAAAAACAGGTCAACTTGCTAACCTCGCAAATCGAGCTGTTTGGCCAAATGAGCGAGCCCCGATTCGCCAGGTTCGACCCAAACAGCAGATCGGCTTACGCCCGCGGCCAGTGGTCGGAGCAACTGCTCGAAACGGACGTGCATCTTTATCACCGTTTGCTCGACCTGACCGACTATGACGTCCTCAAGCAACAGTCCGAGCAATTGGCCAGGCTACCCTTTGGTGAAGAACAGGGGCTGCTGTACCTTGCCTACCGCGATAACGTGGAAGCTGCCCACGCCACCCACAAGCGCTTGCTGGCGGTCAGTGAACGCCTCGACCAGAACCTCGCCCAAGCCCTGGCCGACACCAGCCTGCAGTTCGAAGGCAAGCAGGCAAAGCTTGAGGAGGTCATCGGCCAACGCCACTTTTCAACCGTCATCATGCGCGCTCAGTTACTCGCCGACCTGGCCCAGCTGAGTGTCGACAGAGATCAACTCACCCGTGAAAACTTCAACGAGCTGCTGCGCATGCAGGCAGCGCTGCGCAACCCTGGCTTCCAAGCGGCATTGCTAAGCCATGACGGCCTGGCCGCGGCAAACTTGCCCGCCGAGGAACAGGCAGAAATCCTCGGCACTGCATTGCGTGAATACGAGACATCGCTGGGTAAAGCCAACTACTTGTTGTCATTGAACGAGCCAGCACTGAACGCTGCACGCGTGGAGCAATACATCAGCCAGTTGACGGCCTTGAAGTCATCGGCCGAGCATGACCTGAACAACGCGCTGCGCGCCGGTGAAAGCGGTGAGCCGGCGCAAGCCCGCCAGGTGACTTACCGAGGGCGGCCAGGCAAACGCAAGCTGATCCGCACCACGCAAGGTAGAACGATCCTGGCCGAACAGGCTCAGGACAACGGCGTGGCGACGCAGAACGACCCATTGACCCAGCAGACCATTGAGTACCAGCAGCGCAGCGATCAGTGGGAACAACTCCCCAGCATCGCCACCCCTCGCAGCAATACCTACTTGCGTCAGGTCGGCACCAGCCTGCTCGCGCAGAAAGCCGACAAGCTTGCCCTGATCGCCCGCTACTCGAAGGAACCCAATAGCCTGGCAGACCTGATGGACTGGCAGATTCAGGACATGGCCGACATCGCCCGTCAACTGACGGCCGGGCCAGCCGACGGCCAGGCCCTGGCGGTGCAGCTGAACGAAGCCGTCGCGCAGTTGCAGGCAGAAAAGCGCCGCTTGCTAACCGATGCCTACTTCAACACCCAACACCCGGACAGCACGGCTCTGCGCTACCTGTACCAGGAGGGCCATATCGAGATCGCACTGGCCAAGACGCGCAAACGGCTCAAGCAAAATGACTACCTGGATGTGTATGCCATCCATCGCATACAACCCAGGCAGAAACTCTGGGAAGCGCACTTTCACTACACCAGTGCCCAAGCCGCGCCGCGTGAGTTCGCCAAAGGCCACTTGAAGTTCTGGGAGCCACGGGCGATGAACCGAGACGAACGCCTGCAGCGCTCACACGACTCGGCAGAGCGGATAAACATCTACCGGGGCGATTTGCGCCTTGAGCAGATCGATGGGGTGATCCCGTTCCCGTCCGTCTGAAAACCGCTCGGGTCAGGCCAGCGCCTTGTCCAGCGCCCGCTCGATCTCGCCCTTGATGGTGCCGCTCATCATCGACAGCATCATGCCCAGTTTCAGCTCGACGCGGATGCTGTCGTCACCGATGTGCACGCTGCCGTTGGCGCCACTGCGTGCCACGTCGACGCGGTCGCCGTTCCAGGTGGCCTTGAGGTCATATTCGCGGCTCAGCTTGTCCACCAGCGCTTCGGCCTTGGCGCGAGCGGCCTCGCGGCCAAGGGAGTGTTTGCGTTCGACGCTGATCTGGGTCATGCGGGTGTTCCTGGATATGAAGACATAATCGGCATTATGCCCGCCCCTGCCCCCCGGCACACCCCGCCAAGACAAATCCGCCCGTTCGCCCTAGAATGGCGGTAATTTTTTCCGGTGAAGCGATATGAACGACCAGCGCAAAGGCGAACACGCCGAACCCACCACCCATTTTGGCTACCAGGACGTCCCCGAGAGCCAGAAAGCCAAGAAAGTCGCCGAGGTGTTCCACTCGGTGGCGGCCAAGTACGACCTGATGAACGACGTGCTTTCCGGCGGCATGCACCGCCTGTGGAAGCGCTTCACCATCGAGCTGTCGGGCGTGCGCAGCGGCAACCGCGTGCTGGACATTGCCGGCGGTACCGGTGACCTGGCCGCCAAGTTCTCGCGGCTGGTCGGCCCGACCGGGCAGGTAGTGCTGGCCGACATCAACGAGTCGATGCTCAAGGTTGGCCGTGACCGCCTGCTCGACCGTGGCGTGGCGGGCAACATCGAGTTCGTCCAGGCCGACGCCGAGAAGCTGCCGTTCCCGGACAACCACTTCGACTGCGTGACCATCGCCTTCGGCCTGCGCAACGTCACCCACAAGGACGAAGCCATCCGCTCGATGCTGCGCGTGCTCAAGCCGGGCGGGCGCCTGTTGATCCTCGAATTCTCCAAGCCGACCAGCAAGCTGATGTCCAAGGCCTATGACGCGTACTCGTTCGCCTTCATGCCACTGGCCGGCAAGCTGATCACCAACGACTCGGAAAGCTACCGCTACCTGGCCGAATCGATCCGCATGCACCCCGACCAGGAAACCCTCAAGGCCATGATGGTCGACGCCGGCTTCGACCGCGTCACCTACCACAACATGACCAGCGGCATCGTCGCCGTACACCGGGGAATCAAGCCCTGATGCTGCTGGCCGGGCTGCTCGCCAGCGTCGAACATGGCCTGAACCGCGTCCTGCGCATGGACAGCACGGCATTGCCGCGGCTGGCTGCGCTCGAAGGCAAGGTCATCGAGATCGATTGCCGTCAGCCGGCCCTGCAGGTGTTCATCCTGCCGGATGAAGACGGCCTGATGCTGGCCGCGCACTGGGAAGGTGAGGTCGACTGCAGCCTGCGCGCCCCCGCCGGCAGCCTGGCGCAACTGGCGTTGGCCAGGGACACGACCGCCGTGCTGCACAGCCCGCAGGTCGAACTGCATGGCGACAGCGCCGTACTGCTCGACCTGTTCGGCGTGTTGCAGGACCTGGAGCTGGACTGGGAGCACGAGCTGCAGCGTTGGCTCGGCCCGGTCGCCACCGCGCTGCTGGCAGGCCACATCCGCTTGCGTGCGCGCTGGACCCGCCAGGGCCTGACGCGCTTCAGCCAGAACCTCTCCGAGTACCTGGCCGAAGAGTCCCGCACCCTGGTCGGCAAACGCGAAGCCGAAGCCGCCTTCAGCGAGCTCGATGCCTTGAAGGTCGATACAGAACGCTTGGAGGCGCGCCTGCTGCGCCTCTCCCGATCCCTTGATACCAGCGATAACGCATGAAGCTGCTCGCCGTCCGCCGTCTCTTTCGCATCCAGCGCGTGGTGATCCGCTACCGCCTCGATGACCTGCTGTTCGACCTGCCCCTGCCCTGGTGGCTGATGAGCCTGCGCCTGCTGATGCCCTGGCGCTGGCTGCCGCGCACGCCCTCCGCGCTCAGCCGTGGCGCGCGCCTGCGCCTGGCGCTGCAGGACCTGGGGCCGATCTTCATCAAGTTCGGCCAGCTGCTGTCCACCCGCCGCGACCTGCTGCCCACCGACATCGCCGACGAACTGATGCTGCTGCAGGACCGCGTGCCGCCGTTCGACCCGAAAAAGGCCGTGGCATTGATCGAGGAGCAGCTCGGCGCCAAGGTCGGCGAGGTGTTCAGCCGTTTCGACGTCGAGCCGCTGGCCTCGGCCTCGGTGGCCCAGGTACACGCCGCGCGCCTGAAGAGCGGCGAAGAAGTCGTGGTCAAGGTGGTACGCCCGGGCCTCAAACCGATCATTGCCCAGGACCTGGCCTGGCTGTTCCTGATCGCCAAGGGCGCCGAGCGGGTGTCTGCCGACGCTCGCCGCCTGCACCCGGTCGAAGTGGTCAACGATTACGAAAAGACCATCTACGACGAACTCGACCTGCTCCGCGAGGCGGCCAACGCCAGCCAGTTGCGGCGCAACTTCGAGGGCTCCGAGCTGATGTACGTGCCCCAGGTCTACTGGGACCTGTGCCGGCCCAAGGTGCTGGTGATGGAGCGCATCTACGGCGTGCCGGTCACCGACATGGCAACCCTGGCCGACCAGCGTACCGACATGAAGCTGCTGGCCGAGCGCGGTGTGGAGGTGTTCTTCACCCAGGTGTTCCGTGACAGCTTCTTCCATGCCGACATGCACCCCGGCAACATTTTCGTCAGCACGGTAAAGCCGTGGAGCCCGCAGTACATCGCCATCGACTGCGGCATCGTCGGCAGCCTCACCGCAGAGGACCAGGACTACCTGGCGCGCAACCTGATCGCCTTCTTCAAGCGTGATTACCGCCGCGTCGCGCAACTGCACATCGATTCGGGCTGGGTGCCGGCGCACACCAAGGTCAATGAGTTCGAAGCCGCGATCCGTACCGTGTGCGAGCCGATCTTCGAAAAACCGTTGAAAGACATTTCCTTCGGCCAGGTGCTGATGCGCCTGTTCCAGACCGCCCGGCGCTTCAACATGGAGGTCCAGCCGCAACTGGTGTTGCTGCAAAAGACCCTGCTCAACATCGAGGGCCTGGGCCGCCAGCTGTACCCCGACCTGGACTTGTGGAGCACCGCCAAGCCGTTTCTGGAACGCTGGATGCGCGAGCGCTATAGCCCCAAGGCCATGGTCGGCAACCTGTACAGCCAGGCCGAGCAACTGCCGCACCTGGCCGGCATGACCCGCGACCTGCTCGAACGCCTGTCGCAACCGCACCTGCACGACCCGCAACTGCCCCAGCGGCGCCGCCAGGGCGACCGCTGGGCACTGCGCCTGCTCGGCGCCGGCCTGCTTGGCGGTGGCGCGGTACTGGCCGCAGGTGCCGCCGAGGCCGCCAGCCTGGCCGCCCCGGCCGCCTGGCCGGCATGGCTGATGCTGGCCGCTGGCCTTTACCTGATCGTGCGCCAATAGCCAGCCGCGCCTCTGGCTGGCAAACTAGCGCAAAGGGCCCGGCACAGGAGCGGGCCCGTTTTGGAGTCGACGATGAAAGACTGGCTGGACGAGATCAAGTGGAACAGCGATGGCCTGGTACCGGCCATTGCCCAGGACCACAAGACCGGACGCGTGCTAATGATGGCCTGGATGAACCGCGAATCCCTGGCCCTGACTGCCGCCGAGCAACGCGCCATCTACTGGTCGCGCTCGCGTGGCAAACTGTGGCGCAAGGGCGAGGAGTCCGGCCATGTACAGAAATTGCACGAAATGCGCCTGGACTGTGATGCCGACGTGATCATCCTGTTGGTCGAGCAACTGGGCCATATCGCCTGCCATACGGGCCGCGAAAGCTGCTTCTACCGCGTCTACGAAGACGGCCAGTGGCAAACCGTCGACCCGGTCCTGAAGGACCCGGACGCCATCTATAGCGCAGGACACTGACATGAGCGACACCCTCAACCGCCTGGCCGAAGTGCTTGAACAACGCAAGCACGCGGCGCCCGACAGCTCCTACGTGGCAAGCCTGCATCACAAGGGCCTGAACAAGATCCTCGAGAAGCTCGGCGAAGAGTCCGTCGAGACGATCATTGCCGCCAAGGATGCTGCGATCAGCAAGGATTACAGCGATGTCATCTATGAAACCGCCGACCTGTGGTTTCATAGCATGGTGATGCTCAGCGCGTTGGGGCAGCATCCACAGGCCGTGCTTGATGAACTGGAGCGCCGTTTCGGGCTCTCCGGGCATGACGAGAAGGCTGCGCGTCAACCTTCCGCCTGACTGAATAGAATTCTAGGAGAGCAACATGGGTATCTTTGACTGGAAACACTGGATTGTACTGCTGGTGGTGGTGGTGCTGGTGTTCGGCACCAAGAAGCTGAAAAACTTCGGCAGCGACCTCGGCGAGTCGATCAAGGGCTTTCGCAAGGCCATGAGCGACGAAGAGAACAAGCCGGCCGAGCAGACGCCGCCGCCTGCACAGCCCGTTCCGCCGGTGCAGAACACTGCCCAGCAGGCCCAGGGCCACACCATCGAGGGCCAGGCCCAGCCGGTCCAAGAGCCACAGCGGAAAGACTGACCCATGTTCGGCATCAGTTTCAGTGAGCTGCTGCTCGTAGGCCTCGTCGCCCTGCTGGTGCTCGGCCCCGAGCGCCTGCCCGGCGCCGCGCGTACGGCCGGGCTGTGGATCGGGCGTCTCAAGCGCAGCTTCAACAGCATCAAGATGGAAGTCGAGCGCGAGATCGGCGCCGACGATATCCGTCGGCAACTGCACAACGAGCACATCCTGCACATGGAAGAGGAAGCCCGGCGCATCCTCAACCCGCAGACGCCAACGGTGCAGCCACCGGTCACCACGGCCACAGTGCAGCCTCCCGCAGGGCTCGAAGCTACGCCAGACGCCACGCCTGCCGCCCCGGCCGCACCCTCTGAACCGCCACAACCGCCGCGAGCCCCATGAGCGAAAATCCGGAACACGACCAGCCCATGCCGCTGGTCTCGCACCTGACCGAACTGCGCACCCGCCTGCTGCGTTGTGTCGCCGTCATCTTCCTGATCTTTGCCGGGTTGTTCTCCTTCGCCCAGCAGATCTACACCCTGGTCTCGGCGCCGCTGCGCGACCACCTGCCGGCCAATGCGACGATGATCGCCACCGACGTGGCCTCGCCGTTCCTCACGCCGTTCAAGTTGACCATGATCGTGTCGTTGTTCCTGGCGATCCCGTTCATTCTTCAACAGATCTGGGGCTTCATCGCACCCGGGCTGTATCGCCATGAAAAACGCATTGCCATTCCGCTGCTGGTGTCGAGCATCTTCCTGTTCTACGCCGGCATGGCCTTTGCCTATTTCCTGGTGTTCCCACTAATTTTCGGCTTCTTCGCCAGCGCCACACCGGAAGGCGTGTCGATGATGACCGACATCGCCAGCTACCTCGACTTCGTCATGACCCTGTTCTTCGCCTTTGGCGTTGCCTTCGAGATCCCGGTGGCCGTGGTGTTGCTGGTGTGGATCGGCGTGGTCGACGTGAAGTACCTGAAGAAGGTTCGCCCTTACGTGATCATCGGCTGCTTCGTGGTCGGCATGGTCCTGACCCCACCGGATATCTTCTCCCAGACCTTGCTGGCAGTGCCCATGTGGCTGTTGTTCGAGGTCGGTGTGCTGTGTGGCAGCCTGATCCGCAAGCGCAGCGAGCACGATGAAGCCGCGAACGATCACAACGACCAACCCCCTGCGACTCAACCGTGAACCTGCTGTTACTCGAACAAGCCGATTTCATCGCGGCCGACCGCGTGGTCCTGGCCGACCGGCGTTTCACCCACATGCAGGAGATTCACCGGGTGGCGGTGGGCGATAGCCTGCGCGTCGGGCAGGTCAACGGGTTGATGGGGCGCGCCACGGTGGTGCGCCTGGAAGGCCACGAAGCGGAACTGCAAGTGGGCTTCGACCAGCCGCCACCGGCCAAGCTGCCGCTGACCCTGGTGCTGGCGGTGCCGCGGCCGAAAATGCTACGCCGGCTGTTCCAGACCGTCGCCACCCTGGGTGTCGAGCGCCTGATCCTGGTGAACAGCTACAAGGTCGAAAAGAGTTTCTGGCAAACGCCTTTCCTTAACCCCGAAAGCATTCGCGAAAACCTCATCCTGGGCCTGGAGCAGGCCCGCGACACAGTGTTGCCCGAGGTGATCATCGAGAAGCGCTTCAAGCCGTTCGTCGAAGACCGCCTGCCGGCCATCGCCGAAGGCACCCTGGGCCTGGTGGGCCACCCCGGCCCCTACCCTGCCTGCCCGCGGGCCGTCGAGCAAGCGGTGACCCTGGCCATCGGCCCGGAGGGTGGCTGGATCCCCTATGAAGTCGAGCTGCTGGGCAAGGCTGGCCTTGCGCCCGTGCAGCTGGGTGAGCGCATCCTGCGCGTGGAAACTGCCGTAATCGCGCTGTTATCGCGTATTTTCTGACGTAATCGTCAGGCTTTTCACCCATCAAGTTTCTCTCTCCCAGGCCGATGCCTTGGCAACACAATAATTAACCGTGCTGCCAAGTTACCGGGGAGTCGAACATGTACCGATGGTTAGCCCACGTGCTGGGAAATGTAAGCGTCAATCGCAAGCTGGGGCTGGGCTTCGGCCTGGTACTGCTACTGACCCTGGCCATTACCCTGACCGGCTGGCACGGCCTGGACAGCGTCATCGACCGCGGCGACAAGCTGGGTAATATTTCGGTGATCCAGCAATACACCCAGGAACTGCGCATCGCCCGCCAGCATTACCAGCGCGACCGCAATGACGCCGCTGTGGCCGAGCTGGAAAAGGCCCTGGCCAATCTTGATCGCCAGGTGCAACTGATGCTGGGCCAGATCGAACTCCCCGCCGACCGCCAGCGCCTCGAACAGCAGCGCGAGGCCGTGCGCATCTATCAACAAGCGTTCAACGACCTGAAACAGGCTGGCCAACGCCGCGAAGCCAGCCGTGCCGTGCTTGGCGACAGCGCCGACAAGGCCGTCGAGCTGGTCGGCCGGGTCCAGCGGGGCCTGCTGCAGGGCGGTGATATCAGCCAATACCAGTATGCGGTGGACGTCAGCGCACTGCTGCAACAAGCGCGCTTCCAGGTCCGTGGCTATACCTACAGCGGCGACGCGCAGTATCAGCAGACCGCACTGAAGGCCATCGACCAGGCCCTGGCCGAACTCAAGGCGCTGCCGGCCAAGGTGCCCGCCGAACATGCCGCCAGCCTCGACGATGCCGCCACCGCCCTGGCCGGCTACCGTGACGCGGTCAACCAGTTCGGCAGTGCGCAGGCTGCCAGCGAGCAGGCACTGCAACACATGGCCGACCAAGGCTCGGTGCTGCTGCAGACCAGCCAGACGATGACCACCTCACAGACGGCAGTGCGCAACGCCGGTGCCAGCCAGGCCAAGACCCTGCTCGCCGCCGCCACCGCCCTGGCGCTGGCGCTGGGCCTGCTGGCGGCCTGGGCCATCACCCGGCAGATCATCATCCCGCTGCGCCAGACCCTGAGCGCTGCCGAGCGCGTGGCCAGCGGCGACCTGAGCCAGGACTTGCCGGTACAACGCCGCGACGAACTGGGCCAGTTGCAGGCCAGCATGCAGCGCATGACCCAAGGCCTGCGTGAGTTGATCGGCGGCATCGGCGACGGTGTCACGCAGATCGCCAGCGCCGCCGAGGAACTGTCGGCGGTGACCGAGCAGACCAGCGCCGGGGTCAACAACCAGAAGGTCGAGACCGACCAGGTGGCGACGGCCATGAACCAGATGACTGCCACCGTGCACGAGGTGGCGCGCAACGCCGAACAGGCCTCGGAAGCCGCGTTGATGGCCGACCAACAAGCCCGCGAGGGTGATCGGGTGGTGGGTGAGGCGGTGGCCCAGATTGAGCGCCTGGCCTCTGAGGTGGCCAACTCCAGCGAAGCGATGAACCAGCTCAAGGCCGAGAGCGACAAGATCGGCAGCGTGCTCGATGTGATCAAGTCGGTGGCCCAGCAGACCAACCTGCTGGCCCTCAACGCGGCGATCGAGGCAGCACGGGCCGGCGAGGCCGGGCGTGGCTTTGCCGTAGTCGCCGACGAAGTGCGCAGCCTGGCCCAGCGTACGCAGCAGTCGACCGAAGAAATCGAAGAACTGATTGCCGGCCTGCAAAGCGGCACGCAACGCGTGGCCAGCGTGATGGACAACAGCCGCCAGCTGACCGACAGCAGTGTCGAACTGACCCGCCGCGCCGGGGGCTCTCTGGAGACCATCACCCGTACCGTGTCGTCGATCCAGGCGATGAACCAGCAGATTGCCACGGCGGCGGAAGAACAGAGCGCGGTGGCCGAGGAGATCAACCGCAGCGTGATGAATGTGCGGGATATCTCCGATCAGACCTCGGCGGCCAGTGAAGAAACGGCCAGCTCCAGTGTGGAACTGGCGCGGTTGGGCACGCACCTGCAAGGGCTGGTAGGGCGTTTCAGGCTCTGATCATGCACGGCCTGCGGGCTTTGTGTAGGAGCGGCCTTGCGTCGCGAACGGGGCGCGTAGCGCCCCCAGCACTCTCTGCGGCGAAGCTGAAAAACCAGGGCCGCTACGCAGCCCGTTCGCGACGCAAGGCCGCTCCTACACAAGCGTCGCGGCGGGCCCCGCAGAAATTCATACAGTCTTTGCTGAATTTTCCTACGGGATTATCAGGTCAAGTCCTACGCCTCCGCTGCCGATGGGCAGGGGTGTCATGCCGGCATTGCGTCGGCATGCCCTCTCTCAAACGGACGGAGAATCATCATGCTCGGTTACCTCAACCGCAGGCTCGGCAACGTCAGTGTCGGTGCCAAGCTTGCCCTCGGCTTCGCCGTGGTCTTGCTGCTTACCCTGGCCACCACCCTCAGCGGCTGGCGCGCGCTGGATGGCGCCATCATCCGCTCGGAACAACTCAGTGAAATCGGCCTGATCAACGACCTGGTCAAGGACCTGCGCGCAGAGCGCATCACCTATCGCGTACTAAGCGACGATGCCAGCAAGTCGCGCATCGTGCGCATCCTCGATCAACTCGAAGGCATGCTGACCACCCTGCAGCAACGCAGCAACGTCGATGAATCACGCCAGATGCTCACCCACAAGCTGCAACTATTGCAGCGCCTGCGCGACGACTTCGCCGAACTGCAGCGCACGGTCACCCAGCGGCACGCGCTGCGCGAGGCCATGCAGGCGCAGGAGCAGAAACTCAACGACGTCATCGACGAACTACAGACCCAGGCCTTGCTGAAGATGCCTGCCGACAGCCAGCAAAGCGGCGTGCTGGGCCTGATGGATACCCTCAGCCGTCACGTCGACGGTGCCAACCAGCAGAGCCTGGTACCCGCTTATACCTTCTCGCCCGTCGAGGGTTTCGCCAAGGTCGGCGATGGCGCACTGAACGCCGCTGACAACAGCCTTGGCCAGTTGCTCAAGGGCCTTGAGCCCCTGGGCCTGCCACGCACGCTGACGGAACTGCCCGGCGTCGAGTTGGCCAAGTACCGCACCAGCCTGGATCAGTACCGCCGCGCCGCCGTACGGGTCGAGCAGTTGCAAGGCAACATGGAAAAGATGGGCGATGAGTTGAGCGCCGTCAGCGTGGAACTGGGCGAGCGCAAGGTCGAGCAACGCGACAGCGAGGCCCTGGCAGCCCGCTCGTTGCTGACCAGCGTGGCCATGCTGGCGCTGGTGGTGGGGGTGATCGCCGGCTGGCTGATCACCCTGCAGATTACCCAGCCGCTGCGCCAGACACTGGCCGTGGCCGCGCGTATCAGCAAGGGCGACCTGAGTCAGGTCGAGCCGGTGCTGCGCCGTGACGAGATGGGCCAATTGCAGTCCAGCATGCGCGACATGACCTTGAGCCTGCGCGAGCTGATTGGCGGCATCGACCAAGGTGTCGGCCACCTGCCACAGGCGGCCTCGCAACTGGCCGCCAGCAGTGAGGACACCAAGCTGCGTATCAGCCAGCAACGCGAGGAAACCGATCAGGTGGCCACCGCCATGAACCAGATGAGCGCGACCGTGCAAGAGGTGGCGCAGAACGCCGAACAGGCATCGCTGGCCGCAACCAATGCCGACCAGCAGGCACAGGTGGGCGATCAGGTGGTGGCCGAAGCCATCAGCCGCATCGAGCAACTGGCCGGGCAGATGGACGATTGCCTGGCAGCCATGCAGCATCTGGCGGGCGAAAGCCAGCGCATCGGCAGCATCCTCGATGTGATCAAGTCGGTGTCCGAACAAACCAACCTGCTGGCCTTGAACGCGGCGATCGAGGCCGCCCGGGCCGGTGAAGCCGGGCGTGGTTTTGCGGTGGTCGCCGATGAGGTACGCGGGCTGGCGCAACGGACCCAGCAGTCGACCGAGGAGATCGAACAACTGATCGACAGCCTGCACAGCGGCACAGACGAGGTCACGCACCTGCTCGACAACAGCAAGCGCCTGACCGAGCAGAGTGTCGAGCTGAGCCGCAAGGCAGGGCATGCGCTGGGGCAGATTACCGATACGGTGTCGAGCATCCAGGGCATGAACCAGCAGATCGCCACGGCCAGCGAAGAGCAGAGCGTGGTGGCCGAGCAGATCAACCGCAGTGTGCTGAATGTGCGCGATGTGTCGGACCAGACCAGTGCGGCCAGTGAACAGACGGCGGCTTCGAGTGGCGAGCTGGAGCAACTGGGGCGGCAGTTGCGGGGGATGGTCGGGCGGTTCAGCCTGTGAGATTGCCGGGGGCGCAATGCGCCCCCAAGCGGTTACAGCACCTGGCGCAAGAACGCCTGCGCCCGGGGGTCCTTCGGCGTATCAAAGAACTGCGCCGGCGAGGCATCTTCCAGCAACTTGCCATGGTCGAAGAACAGCACCCGGTCAGCCACTTCCCGGGCAAAGCCCATCTCGTGGGTAACGCAGACCATGGTCATGCCTTCCTGGGCCAGGGTCTTCATCACATCCAGCACTTCGCCGACCATTTCCGGGTCGAGCGCCGAGGTCGGTTCGTCGAACAGCATCACCTTCGGCTCCATGGCCAAGGCACGGGCAATCGCCACGCGCTGCTGCTGGCCGCCGGACAACCGCGACGGGTACTCGTTGGCCTTCTGCGCGATACCGACCTTCTCCAGCAGCGCCCGGGCCTTGGCCTCACGCTCGGCCTTGCCGCGCTTGCGCACCACCTTCTGCGCCAGGCACAGGTTCTCCAGCACGGTCATGTGCGGGAACAGGTTGAAATGCTGGAACACCATGCCGACTTCGCGGCGGTAGGCGTTGATGTCGGTCTTCGGGTCGGCCAGTTGCAGGCCGTTGATGGCCACATGGCCTTCGTCGAAATGCTCCAGGCCGTTGAGGCAGCGCAGGAAGGTCGACTTGCCCGAACCCGACGGGCCAAGCACCACCACCACTTCGGCCTTGGCCACACGCGTGGTGACATTGTCTACCGCGCGAACCACTTGGCCGCGGGTGTCGAAGACTTTTACCAGATCACGGACTTCAATCACTTTGCGCAAGCCTCCGCTCAAGCCGGCTGGCCAGGTGCGACAGCGGCAGGTTGATCAGCAGGTACAGGCCTGCCACGCAGAACCAGATCTCGAAGGTCGAGAACGAGGTGGTGATGGCCTCGCGGCCGCTCTTGGTCAGTTCGGTGATGGCGATCACCGAGACCAGCGAGGTGTCCTTGACCAGGCTGATGAACTGGCCGGCCAACGGCGGCAGCACGCGTTTGAAGGCCTGGGGCAGGATCACATGGCGCATCGACTGGCTGGCATTCAAGCCCAGCGAGCGGGCCGCCTCGTTCTGGCCTCGGGCGATCGACTGCACACCGGCGCGGACGATCTCGGCCACATAGGCCCCGGTGAACAGCGCCAGCGCCGCAACCCCGGCGAACTCGCGGGACAGGTTGAGCACGGTGCCGATGAAGAAATAGAAGATGAAGATCTGTACCAGCAGCGGTGTGCCCCGCACCAGTTCGACGTACACCGTCGACAAGTCACGCAGGGTCGGGTTGTTCGATAACCGGCACAGGCCCGCGAACAGGCCGATCACCAGGCCCAGGGCGCCCGACACCACCGACAACCACAGCGTGGTCCACAGGCCCCACGCCAACGGGCCAGCCGCCCAGTGGCGGGTCACACCGACCTGGTCGCCTTCGGCGACGTCATCGCCACGGCTCAGCAGCAGGCTGTTGCTGTCCACATCGAGCACCTGCTCGGCGCCGTCTTCGCCCTTGAGCGAGACGCGGGCGGTGTCACCGGTTATGACGATGTCCTGCACGGTGCCATTGCTGGCGGCGCGCTGGGCGTCTTCGGCCTGGTAGGCAAAATACTGAGGGACGCGGTTCCAGCGCCATTCATAGGACATCAATGAGGTGGCCAGATACAGACTGACCGCCAGGCCAACCAGCACCAGCGCAGTCAGCGCGTGCCAGGGCCACTGGGCTTTCTTGTGTTTGATCACGGGGTTACTCCAGAAAGCGGCAAGCCGCAAGCTACAAGCTGCAAGGAAAACCAGACCGCGTATTGGCCCACCTCCTCTTGCAGCTTGCAGCTTGCGGCTTGAAGCTACTTCTTATTCCATTTCCTTCAGCCAGTCCTTGTTCTTGAACCACTTGTCGTGGATACGATCGTAGGTCCCGTCATGCTTGATCTGGTGCAGGAAGTTGTTGATGAAGTTGATGCTGTCGTAGTCGCCTTTCTTCAGGCCGAATGCCAGCGGCTCGTAGGTGAAGGGTTCTTCGAGGAACAGCAGCTTGCCAGCGCCGGCCTTCTCCACCGCCACCACGTTGTAGGGTGCATCGTAGACGAAGGCGTCGGCCTTGCCGTTGACCACGTCCATCACCGCTTCCTGCTCGTTGTCATAGCCGTGGTACTTGGCTTTGGCGATCAGCTTCTTGGAAACCATCTCGCCGGTGGTGCCGAGCTTGGAGGTGATGCGGTACTTCTCGTTGTTCAGGTCTTTGTAGGTCTTGATCTCGCCCGCCAGGTCCTTGCGGATCAGCAGGGTCTGGCCGACCACAATGAAGGGTTCGCTGAAGTTCAGGCGCAGGTTACGTTCCTGGGTCAGGGTCATGCCGCTGCCGATCATGTCGAACTTGTTGGTCAGCAGGGCCGGGATGATGCCGTCATAGGCGGTGGAGACGGTCTCCAGCTTGACGCCCATGGACTTGGCCATGGCTTTGAGGATATCGACCTCGAAGCCGATGATCTCGCCACGCTTGTTGGTCATCTGGAACGGCATGTAGGTTGGGTCCATGCCCACTTTCAGGGTGCCGCGCTTGACCGCGTCTTCGATGGCGCCAGCCTGGGCTGCCGAGACGGCGACCAGGGCGGTAACACCGACCAGCAGTCGCGAAAGGTATTTCTTGATCATCACCAAGTCCCCTAGCAAGAAAAGAAGCAAATCTTATTGTTGGCACGGCCGTACTGGCCGAAGCGTCTATCGGAGAGGGATGCTAACGCATGGCGGCTCAGGGACCTAGAGCCGGGGGGGACTTTGTTGGCCAAAATCGATTGCATGGCCGGTCTGAAGCTTCGCGGGGCAAGCCCGCTCCCACAGGGACAGCACAGCATTGAAGAACTGTGAAGTCGCAGTGGGAGCGGGCTTGCCCCGCGAATGCTATGGATCAGGCGCCGACGAGTGCCGGCTGGCCTTCATTCTCCGGGTGCAACGGCAACAACGGCGAATGCGGGTCGTTGTTGATCGAAGCACGCCATACATCGATCCAGGCAGCCTTGTGCTCGGCCCAGACCCGATCATGCAGGCGGGCCAAGGCAACCGGGTCGCTCAGCAAGGCCAGGCGGGTATTCAGGTCCAGTCCCTGCGGCCCCACCTCCAGCGCCTTGGCCACACGCTCGGCACGCAGCGTTTCGATGGGTGCAGCCTGCCCGTGGCGAGCCGTCGCCATGGCGCAGGCCAGGGCATTCTGCCGCGGGTCGACCACTGCCCGCACAAAACCGTCGTGCAGGGCATGCCAGCGGTTCTCGTGGGTGTACTGGTCAGTCGCCAGCAGCTCCTGCGGCGTTGCGTATTCCTCAGGAATCAGGAACAGCTTCTCGTCCTTGGCCGCCAGGCCCAGGCGGGTGCGGCTGGAGATCACCGACACCGGGATCGACAGCACCAGCGAACCCACGATCGGTGCCAACCACCACAGGAAGCTCGGGTTCAGCCAGGCCACCAGCGCTGCCCAGGCAAAGCCCAGCAGGGTCTGCGGGCCATGGCGGCGCACGGCCTCGCTCCACGGCGTGGAGTCGTCGTCACGCTGCGGCGAATTCCAGGTCGCGGCCCAGCCAAGGAACGCGGCCAGCACGAAGCGGGTGTGGAAGATCATCCGTACCGGCGCGAGCAGCATGGAGAACAGCATCTCCATCAGCATCGACAGGGTGACCTTGATACGCCCGCCGAACTCGGTGGCGCCCTTGGCCCAGATCAGGATGATGCTCAGCAGCTTGGGCAGGAACAGCAACACGATGGTGGTGGAGAACAGCGCAACGGCTTTTTCCGGATGCCACTGCGGCCACAGCGGGTAAAGCTGGTACGGCTCGATGAAGTACTGCGGCTCCATCAGCGTGTTGGTCGCCAGCAGCGCGGTCGACAGCACCAGGAAGAAGAACCACAACGGTGCCGACAGGTACGACATCACGCCGGTGAGGAACACCGCACGGTGCACCGGGTGCATGCCCTTGACCAGGAACAGGCGGAAGTTCATCAGGTTGCCGTGGCACCAGCGGCGGTCACGCTTGAGCTCGTCGAGCAGGTTCGGCGGCAACTCTTCGTAACTGCCCGGCAGGTCGTAGGCGATCCACACGCCCCAGCCGGCGCGGCGCATCAGCGCGGCTTCGACGAAGTCGTGGGAGAGGATGGCGCCGGCGAAGGCGCCCTTGCCCGGCAACGGCGCCAGGGCGCAGTGCTCGATGAACGGCTTCATGCGGATGATCGCGTTGTGGCCCCAGTAGTGCGACTCGCCCAGCTGCCAGAAGTGCAGGCCGGCGGTGAACAGCGGGCCGTACACACGGGTGGCGAACTGCTGCATGCGCGCATACAGGGTGTCCATGCCCGAGGCCTTGGGCGCGGTCTGGATGATGCCGGCGTCCGGGTTGGCCTCCATCAGGCGCACCAGGCTGCTCAGGCACTCGCCGCTCATGACGCTGTCGGCGTCGAGCACGACCATGTACTTGTACTCGCCGCCCCAGCGACGGCAGAAGTCGTCGAGGTTGCCGCTCTTGCGCTTCACCCGACGCCGACGGCGGCGGTAGAAGATGCGGCCGAAGCCCTTGGTTTCGCGGCACACGTCCAGCCAGGCCTGTTGCTCGGCGACGGCAATGTCGGTGTCGTTGGTGTCGCTGAGCACGAAGAAGTCGAAACGATCGAGGTTGCCGCTGGCGGCTACCGATTCGAACGTTGCCCTCAGGCCTGCGAACACCCGCGGCACATCTTCGTTGCAGATGGGCATGACCAGCGCGGTACGTGCCTCGGGCGCGATCGGCTCGCTGCCGGCACTGCTGCCGGAAATACGGTACTTGTCGCGCCCGGTGAGCAGCTCAAGGAAGCCCATCAGCGCCGTCCAGAAGCCCGCCGACACCCAACAGAACAGGATGCCGAAGAGAATCAGGATGGAGGTCTGCAGGGCATACGGCCACACCTGCACGACGGTTTCCCACAGCGACTGGTTGACGATCTCGTCGAGGTCGACGAACGACCAGCCCTGATACGGCAGGATGCCCTTCATGTACCAGCCGGCGACGATGGTCTGGCCGATCATCAGGGTCAGCAGGATATAGCGGCGGATCGAACCAACCGTGCGCCAGCGGGCCTTGGGCAGCTCGCGCTGCTCTGGCTGCGGCGCGTTGGTGCGCCCGGTCATGCGCCGCCACATGCGGATCAGCACGTTGGTGCGCCATGGCTCGGGCACCACACGGGTGCGCTTGATCGGCGGTGCGATTTTCAGGCACAGCCGACCGCTGCCGTCGACGCCGAGCATTTCGGCCTCTTCAAGCTCGGCGGCGCTGCCCACGGTCAGCCGCGGGCCCACCGAAGCCTGCACGGCCTCGGCGGCGTTGACGGCCGGGTTGGCCGCCAGGCGTTGGTGCAGCTCACCGAACGAGGTGCAGCTGGCGAGTTCCGCGCGCTGCTCATCGCTCAGTGGGAGGTGGGCCAGGTATTCGCCAAGCGATTCCGGCCTTGCGCTTGAGTTACTCATCGGCAGGCAACTGATAGCTCCAGGTCTCGGTCAGCACTTGTTCGGTGGTGGCCGGGGTCCCGTTGGTGGACGCCGCGTCGGCGGCAGGTTGTTCGGCCTTGGCGTTTTTCTCGGCCTTGGCATGCTTGGCAGCGGCCTTGTCCTGCTTGGCGTCCTTGGTCGCAGGCTTGGCGGGTTCGACAGGCACGTCGCGAACCAGCGCAGCGCGCATTTCCGTCGATTTGTTGGCTTCCTTGACCTTCAGCCGCAGGGTCAGGCGCCAGCCCTTGCTCTCTGGGTTATAGCGCAGGTTGTTCTCGACCACCTCGGCATTGTCGCCGACGCTGATCTGGCTACGTACTGCGGTGTCTTCCGGCAGGGCGGCCAGGTTGGCGCCAGCGAAGTCGACGATGAACGCCACGCTGCCGTCAGGCTGACGAATCAGGTTGGACTGTTTGACGTCGCCGGTGGAGCGCAGGGTCTGGGTGACCGATGCCAGGTCCTGGGCCTGGAACTGGGCCTCGTCGATGGTCCAGTGCAGGCGGTAGTCGTACTCGAACGGCTTGCCTGGCTCTGGCAGGGCCTCGGGGCTCCAGAACGCCACGATGTTGTCGTTGGTCTCGTCGGCGGTCGGGATTTCAACCAGGTCGACGGTGCCCTTGCCCCAGTCGCCCTTGGGCTCGATCCAGGCGCTTGGACGCTTCTGGTAGTTGTCGTCGAGGTCTTCGTAGTCCTTGAAGTCGCGATGACGCTGCATCAGGCCGAAACCACGCGGGTTTTCGACGCTGAAGTTGCTGACAGCCAAGTGTTTCGGGTTGTTCAGCGGGCGCCACAGCCACTCGCCGTTGCCGGCATGGATCGACAGGCCTTCGGAGTCGTGCAGGGCGGGGCGGAAGTTCATGACCTTGGACGGCTGGTTAGGGCCGAACAGGTACATGCTGGTGAGCGGCGCGATGCCCAAGCGGCTGACGTGGTCACGCAGGTAGACCCGCGACTTGACGTCGACCACGGTGTCGCTGCCCGGACGCAGGGTCAGTTTGTAGGCACCGGTGGAGCGCGGCGAGTCCAGCAGGGCATAGATCACCAGGTGCTTGTCGGCAGGCTTTGGCTTCTCGACCCAGAACTCGGTGAACCGCGGGAACTCTTCACCCGACGGCAGCGCGGTGTCGATGGCCAGGCCACGGGCCGACAGGCCATACACATGGCCCTTGCCGACCACGCGGAAGTAGCTGGCGCCAAGCAGGGTCATGATCTCGTCCTGCTTGTCGGCCTTGTTGATCGGGTAAAGCACGCGGAACCCGGCATAGCCCAGGTTCTTGGTGGTTTCCGGGTCGTGCGGCACGTCACCGAACTCGAAACGGCTCGGGTCGTACTTGATTTCCTCGACCTTGGAGGCGGTGACTTCGTTGATTTTCACAGGGGTGTCGAAATGCATGCCCTGGTGATAGAAGGACAGCTTGAAGGGGGTCTTGTCCTTGGCCCACTCGGCCTTTTCCTGCAGGAAGTGAATCTTCTGGTAGTCGGCGAACTTCATGTCGCGGAAGACTGCCGGCAGATTGCTCTTCGGTGCTTCGTACTTCTGGCCGGCCAGATCCTTTGCCTTGGCTGCAACATCGTCAAGATTGAATGCCCACAGCTGGCCCGCGCTCATCAGGCCGACCAGTGCCACGCTGGCCATCAGGGCCTTGCGTAGCCGAATGCCGGGGATTCTTGATGCTTTATGGGGACTAACAATCACGAGCAACCCTCGCCGAAAACAGATCATGAAACCAACGGCCAGCTACAAATGCCGGGTTGGCGAGCACTGTTCGGACCCCGTAAGGGCGCAATGATTCCCCAAACGGATCCAGACAATACTCGAGTCAGAGTGAAACGAACCTGCGAACGCAGGTCCATGCAGCGCGCGATTATCCAGCAGGTCGCGTGACAACGCATCAGGCTGGACTAACTATTTATCGTACAAAACCCCTTGTTTTCCTACAAACAAGGGGTTTTTTAGCCTCACATTTGTAACATAAATGTTACGGGGCCATCATTGACCAGATGCACCTGCATGTCCGCGCCGAATCGCCCACTCGCCACATCGGCGTGCTTGCCCTTCGCCTGCTCTAAAAGATAGTCGAACAGCTCGGCGCCGAGGGCCGGCGGTGCCGCCGTCGAGAAGCTCGGCCGCATGCCGTTGCGGGTATCTGCCGCCAGCGTGAACTGGGACACCAGCAACAAGCCGCCGCCGACATCCTTGAGCGACAGGTTCATTTTGCCCTGCTCATCGCTGAACACCCGATAGTTAAGCAGCTTGTGCAGCAGCTTATCGGCCGATTCGCGGGAATCTTCAGGCTCGACCGCCACCAGCACCAACAGGCCATGGTCGATGGCACCAACGACCTCCCCGGCAACCTCTACCCGTGCGCCACGCACACGCTGTAGCAGCCCCCTCACGCTTCTTCCAGGGGCAGGTCGAGCAGGCGACGGGCCATCTGCTCGGCAGCGCGCACCAGGGCATCGGTGATGCCCGGCTCGGAGGCCGCGTGGCCAGCATCGCGAATGACCTTCAGCTCGCTGTTGGGCCAGGCCTGGTGCAGTGCCCAGGCGTTGTCCAGCGGGCAGATCACATCGTAGCGGCCATGCACGATCACCGCCGGCAGGTGGGCGATCTTCGGCATGTCGCGGATCAGCTGGTCCGGCTTGAGGAAGGCATTGTTCATGAAATAGTGGCATTCGATGCGGGCAATCGACAGCGCGCGCTGCGGCTCGGAGAAGCGGTCGACCACCAGCGGGTTGGGGCGCAGCGTAGCGGTGCGGCCCTCCCAGGTGGACCAGGCCTTGGCGGCGTGCATCTGGGCGATCTGGTCGTTACCGGTCAGGCGCTTGTGGAAGGCCTTGACCAGGTCACCGCGCTCTTCTGGCGGGATCGGTGCAATGTAGTCCTGCCAGTAGTCGGGGAACAGGCGGCTGGCGCCTTCCTGGTAGAACCACTCGATCTCCTGCGGGCGGCACAGGAAGATGCCGCGCAGGATCAGGCCATGCACGCGCTCAGGGTGGGTCTGGGCGTAGGCCAGGGCCAGGGTCGACCCCCACGAACCACCAAACAGCACCCACTTGTCGATGCCCAGATGCTTGCGGATACGCTCCAGGTCCTCGACCAGGTGCCAGGTAGTGTTGTTCTCCAGGCTCGCGTGCGGCGTGGAGCGGCCACAGCCACGCTGGTCGAAGGTGATGATGCGGTACAGGTTGGGGTCGAAGTAGCAACGGCTCTGGGCATCGCAACCGGCACCCGGGCCGCCGTGGATGAACACCACCGGCAGACCTTCAGGCGAGCCGCTTTCATCGACATAAAGCACATGCGGCGCTTCCACGGCCAGATCGTGCCGGGCGTAGGGTTTGATCTGCGGGTAGAGGGTCTGCATTGCGCACTCCGTGTGAGGATTAAGTCTGCCGTTTGGCATCATAAACCTGAATTGCGCTTAGAGCACCGTCCTCGCCGATGCGGCTGCGCTTGCAGGGCACACTTATGTACCTCCCGCCGGTCATAACGGCCCGCCATAGTCCCTCGCCTCACATCAAGCAAGGCGCCCACCATGCCAACTCCAGTCGCGGCACTGCCCAGCGTTCATTACACCACCCTCGAGCGCAAGATCCCTGCGTGGCTCAAACAAACCCGCCCAGAAACCCACCGCGCACTGCGCAATTGGCATCAAGCCCCAGTGTGGCTGGCAACAGCGGTCCGCCAGCAACCAGAAATCGCCAAGGCTTGGCAGCAAGAACATGCCCGCCACCGCGAACACCAGGCACACGTACAGAAGCTGTTCGAACAGCTACCCGACCTGCAAACCTACGCCATCAACGCACTGACCGAAGCCATCGAGCAGCGCTTCGGGCTCGCCCTGGATGTTCTCGAAACCCACCTGGTCGATGCCCGCCTGATCGACACGGCCAATGCCAGTGACGCCCGCAAGACCATCAACCAGGCTACGCGCTCGCTGCTGAACAGCGCCCTGCACAATTTCGACCAGGCCGCCGCTGCCGAGCACGGCATGGACGCACCGGAGGCACTGCTGAAGAAGTCCGTCATCCTTGATCACCGACGCTTCATGGGCAGCGTCCCGCTCACTAATACAGTGGCTATCACCGCCGAAGACTTTGCCGATTTGTGCCGTACCCTGGACATCGGCGGCAAGTACCATGCTCTGCTGCATGCTATCTATTACCCGCCGGCCACCTCGCAGCTCAGCGCCGATGAAGCTGCGCTGGCCGTTTATGAGACCCTGGGGCGCGCTGAGGTCTCGGCATTCAGGCAATCCCTGCATTTCGCCCGCCTCAAGGGCGATATCAGTGAGGCGCTGTATACCACCGCCCTCGCCGCCCCACTTGACCAGGCGCCTTCGAATGCCTCGCCCGTGGCGTTCAGTTTGCTCGACTTGTGGGAGGCCGAACTGACCGGCGTTGTGCTCATTACCCTGCAAGCTGAAGGGCATCAGGCCGTGGCGCTGTATATCCCTGAGGACGACGCGGTACCGCTGAAGGAGTTTGCCACTCAGGAAGCCTTGCAGGCCGAATTGCGCGACAGGCTCCAGGCCAACATCCGCTACCTGGACAAACACATCGCCGACCGCGACAAAGCGTCGATACTCGCCCGCCTCGAGGATCGGCTCACCCCACTCGACTGGAGCATCCGCGGCGTGCGTGAACGTACCCCGGACCCACACGCTACCTTGCACCCGGTCGCACATCCATTCAGCCACGCATTCCAGGGCATGATGGCCTTCCAGAAAGCCCAACGCCACGAAACGGATGTGCTGTTCCACGCCATCCCGACCGAAATCGTCGACCGACGTAGCGCTCAGGCCCATAGGGCATTGATTGCGGGTCGTGTACTGACGGCCCTGAACATCGCCGGTTTCTTCGTGCCTGGGCTGGGTGAAGTGATGCTTGCCGTGTGTGTGACCCAACTGGCCCATGAGGTTTATGAGGGCATCGAAGCCTGGCAAAACGACGAACGCGATACAGCCTATGGGTACCTGGTCGATGTGATCGAAAACGTCGCGATCATGGCAGCCCTCAGCGCGGCGGCCAAAGCGCTGGGAGGGGCAAAAGGCGAAGCAGGCGGTGGCGTGGAAGAGCCGGAAACAAAAGAACCGGAGATCGAACGTATTCCTGTAGAAACCCCCTCCTTTATCGAGGAACTGGAAGACGTCGAAACGCCCGATGGCCAGGTCCGCCTGTGGAAACGCGACCTCACGCCCTACCAGAGCACCGAGTTGCTGCCCACCGACCTTGTACCGGACGCGCTCGGCCTGCGGCACCATGAAGGCAGGCGCTGGTTGGTCCTTGAGGGCAATCAGTACATCGTCGCGCAGGCCCCCACGTCGACAGAGTACCGCCTGCAGCACCCGGACAACCCACACCGCTACCAGCCGCCACTTCGCCACAATGGCGCCGGTGCCTGGTTGCAGGTAACGGACGCGCCGCTGAGTTGGTCGGGCAGCACCCTGTTGCGCCGGATCGGTCACTTGAGCACTCACTTCGACGAGTCGACACTGCAACGCATTCTTGCTGTCAGTGACACTCACGAAGACGTGCTGCGCCGTGCCCTGGCCGAAAACCAGCGGCTGCCAGCCTTGCTTGAAGACACGATGCAACGCTTCAAGCTGGACGAGACGGTCCGCCAACTGCCGGATGCCAGCACTCAGCCAGCCGAGTTTTCCAGAGCCTACGCGCGCCTTCCAAGCAGCCAGGTGCCGGGTGCCGAAGCCCTCTCGCAGGTGTACCCGAACCTGCCGGCTGCGGTCACCGATGAGCTGGCGCGCAGCGCCAGCGGTAGCGAACTGCATGTGCTGGAAACCGGTAAGGTGCCACTACGCCTTGGCGAAGAAGTCCGCATCTATCAGCAACACATCCGCCTTGCCCGCGCTTACGAGGGCCTGTACCTGTCCAGCGTACGAAGCTGGGATAGCGACCGGCTGATCGTGCACACGCTTGAAGGCCTGCCCGGCTGGCCTGCCGAGACAAAACTGCAGCTATGCCAGCGCCTGTCCTGGCCAGCCCGGGAGCATGCCATAGGCCCGCAGGACACTCGTCCATACAAGACCATCACCCATGCCAGCTCTGGCTACATCGTCCACAATGAAGGCCAGCCGAGTACTGAAGTCACGGCCCATCAAAACCTTTATTCTGCATTGTACGAGGCCCTGCCAGAGGCGATGGCACAACTGGATGTCGCCGATCAGCAAGCATTGCAGCATCGTGTACAGCAAAGCCCCGTTCTGCCCCGCTCGACCGTGAGGACGCTATTGGGCATGCAACCGGTACGCCCCGGCTACCGTTCGCCCATGCGCCTTGCCGATGGCCGCCTGGGCTATCCGCTCAGTGGTAGCGGCCCGACCACACAAGGCGTCACCCGCCAGCGCCTGATCGCAGCCGTCGAGGCCACGGGGCTCGCCGCCCGTGCTGGCCGGTCGGTAGACCAGGTTCTGCTGTCGCTGGGCAGTCGCGGCCGTACACCCTTGCAGATCCTCGAACACCTGCAGACACTGCTGGAGCAGCGCAACGAGCTGCAAAGCAGGCTGACCGACTGGAGCGAAGCGATTTCGCCCGCGACAGACCAGCAAGCACGTGCGTACGACAGCCTGCGCGACTCGATCATGCAGCATTGGTACGACACCGCGCTGGACGAAGATGCCCGGCACACGGCCGAACTGCGTATCGAACGTGTGCCACTGGCTGACGTTCCGCAGACCTTGCCTGATTTTTTCAACTCACGCGTACGTAGCTTGAGTCTGTTCGACTTGCCCTCGGAAACCCTTGCGGGCTGGGCCCAAAACGAGCGTCTGCTGCAACGCCTGCTCAGGCAGATGCCGCACATAGAGTCACTGCAGATCAGCCGGCCTTACGACCCCAGGGCAACACCCTCTTCCTTCCTGTTCAGCATCCCTTCCATCACCGAGCATTTGCCCGCCCTGCAAAGATTGGTGCTGACCAACCAGAACATGGCACTTTCCGAAAGCGACCTGAACCTGTTGGCAGGGCTTCGCCAGTTACGGCACCTGGATCTGAGCGGCAACCGCCTGGCACCCAACAACAGCCCAAGCTTCCATGAACTGTCCTTGGACTTCCTGGGGCTGGACGCCATGCAGATGGCCCAATGGCCCATCGGGATTGGCAGCGATGCCCTCGGGCGTATCACCCACCTGTCCATGAGAAACAACAACCTCAGGTCATTGCCCTCATTCTTGCTCAATGAAACAGACACCCTGCTAAACCCGCCGGCGATCTCACTCGAGGGCAACAGCATCAACGAAACCCATTTACAGCGGTTGCTGTTGAGCGAGCGGCCCGAGACGGCCAACATTACGGTGGATGAACCGCCAGAACTCACCGGCAGGCTTGCACGCCTTCGCAGTGAACGCCAGCAAATGCGCGACGCGATCGATGGCTGGGCACTGTCATCCAGTTCGAGCAAGCCCCTGACACAGGAAGCGCTGGCGGACAGGCACAGCATCGAAACAGCGATCCGTCAGTTCTGGGAGCATCAGGAGCAGGGCCACCTATACCTGCGATTGCAGCTCGAAGACGTGGCCATCGCGCAGTTTCCCAGCAGGCTCCCCCCCTTTTTCGCCGAGCGTGTGCAAGCAATGACCCTGACACGTTTGCGCGGTAGCGCCTCGCAGCTCGATGATCTGCTCAGGCGCTTTCCCAATATCACCCGGTTGACCATCGATGCACACCAGGCAGCCACTGCCTCGCTGGCCTCTTCACTGGCGCGCCTCCCGCAGCTCGCTTACCTGGAGTTTCGCAACATGGGCCTGGAAGTCGACCAGGCCATGCTGAACATCTTCGCAGGGCTGGAACACCTGAACTCGCTGGACCTGTCAGGAAACCGCATGGGTAACATCGCCCAGGTACCCGCACGGCTCTCTGCCAACCTGCAGTCAATCGCGCTGACCAACATGAACCTGCAAGCCTGGCCAAGCTGGTGCGACGCCTTGCTGCCGCTCGATCTGCTGGACTTGAGCTCCAACAACATTACGGAAGTGCCGGAGCACATCCTCTCGAACCTGCATAATCCCATGCCGATCTCGTCAATTGCCTTGTTCGACAACCCTTTACCACTTGAAACCATTCTTCGCGTACGCAGCTTCTCGGAGAGCCAGCACAGTTATTCCTTCGCCCTGGACATTCCAAGCAACCTGATGCTGGTCAATTCTTCGAGCGAAGGTTCACTCGACCACCCTCACTTCCCACTGTTGGGCGACGACAACCCCAGGCTCGAAGACTGGATGCTTGGCAACCAGGCACAGAACGAAGCATTGCAGGAATGCTGGGAAACGCTGGAGGGCAGCGACCTGCTTCGCCTGGCGGGCCGTTTGCACAACGCCGCGCCGTACGTCGACCCGAACACCCGAGCCAGCTTCTGCGAACGCGTACGCATGATGCTGGTCGTGGCTGCAAACAACGAAGCCGAACGAGCGCTCATGGAGAGCATTGCCGCTGCCGCATTGCCAGACCCGGAAACCGGCTCGCAGACCTGCCATGACGGTGCGTTGCAGGAGTTCAACAACATCGAGTTGTACCTGATGGGGCAGCGCCTGCTGATCGACGCTGGCGATACGCTTCAGACCCTGCGCATGCGCCTGTTACAGCTGTTCCGTATCGAACAGCTTGAGATGCTAGCCAACCAACGCTCTGGCTCGGGTGACCTGGTTTCGGTGCGCCTGGCCTACCGTCGCGAACTGGCCAGAGAGCTTGACCTGCCCATCGCCGACAGCATGCGTTTTCGAAGCGCCGCGAACCTGGCACCTGATGAGCTGTCCGGCGTGCTGGAAAAAGTGCGCAAAAGTGAGCACAGCGATTCACTCGTCGATTACATGCTGTCGAACGCGGACTGGACCACGCGCATGCGAGCCGAATATGCCGGCCGCTTCGACGAAATAGAAGCCCGCTTCCGCTTGCGCGTACTCGAACTGGCCAATACGGACTACTCACTTGCGCAGGAGCTGAACTTGCAGCAGGCCTTGCAGAGCGACAAGGAACAGGAAGAAAAGGAGCTTTTGCGTGAACTGACCATTGCCCAGCTACACAGCAACTGATCACTGGCGATAAGTGGCGACGTCGATGGCACCCATCGCGTCGCCCTCTTCATTCACGCGTGACATTCACCGCTCATAACGCGCCTCGCCCCATGCCAGCAAGGCCTGTAACAGCTGCCTCAGGACCTGCTGCGTCGGCTGCGCCAGGTCCTCGCGATAAGCGAACGGCTCGGTTTCCTCCATGTACGTGCTTTGCGCCAGCTCCAGCTGCACCGCATGGATATGGTTGGCCGGGTCGCCATAGTGGCGGGTGATATGGCCGCCCTTGAAACGCCCGTTGAGTACATGGGTGTAAGCCGGCGCTTCGGCGCACACGCCCGCAAGCAACTGCGCCAGCTCAGGATCGCAGCTGGCGCCGTTGAAGGTCCCCAGGTTGAAATCCGGGAGTTTGCCGTCGAACAGGTGCGGGATCAGCGAGCGAATCGAGTGGGCGTCCCACAGCAACGCATAGCCGAACTGCTCACGCAGGCGGGCCAGCTCCTGGCTGATCGTGTCGTGATACGGCCGCCAGATCTGCTCCAGGTAGGTCGCGCGCTCTTCGGCAGAGGGCGCCTGCCCGTCTTTGAACAAGGGCTGCCCTTCGAACAGCGTGGCCGGATACAAGCCGGTGGTTGCCCCGGCGTACAGCGGCTTGTCGTCGTCGGGCCGGTTCAGGTCGATGACGAAACGCGAATACTCCGCCGCCACCACGCTGGCGCCCAGTTCACGGGCAAAATCGTAGAGCTGCGGGATATGCCAGTCGGTGTCGGGCAAGCTGCGCGCCTGGTCGACCAGGCCGTCGCGCACGGCGGGGGTCAGCTGCAGCCCCGCGTGGGGCATGCTGATCAGCAGGGGCAAACGGCCCTGGTGAAAACTCAGTACCTTGTCCATTTCGCCTCGCTCAGTTGGATATCTCGTGGCCCTTGCGCACCACGCGCTTGGGCAGGTCGCCACCCAGCCAGTAGGCCAGGTCGGCGGGGCGCTCGATCTGCCAGGCGACAAAGTCCGCCACCTTGCCGGCTTCCAGCGTGCCATGGCTGTCGCCAAGGCCCAGCGCCGTGGCAGCATGGGTGGTCACACCGGCCAGGGCTTCTTCCGGGGTCATGCGCAACAGCGTGCAGCCCATGTTCAGCATCAGGCGCAGCGACAGCCCCGGCGAAGTGCCCGGGTTGAGGTCGCTGGCCAGGGCAATCTTCACACCGTGACGGCGCAGGGCGTCCATCGGCGGCAATTGGGTTTCGCGCAGGAAATAGAAGGCGCCCGGCAGCAGCACGGCGACCGTGCCGGCCGCGGCCATGGCAATGGCGTCTTCCTCGGTCATGAATTCCAGGTGGTCGGCCGACAGTGCCTGGTAGCGCGCCGCCAGGCTCGAGCCGTGCAGCGACGACAGCTGTTCGGCGTGCAGCTTCACCGGCAGGCCCAGCTCATGCGCCTTGATGAATACCCGCTCGACCTGGGCCGGGGAGAACGCCAGGTGTTCGCAGAACGCATCCACCGCATCCACCAGCCCTTCTGCGGCCAGGGCAGGCAGCATCTCGTCGCAGATGTGCGCAATGTAGTCGTCGGCCCTGCCGGCGTACTCCGGCGGCAGGGCGTGGGCGGCCAAACAGGTGGCGCGCACGGCAAGCGGCAATTCGTCGGCCAGGCGCCGTGCCACGCGCAGCATCTTGCGCTCGTTGGCCAGGTCCAGGCCGTAGCCGGACTTGACCTCGAGGGTGGTCACGCCATCACGCATCAACGCCTGAACCCGCTGGCGGGCACTGGCGAACAGCTCATCCTCGCTGGCCGCGCGGGTGGCCCGCACGGTACTGGCGATGCCGCCGCCTTGCGCGGCGATTTCGGCATAGCTCACGCCCTGCAGGCGCTGCTCGAACTCGCCGCTGCGGTTGCCGCCAAACACCGCGTGAGTGTGGCAGTCGATCAGCCCGGGGGTGACCCAGCCGTTGCCCAGGTTCACCGTGCGCTCCGCTTCGACCGGCCGCAGCGCGCTGCGTGGGCCGATCCATTCGATCAGCCCGGCGCAGGTGACGATCGCCGCGTCCTCGATGATCGAGTAACGGCCGTCGACCATGGTTGCTACATGGCAGTGCTGCCAGAGGGTTCTCATTTGCAATCTCCTGTACTAGCGGTGCAACTCGGCCTGCGCCTGGGCCGCCTTGCCCTGCCCTGCCCGCGGCTTGCACCACAGCAGGTAGGACGCGACCAGGAACACCACCCAGACCACACCCACCAGCAAGGCTGCCTGAGTGTCCGGGAAGTAACCGAGCACGCCAAAGATGAACACCATGAACGCGATGGCCATGGCTGGGCCATAGGGCCAGAACGGTACCGGGAACTTCAGCTGGGCGGCTTCCTCGCGGCTCATACTGCGGCGCATGGCCACCTGGGTGAGCAGGATCATCAGCCACACCCACACGGTGGCGAAGGTGGCGATCGAGGCGATCAGCAGGAACACGTTCTCGGGGATCAGGTAGTTGAGCACCACGCCGATCAGCAGCGCCGCGCCCATCACCACCACGGTCATCCATGGCACACCGTGCCGGGACAGCTTGCTGAACCCGCGTGGCGCGTGGCCTTGCTGGGCCAGGCCGTACATCATGCGGCCCGCGCCGAAAATGTCGCTGTTGATGGCCGAAATGGCAGCGGAAATCACCACGACGTTGAGCACTGCCGCGGCCGAACCAATCCCCAGGTTGCTGAAGATCTGCACGAACGGGCTGCCTTCGCTGCCGATCTGCGGCCACGGGTACAGGCACATCAGCACGAACAAGGTCAGCACGTAGAACAGCAGGATACGCAGCGGCACGGCATTGATGGCCTTGGGGATGACCCGTTGTGGGTCCTTGGCCTCACCGGCAGTGACACCGATGATTTCGATACCACCGAAGGCGAACATGACCACTGCGAAGGAGGCGATCAGGCCACCGACACCGTTAGGCATGAAGCCGCCGTGCTCGACCAGGTTGCTCAACCCGACCGCATGCCCGGTGCCGACCTGGCTGAAGCCGAAGGCCATGATGCCGAGGCCGGCAAGGATCATCGCGACGATGGCGCCGACCTTGAGCAGCGACAGCCAGAACTCCATCTCGCCGAACACCTTGACGTTGCACAGGTTCAGGCCGCCGATCAGGAAGACGATGCCCAGCACCCAGATCCAGCGGGCCACTTCAGGGAACCAGAAGCCCATATAGATACCGAAGGCCGTCACGTCGGCGATGGCGACGATGACCATCTCGAAGGCGTAGGTCCAACCGAGGATGAAGCCGGCCATGGGGCCGAGGTAGGTGGTGGCGTAATGGCCGAAGGAGCCGGCGACCGGGTTGTGCACGGCCATCTCGCCAAGGGCGCGCATGACCATGAACACGGCGGCGCCGCCGATCAGGTAGGCCAGCAGCACTGCTGGGCCGGCCATCTGGATGGCCGAGGCTGAACCGTAGAAAAGCCCGGTGCCGATAGCGGAGCCGAGCGCCATGAAACGGATGTGTCGGGCAGACAGCCCGCGCTTTAGACCTTGAGCTTGTTGCATGTCACGTCCTAATTTTGTTTTTGTGGTCGTGAGATCGAGGGGGCCGCGCTGCAGCCCTTTCACGGGTCAAGCCCGCCCCCACAGGTTCAGATCTGTGTGGGAGCGGGCTTGCCCCGCGAATGAGCCGCACGGCGGCCCCAGAGGCATCACAGGCTAGGCAGAACCCCAGCCGGCAGCAGCCCGCTCAGGCTGCCTTTAGCCAGCAGCTCGACGGCCTTCTCGATATCCGGCGCAAAGAACCGGTCGCGGTCGTAGTGCGGCACTTCGCTGCGCAGCGCTCGGCGCGCCTGCTCCAGCTTGGCCGAAGTTTTCAGCCCCTTGCGCAGGTCCAGGCCCTGGCAGGCGCCCAGCCATTCGATGGCCAGCACGCCACGGGTGTTCTCGGCCATTTCCCACAAGCGCTTGCCCGCAGCCGGGGCCATCGACACGTGGTCTTCCTGGTTGGCCGAAGTGGGCAGGCTGTCGACGCTGTGGGGGTGCGACAGGGCCTTGTTCTCGCTGGCCAATGCGGCAGCGGTCACCTGGGCAATCATGAAGCCAGAGTTGACCCCACCGTTTTCCACCAGGAACGGCGGCAGCTGGGACATGTGCTTGTCCATCATCAGCGAGATGCGGCGCTCGCTCAGCGAGCCGATTTCGGCGATGGCCAGGGCCAGGTTGTCAGCGGCCATGGCCACCGGTTCGGCGTGGAAGTTACCGCCCGAGATCACATCGCCTTCGGCAGCGAACACCAGCGGGTTGTCCGACACCGCGTTGGCCTCGACGCCCAACACTTCGGCAGCCTGGCGCAACTGGGTGAGGCAGGCGCCCATGACCTGCGGCTGGCAGCGCAGCGAGTACGGGTCCTGGACCTTGTCGCAGTTCTTGTGCGATTGCGAGACTTCGCTGGACTCGCCCAGCAGGTCGCGGAAGCAGGCGGCTGTGTCGATCTGGCCACGCTGGCCACGCACGGCATGCACCCGTGCATCGAACGGCGAACGCGAGCCCAGCGCGGCTTCCACGGTCAGGCCACCGCAGGCAATGGCGGCGGCGTACAGGTCTTCGGCGTAGAACAGCCCGCGCAAGGCGTAGGCCGAGGAAGCCTGGGTGCCGTTGAGCAGGGCCAGGCCCTCTTTGGCGGCCAGGGTCAGTGGCTCCAGGCCGGCAACGGCCAGCGCTTCAGTGGCCGACAGCCATTGGCCCTGGTAACGCGCCTTGCCTTCGCCGAGCAGCACCAGCGACATGTGCGCCAGCGGTGCCAGGTCGCCGGACGCACCGACCGAGCCTTTGAGCGGAATGTGTGGGTAGACTTCGGCGTTGACCAGGGCGATCAGCGCATCGATCACCTTGCGGCGAATGCCGGAGAAACCACGGCTGAGGCTGTTGATCTTGAGCACCATGATCAGCCGCACCAGGTCGTCGTCCAGCGGCGCGCCGATGCCGGCGGCGTGGGACAGCACCAGCGAACGCTGCAGGTTTTCCAGGTCATGGCTGGCAATGCGGGTCGAAGCCAGCAGGCCGAAACCGGTGTTGATGCCGTACGCGGTACGGTCTTCGGCAAGAATCTGTTCGACGCAGGCAACGCTGTCGTTGATCGGCTGGTCGGCGCTGGCATCCAGGCGCAGGCGCACGGGTGCGGCGTGGATCGCGCGCAGCTGGGCCAGGGTCAGGGTGCCAGGCTTGAGGGTCAGTTCGGTCACTTCGCTACTCCATTCTGTCGGGGCCCGCAGGCCCCTTCTTGTTGTTCAGTATCACTCAAAGTGCAGCGATCAGCCCGTGATCATTGGCAGGTCGAGGCCTTGCTCTTTGGCGCAGTCGACGGCGATGTCGTAGCCGGCGTCGGCGTGGCGCATGACACCGGTGGCCGGGTCGTTGGTCAGCACGCGGGCGATGCGCTCGGCGGCTTCATCGGTACCGTCGCAGACGATGACCATGCCCGAGTGCTGCGAGAAGCCCATGCCTACGCCGCCGCCGTGGTGCAGCGAAACCCAGGTGGCGCCGCTGGCGGTGTTGAGCAGGGCGTTGAGCAGCGGCCAGTCGGAGACGGCGTCGGAGCCGTCGCGCATGGCTTCGGTTTCACGGTTGGGGCTCGATACCGAACCGGAGTCCAGGTGGTCACGGCCGATGACGATCGGCGCCGACAGCTCGCCACTGCGTACCATTTCGTTGAACGCCAGGCCCAGTTTGGCGCGAAGGCCCAGGCCGACCCAGCAAATACGCGCTGGCAGGCCCTGGAAGTTGATGCGCTCACGGGCCATGTCCAGCCAGCGGTGCAGGTGGGCGTCGTCGGGGATCAGTTCCTTGACCTTGGCATCGGTCTTGTAGATGTCGTCGGCTTCACCAGACAGCGCGGCCCAGCGGAACGGACCCACGCCGCGGCAGAACAGCGGGCGGATATAGGCCGGCACGAAGCCAGGGAAGTCGAAGGCGTTGGCCACGCCCTCTTCCTTGGCCATCTGGCGAATGTTGTTGCCGTAGTCGAAGGTCGGGATGCCTTGCTTCTGGAAGTCGAGCATGGCTTGCACGTGCACAGCCATGGACTGCTTGGCGGCTTTGACCACGGCAGCCGGTTCGGTCTGCGCGCGGTCGCGGTACTGCTCCCAGGTCCAGCCGGCCGGCAGGTAGCCGTTGAGCGGGTCGTGGGCGCTGGTCTGGTCGGTGACCATGTCCGGGCGCACGCCACGTTTGACCAGCTCCGGCAGCACTTCAGCGGCGTTGCCGTGCAGGGCGATGGAGATGGCCTTGCCTTCGGCGGTGTACTTGGCGATGCGCGCCAGGGCGTCGTCAAGGTCGGTGGCCTGCTCGTCGACATAGCGGGTTTCGAGGCGGAAATCGATGCGGCTCTGCTGGCATTCGATGTTCAGCGAACAGGCACCGGCCAGGGTCGCGGCCAGTGGCTGGGCACCGCCCATGCCGCCCAGGCCTGCGGTCAGTACCCACTTGCCTTTGAGGCTGCCACCGTAGTGCTGGCGGCCGGCCTCGACGAAGGTTTCATAGGTGCCCTGGACGATGCCCTGGCTACCGATGTAGATCCAGCTGCCGGCGGTCATCTGGCCGTACATGGCCAGGCCCTTGGCATCCAGTTCGTTGAAGTGTTCCCAGTTGGCCCAGTGCGGCACCAGGTTGGAGTTGGCGATCAGCACGCGTGGGGCGTTGCTGTGGGTCTTGAATACGCCGACCGGCTTGCCCGACTGCACCAGCAGGGTTTCGTCGTCTTCCAGGCGGGTCAGGGTCTCGACGATCTTGTCGTAGCAGGCCCAGTTGCGGGCGGCGCGGCCGATACCGCCGTAGACCACCAGCTCTTTCGGGTTTTCCGCGACCTGCGGATCGAGGTTGTTCATCAGCATGCGCAGCGGCGCTTCGGTCAGCCAGCTTTTGGCGGTCAGCTTGTTGCCACGTGGGGCACGGATTTCAACGTCACGGTATTTGTTGTTGTCGGTCACGGGAAGGGTCCTCTGCGGTCGTCCGCGGGCAGATGTGTCGTGGTCAATATACAAACACACCTTTACTTGTATGTACAAGCATGGACAACCAAAATAATTGGACCTATGCGCTGGAACCCAGGAAAAGCTGGGGCCGCTGTGCGGCCCCGGCTATCTCAACGTGAAATCAGTTCGATCAGGCAAAACCGCCCCTGAACCTCCAACCCCACCAGCGCGTCGTTACCCTCAAGCCGCAAGCAGTCATGCAACCCCAGCCGCTGCACCTCACCCCCTGCCAACTGCACCTCGACCTGATTGCTGGCGGCGAACAACAACACCGTCGACGCCGAACTGAACAGCCGGGTGGTGCCATCGAACCACTGCAAGCGCGCGCGATAGCGCTGCGGCGCGTAGATCAGGTTGAAATCACGAATCGCCCCACCCAGCAGCTTGCAACTGACCTGGCTCTCGCCTGCGAAGGCGAACGCGTCGTATGGCAACAGCGGCCGGCTGGCCTGCCCGTCGACCAGCAGGCGCATGCCATCGCCCTGCAGCACCGTGATGATCCGCTGGTAACCGGCGAACGAAGAGAAACCGCCAGACTCTTCGATATCGGCAATCGACAGGCGCCAGCCGAACCCTTCGAGGCCCTCGCCACTGTCGCGGGTGATTTCTTCGGTGAAGCCGCCACCGTTCTTCCATGGCATGCGCGGGTAGCCCTGCGCACGCAACACCTGCAATTGGCTCATTTGCTGAATCGTCCTTCCAGGCGATGACGCGAACCGGGGTGGATCAACCGTGCGGCAGTGACCGGCTGGCGGCCGGACCAGGTGCGGCGGCGAATCAGCAGGCAAGGCTCGCCCCGCTCGATCTGCAACAGCTGGCACTCGTGCGGCTCGGCCAGAATCGCCTCGACCACGTGCTCACCCTCGGTCAGCGGTGCGACCTGGGACAGGTAGGCGTATGGCGTTTGCCGGGTGAAGTCCTGCTTGAGGTAATCGGGCGCGATCGCCGCATTGACGTAGCGGTCCTCGATTTGCACCGGTATGCCATTTTCGTAATGCACGATCAGCGAATGGAACACCCGCTGGCCTTCGCGCATGTCCAGCGCCAGGGCACGCTCGGAGCCGGCGGCCTCCTCGGCGAGGATGACCACCTGGCAGCTATGCTGGTGGCCACGCCCGGCAATCTCGTCGGCGATGTTGTTGACTTCGAACAGCGCCGAACGGCTCTTGGGTTCGGCGACGAAGGTACCGACCCCTTGCATGCGCACCAGCAGCCCTTCGGCCGTGAGCTCACGCAGGGCGCGGTTGATGGTCATGCGGCTGAAGCCCAGTTGGCTGACCAGCTCGCTCTCTGAAGGGACCCGGTGATGGGGCGGCCAGCTGCCGTTGTCGATCTGCTGGATGATCATCTGTTTGACCCGCGCGTACAGCGGCGCCGGGCCCTCGCCCATCTGGGCAACCAGCGCGGAGACAGGAGGTGTCGGCACGGCGTTGGATCCTTGTGCGATTGAATGAGCGGTAGCTTGCCGCAGTTTACCCGGCAGGCAAACGCCTGTATATGTATATACAAGTTAACAATAACAGGATTTCACCGATGTCCGCCTACTTCGCCGAACGCGCCCTGCTGCCCAATGGTTGGGCCAGCAATGTCCGAATCGAGGTCGCCAGCGATGGCAACATGACCCGCATCGAGCCCGGTGCTTCGGCCGACGGTGCCGAACGGCTGGGCGGGCCGTTGCTGCCCGGCATGCCCAACCTGCACTCGCATGCCTTCCAGCGGGCGATGGCAGGGTTGGCGGAAGTGGCGGGCAACCCCAACGACAGCTTCTGGACCTGGCGCGACCTGATGTATCGCCTGGTTGGCCAGATCACCCCAGAGCAGTTGCAGGTCATCGCCCGCCAGCTGTACATCGAGATGCTCAAGGCCGGCTACACCTCGGTGGCCGAATTCCACTATGTGCACCACGACTCGGCAGGCAAGGCCTACACCGACCCCGCCGAGCTGTCCCGGCGCATCAGCGCCGCGGCAGCCAGCAGCGGCATCGGCCTGACCTTGCTGCCCGTGCTGTACAGCCACGCAGGCTTCGGCGGCCAGGCGCCCACCGAAGGGCAACGGCGTTTCATCAACTCCACCGATCAGTACCTGCGCCTGCAGGAACAACTAGCGCCACTGCTGGCCGCGCAGCCGGCACAGCAACTGGGCCTGTGCTTCCACTCGCTGCGCGCAGTCACCCCAGGGCAGATCGCCAGTGTGCTGGAAGCCGGCAACCCAAATAGCCCGGTGCATATCCACATTGCCGAACAACAGAAGGAAGTCGACGATTGCCTGGCCTGGAGTGGCCTGCGCCCGTTGCAGTGGCTGTACGAGCATGTCGAGGTGGACGCGCGCTGGTGCCTGGTTCACGCCACCCACGCCGAAGCCGATGAAGTCGCCGCCATGGCCCGCAGCGGCGCGGTGGCAGGGCTGTGCCTGACCACCGAGGCCAACCTGGGCGACGGTATCTTCCCGGCCGTGGATTACCTGGCGCAAGGTGGGCGCATGGGCATTGGCTCGGACAGCCATGTGTCGCTCAGCGTGGTGGAAGAACTGCGCTGGCTGGAGTACGGCCAGCGCTTGCGCGATCAGCGACGCAACCGGCTGTACCGCGGTGACCAGCCGATGGTCGGGCGCACGCTGTATGACGCAGCCTTGAGCGGCGGTGCCCAGGCGCTTGGCCAGGCGGTCGGTGAACTGGCGGTGGGCAAGCGGGCCGACTGGCTGGTGCTGGATGGGCAAGACCCGTACATCGCCACGGCAGATGGCGATGCCATTCTCAACCGCTGGTTGTTCGCAGGCGGCGACCGCCAGGTGCGCGATGTGATGGTCAACGGCCAGTGGGTCGTGCGCCAGGGGCGGCATGCCCAGGAAGGGGAAAGCGCGCAGGCGTTTGTCGAGGTCTTGCGCCAACTGCTGGGTTGACCGTGTGTGTGTGTTTAGGAGCGGCCTTGCGTCGCGAAAAGGGCCGCAAAGCGGCCCCATCGATACCAGCGGCGACGCTAAAGCCTGGGGCCGCTGCGCGCCCCTTTTCGCGACGCAAGGCCGCTCCTACACACACCACCACATGCAAGCGCGTGCGGGGTCAATGGCTTTTGACGATCTGCTGGTCAGCCGTGCGCCAGATCAGCCGGCTGGTGTCATAACCTTGCTGCCGTGCCTTGGACAGCAAACTCTCGCGCTGCCAGGCCGGCAGGCTTGGCGTGCGTGACAAGATCCACAGGTACTTGCGGTCCGGGCTGCCGACGATCGCCGTGTGGTAACGCTCGTCCACGTAGAGAATCCAGTACTCACCCCTCGCCACGCCTGGCACCAGGCGGGTGAACCAGTTGTCGAACTCGACCCACAGCTTGTCGGTATGCCCAGGCTCCTGGATGTTGGCATGCCCTTCTGCGCGCAACCATTCATCCCCCAGGGTACGGCAGCGGTTGAGCACGCCGTAGGAGCCGTCAGATTTGAGGTTGTAGTGGGCCTCGGACTGCTCGCAGCCTTGCTGATAGCGCATCGGCAAGCGCGCCAGCTCATACCATTTGCCCTGGTAGCGCTTGAGGTCGACGTTGCCGGCGGTTTTCGGTGCCAGCGGGTCATGCGCAGAGCTGGCGCAGCCGCCCAGCAGCATCACCAGGCATAACCCCAGCAGCAGGTGCAGACGCCTCATTTAAGGCCCTGCCCTGAATACATCAGCACCTTGTCAGCCGCGTACTGCACGCTGATGAAGCTCTTCTCGTCCCCCCAGGTACAGCTGCTCATGCCCAGCGCGCCAGAGCACTCGGCAGGCGTGCCGAGCAGTTGCTCGACCTCGGCCTTGTTCATGCCGGCCTTGAGCTTGGAATAGTTTTCCTGGTTGATCTTGCTGCACGCGGTCAGAACGACGCACAAGGACAACAGGGCGAGGGAACGCAACGACATGAGGACACTCCTGGACAGGGGATACAGGCGAGTGGCCTGCAGTGACCTTCGACGAGAAAATCCCTCCCTGGTTCCCTGCCCTCCCCCCTTTCCACCTACACCATTGGTCGGGTAGCCAATGGCGGCGCAAAAAAAACCGCCGCTGCGGGTGCAGGGGCGGTTTTTTGCTACGTCAGGGCTGCGTGGCAGGCCGGTGAATCTCAGAACCTGGAGCCAGGCTCCAGCAAAAAGTCCATCTCTTCACTGGTACTCGGCCGTTCCAGCATCAGGTTGCGGTGCGGGAAGCGCCCGAACCGGGCAATCACCCGCTGGTGCTGCTCGGCATAGTCGAGGAACCCCTCGAACAAGCGCCGATGGGCCTCGGGCTGCTCGTCCAGCAGTACTTGGTAACGCTCGACGCACAGGTTCTGCCAGTCCAGCACCTCGGCATGCTCCAGCACCAGCAGCACAAACACTCGCTGGATCGGCAGCAGCTGGTAATCCCAGCCTTTCTGCAGGCCCTGCATGGCCACCACCTGGGCACGCCGGTCGCCCTCGAAGGCGCGCGACGTGTCGCGGTGGATCATGCGCGGCAGCTGGTCCAGCAGGATCAGCAGGCCGAGCCAGCCTTGCGGGCTCTGCTGCCACTCGTCGAGCCCACCCGCCAGGGCATGCTCGACAAGCTCGCCAAACAGCGCCTGAGCTTCGGCATCGTGATGCTTGCCGAACCACAGCGTGCTCTTCTCGTCAGCCACGGCCTGGGGGCTGGTGCCCCAACCGAACCACCACTCCAACAACGGCTGCCAAGGTGCGAGCATGACTTACTCCTTGTGATACGCGGTGACGCGCTCGACCTCTTCCTTCGAGCCCAGAATGACCGACACACGCTCGTGCAGGCTTTGTGGCTGAATGTCGAGGATACGATCGTAACCATTGGTGGATGCGCCGCCAGCCTGTTCGATGATGAACGACATCGGGTTGGCCTCGTACATCAGGCGCAGCTTGCCCGGCTTGCTCGGGTCGCGAGCGTCGCGCGGGTACATGAACAGACCGCCACGGGTCAGGATGCGGTGCACGTCGGCTACCATCGAGGCGATCCAGCGCATGTTGTAGTTCTTTTTCAGCGGGCCAGTCTCACCGGCCAGCAGCTCATCGACGTAGCGCTGCACCGGGGCTTCCCAGTGACGCTGGTTGGACATGTTGATGGCGAACTCGGCGGTGGTTGCCGGTACCTGGATGTTCTCGTGAGTCAGCACGAAGCTGCCCAGCTCACGGTCCAGGGTGAAGCCCTTGACGCCATTGCCCAGGGTCAGGATCAGCATGGTCTGCGGGCCGTAGATGGCATAACCGGCGGCGACCTGCTCGGTGCCTGGCTGCAGGAAGGCGTTTTCGTTGAGGGTTTCGTTCTGGCTCAGGTATTCGTTGGGGCAACGCAGTACCGAGAAGATGGTGCCGACCGAGACGTTGACGTCGATGTTCGACGAACCGTCCAGTGGGTCGAAGACCAGCAGGTAGGCGCCTTTAGGGTACTTGCCCGGGATCTGGTAGGCGTTGTCCATTTCTTCGGAAGCCATGCCGGCCAGGTGGCCGCCCCACTCGTTGGCCTCCAGCAGGATATCGTTGGAGATCACGTCGAGCTTCTTCTGCACTTCACCTTGAACGTTCTCGGTGCCCATGCTGCCCAGTACGCCGCCCAGGGCGCCTTTGGACACGTGGTGGCTGATCTCTTTGCACGCGCGCGCCACCACTTCGATCAGGAAGCGCAGATCGGCAGGGGTATTGTTGCTGCGGGTCTGCTCAATCAGATAGCGACTCAGGGTAACGCGGGACATGTATGGCTCCGAAATGGAAAGGGGGAGAAAAACCCCCGCAGTTTACAGGGAGAGTGCGATGCTAGCGAGCAATGAGACTCGCCTGGGCTGTCTGACGGCACAATAGGTCGGTAGTTCAGCCTTGGCCAGGCCGGCTGTCGAGTGGGGCCGCTATGCGGCCCTGGTAAGTCAGTCCAGTGCTTTCCAGATGTCGGTGGCATACTCGCGAATGGTCCGGTCCGACGAGAACCACCCCATCCGCGCCGTGTTCAGCACCGCCATGCGCCACCATTCCTGCGGTGTGTGCCACAGCTCATCGACCCGCCGCTGGGCATCCCAGTAGGCGTCGAAATCGGCGCACACCAGGAAACGGTCATAGGCCACCAACCCGTCGATCAGCCCGGTATAACGCGAAGGGTCATCGGGCGAGAACACCCCGCTGCGAATGGCCTGGAGCACATCGTTCAAGCGATTGGACGCCGCAATCGCCGCACTGGCGCCAAAGTCTCCGGCGCGCCGGCGCGCCTCGACCTGCTGCGCCGTGAGGCCGAAGATAAACATGTTGTCGGCCCCTACCTGCTCGCACATCTCGACGTTGGCGCCGTCCAGGGTGCCGATGGTCAGCGCGCCATTGAGGCCGAACTTCATGTTGCTGGTGCCTGATGCCTCGTAACCTGCCGTGGAGATCTGCTCGGACAAGTCTGCCGCCGGGATGATGCTTTCGGCCAGGCTGACGTTGTAGTTGGGCAGGAATACCACTTTCAGCAGGCCGCGTACGGTGGGGTCGTTGTTGACCACACGGGCGATGTCGTTGGCCAGTTTGATGATCAGCTTGGCCTGGTGGTAGCTGGCCGCAGCCTTGCCGGCGAAGATCTTCACCCGTGGTACCCAATTGGTACCGGGGTCGTTGCGAATGGCCTGATACAGCGCCACGGTGTGCAGCAGGTTGAGCAACTGGCGCTTGTACTCGTGGATGCGCTTGACCTGCACATCGAACATCGCCTCGGGGTTCACCGTAACGCCAATACGGTCCTGGATGATGCTGGCCAGGGCGCGCTTGCTGTGCAGGCGCTGGGCGGCGAACTGCTTGCGGAAGCTGCTTTTGTCAGCAAAGGGCACGAGGTTGGCCAGCAGCCCTTCAGGGTCATCCTTGAGCTCAGGCCCAAGCGCCTCGACCAGCATCTCGGTCAGTGGCGGGTTGGACTGGAACAACCAGCGCCTGAAGGTGATGCCGTTGGTCTTGTTGTTGATCCGCAGCGGGTACAGCTTGTGCAGCTCGGCGAACACCGTGCTCTTCATCAGCTGGCTGTGCAGTGCCGACACGCCGTTCACACTATGCGAGCCGAGAAACGCAAGGTTGCCCATGCGCACCCGGCGGCCGTTGTCTTCTTCGATCAGCGACACGGCCCGCAACACGTCGAAGTCGTGCAGCCCTTTCGCGCGCAGGGCGTCGATATGGTAGGCGTTGATCAGGTAGATGATCTGCATGTGCCGCGGCAGCATGCGCTCCATCAGCGCCACCGGCCAGGTTTCCAGTGCCTCCGGCAGCAAGGTGTGGTTGGTGTAGGCCAGCGTGCCGACGGTCAGCTCCCAGGCGGTATCCCAAGGCACTTCGTGCTGGTCGACCAGCAGCCGCATCAACTCGGCCACGGCGATCGAGGGGTGGGTGTCGTTGAGCTGAATGGCGGCGGCATCGGGCAGGTTGAGCAGGCTGTCATGCATGTTCAGGTGGCGGCGCAGCAAGTCCTGCAGCGAAGCCGAGACGAAGAAGTACTCCTGGCGCAGGCGCAGCTCCTGCCCGGCTTCGGTACTGTCGGCCGGGTACAGCACGCGCGAAATGCTCTCGGCGCGCGCCACTTCGGCGACCGCACCCAGGTGGTCGCCGGCGTTGAAGCGCTCCAGGTGCAGCTCCTCGAGCGCCCGCGCCCGCCACAGGCGCAAGGTATTGACGCTGGCGCCACGCCAGCCGACCACCGGCGTGTCATAGGCCACCGCCCGCACCGTCTCGCCGGGCGACCACACCTGCCGTTGCTGGCCGTGTGGGTCCTGCACGGTCTCGACGCTGCCGCCGAAACTGATCGGGTAGATCACCTCGGCGCGCTCGAACTCCCAGGGGTTGCCGAAGTCCAGCCAGTTCTCGGTCTGCTCCTGCTGCCAACCATCGACCACCGCCTGGCGAAACAGGCCGTGCTCGTAACGGATACCGTAGCCATGGGCGGCAATGCCCAGGGTCGACATGCTCTCCATGAAGCAAGCCGCCAGGCGCCCCAGGCCACCATTGCCCAGTGCGGCATCCGGCTCCAGCAGGCGGATGCGCTCCAGGTCGACGTCCAGGCCATCGAGGGCTTCGCGGGCGATGTCGAGCAAGCCCAGGTTGCTCAGGCTGTCATACAGCAGCCGCCCGATGAGAAATTCCAGGGAAAGGTAATAGACCCGTTTCTGACTGCGCCTGTAGGCCTGACGGGTATGGTCCATCCAGTGATCGACCATGTGATCACGCGCCGCCAGGGCAATGGCTTCGAACCAGTCATGGTCGAAGGCATGCTCGGGGTCCTTGCCGACCGCGTAGGTCAGCTTATCCAGCACAGCGGCGCGAAAATCGGCCACCTCGGCGTCACGTGCTTTGGGTTCCTGGGACATGCGGCATCCTCGGGCAAGTAGACGAATACGGAGGGAGATTGATGAGACTAGACCCTTCGACAGGGACTGACAGTACCTGTTCGCAGTTTTCATGCCTGATGAAGGAATCAGGCAAAAGGTTGTTCACAAATTGAACAACTCCGGTATGATCGCGCGCCCCAAGACCGTGATTCACCCCCATAACGATGAAAACGACCCTGATTGCCGCGGCCGAAGTCGACCGCCTGGAAACCTGGCAACGCTATGCCAGCCACATGTGCGGTGGCTGTCACTCGACCTGCTGCACGCTGCCCGTGGAAGTGAAGATCAAGGATCTGATCCGCATCGGCGTGGTCGACGAGTTCGAAAAAGACGAACCACCGAAAAACGTGGCCAAACGCCTGCAGAAGGAAGGCATCATCGAGCGCTTCAACCAGAAGTCGGGCATCTTCACCCTGACCCGGATGAGCAACGATGACTGCATGTATCTGGACCGCAAGAGCCGGCTGTGCACCATTTATGACAAGCGGCCAGATACCTGCCGCAACCACCCCAAGGTCGGGCCACGACCTGGGTATTGCGCCTATAAGCCCAAGGTGGTTGGGCGCTGATCCTGCTTTGCATTTGAGATTTGGGGCTGCTTTGCAGCCCCAAATCTCAAGGCAAAAAAAACGCCCCCGGCCTTTCGACCGGGGGCGTTTTCATTCAGCCAGAGCTAACTCAGCTGTTCTTGGCTTTCTTGGCAGCGCGGGTACGCTCGCTTTCATCCAGGATCTTCTTGCGAAGACGGATGGACTTCGGCGTTACTTCGCACAGCTCGTCTTCCTGGATGTATTCCAGAGCCTGTTCCAGGGTGAAGCGAACAGGTGGAACCAGAGCGATGACTTCGTCTTTACCCGAAGCACGCATGTTGTCGAGCTTCTTGCCCTTGGTAGGGTTGACGCCCAGGTCGTTGTCGCGGCTGTTCTGGCCGACGATCTGACCGTTGTAGATCTCTTGACCGTGCTCGACGAACAGCTTGCCACGCGCCTGCAGGGTTTCCAGCGAGTAGGTCAGCGCCTTGCCGGTTTCGACCGAAACCAGTACGCCGTTCTGACGGCCGGACATGTGGCCGGACTTCACGGTGTCGTAGCGATCAAAGATCGAAGTCAGGATGCCTGCACCGTTGGTCAGGGTCAGGAACTGGTTACGGAAACCGATCAGACCACGCGCCGGGATGTTGTATTCAAGGCGTACACGGCCTTTGCCATCCGGGACCATGTTGGTCAGGTCGCCTTTACGCAGACCCATTTCTTCCATGACCTTGCCCTGCGATTCTTCAGGGATGTCGATGGTGACGTTCTCGAACGGCTCTTGCTTGACGCCGTCTACTTCGCGAATGATGACTTCCGGACGGCCCAGGGCCAGTTCGAAGCCTTCGCGACGCATGGTTTCGATCAGTACCGAGAGGTGCAGCTCGCCACGGCCCGAGACCTTGAACTTGTCTGGGGAGTCGGTTTCTTCAACGCGCAGGGCAACGTTGTACAGCAGCTCTTTATCCAGACGGTCCTTGATGTTACGGCTGGTGACGAACTTGCCTTCCTTGCCGCAGAACGGCGAGTCGTTGACCTGGAAGGTCATCGAAACGGTAGGCTCGTCAACGGTCAGCGGCTTCATCGCCTCAACGGCAGTCGGGTCGCACAGGGTGTCGGAGATGAACAGCTCGTCGAAACCGCTGATGCAGACGATGTCGCCAGCTTGGGCTTCTTCGACGTCGACGCGGTGCAGACCGTGGTGACCCATCAGCTTGAGGATACGGCCGTTACGCTTCTTGCCGTCGGCGTCGATGGCGACAACCGGGGTGTTAGGCTTGACGCGACCACGGGCGATACGGCCAACACCGATCACACCCAGGAAGCTGTTGTAGTCCAGTGCGGAGATCTGCATCTGGAACGGGCCGTCACGGTCAACAGCTGGGGCTGGAACGTGGTCGACGACAGCCTGGTACAGGGCAGTCATGTCTTCGCCCATTTCGGCGTGGTCCAGACCGGCAATGCCGTTCAGGGCCGAGGCGTAGACCACTTTGAAGTCCAGCTGCTCGTCGGTAGCGCCGAGGTTGTCGAACAGGTCGAAGATCTGGTCCAGAACCCAGTCAGGACGCGCGCCCGGACGGTCGACCTTGTTGATCACGACGATCGGCTTCAGGCCGGCTTCGAAGGCCTTCTTGGTCACGAAGCGGGTTTGCGGCATAGGGCCGTCCTGGGCGTCGACCAGCAGCAGCACGGAGTCGACCATCGACATTACACGCTCAACCTCGCCACCGAAGTCGGCGTGGCCGGGGGTGTCGACGATGTTGATGTGGTAGCCGTTCCAGTTGATGGCGGTGTTTTTCGCCAGAATGGTAATACCGCGCTCTTTTTCCTGGTCGTTGGAGTCCATGACGCGCTCGTCGTTGAGCTCGTTACGCTCCAGAGTGCCGGACTGACGCAGGAGTTTGTCGACCAACGTGGTTTTACCATGGTCAACGTGGGCGATGATGGCGATGTTACGCAGATTTTCGATCACAAGTGTATCTCGATCAGAGGATTCGGTTGCCGCCTAGTCTAGGCGACCAATATGTAAGGTATAAGGCTCAGCAGGGCCGGCGGTCGGGAGGGCGATGGCGGATGCTGCCGCCATACAGCCCTGGCGTCTTATGCCGGACGATAAACACGCACATTGGCATGTCCCTCACTGAGCAGGTGGTGTGCGTGCAGACGGCTCATCACACCCTTGTCGCAATACAGCAGGTACTGGCGAGTTTCATCCAGCTGCTTGAAGCGACTATTGATTGCATAAAACGGCATCACCTGGACTTCGACGCCCTCGATCACCAAGGGTTCGTCTTCCTGAGCATCGGGGTGACGGATGTCGATGACGATCTGGCCAGGCAGCGCTTCGCGAACTTCTTCTACCTCGATGTCTTTGCCCAGCTCGTCGATCACGTGGTCGATCGAGATGAACTTGGCGCGTTCGAGGGCGCGCTCCAGCACGGCCATGTCGAATTGCTTTTCTTCATGCTCCATGCGGTGGCGCTTGGCGTGGGTGGTCGGGTTTACCGAGATCACGCCGCAGTATTCAGGCATGTGCTTGGCAAAATCGGCGGTGCCGATTTCGGTGGCCTGGTCGATGATGTCCTGCTTGTGGCTGGCCAGCAGCGGGCGCAGTACCAGCTTGTCGGTCGCCGAGTCGATGATCGACAGGTTCGGCAAGGTCTGGCTGGAGACCTGGGAAATCGCCTCGCCGGTGACCAGCGCTTCGATCTGCAGGCGGTCGGCCATATGGGCAGCGCCGCGCAACATCATGCGCTTGAGGGTCACGCCCATGTAGCTGTTGTCGACCTTGTTGAGAATCTCGCCGACCACTTCTTCGAACGGCACGCTGATGAACAGCACGCGCTGGCTGCTGCCGTACTTCTTCCACAGGTAGTGGGCCACTTCCATCACGCCCAGCTCGTGGGCACGGCCGCCGAGGTTGAAGAAGCAGAAGTGGGTCATCAGGCCACGGCGCATCATCTGGTAGGCCGCCACGGTGGAATCGAAGCCACCCGACATCAGTACCAGGGTTTGCTCCAGGGCGCCCAGCGGGTAACCGCCGATGCCCTGGTGCTGATTGTGGATCACGTACAGGCGCTGGTTGCGGATTTCGATGCGCACCAGGACTTCCGGGTTCTTCAGCTCGATGCCAGCGGCGCCACACTGCTGGCGCAGCTGGCTGCCGACGTAGCGGTCGACGTCCATCGAAGTGAAGTCATGGTGGCCGCCGCGCTTGCAGCGCACGGCAAAGTGCTTGCCCGCCAGCAGATGACCGAAGTGCTGCTTGCACTTCTCGACGATGTCGTCGAAGTCGCCGAGCGGGTATTCCTCTACCTGCAGGAAGTGGGTGATACCCGGGGTGCAGGTGAGGCGCTCGATCATTTCGCGCTGGACCTTTTCGTCCTCGACGCGGGTGACCACTTCGAGATTATCCCAGACACCATCGACCGCGAGCTCAGGATCGAGATCCTTGAGCACGTTGCGGATGTTCTTGCCGAGCTGACGGATGAAGCGCTTGCGCACCGGCCGGCTCTTGATGGTGATTTCTGGGAAGACTTTGACGATAAGTTTCATTGGTTAACAGCGCGCGCAGGGCCTGCCGAAAATGAGGGGCGCGAATTATAGCGGAAATTGCTCAGGATTTGACCAACTTTTGTACAGAAGGTTTGCCGATGTGGCCAGAGTCAGTATTTGCGCCGCCTGCCCCGGGCCTTTCGCGGGTACACCTACCCCCGCAGGGGTCGATTTGGCTTGTGGCAGCGGCTTTACCCGTCAACAGGCCCTCAAACAAAGCACCACCCTCCAGCAGTGCACCAACATGGTGCGACAAGTTGTTTTCTTGCCTCTAATGGGTGCGTTTTTCGGTCATCCACCCTCAGTTAATGCCCGTAAACGCCCCCTTTTATCTCGCCCTCGCCATTTTCGGGCACTGGCATGCAATTTGCTCCCTTGTGAGGCAGGTAAGCTTGGCCGACTATCCGCGCCCGGCAACACCCCTTTTTCCAGGGCAGCGGCCCACCGCGCTCTAGACCATCCGGAGGACAACATGTCGAAGTCGGTTCAACTCATCAAAGATCATGACGTCAAGTGGATTGATCTGCGTTTCACGGACACCAAAGGCATTCAGCACCACGTGACCATGCCAGCGCGTGACGCTCTGGACGAAGACTTCTTCGAAGTCGGCAAGATGTTCGACGGTTCCTCCATCGCTGGCTGGAAAGGCATCGAAGCTTCCGACATGATCCTGATGCCGGTCGACGACACCGCCGTGCTGGACCCGTTCACCGAAGAGCCGACCCTGATCATCACCTGCGACATCGTCGACCCGTCGAGCATGCAGGGCTACGATCGCGACCCGCGCGGCATCGCCAAGCGCGCCGAAGAGTACCTCAAGAGCACCGGTATCGGTGACACCGTATTCGCAGGCCCGGAGCCTGAGTTCTTCATCTTCGACGAAGTGAAGTTCCACTCGGACATCTCCGGCTCGATGTTCAAGATCTTCTCCGAGCAAGGCTCGTGGATGACCGGCGCTGACGTGGAAGGCGGCAACAAAGGCCACCGTCCAGGCGTGAAAGGCGGCTACTTCCCAGTTCCGCCGTTCGACCACGACCACGAAATCCGTACTGCCATGTGCAACGCACTGGAAGAAATGGGCCAGACCGTTGAAGTTCACCACCACGAAGTGGCGACTGCCGGCCAGAACGAAATCGGCGTCAAGTTCAACACCCTGGTGAAGAAAGCTGACGAAGTACAGGCCCTGAAATACGTCGTGCACAACGTTGCCGACGCTTACGGCCGTACCGCCACCTTCATGCCTAAGCCGCTGTACGGCGACAACGGCTCGGGCATGCACGTGCACATGTCGATCTGGAAAGACGGCAAGAACACCTTCTCGGGTGAAGGCTATGCCGGCCTGTCCGACACCGCCCTGTACTTCATCGGCGGCATCATCAAACACGGTAAGGCCCTGAACGGCTTCACCAACCCGTCGACCAACTCCTACAAGCGTCTGGTCCCAGGCTTCGAAGCCCCGGTCATGCTGGCCTACTCGGCGCGCAACCGTTCCGCCTCGATCCGCATTCCTTACGTCGGCAGCCCGAAGGCCCGTCGTATCGAAGCGCGCTTCCCGGACCCATCGGCCAACCCGTACCTGGCCTTCGCAGCCCTGCTGATGGCTGGCCTGGACGGCATCCAGAACAAGATCCACCCAGGCGATGCTGCCGACAAGAACCTGTACGACCTGCCGCCTGAAGAGGCCAAGGACATCCCGCAGGTTTGTGGCAGCCTGAAAGAAGCCCTGGAAGAGCTGGACAAAGGCCGTGCGTTCCTGACCAAGGGCGGCGTGTTCTCCGACGACTTCATCGATGCCTTCATCGAGCTGAAGAGCGAAGAAGAGATCAAGGTCCGTACCTTCGTACACCCGCTGGAATATGAGCTGTACTACAGCTGCTGATCTGATTGGCGCCTGGCGCCGATGACATCACCAAGACGGCCTCCTTCGGGAGGCCGTTTTTGTTTATCGCTGGCCAAATCAGACACCTCCTACAAGCAGAACCTGACCGACTGCGCACAATCAAGTCTCCATCAATAAGGAGAACACCATGCGCCTTGCCTTCCCCTCGCTCTGCTGTTCGCTCGCACTCCTCGGTTGCAGCGCTGCGACCCCCTCCCAACCTGAGTTCAACCCACTGCTTGCCCATATCGAGCACCGCCTGGACCTGGCAAGCTCGGTTGCGCGGCACAAGTGGGATCACCAATTGCCGGTGGAGGCGCCTGAACGCGAAAGACAGGTCATCACCCGTGTTCGTCAACACGCTGAAAGCTATGACATCAATGCTGATCGTGCCGCCGCCTTCTTCAGCGACCAGATAGAGGCCAACAAACTCATTCAATACGCCTTGCTCGACCGCTGGACCCTACGGGGACAAAGGCCGCCAACTGAGCCCCTGGACCTGATTGATCAACTGCGCCCACGCCTGGACAAACTGCAGGCCACCCTGCTGTTCGAATTGGGTCGATTTGACCAACACCCCCCGGCCGATTGCGCGCGCAAACTTGCTGATGCCTTGATCAGCCATACCAACGACCCGTTACACCACCTCGCCATGGTTCGCGCTACCGGGCAGCTGTGCCCTAAACGTTGAACACAGCAATGCTCTATATTGGTGCATAACAGCTACGAGTGCTCTGTCCTGCGGCCCAAAACGGGTCGTGATGAGCGCTCGAACAGCGCTTTCTGGTCCGAATAAGCGCAAATCCAGGGCTTTCTCAGGCAAATCCGCTTCTTTTCGGAGCCTTGGTTTGTTTCTTGCATTTCTTGAAAGCACAGAGTCTCGCATCAGCGGATCCACAGCGCGCCCAGCTCTGGCCACTTCTGCCAGGCAAGCGCAAAAAGAGGTCAACGACGCCTTATGACCATCAGCGATGCACAGCACCGTCTGCTTCTGGACAACCTGACCACTGCCACGCTCCTGCTCAATGCCGAGCTGCGCCTGGAATACATGAACCCGGCCGCGGAAATGCTGTTGGCCGTCAGCGGCCAGCGCAGCCACGGGCAGTTCATCAGCGAGTTGTTCACCGAATCGACCGAAGCGCTCAGCTCGTTGCGCCAAGCGGTCGAGCAGGCGCACCCGTTCACCAAGCGCGAAGCGCAACTGACCTCGCTGACCGGGCAGACCATCACCGTCGATTACGCCGTCACCCCCATTCTGCACCAGGGCCAGACCCTGCTGCTGCTGGAGGTGCACCCGCGCGACCGGCTGCTGCGCATCACCAAGGAAGAGGCCCAGCTGAGCAAGCAGGAAACCACCAAAATGCTGGTGCGTGGCCTGGCACACGAAATCAAGAACCCGCTCGGCGGCATCCGTGGCGCGGCGCAACTGTTGGCCCGCGAGCTGCCCGAAGACGGCCTGCGCGACTACACCAACGTGATCATCGAAGAGGCCGACCGCCTGCGTAACCTGGTCGACCGCATGCTCGGCTCGAACAAGCTGCCCTCGCTGGCCATGACCAACATCCACGAAGTGCTGGAGCGGGTCTGCAGCCTGGTGGAGGCCGAAAGCCAGGGGTGCATCACATTGGTGCGCGACTACGACCCGAGCCTGCCAGATGTGCTGATCGACCGCGAGCAGATGATCCAGGCGGTGCTCAACATCGTGCGCAACGCCATGCAGGCGATCAGCTCGCAGAACGAGCTGCGCTTGGGCCGCATCACCTTGCGCAGCCGTGCCCTGCGCCAGTTCACCATCGGCCACGTGCGGCATCGCTTGGTGGCACGGGTCGAGATCATCGACAACGGCCCGGGCATCCCGTCGGAACTGCAAGACACCCTCTTCTATCCCATGGTCAGTGGCCGCCCGGACGGTACCGGGCTGGGCCTGGCCATCACCCAGAACATCATCAGCCAGCACCAAGGCTTGATCGAATGTGAAAGCCATGCAGGCCATACCGCCTTTTCGATCTACCTGCCTCTGGAACAAGGAGCCACCGCCTCATGAGCCGAAGTGAAACCGTATGGATCGTCGACGATGATCGCTCCATCCGCTGGGTCCTGGAAAAAGCCCTGCAACAAGAAGGCATGACCACCCAGAGCTTCGACAGCGCCGATGGCGTCATGGGCCGCCTGGCACGCCAGCAGCCGGATGTGATCATTTCCGATATCCGCATGCCCGGTACCAGTGGCCTCGACTTGCTGGCCCAGATTCGCGAGCAGCACCCGCGCCTGCCGGTCATCATCATGACCGCCCATTCCGACCTCGACAGTGCCGTGGCGTCCTACCAGGGCGGTGCCTTCGAATACCTGCCCAAGCCATTCGACGTCGACGAGGCGGTGTCGCTGGTCAAGCGCGCCAATCAGCATGCCCAGGAGCAGCAAGGCCTGGATGTGCCACAGGCCCTGGCCCGCACGCCGGAGATCATCGGCGAAGCGCCGGCGATGCAGGAGGTGTTCCGCGCGATCGGGCGCCTGAGCCACTCCAACATCACGGTACTGATCAACGGCGAGTCCGGCACCGGCAAGGAGCTGGTGGCCCATGCGCTGCACCGGCACAGCCCGCGTGCGGCGTCACCGTTCATTGCCCTGAACATGGCAGCCATCCCCAAGGACCTGATGGAGTCCGAGCTGTTCGGTCACGAGAAAGGTGCCTTCACCGGTGCCGCCAACTTGCGCCGTGGCCGCTTCGAGCAGGCCGATGGCGGCACGCTGTTTCTTGACGAGATCGGCGACATGCCCGCCGATACCCAGACCCGCCTGCTGCGCGTACTGGCCGATGGCGAGTTCTACCGGGTTGGCGGCCACGTGCCGGTCAAGGTCGATGTGCGCATCATTGCCGCCACCCACCAGAACCTGGAATCGCTGGTGCAGGCGGGCAAGTTCCGCGAGGACTTGTTCCACCGCCTCAACGTGATCCGCATTCATATACCGCGCCTGGCCGACCGCCGCGAAGACATCCCCGCCCTCGCCCGCCACTTCCTCGCCCGCGCGGCCCAGGAGTTGGCCGTGGAGCCGAAGCTGCTAAAGCCGGAGACCGAAGAGTTCATCCGCAACCTGCCGTGGCCGGGCAACGTGCGGCAGATGGAAAACACCTGCCGCTGGATCACCGTAATGGCCTCCAGCCGTGAAGTGCTGATTGGTGACCTGCCGCCAGAGCTGCTGAACCTGCCGCAGGACGCGGCCCCCGTAACCAATTGGGAGCAGGCGCTGCGCCAGTGGGCCGACCAGGCACTGGCCCGGGGCCAGACCAATCTGCTCGACAGTGCGGTGCCCAGCTTTGAACGGATCATGATCGAGACCGCGCTCAAGCATACCGCCGGGCGGCGCAGGGATGCGGCGCTTCTGCTGGGCTGGGGGCGCAATACCTTGACGCGCAAGATCAAGGAGCTGGGGATGAATGTCGCCGGCGGGGATGATGACGACAGCGAAGAGCATTGAGTCATAGGTAGGCCATGACATCCGGGGGCTGCTTTGCAGCCCTCAACATTTCAAGCCCCATGCACCGATCCTGTGCCCCCTGCACCGCCTGAAGGCACAAAAACCCTCAAATCCTGGCAAAAAAGCCCTGAAAGCCAATGTTTCCGGGTTTTGCAAAACTGGCACGCCCCCTGCAATAAGTACTGTATCTCCCAGTTTCGGGGTCCTCGGTACAGGCAGGCCGGGAAAACCCCACTTTTATTTGCAGCAGCGCAAGTTTTGGGGACCCTGGTACAGGCAGGCCGGGACATCCCCTCTTTTATTCGTGCAGCCTCACCTGCACACGCCAACGCCCAGCGTCCTCTGCACCAGCCCAATCACCGTGCAGGGGACGCGCGGCAACCACCGTCAGCAACAACCCTTCCTCGCCTTTCTGCACGCGCCAGCCGACCGGCTTGCCCTGCAGGTACAATTGCCCTCGCTGGGCCTTGCCCTGGGCCTCGAACAGCACCGCAACCGTCCCTTCAACGTTTTCGCCGTGCAGCTTGGGTTCTTCGTTGAACCACAGGTCGAGCCCGTCCTCCACCACCACGACCTGTTCCAGCACCCGCTCATCAGGGGTGGTCAGGCGGCCGATCATCAGGCCCACCATCAGGCCGACAATGGCCAGCGAAAGCATTACCCGCGGGAAGGCCTTCGAACGCAGGTCCGGTTCAGGGGTAGAATGCTCGTCATCTTCACGCCTGGAGCCGTGCATGTTTCACGTCATCCTTTTTCAACCAGAAATTCCGCCGAATACCGGCAACATCATTCGCCTGTGCGCCAACAGCGGTTGCGACCTGCACCTGATCGAGCCCATCAGCTTCGAGCTGGATGACAAGCGCCTGCGCAGGGCGGGGCTGGACTACCACGAGTATGCCACGCTCAAGCGCCACGAGAGCCTGGCCGGATGCCTGGAAAGTCTGGGCAACCCTCGGCTGTTCGCCTTCACCACCAAGGGCTCGCACCCCTTCCATGAAGTCGCCTACCAGCCGGGCGATGCCTTCTTGTTTGGCCCCGAAAGCCGCGGTTTGCCAGTCGACGTGCTGGACAGCCTGCCGCCCGAGCAGCGCTTGCGCCTGCCGATGCGGCCGGGGTGCCGCAGTCTAAACCTGTCCAATACCGTGGCGGTGACGGTGTATGAGGCCTGGCGGCAGAACGGGTTTGCCGGAAGCTGACCCATTGCCTGCTCTGGCCTCTTCGCGGGCAAGCCCGCTCCCACAGGTTTTAGTAGTACCCCTGTAGGAGCGGGCTTGCCCGCGAAGAGGCCGGACCAGGCAACAGAGCAATAAAAAGGCGACCCCGAAGGTCGCCTTTTTACTAACCGCCCGTCATCACTGAACGGTGGGCGTCTCGCCCGCTTCCTGCATACGCTGGAGCTCTTGCGCGTACAGGGCGTCGAAGTTGACCGGGGACAGCATCAGTGCCGGGAACGAACCACGGGTCACCAGGCTGTCCAGGGTCTCACGGGCGTAAGGGAACAGGATGTTCGGGCAGAACGCGCCGAGGGTGTGGCTCATCGAAGCCGCGTCGAGGTTGGCGATCAGGAAGATGCCAGCCTGCTGTACTTCGGCGATGAAGGCCACTTCGTCACCGTTCTTGACGGTTACCGACAGGGTCAGCACCACCTCGTGGAAGTCGCCTTCCAGGGCTTTCTGCTTGGTGTTCAGGTCCAGCGCAACGCTCGGCTCCCACTGCTGGCGGAAGATCTGCGGGCTTTTCGGGGCCTCGAACGACAGGTCACGCACGTAGATGCGCTGCAGCGAGAACTGAGGGCTGTTGTCTTCGGCAGCTGCGCCGTTGGTCTGTTGGTCAGTCATGGCAGATCCTTATCCTAATGTTTTTGAATGCAGTGCAAATCAGGCCGCCAGCAGCGCGTCGAGTTTGCCCGCGCGCTCCAGGGCATAGAGGTCATCGCATCCACCGACATGGATACTGCCGATCCAGATCTGCGGCACCGAAGTACGGCCGGCCTTCTGACTCATTTCGGCACGAACCTGCGGCTTGCCATCGACCTTGATTTCCTCGAACGCAATGCCCTTGCTCTCGAGCAGGTACTTGGCGCGCATGCAGTAGGGGCAATAGTCGCTGGAATAAACGATGACAGGCTTCATATCACTTCACCAGGGGCAGGTTATCGGCTTTCCAGCTGGAAACGCCACCGCTCAGCTTGGCAGCGGTGAAACCAGCCTTGAGCAGTTCGCGGCAGAGCGTGCCGGACTGCTGGCCCATCGCATCGACGATGATCAGGGTCTTCTCTTTGTGTTTTTCCAGCTCGGCCATGCGGCTGACCAGTTTGTCTTGCGGGATGTTCACCGCGCCGACGATGTGGCCCGCGGCATATTCCTTGGCGGTACGGATGTCGATGACCAAGGCCTTGTCGGCGTTGACCAGAGCGGTCAGCTGGCCATTGCTCAGGCTCTGGCCGCCACGGCGGACTTCATTGATGAGCAACAGGACCAGCAGAACAACGAAGATCGCAACCAGGATGTAGTGATCTGTCGCGAATTGAATCAGGTGAGCAACCATCAGCGGTGTTCCAGGCGATTGAAAATGCCGGCCAGTATACACAGCACCCCAGTGCCACCAAAGCCCGACCGGCCGGCCGGAAAAGCACCTTGGCCCTGTCAGCGTGGCCGCGCCGGTCGAGGGATAGGACGAATATTCGCCGCTGATGGCGCATTTGCCCTAAAATGCGTGTCTTTATCATCTTTGAACAACCGTGAGTTTGATTGATGACGAGTACGCCCAAACCCCTGGTCCTGATTATCCTGGATGGATTCGGCCACAGCGAAAGCCCCGAATACAACGCCATCTTTGCCGCCAACACACCGGTCTATGACCGCCTGCGCGCCACACGGCCGCATGGCCTGATTTCCGGTTCAGGCATGGATGTGGGCCTGCCGGACGGGCAGATGGGCAACTCCGAAGTCGGCCACATGAACCTCGGTGCCGGCCGTGTCGTCTACCAGGACTTCACACGCGTCACCAAGGCCATTCGTGATGGCGAGTTCTTCCGCAACCCGGTGCTCACCGGCGCGGTGGACAAGGCGGCCGGTGCCGGCAAGGCCGTGCACATCCTCGGCCTCCTGTCCGACGGTGGCGTGCACAGCCACCAGGACCACCTGATCGCCATGGCCGAACTGGCCGCACAGCGTGGCGCCGAAAAAATCTACCTGCACGCCTTCCTCGACGGCCGCGACACGCCGCCACGCAGCGCGCAGTCGTCCATCGAACTGCTCGACGCGACCTTCGCCAAGCTCGGCAAGGGCCGCATCGCCAGCCTCATCGGCCGCTACTTCGCCATGGACCGCGACAACCGCTGGGACCGCGTCGCCGCTGCCTACAACCTGATCGTCGACAGCGTTGCCGACTACACCGCAGAGACCGCCCTCGCCGGCCTGGAAGCCGCCTATGCCCGTGAAGAGAACGACGAATTCGTCAAAGCCACGCGCATTGGCGAGGCCGTCAAGGTCGAAGACGGCGACGCGGTGATCTTCATGAACTTCCGCGCTGACCGCGCCCGCGAACTGTCGCGTGCCTTCGTCGAGCCGGACTTCAACGAGTTCCCCCGTGCGCGCCTGCCGAAGATGGCGGCCTACATCGGCCTGACCCAGTACTCGGCGAAAATCCCGGCCCCGGCCGCCTTCGCCCCCTCCAGCCTGAACAACGTACTGGGCGAGTACCTGGCCAAGAACGGCAAGACCCAGCTGCGCATCGCCGAGACCGAGAAGTACGCGCACGTCACGTTCTTCTTCTCCGGTGGCCGCGAAGAGCCGTTCGAAGGCGAAGAGCGCATCCTCATCCCGTCGCCGAAGGTCGCCACCTATGACCTGCAGCCGGAGATGAACGCGCCTGAAGTCACCGACCGTATCGTCGAAGCCATCGAGCAGCAGCGTTACGACGTGATCGTGGTCAACTACGCCAACGGCGACATGGTCGGCCACACCGGCGTATTCGAGGCTGCGGTCAAGGCGGTCGAAGCGCTGGATACCTGTGTCGGGCGTATCGTCGAGGCGCTGGAAAAGGTCGACGGTGAGGCACTGATCACCGCCGACCACGGCAACGTCGAACAGATGGAAGACGAATGCACCGGCCAGGCGCACACCGCCCACACCACCGAGCCGGTACCGTTCATCTATGTCGGCAAGCGCAAGCTCAAGGTTCGCGAAGGCGGCGTGCTGGCCGACGTGGCGCCGACCATGCTGCAATTGCTGGGGCTGGAAAAGCCTGTGGAAATGACCGGGACGTCGATTCTGGTCGATGCCTGATCGGTGTATCGGGGCCGCTTTGCAGCCCCTTTACCGATGAATTCCAGACAAACGCCTCGCCGCATCTGCCGCGAGGCGTTTTTTTTGCAGGCCCGCGCGGGCATACTAGGCCAGTCTCCATCCCTGGTACGCCCAACCCCATGCTTCGCGCCCTGATCCTACTCGCCCTGTCTTGCCTGCTCAGCCCGGCGTTCGCCGATGAGCGTGCGCAGACCCAGCAACAACTGGACGCCACCCGCCAGGACATCGCCGAGCTCAAAAAGATGCTGGGCAAGCTCCAGGAAGAGAAGTCGGGCGTGCAGAAAGACCTCAAGTCCACCGAGACCGACATCGGCGATCTCGAAAAGCAGGTGGAGGCACTGCAACAAGAACTAAAAAAGACCGAGGGCGAGCTGGAGCGCCTTGAAACCGAGAAAAAAAAACTCCAGAGCGCCCGCGTTGAACAACAGCGACTGATCGCCATCCAGGCCCGTTCCGCCTACCAGAACGGCCGCGAGGAATACCTCAAGCTGCTGCTCAACCAGCAGAACCCCGAGAAATTCGCCCGCACCCTTACCTATTACGATTACTTGAGCAAGGCGCGCCTGGAACAACTGCGCACCTTCAACGAGACCCTGCGCCAACTGGCCAATGTCGAACAGGACATCGGCCGCCAGCAAGCGCAGCTGCTGGCCCAGCGCGGCGACCTCGACAGCCGCCGCCAGGCGCTCGAAACCGAACGCAGCAAGCGCCAGCAAGTACTGGCCAAGCTCAACAGCGACATGAAAGACCGCGACCAGAAGCTGCAGGCCCGCGAGCAGGACCAGGCCGACCTTGGCAAAGTCCTCAAGACCATCGAGGAAACCCTGGCGCGCCAAGCCCGTGAAGCCGAGGAAGCGCGCAAGAAAGCCCTGCTGGCCCAGCAGGAGGCGGAAAAACGCCGCCAGCAGGAAGCCCTGGCCGCCGCCGCTGCACGCAATGACGCCCGCGAGGCCGCAGAGCCGCCGAAAAAAGCCCGCACCACCCTTGGCCCGATAGTGTCCAGCGATGGCGCAAACTACGGCGGCGCATTTTCTGCTGCGCGGGGAAAACTTCCGTGGCCCGTCAATGGTCGATTGCTGGCACGCTTCGGCGATGCACGCGGCAGTGACGCCCGCGCCAAATGGGACGGGGTGATGATCAGCGCCAACCCAGGCACTCAAGTACGCGCCGTACACGGCGGCCGCGTGGTGTTTGCCGACTGGTTGCGCGGTGCTGGACTTCTGGTCATTCTCGACCATGGTAATGGTTACCTGAGCCTGTACGGTCACAACCAGAGCCTGCTCAAGAGCGCCGGCGACATCGTCAAGGCCGGCGACGCCATTTCCACCGTGGGTGACAGCGGTGGCCAGGACAGCGCAGGCTTGTACTTCGCCATCCGCCAGCAGGGCCGGCCTACCGACCCTTCGCAGTGGTGCAGAGGTTAGGGTTGCAACCCAGTTCACCTTTTTACGGCGTAGCCTGAATGCTGCGCCGATGCTCCTCAAGGAGCGCCAACAGGATCAGGAGTTCGTTCGACATGCTGCACTCGCCTCGTCTCACCCAGCTGGCCCTGTCCATCGCCCTGGCGGTCGGTGCGCCCCTGGCCACTGCCGCAGAGCCGGCCAAGCCAGCCGCGGTGCCGGCCACCGAGGTGACGGCCAAGGCGCCGCTGCCACTGGAGGAGCTGCGCACCTTCGCCGAGGTCATGGACCGCATCAAGGCTGCCTATGTGGAGCCTGTGGACGACAAGACCCTGCTGGAAAACGCCATCAAGGGCATGCTCAGTAACCTGGACCCGCACTCGGCCTACCTTGGCCCCGAAGACTTCCAGGAGCTGCAAGAGAGCACCAGCGGCGAATTCGGTGGCCTGGGCATAGAAGTTGGCCAGGAAGACGGCTTCATCAAGGTGGTCTCGCCCATCGATGACACCCCAGCTTCGCGGGCCGGTGTGCAGGCCGGTGACCTGATCGTCAAGATCAACGGCGCACCGACCCGGGGCCAGACCATGACCGAAGCGGTCGACAAGATGCGCGGCAAGATCGGCGAGAAGATCACCCTGACTCTGGTACGTGACGGCGGCAACCCGTTCGACGTGACCCTCGCCCGCGCAGTGATCCAGGTCAAGAGCGTCAAGAGCCAACTGCTGGAAAACGACTACGGCTACATCCGTATCACCCAGTTCCAGGTCAAGACCGGTGACGAAGTGGGCAAGGCCCTGGCCAAGCTGCGCAAGGACAACGGCAAGAAACTGCGCGGCGTGGTGCTCGACCTGCGCAACAACCCCGGCGGCGTGCTGCAGTCGGCGGTAGAAGTGGCCGACCACTTCCTGACCAAGGGCCTGATCGTCTACACCAAGGGCCGTATCGCCAACTCCGAACTGCGCTTCTCCGCCGACCCGGCCGATGCCAGTGAAGGTGTACCGCTGGTGGTGCTGATCAACGGCGGCAGTGCTTCGGCTTCGGAAATCGTCGCCGGCGCCCTGCAAGACCAGAAACGGGCGGTGCTCATGGGTACCGACAGCTTCGGCAAAGGCTCGGTGCAAACCGTGCTGCCGCTGGCCAACGACCGCGCCCTGAAGCTCACCACCGCACTGTATTACACCCCTAACGGCCGTTCGATCCAGGCCCAGGGCATCGTGCCCGACATCGAGGTGCGCCCGGCCAAGCTCACCGCCGAGGTCGACACCGACAACTTCAAGGAAGCCGACCTGCAAGGTCACCTGGGCAACGGCAACGGCGGCGCCGACCGCCCAACCGGCAGCAGCAAGCGCAAGGAACGCCCGCAAGATGATGACTTCCAGCTGAGCCAGGCGCTGAGCCTGCTCAAGGGCCTGAACATCACCTCGGGCAAATGATCCAGCCGATGCGCTATCTGCTGTGTCTGCTGTTCTGTGTGTTGGCTGGCGTCGCCCAAGCGGCGCCGACCAACAAAGCCTACATGAGCATCATCATCGACGACCTGGGCCAAAGCAGCGAACGCGACAACCGCACGCTTGCCCTGCCCGGCCCGGTCACGATGGCGATCATGCCCGACACCCCGCACGCTACTGACTTCGCCCGCCAGGCGCACAAGGCCGGCAAGACGGTGATCCTGCACATGCCCATGGACCCTGCCACCGGCCCTTACGCCTGGCACCCCGGCCTGCCGCTGCCCGAACTGGCCAGCCGCCTGGATGCGGCCCTGGCCAAGGTGCCCTACGCCGCTGGCATCAACAACCACATGGGCAGCCGAATGACGGCCCAGCGGGACCCGATGACCTGGCTGATGGGTGAACTGCAACGGCGGCATCTGTTCTTCGTCGATAGCCGTACCAGTGCAGCCACGGTGGCAGCGGCCCAGGCGCAGGCCGTTGGCCTGGCGCACGTTTCGCGTGATGTATTCCTCGATGACGAGCGCACCGTCGAGGCAATCGACCGCCAGTTGCGCCAGGGGGTTGAGCTTGCCCGGCGGCAAGGCTCCGCCGTGTTGATCGGCCACCCCTACCCGCAGACACTGCAGGTGCTGGAACGCGAACTGCCCCGGCTGAAGGCAGAAGGCATCGTGCTGATCGGCCTTGCGCAGATGATCGCCGAGCGTGGCAACCAGGCCATGCCTGCCCACGGCAAGCATGGCCGTTACAGCAACCGCTGAGCCCCTCAGTCGAACGGGATGATGCCGCTCGCCTGCTCCAAGGTCAGCTTGCCGCGGTGTACACGAATGCTCGCGGCAGCTTCTTCACGGCCACTCAAGCGGCGCTGGCTCCACGTTTTCAGGTGGCCCTGGGTGAACTCCCGGGCAAGCGCATCAGCCGAGCGCATATGGAAATGCGCCACCCACAATGGCCGCCCCGAGTTTGCTCCAGGTTGCGCCAGACGCATGATCTTGTACTCGTCGAAGGTACTGCCATTGCTCATGACCTGCCTGGGGCTGACATACTCCACCTTGAGCAAGCGTTGCTCATGCAAGAACTGCAATGCTTCAGCGCTGGGGTAGTGTGTATTGGTGTAAAGCGTGGTCAGCTTGAGGTTCTTCTCCGCTCGAAGCCGGTCCGAGGCCGCTTCCAGGCTTTTTATCAAGGCGGGGTTTGCGCCCTCCTCACCCAGCGATGTCGCCTCGCGGCCAAGCTTGTCAATCTGGTGCTCAAACAGCCGTGCCAGCCGAAGGCCCTTCAGGTCGTTGTCGATATACGCTTGCGCCTTGAGGCTCAGCTCGTCGTTTTCATCGAGCAAGGTCTGCACGCGCATGGCCGTATCAGCGGGCTCTGCCTGCGGTTCGAGCAGAACCTCCTCAGTCACACGCTCGCGCCACTGGCCATGCTCCCAGTCGAAAACGGCCAGTACGACGCCGCTGAAAGGTTCACGCACCTCAAGCACTTTTTGCCCGTCGTCATCGCGCTCGGTACCGATGAGTGTCTGCCCCTCGGCGTTTCGTACCGCCCGTTGCGGCTCGCTCGAAACAAAGTAGGCCGCCCGCTTCGGCGGCACGTTTGCGCCTTCCTGTTCTTTGATGGCCTCGACCAGGCGACGACCGGCATCCAGCTTCAGTTTTTCCAGCTGGGTACGATAACGGTCGACCATCGAGACTTCGACCAGCGCCCCGCCATCACTGCGGATGCGTGCGCTGTTGACCAGCGCCTCGGCGTACTCGTCCCACGCTTCCTGAAGGATGACAACGCGGTCTTCCACCGGCAGGTTGGCGAAATCGAGCTCGCCATGAGCGCCGGCCGCATTGCGCAAGGCGGCCCCCGCAAACTCCTCCCTGAACCGGGCGACTTTGCGCTGGCTGGTGGTGACGTCCAGGTGCAGCGCCAGGTCCGCCAGGTTCATCGCGTGATGGAAACGGAACTGCACTGTGCTGAATTTGCGCAGGGCAATGAGTGAGTCAACGGTGCGACTGTGCATTTCAATGGGACTGCTGATTACCAGATCGCCAGGCGCACCCGGCAACAGCTCGTCCAGGCGCTCGTAGGCGGCGAGTATGCGGTCTTGAAGACCCACTACATATTCGAGTTTACGACGCAATGCTCGATAGGGCTCGAGCACCTGCACCAGCGGCTGCCCATCGAGCCTGGCTTGCATGCGATCCAGCCCAGGGTAATCCGCCAGGTTCCACAACTCATTGAGGATGAAATCGCTGTTACGGATCTGATTGATCAGAACAGTGCGCCGCTGCTCTGAAATGACCTCTTCCCAACCGCTCCGAGCGCTGGCGAACTTGGGCTCGAACAGGGTTTCAAGAATACTTTGTATAGCTTTGTCACTTTGAACAGCCTCTTCGAGGTACCCGACCGCCTCTTGGCGCTTAGTGACGATTTGCGCCTCCCACTCAGCGATACGCACAGCGTACTGCCCGATGAGAGCATGGGAAGCTTCCCGCTCACCGTCACTGACAGCGGCGTCCACCCTGGCCTGTGCCCTTGCGCGCAAGGTCTTGAGCTGGGTGACTTTGTGTTGCAGCTCCGTGATTTCAGTTCCAACCGTTCCAAACTGCGCCGTCGCACTGTTCACCTTGCCATTGAGGCTGTCGGCAGACTCCCTCAGTTTATCAAAGCGCTGGGCCAGTTGCGCCCGCGTGCCGCCCCGCCTCATTCCGCCAACCAGGCGTAACGCAGTATCCACTCGCCAAACACCCAGCGTGCAGGCCAGCCATGGCCCATACCCGCCTTTAGAGTCGATCACTCGCACACCGTCCGGGCCCACTTCAACGGGGTAAGCATCGCCCCCCATGGCCGCGTAGAGTCTCCCTTGGACTCGATACAAACCTTCAGTATCGCCACTTGCCTGCAAGTTCGACTCATCCAGTGCAGTGTCCACCCGCATGGCCCGCAGCGCCTGCCGCTGCGCAGGCGGTAGCCAGTTGAACCCGTGGTTGCCGCGCCAGCTCAAGTCAAGCTGACGCTTAGGCAGCGCTGCCAGCGCGCCAATCGCCGCTTCTACTTCAGTGGCAGGCGCCACCGACACTTCGGCAAATGCCCCGCGTTGCGCGGCAGGGCCTTCGAACTGGTCTGCGCCGGGGGGCTGCCCGGCCACACCAAGCTGCAGGCTGGGTTGCCGCGCATGCAGCAACACCATCCCCAGGTTCAGCAGCAAGTCAGCGATGGCGGCGGAGCGGTCGAATTCCCCACCCTGCTCGAGGGCCAGCAGGTCGTTTTCCAGCGACGTCAGCAGTTGTACCAGCCACGCCACGCTGGCCACCGGGCCGCGCAGCGCCAGGGTGGCCAGGTCAAACAGCAGCCAAGCGCCCTGGCACAGGGTTTGCCAACGGCGCTCTGCATTGGAGGTGGATTGCATGTCCGCCAGCTCGACGAGCAGGTCGCGGTTGGCGTTGTAGAGTTTGTCGTCGATATCGCTGACCCACAGCTGCGGATCGATGACGGGTGGCTCAGGCTTCTCAGGCAGGCTGAAAGGGTCCGGCCCCAGACTCGTGACATGCGGTTCGCGGAACCCACCATGGTCATAGATAGAGCGAACCTGGGGGTCCAGCCAATCCAGAATGCTCACTTGCAACAAGGGGGACTGTTGGATGTGCTCCAGCAACGCCGCCAGGCTTGCGTATTCCCGCAGCGTGTCCTGCCTGTACAAAGGGCGATAGAACAGCACCCGCGACGGCTCGACGCAGAACAGCACATACATGCCACGCACGTTGTCATGTTGCCCGGAGTGAGGCTGGCGCCTGAATGCCAGCGGCATCAGCGCCATGCGAGGAGTTTGCGGGTCGACATGGCCGGCGCAGAAATCAACCACACACTGCAAGCCGGCATCCGTGAGCTTGCCTTCAAGCTTGCTGGTCAGCGCGCTGAACCGCAGGGCGCTGCGCCATTCCCGGCCAAATCGCCTGACGCGCTGTGCCCGCTGCAGCGGGTCGTCCAGTTGGCGGGCAACGTACGCCGGGTAATTGCCACCGATATCGATCTGCCTCACCAACTGATTGACTGCGTCGGCATCCAGCCAGGCAGGGACGTCTGCACCGTTGGCGCACCGGATACGCAGCACCGAGGCACCCCTGAGTGCACCGAGGTTGCCCATGGCGAATTCGGTTAGGGTCTTCTCGCCTTCGCGTACCAACGGCTCGCCGCCCCCTGTGCCCGTTCCGGCGCCACCCGGTACCCCACGGGCCACGAAGAACTGCAACATCAGATCGTCCGGGGATGTGTCATCGGCGTAGGCCAGGCGCATCTGCTCGCTCAGCCGCTGACGGGTGTAGTCGGCCAGGCCCTGGATGCCATCCAAGGCTGGGATACTCTCAGCGTCGAGCTGGTCGAGCGCGAGCTGCAGCAAGCCTGCGTGATAAGCCATGCTGTCATCACCGTCGCTCAGCGACAGGCCAGGCGGAAGCTCGACCGCCGGGGTATCGTTGGGGTAACGGTCGAACCACTGTGCGGGGTCGCTCATCTGAGCAAACAGCCGCTCAAGTGCCGCGACATCGGCCAACTGCCCATAGCGCACCCTGTCGACCTGAGTGAACAGCGTCTCGAGCAGCAGCCCGACTTGCTGAGCGAATACATTGCCCTCGACCGGGTAGCGTTGCCATGACAGGCCATCGAAGCTGTAGCGCTGTGCAAGCTCGTCACGCAGGACCAGGGCGAACGCGGCCAAGGATGGAAAACCTCGCACATTGCCAGAAGGGGCGCACCACAACACGACCTGCCGTTCGTCCCATTCGCCGGTGATCAGCAGATGGCACAGCGTCTCATCCCAATGCCCGGAGCCCGTCGTCAGCCGGGTTTGCACGAAGCTCACCGCCGGTTGGTCACGACCGCCCCGTATCAGGCCACGGATGCAGGCTTGCTCTTGCGCATCCAGGCCTTGCAACGGCAGGCCGCGCAGCACAGCTGTTTTCAACAGCAACTGCAGCCACTGATCACGGCTTGCACCGCTGCTGCCCTGGCTGCGCCAATAGTCGAGCTGCGCCTGGCAAAAGTGCTGCGGCAGTTGTTCGATCAGGTCATTGATCGGGCCCGTCAAGCCACTGAGCTGCCGGGTGTCGAACGCGCTGTCGGAACCGGCGAACCGGTACGGATCGACCAAACCGAGGTTATGGTGGCGCCCATCGACAGGCTCCAGGTCGACCGAGTTGGTCTGGAGCATGGCCTGCAGCACCCTGTCGACCAGCGGCTCAGTGGACCAGTAAGGTGTGGAAGGGTCAGGGCTGTCCAACATCAGCGCGTCGGCAGACGGCAAGGTAGGCTCGACGAGTGCCAGCCATGGCAGCTCACTCAGCAACAGCGCGAGCAGTTGCTCGCTGACGACCTGACGCAGGGTTGGACGGTCGCCGAACTGCAGGGCAGCGGCGCGTTTGAAATCGAATGTCGAAGTGTCGGAACTGGACATGCCCAGGGCCTCCTGGTGGATGGACCAGAAGCCTTGCGCGAACGCCTGCGGTGGCGGTGCTACTTATTGCATGCACAAAGGCAACAGGCCCTGCTTATCGGGCAGGGCCTGTTGCAACCGCATCAGCTGTACACACGCCCCAACAACTGGCGGTGGCTTTCGAACTGGTCCAGCACATCACGCACGATCTGTTCCGGGACAAAGCCCATCAGGTCGTACTCCTGGCTGCCATCATGCAGGTAGACCTCGGCGCGGTAGAAGCGCTGGCGTACTTCCGGCTCACCCTCGACCGGGGCCTCGCTCGGCGCGGCCATGTAGCCGTCCAGGCTTACTTCGTAGACGAAGGGGTTGCCCTCTTCCATCATCACCCGCAGGCCCATGGTGTTGCGCGACTGGCCAACCCGGGACTCCACTTCGAAGCCCAGGGTACGCAGCTGTTCGGCCGCTTCTTTCAAGGCCGGGCTGACCTGCTTGTCCATGAAGCGTTGCACCACCGCCTGGGTTGGCTGCAGGTCCAGCTGGGTCAGCCGCTCGCTGAAGCCGCGGCGGCCACGGGCGGCCAGTTGGGCGCGCTCCTGCTCGACGGCGACGTCCTGCTTCATGGCCTTGTACAAGCCGAACATGAACAGCACCAGCACCACCGAGAACGGCAGGCCGGCCAGCACCACCATGGTCTGCATGGCTTCGAAGTTGCCGGCGAACAGCAGGCCGATGGTGACCAGGGTGATGATCACCGACCAGAACACCACCATCCAGTGCGGGGCGTCTTCATCGACCTTGCCGCCTTTGCATGAAAGGTTGGCCATCATCACCGCGCCGGAGTCGGCCGGGGTGAGGAACAGTACGAAGCCGACGAATACCGCAACGCCGATGACGATCTTGGCCGCCGGGAAGTATTCCAGCAGCTGGTAGATCGACATCGACGGCTGTTCAAGGGCCGTCTTGCCCAGTTCCACGGCGCCCTGGTTGATCACCAGGTCCAGCGCGGTGTTGCCGAAGATCGACAGCCAGGCCAAGGTGAAGCCCAACGGGATCAGCAGCACGCCGCTGACCAGCTGGCGCACGGTGCGGCCCTTGGAGATACGGGCAATGAACATACCGACGAACGGGCCCCAGGAAATCCACCAGGCCCAGTAGAACACGGTCCACAGACCCAGCCAGCGCTCGGACTTGCCTGCCTCGCCTTCGTAGACGTACAGGTCGAAGGTCTTCAGCACGATGCCGTTGAGGTAGTCGCCGACGTTCTGCACGAAGCCGTTGAGCAGGTGCAGGGTCTCGCCACCCAGCAGCACGAAGATCAGCAAGCCGCTGAACAGCATGATGTTCAGGTTGGACAGCCGACGGATGCCGTTCTCCACGCCCGACACTGCCGCCACGGTGGCAACGCCGGCCATCACCAGGATCACCATCAGCAGGTTGGTCTGGCTGTGCTCCATGCCGAACAGGTACTCCAGGCCCGAAGAGACCTGCATCGAACCGATACCCAGGTTGGTCACCAGGCCCAGCAAGGTGACGAACATGCCGAAGATGTCTACGGCATTGCCGGCAGCGCCCTTTACCCAACGCTCGCCGACCAGCGGGTACAGCGCCGAGCGCAGTGCCAGTGGCTGGTTGTGGCGGTAGGCGAAGTAGCCCACGGCCAGGCCGACCAGGGCGTAGATCGCCCAGCCGTGCAGGCCCCAATGCAGGAAGGTCAGCTGCAGGCCCTGGCGCGCGGCCTCGAGGCTGGCAGGGGTGCCTTCTGGCGGGTTGAAGTAGTGGTCCAGGGGCTCGGAGGCGCCGAAGTACAGCAGCGAAATACCGATACCGGACGAAAACAGCATGCCGGCCCAGGCGCCGTAGCTGAAGTCGGGCTGGTCATCCTTGCCGCCAAGCTTGAGCTTGCCGTAGTCGGAGAACGCCAGGTAGACGACGAACAGCAGGTAACCGCAGATCACCAGCATGTAGTACCAGCCGAACGTGCGCGTCAGCCACTTCTGGGCCACGCCCAACACTTGGCCTGCGGTTTCGGGTACAGCGATAAGCAAGGCAGTCAACGCAAGGATCAGCAGCGCCGAGGTGTAGAACACCACGCTGTTGACCCGGACCCTCTCGGCGGGGGGTTTGGTAAGGGAGGCAGAACTCATTGCACGAATGCTCCGGGCAGTACGGCTATGGAGGCTAATCAGTGTTTTCCCGAGCAATTGGTGGAATACCCCCACTGCGTCAGGTGTTATAAAAGCACCCTGGAAACCGTGATCCCGAATCGAATCGTTGCAAAAAAAACAGACTCAGGCCCGCTCCAAGGGCCCTGCGCCCAGCCTTTGACCGCTCGGCAGAATCTGCATTTCGCATCGCTCATGCCCGTCAACGCCTTGTATTCCGGGGGTTACACGATTTCCTGGGGTGTCGATTCGTGCTGTCTTGCTGCCCTTGAAGGGTGTCAATGGCACAAATTGTCGCAGAGCTTATTCTTTATTGATTGAACGTTCAATCAAAACAAAATAGACTGGCCTTCGCCGAGTCAGCCGCCCGTCGTCTGCTCGCAGGCCTGAGGAGATAGCAAGATGCCCAAGGTCGGTATGCAACCCATCCGCCGCCAGCAGTTGATCGAAGCCACCTTGTTGGCGGTCGATCAGGTCGGACTGGGTGACGCCAGCATTGCGCTGATTGCCCGGTTGGCCGGGGTGTCGAACGGCATCATCAGTCACTACTTTCGGGACAAGAACGGCCTGATCGCAGCGACGATGGGTTACATCATGAGCATGCTCAACGAAGGCGTTGCAGCACGGCGCCAGGCACTGACGGACGACAGCCCGCGTGCCCACCTGAAAGTGATCATCGAAGGTAACTTCGATGCCAGCCAGGTGAACGGCCCGGCAATGAAAACCTGGTTGGCCTTCTGGGCTTCCAGCATGCACCAGCCCGACTTGCACAGGTTGCAGCGGATCAACGATCACCGCTTGTATTCCAACCTCTGCTGTCAGTTCCGCCGCGTCCTGCCGCTTTACCATGCGCGCAAGGCAGCCCGCGGGCTGGCGGCCCTGATCGACGGCCTGTGGCTGCGGGGCGCGCTGTCGGGAGATGCTTTCGACACCGACCAGGCGATACGAATCGCTTACGAATACATGGATCTACAACTGGCTAAACAGCAGACCCTGGGCACAATTGACCAGGCCTCTGAACAACCGCGCACGGCGATTGCCAAACAGGCAGGCGCGTGACGCAGTAGCCAACCACACACTGCACTTGCGAGGACACTATGGCCCGTTTCGGAACGCAAAAACTCTACATTGATGGCGGTTATGTCGACGCTGGCAGCGATGCCACCTTCGAAGCCATCAACCCGGCTACTGGCGAAGTCCTCGCCCATGTGCAGCGCGCCACTCAGGCCGACGTCGAAAAAGCCGTCGAAAGCGCCGAACGCGGCCAGAAAGTCTGGGCAGCGATGACCGCCATGCAGCGCTCGCGCATCCTGCGCCGCGCCGTCGACATCCTGCGCGAGCGCAACGATGAGCTGGCCCAGCTGGAAACCCTGGACACCGGCAAGTCGTACTCCGAAACCCGTTACGTCGACATCGTCACCGGCGCCGACGTGCTGGAGTACTACGCAGGCCTGGTTCCAGCCATCGAAGGCGAGCAGATCCCGCTGCGTGAAAGCTCCTTCGTCTATACCCGCCGCGAGCCGCTGGGTGTGACCGTGGGTATCGGCGCCTGGAACTACCCGATCCAGATCGCCCTGTGGAAGTCCGCGCCAGCCCTGGCCGCCGGCAACGCGATGATCTTCAAGCCTTCGGAAGTCACCTCGCTGACCACCCTGAAACTGGCCGAGATCTATACCGCAGCTGGCCTGCCTGACGGCGTGTTCAACGTCCTGACCGGCAGCGGCCGTGAAGTCGGCACCTGGCTGACCGAGCACCCGCGCATCGAAAAAGTTTCCTTCACCGGCGGCACCACCACCGGCAAGAAAGTCATGGCCAGCGCCTCGAGCTCGTCGCTCAAGGAAGTCACCATGGAACTGGGCGGCAAGTCGCCGCTGATCATCTGCGCCGACGCCGACCTGGACAAGGCCGCCGACATCGCCATGATGGCCAACTTCTACAGCTCCGGCCAGGTGTGCACCAACGGCACCCGCGTGTTCATCCCTGCCCCGATGAAAGCCGCCTTCGAAGCCAAGATCGCCGAGCGCGTTGCCCGCATCCGTGTGGGTAACCCGGAAGACGAAAACACCAACTTCGGCCCGCTGGTCAGCTTCCAGCACATGGAAAGCGTGCTGGGCTACATCGCCAAAGGTAAAGAGCAAGGTGCCCGCGTGCTGTGTGGCGGTGAGCGTCTGACCGAGGGTGATTTCGCCAAGGGCGCCTTCGTCGCCCCGACCGTGTTCACCGACTGCACCGACGACATGACCATCGTCAAGGAAGAAATCTTCGGCCCAGTGATGAGCATCCTCAGCTACGAGACCGAAGAAGAAGTCATCCGCCGCGCCAACGACACCGAATACGGCCTGGCCGCTGGCGTGTGCACCAACGACATCACCCGTGCCCACCGCATCATCCACAAGCTCGAAGCCGGCATCTGCTGGATCAACGCCTGGGGCGAATCGCCGGCCGAAATGCCGGTCGGTGGCTACAAGCAGTCGGGCGTTGGCCGTGAAAACGGCGTCAGCTCGCTGGCTCAATACACTCGCATCAAGTCGGTCCAGGTCGAGCTGGGCGGCTACTCGTCGGTCTTCTGACCGACAGCTGCAAGTCGCTAGCTACAAGCTGCAAGAAAGAGCCGGTCGGCGTCACGCCACCGGCCCTTGCAGATCCCATCCATTCGCAAGCTTCGCGCAACTGCCTTTTCTTGCAGCTTGTAGCTAAAAGCTTGCCGCTGCATTTCGGAGAAATGCTATGGAATTCGATTACATCATCGTCGGCGCAGGTTCGGCCGGTAACACCCTGGCCACGCGCCTGACCGAAGACGCCAGCGTCACCGTGCTGCTGCTCGAAGCCGGTGGCCCCGACTACCGCTTCGACTTCCGCACCCAGATGCCAGCCGCCCTGGCGTTCCCGCTGCAGGGCCGTCGCTACAACTGGGCCTACGAGACCGACCCGGAGCCGCACATGGACGGCCGCCGCATGGAATGTGGCCGCGGCAAGGGCCTGGGTGGCTCCTCGCTGATCAACGGCATGTGCTACATCCGCGGCAACGCCATGGACTTCGACGGCTGGGCTGAACTGCCAGGCCTTGAGGACTGGACGTACCTGGATTGCCTGCCGTACTTCCGCAAGGCAGAAACTCGCGATATCGGCCCTAACGACTACCACGGCGGCGAAGGCCCGGTCAGCGTCGCCACGCCCAAGGCCGGCAACAACCCGCTGTTCCACGCCATGGTCGAGGCCGGCGTGCAGGCCGGTTACCCGCGTACCGAAGACCTCAACGGCTACCAGCAGGAAGGCTTCGGCCCGATGGACCGTTCGGTGACCAAGAACGGCCGCCGTTCCAGCACCGCCCGCGGCTACCTGGACCAGGCCAAGAAGCGCCCGAACCTGACCATCGTCACGCACGCCCTGAGCGACCGCATCCTGTTCGACGGCAAGCGCGCCGTTGGCGTGACCTACCTGGTCGGCGACAGCGAAGAGCGCGTCGAAGCCCGCGCCCGCAAGGAAGTCATCGTCAGCTCCGGCGCCATCGCCTCGCCGCAACTGCTGCAGCGCTCTGGCGTCGGCCCGCGCGCCCTGCTGGAAAGCCTCGACATCCCGGTGGTGCACGACCTGCCGGGCGTCGGCGAAAACCTGCAGGACCACCTTGAGCTGTACCTGCAGTACGCCTGCACCCAACCGGTGTCGCTGTACCCGTCGCTGCTGTGGTGGAACCAGCCGGCCATTGGTGCCGAGTGGCTGTTCAACGGCACCGGCATCGGCGCCAGCAACCAGTTCGAGGCCGGCGGTTTCATCCGTACCCGTCCTGAGTTCGAATGGCCGAACATCCAGTACCACTTCCTGCCGGTAGCGATCAATTACAACGGCTCCAACGGCGTCAAGGAACATGGCTTCCAGGCGCACATGGGTTCGATGCGTTCGCCAAGCCGTGGCCGCATTCAGGCCAAGTCGAAAGACCCACGCCAGCACCCGAGCATCCTGTTCAACTACATGGCCACCGAGCAGGACTGGCAGGAGTTCCGTGACGGCATCCGCCTGACCCGCGAAATCATGGCCCAGCCGGCGCTGGACCCATACCGTGGTCGCGAGATCAGCCCGGGCGCGCACGTGCAGACGGACGAAGAGCTGGACACGTTCATCCGCGAGCACGCCGAAACCGCCTTCCACCCGTCCTGCTCGTGCAAGATGGGCACCGACGACATGGCGGTGGTCGATGGCGAAGGCCGCGTGCATGGCATGCAGGGCCTGCGTGTGGTCGATGCGTCGATCATGCCGATCATCATCACCGGCAACCTCAACGCCACCACGATCATGATCGCCGAGAAAATCTCGGACAAGATCCGCAACCGCAAGCCATTGGCGCGCAGCACTGCCAAGTACTACGTGGCTAACGGTGCGCCGGTCAAAGGCAAGCCGATGCGTGAAGTGAAGCAGGGCTGACCTGCACTGGCCCCGCGAAGAGGCCCACCCTGGCAGTACAAGAAAAGGCACCCACCGCGGTGCCTTTTCTACATCTGCAGAAACGCTTTACATGCTGCCAATTCATCAGGTTAGAATCGATTGGCACGCGACCTGCTAGTTGATCAACGCTATCGAGTCTTCTTCCCCGCGTTTCCCGGAGTACTGCCTTTGGATGCCAGCACCATCAACAGCCTGTTTCTGATCGGCGCTTTGCTGGTGGGTGCAAGTATCCTGGTCAGTTCACTGTCGTCACGCCTGGGTATCCCTATTCTGGTCATCATCCTCGCCGTCGGCATGGTCGCAGGCGTGGACGGTGGCGGCATCATCTTCAACAACTACCCGACCGCGTACCTGGTGGGCAACCTGGCCCTGGCGGTGATCCTGCTCGACGGCGGCTTGCGCACGCGTGTGGCCAGTTTCCGCGTGGCATTGTGGCCGGCCTTGTCGCTGGCCACCGTCGGCGTGATGATCACCACCGCCCTCACCGGCCTGGTCGCGGCCTGGCTGTTCGACCTGAGCCTGATCCAGGGTCTGTTGATCGGCGCCATCGTCGGCTCCACCGACGCCGCAGCAGTGTTCTCGCTGCTGGGCGGCAAAGGGCTGAACGAACGGGTCACGGCCACGCTGGAGATCGAGTCGGGCAGCAACGACCCGATGGCGGTGTTCCTCACCGTCACCCTGATCGACATGATCGCCAGCGGCCAGACCGGCCTGCACTGGAGCCTGCTGGGCCACCTGCTGCGCGAGTTCGGTATCGGCGGCCTGCTGGGCCTGGGCGGCGGCTGGCTGATGCTGCAGTTGGTCAACCGCATCAACCTGGCCGGCGGCTTGTACCCGATTCTGGTCGTGGCCGGCGGCCTGGTGGTGTTCTCGCTGACCAACGCCCTGCATGGCAGCGGCTTCCTTGCCGTGTACCTGTGCGGCCTGGTGCTGGGCAACAAGCCGATCCGCAGCCGCCATGGCATCCTGCACATGCTCGACGGCATGGCGTGGCTGGCGCAGATCGGCATGTTCCTGGTGCTGGGCCTGCTGGTCACGCCCCACGACCTGCTGCCCATTGCCTTGCCAGCCCTGGGCCTGGCCCTGTGGATGATCCTGATCGCCCGGCCGTTGTCGGTGGTTGCCGCACTGCTGCCGTTCAAGGCCTTCCACGGTCGCGAAAAGGGCTTCATTTCCTGGGTCGGCCTGCGCGGTGCGGTACCGATCATTCTGGCGGTGTTCCCGCTGATGGCCGGGCTGCCGGATGCGCAGTTGTTCTTCAACCTGGCGTTCTTCATCGTGCTGGTGTCACTGCTGGTGCAGGGCACCAGCCTGCCGTGGATGGCCAAGCTGCTGAAGGTCACTGTACCGCCAGACCCGGCGCCCATCTCACGCTCTGCGCTGGAAGTGCACATCACCAGCGAGTGGGAGCTGTTCGTCTACCGCCTGGGGGCGGAAAAATGGTGCATCGGCGCCGCCCTGCGCGAGCTGAAGATGCCTGAGGGCACCCGTATCGCCGCGCTGTTCCGTGGCGAGCAACTGCTGCACCCATCGGGCAGTACCGTGCTGGAAGTCGGCGACATGCTTTGCGTGATCGGCCACGAACATAACCTGCCCGCGCTGGGCAAGCTGTTCAGCCAGGCGCCGCAACGTGGCCTGGACCTGCGCTTCTTCGGCGACTTCGTGCTTGAAGGCGATGCCGAACTGGGTGCCGTGGCGGCGCTTTACGGCCTGAAACTCGACGGCCTGGACGCGAAAATGCCGCTGGCGCAGTTCATCCGACAGAAGGTCGGAGGCGCTCCAGTAGTAGGCGACCAGGTCGAATGGCATGGCACGATCTGGACCGTGGCGACCATGGACGGGAACAATGTGCAGAAAGTGGGCGTCAGATTCCCCGAAGGAACGCGACCCGGACCAGGATTGTTCCTCTAAACTGCGATTCTGCCCTGATCCACAATGTAGTCTGCCTATGTCCCTGCGCGTGTACCTTCGCACAGCCCTGCTGGGGTTGTGCCTGTCCTTCTCGTTCGCGGCCACCGCGAACGCTGCGGCCGAAGCGCCGACCACTGCCAGCATCCAGCACAGCCTCGACAAGATTGCCGAGCGCAAGCTGCCCGAGGCCGATCAAAAGGCCCTGCAGCAGGTGCTGGAGCAAACCCTGAGCCTGCTTGCCAACAAGGAAGACAGCGAGAAGAAGCTGGCCGCGCTCAAGCAGCAGCTGGCCAGCGCGCCGAAAGAAACCAGCGACAGCCAGAAAGAACTGGCCAGGCTCAAGGACAGCAAGCCGCAACCGGTCGCCCAGCGCTACGCTACCCTGACGGTGCCGCAGCTGGAGCAACTGCTCAGCGAGCGCAGCACCCTGCAGGGTGAGCTGCAAAAGGCGCTGTCCGAAGCCAACAGCCTGATCATCAATTCCCAGACCCGCCCGGAGCGCGCGCAGGCCGAGATCAGCAACGGCCAGGCCCGCACCCAGCAGATCAACAACAACCTCAAGTCGGGCAAGGACAACGGCAAGGCGCTCAACGCCGACCAACGCAACCAGCTCAACGCCGAGCTGGCCTCGCTCAACGCGTTGACCCTGCTGCGCCGTCAGGAGCTGGCCGGCAACAGCCTGCTGCAAGACCTTGGCAGTGCCCGTCACGACCTGCTGATCGAGCGCGCGGCGCGCCTGGAGCAGGAGATCCAGGACCTGCAAACGCTGATCAACGACAAGCGCCTGGCCCAGTCCCAGGAGGCCGTCACCCAGCAGTCGATCGAAGCCCAGAAGGCCGGCGGCAGCAGCCTGCTGGCCAGCGAAAGCACGATCAACCTCAAGCTTTCCGACTACCTGCTCAAAAGCACCGATCGCCTCAACGAACTGACCCAGCAGAACCTGCGCACCAAGCAGCAGCTCGACAGCCTGACCCAGGCCGACCAGGCGCTGGATGAGCAGATCAACGTGCTCAAGGGCAGCCTGCTGCTGTCCAAGATCCTCTACAAGCAGAAGCAGACCCTGCCGCACCTGAAGGTCGACCGCGACCTGGCCGATCAGATCGCCGACACCCGCCTGTACCAGTTCGAGATCAACCAGCAACGCGAGCAGATGAGCAGCCCGGTCACCTACGTCGACAAGCTGCTGGCCAACCAACCGCCGGAAGACGTCACCCCGCCACTGCGCAAAGCGCTGTTGGAAGTGGCGATCACCCGCAGCGACCTGCTGGAGCGCCTCAACCGCGAACTCTCGGCCCTGCTCAACGAATCGATTACCCTGCAGCTCAACCAGAAGCAACTGCTGGGCACCGCCCAGGGCCTGCGCACCACCCTCGACGAGCAGATGTTCTGGATCCCCAGCAACAAGCCGCTGGACTGGGACTGGCTGCGCTACGTCCCTGAGCGGTTCGCCGACCAGGTCGCCAGCCTGCCCTGGGGCTCGGGCATCAAGGAACTGGCCGACGGCCTCAGCCAGCGGCCGTTGCTGTTCCTGCCGCTGCTGCTGGTGATCGGCGGCTTGCTGTGGCGGCGCAAGTACCTGTATCAACGGCTCGGCAAGGTGCATCAGGACATCGGCCACTTCCGCCGGGATAGCCAGTGGCACACGCCCCAGGCGATCCTGATCAATATTCTGCTGGCGATGCCGGTGAGCCTGGGCCTGGCGCTGTGCAGCTATGCCCTGCAGATCGACGCCCGCGGGCAGAATGCCAACCTGGGCGCCGCGCTCTGGCAACTGGCCCAGGCCTGGCTGGTGTTCTACACCGCCTACCGCATTCTGGCGCCTGGCGGCGTGGCGGAAATTCACTTCCGCTGGCACAAGCCCCAGGTCGAGTTCCTGCGCGGCTGGGTGCGCAGGCTGGGTACCGTGGTGCTGGCGCTGGTAGGCGTGGTGGCGGTGGCCGAGCATCAACCTTCGGCGCTGGCTGATGACGTGCTCGGCATCGGCGTAGTGCTGACCTGCTACGCGCTGATGGCCTGGCTGCTCAGCCGCCTGCTGCTGAGCAGCCCGGCGCATCGCGACACCTCGCTGTTCCGCCGGGCGGTCGGGGTGGCGTTCACGGCCCTGCCCATCGCCTTGTTCGTAGCGGTGTGCTTCGGTTACTACTACACCGCCCTCAAGCTCACCGACCGACTGATCTACACCCTCTACCTGCTGATGTTCTGGCTGGTGATCGAGGCCGCCTTTGTCCGTGGCCTGTCTGTGGCCGCGCGGCGCCTGGCCTACCAGCGCGCCCTGAGCAAACGTGCAGCGGCCAAGGAAGGGCTGGATGGCGAAGTCATCACCGAAGAGCCGACGCTGGACATCGAACAGGTCAACCAGCAGTCGCTGCGCCTTATCCGCCTGGCCTTGCTCGGCGGCTTCATCGCCGGCCTGTACTGGGTATGGTCGGACCTGATCTCGGTGTTCGCCTACCTCAACAACTTCACCTTGTACGAATACACCAGCGGCACCGGCGCGGCCGCCAGCATGGTGCCGATCAGCCTCGGCGACCTGCTTGGCGCGCTGGTGATCGTCGGCATCACCTTCGCCCTGGCCGGCAACTTGCCAGGCTTGCTGGAGGTGCTGGTGCTGTCGCGCCTGAACCTTGCCCAGGGCAGTGCCTACGCCACCACCACGCTGCTGTCGTACACCATCGTCGGTATCGGCATCGTCAGCACCCTGTCGACCCTGGGGGTCAGCTGGGACAAGCTGCAATGGCTGGTGGCGGCGCTGTCGGTCGGCCTGGGCTTCGGCATGCAGGAGATCTTCGCCAACTTCATCTCCGGCATCATGATCCTGTTCGAGCGCCCGGTGCGTATCGGCGACACCATCACCATCGGCAACCTGTCCGGCACGGTGAGCAAGATCCGCATCCGCGCCACCACCATCACCGACTTCGACCGCAAGGACATCATCGTCCCCAACAAGACCTTCATCACCGGCCAGTTGATCAACTGGTCGCTGACCGACACGGTTACCCGGGTGACGCTGAAACTGGGCATCGACTACGGCTCCGACCTGGACCTGGTGCGCGACCTGCTGCTCAAGGGCGCCCACGAGAACCCAAGGGTGCTAAAGGACCCGGAGCCGATCGTGTACTTCCTGAACTTCGGCGAAAGCTCGCTGGACCACGAGTTGCGCATGCACGTGCGTGACCTGGGGGATCGCAACCCGACCCTGGACGAGATCAACCGCTACATCAACCGCGAGTTCAAGGCGCACAACATCAAGATCTCGGTGCGCCAGGTCGAGGTGTTCCTGATGGACACGAAGGGCGGCAAGCAGCAGCTGGTGCCCGTGGAACAGCCGAAATCGGATGGCACTGCGCAGGCCTGAGTGGGCTCGAATGCTTTATTCTGTGCTGAACCCCAGGAGCAGCCCGTGAAAGCCCTCGACCAACTCACCTTCGACAACCGCTTCGCCCCCCTGGGCGATGCGTTCTCTACCCAGGTCCTGCCCGAGCCCATCGCAGACCCACGCCTGGTGGTGGCAAGCGCGTCGGCCATGGCCCTGCTCGACCTGGACCCAGCCCAGGCCGACTCGCCCTTGTTCGCCGAGGTGTTCAGCGGCCAGAAACTCTGGGAAGAGGCCGACCCACGCGCGATGGTCTACTCCGGCCACCAGTTCGGCTCCTACAACCCGCGCCTGGGCGATGGCCGCGGCCTGCTGCTGGCCGAGGTGCTCAACGAGGCGGGCGAGCACTGGGACCTGCACCTCAAGGGCGCCGGCCAGACGCCGTATTCGCGGATGGGCGACGGCCGTGCCGTGCTTCGCTCGTCGATCCGCGAGTTTCTTGCCTCCGAAGCCCTGTATGCCTTGGGCATCCCGACCAGCCGGGCGCTGTGCGTGATCGGCTCCAGCACCCCGGTCTGGCGCGAAACCCAAGAGAGCGCCGCCATGCTCACCCGCCTGGCGCAGAGCCACGTGCGCTTCGGCCATTTCGAATACTTCTACTACACCAAGCAGCCGGAACAGCAGCGCGTGCTGATCGACCATGTGCTGGAACAGCACTACCCCGAATGCCGCGAGGCCGAACAGCCCTACCTGGCCATGTTCCGCACCATCGTCGAGCGCAACGCCGAGCTGATCGCCCGCTGGCAAGCCTATGGGTTCTGCCACGGGGTGATGAACACTGACAACATGTCGATCCTGGGCATCACCTTCGATTTCGGCCCCTATGCCTTCCTCGACGACTTCGACGCCAACTTCATCTGTAACCATTCCGATGATCGCGGCCGTTACAGCTACAGCAACCAGGTGCCGATTGCCCACTGGAACCTCAGTGCGCTGGCCCAGGCCCTGACCACGGTGATCGAGGTGGAACCGCTGAAGGAAGCGCTGGGGCTGTTCCTGCCGTTGTACCAGGCGCATTACCTGGACCTCATGCGCCGCCGCCTGGGGCTGACCAGCGCCGAAGACGAAGACCTGGCGTTGGTCGAGCGCCTGCTGCAGTGCATGCAAAAGGGGGGCGTGGATTACACCCTGTTCTTCCGCAAGTTGGGCGATCAGCCAGTGGCCGAGGCACTGCAGGTGGTGCGTGACGATTTCATCGACCTGGCGGGTTTTGATGCCTGGGGCGTGGATTACCTGGCCCGTTGTCAGCGCGAGGCAGGCAATGAACAAGGGCGCTGTGAGCGCATGCATGCGGTGAACCCGCTGTATGTGCTGCGCAACTACCTGGCGCAGAAGGCCATCGAAGCAGCCGAAGCAGGTGACTACAGTGAGGTGCGGCGGCTGCATCAGGTACTGAGCCGGCCGTTCGACGAGCAGGCCGGGATGCAGGCCTATGCCCAGCGGCCGCCTGAGTGGGGCAAGCATCTGGAGATCAGCTGTTCTTCGTGATCCGGGGGCCGGCGCGCGGCCCCCAAAATTTCAAAGGAAACCCAAATGACCGACCCACTGCTGATCCCCTGCCCCCACTGCAACGGCCTCAATCGCCTGCCCGCCACGCGCCTGAGCGACGCCCCAAAATGCGGCCGCTGCAAACAGGATGTACTGCTGAGCCAGCCCTTCGAACTGAACGAAGCCAGCTACGCCAGCCAGGTCAAAGGCGACCTGCCGCTGCTGGTGGACGTCTGGGCCGACTGGTGCGGCCCGTGCAAATCGTTCGCCCCCACCTTCGAACAGGCGGCCCGCCAGTTGAGCGGGCGCTGCCGCTTGGCCAAGCTGGACAGCGAAGCCAACCGCAACCTGGCAGGGCAATTGGGCATCCGCTCGATCCCTAGCCTGATCCTGTTCAAGAACGGTCGAGAAGTCAGTCGCCAGGCTGGGGCGTTTGCGCTGCAGTCGTTGCTGGAGTGGCTACGCGGCCAGGGGGTTTAGCGCTGGTTTCAGGTGCATGCCATGGCATCTTTGGCGCCCATGAAATCGAGCGCCGCCCGCGCGGCGCATCGCGAGCGAAGCTCGCTCCTACATTTGTTTCGGCCAGTTACGCCTTTACCAACGCGCGCGACCGCCTTGTTTGTACGACGCTATATTGAGGCGGGCACCAAGGGGCCGCGCGCCAATACCTCAGGAATAACTGGCCCGAAACAAATGTAGGAGCGAGCTTCGCTCGCGATGCGCCGCGCGGGCGGCGCTCGATTTCATCGGCGCTGCAACCCCCAAGACATGCACCTATCAGCCCTGACACGATCCCCAGACCTATCTCAACTATTCTCCTCAAGCAGCGAATGCAACTCGACAAACTGCTGCGTCAGCTTGTGCCGTGGCTCCAGGTGAATCAACGGCAAGCTGGCGTGGTGCGACTCGCGCATCTTCACCGAGCTGCCCAAATACACCGGTAATACCGGCAAGCCCTCGGCCAGCAGCTCGTCGAGCATCTGCTGCGGCAGGCTGGCGCGGGACTGGAACTGGTTGACCACGATGCCTTCGACCATCAGGTCTTCGTTGTGATCGTCCTTGAGCTCTTCGATTTCGGCCAGCAGGCCGTAGAGCGCCTGACGCGAGAAGCTGTCACAGTCGAAGGGTATCAGCACACGATCCGCCGCGATCAACGCAGAAACCGCATAGAAATTGAGCGCAGGCGGCGTATCGATGTAGATCCGTTCGTAATCCTCATCCAGCTCGTCGAGCAACTTACGCAGCTTGTTGATCTTGTGCTTGGCTTCGAGCTTGGGTTGCAGGTCGGCCAGCTCGGAAGTCGCCGTGACCACATGCAGGTTGTCGAACGGCGTTTCGTAGATATCGACCTTGTTCTTCTTGCTGAAGGGCCCGCTGGACAGGCTTTGCTTGAAGAAGTCGGCGATCCCCATGGGGATATCTTCACCCGTCAGGCCGGTGAGGTACTGAGTCGAGTTTGCCTGGGCATCCAGGTCGATCAACAAGGTCCGGTAACCTTCGCTGGCGCTGACCGCCGCCAGGTTACAAGCGATGCTCGACTTGCCCACGCCACCTTTCTGATTGAACACCACGCGACGCATGAGAGACCTCCGTGTATCGACGAATGCCCGAGTATGTGGCGCCTCGGCAGCTAAGGCCAGTGGCAATTGTCGGGCGAAGATGGCCAGCCATTCACCTCACCACACTTGCCCGGTCAACAGCTCGGCGAAGGCCTTGGCCATCGCCGAGCCCCCACGCTCACGCTGCACCAGCCACACCGCCGTCGTCGCGCCTTCGTCCAGCAGCGTGCGATACACCACACCCTCGATGCGCATGCGCTGGAACGACGCCGGTAGCACCGACACCCCCAAGCCCGCCGACACCAACCCGATGATGGTCATCGCCTCGCCCGCCTCCTGGGCAAAATGCGGGCTGAACCCCGCGTGGCGCGCCAGGCTGAGCAATTGCGCATGCAGCCCGCTGCCATAGCTGCGCGGGAAGAACACGAACGGCTCCGGTGCCAGGGAGGCCATGTGCACCCCCTGCTCGGTACCCACAGCCAATGGATGCGAGGCATTGATCACTGCCACCAACGGTTCGCGAAACAGCTCGGTCGCCACCAGCCCTTCCGGCAATGGCATGGGCCGCATCAGCCCCACTTCGATGGACTCGTCGAAAACCGCTTCGGCAACATCGCGGCTGCTCAATTCCTTGAGGTTCAGGTGTACCGCCGGAAAACGCTGGCGAAAAGCATGGATGGCCTTGGGGATCTTCGACGTGAACGGTGCCGACGAGGTAAAGCCGATCTTCATCTCGCCCAGCTCACCCAATTGCGCACGCCGGGCCACGTCGGCGGCCTTCTCGACCTGCGCCAGCACTTGGCGGGCCTCTTCCAGAAACAACCGCCCCGCCTCGCTCAGCTCGACCCGACGGTTGGTACGCTCGAACAGGCGCGCCCCCAGCTCGTGCTCCAGCGCCTGGATCTGCTGGCTCAAGGGCGGCTGCGAAATGCCCAGCTGCTGGGCCGCACGGCCAAAGTGCAGCTCTTCGGCCACGGCGATGAAGTAACGCAGATGGCGCAGTTCCATGGTTGGCTCCAAACAGGTCGTAGAACGTCTTAAATAGGTCGAACAATATATTGGATGTAATCATTAGCCAGCTATATGCTTTTTTCATTGCGCCAGAGGTACCCGCCCGTGAAAACTGCTGTAGCCCCCCTACCCGCCGACCCAGAACCTGCCCCCCTGAACGACATGTGGATCGAAAAAGGCACCCCCGCCTTCATGAAGACCGTGCTGGCCCTGTTCAGCGGCGGCTTCGCCACCTTCGCCCTGCTTTACTGCGTGCAACCGATGATGCCGCTGTTGTCGCAGGAATTTTCCATCAACGCGGCCCAGAGCAGCCTAGTGCTGTCGGTTTCGACCGCAATGCTGGCGTTCGGACTGTTGATCACCGGGCCGATCTCTGACCGCATCGGCCGCAAGCCGGTGATGGTCTTTGCGCTGGTCTGTGCGGCCCTGTCGACCCTGGCCAGTGCGGTGATGCCGACCTGGGAAGCCGTACTGGCGACGCGAGCACTGGTCGGCCTGTCGCTGAGCGGCCTGGCGGCGGTGGCGATGACTTACCTGAGCGAAGAGATCCACCCGCAGCACATCGGCCTGGCCATGGGCTTGTACATTGGTGGCAACGCCATCGGCGGCATGAGCGGGCGGCTGATCACCGGGGTGCTGATCGACTTCGTCAGCTGGCACACGGCGATGCTGACCATCGGTGGCCTGGCCTTGGTCGCGGCGCTGGTGTTCTGGAAGGTATTGCCCGAATCGCGCAACTTCCGCCCGCAGGCCGCGAACCCGCGCAGCCTGCTGAATGGCTTCGTCATGCACTTCAAGGACGCCGGGCTGCCTTGGCTGTTCCTTGAGGCGTTTCTGCTGATGGGGGCCTTCGTCACGCTGTTCAACTACATCGGCTACCGCTTGCTGGCAGGGCCTTACCACATGAACCAGGCGTTGGTCGGCCTGCTGTCGGTGGTGTATTTGTCGGGCATCTACAGCTCTGCGCAGGTGGGCGCGCTGGCCGACAAGCTGGGGCGGCGGAAGGTGTTCTGGGTCAGTATCGTGGTGATGGCCAGCGGCTTGTTGATGACATTGGCCAGCCCGCTGCTGATGGTGATCCTCGGCATGCTGGTGTTCACCTTCGGCTTCTTCGGCGCGCACTCGGTGGCCAGCAGCTGGATCGGGCGACGGGCATTGAAGGCCAAGGGGCAGGCATCGTCGCTGTACCTGTTCAGCTATTACGCGGGGTCGAGTGTGGCGGGGACGGCGGGCGGGGTGTTCTGGCACCAGTGGGGCTGGAACGGGATCGGGTTGTTCATCGGTGGCTTGCTGACCATAGCGTTGCTGGTGGCATGGCACCTGAGCAAGTTGGCGCCTAAGACACCTTGAACAGTGGGCCGCTTTGCGGCCCCGAAATCGTGGATCAGTTGATGATCTCGACAATATCCACATCCACTTCGCGGCTCATCAAGTGCTTCTCCACCTCGCCGGTCAGCTTGACCTTGGTCTTGTCATTGAATGGGGTCGGCGGAAGGTCCTCATCGTCGATTTCGACGGTGATGGTGCCGGTGTTGTCCTTGAACTCGTACTTGTCGTCGTTGTTGACCTTCTTGGTCACATACCCCTGCAGCACCACCGGTGTGTCATCTGCAGCATCGTTTGCAGCCGCCACGGTGGTCACCGACTGAGCACCTGGGCCGGTATAGCTGGCCGCCAGGGCAGCGGTGCTGAACAGGGGAGCGAGGATCAGAGCAAGGTAACGGATTTTCATGAGGATCAGGTCCTGTTTCGGTTTCGATGGGACCAGATTAACGACGATCGCTGAACTCAAACTTAATGCAACAAAAAACCCGGCATCAAGGCCGGGTTCTTTGTTGCAGCTGCATCAGATCACTGGTGGTACTGCGCCGACAGCTCATGCACGGCGTTGATGAACACACCGGCGTGCTCCGGGTCGACCTCAGGCGTAATGCCATGGCCGAGGTTGAATACGTGGCCAGTGCCCTTGCCATAGCTGGCCAGAATGCGCGCCACTTCCTTGCGGATAGCCTCGGGCTTTGCGTACAGCACGGTCGGGTCCATGTTGCCTTGCAGCGCAACCTTGTCGCCGACACGGCGGCGGGCATCGCCGATCTCGCAGGTCCAGTCCAGGCCCAGTGCATCGGCACCGGCTTCGGCGATGCTTTCCAGCCACATGCCACCGTTTTTGGTGAACATGATGACCGGCACCTTGCGGCCATCGTGCTCACGGATCAGGCCGCTGACGATCTTGCGCATGTAGGCCAGGGAGAACTCCTGGTAAGCCGCCGCCGACAGGTTGCCACCCCAGGTGTCGAAAATCTGCACCGCCTGTGCGCCGGCCAGGATCTGGCCGTTGAGGTAGCTGGTGACCGACTGGGCCAGCTTGTCCAGCAGCAGGTGCAGGGCCTCTGGGTTGTCGTAGGCCATGGCCTTGGTCTTGCGGAAGTCCTTGGACGAGCCGCCTTCGACCATGTAGGTGGCCAAGGTCCAGGGGCTGCCAGAGAAGCCGATCAGCGGCACGCGGCCGTTGAGCTCGCGGCGGATGGTGCTGACTGCGTCCATCACGTAGCCCAGGTCTTTTTGCGGGTCGGGAATCGGCAACGCTTCGATGTCGGCCGGGGTGCTGATCACCTTCTTGAAACGCGGGCCTTCGCCGGTCTCGAAGTACAGGCCCAGGCCCATGGCGTCGGGGATGGTGAGGATGTCCGAGAAGAGGATCGCCGCGTCCAGCGGGTAGCGGTCCAGCGGCTGCAGGGTAACCTCGCAGGCGAACTGCGGGTTCATGCACAGGCTCATGAAGTCACCGGCCTTGGCGCGGCTGGCGCGGTATTCCGGCAGGTAGCGGCCGGCCTGGCGCATCATCCACACTGGGGTGACGTCCACGGGTTGCTTGAGCAGTGCACGCAGGAAACGATCGTTCTTCAGGGCAGTCATGTCGGCATCCGGCAAAAAAGTGCGGGCATTTTCTCAGACGCCAGCACAAAAGGCACGGCCAAGGCCATGCGTTTTGTCTATTGGGTGCCGTGGATCAAGCAATTTTGTATACAAAATATGCCAAGGGCTGCTTTGCAGCCCCCGCAACCGGTCAGACTTCGAGGTAGTCCAGAATACCTTCAGCCGCTGTACGGCCTTCGAAAATGGCCGTTACCACCAAGTCCGAACCCCGCACCATGTCGCCACCGGCAAACACTTTAGGGTTGCTGGTCTGGTGCTTGAACTTACCTTTCTCCGGTGCTACCACGCGGCCCTGGCTGTCCATCTGGATGCCAAACTGCTCGAACCACGGCGCCGGGCTCGGGCGGAAGCCGAAGGCGATCACCACGGCGTCAGCCGGCAGGATCTCTTCGGAGCCCGGGATCGGCTCAGGGCTGCGACGGCCACGGGCATCCGGCTCGCCGAGACGGGTCTCGACCACTTTGACGCCTTCGACCTTGTCCTCGCCGACAATGGCGATCGGCTGACGGTTGTAGAGGAACTTCACGCCTTCTTCCTTGGCGTTCTTCACCTCTTTGCGCGAGCCTGGCATGTTGGCCTCGTCACGACGGTAGGCACAGGTCACCGACTTGGCGCCCTGGCGAATCGAAGTGCGGTTGCAGTCCATCGCGGTGTCACCACCGCCCAGTACCACGACCTTCTTGCCCTGCATGTCGACGAAATCTTCAGGCGACTTTTCGAAGCCCAAGTTGCGGTTGACGTTGGCGATCAAGAAATCCAGCGCGTCATGCACCCCCGGCAGGTCCTCACCCGGGAAGCCGCCCTTCATGTAGGTGTAGGTGCCCATGCCCATGAACACGGCATCGTACTCGGCGAGCAGTTGCTCCAGGGTGATGTCCTTGCCCACCTCGGTGTTCAGGCGAAACTCGATGCCCATGCCGGTGAAGACTTCGCGGCGATTGCTCAGCACGGTCTTTTCCAGCTTGAACTCGGGAATGCCGAAGGTCAGCAAGCCGCCGATTTCCGGGTTGCGATCGAACACCACCGGGGTCACACCGGCACGTACCAGCACGTCAGCGCAGCCCAGACCAGCCGGGCCCGCACCGATAATGGCAACACGCTTGCCGGTCGGCTTGACCTTGGACATGTCCGGGCGCCAGCCCATGGCGAAGGCGGTGTCGGTGATGTACTTCTCCACCGAGCCGATGGTCACCGCGCCAAAACCGTCGTTCAGGGTGCAGGCACCCTCGCACAGACGGTCCTGCGGGCATACCCGGCCACACACCTCAGGCAGGGTGTTGGTCTGGTGCGACAGCTCGGCCGCCGCCAGGATGTTGCCTTCGGAGACCAGCTTCAACCAGTTGGGGATGAAGTTGTGCACCGGGCACTTCCACTCGCAATACGGGTTACCGCAGCCCAGGCAGCGGTGCGCCTGCTCCACGGACTGCTGCGGCTTGAAGGGCTCGTAGATTTCGACGAACTCTTTCTTGCGCTGGCGCAGCAGCTTTTTCTTCGGGTCCTTGCGGCCCACTTCGATGAACTGGAAGTCGTTACTCAGACGTTCAGCCATTTTTCAAAACCTCTTTACCGCAGTCGCAAGCTAGAAGCTGCAAGCTGCAAGTCGATCACTTGGGTCCGGCAAGCCTCGCACTGCGTTTACTTGCAGCTTGAAGCTTGCCACTTGCAGCTGTTTTTACTGCGGGTTGGCACGGGTGCTGGACAGCAGTTGCTTGAGGGTGGCCGCCTTGGGCTTGACCAACCAGAAGCGACGCACGTAGTCGTCCAGGTTTTCCGAGAGCTCACGCCCCCACTCGCTGCCGGTCTCGTCCACGTACTCGGCAAGGACCCGCGCCAGGTGGCTGCGGTAGGCCTCCATCGCTTCACCACTGATGCGCTGGATTTCCACCAGTTCATGGTTGAGCTTGTCGACGAAGCTGTTGTCCATGTCGAGCACGTAGGCGAAGCCGCCCGTCATGCCAGAACCGAAGTTGTAACCGGTCTTGCCCAGGACGCAGACAAAGCCGCCGGTCATGTATTCACAGCAGTGATCGCCAGTGCCCTCGACAACAGCGTGGGCGCCAGAGTTACGCACAGCGAAGCGCTCGCCCGCGGTACCGGCGGCAAACAGCTTGCCGCCAGTGGCACCGTACAGGCAGGTGTTGCCGACGATGGCGCTGTGCTGGGTTTCGAACGGGCTGCCGGCAGGTGGCACGATGGTGACCTTGCCACCGGTCATGCCCTTGCCGACGTAGTCGTTGGCGTCGCCTTCCAGGTGCAGGTTCAGGCCACCGGCGTTCCACACGCCGAAGCTCTGGCCCGCAGTGCCCTTGAAGCGGAAGGTGATCGGCGCAGCGGCCATGCCCTGGTTGCCGTGCAGGCGGGCGATCTCACCAGAGATACGCGCGCCGATGGAACGGTCGCAGTTGCAGATGTCGAGGCTGAACTCGCCACCGGACTGGTCGCGGATCGCCGACATGGCCATTTCGACCATCTTCTCGGCCAACTCGCCCTTGTCGAACGGCGGGTTCTTGTCGACTTCGCAGAACTGCGGCTTGTCCGCCGGAATGTGCGAGCTGCCCAGCAGAGGCGACAGGTCCAGGTACTGCTGGCGCTCGGTGTCGCCTGGCAGTATGTCGAGCAGGTCGGTGCGGCCGATCAGCTCGCCCAGGCTGCGCACGCCCAGCTTGGCCAGCCACTCGCGGGTTTCTTCGGCGACGAAGGTGAAGAAGTTGATCACCATGTCGACGGTGCCGATGTAGTGGTCCTTGCGCAGCTTGTCGTTCTGGGTGGCTACGCCGGTGGCGCAGTTGTTCAGGTGGCAGATACGCAGGTACTTGCAGCCCAGGGCAATCATCGGTGCGGTGCCGAAGCCGAAGCTCTCGGCGCCGAGGATGGCGGCCTTGATCACGTCCAGGCCGGTTTTCAGGCCACCGTCGGTCTGTACCCGCACCTTGCCGCGCAGGTCGTTGCCGCGCAGGGTCTGGTGGGTTTCGGCAAGGCCCAGCTCCCACGGCGCGCCGGCGTACTTGATGGAGGTCAACGGCGAAGCGCCGGTACCGCCGTCGTAGCCGGAGATGGTGATCAGGTCGGCATAGGCCTTGGCCACGCCTGCAGCGATGGTGCCAACGCCTGCCTCGGCCACCAGCTTGACCGAAACCAGCGCCTGCGGGTTGACCTGCTTGAGGTCGTAGATCAGCTGGGCCAAGTCTTCGATCGAGTAGATGTCGTGGTGCGGCGGTGGCGAAATCAGGGTCACACCCGGTACCGCGTAGCGCAGCTTGGCGATCAGGCCGTTGACCTTGCCGCCCGGCAGCTGGCCGCCTTCGCCCGGCTTGGCGCCCTGGGCCACCTTGATCTGCAGCACTTCGGCGTTGACCAGGTATTCCGGGGTGACGCCGAAGCGGCCGGTGGCCACTTGCTTGATCTTGGAGCTGCGCACCGTGCCGTAGCGCGACGGGTCTTCACCGCCCTCGCCGGAGTTCGAGCGCGCGCCCAGGCGGTTCATGGCCTCGGCCAGCGCCTCGTGGGCTTCTGGCGACAATGCACCCAACGAGATACCGGCGGAATCGAAGCGCTTGAGGATGGCCTCCAACGGCTCGATCTGCTCGATCGCCAGCGGCTGGTCAGCCACTTTGACCTTGAGCAGGTCGCGGATCATCGACACCGGGCGCTGGTCGACCAGCGAGGTGTATTCCTTGAACTTGGCGTAGTCGCCCTGCTGCACAGCGGCCTGCAGGGTGTTGACCACGTCCGGGTTGTAGGCGTGGTACTCGCCACCGTGGACGAACTTGAGCAGGCCACCTTGCTGGATCGGCTTGCGCGCGCTCCAGGCTTCGGCGGCAAGCAGCTTCTGGTCGCTTTCCAAGTCTTCGAAACGCGCACCCTTGATGCGGCTCGACACACCCTTGAAGCTCAGGCCGACCACGTCTTCGGCCAGGCCGATGGCTTCGAACAGCTGAGCACCGCGGTACGAAGCAATAGTGGAGATGCCCATCTTCGACAGGATCTTCAGCAGGCCCTTGGAGATGCCTTTGCGGTAGTACTTGAACACCTCGTCCAGGTCGCCCAGCACTTCGCCGGTGCGAATCAGGTCGGCCAGCACTTCATAGGCCAGGTACGGGTAAACGGCCGAGGCACCGAAGCCCAGCAGCACGGCAAAGTGGTGCGGGTCACGGGCAGTGGCGGTTTCGACCAGGATGTTGCTGTCGCAACGCAGGCCTTGCTCGGTCAGGCGGTGGTGCACCGCACCCACGGCGAGCGAAGCGTGCACCGGCAATTTGCCCGGGGCGATGTAGCGGTCGCTCAGTACCAGTTGGGTCTTGCCGCCGCGCACCGCTTCTTCAGCCTGGTCGGCGATGTTGCGGATAGCCGCTTCCAGGCCGACACCTTGCTCGTAGTTGAGGTCGATCAGCTGGCGGTCGAAGCCTTCGCGCTCCAGATTCATCAGCGAGCGCCATTTGGCAGGCGAGATGACCGGCGAGCTGAGGATCACCCGCGAAGCGTGCTCCGGGGACTCCTGGAAGATATTGCGCTCGGCGCCCAGGCAGATTTCCAGCGACATGACGATCGCTTCGCGCAGCGGGTCGATCGGCGGGTTGGTCACCTGGGCGAACTGCTGGCGGAAGAAGTCGTACGGCGAACGCACGCGCTGCGACAGCACGGCCATCGGCGTGTCGTCACCCATCGAGCCGACCGCTTCCTGGCCCTGTTCACCCAGCGGGCGCAGTACCTGGTCACGCTCTTCGAAGGTGACCTGGAACATCTTCATGTACTGCTTGAGCTGGTCAGCGTCATAGCTGGCCGCGCCCTGGTCGTCGGTGAGGGTCGCCTGGATGCGCGTGGCATGCTGACGCAACCAGCGCTTGTACGGGTGGCGCGACTTCAGCCGGTTGTCGATGGCGTCGGTATCGAGGATCTGGCCGGTTTCGGTGTCCACCGCGAAGATCTGGCCCGGGCCGACACGGCCCTTGGCGATCACCTCTTCAGGCTGGTAGCCCCATACGCCGATTTCCGAGGCGATGGTGATATAGCCGTTGGTGGTGGTTACCCAGCGCGCCGGGCGCAGGCCGTTGCGGTCGAGCAGGCACACCGCGTGGCGGCCTTCGGTCATGACGATACCGGCCGGGCCATCCCACGGTTCCATGTGCATGGAGTTGTATTCGTAGAAGGCGCGCAGGTCGGCGTCCATGGTCTCGACGTTCTGCCAGGCCGGCGGTACCAGCATGCGCACGCCGCGGAACAGGTCGATGCCACCGGTGACCATCAGTTCGAGCATGTTGTCCATGCTCGACGAGTCGGAACCGACGCGATTGACCAGCGGGCCGAGTTCTTCGAGGTCCGGAATCTGGTCATTGGCAAACTTGGTGCGACGGGCCATGGCCCAGTTGCGGTTGCCGGTGATGGTGTTGATCTCGCCGTTGTGGGCGAGGAAGCGGAACGGCTGCGCCAGCGGCCATTTCGGCAGGGTGTTGGTGGAGAAGCGCTGGTGGAACACGCAGATCGCGGTCTGCAGGCGCGGGTCATCCAGGTCTGGATAGAACGCCGCGAGATCGCGCGGCATCATCAGGCCTTTGTAGATGATGGTCTTGTGCGAGAAGCTGCAGATGTAGTGGTCGGTGTCGTGGGCGTTGGCCACGGACGAGCGACGACGGGCACTGAACAGCTTGATGGCGAATGCCTGATCGCTCAGGCCTTCACCGCCGATGAACACCTGCTCGATCTGCGGCAGGCGCTCCAGGGCCAGGCGACCGAGCACGCTGGTGTCGATCGGCACCTTGCGCCAGCCAACCAGCGTGAGGCCGGCGGCGAGAATTTCGCGGTCCATGTTGGCGCGGGCAGCTTCTGCTTTGACCGGGTCCTGGTTGAAGAACACCATGCCGACGGCGTACTGCTTGGGCAGTTCGACGGCAAAATGCTCCTGGGCCACGGCCCGCAGGAACTGATCAGGCTTCTGCATGAGCAGACCACAACCGTCACCGGTCTTGCCGTCGGCGTTGATACCGCCACGGTGGGTCATGCACGTCAGCGCCTGCATGGCGGTTTGCAGAAGGTGGTGGCTCGGTTCGCCCGTCATATGGGCGATCAGGCCAAAACCACAGTTGTCCTTGAATTCTTCGGGATGGTACAGACCTGTTTTCATAGACACTTTCTCACCAGGTTCACCTCTCAACGGAGGTAAATCTCTTTTTTAACAACCACTTACCATCCACGCCGATCAAATGCCAGCTTTTTGCGGTGGCCATGGAAAACCATTGTTGCACAGCGACAGCGATGCCCACAAATTTTCATGTCTCACCATTGAAAATTTATGTCGCAATTTTGAATGTTTTTGCGCCATGCGCCGTGATAGCGGCTTGGCTGGAGTCTGAAGCGTTTCAGCCATGACTGCAAGAGAGGCTTGTGGCCGGCAGTCTGGGACAGAAAAGCCTGCCGCGCTCAGGCGCAGCAGGCTAGACGAAAAGTCAGGATTCGCTCAGCAACTGGGCGGCGGGGTGTTGCCGCCCGGCAGGTATCAGCGGGCCGAGGCCAGCTCTTGTTGGACGCTGGCGACGGTACGTGGCCAAGGTTTACCAGCCTGGACCTTCGCTGGCAAGTTCTTGATTGCCGCAACCGCTGCGTCGCGGTTGGCGAAGCTGCCGTAAGTCACGACGTACAGCGGCTTGCCCTGCAGGTTTTTCTTGAAGTAGCGATAGTCGCCACCCTGGGCCTTGACGAACGCCTGGGCCGAGGCCTCAGAGCTGGTACCGAGGATCTGCACCACATAATTGCCCGGTTTCTGGCCTGCATACCAACCCCCACCGGCGCTGCCACTGGCGGCTGGTTTTTCGACAGGTTTGGCGGCCGGCTTGGCGCTGGCGACCTGAGTCGGCGCCGGGGCAGGCTTGGCAGGTGCAACCGGTTTGGCAGGCTGGGTTGCAACGGGTTTTGGCGCAGGCGCAACCGGCTGAACTGGGGCACTGGCGATTGGCTGCGCGGGTACCGGGGCCGGGCCAGCCGGCACACCTTGCGGTGGTGCGATGGTGGTCACGGTCGGCGGGTTGCCAGGCTGCAGTGCGGTATTGCCCGCCGGGCTGCCTTCTTCGCCATCACCCATGCCAGCGGCCTGGGCCAGTGGCTCGCGCATCACCGGTTGCGACTGACCTACCAACGGCAGTGGCATCGGCTGGGACGAGCCGGAGAATTCGATGGCCGGGTTGCCATTATTGGCCTGGGCAGCACCTGGCTGGCCTTCACCGAGGGGCAACTGAGCCTGGGCGGCCGGCACCTCGGCAGGTGCCTTGTCGCCTTTCTTGGGCATGAGAACCGCGGCAGCAACGGCGACCACGACCACAGCGGACAGCGCGAGCACGTGTTTCTTAGGCATTTTCAACCCCATGGATGGTCGCTTGGCCGTCGAACGGCTGGCGATCATGGCTTCGATCAAAGTGTCACGGGCAACCTGGTTGATAGTGCCAGGCCAACCGTCGGAGTGCTCATGGATATCGACGATCTGTTCACGGGTGAACACCTCGATGCCCCGGCCGGCGCCATCCAGACGCTGCTCCAGGTACTCGCGGGTCTCTTCTTCGCTGTAGGGGGCGAGTTCGATGACGTGGAAACGTTCTTCCTCGATGCTGAGCTCATCCAACCCGGCAATCAGCGACGATTCGCCGAACAGGAACACGTGCGGGCGCCCTTCCGGAACACCCGCCGCCAGTTCCAGCAACGCTTGGAGTGCTGACTCGTCGAGTTGTTCCGCATCATCCACCAGCAAATACACTTCCTGCCCGGTCAGCGCCAGTTGCACCACCTTGGACAAGATAGCCTGGACCTCAGGCTGGGCGACTTCCAGCGACTGCGCGACCTGGCCAAGCACGCTGGCCGCATCGCTGGCGCCACGGGCGGAAACCACCACGCTTTGCACCGACTGCTTGTTGGTGCTGGCCACCAGGGCCTGGCGCAGCAGGGTCTTGCCGCTGCCCAGGGGGCCGGTGACAACCAGCATCAACTGGCTGTAACGCGCCAGGTGGTGCAGCTGGCCCAGCACCGGCTTGCGCTGGGCAGGGAAGAACTTGAAACCGGGCACGCGGGGCGCGAACGGATCGTGGCTCAACTGGTAATGGTCGAGAAAGGCCTCATCGGCATGCAAACTGGTCATTGCGCTGTCACAACCTCAAAGCTGGGCCACGATCGCGCGGTAATCCGCCGACAGCGTGGCCTGAAGAATCTCTTTCGGATAGTCGTCGGTGATCACGGCCTCGCCCATCTGGCGCAATAGCACCAGACGCAGACGACCGTCGAGCACCTTCTTGTCGACCGCCATATGCTCCATGAAATGCGCCGGGGTCATTTCCTGTGGTGGCACCACCGGCAAACCTGCGTCCTGCAACAGGCGGATTGCGCGATCACGCTCGGTCTGGTCGATCCAGCCAAGGCGCATGGACATTTCCAGGGCCATCACCGTGCCCGCCGACACGGCTTCGCCGTGCAGCCAGACACCGTAGCCCATGTGGGTTTCGATGGCGTGCCCAAAGGTATGCCCAAGGTTCAGGGTCGCCCGCACGCCAGATTCACGCTCGTCGGCGCCGACCACGGCAGCCTTGGCCGCGCAGGAGCGGCTGATGGCTTCGGTCAGGGCCGCAGAATCCAGGGCACGCAGGGCATTCATATTGTCCTCGAGCCAACCGAGGAAAGGCTTGTCGCAGATCAGACCGTACTTGATCACTTCGGCCAGGCCTGCGGACAGTTCACGCGCTGGCAGGGTCTTGAGGCTGGTGGTATCGATCAGCACTGCGTTGGGCTGGTAGAAGGCACCGACCATGTTCTTGCCCAGCGGGTGGTTGATGCCGGTCTTGCCACCGACCGAGGAGTCGACCTGGGACAACAGGGTGGTCGGCACCTGGATGAAATCGACGCCGCGCTGATAACAGGCTGCGGCAAAGCCGGCCATGTCGCCGATCACGCCGCCGCCGAGGGCTACCACCGTAGTGCGGCGGTCGTGCCGCGCGGTGAGCAGGCCATCGAAGATCAGCTGCAGCGTTTCCCAGTTCTTGTAGGCTTCGCCATCCGGCAACACCACGGGCAACACTGAATACGCACCCAGGGTCTTGGCCAGGCGTTCGAGGTACAGAGGCGCGACGGTTTCATTGGAAACGATGGCGACCTGCCGCCCGGCAATATGCGGCGCCAGCAGCTCAGGCTGGTCCAGCAGGCCTTCGCCAATGTAGATCGGGTAGCTACGCTCGCCCAGGTCGACCTTTAGTGTCTGCATGTATCCCCACAATGTACTTGGGTGCGGCGCCGTTTGGGCGACGCACGCGGTAAGTTGAACCTCGCCTCGGCGCTGGTGGCCGAGAATAGTCCCGGCTTATCGGGGCGGCAACTGCTGCAAGCGCTCGAGAATATCGATCACCACCATGCGCGGTGGCCGCTCATCGGTTTCAACGACCAGGTCGGCAATTTCGCGGTAGAGCGGATCGCGCGCTTCGAGCAGGGCGCGAAGGGTCGCTTCCGGGTTGGCGGTGCGCAACAGCGGGCGATTGCGATCGCGTGCGGTACGACCGACCTGCTGCTCCACCGAGGCATGCAGGTAGATGACCCGGCCACCCTGGTACAACGCCTGACGGTTGGCATCACGCATGACCGCGCCGCCACCCGTGGCCAGCACCACGCCGTCGAGCGCGCAGAGCTCGGCGATCATCGCCTGCTCACGGTCACGGAAGCCCGGCTCGCCTTCCTTGTCGAAGATCCACGGGATGTTGGCGCCGCATCGCAGTTCGATTTCCTTGTCGGAATCCTTGAACAGCAGGCGCAGCTCTTTGGCCAAGAGGCGTCCAATGGTGCTTTTACCAGCGCCCATGGGCCCCACAAGTATCAAATTTCGCACAGAATCAACGACTCACAGCAATCGCCTGGTCACTCATGATACGCGGAGTCAGGAAGACCAGCAGCTCGGATTTTTTCTCTTGTAATACATCGCGTCGAAACAGCCGCCCAACATACGGCAGATCGCCGAAAAATGGCACCTTGTCGACCACATTGTTTTGCGTGGTCGAGTAGACGCCACCGATCACGATCGTCTCGCCGTCGGCCACGCGAACCTTGGCGTTGACCTCGTTCTTGCGGATCGGCGGTACGTTGTTCAAGGCATTGACGTAATCAGGCTCGTCCTTGGTCACCCTGACGGTCATGATGACCTTGTTGTCCGGGGTGATTTGCGGGGTGACTTCGAGCGACAGCGAAGCCTCGCGAAACGACACCGAAGTGGCGCCGCTCTTGCTGGTTTCCTGGTACGGCACCTCGGTGCCCTTGAGGATCCTGGCGGTTTCCTTGTCGGCCGTGACCACCTTGGGCTGCGAGATGATTTCGCCATTGCCGCTCTTCTCCATGGCACTGAGCTCCAGATCGAGCAAGATACCCCCGCGCAGCAGGCCCAGGCCCACACTGGAGCCGGCACGCTCCACGCCAAGGTCGACGAACAGCTCCTTGCCTGGCCGCACGCTCTCACCGTACAAAGGCCCACCCCAACGCACCCCTAGGCTCTTTTCGTAATCGACATTGGCCTCGACGATGCGTGCCTCGATCGCCACCTGGCGCACCGGCACATCCAGCTGCGCCACCAGTTGGCGCAGCTCGTCAAGGCGATCGGCAGGTTGGTAAGCCACCAGCGTGTTGGTGCGCGCATCCACACTCAAACTGCCTCGCCCGGTCAGGATGCCGTCGTCCGCCAGTGTCGCCAGCAGCAGTTGCGCGAGCGCTGAAGCTTCGGCGTGATGGATCGGCATCAGCTCACGCTGCAGCGGTTGCAACTGGGCATCCAGCACCTGGCCCATGCGGGCGTCGAGCGATTGCCCGGCAAGCTCGGCCGCAGGCGCCACCAGCAGCACATTACCCTCTTCGCGACGGGCCAGGCCCTTGCTGCGCAGCACCAGATCAAGCGCCTGGTCCCAGGGCACATCCTGCAGCCGCAGGGTGATATTGCCCTGCACAGCGTCGCTGGCGACCAGGTTCACACCGGCGTAGTCCGCCAGCACCTGCAACACCGCGCGCACCTGCACATCCTGAAAGTTCAGCGATAGCGGCTCACCCCGGTAGGGCGTTGCCGACGCTAGCGGGATCGCCAAGACCCACGCCGCCATCCATTTCCAGAGCTTCTTCATGCGGGTCCGGGACCTCCTTGTCCAGGGCTTTTCGGAGTGTGAGTATCGCGGTGCGTTCGTGCCAGGCACTGGCCACGAACCAACGTTCGCGCACTTCGACCTGCCGCTCGTCGACTCGCACCACAACACCTTCATCGCGCCCCAGCCGATCACCCGGGCGTACGCGATACAGCCGCCCTGCGGACAGCAGCAGGGCTTCATGCGCTGTGCCACGTGCCAGGCTGCCGACCATTTCCAACTGTGCCAAGGGCACGCCGCCCAGTTCGCCGGGCGGCATTCGCGCCGCGCCAGAGGCGAACGGGTCGAGCAAAGGCGGCATGGCCGCTGCCCTGGCGGGCAAATCCGCCAGTGAGGCGGGTGCCGGAGGCGCCGCATCGGCATGGTAGGCATGAACCCTCAGGCGCAAGCGCAACACGGTAGGCCGCCCCTCGGCTTGATGCAGGCTCATGTCTTCGACGCGCAGCAGCCGCGCCTGGCCCAGCCAGTCGTCCAGCCAAAGGCGCAACGCCGTATAGCGCCCCACTACGTGCACATCCAGGGGGGTGGTTCGGTAATCGGCCTGGCTCACTTCGTCATGTATGTCTAGCCGCTCGAACAACAGGCCATATTCATGCCCCGAGGCCGCCAGGGCATCGAGCAAGTCACTCATGCGCTGCCCTGCCGAAAGCTGCCATCGGGCGAGCTGCAATGCCTGCCGCGCGGCAGCCAGCGAACCCTCTGCGCGCGCCAGCTCAACTACCTGCGCCACCTTGGCCGCATGCGCCTCATTCAATTGCTCATGCTGCGCAGTTACCTGCGCTTGAGCCTGCCGTAGCTCCGGCAGGCGGACTGCACACCCTAGCGCCAACACCAGCACACCCAGCATGAACGAAGCGCCCCACCGGCAGCGGCTGGACCGCTCGACCCTTGCTTGCCAACGCATCCACCACGCTGCACTCATGACCAGAACGCCGACACGCGCGCAGTCAGGACGAACTCGTCACCCGAAGGCAGGTGCTTCACGTGCTTGAGGGCCAGGCCTTGCAACACCGCAGAGCGTTCGAGGTCGCGCATGAACTGGGCGACCACGGCGCCGGATGCGGCCACACCGGTGACGTGCAAACGGCCGTGCGCAAGCGTTAGCTCATTGAGCTGCAAACCTGCGGGCAACGCGGCCTCCACATCTGCGAGCAAGGCAGGCAGTACCCCCTGATCGGCCCTCAGGCGGGCCAGCGCCGCAACCTGCGCCTGGGTGGCATCGTGGTCGGCACGCACGTCGGTGTGCTGCTCCAGCTGCTTGCCCAGCAGCGCCAGCGCAGACTGGCGGCTGGCATTGCTCGTCGCTTGCTGCTGAGCGCGCTGGCGTGCCAGTTGGTCAATCAGCATCACGCAACAAAGCGCCAGGATTGCACTGCCAAGCAACATCCACTGGAAGCGCCGAAGCATCGAGCGGCGCTGCCGCTCGCGCCAAGGCAATAGGTTCAGACGCATCACAGGCGCATGCCCCCTGAGGCCAAGGCGCATGCCAGCAGCATGCCTCCGTTACCCGGCGCCAGCCCCGCACGCAGCGGCAGTTGCCGACAGGGCAGGTTCACCGCTTCACTCAGGCCTTCAAGCCACCCCTGCTCGATCACCGAGCTGCTGACGACCAGCAAGCCCTTCAGCTGGGCTTCGCCCGCCAAATGCGCATGCAATTGGCCAGGCATTTGCCCGAGGTGCAACTCGCGGCGCTGCGCTGGCACGCCCTGTTGCCAGCAATGCAGCGTCGCACCTTGCGCCTCCAGGCGTAACAAGGCCGAGCCAGCAAGCTCGCTCTGCGGCAACATTCGCTGCAACGCGACGCTGTCGACTTCCATCACCTCCAGCTGCAGCCCGGCGGCATCAAGCAGGGCTTCAATCGGCTCCAATGAGCGCTGGCGACAGGCAGCCACCATGACATCCAGGCAGCCGGCCTGGTCCTTGGAAGGGCCAAGCACCTGAAAGTCCAAGGCCAGATCCTCCAGCGCAAAGGGGAACAGGCGATCGGCATCGGCCAGCAACTGCGCTTCCATGTCCGCCTCACTCTGGCCTGCCGGTAACTGGCAAGGCTTGCAGATCACCTGATTTGCCGGCAGCGCTAGCGCAGCCCGCCGCTGCCGAATGCCGCTGCGCCTGCAGGCACGCTGCAAGGCACCTACCACGCGCACAGGGTCACTTGCCCAGTCACCGCCACTGTAGGGTTCATACGGTTCGTGCGCCCAGGCCGCGACCTGGCAACGCCCATTGCGCCGCTGCAGCTGCACAACCCGAACCGAATCGGGGGCAATTTCCACCCCCATCAATGAACCGGCATCCATGCCGAAACGTCCAAGCATCACTGCTCCTTTGCTGTATGCCGCAAACCCGCGTCAACACTAGGCCTGCACGGCCGAACGGATCGACGGGCCGCCTGGCCGGTCACCCGGCGAGGCGAAAAAATGCTTATAATGCCCAGCGTTTTTGGTCCGCTGGACCCGTACGCAATTCACTTATCAACCTGGACGCCCAAAAGCCTTGATACGTCTGCTGAAGTTCTTCTGGTGGTCTTCCGTCGCAGTCATTAGCGCGCTCGTACTCGGTGTGAGCGGTGCGTTTCTGTATCTTAGCCCTAGCCTGCCCTCGGTCGAGTCACTCAGAAGCATCCAGTTGCAGATCCCCCTCAGGGTGTACAGCAGCGACGGCAAGCTGATTGCCGAGTTCGGCGAAATGCGCCGCTCGCCGATCCGCTTCGCGGAAATCCCCCCACAATTTATCCAGGCGCTTCTGTCAGCCGAGGACGACAACTTCCTCAATCACTATGGCGTCGACCCCAGCAGCCTGATGCGCGCGGCCACTCAGCTGGTCAAAACCGGTCATATCCAGACCGGTGGCAGCACCATCACCATGCAGGTGGCGAAGAACTTCTTCCTGACCAGCGAACGCAGCTTCTCGCGCAAGACCAACGAAATCCTCCTGGCCCTGCAGATCGAACGTGAGCTGACCAAGGACGAAATCCTCGAGCTGTACGTGAACAAGATCTACCTGGGCAACCGGGCGTACGGCATCGATGCGGCCGCACAGGTCTACTACGGCAAGTCGATCCGTGACGTGAGCCTGGCGCAGATGGCAATGATCGCCGGCCTGCCCAAGGCTCCTTCGCGCTTCAACCCGCTGGCCAACCCGGTGCGCGCCAAAGAGCGCCGCGACTGGATCCTGGGCCGCATGTACAAGCTCGGCAAGATTGACCAGGCCAGCTACCAGACCGCCCTGGCCGAACCGCTCAACGCCAGCTACCACGTGCCGACCCCCGAGGTGAACGCCCCGTACATCGCTGAAATGGCCCGCGCCGAGATGGTTGGCCGCTATGGTAGCGATGCCTACACCGAAGGCTTCCGTGTCACCACGACCGTGCCGAGCGACATGCAGGAAATGGCCAACAAAGCCATTCTCGGCGGCCTTTCCGACTACGACGAACGCCACGGCTACCGCGGCCCCGATGCGCGCTTCCCGGGCAAGACCCACGCAGCCTGGCTGCTGGAGCTGGGCAAGCAGCGCACCCTGGGCGGCCTTGAGCCGGCCATCGTCACCCAGGTCGACAAGGCCGGGCTTACGGTGCTGACCCGTAGCGGCCAAGAAGAAACCGTCGCCTGGGACACCATGAAGTGGGCGCGCCCGTTCCTCAATAGCAACTCCCAGGGCCGCACACCGCAGAGCCCGGCAGATGTTGCACAGGTCGGCGACCTGGTGCGCCTGCAACGCCTGGATGACGGCACGCTCAAGTTCAGCCAGGTGCCGGGCGCACAGAGCGCGCTGGTCACCCTCGACCCTTACAACGGCGCTATCCGTGCCCTGGTCGGCGGCTTCTCGTTCGAGCAGAGCAACTACAACCGCGCCATGCAGGCCAAGCGCCAACCCGGTTCGAGCTTCAAGCCTTTCATCTATAGCGCGGCACTGGACAGCGGCTACACCGCCGCCAGCCTGGTCAACGATGCGCCGATCGTGTTCGTCGATGAGTACCTGGACAAGGTTTGGCGACCGAAGAACGACACCAACACCTTCCTCGGCCCGATCCGCATGCGCGAGGCGCTGTACAAGTCGCGCAACCTGGTATCGATCCGCCTGCTGCAGGCAATGGGCGTGGACCGCACCATCGACTACATCGCCAAGTTCGGCTTCAACAAACAGGACCTGCCCCGCAACCTGTCGCTGGCACTGGGCACGGCTACCCTGACCCCGATGGAGATCGCCACTGGCTGGAGCACTTTTGCCAACGGCGGCTACAAGATCACCCCCTACCTGATCGATCGCATCGAGAGCCGCAACGGCGAGACGCTGTTCACCGCCAACCCGGCCCGTGTGCCTCAAGGCGCCGAGGACCAGGCCGGCCTTGCCGCGCCTGAACAACCGATCAGCACCGTAGCGATGCCGGGCGAGGCGCCAGCCGCCTTTGGCCAGGTCACACCGGCGCCACAAGTGCCGGCAGTGGCTGAGCAGATCATCGACGGGCGCACCAGCTACATCCTCACCAGCATGCTGCAGGATGTGATCAAACGTGGCACAGGCCGCCGTGCACTGGCCCTGGGCCGCACCGACCTGGCGGGCAAGACCGGTACCACCAACGAGTCCAAGGATGCCTGGTTCTCCGGTTACAACGCCGATTACGTGACCACGGTATGGGTCGGTTTTGACCAACCCGAGACCCTGGGCCGTCGCGAATACGGTGGCACGGCGGCACTGCCGATCTGGATGAGCTTCATGGGCGCCGCGCTCAAGGACAAGCCCAACCACGCCCCTGCGGAGCCGGAAGGCATCCTCAGCCTGCGGGTTGACCCGGTCAGCGGTCGCGCCGCCTCGCCGAGCACGCCCAACGCCTATTTCGAGCTGTTCAAGGCTGAAGACTCGCCGCCGTCGGTGGATGAGCTGGGCAACGGTGCGGCACCGGGCAGCCCGCTGCCGGCAGATGAAGCGGCGCCGATGGATCTGTTCTAAAAGCGCAGTGCTGTCTTGAGGTTTGAGTGGGCGCGTAGATCGAGCGCCGCCCGCGCGGCGCCCGATGTCGCCGCCGACAAAAGTGTGGCGACGAACCCCACTGCCCCTACGCCTCCAAGACAAAAAAAGCCCCGACTCTCACGAGCCGGGGCTTTCTTGTGTTGCTACGACCAGAATCAGCCGTTGAACACTTCATCCACGCTGTTCAGCGGGTAGTGCTTCGGATACGGCAGGGTCGCCACGCCGGATTCGATGGCTGCCTTGGCAACGGCATCGGAAACGACGGTGATCAGACGGGCATCCAGAGGCTTCGGAATGATGTACTCACGGCCGAACTCCAGGCCTTCGACGCCGTAGGCTTCGCAGACTTCCTTCGGCACCGGCAGCTTGGCCAGGTCTTTCAGGGCGATGGCGGCGGCGATCTTCATTTCTTCGTTGATGCGCTTGGCGCGAACGTCCAGGGCACCACGGAAGATGAACGGGAAGCCCAGTACGTTGTTGACCTGGTTCGGGTAGTCGGAACGACCGGTGGCCATGATCACGTCGTTGCGGGTCGCGTGAGCCAGCTCTGGCGAGATTTCCGGATCGGGGTTCGAGCAGGCGAACACGATCGGGTTGGCCGCCATCGACTTCAGGCCTTCTGCGCTCAGCAGGTTCGGGCCGGACAGGCCAACGAACACGTCGGCACCGTTCAGGGCGTCAGCCAGGGTGCGCTTGTCGGTTGCGTGGGCGAACTGCGCCTTGTACTGGTTCAGGTCGTCGCGGCCAGCGTGAATCACGCCGCTGCGGTCGATCATGTAGATGTTCTCGACCTTGGCACCCATGCTGACCAGCAGCTTCATGCACGAGATGGCGGCAGCGCCGGCACCCAGGCAGACGATCTTGGCTTCTTCCAGCTTCTTGCCGGCGATTTCCAGGGCGTTGATCATGCCGGCGGCGGTAACGATCGCGGTGCCGTGCTGGTCATCGTGGAAGACCGGGATGTCGCACTGCTCGATCAGGGTGCGCTCGATTTCGAAACACTCGGGTGCCTTGATGTCTTCGAGGTTGATGCCACCGAAAGTGATCGAGATGCGGCGAACGGTGTCGATGAAGGCCTGTGGGCTCTCCGACTCGACTTCGATGTCGAACACGTCGATACCGGCGAAACGCTTGAACAGAACACCCTTGCCTTCCATGACCGGCTTCGAGGCCAGTGGGCCCAGGTCACCCAGACCGAGGATGGCGGTACCATCAGAGATCACCGCAACCAGGTTGCCCTTGCCGGTGTACTTGTAGGCCAGCTCTGGATCACGGCCGATTTCGCGCACGGGTTCGGCAACACCTGGGCTGTAAGCCAGGGCGAGGTCGCGGGCGGTGGCGGTGGGCTTGGAGAGCTCGACGCTCAGTTTCCCCGGACGAGGTTGAGCGTGGTATTCGAGAGCGGCGGTTTTCAGGTCTGACATGGTGGGCATTCCGCTATTTACTGTTCTGACGGACCGCCGAGGATACGCAAAGAGCCGGGGAGTCACAAGACTGGTCGGTCACTTGTGTCAAGGCCTTTAGCCTACGACTTTACGCTATAACCCACGGGGCATAAGACTGACAGTGTGTACAATCCAATAGCGAACTGTCTACATCTTTTCAGCCTGAAATGCGTTCCAACATGCTCGGATCGGTCAATGGCAACACCCAGCGTCGCTGCCCAGGCTGCAAGCCGCCCTTGCGGGAACGATCCAGCACCCAGCCACGTGCCTCGACCTGGCGTCCTTTGAGGTTATCGAAGAAGCTGGGCGGGAAGTTGCGTTGCAGACGAGCGGGAACCTGCAGCACCACGGTGGAATCCAGCGTCAGCCAGACGCCGCCGCGATTACGCTCGACACCCTGAATGCGGCCACCAACGACAGCGAAGCCGGACTGCCGGACATCCCTCGCGCGCACCACTGGCGAACTGCGCCACAGGCCGGCACCCGCCTTGCGCGCGACTTGCTCGGCCACTTGCTGGCAACCCACCAAGCGCACATTGGGGGCAACGGCGACGCGGTAGCCAAGCCCCTCGCTGAGCAGCTGTGCTTCAAGATTGTTGCCATTGCGGCCATAGATATGCGCCAGCGTACGGCCATATTTGTCTTTGGCCTCGGCACCCGGCACCAGCCCGACACGCCTGTCGCTGGCCTTGACCAAGGCCTGCAGGCGCCGCTTGGCGGCCTCGGCATAGGGCTCGCTGGTGCGCCCCTTGCGCCCGATCTCCGGGGCATTGATGCCGATCATGCGTACACTGCGGCCATCGGTCAGGCGCAAGGTATCGCCGTCCACCACCTGCCGCACCGCCACGGGCTGAGGGTTGGCCGGCAGCGGGCAGAACGCCAGGGCCGGCAAATGCCAGATCGCGGCCACAAAAAAAGCGCCCACAAGGGGCGCTTTTTTTTGCAACAGCGCGAAACCCGAGGGATTCGCCATGCGCATTATTACTTCTTGGCACCGAACATGCCGAAGCGATCGGCAAACTTCTGTACGCGACCACCGGTGTCCAGGACTTTCTGCTTACCGGTGTAGAACGGGTGGCACAGGTTGCAAACGTCGATCGCCAGGGTGCTACCCAGGGTCGAACGGCTTTCAAACTTGTTGCCGCAGCTGCAGGTGACTGCAACTACTTCGTAGTTCGGATGAATATTTGCTTTCATGGTCACTTCCTCGAGCTGCGTGCCGCCACCCAACACCAATTGTTGAATACCGCACGTAATTAGGCGGCGAATAATACCAGAGCCCAGCCTCAGCGCAAGTTGTCGCTTGCACCGACTGTCGTCTGCTAGGCTCGCCAGTCTTTGAAACGCCCTTGCGAGACCTTCCGCGTGTCCGATGTCATCCTGCGCCTTGCCCTGCCCTCCCCGCTGCGTCGCCTTTTCGACTACAGGGCACCGGCGAGCATGGCGCGCCAGCCCCTCACGCCCGGCATGCGCATTCGCGTGCCCTTCGGGCGCCGCGAGATGATCGGGGTGCTGGTGGAAGTGTGCGACCAGAGCGAAGTACCCGCCGACAAGATCAAGCCGGCCACCGCACTGCTGGACCCGGTGTCGCCGCTGCCGCCCGCCTTGTTCAAGCTGTGCTTGTGGACCGCTCAGTACTACCAGCACAGCCTGGGCGACACCCTGAACTGGGCGTTGCCGACCTTGCTGCGTCAGGGCGAACCGGCAGAGATGCGCCAGGAACGGTTCTGGCATGTGGCCGCCGATGCCCGCCATGATGACCCGCGTATCGCCCGCGCCCCGCGCCAGCGCGATGCGCTGAAGACCCTGGCGCAGCATCCACACGGCGTGGCGCACAGCCTTCTGGGCAAGCTCAACCTGAACAAGGACAGCCTCGACCTGCTGCTGGCCAAGGAACTGGTCACGGTCGAGGTTCGCCGCCACTTGCCGACCCCGCGCCACGAGCACTGGCTGGCGCAGCCCGAATTGCCGCTCAATGAAGAACAGCGCAACGCCTTCGACGCGGTATGCACAGGGTTCGGCAGTTTCAACGCCTTCCTTCTGGCCGGGGTGACCGGCAGCGGCAAGACCGAGGTCTACCTGCAGCTGATCCGCGAAACACTCGAGGCCGGCAAGCAGGCACTGGTGCTGATCCCGGAAATCAACCTGGGCCCGCAGACCCTCGCGCGCTTCGAGCAGCGCTTCAACGCCCGCATTGCCTTGTTGCACTCGGCCGTCGGCGACCGCGAGCGCCTGGATGCCTGGCTGGCCGCCCGCGATGGCGAGGCAGACATCATCATCGGTACCCGCTCGGCGCTGTTCACGCCGATGAAAAACCCCGGCCTGATCATCATCGACGAAGAACACGACGGCTCTTATAAACAGCAGGAAGGCCTGCGCTACCACGCCCGCGACCTGGCCTTGGTGCGCGCCCACCAGGAGAACATCCCGATCCTGCTCGGCTCGGCCACGCCTTCGCTGGAGACCCTGCACAACGCCCAGACCGGCCGTTACACCTTGCTGCGCATGAACCACCGCGCCGGCGGCGCCCGCCCGCCGCGCATGCTGCGCCTGGATGTGAAAAGCCTGCCACTGGACAGCGGCATCAGCGGCCCGTTGCAGCAGGCCATCCGCCAAACCCTGGAAGCGGGCCAGCAAGTGCTGGTGTTCCTCAACCGCCGCGGCTTTGCCCCGACGTTGCTGTGCCACGATTGCGGCTGGTTGTCCGAATGCCCTCGCTGCGATGCACGCATGACCGTGCACCAACGTTCCGGCGTGCTGCGCTGCCACCACTGCGGGTATGATGAACGCCTGCCGCACCAATGCCCGCAGTGCAACCACGTCGACCTGCGCCCGGTGGGCGCGGGTACCGAAAGGGCCGAAGAGCGCCTCAAGGTGCTCTTCCCGGACTACCCGATCCTGCGCGTGGACCGTGACAGCACGGCGCGCAAAGACGCCATGCACAACCTGTTCGGCACCATCCAGCGCGGCCAGCCGAGCATCCTGGTGGGCACCCAGATGCTCGCCAAGGGGCACCACTTCCCACGGGTGACCCTGGTGGCCATCCTTGACGCCGACGGCGGGCTGTTCTCGGGCGATTTCCGCGCCAGCGAGCGCATGGCGCAATTGATCGTGCAGGTGGCCGGGCGCGCCGGGCGTGCAGAAGAGCCCGGCAAGGTCATCATCCAGACCCATCTGGCCGACCACCCCTTGCTGGTACAGCTGACCGAACAAGGCTACTTCGCCTTCGCCGAACAGGCCCTGGACGAGCGCCGCGCGGCCGGCCTGCCGCCCTTTTCGCACCTCGCCCTGCTGCGCGCCGAGGCGCACAAACCGGGCCAGGCCGAGGGTTTTCTCGACGAAGCCTGCAGCGCGGCAGAGCGCCTGGTGGCCGAACAGCAGCTCCCAGGCATTGAACTGTTGGGCCCCGTACCGGCTCCGATGGAGCGCCGAGCGGGCCGTTTCCGCGCCCAACTGTTGATACAGGCCAATACCCGGGCACCTCTGCATCGACTGATCAGTGCCTGGTTGCTAGTGTTGGAGCAGATGCCGAGCGGCCGGCAGGTTCGCTGGTCTCTGGATGTGGACCCGGTCGACCTCTATTGAGCTGCAAGCTACGAGCTACAAGGCGCAAGCAAGAGCATGGCGGATGCGATGCCGCTTTTTCTTGCAGCTTGTGGCTTGCAGCTTGCAGCTCAAAGGTTGGCAACCCGCTCTCGGCAACGGATAATGCCCAGTTTTTCCACCTGCGCATCGAAGCGCTCCACCGCGCTTGCGGTCGAAAAGAGAACCCCATGAAAGACACCATTCGCCAGCTGATCCAGCAAGCCCTCACCCAACTCGTCACCGACGGTGTGCTGCCTGAAGGGCTGTCGCCGGCGATCCAGGTGGAAAACGCCCGGGACAAGACCCACGGCGATTTCGCCAGCAACATCGCGATGATGCTGGCCAAACCGGCCGGCATGAAGCCACGCGACCTGGCAGAAAAGCTGATCAACGCGCTGCCGGCCAGTGACGACATCAGCAAGGTCGAGATCGCCGGCCCGGGCTTCCTGAACTTCTTCCAGAACACCAGTGCCCTGGCCAACCGCCTGGACGCCGCCCTGGCCGACGACCACCTGGGTGTGCGCAAGGCCGGTGCCAGCGAGAAGGTGGTGATCGACATGTCGGCACCCAACCTGGCCAAGGAGATGCACGTCGGCCACCTGCGCTCGACCATCATCGGTGACAGCGTCGCACGGGTGCTGGAGTTCCTTGGCGACCAGGTCGTGCGCCAGAACCACGTGGGCGACTGGGGCACCCAGTTCGGCATGCTGATGGCCTACCTGCAGGAAAACCCGATTACCAGCGACGAGCTGTCGGACCTCGAGAACTTCTACCGCGCAGCGAAGAAGCGCTTCGATGAATCCGAAGAATTCGCCACCCGCGCCCGCGGCCTGGTGGTCAAGCTGCAGGCTGGCGACCCTGAGTGCCTGGCGCTGTGGACCCGCTTCAAGGACATTTCGCTGTCCCACTGCCAGAAAACCTACGAGCTGCTCAACGTCAAACTGACCATGGCCGACGTCATGGGCGAAAGCGCCTACAACGACGACCTGGCCAACGTGGTCACCGACCTCAAGGCCAAGGGCCTGCTGGTCGAGGACCAGGGCGCGCAGTGCGTGTTCCTCGAAGAATTCAAGAACAGCGAAGGCGAGCCCCTGCCGGTGATCGTGCAGAAGGCCGACGGTGGCTACCTGTACGCCACCACTGACCTGGCAGCCGTGCGTTACCGCAGCAATGTGCTCAAGGCCGACCGCGCCCTGTATTTTGTCGACCAGCGCCAGGCTTTGCACTTCAACCAGGTGTTCGAAGTGGCGCGCCGCGCCGGCTTCGTCGGCCACCCGATGCAGATGGAGCACATGGGCTTCGGCACCATGAACGGCGCCGATGGCCGCCCGTTCAAGACCCGCGACGGCGGCACCGTGAAGCTGATCGACCTGCTCACCGAGGCCAAGGAGCGTGCCTACGCCCTGGTGAAGGAGAAGAACCCGAGCCTGTCCGAAGACGAACTGCGCCACATCGGTGAAGTGGTCGGCATCGGCGCGGTCAAGTACGCCGACCTGTCCAAGCACCGGACCAGCGACTACAGCTTCAACTTCGAGCTGATGCTCAACTTCGAAGGCAATACCGCGCCTTACCTGCTGTATGCCTACACCCGCGTGGCGGGCGTGTTCCGCAAGCTGGGCAAGGGCTTCGACGAGGTCGATGGCCAGATCGTGCTGCAGGCCGAGAAGGAACAGGACCTTGCCGCGCGCCTGGCGCAGTTTGGCGAAGTGCTCAACAGCGTGGCCGACAAGGGCACTCCGCACGTGCTGTGCAGCTACCTGTACGACCTGGCGGGCCTGTTCTCGAGCTTCTACGAGAACTGCCCGATCCTCGCTGCCGACACCCCAGAGCAGCAACAAAGCCGCCTGCGCCTGGCCGCACTGACCGGTCGCACCCTCAAGCAAGGTCTGGAACTGCTCGGCCTGGAAACCCTGGAGCGCATGTAAGTTGGCTGCCAAGAAAAAACCTGCTCCAAAGCGCGGCGCCAGCCGCCAACAGGCGCCGGCCAAGCAGCCGATTCCCGGCTGGGTATGGCTGGCGGTCGGGCTGACCGTAGGCGCGTTCATCGTCTTTCTGATGAAGCTGGAACCGGGTGGCGGTGACATTACGCGCACCAAGCCGGAGCAGCAAAAACCGGAAAAGGCCGCCGAAGTCAGCAAGACCACAGCGACCACCCCGCAGCAGCCGGTGAAGCCGAAGTACGACTTCTACACCCTGCTGCCGGAGTCCGAAGTCATCGTGCCGCCGGAAGCGGTACCCGAGAAAACCCCACCGGTACCGGCCCAGCCGGTGACCCCGGTTACCCCGGCGGAAGCAGCGAAGATCGACACGGCGCGGGCCCAGGCTGCACTGCTGGGCCAGACGCCACCCCCGGCACCGCCGGTGATCAAGCCAGCGGCGACCACCCAGTTCTTCCTGCAGGCCGGCTCGTTCCGCAAGCAGGCTGACGCCGACAAGGTCCGTGCGCAGATCATTCTGCTGGGCCAGTCGGTGAAGGTGGAGTCGGGCACGGTCAAGGACGAGACCTGGTACCGCGTGCTGGTCGGGCCGTTCAGCAATCGTGAACAGCTGACCGGGGCGCAGAAGCAGCTTGCCGGCGCTGGCTTCAGCAACCTGCTGTTGCAACAGCGCCAGACCCGCCAGTAACCAGAAGGCCTTGCCGCAGTGATGCGCCAAGGCCTTTTTCTTACCCTTTTTTCTTACCCTCAGCGCCGGTCGCTGTTGGCTTCGGAGATCTGGCTGTTCAGGGTCCAGAAGTCGTACAGCACGCCGACCAGGAACAGGCCACCGGTAAAGAAGTAGATGATCGCGGTGACCCATTTACCTTGGTACAGGCGATGCACGCCAAAGATGCCCAGGAACGTCAGCAGAATCCAGGCGATGTTGTAGTCGATTCGGCCGGCACGGAAGCGCAAGTCAGCCTCGCGGTCCATCGCGGGAATCAGGAACAGGTCGATCAGCCAACCGATGCCCAACAAGCCCAGGGTGAAGAACCAAAGGGTGCCGGTGATCGGCTTGCCATAGTAGAAGCGGTGCGAGCCGGTGAAGCCAAAAATCCACAACAGGTAACCGATGACCTTGCTGTGGGTGTCGTGAAGCGGTTCACTCTGTTGATAACTGTTCATTCATAGCCCTCGTGGGTTATCCGAAAATTTTCTAAGAAAAAATGTGACTTTCTCGTTGCTGGCCGACGTATGGCACCCTGCCAATCGACCAACGGATCAAAAATTGATCAAAAAGCTGTTATAAAGTTGCGCGCCCAACACATAACTATTCATAAAGAGCTTCATCTATGCCGCCTTTACTCAAGACATGGCTGACCCTCTGTCTATTATTACCCCTGGCCGCCCACGCCACCAATCGTGAGCAACGTCTTCCCAATGGTTTCACCGGCTATACCACCAATGCCTCGGTGAAACACGCGCCGACCAAGCACACCACGCTGCGCGCGCGCCCGAACAATGCCGCCAGCAGCCGCAGCGCGCCGGTGGCTGCCATGTCGCCGAAGCAGAGCAGCGATGTGCTCAGCCGCGCGGTCAATGTGCTCGGTACGCCCTATGTCTGGGGCGGCAGCAGCCCGAAGAAGGGCTTCGACTGCAGCGGGCTGGTCAAATACGCCTTCAACGACGTGGCCGACGTCGACCTGCCACGCACCTCCAATGCCATGGCCCAGGGCCACGGCGTGAAGGTAGCCAAGGGCGACCTCAAGCCGGGTGATCTGATCTTCTTCAACATCAAGAGCCGCCGGGTGAACCACGTTGCCATCTACCTGGGCAACGATCGCTTCATCCATGCCCCGCGCCGCGGCAAGCGGGTGAGCATCGACAACCTGAGCAAGCCTTACTGGCAGAAGCACTATGTCGTGGCCAAACGCGTGCTGCCGAAAGAGCAGCAACTGGCGTTGGCCAAGCGCTGATCAAGCTTTGTGTGTATGTGTAGGAGCGGCCTTGCGTCGCGAAAGGGCCGCAACGCGGCCCCGGCGATCTTTGATGCGAAGCTGAAAACCTGGGGCCGCGCTGCGGCCCTTTCGCGACACAAGGCCGCCCCTACAAGATTTCGGTCAATCCTTTAGCGTGCAGCTCACGCAACGCCGCCTCCATCGTCCGCATGCCCGCCGCGCCCCCCGACTGCATCGCCGATTGCAACTGCGCCAGCCGCCCCTCACGGATCAGGTTACGCACCGCCGTGTTGGCCACCAGCACTTCCCGCGCCGCCACACGGCCGCCGCCCACGCGCTTGACCAGCACCTGCGCCACCACCACCCGCAACGACTCGGCCAGCATCGCCCGCACCAGTGGCTTTTCCTCGGCAGCAAAGACCTCGACCAATCGGTCGATGCTATTGATGGCCGAACGGGTGTGCACTGTCGCCAGCACCAGGTGCCCCGTCTCCGCCGCCCGCAACGCCAGGCGTATGGTCTCCAGATCGCGCAGCTCGCCAATCACGATCACATCCGGGTCCTGACGCAGCGCACTGCGCAGCCCCTGAGCGAACCCGCCACAATGGCGGCCAATTTCGCGCTGATTGACCAGGCTGCGCTGGCTGCTGTGGATAACTTCGATAGGGTCTTCCAGCGTGATGATATGCACAGGCCGTTCGCGGTTGAGTTGATCGAGCAGCGCCGCCAAGGTGCTGGACTTGCCGCTGCCGGTTGGCCCACCCACCAGAACCAGGCCATCGGTACACTGCGCAACAGCTAGAAACACTTCGCCCAGGTCGAGTTCATCGAGCGTCGCTATGCGTTTCGGGATCACGCGAAAGGTTGCCGCCAGGCCGTTCAACTGGCGAAACAGGTTCAGGCGAAAGCGGCCCAGCGCTGGCAGTTGCAACGCGACGTCCAGCTCATCACCCTGTGCCCATTGCTGGCACTGCTCATCCGCCAGCAAGGGTGTCATCGCATCGCTCAGGGCCGCCGACAGCAATGGCGGCGCGTCCATGCGTTGCAGCTCGCCATCAAGGCGCAGCATCGGTACCTGGCCCGCAGCCAGGTGCAGGTCCGAAGCCCCCGCTTCCACGGCGCGGGCCAACAGGTCGGTCACATCCATGAGACTCCCCAAAGGCGATCAAGCAGGTAGAATGCCGCAGACCCTATCGCCGCCGGCATCGATCCATGTCCACCATAGCAGACAACCTATCCGCCCTCGCCGCCCGCATCGCCAGCGCCGCACAGGCCGCCGGGCGGGACCCGGCCAGCATCCAGTTGCTGGCGGTGAGCAAGACCAAGCCCGCCAGCGCTATCCGTGAAATCCACGCCGCAGGCGTGCGCAATGTCGGCGAGAACTACCTGCAGGAAGCGCTGACCAAGCAGCAGGCCTTGGTCGACCTGCCCTTGATCTGGCACTTCATCGGCCCCATTCAATCGAACAAGACCAAAGCCATTGCCGAGCATTTCGACTGGGTGCATTCCGTGGACCGCCTGAAGATCGCCCAACGCCTCTCGGAGCAGCGCCCTGCCGCACTGGGGCCGCTGAACATCTGCCTGCAGGTGAATGTCAGTGGCGAAGACAGCAAGTCCGGCTGCGCCCCTGCCGACCTTCCGGCATTGGCCAAGGCGGTCGCCAGCCTGCCCAATCTGCGCCTGCGTGGGCTGATGGCGATTCCTGAACCTAGCGATGAGCGTGCCGTGCAGGAGGCCGCGTTCGCCACCCTGCGCGAGCTGCAGCAGGGCCTGGGCCTTGGCCTGGACACCTTGTCCATGGGCATGAGCCACGACCTGGAGGCGGCGATCGCCCAGGGAGCGACCTGGGTACGTATCGGCACCGCCCTGTTCGGCGCCCGCGATTACGGGCCCGTCTGATTCCATGCTTTACTCACTCTTTCCCACAAGGACCTGACATGAGCAAGACACGTATTGCCTTTATCGGCGCCGGCAACATGGCCGCCAGCCTGATCGGCGGCCTGCGTGCCCAGGGCCTGGAGGCTTCGCAGATCCGCGCCAGCGACCCGGGCGCCGAGACCCGCACCCGCATCCAGGCCGAGCACGGCATCGAAACCTTCGAAGACAACGCCCAGGCAATCGCCGGTGCCGACGTGATCGTACTGGCGGTCAAGCCGCAGGTCATGAAGGACGTCTGCCAGGCCCTGCAAGCCCACCTGCAGGAAGGCCAACTGATCGTTTCCATCGCCGCCGGCATTACCTGCGCCAGCCTGCAAAGCTGGGTTGGCCCACGCCCAGTGGTGCGCTGCATGCCCAATACGCCAGCGTTGCTGCGCCAAGGCGTCAGCGGCCTGTATGCCACCGAGCAAGTCAGCACGGCACAACGCCAGCAGGCCGAGCAACTGCTGTCTGCCGTGGGCACCGCCCTGTGGCTTGATCAAGAGCTGCAACTGGACGCTGTAACCGCCGTTTCCGGCAGCGGCCCGGCGTACTTCTTCCTGTTGATCGAGGCCATGACCGCCGCCGGCGAAAAACTCGGCCTGCCCCGCGAAACCGCCTCCCAACTGACCCTGCAGACCGCTTTGGGCGCTGCGCGCATGGCCGTTGCCAGCGATGTCGATGCTGCCGAACTGCGCCGCCGCGTCACCTCGCCAGCCGGCACCACCGAAGCCGCGATCAAGTCGTTCCAGGCCAGCGGCTTCGAAGCCATCGTCGAGCAGGCGCTGCAGGCCGCAGCGACGCGGTCCGCCGAGCTGGCCGAACAACTGGGCAAATAAGGAGCTCTAGATGAATGCACTGTCAGGCGCCGCGATTTTCGTGGTGCAAACCCTGGTCAGCCTGTACCTGGTGATCGTCCTGTTGCGCTTTGTGCTGCAACTGGTCAAGGCCAACTTCTACAACCCGCTGTGCCAGTTCACGGTGCGCGCCACCCAGCCGCTGCTCAAGCCGATCCGCCGCGTCATCCCCAGCATCGGCGGCCTGGACACCTCGTCCCTGCTGCTGGCGGTGATCATTCAGGCGCTGCTGATGGCCTTCGTGCTGATGGTCACCTATGGCACCTTCGGTGATGTGCTGCACCTGTTGATGTGGGCCATCATCGGCATCACCTCGCTGTTCCTGAAGATCTTCTGGGTCGCGATGATCGTCATGGTGATCGTCTCGTGGGTCGCACCCAACAGCCACAACCCGGCTGCTGAGCTTGCGTACCAGATCAGCGAACCGGTACTGGCTCCGTTCCGTCGCCTGGTGCCAAACCTGGGCGGCATGGACATCTCGCCGATCTTCGCCTTCCTGGCCATTCAGGTCATTCAGTCGTTCGTGATGCCTCCGCTTGCCGCCTACGCAGGCATGCCGCAAGAGCTGTGGCGGATGATCTGACACCCTCCTTGGCCATCGGCGCCCCCTGCGGCAAGCCATTGCTTGCCGCAGGGGGTAGCGCTCTTTAGACTTACGCCTCCGTCAAGCGTGAGCAGGGTCGATGTCCACTGTCCTTCCCGAAGATTCCGTCGGTCTGGTTACACCGCAAACAGCCCGGTTCGAAGAGCCGCTGGCACTGGCCTGTGGCCGCTCCCTGGCCAGCTACGAGCTGGTCTATGAGACCTATGGCACCCTGAACGCCAGCGCGAGCAATGCCGTGCTGATCTGCCATGCCTTGTCCGGCCACCACCATGCCGCGGGCTACCATGCCGAAACCGACCGCAAGCCAGGTTGGTGGGACAGCTGCATCGGCCCCGGCAAGCCGATCGACACCAACCGTTTCTTCGTGGTCAGCCTGAACAACCTCGGCGGCTGCAATGGCAGCACTGGCCCCAGCAGCCTCAACCCGGCCACCGGGAAGCCCTATGGTGCCGACTTCCCGGTGCTGACCGTGGAAGACTGGGTGCACAGCCAGGTACGCCTGGCCGACCGCCTGGGCATTGGCCAGTGGGCCGCGATCGTGGGCGGAAGCCTCGGCGGCATGCAGGCGCTGCAATGGACCATCACCTACCCCGACCGGGTGCGGCACTGCGTCGATATCGCCTCGGCGCCCAAGTTGTCAGCGCAGAACATCGCCTTCAACGAAGTGGCCCGCCAGGCCATCCTCACCGACCCGGAATTCCACGGCGGTTCGTTCCAGGACCAGGGCGTGATCCCCAAGCGCGGGTTGATGCTGGCGCGCATGGTGGGCCATATCACCTACCTGTCCGATGATTCGATGGGTGAGAAATTCGGCCGTGAGCTCAAGAGCGACAAGCTCAACTACGACTTCCACAGCGTCGAGTTCCAGGTCGAAAGCTACCTGCGCTATCAGGGCGAGGAGTTTTCCGGCCGTTTCGACGCCAATACCTACCTGCTGATGACCAAGGCGCTGGATTACTTCGACCCCGCTGCGGCCCACGGGGGCGACCTTGCCGCCACCCTGGCCGGCGTCACGGCAGACTACTGCATCATGTCGTTCACTACCGACTGGCGCTTCTCGCCGGCCCGTTCCCGCGAGATCGTCGACGCACTGATGGCCGCACGCAAGAACGTCTGTTATCTGGAGATCGACTCGCCCTACGGGCACGATGCCTTCCTGATCCCCACACCTCGCTACATGCAGGGTTTCTCGAACTACATGAACCGCATCGCCATCTGAGGACAGCATGAGAGCCGATCTGGAAATCATCCACGACTGGATTCCCGCCGGCAGCCGGGTACTTGACCTGGGCTGCGGCAGTGGCGAACTGCTGGCCTCGCTGCGTGACCGCAAGCAGGTCACCGGTTACGGCTTGGAGATCGACCCCGACAACATCGCCGCGTGCGTGGCCAAGGGCGTCAACGTCATCGAGCAGGACCTGGACCAGGGCCTGGGCAACTTCGCCAGCAACAGCTTCGACGTGGTGATCATGACCCAGGCCCTGCAGGCCGTGGAGTACCCCGACCGCATCCTCGACGAGATGCTGCGCGTGGGCCGTCAATGCATCATCACCTTCCCCAACTTCGGCCACTGGCGCTGCCGCTGGTACCTGGCGACCAAAGGCCGCATGCCGGTTTCGGACTTCATGCCGTACACCTGGTACAACACGCCGAACATCCACTTCTGCACCTTCGCCGACTTTGAAGAGCTGTGCCACGAGCGCCATGCCAAGGTCCTCGACCGCCTGGCCGTCGACCACTTGCACCGTAATGGGTGGGGCGGCCGGCTATGGCCTAATCTTCTAGGTGAGATCGGCATCTATCGCGTCAGTAGCCCAGGCCTGCAGGAGCACCAGCTCGCGGTTTGACGCCCACTGGAGGAATCGCACCATGCGTCGCCTGACCCTGTTCCTGATCAGCCTGTGCCTGGCCCTGCCCGCACTGGCTGCCGATGCCGCCCGTCCCGAGCGCAAGGAAGTGTTTGGCGACGTAACGGTACACTACAGCGCGTTCACCTCGAGCATGCTGACACCAGAGGTGGCTGCGGCCACGGGCCTGGTGCGCAGCAAGAACCAGGGCGTGCTCAACATTGCCGTGCTCAAGGCCAGCAAGCCGGCCATGGCGGTCGTCAGCGGCACGGTGAAGGACCTGACCGGGCGCAGCAGCCCGCTGTCCTTCAAGCAGATCAACGAACAGGGTGCGGTGTACTACATCGCCCAGTTCAAGATCGAACAGCCCGAAACCGTGACCTTCGACCTCAATGTCGAAACCGGCGGCATCAGTAACTCTCTCAGCTTCAACCAGGAAGTGTTCCCAGGCGAATGATGAATTTCCAGCAACTCGTATTGGCCAGCCACAATGCCGGCAAACTCAAGGAACTCCAGGCCATGCTCGGAGCCTCCGTACAGCTGCGCTCGATCGGCGAATTCAGCCAGGTCGAGCCAGAGGAAACCGGTCTGTCGTTCGTCGAGAACGCCATTCTCAAGGCGCGCAATGCCGCGCGCATCTCTGGCCTGCCGGCACTGGCCGACGACTCGGGGCTGGCAGTCGATTACCTGGGCGGCGCGCCGGGCATCTACTCCGCGCGCTATGCCGATGGCAAGGGTGATGCGGCGAACAATGCCAAGCTGCTGGAGGCCTTGAAGGAGGTGCCTGAGGCTGAGCGTGGTGCGCAGTTCGTCTGCGTGCTGGCGCTGGTGCGTCACGCCGACGACCCGCTGCCGATCCTGTGCGAAGGCCTGTGGCACGGGCGCATCATGTTCGAAGCCAGCGGCGAGTACGGCTTTGGCTACGACCCGCTGTTCTGGGTACCGGAGCGCAACTGCTCGAGCGCGGACCTCGCCCCGGTCGACAAGAACCAGCTCAGCCACCGCGCCCGCGCCATGGCCCTGCTGCGTCAACGCCTGGGCCTGGCATGATCGAAACGTTGTCCACCCAGCCGTTCCCGACGGGGGCGGCAGGTTTCGCCGTGCTGCCGCCCTTGGCGTTGTACATCCACATCCCGTGGTGCGTGCGCAAGTGCCCTTATTGCGACTTCAACTCCCACGCGGCAGGCCCCGAGCTGCCTGAAGAGGCCTACGTCGACGCCCTGCTGACCGACCTCGATCAAGAGCTTGTGGCCGTGCAGGGGCGCCCGATCAGCTCGATCTTCTTCGGTGGCGGCACGCCGAGCCTGTTCAGCGCCAATGCCCTCGGCCGCCTGCTGCGCGGTGTTGAGCAGCGCATCCCGTTCGCACCAGACATCGAAATCACCCTGGAGGCCAACCCAGGCACGTTCGAGCAGGAAAAATTCAAGGCGTACCGGCAAACCGGCATCAACCGCCTGTCCATCGGCGTGCAGAGCTTCCAGCCCGCCAAGCTCGAGGCGCTCGGGCGCATCCACAATGGCGACGAAGCGATCCGCGCTGCGGGCATGGCCCGCGCCGCAGGGTTCGACAACTTCAACATGGACTTGATGCACGGCCTGCCCGACCAGTCGCTGGACGATGCCCTGGGTGACCTGCGCCAAGCCATCGAGCTGGGGCCAACCCACTTGTCCTGGTACCAGCTGACTGTGGAGCCCAACACGGTGTTCTGGAACCAGCCCCCCGAGCTGCCCGAAGACGACATCCTCTGGGACATCCAGGAGGCGGGGCAGGCGCTGATGGCCGAGCACGGCTACCGCCAGTACGAGGTTTCCGCCTACGCCCAGCCGGGCCGTGCAGCCAAGCACAACCTCAACTACTGGCGCTTTGGTGATTTCATCGGTATCGGTGCCGGCGCCCACGGCAAGCTGACCTTCGCCGACGGGCGCATCCTGCGCACCTGGAAAACCCGCCTGCCCAAGGACTACCTGAACCTGGCCAAGCCGTTCAAGGCCGGCGAAAAGCTGCTGCCGGCCGACGAGCTGCCCTTCGAATTCCTGATGAATGCCTTGCGCCTGACCGATGGCGTGGAAGCCGAACTGTTTACCCAGCGCACTGGCCTGCCGCTGGCACAACTGGTCGAGGCACGGCGTGCCGCCGAACAAAAGGGCCTTTTGCAGGTCGAACCGGATCGACTGGTGGCCACGCCACGCGGCCAGTTGTTCCTCAATGACCTGCTGCAGTATTTCTTGACCTAAGGATGACCCATGGATCTGGTACTTGATCTGCTCGCGACGGTTTCCCGCTGGAGCCGCAGCAACCTGTCGGAGATTTCGCTGGCCTTGGTAGGCTGCCTGCTGGTGCTGTTCGGCACCGATATCAAAGCCTGGGCCGAGCAACGCATCGGCAGCTTGGCGGGCGCGCTGCGCGTGCCAGTGATGGCCTTGCTGGTGATGATCGGTAGCGGTGCGGCGCTGATCTATGCCACGCCATGGGTAGTGAAGGGGCTGAGCCAGTTCAATAACTATGCGCTGGCACCGGTGCTGCTGGTGGTGCTGGTGTTGATTGGCGTGGTGGCTGATCGGCGGGGTTGATCTACGTCTGCAGAACTGCACCTACTCTGTGCAAGCAGGGACTCCGTCCTGACGCTCGCATAAAAAAACCGCCTCTCTCAAGGCGGTTTTTTCGCCTGCATTTCTGCAAGCGCTGCGGTTCGACCGGCTGAATCAGCCGATCAATCCACCTTCTCGAACTTCAAATCCCAAACCCCATGCCCCAAGCGCTCACCACGGCGCTCGAACTTGGTGATCGGCCGCTCTTGCGGACGCGGCACATAGGCGCCATCCGCCGCCTGGTTACGGTAACCCGGCGCAGCGCTCATCACTTCCAGCATGTACTCGGCATACGGCTCCCAGTCGGTCGCCATGTGGAACACGCCACCGGGCTTGAGCTTGCGCCGTACCAGCTCGGCGAACTCCAGCTGGACGATGCGGCGTTTGTGATGGCGCGCCTTGTGCCAAGGGTCCGGGAAAAACAGCATCAGCCGGTCGAGGCTGTTGTCGGCCACGCAGCGGTTCAGCACTTCGATGGCATCGCAATCGTACACCCGCAGGTTCTTCAGGCCCTGGGTCAACACGCCATTGAGCAGCGCGCCAACACCCGGACGGTGTACTTCGACACCGATGAAGTCCAGTTCAGGGGCGGCGGCCGCCATCTCCAGCAGGGAGTGGCCCATGCCGAAACCGATCTCCAGGGTGCGCGGCGCAGCGCGGCCGAACACCTGGTCGTAGTCCACCGGGCTTTCAGCCAGGGGCAGGATGAACTGTGGGCCACCCTGGTCCAGGCCGCGTTGCTGGCCTTCGGTCATGCGCCCGGCGCGCATCACGAAACTCTTGATACGGCGGTGTGGGCGCTCTTCGCCTTCGGCGGTGATCGGCGTTTCTTGCGATTCAGTCATCAGGAGCTCTTACTTGATCAGACCATCCAGCGGCGAAGAGGCGCTGGCATAGAGTTTCTTCGGCATGCGGCCGGCCAGGTAGGCCATGCGACCTGCCACGATGGCGTGCTTCATGGCTTCAGCCATCAGCACCGGTTGCTGGGCGTGGGCGATGGCCGAGTTCATCAGCACCGCCTCGCAGCCCATTTCCATGGCGATGGTGGCATCGGAGGCGGTACCCACGCCGGCATCGACCAGCACCGGCACCTTGGATTCTTCCAGGATGATCTGCAGGTTGTAGGGGTTGCAGATGCCCAGGCCGGTACCGATCAGGCCTGCCAGCGGCATGACCGCAATGCAGCCGACTTCGGCCAGCTGACGGGCGATGATCGGGTCGTCGCTGGTGTAGACCATCACGTCGAAACCGTCCTTGACCAGTACTTCAGCGGCCTTGAGGGTCTCGATCACGTTGGGGAACAACGTCTTCTGGTCGGCCAGGACTTCCAGCTTGACCAGGTTGTGGCCATCGAGCAGTTCACGGGCCAGGCGGCAGGTGCGCACGGCTTCGACCGCGTCGTAGCAGCCAGCGGTGTTCGGCAGGATGGTGTAACGGTCTGGCGGCAGTACGTCGAGCAGGTTCGGCTCGCCCGGGTTCTGGCCGATGTTGGTACGACGCACAGCGACGGTGACGATCTCGGCACCCGAGGCCTCGATGGCCAGGCGGGTTTCTTCCATGTCACGGTATTTGCCGGTGCCGACCAGCAGGCGCGACTGGAAAGTGCGCCCGGCCAGGGTAAAGGGCTTGTCGCTACGAACGTTGCTCATCGTTGTTCCTCGGGAAAAGGTTACTGGGCTTGCATGTGAACCGCCGAGCTGTAATCAGCCGCCGCCGATGGCATGGACCACTTCGACCTGGTCGCCGTCGTTCAGTTGCGTGCTGTCATGCAGGCTACGCGGCACGATGTCCAGGTTCAGTTCCACGGCTACCCGGCGCCCGGTGAGTTCCAAGCGGGTCAGCAGGGCCGCGACGCTTTCGCCAGCGGGCAGTTCGTAAGGTTCACCGTTCAGTTGAATGCGCATGCGCACGGCCACCGTTGTTCTTTGGGGCCCGCATTCTAGCGCTGAACAACCCTTGAACCCAAGGGCGGTGCACGCCATTAGTCGCGATTGTGGACTGCTCGGTCAGCCCAGCCGCCAGGCTGCCAGGCCCAGGCACAGCCAACCCGCCAGGAAGCACAGCCCGCCAATGGGCGTGATGATGCCGAGCTTGCTCACACCCGTCAGGGTCAGCAGGTACAGGCTACCGGAGAACAGTACGATACCCAGCGCGAACAGACCGCCGGCCCAACCGACCAGGCGCCCCGGCAGGTGCGCCGCAAGCACGGCAACACCGAAGATCGCCAGGGCATGCACCAGTTGGTAGGTAACCCCGGTATGAAAGATGGCCAGGTAATCTGTCGTGAGGCGGTTTTTCAGCCCGTGCGCGGCAAATGCGCCCAAGGCCACACCGGTAAAGCCAAAAAAGGCGGCAAGCATCAGGAAGCTGCGAAGCATGGGAGGACTCCTTGTATCGGGTCTGTATAATGGCCCCTTCCACCCGCCTGGCCAAGCCATCGACATGCTGCCATCCCTTATCCGCCGCCTTACCCGCGCCCTGCTCTGGTTCGCTGCCGGCAGTATCGTGCTGGTGCTGGTGTTTCGCTGGGTACCGCCACCCGGCACGGCGTTGATGGCTGAGCGCAAGGTGCAGTCCTGGGTGAGTGGCGAGCCGATCGACCTGCAGCGCGACTGGCAGCCGTGGGAGAACATCGCCGATGACCTGAAGGTTGCGGTCATTGCCGGTGAAGACCAGAAGTTCGCCAGCCATTGGGGCTTTGACATCCCGGCCATTCAGGCAGCGCTGGCTTATAACGAGCGTGGCGGCAACATTCGTGGGGCCAGTACCTTGACCCAGCAGGTGGCGAAGAACCTGTTCCTGTGGTCGGGCCGCAGCTGGTTCCGCAAGGGCCTGGAGGCTTGGTTTACCGCGCTGATCGAGCTGTTCTGGTCGAAAGAGCGGATCCTTGAGGTCTACCTCAACAGCGCCGAATGGGGCAAGGGGGTGTTTGGCGCCCAGGCTGCCGCGCGCTACCACTTCGGTGTCGATGCCAGCCGCCTGAGCCGCCAGCAGGCCGCGCAATTGGCTGCCGTGCTGCCCAGCCCGATCAAGTGGAGCGCCAGCCGGCCCAGCGCCTATGTGGCCAATCGGGCGGGTTGGATCCGGCGGCAGATGAGCCAGCTGGGCGGGCCTAGCTACCTGATGCAGCTGGATACCTCGCGCAAACTCTGATTATCCGGGGCTGCAGTGCAACCCCAGAAGCCCATAAAAAAGCCGCGCCCCTCACAGGGCACGGCTTTTCATTCAGCAAGGCGCGAATCAGACCGCGATCAACGCCTTGACCTTGTTCATTGCGTTCTTTTCCAACTGCCGAATACGCTCGGCCGAAACGCTGTATTTGTCCGCCAGCTCGTGCAAGGTCGCCTTTTCTTCAGCCAACCAGCGCTGGTAGAGGATGTCACGGCTACGCTCGTCCAGGCCTTGCAACGCTTCGTGCAGGTTGCTGGTGGAGTTGTCACTCCAGTCGGCATCCTCCAGCTGTACCGCCGGATCGTAGCGGTGGTCTTCCAGGTAATGCGCTGGCGACTGGAAAGCGCTGTCGTCGTCGGCTTCCGCCGCCGGGTCAAAGGCCATGTCCTGACCACTCAGCCGGCTTTCCATCTCACGCACTTCACGCGGTTCAACGCCAAGGCTTTCGGCCACGCGATGAACTTCGTCGTTGTTCAGCCAGGCCAGACGCTTCTTCTGGCTGCGCAGGTTGAAGAACAGTTTGCGCTGGGCCTTGGTGGTAGCCACCTTGACGATGCGCCAGTTACGCAGGATGAATTCGTGGATTTCTGCCTTGATCCAGTGCACGGCAAAGGATACCAGGCGCACACCCATCTCAGGGTTGAAGCGCTTGACGGCCTTCATCAGGCCGACGTTGCCTTCCTGAATCAGATCGGCCTGGGCCAGGCCATAGCCTGCATAGCTACGGGCGATATGTACGACGAAACGCAGGTGGGCCATCACCATTTGCCGAGCGGCCTCAAGATCCTGCTCATAATAGAGACGCTCGGCCAGATCACGCTCCTGCTCGACCGTCAGCAGCGGGATGCTGTTGACCGTGTGCACATAGGCTTCCAGGTTTGCACCGGGTACCAAGGCATAGGCAGGTTGCAACGATGTGGTCATTCAAGAACCTCCGACTTACTAGACTCGCGCCTTGTGGGCACTGCCAACATTGACCGGAAACCGGTAAACAAGTTCCCAAAACGGTAATAAAGTCAATGCTGGCACGGGAAAAACTATCGAGGCGCCAGCTCGTTCAAGTGGCGAGCGACCGCGATCCATGCACCGATATACCCTAACAGCACCGCTCCGATCAAGAGCGACAGACCATCGGACGCCGGCACGCCACCCAGGGCGAAGTCACTGCCGTACAAGCCGGACAGCCCGACAACCGCCTGGTTCAGCCAGTTGAGGCCGAACGCCAGGATACCCCAGGCCAAGAAACCCGCACCCAGGCCGTACAAGGCACCCATGTACAGGAAAGGCCGGCGCACGTAGCTGTCAGTGCCGCCTACCAGCTTGATGACTTCGATCTCGGTGCGGCGGTTCTCGATATGTAGACGAATTGTGTTACCGATTACTAACAGCAGCGCAGAAATCAGCATGACCGCCAACCCGAATACAAAGCGGTCACCGAGCTTGAGGATCGCCGCCAGGCGTTCGACCCATACCAGGTCCAGCTGTGCCACTTCGACCTTGGGCAGCTCCGACAGGCGCTGACGCAACGCCTCCAGCGCGGGCTTGTCGACCTCGCTCGGGGTCACCACCACCACGCCAGGCAGCGGGTTTTCAGGGAGTTCGCGCAAGGCCTCGCCCAGCCCGGACTGTTGCTGGAACTCTTCCAGCGCCTGGTCGCGGCTGACATACAACGCATCGGCCACCCCGGGCATGCGCTTGATCTCGTCACGCAGGGCCTCGCCTTCCTTGCTGCCAGCGTCAAGCTTCAGGTACAGCGAAATCTGCGCGGCACGCTGCCAGGACCCGCCGAGCTTCTCGACGTTCTTCAGCAGCAACGACAGGCCCATGGGCATGCTCAAGGCCACGGCCATGACCAGGCAGGTGAAGAAGCTGCCGATCGGCTGCTTGCCGAGGCGACGCAAGCTGTCGGCCATGCTTGCCCGGTGGCTCTCCAGCCAGGCATGCAGCAACGTGCGAAAGTCCGGGCCGTCATCGTCGTCGCGTTTTTTCTTTCCCGGCTGCGGGTCGGCGGGTTTCGGTGCAACCCGCTCGGAAACCTTCGGCGTACGTGTAGTGCTCATTGCCCAGCCTCCCCATCGCCGATCAGACGGCCGCGCTGCAGCGTCAGCATGCGGTGGCGCATGCGCGCAATCAGTGCCAGGTCGTGGCTGGCGATCAATACCGTGGTGCCCAGGCGGTTGATGTCCTCGAACACGCCCATGATCTCCGCGGCCAGGCGCGGGTCAAGGTTGCCGGTGGGTTCGTCGGCCAGCAACAGGGCTGGCTGATGGACGATGGCCCGCGCAATACCGACCCGCTGCTGCTGCCCCGTGGACAGGTCCGCCGGGAACAGCTCGCCCTTGTCGGCCAGCGACACACGCTCCAACGCCGAATCCACGCGTTTGGTGATCTCGGCCTTGGACAAACCGAGGATCTGCAGCGGCAAGGCGATGTTGTTGAACACCGTGCGATCGAACAGCAACTGGTGGTTCTGGAACACCACACCGATCTGCCGACGCAGGAAGGGGATCTGCGCATTGCTGATCTGGCCCAGGTCCTGCCCTGCCAGCAGCAGCTTGCCGCTGGTCGGGCGTTCCATGGCCAGCAGCAAACGCAGCAAGGTGCTCTTACCGGCACCCGAGTGCCCGGTGACGAACAGGAATTCGCCCCGGCGCGCCCGGAAACTCAGCTCATGCAAGCCTACATGGCCATTGGGATAGCGCTTGGCGACCTGTTCGAATCGGATCATGGATGCTCTCGCTCGGCGAACAGCGCCTTGACGAACGGCTCGGCTTCAAAGGTGCGCAGGTCGTCGATACCTTCGCCGACACCGATGAAACGGATCGGGATGTTGAACTGCTTGGCCAGGGCGAAGATCACCCCGCCCTTGGCGGTGCCGTCCAGCTTGGTCAGCGCCAGGCCAGTCAGCTCGACACTCTGGTTGAAGTACTTGGCCTGGCTGATGGCGTTCTGGCCTGTACCGGCGTCGAGCACCAGCAGCACCTCGTGAGGCGCCTCGGCGTCGAGCTTGCCGATGACCCGGCGAACCTTCTTCAGCTCTTCCATCAGGTTGTCCTTGGTGTGCAGACGGCCGGCCGTGTCAGCGATCAGCACATCGACGCCACGGGCCTTGGCGGCCTGCACGGCATCGAAAATCACCGAAGCGGAGTCGGCACCGGTGTGCTGGGCGATCACCGGGATCTGGTTACGCTCGCCCCAGACCTGCAACTGCTCGACGGCCGCAGCGCGGAAGGTGTCGCCCGCGGCCAGCATGACCTTCTTGCCCTCCAGCTGCAGCTTTTTGGCCATTTTGCCGATGGTGGTGGTCTTGCCAGCGCCGTTCACGCCGACCACCAGGATCACATAGGGCTTGTTCTGCGCCTGGATCTTCAGCGGCTGCTCGACCGGGCGCAGCAACGCGGCCAGTTCTTCCTGCAGCGACTTGTACAATGCATCGGCATCGGCCAGTTGCTTGCGGGCAACCTTCTGGGTCAGGTTCTGGACAATGGCCGAGGTCGCTTCAACGCCGACGTCGGCGGTCAGCAGGCGGGTTTCGATCTCGTCGAGCAGGTCATCATCGATAACCTTCTTGCCCATGAACAGGCTGGCCATGCCTTCGCCGATGCTGGCACTGGTCTTGGACAGGCCTTGCTTGAGGCGGGCGAAGAAGCCGGGTTTGGACTGTTCGGTGGCGGCCGGTACGGCAACCGGTTCAGCTTCGACCGGGGCAGGCGCCGCGACCGCTGCTGGCTCGACAACCACGGGCGCCGGCTCAGGCGCTGCGGCTACCGGGCGCTCAGGGATCGCTGGCGGGGCGATAGGCTCCAGGTCCGGCACCAGGGCCACGGGCTCTTCGGCGACCGGCAGCACCAGGTTGCTGACAGGCGGTTCTGCGGCGCGAACTACCGGGGCTTCAGGGGCTTGCACCAGCGGCGAAGGGCTTTCGACCGGTGTGGCGGCGGCTTGCGGATTCGCGGGCAAGCCCGCACCTACTGCTGGCTGCTCGGGCTCGGGGGCCGGAGCAACAGCAGGCAAAGGCTCGGGAGCTGAGGTAACAGCAGGCGCCTGCGCCGGCTCGGGGGCCACGAAGGCAGCAGGCGGCAGCGCAGGCTGGGGCACCTCGGGAGCAACCGGGGCCGGTGCGGCCAAAGGCGCGAGCGGCGGCGCTTCAGGCAGCTCGACGGCAGGCTGCGGCGCTACCGGTTCAGCAGGCTGTGGCTCGGGCGTTTGCGGCTGTTCGGCGACAGGTTGCTGCGGCTTCTTGCGAAACCAGCTGAACAGGCCTTTCTTTTCGCCAGACTCGGCCGGCGCTTTTTTGTCGTCGTTGGAACCAAACATGGAGGACGGCTATCTCAGGGTAGCGATGCGCCAGCAATGGCGCATCGGGAATTCTCTATACGCAGAACAGACTATCTTGAAGCCGGCTGGTTCATGCGCAACGTTTTGTCTTAGTGTCCTGCGGGCCAGAACGGCGACAGGCATGGTCGCCAGGCAACCGGATCAGTATCCTAGCACCTCCTGGCCCGCCGACGCTAAACCCTGCGGGCCGCCGAACAGGTTAAACACCGTATGAATGCTCTAGCCCGCCGCGCCGCTGGCCTGTTGCTCGGCACGCTCTGCCTGCCGCTCGCGGCCTTCGCCGCCGATGTGCAACCGACTCACGAATTCATCCTCGACAACGGCCTCAAGGTGGTCGTGCGCGAAGACCACCGCGCACCGGTCGTGGTCTCGCAGATCTGGTACAAGGTCGGCTCCAGCTACGAGACCCCGGGCCAGACCGGCCTGTCCCACGCCCTGGAACACATGATGTTCAAGGGGAGCGCCAAAGTCGGCCCCGGCGAGGGCTCGCGCATCCTGCGGGACCTGGGCGCCGAAGAAAACGCCTTCACCAGCGACGATTACACGGCCTATTACCAGGTGCTGGCCCGCGACCGCCTGCCAGTGGCCCTGGAACTCGAAGCCGACCGCCTGGCCAGCCTGCGCCTGCCCGCCGACGAGTTCAGCCGCGAAATCGAAGTGATCAAGGAAGAGCGCCGCCTGCGCACCGATGATCAACCCAACTCGAAAGCATTCGAGCTGTTCCGCGCCATGGCCTACCCGGCCAGTGGCTATCACACCCCGACCATCGGCTGGATGGCCGACCTCGAACGCATGAAGGTCGAGGAGCTGCGGCACTGGTACGAATCCTGGTACGCGCCCAACAACGCCACCCTGGTGGTGGTCGGCGATGTCACCGTCGATGAGGTCAAGGGCCTGGCGCAAAAGTACTTCGCCGGCATTCCAAAGCGCGCGGTCCCACCAGCCAAGCTGCCGCTGGAGCTGGCCGAGCCAGGCCAACGCCAACTGACCCTGCACGTGCGCACCCAGTTGCCGAGCCTGATCTACGGCTTCAACGTACCCGGCCTGGCGACCACCCAGGAGCCGAGCACGGTGCACGCCCTGCGCCTGATCTCGGCCTTGCTCGACGGCGGCTACAGCGCCCGCATGCCGGCCCGCCTGGAGCGCGGTCAGGAGCTGGTGGCCGGTGCGTCGTCCAGCTACAACGCCTTCACCCGTGGCGACAGCCTGTTCCTGATCTCGGCCACGCCGAACGTGCAGAAGCACAAAACCCTGGCAGACGTGGAAAAGGGCATCTGGCAACTGCTCGAAGAGCTCAAGACCACGCCCCCTAGCGCCGAAGAACTCGAACGCGTGCGCGCCCAGGTGATCGCCGGCCTGGTCTACGACCGCGACTCCATCAGCAGCCAGGCCACCACCATCGGCCAGCTGGAGACCGTGGGCCTGTCCTGGAAGCTGATCGACAGCGAGCTGGACGAGCTCAAGCGCGTGACCCCGCAAGACATCCAGAACGCTGCGCGCACCTACTTCACCCGCGAACGCCTGAGCGTTGCCCATGTACTGCCCGAGGAGTCCGCTCATGAGTGATCGTCGCGCACCACGCCACACCCTGCTGGCTACGGGCATCCGCGCCCTTACGCTGGCGGCAGTGCTGGCGGCCCCGGCCCTGGCTGACAACGCGCCGAAGGCCGACAGCAATGCGGCCCGCCCGGCCAATACCCTGCAGTCACTGGCCGAGCTGGATGGCAAGGCACCCAGTCGGCGTCAGCTGAACATCCAGAACTGGACCACCGCCGAAGGCGCCCGGGTGCTGTTCGTCGAAGCCCGCGAACTGCCGATGTTCGACCTGCGCGTCACTTTCGCCGCCGGTAGCAGCCAGGACGGCGCCACGCCAGGCCTGGCCGCCTTGACCAACGCCATGCTCAACGAGGGCGTTGCCGGCAAGGACGTGACCGCCATTGCCGAAGGCTTCGAAGGCCTCGGCGCAGACTTCGGCAACGGCTCGTACCGCGACATGGCCGTGGCCTCGCTGCGCAGCTTGAGCACCCAGGACAAGCGTGAGCCGGCGCTCAAGCTGTTCGCCGAGGTCGCCGGCAAGCCCACGTTCCCGGAGGACGCCCTCAAGCGCATCAAGAACCAGATGCTGGCCGGCTTCGAATACGAGAAGCAGAACCCCGGCAAGATCGCTGGCAAGGCACTGTTCGGCAAACTCTACGGCGACCATCCCTACGCTCACCCGAGCGACGGCACCGCCGAAAGCATCAACGGCATCACCCTGGCACAGCTGCGCGCCTTCCATGCCAAGGCTTACACCGCCGGCAACGCAGTCATCGCCCTGGTCGGCGATCTCAGCCGCGCCGAAGCCGAGGCCATTGCCGCCCAGGTATCCGCCGGCCTGCCCAAGGGCCCGGCGCTGGTGGCACCGCCCCAGCCCGTTGAGCCCAAGGCGGGCCTGACCCACATCGACTTCCCGTCCAAGCAGACCCACCTGATGCTGGCTGAACTGGGTATCGACCGTCAGAACCCAGACTGGCCAGCCCTGTCGCTGGGCAACCAGATCCTTGGCGGTGGCGCGTTCGGCACCCGTCTGATGAGTGAAGTACGTGAAAAGCGCGGCCTCACCTACGGCGTCTACTCGGTGTTCAGCCCGATGCAGGTGCGCGGCCCGTTCATGATCAACCTGCAAACCCGCGCCGAACTCAGCGAAGGCACGCTCAAGCTGGTCCAGGACATTCTTGCCGACTACCTGAAAAGCGGCCCGACCCAGCAAGAGCTGGACGACGCCAAGCGCGAGCTGGCCGGCAGCTTCCCGCTGTCCAATGCCAGCAATGCCAGTATCGTCGGCCAACTGGGGGCCATCGGCTTCTACAACCTGCCGCTGACCTGGCTCGAGGACTTCATGCAGCAGTCCCAGGCCCTTACCGTCGAACAGGTCAAGGCCGCCATGAACAAACACCTGTCGGCCGATAAACTGGTGATCGTCACCGCTGGCCCCAAGGTGCCGCAAAAACCGCTGCCAGCCCCCACTGACAAGCCCGCCGAGCAACCGCCCGGCGTACCGGAGCACTAATGCCAAGATCCACCCCTCCCGCCCGCCCTCAAACGGGCCAAAGCAAGGGCCAGGGCCACCTGCGCATCATCGCCGGCGAGTGGCGCAGCCGCCGTCTGACGGTGCCTGAAGGCGACGGCCTGCGGCCAACGCCTGATCGCGTGCGCGAAACCGTGTTCAACTGGCTTGCGCCTTACATCGAAGGCGCCCGAGTGCTGGATGCCTTTACCGGCAGCGGCGCCCTGGTGCTCGAAGCCTTGTCTCGCGGCGCCGAAGATGCCGTGGCCCTGGACAGCAACCCGGCCGCCATCAGTAACCTCAAGGACAACCTCGAGCTGCTGCGCTGCCCACGCGGGCAAATCCTGCAGACCGACGCGCTGCGCTACCTGCAGAACCCGGCCAAGCAGCAGTTCGACGTCGTGTTCCTCGACCCGCCCTTCCATCAGGACTTGCTGGCCAACACCTGCAACCTGCTGGAACAGAACCAGTGGCTGCGTGAACAGGCGTGGATCTACACCGAGAGCGAAACCGCACCCTCGGCCTTGCAAATGCCCGGTAACTGGCGCCTGCACCGCGAGAAAAAAACCGGCCAGGTGCATTACGCGCTTTGGCAGCGCGGCTGACCGCCCGCCGGCACGCCGGTTTACTGTGTTGGCGTAATTAGTTACAGCACAGTAACCGGCGCCATGGCTGAAGCTGCTCCTTCGTTTCTTGCAGGAGCACTTGCGCCATGACCGAACACCCAACGCCTGTACCCTCGGTACAGGCCTTCTCCCTCGCCAATGGCCTGCGCGTTTATTTACGCGAAGACCGTCGCGCCCCGTTGGCAAGCGTGCAACTGTGGTATCACATTGGCGCCAGCTACGAGCCCGAGGGGCATACTGGCCTGTCCCATGCTTTGGAGCACTTGCTGTTCGAGGGCAGCAGCAAACTGGCCAGCGGGCAGTATGCGACCCTCATGACCCGCCTCGGCGGTGACCCGAATGCGTTCACCCATGCCGAGGCCACGGTCTTCCCACTGACCTTGCCCGTCAGCCGGCTGGAGGTTGCCCTGGAAGCCATGGCCGACACCATGGCCACAGCCACCCTCGGCGATGCATCCTTTGCTCGCGAGCTTGCGGTGGTAATGGCCGAGCGGCGTACCGATGTCGACAACAACCCTTTGGCGCTCGCACTGGAACAGCACCAATTGCTGGCCCACGGCACCAGCCCCTATGCAACGCCGGTGATCGGCTACAAGGCCGACCTCGCGGCCATGACGCCTGCGGCCGCCCGCACCTGGTACCAAACCTGGTATCACCCGAACAATGCCACCCTTGCAGTCGCCGGCGACATCGACCTGCAACAACTGCAAACACTGGTCACGCGGCATTTCGCGGCAATCCCCGCCCATCGCCTGCCACTTCAACAAGCGCCCGTCGAGGCCCCCAAGCTGGCTCAACGCTCGCAAACACTGCGCCTGCAAGGCCTGAGGCCCGGCCTGATCCTCAGCTTCAACCTGCCCAGCCAACGCACCGCCAGCTCCAGCACGCAAGCGCATGCCTTGCGGCTGCTGCCCGATCTGCTTACCGAAGGCCAGGCGGCAACGCTGCAGCGTCGGCTGCTGATAGACGAGCCGGTACTGCAAGCCCTGAAGTCAAGCTACGAGCCGTGTCGGCGTGGCGACAGCCTGCTGACCCTCTATGCCTACTGCAACGTCACGCCCGAGGCAGCAGCCGACAGACTGATGGCTGAAATCGAAGCCTTTCGCCAGACCCTGCCCAGCCCGCAAGACCTTCAACGCGCAAAGGCGCGCCTCCTGGCCAGGCAAGTGTTTGCACGAGACGACATCGAGGAGCAGGCAGAAGCCATCGGCAGGCAGGCGGTCTGCGGGCTGGACCCCATCGCGCTGGATGATGATCGAGAAGCCATCGAGGCAGTGACCACCGAGCAGGTTCGCCAAGCCGCGCACGATTACCTGACGCCACCTCGCATGGCGACCACCTTCCTGCACCCTCAGGAGACCCCTCATGAATGAGAGAACAGAGGCCCCTCTGGCGGCACCGGACCTAGGCAACGGTCTGCTCAGCGCCCAAGGGCTGGACCTGAACCATTTCGAAACCATCAAGACGCAAGTAGAGGTCTGGAGAACCGACGCGGGTACAGGCGTGACGTTCGTCGAGGCCCGCGGTTTGCCCATCGTCGATGTGATGCTGCGCTTCAAGGCGGGTAGCCTTCAGGGTGACCAGCCCAATCTGGCCGCGCTGACCCTGTACATGCTCGACGAGGGCAGCCAGCGCTTTGACGCGATCGAGCATGCTCAGCGTATGGAGCGGCTGGGTGCAGTTGTGGATAAACAGATACGCCGTGAGCACGCGACCTTGAGCCTGCGCAGCATGAGCACCCCGGCGCTGCTCGACCCTGCCATCGAACTGTTCACCGAAATGGTCGCTCAGCCGGCCTTTGACGACACCTCGCTGGAGACTGTCAAACGCCAACTCTTGCAGCACGACGCATCCCGCGCGAAGCAGCCGGTGCTCAGGGCGCGCCGCGAGGTCTTTCACCACCTGTTCAGCGGGCATCCCTACGCCAACCCGCAGGGCAGCACGGCGCAAGGGCTGGCCACGGTCACGCGCGACGACCTGAAAGCGTTTCACCGACGTGCCTACAGTGCCACCAACCTGGAAATGGTCGTTGTCGGCGACCTGTCGCGCACCGAGGCGCAAGGCATTGCACAGCGCATCAGCCAGGCACTGCCCCAAGGGTGGGCCGCCGCCGAGCTGCCAGTCCCCCCTGAAACCACAAGTGCAACGATCAACGTTGAACAGCCTGGGGCGAGCAACGCAGTGCTTCTGGCGTTGCCGATGAACGTACCGGCCAACGAACCCGAGTACCTTGCTCTGGTAATGGCCAGTGAAGTGCTGGGCTCGGGGCTCGACTCACGGCTGATGAAAGAACTGCGCCAACGTCGTGGCCTCACCTACGACATCCGTAGCCAACTGGTGCCCATGAGTGCTGGAGGGCTGTTCGTCATCGAGTGGGAGATCGCCCCGCATTTCGTGGCCGGCACGCAGGACCGGGTATCCACCTTGCTTGCCGACTTTATCCGGCAAGGGCCGAGCGAAGCCGAACTGCAACTGGCTCGCCAACAGCTGGCAGGGCAGTTGTTGCGTGGTGTTGCCAGGAACAACAGCCTGGCCGCACTGCTCACCAACACCACCTATCAACGGCAAGCGGATGACTACCCGAATACCTACATCGAACGCTTGACCCAGCTGACCCCGGAGGTGGTCCGCGAAGTCATGCAACGCAGGTTCGACCTGACGCGCCAGGTGCTTGTCAGCGTCGGCCCCATGGTGGACCAGCAACCGCTGCCGGCCATCGACCAATAGCGCAGGTACAGGGGCAGTGTTTCATGGCACTCTAGGCAGGCACATCACGAGTCGCCCAGCATGCCCAGCCTCACTGCCCATTTTCGCCCGGCCGTCGGCCTGTCCAACCCGCACCTGCAAACCTTGTGGGGCCCGCTCTGGCGCAAGTTGCCAGCGCTGCAGCGCGACCGCGAGCGGCTGTGGCTGGCCGATGGCGACTTCATCGACCTCGACTGGCATGGCCCGCACCAGGCGGATGCGCCGCTGGTGCTGGTGCTGCACGGGCTGACCGGGTCTTCCCACTCGCCCTACGTCAAAGGCTTGCAGCAAGCCCTGCAGAGCCGCGGCTGGGCCAGCGTGGCGGTGAACTGGCGCGGTTGTTCGGGCGAGCCGAACCTGCTGCCGCGCAGCTACCATTCCGGCGCCAGCGAGGACCTGGCAGAAATCGTCGCTCACCTGCGCGCCCAGCGCCCATTGGCGCCACTTTATGCAGTGGGTTATTCGTTGGGTGGCAATGTGCTGCTCAAATACCTGGGCGAAAGCGGCTCGGCCAGCCAGCTGGAAGCTGCGGTCGCGGTGTCGGTGCCGTTTCGCCTGGACCAGTGTGCCGACCGTATCGGCCAGGGTTTTTCGAAGGTTTACCAGGCCCATTTCATGCGCGAGATGCTGGCCTATGTGCAGCTCAAGCAACGCCACTTCCATGAGAAGGGCGAACACGAGCGGCTAGCAGCCCTGGAACGGCTCGGGCCCCTGACCAAACTGCGCACCTTCTGGGACTTCGACGGCAGGGTCACTGCGCCGCTCAATGGTTTCAACGATGCGCACGACTACTACCGCCGCTCATCGAGCCGCTTCTTCCTGGGCGAGAACCGCACGCCGACCCTGATCATCCACGCCAGCGACGATCCATTCGTGTCCAGCCACAGCTTGCCCTTGGCAAGCGAACTGGCAGCGCAGACGCAGTTTGAACTGCACAATCGCGGTGGCCATGTGGGTTTTGTCGATGGCAGCCTGCGCAACCCGGGGTATTACCTGGAACGGCGGATTCCGCAGTGGCTGGTAGAAGGCGCGTAGCAGCAGCCCGAATCAATCCCCAGTCGCCACCCCACGCGCCGGATCATTGATCCACTCGCTCCACGACCCCGCATACAGCCGCCCCAGCGGATAGCCCGCCAGTGCCAGGGCAAACAGATTGTGGCAAGCCGTCACCCCCGACCCGCAGTAGGCCACCAGTTGCTCCGGCGAGCGCCCCGCCAACTTTTCGGCAAACCGTTGCTTGAGTGCGTCGGCCGGTAGAAAACGCCCGTCGACCCCCAGGTTGTCGGTAAACGCCGCGCACTGCGCACCAGGAATATGCCCAGCAACCGGGTCGATAGGCTCGACTTCACCGCGAAAGCGCGGCAAGCCTCTGGCGTCGATCAACGTCAGCCCCGCATCGCCCAGGTGCTTGGCCAAGTGCTCGGCATCGATCAGCAACGTGTTATCCGGCTCACCTGTGAACGTACCCTCGCGCTTGAGGGGTGGGTCCAGGCTCAACGGCAGATGCGCTGCATGCCACGCCTTGAGGCCGCCATCGAGAATCGACACGCCACTGCGTTTGCCCAACCAGGCCAGCAACCACCAGGCGCGCGCGGCAAATGCACCGGGGCCGTCGTCGTAGAGCACCACCTGGCTGTCGTTGTCCAGCCCCCACTCGCGCAGGCGCTCAACCAGCCGCCCCGCATCCGGTAATGGGTGGCGCCCCGTGCGTCCCTTGCTTACCGGGCCACTGAGGTCGCGCTCAAGGTCGGCGAAGTGGGCCCCGGCAATATGCCCCTCGGCATAGCTGCGTTGGCCATAGTCCACATCCTCGAGGGCAAAGCGGCAGTCGAGGATCACCAGATCGGGCGAGCCCAGACGCTCGGCCAGCTGTTGCGGGGTGATCAATTGCGCAAGGGGCATGACTATCTCCTGATCGATGGCACTCGTGCCCTGGTTCACAGTTCCAGGGCCTGGTTGAACGGTACATGGAATTCCTGGCACAGCGCGTCCACGGCATTGCGGGCGTCAACGGTGACGAAGCCAAGCTCCAGCACCAGTACCTGATAGACGCCGCGCTTGAAGGCTTCTTCACCCAGGTGCGCGGAGTGCTCACGCGTGGTGCTGAGAAAACGCACCCATGAAGTCAGCACGATCCAGGCGTTGATGGTCAGCGACTCGATCTGCGCCGGCGCCATGGCCAGGATCCCGGCGTCGACGAAGCCCCGGTAGATCGCCTGGCCCTGGCGCAGGCAGCGCTCGGAAAACCGCCGATAGCGCGCGGCCAGCTCGGGGTCGCTGTCCAGCAGGTGTTCCAGGTCGCGGTGCAGGAAGCGGTAGTTCCACATCGCCGCGAGCAGGGCCTTGAGGTAGAAACGCTTGTCTTCCACCGTTGCGGCTCGCCCTTGAGGCGGGCGCAGAAAACTGTCCACCAGCGCTTCGTACTGGCTGAACAACAGGGCGATAATCGCCTGCTTGTTGGGGAAGTGGTAATAGAGGTTGCCGGGCGAGATTTCCATGTGCGCGGCAATATGGTTGGTGCTGACGCTACGTTCGCCCTGCTGGTTGAACAGCTCCAGGCTGTTCTGCACGATGCGCTCTCGGGTCTTCATGCGCGGGGCCATGCTCAGCTCCCAGTCTGCGGGCCTTGGTCAAAGGGTCATCTTACGGCTTATCCGCTGTGGAATGCACCGCTCGAACGCCAGGAAAAATTCGCACCATGGTACCGATTAGAGTATAGGCTCTAGGGACTCCCACGCCCGGACTCGCGCCGATATGACCTCGCCCGTTGCCTTGCCTCCTGTGCATTCCGACCTCGACCTGACGGCGAGGTTCGCCACTCAACGCCAGGCTTTTGCCGGCAACCCCACGCCACCGGCGGCCCAGCGCCGCCAGTGGCTGAAGAGCCTGCGCGAGGCACTGCTGGCGGAGCAGGCGCAACTGATCGAAGCAATCGACCACGACTTTGACGGGCGCAGCGCCGACGAGACCTTGCTGGCTGAACTGCTGCCCTCGATCCAGGGCCTGCGCCATGCCGAAACGCATGTGCAACGCTGGATGCGCCCCAGCCGGCGCCGGGTCGGGCTGGCCTTCCAGCCCGCCAGCGCGCAGGTGCGCTACCAACCCTTGGGGGTGGTCGGCATCATCGTGCCTTGGAACTACCCGTTGTTTCTCGCCATTGGCCCGCTGACCTGTGCCCTGGCGGCGGGCAACCGGGTCATGCTCAAGCTCAGCGAAGCAACGCCGGCCAGTGCCCAGGCGCTCAAGCAGTTGCTGGCACGCGTGTTCCCCGAAGACCTGGTCAGCGTGGTGCTGGGTGAGGTCGAGGTTGGCCAGGCCTTTGCTCGCCTGCCGTTCGACCACCTGCTGTTCACCGGCGCTACCAGTGTGGGCCGCCAGGTCATGCTGGCTGCGGCCCATAACCTGACCCCGGTGACCCTGGAACTGGGCGGCAAATCGCCGGCCATCGTCTCGGCCAGCGTGCCGCTGGACAGCGCGGCCGAGCGCATTGCCTTCGGCAAGACCCTGAACGCCGGCCAGACCTGCGTAGCCCCCGACTACGTGCTGGTGCCGCGCGAACGGCTGCAGGCCTTCAGTGACGCCTACCAGCTCGCCGTTCGCCGCCTGTATCCGCATATCGCCGACAACCCCGACTACACCGCCATCATCAACCCGCGGCAGCTGCAGCGCCTGCAGCACCTGCTGGACGACGCCCGCGACCAAGGCGCCGAGGTGCTCGACCTGTACCCCGGCGAACCCCGCCAGGGACGACGCCTGCCCCCTCACCTGCTGCTGGGGGTGACCGACGGCATGCAGGTGATGCAGGACGAAATTTTCGGCCCGCTGTTGCCGCTGGTGCCCTATGACACCCTCGACCAAGCCTTGGCCTACATCAACCAGCGCCCACGCCCCCTGGCCCTCTACTACTTCGGCTACGAGCGCACCGAGCAGGAGCACGTACTGCGCCACACCCACTCCGGTGGCGTGTGCCTGAACGACACCCTGCTGCATGTCGCCCAGGACGACCTGCCCTTTGGCGGTATAGGGCCTTCCGGTATGGGGCACTACCACGGCCACGACGGCTTCCTGACCTTCAGCAAAGCCAAGGCGGTGCTGGCCAAGCAACGCCTGAACGCTGCCCGCCTGATCTACCCGCCTTACGGCAAGGCCTTGCAGCGCCTGGTCTACAAGCTGTTCATCCGCTGAGCCCGGGCCATGCAGCGACGCGACCTGCTCCGTTTCAGCCTGGGTGCCAGTGCGTTCCTCGCCACCACCAGCCTGGTCGGCTGCACGGCGCAGTCGCCCGCAACTGGCTATCGGGCGCTGCGCGACGACGACCTGCACCTGCTGAACGCGCTGATCCCGGTAGTGCTTGCCGGCACCCAGGCCGTCGAAGCGCTGGTGCTGCACAGCCTGGATCACAAACTGGCGGCTCTGTCGCCAGAGATGCTCAAGCTCACCCGGCAATTGTTCGACGTGCTCAGCCTGCCGTTGACCCGCGGCCCCCTGACCGGTATCTGGGGCGCCTGGCAGCAAGCCAGCGCCGAGCAGATCAACGCGTTTCTGCAACGCTGGCAGGCCAGCTCGCTGAACCTGCTGCGCATGGGCCATGCATCGCTGCTGCAACTGCTGCTGATGGCCTGGTACGAGCGCCCGGAAGCCTGGGCGGCCTGCGGCTACCCTGGGCCACCGAAGATCTGACGACAACAAGAGCACCGCCAATGCCTGTAATCGACCCGTTTCGCCAAGGCCTCGAACGCGGCTGGATCACCCACGACGGCTCGCGCCTGGCGCAGGACCTGGCCCTGCAAGCCGACATCGCCGTGATCGGCAGCGGCGCTGGCGGCGCCACCAGCGCGCAGTTGCTCAGCGCCGCCGGGTTCAAGGTATTGCTGATCGAAGAAGGCCCACTGAAGACCAGCAGCGACTTCCACCTGCTGGAAAGCGAGGCCTACGCCAGCCTGTATCAGGAGGGCTTGGGGCGGATGAGCAAGGATGGCGCCATCACCATTCTGCAGGGCCGCGCTGTGGGCGGCACCACGCTGGTCAACTGGACCTCGAGCTTTCGCACACCGCCACAGACCCTGGCCCATTGGGCCCAGGAGCACCAGGTCAGCGGTTTGGGCAACGAAGCATTAGCCCCCTGGTTCGAACGCATCGAACAGCAGCTGGGCATCAGCCCCTGGGCCTTGCCGCCAAATGCCAACAACGAAGTGCTGCGCCGTGGCTGCGAACAGCTCGGCTATCGTTGGGCGGTGATACCGCGCAATGTGCGCGGTTGCTGGAACCTTGGCTATTGCGGCATGGGCTGCCCGGTCAATGCCAAGCAGTCGATGCTGGTGACCAGCATACCGGCCACCCTAGACCAGGGTGGCGAGCTGCTGTACCTGGCCCGGGCAGAGCGCTTCGAGCACGACGGCGAACGCATCGCCGGGTTGCAGTGCAGCGCCCTGGACGCCAACGGGATAAACACCACCGGCAAGCAGATCAGCGTGCGCGCCCGGCACTACATTTTGGCTGGGGGCGGTATCAACAGCCCGGCGCTGTTGCTGCGCTCCAACGCTCCCGACCCGCACGCGCGCCTGGGCAAACGCACTTTCCTGCACCTGGTCAACTTCAGCGCGGCACGTTTCAACGCGCGCATCGACCCCTACTACGGCGCCCCGCAATCGATCTACAGCGACCATTTTCAATGGTTGGGCGGCAGCGACGGCCCGATCGGCTACAAACTCGAAGTGCCGCCCCTGCACCCGGCCCTGGCCAGCACCCTGCTGGGCGGGCATGGCAACGACAATGCCCAGCGCATGGCCGAGCTGCCGCACACCCACGTGATGCTGGCGTTGCTGCGCGATGGCTTCCACCCGCAAAGCCAGGGGGGCGCCGTCGAGCTGCGCGGCGATGGCTCACCGGTGCTGGATTACCCGGTCAACGATTACCTGCGCGACGGTTTGCGTCGCGCCTACCGCAGCATGGCGCACATCCAGTTTGCCGCCGGAGCCACGCGGGTACTGCCGGTGCACGGCGATGCCCGCTACGCCAGCAGCCTGAGTGAAGCCCTGACGATGATCGACGAGCTGTCACTGGCGCCGTACCGCACACGCCTGGGCAGCGCCCACGTGATGGGCGGTTGCGCCCTCGGTGAAGACCCGCGCCAGGCGGTGTGCAACAGCCTGGGCCAGCACCACCAGCTGGAAAACCTGTCGATTCACGACGGCTCGCTTTTCCCCACCAGCATCGGCGCCAACCCGCAATTATCGGTTTACGCCCTCAGCGCAAAGCTTACCGATGCCCTGATCACCCGCCTGGCACACAACGCATGACAACAAATGCACCCACTGTCTATAGTGCCATCAGCCGGCCGCACGACTTGGCCGGGCGCAATCGCTGCGCTACCATCCGACTCCCCAACGCACTCCAGCCAGGATGACGCGATGAACCGAGTGTTGTACCCGGGTACTTTCGACCCCATTACCAAGGGCCATGGCGATCTGGTCGAGCGCGCCTCGCGGCTGTTCGACCATGTGATTATCGCGGTGGCGGCCAGCCCCAAGAAAAACCCGCTGTTCCCGCTGGAACAACGGGTGGCGCTGGCCCGTGAGGTCACCAAGCACCTGCCCAATGTCGAAGTCATCGGCTTCTCTTCCCTGTTGGCGCATTTCGCCAAGGAACAGGGCGCCAACGTCTTCTTGCGCGGCCTGCGTGCGGTGTCCGACTTCGAGTACGAGTTCCAGCTGGCGAACATGAACCGGCAACTGGCCCCCGATGTCGAGAGCCTGTTCCTGACGCCTTCGGAGCGCTATTCGTTTATTTCCTCGACGTTGGTCAGGGAAATCGCGGCATTGGGCGGCGATATCAGCAAGTTCGTCCACCCCGTGGTGGCAGAGGCGCTGACCGAACGCTTCAAGAAGTAACGCCTGATCGCCTGAATATCGCGCCCGCGTGCACTGCGGGCGCGAATGCGGCACAATTGTGCCCATTGCGTTGAACATGCCCGGGCGGTGAGCCCCGGCCGGAGTCCCCATGTCCCTGATCATCACCGACGATTGCATCAACTGCGACGTCTGCGAACCCGAGTGCCCGAACGAGGCCATCTCCCAAGGCGAAGAGATCTACGTGATCGACCCTAACCTGTGCACTCAGTGCGTGGGCCACTACGACGAGCCGCAGTGCCAGCAGGTCTGCCCGGTCGACTGCATCCCGCTGGATGAAGCGCACCCGGAGACCGAAGAACAGCTGATGGCCAAGTATCGTCTGATTACTGGCAAGGCCTGAGCCCCGCGAGTGGGCCGCCAAGCGGCCCCGATTCAGCGCTGGCAGCGCGGGCAGAACACACTGGCCCGTTGCCCAAGCTTCACCTCGCGCAAGGTCGTGCCACACAGCTTGCACGGCATGCCACCCCGCCCGTAGACGAACAGTTCCTGCTGGAAGTACCCCGGCTGCCCATCCCCGCCGATGAAGTCGCGCAAGGTCGTGCCGCCCTGCTCGATGGCCGCCGCCAGCACCCGCTTGATCTCGATGGCCAGCTTCAGATACCGCGCCCGCGATATACCGCCCGCCTCCCGGCGTGGATCGATGCCTGCGGCAAACAACGCTTCGGTGGCGTAGATGTTGCCCACACCGACCACGATCGCGTTGTCCATGATGAACGGCTTGACCGCCATCGAGCGCCCGCGCGACAGCTGGAACAGGCGTTCACCGTCAAACAGATCGGTCAGCGGCTCTGGCCCCAGACGCAGCAGCAGCTCGTGGTTGAGCGGGTCGAGGCTCCAGAGCATGGCGCCGAAACGGCGCGGGTCGGTGTAGCGCAGCATCAGCCCCGACTCCAGCTCGATGTCGACATGCTCGTGCTTGGCCGCCGGCAAGCCCAGCTCGACCAGGCGCAAATTACCCGACATGCCCAAATGGCTGATCAAGGTGCCGACCTCGGCATTGATCAACAGGTACTTGGCGCGCCGCTCGACGCTGACGATACGCTGCCCCGACAAGCGCACATCCAGGTCTTCGGGGATCGGCCAGCGCAGGCGCCGGTCACGCACCACCACGCGGCTGACCCGCTGGCCTTCCAGGTGGGGCGCGATACCGCGCCGGGTGGTTTCTACTTCGGGTAGTTCCGGCATGTGTCAGTGCCCGCCCAGCTCTCGGATATTCTGCTTGAGGTTTTCGAAGTCGTAGTCCGACAAGCCAATGTAGTCGAGCACCAGCGGCCCCACCACCTCCCATTCGTGGTCGACGCTCTGGCTGCCCAGTACCCGGTAGGACGCGCAGATGTGCTCGGCCATCTTCAGCACCGCCAGCAGGTTTTTCATCTGGCTCTGGGCATTGCGCGAAGACTCGTCGCGGAACACAGCCAAGGCATTGTGGTGGTTGGCGATGGCCGCAGTGAGGTGCTCGGGCAGGCGCCAGGACTTGGCGGTGAAATACCCCACTACCGAGTGGTTGGTATTGAACGCACGGTTTTCCGTATCGACCACACGGGTTTCGCCGTCGGCCTTGGCGTAGGCCTCTTCCAGCACCTCCATGTAGTTGGGGAAGCGCTTGAGCATCAGCGGCACGCCGCAATCATGGAACAGCCCAAGGGTGTAGGCCTCGTCCGCAGACTGCATGCCGGTGCGCTTGGCCAAGGTCAGGCAGGTCATTGCCACATCCTGCGCGGTGTCCCAGAAGCGGTTCAGGGTGACGATGGTTTCGTCGCTCATTTCGCCTTTGATCGACTGGGCGTTGATCAGGTTGATGATCGAACGGCTGCCCAGCAGGTTCACCGCACGCTGGATCGAGCCAATCTTGTTGGAGAGGCCGAAATGCGGTGAGTTGACCAGCTTGAGCAAGGCGCCGGACAAGCCCGGGTCCTGGGAAATCAGCTTGGCGATGGTTTCCAGATCCGGGTCAGGCATGTACTGCTCGAACTGCAGGTCAACCATGATCTGCGGTTGCGGCGGGATGGTAATGCCTTGCAAGGCTTGCTGGATCTGTTCGGCGCTGAGTTCTTGGGACATGCGTACACACTCGTTGAGGACGGCGAATTCTAACACCGGATCGTCTGGCTTTACGGCTGGCCAGCACTTTGTCGCACCCAGCACCGCAGCAAGGGCCAACACGGTATACTCCCGCTCTTTTTTCCCGGAGCGACGTCATGTCCCTGCCCAGCCTTCGCCTCAAAGCCAATGCCGACCGCCGCCTGCGCGCTGGCCACCTGTGGGTCTACAGCAATGAAGTCGACGTCGCCGCGACCCCGCTGCAAGGCTTGCAGGCCGGCCAGCAGGCGGTCCTCGAGGCCGCCAACGGCAAGCCGCTGGGCATCGTGGCGCTGAGCCCGAACAACCTGATCTGCGCGCGCCTGCTGTCGCGCGACGTCAAGCTGCCACTGGACAAGTCGCTGCTGGTGCACCGCCTCAACGTCGCCCTGTCGCTGCGTGAGCGCCTGTTCGACAAGCCGTGCTACCGCCTGGTCTACGGCGATTCCGACCTGCTGCCAGGCCTGGTGGTCGACCGTTTCTTCGACATCCTCGTGGTTCAGCTGGCCTCGGCCACCATGGAGCTGCACAAGGACGACGTGATCGCCGCCCTGGTCCAGGTGCTCAAGCCAAGCGGCATCCTGTTCAAGAACGATTCCGCTGCGCGTGATGCCGAAGGCCTGCAGCGCTACGTCGAAACCGTTTACGGCGAAGTGCCGGACTGGGTTGCGCTGGAAGAAAACGGCGTGCAATTCGAGGCCCCGGTACGCGAAGGGCAGAAGACCGGCTGGTTCTATGACCACCGCATGAACCGCGCGCGCCTGGCCCCATACGTCAAAGGCAAACGCGTGCTCGACCTGTTCAGCTACATCGGTGGCTGGGGTGTGCAGGCCGGCGCATTTGGTGCCAGCGAAGTGTTCTGTGTGGATGCCTCGGCGTTCGCCCTGGACGGCGTCGAGCGCAACGCCGCACTCAACGGCATCAGCGACAAACTCACCTGCATCGAAGGTGACGTGTTCGAGGCACTGCGCGAGCTGAAGGCCGCCGAAGAGCGCTTCGACGTGATCATTGCCGACCCACCCGCGTTCATCAAGCGCAAGAAAGACCTGAAAAACGGCGAAGCGGCCTACCGTCGCCTCAACGAACAGGCCATGCGCATGCTCAACAAGGACGGCATCCTGGTCAGCGCCTCATGCTCCATGCACCTGCCCGAAGATGACCTGAACAACATCCTGCTGACCAGCGCCCGTCACCTGGATCGCAACCTGCAACTGCTCGAGCGCGGCGGCCAAGGCCCGGACCACCCGGTGCACCCGGCCATTGCCGAAACCCGCTACATCAAGAGCATTACCTGCCGGTTGCTGCCAAACAGCTGATGCACTGCCCTGGGGCCGCCTTGCGGCCCCAAAGGCACATCAGATACCCAGCACGTACGAAGCAATCCCGAAATACACCAGCACCCCCGCCGCATCTGCAATCGACGTCACCAGCGGCCCGCTGGCAGTCGCCGGGTCGAGCTTGAGCTTGGTAAACATGAACGGCAGGCTCATGCCGATCAGGCTACCCAGCAACACGATCACCAGCATGCTGCTGGCAACGATGATGGCCACGTCCATCCCACCGCGCAACGCACCCAGCGATGCCACCGCCACCGCCATGGTGAACCCCAGCGCCAACGCCACACCGCATTCGCGCCCCAGCATCCGCAGCCAGTCACGCATCACCACCTCGCCCGTCGCCAGGCCCCGCACCATCAAGGTCGCCGACTGCGCCCCGGCATTGCCACCGCTGTCCACCAACAGCGGCAGGAAGAACACCAGCACGATATGCGCGGCAATGGTCTCTTCGAACGCGGCGATGCCCGCCCCCGAAAACAGGTTGCCGAACACCAGCAGCACCAGCCACAACACCCGCTTGCGGTACAACAGGCTGACCGTGGCATCCCGCAGGTTGCCCACGTGGTTGGTGATGGATGCGCCCTTGTGGAAGTCCTCGGTGGCCTCATCGACCACCACGTCGAGCGCATCGTCGCACGTCACCAGCCCCACCAGGCGCCCGCCCTCGTCCAGCACCGGCACGGCCAGCAGGTCGTGCTGGCGTATCAGGCGGGCCACCTCCTCCTGGCGGGTCGCGGTACACACGCAGATGACCTTGTGCACCATGATCTGCTCGATCGGCTGCTCGGGGGCGGCCAGGATCAGCTCGCGCAGGGACAAGGTACCGCGCAGGTTGCGCTGCTCATCGAGGACATAGGACTGATAGATGGTTTCGGCGTCGGCGGCCTCGCGGCGCAGCATGTCGATGGCCTGGCTGGCAGTGAGGCCGGCATCGAGGCAAGAATATTCGCTGGTCATCAGGTAACCGGCCGTGCCTTCGCGGTAGCCGTGCGGGTGCAGCAGGTCGTCACGGCGCGCCTGGGCGGCCTGGCGCAGGTCGAGGGGGGAAACGCAGAGATCGGAAGTGTGTTGCATGAGGTTCTCCAGGCGCCGACGCAGGCACCTGCAAACCTCAGCCACACGGGCTCAAGCCTTCGCAGGCCCTGGCGGCGACGCGCTCAGTGCCAATTTACGAGTTCGGTATGAACTGAAACTGGGAAGGTCCATTGAGGGTGTATCTCGTGAAGCCGCACATGCGGCGGGCGGATCATAGTCAGCCTGGGCCGGCAGGTCAGCCCTTGAAGCGCCGTTTCGGAAGGGTCCTACAAACTACCGGCTATTCGGCCAAAGCCACCGCCCAGACACATCGCCATTCCCTCGCCGCGCCAGCGGTGTAGAATCGGGCTATTCATCGCCAGTCATCCCCGGCGGGTTTATGAGCTCTGGTCGAGCACGCGGCGATCCCGTGGTGTCTTCGGCCCCATCCGTGCCAGTGGCAACCGGCCTAAGGCGCATAGGACAAGAGAAGCTCACTCCCCTTTTTGTGACCTGATTAAGCCGCCAGGAGCGCTTCATGCCTGATTATCGTTCCAAGACTTCCACCCATGGCCGCAACATGGCCGGCGCTCGTGCCCTGTGGCGCGCCACCGGGATGAAGGACGAAGATTTCAAGAAACCGATCATTGCCATCGCCAACTCGTTCACCCAGTTCGTCCCGGGCCACGTGCACCTGAAGGACCTGGGCCAGCTGGTTGCCCGCGAGATCGAGCGCGCCGGTGGCGTGGCCAAGGAATTCAACACCATCGCGGTCGACGACGGCATCGCCATGGGCCACGACGGCATGCTGTACTCGCTGCCTAGCCGCGAGATCATCGCCGACGCCGTGGAATACATGGTCAACGCCCACTGCGCCGACGCCATCGTCTGCATCTCCAACTGCGACAAGATCACCCCCGGCATGCTGATGGCCGCCCTGCGCCTTAACATCCCGGTGATCTTCGTTTCCGGCGGCCCGATGGAAGCGGGCAAGACCAAGCTGGCCAGCCACGGCCTGGACCTGGTCGACGCAATGGTCATCGCCGCCGACTCCTCGGCTTCCGACGAGAAGGTCGCCGAATACGAGCGCAGCGCCTGCCCGACGTGCGGTTCGTGCTCCGGCATGTTCACCGCCAACTCGATGAACTGCCTGACCGAAGCACTGGGCCTGGCCCTGCCGGGCAACGGTTCGACCTTGGCCACCCACTCCGACCGCGAGCAGCTGTTCCTCACGGCTGGCCGCACCATCGTCGAGCTGTGCAAGCGCTACTACGGTGAGAACGATGCGTCGGTGCTGCCGCGCAGCATCGCCAACTTCAAGGCGTTCGAAAACGCCATGATGCTCGACATCGCCATGGGCGGTTCGACCAACACCATCCTGCACCTGCTGGCCGCGGCCCAGGAAGGCGAGGTGGCGTTCGACCTGCGTGACATCGACCGCCTGTCGCGCGTGGTGCCGCAGCTGTGCAAGGTGGCGCCGAACATCCAGAAGTACCACATGGAAGACGTGCACCGCGCCGGCGGCATCTTCAGCATCCTCGGCTCGCTGGCCCGTGGCGGCCTGCTGCACACCGACCTGCCGACCGTGCACAGCCGCAGCATGGAAGAAGCCATCGCCAAGTGGGACATCACCCAGACCGACGACGAAGCGGTGCACACCTTCTTCAAGGCCGGCCCGGCGGGCATCCCGACCCAGACCGCGTTCAGCCAGTCGACCCGCTGGGAAACCCTCGACGACGACCGTGAAAACGGCTGCATCCGCAGCTTCGAGCACGCCTACTCGCAAGAGGGCGGCCTGGCCGTGCTGTACGGCAACATCGCCCTCGACGGTTGCGTGGTGAAAACCGCCGGTGTCGACGAGTCGATCCACGTGTTCGAAGGCAGCGCCAAGATCTTCGAGAGCCAGGACAGCGCCGTGCGCGGCATCCTCGCCGACGAAGTGAAGGCCGGTGATATCGTGATCATTCGCTACGAAGGCCCGAAAGGCGGCCCGGGCATGCAGGAAATGCTCTACCCGACGTCGTACCTGAAGTCCAAAGGCCTGGGCAAGGCCTGCGCCCTGCTCACCGACGGTCGCTTCTCGGGCGGTACCTCGGGCCTGTCGATCGGCCACGCCTCGCCGGAAGCCGCCGCTGGCGGCGCCATTGGCCTGGTGCGCGACGGCGACAAGGTATTGATCGACATCCCCAACCGTTCGATCAACCTGCTGGTCAGCGATGAAGAGCTGGCTGAGCGCCGCGTCGAGCAGGACAAGAAAGGCTGGAAACCTGTTGAAGTGCGCCCGCGCAAGGTGACCACCGCCCTCAAGGCCTACGCCCTGCTGGCGACCAGTGCAGACAAGGGTGCGGTACGCAACAAGGCGATGCTCGACGGGCTGTAAGGCTTCCTAGCGTTTGAAGAACCGGCGCCCTGTGCGCCGGTTTTTTTATGCCTGAAGGATCAAAGCCAGCGCCGAGCGACGAGAGCAACTACCTTGCTTACGAGTCTGTGCCGACCCTGGCAACACATTGGCGCAACTGCGCCAGCAGCAGGGCAACCGAGCGTTTCGGTTTCGCCGCCGCTGTCAGCACAAACTGCGCATGGGGCAAGGGCGGCAGCGTTGGCACTTCCAGCAGCCCTGCGGCCAGGGCGGCCGTGCGAGTGACCGGTGTTACCCCAAGACCGCCGCTCACGGCTGTCATCAAGCCTCCGGCACTTGGGCTCTGGCAGACGATACGCCATTGCCGCCCCGCGCGCGCCAGCGCCTCGATGGCAGCAGCCCGATAGGGGCACTGGTCAGAAAACACGGCCAAGGGAACAGCGCTGGACTCATCATCTGCAAGCAGCGCCAGCGGCCCTCTCGCCCAGACCAGCGGCTCGGACCACAACACCTCACCAGGCTCATCACCGTTGCAGCGGCTACCCAGGACAAAATCCAGCCCACCGGACTGCACCAGCGGGAGCAACTCCCCGGTCAGGCCGACTTTCAGCACAAGCTCAGTATCCGGGTGAGCGACCGAGAATCGGCGCAGGCAGTCGATCACCGGCGCCTTGACCATCTCCTCGCTCAAGCCCACAAGCACCGTGCCTGAAACCCGCCGCCCCACGCCAAGGCTTGCGCGGGCATCGTCATGCAGCGCCAGGATGGTACGCGCATAGCCTGCCAACCGCGCACCTGCTGGCGTCAGGCTGACCGAGCGGGTGGTGCGCTCCAGCAACTTGTGCCCGGCTTCGCTCTCGAGCCGGCGAATGTGCGCGCTGATCGCCGATTGCGTCAGGTGCAGCCGCTCGGCAGCACGGGTAAAACCACCGCTGTCGGCAACGGCAAGCAGGCTACGCAGAAGGACAGTATCGAACACGGATTGATCACCTATCTCACTCAATGAGGCGAGCATACGTTATTTCTATAATGGATCATCCTCAATCAGACTTTGCGCAGCCCGCCTGTGCACTCAAGCACCAGGGGACGTGTCATCAACGCTGCCAAGGAGAAGCACCCGTGGTTGAACGTGTCTTGTATGTGTGCGCCTCACCGAGAGGAGAGCGCTCGGTTTCCGCTCAGATTGCCGAAGTCTTTCTGTCGGCGCTGGCAGAGCGCAAAGCCGTAGAGGTTGACCGCCTCGACCCTTGGGAGTGCGCGCTGCCCGAGGTGGATGGCGACCTGCTTGCGGCCAAATACGCAGGGCTTGCCGATGCCCCGCTTTCACCCGCGCAAACCGCTGCCTGGGCACAGATCACAGCGCTCGCCAAGCGCTTCCACCGGGCGGATACGTTGCTGTTCAGCGTGCCGCTGTGGAATTTCGGCATACCGTACAAGCTCAAGCACCTGATAGACGCGATTTCGCACAAGGGTGTTCTGTTCACCTTCGACGAGCAAGGCTTGAACGGCATGCTCGGTGGGCGCCGGGCGGTGGCCATCTACACCCGCGGGCTGGGGTATGGCCCCGACTCGCAAACGCCCGACCAGGCGTTCGGCCTGGAAAAGCCCTTCCTCGATGCGTGGTTCCGCTTTGTCGGCATCAACCGGGTGCACAGCATCGTGGCCGAACAAACGCTAAGCCCTGCGGGCGCCAGCGTCCGTGCCAGCGCCCTCGTAGAAGTGAGCTTGCTGGCGCGCAATATCGATCAGGCACAGGCCCGCACCATCATCGTCGGCCGCAGCGGCTGAGGTGCGCCCCGTTACTGGATCTGCTCCGGCGTGATGATCACCCAGTTCTTGTCAGCCGTCACCGGCAGCCCTTCCTTGGCCTGGGCGGCTGCATGCTTGGCGATCATCCCGTTGAGTTGGTCCATGTACTTGGCCTTGCGGTTTATCCACAGGTGGATGCCCCCCTTGCCCACATCCACGCCGTGGAACTGCATGTAACCATCGCTGGTCGGCGTGTCGCCCCCGACCAATACTGGTTTCTTCCATTCATCGATGTAGGTGAGGATCGCCGCCTGCTTGCCTGCCATCCACGTTGCCGGTGTCCACAGGTACGGCGTCAGTTCGAGGCCTTCATTGGCCTTGGGGTCATAGTGGCCGGCGCCAATCTGCTTACGCGCCGTGGTCAGCTGGCCGCTGGCGCGGTCTTTGAGCAGCAGGCTGACACCAATGACATTCTGCGGCTTCACGTTGTAGCCATACTTCGGGTCGGACGCGACCATGCGTACCAGTTCTTCGGAGGCGGCAGAAATCACATACACCTCGATGCCATTCTCCGTCAGCTTGTTGAACAGCTCGGCCTGGCCGGCGAAGACCTTGGGCGGCTGCACCTCGATGGCCTTGACCTGGTCACCCTCGAAGTAGGTGCTGGGCACGGGCTTGCCCGAGGCCATCAAGGCATCGACCTGGGCCTTCAGCTCTTTCAGGGTAAAGCCCGAGAACACCTGGGCCACCCACGGGTAGCAGACCATGTCGTCGATTTCGCACAGGCGGTAGTAGTAACTGAACAGGCTTTCCTTGTGCTCGGCCGTGTCCTTGAACGGGATCAACTTCAACGAAGGGTCGAGCTTGTCGCGAGTCAGCAGGCCCTGGTTCTCCATGAACGGCAGCAGCGCCTCTTCAAGGTCGTAGCGGTAGCTGGTGTTATCCATGTCGAACACCGCGTAGTTACCTTTGTTGGCGTTGGCGGCGATCATGCTGTCGAGCTGTTTGGCGGCCTCGGCGGGCCAGTGCTTGAGTTCGGTGGCCCAGGCCTGGACACTGAACAGCAGGGAAAGACCGACGGCGAAGGCTTTCGGAGCAAGCTGCATGTACGAATCTCCTGAAATGACCAGGCAACGCTAGCCCAACATGCCGCACCCGCCAGCCCTGACAACGACGCCCAGGCAGCTTGAAACGTCGTGTTCATTGCTTTTTGCGACATGCCGTTATTCCATTAACGACTAAGCAAATTCCATTTGGGTATAAATTCGTTTGTTTTCAGGCTGTTAGCATTTCCGTTCGCAATCGCTCACAGAGGCGATGCCTCTTCTGTTCTTGTTGGAGCTTCAATGAACCTGCCGCTGTCACTCAACCTGCTGGCGTTCCTGGCCCTGTTGCTGGGCCTGGCACAAACCCGCCATACCCAATGGAGCCTGGCCAAGAAAGTCCTGCTGGGCCTGGTGCTGGGCGTGGTATTCGGTTTGGTCCTGCACACGATCTATGGCGCTGGCCACCCGGTACTGAAAGCCACCATCGCCTGGCTCGACCTGGTCGGCAACGGCTACGTCGGCCTGTTGCAGATGATCGTCATGCCGCTGATCTTCGCTTCGATCCTCAGCGCGGTGGCGCGCCTGCACAACGCCTCCTCGCTCGGGCGCATCAGCGTGCTGAGCATCGGTACCCTGCTGCTGATCACGGCCATCGCCGCGCTGATCGGCATCGTCCTGACCAACCTGTTCGGCCTCACTGCCGACGGCCTGGTGGCCGGCGTGCAGGAAAGCGCCCGGCTGCAAGCGATCCACAGTGACTACGCGGGCAAGGTCGCCGACCTCAATATCCCGCAGTTGCTGCTGTCGTTCATCCCCAGCAACCCGGTGGGCGACCTGGCGCGGGCCAAGCCGACCTCGATCATCAGCGTGGTGATCTTCGCCGTGTTCGTCGGCCTGGCCGCCCTGCAACTGATCAAGGACGATGCCGAAAAAGGCGAGCGCGCCCTGTCGGCCATCGACACCCTGCAGGCCTGGGTGATGCGCCTGGTACGCGTGGTGATGAAGCTCACCCCCTATGGCGTGCTGGCCTTGATGACCAAGGTGGTGGCCAGCTCCAACCTGGACGACATCCTCAAGCTGGGCAGCTTCGTGGTGGTGTCGTACATCGGCCTGGGGCTGATGTTCGTCGTGCATGCCCTCATCCTGGCTGCGACCGGGGTAAGCCCGCTGCGCTTCTTCCGCAAAGTGTGGCCGGTGCTGACGTTCGCCTTCACCAGCCGCTCCAGCGCAGCCAGCATCCCGCTGAATATCGAAGCACAGACCCGCCGCCTGGGCGTGCCGCAATCGATCGCCAGCTTCAGCGCCTCGTTCGGCACCACCATTGGCCAGAACGGTTGCGCTGGGCTGTACCCGGCGATGCTGGCGGTGATGGTTGCCCCGGCGGTTGGTATCGATACCTTTGACCCGCTGTGGATCGCGACCCTGGTCGCCATCGTCACCCTGAGCTCGGCCGGGGTTGCCGGGGTTGGCGGCGGTGCCACCTTCGCCGCGCTGATCGTGCTGCCGGCCATGGGCTTGCCGGTCGAGTTGGTGGCGCTGCTGATTTCGGTGGAGCCGTTGATCGATATGGGGCGGACGGCGCTGAACGTGAATGGTTCGATGACGGCTGGGGTGGTTACCAGCCAGCTGTTGAAAGAGACCGACAAAGGTGTGCTGGCCGATGATCAGCATGCAGAGTTGAGCCATAGCTGAGATGGCTAGGGGCTGCATCGCAGCCCCACACTCTCAAACCCTTTCCCAAACGTCGAAATGGTAAGCCGGCCCAGCCCCTTCAGGCGCCTGCGGCTCACTCGATACCCGCCGCCACTGGTGCTCGTCGAACGCCGGGAACCAAGCATCGCCCTCAGGCGATAGCTCCACACGGGTCAGGTACATGCGGCTCACCAGCCCCTTCTCCAGCGCCTGCCCATACAGTTGCGCACCGCCAATCAGCATCAACTCATCGACGCCCTGCTCGCGCGCCCACTGGCCAGCCCGCACCAGCGCAGCTTCCAGTGACGCAAACACCTCGGCGCCAGGCAGTTGCAGCCCCGGCTGGCGGCTGACCACGATATTCAACCGCCCCGGCAATGGCCGGCCCAGCGAGTCCCAGGTCTTGCGCCCCATGATGATGGGCTTGCCCAGGGTCGTGGCCTTGAAGTACTTGAAGTCCCCCGGCAGGTGCCAGGGCATGGAATTGTCGATGCCGATCACGCGGTTCTCGGCGAGGGCCGCGATCAGGCTGAGAGGGAGTGTGCTAGTCATGCTGGCGAGGATAGCAAACCCGCCGTGGGTTATGCTTCTGCCCTGACCTGTGCAATGGAAGACCTTGTGACTGGACCGACGCCACTGGACAAACGCTGGCTCACCGAAGCGGTGCGCCTGCGCGAGGAACACGCCGGCCCCCTGGAAGACCAGGAGGCCAACCGCCGCGCCCGCCAAGTCGGCGGCGACCTGGCGGCCCGTATCGAGACCCGTGCGCTGTTCCTGGCCGAACGCGACGGCATGGCGACTGCCCTGCGGCACTGGAAACAGGGCGCACGCCTGGCACTGCTGGCCCTGCTGATCGTCGCTGCCTTCAGCGGCGCGGGCCTGGCCTTCGCGGCCCTGGGGGACGGCCAACGCCCGGTGAATGTGTTCTGGGCGCTGGGCAGCCTGCTTGGGTTGAACCTGCTGATGTTGCTGGGCTGGGCGATAGGCCTGGGCCTGAGCGGCGAACACGGTGCAGGCCTGGGCCGCCTGTGGCTGTGGCTGAGCGAACGCTTTGCCCGCGATGCCAAGGCCGCGCACCTTGCGCCAGCGCTGCTGGTGCTGCTGCAGCGCCAGCGCCTGAACCGCTGGCTGCTGGGCGTGCTGGTGCACGGCTTGTGGCTGCTGGCGATGAGCACAGCGCTGGGTATGCTCGTGGTCTTGCTGGCTACCCGGCGCTATGGCTTTGTCTGGGAAACCACCCTGCTCGCCGCCGAACCGTTCATCCACCTGACGCAGGCGCTCGGCGCCCTGCCTTCGCTGCTGGGCTTTGCGGTGCCGGACGAAACCCTGATCCGCGCCAGCGGCGACACGCTGCCAGCCCTGGACCTGGCGCGCCAGGCGTGGGCCAGCTGGCTGCTCGGCGTGGTGCTGGTGTATGGCCTGCTGCCGCGCCTGCTGTTGGCCGGGTTGTGCCTGTGGCGCTGGCGCCAGGGCCGCGCGCGCCTGGCGCTGGACCTCAGCCTGCCCGGCTACGCAGCCCTGCGCGAAAGCCTGATGCCCCGCAGCGAACGCATCGGTGTGCAGGATGCCGCGCCCGAAACCTTGCCTCACTTCGCTGCCGGCCAACTGGAAAGCGGTAGCAGCGGTGCTCTGCTGGTCGGCCTGGAGCTGGACGACCAGCGCCCCTGGCCGCCCGCCCTGCCCAAGAACGTGACCGATGCCGGTGTGCTCGATAGCCGCGAGTCACGCAACAAGCTGCTCGAACAACTGAGCCGCTTCCCGCCTGCGCGACTGGCCATCGCCTGCGACCCGCGCCGCTCCCCCGACCGCGGCAGCCTGGCGCTGCTCGCCGAACTGGCACGCAATGCCGGCGCCACCCGTATCTGGTTGCTGCAGGCCGCGCCAGGTCAAGCCCTGGATGCCGAGCGCCTGGGCGACTGGCACGAAGCCCTGGACCGTCTCGGCCTGCCCCACGCCGACACCTCGCCCCTGACCTGGCTGGAGCACGGCCATGACTGAGCCGCTGAAACTGGCCGTGGTCGGCCATACCAACGTTGGCAAGACCTCACTGCTGCGCACCTTGACCCGCGATGTGGGCTTTGGCGAGGTGTCTCACCGCCCCAGCACCACGCGCCATGTGGAAGGGGCGCGCCTGTCGGTGGACGGCGAGCCGTTGCTGGAGCTGTACGACACCCCTGGCCTGGAAGACGCCATCGCCCTGCTCGACTACCTTGAGCGGCTGGAGCGCCCGGGCGAGCGCCTGGACGGCCCGGCCCGTCTGGCGCGCTTCCTTCAGGGCAGCGAGGCGCGCCAGCGCTTCGAGCAGGAGGCCAAGGTGCTGCGCCAGTTGTTGGCCAGCAATGCTGGCCTGTATGTGATCGATGCCCGCGAACCGGTGCTGGCCAAATACCGCGACGAGCTGGAAGTGCTGGCCAGCTGTGGCAAGCCCCTGCTGCCGGTGCTCAACTTCGTTGCCAGCAACCAGCACCGCGAGCCAGAATGGCGTGAAGCCCTCGCCCGCCTTGGCTTGCACGCCTTGGTGCGGTTCGACAGCGTGGCGCCGCCGGAAGACGGCGAACGCCGTTTGTACGAAAGCCTGGCCTTGCTGCTGGAAGACGCCCGCCCTGCCCTGCAACGGCTGATCGACGACCAGCAGGCGCAACGCCAGGCCCGCCACCACAGCGGTAAACGCCTGATCGCCGAGCTGCTGCTCGATTGCGCCGCCTGCCGGCGCAGCGTGGTGGCCGAGCCTGCTGCCGAAGCCAAGGCCATCGAGGCGCTGCGCCAGGACGTGCGCCAGCGTGAACAGCGCTGTGTCGAGGCGCTGCTCAAGCTGTACGCCTTCCGCCGCGAGGACGCCCATGCCAGCGATTTGCCGTTGTTGGACGGGCGCTGGGGCGATGACCTATTCAACCCCGAGACCTTGAAGCTGCTGGGTGTGCGCCTGGGCAGTGGCGTTGCGGCGGGTGCTGCGGCGGGTGCCGGGGTCGACCTGCTGGTCGGCGGCCTCACCCTTGGCGCCGCCGCCCTGGCCGGGGCCATCGCCGGCGGAGCGCTACAGACGGCACGCAATTATGGGTCGAGGTTGATGGGCAAACTCAAGGGCCAGCGCGAGCTGACCGTCGACGATACGGTGTTGCGGCTGTTGGCGCTGCGCCAGCAGCAGTTGATGGTGGCTTTGGATAACCGCGGGCATGCGGCGCAAGACAGCATTCGCCTGGGCGAACTGGATGAGAAGGCCTGGCGCGAGGGCAAGTTGCCTGAGGCCTTGATCAAGGCGCGGGCGCATCCGCAATGGTCGACGCTGAACCCAGGGGCACGGGTGAATCAGGCAGAACGGCAGGAGCAGTTGGAGGCGTTGGTTTTGCAGATTTGAGTGTTGTGAGTGGGCGGGAGGTGTTCGCCTTGAGAGGTGTGGCGATCGATCTACCAGGCGCCACACCCATCAAGGCATGCCCCTCCAGCCCCTACCCCTTCACTGCTGCGCCACCTTCTCCGACTTGCCGTCATAGCGCTTGCGCCACTCGGCAAGAATCTCGTCGCGGTGCTTCGAAGCCCAGGCAAAGTCGTTCTTGATCAGACGCTGCTCGTAATCCGCTGGCAACTCGGTCTGCGGCTTGGCAATCCCCGGTGCAGCCAGCACCGCGAAGTTCTCCTTGTACAACTCCATCGCCGCGGGGCTTGCCGAGAAATCCGCCAGCCGCCTGGCCGCATCGCCCTTTGGCGTGCCCTTGATCACTGCCGTCGCCTCGATCTCCCAGCCCAGGCCCTCTTTCGGCAGCACGATGTCCAGCGGCGCCCCCTGGCGCTTGAGCTGCACGGCAGGGTATTCGAACGAGATACCAATCGGGAACTCGCCCGCCGCCGCCAACTTGCACGGCTTGGAACCCGAATGAACATACTGGCCAATGTTCTGGTGCAAGGCGTCCATGTAGGCCCACCCCTGCGGCTCGCCAAAGGTCTGCAGCCAGGCGCTGACATCCAGGAAGCCGGTACCGGACGAGGCCGGGTTGGGCATGACGATCTTGCCCTTGTACTCAGGCTTGGCCAGGTCCTGCCAGCTTACCGGCTTGCTCAGGCCCTGCTTTTCGGCCTCGATGGTGTTGAAGCAGATGGTCGCGGCCCAGACGTCCATGCCCACCCATGCCGGCGGGTTGGCGGCGTCGCGGTAGTTCGCCGAAATCTTGCCCAGGTCCTTTGGCGCATAGGCTTCGAGCATGCCGTTCTGGTCGAGGATGGCCAGGCTGGACGCCGCCAGGCCCCAGACGGCATCGGCCTGCGGGCGGTCTTTCTCGGCCAGCAGTTTGGCGGTGATGATGCCGGTGGAGTCGCGTACCCACTTGATCTCGATATCCGGGTTGGCCTTTTCGAAGGCCTGCTTGTAGGTCTTGAGCTGCACGGCTTCCAGGGCGGTATAGACCGTCAGCTGGGTCTCGGCGGCAGAAGCCTGCAGGCTGAACACGGCAGAAACGGCAGCGGCAAGTGCAAGGTGCTTGAACATGGTGGGGTTCCTTACAGGTCAGGCGGTCGCGGCGCGTTGGCGCCAGGCTTGGGAGCGGCGCAGCAGGCCGCGCGAGGCTGCGGCCAGCAGCAGTGAAGCGCTGGCACTGGTCAGCAGAATCAGGGTCGACATGGCGGCGGCACCGCCGACGTTGCCCGCGTCGTCCATGTTCAACACGGCGACGGCAGCAAGGATGGTGTCGGGGCTGTACAGGAAGATCGCAGCCGACACAGTGGTCATCGCCGAGACGAACAGGTAGCGAATGATGTCCAGCAGCGCCGGCAGGCAGATCGGCACCGTCACCCGCAGGAAGTGCCGGTACAAGGGCGCCTTGAGCGACAACGCGGCGGCCTCGAACTCGCCGTCGAGCTGGCGCAGGGCGGTGGTGGCGGTCATCTGCGCGGTGGTCAGGTAATGGGCGATGGTGCAGATGACCAGCAGCCCCATGCTGCCGTACAGCACATGCAGCGGGTTGCCGCTGAGGTTGAAGAAGAACACGTAGCCCAGGCCCAGCACCAGGCCCGGCACCGCCATAGGGATGAAGCTGAGCAAGCGCAGCGCCTGGTTGAGCAGGCGTTGGCCCTGGGTCTTCTCCATCAGGTAGGCACCGCTGAAGATCACGATGCTGCCGATCAGCGCCGTGCCGATCGCCATGGTCACGCTGTTGCGGTAAGCCAGCCAGCCGCCACCGGCAGTGTCCTCGAACATGTAGTGCTTGAGCGACAGCGAGAGGTTATAGGGCCAGAACGTGACCAGCGACGAGTACACGGCCATGCCGATCACCAGCAACAGGGCCGCGCAGACCAGCACGACGATGGCCAGGAAGCAGGCATCGCGGCGGCGCGAGGGCTTGGGCTCGAACACTTGCGCACGCCCACTCATGGCCTCGCCCTGGCGCCGGCGCAACCAGGCATCGACGGCAAAGCTCAACAGTGCCGGCAGCAGCAAGACCATGCCGATCAGTGCACCGCGGCCAAACTGCTGCTGGCCCACGACAGCTTTGTAGGCTTCCAGAGCCAGCACCTGATAGTCGCCGCCGACCACGACCGGGACGCCGAAGTCAGTGGTGGTCAGGGTGAACACCAGGCAGAACGCCGCGAACACTGCCTGGCGTGTGGCAGGCCAGGTAATGCTGGAAAACGCCCGCCAAGGCCCGGCCCCCATGCTGGAGGCAGCGTCGAACAGGCGTGCATCGGCCAGCGACAGGGCTGACAGCAGAATCATCAGCGCATGCGGGAAGGTGTAGATGGCCTCGCCCAGCACGATCCCCCAGAAGCCGTAGATGTTGTCGCTCAGCAGCCCGCGCAGCAGGCCCTGGTTGCCAAACAGGTAGACCAGCGCAATGGCCGGAAGCATCGACGGCGCCAGCAGCGGCAGCAACGAGATACCCCGCCACAAGCCCTTGGCCGGGATCAGGGTGCGCTGCAAGGCGTAGGCGAACAGGTACGCCAGCGGTACCACGATGGCGGCAACGGTGAGCGCTACCGACAGGCTATTGCCGAGCAGCCAGTGAAAGCTCTCGCTGGTGAACAGCTCACGCGCTGCCGCCAGGCCGCCACCCTGGCCAGCCTCACCGCTGAAGCCGCGCCAGAAGATCGCCAGCAGCGGCATCAGCACGGCCAGCACCAGCAACATCAGCAGCAACCACTTGCCACCGACGACGAACAATCGGTCACCGAGGGCGACGCCACGGTCGGACGTGGCCTTGGCCGGGGCCAGCGGCAGGGACATTGGCGCGGCCATCTCAGGCAAACACCTGCAGGCTCTGCGGTGGCAGCGCCACCCAGATGTCCTGCGAGCCCAGCCGCGGCATGGCCTCGGGGGCCAGTTCGGCCAGCAATGCATGGCCGGGCAGGTCTTTGAGTTCGAAGCTCATGCGGCAGCGGTTGCCGAGGAACGTGATCTCGCGAACCTTGGCCGCAAACAGGTTTTCTTCGTGCACCACCGGGTTGACGGTGATCGCCTCCGGCCGGCAGAACAGCCGGCCGCTGCTGGCCCGCGCCGAGCCGGGGGTCAGGCGCATGCGCATGCCACCGACCTGGGCCTGGTTGTCACTGCTGCGCTGAAACGGCAGCCAGTTGCCCTGGCCCACGAACTCGGCCACGAAGGGCGTGGCGGGCTGGTCGTAGATTTCCTGCGGCGTGGCGTACTGCTCGAACTGGCCGTTGTTCATCACGGCGATGCGGTCGGCCATCAGCATGGCCTCGTCCTGGTTGTGGGTGACCATCAAGGTGGTGATACCCAACTGGCGTTGCAGTTGGCGCAGTTCGGTGCACAGGTGCTCACGAACCCGCGCGTCCAGCGCCGACATCGGCTCATCCAGCAGCAACAACGAAGGTGCCGGCGCCAGGGCACGCGCCAGGGCCACACGCTGCTGCTGGCCCCCGGAAAGCTGGCCGGGGTACTTTTTTTCGCTACCGGACAGGCCGACCAGCTGGAGCATTTCAACCACCCGCTGGCGCGCTTGCTCACGGCCACTGCTCATCAGGCCGTAGGCGATGTTGGCTTCGACGGTGAGGTTGGGAAACAGCGCGTAGGACTGGAACAGGATGCCGTAGTCCCGGGCCTGGGGTGGCAGCTCGGAGATGTCGCGCTCACCGATGTACAGCTCGCCGCGGTCCTGGCGTTCGAGGCCGGCGATGCAGCGCAACAACGTGGTCTTGCCGCAACCGGATGGGCCGAGCAGGCACACCAGCTCGCCCGCGGCGATGTCCAGGGAGACATCGTTGAGCGCCGTGAAGGCGCCGAAGCGCTTGTGGATATTGCGCACTTTCATTTGTGCGCCCGAGGTGGCGTTGTTCATGGCAGGGCCTCATCGAAGAGATGGGGCCATGCTAGGAAGGCTGTGCGACGGTTCTGTGGCGTTCAGGCAAAAGCTGGCGATAGTGGTATAGGCAGATTTTGTATCTGCACCACTGACCTAGAACTGTGACCCGGCCACTTCTTGTGCAACCCCCAGAAACGCTGCCGGCAAACGCGCCTGGCGCCGCTCCTTCAGGCAGTACAGGTATTCATGCATCAGCGGCGCCCCCTCCAGCACCAACACCCGTAATTCGGGGTTGTGCGGCACTTCATGCCGGGCGATCACACTGATGCCGATGTTGCGCAACACCGCCTCACGGATCGACTCGCGGCTGCCGATTTCCAGCAATGTTGCGGCCTTGACGCCCGCCTCCTGCAGCATCTGCTCGGTCAGTTTGCGCGTAGTCGAGCCCTGCTCGCGCATCAACAGGCAATGCCCGGCCACCACGTCGATGGACACCGCCTGGCGATGGGCCAACGGATGGTTACGGTGTACCGCCACCACCAGCGGGTCGGTGCCCAGCACGCGGCGCACCAGGCGTGCATCCTCCAGCAGTTGCGACGAGGCAGCGATATCGACCCGGTAGTCTTCGAGCATTTCCAGCACTTGCTGCGAGTTGCCGATCTCCACCGTCACATCCACCTGGGGCAGGCGCTCACGGAAGATCTTCACCAGGTCGAGAATGTAGTAAGGCGCAGTGGCCGCGATGCGCAGGCTGCCCTGGGCCTGGCCACTGTTGCGCAGTTCGAACTCGATGTCGGCCTCTTGCTGCAGCAGCGCCTTGACCATCGGCAGCAGGCGCACGCCCTCCTCGCTCAGCACCAGGCGCCGCCCGCCACGGTAGAACAGCTCCACCGCGTACTGGGCTTCGAGGTTGCGGATCTGCGTGGTCACCGTGGGCTGGCTGAGCCCGAGCTTCTTCGCCGCCAGGGTGATGCTGCCCAGGCGGGCCACCATGTAGAAGGCTTTGAGCTCGGAACTCTGCATGCACGTCCTCTATTTGCGCAAAAGGCGCAAGCCGTTGAACACCACCAGCAGGCTCACGCCCATGTCGGCAAACACTGCCATCCACAAGGTGGCCATGCCGGCAAAGGTGATCGCCAGGAAAATCGCCTTGATGCCCAGGGCCAGAATGATGTTCTGCCTGAGAATCGCCGCACTTTGGCGCGACAGCCTGACGAAGGCCGGGATTTTGCGCAAGTCGTCGTCCATCAACGCCACATCGGCCGTCTCGATGGCGGTGTCGGTACCAGCAGCGGCCATGGCAAAGCCGATTTCGGCACGGGCCAGGGCCGGCGCATCGTTGATACCGTCGCCGACCATGCCCACCCGATGGCCCTGGCTGTACAGCGCTTCGATGGTCTTGAGCTTGTCGTCCGGCAACAGGTTGCCTTCGGCGCGATCAATGCCGACCTGGGCGGCGATGGCTTCGGCGGTATGGGGATTATCACCGGTCAGCATGACCGTCTTGATACCCAGCTCATGCAGCTCGGCGATGGCCTGGCGACTGCTTTGCTTGACCGTGTCGGCCACGGCGAACAAGGCCAGCGGGCCGCTGCGGTCGAGTAGCAGGACCACGGTCTTGCCCTGACGCTCCAGTGCATCCAGTTGCGCCTCCAGCGCCGGCGAGCACAGGCCCAGCTCCTCCACCAGGCGGTGATTACCCAGGTGGTAGACCTCGCCCTCGATCACCCCGCGCACACCACGCCCGGCCAGGGCGGCGAAATCGCCCACCTCGCTCAAGGCCAGCCCTTGTGCCTTGCCGAACTGGGCAATGGCACGCGACACCGGGTGGTCCGAACGCTCACCCAGGCTGGCAGCCAAGGCTTGGGCACGGCCTTCGAACAGAGGCTCCAGCACCTTGGCGTCGGTCTGCACCGGCTTGCCGTGGGTGAGGGTGCCCGTCTTGTCGAGGGCCAGGTAATCCAGCTTGCGCCCGCCCTCCAGGTAAACCCCGCCCTTGATCAGGATGCCCTTGCGCGCCGCTGCGGCCAGGCCACTGACGATGGTAACCGGGGTAGAAATGACCAGTGCACACGGGCAGGCCACCACCAGCAGCACCAGCGCACGGTAGACCCAGTCGAACCAGGCGCCAGCGAGGAACAGCGGCGGGATAAGCGCCACGGCCAAGGCCAGGGCAAAGACCACCGGGGTGTAGATGCGCGAGAACTGGTCGACAAAGCGTTGGGTGGGCGCACGGGCGCCCTGGGCCTCCTCGACGGCCTTGATGATGCGCGCCAGCGTCGATTGCCCGGCGGCGGCAGTTACGCGGTACTCCAGGGCACCGGCCTGGTTGATGGTGCCGGCGAACAGCTTGTCACCCATGGCCTTTTCCACAGGCAGGCTTTCACCGGTAATCGGCGCCTGATCAACGCTGGATTGCCCGCTGGTGACTTCACCGTCCAGGCCGATGCGCTCACCTGGCCGTACCCGCACCTGGGCACCGATGCCCACCTCACGCACCTCCACTTCACGCCACTGCCCATCGGCCTGCTGTACCGTCGCCATGTCGGGGGTGAGTTGCATCAGGCCGCTGATGGCATTGCGGGCCCGGTCCAGGGAGCGCGCCTCGATCAACTCGGCGACCGTGAACAGCACCATCACCATGGCCGCTTCCGGCCACTGGCCGGTCAGCACCGCACCGGTCACGGCAATGCTCATCAAGGCGTTGATGTTGAGGTTGCGGTTTTTCAGGGCAATCCAGCCCTTCTTGTAGGTGCCCAGGCCGCAACCCAGAATTGCCGCCAAGGCCAGCGCGGCCACCAGCCACTCAGGCGCCAGCCCGGTGAAATGCACCACTTCCGCGGCAATGGCGGCAACAGCGGACAACCCCAGCGGCCACCAGCGGGTCTTGCTTGGCGAGGCGCTGGCGGCCGTTGCCGCGTCCCCTTCAATGAGGGGTTCGGCCTTCATGCCCAGGCTGTCGATGGCCCGTTCGATCTCGGCGGTGCCGTCCAGCGTGTGACGCACGCCAAGCACGCGGTTGATCAGGTTGAATTCCAACTGCTCGATGCCCGCCAACTTGCCCAGCTTGTCCTGGATCAGCGTTTGCTCGGTGGGGCAGTCCATGGCCTCGATACGGAAGCGGCTGAGCTGTGCGTCGCCGCTGGCTTTTTCGCTCAACTGCACCAACGCCGGGGCGGCGGTGCTACCGCAGCAGCTGTGGGCGTGGTGGTCATGCTTGTGGTGGGGGCTGGCAGGCTGGTTCATTGGGTCATCCTTAAAGTGAGCCTGTTGCCAAGTGAACACCCTGTAGCCACTATAGGGTCAAGCCATCCGCTGGAGATTTCGCGATGAAGATTGGAGAACTGGCAAAAGCCACCGATTGTGCCGTGGAAACCATCCGCTATTACGAGCGCGAGCAGCTGTTGCCAGAGCCGGCGCGCACCGACGGCAATTACCGGCTCTACACCCAGGCCCACGTCGAGCGGCTGACCTTTATCCGCAACTGCCGCACCCTGGACATGACCCTGGACGAGATCCGCAGCCTGCTACGCCTGCGCGACAGCCCTGAAGGGTCGTGCGGCAGCGTCAATGCGTTGATCGATGAGCATATCGCCCATGTGCAGGCGCGGATCGATGGGTTGGTGGCGTTGCAGGAGCAGTTGGTGGAACTGCGGCAGCGGTGCAATGCGCAAGGGGATGAGTGCGCGATCTTGCAGCAACTGGAGGTGAACGGGGCGGTATCGGTGCCGGAAGGTGAGCATTCGCATGTGGGACGAAGCCACGGGCATTGAGCATGCTGGGGGCGCTTTGCGCCCCAGCAATTGCGAAGGTTAAACCGCCATTGGCGCCGTCATCGGCGCATGGTGCTCATACCCTTCCAGGCTGAAATCACTCGGCTCGATCTTCTCCAGCCACTGCGGCTCATACTTGCCGGTCTCGGCAAACGCTGGCACGCGGTCGCTGATCACCAGCTTCGGCGCTTCCAGCGGCTCGCGTTTGAGCTGTTCGTTGAGCATGTCCAGGTGGTTCTCATACACATGGGCATCGCCAATGAAATACGTGAACCAGCGCGGCGTGTAGCCGGTCAGGCGGCCGAACAGCGACAGCAAGGCCGCGCCCTCGGTGAGGTTGAACGGCGTGCCCAGGCCCAGGTCGTTGGAGCGAATGTACAGGGTCAGGGAAATTTCCCGAGTCTGCGCATTCGGGTGGAACTGGTACAGCAGGTGGCACGGCGGCAGGGCCATTTCATCCAGCTGGGCGCAGTTCCAGCCGTGGAACAGGATGCGCCGGCTGCCCGGGTCGTTGGCGATGGTGTCCAGGCACTGGCGCACCTGGTCGATGGCCTTGTAGAGGATGACGAAGGCCTGGCCGTCTTCTTCGTCCTGGGCAATCTTGCGGAACCCCTGCTTTTCAGCCATTTCGATGGCCGCCGGGTTGCTCAGCGGTACCCGCTTGTAGCCCGGCCACTGGCGCCACTGAACGCCGTAGATCTCACCCAGGTCGTCATGCCCCTGGCGGAACGGGTTGGCCAGCCACTGGGCGTTTTCGTTGGCGTTCTGGTCCCAGACCTTGCAGCCCAGGTCGCGGAATTCACCGGCGTTCTTCACGCCACGCAGAAAACCGACCATCTCGCCGATGGCCGACTTGAACGCCAGCTTGCGCGTGGTGATGGCTGGAAAACCCTTCTGCAGGTCGAAGCGCAGCATGGCGCCCGGCAGGCTGATGGTGCGGATGCCGGTGCGGTTTTCCTGCAGGGTACCGTTTTCGATGACGTCACGGACCAGGTCAAGATACTGTTTCATGGCTTACCTGTAGCAAGAACGGCAGGGGGATCGCCCCTGCCGTCGGGAATCAGATGGCGGGTGTCGCCGTGGGTTTGCGATTATAAGCCCACCAGATCAATCCGAGGCCGGCCAGAATCATCGGGATGCAGAGTATCTGACCCATGGTCAGCCAGCCCCAGGCGATGTAGCCCAGCTGGGCATCGGGTACCCGGACGAATTCGACGATGAAGCGGAAGATGCCGTAGAACAGCGCGAACATCCCGGAGACCGCCATGGTTGGCCGCGGCTTGCGCGAATACAGCCAGAGGATCAGGAACAGCGCCACGCCTTCCAGGGCGAACTGGTACAGCTGCGACGGGTGGCGTGGCAGTTGCTCAGGGTCGCTGAACGGCGGGAACACCATTGCCCACGGCACGTCAGTGGCCTTGCCCCACAGCTCGGCATTGATGAAGTTGCCGATACGCCCGGCGCCCAGGCCTATCGGCACCATCGGCGCGACGAAGTCCATCAGCTCGAAGAAGGTCTTGTTGTTGCGCTTGCCGAACCACAACGCCGCCAGCATCACGCCGATGAAGCCGCCATGGAACGACATGCCGCCCTTCCATACCTCGAAAATCAGCGTCGGGTTGGCCAGGTAGGCGTGCAGGTCATAGAACAGCACGTAGCCCAGGCGACCGCCGACGATCACCCCCATCGACAACCAGAACACCAGGTCGGACAGCTTTTCACGGGACCAGGTGGGGTCGAAGCGGTTCAGCCGACGCGAGGCGAGCAGCCAGGCGCCGCCGATACCGACCAGGTACATCAGGCCGTACCAGTGGATTTTCAGTGGCCCGAGGGCCACGGCCACGGGGTCTATCTGCGGGTAAGGCAGCATGGATATTCCTCTAGTTTCAAATCAGCGAGCTAAATCAAAAAGCTGAGGCCAACGCAGAACAGCAGCGCGGCGAACAGACGCTTGAGCAGGCGTGGCGACAGCTTGTGCGCCAAGCGCGCGCCGAAGCGGGCGAAAAACATGCTGGTCACGGCAATGCCGAGCAGCGCTGGCAGGTACACGTAGCCCAGGCTGTGTGCCGGCAGGTGTTGTTCGTGCCAGCCCAGCCACATGAAGCTCAGGGCACTGGCCAGAGCAATCGGCAAGCCACAGGCCGAGGACGTTGCCACCGCCTGCTGCATGGGCAGGCTGCGCCAGGTCAGGAACGGCACGGTCAACGAGCCGCCACCGATGCCGAAGATAGCCGAAGCCCAGCCAATCACCCCACCTGCTGCGGTCAGCGCGGGCTTGCCAGGGATGCCGCGGCTGGCCTTGGGCTTGAGGTCCAGGGCCATTTGCGCGGCGATGATCAGGGCGAACACACCGATGATCTTCTGCAGCAGCGGGCCTTGGATCAAGGATGCGGTCTTGGCGCCAACGCCGGCGCCGAGCAGGATGCCCAGGGTCATCCAGGCGAAGATCGGCCACTGCACCGCACCACGGCGATGGTGCTCGAGCACCGCATTGATCGAGGTGAAAATGATGGTTGCCAGCGAAGTGCCGACTGCCAGGTGGGTCAATACCGAAGGGTCGAAGCCCTGCAAGGTGAAGCTGAACACCAGTACCGGCACGATGATGATGCCACCGCCCACGCCGAACAGCCCGGCCAGCACGCCAGCGCATGCGCCTAACAGCAGATAGAGTACGAACTCCATTCGTTGCCCCTGAGCAAATCAATCCGGCATGGTAACGGAAGCCGGGCTCGAGGCTCTAGTGAACTTCGTGACAGGATGGATCAGCACCGCCGCAGTGGGTACAGTGGCACAAAACACAGAGGCCCAACCGATGTGCCTGATCGTATTCGCCTGGCGGCCGGGGCATGCCCTGCCGCTGATCGTGGCGGCCAACCGCGACGAGTTCTATGCCCGCCCCACGCAGGCCCTGGCGGCCTGGGAGGATGCGCCTGGGGTGTATGCCGGGCGTGACCTGGAGGCCGGCGGCACGTGGCTCGGCGTGGGGCCGCAGGGGCGCTTCGCTGCGCTGACCAATATTCGCGACCCCGGGCAGGCGCTTGGCGCACGTTCCCGTGGGGAGCTGGTGGCGGCGTTTCTGCAGGGTAAGCTTGGCGTTGAAGCGTATCTGGACCAGGTGGCCAGCCGTAGCAGCCAGTATTCGGGGTTCAACCTGCTGGTGGGCGATGGTACGCGGCTGGGGTATCTGCACGCTCGAGACGCGGCGCCGCGCTTGCTGGAGGCTGGGGTGTACGGGCTTTCCAATGCCGGGCTGGATACGCCGTGGCCCAAGCTGGTCAAGGCGCGCGACGGCCTGGAACGGTTGCTGGGCTCAGCTGACCCGCAGCGTTTGCTGGGGTTGCTGGCCGATGGCGAGACGGCGCCTGAGGCTGAGCTGCCGGAGACTGGCGTGGGGGTGGCGACCGAGAAGCTGCTGTCGAGTGTGTTTATTGCCAGCCAGAATTATGGGACGCGGGCCAGTACGGTGCTGATCGTGGATGATCAGGGTGAAAGGCGGCTGATTGAACGCAGTTTCGGGCCTTTTGGTGGGCATTTGGGGGAAGTTGAGCTAATGGTCTGATAGAAGTGTTTCGCCAGTACCGGCCCATTCGCGACCCGACTTGCCCCGCGAAGAGGCCGCTGCAGGTGTCAGAGGGTCTTGTTGGCCCCAGGCCCGATCATCCGCGCCAGCCCAAGGTTCTTCAACGCCAGCTGCAACGAGCTGTGGATAACCTGCGGGTTGTCATGGCTCATGGCATCGGTCAGCAGTTCCTTGGCCTTGCTCATGTTGATCTGGCGCAGCATCCACTTCACCTTGGGCAGGTTGGTGGCGTTCATCGACAGGCTGTCGAAGCCCATGGCCATCAACAGTACCGCCGCCGCCGGGTCACCGGCCATCTCACCGCAGATGCTCACCGGTTTGCCCTCGCCGTGGGCATCGCGCACCACGGTATTGAGCGCCTGCAGCACCGCCGGATGCAGGTAGTCGTACAGGTCGGCGACCCGTGGGTTGTTACGGTCGACTGCCAGCAGGTATTGGGTCAGGTCGTTGGAACCCACCGACAGGAAGTCCACCTGCCGCGCCAGCTCCTTGGTCTGGTACACCGCCGCGGGGATTTCGACCATCACCCCAACCGGCGGCATCGGCACATCGGTGCCTTCGTCACGCACCTCGCCCCAGGCGCGGTGAATCAGGTGCAGGGCTTCTTCCAGCTCATGGATGCCGGAAATCATCGGCAGCAGGATACGCAGGTTGTTCAGGCCTTCGCTGGCCTTGAGCATCGCGCGTGTCTGGACCAGGAAGATTTCCGGGTGGTCGAGGGTGACGCGGATGCCGCGCCAACCCAGGAAGGGGTTTTCTTCCTTGATCGGGAAGTACGACAGCGCCTTGTCCCCGCCGATATCCAGGGTACGCATGGTCACCGGCAGCGGGTGAAAGGCCGCCAGTTGCTCACGGTAGATCGCCAGCTGCTCTTTCTCGCTGGGGAAGCGCTGGTTGATCATGAACGGCACTTCGGTGCGGTACAGGCCTACCCCTTCAGCGCCGCGCTGCTGGGCACGTGCGACGTCGGCCAGCAGGCCGGTGTTGACCCACAGCGGCATACGGTGGCCGTCGGGGGTGATGCAAGGCAGCTCACGCAGCGCATCCAGGCCCTGCGCCAGCTGGCGCTCCTCCTCGACCACTTCGCTGTACTGCTTGCGCAGCACGTCGCTGGGGTTGGTGAACACCTCACCCTTGTAACCGTCGACGATCAGCTCGATGCCGTCGACCTTCGAATAAGGCAGGTCGACGAGGCCCATCACCGTGGGGATACCCATGGCCCGGGCCAGGATAGCGACGTGGGAGTTGCCCGAGCCCAGTACCGAAACCAGGCCGACCAGCTTGCCTTCAGGCACTTCGCCGAGCATCGCCGGGGTCAGTTCTTCGCTGACCAGGATGGTGTTGTCGGCGTACACCAGCGACTGCGAGCGTGCCTCCTGCAGGTAGGCCAGCAGTCGGCGGCCAAGGTCCTTGACGTCCGAAGCCCGCTCACGCAGGTAGTCGTCGTCCATCAGTTCGAAGCGGTTGACGTGTTCGCCGACCACCTGGCGCAACGCGCCCTGGGCCCACTGGCCGGTCTTGATGACCTCGGTCACTTCGCCACCCAGGGCGGCGTCCTCGAGCATCATCAGGTACACGTCGAACAAGGCGCGCTCTTCGGGGCGCAGCTGGGTGGCCAGCTTGGCCGACAGCTTGCGCATGTCGGCGCGCACGCCTTCAAGGGCATTCTGGAACAGCTTGAGTTCAGCATCGATATCTTCGACGGCCTTGTCCGGCACCACTTCGAGGTCGGCCGGCGGCAGCATCACCACCGCACGCCCCACGGCGGCGCCTGGCGAACCTGGCACACCGACGAAGCGAGCTTCCTGGATGCCCTTGCCCTGGCGGCCCAGGCCACGAATCGAGCCAGTCGCCTCGGCGTGGGCGATAACCCCGGCGAGCTGGGCGCTCATGGTAACCAGGAAGGCTTCTTCGCCCTCATCGAACTGGCGGCGCTCCTTCTGCTGGATGACCAATACCCCAACCACACGACGGTGGTGAATGATCGGCGCACCCAGGAAGGAGGCGAATTTTTCTTCACCGGTTTCGGCAAAGTAGCGATAACGCGGGTGATCGGCGGCGTTTTCCAGGTTCAGCGGCTCTTCCCGGGTACCGACCAAGCCGACCAGGCCCTCGTTGGGGGCCATGCTGACCTTGCCGATCGAACGCTTGTTCAGGCCCTCGGAGGCCATCAGCACGAAGCGGTTGGTTTCCGGGTCGAGCAGGTAGACCGAGCAGACCTGGCTGCCCATGGCCTCCTTGACGCGCAAGACAATGATCCCCAACGCCGTCTTGAGATCTTTGGCGGAGTTCACTTCCTGGACGATCTTGCGCAGCGTATTGAGCATGGCTCGGGGTCGAACTCCGTCGTCAGTCGCGCGTCAGCAGACGCGGTGCTAGCTCTTTCAGGGCGCGACGGTAGACCTCGCGCTTGAATGTCACAACCTGGCCCAGCGGGTACCAATAGCTGACCCAGCGCCAGCCGTCGAACTCCGGCTTGCCCGTCAGGTCCATCCGTACCCTTTGTTCATTGCTGACCAGACGCAGCAGAAACCACTTCTGTTTCTGGCCGATGCACAGCGGCTGGCTGTGCGTACGCACCAGACGCTGGGGTAAACGATAACGCAACCAGCCGCGGGTGCAGGCAAGAATTTCCACATCATCGCGTTCAAGGCCAACTTCTTCGTTCAGCTCGCGGTACAGGGCATCTTCCGGCGTCTCGTCAGGGTTGATACCACCCTGGGGGAATTGCCAGGCATCCTGGTTGATCCGTCGAGCCCATAGCACCTGCCCGGCATCATTCGTGAGAATGATCCCGACATTGGGGCGAAAACCATCCGGGTCGATCACGGCAGCAACCTCGCAAACGCATGTCACCGCATTGTTCCACAAAGCCTGCGAGCGCAGCAACGCGCCCGCCAAGCTTATGTGCAGCGAGGTGAAAACTCCGTATTCTGCGGGCCTACCCTGTGGCTGATGCGAGTGAACGCGATGCGCCTGGCTTTATTCGACCTGGACAATACCCTCCTCGGTGGCGACAGCGACCATGCCTGGGGTGACTATCTGTGTGAGCGCGGCATCCTCGACCCGGTTGCCTACAAACAACGCAACGATGCCTTCTACCAGGACTACCTGCACGGCACCCTGGACCTGCAGGCCTACCTGGCCTTTTCCATGGAGATTCTCGCGGCAACGCCTACGGCCCAGCTCGACGCGTGGCACCGCGATTTCATGCGCGACTGCATCGAGCCGATCATCCTGCCCAAGGCCCTGGCATTGCTGCAGCAGCACCGCGAAGCGGGCGACAAACTGGTGATCATCACCGCCACCAACCGTTTCGTGACCGCGCCGATTGCCCGCCGCCTGGGCGTGCGCACCCTGCTGGCGACCGAATGCGAAACCCGTGATGGCCGCTTTACCGGGCGCAGTACCGATATACCGTGTTTCCGTGAAGGGAAGGTGACGAGGTTGCAGCGCTGGATGCTGGAAAACGACTATGACCTGGCAGACAGCTATTTCTATAGCGACTCGATGAATGACGTGCCGTTGCTGCAGCAGGTAACCCACCCGGTGGCGGTGGACCCGGACCCTAACCTGCAGGCGGAGGCGCAGCAGCGCGGGTGGCCGGTAATTTCGCTGAGGGATTGATGTTTTTCTGTGCCGGCCGCTTGGCGGATACCTGCGAAGCGGCCGGCAGGTTCAGACCGGCTTGGCGCCCATCAGCCCGGCAATCGACAGGAAGCACACCCCGCTGAACACCGCCAAGGCCAAGGTAAACCGCAACCCCACCACCTCAGCCTTGCGCAGCCGATTCAAGCGCACCAGCAGCCACCACACCGCCAATGCCCCGAAGGTATAGATGACGCTGGAGGCCAGCACCCAGGTCTGCCCCAGCGGCCAACCCACCAGGTGCACCAGCCACCAGCCCGTGAACGGCATGCTCACCAGGCACAGGCCCATGACCAGCCAGACGAACACCAGCGGCCGCCGCAGCAATTTGCCGTAAGCCTCGACATCACCCAGCCTGCGGGCGCGAACCGTCCAGACCGCCAGGCCCAGCGCGCCCAGAAGCAGCAGCGCGGTGGCAAGGATGTGCAAGGTTTTGAGTGTGGTCAGGTGTTCCATGTTTCGATTGTCCTTGTGCAGGCCGTCAGCCCCAGCTTAGCCGCTCAGCCCAGAAACAGCCGGTAAGCCGGGTTCTCGGTCTCGTCCCAATACGGGTAGCCGATCTTCGCCAAGGCCGCCGGCACCAGGTGGCGCTCGTCCTCCGGTACCTGCAGCCCCGCCACCACACGCCCGTCGGCCGCGCCGTGGTTACGGTAGTGGAACATCGAGATATTCCAGCGCCCGCCCAGTTTGTTGAGGAAGTTGAACAACGCACCCGGGCGCTCCGGGAACTCGAAGCGCAGCACGATCTCATCACTGGCACCGGCCGAATGGCCACCGACCATGTGCCGGATGTGCAGCTTGGCCAGTTCGTTGTCGGTCAGGTCGGTGACCGGGAAGCCCTGCTCGATCAACTGCTGCACCAGCACCGCGCGCGGGTCGTTGTCCGGGTGGGTCTGCACGCCGACGAAGATATGCGCCTCGTCGGAGGTGTGCTTGCGGTAGTTGAATTCGGTGATCTGGCGTTTGCCGATCGCTTCGCAGAAGGCCTTGAAGCTGCCAGGGCGCTCGGGGATGGTGACGGCGATGATCGCCTCGCGCTTCTCGCCCAGTTCGGCCCGCTCGGCCACATGGCGCAGGCGATCGAAGTTGACGTTGGCGCCCGAATCGATGGCGACCAGGGTCTGGCCGGACACACCGTACAGCTCGACATACTTCTTGATGCCGGCAACACCCAGGGCCCCGGCAGGCTCAGTGATCGAGCGGGTATCGTCGTAGATATCCTTGATTGCTGCGCAGATCTCATCAGTACTGACGGTAACCACCTCATCCACGTGCAGGCGGCAGATATCGAACGTGTGCTGGCCGATCTGCGCCACCGCCACACCGTCGGCGAACAGCCCGACCTGCGGCAGCACCACGCGCTCGCCCGCTGCCATCGCGGCCTGCAAGCAGTTGGAGTCGTCCGGCTCGACGCCGATCACCTTGATTTCCGGGCGCAGGTACTTCACGTAGGCGGCGATACCGGCGATCAGGCCGCCGCCACCGACCGGCACGAAGATCGCGTCCAGCCGGCCTGGGTGCTGACGCAGGATTTCCATGGCCACGGTGCCCTGGCCGGCGATGGTGTGCGGGTCGTCATAAGGGTGGATATAGACGAAGCCCTTTTCGTCGACCAGCTTCAGCGAGTAGGCCAGCGCCTCGGGGAACGAATCGCCATGCAGCACCACCTTGCCGCCACGCGAACGCACGCCTTCGATCTTGATCTCCGGGGTGGTCTTGGGCATCACGATCGTGGCCTTGATGCCCAGCTCGCGGGCCGCCAGGGCCAGGCCCTGGGCATGGTTGCCAGCCGAAGCGGTGACCACACCGCGGGCCAGTTCTTCCGGGCTCAATTGCGCCAGCTTGTTGTACGCCCCACGGATCTTGAACGAGAACACCGGCTGCAGGTCTTCACGCTTGAGCAAAATCTGGTTGCCCAGGCGCTTGCTCAGCTGCCCGGCGCTTTGCAGCGGGGTTTCGACAGCGACGTCGTAGACGCGCGAGGTGAGGATCTTCTTGACGTACTGTTCGAGCATCGGGAAAGCATCACTGGCCGCAGGACAAGGGCTGCGAGTCTACCCCAGCGCTACGTCGGGCGACCACAGCAAAGCCGCGCAAGCCGTTATACTAAGCCCCTTTGAAACCTCCCCCGCCCCTCTCGGAGCCCGCATGACCCAGGACCAACTCAAACAGGCCGTCGCCCAGGCCGCTGTCGACTTCATTCTGCCCAAGCTGGATGAAAAGAGCGTCGTCGGCGTCGGTACCGGTTCGACCGCCAACTTCTTCATCGACGCCCTGGCTCAGCACAAGACCGCCTTCGACGGCGCGGTCGCCAGCTCCGAGGCCACTGCCCAGCGTCTGAAGGGCCATGGTATCCCGGTCTACGAGCTGAACAGCGTCAGCGAGCTGGAGTTCTATGTGGACGGTGCCGACGAGAGCGACGCGCACCTGAACCTGATCAAGGGCGGTGGCGCGGCCCTGACCCGCGAGAAGATCGTCGCGGCCGTGGCCAAGACCTTCATCTGCATTGCCGACGCCAGCAAGCTGGTGCCGGTGCTGGGCGCCTTCCCGCTGCCGGTCGAAGTGATCCCGATGGCCCGCAGCCACGTGGCGCGCCAGCTGGTCAAACTGGGCGGTGACCCGGTGTACCGCGAAGGCGTGCTGACCGACAACGGCAACGTGATCCTGGATGTGTACAACCTGCAGATCACCAACCCGGTCGAGCTGGAAGCGCAGATCAATGCGATCGTCGGCGTGGTCACCAACGGGCTGTTCGCGGCACGTCCGGCGGACCTGCTGCTGCTGGGCACCGCTGAAGGCGTGCAGAGCCTGAAGGCCGAGTAACCCCTCCTTCACGGGGCAAGTCCGATCGCCGCACCGCCGCGCCCACAGATCCCCGCCCCTTCAATCCAGCGGGGCGGCCGTGGGGCGGGCTTTGCCCCGCGAAGCGGCCCTCAAGGCCAATCAATCTGCCGGCTGTTTGAACACATAGAACAAGTTCGGCTCACTGACCAGGTAAATGGTCCCGGCCTCGTCCATCGCGATCCCTTCCGCCTGCGGCACCGTCTGCTTCAACCCCTGGTACCCCTTGCGCAATGACAGGGTGCTCAGTGGCCTGCCCTTCACGTCCAGCTCCAGCACCAGCCGCGATTCGTCCGACAACGCCAGGAGATGGCCGCTGCGTTCATCAAACTGCAAACTGGACAGATCCCGTACGAACAACCGCGAATCACGCTTGCGATCCTGCACCACATTCACGGCATAAGGCTGCTCGGGGTTTTCATGCGGGAAGCCATGCACTTCGTAGATCAGCATCGGGTCACGCTCCTTGGCCACGAACAAGCGCTTACCGGCCGAGTCGTAAGCCAACCCCTCGAAGCCCTTGTTGCCGTTCAGGCCAATGCCCAAGGTCAACTGCTCGGCATCGCCGGCATCGAGGAACAGCGTGTCGTCGTCAAGGCGCACGCGAATCAGCCGCTGCTGGCGCTCATCGGTGATCACATAGCTGTTGGGCCCCACGTACTCCACCGCTTCCGGGTCGCCGAAGCCGGTCAGCGGCACCCGCCGCAGGATGCGGCCGTCCAGCGACAGCTCGATCAGCTCCGAGCGTGCATTGGTGACGGTGAACAGGGTCTTGCGGTCGGGGTCGTAGGTCAGGGCCGAAATGTCGTCATCCAGCCCCTCGACAGGCTGCGCCTCGACCACTACCCGATAGCGGTCCAGGCCAATGCCTTGTTCGGCAGGCTGCCACCAGGTCTTGAGGTTGAACCAGCCCCGCTCGAACAGGCGAAACTCTTGCCCGGCCCAACCGAGCAAGAGCAGGCCAATGAAGACCGGGATCAGTGACAGGCGAAGAAAACGACGCATTTGAGGCAGACTCGACGAAGGGGTGGCGAATCTAACCACGAACAACTGAACTAAAGCTTAATGCCATCATCCGAAAAATCAGATGATCGTGTCAGTTTTTCTTGAAACGATAGAAAAGCGCCGGCTCGCTGACCATGTACAGGTTGCCCTTGTCGTCCATGGCCACGCCTTCGGCACGCGGAATGGTGTCTTCAAGGCCGTTGAAACCACCCAGCAAGGTCATGAAGCTCACTTGCTGGCCCTGCTCATCCAGCTCCAGCAACATGTTGGAGTCTGCCGACAGCACCAGCATGTGCCCGGTACGCGGGTCGACGCCAAGGGCCGAAAGGTTGCGCAGGTCGAGTTCATCACTGGGCAGCGGCTGTTTATCGCCCTTGAGCGGGCTACGGCCATCGGTGCTCCAGGTGTACAGCTTGGGCGGGCGCTCTTCACCGATCACCAGGCGTTGGCGCAAAGGGTCCCAGGCCACGGCTTCGAAGCCCTTGTTGCTCTTCACCGACTTGCCCAGGTCGTAGCTTGGGAAATCGTCGTGGTTGAGCGACGTGGTGTGCGCATCCACCTTGACCACGGTCAGGTCGTGCAGCCGCTCGTCGACGATCGCCAGGTGCCCACCCTCCATCACCGCCACCCCTTCCGGGTTGTTCCAGCCCTGCAGCGGGATCTGGCGCAGCACATTGCCGTCCAGGCTCAGCTCGACCAGGAACGGGTTCTTGCCCATGACGGCGAACAGGGTGCGGGTTTGCGGGTTGAAGGCGATGTCCGAGGCTTCGTCATCGTCCATACCTGGCAGGGGTTTGGCGTCGATATCGACCTGGTAGGCCGGCAACCACACGCTCTCGCTCTGCTCGGCCGTGCTTTCAAAGCTTTCCTGGACCCACAGTGCCCCGCGGTCGTCCCAGTGCATGGCCACGGCGACGCCATAGCCGATGACCGCAGCAACTGCCAGGCCAAAGGGCCAGCGCAGGTAGAAGCGTCGCTTGGGCTTTGCAGAAACGGGGGCGCCGGAAGGCAATGCCATGCAGAGTTATCCTGGGTGAATGGGCGAAGGTTTGCGCATTATCCAGATACCGTGTGAAAAAACGGTAAAAACCCGCCAGGTTACATCGGTGTGTGTGTGTGTGTAGGAGCGGCCTTGCCGGGGCGCCGGACCGGTCGGAAAGGGGTGCGAAGCAGCCCCGGGTATTGGCGGCGACGCTGAAATCGAGGGGCCGCTTTGCGGCCCGTTCGCGACGCAAGGCCGCTCCTACACAAGGCGGTGCCAGGTTAGAGCACCCGGCTTTCGAAGCGGCTGACACCCGGCAGTTCCAACACCAGCTCATCACCGACATTGAACGGGCCTACGCCAGCGGGTGTACCGGTCAGAATCACGTCACCGGCCTGCAGCGAGAACTGCGCAGCGATGTGCTGGATGATCGGCACGATCGGGTTGAGCATCATCGCGCTGGTGCCGTCCTGCACCACTTCGCCATTGAGGGTCAGGCGCACCGGGATGTCAGTCACGTCCTCGAAACTGGACGCCGAAACGAACGGCGGCAGCACGCAGGCACCGTCGAAGCTCTTGCTTAGCTCCCACGGCAGGCCCTTTTCCTTGAGTTTGGCCTGCACATCGCGCAGGGTCAGGTCGAGTGCCGGGGCGAAACCGGAGATGGCGTCGAGCACCTCCTCTTCGCTCGGCTTGGTCGACAGCGGCTTGCCAATCAGCACGGCGATTTCGGCCTCGTAGTGCACAACGCCACGGTCGGTCGGGATCTTGAAACCACCTTCCAGCGGCACCACGCAGCTACCCGGCTTGATGAACAGCAACGGCTCGCTGGGGATCGGGTTGTCCAGTTCCTTGGCATGCTCGGCATAGTTGCGGCCGATGCACACCACCTTGCCCAAGGGGAAGTGAATGCGCGTGCCGTCTACGTACTGGTGCTGGTAACTCATGGCCGACTCCTCTGGATACTGCTTTTTATTCAGGTGCGAAGATCTTACCCGGATTCATGATGCCGTTAGGGTCGAAAACGGCCTTTATTGCCTTCATGCAGGCGATTTCTTCGGGCGAGCGGCTGTAGCCCAAGTAGTCACGCTTGGTCATGCCCACACCATGCTCGGCGGAGATCGAGCCGTTGTAGCGCTGGACGATCTCGAACACCCACTTGTTGACCTTGGCGCACGAGGCAAAGAAGTCATCCTTGCTCATGGCGTCGGGTTTGAGGATGTTGAGGTGCAGGTTGCCGTCGCCGATATGGCCGTACCAGACCACTTCGTAATCCGGGTAATGCTCTGCGACGATGGCGTCGATATCACGCAGGAACGCAGGCACTTTCGACACGGTGACGGAAATGTCGTTCTTGTACGGCGTCCAGTGCGAGATGGTTTCGGACAGGTACTCGCGCAGCTTCCACAGGTTCTTCAACTGGGTTTCGCTCTGGCTCATCACCCCGTCCAGCACCCAGCCCTGCTCGACGCAGTGCTCGAAGGTAGCCAAGGCTTCGTTGGCGACCTCCTCGGTACTGGCCTCGAACTCCAGCAGCGCATAGAACGGGCAATCGGTCTCGAACGGCGCCGGCACGTCGCCACGGCCCATGATCTTGGCCAGGCCCTTGTCGGAGAAGAACTCGAAGGCGGTCAGGTCGAGCTTGCCCTGGAAGGCATGCAGCACCGGCATGATCGAGTCGAAGTCCGGCGTGCCCAGCACCATCGCGGTGAGGTTGCGCGGGGCGCGGTCCAGGCGCATGGTCGCCTCGACCACGAAGCCCAGCGTACCCTCGGCGCCAATGAACAGCTGGCGCAGGTCGTAGCCGGTGGCGTTCTTGATCAGGTCTTTGTTCAGTTCCAGCAGCTCGCCCTTGCCGGTGACCACTTTCAGCCCGGCCACCCAGTTGCGGGTCATACCGTAACGAATGACCTTGATCCCGCCGGCATTGGTACCGATGTTGCCGCCAATCTGGCTGGAGCCGCTGGAAGCGAAGTCCACCGGGTAATACAAGCCCTGTTCTTCGGCATAGGCCTGCAGCTGCCGCGTGATCACCCCTGGCTGGCAGACCACGGTGCGGTCGAAGGCATTGAAATCGAGAATCTGGTTCATGTAGTCGAAGGCGACCACGACTTCACCATTGGCGGCCACCGCGCCACCGGAAAGCCCGGTGCGCCCACCAGATGGCACCAAGGCCACCTTGTGCGCATTGGCCCAGCGCACAATCGCCTGCACTTGCTCGACAGTCTTGGGCAACACAATGGCAGTCGGCGCGGGCGGGTAATGCTTGGTCCAGTCCTTGCCATAGGCTTCGAGGGAAGCCGCGTCGGTCAGGACCTTGCCAGGGTCGACAAGGGTCATCAGTTCATCAATAACAGCGGGGTGGTTCATCGCTGGAACTCTCGACTTATTCATAGTCACCCTGAGCACTCTTCACCTGTCGGGATAAGCTCAGATTGTGTCGCGTATGCTAGCATAGCCCTCCCGCTGTTCATGCTAAGGCCGATGCCGCGCCTAGCATCACCCCTCGCCATTTTTTCTCCGGGATACAGGTTTACGCAGATGAGCAAGACTTCTCTCGACAAGAGCAAGATCAGGTTCCTTCTTCTTGAAGGTGTGCACCAGAACGCGGTCGATACCCTCAAGGCTGCCGGCTACACCAACATCGAATACCTCACTGGTTCGTTGCCGGAAGCCGAGCTGAAGGAAAAGATCGCCGATGCCCACTTCATCGGCATCCGTTCGCGCACGCAACTGACCGAAGAGATCTTCGACTGTGCGAAGAAGCTGGTCGCGGTTGGCTGCTTCTGCATCGGTACCAACCAGGTCGACCTGGAAGCGGCCCGCGAGCGCGGTATCGCCGTGTTCAACGCACCGTACTCCAACACCCGTTCGGTGGCCGAGCTGGTGCTGGCCGAAGCCATCCTGCTGCTGCGCGGCATCCCTGAGAAGAACGCTTCCTGCCACCGTGGCGGCTGGATCAAGAGCGCGGCCAATTCCTTCGAGATCCGCGGCAAGAAGCTGGGCATCGTCGGCTACGGCTCGATCGGCACCCAACTGTCGGTCCTGGCCGAGAACCTGGGCATGCAGGTCTACTTCTTCGACCCGCTGACCAAGCTGCCGCTGGGCAACGCTGTACAGGTCGCCAGCTTGCACGAGCTGCTGGGCCTGGCCGACATCGTGTCGCTGCACGTGCCTGAGCTGCCATCCACCCAGTGGATGATCGGCGAGAAGGAAATCCGCGCGATGAAGAAGGGTTCGATCCTGATCAACGCCGCCCGCGGCACCGTGGTCGAGCTGGATCACCTGGCCGCCGCGATCAAGGACAAGCACCTGATCGGCGCCGCCATCGACGTATTCCCGGTCGAGCCGCGCTCCAACGACGAAGAGTTCGAAAGCCCGCTGCGCGGCCTGGACAACGTGATCCTGACCCCGCACATCGGTGGTTCCACCGCCGAGGCCCAGGCCAACATCGGCCTGGAAGTTGCCGAGAAGCTGGTCAAGTACAGCGACAACGGTACTTCGGTGTCTTCGGTCAACTTCCCGGAAGTTGCCCTGCCGGCGCACCCAGGCAAACACCGCCTGCTGCACATCCACGAAAACATCCCGGGCGTGCTCAGCGAGATCAACAAGGTCTTCGCCGAGAACGGCATCAACATCTCCGGTCAGTTCCTGCAGACCAACGAGAAAGTGGGTTACGTGGTAATCGACGTCGACGCCGAATACTCGGACCTGGCGCAAGAGAAACTGCAGCACGTCAAGGGCACCATCCGCTCCCGCGTACTGTTCTAAGTTTCACTGCATCATGAAAAAGGGAGGCCCTGGTGGCCTCCCTTTTTCGTTTGGATCCTGGGCCTGCTGCGCAGGCCTTTTTTCACTCTTTCACAGTGACAGTGACCTTCTTCGATTCGACGCTCGGCTTGAACGGCACGTGATACTGGTCACCCAGCACCAGCTGCAAGGTGTGCTTGCCCGGCGTCAGGGTAATGGTCGCCTCGGTTTGTGCCTTGCCGAAGTGCAGCACTTGCGGGCCGGCCGGCAGCGGCGCGTTGTTCTCCGGCATCAGGCTGGTTGGCAGCGGCATGTCGGCCACCGGCTGCTTGTCGACATCCACCAGCAAATGGTGATGCCCGGTATGCGGGGTCTGGTCACCCGCAGGTTTTAGCCCCATGCCCTCGATGCCGAACTTCACGGTAAAGGTCTTGTCGACCGTTGCGCCATCGGCGGGAGAAACGATGAAGACCTTGGCATCCTTGGGCGGCTCCTGGCTCTTCAGGGCATCCGCGGCACTGGCGAACACCGAGGCCCCCATCAGCAGACCGGCTACGGCAGCACGCGAAAATAGGCTGTTCATTCACTTCTCCTGTGATTCACTTATTGACCGCCACCTGCAAACGATCGGCGGCGGTAGTTCACCATAGCCCACAAAGAGAAATATTTCAGTTAGGGTTAAACCTCGCCAAGGCTTCAAGGTCATAGGCTGCGCTCGACCACGACGAGGAAGAAAGTCGTGGCGAAAGTTATTCAATTGCCAAAGGAAAAAGGGGCATTACATGCGTTCGACCATAGGTGTACTGCTGGCAGTACTGATCACGCCATTGGCTCAAGCCGAGCTGATCGACGAAATCGCCGACCGGGGCGAACTGCGCATTGCCGTGCAGGCCGACAACTCGCCGTATGCGTTCAAGGAAAACGACCACCTGACGGGCTTTGAAATCGACTTCGGCCAAGCGTTGGCCAAGCAACTGGACCTGCGTGCCGAGTTCATCGAAACGCCTGCGGCCGAAGTGCTGCCAGGTGTCGAAAGCGGCAAGTACGACATCACCCTGACCCCGTCGGACAACGCGCCCAAAGCCGATACACCGTTCGACCTGAGCCAGCCTTTTGGCGAGAAAAAGCTGGTCATCCCGTTCCAGAAGGACAACCCGGCATTCGAGAGCGCGGTGAACAACGCCTTGCAGCGCCTCAAGGACAGCGGGCGCACAGCGGAGCTTGAGCAGAAGTGGTTCAAGGGTGTGCAGGAGACGGCTGCAGGCCAGTGACCGCGCCTACACGTTCGCCAGCGCCTGCTGCGCTTCATCCAGCTCCAGCTCACTGAACACCAGCACCCCCTCGCGCCGCAGCAAGGCTGTGGTCACCCCTTCCCCCGGCACCTTCACCCCACTGAAGGTGCCATCGTAGGTCAGGCGATTACCGCACGAGGGGCTGCCGGACTTGAGCACCGCGACCCGAATCCCGTGCCGGCGCACCAGCGCCAATGCCAGTTGAGCACCCGCCAGGAAGGCGTCGCTGACGTCCTCACCGGTCACCGTCAACACCTGTGCCTGGCCGTCGAGCACTTCGCTGCCCTGCCCGCCGGGGATCTCCGCAGGCGGGCGCGGGGTCGGCAGGCCGCCGGCCACTTCCGGGCACAACGGCACCACCCGCCCTTCGCCCTGCCAGCACTGCAACAGGCCCGGGTGGCCACTGGCGCGGCCGTCATAGCGCACCGGCTGCCCCAGCAGGCAAGCGCTGACGAGTACTTTGGGCAGCTCAGAACGGGTCATTGCCACGCCTGCGGAACCAGCCGGTCAATGACAGGCGCTCACGCCCGGCCGGCAACACCTCATGGGGCACATCGCCCGCCAGAAACACCACCAGGCAGCCGGCCACAGGCTGCACATCGTGCTCGACACCATTGGCCAGGAACATGCGTAACTGGCCGCCATCCTGCGGCTGCCAGCCTTCGTTCAGGTAGAACACCGCCGAGACCATGCGCCGGTCATCGTCACGGAAGCGATCCAGGTGACGGCGGTAGAACGCCCCTGGTGGATACAGGGCGAAATGGCATTCGAAGTCTTCCAGGCCGAGAAACAGCCCCTGGTTGATGGCCAGGCGCAGCTGGTCCATGGCTGCCAGGTACTGGTCGCAGGCTGCGGCCTGGCCGGGGTCGATCCACTGGATCTGGTCGCCGCGGATCGCCTCGCGTACCTCCTGTGAAGCCCCGCGCCCGACCCCAGCCGGGTTGAGTTCGCCTTCGGCATCACGGCGCCGGCACTCGGCCGCCAGCGCGCGCACCAGGTCGGCAGGCAGAAAGAGCGCCTGCTGGGACCAGCCATGGGTGGCCAGATCGTCGACGACGGCCGCAAGCATCGGGTGTTCAGGGGAGGTGTGCATGGCGCGCATCATATCCATTAGCCTTTCACTCGCACAGCGCCACTTGGCTGAGAAGCGCGCGGGTATCTCGACAAACCGACGCTGGGACAAGGACAATGGCAGCCTGCCGACAGGAGTCCTGAATGCGCCGTCTGTTTTCCCTGATTCTGCTGATGATCTGCGCCATGCCTGTCTGGGCAGACAACCTGGATCAACTGTACAAGGCCGCCGGCTGGCCCGACCAGCGCGCCCACTTCAACGATGCCCTGAGCGCCGCCCAGGAACGCTATCGCAACAGCCTGCCGCCTGCGGTATACCAAGCGCTGGTCAACAACAGCAATCAGCGCTTCCAGGCCCAGGCCGTGGACCGTCGTGCCCAGGCGCAACTGCGCGCCACCCTGAACAACCCCGCACCCGCGCTGGCCTTCTTCCAGTCGCCGCTGGGCCGCAAGGTGGTGGCCGCCGAACTGCAGGCCACGCGCAAGGACCAATTGGCCAAGCATGCCAAGGGCCTGCCGAAGATCCAGGCCAGCGACGACCGCGTGCTGCTCATCGGCCACCTGGCCCAGGCGTTGCCAGCCCGCGAAGCGGGTGCCGAAGTCAGCCTGGCGATTGCCGGCGTCGCCGCCGACAGCCTCAGCTCGATGATCCCCGGCCTGTTCGGCGGCGGTCAGGCCCAGGGCCTGCTCGACGGCCAGCGCCAGCGGCTGATGAACCAGATCGGCGAAGACCTCAACAATACCCTGCTGTATGTCTACCGCGACTTGTCCGACGCTGAGCTTGAAGCGTTTGCCACCTTCGCCGAGTCGACCGAAGGCAAGGCGTATTACCAGGCGGCACTGGCAGCGGTGCGCGCGGGGCTGGCGGTGGGCCAGAGCGCTGCCGACCTCAAGTGATCAGCCCAGGCGCTGGTCGATGAAGGCGAAGTAACGCTGGCGAATGCCGGGCAGTTCATTGGCCAGGTGGTGCCGCGCGTCGGGCAGCATCAGGATCTGCGGCTCGGTGAACTTGGCCTTGAGCACTTCGAGGTTGTAGGGCCAGTCTACCGTGCCATCCGCCTCACCCTGCACGATCAAGGGCCGCCGCGTGCTGCGTGGCGCCGCTTCTATGCGCTTGACCCAGGCGATCAGTGCACCGACCCATGCGGTCGGGAGGCGGCGCGGTTGCAGCGGGTCGGCCTCCAGGAACGTCAGGAATGCCGGGTCATTGGTGTTCTCACTGAACCGCCGTTCGATACCGTTGACGAAATGGCGCAGCACACAGTAGCTGAACTTCGACCACCGCCAGGCACTGGGCCGCACCAGCGGTGCAAGCAGGATCACCTGCCCGTCGGCCGGGCTTTGCTCGCCCCGGTGCAACAGGTGGTCGACCACGATGGCGCCACCCGTACTCTGCCCGCACAGGTGCCATGGGCGCGGCAGGTCCAGCCTGCGTGCTTGCTCGAACAGGGTATCGAGCACCTGCTGATACAGCGAGAAGTCGCTGATGCTGGCCCGCTCACCACTGGACAGGCCATGCCCGGGCAGGTCGCAGCTGATCACCGCGTAGCCCTGGCCCAGCGCCCACTCGATCACATGCCGGTAGAGGCCCATGTGGTCGTAATAGCCATGCAGCAGGAATACGGTAGCCACCGGCTGCGGCGGTAGCCAGACTTGCCCGACCACATCGAACCCAGCCGCCTGGAAGCCACCCAGCCAGCGCTGTACGGGCAGATCCAGGCCGTAGAAATGCTGGTAATCCCGACCCTGCGCCGACAACGGCTGGCGATCGGTCAAGGGCGCCAGGCTGGCGCGCAGAAGGTCGGGGAGCAAGGCAGCGGGCATCGGGTACATCCAGAGCGAAGCGAGTATTGATCTGTGATATTCAGCTCTGAGCCTCAACGTGGCAAGCTTGGTCACTTACCAATGCCTGGCATCGGTCCTTGTAGGAGCGGCCTTGCGTCGCGAACGGGGTGCGGAGCAGCCCCGGCATTGTCGGCGGCGAAGCTGAAATCCTGGGGCTGCTCCGCACCCCGTTCGCGACGCAAGGCCGCTCCTACAAAGGCCCGCGGACACCCTCATGAATACTCGCGTCATCAAACTGCTTGCCCTGTTGCTCTGCATCCTCACCCTGTGGCTGGCCTACGACGCTTTCCAGGCCCGCTACCTGCGCACGTTCGACAACCAGGCCACCCTGTTCGACGGCAGCCAACTGCAACTGCCCCCCGAACTGGCCGGCCCCGGGCCGATCCGCGTCGTGCACTTCTGGGACCCGGCCTGCCCGTGCAATGTCGGTAACCAACAACACCTGGGCGACTTGGTCAGCCAGTTCACAGGCCAGGGCGTCACTTTCCATGTGTTGCAAAAGCCCGGCAGCCACGGCCAGCTACCGGCGAACCTCACTGCCCTCAAGCCCCTCGCCAGCCTTCCTGGCAGCGAACACCTGCCCGCCTCCCCGGCCGTGGCCATTTGGGACCGGCAAGGCCACCTGGCCTACTTCGGCCCCTACAGCGAGGGCGCGGTGTGCAACGCCAGCAACAGCTTCATCGAGCCGATTATCAAGGCGTTGCTCGACGGCCGCCCAGTGACCGCCTCCAACACTCTGGCGGTGGGTTGCTACTGCCCTTGGGGCGCCTGACGCACCCGCGCCGGGTTACCCACCACCACTGCACCCGCGGGCACATCACGCGTCACCACGCTGCCCGCGCCGACCACCGCGTTGTCGCCAATGGTCACCCCCGGCAAGATGATCGCCCCGCCGCCAATCCACACATTATTGCCGAGGGTTACCGGCCGGCCGCTTTCAAGGCCGGTGCGGCGCAGCTCAGGGTCCAATGGGTGGTCGGCGGTGTAGATCTGCACCGCCGGGCCAATCTGGCAATCGTCGCCGATGTGCACCGGCAGCACATCGAGGATCACGCAGTTGAAGTTCATGAACGTATTGCTGCCAACGTTGATGTTGTAGCCGTAGTCGCAATAGAACGGCGGGCGGATCACCGTGCCTTCGCCGGCTTGGCCAAAGTGCTCGGCCAGCAGGCTGTGACGTGCGTCGTTGAGCAGTTCGAAGCTGTTGTTGTAGCGGTGCATCCAGTGCTTGTTGGCAATCTGCTCGGCCTGCAGCTCGGGGCAGCCAGCGTGGTAGAGCTGGCCGCTGAGCATTTTCTGTTTTTCGCTGAGGGACATGGAAACTCCTTTCGAGGGCTATGCTCTGTTCGCGAATCCGTCGATGATCGGACCACAGTTTCCGTTCTAATGCACAAGGAGTCTCGATGAAGCGCAGCCTGACCCTGTTGGCCGTGGTGATCGCCGTGGCCGCTGGCGCCGGTTACTGGTACGTGCACGGCAAGCTGCCGCAACGCGAGGGCGAGGTGCTGATCGCCGGCCTGCAGGCGCCGGTCAGTGTGCGCTACGACGGGCGCGGCGTGCCGCACCTGCAGGCGCAGAACGAACAGGACCTGTACCGCGCCTTGGGCTACGTGCATGCCCAGGACCGGTTGTTCCAGATGGAGATCATGCGCCGCCTGGCCCGAGGCGAGCTGGCCGAGGTGCTCGGCGACAAACTGCTGCCCACCGATACCCTGTTCCGCAGCCTGCGCATCCGCGATCAGGCGGCACTGATGGTGCAGCGGCTGGACCGCCAATCGCCCGCCTGGCAGGCCCTGCAAGCCTACCTTGAAGGCATCGAAAGCTGGCAGGCCAGCCACCCCAAGCCAATCGAATTCGACCTGCTGGGCATTACCCCACGTCCGTTCACTGCCGAAGACACCCTCAGCATCGCCGGCTACCTGGCCTACAGTTTCGCCGCCGCGTTCCGTACCGAGCCGGCATTGACCTACATCCGCGACCAGCTTGGCCCGCAGTACCTGAAGATCTTCGACCTCGACTGGCAGCCCGAGGGTGCCTTGGCTAGCCCCTTGGCCGCCGCCGACTGGCGCAGCCTGGAGGCACTTGCCCGGCTCAGCCATGACGCCCTGAACGACGCCGGTATCCCGCAGTTCGAAGGCAGCAACGCCTGGGCCGTTTCCGGCAGCCATACCCGCAGCGGCAAGCCCCTGCTGGCCGGTGACCCGCACATCAGTTTCGCAGTGCCGGCGGTGTGGTACGAGGCCGAACTGTCGGCGCCCGGGTTCAACCTCTACGGCTACTTCCAGGCCCTGAACCCCTTCGCACTGCTCGGGCACAACCGCGACTTCGGCTGGAGCCTGACCATGTTCCAGAACGATGACGTCGACCTGATCGCCGAACGGACCAACCCCGCCAACAGCGACCAGGTGATGATCGACGGCACATGGCAAACACTGGAAAAGACTGAACAGACCATTGCCGTCAAAGGCGAGGCTCCGGTCACCATCAGCCTGCGCCGCTCGCCCCATGGCCCGATCGTCAACGAGGTACTGGGCGCCAGCGCCGGGACCACGCCGGTGGCCATGTGGTGGGCCTTTCTTGAAACCGAAAACCCGATTCTCGACGGGTTCTACCAGCTCAACCGCGCCGACACCCTGGGCAAGATGCGCGAGGCCGCCGCCAAGGTTCAGGCGCCTGGGCTGAACTTCGTCTGGGCCAATGCCCGTGGCGATATCGGCTGGTGGGCAGCGGCACAACTGCCGATCCGCCCGCAAGGCGTCAACCCGACGTTCATCCTCGATGGCGCCAGCCCACAGGCGGACAAGCTCGGTTTCTACCCCTTCAGTACCAACCCGCAGCAAGAGAACCCGGCACGCGGCTACATCGTCTCGGCCAACTATCAGCCGCCCTCGGCCGTTCCCGTCCCGGGCTACTACAACTTGCCGGACCGCGGCCGCCAGCTCGACCGCCACCTGGCCAACCCTGACGTGAAGTGGGACACCCAGAACAGCCAGGCCTTGCAGCTGGACACCAACAGCGATTATGGCCCGCGCACCCTTGCCCCGTTGCTGGCGACGCTGCGCGCGGTGGCCGAGGGCGACGAGGAAAAAGAGCTGGTCGAGCAACTGGCCGCCTGGGCCGGTGACTACCCTCTGGACTCGACCAGCGCGACGCTGTTCAACCAGTTTCTCTATGAACTGGCATTCGCTGCCCTGCATGACGAACTGGGCGACACCTGGTTCCCGGTGCTGATCAGCACCCGTGCCATCGATGCCGCCCTGCCCCGCCTGGCAGCGGATGCCGCGTCGCCCTGGTGGAGCACCCGAGGTGCCAACGAACGTACCGACCGCGCGGCAATCGTGCGCATCGCCTGGCAGAAGAGCTTGAAGCACCTGCGCGATACCCTGGGCAGCGACCCGGCCAGTTGGCAATGGGGCAAGGCCCATACCTTGACCCATAACCATCCGCTCGGCGTGAAAAAGCCGCTGAACCTGCTGTTCAACGTCGGCCCGTTTGCCGCGCCAGGCACGCATGAGGTGCCCAACAATCTGTCGGCGAAGATCGGGCCGGCGCCATGGCCGGTGACTTATGGGCCTTCGACGCGAAGGCTGATCGACTTTGCCGATGCGGGGCAGGCATTGACGAGCAACCCGGTTGGGCAAAGTGGCGTGCCGTTTGACCAGCATTATGCGGATCAGGCCGAGGGCTATATCGAGGGGCAGTATCAGAAGGCACAGATGGGCGTGATACCGGCGCAGAGCACCTTGAAATTGGTGCCGGCTGAGTAAGGGCCGCTGTGCGGCCCCGTTAGCCGATCAACCCTGCCACTTGCCGCCTTCGACAATCACGCTCTCAGGCTTGGTGTCGTCGCTCAGCTCCTTGCGCACATACTGGTCATACAGCTTGAGCAGGAACTTCTCCTCGCCCAGCTTGGCCAGCTCCGCATTCACCCAGTCGCGCAACTCGGTGTTGCCCTTCTTCACCGCCGGCGCAATCGGTGCCTCGTCGCCCAGCAGCTCAGGCAGCACGCGGTAGCCTGGGTTCTGCTTGGCCCAGCTGAACAGAATCAGGTTGTCCTGGGCATAGGCATCGCCACGGCCCGTGGCCAGCGCTTGCAGCGACTCGCTGTTCTTCTCGAACTTGAGCAGCGTCCAGTCCGGGTGGTGCTTGGTCAGCCAGATATCGGCCGTGGTGCCCGTGGTGACGATGATGGTCTTGTCGGCCAGGTCGTCGAGCTTCTGCACCGCGCTGCCGTCGGCAACAATGGCCTGCACGGCGACACGCAGGTTGGGGTTGGTGAAGTCCACCGCTTCCTTGCGCTCCGGGGTCACGGTCATGTTGGCAAGGATCAGGTCGACCTTGTCACTCTGCAGGAACGGAATACGGCTGGCCGGCTCCACGGCAACGAATTCGACTTTGTTTTCATCGCCCAGCAGGTCCTTGGCCAGACGGCGACCGATGTCTGTATCGAAGCCCACGTAGCGGCCCTTTTCATCGACGAAGCCGAACGGCGGTTTGTCGGTGAACACGCCGACGATCAGCTTGTCGCGGGCCTTGATGGTTTCCAGGTAGCTGGTTGCAGGTGAGGCCGCCGCGGGTTTGGGGGGTTCTTCGGCCTTGTTGCAGCCGGCCAGCAAGGCCAGGCCGAACAACGGCGCCAGCAGTTTGGTGAAGTTGGCAGTTTTCATGACAGTTCCTTGTGCAGTGTCTTCGGCAGGCTTTCTACAAAGGAGAATTTCTCCAGGAACTGCTGCGCGCGTGCGGTCTGCGGTCGGGTGAAGAAGCTCTCGGGGTCGCTCTGTTCAAGGACCCTGCCGGCCTCCATGAACACGATGCGGTCGGCCACCGCGCGAGCGAAGGCCATTTCGTGGGTGACGATGAGCAAGGTCATGCCGTCGCGGGCCAGGCCCTGAATCACCTGCAGCACCTCCTTGACCATTTCCGGGTCGAGGGCCGCTGTGACTTCATCGAACAACATCACCTCGGGGTTCATGCACAGCGAGCGGACAATCGCGATGCGCTGCTGCTGGCCGCCAGACAGCTGCCGGGGGAAGGCATCGCGCTTGTCCAGCAGGCCCACCCGCGCCAGCAACGCCTCGGCCTGGGCCTGCGCTTCGGCCCGCTCGCGCTTTTGCACTTTGAGCGGGCCAAGCAGCAGGTTGTCGATCACATTCATGTGGCCGAACAGGTGGTAACTCTGGAACACCATGCCAACCCGCTGGCGCACCTGGCGCCAGTCGGTGCGCGGGTCGAGCAGTGCCTGGCCATCCAGGCGCAGTTGGCCACTGTGGGCGTGTTCAAGGCCATTCAGGCAGCGCAGCAAGGTGCTCTTGCCGCAGCCACTGGGCCCCAGCACCACCACCACTTCGCCGGCGTGCACCTGGAGGTCGACGTCCTTGAGCACCTGGTGCTCGCCAAAGAACTTGTTGAAACCCTGAAATTCGATCAATGCGCTCATACGTGTGCCCAACGGCGTTCCAGCACGTGCGAGGCGGCGGACAGCGGATAACAGATGATGAAGAAGAACAGAAACAACGCGCCGTAGATCAGCACCGACTCGTAGGTGCGCTCGATGATCTGCTGGCCGGCCTTGATCACCTCGACCACGCCGATCAATACCGCCAGCGAGCTGGTCTTGATGATCCGCGTGTAGATGTTGATGGTCGGCGGGGTCATGCGCTTGAGTGCCTGGGGCAGCAGTACGTAGCTATACAACTGCCAGCCGGACAGGCCAATCGACAGCCCGGCTTCACGTTGACCACGCGGCAGCGAATGCAGCGCACCGCGCACCACCTCACCGATTTCGCTGGCCCCCCAGAGGCCCAGCACCAGCACCGCGCACCAGAAACTGGGAATGCTCAGGGCGAAGAAGATCGGCAGGCCGAAAAACACCAAGTACAGCCAAACCAACACGGGGATGGCGCGAAACAGCTCCAGATAGATTTGCAGGGCGAGGTTCAGGCCACGGTTGCCAAGGCTGGCCAGCACGCCATACAGCACGCCGCCCAAGGTCGCGAAGAGGATGCCCAATGCCGAAATAGCCAAGGTCTGCGCGGCACCGCCGGCCAGTTGCGGCAGCGACACCAGCAACAGTTCAGGCGCCGAACTGGCCATGCTGCAGCCTCCTTTCCAGGTACCGCAGCAGCAACGACAGCGGCAGGAACAGCAGCACGCAGAGCAAGGTCAGCACGGCGAGCATTTCATAAGTCTTGTAGTACAACGCGATGTAGTTCTTGGTGGTGTAGAGGATCTCGGGTACGGCCACGGCGGAAACGACGGTGGTTTCCTTGAGCAGGAAGATGAAGTTGGCGAACAGCGCGGGCAGGCTGAGGACAGTGGCCTGGGGCAGGATCACATGCCGCAGCAATTGGCCTTCGGACAGACCGATGGAGCGCCCGGACTCCAACTGCGCCCGCGGCACCGCCTCGACACCGGCACGCAGCACCTCGGTCAGGTAGGCACCGCCCATGAAGGTCATGGTGAGGATCGCTGCGGTAAAACCGGAAATTTTCAGGCCCAGGCTGGGCAAGGCGAAATACACGAAGAACAGCTGGATCAGCAGCGGCGTATTGCGCGCCAGCTCCACATAGCCCTTTACCAGGCGCCACAGGTATGGCGTGCGCAATACCAGGATCGTGGCGTTGATCAGGGCCACCAGCGTCGAGGTGGCGATGGCGATCAGGCCTACCTGCAAGGTCACACCCACGGCCTTGAGAAATGCCGGCAGGGTGCTGAGGATGAATGCGATGTCGAAGGTCATGGGTAGAACAAGTCTGCAGTGTGCCCCGGCGCACGATCACTAGACTTTAATGATCTAAAAAATATTTAATAAATACCTTTATCGAATATGCATATCACAGGTTAACTTTGCCCTTGTCACGCGCACAAACAAAAACGCCGACATGAACGTGTCGGCGTTTTCAGGCTTGGGGCTACAACCGGATCAGAACGCCGGCAGTACCGCACCGCTGTATTTCTTGGCGATGAATTCCTTCACTTCCGGGCTGGTCAGGGCCTTGGCCAGCTTCTGGATGGCCTCGCTGTCCTTGTTGTCCGGGCGAGCCACCAGGAAGTTCACGTACGGCGAATCGGCACCTTCGATCACCAGCGCATCCTTGGCCGGGTTCAGGCCGGCTTCCAGGGCGTAGTTGGTGTTGATCATGTCCAGGTCAACCTGATCCAGCACACGCGGCAGCATGGCCGATTCCAACTCGCGGAATTTCAGCTTCTTCGGGTTCGTGGCGATGTCTTTCGGGGTCGCCAAGGCATTTTTCGGATCTTTCAGTGTGATCAGGCCAGCCTTCTGCAGCAGCAGCAGGGCACGGCCGCTGTTGCTGCCCTCGTTAGGGATGGCAACGGTGGCGCCTTCCTTCAGCTCGCTCAGGCTTTTGACCTTCTTCGAGTAGCCACCGAACGGTTCGACGTGCACGCCAACCACGGTTTCCAGGTGGGTGCCTTTGCCCTCGTTGAAGTTCTGCAGGTACGGCAGGGTCTGGAAGTAGTTGGCGTCCAGACGCTTCTGGTCAACCTGCACGTTGGGCTGCACGTAGTCGGTGAATACTTTGATCTGCAGGTCCACGCCTTCCTTGGCCAGGGTCGGCTTGATCAGCTCGAGAATCTCGGCATGCGGCACCGGAGTGGCAGCCACCACCAGCTTTTCGGCGGCATTGGCCAGGCCAGCGAGCGACAGGGCGGCGGCCAGGGCAGTGGTCAGCAGGGTCTTCTTCATGGTGGTCCTTGTTCTGAATCTGGGCCATCTGCGATGGCGAAGTCGGATGCCCTGCCCGTGTGGGGTGAGCGTGAAGCGGACAATACCGAGATTTCTTATACCGCAACAATATCTTTTAATTAGCTGCTTATTCCAAAAACAAACTGCCATCACCGCCTTTGCTTATGAGCGCTGTCTAACGCGCAGGGTTGGGCAGGTCGAGGTCCTCCGGCTGGATCTCTTCGCTGTCATTCACCAGCAGGGCGAAGTGGATGACGTTCTCCAGCTCGCGGGTGTTGCCGGGCCAGGCATGGGCTTCCAGCACCTGCTGGGCCGCGTCGCTGATCAGCGGCACAGAGCGTTGCAGGCGGGCGGTGTAGATACCCACAAAGTACTCGGCCAACGGCAGAATATCGCCACGGCGCTCGCGTAAGGGGGGCAGTTCCAGCGCGCCCTCGCGCAGGTACTGGTACAGGCGCTCATTGAACCTGCCGGCCTTCACCACCCGCGCCAGGTCGATGCTGGTCGCCGCCACCAGGCGCACATCCACAGGCTGAGGCTGCTGCGCGCCGACGCGGGTCACCTCGCGGTTTTCCAGCGCGGCCAGCAGCTTGCTCTGGATCTCCAGCGGCAAGTCGGCTATCTCGTCCAGGTACAGGGTGCCGCCGTTGGCCGAACCGAACCACCCGGCGCGGCTGCTGGCAGTGCCGCTGTGGGCACCAGCGCTGTAGCCGAACAATTCGGCGTCGGCGTAGGTCGGGCTGATGGCCGCGCAGTTGACCGACACGAACAGCCCGCTGCGGTCACTGGCGCGATGAATCTGCCGCGCCAGCAACTCCTTGCCGGTACCGGTCTCGCCACGAATCAGCACAGGCAAGGGCAGTGGCGCCAGGCGTTCGAGGTCTTGGCGAAGCTGTTGCGAACGGGGGTCGATGAACACCAGGGCCTTGGCACGAATGCTCAGCGGGCTCTTGTCCAGCTCGGGGAAGGTCAGCAGCGGCTGGCCAAACGGGTTTTGAAAGGTCATGACGAACTCCCGCCCCAGGCCTTCGATGGCCGGGCGTCAGGCTAACGGTAATCAGTAGGGGCGATCAGGCGCGGCGCAGTGCGCGCTGCTCGACCCGGCTCTGCAGGCGATACAGGTAGGCGAAGCCTTGTTCCCAGCGCTCGTGGCCGGACTTGACGTTGATGTGCCCGGCATTGGTCAGCAACCCCGCTTCAGCACCCCAGGCCTGGGCCAGGTGCAGTGCACGCGGCACGCTCACTGCCGGGTCGTTGTCGGAGCTGACCACCTGGCTTGGGAACGGCAGCGCCTGCATCGGGATCGGCGCGAAGTTGCGCAGGGCCGGTGCGCAGGTCGGCCGCTCGACATCCGCAGGCGCCACCAGCAGCGCGCCACGCACTTGGCGCAGCATCGCCGGGCTGGCCTCGGCGGCCCAGTGGGCGACGGTGATGCAGCCCAGGCTGTGGGCGATGAGGATCACCGGCGAGCGTTCGGCGGTGATCGCCTGTTCCAGGGCCTGCACCCAATCGCGCCGTTGCGGGGTCAGCCAGTCGTGCTGCTCGACCCGGGCGCTGTTGGGCAGGGTGCGCTGCCAATGACTCTGCCAATGGTTGTCTGGCGATCCTTGCCAGCCCGGCACAATCAGGTAGCGAATAGACTCATTGCGCATGGGGACGCCTCCAGTAAGTTTGCGTGCTTGGAGACCAGTATAGGGAGGCAGTTATATTCGTAAAGGAATAAGAAGCTATTTATTAATAACCAAAAGTTGTTTTCTGGTACCGATCAACAACCAAAAAAAAGGGCCAACCCCTGCCAAGAGATGTGGCCCATAAACGCTCACAGAGCGTACTTGCCTGAAGAGGGTTGCCGGATATCAGCGCGCGGTGATCACCGCCAGCTTGCTGATGCCCGCACGTTCGATCGCCGCCATGGCACGCGCGACTTCGCCGTAGTTCACGCCGTCGTCGGCCTGCAATTGCACACGCACTTGCGCGTCCTTGGCCTTGGCCGCCTTGAGGTTGGTCTCCAGCAGGTCCGGCTGGATCTCGTCCTTGTTGATGAACAACTTGCCGGCCCCGTCGATGCTCACCACCAGCGGGTCCTTCTGCTCCACCGGGGCCACCGCCTCGGTCTTGGGCAGGTTGATGGGGATGGCGTTGGTCAGCAGTGGCGCGGTGACAATGAACACCACCAGCAGCACCAGCATGACGTCCACCAGCGGCGTGACGTTGATTTCACTGAGGACTTCGTCGCTGTCCTGGGTCGAAAAGGCCATGTCAGGACGCCTCCTTCACTGGCTGGGTAAACCCGGCCTGGGCCTTGTGCACCGCCGGGTGCACCAGTACCCGGAAGGCACTCTTCTGCGCCAGGCTGTAGAAGTCATGGGCGAAGTCGTCGAGGTCTGCGGCGGTCAGCTTCAGGCGACGCAGGAAGTAGTTGTAGACCAGCACCGCAGGCACCGCGACCGCAATACCCACACCCGTGGCCACCAGCGCCGCGCCGATAGGCCCGGCCACAGTTTCGAGGCTGGCAGAACCTGCCGCACTGATGCCCTTGAGCGCTTCCATGATGCCCCACACGGTGCCGAACAAGCCGATGAAGGGCGAGGTACTGCCGATACTGGCGACCACGGCCAGGCCGGTTTCCAGCGAACGGCGCTCGCGCACGATCTGCTGGCGCAGGGCGCGTTCGAGGCGGTCCTGGTGATTGATGGCGTGACTGAGGTCGTTGGCCTGGGTGGTATCGCCCACGGCAATGGCGGCATAGCCGGACTGCGCGACGCGAGCGGCCGGGCCAGGCAGCTCGTGGCTGATCTCGGCGGCCGAGTCCAGGCTCGAGGCTGCCCAGAATTGCTGGTGGAAGCGTTTGTCCTGGTGCTTCAGCCGCACGAACTGCACGACCTTGACCAGGGCGAGGCCCCAGGTGACGACGGAGAAGCCGACCAGCAGCCAGATGACTGCGCTTTCAACGGATTCGAGGGGGGATGCCAACAGGCTCATGATGATGTCTTCCTATGTTCTGCTGATGCGTTGAAAAGAGTTATCGAAGCTTGAAGTCGATCGGCACACTGACCCAGCCGGTCTGGGCCACGTCGCCTTGCTTGGCAGGGACGAAGCTCCAGCGCTTGACCGCCGCCAGCGCAGCGGCGTCCAGGGCATCGCGGCCGCTGCTCTTCTGCACCTGGATCTGCCCTGGCTTGCCGCTGGGCAGTACCTCGACACGCAGCAGCACGGTGCCTTCCCAACCGCGGCGCTGAGCCATCTGCGGATACTCCGGCGCCGGGTTCTTCAAATACGCAGCGTTGGCCGAAGCCGGCGTCACCGGGGCCGGCGCGGGTGGCGCGGGGGCTGGCGGCGCGGGGGCTGCCACCGGTGCAGGCGGCGGTGCCTCGACCGGTTTCGGCTGCGGCTTGGGTGGCTGCTTGACCACAGGCTTGGGCACCGGTTTTGGCTTGGGCTTGGGCTTGGTTGCCAGCTCGTCGACTACCGGCGGCGGTGGTGGTGGCTCGACCACCGGCGGTGCGGGGGCGGGGGGTGGCGGCTCGACCACGGGCGGCGCAGGCGCGGCGAACTCGATGGTCATGGGCGGCACCTGCGGCGGCACCACTGGCAGCTCAGGCGTCGGTGCCTGGCTGACCCAGTAGGCGGCGGCGCCATGCAGCGCCAGCACCAGCAACGCCAACGCCAGCTTGTCGCGGCGCTTCAGGCCGCTGGCAGGCGTGCGTTGCAGGCGCTGCTGGCCAAGCGGAAGACGAAGCGTGCGTCCAAGCTCGACCAGGTCGCCGGATGCCGGGCGCCATGGCTGGTCGTAGGCCCTGACGGCCGTCTGGACATTACCCATTGATCAAACTCCTGGGGTCTCGATTCAGGTGTGTGGCTGAATCATCGGGGCCAGAGGCTTATCTCTTAAAGTAATGTTTAAAATTATGGTTAGAACCATATTGAATATTAAAAAGTATGTTCTCTGGCAAAGCCTCGCGCCTCAAGGGCTGTAGAGGCGTCAGAAAAAGACGATGCATTCAGGGCATATAAAATATTCGCGTTAGGCATCAGATTGTCGCGAGAGCTTCGCAGCCTCAGCAATCCATCAGGCATAAAAAACCCGGGACCATGCCCGGGTTCTTCGTTCACTGACAGATCAGATGTCCGCCACCTTCTGCCAGACCTTCGGCCTGAAGAACAGCGTCTCCCCCCGCGCCAGGCCAGTCAGGCTATCGTGGTCCTTGACCACCTCAGCTTCGATCAGCTCGCTCTGCCCTTCCACCTTCAAGGTCACCCGGGTCGTCGCACCCAGCGGGCGAATGTCGCGCACCTCGGCGGCGTGATGCCCCTCGGTCTCATGCCGCGACAGCGACACCTCGTGCGGGCGGAACAGCACATGGTTCCCTTCGCTCAAGGCCAGGCGGTTGGAGTCACCCAGGAAGTGATAAACGAAGTCGTTGGCCGGCTGCTCGTACACCTCACCCGGCGAACCGATCTGCTCGATCACGCCCTTGTTCATCACCACGATGCGGTCCGCCACTTCCATGGCCTCTTCCTGGTCATGGGTCACGAACACCGAGGTCAGGTTGATGTCCTCGTGCAGGCGCGCCAACCAGCGGCGCAGCTCTTTACGCACCTTGGCATCCAGGGCACCGAACGGCTCGTCGAGCAACAGCACCTTGGGCTCCACCGCCAGGGCGCGAGCCAGGGCAATACGCTGGCGCTGGCCACCTGAAAGCTGCTCGGGGTAACGGTCGGAGAGCCAGTCGAGCTGCACCATGTTCAGCAGCTCATGCACTTTCTCGGCAATTTTGCTCTCGCTCGGGCGTTCGCCTTTGGGCTTCATGCGCAGGCCGAAAGCGACGTTGTCGAACACGCTCATGTGGCGGAACAGCGCGTAATGCTGGAACACGAACCCGACGTTGCGATCACGCACGTCGTGGCCGGACACATCCTCGCCGTGGAACACGATGCTGCCGTCATCCGGCGTTTCCAGCCCGGCGATGATGCGCAGCAGGGTGGTCTTGCCGCAGCCGGACGGGCCGAGCAAGGCCACCAGCTCACCGCTGTGGATATCCAGGTTGATGTTGTCCAGGGCCTGGAAGCTGTTGAAGCGCTTGCTGACGTTACGAACTTCGATCGACATGAATTATTCCTCCGCAGCGCTGTGGCGCAGGCGGTTAATACGGTTCTCGCTCCACTGCTTGAGCAGCAGGATGAAGAGCGCCAGGATCAGCAACAGGCTGGCCACGCTGAAGGCCGCGACGTGGTTGTACTCGTTGTAGAGGATCTCCACGTGCAGCGGCAAGGTGTTGGTGACGCCGCGGATATGGCCCGACACCACCGACACCGCGCCGAACTCACCCATGGCTCGCGCGGTACACAGCACCACGCCGTAGATGAGGCCCCACTTTATGTTCGGCAGGGTCACGTGCCAGAACATCTGCCAGCCATTGGCACCGAGCAGGCGCGCGGCCTCTTCTTCCTGGGTGCCCTGCTCCTGCATCAGCGGGATCAGTTCACGGGCCACGAACGGCACGGTGACGAAGATGGTGGCCAACACGATGCCCGGTAAGGCAAAGACGATCTGGATATCGTGGTCCTGCAGCCATGGCCCGAAGAAGCCTTGGGCACCGAACATCAGCACGTAGACCAGGCCGGCGATCACCGGCGACACCGAGAACGGCAGGTCGATCAGGGTGACCAGCACGCTCTTGCCGCGGAAGGTGTACTTGCTTACGCACCACGCGGCGCTGACGCCGAACACCAGGTTCAGCGGTACCGAAATGGCCACCGCCAGCAAGGTCAGCCTGAGCGCAGACAGCGCATCAGGCTCGAAAATCGCTTCGAAGAAGGTGCCAAACCCGTTCTTCAAAGCCTGCGACACCACGATCACCAGCGGCAGCAGCAGGAACAGCGCGAACACCAGCCAGCCAAGGCCGATCAGAATACGCCGCGAGGTGGCGCTGCCACGCCGGGCAGCATTGGCGGCGGCAGTAGCGCTCAGGGATGAACTAGACATAGCCGGCCTCCTTCAAGGGGTTTCGATACGGCGCTGCAGCAGGTTGATCAGCAGCAGCAGAATGAAGGAAACCAGCAGCATCAACACGCCGATGGCGGTCGCGCCGGTGTAGTCGTACTGGTCGAGCTTGACCATGATCAGCAGCGGCAGGATCTCGGTCTTCATCGGCATGTTGCCGGCAATGAAGATCACCGAACCATACTCACCCACCCCGCGGGCGAAGGCCAGGGCAAAACCGGTCAGCCAGGCGGGCAGCAGTGCTGGCGCCAGTACATGGCGGAACACCTGCAGCGGTTTCGCGCCCAGGCAGGCGGCGGCCTCTTCCACTTCACGGGGGATGTCGGCCAGTACCGGCTGCACCGTGCGCACCACGAATGGCAGTGTGACGAAGGTGAGCGCCAGGGTGATACCCAGCGGCGTATAGGCAATCTTGAAGCCCAGGTCGGTGGCGAACTGGCCGACCCAGCCCGCCGGAGCGTACAGGGCAGTCAGGGCGATACCGGCAACGGCAGTCGGCAGGGCGAATGGCAGGTCGATCATCGCGTCGATGATCTTGCGCCCGGGGAAGGTATAGCGCACCAGCACCCAGGCCAGCAGGGTGCCGATCACGCCATTGATGATGGCGGCGAACAGGGCGGTGCCGAAACTCAGCTTGAGCGCGGCGATCACCCGCGGCGCGCTGATGATGGTCCAGAACTGCTCCCAGGTCAGCTGCGCGGCATGCACGAACATCGCGGCCAGCGGTATCAGCACAATCAGGCTGAGGTACACCAAGGTGTAGCCCAGCGTCAGCCCGAAGCCGGGTATGACGGGGGAAATACGACGTGACATAAATATCCCTGGTTGAACGCACGAAGCCCGGCGGTTAAGCCGGGCCCGTGCAGGCTACTGAAGGGTGTTGCTCCCGCAGGCGCAGAATTACTGGGCCTGATAGATCTGGTCGAACACACCGCCGTCGTTGAAGAACTTCGGTTGTGCAGTTTTCCAGCCACCGAAGTCCTTGTCGATGGTTACCAGGTCCAGTTTCGGGAATTGCTTGCCGAATTCGGCAGCCACCTTCTCGTCACGTGGGCGGTAGAAGTTCTCGGCGGCAATCTTCTGGCCAGCCGGGCTGTACAGGTGCTTGAGGTATTCGGTGGCAATTGCGGTATTGCCCTTCTTCTCGGCGTTCTTGTCGACCACGGCCACCGGTGGCTCGGCCAGGATCGACAGCGAAGGCACGACGATTTCGAACTTGTCGGCGCCCCCGTCTTCCTTCAGCGCCAGGAAGGCCTCGTTTTCCCAGGCCAGCAGGACGTCGCCCTGGCCGTTGTTGACGAAGGTGATGGTCGAGCCACGGGCGCCGGTATCCAGCACTGGCACGTGCTTGAACAGCTCCTGCACATAGGCCTTGGCCTTGTCTTCGCTACCACCGGTCTTCAAGCCGTAGGCCCAGGCGGCAAGGAAGTTCCAGCGTGCGCCGCCGGAGGTTTTCGGGTTCGGGGTGATGACCGAAACGTCTTTTTTGATCAGATCGCCCCAGTCCTTGATGCCTTTCGGGTTGCCCTTGCGCACCAGGAACACGATGGTCGAGGTGTACGGGGTGCTGGCGTCCGGCAGGCGGGTCTGCCAGTTGTCCGGCAGGGTCTTGCCGAGCTTGGCGATTTCGTCGATGTCGCCGGCCAGGGCCAGGGTCACCACGTCGGCGCGCAGGCCATCGATCACGGCACGGCCCTGTTTGCCCGAGCCACCGTGGGATTGCTGGATCTTCACCTTGTCGTCCGGGTGGGACTGCTGCCAGTGCTTGATGAATTCGGCGTTGTACTGTTGGTACAGCTCACGGGTCGGGTCATAGGACACGTTCAGCAGTTCGTAGTCCTTGGCGATTGCGGAACCGGCAAAAACAGCACTGGCCAGGGCGGCGAGCGCATAACGGCGGATGGACATGGTGAAGCTCCCGATTGGCATTTTTCTAATTTTTTGAAGGTGTGGCGCGATCAGCCGGACTTGTTGCCGGGCTGTTGCAGGCGGAACTTCTCCTTGCGCTCGATCTGGACGACTTGAGCGTTGTGCACGGTAATCTCCACCGCACCGAAGCGCAGATCGCGCAAGGCGCTCTGGATCTCACGCAGAATGGTGGCTTCGTCCTGACCGTCGATGCTACGCAGAGATGCACTCATGCTCGTTCTCCTTGGAGTGAGGGTGCCGGGCAGAGGTTTGAAGGGGGGTTTGCGCCTGGCTTGAGGGCAATAGTAGTGAGGCGCGGATATTCTTAAAAATACTGTTTAAGAATGTTTATATAACCATTTTAAAAAGACCCTGCGGGCGCGGGTTTAGCCGCGCCCACAGGGTTCGATGATGCGCGTCAGTTTTGTTTTTGCGGCTCGCGGATCTTGTACCAGGCCACATACAGGGCCGGCAGGAACAGCAAGGTCAGCAACGTCGCGACGATGATGCCGCCGATCATGGCGTAGGCCATCGGCCCCCAGAACACCTCTCGGGCAATGGGGATCATGCCCAGGCTGGCTGCCGCCGCAGTCAACAGGATCGGCCGCCGCCGGTGGTTGGTGGCCTCCACCACCGCATCCCATGGCGAGAACCCCTGCGCTTCGAACTCGTCGATCTGGGTCACCAGGATCACCGAGTTGCGAATGATGATGCCGGCCAGGGCGAGAATCCCGAGAATCGCCACAAAGCCCATCGGCGTACCGGTCGGCACCAGCGCCAACACCACACCGATCAGCCCCAGCGGCGCCACGCTGACCACCAGGAACAGCTTCTGCACGCTGTGCAGCTGGATCATCAGGAAGGTCGCCATGAGGAACAGCATCAGCGGGATGACCTTGGCGATCGGGCCTTGGGCCTTGCCGCTCTCCTCCACCGTACCGCCCGTGGCCACTTCGTAGCCGACCGGCAACTGGCTGGCGAATTCATCGATCTTCGGCTTCAGTTGGGCCACCAGGTCGGTGGGCTGGATGTCGCCGTTGACCGAGGCCTTGATGGTGATGGTCGGCTTGCGGTCACGGCGCCACACCAGCGGCTGCTCCAGTTCGTAGCGCACGGTGGCGAAGGCCAGCAGCGGTATCGAGGTGCCACTTGGGGTGACGATCTGCAGGTTCTGCAGTGTGTCCGGCGAGCCCCGCTCGCTGTCCACGGCACGGGCGACCACGTCCACCAGGTAGATATTGTCGTTGACCTCGGTCACCGGTGCGCCGCTGACGATGCTGTTCATCACGTTCGCCACGTCTTCGGACGACAGCCCCAGCTGGCGTGCCTTGTCCTGGGCGATTTCGATTCGCAGCACCTTACCGGGCTCGTTCCAGTCGTAGATCATCTCGCCAATGTGCTCGTTGGCATCCAGCAGCGTGGCCAGGTCGATCGCATGCTTGCGCACCTGGTCGATGTCCTTGCCGCTGACGCGGTACTGGATCGGCCGGCCCACCGGCGGGCCCATCTCCAGCGACTGCACGTTGGTGCCGATGCCGACGAACTCTTCATGCAGCAGTTTCTGCAGGCGCGCCATCATGCCCGCACGCTCCTCGAAGCCTTTGCTGACGATGACCAGCTGGGCGTAGTACGGGTTCTGCAGTTGCTGGTCCAGGGGCAGGTAGAAGCGGATTGCGCCCTGGCCGATATAGGTGCTCCAGCGCACCAGGTCCGGGTCGTCCTTGATTCTCGCCTCCAGGCGGTCGACCACCTTGCGCGTCTCCTCGATCGAGGCGTTTTGCGGCAAGTTGAGATCGACGAGGATTTCCGGGCGATCGGACGACGGGAAGAACTGATTTTGCACGAAGCGCATGCAGAACAACGCCAGGACGAACAGTACGATGGTGCCGATGATGGTCAGCCATCTGTTGCGCATACACCACAGCAAACCGCCTTCGAACGCCCGCCCTAACCGGCCAGGCTCGGCGTCGTGGGCCTTGAGCTTGTCAATCTTGAGGATGTGCACGCCCAGCACCGGCGCAAAGAACACCGCCACCACCCAGGACACGATCAGTGCCACGGCGATCACTGCGAACAGGGTATAGGTGTACTCGCCGGCAGAACTGGCGTTGAGGCCGATCGGCACGAAGCCGGCCACGGTCACCAAGGTGCCGGTGAGCATGGGGAATGCCGTGGAGGTATAGGCAAAGGTGGCCGCCTGCTCCTTGCTCTCGCCCATTTCCAGCCGTGTGACCATCACCTCGACGGTAATCATCGCATCGTCCACCAGCAGCCCCAGGGCGATGATCAGCGCACCCAGCGAGATCCGCTGCATGGTGATGCCGCTGTATTCCATGAACACAAAGACCATGGCCAGCACCAGCGGGATCGAGCAGGCCACCACCAGCCCGGCGCGCACGCCCAGGCTGACGAAGCTCACCGCCAGCACGATCACCACCGCCTCGAACAAGGCGCTGGTAAAGCCGCCCACCGCGTCCTTGACCACCACCGACTGGTCGGACACGGTGTGCACACCCACGCCCACTGGCAGGTCGCTGACGATGCTGTCCATCTTCTGCTTCAGCGCAGCGCCGAACACTTGAATGTTGCCGCCGGCTTTCATGCCGATCGCCAGGCCAATGGCAGTCTGGCCGTTGTAGCGGAACATCGGCGAAGGCGGGTCGACGTAGCCGCGCTCGATATCGGCAATATCGGCCAGGCGGAAGAAGCGGTCATTGATCCGCAGGTTGACGGTCTGCAGATCTTTCTCGGAGGCGAACTGCCCGGTAGTACGTACCGAGATGCGCTCTGGCCCGGCTTCGATCACCCCGGCCGGGGTCACCGCGTTCTGTTGCTGCAGCGCCTGCATGACTTGGCGCTGGTCGATGCCCAGTGCCGCCAGCTTGCGGGTGGAGAACTTCAGGTACAGCACTTCGTCCTGGGTGCCGACCAGTTCGATCTTGCCGATATTGGGTACTTCACGCACTTCGGCCCGGGCCTGCTCCACGTAGTCACGCAGCTGGCGCAGGGTCAGGCCATCGGCGGTAAAGGCGTAGATGGAGCCAAATACGTCGCCGAATTCGTCGTTGAAGCCCGGCCCCTGGATGCCTTGGGGGAATTCGCCGCGAATGTCCTGGATCTTCTTGCGCACCTGATACCAGATGTCCGGGATGTCGGCGGCCTTGGTGGTGTCGCGCAGGTAGACGTAGACGGTGGACTCGCCGGGGCGTGTGTAACTTTTGGTGTAGTCGAGGGAGTCGAGCTCTTCGAGCTTCTTCTCGATGCGGTCGGTGACCTGGTAAAGGGTCTCGTCCTGCGTCGCACCCGGCCAGCGGGTCTGGATCACCATGGTCTTGATGGTGAACGACGGGTCTTCCTCACGGCCCAGGTTGAAATAGGAAAAAATCCCCATCAACAAACCGACGAACATCAGGTACCAGACGAAGGACTGGTGGCGCAGCGCCCATTCGGACAGGTTGAAGCTTCCTTTCATTGCGCGTCCTCGTCGAAGGTAACTTTCTGGCCGGGCTTGAGGCTGTTCACGCCAGCGGTAACCACGCGCTCGCCGGGTTGTACGCCGGCGCTCAACAAGAAGCTGTCGCTGGTGCGCTCGGTCAGCGTGACGTCACGGGTGGCGACTGTTTTCTGTTGGGGGTCGATCACCCAGACCTGGGTCTTGCCATCACGCTCGAGCAGCGCGCTCAGGGGCAGTTCACTGCGCGGGGTGATCGCCGAGGTCAGGGTCACGCTGATCGCCGTGCCCAGGTGGAACGCATCCGGGGTGCTGGCCAGGGTCAGCCGGGCACGCCGGGTGCGCGTGGCAGCGTCGGCCTGGGGCTCCAGCTCACGCAGGGTGGCGGTGGTGTTGATGCTGGTATCCAGCTGCGAGGCAACGGTGAACGTAAGGTCCTTGGTCAATGCTTCGGCAATGTTTATGGGCAAGTCGATGACCGCTTCCTTGACGTCTGGTCGGGCCAGGGTGACCACGGCCTGACCGGCCGTGACGGTCTGCCCGGCTTCGGCCTGCCAGGCGGTGATCACGGCCGCATGGTCGCTGCGCAGGGTGCTGTAGTCGAGCTGATCGCGAGCCTGGCTGACCGCCGAGCGGGCCTGTTCCAGGCTGGCACCGGTGGTTTTCAGGTCAGTCTGGGCAATATCCAGCTGGGCCTGGGCGCCGACGCCGCGGTCATACAGCTGCTGCTGACGACGTGCGTTGGCCTGGGCGTTGATCCACTGCGCCTGAACCCTGGCCAGGTCGCCCTCGGCCGCGCGCAGCTGATTCTGCTGGTCGGTCGGGTCAAGGGTGGCCAAGGTATCGCCGGGTTTCACCTGGGCGCCGACATCCAGCCAACGCCGGGCGATGCGCCCGGAGACGCGAAAACCCAGGGTACTTTCGAAGCGCGCCTGGATTGCGCCGGCGAAGCGGCCCAGTTGCGACTGCGCCTGGGCTTCGACCAAGGTCGACAGCACAGGGCGCACGGCTTCGGGTTGCTGTTCTTCACTGCCACAGGCGCTCAACAACAGCCCTGCCGCGCCTATCAGCATTAGACGTTTCATGGCGCGGCGCCTCCATCCTGAGCATCGACTTTTTCAACCTGCATGCCCGGATGCAAGAGCTGACCACCGCTGACCACAACCGTTTCGCCACCTTTGATGCCTTGGGCGACGACGACCTTGCCGGTGAGGTAGCGCGTGACCTGCACTTTGCGCAGCTCGACCTTGTCGCCCTCGCCCACCACCCACACTGCCGGCTCATGCAAGGCCTTGGTCAGTGCCGCCCAAGGTAACTCGATGCTCGGTCGCCCCTGAGCATTGGCCGTGGCGGTGACCGGCGAGCCCAATTGCATGCCCGGCGGCACGTTGAGCAAGGCCACCTTGACCTGCACCGTGCCGCTCTGCGCCGACACCGTCGGGGTGATTTCGCGGACAAAACCCTGGGCCTGAACCCTGGGGTCATCGAGCAGGCTGACGACCACTCCGGCATCGCTTGGCGGCGCCACCAGCAGCGATTCATAGACGTTGAACACCGCGTCGCGGTCGCCATCGCGGGCCAGGCCGAAGATCGGCATGGTCGCCTGCACCACCTGGCCGACTTCGGCCTGGCGCTCGGTGATCACGCCATCGGCCTCGGACACCAGCGCGGTATAGCTCAACTGCTCCCGGGCATTGGCCAGCTGTGCCTGAGCGGCCTTGAGCGCGCTCTGGTTGCTGCGCAGCGCCGCTTCTGCAGAGTCGTACTCGCTCTGGCTGGTATAGCCTTTGGGCAACAGTTTTTGCTGGCGCACGAAGGCGGCGGCCGTCTGTGTCACACGCGCCTGGGCGGCGAACACTTCAGCCTTGGCCGAGTCGACGTTGTTCTGCAGGTCTTTGGGGTCAAGCCGCGCCAGTACCTGGTTGGCCTTGACGTGATCGCCCACATCGACGCTGCGTGAAATGATCTTGCCGCCCACACGGAACGACAAATCGGTTTGTACCCGTGCCTGCACGTCGCCGGTCAGGGTGACCCTGGCAGCGAAGTCAGTGGGTTGTACTTGTAGCACGCCGACCCGAGGCAGTTCCGGGCTCGAGACTTCCCTCTCGCACCCCGACAACATGAACAGCAACCCCAGGCAGACGACCGACAGAAGACGCCTCAACGTCATGCGGGCTCCTTGCTTGCGCGCAAATGGTTCGAGGAATGCGACTGTTAGCGTAGTTCAGGGTTCAGCAAACAGCGATACTGCCTGTTCGCCCGCACACGGAAGCGCCCCATGCTCACGACTCTGGCCATTGCCAACTACCGCTCGATCAACCAGCTGGTGATGCCGCTGGGTCGGCTGAACCTGATTACCGGCGCCAATGGCAGCGGCAAGTCCAACCTGTACAAGGCCCTGCGCCTGCTGGCCGAGACAGCGCGCGGCGGGGTGGTCAATGCCTTGGCGGCCGAGGGTGGGCTGGAGTCCACGTTCCATGCCGGGCCAGAAAAACTCAGCCGGCGCATGCTCAAGGGCGAGGTGCCGGTGCAAGGTGGGCCGCGCCAGCAGGTACGGCGCCTGAAAATGGGCTTCACCGATGAAGATTTCGGTTATGCCATTGGCCTTGGGCTGCCGGAGCCAAGCCAGTCGAAGTTTTCCCTGGACCCGCAGATCAAGCATGAAGCGATCTGGGCGGGCCCGGTCTGCCGCCCCGCCAGCCTGCTGGTGGAGCGCAGCGCTGCCATGGTGCGCGCCCGCGAGGGGCGCCAGTGGCAGGTCATGAGCCAGCACATGACCGAGTTCGACAGCCTGTTCGACCAGGTTGGTAGCGTGCAGGGCTCACCTGAAGTGCTGCACCTGCGAGAGCAGATCCGCAGCTGGCGGTTCTATGATCACTTCCGTACCGACCCCGAGGCACCGGCACGCCAAGCGCGCCTTGGCACCCGCACGCCTGTGCTGCACCACGATGGCCGTGACCTGGCGGCGGCGTTGCAGACCATCAAGGAGATCGGCGATTTCGATGCGCTGCAGGCGGCGGTCAGCGATGCCTTCCCTGGCTCACAGGTGGGCATCGAGGCGACACCGGGTGGCTTGTTCAGCCTGCGCTTTCAGCAGGCAGGGCTGTTGCGGCCGTTGAGTGCCGCCGAGCTGTCAGACGGCACCTTGCGTTACCTGCTGCTGGTGGCAGCCCTGCTGACGCCCCGTCCACCGAGCATGATGGTGCTCAACGAACCGGAGACCAGCTTGCACCCCGACTTGCTACCGGCGCTGGCGCGGCTGATCCGGCGGGCTTCGCAGCAGTGCCAGGTGTGGGTGGTATCGCATGCCCCGCGGTTGGTGGCGGCGCTGGAAGAGGATGAGGGCTGCAATGCCATAAGGCTGACGAAAGAGTTGGGGCAGACAGTGATCGTCGGGCAGGGGATGCTCGATGAGCCGGCTTGGCATTGGCCGGATTGAGGTGTGAATGCAATTGGGGACGCGTCAGGGCGGGCAAGAGTACGCCTTGATTGTTGAGGTGTTGCGCAGATCGAGCGCCGCCCGCGCGGCGCTCGATCTCATGAACAACGCAGAAATATCGGCAACCCCATCCAGGGCCCACCCACGTCTCTGCCATACCGCAAAGGGCCGCGAAGCGGCCCCAAACCGGGTCAGGCGGACGCTGCAGCAGCCGTCGGGCGCTTGACCTGTGGCTGCGACACGTTCGCCGCAGCACCTTCTTCGATCGCCTGCTGAATCGCCTTGCGACGACGCTCTTCAGCACGGCGGCTGAAGAACCAGACCATGAAGGTCACCAGCGACACCGACAGCAGGATCAAGCTGGCCACAGCGTTGATCTCAGGCTTCACGCCCAGGCGCACCGCCGAGAACACTTCCATCGGCAAGGTAGTCGAGCCAGGCCCGGACACGAAGCTGGCCAGCACCAGGTCGTCCAGCGACAGCGCGAACGACATCATGCCGCCCGCCGCCAGCGAAGGCGCGATCATCGGGATGGTGATCAGGAAGAACACCTTCCACGGCTTGGCACCCAGGTCCATCGCCGCTTCCTCGATCGACAGGTCCAGCTCACGCAGCCGCGCCGACACCACCACCGCCACATACGCCGCACAGAACGTGGTGTGGGCGATCCAGATGGTGACGATGCCACGCTCCTGCGGCCAGCCAATCATCTGCGCCATGGCCACGAACAGCAGCAACAGCGACAGACCGGTGATCACTTCAGGCATGACCAGCGGCGCGGTAACCAGACCACCGAACAGCGTACGGCCCTTGAAGCGAGTGACCCGGGTCAGCACGAAGGCCGCCAGGGTACCCAACGCCACTGCCGCCACCGCCGTGTAGCAGGCGATTTCCAGCGAGCGCATCACCGACCCCATCAACTGGGTGTTGTCGAGCAAGCCGACGTACCACTTCACCGACCAGCCACCCCACACCGTCACCAGCTTGGAGGCGTTGAACGAGTAGATCACCAGGATCAGCATCGGCAGGTAGATGAACAGCAAGCCGAGCACCAGCATCAGCTTGGAGAAACTGAAACGCTTCATGCCCTGCCCTCCATCTCTTTGGCCTGGCTGCGGTTGAACAGCAGGATGGGCACGATCAGGATCGCCAGCATCACCACCGCCAGCGCGGACGCCACCGGCCAGTCACGGTTGTTGAAGAACTCTTGCCACAGCACCTTACCGATCATCAGGGTTTCCGGGCCCCCCAGCAGTTCCGGGATCACGAACTCACCCACCACCGGGATAAACACCAGCATGCAGCCGGCGATGATGCCGTTCTTGGACAGCGGCACGGTGATCTTCCAGAAGCTGTTGAAGGTGCTCGAACCCAGGTCCGATGCAGCTTCCAACAGGCTCGGGTCATGCTTCACCAGGTTGGCGTACAGCGGCAGGATCATGAACGGCAGGTACGAGTAGACCACGCCGATATACACCGCCAGGTTGGTGTTGAGGATCTGCAACGGCTGGTCGATCAGCCCCAGCCACATCAGGAAGCTGTTGAGCAGCCCGTTGTTGCTGAGGATACCCATCCAGGCGTAGACGCGGATCAGGATCGCCGTCCAGGTCGGCATCATGATCAGTAACAGCAGCACGGTCTGCGACTCTTTGCGGGCATTGGCGATGGAATAGGCCATCGGGTAGCCGATCAACAGGCACAGCAGGGTGCTGATGAAGGCCATCTTCAACGAGCCGAGGTAGGCCGAGATGTACAGCTCGTCCTCGGTCAACAGCCCGTAGTTGGCCAGGTTGAGCACCAACTGGATCTTGTCTTCGACGTAGCTGTAGATCTCGGTATACGGCGGGATCGCCACGTCGGCTTCGGCAAAGCTGATCTTCAACACGATGAAGAACGGCAGCATGAAGAACAGGAACAGCCAGATGAACGGCACGCCGATCACCAAGTGCCGCCCCTCCGGGATCAAGCGCTGGAAGGCTCGCTTGAGCTTGCGCAGTTTCATGACCGCAGTACCACGCCGCTGTCGTCTTCCCACCACACGTACACTTCATCGCCCCAGGTCGGACGCGTGCCCTGGCGCTCGGCGTTGGCCACGAACGACTGGACGATCTTGCCGCTCGGCAGCTCGACGTAGAACACCGAGTGGCCGCCCAGGTAGGCAATGTCGTGGACCTTGCCGCGCGACCAGTTGTGCTCGCAGGTCGGCTGCTGGGTAGTGACCAGCATTTTTTCCGGGCGCAGCGCGTAGGTGATGTGTTTGTCTTCGACCGACGTGGTGATGCCGTGGCCGACGTAGATCTTGCGCTCCAGCTCAGGGCTGGCAATGATCGCGTGGCCTTCGGCGTCGTCGACCACATCACCTTCGAAAAGGTTGACGTTGCCGATGAATTCGCACACCAGGCGGCTGGTCGGGGTCTCGTAGATGTCCACCGGCGAGCCGATCTGGGCGATCCAGCCCAGGTGCATGATGGCGATGCGCTGGGCCATGGTCATGGCCTCTTCCTGGTCGTGGGTCACCATCACGCAGGTCACACCCACGCGCTCGATGATCTCCACCAGCTCCAGCTGCATCTGCGAACGCAGCTTCTTGTCCAGGGCGCCCATCGGCTCATCGAGCAACAGCAGCTTCGGCCGTTTGGCCAGCGAGCGGGCCAGGGCCACACGCTGGCGCTGGCCGCCAGAAAGCTGGTGTGGCTTGCGCTTGGCGTACTGGGTCATGTGCACCAGCTTGAGCATCTCGGCCACGCGGGCGTCGACGTCGGCCTTGGGCAACTTGTCCTGCTGCAGGCCGAAGGCGATGTTCTGCGCCACGGTCATGTGCGGGAACAGCGCGTAGGACTGGAACATCATGTTGATCGGCCGCTCGTAGGGCGGCATGTCGGTGATGTCGACGCCGTCGAGCAGGATCCGCCCTTCGCTCGGCCGTTCGAAACCGGCCAGCATACGCAGCAAGGTCGATTTGCCGGAACCGGAGCCACCCAGCAAGGCGAAGATCTCGCCTTTGCGGATTTCCAGGGACACATCGTCCACAGCTACCGTTTCGTCGAACTTTTTCGTGACCCGGTCGATCTTGACCAGCACCTGCTTGGGTTGCTGGCCACCCTCGAGGGCTTTCTTATAGGCACCGGAGGCAACTGCCATGAGTGAAACTCCCAACAAGATTTGTGTGCCCGCGCAACCTGTTCTGCAGGGGGCCGCGGCGGGCCTGGATTGTTACTTGCCCGACTTGACCTTGGTCCAGCTACGGGTCATCAGACGTTGCACCTTGGGTGGCAACTCAGCGTTGACGAACATCTTGTCCAGCACTTCCTGCGGTGGGTAAACCGCGGCGTCAGTCCTCACGGCCTGGTCCATCAGGTCGCCAGCCTTGGGGTTCGGGTTGGCGTAACCGACGTAATCACTGACCTGGGCGATAACCTCAGGTTTCAGCAAATAGTTGATGAAGGCATGGGCCTCTTTGACGTTCTTGGCGTCCTTGGGGATCGCCAGTACATCGAACCAGAGGTTGCCGCCTTCCTTGGGAATCGCATAAGCCAGGTTCACACCCTTCTTGGCTTCTTCCGCGCGGGCCTTGGCCTGGAAGATATCGCCCGAGAAGCCTGCCGCGACGCAAATGTCGCCGTTGGCCAGGTCGGTGATGTACTTGGACGAGTGGAAATAGGTCACGTACGGGCGTACCGCCAGCAGCTTCTTCTCGGCCTTTTTATAGTCGTCGGGGTTGCTGCTGTTGGGGTCCAGCCCCATGTAGTTGAGCACCGCCGGGAGCATTTCGTCCGCCGAGTCGAGGAAGGCAACACCACACGTGGAGAGCTTTTTCATGTTCTCGGGTTCGAACAACACAGCCCAGGAATCGATAGTGTCGACGCCCAGCGCAGCCTTGACCTTTTCTACGTTGTAACCAATGCCGTTGGTGCCCCACAGGTAAGGCACGGCGTACAGGTTGCCTGGGTCATTCTTCTCGAGGCGCTTCATCAGCGCCGGGTCCAGGTTGGCATAATTGGGCAGCAGGTTCTTGTCGAGCTTCTGGAACGCGCCCGCCTTGATCTGCTTGCCGAGGAAATGGTTGGACGGCACGACGACGTCATAACCGGTGTTACCGGCCAGCAGCTTGCCTTCCAGTGTTTCGTTGGAGTCGAAAACGTCCTGCACGGGCTTGATACCCGTTGCCTTCTCGAAATCCGCGAGTGTGGTTGGGCCGATGTAATCGGACCAGTTATAGAAATGCACCGTAGGCGCCGCTTGGACGCTGCATGCCAGCGTCAGGCCCGCTCCAGCCATCAAGGCCTTGCGTAATACAGAAATAGACAAGTGGGTGGTCCTCACAATCAGTGCATGGGTAGCGGCAATGTGGCCGCACACGCAAAACCGGCGCGCAACTTACCTTCGCAGCTTCGATGCCGCAATCATCAATTGCCTTTCACTGCCTCTGGGCCGGGAGTCCCCGGCCCAGAGAGCCTCGCATCGGGCTTACTTGCCCGACTTGATCTTGGTCCAGCTGCGGGTGATGTCGCGCTGGGCAGCCTTCTCTGGCGCTTTGATGGCGTACAGTTGCGCCTTCACTGCATCAGACGGGTAGATGGCCGGGTCGCTGGTGATGTCCTTGTCGACGAACTCGGTCGCCGCCATGTTGCCATTCGGGAAACGCACGGCGTTGGTGATGGCGGCCATCACTTTCGGCTGCAGCAGGTATTCCATGAACTTGTAGGCAGCTTCGACGTTTTCGGCGTCTTTCGGAATGGCGACCATGTCATAGAAGGTGCCGGCACCTTCCTTCGGAATGACATAGCTCAGCTTGACCTTGTCGCCGGCCTCGTGGGCACGGGCCTTGGACTGCTCCAGGTCACCCGAGTAACCCACTGCCACGCAGATGTTGCCGTTGGCGAGGTCAGAGATGTACTTGGAGGAATGGAAGTAGGTGATCGACGGACGAATCTTCAGGAACAGATCTTCCGCGGCTTTCAGGTCTTCTTTCTTGGTGCTGTCGCTCGGCTTGCCCAGGAAGTGCAACGCGGCCGGGATCATCTCGGTCGGTGCATCGAGGAAGCTCACGCCACAGCTTTTGAGTTTTTCGATGTTCTCAGGCTTGAACACGACGTCCCACGATTCGATCTTGTCGACGCCCAGCGCGGCCTTGACCTTCTCTGGGTTGTAACCGATACCGATGGAGCCCCACATGTAGGGGAAGGCGAATTTGTTGCCGGGGTCGCTGGCATCGCCAACAGCCTTGAGCAGGGCTGGGTCGAGGTTTTTCCAGCTTGGCAGCTTGGAGCGGTCCAGCTCCTGGTAGACACCCGCCTTGATCTGCTTGGCCAGGAAGTTGTTGGACGGCACGACGATGTCATAGCCCGACTTGCCTGCCAGCAACTTGGCTTCGAGGGTCTCGTTGCTGTCGAAGACGTCATAGACGACCTTAATGCCGGTCTCTTTCTCGAAATTGGCCACGGTGTCCGGGGCGATGTAGTCCGACCAGTTGTACACGTGCAGTACTTTGTCATCAGCCTGAACAGCGGTCGCCATGGCACCCATCAGGGCGGCGGCCAGCAACGTCTTGCCCATTTTCTTCATGCGTCATGCTCCAGATTTTTTTGATTAGCCATCCGTTCAGCTGCCAGGTCCCGCAGTACACGCGCTGGGCGACTGAAACAGTCGCTAGTCTGGCAAGTTACAAGGCGCTGTTTCAAGGAAAGCAGCCCCTTGTAACCAACTAATGTCACAACGCTAGCCTAGCAGGTGCTCATCTGATCGCTTCGAGGGTCAAGTCCAGGCACTTGCGTGCCTTTTCCACCAGCTCGTCGATCTCTGCATGGCTGATCACCAGCGGTGGCGCGATGATCATGGTGTCACCCACCGCACGCATGATCAGGCCGTTCTCGAAGCAGAAGTTGCGGCAGATCATGCCCACGCCCTTGCCTTCGTAACGGCTGCGGGTCGCCTTGTCCTTGACCAGCTCGATCGCGCCGAGCAGGCCCAGGCCGCGCACTTCACCTACCAGCGGGTGGTCTTGCAGCTCACGCAAACGCTTTTGCAAATACGGTGCCGCTTCGTTGCGTGCCTGCTCGACAATGTGCTCGTCGCGCAGGATGCGCAGGTTTTCCAGGCCTACCGCGGCCGCTACCGGGTGGCCCGAATAGGTGAAGCCGTGGTTGAAATCGCCGCCTTCGCTGATCACCTTGGCCACAGTGTCACGCACGATCACACCGCCCATGGGGATGTAACCGGAGGTCAGGCCCTTGGCGATGGTCATCAGGTCGGGCTTGAGGTCGTAGTAGTCGGAGCCGAACCACTCGCCAGTACGGCCGAAGCCGCAGATGACTTCGTCGGCAACGAACAGGATGTCGTACTTGGCGAGGATCTCCTTGACCTTCGGCCAGTACGTTTCTGGCGGGATGATCACCCCGCCCGCGCCCTGGATCGGCTCGGCGATGAAGGCCGCGACGTTGTCTTCGCCGACTTCGAGGATTTTCTTCTCCAGTTGCTCGGCAGCCCACACCCCGAACGCGTCCGGGCTCATGTCACCGCCCTCACCGAACCAGTACGGCTGCGGGATGTGCACGATACCCGGGATCGGCAGGCCGCCCTGCTCGTGCATGCCACTCATGCCACCCAGGCACGCACCGGCGAAGGTGGAACCGTGGTAGCCGTTGATGCGGCCGATGATGGTCTGCTTGTGCGGTTTACCCTTCAGTGCCCAGTAGTGACGGACCATGCGCAGCACGGTGTCGTTGCCTTCGGAGCCGGAGCCGGTGAAGAACACATGGCTCATGCCTTCTGGCGCCACGTCGGTGATCGCCTTGGCCAGTTCCAATGCCGGCGGGTGCGCGGTCTGGAAGAACAGGTTGTAGTACGGCAGCTCGCGCATCTGCTTTTCGGCAGCCTGCACCAGCTCTTCGCGGCCATACCCCACCGCCACGCACCACAGGCCGGCCATGCCGTCGAGGATCTTGTTGCCCTCGCTGTCCCACAAATGCACGCCCTGGGCCTTGGTGATGATGCGCGGCCCCTTCTCCTTCAGCTGTTTGTAGTCGCTGAAGGGCGCGAGGTGGTGCTCGCCGCTCAGGGTTTGCCATTCACGGGTTTGCGGGTTTTTGACGCTCATGTGCTTCTCCGTTATCCGACAGCCGCGCTCCTGCGGCACCAGGGTTGATCAGACTGCAAACAGCAGGAACTCACGTTCCCAGGAACTGATGACGCGTTTGAAGTTTTCGTGTTCGGCGCGTTTGGTCGCGACGTAGCCGGTGATGAACTTCTTGCCCAGGTACTGCACCAGCGCACGGCTGACTTCCATGCGTTCCAGGGCGTCTTCGATGGTCAGTGGCAGGCGCAGGTTGCGGCGTTCGTAACCACGGCCCTGCACCGGCGCGCTGGCCTCGATGCCTTCGACCATGCCGATGTAGCCGCACAGCAGGCTGGCGGCGATGGCCAGGTAAGGGTTGGCATCGGCGCCCGGCAAGCGGTTCTCGACCCGGCGGTTTTGCGGCCCGGCATCCGGCACGCGCAGGCCGACGGTACGGTTTTCCTCGCCCCACTCGACGTTCACCGGCGCCGAGGTGTCGGGCAGGAAGCGGCGGAACGAGTTGACGTTGGGGGCGAACAGCGGCAGCGCCTCGGGGATGAACTTCTGCAGGCCACCGATGTGGTGCAGGAACAGCTCGCTCATGCTGCCGTCTTCGTTACTGAAGATGTTCTTGCCGGTGGCCGCGTCGATCACGCTCTGGTGCAGGTGCATGGCACTGCCAGGCTCGCCGGTCATGGGCTTGGCCATGAAGGTGGCGGCCACGTTGTGCTTGAGCGCAGCCTCGCGCATGGTGCGTTTGAACACCAGGATCTGGTCGGCCAGGTGCAGCGCGTTGCCGTGACGGAAGTTGATTTCCATCTGCGCCGTGCCGTCTTCGTGGATCAGCGTGTCGAGGTCCAGCTTCTGCAGTTCGCACCAGTCATAGACATCCTCGAACAGCGGGTCGAATTCGTTGGCGGCTTCGATCGAGAACGACTGGCGGCCGGTTTCCGGGCGGCCCGAGCGGCCTACCGGCGGCTGCAGCGGGAAGTCCGGGTCTTCACTACGCTTGGTCAGGTAGAACTCCATCTCGGGCGCGACAATCGGCTGCCAGCCTTTGTCGGCGTAGAGCTTGAGCACTTTCTTCAACACGTTGCGCGGCGACAGTTCGACCGGGTTGCCCTTCTTGTCGTAGGTGTCGTGGATCACCTGCGCCGTCGGCTCGATGGCCCAGGGCACCAGGAACACGGCGTCTTCGTCGGGGCGGCAGATCATGTCGATGTCGGCCGGGTCGAGCAGTTCGTAATAGATGTCGTCGTCGACGTAGTCACCCGTCACGGTCTGCAACAGCACGCTCTCGGGCAGGCGCATGCCTTTTTCGGCGATGAACTTGTTGGTCGGCGAGATCTTGCCGCGCGTGATACCAGTGAGGTCGCTGATCATGCATTCGACTTCAGTGATCTTGTGCTCTTTCAACCAATCGGTGAGCTGGTCGAGGTTGTTACTCATAAATACCTCAGGAGGTAAGGTGGTCCGCGCATTGATTCTGGATGGAGAAGATTGCTAAAGCAAAAACCCCCACGCACGAGCACAGTGGATACACTGAAAACAAGCGTGTCCGTAATGAGTTTGAAGGGCAGGAAGGCGAATCGAGTAGCGCAACGCCGCTACGGGGGAAGGTCCGAGTGCGCCAAGCGTCAATTATTGCGGCCAGGGCGGCCACACCGTTGACGGTGCGTTCATGAACGACAGGGGTACCCGACTGCACTGCGCAGGCAGCGCTTTCAGGTCGCGACAAGCGGACCATATGACCCTCGTATTATTGTGTTTTGGGTTGTGACCGAGCTTAGCCTTGTTCATTTTTTTACACAACACCTCCGTAAAAAATAAAACACGGCAAGCTTGAGATAGCCCTTTGAGCGGTAAATAGCGGATAATGGCACGCCCCGATATGCAGCAAATCTGCCGTAGATGTGCCATTTCAGGGCATCATGGGGTTGGCTTGACATCAGTATGGCTTTTCGATTGACTGGTCCTGCAAGCCCCCCTTGATTGATATTTTTAACAACAAAGGTGTTGCATCATGTCGGTACCCCCGCGTGCCGTTCAGCTTAACGAAGCGAACGCGTTCCTTAAGGAACATCCTGAGGTTCTCTACGTTGACCTTCTGATTGCAGATATGAATGGTGTGGTGCGCGGCAAGCGCATAGAGCGCACCAGCCTCCACAAGGTTTACGAGAAAGGCATCAACCTGCCGGCCTCCCTCTTCGCCCTGGACATCAACGGTTCCACCGTCGAGAGCACTGGGCTTGGCCTGGACATCGGCGATGCTGACCGCATCTGCTATCCAATCCCCGACACGCTGTGCAACGAGCCGTGGCAGAAACGCCCCACCGCACAGCTGCTCATGACCATGCACGAGATCGAAGGCGAGCCCTTCTTCGCCGACCCTCGTGAAGTGTTGCGTCAGGTTGTCAGCAAGTTCGACGACATGGGCCTGACCATCTGCGCCGCGTTCGAGCTGGAGTTCTACCTGATCGACCAGGAGAACGTGAACGGCCGCCCGCAACCACCCCGCTCGCCGATCTCGGGCAAGCGCCCACAGTCGACCCAGGTGTACCTGATCGACGACCTCGACGAATACGCCGACTGCCTGCAGGACATCCTCGAGGGTGCCAAGGAGCAGGGTATTCCGGCCGACGCCATCGTCAAGGAAAGCGCCCCGGCGCAGTTCGAAGTCAACCTGCACCACGTCCCCGACCCGCTCAAGGCCTGTGACTACGCGGTGCTGCTCAAGCGCTTGATCAAGAACATCGCCTACGACCATGAAATGGACACCACCTTCATGGCCAAGCCCTACCCGGGCCAGGCAGGCAACGGCCTGCACGTACACATCTCCGTGCTGGACAAAGATGGCAACAACATCTTCACCAGCGAGGATCCCGAGCAGAACGCCGCGCTACGTCACGCTGTCGGCGGTGTGCTCGAGACCCTGCCCGCGTCCATGGCGTTCCTTTGCCCGAACGTCAACTCGTACCGTCGCTTTGGCGCGCAGTTCTATGTGCCGAACGCGCCGAGCTGGGGCCTGGACAACCGCACCGTGGCCCTGCGCGTGCCGACCGGCTCTGCCGATGCCGTGCGCCTCGAGCACCGCGTAGCCGGCGCCGATGCCAACCCGTACCTGATGATGGCGGCCGTATTGGCCGGCGTGCACCACGGCCTGACCAACAAGGTCGAGCCCGGCGCGCCGATCGAAGGCAACTCGTACGAGCAGCTGGATCAGAGCCTGCCGAACAACCTGCGCGATGCCCTGCGTGAGCTGGACGACAGCGAGATCCTCAACAAGTACATCGATCCGAAGTACATCGACATCTTCGTCGCGTGCAAGGAAAGCGAGCTGGAGGAGTTCGAGCATTCGATCTCCGACCTCGAGTACAACTGGTACCTGCATACCGTGTAACTGAAAACGCCGCCCATCAGGGCGGCGTTTTTCATTGAGGCCGAGGCAGGCTTACAGCGACTTTTCGAAAATCTTCGAATTGCGCTGATAGTTGTACAGCGAAGCCCGCGCCGCCGGCAGCCGCTCCACGCCACTTGGCGCAAAGCCACGCTCGCGGAACCAGTGCGCAGTGCGCGTCGTCAGCACGAACAACGTATTCAAACCCATCTGCCGTGCCCGGCTCTCGATGCGTTCAAGCAGCTCATCGCCGCGCCCACCATGCCGGTACTCCGGGTTCACCGCCAGGCACGCCAGCTCCCCCGCCTCGGAATCGGCAATCGGGTACAGCGCCGCACACGCGATGATCATGCCCTCGCGCTCGACCACGCTGAACTGCTCGATTTCCCGCTCCAGCACCTCGCGCGAACGGCGCACCAGGATGCCTTGCTCTTCCAGCGGGCTGATCAGTTCCAACAGGCCGCCGACATCTTCGATGGTTGCCTCACGCACGACCTCGAACTGCTCTTGGGACACCAGTGTACCGCCACCCCCGCGGGTGAACAGCTCGGTCAGCAGCGCACCGTCTTCGGCATAACTGACGATATGGCTGCGCGCCACGCCGCCCTTGCAGGCCTCGGCGGCAGCATCCAGCAGCTCACCCTGATAGTCGCTGCCCAGGCGCAGCAGATGCGGCGCCACCTGCTGCGGGCGCAGCTCACGCACCAGCTTGCCCTGTTCATCCAGCAGCCCCGGCTCGGCGCCGAACAGCAGCAGTTTGTCGGCACCCAGCTCGATGGCCGCGCGGGTGGCCACGTCTTCGCAGGCAAGGTTGAAGATTTCACCGGTGGGCGAGTACCCCAGCGGCGACAGCAGCACGATGGAGCGCTCGTCGAGCAAGCGGCTGATGCCTTTGCGGTCGACCCGGCGCACTTCGCCGGTGTGGTGGTAGTCCACGCCTTCGAGCACACCGATCGGCCGGGCAGTGACCAGGTTGCCGGACGCCACGCGCAGGCGCGAGCCTTGCATCGGCGAAGCGGCGATGTCCATCGACAAGCGGGCCTCGATGGCCAGGCGCAGGGCACCCACAGCATCGATCACGCAATCCAGCGTGGCCGCATCGGTGATGCGCAGGCTGCGGTGGTAGTGCGGAGTCAGGCCGCGTTCGGCCAGGCGGCTCTCGATCTGCGGGCGCGAGCCATGCACCAGCACCAGCCGCACGCCCAGGCTGTGCAGCAGCACCAGGTCGTGGACAATATTGCCGAAATTAGGGTGCTCTACCCCATCGCCGGGGAGCATGACCACAAAGGTGCAGTCGCGATGGGCATTGATGTACGGGGAAGCATGACGCAGCCAGTTGACGTAATCGGGCATGACAGGGCCTGTGGATAAGTGGACGGAGAACGGCGATACAGGGGGCGTTCAAGATCATCGTCGGAACAGGCTTGCGGTCACGCGCGGTCTCCTCTAGGCAGGAACGAATCAGCTCAATGGACGTTTAGTGCAGGCAATAGTGCCGGATCAGGTCACGCAATAGACGCACGGTAGGCTCGATTCGTGACATTTCAAGGTACTCGCCAGGCTGGTGGGCACAGGCGATGTCGCCAGGGCCCAGCACGATGGTCTGGCAGCCCAGCTGCTGAAGATAAGGCGCTTCGGTGCCGAACGCTACCGCTTCGGCGCGATGACCGGTCAGGCGCTCGGCCACCTGCACCAGCTCGGCGTCCGCAGCCTCCTCGAACGGGGGTACTTCGGGGAACAGCGGCGCATAGTCGATACGCACCTCAAAACGTTCCGCCAGCGGTACCAGCTTCTGGCGAATCGCCGCACGCAACTGCTCTGCATCCATCCCCGGCAGCGGCCGCAGGTCGAATTCCAGCGCACACTGGCCACAAATGCGGTTGGGGTTATCGCCGCCATGGATGCAGCCGAAGTTCATCGTTGGCGTAGGCACGGTGAACTGTGGGTTGCGGTACGCCTGCTGCCATTGCCCGCGTAACTGCATCAGCTCGCCCATCACCGCGTGCATGGCTTCCATGGCGCTGCGCCCGAGGCTTGGGTCCGACGAATGGCCGCTGCGGCCCAAGATGTCGATGCGGTCCATGAGGATGCCTTTGTGCATGCGGATCGGCCGCAGGCCGGTAGGCTCGCCGATCACCGCTGCGCGACCCAGAGGCTGGCCGGCCTCGGCCAGGGCGCGGGCGCCGGACATGGAGCTTTCTTCGTCGCAGGTGGCGAGAATCAGCAGCGGCTGCTTGAAGTCGTGCTCCAGCAACGGCAGCACGGCCTCGATGACCAGGGGGAAGAAGCCCTTCATGTCGCAGCTGCCCAGGCCGACCCAACGGCCATCGATTTCGGTCAGCTTCAGCGGGTCGCTCGACCACAGCTGCTCGTCGAAGGGCACGGTATCGCTGTGCCCCGCCAGCACCAGGCCACCCGGGCCGGTGCCACGGCTCGCCAGCAGGTTGAACTTGCCGGGGCTGACCTGTTGGATGTCGCACGTGAAACCCAGGTCGCCCAACCAGCCGGCCAGCAGGTCGATGACCTGGCGGTTGGACTGGTCCAGCGCAGGCTGGGTACAACTGACCGAAGGCGCGGCGATCAAAGCGGCAAACTGGTCTTTCAGCGTCGGCAACGGCATGCCCGTACTCCTCGGAAGCGTTGCCCATCATAGGACCATCTGCCGTCTGGAATAAACCGTTGGCGGCCGACTGCTGTAGACTCTGTTGCCAACGAGCCCCTCCTTCGAGCCAGCGATGCACAAAGAAACCGAACTCAAGCTCCGCGCCAGCCGCGAGACCCTTGCCGCCCTGCGCGAGCACCCCTTGCTGAAAAAGCGCAACAAGTCCGGTTGGCAGACCCGCGAACTGCTCAACCAGTACTTCGACACCCCGGAGCGTGACCTTTGCGCTGCCCGCGTGGCCCTGCGCCTGCGCCGCGATGGCGAGGCGATCATCCAGACCTTGAAGTGCCGTGGCCAAAGCGTGGCCGGGCTGTCCGAGCGCAACGAGTACGAGTGGCACCTGGACAAGGTCAAGCTCGACCTGAAAAAACTCGACGCCACCTGCTGGCCCGAGCAGCTGGCCGCGCTCGACAAGAAAACCATCAAGCCGCTGTTCACCACCGACTTCACCCGCGAATTCGCGGAAATTGCCTGGGGCCGTGGCAAGAGCAAAGTCGTGATCGAGGCCGCTCTGGACCAAGGCTTCGTGATCGCCGGCAAGCGCAAGGAAGAAATCTGCGAGCTGGAGCTCGAGCTGCGCGAAGGTGCGCCTGAAGCCCTGCTGGAGCTGGCCGCCGAGCTCGCCGCCAGCCTGCCGTTGATGCCCTGCGACATCAGCAAGGCCGAGCGTGGCTACCGCCTGCTGGAGCCCGAGAGCTATGAGCTGGGCCTGCCGCACACCGAGCTGGACGCCGAAATGGCCGTGGACGATGCCTACGCCGCCCTCGCCTGGCAGCTGTTGGCCAGCAGCCAGCGCCTGGCCGAGCAATATCGCCACAATGGCCACTGGCGCCTGTTGCAGGACTGGGTCGAGTGCCTGGCCGAGTTGCGCGCACTGACCAGCAGCCTGGGCCAGGCGGCGCCACGCCCGTCCACCCGCGCCCTGCGCAGCAGCCTCGACGCATTGCTCGAAGACTGGCGCCCGCTGGTGCAGGCCGGTAACGATGACGAAGACATCCGCCGCGCCGCGCCCGAGCAGTTTGCCGAAGAGCTCGAAGACGTGCGTTGGGGTCAGTTCTCCCTGGAAACCTCGCGCTGGCTGCTGGCCCGTGGCTGGACCGCCGAGCGCAAAGGCCGTGGCGAACGCCAGGGCAACGCGCAGCTGGCCAGCTGGATGGCCCACCTGCTGGGCGAAGAAGGCCGTGCGCTGAAGCTGCCGCTGTACACCCAGCGCCCGGAAGACCTGGCCGAACAGCTGCCGCGCATCGAACAGTTGCTGGCCTGGCTGCACCATGCCCGCCAGGTGCTCGAAGCACCGCAAATGGACCGCCTGTACGGCGACCTGAAAAAACTGCACGAGCTGGCCGAGCTGCCGCTGTCGGAAGAGCCCGACGAGCTGCTTGAAGCCCGTATCGAACAGGCCCGCGCCGTTGATCAGAGCCGCGGCTGGAAGCACCTGCTCAAAGCCTGACGACACGGCCCCTGTAGGAGCGGCCTTGCGTCGCGAACGGGTCGCGCAGCGACCCTTTCCGACCGGTCCGTCGCCCCGGCAAGGCCGCTCCTGCAAAAATCACGAAAATCTACCTCAGCGACCCAGTGGCAGGCTCGTCGTGGACTTGATCTCCGAAAGCGCCACAATCGAATTGACCTCCTGAATCCCCGGCACATTCGACAGTTTTTCAAAGAAGAACCGCTCGTACGCCTCGATGTCCGAGGTAACGATGCGCAGCAGGAAGTCCACCGACCCCATCAGCACATAACACTCCAGCACCTCCGGGAACCCCCGAATCGCCTCGGTGAACTCGGTGAAATTCGAGCGCCCGTGCGCGTTCAGCTTCACCTCGGCGAAGATCTGCGTGTTCAAGCCGATTTTCTTGCGGTCGAGCAAGGTCACCTGCCCGCGTATCACCCCCTCCTCCTTCAGCCGCTGAATACGCCGCCAGCAAGGCGATTGCGACAGCCCGACACGCTCGGCGATCTGTGCGCTGGACAGCGAAGCGTCCTCCTGAAGCAGTTCGAGGATGCGCCGATCATAGGCGTCCAGCTCGCTGTGCATGAATAATCCCCTAAAACCAGATAATCAGAATTGAACGATCTGCCATACCGGCAAATCGATGGAATCATAGCGAAAAAATTCCCGCCGCAACGTGCAAGAATTTCTCCCACATTCGCGGAGACCAGCATGAACGCACTGCCACGTACCGACGCCTGGGCCGCCAGCAACGCCCACAGCACCGTGCACTACCGCCTGCAAGCCGAAGCCGAGCCCGACAGCCTGTGCCGGGTGCTCAACCTGTTTGCCTTGCAGTTTCTGACCCCGCACCACGTGCAGGTCAGCCAACAGGAGGACTGGCTCGATATCGAAATCGGCATTGGCGGGCTGAGCTGGCACCGGGCCGAGGTCATTGCGCAAAAATTGCGCAACCTGGTGTGCGTGGGTGAGGTGAGCCTGGCGAACCTTGCGCGCGTGGAGCTGGCGGTGGTCTGAGCCCGCTTCTTTTGTTCATGTCGCAAGATCCCGAAACCCTTTGCCAGCAGACAGCCCACCGCACCCGGCTAGCCTTCATCAGGACTCCCCACCTGGCAAGGACGCCAACATGCATACCCCCGGCAAGCAAGCCCTCGACCTCAACCGCCTGCTCCAGGCTCTGCTGACCGAGCAGCACCTGGACGCCAGCGACACCCTGCTGGTGCTGGAGCAGGCCGCCGCACGCCCGGCCTGCCACCCACTGGAGCTGATCGCCGCCCCTGGTCTTGAAGACCGCATGCACCCCGGCCAGCCGCTGGACCTCGACCGCCTCTGTCAGTGGATGGCCGATAAGGTCGGCCAGCCCTTTGTGCGCATCGACCCGATGCAACTGGACATGTCCCAGGTCAGCGGGCTGATCTCCCCGGCGTTCGCCCAGCGCCATGGCATCCTCGTCGTGGCCGCCGACGCCTCGGGCGTCACCGTGGCCAGCGCCCAGCCTTATCAGGATGACTGGCAGGCAGACCTGGCCCGCAGCCTCGGCAGGCCGATCCGTCGGGTGCTGGCAAGCCCGTTGCAGATCCGTCAGCTGGGGCAATCGTTCTTGCGCCTGGCCCAGTCGGTACAGGGTGCGCAACACCAGCAGCCGGCCAGCCTGGGGGAGCTCGAACACCTGCTGGAACTGGGCAAACGCCAGGCCGAGGCCAATGCCGACGATGCGCATATCGTGCACATCGTCGACTGGCTGCTGCAGTACGCCCTCGAACAACGCGCCAGCGATATCCACCTGGAGCCCCGCCGCGAACAGGGGCAACTGCGGTACCGCATAGACGGCCTGCTGCACACCGTCTACGCCTTTCCCGCAGGCGTGACCCTGGCGCTGGTCAGCCGCCTCAAACACCTGGGGCGTATGGATGTAGCGGAGAAACGCCGGCCACAAGACGGTCGCCTGCAAAGCCGCCTGCCGGGCGGCGGCGAGGTGGAGCTGCGCCTGTCGACCCTGCCGACGCCGTTTGGCGAAAAACTGGTGTTGCGCCTGTTCGACCCGCAACAACTGCATGAAGGCTTCGACCGCCTGGGCCTCGAAGGGCAGCAGCTGGAGCAATGGCGGGCGCTGCTGCGCCACCGCCAAGGCATCATCCTGGTAACGGGGCCCACCGGCTCCGGTAAGACCAGCACGCTCTACGCCAGCCTCAAACTGCTGGCCACCCCGCAAATCAACCTGTGCACCATCGAAGACCCGATCGAACGGCTGGAACCGGCGTTCAACCAGTTGCAAGTGCAGCCGGCCCTGGGCCTGTGCTTCGCCAACGGCGTGCGGGCGATGCTGCGCCAGGACCCGGACATCATCATGATCGGCGAGATCCGCGACCGTGAAACCGCCCTGGTGGCCGTTCAGGCAGCCCTCACCGGGCACTTGGTGCTGTCGACCCTGCACACCAATGATGCCTGCGCTGCAATCACCCGCCTGCAGGAGCTGGGCGTAGCCGACTACCTGATCAAGGCAACGCTGATCGGGGTCATGGCGCAACGGCTGATTCGTACCCTTTGCGGCGATTGCCAGGGTTGTGCCTCGGCGGCCAGCGGCCAGCCCTGCCGGACCTGTCGTGGTACCGGGTTTCACGGTCGCACGGGCCTGTTCGAGCTGTTGATACCCAGCGAAAACTTGCGCGCGCAGATAGGCCCGCACACCGACCTTGCGCATTTGCGGCGCCAGGCACTGACAGAAGGCTTGCTGGATCTGCGCCGCTGCGGTGAGGCAAAAGTGGCCTGCGGGCTGACCCGCGCAGAGGAAGTGCTACGGGCCTGCTCCTGAGCGAAAATCCCTTTTATTCAAGGAACTTGCCTCCTCTGCCACGATCAAACCGCGCATCTTCAACCCTCACCCTTCGAGGTGTTTCAACATGCGTCTCAAAACCGCCATCGCGACCGCTGCCTTGCTTTCGCTGCCAATGGGCTCCGCCATGGCCGATACCTTCTGGCGTAACGTGATTTCTTCCGGTGCGACCACCGCGTCGACCTACCTGACCTCCAAGGATCACAAGCTGGTACTGGCCGCGCAGGAAGACGCTGGCAGCTTCGTGGCCAGCGAAGGCGCCATTCGTGGGCCATTCCTGGAGTCTGCGCTGCGCCAGGTGCGCGCCGAAAACCCAGGCATGCAAGCCAGCGACATGGAACTGGCCAATGCCATCCTGGCCAAGAACGCAGTAGCCGAATAAATATTCGGGGGGCCAAGCCCCCCGAAACTCAGCGATAAGCCTCCACCGGCACACACGCGCAGAACAAGTTCCTGTCTCCATACACATTGTCGACCCGGTTCACCGCTGGCCAATACTTGTGCTGGCGTACGTGAGCACTGGGGGCGATGCCCTGCTCCAGGCTGTACGGCCTGTTCCACGGTGCCAACACATCGGCCAGGGTGTGCGGCGCATGTTTGAGCGGGTTGTCTTCTGCCGGCCAGTTGCCCTCCTGCACCTGGGCGATTTCTGCGCGTATCGCCAGCATCGCCTCGACGAAACGGTCCAGCTCGGCTTTTGATTCACTCTCGGTCGGCTCGACCATCAGCGTGCCCGGTACCGGGAATGACATGGTCGGGGCATGGAAGCCGTAGTCCATCAAACGTTTGGCCACGTCCTCCTCACTGATGCCGGTCTGGGCCTTGAGTGGGCGCAGGTCGAGGATGCATTCGTGGGCCACACGCTGGTTACGCCCGCGGTAGAGCACCGGGAACGCCCCGGCAAGCTGGCTGGCCAGGTAGTTGGCCGAGAGGATCGCCACCTCGCTGGCATCGGCCAGTTGCGGGCCCATCATGGCGATGTACATCCAGCTGATCGGCAGAATGCTCGCACTGCCCCAGGGCGCGGCACTGACCGCGCTGTTGTTCGGGTCCAGGCCGGGTACCGGCACCACCGGGTGGCTGGCGACAAAGGGCTTGAGGTGGGCGCGGATGCCGATCGGGCCCATGCCGGGGCCGCCGCCGCCATGGGGGATGCAGAAGGTCTTGTGCAGGTTCATGTGCGAGACGTCGGCGCCGATGTCTGCGGGCCGTGCCAGGCCGACCTGGGCATTGAGGTTGGCACCGTCCATGTACACCTGGCCACCGTGCTGGTGCACCACGTCGCAGATCTCGCGGATACCCTCTTCGTACACCCCATGGGTCGAGGGGTAAGTGACCATCAGGCAGGACAACCGATCCCCTGCCGCCTGGGCCTTGGCCTTGAGGTCCGGGAGGTCGACGTTGCCGTCTTCGTCGCAATCGACGATCACCACCTCCATGCCGGCCATTTGCGCGGAGGCCGGGTTGGTGCCGTGGGCGGAGGACGGAATCAGGCACAGCGTACGCTGCGGCTGATGGCGGCTGCGGTGGTAGCGGGTGATGGCCATGAGACCGGCGTATTCGCCCTGGGCGCCGGAGTTGGGCTGCATGCAAATGGCGTCAAAGCCTGTGATGGCGCACAACCAGCTTTCCAACTCGTCGATCATCGCTTTGTAGCCGACCGCCTGGGCAGCAGGCGCGAACGGGTGAAGCTGGGCGAAGGCGGGCCAGGTGATGGGGATCATCTCGCTGGTGGCGTTGAGCTTCATGGTGCAGGAGCCCAGCGGGATCATCGACTGGTTCAGCGCCAGGTCCTTGTTTTCCAGCTGCTTGAGGTAGCGCAGCATCTCGGTTTCACTGTGGTGCAGGTTGAAGACCGGGTGCGCGAGGAACGGCGTGCGCCGCACCAGCCCCGCTGGTATGCCTTCGGGCAGCGCCAGTTGGTCGAGCGTCGCGATGTCCAGGCCGTGGTCGACCCCCAGGAACACATCGAACAGGCGCAACACGGTCTGTTCGCTGCAGGTTTCGTCCAGGCTCACGCCCAGGTGCCCACGCCCGAGGATGCGCAGGTTGATCTGCGCGTGCTCGGCACTTTCGATGATCGCCGCCTGCGCGCCGCCCACCTCCAGCGTCAGGGTGTCGAAAAAATGCTGGTTGAGCCGCTTGATGCCCTTGGCTTCAAGGCCGGCCGCCAGGATAAAGGTCAGCCGATGCACGCGCTGGGCGATGCGCTGCAAGCCCTCTGGGCCATGGTAGACGGCATAGAAGCCGGCGATATTGGCCAGCAGTACCTGGGCCGTGCAGATGTTGGAGTTGGCCTTCTCACGGCGGATGTGCTGCTCGCGGGTCTGCAGGGCCATGCGCAGCGCGGTATTGCCACGGGCATCGCGTGACACACCGATGATGCGCCCCGGCATGGCCCGCTTGAAGTCGTCACGGCAGGCGAAATAGGCCGCGTGTGGCCCGCCGTAGCCCATCGGTACGCCAAAGCGCTGGGTCGAGCCCAGCACCACATCGGCGCCCAGTTCACCGGGCGGCGCCAGCACCACCAGGCTGAGCAGGTCGGCGGCAACGCAGGCCAAGGCTTGCTGGCTGTGCAACTGGTCGATCAACGGACGCAGGTCGCGCACCTCGCCATGGGTGTCCGGGTATTGCAGCAAAGCGCCGAATACCGAGTGCTTGGCCAGGTTATCCACAGTGTCGATGATCAGCTCGAAGCCGAACCCCTCGGCGCGGGTTTTCAGTACCGAGAGGGTTTGCGGATGGCAGTGCTCGTCGGCGAAGAAGGCGTTGCTCTTATTACGTGCCACGCGCTTGGCCAAGGCCATCGCCTCGGCGGCGGCGGTGGCTTCGTCGAGCAGCGAGGCGTTGGCCAGGGCCAGGCCGGTCAGGTCGATGACCATCTGCTGAAAGTTGAGCAGGGCTTCCAGCCGGCCTTGGGCGATTTCTGGCTGATAAGGCGTATAGGCGGTGTACCAGCCTGGGTTTTCCAGCACGTTGCGCAGGATGACGGTTGGCGTGACGGTGCCGTGGTAGCCCATGCCGATGAGGCTGGTCCAGACCTGATTCTGTTCGGCGTAACCGGCGAGCTTGGCCAGTGCGGCCTGTTCATCCAGGGCCGGCGGCAGGTCGAGTGAGCGATTGAGGCGGATCCCTGGCGGGACCGTCTGCTCGATCAGCTCGCTGCGGCTGGCAACACCCAGCGCGCTGAGCATGGCCTGCTGCTCCGAGGCATCGGGGCCCAGGTGGCGACGCAGGAAAGGGTTGAGCTCTTGCAGTTGATGCAGGGACGGCGACTGGGACATGACGACGCTCTCTTCCTAGACCAGGCCTCATGGAGACTTATAAGTCTAGGAAGGATTGCCGATTGTGCGGAGAAACTTGCTTTTGCTGCACCATGGCCGGGCGGCGCATTGCGCCCCCCCGGCCAGATCAGTTACTCGCCGATCGCAGCCTGATAAGCCGCAGCATCCAGCAGCTTTTCCAATTCAGCTGCGTCGCTTGGCTTCAATTTGAAGATCCACGCCCCATAAGGTTCTTCGTTCAGCAGCTCCGGGTTGTCTGCCAGCGCGTCGTTGACCGCGATCACTTCGCCAGCGATCGGGGCGTAGATGTCGGAAGCCGCCTTGACCGATTCGACCACGCCTGCGGCATCGCCTTGGGCAAACACCTTGCCGACTTCCGCCAGTTCGACAAACACGACGTCACCCAGGGCTTCCTGTGCATGGTCGCTGATGCCAACGGTCACTGTGCCGTCGCTTTCCAGGCGCGCCCACTCGTGGCTTTCGGCAAAACGCAGATCGGCGGGGATATTGCTCATGTCTTGAATTCCTCGATTGGCTCAGCGGTCGGCCCGCCGGTTAATAATTGTTCAAATCAGGATTTTGCCGTGGCGCACGAAGGTCGGTTTGACCACCCGCACCGGGTACCACTTGCCGCGAATCTCGACCTCGGCGCGGTCGCCGGTAGCCATGGGTACACGCGCCAGGGCAATGGATTTGCTCAGCGTAGGAGAGAAACTACCACTGGTGATCTCACCTTCGCCAATACCGGTAACACGAACCACCTGATGGGCACGCAGAACGCCGCGTTCTTCCAGCACCAGGCCAACCAGTTTTTCCTTCACCCCCTGCTCGATTTCCGCCAACAGGCCAGTGCGGCCGATGAATTCGCGCGCAGCCGGCTCCCAGGCGATGCTCCAGCCCAGGTTGGAGGTCAGCGGGGTGTGGGCTTCGTCGATGTCCTGGCCATAAAGGTTCATACCGGCTTCCAGACGCAGGGTATCGCGGGCGCCCAGGCCACTGGGGGCGATGCCGGCCCCCACCAGGTCGTTGAAGAAGGCCACGGCCTGGTCACCTGGGAGGATGATCTCCAGGCCGTCCTCACCGGTATAACCGGTACGGGCAATGAACCAGTCGCCTTCGGCGATACCTTCGAACGGGCGCAGCTCGCGGATCAGCGCGGCGCGCGAGGGGCTCAGCAAGGCCGCCACCTTTTCACGGGCGTGGGGGCCTTGGATGGCGAGGATGGCGAGGTCCGGGCGAACCTGAACATCCACCTCGAAGCCTGCACGCTGCGCATGCAGCCAGCCAAGCACCTTTTCGCGGGTGGCGGCGTTGGTCACCAGGCGATAGCCGCCTTCGGTACGGTAGGCGATAAGGTCGTCGATAACCCCCCCCTGCGCGTTCAGCAGTGGGCTGTACAGCGCCTTGCCAATACCCGCGAGGCGTGCGACGTCGTTGGCCAGCAAACGCTGCAACCAGGCAAAGGCATCACTGCCCGTGACGTCGATGACGGTCATGTGAGAGACATCGAAGACCCCGCAGTCACTGCGCACCTGATGGTGCTCCTCGACTTGCGAGCCATAGTGCAGGGGCATGTCCCAGCCGCCAAAATCGACCGTCTTGGCGCCGAGCGCCAGGTGCAGGTCATACAGAAGCGTGCGCTGTCCCATGGGTTTCTCCTTCCGGGCGTGGCGAAGCGGCGGCGGTCGATGACGTTGGGTCGTCAGCTCTTCTTGTAGGACCCGCCGCGCGAATGCCGCGCATTGTAGCCGCATGGACGCAGGCTGGCACCCTTAGTGTCTGTGACCGGGGCGCCGAGCCGAACGGCGGATCAGCCCGATGACCGGCAGCAGCCCCACCAGTACCAGGGTCAAGGCAGGCAGCGAGGCGCGCGCCCACTCCCCCTCGCTGGTCATTTCGAACACCCGTACCGCCAAGGTGTCCCAGCCGAACGGACGCATCAGCAAGGTAGCCGGCATTTCCTTCAGCACATCGACGAATACCAGCAGGGCCGCACTCAGTGCACCGGGCACCAACAACGGCAGATACACCCTGAAGAACAATCCCACGCCGCCGACGCCCAGGCTTCGCGACGCCTCCGGCAACGACGGCCGGATACGCTCCAGGCTGCCCTCCAGCGGCCCGTAGGCCACGGCGATGAAGCGCACCAGGTAGGCCAGCAGCAAGGCCGCGAGGCTACCCAGCAGCAAGGGTTTGCCAGCGCCGCCCAGCCATGTGGAGAGCGGCACTACCAGTTGGTTATCGAGGTAACTGAAGGCCAGCATGATCGACACCGCCAGCACTGAACCTGGCAAGGCATAACCAAGGTTGGCCAGGCCGACCCCGGCGCGGATGCCAGCCGTCGGCGCCTGGCGTCGGGCAAATGCCAGCAACAGCGCCACGCTCACCGTGATCAATGCCGCCATGCCGCCCAGGTACAAGGTGTGCAGCACCAGGCCGACATAGCGATCGTCCAGGTCATGCCGCCCGCGCTGCCAGAACCACACCAGCAACTGCAGCAGCGGTATGACGAAGGCGCAGGCGAACACCAGCAGGCACCAGCCGCTGGCCAGCAGCGCCTTGACCCCGCGCAGGTGATAAAGCGCTTGCCCACGCGGCCGCTCGTTGCCGGTACGGCTGGCGCCGCGCGCACGGCGCTCGCCGTAGAGCACCAGCATCACCGCCAACAGCAGCAGGCTGGCCAACTGCGCGGCGCTGGACAGGCTGAAGAAGCCGTACCAGGTCTTGTAGATGGCCGTGGTGAAGGTATCGAAATTGAACACTGCCACTGCACCGAAATCGGCCAGGGTTTCCATCAACGCCAGGGCGATACCGGCACCGATGGCCGGGCGCGCCATGGGCAACGCCACCCGCCAGAACGCCTGCAGCGGCGACAGCCCCAGTACCCGGGCCGCTTCCATCAGGCCCCGGCCCTGCGCCAGGAAGGCCGTGCGTGCGAGCAGGTAGACATAGGGGTAGAACACCAGCACCAACACGATGACCACCCCACCCGTGGAGCGTACCCGGGGCAGGCGCATCGGCCCGAAGGCTTCACGCAGGGCGCTTTGCACGGGGCCGGCAAAGTCCAGCAGGCCGACGAAGACGAATGCCAGCACGTAGGCGGGGATGGCGAACGGTAGCATCAGCGCCCAGTCCAGCCAGCGTCGGCCGGGGAACTCGCAGAGGCTGGTGAGCCAGGCCAGGCTGACACCCAGGACAGTGACGCCGATGCCTACGCCCAGCACCAGGGTCAGGGTGTTGCCGAGCAGGCGGCTCATCTGGGTGTCGAGCAGGTGCGACCAGATCTGCTGGTCGATCGACTGCCACGACAGCAGCAGGACGCTCAGGGGCAGGAGCACCAGGGCAGCGATCAGGGCGACCGGGAGGTACCAGCGGCGTTGGGGGGTGTGGGGCAAGTTGACGGTCTCTGTGGCTGATTTGCGACCGTTTGCGGTCGTTCGCGGGGCAAGCCCGCTCCCACAGGGATCACACAAACCTTGAAGGCAGTGGAAACCCTGTGGGAGCAGGCTTGCCCCGCGAAAGGGCCCTTGCAGGCCCCGCAAGGATAAAGCCTGGCGCTTAGTTCCAGCCAGCCCGGTCCATCAACCGAATCGCTTCTGCCTGGCGCTTGCCCGCGATCTCGACCGGAATGCTGTCAGCCTTGAAGCTGCCCCAGGCCGCAACCTCCTCGGACGGCTTGACCTTCGGGTTGGCCGGGAACTCCTGGTTGATGTCGGCGAACAGCTTCTGCGCGTCTTCGCCGGTCATCCACTCGACCAGTTTTTTCGCAGCCTCTGGGTGCGGAGCATGCTTGGTCAGGCCGATGCCCGACAGGTTCACGTGTACGCCACGGTCGCCCTGGTTGGGCCAGAAGATCTTCACCGGCAACGCGGGGTTCTGCTTGTGCAGGCGCCCGTAGTAGTAAGTGTTGACCACGCCCACGTCACACTGGCCGGCCTCGATGGCCTGGATCACGGCGTTGTCATCGGAGAACACGTCGGTGGACAGGTTGTTGACCCAGCCTTTGACGATCTCTTCGGTCTTCGCCTCGCCGTGGTTCTCGATCAGTGTGGCGGTCAGCGACTGGTTGTAGACCTTCTTCGCGGTGCGCAGGCACAGGCGGCCTTCCCACTGCTTGTCGGCCAGGGCTTCGTAGGTGCTCAACTGCTCGGGTTTGACCCGGTCGGTGGCATAGATGATGGTCCGGGCGCGCAGGCTCAGGCCGGTCCAGTCATGGGACGAGGCACGGTACTGCGCCGGGATGTTCTGGTCGATGATGTCGGACTTGATCGGCTGCAGGATGCCCATCTGCTCGGCCTGCCAGAGGTTGCCGGCATCGACGGTCAGCAGCAGGTCGGCCACACCGTTCTCGCCCTCGGCCTTGATGCGTTGCATCAACGGGGCTTCCTTGTCGGTGATGAACTTGATCTTGACTCCGGTCTTGGCGGTGTAGGCATCGAACACCGGCTTGATCAGCTCGTCGATGCGCGAGGAGTACACCACCACTTCCTCCGCTGCCTGGGCAGTGCCGCCGAACAGGGTCAGGGCCAGGGCGGCCAATAGGGGCTTGCGTGGCAACATGGAAAGCGCTCCTCGGATCGTATGAGAGGCGCAAATGGTAGTGAATCCCATTTTGTCACTCACCCTTGGAGCCGTTACCGGATGTTGCAGGGGCCGCAAGGCGGCCCCGTAGGCTCAAGGCCTGGCCAACGCCGGCAGGTCCCCGCTCAACCCCAATGCCTGGCGCACGAACAACGCCTTGGCCTCCGGCATCTGCTCCACCAGCTTCAAGCCGCTGTTACGCAGCCAGCGCAACGGCAGTGGGTCGGCCTGGAACAGCCGCTCGAAACCCTCCATCGCCGCCATCAGCCCCAGGTTGTGCGGCATACGCCGCCGCTCATAGCGGCTCAGCACCTTCACATCCGCCAGCCGTTCGCCCCGCTCGCAGGCATTGACCAGCACCTCGGCCAGCACAGCGGCGTCGAGCAAGCCCAGGTTGACGCCCTGGCCAGCCAACGGGTGAATGGTGTGCGCGGCATCGCCAATCAAGGCCAGCCCCTCGTCCACATAGCGCTTGGCGTGGCGCTGGCGCAGCGGCACGCAGACGCGCGGGTCTGCCTGCAGGACTTCACCCAGGCGCCCCTCGAAGGCCCGCTCCAAGGCCTTGAGGAAAGCCGGCTCATCCAGCGCCATCAACTGCTCGGCATGCTCCGGGGTGGTCGACCAGACAATCGAGCACCAGTCCTGCTGGCCATCGCGCGTCAGCGGCAGGAACGCCAGCGGGCCGTCGTCGGTGAAGCGCTGCCAGGCCGTGGACTGGTGCCCCGCGCTGCAACGTACGCTGGTGACGATGGCGTGATGCAGGTAGTCCCACTCACGGGTTTCGCAACCGGTCAGGCGGCGCACCGCCGAGTTGGCGCCATCAGCCGCCACCACCAACGGCGCACGCAGCTGGCGGCCATCGGCCAGGGTCAGCAGCCATTCGTCACCGGAGCGGCGCAGTTGCTCCAGCCGCGCATTGGGCAGCAAGCCGATGTCGCTGTCATGCAGACGCTCCAGCAGGCCATCCTGCACCACCCGGTTCTCGACAATGTGGCCGAGTACCTGAGCGTGCACGCTGGCCGCCGAGAAGTGGATCTGGCCCGTGCCGCTGCCATCCCACACGTGCATGTCGGTGTACGGCGTGGCCCGCCGCCGGGCGATACCGTCCCAGGCGCCAAGGCGCTCGAGAATGCGCTGGCTGGCCGCCGACAGGGCACTGACACGCGGCTCGAACGCGGCCTCGTTATCGTAGGGTTTGACCGACAGCGGGCTGCCGTCGAGCAGGAGAATGTCCAGGCCACTGTGGCGCAACGCCAAGGCCAGGGCGCTGCCGACCATTCCGGCACCGACAATCAACAGATCTGCGCGCATTTCCATGCCTTACGCCTGCCTCGCTTGCGGCTTGAGCCGCACGTATAGGGTTTTGTCGACCCGCGCCACCAGCTCGCCGGCAGCGTCGCGGATATCCACCTGCAAACGCGGCAGGCACTTCTTGCCGGTGGCGGTCTGCTGGCGGATCTCGTCCAGCAGGGCGTCATCGAGGTGGAACTCGGCGTACACCGGGCCTTTGCCCGGCGAGATGAAATCGATGCTCGCCGCCTTGTCCCAGACGATGTATTCACGCCCCAGTTGCTCGATCAGCAGCAACATGTAGAACGGATCGACCATCGAGTAGAGGCTGCCGCCGAACTGGGTACCGACGTAATTGCGGTTCCAGCGCGTGAGCTTCATGCATACCTTGACGCTGCGCATGTCCGGGCTGATGTGCTGCACACGGATACCGGCGCCCAGGTACGGTGGGTAGAGGTTCAACAACCAGCGCAACATACGGGCCCGGCGCGCCAGCCTGCGCGGATTGCTCATGCCTGGCCTCGCGGGTCGGGGCGCGTACCCAGGCCCATGGCCTGGCGGGCAAACCAGCTTTTCGCCGGGGGCAACAGGTCGAGGCCGAGCAGGCCGATGTTGCGCCCTGCGGCCAACAACGGCTGGTTGCTGCCGAACAGGCGCGTAACCTGGTCGGAAAAGCCGATGGTCAGGGCCTGATCCAGGCGCTGACGCTGGTGATAGACGCGCAAGGTAGCCAGGTCTCCGGGTTGCTGCGGGCCCGCCAACAGCGCTTCGGCCAGTGCCTGAACGTCACGCAGCGACAGGTTGAAGCCCTGGCCGGCAATGGGGTGCAGGCTGTGCGCGGCGTTGCCCAGCACCACCAGGTGCGGGCGTACCTGCTCGTCGGCTTCGACCAATGCCAGCGGGTACAGATGCCTTGCCCCCACCTGGCGCAATGCGCCGAGGCGATAGCCGAAGGCGTCCTGCAGCTCGCGCAGGAAGTTGCGCTCATCGATTTCGGCCAGCCGCTGCGCGTCCATGCCCTGACGGGTCCAGACCAACGCACAGCGGTTTTCCGGCAACGGCAGCAGCGCCATCGGGCCTGCCTCGGTGAAGCGCTCGAACGCCTGGCCGCGATGGGCCTCGCCAGGCGTGATGTTGGCGATCAAGGCGCTTTGCTCATAGGGCGTGCGGCGCACATGAATGCCCAGTTGCTCACGCAGGCCGGAGCGGCCGCCATCGGCCAGCACCGCCAGGTCGCAGTCCAGGCTGGTGTCGTCATCCAGCTGCAGGCGGTAACCGCCTTCGATGGCGTGCATTGCCCGCACCTCGGCGGGGCAACGCCAGCTCACCACGTCGCTGTCCAGCCCCTGCCACAGGCACTGGCCAAGCCAGGCGTTCTCGACCACGTAGCCGAGCGCTGGCACGCCCTCCTCGACGGCATCCAGGCGCGTGGCGCCGAACCGGCCGCGGTCGGATACCTGAATCTGCCGGATCGGTTCGGCGCGTTGGCCGATGGCCTGCCACAGCCCCAAGTGCTGGTAGATCTGTTGTGTGCCAAACGACAGCGCCGAGGAGCGCGCATCGTAGCTGGGCTGGAAGCTGTCGCCAGGCGCGAACGGCTCGATCAGCAGGATCTTCCAGCCGCGCGCCTTGGCCCCGGCTTGCAGGGCCAAGGCCAGGCTCGCGCCGACCAGGCCGCCGCCGATGATCGCCAGGTTTACTCGACTCATGCCGCGTCCTTGCGCGCAGCCTGCATCAGCGCCTCGATCTCGGCGACCGTGCGCGGCACGCCGGAGGTCAGAATTTCACAGCCTTGCCTGGTCACTACCACGTCGTCCTCGATCCTTATGCCGATGCCGCGCCACTTCTTCGCCACCGCCTGGTTGTCGGCGGCAATGTAGATGCCCGGCTCGACGGTCAGCGCCATGCCGGGCTCCAGCACGCGCCACTGACCGCCCACCTTGTACTCGCCCACATCGTGCACATCCATGCCCAGCCAGTGCCCGGCGCGGTGCATGTAGAAGGCGCGGTAGGCTTCGCTTTCGATCAGCCCCTGCACATCGCCCTTGAGCAGCCCCAGTGCCACCAGGCCCTCGGTGATGACCTGCACGGTCGCCTCGTGGGCGTGGTTCCAGTGCTTGCCGGGGGCGATTTCGGCGAAGGCCGCAGCCTGGGCCTTGAGCACCAGCTCGTAGATGGCCTTCTGCTCGGGCGAGAAACGCCCGCTGACCGGGAACGTGCGGGTGATATCGCTGGCATAGCAGTCGATCTCGCAGCCCGCATCGATCAACACCAGGTCGCCATCCTTGAGCGGGGCGTCGTTCTGCTGATAGTGCAGGATGCAGCCATTGCGCCCGGCGGCGACGATCGAGCCGTAGGCCGGCATTTTCGCCCCGCCCTTGCGGAACTCGTAATCCAGCTCGGCTTCCAGGCTGTACTCGTGCAGCCCGGCCCGGCATGCCTGCATGGCACGCACGTGGGCGCGAGCGGAAATTTCTGCGGCAGCGCGCATCACTTTCACTTCCGCCGCCGATTTATACAGGCGCATGTCATGCAGCAGATGATCCAGCGCAACGAACTCGTTCGGCGGCTGAGCACCAAGGCGCGCCTTGGAGCGGATCACGTTGATCCAGTCCATCAGCCGGCGGTCGAACTCGGGGTTGCTGCCCATGGCGCTGTAGACCCGCTCCCGGCCTTCGATAAGGCCCGGCAGGATCTCGTCGATGTCGGTGATCGGGAAGGCATCGTCGGCGCCGAAATCACGCACCGCACCTTCCTGGCCGGCGCGCAGCCCTTCCCATTGCTCGCGCTCGGGGTTGCGCTCGCGGCAGAACAGCACGTATTCGCCATGTTCCCGGCCAGGGATAAGCGCGATGACAGCCTCAGGCTCCGGGAAGCCGCTGAGGTACTGGAAGTCGCTGTCCTGGCGGTACACGTGCTCGACGTCGCGGTTGCGAATGGCAACTGCGGCGGCGGGCAGGATGGCGATGCTGTTGGGGACCATCTGCGCCATCAGCGCCTTGCGCCGACGGGCATACTCGGCCTTGGGAATGTGGCTCATGGGCAGACTACCCCCGGTTGATCAGTGCAACGATGGCTTGGACGCGGGTGCGGCCGGCTTGGCCAGCTCGGAGAACAGCAGCAGCGGCGCTACGCGCAGGTATTCCATGACTTCCATGTAGTCGCTCTCGCCGTCTTCGGACTCTTCGAGGGCTTCCTGCACCTGGGAGATGGCAACCAGGTCCTGCAGCACGTCCTTGGCCTCGGTGGAAAGCTCCTTGCCACCTGCGTTCAGGCCGAAGCCGGTGATGAAGCCCTGGCACCACTGGCCCAGCGCCGCAGCGCGGTCGGCCAGCGCGGCGTCATCGGTGGGCAGCAGCAGGACGATGGCCATGTCGTCGCTGGTCAGCTCACCCTTGACCATCTCCTGCAGGCCGATCAGGGCATTGCGGACAGTGTCACCGGGTTCGTTTTCCAGCAGTTGGGCGGCGTCGGCCAGCCAGGCCTCGGCATCGAAGCCGGCACCGGCGCAACTGCGCCCGACCAGCAAGCCGTGCAGCTCGGCAGGAGTGACAGGGTGGCCATTGCTGGAAAGCAGCATGGCGAAGGCGATGTAGGGCGATTGGGTATTGGGCATGGGCAACTAGGCGCCAGACGGCGCAATGACTAGAATGGAGACCTTGTATCCTAGCACCGGCAGGCGCGCCAAGACCATCGGCACTGGCCGTCGCGGGCCAGGGAGAGGCATCATCGCCAGGTGACTCAACGACGGAGCGATTCGAGTGCAACCCACGCAAGAGAACGACCTGCAAGCGCTGATGAGCCGATTCGAGTTGCTGATCGAACGTGTCGAGCAACTAAAACGGCAAAATGCACTCCTAGTAGCTCAGGAAAAATCCTGGCGCGAAGAGCGCGCCCACCTCATCGAAAAGAACGAGATCGCAAGGCGCAAGGTCGAGTCGATGATTTTACGCCTCAAGGCTCTGGAGCAAGACTCATGAGTTCAAGCAATAGCGTCACCGTGCAGATCCTCGACAAGGAATACTCGATCATCTGCCCGCCGGAAGAGCGCAACAACCTGGTCAGCGCGGCGCGCTACCTGGACGGCAAGATGCGCGAGATCCGCAGCAGCGGCAAGGTGATTGGTGCCGACCGCATCGCGGTGATGGCAGCGTTGAACATTACCCACGAGATGCTGCACCGCCAGGAAGAGCGTACCGATGCACCCGCCGCTGGCACCAACCGCGAACAGGTGCGCGAGCTGCTGGATCGGGTCGATAAGGCTTTGTCCGACGACACGGATACCAAAATCGGCTGAGATTGGTATACTGGCGCCACTCCCTGGGGGATGCGCCAGTCGGTTATGTCCCTGAGCCGATACGCACAACCACGGGGGTTGCACGCTGGGGCCGGTGTGCATGTCCGCTCGACGGAAAGCCTTAACGCCCCCTGCAATCTCCACCTTGAACTTTCGGGTTCAAGGGCTACACCGATAGCGGTCCTATCGGGGAGCCTTATTTCTCTTGCCTGCATTTGCTGCGGGCAGACTCCACACCAGTAGCGACAACTGGGAACGCCCGTGCCATGACCGACACCGCGCCGCCTACCCGCCCCCAGCTCCGTCGCCTGCTGCGCAATGCCCGCCGCGCACTGACGCCTGCCCAGCAGCGCCAGGCCGCCCTCGGCCTGTACCGCCAGTTGGCGCAAGACCCGCTGTTCCGCCGCGCCCGGCACATTGCCTTGTACTTGCCCAACGACGGCGAAATCGACCCTTACCTGCTACTGCGCGAAGCCCAGCGACGCGGCAAGCGCACCTACCTGCCGGTACTGCACGCCTGGCCGCGCACGCGCATGGTGTTTCAGCGTTTCGAGCAGGGTGAAAAACTCAAGCGCAACCGCTTCCGTATTCCAGAGCCACTGACCGACCGCAAACGCCAACGCCCAATCTGGTCCCTGGACCTGATCCTGCTGCCGCTGGTGGGCTTCGATGAAGTGGGTGGGCGCCTGGGCATGGGCGGGGGGTTCTATGACCGCAGCCTGGCCTATCAGGCGCGCCGCAAGACCTGGAAAAAGCCCTTGCTGCTGGGGCTGGCGCATGAATGCCAGAAGGTCGAGCGGCTGGCGCAGGCCAGCTGGGATGTACCCTTGCAGGGGACGGTATCGGACTGCGACTGGTACCTGGCGCCGAGCTGAGCGGCGCCAGCGAAGGGCATCAACGTGGCGGCTGGCTGGCGTCGACCGGCATCTGATAGGCGGTATCCAGCTTGCGCTCCCAGAACCCCTGCGCATAACCGGTAGTGACCACACCCAGGCCAAAAATGAACACCAGGATCCACAGCAGATCCGGCTTTTTGCGTTGATTCATCGAAGATTGCCCCCCAGGCAAACTGTTCCGGCTTGGCGATTTTCTGGGTATCGCCAGCGCATCTCGCTTTAAACGGGGGCGCATTTTCCGACAACCTGCGTCTACACGCAAACATTGACGCCAACCGGCTGTCGGTTTCGTGCAACAGGTTATTTCAAACCTTTTCAGGAGCAGCATCCATGGCCTATTGGCTGATGAAATCCGAGCCCGACGAGCTCTCGATCGAAGGCCTTGGCCGCCTGGGCGAAACACGCTGGGACGGCGTGCGCAATTACCAGGCGCGCAACTTCCTGCGGGCCATGAGCGTGGGCGACACGTTCTTCTTCTACCACTCCAGCTGCCCGCAGCCGGGCATTGCCGGCATCGCCCGGATCACGCGGGCAGCCTACCCGGACCCAACCGCACTGGACCCAGAGAGCCCCTATCACGACCCCAAGGCCACGGCCGAGAAAAACCCGTGGAGCGCCGTAGATGTGGCGCACGTGCAGACCCTGCCCAAGGTGCTGGAGCTGGGCTGGCTCAAGCAACAGGCTGCCCTTGCCGAACTGCCGCTGGTACAGAAAGGCAGCCGCCTGTCGGTGATGCCGGTGACCCCCGAGCAATGGGCGGCGATTGTCGCGCTGAGCTGAAGGTGCGCTATGGTCATGGGGTTTGACCGATATCAACACGCCATGGATAGCCACACGCCACGATAGGGGCGTGCATTGAGCAGGATGCTGACTGATGAATCGATATGCCCCCAGGGTCTTCGCCACCGCGTTGATCGCCTTACTGGCGACCGCTGCAGGGCTGGGTTACTGGAAGTCGCTGCACGACCAATTGCCGGAAGGCTTGAGCATGGGCAACGGCCGCCTCGAGGCGACCGAAGTGCAGATTGCCAGCAAGGTCCCCGGGCGCTTGGCCGAAGTGCGGGTCGACGAAGGCGACAAGGTTGTCCGCGGCCAGCTGCTGGCCCGTATCGACACCCGCACCATGGAGGCCCAACGCAACCAGGCCGAGGCCGAAGTGCTGCGCGCGCGGGAAAACTACGCGGCAGCCCAGGCCAGTGTGCAACTGCGCCAAAGTGAGCTGCTGCTGGCCGGCCAGGAGCTCAAGCGCGTGCGCGAAATCTTCCAGCGCAAGTACGCCAGCCAGCAGTTGCTCGACCAGCAACAGGCCCGCTTCGACACGGCCAACGCAGCAGTCGTCGCGGCACGTGCCCAGCTGGCGGCAGTCAAGGCCGCCATCGGCGCTGCGCAAGCCCAGGTGGCGCAGCTCACCAGCGAGATCGACGACAGCAGCCTGCGCGCGCCCATCGACGGCATCATCCAGCTGCGCCTGGCCGAACCGGGTGAGGTGTTGGGTGCTGGTGGTCGGGTACTGATGCTGATCGACCCGAGCGACCAGTACATGAACCTCTATCTGCCGGCCTCCACCAGCGGTCGGCTGACCGTTGGCGATCAGGCACGCATCGTCCTTGACGCCTTGCCAGAGCAGGCCTTGCCGGCGAAGGTGGCCTTTGTTGCGGCCAAGGCACAGTTCACCCCGAAACAGGTCGAAACCCGTGACGAACGGCAGAAGCTGGTGTTTCGCGTCAAACTGCGCCTGATCGACCCAAGCGCCGTGCCTCAAGCCAAGCCGGGCATGCCCGGTGCTGGCTACGTGCGCACGGCTGATGTGGACTGGCCGGCCAACCTGCAATGAACGCGCCGGCACTCCTGGCCGAGGGTATCAGCCACCGCTACGGCGGCCTGGTCGCCTTGCATACGCTGGGCTTCAGCCTGCCTGCGGGCACGCGCTGTGCACTGATTGGCCCCGACGGGGCCGGCAAATCGACCCTGCTCGGGCTGATCGCTGGCGTGAAGCGCCTGCAACAGGGTGAGCTGCAGGTGCTCGGCGGCTCGATCCGTCAGCGCCGCCATCGCGCGGCGCTGTACCCAAAAGTGGCGTTCATGCCGCAAGGGCTGGGCAACAACCTGTATCCCGAACTGTCGATCAGCGAGAACATTCGCTTTTTCGCCACCCTGTTTGGCCTTGGCCGTGATGAATGCGACCAGCGCATGGCCAACCTGCTGCAAGCCACCGACCTGCAACGTTTCGCCGAGCGCCCGGCCGGCAAGCTGTCGGGTGGCATGAAGCAGAAGCTGGGCCTGTGCTGCGCGTTGATCCACGAGCCTGACCTGCTGATCCTCGACGAACCCACCACCGGGGTCGACCCCCTGTCGCGCCGTCGCTTCTGGGAGCTGGTCGAGCAGGTACGTGCGCAACGCCCGCAATTGACGCTGCTGGTGGCCACCGCCTACATGGAAGAGGCCGAGCAGTTCGAGCACTGCTTGATGCTCGATGGCGGCCAGCTGATTGCCGCAGGCCCCAGCCAGGCACTGGCCGCGGTCACGCCCAGCGGCAAGCTGGACGACGCCTTTACCCATTATCAGGGCGCAGGCAGCACGCAGCACGCACCATTGAGCATTCCGCCACGCCCGACCAATGACGGCCCGGTTGCCATCGAGGCACACGACCTGACCCTGCGCTTTGGCGCTTTCACCGCAGTGAACAAGGTCAGCTTCGCCATTGGTCGTGGGGAAATTTTCGGCTTCCTGGGTTCCAACGGCTGCGGCAAGACCACCACCATGAAAGTGCTCACCGGCCTGATGCCCGCCACCGAGGGCAGCGCCACCCTGCTCGGCCGCCCGGTGGATGCCAGCGACCTGGCCACGCGCAAGCGGGTGGGGTTCATGTCACAGAGCTTCTCGCTGTATGGCGAACTCAGCACCCGTCAGAACCTGACGCTGCATGCCCGCCTGTTCGACCTGCCCAAGGCCGAAAGCGCGCAGCGCATCAGCGAACTGATCGAACGCTTCGACTTGGGCAGCTTCGCCGACCAGCCGTCAGGCGCCCTGCCCCTTGGCCTGCGCCAGCGCCTGTCGCTGGCGGTCGCGGTGCTGCATCGCCCTGAAGTGCTGATCCTCGACGAGCCGACTTCTGGCGTCGACCCTGCCGCCCGGGACGACTTCTGGCGGCTGCTGGTGGAATTGTCCCGCGAGCAGGGCGTGACCATTTTCCTCTCCACCCACTTCATGAACGAAGCCCAGCGCTGCGACCGCATTTCGCTGATGCACGCCGGCCGGGTGCTGGCCTGCGACACGCCCGACGCCCTGCAGCGCCAATACGCCGGCAACACCCTGGAAGACGCCTTCGTCCGCTGCCTGGAACTGGCCCAGGAGGCTGGTCCCCAGGCCCCGGACAGCGCGGTACTGGAGCAGGCGGCAGCGACCACGCCGCCGTTGCGCCAAGGCTTCAGCCTGCGCCGCCTGTTGGCGGTGGCCAGCCGGGAGGGCAAGGAGCTGCTGCGTGACAGGGTGCGCCTGGCCTTTGCCCTGCTCGGCGCCGTGTTCATGATGGTGATCTTCGGCTATGGCATCTCGCTGGATGTGGAGAACCTCGCCTTCGCCGTCCACGACCAGGATCAGAGCCCGCAGAGCCGCGCCTACCTCGAGGCCTTTCGCGGGTCGCGCTATTTCGCCGAACAGGCGCCGATCCGGGATACCCGCGAGATGCATCAGCGCTTGCAGCGCTCCGAAATCAAACTGGCGCTGGAGATCCCACCGGGCTTTGGCCGCGACCTGCACGCCGGGCGCCAGCCGGTCGTGGCAGCCTGGCTGGACGGCGGCATGCCATTTCGTGCGGAAACCAGCCGTAACTACGTAGAAGCCGTGCACCAGGCGAACCTCGAACAGCTTGCCGCCTACAGCCCACAACCGGTGCAGCGCCAGGAGCCGGTTCGCCTGGAAACACGCTTTCGCTACAACCAGGACGTGGTCAGCGTGAATGCCATCGGCCCCGGGGTGATGGCGCTGATCCTGGCCTTCATACCAGCCATGCTCACCGCCCTGGGCATTGTCCGCGAGAAAGAGCTCGGCTCCATTACCAACTTCTACGCCACGCCCCTCACCCGCCTGGAGTTCCTGCTCGGCAAACAGCTGCCCTACCTGGCCGTGAGCCTGGTCAACCTGGCGTTGCTGGTGGCGATGAACCGCTGGCTGTTCGCCGTGCCGCTAAAGGGCAGCGTACTGGCCCTGGCCTGTGGCGGCGTGGCCTACCTATTGGCCACCACCAGCCTGGGCTTGCTGATTTCGGCGTTCACCCGCACCCAGATCGCGGCCATTCTGGGCACCATGATCATCACCAGCTTGCCGACCATTCAGTTTTCCGGGCTGATCGTGCCGCGCTCGTCGCTCGACGGCGCTGCGGCGGTGATGGGCCAGCTGTTCCCGGCCGGGTATTTCCTCGACATCGCGGTCGGCACCTTCACCAAAGCGCTGGGCCTGCGCGAGCTGTGGCCGCAGTGCCTGATCCTGCTGAGTTTCTTTGCCGTATTCACCGGCCTGAGCCTGATCATGCTCAAGAAGCAGGAGGCCTGATATGTCGCGCTTGAACCACACCCTGCGCCTGGGCCTGAAAGAACTCACCAGCCTGCGCCATGACAGCGTGCTGCTGCTGTTTCTGCTTTATGCCTTTAGCGTGGCGATCTACATGCCTGCGGCCGGCTCGGTGATCGGCGTGCACAACGCCAGTGTCGCCGTGGTCGACGAAGACCACAGCCTGCTCTCGCGCAAACTCACCGAGTCGCTGCAACTGCCCGAGTTCCAGCCTGCCGTGCCTCTGCCTCCGGACCACCTGGACCAGGCCATGGACAGTGGCCAGTACACCTTCGTGATCAATGTGCCGGTGAATTTCCAGAGCGACCTGCTGGCCGGGCGTTCGCCGGAGCTGCAGATCAACGTCGACGCCACAGCCATGAGCCAGGCCTTCATGGGCGCCGGCTACATCGGCCGGATCTTCGAACGTGAGCTGCTCGACTATACCCAGCGCACCACCACGCAGAGCCCGGTGCTGATCAACCCCAAGGCATTGTTCAACCCCAACCTTGAGGGCGGCTGGTTTCTGGCGGTGATCCAGATCGTCAACAACATCACGATTCTGGCGATCATCCTCACCGGCACCGCGTTGTTGCGTGAGCGCGAACACGGCACGCTCGATCACTTGCTGGTGCTGCCGTTGACCGCGCTGGAAATCATGCTGGCGAAAATCGCCAGCAACGCACTGGTGGTGGTGCTTTGCACCTGGATCTCGCTGATCGTGGTGGTCAAAGGCGCCCTGGGCGTGCCGTTGTCCGGCTCCATGGGGCTGTTTCTGGGTGTGACGGCGCTGTACCTGTTCGCCAGCACCGCGCTGGGCATCTTTCTGGCCACCCTGGCGCGTTCGACACCTCAGTTCGGCCTGCTGGCAATCCCGGTGATCATTCCGATGCTGTTGCTGTCGGGCGGCAGCACGCCGCTGGACAGCATGCCGCAGTGGTTGCAATGGGTGATGCAAGGCTCGCCGTCGACGCATTTCGTCAGCCTCGGCGCCGCCATTCTGTTCCGCGACGCCGGCTTGGCCGTGGTATGGCCAGATATCCTGGCCCTGGCCGTGATCGGCCTGGTGTTCTTCAGCGTGGCACTGGCGCGCTTTCGGCGCAGCCTGGCCTCTTGATCACTGCACGATCAGGTTGTTGAACAGCAGGTCTTCGACAATCGGCTTGCCCTCTTCCGCTTCCATCACCTGCTGCACCTGCTTGAGGGCTTCCTGGCGCAGTTGCTCCTTGGCCTCGACGTTGCTCATCTTGTCTACCGTCTGCTGGGTGAACAGCGCCACCAGCTGGTTACGGATCAGCGGCTCGTGATGCTTCACCGCCTTGGCGGCCTCGTCACCGGTCACGCGCAGGGCTACATCAGCCTTGTAGACGCGCAGCTTGGGGCCACCGTCGAGCGCGTAATTACCGACAAAGGGTGGGCTCAGGGTGATGTAGGCGACTTTTGGCTGCCCTTCCTTGGCCTCTTCGGCCATGGCCGCCACTGGCAGCATCAGGGCCAGCACCATCAAGATCCACGCTTTCACGAATTCGCTCCTCAATACAATTGGCGCCAGCTTACCCAGCACACCGCTCAAACCCAAGCCCAGGCTTATGCCGGCCCATCAGGGTGGGCCATGCTCGTTGACCCGGCAGGTGGCCCTCCTACACTTATCGGCCATTACCCGCAAAGGAATAGCCCCGATGAAAGCTGTGTTGTGCAAAACCCTGGGTCCGGCGCGCGACCTGGTACTGGAAGACGTCGCCAGCCCCGCGCCGAAGAAGAACGAGCTCCTGCTGGAGGTACAGGCCGCAGGCGTCAACTTCCCGGACACCCTGATCATCGAAGGTAAATACCAGTTTCAGCCACCGCTGCCGTTTTCCCCGGGCAGCGAAGCAGCGGGCGTGGTCGCCGCAGTCGGCGAAAAGGCCGGTGCGTTCAAGGTCGGCGACCGGGTCATGGCGCTGACGGGCTGGGGTGCGTTCGCCGAGCAGGTCGCGGTGCCCTTCTACAACGTGATGCCGATCCCCGAAAGCATGGACTTCACGACCGCTGCCGCCTTTGGCATGACCTACGGCACCTCGATGCATGCTCTCAAGCAGCGCGGCCAACTGCGGCCCGGTGAAACCCTGCTGGTGCTGGGGGCGTCTGGCGGTGTGGGCCTGGCGGCAGTGGAAATAGGCAAGGCCATGGGCGCCCGGGTGATCGCCGCGGCCAGTAGCGCTGAAAAACTGGCTGTGGCCAAGGCTGCCGGGGCCGACGAGCTGATTGACTACAGCCAGGCCAGCCTCAAGGACGAGATAAAGCGCCTGACCGGCGGCCAGGGCGCGGACGTGATCTACGACCCGGTGGGCGGCGAGCTGTTCGACCAGGCCGTGCGCGGGCTGGCCTGGAATGGACGGTTACTGGTGGTCGGTTTTGCCAGCGGCACCATCCCACAGATGGCGGCGAACCTGGTGCTGCTCAAGGGCGCTGCGGTGCTGGGGGTGTTCTGGGGGGCGTTTGCACAGCGTCAGCCGGAGGACAATGCGGCGAACTTCAGCCAGCTGTTTGCCTGGCATGCCGAAGGCAAGCTGAAACCGTTGGTGTCGAAGACTTATCCACTGGCCGAGGCTGGGGCGGCTATCGAGCAATTGGTACAGAGGAAGGCGGTGGGTAAGTTGGTGGTGCTAACCCGATAAGGCATCACAAGGTTGGCAGCACCGGCCTCTTCGCGGGGCAAGCCCGCTCCCACAACCTGAAGACCGCAGAGAACCTGAGCAACTGTCTTGCTCAAACTTCGCGCAGGTTATGGCAGCGCCTGAACCGCGCCTCCAGGTTGCGATCCGGCATCTGGTGACTGCGCAATGCGTTCAAGGTCTGCTCCACGTACTCGCGCGTGGTGCCATACCGCCCCTTGGCACTGGCAAGGATCTGGCTGAGCAGCGTATCTGGCAGATTCCCCGCATAGCACGGCAAGTGGCGCTCCAGCACAAAACCCAAGGCCTGTACCTTGCTGCCATCCCCCAACCGGCAACTGAGCCAGTGCGGGCGGTAGGCCGGGTAAGGCATCTCCCTCTGCCACAGCGCCATCAGCGAATCATCCAGGTTGCTTTCTTCCAGCCGATAGGCAAAACCGCTGCACGACCCGCCACGGTCCAGGCCGAACACCAGGCCCGGTGTTTCCGGCGTGCCACGGTGCTCGTGCGACCACAGGTACAGCCCACGGTGGTACCCATGCACCCGCGCACGCTGACGCTCAACCGAACTGCACTCCGGGCGCCAGATCAACGAGCCATAGGCAAACAACCACACCGGCCCGCCTTCATGGCGTGACATGGTCGTGTGCATGGAGTTGATCAATTGCTCGCGGGTCAATTGCTGGCCGAAATCGAGCGCCGGAGGGTAAGAACTATTCCAGGATAACTGTTGAAGTGCCGACATAAGCTGCCGCCATTATTCCCCGTGAACTACAGTCGTAGCGAGCGTCGCTGTGTGCCAGGGCCTGCGCCCCGCACCAAAGGTGTCTGGATTAACCTTAGGATATAAACAGGCCAATACTCAAGCCCCGCAGCTAAAGTTTCACGCGAACTTCCGACGGTTGGAGCGCATTGTTTCAAGCCGGGTGAAAGTTATTAGCCAAGGCGGTAACAATTACCGCCTTATACCCAGTGGTTCAAACTTCGGTTATTAGCCACGCGGCGCGTAGGCAAATACATCCGCGCGCATGCGGTGCGCATCCATGCCCGCCTCGACCAGCGCATCGAGGGTGGCATAGACCATGTTGGGCGAGCCGCTGGCATACACATGCACGGTATTGAGGTCAGCGATGTCTTCGCAAACCGCCTCGTGCAGCATGCCGCACCGGCCTTCCCACCCGCACAGGTCACTGACGACCTTGTGCAGGAACAGGTTAGGCAAGTGCTGCCATTGGTCCCAGTGCTCGATCTGGTAGAAATCCTCGGGCCGGCGCACACCCCAATACAGGTGTACCGGATGCTTGAAACCCTGGGCGCGGCAGTGCTCGACCAGGCTGTGCATCTGGCCCATCCCCGTACCGGCAGCGATCAGCACCAGCGGGCCGTCTGGCAGCTCGGCCAGGTGCGCATCGCCGAACGGCAGTTCGATACGTGCCAGGCGATCGCGCTGCAATTGCTCGATCAACTGCAGTGCGCTGGGTTCACGCGCCAGCACGTGCAGCTCCAGCTCACGCCCACCGTGGGGGGCCGAGGCCAGGGAGAACGCCGCCTGCTTGCCGCCTTCACGCTCGATCATCAGATACTGCCCGGCGTGATAACGCGGCGGCTTGCCGGCAGGCGCACGCAGGCGCACGCGCCAGACGTCGCCACCGACGTCGACGCATTCGCTCACGCTGCACGCCAGCTTGCGCACTGGCAGCTCGCCCAGGGCGAGCACACCATCCCAGAGCAACACGCAATCCTCCAGCGGTTCGGCAATGCAGGTGAACAGCTCGCCATGGTCGCGTACTTCGCCGTTCTGGCGGACGCTCCCTTCTACCAGCAAAGCGGCGCAGACATGGCAATTGCCATTGCGGCAGCTGTTGGGGCAGTCATAGCCCAGCCGCCGCGCTCCATCCAGGATCCGTTCCCCGGGTTCGAGCGCCAGCACTGCCCCGGACGGCTGCAACGTTACCTGCATCAATCTATTCCCAACTGATCCCACAGCTCATCGATACGGCGGGTGACGGCTTCGTCCTTGACGATGACCCGCCCCCATTCGCGTGTAGTCTCGCCCGGCCACTTGTGGGTGGCATCCAGGCCCATCTTCGATCCCAACCCCGACACCGGCGACGCGAAGTCCAGGTAGTCGATCGGGGTGTTGTCGATCATCACCGTATCACGCTTGGGGTCCATGCGCGTGGTGATGGCCCAGATCACGTCATTCCAGTCGCGGGCGTTGATGTCGTCGTCGGTGACGATAACAAACTTGGTGTACATGAACTGTCGCAGGAACGACCACACCCCCAGCATCACGCGCTTGGCGTGGCCTGGGTACTGCTTTTTCATGGTCACCACCGCCATGCGGTACGAACAACCTTCCGGCGGCAGGTAGAAGTCGACGATCTCCGGGAACTGCTTCTGCAGGATCGGCACGAACACTTCGTTCAGCGCCACCCCGAGAATGGCCGGCTCATCGGGCGGGCGGCCGGTGTAGGTGCTGTGGTAGATCGGTTTCTGCCGGTGGGTGATGCGCTCGACCGTGAACACCGGGAAGCTGTCCACTTCGTTGTAGTAACCGGTGTGGTCGCCATAGGGGCCTTCGGGCGCCATTTCGCCAGGGTGGATCACCCCTTCGAGGATGATCTCGGCGGTGGCCGGTACCTGCAGGTTGCTGCCACGGCACTTGACCAGCTCGGTGCGGTTGCCACGCAGCAGGCCGGCGAAGGCGTACTCGGACAGGGTATCCGGCACGGGCGTCACCGCCCCAAGAATGGTCGCCGGGTCTGCTCCCAGCGCCACGGCAACCGGGAACGGCTGGCCGGGGTGCTTCTCGCACCATTCGCGGTAGTCCAGCGCGCCACCGCGGTGGCTCAGCCAGCGCATGATGACCTTGTTGCGGCCGATGACCTGCTGGCGGTAGATGCCCAGGTTCTGGCGGTCCTTGTTGGGGCCGCGGGTCACGGTCAGGCCCCAGGTGATGAGCGGCGCCACATCGCCTGGCCAGCAATGCTGGATCGGCAGCTGGCCGAGGTCAACGTCGTCACCCTCGACCACCACCTCCTGGCACACGGCATCCTTGACCACCTTGGGCGCCATCGACACAACCTTCTTGAAGATCGGCAGTTTCGACCAGGCGTCCTTCAGGCCCTTCGGCGGCTCGGGCTCCTTGAGAAAGGCCAGCAACTTGCCGATTTCGCGCAGTTCTTCGACCGACTCGGCGCCCATGCCCATGGCCACCCGTTCTGGCGTACCGAACAGGTTGCCCAGCACCGGGATGTCGTAGCCGGTGGGCTTCTCGAACAGCAACGCCGGGCCCTTGGCACGCAGGGTGCGGTCGCAGACCTCGGTCATTTCCAGGACGGGAGAAATCGGAACCTGGATGCGCTTGAGTTCGCCGCGCTGTTCCAGGCCACGGATGAAGTCGCGCAAGTCGCGATACTGCATGCAGGAGCCTCGTGTTGGCCGTATCGGTCGGGGTGCAGAGTGTAGCGCCTAAGAGGGCAAAATGGCCAAGGGAGTCTGGGCCGCGCACAGTCTCACCGACTGGCCTGCGTTCAGGGGGCTGGCTAACGATCTTTTGTGACAAGCAGCAAAAAGCCGGGTTTCCCCGGCTTTTTGTATGATGCAGCGAAGCTTACTTGCGCTTCATCGACAAGAAGAACTCGTCGTTGGTCTTGGTCTGCTTGAGCTTGTCGACCAGGAACTCGATGGCGGCGATTTCGTCCATCGGGTGCAGCAGCTTGCGCAGGATCCACATGCGCTGCAGTTCGTCGTCGGCAGTCAGCAGCTCTTCGCGGCGGGTGCCGGAGCGGTTGATGTTGATGGCCGGGAACACACGCTTCTCGGCGATGCGACGGTCCAGGGGCAGCTCCATGTTGCCGGTACCCTTGAACTCTTCGTAGATCACTTCGTCCATCTTCGAGCCGGTTTCAACCAGCGCGGTGGCGATGATGGTCAGCGAACCGCCTTCCTCGATGTTACGCGCGGCACCGAAGAAGCGCTTCGGCTTCTCCAGGGCATGGGCGTCGACACCACCGGTGAGGACCTTGCCGGAGCTCGGGATCACGGTGTTGTAGGCACGCGCCAGGCGGGTGATGGAGTCGAGCAGGATGACCACATCCTTCTTGTGCTCGACCAGGCGCTTGGCCTTCTCGATCACCATTTCGGCAACCTGCACGTGGCGGGTCGGCGGCTCGTCGAAGGTCGAGGCAACCACTTCGCCGCGCACGGTGCGCTGCATTTCGGTCACTTCTTCCGGGCGCTCGTCGATCAGCAGGACGATCAGGTGGCACTCGGGGTTGTTCCGGGTGATGTTCGCCGCGATGTTCTGCAGCATGATCGTTTTACCCGCTTTCGGCGGGGCGACGATCAGGCCACGCTGGCCTTTGCCAATCGGGGCACACAGATCGATGACACGGCCGGTCAGGTCTTCGGTGGAACCGTTGCCGGCTTCCATCTTCAGACGCTTGTTGGGGAACAGCGGCGTCAGGTTTTCGAACAGGATCTTGTTCTTCGCGTTTTCAGGGCGATCGAAGTTGATCGTGTCGACCTTCAGCAGGGCGAAGTAACGCTCCCCTTCCTTCGGCGGGCGGATCTTGCCGACGATGGTGTCGCCGGTACGCAGGTTGAAACGGCGGATCTGGCTGGGCGAGACGTAGATGTCGTCGGGGCCGGCCAGGTAGGACGCATCAGCCGAACGCAGGAAACCGAAACCATCCTGGAGAATCTCCAGCACGCCGTCACCCGAGATCTCTTCGCCGCTTTTCGCGTGCTTTTTCAGCAGGGCGAAAATCACGTCCTGTTTGCGCGAACGGGCCATGTTTTCGATGCCCATCTGTTCGGCCATTTCCAGCAGATCGGTAATCGGCTTTTGCTTGAGTTCAGTCAGGTTCATAAGGGGAGTGACGTAATCATGTATGAAGGGAGGATTAAGCTTCTGGCTTAATGAAGCCGCGCCGCTAGAAGGCGATAGGATCGCGCACAGATTCTAATTAGGAGTGCGTCGGCGACGGCGTGCAGGGGGCACTGGAGAAGCAGTGCGAGGCCGAATGTAACACTTGCTTTTTTCGACGTCTAGTGGGTTGGAAAAGAAAAGCCCCGGTTTTTCCGGGGCTTTTTCACATCACAGGTGGGCGTCGAGGAACGCGGCCAGCTGCGATTTGGACAGTGCGCCGACCTTGGTGGCCTCGACGTTGCCGTTCTTGAACAACATCAGCGTCGGGATGCCACGCACGCCGTGCTTGGCGGGGGTTTCCTGGTTCTCGTCGATGTTCAGCTTGGCGACGGTCAGTTTGCCCTCGTAAGTGCTGGCGATGTCGTCCAGGACTGGAGCGATCATTTTGCATGGGCCGCACCATTCAGCCCAGTAGTCGACCAGCACCGGGCCTTGAGCCTGCAGTACGGTGGCTTCGAAGTCCGCGTCGGTGACGTGTTTGATCAGATCGCTGCTCATGGATATCTCCAGGGTCGTAAGCAAAAAAACGTGACCCATGATAGCCGCAGAGGCTGGCTACAGGAAGTCACAGACGATTGAGTGTAACTATAGTTGTGCAAGACGCCGCGAATCGAAAACTGTCATACGTGTGTCATAACATCGAATGGCACATTGCCTTGCATCAAGCCTTGGCGTGCCACGCGTTGGCGACAGCCCCGTATCGTGGCACGATTGCCAGGTTAACGACCGAGAACATCCAGATCATGCCGCATACCAACGCGAAGAACCTGTCTCTGATCGCCGCCATCGACCTTGGCTCCAACAGTTTTCACATGGTCGTGGCCAAGGCCCACCACACCGAGATCCGCATTCTCGAACGGCTGGGGGAAAAGGTTCAGCTGGCCGCCGGCATCGACGAAGAGCGCAAGCTCAGCGAAGAAGCCATGCAAAGAGGCCTCGATTGCCTCAAGCGCTTCGCCCAGTTGATCAACGGCCTGCCTGCGGGCGCCGTGCGCATCGTTGGCACCAACGCACTGCGCGAAGCGCGCAACCGTAACGAATTCATCCAGCGCGCCGAGGCCATTCTCGGCCACCCGGTGGAGGTGATTTCCGGCCGTGAGGAAGCCCGCCTAATCTACCTGGGCGTCTCCCACACCCTGGCCGACAACCCGGGCAAGCGCCTGGTCGCCGACATTGGCGGCGGCAGTACCGAGTTCATCATCGGCCAGCGTTTCGAGCCGCTGCTGCGCGAGAGCCTGCAGATGGGCTGCGTCAGCTTCACCCAGCGCTACTTCCGCGACGGCAAGATCACCCCGGCGCGCTATGCCCAGGCCTACACCGCCGCACGCCTGGAGCTGATGAGCATCGAAAACGCCCTGCACCGCCTGACCTGGGACGAAGCCATCGGCTCGTCCGGCACCATTCGCGCCATCGGCGCAGCCATCAAGGCCAGTGGCCTGGGCAATGGCGAGGTCAACGCCGAGGGGCTGGCGTGGGTCAAACGCAAGCTGTTCAAGCTGGGTGAGGTCGACAAGATCGACTTCGACGGGGTCAAGCCAGACCGGCGCACCATCTTCCCGGCAGGCCTTGCGATTCTCGAGGCGATCTTCGATGCCCTCGAGCTACAACGCATGGATCACTGCGACGGCGCCCTGCGCGAAGGCGTGCTGTTCGACCTGCTTGGTCGCCATCATCACGAAGACGTGCGCGAGCGCACCCTCAACTCATTGATGGAGCGCTACCACGTTGACCAAGGCCAGGCCGCGCGCGTCGAGCGCAAGGCACTGCATGCCTTTGACCAAGTGGCCAAAGCCTGGAAGCTGGAAGATGGCAATTGGCGCGATCTTCTGGGTTGGGCGGCGAAAGTGCACGAAGTTGGGCTGGACATTGCCCACTACCACTACCACAAGCATGGCGCCTACCTGATCGAACATTCCGACCTGTCGGGCTTCTCCCGCGAGGACCAGCAGATGATGGCCCTGCTGGTGCGCGGCCATCGCCGCAACATCCCCAGAGACAAATTCGCCGAGTTCGGCGATGAAGGCGTGCAGCTGATTCGCCTGTGCGTGCTGCTGCGCTTCGCCATCCTGTTCCACCACATTCGTGGTACTCAACAGATGCCGAAAGTGCAGCTGCAAGCCGGCGACAACAGCCTCGAAGTGGTCTTCCCGCAGGGTTGGCTGGAGCAACACCAGCTGACCCAGGCCGACTTCGCCAACGAGGCAGAGTGGCTGGCCCGGGTCGGCTTCGTCCTCAGCGTACGTTGAGCACCGGGTTGCTCAGGCGCTCCAGCAGGGTCGCCTGGGCACTGCGCGGGTTCTGGTTGCCGGTCGGGGTGCTGCGCACGTAGCGCCCGTCCGACTGCAGCGTCCAGGCATGGGTGTTGTCAGTCAGGTAGCTTTCCAGCTCCTTCTTCACCCGCAGCAACAGCTTCTTGCCTTCGACGGGGAAGCACGTCTCGACGCGCTTGTCGAGGTTGCGCTCCATCCAGTCGGCACTGGACAGGTAGATCTGCTCCTCGCCACCATTGAGGAAGTAGAACACCCGGGTGTGCTCCAGGAAGCGGCCGATGATCGAGCGCACGTGAATGTTGTGCGAGACCCCCGCAATGCCTGGCCGCAGGCAGCACATGCCGCGCACCACCAGGTCGATGCGCACGCCGGACTGGCTGGCCTTGTACAGCGCCTTGATGACCTTGGCGTCGGTCAGCGAGTTGAACTTGGCGATGATGTGCGCAGGCTTGCCTTCGAGCGCGAACTGGGTCTCGCGCGCAATCATGTCGAGCATGCCCTTCTTCAGGGTGAACGGCGCGTGCAGCAGCTTCTTCATGCGCAGGGTCTTGCCCATGCCGATCAACTGGCTGAACAACTTGCCGACGTCCTCGGTCAGGGCGTCGTCGGACGTCAGCAGGCTGTAGTCGGTGTACAGACGGGCGTTGCCAGCGTGGTAGTTACCGGTGCCCAGGTGCGCATAACGCACGATTTCACCGTGCTCGCGGCGCAGGATCAACATCATCTTGGCGTGGGTCTTGAACCCGACCACACCGTAGATCACCACCGCACCCGCGGCTTGCAGGCGGCTGGCCATCTGCAAGTTGGACTCTTCGTCGAAGCGCGCGCGCAATTCGATCACCGCAGTGACCTCCTTGCCGTTACGGGCAGCGTCCACCAGCGCGTCGACGATCTCCGAGTTGGCACCGGAGCGGTACAGGGTCTGGCGCACGGCGAGTACATGCGGGTCCTTGGCGGCCTGGCGCAGCAGGTCGACCACCGGCGTGAAGGACTCGAACGGGTGCATCAGCAGGATGTCCTGCTTGCTGATCACGCTGAAGATGTTGTCAGCGTTCACCAGCAGCTTGGGGATCGCCGGGGTGAACGGCGTGTATTGCAGCTGCGGGTGGCTGTCGAGGCCGGTGATGCTGAACAGGCGGGTAAGGTTGACCGGGCCGTTGACCTGGTACAGCTCGCTCTCGCTCAGGCTGAACTGTTTTAGCAGGTAATCCGAGAGGTGTTTCGGGCAGGTATCAGCCACCTCGAGGCGCACGGCGTCACCATAGCGGCGCGAGAACAACTCGCCGCGCAGGGCGCGAGCCAAGTCGTCGACCTCTTCGGAGTCCAGCGCCAGGTCGGCGTTGCGGGTCAGGCGGAACTGGTAGCAGCCTTTGACCTTCATGCCCTGGAACAGGTCGTCGGCGTGAGCGTGAATCATCGACGACAGGAACACGTAGTTGGCACCCGGGCCACCGACCTCTTCAGGCACCCGGATGACCCGCGGCAACAGGCGCGGCGCCGGGATGATCGCCAGGCCCGAGTCGCGGCCGAAGGCATCGACGCCTTCGAGCTCGACGATGAAGTTGAGGCTCTTGTTCACCAGCAAAGGGAACGGGTGGGTCGGGTCGAGGCCGATCGGGGTGATGATCGGGGCGATCTCGTCGCGGAAGAAGCGCCGCACCCAGGTCTTGAGCTTGGGCGTCCAGTGACGGCGGCGGATGAAGCGGATGTGGTGCTTTTCCAGCTCCGGCAGCAGCACATCGTTGAGGATGGCGTACTGACGGTCCACCTCGGAGTGCACCAGCTCGCTGATGCGCGCCAGCGCCTGGTGCGGCTGTAGCCCGTCGGCACCGGCCTGTTCGCGGGCGAAGTTGATCTGCTTCTTGAGGCCAGCGACGCGGATCTCGAAGAACTCGTCGAGGTTGCTGGAGAAGATCAGCAGGAATTTCAGGCGTTCGAGCAGCGGGTAGCTCTCGTCCAGCGCCTGCTCCAGTACCCGAATGTTGAACTGCAGCTGCGACAGCTCGCGATGAATGTACAGGCTGCTGTCGTCAAGGCCGGGGACGGCGATCGCTGGTGCCGGCGCAGGGGCCGGTGCCGCAGCCTCGACCACCGGCGCAGGTTCTGGCTCGGGCTCTGGCGCCGGCGGCAGGTCTGGCGGGGTCTGCACCATCTCTTCGGGGACTGCCTGGGCGTCCTTGATCGCGACAGGGGTGAGCACTTCATTATTCATCTGGACGTTCCTGGAGGACGATAACGCCCTATCATCAATTGAGCGGGACGATAAGCGGCCATTATGACGCCTGTGTTACACCCACTGGCAAGCCTGCGACTTGTGGCCGAAGGCATTGTCCTTGTAGGAAATGTTCACGTCGAGACACATTTGGACACTTTCATCCACGCGCGCGAAGGGGTAGGCTGCGCGTTCATTTCGCCAGCACCTCAGAAAATGCTTCAACAATTCCTGCAGGATTTCGGCTACTTCGCCCTTTTTCTAGGCACCTTCTTTGAAGGCGAGACCATCCTGGTGCTTGCGGGTTTTCTCGCGTTCCGCGGCTACATGGACATCAAGCTGGTGTGCCTGGTGGCCTTCCTGGGCAGCTATGCTGGCGACCAACTGTGGTACTTCATGGGCCGTCGCCATGGGCGCAAGATCCTGGCACGCAAGCCGCGCTGGCAGGCCATGGGTGATCGGGCGCTGGACCACATCCGCCGCCACCCCGACATCTGGGTGCTGAGTTTTCGCTTCGTCTATGGCCTGCGCACGGTCATGCCGGTGGCCATTGGCCTGTCGGGCTACCCGCCGCGCCGCTACCTGCTGCTCAACGGCCTCGGCGCCGCCATCTGGGCATTGGCCCTGGGTGCTGCGGCCTACCACTTCGGCGCTATCCTCGAAGGCCTGCTGGGTAATGTGAAGCGATACGAGCTATGGGTGCTCGGCGGCCTGCTGTTGCTTGGCGCCCTGCTCTGGCTGCGCCGGCGCTTTCGCACCATGCGCGCCGAGCGCAAGGCGGCCGCACTGGGCCAGGCCGCAGACGCTGAGCAGGCTGTAGACCAGGAGCAGGAACCACCCCAGCGGCGTGATCACCGCTAAACCCAGTGCGCCAGCCAGGTACAGCGCTGGCGCATTCGACAGCAACCGCAGCCACTCCAGGCGCCTGGCCCACGGCCGATTCTCAAGCAGCGTGCCGAGCACGAACAGGCCCACGGCCATGACCGACCAGCCCAGTACCAGGGCGGCGCTCGGCACGCGCTCTGCCACCTCCATCAAGTAGCTGCCCACGGCCACATAGACGACGAACTGCGCCGCTACGTAGGCCTGCGCCGCCCGCCCCAGGGCAACCTCGAACTTGCGAAACAGCGCCAGGTCCGGCTTGGCCTGCGGATAGCGCGCCGCGACATCGGCCGGGCGCCAACCCGTGGGCATGAACCAGATCCGCAGCTTGTCCCACACGCGCTGGGTACGCCGTGCATCGCTCCACAGCTGGGCATAGAACTGCAGGTTGGCCCACAGCGGGTTCCAGCTGGCGAGTGGCGTGGTCACCCCGAATACCACCGGCTCGGCCGGGTCTTCTTCCTTGAAGGTGCCGAACAGGCGGTCCCAGAGAATGAACACGCCGCCGTAATTGCGATCCAAGTAAACAGGATTTTGCGCATGGTGGACGCGATGGTTGGATGGCGTGATCAGTATCCACTCGAGCCAGCCAAGCTTGGGAATGTGCCGGGTATGCACCCAGAACTGGTACAGCAGGTTCAGCGACGCCACGGTGATGAATACCAGCGGCGGCACGCCGATCAGCGCCAACGGCAGGTAGAAGACCCACGAAAAGATGAACCCGCTGCTGGTCTGCCGCAGCGCCGTGGTGAGGTTGTACTCCTCGCTCTGGTGGTGCACCGAATGGGCTGCCCACAGCACGTTGCGCTCATGCCCCAGGCGGTGCAGCCAGTAGTAGCAGAAGTCGTACAGCACAAAGGCCAGCACCCACACCCACCACGCCTGGTGCGGCAGACGCAACAACGCCAGGTGCTCCCAGGCCAGGGCATAGGTCACCAGCCCTACACCTTTGGTCAGCAGGCCGGTACTGGTCGACAAGACGCCCGTACTCAGGCTGTTGATCGAGTCGGCCAAGGTGAAATTGCGCAGGCCGCGCACGCGGTCGGCGACCAGCTCCGCGGCAATCAATACGAAGAAGAACGGCACGGCCAGCAGTATCAGGTCCATGGCAACGACCTCAGGCGTTATCCACCAAGATTAGGCCGCGACTGCGGGAACCCCTATGGCTACATCTGCCAAACTAGAGGACATTTAGCGCCTCGACACTGGAGTAATGAGCATGACAAAAAAAGTAGCGGTGATTCTTTCAGGCTGTGGCGTGTATGACGGCGCCGAAATCCACGAAAGCGTGATCACCCTGCTGCGCCTCGACCAGCGCGGGGCGCAGGTGCAGTGCTTTGCGCCGAACATCGCGCAGATGCATGTGATCGATCACCTGACCGGCGAGCCAATGCCCGAGTCGCGCAATGTACTGGTGGAGTCGGCGCGTATCGCCCGCGGTGAGGTCAAGGACATCCGCGAAGCCAATGCCGAAGACTTCGACGCACTGATCGTGCCCGGTGGTTTTGGCGCGGCAAAAAACCTGTCCAACTTTGCCGTCGAAGGCGCCAACTGCAGCGTCAACCCGGACGTGCTGGCCCTGGCCGAAGCCTTTGCCGACGCCTGCAAGCCGGTCGGGCTGATCTGCATCTCGCCAGCGCTGGCAGCGAAAATCTATGGCCCGGGCGTGGTCTGCACCATCGGCAACGATGCCGGCACCGCTGCTGCAGTGGAAAAAATGGGCGGCAAGCATGAAGAATGCGATGTGCACGATATCGTCGAAGACACCCAGCGCAAGCTGGTGACGACCCCGGCATACATGGTGGCCAAGTCGATCAGCGAGGCGGCGGGCGGGATCTACAAGCTGGTGGATCGCGTGCTGGAACTGACCCACGAGAACGACCAGTAACCCCCGGCCTGCACCCTCTTTGTAGGAGCGGCCTTGCCGGGGCGCCGGACCGGCAAGGCCGCTCCTACAAAAACCAAAACCCGCGCTCGCGCGTCAGGGGCCCTTGGACAAGCGCGCGATGATGCGGTCCAGCGCATTGGCGAACGCCTGTTTCTCCCGCTCGCCGTAAGGCGCCTGCCCTCCTCCAACCTGCCCCTGCTCGCGCAATTCGGTGAACAGGTTGCGCGCCGCCAGCCGATCACCCATGTTGCGCTCGTCAAACTCACGCCCTCGCGGGTCCAGCGCCGCCACACCTTTCTTGACCAGCCGATCGGCCAGGGGCACGTCGCTGCAGATCACCAGTTCGCCAGGCGCGGCGTTGTCGACCAGGTAATCATCAGCCGCATCCATGCCGCTGGGCACCACGATCAGCCGCACACAGGCAAAGGCCGGCTTGCTCTGCGCCTGGCCCGCCACCATCACCACCTCGAGTTTGCGCTTGAGGGCAAACTTGACGATCAAGTCCTTGGCCGGCTTGGGGCAGGCGTCGGCATCGATCCATACACGCATCGGGAAACACCTCTAAATCAGCGAGACTACGCTCATGCCTCATATCATGCCCGAAGCGTGGCAAAAGCTGGAGCTGCCTGGCCTGCACAAGGCACACCGGCGCTTGAAAAATGGCGCCAACGATCCATTTAGCGCTTATCCGAGTGCGTCACTCAGGCTAAACTCGCCGCAGCCCCACTGGCCTGCCCCGAGTGTGCAATGAACCACCCCCACGAAATCCGCCCCGACCTGGACGAAGGCATCGACCGCAAGGTCCTGGCGACATTACGGGCGCGGTTCTTGCAGCTCAATCAAGGCCGTTTGCAGCGTGCGAGGGAGGGGCTGTCGACGCGCCAGCAGCAAGTACTGACGTTGTTGCCGCTGCTGTTCCACGTCAATCACCCGCTGCTGCCCGGTTATGTCTCGGGCAGCACCCCTGCCGGGGTGGCCGGCTTCGAGCCTGGCGCAGAATTGGTCGCCGAAGCCCAGCGCCTGGCTCGCTCGTTTGCCTACAAGGCTCGCCAGGGGCACGCACCGCGCCCGATCCATGGGCTGTTTCTGATGGGCAGCCTTGGCTCCCTGGCCCAGGCAGAACTCAGCGACATGGACTTCTGGGTCTGCCACGCGCCTGACCTGGGCGACAGCCAGCTGGACGAGCTTCGGCGCAAATGCCAGCTGCTGGAAACCTGGGCCGCCAGCCTGGGGGCCGAGGCACACTTCTTCTTGATCGACCCGCAAGGCTTTGCCCAAGGCGAGCGGGACGGCCAGCTCGGCTCCGACGACTGTGGCACCACCCAGCATTACCTGCTGCTCGACGAGTTCTATCGCACCGCCATCTGGCTGGCCGGGCGCACGCCCCTGTGGTGGCTGGTGCCGGTGTATGAAGAGCACAACTACAGGGCCTACACCCAGACCTTGCTCAGCAAGCGCTTCATCCGCAGCCAGGACGTGCTCGACCTCGGCAACCTGGCGCATATCCCACCCGGCGAGTTCGTCGGTGCCGGGCTGTGGCAGCTGTTCAAGGGCATCGACTCGCCTTACAAATCGCTGCTCAAGCTGCTGTTGACCGAAGCCTACGCCAGTGAGCACCCCGCCGTACGCTGCCTGAGCCTGGACTACAAGCAAGCGGTGTTCGCCAACCAGCTCGACCTCGACGCGCTGGACCCCTACGTGATGGTCTACCGGCGCATCGAGCAGTACCTGCACCAACGCGGCGAGCCGGTACGCCTCGAACGGGTAAGGCGCAGCCTGTACCTGAAGGTGAACAAGAAACTCAGCGGCCAGGTGCGCGGCAACGGTTGGCAGCGCCAGCTGCTGCAGCGCCTGGCAGACGAATGGGGCTGGGACGAGCGCCAACTGGCCGTGCTCGATAGCCGCAGCCAATGGAAAGTCGGCCAGGTGGCCGTGGAGCGCCGCGAACTGGTGGCCGAACTGAACCACAGCTACCGCTTCCTCAGCCAGTTCGCCCAGACCCGCAACGCCAGCAGCCGCGCCGATCAGCGTGACCTCAATGTGCTGGGGCGGCGCCTGTATGCCGCGTTCGAACGCCGTGCTGGCAAGACCGAGGTGATCAACCCTGGGATTGCCCCGGACCTGGCCGAGGGCACCCTCACCCTAGTCCAGGCCCCCAATCGCAAGGAGCCCGGCAGCCATCACTGGGAACTGTACACAGGCAACCTGAGCACCCACGAAGTGGAGCACTTCAGCCCGATCAAACGCTGCCGCGAACTGCTCGAACTGCTGACCTGGGCCCATCGCAACGGCGTGATCGACAGCAGCACGCGCTTCGCCCTGCACCCTGGCGCCAGCGATCTCAGAGAGCTCGAACTGTTCAACCTGCTGGGCAGCCTGCAGCAGGCCATCGACCTGCCGTTGCCCACCGTCAGCGAAGTCCGCCTGCTGCAGCCCAGCGTGGCCGACGACATCCTGTTGCTGGTCAACGTCGGTGTCGACCCACTGCGCCACCACCGCGACCTGAACATCCTGATGACCACCGAGCGCACCGACTCGTTGAGCTACGCCGGCGTTCGCGAAAACCTGGTGCTAACGCTGGACCAGGTCACCCTCAACAGCTGGAGCGAGGTGCTGGTGCAGCGCTACGACGGCGAGCACGCGCTGCTGCGCTGCCTGCGCGACTACCTCAACAACCTCGGCCAGCGCGGCCATCGCCCCCGGCTGCGGGTGCGCTGCTTTTGCCACAACCGCGCGCAGGCCATCGAACAGCGGGTCGAGGACATTTTCGCCACGGTGCAACGGCTGCTCGACCAAGGTGCCAACCACCGCTATGTGCTGCAGGTGGCCCAGCACACCCATGTGCTGGAGCTTCTGCCCGGCCAGGTCAGCCTGGCGACCCTGGGCGACCACGAGGCCGTGCTGGACTGCCTGAGCGAAGAGCGCAGCGTCTACAGCCCGCTGCACCTGGACGCCAATGCCCTGCAGGACCACGACCTGCCACTGGTACTGGAGCACGGCCGGCCCGCTTGCATTCAGGTGTTCTATCGCCTGTTGGGTGACTGGGCCGACCTGTATGTGCTGGATGAGTACAACGCGTTGTGGCAGCAGCGCCTGCCACTGCAGGACGAAGCCCACTTGCTGCAGCCGCTGCAACGCTTTCTGCGCTCGGTGCTGATGCGCCGCGATGCGCAACTGCCGCTCGACAGCCTGGGGGCGGCTTCGCTGGATATCCGCTATGGGCAGTTGCTGCCTTCAGGCACAGGCAAGGCCCGCAGCATCGAGCCGCGCCTGGCGCCGGTGGACGGCAGCGACCAGCCTTTCTATGAGGTCCAGGCCATCATTCAGGCTGGGGCAGCGGGCGCCGTGCAGGTCACCTTGTACTGTGACCAACAGGAGTTTTCCGAGCTGGATCATGGTGATCAGCTGTACGCAGTGGTCGCGCGGCAGATCATCGGCCAACGGCGCAATGCCGGGCATTACCGCTGCTACATCACCGACCTGGATTTGTCCGAGCTACTGGGGGACGAGCTGGGGGCGACCGTGTTGTATCTGCGCTACAAGCGGGAGCTGGAGCAGGCGTTGAACGAGGGGTTGGAGCAGGTGCAGGCGCTGGGCTTCTGAATAGTTGGGGGCGCTTTGCGCCCCCAAAGGCTCACAAATCGAAATCACCCGCCGCTTCCGGTTGGTACTCAACCGCCACCAGCTTCAGTTTCAGCGTCTTGCCGCCGGGCGCCGGCCAGTCGATCTGCTCGCCCACCGTCAGGCCCAGCAATGCGCAACCAATTGGCGCCAGGATCGAGACCTTGCCTTCGCCGCCGGCATCCTTTGGATACACCAGGGTCAGGTGGTAATCCTTGCCACTGGCCTCTTCACGGCAGTGCACGCGCGAGTTCATGGTCACCACGCCGGCCGGTACTTCCTCATGACCGACCACCTTCTCGGCGCGGTCCAGCTCGTCCTGCAGGGCGAGCACACCCGGCGTACTTTCGTCGAGGCTGTCGATCAGACGCTCCAGACGTTGTACGTCCAATCGGGTGAGGGTGAGGGAAGGCTTGGTGCTCATGATCCAGTCAGACTCCATTGAACAGGCGGTTTTCTGTGGGCAAATAAAGCAAAACCCCGCCCAAGGGCGGGGTTTGTGAATGCTTTGGCGTCACCGACGCATAACCCGACACTACCACAGCCGGGCAAATACTCAAGCCCGCGCGCGCAAGGCCTCGGCTTCCTGGCAGATCTGCCGGCGCCGCTGGTCATCTGCAGAGCGCCATTCGCGGATGTGCTCCACATGGCGATGACAGCCGGTGCAGACGCGCTGCTCGTCGAGGCGGCAGACACTGATGCACGGCGATTTCACGGCGGTGCTGACATTGCTGTAAAGCGGCTTGGGCGGCCGGGGCTGCTCACTCATCTCAGATCTCGTCGAAGTCCAGCTTCTCGCCGGCGCGCTCCCAGACGATGCGTTCCAGCATCTCGCCGAGCAGCTCGTCGGTCTTCTCGCAGGTCCACTTCTTGCTCTCTTCATCGTAGTCGAAGTGGAAACCCCCGGACTTGTCAGCCAGCCACAACTGGCGCAGCGGCTCCTGACGACTGAAGATCAGCTGGCTGCCGTTGTCGAACTTGATGGTCAGGACGCCGGCGGAGTTTTCCATGTCCAGGTCCAAGTCGCTCTCGTCGAACAGGTCTTCCAGCGCCTGTTGGGTCGCGTCGACCAGATCATGGAAACGCGCTTCGCTCAAACTCATTGCAGGAACCTCGAAATTGGCTGCGTGACAGGCAAGCCGGGCAAGATACGGGCGCTTGGCGCTGAATGCAAAGATTAGCCATTGAAGGCGGTAAGAATAGCCCGCCCAGCGGACCGGCCCTTGCATAGGCAATCCGCCGGTCGCTCGGTATACTCGGGCGCAATACTGCATATTTCAAAGGATTTCACCCAATGAAGCGCCTGATTTCCTCCCTCGCGGCGCTGGTCGCTGTTGCCTGCCTCGTTTCTGCCTGCGGCCAGAAAGGCCCCCTGTACCTGCCGGAAGACGGCAAGGACGGCAAGGACACCCGCAAATCGCACCAGCACCAGCCCAAAGCCAAGCCGGCCCAGACGCAAGAACAGCAGCCCGAGCTGCAATCCGAGCCCGAGCAGTCGCCAGCGCAGTAAGGAAATCAGATGAACGCTTTCAACTACCGCGACGGTGAACTGTTCGCGGAAGGCGTGGCCCTGTCGGCCATCGCCGAACGCTTCGGCACCCCCACCTACGTGTACTCGCGCGCCCACATCGAGGCCCAGTACCGCAGCTATGCCGACGCGCTGGACGGTATTTCCAGCCTGGTCTGCTTTGCCGTCAAGGCCAACTCCAACCTGGGTGTGCTGAACGTCCTGGCGCGCCTGGGCGCAGGCTTCGACATCGTCTCCGGCGGTGAACTGGAGCGCGTCCTGGCTGCTGGCGGGCGCGCGGATCGCGTGGTGTTCTCGGGTGTCGGCAAAACCCGCGAAGACATGCGCCGCGCCCTGGAAGTCGGCGTGCACTGCTTCAACGTCGAGTCCACCGACGAGCTCGAGCGCCTGCAAGTGGTGGCCGCCGAGATGGGCAAAGTCGCCCCGGTCTCGCTGCGGGTCAACCCGGACGTCGATGCCGGTACCCACCCGTACATCTCCACCGGCCTCAAAGAAAACAAGTTCGGCATCGCCATCGCCGACGCCGAAGCGATCTACGTGCGCGCCGCGCAGCTGCCGAACCTGGACGTGGTCGGTGTCGACTGCCACATCGGCTCGCAGCTGACCACCGTCGAGCCGTTCCTCGATGCCCTCGACCGCCTGCTGGACCTGGTCGACCGCCTCGCCGACTGCGGCATCCACTTGCGCCACCTGGACCTGGGTGGCGGCGTGGGCGTGCGCTACCGCGATGAAGAGCCGCCCTTGGTGGCCGACTACATCAAGGCCATCCGCGAGCGCGTCGGCGACCGCGACCTGGCCCTGGTGTTCGAGCCAGGCCGCTACATCGTGGCCAACGCCGGTGTCCTGCTGACCCGCGTCGAGTACCTCAAGCACACCGAACACAAGGACTTCGCCATCATCGATGCGGCGATGAACGACCTGATCCGCCCGGCCCTGTACCAGGCCTGGATGGGCGTCAGCGCGGTCACCCCACGCGAAGGCCAGGGCCGTGCCTATGACCTGGTCGGGCCGATCTGCGAAACCGGCGACTTCATCGCCAAGGACCGCGAGCTGAACCTGGCCGAAGGCGATCTGCTGGCCGTGCAGTCTGCCGGCGCCTATGGTTTTGTCATGAGCTCGAACTACAACACCCGTGGCCGCTGCGCCGAAATCCTGGTCGACGGTGACCAGGCATTCGAAGTGCGCCGCCGCGAGACCATCGCCGAACTGTATGCTGGCGAAAGCCTGCTGCCGGAGTGAGCCCATGCTGCTGCGTTTCACCAAGATGCATGGGCTGGGCAATGACTTCATGGTCCTCGACCTGGTCAGCCAGCACGCACATATCCAGCCCAAGCATGCCAAGCAATGGGGCGACCGCCATACCGGCATCGGTTTCGACCAGCTGCTGATCGTCGAGGCGCCGAACAATCCGGAAGTGGACTTCCGCTACCGGATCTTCAACGCCGACGGCTCCGAGGTCGAGCAGTGCGGCAACGGCGCGCGCTGCTTCGCCCGCTTCGTGCTGGACAAACGCCTGACCGCGAAAAAAAGCATCCGCGTGGAAACCAAAAGCGGCATCATCGAGCTGGACGTGCAAAACGACGGCCAAGTGAGTGTCGACATGGGCCCTCCGCGCCTGGTGCCGGCCGAAATCCCCTTCGTCGCCGACGAGCAGGCATTGAGTTACCCACTGGAAGTCGACGGCGAGGTCTACTCGATTGCCGCAGTGTCCATGGGCAACCCACATGCCGTGCTGCGTGTCGATGACGTGCATTCCGCGCCCGTGCACGCACTGGGCCCGAAGATCGAAAACCATCCGCGCTTCCCGCAGCGGGTCAACGCTGGTTTCATCCAGGTCATCGACCGTCACCGTGCCAACCTGCGGGTCTGGGAACGCGGCGCGGGCGAGACCCAGGCCTGCGGCACCGGCGCCTGCGCCGCGGCCGTGGCGGCTATCAGCCAGGGCTGGATGGACTCACCGGTAAGCCTCGACCTGCCGGGTGGCCGCCTGCACATCGAATGGGCCGGCCCCGGCAAGCCCGTGTTGATGACCGGCCCGGCCGTACGCGTCTACGAAGGACAGGTTCGTCTCTAAGTGAGTAACCGCCATGACCGATCAGCCCAAGGTTGTACCCCAGCAGTCCAGTGACCTCGATGCCGAGGCGGTGGTCGCGTACCTGCGTGCCCACCCGACCTTCTTCGCCGAACACGACGAGTTGCTGGTCGAGCAGCGCATTCCCCACCAGCGCGGCGACAGCGTGTCGCTGGTGGAGCGTCAGCTCAAGCTGCTGCGCGATCGCAACATCGAGATGCGCCATCGCCTGTCGCAACTGATGGACGTGGCGCGTGACAACGACCGGCTGTTCGACAAGACCCGCCGGCTGATCCTCGACCTGCTCGATGCCGGCAGCCTGGAAGAAGTGGTGATGGCGGTCGAAGACAGCCTGCGCCAGGAGTTTCAGGTGCCCTTCGTCAGCCTGATCCTGTTCGGCGATAACGTCGCCCCGGTCGGCCGCTGGGTCAGCAATGCCGAGGCACACCAGGCCATCGGTGGCCTGCTGGGGGGCGGCAAGACCGTCAGCGGCAACCTGCGCGAACACGAACTGGCCTTCCTGTTTGGTGAAGAAGAGCGTCGCGAGGTCGGTTCCAGCGCCGTTGCAGCCCTCGAATATCAAGGGCTGCACGGTGTACTGGCAATCGGCAGCCGCGACCCGCAGCACTACAAGAGCAGCGTCGGCACGCTGTTCCTCGGCTACATTGCCGAAGTGCTCGGCCGCGTCGTCCCGCGCGTGACCCAGACCTTGCGCCAGGTGCGCTGATGGACCGCCAGCTGGAAGCTTATTGCGCGCACCTGCGCAATGAGCGCCAGGTGTCCGAACACACCCTGCTGGCCTATCGCCGCGACCTCGACAAGGTCGTCGCCTACTGTAACGAACACGGCATTGCCGGCTGGCAAGCGTTGCAAATCCAGCAACTGCGCCAACTGATCGCCCGTCAGCACCATCAGGGGCAGTCCTCGCGCAGCCTGGCGCGCCTGCTTTCAGCGGTACGCGGGCTGTACCGTTACCTGAACCGTGAAGGGCTGTGCCAGCACGACCCGGCCAACGGCCTGTCTGCGCCCAAGGGCGAACGGCGCCTGCCCAAGACGCTGGATACCGACCGTGCCCTGCAACTGCTCGACGGCGGTGTCGACGACGACTTCATTGCCCGGCGCGACCAGGCCATCCTCGAACTGTTCTATTCGTCAGGCCTGCGCCTGTCCGAGCTGACCGGCCTGGACCTCGAATACCTCGACCTTGCCGCCGGGCTGGTGCAGGTGCTTGGCAAGGGTGGCAAGGCACGCGTGCTGCCGGTCGGGCGCAAGGCACGCGAGGCGCTGCAGGCCTGGTTGCGCCTGCGCGGCATCGGCGGCCCGCGCGACAGCGCCGTGTTCATTACCCGCCAGGGCAATCGCTTGAGCCCGCGGGCCATCCAGATGCGCGTGAAGGCGGCCGGCGAGCGCGAGCTGGGCCAGCACCTGCATCCGCACATGCTTCGCCATTCCTTCGCCAGCCATGTGCTGGAATCGTCCCAGGACCTGCGTGCGGTGCAAGAGATGCTCGGCCATGCCGACATCAGCACCACGCAGATCTACACCCACCTGGACTTCCAGCACCTGGCCGCGGTGTACGACAGCGCCCACCCTCGGGCCAAACGCAGCAAAGGCACAGACTCATGAGCATCAAGCTGATCACCTTCGACCTCGATGACACCTTGTGGGACACCGCGCCGGTCATTGCCAGCGCTGAAGTCGTCCTGCGCGACTGGCTCGAAGCCAACGCACCGATCCTGGGCGGCGTACCGGTCGAGCACCTGTTCACCATCCGTGAGCGCCTGGTGCAGGCCGAACCGGGCCTCAAGCACCGTATCAGCGCCTTGCGTAGGCGGGTGCTGTGCCATGCCCTGGAAGAGGTCGGTTACAGCGAAAAGCACGCCCAGGCGCTCGCCAACGAAGGCTTTGAAGTGTTCCTGCATGCCCGGCACCAGGTGGAAATTTTCCCTGAGGTGCAGCCTGTGCTGGAAATCCTGCGCCATCAATACACCCTGGGCGTGGTCACCAACGGCAATGCCGATGTGAGCCGCCTGGGCCTGGCGGACTACTTCCGCTTCGCCCTGTGCGCCGAGGACCTGGGGATCGGCAAGCCGGACCCGGCGCCGTTCCTCGAGGCACTGAAACGCGGCGAGGTCGACGCTGGCGCGGCAGTGCATGTGGGTGACCACCCAGGCGATGATATCGCCGGCGCCCAGCGTGCTGGGTTGCGTGCCGTGTGGTTCAACCCCCAAGGCAAGCCCTGGGCCGGTGAGCGGGCTCCGGATGCAGAGATTCAGCGCCTCTCGCAATTGCCTGAAGTGATAGCACGCTGGCGCTGACAGCCGATACCTTCTCAACGCCGCACTGACCTGTGTAGGAGCGGCCTTGCCGGGGCGCCGGACCGGTCGGAAAGGGCTGCGTAGCGGCCCCGGCGATTTTTGCTGCGCCACAGAACCTGGGGCCGCTGCGCGACCCGTTCCGACCGGTCCGACCGGTCCGGCGCCCCGGCAAGGCCGCTCCTACAAGACCGCATTCATGGCGCACAAAAAAGCCCGCAGCGACGGCGGGCTTTTTTGCATGCAACCACTCAGATAGGGCGGCTGCCGTATTTGTTGTCCGGCTTCTTGGGCGGATCGGCGACCACGTTGGCCTCCACTTCCTGCACCTTGCCACCGCGCGAAAGGAATTCTTCCATCGCCTTGGCCAGGGCATCACGCTCCTTCTGCTTGGCTTCCAAGCTCGGCATCTCGTCTACCGAGACAGCGGCCTTGGACTTGCCTTTGGCAGTGGGCGCGGGGCTATCGTCTTCGCCGGAGTCTTCCGCTACGTCATCAGCCGCAGCTTCCAGACCCTCATCAGCCTCATCATCATCGCCTACTTCGAGGTCGTCGTTTTCCAGATCATCGTCGCTCATGTTCTACCTCATGACTTGCGAAAAGCAGGTTAGTTATAGACCAGTGCAGCCGTAGACCGGCAGCCACCAGTGAAAATTCAACTGGCCGTGGGTTGGCCACTGCCTTGGGCATGCACCTCCTGATGGGAGGGTTTGTACCCTGCAGGCCCTGCTCCTGGCAGGGCCTGACGAAATCCTTGAGCCATCTGCTGGCCACGCGCTAATGGCAAGCCTAGCAAAGGCTGGGGGCGCCTGCGGACTGCTTGTCCAACACCCTTCGGCGCGCATTCTAGCGCGCCCGTAGAAAAAGCAAAGCGCCATAAACGCCCATCATCTTGTAAGTTTTCCGCCTGCGTCGCGAACGTGACGGATAAACCGTTTGCTGTGCGGGAAAAGGCAAAAATCAGGCGAAAAAATGCCCGGCGAACCGGGCAAGATTTTCCAGCGTCGCAGTTACAGGTTGTAGCCGCGTTCGTTGTGCTGAGCCAGGTCGAGGCCGACCGACTCTTCTTCTTCGTTGACCCGCAGCCCCATCACCACGTCCAGTACCTTGAGAATCACGTAGGTAACGATGGCGGTGTAGACCACGGTGAAAATCACGCCCTTGGCCTGGATCCAGACCTGCATGCCGATATCGGTCACAGCGCCGAAACCGCCCAAGGCTGGTGCTGCGAACACACCGGTCAGGATGGCGCCAACGATACCGCCGATGCCGTGCACGCCGAAGGCGTCCAGCGAGTCGTCATAGCCCAGCTTGCGCTTGAGGGTGGTGGCGCAGAAGTAGCAGATCACGCCAGACGCCAGGCCAATCACCAGGGCGCCCATCGGGCCCACGGTACCGGCAGCCGGGGTGATGGCGACCAGCCCGGCGACCACACCCGAGGCGATGCCCAGGGCGCTCGGTTTGCCGTGGCCGATCCACTCGGCGAACATCCAGCCCAGCGCCGCAGCAGCGGTGGCGATCTGGGTTACCAGCATGGCCATGCCGGCAGTGCCGTTGGCAGCGGCGGCGGAACCGGCGTTGAAGCCGAACCAACCGATCCACAGCATTGCCGCGCCCATCAGGGTGTAGCCCAGGTTGTGCGGGGCCATCGGCGTGGTCGGGTAGCCCTTGCGCTTGCCCAGTACCAGGCAGCACACCAGGCCCGCGATACCGGCGTTGATGTGCACCACGGTGCCGCCCGCGAAGTCCAGCACGCCCCAGTCCCACATCAGCGCGCCATCACCGCTCCAGACCATGTGCGCGATCGGCGCATACACCAGGGTGAACCAGATGCCCATGAACACCAGCATTGCGGAGAACTTCATGCGCTCGGCGAAGGCACCGACGATCAGCGCCGGGGTAATGATGGCGAAGGTCATCTGGAAGGTGATGAACACCGCCTCAGGGAACAGCGCGGTGGCCGACGTCAGGCTGTCGGGGGTGACACCGCTGAGAAACGCCTTGGAGAAGCCACCGACGAAGGAATTGAAGTTGAGCACGCCCTTTTCCATACCCGTGGTATCGAAGGCCATGCTGTAGCCGTAGACGACCCAGAGAATGCTCATCAGACCGGTGATCGCGAAGCACTGCATCATCACCGAGAGCACGTTCTTGGAACGCACCATACCGCCATAGAACAGGGCCAGGCCCGGGATGGTCATGAACAGCACCAGCGCCGTTGCGGTCAACATCCAGGCCGTGTCGCCGGAGTTCAGCGCTGGGGCAGCTTCCTCTGCCAGGGCAAGCCCGGGCATTACGAGGGACAATAGGGCTCCTAGCCCTGCGATCTTACGCAGAGTCATGTTGTTTTCTCCTGGGGCGTTGGGTTTGGTGAGGCTTTTTTTGTTACTTAGATCGCGTCGGTATCGGTTTCGCCGGTACGGATGCGGATCGCCTGCTCCAGATTCACCACAAAGATCTTGCCGTCACCGATCTTGCCGGTGTTGGCAGCCTTGGTGATGGCTTCGATCACCCGATCAAGGTCCTTGTCGTCGATGGCGACGTCGATCTTCACCTTGGGCAGGAAGTCGACCACGTATTCAGCACCGCGATACAACTCGGTGTGGCCCTTCTGCCGACCGAAGCCTTTGACTTCAGTGACGGTGATGCCCTGCACGCCGATTTCCGACAGCGACTCGCGCACGTCGTCCAGCTTGAACGGCTTGATGATGGCTGTGACTAGCTTCATGAAACTCTCTCCCGATTTGGTGGACTTGCCCCAGGAAAACAAACCCGTCTCAAGTCTAAGCGCAGCGGTTAGCTTTGTAACGCGTCGTCGGCATCCGGCTCCGCGTGCGCACTGCCTGGTCACAAGGAACTGCATCAGTGCATGGCTCGTACAGGTCTTTGCAGAAACCTTGCCAGTTCCACTAAACCACCAGAAAACAGTGAGTTGCTTGAAAGCGTCGGGGTTGGCCAGTCGCCAGCATCAAAAAGATGCACGATTTCGGTGCGCTACCCGTTGGCGTCTTGCTCGAAAAATGTGCAGGGTTCACCCGCTCCTGCCCTCAGAACAGTGTTTTGCTGCGTGCTACACTGCGGGTCATTTTTCAGATTCAGTGGACAGCCGAACATGCTCGCGCCCAAAGCCCTCCTCGACGCCCTGAGCGACCAGGCCTCGCGCCTTTTCAGCAGCGATACCGCCCAGCCTCGCGCCGAACTCGAAAGCCAGTTCAAGGTGCTGATGCAGGGCGCCTTCAGCAAGCTTGACCTGGTCAGCCGCGAAGAATTCGACAGCCAGATGGTCGTCCTCGCCCGCACCCGCGCTCGCCTGGAAGCCCTGGAGAAACAGGTCGCCGAGCTGGAAGCACGGATGGCGCCAGCCCAGCAATAAGGGTCAGGCCGATGCCTGCAATCGGCCCTCGCCCGGGTTGCTTGATTTCGGCGGCAACTCGCTGGCATGCAGTGTCCCCCGAAACAAAGCAGCACCGCACAGGGTGAACAGCGTTTTCACCCGGTTGTGCGAGTTGAGTATCTCGGCCTGGATATGCTCGATATCGTTATCCGCCGGCTGCAACGCCACTGCGCGGTTGATCCACTCGATGGCCGCGAAGCGGCTTTGCTTGCGTGTGCCGTGCCCCTGCATCCAGGCCAGCCCCAGCTCTGCACTGGCGCGCGCGGCAATCCAGTCGTCCGGGTGCTCGACCAGACCGAGCAAGTAGTCGACGGCCTCGGCCTGCTCCTGCGGCTCGCCAAACTGCCGCAGCAGAATACCCAGTTGCAGGCGCGCACCGGCAGCGGTCTGCGCACTGCCCAATGCATCGTTCAGTAGCCGCCTCACTGCCAGCATGGCACTTCGTTCACTCAAGGCTTCGGCACTTTGCATACGCCGGCATGCCAAGGTGTATTTGGCCACCTTGCATCCGGCCTGCACTGCGCGCAGCAGCCAGTATTCGGCAGCATCCGCGTCCAGGTAGTGCCCAGGAGTGTTGGCCAGTGCACCGCGATGCAGGTGATGAAGGCTCAGCGCAGCCTCTGGCAGGCTCAGATCGGCACAGCGTTCATAAAGGAAATAAGCGGCCTCTTGCTGGTTGGCAGACCACAGCAGGCGTGGCACTTCAAGCACATCGAAACCCGGCCCTTGGCGGCCAAGTTGACGCTTCACCGCACGCTGCGACCAAATACGTGCCTGCTCAGGCGAACATGCAAACCCCCAGCGCCCAAACGCATGCCCCACCGCCCGCAGCGCACAGGCAGCCGGGTGCGAGCCGCTCTCGCACAGCCGCTCGATCGCGCTACGAAACGCCTGCTGGTCATCGTCCATGCCGTGGAACAGCATGAGGCAGACAAAACTACGAAAGGGCTGGCCGATACCCGGGACAAAGCCCAGATCAGGGTAAAGGTTCACACAACCGGCAAAGTCGCGCAGCGCGCCCGCGTAGTCCTGCAGGGCACAACCACGCAAGGCGCCACGCCATGCCAGCAAAGTCGCGCGCTCCCTGGGCCTGAGCGCACGCAGCGACCACGCCTTGAACACCTGCTGCCAGGCAGCGATCGACTGCACCTGGCCGGCATGCGGCAGTTCGAGCTGGTCCTCGATAGCCAGCCAGCGCAGCGCATTGCGCTGCTCCTCTGGCCATCCTTCACACAGCATGCCACCGGCCAATCCGTCGATTGCCGCGTAACTGCCGCCCCAACGGGGCAGCAGGTAGACGGCATGCGCCTGAATCGCTTCAAAACAGCCGGGGAAAGCACCCAGCGCATGCTGCAGCCAATAGTGCTGCGCGGCTTCTCGCCCATGCACGGCACGTTTGCCCAGGCACGCCGGCAAGGTCTGTGGCACTTGGGCCAGGGGTAGCAGGCCGTATTTCACCAGCAGCGGCGCCGCAGCCTCCTGCACTTCCACATCCGCGTGAGCGCTCGGGCTGAAGCGTGCCGGCTGGCCGTCGAACAGTTCGCGCAACCAGCCCGGCTCGGCGAACTGCGCGCTGAGCCGCAGCATGCCGATGGCCGCCGCCACCGGCTGCGCCGAGCGCCCCATGGCACGCAACAGGTGCGCGGCGCCGAGCTCGCAAACCTGCTCGGCCGCCAACTGCTGCTCGGCACTGAGGGGCTCGGCATTGGCACTGTCGTGGATATCGCAGGCGCGGCTGAAGCAATGCAAGCCCATCACCACTTGAGGGTGGTAGGCCTTGGGGCAGGCGTCGATCCAGGCCTTGAGAACCTGCGTCAGGGCCTTGTCGCCCTGGCAGTCCCAATCGACCAGCATGTGGCCTTCGACGGCCTCCAGGTAGGCAGGAAACTCGCCGGGTGGCGACTGTCGCCAACGCGCTTCGAGGATGTCGAAGTAGCGGTTGAGTTCAACGAATGCACTGGCCTGCACCAGTTCTCGGATTGCCTGGCGAGTGCGAGTGAGCGTTTGCACGGAGCAATACCTCAAGTCCATTTGTGGGAAGCGGCGCTGCCATCCCATGGCAAGCGCAGTAGCCTTTCAACACTAAGCCATACCCTGAATCTGCGCAAAGTTATTGGATCCATTTTTGTCAGATTGTATGAAAAACCAGGAGAAAACCCTGACCTGAAAAACCAGGACGCACACTTCTTGCGCTGATTGCCACTTCGCCCGCTAACCTTGCCCAAGCCGCAGGAAGCGGCCCTTTTCAGCGACAACGGAGCGTCCATGTCACTTGCCCTCGTCCACAGCCGCGCCCAGGTAGGCGTGCAGGCACCGGCGGTCAGCGTCGAAACCCACCTGGCCAACGGGCTCCCCCACCTCACCCTGGTCGGCCTGCCCGAAACCACGGTCAAGGAAAGCAAAGACCGGGTACGCAGTGCCATCGTCAACTCAGGCCTGGACTACCCGGCAAGGCGCATCACCCAGAACCTGGCGCCCGCCGACCTGCCCAAGGATGGCGGGCGCTATGACCTGGCCATTGCCCTGGGCATTCTTGCCGCCAGTGGCCAGGTCCCGGTAGCTACCCTTTGCGACATCGAGTGCCTGGGCGAACTGGCGCTGTCCGGGCAACTGCGCCCTGTGCAGGGCGTGTTGCCGGCGGCGCTGGCGGCAAGGGACGCGGGCCGGGCGTTGGTGGTACCACGGGAAAATGCCGAAGAAGCCAGCCTTGCAGGTGGGCTGGTGGTGTATGCCATCGGGCACCTGCTGGAACTGGTCGCCCACCTGAACGGCCAGGTACCGTTAGCGCCCTATGCCGCCAATGGCCTGGTACTGAACAGCCGGCCCTACCCCGACCTCAGCGAGGTACAGGGCCAGGTGGCCGCCAAGCGTGCCTTGCTGCTGGCCGCAGCCGGGGCGCACAACCTGTTGTTCACCGGCCCGCCCGGCACTGGCAAGACCTTGCTCGCCAGCCGCTTGCCAGGGCTGTTGCCGCCGCTGGACGAGCGCGAAGCGCTGGAGGTGGCGGCCATTCAGTCGGTCAGCGGCCATGCGCCGCTGAACAGCTGGCCACAGCGCCCTTTCCGCCACCCGCACCACTCGGCCTCAGGCCCTGCACTGGTGGGCGGCAGCAGCCGGCCACAGCCGGGCGAAATCACCCTGGCTCATCATGGTGTGCTGTTTCTCGATGAGTTGCCGGAATTCGAGCGGCGCGTGCTGGAGGTACTGCGCGAACCGCTCGAGTCCGGCGAGATCGTGATTGCCAGGGCGCGGGACAAAGTGCGCTTCCCGGCACGTTTTCAGCTGGTTGCGGCGATGAACCCCTGCCCTTGCGGCTACCTCGGCGACCCGAGCGGCCGCTGCCGCTGCAGCACCGACCAGGTCCAGCGTTATCGCAACAAGCTTTCGGGGCCGCTGCTGGACCGCATTGACCTGCACCTGACCGTGGCGCGCGAAACCACCACGCTGAACAACCAACCCAGCGGTGACACCAGCGCCACAGTCGCCGAGCGGGTGGCCGAGGCGCGCGACCTGCAGCAACGTCGGCAAGGGTGCGCCAATGCGTTTCTAGACCTCAACGGCTTGCGCCACCATTGTCTGTTGGAGGCGGCGGACCAGGCTTGGCTGGAGACTGCCTGCGAACGATTGAACTTGTCGTTGCGCGCTGCCCATCGGCTGCTGAAAGTGGCGCGCACGCTAGCGGACCTGGAGGGTGTGGCGTCGATTGCCAGGGGGCATCTGGGCGAGGCGTTGCAGTATCGGCCTGGTAGCTGACAGGGGCAGGCTTGCCCGCAAGAAGGCCACCACTGACTGTCACTTTTTTCGGGACAATCTTTCCTGCCGTCAGCAGATTGTCTAACACCACCTCCACCTCCAGAATTGTCCGCCACACTGTTCTAACGCTGCCCCGGCAGCTCATGGAGTTCGAGCCAATGCCACACGAAGGCAGCCTTCTGCAAACCGCGGTGATCTTCCTCTTCGCCGCCGTCCTTGCCGTCCCCTTGGCCAAGCGCCTGCAACTGGGCGCGGTGATCGGCTACCTGCTGGCCGGCGTAGCCATCGGCCCGCAGGCGCTTGGGCTGATCCGCGATACCGAGAGCGTCGCGCATATTTCTGAACTGGGCGTTGTTCTGCTGCTGTTCATCATCGGCCTGGAGCTGTCACCCAAACGCTTGTGGCTGATGCGCAAGTCAGTGTTCGGCGTGGGGGCTGCGCAGGTGTTGCTGACCGGTGCTGTGATCGGCGCCATCGCCCTGTTCGGCTTTGCCCAGTCGTTGCCGGCGGCCCTGGTGCTGGGCCTGGGCCTGGCGCTGTCATCCACCGCCCTCGGCCTGCAGAGCCTGGCCGAAAGCAAGCAGCTGAACGCGCCGCACGGTCGCCTCGCGTTCGCCATTCTGCTGTTCCAGGACATCGCGGCCATCCCGCTGATCGCCCTGGTCCCGCTGCTGGCCGCCAGCGGCCCGGATACCAGCCACGGTGACAGCCTCGAACATGCACTGAAGGTATTCGCCAGCATCGCCGTGGTCATCGTCGGCGGCCGTTACCTGCTGCGGCCGGTGTTTCGCATCGTCGCCCGTACCGGCCTGCCGGAGGTTTCCACCGCCACCGCGCTGCTGGTGGTGATCGGTACCGCCTGGCTTATGGAAGAGGCCGGCATTTCCATGGCCCTGGGCGCCTTCCTCGCCGGCCTGTTGCTGGCCGACTCGGAGTACCGCCACGAGCTGGAGTCGCAGATCGAACCGTTCAAGGGGCTGCTGCTGGGGCTGTTCTTCATCAGTGTCGGCATGGGCGCCAACCTGAGCCTGCTGCTGGAAATGCCGCTGGTGCTGTTGGGCCTGACCCTGTTGCTGATCGCGGTCAAACTGACCTTGCTGATCGTGGTCGGCCGACTGGCCGGCGGCCTCAACAGCGCCAGCGCCCTGCGCCTGGGGATGGTGCTGGCGGCGGGTGGCGAGTTCGCCTTCGTGGTGTTCAAGCTGGGCAAGGACCAGGGCTTGTTCGACACCCAGACTTACGACCTGCTGATGATGACCATCACCCTGTCGATGGCCCTCACCCCCCTGCTGATGCTCGGCTGCGCACGCGCCCTCAAGCGTCCGCAGCCGCAGCGTGAAGTGCCGGAGCAGTACAAGCAGATCCAGACCGACGCCCCGCGGGTGGTCATCGTCGGCATGGGCCGCATGGGGCAGATCGTCTCGCGCATCCTGCGCGCGCAGAAGATCCCCTTCATCGCCTTGGAAACCTCGGTGGACGCCATCGAGATGACCCGCATGTTCGAGCAGGCTCCAGTATTCTACGGCGACCCCTTGCGCGCCGAGGTGTTGCATGCGGCCAAGGTGGGCGAGGCCGAGTACTTCGTCATCACCACCGACGACCCGGAAGTCACCACCCGCACGGCGGAGCGGGTCAAGCGCCTGTACCCGCACCTGAAAGTGCTGGCCCGCGCGCGTAACCGCCAGCATGTGCACAAGCTGATCGATGTAGGCGCCGAGCCGATTCGCGAGACGTTCTATTCGAGCCTGGAGATGACCCGCCGTGCGCTGGTGGGGTTAGGGTTGAGTGATGAGCAAGCGGCGGATCGCATCGCCCGGTTTACCCAACACGACGAAGAAGTGCTGGTAGCCCAAGGGCAGGTACGCGATGACCGGGCCAAGGTGATGCAGACAGCCCAGGAAGCGCGGGTGGAACTGGAGCGGTTGTTTGATTCGGATGCGGATTGAGTTTCAAGCAAATACCAGCCGCGCAATCTGCGGGTGCTCACGGTGCGCGGCCTGCCACAGATCGTAGGCGGCCTGCTCGGCAAGATACTGCCGAGCATCGCCGAGGCCCGCCAGTTCAAGACGGTACGCCAGATCAGCGGATATAGCGGCACGCCCATTGAGCACGGTGGACAGCTGCCCCCGCGAATAACCGAGGTGACGCGCCAGTCCCGAGACACTCATGCCAATTGCAGGCAAAACGTCTTCTCGCAAAGACTCACCGGGATGGGGTGGATCGTACATAGGCATGGCGTTCTCTCTCCTAGTGGTAGTCCAGATAATCGACAAGCTCTACATCGGTACCAACGAAGCGGAACACCAGTCGCCAGTTGCCCGAAACGTTCACCGCCCAGAAGCCATCCAGCTTGCCCCGCAGCAAATGCAGGCGGTATCCAGGACGATCCAGGTTGGAAGGCGTTTGCGCCACCTCGAGCGAGGCAAGTAGCCGTCGTAAACGAGCAACATGATCGGCGCGTACTCCTGATGTGTCTCGTCGCTGATAAAGCAGCCTCAGGCCCTTGTGCCTGAAACTCTTGATCATTGAATCTTGAGTGTAAGGTCACGCCTTACACATTTCAAGTTGGATATAGAAAGGCGCATCCAAGCTCTCCTGAAGCATTTCCGGATTGATCAGTCTGTTCTCAGAGATTTGATTTAGCGCGGTGTTGCCGTCCGCGATCTATGTGGGAAGTTTCCCAAAGTCTTTCAGCCAGAGCTCGGGCTGCATGGCAAGATACCCTTCAAACTCATCACCTTTGCTGCGTTAAACTGCGAAACTGCCCTTACCGTTCCACCCGGAGAACGATCATTGGAAGACCTCAACTCCCTCTACTACTTCACCCAGGTAGTGGAGCACGGCGGTTTCGCCCCGGCAGGTCGCGCGCTGGACATGCCCAAGTCCAAGCTCAGCCGGCGTATCGCAGACCTTGAAGAGCGTCTTGGCGTACGCCTGCTGCACCGCACCAGCCGGCATTGCTCGCTGACCGAAATCGGCCAGGCCTACTACAACCGTTGCCTGGCCATGCGCGTGGAGGCCGAGGGGGCGGCGGAGATCATCGAACGCAACCGCAGCGAGCCTCGCGGGCTGGTGCGCATCAGTTGCCCGACCACCCTGCTCAACTCCTGGGTCGGGCCGATGCTGACGCGCTACATGCTCAAGTACCCCCAGGTAGAACTGTTTATCGAAAGCACCAACCGCCGCGTCGACCTGCTGCATGAAGGCTTCGACGTAGCGCTGCGCGTGCGCTTTCCGCCGCTGGAAAACACCGACATGGTGATGAAGGTGCTGAGCAACAGTACCCAGTGCCTGGTCGGCCAGCCGCAATACCGGGAGCAACTGCCCAAGGGCTTCGACCCGCAGATGCTCGGCCAGCTGCCCAGCGTGCACTGGGGCAGCGCCCAACGTGAGTACCAGTGGGAGCTGTTCCAAGGGGAGGACCAAAGCCACAGCATCGTGATCCCGCACACACCGCGCATGGTCACCGACGACCTGTTTGCCTTGCGCCATTTCGTGGTGGCCGGTGTGGGCATTGCGCACCTGCCCCGGGTAGCCGTGCGCGAGGACCTGGCCGAGGGCCGGCTGGTGGAGCTGTTGCCGGGCTGGCACCCGCGCTGCGGCATCGTGCATGCGATCTTCCCGTCGCGGCGCGGCTTGCTGCCGTCGGTGCGGTCGCTGATCGATCACCTGGCCGAGGAGTTCGCCATCAGCGACATGGCCTGAATCTGTACTGGTTTCATAGCGAGTGAATCCGCGCTCACAGTTACAGCGCAGTGCTGAAGATCGACACACAAAAAAGGGGCCTCTGCAGGCCCCTTCTTCACATCAACTCAGAACGCGAAGCACGAACAACCCAGCGCCCCCCAGAACCCTTGGAAGTCGTTCACCGGCACGCTGGAATGCCGCGCCTTTTCATGGCTGTGCGCATGCACCCCACACGGGCCGCTGCACTGGTGCACCGCTGCGGCCAGCGATGGCGTACCCACCCGCCAGTGCCCCGGCACCTTGGCCACCGGCGACCATTCCGGCAGTACTGGCACCTGCGGCGGGCCGAGCCTGTCGAACTCGCCGGCGCCGTACACGACCTTGCCATCGACGAGGGTCAGCACCGACTCGATGCCCTTGATCGCCTCTTCATCGACACTGAAGAAGTCCAGCGACAACGCCGCCAGGTCGGCCAGCTGGCCCACCTTGATCTGGCCTTTCTTGCCCTGCTCGCTGGAGAACCAGGCGCTGCCCTGAGTGAACAACTGCAGCGCGGTGTCGCGGCTCAGGCCTTCCGGGTACAGCGCCATGCCGCCAACGGTCTTGCCGCTGACCAACCAATACAGCGAAGTCCACGGGTTGTAGCTGGAGACGCGGGTTGCGTCGGTACCGGCCCCGACCGGCACGCCCATGTCGAGCATGCGCTGGATCGGCGGTGTCTTTTCGGCTGCCTTGGCACCGTAGCGGTCGACGAAGTATTCACCCTGGAAGGCCATACGGTCCTGGATGGCGATGCCCCCGCCCAGGGCGCGCACGCGCTCGATGTTTTCCGGGGTGATGGTTTCGGCATGGTCGAAGAACCACGGCAGGCCGTTGAACGGAATGTCCCGGTTAACCTTTTCGAACACATCGAGCATGCGCGTGATCGATTCGTTGTAGGTGGCATGCAGGCGGAACGGCCAGCGCTGCTCGACCAGGTGGCGCACCACCGGCTCCAGCTCTTCTTCCATGGTTTGCGGCAAGTCCGGCCGCGGCTCAAGGAAGTCCTCGAAGTCGGCGGCGGAGAACACCAGCATCTCGCCCGCGCCGTTATGGCGCAGGAAGTCCGTGCCGCTGTGCAGCTTCACGCTCGACGTCCACTTCTTGAAGTCATCGAGTTCTTCCTTGGGCTTCTGGGTGAACAGGTTGTAGGCGATGCGCACGGTCAACTGGCCTTTGTCAGCCAGCTCCTGGATCACCGAATAGTCGTCGGGGAAGTTCTGGTAGCCACCCCCGGCGTCGATGGCGCTGGTCAGGCCCAGACGGTTGAGCTCACGCATGAACTGGCGGGTCGAGTTGACCTGGTATTCCAGCGGCAGCTTCGGCCCCTTGGCCAGGGTAGCGTAGAGGATCATCGCGTTAGGGCGGGCGATGAGCATGCCGGTCGGCTCGCCGAATTTGTTGCGCTGGATCTCGCCACCTGGCGGGTTCGGCGTGTCCTTGGTGTAGCCCACGGCCTTGAGCGCAGCGCGGTTGAGCAGTGCGCGGTCGTACAGGTGCAGCAGGAACACCGGGGTATCGGGCGCGGCCTGGTTGATTTCTTCCAGGGTCGGCATGCGCTTTTCAGCGAACTGGAATTCGTTCCAGCCACCGACCACACGCACCCACTGCGGGGTTGGGGTACGGGCGGCCTGGTCTTTGAGCATGCGCAGGGCATCGGCTACCGACGGTACACCTTCCCAACGCAGCTCCAGGTTGTAGTTCAGGCCACCACGGATCAAGTGCAGGTGGGAGTCGTTCAGGCCCGGGATGACAGTACGCTGCTTGAGGTCGATGATCTGCGTGGCGGCGCTTTTGTGGGCCATGGCTTCGGCGTCACTGCCGACGGCAATGAAGCGGCCGTCCTTGATGGCAACGGCGGTGGCGGTGGGCTTCTCACGGTCAACGGTGTGCAGTTTGCCGTTGAACAGGATGAGGTCGGCGGTCATGGAGCCTCCTTGGGTGAATGCATGGGCGGAACCGGCAGAGCCGGCGAAGGGCAATGCGGACCAGAGCGCGCCAGCAGCACCGAGCACGGTGCTGGTGGCGAGGAACTGGCGACGGCTCTTGTCGTTGGGGTCCTGGGACATGGTCTTCTCCGTCTGGGTGCGGCGGCGGCAAGCGCAACTGCGGAGCATGCCGGTTCGTGCCTGGCCAAGGCTTGGATGGATGTGCGGTGGGTGGGTGAAGGTTAGCCTTGATCAGCTTTTGTGCAGCGGCCGGCCTCGGCGCGAGGCGGCCGCTGGATTTTCACCGGTTCAAGAACGCCAGCAGGTCTTCGTTCAGCTGCTGCGTATGCGTCACGGCAAAGCCATGCGGCGCGCCTTCATACACCTTCAACTCGGCACCGCGGATCAACTCGGCAGCCTTCTTGCCGGTGGTCTCGAACGGCACGATCTGGTCCGCGTCACCGTGGATAACCAAGGTAGGCACCTCGATCTTGGCCATGTCGGGGCGGAAGTCGGTCTCGGAAAATGCGCTCACGCAATCCAGCGTGCCCTTGATCGAGGCCAGCAGCGCGATGTTCAGGGTTTGCGTCAGCACACCCTGGGACACTTGCTGGCCTTGGTTCAAACCATAGAACGGCGTGGCGAAATCAGCGATGAACTGCGCCCGGTCCGCACGCAGCCCTGCCTGAATACCTGCGAACACCGATGCATCGACCCCCTCAGGGTTGTCATCACGCTTGCCGAACACCGGCGTTACCGCGCCCAGCAGCACAAGCCCGGCAACCCGTTCGTTGCCATGGCGGGCGATATAGCGGCTGACATCGCCGCCGCCCATGGAGAAGCCCACCAGGGTCACTTCACGCAAGTCGAGGTGCTCGATCAACTGGGCGATGTCATCGGCAAAGGTGTCGTAGTCGTAACCGTTCCACGGTTGGCTCGACCGGCCGAAACCACGGCGGTCGAACGCGATGGCGCGGTAGCCGCGGCTGGCCAGGAACTCCATCTGCGCGTCCCACATGTCGGCATCCAGCGGCCAACCGTGGCTGAACAGCACGGGCTTGCCGCTGCCCCAGTCCTTGAAATAAAGCGAAGTGCCGTCGCGGGTTACGAGTGTGCTCATGTCGGTATCTCCTTGAAGGTCTTTTGGGGTGAGGGGGGGAGCTGGCTCAGCCACGCAGCCAGTTGGCGCAGCGGCGGGTTACCCACGGCATGATGTAGAACACCACGGGCAGGATGACGAACAGGTTGACGATCAGGTTGCCGGTGATCGGGCCGCCCAGCTGCGGGACGCGGGCGAAAAACGGCGCCAGCAGTTGCGGGATGATCATGGTCATCGGGCAGATCACCAGGTAGGTCAGCAGTGCCTGCTTCCAGCGCGGCGGTTGCTTCGCGGTGGTGCTCGGCGGGGTGAACCAGAATTCCGGGTCGTCGTGGACCTGGGTGTTGTCACCCTCCTCCAGCAACGGCAGCACCTGGCTGACCAGCGTCTGGCGCTCGGTGGAATTGACCCAGGCCTGCAGCAGGCTGGCGTCGCTGAAGCGCACCACGGTGGTGAAGTGGCGGCCACCGTCTTCCGGGCGGATCACGTTGACATCAAGGTGGCCGGGTTGGCGGCGCGCGGCGCTGACCGTGTGCTTGAGCCACGCTTCGTAGCCTGCCAATGCTTCGGCGCGAACCTTGTGCTGGATGACCAGAGTAACCACGTTGCGGTTGTCTTGGAGTGCGGTGTTCATCGGCGTTCCTTGGGATGAGCTGGCCCGCATCCACTGTGCAACGGCGAACGGGCGGATGATTGCATGGGTGTGCTGCCCTTGCCGGGTACCGACTGGCGGTGCCCGGGGGCGTGGCGGGTTACTTGCCGGCGTTGAAGGCGTTGTAGCTGCTCATCAGGTTGCGGTAGTCCGGGATGTGGTTGGAGCACAGCGCCGCCAGGCCTTCGACATCGTTGCGCCAGTCGCGGTGCAGCTCACAGGCCACGCCGAACCAGGTCATCAGTTGCGCACCGGCACGGCTCATGCGGTCATGGGCGGCGTCGCGGGTCATGGCGTTGAAGGTGCCGGACGCATCGGTCACCACGAACACCTCGAATTCTTCTTCCAGGGCTGCCAGGGCCGGGAAGGCTACGCACACCTCAGTCACGACACCGGCGATGATCAGTTGCTTCTTGCCGGTGGCCTTCACGGCCTTGACGAAGTCTTCGTTGTCCCAGGCGTTGATCTGGCCTGGGCGGGCGATGTAGGGCGCGTCCGGGAACAGCGCTTTCAGCTCGGGTACCAGCGGGCCGTTGGGGCCTTGCTCGAAGCTGGTGGTGAGGATGGTTGGCAGGTTGAAGAACTTGGCCAGGTCGGCCAGGGCCAGCACGTTGTTCTTGAAGGCGTCCGGCTCGATGTCACGCACCAGGGACAGCAGGCCAGCCTGGTGGTCGACCAGCAGTACGGCAGCGTCGTCTTTGTTCAGGCGGTTGTATTTGAATGGGGTCATGGTCGTTGCTCCTAAGGGTTTTGATCTTCAGTGATTGGGGTGTTTCGCGTTGATGGGAGAAGATTAAAACCATCACCTTTGGAGCGGTAGATAGCTGTTTTTGGCTTTAGCGTTCTATTTTGTGAACGATAAGTTGGCAATGGTTTTGCTGGCTTGTTTGCGTAGCGGCCTCAGCATTCTGAAATGCCAGCAATGTCCTACTGCGATGTCAGTCATTACCTGCGAAACCGCGTCGCATCGGGAAATCCCCTACGAACTGTGTCGATTCCCTTCTGATTGTTCGCGCTCTACCCGCTCCCTAGGCTTGTCGAGCCCTATCGCTTCAGCCCTCCGCTTGTCACCAGGTACCTCCTTGACCGTCACTACCCCACCCGCAAAAATCACTGAGAAAGGGTGTCAGCGCACTTGGCTGGATATGGGGCTACCCGATCTCAGGTCACTTCACCGTGAGATGCGTGCTCAAGCTATCGAGGAGATTGCTGCAGCGGACTCCCATGACGATGCTATCGAACTGGTCGCTCAGCACTTCGGCTTGAGCGACTCACCTATCGCCTTTGTGGTTCTCAAGACGCCCTTGGGAGGTGTTCAGGTTCGGCGCAGCTGTATCTGTCACATCGTCGAAAAAAGGCAGGATGCCCGGGAACGTTATGTCCAAGTAGCCTTGGATACCTTGACCGGGCCGTTTGAAGTGTGGAGTGTCGCCTATACCAACGACACACATAGATTGGCATTTATCGGGGTCTATGAGACCAAGCGACAGATGCTGGTGATCGTGACGCTCGAGAGCGGAAAAATGCTGTGGAATTTTATGCAGTGCGACGCGAAAGCGTTGAACAAGCATCGCCATGGCGAGCTGCTCTTCAAACGCTATGCGTTTCTGCCGAACAAAGAAAAGGGCCACTGTAACCAGTAGCCCTGAAAGAGGTGCTTGATATTCATATACACACCCTCAAGCCGGGGTGTGGAGGTCTCACCCTGCGCTGATGATTCAGCCATCGACGGGGTTCCTACGCCAGTTACTGCCGCTGAATGGCAACTGGTTTCGCGCTCAGGTAAAACGCTACCACAGTCCTTGGACAAGTCAACAGGCGACAAGGGTGAGCGCAGCCGGACAACATTGCCTGGCGAACCAACCTGCTCTATTACTACCCACAGCCCTCCCCTCATCCCGAGACCACCATGCTGGCCTTTATCCAGTCTTCCCCGTTGCTGCTCGGCTGCGCCCTGATTCTGCTCGACCTCGTGCTCTGGCAACTGATCCCCCTCCAGCGCCGGGCCTGGCGTATCGGCGCGCGGCTGGTGATCTTCCTGCTGTTCAGCTCGGTGCTGCTGGCCGCCGGCATGAGCCCGTTGCAACCACCGCCATGGCCCGAGGATGTGTCGCGCAACCTGATGGCCACGGTGCTGACGATCGGCTGGTGGCTGTTCGGCGCGCGCACGGTGACCGTGGTGTTCGGCCTGCTGCTGGTGGCGCGCGGCAGCCATGGCGGGCGGTTGCTGCAGGATGTGCTGGGGGCGCTGATATTCCTGGCGGCGGTGGTGGCGGCGGCAGGCTACGTGATGCAGCTGCCGGTGAAGGGGCTGCTGGCCACCTCCGGGGTGATGGCCATCGTTATCGGCCTGGCATTGCAAAGCACCTTGGCCGATGTGTTCAGCGGCATCGTGCTGAACACCACACGGCCCTATCAGATCGGCGATTCGATCTCCATCGATGGCACCGAAGGCAAGGTACTGGACATCGACTGGCGCGCCACCCGCCTGCTGACCGGGTCCGGCAGCCTGGCGGTGATCCCCAACTCGGTCGCGGCCAAGGCCAAGCTGCTCAACCACAGCCGCCCGGCCGATGTGCACGGTGTATCGATCAGCGTAGTGGTGCCGGCCAAGGTGCGGCCGAAGCGGGTGTTCGATGCGCTGGAGAAGGCCTTGCAGGGCACCCGCGCGATACTGGCCTCGCCCAAGCCGAAAGTCACGGTGAAGGCCTCGACCCTGGAATCGGTGGAATACGAGGCCAGTGGTTTCATCGCCGACATGGCCGGCAAGACCGAAGCGCGCAATCAGCTGTTCGACCTGGCCCACCGGCACCTTGAGGCCAGTGGCGTGATGTGGAACGTCGACCTGGCCATGCCGCCACGCAGCCGCCAGCGCGAAGTACTGGACGAGGTGCGGGTGTTCCGCTCGCTGAGCGATGACGAACGCGATGCGCTGAGCCAGCGCATGACCGCGGTAGAGTACCTGGCCGACCAGGTGATCCTGGGGGTGGGCGAACGCTCGGAGCATCTGTTGGTGATTGGCAGCGGCGTGGTTTCGGCGTCAGTCCGCGACGGCGACAAGTTGCTGGAGGCTGGGCGCATGGGGCCTGGGGAGGTACTGGGAATCGAGGGCATCCTCGACGAGGACGACGGCTTCGCTGAATTCCGCACGCTGACCAGCTGCGTGCTTTACCGCATCGACAAGGAACAGGTGAAGAGCTGCCTGATGGAGCGCGGCGAGGTGCAGACGGCGTTGAGCAAGTTGCAGCGGTTCCGGCGCCAGAGCCGGGAATCGCTACTGCTGCAGAAGCCGACCCTGATCAAGAAGGGCGGCTTCCTCAGCTGGTTGCACAAATGACCTGACCCCCCTGAATTGGCGCTGATTGTAGGAGCGGCCTTGCGTCGCGAAAGGGCTGCGCAGCGGCCCCAAGTTCTGTGGCGCAGCAAAAATCGCCGGGGCCGCTGCGCGACCCTTTCGCGACGCAAGGCCGCTCCTACAGAACCGTACCAGTACCTTACAGCACCACTCTCAAGCACTGCCCCGCGTGGTACAGCGAGAACCCGGACTCATAGAACGCCGTGCGCAACGACGGCGCACTCACCCCGGTCATCGGCGAGAACGGAATCGGCAAGCTGTCCGCCTCACCCTTGAGCAGGAACTCGGCAAACGCCCGGCCGATCACGGTCCCGGTGGTGTTGCCGCGTCCGTTGTAACCGGTCACCGCGACCAACCCAGGCGCCGGCTCGAACAGGCGCATCAGGTGGTCGGGGGTGAAGTCGATGCAGCCAGTCCAGTGCATCTCCCACTCGACCTTGCCCAGCTCCGGGTAGTAATGGCTCTGGATCCGGTCCGCCCAACTGCGCACGAACCAGGCCGGCTTGTTGTCGACCCGGCCCAGGCTGCCAAGCAGCAGACGGCCCTGGTCGTCACGGCGGATGCTGCTGAGCACGGTGCGGGTGTCCCAGGAGCCTTGGCCATGCGGCAGTACCTTGTCGGCGGCGGCGCCCTGCAGCGGCTTGGACGCCACCTGGTAGTAGTAACCGCGGAAGAACTGCTTCTGCAGGTTGCTCCAGTCGCCTTCGGTGTAGGCACCGGTGGAAATCACCACCTTGTCGGCGCGCACCGAGCCGCGCGCGGTCTTCACTCGCCAGCCATCACCCTCGCGTTCCAGGCCCTCGACGGACGACTGCTGGAACACTTTGCCACCCAGGCGCGAGACCGCAGCGGCCAGGCCTTGGGTGTAACCCATGGGGTTGATGGTGCCGGCGCGGCGGTCGAGCAGCGCGGCGGAAATTTTGTTGGTACCGCAGTATTCCTGGCATTGGGCGCCGGTCAGCAGCTCCACATCAGCCCCTCGCCGGCTCCACTGTTCATGGCGGGCTTCGAGGTCGGCGATGCCGGTGGCGTTGTGCGCCATGTGCAGCGTGCCTTTGTGCTGGGCCTGGCAGTCGATGCCAAGGCGCTCGATCATGGCGAAGACCTCGCCGGGTGCCTCACCGAGGACCTTGTTCAAGCGGCTGCCCTGCTTCTGGCCGAGGGTCGCCTCGACATCGTCGGGGCGGATCCAGGTGCCTGCGTTGACCAGGCCGACGTTACGCCCGGAGCCTCCATGGCCGATCTGCCAAGCCTCCAGCAGGATCACCGACTTGCCCTGCTCCAGCAGGTGGATGGCTGCGGACAGGCCGGTGATGCCGCCACCGATGACACAGACATCGGCCTTGTGCTCACCGGCCAGGGCCTGGGCGGCGACGGTGGGTTTGCTGACGAATTCCCACAAGCATTGTTGACGCAGTTCGGACATGGCCGGCTCCAGCAGTGTTGTTCTTATTGCGGGTGCATCTCGTGTTTTGGCGCCGCTTTGCGGCCCATTCGCAGGCAAGCCCGCTCCCACAGAGATCGCGTTGTGTGCAAGATTTCTGTGGGAGCGGGCTTGCCCCGCGAACCGGGGGCAATGCCCCCGGCCATGCAGCATCAGTCGAACACGATACCCTGTGCCAGCGGTAGCTCGCGCGAGTAGTTGACGGTGTTGGTCTGGCGACGCATGTAGCCTTTCCAGGCATCCGAACCGGACTCACGGCCACCGCCGGTTTCCTTCTCGCCACCAAACGCACCGCCGATCTCGGCGCCGCTGGTGCCGATGTTGACGTTGGCGATGCCACAGTCGCTGCCCGAGGCACTCTGGAAGCGCTCGGCTTCACGGATGTCGGTGGTGAAGATGCACGAGGACAGGCCTTGTGGCACTTCGTTGTTCAGGCGCAGGGCCTCTTCGAAGTCGTCGTAGGCCAGCACGTACAGGATCGGCGCGAAGGTTTCGTGGCGCACCACGTCGCTCTGGGCCGGCATCTCGGCGATGGCCGGGGATACGTAGTAGGCGTTCGGGTACTGGTCAGCCAGCTGACGCTCGCCGCCAAACACCTGGCCGCCTTCGTCGCGGGCCTTGGCCAGCGCGCCCTGCATGGCGTCGAACGACAGCTTGTCGATCAGCGGGCCCACCAGGTTGTCCTTGCGTGGGTCACCGATACGCACCTTGGCGTAGGCGGCTTTGACGCGGGCAACCACTTCGTCCTTGACCGAACGGTGCACGATCAGGCGGCGCAAGGTGGTGCAGCGCTGGCCGGCAGTACCGACGGCCGAGAACAGGATGCCACGCACGGCCAGGTCCAGGTCCGCACTCGGCGCCAGGATCATGGCGTTGTTGCCGCCCAGTTCGAGGATGCTGCGGCCGAAGCGGGCAGCGACACGTGGGCCGACTTCACGGCCCATGCGGGTGCTGCCGGTAGCGCTGACCAGCGGCACACGCGGGTCGTCGACCATGGCTTCGCCCGCTTCACGGCCACCGATGACCAGTTGCGCCAGGCCAGCCGGTGCATCGCCAAAGGCTTTCAGGGCTTTTTCGAACAGCGCCTGGCAGGCCAGAGCGGTCAGTGGGGTCTTTTCCGACGGCTTCCACACCACCGAGTTACCGGCCACCAGGGCCAGCGCGGTGTTCCAGGCCCAGACGGCCACCGGGAAGTTGAAGGCGCTGATCACGCCAACCACGCCCAGCGGGTGCCAGCTTTCACGCATGTGGTGGCCCGGGCGCTCGGAGGCGATGGTCAGGCCGTACAGCTGACGCGACAGGCCGACGGCGAAGTCGCAGATGTCGATCATTTCCTGCACTTCGCCCAGGCCTTCCTGGGTAATCTTGCCGGCTTCGATCGAAACCAGCTCGCCGAGGTCGGCCTTGTGCTCACGCAGCACTTCGCCGAACAGGCGGACCAGCTCGCCACGGCGTGGGGCCGGTACGCTGCGCCAGGCTTCGAAGGCGCTGTGGGCCTGATCGATGCGGGCGATGGTCTCGGCCTTGCCGAGCAGCTTCACCGAGGCAATCTGGCTGCCGTCGATCGGCGTGTGAACAGGGTAGTCGCCCTGGGTGTAAGCCTCGGCGGCAACGCCAAGACGCTCGAGCAATCCAGCAACCATTGGTGCATCTCCTACATCGGTGATGGGGTGGAAAAATGATGTGGATCAGTATTAATCCGATCACACCAGTGCAACAAACGACCTTTATTCCGCATATCATTCCGTCAGGTAATGATTTGAGCCGCAGAGACCGCTATGTCCAAACGCCTGGTGCCCTCCATGACCGCCCTGCAGTGCTTTGAAGCCGCAGCGCGTCATTTAAGCTTCACCCGTGCCGCCGAAGAGCTGCACCTGACCCAGAGCGCGGTCAGCAAGCAGGTGGCGCAGCTCGAAGACATGCTGCGCCACCACCTGTTCCTGCGCATTCGCCGCCGCCTGCAACTGACCCCAGCCGGCAGCCTGTACCTGGCCGAGGTCAACAAGATCCTCACCCAGGTCGACATCTCCAGCCGCTACATCCTGACCTATGGCGAGCAGACCGAGATATTGAAGGTAGCCACTCAACCGAGTTTTGGCGTGCGCTGGTTGATCCCCCACCTCAAGGGGTTTGGCAAACGCCACAACAATATCCACCTGGACATCCGCAACGAGATGGAGCCGTTCGCCTTGCTGCAAGGCTCGGCGGACGTGGTGTTCTTCTATGGGCAGGGCACCTGGCCGGGGGCGACCTGCGTAGAGCTGTTCCGCGAAGAGGTGGTACCGGTGTGCGCGCCAGAGCTGTTGGCCGGGCGGGCGCTGGCCGATGCGGGAGAGTTGGCCGAACTGGTGCTGCTGCAGAGCACATCGCGGCCGGAAGCGTGGCATGAGTGGTTTCTCGAGCTGGGGCTGCACAGCGTCAGCAGCTATCACGGGCCGCGGTTCGATACCTTCTACATGGCCTTGAGCGCCGCGCAGGCGGGGTGTGGGGTGGCGTTGGTGCCGCGGTACCTGGTGGCCAAGGAATTGAATGAAGGGAGCCTGGTCATTCCGTGGAATCATGCAATGCGCAGTACCGGGGCGCATTACCTGGCGTATGCCGAGCATGCGGCGGAAGTGCCCAAGGTGCGGGCGTTGGTGGAGTGGGTGCGCGAGCAGTTGCAGCATTGAGCGTGCCGGGGCCGCTTTGCGGCCCTTAGGTCGATCAAAAAAGGAATGACACACCCACTTTTTTTCGCTTGTGAGCCATGTGCATTCCCAGCTTTCATGTAAGCGTCCGAACCTAACCAGGAAGCTAGCGATGCCCGCCCACGATTTCGTCAGCCCAGACAGCATCCGCGCGCAGTTCTCTGCCGCCATGTCGCTCATGTACAAACAGGAAGTGCCGCTGTATGGCACGTTGCTGGAGCTGGTGAGCGAAATCAACCAGCAGGTCATGGCCCAGCAACCCAAAGTGGCCGAAGCGCTGCGCTGGACCGGCGAAATCGAACGCCTGGACCAGGAGCGCCACGGTGCCATCCGTGTCGGCACCGCCGAAGAGCTGGCCACCATCGCCAAACTGTTCGCGGTGATGGGCATGGAGCCCGTCGGCTACTACGACCTCAGCTCGGCGGGCGTACCGGTGCATTCCACGGCATTTCGCGCCGTGCACGAGCAATCGCTGCATGTCAGCCCGTTCCGCGTGTTCACCTCGCTGCTGCGCCTGGAACTGATCGACAACCCACAGCTGCGTGAGCTGGCGCAGGGCATCCTGGCCAAACGCGAGATCTTCACCCCGCGCGTGCTTGAACTGATCGAGCAGTGCGAACGTGACGGCGGCCTGAGTGCTGCCGACGCCGAAGCCTTCGTGCAGGAAGCGTTGCACACCTTCCGCTGGCACCACGACGCCACGGTAACCGCCGAGCAGTACCAGCAACTGCACGACCAGCACCGTTTGATCGCCGATGTGGTGGCCTTCAAAGGCCCGCACATCAACCACCTCACCCCGCGCACCCTGGACATCGACGCGATCCAGGTCGGCATGCCGGCCAAGGGCATCCCGCCAAAAGCCGTGGTCGAAGGCCCGCCCACCCGTCGTCACCCGATCCTGCTGCGCCAGACCAGCTTCAAGGCACTGCAGGAAAAGGTCGCCTTCTGCGACCAGCAAGGCAGCGAGGGCAGCCACACCGCACGTTTCGGCGAGATCGAACAGCGCGGTGCGGCGCTGACGCCGAAGGGCCGCCAGCTTTACGACAAGTTGCTCGATGCCACCCGTGCGGCCTTGGGCGGTGCCCCCGCCGAAGCCAATGCCGAGCGCTACAAGGCGCTGTTGAGCCAGACCTTCGCGGAATTCCCGGATGACCTGGCGCAGATGCGCGAGCAAGGCCTGGCGTACTTCCGTTACTTCGCCACCGAAAAAGGCCTGGCCGCACGCGATCAGCGCGAGCGCCCGACCACCCTGCAGGGGCTGATCGAGGCAGGGCATGTGCACTTCGAGGCGCTGGTGTATGAAGACTTCCTGCCGGTAAGCGCGGCAGGGATCTTCCAGTCCAACCTGGGCGATGATGCGCAGGCAGACTACGGCAGCAACGCTAACCGTGAGGCCTTCGAGGCCGCACTGGGGCTGAAGGTGCAGGATGAACTGGCCTTGTATGCGCAAAGCGAGCGCCGCTCGTTGCAGGCCTGTGCGCAGGCCTTGAACCTGGGCTCGATGTAAGGCTCAGGGGCGTATTGGGTCGCGCTGCGGCCCAATCGCCGGCAGGATTTCCACCTTCGGCAGGTCCATGGCTGCCACCTCGTCGTGCAGAAACGCGCTCAACCGCCGCAGCCGCTCGCCGCCCGGCCGGGTACGCGGCCACACCAGGTAGTAGTCCATGCCGCTGGGTACCGCCGTCGGCCAGGGCAGGCTCAGGCGCTTCTGCGCCACATCCTCGGCCACCATCAGCAAGTCGCCCATGGATATGCCATAACCACGCGCCGCCGCGATCATGCCCAACTCCAGGGTGTCGAACACTTGGCCGCCCTTGAGCGAGACCTTGTCGCCAAGCCCCATGCGCTGCAGCCACTCTCGCCAGTCGCGCTTGTCCACCGTCGGGTGCAACAGCTCGAAACAGGCCAGCCGATGCTCGTCCCACGGTGCTTCGTCGAGCAGGTCCGGTGCGCCCACCGGGATCAGCAGTTCGGGAAACAACCGGCGCACCTCCCAATGTGCCGGGAACACGCCATCGCTGAGCAACACCGCGCAATCGAAAGGCTCCTGGTTGAAATCGACATGGTCGACTTCCATCCAGGCACTGGTCAGTTGCACTTCGTTGCCCGGCTGCAGGTGACGAAAGCGGCTCAGGCGCGCCAGCAACCAGCGCATGGTCAGGGTAGAGGGCGCTTTCATGCGCAGGATGTCATCTTCACCGCGCAAGGTATCGCACGCCCGCTCCAGCGCAGCGAAGCCTTCGCGCACGCCGGGCAGCAACACCCTTGCCGCTTCGGTCAGTTGCAGGCTGCGGCCGCTGCGCACGAACAGGCGGCAGGCGAAGTGCTGCTCAAGGGTGCGTATATGACGGCTGACAGCACTCTGGGTAATGGACAGCTCTTCGCCGGCGCGGGTGAAGGAGCTCAGCCGGGCAGCGGCTTCGAATGCGCGCAAGGCATACAACGGAGGGAGCTGACGAGACATGAGGCACCTGCCATACGGGGCTGTGAAACCGATCGACCGCAGCATATACCCATGAGTCAGACTCATGCCAATGATCGCTTTTATCCTTTTGTGCAAAGTTGACCAAAGCCTCAGACTCGCCCCTTGTTTACAAAAATCAGGAAGAAGGACTACTCACATGCATGTAGCGCCCACCACCGAACTCAAGGCTTTGCTGCGCCTGGCCGGGCCGCTGATCGCCTCGCAGTTGGCGCACATGCTGATGGTGCTGACCGACACCCTGATGATGGCCCGCATCAGCCCACAAGCACTGGCCGGCGGTGGCCTGGGCGCTGCCAGCTACTCGTTCGTGTCGATTTTCTGCCTGGGCGTGATCGCCGCTGTCGGCACGCTGGTGGCCATCCGCAAGGGCGCCAACGACATCGAAGGCGTCACCCGCCTGGCCCAGAACGGCTTGTGGCTGGCCTGGGGCCTGGCGCTGGTCGCGGCGCTGGCGCTGTGGAACCTGGAGCCGGTATTGCTGATGTTCGGCCAGCAGCCGGACAACGTCGCCTCGGCAGCCGAGTTTCTCACCCTGCTGCCGCTGGCCCTGCCCAGCTACCTGACCTTCATGGCCTTGCGCGGGTTCACCAGCGCCCTCGGCCGCTCGACGCCGGTAATGGTCATCAGCGTGATTGGCACGGTGCTCAACTACCTGCTCAACGTCGCAATGATCGAAGGCATGTTCGGCCTGCCCAAGCTGGGCCTGATGGGCATCGGCCTGGTCACTGCGGTGGTGTCGATGGGCATGGCCATTGCCCTGGCGCTGTACATCCGCTGGCATTCGGCCTATGCCGCCTACCCGCTGCGCAAGGGCCTGTCGCGCCCTTCGCTGCCGGCCCTGCGCGAGTTGTGGCGGTTGGGCCTGCCGATTGGCGGCACGTACATGGTCGAGGTCGGCCTGTTCGCCTTTGCCGCGCTGTGCATGGGCGTGCTCGGCAGCACGGAACTGGCGGCGCATCAGATCGCGCTGCAGATCGTTTCGACGGCGTTCATGGTGCCCACCGGGCTGTCCTATGCCGTGACCATGCGCGTGGGCTTGTACTACGGCGGCGGCAACCTGCTCGCCGCCCGCAGCGCAGGCCGGGTGGGCATCGGTTTCGGGGGGATGATCATGTTCGCCTTCGCCGCGCTGTTCTGGCTGTTGCCGGATGCCTTGGTGGGGTTGTTCATCGACCGCAACGACCCGGCGTTCGCGGCCATCTACCACTTGGCCGTGCAACTGGTGATGGTGGCGGCGTGGTTTGAACTGTTCGATGGCATGCAGACCATCGCCATGGGCTCGATCCGTGGTTTGAAGGATGCCAAGACCACCTTCCTGATCGGGCTGTGCTGCTACTGGCTGGTGGGCGCACCCAGCGCCTGGCTGTTCGCCTTCAACCTGGGTGGCGGCGCGGTCGGGATCTGGTGGGGGCTGGCGCTGGGGCTGGCCTGCGCGGCAGTGGCGCTGACCTTTGGCTTTGAATGGCGGATGAAGCGGTTGCTGCGCAAGGCTGGGGCTGGCAGCAAGGCAGCGGTGACGGTCTGAATACCCGGGGGGCGCTTTGCCCTCCCCGGCTATTTCACACGCTGACCAGGTGCGGCTTGCCACTTTCCTGCAAAAACGCCATCAACTCCCCTACCGGCAGCGGCTTGCTGACCAGAAACCCCTGCACCTGGTCACAGCCGAACTCACGCAGCAAGGCCATCTGTGCCTCGCTCTCGACCCCCTCGGCCACCACTTCAAGGTTGAGGTTGTGCGCCAGGTTGATCATTGCGTGCACCAGCTTGCGGTTCTCTTCGCGCATTTCCATTTCGGCAACAAAACTGCGATCGACCTTGAGCAACGCGATCGGCAGGCTGTTCAGGTGCACGAACGACGAGAACCCCGTGCCGAAATCATCCAGGGAAAACCGCACGCCCAGGCGCCCCAGGGCATCCATGGTCTGGCGTACCAGCTCGTTGCGGCGCATGACCGCCGTCTCGGTCAGCTCGAACTCCAGCCAGCGGGCATCGACCCCGTGTTCGATGATCAACCGGCTCAGGGTCGTCAGTAGCTGGCTGTCCTGAAACTGGCGAAAGCTCAGGTTCACCGCCATGTGCAGCGGCGCCAGGCCATGCTCGCACAGCGCCTGCATGTCACGCAGCGCGCGCGATATCACCCAGTAGCCCAGCGGCACGATCAGCCCGCTCTGCTCGGCCAGCGGCACGAACTCGCTGGGCGGCAACAGGCCGCGTTCGGCATGGCGCCAGCGCACCAACGCCTCCAGGCCGACGATACGCCCATCGGCCAGGTTCAGCCGTGGCTGGTAGTGCAGCTCCAGCTCGTCCCGGCGCAGGGCCCGGCGCAGCTCGCTTTCCAGGTCGGCAAGGCTGCGGGCGTTGCGGTTGATGCGTTCATTGAAGACATGAAAGGTACAGCCTTGGCTGCCCTTGGCCTGGCGCATGGCGATGTGCGCATGCCACATCAGGGGGTCGGCACCGCTCTGCGCGCGAGCATGCGCCAGGCCCAGGCTGCAGCCGAGCAGCAGGCTTTCGCCGTCGATCCAGTAGGGCTCGGCCAAGGCCTCGATGATGCGTTCGGCCATCCACTCGGCCCGATTCGGGTCACGGCGGGTATCGATCAGCAGGGCAAATTCGTCGCTGCCCAGGCGCGCCACCAGGTCACCGGCCTCCAGCTGCTGCTTGAGCCGCACCACCACCTGCAGGATAAGGCGGTCTCCGCTCTGGTGGCCGAGGGCGTCGTTGACGTGGCGGAAGTTGTCCAGGTCAAGGTGGCCGAGGGCCAGGCCACGGCCATCACCTTCTGCCAGGCGCGCCGTCAGCAAGGCCTGAAACCCCTGGCGGTTGGCGATGCCGGTCAGTGGGTCCTGCTCGGCCAGGCGTTGCAAGGTGGCCACCAGCACGCCGCGCTCGCGCACATGGCGCAGCGAGCGGCGCAAGGCATCAGCATTGAGATGGTCGCGCACCAGCCAGTCGCTGACCCCGCCGGGCGCTACCTCCGGCTCGTGATCGAGCAGCACGATGGTGGGCAGTTCACAGCGCCCAGGGGCAGGCTGCAAGGCCGGTGTGGCCAGGATCACGGCCTGGCGGTCATGGCTGAACAGGCTGTCGACCGACTCCCAGTCAGGTGCGGTCAACAACACTGCGCTGCCGCCAAGGGCCTGCACGCACTCACGCAACAGCACGGCCCATTCCGGCTCATCAGCCAACAGCAGCAAACGCAGAGGTTCGACAGGCGTGGACAAGCGGGCTCCTTAGGGCTTGGACGGGGCAGCGGCAGAGGCCAGGTATGCTACTGCATTAATGAAAATGATTTCCATTTTTAGCCATGTACACCCCGACGCATTTCGTCGTGCATCCTGCGCGAAACCAGGCCAACCGGCAAATACGATTTTTTCAATGAATAGCATGAGCCTGACTAATGCTTATGCGCAGACAAAAGTCTGACTCAGACGTCAGACGGTCGCGCCATAACCGGCCCATGCCTGTTAGAATGCGCGGCTATTTTCTGGCGACCCCCGGTTTCTAGCATGTCCCGACTCAATCCCCGGCAACAGGAAGCCCGAGACTACGTTGGCGGCCCTCTTTTGGTGCTCGCCGGTGCAGGTTCCGGCAAGACCAGCGTGATCACGCGCAAGATTGCCCACCTCATCCAGAACTGCGGCATCCGTGCCCAGTACATCGTGGCGATGACCTTCACCAACAAGGCCGCGCGCGAGATGAAAGAGCGGGTCGCCACCCTGCTGCGGCCGGGGGAAGGCCGCGGCCTGACCGTGTGCACCTTCCACAACCTGGGCTTGAACATCATCCGCAAGGAGCATGAGCGCCTGGGCTACAAGCCTGGTTTTTCGATCTTTGACGAGTCCGACATCAAGGCGCTGCTGTCGGACATCATGCAGAAAGAGTATTCCGGCGACGACGGCATCGACGAGATCAAGAACATGATCGGTGCCTGGAAGAACGACCTGATCCTCCCCCCCGAGGCCCTGGAAAAGGCTCGCAACCCGCGCGAGCAGACCGCCGCCATCGTCTATACCCACTACCAGCGCACGCTCAAGGCGTTCAATGCGGTGGACTTCGACGACCTGATCCTGCAGCCGGTCAAGCTCTTCCAGGAACACCCCGAGGTGCTGGAGCGCTGGCAGAACCGCGTGCGCTACCTGCTGGTCGACGAATACCAGGACACCAACGCCAGCCAGTACCTGCTGGTGAAAATGCTGATCGGCATGCGCAACCAGTTCACCGTGGTCGGCGACGACGACCAGTCGATCTACGCCTGGCGCGGCGCGCGGCCCGAGAACCTGATGCTGCTCAAGGAGGACTACCCCTCCCTTAAAATCGTCATGCTGGAGCAGAACTACCGCTCCACCAGCCGCATCCTGCGCTGCGCCAACGTGCTGATCGCCAACAACCCGCACGCGTTCGAAAAGCAGCTGTGGAGCGAGATGGGCGTGGGCGACGAGATCCGCGTGATCCGTTGCAAGAACGAGGAAGCCGAGGCCGAACGTGTGGCCATGGAAATCCTCACCCTGCACCTGCGCACCAACCGCCCGTACAGCGACTTCGCCATCCTCTACCGCGGCAACTACCAGGCCAAGCTGATCGAACTCAAGCTGCAGCACCACCAGGTGCCGTATCGCCTGTCTGGCGGCAATAGTTTCTTCGGCCGCCAGGAGGTCAAGGACCTCATGGCCTACCTGCGCTTGCTGGTGAACCCCGACGACGACAACGCCTACCTGCGGGTCATCAACGTGCCGCGCCGGGAAATCGGCTCCACGACCCTGGAAAAGCTCGGTAACTATTCGACCGAACGCGGTATCTCGATGTACGCCGCCAGCGAGGAGCTGGGCCTGGGCGAGCACCTGGACGCCCGTTACACCGAGCGCCTGCAGCGCTTCAAGCACTGGCTGGACGGGGTGCGCCACAAGGTGGCGCTGGACGACCCGATCGCCGCGCTGCACGAAATGATCCGCGACATCGACTACGAGAACTGGATCCGCCAGCAAACCGCCAGCGACAAGGCGGCGGAGTTCCGTATCAGCAACGTCTGGTTCCTGGTCGAAGCGCTGAAAAACACCCTCGAAAAGGATGAAGAGGGTGACATGACCATCGAGGACGCCATCGGCAAGCTGGTGCTGCGCGACATGCTCGAGCGCCAGCAGGAAGAGGAAGAAAACGCCGAAGGCGTGCAGATGATGACCCTGCATGCCTCCAAGGGCCTGGAATTCCCTTACGTGTTCATCATGGGCATGGAAGAAGAGATCCTCCCGCACCGCTCCAGCATCGAAGCCGACACCATCGAAGAAGAACGCCGCCTGGCCTACGTGGGCATCACCCGCGCGCGCCAGACCCTGGCCTTCACCTTTGCGGCCAAGCGCAAGCAGTACGGCGAAATCATCGACTGCACACCGAGCCGGTTCCTCGACGAACTGCCGCCGGACGACCTGGCCTGGGAAGGCCTGGACGATGCGCCAGTCGAAGTCAAAGCTGCGCGTGGCAACAACGCACTGGCCGATATTCGGGCGATGCTCAAACGCTGATCAACCCTTACTCTTTAACCGTTGCCGCTGTTGCGGCCACCTTTGCTACATCGAGGAAAACCACAGTGGAAGCACTGCATCAGAAGATTCGCGAAGAAGGCATCGTGCTTTCCGATCAGGTTCTCAAAGTCGACGCGTTTCTCAACCACCAGATCGACCCTGCGCTGATGCAGTTGATCGGTGACGAGTTCGCCCGCCTGTTCGCCGACGCCGGCGTGACCAAGATCGTCACCATCGAAGCCTCGGGCATTGCCCCGGCAGTGATGACGGGCCTGAAGCTGGGCGTGCCGGTGATCTTTGCGCGCAAGCACCAGTCGCTGACCCTGACCGAGAACCTGCTGACTGCCTCGGTGTACTCCTTCACCAAGCAGACCGAGAACACCGTGGCCATCTCGCCGCGTCATCTCAACAGCAGCGACCGCGTGCTGGTGATCGATGACTTCCTGGCCAACGGCAAGGCGTCGCAGGCACTGATCTCGATCATCAAGCAAGCTGGCGCCACGGTGGCCGGGCTGGGTATCGTCATCGAGAAGTCGTTCCAGGGCGGCCGTGCCGAGCTGGACAGCCAGGGCTACCGCGTTGAATCGCTGGCGCGGGTGAAGTCGCTGGCAGGTGGTGTGGTCAGCTTCATCGAGTGATCGCCGTTGGGGCCGCTCCTATAGGTGAAGCAGATCGCGCGAGCCTGCAGGAGCGGCCTTGCGTCGCGAAAGGGCCGCTCTGCGGCCCCGACAATTATCGGGTCGCCGCCAAACCCGCCAGCAATAACCGCTGATAGATTTCTTCCTTCAGCCCTTGGGGTTCCCCCAACCCCATGCGCGCCAACTGCGCCGCATACCCCTCCGGCCCCGGCGCATCCAGCGCTGCCTTGCCCAGCCCCAGTACCTCGCTCAACCTGAACTTGCTCTTCAGCCAGTTCAACGCCCGCAGCAAGTCACGCTCTTCGGCCGTGAAATCGGTGCCCAGCGGATACTCCGGAAACAGCCCTGCATGGCGCGCCCGGATGGCCTCAAGGCGCTCTGGCGTGTTGTCGGTAAAGCGTGCTTCCAGCTGGAAATCCCTGGCCAACTTGCCGGCCTTCTTGGCCTGTTCGATCAGCTCGCCCTGGAACCTCGAATCACTGACCGCCAACAACCGCGCAATCACTTCACTGTCGGTCTGCCCGCGCAGGTCGGCGATGCCGTACTCGGTCACCACGATATCGCGCAGGTGCCTGGGGATGGTGCAGTGGCCGTAGGCCCACAGCAGGTTCGAGCTGACCTCGCCCGCCGCCTCGCGCCAGCTACGTAACAGCAGTATCGATCGCCCGCCCTCCAGCGCGTGGCCTTGGGCGACGAAGTTGTACTGCCCGCCCACGCCGCTGAGCACACGGCCATCCTCCAGCTGATCGGCCACCCCCGCGCCCAGCAGGGTCATGGTGAATACCGTATTGATGAACCGCGCATCCCGGCGCTGGCGGCGCTTCAGTTCTTCCTGGCCATACAGCTCATTGATGAAACTGATACGCGTCATGGCAAACCGTGCGCGCTGCTCCAGCGGCATGTCCCGCAAGCGTTGGTAGAACGCCCGTGGGCCGAGGAAAAACCCGCCATGCACCAATACGCCCTGCTCGTCTGCCGGGCGCCGCACCACGCCCGCCTCCGCCAGCGCCAGCAGGCCGTTGACGAACATTTCGCTGCATCCGTAGAGGCCTTGGGCGAAGGCATCCAGCCCCCCTTCGCGCTGGATCAGGGTTTGCCATGGGCCAACATCCAGTTCATCCATCAATGCCCGATAGCCCGCATTGTCGCCCTGGCGCGCCAACAGCGCAGCGGCCACGGCATCGCCCATGGCGCCGATGCCTATCTGCAACGTGCCGCCATCACGCACCAGGGTGCTGGCGTGCAGGCCGATGCAATGGTCCTGGGTGGTGACCGGCATGTTCGGCGTGGAGAACAGCCGGCGTTGCTCCACCTCATCGATCAGCAGGTCGAATGCGTCGATGCTCAGCTCCGAGTCACCCGGCATGTAGGGCAGCTCGGCATGCACCTGGCCAAGCATGAGTATGGTTTCACCGGCCGCGCGGCGCTTGGCGATCATCGGCAGCAGGTCGAGGGTGATGTCGGGGTTACAGGCCAAGCTCAGGTGCACGGGCTTTTCTGGGGTGGCGGCCACCATCTGGGCAATCAGGTTAAGGCCCTTGGCGTTGATGTCACGGGCGGCGTGGCTGTAGTTGCTGCTGACGTAGTCCTGCTGGGCGCTCTCGCTGTGCAGCAGGCTGCCGGGCTGCATGAAGAACTGCTCGACGCGGATGTTCGGCGGCAGTTGGTCGTTGCGCAGGTCGGCGAGGTAGGTGAGGTCTTCGTAATCGGCGAACACACGCTCGATGAAGGGTTCGAGGAAGCGCCGCTGCAGGCCGTCGCCCAAGGGTGGACGGCCAAGGGACAAGGCCGTGTAGATCGTCAACTGGCGCTCGGGCAGTTCGCGCACTCGGGCGTACAGCGCATTGACGAAGGCGTTGGGTTTGCCAAGGCCCAGCGGCAGGCCCATGTGAATGTGGGCCGGCAGGCGCGACAGCGCCTGGTCGACTGCCTGATCGATGGAGCAGAGGTGCATCTTGGCCTCCTGAGTCTTCCATGGGGTCAGGGGTTGGACACGGCGTTCAGCGGGTTGGTTGCCGGCACTGGCTGCACATATACAAAGCCCGCCATCAAAGGCGGGCTTCATGCAATTGAGCGGCTACTTACAACCCCGACATCTTCTTGATCGCACCCATCAGGTCATCATCCGAGCAATCGGCACAGGTGCCTTTCGGCGGCATGGCATTGATACCGGTAATGGCCTTGGCCAGGATGCCATCCAGGCCGCCCTGGTGGTCGGCACGTTCCTTCCACGCGGCGGTATCGCCGATTTTCGGCGCGCCCAGCAAGCCGGTGCCATGGCAGGCATTGCAATGCTTGGCGATGATGTCGTCCGGCGTCTTGGCAGCGCCGCCAGCCGCCGCAGTGGCCACCTCCATGCCCTTGCACTCCTGGCCCTGGACGCACACCTGGCCCACCGGTTCTAGGCGCTTGGCGATGTCGTCATTGGTTGCAGCGGTTGCGCTCATTGCCCAGAGGGCGAATACGGCTGCTGGTACGGCCAGCATCTTCTTGATTTGGTTCACGCGTACACCCTCATGGTGGCTAATCACGCTCGCGGCCACGGATCGGCGAGCGTTGAAAAGTATAGCGGGAACCCAGAGGCCGTGAAACGACCCCACACAGGAAAGGGGTATTGCCGAAACAATGCACTGCGCTGGATCAAAAGTTTGAAGGCGTCGCGGCGCTGATCAACCGGGCAGGTTCCTTGAAAGGGTTGCGAAAGCGGTGCGGGCGGGTGCTTTCGAAGTAGTAGCTGTCGCCCTCTTCGAGGATGAAAATCTCGTTGCCGACCACCAGCTCAAGCCGGCCTTCAAGCAGGATGCCGGTCTCTTCACCGTCGTGGGTAAGCATCTCGGCGCCGGTGTCGGCACCCGGTGGGTAGACCTCGGTGAGAAACGCAATGGCGCGGTTGGGGTGCGACTTGCCCACCAGCTTCATGGTCACAGCACCGTCCGAGATATCGATCAGCTCATGGGCCTTGTAGACGACCTGCGTAGGGCTCTCGGCGGCCAGTTCGACCGAAAAGAACTCGACCATGGACATCGGAATGCCACTCAGCACCTTGCGCAGCGAACTGATCGAAGGGCTGACGCTGTTTTTCTCGATCATCGAGATGGTGCTGTTGGTGACACCCGCGCGCTTGGCGAGCTCACGTTGTGACAGGCCCTTGAGCTTGCGGATGGCTTGCAGTCGTTCGCCGACGTCCAAAGCTGGAGCCTCCTGAAACGGGTAGAGAGGGGGGGTGAATGTGAACGATATCATGGCAATGCCGTTCAGTATTTACAACACACCACCCTGCAACCTGTCCGCTTCAGCGTCTTATTCGTCGCACTTACTCACCACAGTAGTCCCTCGGCACCCGCTTGAGGTTGCAGAAAATCTGGTACGGAATGGTGCCGGCATGGGCAGCCACCTCGCTGGCCAGCACCTGCTTGCCCCACAGCTCCACCGGGCTGCCCACGGTAGCCTCGGGCACATCGGTCAGGTCGATGCACAGCATGTCCATCGACACCCGGCCAATCAGCTGGCTGCGCTTGCCCGCGACCATCACCGGGGTGCCATTGGGCGCCTGGCGTGGGTAGCCATCGGCATAGCCCATGGCGACCACGCCGACACGGGTCGGCCGCGTGCCGATGAACTTGGCTCCATAGCCCACCGGCTCGCCGGCCGGCAGCTCGCGCACGCTGATGACCCGCGATTGCAGGGTCATTACCGGTTGCAGGCGTTCAGCCTCGGCCTGGGCCACTTCGAAAGGTGTGGCGCCATACAGCATGAGGCCCGGGCGCACCCAGTCGCCGCCTGCCTGTGGCCACGCCAGTACCCCAGGCGAGTTGCGCAAGCTGCACTCGGCGGCCAGCCCCTGGCGCGCGGCCTCGAACACCGCGATCTGCTCGGCGGTGGCGTCCGCGTCCAGTTCGTCGGCACGGGCGAAGTGGCTCATCAATACGATGCGCAGGACGCTGCCAGTAGCCAGCAGGCGCTGATACGCCTCGTGATAATCCTTGGGGTGCAGGCCGACACGGTGCATGCCGCTGTCGAGCTTCAGCCAGACGGTCAGCGGCTTGTGCACCTGGGTCTTTTCGATTGCTTCGAGCTGCCACAGCGAATGCACCACGCACCACAGGTCGTGCTCGGCGATCAGGGCGAGTTCGCTGGCCTCGAAGAAGCCTTCGAGCAACAGCACTGGGGCCTTGATGCCAGCTGCGCGCAGCTCCAGCGCTTCTTCGATGCAGGCCACGGCAAAGCCATCGGCTTCGGCCTCCAGTGCCAGGGCGCAACGCACCGCGCCGTGGCCGTAGGCATCGGCCTTGATCACGGCAAGGGCTTTGGCGCCGGTCAGTTCACGGGCAAGGCGGTAGTTGTGGCGCAGGGCCTGGAGGTCGATCAGGGCGCGGGCGGGACGCATGGCGGCATGCCTTATGGTGGTTCAGTTTAATAACGGTGTTTGCCTCTTCGCGGGTAACCCCGCGAAGAGGCCAGCGCAGGCCTTCAAATCATTGATGCACGGGCGCGGTCTGGCCTTGCTTGGTGGCTTCCCGGCTGTTGCCATACCGGGAAATATCCAGGCCTTCGGCACTGATCTGCGGCTTCTTGCGCGCAATCAGGTCTGCCAACAGGCGACCAGAGCCGCACGCCATGGTCCAGCCCAAGGTCCCGTGACCGGTGTTCAGGAACAGGTTACGGAACGCAGTGGCACCCACGATCGGCGTACCGTCCGGGGTCGCCGGGCGCAGGCCGGTCCAGAAACTGGCTTGGCTCAGGTCACCGCCGCGAGGATAAAGGTCGTTGACGATCATCTCCAGCGTTTCGCGTCGACGCGGGTTCAGCGACAGGTCAAAACCGGCGATCTCAGCCATGCCGCCGACGCGGATGCGGTTGTCGAAACGGGTGATGGCGACCTTGTAGGTTTCATCGAGAATGGTCGAGGTCGGCGCCATGTCGGCGTTTGTGATCGGCACCGTCAGCGAGTAACCCTTGAGCGGGTAGACCGGCGCCTTGATGCCCAGCGGCTTGAGCATCTGCGGCGAGTAGCTGCCCAGGGCCAGCACGTAGCGGTCGGCAGTTTCCAGCTTGCCGTCGATCCACACGCCATTGATGCGGTCGCCGGCGAAGTCCAGGCGCTGGATGTCCTGGCCGAAGCGGAACTCCACACCCAGCTTCAGCGCCATGTCGGCAAGCTTGGTGGTGAACAGCTGGCAGTCGCCGGTCTGGTCGTTGGGCAGGCGCAGGGCACCGGCCAGGATGTCTTTTACCCCGGCCAGGGCCGGTTCGACGCGGGCGATGCCATCGCGGTCGAGCAGTTCATAAGGCACACCGGACTGCTCGAGCACGGCGATGTCCTTGGCGGCGGCATCGACCTGCGCCTGGGTGCGGAACAACTGGGTGGTGCCCAGGGTGCGGGCTTCATAAGCGATGCCGGTTTCGGCGCGCAGCTCGTCGAGGCAATCACGGCTGTACTCGGACAGACGCACCATGCGCTCCTTGTTCACCGCATAACGGCTGGCGGTGCAGTTGCGCAGCATCTGTGCCATCCACAGGTACTGGTCAACGTCGCCGGTCAGCTTGATGGCCAGGGGCGCGTGGCGTTCGAGCAACCACTTGATGGCCTTGAGCGGTACACCCGGGGCGGCCCAGGGCGAGGCATAGCCGGGCGAGATCTGGCCTGCGTTGGCGAAGCTGGTTTCCATGGCCACCGCCGGCTGGCGGTCGACCACCGTCACTTCGTAACCTTGCCGGGCCAGATAATAGGCACTGGCGGTTCCGATCACACCGCTACCAAGTACCAGAACTCGCATTGTTGATCCCTCGCACGCGGCGCACCGCTGTCTTTTGTTGAAATGGCATGGATGCGCGCAGTATAAAAATTACAGACCAGTGCAATTCACTATATAAAAGCCTATATTTGGCGAGAATTCTCGGCAATATTGCCTTTCACGGAGGGGCATCCCCTATGAGAACCCAGCACCAGAGCAAGCGTGAACTGGACAAGATCGACCGCAACATACTGCGGATCCTGCAGAATGACGGGCGTATTTCCTTCACCGAACTGGGCGAGAAAGTTGGGCTTTCCACCACCCCGTGCACCGAGCGCGTCCGCCGCCTGGAACGCGAGGGCATCATCATGGGCTACAACGCCCGGCTCAATCCGCAGCACCTGAAGGGCAGCTTGCTGGTGTTCGTCGAAATCAGCCTGGACTACAAGTCTGGCGACACCTTCGAGGAGTTTCGGCGTGCGGTGCTCAAGCTGCCCCATGTGCTGGAGTGCCACCTGGTTTCGGGCGATTTCGACTACCTGGTAAAGGCGCGTATTTCGGAGATGGCGTCGTACCGCAAGCTGCTGGGCGACATCCTGCTGAAGCTGCCGCACGTGCGCGAGTCGAAGAGCTACATCGTGATGGAAGAGGTGAAGGAGAGCCTCTGCCTGCCGATTCCGGACTGACGCTAGACCAGCACCTGGCGGGTGGTGGCAATGAACTGATGAACGAGCTGCTCGGCCTCGGGCTCGATCATCTGCTCCGGGCCACGGCCGCGCGGGCAGGCCATGCGTGGGGTGGTGCCGAACAGGCGGCAGATCATCGGGCGCTCTTCATACACTGTGCAGCCGTTGGCGCCCAAGTGCACGCAGTCCAGGTGCTGCAGCGCAGCGGCTTGCTCGGCCCCGGTCTTGCGCGGCAGGCGGGCCATTTCTTCGGCCGAGGTGGTGACCGGGCCGCAGCAGTCGTGGCAGCCGGGCTCGCACTCGAAAGAAGGGATGAGTTCACGCAGGAAGTGGATCTTGTGGCGGTTGCAGGACATGGCGGGTACAGGGCAAGAAGGTGGGGTGAATTATAGGCCCATTGCACCGGCCCTGTGGGTGCAGCTTTAACCGCGAACGCGGACGCGGCTCTCGCCTTGTTGCCCACCTTCCGACCCCGGCTTATCCTCCCTCCTTCTGCCCAAAAGCCCAGGACCTGCCCCATGATCCATAGCGCGCAGCACGCCGCTTCCTATTACGCCGCCAGCAGCGCGCCACACGCCGATCATGCCTTCCTGCAAGGCGAGCACAGCGCCGACGTGTGCATCATTGGCGGTGGCTATTCAGGCATTAACACCGCCATCGAACTGGCTGAACGTGGCCTCTCGGTGATTCTGCTGGAAGCCTGCAAGCTCGGCTGGGGCGCCAGCGGGCGCAACGGCGGGCAATTGATCCGCGGTGTCGGCCATGGCCTGGAGCAGTTCCTCCCGGTGATCGGCGAGGAAGGCGTGCGCAGCATGAAGCTGATGGGCCTGGAGGCCGTGGAGATCGTCCGCGAGCGGGTCGAGCGCCACAACATCGCCTGCGACCTGACCTGGGGCTATTGCGACCTGGCCAACAAACCTGGCGAGCTGCAAGGCTTTGCCGAAGAAGCCGAAGCATTGCGCAGCCTGGGGTATCGCCACGAACTGCGTCTGGTGGCGAAAGACGATATCCACAGCGTGGTCGGCTCCGACCGCTATGTGGGCGGCCTGATCGACATGGGCTCGGGCCACCTGCACCCGCTCAACCTGGCCCTCGGCGAAGCGGCCGTGGCCAGCCGCCTTGGCGTGCGGCTGTTCGAGCAGTCAGAGGTCACGCGCATCGAGTACGGCCCCGAAGTCAAGGTACACACCGCTCAAGGCAGGGTCCGTGCGAAGACGTTGGTACTGTGCTGCAACGCCTACCACAACGGCCTCAACCGCGAGCTGGGCGGCAAGGTGCTGCCCGCCGGCAGCTACATCATCGCCACCGAGCCCCTGGGCGACGCGCGTGCCCGCGCGCTGCTGCCGCAGAACATGGCCGTGTGCGACCAGCGCGTGGCGCTGGATTACTACCGGCTGTCTGCCGACCAGCGGCTGCTGTTCGGCGGTGCCTGCCACTATTCCGGCCGCGACCCGCAAGACATTGCCGCCTACATGCGGCCAAAGATGCTCAAAGTATTCCCGCAGTTGGCCGATGTGCGCATCGAATTCCAATGGGGCGGCATGATTGGCATCGGGGCCAACCGCCTACCACAGATCGGGCGTTTGGCCAGCCAGCCGAACGTCTACTACGCCCAGGCCTATTCCGGCCATGGGCTCAACGCCACCCACCTGGCCGGGCGCCTGCTTGGCGAGGCCATCAGCGGCCAGCAGAGCGGGCGCTTCGACCTGTTCGCCAAGGTGCCGCACATCACCTTCCCCGGCGGCAAGCACCTGCGCTCGCCACTGCTGGCATTGGGGATGCTCTGGCACCGGCTCAAGGAATTGGTTTAGGTGATGTGAGGCGGAGCATGCCTTGAGGGTGATAGTGGCGCGCAAATCGAGCGCCGCCATCACCCTCAAGCCATGCACCTCGTAGCCCTCAATCAATCCCTCCAAAATGGCTTACGCCCCTCTTCTCGGGCCTGCTCCCAGCTCAGCCCGACATCGCGCAATTCATCATCGGTCAGTTGCAACAAGGCCCTGCGGGTGTGCCAGCGGTGCAGCATCAGCCCCCAACGGCCCAGGCCTGCCGGCGCGTTGAAGACCTTGGCGTACTGCCCGGTTTCCAGCTCCTTGGCCATCAGTTGCAAGCGCACATCGCTCATGCCACCCATCGCTGCGTTCTCCCGATCAGTTGATACCGTGAAGCAAGCATGCGCGCCGGCACTGATGACAATACAGATCCAATAGCGGCTTATTATTCCCATACAGAATTGGCGAATCGACGGGTGAATGCTGTATTTTCAGCGCAACTGTACTGGTCGCTGCAGCTCAGCGGCGCTGGAGTATGCCGTGACGCTTTACCTCAACCTCGCCGAGTTGCTCGGCGCCCGTATCGAACAGGGCTTGTATCGCCCTGGTCAGCGCCTGCCCTCGGTGCGTGCCCTGAGCGTGGAGCACGGGGTCAGCCTGAGCACCGTGCAACAGGCCTACCGCATGCTCGAAGACAGCGGCATGGTCTCGCCGCGGCCCAAATCCGGCTATTTCGTCAGCGAAGGCCGCCACCTCCCTGCCCTGCCCGCCGTCAGCCGCCCAGCCCAGCGCCCCGTGGACATCTCCCAGTGGGAGCAGGTGCTGGAACTGGTCCGCAGCACCCCACGCCAGGACGTGATGCAACTGGGGCGCGGCATGCCCGACATCAACAGCCCGACCCTCAAGCCGCTGCTGCGCAGCCTCGCCCAGCTGAGCCGGCGCCAGGACATGCCCGGCCTCTATTACGACAACATCCATGGCAACCTGGCCCTGCGCGAGCAGATCGCCCGCCTGACGCTGGACTCCGGCTGCCGCCTGAGCCCGGCGGACCTGGTGGTGACCACCGGCTGCCATGAGGCGCTGTCCTGCAGCATTCGCGCCGTGTGCGAGCCAGGCGACATCGTCGCGGTCGACTCGCCCAGCTTCCATGGCGCCATGCAAACCCTCAAGGGCCTGGGCATGAAGGCGCTGGAGATCCCCACCGACCCGGTCACCGGCATCAGCCTCGAAGCACTGGAACTGGCCCTGGAGCAGTGGCCGATCAAGCTCATCCAGATCACCCCGAGCTGCAACAACCCATTGGGTTACATCATGCCCGAGGCGCGCAAGAAGGCCTTGCTCAGCCTGGCCCAGCGCTATGACGTGGCCATTCTCGAAGACGATGTGTACGGCGACCTGGCCTACACCTACCCGCGCCCGCGCACCCTCAAGTCGTTCGACGACGACGGCCGTGTATTGCTGTGCAGTTCGTTCTCCAAGACCTTGGCACCCGGCCTGCGCATCGGCTGGGTAGCGCCGGGGCGTTACCTGGAGCGGGTGCTGCACATGAAGTACATCAGCACCGGCAGCACCGCCAGCCAGCCCCAACTGGCCATCGCCGACTTCATCAAAGCCGGCCATTACCAGCCTCACGTGCGGCGCATGCGCAGCCAGTACCAACGCAGCCGCGACCTGATGAGCGACTGGGTGACCCGTTACTTCCCGCCGGGCACGCGTGTCAGCCGGCCCCAGGGTGGCTTCATGCTGTGGGTCGAACTGCCTGAACATTTCGACACGCTGCGGCTGAACCGCGCTTTACTGGAGCAAGGTGTACAGATCGCCGTGGGCAGCATTTTCTCTGCCTCGGGCAAGTTCCGTCACTGCTTGCGCATGAACTTCGCGGCCCTGCCTACGCCGTCAATCGAGGCCGCCGTGCGCAAAGTGGGTGAAACCGCCCTTCGTCTACTGGATCAGGACGACGCCTGCGCGTAACTTTGCGCCGCCCACCATGGTCCAACCCCTTAGGCCTTTGCTGTACAGGACACGCTTACCTTGAGATTGCAGCGAGCTCTGCCGCTTCTGCTGACGCTATTGTGCGGCCTCGCAGGCTGCGCAAGCGTCGACATCCCCCGCGAAGTCAGCCAGGCGCTGCCGGCCAAAGACTCAGCCTTCGGTCGCTCGGTGCTGCGCCAGGCAGCGCCCTACGAGGGCCGTTCGGGCTTTCGTTTGCTACCCAACAGCAACGAGGCGTTTCGCGCGCGCGCCGAGCTGATCCGCAACGCCCAGGCCAGCATCGACCTGCAGTACTACATCGTTCATGACGGCCTCAGCACCCGTGCGCTGGTCCATGAACTGTTGCGTGCCGCCGACCGCGGCGTGCGCGTGCGCATTCTGCTCGACGACACCACCAGCGACGGCCTGGACACCATCATGGGTACCCTCGACGCCCACCCGAACATCCAGATTCGCGTCTTCAACCCGCTGCACCTGGGGCGCAGCACCGGGGTGACGCGCGCGGTGGGCCGCTTGTTCAACCTGTCGCGCCAGCACCGGCGCATGCACAACAAGCTGTTCCTGGTGGACAACAGCATGGCCATCGTCGGCGGGCGCAACCTGGGCGACGAATACTTCGATGCCGAACCCAACCTCAACTTCACCGACATCGACCTGCTGGGCGTGGGCCCGGTGGCCGAACAGCTGGGCCACAGTTTCGACCAGTACTGGAACAGCGCCCTGAGCCGCCCCATCGGCGATTTCCTCTGGCGCCAGCCCGATGCCCACGACCTGCACGCCAGCCGCCATCGCCTGGAGGTTTCCCTGGCCGAGGCGCGTACGCGACGCAAGGCCTTGTATGACCGCTTGATGGCCTACCAGTCGCAGCCGCGCCTGGATGTGTGGCGCAACGAGTTGATCTGGGCGCACAGCCAGGCCCTCTGGGATGCGCCGAGCAAGGTCCTGGCCAATGACGAGCCAGACCCGCAACTGTTGCTGACCAAGCAACTGGCCCCCGACCTGAACAATGTTCGCCACGAGCTGATCCTGGTGTCGGCGTATTTCGTGCCCGGTGAATCGGGCTTGCTGTACCTGACCCACAACGCCGATGCCGGCATCTCGGTCAAACTGCTGACCAACTCGCTGGAAGCGACCGACGTACCCGCAGTGCACGGCGGCTATGCGCCGTATCGCCGAGCGCTGCTCGAACATGGTGTGAAGCTGTATGAGTTACGCCGCCAACCGGGTGACCCGAGTGCCGGGCGCTTGAGCTTCCATGGCGGTTCGGATTCGAGCCTGCACAGCAAGGCGATCGTGTTCGACCGGCGCAAGACCTTCATCGGCTCGTTCAACTTCGACCCGCGATCAGTGCTGTGGAATACCGAAGTCGGGGTGCTGGTGGACAGCCCGGAACTGGCCGAATACACGCGCGCGCTGGCAGTGCAGGGTATGGCCCCGGCGCTGAGCTATCAGCCGCAGTTGCGGGACGACAAACTGGTGTGGGTGACTGAAGAAGACGGCAGGCAGCGGATACTGACGTCGGAGCCTGGCGGGATGTGGCGACGGTTCAACGCCTGGGTCAGCAAGGCCGTCGGCCTTGAAAAAATGCTGTGATCGCAGCCCTGTAGGCGCGGCCTTGCCGGGGCGCCGGACCGGGCGGAAAGGGCCGCAAAGCGGCCCCATACATGCTCAAGCCGAAGCCGGCTCGAAAGCCCCCCGCCGCCGAATCAACACCACCAACCCCGCCGCCCCCACAGCCATCAGCAACGGCAACGCATGCCCGCTGATCCACTGGCTGCCGGCCCCCGCCAACAGCGGCCCAAGCAGGCAACCAATGCCCCACAACTGCGCCACGTGGGCATTGGCCCGCACCAGCGCATCATCCCGATAGCGCTCGCCGATCAACACCAGCGACAAGGTGAACAGGCCACCGGCACTGGCCCCGAACAGCACCCACAGCGGCCAGATCACCGGCGTGTGCAGCAACAGCGGAATCGCCAGGCTTGAGCACAGCAAGGTCACCGCACAACCGCTGAACAGGGTGCGCCGCGACATGCGGTCGGCCAATGCGCCGATGGGCAATTGCAGCACCGCATCGCCCACCACCACGGTGCTCACCATGAACAGGGCAATCTCGGTAGTGAACCCTTGCTGCAGGCAGTAGACCGGCAGCAAGGTCAGGATCATCGCCTCGAACGAAGCGAACAGGGCAATCGCCCAGGCGATCACCGGCAGGCGCCGGCAGAAGGCGAACAGGTCGCGGAAGGTGACGCTGTACGCTTCGGTGGTCGGCGCCCCGCCGCGCCCCAACAGCACCAGCGGTGCCAGCAACAGCAAGCCGGTCGCGGCCCAGAAACCGAAGTCGTCGTCCGAGCCGAGAAAGCCCAGCACCAATGGCCCGGCCAGCTGGCTCAAGGCATAGCTGCTGCCATACAGCGCCACCAGCCGGCCCCGCCATTGCTCGACCACCAGCTGGTTGATCCAGCTTTCGCCAAGGATGAACACCACGGTCAGGGACATGCCGATCAGCAGGCGCAGAGCCAGCCAGAGCGGGTAGCTGGGCAGCAGCGCCAGCAGGCCGATCGACAGCGCACCGCCCCACAGGCACAGGCGCATCGCCGAGGGCACGCCGACCCAACCGGCCAGGCGGCTGGCCAGGCTGGCGCCCAGCAATACGCCCAAGGCAGGCATGGCGGCCATGACGCCGATGGCAAAACTGCCGTAGCCCCACCCTTCCAGGCGCAGGGACACCAGCGGCATGCTCACGCCGAGCGCCAAGCCGACACTGAGTACGGATGCCAGTACGGCGAAGTAGGTGCCCCAGCGCATGTGTTCTTCCTGTTGGATTTTCTTGGGCCCACTCGCGGAACAAGCCCGCCCCCAAAATCTCACCACCGAGATTCTGAAATCAGTGGTGAGCCTGTGGGAGCGGGCTTGCCCCGCGAATGGGCCGCAGCGCGGCCCCAGCGATTTACAGCTTGATCCAGGTCGCCTTCAGCTCGGTGTACTTCTCCAGCGCATGCAGCGACTTGTCACGGCCGTTGCCCGACTGCTTGAAGCCGCCGAACGGTGCGGTCATGTCGCCGCCGTCGTACTGGTTGACCCAGACACTGCCAGCGCGCACGGCACGGGCGGTCTTGTGGGCCTTGGAGATGTCCGAGGTCCAGATGCCGGCGGCCAGGCCATACGGCGTGTCGTTGGCGATGGCGATGGCTTCTTCGGCAGTGTCGAAGGTAATCACCGACAATACTGGGCCAAAGATCTCTTCCTGGGCGATCTTCATGGCGTTGGTCACGCCGTCGAAGATGGTCGGCTCGACGTAGGTGCCGCCGGTCTCTTCGAGGATGCGCTTGCCACCAGCCAGCAGTTTGGCGCCGTCCTTGTGGCCGGCGTCGATGTACGACAGCACGGTGTTCATCTGCTGGGTGTCGACCAGCGCACCGACGGTGGTCTGCGGGTCCAGTGGGTTGCCTGGCTTCCAGCCTTTGAGGGCCTCGACCACCATAGGCAGGAAGGTGTCCTTGATCGAACGCTCGACCAGCAGGCGCGAGCCCGCGGTGCAGACTTCGCCTTGGTTGAACGCGATGGCGCTGGCGGCGGCTTCGGCGGCAGCTTGCAGGTCTGGCGCGTCGGCGAAGACGATATTCGGGCTCTTGCCACCGGCTTCCAGCCAGATGCGTTTCATGTTCGATTCGCCAGCGTAGATCATCAGTTGCTTGGCGATCTTGGTCGAACCGGTGAACACCAGGGTGTCGACGTCCATGTGCAGGGCCAGGGCCTTGCCCACTGTGTGGCCGTAGCCTGGCAGCACGTTCAGCACACCGGCCGGGATGCCGGCTTCGATGGCCAGCTGGGCGATGCGGATGGCGGTCAGTGGCGATTTCTCGGACGGCTTCAGGACTACCGAGTTACCGGTGGCCAGGGCTGGGCCGAGCTTCCAGCATGCCATCAGCAGCGGGAAGTTCCACGGCACGATGGCGCCGACCACACCCACCGGCTCACGGGTTACCAGGCCGAGCTGGTCATGCGGCGTCGGCGCGACTTCGTCGTAAACCTTGTCGATGGCTTCGGCATTCCAGTGCAGGGCTTGTGCCGCACCTGGGACGTCGATGCTCGAGGAATCGCCGATCGGCTTGCCCATGTCCAGGGTTTCGAGCAGCGCCAGCTCTTCGACGTTCTTGCGCAGCAGGTCGGCGAAGCGGATCAGCTTGGCCTTGCGCTTGGCCGGCGCCAGGCGCGACCAGACACCGGAATCGAAGGTGGCGCGGGCGTTCTCGACAGCACGGTTGGCGTCGGCCAGGTCGCAGCTGGCGACCTTGGCCAGGAAGCGTCCGTCGACCGGGCTCAGGCACTCGAAGGTTTCACCGGATGCGGCGTCGGTGTATTCGCCGTTGATGAAGGCACGGCCTTCGATCTTCAGTTGCTGGGCACGTTGTTCCCAGTCCGCACGAGTCAGGGTGGTCATACGAAACTCCTCCTCTTGTTTAGGTGCAACGCCGCACTGAGGACTCACTGGCGTTGTCAGAATTCTGGCCGGGCGACGAGCGCACACGGGCAAGCGATACCCTAAACCAGGCTGTGTAAACTATCAATATATTTGACACGAAAGGCCTAAACGCCTACTGATGTTCATTTTATTAAACAACAACAGGAGCCGCACCATGAGCATCGCCAGCATCATCGACTTCGCCCAGGTTCTTACCGAGGCCGAACGCTACCGTCCCGCGGCAGAGAAAATCCTCAAGGGCGAGCCGGACCAGGCCGTCTACAACCACTACGCCAGCCCGTGCGGCCAGTTCGCCGCGGGCGTCTGGGAAGGTGAAGTCGGCCAGTGGACGGTCAGCTACACCGAACACGAGTACTGCGAGATCGTGCTGGGTGTTTCGGTGCTGCGTGACCAGGACGGCGGCGCCAAGACCCTGCGTGCCGGTGATCGGTTCGTCATCCCGGCAGGCTTCAAGGGCACCTGGGAGGTGCTGGAGCCTTGCCGCAAGATCTATGTGATGTTCGAGCAGAAATAAGCGGCGCCTTTAGCGTAGCCATAAAAAAACCCGCGTCCTTTCGGATGCGGGTTTTTTTCAGGTCGCCGATCAATTACTTGATCTTGGCTTCCTTGTACACCACGTGCTTACGAACAACCGGATCATATTTCTTGATCTCGATTTTGTCCGGGGTGGTGCGCTTGTTCTTGTCGGTGGTGTAGAAGTGGCCGGTACCGGCACTCGAAACCAGACGGATCAATTCACGCATGATGTTCTCCCTTAAACCTTGGCGCCAGCTTTACGGATGTCAACCAGAACGGCGTCGATGCCGCGCTTGTCGATGATACGCATGCCCTTGGCGGAAACGCGCAGACGCACGAAACGCTTCTCGGACTCAACCCAGAAACGGTGGTGCTGCAGGTTCGGCAGGAAACGACGACGGGTTTTGTTGTTTGCGTGGGAAATGTTGTTCCCGGTTACTGGACCCTTACCAGTAACTTGACAGACTCTCGACATGACTCAGCCCTCTAAAACCACATGCCCAACCCGGCATGGGTTGGCCGCTTAATCTCTCAGTCTTTGGCGCCAGGCGCCGTGATTCTGGAGGTCTTATCGACCGGATCCGCTGATGCGACAGGCCGAGCCCCTAGAAAAGAGCGCTGCTTTATACCAGAAAGACTCGACTGCAACAACATATGATGAATATTGACACGACGCCGAGTGCGCCGGGGCAGCATAGCGGCAGGCCCCGGCAGGCGTCGACCACTCGTCGCCGAATTTGTAAAAAAGGGTGTGGTCATTTGCAGGCGGGCGCACTAGGGTAGGACGTTTCCAGACTGCACTGGCAGATGGGCCACTGACAGCCAAGGAGTCACGATGCGTGCCGCCGCCCTTTCCCTCTTGTTCACCTCACTGTTTACCGCAGGCGTCACCCAGGCAGCCGCGCTGAGTGTTTGCAGCGAAGCCAGCCCCGAAGGTTTCGACGTGGTCCAGTACAACTCGCTGACCACCACCAACGCCTCGGCCGACGTGCTGATGAACCGCCTGGTGGAGTTCGATGCGACCCAGGGCAAGGTGGTACCCAGCCTGGCGGCGAGCTGGACGGTGTCGGCCGACGGCCTGATCTACGATTTCAAGCTGCGCGATGACGTGAAGTTTCACACCACTGCCTACTTCAAGCCGTCCCGCGCGCTGAACGCCGACGATGTGCTGTTCAGCTTCCAGCGTATGCTCTACCCGGCGCACGCCTGGCACAAGACCGCCCCGGGCGGTTACCCGCACGCACAATCGCTGCAACTGGGCAGCCTGATCAAGTCGATCGACGCCCCTGAACCGCAGACCGTGCGCTTCACCCTGGCCCACCCGGATGCCACGTTCCTGGCCACCCTGAGCATGGGCTTTGCCTCGATCTATTCTGCCGAATATGCCGACAAGCTGCTCAAGGCAGGCACCCCGGAAAAGCTCAACAGCCAGCCGATCGGCACCGGGCCGTTCGTCTTCCAGCGCTTCCAGAAAGACGCCGTGGTGCGCTACCGCGCCAACCCCGACTACTTCGCTGGCAAGCCTTCAGTCGACCCGCTGATCTTCGCCATCACCACCGATGCCAACGTGCGCCTGCAGAAGCTCAAGCGCAACGAATGCCAGGTCGCCTTGTCGCCCAAGCCCCTGGATATCGCTGAAGCCAGCAAGGATGGCAGCCTCCAGGTCGCCAGCACGCCGGCCTTCATGACCGCCTTCGTCGCCATCAACAGCGCACACCCGCCGCTGGACAAGCCAGAGGTGCGCCAGGCCATCAACCTGGCCTTCGACAAGCAGGCCTACCTCAAGGCCGTGTTCGAAGGCACCGCGACGGCCGCCAACGGCCCCTACCCGCCCAACACCTGGAGCTACGCCAAGGACTTGCCTGGCTACCCCATGGACCTGAAAAAGGCCAAGGCCCTGCTGACCAAGGCAGGCCTGCCAGAGGGTTTCAGCACCACGATCTGGACCCGCCCGTCGGGCAGCCTGCTCAACCCCAACCCCAGCCTTGGCGCGCAGATGCTGCAAGCCGACCTGGGCAAGATCGGCATCAAGGCCGAGATCCGGGTGATCGAATGGGGCGAGCTGATCCGCCGCGCCAAGGCCGGCGAGCATGATTTGCTGTTCATGGGCTGGGCGGGGGACAACGGTGACCCGGATAACTTCCTGAGCCCGCAGTTTTCCTGTGCTGCAGTGAAATCAGGGACCAACTTCGCGCGGTTCTGCGACAGCCGCCTTGACCAGTTGATCAATGCTGGCCGCACCACCAACGACCAGAGCGTGCGCAGCCGGCTGTACCAGCAGGCGCAGACACTGATCCAGCAGCAGGCACTGTGGGTGCCGCTGGCGCACCCCACAGCGGCCACCTTGCTGCGCCAGGGGGTCGAGGGGTACCAGGTGAGCCCGTTCGGGCGGTTGGATTTCAGCAAGGTTTCGGTGACCCGCTGAGGGTGTAGCTGCCCGTGCCGGCCTCTTCGCGGGTCAAGCCCGCTCCCACAGGTACTTCACTGTTCTCAAGGGCAGTGACATACCCGCGAAGAGGCCGGCACAAGCACCGCAGCACCTAGGCAACGATCCACCCCTGCTCCACCATCGACAACGGCTCGCCGTCACCCACGATGACGTGGTCGAGCACTCGCACATCGATCAGCCCTAGCGCTCGCTTGAGCGCTAGTGTCATGTGCACATCATCCTGGCTTGGCTCGCTGTTGCCCGACGGATGGTTGTGGCACAAGATCAACGCCGCCGCGTTGTGCAGCAACGCCCGGCGCACCACTTCCCGCGGGTAGATACTGGCCCGGTCGATCGTACCCCTGAACAGGATTTCGAACGCCAGCGGCCGGTGTTTGGTATCCAGAAACAAGCACCCAAACACCTCACTGGCCTCATGCCGCAGCATGGCCTTGAGGTAACGCCGCACCGCCACCGGGCTTTCCAGCGCAGGTGTGCGCTCGATACCCTCATCCAGGTAACGCCGGCCAATCTCCAGCAAGGCCTGCAACTGGGCGTACTTCACGGGGCCGAGGCCAGGCTCGCGCAAAACGGCTTGGCGATCGGCATCGAGCAACTGCCTCAGGCCGCCAAAGCGCACCAGCAACCCTCGCGCCAGGTCCATCACATTGCGCCCAGCAACCCCCGAACCCAGCAGCACAGCCACCAGCTCGGCATCCGACAACACCGCTACGCCACGCGACAGCAGCTTCTCCCTCGGCCGTTCTTCAGCCGGCCATTCCCTGATACTCATCCCTGCTCCTTGGTCCTGCTGCGGCACGTTTGGGCCCTGTGTTAATCTAGTTCGCCTCGTACATGCGACGTTCTGCCGCAGGCAGTTCTTGTCGCCGCCCGCTTTCACTGGAATAAGGCAAAAGCCTATGCAGCGGCTGTATCACAAGCGCATCGTTCTCGGCGTCGGTGGCGGCATTGCCGCCTACAAAAGCGCCGAGCTGATCCGCCGACTCCTGGAGCACGGCGCGCAGGTGCGCGTCGTCATGACCCGTGGCGGTGCAGAGTTCATCACCCCGCTGACCCTGCAGGCGCTGTCCGGCCACCCGGTGCACATGGACCTGCTCGACCCCGCCGCCGAAGCGGCCATGGGCCATATCGAGCTGGCCAAGTGGGCCGACCTGGTGCTCATTGCCCCTGCCACTGCCGACCTGATGGCGCGTATGGCCCAGGGCATGGCCGACGACCTGCTGACCACCCTGATACTGGCCACCGACGCCACCGTTGCCGTGGCTCCGGCCATGAACCAGGCCATGTGGCGCGACCCGGCCACCCAGGCCAACCTCGACCTGCTCAAAAGCCGCGGCATCCAGGTATTCGGCCCGGCTTCCGGCAGCCAGGCATGTGGCGACGTAGGCCTTGGCCGCATGCTGGAAGCCACCGACCTGGCCTGGTGCGCCGCCGAAAGCTTCAAGCGCCAGACGCTGACCGGTAAACACGTGCTGATCACCGCCGGCCCGACCCAGGAAAACATCGACCCGGTGCGCTACATCACCAATCATAGCTCCGGGAAGATGGGCTTTGCCCTGGCCGAAGCGGCCGCCGAGGCCGGTGCTCGGGTGACCCTCGTCACCGGCCCGGTGCACCTGCCCACGCCCGACCGGGTCAACCGGATCGACGTGGTCAGCGCGCGCGACATGCTCGCGGCCTGTGAAGCGGCCATGCCCTGCGACCTGTTCATTGCCTCGGCAGCCGTCGCGGACTACCGGCCAGAGGTCGTTGCCGCGCAAAAACTCAAGAAAGATCCTACGACCGGCGACGGCATGCTGCTGCAGATGGTGCGCAATCCCGATATCCTTGCAACCATTGCTGGCCGTAGCGACCGCCCGTTCAGTGTCGGCTTCGCCGCCGAGACCGAACACCTGCTCGATTACGCCACACGCAAGCTCAAGGACAAGAACCTCGACCTGATCGTCGCCAATGATGTGGCCAACCCCAGCATCGGCTTCAACAGCGAAGAAAACGCCTTGACCGTGATCGATCGCCAGCAGCACCAGACCCTCTTTGCGCAGACCAGCAAGGGCAAGATCGCCCGGCAACTGGTCGCCTTCATCGCCGAACGGCTCAACCAGGTTCAATAAGTTACATGCACGCTCTTCAAGCCAAGATCCTCGACCCACGCCTGGGCACCGAATTCCCCCTGCCGCAGTACGCCACCCCGGGTTCCGCCGGGCTGGACCTGCGCGCCCTGCTCAAGGAGGACACCGTCCTCGAGCCGGGCCAGACCCTGCTGATCCCCACCGGCCTGTCGATCTACATCGGCGACCCAGGCCTGGCGGCCATGATCCTGCCGCGCTCGGGCCTGGGCCATAAGCACGGCATCGTGCTGGGCAACCTGGTCGGCCTGATCGACTCGGACTACCAGGGCGAGCTGATGGTGTCGTGCTGGAACCGCGGCAACACCCCATTCACCATCGCCATTGGCGAGCGCATCGCCCAATTGGTGCTGGTGCCGGTGGTGCAGGCGCATTTCGACATCGTCGAGGCCTTTGACGAAAGCCAGCGTGGCACTGGCGGTTTCGGCCACTCCGGCAGCCACTGAGCCGACAGCTGACCGTTCAGGCCAAGGATGGCGAACTCTCTGGCGAAACCACCGTCCAAGCGTTCAGTTTGCGCCTGCCCAGACAGCCTTTGACTAATGGAGCTTCCAGAGATGAACGAAATGGCCCAGCTGGTCCCCGCACTGCCGGACAGCATTTTCCGCGCTTATGACATTCGCGGCGTGGTCGGCAAGACCCTCCACGCCGAAACCGCCTACTGGATCGGCCGCGCCATCGGCGCCCAGACCCTCGCCCAGGGCGAGCCACAGATCGCTGTCGGCCGCGATGGCCGCCTGTCTGGCCCAATGCTGGTCGAGCAGTTGATCAAAGGCCTGGCCGACGCCGGTTGCCAGGTCAGCGACGTCGGCCTGGTGCCGACCCCGGCGCTGTATTACGCCGCCAACGTGCTGGCCGGAAAATCGGGTGTGATGCTGACCGGCAGCCACAACCCGTCGGACTACAACGGCTTCAAGATCGTCATCGCCGGCGACACCCTGGCCAACGAACAGATCCAGGCCCTGCTGACCCGCCTGAAAACCAACGACCTGACCCGTGCCGAAGGCAGCGTGCAGAAGGTCGAGATTCTCGAGCGCTACTACCAGCAGATCATCGCCGACGTGAAGCTTTCGAAAAAGCTCAAGGTGGTGGTGGACTGCGGCAACGGCGCGGCCGGCGTCATCGCCCCGCAACTGATCGAAGCCCTCGGCTGCGAAGTCATCCCGCTGTTCTGCGAGGTCGACGGCAACTTCCCCAACCACCACCCGGACCCGGGCAAGCCAGAAAACCTCGAAGACCTGATCGCCAAGGTCAAGCAGACCGGTGCCGACATCGGCCTGGCCTTCGACGGCGACGGCGACCGCGTGGGCGTGGTGAGCAACACCGGCACCATCGTCTACCCCGACCGCCTGCTGATGCTGTTTGCCCAGGATGTGCTGTCGCGCAACCCGGGCGCCGAGATCATCTTCGACGTCAAATGCACCCGTCGCCTGACCCCGCTGATCGAACAGCATGGCGGCCGCGCGCTGATGTGGAAGACCGGCCATTCGCTGATCAAGAAGAAGATGAAAGAGACTGGCTCGCTGCTGGCTGGCGAGATGAGCGGGCACATTTTCATCAAGGAGCGCTGGTACGGTTTCGACGACGGCATCTACAGTGCCGCACGCCTGCTGGAGATCCTCAGCAAGGCCGACCAGGACGCCGAAAGCCTGTTCGCGGCGTTCCCGAACGATATTTCCACGCCGGAAATCAATATTGATGTGACCGACGAGGGTAAATTCAGCATCATTGATGCACTGCAACGCGACGCCGACTGGGGCGCGGCCAACCTGACCACCATCGACGGTGTGCGGGTCGACTATGCCCACGGCTGGGGCCTGGTACGCGCCTCCAACACCACACCGGTGCTGGTGCTGCGATTCGAGGCCGACAGCGACGCCGAATTGCAACGTATCAAGGATGTTTTCCGCGCCCAGTTGCTGCGGGTTGCCCCTGAGCTGCAACTGCCGTTCTGACCGACTATCTGTTCCTTACAGGAGCCCTGCATGACCCTCGATCGCGATGCCGCTTCCCATGTAGCCGAAGTTTTGTCCGAAGCACTGCCTTACATCCGCCGCTTTGTCGGCAAGACACTGGTGATCAAGTACGGCGGCAACGCGATGGAGAGCGAGGAGCTCAAGACCGGCTTCGCCCGTGACATCGTGCTGATGAAGGCTGTGGGCATCAACCCGGTGGTGGTCCACGGTGGTGGCCCACAGATCGGCGACCTGCTCAAGCGCCTGTCGATCGAAAGCCACTTCATCGACGGCATGCGCGTCACCGACTCGGCGACCATGGACGTGGTGGAGATGGTGCTGGGTGGCCAGGTCAACAAGGATATCGTCAACCTGATCAACCGCCACGGCGGCAGCGCCATCGGCCTGACCGGCAAGGACGCGGAACTGATCCGCGCCAAGAAGCTGACCGTAAGCCGCCAGACGCCGGAGATGACCACCCCGGAAATCATCGACATCGGCCATGTCGGCGAAGTCGTGAGCGTGAACACCGACCTGTTGAACATGCTGGTCAAGGGCGACTTCATCCCGGTGATCGCGCCGATCGGCGTCGGTGCCAATGGTGAGTCGTACAACATCAACGCCGACCTGGTGGCGGGCAAGGTGGCCGAGGCGCTGAAAGCCGAGAAGCTGATGCTGCTGACCAACATCGCCGGCCTGATGGACAAGCAGGGCCAGGTCCTGACCGGCCTGACCACCGAGCAGGTCAACGAACTGATCGCCGACGGCACCATCTACGGTGGCATGCTGCCGAAGATCAAGTGCGCACTGGATGCGGTGCAAGGTGGCGTGAACAGCTCGCACATCATCGACGGTCGCGTGCCGAATGCGGTGCTGCTGGAGATCTTCACCGACAGCGGTGTGGGCACCCTGATATCCAATCGCAAGCCACGCTGATTCATCAGGCGGCCAGTTCAGGCAAGCACAAGAAAGGCGACCCGCAAAGGTCGCCTTTCTTGTGCCCTCAGGTGCCTAGAAGCTGTAGCGGGCAGTCAGTTTCACATTGCGCGGGTCGCCGTAGATGTCGTACGGGCTGTAGGCGCCATTGGCCACACTGCTGTAGTAGGTACGATCGAACAGGTTGTTGACGTTGACCTGCAGGTCCAGTTGCTCGCTGGCCTGGTAGCCTGCCACCAGGCCGACCACGGTGTACGAGCCCTGCTGGTTTTTCCAGGCCGTGGCGCCGGCGCCACCCGAGGTGCGAATGCGGCTCTGCTGGTAGACGTCACCGCCCACACGCCAGCGCTGCAGCTCGCCAGGCAGGGTGTAGATGGTCGACAGCTTGAACAGCTGGCGCGGTTTGGTGCGGTCGAAGTCCTCGCCCTCCCGGGCTTTGTTGGCGTCGCTGACGTATTTCGTCTGGGTGTAGGTGTAGCCGGCGGCCAGCTGCCAGTTGTCGGTCAGGGCGCCCTGGGTTTCAAGGTCGATACCCTTGCTGCGGACCAGGCCGGCAGCCTCGTAGCAGGCGCTGGCGGGGCCGGTGCCGCAGCCTTTGGCGTCAGGCAGCTCCTGGGCACGGTTTTTCTGGTCGATCTGAAACACCGCGATGCTGGCGTTCAGTGCACCACCAAAGTACTCGCCCTTGATGCCCACTTCGTAGTTCTCACCCATCACGGGATCGAGCACTTTGCTGTCCAGGCCTTTGCTGGTCTGCGGCTTGAAGATATCGGTGTAGCTTGCGTAGACCGAGTGATGGGTGTCCAGGTCGTAGACCAGGCCGGCATAGCGGGTCAGGTTGCGCGTGATCTTGTAGTTGTTCTCACTGCTTTTGCTGTCGTCGAACGCGTACCAGTCGACGCGGCCGCCGAGAATCAACGACAGCGGCTCGCTCAAGCGCAACCGGGTGCTGGCATAGACGCTGTCCTGGGTGGTGGTTTCGGGAAGGCCGTTGGGGCCAGTGACGTAATCGGGCTTGGCATGCCCACGAGGGTTCCACTCGAAGGGATTGATGCCAGCGTCGATGTAGGCGCTCCAGGCCTTGCCAGAGCGGTAATCCAACTGGCGCTTGCTGACGCCCAGGGTGACGTCATGCTGTTGACCAAGCAACTGGAAGGGGCCGCTGAGCGCCAGGTCATAGCCGGTTTCCTTCTGTTCCATGGCCTCTGTCCACAGGTAATGGCGATCGTATTCCCAGACCGAAGAGGCCAGTACATCGGTGTCGGTCTTCGACTGCATGGCTGCCAGGCGCAGCGACCAGTCGTTGGCGAAGCCGTGTTCCAGGGTGGCGAAATAGCCGGTAGTGCGATCGTCCGAATACTCCCAGTCATGGCCGAGGAAGGTGTCGCGCGGCAGCCCCAGATGGCCACCGCCACGGGCCATGGGCAACCCGCCCCAAATGTAGTTGGTGTGGTTCTTCTGGCGGTAGGCGCCGAGCGTCAGGGTGGTGCTTTCGCTCAGGTCGGCGTCGACCACGCCGTAGAACAGCTCATGGTCACTCTCCACCGCGTCACGGAAGCTCTTGGCGTCCTGCCGCGAGACCACGGTACGTGCGCGCAGGGTGCCGCTTTCATTGAGCGGGCCGCCGACGTCCAGCGTGCCGGTGTAATCGTCCCAGCTACCGGCACTGCCGGTGAGCGTGGCCTGAAATTGGTGAGTCGGGCGCTTGCGCACCAGGTTGATGGCGCCACCGGGGTTGCCGGCGCCCTGGGCCAGCCCGGTGGCACCGCGCACGATCTCCACCCGGTCATACATAGCCAGGTTGGCTTCCCCGCTGGGCAGGTAGGTCAGGAAGCTGGTAGGAAAACCGTCGTACATGATGCTGTCGACGTTGAAACCGCGGGCGCTGAACGAGGGCCGCCCTGCACCGCCGGAGTTACTGAGAAAAATGCCCGGCGCACTTTTGACCACATCGCTGATGCTGTTCATGGCCTTGTCGTCCATACGCTTGCGCGTGACCACACTGACCGACTGCGGCGTTTCGCGCAGGCTCAAGGGCAGTTTGGTGGCCGTCTGCATGGCCCCGGTGGTATAGGAGCCGCTGTGCTCGGTAGTCGCCGCCAGGCCTTGGCCGGTAATGCTGGTCGCGCCCAACTCCAGGCCCGTGCCAGCCTTTGCCTGCGGCATCAGCAGGTACAGGCCATTACCCTGTGGCGAGGCTTGCAGACCTGTGCCCTGCAGCAATTGCTGCAGGCCGCCCTGTACGCTGGTGGCGGCATTCAGGCCAGGGCTGCGCAAACCTTCCACCAGGCCCGGCTCGATAGGCAGGGTGATGCCTGCCTGGCTGGCGAAGTCAGAGAGGGCACTGCTGAGGTTACCGGCCGGCACCTGATAGGCACGGTTCTGCCGCGCGCCTTGCTCGGCGGCCTGCAGCGATACCGCAGCCAGGCCGCCGCCCGCGATGATCAGACCCAGTGCGGCAGCGTGTACTGCCCGCGCCAGTGGTTGAATGCCCTGCGTCGTCGCCATGTGTTCGCCCCTGCCCTGTAAAAGTAATGTGTTTATGGGAGGGACACGCAGCTTGAGAAAAACACGACACGCATTCTGTTCACGCGTTAGCACGCGCGGTGAGGGTGACCCAGTAGGGCGTGCGGTAGAGCACGCTCACCGGCAGGGTCTGGCTCAGGGCGCGAAGAACCTGATCGGTGTCGCGCAACTGGAAGGCGCCGGAAATCAGCAGCCCGGCCACTGCCGGGTCGCAGCGAAGCAGGCCAGGTCGATAGCGGCCGAGCTCGTTGATGAAGTCATCGAGGCGCATCTTTTCTGCGCGCAGCACGTGGTTCAACCAATCGAGACGATCTTGCGCCAGCGCCATGGGCGGCTGCGCAGCCCGGCTGTTGACGTGCGTCTGCAAGCCGGCCACCAGGAGCATCAGGCCCTCATCACCCGGTGACCGCCGCGGGCGTACCCGGGCAGCGCCCTCCAGGGCGGCAAGGTAAGTGCTGTGCGGGTACTGACGCAGCACAAAGCGGCTGCCGAGCAGGGCAATTTCCGCTTCGGCGGTATCGACGATGAACGGCCGCCCGGCATGCTCATGGGGTACTTCGACGAGCATCTCGCCGGCGATGAGGCGCACGCGTCGAACATGCTCGTCATAGGCGATATCCACGGCGCTGCCGGTGTTCAGGCGAATCTGCCCGCCATCGGGCAACTGCAGGGAGCGCTGCTCCCCGGTGGCCGTGCGCTCGTCCGCCTGCCACTCGCGCCACGGCAGCCCGCGGTATGCTGCGAGGCCTACGGGGGCGGCGGCGATGAGCAACGCCAGGGTCTTGAGAACCTGCCGCCGCTCCAGGCTGCGCGGGCGCTCCAGCGCCGCCCGCCCGGCACTGCCGGCAAGCTGCTGGGCTCGACCGCCAAACCTTTCGGCCAGTTGCCAGGCCCGTTCGTGATCCACGTGCCGCGCCCGCCACTCGGCGCCGGCGGCATGCTCGGCGGCGCCGGCGCTGCTGTTCTGCAAGCGTACAAACCATTGGGCCGCTTCGCGGGCGATGCGACGGTCGATGGGCGTATCACTCATGCTGCGCGCCCTGGCTGGCGAGCACGATGCACTCTTCAAAGGCCCGAGCAAGGTGGCGCTGCACCGAGCGCACGCTGAGATTGAGGCGGTTGGCGATCTCTTCCTGGGTATAACCCTCCAGCTGCGCCATCAGGAACGCCTGGCGGGCTTTGGCGGGCAACAGAGCAAGAACCTGGTCGATTTCGTCGAGGGCTTCGAGCACCAGCGCTTGTTGTTCCAGCGACGGAGCGAGGTCTTCGGGTGTTTGCGCCAGCGCGGCCAGGTAGGCCTGCTCCAGCGAGCGGCGACGGTAGAAGTTGAGGGCCAGGCGATTGGCGATGGTGGCCAGATAGGCGCGCGGTGTCGTGCAGTTCAGCGGCTCGCCCGGCGCTCTGCAGAGCAGCCGCACGAACGTGTCCTGGGCCAGATCCGCCGCATCGGCGGCGCTGCCCAAGCGCTTGCGCAGCCAGCCCTGCAGCCAGCCGTGGTGGTGGCTGTAGAGCTGGTCGATGGCCTGATGCCGAGGGTGGTTTGCCGAAGAAGTGTGCTGCACGAGAGGCTACAGATGTGAATGAGAATTCGTCTCATCATATCAGCATAAACTTGGCCCCGTACACGTGCAGGGTCAGCCTTCGGTATAGCAACGTCATGCGGCCTTACGGCCGCCTGAACACGGCGCTTTGTCAGATGCCGTACTGCGCCCGATAGGCCTCGACTGCCGGCAGGTGCTGCTTGAGCTGCGGGTCGTCCGCCAGGAACTCCAGCACCTGGGTCAGCGAAACGATGCTGACCACCGGGATACCAAAGTCACGCTCCACTTCCTGGATCGCCGAAAGCTCGCCATTGCCGCGCTCTTCGCGGTTCAGGGCGATCAGCACGCCAGCGGCCTTGGCCTGCTGGGCATTGATGATCTGCATGACCTCGCGGATGGCGGTGCCGGCGGTGATCACGTCGTCGATGATCAGCACCTCACCGGCCAAGGGCGCGCCTACCAGGCTGCCGCCTTCGCCGTGATCTTTGGCTTCTTTACGGTTGAAGCACCACGGCACATCGAGCTGATGCTGGTCGGCAAGGGCCACGGCGGTAGTCGCCGCCAGGGGGATACCCTTGTAGGCCGGGCCGAACAGCACATCGAAGGGGATATTGCTGTCGACGATGGCTGCGGCGTAGCAACGCCCCAACTGCGCCAGTGCAGAACCTGTGTTGAACAGGCCGGCATTGAAGAAGTACGGGCTGGTACGCCCCGATTTCAGGGTGAATTCACCGAAGCGCAGAACGCCGCGGTCGATGGCAAAACGAATGAAGTCGCGCTGATACGGCTGCATGGAAAGTCCCGGACACCACGGATTTAGCTAAATGAGTTGAGCTCGGGTATCATACACGCACGAGATTTTTGGGGCCATTTATGCGGATCATCAGTGTGAACGTAAATGGCATTCAGGCTGCGGCCGAGCGTGGATTGCTCAGCTGGCTACAAGCCCAGAATGCCGACGTCATCTGCCTTCAGGATACCCGCGCCTCGGCCTTTGAACTCGACGACCCAGCTTTCCAGCTCGATGGCTATTTCCTTTATGCCTGCGACGCGGAGGTGCCCGCCCAAGGTGGCGTGGCCCTTTACTCGCGCATGCAGCCCAAGGCAGTCATCACCGGCCTGGGCTTCGAGACAGCCGACCGTTACGGGCGTTACCTGCAAGCAGATTTCGACAAAGTCAGTATTGCCAGCCTGCTGCTGCCTTCGGGCATGAACGGCGACGAAGACTTGAACCAGAAGTTCAAGTTGATGGACGACTTCGCCAAGTACCTGGACAAACAGCGGCGCAAGCGGCGCGAGTACATCTATTGCGGCTCGTTCTACGTGGCGCAGCAGAAGCTCGACATCAAGAACTGGCGCGACAGCCAGCAATCGCCTGGCTTCCTGGCGCCGGAGCGTGCCTGGATGGACGCGATCACCGGCGAGATGGGCTACGTGGATGCCCTGCGTGAAGTCAGCCGTGAGGGCGACCAGTACAGCTGGTGGCCGGACAACGAACAGGCCGAGATGCTCAACCTGGGCTACCGGTTCGACTACCAGATCCTCACCCCGGGCCTGCGCCGCTTCGTGCGTAACGCCCGCCTGCCGCGTCAGCCGCGCTTCTCGCAGCATGCGCCGCTGATCGTGGACTATGACTGGACGTTGACCATCTGAGTTGTATTCAGATACGAAAAAGCCGACATCGATGTCGGCTTTTTCGTATCTACAGAAACAGTCAGTCGGCCAGGGCAGCCTGCTGAAGTTCGAAGATCTCGTTCATGCCCTTCTGCGCCACGGCGAGCATGGCATTCAAGTCTTCAGGCTGGAACGGCGCGCCTTCTGCGGTGCCCTGCACTTCGATGAAGCCACCGGCGCTGGTCATGACCACGTTCAGGTCGGTCTCGGCGGCGGAGTCTTCGAGGTAATCCAGGTCGAGCACTGCCGCGCCCTGGTACATGCCTACGGAAACCGCAGCGATCATGTGCTTGAGCGGGTTGCCGGCCTTGAGGCCGCCACGCTTCTTGATCACCGCCAGGGCGTCGCACAGGGCGACCATGGCACCGGTGATCGACGCGGTGCGGGTGCCACCGTCGGCCTGGATCACGTCGCAGTCGATGTACAGGGTGATGTCACCCAGCTTGCTCATGTCCAGTGCGGCGCGCAGCGAGCGGCCGATCAGGCGCTGGATTTCCAGGGTGCGGCCACCCTGCTTGCCACGGCTGGCTTCGCGCTGGTTACGCTCGCCGGTGGAACGCGGCAGCATGCCGTATTCGGCTGTCAGCCAGCCTTGGCCCTGGCCTTTGAGGAAGCGGGGAACACCATTCTCCACGCTGACCGTGCAGATGACCTTGGTGTCACCGAACTCGACCAGTACCGACCCTTCGGCGTGCTTGGTGTAGTTGCGGGTGATGCGGATCGAGCGGAGCTGATCGGCGGCGCGACCACTTGGACGTTTCATCTGGGATACCTGTACTGGGACTTGAATCTGCCGAGCATTATAGAGCTCACGGCCCCGGGAGGACATGCCTATTGTCGCAGCCCTGACGGCTTGTCGCCTTTTCCCATTGTTCATTTCCAGCTCTGTAACATGGCTGGATTGGGCGCCGAGCCCCCACTGCGCTACAATCCTGCGCCTTGCAGCCGAGAGGCTCCCCCCGTTCATTCATCTACGCGAGGTACTCCCCATGGTGCACAGCATGACCGCTTTTGCTCGTGTCGAGCGCGCCGGCAGCCAAGGCACCCTGGTCTGGGAGCTGCGCTCGGTCAACCACCGCTACCTGGAACCGCACCTGCGCCTGGCCGAGGCCCTGCGCGACCTCGAAGGGGCAGTCCGTGAGGGCCTGCGCCAAGGGCTGTCGCGCGGCAAGGTGGAATGCACCTTGCGCCTCAACGAAGACAGCACCGGCAAGCCGCTCAAGGTTGACCGCGAGCGCGCGGCGCAACTGGTCGCCGCTGCCGAAGAGGTCGCAGGCCTGATCAAGCAACCGGCACCGCTGAACCCGCTGGAAGTGCTGTCGTGGCCGGGCGTGCTGGTCGCCGACGCCAGCGACCCCCAGGCCCTTAACGCCGAAGCCATGGCGCTGTTCGACGAAGCGCTGGCCGAGCTCAAGGCCGGGCGCCTGCGTGAAGGCCAGGAGCTGGCCAGGCTGATCAACGAGCGCCTGGACAACATGGCCAGCGAGGTCACCACCCTGCGCGCCCTGGTGCCGCAGATGCTGGCCGCCCAGCGGCAGAAGATCCTCGACCGCTTCGGCGACATGCAGGCCGAACTCGACCCGCAGCGCCTGGAGCAAGAGATGGTGCTGCTGGCGCAGAAGAGCGACGTCGCCGAAGAGCTCGACCGCCTTAGCACCCACGTCACCGAAGTGCGTCGCGTGCTCAAGTCGGGCGGTGCGGCTGGCCGGCGCCTGGACTTCCTGATGCAGGAACTCAACCGCGAGGCCAATACCCTCGGTTCCAAGGCTTTCGACCCGCGCAGCACGCAAGCGGCGGTCAACCTCAAGGTATTGATCGAACAGATGCGTGAACAAGTACAGAACATCGAGTAAGGCCACCCCGACCATGAATCACAGCAGCGGCACCCTCTACATCGTTTCGGCACCCTCGGGTGCCGGCAAGACCAGCCTGGTCACCGCCCTGACCCAGGACGACCAGCAAATCCGCGTCTCGGTCTCGCACACCACCCGCGCCATGCGCCCGGGCGAGCAGCACGGGGTGAACTACCACTTCGTCGTGCACGAAACATTCAAGGCGCTGATCGAGCAAGGTGACTTCCTCGAGCATGCCGAGGTGTTCGGCAACTTCTACGGCACCTCGCGCAGCGCGCTGCAGCACACCCTCGACCAGGGTTACGACCTGATTCTGGAGATCGACTGGCAGGGTGCTCAGCAGGTGCGCAAACTGATGCCCGAGGCACTGTCGGTGTTCATCCTGCCGCCGAGCCAGGAAGCCCTGCGTCAGCGGCTGGATGGCCGTGGCCAGGACAGCGAAGAGATCATCGCCGGGCGCATGAAGGAAGCGGTCAGCGAGATGGAGCATTACGACGAGTACGATTACCTGATCATCAATGATGACTTCGGCGTCGCGCTGGAGGAGTTGAAGGCGGTGTTCGTTGCCAACCGGTTACTGCTGAAGAAGCAGCAACAGCGCAACGGCGCATTGCTGAAGCAGTTGGTCGGCTGAAAACAAATGGGGCCGCTTAGCGGCCCCATTTGCTTATTCCTGCAGTGGCAGGGTGGCCTGCTGACGCAAGGTGGCCCCCAGGAAGTACGCCGGCGCCCGCAGGCGCGACAGCATCATCAGCCCGATGCCGAGCACCGAAATGATCGCGGCAATCACGAACACCAACCCCAGCCCGCCCACATGCGAGCCGCTGCCGAAGTCTGGCGAGGCGCTGTCGATGGCGGTACGCGCGAAGATTACCGACAAGATCACCCCGCCTACCAGCGGGCACAGGCCGCGCATGATGAAATGGCGCAGGCTGTCGAACAGGCTGCCGCGGAAATACCAGACGCAGGCAAACGCGGTCAGCGAATAGTAGAAGCAGATCATCATGCCCAGGGCAGTGATGGTATCCGCCAGCACGTTCTCGCTCAGGGTACGCATGGTCACGTAGAACAGGCCAGCGGCAAGGCCTGCGCAGATGGTGGCGTAGCGCGGCGTTTGCGAACGCGGGCAGACACTGGCGAACTTTTGCGGTACCGCACCGTAGTAACCCATGGCCAACAGGGTGCGCGCCGGCGCCACGAAGGTCGACTGCAGCGACGCTGCGGTGCTGGCCAGCACGGCGATCGACATCAGAATCGCCAGCGGCCCCATGACCGGGCCGGCCAGGTGGGCAAAGACGTTCTCCTGGATGCGCGGGTTGTTCAGGCCCAGGCCCGTTTCGCTGATACCGGCAAACTGCAGTGTGGCGATGGCGGTGAATAGGTACAGGCCGAGGATCAACATCACCGTCCAGGTGGCGGCCTTGCCCGGCACCTCTTCGCTGCCCACCGACTCTTCGCTGACGGTCAGGCACGTGTCCCAGCCCCAGAAGATGAAGATCGACAACGACAGCCCCGCAGCAAAGGCCGAGAACGACTCGACACCGAACGGGTTGAACCAGGCGAAATCGAACGCCAGCGGTGGCGGCGCGGTGGTGCCACCGAAGGCAGCGAAGGCAAAGCCGATCAGCACCAGCAACTGCAGGGCCACCAGGCCATACTGCACCGTCATGGTGGTGGCTATGCCGCGACAACATATCCACACCGCCAGGGCAATGAACACGCAGCAAGTGGCGATATTGATCAGCAGGTTGTCTGCCAAGGCAGCCAGGCCATGGTTGCCCGTGATCTGACCGAGGAACAGATAGAAGAAATCGACCGCCACGCCCGCCAGGTTCGACAGCACGATGGTCGTGGCGACCACCAGCCCCCAGCCACCGATCCAGCCGATCATCGGGCCGAAGGCACGCGCCGACCAGGTGAACGAAGTGCCGCTGTCCGGCTCTGCCGAGTTCAACTCGCGATAGCCGAGGGCGACCAGCAGCATCGGCAGGAAGCCGACGATGAATACCGCTGGCAGGTGGGCGCCCACCTCTCGCACGGTAGGGCCAAGCGCGCCGGTCAGGGTATAGACCGGGGCGATGGTGGAAATGCCCAGCACCACGCTGGCCAGCAAGCCCAGGCGACCTTTGGCCAAGCCCTTGCTGCGCTGGGTGTTGCCCGCGTCGGCCGCCACATCGGGTGGGCGGCCGGCTTCTGTGTAATCGCTCATGAGTATTTGCCGTAAATTTTGGAATTGTTTTCACAGGCCTTGCGCACAAGGCCCGCTTTCACTCATTGAAAGCTTGCAGCGGGGGTGAGTCATCCGAGACTTTCGGGTGACGTCAGCATGCCTTGTGGCGCACACCCTCCCGTGCAGCATGGGCAATACAGGCCTCGCGAAACGCCTGGAAAAGGCGCCGGGAGACCGGGTTTTCGGCGAAACGCCATTCAGGGTGCCACTGCACACCAAGCACGAAGCCCGGCGCATCCGGCATCGACACCGCTTCGATCAGGCCATCCGGGGCCCGTGCCTCGACGCGCAGCCCGGGGGCCAGGCGATCGATGCCCTGGCTGTGCAACGAGTTGACCTCGAATTGCGCAGCCAGGCCCAGGCGCTCGAACAACCCGCCAGGCTCGATGCCGACAGGGTGACGAGGGCCGTATTGCACCTCCAGGGGTGCGTCCTCAGGTTCGCGGTGGTCGAGGTAGCCAGGCAGCGCTTGCACACGCTGGTGCAGGGTGCCGCCAAGGGCCACGTTCAATTCCTGGAAACCACGGCAGATGCAAAACACCGGCACACCGGCGGCAATCGCTGCCTGCAGCAGCGGCAAGGTCAGGCGATCGCGCGCGCGATCATGCCGGGTACCCTCCGCGCTGGGGGCGCCATTGTAATGATGCGGTTCGATATTTGAAGGCGAGCCGGTAAAAAGAATGCCGTCGAGCCGAGCCAGCAACCCAGGGGTATCACTGCCCCCGTCGCGAGCCGGCAGAATCAGCGGCAGCCCGGCAAAGCCGGCCGCCTCGACATACTTGTCGCCCACCGTGTGCGACGAGTTCTTCCCCACCTGCTGGCGGCAGGCGCTGATACCGATCAAAGGGACCGCATTTGCGCTCATGGGCTTACACCGTGTGCAGGTACCAGTTGTACTCGAGGTCGGAGATCGACACTTCAAACTCTGCCAGCTCGCTTTCCTTGCAGGCGACGAAGATATCGATGTAGTCCGGGCTGATGTATTGGTTGAGCACTTCGCTGTCATCCAGCGCACGCAGGGCATCGCGCAGGTTGTTCGGCAGCGTCTGCTCCAGCTGCTCGTACGAATTGCCCTCGATCGGCTCGCCCGGCTCGACCTTGTTGGTCAGGCCGTGGTGAATGCCGGCGAGAATGGCCGCGAGCATCAGGTACGGGTTGGCGTCGGCGCCGGCCACGCGGTGCTCGATGCGCACGTTTTCGCTGCTGTCGGTCGGCACACGAACCGCAACCGTGCGGTTGTCCAGGCCCCAGCTTGGCGCATTGGGGACGTAGAACTGCGCGCCGAAGCGGCGGTAGGAGTTGACGTTCGGGCAGAGGAAGGCCATCGACGCCGGCATGGTCTCCAGCACGCCACCGATGGCGTGGCGCAGCTCGTCGCTTTGCAGCGGGTCGCTGTTGGCGAAGATGTTCTTGCCGGTTTTCTTGTCCAGCAGCGAGATATGCACGTGCAGGCCGTTGCCCGCCTGCCCCGGGTAGGGCTTGGCCATGAAGGTGGTGTCCATTTCATGGTCGTAGGCAACGTTCTTGATCAGGCGCTTGAGCAGGATCGCGTAGTCGCAGGCCTTCAGCGGGTCGGCAACGTGGTGCAGGTTGACCTCGAACTGCGCCGGGGCGCTTTCCTTGACGATGGCGTCGGCAGGCAGGTCCTGCTCCTTGGCCGCTTCGAGCATGTCCTGCAGGCAGTCGGCATATTCGTCGAGGTCGTCGATCAGGTACACCTGGGTCGACTGCGGGCGCTTGCCGGAAATCGGCGAGCGCGGCGGCTGTGGGCGGCCGTTGAGGTTGTCCTGGTCGATCAGGTAGAACTCGAGTTCGAATGCGGCACAGATATCCAGGCCCAGGTCATCGAACTTGCTCACCACCTGGCGCAGCACTTCGCGCGGGTCGGCGAAGAACGGCTGGCCTTCGATTTCGTGCATGGTCATCAGCAGCTGCGCGGTGGGGCGTTTCTGCCACGGCTCGTTGCACAGCGAGCCGGGGATGGGGTAACAGATGCGGTCGGCATCGCCGATATCCAGGCCCAGGCCCGTGCTTTCAACGGTCGAACCGTTGATGTCGAGGGCAAACAGGGACGCCGGCAGGTTGATGCCTTTCTCGTACACCTTGTGCAGGCTGGCCCGCTCGATGCGCTTGCCACGTACCACGCCGTTCATGTCGGAGATCAGCAGATCGACGTACTGAGTGTCCGGATGGGCCTGGAGGAAGTCTTTCATCTCGCTGGAAGAACTGGCGCACGGAGTGACCGACGTCATGGTGTACATCCTTTGATTTGCTGCGGCGATGTGGGGATACGGCTGGCGCCTCACGGGCGACGATGGTTGCAGCTGTTGTTTTTTTCACTTTCCCATCGTGGGGATTGGTTGCCCGACCGGGCGCATTGATTCCCAGGGGCGGTTCCACTATAAAATGGCCTCAACGCAACAGACATTGGCATTTCGGCAAGCAGAGCGTGCACCAATGCAATATCAGATTACCCATGCCGACCTCTCCCTGGTCCTGGCCCTGGAACGTGGCCGCTCCTTGGCAAAGGCTGCCGAACTGCTCAAAGTCGATGTTTCGACGGTGTTCCGTTCGATCCGCCGGCTGGAGTCGGCACTGGGCACGGCACTGTTCGTAAAGAGCCGTAAAGGCTACCTGCCGACCGACACGGCGCAGGCCTTGGCGGAGCAGGCCGAGCGCGCCGAGCAGGCGCTGGAGGCCGCACGCATCGCCATGACCAGTGGCGAGCAGGTAGTCAGCGGTACCGTTCGTCTGACGTGCACCGAGGCAGTGATGCACAGCCTGCTGTTGCCGGCATTGGCCGAATTCATGCCCAACTACCCGGCCTTGTCGCTGGAAATGGGCACTTCCAATACCTTCGCCAACCTCAGCCGGCGCGATGCCGACATTGCCCTGCGCCTGACCAACACGCCACCGGAGCATCTGGTCGGCCGGTGCCTGGGTTCGACTTCCTATGTGATCTGCGGCCACCCGCAGTGGCGCGAGCGCCTGAACGAGGCGGCCAACAGCGTGCCGTGGATCGCACCGGACGATTCGATGCAGGACCACCCCACCGTGGTCTGGCGCAACCAGCAATACCCCGGCCTGAGCCCGCGTTACCAGTGCAGCGGCATGTCGACCATCGCGCAGCTGGTCAGCACCGGGTTGGGCGTGGCGGCGTTGCCCGATTACATGGTGCACGCCTTGCCAGGCGTCGATGCGCTGAGCGGGCCGCTGGCCGGTTGCGACACCCAGCTGTGGCTGCTGACCCGGCCCGATTGCCGGGCATTGCGCTCGGTGCAGACGCTGTTCGAAGAACTGACCCCACGGTTGCGCGGCGCGATGTTGTGAGATACAAGATCAGGGTGTCTGTTCCCGCCCTTTCGCGGGCAAAGCCGTTACCACAGGGAGCGCTATGATCCGCACCCGGCAAAACATCGCTTCCCTATTGGCTGGTGATTTTTTAAACTATTGAGTCCGCCTGCCCAAATTGGGCTGCACGCCTACCGCATTTGCTACTGAGGAAGACCATGGCCCGCGTAACTGTTGAAGACTGCCTGGAACACGTGGATAACCGTTTTGAGCTGGTCATGCTCTCGACCAAGCGCGCCCGTCAGCTGGCGACCGGCGGCAAAGAGCCACGCGTAGCGTGGGAAAACGACAAGCCGACCGTAGTTGCCCTGCGTGAAATTGCCGAAGGCATCGTCACCAACGAGTTCATCGCCGCTGAAGAGATCGTCACCGAGGATCCGGTCTTCGCCGCGTTCGAGGACGAGTCCAACGAGGCTGTCTGATTGATGCCAGGTCGACGTCGCGCGGCACAAGGCCCTCTTCCTCTGCAAGAGGTGAACCCATGCCGGGTATAGAAGCCTTAGCCGAACGGCTGTCGACCTACCTGGGCCCCGAACAGGTCAACCTGGTTCGTCGCGCCTATTTCTACGCCGAACAGGCCCACGATGGGCAGCGCCGCCGCAGCGGCGAGCCCTATGTGACCCACCCGCTGGCCGTGGCCAGCATCCTCGCCGACATGCACATGGACCATCAGAGCCTGATGGCGGCCATGCTGCACGATGTGATCGAAGACACCGGCATCGCCAAGGAAGCCCTCAGCCAGCAGTTTGGCGAGACGGTCGCCGAGCTGGTCGATGGGGTCAGCAAGCTGACCCAGATGAACTTCGAGACCAAGGCCGAGGCGCAGGCCGAGAACTTCCAGAAGATGGCCATGGCCATGGCCCGCGATATCCGCGTGATCCTGGTCAAGCTGGCCGACCGCCTGCACAACATGCGCACGCTGGAAGTGCTGTCTGGCGAAAAACGCCGACGCATCGCCAAGGAAACCCTCGAAATCTACGCGCCCATCGCCAACCGGCTCGGCATGCACACCGTGCGCGTCGAATTCGAAGACCTCGGTTTCAAGGCCATGCACCCGATGCGCTCGTCGCTGATCCATCGGGCGGTCAAGAGCGCCCGCGGCAACCGCAAAGAGATCGTCGCCAAGATCGAACAGTCGCTGGCCAACTGCCTGGCCGCCGACGGTATCGAGGGCGAGGTCAGCGGCCGGCAAAAACACCTCTATGGCATCTACAAGAAGATGCGCGGCAAGCGCCGCGCCTTCAACGAGATCATGGACGTGTACGCCTTCCGCATCATCGTCGACAAGGTCGACACCTGCTACCGCGTGCTCGGCGCCGTGCACAACCTGTACAAACCGCTGCCCGGTCGCTTCAAGGACTACATCGCGATCCCCAAGGCCAACGGCTATCAGTCGTTGCACACCACGCTGTTCGGCATGCATGGCGTGCCCATCGAAATCCAGATCCGCACCCGCGAAATGGAAGAGATGGCCAACAATGGCATCGCCGCGCACTGGCTGTACAAGTCCAACGACGACGAACAGCCCAAAGGCAGCCACGCCCGTGCCCGTCAGTGGGTCAAGGGTATTCTCGAGCTGCAGCAGCGTGCGGGCAACTCGCTGGAATTCATCGAGAGCGTGAAGATCGACCTGTTCCCGGACGAGGTCTACGTGTTCACGCCAAAAGGCCGCATCATGGAGCTGCCCAAAGGCTCCACGGCCGTCGACTTTGCCTACGCGGTACACACCGACGTTGGCAACAGCTGCATCGCCTGCCGCATCAACCGCCGCCTGGCGCCACTGTCGGAGCCCCTGCAGAGCGGCTCGACGGTAGAGATCGTCAGCGCGCCGGGCGCCCGGCCGAACCCGGCCTGGCTCAACTTCGTGGTCACCGGCAAGGCGCGCACGCACATCCGCCACGCGCTCAAGCAACAGCGCCGCTCCGAGTCCATCAGCCTCGGCGAGCGCTTGCTGAACAAGGTACTGACCGGCTTCGACAGCAGCCTCGAAAAGATCCCCCAGGAGCGCATTCAGGCGATTCTCGCCGAATACCGCCTGGAGCTGATCGAAGACCTGCTCGAAGACATCGGCCTGGGCAACCGCATGGCCTATGTGGTCGCCCGCCGCCTGCTGTCGGCCGAAGGCGAGCAACTGCCGGCGCCGGAAGGCCCGCTGGCGATTCGCGGCACCGAAGGCCTGGTACTCAGCTACGCCAAGTGCTGCACGCCGATCCCTGGTGACCCGATTGTCGGCCACCTGTCGGCGGGCAAAGGCATGGTCGTGCACCTGGAAAATTGCCGCAACATCAGTGAAATTCGCCACAACCCAGAGAAGTGCGTGCAGCTTTCCTGGGCCAAGGACATCGCTGGCGAATTCAACGTCGAGCTGCGCGTCGAGCTGGAGCACCAACGCGGCTTGATCGCGCTGCTGGCCAGCAGCGTCAATGCCGCCGACGGCAATATCGAGAAGATCAGCATGGACGAACGCGACGGCCGTATCAGCGTGGTCCAACTGGTGGTCAGCGTGCACGACCGCGTGCACCTGGCGCGTGTGATCAAGAAGCTGCGTACCTTGACCGGTGTGGTCCGCATCACCCGCATGCGTACGTAGTCCGCCAACCGCAAGGAGTCATCATGAGCAAGTCCGTCATTACCAGCGACAAAGCCCCCGCCGCTATCGGTACCTACTCGCAAGCGATCAAGGCCGGCAACACCGTCTACATGTCGGGCCAGATCCCGCTGGACCCAAAAACCATGGAACTGGTCGAAGGCTTCGAAGCTCAGACCGTTCAGGTCTTCGAGAACCTCAAGGCCGTGGCTGAAGCCGCTGGCGGTTCGTTCAAGGACATCGTCAAGCTGAACATCTTCCTCACCGACCTGAGCCACTTCGCCAAGGTCAACGAGGTGATGGGCCGCTACTTCGAACAACCTTACCCAGCCCGCGCCGCGATTGGCGTTGCCGCGCTGCCGAAAGGCTCGCAGGTCGAAATGGACGCGATCCTGGTCATCGAGTGATGCCCCCGGTGACGGGCGCTCTGCCCGTCACGCTCTCTCCCCCAAGGTTACCTACCATGCGTCAAGCACTGCCCCTCGCGCTGGCAGCCCTGCTTTTGAGCGGTTGCGCCAGTCATAAACCCGAAGACTTCAACGGCACCTGGATCAACCAGGACGCCATCAAAGCCGCCGTCAAGGGTGGCAGCCTGCGTCAGGCCCTGAATGAGCATGGCCCGGTGTTCGAGTGGAAACTCGATATAGCCGACCAGCAGGCCAGCTTCAGCAATGGTTTCGAGGCCGCCGATGGCCAACTGAGCGCCACTGAAAAGCAGTGGCAGGCCAGCTTCCAGGGCGGGCAGACCGAGCAGCTTGAGCTGGACGGTGACGAGCTGAAAACCACCGACCAGTCCGGTGCCAAGCAGACCTTCGTGCGCGCCAAGCAGCCGGGCAATGCGCCCCTGGGTGGCAGCTTCGAGAAGGCGCTGTATCAGGCTTACCTGGGCGGCGACTGGAAGATCGTCGAAGGCCAGGGTCAAGGTAGCGTGGTGCGTTTCGCCGATAACGGCGGCGTGACCGGCCTGCCCGGCCCGGACCGTTTTGCCCTGTGCCTGGCGGGCGATTGCGCGACCATGGGCGGCAGCAACGACAGCCTGTGGCTGGAGCGCAAGCAACGTGGTGCGCCGTTCATTCTCAAGCGTGATGGCGACAAGCTGGAGATTTTCCAGGCGGTGAACCGTGCACAGCCGGACGAGATGCCTGCATTGGCAGCCGGTTCTCGTCAGTGGGTGCTTGAGAAGAACTGAAGCCATTCGCGGCCTTGCCGGCCCCGGACCGGCCGGAAAGGGCCGCTAAGCGGCCCCAGCCCGTCAGCCTTTCCCTTGCAGAATGGCCGCGTACCCTTCCTTGTAGCTCGGATACGCCGGCACCCAGCCCAATGCCCGCACGCGGGCATTGCTGCAGCGCTTGCTGCCGGTACGGCGCACCCGCTGCTCATCCGACCACTCGGTAACCCCCATGTACCCGCGCAACCAGGCCACCACATCGGCCAGCGGCGCCGGGTCGTCATCGACACCTATATAGCAATCGTCCAGCGCCACGCCGTCGGCATCCGCCTGCAGCAGGAAGGCCAGCAGGCTCGCTGCATCCTCGGCATGGATGCGGTTGCCATACAGCGGCGGCTGCTCGGCCACCCGATACCCCTGGCGTACCTGGCTCAGCAGCCACTCACGGCCCGGCCCGTAGATGCCGGTCAAACGCACCACGCTTGCCGGGATACCACTGGCCAACGCCAGGCGCTCGGCTTCAAGCATTACGCGCCCGGAATACCCTTCAGGTTCAGTGGCCGCCGTCTCATCGATCCACTCACCCTCTTGTTGCGCAAACACGCTGCTGCTGGACACGAACAACAGGCGTCGTGGGTGCTGCCCACGCGCTGCCAGCCAAGCCAGAACATGGCGCAGGCCGTCAACATAGGCGGCCTGATACCCCACCTCATCGTGCTGGCTGGCCGCCACGCAATACACCAGATAATCCGACGCACGCTGCGGCCACGCTGCGGGGATGGCCGCATCGGACAGGTCGGCAGCCACCGGCACAACGCCCTCGGGCAGTTGCGCGATCGAACGGCGCAAGCCGCTCACCAGCCAGCCACGGGCAAGCAATTGCCGGGCAAGCCGGCCACCTACATCACCACAACCTACGACCATTACGGACAGGTCCAACATCTCAAAACTCCCTAGACCAGTGGATCAAACCAGCCACGCTACACGATGGGCGGCTAGACGATAGGCGAAAAAAGCAACGAGATTACTTTTGTTAACAAGAATTACTTGCAATAATGGCGCCCCTATCTGTTCTCGGCCGCTCTCGAGGCCTTGGAGAACGTTCACTCTTTTTCTTCATCAGGTCCGGCTAGCATGACACGTACTCAACCCTCCGCTTCGCCAACCCCGTCGCGCGCCTGGCGTGCCATCGCCGCGCTGATGTTCAGCCTGGTGCTGGCCCCAGTGGCCATGGCCGATGAGCCAACCGCCAACGCCAGCACACCTGCTGCTGCCGCTGCCGCCCCCGCTACTCCCGCCGCCGCCCCAGCCCCGGCCGCTGATGGCTCGGCGCCCGTTGCCGACGCGCCTGCCGCGACCCCGGTCGATGCACCGGTCGCTGTAGACCCGGGCGTCGAAGCACTGGTCGAGGATACTACCCTGGGCATGGCCCACGACCTGTCGCCATGGGGCATGTACAAGAACGCCGACATCGTGGTGAAGATCGTCATGATCGGCCTGGCCATCGCCTCGATCATCACCTGGACCATCTGGATCGCCAAAGGCTTCGAGCTGATGGGCGCCAAGCGTCGTCTGCGCGGCGAGATCGCCCAGTTGAAGAAGTCCGCCAGCCTCAAGGAAGCCAGCGAGGTCTCCAACAAGGAAGGCACCCTGGCCCACACCCTGGTCCACGATGCCCTCGAAGAAATGCGCCTGTCGGCCAACGCGCGTGAAAAAGAAGGCATCAAGGAACGCGTCGCCTTCCGCCTGGAGCGCCTGGTCGCTGCCAGCGGCCGCAACATGAGCAGCGGCACCGGCGTACTGGCCACCATCGGTTCCACCGCACCCTTCGTCGGTCTGTTCGGCACCGTATGGGGCATCATGAACAGCTTCATCGGCATCGCCAAGACCCAGACCACCAACCTGGCAGTCGTTGCCCCCGGCATCGCCGAAGCCCTGCTGGCAACAGCCCTGGGCCTGGTTGCGGCAATCCCGGCCGTGGTCATCTACAACGTCTTCGCCCGCTCCATTGCCGGCTACAAGGCTCAGGTGTCCGACGCTTCTGCCCAGGTGCTGCTGCTGGTCAGCCGTGACCTGGACCACCAAGGCAGCGAGCGCGCCGCCCCGCACATGGTGAAAGTGGGGTAAGCCATGGGCCTGCATCTCAACGAAGGTGGCGACGACCTCGCCGAAAACCACGAAATCAACGTTACGCCGTTCATCGACGTCATGTTGGTACTGCTGATCATCTTCATGGTGGCGGCGCCCTTGGCAACGGTCGACATCAAGGTCGACCTGCCAGCCTCGACCGCCAAGCCGGCGCCGAGGCCCGAGAAACCCGTGTTCGTCAGCGTCAAGGCCGACCAGAAGCTGTATGTCGGAGACGACCAGGTACCTGCACCCGCGCAACTTGGCGCGATGCTCGACGCCAAGACCAAGGGCGACAAGGAAACCACCATCTTCTTCCAGGCCGACAAGGGCGTGGATTACGGTGACCTGATGGAAGTGATGAACAACATGCGCGCGGCCGGCTACCTCAAAGTCGGTCTGGTAGGTCTCGAGACGGCAGCCAAGAAATGACGAAGACGCGGCACAATCTGGCGCGTTACAGCGGCAGCCTGGCACTTGTGCTGGGTGTCCATGCCGTCGCTGTGCTGCTCACGCTCAACTGGTCGGTGCCTCAGGCCATCGAGCTGCCGCCGGCAGCCATGATGGTCGAGCTGGCACCGTTGCCGGAGCCTGCGCCACCACCTCCTCCCAAAGCCGCCCCACAGCCGCCGGCACCGGTCGAAGAACTGCCGTTGCCCAAGCTGGTGGAAGCGCCTAAACCCAAGATCGCCATCGCCAAGCCGCCCAAGCCGAAGGCCAAGCCACAGCCGCCCAAGCCTGAGAAAAAGCCTGAGCCGCCGAAGGAAGCGCCTCCGACCGAGGAGGTGGTTGATGCACCGCCAAGCAATACGCCGCCCCAGAAGTCCGCAGCACCGGCACCGAGCATCGCGTCCAACAGCAACGCCCTGCCTACCTGGCAGAGCGACCTGCTGCGCCACCTGGCCAAGTACAAGCGCTATCCGGAAGACGCGCGTCGTCGCGGCCTGCAGGGCATCAACCGCCTGCGTTTCGTGGTCGATGCCGAAGGCAAGGTAGTGTCGTACGCCATGGCGGGTGGTTCGGGGAGTGCAGCACTGGACCGCGCAACGCTGGAAATGATCCGTCGCGCCGGCACGGTACCCAAGCCGCCACCGGAGTTGCTGAACAACGGCACGATCGAAGTCGTGGCGCCGTTCGTCTACTCGCTGGACCGCCGCTGAGACTTTTGTTTCTGTCACAAATCGGCAAGTCTGATAACGTGCGTCTATCGATTGCAGCCGCTATGCTGGGCTCGCAACTTCATGGACGCACGTTATGACCCTCACAGAATTACGCTACATCGTCACACTCGCCCAGGAACAGCATTTCGGCCACGCGGCCGAACGTTGCCACGTGAGCCAGCCGACCCTGTCGGTCGGTGTGAAGAAGCTCGAGGACGAGCTTGGCGTGCTGATCTTCGAGCGCAGCAAGAGCGCGGTTCGCCTGACCCCGGTCGGTGAAAGCATCGTTGCCCAGGCGCAGAAGGTACTGGAACAGGCCCAGGGCATCCGTGAGCTGGCCCAGGCCGGCAAGAACCAACTGACCGCCCCGCTCAAGGTCGGTGCCATCTATACCGTCGGCCCTTATCTCTTCCCGCACCTGATCCCGCAGTTGCACCGCGTGGCACCACAGATGCCGCTGTACATCGAAGAGAACTTCACCCACGTACTGCGCGAAAAGCTGCGCAACGGCGAACTGGACGCGGTGATCATCGCCCTGCCGTTCAACGAAGCCGACGTGCTGACCCTGCCGCTGTACGATGAGCCATTCTGCGCCTTGATGCCCGCCGATCACCCGTGGACGGCGAAAAAAACCATCGATACCGCCATGCTCAACGACAAGAGCCTGCTGCTGCTGGGCGAAGGCCACTGTTTCCGCGACCAGGTCCTGGAAGCCTGCCCGACCCTGAACAAGGGCGGTGAAGGCGCCCGGCACACCACGGTGGAATCCAGCTCGCTTGAAACCATTCGCCACATGGTCGCCTCGGGCCTTGGCGTCTCGATCCTGCCGCTGTCGGCGGTGCACAGCCACCACTACGCGCCGGGCGTCATCGAAGTGCGCCCACTGACGGCACCGGCACCGTTCCGTACCGTGGCCATTGCCTGGCGTGCCAGCTTCCCGCGGCCCAAGGCCATCGAGATCCTCGCCGACTCGATCCGCCTCTGCTCGGTCGCCAAACCCTCTGCGGAACAGCCGGCCTGAGTCATGAGTGAGCTGTCGAAGGTCCCGGTCACGGTACTCAAGGGCGTGGGCGATGCCATGGCGGAAAAACTCGCCAAGGTCGGCCTGGAGAACCTGCAGGACCTGTTGTTCCACCTGCCGCTGCGCTACCAGGACCGCACCCGCGTGGTGCCCATCGGCGCCCTGCGCCCAGGCCAGGACGCGGTCATCGAAGGGGTGGTCAGTGGCGCTGACGTGACCATGGGCAAGCGCCGCAGCCTGGTGGTGCGCCTGGGTGATGGCAGCGGGGTGCTGAGCCTGCGCTTCTATCACTTCAGCAACGCGCAGAAAGAAGGCCTGAAACGCGGCACGCACCTGCGCTGCTATGGCGAAGCCCGCCCTGGCGCCTCTGGCCTGGAGATCTATCACCCAGAGTACCGGGCGCTGAACGGCGACGAGCCTCCACCCCCGGTAGAACAGACCCTGACGCCGATCTACCCGACCACCGAAGGCCTCACCCAGCAACGCCTGCGCCTGCTCTGCCAGCAAAGCCTGGGCATGCTTGGCCCGCGCAGCCTGCCAGACTGGCTGCCCGATGAGCTGGCCCGGGACTACCAGCTGGCGCCGCTGGACGACGCCATCCGTTATCTGCACAACCCGCCGGCCGATGCCGACCTCGACGAGCTTGCCGAAGGCCAGCATTGGGCTCAGCACCGCCTGGCTTTCGAGGAACTGCTGACCCATCAGCTGTCGCAGCAACGGCTGCGCGAGAGCCTGCGCAGCCTGCGTGCCCCCGTGCTGCCCAAGGCCAGCCGGTTGCCGGCGCAGTACCTGGCCAACCTGGGTTTCAAGCCGACCGGTGCCCAGCAGCGTGTGGCCAACGAAATTGCCTACGACCTTGCCCAGGCCGAGCCGATGATGCGCCTGGTACAAGGCGATGTCGGTGCCGGCAAGACGGTGGTCGCTGCACTGGCGGCGCTGCAAGCGCTGGAGGCCGGTTACCAGGTGGCGTTGATGGCGCCCACCGAGATCCTCGCCGAACAGCACTACATCACCTTCAAGCGCTGGCTCGAACCGCTGGGCATCGAGGTGGCATGGCTGGCTGGCAAGCTCAAAGGCAAGGCCCGCGCCAGTTCACTGGAGCAGATCGCCAACGGCGCACCGATGGTGGTGGGCACCCATGCGCTGTTTCAGGAAGAGGTCAAATTCAAGCACCTGGCCCTGGCGATCATCGATGAACAGCACCGATTCGGCGTGCAGCAACGCCTGGCCCTGCGCAAGAAAGGCGTGGCCGGCGAGCTTTGCCCGCACCAGTTGATCATGACCGCCACGCCGATCCCGCGGACCTTGGCGATGAGCGCCTACGCCGACCTCGATACCTCGGTGCTCGACGAGTTGCCACCCGGGCGTACCCCCGTGAACACCGTGCTGGTGGCCGACAGCCGCCGCTTCGAGGTGGTCGAGCGGGTACGCGCCGCCTGTGCAGAAGGGCGCCAGGCCTACTGGGTGTGCACCTTGATCGAAGAATCCGAAGAACTCACCTGCCAGGCGGCCGAGAGTACCTATGAGGAGCTTGGCAGCGCCCTGGGCGAGCTGCGGGTCGGCCTTATCCACGGGCGCATGAAGCCTGCGGAAAAGGCCGAAATCATGGCGCAGTTCAAGGCCGCAGAGCTGCAGCTGCTGGTCGCGACCACGGTCATTGAGGTGGGCGTGGACGTGCCCAATGCCAGCCTGATGATCATCGAGAACCCCGAGCGCCTGGGCTTGGCCCAGCTGCACCAGCTACGCGGCCGGGTAGGCCGGGGCAGCGCTGCAAGCCATTGCGTGCTGCTGTATCACCCGCCGCTGTCGCAGATCGGCCGCGAACGCCTAGGGATCATGCGCGAAACCAACGATGGCTTCATCATCGCCGAAAAAGACCTGGAACTGCGCGGCCCTGGCGAGATGCTGGGGACCCGCCAGACCGGTCTGCTACAGTTCAAGGTCGCTGACCTGATGCGCGATGCCGACCTGCTGCCGGCCGTGCGTGATGCCGCCCAAGCCCTGATCGCGCGCTGGCCGGACCACGTCAGCCCGCTGCTTGACCGCTGGCTGCGCCATGGCCAGCAATATGGCCAAGTGTGACGCCAGTCCCAGAATGGATCCAGATTTGCGACGGGACTGGTTATACTTCGCGTTTAAAAGAACGAGTGGATACGGACCATGACTGAAGTTGCCCTGGACACCGCAACCCCACACGCCCCCTCTGTCATCAGGCTGCTGCTCGATAAGGTGGGCGTCACCTACCGCGAAGTGGTCGAGCATGCGCAATTGCCCGCCGCCTCGCGGGTGCAGGCGGTCTTGCTCGACGACGAAATCGGCGCCCTGATGGTGTTGTTCCCACAGAGCCAGCTGCTTGACCTCAATCGCCTGGGCGAGCTGACCGGTCGCAAGCTGACGGCGGTATCGGTGCCACGGCTCAAGCAGATGCTCGACAAGCACCACCTCAAGCGCCTGCCGGGCATTCCGGCGCTGACCAGCTCGCCGTGCCAATACGAAAAAAGCCTGCTCGACTGCGAGACCGTGCTGATTCAGTCCGGTGAAGCCGGCCTGCTGCTCGAGATCGACCGCACGAACTTCAAGCGCATGCTCACCAAGGCCAGCGCCAGCAGCTTTGGCCAGGAGGTCAAGGCCATCAGCCCTAACCTCGACCGGCCGCATGACGACCCCCACGAGATCAGCCAGGCCGTCCAGGCCTTCACGGCACGCCGCATCCAGAAACGCCTGGAAGAAACCATCGAAATCCCGCCATTGGCCGACACCGCGCAGAAGATCATCAAGCTGCGCGTAGACCCCAACGCCAGCATCGATGACATTACCGGCGTGGTCGAGACCGACCCGGCGCTGGCTGCCCAGGTGGTGAGTTGGGCGGCATCGCCCTACTACGCCTCACCCGGCAAGATCCGCTCGGTGGAAGACGCCATCGTGCGCGTGCTGGGCTTCGACCTGGTAATCAACCTGGCCCTTGGGCTGGCCCTGGGCAAGACACTGAGCCTGCCCAAAGACCACCCGCAGCAAGCCACGCCGTACTGGCAACAGTCGATCTACACCGCAGCCATCATCGAGGGCCTGACCCGCGCCATGCCGCGGGCAGAACGCCCCGAAGCTGGCCTGACCTACCTGGCCGGGCTGCTGCACAACTTTGGCTACCTGCTGCTGGCGCATGTGTTCCCGCCCCACTTCTCGCTGATCTGCCGCCATTTGGAGGTCAACCCGCACCTGTGCCACACCTACGTGGAACAGCACCTGCTGGGTATCAACCGCGAACAGATCGGCGCCTGGCTGATGAAACTGTGGGACATGCCCGAAGAGCTCTCGACTGCGCTGCGCTTCCAGCACGACCCGTCCTATGACGGCGACTACGCGGCATTCCCCAACCTGGTATGCCTGGCGACGCGCCTGCTGCGTTCGCGCGGCATTGGCTCAGGGCCACAGGAGGAAGTACCCGATGAGCTGCTGGAGCGGCTGGGGGTAACGCGGGACAAGGCCGAGGATGTGGTGAACAAGGTGCTGGAGGCAGAGACCTTGCTGCGCGAGCTGGCTTCGCAGTTCCACGCCCCGCATTGATGCGCATTGGCCTCTGTGTGGGCGGGTCAACCCGCCCCCGCAGGGCCTGCGACCTCAGCGCTTTTTCTTCGGCTTCAGGTACTTCATCAAGCCCTGGAACCACATCACCAGCGCCGGATTGCCCTTGATCTGGATGTTCTTGTCCTGAATCCCCTGCATGAAGGCCAGCTGCTTGTTGCCCGCCTGCAGCGTGGCGAACCCGTAAGCGGCATCCTTGAACGCAATGGCGAAGGCAGGCTCTGGGTGCGCGCCACCTTTGCTGCTGATGCGTTCGTCACTGACGATGAAGTGCCGGGCGATTTTGCCGTCCAGGGTCTGCATCTGGAAGACCAGGTCCTTGTCCTTGAGCTGCTGCTTGAACGCCGGGTTGTTACGGCTGGCCCTGGCCATCAACAGCCCCATGGCCCAGAGAAGAAAGCGGAACTTCATCAACGCGCCTCGAATAAAAAATGACTGAGTCGCGCAGTTTATCCTTTTATCGAACGATTTACGCAAGTTCGCAACATATCCCCACACAAAGCACAACGGGCGCCCTGGGGCGCCCGCTTGGCTGACACTGGGGTTGTCAGGTGTGGATCATTTGCCTTTCTTGGCCGGCTTGGCAGGCGTGTTAACGCTATCGCGCAGGTTCTTGCCAGGCTTGAAGGCTACGGTGTTGCTGGCCTTGATCTTTACCGGCTCGCCGGTCTGTGGGTTCTTGCCGGTACGCGCACCACGGTGACGTTTTTCAAAGGTGCCGAAACCGACCAGGGTCACGGTGTCCTTGTCCAGGGCACCGGTGATGCTGTCGAGAATCGCATTCAGCACCACGTTGGCCTTTTCCTTGGTCAGGTCGGCCTTATCGGCGATGACAGCGGCGAGTTCTGGTTTGCGCATGGTAAAGCCTCTTTGACGGGATTTTTGTTGTTATGCCGTGCTGCCTCTGGGGGCAGCGCTCAAGGCACCGCAGGCTCTAATCTGCGGCAGACGGAAGTGAGAATGGCACGCCCACCGAGGCCGCGCCAGTATCTGGGCGGCCATTGTGTGGGCAACAACCGGGTAAATCCGACAGAACGCCGTCTATTTAGGCCATTACAGGCGGTAACTGGCGATTCAGGGCCAGCTTCTCCATGACTGCCGCACCGGTCAGGGCATAGCCCAGCAGCGTGCCGTCGGCATCGTGGCACAGCACCTTGAGGTCACTGCCCTGCCCTTGCACCTGCCAAGTGCCTTCACGCCCCTGCGGTGGCGGCGAGACAACCAGCGGGCATGCGGGGGTCTTCACGGTGATCGGCATCGGGCCGTAGCTGACGGCCGTGGGGTTGCCGGCCAGGGTCTGCGCCAAGGCCCGGGCACAGCTCATCAGCGGCATGACATAGAGCAGGTTGATGCCATCGACCTCGGCACAGTCGCCCAGGGCGTAGATGTTGTCGTGGGAGGTTTGCAACTGGCGGTCCACAGCCACACCGCGGTTGATCCTGAGGCCGGCGGCAGCGGCCAGATCGGTACGTGGGCGCAGGCCGATGGCCGACACCACCAGGTCACAGGCGATCACGCTGCCATCCGACAGGTGCCCCTCAAGGCCTTCAGCCACGCGCTGCAGACGCGTCAGCACCGGGCCCAGGTGAAAGCGCACGCCAAGCCCTTCGAGCCCGGCCTGCACGGCGGCGGCAGCGGCTGGGTGCAACAGGGTCGGCATGACCTGTTCGCACGGGGCCACCACATCGACCTTGAACCCGCCCAGGCTCATGTCATTGGCAAACTCGCAGCCGATCAGCCCGGCACCCAGCACCAGCACGCGCTGTTTGCCGGCGGCGGCGGCGCGAAAGCGTGCGTAATCCTCCAGGTCATTGATCGGGAAAACCTGCCCGCCAGCATCGCCCTCGATCGGTACCTGCACGGTCTGGGCACCCCAGGCCAGTACCAGGTCGCGATAGGCCACGGCCTCTTCGCCGATCCACAGGCGCTTGTGCCCGGGGTCGATACCGCTGATGCGCGTGTGGGTGCGGATTTCGGCCTTGAGCTGCTCGGCCATCGCGCCCGGCTCGGCCATGCACAGCCCATCGGCATCCTTGAGCTTGGCGAAGCCCGTGGAGAGCATGGGTTTGGAGTAGGAACGACCATCGTCGGCGGTAATCAACAGCAGCGGCGTCTCGCCATCGAGCTTGCGAAATTCACGGGCCAGGTTGTAACCGGCCAGGCCAGTACCGATGATGACAACAGGGGACGTCATGTCGTGCTTTCCTCAGTTGAAACAGGGTTGTGATCAGCCGATGGCGATCATTTCGAAGTCGCTCTTGCCCACGCCGCAGTCGGGGCACAGCCAGTCCTGCGGCACATCTTCCCAGCGGGTACCAGGCTCGATGCCGTCATCCGGCCAGCCTTCGGCCTCGTCGTAAATCAGGCCACAGACAATACATTGCCACTTCTTCATGGGTACGCGGTTCCTCGGTTCAGGCGTTGTGTCGCTGCTGATGGGTTTTCGCGGGCAAGCCGCACACAGGGCCATCGCGCAATCTTTGGGGGCTTTTTACTGGCCCTGCCAGCAGTATGCAAGCAGTCGGGGCAACATGCTAAGCTCGCCGCCTCTCTGGCTGTAACAAGCATACCGACGTGTCGTACGAATCCTCGCAAGCAGCCGCTGTCGCGTGGCTGGCGTATTCACAGCTGGCGACCAAGCTCGACCAGCCGACCCTGGGCTGGCTGTTCGACGAGGGCTCGCTGACTCGCCGCCTGACCCACCTGTCCCGCGAGCACTTCTGCGTGACCCCGCTGCTTGAAGGCTGGCAGACCCTGCGCGATGACGAGTGCCAGGCGCTGGGCATTGCGCCCGGGGCGCAAGGCTGGGTGCGCGAAGTCTACCTGCGCGGTCATGGCCAGCCCTGGGTATTCGCCCGCAGCGTGGCCAGCCGCAGCGCCCTGGAGCGCGGCGGTCTGGACCTCGAGACCCTGGGCAGCCGCTCGCTGGGCGAGTTGCTGTTCTGTGATCAGGCATTCATTCGACACCCTATCGAGGTGTGCAGTTATCCACAGGCCTGGTTGCCGGCCGAAGCCGCGCACGACAGGCTCTGGGGCCGCCGCTCACGTTTCGAACGGGACGGCCTGGACCTGCTGGTGGCCGAGGTATTCCTGCCAGCCTTGTGGCAAGCGGCCAAGGAGGAAACCCGCTGATGTACCTGCAATTGCTCAAGTCGCTTAACCGCTGGCACCCGCGCGCCTGGGATTTTGTCCAGCTAAGCCGCATGGACCGCCCGATCGGTATCTACCTGCTGCTGTGGCCTACCCTGTCGGCGGTGTGGATTGCCGGGCAAGGTTCGCCGACCCTGGCCAACGTGCTGATCTTCGGCCTTGGCGTTGTGCTGATGCGCGCCGCAGGTTGCTGCATCAATGACTTTGCCGACCGCAAGGTCGATGGCCACGTCAAACGCACCGCCGACCGCCCCCTGGCCAGCGGCCGGGTCAAGCCACGCGAGGCTCTGGCGCTGTTCGCGATTCTGGTCGCGGTAAGTTTTCTGCTGGTGCTGTGCACCAACAGCCGCACGGTCTGGCTGTCGTTCGGGGCGGTAGCCCTGGCGTTCTGCTACCCGTTCATGAAGCGCTACACCTATTACCCGCAGGTGGTGCTGGGCGCCGCGTATTCCTGGGGCATCCCCATGGCCTTCACGGCGGCCGGGGGCGAGCTGCCGGCCAGCGCCTGGCTGCTGTACATCGCGAACCTGCTGTGGACCGTGGGCTATGACACCTACTACGCCATGGTCGATCGCGACGATGACCTGAAGATCGGCGTGAAGTCGACGGCCATCCTGTTCGGCGAAGCGGATCGGGTGATCATCCTGACCTTGCAGCTGCTGTCGTTGGGCTGCCTGCTGCTGGCGGGGAGCCGCTTCGAGCTGGGTGGCTGGTTCCACCTGGGGCTGCTGGCGGCTGCCGTGTGCTTTGCCTGGGAGTTCTGGTCGACACGCAAACTGGACCGGGATTCATGCTTCAAGGCGTTTTTGCACAATCACTGGGCGGGGCTGCTGGTCTTCATTGGCGTGGTCCTGGACTACGCGCTGCGCTGACAGTCAATACAGACCCTGTGGGAGCGGGTCTAACCGCTTCCACAGGGTCATGCAAAGTGCCTCAAGGCTTGGCGACGTGCCAGACGTCTTTCACGCCATCACCGGTCATGTCACCGGCTTTCTTGTCCTTGATGAAGGTATACAGTGGCTTGCCGTCATAAGCCCACTGCTTGGCGCCATCATCACGCATTACCACCGACCACTTGTCCTTGGCAGGCTCATCATCGGCTTTCACCATCAATGGCGGCCAGTTCTTGGCACACTCGCCATTGCACATCGACTTGCCACCGGCGTCTTTGTCAAAGGTGTACAGCGTCATGCCGGCATGATCGACCCACATGCCGTTCTTCTCCATCGCATGGTGGGCCGAGGCCACCCCCGGGAGCGCCAGCGCAGCGAAAAGGGCCATCCAGCTCAGCGTATGTCGTGTCATTGGATTCACCATTGTTACGGGGGAAATGAGTTCGGATTTGCCGCCACAGCGGCCCCTTGAAGCCTAGCCCAGTCATGCAATGTCGCCATAACAGCCAATGTCCTGTCACACAGCTGCAATAATTCCGTTATCTAATGCGGGCCAGACACGATTTTCCAGGAGAGGTTTTGAGCATGGTTGGCAGGAACATTCTGATCGTCGACGACGAAGCGCCTATTCGCGAGATGATCGCCGTTGCATTGGAAATGGCCGGCTACGACTGCCTGGAAGCAGAAAACTCCCAGCAGGCCCACGCGATCATCGTCGACCGCAAGCCTGACCTAATCCTGCTCGACTGGATGCTGCCGGGCACCTCGGGTATCGAGCTGGCCCGCCGCCTGAAGCGTGACGAGCTGACCGGGGACATCCCGATCATCATGCTCACCGCCAAGGGTGAAGAGGACAACAAGATCCAGGGCCTGGAAGTGGGTGCCGACGACTACATCACCAAACCGTTCTCGCCGCGCGAACTGGTCGCCCGCCTGAAGGCCGTGCTGCGTCGCACCGGCCCGAGCGACAGCGAGGCACCGATTGAAGTAGGCGGCCTGCTGCTCGACCCGATCAGCCACCGCGTGACCATCGACGGCAAGCCCGCCGAGATGGGCCCCACCGAATACCGCCTGCTGCAGTTCTTCATGACCCACCAGGAACGCGCCTACACCCGTGGCCAGCTGCTCGACCAGGTCTGGGGCGGCAACGTCTATGTCGAGGAGCGTACCGTCGACGTGCACATCCGCCGCCTGCGCAAGGCGCTGGGTGAAGCTTACGAAAATCTGGTACAAACCGTCCGTGGCACTGGCTACCGCTTCTCGACCAAAAGCTAGCTGCAAGCTGCAAGCTGCAAGCTGCAAGCAAAAGCCGGCAGCGTGAAGGCTAGAAAAAGGACTATCAGCATCACAGATCCGCTTCTTCTTGCAGCTTGAAGCTTGCAACTTGCAGCTGGATCCGAAGGATCCCGTCAAATTGAACCAGAACTGGCACGCGACCCTGATTCGCCACCTGCTGCTGCTGATCACTGTCTGCCTGGTCGGCGGGCTGGTCAGCGGCTATTACGGCTGGAGCCTGGCCATCGGCCTGGCGCTGTACCTGGGTTGGACCCTCAAGCAGCTGCTGCGCCTGCATGACTGGCTGCGCAACCACCAACCCGACGAGGCGCCACCCGACGGTTACGGCCTGTGGGGCGAAGTGTTCGACAGCATCTATCACCTGCAACGTCGCGACCAACGCGTGCGCGGCCGCCTGCAAGCGGTGATCGACCGGGTCCAGGAGTCTACTGCCGCGCTGCGCGATGCGGTGATCATGCTCGACAGCGACGGCAACCTGGAGTGGTGGAACCGCGCCGCAGAAACCCTGCTGGGCTTCAAGACCCCGCAGGACGGCGGCCAGCAGGTGACCAACCTGGTACGCCACCCGCGCTTCAAGGAGTACTTCGAAGCGGAGAACTACGTCGAGCCACTGGAAATCCCCTCGCCGATCAATGACCGTATGCGCGTGCAGCTGCACATCACTCGCTACGGCAACAACGAGCACCTGATGCTGGTGCGCGACGTCACCCGCATCCACCAGCTCGAACAGATGCGCAAGGACTTCGTCGCCAACGTTTCCCACGAGCTGCGGACACCGCTGACGGTGATTACCGGCTACCTGGAAACCCTGCTGGACAACGTCGAGGACGTGAACCCGCGCTGGCGCCGGGCCCTGCAGCAGATGAGCCAGCAAGGCTCGCGCATGCAGACCCTGCTCAACGACCTGTTGCTGCTGGCCAAGCTGGAAGCCACCGACTACCCCTCCGACAACCTGCCAGTGTCGATCGATGCCTTGCTGCAGTCGATCAAGGGCGATGCCCAGGCGCTGTCCGGGCCGCGCAACCAGCGCATCAGCCTGGAGGCCGCACCCGGCGTGTGCCTGAAGGGCAGCGAGGCCGAGCTGCGCAGTGCGTTCTCCAACCTGGTGTTCAACGCGGTCAAGTACACCCCGGACGAGGGCAGCATTCGCATCCGCTGGTGGGCCGATGCGCACGGAGCACACCTGAGCGTGCAGGATTCTGGCATTGGTATCGATGCCAAGCATTTGCCGCGATTGACCGAGCGGTTTTACCGGGTCGACTCCAGCCGGGCGTCCAATACCGGGGGCACAGGGCTGGGCCTGGCGATCGTCAAGCATGTGCTGTTGCGCCATCGCGGGCGGTTGGAGATCAGCAGTGTGCCGGGGCATGGGAGCACCTTCACCTGCCATTTCGCACCAGCACAATTGGCTAACGGCAAGGGTTGAACGGGCTGCCCAACAGCCCCATCACGTCCATCACCCTTTGCTTTTGCGGCTTCAACCGCTACATTGGATCCCCTGTGCCAGCCTGTGCTGGCACTTTTTTTCTCCATTCCCCAAAGACGGACCCCGTAAAAAATCCATCATGGACCCTTCCCCTGGTATCAGCCTCACCTCGTTATTCGCCGATTTCGGCATGATCATCTTTGCCTTGCTCCTGGTACTGCTCAACGGCTTCTTCGTAGCCGCCGAGTTCGCCATGGTGAAGCTGCGCTCCACCCGCGTCGATTCCATCGCCGAACTGCACGGCTGGCGTGGCAGCATCCTGCGCAAGGTACACAATCAGCTGGACGCCTACCTGTCCGCCTGCCAGCTGGGCATCACCCTCGCCTCGCTGGGCCTGGGCTGGGTCGGTGAGCCGGCCTTCGCCCACCTGCTGGAGCCGCTGCTGGCCTACTTGGGCGTCGACACGCCGGAGCTGATCAAGGGCATTTCGTTCTTCGTCGCCTTCTTCGTCATCTCTTACCTGCACATCGTGGTCGGTGAGCTGGCGCCCAAGTCCTGGGCGATCCGCAAGCCCGAGCTGCTGTCGCTGTGGACGGCAGTGCCGCTGTACGTGTTCTACTGGGCAATGTACCCGGCCATCTACCTGCTCAATGCCAGCGCCAACACCATCCTGCGCATTGCCGGCCAAGGCGAGCCTGGCCCGCACCACGAGCATCACTACAGCCGCGAAGAGCTCAAGCTGATCCTGCACTCCAGCCGCGGCCAGGACCCGAGCGACCAAGGCATGCGCGTGCTGGCCTCGGCGGTGGAAATGGGCGAGCTGGAAGTGGTCGACTGGGCCAACTCCCGCGAGGACATGGTCAGCATCGACGCCCACGCCCCGCTCAAGCAGATCCTGGCACTGCTGCGCCGCCACAAGTTCAGCCGTTACCCGGTGTACGACGCCGAGCGCGAAGAGTTCACCGGTTTGCTGCACATCAAGGACCTGCTGCTGGAGCTCGCCGAGCTCGACCACCTGCCCGAAACCATTGACCTTGAAGACCTGGCCCGGCCGCTGGAGCGCGTCTCCCGGCATATGCCGCTGTCGCAGCTGCTGGAGCAGTTCCGCAAGGGCGGTGCGCATTTCGTGCTGGTGGAAGAAGCCGATGGCAAGGTGATCGGCTACCTGACCATGGAAGACGTGCTTGAAGTACTGGTGGGCGACATTCAGGACGAACACCGCAAGACCGAGCGCGGCATCCTCGCCTACCAGCCGGGCAAGCTGCTGGTGCGCGGTGACACGCCGCTGTTCAAGGTCGAGCGCCTGCTGGGTATCGACCTTGACCACATCGAGGCCGAAACCCTGGCGGGGCTGATCTATGAAACCCTCAAGCGCGTACCTGAGGAAGAGGAAGTGCTGGAGGTCGAAGGCCTGCGCATCATCATCAAGAAGATGAAAGGGCCGAAGATCGTCCTGGCCAAGGTGCTGAAGCTGGATTGACCTCAGGCGGGGCCGCCTTCCGGCCCCAGCCCGCTCAAGGGTTGCCGGCGGTGAAGTCCGGCAGCCCGCTGATTGGCCTGTCGAACTGATACGGTATCGACTCCAGCGCCAAGCCCACGTTGCGCTGCACCACAAAATGCAGGTGCGGTCCGCTGCTGTTGCCGGTATTGCCTGACTTGGCCAGCATCTGCCCCTGCTTCACCCGCTGCCCCTCGCCCACCACCACCGAACCGCGCATCAGGTGCAGGTACACGCCCATGGTGCCGTCCGCGTGCAGCACCCTGACGAAATTGCCCGAGGGGTTGCTGCCGCGCCCGGTCTGGCTGTTCTCGACCCTTACCACCACGCCTTCGCGTGCGGCAACGATGGTGGTGCCCTCAGGCATGGCGATGTCCATGGCGTAGCGCCCTTTGGGGCCGAAGTGGCTGAAACGGCCGTTGGGCCCCTGGCTCACCCGGAATGGCCCGCCAAGCCAGGGGAAGGCATAGCGAAAGCCCTGCGGCCGCAGCCCCGGGTCGCCCATGGCTTGCAGCAGCGTCGAGCGGTAACCCAGCAACGTACCGGGGCGGCCCCTGAGCACGCTGAGCATTTGCGTTGAACGCCCTGGCAGCACCCTGCGCACGATACGGGGGGCATTGCCGCCCTGCGCGTTTATCAGCTTGTCCAGGTGCAACTCGACCTGCACCGGCACGTGCGACTCATTGCGCGCAGAGAAGCTGACGCCACCTTGGAAGACGACCGCGTTGAGCCGCACCTGGCTTTCCTGGTACTCGACCATGGATTCGCGCAGCTCCAGTGGCTTGGCGCCGGGGCCTGGCCGGTCGGAATAGGCCGCTACACCGTCGGCATCGGTGATCGGGTAGAGGGTCACGCCCAGGCTCGACGCCGAGGCCATGAGCAATGCACAGAACAGCAGCAGGCGGGCGGGCATGATAGTGGCTTTTTGACAGGTATGATCTGTCGAAGCCTAGCAGCGGCTTTTGCGGTGAGTATGACAGTTGGTCGGATGGTGATCGTCCGCTGTGGCAGCGGCCTTGCGTCGCGCAAAGCCGCACGCACCCACAGGAGGACAGTGGCTATCAGGCGCCGGGCGTGAAGTGCTTTTGCGCCGTGCCGCGGGCAATCAGCCGCGACAGATAATCGAGCTTCTGCGCATCCTGATCGACGAACTTGAACGTCAGCTGCAGCCAGTCGCTGTCGGGCTTGGGCTCCAGCGCCGCGACGGCATGCAGGTAACCGTTCAGCCGCGCAACTTCGGCGTTTTCGCCCTGTTCCAGGTCCAGTACCGCACCTTCTAGCACCTGCGGCAGCGCCTCGCTGCGGCGTACCACCAACAGCGCTTCCTTCAGGCTCAATGCCTTGATCACGCAAGGCTGAATCCCGCTGGCCAAGCGCAGCTGGCCTTGGCCACGGCCAGACGGTGCGGCTGTGGCTGTGGCTGGCGCAGATGCCTTCGCCAAAGGCTTCACCGGCGCTGGCGCAGGTGCCGCAACCTTGGCCGCTTGAGGGTTGCCGCCGGTCAAGGCACTCAAGGAATCATTGGCAAACGCCGAATTCACCCGCGCAGGCCCGGTTGCCATCAGGCTGTCGAGCTTGCCGATCTTGGCCAAGGCCTTCTTCACCTTGGTCAGCAACTGCTCATTGGTGAACGGCTTACCGACGAAGTCGGAAACCCCCGCCTGAATGGCCTGGATCACGTTCTCCTTGTCACCACGGCTGGTCACCATGATGAACTGCAGGCTCTTCAACGCGGGCTGCTGGCGGCACCAGCTGAGCAGCTCAAGGCCAGACATTTCCGGCATTTCCCAGTCGCACAGGACCAGGTCGAACGGCTCCTTGCCCAACATGGCCATGGCCTTGCGACCGTTGACCGCATCGTCGATGACCATGCCGGGAAAGGCATTGCGCAGGCATTTCCTGACCAGGTCGCGGATGAACGGGGCGTCGTCCACGACCAGTACATTGACTTTACTCATCGATACTCCTCTTGAATCCCGACTAGCCTACCGGCAAGCAATGGCCATTTGCCACAACTGCGCGTGTAGCGGGACTTCTTCACACCGTTCGCGGGTGCCTGGTGGCTGCTCGACCGCAAACGAAAACGCCCGGCCTAGGCCGGGCGTTGATGCTCGGGAGCAGTACTATTTATCGTCCGGTTCAGCCGGAACATTAGCGCTTTCAGCCTCTTCGACGGGGGTGCCCTGCACTTCCGCCTTCATGCGCTTGAGGCCCATGTGGCGGACGTCGGTGCCGCGTACCAGGTAAATCACCAGCTCGGAGATGTTGCGCGCGTGGTCGCCGATGCGCTCCAGCGAACGCAAGGCCCAGATGACGCTGAGCACCCGCGAGATCGATCGCGGGTCTTCCATCATGTAGGTCACCAGCTCACGCAGGGCGGTCTTGTACTCGCGGTCGATGGTCTTGTCGTACTGTGCCACCGACAGTGCCAGGTCGGCGTCGAAGCGGGCAAAGGCGTCCAAGGCATCGCGGACCATGTTGCGCACCTGGTCGCCGATGTGGCGCACCTCGACGTATCCGCGCGGCGACTCGCCCTCTTCGCACAGCTGGATGGCACGACGGGCGATCTTGGTCGACTCGTCGCCGATACGTTCCAGGTCGATCACCGACTTGGAGATGCTGATGATCAGCCGCAGGTCGGAGGCCGCCGGCTGGCGGCGGGCAAGGATGCGTACGCACTCCTCGTCGATGTTGCGCTCCATCTGGTTGATCTGCTCATCGACCTCGCGCACTTGCTGGGCCAGGCCCGAGTCGGCCTCGATCAGTGCGGTCACCGCGTCGTTGACCTGTTTCTCGACCAGGCCGCCCATGGCCAGAAGGTGGCTGCGCACCTCTTCAAGCTCGGCGTTGAACTGCTGGGAGATGTGATGCGTAAGGCTTTCTTTGTTGATCATCGTTTCGCTCCGCGAAAAAGCTGCAAGCCTCAAGCCGCAAGCTTCAAGTCGTTCGTGTTATCCCTTGGCCCCCGGCCTGCGGCTGGCAGACCGACTAGCCGTAGCGACCGGTGATGTAGTCTTCGGTCTGCTTCTTCGCCGGGTTGGTGAACAGGGTATCGGTATCCCCGAATTCGACCAGTTTGCCCATGTACATGAACGCGGTGTAGTCCGAAACGCGCGCCGCCTGTTGCATGTTGTGGGTCACGATGACGATGGTGTACTTGGATTTCAATTCGTAGATCAGCTCTTCGACCTTCAGCGTCGAGATCGGGTCCAGTGCCGAGCACGGTTCGTCGAGCAGCAGCACTTCCGGCTCCACGGCAATGGTACGGGCGATCACCAGACGCTGCTGCTGGCCACCGGACAGGCCCAGGGCCGAGTCATGCAGGCGGTCCTTCACCTCGTCCCACAGGGCCGCGCCCTTGAGTGCCCATTCGACCGCTTCGTCGAGGGTGCGCTTCTTGTTGATGCCTTGGATGCGCAGGCCGTAGACGACGTTCTCGTAGATGGTCTTGGGGAACGGGTTCGGCTTCTGGAACACCATGCCCACACGACGGCGCAGCTCGGCCACGTCCTCGCCCTTGCGATAGATGTTGGTGCCATACAAGTTGATGGCGCCCTCCACGCGGCAACCGTCAACCAGGTCGTTCATGCGGTTGAAGGTACGCAGCAGGGTCGACTTGCCGCAGCCGGACGGGCCGATGAAGGCGGTCACGCGCTGCTTGGGGATATTCATGCTGACGTCGAACAAGGCTTGCTTGTCGCCGTAGTACAGGCTCAGGCCCGGTACTTCGATGGCCACGGTCTCTTCGGCCAGGCGCAGGCTCTGCTTGTCGCGGCCCAGGGCAGACATGTCGATGCCGTGGGTATGGGATTCGTGCTGCATGGTCTCACTCCGTTTGTAGCTGCAAGCTTTAAGCTGCAAGCTGCAAGTTAGGGCAAAGCGGCACTCCTTTGGGAGCTTGCCGCTTGTGGCTTAAAGCTTCAATCAGTGGTCGAGGGCCTTGTACTTCTCGCGCAGGTGGTTACGGATCCACACTGCCGAGAGGTTGAGGGTGGCGATCACCAGCACCAGCAACAACGCGGTGGCGTACACCAGCGGCCGTGCGGCCTCGACGTTCGGGCTCTGAAAGCCGACGTCATAAATGTGGAAGCCCAGGTGCATGATCTTCTGGTCCAGGTGCAGGTACGGGTAGTTGCCATCGAGCGGCAACGACGGTGCCAGTTTCACCACACCCACCAGCATCAACGGCGCCACTTCACCGGCGGCGCGGGCCACGGCGAGAATCATGCCGGTCATCATGGCCGGGCTGGCCATTGGCAGGACGATCTTCCACAGTGTCTCGGCCTTGGTCGCACCCAGGGCCAGGGAGCCCTCGCGCACGGTACGTGGGATACGCGCCAGACCTTCTTCAGTGGCCACGATCACCACCGGCACCGCCAGCAGTGCCAGGGTCAGCGAGGCCCACAGCAGGCCCGGGGTACCCAGGGTCGGTGCCGGCAACGATTCGGGGAAGAACAGCCGGTCGATCGAGCCACCCAGCACGTAGACGAAGAAGCCCAGGCCGAATACGCCGTAGACGATCGCCGGTACGCCTGCCAGGTTGTTCACTGCAATGCGGATCAGGCGGGTCACCGGGCCCTGTTTGGCGTATTCGCGCAGGTACACTGCAGCCAGCACGCCGAACGGGGTCACGATCACCGCCATGATCAGGGTCATCATCACGGTACCGAAGATGGCCGGGAAGATCCCGCCTTCGGTGTTGGCTTCGCGTGGGTCGTCGCTGAGGAACTCCCAGACCTTGGCAAAGTAGGTACCCATCTTGGTCAGGCCGGACATACCGTTCGGCTGAATGGCGTGCACCACCTTGCTCAGGTTGATCTCCACTTCACGGCCGTTGCCGTCGCGCGCTACCAGGCTGTCGCGGGAGAAGGCCTGATGCAGGCCGCTGAGGCGGTCTTCGATGGCCTTGTAGCGGCTGTTCAGCTCGGCACGCTCGGCGTCCATGTCGGCCTGGGCGGCGGCGTCGAGCTTGCCGTCCAGTTCCAGCTTGCGGCTGTGCAGGCGCAGGCGCTCCAGGCCATGGTTGATGGCGCCAATGTCTTTTTTCTCGAGTTGCTGCAGCTCGCCGTTGAGCTGGTTGGCGCGCTTGAGGCGGGCCTGTAGCTCGTTCCAGGCGGCAGGGCCTTCGGCAACCACGCGGCCTTCTTCCTTGACGCTGACCAGGTAGCCGTAGAAGTTGCCCCACTCGCGACGTTCCAGCGCCATCAGGTCGGCCGGGCGTTGCTCGTCGACCAGCCACTCGCCCACCACCCAGGAGAAGTCACTGCCGTTGAGGTCGCGGTTACCGACCTTGATCAGCTCACGGGTCATGAACTCCGGGCCCTGCTCAGGTACCGGCAAGCCGGCACCTTTGAGGCGGGCACGGGGCACCTCTTCTTTTTGCACCACTTCGCCGATGACGATGTGATCAGCTTGGCCCGGCACCTTGTAGGTGGCCTGGATCAGATCGGCCGGCCAGAAGTGGCCCAGGCCGCGCACGGCGATGACCGACAGCAGGCCGATGGTCATGATCACCGCCATGGCAACCGCGCCACCGCTGATCCAGACGCCAGGGGCGCCGCTCTTGAACCAGCCTTTGAGGGAATCCTTTTTCACGGATCTCTACCTTTCTATCAAAGCGACGAGTATTTCTTGCGCAGACGCTGGCGAATCAGCTCGGCCAAGGTGTTCATGACGAAGGTGAACATCAGCAGCACGAGTGCCGCCAGGAACAGCACGCGATAGTGGCTGCCACCGACTTCCGACTCCGGCATTTCCACCGCCACGTTGGCGGCCAGGGTGCGCATGCCTTCGAACAGGTTCATCTCCATCACCGGGGTGTTGCCGGTGGCCATGAGCACGATCATGGTCTCGCCCACCGCACGGCCCATGCCGATCATCAGCGCCGAGAAGATACCCGGGCTGGCGGTGAGGATGACCACGCGGGTCAGGGTCTGCCACGGCGTCGCACCCAGGGCCAGGGAGCCCAGAGTCAGGCTGCGCGGCACGCTGAACACGGCGTCTTCGGCGATCGAGTAGATGTTCGGGATGACCGCGAAGCCCATGGCGATACCGACCACCAGGGCGTTGCGCTGGTCGTAGGTGATGCCCAGGTCATTGGTGATCCACAGGCGCATGTCGCCGCCGAAGAACCAGGTTTCCAGGTAAGGGCTCATGGTCAGGGCGAACCAGCCGGTGAACAGGATCACCGGGATCAGGATCGCCGCTTCCCAGCCATCCGGGACGCGCAGGCGGAACGACTCGGGCAGGCGGCTCCAGGTGAAACCGGCAAGCAGGATGCCGAACGGCATCAGCAGGAACAGGCTGAACACACCCGGCAGGTGGCCTTCCAGGTACGGCGCCAGGAACAGGCCGGCGAAGAAGCCAAGGATCACCGTTGGCATCGCTTCCATCAGCTCGATCACCGGCTTGACCTTGCGGCGCATGCCCGGGGCCATGAAGTAGGCGGTGTAGATGGCGGCGGCAATGGCCAGCGGGGCTGCCAGGATCATCGCGTAGAACGCAGCCTTCAGGGTACCGAAGGTCAGCGGCGACAGGCTCAGCTTGGGCTCGAAGTCGGTGTTCGACGCGGTCGACTGCCAGACGTACTTGGGCTCGTCATAGTTCTCGTACCAGACCTTGCCCCACAGCGCGCTGAAGGAGACTTCCGGGTGCGGGTTCTTGAGGCTCAGCGGCAACAGCTTGCCACCTTCCTCGATGATGATGCGGTTGGCACGCGGCGACAGGGCCAGGATGCCAGCACCCTCTGCAGCCGGCTCGACCAGCAAGGTGCGGTGCGCGGTGCTGTGGAACACACCGAGCTTGCCGTCGGCGTCGAGGGCGATGAAGCCCTTGCGGCGCTCTTCGGCATCGATCTGGACGACCGGCGCACTGCCCATCTGGAAGCTGCGGATCAACTTGAAGCGCGACTCGCCATCGGGGTCACGGGCCATGAACCACTGGCTCAAACCACCCTTGGAGTCACCGAAGATCAGCGAGATACCGCCGACCAGCTGGCCACTGGCCGTGATCTCGGTATTGCCATCTTCCAGCAGCTTGTAGCGGCCGTTGAGGCTTTTGTCGCGCAGGCTGAAGACGTCGGCGGTGGCACGGCCGTTGACCACGTACAGCCACTGCTGACGCGGGTCGATGTAGATGGCCTTGACCGGCTCGGTCATCTGCGGCAGGTCGATACGGCTCTGCTCGCTGGTGACCTCACCGGTCATCATGTTCTCTTCACGGGTCAGCTGGGTGACCTGCAGGTGCGAACCGGTAGAGCCTGCCAGCATCAGGCTTTCGCCGTTGACGTTGACGCTCACGTGTTCCAGCGCGCGGCCCTGGTCGTCAAGCACGAACGCGTCCTTGCCGTAGGGGTAGTCGATGCCTGGGGTGATGGTTTTCTTGTTGTCCGGGTAGGTGATCTTGTAGGTGTGGTGGAACACCAGCGCCTGACCGTTGGACAGCCCCAGCACAACCAGCGGGCTACCCGGCTGATCGGTGCTGATCGAACTCACCTGGGTACCCGCCGGCAGCGGCAGGTCGACGCGTTGCAGCTCGGCACCGGTCTTGGTGTCGAAGAACAGCGCCTGCCCCTTGTCGGAAACCCGCATGCCCACCAGGTTCTGCTCTTCAAGCGCGATCATCAGCGGCTTACCGGCATCCTGTTGCAGCCAGGTCGGCTCCAGGGCCTTCTTGCTGGTCAGTTCGGCGCCCTGGAACAGCGGCAGCACCACGTAGGCCAGGTAGAAGAAAATCAGGGTAATTGCCGCCAAGACGGCAAGCCCGCCTACCAGTACATACCAGCGGGTCAGGCGGTCCTTGAGCGCACGCATGCGGCGCTTGCGTTGCAACTCCGGCGTGTTGAAATCAATCCGCACGGGTTGAGAATTTTGGGTCATGGTGGAGTTGGCCAGATCATTCATGCGCACACCCTAGCGGTCCCGTATGACAAAAACATGACAATGCAGTGACGCAAGAAAGCCCGAAGCGCAGGGATCCTGGCTTCGGACTGAAAATTCGTGGAGGAGGCCGGGCATCGGTACCGGCCTCTTCCTCAGTTACTTACTTCTTTGCAACGTTACCGGCGTGGGACAGGCCCAGGTCAGCCAGGGTCTTGTCGACCACTTTGGCCGGCAGCGGGATGTAGCCATCCTTCACCACGACCTGCTGGCCAGCTTGCGACAGCACCAGCTTGATGAACTCGGCGTCCAGCGGGGCCAGAGGCTTGTTCGGGGCCTTGTTGACGTAGACGTACAGGAAGCGCGACAGCGGGTACGAACCGTTCAGGGCGTTGGCTTCGTTGTCTTCGACGAACTCGCCGCCTTCTTTCTTGGCCAGGGCTACGGTCTTGACGCTGGCGGTCTTGTAGCCGATGCCCGAATAGCCGATGCCATTCAGCGAGGAGCTGATCGACTGCACGACCGAAGCCGAACCAGGCTGTTCGTTGACGTTAGGCTTGAAGTCGCCTTTGCACAGGGCTTCTTCCTTGAAGTAACCGTAGGTGCCCGATACCGAGTTACGGCCGAACAGCTGCACTGGCTTGTTGGCCAGGTCGCCGGTCACGCCCAGGTCACCCCAGGTTTTGACATCGGCCTTGGCGCCGCACAGGCGGGTGGACGAGAAGATCGCATCGACCTGCGCCATGGTCAGGCCCTTGATCGGGTTGTCCTTGTGCACGAAGACTGCCAGGGCGTCTACGGCAACCGGGATGGCGGTTGGCTTGTAGCCGTACTTCTGCTCGAAGGCCTGCAGCTCGACGTCTTTCATCTTGCGGCTCATCGGGCCCAGGTTGGCGGTGCCTTCGGTCAGCGCGGGTGGCGCGGTGGAGGAGCCGGCGGCCTGGATCTGGATGTTTACGTTGGGGTATTCCTTCTTGTAGGCCTCGGCCCACAGCGTCATCAGGTTCGCCAGGGTGTCGGAGCCAACGCTGGAGAGGTTGCCCGATACACCGGTGGTTTTGGTGTAGGTCGGGATTGCTGGGTCGACAGCGGCTACCGCATTGGCGGTGGCAACGCCAGCGGCGGCAAAGGTAAGGGCCGCCATCAAACGCTTCAGTTTCATGCCTTGCTCCTAGCAGGAATATTGGGGGTGTTGGATGGATCGGGCCCAAGTATCTGCAGGCCGCATGAATACGATATGACTTCAATATGACAATTGGATGAAAGGCCATCACCGGTTGTCCGGGATGGCCTTTTCAAAATGTTGCTGGGCGAGGCGCCACACCGGATGCCACTGCGGCAGACACTACAGAGGCGCTTCGGCACGCGCTGAGATGTTACCTGTGGGAGCGGGCTTGCCCCGCGAATGGGGGCACGCGGTGCCTGGCACCGGCTTCGCCGGTATTCGCGGGGCAAGCCCGCTCCCACCAGAGTCCATTATTCAATCAATGACGTGGAAGTTGCTCCATGGGGCAATTTCTTGTTCGATATAATTGCACCCGCAGAAATTTCACTCATTAACGCTTGTTGGCGAACAGATATAGCCCTACCACCAGCCCGACGGCACACAGCCCCGCCACATAATAAGCCGGCGCCATTGGGCTGACCTTCAACAGCGCGGTTACCACCATCGGCGTCAACCCACCGAAGATGGCGTAGGCCATGTTGTAGGAGAACGACAAGCCGCTGAAACGCACCACCGGCGGGAAGGCCTTGACCATCACGTAGGGCACGGCGCCGACGATACCGACGCACAAACCGGTCAGCGCATACAGCGGGAACAGCAGGTCGGGGCGGGTTGGCAGGCTGTGGTAGAAGGTCCAGGAGCTGGCCAGCAGCAGCAGGCTGCCAACGATGAACACGCGCCCGGCGCCGAAGCGGTCGGCCAGGCGGCCGGCAGCGATGCAGCCGAGGCTGAGCAGGACGATGGCCAGGCTGTTGGCCTTGAGCGAGTCGGTCGGGCTGACCTGATAGAAGCTCTGCAGCAGCGCCGGGGTCATCAGGATCACCACCACGATGCCGGCCGACAGCAGCCAGGTCAGCAGCATCGACAGGACGATCGCGCCACGGTGGTCACGCAGCACCGCACGCAGCGGCAACTCTTCGGCCAGGGCCTTGCGCTGCTGCATCTCGGCGAACACCGGGGTTTCGTGCAACCAGCGGCGCAGGTACACCGAGAACAGGCCGAACACCCCCCCCAGCAGGAACGGGATACGCCAAGCGTAATCGGCCACTTCGCCAGGGGTATAGACACTGTTGATCAGCGTGGCGACCAGCGAGCCGAGCAAGATGCCCGAAGTCAGGCCGGCCGTCAGCGTGCCGCAGGCGTAACCGGTATTGCGTGCAGGGACGTGCTCGGAGACGAACACCCAGGCCCCCGGCACCTCACCGCCAATCGCCGCGCCCTGGATCACGCGCATCAACAGCAGCAAGATCGGCGCCCACAGGCCGATCTGTGCATAAGTGGGCAGCAGGCCCATGATCAGGGTCGGCAGGGCCATCATGAAGATGCTCAGGGTGAACATCTTCTTGCGCCCCAGCAGGTCGCCGAAGTGCGCCATGACGATGCCACCCAGCGGCCGCGCCAGGTAGCCGGCAGCGAAAATGCCGAAGGTCTGCATCAGGCGTAGCCATTCAGGCATGTCGGCCGGGAAGAACAGCTTGCCGACCACCGTAGCGAAGAACACGAAGATGATGAAGTCGTAGAACTCCAGGGCACCGCCCAGTGCGGACAGTGAAAGGGTCTTGTAGTCGCTGCGGGTCAGCGGCCGCGAAGGCTGCTCGATACTGCTCGGCACGGAGGTCATCGGTCTTTCTCTTGTAGGTCATGCAGGCCGCTGGGTGCGCGACTTCTGGATTGGTAGACGGGCGAAGATAGCAAATTGCCGAGCCGCGCCGAAAGCGATACAAAATCCATACAGATATTCATGAATGCGCGGTCGTCGCTGGCCGTTATGCTCTATATACTGGCCATTCGTAGGAAAAGGTTGCTCCAAGCGTGGGATGTTGTGCGAAAACGCCGGTCTTTATGTCAGGCGGTTTCGCAGAGTTTCCCTACGGCCGCCCAGTGAAACGAAATCGGCGTAGTATGTTTCCAGCTGAATCGTTTACCCGGCCTTTGCGCCACACCAACGAAAAGCGTCACGGGTCAGAGGCCCCATCGCATGATTGAGCTCGAACAAGAAGATCCAATCCCGCAAGGCGACCTGGCCTTGCAGATCACCGCACTCCCTCGTGAGACCAACGGCTTCGGCGACATCTTTGGCGGCTGGCTGGTTGCCCAGATGGACCTGGCCGGCACCGCCATGGCCAGCCGCGTCGCTGGCGGCCGTGTGGCCACGGTGGCCATCGACCGCATGGCCTTCCTGGTCCCGGTAGCCGTGGGCGCGCAGCTGTCGTTCTATACCCAGACCCTGGAGATCGGCCGCAGCTCGATCCAGATGATGGTCGAAGTCTGGAGTGACGACCCGCTGTCCAGCGAATGGCGCAAGGTGACCGAAGCGGTCTTCGTGTTCGTCGCCATTGATGGCAGTGGCCGCACTCGCTCCGTGCCTCGTCGCTAAGCCCAGCCAGCGTTAAACTCATTGCATATGCCCGGGTCCAAGGCCCACTGGCAATCAATGAGACGAACGCAATGGCTACCTTCAAGGTCGACACCGAGCAACACGGCGAACTCAACTGCTGGCGCATCACCAGCGAGCGTGCCGAACTACTGATCGCCCAGCAGGGTGCGCAGATCCTCAGCTACCAGCGTGTGGGCGAGCCGCCGCTGCTGTGGCTGAGCGATCAGGCCATTTTCCGCCAGGGCAAGTCGGTACGCGCCGGTGTACCGGTGTGCTGGCCCTGGTTCGGCAACCTGCAGCGCAACCCCCAGGCCGTGCAGGCCATGTACCGCGGCGAGCAGGCGCCCGCCCACGGCCTGGCACGCGCGCGTGATTGGCAGTTGCTGGGTATCGAGGAAGTGGGCGATGGCCTGCGCATCGAGTTCGAACTGCCCGAAGCCCAGGGCGACCTGCCCGGCTGGCCCCATGATGTGCAGCTGAAACTGGTGGTGGAACTCGGCGAGCGCCTGGCGCTGAGCCTGACCAGCCGCAACATGGGCAATACCCCTGTCACCCTCAGCCAGGCCCTGCACAGCTACTTTGCGGTGAGCGATGTGTGCCAGGCGCGGGTCGAAGGGGTCGAGGGGCTGGGCTATATCGAGACCTTGGCTGACTGGGAACAGCGCCAGCAGCAAGGGCCGCTGGGGTTTGCCGGGGAGACCGACCGGATTTACCTCGCCACCCCGCACACCCTGAGCATTGTCGACCCGCATTGGCAGCGGCGGATTACCTTGACCAGCAGCGGCTCACGCTCGGCGGTGATCTGGAACCCGTGGACCGAGCGGGCCCAGGAGCTGGCGGACATGGCCGATGACGGATGGCAGCGAATGCTGTGCATCGAGACGGCCAATGTGTGGGATGACGTGGTGGAGCTGAAGCCTGGGGCGACTTGCTCGCTGAGTGTCAGTATCGGCAGTGAAGCCATCTGAGCCTTGCGGTGACTTTGCCGGCCTCTTCGCGGGGCAAGCCCGCGAAGAGGCCGGTACAGGCAACCTCAGAGATCAGCTTCTTCCACCACCCTCACCTTCTGCGCATCCAGGGCATAGGCTGCATCGGCCAGGTCGTTGCTGACCTTCTCCACCTTCAATGCCCCGCTGACCCACAGCGGCGTGTAGATGTCATCGATCTTCAGCCCCTTCGGATAACGCACCAGCACCAGCTGGTTCGGTGGCGGTGGCGGCACATGGATGCACGCGCCAGGGTATGGCACCAGGAAGAACAAGGTGCTGTTGCCCTTGGCATCGCTTTCCAGCGGCACCGGGTAGCCGCCCAGGCGGATGTCCTTGCCGTTCATGGCCGCCACGGTCTTGGTCGAGTACATCACCGCCGGCAAGCCCTTGCTCTGCTTTAGGCCGCCTTTGTCGGTGAAGGTGCCCAGGGCCTCCGGCGAGTCGTGATCGATTTCGGGCATCTGTTCGAGAGCCTTCTGGTCCGACTTGGGCATCAGCTCCAGCCAGTCGGTTTCAGGCAGCTCGGCACGGGCCAGGGTGCTGGCCAGAAGCAAGGGGATAAGAAAAAAGGCACGCATGGCAATGCTCGGCAACTCGGATGAATTGCCGGGCATTCTAAACGGTATTCAGCGCTTTCTGATCAATCCGTAGATCACCAGAAGGACGACGGCACCGACCAGTGCCCCCAAGAAACCTGCCGCCTGCCCGGCCTGATAAATGCCCAGCGCCTGGCCGCCGTAGGTGGCGAGCAAGGAGCCTGCGATACCCAGCAGGATGGTCATGATCCAGCCCATGCTGTCGTCCCCTGGCTTGATGAAACGCGCCAGCAGCCCGACGATAAGGCCTATGAAGATGGTCCCGATGATGCCCATGGCAATCCCTCTGCAGTGAAAATGGAACAAGCCAAAGCCTAGACAGCGCTTTGACTTGTTGCCATTTCAGAGGGCAGGTAGCACGCAGAAGTTCGATCAGCCGGCGATCAAAGCCTCTACCTCGGCGATCTTGCGCTCGAGGGTAGCCATGTCATGGCAGCGCAGGGTGGCATGGCCAACCTTGCGCCCGACCTTGAAGGCCTTGCCGTAGTGGTGCAGGTGGCAGTCGCCGATGGCAACCACCTTGTCCACCGCCGGCACTTCGCCGATGAAGTTGAGCATGGCGCTCTCACCGACCTTGGCGGTTGAACCCAACGGCAGGCCGGCCACGGCACGCAGGTGGTTCTCGAACTGGCTGCACTCGGCGCCTTCGATGGTCCAGTGCCCGGAGTTGTGCACACGCGGGGCGATTTCGTTGGCCTTCAGGCCACCGTCGACTTCGAAGAACTCGAAGGCCATCACGCCCACGTAGTCCAGCTGCTGCAGCACGCGGCCGACGTAGTCTTCGGCCAGGGCCTGCAGCGGGTGCGCTGCGCTGGCCACCGACAGGCGCAGGATGCCGCTGTCGTGGGTGTTGTGCACCAACGGATAGAAGCGGGTTTCACCGTCGCGGCCACGCACGGCCACCAGCGAGACTTCGCCGGTGAACGGCACGAAGCCTTCCAGCAGGCAAGGCACGCTGCCCAGCTCGGCGAAGGTATCGACCACGTCTTCAGCGCTGCGCAAGACCTTCTGGCCCTTGCCGTCGTAGCCCAGGGTGCGGGTCTTGAGCACGGCCGGCAGGCCGATGCTGGCGACTGCCGCGTCCAGGTCGGCCTGGGAGAGAATGTCGGCGAAGGCCGGGGTGGGGATGCCCAGGTCACGGAACATGCTCTTCTCGAACAGCCGGTCACGGGCAATGCGCAGTGCCTCGGCACTGGGGTAGACCGGGACGAACTGCGAGAGAAACGCTACGGTTTCGGCCGGAACGCTTTCGAACTCGAAGGTCACCAGGTCGACTTCGTCGGCCAGCTGGCGCAGATGGTCCTGGTCACCGTAGTCGGCGCGCAGGTGCTCGCCCAGCGGCGCGGCGCAAGCATCGGGTGCCGGGTCGAGGAAAGCGAAGTTCATGCCCAGCGGAGTACCCGCCAGAGCCAGCATGCGGCCGAGCTGGCCACCACCGATTACACCGATCTTCATGGGGTCAGCCTCAAGCCTGGCGCGGGTCTGGATTGTCCAGCACGGTGTCGGTCTGTTCCGTGCGGAACTGCTTGAGCGCCGCGTGGTACTGGGGGTACTTGGCGCCCAGGATGCTCGCCGACAGCAGTGCCGCGTTGATCGCGCCAGCCCGGCCGATGGCCAGGGTCGCGACCGGTACGCCGGCAGGCATCTGCACGATCGACAGCAGCGAATCGACGCCCGACAGCATCGACGACTGTACCGGCACGCCCAGCACCGGCAGGTGGGTCTTGGCGGCGCACATGCCTGGCAGGTGGGCTGCGCCACCGGCACCGGCGATGATCACCTCGATGCCACGGCCTTCGGCCTCTTCGGCATACTGGAACAGCAGATCCGGAGTACGGTGAGCAGAAACCACCTTAACTTCGTAGGGAATGCCGAGTTTTTCCAGCATATCGGCGGTGTGGCTAAGGGTGGACCAATCGGACTTGGAGCCCATGATCACGCCAACCAGTGCACTCATCGTCGAGCCTCTTCGCTTGTGCGCCCTTGGGCGCGTCAAAAAACAACAAGCCACGCGGGACGACCGGCGTGGCTTGTTTGCTGATCAGGACCGGAGCTATCCGGTCGAAAGGCCGCGCAGTATACCGTAACCCAGGGCGATGCTGGCACCCCCGGCGACCAACTGTCGGCCCTATTTTTCGGGGCTTTGGCTGACTTTTGGGTCAACCGCCGCTGCACCTTCGAGCTTGCGCCACAGCAAGCGCACGTTGGCCTTGCGCACCAGGGCGCAGCGGTACAAGCGGATTTCCAGGGGGACATGCCATTGGCTGCCGCCACAGATCGCCAGCTCGCCGCGTTCAAGTTCGCCGCGCATCGACAGGCGTGGCACCCAGGCGATGCCCATGCCTTCCAGCGCCATGCTCTTGAGGCTGTCGGCCATGGCGGTTTCATAAACGGTGGTGTAGCGCAGGTTGCGCTGGCGCAGCAGCAGGTTGACCGAACGGCCGAGGAAGGCGCCGGCGGTATAGGCCAGCAGCGGCACACTGCCCTCGCCTTCCAGGTCGAACAATGGCTGCCCGTCGGCATCGACGGCACACACCGGCAACATTTCGGTGTTGCCCATGTGCAGCGAGGGGAAGATTTCGGCGTCCATCTGCAGCGCGGCGTCGGGGTCATAGAAGGCCAGCATCAGGTCGCAACCACCTTCACGCAGGGCATGCACCGCATCCCCTACGTTAGTCGCAACCAGGCGGGTGGCGATGTTCAAGCCATCGTTGCGCAACTGGGCAACCCACCGCGGGAAAAACCCCGAGGCCAGTGAGTGTGCTGCTGCCACCTGGACCACCTCGCCCTGGCCACCTTCAAGGTGATGCAAATGGCGCAGAATTTCGCCCAACTGGTCGACAACGGTACGCGCCGTGACCAAAAAAAGCTGCCCGGCCTCGGTCAGTTCAATCGGCGTGCGGGAACGGTTCACCAGCTGCAGGCCCAAGGCTGCTTCCAGGCTGCGAATACGCCGACTGAAGGCCGGTTGAGTGACGAAACGCCGTTCTGCCGCCTGCGAAAAACTGCGGGTGGCGGCCAGGGCGCTGAAGTCTTCCAGCCATTTGCTTTCCAGGTTCACGAAGCACATCTCCCGGCATGCACCAAAATGGAACACGCTCGAATGTCAATTGGCGTCACATGAAACACTATGCCGTTTGTGCATAGGTTAGCGTGCAACAGCATTGGCCGCAAAATCCTCTTCAGGCCTAGGATTGGCGCCATTCCGGCATGTGCCGGGTCAAATTCGAGATGATATACATCATGTCTTCCGCTGCATCGTTCCGCGTCGAAAAAGATCTGCTGGGTACCCTTGAAGTTCCTGCTGATGCCTACTACGGCATCCAGACCCTGCGCGCTGCCAACAACTTCCACCTCTCCGGTGTTCCGCTGTCGCACTACCCGAAACTGGTAGTGGGCCTGGCGATGGTCAAGCAGGCTGCTGCTGACGCCAACCGAGAGCTGGGGCACCTGAGCGATGCCAAGCACGCCGCCATCAGCGCCGCTTGCGGACGACTGATCAAGGGCGACTACCACGAGCAGTTCGTGGTGGACATGATTCAAGGCGGTGCTGGTACCTCTACCAACATGAACGCCAACGAAGTCATCGCCAACATCGCGCTGGAGGCCATGGGCCACCAGAAGGGTGAGTACCAGTACCTGCACCCGAACAACGACGTGAACATGGCGCAGTCGACCAACGACGCCTACCCGACCGCTATCCGTCTGGGTCTGCTGTTGGGTCATGACGCCCTGCTCGCCAGCCTCGACAGCCTGATCCAGGCCTTCGCTGCCAAGGGCAAGGAATTCGACCACGTACTGAAGATGGGCCGTACCCAGCTGCAGGACGCCGTGCCGATGACCCTGGGCCAGGAATTCCGCGCCTTCGCCACCACCATGACCGAAGACCTCAACCGTCTGCGTTCGCTGGCGCCAGAGCTGCTGACCGAAATCAACCTGGGTGGTACTGCCATCGGTACCGGCATCAACGCCGACCCTGGTTACCAGATGCTGGCCGTTCAGCGCCTGGCGACCATCAGCGGCCAGCCGCTGGTACCCGCTGCCGACCTGATCGAAGCCACCTCCGACATGGGCGCCTTCGTGCTGTTCTCCGGCATGCTCAAGCGTACCGCGGTCAAGCTGTCGAAGATCTGCAACGACCTGCGCCTGCTGTCCAGCGGCCCGCGTACCGGCATCAACGAGATCAACCTGCCAGCGCGTCAGCCAGGCAGCTCGATCATGCCAGGCAAGGTCAACCCGGTTATCCCGGAAGCCGTCAACCAGGTGGCCTTCGCCATCATGGGCAACGACCTGGCCCTGACCGTCGCCGCCGAAGGTGGCCAGCTGCAGCTGAACGTGATGGAGCCGCTGATCGCCTACAAAATCTTCGACTCGATCCGCCTGCTCCAGCGCGCCATGGACATGCTGCGCGAGCACTGCATCGTCGGCATCACTGCCAACGAACAGCGCTGCCGTGAACTGGTCGAGCACTCGATCGGCCTGGTCACCGCCCTGAACCCTTACATCGGCTACGAAAACGCCACCCGTATCGCCCGCGTTGCCCTGGAAACAGGCCGCGGTGTGCTGGAACTGGTGCGCGAAGAGAAGCTGCTGGACGAAGAGATGCTCAACGACATCCTGCGTCCGGAAAACATGATCGCACCGCGTCTGGTTCCGCTGAAGGCGTAACCGACCGCTTCACCTGTCTCACCAGGTCGAGGGACTAGACACCTCTCAACCTTTCAAAGGCCCGAGCGCATGCTTCGGGCCTTTTTTTTGCCTGCGCGTTTCGAGCCGCCGTGCAACCCGCGCATCCCGGCACACAACTTGCTCCATAATGCATCCCACCCAACGGGATACCGAGCATGCTGCACAGCCACCTGACCACCCTCAACGCAGTTTCGCTGATCCTCAACGTCTTCCAGGCAGAGGGTTGCGAGGCGGCGGCCTTGCTGGCCGGCAGTGGCATCGGCCCGGCGGACCTGGGGCATGCCGACGCGCGCATCACCACCCAGCAGGAGCTGCAGGTGTGTGCCAATGCCGTTGCTCGGCGTGAAGACATCGGCCTGGAGCTGGGCCAGCGCATGCATGTGTCCTGCTATGGCATGCTCGGTTACGCCCTGCTCTCCAGTGCCACTTTGGGTGACGCCCTGCGCCTGGCACTTCGCTTTCCGGCACTGCTGGGAACAGTCTTCGAGCTACGCCTGATCGACGATGGCCAGCGCGTCTGGCTCAGCGCCAGCGACTACCGTGACAGCCCCGCGCTGACCGCCTTCAACGCCGAGTTCTGCCTGGTCTCGCTGAAAGTGATCTGCGACGACCTGCTTGGCCGCCCACTGCCGCTGCTCGGCACCCGTTTCGAACATGCCCGGCCGGGCTACCACAGCCTTTATACTCGTGCCTTCCAATGCCCGATCGGCTTCGCTGCCGAGGACAACGCCTTTGCCTTCGAACGGCGTTGGCTGGACATGCCGCTACCGCTGGCCGACCCCATTACCCACAAGGCCATGGGCGAGCGCTGCCGGCGCCTGAACCTGGAGTTCACAGGGCGCCAGGCCTGGCTCGGGCGGATCCGCCAGCTGCTGGCTCAACAACTGGACGCCGCCCCCGGGCTTGAGGGCCTGGCGCGGCAGATGAACTGCTCATCGCGGACCTTGCGCCGGCACCTGCAGGCACTTGGCAGCAGTTATCAACAGCTGCTCGATGAACTGCGCTTCGAGCGGGCCAAGCAGTTGCTGGCCGATGAGCACATGCCGATCTACCGCATTGCCGAAACCTTGGGGTTCAGCGAAACCGCCAGCTTCCGCCATGCCTTCCAACGCTGGAGCGGTGTGGCGCCTAGCCATTTTCGCGGGTAAGCCCGCGAAAGTGGCCAGCGAGCTTGGCCACATCGATCCCCTTTTGGCCGTTTGCGTCGTTCTCCCTGGCAGGGCCTGCACTGAAAATGGGCCCACGCCAGTTCAACCGGAGAACAACAATGCTGACGATCTATTCCGATGACCACCGCCTGCACCACGGCCGCTGCGAGCTGATCGACGGCAAGCTGATGCCCTGCTTCGAAATGCCTTCGCGCGCCGACCATGTGCTCGATCAAGTGAACAAACGCCAGCTCGGCGACGTTCAGGGCCCGACTGACTTCGGCCGCGCACCGCTGCTGCGAATCCACAGCGCCGACTACCTGGACTTCTTCGAGGGCGCCTGGGCGCGCTGGGCCGCACTGGGCCACGACGGCGACCTGCTGCCCTTCACCTGGCCAGCCCGCACCCTGCGCCAGGTGAAACCCACCGGCCTGCATGGTGAACTCGGCTACTACAGCTTCGACGCAGGCGCACCGATCACCGCCGGTACCTGGCAGGCTGCCTACAGCGCCGCCCAGGTCGCACTCACCGCCCAGGCGGCGATCCAGCAAGGCGCCTATTCGGCGTTCGCTCTGTGCCGCCCACCAGGGCATCATGCCGCCGCCGAAGTCATGGGCGGCTACTGCTACCTCAACAATGCCGCCATCGCCGCCCAGGCCTTCCTTGACCAGGGCCGCCGCAAAGTCGCCATCCTCGACGTCGACTACCACCACGGCAACGGCACCCAGGACATCTTCTACGCCCGCAACGATGTGTTGTTTGCCTCGATTCATGGCGACCCGCAAGCCGAGTTCCCGTTCTTCCTCGGTTACGCCGACGAAACCGGCGAAGGGGCCGGCGAAGGCTGCAACATCAACTACCCTTTGCCGGCCGGCAGTGACTGGGCAGCCTGGAGCGCCGCACTGGAGGACGCCTGCCAGCGCATCGCCGACTACGACGCCGATGTGCTGGTGATATCGCTGGGCGTGGACACCTTCAAGGACGACCCTATCTCGCAGTTCAAGCTGGACAGCCCGGACTACCTGGCGATGGGCAAGCGCATCGCCCAGCTCGGCAAGCCGACCCTGTTCGTGATGGAAGGTGGCTACGCTGTGGAAGAAATCGGTATCAACGCGGTCAATGTGCTGGAAGGCTTCCAGTACGCCCAGCCAGGAGCCCGGTAATGGCCCGACTCAAGCGTCTGCTCGCCCCGTTAATCGCTGCCACCCTGTGCACCGGTGCCCTGCAGGCCCAGGCCGAGCAGCGTACCTTGCGCGTCTACAACTGGTTCGACTACATCACCCCGCAGACCTTGGTCGACTTCCAGAAAGACAGCGGGGTGAAGCTGATCTACGACATTTTCGACACCAACGAGGCGCTGGAAGCCAAACTGCTTACCGGTAACTCCGGCTATGACGTGGTGGTGCCGTCCAACGTGTTCTTGGCCAAGCAGATCGAAGCCGGTGTGTTCCAACCGCTGGACCGCAGCAAGCTGCCGAACTGGCATCACCTGGACCCGGCCCTGATGAAGCTGATCGAAGCCAACGACCCCGGCAACAAGTTTGCCGTGCCCTACATGTACGGCACCGTGCTGATCGGCTTCAACCCGGCGAAGGTCAAGGCGGCGCTCGGTGAAAACGCACCCGTGGACAGCTGGGACCTGATCTTCAAGGAAGAGAACATCGCCAAGCTCAAGCAGTGTGGCGTTGCCCTGCTCGATTCGCCTTCCGAGATTCTGCCGCTGGCCCTGAAGTACCTGGGGCTGGACCCCAACAGCGCCAAGCCCGACGACTACAAGAAGGCCGAGGCGCTGTTGCTTAAGATTCGCCCGCACATCACCTACTTCCACTCTTCCAAATACATGGCCGACATCGCCAATGGCGATATCTGCGTGGCGGTGGGCTACAGCGGCAGCTTCTCGCAAGCCGCCAATCGGGCTCACGATGCGAAGAACGGCGTGGTGGTCGACATGCGCCTGCCCAAGGAAGGTGCGCCGATCTGGTTCGACATGCTGGCGATTCCGAAAAACGCCGCCAACCCGCAAGAGGCTCACACGTTCATCAACTACCTGCTGCGCCCCGAGGTGATAGCGCCGATCAGCGACTTTGTCGGGTATCCGAACCCGAACAAGGACGCGACCGACAAGGTCAGCCCAGCGATTCGCAATAACTCCAACCTGTACCCGACGGCAGAGGCGATGGCCAAGCTGTATACCCTCAAGCCACTGCCACGTGATGCCGAACGGGCACGCACCAGAGCCTGGACCCGCATCAAGTCCGGCACCTGAGCCGTGGCGGGGTCGCTAGGCGGCCCCGCTCACTTTTTCCAGGCCCGACGCAAGCGCATCAGCGCATTGGCAATGTCGGCCTCTGGCACTGCGGCAAACCCCAGTACCAACCCTGCGCGGTTATCCACAGGCACCTGGCTGTCCTCCAGCCAATAGCTACTCAGCGGATTCACCTCAACCCCTACCGCTTCTGCCGTGGCGACCAGCTCTTGCTCGCGCGCAAAGTTATCCACATCCACCTTCACATGCAGCCCCGCCGCGACTTCCGGCATACCGCCCAACCCAGGCACATCCAGCGGCCAGCCTGCCTTGAGTACATTGCGCCGACTCAACGCCGCCCGGCGCATACGCCGGATGTGGCGCTGGAAATGCCCATGGGCCATGAACTCGGCCATCACGCACTGGCTGCCCACCTCCGAATGCCGCATGGCCAGCGCCCGCCCCTGGCTGAACGCCTGTACCAGGCGCGCAGGCAACACCAGGTAGCCCAGACGCAACGCGGGAAAGGCAATTTTGCCGAACGTGCCGACGTACAGCACCCGCCCCTGCCGGTCCAGCGCCGCCAGCGGTGCCAATGGCGCGCCGCTGAAGCGGTACTCGCCGTCGTAATCGTCTTCGATGATCCAGCCATCGTTGCGCTCGGCCCAGGCCAGCAATGCCAGCCGTCGCGCCAGGCTCATGGTCACCCCGGTGGGGTACTGATGCGCCGGCGTGACGTACGCCAGGCGGCAGTTCGCCAGTTGCACGAGGCGCTCACAGTCCATCCCCTCTTCATCCACCGGTACGCCCACCACCTTGCCCCCAGCCACGGCAAAGGTATGCCCGGCGGCCCGATAGCCAGGGTTTTCCACAGCCACCCCCTCGCCAGGCTGCAACAGCAACTGTGCACAAAGGCTGATGGCCTGCTGTGCACCACTGGTGATCACAATTTGTTCAGCCGTGCACGAAAGGCCCCGTGAACGCCGCAGATAGGCCGCGATCAGCTCGCGAAGCTGCAGCTCACCCGCCGGGTCACCGTAACCCAGCTGCGCAGGGTCCGGGTTACGCCAGAAGGCCGCTTGCAGCTTGGCCCACACGTCAAACGGGAACAGATCGAAGGCAGGGATGCCGACCCTGAACGCACGTGGGGCGCCACTTCTAGGAACGGGCAAGTGGTTACTTTTCAGACGCTCAAGCGGCTCGCTGGAGCGCTCACAGCTGGATAAATCCTCAGCCTTTTCTGAAGAAAATGTGGATAAACCTGTTGATAACCCCAGGGATAACCCTGTGGACAGTTGTGTGGATAGTTTTTCGAGCTGAGTCACATAGGTGCCGTCGCCCACCCGGCTTTCGATATACCCCTCGGCATACAACTGGTCATAGGCACGCACCACGCTGTTGCGCGACAGCGCCAGTATCGCCGCCAGGTCACGGCTGGCCGGCAATCGCGTGCCGCTGCTCAAGCGCCCATCCAGCACCCGCGCACGCAAAGCCTGGTAGAGCTGCTGGCTTAGCCCGCGGCGGCGGTCGAGCACGATGCCAGCTGGGTCGAAAGGCAATATGAGGGGGCGCTTGTTCACCGTATTGGACCTATCAAATCAGTCATAAATGGATCTTACACAGAACCAATAGCCTGCCTAGGATGGAGCCATTCGACAAGGAACCCGCCATGTACAACAGCAAGCTCCACCAGGAACATGACCTAGCACGCCTGCACCGGCACATGGCCGATACGCGCCTCGCCGTCCTCATCAGCCATGGTGAACACGGCTTGCTGGCGACCCACCTGCCCGTCCTGGTCGACACCCAGCAAGGCGAGTTTGGCACGGTCTACGCGCACCTGGCCCGGGCCAACGCCCAGTGGCAAGACCTGCAGCAAGGCGCTGAAGCGCTGCTGGTGTTTCCGGGGGCCGACGCGTACGTCAGCCCGAGCTACTACCCCAGCAAGGCCGACAACCCCAAGGTGGTCCCCACCTGGAACTACCTGGCGGTGCACGCCTATGGCCAAGCGGAAGTCATCCACGAGGCCGAGCCCCTGCTGCAGATCGTCAGCCGCCTGACCGAGCGCCATGAGCACGGCCGCAGCGCACCCTGGAAAGTGTCCGACGCCCCCAGCGACTACCTTGAAGGCATGCTCCGCGCCATTGTCGGCATTCGCTTGCCGATCACGCGCCTGCAAGGGGCCCGCAAGCTCAGCCAGAACCGTTCGGCCGAGGACATTGCCGGGGTGCGTCAAAGCCTCGGCGACAGTGCCGACTACCAGGACAACCAACTTGCAGCGCACATGCGCCAACTCTGAAGGAAAAGCCCATGCCCAGCGTCACTCTGCGCCCTGTCAGCGCCAACGACCATCCCGCCTGGCTTGCCCTGTGGCAGGCTTACTTGCGCTTCTATGAGACCGAATTGCCCGAAGCGGTCAGCACCAGCACCTGGCAGCGCCTGCTGGACAGCCACGAGCCGACCCACTCTGCCCTGGCCTGGGTCGATGGCAAGGCAGTGGGGATGGTCAACTGGATCTACCATCGTTCCAACTGGAGCATCGAGAACTCGTGCTATCTGCAGGACCTCTATGTGGATGGCACGCAACGCGGCCTGGGCATAGGTCGCCAGCTGATCGAGCATGTCTACGCCACCGCCAAGGCTGCCGGCTGTGCCAAGGTGCACTGGCTGACCCACGAAACCAACGCCACCGCCATCAGCCTGTACCAGCAGGTTGCCGAGCGGCCGGGCTTCATTCAATTCCGCAAAGGGTTGTAGGCACGACATGACCGACGCACTGAACTGGAAACCCGCCAAGGCACCCACGGCAGACACCATCGAGGGCCGCTTCATCCGCTTGGAAAAACTCGACCCGGTACGTCACGGCGACGACCTGTGGGACGTCTTGCAAGGCCCTCAAGCCGACTCGACCCTGTGGGACTACCTGCCCTATGGCCCATTCCCCGAACGCGGCGCCTTCGACCGTTGGCTGCAAGGCCATGCCGCCAGCCTTGATCCGTTGTTCTACACCGTTATCGACCGCCCTACCGGCCAGGCCCAGGGCATTCTCAGCCTGATGTCGATTGTGCCCGACCATGGCCGCATCGAGATCGGCCACATCGCCTTCGGCGCCGCCATGCAGCGCACGCCAAAGGGGACCGAAGCGGTGTACCTGCTGGGCAAGCTGGGTTTCGAGCTCGGCAACCGCAGGCTCGAGTGGAAGTGCAACAACGCCAATGCCCGCTCCAAGCGCGCGGCGCAGCGGTTCGGCTTTGTCTATGAGGGCGTGTTCCGCAAGCACCTGGTGGTCAAGGACCACAACCGGGATACCGCGTGGTACTCGATCACCGATGACGAGTGGCCAACGGTAGCGGCGGGGTTCGAGCGCTGGTTGAGTGCCGACAACCAACGCCCTGAAGGGCAAGCCAAAACGCTGGAAGCCTGCCGCAACGCGTGATCAGGCCAGCTTGGCCCTGAGTTCTGCAATGTGCTCCGGGCCGATACCACAGCAACCGCCGAGCAGGCTGGCACCGCGTTGGCGCCAGCTGCTGGCCCAGCTCAGATAACCCGGCGGGTCGAGGTCTTCGCGCAGCTCATCCAGGCCATCGTTGGCGGTGGCGTCCTTGGGTTGCGGGGGGAAGGCATTGGCGTAAGCACCAATGGCGATGTCCACACCCAGGCGCTCGAAGGCCTCGCGCGCAACATCCAGCGCAGCACCGATCACTTCGGGCTGGCTGCAGTTGAACAACAACGCGCCGACGCCCAGCTCGGCAATCGCTTCGGCTGCCGCAGCAACGGTCTGCCCGGAGCGCAGACGCGGCACGTCCACGACGCCTTCATCCTCAAGGGTGAACGACACCCAGAACGGCCTGCCGTCCTGCGGCAGGTGCGAGCTGATGGCCCGCACTTCTTCAATCGAGCTCTGGGTTTCGGCCAACCACAGGTCCACATAAGGTGCCAGCCCTGCCAGCAGCGGTGTCAGTACTTCGCTGACCCGCTCCGGCTGATACAGGTCCGGGCGGTAAGAGCCGAACAGCGGCGGCACCGACCCGGCAACACGAACAGGTACGGCAGCTGCATCAGCTGCGGCACGGGCCAGTTGCCCTGCCGTTGCGGCCAATGCGCGCCCTTCCTGGGCGAAGCGCGCTTCACCAATATGGAACGGCACAACCGCATAGCTGTTGCTGGTGATGACCTGCGCCCCGGCCTCGATATACGCCGCATGCACGGCTACCACCGCTTCAGGTGCTTCGCTCAAGGCCAACGCTGACCATTCGGGTTGCCGGAACGGCGCACCACGACGCTGCAGCTCTCGCCCCATACCGCCATCCAGAATTACCAGCGATCGTTCGCCCATATGCCTATCACTTATATGTTTATAAATAAAATTCATTAGTGTGTAACTTGTTATAACTATTAAATACCCGACACGGATTGTCCAACAACTTTTTCAGGTACCTCCATGCGCTTGCTTCCCTTGCTCGGCACCGGCCTCATCGCCCTGTGTGCCACCACTCAGGCCTTCGCAGGTGCCACGCTGGACCGAGTGCAAGCGCGCAAGGAAATGGTCAACGTGCTGATGGAAAGCTATCCGCCGTTCTCGTTTCTGAACGATCAGAACCAGCTGGATGGTTTCGACGTGGATGTAGCCAAGGCCGTCGCCGACAAGCTGGGCGTCAAGCTGCGCCTGGAAACACCCTCCTGGGATGTGATTGCTGCAGGGCGCTGGAGCGGCCGTTATGACCTTTGTGTGTGCTCCATGACCCCAAGCAAGGCGCGCGCCGAGGTGTTTGATTTCCCGGTGGAGTACTACGCCTCGCCTGCGGTGATCGTGGTCAACGCCAAGGACGAACGCATCCATTCGGCCAAAGACCTGGACGGCCTGAAGGTCGGCCTGACCAGCGCCTCGAGCTACGAGAGCTACTTGAACAAGAACCTGGTCATCGAGGGTGATGAGGACAAGAAGATCGACTATCCCTTCGAGAGGGTGCAGATCGCCCCTTATGACACTGACAACGTCGCCTTCCAGGACCTGGGCCTGGGCGCAGGTGTGCGCCTGGATGCCATCCTGACCAACCTGGTCACCGCCCAGCCGCGCCTGGATCAGGACAAGCGCTTCAAATTGGCCGGTGCGCCGCTGTACGAAGAACCCAATTCGGTGGCGATTGAAAAAGGCGACCCCGAGTGGGATGGCAAGCTGCGTCAGGTATTCGCCGAGCTGAAGGCCGATGGCACCTTGGCCAAGCTGTCACAGAAATGGATCGGCGCCGATATCAGTAAATGAGTGCTCAACAACCTGCCCCGCGCCCCGCCGTCAAAACGTCGGGCACACAACTGTTCGGCTTTCGCACACGCCTGTACCTGACCTGGGTCGGGCTGTTTGTGCTGTTTGCGGCGTTCTTCCTCAGCTTTGACTTGAAGTTTTCGATCATTGTCGAAAAATTCCCGTATCTGGCGGGGTTCAAGCTGGGGCCGAATGGCTTTTTGCAAGGCGCGGCACTGACCCTGTTCCTGTGCCAGTGCTCGATAGTGGTTTCCGTGGCACTGGGCTTCGCCGCCGCGCTGGCACGGCTGTCGAGCAGCGCGGTACTGTTGGGCATCGCCAGCTTCTACACGTCGTTCTTCCGTGGCACGCCACTGCTGATCCAGATCCTGCTGATCTACCTGGGCCTGCCGCAGCTGGGCGTGGTCCCTGGGGCCATCAGCGCCGGCATCATCGCCCTGTCGCTGAACTATGGCGCCTACCTCAGCGAAATTTTCCGCGCCGGCATCCTCGGTGTGGCGCCTGGGCAACGTCAGGCGGCAATGGCCCTGGGCCTTGGCCCAGCGCAGATCTTCTGGCACGTCACCCTGCCCCAGGCCATGCGCACCATCATCCCGCCGAGCGCGAACCAGTTCATTTCGATGCTCAAGGACTCATCGCTGATTTCGGTGATGGGCGTGTGGGAAGTGATGTTCCTGGCCCAGTCCTACGGCCGCTCCAGCTACCGCTACCTGGAGATGCTGACGACCGCAGCGGTAATCTACTGGGTGCTGTCGATTCTGCTGGAGCTGGTGCAGGCCAAGCTGGAAAGGCACTTTGGCAAGGGCTATCAACACTGAGGGTCAGGTGATCTGACGCTGGCGCCTGACCACACCTATCTGCAAGCCGAACGGGCGAAGTACCGCATTCATTGATTTGAGGGTTGGGTTCCCCTCGCCCCGTTCGATTTGAATCAGCGTACGCAATGACACCTTGCACATGCGAGCAAACTGAGACTGCTGCAGGTTCGCCACCGTTACGCGCAAATGGCGTACTGCACTCAGAGCTCCGGCTGCGCGTAATGCATAAAAAAAGGGGAGCATCCGCTCCCCAGAGGTAAACCGCTTGTTAAACGAAGGTTTCCATCAACCTTCGATCTCGATCAGGATCTCACCCGGCGTCACGCGGTCGCCCTTGGCCACGTGTATGGCCACGACCTTGCCGGCGATGGCCGCCTGCACTTCGGTCTCCATCTTCATGGCTTCGGTGATCAGCACGGCCTGGCCGGCCTTGACCATGTCGCCTTCCTTGACCAGTACATCGACGATGTTGCCTGGCATGGTGGTGCTGACGTGGCCTGGGTCGGTGGCTTGCTTGCGCTTGCTGCCGCCACCGCCGACGAACTCGTTGAGCGGCTCGAACACCACTTCTTCCGGCATGCCGTCGATCGACAGGTAGAAGTGACGCTTGCCCTCTGCCTTGACGCCCACACCGGTGATGTCGACGCGATAGGTTTCGCCGTGCACGTCGATGACGAACTCGGTCGGTACGCCTTCGCCGCCGGGTGCGGCGATGGCCCCGGCTTCAGGGATCGGCAAGAGGGCTTCCGGGGTCAGGGTGCCGGCTTCGCGTTCCTCAAGGAACTTGCGCCCGATGTCCGGGAACATGGCGAAGGTCAGCACGTCTTCTTCGCAGCGGGCCAAGGCGCCGATGTCGCCACGCAGCTTGGTCATTTCCGGCTTGAGCAGGTCGGCCGGGCGCACGTCGATTACTTCTTCGCTGCCGATCGCCTGGCGGCGCAGTTGTTCGTTGACCACGCCCGGGGCCTTGCCGTAACCGCCTTGTAGGTACAGCTTGACCTCGTTGGTGATGGTTTTGTAGCGCTCGCCGGCCAACACGTTGAAGAACGCCTGGGTGCCGACGATCTGCGAAGTCGGGGTCACCAGCGGTGGGAAGCCGAGGTCTTCACGCACGCGCGGGATTTCCGCCAGCACTTCGTTCATGCGGTTGAGGGCGCCCTGCTCCTTGAGCTGGTTGGCCAGGTTGGAAATCATGCCGCCCGGTACCTGGTTGACCTGTACTCGGGTATCCACCGCGGTGAATTCGCTTTCGAACTGGTGGTACTTCTTGCGCACGGCGTAGAAGTACAGGCCGATTTCCTGCAGCAGTTCCAGGTCCAGGCCGGTGTCGAACTCGCTGCCCTTGAGCGCGGCGACCATCGACTCGGTGCCCGGGTGGCTGGTGCCCCAGGCGAAGCTGGAGATTGCCGTATCGATATGATCGGCGCCGTTTTCCACGGCCTTGAGCTGGCACATGGCAGCCAGGCCAGCGGTGTCGTGGGAGTGGATGAACACCGGCAGCGACTGCTCGGCTTTCAGCGCCTTGACCAGCTCGCCCGTGGCATACGGGGTCAGCAGGCCGGCCATGTCCTTGATCGCCACCGAGTCGCAACCCATGGCTTCCATCTGCTTGGCCTGGCTAACGAAGGCTTCGATGGTGTGCACCGGGCTGGTGGTGTAGGCGATGGTGCCCTGGGCGTGCTTGCCGGCGGCCTTGACCGCTTCGATGGCCACACGCAGGTTACGCACATCGTTCATCGCGTCGAAAACACGGAAAACGTCGATGCCGTTGACCGCAGCCTTGGCGACAAAGGCCTTGACCACGTCATCGCTGTAGTGGCGGTAGCCCAGCAGGTTCTGGCCGCGCAACAGCATTTGCAGGCGGGTGTTGGGCAATGCGGCGCGCAGTTTGCGCAGGCGCTCCCACGGGTCTTCCTTGAGGAAGCGCACGCAGGCATCGAAGGTCGCGCCACCCCAGACTTCCAGCGACCAGTAGCCGACCTTGTCGAGCTTGTCGCAGATCGGCAGCATGTCTTCGGTACGCATGCGGGTGGCCAGCAGGGACTGGTGGGCGTCGCGCAGGATCGTGTCGGTTACGTGAATTTTCTTGGACATTGTTATCTCCTCATAGCGGCAAGCTTCAAGCTACAAGCGCCAAGAAAAGCTGGTCTGCTTTTACTTGTAGCTTGCCGCTTACAGCTTGCAGCTGAATTCATAGGCCTGCGTGGGCGGCGATGGCGGCGGCGATGGCCAGGGCCAGCTCTTCGGGTTTGCGCTTGATCGAGTAGTTGGTCAGTTCAGGGTGGCTTTCGACGAAGCTGGTGTTGAACTGGCCGCTACGGAATTCCGGGTTGCGCAGTATTTCCTGGTAATACGCAGCGGTGGTCTTCACCCCCTGCACGCGCATGTCGTCCAGGGCCCGCAGGCCGCGGTCCATGGCTTCTTCCCAGGTCAACGCCCAGACCACCAGCTTCAGGCACATGGAGTCGTAGAAGGGCGGAATGGTATAGCCGGTGTAGATCGCCGTGTCGGTACGCACGCCTGGGCCGCCGGGTGCGTAATAGCGGGTGATCTTGCCGAAGCTGGGCAGGAAGTTGTTCTTCGGGTCTTCGGCATTGATACGGAACTGCAGCGCGTAGCCGCGGTGCTGGATGTCTTCCTGCTTGACCGACAGCGGCAGGCCCGAAGCGATGCGGATCTGCTCGCGAACGATGTCCAGGCCGGTGATTTCTTCGGTGATGGTGTGCTCCACCTGCACCCGGGTGTTCATCTCCATGAAGTACACCTCGCCATCGGCGAGCAAGAACTCCACGGTACCGGCGTTTTCGTAATTCACGGCCTTGGCTGCACGCACCGCGAGGTCGCCGATGTAGGCGCGCTGCTCGGGGGTCAGCTGAGGGCTCGGGGCAATCTCGATGAGCTTCTGGTTGCGGCGCTGGATCGAGCAATCGCGCTCGAACAGGTGCACCACGTTGCCGAAGCTGTCACCCAGGATCTGCGCCTCGATGTGCTTGGGGTTGACGATGCACTTTTCCAGAAACACTTCCGCAGAGCCAAAAGCCTTGGTGGCCTCGGAGATGACGCGGGGGAAGTTCTGTTCCAGTTCTTCACGGCTGTTGCAGCGGCGAATGCCGCGGCCGCCACCGCCGGAGGTGGCCTTGAGCATCACCGGATAACCGATGCGGTCACCTTCGCTCAGGGCTTCATGAATATCGGCAACGTTGCCTTCGGTGCCCGGTGTCACCGGTACGCCGGCCTTGATCATGGTGCGGCGCGCTTCGGTCTTGTCGCCCATGCGGCGAATGACTTCGGCAGCCGGGCCGATGAACTTGATCCCGCGCTCGGCGCAGATCTCTGCCAGTTCAGCATTTTCCGACAAGAAACCGTAACCTGGGTGCAGCGCATCACAACCGGTTTCGACAGCGAGGTTCACCAGCTTGCGCGGGTTCAGGTAACCGGCCAGTGGCTCGGCACCGATGCTGTGGGCCTCGTCAGCGCGCTTTACGTGCAGCGCATGACGGTCGGCGTCGGAATAGATCGCTACCGAGCGTATGCCCATCTCGGCGCAGGCACGCACGATCCGAACTGCGATTTCACCTCGGTTGGCGATCAGGATTTTTCTTATCACTGGAGTCTTCCCAAAGCCGTAGGAACAGTCGAGCCGGTTCTACCGGTCGGCGCGTGACCAGACGTTGCTGGCCAGTCGCACATTCACCCTAGCGCTGTAGGTCGATAAACAAAAATCAATATTTGTTAGGGGCAGTATTAGCAAAAGCTTATAGTGCCGTAACAAGGTTTTGCCGGAGCCGCGATAAAGATGCGTAAGTCCTTGATGCGTATGACTTTACGTCAATTGCAGATCTTCAATGAGGTGTGCGATTTACGCTCGTACAGCCGTGCGGCCGAGGAAATGGCGCTCACGCAACCCGCCGTAAGTCTACAGATTCGCCAGCTCGAAGAGCTTATCGGTCAGCCGCTGTTCGAGTACGTCGGCAAGAAGCTTTACCTGACCGAGGCAGCCGAAGCCCTGCAGCGTGCCAGCCGGGATATCTTTGGCCGCCTGGAAAGCCTCGACATGCAGCTCTCGGACATGCAGGGCTCACTGCAAGGGCAGTTGAAACTGGCGATCGAGTCCAGTGCAAAGTACTTCGTGCCACACCTGTTCGCCGCCTTCAAGCAGCGCCACCCGGAGGTCAACCTGACGCTCACCGTGGTCAACCGCGCCCAGGCGATCCGACGCCTTTCGGACAACCGTGACGACTTGATCATCATGTCGATGGTGCCGCAGGACATGGGGCTGGAATTCCTGCCATTTCTGAACAACCCGATCGTCGCCGTGGCCCCGCCGGATCATCCGCTGTGCAAGCTCGACCACCTGCGCCTGCAAGACCTTGAGCCTCATACGCTGCTGGTCCGCGAACAAGGTTCGGGTACGCGCAAGGCTTGTGAGGAGTACTTCAAGGACAAGCGCGTGCACTTCACCCAGACCCTCGAAGTGGCATCGGCAGATGCCCAGCGCGAATGCGTGATCGCCGGCTTGGGCATTGCCCTGCTCACCCGCCATGCCTTGAACATGGAGCTGGCCGCGGGCGTGCTCAAAGAGTTGCCGGTGGAGGAACTGCCGCTGTACCGCAGTTGGTGCGTGGTACAGGCCAAGGCCAAGCGGCAGTCGCCGGTGGCCCTGGCATTCTTGGCGTTCATCCGCAGCGAACGCGTGCTGATCAGCGCGATTGTTGAGCGTTTTTCGGGGAAGATGCTGCCGAAGTCTGCCACACCGTGAGCGCTTGCAGCTCAGGGTAGTCAACCAAGTCACGGAGCAATTGACGCTGGTCGCAGTAGCTTTCGATAGCGCGGCGATACTCCATCCGGCGCTGATCCTTTTCCTGCTGCTTGCGAGCCTTGGCGTTAGGTTGGTACGTACCGTCGAAGTCACGAGCCATTGCCTGTCTCCCAGTTAGGATGCGGGAGTTTCAGACTGGCTTCGGGGGTTTACGGTTTTGCGCCAGGGCGGTTACAAAATCGTGAATTTTGCTTGCCTGCGCAGGCGATGAGGCCCGCGCAGGCGCCGCAAGTCAGTCGTCGGTGGCTTTGATCGACTTGGGCGATAGGCGCAGGCTGCGCAAGCTGCGCTTCACGCTCTTGAGGTGGTTGACCAGGCTCGGCCCACGCGCCATGGCAACACCCATGGCCAGCACATCGATCACCACCAGGTGGGCGATACGCGAGGTCAGCGGCGTATAGATTTCGGTGTCTTCATGCACATCGATGGCCAGGTTGACGGTCGAAAGCTCTGCCAGGGGGGTGGCGCTCGGGCACAGGGTAATCAGGTTGGCGCCACTCTCACGCACCAGGTTGGCGGTAATCAGCAGGTCTTTGGAACGGCCCGACTGGGAGATGCACACCGCCACGTCGCCCGGCTTCAAGGTGACCGCCGACATGGCCTGCATGTGCGGGTCGGAATAGGCCGCCGCGCTGAGCAGCAGGCGGAAGAACTTGTGCTGGGCATCGGCAGCCACCGCGCCCGATGCGCCAAAGCCATAAAACTCTACCCGCTGCGCCTGGGCCATGGCGCTCACGGCCTGCTGCAGCGCTTGTGGGTCGAGGTGTTCGCGCACCTCCATCAGCGTGTGCAAGGTAGTGTCGAAGATCTTCAGGCTGTAATCGGCTACCGAGTCGTCTTCATGGATCGCGAACTGCCCAAAGCTGGCCCCGGCGGCCAGGCTTTGCGCGAGTTTCAGCTTGAGGTCCTGAAAGCCTGAACAGCCAATCGCCCGGCAGAAACGTACGATGGTCGGTTCACTGATACCCACGTTGTGCGCCAGGTCGGCCATCGAGCTGTGCATGACGGCAGCCGGGTCTAGCAGCACGTGGTCGGCTACTTTCAGTTCCGATTTGCGCAGCAGGTGGCGCGATTGGGCGATATGTTGCAACAGATTCACGGGCTGGACTCGGTTATGATCGGCTGGCCGGGATGTAGCTTTCTTGTAGTTATACTACATGGGCGCCAACCCGCCCAGTTAAACGAACGTGGAGAGTGGTGGTTTGACTATTCCTTGCGACATTCTGGTCTTCGGTGGCACCGGCGATCTGGCCTTGCACAAATTGCTCCCGGCGCTCTATCACCTGTTTCGCGAGGCTCGTCTGAACAACGCGGTGCGGATCATCGCCCTGGCGCGGCGCAACCTGCCACGTAACGACTACCTGAAGCTCGCCGAGCGCCACTGCCGGGCGCAGATCGCGCGCAACGACTTCGACGAAGAGGTCTGGCAACGGTTCTCCGCCCGGCTCGACTACTTCCCCATGGACGCCTCGCAGAGTGCCGATTTCGGCCGGCTGGCCCGCTACCTCGGCGAGCCCGGCGGGCTGACCCGCATCTTCTACCTGGCCACCGCCCCGAACCTGTTCGTGCCCATCGCCAACCACCTGCGCATCGCTGGCCTGGCCGACCCCGAAGCCCGTATCGTGCTGGAAAAGCCGATCGGCCATTCCCTGGCGTCCGCCACAGCCATCAACGAGGCGATCGGAGCGGTGTTCGAAGAAGCCCAGGTGTTCCGTATCGACCACTACCTGGGCAAGGAGACGGTGCAGAACCTGATGGCCCTGCGCTTCGCCAACGCCCTGCTGGAGCCGGTATGGCGCAACAGCCAGGTCGAGCACGTACAGATCAGCGTCTGCGAAACCCTGGGTGTTGAGAACCGCGGCGGCTACTACGACCGCGCCGGCGCGACCCGCGACATGCTGCAGAACCACCTGCTGCAGTTGCTGTGCCTGGTGGCCATGGAGCCGCCGGCGCAGTTCGAGGCCGAGGCCGTGCGCGACGAGAAAGTGAAGATTCTGCGTGCGCTCAAGCCGATCTGCGGCCAGGACGTGCAGGACAAGACCGTGCGCGGGCAGTACGGTGCCGGGCACATCGGCGGCCAGGAAGTGCCCGCTTACTATTTCGAGAAGGACGTGGACAACGACAGCGACACCGAAACCTTCGTGGCCGTGCACGCTCACGTCGATAACTGGCGCTGGGCCGGGGTGCCGTTCTACCTGCGCACCGGCAAGCGCATGGCGCGCCGCTCGTCGCAGATCGTCATTCAGTTCAAGCCCGTGCCGCATGAGCTGTTCAACGGCGGCCAGGTCAACCAGCTGCTGATTCAGCTACAGCCGCAAGAGCGCATCAGCCTGCGCATGATGACCAAGAGCCCAGGCAAGGGCATGCGCCTGGAGCCGGTCGACCTGGACCTGAACCTGGCCCAGGTATTCGGCCAGACCCGCCGCTGGGAAGCCTATGAGCGCCTGCTGCTGGACGTGCTGGAAGGTGATTCGACACTATTCATGCGCCGCGATGAAGTCGAAGCGGCCTGGGCCTGGATAGACCCGATCATCAAAGGCTGGGAAGAGCACTTTCAGGCCCCGCGCCATTACGCCGCCGGTAGTAACGGGCCGGAGCAGGCCAACAGCCTGCTGGCCAGGCACGGCAGCCATTGGCATGGCTGAAAGCCTGCCCGATCCCATTACCCCTTTGGAGCAGAGACAGTAGCGCTGCGCCTGCTGGCGCACACCTCAAACTGCAAAGGGATCCATCATGAGCAAAATCGAAAACCTCTATGCGTACAACAGCGAAGTACCAGGCGAACCGGTCTGCTTCGAAGTTCAGGGAACGGTGACCGTTGCTCACCCAGGCATCGAACCCGTTCTGGTGGCGCCCAAGATTCGCCACAAAGGTGGCTGGGAAGTGCTTCAGCTGAAACTGGAGGACAAGGGGGGCATCAACCTGCAGGTCCTGACCCAGAAGCCGGTATTCTTCAGGCGCGAAGGCGGGACTTCGTGGAAGCGGCTGGAGATCATTCACGCCGAAGGTTCGCAAATGGTCGAGATCGGCCACCGGGTAGCAATCAACTGAGTCTGGCAGGGTGCTGTAGGCCAATCCGGATGAGCGACAGCACGTAAAGGTGGAAATTCATACAGTAGGCGTTTGCCCCGTAACCAGCCTGCCCCTAGAATGGCCGGATGCGCACAGACGACCTCTCCCTCCTGCTGAACTCCCTCAATGACGCCCAACGCCAGGCCGTAGCCGCCTCGCTCGGGCGTCAACTGGTGCTTGCCGGCGCCGGTTCCGGTAAAACCCGCGTGCTGGTGCACCGCATCGCCTGGCTGATCCAGGTCGAGCAGGCCTCGCCGCATTCGATCTTGTCGGTGACCTTCACCAACAAGGCTGCGGCAGAAATGCGCCAGCGCATCGAGCAGTTGCTGGGGATAAACCCGGCCGGCATGTGGGTGGGCACGTTCCACGGCCTGGCCCATCGTTTGCTGCGGGCTCACTGGCAGGAAGCCCGGCTGGTGCAGAACTTCCAGATTCTCGACAGCGACGACCAACAGCGCCTGGTCAAGCGGGTGATGCGCGAGCTCGGCCTGGATGAACAAAAGTGGCCGGCACGCCAGGCTCAATGGTTCATCAACGGCCAGAAAGACGAAGGCTTGCGCCCTCAGCATATCCAGGCCGGCGGTGACCTGTTCCTCTCGACCATGCGCGATGTCTATACCGCCTACGAACAGGCCTGCGAACGCGCCGGAGTCATCGACTTCTCCGAACTGCTGCTGCGCGCCCTCGACCTGTGGCGCGATCACCCCGGGCTGCTGGAGCACTATCAGCGCCGCTTCAGCCATGTGCTGGTGGACGAGTTCCAGGACACCAACGCCGTGCAGTACGCCTGGTTGCGCCTGCTCGCGCGCGGCGGCCAGAGCCTGATGGCGGTGGGCGACGATGACCAGTCGATCTATGGCTGGCGCGGCGCCAAGATCGAGAACATCCACCAGTACACAGCCGACTTCCCAGACGCCGAAATGATCCGCCTGGAGCAGAACTACCGCTCCACCGGCGGCATCCTCAAGGCGGCCAACGCCCTGATCGCCAACAACAGCGGGCGCCTGGGCAAAGAACTGTGGACCGACATGGGCGAAGGCGAGCCGCTGACCCTGTATGCGGCCTACAACGAACACGATGAAGCGCGCTACGTGGTAGAAACCATCGAGGGCCTGGTCAAGCAAGGCAATGCGCGCAACGAAATCGCCATTCTGTACCGTTCCAACGCCCAGTCGCGGGTGCTGGAAGAAGCCCTGTTGCGTGAACGCATCCCCTACCGCATCTATGGCGGCCAGCGCTTCTTCGAACGTGCCGAAATCAAGAACGCCATGGCCTACCTGCGCCTGCTCGAAGGCCGTGGCAACGATGCAGCGCTGGAGCGGGTAATCAACGTGCCGCCGCGCGGTATCGGCGAAAAAACCGTCGAAGCCATTCGCGATCACGCCCGCCACAGCCAGCTGTCGATGTGGGAAGCCATGTGCCAGCTGCTCGCCGCCAAGGCCCTGAAGGGCCGTGCTGCCAGTGCGTTGGGTGCCTTCATCGAACTGATCGAGGGGTTGGCCGCCAAGGTCGTGGACATGCCGCTGCATACCATGACCCAGACCACCATCGAACAGTCCGGCCTGATCATCTATCACCAGGAAGAAAAGGGTGAAAAGGGCCAGGCACGGGTGGAAAACCTTGAGGAACTGGTCAGCGCAGCACGCAACTTCGAGGCCGGCGACGAAGACGCCGACCTCTCGCCGCTCTCGGCCTTCCTCGGCCACGCCTCGCTCGAAGCGGGCGACGCCCAGGCCGATGAACATGAAGACAGCATCCAGCTGATGACCTTGCACAGTGCCAAAGGCCTGGAATTCCCCTATGTGTTCCTGGTGGGCATGGAAGAAGGGCTGTTCCCGCACAAGATGAGCCTGGAAGAGCCTGGCCGCCTGGAAGAGGAACGCCGCCTGGCCTATGTGGGCATTACCCGCGCCATGCGCCAGCTGGTCATGACCTATGCCGAAACACGTCGCCTGTATGGCAGCGAGACCTACAATAAAGTGTCGCGTTTCGTACGCGAGATTCCGCCAGGTCTGGTTCAGGAAGTGCGCCTGTCCAACAGTGTCAGCCGCCCATTCGGCGGCGCGAAGGTCGCCACCAGCAACCTGTTCGCCAATGCCAATATTCCGCAGACCGCCTTCAACCTCGGCCAGCGCGTGCAACATGCGGTGTTTGGCGAGGGGGTGATCCTCAACTTCGAGGGCTCTGGCGCCCAGGCGCGGGTACAGGTGAACTTTGCCGAAGGCAGCAAGTGGCTGATGCTGGGTTATGCCAAGCTCGAGGCCATCTGAGGCTGTACGCGGGCAGCCCCGCGTACAGGCGGTTACAGGCACGCTTGTAACATTCAGGCAAAAGCTCGAAACATTATGTCGCTGGTCATGTGCCCGGGAACCTGTGCACCATGACGCGCGTGCAATCCACAACAGGGGATATCCCACTTATGCAACGTTTTCTTAGCATCGCTCTGGCGCTCTGCGTCGGCTTGACGCTGAGCCTGGACGCCAGCGCCAAGCGTTTCGGCGGCGGCAAGAGCTCGGGCTCCGCGCCTATTCACCAGACCCGCCAGGCCACGCCAACCACGCCTGCCGCCGCGCCGACCGCACCTGGCCGTGCGCCGGCCGCCGCCAGCGGTGCTTCGCGCTGGCTGGGCCCGCTGGCCGGCCTCGCCGCCGGTGGCCTGCTGGCCTCCATGTTCATGGGGGACGGCTTCCAAGGCATGCAGATCATGGACTTCCTGATCATGGGCCTGATCGCGTTCCTGGTGTTCCGCTTCATTGCCGCGCGTCGCCGCCAGCAGCAGCCGCAAATGGCCGCACCTGCTGCCGCAGCCGCTCCGGTGATCAAAGCGCCGGCCTGGTTCAACGAGCAGAGCTTCCTGGCCGCCGCGCAAAGCCACTTCCAGTCGCTGCAGCAGCACTGGGATGCCAACGAGATGGACAAGATCGCCGAGTTCGTCACGCCGCAGATGCTCGAGTTCCTCAAGCGCGAGCGCGCCGAGTTGGGTGATGGCTTCCAGGCTACCTACATCGACAACCTCGAAGTACAGCTGGATGGTGTCGATGATCGCGCCGACCGTACCGACGCCACCCTGACCTTCCGTGGCGTGTCGAAGACCTCGCGCTTCGACCAGGGCGAAGTGTTCAGCGAAAGCTGGCACATGGTTCGCGCCCAGGGCGAGAACCAGCCTTGGCTGGTCGCCGGTATCCGTCAAAACGGTTAACCGACACGCGTTGTACAAAAACCCCGGGCTCTGTCCCGGGGTTTTTGCTTTTGCCACAGCGGCCTACTAGGGTATAACGCGCAGCGTTGTCATCAAGGTCAGAGGAAGTGAACCGTGGAAGAAGTGATCGAACAACTCCGTGAAGCCAATGAGCCGGTACCGGTGCCCTTGGAGCTTCCCGATGAAGATCAGCTGGTGGAAGTCGAAGAACAGCTGTTCATCAACATTCCCTTTGTGTTCAAGGAGTTCCTGCTGACCGTCAGTGATGTGGTCTACGGCTCGCTCGAACCGGTCACGATCACCGACCCGCAATCGCATACGTACCTGCCGGACGTTGCATCCAATGCCTGGGATGCTGGCGTACCACGCGACCTGATCCCGATTTGCCAGGATGGCGATAATTATTACTGCGTCGAGGAAGACGGCACGGTAGTGCTGTGGGATGCCGAAGACGAGATCGTGGGTGAAGACAGCTGGGAATCGGTGTGGCACTGGGCGCGGGACGTGTGGCTGGAAAGCTGATCGCGCGCCTACAAATCGCCAGGCTTTCTGCGCCTGGCGACATCGCTACCGCTCCATCCCTCGGACGAGGGTGAAATCTTGCGCAGTGAGCCTTGCAGCCTCAGTGCGTATTCTCGCGGCTGTTCTCCAGCGTCTCCAGCAAGGCAATCTGCATGCGGGTATGCACGCGGATGAACCAACGCCACAGCAACGCCACCACCACCGCCGCCACTACCGCAATCACCAGCAGCAGTTCATTGGTGGGCAGGATACTGGCCGATAGCGCCGACAGCAGCAGGAAGATCACCAGCAGCGACAGCAGCGGGATCACTTCGGCAATCACCCGGCGCACACGCTGGGTATGGCGCCCCGCCATTTCAGGCTTCACGCCCATTTCCGCCAGCAGCATCGACAGCGCCTTGAGCTTGCGATACGCCGCAATCAGGAAGGGTAGCGACAGCAGCAACGCCGCGCCCCAGATCATCGCCTTCTGCTGGCTGACATCAGCGACCCACTCGCTGAGCCAGTTGCCAATACGCCCGGCAAAGTAGCCCCCGCTGAAGAAGATGGCGATCACCAGCGCCAGGTTGACGCCAACCTGCAACAGGATGCGCCGGATCATCGCCGCAAGCATGGCACCCTCGCCCTGCGGCTGGATGTTGCGCAACCACTCGCCATACAGCGACAGCACCCGCGCCAGACGGCTGGGCACCACCTTGCCAAGTTTCAGCGACAGCGGGTCGGCCGCACGGATCAGGTAAGGCGTCAGCAGCGTGGTGATTGCCGAAACCGCCACGGCCACCGGGTAGAGGAAATCGCTGGTTACCTGCAGGGTCATGCCCAGCGCAGCGATGATGAAAGAGAACTCGCCAATCTGGGAAAGCCCCATGCCTACCCGCAGCGAAGTGCGGCCGTCATTACCGGCGATAAACGCCCCCATGCCACAGGACAACATCTTGCCCAGCACCACCGCCAAGGTGATGACCACGATCGGCCAAGCGTAGTCGATCAGTACTTGAGGGTCGATCATCAAGCCGATGGCGACAAAGAAGATAGCGCTGAACAGATCGCGCACCGGTTCTATCAGCTGTTCGATCTTCAGCAGTTGACGCGACTCGGCCATGATTGCGCCAATCAGGAAGGCGCCAAGGACCATGCTGTATTCCAGCTTCACCACCAGCAGGCAGAAACCGAAACACAGGCCCAACACGGTGATCAGCAACATCTCGTTGCTTTCGAATTTCGCTACATAAGCCAGCAAACGCGGCACCAGCAAAATGCCGATGACCAGCGCGACGATCATGAACAGCGACAGCTTGCCGACCGTGGAAAACACTTCGCCAGAGCTGACCGTGCCGCTGACAGCGATGCCGGACAGCAAGGCAATGATGCCGATACCCAGGATGTCCTCGACGATCAGCACGCCGAAAATCAGCTGGGCGAAGCGCTCGTTCTTCATCTTCAGGTCGTTGAGTGCCTTGACGATGATGGTGGTCGAGGAGATCGCCAGGATGGCGCCGAGAAACAGCGAATCCATGGTGTTCCAGCCGAACCAGCGACCGATCTCGAAACCGATCCAGATCATCAGCACAATTTCCAGGAACGCCGCGATGAACGCTGTAGCACCGACTTTGAACAGCTTGCGCAGGCTGAACTCAAGGCCCAGGCAGAACATCAGGAAGATCACCCCCAGCTCGGCCAGGGTCTTGATGGTGTCTTCGTCGTGGATCAGGCCAACTGGCGGGGTGTGCGGGCCGATGATGAAGCCGGCGACGATGTAGCCCAGCACCACGGGCTGCTTGAGCCGGTGGAAAAGAATCGTGACCACCCCGGCTACCAGCATGATCACTGCCAGGTCCTGGATGAAGCTGATGGCATGCATGGCGCGATACTCCTTTTCTCGATGCCCGGGCAGACCGCTCCTCTGCCAAGGCAAACCGAGCGAGCAGCAAGTACATACTGTATTGAATGCAGGAAAGCCCATGTTGCATGGGCGTACTCAGGTTAACATCGCACCCCGCCGCGTAACGTCGGTGCAATATGTAGAAACAGATCGGCAGGTTAAGCGCTGCCGATGGCGTGATCAGCGTGACGACGGAGCGTCAGCCAACGTCCCGTACCAGGAAGGCAAACTCAAAGAGGGGAAACAGAAGTGTCAGCAGATACCCGCCCCGATTCAGCGCAACCACACCGTGAGCACACTATGGAACCTGGAAACGCCCAGCTGAGCATGACCGTCCTGATGACCCCGGACATGGCCAACTTCTCCGGCAACGTGCATGGCGGCACCCTGCTCAAATACCTGGATGAAGTGGCCTATGCCTGCGCCAGCCGTTATGCCGGCAGCTACGTGGTGACCCTGTCGGTCGACCAGGTGATCTTCCGCGAACCCGTGCACGTCGGCGAACTGGTGACATTCCTCGCATCGGTCAACTACACCGGCAACACCTCGATGGAGGTGGGCATCAAGGTGGTGACCGAGAACATTCGCGAACGCTCCGTGCGTCACTCCAACAGCTGCTTCTTCACCATGGTGGCGGTCGACGACAGCCGCCGCCCGGTAGCGGTGCCGCCGCGCCAGCCGCACAGCAGCGAGGAAAAGCGCCGGTTCCTGCAGGGCCAGCAGCGCCGGCAAATCCGCCAAGAGCTGGAAAAGCGCTACCAGGACCTGAAAACCGACGCCAACTAGAACGCCAGGCGCTGCGCCTCGAAGCGCACGCGCGGGTGGGCGATGCGATCCTGGGCCCGCACCAGCTGCAACTCGTAGCTGGCGCTGGCCTGGGTTTCGAGCAGTACTTCATGTACCGCAGCGCCAGCGTACTCGAACGCCTGCAGCCAGTTGTCCCCCAGCAACACACGGGCCAGAAACAGGCCCGAAGTCAGGTCGCCCACCCCCACCGGTTGACGCGGAAATGCCAGCAGCGGGCGACGCAGGTGCCAGCTTTGCTCGGCCGTCACCAGCAGCATCTCGAACTGCTCTTCGGCGCGCCCCGGATAGGCCAGGTGCTTGACCACGATGACCTGCGGCCCACGCGCGAGCAGGCTGCGCGCCATCTGCACGCAATCTTCCAGCGACTGTGCGCGGCGGCCACAGAAGCTGTCCAGTTCCAACTGGTTAGGGCAAAGGATGTCCGCCTTGGCGGCCGCCTCCTCCAGCAGAAACTCGCTGACCTCCTGCGGCACCATGCAGCCTTTCTCAGGGTGGCCCATGACCGGGTCGCACAGGTACAACGCCTTGGGGTTCACCGCCTTGATGCGTTCGACACCAGCCAGGATCGCCCGACCTTGTTCAGCACTGCCCAGGTAGCCAGACAGCACCGCATCGCAGTGGCCCAGTTCGCCGATGTTGGAAATACCTTCCACCAACGCAGGAATTTGCGCGGGAGCAAGCACTTCGCCAGCCCACTGGCCATACTGAGTATGATTGGAGAACTGCACGGTATTGAGCGGCCAGACATTGACCCCGATACGCTGCATGGGAAACACCGCGGCGCTGTTGCCGGCGTGGCCGAACACCACGTGGGACTGGATGGCGAGCAGGTGCGGGGTACGTTTCATGCGGGAGATTTCCAAAGCTGTTTCAAGGATTGTGCGCAGCGCAGTATGAACTCGATTGCCACCTGTACGACAGGCCAGGGACGCAGTTAAGCTGGTTCGACCTGTTTGGAGCATATGCAAATGTTGACCCTGGAGAATGTCTTCGTCCTGATGCTGATAGCCACGGCAGGCGCCTGGTTGTGGCATAACCATGGGCTACGCGAAAAAGCCTTGGAGCGGGTCAAGCAGCATTGCGCCAAGCTCGACCTCGAACTGCTGGACGATGCCGTCGCCCTCAAGCGCATCGGCTTTGTTCGTGATGCCAACGGCAAGAAGCGCCTGGCGCGGATCTACGCCTTCGAGTTCACCGTCACCGGCGAGCAACGCCACCCAGGCACGGTGACCCAGTTCGGTGCCCACAGCGTGCAGATCGAACTGGCGCCCTACCCGTTCGAGATCAAGACGCCGCCACGCACCGACAATGTCATCGAGATGCAGCAGTGGCGCCAAGAGCATAACCGCTGGCGCAACTGATCAGACGCCAAGGCATTCCCTCAAACCGGCCTCCAGAGCCGGCTGCGGTTGAGCTTGAGCAAAAATCAGCTCGATGCGCGTATCCCTGCGCCAGTCGCTCGGCTGCCAGTCCGGCAGCACGCCCTCAAGCCCATTGAATGATTGCCAGCCTTGCGCAGTGTGGATAACTCCCTTGGCGCGGAGCCATGGCCAGCCGTGTAAAAACGCCCGAATGCGCTGTGGATAAAACTGTCGACTCGGATGCCAGCGCCAGCCAATACTCCAGCCCCCCTCACCTTGTTGCACCAGGCAGATAGGCTCATCGGGCCTATTCCATAGGGCTGCGGGGGTATTTCCAAGATTGTCGACAATCCTGTTATCCACATAATCAGTGGGAATAGCCCCTGTGGATGAAACGGGAAGCACCGAAAGTGGCAGGTTTCCGTGGCTGGCCCAAAGGATATCTTTTTCATTAAATTTTTTAGTTATCAACAACCTATGATATTCATCCACAGCCTCTGATTTGTTGAAAACCACATCCTTGGCAGCATCAAAAGCCTGCAGTTGAGCCTCAGGCAGGGCCTCGCCCCGTGCCATTTTCTGTGCGTCCACAACCATCAAAAGCGGCTGGATTGTCAGCACTCCTGCCCAAGGGGCCTGCTTGAGTCGGGCGAGTAGCTGCAAGGGATGGCCGAGGCCGGAAGGCTCGATGAACAGCCGATCAGGCCGCGAGTTGCGCAGCACCCGGCCCAAGCCAACCTGAAACGGCATGCCGTTGACACAGCACAGGCAACCCCCTGCGACCTCGCCGATGGCAATGCCGTCTTCATCGCGGCTGAGTAGCGCAGCGTCGAGCCCCACCAGGCCAAATTCGTTGATCAACACGGCCCAACGTTCGTCAGGCGGGCGCTGCGCCAGCAAATGGCGGATCAATGTGGTCTTGCCGGCACCCAGTGGGCCGGCAATCACGTGGGTAGGAATGTTCTGCAACATGGCATGACTTCGGTCTGGAGGTAGGCCTCACTATGCGCCGTCACGCCAACCAGTCAAGGCTCAGCAGCAAGCGCCGCTGGTGCCCGGATGGCGAGCGATGCACCAGCCCGGCGCCCTCATTGCCTTGCCATTTTTCGCCTTTGAGCACGGCCACATCGCCCGCCTGCAGCCGTTGAATGTTATCCACAGCAGGCATTGCCTGGTGCAGTTCACGCCGGTCTATCGCCCCTTCCTGCAGCCATTCACTGCCCGGCCCCGCGTAGCTTGTGAGCAAGCGCAGCGGCACGTGGTCCACATGAAAGCGCGGGCACATCGGTGCATCCAGCACGCGCAAGCGCAAGCCCAGCCGTCGTGCGCCGAGCAGGCAGGTATAGGCGGCCACCAGCCAGGCCACGTCGGCGACAAAGCTCTCATAACCCTGCAAGTCTGCGGTTTCATACAACAAGCCCGGTAACGCCGGTGCCAGCTGTTCGTCCACATCGATTACCCGCTGGTCAGCCAAGGGTTGGCCAAGGCTGACGACCAGCTGGGCGAAATCCTCCAATTGAGCCGGCATGCGCCGACGCCATACCGCCAGGTTCACATTGTCCTGCAGAACTTCGGTCAGTACTTGCGGCGAGTCACCCGACACCTGAAAGATATCCACAGGCTGGTGTGCGACGATCATACTGCCGCCTCCTCGTGCCAGGGACCGAACGGATCTGGCAAGCGCAGCCAGCCCATCGGCCCCAGGTCCATTTCTTCATCCGTCAACAGGCATGATTGCAGCTCTGTGGATAACTTTTCGAAGTCAATATTCTGCCCGATGAACACCAGCTCCTGGCGGCAGTCACCGCTCTCGACGGCCCAGTTCTTCAGTATTGCGGCCGTGTTATCCACATCCTGTGGCCACTGTTCACGGGGCACGAATCGCCACCAGCGGCCGGCCATGCCATGGCGCATCATGCCACCTGCCTGAGACCAGCTGCCGGCCTCTTGATACTTGCTGGCCAACCAGAAAAAACCTTTCGAGCGCAGCAGCCTACCGTTGGTCCACGGGGTGTGGATAAAGTCGAAAAAGCGCTGTGGATGAAGCGGACGCCGAGCCTGCCAGGTGCTGGCGGCGATGCCGTATTCTTCAGTTTCCGGAACGTGCTCGCCGCGCAACTCCTGCAACCAACCGGGCGCCTGCGCGGCTTGGTCGAAGTCGAACAGGCCGGTGTCGAGGATACGCGCCAGCGGTACCTCGCCCATGACCATGGGCACGATCTGCGCCCTGGCGTTGAGGCTGCGCAGAATGGCGATCAGCTCTTCCCGTTCGTGCTGGCCGATCAGGTCGATCTTGCTCAACAGCAGCACATCGGCGAACTCGACCTGTTCGATCAGCAGGTCGCTGATCGAACGCTCATCGTCCTCACCCAGGGTTTCGCCACGGCTGGCAAGGCTGTCTGCCGCCTGATAGTCGCGAAGAAAGTTCAGGCCATCGACCACGGTGACCATCGTATCGAGGCGCGCCATGTCGGAGAGGCTACGGCCCTGCTCGTCGCGAAAGGTAAACGTCTCGGCCACCGGCAACGGCTCCGAGATCCCGGTGGACTCGATCAGCAGGTAATCGAAGCGCCCCTCCTCAGCCAACCGCGCAACCTCCTCGAGCAGGTCTTCACGCAGCGTGCAGCAGATGCACCCATTGCTCATCTCCACCAGCTTTTCTTCAGCACGGTTGAGGCTGACATTGCGCTGAACCTCACTGGCATCGATGTTGATTTCACTCATGTCGTTGACGATCACCGCGACGCGCAGGTTGTCGCGGTTACGCAGCACATGGTTCAGCAGGGTGCTCTTACCGGCACCAAGGAAGCCGGACAGAACGGTAACGGGGAGACGGTTGGACATGGCGAAACCTCTTCAGGCGAAGGCATTCGAAACGATGCATTGCATAATGTTATAAAGTAACAATACAATTTCGCCAAGCTGTTCTCGTCGGATAAAAGCCCCTCGAAGATGACGCAGCGCTTCATCCTGCATTGCAGCTTGCTTGGCGGTTGCCGCTGAACGCCCTATTATTTGGAACTACCCATGACCCAGCTCAAGCTTCCCGATATCGCCAGCCAAGCCCAGCAGCACGCCTTACCGCTGGACTGGGTGGGCATGTGTGGCATTGCCTTGCCGGTGCAATTCGAGGGCCGTATCGCCGCAGCCAAGGTCGACGCAGGTGTCAGCCTGGTGGACGGCAGCTCACGCGGCATCCACATGTCGCGCCTTTACCTGGCACTGGAATCACTGGAAGGTCAGCCACTTACCGCGCTGGTTATTCGTCAGCTATTGGCTGATTTTCTGAACAGCCATGAAGGGCTCTCCTCTGCGGCCTACCTACGCGTGTCCTTCGACCACCTGCTTAAACGGCCGGCCCTGATCAGCCCGTTAGCAGGCTGGAAAAGCTATCCAGTAACTGTCGATGCACGCATCGAAAGTGAGATGTTCCACGTGGAACTATTTGTTTCCGTGCCCTACTCATCCACATGCCCTTGTTCGGCTGCGCTTGCAAGGCAGCTGATTCAACAACAATTCCAGGCGGATTTTGCCGAGCAGCAGGTGGATAAGGACAGGGTGATGGCGTGGCTTGGTAGCAGCCAGGGCATCGTGGCGACGCCCCATAGTCAGCGCAGTAGCGCGCAAATTCACGTGCGCTTGAAAAGCAATGTGCTGGAGCTGCCGGTGACCGAGTTGATCAACCGCGTTGAGGCCAGCCTGGGAACGGCCGTGCAAACTGCGGTCAAGCGCGCAGATGAACAAGCGTTCGCATTGGCCAACGGACAGAACTTGATGTTCTGCGAAGACGCCGCACGACGGTTGCACCAGTCGTTACGACAATTGAAATGGGCCACTGCCTTCAAGCTGCGCGTGGAACATGCAGAGAGCCTGCATGCCCACGACGCAGTCGCCACCAGCCAATGGCAGTGGCAAATCAGCTACGCGGTTTGACCGCCCCGCAGTCATTGCCCAGCCAGACCGCACGGGTGTTCATGCTGCCTTGCTGCTGCACACCGGACGCATTGAACGTACCGCTGACCTGGGTGGTGAACTCCCTGTCACTCAGGAAGGTAGCCTGGCCAGTGCCCTGGGCCTTGGGGCAACTGAACTGGAACCTCCATACGTTGCCGGTGCGGTCGGTAATCTTCTGCGTGCAGCCCGACTTAGGGTCTTGCAGCGGAATATCATTGGTTGCCACCTGCTCTGGCGTGAGGCACGAGCGTACCCCATTACCCCCCACTGTCACCCCTTGCTTGGCCAACACGCCCTCCATCATGGCGCGCTGCTCCGGCGGCAGGTTCTTCAATTGGCCGAGCATGAACGCCATGTCGGGTAACGGCTTGCCATCGACCTGCATGTTGCTGGTGGTCAGCTCCCACAAGCCGGGCTGCAACATCTGTGCATGCACCAACGGGCTGCTCAGGCCAAGGGCCAACGCCAACAGTGGCAGACGAATCTTCATGGGCAAACGCTCCTGGAATAAACCGGCCAACGGGCCGGGCTGAGCCTTAGACGCCAAATCCACCTGCAGGTTGCAAGCCGGACCGGGAACGTGTTCTGTTACCCACAGTGTACTCGGCAAGCAGGATGCATATGGATTACCACAGCCCCTACTTCTTCGGTTATGTGCTCGGCCTGATTCACCTCTTGGGCATCATCGCAGCACTGCATGCAGTGTTCACCGTGCGTACCGCCCAAGGTGCGATTGCCTGGGCCATGCCACTGGTCTTCATCCCCTACCTGACCTTGATCCCCTACCTGATCTTCGGCGCCCGCTCCTTCTATGCCTACATCAAGGCACGGCGACAGGCCAACCAGGAAATGCACGTGGCCATGGCCAACCTCAACTGGCGCCCCTGGGTAGAAGAGGCGCTCACCGCCCGCGAGTCCGAAAGCTATGCTGCGCTGCGTGCCATGCCAAAGCTCGGTCGCATGCCCTGCCTGGCGAACAACCAGGTGAAGCTGTTGATCGATGGCAAAGCGACGTTCGATGCCATCTTCGCCGCAATCAACCAAGCCCGCGAAGTGGTGCTGGTACAGTTTTTCATCATTCACGACGACAACCTGGGCAAAGCGCTACAGCAGTTGCTGCTGCGCAAAGCGGCCGAAGGGGTGAAAGTGTTCGTCCTCTTCGACCGGGTCGGCAGCCATGCTTTGCCGGCAAGCTATAGCCAGGTGCTGCGAGCGGGTGGTGTGGAGATTCATGCCTTCGCCACGCGCCGTGGCTGGTTCAACCGCTTTCAGGTGAACTTCCGTAACCACCGCAAGATCGTGGTGGTGGATGGCCTGGTCGGTTTCATTGGCGGGCACAATGTGGGTGATGAGTACTTGGGTGCGCATCCGCAACTGTCGCCTTGGCGAGATACCCACGTGCAAATCGGTGGGCCCGTGCTGGCCTGCTTGCAGGAGTCGTTCGCCGAGGACTGGTACTGGGCAACCCGCCAACTGCCACCGTTGATCCTGCCCGACACCTACCCGGAGAACGGCGTATTGTGCCAGGCGCTTGCCAGCGGGCCAGCGGACCCGCAGGAAACCTGCTCGCTGTTCTTCCTTGAAGCGATCCATTCGGCTACGCGTCGGGTGTGGATTACCAGCCCCTACTTCATCCCCGATGAGGCAGTGTTCGCCGCCTTGCGCTTGGCGGTGCTGCGGGGGGTGGATGTTCGCATCCTGATTCCGTCACGGCCCGACCATCGGATCGTCTATGCCGCCTCCAGCCTGTTTGCCTTCGAAGCGGTACGCGCCGGTGTGCGCATGTTCCGCTACCAGCCAGGCTTTCTGCATCAGAAGGTGGTGCTGGTGGATGACGATGTGAGCGCGATCGGCAGTGCCAACCTGGACAACCGTTCGTTCCGCCTGAACTTCGAGATTACCTTGCTGACGGTGGACCGTGCATTTGCCGATCAGGTGCAAACCATGTTGGCCAACGACTTCGAGCAGGCCCGGGAGATCACTGCGGAGGACAGCCTGGATACCCACCGCCTGCAACAACTTGGGATGCGAATTGCCCGGTTGATCTCGCCGATCCTTTAACAGGCACTAAAAACCAGGGGCCGCATAACGGCCCCTGGTATGTGTGGTCGAACGTGAAACACTCAGGCTAGCGGTACAAATCCTCACGGGTCCATGGCAGGTCATGGCGGCCATCGGCATAAGGTTTCACGGCCAATATCTGGTGCAGGTTGATCCAGCCCTTCTCGAAGGCGTAGGCACAACCGGCCAGGTACAGCCGCCAGATGCGCAGGGTCTTTTCCGGCACCATGGCCGCGGCACGATGCAGCTGGTTTTCCAGGTTCTCGCTCCAGTGGTGCAAGGTCTTGGCGTAATGCAGGCGCAGGCTCTCCACATCGACGACCTCAAGCCCCGCCTCACAGATACTGGCGCTGATCATCGACAGATGCGGCAGCTCGCCGTGGGGGAATACATAACGGTCGATGAACTCACCCGCTCCCCGCCCTACCGGTCGCCCATCCACATGCTTGGCGGTGATGCCGTGGTTCATGACCAGGCCACCTTCACGCACCGCACCGAACAGCTTCTGGCAATACAACGGCAGGTTGGCGTGCCCGACATGTTCGAACATGCCGACACTGACCACCTTGTCGAAACGGCCATCCTGGGGCAGGTCTCGGTAATCGAGAATCTGCAGGTCGACCTGCCCCGCCAGCCCCTCTTCCTTCACCCGCTCACGGGCCAGCTTGAGCTGCTCCTTGCTCAAGGTAATACCGAAAACCTTGGCACCGTACTCGCGTGCGGCAAAGCGTGACAGACCGCCCCAGCCACAGCCGACATCCAGCAGGTAGTCACCCGCCTGCAGGCGCAGCTTGCGGCACAGGTGGTCGAACTTGTCCTGTTGGGCCTGGGCCAGTGTGTTGTCCGGCTCACGGAAGTAACCACAGGAGTAGGCCATGTCCGGGTCCAGCCACAACTGGTAGAACGCGTTGGACAGGTCGTAGTGATAGGAAATGGCTTCGGCGTCGGTGTCCTTGTCATGGGCAGTACGCTGCGGCGTCGTGTCGTCATCATCACTCAGCAGGGCCTCGCTGAGTACGTCGCACACACGAATGACCTCGCCGATATCACCCTCGAGCTCCAGCTTGCCTTCAACGAAGGCTTCACCCAGCTCGTTCAGGCTCGGGTGGGTGAACTGGCTGATCAGTTGAGGCTCCTTGATCAGGATCGTCACTTGCGGGCTCGGCCCGAGATCGAACTCGTTGCCGTCCCACAACTTCAGACGCAAAGGTAAATGCAGGCTCTGCAACGCAGGTGGAAGTTGCGCAAGCATCAATGACCCTCCCTTCAGGTAACGGGGCGCCACGCCTCATAAATTCGGACGCCACGGAATCAGGGTAGTTCATAGCTGCAGGTTTTGGGCTATACGCGACGATGGTCTAGAACCAACAGGCATGAAAAGCACGCAGATTGTATACAACTTTAAGCGCACAGACTAACCTTGTGCCCCTCTCGCGCTTCTTCATCCTGGAGTGGAACCCATGAAATCCTATGACGTGGTGATCATCGGCGGTGGCCCTGGTGGCTATAACGCGGCAATCCGTGCAGGCCAGCTGGGCCTGAGCGTTGCCTGTGTAGAAGGCCGCTCGACCCTCGGCGGCACCTGCCTCAATGTTGGCTGCATGCCATCCAAGGCGCTGCTGCATGCATCCGAGCTGTACGAAGCCGCCAGCGGCGATGAGTTCGCCCACCTCGGCATCGAAGTGAAGCCGACCTTGAACCTCGCCCAGATGATGAAACAGAAGGACGAGAGCGTGACCGGCCTGACCAAGGGCATCGAGTACCTGTTCCGTAAGAACAAGGTTGACTGGGTCAAGGGCTGGGGCCGGCTGGATGGCGTTGGCAAGGTCGTGGTCAAGGCCGAAGACGGCAGCGAAACCACGCTGCAGGCCAAGGACATCGTCATTGCCACCGGCTCCGAGCCCACGCCCCTGCCAGGCGTGACCATCGACAACCAACGCATCATCGACTCGACCGGTGCACTGTCCCTGCCCCAGGTGCCCAAGCACCTGATCGTCATCGGTGCCGGCGTGATCGGCCTGGAACTGGGTTCGGTCTGGCGCCGCCTGGGCAGCCAGGTCACCGTCATCGAATACCTCGACCGCATCTGCCCGGGCACCGATGAAGAAACCGCCAAGACCCTGCAAAAGGCCTTGGCCAAGCAAGGCATGAGCTTCAAGCTCGGCAGCAAGGTGACACAAGCCACGCCGTCGGCCGATGGCGTCAGCCTGACCCTGGAGCCCGCCGCCGGTGGCGACGCACAAACCGTGCAAGCCGACTACGTGCTGGTGGCCATCGGCCGCCGCCCGTACACCCAGGGCCTGAACCTGGAAAGCGTGGGCCTTTCGACCGACAAGCGCGGCATGTTGGGCAATGACCACCACCTCAGTTCGGTGCCCGGCATCTGGGTGGTCGGCGATGTCACCTCTGGCCCAATGCTCGCGCACAAGGCCGAAGATGAAGCGGTATCGTGCATCGAGCGCATCGCCGGCAAGGCCCATGAGGTCAACTACAACCTCATCCCTGGCGTCATCTATACCCGCCCGGAACTGGCCAGTGTCGGCAAGACCGAAGAACAGCTCAAGGCCGAAGGCCGCGCCTACAAGGTCGGCAAGTTTCCCTTCAGCGCCAACAGCCGCGCCAAGATCAACCACGAGACCGAAGGCTTCGCCAAAGTCATTGCCGATGCCAACACCGATGAAGTACTGGGCGTGCACCTGGTGGGCCCGAGCGTCAGCGAAATGATCGGCGAGTTCTGCGTAGCCATGGAGTTCTCGGCTTCGGCAGAAGACATCGCTCTCACCTGCCACCCCCACCCGACCCGCTCCGAGGCCTTGCGCCAGGCGGCGATGAATGTGGATGGGATGGCAATGCAGATCTGACAGAACGCGCTCAGGCAATGCTGCCCCGGCATTGCCTGATCCTCTGCGCTAACCACATAAGCTCACCTATAAGGAATCGGTTTCTTTAATGGAATGATATTCCGATGCCATTGTGATAGGTTTGTGCGGTAACGCTGTAGCCTTCATTGCATTTTCCACGGGAGCTCATCTCTCGCACATCAAGGAACAACTATGAGCAATGCGCTGGAACGCGGCCTGCACGCTATTGAGCTGTTGGCCGGGAAACGCACCGGGCTGCCTCTTCAGCAAGTTGCCGAAGCCTTGGACATTCCGCCGAGCGCGACTCACCGTATGCTTAATTGCTTGGTTGAACAGGGTTTTGTGCGCCAAGACCCTCAACACGGTAATTATGTTCTCGCCCTCAAGGTGGTATCGCTTGCACTGAAGCACCTGTCCCAGAGCGACATCGTCGACCTCGCCAAACCGATCCTTGAACGCCTTGCCCGTGTGTCTGGCGAACTGGTGCGTTTGAGCATTGTCGATGGCGACAACCTGGTGTGGATCTCCAAGGCGCAAGGCACGCGCTCCGGGCTTCGCTACGACCCTGATGCCGGTGCCGAAGCCAAACTCTGCTGCACAGCGTCGGGGCTTGCGTGGTTGAGCTGTCTGAGTGACGAACGCGCGCTGGAACTGGTTTACCGTCAAGGCCTGGCCAAAGCCGGTGAATATGGGCCCAACGCGGCGACCACGATCGAACAGCTGCTTAAACACCTGCAGCTCGCACGTGATCAAGGCTATGCGTCAGTTGACGAGAGTTTTGAAATTGGCGCGGCGGCGATGGCTATCGCAATCCTCGATTCGCAGCGACACGTCATCGGCGTGATCAGCATAGCCGGCCCAAGCGTTCGCTTGACCCAAGAGCGTATGAAGGCCCTCAAAGCGGCATTGTTCGAGGCCGCCGAAGAAATCACCGCAATCAGTCTGGACAGTCTTCCCAAGCTGTCGATGATGACCTCCCGGATCACCGAGCAGACCGACTGATCGGACCAACGATCGAACGCGGCCTGTCGTCCCGACGTGGCCGCCTCCTCTCCTCAAGCCCTGCTGTCGAATGCGTTAAGCCAAGCGCGCTGACTCCTGCCGACCAAAATCATAAATGGAATGCTTTTTACTTTTGGAATGATCTTCCATTTATGATAGTGTCATCACCGCCCACTGAGAAAGCCTGGTGTTCTGCAAAAGATGCCGCTGCCAGAAAAGGCGTTCTGATAAAAACAAAAACAGGAGTCATCTATGTCGAGTTCTCCCAACCTTGATGTCAGCACCTTCATGGACGCTAGAAAAATGAGCGCCAGGCAATGGCTGGTGCTGCTTCTGGGCTTCATGGTGCTTGTCTTTGATGGGTTCGATACGACCTCGATCGGTTTCATAGCACCCGCACTGGTCGACGACTGGGGTTTGCAGCGACATGACCTTGGGCCCGTGATGATGAGCGGCCTGCTCGGGCTGGCTTTCGGCTCATTGACTGCAGGTTCGTTGGCAGATCGTTTTGGCCGCAGGCCGGTCATCATCGGTTCAGTGCTGCTGTTCGGCCTGTGGAGCCTGGCTTCGGCCTGGGCCACCGGGGTCGTCAGCCTGACAGTGCTGCGGTTTCTGACCGGGGTCGGTCTGGGTGCATCAATGCCGAATACCGCGACACTGATTTCCGAATTTGCACCCAAGCGTTACCGCTCTCATATGGTCTCTTTCATCTACTGCGGTTTCGCCTTTGGCGCAGCCCTGGGTGGCCTGGGCAGTGAGTGGCTGATCGCCCATTTTGGCTGGCGATCGGTATTGGTGGTCGGCGGTGTGCTGCCCATTGCCTTTGCGCTCCTGCTGCTTTTCAGCCTGCCGGAGTCCATCCGCTTTTTGGCCCAGAACAGTGCGTTGAAGGAACGTCTGATCAAGGAGATCAACAAAGTTGCCCCTGGCTTGGCCAACGCCCGTACCCGATTTCATATCAGCGAAGCGTCGATCAAACAGGCTGGCAAGGTCAGCGCGTTGTTCGCGTCCGGTTATAGCCTCGGTACCTGCATGATCTGGATCACGCTGTTCATGGGCTTGCTGACCATGTACTTGCTGTCGAGCTGGCTGCCGCTGCTGACCCGCGATGCCGGCCTTAGCATGGGCGATGCGGCACTGCTGGGCTCGTTGCTGCAAATCGGCGGCATGCTGGGCAACTTTACCGTCGGCATGAAGATGGACCGCTGGGATCACCATAAGGTGGTCGGCATTACGGTGTTCGGCGGTGGCGCCTGCGCGGTGCTAATCGCGCTGCAGCAGCCGACGATGCAGGTTCTCTGCCCGCTGATCCTGTTGCTGGGCTACTTCCTCAATGGCGTCAACGTCGGTGGCTATGCGTTGGCAGCCGCTTTCTACCCAACCCAGATCCGTGCCACCGGGGTGTGCTGGGCAACCGGCATCGGTCGCCTGGGCGCTATCAGCGGCGCCGGGATCGGCGCACTCATGCTGGCTGCCCAATGGGATTTCAGCCAGGTCTTCTTGTTCCTCGCCATCCCTTCCTTGCTCGGGGTCACGGCGCTATGGGTCAAAGGCCGTCAGCACAGAACGTCGGCGATTCCCACCCCAGCCAACTGAATTCCAGCGCGCTTAACCCCCTCTACGGAGACCTGCCATGCAAGCTAGCTATTCCATCGCCCAACTGACCGCTCTCGATTTCAGCCCGCCCGAAATCATCGAACTGGCTGCCCGCACCGGCTATCACCAGGCTGGCGTGCGGTTGTTACCCGTCGCGCCAGGGGCCGTCGCCTATCCACTGATGGATGACGCACGCATGCTGCGTGAAACGCTCGCGCGGATGAACGACACCGGCGTGAAGGTCTTCGATCTGGAACTGATACGCCTCGATGCCCAATTCGATCTGCAACGTTACCTGCCGTTTTTCGAGGTTGGTGCGCAGCTAGGGGCCAAGGCGGTACTGGTAGCCGGCGACGATCCGGAGCAAGGCCGACTTGTAGAGCACTACGCTCGGCTATGCGACGCAATGCAACCATTCGGCCTCTCAGCAGACCTCGAATTCATGCCGTGGACGGCCGTCAATGACCTGGCCAGTGCTCTGCATATTGTGGAACAGGCCGATCGAGTCAACGGCGGCATCCTGGTAGACGCCCTGCATTTTGATCGTTCAGACAGCCGCTTCGAGGATTTGCAGCGAATCCCAGCGCAGTGGCTGCACTACGCACAAATATGCGACGGCCCTGCGATGCGCCCCGACACCCATGAGGGACTGATCCAGGCGGCGCGCTGCGGGCGTTTGCTACCGGGGGAAGGTGACATCGATCTGGCCAGGATATGGCGCAGCCTGGCAGCCGCGGTTCCGGTCAGTGTCGAGATCCCGAATGACCGCAGGGTCGCGCAAGTGGGGGTAGAGGCTTGGGCCCGAGAGGCGTTGGCGGCAGCCAAGGCAATCATTGAGCCGCTGTAAATCATTGACGCTGACCAAGCCCACTACACCAGGAGACCTCTTGATGCTTACCGACACTTCCCTGCACACCACGGTGGACTGCGATGTCCTGATCATCGGCTCCGGTGCAGCCGGGCTTAGCGCAGCCGTGACTGCCGCGTGGCATGGTCAGCGGGTGATCGTGGTCGAGAAGGATGAGGTGTTCGGCGGCGCCACCGCCTGGTCGGGTGGCTGGATGTGGGTGCCGTGCAATCCGTTGGCTCAGCGCGCCGGGATCATTGAGGACCGCTCGCTGCCACGCACCTATCTTGAACACGAATTGGGTGACCACTTCGACCCGACCATGATCGATGCCTTTCTCGAAGCAGGGCCCAACATGGTCTCCTTTTTTGAGCGCCACACCGCTTTGCAATTCGCCGACGGGAACGCAATTGCTGACATCCACGGGGATACACCCGGCGCCGGAACCGGCGGTCGGTCGGTGATCGCAGCCCCTTACAATGCCTACGCGGTAGGCAAACTGCTAAAGCGGCTGCGCAAGACGATGCGCGAAACCTCGTTCATGGGCATGCCGATCATGGCCGGCCGTGACCTGACTGCCTTCCTCACCCTGACACGCTCCTGGCGTTCGCTGCTGCACGTGACCCAACGCTTGGGCAAACACTTGATCGACCTTGCGCTCAAGGGGCGCGCCATGCACCTCGTCAACGGCGTCGCCTTGATCGCCCGCCTGGCCAAGTCAGCCGAAGACCTTGGCGTACAGCTCTGGGAGTCAGCGCCGGCCACTGATCTGATCCATGAACACGACCGGGTCGCCGGCGCCGTGGTCGAAACAGCAAAAGGCCGTATCGCCATTCGGGCACGCAAGGGTGTGGTGCTGGCTGCAGGTGGCTTTGCCAATGACATCGAACGACGCAAGGCACTGTTCCCGCGCACGCCAACTGGCCATGAACATCTGGCGTTGCCGCCTCTGGGCGTCAATGGCGATGGTTTGCGCCTGGGCGAGAGCGTCGGCGGCCAGGTCGCTGAAGACCTGGCCAGTGCCGCCGCTTGGGCGCCCGTGTCTCGAGTGCCTTACAAGGACGGCAGCGCCGGCCACTTTCCGCATATCATCGAACGCGGCAAGCCCGGCATCATCGGCGTCCTCGCCAACGGCCAACGGTTCGTCAACGAAGCCAATGGCTACTATGACTATGTAGCAGCCATGGTCGCGGCCGCACCCGGCACCGAGGTCGCGTCCTGGTTGATCTGCACCCGCGCGTTTCAGCGGCGTTATGGGCTGGGCGTTTCCCGGCCTTTCCCACTGCCCGTTGAGCCATTCATCCGCTCGGGTTACCTGAAGACTGGCCACTCCATCGAGGCGTTGGCCTTGGCGTGCGGGATCGACCCCGCGGGCCTGAGCCAGACTGTGACCGAGTACAACCGCCACGCCCGCAACGGTGAAGACCCGCAGTTCGGACGCGGCACTACGCCCTACAACCGCAAGCAGGGTGATGCGCAGCACGCGCCAAATCCTTGCGTCGCGCCAATCGAGCAGGGCCCATTCTATGCGGTGAAGGTCGAGGCAGGCTGCTTCGGCACCTTCGCAGGCCTCAAGACCAATGCCCATGCGCAAGTCCTCAACACTGACGGGCAGCCGATTGCAGGCCTTTATTCAGCGGGGTCCGACATGGCCAGCATCATGGGCGGGCACTATCCGGCCGGCGGAATCAACCTGGGGCCAGCTGCAACCTTCGGCTATATCGCCGGGCGCCACCTGGCTGGCGCCACAGCCTACGAATAATGCCCGGCCTACAGGCCTTGAGCCTCGAGGGATCGCCCATGTCGTTTGCTTCCAAGCCCTTCGCCCTTACCACTCAGGAGAACGCACGATGAGCACCATCACCCCCCTTCCCCCACGCTGGGACCAGGAAGTCGACCTGTTGGTGTTCGGCGCAGGCACCGCCGGCATGACTACCGCGTTGATGGCCAAGCACCACGGGCTGGACGTGCTGCTGTGTGAAAAAACCGCTGCCGTGGGCGGCATCAGTGCGACCTCAGGCGGTACCACCTGGGTACCCGGCACCACCCAGAGCCAGCGCGCCGGGGTACCGGACAGCGTGGCAGATGCTGCAACCTTCCTTAAGGCGGTGGTCGGTGAGCGCGGTGGTGAAGCCTTACGCGAAGCCTTTCTGGCCAGCGGGCCGCAGGCAATTGACGAGTTGGAGCGCATCAGCGAAGTCAAATTCGTGGCCGCCGCCGCCCACCCCGACTACGTCAGCGGCCCAGGAGCAGCGTTCGGTGGCCGCGCCCTGGCACCACTCGCGTTCGACGCCAGGCTACTGGGGAAAGATTTCGCCCGCGTACGGCCACCACGCCCGGAGTTCATGGGGCTGGGCGGCATGATGGTGCCCCGCGCCGACCTGGACGCGCTGCTGTCGCCCTTTGCCTCGTTGAAAAACCTGAGCCGTACCCTGAGCGTTGTCGGCCGCTATTGCATCGACCGCCTGAGCCACCCCCGTGGCACCAACCTGGTGATGGGCAACGCCTTGGTTGCCCGACTGTTCTACAGCCTGCGCCAGCGCAACGTTGCCATTCGTTTTGAAACGCCCTTGCACGACTTGATCCAGGAGAACGGCAAGGTGGTGGGCGCTGTGGTGCTGCACAATGGCCAGCCCCAGCGCATCCGCGCCCGCCGAGGCGTGGTGATGGCCACCGGCGGCGTGACCCGCCACCCGACGTTGCGCAAGCAACTGTTCCCGGCCGCGGCCCAACCCCTTTCACTGGCGCCCTTGACCCATACCGGCGACGGCATCGATCGCGCGCTGAAGGCTAACGCCCAGCTCGACAACGGCCACGACAGCCCCGGTCTATGGATGCCCTGCTCGATCCGCACAAGCAAGGACGGCTACCAGGCCGTCTGGCCACACATCCTGCTAGACCGTGCCAAGCCAGGGCTGATCGCAGTCAACCGCCGGGGCCTGCGCTTCGTCAATGAGTCGGACTCCTACCACGACTTCGTCATGGGCATGCTCGCCGATGGCAGCCCCACCGCCCACCTGATCTGCGATGAAGCCTTCTTGCGCCGCTATGGCCTGGGCCTGGTGATGCCGCTGCGCACCGCCGTCAACATCGCCAGCTTCGTCAAGGCCGGCTACCTGGTCAAAGCCAGCACGCTGGCCGAGCTTGCCAGCAAGCTCAAGATCGATGCCGAGGGGCTCGCAAACACGGTCAACACCTACAACGCCTCCGCCGCACACGGTGAAGACCCGGCATTCAACCGTGGCAGCAGCCCCATGAACCGTCACAATGGCGACCCGCAGCAAACGCCCAGCCCCTGCGTGCGCCCGCTGGGCGAGGGGCCCTACTATGCCGTCACCGTGCAACCCGCCGACCTCGCCTGCAGCGCAGGCTTGAGCGGCAACGCCGACGGCCAGGTGCTGGACACCCAAGGCCAGGTGATCGAGGGGCTCTACGCCTGCGGTAATGACCTGGCCTCGATTTTTCGCGGCACCTACCCAGGCCCAGGCACCACCCTGGGGCCTGCGATTGTGTTCGGCTGGCGAGTGGCCCGGCATGCGGCGGGGTTGGAGGGTGCCAAGAGGGGCATGGCAGAAGCGGTCAAGGTGACGGCATGCTCAGCGGAGAGTGCTAAAGCAGGGGGTGTAACGGTGCAGCAGGAGTAAAACCGTACAAAAAAAGGGAGCCAGTGACGGCTCCCTCTCTCTGCGACGGTTTTAATTGTGTCGCGACAGTTTCAGTTCTCTAAAACCACCACGCCATTAACCGCTGCGGCTTACTCGACCGTCACCGATTTCGCCAGGTTACGCGGCTGGTCAACGTCGGTGCCCTTGAGCACGGCGACGTAGTACGACAGCAGCTGCAGCGGAATGGTGTACAGGATCGGCGCCAGGGCGTCCGCGATGTGCGGCACCTTGATCACGTGGGTGCCTTCACCGTTGGTCATGCCAGCGTGCTCGTCGGCGAACACCACCAGCTCACCGCCACGGGCACGTACTTCCTGCAGGTTGGACTTGAGCTTCTCCAACAGTTCGTTGTTCGGCGCCACGGTGACCACCGGCATGTCGTTATCCACAAGCGCCAACGGGCCGTGCTTCAGCTCGCCTGCCGGGTAGGCTTCGGCGTGGATGTAGGAGATCTCCTTGAGCTTGAGTGCACCTTCCATCGCTACCGGGTACTGGGCGCCACGGCCCAGGAACAGGGTGTGGTGCTTGTCGGCGAACAGTTCGGCGATCTTCTCGACGGTCGCGTCCATGGCCAGTGCCTCGCCCAGGCGAGTAGGCAAGCGGCGCAATTCTTCAACCAGCTCGGCTTCTACACCGGCTTCGAGGGTACCGCGCACCTGGCCCAGGGCCAGGGTCAGCAGCATCAGCGAAACCAGCTGGGTGGTGAATGCCTTGGTCGAGGCAACACCGATTTCCGGGCCGGCCAGGGTCAGCAGGGTCAGGTCAGATTCGCGCACCAGCGAGCTGATGCCGACGTTGCAGATGGCCAGGCTGCCGAGGAAGCCCAGCTCCTTGGCATTGCGCAGGGCGGCCAGGGTGTCGGCGGTCTCACCGGATTGCGAGATCGAGACGAACAGGGTGTCTGGCTGGACCACGACCTTGCGGTAGCGGAACTCGCTGGCTACTTCGACCTGGCAAGGGATGCCGGCCAGGCTTTCGAGCCAGTAACGGGCAACCATGCCGGCGTGGTAGCTGGTACCGCAAGCGACGATCTGCACATTGCGAACCTTGGCAAACAGTTCGGCGGCATTCGGGCCGAAGGCCTGGACCAGCACATTGTCCTTGCCCAGGCGGCCTTCCAGCGTGCGCTGGACCACGCTTGGCTGCTCGTGGATTTCCTTGAGCATGAAGTGACGGTAGGTACCTTTGTCGGCCGCCTCAGCGCCTTCGTGGTACTGCACGGTTTCACGCTGGACCTTGGTGCCGGCCTGGTCCCAGATGCTGACCTGGTCACGGCGGATCTCGGCGATGTCGCCTTCTTCCAAGTACATGAAACGGTCGGTGACCTGGCGCAGTGCCAACTGGTCCGAAGCCAGGAAGTTCTCGCCAAGGCCGAGGCCGATCACCAGCGGGCTACCGCTGCGAGCGGCTACCAGGCGGTCTGGCTGTTTGGCACTGATCACGGCCAGGCCATAGGCACCGTGCAGGCGCTTCACAGCGGCCTTCAGCGCATCGGTCAGGTCCGGGACAGTCTTGAGCGTGTGGTGGATCAGGTGAACGATGACTTCGGTATCGGTCTGCGAAGTGAATACGTAGCCGAGCTCTTTCAGCTCTTCACGCAGCTCTTCGTGGTTTTCAATGATGCCGTTGTGCACGACCGCCACTTCACTGGCCGAGAAGTGGGGGTGGGCGTTGCCTTCGGTTGGCGCGCCATGGGTGGCCCAACGGGTGTGGGCGATGCCCAACTGGCCGGTGAGGGGGTCGGCGGCGACGGCAGCTTCCAGCTCGCTGACTTTACCGATACGGCGGCGACGCTCCAGCTCACCTTGCTGGCTGAAGACAGCCAGGCCGGCACTGTCGTACCCGCGGTATTCGAGGCGCTTGAGGCCTTCGATCAGAATGGCGGTGATATTACGCTCGGCTACGGCACCAACGATTCCACACATGGTTATTGCTCCTGGCTGATCGCGGCGCAAATCAGGTTGATGCCGCGGGCTTGAATGTGTTCGCGTGCCGCTGCGGGCAGGCGTTCGTCTGTAATAAGGGTATTCACGCTGCCCCAGGGCAGCTCGAGGTTAGGGATCTTGCGCCCTACCTTGTCGGACTCGACCATCACGATCACTTCCCGGGCCACCTCGGCCATGACTCGGCTCAGGCCAAGCAGCTCGTTGAAGGTGGTGGTACCTCGGTTGAGGTCGATGCCATCGGCACCGATGAACAGCTGGTCGAAATCGTAGGAACGCAACACCTGCTCGGCCACCTGCCCCTGGAACGACTCGGAGTGCGGGTCCCAGGTGCCCCCGGTCATCAGCAGCACCGGTTCATGTTCCAGGTCGCTGATGGCGCGGGCCACGTTCAATGAGTTGGTCATCACCACCAGGCCCGGCTGGCGGCCCAGTTCAGGGATCATCGCAGCAGTGGTGCTGCCGCTGTCGATGATGATCCGCGCATGTTCGCGGATACGCCCTACAGCAGCGCGGGCAATGGCCTTCTTGTAGGCGGACACGGGCTGGGTAGGTTCGCCGAGCAACTCTTGCGGCACCGGCACCGCACCGCCGTAGCGACGCAATAGCAGGCCATTGGTTTCCAGGGCTGCGAGGTCCTTGCGAATGGTGACTTCTGACGTTTCGAAGCGCTTGGCCAACGCGTCCACACTCACCTCGCCCTGCTCGCTGAGCATGGCCAGGATGTTGTGCCGGCGTTGGGGGGTGTTACGTTTCGACATGAGCGCTTAAGTTTCGATTCGAAAGATAATGGTTGCAATCAAAACCTAAGACGCTCGTTTCGTCAAGCGCCATGAACTGTGGATAAGTCTGTTGCCGTCTGCTTCGCGACCCTTTCGCGACCCAGCAGGTGGCGCGTATCCCTGTAGGAGCGGCCTCGCGTCGCGAAAGGAGGGCAAAGCCCTCCCAGCTTTCCAACAGCCCAAAAAAAGCCGACCCATTCACACAGGTCGGCTTTCGATCGAAACAACTGTGTATAACTCAGTTCTTCTTGATCTTCTCCGGCCGCTTCCAGCCGTCGATGTTGCGCTGACGCGCGCGGCCCACAGCGAGCTGCCCTGCTTCGACCGTCTGGGTGATGGTCGAGCCTGCCGCAGTAGTAGCACCAGCCTGGATATCCACAGGCGCCACCAACGAGTTGTTCGAGCCGATGAACACGTCTTCGCCCATCACCGTCTTGAACTTGTTGGCGCCATCGTAGTTGCAGGTGATGGTGCCAGCACCGATGTTGGTGCGCGCACCGATTTCGGCATCGCCCAGGTAGCTCAGGTGGCCGGCCTTGGCGCCCTCACCCAGGTGAGCGTTTTTCAGTTCGACAAAGTTACCCACATGGGCCTTGGCATCCAGCACGCTGCCCGGGCGCAGGCGCGCGAACGGGCCAGCATCGCTACCCTCGCCCATCACCGCACCTTCGATGTGGCTGTTGGCCTTGACCACGGCACCCTTGCGCAGGGTGCTGTTCTTGATCACGCAATTGGGGCCGATTTCTACATCGTCCTCGATCACTACCTGGCCTTCGAGGATCACGTTGATGTCGATCAGGACATCACGGCCTACGGTCACTTCACCGCGCACATCGAACCGCGCCGGGTCGCGCAGGGTGACACCCTGGGCCATCAGGCGGCGGCCTGCACGCAACTGATAGTGGCGCTCCAGCTCGGACAGCTGGCGACGATCGTTGGCGCCCTGCACTTCCATCGGGTCATGGGGCTGCTCGGTCGCTACCACCAGGCCGTCGGACACCGCCATGGCGATGACATCGGTCAGGTAGTACTCGCCCTGGGCATTGTTGTTCGACAAACGGCTCATCCAGTCCGCCAGGCGCGCGGCAGGCAGGGCCAGAATACCGGTGTTGCCTTCCTTGATCGCTTTCTGCGCGTCGTTGGCATCCTTGTGCTCAACGATCGCCGTTACCTTGCCCTGCTCGTCACGCACGATACGGCCATAGCCGGTCGGGTCTTCGAGGGTGACCGTGAGCAGCCCCAGTTGCTGGTCGTTGGCCTTGGCCAAAAGACGCTGCAAGGTTTCCACTTCGATCAACGGCACATCGCCGTACAGCACCAGCACGGTGTCTGCGGTCAACGCCGGCAGCGCCTGAGCCACGGCATGGCCTGTACCCAGCTGCTTGTCCTGCATGACGAAGTTCAGGTCGTCAGCTGCCAGGCGCTCACGTACCTGCTCGGCACCGTGGCCAATGACCACGTGGATACCTTGCGGCTGAAGCTGGCGCGCGCTGTGGATAACATGGCCGAGCATGGAGTTGCCGGCAACCGGGTGCAGTACCTTGGGCAGCGCCGAGCGCATGCGGGTACCTTGGCCGGCGGCGAGAATAACGATATCGAGTGACATTACTGGCTACCAATCCTGGGCGGTCAGTGAAATGACCGGGGGGGGAAATCAAAAAAAGAAAAAGGGTAGCCGAGGCTACCCTTTTACTCAATCGCAACAGAAGTCATCAGCCGTGGCCGATTACTTGCCTTTGCGCATTTGCTGGACGGTACGCAGCTGAGCTGCGGCCTCGGCCAGACGTGCGGCGGCGGCGCCGTAGTCGAAGTCCGCGCCTTTCGTATTCAGGGCGTTCTCGGCAGCCTTGAGGGCTTCCTGAGCCTGCGCTTCATCCAGGTCTGCAGCACGTTGCACGGTATCGGCAAGCACCTTGACCATGTTCGGCTGAACCTCGAGGAAACCACCAGAGATGTAGAACACCTCTTGTGCGCCACCCTGCTTGGTCAGCGTGATCGGACCTGGCTTCAGATTGGTGATCAGCGGCGCGTGGCCTGGAGCGATACCAAGATCACCCAGGTTACCGTGCGCAACCACCATCTCGACCAGACCGGAGAAAATTTCTCCTTCCGCGCTGACGATATCGCAATGGACTGTCATAGCCATCTGCTTGCCTCAACCTGATAGCGCCCCTTGCGGGGCGCAGGAATTACAGTTTCTTGGCTTTCTCGATCGCTTCGTCGATGCTGCCGACCATGTAGAACGCTTGTTCTGGCAGGTGGTCGTAGTCACCTTTGAGGATGCCGCTGAAGCCAGCGATGGTGTCTTTCAGGGAAACGTACTTGCCTGGCGAACCGGTGAAGACTTCGGCCACGAAGAACGGCTGCGACAGGAAGCGCTGGATCTTACGAGCGCGGGCTACCAGTTGCTTGTCGGTCTCGGACAGTTCGTCCATACCCAGGATCGCAATGATGTCCTTCAGCTCTTTGTAGCGCTGCAGAACATACTGAACGCCACGAGCAGTGTCGTAGTGCTCGTTGCCGATCACGTTCGGGTCCAGCTGGCGCGAAGTCGAGTCCAGTGGATCGACCGCTGGGTAGATACCCAGGGAGGCGATATCACGGGACAGAACGACGGTGGCGTCCAAGTGGGCGAAGGTGGTCGCTGGCGACGGGTCGGTCAAGTCGTCCGCAGGTACGTATACGGCCTGCACGGAGGTGATCGAACCTTCCTTGGTGGAGGTGATGCGCTCTTGCAGAACGCCCATCTCTTCAGCCAGGGTCGGCTGGTAACCTACTGCCGAAGGCATACGGCCCAGCAGTGCGGATACTTCGGTACCGGCCAGGGTGTAACGATAGATGTTGTCGACGAACAGCAGAACGTCGTTACCTTCGTCACGGAACTTCTCAGCCATGGTCAGGCCGGTCAGCGCTACGCGCAGACGGTTTCCTGGTGGCTCGTTCATCTGACCGTAGACCAGCGCTACTTTGTCGAGAACGTTGGAGTCCTTCATCTCGTGGTAAAAGTCGTTACCCTCACGAGTACGCTCACCCACACCAGCGAACACGGAGTAACCACTGTGTTCCATGGCGATGTTACGGATCAGTTCCATCATGTTTACGGTCTTGCCGACACCGGCACCACCGAACAGACCAACCTTACCACCCTTGGCGAACGGGCAAACCAGGTCGATAACCTTGATGCCGGTTTCCAGCAGGTCGTTGCCGCCTGCCTGGTCAGCGAACGAAGGCGCTGGCTGGTGGATACCGCGACGCTCTTCTTCACCGATCGGGCCGGCTTCGTCGATCGGGTTGCCCAGTACGTCCATGATACGGCCGAGAGTGGCCTTACCAACAGGAACGGAAATGGCAGCACCGGTGTCGACGACATCCAGACCGCGCTTCAAGCCTTCGGTGGAGCCCATCGCAATGGTACGAACCACGCCGTCGCCCAGCTGCTGCTGAACTTCGAGGGTGGTTTCCGCGCCTTGTACTTTCAGCGCGTTGTATACACTCGGCACGACGTCACGTGGAAATTCCACGTCGATGACGGCGCCGATGATTTGAACGATACGTCCGCTACTCATAGCTGGATCCTCTGAATATATGAACCGTTAAACCGCGGCAGCGCCGCCGACGATTTCCGAGATCTCCTGGGTGATCGCAGCCTGACGCGCCTTGTTGTAGATCAATTGCAGCTCTTTGATCAAATCACCGGCGTTGTCTGTGGCGTTTTTCATCGCGATCATCCGGGCCGCTTGTTCAGCAGCGTTGTTCTCGACCACCGCCTGGTATACCTGCGACTCCACGTAACGCACCATCAAGCCGTCCAGCAGCTCTTTTGCGTCGGGTTCGTACAGGTAGTCCCAGTGGTGCTTGAGTTCCTGATCCGGGGTTGCCACCAACGGTACCAATTGCTCGACCGTTGGCTTCTGGGTCATGGTGTTGATGAACTTGTTCGAAACCACCGAGAGGCGATCGATACGGCCGTCCATGTAGGCGTCCAGCATCACTTTGACGGAGCCGATCAGATCGTTGATCGATGGCTCTTCGCCCAAGTGGCTGATCGCTGCTACGACGTTGCCGCCAAAGATGCGGAAGAAAGTCGCACCCTTGCTGCCGATCACGCACAGGTCGATTTCCACGCCCTGTTCGCGGTTTGCGCTCATGTCCTTGACCAAGGCCTTGAACAGGTTGGTATTCAAGCCACCGCACAGACCACGGTCACTGCTCACCACGATATAACCGGCGCGCTTTACAGGGCGCTCGATCATGAACGGGTGGCGGTATTCCGGGTTGGCGTTGGCCAGATGACCGATCACCTGGCGGATACGCTCCGCGTAAGGACGGCTAGCAGCCATGCGCATTTGTGCCCTGCGCATCTTGCTGACCGCCACTTTCTCCATGGCGCTGGTAATTTTTTGCGTGCTTTTGATGCTCGCAATCTTACTGCGAATCTCTTTTGCGCCTGCCATGTATCACCTATCAGGTTAGCAAGCGGGGGCCAGGGCCCCCGCTGCGGCTTACCAGGTCTGGGTGGCCTTGAACTTCTCGATACCGGCTTTCAGGCCTGCGTCGATTTCGTCGTTGAAGTCACCCTTCACGTTGATCTTCGCCATCAGTTCAGCGTGATCACGGTTGAAGAAGGCGATCAGTGCTTGCTCGAAGCTGCCGATCTTGGAGACTTCTACGTCGGTCAGGAAGCCACGCTCAGCGGCGTACAGCGACAGGGCCATGTCCGCGATGGACATCGGCGCGTACTGCTTCTGCTTCATCAGCTCGGTAACGCGCTGACCATGCTCCAGCTGCTTGCGGGTCGCTTCGTCCAGATCGGACGCGAACTGGGCGAATGCAGCCAGTTCACGGTACTGAGCCAGCGCGGTACGAATACCACCGGACAGCTTCTTGATGATCTTGGTCTGAGCGGCACCACCTACGCGGGATACCGAAACACCGGCGTTCACTGCAGGGCGGATGCCCGAGTTGAACATGGCCGATTCCAGGAAGATCTGACCGTCGGTGATCGAGATCACGTTGGTCGGAACGAACGCGGAAACGTCGCCAGCCTGGGTTTCGATGATCGGCAGCGCGGTCAGGGAACCGGTTTTGCCAGTCACAGCACCGTTGGTGAACTTCTCGACGTACTCTTCCGAAACGCGCGATGCACGCTCCAGCAGACGGGAGTGGAGATAGAACACGTCGCCTGGGTATGCTTCGCGTCCTGGTGGACGGCGCAGCAGCAGGGAGATCTGACGGTAGGCAACAGCCTGCTTGGACAGGTCATCGTAAACGATCAGTGCGTCTTCACCGCGGTCACGGAAGAACTCGCCCATGGTGCAACCGGCGTATGGCGCCAGGAATTGCAGTGCGGCGGATTCCGAAGCACTGGCAACAACCACGATGGTGTTGGCCAGGGCGCCGTTTTCTTCCAGCTTGCGAACGATGTTGGCGACGGTGGAACGCTTCTGGCCGACAGCAACATAAACACAGAAAATACCGGAGTCTTTCTGGTTGATGATGGCGTCGATGGCCATGGCGGTCTTGCCGATCTGACGGTCACCGATGATCAGCTCACGCTGGCCACGGCCGACAGGGATCATGGCGTCGACGGATTTGTAGCCAGTCTGTACAGGCTGGTCTACCGACTTACGCCAGATCACGCCTGGAGCAACTTTCTCGACCGCGTCGGTCTGGGTGTTGCCCAGAGGACCTTTGCCGTCGATCGGGTTGCCCAGTGCGTCGACGACGCGGCCCAGCAGTTCCTTACCAACCGGAACTTCCAGGATGCGGCCGGTGCACTTGGCGCTCATGCCTTCGGCGAGGGTGTCGTATGCACCCAGGATCACTGCACCTACGGAGTCTTGCTCCAGGTTCAGTGCCATGCCGTAGACGCCGCCAGGGAACTCGATCATTTCGCCGTACATGACGTCGGCCAGACCGTGGATCCGCACGATACCGTCGGAAACCGAAACGACGGTACCTTCGTTACGGGCTTGGGAGCTCACATCGAGGTTGTCGATGCGGCCCTTGATGATTTCACTAATTTCGGAAGGATTGAGTTGCTGCATTGCTCTGCTGCCCCTTCAAACTCAAGATTTCAATGCTTCGGCCAGTTTCGCGATTTTGCCGCGAACAGAGCCATCGATTACCAGGTCACCAGCGCGGATGACGACGCCGCCAATCAGGCTGGCATCCTCCGACGCGTGCAGGCGCACTTCCTGGCCTAACCGTGCACTGAGAACCTTGGCGAGTTTGTCTTGCTGTTCTTGGTTCAACGCGAAGGCACTGGTGACTTCCACGTCCACGGATTTCTCTTGCTCGGCCTTGTACAGGTCGAACAGAGCGGCAATCTCCGGCAGAAGCAGGAGACGGTCGTTTTCCGCGGCAACATGAATGAAATTCTGTGCCTGTGCATTGAACTTGTCACCGCACACGTCAATGAACGTGGCGGCCTTTTCTGCGCTCGTCAGTCGCGGGGCCTTGAGCAGGCGCTGCATGGTGTCGTCTTGCGACACCGCAGCAGCCAGGCCGAGCATGGCTGACCAATTGGCCAGTTGCTGATGGGCCTGGGCATGCTCAAAGGCAGCCTTAGCGTAAGGTCGGGCCAACGTGGTCAGTTCTGCCATGATCGCCCTCGCTTAAATTTCAGCGGCCAGTTTGTTAACCAGCTCCGCATGCGCGTTTTGATCGATTGTGGCGCCAAGGATCTTTTCAGCACCGCCAACGGCCAGGGCACCCACTTGGGCACGCAGGGCGTCTTTAGCGCTGTTCAGTTCCTGTTCGATCTCGGCCAGAGCCTGAGCCTTCACACGGTCAGCTTCGACGCGGGCCTGATCACGGGCTTCCTCGACAAGCTGAGCAGCGCGTTTCTTGCTTTGCTCAATGATTTCGGCTGCCTGTGCTTTAGCTTCACGCAGTTGCTGACCCGCTTTCTCTTGGGCCAGCTCCAGGTCGCGAGCTGCGCGGTTGGCAGCGTCCAAGCCGTCGGCAATCTTCTTTTGACGCTCTTGCAGAGCAGTGATGACCGGAGGCCATACGTACTTCATGCAGAAGAGTACAAAAATCAGGAAAGCAACGGATTGGCCAATCAGGGTTGCATTAATGTTCACGCCAACACCTCGCTCGGTCTTAATTCATCACAGCACATCAACTCGTTGTGACGAGTGATTAGCCGGCGATCTGACCAACGAAGGGGTTCGCGAAGGTGAAGAACAGAGCAATACCAACACCGATCATGGTTACGGCGTCGAGCAGACCGGCAACGATGAACATTTTGACCTGCAGCATCGGAACCATTTCTGGTTGACGAGCAGCGCCTTCCAGGAATTTGCCGCCCAGCAGGCCGAAACCAATGGCGGTACCCAGAGCACCCAGGCCGATCAGCAGAGCAACAGCGATAGCGGTCAGACCAACTACAGTTTCCATCTTTCCTCCCGACTTTTACGTCGTATTGGTTAGGTTTTTAGTTTGAAGCGGTAAAACAAATCGTGAGTACAGCTGCCCTTGCGGACTTTTTAAGCCCTCCCCCCGTACCGGCGGGGAAGGCTATCAGACACGCCAGGCGGTCTTAATGGTTATCTTCGTGCGCCATCGACAGGTAGACGATGGTCAGCATCATGAAGATGAAAGCTTGCAGGGTGATGATCAGGATGTGGAACACAGCCCACGCCCATTGCAGCACCACACCCAGGCCGCTCAGCCACAGCAGGCCCGAGCCGAACATGACGGCGATCAGGATGAACACCAGCTCACCGGCGTACATGTTGCCGAACAGACGCAGTGCCAGCGAGATCGGCTTGGCGATCAGGGTGACGAATTCCAGCAGGAAGTTCACCGGGATCAGCAGGGCTTGAACGAAGATGTTCTTGCTGCCGAACGGGTGCAGGGTCAGCTCACCGATGAAGCCGCCCAGGCCCTTGACCTTGATGCTGTAGAAGATGATCAGGGCGAACACGCTGAAGGCCATGGCCAGGGTCGCGTTCGGGTCGGTGGTCGACACGGCGCGGAACGGAATGTGCGGATCACCGGAGATCAGGATGGCCAGCTGAGGAATCCAGTCGACCGGTACCAGGTCGACGGCGTTCATCAGGAATACCCAGACGAAGATGGTCAGTGCCAGCGGAGCGATCACCGGGCTACGGCCGTGGAAGGAGTCCTTCACGCTGCCATTGACGAAGTCGACCATCACTTCGACGAAGTTCTGCAGGCCGCCGGGTTGGCCGGAGGTCGCCTTCTTCGCCGCCATGCGGAAGATGAACAGGAAGATCAGACCCAGCGCAACGGACCAACCCAGGGTGTCCAGGTGGAACGCCCAGAAGCCCATTGCCTTGGCTTCTGCAGCCGAATGGGCAAAGCCCCAGCTGCCGTCTGGTAGTTGACCGTAGGTCAGGTTCTGCAAGTGGTGCTGGATATAGCCCGAAGCGGTTTCTGCTGCCATGGTTGCCTCAAACGCCCTAAGGTCTCGAAAGTCTTTTATTCATTAGCAGTGGCGCGAACCAGCTGACCATTAGGGTCAGCAGGAAGACGCCGAATACTGCTAACGGCGCCAATGGCTTCACTCCTGCGAAGGTCAATGCAAACAGCACTGCCGTCAAAATCATTTTGCCTGCCTCGCCAGCGTAGAACGACTTGACGATGGCCTGCGCTGCCCGGGCTCCGCTAAAGCGAAACGCCTTCCAGGCGAAATACACATTGGGTAGCCAGGCAATCAAACCTCCGCAGAGACCTGAATATCCACTGACCGCCCCTTTCCACTGCCACACCACCAAGGTTGCCAGCAGAAGTACTACACATTGAGTCAGCAGTACCGGAAAAACCGCCCAGCGATGGAAAGGCAAGCGGTTTGGCGTGCGGATTTCCATCACAACTGCTCCTCGGAAGTCGACCAACAAGTCAGCTATGACTTGGCATAATTTGTGCCGACAAAATGCGCGCAGAGTATAGGGGTGGATTAACCCCTATTCAACTCTTCGGTAGTGATTTCCGACTGCGCGCTACAACAGGAATTGTTTCAGCGGATGTGAGCAAGGACGCCTTGCAACTCGTCAAGCGAGTTATAGCGAATAACCAACTGCCCTTTGCCCTTGGTCCCATGACGGATCTGCACGGCCGAGCCCAGGCGCTCTGCGAGCCGCTGTTCAAGGCGTGCGATATCCGGATCAGGTTTGCTCGGTTCGACCGGATCAGGCTTGTCGCTGAGCCACTGACGTACCAGTGCCTCGGTTTGGCGCACGGTGAGGCCACGTGCGACAACATGACGCGCCCCCTCCTCCTGACGATTCTCTTCAAGGCCGAGCAAAGCGCGGGCATGACCCATCTCCAGGTCGCCATGGGCGAGCATGGTCTTGATCGCTTCAGGCAGCGTGATCAGGCGCAACAGGTTGGCCACGGTAACCCGCGACTTGCCAATGGCATCGGCCACCTGCTGCTGGGTCAGTTCGAACTCCTGCTGCAGGCGCTGCAGGGCGAGGGCCTCTTCCAGCGGGTTGAGGTCTTCGCGCTGGATGTTCTCGATCAGCGCCATCGCGATGGCCGCTTCGTCCGCCACTTCACGAACCATGGCCGGCACGGTGTCCAGGCCAGCCTGCTGGGTGGCGCGCCAGCGGCGCTCACCGGCGATGATCTCGTAGCGGTTGTCGCCCACCGGGCGAACCACGATCGGCTGCATCACGCCATGGGTGCGAATCGAGTGCGCGAGTTCTTCCAGCGCCACCGGGTCCATGTCGCGACGCGGCTGGTACTTGCCACGCTGGATCAGCTCGACCGGCAGGTGTTGCAGTTCCTTCTGGTCAATCTTGACAGCCTGCTCTTCGAGCGCGCTGACGGAAGGACCACTGAGCAGAGCATCCAACCCACGTCCGAGACCTCGTTTCTTAACGGCCATACGGATTCCTTAAGTTGTTTGTGCAGTGCGTGATGGACGGCGCTGACGGCGCACCAGTTCCCCGGCCAGGGCCAGATAAGCCAGCGCACCACGCGACTGCTTGTCGTAGGCCAGGGCCGGCATGCCGAAGCTCGGGGCCTCGGCCAGGCGAATGTTGCGCGGGATGACCGTGTCGTACAGCTGCTCGCCGAAGTGCTCCTTGAGCTGGGCCGAAACATCGTTGTTCAGGCTCAGGCGCGGATCGAACATGGTCCGCAGCAGGCCTTCGATTTTCAGCTCCGGGTTCAGCCGGGCGGCGATGCGCTTGATGTTATCCACAAGGTCGCTGAGGCCTTCCAGTGCGTAGTACTCGCACTGCATGGGGATGATCACCCCATCGGAAGCCACCAACGCGTTGAGGGTCAGCATCGACAACGACGGCGGGCAGTCGATGAGAATGAAGTCGTAGTTCTCGCGGATCGGCGCCAGGGCGTTGCGCAGGCGGCTCTCCTTGACCTGCATTTCCAGCAGCACCACTTCGGCGGCGGTCAGGTCACGGTTGGCCGGCAACAGCTGGAAACCACCGTGCTCGGAGTAATGCATGGCCTGAGCCAGATCGCATTCCCCGATCAGCAAGTCGTATACCGAGTGCTCGAGCTCGTGCTTGTCGACACCGCTGCCCATGGTGGCGTTGCCTTGCGGATCGAGGTCGATCAGCAGCACACGACGTTTGGTCGCGGCCAGCGATGCCGCGAGATTGATACAGGTGGTGGTCTTGCCCACACCACCTTTCTGGTTCGCGATTGCGAATACCTTAGCCATTGATGCGCGTGTTCCCAGTCATGCCTTGCGGCGCAGTATCAGCAGATGGCGCTGGCCCTGGCAACCTGGAACGGTCAGGGCCTGCTCGCTTTCCACTGTGAAGTCTGCGGGCAATGCTACCAGTTCATCGGCAGGATGCAGCCCCTTCATTGCAAGCCATTGCGTCCCGGTGTCGCCCAGATGGCGGGTCCAGTTGGTGAAGTTCTCCATGCTGCTGAAGGCACGCGAGATGATTCCGCTGAACGGTTGCGCCGGTTTGAACGCTTCTACCCGGCTGTGGATAACCTGCAGGTTGTCCAGCTTGAGCTCCATTTTCACCTGGGTCAGGAAGCGGGTCTTCTTGCCGTTGCTGTCCAGCACCGTCACCCGCTTGTGCGGGTGCAGGATAGCCAAGGGAATGCCCGGCATGCCACCCCCGCTGCCGACATCCAGCCAGTTATCGCGCTCGCTGTGGATAAACGACATGACGCTGAGGCTGTCGAGCAGGTGCCGGGAAACCATCTCGTCCGGATCGCGCACGGCAGTGAGGTTGTAGGCCTTGTTCCATTTGATCAATAGGGCCAGGTAGCCCAGCAGCATCGTGTGCTGCTGCGCGCTCAGCTCGATGCCGAGCTGGCGCGCGCCTGTGGACAATTCTTCGGCGTGTTGCGGGGTGACCAGGGAACTCAAGCGCTTTGCTCCAATTCGCGGCCTGCGCCGCGTTTTTTCAGATGAATCAGCAGCAGCGAAATGGCCGCCGGTGTCACACCAGGAATACGCGAAGCCTGGCCCAGCGTCTCGGGACGGGTCTGGCCGAGCTTGCCCTGGATCTCCTTGGACAGGCCGGAAATCGTGGTGTAGTCGATATCCACAGGCAGGCGAGTATCTTCACTGGCGCGCAGACGGGCGATCTCATCCTGCTGGCGGTCGATGTAGCCCGCGTACTTGGTCTTGATCTCGACCTGTTCGGCAACGTGTGGGTCGATGGCATCACCCCCGGTAGCCTCGATCAGGCCGGCGTAATCCACTTCCGGCCGTGCCAACAGGTTGAGCAGGCTGTATTCGTGGCTCAACGGCGTACCGAACTTATCCACAACCGCTTGCCCCTGCGGGGTATTAGGGCGAACCCAGGTCGACTTGAGGCGCTGTTCCTCACGCTCGATGCCATCACGCTTGGTGCAGAACGCCGCCCAACGCTGGTCATCGATCAGGCCCAGTTCACGGCCTTTCTCGGTCAGACGCAGGTCGGCGTTGTCCTCGCGCAGGATCAGCCGGTATTCGGCACGCGAGGTGAACATGCGATACGGCTCCTGGGTACCCAGGGTGATCAGGTCGTCGACCAGTACGCCGATGTACGCCTCGTCGCGGCGCGGGCACCAGCTTTCGCGGCCTTGCGCGCGCAGCGCAGCGTTGGTACCGGCCAGCAGGCCTTGCGCACCGGCTTCTTCGTAACCGGTGGTGCCGTTGATCTGGCCGGCGAAGAACAGGCCGGCGATGACTTTGGTCTCGAGGCTGTACTTCAGGTCACGCGGGTCGAAGTAGTCGTACTCGATGGCATAACCCGGGCGCACGATGTGGGCGTTTTCCATGCCGCGGATCGAACGCACCAGCTCCAGCTGCACATCGAACGGCAGCGAAGTCGAAATACCGTTGGGGTACAGCTCATGGGTGGTCAGGCCTTCCGGCTCGATGAACACCTGGTGGCTTTCCTTGTCGGCGAAGCGATGGATCTTGTCTTCGATCGACGGGCAGTAGCGCGGGCCGACGCCTTCGATCACACCGGAGTACATCGGCGAACGGTCGAGGTTCGAGGCGATGATCTCGTGGGTACGTGCGTTGGTGTGGGTGATCCAGCAGCTCACCTGGCGCGGGTGCATCTGGGCATTGCCCATGAACGACATGACCGGGATCGGTGTGTCGCCCGGTTGTTCGGTCATCACCGAGAAGTCCACCGAGCGGCCATCGATACGTGGCGGGGTACCGGTTTTCAGACGGCCGACGCGCAGCGGCAGTTCACGCATGCGGTGTGCCAGCGCGATCGAGGGCGGATCGCCGGCGCGGCCGCCGGAATGGTTTTGCAGCCCGATGTGGATAAGCCCACCGAGGAAGGTACCGGTAGTCAGCACCACGGATTCGGCGAAGAACCGCAGGCCCATTTGGGTTACCACGCCTTTGACCTGGTCCTGTTCGACGATCAGGTCATCGCAGGACTGCTGGAATATCCACAGGTTTGGCTGGTTTTCCAGGATTTCGCGAACCACTGCCTTGTAGATGGCGCGGTCAGCTTGCGCTCGGGTGGCGCGTACGGCCGGGCCTTTACGGTTGTTCAACACGCGGAACTGAATGCCGCTCTTGTCGGTGGCCAGCGCCATGGCGCCGCCGAGCGCATCGATCTCTTTGACCAGATGGCTTTTGCCAATACCGCCAATCGCGGGGTTGCAGCTCATGTGACCGAGGGTTTCCACGTTGTGGGTCAGCAGCAGGGTTTTGACACCCATGCGTGCAGACGCAAGCGCAGCCTCGGTACCGGCATGGCCGCCGCCGATGACGATCACTTCAAAACGGGAAGGGAAATCCACCACGCACCTCGTGCCTGTTTTTGCGAATAGAGAAGGTAAGCCGACAAGTATAGGGACTTACCCCCTTGCAAAGGAACCGTTTGCGCAAAATTTGATCAGGCTGTGGATGAGTGGCAAACAACAGAAATCAAAGAAGAGAAATTTAAAAAGCTTTGTTTTTATGTTTATTCTTATGCACGAACCTTTCTGTGGATAAGGTTACACAGGCCTTATCTGGCGCTGTGTACAGAGAAATTAAACCCTGTTATTCAAGTGCCATGAGGGCTATGGATAACGTCATTTAACCTGTGGATTAAATGCCTGTTTACCCACAGGCGGTTTTTTCCTCAAGAAAAAGAGTGGGTTATCAAGAGACCTGAAGGTGGGTTATCCCCAGGGTACAGGCGCACCTATTTTCACCTGTGGATGAAAAAAACCAGGATCTGGACTGCCTTCTTGGCCAACGCACAGCCAGTGAGGTGATTGCCGAGCAAAAAAAAAGCCGCTCCCGAAGGAGCGGCCTGGTGTCGCCAGTGGCCTTGTGAAGGCCTGTGGACTACTTGCCGATGCAGAAACTGGAGAAGATACGCCCCAGCAGGTCATCTGAGCTGAACGCCCCTGTGATCTCTCCCAGGGCGTGCTGAGCCTGGCGCAGGTCCTCTGCCAGCAGTTCACCGGCGCCAGCCAGGGTCAGCTGCGCACGGCCATGCTCCAGGTGATCGCTGGCCTGGCGCAGGGCATCCAGGTGGCGCCGGCGGGCACTGAAACCGCTCTCGGCAGTCTGTTCGTAGCCCATGCAGGCCTTGAGGTGGTCACGCAGCAGCTGCAAGCCGCTATCGTCATCCTTGGCGCTGAGGGTGATGGTCACATGGCCGTCGTCACACTGCTCCAGGCCCACGGCTTCACCGCTGAGGTCGGCCTTGTTACGGATCAACGTGACGTTGCCAGGGTCCGGGCGCTGATCGAGGAACTCCGGCCAGAGGGCGAAGGGATCGCTGGCTTCGGGTGCCGTGGAGTCGACCACCAGCAACACACGATCAGCTTCGCCAATGGCCTTGAGCGCCCGCTCGACACCTATCTTTTCCACATGGTCATCGGTATCACGCAGGCCTGCGGTGTCCACCACGTGTAACGGCATGCCGTCGATGTGGATATGTTCACGCAGGATGTCCCGGGTGGTGCCGGCGATGTCGGTGACGATGGCCGCTTCGCGACCGGCAAGCCGGTTCAGCAAGCTGGATTTACCCGCATTCGGGCGGCCGGCGATCACTACCGTCATGCCATCGCGCAGCAGTGCCCCCTGCCCGGCTTCGCGTTGAACTGTGGACAACTCGCAGCGCACGGTATCCAGCATCGACAGCACGTGGCCATCGGCGAGGAAGTCGATCTCCTCCTCAGGGAAGTCGATCGCCGCCTCCACGTAGATGCGCAAGGCGATCAGCGCCTCGGTGAGGCTGTGCACACGTTTGGAGAACTCACCCTGCAGCGAGCGCAAGGCATTGCGCGCCGCCTGGCTGGAGCTGGCCTCGATAAGGTCGGCGATCGCTTCAGCTTGTGCCAGGTCGAGCTTGTCGTTGAGAAACGCACGCTCGCTGAACTCACCCGGGCGGGCCAGCCGGCAACCGAGTTGTACACAGCGCTGCAGCAGCATGTCCAGGACCACAGGCCCGCCATGCCCCTGGAGCTCGAGGACATCTTCACCGGTGAACGAGTTGGGCCCTGGGAAGTACAAGGCGATGCCTTCGTCCAGCACCAGGCCCTGGTCATCGCGAAACGGCCCGTAATGGGCGTGGCGAGGGGTCAGGGTACGGCCAGTGATGAGCTGGCCTGCCTGGGCAGCCAACGGGCCGGACAACCTGACAATGCCCACGCCTCCGCGGCCCTGGGCGGTAGCGATGGCGGCGATGGTCTCACGCACAGTGTTCATGCTCGAAAGCCTCTACGACAAAAAACGACAGATAGCAAAAACGCCCCACTAGGGGGCGTTTTTATTCACAGACTAGCAGCCCGTCAAGCAGCAGCTTTCTTGCTCGCTGCTTCGATACGGCGGGTGATGTACCACTGCTGGGAAATCGACAAGCAGTTGTTCACAACCCAGTACAGCACCAGACCAGCCGGGAACCACAGGAAGAAGAAGGTGAAGATGATTGGCATCATTTTCATGACCTTCGCCTGCATCGGATCCGGCGGCGTCGGGTTCAGACGCTGCTGAATGAACATGGTGGCGCCCATGATGATCGGCAGGATGAAGAACGGATCCTTGATCGACAGGTCAGTGATCCACAGCATCCATGGGGCCTGACGCATCTCGACGCTTTCCAGCAGTACCCAGTACAGGGCCAGGAATACCGGCATCTGAACCAGGATCGGCAAGCAGCCACCCAGCGGGTTGATCTTCTCTTTCTTGTACAGCTCCATCATCGCCTGGGACATCTTCTGGCGATCATCGCCGAAGCGTTCCTTCAGCGCGGCAAGCTTCGGCGCCACGGCACGCATGCGCGCCATCGAGCGGTAGCTGGCAGCCGACAGCGGGAAGAACAGACCTTTGATCAGCATGGTCAGCACGATGATCGACCAGCCCCAGTTACCCAGCAGGCTGTGGATATGTTGCAGCAGCCAGAAGATCGGCTGGGCAATGAACCACAGGAAGCCGTAGTCGACGGTCAGTTCCAGGCCTGGGGACAACTCCTTGAGCTTGGACTGGATCTTCGGACCGGCGTACAGCATGGCGCTGGTTTCGACCTTGCCGCCAGCAGGGACGCTGATAGCCGGGCCGGTGTAACCGATGATGTAGTTGCCTTGGCTGTCCTTGCGGGTCTGGACAACGTTGTTGTCCGACTTTGCCGGGATCCACGCGGTTACGAAGTAGTGCTGCAGCCAGGCGACCCAGCCGCCGGACACATTTTCTTTCAAACTACCTTTGTCGATGTCTTTCATCGACACTTTCTTGTACGGCTCGGCAGCTGTCCACAGGGCAGCGCCCAGGTAGGTAGCGGTGCCGGTTGCCGTGCTCGAAGACGGATCGCCACTGGCGTCACGCTTGAGCTGGGCAAACATGTTGCCGCTCCAGGGCTGTGCGCTCTGGTTGTCGATCAGGTAGCTGACAGTCAGGTCGTACTCACCGCGCTTGAAGCTGAAGCGCTTGATGTAGTTCACACCGTTGTCGCTGAACTTCAGGTCGACCACCAGTTGTTCCTGGCCATCGGCCAGCTGGTAGCTGCGCTGCTCGGCCGCGTACAGCGGGCGACCAGTGGAACGGGCGTCCGGGCCGTTGGCGCCGGTCAGGCCGCTCTGGGCCAGGTACACACGCTCGCCGCCATTGTCGAACAGCTGGAACGGAATGTTCGGGTGGTCCTGACGGCGTGGGTACTTCGGCAGGTTCAGCTGGACGATGTCACCACCGACCGGGTCGATAGCCAGTTCCAGAACATCGGTCTTGACCCGGACCAGATCCTTGCTGAGTGCGACCGGTGCCAGTTCGGCAGGGCTCGATTCGGCGTTGGCGCTCGGTACATCGGCGCTGGCACCGTTGTTACCGGCCGGCACGCCATCGGGCAAGCCCGGAGCAACAGTGCTGGCAGCAGTATTCTGAGTCGGCAGGGCAGCTTGGCCGTAGTCATCGTTCCACTTCAGGACCATGACGTAGGACACGACTGCCAGCGCGGCGATCAGGATCGTGCGTTTAATATCCATGATTACTCGGCTATCGAAGAAGTTCGGGAGGAAGGAGCGGGTGGAACGGGGTCGAAACCGCCGTCGTTCCACGGATGACAACGCCCCAGGCGACGAACGGCCAGCCACCCACCACGCCAGAGGCCATGGTTTTCGATGGCTTCGTAAGCGTAACAGGAGCAGCTGGGGAAGAAACGACAGTGATTGGCCATCAGAGGACTGATGGCATAACGGTAAAACTGGATCGGAACGAGTGCCAGTTTACGCATCTTGGCTGTCTACCCCTGCGGAATCGGCGCTAACCGCTGGAGATGGCCGGCTGCGCGCCAGGCGTTTCCAGAGCTTGCCAAAGTGTTGATGCAATTCCGGGTTTTCTACCTCACCCAATCCCTTGCGCGCGACGATCACGATGTCCAGGCCAGCGAGTATCTGCTGGTTCAGACGAAAGGAATCGCGCATCAAGCGCTTGAGGCGATTGCGTTGAACGGCGAGCTTGACGCTCTTCTTGCCAATCACCAGGCCAAGGCGTGGATGATCGAGGCCGTTCTCGCGAGCAAGGATCAGCAGGTTTTTCCCTGGAACCTTGCCGGTTGGGGAGTCGAAGACCGCTTTGAAATGTCGGGGTGTAAGCAGTCGCTTTTCCCGACTGAAGTCCTGACTCACCACCTGTGCCGAAAAATCAAATGGCCAGACGCTTACGGCCTTTGGCACGACGACGCGACAGAACAGCGCGGCCGTTCTTGGTAGCCATACGAGCACGGAAACCGTGAGTGCGCGCGCGCTTGATGGTGCTTGGTTGGAAAGTACGTTTCATGGCGTGTTACCTGGGTTTGTCGACGACGGCCGGGATGGCCCCCTTTTTAAGAGACCGGCGATTCTAGAGAAAGCAAGGCAATAGGTCAATTTCCAACCAGTCATTCCTTATAGACGGCGTGATGCGTTTGCTCGGCCAGCGGTTGCCCAGACACGAGCCATTCGGGATCCCCCCACCGTGGATAACATGATAAAAAAGAAGAGACATTTAAAAAGCTTTCTTATAGAACTTATAAATCTTAAGTGGATAACTTTCTGTGGATAACCTTCTACAGCCCAGAAAAATCGGACTGTACAGAGTTTTGAAACCCTGTCGGTATCCGGTGCTGCGCTTGTGCTGCGCCTGCGTAGAATCTGTGTATAAAAAGGTGCTTTATCCACAGTCGAATTATCCACAGATTTCGACCCAGGGTTGTGCATAGCCCTCAGGTGCTGTTATCCACAGGGTTTATGCACAGGTGCATAAAGACGTTTTGGTCGATAAATGGCTGTTTTGCCATGACTCCTAACGTATCCACATGTGGATAACTGATCGCTCGACCGGTACAATGGCGGTTTGCTTTTGCCTCATCCGGCTTTCAAACTCAGGGGATATCCGTGTCAGTGGAACTTTGGCAGCAGTGCGTGGAGCTTCTGCGCGATGAACTGCCTGCCCAGCAATTCAACACCTGGATCCGTCCGCTACAGGTCGAAGCCGAAGGCGACGAGTTGCGCGTCTATGCGCCTAACCGTTTCGTTCTCGATTGGGTCAATGAAAAGTACCTGGGTCGTCTGCTCGAGCTGTTGGGTGAAAACGGCAGCGGCATTGCACCTGCCCTTTCCTTATTAATAGGCAGCCGTCGCAGTTCGGCGCCGCGTGCCGCCCCCAATGCGCCTGTCAGTGCCGCTGTGGCTGCTTCGCTGGCGCAGACCCAGGTACACAAGGCTGCGCCCGTTGTTGTGTCGGCAGAACCTGCCGCTGCACCGGTAGAGCCTGTGCTGGTCAACGAGGTGGCTGAGCCGTCGTCGCGCGACAGCTTCGATGCCATGGCCGAGCCTGCGCCGGTGCCGGCTACCAGCACCCGTACCGAAAAGCGCACCGTTCAGGTTGAAGGCGCGCTCAAGCACACCAGTTACCTGAACCGCACGTTCACCTTCGACACGTTCGTCGAAGGTAAGTCGAACCAGCTGGCGCGTGCGGCTGCCTGGCAGGTCGCCGACAACCCCAAGCATGGCTACAACCCGCTCTTCCTTTATGGCGGCGTCGGCCTGGGCAAAACCCACTTGATGCATGCTGTGGGTAACCACCTGCTGAAGAAAAACCCGAATGCCAAGGTGGTCTACCTGCACTCGGAGCGTTTCGTCGCCGACATGGTCAAGGCGCTGCAGCTCAATGCCATCAACGAATTCAAGCGCTTCTATCGCTCGGTCGATGCGCTGCTGATCGACGATATCCAGTTCTTCGCCCGCAAGGAGCGCTCGCAGGAAGAGTTTTTCCACACCTTCAACGCCCTGCTCGAGGGCGGCCAGCAGGTGATCCTCACCTCCGACCGCTACCCGAAAGAAATCGAAGGCCTGGAAGAACGCCTGAAGTCCCGCTTCGGCTGGGGCCTGACCGTTGCAGTCGAGCCGCCAGAGCTGGAAACCCGTGTGGCGATCCTGATGAAGAAGGCCGACCAGGCCAAAGTCGAGCTGCCCCATGACGCAGCCTTCTTCATTGCCCAGCGCATCCGTTCCAACGTCCGTGAACTGGAAGGTGCACTGAAGCGGGTGATCGCTCACTCGCACTTCATGGGCCGCGACATCACCATCGAACTGATTCGCGAATCGCTGAAGGATCTGTTGGCGCTGCAGGACAAATTGGTCAGTGTGGATAACATCCAGCGCACCGTGGCCGAGTACTACAAGATCAAGATCTCCGATCTGTTGTCCAAACGGCGCTCGCGCTCTGTCGCGCGCCCGCGCCAGGTGGCCATGGCCCTGTCGAAGGAGCTGACCAACCACAGTCTGCCGGAGATCGGCGACATGTTTGGTGGTCGCGACCACACGACCGTGCTGCACGCCTGCCGCAAGATCAACGAACTGAAGGAATCCGACGCGGACATCCGCGAGGACTACAAGAACCTGCTGCGGACGCTGACGACCTGATGGCCGTCTGCGCAGCTAATTGAAGGCAAGGGACTAGACCATGCATTTCACCATTCAACGCGAAGCCCTGTTGAAACCCCTGCAACTGGTCGCCGGTGTCGTCGAGCGCCGTCAGACCTTGCCGGTCCTGTCTAACGTATTGCTGGTTGTGCAAGGCCAGCAGTTGTCGTTGACCGGTACCGACCTGGAAGTCGAACTGGTAGGCCGCGTGCAACTCGAAGAGCCAGCCGAGCCTGGCGAAATCACTGTCCCGGCGCGCAAGCTGATGGACATCTGCAAAAGCCTGCCGAACGACGTCCTGATCGATATCAAGGTCGACGAGCAAAAACTGTTGGTCAAGGCCGGCCGCAGCCGCTTTACCCTGTCGACCCTGCCTGCCAATGACTTCCCGACTGTGGAAGAAGGCCCGGGCTCGCTGACCTGCAACCTGGAGCAGAGCAAGCTGCGCCGCCTGATCGAACGCACCAGCTTCGCCATGGCCCAGCAAGATGTTCGCTACTACCTCAACGGCATGCTGCTGGAGGTGTCGCGTAATACCTTGCGTGCGGTGTCTACCGATGGTCACCGCCTGGCACTGTGCTCGATGAGTGCCCCCATCGAGCAGGATGATCGCCATCAGGTCATCGTGCCGCGCAAAGGTATCCTTGAGCTGGCGCGTCTGCTGACCGACCCTGAAGGCATGGTCAGTATCGTCCTGGGGCAGCACCATATCCGCGCGACCACCGGCGAATTCACCTTCACCTCCAAGCTGGTGGACGGCAAGTTCCCTGACTACGAGCGCGTATTGCCCAAGGGCGGCGACAAACTGGTGGTGGGTGATCGTCAGGCACTACGTGAGGCCTTCAGCCGTACCGCGATCCTGTCCAACGAGAAGTACCGCGGTATTCGCCTGCAACTGGCCGCTGGCCAATTGAAGATTCAGGCCAATAACCCGGAACAGGAAGAAGCTGAAGAAGAAATCAGCGTCGACTATAACGGCAGCGCGCTGGAAATCGGCTTCAACGTCAGCTACCTGCTGGACGTGCTGGGCGTCATGACAACCGAGCAGGTGCGTCTGATTTTGTCCGACTCCAACAGCAGTGCGCTGCTGCAGGAGGCTGGCAATGATGATTCGTCCTACGTTGTCATGCCGATGCGTCTGTAACCTGTAGCAGAGCGAATGTCCCTTCGACGTATCATGGTCACCGCGGTGCGCAACCTGCACCCGGTGACCCTCTCACCTTCTCCCCGCATCAACATCCTCTACGGTGCCAATGGCAGCGGCAAGACCAGTGTGCTTGAAGCTGTGCACCTGCTTGGGCTGGCGCGGTCCTTCCGCAGCACGCGTCTTAACCCCGTCATCCAATACGAGCAGCCAGCGTGCACCGTGTTTGGCGAGGTCGAGTTGACGTCGGGAGGCACCAGCAACCTGGGGGTATCTCGTGAACGGCAAGGCGAGTTCACCATCCGCATCGACGGGCAGAATGCCAAAAGTGCTGCGCAGTTGGCCGAACTGTTGCCGTTGCAGCTGATCAACCCGGACAGTTTCAGGTTGCTGGAGGGCGCGCCGAAGATTCGCCGCCAGTTCCTGGATTGGGGAGTGTTCCACGTGGAACCTCGGTTTTTGCCTGCCTGGCAGCGTCTGCAGAAGGCGCTCAGGCAGCGAAACTCGTGGTTGCGGCATGGTACACTTGACCCAGCTTCGCAAGCCGCCTGGGACCGGGAATTGTGCCTGGCTAGCGCGGAAATAGATGAATACCGTCGCAATTACATCATGGCCTTGAAGCCCGTCTTCGAGCGAACCCTGAGCGAACTGGTCGAGCTTGACGGGTTGACCCTGAGCTATTACCGAGGCTGGGACAAGGACCGGGAACTCAACGAAGTCCTCGCCTCCTCTCTCCTTCGTGATCAGCAGATGGGCCATACCCAGGCTGGTCCGCAGCGTGCTGATCTACGACTTCGATTGGCTGCCAACAACGCAGCCGACATTCTGTCGCGAGGGCAGCAGAAACTTGTGGTGTGTGCGCTACGCATTGCCCAAGGGCACCTCGTCAGTCAGGCTCGCCGCGGTCACTGTATTTATCTCGTGGATGATTTGCCGTCAGAACTGGACGAGCAACACCGCCGCGCATTGTGCCGCTTGCTTGAAGAATTACGCTGCCAGGTGTTCATCACCTGTGTAGATCACGAATTACTGAGGGAAGGCTGGCAGACGGAAACGCCAGTTGCTTTGTTCCACGTGGAACAAGGCTGTATCACCCAGACCCACGACCATCGGGAGTGAAGGCATGAGCGAAAATCAAACGTACGACTCCTCCAGCATCAAGGTGCTGAAAGGTTTGGATGCCGTACGCAAGCGTCCCGGCATGTACATTGGCGACACCGATGATGGTAGCGGCCTGCACCACATGGTCTTCGAAGTGGTCGACAACTCGATCGACGAAGCCCTCGCCGGTCATTGCGATGACATCACCGTCATTATCCACACGGATGAATCCATCAGCGTGCGCGACAACGGTCGCGGCATTCCGGTCGACGTGCACAAAGAAGAAGGCGTTTCTGCAGCTGAGGTCATCATGACCGTGCTGCACGCCGGCGGTAAGTTCGACGACAACTCGTACAAAGTATCTGGCGGCCTGCACGGCGTGGGTGTTTCTGTAGTGAACGCCCTGTCCGAAAAGCTGGTACTGACAGTACGTCGCAGCGGCAAGATCTGGGAGCAGACCTACGTTCATGGTGTCCCCCAGGCGCCGATGGCGATTGTCGGTGACAGCGAAACGACCGGTACCCACATCCATTTCAAGCCTTCGGCTGAGACGTTCAAGAACATCCACTTCAGCTGGGACATCCTGGCCAAGCGGATCCGTGAGCTGTCGTTCCTCAACTCGGGCGTCGGCATTCTACTCAAGGATGAGCGCAGCGGTAAGGAAGAGTTCTTCAAGTACGAAGGTGGCCTGCGGGCTTTCGTCGAGTACCTGAACACCAACAAGACGCCGGTTAACACCCAGGTGTTCCACTTCAATGTTCAGCGTGAAGATGGCGTGGGCGTTGAAGTCGCCCTGCAGTGGAACGACAGCTTCAACGAGAACCTGTTGTGCTTTACCAACAACATTCCGCAGCGTGATGGTGGTACTCACCTTGTGGGCTTCCGTTCTTCGCTGACCCGTAGCCTGAACAGCTACATCGAGCAGGAAGGCCTGGCCAAGAAGAACAAGGTCGCAACCACCGGCGACGACGCCCGTGAAGGCTTGACCGCAATCATCTCGGTCAAAGTCCCGGATCCCAAGTTCAGCTCCCAGACCAAGGACAAGCTGGTCTCCTCGGAAGTGAAAACTGCCGTGGAACAGGAGATGAACAAGTACTTCTCGGACTTCCTGCTGGAAAACCCGAACGAAGCCAAAGCTGTTGTCGGCAAGATGATCGACGCTGCCCGAGCGCGTGAAGCGGCGCGCAAGGCGCGTGAGATGACTCGCCGCAAAGGTGCACTGGACATCGCTGGCCTGCCAGGCAAGTTGGCTGACTGCCAGGAAAAGGACCCTGCCCTTTCCGAACTGTACCTGGTGGAGGGTGACTCCGCAGGTGGTTCGGCCAAGCAAGGTCGCAACCGTCGCACCCAGGCTATCCTGCCGCTGAAGGGCAAGATCCTCAACGTCGAGAAGGCTCGTTTCGACAAGATGATCTCGTCCCAGGAGGTCGGCACGCTGATCACTGCGCTGGGCTGTGGTATCGGTCGCGAAGAGTACAACATCGACAAGCTGCGTTATCACAACATCATCATCATGACCGATGCTGACGTTGACGGTTCGCACATCCGTACCTTGTTGCTGACCTTCTTCTTCCGTCAGCTGCCTGAGCTGGTCGAGCGTGGCTACATCTATATTGCCCAGCCACCGTTGTACAAGGTGAAGAAAGGCAAGCAGGAGCAATACATCAAGGACGACGAGGCCATGGAAGAATACATGACCCAATCGGCCCTGGAAGATGCCAGCCTGCACCTGGACGAGTCGGCGCCAGCGGTTTCCGGTGTTCAACTGGAAAGCCTGGTGAACGAGTTCCGTGGCGTGATGAAGACCCTCAAGCGTTTGTCGCGCCTGTACCCACAGGAGCTGACCGAGCACTTCATCTACCTGCCGGAAGTCACCCTGGAGCAGTTGGGCGACCACGCTGTGATGCAGGCCTGGCTGGCCAAGTTCCAGGAGCGTCTGAACAACAGCCAGAAGTCGGGCCTGGCTTACAATGCCAGCCTTCGCGAAGATAAAGAGCGCAATGTCTGGCTGCCGGAAGTGGAAATCACCTCGCACGGTCTGGCCAGCTACATCACGTTCAACCGCGATTTCTTCGGCAGCAATGACTACCGTACCGTGGTCAACATCGGTGCCAAGCTGTCCAGCCTGCTGGGTGAAGGTGCCTATGTTCAGCGCGGTGAGCGTCGCAAGGCGATCGTCGAGTTCAAGGAAGGCCTGGACTGGCTGATGAACGAAAGCACCAGGCGCCACACCATCCAGCGATACAAAGGGCTGGGTGAGATGAACCCGGACCAGCTGTGGGAAACCACCATGGACCCAACCGTGCGCCGCATGCTCAAGGTCACAATCGAAGACGCGATCGCTGCCGATCAGATCTTCAACACCCTGATGGGTGACGCGGTGGAGCCTCGCCGCGAGTTCATCGAAAGTAATGCGCTGTCGGTGTCGAACCTGGACTTCTGATCGGGTTCAGATCGACTGCCATAAGAAAGCCCGCGCAAGCGGGCTTTTTTATACCTCGATTTTGGCGACCTCAGTACCCACTGAGAATATTCACAATCACCCCGCTGGCGATGGCCACCAGCACGTAATCGCCGTTCACGGACAACCAGCGGTGGTCACGCGGCGGTGCATAGAGGTGACGTGCGCGCCAGTCAGTCACCCAATAGCGGTCGCCGCGGTAACGGGGGTCAACGGCATGACCGCGTTGCCATTGCTGATGCGGTACCGGCATCCCCGCTTGAGGGCGGTAGTTTGGATTTTTGTAGGCCGGCGCGTGGCCGTTTCCCGGGCGCCCTTGTTGTGGCTGCTTTCCATGTTGGGGGCCGCCATGCTGAGGGTTGCCCTGATGGGAGGGACCGTTGTCATGCCCCTGGGGCGGGCCAGGTTGAGCGAAGCTGGCCAGCGGTACGCTGAACATCAGCGCGGCGCAAAGCACGGTCAGGGTTTTCTTCATGTGATGCTGATCCTCTGCATGTTAAGGCCCGGCGCAACTCACTGAGCGCCTGGTGCGGTTAACTGTTCAGACAGCGGTTCTGCCAGCCTACTCCCTGGCCAGAGGTAAAGGTCGGGTAAAGGTGAACCAGGCGATCACATCGTGCCCAGGCCCAGCGCCTTCAACCGCCGATAGAGCGTGCGCTCGCTCATGCCAAGATGCCGAGCCAGTTCACTGCGTGGCCCCTGAAACTGATCCAGCGCCTGCGCCAGCTCACTCAAGTCGCCATGCCCCCTGCCCTTGGTGAAACCTGGCGCGCTCTGCGGGCCGATATCTTCGGGTAGATGCTCGGGGCGGATCAGCCCGTCATCGGCAAACAGCCGTGCCCTTTCCAGGATGTTACGCAGCTCGCGGATGTTGCCCGGGAATGGATGCAGGCCTAGCTGTTTCAGCGCGCCATCGGTCAGGCTCGGCGTCGGCTTGCCAGCCATGCGCTGAAGGAGGCTCTCGGCAAGTAATGGCAGGTCTTCCACACGTTCACGCAGTGCGGGCAGCCGGATCGGAAAGCCACTGATGCGGTAATACAGGTCCTCACGGAAAGTACCCTCAGCGACCATCTTCTTGAGCGGTTTGTGTGTTGCCGACACCAGGCGGAAATCCGCGTGCACGGTCCGCAGGCTGCCCACCGGGCGGAAGCTGCCGGACTCGATCAGGCGCAGCAACTTCACCTGCATCGCCATCGGCACCTCGCCAATTTCATCGAGGAACAACGTGCCGCCATGGGCCGCTTCGGCCAGGCCGATCTTGCGCTGGTTGGCGCCGGTGAACGCGCCCTTCTCGTAGCCGAACAATTCGCTCTCGAACAGCGACTCGGTCAAACCGGTGCAGTCGACCACCACCAACGGCCCACTGGCGCGCGGGCTGCCCATGTGGATGGCGCGGGCGAACAGCTCTTTACCGGTACCCGATTCACCCTGCAGCAACACCGGAATTTGCGCGGGGGCGGCGCGCTGCAGGCTGGCCAGTGCCGCCTTGAACGCTGGCGCCCGCCCGACCAGGCCCTGTTGCTGAGGCTGCGCCGAGGCTAGGGTGATAGTGGTGAGCCGCTCGACAAAGGCGACCACCCTGCCCTGCTCGTCCAGGATCGGCCGCAGTTCGACATCCACATGCTCAGGGCCTCGCGGGGTGTGATGAATGTGCAGCACGCGCTCCGGCACTTTGCTGTGCCACGCCTTGCGCATCGGGCAATGTTCACCTGCCTGGTCGCAAGGTACCGCGTAGTGGTGCGAGACCTTGTGGCACTTTTCACCCAACGGCGCCTGCTCGTCTCGGCCGAACTGGCGGCGATAGGCGGCGTTGGCGGCGAGGATGTTGTAGTCGGTATCCAGCACGATGGTGGGCAGCGCATCGTGTTCGAGGTAGGAAACCAGCGCTAGGATGATGTGATGGGCTTCAGGCATGGGGGCACCGATGTGATAACCCGGCGGAGGGTAGCAAGGACTGCCAAACACTGCCATTGGCTGACAGTCGACTGCCAATGTGGCTGCCATGTTGCCTGGCGCGTGCCAGGCAGGGCCGCATTCATTGGCCCATGCCCATGAAAAACCCTGGCATGCATCTTGATAAACCTCCGGTCACTGCCTACGCCTCTACAAAGGGTGCAGGAAACTTTGGAGAACGTGATGATCATCGGTAACAACCTTCACGTGGAAGCCTTCTTCGACGAGGCGACCTCGACCATCAGCTACCTGCTCATGGACAGCGAGACGCGCAAGTGCGCGTTGATCGACAGTGTGCTGGACTACGACCCCAAGTCCGGGCGTACCTGCACCGCTTCGGCAGACCGGTTGATCGCCCAAGTTGGGGCGCTGAGTGGCCAGGTGCAGTGGATTCTGGAAACCCATGTTCACGCCGATCACCTTTCGGCAGCCGCCTACCTGAAGGAAAAACTTGGCGGCCACACCGCCATCGGTGCGCACATCACCCAGGTGCAAAAAGTCTTCGGCGCGCTGTTCAATGCCGAGCCGGGTTTTGCCCGGGACGGCAGCCAGTTCGATGTACTGCTTGAGGACGAGGAAGGTTTTCGCATCGGCAACCTGCACGCCCGTGCCTTGCACACCCCGGGGCACACACCGGCATGCATGAGTTATGTGGTGGTGGATGGTGGTGAAACGGCGGTGTTCGTCGGCGACACGCTGTTCATGCCCGACTACGGTACGGCGCGCTGCGACTTCCCCGGCGCCGACGCCCGCACTCTGTACCGCTCGATCCGCCGCCTGCTGGCCTTCCCCGACCAGACCCGGTTGTTCCTGTGCCACGACTACCTGCCTGGCGGGCGCGCGATGCAGTACGTCACGACCGTGGCCGAGCAGCGCGGCAGCAATATCCACATCCATCACGGCGTTGATGAAGACAGCTTCGTGGCCATGCGCGAGGCCCGTGACAAGACCCTCGACATGCCCGTGCTGATCCTGCCATCGGTGCAGGTGAACATGCGCAGCGGCCATTTTCCCGAGCCCGAGGCCAATGGCGTGAGCTACCTGAAGATTCCACTGAACACGCTTTGATCGCTTTTACCCATAACGAGATTTCCAGGAACTACCGCCATGCCTGCCTTGCTGTCCCCTGCCAATGCTTCCACTACCGACCACCACAAAGTGCTCATCGTCGGTGCCGGTGCTGCCGGTATCGCCACGGCGTCCAGCCTGATCAGCCGTGATCCGTCATTGGACATCGCACTGATCGACCCCGCCGACTTGCACTACTACCAGCCGGGCTGGACGATGGTCGGCGCCGGTGTGTTCAAGGCGCCGAGCACGGCGCGCACCATGGCCTCGACCATTCCCCGGGGTGTGCAATGGATCAAGGCGCGGGTGCAGGGCTTCGATCCCTTGGGCCAACTTGTCGTGCTTGAGGATGGCCGCGCCATCAGCTACGAGCAGTTGGTAGTTTGCCCTGGCCTGAAACTCGACTGGCAGGCCATCGACGGGCTGAGCGAGACCCTTGGCCGCAACGGCGTGACCTCGAACTACCGCTATGACCTGGCGCCTTACACCTGGCAGCTGGTGCAAAACCTCAGGCAAGGCCGTGCCCTGTTCACCCAGCCGCCAATGCCGATCAAGTGCGCCGGCGCGCCGCAGAAGGCGCTGTATTTGTCTTGCGATCATTGGCTGCGTCAGGGCCATTTGGGCGATGTAAAAGCCAGTTTCTTCAACGCCGGTGCCGTGCTGTTTGGCGTTGCCGACTATGTCCCTGCATTGATGGCCTATATCGACAAGTACGCCGTGGACCTCAATTACGCCCACCGGCTGGTGGCAGTGGATGGCCCCGGCAAGCGCGCGACGTTCGTGCGTACGTTGCCTGACGGTAGCCATGAAACCCGCATCGAGCCCTTCGATATGTTGCACGTGGTACCGCCGCAAGTGGCGCCCGAGTTCATTCGCGAAAGCCCGCTGGCCGATAGTGCAGGCTGGGTCGATGTCGACCCGCAGACCTTGCGCCACCGAAAATTCATCAACATCCATGCCTTGGGCGACGTGGCCAGCACCAGCAATGCCAAGACTGCCGCAGCAGCGCGCAAGCAGGCGCCGGTAGTGGCCAACAATGTGCTGGTGGCGCTGGGCAGGCTGCCTACCCTCGCCCAGTACGACGGCTATGGCTCGTGCCCATTGACCGTCGAGCGCGGCAAGATCGTGCTGGCCGAGTTCACCTATGGCGGCAAGGTGGCGCCGAGCTTCCCGCGCTGGTTGCTCGATGGCCGCCAGCCGACGCGCCTGGCCTGGTTGCTGAAGGCACGGGTACTGCCACCCTTGTACTGGAAAGGCATGCTCAAAGGGCGTGAATGGCTGGCGCGCCCGCAGCCACTGGTAGCCGAGGCCGGCAAGTGATCGAACATCAACTGTTGGGCGCGGGCCTGGGCGCGATCATTGGTGCGGTGTTGGCATTGACCGGCGCCGGGGGCGGTATTTTGGCGGTGCCACTGCTGGTGTTTGGCCTGGGCCTGTCGATGGTCGAGGCGGCGCCCGTCGGCCTGCTGGCTGTGGGCCTGGCTGCCGCCGTGGGCGCCGTGCTGGGTTTGCGCCAAGGGTTGGTGCGCTACCGGGCGGCTTTGTTCATTGCCCTGATCGGCATCGCGGTCGCCCCCTTTGGCTTGATGCTGGCGCACCGCGTGCCCAATACACCGCTGGTGCTGATATTCGCCTGCGTGCTGGTCTACGCCTGCCTGCGCATCTGGCGCAAGGCCGCCAGGGAGCTGCGCGGCGAAGCTAACGATGCGCACCGCTACATCGAGCCTTGCGTGCTCAACCCATTGCAGGGGCGTTTGCGTTGGACGCTCCCCTGCGCACGGGCCCTGGCATTGACTGGTGCGCTGTCGGGGTTGTTGTCCGGCCTGCTGGGGGTGGGCGGTGGCTTCGTGATTATTCCGGCCTTGAACCGCTACACCAACCTGCGCATGGCCAGCATCGTCTCTACCTCGCTGGCGGTGATTGCGCTGGTGTCCACCGGTAGCGTGGTCAGCGCCAGCCTGGCGGGGGTAATGCACTGGCAGGTTGGTGCCCCCTTTGCGCTCGGCGCGGTGACCGGCTTGCTGTTGGCGCGGCCGCTGGCGGCCAGGCTGGCTGGGCCACGGTTGCAACAGATGTTTGCCGTGGCCGGTTGGTTGGCCGCCCTGCTGCTGGCTGGCAAGGTTCTATTGAGCTAACAGCTCGCCTTGTTCGGCGGCGCACAGCGCCAGCAGGTAGTCCCACACGACCCGCAGGCGCACTGACTTGTGCAGCTCACGCCGCGTGCAGATCCAGTAACTGCGCTGGATGGTTTCGCTGGGCAGCACACGGACCAGCGTCGGGTCGTGGCGCGCCATGAAGTTGGGCAACACGGCAATGCCAAGGCCTGCGCGTGCGGCTTGTTGCTGGGCGATCACGCTGGTGCTGCGAAATGCCACGCTGGGCGACCGGCAGAAGCTGTTGAGAAACAGCAGCTCCTGGCTGAACAGCAGGTCATCGACGTAGCCGATCCAACTGTGCCGGGCCAGGTCTTCGCGGGTGCGCAGCGGCGGCGCGCGGTCGAGGTAGGCCTGGCTCGCATACAAGGCCAGTCGATAGTCGGTGAGCTTGCGGGTGATCAGCAGGTCGGCATTGGGCCGCTCCAGGTGGATGCTGATTTCCGCCTCGCGGTTGAGGATGCTGACGAAGCGCGGTACGGCCACCAGCTCCACCTCAAGGCCTGGGTAGCGCTCGAACAGCGCGTTCATGCGCGGGGTGAAGAACATGATGCCGATGCCTTCGGTCACCCCCAGGCGGATCTTGCCCAGCGGGGTGATGGCCTGGGTGATTTCTTCCTGCGCCAGCAAAGCCACGTTTTCCATGGCTTCGGCGTGCTTGAGCAGGGCCTGGCCGGAGGGAGTCAGGTCGTAGCCCTGGGCGTGCTGCACGAACAGGGGCGTGCCCAGGCTTTTCTCGATGCTCTCGATATGCCGGGCTACTGTGCTGTGGGTGGTGTTGAGGCGTTTGGCAGCGGTGAGCAGCCGGCCGCTGCGCTGCAACTCGAGGAAAAACCGCAAATCGTTCCAGTCGAACATGCTGATCCCTGCATCCCGATTACGCGGTCGTTCCCACAATGACCGTGTGCGTCCAATGGTTGCCGCTGTGCTAAAACGCACAGCGGCTGCGCGAAATCTCGTGTTTCCACAGCGAAATTAATCAATAAGATGGTTCGGGACAAGAACAATAATCAGGCGCGAGGTTGCACATGCCATCAGCCGATTCTGTCTTCGACTACGTGGTCGTGGGCGCCGGTCCTGCCGGGTGCCTGCTGGCCAATCGCTTGTCCGCCGACCCTTCCTGCCGCGTGCTGCTGCTTGAAGCGGGTGGCCGTGACAACTATCCCTGGATCCACATCCCCGTCGGCTACCTCTACTGCATCGGTAACCCCCGCACCGACTGGTGCTTCAAGACCGAGGCGCAGAACGGCCTGGGCGGCCGCAGCCTGGGTTACCCACGGGGCAAGGTGCTTGGCGGTTGTTCCTCGATCAACGGCATGATCTACATGCGCGGCCAGGCGGCCGACTATGACCGCTGGGCCGAGCAAGGCAACTCAGGCTGGGCCTGGCAGGACGTACTGCCCCTGTTCAAGGCCAGCGAAAACCACTTTGCCGGTGACAGCGAGCACCATGGCGCTGCCGGTGAATGGCGGGTCGAGCGCCAGCGCTACAGCTGGCCGATCCTCGACGCCTTCCGCGATGCGGCCGAGCAAAGCGGCATCGCCAACGTCGACGACTTCAACACGGGTGATAACCAGGGCTGTGGATACTTTCAGGTCAACCAGCGCAGCGGTGTGCGCTGGAATGCATCCAAGGCGTTTCTGCGGCCAGTGATGAGCCGGCCGAACCTGACGGTGCTGACCGGCGTGGAAGTCGACCAGGTGCTGCTCAACAACACCCGTGCGCGTGCGGTAAAAGCCCGCTGGCAGAATGCCTGGCACGAATTCGCTGCGCGGCGCGAGATCATTCTGTGCGCCGGGGCCGTGGGCTCGCCGGGCATCCTCCAGCGCTCCGGCATCGGCCCGCGCAAATTGCTGGAAGACTTGGGGATCGGCGTGCGCCATGACATGCCCGGTGTCGGTGGCAACCTGCAGGACCACCTGCAATTGCGCCTGATCTACCAAGTCCGCAACACCCGTACCCTCAACCAGATGGCCAACAGCCTGTGGGGCAAGATGGGCATGGGCCTGCGTTACCTGTACGACCGCAGCGGCCCATTGGCCATGGCCCCCAGCCAGTTGGGCGCGTTCGTGCGTTCCAGCCCCGAGCACGCCACCGCCAACTTGCAGTACCACGTGCAGCCCTTGTCGCTGGAGCGCTTCGGCGAGCCGTTGCACCGCTTCCCGGCATTCACCGCCTCGGTGTGCAACCTGCGGCCGCTCAGCCGCGGGCGCATCGACATCGGTGCTGCAGATATGCACAGCGCGCCATTGATCGACCCCAACTACCTCAGTGACCCTGAAGATTTGCGGGTTGCCGCCGACGCCATCCGGATCACCCGGCGCATAGTCCAGGCCCCTGCCCTCGCCGCGTTCGCGCCACAGGAATACCTGCCGGGCTCAGCCCTGCAAAGTGAAGAAGACCTGTTCGAGGCTGCCGGCAAGATCGGTACCACCATCTTCCACCCTGTGGGCACCTGCCGCATGGGCAGCGGCCCACTGGATGTTGTGGATAACCAGTTGCGGGTACACGGCATACCCGGCCTGCGCGTGGCGGATGCCTCGATCATGCCGCAGATCACCTCCGGCAATACCTGTTCACCCACGCTGATGATCGCCGAGAAGGCGGCGCAACTTATCCTCAAAGGAGCCGCAACCCAGACCTACCTAAACGAAGACGCAATACCGACGCCCTGACCCGGGTGCGTGCAACACCGGCAGCTTGCGGTCGGAAGCTGCCGACAGTGGAACAAAAAGAATAATCACTGTGGCCTGTGGGCCGAGGACAGCAACGATGTCGGATTACATCCAAGAGCAGGGTGCGACGGCCAGCGGCACCAGCCGTCGCGAAGAACGAAAGATCATTTTCGCGTCATCCCTCGGGACAGTTTTCGAGTGGTATGACTTTTTTCTCTATGGCGCGCTGGCAGCGGTCATCAGCAAGCAGTTCTTTGCTGGGGTCAACGACACCACGGCCTTCATCTTTGCCCTCATGGCCTTCGCCGCCGGCTTCCTGGTTCGCCCCTTCGGTGCGCTGGTGTTCGGCCGGCTGGGCGACATGATCGGGCGCAAGTACACCTTCCTGGTGACCATCGTGCTGATGGGCCTGTCGACCTTTGCCGTCGGCCTGCTGCCAACCTATGCCAGCATCGGCATCGCGGCACCGATCATCCTGGTGATCCTGCGCATGCTGCAGGGGCTGGCGCTGGGCGGTGAGTACGGTGGTGCGGCAACCTACGTGGCCGAGCATGCGCCGCAAGGCAAGCGCGGCTTCCATACCGGTTTCATCCAGTCCACCGCCACCCTTGGCTTGCTGCTGTCGCTGCTGGTGGTTTTGGGCAGCCGCTACATCAGCGGCGACCAGTTCGAAACCTGGGGCTGGCGCCTGCCGTTCCTGCTGTCGATCTTCCTGCTGGCGATCTCCACCTGGATCCGCATGAGCATGCACGAGTCGCCGGCCTTCGTGAAAATGAAGGCCCAGGGCAAGATCAGCAAGTCGCCCATCCGTGAATCGTTCACCTCCTGGCCGAACCTCAAGGTGGTACTCACTGCCCTGTTCAGCATCAACGCTGGCCAGGCGGTGACCTTCTACACGGCGCAATTCTACGTGCTGTTCTTCATGACCCAGATGCTCAAGATGGACCCCGCCCAGGCCAACACGCTGCTGATCATCAGTGTGGTGATCGGGGCGCCGTTCTTCGTGTTCTTCGGGTGGCTGTCGGACCGCATCGGGCGTAAGCCGATTCTGATGCTGGGTCTGTTGCTGGCGACCGTGCTGTACTTCCCCCTGTTCAAGGCGCTCAGCCATTACGCCAACCCACAGATCGACGCCGCCAGCCGTCAGGCGCCGATTGTGGTCACCGCCGACCCGCAGGGCTGCACCTTCCAGTTCGACCCGGTCGGCAAGGCGCGTTTCGACAGCCCGTGCGACAAGGTCAAGACGTTCCTGGTCAAGCAGGGGCTGCCGTACAGCTCGGTGAGCGTGGCCGGCAGCGAGGTGGTGGTCAACATTGGCGACAAGACCATCAACGGTTTCGACGAAACCGCCATGCGTTCGGCGATCGAGCAGGCGGGGTACCCGGCCAAGGCTGACCCAGGGCAAGTGAACCAGGTGATGGTGGTAGTACTGATCGTGGCGATGATCCTGATCGCGACCATGACCTACGGCCCACTGGCGGCGGTGATGGTCGAGCTGTTCCCGACCCGTATCCGTTATACCTCGATGTCCCTGCCCTATCACATCGGCAACGGCTGGTTCGGTGGCTTCCTGCCGACGGTGTCGTTCGCGCTGGTGGTGTATACCGGGGATATCTTCTACGGGCTGTGGTACCCGGTGCTGGTGACCGGCATCAGCCTGGTGGTAGGGATCTTCTGCCTGAAGGAAACCAAGGACGTGGATATCGACAAGGTCTGAGGGGGTAAAACGCCCATAAAAAAACCGGCTTAAGCGCCGGTTTTTTTATGCCTCCGAAAAACTTATGCACGTTTTTCGCAAATCTGTAACGTGAAGAAATAAACAGCTAATTCAATCACTTAACGCGTACTTGCAACCGCTCATTAAAAAACTGCTCACAAGTTATCCACAGAACGTCAGGCCATCTGCTCGTGCGGTTTTTCATCCACCGGTGGCAGCGAACCCAGGGCCCTTTGCGTGGCCTCGTTCCAGGCGGCGGCGCGGTCGTTGAGCTCGGCGATGGCACGCGGGCCGGTGCCGTTGGCATACATCGGCTCACCGATCACCACCTCGATGGTGCCCGCACGCTTGCCCCAGCCAGCCTTCGGCCAGAACTTGCCGGCGTTGTGCGCAATGGGCAGCACCGGCAGGCCAGCATTGACTGCCAGCGCGGTACCGCCGCGGGAGAACTTGCCGACGGTGCCGAACGGCACGCGAGTACCTTCCGGGAAAATCAGCACCCATACACCCTGCTTGAGCAGCTCGTCACCTTGGCTGGCGACCTGGCGCAGGGCTTCCTTGGGGTTGTCGCGGTTGATTGCGATCGGCCGCAGCATGGCCATGGCCCAGCCGAAGAACGGCACGTACAGCAGCTCGCGCTTGAGCACTTGGCTGAGGGGCGAGAAGTACTGGGAAAGGAAGAAGGTTTCCCAGGTGCTCTGATGGTTGGACAGGATCACACACGGCTCACTGGGCACGTTTTCGGCGCCGGTGATCTTGTAATCGATGCCAAGGATGGTGCGGCTCAGAAATAACGCGCAACGGCACCAGTACACGTTGATGAACTTGTAACGCCTGGGGAATGACAAGAATGGCGCGACAAAAAAGCTCAGGGTGCACCACAGCAACGAGCTGGTGCCCAGCAGCAGGTAAAAAAGAAAGATTCTGATCGCCTGCAGGATCGACATAGTGGCTTGTACCATTGCGGGCGTGCCCGCCTGAGAAAAATGCGCCCGAAGGCGCACTGTTTAAATTAGTTCTCTGGCGATAGCTGCCAGATCGTCGAAAATCAGTGTAGTTTCGGAGACGCCTTTTTCCAGGGTCCGCTCACCCTTGCCGGTTTTCACCAGCACAGGTTGTGCACCGACGGCCACGGCAGCCTGAAGGTCACCTTGGCTGTCGCCGACAAACCACACGCCGCCAAGGGCGGCCTGGTAATGCTCGGCAATTGCCAGCAGCATGCCCGGCTTGGGCTTGCGGCAAGCGCAGCCCTCGTCCGGCCCATGCGGGCAATACACGATATGGCCCACTTCACCGCCCTGCTCGGCCACCAACGCACGCAGGCGCGTGTGCATGGCCTCGAGGGTATCCAGCGAGTAGTAGCCACGGGCAATGCCGGACTGGTTGGTGGCCACGGCCACCGTCCAGCCCGCCTTGCTCAACTGCGCGATGGCCTCGACCGAGCCGGGGATGGGGACCCACTCTTCCAGCGACTTGATGTAGGCGTCGGAGTCGTAGTTGATCACCCCGTCACGATCGAGAATCAGCAGTTTCAAGGCTTACCCCAGCAGCGAGATGTCGGCTACACCCAGGAACAGACCGCGCAGGCGGCTGAGCAGGGCATAACGGTTGGCGCGGACCTTGGCGTCCTCGGCATTGACCATCACCGCCTCGAAGAAGGCGTCGACCGGGTCACGCAGGGCAGCCAGGCGGGCCAGCGACTCGCTGTACTGGCGTGCGGCAGCCATCGGTTGCACGGCCTGGTCGGCCTGCTGGATGGCCGAGTACAGGGAGAACTCGTTGGCGTTGTCGAAGTACTTCGGCTCGACCTGTTCGGCGATGGCGCCCTCGGCCTTGCTCAGCAGGTTCGATACGCGCTTGTTCACCGCCGCCAGGGCTTCGGCTTCCGGCAGTTTGCGGAAAGCCTGCACGGCCTGCACGCGCTGGTCGAAGTCCAGGGCAGAGCCCGGCTTCAGGGCACGTACCGACAGGTAGGTGGCAACGTCGATGCCTTCGTCTTCGTAGCGCGCACGCAGGCGGTCGAAGATGAACTCCAGCACTTGCTCGGCCAGGCCGGCGGCCTTGACCTTGGCGCCGAACTGCTTGACCGCGAATTCGGCGGCACCGGTCAGGTCCAGGTCCAGCTGCTTCTCGATCAGGATGCGCAGTACACCCAGTGCGGCGCGGCGCAGGGCGTAAGGGTCTTTGCTGCCGGTAGGCAGCATGCCGATGCCGAAGATGCCGACCAGGGTGTCGAGCTTGTCGGCGATGGCCACGGCAGCACCGGTCAGGGTCTGCGGCAGTTCAGCGCCAGCGCCACGCGGCATGTACTGCTCGTTCAGGGCCATGGCGACGTCTTGCGGCTCGCCATCGTTGAGCGCGTAGTAGTAACCGGCAACACCCTGCATTTCAGGGAATTCGCCGACCATCTCGGTGGCCAGGTCGCACTTGGACAGCAGGCCGGCGCGGCCGGCGCGCTGGGCATCGCCGCCAATCAGTGGTGCGATGAAGGCGGCCAGCTTGGAAACGCGTTCGGCCTTGTCGTAGACGGTGCCCAACTGAGCCTGGAACACCACGTTCTTGAGGCGCTCGTTGAAGGTTTCCAGCGGCTGCTTCTTGTCTTGCTTGAAGAAGAACTCGGCGTCGGTCAGGCGTGGGCGCACGACCTTCTCGTTGCCTTCGACGATCTGCTTCGGGTCGCGGCTTTCGACGTTGGCCACGGTAATGAAGCGCGGCAGCAGCTTGCCTTCGCTGTCCAGCAGGCAGAAGTACTTCTGGTTGTCCTGCATGGTGGTGATCAGGGCTTCTTGCGGCACGTCGAGGAAACGCTCCTCGAACGAGCACACCAGCGGCACTGGCCACTCGACCAGGGCGGTCACTTCGTCCAGCAGCGCGGGCGGCACGATGGCGCTGCCTTCCTGCTGCATGGCCAGTTCCGCAGTGCGTTTGGCGATCAGCTCGCGGCGCTCGGAGAAGTCGGCCAGCACGTAGGCTTTGCGCAGGTCTTCAACGTAGTTGGCCGGGGTGGTGATGACCACGTTTTCCGGGTGATGGAAACGGTGCCCGCGGGACTCACGGCCGGCTTGCTGGGCAAGGATGGTGCAGTCGACGACCTGGTCACCGAGCAGCATCACCAGCCACTGGGTCGGGCGCACGAACTCTTCGCGGCTGGCGCCCCAGCGCATGCGCTTGGGGATCGGCAGGTCGTTGAGCGAGTCTTCGACGATGGTCGGCAGCAGGCCGAGGGTGGCCTTGCCCGGGATGTGCTGGGAGAAGCGCAGCTTGGCGCCGCTCTGGTCGATCTCGGCCAGCTCGACGCCGCACTTCTTGGCGAAGCCCAGGGCTGCCTGAGTCGGGTTGCCTTCGGCGTCGAAGGCCGCCTGGCGGGGCGGGCCGTCGATATTGATGCTGCGGTCAGGCTGCTGCACGTCGAGCTGGCGGATCAGCACCGCCAGGCGGCGCGGCGCGGCGTATACCGACTTGGCGGCGTAGTTCAGGCCTGCGGCCTGCAGGCCTTTCTCGATACCGGCCAGGAAGGCGTCGCCGAGGGTGGCCAGGGCTTTGGGTGGCAGCTCTTCGGTGCCCAGTTCTACCAGGAAATCTTGAGCACTCATTGTGCAGCCTCCAGCTTAGCCAACACTTCGTCACGCAGTTCAGGGGTCGCCATCGGGAAGCCCATGCGTGCGCGGGCTTGCAAATAGCTTTGCGCCACGTCCCGGGCCAGGGTACGTACACGCAGGATGTAACGCTGGCGCTCGGTCACCGAGATGGCGCGGCGGGCGTCGAGCAGGTTGAAGGTGTGCGAGGCCTTCAGGACCATTTCGTAGGTCGGCAGCGGCAGCTCCAGCTTGATCAGGCGGTTGGCTTCGCTTTCGTAGAAGTCGAACAGCTCGAACAGCTTCTCGACGTTGGCGTGTTCGAAGTTGTAGGTCGACTGCTCCACTTCGTTCTGGTGGAACACGTCGCCGTAGGTGACCTTGCCGAACGGGCCATCGGCCCAGACCAGGTCGTAGACCGAGTCGACGCCCTGGATGTACATGGCCAGGCGTTCCAGGCCATAGGTGATTTCACCGGTGACCGGGTAGCACTCGATGCCGCCGACCTGCTGGAAGTAGGTGAACTGGGTCACCTCCATGCCGTTCAGCCAGATTTCCCAGCCCAGGCCCCAGGCGCCGAGGGTCGGCGATTCCCAGTTGTCTTCGACGAAACGGATGTCGTGGACCAGCGGATCCAGGCCGATGGCTTTCAGCGAGCCGAGGTACAGCTCCTGGAAGTTGGCCGGGTTCGGCTTGAGCACCACCTGAAACTGGTAGTAGTGCTGCAGGCGGTTTGGGTTTTCGCCATACCGCCCGTCGGCAGGGCGACGGCTAGGCTGCACGTAGGCGGCGTTCCAGGTCTCTGGGCCAACGGCGCGCAGGAACGTGGCGGTATGGAAAGTGCCGGCGCCTACTTCCATATCGTAGGGCTGAAGCACCACACAACCTTGAGCTGCCCAGTAGTTCTGCAGGGCGAGGATCAGGTCTTGGAAGGTACGCACGGCTGGCGTAGGCTGGCTCACGAAATTCACCTGTATCTGGGGATGCGGATGTAAAGAGCGGGAGTATAACCTGATTCGCCTCGCCCTCTACTCATTGGAGCCTTATGCCACGCTGCTTTTGGTGTACCGACGATCCGTTGTACCAGGCCTACCACGACCAGGAATGGGGAACACCGCAGCGTGATCCGGCGTTGCTGTTCGAGATGCTTTTGCTCGAAGGGTTCCAGGCTGGGCTGTCATGGATCACGGTTTTGCGTAAACGCGAGCGCTATCGCGAGGTGCTGCACGGCTTCGACCCGTTGAAGTTGTCGCAGATGAGCGATGAACGCATCGAAGCGCTGATGCTCGACGCCGGCATCATCCGCAACCGCCTCAAGCTCAAGGCCGCCCGGCGCAACGCCCAGGCCTGGCTGGCTGTGGATAACCCCGCCGAGTGGCTCTGGTCATTTGTCGGCGGCAAGCCCAAGGTCAATCATTTCGTGGGCCGCAGCGACGTGCCGGCAGTCACCGACGAAGCCAAGGCGATGAGCAAGGCCTTGCAAAAAGCTGGCTTCACTTTTGTTGGCCCGACCATCTGCTACGCCTTCATGCAGGCCACCGGCATGGTCATGGACCACACCACCGATTGTGATCGCTACGCCGCCTTGGCGCGCTGAAGGGGTACAATGCGCGCCTTGCTGAAATAAGGAATTCGCCTGTGGAAAAGTTCAAGGGCGCCCTGATGGTCGGGGTGCTTCGACTGTTCGCCAAGTTGCCCTGGGGCGCGGTACAGCGCGTCGGCGCCGGTATCGGCTGGCTGATGTGGAAGGTCCCGAACGGGTCGCGCAACGTGGTGCGTATCAACCTGGCCAAGTGTTTCCCCGAGATGGACCCGGTCGCGCGTGAGCAGCTGGTTGGCCATGCGCTCAGAGACATCGGCAAGTCCTTCGTCGAGAGCGCATGCGCCTGGATCTGGCCACCGCAGCGTTCGCTGGAGCTGGTCAAGGAAGTGCAAGGCCTGGAAGTGCTTGAGCAGGCCCTGGCCTCGGGCAAGGGCGTGGTCGGCATCACCAGCCACCTGGGTAACTGGGAAGTGTTGAACCACTTCTACTGCAACCAGTGCAAACCGATCATCTTCTACCGCCCGCCGAAACTGAAGGCCGTGGATGACCTGCTGCGCGAACAGCGGGTGCAGATGGGTAACCGCGTCGCGCCTTCGACCAAGGAAGGCATCCTCAGTGTGATCAAGGAAGTGCGCCGCGGTGGGCAGGTGGGGATCCCAGCCGACCCGGAGCCGGCGGAATCGGCCGGGGTGTTCGTGCCGTTTCTCGGTACCCAGGCGCTGACCAGCAAGTTCGTGCCGAACATGCTGGCCGGTGGCAAGGCGGTAGGGGTGTTCCTGCATGCACTGCGGCTGCCGGATGGCTCTGGGTTCCGGGTGATTCTGGAAGCGGCGCCTGAAGCGATGTACAGCACGGATGTGACCGAGTCGGCGGCGGCCATGAGCAAGGTGGTCGAGCGGTATGTGCGCGAGTACCCGAGCCAGTACATGTGGAGCATGAAGCGCTTCAAGAAGCGCCCGGCCGGTGAGCCGCGCTGGTATTGAGATTTTTTGGGGGCGCTTTGCGCCCCGGCAATTTCAGACTTTATTCAGCTTCTTGAGGAACACCGCCATCTCTTTCTCGGCCTGCTTATCCCCATGGGCCTGCGCCGCCACGATCCCGTCCTCCCAGGCCTTGCGCGCCGCCGCCAAATCACCCTGCAACTGATACGCCTTGCCCAGCAGCTTCCACGCCGCCGAATACTTAGGGTCCTGCTCGACGCAGCGTGCCAGGTGCACCGCCGCCTCAGCCCCGTTGCCCTCATCCAGCCAGGCTTTGCCCAGGCCAAACCTCAGCAGTGGGTTATCCACACCCTTGGCCAGCATTTTCTCCAGCGACTCGCGCATGCCCACTTCTCCTAGAAGAAACTCAAGCCGACGTGGAACAGCTTCTCCACATCCCGAATGTGTTTTTTATCCACAACGAACAAAATCACGTGGTCACCCGATGCGATCATCGTGTCGTCGTGGGCAATCATCACCTCTTCGTCGCGGATGATCGCGCCGATCGTGGTACCCGGTGGCAGGGCGATGTCTTCAATGGCCTTGCCCACCACCTTGCTCGATTTCGAATCGCCGTGTGCCACGGCCTCGATGGCCTCGGCTGCGCCGCGGCGCAGGGAGTGCACGCTGACGATGTCGCCACGCCGCACGTGCGCCAGCAAGGTGCCGATGGTGGCCAACTGCGGGCTGATGGCGATATCGATTTCACCGCCCTGCACCAAGTCCACGTAGGCCGGGTTGTTGATGATGGTCATCACCTTGCGCGCACCCAGGCGCTTGGCCAGCAGCGACGACATGATGTTGGCCTCGTCGTCGTTGGTCAGGGCCAGGAAGATGTCGGCGTCGGCGATGTTCTCTTCGAGCATCAGGTCTTTGTCTGACGCACTGCCCTGCAGCACCACGGTGCTTTCCAGGGTGTCGGAGAGGTGGCGGCAGCGGGCCGGGTTCATCTCGATGATTTTCACCTGGTAGCGGCTTTCGATGGCCTCGGCCAGGCGCTCGCCGATCTGCCCGCCACCGGCGATGACCACACGCTTGTTGGTCTCGTCGATGCGCCGCAGCTCGCCCATCACCGCGCGAATGTCTTTTTTCGCGGCGATGAAGAACACTTCGTCATCGGCCTCTATCACGGTGTCACCGCGTGGGGTGATCGGCCGGTCACGGCGGAAGATTGCCGCCACGCGGGTGTCTACATTGGGCATGTGCGCGCGGATCTGGCGCAGCTGCTGGCCCACCAGTGGGCCGCCGTAGTACGCCTTGACCGCCACCAGTTGCGCCTTGCCTTCGGCGAAGTCGATCACCTGCAAGGAGCCCGGGTGCTCGATCAGGCGCTTGATGTAGTTGGTCACCACCTGCTCGGGGCTGATCAGCACGTCCACCGGGATGTGGTCGTTGTGGAACAGCTCTTCGCGGGTGAGGTAGGCCGATTCGCGTACCCGGGCGATCTTGGTCGGGGTATGGAACAGCGAATAGGCGACCTGGCAGGCCACCATGTTGGTCTCGTCGCTGTTGGTCACCGCCACCAGCATGTCGGCGTCGTCGGCGCCGGCCTGGCGCAGCACCGTCGGCAGCGAGCCGCGGCCCTGCACCGTGCGGATGTCCAGGCGGTCGCCGAGGTCGCGCAGGCGCTCGCCGTCGGTGTCGACCACGGTGATGTCGTTGGCCTCGCTGGCCAGGTGCTCTGCCAGCGTACCGCCCACCTGCCCTGCGCCGAGGATGATGATCTTCATCCGCTACTCCCTGAACCGTTGTGCTTATCCGCGAGAAGCGGCGATCTTGATCAGCTTGGCATAATAAAAACCGTCGTGGCCGCCTTCCTGGGCCAGCAACTGGCGGCCGTGGGGCTGGCGCAGGCCGGCCTCGGTGGCCAGGTCCAGCTCACGGGCGCCTGGGGTGCGGGCGAGGAACGCCTCGATCACCTCGGTGTTTTCGGTCGGCAGGCTCGAGCAGGTGGCGTAGAGCAGCATGCCGCCCACTTCCAGGGTTGGCCACAGGGCATCGAGCAGCTCGCCTTGCAGCGTGGCCAGGGCCGGAATGTCATCGGCCTGACGGGTCAGCTTGATGTCCGGGTGGCGGCGGATCACGCCGGTGGCCGAGCACGGGGCGTCGAGCAGGATGCGCTGGAAGGGTTTGCCGTCCCACCAGCTGGCGGTGTCGCGGGCATCACAGGCGATCAGTTCGGCGTCCAGTTGCAGGCGCTCGAGGTTCTCGCGCACGCGGGTCAGGCGCTTGGCCTCCAGGTCGATGGCCACCAGGTGTGCAAGGCCGGCCTCGGCTTCGAGCAAGTGGCAGGTCTTGCCGCCCGGGGCGCAGCAGGCGTCGAGCACGCGTTGGCCGGGGGCCAGTTCGAGCAGGTCGGCAGACAATTGCGCGGCCTCGTCCTGCACGCTCACCCAGCCTTCGGCGAAGCCCGGCAGGCTGCGCACATCACAGGGCTCATTCAGCACGATACCGTCGCGGCTGAACTGGCAGGCGCTGGCGCCGACGCCGGCCTCTGCCAGCAGGGCCAGGTAGGCATCGCGGCTGTGGTGGCGGCGGTTGACCCGCAGGATCATCGGCGGGTGGGCGTTGTTGGCGGCGCAGATGGCTTCCCATTGCTCTGGCCAGAAGGCCTTCAGCGCTTTCTGCAGCCACCGAGGGTGTGCAGTGCGTACCACCGGGTCGCGCTCCATACCGGCGAGCAGCGCTTCGCCTTCACGCTGGGCGCGGCGCAGCACTGCATTGAGCAGGGCCTTGGCCCACGGTTTTTTCAGCTTGTCGGCGCAGCCAACGGTCTCGCCGATGGCGGCGTGTGCCGGAATGCGCGTGTAGAACAGCTGGTACAAGCCGACCAGCAGCAGTGCCTGCACATCGGCATCGGCAGCCTTGAACGGCTTTTGCAGCAACTGCGCGGCCAACAGGTCGAGGCGCGGCTGCCAGCGGGCGGTGCCGAACGCCAGGTCCTGGGTCAGGCCACGGTCGCGTTCATCGACCTTGTCCAGTTGCGCCGGCAACGAACTGTTCAGCGAGGCCTTGCCGCTGAGCACAGCGGCAAGGGCACGGGCAGCAGCCAGGCGTGGGTTCATTGGCCGAGCACCTTGCCGTTGGCGAACTTCTCGCGGCGGCTGTTGAACAGGTCGCTGAAGTTCAGCGCCTTGCCGCCGGGCAGTTGCAGGCGGGTCAGGCTCAAGGCTTGATCACCACAAGCGACCTCCAGGCCATCCTTGCTGGCAGACAGGATCTCACCGGGGGCGCCCTTGCCTGTGGACAACCTGGCCGCCAGCACCTTCACGCTTTCGCCGTCCAGGGTGCTATGGCACACCGGCCACGGGTTGAAGGCACGGATCAGGCGCTCCAGCTCCACGGCCGGGCGGCTCCAGTCGATGCGCGCTTCGTCTTTGTTCAGCTTGTGTGCGTAGGTGGCCAGGGTGTCGTCCTGGGCTTCGCCTTGCAGCGTGCCGTCGGCGAGGCCAGCGATGGCCTGTAGGACGGCCGGTGGGCCCATTTCGGCGAGGCGATCATGCAGGGTACCGCCGGTGTCTTCGGCGCTGATCGGGGTGACCACCTTGAGCAGCATCGGCCCGGTGTCCAGGCCGGCTTCCATGCGCATCACGGTTACGCCGCTCTCGGCGTCACCGGCTTGCACGGCGCGCTGGATCGGCGCTGCACCGCGCCAACGTGGCAGCAGCGAGGCGTGGCTGTTGATGCAGCCCAGGCGGGGAATATCCAGCACGGCCTGGGGCAGGATCAGGCCGTAGGCGACCACCACCATCAGGTCGGGCTTGAGCGCGGCGAGTTCTGCCTGGGCATCGGCATTGCGCAGGGTCGGCGGTTGCAGCACCGGGATGTCGTGGGCCACGGCCAGGGCCTTGACCGCGCTCGGCATGAGCTTCTGGCCACGGCCGGCGGGGCGGTCTGGCTGGGTGTAGACGGCCACGATCTCATAGGGGCTGTCGAGCAGTGCCTTGAGGTGTTCGGCGGCAAACTCTGGAGTGCCTGCGAAGACGATGCGCATGGAGTTCTCGCTGCAAAAAAGAAGAAGGCTTGCCGGAGCAAGCCTTCTGGAAGGTGGGGATCAGGCGTTCTGGCGGTGCTGCTTTTCCAGCTTCTTCTTGATTCGGTCGCGTTTGAGCGTGGACAGGTAGTCGACGAACAGCTTGCCGTTGAGGTGATCGAACTCGTGCTGCACGCACACGGCCAGCAGGCCTTCGGCTTCGAGCTCAAAGGGCTTGCCATCGCGGTCCAGGGCTTTGACGCGCACCCGCAGAGGGCGGTCGACGTTCTCGTAGAAGCCAGGCACCGACAGGCAGCCTTCCTGGTATTGGCCCATGTCGTGGGTCAGCTCTTCGACCACCGGGTTGATGAAAACCCGTGGCTCGCTGCGGTCTTCGCTCAGGTCCATCACCACAAGCTGTTTGTGGACGTTGACCTGGGTCGCCGCCAGGCCGATGCCAGGCGCCTCGTACATGGTTTCAAACATGTCGTCGATCAGCTGGCTCAGGGCGTCGTCGAACACCGTCACCGGTTTGGCGATGGTGCGCAGGCGCGGGTCCGGGAATTCGAGAATGTTCAAGATGGCCATAAGGTCGGGCAGTCACTGTGCGTTCGGTTGAAAACTGAACACACATAATAAAGGTAATCGGCGATTTCGGCACCTGGCAAGCTCGTCTAGGGTGTCTATGGGCTTGATAGCCTCCGATTAATGGACAGCTTTTCAAAGTGTTACCCACAAACTTATCCACAGGTTGTGCCACGTAAATGGCCCTGTTTCGATCAAGGATGATCCCGATGCCGACCCCCCACTCGTCGCCTTGCCCGCCTGCCGAACTGGAAGCGCGATTGCGCCTGCACCGCCTTCCCGAGACAGGGCTGCGTCGTTTTAACACCTTGCTGCAAGCCTTTGGCAGCGCCTCTTCAGCGCTGAGTGCGCCGGCCGGCGCCTGGCGAGCGCTGGGCATGGCGCAGGCCACCATCGATGCGCGGCGCAGCGCCGAAGTACGCGACGGCGCACTGGCTGCGATGGCCTGGCTAGAGCATCCCGGCCAGCATTTGCTGATGTGGGACAGCCCTGGCTACCCTGCGTTGCTGGGTGAAATCGATGATCCACCGCCGCTGCTTTTCGTCGCCGGTGACCCTGCTTTGCTTGACCGGCCACAGTTGGCAATTGTGGGCAGCAGGCGTGCTTCACCCCCCGCGCTCGACACTGCCAGGGCGTTTTCCCGTTACCTGTCGCAGGCCGGTTTCACTATTACCAGTGGGCTGGCGTTGGGCATCGACGGTTCCGCTCATCGGGCTGCGCTGCAGGCTGGCGGGGGGACAATCGGTGTGCTCGGCACGGGCTTGCAAAAACTTTATCCACAGCGCCATCGCGAGCTTGCCCAGGCGATCATCGACAGCGGTAGCGCACTGGTTTCCGAGTACCCGCTGGATGCTGGGCCGCTGCCGGGGAATTTTCCACGGCGCAATCGCATCATCAGCGGTTTGTCGCTGGGCGTGCTGGTGGTGGAGGCGAGCCTGGCCAGTGGTTCGTTGATAACCGCGCGGCTGGCGGCCGAGCAGGGCCGTGAGGTTTACGCCATCCCCGGCTCGATCCACCACCCCGGGGCCAAAGGCTGCCACCAGTTGATCCGTGACGGCGCGCTCTTGGTGGAGAGCGTGGAACAGATTCTGGAAAGCCTGCGAGGCTGGCAGAACCTGCCCCCTGCGATAGTGGACGAATACGACCACCCCCTGCTTGCTCTGCTGCATGCTGCGCCACAGACTACCGAAAGCCTGGCCCGGTGCAGCGAGCAGCCGCTGGCCGACGTGCTGGCGCAACTGACCGAACTGGAGCTGCAAGGGCAGGTCAGCAATGAAGCCGGGCGTTGGTTTGCCCGTGCGGGCTAAGTACACTGCGCGCAAGCAAGGTTCATAGGCGGAGAGAGAGAAATGGTGAGCAGTTTTCGTGTGCAACAAGCCGCACGTGAGATCCGGGCGGGCGCGGTGATTGCCTACCCGACCGAAGCGGTCTGGGGCCTGGGCTGCGACCCGTGGAACGAGGACGCGGTGTACCGCCTGCTGGCGCTCAAGTCGCGGCCTGTGGATAAAGGCCTGATCCTGGTCGCTGACAACATCCGCCAGTTCGACTTCCTGTTCGAGGATTTCCCCGAGGACTGGATCGACCGCATGGGCAGTACCTGGCCTGGCCCTAATACCTGGCTGGTGCCGCACCAGGACCTGTTGCCCGAGTGGGTGACGGGTGAGCACGACACGGTGGCGCTGCGGGTCAGCGACCATCCGCAAGTGCGTGAATTGTGTGCATTGGTTGGGCCGTTGATTTCCACCTCGTGCAACCCCGGCGGTCGCCCGGCGGCGAAAACCCGGTTGCGGGTGGAGCAGTACTTCCATGGGCAGTTGGATCTGGTACTGGGCGGGGCGCTGGGGGGAAGGAAGAACCCGAGTGTTATTCGGAATCTGGCGACTGGCGAGGTTGTGCGCCCGGGCTGATACATATCCACAGGACTGGCGGGTGACTTGGGCTCCCACAGGTTAGAGCCAGGTCCACGGTAGATTTTCTGATTTTGTCTCGAAGGGCTGGCGCGCGATCGTGTGGGGGCTGATAGGTGCTCGCTTTGATGCTTTCTTCGCCTGTGAGATCGAGCGCCGCCCGCGCGGCGCATCGCGAGCTGCGCTCGCTCCTACGTTTGTTTCGGGCCAGTCATGCCGGTGACAGGCGGGCGCGACCGCTTTGTTTGTACGACACAATGTAGCGCCATGCGCCAAGGCGTACGCGCGCAAATGGCACAGGAATAATTGGCCCGAAACAAACGTAGGAGCGAGCGCAGCTCGCGATGCGCCGCGTGGGCGGCGCTCGATATTCGCAACACCACAAAAACCAAGGCAGGCACTTGGTCGCCTCAACGCGGCCTTCTGTCAATCATGGCAACAAAACAGTCGACCCCACAGTCCGCCGCGCCGACAACTCCGCCTGCGCCTTGGCCGCCTCACCCAACGGATACCGTTGCTGGATATCCACAACCACCTTGCCACTCGCGATCACCGCAAACAGGTCATCGGCCATGGCCTGGGTGTTCGCGGCATTGTTGGCATAACTGGCCAAGGTCGGCCGGGTGACATACAGCGAACCCTTCTGCGACAGAATCCCCAGGTTCACTCCACTCACCGCGCCGGAGGCATTGCCAAAGCTCACCATCAACCCGCGCGGTTGCAGGCAATCGAGCGAGGTCAGCCAGGTGTCGGCACCCACACCGTCATACACCACCGGGCATTTCTTGCCGTCGGTCAGCTCCAGCACCCGCTTGGCCACGTCTTCACGGCTGTAGTCGATGGTTGCCCATGCCCCCAGCGCCTTGGCCCGCTCGGCTTTTTCGGCAGAGCTGACGGTACCGATCAGCTTGGCCCCGAGCGCGTTGGCCCACTGGCAAGCCAGGGAACCCACGCCACCCGCAGCGGCATGGAACAGGATCACGTCGCCCGGCTGCACGGCATAGGTCTGCTTGAGCAGGTATTGCACGGTCAGCCCCTTGAGCATCACCGCCGCCGCCTGCTCGAAACTGATGTTGTCCGGCAGCTTGACCAGGTTGGCCTCCGGCAGCGTATGCACCTCGCTGTAGGCACCCAGCGGCCCGCCGCCATAGGCTACGCGGTCACCCACTTTCAGGCGGGTAACGCCCTCGCCCACCGCCTCGACCACGCCTGCACCCTCGGTGCCCAGGCCTGAGGGCAGTGCAGGCGGCGCGTACAGCCCGTTGCGGAAATAGGTATCGATGAAGTTCAAGCCGATCGCATGGTTACGCACGCGGACCTGTTGTGGCCCGGGCGGGGCGGGTTCGAACTCTACAAGCTGCAGAACTTCCGGGCCGCCATGCTGGCTGAACTGGATACGCTTGGCCATCTCGCACTCCTGTTGTCGGGATTGGTAACAGCCCTCTATCGGACGCCTTTGCTTGATCGCCGTCAACTGCGGCGCGTCGGCCGCCGGTGGTATGCTACGCGGCGAATTCTTCTCTGCCCGCTCCAGGTGACCCGATGACCAGCCGCACCGAGGCCGTGAAAGCCTACCTGCTCGACCTGCAAGACCGCATCTGCTCCGCCCTCGAAACCGAGGACGGCGGCGCCCGCTTCGTCGAGGACGCCTGGACGCGCGAAGCCGGTGGCGGGGGCCGTACGCGGGTGATCGGTGACGGCAAGTTGATCGAGAAAGGCGGGGTCAACTTCTCCCACGTGTTCGGCAGCGGCCTGCCGCCTTCGGCCAGTGCCCACCGCCCGGAACTGGCTGGCCGTGGCTTCGAGGCCCTGGGCGTGTCGCTGGTGATCCACCCGCACAACCCGCACGTGCCCACCTCTCACGCCAATGTGCGGTTCTTCATCGCCGAAAAAGAGGGTGAAGAGGCCGTGTGGTGGTTCGGCGGCGGCTTCGACCTGACCCCGTACTATGGCAATGAAGAAGACTGCATCCACTGGCACCGCGTGGCCGAGCAGGCCTGTGCGCCGTTTGGCGCCGACGTGTACTCGCGCTACAAAGCCTGGTGCGACCGCTACTTCCACCTCAAGCACCGTGGCGAACCGCGTGGCATCGGCGGGCTGTTCTTCGATGACCTGAACGAGTGGGGCTTCGACACCTGCTTCGCGTTCATCCGCGCCATCGGCGACGCCTATGTCGAGGCCTACCTGCCGATCGTCCAGCGCCGCAAGGACACGCCCTACACCGCCGAGCAGCGTGAGTTCCAGGAGTACCGTCGCGGCCGCTACGTGGAGTTCAACCTGGTCTATGACCGGGGCACCTTGTTCGGCCTGCAATCGGGTGGGCGTACCGAGTCGATCCTCATGTCGCTGCCACCGCAGGTACGCTGGGGCTACGACTGGAAGGCCGCGCCCGGTAGCGAAGAAGCGCGCCTGACCGAGTACTTCCTGCAAGATCGCGACTGGCTCGCCCAGTAAGCCTGTGGATAACCGAGGAACCCACCATGGACCAGTACGTCGTTTTCGGTAACCCCATCGGCCACAGCAAGTCGCCGCTGATCCACCGCCTGTTCGCCGAACAGACCGGCCAGGACCTCGAGTACGCCACCCTGCTGGCGCCGCTGGACGAGTTCAGCGATTGTGCCTACGGCTTCTTCAAACAAGGCAGAGGCGGCAACGTCACCGTGCCGTTCAAGGAAGAAGCCTACCGCCTGTGCGACAGCCTGACTCCACGTGCCCAGCGGGCGGGGGCGGTGAATACCCTGAGCAAGCTGGCTGACGGCACGCTGCAGGGTGACAACACCGACGGTGCTGGCCTGGTACGCGACCTGACGGTGAATGCGGGGGTGCAGCTGGCGGGCAAGCGGATTCTCATCCTTGGCGCAGGTGGCGCGGTGCGTGGCGTGCTGGAGCCGATCCTGGCGCACGGCCCCCAGTCGCTGGTGATTGCCAACCGCACGGTGGAAAAGGCCGAGCTGCTGGCCCACGAGTTCGATGAACTCGGGCCGGTGGTGGCCAGCGGGTTTGCCTGGCTGCAGGAACCGGTGGACGTGATCATCAATGCCACCTCGGCGAGCCTGGCGGGCGAGATGCCGCCGATTGCCGCGAGCCTGGTCGAGGCGGGGCGTACGGTTTGCTACGACATGATGTATGGCAAGGAGCCTACGCCGTTTTGCCAATGGGCCACCGACCTGGGTGCGGCCAAGGTGCTGGACGGGCTGGGGATGCTGGCTGAACAGGCGGCGGAAGCGTTCTTTATCTGGCGTGGCGTGAGGCCGGATACGGCGCCGGTGTTGGCTGAACTGCGCCGGCAGCTTGCTCGGGGTTAACGCCGTCGGGGCCGCTTCGCGGCCCATCGCAGGCAAGCCAGCGCCTACAAGTACAGCGCCGACCTCGGGCTTTGTGATATTCCTGTAGGAGCTGGCTTGCCTGCGATGGGCTGCAAAGCAGCCCCAAGATCTCAACCCAACCTCACTCTTCAAACCTGATCGGACACAACTTCACCCCTTCCAGCTTCTGCAATTCCTCGACCACCTGCGGCCGCGCCCGCTGCAAGGTCAAACTGCCCCCCGCGCGCCGCAATCGCCGGGCCTCGCGGTGCAACATATCCACACCCGAGTAATCGATGAAGTTCACCTGCCGTGCATCGATCACCACATGCGGCCCCTGGCAGCGTTGCAGGCGCACCTGCAGGTAATGCGCCGCGCCGAAGAAGATCGACCCGCCCACCCGCAGCACATCGGCCTGCCCTTCCCGGCTCTGCTGCACCCGTGGCCGTGAAGTGCGCTTGAGGTAGAAGAACAGCGAAGCCAGCACCCCGGCGTAGATCGCCGTCTGCAGTTCCAGCAGCAAGGTGGCGGCGGCGGTCAGGGCCATGACCAGGAATTCCGAACGGCTGACCCGGAACAGCGCGCGAATACCCCGGTGATCCACCAACCCCCAACAGATCAGCAGAATGCTGCCCGCCATGGCCGGGATCGGCAGATGGGCGATCAACCCCGCGCCTGCGACGGCAAACACCGCGACCCACAGCGCCGAGAACACCCCCGCCATAGGCGACCTGGCACCTGCGTCGTAGCTCAGGCCCGAGCGGGTGAAAGAGCCTGACGAAAGGTAGCCGGAGAACCACGCACCGACGATGTTCGACAGGCCTTGGGCGCGGATCTCCTGGTCGGCGTCGATCAGCTGTTCGGAGCGCGAAGACAGCGACCTGGCGATCGACAGGCTGGTGACCAGGCCGAGCATACCCACGGCCACTGCGGTCGGCAGCAGCCGCAGCATCAGCTCAAGGTCCAGCAACGGCAGCGGGCTCAAGGGCGGTAACTGGCCGGTGAAGGCCGGCACCCTCGGCACATGGCCAAAGAAGCCAGGCAGCAACCAGGCCAGCAGGCTGACCAGGATCAGACTGATCAACAGACTCGGCCAGCGCGGCCGCCACAGCTTGAAGCCCACGCCGATGAGCACCGTGGCCAGGCCCAGCATCAGCGATGGCAGGTCAACCTCACCGGCGTGGCTGGCCAGGTCCTGGACTGTTTTCAAGGCCGTGGCCTGGCTCGGCAGGTCCATGCCCAGCAGGTTGGGCAACTGGCCGAGGGCGATGACGATGGCGGCGCCCAAGGTGAAGCCGAGCACCACCGAGTGGGAGACGAAATTGACCAGCGCGCCGAACCGTAGCAGGCCGAGCAAAAGCTGGAAGATGCCAGCAATGAAGGTCAGCAGCAGGACCAGCGTGACGTAGTCGGCACTGCCGGGCACCGCCAAGGGGCTGACACTGGCATACAAGACAATGGAGATGGCCGCAGTCGGGCCGCAGATCAGGTGCCAGGAAGAGCCCCACAGGCAGGCGATGAGCACCGGGACGATGGCGGCGAACAGGCCGTATTCGGCAGGCAGGCCGGCAATCAGGGCGTAGGCGATGGACTGTGGCAAGGCAAGGATGGCACCGCTCAGGCCCACCAGCAGGTCCTGACGCAGGCTGCGGCCCGATTGGCGGGGCAGCCAGGTGAGGAAGGGCAGCAGGCGGTGAAGACGGTGCATGACTTATTCAAATCCCCGGGTTGTACCCGCCCTTTCGGAGCGGGTGAGTGTGGTTGTCTGATTACAATTTGGCTTTGACGGCCTCGTTCGCATCGCCACCGGCCTTGCTGGTTACCCCGGCCAGCCACCCTTCCAGTACATCGGGATGCGCCTTGACCCACGCCTTGGCCGCCTCGTCGAAGCTGATTTTCTTATCCACAGCCTCGGCCATGATGCTGTTTTCCATGTCCAGGGTAAATCTCAGGTTACCTAGCAGCTTCGCGGTATTCGGGCACGCCTGTGCATAACCTTTGCGGGTCAGGGTATAGACCTCGCCCTTGCTGCCAAACCACTGCTCGCCGCCCGTGAGGTAGTGCATCTTCAGCTTCACGTTCATCGGGTGCGGTGTCCAGCCGAGGAAGGTGATGAACTGCTGTTTCTTCACGGCGCGGTCCACCTGCGCGAGCATCGCCTGTTCACTCGACTCCACCAGCTTCCACTGGCCGAGGTTGAACGCATTCTTGTCGATGATCTCCTTGAGCGACAGGTTGGCCGGGGCTCCCGAGCCGATTCCGTAGAGCTTCTTGTCGAACTGTTCGGCATGCGTTTGCAGGTCGGCGAAATCCTTCACCCCGGCATTCCATACATAGTCGGGCACCGCGAGGGTGAACTCGGTGCCTTCGAGGTTGCGGGCCAGCTGCTGCACATCATTGGTGGCGATGAACTTGTCATGAAACCCCTGGTGCGCCGGCATCCAGTTGCCAAGGAAGGCATCGACTCGCCCATCCTTGAGGCCACCGTAGATGATCGGCACGGCCAGGCTGTCGATCTTCACCTGGTAGCCGAGGCTTTCCAGCAGCAGGCGGGTGATGGCGTTGGTGGTGGCGATGTCGCTCCAGCCGGGGTCGGCCAGCTTCACGGTGTTGCATTGCGCGTCTTCGGCGTGCGTCGAGGCAGCGCCCAGGCTCAAGGCCAGGGCGAGCACGGCGGTAGAGAACTTTTGCATGGCGGACTCTCTTCTCAATCCATAGGTGCGGGCTGTGGATAACGGGCCTTGCGCTCGAGGTCGTCGAGATCGATGTGGTTGCGCATGTACTGTTGGCTGGCGTCCACCAGCGGTTGGTGGTCCCAGCTCTTCAGCTTGCCGATGGCCAGGGCCTCGGCCACCAGGCGGCGGCGGCGCTGGCTGGCCAGCACCTGCTGGCGCAGGGTGGGGATATCCCAGCGTTGCCGGGCTTCATCGACAAATGCCTGCAGCAGCACCTGATGGTCCGGGCTGCCGGTGAGGTTCTCCCGCTCGTACGGGTCGCGGCTCAGGTCATAGAGTAGCCATGGGTCGTCTTCGCTGTACACGAACTTGTACGGGCCGCGGCGGATCATCATCAGCGGGCCGACCGTGCCCTCGGCCATGTATTCACCGATCACTTCGTCGTGGCCGCCCTGCCCTTGCAGGTGGCCAAGCAGCGAGCGTCCGTCCATGTGCAGCGAGTTGTCCACAGTGCCGCCGGCCAGTTCGACCAGGGTGGGCAGCAGGTCGCAGGTCGAGACCGAGGCGCTTACCCGTGCCGCTGCAAAGCGCTTGGGCGCGTGAATCAGCAGTGGCACCCGCGCCGACATTTCGAACCAGTGCATCTTGTACCAGAGGCCGCGTTCGCCAAGCATGTCGCCGTGGTCGCCGGAGAACACGATCAACGTATCCTCTGCCAGGCCGCATTCCTCAAGGGTTTGCAGCAATTGGCCAATGTTGTCGTCGATGTAGCTGCAGGCGCCGAAGTAGGCACGCCGGGCATCGCGGATCTTGTCCACAGGCAGCGGCTTGTCCCACAGGTCGTAGACCTTGAGCAGGCGTTGTGAATGCGGGTCCTGCTCGTGCTGGGCGAACTCGGCGCGGGGCATGGGGATATCCACACCCTCGTAGCGGTCCCAGTAGCGCTTGGGGATGGTGTAGGGGTCGTGGGGGTGGGTCATGGACACGGTCAGGCAGAACGGCCGGCCATCGTTTTCGCGCACATGGTCGTAGAGGTACTGGCGGGCCTTGAACACCACCTCTTCGTCGAAATCCAGTTGGTTGGTACGCACGCAGGGGCCGGCCTGCAGTACTGAAGACATGTTGTGGTACCAGCTCGGGCGCTCGTCGGGTGCATCCCAGTTCACCGCCCAGCCGTAGTCGGCCGGGTAGATATCGCTGGTCAACCGTTCTTCATAGCCATGCAACTGGTCCGGGCCGCAGAAGTGCATCTTGCCGGACAACGCGGTGCGGTAGCCCAGACGGCGCAAGTAGTGGGCGTAGGTCGGCACATCGGCAGGGAAGTCGGCGGCGTTGTCGTAGGCGCCGATGCGGCTGGGCAACTGGCCGCTGACCAGGGTGAAGCGCGAGGGTGCGCACAGCGGGCTGTTGCAGTAGGCCGCGTCGAACACCACCGCCTGCGCGGCGAGGCGGGCGAGGTGTGGCATCTGGACGGGCGAAGGGGCGTAGATCGGCAGCAGGGGCGCGGCCATCTGGTCGGCCATGATGAACAGGATATTCGGGCGCGTCATGGTGGGCTTCCATCGTTGAAGGTTATGCGAACCGCTTGCCTATCAAGATGCGACTGTGGATAACATGGGTAAAGCCCATGGCGGGCAATGACTGGGATTAGCTGAGCTTATGTTTGAGCGCCTTGCCGAGCTGTCGCTCGATACCCTGCGCGTGTTCGAGGCTGCGGCACGCTTGCGTGGTTTTACCGCCGCCGCGCTGGAGCTGGGCACCACGCAGCCGGCGGTGAGCCAGCAGGTGAAGCGCCTGGAGGCTCAGTTGGGTACCCGGCTGTTCGACCGGATCTACCGGGGTATCGCGCTGACCGATGCCGGCCAGGTGCTGTTCGAGCAGGTGCACCAAGGGCTGCAGGCCATGGACGACGGCCTTGCCCTGGCCAGTGGCCGGGGCCAGCGTGAGGTGCTTCAAGTGGCCACCGACTTTGCCTTCGCTGCGTTCTGGCTGATGCCCAGACTGCAACGTTTTCACGAAGCTTATCCACAGGTGGATGTCAGCCTGGTGACGGGTGAGCGCAGCCAGGCGATGTTGCGGCCGGACATTGATGTGGCCGTGCTGTTTGGCGATGGGCGTTTTCATCAGGGCGAGAGCCGGTGGTTGTTCGATGAAGAGGTATTTCCGGTCTGCAGCCCCCGTCTGACTCATGGCAAACCCTTGTCAGCCGTGGCTTTGCAGCGTTTGCCCTTGCTTCACCTGCGCGGCGAACAAGCCAGCCGCTGGTTCGACTGGGCGGGGGTGTTTCGAGGGTTTGGCGTGGACAGCCCGCCACCGCCGGGGCAGCTGCGTTTCGATAACTACACCCTGTTGATCCAGGCGGCGATTGCCGGCCAAGGGGTGGCGATTGGCTGGGGGCACCTGGTCGATGGGCTGGTGGAGCAGGGCCTGCTGTGTCGGCCACTGGAGGGCAGTTTGCGTTCGGCGCGGGGGTATTACGTGGTGTTGCCGCCACGCAAGCGGCGCGGGGCGTTGATCGAGCGGTTTGTGGGTTGGCTGGAAGATGAGCGCAATGCTTGAGGGGCTCTTCGCGGGGCAAGCCCGCTCCCACAGGTACTGCACACCAATCTCCGTGGGAGCGGGCTTGACCCGCGAAGAGGCCTCAGGATACGAAGTTCAAATGCTCGCCCCGATGCAAACCCAGGTCGAGCATATCCACCATCCCTGCCGCAACGTTCTCCAAATCCGCCAACTGCTGCGGCGCATTGATCAGCGTCCAGTGCAGCGCACTGCGCTGTAGCGCATCGACCACATGGTCCACGCCCTCGCGCTGTTCATCGGTGTAATGGGCTGGCCTGTCCAGCACATCGAAATCGCCCACCAGCAACAGCCGGCGTATAGTCGTACGCGCAAGCCCAGCGATCAGCGCCTCGCTCATCCGCCATTGCGCGGGCAGGTCAGCGGGTGCCAGCGCTGACACCAGCGCAACCACCGCCGAGCCCCCCGCAGCGCCCTGCTCTGCCTGGTCGGTAGCGCCCAGCCCGCCTATCTTGAAATGCAGGCCAGGGCGTGGCGCATGGCGGTTGAGGTCATCGACCACGGCGGTAACCTCGTGCTGGCGCGCCAGCAGCTCGGCAATCAGCGCACTGCCAAGGCTAGACTCGGCCCCGAACAGCACCAGCTTGAACACAGGGGTTTCGGCATTTTTCACTGCATCACCTCCTTTGCGGTGGTGATGGTTGGACCGCAATCAGGAGTTATCGTGCAGAGGATCAAGGGCTATCACGCCCACGTGTACTACGACGCATCGACCATCGAGCAGGCGCGGGCATTGTGCGAAGAGGCGGCGCGGCTGTTCCCCGTGACCATGGGGCGCATGCACCAGCAACCGGTGGGGCCGCACCCGGACTGGAGCTGCCAGTTGGCGTTCGGGCCGGAGGTGGTGGGGGTGGTGTTGCCGTGGCTGGCGTTGTATCGCAAGGGGTTGGTGGTGTTTCTGCACCCGCTGACCGGGGATGAGCTGGCCGATCACCGCGATCATGCGATCTGGATGGGGGCTGTGCGGCCTTTGAAGCTGTCGATTTTTGGCGGCTAGATTGGGGCCGCTATGCGGCCCATTCGCGGGGCGAGCCCGCTCCCACAGGTCGAGTGCTTTCTGACAGATTGCAGTGAACCTGTGGGAGCGGGCTTGCCCCGCGAAGCATGCAACGCCAATCAGCGTCGCGCGCCACGCACACCTTCAGCCAGCGCCGAGCACAAGCTCAATACATCGTTAACAGCCTGATCCGCATCTTTGGCCTGGGCGATCTTGTCGACCAGTGCCGAGCCCACCACCACACCATCGGCCAGGCGCGCAATCGCCGCCGCCTGCTCTGGCGTGCGAATGCCAAACCCTACGCTGATCGGCAGGGCCGTATGCCGACGCAGGCGGGCAATCGCCTCGCTCACGTGCTCGGTAGTCGCAGACCCTGCACCGGTCACACCAGCCACCGACACGTAATAGACAAACCCGGAGCTGCGCTCCAGCACACGCGGCAGGCGCGCATCGTCGGTGGTCGGAGTGGTCAGGCGGATGAAGTCGATGCCCGAAGCCTGGGCCGGGGTCGCCAGCTCGGCGTCGTGCTCAGGCGGCAGGTCGACGATGATCAGGCCATCGACGCCCGCATCCTTGGCCTCGGCCACGAACTTTTCCACGCCAAAGCGGTGGATCGGGTTGTAGTAACCCATCAGTACGATCGGCGTAGCCTGGTTGCCCACGCGGAATTCGCGAACCATCTGCAGGGTCTTGGCCAAGGTCTGGCCGGCTTCCAGCGCACGCAGGGTGGCCAGCTGGATGGCGACGCCATCGGCCATCGGGTCGGTGAACGGCATGCCCAGTTCGATCACGTCGGCGCCAGCCGCTGGCAGGCCCTTGAGAATCTGCAGCGAGGCGTCGTAGCCGGGGTCACCCGCAGTTACGAAGGTGACCAGTGCCGCACGGCCTTCGGCCGCAAGTTCGGCGAAGCGTTGTTCAAGACGGCTCATGCCTGTTTCTCCTGGGCGGCCATGTGGTTCATCACGGTTTGCATGTCTTTGTCGCCGCGCCCGGACAGGCACACGACCATCAGGTGGTCCTTGGGCAGGTTTGGCGCGCGCTTGATCGCCTCGGCCAGTGCGTGGGCGCTTTCCAGGGCCGGGATGATGCCTTCCAGGCGGCAGGTGGCGTGGAACGCATCCAAGGCTTCGTCGTCGGTGATGCTGACGTACTCGACGCGCTTCACTTCGTGCAGGTAGGCGTGCTCTGGGCCGATACCTGGGTAGTCCAGGCCGGCGGAAATCGAGTGGGCGTCGGTGATCTGGCCGTCAGCGTCTTGCAGCAGGTAGGTGCGGTTGCCGTGCAGGACACCCGGTACGCCACCGTTCAGGCTGGCAGCGTGCTTGTCGGTATGCACGCCGTGGCCGCCGGCTTCGACGCCGATGATCTGCACGCTTGGCTCTTCAAGGAATGCGTGGAACAGGCCCATGGCGTTGGAGCCGCCGCCGACGCAGGCGACCAGGCTGTCGGGCAGGCGCCCTTCCTTCTCTTGCAGCTGGACGCGGGTTTCCTTGCCGATGATCGACTGGAAGTCGCGGACCATGGCCGGGTACGGGTGCGGGCCGGCCACGGTGCCGATCAGGTAGAAGGTGTCTTCGACGTTGGTGACCCAGTCGCGCAGGGCCTCGTTCATGGCGTCTTTCAGGGTGCCGGTGCCAGCGGTGACCGGGACGATTTCGGCGCCCAGCAAGCGCATGCGGAACACGTTGGCCTGCTGGCGCTCGATGTCGGTGGCACCCATGTAGATCACGCAAGGCAGGCCGAAGCGGGCGGCAACGGTGGCGGTGGCCACGCCGTGCATGCCGGCGCCGGTTTCGGCGATCAGGCGTTTTTTGCCCATGCGCTTGGCCAGCAGCACCTGGCCGATGCAGTTGTTCACCTTGTGGGCGCCGGTGTGGTTGAGTTCTTCACGCTTGAAGAAGATTTTTGCGCCGCCGCAGTGCTCGGTCAGGCGCTCGGCGAAGTACAGCGGGTTCGGGCGGCCGATATAGTCACGCTGGAAGTAGGCCAGTTCTTCGAGAAACGCGGGGTCGGCCTTGGCCGCTTCGTATTCGCGGGCCAGGTCCAGCACCAGCGGCATCAGGGTTTCTGCCACGTAGCGGCCGCCGAACGAGCCGAACAGGCCGTTGGCGTCTGGGCCAGGGCGGTATTGAGTCTGGGTCATGGGGCGCTCCAAGGCGTACTGAATGAGTGATGGGCTTTACTCTAACCACGCAACGCCCGTCTGAAAACCGATAAGATTGCGCAAACATGTCAGGAAAACTCACAAGACAATGGCCCAGGACCTCCCCCCTCTCAATGCCCTTCGGGCCTTTGAGGCCACTGCCCGGCTGAACAGTGTCAGCCAGGCTGCCGAGGCGCTGCACGTGACGCACGGGGCTGTCAGCCGGCAGATCAAGGTACTTGAAGAACACTTGGGCGTTGCCCTGTTCGTCAAGGACGGGCGTGGCATCAAACTCACAGATGCCGGCGTGCGCCTGCGCGATGCCAGTGGCGAGGCGTTCGACAGGTTGCGGGGGGTGTGTGCCGAGCTGAGCCGGGATAACCGCGAGGTGCCATTCGTGCTCGGGTGCTCCGGCAGCCTGCTGGCGCGTTGGTTTATCCCTCGGCTCGGGCGGCTCAAGGCCGACTTGCCGGAGCTGCGCCTGCACCTGTCCGCCGGGGAAGGCGACCTGGACCCCAGGCGCCCGGGGCTGGATGCCTTGCTGGTGTTTGCCGAACCGCCGTGGCCGGCGGACATGCAGGTACACGTGCTGGCCGAAGAGCGCATCGGGCCTGTGCTAAGCCCGCACTTTGCCGGGTTCGAGCGCTTGCGCGGGGCAGCGCCCGACGCCTTGCTGGGCGAGGCGTTGCTGCATACCACGTCCCGTCCGCAGGCGTGGCCGGCATGGGCGGGGCAGCACGGGCTCGACGCGGGAGCGTTGCCGTTCGGCCAGGCATTCGAACACCTGTACTACCTGCTGGAGGCCGCAGTGGCCGGGCTGGGTGTGGCGATCGCGCCGCAACAGCTGGTGGCGGACGATCTACGTGCTGGAAGGCTGGCGGCACCTTGGGGGTTTTCACCCACGCGCGCCGCGCTGGCGCTGTGGGTGCCCCGACGCGCCGCAGATGGGCGCGCCGAGCAACTGGCGCAATGGCTGCGCCAGGAACTGCAGCTGCAAATCGCTTAGTTGCGCTTGTACAGCAGCCAGGCCGCCAGCAGGCCCAGCGCCCCAACGGCTACCCCGGCCGTGGTGATGGGGTGCTCCTGGGCATAGTCACGGGTGGCGATGCCGGTCTGGCGGGTGCGGGTCTTCACTTCCTCGTAGGCGTCGCTCAGCAGGCTGCGCGAATGTTTGAGAGCGCTTTCGGCATTGCTGCGGATGGCCTTGACAGACTTCTGGGACTCCTCCGATGCATCGTGCTTGAGGTTTTCCAGCGACTTCAGAAGGCTTTCGATCTCGGCTTCCATGCTTTCCAGGGATGTTTTACGCAGCGAGTTGCGATGCATGTTGAATCTCCTTCGGGGGTGGGCTGTAAGGATTGCGACTGCGCAGGGCTGCGAAAGTGCGATCGAACTTTTGCCCAAGGCGACGGCTCGCAGGTAAACCAGGCCTGCGCTGCTAGGCTCAAGCAGACTGTCATCCAAGGAGAGTGCACATGTCCGATCATCACACGTACAAGAAGATCGAACTGGTAGGGTCGTCGCCCACCAGCATCGAGGACGCGATCAACAATGCCCTGGCCGAAGCGGCCAAGAGCATCAAGCACCTGGAGTGGTTCGAAGTGATCGATACCCGGGGCCACCTGCGTGACAACAAGGTCGAGCATTTTCAGGTCACGCTCAAAGTCGGCTTCCGTATTGCCAACAGCTGAAACAGTGCCGGGGTAGCTGGCGCTGGCAAGATGGGGTAATACAGAGGGGGCGCCTTAGCCGGCGCCCTCTTTGATTTTCATCTGTACAAGGAAAGCGAACGATGAAGAAACTGATTCTGGCGGCAGGCCTTATGGCGTTGGCGGGTGGTGCGCTGGCGGCGGGCAAGCCGTGTGAAGAGCTCAAGGCAGAGATTGCCGCCAAGCTGGATGCCAAGGGCGTAAATGGCTACACGCTGGAGATCGTCAAGAAAGGCGAGCCGGCGGGCAAGGTAGTTGGCAGCTGCGAAGCTGGCACCAAGGAAATTGTCTACCGGCGTGGTTGAGTGACGGCCTCTTCGCGGGGTTGCCCGCGAAGAGGGTTACTCGGCCTTCAAAGCCTGCGCCAGCAGCTCATAGGACCTGACCCGGTCCGCATGCTCATACAGGTCACAGGTAAAGATCAGTTCATCCGCCCCGGTCTGCTCCAGCAGCACCTCCACCTTGGCCCGTACCTTCTGCGGGCTGCCAATCATCGCCAGGCCCAGGAAGCTCATCACCGCGTCGCGTTCGTGAGGTAGCCACAGCCCCTCCATGCTCTCAACGGGCGGGCGCTGCATCAGGCTCTGCCCGCGAATCAGGGCAAGGATGCGCTGGTACACCGAAGTAGCCAGGTATTCGGCCTTTTCGTCGGTTTCAGCCACCACCATCGGAATGCCGAGCATCACATAGGGTTTGTCGAGCGTGGTGGAGGGCTTGAAGTGGTTGCGGTAGACGCGGATTGCTTCGTGCATGAAGCGCGGCGCGAAATGCGAGGCGAACGCGTAGGGCATGCCGCGCATGCCGGCCAGTTGGGCGCTGAACAGGCTTGAGCCGAGCAGCCACATCGGCACCTCGGTGTCATGCCCAGGCACGGCGATCACTTTTTGATCATCGGTGCGTGGGCCAAGGTAGCGTGACAGCTCCTCGACATCGTCGGGGAAGTCGTCAGCGCTGCCAGAGCGCTCGCGGCGCAGGGCGCGGGCGGTCATCTGGTCGGAGCCGGGCGCGCGGCCCAGGCCCAGGTCGATACGGCCGGGGTAGAGGCTGGCCAAGGTGCCGAACTGCTCGGCGATCACCAGCGGTGCGTGGTTGGGCAGCATCACGCCGCCGGAGCCAACGCGGATGCTCGAGGTGCCACCCGCCAGGTAGCCGATCAGCACGGAAGTCGCGGAACTGGCGATGCCATCCATGTTGTGATGCTCGGCGACCCAGAAGCGGTTGTAGCCGAAGCGTTCCACGTGCTGGGCCAGGTCCAGCGAGTTATGCAGCGACTGGGCCGGCCCGCCGTCGGCGCGCACGGGCACCAGGTCGAGGGTTGAAATTTTCAGGTCACGCAGCTGCGTCATCGGAGCCTCCTTGAACGTGGTTGGCCAGAGGCCTTTTAAACTCTGTATGGGCACATTCGGTGGATTCAATGCTTGCGGTCAGATTGATCTGAACTTGCCGTGGGTGGCCGGCCTCTGAACCCATAAGCATGTCACCCCAAGATATGTAAATGCAGCGACCAGGAGGCATCATGAAAAAGACAGCATCGGCGATCTGGCAAGGTGGCCTGAAGGATGGCAAGGGCCTGCTTTCCACTGAAAGTGGCGCGCTCAAGCAGAACCCCTACGGTTTCAACACCCGTTTCGAAGGCTCACCTGGGACCAACCCGGAAGAACTGATCGGCGCCGCCCATGCCGGCTGCTTCTCCATGGCGCTGTCGATGATGCTCGGCGAGGCGGGCCTGACCCCAGAGCGCATCGATACCATTGCCGAGGTGACCCTGGACAAGCAGCCCGATGGTTTCGCCATCACCGCCGTGCACCTGATTCTGAAGGCCAAGGTGCCTGGGGCCAGCGAGGCGCAGTTCCTCGAGATTGCCAACAAGGCCAAGGCCGGGTGCCCGGTGTCGAAGGTGCTCAACGCCACCATCAGCCTGGATGCCTCACTGGTGGGCTAGGCGGCGCAACGGGGGCGGTTTGCTGTAGTCTAAACAGCAACGGCAGCACGACTGCCCTTTCAGGAGCCATTCCATGATCCGCGTAGCAATCGCCGTGCTGGCCTCGCTGCTCGCCACGTCCGCCCTGGCGGCAGTGAAGCCGTGCGAAGAATTGAAAACCGAGATCGAGGCCAAGATCCAGGCACAGGGCGTGACGTCTTATACCCTGGAGATCGTGCCCAACAGCGAGGTCAAGGACCAGAACATGGTCGTAGGCAGCTGCGAGGGTGGTACCAAGAAGATCATCTACCAGAAGAATGATCGCTAGGGTTTGGGTGGGTTGGGGGCGCAAAGCGCCCCCAACTGTCATGGAATACAAAATACGTTACTGGGCTCGTTAACCACCACCGTGCGGCTGGCGTCGTACAGCAGCACCTGCGGCTCCATCACCGGCGCCCGCGCCTCCAGGCGATAGCGCTCGCCCGCTTTGAAATTGTCATAGCGCACGGTCAGGTAGCAGGTACGGTCCCTTGGCTGGGACATCATGCCGCCGCCATAGATCTCATAATCGAAACGCACTACGAGCTCATGCTTGCCAGGTGTCACCTGGAAATAGCGGCCATCCTCCAGGCGCTTGCCGTCAAGGCGATCAGCCATGATGACTCTGCCGGGGGTGATGGTGGAAAGCTCGACCCAGGCCTGCTTGGGGTCGACGGGCGGCAAGGGGCTGGCGCAAGCCCCCAGTGCACTGAGGGCGATCAGCATCATGGGCTGGCGCATGGCAAAACTCCCACTTGCGATATACACGTAACAAGCATAGCGCCGATTGCGCGGCTCAGGTGCGTTGACAGCCTGCGGGCAAGCCTTGGCCAACCAGTTTTTGCTGGTGATCGTAGAGTTTGACCCAGGGCCGGAAGCCAATGCTGCCGGCCTGCAGCTGGTAGCGCTGCCCGGCGCTGAAGTCCTTGAAGGTCAGGTTGAGCTGGCAATCGCGCCACAGCGGCTCGTTTACCGGGCCGATATTGCTCGGGGTGACCGGAAACTGGTAGCGCACCGTCAGTTCGTGGCTGCCGGGGGCCACCTCGAAGTAGCGCGTGTCGGCCCAATCGCGTTCGTCTACCTGCACGGCGTGCAGGGACGTTTCGTCCAGGGGGGTGAGGTCGACCCACGCCTGGTTCGGATCGGGGTCCGGCAGGGTCGAGCAAGCGGACAACAGCATGAGTGTGCTGGCGGCAAACAATGGACGCATGGCGAAACTCCCCCCTGGCGAGATAGTCTTGGAGCGAATTGGCCGTGAGCGAGTCAGACAGTCCCAGATGCTTCGACTATTTCTTTTTCAGCGCTCAGGCCCTGGGCCACTCGACCGCGTTTTCACCCGCTTTGTTCCCCTGCTGGCGGCTGTTCTGCTGAACGGTTGTAGCAGTGTTGGCTATTACGGCCAGTTGGCGCAGGGCCAATGGCAGCTGCTGCGCGCGCGCCAGCCGGTGGAACAGGTAATGGCAGACCCGGCCAGCAGCCCGCAACTGCGTGCGCGCTTGCAGCATGCCGAACAGGCCCGGGTGTTCGCCAGCCAGCAGCTGAAACTGCCGGACAACCGCAGCTACCGGGTTTACGCTGACCTTGGCCGCCCCTACGTGGTGTGGAACGTGTTTGCCACGCCGGAGTTGTCGTTGCAGCCGGTGACGCATTGTTTCCCGATCGCGGGCTGCGTGGCCTACCGTGGTTACTACCGCCAAGGTGCGGCGCGTGGCGCGGCGGCGTTGATGCGCCAGGCAGGCATGGATGTGTATGTGGGCGGTGTCGAGGCTTACTCGACCCTGGGTTGGTTCGACGACCCACTGTTGTCTTCTATGGTCGGCTGGGGGGACGAACGGTTGGCCTCGCTGATCTTCCATGAGTTGGCCCATCAGCGCTTCTATGTGCAGGACGACACGGCGTTCAACGAGTCGTTTGCCACCTTCGTCGAGCAGCAAGGCGCGCGGCAATGGCGCGCGGCACGCGGGCTTGCAGCGATCGAGGATGATCAGGCCGGGCAGCGTGACCAGTTCATTCGGCTGGTGCTGGCCAGCCGCGAACGGCTTCAGGGGATCTACGCCGGCCCCTTGGATGATGCGCACAAGCGGGCGGCGAAGCAGGCCGAGTTCGAGCGGTTGCGGCGCGAGTACCGGCAAGTGCGTGATGGCCAGTGGGGTGGGGACACGCGTTATGACGCCTGGATGTATGGGCCGATGAACAATGCCAAGCTGCTGCCGTTTGGGCTGTATGACCAGTGGGTGCCGGCGTTTGCGGCGCTGTTCCGGGAGGTTGACGGGAATTGGACGCGGTTTTATCAGCGGGTGGAGGCGCTGGGGCGGTTGCCGGGTGAGGCGCGCAAAGCCGCGTTGGAGCGGCTTGTCGTTAGCCAATGAGATTTTCGGGCCGCTGCGCGGCCCCATTCCATTTCAGGCCTTGATGAAGGCCTGATGCATCTCGGCCAGGGTGGCGAAATGGAAGGCTGGCGTCTCGGCCTTCAACTCTTCCTCGCTACCAAACCCGTACCCCACCGCCACCGCCTGCAGCCCATTGCTGCGCGCGCCGATCAGGTCATGCTTGCGATCGCCGATCATCAGCGTCTGCGCCGGTTCCAGCCCTTCCTCGTCCAGCAAGTGGCGAATCAGCTCGACCTTGTTGGTGCGGGTGCCATCCAGCTCGCTGCCATAAATCACCTTGAAGTGGTGATCGAAGGCGAAATGCCGGGCAATCTCGCGGGCGAACTCCCAAGGCTTGGACGTTGCCACATACAGGGTGCGCCCCTGGCCATTGAGGGCTTCGAGCAGCGCCGGTACCCCTTCGAACACCTGGTTTTCATAAAGGCCGGTGACGCGGAAGCGCTCGCGATAGAAATTCACCGCTTCCCACGCCTTGGCTTCGTCAAAGCTGTAAAACTGCATGAACGCCTGCAGCAAGGGCGGGCCGATGAAGTGTTCGAGGCGGGCCAGGTCCGGCTCGTCGATACCCAGTTTGGCCAACGCATACTGGATGGAGCGGGTGATGCCCAGCCGTGGGTCGGTCAGGGTGCCGTCGAGGTCGAAGAGGATGTTCTGCTGGTGCATGTAAGCGGTTCCACTCAAGTCATTCGGGTTGGTCGTAGCCTTCGGCCAAGTGCTGGTCCTTGAGCTTGACGTAGTTGCCGGCGCTGTACGGGAAGAACGCGCGCTCCTTGTCGGTCAGCGGCCGGGCCTGTTTCACCGGGCTGCCAACATACAGGAAGCCGCTGAGCAGGCGCTTGCCGGGCGGTACCAGGCTGCCGGCGCCGATGATCACCTCGTCCTCGACGATGGCGCCATCCATGATTGTGCTGCCCATGCCGACCAGGATGCGATCGCCCAGGGTACAGCCATGCAGCATCACCTTGTGGCCGATGGTCACTTCATCGCCGATGATCAGCGGGAAGCCGTCGGGGTTGAAAGGGCCGGCATGGGTGATGTGCAGCACGCTACCGTCCTGCACGCTGGTGCGGGCGCCGATGCGGATGCGGTGCATGTCGCCGCGTACTACAGTCAAAGGCCAGACCGAGCTGTCTTCGCCGATCTCCACATCGCCCAGCACCACCGCCGAGCGGTCGATGAAGGCCCGTGGTCCAACTTTCGGAGTGTGTTGCTGGAAGCTTCGGATGGCCATGATAGGGTCTCTCATCTGTGCCGATAGGCAGGCTGCCTGCTGCGGTCGGCGTCGATTGTAATTAAGATGGTCCAGTGTTTCTTCTGCCAAGGTATCCAAACCGTGAGTGCGAACAACCCGCTTCTGCAGCCCTACGATCTGCCGCCCTTCTCGGCGATCCGTGCCGAACACGTGCTGCCGGCCATCGAAGAGATCCTGGCCGACAACCGCAAAGCCATTGCCGAGATTCTCGAACAGCAAGGCAAGACCCCTTCCTGGGCAGGCCTGGTGCTGGCCATGGACGAACTCAATGACCGCCTGGGCGCTGCCTGGAGCCCGGTCAGCCACCTCAATGCCGTGTGCAACAGCAAGGAACTGCGCGAGGCCTACGAGTCTTGCCTGCCGGCTCTGAGCGCCTACTCTACCGAACTGGGCCAGAACCGTGCGCTGTTCGACGCCTACCAGGCCCTGGCCAACAGCCCGGAGGCGGCTGGCTTCGATGTGGCGCAAAAGACCATCCTCGAACATGCCCTGCGTGATTTCCGCCTTTCGGGCATCGACCTGCCTGCCGATAAGCAGCAGCGCTACGCCGAAGTGCAGAGCAAGCTCAGCGAGCTGGGCAGCCGCTTCTCCAACCAACTGCTCGATGCCACCCAGGCCTGGACCAAGCACGTCACCGACGAAGCCGCCCTGGACGGCCTGACCGACTCGGCCAAGGCGCAGATGGCCGCCGCCGCCCAGGCAAAAGCGCTCGACGGCTGGCTGATCACCCTGGAGTTCCCCAGCTACTACGCGGTGATGACCTACGCCACCGATCGCGCCCTGCGCGAAGAGCTGTATGCCGCCTACTGCACCCGCGCTTCGGACCAAGGCCCCAATGCCGGCCAGTTCGACAATGGCCCGGTAATGCAGGAAATCCTCGACCTGCGCCAGGAGCTGGCCACGCTGCTGGGCTACCCGAACTACGCCGAGTTGAGCCTGGCCACCAAGATGGCCGAGTCCAGCGACCAGGTGCTGAGCTTCCTGCGTGACCTGGCCAAGCGTTCCAAGCCGTTCGCTGCCCAGGACCTGGAGCAGCTCAAGGCCTATGCCGCCGAGCAGGGCTGCCCGCAATTGGCCAGCTGGGATGCCGGTTACTTCGGCGAGAAGCTGCGCGAGCAACGCTACAGCGTGTCGCAGGAAACCCTGCGTGCCTACTTCCCGATCGACAAGGTGTTGTCTGGCCTGTTCAGCATCGTCCAACGCCTGTATGGCATCGAAATCGCCGAACTGAAAGGTTTCGACAGCTGGCACCCGGACGTACGCCTGTTCGAAATCAAGGAAAACGGCCAGCACGTCGGCCGTTTCTTCTTCGACCTCTATGCCCGCGCCAACAAGCGTGGCGGCGCCTGGATGGACGGCGCCCGCGACCGTCGCCGCACCGTCGATGGCGTGCTGCAGAGCCCGGTGGCCAACCTGGTGTGCAACTTCAACCCGGCCGCGCCAGGCAAGCCTGCGCTGTTGACCCACGATGAAGTCACCACCCTGTTCCACGAGTTCGGCCACGGCCTGCACCACCTGCTGACCCGCATCGAACACGCGGGTGTGTCTGGCATCAATGGCGTAGCCTGGGATGCGGTCGAGCTGCCGAGCCAGTTCATGGAAAACTGGTGCTGGGAGCCGGAAGGCCTGGCGCTGATCTCCGGCCATTACGAAAGCGGCGCTGCCCTGCCCCAGGACCTGCTGGACAAGATGCTGGCCGCCAAGAACTTCCAGTCCGGCATGATGATGGTGCGCCAGCTGGAGTTCTCGCTGTTCGACTTCGAGCTGCACGCCACCCATGGCGATGGCCGCAGCGTGCTGCAGGTACTCGAAGGCGTGCGCGACGAGGTGACGGTCATGCGCCCACCGGCGTACAACCGCTTCCCCAACAGCTTCGCGCACATCTTCGCGGGCGGTTACGCGGCGGGCTACTACAGCTACAAATGGGCCGAGGTATTGTCGGCTGACGCCTTCTCCCGCTTCGAAGAAGAAGGCGTGCTCAATGCCGACACTGGCCGTGCCTTCCGCGAGGCGATCCTGGCCCGCGGCGGGTCGCGTGAGCCGATGGTGCTGTTCGTCGACTTCCGTGGCCGTGAACCTTCCATCGATGCATTGCTGCGCCATTGCGGGCTGAGCGAGGACGCAGCGGCATGAGTGAGGTAGCTGTGAACAAGACCAAGAAACGCTTCATCGCCGGGGCCGTGTGCCCGGCGTGCAGCGAGCCGGACAAGTTGATGATGTGGAACGAGGACGGTGTACCGCACCGTGAGTGCGTGGCCTGTGGTTTCACCGATACCTTGAATGAACAAGGCCTGTCGGTACCGTCGGAGCTCGGTACCCGGGTCAACCACCTGGCGCCCAAGGCGGCGCCGGCCAAGGTGCAGACGGTGCAGTTCTTCCCCAACCCCAAATTGAAGAAACCGTCTGAGTGAAGCCGTCTTGCCACCCGGGCCTTGGCCTGGGTGGCAGGTTCCAGCTCGACCCTGGGTGTTAGATAGTCAGGCCAGCGCCTGCCCGCTGGTGGCGCATGCTCGCTTGCTCCAATCAGAGCAAGGTAAACAGCGATGGACACCCGCAACCCCCTTCTGCAACCCAGCAACGTACCTGTCGATTACGACGCGGTGACGCTGGATAACCTGCGTGCAGCGTTCGACTACGCGCTATCGGCTCATCAACAAGGTATCGCCCAAGCCCTCCTGGCTCAGCAGTCCATGCCGACCTGGGATGACCTGGTCATGGCGATCGATGACCTGGATGCACAACTGCTGGCGGTGCTGTATGCGGCTTCACCGCTGATGTACAAGGGTGCGCCATGGGTCGAACTGGTTGAAGAGTTGTACGGCGCCATGCTTGAGCGCTTCGAGCAGAAGATGGCCGACCCTACCTTGCAAGCGTTGTATGAGCGCCTGGCCAACAGCGCCATTGGCAAGCATTTGGACGCGCACAAGCAAGCGACCCTGCGCTGGTACCGTCACAACTTCGCCTTGCACGGTGCCTTGCTCGATGCCCCAGGCCGCATGCAACTTGCGGCCATCAATGCCCAGGTACGCGAGCTTGCCGGGCGGTTTGCCCAGAACATGGCGCGCCCGGGCACGCTCATCCTCGACGCCGGGCAATTGCAAGGCCTTGCTCCACGGTTGTTGGGCGAGCTGCAAGCCCAAGCGCTGCAGGTTGGGCAAGCCGGCTGGTTGATACCCGCAGACCAATACGTGACCAACACGGTCCTTGAACATGCCGCGAACCGTAGCCTTCGGGAGCAGATCTACCGCCACCAGCACAGCCGTGGGGTCAGCGCCGAGGTGCAGCATGACAATGGTCAGCTCTTGCTGCAGTTGGCCCAGGCGCGTGAACAGAAGGCACATCTGCTGGGCTATGCCGACTACCCGTCACTAAGCCTGCACTCGAAAAGTGCCGGCGGCCTTGCCCAGGTTCTGCGCTTTCTGCACGGCCTGGCAGCGCGCGTCAAACCGGTCATGGAAAAGCACCGTGTGCACGTGCAAGCGCTTGCTGACAAGCACGGCCTGGACACGGCGCAGCCATGGGACAGGCGCTACCTGCATCGGCTCGAAAACCCGGCTGGGCAGGCGCTCTCCATGGACAGCTTGCGAGCGTACTTTGCCCTGGACAACGTGATCGAGGCGTTGCTGACGCTTGCGCAACGGCTGTTTGGCCTGGTCTTGGTCCGCAAGTCACTGGCGACATGGCATGCCAGCGTCCAGGCGTACGAAGTCTGGCTGGACAATGCACTGACTGGCTTCCTTTACTTGGATGTCGTGCAATACCCAGGCAAGCAGCCGGGCCAGGTCGAAACCCGTTACATCCGTAACCGTCGGGTCGATGCCGAAGGGCGTTTCCACCCGGCCACCGTGGCGGTCTTCAGCGATATTCCCTCGACCATTGATGGTACCCCGCCCTTGCTGGACCACATGGCGCTGCGCAAGCTGTTCCATGAGTTCGGGCATGCCTTGCACCATCTGCTGGTGCGCACCAACAATCAGGTGCTTTCCAATGTCAGCGCGCTTGGCGCCGATGGTGTCGAGGTGTTCGGCAAGCTGTTCGAGCGCTGGGCGTGGGATGCTGGCTACCTGGCTGGCATTTCTGCGAACGCAGAGGCTGGACAGCTGGACGCGCAGCAGTTGGCCGCCTGCCTGGATGGCCTTCGCCAAGGGGCTGTCACGGACACTGCCGAGACCCTGGCGATGGCGCTGTTCGATCTGGATTTGCATGCCACGCCGAATGACGGCAGGCGCGTGCGGCAGCGCCTGGAGGATGCCCGGGCGCAGTGTGGGTACTGGCCGCTGGAAGCATACGAGCATCCGGCCCATGCATTCGATTACCTGCTGGATTACTACGACGCTGGCTACTACGCCTACCTGTGGTCTGATGTGCTCGCATTCGATCTGTTCTCGCGTTTTCAAGCCAGCGGCCTGCTAGACCGGGCAACGGGGCGTGATTTGCAAATGGCGTTGCTTGAGCCTGGCGCTTCCCGACCATTGCTTGAAGGTATGCACGCATTTTTGGGCCGCGCGGTGAGTCACGAACCTTTCCTGCGCTGGCATGGCCTGATTTGAGCCTGTACTGACCAGAGGTGCTGGCATGGATGCCCGCTTCTTTGTACTGTGTATAAACACAGTACAGGGGCGCGCCATGTTACCTCCAGCACCGCAAAAAGGCCGTGGTACGGCGCACAATCCGCACAACCGCTTCGCCCCCAACCGCTCGGTGGTGGAGGATGACGGCTGGTACCAGGAGGTGCCGATCAGCCAAGGCACCGAGGTGCGAATCGAGACGGCAAAGACGGTCATCAGCCGCAACACCTCGCCCGATCTGCCATTCGACCGCTCCATCAACCCCTACCGAGGTTGCGAGCATGGCTGCATCTACTGCTACGCCCGCCCCTCACACGCGTATTGGGACCTTTCCCCAGGGCTGGATTTCGAAACCAAGCTGATCGCCAAGACCAACGCGGCCGAAGTGCTCGAACAACAGCTGAGCAAGCCGGGTTACGTCTGCGCGCCCATCAACCTGGGCTCCAATACCGACCCCTACCAGCCCATCGAGCGTGATCACCTGCTGACCCGTCGCTTGCTGGAGGTACTCCTGCGCTTCCGGCACCCGGTGACCATCGTCACCAAGGGTTCGCTGGTACTGCGTGATCTGGACTTGTTGGCCGAGATGGCCAGCCAGCGCCTGGCGCGGGTGATGATCAGCCTGACGACACTGGATGACGACTTGAAGCGGGTGCTGGAACCGCGGGCGGCTTCGCCCAAGGCGCGGTTGCGGGCGATCCGGGTGCTGCGCGAGGCGGGGGTGCCGGTGGGGGTCTTGTGTTCGCCGATGATTCCGATGATCAACGACAGCGAACTGGAGCGCTTGCTCGAGGCCGCCAAGGAAGCGGGTGCCCAGAGCGCAGCCTACATGATGTTGCGCCTGCCGCTGGAAGTGGCGCCGCTGTTCGAGCAATGGTTGCAGGACCATTACCCCCAGCGTGCGGCCCATGTGTTGAGCCTGATTCGCCAGAGCCGCGGCGGTGAGCTGTATGACAGCCGCTTTGGTAAACGGATGCGTGGCGAGGGCATTTTTGCCGAGCTGCTGGCTCAGCGCTTCGCCAAGGCCGCGCGCAAACTGGCTTTTGAGGGGCGTGAAGCACAGGCGCTCGATTGCTCCAGGTTCTGCCCGCCTGGTGGCCAGTTGGCATTGTTCTGAAATGTGTTTTGAAGATGCAGAGGTGGCACGGTATATATCAATATGACATCTAATTGCCATCACTCAGTGATACTTCAGTGCGTGCAGTGATGTGTCGGCGCAGGCAGGGCGAAATACGGGGGTATCCAACTTCTAGCTGCTGGAGTTTAGGTAAGAATACGTCGCGTGCGAGTGTGAACTATGTCTAATTTTGCGCGCCATTTCATACTGGCAAGCATAGTGGCAATTAAATATCAAATTAATATTTCATGACGATCAAGTGTGGACATTGCAGAAACTGCCAGCCTGAAAGAGCGCGCCAAAAAGAAACTGGAGCGTGATGCCGGCCCCCTCATCATCGATGCGCTTAACGATCTCTTCGGGTGGCGGTTCGTCTGAGTCATCTTCTGGCGGTGAGTCTGCGGGTGCAGCGCCCAGCGGCGCTCAATCTGACTCATCCAGCGGGTCATCCGGTGCAGCGGGTGCCTCGGGTGCCTCAGGTGCCTCTGCAGGAGGTGGTGGTGAGACGGGGTCTGCCGAGACCTCAGCCAGTGGCGGTGGCTCAACCAGCGGCAGTTCGGGTTCGCAGGGTGGCACGGGTGCCAAAGGTGGTAATGCCGAAGGGGCTGGCAACTCAACCTCCAGCAGGGCAGGCACCGCAGGTCGCATAGCCCTGCAAATGGGCGCCAACCTCATGTCGGGGATGGGGCGGGCGGTGCAGTCACGCATCGACAATTCCCTCGCCGGGCGGGTTGCCATGGAAGTTTTCGAACCCGGTTCCACCCGCCGTTCAAACTTGGACACCCGGTCGTCCAGCCGTGACTTCGAACCGGATGCCGAAGTGAAGAACTTCAGCGAGAGCAAACAGGACAGGACTTGAACAAGGAGTGCTCATGAACTTTGCAAAAACGCTTCCAGCCGCCGTGCTGGCCGCCAGTTTCGCCGTTGCCCTGCCCGCCCATGCCGATGACCCTTGCGCCACTGTCCTGTGCATGTGGGGCAAGCTGAAGGGGGCGGGTGTGGTCGATAACTGCAGCGACCCGGTCAATGACTACTTCAGCATCGTCAAGAAGAGGAAGGGCAAGATCAACTGAGCCAGACCTCGGACGCCCGCCAGTCCTTCCTCGACCAATGCGAGGCCGCTGACCCGAAGGCAACCAAGTCGATCAACAACAAGTTCGGCAAGGTCATCTGAGGCGCGCCACGATGCCATTTGTCGCTGACGTTCCGCCCCCGGCCCTGAGCGAACCCATCGCCTGCTCGATCATGGCGGCGGTCAAATACGAGCTGCCGGTGAACATCGTCCTGGCCGTGTCCGGCCAGGAAGGTGGCAAGCCTGGCCAGTGGGTGCGCAACCACAATGGCACCTACGACGTGGGCCCCATGCAGTTCAACACCGCCTACCTGCGCGAGCTCTCGCGCTACGGCATCACCCCTGAGGATGTCGAGCAAGGCGGCTGCTACTCCTACGAGCTGGCCGCCTGGCGCATCCGTGGACACGTGCGCAATGACCGCGGCGACTTGTGGACGCGAGTAGCGAATTACCACTCGCGCACTCCCGCCATCAATGCACGCCGCCAACAGATCATGCGCCGCGCCGCCTACTGGGCCGATTGGCTGGACGCACGTTTTGCCACGCAGCAGGTAGCGCAGAGTGCGGTATTCTCCGACGCGCCGGTAAATGCCTCCGTGGTTGCGGTCGAAACTGCGCCGGCGGTGAAGGCGGAAATCGTGCTTCAGCCGGTCACACAGCAACCTGCGCCTACGTCAGGCTATGTGCCCCGGGGGCTGGTGATGGGGAGCAAATGATGGATTCGCTGGTCACAGTAGCCGCATCTCGAAACGATACAGGGACCCGCCGCGAGGCGGATGCAAGGAGAGAAAGATTGAACCTACCCACTCTCGGTATGGGCACTGCCGTTACCGACAAGGCATCGCGCCGCCCCTGCCGCCTCTGGCCGCGGCTGCGCCTTGGCGCGCTCGTACCCCTCGTGCTGGGAGCCTGCATGCTCCTGCCTGCCGCCTCTTCTGAACTTCAAGCCAAGGAGCTTTCCATGCAAGACAATCAAGGCCAGTACCAGCCCTACACCCCGGGCATGAAACTTCCCGAAGGCGTGTTCCCGCCGATGAAGGGTTATACCCATGAGGACTTGATTGGCGCTGCTGCCCTACCCGTAGAAGCGGTGATGAAGGCTGAGGGAATAGACCCCACCCTGATCAAGGAATCGCTCTTCGCCCTGGCCAAACACCTCAATGAGGCACTGGAGGCGCAGAACGTCGAGTATCAGATTTCGACCTGGTACCAGAAGCCTTACGACAATCCCGCTGACCGCACCAAGAGTGTTGCCGCCATGGGCGAGAGCTTTGGTGCTTTGGCGATCCGTGCTGCAGGGCAGTCGCTGCGAGGGTCCCCACTCTTGAACATGGGCGAAGCATTCTTCGAACGCTACACCCGAAGCGCCGGTGATGGTGTCCACGATCTGATCGTGACCCTAAACAAACCGGGTGCCTGATACGGGTTAGAGAATGTCTTGGAGCGTTCGTCCTGTCCTGGCGGCGGGATGATCCATAGGGATATGAAATGAGCGATGCAATGCGTTTTACGGTGTAGGCAGCGACGAGGTGCTGATGCTCTCCGATTACAGCCGCTTGTCGTTTGATGGCCGTTATTTCTGGGCCGTGCCGCAAGGGCAATTGGGCGAAGTGGTCGAACCTTGGCTGGTGTGGCGAAAAACGCCGTTGTAATCCAGTAGCTCGGTCGGGCCGTTGTAGGGGCAGCACAAGGCTGCCCCTTCAGCTAACCCTAGTACCACTAATCCAAGTGAATAATTACAGTAATGGTACTAGGCAACTGATGTTTTTTTGCTATTATTCAGACCCCGCCTTATCTATCTGGAACGCCTGTTCTAGAGCCTCTGAATTAAGTTTCAGTTAAGTTTTCCCCGTTAGCGTAGGCAATCAGTCAACGAAGACTGTGATTTGTGGCCTGTGCGTGTCATCTAAATCCCTGCATAGCCAGAATCTTTCACCGGTAAAATGGACTTGCCTACACACCGCCAAGAGGATGAATCATGCCCGTCAAGGACCCATCCAAGGTCGCTCCGGATGTACCCGCCGAGGGCGCCGATGCCGCTCTGAAGCACATCGTCGACGGCTTCCTGCGCTTTCATCATGACGTCTTCCCCGAGCAGCAAGAGCTGTTCAAGAAGCTCGCCACCGCGCAAACGCCACGCGCGATGTTCATCACCTGCGCCGACTCGCGCATCGTCCCCGAGCTGATTACCCAAAGCTCGCCCGGCGACCTGTTCGTGACCCGTAACGTCGGTAACGTAGTGCCCCCGTATGGCCAGATGAACGGCGGCGTTTCCAGCGCCATCGAATACGCTGTACTGGCCCTGGGCGTGCACCACATCATTGTCTGCGGCCACTCCGACTGCGGCGCGATGCGTGCGGTACTCAACCCGCAATCGCTGACCAAGATGCCGACCGTTTCTGCCTGGCTGCGCCACGCTGAAGTGGCACGCACCGTGGTCGAGAACAACTGCTCTTGCGGCAGCGAGCACGAGACCATGCAGGTGCTGACCAAGGAAAACGTCATCGCCCAGCTGCATCACCTTCGCACGCACCCGTCGGTTGCCTCGCGCCTGGCGGCCGGTGAGCTGTACATCCACGGTTGGGTCTACGACATCGAGACCAGCAAGATCGAAGCCTATGATGCTGCCAGCGACAGCTTCCTGCCCCTGGCTGCCGGCGAGCCGGTCCCCTGCGCTACTCCGAGAGGCCGCTACTAAGCGACCCTGACACCGTCAAAACCTTGATAGCCGGCTGCACCCTCTGGGGTGTGGCGCGGCCTTCGGCTGCCTTGAAATCCCTGACTGCCCTGCCGGCATGCTCGCCGGCAGCCCGCGCCTGCGCGCCTTTCAGGGGCCAACGTGCCCACGGCCAGAGGAATGGCCGTGCAACAGAAAATGGAGAAACAGGGTGAACATTACACAGTTGAAAGCGGCCTTGCCGCGAGAGTTGTTAGCGTCGGTGGTGGTATTTCTGGTTGCCCTGCCCTTGTGCATGGGCATCGCCATCGCATCGGGCATGCCGCCCGCCAAAGGCCTGATCACCGGCATCATCGGCGGGCTGGTGGTGGGCTTTCTGGCGGGTTCGCCGCTGCAGGTCAGTGGCCCGGCCGCAGGCCTGGCGGTGCTGGTGTTCGAGCTGGTGCGCCAGCACGGCGTGGCCATGCTCGGGCCGATCCTGCTGCTGGCCGGGCTGCTGCAGTTGTTGGCCGGGCGCTTTCGCCTGGGCTGCTGGTTCCGCGTCACTGCACCGGCAGTGGTGTACGGCATGCTGGCGGGTATCGGCGTGCTGATCGTGTTGTCGCAGGTGCATGTGATGTTCGACACATCGCCGCAGCCTTCGGGCCTGCAGAACCTGTTGGCGTTTCCTTCGACGCTGGCGGCTGCCCTGCCGATGGAAAGCGCAGGCGCGGGCTGGCAAGCCGGTGCGCTTGGCCTGGGCACCATTGCGGTGATGTGGGGCTGGGAGCGCTTGCGGCCACAGAAGCTGCGCTTTGTCCCCGGTGCCTTGCTGGGCGTGGCGGCAATGACGGCCATCAGCATGTGGCTGGCCCTGCCGGTGAATCGGGTGCAGGTACCGGCAGACCTTTCCGAGGCCATCGACTGGATCCGCCTGGATGACCTGATGAAACTGGCCGACCCTACCCTGCTGGTGGCTGCATTCGCCCTGGCCTTCATCGCCAGTGCCGAGACCTTGCTGTCGGCTGCCGCGGTTGACCGCATGCACAGCGGCCAGCGCTCGGACTTCGACCGTGAGCTGTCGGCCCAGGGCATCGGCAACATGCTCTGCGGTGTGCTGGGCGCCTTGCCGATGACCGGGGTGATTGTGCGCAGTTCGGCGAATGTCCAGGCCGGCGCACAAACCCGTGCCTCGGCGATCTTCCACGGCCTGTGGCTGTTGGCGTTCGTCGTGGTGTTGAGCAGCGTGCTGCAGCAGATCCCGGTGGCCAGCCTGGCGGGCGTGCTGGTGTTTACCGGCGTCAAGCTGGTGGACTTCAAGGCGTTTCGTGGGTTGGGCCGGTACGGCCGGATGCCGATGTTCACCTATGCAGCGACCGCCTTGGCGATCATTTTCACCGACCTGCTGACCGGGGTGCTGCTGGGCTTTGCCTTGACCCTGCTCAAACTGGCGTTCAAGGCGGCGCGGCTGAAGATCAACCTGGTGAGCCTGGCCAAGCCCGGGCACATGGAGTTGCGCCTGAGTGGCGCAGCAACCTTCCTCAAGGTGCCGGCGCTGACCCAGGTGCTGGATACGGTGCCGGCGGGGACCACCTTGCATGTGCCCTTGGGCAACCTCAGCTACATCGACCACTCGTGCCTGGAACTGCTTGAGGACTGGAGCCGCAGCAATGCAGCCAATGGCTCGCGGTTGCTGATCGAGCAGCGGCGGTTGAAGCGGCGCATCGAGGGGCGCTTGCGGACGACGGCGGGGGTTGGTGCTTAGTATTCAGCTGTTGTGTTGCCTGAGCGGGCCTCTTCGCGGGGCAAGCCCGCTCCCACAGTGGGTATGCAGTCCACCTTGTGGGAGCGGGCTTGCCCCGCGAAGAGGCCAGATCAGACAGCATCAATGCTGGATTCAGGCCGGCTGGCCCAGCTCTACACCCAGTTGGCGCGAAAGGCATGGCCAACGCTTCCAGGCAGCGCCCGTCTCGGCGCTGCACAAGGTATCGCGGTAGGCCTCTACCGATTCCTTGGCAAAGCTCTCTTCATTGAGCATTTCGTCAACCGAATGGTGCACCACTTCATCGAGCTGGTTGGCGAACGTCTCGCCGATCAGCTGATGGGCAATCAGGTTGGCCATGGTGGTATCGAACGGAATCAGCGGCTGTTTGAAGTGATGGATATACAGGTCGTTGACCTCTTCCACCAGGCGATGCGCCAGGTACGCTTCATCCAGCAGGCAGTCCAGGCCCACGTGCCCTTGCATCACGCTGGGCGGCTGCATGAAATAAGCTTCGGCAATTTTCAGCACCGGCTTGATCTGCGATTCGATGCCTGCTTCGCGGGCCACCTCGTGGGCAGCCTCCAGCAGCTCTGGAACCTGGTCAATGTAGGCGCTGACGAAACGCGCCAAAGTACCCTGGGCGTCCTGCTCAGGCAGGTGGATCGAAGGGTGCAAATGCGGCATTTGTTGCTCGAGTCGCGCTTTCAGTTGGTTGGTCTGGCGCTCGTGTTGATGGGCTTGGCTAATCTGCTCGCGTACAGCAGCGATGTTCATGACAACTCCAGGGACATTACGTTTCAAACGGAAGACACTAAATTAGCTCGGTATACAGAATACCTAAGACGCATTTGTTATAACCCGCGCAAACGTGTGCACGCTGTGGCATATCGGAATGCCATTATTGGGCCACATCCTATCAAGCACGCGGCTTTCAAGGCATTCGGGAAATTCATGAAGTTCATTTCACTGGTGTCATTGCGTGCCATTGGTCGCTGTCTATACTCCCGTTGAACGTGATTCGTTGATGAGGCCCGACTGCTTTTGCAGGGGCTCGGTCGTCGAAGCCAGGCAGTCTTGACCGCCGTTCCCTCTTGCCGCAGGCCACGCCTCCGGGACAACAAGAATTAGAAGGGGAACCCGCAATGATGCGACATCCACATGTCTGGATGGGCCTCCTGTTGTGGACAGTTTTCGGTCAGGCCAACGCCGCCTGGACCGTGAACATGGCGCCAGGGGCGACGGAAGTCTCCAACGCCGTCTTCGACCTGCACATGACCATTTTCTGGATCTGCGTGATCATCGGCATCGTGGTGTTTGGCGCGATGTTCTGGTCCATGGTCGTGCACCGCCGTTCGACCGGCCAGCAAGCGGCGCATTTTCACGAGCACACCTGGGTCGAAATCATGTGGACCGTGGTGCCGTTCCTGATTCTGGTGGCCATGGCCATCCCCGCCACCAAGACCCTGATCGACATCTACGACGCCAGTGAATCGGACATCGACATCCAGGTCACCGGCTACCAGTGGAAGTGGCACTACAAATACCTGGGCCAGGACGTGGAGTTCTTCAGCAACCTGGCCACCCCCGCCGACCAGATCCATAACAAGGCCCCCAAGGACGAGCACTACCTGCTCGAAGTCGACCAGCCGCTGGTGCTGCCGGTGGGTGCGAAAGTGCGCTTTCTGGTAACCGCTGCCGACGTGATCCATTCCTGGTGGGTGCCGGCCTTCGCGGTCAAGCGTGATGCCATCCCCGGCTTCGTCAACGAGGCCTGGACGCGTATCGAGAAACCCGGCATCTACCGCGGCCAGTGCACCGAGCTGTGCGGCAAGGACCACGGCTTCATGCCGGTGGTGGTCGAGGTCAAGTCCAAGGCCGACTACGACACCTGGCTCGGCGAGCGCAAGGCCGAGGCGGCCAAGCTCAAGGAGCTGACCAGCAAGGAGTGGACCCTCGAAGAGCTGGTCGAGCGCGGCGACAAGGTCTACCACACCACCTGCGTGGCCTGTCACCAGGCCGAAGGCCAGGGCCTGCCGCCGATGTTCCCGGCACTCAAGGGCTCGAAAATCGCTACCGGGCCGAAGGAAGGCCACCTCGGCATCGTCTTCCACGGCAAGCCCGGCACGGCCATGGCCGCGTTCGGCAAGCAGCTCTCGGAAGTGGATATCGCCGCCGTGGTCACCTACGAGCGCAACGCCTGGGGCAACAACAAGGGCGACATGGTCACGCCGAAGGATGTGCTGGCGCTCAAGCAGGCAGAAGCGCAATGAACCGGGTTACTCGCGGCAATCAATGGATTGCAGGAGACAGGACATGAGTGCAGTGATCGACGACCACGGCCACGGCCATGAGCACGCCCACGGCCCGGCCAAGGGCCTGATGCGCTGGGTGCTGACCACCAACCACAAAGACATCGGCACGATGTACCTGTGGTTCGCCTTCATCATGTTCCTGCTCGGTGGCTCGTTCGCCATGGTGATCCGCGCCGAGCTGTTCCAGCCAGGGCTGCAGATCGTCGAGCCTGCGTTCTTCAACCAGATGACCACCATGCACGGGCTGATCATGGTGTTCGGCGCCGTGATGCCGGCGTTCGTCGGCCTGGCCAACTGGATGATCCCGCTGATGATCGGCGCGCCAGACATGGCCCTGCCACGGATGAACAACTTCAGCTTCTGGTTGCTGCCGGCGGCCTTCCTGCTGCTGGTCTCGACCCTGTTCAGCCCCGGCGGCGGGCCCAACTTCGGCTGGACGTTCTACGCCCCGCTGTCGACCACCTATGCCCCGGCCAGCGTGACCTTCTTCATCTTTGCCATCCACCTGATGGGCATCAGTTCGATCATGGGCGCGATCAACGTGATCGCCACCATCCTCAACCTGCGTGCGCCGGGCATGACCTTGATGAAAATGCCGCTGTTCGTCTGGACCTGGCTGATCACCGCGTTCCTGCTGATTGCGGTGATGCCGGTACTGGCCGGCGTGGTGACCATGATGCTGATGGACATCCACTTCGGCACCAGCTTCTTCAGCGCCGCCGGCGGTGGCGACCCGGTGCTGTTCCAGCACGTGTTCTGGTTCTTCGGCCACCCCGAGGTGTACATCATGATCCTGCCGGCGTTCGGCGCGGTCAGCTCGATCATCCCGGCGTTCTCGCGCAAGCCGCTGTTTGGCTACACCTCGATGGTGTATGCCACCGGGGCGATCGCCTTCCTGTCGTTCATCGTCTGGGCGCACCACATGTTCGTGGTCGGTATCCCGGTGGTGGGCGAGCTGTTCTTCATGTACGCCACCATGCTCATCGCCGTGCCCACGGGGGTGAAGGTGTTCAACTGGGTCAGCACCATGTGGGAAGGGTCGCTGACCTTCGAAACGCCGATGCTGTTCGCCATCGCCTTCGTCATCCTGTTCACCATCGGCGGTTTCTCCGGGTTGATGCTGGCCATCGCGCCCGCGGACTTCCAGTACCACGACACCTACTTCGTGGTCGCGCACTTCCACTACGTGCTGGTGCCCGGGGCGATCTTCGGCATCTTCGCCTCGGCCTACTACTGGCTGCCGAAATGGACCGGGCACATGTATGACGAAACCCTCGGCAAGCTGCACTTCTGGCTGTCGTTCATCGGCATGAACATGGCCTTCTTCCCCATGCACTTCGTCGGCCTGGCAGGCATGCCGCGGCGCATTCCGGACTACAACCTGCAGTTCGCCGACTTCAACATGGTCTCCTCGATCGGCGCCTTCATGTTCGGCGCCACGCAGATCTTCTTCCTGTTCATCGTCATCAAGTGCATCCGTGGCGGTGCTCCGGCACCAGCCAAACCCTGGGATGGCGCCGAAGGCCTGGAGTGGTCGGTCCCCTCGCCTGCGCCTTACCACACCTTCCAGACCCCACCGGACGTGAAGTAGAGGTGCGCCCATGAACGGCCTTTCGCTCAAACGCCTGGTCTTGCGCCTGCTGATGCTGACGGTGGTGATGTTCGCCTTCGGTTTCGCCCTGGTGCCGATCTATGACGTGATGTGCAAGGCCTTTGGCATCAATGGCAAGACCGGCGGCCAGTACGAGGGCAGCCAGGTCAGCGACCCATCGCGCTCGGTGCGGGTGCAGTTCATGTCGACCAACGCCAGTGACATGGTCTGGGACTTCTACTCCACGGCCGACCAGATCGACGTGAATCCCGGTGCGGTCAACCAGATGATCTTCGTGGCGCGCAACCCGACCGACCGGCCCATGAGCGCCCAGGCGATACCTAGCATTACCCCGGCCGAGGCCGCGGCGTATTTCCACAAGACCGAGTGCTTCTGCTTTACCCAGCAGGTGCTGCAGCCCGGCGAACGTATCGAGATGCCGGTGCGCTTCATCGTTGACCGCGACCTGCCGGCCAACGTGAAGCACCTGACACTGGCCTACACCTTGTTCGACATCACCGCTCGCCACCCGCCGGTCGCGCATGTTGCGGCCCAGGACGTCCAGGGCGCCCGTTAAGGGAAGGAGAACAGCAATGGCAAGTCATGAGCACTACTACGTTCCGGCGCAGAGCAAGTGGCCGATCATCGCCACCATCGGCATGTTCATCACGGTGTTCGGCCTGGGTACCTGGTTCAACGACATGAAGGCCGGGCACCCCGACTCGCATGGGCCGCTGATCTTCTTCGTCGGTGCGTTGTTCCTGGCCTACATGCTGTTCGGCTGGTTCGGCGCGGTGGTGAAAGAGAGCCGCGCCGGGCTGTACAGCGCGCAGCTGGACCGCTCGTTCCGCTGGGGCATGAGCTGGTTCATCTTCTCGGAAGTGATGTTCTTCCTGGCCTTCTTCGGTGCGCTGTTCTACGTGCGGGTATTGGCCGGGCCCTGGCTCGGTGGCGAAGGTGCCAAGGGCGTCGCGCACATGCTGTGGCCGACGTTCGAATTCACCTGGCCGCTGTTGCATACCCCGGACCCGAAACTGTTCCCGCCGCCCAAGGAAGTCATCGACCCTTGGCACCTGCCGCTGATCAACACCATTTTGCTGGTCAGTTCGAGCGTGACCATCACGATTGCCCACCACGCCCTGCGGCGTGACCACCGTGGGCCGCTGAAGCTGTGGATGGCGCTGACCATCGTGCTGGGCCTGAGCTTCATCGCACTGCAAGCCTTCGAGTACCACGAGGCTTATACCAAGCTGGGGCTGACGCTGGGGTCGGGGATCTATGGCGCGACCTTCTTCATGCTCACCGGCTTCCATGGTGCCCACGTGACCTTGGGCACGATCATTCTGATCGTCATGTTCGTGCGCATCCTGCGCGGGCATTTCAATGCCGACAAGCACTTCGGCTTCGAAGCGGCCAGTTGGTACTGGCACTTCGTCGATGTGGTGTGGGTCGGGCTGTTCATCTTTGTGTACGTGCTTTGAAGCCTGGCCTGCAACTGCTTTGTGTAGGAGCGGCCTTGCGTCGCGAAAGGGGCGCGAAGCGGCCCCAGGTTTTGTGTGGTGACATAAATCGCCGGGGCCGCTTCGCTGCCCTTTCGCGACGCAAGGCCGCTCCTACAAAAAGCGAGTGTGGGGTGATTCAGAAGGGCGCGTGAGAGACCAGCTGGCCACTGATCAAGCCGTAAGCCACCAGCCCGATGGTCAAGGCGGCCAGGGTCACGCGTACGGTCAGCGCTTTCAGCAAGCGCGTCGAGTTTTCATCGTCCTTGACCAGAAACACCAGGCCACTGAACAGGCTGGCAACCGTGGCCAACAGCATCAGGACAATCGCGGCCTTGAGCATGGCGCTTCTCCGGGGGGATGCAGTGATGTGGATAAGTATAGCGAGGCGCCCGTGAGGCCGTTTCGCCCAGGTTGGCTACCGACCCTGGTGGTGCTCGCGCTGCTGCCGGGCTTGATCGCGCTTGGCTGCTGGCAACTCGGCCGCGCCGAGCAAAAGCGCGCGCTGCTGGCGACCTATGCCGAGCGCAGCATCGATGCGCCCCTCTCTACTGCCCAGTTGCAGCAACGCGACGATAGCGCATTTCGCCGCGTGCACCTGTACGGCCGTTTCGATGCCGAACACAGCCTGCTGCTGGACAACCGCATGCGCGACGGCCAGGCCGGTGTCGAGCTGCTGCAGCCCTTCCATGACCAGCCCAGCGGGCTGTGGCTGCTGGTCAATCGTGGCTGGTTAGCCTGGCCGGACCGCCGCGTGCCGGTGCACTTCGAGACCCCGACGCAGGCGTTGGCGCTGGATGCTTCGGTCTATGTGGCGCCCGGCAGCACCTTCCAGCTGCACCCCGACCCGGTCGGGGGCCAATGGCCGCACCTGCTGACCGCCATCGATGCCGCGCAGTTGTGGCAGCAGCTGGCCCGTGAAGGGTTCGCCCATGAGCTGCGCCTGCAACCCGGCCCGGCCGCCTATCGCCTGGACTGGCCGGTGGTCGCGATGGGCCCGGAAAAGCACCTGGGCTACGCCGTGCAGTGGTTTGCCCTGGCCGCCGCGCTGGTGCTGCTTTACCTCTACTTTGGCTGGCACAACAACAAGAAGGAGAACCACCATGGCCGCCACCACCAGCCCACTGGAAGTGCCTGAGCGCCGCAAGCCCAGAGCCCGCGGGCGTTTGCAACTGGTCCTGATACTGCTGGTTGTGCTCGGCCCGATGATCCTGGCCACCAGCATGTACAAGCTCAAGTTCTGGGTGCCGGAAGGCCGCAGCTATCACGGCGCCATGATCGGCAATGGTGAAAGCCGCACGGATATCGGCGTGGCAGGCCAGGACGAGCGATGGCAGTTGCTGGTCAGTGCGCCCGAAGCCTGTACCGAGGACTGTCAGCGCCTGGTGTACCTGGCCCGGCAAATCCAGGTCGGCCTGGGCCGCGATGCCAGCCGCGCGAGCCATGCGCTGGCAACCGCCCAACCGCTGACCGCCGACTACCAGGCACTGCTTGGTCGCGAGTACCCGCAGCTGCAACGCTACCCGCTGGATGCTCCGCGCTACCTGCAGAAGGTAGGCGAGCCCGGCCCGCAACTGTGGATCGTCGACCCCCACGGCAACCTGGTGCTGCGTTACGACAGCAAGGCCAACGGCAAGCACGTGCTGGACGACCTGCGCCACCTGCTCAAGCTCTCCAACATCGGCTAGGAGCCTGCCATGGCCAGACCCGGATTGCGCCTCGCTGTGTTCGCCACCCTGCTGGCACTGCTGGTCGTGTTGCTCGGTGCCTATACCCGCCTGACCCATGCCGGCCTGGGCTGCCCTGATTGGCCAGGCTGTTATGGGTTCATCAGTGTGCCCAAGACCGACGCCCAACTGGCCCACGCCGAAGTGCACTTCCCCGAGCACCCGGTGGAGGCCGCCAAGGGCTGGGCCGAAATGGTCCATCGCTACTTCGCCGGCACCCTGGCGCTGGTGATCGCCTGGCTGGCCTTGCAGGCCGTACGCCGCCATGCGCGTGATGGCCAGCCCTACCGCTTGCCCGTGCTGTTGCTGGTGGTGGTGCTTGCCCAGGCGGCGTTTGGCATGTGGACCGTGACGCTGAAACTCTGGCCGCAAGTCGTCACCGCGCATCTGCTGGGTGGGTTCACTACCTTGAGCCTGCTGTTTCTGCTGTGCCTGCGGCTATCCCGGGCCTTTGCGCCGTTGCCTAAACTACCGCTGAGCCTGCGCCGCATCGCGGCCCTGGCGCTGCTGGTGGTGGTCGGCCAGATCGCCCTGGGCGGTTGGGTCAGCGCTAATTATGCGGCGGTCGCCTGCATCGATTTGCCCACCTGCCATGGCCAGTGGTGGCCGGCGGCGGACTTCAGCAACGGCTTCCACCTGACCCAGCACGTCGGCCCCAACTACCTGGGCGGGCAACTGGACAGCGATGCGCGCACGGCCATCCACATCAGCCACCGGTTGGGTGCGTTGCTGGTCAGTGCCGTGCTGCTGATGCTGAGCTTCAAGCTTTACCGCTGTGGCCTCGCTGGCCTGGCGCGGCTGGTGCTGTTGGCCCTGGCGGTGCAGGTCGGGCTAGGCATCAGCAACGTACTGTTCCACCTGCCGCTTGGCGTGGCAGTGGCCCATAACGCCGGCGGGGCCATGTTGTTACTGAGCATGGTGCTGGTGAACTACCGCATCCGCGTGGCCGACAAAGTGCGCGTCGGCCACGGCTGGCGCCTGACGCCGGTGGTGGGCGTGGATATCTCGCACCCAATGAGGAACGATTCGTGGCGACGCTTCTAGGCGCACAACGGGCAGGCTGGCGCGACTATTTGGAGCTGACCAAGCCCAAGGTGGTGGTGCTGATGCTGATCACTTCCCTGGCAGGGATGTTCCTCGCCAGCCGCGCAGGCGTTGCCTGGAGCGTGCTGCTGTTCGGCAACCTGGGCATTGGCTTGTGCGCGGGCGGCGCTGCGGTGGTCAACCATGTGGTGGACCGGCGTATCGACGCCTTGATGGCGCGCACCCACAAACGGCCATTGGCTGCAGGCCGGGTCGCGCCGCTGCCGGCGCTGGCCTTTGCCTTGGCCCTGGCGTTGCTGGGCATGGCGCTGTTGCTGGTGTTCACCAACGCCCTCACCGCCTGGCTGACCCTGGCTTCGCTGCTGGGCTATGCGGTGCTCTACACCGGCTTTCTGAAACGTGCCACACCGCAGAACATCGTGATTGGCGGCCTGGCCGGCGCGGCGCCGCCGCTGCTTGGCTGGGTGGCGGTCAGCGGCCATGTCAGCGCCGAGCCTTTGTTGCTGGTGCTGATCATCTTCGCCTGGACCCCACCGCACTTCTGGGCCCTGGCCATCCACCGCAAGGAGGAATACGCCAAGGCCGATATCCCGATGCTGCCGGTGACCCACGGCGAGCGCTACACCAAGCTGCACATCCTGCTCTACACCCTGATACTGTTGGCCGTCACCCTGCTGCCCTATGCCATCCACATGAGCGGCCCGTTGTACCTGGCCTGTGCCCTGGCCCTGGGCCTGCGCTTCCTGCATTGGGCCTGGGTGTTGTACCGTGGCAGCCGCCCGCACGCGGCAATCGGCACCTTCAAGTACTCTATCGGCTACCTGTTCGCGCTGTTCGTCGCGTTGCTCCTTGACCACTACCTGTTGCTGAATCTATGACCCGAACCCAGAAAACCGTCTTCATCCTCGTCGCCCTGGTCGCGTTGATCCTGGGCCTGACCGTCAACAAGGTGCTCAATGGCCGCGACCAGCCCAACCCCACCGAGCTGATCGACGCCGGCATCATCCTGCTGCCGCAGAGCCGCACGGTGGCGGACGTGACCATGACCAACCAGGACGGCCAGCCGGTGGCGCTGGATGACCTGAAGGGCAAGTGGTCGCTGCTGTTCTTCGGCTACACCTATTGCCCGGACATCTGCCCGACCACTCTGGCCCAGTTGCGCCAGGTGAAGAGCGAACTGCCCAAGGAGGCGGTGGACCGGTTGCAAGTGGTGTTGGTGAGTGTGGACCCGAACCGCGACACGCCGAACCAGCTCAAGCAGTACCTGGGTTACTTCGACAAGGATTTCGTCGGGGTGGCGGGGTCGATCGAAGACACTCAGAAGCTGGCCAATGCCTTGAGCATTCCGTTCATTCCGGCGGATACCAGCAAGCCTGGGTATACCGTGGATCACAGCGGTAACCTGGCGATTGTCGGGCCGGATGGGCGCCAGCGTGGGTTCATTCGTGCGCCGTTCAACAACCAGAAGCTGCTGGCGCAGTTGCCGGGGCTGGTGAAGCGGGATTGAGATTTTGGGCCTGCTGCGCAGGCCTTTCCGACCGGTCCGGCGCCCCGGCAAGGCCGCTCCTACAGGGGAATGCGATCCCTTGTAGTCGCGAAAGGGCCGCAAAGCGGCCCCATGGATTTCGGATCAGAAAGCGGGTACTACAGCGCCCTTGTACTTCTCGTTGATGAACTGCTTCACCTCTGGCGAGTGCAGTGCAGCCGCCAGTTTCTTCATGTCATCCGAGTCCTTGTTATCCGGGCGGGCAACCAGGATGTTCACGTAAGGCGAGTCGCTGCCTTCAATGGCCAGCGCGTCCTTCTCAGGGTTCAGCTTGGCTTCCAGCGCGTAGTTGGTGTTGATCAGGGCAGCATCGACTTGGGTCAGCACGCGCGGGATGGTGGCCGCTTCCAGCTCACGGAACTTGATGTTCTTCGGGTTCTCGGCAACGTCCTTCACGGTCGACAGGATATTGCTGTTGTCCTTGAGGGTGATGACGCCGGCCTTGGCCAGCAGCAGCAAGGCACGGCCGCCGTTGGTGGCGTCGTTGGGAATGACCACGGTGGCGCCCGAAGGCAGCTCGGCGAGCTTCTTGTACTTGGACGAGTACACGCCCAGCGGCTCGATGTGCACGCCGGCAACGCTGACCAGGGCGGTGCCCTTGGCCTTGTTGAACTCATCCAGGTACGGTTGGTGCTGGAAGAAGTTGGCGTCCAGGCGCTTTTCGGCGACCTGCACGTTCGGCTGGATGTAGTCGGTGAATACCTTGACCTTAAGGTCCACGCCTTCTTTAGCCAGTTGTGGTTTGACGAACTCGAGGATCTCGGCGTGCGGCACCGGGGTGGCGGCAACGGTCAGGGTATCGGCGTGGGCCGAAAAGGCCGCAACAGCGGCAGCGACAGCAAGCAGCTTCTTCATGAATCACTCCTTGTGAGGGCCGCGACGGCCCCCGAACGGGTCGGCCAGGCCGACCCCATTGGGGTTACTTACGGGAAAAATGCACGACCAGTTTGTCGCCCACACTTTGCAGGACTTGAACCAGCACCAGCAGCAGCACCACGGTCACGACCATGACATCGGTCTGGAAGCGCTGGTAGCCGAAGCGGATGGCCAGGTCGCCCAGGCCGCCCGCGCCCACCACACCGGCCATCGCGGTGTACGAAACCAGGGTGATGGCGGTGACAGTGATGGCCGCGAAGATGCCCGGACGGGCTTCCGGCAACAGGGCACTGGTGATGATCTGGCGCGTCGTCGCGCCCATCGACTGGGTGGCCTCGATGATGCCGCGGTCGACCTCGCGCAGGGCGGTTTCGACCAGGCGCGCGAAGAACGGTGTGGCCCCTACCACCAGCGGTGGAATGGCGCCGGCGACGCCCAGCGAGGTGCCGGTGATCAGCACGGTGAACGGGATCATCACGATCAGCAGGATGATGAACGGCAGCGAGCGCAGGATGTTGACCACCAGCGACAGCAGCGCGTACACGCCCTTCTGTTCGAACATCTGGCGCGGGCCGCAAAGGAACAGCAGCACGCCCAGCGGCAGGCCCAGCAGCACGGTGAAGAACAGCGAGCCGAACAGCATGACCATGGTGTCGACGGTGGCCAGCCAGATTTCGGCCCAGTCGACGTTGGCGAAGAAATTCAGGGCGTCCATCAACGCAGTACCTCCATATGTACGTCAGCTGCCTTGAAGCGGTCGAACGCCGCTTCCATGTCGCCGCCGGTGACGGCCAGGGTCAGCTGCCCATAGGGGACATCCTTGATACGGTCGATACGCCCGGCCAGAATGCTGTAGTCGACGCCGGTCTCGCGGGCCACGGTGCCCAGCAGCGGTGCGTAGGTGGCCTCGCCCTGGAAGGTCAGGCGCACGATGCGCCCCGGTACGTGCGCGAAGTCGTCGCGCTGTTCGCCTTCATCGACCTGTTCGTCCTCCTGGACGAAACGCTTGGTGGTCGGGTGCTGCGGGTGCAGGAACACATCGGCCACCGAGCCCTGCTCGACGATCTGCCCGGCGTCCATGACCGCCACGCGATCGCAGACCCGGCGGATCACGTCCATTTCGTGGGTGATCAGGACGATGGTCAGCTTCAGCTCACGGTTGATCTCGGCCAGCAGTTGCAGCACCGACGCAGTGGTCTGCGGGTCGAGGGCGCTGGTGGCCTCGTCGCACAGCAGGATCTTCGGGTTGGTGGACAGGGCCCGGGCGATGCCCACGCGCTGCTTCTGGCCGCCGGACAGCTGCGCCGGGTACTTCTTGGCATGGTCGGAAAGCCCGACGCGGGCCAGCAGCTCGGTGACGCGCTTGTCGATCTCGCTGCGCGACAGCCCGCCGGCCAGGGTCAGCGGCAGGGCGACGTTGTCGGCCACGGTCTTGGATGCCAGCAGGTTGAAGTGCTGGAAAATCATCCCGACCTGCTGGCGGAAGCCGCGCAGCTGGTTGGCGTTGAACGCGGTGACGTCCTCGCCATCGACGATGATCGTGCCGCCCGAGGGCTCTTCGAGGCGGTTGATCAGGCGCAGCATGGTGCTTTTGCCGGCGCCGGAATGGCCGATCAGGCCGAACACCTGGCCGTCTTCGATGGTCAGGCTGGTCGGGTTGAGGGCGGGGATTTCCCTACCGGCGACGCGGTAGGTCTTATGGACATGTTGGAACTCGATCACGTAGCGAACCTTGTGGGGCGCATGGAATTTTGGGTCAGCGGTTAGCTGGGGTCGCGCATTTTAGCCTTTTCCCATAGCTGTTCTTAGCATTTATTTCGTCATGCACCAACCCAGCGGGCATAACGCGACAACCGGTAAAGCTTATTGAACGTAGCCAATCGGGATCCAGTCACTACTAGAACAAGCCCACACGGGCAAGCCTGAAGACTGATGAGGAAAGCCGACCATGCCCAGCAAGAAAACGGACGCGCCCAAAGAGAGCCAGGCCGCCGGTACCCAGACGCCCGACAAGGCCAATACCAATGCCAAACTGCAGAGCCTCGAGGCTGTGCGCAGCGATGCGACGGGCCAGGCTTTGCGGACCAACCAAGGCGTGCGCATCGCCGACAACCAGAACACGCTCAAGGCCGGTGACCGCGGGCCTTCGCTGCTCGAAGACTTCATCATGCGCGAGAAGATCACCCACTTCGACCATGAGCGCATCCCGGAGCGGATCGTCCATGCACGCGGCACCGGTGCCCATGGCTACTTCCAGAGCTACGGCAACCATGCCGCCCTGACCAAGGCCGGTTTTCTGCAGGACCCAGAAAAGACCACCCCGGTGTTCGTGCGTTTTTCAACCGTGCAGGGCCCACGCGGCTCGGGCGACACCGTGCGTGATGTGCGTGGTTTTGCAGTGAAGTTCTATACCGATGAGGGGAATTTCGACCTGGTCGGCAACAACATGCCGGTGTTCTTCATCCAGGACGCGATCAAGTTCCCCGACTTCGTGCATGCGGTCAAACCCGAGCCACACAACGAGATGCCTACGGGCGGCTCGGCTCACGACACGTTCTGGGACTTCGTTTCGCTGGTGCCGGAGTCTGCGCACATGGTCATGTGGGCCATGTCCGACCGTGCCATCCCCCGCAGCCTGCGGATGATGGAAGGCTTTGGCATCCACACCTTCCGCCTGATCAATGCCGAAGGGGTGGCCAGCTTCGTCAAATTCCATTGGAAGCCGCGCCAAGGGGTTCACTCTGTATTGTGGGATGAGGCGCAGAAACTGGCGGGTAAGGACACCGACTTCCACCGCCGCGACCTGAGCGAAGCGATTGAGATGGGTGACTACCCAGAGTGGGAGTTGGGCGTGCAGATCGTGCCCGAAGCCGACGAGCATAAGTTCGAATTCGACCTGCTCGACCCCACCAAGATCATCCCCGAAGAACTGGTGCCGGTCACGCCGCTGGGCAAGATGGTACTCAACCGCAACCCAGACAACTTCTTTGCCGAAGTGGAGCAGGTTGCCTTCTGCCCTGGGCATATCGTGCCTGGCATCGACTTCTCCAACGACCCCCTGCTGCAGGGCCGGTTGTTCTCTTATACCGACACCCAGCTGAGCCGCCTGGGCGGGCCCAACTTCCATGAAATCCCGATCAACCGACCGGTCGCGCCGAACCATAATAACCAGCGTGACGCGCTGCACCGGCAGACCATCCACAAGGGCCGCGCCTCGTACGAGCCGAACTCGATCGATGGCGGCTGGCCGAAGGAAACCCCGGCCGCTGCCCAGGATGGCGGTTTCGAGAGCTACCAGGAGCGTATCGATGCGGTGAAGATACGCCAGCGCAGCGAGTCGTTCGGTGATCACTTCTCGCAGGCGCGATTGTTCTTCCAGAGCATGAGCCCGAATGAGCAGCAGCACATCATCAAGGCCTACAGCTTCGAGCTGGGCAAGGTGGAGCGTGAGCATATCCGGGTGCGTGAGGTGAATGAGATTCTGGCCAACATCGACCTGAAACTGGCTGCGGCCGTGGCGGCCAACCTCGGCCTGCCTGCGCCCAAGGCCGGCACGGTTCAGGTCAAAGGCAGCAAGCTGGCGCAATCACCTGCCTTGAGCCAGATGAACCACCCCGGCGATGTTGGCATCAAGGGCCGCAAGATTGCCGTGCTGGTGGCTGACGGCGTGGACGGTGCCAGCGTCGATCAACAGGTCAAAGCGCTGGAAGCGCACAGTGCTCGCATCATGGTGCTCGGGCCTACGTCGGCGCCGGTTAAAACCGCGCAAGGCAAGCCACTGCCGGTAGATGCGTCGATGGAGGGCATGCCATCGATCATGTTCGACGGCATTGTGGTGCCGGCTGGCAAGGCGTCGTTGGATGCGTTGGGTGCCAGTGGGCTGGCCAAGCACTTCCTGCTAGAGGGTTACAAGCATCTGAAGGCGATCGCGCTGGCCAAGGAAGGCAAGGCGTTGCTGGACAGCTTGGGGCTCAAGGAGGACAAGGGGCTGCTGCTGGGGGATGACCAGAAGACCGTAGATGCCTTTGTGAAAGCCGTTGAAGGGCACCGGGTGTGGGAGCGGGAGGCAGCTGCTGAAGCAGTGCCAGCCTGACAGGGCCGCTTCGCGGGGCAATCCGACTTGCCCCGCGAAGCATTCAGCGCTGGTGCGGGACCAGAACCACCTGTGCCGGCAGTTTGCGCTGGATTTCATGCTTCTGCTTCAGCGCAAAGCTGCTGTCGAGCTTGTGAACCCGCTTTTCCAGCAGGGTCTTCAGCCAAGGGGCGTCCTCGGTGCGCGGTACCTGAAACACCACCTCGCACTGGTAATTGACCACGTCCTTGGCAATCTCATCGAGCTGACGGCGCATGGCAGCCATGTCCGTAGTCTTCAGCGCAATCACCGTGCTTGGCGCAGTCGGGTCGATGACCCGCGCCTGGGGCTTGGCCTCGGCAGCTTTCAACGCCGCCTCGGCTTTCTCCAGCTCGGCCTTGCGCGCCTGGCTGACGGCATCACCACCGGTTACTGCCGGGGCTTGCGGCATCAGGGCGCGGGCGCGGGCCAGAGCGGTGGCCGCAGCGTTGACATCGCCCTTCTGCAGGACGATCTGGCTACGCTGCAGATACGCCTCGGCCAACTGCCGCTGGTATTGCTCCAGGCGCGGGTCTACCGGCGACTGTGCCTGCAAGGCAGCCAGCTGGTCTTCGGCGGTGGCCAGCTCATTGCTGGCAATGTTTTGTTGCAACTGCTGCCAGGCATCGGCTTGAGCAGGTGCATCGGCCTGTTCGACCGGTGCGCTGGAACAGGCAGCCAGGAACAGGGAAAACGCGGCAACAAGCAGATAACGGGAGGCGAACGGCTTCATTCCTGCGACTCTCTATTTGCGCAAAAAGCGAGCAAGTCTACACCCAGGTGCGCACGCTCGAAAACAAGTCTTACAGACCCTTTACCCGTGAAAAGGTTGCAGGGCGCGCCTTCGGGCGCCCTGGCTTTCAGCGTTTCGGCAGGGCCAGGCTCAGCAAGAATAGCACTGCCGCGCAGACCACGATCGAAGGGCCGGCTGGGGTGTCCTTGAACCAGGACATGGCCAGGCCGCCACAAACCGCGGTCACCCCCAGCAGGCTGGCACCCAGGGCCATCTGTTCGGGCGAGCGGGCGTGGCGCTGCGCCGCAGCGGCCGGAATGATCAGCAACGAGGTGATCAGCAGCACGCCGACGATCTTCATCGCCACGGCAATCACCACCGCAATCAACAGCATCAATGCCAGGCGCAGGCTCGCCACGGGCAGGCCCTCGACCATGGCCAGTTCCTCGTGCACGGTCACCGCCAGCAAAGGCCGCCACAGTGCGGCGAGCAACAGCAGTACCAGTGCGCTGCCACCGAGGATCCAGGCAAGGTCGGTGGTGCTGATGGCCAGCAGGTCGCCGAACAGATAGGCCATCAGGTCGATGCGCACGTCGTGCATGAAGCTCAGCACCACCAGGCCCAGGGAAAGCGTGCTGGGGGCAAGGATGCCGAGCAGGGTGTCGGAAGCCAGTGGTTGGCGTTGCTGCAAGGTCACCAGCAGGATCGCCAGCAGCAGGCAGCCCACGGTCACCGCCAGGGCTGGGCTGACGTCCAGGGCGAAACCCAGGGCGACGCCGAGCAAAGCGGCGTGGGACAGGGTGTCGCCAAAATAGGCCATGCGCCGCCACACCACGAAAGACCCCAGTGGGCCGGCCACCAGGGCCAGGGACAGACCGGCAAGCAGGGCGTAAAGAAGAAAATCAGCCATGCTTGCAGTGCTCTCCGTGAACATGGGTGCCAGGGGCGACCACCGAGCCATGCAGGTCGTGGCTGTGATCGTGATGGTGGTGATAGATGGCCAGGCTTTTCGCGTTCTGGCCGAACAGTTCGACGAAAGCCGGGTCGCCGCTGACTTGCTCCGGGTGGCCGGAGCAGCACACGTGGCGGTTGAGGCAGACCACCTGGTCGGTGGTGCTCATGACCAGGTGCAGGTCGTGGGAGACCATCAGCACGCCGCAGCCGTGGCGGTCGCGCAGGCGGGTGATGAGGTTGTACAGCTCGGTCTGGCCGACCACATCGACGCCTTGCACCGGCTCGTCCAGCACCAGCAGTTGCGGCTCGCGCAGCAGGGCCCGGGCCAGCAGCACGCGCTGCATCTCACCGCCGGAAACGGTCTGGATCGGGTTGTCGATGACGTGCTCGGCGCCCACTTCCTGTAACGCCGACAGCGCCGCTGCCCGGTCGACGCCCGGCACCAGGCGCAAGAAGCGCAGCACCGACAGCGGCAGCGTGGCGTCAACCTGGATTTTTTGCGGCATGTAGCCGATGCGCAGGCGCGGTTTACGCCACACTTTGCCCCGGTGCGGCTTGAGTAGCCCCAGCACGGCGCGTACCAGGGTGGTCTTGCCTGCCCCGTTGGGGCCGATCAGGGTCACGATCTGGCCCGGCGCCACCGACAGGTCGATGCTGTCGAGCACCGCTTCGCCGGCGAAGGTCACACCGACCTGCTCCAGGCGGATCAGTGCGTCGCTCATGCCGCGCTCCGGCAGCTGCCGCACAGGCCTACCACTTCCACGGTCTGGGTTTCGACGCTGAAGCCGACGCCCTTGGCGCTGTTGATGATGGCGTCGCTGATGCTGGCCTGCTCCAGCTCGATGGCCACATGGCAGGCGCGGCAGATCAGGAACTGGCCCTGGTGCACGTGCTCGGGGTGGCTGCAGCCGATGAAGGCATTGAGCGAGGCGATGCGGTGCACCAGGCCGTTGTCGAGCAGGAAGTCCAGGGCGCGGTACACGGTTGGCGGCGCGGCGCGGCGGCCGTCCTGCTCACTGAGCACGGCAAGAATGTCGTAGGCGCCCAGCGGTTTGTGGCTTTGCCATACCAGCTCCAGCACACGGCGGCGCAGCGCGGTCAGGCGCAACCCTTGGCGGGTGCACAAGGCATCGGCTTCGGCCAGTGCGCTGTGTACGCAATGGGAGTGATCGTGGGGGCGGTTGGCCAGCGGCGTGATGGACATGGGCAGCGACGGTTCTGGATGGAGACGTTATTATGTTACCTGTTTCTGTCGAGCCGAGTATTCACCGTGTCCCGATTCCTAGCCCTTTTTGTCGCTTTCATCGCATTTTCAGCCCAGGCCGACGTGCGTGTGCTGACCAGCATCAAACCGCTGCAGCAGATCGCCGCCGCCGTTCAGGACGGGGTCGGCAGCCCGGATGTGCTGCTGCCGCCTGGCGCCTCGCCGCACCATTACGCCCTGCGCCCCTCCGACGTACGGCGCGTCGCGGACGCCGACCTGCTGTACTGGATCGGCCCGGACATGGAGAACTTCCTGCCCAGGGTGCTCAAAGGCCGGGACAAGGCCACCATCGCGGTTCAGTCGCTGACCGGCATGCAGCTGCGCCATTTTGGCGAAGACAGCCACTCGCATGAAGAAACCGACCAGGACGACCATGATCACGACCACCGCCCCGGCAGCCTGGATGCGCATTTGTGGTTGTCGTCGGTCAATGCCCGGGTGATCGCGGCGAAGATGGCGGCGGACCTGGCCGAGGTCGACCCGGCCAATGCCACGCGCTATCAAAGCAACCTGAAGGCATTCGTCGAGCGCCTGGATGCTCTGGATGGGCGCATCAAGGCACGTGTGGCCGGCATCGCCGACAAACCGTACTTCGTGTTCCACGAAGCCTTCGACTACTTCGAGGCCGCCTATGGCTTGAAGCATGCCGGGGTGTTCAGCGTGGCTTCGGAGGTGCAGCCGGGCGCCCAGCATGTGGCGGCCATGCGCAAACGCCTGCAGGAAGTGGGCAAGACCTGTGTGTTCAGCGAACCGCCGCTGCGCCCGCGCTTGGCCGAGACGTTGACCGCCGGGCTGCCGGTGCGCCTGGCCGAGCTGGATGCCCTGGGCGGCACCGACCCGGTGGACGGCAAGGGCTATGAGCGCTTGCTGGAGAAGCTGGGCGGTGACCTGGCTGGGTGCATGGAGCAGTTGTAAACCTGTAGCGGCTTCTTCGCGAGCTTGCCCCGCGAAGAAGCCGGCGAGGTTCTAGAGCGCGAACGGCAGGTGCAAAGCGACCTGCTGGCGGTGCGCCAGGCGCACCTCGAACTCGCTCGGGTCATGGATCATCACATCCATCCCGGCAAACGACTCCGCTGCGATCAGGCGCGACAGCCAGAAGCGCACGCAGCCGACCCGCAACATTTCCGGCCACAATTCGGCCTCGGCTGCGGTGAACGGCCGCAGCGCCGCATAGGCCGCCAGCAGCGCCTGGGCCCGTGGCACGTCGAGCGCGCCCTGCTCATCGATGCACCAGTCGTTCACGGTGATGGCGATGTCATACAGCATCGGGCCCGAGCAGGCGTTGTAGAAGTCGATCACCCCGCTCAGGTGGGTGCCTTCGAACATTACGTTGTCGCGGAACAGGTCGGCGTGCAGGTTGGCCCGCGGCAAGGCCAGGATCTGCGCCTTGTGCGCGTTGATTTCGTCCAGCGCAGGCTGCAGCAGCGCAACCTGTTCGGCCGTGAGGCGCGGCATCAGCTCGGCTCCCGAGGCCAGCATCCAGTCCAGGCCGCGGTCGGTCTTGCGCTCGATGACGTGGTGACGGGTAGCCAGGTGAATGTGCGCAAGCAATTCGCCTACCTGCGCGCAGTGCTGGTTGTTCGGCACCTTGATGTGCTTGCCCGACAAGCGCGGCTGCAGCAGTGCAGGCTTGCCGCACAGTTCGCGCAGGCCATTGCCTTCGCGGTCACGCAGGGCGTAGGGCACCGGCATGTCGGCGGCATGCAGCACGTCGAGCAGCTCGATGAAGAACGGCATGTCTTCGCTCGGGCCACGTTCGATCAGCGTCAGGACGAACTCACCCTGTTCCAGGCTGACGAAGAAGTTGCTGTTTTCGGTGCCGGCGGCGATGCCCTGGAAATCGAGCAGACGGCCCAGCTGGTACGGCGCCAGAAAGGTTTCCAGCTCAGGCCGGGTCACAGGGGTGAAGACTGACATGATGAAAAAATGCCCATACGGGCACTTCCGCCGGGAAGTGCCGGGTTGATGTGAACGATACGCGTCAGCTTACCACTCGAAGATCTTCCAGGACGGAATCAGCATGTCCGGCTGGTCGGAACGAATGAAATTGGCATCAGTGCCATCGGCGCGTACCAGAAAATAAGGCTTGCCGTTTTTCGGCGTGATCTTGATCGCATACAGGAAGCCGTTCTGGCGGTATTCCTGGATGGTTTTATCGCCTTCCGTGCGAATGGTCACCTCGGGATCGGCCGAGGGGGCGTCGTCCGCCGCCAGGGTGACGACTGGCATGGTTGCCAACAGACCGAGCAGTAACAGGCGATTGAGTGTACGCATGATAACCTTGTCCCTTTGTCGTCATTGATCCGGCTATTCTAGCTCCGGACCCGCCGAAAAGGTTGATTCTGCTCATGAGCCAAGCGCCCCTCGTCCTGGTGGACGGTTCCTCCTACCTCTACCGCGCTTTCCACGCATTGCCGCCGCTGACCACCTCCAAGGGCATGCCTACCGGCGCGGTGAAGGGTGTGCTGAACATGCTCAAGAGCCTGCGCAAGCAATATCCCGACAGCCTGTTTGCGGTGGTATTCGACGCCAAGGGCGGTACCTTCCGCGATGCCATGTTCGCCGAGTACAAGGCCAACCGCCCGAGCATGCCTGACGACCTGCGGGTGCAGATCGAACCGTTGCATGCCAGCGTCAAGGCCTTGGGCTACCCGCTGCTGTGCGTCGAGGGCGTGGAGGCCGACGATGTCATCGGCACCTTGGCGCGCAGCAGTGCGGCGCAGGGCCGGTCGGTCATCATTTCGACCGGCGACAAGGACATGGCGCAGTTGGTGGACGGCCATGTCACCCTGGTCAACACCATGACCGGTAGCGTGATGGATGTTGCCGGGGTGCACGAAAAGTTTGGTGTCGGCCCTGAACACATCATCGATTTCCTCGCCCTGATGGGTGACAAGGTCGACAACATCCCCGGCGTGCCGGGCGTGGGCGAGAAGACCGCTGCCGGCCTGCTGACAGGTATTGGCGGCGGCCTGCGCGACGTCTACGACAACCTCGACAAGGTGCCGACCCTGAGCATCCGCGGCGCCAAGACCCTGCCGGCCAAGCTTGAAGAGCACCGTGAGGCGGCTTTCCTGTCCTATGAGCTGGCCACCATCAAGCTCGACGTGCCGCTGGATATCGAAGTCGAGGCGCTGGTCTGCGGCGAGCCAGACCGTGATGCACTGCTGGCCTTGTACACCGAGATGGAATTCAAGAGCTGGGTCGCCGACGTTCAGCGCGAAGCCGCCAGGGCCGGGGCGACCGTGACCGTGCCGGAGGACGCGCCGGCGGCCAAGGTCGAACCCAAGTACGAGACGGTGCTCGACCAGGCCCGTTTCGATGCCTGGCTGGACAAGCTGCGCCAGGCCCCGCTGTTCGCGTTCGACACCGAAACCACCGGCCTCGATGCCCAGCAGGCGCAGCTGGTCGGCCTGTCGTTCGCGGTCGAGCCGCATGAGGCGGCGTATGTACCGCTGACCCACGACTACGAAGGCGCCCCGGTCCAGCTGGACCGCGAGGCGGTGCTACTGGCGCTCAAACCCCTGCTGGAAGACCCGGCCAAAGCCAAGGTCGGGCAGAACGCCAAGTACGATATCAACATCCTGGCCAACGGCGCCCCGGCCATCCAGATGCGCGGCGTGGCGTACGACACCATGCTCGAGTCCTATGTGCTGGACTCCACGGCCACCCGTCACGACATGGACAGCCTGGCGCAGAAGTACCTCGACCACACCACCATCACCTTCGAGCAGATTGCCGGCAAGGGCGCGAAACAGCTGACCTTCAACCAGATCCCGCTGGACAAGGCCGGCCCATACGCTGCCGAAGATGCCGACATCACCCTGCGCCTGCACCAGGCACTGCAGCTGCGCCTGGCCAAGACCCCAAGCGTGCAACCGGTGCTGATGGACATCGAGATGCCGCTGGTGCCGGTGCTGGCGAAGATCGAGCGCCAGGGCGCGTTGGTGGATGCCGAACTGCTCCACGTGCAAAGCGGCGAACTGGGCGTGAAAATGGCCGAACTGGAGCGCCAGGCCTATGAACTGGCTGGCGAGACGTTCAACCTCGGCTCGCCCAAGCAGCTGGGGGCGATCCTCTACGACAAGCTGGGCATGCCGGTACTGAGCAAGACTGCCAAGGGCCAGCCGTCCACCGCCGAGGCGGTACTCGACGAGCTGGCCGAGCAAGGCTACCCGCTGCCCGAGGTACTGATGCAGTACCGCAGCCTGAGCAAGCTCAAGAGCACCTACACCGACAAGCTGCCGGGGCAGATCAACCCGCGCACCGGGCGCATTCACACCTCTTACCAGCAGGCAGTGGCCGCCACCGGGCGCCTGTCGTCCAGCGACCCGAACCTGCAGAACATCCCGATCCGCACCGCCGAAGGCCGGCGTATCCGCCAGGCCTTCGTGGCCAGCCCCGGCTACAAGCTGCTGGCGGCGGACTATTCGCAGATCGAACTGCGCATCATGGCCCACCTGGCCAAGGACGAAGGTTTGCTGCATGCCTTCCGCAACAACCTCGACGTGCACCGCGCCACTGCTGCCGAAGTGTTCGGTGTGGCCCTGGAAAATGTCACCACCGACCAGCGCCGCAGCGCCAAGGCCATCAACTTCGGCCTGATCTACGGCATGAGTGCCTTTGGCCTGGCCAAGCAGATTGGCGTCGACCGCAAGCAATCCCAGGACTACATCGACCGTTACTTCGCCCGTTACCCAGGCGTGCTGGCTTACATGGAGCGCACCCGCGCCCAGGCGGCCGAGCAAGGCTTCGTCGAAACCCTGCTCGGCCGCCGGCTGTACTTGCCGGATATCAACGCCAAGAACCCGGCTCTGCGCAAAGGCGCCGAGCGGACGGCGATCAACGCCCCGATGCAGGGTACTGCGGCCGATATCATCAAGCGGGCGATGGTCAACGTGGACAACTGGCTGACCGAGAGCGGCCTGGATGCCCGGGTGATCCTGCAGGTGCACGATGAACTGGTGCTGGAGGTGCGTGAGGAGTTGGTCGAGCAGGTGAAAGATGAAATCCGCCTGCACATGAGCCGTGCCGCGCAGCTGGATGTGCCGTTGCTGGTCGAAGCAGGAATTGGCGCGAATTGGGACGAAGCTCACTGATTGAGCCTGCAAAGCTGTGTAGGATCTGCGACGTAGTGACGCGGATCCTGGCATAGCTAGATGCCATTAGTGCTGGGGTTTCATGAAACTATCGCAAATAGTTTTCAAGGCCTCGGAACTAAACCGGTGAAGCGGAACTCAGAGTAACTGAATGGCTGGTGAAGCCCTTCGATGCTCCTATGTTGTGTTAAGTGTTGGCAGATATCTGGACCCCGCCCTAGCGGTCCGGACTTGGACCCCGAACTTCCCCCTCCCCATACGAAGTCCGGGGTTTTTTTTGCCTGGAATTTGACCACCATGCGATCCCTGGAGCGGCCTTGCGGCAAGGCTCCAGGATCAGTGATCAGCCTTTATTCCGCAGGCTTGTCTTCCAGTTCCATCCAACCCGCCAGCACCCGGTAGGCCTCTTCGAGCCCCAGGCGCTTGGGCGCCGAGAACAACTGGATGGTCACCGCGTCGCCCCACCCCTTGCGGATCTCGGACTGCACCTTGAGCAAGGTGTTCTTGCCCGCGCCGTGGGTCAGCTTGTCGGCCTTGGTCAGCAAAATGTGCATCGGCATGCCGCTGGCCTTGGCCCAGTCGAGCATCATCTTGTCGAAGTCGGTCATCGGATGGCGCACGTCCATCATCAGGATCACCCCGCGCAGGCACTCGCGGCTGCCCAGGTAGGCTTCCAGGTGGCGCTGCCAATGCTGCTTGAGCGGGATCGGTACTTTTGCATAACCGTAGCCCGGCAGGTCGACCAAACGCCGTTCATCGTCCAGACTGAAGAAATTCAACAGCTGGGTGCGCCCCGGGGTTTTCGAGGTACGCGCCAGGCTGGCATGAGTCAGGGTATTGAGGGCGCTGGATTTGCCGGCGTTGGAACGGCCGGCGAAAGCCACCTCGTAACCCTGGTCTTCCGGACATTGTTCGACCTTGGCAGCGCTGAGGGCGAATGTGGCTTTCTGGCAGAGGCCGAGGATGGGGTTCTTGACTTGCATGGGATATCCGATGTGGGTGTTGCCTGACTCTGAAGGCTTGAGCCTGGCAAGCGGTGTCGTTTCCGTTTGGATGGCGGAAGTATATAATGCCCCAGTTTTTGTGTGCTCATTCTCCCAGCGAAGGAGAGCGAGCATGGGGTGTCGAACAATAGCTCGCGCATCAGAACGCAGCGCGGCCCCCAACCCTGAAGGTCGTTCCGCATGGCGAAATGGCTGCTTGCTGTCGGTATGTTCCTGCCGTTTTTCAGCGCACAGGCTACACAGGATCCCGAGGTGTTGTACAACCGCACGTGTGCGGCCTGTCACGCCGGGCAGTTGCCACAGGCCCCCCAGCGGGGTAACCGGGCAGCGTGGGAGCCAAGGCTGGCGCAAGGTGTGGATGTACTCGTGAGGCATGTGACCCAGGGTTTCAAGGCTATGCCGCCGCGTGGATTGTGCATGGACTGCAGTGCCGAGGACTACCGTTTGGTCATCCTTTGGATGAGCGGCAGTCCCGATACATAACATTTCACCCTTAGCCGTGTTGGATTAGCTGATGAACAAACTAGTCGTGAGTCTGCTGTTGACCATGGGTGTCGCAGGTGCGGCCACTGCTGCGCAACCTATCAAAGGCGATGCCGCCGCCGGCCAGGCCAAGACGGCCGTCTGTGGTGCCTGCCACAACCCCGACGGCAATAGCCTGGCACCGAACTTCCCGAAACTGGCAGGCCAGGGCCAGCGCTACCTCGAAAAACAACTGCACGATATCAAGTCCGGCAAGCGCACCGTGCTGGAAATGACCGGCATGCTGGCCGCCTTCAGTGACCAGGACCTGGCCGATATCGCCGCGTACTTTGCCAGCCAGAAGGGCAGCGTCGGGGCGGCCGACCCCAAGCTGGTCGAACGTGGCCGTGCCCTGTTCAACGGCGGCGACCTGGAAAAAGGCCTGCCTGCCTGTACCGGCTGCCACTCGCCAAACGGCGCAGGTATCGCCTTGGCCGGCTTCCCGCACCTGAGCGGGCAGCACGCGCAGTACGTGACCAAGCAGTTGACCGAGTTCCGTGAAGGCGTGCGTACCAACGATGGCGACGCCACGACCATGCGCACCATCGCGGGCAAGCTGAGCAACCACGATATCGAAGCGTTGGCCAGCTACATCCAGGGCCTGCACTGAGGTGGTTGTCGATTTCTTCGCGGCTGAACCCGCGAAGAAATTGGCGCATTAACATTCGGTTAATGTTGTAAGCCAAAGATGAAAGGGCGGCCGGACCGCCCTTTTTTGCGTCCGCAGCCGTTACACTACAGAACTCGGGCCTGGCCCGACCTGTCTCAGGTACAGGTCGCGTCGAGGCGACCCATGAATGCTCAGGAGTAAAGCATGCGTAAACTGATTCTCAGCGCTGCGTTGGTCGCCGCCAGCGTATTCGGTATGACCGCCGTTCAGGCCGCCGAGCCTGTTGCCGGCAAGGAATATATCGAGCTGAGCAACCCTGTTCCGGTTTCCGTGCCCGGCAAGATCGAAGTGGTCGAGCTGTTCTGGTACGGCTGCCCTCACTGCTACCACTTCGAGCCGACCATCAACCCGTGGGCCGAAAAGCTGCCAGCAGACGTCAACTTCAAGCGCGTACCCGCCATGTTCGGTGGCCCGTGGGACGCACACGGCCAGATGTTCCTGACCCTCGAAGCCATGGGCGTCGAGCACAAGGTTCACGCAGCAGTGTTCGATGCCATCCAGAACAAGCGCATGCACCTGACCAAGCCAGACGAAATGGCCGACTTCCTCGCCACTCAAGGCGTGGACAAGGACAAGTTCCTCGCCACCTTCAACTCCTTCGCCATCAAAGGCCAGGTCAACCAGGCCAAAGAGCTGGCGAAGAAGTACGAAATCACCGGCGTACCGAGCTTGGTCGTCAACGGCAAGTACCGCTTCGACCTGGGCACTGCAGGCGGGCCGGAAGGCGTGCTGAAAGTGGCCGACCAACTGATCGACAAGGAGCGCGCCGCTAAGTAAGCGGCGTACCCATGCCCCGCTTCAGAACCACGCGTGGCATTGGCCTGCACCAGCCGCAGGTCAACGAACATCATCTGCAGGCTCCCGGCCTGCCAGAGGATGGTCGCCTGCGGCTGCTCAGTTTCAACATTCAGGTCGGCATCAGCACCGAACGCTACCGGCACTACCTGACCCGCAGCTGGCAGCACCTGCTGCCGCATACCGGGCGTGCCGGCAACCTGCAGAAGATCGGCCAACTGCTCGGTGACTTCGACCTGGTGGCCCTGCAAGAAGCCGATGGTGGCAGCCTGCGCTCAGGCTACATCAACCAGGTCGAACACCTGGCTCACCTGGGTGCCTTCCCCTATTGGTACCAGCAGCTCAATCGCAACCTTGGGCGTTTTGCCCAGCACAGCAACGGCGTGCTCAGCCGCCTCAAGCCGCAACACCTTGAAGACCACCCTTTGCCCGGCCCGTCCGGTCGCGGTGCAATCCTGGTGCGTTTCGGCGAAGGTGAAGATGCGCTGATCGTGGTGATGATGCATCTGGCACTCGGCGCCAAGACCCGCGCCCTGCAGCTCAGCTATATTCGCGAGCTGATCGGCGGCTACCGCCATCAGGTGCTGATGGGTGACATGAATACCCATGCCACCGACCTGCTGGAGCGCTCGCCCCTGCGCGATCTGGGCCTGGTTGCCCCTCAGGTCGAGGCCACCTTCCCCAGTTGGCGCCCGCAACGGTGCCTGGACCATATCCTGCTCAGCCCAACCCTTACGCTTGAGCGTGTCGAGGTGTTGGCGCAGCCAATTTCCGATCACCTTCCCGTTGCCGTCGAGATTCGATTGCCTGATGCATTGACTGTGGATACGCTGCCGGTTTTGAGCTAATTGCCATCACCGTTTGCGGACCTGGGCATGACTGACGACGCTGAGCGCTGGAAAGAGAAATACCTTAAGAGCATCGAGCAGCAAGAGAAGCTTGAGCGCCGTTGGGACGCACGTCTCGACTTGCTGCGTCGCGGGCTTGTGCGCAGCACCCTGGCCGCCGAAGGCAGCGACAAGGTGGTGGACGCGTGCATGAAGGAAATGCGCGAGGTCATCCGCAGCGACAATATGGACGCGGGCCTTGCCGGGCTGATCCCGCGCCTGGAAAAGGCGGTGCTGGACTCCGAGCAGCGCCGGGAAACCCGTATGAACCAGGTCAGCGATGCGCTGACATCGCTGGTGAGCCAGCTGCAAGGCCTGCCGTTGCCCAGCGACATCTCGCGGCCGCTGAAAAAGCTGGCCAAGAAGCTCGATGGTGGGGTCGCCCAGTCACGTGAATTGCCCCCGCTGCTGGGCGAGCTGAGTGGCCTGCAAGGCCGCGCACTCTCTGCCTTGGGCAAGCCCGAGGAAGAGCGACCGGGCTTTTTGCAGCGTTTGTTTGGTGGGCGCGAGAACGAGCAACCCGGCGAAGCTGACGCCGAGGCTACGCTGGCAGCAGCGCCTGCGGGCGTGATGGCAGACGCAGTGCCGCAGCCGGCAGCAGCCCCCGTACAGCGCACAGCCGAAGACCCGCAGCCCGACGATGTGGACGCCCTGCTGCCGTTGCCAGCCCCGCTGACTGAGGCGCAGGCCCCTGAAGGCCCGGCGCTGATCGAAACCGCAGACACGCCGGCCACTCCCCACCCTGAGCCCGTGCCGGACGAGGCGCCCGAGCTGGAACCTGCCCTCATCCCACCTACGGCTGATGCAGAACCTGCCCAGACACTCGAAGAAACCTTCGGCGAAGATGGCCCCTATGCCCTGCCCTATGCGGTAGAGCCGCCCTACAGCCAAGTGGCCGCACACATCGAACAGACCCTGATCGGCCTGCTCGACGACCTCAGCCTGCCCGAACGGCACAAGGCCCAGGCCCTGGAAATGCGCGAGCGGGTGGCACGCGGGCTGAATTGGTATGAGCTGATCCCGGTGCTGGATGACCTGGCGGTGCTGATGTTGGCGATAACCGACAGCGGCCAGCACGAATTCGAGACTTACCTGCAACAGATCAACGAGCGCCTGGAAAGCTTCCAGAGCCACCTGCACGAAGCCAGTGCCGGGCATGCCGACAACAGCAGCGCCGCCCAGGAACTCGATACCCAGCTGCGCAAGCAGGTCGATGGGCTGCAGAGCAGTGTGCAAGGTGCCGCCGATGTGGACAGCCTCAAGCACATCCTGGAAAACCGCCTCGAAGGCCTGCTGGTAACCATGGACGAACACAAGCACGAGCGTGATCGTCGCGAGCAGGAGCTCGCCGGGCGCCTGCAAGGCCTGTCCGAGCGGGTAGCGAACATGGAACACGAGGCGCTCGGCTATCGCGAGCACCTCGAAGAGCAACGGCAAAAGGCGTTGCTGGACCCGCTGACCGGCCTGCCCAATCGCGCGGCCTGGAGCGAGCACCTGGAACGCGAGATGCTCGACTGGCATGAAAGTGGCGGCCATCTGGCCATGGCGATCCTCGACCTGGACCACTTCAAGCGCATCAACGACAACTATGGGCACCTGGCGGGGGACAAGGTGTTGAAGATCGTCGCCGACCAGCTGCGCAAACGCCTGCGAGGGCGCGATTTCATCGCGCGCTACGGCGGTGAGGAGTTCGTGCTGCTGTTCCCGCAGACCTCGCCAGCGGCCGCCACGCAAATGGCCGAGGTGCTGCGTGCGACCATCGAAGCCTGCCCGTTTCACTTCAAGGGTGAGCGCGTGGTGATCACTGCCTCCATCGGGCTGGGCGCATTTCGCTCGGGCGAGCGCGGCGACCAGGTGCTCAAACGCGCCGACACCGCGCTATACCGGGCCAAGGATCTGGGGCGCAACCGTGTCGAACAGGGATAAAGCGTGGCCGCTGACTCGCGGCACGCACGCACTATCACAGGCACGTTATACTGTAGCGCTTACACGCTGAGGCCGCTGACGTGCTTTCCACTGTTAAAAAAACACTGCTTACTTGCATGCTGGTTGCTGTCGCGGGCTGCTCTACGGGCCTGCGCATCGACCGTAGCCACCCTTCGGTCAACCAGGACAACCGTATCCAGTTCATCGTCCTGCACTACACCAATGCCTCGCTTGAGCGCTCATTGGCGCTGTTGACCCATGGCGAGGTCAGCAGCCATTACCTGATTGGCGACGGCCCGGCCACGGTCTATCAGCTGGTGGATGAAAGCCGCCGTGCCTGGCATGCCGGTGACAGCCAATGGCAGGGGCGCACCTGGTTGAACTCCACCTCCATTGGCATCGAAATCGTCAACCCAGGGTTCACCGATACCCCTAATGGTCGGGTCTGGCACCCCTACAGCGAAGCCCAGGTGCAGTCCTTGATCGCACTGCTCAAGGACATCGTCACGCGTAACAAGATCGACCCCCGGCACATCGTTGGCCATAGCGATATCGCACCTTTGCGCAAGCTCGACCCGGGCCCGTTGTTCCCGTGGAAGCGTTTGGCCGATGCCGGCATCGGTATCTGGCCCGAGGCTAACGCCGTCGCCCGTCAACAAGCCTTCTTCAGCGTCAACCCGCCAAGCGTGGGTTGGTATCAGCAGGAACTGGCGCGGTTCGGCTACGCCATCGCGCAAACCGGTGAGCTGGACGTTGCCACGCGGCATGTGATCGCCGCGTTCCAGATGCGTTTCCGGCCACAACGTTTCGATGGCATGCCCGACGCGCAAACGGCCGCCATGTTGCAGGTGCTCAACCGCATGCGTTGAGCTGAGGCGCCCAACGGCGAGGGCGATTCCTGATCCAGTTGCTATACCTTAGTAATCAACTGGATGCCCTTGATGTCAGCCCTCATCTCCACGCTGCGCCAAATTTTCTACCGTCCCTGGATGCTGGCCTCACTGGCAGCAATGGCCAGCGCCGCGCTGTTGCTCACCGCCAGCATCGGCATTGCCCTGCAGCAGATGAAGCAAAGCGAGAGCGAACAGATGAATGCCCAGGGCGAGCGCTTTCTCGAACGCCTCGAACAGGTGTTCGGCCAGCTGCGTGAAGGGGTGGATATCTTGCAGGCGCAGCCTTTGCGAGGTTGCAACCCGCAGATGCTGGCGGCGTTGCAGCAAGTTGGCCTGAGTTCGCGCTTCATTTATGAAGCAGCCTACGTGGACGCCAATGTCGCCTGCTCCAACCGGGGTGATGAGCGGGCGTTCGAACCCCTGCGGGCGCCCGACATCAAGGGGCCGACCTACAGCTATTGGCTCAATACCACCACCGAACCCAACGAAAACCTGGCGGCCTTGATGCTGGGGCGGGGCAATTTCGTGGTGTCCACCTCGCGCGGTCACCTGACTGACGTGGTCGACCTGCCGCCTGGTGGCAGCCTGGTGGTGGTGCTGGACAACGGTACGCGGGCCATTCCGGTGCTGGGGCCACCGCAAGTATGGCCACCGCCGTCGGCATGGACAGCCAGCCACAAGTCGCTGTTGGAGCTGAGCGACCGCCTCATCTACCGCATGCCGACCAAATCACCGGACTATCAACTGGTGTTGATCGCGCCGCGCGCCAGCCTGCCCCTGCGCATGAACGGCATGCTCTGGCTGCTGTTCCCCGGCAGCGTGCTGGCCGCCTGTTGCATCGGCTGGTTGGTGCTGCAGTTGATTCTGCAGCGCCGGTCGATGAGCTCGGAGTTGCAGAACGCGTTGCGCCGAGGCGAGCTGCAGGTGCTGTACCAACCGATCATCGAGCTCGACAGCCGGCGCTGTGTGGGTGCCGAGGCCCTGGTGCGCTGGCGCCGCCCTGACGGCACCCTGACCAGCCCGGACCTGTTCATACCCTTGGCCGAAAATACCGGGCAGATCCGCCAGATCACCGATTTTGTCTTGCAGCGGGTGCTCGAACAGCTTGGCCAGCTGCTGCGTTCGCACCGCAACCTGTACATCTCGGTGAACCTTGCCGCGTGCGACGTGATGGTCCCTCGCATCGGCCGGGTCGCAGCGCGGCTGCTGGCCCAGCACCGCGTATCGGCCAGCCAGATCGCTTTCGAGGTCACCGAGCGTGGCCTGATCGACGTGGTGGTAGCCCGTGACAACCTGCAGGCCCTGCGTGCGGTGGGCCATCAGGTATTGATCGACGATTTCGGCACGGGTTATTGCAGCCTGGCCTATCTGCAGACCTTGCCCGTCGACTGCCTGAAAATCGACAAGGCCTTCATCGATGCCCTGGGCCATGACGCCGCCAGCAGCGGCGTGGCCCCGCACATCATCCGCATGGCCCATGACTTGCACCTGAGGGTGATTGCCGAAGGCATCGAATGCGAAGACCAGGCGGTACTGCTCAACAGCGAAGGGGTCAACTATGGCCAGGGCTGGCTGTTCGCCCGCCCGTTGAATGCCCGCCAGTTTGCCGAACTGGTCACCCGCGGCCGGCGCGAGGGGGCTGGGCGGCGGGCCGACGATGAGTCCTGAGGCCCGCCCCGCTGGCTACACCGGCAACGCCATGTAGAACTGGGTGCCCTGCCCCGGGCGGGAAAACACGCCCATTCGGCCGCCGTGCAGTTGCACGATCTCCTTGCACAACGCCAGGCCCAGCCCTGCACCGCCCTTCTTGCGCCCCACCTGTACAAAGGGCTCGAAGATACGCCCCTGCTGCCCATAGGCGATGCCCTCGCCGTTGTCCTCGACGCTGATGATCACGCGCTCGGCATGGCGCCTTGCGTGCAGGCGTATGCGGCCACCACTGGGGGTATGGCGCACGGCGTTGTGCAGCAGGTTGTCCAGTACCCGGTCGAGCTGGGCGACATCGGCCTGGATGCGAGGCAGCGGCAGCTCCAGCTCCTTGATCAGCTCGATCTGCTTGTGTGCGGCCTGTTCGGCAAAACGCAGCTGCGCGCGCTCCAGCAGCTCATCGATGGCGCAAGGGGCGAGTTCGAGCTTCTGCAAGCCGCTCTGGTAACGAGAGAAGTTCAGCAGGTCGTTGATCAGCTGAGTCAGGCGCTGCATTTCTTCGCCGATGGTTTCGAGCAGGTCGTACTCGCGCGCCTCGGGTGGGAACTTGACCCGCTCACGCAGCAGGCCGAACGCCATGTGCATGCCTGTGACCGGTGTGCGCAGTTCGTGCGAGGCTCGCAGGACGAACTCGCTGCGCACGCGCTCGAAGGCCCGCTGCTCGGTCACATCGTGCAGCACCATCACCGCGCCCAGAATCGGCCCCTGAGGGTGGCTGACCGGTGTCAGGCTATAGGTCAGCAGGCGGGTTTCTTCATCGACGTCGATGTTCAGGTCGTCTGGCGGGCGATCGAGGCTGCCACCGCGCAGCACCTGGCGCAGCTGCTGCTCCAGCTCCGGGCGCTGCAAGGCTTCGGCCAGGGTGCTGCCAAGGCGGCTGTCGTTCCAGCCCAGCTGGCGTTGGGCCACGGGGTTGAGGTGTTCCAGGCGGCCCTGCCGGTCGATGATCAGCAGGCCATCGTCGATGCTGTCGAGCACGGCCTGCAGGCGTTGCTGGCCGGCCAGCAGCTCATCGACGTTGGTGGCCTGGTGCTTGCGCAAGGCGTCGGCCATCAGCCCGAAGCGGCGGGTCAGCTGGTTGAGCTCGCTGGCCTGGGTGACTGGCAGGGTGACGTCGAAGTTGCCCTTGCCGAGTTGATCGGCCGCCTTGGCCAAGGCTTCGATCGGTTGGCCGAAGCGTCGCGCGATGTTGTGCGCGGTGACAAAGCCCAATACCAGTATCGCCAAGCCCATCAGGCCGAGCACGCCGCTGACCAGCAAGGCGCGATCACGGGTACGTTCTTCACTGCGGGTGATGTGTTCCAGCGCCTGTTTGTGCGAATCGATGAGGTCGGTGCGTAGCTGGTTGAAGGCTGCCCCCAGTGGCTCGTCGCTGCCCATGCTGCGTGCAGGTGCGGGGCTGTCGCGGTAGGCCCGGAGGAAGGTCTGGTAATTGCTGCTGGCCTTGCTGAAACCGGTGCGTTCACCGCCTTGTTCGAGCCCTTGGTCGAGCAGCGCCTGGAAGTTGTCCTGCAACAGCCGCAGGTTTTGCGGCGCGGTGTTCTCGTCGAGGATCAGGGTCAGCTGTTCGCCAAGGTTTTGCCGCAGTTTCAGTCCCACTTCCAGCGCGTGGGTGGTGTCCCGTACCAGTTGCTGTTGCACCGTAGCCATCTGTAGCACGCTGACCAGGCCCAGCATCAGGCCCAGCAGGGCCACTGTGACCAGCGCCGAAATGCTGAGGAAAAGCCGCGTACGCAGCTTCATCTGCCACTTCATAGGTTGTACTGCTTGCGTTTGCGATACAGGGTCGAGGCATCGATGCCCAGGGTCTTGGCGGCCTGGTCGAGGGTATCGCTGGCGGCCAGCACGGCGCCGATATGCGCGCGCTCCAGCTCATCCAGGCTCAATGCCGCGCCCACGCGGGGCGCGTTGCCTGCCGGCTGTTCGCCCATGCCCAGGTGGCTGATCTCCACGCGCTCCTGCGGGCAGATGATGCTGGCGCGCTCCACGACGTTGCGCAGTTCACGAATGTTGCCGGGCCAGCGGTAGTTGAGCAGGGCAGCCCTGGCCTCGTCGCTGAAACCACGGGCGGGCCTGGAGTATTCCTTGACGAAGCGGGCCAGGAAACGATCGGCCAGGGTCAGGATGTCTTCGCTGCGTTCGCGCAGCGGCGGCAGGTGCAAGGTGATGACATTGAGGCGGTACAGCAGGTCTTCGCGGAAGCGGCTTTCGCGCACCATCTCTTCAAGGTTGAGGTTGGTGGCGGCGAGAATGCGCACATCGGCCCGGCGGGTGACCGGGTCGCCGACACGCTCGTACTCCTTGTCCTGGATGAAGCGCAGCAACTTTGGCTGCAAGGTCAGCGGGAAGTCGCCGATTTCATCGAGGAAGAGCGTGCCCCCGTCGGCCTGGCTGACGCGGCCAAGGGTGCTCTCGCTGGCGCCGGTGAAGGCGCCGCGGGTATGGCCGAACAGCTCGCTTTCCATGAGCTCGGCATTCAGCGAAGGGCAGTTGATGGTGACGCAGGCTTTGCGCGCCCGCTTGCTCCAGCCATGAATGGCACGGGCCAGTTCACCCTTACCGGTGCCGGACTCGCCGAGGATGAGGATGTTGGCGTCGGTGGTGGCGACCTGACGCGCGGTTTCCAGCACCGCCATCATGGCCGGGCTGTGCGAGTCGAGGCCGTCCTTGGGCTTGCGCACCTCGCCTTCAAGGGCTTCGAGTCGCGCCGACAGCTGGCGCACTTCCAGCTGCTTGGCGGTCGCCAGGCGCAGTTGATCGGGGCTGCAGGGTTTGACCAGATAGTCGGCGGCACCGGCCTGGATAGCATCCACCGCCGTGTCGATCGCCGAATGCGCGGTTACGATCACCACGCGCATCCACGGGGCCTGGATACGCATCTGCGCCAGCACGTCGAGGCCGTTGTCCTCGCCCAGGCGCAGGTCGAGGAAGCACAGGTCGAACACCTGGCGTTGCAGCAGGGTTTCGGCCTGTGCGGCGCTGTTGGCGGTGGCCACGCTATAGCCTTCGTCTTCGAGGCAGTAGCGGAAGGTGCGCAGGATCGCGGACTCGTCATCCACCAGCAGAATGCGGCCTTGCTTGTCCTGGGCTGATTCCATTTCCTGCGCTCCTTAGGATAGATCTTCAATTAGTGTGGGAAAAATCGGGCAAGTTGCATGGTCAATTCTGAAGGATTCTGTCCTTTGCATGCTAGCCAATGGCCAAACAATGCCCTTGAGCCGCGATATCTCGATGATTTGCTTAGAGGTGCGCGATGGCACATTGGTTGCGACTATTTTCTGTTTTTGCCAACAAAGGAGGCACTGCCATGCCCTTTTTCCCACGACTGGCCGTGTTGGCGGCCACTTTGCTGCCGGTTTTTAACCCGGCATTCGCTGACCCTGTGCAGGACGCCCGCCTGGAGGGCTCGCTGCAAACAGCCCTGTCGCTCAACCGCATGCTCAACCCCTTTCGTATCGATGTGGTGGTAGACGGCAAGCAGGCGCGGCTATCGGGTGAGGTCGAAAACACTGTCGAGCGCCAGTTGGCCGAGCATGTCGCCTTGGCCACCCGCGGCATCGAACAGGTCGACAACCAGTTGCAGGTCAATGCCCAACTGGTGGAGCGCCCGCTCGAGCTGCGTGCCTATGCCCAGCGGCTGGAGGATGCAACGTTGGCGGCGGTGATACGCGCACGGCTGCTGTGGAGCCGCACCACCGAGAAGGCGCCTATAGAAGTGCAAAGCAGCGAAGGCGTAGTGACGCTGCGCGGCAGGGTCGACAGCGCAGAGGCCAAGGAGTTGGCCGGCGTAGTGGCGCGCACCACCGACGGGGTGCACCTGGTCAACAACCTGGTCAGCCTGGACACCGCCGCCATGGCCAAGGCACGCGACAACCCGGTAGGCGCGCCGACCGGGCCGCAGCCTAGCGACAGCTGGATCGTCGACAAGATCCAGAACAGCTTCCGTTTCAGCCGCAACCTCGATGGCCTGAACCTCAAGGTCGCCAGTGAGGAGGGCCTGGTGCGGCTGTCGGGCGAAGTGGTCAGCAGCGAGCAGAAGACCATTGCTGTCGAGATTGCCCGGCAGATCATTGGCGTGCGCGGTGTGGACGCCGATCTGCTCAAGGTGGCGACCAAGGTCGAGGGCTGATCGTGCAATTCGCACGACGCCTCAGGGGCCATCGTGCAGGATACGTCCTTCGGTGCAATGTGTGATTGGTTTAAGTGTTTGATTTAAAAGGATTTTTTAATGATGCAAAGGCTGGCATGCAGGCTGCAATTACCTGTTCAGGTTTGAACAACAATTACAGCAGGAGGAGCCGGCATGAACCGCCAATCCGTCAACCGCTCGCAGAACGTCGCACTGCCTTTGCGCCAGTTCCTGTTACTGGGGATGGCGCTGCTGCTGACCTTGGCCGCTGGCCTCTTCTACTACAGCTGGCAGACCGCGCGTCTGGCGGAGCAAGTGGCGGCACAGACCGCGCTTCTGACGCAGATTCAGGCAACCCGTGCCACCAGCCTCGTGAAGGCAGCCGACCCGCTGCCATCGAGCAATGCCACCGCTTCACCGGCCACCCTGGAAAACGTCGTGCCACAGGATCGCTGGGTGTTCTGAGCCTGTGCTGTACCCCAAGGCCGGATTGATTTCAAAAAAGAAAGGAGAACCACCATGCTGAGTTGGGCTATTACTTTCCTCATCATCGCCATTGTCGCCGCCGTACTGGGCTTCGGTGGTATCGCTGGCGCGGCCACGGGTATCGCGAAGATCCTGTTCATCGTCTTCCTGGTCCTGTTCGTAGCCTCCTTCTTCTTTGGACGTGGTCGAGGTTGAAGATGCACAGGAAGCTTTGCACAGCCCTGGCTGCCGCCTGCTTGCTGGGCGGCAGTGCAGCGGCGATGGCGGCCAATGACGGCCAGGTCCGGGTCGATCAGTTGCTCGGCTCGGACCCTGAATACCGGGAAACCTGGCAGGACACGATCAAGGGCGAGGAGCGCCTGCCCGATTGGGTAGTCAACCTCACCGGCAGTGCCCAGGAGCAGATGTCGGCAGTCACCGAGGACGGCGACCAGTATCTGGTCGGGCCCTTGTGTGAAACGGCGCAAAACTGCACCTACAAGCGTCTGGTCGTGGCGTTTAGCTGGGACAAGGACCAAGCCTACGGGATGCTCGTAGAGGTGCCCGAGGGCTTGCCGAGCGACAAGTCGCCTACCCGTCATGCGCAGTACCGCTTTATTGGCGAACCGGATGATGGCATGCAGGCGATGTTGCGCGAGCAACTCAAGCGTGACCCGAAGTGGTACTGAGCTTTTATAAGCCGTTACCGATGAACGGTTATGCACTGTCACGTAATAGAAGCTGAACCTTTTTATATTTCAGCCTTCTATGATGCGCCGCCCCGAGGAGGGGCAGCACATGACCAAGGGGCCGGGCTGTTCTGACTGTTGCAGGGTCGGAGTGGCCTAGGGGTACAGGGAGTGCCTCCAGCAATGGGCCGGGTCAGGAAAGGCGGAATCGGAAGCCTCAGGTCGGTGGTGTCATCAGGGATACCATGTGCCGACCTGACTTCCGAGGAGCCAATGAGGAGCCGTCAAGGCAATCAGGCAAATTACCCTTCTTGCGTGTTTTCCCCTCAAAGACACATTTTGTCTCGACCGTACATCAACTTTTTTTCGCCCGCCAGGGCGCCCTCGCAAGTGGCATTTCGGCCATTCGGATTGTCGAACAAGCCATCTATCCCCCTTCGCACACGCTGCCAAATCTGCCTAAAAATGGCGCTTTGGTCTTGTTCGGGATTCCGAACGTTATAAATCAAGCACTTGCGACATGCCATTTTTAGCGCAAAACACTATGCAGTATCGGCATAGGGTATGCGTTTCCGGCATTAGATTTCCCCCTTCCCCATCGCAATAGTTGCCGCCTTTTCGCTGGCCCGAGCGCCCTGTCGCTCGCTCGCGGTGTCCTTGCATGAGGCCACCGGACGGAAGCTTTTCGCTCACCGTGACGTTGCCAACGGCTCTGTTACGCGCGTTTTCGTCCGGCGCCCATGACCACTAGAACAAAGGGTAAAGACATGAAGAAGGCAAAACTGAGCCTCGCCTGGCAGATCGTTATCGGTCTGGTCCTGGGCGTTGCAATCGGCGCGCTACTGAATCATTTCAGTGCGGAAAAGGCATGGTGGATCAGCAACGTCCTCCAGCCCGCTGGTGACATCTTCATTCGCCTGATCAAGATGATCGTCGTTCCGATCGTGATCTCGTCGCTGATCGTGGGCATCGCCGGGGTTGGCGACGCGAAGAAACTGGGCAGCATCGGCCTCAAGACCATCCTCTACTTCGAGGTGGTGACCACCATCGCCATCGTCGTCGGCCTGGTGTTGGCCAACCTGTTCCACCCGGGCGCCGGCATCGACATGAGCACCCTGGGTACCGTGGACATCTCCAAGTACCAGGCCACTGCGGCCGAAGTGCAGCATGAGCATGCATTCATCGAAACCCTGCTCAACCTGATCCCGTCGAACATCTTCGCGGCGCTGATGCGTGGCGAAATGCTGCCGATCATCTTCTTCTCGGTGATGTTCGGCCTGGGCCTTTCGAGCCTTCAGGCAGAGCTGCGCGACCCGCTGGTGCGTACCTTCCAGGCCGTGTCGGAGACCATGTTCAAGGTCACCCACATGATCATGAACTACGCCCCGATCGGCGTGTTCGCCCTGATCGCCGTCACCGTCGCCAACTTCGGCTTCAGCTCGCTGCTGCCGCTGGCCAAGCTGGTGCTGCTGGTGTACTTCGCCATCGCCTTCTTCGCCTTCATGGTGCTGGGCCTGGTGGCTCGCGTGTTCGGCTTCTCGGTGATCAAGATCATGCGCATCATGAAAGATGAGCTGATCCTGGCCTACTCCACCTCCAGCTCCGAAACCGTGCTGCCGCGGGTGATCGAGAAGATGGAGAAGTACGGCGCGCCGAAGTCGATCTGCTCGTTCGTGGTGCCGACCGGCTACTCGTTCAACCTCGACGGTTCGACCCTGTACCAGAGCATCGCGGCAATCTTCATCGCCCAGCTGTACGGCATCGACCTGTCGTGGAGCCAGCAGCTGCTGCTGGTGCTGACCCTGATGGTCACCTCCAAGGGTATTGCCGGTGTACCGGGCGTATCGTTCGTGGTGTTGCTGGCGACCCTGGGCAGCGTGGGCATCCCGCTGGAAGGCCTGGCCTTCATCGCCGGTGTCGACCGCATCATGGACATGGCCCGTACCGCGCTGAACGTGGTCGGCAACGCCCTGGCCGCGCTGGTCATCGCACGCTGGGAAGGCATGTACGACGCTGCCAAGGGCGAGCAGTACTATGCCTCGCTGATGGCCGACAAGCAGGAAGCCGTGGTGGTTGGCGAAGCCGCCAAGCGCTGAAGCTGATGCGTTGAACAAAAAGCCCCGACTTGTCGGGGCTTTTTGTTGTGTGGGGGATTGTGGGGGGGGGCGCGTTGCGCCCCTTTCTAGGGACTGCGTCTTGTGTGGGCGCCTGCAATCTCCGTTATCATTCGGGCACTTTTCAGGGGGAACAATCGGATGCTCAACGGCCTTTGGCTCGGCTTTTTCCTGGTGGCGGCCGTCTCCGCCCTGGCCCAGTGGCTGATCGGCGGCAACGCCGGCATCTTCGCCGCCATGGTCGAGAGCATCTTCGCCATGGCCAAGCTGTCGGTGGAGGTGATGGTCCTGTTGTTCGGTACCCTGACCCTGTGGCTGGGCTTTCTGAAAATCGCCGAGAAGGCCGGTATCGTCGAGTGGCTGGCCAAGGTTCTCGGCCCGCTGTTCGCCAGGCTGATGCCCGAGGTGCCGCCGGGGCACCCGGCCCTGGGCCTGATCACCATGAACTTCGCGGCCAACGGCCTGGGGCTGGACAACGCAGCCACGCCGATCGGCCTGAAGGCCATGCGTGCGCTGCAGGAGCTGAACCCCAGCAGCAGCACCGCAAGCAACGCGCAGATCCTGTTCCTGGTACTCAATGCGTCGTCGCTGACCCTGTTGCCGGTGACCATCTTCATGTACCGCGCGCAGCAAGGCGCGACCGACCCGACGCTGGTGTTTCTGCCGATTCTGCTGGCTACCAGCGTGTCGACCTTGGTGGGCCTGCTGTCGGTGGCGGTGATGCAGCGCCTGCGCCTGTGGGACCCGGTGGTGCTGGCCTACCTGATCCCCGGTGCATTGCTGCTGGGCTGCTTCATGGCCTTCCTCGGCACCTTGTCGGCGGCTGCGCTGGCGGGCCTGTCGTCGATCCTTGGCAACCTCACGCTGTTCGGCGTGATCATCCTGTTCCTGGTGATTGGTGCGCTGAAGCGGGTCAAGGTGTACGAAGCCTTTGTCGAAGGCGCCAAAGAAGGCTTCGATGTGGCCAAGAGCCTGCTGCCCTACCTGGTGGCCATGCTCGTGGCAGTCGGCGTACTGCGCGCCTCGGGCGCGCTGGAGCTGGCGCTGGACGGCATTCGCCATGCGGTGAACTGGATGGGCATGGATACCCGCTTCGTCGAAGGCCTGCCCACCGCGCTGGTCAAGCCGTTCTCGGGCAGTGCGGCGCGGGCCATGTTGATCGAGACCATGCAGACCCACGGTGTGGACAGCTTCCCGGCACTGGTCGCGGCGACCGTTCAGGGCAGCACCGAGACCACCTTCTATGTGCTGGCGGTGTACTTCGGTGCCGTGGGCATCCAGCGGGTACGCCACGCGGTCGGTTGCGCCCTGCTGGCCGAATTTTCCGGCGTGGTCGCGGCGATCTTGGTCTGCTACTGGTTCTTCGGCTGAGCCTGGACCTGAGCTTGGGCCTGCGTGGCCTGGGTGACGGTCCAGCTGACCACCTGCCCGACCAGTTGGTCGCTGGCGCCGCCGAAGCCTGCCACCACCGCCGAAACCTGCCTGGCGGCCAGCGGTTGGCGGATCTCGAAGCGTTTGCTGGCGAGGATACGCTGGCTGCGCCCCTGGACCAGACGCGCATCGTAGCGAATCACCACCTCCACGGCCCCGTCCGGGCGGTACTCACTCTGAAACGCCTGCAGCTCGCCGGCCAGCTCGTAGTCGGCCTGCAGGTTGCTGTCATCGGCGCTCAGGCGTTGAACCTGGCCGTCACGCTGGAAGCCATCGAGCAGGCGGTTGCGTAGCAGCACTGGCGCGGCATCGCTCCAGCGGGCGCCCTTGTAGCTGCTGACCACGTCTCCCTGTGGGATCACCGCGATCCGTGGGCCGGCCAGTACTTCGCTGGCCAGCGGTTTGTTGAGCCGTAGCGACCAGTCCAGCGGCGCGGCAACGCGGCTGGGTTGGTTCACCGGCAGGCGATACAGGTCCACGGGTTCGCTTTGCGGCAGGATCGAGCAGGCACTGGCCAGGCTCACCGCGGCCGCCAGGGCCAACAGGCGCAGCGATGCGTTCATGGCTGGAACTCCTTGTTGTTGTCGCGTCCGAGCAGGTAGCCGCTCGGGTCGGCCTCCAGCTGCCGGGAAATGCCCTTGAGTGCGTTGAGGGTTTCGCGCAGCTCGCGGATGGCGGGGGTTAGCTGGTTCAGGCCCTGGGCACCGTCACCGATGGCCTCACTGTTGTTCTTGAGCAGCGCATTGATGGTCGCCGTGCTTTCGGCCAGCGACTGCATGGCCTGCTCGGCGCTGCCGATGGCCTGTTTGCCCTCGCTGCCGAGCAGGCCGTTGGCGTTGCGCATCAGTGCCTGGGTTTCGGCCAGGGTGGCGCTGGCCTGTTTGCCGACCTGCACCAGCTGCGTGATGGCCTCGGCAATACTGCCGTGCTGGCCGGCGAAGGCCCCGGTGGTCTTGTCGAGATTGGCCAGGGTGCTGCTGAGGTGGCCGATGTTGTCTTCCGAGAACATCAGGTTGGCGTTGTGCAGCAGCAGATTGATGTTGGTAACCAGGTCGCTGCTGTCGTTGAGCAGGCGCGAGATTGGCGAAGGCGAGGCGATGATCACCGGCAGCTTGCCATCCTTGCCCTTGAGCTCGGGGCTATGCGGCGTGCCGCCGCTGAGCTGGATGAACGCGTTGCCGGTGACCCCGGCCAGGGTCAGCTTGGCCTGGGTATCCTCCTTGACCGGCGTGTCGCCGCTCAGCCGTACCCGGGCCAGCACGCGGCGAGGGTCCTTCGGGTCCAGGCGCAGGGTCGACACGTCGCCCACCTTGATGCCGTTGTACTGCACCGGGCTGCCGCGGGACAGGCCCGAGACGGCTTCGTTGAACACCACTTCGTAATCCTTGAAGGCATCGTCGACACTGGACTTGGTCAGCCACAGGCCAAACAGCATGGCACCGGCCACCACCAGGACGGTGACCAGGCCGATGAGGACGTGATGTGCTCGGGTTTCCATCGTTCAGCGCTCCTGGCCCGGGCGGGCGGCGGCCTGTTCGGCTGCGCGCCCGCGTGGGCCGTGAAAGTATTCTTGAATCCAGGCGTCGTCGGCTTGCTCGACCTCGGCCAGGGGGCCGGCCACCAGGACCTTTTTCTGCGACAGCACCGCCACCCGGTCAGTGATGGTGTAAAGGGTGTCCAGGTCGTGGGTGATGAGAAACACCGACAGGCCGAGTGCGTCGCGCAGGGTCAGGATCAACTGGTCGAACGCGGCGGCGCCGATCGGGTCGAGGCCTGCGGTGGGCTCGTCGAGGAACAGGATGTCCGGGTCCAGCGCCAGGGCACGTGCCAGCGCTGCGCGCTTGATCATGCCGCCGGACAGCGAGGCGGGGTATTTGTCGGCGGCCGAGATGGGCAGCCCGGCCAGGGCCAGCTTGACCCCGGCCAGGTGCTCGGCGTCGGTGCGGGACAAGCCGGCGTGTTCGATCAGCGGCAAGGCGACGTTTTCGGTGATGGTCAGCGACGAGAACAGCGCGCCCTTCTGGAACAGCACGCCGAAGCGTCGCTCGACCAACGAACGCTGTTCTTCACGCAACTCGGCCAGGTCCTGGCCAAATACCTTGATCTGCCCCTCGTTTGGCCGTCGCAGGCCGATGATGCTGCGCAACAGCACCGATTTGCCGCTACCCGAACCACCGACCACGGCAAGGATCTCGCCCCGGTACAGGTCCAGGTCGAGGTTTTCATGCACGCTCTGGCTGCCGAAGCGGTTACAGATGCCCCGTGCCTCGATCACGGTTTCCCGGCCACTCACCAGCCCATCTCCATGAAGAACAGTGCCGCCACCGCATCCAGCACGATGACCACGAAAATCGACTGCACCACTGCCGAGGTGGTGTGGGCGCCCACGGACTCCGCGCTGCCGCTGACCTTGAAGCCTTCAAGGCAGCCGATGGCGGCGATCAGGAAGGCAAAAAACGGTGCTTTGGCCAGGCCGACGAGGAAGTGCTGCACACCGATGTCGGTTTGCAGCAGCGACAGGAACATGGCGGGCGAGATGTCCAGCGACAGGGCGCACACCACCGCGCCGCCGACGATGCCGCAGATCATCGCGAGGAAGGTCAGCAGTGGTAACGAAATCAGCAGTGCCAATACCCGTGGCACCACCAGCAGCTCCATGGGGTTGAGGCCCAGGGTACGGATGGCGTCGATTTCTTCGTTGGCCTTCATCGAGCCGATCTGCGCGGTGAAGGCACTGGCCGTGCGGCCGGCCATGAGGATGGCGGTCAACAGCACGGCAAACTCACGCAAGAACGAGAACGCCACCAGGTCGACGGTGAAAAGGGTCGCGCCGAACGCGGCCAGCACCGTTGCGCCCAGAAACGCCACCACTGCGCCCACCAGAAAGGTCAGCAAGGCGACGATGGGCGCAGCATCCAGGCCGGTCTGTTCGATGTGCGCCACGACCGGCGTAAGCCGCCAGCGGTGGGGCTGGAAGGCCCGGCGCAGCAAGGTTTCGAGAATCAGGCCGACGAAGCCGAGCAACTGCCGGGTGTCTTGCCAGAGGGTGCTGACGGCACGGCCGATACGCTCGAGCAGCAACAGCAGCACCGGGCGTTCGGCCTCCTTGACCGGAATGCAGTAGTCCTGCACCGAGCAGTACACGGTCTTGAGCAGGGCACGGCTGGCGTCGGGCAGGCCATCGGTGCAGTGCGACAGGCGTTCGGCGCCGAGCAGTTCGGCCAGCAGCGAGGCGCCGGCGGTGTCGAGACGGCCCAGTTGGCTGAGGTCGGCAACGGCGTCGTTGCTGCATTGCGTGCGCAGGCGTTCGCTGTCGCGCTTGAGGCTGGCGTAGTGGGCCAGGGTCCAGTCACCGGTAATACGCAGGCAGGGCGGTTGGTGGCTGGTGTCCAAGGTGGCGCTGGGGGGTGTCATAGGCTCCATGCAACTGACTCGGCGCTAAGGCTTAGGGGCTGATCATAGCGCAGAGGGCATGGGGCGGTTTATTGATTGTGTGCTTAAACCAGGAAGCTATGGGCTCGGCGCATCGTCGACCACCTTGAACCGCAGCACCCCGATCACCTGGCCGTCCTCGGTCAGCACCCTCACCTGCCATTTACCGACCGGGTTAGGCGGGAAGTTCTGCTTGTGGGTCCAGGCCCGGTAGCCTTCCTTGCGCCCGCCATGAATATCCAGCGCAATCCGGTCCACTTCCTTGCCGTCTTTTTGCCACACGTGGTAGATGCGCTCGTTCAGACCCCGGGGTGCGTTGACCGAGGTGTACGCATACAGCCCGCTGGTCTTGATGCGGCTGGCGGCAATCTCGTCCAGCGACTCGCCAGGTTGGCGATTGAGTACTTCGGTGCTCACGGCCACTTCGGTCATCCACAACGTCGCCGGTGGTACCCACGAGCGCAGCAACCACCCCCCGCCGCCCACCGACAGGGTTACCAGAACCAGCGCCACGCCGCGCCGCCAGGTATTGACCGGGAAGCTGCTGGCCAGGCTCGGGAACGACAGGGCCATGGCAATGATCAATGCCAACTTGAAGCTTTGCGCGGTGGTCAGGTGAAGAATGATCGGCAGTGCGGTGAGCAGCGCCGCGAACAAGGTCAGTGTGTGCAGCGCGAGGAACAGCCAGCGCCGTGGCGCCAACCACTTGTAGTACAGCGGGTCGACGATCGAGATCAGCCCGGCGGCGGCGAGCAGGCCGGTGAACACCAGTTGGCCGCTGTTCCAGGTGGTGGTGATGAAGAAGAACGGCAGGACGAAGAACAGTGTTTCCTGGTGGATCATCTGCGTCGCATAGCGCAGCAACGGTTGCGGGATCTCGCGCTTGAAGGTGCGGGCGAACAGGCCGGTGAGGGTGTTTTCCAGCATCAGCCAGACCCAGCTGACCAGCATCAGGATCGCCACCCAGCTGGCCAGGCCGGCCTGGCGGTCGACCAGGATGAAGCTGCCGATGCCGGAGAGGAAACCTCCGAGCGCGATGATGCCGGGGTAGCGTTTAAGCAGTTCGATGATGCGCTGGACGATGCGGGGAATTGGGGGCATGGGTCTACAACAGGGAGAGATAGGGTGGCTGTGCCGGTCTCTTTTCGGGCAACCCCGCGAAGAGGCCGGTACTGGCTAAAGGATACCGCCGAATCACGCTTTGCGTGTAGCACCGCTCGGTGGTTGCGGGGTATGCCGGCGCCAACGCAGCAACCCGGCCGCCAGGATCAGCCCCAGCAGCAAGGCGAGCAACCCGTACAGCTCGTCATAACCCAGCAGGGGCTTCTCGATGCGCAGGTAGCCCTGATCCTTGAGCAGAGCCTGCAACGCTTCGTTGGCCTGCGCCAGGCTGACCTGCCGCAACTTGCGCACCGGGTTGGCAAAGCGCCCGTCGTTGTAGTCGTTCAACGCCCCCCAGTAGTAGTCGGCCAAGGCGCTGTTGCCCTGGGTGCTCCAGCTTTCCCGGGCCATGCTGGCGCCCTTGATGCGGGCGAAGGTGTCCGGGTCGAGGCCTTCCTTGCGCAGGTGGTCGAACAACCCCTGCATCACCTTGACCGCCTGGTCGACGTCGTCGCGTTCCAGGTCGGCGTTGAGGCTGAGCATGCCGCTGTCACCGAAGCTCTCGCGCTGTACCGACGGCCCGTAGGACAAGCCATTGCGCAGGCGCAGCTGGTCATACAGCGCCCAATCCAGGTAGCGCGACAGCAGGTCGAGGGTCGGCTGATGGTCGTTGTCCAGCACCGGCTCGATGAACAGCCAGTGCAGCTTGACGCTGTCGCCCAGCCAGCCGCGGGTCAGGTCGCGGCGTTGCTCGGCCTGCTGGCTGATGCTTTCGAGGTTGCGGCGCTCTTCCGGCTCGGTTGCCGGCAGCTCGCCAAAGGTGCGCTCCAGGTACGCCGGCAGCAGGCGGTCGAGGCCGCCGACCATGATCAGGGTCATGTTGTTGGCCGCGTACCAGCGGTCGCGCAAGGCCTGCACCTGCTCCAGGGTCATGTCGTCGATGTTCGAGCGCTCGGCGCACTTGAGGCCCAGTTCGGTCGCCAGTTGGTCACTGGCGGGGTGGCCGATGTCCTGGCGGTCCAGCCAGCGTTGCAGGTGGCCATAGTGGCCGCCGTCCTCGCGCTCGATGATCCTTTTCGCCGTGGCCAGGGCCTTGGCGTCGATAGGGGTGTCGCGGATCACCGCCAGCAGCAGGTCGAGCACTTTACGCTGGTTACGCGCAGGTGCCTCGATCACGAACGTGGTGTCGGCGCTGCTGGTATAGGCGTTCCACTCGCCACCCAAGGCTTGCAGGCGCTCTTCCAGGCCGCCCTCGCCGGTTTCGTCGATACCGCTGAACAGCAGGTGCTCGAGCAGGTGTGGCAGCTCCTTCTGCTCACAGTCGAAGTCATCCAGGCCAACCCCGACCACCAGGCGGATGGCCACGTGGTCACGTTCATAGCCGTCCTTGAGGATGACCTGCAGACCGTTGGGCAACAGGTACCCCTCTACCCGCGAGCGGTCGAGGGCCAGGGTGGGCAGGCTGCAGATCAGCAGGCAAACGAACATCAGGCAACGCATGGGCGAGCTTGGCTCTCCTGGTAGGCGAAATCACGGCAAGCGGGCTTCGTCCGGCACAGTGTCGAGCATCAGCCCGCCGGTGTCAGAGCCGCCTAGTACCACATAGGCACTGCTGCAGAACAAAGAGTTCAACCGCTTCATGTCGGCAATCAGCTCCAAGTGTAGCGAACTGGTCTCGATACTTTGCACCACCTTGCGTTGCAGGCGGCTGACATGCGCGTGGGCAAGGCGCCTTTCCTGCGCCCGGAAACGGCGTTTTTCGCGCAGCAGCAGCTGCGCGCTCTCGGGGTCTGCGCTGAGAAACACCGACAGGCCGAGGCGCAGGTTCGACAACAGCTGTTCTTGCAGGCCGGTCAGCTCCTCCAGGCCGACCTGGGAAAACGCCCGGCGTTGGCTGGTTTTCTGCTGCTGGACCTTGCGCAGCATGCGCTCGACCAGGTCGCAGGCCAGCTTGAGGTTGATCGCCAGTTCGATGATTTCGGCCCAGCGCCGGTTGTCGCGCTCGCTGAGGTCCTCCCGCGTCATTTGCGCCAGGTACAGTTTGATGGCGCTGTACAAGGCCTCGGCGTCCTCGCCCAAGGCGCGCACCTGCTGTGGCAGGGCTGTCTGGGTGCCGCGCAGGGCGCCGAGCATGGCTTCGAGCAGGCTGTCGACGATATCGCCCAGGCGCAGGGTCTCGCGGGCGGCATTGGCCAGTGCCAGGCTGGGGGTGTCGAGCGCCGAGGCATCGAGGTGGCGCGGGCGCACTTGGCCGTTGCCGTTTTCGCGTTCGGGCAGCAAGGTGTTGCACAGTCGGCCCATGGGTTTGACGGTGGGCAGCATGATCAGGCAGCGCAAGGTGTTGTAGAGCAGGTGGAAGCCGATCACCAGTTCCTGAGGGCTGAAGCTCAGTGTGTCCATCCACGTCACCAGCGGGTGCAGCACCGGAATGATCAGCACCAGGCCGATCAGCTTGTACAGCAAGCTGCCCAGGGCCACACGCCGCCCGGCGGCGTTCTGCATGCTGGTGCTGATGAACGCCAGCAAGCCGCTACCGATGTTGGCACCGACCACCAGGCCGATGGCCACCGGCAAGCTGATCAGTTCGGCGCCGGCCAGCGTCGCGGTGAGCAACACGGCCGCCAGGCTGGAATAGGAAATCATGGCAAACAGCGCGCCGACCAGGGCATCGAGCAAGATGTCGCCGGTCAGCGAGGCGAACAGCACTTTCACCCCCTGGGCATGGGTGATCGGCGCAGCGGCCTGCACGATCAGCTCCAGGGCCAGGATGATCAAGCCAAGCCCGATCCCTACCCGGCCCAACTGGCCGACCCGGGTCTGCTTGCGGGAAAGGAAGAAGATCACCCCCAGAAAAATCAGCAGCGGTGACAGCCACGACAGGTCGAAGGTCAGCACCCTGGCCATGAGCGCGGTGCCGACATCGGCGCCGAGCATGATCGCCAGGGCCGGCGTCATGGCCATCAGGCCCTGGCCAACGAAGGATGTGACCAGCATGGCAGTGGCGTTGCTGCTCTGCACCATGGCGGTGACGAGGATCCCGGCGATGAACGCCAGGGGGCGCTTGTTCATGTTCTGGCTGATGATGCGGCGCAGGTCGGACCCGAATACCCGCAGGATGCCAGTACGCACGATATGTGTGCCCCAGACCAATAGCGTCACGGCCGAGAGCAGGTTGAGCAGGGTCAGCATGGCGAAGCCCCCTGTTGCCGATGGCCCATGCGGGCCAAGAAGTGGAGCGTGGGCGCTTGAGAAATTTCAGTGCCCACTCAAAGCTTTAGTTGTTTTGCGCAGCTGTTGCCAGCTTCGCATGGCTGTCATTCATTTGAAACACACCGCGCATGAATGATTGCCCTGTATTTCTGTGGCCTCAGAAACGAAAAAAGGCCCCGTAGGGCCCTTTTCTGCAAAACGCTTCCTGGGTTTATTGACCCGGAATGTCCTTGCGCAGTTTCACCGGATCACTCTCTTTGCCATCCTTGCGCGACAAGGCAGTGCGCATACGGATGTTGATCGCTTCCACCGCCAGCGAGAACGCCATGGCGAAGTAGACGTAGCCTTTTGGCACATGCACGTCGAACGATTCGGCGATCAGTACGGTACCGACCACGATCAGGAACGACAGCGCGAGCATCTTCAGCGAAGGGTGCTTGTCGATGAAGTTGCTGATGGCACCGGCGCACAGCATCATCACCAGCACGGCGACGACGATGGCGGCGATCATCACCGGCACATGAGACACCATGCCTACTGCGGTGATCACCGAGTCCAGCGAGAACACGATGTCGATGATGGCGATCTGGATGATGGTGTAGAAGAACTTGCCGCCCGCGCCTTTTGGCTCGTCGCTGCTTTCGTCTTCGCCTTCCAGGCCGTGGTAGATCTCCTGCGAGCTCTTCCACAGCAGGAACAGGCCACCGAAGAAGAGGATCAGGTCGCGCCCGGAGATGCCGTGGCCGAAGACCTCGAACAGGTCGGCAGTCAGGCGCATGACCCAGGTGATCGACAGCAGCAAGAGGATGCGCGTGACCATGGCCAGGGCCAGGCCGAAGATCCGGGTACGTGGCTGCATGTGCTTGGGCATGCGGCTGACCAGGATCGAGATCATGATGATGTTATCGATCCCGAGCACGATCTCAAGCGCGGTGAGGGTGAAAAAGGCAACCCAGATTTCCGGGCTGGTCAGCCATTCCATGTGTATTCCTTCGAGCGATAAAGGCGACGCGCCCGGACAAGGGGCGCGTCGCGGTAGGGTAATACGTGTTTATTAAAGACTACTGAACAGCGGGAAAATGCCCATCAGCAATGCGGCGAGCATTATGCACAGGCACACCAGAACTGCCCACTTCAAGGTGAAGCGCTGGTGGTCGCCGAATTCGATGCCGGCCAGGGCCACCAGCAGGTAGGTGGAGGGTACCAGGGGGCTGAGCAGGTGTACCGGCTGGCCGACGATCGACGCACGGGCCATCTCGACCGGGCTGATGCCATAGTGGCTGGCCGCTTCGGCAAGCACCGGCAACACGCCGTAGTAGAAGGCGTCGTTGGACATGAAGAAGGTGAACGGCATGCTCACGATCGCAGTGATCACCGCCAGGTACGGGCCCATTGCATCGGGGATGACCGCCAGCAGGCTCTTGGACATGGCATCGACCATGCCGGTGCCCGACAGGATGCCGGTGAAGATACCGGCGGCAAAGATCAACCCGGTGACGGCCAGCACGCTACCGGCATGGGCGGCAATGCGGTCCTTCTGCTGTTGCAGGCAGGGGTAGTTGACGATCATGGCGATGCTGAAGGCGATCATGAACAGCACCGGCAGTGGCAGTACGCCTGCGATCAGGGCAACCATCAGGGCTGCGGTCAAGGCGCCGTTGAAGTACAGGAGCTTGGGGCGGCGTGCATCCGGGTACTGCGAAACGGTGATTTCGCTGTGGTCGATGTCGTCGGTCGGCAGGTGCAGCTCGCCCAGGCGGGCACGCTCGCGTTTGCCGTACATATAGGCAATGGCCAGGATCGCCAGCACGCCGAACAGCATCGCCGGGATCATCGGCACGAAAATGTCCGATGGGTCCACGTGCAGGGCGCTGGCGGCGCGGGCGGTCGGGCCACCCCACGGGGTCATGTTCATCACGCCGCCGGCGAGAATGATCAGGCCGGCCATGATCCGCGGGCTCATGCCCAAGCGGCTGTACATCGGCAGCATGGCGGCGCAGCAGATCATGTAGGTGGTGGCGCCGTCACCGTCGAGCGAGACCACCAGGGCCAGCACGGCGGTGCCCACCGAGACTTTCAGCGGGTCGCCTTTGACCAGCTTGAGGATCTTGCGCACGGCCGGGTCGAATAGGCCAGAGTCGATCATCAGGGCGAAATAGAGAATGGCGAACATCAACATCACACCGGTGGGCGCGAGTTTGCTGATGCCTTCGAGCATCATCGGGCCGATCTTGGCGGAAAAACCACCGAACAGGGCGAACAGGATCGGTACCAGGATCAGCGCGATCAAGGCCGACAGGCGCTTGGTCATGATCAGGTACATGAAGGTGATGACCATGGCAAAGCCGAGGAAGGTCAGCATGGCAATACTCCAGGCGTGGCGCGGCGAAAGGACTGTCGATTCGGGCGGATCAGCGCGTCGGGCGCTGCGCAGGGAGCTTGCGAAGGGGCACTACGAGAGGGCGGGCACAGGAATACATCAGAATCACCATTGTTGTTGTTGATTGGGCCGGGCGCGGAAAATTCCGGATGCCCTGGCTGACCGGTCTTGTGCCGGTAGTGGGCGCTATCCTATGAGGGCAAGCTTTCAGCCAGCTTTCGCTGAGACAAAGGCGACAGGAGGTAGGTGATGCAGGATGTGACCGAGGGTGGCTGCCATTGTGGCGCCTTGCGTTATCGGTTGGAGGGCACGCTGACGGATGTTGCCCACTGCCATTGCACGATTTGCCGGCGGGTCAGTGGTGGCTTGGTGGTGACCTGGCTGACCCTGCCCCGCACGGGTTTTCAATGGCTGTCGGGCGAGCCGAACTGCTATGTGGCGCCGGCCAGTTGCAGCCGGTACTTCTGTGGGCATTGCGGGGCGCATGTGGCACTGGTCACTGCGCACAGCCCGCACAGCATCGATGTGACGGTGGCGACGCTGGACCACCCGGAACGGGTACGGGCCAACCGGCATATCTGGATTGGTAGCCGGCTGCCCTGGTTGCACCTGGATGAGGACTTGCCGGGCGAGGCTGAGGAAAGCTTGTAGGCCTCTCCTACAACTGCAGCCCACCTGCGGCCTTGTGCAATGCCCGCAAATGCTCGCCCACTTGCTTCACGTTGGCTTCTATCGCGGCAATTTCCTTGGCCCGCGACGGGTCCAGCAGCGCCCTCACCTCTTTGTCCAGGTCGGTGCTCAGCCGCAGCAACTGGGCCTGCCGCTCGCTGCTGACCTTCTCCAGGTGCTTGCGCTCATCGGGCTGCGGCAGGCCGTAGCCTTTGGCATCCAGCAGTTCTGCCGGGCGGCTGAGAAAACCGCTATTGGCGAGCATCTGCTGCAGCGTCTGGTTGGCCTTGTCGATGCTGCCATCCTTCAGTGCAGCAGCGTTCAGGTAGCGCTGCTTGACTTCGTCCTGGGCCAGCAACAGCTGGCGCCGCAAGCTGGCCTGTTCCAGCAGCAGCAAGGCGGCGCTGGTGCGCAGGTCGGCTTGGGCGAACCAGCTGCGGCGCTGCTCGGCATCCAGGGCCAGCCAGTCCTCGACCTTGTCCTGCTTGATCGGCAGCTGTTTTTTCAGCACGTCGAACATGGCCTGGTAGCGGTCGCGGTAGGAGTCGAAGCGGTAACCCAGGCGCAGCGCTTCGCGTGGGTCATCGAGCACACGGGTATCGGCAATGCCCCGCCCTTTGAGCACTTCCAGCAAGCCGTTGGGCATGATGCTGTCCAGGTCGTTCAGGCGTGGGTTAGCCGTGCCGCTGCGCAGCAGTTTCAGCGACTCGACCGCGCAGTTGTTGGACAGGAAGTAGTAATTGCCGTCGTAGCTCCAGTGCATTTCTGCAGCCTGGCGCACCAGGCTCTCGACTTCCTGGCGGTCGAGCCTGAGCGGGATCGAGGCCAGGCTGCGCAGCTCGGTCTTGGTGTATTCGTCGATCACCTGGCCCAACGGCAGCACGAACAACCGCGACGGGTAAGCGCCGACCAGGCCGTCCCAACTGGACAGCTGCACATCATTGACGAAGGCGCGGTACGACAGCACCAGGTGCTGGTCGAGGTCCAGGCGGCAATCCGGGCCGCGCGGCCGCCCAGGCTTGCAGATGACCAGGCGCAGCATGCTGTGGCCCCAGCGGCTGACCCAGTTCTGATTGGCCTCGGCCAGCAGGTAGTCGACCTCATAGACGCGCTCGGGGTCGATCTCGCCCAATGGTTGGCGGGCGAAGTCGCTGCCGGCATTGAGGAACGGCAGGCCTTTGGCACAGGCTTGCTGCTCGGGGGCCCAGCCGAAGTGGTCGCGCAGGTACTGGTTCAAGGCTGGGCGCCGGCAGGCATAGCTCGGGTCGAGGAGGAAGTACTCCATATTGACCGCGATGAATTCCTTGGGGCTGCTCAGCTCATAGCTGTCGGGGCTGCGTACGAACTGGCCGTTGTGCTGCTCGCGTTCGCCACGGCGGCCGACATACTGCTGCCAGCCGGCAAGGTCGAGCAGGCGTGGGTCATCGCTCAAGGTGAAGCGCCGCTCGGCCTGGCCGCGGCACGCCTCTGGCAGGCCGACTTTGCCCACGGTGCCCTGCTGGCGCTTGCAGCGGGCGATCAGCGAGCGCTCGGTAGCGGGCCATAGCCGTGCGCGGTCGTAAATGTGGGTCAGCTCATGCAGCACAGTGGCCAACAGCTCCTCCCGCACGGTGCCATGCGGGCGGTCGGTACGTTCGTGGGCGGCGCTGCCATCGGCCAGCCCTGGCAACAGGCGGCTGTTGAGCTCCAGGGTGGAAACCAGCGATGCCTGGCCATATGCGTCGGCAGGCATGCGCGCGCTCCAGCTGACCAGCACACGCCGGTCCAGTTGCTGTTTGAAGCGCGGCGGCAGCTTGCCCAGCGCTTCGTCGAGCAGTGCCTGGCTGGCTTGAGTTTGTTGAGGGTCGAGGCCGGAAGCCTGCAGCACCAGCTGCAGGTCGGCCAGGGCGGGCGTACCGAGCAGCGTCAGGGCGCAGCCGAGCAGCCAGGCACGCACCTGGTTCACAGTGCCAAGATGGCTTCGGCCAGTACCTGGTCGCTGGCGCCACGCGCTTCAGGCAGGCGCTCGCGCAGGGTGTTGAAGGCAGCCTCGAGTTGGGCGCCACGGATGTCACCGTTGCTGGCGACGAAGCTGGCAGCATCGTCGTGCGCTTCACGCACGACTTTGGAGTCACGGATCGATGTCGTGGTGTCTGAGGTGAAATCGATCGAGCGGCCGAAGGCGCGCACGATGATATTGCTGGTGGCCACCAGAGTCTGTGCCTGGGCCAGGTCGGCCAGCAGCAGCATGCCGAGGGTAGCGGCGATCAGCGGTTTACGCATGGAGCATCTCCGAAAAATACAGGGAGTCAGGTGTAGTCATTGGACGAGAATTGCCTGCGCCAGTTCCAGGTCGCCGACAGCCTGCCGTGCACAGTGGTGGCGCAGTGAATCGAGAGCCGCTTCCAGGCGCGCACCGCGAATCATGCCATCGCTGGCGACGAATGCTGCTGCATCGTCACGGGCTTGGCTGACCAGCTTACGGTCGAACGGCGCGGTGGTGACTTGGCTGGTGACATAGCCGGTGATGACCAGGCTTTGTGTGGTGGTGTCCATGGCATGGGCACTTGCCATGCTCAGGGGCACGCCAACGGCGGCGAACAACAACGGCAAAAGATAACGCATGGGCTTCTAAAGGCTGAAAACGTGGGCAGTGAAGGCGCATGCGGCTGTGCGGGCGAACACCCGCGCAGCCGCATGGCTCGGTGGCAGGTCAGAGCGCCAGGATGGCCTGTGCCAACTGTGCGTCGCTGGCCTGCAGGGTCGGCATTTGCCCACGAATGTGCAGGAAGGCGCTTTCCAGCTTGGCGCCGCGAATAGCGCCTTGGCTGCCGACGAAGCTGGCGGCGTCGTCACGGGCGGCCTGGACGATCTTGTCGTCGCGGAACGACGAAGACACGTCGGAAGTGGCGTCGGTCGAGGCGGCTACAGCGCCCACGACTGCGTCAGTGGTGACGACGAAGCTGGTGGCGCTGGCGGTGCCTGCCAGGCTCAGCATCAGGGCGGCGCCAATCAGATGTTTACGGGACATGATCGTGGACTCCTGGGGATTCTGCTAATCGGACGCTCGCACTGCGCGCCTCGGTACTTTTTCAACATCCGGTTCTACCAGACTGTTAAGCCAAGCGTATCACGCGCCGGTGTTTCTGGATGTTAATGAACGGCGCGCTCAAAAACTGTGCTGGTGTGTTTATGATTTTAAATAAACTGTACCTGTTGTGCTGCCAAGTGCTCTAGCGCGAGGGCCAGACACAAAAAACCCGTTGCAGTCACCTGCAACGGGTTTTGGAATTTGCGGTGCCGGCCGCAGCCGGCAAGCCGGAGCTTAGCGCCAGAAAGGCTTGCTCAGCTCTTCGTAACGCTGCGACTCGCTGATACCGGCGTCGGCCAGCAGGCGGGAGTCCAGGCGAGCCAGTTGACGGCGGCTGGCCATGCGACGCTGCCACAGCAGCAGGGTGGACAGAGCGCGCAGAGGCATCGAAGCGCTGGATTGCTGGGCGTTGCTTTCAAAAACCAGACCGGAACTGAGTGTACGTTCCATGATGTTTCATCCTTCCGCTTATGGCGGGATTAGGTAGTGATTTAACTGATGCCAATGATCCTCCTCTCTTGTCCATAACAGTAGATACAGTTCTGTTGCATTACGATGGTTCAGTTAACTGTGTAACCCTACTGTTGCACTCGAAATAGGCGCAACTGTACTGGTCTGCACTTTTATGGTGCGTTAATGAGTAAAGACAGGTTTGTGAAGGCAGGCTTGAAGCGTGATGACCAGTACAGTAGTACAGTTTGTTAAGATGATCATGAGGGCGACCTTGCGTCGCGAAAGGGCTGCTGTGCAGCAGCCCCCTTCCAACTGATCAACTGGCGAGCATACGCCCAGTCTCTTCCAGGTTTTCGTGCCAGCTCAACGCCTCGCGCAGAATGTGCGGGGTATGGCCACCACGTTGGCACGCACGCTCGAAGTAATCGTTAAGCGCTGCGCGGTAATCCGGGTGCACACAGTTGTCGATGATCGCCCGGGCGCGCTCGCGTGGCGCCAGGCCGCGCAAGTCTGCCAGACCCTGCTCGGTGACCAGGATGTCGACATCGTGCTCGGTGTGGTCAACGTGGCTGACCATCGGCACCACGCTGGAAATCGCCCCACCCTTGGCAATCGACTTGGTGACGAACACAGCCAGGTGGGCGTTACGGGCGAAATCGCCAGAACCGCCGATGCCGTTCATCATCCGCGTGCCGCAGACGTGGGTGGAGTTGACGTTGCCGTAGATATCGAACTCCAGTGCGGTGTTGATACCGATGATGCCCAGGCGACGTACCACCTCGGGGTGGTTGGAGATTTCTTGCGGGCGCAGCACCAGTTTGTCCTTGTAACGCTCCAGGTTGCCGAACACATCCGCGTTGCGGCGGCTGGACAAGGTAATCGAGCTGCCCGAGGCAAAGCTCAGCTTGCCAGCGTCGATCAGGTCGAAGGTCGAGTCCTGCAGTACTTCGGAGTACATGGTCAGGTCTTCGAACGGCGAATCGATCAAACCGCACATCACCGCGTTGGCGATGCTGCCGATACCGGCCTGCAGCGGGCCGAGCTTGTTGGTCATGCGGCCGGCGTCGACTTCCTTCTTGAGGAAGTTGATCAGGTGGTCGGCGATGCCTTGGGTCTCGTGGTCAGGCGGCAACACGGTGGACGGCGAGTCCGGCTGGTCGCTGATGACGATACCGACAATCTTGGCCGGGTCGATCGGGATGGCCATGCTGCCGATGCGATCATCGACCTTGACCAACGGGATCGGTGTGCGGGTCGGGCGGTAGGTTGGGATATAGATGTCGTGCAGGCCTTCGAGGTTGGCGTTGTGCGACAGGTTGATCTCGACGATCACTTGCTTGGCGAAGATCGCGAAGCTGGCCGAGTTGCCCACCGAGGTGGTCGGCACGATGTGGCCTTGCTCGGTAATGGCCACCGCTTCGATAACCGCGATATCCGGCAGCTTGAGCTGCTGGTTGCGCAGTTGTTCGACGGTTTCCGAAAGGTGCTGGTCGATGAACATCACCTGGCCATCGTTGATGGCCTTGCGCAAGGTGCTGTCGACCTGGAAGGGCATGCGGCGGGCCAGCACGCCGGCCTCGGTCAGCTGCTTGTCCAGGTCATTGCCCAGGCTGGCGCCGGTCATCAGGCTGATTTTCAGTGGCGACTGCTTGGCACGTTCGGCCAGGGCATGGGGTACGGCTTTGGCTTCGCCGGCGCGGGTGAAACCGCTCATGCCGACAGTCATGCCGTCCTCGATCAGACCAGCGGCATCAGCCGCACTCATTACCTTGCTGTGCAGGGAGGACAAGCGGATACGATCACGGTACATGGATTGTTATCTCAGGCTACTGAAGCTACTGGAGCGCAGTCTAGAGATTTCGCCGGTTGCCGTCCCACGACCATGGTCGTATGAGAAGCCCGGAAGTAGAGCCGTTGATCTGGATCAGGCAAATGCAAAAAGCCCCGCAGATTTCTCGGCGGGGCTTCTTATATAGCGCACGGTTTGCCGCGATGGAGTTACTCCACCGCTTTGACCATATCCTCGATTACCTTCTTGGCATCACCGAATACCATCATGGTCTTGTCCAGGTAGAACAGTTCGTTGTCCAGGCCTGCATAGCCACTGGCCATGGAGCGCTTGTTGACGATGATGGTCTTGGCCTTGAACGCCTCAAGGATCGGCATGCCGGCAATCGGCGATTTGGGGTCGTTCTTCGCTGCCGGGTTGACCACGTCGTTGGCGCCCAGCACCAGTACCACATCGGCCTGGCCAAACTCGGCGTTGATGTCATCCATCTCGAACACCTGGTCGTAAGGCACTTCGGCTTCGGCCAGCAGCACGTTCATGTGCCCTGGCATACGGCCTGCCACCGGGTGGATCGCGTACTTCACAGTCACGCCGTTGTGGGTCAGCTTCTCGGTCAGCTCCTTCAACGCGTGCTGGGCACGGGCAACCGCCAGGCCGTAGCCAGGCACGATGATCACCGTGTCGGCATTGCTGAGCAGGAAGGTGGCGTCGTCGGCCGAGCCGGATTTTACCGGGCGAGCTTCCTGGGCGCCCGCTGGGCCTGCAACATCCGTCGCGCCACCGAAGCCGCCGAGGATGACGTTGAAGAACGAACGGTTCATCGCCTTGCACATGATGTACGAGAGGATCGCACCGCTGGAGCCGACCAGTGAGCCTGCAATGATCAGCATCGAGTTGTTCAGCGAGAAGCCGATACCCGCAGCGGCCCAGCCCGAATAGCTGTTGAGCATCGACACCACCACCGGCATGTCCGCGCCACCGATCGGGATAATGATCAGTACGCCCATGATGAAGGCCAGGGCCAGCATCAGGGTGAAGGCACTGTAATGGCCGGTGAAGGTGAACAGCAGGCCAAGGGCGATGGTGGTCAGGCCAAGGATCAGGTTCAGCTTGTGCTGGCCGGCGAACTGTACCGGTGCGCCCTGGAACAGGCGGAACTTGTACTTGCCCGACAGCTTGCCGAAGGCGATTACCGAACCTGAGAAGGTGATGGCACCAATGGCTGCACCGAGGAACAGCTCCAGGCGGTTGCCGGTGGGGATCGGGTCGCTGATGGCGGCGACGATGCCCATCGACTGGGGCTCAAGCACGGCGGCAATGGCGATGAATACCGCAGCCAGGCCGATCATGCTGTGCATGAAGGCGACCAGCTCCGGCATCTTGGTCATCTCGACTCGCTTGGCCATGACCGAGCCAGCGGTGCCGCCGACCAGCAGGCCGACGATCACATAGCCGATGCCGGCAGTCGCCAGCTCTGCGCCCAGCTTATAGATAAGGCCAACGGTGGTGACGATGGCCAAGCCCATGCCGATCATGCCGAACAGGTTGCCGCGGCGTGACGTGGTCGGGTGCGAAAGGCCCTTGAGTGCCTGGATGAAGCAGATCGAGGCGACCAGGTAGAGAAGCGTTACCAGATTCATGCTCATGCTTACTTCTTCGCCTCGTTCTTGGCTTTCTTCTTGAACATCTCAAGCATGCGACGGGTGACCAGGAAGCCACCGAACACGTTAACTGCGGCCAAGGCCACGGCGAGCGTACCCATCACCTTGCCGGCCGGTGTCACGGTCAGCGCGGCGGCCAGCATGGCGCCGACGATGACGATGGCGGAGATGGCGTTGGTGACCGCCATCAGCGGCGTGTGCAATGCCGGGGTAACGTTCCACACGACGTGGTAGCCCACATAGATGGCCAGCACGAAGATGATCAGGTTGTAGATGCCATGGGAAATCAGCATGTCTTCCATTGTCGTGCTCCTTAGCCGTTCTTGCGGACGACTTGCCCGTCGCGGCACATGAGGCAGGCCGCGACGATATCGTCTTCGAGGTTGATGACCAGCGCGTTGTCCTTGTCGAACAACAGCTTCATGAAGTCCAGCAGGTTGCGTGCGTACAGCGCCGACGCATCGGCCCCCACCTGGGCTGGCAGGTTGGTGGGGCCGACGATGGTCACGCCGTTTTCCAGCACCACCTGGTCGGCAACGGTCAGCGGGCAGTTGCCGCCTTGGGCTGCCGCCAGGTCGATGACCACCGAGCCCGGCTTCATCTGCGCGACGGTTTCAGCGCTGAGCAGGGTCGGCGCCTTGCGGCCCGGGATCAATGCCGTGGTGATGACGATATCGGCCTGCTTGGCGCGCTCGTGTACGGCCTGGGCCTGGCGCTGCATCCAGCTGGCCGGCATCGGCCGCGCATAGCCACCCACGCCTTCGGCGCACTCACGCTCTTCGTCGGTTTCGTAAGGCACATCGATGAACTTGGCGCCCAGCGACTCGATCTGCTCCTTGACGGCGGGGCGCACATCCGAGGCCTCGATCACGGCGCCCATGCGCTTGGCCGTGGCAATGGCCTGCAGCCCTGCAACGCCGGCGCCCAGAATCAGCACGCGGGCAGCCTTAACGGTGCCGGCGGCGGTCATCAGCATGGGCATGAAGCGCGGGTAGTAGTGAGCGGCCAGCAGCACTGCCTTGTAACCGGCGATGTTGGCCTGCGACGACAGCACGTCGAGGCTTTGCGCACGTGAGGTACGTGGCGCTGCTTCCAGGGCGAAGGCAGTGATGCCGCGGTCGGCCATCTTGCCGATCAGTTCGCCATTGAACGGGTTGAGCATACCCACCAGCAGGCTGCCACTGCTGATCAGCGCGAGCTCCTGATCATTGGGCGCGACCACTTTGAGTACGAGTTGCGCGCCATAGGCGTCGGCGGCGCTTCCCAGGGAGGCACCCACGGCCTCATAGGCACTGTCCGGAATGCTGGCGTTTAGCCCTGCCCCCCGTTGGACGGTGACCTGATGGCCTTGAGCAACCAGTTTTTTGATGGTTTCAGGGGTCGCGGCGACCCTTGTCTCACCCGTCTGCGTCTCGAGAGGAACACCAATGTGCACGACTTTATCTCCTGCGGTGACCTTTTGTCTTTTGTGGAAGCCAGCGTACTTCGGGTGGTGCGCTGGTGCGGTCGTTGAGCGTCAACCCGCCGAGTCCTAGGCGGGCCAGGCATTTTGCAGATGAACCCGGGGGCCTACAACCGGTTATGGAGCGAAACGAAGTTAAAACTACAAGTCACCCTGTGACCGTATGTCGCAAGCCTACCGTCGCAGCCCGTCAAACATGGGCTATTGGGAGATTAGGAGAAAAAATCAAAAAAAATGGCCGTAATTCGCTTACGACTTGCTGAATGTCGCAATTCCGCCCTGAAAGCCGCGTAGTCAGCAGGGTTAAAGGGGATTTTCAGGCTTACATAACAGTTTACGTATATGCGACAAATACATATATCTGTAGGTGTTTAAAATAATTGACTACGGGGTCAGGTTGCGCCGTGTTCCTACGCTGACGCCGTGTATTGCTTGGCTTGTGCCACCAGCCAGTCGCGGAAGGCGCGCAGCGAAGCGGACTCAACCTTGCGCTCGGGAATCATCAGATAGTAGGCCTTGTCGCTGCTCAGGGCATGCCTGTTAGCGACCACCAACCTACCCTCCTGCAACTCTTGCTGAATCAGGAAGGGTGGTATCAGTGCGACGCCCATGTCGTGCATCGCTGCCTGCGCAAGCATGGAGAATAGTTCATAGCGTGGGCCTGTCATGTCGCGCTCCACGTTCATGCCCAGGCTGGCGAACCACTGTCGCCAGGCATACGGGCGTGTGGTCTGCTGCAGCAAGGGCAGTTGCGCAATGCGCCGGGCGTCGAGCATGCCCTGCCCGTCCAGCATGGTCGGGCTGCACACGGGTACAGGGTTCTCGCCCATCAGCCGGTGCGACTGGGTGCCTGACCAGTCGGCATCACCGAAATAGATGGCGGCATCAAAGGCGGTGTCGGCGAACAGGAACGGGCGGGTGCGGTTGGTCAGGTTGACGGTGACGTCCGGGTGGCCCTGCTGGAAGTCCTTGAGCCTGGGCAGCAGCCATTGGGTGCCAAAGGTCGGGACCACCGCCAGTTCGATCACGTTGGCGCCTTGCTGGCGCATCACCGAGAGGGTGTCGCGCTCAACGGCATCCAGCTGCGCGGCGACCTGGCGACTATAGGACAGGCCCGCCTCGGTCAGTTTTACCCCACGCCGTGAGCGACGAAACAGTTCGACATTAAGGAAGGCCTCCAGGCCACCGATCTGCCGACAAACGGCGCTCTGGGTCAGCGCAAGCTCTTGCGCAGCCTTGGTAAAGCTCTCGTTACGCGCCGCCGCCTCGAAGCAGACCAGGGCGGCGGTACTGGGGATCTTGCGGCGCATGTACGTCAACCTCACTTGTAAGGCTGTCAATGTGGCGTTCTGCCGATTTACGGAGTGACAAATTATCACTAATCCGTGCGCAATCCTCGTTTGTCCCGGCAGCCGATCAGGCCTAGGCTCAAGGGCACAAGAATTTGCTCTCTCTATATCGAGGATTTCACTCATGGCCGGTAAAGCAAGCTTCCACTGGATCGATCCGCTGTTGCTGGATCAGCAGCTCACTGAAGAAGAGCGCATGGTGCGTGACAGCGCTTATCAGTTTGCCCAGGACAAGCTGGCGCCGCGAGTGCTCGAGGCATTCCGCCATGAGCGGACCGACCCGGCAATCTTCCGCGAGATGGGCGAAATCGGTTTGCTGGGTGCGACCATTCCCGAGCAGTACGGGGGCAGCGGCCTGAATTATGTGTGCTACGGGTTGATTGCACGCGAGGTAGAGCGCATCGACTCGGGTTATCGCTCGATGATGAGTGTGCAATCTTCCCTGGTCATGGTACCGATCAACGAATTTGGCACCGAGGCGCAGAAGCAGAAGTACCTGCCCAAGCTGGCCAGTGGTGAATGGATCGGCTGCTTTGGCCTCACCGAGCCTAACCATGGCTCCGACCCCGGTTCGATGATCACCCGGGCCAGGAAGGTCGACGGTGGCTACCGCCTGACCGGCAGCAAGATGTGGATCACCAACAGTCCGATCGCCGATGTGTTCGTGGTCTGGGGCAAGGATGACGCGGGCGATATCCGCGGCTTCGTGCTGGAAAAGGGTTGGGAAGGCCTCAGTGCCCCGGCGATCCATGGCAAGGTCGGCCTGCGAGCCTCTATCACCGGCGAAATCGTGATGGACAACGTATTCGTACCTGAAGAGAACATTTTCCCGGACGTGCGTGGCCTCAAGGGCCCGTTCACCTGCCTGAACTCGGCGCGCTATGGCATTTCCTGGGGGGCATTGGGCGCCGCTGAGGCTTGCTGGCATACCGCGCGTCAATACACCCTGGACCGTCAGCAGTTCGGCCGCCCGCTTGCAGCCAACCAGTTGATCCAGAAAAAGCTCGCCGACATGCAGACCGAAATCACCTTGGCACTGCAGGGCTGCCTGCGACTGGGGCGTATGAAGGATGAAGGCACAGCGGCTGTCGAGATCACTTCGATCATGAAGCGCAACTCGTGCGGCAAGGCCTTGGATATCGCTCGCATGGCGCGTGACATGCTCGGGGGTAATGGCATTTCCGACGAGTTCGGTGTGGCCCGCCACCTGGTCAACCTCGAGGTGGTCAACACCTATGAGGGTACCCATGACGTGCATGCGCTGATCCTGGGGCGTGCACAGACCGGCATCCAGGCCTTCTATTAATAAGGAGCCAGCCCATGGGCGCGCTATCACATCTGCGGGTGCTGGACCTTTCGCGCGTGTTGGCCGGCCCCTGGTCTGGCCAGATTCTGGCTGACCTTGGTGCTGACGTGATCAAGGTCGAGCGCCCGGGCAGTGGCGACGATACCCGTTCTTGGGGCCCGCCCTTTCTCCGGGACGCCCAGGGAGAGAACACCAGCGAGGCGGCTTATTACCTTTCGGCCAACCGCAACAAGCGTTCGGTGACGATCGACTTCACTCAGCCTGAAGGCCAGCGCCTGGTGCGTGAGCTGGCGGCCAAGTCGGATATCGTCATCGAGAACTTCAAGGTAGGTGGCCTGGCGGCCTACGGGCTGGATTACCAAAGCCTGAAGGCGCTAAACCCGAAGCTTATCTATTGCTCCATTACCGGCTTCGGTCAGACGGGGCCTTATGCCAAGCGCGCGGGCTATGACTTCATGATCCAGGGGCTGGGCGGGCTGATGAGCCTGACCGGGCGGCCTGAGGGCGAGGAAGGCGCGGGGCCGGTGAAAGTTGGCGTGGCGCTGACTGACATCCTCACTGGGCTGTATTCGACGGTGGCTATCTTGGCCGCCCTCGCCCATCGGGATCAAACTGGCATCGGTCAGCATGTCGACATGGCATTGCTCGATGTGCAGGTGGCATGCCTGGCCAACCAGGCCATGAACTACCTGACTACGGGCAACCCGCCCCGGCGCCTGGGCAATGCGCATCCCAACATCGTGCCCTACCAGGACTTCCCCACGGCCGATGGCGATTTCATTCTTACCGTGGGTAACGACAGTCAGTTTCGCAAGTTCGCCGAGGTGGCGGGGCGGCCGCAATGGGCGGATGACCCGCGCTTCGCTACCAATAAGCTGCGGGTTGCCAATCGTGGTGAGCTGATTCCGTTGATTCGTCAGGCAACGGTATTCAAGACCACTGCAGAATGGGTGAGCCAGCTTGAGACGGCTGGCGTGCCCTGCGGGCCTATCAATGACCTGGCGCAGATGTTCCAGGACCCGCAGGTAGTAGCGCGTGGCTTGGCGGTGAGTATCGCGCACCCGCTGGCGGGGAGCGTGCCGCAGGTGGCCAGCCCGATTCGGCTGTCGGAGACACCGGTCGAGTACCGACGGGCGCCACCGTTGTTGGGTGAGCATACCGAGGCGGTATTGAGTGATGTATTGGGGCTGGACGCCGAGGCGGTACACCGCTTACGCAGTGCCGGGGTGCTTTGAGGCTATATAGAGCAATGAAATAGCGGGGAGGACGAAGGCCTCCCCGCTTTGCTTTTCAGCGATATCGAAGTTTATTGGAATTAAGGGTTGACGGGGTTTCGAATCCCCTTATAATGCGCCCCACTTCCAGCGTAGTCGGAACGAAAAACTCCTTGAGTTTCAACGAGTTAAATAGTCAAGACGAAGTTTGAAGGGCTTCGATCGAAAGATCGTCAGCGGTTAAGATGGTGGTTGACAGCGCTTCTAAACGCTGTATGATTCGCCTCCCGCCACGAGAGATCGCAGCGAGTCAAGTGTTTGAAGCTAAACGAGTTTCTCGCAAAAACTTCAAAATAAACGCTTGACAGCAAATGAGGAAAGCGTAGAATGCGCCCCTCGGTTGAGACGAAAAGCTCTTAACCAACCGCTCTTTAACAAATTGAATCAAGCAATTCGTGTGGGTGCTTGTGAGTATGGACTGATAGTCACAAAGATTATCAGCATCACAAGTGACCATGCGAGAAATCACATAGTCATTTGAGATTGCTGAGCCAAGTTTAGGGTTTCTTAAAAACCCAAGCAGTATTGAACTGAAGAGTTTGATCATGGCTCAGATTGAACGCTGGCGGCAGGCCTAACACATGCAAGTCGAGCGGATGAGAAGAGCTTGCTCTTCGATTCAGCGGCGGACGGGTGAGTAATGCCTAGGAATCTGCCTGATAGTGGGGGACAACGTTTCGAAAGGAACGCTAATACCGCATACGTCCTACGGGAGAAAGCAGGGGACCTTCGGGCCTTGCGCTATCAGATGAGCCTAGGTCGGATTAGCTAGTTGGTGGGGTAATGGCTCACCAAGGCGACGATCCGTAACTGGTCTGAGAGGATGATCAGTCACACTGGAACTGAGACACGGTCCAGACTCCTACGGGAGGCAGCAGTGGGGAATATTGGACAATGGGCGAAAGCCTGATCCAGCCATGCCGCGTGTGTGAAGAAGGTCTTCGGATTGTAAAGCACTTTAAGTTGGGAGGAAGGGCAGTAAGCGAATACCTTGCTGTTTTGACGTTACCGACAGAATAAGCACCGGCTAACTCTGTGCCAGCAGCCGCGGTAATACAGAGGGTGCAAGCGTTAATCGGAATTACTGGGCGTAAAGCGCGCGTAGGTGGTTTGTTAAGTTGAATGTGAAAGCCCCGGGCTCAACCTGGGAACTGCATCCAAAACTGGCAAGCTAGAGTACGGTAGAGGGTGGTGGAATTTCCTGTGTAGCGGTGAAATGCGTAGATATAGGAAGGAACACCAGTGGCGAAGGCGACCACCTGGACTGATACTGACACTGAGGTGCGAAAGCGTGGGGAGCAAACAGGATTAGATACCCTGGTAGTCCACGCCGTAAACGATGTCAACTAGCCGTTGGAATCCTTGAGATTTTAGTGGCGCAGCTAACGCATTAAGTTGACCGCCTGGGGAGTACGGCCGCAAGGTTAAAACTCAAATGAATTGACGGGGGCCCGCACAAGCGGTGGAGCATGTGGTTTAATTCGAAGCAACGCGAAGAACCTTACCAGGCCTTGACATGCAGAGAACTTTCCAGAGATGGATTGGTGCCTTCGGGAACTCTGACACAGGTGCTGCATGGCTGTCGTCAGCTCGTGTCGTGAGATGTTGGGTTAAGTCCCGTAACGAGCGCAACCCTTGTCCTTAGTTACCAGCACGTTATGGTGGGCACTCTAAGGAGACTGCCGGTGACAAACCGGAGGAAGGTGGGGATGACGTCAAGTCATCATGGCCCTTACGGCCTGGGCTACACACGTGCTACAATGGTCGGTACAGAGGGTTGCCAAGCCGCGAGGTGGAGCTAATCTCACAAAACCGATCGTAGTCCGGATCGCAGTCTGCAACTCGACTGCGTGAAGTCGGAATCGCTAGTAATCGCGAATCAGAATGTCGCGGTGAATACGTTCCCGGGCCTTGTACACACCGCCCGTCACACCATGGGAGTGGGTTGCACCAGAAGTAGCTAGTCTAACCTTCGGGAGGACGGTTACCACGGTGTGATTCATGACTGGGGTGAAGTCGTAACAAGGTAGCCGTAGGGGAACCTGCGGCTGGATCACCTCCTTAATCGACGACATCAGCCTGCTGATGAGCTCCCACACGAATTGCTTGATTCATATGTGAAGACGATCAAGACCCTATATAGGTCTGTAGCTCAGTTGGTTAGAGCGCACCCCTGATAAGGGTGAGGTCGGCAGTTCAAATCTGCCCAGACCTACCAATATGCGGGGCCATAGCTCAGCTGGGAGAGCGCCTGCCTTGCACGCAGGAGGTCAGCGGTTCGATCCCGCTTGGCTCCACCACTCTTGCAGTACCTTGATCAAACTCAGAAATGAGCATTCGCGTCGAATGTTGATTTCTGGCTTTTGTCAGATCGTTCTTTAAAAATTCGGATATGTGATAGAAATAGACTGAACACTACTTTCACTGGTAGTGGATCAGGCTAAGGTAAAATTTGTGATTTGCTCTTAACTGAGCAGCATGCGAATTTTCGGCGAATGTCGTCTTCACAGTATAACCAGATTGCTTGGGGTTATATGGTCAAGTGAAGAAGCGCATACGGTGGATGCCTTGGCAGTCAGAGGCGATGAAAGACGTGGTAGCCTGCGATAAGCTTTGGGGAGTCGGCAAACAGACTGTGATCCAGAGATCTCTGAATGGGGGAACCCACTCAGCATAAGCTGAGTATCTTGTACTGAATACATAGGTGCAAGAGGCGAACCAGGGGAACTGAAACATCTAAGTACCCTGAGGAAAAGAAATCAACCGAGATTCCCTTAGTAGTGGCGAGCGAACGGGGACCAGCCCTTAAGTTGGTTTGAGATTAGTGGAACGCTCTGGAAAGTGCGGCCATAGTGGGTGATAGCCCCGTACACGAAAATCTCTTATCAATGAAATCGAGTAGGACGGAGCACGAGAAACTTTGTCTGAATATGGGGGGACCATCCTCCAAGGCTAAATACTACTGACTGACCGATAGTGAACTAGTACCGTGAGGGAAAGGCGAAAAGAACCCCGGAGAGGGGAGTGAAATAGATCCTGAAACCGTATGCGTACAAGCAGTGGGAGCCTACTTGTTAGGTGACTGCGTACCTTTTGTATAATGGGTCAGCGACTTATATTCAGTGGCGAGCTTAACCGAATAGGGGAGGCGTAGCGAAAGCGAGTCTTAATAGGGCGTTTAGTCGCTGGGTATAGACCCGAAACCGGGCGATCTATCCATGGGCAGGTTGAAGGTTAGGTAACACTGACTGGAGGACCGAACCGACTACCGTTGAAAAGTTAGCGGATGACCTGTGGATCGGAGTGAAAGGCTAATCAAGCTCGGAGATAGCTGGTTCTCCTCGAAAGCTATTTAGGTAGCGCCTCATGTATCACTGTAGGGGGTAGAGCACTGTTTCGGCTAGGGGGTCATCCCGACTTACCAAACCGATGCAAACTCCGAATACCTACAAGTGCCGAGCATGGGAGACACACGGCGGGTGCTAACGTCCGTCGTGAAAAGGGAAACAACCCAGACCGTCAGCTAAGGTCCCAAAGTCATGGTTAAGTGGGAAACGATGTGGGAAGGCTTAGACAGCTAGGAGGTTGGCTTAGAAGCAGCCACCCTTTAAAGAAAGCGTAATAGCTCACTAGTCGAGTCGGCCTGCGCGGAAGATGTAACGGGGCTCAAACCATGCACCGAAGCTACGGGTATCATCTTAGGATGATGCGGTAGAGGAGCGTTCTGTAAGCCTGTGAAGGTGAGTTGAGAAGCTTGCTGGAGGTATCAGAAGTGCGAATGCTGACATGAGTAACGACAATGGGAGTGAAAAACTCCCACGCCGAAAGACCAAGGTTTCCTGCGCAACGTTAATCGACGCAGGGTTAGTCGGTCCCTAAGGCGAGGCTGAAAAGCGTAGTCGATGGAAAACAGGTTAATATTCCTGTACTTGCAGTTATTGCGATGGAGGGACGGAGAAGGCTAGGCCAGCTTGGCGTTGGTTGTCCAAGTTTAAGGTGGTAGGCTGAAATCTTAGGCAAATCCGGGATTTCAAGGCCGAGAGCTGATGACGAGTTGCCATTAGGCGACGAAGTGGTTGATGCCATGCTTCCAAGAAAAGCTCCTAAGCTTCAGATAACTGGGAACCGTACCCCAAACCGACACAGGTGGTTAGGTAGAGAATACCAAGGCGCTTGAGAGAACTCGGGTGAAGGAACTAGGCAAAATGGCACCGTAACTTCGGGAGAAGGTGCGCCGGCGAGGGTTAAGGACTTGCTCCGTAAGCCCATGCCGGTCGAAGATACCAGGCCGCTGCGACTGTTTATTAAAAACACAGCACTCTGCAAACACGAAAGTGGACGTATAGGGTGTGACGCCTGCCCGGTGCCGGAAGGTTAATTGATGGGGTTAGCGCAAGCGAAGCTCTTGATCGAAGCCCCGGTAAACGGCGGCCGTAACTATAACGGTCCTAAGGTAGCGAAATTCCTTGTCGGGTAAGTTCCGACCTGCACGAATGGCGTAACGATGGCGGCGCTGTCTCCACCCGAGACTCAGTGAAATTGAAATCGCTGTGAAGATGCAGTGTATCCGCGGCTAGACGGAAAGACCCCGTGAACCTTTACTATAGCTTTGCACTGGACTTTGAATTTGCTTGTGTAGGATAGGTGGGAGGCTTTGAAGTGGGGACGCCAGTTCTCATGGAGCCATCCTTGAAATACCACCCTGGCAACTTTGAGGTTCTAACTCAGGTCCGTTATCCGGATCGAGGACAGTGTATGGTGGGTAGTTTGACTGGGGCGGTCTCCTCCCAAAGAGTAACGGAGGAGTACGAAGGTGCGCTCAGACCGGTCGGAAATCGGTCGTAGAGTATAAAGGCAAAAGCGCGCTTGACTGCGAGACAAACACGTCGAGCAGGTACGAAAGTAGGTCTTAGTGATCCGGTGGTTCTGTATGGAAGGGCCATCGCTCAACGGATAAAAGGTACTCCGGGGATAACAGGCTGATACCGCCCAAGAGTTCATATCGACGGCGGTGTTTGGCACCTCGATGTCGGCTCATCACATCCTGGGGCTGAAGCCGGTCCCAAGGGTATGGCTGTTCGCCATTTAAAGTGGTACGCGAGCTGGGTTTAGAACGTCGTGAGACAGTTCGGTCCCTATCTGCCGTGGACGTTTGAGATTTGAGAGGGGCTGCTCCTAGTACGAGAGGACCGGAGTGGACGAACCTCTGGTGTTCCGGTTGTCACGCCAGTGGCATTGCCGGGTAGCTATGTTCGGAAGAGATAACCGCTGAAAGCATCTAAGCGGGAAACTTGCCTCAAGATGAGATCTCACTGGGATCTAGAATCCCCTAAAGGGCCGTCGAAGACTACGACGTTGATAGGTTGGGTGTGTAAGCGCTGTGAGGCGTTGAGCTAACCAATACTAATTGCCCGTGAGGCTTGACCATATAACACCCAAGCAATTTGCTCATGCAGATTGCGGTGGTGAAGACACACGAACCGAAAGTTCGAATGCACATCACAAATCACATATCCGAATTCGCTGGGCTGTCCATCTGGACATTCTGGCAACAGAATTTCTTGACGACCATAGAGCATTGGAACCACCTGATCCCATCCCGAACTCAGTAGTGAAACGATGCATCGCCGATGGTAGTGTGGGGTCTCCCCATGTGAGAGTAGGTCATCGTCAAGATTCATTTCGCAAAACCCCTATCTGCGTAAGCAGGTAGGGGTTTTGTCTTTAAGTAGAAGCTCATGCTTCTTGCTGACCAGGTCGAGAGACAGATCAGCAGTGCTAAAAAGGTGATTGACAGCGTTTTTGAATGCTGTATTATTCGCCTCCCGCTACGAGAGATCGCAGCGAGTTAAGTGTTTGAAGCTAAACGAGTTTCTCGCAAAAAACTTCAAAACAAACGCTTGACAGACACTGAGGAAAGCGTAGAATGCGCCCCTCGGTTGAGACGAAAAGCTCTTAACCAACCGCTCTTTAACAAATTGAATCAAGCAATTCGTGTGGGTGCTTGTGAGTATGGACTGATAGTCACAAAGATTATCAGCATCACAAGTGACCATGCGAGAAATCACATAGTCATTTGAGATTGCTGAGCCAAGTTTAGGGTTTCTTAAAAACCCAAGCAGTATTGAACTGAAGAGTTTGATCATGGCTCAGATTGAACGCTGGCGGCAGGCCTAACACATGCAAGTCGAGCGGATGAGAAGAGCTTGCTCTTCGATTCAGCGGCGGACGGGTGAGTAATGCCTAGGAATCTGCCTGATAGTGGGGGACAACGTTTCGAAAGGGACGCTAATACCGCATACGTCCTACGGGAGAAAGCAGGGGACCTTCGGGCCTTGCGCTATCAGATGAGCCTAGGTCGGATTAGCTAGTTGGTGGGGTAATGGCTCACCAAGGCGACGATCCGTAACTGGTCTGAGAGGATGATCAGTCACACTGGAACTGAGACACGGTCCAGACTCCTACGGGAGGCAGCAGTGGGGAATATTGGACAATGGGCGAAAGCCTGATCCAGCCATGCCGCGTGTGTGAAGAAGGTCTTCGGATTGTAAAGCACTTTAAGTTGGGAGGAAGGGCAGTAAGCGAATACCTTGCTGTTTTGACGTTACCGACAGAATAAGCACCGGCTAACTCTGTGCCAGCAGCCGCGGTAATACAGAGGGTGCAAGCGTTAATCGGAATTACTGGGCGTAAAGCGCGCGTAGGTGGTTTGTTAAGTTGAATGTGAAAGCCCCGGGCTCAACCTGGGAACTGCATCCAAAACTGGCAAGCTAGAGTACGGTAGAGGGTGGTGGAATTTCCTGTGTAGCGGTGAAATGCGTAGATATAGGAAGGAACACCAGTGGCGAAGGCGACCACCTGGACTGATACTGACACTGAGGTGCGAAAGCGTGGGGAGCAAACAGGATTAGATACCCTGGTAGTCCACGCCGTAAACGATGTCAACTAGCCGTTGGAATCCTTGAGATTTTAGTGGCGCAGCTAACGCATTAAGTTGACCGCCTGGGGAGTACGGCCGCAAGGTTAAAACTCAAATGAATTGACGGGGGCCCGCACAAGCGGTGGAGCATGTGGTTTAATTCGAAGCAACGCGAAGAACCTTACCAGGCCTTGACATGCAGAGAACTTTCCAGAGATGGATTGGTGCCTTCGGGAACTCTGACACAGGTGCTGCATGGCTGTCGTCAGCTCGTGTCGTGAGATGTTGGGTTAAGTCCCGTAACGAGCGCAACCCTTGTCCTTAGTTACCAGCACGTTATGGTGGGCACTCTAAGGAGACTGCCGGTGACAAACCGGAGGAAGGTGGGGATGACGTCAAGTCATCATGGCCCTTACGGCCTGGGCTACACACGTGCTACAATGGTCGGTACAGAGGGTTGCCAAGCCGCGAGGTGGAGCTAATCTCACAAAACCGATCGTAGTCCGGATCGCAGTCTGCAACTCGACTGCGTGAAGTCGGAATCGCTAGTAATCGCGAATCAGAATGTCGCGGTGAATACGTTCCCGGGCCTTGTACACACCGCCCGTCACACCATGGGAGTGGGTTGCACCAGAAGTAGCTAGTCTAACCTTCGGGAGGACGGTTACCACGGTGTGATTCATGACTGGGGTGAAGTCGTAACAAGGTAGCCGTAGGGGAACCTGCGGCTGGATCACCTCCTTAATCGACGACATCAGCCTGCTGATGAGCTCCCACACGAATTGCTTGATTCATATGTGAAGACGATCAAGACCCTATATAGGTCTGTAGCTCAGTTGGTTAGAGCGCACCCCTGATAAGGGTGAGGTCGGCAGTTCAAATCTGCCCAGACCTACCAATATGCGGGGCCATAGCTCAGCTGGGAGAGCGCCTGCCTTGCACGCAGGAGGTCAGCGGTTCGATCCCGCTTGGCTCCACCACTCTTGCAGTACCTTGATCAAACTCAGAAATGAGCATTCGCGTCGAATGTTGATTTCTGGCTTTTGTCAGATCGTTCTTTAAAAATTCGGATATGTGATAGAAATAGACTGAACACTACTTTCACTGGTAGTGGATCAGGCTAAGGTAAAATTTGTGATTTGCTCTTAACTGAGCAGCATGCGAATTTTCGGCGAATGTCGTCTTCACAGTATAACCAGATTGCTTGGGGTTATATGGTCAAGTGAAGAAGCGCATACGGTGGATGCCTTGGCAGTCAGAGGCGATGAAAGACGTGGTAGCCTGCGATAAGCTTTGGGGAGTCGGCAAACAGACTGTGATCCAGAGATCTCTGAATGGGGGAACCCACTCAGCATAAGCTGAGTATCTTGTACTGAATACATAGGTGCAAGAGGCGAACCAGGGGAACTGAAACATCTAAGTACCCTGAGGAAAAGAAATCAACCGAGATTCCCTTAGTAGTGGCGAGCGAACGGGGACCAGCCCTTAAGTTGGTTTGAGATTAGTGGAACGCTCTGGAAAGTGCGGCCATAGTGGGTGATAGCCCCGTACACGAAAATCTCTTATCAATGAAATCGAGTAGGACGGAGCACGAGAAACTTTGTCTGAATATGGGGGGACCATCCTCCAAGGCTAAATACTACTGACTGACCGATAGTGAACTAGTACCGTGAGGGAAAGGCGAAAAGAACCCCGGAGAGGGGAGTGAAATAGATCCTGAAACCGTATGCGTACAAGCAGTGGGAGCCTACTTGTTAGGTGACTGCGTACCTTTTGTATAATGGGTCAGCGACTTATATTCAGTGGCGAGCTTAACCGAATAGGGGAGGCGTAGCGAAAGCGAGTCTTAATAGGGCGTTTAGTCGCTGGGTATAGACCCGAAACCGGGCGATCTATCCATGGGCAGGTTGAAGGTTAGGTAACACTGACTGGAGGACCGAACCGACTACCGTTGAAAAGTTAGCGGATGACCTGTGGATCGGAGTGAAAGGCTAATCAAGCTCGGAGATAGCTGGTTCTCCTCGAAAGCTATTTAGGTAGCGCCTCATGTATCACTGTAGGGGGTAGAGCACTGTTTCGGCTAGGGGGTCATCCCGACTTACCAAACCGATGCAAACTCCGAATACCTACAAGTGCCGAGCATGGGAGACACACGGCGGGTGCTAACGTCCGTCGTGAAAAGGGAAACAACCCAGACCGTCAGCTAAGGTCCCAAAGTCATGGTTAAGTGGGAAACGATGTGGGAAGGCTTAGACAGCTAGGAGGTTGGCTTAGAAGCAGCCACCCTTTAAAGAAAGCGTAATAGCTCACTAGTCGAGTCGGCCTGCGCGGAAGATGTAACGGGGCTCAAACCATGCACCGAAGCTACGGGTATCATCTTAGGATGATGCGGTAGAGGAGCGTTCTGTAAGCCTGTGAAGGTGAGTTGAGAAGCTTGCTGGAGGTATCAGAAGTGCGAATGCTGACATGAGTAACGACAATGGGAGTGAAAAACTCCCACGCCGAAAGACCAAGGTTTCCTGCGCAACGTTAATCGACGCAGGGTTAGTCGGTCCCTAAGGCGAGGCTGAAAAGCGTAGTCGATGGAAAACAGGTTAATATTCCTGTACTTGCAGTTATTGCGATGGAGGGACGGAGAAGGCTAGGCCAGCTTGGCGTTGGTTGTCCAAGTTTAAGGTGGTAGGCTGAAATCTTAGGCAAATCCGGGATTTCAAGGCCGAGAGCTGATGACGAGTTGCCTTTAGGCGACGAAGTGGTTGATGCCATGCTTCCAAGAAAAGCTCCTAAGCTTCAGATAACTGGGAACCGTACCCCAAACCGACACAGGTGGTTAGGTAGAGAATACCAAGGCGCTTGAGAGAACTCGGGTGAAGGAACTAGGCAAAATGGCACCGTAACTTCGGGAGAAGGTGCGCCGGCGAGGGTCAAGGACTTGCTCCGTAAGCCCATGCCGGTCGAAGATACCAGGCCGCTGCGACTGTTTATTAAAAACACAGCACTCTGCAAACACGAAAGTGGACGTATAGGGTGTGACGCCTGCCCGGTGCCGGAAGGTTAATTGATGGGGTTAGCGCAAGCGAAGCTCTTGATCGAAGCCCCGGTAAACGGCGGCCGTAACTATAACGGTCCTAAGGTAGCGAAATTCCTTGTCGGGTAAGTTCCGACCTGCACGAATGGCGTAACGATGGCGGCGCTGTCTCCACCCGAGACTCAGTGAAATTGAAATCGCTGTGAAGATGCAGTGTATCCGCGGCTAGACGGAAAGACCCCGTGAACCTTTACTATAGCTTTGCACTGGACTTTGAATTTGCTTGTGTAGGATAGGTGGGAGGCTTTGAAGTGGGGACGCCAGTTCTCATGGAGCCATCCTTGAAATACCACCCTGGCAACTTTGAGGTTCTAACTCAGGTCCGTTATCCGGATCGAGGACAGTGTATGGTGGGTAGTTTGACTGGGGCGGTCTCCTCCCAAAGAGTAACGGAGGAGTACGAAGGTGCGCTCAGACCGGTCGGAAATCGGTCGTAGAGTATAAAGGCAAAAGCGCGCTTGACTGCGAGACAAACACGTCGAGCAGGTACGAAAGTAGGTCTTAGTGATCCGGTGGTTCTGTATGGAAGGGCCATCGCTCAACGGATAAAAGGTACTCCGGGGATAACAGGCTGATACCGCCCAAGAGTTCATATCGACGGCGGTGTTTGGCACCTCGATGTCGGCTCATCACATCCTGGGGCTGAAGCCGGTCCCAAGGGTATGGCTGTTCGCCATTTAAAGTGGTACGCGAGCTGGGTTTAGAACGTCGTGAGACAGTTCGGTCCCTATCTGCCGTGGACGTTTGAGATTTGAGAGGGGCTGCTCCTAGTACGAGAGGACCGGAGTGGACGAACCTCTGGTGTTCCGGTTGTCACGCCAGTGGCATTGCCGGGTAGCTATGTTCGGAAGAGATAACCGCTGAAAGCATCTAAGCGGGAAACTTGCCTCAAGATGAGATCTCACTGGGATCTAGAATCCCCTAAAGGGCCGTCGAAGACTACGACGTTGATAGGTTGGGTGTGTAAGCGCTGTGAGGCGTTGAGCTAACCAATACTAATTGCCCGTGAGGCTTGACCATATAACACCCAAGCAATTTGCTCATGCAGATTGCGGTGGTGAAGACACACGAACCGAAAGTTCGAATGCACATCACAAATCACATATCCGAATTCGCTGGGCTGTCCATCTGGACATTCTGGCAACAGAATTTCTTGACGACCATAGAGCATTGGAACCACCTGATCCCATCCCGAACTCAGTAGTGAAACGATGCATCGCCGATGGTAGTGTGGGGTCTCCCCATGTGAGAGTAGGTCATCGTCAAGATTCATTTCGCAAAACCCCTATCTGCGCAAGCAGGTAGGGGTTTTGTCTTTAAGTAGAAGCCATAGAAATTCGCGGGCACGTCTTCAGGACGGGCCGGCACACAGAATTTCTTGACGACCATAGAGCATTGGAACCACCTGATCCCATCCCGAACTCAGCAGTGAAACGATGCATCGCCGATGGTAGTGTGGGGTCTCCCCATGTGAGAGTAGGTCATCGTCAAGATTCAAACCCAAAGCCCCTGTCTGCATCGCAGACAGGGGCTTTGTCTTTTCGGGTCAGAATTGATAGCTGACCGTTGCGCTGACGTTGCGCTCTTCACCCATGTAGCAATAGTTCAGGCTGGCACATGAGGTGACGTAGCTCTCATTGGTGAGGTTGTTGGCGTTCAGGCGCACATCCACCCCCGTCAGGCCAACCTTGCTGAGGTCGTATCCGATCGAGGCATCAAACAGCGTGTAGGAGGGCACCTTCATGCTGTTTTCCGCATCCACCCAGCTGTACCCCACATAACGTATCCCACCGCCCAGTCGCAGGCCGTCCAGCGGCCCCTGGCGGAAGTTGTAGTCGGCCCACAGCGAAAACATCTGCTTGGGTGCCTGGGTGGGCGAATTACCCTTGTTGTCCAGGTTTGCTGCCACCAAGCTCGGCATCGTCTTGGCATACTCGATGTCGGTAAAGGTGTAGCCGCCCAACAGCTTGAGGTTGTCGGTCAGCTGAACATGCGCCTCCAGCTCCAGGCCTTGTGAGCGTACTTCACCCACCGGGCGGTAGAAGTCTTCGTTCGGCTGCTTGGAGGCCAGGTTCTCCTGCTCGATACGGAACACCGACGCGGTAAACAGGTTGTCACTGCCGGGCGGCTGGTACTTGATACCCGCTTCCCACTGAGTGCCCTCGGTCGGTGCCAACGGCCGGCCTTCCTGGTCGGACACGGTATTGGGGTTGAACGACTCCGAGTAGCTGACATAGGGTGCCAAGCCGTTCTCGAACAAGTACAGCACGCCCGCTCGGGTGGTGAACTTGGAGCGCTGATCGTTGACCTTGGTGTTGCTGTCGCGATTCTCCTCGGAGACCTTCACCCAGTCCTGGCGCAAGCCCAGCGAGAAGCGCCATTGGTCCAGCTCGACCAGGTCCTGCAGGTACACACCCGTTTGCTGCAGGCGGCGCTGATAGCGGTTTTCACCGAGTACCTGGAGGTTGCCATTGCCATATTGAGGGTTGCCCGCATCCAGCGGGTCGACCGTGCCGTAACGCCATTCCACGTCGGCCTTGCGGCGCTGGTAGTCGGTGCCAAGCAGCAGGGTGTGCTTGGCCGCGCCGGTGAAGAACTCCGCCTGCAGCATGTTATCGATGATGTACGAATGCAGGCGCTCGTCGCCCCCGGTGTAGGCGCGGTTGAGGATGTTGCTGTCGGCGTCGGCCCAACCGGCCGAATACACCTGGTCCATCGTTACGTCAGAATCCTGGTAGCGGAAGTTCTGCCGGGCGGTGAAGACGTCGTTGAAACGGTGCTCGAACTGGTAGCTGAACGACTGCTGGGTACGCTCGTAGTTGTCGACCCCAGGCTCACCTTCAAAGAAGTGGTCTGACAGGCGCAGCCCGTTGCGCTTGTGCAGCATGCCGTCAGCCGGGTTACCCCCGTGGTAGCCACCATTGGGGTCGTGCTGCAGGTATGCCTGCAGTGTCAGCGAGGTGTCTTCGGTGAAGTCGATGCTGATAGCCGGTGCGATGGCGTAGCGTTCTTCCTTGTTATGGTCGAACTGAGTGTCAGAGCTGTCCGCCAAGCCTGTCAGGCGATAGGCAATACGCTTGTCGTCATCGACCGGGCCGCTGAAGTCGAAGCCCATGCCACGCTGGCCTTGGGTACCGACGGTGGCCTGCACCTGATGGAAGGGCGTGAACAGGGGCTTCTTGGTGGTCAGTGCCACCAGGCCCCCTGGCGAGCTGCGGCCATAGAGTACCGAAGAGGGCCCTTTGAGGATGTCGATGCGCTCCAGGAAGTAAGGGTCCACTTGCATGGTGCTGTAGGTGCCGTTGTCACCCATGGACTTCAGGCCGTCAACGTAGATGTTGTCGACCGAACCGTCGTTGAAGCCGCGCATGGCCACATAGTCGTAACGGTGGGTGGCGCCATAGGGGTTGGTCAGCACCCCAGGCGTATAGCGCATGGCCTGGGCGACGGTCTGCGAGCCCTGGTCATCTATCTGCTGGCGAGTCACCACCGAGACCGACTGTGAGGTTTCCACCAGGGGCATGCTGGTCTTGGTCGCCACCTGGCTGTGGGTGGCGTTGTAGCCATCCATGCTGCCCAAGGCATTGCCCAGGGAGAAGCTACGGATATCGGTGTCTGGCAGCGACAGTGCGGCGTTGTCTGGCTGGGCCCGCAGCACATAGCTGTGCCCACCCTGGCTTACGGCCTCCAGGCCGCTGCCATTGAGCAATTGGCGCAGCGCCTGATCGGCCGAGTACTGCCCTTGCAAGCCACGGGATTGCAGCCCGTTGGTCAATTGCGGTGTGCTGGAGAGGGTGATCCCCGCCTGACGGGCAAACTGGTTGAGCACATCATTCAATTCGCCGGGCGCGATCGCATACTGCTGGCTGACCTGCGCGGCTTCAGCGGCCATGGCTTGAAGGGGCAGGGCGCTGATGCCCAGTGCGGTACCGAACAGGGCTGCCCGAACGGCCTTGCGCAGACTGGCTGAATTCAAGACAGGTCGAAAATCATTCTCGTTGGTGCGGTGTGTAGAGGTAGAGACAATGGGCATGAAAGCGTCCGTTGAAAGGTTGAGGGCAGAAGGCGTTGCTTACTGTCCTAGCCGTATCGATGCCCAAAACCCGCCAAAAATATCCCCGCGGGGGTGAAGTCAGGCCATGTGCTCGACGCGGATCCACCAACGTGTGCGTTGGCGAAGCCTGACCGGGAGCGTTTTTGGCAGCAGTTGCAGCAGTTGCTCCGGGTCGTCCAGGCGGAACACACCGGACAGGCGCAGATCGGCAATGTCATCGCTGCAAGCCAGGTAGCCATGGCGATAGCGGCTCACTTGCGCGAGAAAATCGTGCAAGCGCATGTCGCGGGTCACGATCAGCCCTTCGCTCCAGGCCGTGGGATCCATATCCACGCGATCCAGGCGTTGTGCACCGCTGGCATCCAGGCGCCAGTGCTGGCCGCTGTCGATCCATTGCACCTGGCCATTCCCCGGCCGGTGTATCGCCACCTTTCCCTGGCTGACGCTGACGCGGGTGCAGTCGATATCCTGGCGTACCACAAAGCCCCCATTGAAACCTTCGAGCAAGGCCTCTTGCGTCTGTACCAACAGGGGGCGCGTCTGATCCTGCGCTTCGCTGCAGGTGAGCATCAGCTCCCCTTGCTTGAGGTGGACCAAACGCTGCTGCTGGTCGAAGGCCAGGTCCACCGCACTGCGCGTGTTCAGTTGCATCAATGAGCCATCGGGCAAGTGCAATCGCCGCCGTTCGCCAGTGGCAGTGGCGTAGTCCGAAGCCCAGGCGCTGACGCTATCGAGGTCTTTAACCAGCCATGTGGCCGAGCCGACCAAGGCGACGCCGCCAAGCAACTTGAGCGCCTGGCGCCGGTGCAGGCGCCGCTGGCTGGTTTCCAGGGTGTGCAAGGCAACCCCAGCACCGGGGATAGTGCGCAGGTCAAGTTCCTGGTGCAGGTGTATCACCCGTTGCCAGGCCAGTTCGTGCTCATGCCGCGCGCTACGCCACTGCTCGCATTGCTGCAGCAGGGCAGGGCTGCTACCGCTCTCTCGCAGCCTGAGCAGCCACTGAATGGCTTGCTTGACTGCTTTGGCCGACGGCACGACAGCTGTCATCGCGCGTCTTCAAAGCGCAGCAGGTAGCAATGGTAAAGCGCATCGGCGATATAGCGCTCGACGGTGCGTACGGATATGCCCATCTGCTCGGCGATGGCCTGGTGTTTCAGCCCATCGCACTGGGCCAGCAGAAAGGCGCGGCGCACCTTTGGCTTGAGCCCGTCGAGCATGCGCGCGATACGCTCCAGCAGCTCCAGCAGCACTTCGCGGGTCTCGGCCGAGGGGGCCTGTGTTTCCGGCAAGTGAGCCAGGGCTTCGAGGTAGGCCCGGTGCAGTTCTTCACGGCGCCAGTGATCGATCACCAGCCCACGTGCCACGGTCCGCAGAAACGCCCTTGGCGTGTTCAGCTGTACCTGCTCGCGACGCTGCAACAGCCGCACGAAGGTGTCCTGGGCCAGGTCCGCGGCATCGGCGGCATTGCCCAGCTTGCTGCGCAGCCAGGCATGCAACCAGCCGTGGTGGTCACTGTAGAGCGTTTGCACGGAGTCATTGGAAGGCATGGAGGAGGGCGCTGGCTTCAATGGACATGAATGATAATTAGTCTCATTGTTTGCGGTGCCGGGCTAATTTGCAACCGTCTCATGCCGGCCTGTTATTGTGCCAACTGCGAATCCAGGTAAGCCCTGATCACGTGCGCGCCGGAGTTCAAGTGCTTCTCCAGCACGGCGATGGCTTCATCCACCAGTTTGTCGCTGGCCGCATCCACCAGCGCGTTGTGATCGTCCTGGGTGAGTTTCCCCAACCCCATGGAGGAAAGATGAAAGCGCAGAAAACGCTCTTCTTCGTTCAGTTCGTTCTCGATCAGGCGCAACAGCTTCTTGTTTGACGCCTTGCTGTACAGCGTCATGTGGAACAGGCGGTTGAGGCGGCCGAGTTCGGCGTGGCGGGTCTCATGCTCCAGTTGCAGGATGTAGCCGCGGGCACGGGCGATGTCGTCGGCATCAAGCATGGGAATGGATTGGCGCAGCGCCTCGCTTTCGAGCAGAACACGCAGGGCATAGGTGTCCACCGCGTCCTCGCCGATCAACGGCGCAACCACAGCGCCCTTGTGCATCTCCACTTTCAGCAGCGATTGCGCTTCAAGTTGGCGCAAGGCCTCGCGCACAGGCATGCGGCTGACCCCGAACAAGGTCGCCAGCTCTTGCTGACGCACAGCGGTACCTGGCGGCAGTCGCCCATCAAGAATGGCGCTGCGCAGGCGCTCTTCGATAACAGCACGTGCCAGGTGTGGGGGTAGCTGTTCGCTAGCCAGCACGTTGCTCAGTTTGATTTTCTCGGCCACGCGGAGTCTGCCTCGACCATAACGAAAGTTGGATCCAATGACACTAGTAACAGGCAAGGGGGCTTGTCAAACCGTCAGCCGCATTGGAGCGGGTGACCCAAGGCCGCGGCTATGGTGTATGAAGTCGCTTGGCAAAGGAAGCGGCACATAGAACGAGATAGCCATAAAGTTAGTATGGCCCACCCCCAGGTTGCGTGATTGCAGGGTGCCATTGTCTTTTGCACAGCCAGGCCGCACTATCGCTGCTTTCGACTGGTCTGAACAGGTCTTCGCAGTGGCGATATCCTGGATGTTCAAAACCGCTGTGCGACGTGTCGGCCTTGCCGCGCTGCTGGGTAGCTTGCTACTGGGCGGTTTGCACGCGGATTGGGATTTTTCCCAGATCAGTCGCAAGTCGCAGGCCCTGTATGGCCCGCTTGGCGCAGGGCAGGGGCGTATCGACGCCTGGCAGAACCTGATGGCCACGCAGAAGCAGGCCACCGAGCTGGAACGGCTGCAGGTGGTCAACCGCTTCTTCAACCAGCAACTGCGCTACGTCGAAGATATCGATCTGTGGCATGAGGTCGATTATTGGGCCACGCCGGTCCAGGCACTGATCAAGGGGGCGGGTGATTGCGAGGACTACGCTATTGCCAAGTATTTCAGCCTACGGCGCATGGGCATCCCCAGCGAAAAGCTGCGTATCACCTACGTAAAGGCATTGCGGCAAAACCGAGCGCACATGGTGCTGACCTATTATTCAAACCCACAGGCCCAACCGTTGGTGCTCGACAGCCTGATGGATGCCATCAAGCCGGCGAGCCAGCGCCCTGACCTGCTGCCGGTATATGCCTTCAATGGTGAGGGGCTGTGGCTGCCAGGTGCCGCCGGCAACAAGAAGGTAGGCGATACCAAGCGGCTGTCACGCTGGCAGGATTTGCTGAAAAAAATGCAGGCCGAAGGGTTCCCGGCCGAGCCGGTTTACTGAAGGAGCACAGATGTCACTGTTCAAACAATTGCTGTTGGCCATTTGCCTGTTCCTGGTGGTCGCCTTCAGCGGCAGCTTCATGGTCAGCCTGGAGAGCTCGCGCAGCCAGTACGTCAACCAGCTGCGGTCGCACGCCCAGGACGCAGCCACTGCCCTTGCCCTGTCGCTGACACCCAACATCGACGACCCGGCGATGGTCGAACTGATGGTCAGCTCGATCTTTGACAGTGGCTACTATGCGAGCATCAAGGTCGTCGACCTGGGTTCCAATGCCGTGTTGGTGGAGCGCCATGCCGAGCCTGACCGGGGTGGTGTGCCGGCCTGGTTTGTCCACCTCATAGGCCTTGAAGCGGCCGGTGGTGATGCCATTGTCAGCCGCGGATGGCAGCAGGCCGCCCGGGTGGAGGTGATCAGCCACCCAATGTTCGCCATCGCCAAGCTCTGGCAGAGCGCCTTGGGCAGCCTGGGCTGGTTGCTGCTGTGCGGTGCTGCCAGTGCGGTGCTCGGCGCGTTGTTGCTGCGCCGCCAGTTGCGGCCACTGGACTACATGGTCGAGCAATCCCATGCCATCGCCCGGCGCGAATTCCTCAGCCTGCCAGACCTGCCGCGCACACCCGAGCTGCGCCGTGTGGTGCAGGCGATGAACCAGATGGTCGAGAAGCTCAAGGCGCTGTTCACCGAGCAGGCCGAGCGCAGTGAGCGGTTGCGCACCGAGTCCTACCAGGACAGCCTCACCGGGCTGTCCAACCGCCGCTATTTCGAGATGCAACTCAATACCCGCGTCAGCAACATGGAGGAAGCCCGGGCCGGTTACTTGCTGTTGCTGCGGGTGCAGGGGCTGGCAGGCCTCAACGCGCGCCTGGGCGGGCAGCGTACCGACCAGCTGTTGCAGGCGGTGGGCGAGCAACTGCGCCGTACCTGTGCCAGCTACCCAGAAACCAAAGACCTGATTTCGCGCAGCCGTGGGGGCGAGTTCGCCGTGCTGGCGCCGGGTATGGTGCATGAAGAGGCCGTACAGCTTGCCCAGGCGCTGGAGGCTACCCTGCAGAGCCTGCACGAGACTGGCGCCAGTGATGTCAGCCCGGTCGCATGCATCGGCATTGCGCCCTTCAGCCCCGGCGATGCGCCACAGGCACTGCTGAAACTTGCCGACGAAGCCCTGGCCCTTGCCGAAAACCAGCCGGCACCCGGCTGGGTCTGCCTCGAACAGGGTGCAGCTGCGGTAGCGGGCGATAGCCATCATGCTTGGCATGAGCGGCTCGACCAGGCATTCGCCAATGGGCATTTTGAGCTGTTTTTCCAGCCGGTGGTGGACTGCGAAACAGCCCAGCGGGTGTTGCACCACAAAGTCATCTCGCGCTTGCACGATGAGCAAGGCGAGGCACTGCCCGCCGGGCGCTTCCTGCCTTGGCTGGAGCGCTTCGGCTGGATGCCGCGCCTGGATGTGCTGGTGCTGGAAAAGGTACTCGCCCACCTGCGCAGCCATGATCAGATGCTGGCGCTGAACCTGTCCGCAGCAACCTTGGCCGACCCCAAGGCGCTGCAACGCGTCTACGAGCTGCTAAGCCAGCATGCGGCGCTGGGCCCGCGGTTGACGTTCGAGATCGGCGAAGAGCAGCTGCCCGACCAGTCTGCCCTCGAGCAACTGACCCGACGCCTGCACGGGCTTGGCTTCGGGCTGGCGCTGCAGCGCTTCGGCGGCCGTTTCAGCATGATCGGCAACCTGGCACACCTGGGCCTGGCGTACCTGAAAATCGATGGCAGCTATATCCGCAACATCGACCATGAGCAGCACAAGCGCCTGTTCATCGAAGCGATCCAACGCGCGGCACACAGTATCGACCTGCCGTTGATTGCCGAGCGGGTCGAGACGGAAGGCGAGCGGTTGGTACTGCGGGAGATGGGTGTGGGTGGTATTCAGGGGCAGCTGGTGGGTGAACCTGCACCCTGGCGCTGATACGTCCCCGTGTAGGAGCGGCCTTGCCGGTCCGGCGCCCCGGCAAGGCCGCTCCTACACACAGCCGTGCGTGGCGTTAACGTTCGCGCAGGGCTTCCGAGCGGGCCTTCATGATCGGCTTGAGCAGGTAGCTCATGATGGTCTTCTTGCCGGTCATGATATCCACCGTCGCCACCATCCCGGGAATGATCAGCAATGGCTTCTCGTCAGTGCCCAGGTGGCTGCGATCGGTGCGCAGCTTGATCAGGTAGTACGTGGTCTTCTTGTCTTCATCGGTGATGGTGTCGGCACCGATCTGCTCCAGCTTGGCCTTCAGGCCACCGTAAATGGTGTAGTCATAGGCGGTGAACTTGACCGTCGCTTCCTGCCCTGGATGCAGGAAGGCGATGTCCTTGGGCAGGATCTTCGCTTCGATGACCAGGGTGTCGTCCAGCGGCACGACCTCGACGATGTCGCTACCCGGCTGGATCACCCCACCGATGGTGTTGACCAGCAGCTGTTTGACGATACCGCGCACAGGCGAGGTGACCATGGTGCGGTGAACCCGGTCGTCCAGCGCCTTGCTGGTGGCAGTGGCCTTGCTGAGCTCGGTGCGTGCCTCATTGAGCTGGGTCAGCGCTTCGCTGCGGAATTTGCCACGGGTTTCTTCGATCTTGCTCTGTACTTCCCGAATGGCCGCCTCGGCACGCGGGATGGCCAGCGCGGTGGAATCCATCTGGCCACGGTTTTCTACTTCGGCACGGCGCAGGCGCAGCACTTCGACCTGGGAGATTGCGCCCTGGGCTACCAGGGGCTCGGACATCGCGATCTCCTGACGCAGCAGTTGCAGGCTGTTGGCGTACTGCGCGCGCTTGGAGGTGTATTCGCGCAGCTCCTGCTGGCGCTGTACCAGCTGTTGCTGCAGGCCACCGATCTCGTCCTGCAGTTGCTGGCGCCGGCTCTGGTAAAGCGATTGCTCGTTGGCCGCCTGGCTGGGCGCGGCCTTGCTCAGGGCCTCATCGATTTGCAGCGGGCGGTCTTCGACCTCGGCACTCAGGCGTTCGACGCGCAGCGCCATGGCCAAGCGGTCGGCCTCGGTTTCGCCGACGTTGGAGGCGAAGCGGGTTTCGTCCAGGCGCAGCAGGGGCTGGCCGATTTCGACGATCTGCCCTTCCTTGGCGTAGATTTCGGCGACGATGCCGCCCTCGAGGTTCTGGATCTTCTGCACCTTGGAGGACGGAATGGCCTTGCCTTCGCCGCGCGTGACCTCATCGATCGGCGCCACACTGGCCCAGACGATCAGGAACACAAAAAACGCGATCACACCCCAGATGGTCAGGCGCACCACACGCGGTGCATCCTCGATCAGCGCCTTGTTGACCTCGGGCAGCGGCTGCCCGCCGAGCGAATCGGAGCCCTTGAAGTAGCGTCGCAGGCCATCCTTGAACTGCCCCATATCGAGCTTATGCAACACTGATCTGCCCCTTCTTCAGCGCATCCATGACCGCGGCTTTCGGGCCGTCGGCGACAATCTGCCCGCGATCGATGACGATCAGCCGGTCCACCAGCGACAGCAACGAGGCGCGGTGGGTCACCAGCAGCACCGTCTTGTTCTCGATCACCGCCTGCAGGCGTTGCTTGAGGCGCTCTTCACCGGTGTTGTCCATGGCGCTGGTCGGCTCGTCGAGCAGCAGGATCTGCGGGTTGAGCAGCAATGCACGGCCCAGGGCAACGTTCTGCCGCTGGCCGCCGGAGAGGTTCTGGCCACGCTCGCCCACTTGCAGCTCATAACCGTCGGGGTGCAGCCGGGCAAACTCATGAACACCTGCAAGTTCTGCGGCCTGCAGGATCATTTCGTCTTCGATGTAACGTGCGCCGCTGACCAGGTTGTCGCGCAGGGTGCCGGCCATCAGCTGGATGTCCTGCGGCACATAGCCGATGTTGTGGCGCAGCTCGCTGACGTCGATCTGGCGGATATCCACGCCATCGACCAGCAGTGACCCGCCGTCGGCTTCATAGAGGCCCACGACCAGCTTGGCCAGGGAGCTCTTGCCCGAGCCGCTGCGGCCAATGATGCCGACCTTTTCGCCGGGGCGGATGGTCAGGTTGATGTTCTTCAGGGCCAGGTTCTGCTGGTTCGGGTAGGTGAACTCGACCCCGCGGAACTCGATGCTGCCCTGCAGTACCCGGCGGCTCAGCGGCCGCTCCTCGAAGTTGCGCTCCTGCGGTAAGTCCATCATGTGGTCGGTGGCGACCATGGTTACCTTCGCCTGTTGGTAGCGGGCCAGCAAGCCGTTGAGCTGGCCCAGCGGGCCGAGGGCGCGGCCGCTGAGCATGTAACAGGCGACCAGGCCGCCCATGCTCAGGTTGCCGTCGATGATCAGGTAGACACCCACGCAGATCATCGCCACGCCTGCCAGCTGCTGGATCAGCATGGTGATGTTCATCGCCAGGCTCGACAGCACCTTCACGCGCAGCTCCAACCGGCTGAGGGTGCCGAGGGTCTGCTCCCACATGTACTGGCGCTCGCTTTCGGCGTTGTTGACCTTGACGGCGTCCAGGCCAGCCAGGGTCTCGATCAGGCTGGACTGGCGCTCCGAGGCCAGGGCCATGGTCCGCTCCATGGTCGCCATCAGCGGCCGCTGCAAGGCATAACCGATGCCCAGGGCCAGCGGGAAGGCGATGATCGGGATCCACACCAGGTGCCCGCCAATGATGGCGATGACGATCAGGATCAGGAGGGTGAACGGCAGGTCGATCAGGCTGGTCAGGGTCAAGGAGGCGAGGAAGTCGCGCAAGCCCTGGAACTCATGGATGTTCTGGGCAAAGCTGCCGACCCGCGCCGGGCGGTACTTCATCGACATGCCGACGATACGCTCGAACAAGGTCGCCGAAATGATCAAGTCGGTCTTTTTGCCGGCAAGGTCCAGGCAGAGGCCGCGCAAGCCCTTGAGGATAAGGTCGAAGACGTAGGCGCCGGCGATGCCGACAGCCAGCACCCAGAGGGTCGAGGTTGCCTGGTTGGGCACCACCCGGTCATACACGTTCATCACGAACAGCGGCGCGGCCAGGGCGATCAGGTTGATCACCAGGCTGGCGGCGATGGCATCGATGTACAGCCATTTGCTGCGCAGCAGGGTGTCGCGGAACCAGGATTTCGCGCGCGGGATGAGGTTGCCGTGGTTGACGTCGAACTTGTGCTGCGGCTGGGCGAAGAACACGCGCCCGCTGTAGTCACTGAGCAGCGCTTCGCGGCTGACATGCACCTCGCCACCATCGCTCTCGCTAAGCAGCAGGCGCGCGGTGTCTTCGTTTTCCCAGCCCAGCAGGACGGCGCTGCGGCCTTCCTTGAGCAACAGCATGGCCGGCATGGCGATACTGGGGATCTGCTCCAGCTTGCGCTGCAGCAGCCGCCCCTGAAGCCCGGCCCGGGCCGCGGCACGGGGCAGCAGCTCGGGGCTCAGGCGCTGGGCAGGCAGCGGCAGGCCGGTGGTCAGCATGACCCGGCTGGCGGGTTTCTGATGCAGGACACACAGGCTCAGCAGGCTATCCAGCAAGGGATCGTCATGCTGACTGCGTGGATCGTGGCTGAGTTGGACTCGACTGACTTCGGATTCCACGCGGCGCTCTCTTCATCCTTGCGGTGGGTGGGGCAGGGTGTGCCTCAGTTCAGGCCTGACAGGCTCACCCTCGGTTTCAGATCGTTCTGCACAACGGTGGCCATCGGGGCTACAACACCCTGATTCTTGAGCAGTGGCCAATGGTCGCCTTGATTCGATACTGAGTAAACAATTGTATGTTCTTCATCTCTACCAGACGACGCCGGGTAGTGAAGGTTACGACTTGGGCTCCAGGTCTGCCTTGTTGCTGACGCCAGTGTAAAGGTTGAAGTTCATTCGCAGCATAGCCTGCCATTCGTTGTTATGGCCTGCAGGCTCTCAAGGGCGGTCTGCACGGCTTTGGGCAAGGATTGTGCTTGTGCAAACGTGGCGGCTAGGGTGATGGGAAGAACGTTAAACAGTGAAGCACGCATTTTTGGCGGGTTCCCGAAAGCGCTGTTGTCCCGAGTCACGGTTCAAGTTTTTCAGGGCCAGGAAAATGGCGCCAGAACTGGCCGATGGGTGGGCTTCCGACAGGCACTGGATGAGTACTAAATGAAGGGGTGGCAAAGGTGCAAATATCAATGTGACATTACATTGCCGATTGTTTAGGATGGCGAGTATAAGGTCAATAGTTTGGCAGATAGTTAATTCCAAACAGTTATAGACGTAATTTTGACGTCAAATCCTCATCATATTAATCGACACAGATCCGCCTGAAGTGGCTTACAACAGCGCCGCTCTGGCAGGGAAGTACCCTAACCGGGTCACACGGAGAGTCCAATGAGCAGCGTTGTAGCCATCGTCAAAAGCATTGTCGGCCAGGTTATTGCGGTATCCCCAGAGGGCATCCGGCGTGTACTCATCGAAGGTGATCGCCTGTTGTCGGGTGAGGAAGTACTCACCGGCCCGGGTGGCGCGGTAACGCTTGAGCTGGCCGATGGTCGCCTGCTCGACCTGGGCCGTGACAGCCAGTGGAGCGCGGATGCGCCCTACAGCAGCACCGACCTGGGCCAGGCCACTGCGCAGGCTGCACCGTCAGTCGAAGAGCTGCAGCAGGCAATTGCTGCGGGTGTCGACCCGACTACCGAGCTCGAAGCCACGGCAGCAGGCCCGGCAGCGGCGGGCGGTGGTGGCGCGCTGGGGGGTGGCCACAGCTTTGTCATGCTTGAGGAGACAGCGGGCAGGGTCGACACGAGCATCGGCTTCCCTACCGGCCCATTAGGCTTTGCCGCGGCGCTGGAGTCTGAAGACGTTGGCGCGCTGGACACCAGCAACAACAATCAGCAGGTCATACCGCCCACCACGCCGACCGATGTCTCCACCGCGCTTGTCCTCAACGCCACCCCTTCCATCTCCGAAGCGGGTGGCGTAATCGTTTATACCGCGACAGTTGGCCAGGCGCCGACGTCCAACCTGGTCGTGACCCTGTCCAACGGAGCGGTGATCGTCATTCCGGCAGGGCAGACCAGCGGTAGCGTCAATGTCACCATCCCGGCGAATGACACGCCGTATATCGACGGCGGGCAGATCTCGACGACCGTGACGGGTGCCACCGGGGGTAACGGTCTGATCGTGACCCTGCCGCAAACGCCGGCGGTTACGCAGATTACCGACACCATCGACACCACCACTGCGACCCTGACCGCCAACCCTTCGGTAACCGAAGGTGGCGTGATCACTTACACCGTGACCCTGAGCAACCCTGCCCAGACTCCGGTTACCGTGACCCTGTCGAATGGCCAGACCATCACTGTCGAAGCCGGCAAGACCCAGGGCAGTGTCGACTTCCAGACTCCGGACAACGACGTCTACAACAACGGTTCGACCGTCAGCACCACCATCACCGGTGCAACCGGCGGCAACTTCGAGCAGCTGACGCCGAACCCGACCCCGGCGCAGACCACGATCAACGACTCGGTCGATGTGACCACTGCGACCCTGACCGCGAATCCTTCGGTCACCGAAGGCGGCGTGATCACCTACACCGTGACTCTGAGCAACCCTGCCCAGACTCCGGTAACCGTGACCCTGTCGAATGGTCAGACCATCACCGTCGAAGCCGGCAAGACCCAGGGCAGTGTCGACTTCCAGACTCCGGACAACGACGTCTACAACAACGGCTCGACTGTCAGCACCACCATCACTGGTGCCACTGGCGGTAACTTCGAGCAATTGACGCCGAACCCGACCCCGGCGCAGACCACGATCAACGACTCGGTCGATGTGACCACTGCGACCCTGACCGCGAATCCTTCGGTCACCGAAGGCGGCGTGATCACTTACACCGTGACTCTGAGCAACCCTGCCCAGACGCCGGTTACCGTGACCCTGTCGAACGGCCAGACCATCACCGTTGAAGCCGGCAAGACCCAGGGCAGTGTCGACTTCCAGACACCGGACAACGACGTCTACAACAACGGTTCGACCGTTAGCACCACCATCACCGGTGCCACTGGCGGTAACTTCGAGCAACTGACGCCGAACCCGACCCCAGCGCAGACCACGATCAATGACTCGGTCGACAACACCACTGCGACCCTGACCGCTAACCCTTCGGTCACCGAAGGCGGCGTGATCACCTACACCGTGACTCTGAGCAACCCTGCCCAGACGCCTGTCACCGTGACCTTGTCGAATGGCCAGACCATCACGGTCGAAGCAGGCAAGACCCAAGGCCGCGTTGATTTCCAGACGCCGGACAACGACGTCTACAACAACGGTTCGACTGTCAGCACCACCATCACCGGTGCAACCGGCGGCAACTTCGAGCAGCTGACGCCGAACCCGACCCCAGCACAAACCACGATCAATGACTCGGTCGATGTGACCACTGCGACCCTGACCGCGAACCCTTCGGTCACCGAAGGCGGCGTGATCACTTACACCGTGACCCTGAGCAACCCTGCCCAGACGCCTGTCACCGTGACCCTGTCGAATGGCCAGACCATCACTGTCGAAGCCGGCAAGACTCAAGGCAGCGTTGATTTCCAGACCCTGGACAACGACGTCTACAACAACGGCTCGACCGTCAGCACCACTATCACTGACGCCACTGGCGGCAACTTCGAGCAACTGACGCCGAACCCGACCCCGGCGCAGACCACGATCAATGATTCGGTCGACAACACCACTGCGACCCTGACCGCTAACCCTTCGGTAACCGAAGGCGGCGTGATCACCTACACCGTGACTCTGAGCAACCCTGCCCAGACGCCGGTTACTGTGACCCTGTCGAACGGCCAAACCATCACTGTTGAAGCCGGCAAGACCCAGGGCAGTGTCGACTTCCAGACTCCGGACAACGACGTCTACAACAACGGCTCGACTGTCAGCACCACCATCACTGGTGCCACTGGCGGTAACTTCGAGCAATTGACGCCGAACCCGACCCCGGCGCAGACCACGATCAACGATTCGGTCGACAACACCACTGCGACCCTGACCGCTAACCCTTCGGTAACCGAAGGCGGCGTGATCACCTACACCGTGACTCTGAGCAACCCTGCCCAGACGCCGGTTACCGTGACCCTGTCGAACGGCCAAACCATCACTGTTGAAGCCGGCAAGACCCAGGGCAGTGTCGACTTCCAGACTCCGGACAACGACGTCTACAACAACGGCTCGACTGTCAGCACCACCATCACTGGTGCCACTGGCGGTAACTTCGAGCAATTGACGCCGAACCCGACCCCGGCGCAGACCACGATCAACGATTCGGTCGACAACACCACTGCGACCCTGACCGCTAACCCTTCGGTAACCGAAGGCGGCGTGATCACCTACACCGTGACTCTGAGCAACCCTGCCCAGACGCCGGTTACCGTGACCCTGTCGAACGGCCAAACCATCACTGTTGAAGCCGGCAAGACCCAGGGCAGTGTCGACTTCCAGACTCCGGACAACGACGTCTACAACAACGGCTCGACTGTCAGCACCACCATCACTGGTGCCACTGGCGGTAACTTCGAGCAATTGACGCCGAACCCGACCCCGGCGCAGACCACGATCAACGATTCGGTCGACAACACCACTGCGACCCTGACCGCCAACCCTTCGGTCACCGAAGGCGGCGTGATCACCTACACCGTGACCTTGAGCAACCCTGCCCAGACGCCGGTTACCGTGACCCTGTCGAATGGCCAGACCATCACTGTCGAAGCCGGCAAGACCCAGGGCAGTGTCGACTTCCAGACTCCGGACAACGACGTCTACAACAACGGTTCGACCGTCAGCACCACCATCACCGGTGCCACTGGCGGTAACTTCGAGCAACTGACGCCGAACCCGACGCCAGCGCAGACCACGATCAATGACTCGGTCGACAACACCACTGCGACCCTGACCGCCAACCCTTCGGTGACCGAAGGCGGCGTGATCACCTACACCGTGACCCTGAGCAACCCTGCCCAGACTCCGGTTACCGTGACCCTGTCGAACGGCCAGACCATCACCGTTGAAGCCGGCAAAACCCAAGGCAGCGTTGACTTCCAGACCCCGGACAACGACGTCTACAACAACGGTTCGACTGTCAGCACCACCATCACCGGTGCAACCGGCGGCAACTTCGAGCAACTGACGCCGAACCCGACCCCGGCGCAGACCACGATCAATGACTCGGTCGATGTGACCACTGCGACCCTGACCGCCAACCCTTCGGTGACCGAAGGCGGCGTGATCACCTACACCGTGACCCTGAGCAACCCTGCCCAGACGCCTGTCACCGTGACCTTGTCGAATGGCCAGACCATCACGGTCGAAGCAGGCAAGACCCAAGGCAGCGTTGATTTCCAGACCCCGGATAACGACGTCTACAACAACGGTTCGACCGTCAGCACCACCATCACCGGTGCCACTGGCGGTAACTTCGAGCAGCTGACGCCTAACCCGACGCCAGCGCAGACCACGATCAACGACTCGGTCGACAACACCACTGCGACCCTGACCGCCAACCCTTCGGTGACCGAAGGCGGCGTGATCACCTACACCGTGACCCTGAGCAACCCTGCCCAGACGCCTGTCACCGTGACCTTGTCGAATGGCCAGACCATCACGGTCGAAGCAGGCAAGACCCAAGGCAGCGTTGATTTCCAGACCCCGGATAACGACGTCTACAACAACGGTTCGACCGTCAGCACCACCATCACCGGTGCCACTGGCGGTAACTTCGAGCAGCTGACGCCTAACCCGACGCCAGCGCAGACCACGATCAACGACTCGGTCGACAACACCACTGCGACCCTGACCGCCAACCCTTCGGTAACCGAAGGCGGCGTGATCACCTACACCGTGACCTTGAGCAACCCTGCCCAGACGCCTGTCACCGTGACCTTGTCGAATGGCCAGACCATCACGGTTGAAGCCGGCAAGACCCAAGGCAGCGTTGATTTCCAGACCCCGGATAACGACGTCTACAACAACGGTTCGACCGTTAGCACCACCATCACTGGTGCCACTGGCGGTAACTTCGAGCAGCTGACGCCTAACCCGACGCCAGCGCAGACCACGATCAATGACTCGGTCGACAACACCACTGCGACCCTGACCGCTAACCCTTCGGTCACCGAAGGCGGCGTGATCACCTACACCGTGACTCTGAGCAACCCTGCCCAGACTCCGGTTACCGTGACCCTGTCGAACGGCCAGACCATCACCGTTGAAGCCGGCAAAACCCAAGGCAGCGTTGACTTCCAGACCCCGGACAACGACGTCTACAACAACGGTTCGACCGTTAGCACCACCATCACCGGTGCCACTGGCGGCAACTTCGAGCAGCTGACGCCGAACCCGACCCCAGCGTCGACTGTAATCAATGACAGTATCGATACCGTCACCGTAAGCATCGTCAGCAACGGCAACGTGACTGAAGATCAGCAGCCATCCTTTACGGTAAAAGTGAGCCAGGCGCTGGACCGTCCGCTGACCGTAACGCTTTCGAACGGCGAAACCGTCACCATCGAGGCCGGCAAGACCGAAGTCGAGTACAAGACTCCGGCCCAAGGCGATGACGTCATCAAGGACGCCGGCTCTGTGACGTTGAGCGTCACCGGCGCCACTGTCGCGGGTGCTACCTTCGAGAATCTGGCCATCGGCGGCCCGGCGACCGTTGAAGTTTCGGACACTGTCAGCGAAGTCGTTGCAACTTTGACTGTGGACAAGGCAACCGTGGCCGAAGGTGGCCAGGTGACCTACACCGTCACGCTGACCAACGCACAGGGCCTGACTGTCACTGAGCACGGCGCGCTGACCTTCACCCTGACCGACGGTACAAAAGTCACGATTCCGGCCAACAGTGCTTCCGGCACCGCGACCATCACGGTTCAAGATGACGTGTACGTCGGCGGTCAGGGCGCTGTCGCCAACAAGCTTGAGTCGGTATCGGGCGCAGACAACTTCGAGAAGCTGACTTTGGGTGGTGATACCGTCACCACTTCTGTGACGGACGAGCCAGGTTCGGGCACCCCAGGCACCGGCAACGAAGGCGACCTGGTCAAGGTCACCATCACCGCCGACCAGATTTCGGTCGCCGAGAACGTGAAGCCGACCTTCACCGTTCACATCAATACTGCCCTGACCCACGACCTGGTCGTGACCCTGAGCAACAACGCTACGGTCACCATCAAAGCGGGCGAAACCAGCGCGCCGTACAGCCACGATGCGCAAGGCGACGACGTTTACCAGGACGCCGGTGAGATCAGCCTGGGTATCAAGTCGGCCGTCGATGTCGACGGTCGTGCCTTCGAGAACCTGCAGCTGGGTGATGCCGCGTCGGTCAAAGTCACCGACACCACCGACGAAGTCATCGCCAAGCTGACCGCTACGCCTTCGGTTACCGAAGGGGGCGAGATCACGTACACCGTCACCCTGACCAACAAAGACGGTTTGCCGATCAACAACCACTCGCCGTTGTACTTCACCCTGAGCGACGGCAAAACGGTCATCACAGTGCCAGCCAACGGCACCGTCGGTACGGCCACTGTTACTGCTCCGGATAATGTCTACGTGGGCAGCAACACCCCGGTAGAGCAGAGCCTGCAGTCAGTCAGCGGCGCAGACGCGTGGAAGTTCGAGCAACTGACCTTGGACAAGACCCCGGTCAGCACTACGGTTACCGACGAGCCAGGTACTCCGGGCAACGAAGGCGACGTGGTCAAAGTCACCATCACCGCTGACCAGGTATCGGTCGCCGAGAACGTCCAACCGAGCTTCACCGTTCACATCAACACCGCCCTGGGCCACGACCTGGTCGTGACCCTGAGCAACAATGCCACCGTCACCATCAAGGCTGGCGAAACCAGCGCGCCATACACCCACGACGCGCAGGGCGACGACGTTTACAAAGATGCTGGTGAGATCAGTCTGGGTATCAAGTCCGCCGTCGATGTCGACGGTCGTGCTTTCGAGAACCTGCAGCTGGGCGACGCGGCATCGGTCAAAGTCACCGATACCACCGACGAAGTCATCGCCAAGCTGACCGCTACGCCTTCGGTCACCGAAGGGGGCGAGATCACGTACACCGTCACCCTGACCAACAAAGACGGTTTGCCGATCAACAATCACTCGCCGCTGTACTTCACCTTGAGCGACGGCAAAACGGTCATTACCGTCCCAGCCAACAGCACCACCGGTTTCACCACCGTTACTGCGCCAGACAACGATTATGTCGGCACTAACGCCCCGGTTGAGCAGAGCTTGCAAGCGGTCAGCGGCGCAGACGCTTGGAAGTTCGAACAACTCACCTTGGACAAGACCCCGGTCAGCACCGCTGTCACCGACGAGCCAGGTACTCCGGGCAACGAAGGTGATCTGGTCAAGGTCACTATCACCGCTGACCAGGTCTCGGTCGCCGAGAACGTGAAGCCGACCTTCACTGTGCACATCAACACTGCACTGGCCCACGACCTGGTTGTGACCCTGAGCAACAACGCCACCGTCACTATCAAGGCCGGTGAAACCAGCGCGCCGTACGCTCACGATGCGCAAGGCGACGACGTCTACAAAGACGCCGGTGAGATCAGCCTGGGTATCAAGTCCGCCGTCGATGTAGACGGTCGTGCCTTCGAGAACTTGCAGCTGGGTGACGCGGCGTCGGTCAAAGTGACTGACACCACTGACGACGTGGTTGCCAAGCTGACTGCTACTCCGTCGGTCACCGAAGGCGGTGCGATCACCTACACCATCACGCTGACCAACAAAGACGGTCTGCCGATCGATAAACACTCGGCGCTGACCTTCACGCTGAGCGACGGGACAACCGTCATCACCGTGCCGGCGAACGGCGCTGTTGGCACCGTCACTGTCACTGCTCCGGACAACGACTACGTCGGTGCGAACGACCCAGTGATCAAGTCGATCGCTTCGGTTGATGGCGCTGATGTTGGCAAGTTCGAGAACCTGGTTCTGGACAAGACCCCGGTCAGCACCGCGGTCACCGACGAGCCGGGTACTCCCGGCAACGAAGGTGACTTGGTCAAAGTCACCATCACCGCTGATCAGGTCTCGGTGGCCGAGAACGTCAAGCCGACCTTCACCGTTCACATCAATACCGCCCTGGCGCACGACCTGGTCGTGACCCTGAGCAACAATTCCACCGTCACTATCAAGGCCGGTGAAACCAGCGCGCCGTACGCTCACGATGCGCAAGGCGACGACGTCTACAAAGACGCCGGTGAGATCAGCCTGGGTATCAAGTCCGCCGTCGATGTAGACGGTCGTGCCTTCGAGAACTTGCAGCTGGGTGACGCGGCGTCGGTCAAAGTGACTGACACCACTGACGACGTGGTTGCCAAGCTGACTGCTACTCCGTCGGTCACCGAAGGCGGTGCGATCACCTACACCATCACGCTGACCAACAAAGACGGTCTGCCGATCGATAAACACTCGGCGCTGACCTTCACGCTGAGCGACGGGACAACCGTCATCACCGTGCCGGCGAACGGCGCTGTTGGCACCGTCACTGTCACTGCTCCGGACAACGACTACGTCGGTGCGAACGACCCAGTGATCAAGTCGATCGCTTCGGTTGATGGCGCTGATGTTGGCAAGTTCGAGAACCTGGTTCTGGACAAGACCCCGGTCAGCACCGCGGTCACCGACGAGCCGGGTACTCCCGGCAACGAAGGTGACTTGGTCAAAGTCACCATCACCGCTGATCAGGTCTCGGTGGCCGAGAACGTCAAGCCGACCTTCACCGTTCACATCAATACCGCCCTGGCGCACGACCTGGTCGTGACCCTGAGCAACAATTCCACCGTCACTATCAAGGCCGGTGAAACCAGCGCGCCGTACGCTCACGATGCGCAAGGCGACGACGTCTACAAAGACGCCGGTGAGATCAGCCTGGGTATCAAGTCCGCCGTCGATGTAGACGGTCGTGCCTTCGAGAACTTGCAGCTGGGTGACGCGGCGTCGGTCAAAGTGACTGACACCACTGACGACGTGGTTGCCAAGCTGACTGCTACTCCGTCGGTAACCGAAGGTGGTGCGATTACCTACACCATCACGCTGGCCAACAAAGACGGTCTGCCGATCGATAAGCATTCGGCCCTGACCTTCACCCTGAGCGACGGCACCACCGTCATCACCGTCCCGGCCAACAGCACCTCGGGTTTCGTCACCGTTACCGCGCCTGACAACGTTTACACCGGTACCAATGACCCGGTGATCAAATCGATCGCCACCGTTGATGGCGCCGATGTTGGCAAGTTCGAAAACCTGGTTCTGGACAAGACCCCGGTCAGCACCGCGGTCACCGACGAGCCGGGTACTCCCGGCAACGAAGGTGACTTGGTCAAGGTCACCATCACCGCTGATCAGGTCTCGGTGGCCGAGAACGTCAAGCCGACCTTCACCGTTCACATCAATACCGCCCTGGCGCACGACCTGGTCGTGACCCTGAGCAACAACGCCACGGTTACCATCAAGGCGGGCGAAACCAGCGCGCCGTACGCTCACGACGCACAGGGCGATGACGTCTACAAAGACGCCGGTGAGATCAACCTCGGCATCAAGTCCGCCGTCGATGTCGACGGTCGTGCTTTCGAGAACCTGCAGCTGGGCGAGGCGGCATCGGTCAAAGTCACCGACACCACCGACGATGTCATCGCCAAGCTGACCGCTACCCCTTCGGTGACCGAAGGTGGCGAGATCACCTACACCGTCACCCTGACCAACAAAGACGGTCTGCCGATCGATAACCACGCGCCGTTGTACTTCACCCTGAGTGACGGCAAAACGGTCATCACTGTGCCGGCCAACAGCACCTCGGGCTTCGTCACCGTTACCGCGCCTGACAACGTTTACGTTGGGACCAACGCGCCGGTAGAGCAGAGCCTGCAAGCAGTCAGCGGCGCTGATGCTTGGAAGTTCGAAAACCTGGTTCTGGATAAGACGCCGGTCAGCACTACTGTGACCGACGAGCCGGGTACCCCAGGCAACGAAGGTGACGTAGTCAAGGTCACCATCACCGCCGACCAGGTCTCGGTTGCGGAAAACGTCAAACCGACCTTCACCGTGCACATCAACACTGCCCTGGCGCACGACCTGGTCGTGACCCTGAGCAACAATTCCACCGTTACCATCAAGGCTGGCGAAACCAGCGCGCCGTACAGCCACGCTGCACAGGGCGACGACGTCTACAAAGACGCCGGCGAAATCAGCCTGGGTATCAAGTCGGCAGCAGACATCGATGGCCGCGCCTTCGAGAACCTGCAGCTGGGCGACGCGGCGTCGGTCAAAGTCACCGATACCACTGATGACGTGGTGGCCAAGCTGACTGCTACTCCGTCGGTCACCGAAGGCGGTGCGATCACTTACACCATCACCCTGACCAATAAAGATGGTCTGCCGATCGATAAACATTCGGCGCTGACCTTCACCCTGAGCGATGGCACGACGGTCATCACCGTTCCGGCCAACAGCACCAGCGGTTTCGTCACCGTTACCGCGCCGGACAACGTCTACACCGGCACCAACGACCCAGTGATCAAGTCGATCGCGTCGGTTGATGGCGCCGATGTCGGCAAGTTCGAGAACCTGGTTCTGGACAAGACTCCGGTCAGCACCGCTGTCACCGACGAGCCGGGTACTCCAGGCAACGAAGGCGATCTGGTTAAAGTCACGATTACTGCGGACCAGGTTTCGGTCGCGGAAAACGTTAAACCGACCTTCACCGTCCACATCAATACCGCCCTAGCTCACGACTTGGTCGTGACCCTGAGCAACAACGCCACCGTCACCATCAAGGCGGGCGAAACCAGTGCGCCGTATAGCCACGACGCGCAAGGCGACGACGTCTACAAGGACGCTGGTGAAATCAGCCTGGGTATCAAGTCGGCAGCAGACATCGATGGCCGCGCCTTCGAGAACCTGCAGTTGGGCGACGCGGCGTCGGTCAAAGTGACTGACACTACTGACGACGTGGTGGCCAAACTGACCGCCACACCTTCGGTCACCGAAGGTGGTGCAATTACTTACACCATCACCCTGACCAACAAAGATGGTCTGCCGATCGATAAACATTCGGCCCTGACCTTCACTCTGAGCGACGGCACCACCGTGATCACCGTGCCAGCCAATGGCACCTCGGGCTTCGTGACTGTCACTGCTCCGGACAACGTTTACACCGGCACCAACGACCCAGTGATCAAGTCGATCGCTTCGGTTGATGGCGCCGATGTTGGCAAGTTCGAGAACCTGGTACTGGACAAAACCCCGGTCAGCACCGCTGTCACCGACGAGCCAGGTACCCCAGGCAACGAAGGCGATCTGGTCAAGGTCACCATCACGGCCGATCAGGTTTCGGTCGCCGAGAACGTTAAACCGACCTTCACCGTTCACATCAACGCTGCCCTGGACCACGACCTTGTCGTGACCCTGAGCAACAACGAAGTTGTGACCATCAAGGCTGGCGAAACCAGCGCACCGTACGCGCACGACGCGCAAGGCGACGACGTTTACAAAGACGCCGGCGAAATCAGCCTGGGTATCAAGTCCGCCGTCGATGTCGATGGCCGTGTCTTCGAGAACCTGCAACTGGGTGATGCCGCGTCGGTTAAAGTCACCGATACCACCGACGATGTCATCGCCAAGCTGACCGCTACCCCTTCGGTGACCGAAGGTGGCGAGATCACTTACACCGTTACGCTGACCAACAAAGATGGTCTGCCGATCGACAACCACGCGCCGTTGTACTTCACCCTGAGTGACGGCAAAACGGTCATCACCGTACCGGCCAACAGCACCAGCGGTTTCACTACCGTGACTGCGCCGGACAACGTTTACGTTGGCACCAACGCACCGGTAGAGCAGAGCCTGCAAGCAGTCAGCGGCGCTGATGCTTGGAAGTTCGAAAACCTGGTTCTGGACAAGACGCCGGTCAGCACTACTGTGACCGACGAGCCGGGCACCCCAGGCAACGAAGGCGACGTGGTCAAAGTCACCATCACGGCTGATCAGGTCTCGGTCGCGGAAAACGTGAAACCGACCTTCACCGTGCATATCAACACCGCGCTGGCGCACGACTTGGTCGTGACCCTGAGCAACAACGCCACCGTCACCATCAAGGCTGGTGAGACTTCGAGCGAGCCTTACACCCACGATGCGCAAGGCGACGACGTCTACAAAGATGCCGGTGAGATCAACCTGGGCATCAAGTCTGCGGTCGATGTTGACGGTCGAACCTTCGAAAACCTGCAGTTGGGCGAGGCGGCGTCGGTCAAAGTCACCGACACCACCGACGATGTCATTGTCAAACTGACTGCTACGCCTTCGGTCACCGAAGGTGGCGAGATCACGTACACCGTCACCCTGACCAACAAAGACGGCCTGCCGATCGACAACCACGCGCCGTTGTACTTCACCCTGAGTGACGGCAAGACGGTCATCACTGTCCCGGCCAACAGCACCAGCGGTTTCATTACCGTGACTGCACCGGACAACGTCTACGTCGGCACCAATGCGCCGGTAGAGCAGAGCCTGCAAGCGGTCAGCGGGGCTGACGCGTGGAAGTTCGAAAACCTGGTTCTCGACAAGACGCCGGTCAGCACTACTGTGACCGACGAGCCGGGTACCCCAGGCAACGAAGGAGACGTGGTCAAGGTCACCATCACGGCTGATCAGGTCTCGGTCGCGGAAAACGTGAAACCAACCTTCACCGTTCACATCAACACCGCGCTGGCGCACGACCTGGTCGTGACCCTGAGCAACAACGCCACCGTCACCATCAAGGCGGGCGAAACCAGCGCGCCGTACACCCACGACGCACAGGGCGACGACGTCTATAAAGACGCCGGCGAAATCAGCCTGGGCATCAAGTCGGCAGCAGACATCGACGGCCGCGCCTTCGAAAACCTGCAACTGGGCGATGCCGCGTCGGTCAAGGTCACCGACACCACCGATGACGTGGTGGCCAAGCTGACCGCTACCCCGTCGGTTACCGAAGGTGGTGCGATTACCTACACCATCACGCTGACCAACAAAGACGGTCTGCCGATCGATAAGCATTCGGCCCTGACCTTCACCCTGAGCGACGGCACCACCGTCATCACCGTCCCGGCCAACAGCACCTCGGGTTTCGTCACCGTTACCGCGCCTGACAACGTTTACACCGGTACCAATGACCCGGTGATCAAATCGATCGCCACCGTTGATGGCGCCGATGTTGGCAAGTTCGAAAACCTGGTTCTGGACAAGACCCCGGTCAGCACCGCGGTCACCGACGAGCCGGGTACTCCCGGCAACGAAGGTGACTTGGTCAAGGTCACCATCACCGCTGATCAGGTCTCGGTGGCCGAGAACGTCAAGCCGACCTTCACCGTTCACATCAATACCGCCCTGGCGCACGACCTGGTCGTGACCCTGAGCAACAACGCCACCGTCACCATCAAGGCGGGCGAAACCAGCGCACCGTACGCGCACGACGCGCAAGGCGACGACGTTTACAAAGACGCCGGCGAAATCAGCCTGGGCATCAAGTCCGCCGTCGATGTCGATGGCCGCGCCTTCGAGAACCTGCAACTGGGTGATGCCGCGTCGGTTAAAGTCACCGACACCACCGACGATGTCATCGCCAAGCTGACCGCTACCCCTTCGGTGACCGAAGGTGGCGAGATCACTTACACCGTTACGCTGACCAACAAAGACGGTCTGCCGATCGACAACCATGCGCCGTTGTACTTCACCCTGAGTGACGGCAAAACGGTCATCACCGTACCGGCCAACAGCACCAGCGGTTTCACTACCGTGACTGCACCGGACAACGTCTACGTCGGCACCAACGCACCGGTAGAGCAGAGCCTGCAAGCAGTCAGCGGCGCTGATGCTTGGAAGTTCGAGAACCTGGTTCTGGACAAGACCCCGGTCAGCACTACGGTCACCGACGAGCCGGGTACCCCAGGCAACGAAGGCGACGTGGTCAAAGTCACCATCACTGCTGACCAGGTCTCGGTTGCGGAAAACGTCAAACCGACCTTCACCGTGCACATCAACACTGCCCTGGCGCACGACCTGGTCGTGACCCTGAGCAACAATGCTCAGGTCACCATCAAGGCTGGTGAAACCAGCAGCGAACCTTACACCCACGACGCGCAGGGCGACGACGTCTACAAAGACGCCGGTGAAATCAGCCTGGGTATCAAGTCGGCAGCAGACATCGATGGCCGTGCCTTCGAGAACCTGCAGTTGGGCGACGCGGCATCGGTCAAAGTCACCGACACCACCGACGATGTCATTGCCAAACTGACTGCTACGCCTTCGGTCACCGAAGGTGGCGAGATCACCTACACCGTCACCCTGACCAACAAAGACGGTCTGCCGATCGACAACCACGCGCCGTTGTATTTCACCCTGAGTGACGGCAAAACGGTCATCACTGTGCCGGCCAACAGCACCAGCGGTTTCACCACCGTGACTGCGCCTGACAACGTTTACGTTGGGACCAACGCGCCGGTAGAGCAGAGCCTGCAAGCAGTCAGCGGCGCTGATGCTTGGAAGTTCGAAAACCTGGTTCTGGACAAGACGCCGGTCAGCACTACTGTGACCGACGAGCCGGGTACCCCAGGCAACGAAGGCGACGTGGTCAAAGTCACCATCACTGCTGACCAGGTCTCGGTCGCAGAGAACGTGAAGCCGACCTTCACCGTTCACATCAACACCGCGTTGGCGCACGACCTGGTCGTGACCCTGAGCAACAACGCTCAGGTCACCATCAAGGCTGGTGAGACTTCGAGCGAGCCTTACACCCACGATGCGCAGGGCGACGACGTCTATAAGGACGCCGGCGAAATCAGCCTGGGTATCAAATCGGCAGCAGACATCGATGGCCGTGCCTTCGAGAACCTGCAGTTGGGCGAGGCGGCATCGGTCAAAGTCACCGACACCACCGACGATGTCATCGCCAAGCTGACCGCTACCCCTTCGGTCACCGAAGGTGGCGAGATCACCTACACCGTCACCCTGACCAACAAAGACGGTCTGCCGATCGATAACCACGCGCCGTTGTACTTCACCCTGAGTGACGGCAAAACGGTCATCACTGTGCCGGCCGACAGCACCAGCGGTTTCACGACCGTGACTGCGCCTGACAACGTTTACGTTGGGACCAACGCGCCGGTAGAGCAGAGCCTGCAAGCAGTCAGCGGCGCTGATGCTTGGAAGTTCGAAAACCTGGTTCTGGACAAGACGCCGGTCAGCACTACTGTGACCGACGAGCCGGGTACCCCAGGCAACGAAGGCGACGTGGTCAAAGTCACCATCACTGCTGACCAGGTCTCGGTCGCAGAGAACGTGAAGCCGACCTTCACCGTTCACATCAACACCGCGTTGGCGCACGACCTGGTCGTGACCCTGAGCAACAACGAAGTTGTGACCATCAAGGCTGGCGAAACAAGCGCGCCGTACAGCCACGATGCGCAAGGCGACGACGTCTACAAGGACGCTGGCGAAATCAGCCTCGGCATCAAGTCCGCCGTCGATGTCGATGGCCGCGCCTTCGAGAACCTGCAGCTGGGCGATACGGCGTCGGTCAAAGTCACCGACACCACCGACGACGTGGTGGCCAAACTGACCGCTACTCCGTCGGTAACCGAAGGTGGTGCGATCACCTACACCATCACCCTGACCAACAAAGATGGTCTGCCGATCGACAAGCACTCGGCCCTGACCTTCACCTTGAGCGACGGCACCACCGTCATCACCGTGCCAGCCAATGGCACCTCGGGCTTCGTGACTGTCACTGCTCCGGACAACGTTTACACCGGTACCAATGACCCGGTGATCAAATCGATCGCCAGCGTCGACGGCGCCGATGTCAGCAAGTTCGAGAACCTGGTTCTGGACAAGACTCCGGTCAGCACCGCTGTCACCGACGAACCAGGCTCGGGCACCCCAGGCACTGGCAACGGTGGCGATCTGGTCAAGGTCACCATCACGGCCGATCAGGTTTCGGTCGCAGAGAACGTGAAGCCGACCTTCACCGTCCACATCAACGCTGCCCTGGACCACGACCTGGTCGTGACCCTGAGCAACAACGAAGTTGTGACCATCAAGGCTGGCGAAACCAGCGCGCCTTACAGCCACGCTGCACAGGGCGACGACGTCTACAAAGATGCTGGCGAAATCAGCCTGGGCATCAAGTCCGCCGTCGATGTCGATGGCCGTGCCTTCGAAAACCTGCAGTTGGGTGAGGCAGCATCGGTCAAAGTCACCGATACCACTGACGACGTGGTGGCGAAGCTGACTGCAACGCCTTCGGTCACCGAAGGCGGTGCGATCACCTACACCATCAGCCTGACCAACAAAGACGGTTTGCCGATCGATAAACACTCGGCCCTGACCTTCACCCTGAGCGACGGCACCACCGTCATCACTGTGCCGGCCAACAGCACCAGCGGTTTCGTCACCGTTACCGCGCCGGACAACGTCTACACCGGCACCAACGACCCAGTAATCAAGTCGATCGCTTCGGTTGATGGCGCTGATGTTGGCAAGTTCGAAAACCTGGTCCTGGACAAGACCCCGGTCAGCACCGCTGTCACCGACGAGCCAGGCTCGGGCACTCCAGGCACTGGCAACGGTGGCGATCTGGTCAAGGTCACGATCACTGCCGATCAGGTCTCGGTCGCTGAGAACGTCAAACCGTCCTTCACCGTTCACATCAACGCTGCCCTGGACCACGACCTTGTCGTGACCCTGAGCAATAACGAAGTTGTGACCATCAAGGCTGGCGAAACCAGCGCGCCGTACAGCCACGCTGCACAGGGCGACGACGTCTACAAAGACGCCGGCGAAATCAGCCTGGGCATCAAGTCGGCAGCAGACATCGACGGTCGTGCCTTCGAGAACCTGCAGCTGGGCGATGCGGCGTCGGTCAAAGTGACTGACACCACTGACGATGTGGTGGCCAAGCTGACTGCTACTCCTTCGGTTACCGAAGGTGGTGCGATCACTTACACCATCACCCTGACCAACAAAGATGGTCTGCCGATCGATAAACACTCGGCCCTGACCTTCACCCTGAGCGACGGCACCACGGTCATCACCGTCCCGGCCAACAGCACCAGCGGTTTCGTCACCGTGACTGCTCCGGACAACGTCTACACCGGCACCAACGACCCAGTAATCAAGTCGATCGCTTCGGTTGATGGCGCCGATGTCGGCAAGTTCGAAAACCTGGTCCTGGACAAGACGCCGGTCAGCACCGCTGTCACCGACGAACCAGGCTCGGGCACCCCAGGCACTGGCAACGAAGGCGACCTGGTCAAGGTCACCATCACCGCCGATCAGGTCTCGGTTGCCGAGAACGTGAAGCCGACCTTCACCGTTCACATCAACGCTGCCCTGGACCACGACCTTGTCGTGACCCTGAGCAACAACGAAGTTGTGACCATCAAGGCTGGCGAAACCAGCGCGCCGTACAGCCACGCTGCACAGGGCGACGACGTCTACAAAGACGCCGGCGAAATCAGCCTGGGCATCAAGTCCGCCGTCGATGTCGACGGTCGTGCTTTCGAGAATCTGCAGCTGGGCGACGCCGCGTCGGTCAAAGTGACTGACACCACTGACGACGTGGTGGCCAAACTGACCGCTACTCCGTCGGTTACCGAAGGCGGTGCGATCACTTACACCATCACCTTGACCAACAAAGACGGTCTGCCGATCGACAAGCACTCGGCCCTGACCTTCACCTTGAGCGACGGCACCACCGTCATCACCGTCCCGGCCAACAGCACCAGCGGTTTCGTCACCGTTACCGCGCCGGACAACGTCTACACCGGCACCAACGACCCAGTAATCAAGTCGATCGCTTCGGTTGATGGCGCCGATGTCGGCAAGTTCGAAAACCTGGTCCTGGACAAGACCCCGGTCAGCACCGCTGTCACCGACGAGCCAGGTACTCCGGGCAACGAAGGCGACCTGGTCAAGGTCACCATCACCGCCGATCAGGTCTCGGTTGCCGAGAACGTGAAGCCGACCTTCACCGTTCACATCAACGCTGCCCTGGACCACGACCTTGTCGTGACCCTGAGCAACAACGAAGTTGTGACCATCAAGGCTGGCGAAACCAGCGCGCCGTACAGCCACGCTGCACAGGGCGACGACGTCTACAAAGACGCCGGCGAAATCAGCCTGGGCATCAAGTCCGCCGTCGATGTCGACGGTCGTGCTTTCGAGAACCTGCAGCTGGGCGACGCCGCGTCGGTCAAAGTCACCGACACCACCGACGACGTGGTGGCCAAACTGACCGCTACTCCGTCGGTTACCGAAGGCGGTGCGATCACTTACACCATCACCTTGACCAACAAAGACGGTCTGCCGATCGACAAGCACTCGGCCCTGACCTTCACCTTGAGCGACGGCACCACCGTCATCACCGTCCCGGCCAACAGCACCAGCGGTTTCGTCACCGTGACTGCTCCGGACAACGTTTACACCGGTACCAATGACCCGGTGATCAAATCGATCGCCAGCGTCGACGGCGCCGATGTCGGCAAGTTCGAGAACCTGGTTCTGGACAAGACTCCGGTCAGCACCGCTGTCACCGACGAACCAGGCTCGGGCACCCCAGGCACTGGCAACGGTGGCGATCTGGTCAAGGTCACCATCACGGCCGACCAGGTTTCGGTCGCCGAGAACGTGAAGCCGACCTTTACCGTTCACATCAATAATGCCCTGGCCCACGACCTGGTCGTGACCCTGAGCAACAATTCCACCGTTACCATCAAGGCTGGCGAAACCAGCGCGCCGTACACCCACGATGCGCAAGGCGACGACGTCTACAAAGACGCCGGTGAAATCAGCCTGGGTATCAAGTCGGCAGCAGACATCGATGGCCGTGCCTTCGAAAACCTGCAGCTGGGCGATGCGGCGTCGGTCAAAGTCACCGACACCACCGACGATGTAGTGGCCAAACTGACTGCTACGCCTTCGGTTACCGAAGGTGGTGCGATCACTTACACCATCACCCTGACCAACAAAGACGGTCTGCCGATCGACAAGCACTCGGCGCTGACCTTCACGCTGAGCGACGGCACGACGGTCATCACCGTCCCGGCCAACAGCACCAGCGGTTTCGTCACCGTGACTGCTCCGGACAACGTCTACACCGGCACCAACGACCCAGTAATCAAGTCGATCGCTTCGGTTGATGGCGCTGATGTTGGCAAGTTCGAAAACCTGGTCCTGGACAAGACCCCGGTCAGCACCGCTGTGACCGACGAGCCAGGCTCGGGCACTCCAGGCACTGGCAACGGTGGCGATCTGGTCAAGGTCACGATCACCGCCGATCAGGTCTCGGTTGCCGAGAACGTCAAACCGACCTTCACCGTGCACATCAACGCTGCCCTGGACCACGACCTTGTCGTGACCCTGAGCAACAATGAAGTTGTGACCATCAAGGCCGGCGAAACCAGCGCGCCGTACAGCCATGCTGCGCAAGGCGACGACGTCTACAAAGACGCTGGCGAAATCAGCCTGGGCATCAAGTCGGCAGCAGACATCGATGGCCGTGCCTTCGAAAACCTGCAGCTGGGCGACGCGGCGTCGGTCAAAGTGACTGACACCACTGACGACGTGGTGGCCAAACTGACTGCAACGCCTTCGGTCACCGAAGGTGGTGCGATCACCTACACTGTCACGCTGACCAACAAAGACGGTCTGCCGATCGATAAACACTCGGCCCTGACTTTCACCCTGAGCGACGGCACCACCGTCATCACTGTGCCGGCCAATAGCACCACCGGTTTCACCACCGTGGCTGCCCCGGACAACGTCTACACCGGTACCAACGACCCAGTGATCAAGTCGATCGCCAGCGTCGACGGCGCCGACGTCGGCAAGTTCGAAAACCTGGTTCTGGACAAGACCCCGGTCAGCACCGCTGTCACCGACGAGCCAGGCTCGGGCACTCCAGGCACTGGCAACGGTGGCGACCTGGTCAAGGTCACCATCACCGCCGATCAGGTCTCGGTTGCCGAGAACGTCAAACCGACCTTCACCGTCCACATCAACGCTGCCCTGGACCACGACCTTGTCGTGACCCTGAGCAACAATGAAGTTGTGACCATCAAGGCCGGCGAAACCAGCGCGCCGTACAGCCATGCTGCGCAAGGCGACGACGTCTACAAAGACGCTGGCGAAATCAGCCTGGGCATCAAGTCGGCAGCAGACATCGATGGCCGTGCCTTCGAAAACCTGCAGCTGGGCGACGCGGCGTCGGTCAAAGTGACTGACACCACTGACGACGTGGTGGCCAAACTGACTGCAACGCCTTCGGTCACCGAAGGTGGTGCGATCACCTACACCGTCACGCTGACCAACAAAGACGGTCTGCCGATCGATAAACACTCGGCCCTGACTTTCACCCTGAGCGACGGCACCACCGTCATCACTGTGCCGGCCAATAGCACCACCGGTTTCACCACCGTGGCTGCCCCGGACAACGTCTACACCGGTACCAACGACCCAGTGATCAAGTCGATCGCCAGCGTCGACGGCGCCGACGTCGGCAAGTTCGAAAACCTGGTCCTGGACAAGACCCCGGTCAGCACCGCTGTCACCGACGAGCCAGGCTCGGGCACTCCAGGCACTGGCAACGGTGGCGATCTGGTCAAGGTCACCATCACGGCCGATCAGGTTTCGGTCGCAGAGAACGTGAAGCCGACCTTCACCGTCCACATCAACGCTGCCCTGGACCACGACCTGGTCGTGACCCTGAGCAACAACGAAGTTGTGACCATCAAGGCTGGCGAAACCAGCGCGCCGTACAGCCATGCTGCACAAGGCGACGACGTCTATAAGGACGCCGGTGAAATCAGCCTGGGCATCAAGTCCGCCGTCGATGTAGACGGTCGTGCCTTCGAGAACCTGCAGCTGGGCGACGCCGCGTCGGTCAAAGTCACCGACACCACTGACGACGTGGTGGCCAAACTGACTGCAACGCCTTCGGTCACCGAAGGTGGTGCGATCACCTACACCATCACCTTGACCAACAAAGACGGTCTGCCGATCGATAAACATTCGGCGCTGACCTTCACGCTGAGCGACGGCACGACGGTCATTACCGTACCGGCCAATAGCACCAGCGGTTTCACTACCGTGACCGCGCCGGACAACGTTTACACCGGCACCAACGACCCAGTGATCAAGTCGATCGCTTCGGTTGATGGCGCGGATGTTGGCAAGTTCGAGAACCTGGTTCTCGACAAGACCCCGGTCAGCACCGCTGTCACCGACGAGCCAGGCTCGGGCACTCCAGGCACTGGCAACGGTGGCGATCTGGTCAAGGTCACCATAACGGCCGATCAGGTTTCGGTCGCCGAGAACGTGAAGCCGACCTTTACCGTTCACATCAATACTGCCCTGGCCCACGACCTGGTCGTGACCCTGAGCAACAATTCCACCGTTACCATCAAGGCCGGCGAAACCAGCGCGCCGTACAGCCATGCTGCGCAAGGCGACGACGTCTACAAAGACGCTGGCGAAATCAGCCTGGGCATCAAGTCGGCAGCAGACATCGATGGCCGTGCCTTCGAAAACCTGCAGTTGGGCGATGCGGCGTCGGTCAAAGTGACTGACACCACTGACGATGTGGTGGCCAAGCTGACCGCTACCCCTTCGGTCACCGAAGGTGGTGCGATCACTTACACCATCACCCTGACCAACAAAGATGGTCTGCCGATCGATAAACACTCGGCCCTGACCTTCACCCTGAGCGACGGCACCACGGTCATCACCGTCCCGGTCAACAGCACCAGCGGTTTCGTCACCGTGACTGCTCCGGACAACGTTTACACCGGCACCAACGACCCAGTGATCAAGTCGATCGCTTCGGTTGATGGCGCGGATGTTGGCAAGTTCGAGAACCTGGTTCTCGACAAGACCCCGGTCAGCACCGCTGTCACCGACGAGCCAGGCTCGGGCACTCCAGGCACTGGCAACGGTGGCGATCTGGTCAAGGTCACCATAACGGCCGATCAGGTTTCGGTCGCCGAGAACGTGAAGCCGACCTTTACCGTTCACATCAATACTGCCCTGGCCCACGACCTGGTCGTGACCCTGAGCAACAATTCCACCGTTACCATCAAGGCCGGCGAAACCAGCGCGCCGTACAGCCATGCTGCGCAAGGCGACGACGTCTACAAAGACGCTGGCGAAATCAGCCTGGGCATCAAGTCGGCAGCAGACATCGATGGCCGTGCCTTCGAAAACCTGCAGTTGGGCGATGCGGCGTCGGTCAAAGTGACTGACACCACTGACGATGTGGTGGCCAAGCTGACCGCTACCCCTTCGGTCACCGAAGGTGGTGCGATCACTTACACCATCACCCTGACCAACAAAGATGGTCTGCCGATCGATAAACACTCGGCCCTGACCTTCACCCTGAGCGACGGCACCACGGTCATCACCGTCCCGGTCAACAGCACCAGCGGTTTCGTCACCGTGACTGCTCCGGACAACGTCTACACCGGCACCAACGACCCGGTGATCAAGTCGATCGCCAGCGTCGACGGCGCCGACGTCGGCAAGTTCGAAAACCTGGTCCTGGACAAGACGCCGGTCAGCACCGCTGTCACCGACGAACCAGGCTCGGGCACCCCAGGCACCGGTAACCAGGGTGACAAGGTCGAACTGAGCATCGTTGCCAACCAGGCCTCGGTCTTCGAGAACGAGAAACCGACCTTCACTGTCAGCATCAAACAGGCCCTGGACCAGGACCTGACCGTACAGCTGACCGAAGGCAAGTCGGTGGTGATCAAGAAGGGCGAAACCTCGGCCATCTTCACCCACGACGCACAAGGCGAAGACGTGTACGTCGATGCCGGTTCGCTGACCGTCAGCATCACCGGCACCAGCGTGCCGGATGGCCGTCAGTTCGAGAACCTGGTCGTGAGCAAGCCTTCGGCCTCGGTGGACATCAAGGACACCTCGAACGAAGTCATCGCCAAGCTCACGGCAACCGAGTCGGTTACCGAAGGTGGCTCGATCGTCTACACCGTCACCCTGACCAGCAAGGATGGCCTGCCGGTCAACAACCACGGCGCGCTGACCTTCACCCTGAGCGATGGCAAGACCGTCATCACTGTGCCGGCCAACGGCACCGTGGGTACGGCTACCGTCGCTGCACCGGATAACGTCTACATCGGCCAGAGCTCCGTCAGCCAGACCCTGCAGTCGGTAGGCGGCGCCGGCGCCAGCAAGTTCGAAAACCTGACCCTGGACAAGGTCCCGGCCACCACCACGGTCAACGACGAACCAGGCGTGGGCACCCCGGGCACCGGTAATCAGGGCGACAAGGTCGAACTGAGCATCGTTGCCAACCAGGCCTCGGTCTTCGAGAACGAGAAACCGACCTTCACCGTCAGCATCAAACAAGCCCTGGACCAGGACCTGACCGTACAGCTGACCGAAGGCAAGTCGGTGGTGATCAAGAAGGGCGAAACCTCGGCCATCTTCACCCACGACGCACAAGGCGAAGACGTATACGTCGATGCCGGTTCGCTGACCGTCAGCATCACCGGCACCAGCGTGCCGGATGGCCGTCAGTTCGAGAACCTGGTCGTGAGCAAGCCTTCGGCCTCGGTGGACATCAAGGACACTCAGAACGAAGTCATCGCCAAGCTGACTGCTACCCCTTCGGTTACCGAAGGCGGTGTGATCACCTACACCGTCACCCTGACCAGCAAGGATGGCCTGCCGATCAACAACCACGGCGCGCTGACCTTCACCCTGAGCGACGGCAAAACCATCGTCAACGTGCCGGCCAACAGTGCTACGGGCTTCGTTACTGTGGCTGCACCAGACGACGCCTACATCGGCCAGACCTCTGTCGGCCTGTCTCTGCAATCGGTAGGCGGCGCCGGTGCCAGCAAGTTCGAGGCGCTGACGCTGGACAAGACCACGGCTACCACCGTGGTCAACGACGAGCCAGGTGTTGGTACACCAGGCACTGGCAACCAGGGCGATGTGACCACCATCGGCATCACCGGCACCACCTCGTTGACCGAAGGCGAAACCGGCCGCTACACGCTGACCCTGAGCAACCCGTCCAAGGCAGAAGTCACCGTTACCCTGACCTACAGCGGCACTGCCAACGGCCAGGATTACACCGCAGTCACCACCGTGAAGATCCCGGCCAACAGCAGCAGCGCCACGTTCGATATCAAGACCCTCGACGACAAGCTGGTTGAAGGTACCGAAAACTTCACCGTCAAGATCGAAACCGCTACCGGTGGCAACTTCGAGAACCTGCAGGTTGATGGCAGCAAGGCCAGCGTTACCACCAACATCCTCGACAACGACCACCTGCCGGTCTCCACTGGCGGTGCGGTCAATGGCGTGGAAGACACCGACTACCTGTTCGCCTGGAACGACTTCAAGGTCACCGATGCCGATGGCAACACCGGCCTGTTCGTAACCATCACCTCGCTGCCGGCCGACGGTAGCCTGAAGTTCTTCAACGGCACCGCGTGGGTCGATGTGACCGTAGGCCAGGTGGTCAGCCAGACCGATATCGGCAGCAAGTACCTCAAGTTCGTCCCGACGCTGAACCAGTCGGGCACCGATGGCTACGGCGGCTCGGGCGTCGGCAACAAACAGGCTGACTACGCGCAGTTCAAGTACAAGCCGAACGACGGCACCAACCTGGGCAGCGAAGTGACCATGAAGGTCGACATCAGCCCGGTGGCCGACAAACCGACCCTGAGCTTCGGCAGCAGCGATGTCGAGTCCAAAGGCCTGACCAAGGAAGTCTGGACCACCTTGAAAGGCTTGGGCACCGACGGCAACGGCATCACTGGCGATGCGCTGAAAGCGGTCTTCGCCAACTCCGGCAAAGCCAACTCCAGCTCCACCACCACCAACGTGCAGTCCGATGGTAGCGTCACCGCTGGCAGCGGTTCGAAAACCTCGGGGCTGATCTTCCTGGAGGCCGGCAAAACCTACAGCTTCAGCGGCGTCGCCGATGACAGCATGGTGGTCACCATTGGTGGCAAGACCGTGGTTTCCGCGCTCTGGGGCGCAGGTGGCCAGATCTCCGGCACCTTCACCGCAACGTCCAGCGGCTACTACCCGATCGAGGTGTACCACGCCAACCAGTCTGGCCCGGGTAGCTATGACCTGAACATCCAGGTGGGCTCGGGTGCTGTCACCGACCTGAGCAGCAGCAACATCCCGATGTATCAGAACGTGACCGAGATGGCCAACGCTGGCCTGGGCGTGTCCGATCTGCACACCGTCAATGGCCAAAGTTACTACGACGGCTACAAGCTCAACGAAGGGCCGGAAGGCGGCTCGGTCAAACTGGTCGGCATCACCACCAACCTGACCGACACCGATGGCTCCGAGACCTTGAGCGTGACCCTCAGCGGCATTCCGAAAGGGACGCTGTTGAGTGATGGTGCGGGCCACACCGTCACTGTCGGCGGCACGCCGGTGGACGTGACAGGCTGGAAACTCAGCGGCCTGACACTGACCCCGCCGGCCTACTACAAGGGCTCGTTCGACATTACCGTCACGTCGACCGCCACCGAAAGCCTCGGCGGCTCGGACAGCATCACCGGCAAGATCCCGGTGACTGTCTATGGCGCCAACTACAAGGCCACGGTGGGTACCTCGGGTGATGACACCCTCAATGGCAGCGAAGGCAACGACATCATCGTCGCCGACGTCGCTGGCCTGAACGTGGTGGCGGGCAAGAACTACAACATTGCCTTCATGGTCGACAGCTCGGGCAGTATGAGCACCCAGTCCGTCAATGCCGCCAAGGCGCAGTTGGCTGCGGTGTTCCAGACGCTGAAAGCCAGCCTGGGCTCGGATACCTCGGGGACGGTGAATATCTTCATCGCCGACTTCGACACCCAGGTAAACAAGAACGTGGCGGTCAACCTTGCCGATACCGACGCACTGGCCAAGCTTCAGGCGGTGCTGGACTCAATGGTGGGTGGTTCAAGCTACGGCGGTGGTACCAACTATGAGGATGTGTTCAAGACCACGGCCAACTTCTTCAAGAGCACCATGGCTACCGGTAACAGCAGCGCGGAGAACCTGACCTACTTCATCACCGACGGTAAGCCGACCTATTACCAGGCCAATGAGACGACCAATTACCGCCTGTGGAGCGGCGGCAAGTACCTGGATGACGTGGTCAACGTCAACAACTACAAGGTGGGTGACACCTTCAGTGTCTGGGCCGACGCAACGCACAAAGTTGAAATCAATAGCGAAGGCACCCTCAAAGTGCTGACCTACACAGAAAACCGTTGGGGCAGCCTGGTGCTTGATTCCACCCGCACTGTCGGGACGATTCATGCTCAAGGGGATGGCACCTACGAGTTCTCCGGCCTGGGCGGTACCGGTTATGCCGATTCCTGGAACTACTGGGATTCGGCGAACAACACCTCTGCCAGCTTCGCCCTGTTGGGCGGGACTAACGGCGTAAGCAAGGTCCAGGCAATTGGTTTGAACAACGATGTCAGCCTGACCGACCTGAAGCCATACGACAGCGCCGGCAAGCCGCAGGCCAATATCGACCCATCCAACCTGGCCAGCGCGATCCTCGGGCATTCCGAGGCGACCCTGCCAGGCGCCGACAAGGTCGATGGCGGCAACGGCAACGACATCATCTTCGGTGACCTGATCAGCCTCAACGGTGTCGTCAGCGAGGGCTACCAGGCCCTGCAGGCGTACGTGGCGCAGAAGAGCGGTGTCGAGGCCAGTGCCATCACCACCAATAACGTTCACCAGTACATCACCGAGCACTACACCGAGTTCGATATCTCCGGCGCCAACGACGGCAAGGACTTCCTGTCGGGCGGCAATGGCAACGATATCCTCTTCGGCCAAGGTGGCGATGACACCCTCGATGGTGGCAGAGGTAACGACATCCTCCTGGGCGGTACCGGCAAGGACATCCTGATCGGTGGCCAGGGCGACGATATCCTCATCGGCGGTAGTGGTGCCGACACCTTCGTGTGGAAGTCGGGCGACCTCGGCAATGACGTGATCAAGGACTTCAAGGTGGCCGAAGGCGACCGTATCGACCTGAAGGATCTGCTTCAGTTCGAGAAGGGCAGCACCATCGACAACTACCTGAAGATCACCACGGTGGACGGCTCCTCGACGCTGCAGGTCAGCAGCGAAGGCAAGCTCAACGCCGCCGGTGGCCTGGCCAACGCCGATGTGACAATCAAGCTGGAAGGGGTGAACTGGTCCAATACCTCGATCAACTCGTTGATCAGCGGTGGCGACCCGACCATCCGTATCGACAACAAGGACAGCTGATGCCTAGCCCAGCCGGGCGGTCTGTATGACCGCCCGGCTGGGCGCCGGCTCTTTCCTGCCTTCCCGTGACAGCGCATACTCGTGCGCCGGGCCTGCGCGCCCGGAAATCTTTGCCTATGCTGCTGTCTACCAACAAGGAATCAACGTGACGAGGGACACCGCCATGTTCTACGTGCAACGCGACGCCACCGGCCAGTTGCTGCGGGTAGAAGCCGCTTCATACGAAGGGTTCAGCGAGATACTCCCCGCCGACAATGCCGAAATCCAGGAATGGTTCGGCGATGACGAAGTGGAAAACAGCCTCAAGCAGCTCAAGCAAAGCGACCTGGACATGATCCGCGTGCTCGAGGACTTGATCGATGTGCTGACCGCCAAGGGCGTCTTCAGCATCACCGACCTGCCTGCCGGGGCACAGGCCAAGTTGCTCAATCGTTCCAAGGCGCGCAAGGCGCTCGGCAGCTTGAACAACCTGATCGATGAAGAAGAGCAGGGCGGGTTGATCTGATACTGGATCAGCCCCCGTTCCTCAGTGATATGGTTATTCAATAAAGGTATTTAAAATATCCTTCTTATGACTTTATAGTCGCTCCCACTGCGTACCCGTCGACCAATCGACGCGCCGCACGACTTGAACCCACACGGGAAATCCCCGTGCGTTTCTGATCGTTGCGCGTACTTTGACGTCGCGCACTGCGTGGGAGTGAACCATGTCCGCCGCCTCGAACGCCTTGTCGTCCATCGACAGCGCCCAGCCGCAACACTTTGAAATCCGCCCGTTCTCCGGTGCCGTCGGGGCCGAGATCATTGGCCTTGACCTTGGCAAGCCCGTCAACGCCGAGGATTTCACCCGCATTCATCGCGCCCACCTCGATCACCATGTACTGGTGTTCCGCGACCAGCGCATCACCCCTGAACAGCAAATCAGCTTCAGCCGCCGCTTCGGCGAGCTGCAGATCCATGTGCTCAAACAGTTTCTGCTGGCCGGGCACCCCGAGATCCTGATCGTTTCCAACATCGTCGAAGACGGCCACAACATTGGCCTGGGTGATGCTGGCAAGTTCTGGCATTCGGACCTGTCGTACAAGACGCTCCCCAGCCTCGGTTCGATGCTGCATGCCCAGGAACTGCCGAGCGAGGGCGGCGATACCCTGTTCGCCGACATGCACAAGGCCTGGGACGCCGTACCCGAAGCCCTGCGCAGCGTGATCGAGGGCCGCGCGGCCGCTCATTCCTACACGGCCCGTTATTCCGAAACCAAGTTCGAGGGCAACTGGCGCCCGACCCTGAGCGCCGAGCAGTTGGCCCAGGTGCAGGAAGTCATCCACCCGGTGGTGCGTACCCACCCGGAAAACGGCCGCAAGGCGCTGTTCGTCAGTGAAGGCTTCACCACCCGCATCGTCGGCCTGCCAGCGGATGAAAGCCACGACGTGCTGCAACAGCTGTATGCCCTGAGCGTGCTCGAACAAAACATCTACCGCCATCAGTGGCAGCCCCACGACCTGGTGTTCTGGGACAACCGCTCGCTGATCCACCTCGCCACCGGCTGCTCCGCGCACCTGCGGCGCAAGCTGTACCGCACCACCATCCAGGGCGATGCCCCGTTCTGACGACTGAGGAAACACATCATGCGCAAATCCATCAGCCGCCTGGCGGCAAGCATCGGCCTGGGCGCGAGCTTGGTCGTCGGCAGCCTGGCGGCACCTGCCGTGGCCCAGGCCGAAGGCGAGATCCGCATCGCCGAACAGTTCGGCATCGTCTACCTGCTGCTGAACGTGGTGCGTGACCAGCACCTGATCGAGAAGCACGGCAAGGAGCAGGGCATCGACATCAAAGTCGATTGGGCCCAGCTTTCTGGCGGTGCAGCCATCAACGATGCGCTGCTGTCTGGCTCGGTGGACATCGCCGGCGCCGGCGTTGGCCCACTGCTGACCGTCTGGGACCGTACCAAGGGCCGGCAGAACGTCAAGGCCGTCGCCTCGCTGGGCAACTTCCCGTATTACCTGGTCAGCAGCAACCCCAACGTGAAGACCATCGCCGACATCTCCGAGAAAGACCGCATCGCCGTGCCGGCGGTAGGCGTCTCCGTGCAGTCGCGCTTCCTTCAATACGCCGCAGCCCAGCAGTGGGGCGACAAGGACTACAACCGCCTCGACAAGTACACCCTGGCCGTACCGCACCCCGATGCCACGGCCGCGTTGATCGCCGGTGGCACCGAGCTTAACGGGCACTTCTCCAACCCGCCGTTCCAGGACCAGGCGTTGGCCAACAAGGACGTGCACGTCGTGCTCAACAGCTACGACCTGCTCGGCCCCAACTCGCCGACCCTGCTGTTCGCCACCGAAAAATTCCGCAACGACAACCCCAAGACCTACAAGGCCTTCGTCGACGCCCTGGCCGAGGCTGCGGACTTTGCGCAGAAGGACAAGGCTGCTGCTGCCGATACCTACATCCGCGTGACCAAGGCCAAGATCGACCGCGACGCGCTGATCAAGCTGATCGACAACCCGCAGTACGAGTTCACCGTCACGCCGAAGAACACCTACAAGCTGGCAGACTTCCTTTATCGGGTCGGCGCCATCAAGCACAAGCCTGAGTCGTGGAAGGATTACTTCTTCCAGGATGAACGCCCGCTGCAGGGGAGCTGATCGATCATGACCGCCCCATTGCCAGGCCACGCGGCCAGCAACCTGAGCCGTGTCGCCACGCCACCCTTGCTCAAGGTGGATAAACTCAGCCTCGAATACCGCACCGCGCAGCGCGTGGTGCGGGCCACTCACCAGGTCAGCTTCGAAGTTGACCGTGCCGACCGTTTCGTCTTGCTGGGGCCTTCGGGCTGCGGCAAGTCCACCTTGCTCAAGGCCGTGGCCGGGTTCATCAACCCCCAGGAAGGGCAGATCCTGCTGCAGGGCCAGCCCGTCAAAGGCCCAGGGCCGGACCGTATCGTGGTGTTTCAGGAGTTCGACCAGCTACCGCCCTGGAAGACGGTAAAGCAGAACGTCATGTTCCCGCTGCTGGTCTCTGGCCAGCTCAAGCGCGCCGAGGCCGAGGAACGGGCCCTGCATTACCTGGACAAGGTCGGCCTGGCGGCGTTTGCCGATGCCTATCCCCATACCCTGTCTGGCGGCATGAAGGCGCGCGTGGCGATTGCCCGGGCCTTGGCCACCCAGCCGAAGATTCTGCTGATGGACGAACCGTTCGCCGCGCTCGACGCGCTGACCCGGCGCAAGATGCAGGAAGAGCTGCTGCTGCTGTGGGAAGAGGTGCGTTTCACCTTGCTGTTCGTCACCCACTCCATCGAAGAGGCGCTGGTGGTCGGCAACCGCATCTTGCTGCTGTCGCCGCACCCGGGGCGGGTACGGGCCGAGGTGCACAGCCATCAGTACGATCTTGGCAGCCTGGGCGCAGCGGATTTCCAGGCCAGTGCCCGCCGCATTCATCGGCTGCTGTTCGATGAGGCACAAACGCCCGAGCAAGCCGACGAACTCGGCTTCAACGATATCCGTATCGCCCACTGACAGGAGCTTCAGCCATGACCACTACCCCTGTACGTCAGGAATACGAGGTGCAGCTGGAGCCGCTGCTCAGTGTGCCTCTGGAACGCCAACTGCCATTGGCCCAGCGTTTGTGGCAGCACGGCTGGCTGCGCAAGGCGGTCATCCTGGTGGTGATCGCCGCGCTTTGGGAGGCCGCAGCCCGCTATCAAGGCAACGACCTGCTGCTGCCGAGCTTTCTGCAAACGTCCGCTGCGTTATGGGATGGCCTGATCAGCGGTGAACTGCCGGCCAAGGTCGGCGTGTCGCTGGTGATCTTGCTCAAGGGCTACGTGCTGGGCATCGTGCTGGCCTTTGGGTTGACCAGCCTGGCGGTGTCGACCCAGCTCGGTCGTGACCTGCTGGGCACCTTGACCTCGATGTTCAACCCCCTGCCAGCGATCGCCTTGCTGCCGCTGGCGCTGCTGTGGTTTGGCCTGGGCGACAACAGCCTGATCTTCGTACTGGTGCACTCGGTGCTGTGGGCGCTGGCGCTGAACACTTACGCGGGCTTTCTCGGGGTGTCCGAAACCCTGCGCATGGCCGGCCGCAACTATGGCCTGAGGGGCCTGCGCCTGGTGTTGCATATCCTGGTACCGGCGGCCTTGCCGTCGATTCTGTCGGGGTTGAAGATCGGCTGGGCGTTTGCCTGGCGTACCCTGATTGCCGCCGAGCTGGTGTTTGGCGCCAGCAGTGGCAAGGGTGGCCTGGGTTGGTACATCTTCCAGAACCGCAACGAGCTGTACACCGACAAGGTGTTCGCCGGGCTGGCCGTGGTGATCCTGATCGGTTTGCTGGTCGAAGGGTTGGTGTTCAATACCCTGGAGCGGCTGACGGTGCGGCGTTGGGGCATGCAGCGCTAGCAGGCAAGCCTGCACCGGCTGCTGTGGGGGCGGGGTTATCGGGGTGCCGAACCGGCACGCAGAGGCCGGTACAGGTTATGGGTTCTGGTACTGGGCAGCCGCATTGCTCAGCATCTTGCCAATCTCTTCGCGCAGCCCTTCCGGTTGCTCCACCACTACCCCATCCCCCTGGCTCAGCAGCCACCAGCGCAACGGCCAGCCATCGCTCACCGTGGCACGCACCCGATGCCCATGCTCCTGCGCCGTCAGCTGCATGTCGGTGCTTAGCGGCGTCTCGCGCAGCTGCCGCGCCAATGTGTCACTGATCCGCGCCACCAGCTCCACCCCTTCGCCCTGGGCCGGCTGCAGCGCGTCACCGCGCAGGTAGGTCAATAGGTCGAAATTGCCGCGCAGCTCGCCCACGGCAGTCGACGACCAGTGCCAGCCGAACGGTATGCTCTTGTCATTGCGCTCCAGCGGAAAAATCAGCGACAACTCGTTGAGGTCGCGCTCAACCGTGCGTTTGCTGACATTGAAGCCCACATCACGCAGGCGCCAGACCAGCTCGGCGCTGGTGATGCCTGGGGAGCGGCTGGGCAGCTGGCGCAGCAGCGCCCACTGACGGCTGAGGGTGGCGCGAGTGGTGGCGAACGGCAAAAGATAACGTCCTTGTCTAGGCTTGCCGCAATAGGATGGCGGCACGAGCGGGGCATGGCAATTGGCCACAGCCTGCTCAGATCAAGGAAGTCGCATTTGGTTGCCTCGTGCCGAATCGTTCGCGACAGGTTTTGTCGTGACGTCACGCAGAATCACGCCTCATCACAGCTGAGGTTGGGGTTGTGTGTCGTTCAATGAGGATGAACATGTCTGCTGCCAGCAATATCCATTCGCTGCTCGCCCGTCTTCTGCCAGAGCGGGTCATCGCCCCACCAGCCCCTGCGGCGAGGCGTCATCGGTTGTTTGCCGGGGTCGGGTTGCCCAGCCAGCGGTCGCTGTTGGTCAGCCGCCTGGATGAGGCCAGCGATTTGCAGGTGGTGTATGCCGACCTGCGCCGCCAGGCGTTGCAAGGCAGCGTAGCGGCGCTCAATGACCTCGGCTGGATCTGGCTCAATGGCAAGTACTGGCGTGCCGACACGGTGCTTGCCGGCCACCTGCTGCGCATGGCGGCCTTGCAGGGCAACGCCGCGGCCTGGTTCAACCTGGGCCAGCAGCACTATTTCGGCAAAGGCATCGAGGCGTCGTACGTGCAGGCGGCCGAGTGTTATCGGCAGGCGTTCGACCGCGGCATGTTGCATGCTGCCGCTGCGCTCGGTGACTTGTATGAAGAGGAAGTGTGCGATGGCGACCTTGACTGGCAGGTCGACCTGGTAGAAGCGTACCAGTGGTTTCAGCGCGGCGCCCAGCGGGGCGAAGCGCGATGCCGGTTTGAAGTCGGTTATCGGCTGATGCATGGCCTGTACGTCGAAGCCGATATCAAAGGCGCGTTGTATTGGCTGGAACTGGCGGCTGCGGCGGGGGTGATGCAGGCGGCCGAGGAGCTGGCGGTGCATTTCAGCAGCCGCGACGGCACGCGGTACCTGGAATGGCGCGACCGGGCAGTGCAGATGGGCAGCACGCTGGCGCTGACGATGAAGCTGGAAGACCAGGTGCAGCCCTGACCGTTGCCTCATATTCGCGGCAAAGCGCAGCCCCTTGTGGGGGCGGCCTTGCGCCGCGAAAGGGCATTACATGAACAACAATTCATCCACGCTATCCGTCGCCCGCTGTTGACGACAGGGGGAGGGCCAGGCGTATATTGATAGTTAGCAAACTATGAATATCCTTGGTTCCTTTCATGACCCTTGATCTCCTGCGCCTGCAAGTCAGCAGCGGCATGGTGGTTGCCGCACGCCATTGGCGGCGCATCTGCCATGCGGCCCTCACCAGTTACGGCATCTCCGAGGCCTGCGCCGCGCCGTTGCTGATGATCGTGCGCCTGGGCGACGGCGTGCATCAGGTGGCGGTGGCCCAGGCCGCCGGCCTCGAAAGCCCGTCGTTGGTGCGCTTGCTCGACCAACTGTGCAAAGCCGGGCTGGTGTGTCGCAGCGAGGACCCTCTGGACCGCCGCGCCAAGGCCCTGAGCCTGACCGCCGAAGGCCGCGCCCTGGCCGAGTCCATCGAAGCCGAGCTGGTGCGCCTGCGCCGTGATGTGCTGCAGGGCATCGACCAGGCCGACCTGGAGGCCACCTTGCGCGTACTGCGCGCCTTCGAAGCCGTCGGCCTCGGCACACCAGGCGGGGCAGCATGAACGGATTCTTCAGCTCGGTGCCCCCGGCCCGCGATTGGTTCTACGGCGTGCGCACCTTCGGTGCGTCGATGATCGCCCTGTACATTGCCCTGCTCATGCAACTGCCACGCCCTTACTGGGCGATGGCGACCGTCTATATCGTCTCCAGCCCGTTCGTCGGCCCCACCAGCTCCAAGGCCCTGTACCGCGCCCTGGGCACCTTGCTCGGTGCCGGCGGGGCGGTATTGCTGGTGCCACCGCTGGTGCAGTCGCCGCTGTTGCTGAGCGTGGCCATCGCCTTGTGGACCGGCACCTTGCTGTTCCTCTCGCTGAACCTGCGCACGGCCAACAACTACGTGCTGATGCTGGCCGGCTACACCCTGCCGATGATTGCCCTGGCTGTGGTCGACAACCCTACGGCGGTGTTTGATGTGGCCTCGTCGCGGGCCCAGGAAATCTGCCTGGGCATCGTCTGCGCGGCGGTGGTCGGCGCGATCTTCTGGCCGCGGCGCCTAGCCCCGGTGGTGGTCGGCTCGACCGGCAACTGGTTCGCCGAGGCGATCCGCTACAGCGATACCTACCTGGCCCGCGACGTTGCCGCCGACAAGGTCGGCAGCATGCGCGCCTCGATGGTGGCCACGTTCAATACCCTGGAAATGATGATCGGCCAGCTCGGCCACGAAGGTGCCGGCCCCCACACCCTGAAAAACGCCAGTGAACTGCGTGGGCGCATGATCCACCTGCTGCCAGTGATCGACGCCCTGGACGACGCCCTGGTCGCCCTCGAAGGCCGTGCGCCGGCCCAGTTCGCCCAGCTGCAACCGCTGCTGGCCGAGGCCCGTGAATGGCTCAAAGGCACCGCTGACGATGCCTCCCTGGCCCCCTGGACCGCATTGCACGAGCAGATCACCCGCCTGCAACCCAGCGCCACGGCCCTGGACCAGCGCGCCGGCCTGCTGCTGTCCAACGCCCTGTATCGCCTGACCGAATGGGTCGACCTCTGGCAAGACTGCTGCACCCTCCAGCACGCCTTGCGCAAGGACGACGCCACGCCCTGGCGCGCCGCCTACCGTCACTGGCGCCTGGGCCGGCTGACGCCGTTCTTTGACCGTGGCCTGATGCTCTACTCGGTGTTTTCCACGGTTACCGCGATCATCGTCGCCAGTGGCCTGTGGATTCTGCTCGGCTGGAACGACGGTGGCAGCGCGGTCATCCTCGCTGCCGTAGCCTGCAGCTTCTTTGCCGCAATGGACGACCCGGCGCCGCAGATCTACCGGTTCTTCTTCTGGACGCTGATGTCGGTGATCTTCTCCAGCGTCTACCTGTTCCTGGTGCTGCCCAACCTGCACGACTTCCCGATGCTGGTGCTGGCCTTTGCCGTGCCGTTCATCTGCGTCGGTACGCTGACCGTGCAGCCGCGTTTCTACCTCGGCACCTTGCTGACCATCGTCAACACCGCCACCTTCATCAGCATCCAGGGCGTCTATGATGCGGACTTCCTGACCTTCATCAACGCCAACCTGGCAGGCCCGGTGGGGCTGCTGTTCGCCTTCATCTGGACCTTGCTGCTGCGCCCGTTCGGCGTGGAGCTGGCGGCCAAGCGCATGACCCGCTTCGCCTGGCGCGATATCGTCGAAATGACCCAGCCCGCGACATTGGCCGAACACCGCCAGGTGGGCGTACAGATGCTCGACCGCCTGATGCAGCACCTGCCACGCTTGTCGCAAACCGGCCAAGACAGCGGTGTGGCGCTGCGTGACCTGCGCGTAGGCCTGAACCTGCTTGACCTGCTGGCCTACCTGCCACGCGCCAACCCGCAGGCCCGCGAGCGCCTGGCTTTGGTCATCGAAGAAGTCGGCGCCCACTACGCCGCCTGCCTGCGCGCCAATCAGCGCCTGCACGCCCCGGCCGCGCTGTTGCGCAACATGGAGCGTGCGCGACAAGGGCTGGCGTTGGACGATCACAACGACCGCGGCGATGCCCGTGTACACCTGCTGCACGCCTTGAGTGGCCTGCGCCTGGCCTTGCTGCCCGGTGTCGAAGTGATGCTCGAACCTACCGAACAACCGCAACTGCCCCCCGGCATCGATGGAGCCCCACTGTGATCGGTGATCTGGATATCAGCGGGGTGTTTCTGCCCACGCTGTTGGTGATGATGTTGTTCACCTACCTGTTGTTCCTGGGCGTGCACGCTGTACTGGTGCGCCTGCACTTTTACCGCCTGGTCTGGCACCGGGCCTTGTTCAACGTTGCCCTCTACGCCGTGATGCTGGGCGCGGTCGACCACTTTTGCCGAAACCTGATGCTGCCATGAAAAAACCTTTGCTGACCCTGGGCCGTGTGGTCCTGACCTTGCTGGTCGTGAGTTTCGCCGCCGTGCTCGTCTGGCAGATGGTGGTGTACTACCTGTTTGCCCCCTGGACCCGCGACGGCCACATCCGCGCCGACGTGATCCAGATCGCCCCGGATGTGTCCGGGCTGATCCAGAAGGTCGAGGTGCGTGACAACCAGGTGGTCAAGCGCGGCGACGTGCTGTTCACCATCGACCAGGACCGCTTCAGCCTGGCCCTGCGCCAGGCCCAGGCAACCCTGGCCGAGCGCGAGGAAACCCTGGCCCAGGCCGCCCGTGAAACGCGCCGTAACCGCAAACTGGGCAACCTGGTGGCGGCCGAGCAACTGGAAGAGAGCCAGTCTCGCGAGGCCCGCGCCCGCTCGGCGGTCAACGAGGCGCAGGTGGCGGTCGATACTGCCCAGCTCAACCTCGACCGCTCGGTGGTCCGCAGCCCGGTCGATGGCTACCTCAACGACCGCGCCCCGCGTAACCATGAGTTCGTCAGCGCTGGCCGCCCGGTGCTGTCGGTGGTCGACAGCGCCTCGTACCACGTCGATGGCTACTTCGAAGAAACCAAGCTCGGTGGCATCCACATTGGTGACGCCGTGGACATCCGCGTGATGGGCGACAACACCCGCCTGCGCGGCCACGTGCAAAGCTTCGCCGCCGGTATCGAAGACCGCGACCGCAGCAGCGGCGCCAACCTGTTGCCCAACGTCAACCCGGCCTTCAGCTGGGTGCGCCTGGCCCAGCGGATTCCGGTGCGTATCGCTTTCGATGAAGTGCCGGAAGACTTCCGCATGATCGCCGGGCGCACCGCCACGGTATCGATCATCGAGGACAAGCGCCCATGAAACGCCTGATGCTGGTGGGCATGGCCTTGTCCCTCGGTGCCTGTGCCCTGGTTGGCCCGGACTATGAAGTGCCGAAAGACGCGGCCGTGCAGCGCAGCGACCTCAACGGCCCGCTGCGTCAGGATGCCGACAGTGTGGTGTCGGCGCCGGTGCCCGAAGACTGGTGGCAGCTGTACCAGGATCAGCGCCTCAACGCACTGGTACGCCAGGCATTGAGCGCCAATACCGAGCTGCGCGTGGCCGCTGCCAACATTGCCAAGGCCCGTGCGCAGGTTGAAGTGGCCGAATCGCAGGGCGGCTTCAGCGGTGGCATCAAGGCCGGCGCGCAGCGCTTGCAGGAGTCCGGCGAGGCCTTCCTGCTGCCTGAAAAGGTGCCCGTGGCCAATATCGGTGAGGCCATCATCAGCGCCTCCTACCAGTTCGACCTGTGGGGCACGTTCAAGCGCGGCACCGAAGCGGCCAAGGCCAACGCCGACGCGGTGCAAGCCGCCGCAGACACCGCGCGCATCACCCTGGTGGCCGATGTGGTCAAGGCCTACACCCAAGTGTGCTCGGCCAACGAGGAATACCACATTGCCCGCGAGTCGCTGGACTTGCAGGAGCAAGGCGTGAAGCTGAACCAGCGCCTGCGCGATGCCGGCCGTGGCGATGAAACCCAGGTCACCCGCTCGCAGACCCAGTTCAAATCGTTGCGCGCCGAGTTGCCGCGCTTCAAGGCCGAGCGCGAGACCGGCCTGTATACCTTGGCTGCACTGCTGGCAAAACCCGTGGAGCAGCTGCCGGCCGGCACCGCCGACTGCGCCGAGCTGCCGCACCTGGCGCAGTTGGTCCCGGTGGGCGACGGCGCCGCGTTGCTCAAACGCCGCCCCGATGTGCGCCAGGCCGAACGCCAACTGGCGGCGGCTACCGCCAACATCGGCGTGGCCACCGGCGCGCTGTACCCGGATATCAGCATCGGCGCCCAGGTCGGCACCATTGGTATTCTCGAGAACCTTGGGGAGCCGGCCACCAACCGCTGGGGCTTTGGCCCGCAGATCAATTGGAGCATCCCGACCAATGGTACCCGTGCCCGCATCCGCATGGCCGAAGCCTCGACCCAGGCGGCGCTGGCGCATTTTGATGGGGTGGTGCTGAACGCCATTCGCGAGACCCAGACCCGATTGGCGCAGTACAGCGCCTTGCTGGACCGGCGTGATGCCTTGGCCGAGGCGGAGCAGTCGGCCAAGGAAGCGGCGGACCAGACGCACCGGTATTACCAGGCCGGGCGTGAGTCGTTCCTGGCGGATTTGCAGGCGACGCGGACGTATACCGATATGCGCGCGCAGTTGGCGGCGGCGAATAGCCAGGTGGCGATGGGGCAGATTGGGGTGTTCCTGGCGTTGGGTGGGGGGTGGAAGGGGGGTGGTGGCAAGCCTTGAGGGTTGTGGGGTTGTGGGAAGGTGTTTGACGACAGAGTCGCGACGCTTATGCGATCGAGCGCCGCCCGCGCGGCGCATCGCGAGCAAGCTCGCTCCTACATCTGTTTCGGCCAGTCACATCTGTGCCATCGCACGCGACCGCCTTGTTTTTTCGACTCGAGATTGAGGCGAGCACCAAGGGGCCGCGCGCGGTGGCTTCAGGATCAACTGGCCCGAAACAGATGTAGGAGCGAGCTTGCTCGCGATGCGCCGCGCGGGCGGCGCTCGATCTCAAGGGCGCTGAAACTCTCACGGCGAACACCTTGAAGCCGTAAGACATTTCCGAACCTGAAACCTGTCCTGTTTTGTCACAAGATTTTTCATGAAATCCGCCCACCACCCTTGAGAGAAATAGAGTGGAAGTGAACAATGTTCTCTTTCGCATTCCCTCCGAGACTGGCCATGAATACCCATTCCCGTCTGCTTGCCTGGCTGCCTGCTTTACTGCTGGGCCCAATGCTGGCGCTGTGCAGCACCCTGGCGTTGGCCGAAGCCCCCGCCGAGGCTACCAAGGCCCTGCACTTGCTCGATTACCTGGGTGCCGACTACCCGCCGACCGTGCGCGAAGGTCAGGTGATCGACGAGGGCGAGTACCGCGAGCAACAGGAGTTCAGCGCGGTCCTGGCCGACCTGGTCAAGAACCTGCCGGCGCATGCCGAACAAGCCGCGCTGGTACAGGGCGTGCTGGGGTTGCGCCAAGCCATCGACCAGCGTCAGGACGGCGCCGCTGTAGCCCGTCAGGCCCGTCAGTTGGGCGCACGCCTGGCGGTGGCCTACGAGGTCAGCCAGGCCCCGGTGATTACCCCAGACCCGGCCCGTGGTGCTTCGCTGTATGCGCAGAACTGCTCGATCTGCCATGGCGACAGCGGTGCCGGCGACGGCCCGGCCGGCGTTGGCCTGGAGCCACCTCCAGCCAACCTGCGCAGTGTCGAGCGGCTAGACCAGCTGAGCCTGTTCGACTTGTACAACACCCTCGGCCTGGGCATCGAAGGTACCGAGATGCCATCGTTCGCCGACCAGCTCGACGAGCGTCAGCGCTGGGACGTGGCCGCTTATGTGGCGAGCTTCACCGCCAACCCCGACGCGGCCAACGGCGATAAAGCCTGGAACCTGGCAGACCTGGCGCGCCAGACCCCGGCCGAAGTGGCGGCCAACGAAGGCGCCGATGCAGTAACGGCGTTCCGCGCCCAGCGTGCCCAGCCGCCGCAAGTCAAACGTGGCCCGGCGCAGTTGCTCGAATACACCGCCAGTACCCTGGACAAAAGCCTGGCGGCCTACCGCGAGGGTGATCACGACCAGGCCTACGACCTGTCGGTAGCCGCTTACCTGGAAGGCTTCGAGCTGGTGGAAAGCTCGCTGGACAACATCGACACCCAGGCGCGCAAGGACACCGAAAAAACCCTCATGGCTTACCGCCAGTCGCTGCAGGACGGCTTGCCAGTGGCCCAGGCCGAGCAACGGCTGGCCGAAGCCAAGGCCAAGCTCGACCAGGCCGCCAAGCTGTTGGGCAGTGATGGCCTGAGCTGGTCGCTGAGCTATATCTCCGGTTTGCTGATTCTGTTGCGTGAGGGCCTTGAAGCGATTCTGGTGCTGGCGGCGATCCTCGCCTTCCTGCGCAACACCGGCCAGCAATCGGCTGTGCGCAGCGTCAACGTCGGTTGGGGCCTGGCGCTGGTCGCAGGTTTTGCCACCTGGGCCTTGGCGGCTTACGTGATCGACGTGGGTGGTGCCCAGCGCGAGCTGCTGGAAGGCTGCACAGCGCTGTTTGCCGCGGTCATGGTGCTGTGGCTCGGGGTGTGGATGCACGACCGCCGCCACGCCGCTGCCTGGCAGGACTACATCAAGAGCAGCCTGGTCAGTGGTGGCGGGCGCTTCGGCTTTGCCATGCTGGCGTTCTTCTCGGTGTACCGCGAACTGTTCGAAGTGATCCTGTTCTACGAGACCCTGTGGCTGCAGGCCGGGCCTGCCGGGCATCAGGCCGTGCTGGCGGGGGGCGCCACGGCGGTGGTGCTGCTGGTGGGGTTGGCGTGGGTGATTCTGCGCGGCTCGGCCAAGCTGCCGCTGTCGCTGTTCTTCAGCATCAACGCCGCGCTGCTGTGTGCGCTGTCGGTGGTGTTCGCCGGGCATGGCGTGAAGGCGCTGCAGGAAGCCGGGGTGCTGGGCACGCGGCCGGTGGCGTTCTTCGAGTTCGACTGGCTGGGCATTCATGCCGATGCCTATTCGCTGGCAGCGCAGGCAGTGGCCTTGCTGGCCATCGTGTTCCTGTACGGGCGCTCGTGGCTGGCAGAGAAACGCAGGGCGGCGGCCAGCTGAGGCCGCCATCCTGGTAAACCGATGGGGTCAGGCCGGTTGTGGCGCCGTGAGAATGTTCTGCAGCAGATGCACACTTTCGACGGCGTCATGACCCAGGCTGGTCAAGTAGCCACCATCGGGTTGATCGGTCAGCCCTTTTTCGTGCAGGCGTTTAGCAGCCGCGACCAGCTTAGCGGGGGCTTCGCTTTCTATTATCTTGATGCCTTCCTGGCTGCTGTCGTGCTTGAACAGCGCGAGTACTTCCAGTTCGGCGATCAGCTCGGGGGTAAAGGACATGGCGACTCCTGACTTCCAGACGAGGATGGCGGCACCTTCATGGGTGCCTGACCTTCGAGTGTAGTCGGGTTATTCGTCGTCGCCTTGATCCATCTCAGGTGGCAGCTCGGGCAGGGCACGCAGGGCGTTTTCATACCATTCGCTGTTGAACGCGCGGTCTTCCACCAGCATGTTGTCGATCTCGAAGGCCAGCACATGGGCCATCAGGTTGAGGATGTCCTCGCGCGCATAGCCAACCAGGGTGAGCTTGTTGAAGGTGGCCTTGGCCGCTGGCGGCTCGTCGCTTTCGATCTGGTTCTCGATGGCCTGGGTCAGCGTTGCCTCGGCGAAGGCTTCGTCGTCATTGTCGATGTCGGTGGGCTCGCTCATGGCGGTACTCCTGTGATTGGGCATACAGTTTGCCACGCCTGTGGCGGCAATGTCCGGTCATTGACCGGGTGCATGACGCTGGTCAGGGGCAGGCTGAGGGGCTATAAAAGCCGGGCCATCCCCATACGGCCTGGAGGCTGTTACCCAATGCTCAAGCTTCACGGATTCTCAGTCAGCAACTACTACAACATGGTAAAGCTGGCGCTCCTGGAAAAAGGCCTGCCTTTCGAGGAGGTCACCTTCTATGGCGGCCAGGCGCCGCATGCACTGGAAGTCAGCCCACGGGGCAAGGTGCCGGTGCTGGAAACCGAACACGGCTTCCTCAGCGAGACCAGTGTGATTCTCGACTACATCGAGCAGACCCAGGGCGGCAAGGCGCTGTTGCCTGCGGACCCGTTCGAGCAGGCCAAGGTGCGCGAGCTGCTGAAAGAAATCGAGTTGTACATCGAGCTGCCGGCACGCACCTGCTACGCCGAGTCGTTCTTTGGCATGGCGGTAGAGCCGTTGATCAAGGAGCGCGCGCGGGCCGACCTGTTGGCCGGCTTTGCCACGCTCAAGCGCAATGGTCGCTTCGCGCCGTATGTGGCGGGTGAGCAGCTGACGATTGCCGACCTGATGTTCTGCTTCTCGGTCGACCTGGCTTACGCGGTGGGCAAGAAGGTGCTGAACGTCGACTTCCTGGCGGATTTCCCGCAGGCGAAGGCGTTGTTGCAGCGAATGGGCGAGAACCCGCACATGGCGCGGATTTTGGCAGACAAGGAGGCGTCGATGCCGGCCTTCATGGAGATGATCCGCAGCGGCAAGCGCTGAGGTTTGCAGAAGCGTCAAGCCCGCCCCCACAGGGTTCCGTTAAATCAATGAGTTAGCGGTTTCTCTGTGGGGCGGGCTTGCCCCGCGATCGAGGGCAAAGCCCTCGCCATGGCCTTAGCGCGAAGCCAGCAAGGCTTGGCCGCGTACTACCGCCGCACGCACTTGCGCCGGCGCGGTACCACCAATGTGGTCACGGGCATTGACCGAGCCTTCCAGGGTCAGCACGGCGAATACGTCCTGCTCGATCTGGTCGCTGAACTGGCGCAGTTCTTCCAGGCTCATCTCGGCCAGGTCCTTGCCGGTGTCCACACCATACTTCACGGCATGGCCGACGATTTCGTGGCAATCACGGAACGGCAGGCCACGGCGTACCAGGTAGTCGGCAAGGTCGGTGGCAGTCGAGAAGCCACGCAGGGCAGCTTCGCGCATGATCGCGTGCTTGGGCTTGACCGCCGGGATCATGTCGGCAAAGGCACGCAGCGAGTCGCGCAGCGTATCGGCGGCGTCGAACAGCGGTTCCTTGTCTTCCTGGTTGTCCTTGTTGTAGGCCAGCGGTTGGCCTTTCATCAGGGTCAGCAGGCCGGTCAGCGCGCCGAACACGCGGCCGCTCTTGCCACGTACCAGCTCCGGTACGTCCGGGTTCTTTTTCTGCGGCATGATCGAGCTGCCGGTGCAGAAGCGATCAGGCAGGTCGATGAACTGGAACTGCGCGCTGGTCCACAGCACCAGCTCTTCGGAGAAGCGCGACAGGTGCATCATGGCGATGCTTGCGGCAGCGCAGAATTCGATGGCGAAGTCGCGGTCGGAAACGCCGTCCAGCGAGTTGCCAGACACGTCCTCGAAGCCCAGCAGCTTGCAGGTGAGCTCGCGGTCGATCGGGTAGGTGGTGCCTGCCAGCGCGGCGCTGCCCAGGGGCATGCGGTTGGTGCGCTTGCGGCAGTCGACCAGGCGCTCGTAGTCGCGGCTGAGCATTTCGAACCAGGCAAGCAGGTGATGGCCGAAGGTGACCGGCTGGGCCGTCTGCAGGTGGGTGAAGCCGGGCATGATGGTGTCGGCTTCACGCTCGGCCTGCTCCAGCAGGCCCTTTTGCAGGCGGGTGATTTCGGCCAGGATCAGGTCGATCTCGTCGCGCAGCCACAGGCGGATGTCGGTGGCCACCTGGTCGTTGCGGCTGCGGCCGGTGTGCAGTTTTTTACCGGTGATGCCGATGCGATCGGTCAGGCGTGCCTCGATGTTCATGTGCACGTCTTCAAGCTCGACGCGCCAGTCGAAGTTGCCGGCCTCGATTTCGCCCTGGATGGTCTTCAGGCCATCGATGATGGTGTCGCGCTCGGCATCGCTGAGCACGCCGACCTGCGCCAACATGGTGGCGTGGGCGATCGAACCCATGATGTCGTGGCGGTACAGGCGCTTGTCGAAATCGACCGAAGCGGTGAAACGGGCGACGAAGGCGTCGACGGGCTCACTGAAGCGGCCGCCCCAGGACTGATTGGTCTTGTCGGTGCTCATGGATTCACTCATTGCAGGCGTGAACGAAAAAGTGGCAACGATGATAGCAGGGTTGGGCTTGCTGCCGCAGGGCGCCGGTCGAGAGAAATGGCCCGAAAACGGCAGGCAGACACGCACACAAGGATTTGCAGGATTGAACGGCAGTGTTCCATGGACCGTCTACAGTTGGACAGAGGACTGGCAGTGAATCTGCCAGCCGAGTGAATCTTTGGCCATCGCACCGGTCTAGAGCGTGACCGCAGTGTCGCTCGAACCACATCTGTCTACGCTATACCTGTGCGAGACTCATTCAGGAATCCAGCGCAATTATGAATGTCCTGATCGTTGATGACGAACCCCAAGGCCGTGAACGCCTCAGTAGGCTGCTCGGCGAACTGGAGGGTTACACCGTGCTGGAGCCTAGCGCCACCAACGGCGAGGAAGCCCTGGCGCTGATTGAAAGCCTCAAGCCTGATGTCGTCCTGCTCGACATCGGCATGCCCGGCCTGGATGGCCTGCAGGTTGCCGCTCGCCTGTGCGAACGCGAGGCGCCGCCGTCGGTGGTGTTTTGCACCGGCGACGACGAATACGGCACCGAGGCTTTCAAGGACAGCACCCTCAGCCATGTGACCAAACCCTTCCAGCCCCAGGCGCTGCGCGATGCCTTGCGCAAGGCCGAGAAGCCCAACCGCGCCCAGTTGGCGGCGCTTACCCGGCCTGCCAATGAAGGCGGAGGCCCGCGCAGCCATATCAGCGCGCGAACGCGAAAGGGCATCGAGCTGATTCCGTTGCCCCAGGTCATCTATTTCATAGCTGACCACAAGTACGTGACCTTGCGCCACGAGACCGGAGAAGTGCTGCTCGATGAGCCGCTCAAGGCCCTGGAAGATGAATTTGGCGATCGCTTTGTGCGCATCCATCGCAACGCGCTGGTGGCCCGCGAACGTATCGAACGCCTGCAGCGCACGCCGCTGGGGCATTTTCAGCTGTTTCTCAAGGGCCTTGACGGTGATGCGCTGACCGTCAGCCGGCGCCACGTGGCTGGCGTGCGCAAGATGATGCAGACGCTCTGACCCGCCGTGCACTGCCTGTTGTAGGAGCGGCCTTGCGTCGCGAAAGGGTTGCGCAGCAGCCCCAGGTTTTCAGCTTCACCGCACAGATTGCCGGGGCCGCTTCGCGGCCCTTTCGCGACGCAAGGCCGCTCCTACAAACAGCCATCCGTGGGCACAAACACACCAGCCACCCCCACCGCACCGCCTTTGACCCGTATCTGCTAGCGATGCCACCGGAGCTGTTATCATCGGCGGTATTTCTCTGCATCGGGGCGTTCCATGTCCACTCGCGAAATCCGCATTGCCACCCGTAAAAGTGCCTTGGCCCTGTGGCAGGCCGAATACGTCAAAGCCCGCCTCGAGCAGGCCCACCCTGGGCTGATCGTGACCCTGGTGCCCATGGTCAGCCGCGGTGACAAGCTGCTCGACGCGCCGCTGGCGAAAATCGGCGGCAAGGGCCTGTTCGTCAAAGAGCTTGAAACCGCCCTGCTGGACAACGAAGCCGACATCGCCGTGCATTCGATGAAGGACGTGCCCATGGACTTCCCCGAAGGCCTGGGCCTGTACTGCATCTGCGAACGCGAAGACCCGCGCGATGCGTTCGTCTCCAACCGTTTCGAAAGCCTTGAAGCCTTGCCCGCCGGCAGCATCGTCGGTACCTCCAGCCTGCGCCGTCAGGCCCAGTTGCTGGCGCGCCGCCCGGACCTCGAAATCCGCTTCCTGCGGGGCAACGTCAATACCCGCCTGGCCAAGCTCGATGCCGGCGAATATGACGCAATCATCCTCGCTGCGGCGGGTTTGATCCGCCTCGGTTTCGAAGACCGCATCACCTCCAGCATCAGCGTCGACGACAGCCTGCCAGCGGGCGGCCAAGGTGCGGTGGGCATCGAATGCCGCAGCGCCGACAGCGAAATCCATGCGCTGCTGGCGCCACTGCACCATCTCGACACCGCCGACCGGGTGGTGGCCGAACGGGCATTGAACAAACACCTCAATGGCGGCTGCCAGGTGCCGATCGCCTGTTACGCGGTGCTTGAAGGCGACCAGCTGTGGCTGCGTGGCCTGGTCGGCCAGCCCAGCGGTGGCACCTTGCTGGTGGCCGACGCCCGGGCGCCGCGCGCAGCGGCTGAGGCGTTGGGCGTGCAGGTTGCCGAAGACCTGCTGGGCCAGGGCGCCGAAGCCATCCTCAAGGAAGTCTATGGCGAGGCCGGGCACCCGTGAGCGATTGGCGCCTGTTGCTGACCCGGCCTGCCGATGACTGCACAGCACTGGCGCAACGGCTGGCGGCGGCGGGGGTGGCCAGCAGTTGTCTGCCGCTGCTGGCGATAGACGCTGTTGCTGTGGATGAGCGGCAACGCCAGTTGCTGGGTGGCCTGCAGGGCTTTCAGGCAATCATCGTGGTCAGCAAGCCGGCAGCCAGGTTGCTGCTCGAACGGCTGGCCCAGGCCGGGCTGCAGCCACCGGTTCAAGGCTGGTTCACGGTGGGCGAGGCGACCGCAGCGGTGCTGCAGGGCGCGGGCCTTGAGGTGGCCTGCCCAGCGCAAGGTGACGACAGTGAAGCCTTGCTCGCGCTGGCGGCCCTGCGCGAGGCTATCGGCGTGCCTGCGCCGCGTGTCTTGATCGTCCGCGGCGTCGGAGGTCGCGAACTGCTGGCAGAGCGTCTTGCAGAGCAAGGTGCTAGTGTCGATTATCTGGAACTGTATCGTCGCAGCCTGCCGGAATACCCGGTGGGCACCTTGATGCGTCGCATCGAAGCGGAACGCCTTAATGGCCTGGTGGTCAGCAGTGGGCAGGGCTTTGAACACTTGCAGCAGATGGCCGGCGCCGATTGGCCGCAGGTGGCGCGTCTGCCGCTGTTCGTGCCGAGCCCGCGGGTTGCCGAGCAGGCCAGGGCCGCCGGGGCCCAACAGGTTGTGGATTGCCGTGGCGCCAGTGCCACGGCCTTGCTGGCAGCCGTGCAGCGCAGCGCTGCACCTGCCTCTTAAGGCGCTAAGCTGAACGCCAAGCGCCCCCATGCAAAGGATGGATACGTGAGCGAAACTGTCTTGTCCAATAATGATCAGCCGTCGGCCCAGACGCCGGCGGACCCCGTCACCGCCCCACCTGCCAAGCGCTCCGGCAGTGGTCTGGCAGCACTGGCCCTGCTGCTGGGAGCGGCCGGGGTCGCAATAGGTGGCTGGGGTGTCTGGCAGGTGCGTCAACTGCAAGGCAACGAGTTCAACCAAGGGCAGCACCTTGAAGCGCTGAACCAGCGCGCCGAAGCGCTGCAGCAGCGTGAGCAGCAGATCAGTGCACAGTTGGCCAGCCTGCCGGCCGCCAGCGAGCTGGAAGACCGCCGCCGGCTGGTCTCGCAGCTGCAAGGCGACCAGCAGCGCCTCAGCCAGCGCCTGGAAACCGTGCTTGGCGAAAGCCGCAAGGAATGGCGCCTGGCAGAGGCCGAGCACTTGCTGCGCCTGGCCACCCTGCGCCTCTCGGCCCTGCAAGACATTACCAGTGCCAAGGCGCTGGTCGAAGGCGCCGACGAAATCCTGCGCGAGCAGAGCGACCCAGGCGCCTTCGCCGCCCGCGAGCAATTGGCACGCAGCCTGGCAACGCTCAACAGCACCCAGCAACCCGACCGCACCGGCCTGTACCTCAAGCTGGCCGCGCAACGTGAACTGGTGCAGCAGCTCAGCGCCCAGTCGCCCGAGTTCGACAGCAACGCCGATGCCCTTGGCGCGCTGACTGCCGACGGCGATGGCGCCAGTCGCTGGTCGCAGTGGTGGGCGGAAATCTCCAAGTACTTCCAGATCGACTTCAATGCCGATGACAACGTGCGGCCGCTGCTGGCCGGGCAGTCGCTCAACCAGTTGCGCCTGGCCCTCAGCCTGACCATTGAGCAGGCCCAGTGGGCGGCGCTCAACGGCGAGGCCAAGGTCTACACCCAGGCGCTGGATGATGCGCGCTCTGTGCTGTTGGCCAACTTCAACGCCGACAACCCGCAGAGCAAGGCCATGCTCGACAGCCTCAACGCCCTGGCCGAGCAGCCGGTGTCTGTCGTCACCCCTGACCTGAGCGAAAGCCTGGCCTCGGTGCAGGCCTACATCCAGCGCCGTCACCTGCCGGCCGAGGGTGAAGGGGGCAAACCATGAAGCGGGTCTACCTGCTGGCCGTGCTGGCGATCGTGATCGCCGCCGCGCTGGGTATCGCGGTGGCCAAGCACAGTGGCTATGTATTGATCTCCTATGGCAGCTTCCGTTACCAGTCGGGGTTGTGGGCGGCGTTGGCCGGGCTGATCGCCGTGGTCGCCGTGCTCTGGTTGCTGCGCTACCTGGTCGGCTTGGTGCTGACCTCCAGTGGTGTGGTCAACCCGTGGTCGCGACGCAACCGCAGCCGTCGCATCCGGGTGGCCATCGAGCAAGGCCAGTTGGACCTCGCCGAGGGCCGCTGGGCCAGCGCCCAACGCCATTTGCACCGCGCCGCCGAAGCCGAGCGCCAACCCTTGCTGTACTACCTCGGTGCCGCCCGCGCGGCCAACGAGCAAGGCCGCACGGCAGACAGCGACCAGTTGCTCGAGCGTGCTCTGGAGCGTCAGCCGCAGGCCGAGCTTGCCATTGCCCTGACCCACGCCCAGTTGCAGATGGACCGCGGTGATACCGACGGCGCCCTGGAAACCCTGCTGGCCATGCACGAGCGACACCCGCACAACGGCCAGGTGCTGCGCCTGCTGCAGCGCCTGCACCTGGAGCGCGGCGACTGGTCGGCGCTGATTCGCCTGCTGCCTGAGCTGCGCAAGGGCAAGGTGCTGCCGGCCGATGAGCTCGCCGAACTGGAAAAACGCGCCTGGGGCCAGAACCTGAGCCTGGCGACGACCCGGGGCGAAGATGCGCAAAGTGCGCGTCAGGCCTTGGAGCGCGCCTGGCAACAGCTTACCGCCGCCCAGCGCCAGGAACCGCAACTGGTGCTGGCCTATGCCGAGCAACTGCGGCAGGTGGGCGCCCAGGGCGAGGCGGAGCAGGTGTTGCGCACTGCCCTCAAGCGTGAATACGAAAGCCACCTGGCCCGTTTGTATGGCCTGGTGCGCGGTGATGACCCGGCACGTCAGCTACAGGCTGCCGAAGGCTGGCTTAAAGCCAACCCTCAGGACCCGAGCCTGTTGCTGACCCTCGGCCGCCTGAGCTTGCAGAACCGCCTGTGGGGCAAGGCGCGTGACTATCTGGAAAACAGCCTGCGGATGGAACGCAACCCGGAAACCTGCGCCGAGCTGGCCCGCTTGCTCGCCGGCCTTGGCGAGACCGAGCGCAGCAACCAGCTGTTCCAAGAGGGCCTCGGCTTGCTGGATGAGCGTCTGTTGGCGCTGCCGTTGCCAGAAGCCGTTCGCGCCTGAACCTTTGCCTGAGCCACCCCTGAGCCCGCGCCGAAGTGCGGAATCAGGGGCTGGGTAACTTGTCTGGCAATATAAGTTAGATCTGCAATCCATTTCTTAAGACGTTTCCTACTTCCAGAATGGAAACTTCCTTTGCTATTCAGCGACTTGTCGTCCCTGTAGTGCCTTGAAACAAAGCGGTTGTTTCCTCTACCGTTTCAAGCCACTTCATTCCCCGGGACCACCATTGCCCATGCTGCCGGCCCGTTTACGCACTTTCTTTGTCCCTGCCTGCCTGGCCTCGTTGGCGGTGCTGGTCGGGTCCTATTACCTGGAATATACGCTGGGGTTGATACCGTGCCCGTTGTGCTTCACCCAGCGCCTGCTGTTGGGCCTGTACGCGGTGCTTTGCCTGGGCGCAGTGGTACAGGCGCCTTCGGCCAGCCGCGGTTACACGCGGGCGCTGCTGGCCTGCTCGCTGACGGGGGCGCTGCTGGCCGCCCGGCATGTCTGGCTGCAAGGGGCGAGTGGGGCGGTCCATGTATGCCCGGCACCGATCTGGCGGGTGTTCGAGCAATCCTGGCGCGAGGCCGCCCGGCAATTGCTGCTGGGTGGGCCGGATTGTGACTCGCTGACCTGGAGTTTTCTAGACCTGACGCTACCTGAATGGAGCCTGTTGGCCTTCCTGTTGCTGGCTGCGCTGCCCTTGAGCCACCTGCTGGCGTATCGTTTCCGCACCCTGGCCGGTACTTGACCTGGCGCACACCTGGGGCGCCATCGCGACCAATGGCGTTGTATGGGGGTATTAAACACTTGTATGAACTTTGTCTGCTGAGTACCTTGATGGTCAGCACGCGCGGGAATAATCTCCCAGCACGCATACCGAAAATACAACTGCTCGATGCCGTCCTGCTGATGTCACCTTTGTGCTGCGCGGTCGTGGTGCGAGGTGCAGCGGCATCTACCCAGAAGGGAAGAGATCGCCATGCTCGATAGTTGTCAGAACGCCCAGGAACGCTGGGGCGGGGTTCATAAGCTGATCGACCGTTGGCTTCTGGAGCGCCAGGAGCTGGTGCAGGCTTTTCGCGCGTTGCGCGACGCCAAGCCGGCCTTCGCCGACAAGGACAAGAACCGCGATTTCTGTGCGGTTCTGGTCGACTACGTGTCGGCCTGGCACTTCGAGGTCAGCGAACAGTTGGTCAGCGAAGCCAAGGCCTTCGGTGATACGCGCGGCCTTGAACTGGCCACACAGATCAACCCACGTATCGATGACAGCACCCAGATCGCCCTGGCATTCAATGACCATTGCGAGAAGGGCGAGTGCAAGGACCCGGAGCGCTTCGCCGAAAAACTGGCCAAGCTGGGCGGCCTGCTGCACGAGCGCTTCGAGCTGGAAGATTGCCTGATCGAAGTGCTGCACAACGCGCACAAGGAAGAGGGCGCAGTCGAAGCCTGAGGCTTGGCGTCAGTCGCCAACCGCCAGCAGTTCGATCTCGAATACCAAAGGCGTATAGGGTGCGATCAGGTCACCCGCGCCCTCTGCCCCATAGGCTTGTGCCGACGGAATCACCAGGCGCCATTTGGCGCCTGCATGCATCCGAGGCAAGGCCACCTGCCACCCCTCGATCACCGAGCCCAGGCTGAACCACTGCGGCTGTTGGTTCTGATCGAACACCGAGCCGTCCGGCAACCTGCCCACGTAGCGAACCTGTACCTTGCCCCCCGCTTTGGGCTGTGCCCCGGTGCCGCTTTGCAGTTCGCTGTAGAGCACGCCTTCGGGTAGCTCATGCACACCGGCCCGTGCCCGCTCGTTGGCCATGAAGCGTGTTTCCACCGCCTTGAGCTTGTCTGCCTCGGCCTGCTCGGCCGTGCTGTCTGCCTGCGCCTCATGCTGCTGCAGCACGGCCTGCATGCGTGCCTTGTCGAGCTTCAGCGGCTGCCCTTGATAGGACTGGCGCAGGCCTTCGACCAGGGCGTCCAGTTGCAAGCCAGGCATCTCGGTGCGCAAGCGCTCGCCCAGGCTGGCGCCCAGGCTGTAGGCCAGGTCGTGGTCGTCCGCATTGGCCAGGGCGAAGGGCGCCACCAGGCACAAACCTAAAACAAGAAAACGAGGCATGGGCAGTTCCTGCGCAATGAGCGGGCCGTTACAGCCAACATCGGGGTGGGCCAGTATCTGCCAAATATGAGCAACGCTTAATTCAGCAACTACACTTTCACGGAGCTGCAAGATAACAACTTTGCCCAGGCATGCAACGCGGCGTAAATATTACTGTCAACATGCCCTAGCGGCGGTAGCAGCAGAAGCATAGTATGAGCCGCAATCTCGTCAGCCAGGAGGTAAACCATGTCGGCCAAAAAGAAGCCAGTAAGTACGCCGTTGCACCTGCTCCAGCAACTTTCGGGCAGCCTGCTCGAACATTTGGAAGATGCCTGCTCGCAAGCGCTGGCTGATGCGGAAAAACTGCTGGCCAAGTTGGAAAAGCAACGGGGCAAGGCACAAGAGAAACTGCACAATGGTCGCCTGAAAATGCAGGACGCGGCCAAGGCAGGTAAAGCCAAGGCGCAGTCCAAGGCCCAGAAAGCCATTGGTGAACTTGAAGGGTTGCTCGACTCGCTCAAAGACCGCCAGACCCAGACCCGCACCTATATCCAGCAACTCAAGCGTGATGCCCAGGACAGCCTGAAGCTGGCCCAGGGTGTGGGCAAGGTGCGTGAAGCCGCAAGCAAAGCACTGGACCAGCGCGCCGTAGCCGCCAAGGCTGCAAAACCGACCGCTGCCAAAGCCCCGGCGAAAGCCGCCGCTACCAAGCCAGCCGCTCGCACCGCCGCCAAGCCAGCCGCCAAAGCCGCCGCTGCCAAGGCGCCAGTCAAAGCTGCCGCTAAACCCGCTGCCGCCAAGGCGCCAGCCAAAACCGCCGCCGCCAAACCTGCGGCCAAGCCAGCCGCCAAACCAGCCGCTGCCAAAGCTCCGGCCAAGGCTGCTGCTGCCAAACCCGCAGCCAAGCCAGCTGCTGCCAAAGCCCCGGCCAAGGCTGCTGCTGCCAAACCCGCAGCTAAGCCAGCTGCTGCCAAGGCACCCGCCAAGCCTGCAGCCAAACCAGCCGCTGCCAAAGCCCCGGCTAAAACAGCAGCGGCCAAGCCTGCAGCGAAACCGGCCGTTGCCGCCAAGGCACCCGCGCGTGCCGCCGCCAAACCAGCTGCTAAGCCCGCTGCAAAACCGGCGGTGAAAGCGGCCGCCAAGCCAGCTGCAGCCAAGCCAGCGGCCGCCAAGCCAGCCGAAACCAAGCCGGCCACAGCTGCCACCAGCACGCCTGCGGCCGCGACCAACTCGGCCGCGCCAGCCCCAGCCGCTTCGGCACCCGCCAGCACCCCGGCTCAGGCGCCGTCTTCGGCCTCCTGAAGCGCTGCCGCCGCGACGCGCAATTGATGCAGCGCGCGGTGTTCTCGGGCCTGGTCCGGCGCTAGCCGGGCCAGCCAGTCGTCCGTGGGCTCCTGAGAGTCTGCGGGCCACTGTTGCGAAAGCGCCTGCAAGCGTTCCAACAAGGTCTTCTCGGCCTGCAATTCCAGCCCCTTTACCTGCTCACGCAATGCCGCCAACAGCGCATCGTTGCGCGCTGCCGTGCGCCATTGTTGGCGCAGGCCACGTAACGGGGCCACCACTTCACGCTGCCAAGGTTCGGCGATGTCACGCAGGGCTTGCGCGCGCTCCTCACTCACGGCCACGCCGCGTGCTTGCAGCCAGGTCGCACAGAGCAACAGGCAAACGTCACCGCCCAGCGCTTGCACGCCAAGGCAGGCCTCTTCCACGCCGGGCCTGGCATACAAGGCCAGGGCGTGATTCCACAGGTCGGTGCACATGATTCCACTCACGCTACGGGTCGAGGAAGCTGGTAGACTCCGCGACCATCATGATCAGACTATCCAACCTCACTTTACAGCGTGGTCCGCAGCGCTTGCTAGAAGGCGCCGAGATGACCTTGCACGCCGGCCACAAGGCCGGTTTGATCGGCGCCAACGGCGCCGGAAAATCCAGCCTGTTCGCCTTGCTGCGCGGTGAGCTTTCGCCCGATTCCGGCGACTGCCAGCTGCCCGGCGACTGGCGCATAGCCCACATGCGGCAGGAGGTCGACACCCTCGACCGCTTGGCCGTGGACTATGTGCTCGATGGCGACGTGCGCCTGCGCAAGGTGCAGGCCGAGCTTGCCGTAGCCGAAACGGCGCATGACGGCACCGCCCTGGCCCGCCTGCACAGTGAGCTGGAAAGTGCCGACGGCTATACCGCCGATGCCCGCGCGCGCAAGCTGCTGGCAGGCCTGGGTTTCACCAACGAGCAGATGGGCCGCCGTGTCGGTGACTTCTCCGGTGGCTGGCGGATGCGTCTGAGCCTGGCGCAGGCGCTGATGTGCCCGTCCGACCTGCTGCTGCTCGATGAGCCCACCAACCACCTGGACCTGGATGCGATCCTCTGGCTGGAAGACTGGCTCAAGGGTTACCCCGGCACCTTGCTGCTGATTTCCCACGACCGTGATTTCCTCGATGCCGTGGTCGACCACGTGCTGCACGTCGAGCAGCGCAAGCTCAACCTGTACAAGGGCGGCTACAGCGCGTTCGAGCGCACCTGTGCCGAGCGCCTGGCGCAACAGCAGCAAGCCTACGAGAAGCAGCAGGCCCAGCGCGCGCACATGGAAAAGTACATCGCCCGCTTCAAGGCGCAAGCCACCAAGGCCCGCCAGGCACAGAGCCGAATCAAGGCCCTGGAACGCATGGAAGAATTGTCGGCGGCGCATGTGGATTCGCCGTTCGATTTCGTCTTCCGCGAATCGCAGAAAATTTCCAGCCCGCTGCTGGACATGTCCGAGGGCTGCCTGGGTTATGGCGACAAGGCCATCCTGGAGAAGGTCAAGCTGCAGCTGGTGCCGGGTGCGCGTATCGGTTTGCTCGGCCCCAATGGCGCGGGCAAGTCGACCCTGATCAAGAACCTCGCCGGCGAGCTGGCACCGCTGTCGGGGCGCCTGGTCCGTGGCGAGAACCTGGCGGTGGGTTATTTCGCCCAGCACCAGCTCGACTCCCTGGACGACAAGGCCAGCCCGCTGCTTCACCTGCAGCGCATTGCCCCCACAGAGCGCGAGCAGACGTTGCGCGACTTCCTCGGCGGCTTCGATTTTCATGGCAACCGTGTCGACGAACCGGTGGTGAATTTCTCCGGCGGCGAGAAGGCCCGGCTGGCCCTGGCGCTGATCGCCTGGGAGCGGCCGAACCTGTTGCTGCTGGACGAACCGACCAACCACCTCGACCTGGAAATGCGCCTTGCCCTGACCATGGCCCTGCAGGAGTTCGCCGGTGCCGTGGTGGTGGTTTCCCACGACCGTCACCTGCTCAAGAGCACCACCGACGACTTCCTGCTGGTGGCCGACGGCAAGGTCGGTACCTTCGATGGCGACCTGGAAGACTACAGCCGCTGGCTGCTCGACTACCGTCAGCGCAGTGCGCCGGCCAGCAACGCCCCAGCCAACCCGGACAAGACTGACAAGAAGGCCCAGCGCCAGGCGGCAGCGGCCTTGCGGCAGCAGTTGGCACCGCACAAGAAAGCGGCCGACAAGCTGGAGGCCGAGCTCAACCAGGTGCACGGCCAGTTGGCCGAGATCGAGACCGCGCTGGGCGACAGTGGCGTCTACGAGGCGGCGCGCAAGGATGAACTGCGTGACCTGCTGGCCCGCCAGAGCAAGCTCAAGCAGCGTGAAGGCGAGCTGGAAGAGGGCTGGATGGAAGCCCTGGAAACCCTCGAAAGCATGCAGGCCGAGCTCGAGGCGCTGTCCTGATGGCTGAGGTGTTTGGGGCGCAGGTCTTTAGGTAGGATCAGGGCGTTTGTGTGCAGGGTGAGAGCCTTCCAGCACCTGTGATATCGGGCGCCGCCCGCGCGGCGCATCGCGAGCAAGCTCGCTCCTACATTTGCTTCGGGCCAATATCGCCTGTGATAGAGGCGCGCGACCCTTTGTTTGTACGACACGATATCTATGCGGGCACCAAGGGGGCGCGCGCCAATGCTTCAGGGATAACTGGCCCGAAACAAATGTAGGAGCGAGCTTGCTCGCGATGCGCCGCGCGGGCGGCGCTCGATCTCAACAGCACCCTACAACTCAAGCCTTAAACATATCTGCAAAATCACTGGTTATTTTTTCACCAACACCTTAGCTTAACGTTTTGCAACATATGTTCGAGCGAGGTGTGTGATGTCGATGGAAGTGTGGTTGGGCTTCTTTGCCGCGTGTTGGGTGATCAGCCTTTCACCGGGGGCTGGGGCGATTGCCTCGATGTCCAGCGGCCTGCAGTACGGTTTCTGGCGCGGTTACTGGAACGCCCTGGGCCTGCAGATTGGCCTGATCGTGCAGATCGCCATCATTGCCGCCGGCGTCGGCGCCATCCTTGCTGCGTCCGCCACTGCCTTCACGATCATCAAGTGGTTTGGCGTCGCCTACCTGGTGTACCTCGCCTACAAGCAATGGCGTGCGTTGCCGATGGACATGAGCGACGAGCCTGCCGTACGCCCCATCGGCAAACCGCTGAGCCTGGTGTTCCGTGGTTTTCTGGTCAACGTCAGCAACCCCAAGGCCTTGGTGTTCATGCTGGCGGTGCTGCCGCAGTTCATCAACCCCCATGAAGCGCTGTTGCCGCAGTACGTGGCAATCACCGTGACCATGATCACCGTCGACATGCTGGTGATGGCGGGTTACACCGGCCTGGCTTCGCGCGTGCTGCGCCTGCTGCGTACGCCCAAGCAGCAGAAGCGGCTGAACCGTACCTTTGCCGGGTTGTTCCTCGGCGCGGCGACCTTCCTGGCGACCCTGCGCCGCGCGCCTATCTGAAAAAAGCCCGCGAGTGATGGCACCGGCTTCGCCGGTGTTCGCGGGGCAAGTCGGATCGCCGCACCGCCGCTATTTCGGTTTTTCCACAAACCCCTTGAGCAAATCCAACGGCAGCGGAAACACGATGGTCGAGCTCTTGTCCCCGGCTATCGCCCCCAGCGTCTGCATATAGCGCAACTGCATGGCCCCCGGCTCCTTGCTAAGCATCTGCGCCGCCTGCATCAGTTTCTCGGACGCCTGCAATTCCCCTTCGGCATGGATCACCTTGGCCCGCCGTTCACGTTCGGCCTCGGCCTGGCGCGCGATGGCACGCACCATCGATTCATTGAGGTCGACGTGCTTGATCTCGACATTGGCCACTTTGATGCCCCAGGCATCGGTTTGCGCATCCAGCACCTGGCGTATGTCGGCGTTGAGCTGCTCGCGTTCGGCCAGTAGCTCGTCCAGTTCGTGCTTGCCGAGCACTGCGCGCAAGGTGGTCTGGGCCAGCTGGCTGGTGGCGACGAGAAAGTCCTCGACCTGAATGATGGCTTTTTGCGGGTCGAGCACGCGGAAGTACAGCACCGCATTGACCTTTACCGAGACGTTGTCGCGGGTGATCACATCCTGTGGCGGCACATCCAGCACGACCGTGCGCAGGTCTACCCGGACCATCTGCTGGATGACCGGGATCAGCAAGATCAGCCCCGGCCCTTTGACCTGCCAGAAGCGCCCCAGCTGGAACACCACGCCGCGCTCGTACTCTCGCAAGATACGGAACGCCGATAGCAACAGCACGCCCAGCAGCATCAGCAGGGCGCCGAAACCCAATTGCATGAACATCGTCATTCTCCTTGCGCCGAAGGTGCAGCGGCGCTTACCTCCAGCATCACGCCGCGACGCGCCATGACGCGCACGTGTTGGCCAGGTTGCAGTGGCGTCGCGCACTGTACCTGCCACTGTTCGCCCTGCGCCTGTACCGAGCCGCAGTACGGGTTGTCTGCCAGCACCTGGGTGACAGTGACCAGGCTGCCGACCAGGCCGGCATCACCGCTGACCAAGGCGCGCTTGCGCGTTTTCAGCGCCATGCCCAGCACGCCACCGATGAACAGCGCCGAAAGCAGCGCCAGGCTGGCAATCAACGCCAAAGGAATGCCAAAGCCGGGGGCATCGGTATCCATCAAGATCACCGCACCGACCACGAACGCAACGATGCCGCCAAAGCCGACCACGCCAAAGCTGGGCAAGAACGCTTCGGCGATCATGAAGGCCAGCCCAAGCAGAATCAGCGCGACCCCGGCGTAGCTCACCGGCAGCAACTGCAGGGCATACAGCGCCAACAGCAGGCAGATGCCGCCGATCACCCCGCCAACGGCGGAGCCAGGGCTCATGAACTCGAACAGCAGGCCGTACACGCCGACCATGATCAGCATCAGCGCCACGCTGGGGTTGGTGATCACCGCCAGTAAGCGCGTGCGCCAGTCCGGCAGGTGCTCGACCAGGCTGGCATCGCGGGTGTGCAGTTGCCGTGGTTGGCCGGCAACCTCCAGCGTCTTGCCATCGAGCTGGCGCAGCAGGTCGGGCAGGTCGTTCGCCACCAAGTCGATTACCTTCAGCTGCATGGCCTCGCTGGCTGACAGGCTGACCGCTTCACGCACCGCCTTCTCCGCCCAATCGGCATTGCGCCCGCGCAGCTGCGCCAGGCCCCGTATGTAGGCGGCGGCGTCATTGACCTGTTTGCGGGCGAGGGTTTGCTCATCTTCACCGGGCCTGGCCTTGTCGTCTTTGGGGGCGCCGCCGATCTGCACCGGTGTGGCAGCCCCCAGGTTGGTCCCCGGGGCCATGGCTGCGACATGGCTGGCATAGAGGATGTAGGTGCCGGCGCTGGCAGCGCGTGCCCCGCTGGGGGCGACGAAGCTTGCAACCGGCACGGGGCGGGCGAGTATTGCCTTGATCATCTGGCGCATGGCGCTGTCCAGGCCGCCGGGCGTATCCATGCGGATGACCACCAGTTGCGCGCCCTGCGCCTGGGCCTGGTCCAGGCTGCGCACCAGGTAGTCGGCACTGGCCGGGCCGATGGCATCGTCGATGCTCAACACCCAGACCGCACCGGGCGCGGCCTGGCCGCTCGGCGTCAACCCGAGCAGCATCAACAGCAACAGCCAGCGCCACCAGCGAGCGGCCACCTGTCGTCACCTCGTTCGCCTCTATTTCACAAGTTTAGTCATGGCTGGCGGCCCAAGGCCTAAAATTGAAGATTGGGGGTAACTGCGGAGGTGCATCATGCGCATGGCAAAGACGCTGCAGGCTCGCCTGGACAAGGCCAACTGCGACTACGACATCATTCCCCATCCACATTCGGCCACCAGCCTGGAATCGGCCCGCACGGCCGGCGTACCCGCCGAGCGGGTCGCCAAGTCGGTGATGCTCGATGACCGGCATGGCAACTACATCATGGCCGTGCTACCGGCCAACCGGCATCTGGACATGAGCAAGGTACGCATGTCCGGCGCCTGGCAACTGACCCGCGAAAGCGGCTTGCCGAGCCTGTTCGGTGATTGCGAACGGGGCGCGGTACCGGCGCTTGGCGATGCCTACGCGATAAAAATGATGCTCGACCCGACCCTTACCCGCCAAGGTGATGTCTACCTGGAGGCAGGTGACCACGATCACCTGATCCACATGAGCATGGAGCAGTTCATGAAGCTGGTACCGCACGCCGAAGTGCGTGAGCTGTGCTGATGTTCTCAAACCAATGCCGGGCGGGCGTCGTGGACGGCCTGGCCGGCTTTCAGGAGGAACCATGGAAGCACCTACCCACCCATTTGCAGACCTTTTCAAACAGCTGGGCTTGCCTGACGATGCCTTGAGTATCGATCAATTCATCACCAGCCATTCACCGCTGCAAAACGAGATCAAGCTGGTGGATGCCCCGTTCTGGACCGACGCCCAGCGCAATTTCCTGAAGGAAAGCATCAATGAAGATGCCGATTGGGCGGTGCCCTTCGACCAACTCAACGAAGCGTTGCGTCGCCCCCGAAAATAAAGCGCCGAGCGGCACCTGACGAGTGATTGGCCGTTGCTATGCTCAGGAAAACAATAAGGGGATAGCGCGATGAAAGATCCCTACGCACCAGGCTTCTGGTGCTCCGTGACGATCCTGGGCACGCTGACGGCCAGTTACTTCTATGGCATCAGGCAGACGCAACAGATGAACCAGGCGGTGCAGTTTCTCTACGCCGCCGCCGCGGTCACCGTGGCGGTTGCGCTGGTGGCGCTGACCTGGATCGCCTGGCAGCACTTGCACCTGAACAAGCGCGAAGTGATTCAGGGGCGAACGTTGCTGACCATCTGGAACACCAAGGTGGCCCTACGCCGGGTCGAAACGGTGTTCGACCGCTATTTCTGGGGTAGCTACTGGCATTCCGGGCGTACCTTCGAAGAGGTCATGGGCGAGCTCAAGGGCACACCGCTTGAGCAGAGCCTGGATGCCCTCAAGCGCCAGTGCCGGGCGCTCGACCGCGAAATCCACGATCACCAACACCATTGGCTGGCCAACGCGCGGGACTTATCCAGTGTGGCGGCGGCCATGGCCCGTGAGCGCTACCAGCTCGACCTGGGCGAGCCCACCTGTACCGGCAACGGTACCACCGCAGTACTCAATCGCGACCTTGAAGTGTTGGTGTACACCTGGTCGGCGCGCCTGCGCAGCTTCGACCATCAACTGGACGAACTGGAGCGCGCCTACCATTGACGCAGTTCATTCGCCGCGGATGTACTGCTCCAGCTGCAGGATCAGGTTGGCCTGCTCGGCAATGGTTTCCTTTACCAGGTCGCCGATCGACAACAGGCCGAGCAGCTCGCCGTTGCTGACCACCGGCAGGTGGCGCAAATGCAGGTTGGTCATCTGGTTCATGCAGTATTCCAGGTTGTGCTTGGGTTCGACCGTGATCACCGGGGCGCTCATGATCTCGCGCACCGGTGTTGCCGCTGACGAACGGCCCTTGAGCACCAGCTTGCGGGCGTAATCGCGTTCGCTGACGATGCCCACCACCTGGTTGTTCTCCACCACCGGCAGTGCGCCGATATTCTTCTCCGCGAGCAGCTTGAGGGCCTCCAGCACCGAGTCGTCAGGGCCGATGGTGTAAACGGTCTGGTGTTTCGACTTGGTTTTGAGAATTTGTTCGACGTTTTTCATACGGGCCTCTGCGGTGGAAAAAGCGATGTCTCCAAGTAAATAAAGCATCCGGCACGGCGCTCTGCACGGCAATGCAGGAAACGGCATGGAGGCGATTGAAAAACGTCATGGTTGAGCTGATTGCGTACTTCGCGCAGGAGCCAGGCCAGATTTAGTGTGCTGGGAACCTTCCTGGGGGCGGCAAAGTTCCCAATAATCTGTGACAATGAATGTCAAGTTGCCATCATCTAGACCTCGTTCGGCAAGGAGCCGCAATGCAAAGTATGTTTCGCCTTACAGCGCTAAGCTGCGCCTTCATGATCGCTGCCGGTTGCAGCAGCCAACAGAGGGAGAGTATTTCCAAGACTGTGAAAGACATTGGCAAGGACTACGGCCTGCCAGTGCTCTGTGGTGTCGGGGCCGTGGCCGGGGGGGCTGCCGGTTATGCCCTCAAAGGCAAGGACGGCATCTTGCCGGGCGCCGCAGCTGGCGGCGCCCTGGGTTGCGTCGTCGGTTATGTGTGGCAGTCCCGCCTGCAGGAGCTTGACCGCATCGCCAAGGAAGAAAACCTGAAGATCACCACCGAGCAGTTGACAGTCGCCTCGGCCGCCGTGGTAACGGCGGTGCCTGAACAGGCAGGCCTGGTGACTCAGATCGAGGACACCGGCATGTTCGCCACCGGTTCCGACAAACTGACTACCAGCGGCCAGCGGGCCGTGGCCAAGCTGGCGCAGATGTATGCCAAGCCTGCGGCCAGCGACAAGCAGGCTGCCGCCAAGGAGGCGCAAGCACGTCGCCTGCTGATCGTTGGCCACAGCGATGCGGTGGGTAATGCCGAGTTCAACCAGAAGCTGTCCGAGCGCCGCGCCAAGACGGTCGGCAAGGTCATGCTGCAGGCCGGCATCCCGGCCGGCGCGATCTACTACCAAGGAGCCGGGGCATCGCGCCCGATCGCCGACAACAGCGACCCGCTGCTGCGTGGCAAGAATCGCCGCGTGGAAATCGTCGAGCTGGCCAACGAACAGGCCCTGGTAATGCGTGCCCAGGCCGAAGCAAGCAACACCCGCTACCTGCACTACGGCACCTCGACCGCCGCCAAGCCCCGTCAGGCGGCCACCACGGCGCAAGCGAGCAGCAAGCCTGCGCCCACCAAAGCCACCACGGCGCAGCGTACGCCTGTCGCGACCAGCACCAGCACCAGCACTGCCAAGGCCGTTGCTGGCGCACGACCGCAAGTCGATTTCGCGGGTACGCCGGTTGCCAGCTACAACTGGACCATGGCCCAGAACATCAAGCCGAAACAGAGCGGTTTCACGCTGATCAGCAGCGCCTACGCGGCGCAGATGCCGATGTCCAGCTGCGAAGCCGACCGGCCACGCAATGCCGGTGAAGTGCTGAGCATGGCCAATGACCAGCCTTTGCAGCGGCGCGCCACCAAGGACTATCTGCCGGGCTACAACAACCGTGTCTGGGCCAACTTGGTCAACGGCCACCTGGTGACTGTGTCGCCGGTCTCGATCTTGCGCGAGAACGCCCGTGTCGATCGCCAGCCGATCCTTCAGCTGGTCGAAGACTACAAGCTGCCCACCCAGCACAAGACGCGGACAATGAACGCCGTGGCCAACACCTATGAAGGCGAAAGCGAAGTGCTGTACCGGGTCTTCGCCAGTGATGCCAAGGCCTCGATTTCCTGCATGGATATCGTGTTCAGCAAAGGCAACGCCGAAGTCAACGAAGGTGCCTTGTTCTATGCCGCCGGCAGTGACGCGTATGTCGCTTCCTACAAGCCGATCCCGGCCAAAAAATAAATCCCCGTCAAGGACGTCCTGAATGGAAGACTTTTCGCTTGCTGCACTCAAATCGCTGATTCTCGCCAATCAGTTGCTTTCCGCTGGCCTGCTTTCGCTGCTGATCACGGCGGTGATCGTGCGTAACTACTGGGAAGAGGTGTCCTACTTTCTGATCCGTGTCTGGCACAGCTTCCCCTTGATCGGCACGGTGGCGCGCTTGTCGCGCAAGCCAGCTTCGGTCGACGGTGACGGCTGGATCAACCACGAAGTCAACCTGGCGAACGTGTACAACAAAAAATTCAAGTTGTACGCCAAGGACGCGAACGCCTACAGCGCCTACCTCGATTACCTGTCCAAAGCGGGTGAGGCCGGGCGTTCTGCGCGCCCGTGGTGGGTATTGGCGGTAGTACTGATGTTGGTGGTGGTCGAGGCCATGGGCTTCGCTTATGTGGTCGCCGGCTGGGTGAACATGGATGCCTCCACCAACGACCGTCATTGGCTGACCGCTTTTGTGGCGATCCTGCTGGCTGTCGCCTCGGCGTTTCTTGCCGAAGCCGCCGGGCACGCGTTGCACCACAACAGCCTGGTCGCTCGCGCCCGCCACTGGTGGCAAGGTGAAGAGCCCTCCAAGCGCTCCCGCTCCCTGAAATCCAACAAAGCGATCAACCTGGAAGACTCGTTCGACGACTCGGACAAGCCTGACTACGAGCAGCTGCTGGCCCGCGTAAAGGATGTAAACGCCAACGTCACGCGCAAGTTCTTCTGGTTGATCACTTGTGGTGTGTTTGTGGTCGCCATGGCCATCGGCGCCTTCGTCATCCGTTCGGCCACCCTGGACAGCATCGAGACCGAAATGGTCAACGGCATGCGTGCCGAAGCGTCCTCGCAAAGCAGCACTGCAGGGTCGCCATTCGACCTGCCGGCAGAGTCCCAGGCCATCAACGATGAAGCCGATAACGCCACCATCGACGACAAGATGCAGGCGATCCGCAAGGCCAGCCTGACCACCTATGTGATGCTGTCGCTGATCTACGTGGCGATTCAAGGCATCAGCCTGTGGTTGGCGAGCCGCTACTTCTTCGCTGGTACGCACTCGCATACCGCCTGGCAGCGTACCCACAAGTACGCCACCTCCGAAGAGATGCTCGATGCAATGGATCAGCAGCGTTCGGCCATCGCCAGCCATGCCGATGACAAGCTGCGTCGCCTGCAGACCTTGTTGTCCAGCCGCGATCACACCGATGCCAACGTGCTGACTGCACTGGACGGGGAAAATACCGCCCGCCGCAACTTCCTGAGTTTCGTCGAGCACAAGGCAGACAAAATCTCGGAGAAGCCGGAAAAGCCAGTTCGGCCCGTTGAAGCCGTTGCGCCAGCGCCAGCTGCGGTCGCCGTAGCCGTCGCCGCAGCGCCGGTCGAGCCCCAGCCTGCCGTTGCCCCAGTTGCCCCAGTTGCCCCAGCCGCCCCTGCTGCGGCAGTGGTCGAGCCGGCCGCTATCAAGGCGTCTGACTTCCACGATGTCACCGGCCTGCCGGAAGAAAGCCTGGCCGCCGCCAGCCGTGCGCTGAATGTCAGCGAGGCGCAACTGCGCGATATCCGCGAGCAACAGCAGGCGCTGAAGGCGCTTGGCCTGTTCCCGGCGAACAAGGAGGGCATGCTGTCATGAGGCTTGCCAAGGCCCTGATCCTTGCGCTGGCGCTGCCGTGTGCAGCGCTGGCCGCCGAACGCAACGACCTGCAGAGCTGCTACACGCGCAACGGCCTGGCCGATATCAAGCCAGCAGGGACCGGCCGCGAGCTGGTGGTGATCATCGATCAGACCATCCCGATGCCTGAAGACCTGCAGCGCAGCAGCTGGGGCCAGATCGACCGGTTCGTGCAGCCGGGCGATCGCGTCAGGCTGTATACCTTCTCGGCGTTCCTGCCGGGTGAGTATCAGCGCCTGGTGTATGCCGGCGAGCTGGACATGCCGTTGCAGGGCGAGGTGCGTGACGATGTGAACATGCGCAAACTGCGTGGCCTGGACCAGTGCCTGGCGACCCAGAAAAAAGCCTTTCAGGCAGGCTTTGGCGGCTTGTTCGTGAAAGGCCTGCGTGAAGCCCGCCAGGACATCCCCAAGAGCGAGATCATGAACACGCTGCGCCGCGTGGGTGAAGACATGGGCAAGGAGCAGGGTGTTCAGGAGCGGGTGGTGTACCTGATTTCGGACATGCTTGAGCATTCCGACTACACCAGCTTCTACGCCGCCAATCAGATCAAGCAGCTGGATGTCGCCAGCGAGCTCAAGCTTGCGCAAAGCAAGGGGCTGTATGCGGACCTGCAGGGTGCACGGGTGTATGTGTCTGGCGCAGGCCTGGTCACCGACGCGGTGAAGCATGCCTACCGTTCCGGCAAGACCATGGATGCGCTGAACAACTTCTGGGCGCAGTACCTGAATGCGTCCAACGCGACGCTGGAAGGCTTTGGTACACCGAGCCTGAGCACCGACCTTCGATAATCAGACACCGGGGCCGCGCTGCGGCCCCAGTGCGCTTGCTTACAGCTTCGGCATCTGCCCGATGCGCGCGACCATCTCGCTCACTACCTGCAGATCCAGCATGAACTGCTCCACGGTCTTGAACTCGTTGTCGTTATGCCCGGTGTACTTCACATCAGGCATGGCCAGGCCGAATTGCACGCCGTTGGGCAGGTCATGCACCGAGGTGGCACCCGCCGAGGTGCCGAACTCATGTTTCATGCCCAGGTTTTCGCTGGCCACGGCCAGCAGGGCCTTGACCCATTCGCCTTCCGGGTTGCGGAACATCGGCTCGTCGAGGCTGTAGTCGAACGCGACCGGGACATGGCTGGTGCTGGTCCATTTGCCCAGTCTGGCTACCAGTTCCTGCTTGATCGTGGCGACCGGCTTGCCTTTCGGGATGCGCAGGTTCACCGCCAGTTTCAGCCCCTTGTCATCCACGCCGACGAAGGTCAGCGAGGCGGTCAGCGGGCCCATGAACGCATCTTCGAAGCCTACGCCCAGCTTCTTGCCCAGGTAGTCCAGGCCCCAGTTGTCGTTGGCATAGCGAGCGGCGTCGGTGAACTGGTTGTGCTTGAGCGGCACCTGTTGGCCCAGGCCATCGATGAACACCAGCATGCGCGCCACTGGGTTGACCCCCGATTCGGGCTCCGAAGAGTGGGCCGAGACGCCGGTGACGGTCAGCAGCACGTCCTTGCCGGCCACCTTGGCGTCGATCTTGAAGTCACCGCCATTGCCCTTCACGTACTCGGCACCGGCCTTGTTCAGGCTTGCGGCCAGTTCAGCCGGCTTGTCGCTGGCCAGGGTGGCTACCGAGGTGGTGGGGATCTGGTTGGTGGCCAGGCCGCCGGTGAGGTGGGTGATTTCAGCGCCCTGGCCGCTGGCGGCGCGTTTGTCGAAGCTGGCCATCACCGTGCCGTAGCCCTTCTCGGCAATTACCACCGGGTAGCCGCCATCGAGCGCCAGGTTGTAGTCGGGCGTCGGGTTGCGCTCGAAGTAGTAGGGGATGGCGTCCCCGCTGGTCTCTTCGGTGGTGTCCACCAGCAGTTTCAGCTGCCGGGCCAGGGGCAGCTTCTCGTCCTTGGCCACCTTCAGTGCATACAGCGCCACGACGATGCCGTTCTTGTCGTCTTCGGTGCCACGGCCGTACATGCGGTCACCTACCAGGGTCACCTTGAACGGGTCGAGGCGGGTGCCATCGTCCAGCTTCCAGTTGTCCGGGTTGACCGGCACCACATCGGCGTGGGCATGAATGCCGACCACTTCCTTGCCTTCGCCGAGGGTGATCTCGTAGACCCGGTTGTCGACATTGCGGAACGTCAGGCCAAAGCCTTCGGCCAGGGCTTTGATCTTGTCGGCGATCTTCAGGAATTGCGGGTTCTCGTGCTGCGGCACACCGTCGACGCTGAAGGTGGGGATGGCCACCAGTTCACGCAGGGTTTCGGTGGCGGCCTTGCCGTACTTGATGCGGGTATACAGGCCCAGCAGGCGGTTGATCTCGTTTTGCTGTTCGACGGCCAGGGGTTTGTTGGCCAGGTAGGCGCTCAGCGTTTCGCCGAGGTTGTCGGCCTTGGCCAGGTCGCTGCCGTTGAGCTTGCCGATGAACTGCTTGAAGTCGGCAGGGTCGGTGCCGTCGTAGGCCTTGATGATGGCCGCAGATTGTTGCTGGGAGAGGTTGGCCTGGGCCGGCACGCTGAACAGGCCGATACTGGCCAGCAGCAGTGAGGTTGCGGTGAGTTTTTTCAGGTGCATGGGTGCGCGCATTCCTTCGCGAATCGTTGTAGGGAGGTACCCGTTCGAAAAACGGGAAGGTGCCCACGCTAACACCAATGCTCTGCGGTACGGGAGTACCAGAAACGCGACATGTCGCACAAACGAAAAAGCCCCGGGAATAATCCCAGGGCTTTCGAAGATGGCGCACTCGGCGGGATTCGAACCCACGACCCCTGCCTTCGGAGGGCAGTACTCTATCCAGCTGAGCTACGAGTGCAACGCGCACGCATGATACCCATCTGATTCGGTTGCGTCCATCGCCTTGATCTGTGGCTGTTTTTCCCCGGGGTGATCCTGCCCCAGGCACCGCCCAGCCGCAAAAACCTCTATCCATATGCAATAACAGTATTTCCAAGCGGATTCTTATGCTGGCTACTATCTGGTCACAACTTGTTATAACAAGTAACTGACAGCGAAGAGACCCATGGCCGAACTGCTCCCCCTTTCCCCTGTTCCGCTCTACACCCAGCTCAAGGAGCTGCTGCGCGAGCGCATTCTTGACGGCACCTACCCGCCGCACAGCCGCATGCCCTCGGAGAGCGAGCTGGGCAAGGCGTTTGATGTCAGCCGTATCACCGTGCGCCAGGCGTTGGGCGACCTGCAGAAAGAGGGGCTGATCTTCAAGATCCACGGCAAGGGCACGTTCGTCGCCAAACCCAAGGCCTTCCAGAACGTCAGCACCCTGCAAGGCCTGGCCGAGTCCATGACGCAGATGGGCTACGAAGTGCTCAACCGACTGCGCAGCTTTCGTCATGTGCCCGCCAGTGCGCTGGTGGCCGCGCGGCTGCAGGTCGAGGAGGGCAGCCTGGTTACCGAGATCCGCCGCGTGCGCCTGATCAACCGCGAGCCGGTCTCGCTGGAGCTGACCTGGCTGCCCAAGGCCGTCGGCGAGAAGCTTGAAAAAGCCGACCTGGTCACCCGCGACATCTTCCTGCTGCTGGAGAACGACTGCGGCATCGCGCTCGGCCACGCCGACCTGGCCATCGATGCGGTGTTGGCCGACAGCGACCTGACCCAGGCGCTGGAGGTGGAAGAGGGTTCGCCAATCATGCGCATCGAGCGCCTGACCCACACCGCCGACGGCGCCCCGCTGGACTTCGAACACCTCTATTACCGCGGCGATGCCTTCCAGTACCGCCTGCGCATCGACCGCCAGAAAGGGGGCAAGGCATGAGCATCCAGACCCAGGACTACGACATCATCGTCATCGGCGGCGGCACCGCCGGCCCGATGGCCGCGATCAAGGCCAAGGAACAGGACAAAAGCCTGCGTGTGCTGTTGCTGGACAAAGCCAACGTCAAGCGCAGTGGCGCCATCAGCATGGGCATGGATGGCCTGAACAACGCGATCATTCCTGGCCATGCCACGCCTGAGCAGTACACCAAGGAAATCACTGTAGCCAACGACGGTATCGTCAACCAGGCCGCCGTGCATGCCTACGCCACTCACAGTTTCGAGACCCTCGAACAACTGGACCGCTGGGGCGTCAAGTTCGAGAAGGACGAGACCGGTGACTACGCGGTGAAGAAGGTCCACCACATGGGCGCCTACGTGCTGCCCATGCCCGAAGGCCACGACATCAAGAAGGTCTTGTACCGCCAGCTCAAGCGCGCTCGGGTTGAAATCAGCAACCGCATGGTCTGCACCCGCGTGCTGCTCGACGACGAGGGCGCTGCGGCCGGGGTGCTCGGCTTCGATTGCCGCACGGGTGAGTTCCGCGTGGTCCGCGCCAAAGCGGTCATCCTCGCCTGCGGTGCGGCCGGCCGCCTGGGCCTGCCTTCTTCTGGCTACCTGATGGGCACCTACGAGAACCCGACCAATGCCGGCGACGGTTATGCCATGGCCTACCACGCCGGTGCGGAGCTGGCGAACCTTGAGTGCTTCCAGATCAACCCGCTGATCAAGGACTACAACGGCCCGGCCTGCGCCTACGTCACTGGCCCGTTGGGCGGCTATACCGCCAACAGCAAGGGCGAGCGCTTCATCGAGTGCGACTACTGGAGCGGCCAGATGATGTGGGAGTTTCATCAGGAGCTGGAAGGCGGCAATGGCCCGGTGTTCCTCAAGCTCGACCACCTGGCCGAAGAAACCATCCAGAACATCGAGGAGATCCTGCACAGCAACGAACGCCCCAGCCGCGGCCAGTTCCATGCCGGGCGTGGCACCGACTACCGCCAGCACATGGTCGAGATGCACATCTCCGAGATCGGTTTCTGCTCGGGGCATTCGGCCTCGGGGGTGTGGGTCAACGAGAAGGCCGAAACCAGCGTCAAAGGCCTGTATGCCGCCGGTGACATGGCTGCAGTGCCGCACAACTACATGCTCGGTGCATTTACCTATGGCTGGTTCGCCGGCGTCAACGCCGCGCATTACGTGGCCGAGCGCGAGCTGGCCGAGGTCGACAGCGCCCAGGTCGAGCGTGAGCGTGCGCGGGTGTTCGCGCCGTTGCAGCGCGAGCACGGCCTGCCGCCGGCGCAGGTCGAGTACAAGCTGCGGCGCATGGTCAACGATTACCTGCAGCCGCCGAAGGTGACCAAGAAGATGGAGATCGGCCTGACGCGGTTTGCCGAGATCGAGCGCGACCTGCAACAGATGAAGGCCAGCAACCCCCACGAGCTGATGCGCGCGATGGAAGTCACGGTGATCCGCGACTGCGCCGAAATGGCCGCCCGCGCGTCGCTGTTCCGTGAAGAAAGCCGTTGGGGGCTGTACCACCACCGGGTCGACTTCCCCGAGCGCAATGATGGCGACTGGTTCTGCCATTGCCACCTCAAAAAAGGCGAGGACGGCGAAATGACCAGCTTCAAGAAAGCCGTCGAACCTTACCTGATTGCCCTGGATGCCGATGAGCAGACTGCCTACGACCGCCTGCGGGTCAAGGCCGGTACCCGCGAAGAGGTCGCCCTGGTTCGCGCGTGATCCCGCGCCCACAGGGCTGTAGAAACCACAAGAGAAGGGTGCCCAAGCAGGCCCCGAGGAAACCGTGACATGGCCTACCAGCCGCAAGAGATCTTCTTCCGCAGCAGCGCCCCGGTAACCATCGACGAAGACAAATGCATCGCCGAAAAGGGCTGCACCGTATGCGTCGAGGTCTGCCCCATGGACTTGCTGGCGATCAACCCGGCCACGCAAAAGGCCTACATGGCCTTCGACGAGTGCTGGTATTGCATGCCCTGCGAAAAGGACTGCCCCACCGGCGCCGTGAAGGTCGACATCCCTTACCTGCTGCGCTGACCCACAGGCCATCCGGCGAACCACCGGACGCCCCTCTGCAATGCCCCTCGTTTCCCACCACCAAGCCTGGTGGCGGAGACGATTGCAAAACCTATAACGATTCGAGGGGAAACACCCATGCGCCTTGTAGCAACCGTGGCCGGCCTCGCGCTGGCGCTTGCTGGCCTCAATGCCAGTGCTCAAACCATACGTATCGCCATCGGCACCCAGGACACCACCATCAACTGCGCCACCGGCGGGCTGTTGATCCGTGAGCTGGGCCTGCTGGACAAATACCTGCCGCATGACGGCAAGTACAAGGATGCCCATTACCAGGTCGAGTGGAAAAACTTCACCAGCGGCGCACCGCTGACCAACGAGATGGTTGCCGGCAAGCTGGACTTCGGCGCCATGGCCGACTTCCCGGGCTCGTTCAACGGCGTCGCGCACCTGGACGCCGGCAAGCGCAGCCTGTTCATCAGCGTGCTGTCGGGCAGTGTGCACGGCAGCGGCAACGGCATCGTCGTGCCGGCGGCGTCCGCCGTGCAGTCGCTGAGCGAGCTCAAGGGCAAGACCATTTCCGTGCCGTTCGCCTCCACCGCCCACGGCATGCTGTTGCGCGCTGTCGCGGCCCAGGGCTGGGACCCGCAGAAGGATGTGCGCATCATTGCCCAGGCGCCCGAGATTGCAGGCTCTGCCTTGCGCAGCAACCGCATCGAAGCACACGCCGATTTCGTCCCGTTTGCCGAACTGTTCCCCAACCGAGGCTTCGCCCGCAAGATCTACGATGGTGCCCAGGCCAACGCGCCCACGTTCCACGGTGCCCTGGTGGATGCCGACTACGCGAAAAAATACCCCGAAGTGGTCACCGCTTACCTGCGTGCCAGCCTCGAAGCCGACCGCCTGATCGCCGCCGAGCCCGAGAAGTACAGCGAGCTGATCGAGCAGGTCACCGGCATCGAAGCCGAGGTCAACTACCTGTTCCACGGCCCGCTCGGCCTGCAGACCCGCGACCTGACCTGGAAGCCGGAATACCGCAAGGCGGTGGCGACCTCCATCGAGACCCTCAAACTGCTGAAAAAGACCGACCGCGGCCTGGACACCGAGCAGTTCATCGACGACCAGTACATCCGTGCCGCCTTCAAGCAGGCGGGTGTGGATTATGACAAGGCGCTGAACAATTACGAGCCGCTGCCGCTCAAGGCGGTGGATGCGCTGAGCGGCAAACCGATCACCGACTTCAGCCGTCTGGCGCAGATCTGGGTACGGGGTGAAGGCAAGGTACGCCACTACGCCTCGCCCGAGGCTGCCCTCGCTGCCTTGGCCCAGCTGGAGCAGGAAGGCAAAGACATCCGCGCCATCTACGCCCAGGCCGCCGACAGTGGCATCAAGCTGTTGGCCAACCAGGCCTGGTTCGTGCGCAGCGCCAACGGCGAGCTGGCCGCCTTCCTGCTCAAGGACCAGGCCGAGCAGTACGCCAAGGCGCATGGCGGTGAAGCGCTGGACTTCGTCAGCGCCAACCAGAAGCTGGTCGCCCAGCGCTGACCCGGAGGCATCGTCATGACCCGCGACCTCAAACGCTGGCCCGTGCGCCTGGCCTCATTGCTGGCCTGCCTGTTGTTCTGGCAGGTGGCTGCCAGCGCCAAGCTCGACCTTGGGCTGTTCACCTTTACCTATGTGCCCACGCCCAGGGCGGTGCTGGATGCAGCCTTGCAGTTGTTCACCTCCAGTGCCTTGCTGGCGCACCTTTGCAGCAGCCTGTCGCGGGTATTTGCCGGCTATGGCGTGGCGGCCGTGTTGGGCGTGGCGCTGGGGCTGTTGATCGGCCGCTCGAAGTGGGCCGAAGACACCCTGTTGCCGCCCCTCGAAGTGCTGCGGCCGATCCCGGCGGTGGCGTGGATCCCGTTGGCGATCCTGATGTTCCCGTCGTCGGAGCTGTCGATGGTGTTCATCACGTTCACCGGGGCGCTGTTCCCGATTCTGCTCAACACCGTGCACGGTGCCGAGGCGGTCGACCCGCGCCTGGTGGCGTCGGCGCGTAGCCTGGGCGCCGGGCGCTGGGCGATTCTCGCCGAAGTGGTGCTGCCCAGTGCCCTGCCGGGCATCGTCACTGGCCTGGCCATCGGCATGGGCACGTCGTGGTTCTGCCTGGTTACCGCCGAGATGATCGCCGGGCAGTTCGGCATCGGCTATTACACGTGGGAGTCCTACACCTTGCAGAACTACCCGGACATCATCGTCGGCATGCTGCTGATCGGCGTGCTGGGCATGGGCAGCAGCGCCTTGGTCAAGTACCTCGGCAGCTGGGCAACCCCTTGGTATCACGTGCGGAGGGCGGCTTGATGAGCAGTTATCAACAGGTGCCAGAGCCTGGGCGTATCGAGGGGCAGGGGGTGTCGATCCGCCTGGGCCAGGGCAGCCAGGCTTTCGAGGCCGTACAGCGCCTGGACTTTAGCGTCGCTCCCGGCGAGTTCGTGTGCATTCTTGGCCCGTCTGGTTGCGGCAAGTCGACGCTGTTGGGCGCACTGGCCGGGCACCTGGTGCCCAGCAGCGGGCAACTGACGGTCGATGGCCTGGCGGTCGACGGGCCGTCGCCGCAACGCGGCATGGTGTTTCAGCACCATACCCTGCTGCCCTGGCGCAGCGTGCTCGACAACGTCGCCTTCGGCCTGAAGATGCAAGGCCTGGGCAAGGCCGAACGGCAACGCCAGGCCCGTGAGCTGTTGCAACTGGTAGGCCTGGCAGACTTTGCCGAGCGTTGGCCGAGCCAGCTGTCTGGTGGCATGCAACAGCGTGCCGAAATCGCCCGGGTGCTGATCAATCGCCCGCGCCTGCTGCTCATGGACGAGCCGTTCGGCGCGCTGGATGCGCAGACACGCTCACGGATGCAGGAGTTGCTGCTGGATATCTGGGCGCGCATCCGCACGACCGTGGTGTTCGTTACCCACGACATCGACGAAGCGCTGTTTCTCGCCGACCGCATCCTGGTGATGAGCCCACGCCCAGGGCGCTTTATCGAAGACCTGCGCCTGGGCTTCCCGCGGCCTCGCCAGGCCAGCTTGCTGACCAGCCCGGCCTTCACTCACCTCAAACGTCACTGCCTGGCCTTGCTGCGCCACGAGGAGGGCCGCGAACTGCCGCGCCTGACCCCGCTGGGCCTGCCAGACACCGACCACCCGCCGCTACGGATCGCGCTATGACTGAACGAACGACTGATAACCCCGACATCCTTGCCTTGCTGCCTCGCCTTGAGGCTGCTGACGCCGGCGTGCGGCGCATCGCGCTGATCGAGCTGGCCGACCTCGAAGACCCTGATGGCTTGCCGTGGCTCACCGACGCGCTGCTGGTGGATGCCGCCGACGAGGTGCGCAGCGAGGCTGCGAGCCTGCTCGAAGCCTGGGAAGAACCCGAGGTGGTGCAGGCACTGTGCGCCGCGCTGGCCGATGCGGCAGAGCCGGTACGCCTGGCGGCCGCGCAGAGCCTCAGCGAACTCAAGAGCCTGGAGGCCGGGCAACTGATTCTGCCGTGGGTCAACCACGCCGAGGCCTTCGTGCGCGCCAGCGCCCTGCGTGCCTTGCGTGAGCTGCGCCTGGAAGAGGCAGCAGCCCCGGCACTGCTGGCACTGGCGGATGATGACGCGGCCGTGCGGCGTGAGGCGGTGGGCATTCTTGGCTGGCTCAAGCACCAGCCGGCATTGCCGGCACTGGCTAAGCTCGCCGCAGCCGAGCCAGACACAGAGGTGCGCCGCGCCGCCATTGGCGCACTCGGCCTGGCACGCGACAGCGGGGTGCTGCCGGCGTTGGTGGCAGCGTTGAGCGATGCGGCCTGGCAAGTGCGCGAAGAAGCCGCGACCACCCTGGGCAAAGTGGGCCAGGACCAGGCTGGCCCGGCGCTGGTGGGCGCGCTTGCCGATGGCTTCTGGCAGGTGCGCTTGCGGGCGGCGCGTTCACTAGGGCGGCTGCGTTACGGCGCAGCGCTCGACGCGCTGGGTGAGCTGCTTGGCCATGGCATCGCCAACCTGCGCAAGGAGGCGGCACTGGCCCTGGGCGAGTTGGGCCAGGCGCGTGCCTTGCCGGTGTTGCAGGCTGCCGAGGCCGACAGCGACCCCGAAGTGCGCAAGGCGGTGCGCATTGCCCTGGCGCAATTGCGCGGTGCAGCCTGATGAACGCCCCAGGGGGGATCCGCAACCTGCGTGGGCCTGGGCAGTTGCTGGTGCAGTGGGCGGAGGGCGAGCACAGCATCAGCCATGCCCGCTTGCGCGGCGCCTGCCCGTGCTCTCAATGCCGTGCGGCGCGGTTGTTGGGGGGCATCGCCGTGGTTGCCGCCGATGTCCGCATCGAGCGGGTCGAGCCGCAAGGGTATGGGGTGCAACTGGTCTTCAGCGATGGGCATGAGCGGGGGATCTATCCGTGGGCGTATCTTCGCGAGCTCGGCACGCGCCCACAAACACCGCGCTAGCCATTCATAGCGCAATCAGTTCAGGCCGCAGCCCTTCGACCCGGCGCGCCGGTTGCGGCAGGTAACCACCGTCACCGGTGATCTGGTGCAGCACCTTTTCGCGCAGCCCATGCAATGCCACGCCCGTACGCAGCCGCGGGTGCGGCAGATCAATCTCGACCACCGACTTGATCCGCCCCGGCCGTGGTTCCAGCACCACCACCCGGTCAGCCAGGTACGTCGCCTCCTCGGCATCGTGCGTAACCAACAGGGTGGTGATGCCGGCGCGTTCACGGATGGCCAGCAGTTCATCCTGCAGTTGCTGGCGGGTCAGTGCATCGAGCGCACCGAAAGGCTCGTCGAGCAGCAGAATACGCGGGCTTGCCACCAACCCGCGGGCAATGGCGACGCGCTGGGCCATGCCACCGGAAAGCTGGTGTGGGTAAGCCGATTCGAACCCGCTGAGCCCGACCAGCAAAACGAACTCATGCACCCGCCTGGCGCGTTCGCCCTGGGTGAGCGACTCGTTGACCAGCCCCAGAGCGATGTTCTGCTCTACCGTCAGCCAAGGGAACAGGCGGTGTTCCTGAAACACGATGCCGCGCTCGCCACCGATGCCCCTGACCGGCTGCCCGTCGACGCGGATGTTGCCACTGTAGTCGGTGTCGAGCCCGACCAGCAGGCGCAGCAGGGTGGACTTGCCGCAGCCGGACGCACCCACGATGGCGATGAACTCGCCTTGGTTGATCGCCAGGTTGAAATCGCGGATGGCCTCGAACGGTTGGCCATCGACGCTGAAGACTTTACCGACCCCCTCGAAGCTGACCAGCGGCGGGGTGACGTCGGCCTGGTTGGCGGCGGGCAGGTGCGAGGTGTTGAAGGCGTTCATGCAGTTCTCCAGCGCGTGGCGCGCGATTCGAGGCGTTGTCCGAGGGTGCCGAGCAGGGCGCCGACCAGGCCGATCAAGACCATGGCAGCCATCACCTGGTCCATGCGAAACAGCTGTTGCGCACCGATCATCAGGCTGGCGATGCCGCCGTCTGAGGGCATGAAGTATTCCGCGCCGATGGTGCCCAGCCAGGCATAGATCAGCGACAGGCGCAGGCCGGCAAAAATCGCCGGTGCGGCGCCCGGCAGCACCAGCCGGTGTAGGCGTTGCAGCAGGCCCAGGCGCAAGGTGCGGGCCGCCTCACCCAGCTGTGGCGACAACCCGGCGATGCCACGCTGGGTAGCGATCAGCAGCGGGAAGAACGCAGCCAGGGCCACAAACACGGTCTTGGCGCCTTCGCCCAGGCCGAACCAGGCCGTGAGCAGCGGCACCCAGGCGAACAGCGCCACCTGGCGCACGGCGGTCAGGCTTGGCCCGAACACGCGTTCGGCATGGTGTGAAAGCCCGAGCAGCACGCCCACCAGCAAGCCCGCGCCGCCGCCAAGGGCCAGGCCGCTCAGGGTACGTTGCAGGCTCAGCAGCAACGCCTCTGTCAGCGTGCCGTCCGCCAGCCCGCTGAACAGGGTGCGCAGCACGCCCAGCGGCGAGGTGAGGATGTTCTGGTCGACCCAGCCAAGGCTGCTGCTGGCCTGCCACAGGGCCAGCAGCGCGGCCGGCAGCAGCAGGCTCTGCCAACCCTTGGGGATGGGGCCGCGCTGTTGCTCGCCGGTAGCGGGTTGCGGCCAGAACAACAGGCGTTTTTCCAGGCGCGAGAAGCCTTGCTCCATCAGCGCCCCGACCAGGCCGATGACCAGGATGCAGAGCAAAACCAGGTCGAGCATGAACAGTTGCCGGCCCCACACCATCAGGTAGCCGATGCCTTCGCTGGAGGCCAGTAGCTCCACGGCCAGCAACGACGTCCAGCCGGTGGCCAGGGCCAGGCGTACGCCAGTCAGAAAGGCGGGCAGGGCGGCGGGCAGCAGCAGGCGCAGGAACCACAAGTGGCGTGGCAGGCGCAGGGCCGCTGCGGCTTCACGCAGTTTGGGCTGGGCATCGCGCACGCCAACCAAGGTGTGCAGGGTGACAGGAACCACCACGGCTTTTACCAGCACCACCAACTTGAGCAACTCGCCGATGCCGAAGAACAGCATGAACAGCGGAATCCAGGCCAGGGTCGGGATTTGTGCCAGCGCCACGAAGGTGGGTAGCACCAGCGTCTGTGCCCGCCGCGACGACCCCAGCCAGGTGCCCAGCAGCAGCCCGCTGGCAATACCGACCGCCAACCCCCAGAACAGCCGCTGCAAACTTATCCACAGGTGCCCCCAAAGCTCCCCCGAACCAAACTCCACCGCGCTCTGCCACACCAGCGCCGGCGCCGGCAGTATCTGCTCGCTCATCCAGTGTTGCTGGCTGGCGACCCCCCACAACAGCGCGATCACCCCCGGCAATACCCACGAAAGGTATGCGCCCTTGTAGGAGCGGCCTTGCGTCGCGAAAGGGCTGCGCAGCGGCCCCCGACGCCGCCCCCGCCCCCAATTCAGAATTCCATTCATCGCCATCTCTCAAAGCGTTTTCACGTTATGCACTAATGGAATAAAAAATTAATCAGTGCGCATTTCAAGAGATAAGAGCACGCACGCCCCGCCTACGGAAGCCCCCTGCCGTTGCGTTTTCCTCATATTTTCCATGCATTCTCCGCAAGCCCCCTGCGGCCCCGCACACCGCTTGGTTTATGCCTTCTGGTTACTAAAAAATGAAGTTTTGATCTTTGTATGTTCTAACCAGTCCCGCCTAGCTTCTGCCCAAAGCGCCGGCCATCGTCGGTGGCAGCCTGCCAAGGAGCCTTGCCATGAACACCCCCATCCGCCACCTGATCACCGCCCTTGGGCTGGTCTTCACCCTCAACGCTCACGCGGTTGAATCGGCCAAGCCAGAGAGCATCCGCATCGCCGTCCCCGACCTGAGCGCAGGCAGCAAGCACAGTGCCGGCGGCGTGGTCGATGTGCTGCGTGACCAGCAACTGCTGGAGAAAGAGTTCGCCAAGGACGGCATCCGCATCGACTGGCACTTCTTCAAGGGCGCGGGCCCGGTGGTGAACGAGGCGTTGGCCAACGGCCAGGCCGACTTCGCCTACCTGGGCGACCTGGCTGCGATCGTCGGCAAGGCCAATGGCCTGGATACCCGCGTGCTGTCGGCCGGTGTGCGTGGGGTGAAAAGCTACCTGGGTGTGGTGCCGGGGTCTGGCATCAAGACCCTGCACGACCTCAAGGGCAAGCGTGTGGCGGTGTTCCGCGGTACCGCCAACCAGCTGTCGTTCGCCAGCGCGCTGGCCAGCCAGGGGTTGTCCGAGCGTGAGCTGAAGGTGATCAACCTGGACTTCAACGCCGCCAACGCCGCACTGGCCGCCAAGCAGATCGACGCCACCTGGGGCCTGTCCAACCTGCTTTCGCTGCGTGAACGCGGCTTGGTCGAACTGCCCGTCAGCTCGCGTGACCTGCAAGGCGCCGGCAGCACCCAGGCGGTACTGCTGGGTACCGGCGCGTTCATCCGCCAGCACCCCGACCTGGTGCAGCGCCTGGTCAATGCCCAGGAACAGGCCACCGAGTGGCTGCGCGACGAACACAACCGTGATGCCTACGTCGACCTGGTGGCGAATAACGCCAGCTGGCCGCGCAGCATCCTCAGCGACGACCTGGCCCAGGAAAGCCTCGCGCACTACTTCGACCCACGCCTGGACGCCGACTTCCTGGCCCAGCTGCAGCAGGGCGTCGACCTGGCTGCCAAGGAGCGCCTGATCCGCCGCGGCTTCCAGGTTGCCGACTGGGTCGAACCACGTTTTCTCGACGCCGCACTGCAACAGCAACAGGCCGTGCAGGCCGCCCGCTGACCTTCTGAACCGACAACAACCGTAAGGACCACGACCATGAGCAATGCCGCCCTGGCCACCGCGCCACTCGCCCTTGAACTCGACATTCATCCGGTTGCCGGCCGTATCGGCGCCGAGATCCGCGGGTTGAAGCTTTCTGCCGAACTGGATGCCGCCACTGTAGAGGCCATTCAGGCCGCGTTGGTCCAGCACAAGGTGATCTTCTTCCGTGGCCAGACGCACCTGGACGACCAGAGCCAGGAAGGCTTCGCCAAGCTGCTTGGCGAACCGGTCGCGCACCCCACGGTGCCGGTGGTCGATGGCACCAGCTACCTGCTGCAGCTAGACGGTGCCGAGGGCCAGCGGGCCAATTCCTGGCACACCGACGTGACTTTCGTCGACGCCTACCCCAAGGCTTCGATCCTGCGCAGCGTGGTGTCGCCGACGTCCGGTGGCGATACCGTCTGGGCCAACACGGCGGCGGCGTACCAGGAGCTGCCCGAGCCGCTGCGCGAGCTGGCTGACAAGCTGTGGGCGGTGCACAGCAACGAATACGACTACGCGTCCATCAAGCCTGACGTCGACCCGGCCAAGCTTGAGCGCTATCGCAAGGTGTTCACCTCGACGGTGTACGAGACCGAGCACCCGGTGGTGCGCGTGCACCCGATCAGCGGTGAGCGGGCGCTGCAGCTGGGGCACTTCGTGAAACGCATCAAAGGGTATTCGCTGGCCGACTCACAACACCTGTTCGCGGTGCTGCAAGGGCATGTAACGCGGTTGGAAAATACCGTGCGCTGGCGCTGGCAAGCGGGGGATGTGGCGATTTGGGACAACCGCGCGACCCAGCATTATGCGGTGGATGACTACGGCACCCAGCCGCGGATCGTGCGGCGGGTGACCTTGGCGGGTGAGGTGCCGGTTGGGGTGGATGGGCAACTGAGCCGCACCACGCGTAAGGGGTGAGCCTGTTGGGGCCGCTTTGCGGCCCTTTCCGACCGGTCCGGCGCCCCGGCAAGGCCGCGCCTACAGGGGTATGCCGGTCATACCTCGGTATCACAGGCAATCAACTGCCTGACCAACCCCTGCGCCAACGGCGACAGCCCATACCCCACTCGGCTCACCACCCCATAGCGGGTATAGAACGCCTCTTCCTGCTCCGGCGCCAGGTCCGCAAGCTTCAGCGCCACCAGCCCCCCATCCCGCTGATACGGCCGCAGGTTGGCATTGCAGGCAATGCCGATGGTGTCCGAATGCATCACCACGTTGAGCAGCGCATAGCCATGTTCGCATTCCACCGAGGGCAGAAAGTCCTGTCGCCCACTGAGGTCGCTGAGGATCTTGCGAATGTTCGGCGGGCGCAAGGTGGTGGCCAGCGGGTACTCGAACAGGTCCCGCGCCTGCACGGCTGCACGAGTGGTCAGCGGGTGCCCGGCGCGGCAGCAGAAGTGCCAGCGCTGCGGCGTCAGCTTGTGCACGCGGTAATCCGGGTCTGACTCGAACTGGCGCGTGTCGGCGACAAAGAATTCGATCTCTTCGGCAATCAGCCGACGGTTCAGCGCCTGCCAGTTATCCACCTGAAAACACGTGCGCGCCGCCGGGTATTCAGCCACGAAACGCGCCACCGCCCGTGGCACCAAGCCCCCCGCCGGCGCGGGGCCGGAGCCGAAGCGCACCACACCGGTGGTGGCACCGTTGAACTGGTGGATCTCGTTGACCAGGTTGTGCGCCCCGTGCACCAGCCGGCGCGAATGTTCCAGCACCATCAAGCCTTGGCGGGTGGGGGCCAGCTCTTTGCTGGCGCGGTCTACCAGGCGGCAGCCGATGTTGTGCTCAAGGGTCTGGATGCTGCGGCTGAAGGCCGATTGCGAGAGGTTAACCGCGGCCGCCGCAGCCACGAAGCTGCGGTGCTCGACCAGGGCAATGTAGTGGCGCAGCTGACGGAGATCGATATGCATTTTCTACATTAAAACCTTCGGTCAAATGCAATTGCTGACAAGGGTGAGTCCCCTTATAAAGGGTCTTACTTATTCCACTAAATATGAATTACAAATATTTATATCACTTAAAAGAATATAAGCCCGACTGACCGCGATTCGGTTCCGCCAACGGAAATGCTCGCCCAGGGCCCATGCCTCAAGGAGCATCAGCATGTCCCGAGTTTACCGTTGGCCTGCGCGCGCATCGCGGTTCACCCTGCAACCCCTGGCCGCCGGCGTGCTGCTGGCGGCATCCAGTGGCAGCTTCGCCGAAACGCCTGCCACTAGCGCCCCCGCCGTGGAGCAGGAAGCCAAACTTGGCACCGTTACCGTCAACGCCCGCCGGCGTGAGGAAACCGCGCAAAGCGTGCCCACGCCGATCAGCGTGCTGAACAGCGAAACCCTGGAAACCCAGCGCATCTACCGCGTGCAGGACCTGCAGCAGCTGGTGCCGAGCACCAACGTCGCCTATGTGCATGCGCGTCAGTCGAGCATCTCGATTCGTGGCCTGGGCAACAACCCGGCCAGCGATGGCCTGGAAGGCAGCGTTGGCATCTACCTGGACAACGTCTACCTCGGCCGCCCCGGCATGGCGGTATTCGACCTGCTGGATGTCGAGCAGCTTGAAGTGCTGCGCGGCCCGCAAGGCACGCTGTTCGGCAAGAACACCACCGCCGGCGTGCTCAACATCACCACGCGCAAGCCGACCTTCCACCGCGAGGGCAGCATTCAGCAGTCCATCGGCGAGGACGGTTACCTGCAAACCCAAGGCAGCTTCTCGGGGCCGATCAGCGACACCCTGGCCGGGCGCATCAGCGCCTACCGCAGCGAAGACGATGGCTATGTGAAAAACATCCACAACGGCGACGACCTCAACGGCGGCAAGCGCCAGGGCTTTCGCACGCAACTGCTGTTCAAGCCCAGCGAAACCTTCAACCTGCGCTGGATCGGCGAGTACAACGAAGAAGACTCCAACAACGGCATCCTCAGCCTGTACAGCACTGGCCCCACCCTCAATGGCGTCAACCGCTACGAGAGCCTGGCCGCCCAGGCCGGGGCGACGCTGGTGTCGGGCAAGGACCGCAAGGTTAATTTCGACGCCGACCAGCAGGTAACGGTGTTCCAGGGTGGCACCTCGGTAGAGGCCAACTGGACCCTGCCCAATGATTTCACCCTGACGTCGATTACCGCCTACCGCTGGTGGGACTTCACCCCGCGCAACGACGATGGCCTGGACGTGCCGGTGTTCTACAGCGCCGGGGTGTCGGTACGCGACAAGCAGTACTCGCAGGAAATCCGCCTGGCTTCGCCCACCGGTGGCGCCTTCGACTACGTGCTGGGCGCGTACTACTTCAAGCAGGACCTGGACAACACATCGTTCACTTACTACGGCCCCCAGGCCGATACCTGGAACCTCACCCCGGCTGGCGCCCTGAACAACGTCAACACCTTGGGTGACGGGCACATCGACACCGACAGCTATGCGCTGTTCGCCCAGGGCACCTGGCACGTCACCGACCGCCTCGACTTCACTGCCGGCATCCGCGGCACCTACGAAGAGAAGAGTGCCTGGGTGACCCGCGATGCACCAACCGGCGGCGCTGCGGTCACCGGCGCGGCAGCAGCGGCGCGTCAGGGCCGGGTGGGCGCCTATGACTCGGGCGACCTCAACCAGTACAGCTTCAGCCCCTCTGGCCTGCTTGGCGTGAGTTACCGCTTCAACGACCAGGTACTGGGCTACGCCACCCTGACCCACGGCGAGAAGTCCGGTGGTATCAACCTGACCGTCGGCGCCGCGCCGCGCCTGGGCACTGACTCGCTACTGGTGGGGACCGAGCGGGTCAACAATGCCGAGGTCGGGGTCAAGAGCACGCTGTTCGACGATCGCCTGCAGCTCAACGCCAACCTGTTCTGGGCCGAAGTGCATGGTTATCAGGCCAACGTGTATGACCAGGTCAACCGCGTGCAATACCTGGCCAACGCCGGGCGCGTGCGTTCGCGGGGCCTGGAGTTCGAGGCCACGGCGCTGCCGGTGCGCGGCCTCACGGTCAACTTCAACGGCTCATGGAACGATGTGCGCTACACCGAGTACGACGATGCGCCATGCCCGCCAGAGGTCAGCCTGGCCAATGCCACCGCTACCTGCGACCTGTCGGGCCACCAGGTGGTCGGCGCCTCCAAGTACATCGCCAACCTCAACGCCCAGTACAAGTGGCAGCTGGCCGAGCGCATCGAGCCCTATGTCACCGCCAGCTATGCCTTCCGCTCCAGGGCGGTGGGCACCATCGACGACTCCGATTTCGGCCAGATCCCCAGTTACGCATTGGTCAACCTGTCCACCGGCGTGCGCCTGGACCAGGGCGACGGCGTGCTCGACCTGTCGCTGTGGGTGAAAAACGCCGGCGACAAGACCTACTTCACCAGCCTGTGGAACTCCGCCAACGGTGGCTATGCCGGGGTACTCGGCACGCCTCGCACCTTCGGCGCCACCGCCCGTTACGACTTCTGAGCACAAGGAGCTTTGCCATGAATGCCAAAACCGAAACCCCCGCACTGCCTGAAGGCGCCTGCCTCACCGCCAAGGTCCCTGCACCCGATGCGGCACTGTTGGGCGATGTGCTGGTCAACCCGTACCGCCTGGCCCCGCTGACGGCCATCATCCGCGACGGCGGGCGCGCACTGAGCGCGGCCCATGTGCGGGTACTGGGCCGCGGCGAGCGGGGCGTGGATATCGCCTACGAGGTGTCCGACCGCTCGCTCTGGACCTATGGCGGCATTCCGGTGTTCGGCCTTTACCCCGACTACGTCAACCAGGTGGAAGTGACCTACAAGCTCGACGGCGAGCGCATCCGCGAGCGTTATCAGGTCTACGCGCCGGCGGTGCGTCTGCCGGTGGTGGCCAGGCAGACTGCGGCGTTGCCTGAGGTCGAGCCGGTCAAGGTCGCGCCAGGCTTCGAGCAGCGCCTGTACCTGTTCAACCACCTGCAGGGTGATATCCCCGGTGGCCGGGCCTTCAAGTGGAATGGCCTGGGGGGTGCCGCCGAGTGGGACCAGGTGGGCAACAACTGGATCGCCGACACTAATGGCGACGTGCGCTGGTACCTGGACATCGAGCAGATCCACGATTCCAACCGCCGTGACGGCCTGGGTGGCACCATGGGCTTCCAGCAGACCCGCGATGGCAAGTTGATCTGGGGCCAGGGCCAGACCTACTCCAAGTACGACCTGCTCGGCCGACGTATCTGGCAACGCAGCTTGCCGGACAAGTTTGCCGACTTCTCCCACGAAATCCGCGAGACCGCCAACGGCAGCTACCTGCTGCGGGTGGGCACCAGCGACTACCGCCGCCCGGACGGCAAGCGCGTGCGCTCGATCCGCGACCACATCATCGAGGTCAACGAGGCGGGGGATGTACTCGACTTCTGGGACCTGAACCAGATCCTCGACCCGTACCGTGGCGACCTGCTGGAAACCCTTGGCAAGGCTGCGATCCAGCTGCCCAACGGGGTGCAGAAGCAGGACGACCGGCTGGCCAACGAGCTGGCCGAAGGCGATCTGCCGTTCGGTGACACCCCTGGGGTGGGTACCGGGCGCAACTGGGCGCACGTCAATGCCATCGATTACGACGCAGATGACGACAGCATCATCGTTTCAGCACGCCATCAAGGGGTGGTGAAGATTGGCCGTGACAAGGCGGTGAAGTGGATCCTCGCTTCGCCCCAAGGCTGGCCGCAGCGGCTGCGGGACAAGGTGCTGACCCCGGTTGAAAGCGAGGGCTTTGACTGGTCGTGGACCCAGCACACGGCCTGGCTGACCGGCAAAGGCACCTTGACCGTGTTCGACAACGGCTGGGGGCGTGACTTTGCCCCGACCAAACTGACCGGCAACTACAGCCGCGCGGTGGAATACAAGGTCGACGAGGCCAAGGGCACGGTCGAGCAGGTGTGGGAGTACGGCAAGCAGCGCGGTGACGAGTGGTACAGCCCGGTGACGTCGGTGGTGGCGTACCGGCCCGAGACCGATACCCAGTTCATTTATTCGGCATCGGTGAATTTCCTCACGCCAGAGAAACTGACCACTACGGTGCTGAACGAGGTACGGCGTGGGACGCAGGAGGTGCTGGTGGAATTGAAGGTGCACAGCCGCCAGCCGGGGAGCGTGGGGTATCGGGCGCTGGTGATCGACTTGGCCACGGCGTTTTGAGGTTTGATCGTTTTTTGATCAGGGAGGTGTGGCTTTCGGGCGCTTGCCTTGGGTTTTGAGGTGGGGCGCACATCGAGCGCCGCCCGCGGGGCGCTCGATCTCCCAGGCGCTGAAAATCTCCCCGCTATCACCCCCCTTTCACATTTCTCCCCGCCCGATCGTCTACCCTGTAGCGGCCGTTCTGCGGGCGATTTCAGATGGGCTGTTCAACCATTCGTTCTTTTTTTCGAACAGCCTATTGTCCTACACCCCAGCAGCCGCTTAGCATTCGTTTGAGATTTCAAACGCTCGATGCCCTGCTTTGGGCGCTTTTCAACAATCAACAATTCGGGAAGCCGACATGCAGCTCAAAGACGCTCAGTTGTTCCGCCAGCAAGCCTATATCAATGGTGAGTGGCTGGATGCGGACAATGGCCAGACCATCAAGGTGACCAACCCGGCCACCGGCGAAGTCATCGGTACTGTGCCGAAGATGGGCACCGCGGAAACTCGCCGCGCCATCGAAGCCGCCGACAAAGCCCTGCCGGCCTGGCGTGCCCTGACCGCCAAAGAGCGTTCGGCCAAGCTGCGTCGCTGGTTCGAACTGATGATCGAGAACCAGGATGACCTGGCTCGCCTGATGACCACCGAGCAAGGCAAGCCACTGGCCGAAGCCAAGGGCGAAATCGCCTACGCGGCCTCGTTCATCGAGTGGTTCGCCGAAGAAGCCAAGCGCGTCTACGGTGACACCATCCCGGGCCACCAGCCCGACAAGCGCCTGATCGTCATCAAGCAGCCAATCGGCGTTACCGCGGCCATCACCCCGTGGAACTTCCCGGCGGCGATGATCACCCGTAAAGCCGGCCCGGCCCTGGCCGCTGGCTGCACCATGGTGCTCAAGCCTGCTTCGCAAACCCCGTACTCCGCCCTGGCCCTGGTCGAGCTGGCTCACCGTGCCGGTATTCCGGCTGGCGTGCTGAGCGTCGTCACCGGCAGCGCTGGCGAAGTCGGCGGCGAGCTGACCGGCAACTCCCTGGTACGCAAACTGTCCTTCACCGGCTCGACCGAAATCGGTCGCCAGCTGATGCAAGAATGCGCCAAGGACATCAAGAAGGTTTCCCTGGAGCTGGGCGGCAACGCCCCGTTCATCGTGTTCGACGACGCCGACCTGGACAAGGCCGTCGAGGGCGCGATCATCTCCAAGTACCGTAACAACGGCCAGACCTGCGTCTGCGCCAACCGTATCTACGTGCAGGACGGCGTCTACGACGCGTTCGCCGAGAAGCTGGCCGCCGCAGTGGCCAAGCTGAAGATCGGTAACGGCCTGGAAGACGGCACCACCACTGGCCCGCTGATCGACGGCAAGGCTGTCGCCAAGGTCCAGGAACACATCGAAGACGCAGTCTCCAAAGGCGCCAAGGTGCTGGCCGGTGGCAAGCTGATCGAAGGCAACTTCTTCGAGCCGACCATCCTGGTCAACGTGCCGAAGACTGCTGCTGTCGCCAAGGAAGAGACCTTCGGCCCGTTGGCGCCGCTGTTCCGCTTCCAGGACGAAGCCGAAGTCATCGCCATGTCCAACGACACCGAGTTCGGCCTGGCTTCGTACTTCTACGCCCGTGACATGAGCCGTGTGTTCCGTGTTGCCGAGGCCCTGGAATACGGCATGGTCGGCATCAACACCGGCCTGATCTCCAACGAAGTCGCGCCGTTCGGCGGCATCAAGGCTTCGGGCCTGGGCCGCGAAGGTTCCAAATACGGTATCGAGGACTACCTCGAAATCAAATACCTGTGCATCAGCGTCTGATCACCGGTTAAAAGGCTTTACCTCTGCCAGCGGGGCGCGAGAGCGACGTCTCGCTGGCCTTTTTTACATGCAGTACCTGGTGGCCAGGGCGTTCACGGCAGTCGATCAACGAATACTGTGCGCGAGCACTCCCAGCCACCCCCGAATAAAAGCGCCATTCCGATCGGCGCAATGAGGGCATTATGAGCAAGACCAACGAATCCTTGATGCAACGCCGTGTAGCTGCCGTCCCACGTGGCGTCGGCCAAATTCACCCGATCTTCGTTGATACCGCGAAGAACTCGACCGTGATCGACGTTGAAGGCCGCGAACTGATCGACTTCGCCGGCGGCATCGCTGTACTGAACACCGGCCACCTGCACCCGAAAGTGGTTGCAGCTGTGCAAGAGCAGCTCACCAAAGTCAGCCACACCTGCTTCCAGGTGCTGGCCTACGAACCCTACGTAGAGCTGTGCGAGAAGATCAACAAGCTGGTCCCAGGCAACTTCGACAAGAAGACCCTGCTGGTCACCACCGGCTCCGAAGCCGTTGAAAACGCCGTCAAGATCGCCCGTGCCGCCACTGGCCGTGCTGGCGTGATCGCCTTCACCGGCGCCTACCACGGCCGTACCATGATGACCCTGGGCCTGACCGGCAAGGTTGTGCCGTACTCCGCTGGCATGGGCCTGATGCCAGGCGGCATCTTCCGCGCACTGTTCCCGAACGAACTGCACGGCGTGAGCGTCGACGACGCCATCGCTTCGGTCGAACGCATCTTCAAGAACGATGCCGAGCCTAAGGACATCGCCGCGATCATCCTGGAACCCGTTCAGGGTGAAGGTGGTTTCCTGCCGGCGCCGAAAGAGCTGATGCAGCGCCTGCGCGCCCTGTGCGACCAGCACGGCATCCTGCTGATCGCCGACGAAGTACAGACCGGCGCTGGCCGTACTGGCACCTTCTTCGCCATGGAGCAGATGGGCGTCGCGCCTGACCTGACCACCTTCGCCAAGTCGATCGCTGGCGGCTTCCCGCTGGCCGGTGTGTGCGGCAAGGCCGAGTACATGGACGCCATCGCCCCAGGTGGCCTGGGCGGCACCTACGCCGGTTCGCCGATCGCTTGCGCCGCGGCCCTGGCCGTGATCCAAGTGTTCGAAGAAGAAAAACTGCTGGACCGCAGCAAGGCCGTTGGCGAGCACCTGGTTGCCGGCCTGCGCAAGATCCAGGACAAAAACCCGATCATCGGTGACATCCGTGGTATGGGCTCGATGATTGCTGTCGAAGTCTTCGAGAAAGGCACTCACACCCCGAATTCCGCTGCCGTTGGCCAAGTAGTTGCCAAGGCACGTGACAAGGGTCTGATCCTGCTGTCGTGCGGCACCTACGGCAACGTCCTGCGTATCCTGGTCCCGCTGACCGCCGAAGACGCGCTGCTGGACAAAGGCCTGGCCATCATCGAAGAGTGCTTCGCTGAACTCGCCTAATGTGACGCGCTTCTGAAAAAACCCGCTTCGGCGGGTTTTTTTTGTGCCCAGAAAACCTGAGGGGCGCTATGGTTGACGCAGGACTTGCCCAGGAAGCTGCGACGGATTGCGTGTCAGGGATATTCAGGAGTTGGCCATGAGCGCTGTAGACCCCACCCCACCTTGCGTATTGATAGTCGAAGGCGACCCGTGGGTGCGTGACATGCTCAAGGAGATGCTGCTCAGCGTGCGTTGCGATGCCCGGCTGCAGGTCTGCGCCGACGGCTCGCAGGCACTGACCGCGCTATCGAGCAAGCCCGACCTGATCATCGCTGCGCGTGAGCTGGCCGGCGTCGATGGCCTCGACCTGCTGCGCAAGGTGCGCGCCAAGGGCCCTGGGTTGCCGTTCATTCTGATGAGCAACCGCAGCGACAGCGCCAGCGTGCGCGAGGCGTTGCCGTTGCACCCCACGGCTTATCTGAGCAAGCCACTGAACCTGGAAAACCTGCGCAAGCGTCTGGAAGAGCTGCTGCTGGCCGTGGGCGAGGAAATCGCCTGCCCGGTGCCGCACTTGCAACCGGGTGCCAGCCTGCCTGGCTACCTGGAACAGCGCCGCGCTACCGCCGATGGTGGGCCGCTGCTGGCCGATGTGCAGGTGGCGATCAAGCGGGCGCTGAACCCCCAGGGCCTGAACCTGAAGGTGCTCGAAGAGGAAGTGCGCAACGACCCGCAGGTCACTGCGGTGCTGATCGCCGCCGCCAACAGCGCTGCCCTGCACCGCGATGCGCCCGTGCAAACCTTGCTGCAGGCGTTGAACAAGCTTGGCAGTACCCAGAGCATGAACCTGATCCTGGGCATGACGCTCAAGCGCAGCGCACGGCTGAGTGACCCGCTGCTGGCGCAGCATGCGGCCCACTACTGGAACCTCTCGCTGCACTGTGCCGAATACGGTCGCAGCCTGGCGCGCATGCTCGAACTGGACGAAGGGCGTTGCTACTGCGCGGGGCTGCTGCACTGCCTGGGCGACCTGGCGGTGTTGCGTTGCCTGCAGGAGTGGCGCCTGGCCGGTGGGGAGCTGGACGAGGGCAGGGTGCAGCAGTCACTGGATGAATACGGCGCAGCGTTTGGTTCGGCATTGCGCACGCGCTGGCGCTTGCCACTGGCGCTGCGCGAATTGATCGCGGCGGTTTACCAACTGGGCGGTGGCGTGTATTCGCGGGAGATCCTGGCGATGAACCTGGCTGGGCAATTGTCGCGGCTGCCGGCGGGTCATGGGTTGGAGCCGGTTGCCAGTAACAAGACTGCGCGGCTGCTGAAGATCGGCTTGCCGGAGCTGAGCCGGTTGCGCAAGGTGGAAAACCCTGAGGTGAAGGCGCAGGGTGAAGAATCACCTGTGAACGAAAATGGGGCGGGTGAGGGCGGTTAAGTGCTTGTCTTGGGCTTGGAGGTGCCGCGAACATCGAGCGCCGCCCTGAAAAAACCAAGCCAGGCACCCAGCGGCCCTAAATACAATCTCCAGGCATTCACACCCCCCCAAATTTCACCTAACTACCCCCGTACGATCTGGTTCTTCCCCTGGCGTTTGGCCCGGTACATCGCCGCATCGGCGCGGGCGAACAGGCTGTCCAGGGACTCGTCCTCGTCGCTCAACGCCGTCAGCCCCTGGCTCACGGTCACGCGATATTCGTGATCGCCATGGCTGAAGCTCAGCCGTTGGATCTCGCGTTGCAAACGCTCGGCAATCTGCTCTGCCACCTGCGCATTGCAGCCAGGGAACACTGCCGCAAACTCCTCGCCACCAATACGCCCGAACTGGTCGCCCCGGCGTAGCACGGCTTTGCCGCTGTCGGCGATGCGCTGTAGTACCTGGTCGCCTTCCTGGTGGCCGTAACTGTCATTCACCTGCTTGAAGTCGTCGATGTCCAGCAGCAGGAACGCCAGGGGGGTGCCGTCCTCGCGGGCGTTTTCGAACGCCTGTTGGGCGCATTCGAAGAAGTGCCGACGGTTGCTGCTTTGGGTCAGCACGTCGGTGGTGGCCAGGCGATGCAGTTCGCCTTCAAGCTGCTTCTTCTCGGTGATGTCCTCGGCGATGCCGACAACGATCACCCGCTGCTCGCCCTCGCGCTGCTGGTTGATGTAGCACTTGTCGCTCAGCCAGCGCACCTGGCCTTCGGCATTGAGGATGCGGTACTCGCGGTCTTCCACCGAACCTTTGAGCAGCACCTGGGCCAGGCTGCGCTCGGCGTATTCGAGGTCGTCGGGGTAGATGCTGTCGCGCCACTCGTTGTAGTCGGCCAGCACCAGGCTGGCCGGGCGGCCAAAGATGCGTTCGTAGGCAGGGCTGACGTACAGCACCTGGCGGGCTTCCCAGTCGAACGCCCAAAGCACGGCGTTGACACTGTCGAGCAATGAACTGAACAGTTGTTCGCGCTCACTCAGGCGGGCGACTTCGCCTTGGGCGTGAAGCAGGGCCAGCAAGGTTTGGGCGGCTTCTGGAGGTGGGGTGCCGGGCAGCGATGTTGGAAATTTTTTGGCCATGTGCACGGAGCGAGTCTCGACAAGGAAGCGTGCGGCCAGCATCAGGCCCGCCACGCGGGCGATGTGCCGGGTTGGAGTCGAAACCAGAGGGGGAAGTTCCGAGCGGCACGCCCTGACAGCAGGGCGTGCCGATCAATGGCCTTCAGGCGCCGGTGGGGCGCAGGGAGTAGGTCTTGAGCTGTGCGGCGAAGTCGTGCAGCGCGTGAATACCGCTGGCTTCGGCCTCGTGCACCCAGTCTTTCATGGCGGCGAGCATGTCGTGGCCATTGGCGCTGGTGCGCGCCCAGATTTGCTGCAAGGCCAGGCGCTTTTCGTAGATGACCTTGAGCGCCTGGCTGTGTGCAAGCAGCGACTCGATGCGTACGTGGTGGCGGTCTTCCAGCAGGCTGGTCTCGCGCGACAGCAGGCGCTTGGCGCGGCGGAAGCGGTGGCGTACCGACGCATCGACCTTGGCCAGTTCCTGCTGGACCAGCGGGCCGATCACCAGCTTGCGGTACTGGGCCATGATCTGGAAGCGGTTGTTGAGGATGGCCATGGCGGTGTCCATGTCCAGGTTGGCCTTGCCTTCTACCCGGTGGGCGATCGGTGCTACGCGCTGCACCTTGGCCAGGCGCAACAGGCAGAACAGGCGGATCCAGGCCCAGCCCATGTCGAACTCCCAGCGCTTGACCGAGAGCTTGGCCGAGTTGGGGTAGGTGTGGTGGTTGTTGTGCAGCTCTTCGCCACCGATGACGATGCCCCACGGCACCAGATTGGTGGCAGCGTCACGGCATTCGAAATTGCGGTAGCCCACCGCATGGCCAAGGCCGTTGACCACACCGGCAGCCCAGAACGGAATCCACATCATCTGCACCGCCCAGACGGTGATGCCGAGGGTGCCGAACAGCAGCAGGTCGATCACCGCCAGCAGGGCAATGCCGCCCAGCTTGTAGCGCGAGTAGAGGTTGCGCTCGATCCAGTCGTCCGGGCAGTTCTTGCCGTAGATACGCAAGGTTTCGGGGTTGCGCGCCTCTTCGCGGTAGAGTTCGGCGCCTTTGCGCAGGACCGTACTCAAGCCCTTGTGTACCGGGCTGTGCGGGTCGTCCGGGGTTTCGCACTTGGCGTGGTGCTTGCGGTGGACGGCGGTCCACTCGCGGGTGTTCTGCGCCGTGGTCAGCCACAGCCAGAAGCGGAAGAAGTGCTTGAGCGCGCCATTGAGCTCCAAGGCCCGGTGCGCGGAGTAGCGATGCAGGTAAACCGTGACGCTGACGATGGTCACATGGGTCATCAGCAGTGTGATGCCGACCAGTTGCCAGGCCGACAAGTCGAGCAGGCCGTTGTACCACATAGGTGTTAAAACCCTCGAGAACACAGGGGAAGGGCATGATTATCCCTTGGCAGGGAAATAAAACCAGTCACCCATTCAGATAGGACGTCACGACATGTTTCAACCTTTATAATGCCTGATCTTCGTTCAAGGGCCACTCCCCCCGACATGTCTGTTTCCGTTCGCGACGCCTTGCGCATGGCAGCGCTCTATGTGGTGCTGTCGATCCTCTGGCTGGTGCTCGCCCAGGTACTGCTGCAGGGTATGACTGACGACCCGCTGGCGCTGACCGTGGGGCAGCAGATCAATGTGGTTATCTGGGTGATGTTCAGCGCGGTGCTGATCTTCGTTTCGCGCGCGCGGCTGCTGAATTTCATCGGCATCGGCGTGCGCCTGCGTGGCGAGGACCGCGAGCGGCTGCGCATGGCGGCGGCGGTGTTCGACAGTACCCTCGAAGGCGTGCTGGTGACCGACCGCCAAGGCTTGATCGTGCACGTCAACCGCGCCTTCATGCGCATCACCGGCTACCAGCAGGACGAGGTCGTTGGCCAGCGCCCGAACAAGTTCAAGTCGGGCCGCCACGGCGTGGCGTTCTATCAGCAGATCTTCGCCACCCTGGCCGAGAAGGGTGAATGGAGCGGCGAGATCTGGAACCGCCGCAAAAGTGGCGAGATCTACCCGCAATGGCAAACGATCCGTGCCATACACGATGACGCCGGCGAGCTGAGCCATTACGTGGCGGTGTTCAGCGACATCAGCGCGATCAAGCATACCGAGCAAGAGCTGGCCTACCTGGCGCATCACGACCCGCTGACCGGCCTGCCCAACCGCTTGCTGTTCACCGACCGCGTCGAACAGGCACTGGTCACGGCGCAAGCCAACAAGCGCGGTTGCGGCTTGCTGCTGCTCGACCTGGACCATTTCCAGAGTATCAACGACGGGCTTGGCCACACCATTGGCGACCAGTTGCTCAAGCTGGTGGGCGAGCGCCTGGGCGAGGTGGTGGGCAGCGGTGTGACCCTGGCGCGCCTGGGCGGCGACGAGTTCGGTGTACTGGCCGAGAACTGCCAGCAGGTCGGCCAGGCCGGCAAGCTGGCGCAGCGCATCATCGAGCGCATGCGCGAGCCGTTCGTGTTTGATGGGCATCGCCTGTTCATCAGTGTCAGCGTGGGCATCGGCCTGTTCCCCAGCGATGCCTTGAGCGCCGAGCAACTGCTGCGTAACGCCGACTCGGCGCTGTTCAAGGCCAAGAGCAGCGGGCGCGCCTGCTATGCGCTGTACACCGAGGAGCTGACCGCGCACGCCCAGCACCGGGTGGAAACCGCGGGCGAGCTGCGCCGGGCGCTGGAGCAGGACGAATTGCGGGCGTACTTCCAGCCGGTGCACGACCTGGCCACGGCGAAGCGGGTTGGGGTCGAGACGCTGGTACGCTGGCAGCATCCGCAACGCGGCCTGGTGCCCCCGAGCGAATTCATCCCGATCGCCGAGCGCACCGGGCTGATTGCCGAGATCGACGCCTGGGTGCTGCGCCAGGCATGCCGGCAGATGGTGCAGTGGCAGCGTGAAGGCCGGCAAATGGCCTTTGTGGCGGTGAATATCTCAAGCCGTCTGTTTGGCCAGCACGCGCTGTATCGGCAGGTGGCCGAGGTGTTGCACGAAACCGGCCTTGACCCGGCGTTGCTCGAACTGGAAGTGACCGAAAGCGCAGTGATGGAAGACCCGGAAGTAGCGCTGGAGCAGCTGCATCGCTTGCGTGAGCTGGGGGTCACCTTGGCTATCGACGATTTCGGTACAGGCTATTCGTCGCTGCTGCGGCTCAAGCGCTTGCCGGTGCAGAAGCTGAAAATCGACCAGGGGTTTGTCGCCGGGTTGCCGCATGACGACGATGACATTGCGATTGTGCGGGTGATCATCGCTCTGGCCCGCAGCATGGGCATGCAGGTGCATGCCGAGGGCATCGAGCAGCAGGAACAGGCCAGCTTTTTGCTGCAGGAACATTGTCAGTTGGGGCAGGGGTACTGGTTTGGGCGGCCGGTGCCGGCTGGGGATTTGGATTGGGAGTGAGGTGGTGCCCGTATGATCTTGGGGCCGCACAGCGGCCCACCAAATGGCTCACCGCTTGTTCAACCCCTTCGCCAACCGATCCCCACCCAGCTGAATCACCGCTACCAGCGCCACCAGCATGGCAATCACGGTCAGCATGATCTGGCTGTCAAAGCGCTGGTACCCATAGCGATAGGCAATATCCCCCAGCCCACCGGCGCCAATCGCCCCGGCCATGGCCGACGAGTTGATCAAGGTCACCAGGGTGATGGTGAACCCGCCGACGATGCCCGGCAGCGCTTCGGGCAACAGCACATGCCAGACGATGTGCCAGCGGCGGCAGCCCATGGCTTGCGCGGCTTCCACCAAGCCATGGTCGACTTCGCGCAGGCTCACTTCGGCAATGCGTGCAAAGAAGGGTGTGGCGGCGATGGTCAGCGGCACCACGGCCGCCCACACGCCGTAGGTAGTACCGACCAACAGGCGGGTGAAGGGTATCAGCGCGACCATCAGGATCAGAAACGGGATCGAGCGGAACAGGTTGACGAACGCGCCCAGCACCCGGTTAAGCAGGCGCGCCTCGAATATCCCGCCTTTGTCGCTGGTGACCAGCAGCACCGCCATCGGCACCCCGACCAACAGGGCGATCAGCGAAGACACGCCGACCATCAGCAGGGTATCGAGCAAGCCTTCAAGCAGGCGATCAAACCACATGGCCCAATACCTCCACGTCTTCGGCCCAACGGCGGGCGCGCGCCAGCAGCTGGTCGGTTTCGTGTGGCGAGTGCTGCACCGACAGGATCAACTGCCCGAGCGCATGCTCACCTATGGTTTCAACACCCCCTTGCAACAGGCGTACACGCCCGCCCAGGTCGTTGAACAGGGCCGACAGCTCCGGCTCGCCGAGCAAGGTCAGCTTGAGTACCACGGCGCTGTCGCGGCTCACCGGGCTGGCCTTGAGGCTGGCCTGCAAGCTAGCTGGCAACTTGGCCTGCAACGGCGCGAGCAAGGTGCGGGTCACCTCGTGGCGTGGTGCGCCGAATACCCGCCAGACCTCGCCTTGCTCGACCACTTCGCCACGCTCCAGTACCACCACGCGGTGGCAGATATCGCGGATCACCGCCATCTCATGGGTGATCAGTACGATGGTCAGGCCCAGGCGCTGGTTGATGTCGCGCAGCAGCTCAAGGATCGAGGCAGTGGTTTCAGGGTCCAGTGCCGATGTGGCCTCGTCGCACAAGAGGATCTCGGGGTCGTGCACCAGTGCCCGGGCAATACCGACACGCTGCTTTTGCCCGCCGGAAAGCTGCGCCGGGTATACCTGGTGCTTTTCCTGCAGGCCAACCAGTTCCAGCAGCGCGCGGACCTTGCGTTGGCGTTCGGCCTTGGGCACACCGGCCACCTTCAGCGGCAGCTCGACGTTCTGCCACACGGTCTTGGCCGACATCAGGTTGAAGTGCTGAAAGATCATGCCGATGCGACGGCGCAGCGCGACCAGGCGGTCCTCGTCGAACGGTGCAATGTCTACCTGGTCGATCAGCACGCGGCCTTGGCTGGGCTGCTCCAGGCGGTTGATGGTACGCAGCAGCGATGACTTGCCGGCGCCACTGCGGCCGATGATGCCGAAGATCTCACCCCGGCGGATGTTCAGGTCGATGCCGTGCAAGGCGGGCTGCGCCTGGCCAGGGTAGGTCTTGCCCAGGCCGATGAAGCGCACATGGGCTTCATTGACGTCGGGGCGCAGGGCCTGTTCCTTGGCCGTTGGCGGCAATGGTTGTGGGGTCGGCGCCCTGAGCGCGCTGGCCTGGCTCATGTCAGCCCTCCCAACCGGCCTGGTAGAGGTTGCCGTGGGCTTTGTTCAACGCCGCGCGCACGGCGGGCGAGTGCTGGTAGATGTCGACGAACTTGGCCAGGCGGGGGTCGTCCTTGTTTTGCGGACGGATGACGAACTGGATCACGTACTCCTTGTTCTCCAGGCCGTCGAATAGCAGCGCCGAGGTGGCGTCGAAGGTGTTGGCCAGGCGGATGTAGGCCGGGTAGCCCTGGACCAGGTCGGCGTCGTCATAGGCGCGCACCAGTTGCACCGCCTCGACCTGCAGAATCTTCAGTTTCTTGGGGTTGGCGACGATGTCGTCTTCTGTGGCCTTGTAGCCGACCCCCGGCTTGAGCGTGATCAGCCCGGCCTTGGCCAGCAGTTGCAGGCCACGGCCGCTGTTGATCGGGTCGTTGGCGATGGCCACGCTGGCGCCTTCGGGAAGCTCGGCGAAGCTTTTGTATCGCTTGGAGTACAAGCCGACGTTGTTGATGATGCCCGGCGCGTAAGGCACCAGGTTGAAGCCTGCGGCGGCCTTGGCGTTTTCCAGGAACGGGATGTGCTGGAAGTAGTTCACGTCGATGTCGCCGCTGTTGAGGCTGACATTGGGCGCGATCCAGTCGCTGAACTCGATCAGTTTCACTTCCAGGCCCTGCTTGTGGGCCTCTTCCACGGCGGTTTCCAGTGGGATGGCGAAGGCTGAGGTGGTGCCGATCTTCAAGGGCTCGGCGGCGATCGCGCTGGCGCACAGGCCGAGGGTGAAGGCCATGGCCGCGACGGGCCGGAACAGTTTCTCAAGCATGGTGCAAGGCTCCAGTCGGGGCGGGGGTTGGGGTGAAGCGGTAGGCCGAGCCGGGGTGGCTGGCGGGCAGGTGCGGGTGGTCGCTGTCGAACAGCTTCTCGCGCAGGGTGCCTTCGGCGTAGGCGGTCTTGTAACGGCCGCGCTGTTGCAGTTGCGGGATGACCAGGTCGATGAAGTCTTCAAAGCTTTCCGGGGTAACGGTGCGGGTCAGGTTGAAGCCGTCCAGCCCGGTTTCGTCGAGCCAGGCGATCAGCGCATCGGCGACCTGCTCGGGTGTGCCGACCAAGGTCACGTAGCGCCCGCCCAAGGCGTGTTGCTCAAGCAGGCGGCGGCGGGTCCAGGCGTTTTCCTGCAGCTGGCGGGTGGCCGACTGAATGGCGTTGCCCTTGCTGAAACCGATCGGCTCGTCCAGCCCATAGGCCGCAAAATCGATGCCGGTGGAGGCGGCGAAGTGCGCAACGCCAGCCTCTGGGCTGGCATGACGCAGGTACTCGGCATGCTTGGCCTGGGCCTGTTGCTCGGTGGCGGCGACGATCACCGTGATGCCCATGAACACCTTGATGGCCTGCGGATCGCGGCCGGCTGCCTGGGCGGCGGCGCGTACCTTGTCGACCTGGGCGCGGGTGGCGGTTTTGTCCTGGCCGCTGATGAACACGCATTCGGCATGGTTGCCGGCGAACGCCAGGCCGCGTGCGGAGCTGCCCGCCTGGAACAGCACCGGTGTGCGCTGCGGTGACGGTTCGCTCAGGTGGTAGCCCTCGACGTTGTAGAACTCGCCGTGGTGGCTGACCTTGCGCACCTTGTCGGGCTGGGCGTAGATGCGCTGCTCGCGGTCGGCGACCACGGCATCGTCGGCCCAGCTGCCTTCGAGCAGTTTGTACAGCACCTGCAGGTATTCGTCGGCCTGGTCGTAGCGGCGGTCGTGCTCGGGTTGCTGCGCCAGGCCCATGGCGCGGGCAGCGCTGTCGAGGTAGCCGGTGACGATGTTCCAGCCGACCCGGCCGTTACTCAGGTGGTCTAGGGTGGAGAGGCGGCGGGCGAACAGGTAGGGCGCTTCGTACGTGAGGTTGGCGGTAAGGCCGAAGCCCAGGTGGCGGGTGGCTGCGGCCATGGCCGAGACCAGCAGCAAGGGGTCGTTGACCGGCAGCTGGATCGACTCCTTGAGGGTCACCTCCAGCGACTGGCCATAAATATCGTAGGTGCCGACGATGTCGGCGATGAACAGCCCGTCGAACAGCCCCCGTTCCAGCAGGCGGGCCAGGTCGGTCCAGTACGCGAGGGTCTTGTACTGGGTCGAGGTGTCCCGCGGGTGGGTCCACAGGCCATGGTTGATATGCCCGATGCAGTTCATGTTGAAGGCATTGAGCAGCATCTGCTTGGCCATCAGATGGTCCCCCGGCGGGGCGGGTTTTCGTTGTTGAGGTAGTAGTTGCCGATGGCGTGGTACTTCCAGCGCACCGGGTCGTGCAGGGTGTGCACCCGGGCGTTGCGCCAATGGCGGTCGAGGTTGTGCTCGGCCAGGGTGGCCTGGCTGCCGGCCAGTTCGAACAGCGTGGTACCGGCGGCTAGGGAGATTTCGGTGCTGATGGCGCGTGCTTCGGCCACGGCGATGGAGGCGGCGGCGACGTTGTCGGCGCTGCTATCCTGCTGAGCGCGGTCGAGGTATTCGCCCGCGCGTTCCAGCAGGGCTTCGGTGGCGTGCAGGCGGATTGCGAGCTGGCCGAAGCTTTTCAGGGTCAGTGGGTCTTCACTGGCCTTGTCCAGGCCCGAGTCGACCCAGGGGCGGCTGCGGGTGCGCACGAAGTGCAGGGCATCCTCGTAGGCGGCGCGGGCGATGCCGGTGTCGATGGCAGCGTGGAGGATCTGTGCCAGTGGGCCGACCGGGGTCGGGCGTTCGAATGCGCTCTGGAACGGCACGACGTCTTCGGCACGCACCCACACGTTGTCGAATACCACCGAGCCACTGCCGGTGGTGCGCTGGCCAAAACCGCTCCAGTCGTCGATCACCTGCAGGCCCTGGCTGTCGGCGGGGACGAAGGCCAGTTGCTGCACGCCGTCTTCGTCGATCACCGAGGTGGGGATGCGCTGGGCGTAAAGGGCGCCGGTGGCGTAGAACTTGCGGCCATTGATACGAAAGCCGTCGCCATCTCGGGTCAGGCGGGTGGTGCGGTCGTTGGCGGTTTTCGTGCCCAGCTCGGCCAAGGCATTGCCGAAGCGCCGGCCCGCCAGCACTTCGGCGTACAAGCGCTGTTGCTGCTCGGGGCTGCCGTTTACGCGCAGGACTTCCAGGGCGTAGAAATGGTTTTGCGGTATTTGCCCGAGCGAGGCGTCGGCCTGGGCAATGCGGGCGATGACCTTGGCCAGGGTAACATTGGAAACACCGGCGCCGCCGAAGGCCTTGGGTACGCTGATGGCCCACAGGCCAGAGCGGGTGAACAGGTCGAGTTCGGCGAGGGGGAGGCGGCGCTCGCGGTCGCGCAGGGCGCTGTCGCGGCGCAGTTGCTGGGCGATGTCTTCAGCGATGGCCAGGGCTTGGCTGTCGTGGGTGATGATGTTTGTGGTCATGGTGTTTCTCCGGGGCCTTTGGGGCCACTTCGCGGCCCTTTCGCGACGCGAGGCCGCTCCTACAGGGATCGGGGGCTGTCTGTAGGAGCGGCCTTGCGTCGCGAAAGGGCTGCACAGCAGCCCCCAGGGCCAAAAAATCAGATCCAGGAATGCCGAGCAGGCAGGGTGCCGTTGAGGTGGTAGGCCCCCACCGCGTGGTACTTCCAGCGCACCGGGTCATGCAGGGTGTGCACCCGGGCATTGCGCCAGTGGCGGTCGAGGTTGAACTCGGCAAGGGTGGCGCGGCTGCCGGCCAGCTCGAACAGCTTCTCGCTGGCCTGCAGGCTGATTTCGGTGGTCAACACCTTGGCCTCGGCCACGGCGATCGAAGCGCGGGCCGCAGCGGCTGCGTCCACTGGCGCGGCATTGACCTCATCGAGTACCCGCGCCGCCTTGCGCAGCAGCGCCTCGGCAGCGTGCAGCTCAAGCTTGAGGCGGCCGATATCGGCAATCACATACGGGTCGTCGCTGGCGCGCTCGACCTTGGCCTCGATCCACGGCCGCGACTTCTCCCGCACAAAGCGGATGGCCTCTTCGATGGCCGCTTCGGCGATGCCGGCGTCGATGGCGGCCTGGATCAACTGCGAGGCTGCCCCCTGGATATTGGGGATGTCACGCTGGCGCCAGTTGTCGATCACCAGCTCCGCGTCCACCGGCACCTGGTCGAGCAGCACGGTGCCGCTGGCAGTGGTGCGTTGGCCGAAACCGGACCAGTCATCGACGATGCGCAGGCCCGGGCTGCCACGGCGGACGAAGGCAAGGCGCTGGCGGCCCTCGTCATCCAGCGCCTTGACCGCCACCCAGTGGGCGAACAGGGCACCAGTGGAGTAGAACTTTTCGCCACTGATGCGGTAGCCGTCGCCCGTGAGTGTGATCTTCGCCTTCAGGGTCAGGGTGTCTTTGGTGCCGCGCTCGGGGCCGGCGTTGCCGATGCGCCAGCCGTCCAGCACGCTGCGGAAGATCACCGCCTGCTGTGCTTCGGTGGCCGTCAGGCGCAGCAACTGCAGCATGCCGAACTGATTCTGCGGGATCTGCCCCAGGGCCGGGTCGGCGGCACTGATCAGGCGGAACACTTCGGCGACGGTTTCGAACGAGACATCAGGGCCGCCGTGGGCCTTGGGTACGCTGATGCTGCCCAGGCCGCTGCGGGTGAACTGCTCGATCTCTGCCCACGGCAGCTTGCGTTGCTGGTCGCGGCGCGCGGCCTGCTCACGGGCCACATCGGCCAGCTCGCGAGCGGCTTGAAGGGCTTCGGCGTCGTTGCGCAGCACCTTGGCTGGCAACAGCAGGGGCGAGCTGTCGAGGTCGCTGTGGAAAAGGGTATTTGGCTGGCTGGACATCAGTACCGCTCCTTGGCTGCACTCAATGCCCTGGCGATACGCACTGGGGTGATTGTGATCCTGACCATTCCTAACCTCACAAAAGTAGATGTGTCGCTTCAGCTGATGGCGACAGACGTTTGCTGGTCCGGTGGTCCGGTGTATATACCCTAATGGCTTATCAAAAGATTATGAACTAACCTTTTGGAATATATATAGAAGTCGAGATGTGCACGGGGTGTGCCGGCCCTATCGCGGGTTCACCCGCGAAGAGGCCGCTGCAGGCTTACTCGGAAGCCGCAGTACCGAGAAACTTGCGCAAGAACTGCCGGGTACGCTCTTCCTTGGGCGCGGCAAACAATGCCTTGGCCTCTCCCTGCTCGACGATCACGCCCTTGTCGAAGAAGATCACCCGGTTCGCCACATCCCGCGCAAAGCTCATCTCGTGGGTGACGATGATCATGGTGCGCTTCTCTTCGGCTAGGCCGCGGATGGTGGCGAGCACTTCACCGACCAACTCGGGGTCGAGCGCCGAGGTGGGTTCGTCGAACAGGATCACCTCAGGCTCCATGGCCAGGGCACGGGCAATGGCTACCCGCTGCTGCTGGCCACCGGACAGGCGCCGGGGGTAGGCGTCTTCCTTGCCCGCCAGGCCGACCTTGGCCAACAGCTTGCGCCCCAGCGCCACGGCTTGGTCGCGGGGCGTCTTCTTGACGATCACCGGCCCCTCGATCACGTTCTCCAGGGCAGTGCGGTGCGGGAACAGGTTGAAGTTCTGGAACACGAACCCGGCCTGCTGACGCAACCGGCGGATCGCACTTTGCTGACCGCCCAGCGGGCGATTGGCATCGATGCTGATGGCGCCGATCTGGATCTGCCCCGCGTCGGGGGTTTCCAGCAGGTTCAGGCAGCGCAGGAAGGTGGTCTTGCCAGAGCCGCTGGGGCCGATGATGGCGACCACTTCGCCCGGCTGCACGGTAAGGTCGATGCCGTTGAGCACGGTCTGGCCCTTGAACTGCTTGGACAGGCCCTTGACTACGATCATGCTCAATGCTCCTGGTCATGCTGGTTGACCCGCGCTTCCATGCGGTTCTGGAAGTGCGCGAGGATACTGCAGAGTATCCAGTAGATAACGGCCACAGCCAGGTACATGGTGAAGACTTCGAAGGTGCGTGCGGTAATCAGCTGGGCCTGGCGGAACAGCTCGGGCACCTGGATGGTCGCCGCCAGGGCGGTGTCCTTGACCAGCGAGATGAAGCTGTTGCCCAACGGCGGCAAGGCTGTGCGCAAAGCCTGCGGCAGGATTGCCCGGCGCATGGCCTGGGTGCGGGTCATGCCAATGCTGGCGGCGGCCTCCCACTGGCCACGGTCGATCGAGGAAATCGCCGCCCGCAGGATTTCGCAGATATAGGCGGCCATGTTCAGCGACAGGCCGATCAGCGAGGCCGGGATCGGGTCGAGTTCGATACCGATCTGCGGCATGCCGAAGTAGATCACGAACAGCTGCACCAGCAGCGGCGTGCCCCGGAAGAACGACACGTAGATGCGTGCCAGCCAGTCCAGCGGCAGGATCTTCGACAGCCGCATCAGGGCCAGGGCAAAGCCCAGCACCAGGCCGAAGAACATGCCGCCGACACTGAGCAGCACCGTATAACCCGCGCCCTTCAGCAGGAAGGGCGTGGAATCGACAACGAGTTGCAGGCTTTCAGCGATCATTTGGTGACATCGGCACCGAAGTATTTCTCCGACAACTTGGCCAGCGTGCCGTCGGCTTTGAGCTTGTCGATGGCCTTGTTGATTGCCGCCAGCAGTTCAGGCTCGCCCTTGCGCAGGGCCACGCCGCTTTCCAGACGCGAGAAGGCGTCACCTGCCAGTTCCGTGTCCTTGGCTTTTTGCGCGTATTCCAACGCGGCCAGGCGGTCGATCAGGATGGCGTCGATGCGGCCGTTGCGCAGGTCGGCGAACTTGCTCGGGTCATCCTCGTAGGTGCGCACGTCCGCTTTCGGCACGTCCTGCTTCACCCATTGTTCGTAGTTGGTGCCCAGGCCCACGCCGACCTTCTTGCCTGCCAGGTCCTGCGCGGTCTTGATGTTCAGCTGCTCGGCCTTCTTCTTCAGGATCAGCGCCTGAATGCCAGAGACGGTGTAGGGCTCGGAGAAGTCGTACTTCTTCTTGCGCTCTTCGGAAATGGTCACCTGGTTGATCACCACATCCAGCCGCTTGGACTCCAGTGCCGCGAGGATGCCATCCCATTTGGTCGGTTGAACTTTAGCCTTGACCCCCAGCTCCTTTGCCAGCAGCTCGGAAAGCTCGACTTCGAAGCCGCTCAGCTTGCCGTTTTCGTCCTGGAAGCTGAAGGGCGGGTAGGTGCCTTCCAGGCCGACGTTGATCACGCCCTTTTCCTGGATGGTCTTCAACTGCTCGCCGGCGAACGCCTGGCTGAGCAGGCCAGCACCCAGCAGGATGGCCAGGCTGGCGTTGAGTAGCGGTTTGGCGAATTTCGACATGTCAGGCCCCGCGCTTGTTGTAGAAGTGGTGGGTGGCGACTATAGAGTTGGCCGCTTAGGCCAGGAAATAATAAAAAATTATCTTATTATTCCTTTTTTGTTTTTCTATCGGTGCAGGTCAGCTTTGAGGGTAGGCCAGGATGCTGGCGCCGTCATCGCGGCTTATGCCCGACTTAGCGCAGGATGGAATAAAGCGTTGTTTTTTCCAAGGGATGGATTTGCCGTAGAGTGGATTGCATAACGACAGATTGGCCCCAGGCAGGAGAACACCGTGAGCGAACAACCAACATCCGCCCATTGGCAGCTGCACAGCATCGTCAGTGGTTTGCGCAGCGCCCGCGAGCAGTGGCGCAGCCGCAATGGCCGCAGCATTGGCGAGCAGGGCGGGCGCGAACTGCCTTCTCGCGAGGCCATGCGGCAAGTCCTCGAACAGTTGTGCGGGGCGCTGTTCCCCATGCGCCTGGGGCCGGTCGACCTGCGTGAAGAGAGCGAGGATTTCTACGTAGGCCACACCCTGGACGCCGCCTTGACCGCGCTGCTGGCCCAGGCCCGCCTGGAACTGCGCTACGCCGCCCGGCAAAGCCAGGGCGACCTGGCGGCCGTCGATGCCCAGGCCCTGCGCCTGATCCAGGCCTTTGCCGCGGCGTTGCCCAACTTGCGCGTGCTGCTCGACACCGACGTGCTGGCCGCTTACCACGGCGACCCGGCGGCGCGCAGTGTTGACGAAGTGCTGCTGTGCTACCCCGGCATTCTGGCGATCATCCATCACCGTTTGGCACACCATCTGTACCAGGCGGGCCTGCCGCTGCTGGCCCGTATCAGTTCGGAGCTGGCGCATTCGGCAACCGGTATCGACATCCACCCCGGGGCGCAGATCGGGCCGAGTTTCTTCATCGACCATGGCACCGGGGTGGTGATCGGCGAGACGGCCATCATCGGCGAGCGCGTGCGTATCTACCAGGCCGTCACCCTGGGCGCCAAACGCTTCCCCAGCGACGAGTCGGGGACGCTGCACAAAGGCCTGCCGCGCCACCCCATCGTCGAGGACGATGTGGTGATCTATGCGGGGGCGACGATCCTGGGGCGCATTACCATCGGCAAGGGTTCGACCATTGGCGGTAACGTGTGGCTGACCCGCAGCGTGCCGGCCGAGAGCAACATTACCCAGGCGAACCTGCAGCTCGATTGCCAGGACAAGAACTGACCTAAGCTATCTACGGTCTTGGCGGTCCCTTTCGCGGGGCAAGCCCGCTCCCACAGGAGCCCCCAATCTCGGGTCTGGTGGGTTACCTGTGGGAGCGGGCTTGCCCCGCGAAAGGGACGGTACAGGCATAAACCGATCAGCACCCCGGTTCGCATCAAATCCCGATCCATGTTTAACTTGAACGCTTGTTCAATGATAAACGCTGGTCCGCTGCCGGTGTTCAACAGGAGGATTCCTTTGCTGAACCCGTTCATTCCGAACCTTTCGTCACTCGACGAGGTGCATGCCCGATGAGTGCACCGAACCCCTCCCTTGCCAATGGCAAGATCCGCATGAACCCCCCGGTGTTCTATTTCGCGGCAAGCTTCATCCTTCTCTTCGGCCTGGTGGTCATCATCAACCCGCAAGCTGCCGGCGACTGGTTGCTGGCGGCGCAGAACTGGGCGGCCAACACGGTCGGCTGGTACTACATGCTGGCGATGACGCTGTACCTGGTCTTCGTGGTGGTCACCGCCTTGTCCGGCTACGGCAAGATCAAGCTCGGTGCCGACCACGACGAACCCGAGTTCAGCTACCTGTCCTGGGCCGGCATGCTGTTTGCCGCCGGCATCAGCATCACGCTGTTCTTCTTCTGCGTGTCCGAACCCCTGACCCACATGCTGCAGCCGCCCCAGGGCGAAGCGGGCACGGCAGAGGCCGGGCGCCAGGCGATGCAGATCCTGTTCCTGCACTGGGGCCTGCACGGCTGGGGTGTGTTTGCCTTCGTCGGCATGGCACTGGCCTACTTCGCCTACCGGCATAACCTGCCACTGGCCCTGCGCTCGGCGCTGTATCCGCTGATCGGCAAACGTATCAACGGGCCGATCGGCTACGCGGTGGACGGCTTCGGCATCATTGCCACGGTGTTTGGCCTGGGCGCCGACATGGGCTTTGGCGTGTTGCACCTGAATGCCGGCCTCGACTACCTGTTCGGTATCAGCCACAGCCAGTGGGTGCAGGTGGCCCTGATCACCTTGATGATGGGTGCGGCGGTGGCCGTGGCGGTCGCCGGGGTGGAGAAGGGCGTGCGGGTGATGAGCGACATCAACCTGTTCCTGGCCTGCGCCCTGCTGCTGTTCGTGCTGTTCGCCGGCCCTACCCAGCACCTGTTCAATACGCTGATCCAGAACCTGGGTGATTACCTCGGCGCCTTGCCACGCAAGAGCTTCGACGTCTATGCCTACGGTGAAAACCGCGACTGGCTTGGCGGCTGGACGGTGTTCTACTGGGCCTGGTGGATTGCCTGGGCGCCCTTCGTGGGCTTGTTCATTGCGCGTATCTCGCGTGGCCGCACCATCCGCGAATTCGTCTTCGGCGTGTTGCTGATCCCCCTGGGCTTCACCCTGGCGTGGATGTCGATCTTCGGCAACAGCGCCCTGGACCAGGTCATCAACCACGGCATGACCGCGCTTGGCCAGTCTGCCCTGGATAACCCGTCGATGAGCCTGTACCTGCTGCTTGAAACGTATCCCTGGAGCAAGGCGGTGATCGCGACGACGGTGTTCATCAGTTTCGTGTTCTTCGTCACTTCGGCCGACTCGGGCACCGTGGTGTTGTCGACCTTGTCGGCCAAGGGCGGTGACCCGGATGAAGACGGGCCTAACTGGTTGCGGATCTTCTGGGGTGCGATGACCGCGCTGATCACCAGCGCACTGCTGTTTGCCGGCAGCATCGATTCGCTGAAGTCGGCGGTGGTGCTGACCTCGCTGCCGTTCTCGCTGATCTTGCTGTGCATGATGTGGGGGCTGCACAAGGCGTTCTACCTGGAGTCCCAGCGGCAGATCGCGCAGATGCATTCGCTGGCCCCGTTCGCCCAGTCACGCCGAGGGCGTGGTGGCTGGCGCCAGCGCCTGAGCCAGGCGGTGCACTTTCCGTCGCGTGATGAGGTGTACCGCTTCATGGACGACGTGGTGCGCCCGGCGATTGCCGATGTGCGTGAAGTGTTCGAGCAGAAGGGTTTGGTGCTGATTACCCAGGACGACCCGAGCCATGACAACGTCAGCCTGAAGATCGGCCATGGTGAAGAGCAACCGTTCATCTACCAGGTGCAGATGCGTGGCTATTTCACGCCGTCGTTTGCATTGGGTGGGTTGGGTACGCAGGAGTTGAAAAACCGCCGCTATTACCGGGCGGAGGTGCACCTGAGCGAAGGCAGCCAGAACTACGACCTGGTGGGCTACAGCAAGGAGCAGATCATCAACGACATCCTCGACCAGTACGAGCGGCACATGCAGTACCTGCACCTGGTCCGCTAGACCCCAAGGGCCGCTCCCACAGATTCCGCACAATGCCTGAGAGCAGCGGGGTACTTGTGGGAGCGGCAGTGCGGCGATCCGACTTGCCCCGCGAAGAGGCCGGTGCAGGCCCCATCAATTTTCAGAACGGCGCATCCCCCAGGATCGTCGCCCGGTGCATCACCCGCCGCTCAGGCCGGTAATCATCCACCGCAAAATGCTGGGTCACGCGGTTGTCCCAGAACGCCACATCATTTTCCTGCCAGCGCCAGCGAATGCTGAACTCCGGCCGTGTCGCATGGGCGAACAGCAGCTTGAGCAACGCTTCGCTTTCATACTCGTTCAACTCGTTGATGCGCGTGGTGAACCCCTCGTTGACGAACAGCGCCTTGCGCCCGCTCACCGGGTGGGTGCGTATCACCGGGTGCGACAGCGGCGGGTTGTTGCGCCGTGTCGCCTCCCAGCGCGCCAGGTCTTCGGGCGTTGTGCCAAACCGTTCGAGCGGGAATGACTTGGTGAAGTCGTGGGTAGCGGTGAGCCCGTCGAGCATCGCGCGCAGCGGCGCCGACAAGGCTTCCAGCGCGGCAATACCACTGGCCCACAGGGTGTCGCCGCCATACGCCGGCAACTGCTTGGCGCTGAGCACTGCGCCCAGGGCCGGGGTCGGCAGAAAGGTCACATCGGTGTGCCATACCGCATTGTCGCGCACGTCGGTGACCGCCGTGTCGAGTACCAGCACCTGCGGGGTTTCGGGCACGTTGGGGTAGATCGGGTGGATGTGCAGGTCGCCAAAGCGGGCAGCGAAGCTGGCCTGCTGCTCCGGGTTGAGCGGTTGCTCGCGGAAAAACAGCACCTGATGCTTGAGCAACGCCTGTTCGATGGCATCGCGCTGCTCGGCGGTGATAGCGCGGCTGATGTCCACGCCGCTGATCTGCGCGCCGAGCGCCGGGCTGAGAGGGGTGATGGTCAGGCTCATGTCGGTCTCGATCTGTTCTATGGGCGCCGAAATGCCGGCGTGGTCAGTGGCTTTGCCCGTGCCAGGGCACCAGTTTGCGTTGCAGGGCGCGCAGGCTCATCTCCAGGGCAAAGGCGATCAGGGCGATCAGCAGAATGCCCAGCACCACCACGTCGGTGACCAGAAACTGCGCCGCCGACTGCACCATGAAGCCCAGGCCGCTGGTGGCGGCGATCAGTTCTGCGGCCACCAGGGTCGACCAGCCCACGCCCAGGCCGATACGGATGCCGGTGAGGATGTCGGGCAAGGCGCTGGGCAGGATCACGTGGCGGATCAACTGCGCCTTGCTGGCGCCCAGCGACTGCGCAGCGCGCAGCTTGGTCGGGTCGACAGTGCGCACGCCGGTAGCGGTAGCGATGGCGATCGGAGCGAAGATCGCCAGGTAGATCAGCAGCACTTTCGAGAGCTCGCCAATGCCGCACCAGATGACGATGAGCGGCAGATAAGCCAGCGGCGGAATAGGGCGGTAGAACTCGATCAGCGGGTCGAGAATGCCCCGTGCCACGCGGTTGTAACCGATGGCGATACCGACCGGAATGGCGGTCAGGGTCGCGGCCACCAGGGCCAGGCCGATGCGGCCCAGGCTAGCGCCCAGGTGCTGCCACAGGCTGGCATCCATGTAGCCTTGGGTCAGCAGGGTCCAGGCCCTGGCCAGGATGTCGCCGGGCGAGGGCAGGAACAGCGGCTCGATCCAGCCGGCTGCCGTCACCAGCCACCAGACCAGCAGCAGGCTGGCCAGGGTCAGGGTGCTGATCCAGCGGGTGGAAAGCGGGCGGCGTGTCTTTTCGGCAGGCCGGGGTTGGGTGTCGCGCTTGCCGTTGACCGGCAGATCCAGGCTGCTCATGCGCGCTCCTGCAGGCTTTGGCGTTGGGAGAAGACCCGCGCCAGCACATGCTCGCGGGTTTCGATGAAGCGTGGGTCGGACTTGATCGCCCGGGCTGACTCGCCAGCGGCATAGCGCTGGCCGAAGTCCAGTTGCAGGCGCTCGACCACACGGCCGGGGTTGGGCGCCAGCAACACCAGCTCGCTGGCGAGGAACACGGCTTCTTCGATGTCGTGAGTAATCAGGAACACCGGCTTGGCGGTGCGCTGCCAAACCTGCAGCAGCAGCTCTTGCATCTGCTCGCGGGTGAACGCGTCGAGTGCGCCGAACGGTTCGTCCATCAGCAGTACCCGTGGGTCGGCTGCCAGCGCGCGGGCAAGGCCCACACGCTGCTTCTGGCCACCGGACAATTGCCAGATGCGTCGCTCGGCAAACCCTTCCAGGTCGACCAGGGTCAGCATCTCGCGGGCCTTGGCTTCACGTTGCGCGCGCGGCACGCCGGCCAGCTCAAGGCCGAAGGCGACGTTGCCCAGCACGTTCTGCCAGGGCAGCAAGGCGTCGTCCTGGAACACCACGCCGCGTTCGGCGCCTGGGCCTTTGACCGGTACGCCGTCCAGGCTGATGCGCCCGCCGCTGGGGGCCACGAAGCCGGCGATCAGGTTGAGCAGCGAAGTCTTGCCGCTGCCGGACGGCCCCAAGGCCACCAGCAGTTGGCGTGGCCCCAGGCTCAGGTTGATGTCGGCCAGCACCGGGGTGCTGGCGCCGGGGTACTGTGCGCTGATGCGCTCCAGTTCAAGCAAGGCCATGGCTGGCTCCGGGTCAATTAGGCAGGAACTTGGCGCTGACGTACGGCGAGTAGTCCGGCAGCACGGCGTCGACCTTGCCTTGCTGCTTGAGGAAGGTAGCCGTGTCGGTCAGTGCCTTGGTGGTTGGCGCACCCAGGGCGTTGGCCTGGTCTGCAGCCAAGGGGTAGACGTTGCCTTCCAGCAGTACCGGGATATCGCTGGCCTTGGCGCCGGACAGCTTGACCAGCTTGGCCACGTTGTCTTTGTCGGCCAGCCAGGCTTGCGGGTCTTTGCGGTAGTCGGCGTAGGCGTCGAGGGTGACCTTGGCGAAGGCCTTGACCACGTCGGGGTGCTTGTCGGCGAAGTCCTTGCGCACGATCCAGGCGTCGAAGGTAGGTGCGCCTTTGGCGGCCAGTTCACCTGAGGTGATCAGCACTTTGCCGTTTTCCTTGGCCACGCCCAGGGCCGGGTCCCAGACGTAGGTGGCGTCGATGTCGCCGCGCTTCCAGGCCGCAATGATGGCCGGTGGTGCGAGGTTGAGGATCTGCACCTTGGCGGGGTCGATGTTCCACGCCTTGAGCGCCGCCAGCAGGCTGTAGTGGCCGGTGGAGACGAAGGGCACTGCGACTTTCTTGCCGATCAGGTCTTGTGGCGTCTTGATGGTGTCGCGCGCCACCAGCGCTTCGCCAGCACCAATCTGGGTGGCGATCAGGAAGGTTTCGACCGGCAGCTTGCGGGTGGCTGCGGCGGCCAGGGGGCTGGAGCCGAGGTAGCCGATTTGCACGTCGCCGCTGGCCACCGCGGTGATCACATCGGCGCCGTTGTCGAATTTGCGCCAGTCGATGCTGGCCTTGCTGGCTTTTTCGTAGTCGCCATCGACCTGGGCCACTTTGGCCGGGTCGACGGTGGTCTGGTAAGCCACGGTCAGGTCGGCAGCCTGGGCCAACCAGCTGGTGCTGGCGAGAGTCAGGGCGGCGAACAGGCGCAGCGGAGCGTGCGGGATCATGGTGAACCTCTCGTCAGGCAATCGATGTGATGGATGGCGAGAAGACTAGATGATCTAAGAAATCGAAAATAAATAACTTTTTAGAATTAGCTTAGGAGCCAATTGCTGTAAGGCAGGAGCGGCAAGAGCAGGGAATCGCCGGCGGCCTGTCTCAATGGCGAAAACCGAGAGGGCTGCTAGGCTCTTTGCCCCTTAGACCGGGATGGAATTAGGTTATGAGCAAACGTTTGCAAATAACTGAAAGTTATGAGTGATGCACCTGACTACAACAAATGGCAGTAAAGGTTCCTAAGATATTCCGGAATAATCTTAGAAATTCATAAAACGGTCATTTTGGATTTATAGGATTGTCATTATCCTGTAGCGCAGGTGGCCTTAGACCAAAGTCGCGAAACGTTTAGAAATGATTGACTTCATGGTCACGCTTTGGGACTAAATCGCCAATCCACGGTGAGCAGGGCAGCAGACCCCGCCGCCAGAGATACACAAGAATTAGAACGTAGAGGAGCAAAACATGTACAAGTCCAGCCTGGCTCTGGCCGTGGCACTGGGGGTTCTCGCCCAACAAGCAGGCGCTGCCGGTTTCGTTGAAGACAGCAAACTGTCGCTCAGCTCGCGCACCATGTACTTCAACAACGACAACCGTGACGGCGGTGCTGACAACCGCGAGTCTGGTCAGGGCTTCAAGCTCGACTACCTGTCCGGTTTCACCGAAGGCACCGTTGGTTTCGGCGTCGATGTCCAGGCCCTGTGGGGTATTCACCTGGATGGCGGCCGCGGCAAGCACCCTGACAACAGCAGCTTCTTCCCCAGCGATACCGACGGCTCTGCTGTGAGCCAGTGGGCGCGCGTGGGCGGTAACGCCAAGGCTCGTTTCTCCAAGACCGAGGTTCACTACGGTAGCGCCCTGGCGCCGAACCTGCCGATCCTGGTGGCCAACGATGGTCGTCTGCTGCCGCAGACCTTCGAGGGTGGCACCATCCAGTCGAAGGAAATCGACAACCTGACCGTCAACGCCGGTCAGCTGACCCACGCCATGGGCCGTGCTTCGAGCAACCGTACCGGCCTGTCCGTGGCGGGCGCTACCCAGGACAGCAACAAGTTCCGCTACGGCGGCCTGGACTACAAGCTCACTCCAGACCTGACCCTGCAGTACTACTACTCGAACCTGGAAGACTTCTACAAGCAGCACTTCCTGGGCGCGACCCACGTGTTCAAGATCGCTGACGACCAGTCGTTCAAGACCGACCTGCGCTACTTCGACAGCAGCAGCGACGGCAAGAACGGTGAAGCCGGCTACCGCTTCAGCAACAACGGCGGTTATGCCAAGAACGCTGGCGAGGTCGACAACAAGACCTGGACCGCCATGTTCACCTACACCCTGGGTGGCCATGCGTTGATGCTGGGCCACCAGCGCGTCAATGACGACGGTGGCTTCGTCTGGCTGAACCAAGGCAACGTGGTTGACGGCAATGGCCGCAACGAAGGCGCCGGTGGTTCGAGCTTCTACCTGTTCACCGACAGCATGATCAACCAGTTCGCCAAGGCCGGTGAAAACACCACCTTCGGTCAGTACTCGTATGACTTCGCGCGTCTGGGCGTGCCAGGCCTGAAAGCCTCGGTCTCCTACCTGAAAGGTGAAGACGGCAAGAACGCCAACGGCAACGGTACCTTCAGCGAATGGGAACGTGACGCCCGCGTCGACTACGTCATCCAGGAAGGCACCTTCAAGGGCCTGGGCGCCAGCCTGCGTCACGGTGTCTACCGTGGTACCGGCACCAGCTCCCTGGCTGACCAGGATCAGACCCGTCTGATCTTCAACTACACTTACAACTTCCTGTAAGCCGTAGCTGAACAAGGAGCCTCGCCTAGTGCGAGGCTTTTTTGTGCCTGCAATTTCGTATGCTATTAGGTTATAAATAAATCAGTATTTATTCTTTTTATTTTTAACCGAATGCAGGCACATTGAACTTCACAAGGCCAGAACACAGCACAGGAGCCGCACCCCATGAGCCTCAAACTCGGCGATATCGCCCCCGATTTCGAACAGGATTCCAGTGAAGGCAAGATCCGTTTCCATGAGTGGCTCGGCAACAGTTGGGGTGTGCTGTTCTCCCACCCGGCCGACTTCACCCCGGTGTGCACCACCGAGCTGGGCCTGACCGCCAAGCTCAAGGACGATTTCGCCAAGCGTGGGGTCAAGGCCATCGCGCTGTCGGTGGACCCGGTCGATTCGCACCACAAGTGGATCGATGACATCAACGAGACCCAGAACACCGTGGTCAACTTCCCGATCATCGCCGACGCCGACCGCAAGGTTTCCGACCTGTACGATTTGATCCACCCGAATGCGAACGACACCCTGACCGTGCGCTCGCTGTTCGTCATCGACCCGAACAAGAAGGTGCGCCTGACCATTACCTACCCCGCCAGTACCGGGCGCAACTTCAACGAAATCTTGCGGGTGATCGACTCGCTGCAGCTGACCGACAACTACAAGGTCGCCACGCCAGGTAACTGGCAGGACGGTGACGAAGTGGTGATCGTGCCTTCGCTCAAAGACGAGGAAGAGATCAAGCAGCGCTTCCCCAAAGGGTATCGAGCGGTGAAGCCCTATCTGCGCCTGACGCCGCAGCCTAATCGTTAAAGGATCCTCGTTGTATTGCTCTTAGCCATGCAGGGATTTTCGGGCCGTTTCGACGGCCCTTTTTTTTGCTTGGGATTTGTGCAGCTTGGGGCCGCAGAGCAGCCTCAAAACCGCAAACCACCTAAATAACAATAAGGAATAAACAAATGAAAAAATATGATTTCTAGATATATAACCAGGCTGTTAATGTCACTCCAACAGAACACAAGGAAGCGCTGCAATGTTGGTCGTCTCAATCGGTGGTAGCCCTGGTACCCGTTCACGCTCCGGCGTGCTGCTCGAGCGCTCGCGCCAGTGGCTGCAGGAACGCGGCGTTGAAGTGGTGACGTTCCAGGTCCGTGACTTCCCCGCCGAGGACCTGCTGCATGCACGCTTCGACAGCCCGCAGGTGCAGCACTTTCAGCAACTGGTGGCTCAAGCCGACGGCCTGATCGTCGCCACCCCGGTGTACAAGGCCTCGTTTGCCGGTGCGCTGAAGACGTTGCTCGACCTGCTGCCCGAACGCGCCCTGGAGCACAAGATCGTGCTGCCAATCGCCACCGGCGGCAGCATCGCCCACATGCTGGCGGTGGATTACGCGTTGAAACCGGTGCTGTCGGCACTCAAGGCGCAAGAGACCCTGCAAGGGATCTTCGCCGACGACAGCCAGGTCGCCTACGCCGAAGGCAGCAAGCCAGCCCAGCTGGCGAGCGCCCTGCAAGAACGTCTGCATGACTCGCTGGAAACGTTCCATGTTGCCCTGGCCCGTCGGCCGCGGCCGGTAGCGCCCGGTGTATTGAATGAACGGCTGATCAGCGCCCGCTGGAGCATCTGACCCGCCTTACTGCTGTACCACCTTACTCGCCCGTCAACGAGGCAAGCAGGTGCAACCCGAACCCTATTCGCACAGGAGAGCGCCATGCGCACAGTCTTCTTGCGTCGTGGTCTGGTCGCCCTGTTTGCGGCGGCTGTGTCCTTCGGCGCCATCACCCAAGCCCAGGCAGAGAGCCTGCGCATCGGTTATCAGAAATACGGCACCCTGGTGCTGCTCAAGGCCAAGGGCACGCTGGAGAAGCGCCTGGCCGAACAGGGCGTGCAAGTGCAATGGACCGAATTCCCCGGTGGCCCGCAGCTGCTTGAAGGGCTGAACGTCGGCTCCATCGACTTCGGCGTCACCGGCGAAACACCGCCCGTGTTCGCCCAGGCCGCAGGTGCCGACCTGCTCTATGTCGCCTACGAGCCGCCTGCACCGCACAGCGAAGCGATCCTGGTACCCAAGGGTTCGCCGATCCAGTCGGTGAAAGAACTCAAAGGCAAGAAGGTCGCGCTTAACAAGGGTTCGAACGTTCACTACCTGCTGGTGCGTGCGCTGGAAGACGCCGGCCTCAAGTACAGCGACATCCAACCGGTCTACCTGCCTCCAGCCGATGCCCGTGCTGCGTTCGAGCGCGGCAGCGTCGATGCCTGGGTGATCTGGGACCCTTACCAGGCTGCCGCCGAGCAGCAGCTGCAGGCACGCACCCTGCGTGACGGCAAGGGCCTGGTCGACAACCATCAGTTCTACCTCGCCACCCGTGACTACGCCACCCAGCACCCGGCTGTGATCAGCACCTTGATCGAGCAAGTGCGCGCTGTGGGCGAGTGGTCCCAGGCCAACCCGCAGGAGGTCACCGACCAGGTCGCACCGCTGCTGGGGCTGCCTGCCGACATCACTCTGACCTCGGTCAAGCGCCAAGGCTACGGCGCCGCGCCGCTCACCCCTGAGGTGGTGGCCGCACAACAGAAGATCGCCGACACGTTCCAGGCACTCAAGCTTATTCCCAAGCCGCTGAGCATCAAGGACGTGATCTGGACACCCCCGGCCAAGGTCGCCAGTGCGCCTTGATTGATTTGCCTGCGCCGGGGCGCCGCTCCGGCTTGAGCCACCCTTGAGGAGACAACTCCAATGAGCCTTAACATTTTCTGGTTCCTCCCGACCCACGGTGACGGCAAGTACCTGGGCACGTCTGACGGCGCGCGCGCAGTCGACCATGGCTACCTGCAGCAGATTGCCCAAGCTGCCGACCGCCTTGGTTTTGGTGGGGTGCTGATCCCTACCGGGCGTTCTTGCGAGGATTCCTGGCTGGTGGCGGCGTCGCTGATTCCAGTGACCCAGCATCTGAAATTCCTGGTTGCCCTGCGCCCCGGCATCATTTCGCCGACCGTGGCGGCGCGCCAGGCCGCGACCCTGGACCGCCTGTCCAATGGCCGTGCACTGTTCAACCTGGTGACCGGGGGCGACCCGGACGAACTGGCCGGTGACGGCCTGCACCTGAGCCATGAAGAACGCTACGAAGCCTCGGTCGAGTTCACCCGCATCTGGCGCAAGGTACTGGAAGGTGAAAGCGTCGATTACGACGGCAAGCACATTCAGGTAAAGGGCGCCAAGCTGCTCTACCCGCCGATTCAGCAACCACGCCCGCCGCTGTATTTCGGCGGTTCGTCCGAAGCGGCCCAGGACTTGGCTGCCGAGCAGGTCGAGCTGTACCTGACCTGGGGCGAGCCACCTGCCGCCGTGGCTGAAAAAATCGCCCAGGTGCGCGAAAAGGCTGCCGCTCAAGGCCGTGAAGTACGCTTTGGCATCCGCCTGCACGTGATAGTGCGTGAAACCAACGAAGAAGCCTGGGCCGCAGCCGACCGCCTGATTTCGCACCTGGACGATGACACCATCGCCCGTGCCCAGGCCTCGCTGGCGCGCTTCGATTCGGTTGGCCAGCAGCGCATGGCGGCCCTGCATGGCGGCAACCGCGACAACCTCGAAGTCAGCCCCAACCTGTGGGCGGGTGTCGGCCTGGTGCGTGGTGGTGCCGGTACTGCGTTGGTCGGCGATGGCCCGACCGTGGCGGCCCGGGTCAAGGAATACGCCGAGCTGGGCATCGATACGTTCATCTTTTCGGGTTACCCACACCTGGAAGAGTCCTACCGCGTGGCCGAGCTGTTGTTCCCGCATCTCGACGTGCAGCGCCCGGAGCAACCGAAAGCCGGTGGTTACGTGAGCCCGTTCGGCGAGATGGTGGCCAACGACATCCTGCCCAAGTCCGTGTCGCAGAGCTGAGGGCCGGGCCATGAGTCGTGCAACTTCTTCCACCCTGGCTCAGCGCCTGGCGCCGTGGGCCCTGCCGGTACTGCTGCTGGCAGCCTGGCAGTTGGCGGTCAGCGCGGGCTGGCTGTCGACCCGCATCCTGCCGGCACCCAGCGCGGTGGTCAGCGCAGGTGTCGAGCTGGTGCGCAGCGGCGAGATCTGGACCCACCTGGCTATCAGTGGCTGGCGTGCCGGGCTTGGTTTCGTCATTGGCGGCAGCATCGGCCTGGTGCTGGGCTTTATCACTGGCCTGTCGAACTGGGGCGAACGCCTGCTCGACAGCTCGGTGCAGATGATCCGCAACGTGCCGCACCTGGCGCTGATCCCACTGGTGATCCTGTGGTTCGGTATCGACGAGTCGGCAAAAATCTTCCTGGTCGCCCTGGGCACGCTGTTCCCGATCTACCTCAACACCTACCACGGTATCCGCAACGTTGACCCGGCGCTGGTGGAGATGGCGCGCAGCTATGGCCTGTCCGGTTTCGGCCTGTTCCGCCAAGTGATTTTGCCCGGTGCGCTGCCGTCGATTCTGGTCGGCGTGCGCTTTGCCCTGGGCTTCATGTGGCTGACCCTGATCGTGGCAGAAACCATTTCGGCCAATGCCGGTATCGGTTACCTGGCGATGAACGCCCGTGAGTTCCTGCAGACCGACGTGGTGGTGTTGGCCATCGTTCTGTACGCCGTGCTTGGCAAGTTGGCCGACCTTGCCGCCCGCGGCCTGGAGCGTGTCTGGCTGCGCTGGCACCCGGCTTATCAAGTTGCCAGGAAGGAGGGCGCATGACCGTGCTCAAGGAACAGCCGCCACGCCTGCTGCGTGGCATCCCCCTGGCATCCAACGGCCTGCGCAAGACCTTTGGCCAGCGTGAAGTGCTCAAAGGCATCGACCTGCACATCCCGGCCGGCCAGTTCGTCGCCATCGTCGGCCGCAGCGGCTGCGGCAAGAGCACCTTGCTGCGCCTGCTGGCCGGGCTCGACCAGCCAAGCGCCGGTCAACTGCTGGCCGGTGCTGCGCCGTTGGCCGAAGCCCGCGAGGAAACGCGGCTGATGTTCCAGGACGCTCGTCTGCTGCCGTGGAAGAAGGTGATCGACAACGTCGGCCTGGGCCTGTCAGGCAACTGGCGCCCGCGTGCGCTGGACGCATTGGAGGCGGTTGGCCTGGCTGACCGCGCCAACGAGTGGCCGGCGGCACTTTCCGGCGGCCAGAAGCAGCGTGTAGCGCTGGCCCGGGCACTGATCCACCAACCACGCCTGTTGCTGCTCGATGAGCCACTGGGTGCCCTGGATGCGCTGACCCGTATCGAGATGCAGCAACTGATCGAACGCCTCTGGCGTCAGCACGGTTTTACCGTGTTGCTGGTTACCCACGATGTCAGCGAAGCGGTTGCCGTGGCTGACCGGGTGATTTTGATCGAAGACGGCGAGGTCGGGCTCGACCTCACTGTTGACCTGGCTCGGCCAAGGGCGCGGGGTTCGCACCGCCTGGCGGCGCTGGAAAGCGAAGTGCTCAACCGTGTTCTGTCGGTACCGGGCACTGCGCCCGAGCCGGACCCTGTAGCCCCTTTGCCCACGCAACTGCGTTGGGCGCACTGAATGACCCACTTACCTCACCGAAGCCAAAGAGAAGGAATCAAGCCATGACTATCAAAGCCATCAACGTCCGCAACCAGTTCAAAGGTACCGTGAAAGAAATCCTCGAAGGCCCGGTATTGTCGGAAATCGACGTACAGACCGCTTCCGGCATCGTCACTTCGGTGATCACCACACGCTCGGTCAAAGAGCTGGAGCTGCAGGTAGGCAGTGAAGTGATTGCGTTCGTCAAATCCACCGAAGTGTCTATCGCCAAGCTGTAATGGCAATGGCGGCGCTGTGCGACCCAGTCGCGGGCCTGATCCGCGAATGGGCCGCCAGGCGGCCCGTACCCTTTAGCCCTAAGCGGGTCGCAACCCGCCAAACAGGCTGTTGGCCTGGCTTTCCGTGAGTGCGCCGCGCCAGGCGCCCGCGCCCAGGTTGCGTTCGTGGGCAAGCTTGATGTGACCGGCCTCGAGCCGTGCAAAGCCTTGTGCTGGCCTGCGCTTGAAGTGGAAGTGCGCATACCACAGAGGGCTATTAGTGGCCGCATCGTCGATGCGGTACTCCTCCAGATACTCGATAGCTTGGCCCTGCTTGTTCTTGGCCGGCTCCAGCACCCGTGACCACCCGATCCGCACCTCACCTTGGCTTTGCAGGTAATCCAGATGACCCGGCTCAGGGCGCTGCGTGGCTTTGACCTGATCGATGCGCAACTGCCTGCCTACCCTGCGCAGCTCGCCTGCAGCTTGCTCGAGACTGCCGGTGAGCTGGCGCTGCGCCTCGGTCAGTGCGTCCCCACCGCGGCGGCCGATGTCCCGTGCCAAGTCCGCCAGCGTCGTGGCATATCCATTGGCCAGGTCTTCCAGGCTGGCAGGTGTCATGTTCAGTGCCTTGTACTGCTGCAGCTTGGTCTGCTGACTGGCAACATCGCCTAGGCGCTTCCTGGCGGTGTCCACCAGCACCGAAAGTTCGGCTACGGGTGTGGCGGGCTGCGCGTTGCTTGGTTGCCACAGGCTATTGGTGGTGCGGGTGTAGGTACTGTGTGTTTCCTGGCTGAGCCTGTTGCTGACGTGCATCTGCGGTTGGCCGTCGACGGTGATTTCGCGGCCGATCAACAGCTGTTGGTCCACGGTTTCGAACAGGCGAGGCCTGCTTGGCCCACGGTTACTGGGTGGTGTGCGCCTGATGGGCGCGGTGGCAGAAATTCCCGCCTCGATCTCGGCGATCAGTTTGCTCAGGGCCTCGTGCATTCGCTGAGTGCTTTGCGGTGAGACGTAGTCAGGGAGGTCGTCCTGCCAACTGGTCATGTAGTTGTCGAAGCGCTGATAGCGGTCTTTGAGCTGACGTAGGAAGCGGTGCTCCTGTGCACGGCTGAGGCCCGCGTTCGGCAGGTCGTGATGGCTGAACAACAGGCTTCGCAGGTCGCTGATTTCCCGGTTCACCTGGCGCAGCATCAACAGGAAGTCATAGCTTGGCTGGCTCGGTAACGTGACGATGCCGGCTACCTCGATGGAAAGCCGCACGGCCCGGTAACCATTCGGGTCCATCGGCATCTGCAGTTTTTCGAGTGTTTGCTGGTAGACAGTGAGTTCGTTGCCGCGCAGCTTCTGGCTGACCCTGGCCACTCGATGGAATTCGTCTTCTAGCTTGGCGAGTGTCTGGCATAGGTTTGCCTGGACGCGTCGCATCTGCTGCAATTGCTCAATGGCGTTGACGGGGGAAGCGTCCAGGGCTCGCTCGAGCTGCTTTGCCAGGGTGAAGTCATCCTGCATGCGCAGCTTGAGCTGTCGGATCAGCTTGGGGTGCTGCCTGCCCAGGTTGAAGGCCAGCTCGTTGTGCATGGCTTGGTAGTGGCGGCCCAGCTCAGGCCTGATCCTGTGCAGCTTTTCCAGGCTCTGTTCATGAAACGTGACGAAGGCCTCCAACTGCTCGGCAGACGCCTGCAGCGCACGCCTGATTGTCGCTAGGGGTGCAGGGGTGCCTTGAGGGCCGGTGGGGCCGACCCCGCGTGCAGTATTCCAGGCCGAGATCTTTTCGATGAGGTTGGCTTGGTGGGCCCGGCGGGCATTGTCGATTTCTTGTACCACTTGCCTGGGCGATGCCAGTGCAGGTTGGCGGCCAAGGTAGCCGCGCAGGTGCTGCCAGCCGTGCTGGTACAGCCTGCCGAGGTAGGCGCCGCCACCGGCCAGCCCACCGTCGACGATACGCCCAGTCACGGCGCCGTGGGGCTGCCAGATGCCCAACTCGTCGAGTCTTACAGGCTGCTTGTAGCTGCGGGATGCGCTGCCCTTGAGGCGCCAGGTGCGATAGGCAGCATCCCACTCGACCTGATAGTGCAGCCCCTGGCGGACGATGAAGTCGTTGCCGGTCTCGGCATGTCGGTAGACACCATTGCCGTGAACCTCGGGGTGGTCGTGCCAGTGGCCCGAGGGCGCTTCGGTTTCATAACCGCTGAAGGGGTCGGTGCGCCCCCGACGGGTCACGGTGGTGGGCCGCAACCCTTCGAGGCGCTGGCGCAGGTGGGTGCGGGTGCGTGCAAGTGCAGTGGACGAGCGCGACACAGCGGCGGCAGGCACCACATCGAAGAGCGCATCGACCAACGACATGAACACGCTGTTCAGGTGCTCGACTCCCTCGCCAGGGTCACCTCGCAGAAATGCCTCCACGCTCGCGTTGGCGGCGCTCCAGCCATCGTAGAGGGCAATCGCGGCACCTACCCCGGGCACGAAACCCAGCGCCAGTTTGAGGTAGTCGTATACCCGCCCGTGGCGGATCGACTCGCTCTCCAGGTACAGGTCGACCTGGCTGCGCGACGAGGCGCGGTGTTCGAGGATCAGTCGGCCCATTTGCAGGTTGGCCCGCACCTGGGCGATCGGCTCTGAACGGGCAGTGCCAACGCCGATGAAACCGGTAAACGGCTTGAGCAGCGCCTGGTTGATATAGGACAGGTGCGTGCGTGTGTCGCCTTGCAGCGGGCGGCTGGCAAGGTAGGTGCGCATGGCCTCGTCGATGGCCATGTCCTCCAGCGCCAGGCATGCCTGCTCGCTGTTTTCGTACTGGGTGATGACCTTGCCGTTGGGGGCGTCGGGTAGCAGCAGCAGGCACGGCCCGCTCGCCGGTTTGAGCAGGAAGATGCCTGAAAGCGAAACATGGTCGCTGCTACCGTCCGCAGCTACGCCGGGCCGCAGGTCGAGTGCGTAGTGTTCGATGGTGCGGGTTAGCGTGGTGCTCTGCTGTTCGCGACAGAACAGCTCGAATACACCCATGCCGTGCGCATCCAGGGTATCGGGTCGGCTCAGTAGCAAGATCTTCAACTGGTGCTCGAAGGGCGCGCGGAGCGTTTCCTGGCGCCATTCTGCCTGCCAGTCGGATTCCCCCGCGCTGCCCTTGAAGGCGTCGAGTATCTGCTGCTCGTAAGCGCCTGCCACATCCAGGATCTGCACCAGGTTGGCAATGTAGCTGTGGTTGAGCGTTTGCTGGAGGTCAGGCGTCGCCGTGGCGTGTTCGATCCCGATGTTGGCGTTGCCCAGGCGCAAGGTCAGGTCGTCGTCCAATGCCCACAGCAGGAATTGCTCAAGGGGCACGTGGCTGCGTTCGGCACTGAACGTCGTGACCTCTTTGTAGGCATTGGCGAAGCCGGACTCCGGCAGCGGAATACGCTGCTTGCCTGTGCGGTCGGCGATGTCCAGGGTGACTTGGGGCAGCGTCGTCAGGCCGAGTGACTGGCGCAGGTGCCTGTTCATCAGGCTGCGTGAAAACGCCCCGCGTTCAGGCAGGTCCCTCGCCAGTAAACCGCTGGCAGCCAGCATGCTGACGCGCAATGCGTCGAACTGCGCCGCCAGTGCCTCGCGCTGGGGCGCATCAAGGTGGCTCAGTGAATGCAGGCGGGTGTGCAGGTTGGCGGTGCGGTTACGCTCGGCCAGCCGTTCGAACGCCTGGGCCCTGGCGGCGTTGTTGCTGGCGCCCAGTTTCCAGCGCAGTTGCAGGCGCGACGAGGGGGCGGCCTGGGTCAGCAGGGCCAGGTGCGTTGAGGCCAGGTAATCGAAAGCGTGGGTGGTGATGGGTTCGCTGATCAGGGCTGGTGTGTGCTCACCGCTGTCGATCAGCTCAAGGAGCGCATCGATGTCCTGCGGCCAGGCGCTGTCCAGCAGCACTTCTGGCCAGGCGCCCTGCAACGTGTTCAGTAGCCGTTCGGCCAGCTGGGCCTGGTCCGGGTAACAGGCCAGGCCACCGTCGTGCCCGGGTTTGTAGAGCAGCAATGCGGTGTCTGCGTCATCTGCGGTGCCTTGGTGTATCGCCCTGAGGGTGATGAAGCCGGTCAAAGCCCACGTGCGAGTACCCACCACCAGTTTCAGGGCGCAGGGTACGACCTGTCGCTCAAGGCTCGGGATGGGCCGCTCCACCAGTTGGCGAACCCATTGCAGGTGTGGCTCGCTCAGGTCGCCCAGGCGTTGCTGGAACTCGGCTTCCAGTAGCAAGGCGTTGGCAAAGTGCTGGCTGAGGTGTTCGAACCTGCTGCTTTCACCGACGGCCTGGCCCCAGGTTTCGGCCGTGGACGTCTCGGGCACTGTGGCCAGCAGTTGTTGCAGGGTGCTGTCCTGGGCGTCCAGCCTGGCTTGCTGGGCCTGCAGCGCGACCAGGCGTGCAGACCCCGGCCCTGCATCGTCGCCCAAATAGGCCGCCAACAGCTGTTCCTGGCGGTCGATGCGCTGGTTGCGCCAGCCGTGCGGCAAGCGTTCGTCGAGCGAATCGAAATGCACCTCGTCCTCCGCCAACGCTTCATCGGCACTGACCAGCCGAGCCAGCTCCTCGCTCAATGCATCGGGCAGCTCGACCTGCAGTTGCATGCCCTGGCCGGCTGACTGCGAGTGGTCCAACACGCTGTTCAGCAGGCCGGCTAAGCCATCACCCGGGAGCGCGATGACGGCGATGAACGTGCTGTCGCTGTCGCTGGCCAGCGCGGCGGCCGGGGTGCGCCACAGGCGGTCCCGATGCTCGTGGGCCCACTGCAGCAGGGCCGCTTCGCTGTGGAAGGCGCGTACCGGGTTGTGGCCGTCGGGCCGGTACAGCAGCCAGGGCTCGTCATCGCCAGCGGGCGTGATCAGCAGCGCACAGGGGCAGGCCCCTACGGGGATGCCAGGCTGATGCCAGTGCAGTTGCGCATACCGGCTGTTGCTGTCCAGCTGGCCCAGCTTCCAGGCCTTCGTTGCGATTCGGTCAAACCCGTAGTTGAGCTCCAGCGCGCTCTGGAAATGCGCGTGCAACTGCTGCTCGGCAAAGGCCCTGCGTGCTATCGATTGCCCGGGCATGCGTGCGTCCCAGTAGTTGGCGTGCCCGAGCGAAGGCTGCAGCGGCGCCTGGTTGAACAGGCTGTTCAATGCCTGGACCGCCTGGCGTCGTCGCAGGTCGGCCTTGCCGAGGGCATTACCGCGCCCGGCGATAATCCAGGGGGTGGTGGGCAGGGGCAAGGGGCTGGCGAAGTCGTCCAGGCCGATGGGCGTGGCGTCGGCTGACAAGTCGAAAGATTGAGGCATGGTCGTGATCCACGTTGGGCTGAGTGCTGGAGAGGAGCGCCCATTTCAACGTTCGACCGAAGGCGAACTGCGTTACATGTTGCTGGATCAGCGTGTGTGGCGTTTACCCAGGAACGGCGGCAGGTAGAGCCCCAGATACGCTTCGAATACCCGCATGCCTTCCTCGGCCATACGCGGGGTGATCTGGTCATGCAGCTGCATCGAGCGGGCATACACCCGATCGCTCAACTCCATGGCCAAGGCAAACACATCCACATCGGCCGGCATTGTCGGTAGCTGAAAGTGCTGGTCGAACAGCCTGTGCATCAGCTCGCCCAGCTCCATGTCGTGCTGGCGGTCAGCCTGCACCACTTCGCTCAGGCCATGCTGGGCAAGGATCAGTTGGCGCGCTGCGGCGTCTTCGTTGTAGATGTCGAGCATGCGCTGCTCGATCAGCCGTGACAGTTGGTGCCAGGTACTGAACGCAGCGCTGTCGATGGGGGCGCTGAGGGCTTCGCGAAAGGCCCGATGCACATCGGCAGTCAACGCCTCAAGCAAGGCGGGCACGCTGGCGAAGAAGTGATACACCGACGAAGGTGGGATCTGTGCCCGCTCGGCAACGCTGTAGATCGACAGCCCCGCGACGCCTTGCTCTGCCAGCAGTTCGCGAGCCGCCGCCAGGATCGCTTCGATCCTGGCCTGGCTGCTGGCGCGTGGCTTGCGCAGGGAGGCGGTGCGGTTCATCAGTTGCTGATCGCCAGTATGCTGGCCTGGTAGGCACCGACGAACAGGTCGAAGTCGCCGACTTCGGTCTGTTCAAGCTCGCTCTGCTTGGCCAGGGACTCGCGGGCGAGCGTTTCGAAGGCCTGCTGGCGTTCGCTGCTCAACGGCTGTTCGCGCAAGCTCTCGGCATGGATGCGGCTCTGGCGCAGCGAGAACTGGATAAAGCTCTCGTCGTGTTCGGTCATGCGCGCCAGTACCTGGGCCGATGGGGTCAGCGAAGCGTCGTCGACCTTGGCCTGTTGGGCATCCAGTGCCTTGGCGTGCTCGTCACTGCCGTGTGCCTGGTCGAGCAGGTCGGCCAGCGCACGAATGCGCGTGATCAGTTCGCCGGCCCACACCTGCAGACCGATCGGTTGGCCATCGCGCTGCAGTTGCAGGCCAGGGCGGCGACCTTCCTTGACCACGGTCAGGAAGTTGCTGGTGCACTGGCCGCACTCGCCGTTGTCCAGTTGCGGGCTTTCTTCAAGCGCGCAGAACAGCAGGAATGCATCGAGGAAACGCGCCTCGGGCAGGTCGATGCCGACGGGCAGGAACGGGTTGATGTCCAGGCAGCGCACTTCGACGTACTGCACGCCACGGGAGGTCAGGGCCTGGATCGGCCGCTCGCCGGTGTAGGTGACGCGCTTGGGGCGGATGTTCGAGTAGTACTCGTTCTCGATCTGCAGGATGTTGGTGTTCAGTTGCACCCACTCGCCATCCACGTGCGTACCGACCTCGACGTAGGGCGGGTAGGGCGTGCCCACCGCCTTGCGCAGGCTGTCGGTGTAGCTGGCCAGGTTGTTGTAGCAGGGCGTGAGGCCGGCCTGGGCGTTGCTCTGGTAACCCAGGTCACTCATGCGCAGGCTGGTGGCGTAGGGCAGGAACAGGGTTTCGGCGTCCAGCTCTTCGAGTTGGTGCGGGCGGCCACGCAGGAAGCCTTTGTCCAGTGTCGGCGAGGCGCCGAACAGGTACATCAGCAGCCAGCTGTAGCGGCGGAAGTTGCGGATCAGCGCGATGTAGGCCGACGACTGATAGTCGCGCGCGTCTTCTTCGCTGCCTTCACTTGCGCGCAGCAAGGGCCACAGCGTCTCTGGCAACGAGAAGTTGTAATGGATGCCCGCGATGCACTGCATGGTGCGGCCGTAGCGCAGGGCCAGGCCTTTGCGGTACACGTGCTTGAGCTTGCCGATGTTGGAGCTGCCGTATTCGGCGATCGGGATGTCTTCCTCGGCCGGCAACGCACAGGGCATCGACGGGCTCCACAGGTATTCGTCACCCAGCTTGGTGTAGACGAAGCGGTGGATCTCTTCGAGGTTCTCCAGCACCTGGGCCGGGTCTGCCAGCGCCGGGGTGATGAACTCCAGCAGCGACTCGGAATAATCGGTGGTGATCTGCTCATTGGTCAGCGCCGAACCCAACGCTTCCGGGTGCGGGGTCTGGGCCAGGCGACCTTCATCGGTCACGCGCAGGCATTCTCGCTCAATACCGTGCAGGCACTGCTTGAGCAGGGGAAGATTGGCGCCGAGCAGGCTCAGGCGGCGGTTGAGGAGGTCGCTCAAGATGGATTCCTTCACGCGTCAGTCGCCCCAATATGGGGGTGGAGATAACGGTCTACAAGGGTAGGGAGAAAGGAACTGGCGTTGTCGCCTGGTTTACGCGGTTCCAGCAGTGCCAGCGCACTGCTGAAAATACCGCAGATAGTGCTTGGTGAGCTAGAGAACCGCGAAGGTTCCTTGTGCTTTGGCCACCAGTTTGTCGCCTTGGACTACGTCGGCGTCGACCACCAGCGTGCGCCGCCCGGCGTGCAGGACGCGGGCGCTGCACACGACCTCGCCGTCGCTGACGGCGCGCATGTAGTTGATCTTGCATTCGATGGTGACGCTTTGCTGGTCGAAGCCATGGCTGGCCGAGCAGGCCAGGCCCATGGCGATGTCCACCAGGCTGAAGATCGCCCCACCGTGCAGTTTCTGCCCCCTGTTGCGCAATTGCGGCGCAAGCGCCAGGGCCACTTCGGCAACGCCTGTGTCCAGGCGTTGCAGGCGGCAGCCGAGCAACTGGCTGAAGGCGCTTTCGACGTATTCGCGCGGGACGTCCATCACTTCTTCTTCAGTTGCTTGGCGTTGGCGAACAACGAGGCCATGGCATTGTTGGCCGGGGCTGCGGTGGTGGTTTCACGCGGGCGTGGTGCCTGCTGCTGGCGATTGCCACCGTTGCCACGGCCGCCACCCCGGTTGCCTTCGACCTTCTCGCCGGGGGTATCGCCCATGCGCATGGACAGGCCGACACGCTTGCGCGGGATATCCACTTCCATGACCTTGACCTTGACCACGTCGCCGGCCTTGACCGCTTCACGCGGGTCCTTGACGAACTTTTCCGACAGCGCCGAGATGTGCACCAGGCCGTCCTGATGCACGCCAATGTCGACGAAGGCGCCGAAGTTGGTGACGTTGGTGACCACGCCTTCGAGGATCATGCCGGGCTCCAGGTCCTTGAGGTCTTCGACGCCGTCCTGGAAGGTGGCGGTCTTGAACTCTGGGCGTGGGTCGCGGCCGGGCTTGTCCAGCTCCTGGAGAATGTCGGTGACGGTCGGCAGGCCGAAGGTCTCGTCGGTGAACTTCTTCGGGTCGAGGCGCTTGAGGAAGCTGCTGTCGCCGATCAGCGAGCGGATATCGCGGTCGGTGCCGGCGGCGATGCGCTGCACCAGCGGGTAGGCTTCCGGGTGCACTGCAGAGGCGTCGAGCGGGTTGTCACCGTTCATTACACGAAGGAAGCCGGCGGCCTGTTCGAAGGTTTTTTCACCCAGGCGGCTGACCTTTTTCAGCGCTGCGCGGGTGGCGAACGGGCCGTTGGCGTCTCGGTGCGCGACGATGTTCTGCGCCAGGGTTGCGTTGAGGCCCGAGATACGGGTCAGCAGCGCCACCGAGGCGGTATTGACGTCCACCCCCACGGCGTTCACGCAATCCTCGACCACCGCGTCCAGGCCGCGGGCCAGCTTGAGCTGGGACACGTCATGCTGGTACTGGCCGACGCCGATGGATTTCGGGTCGATCTTCACCAGTTCGGCCAACGGGTCCTGCAGGCGGCGGGCGATGGAAACAGCGCCGCGGATCGACACGTCCAGGTCCGGGAATTCGCGGGCGGCCAGTTCCGAGGCCGAGTACACCGAAGCGCCAGCCTCGGAGACCATCACCTTGGTGACCTTCAGGGCCGGGTATTTCTTGACCAGTTCGGCGACCAGCTTGTCGCTCTCGCGGCTGGCGGTGCCGTTGCCGATGGCGACCAGTTCCACCGAGTGCTTGGCGCACAGGGCGGCCAGCACGGAGAGGGTGCGGTCCCAGTCGTTTCGCGGTGCGTGCGGGTAGACGGTGGCGGTGTCCAGCAGCTTGCCGGTGGCATCGACCACGGCGATCTTGCAGCCGGTGCGCAGGCCCGGGTCCAGGCCCAGGGTGGCGCGCGGCCCGGCCGGGGCGGCCAGCAACAGGTCGTGCAGGTTGTGGGCGAAGACGTTGATCGCCTCACCCTCGGCGTTGTCGCGCAGCTCACCGAACAGGTCGGTTTCCAGGTGGGTGTACAGCTTGACCTTCCAGGTCCAGCGCACCACCTCGGCCAGCCACTTGTCGGCCGGGCGGCTGCGGTTTTCCAGGCCGAAGTGGCCGCCGATCATGACTTCGCAGGGGTGCAGGGTGCCGGGCAGTTCTTCGCCGACCTTCAGCGAGGCGCTGAGGATGCCTTCGTTGCGCCCGCGGAAAATCGCCAGGGCACGGTGCGACGGGGCGCTGCGCAGCAGTTCGTCATGGGCGAAGTAGTCGCGGAACTTGGCGCCTTCTTCTTCCTTGCCGGCCACCACGCGGGCGCTGAGCACCGCCTCCTGCTTGAGGAAGTTGCGCAGCTTGTCGAGCAGGGCGGCGTCTTCGGCGAAGCGCTCCATCAAGATGTATTTGGCGCCCTCCAGGGCCGCCTTGACATCGGCCACGCCTTTTTCGGCGTCTACGAAGCGTGCCGCTTCGGTTTCCGGGGCCAGCTGCGGGTCATTGAACAGGCCGTCGGCCAGCTCGCCGAGGCCGGCTTCCAGGGCGATCTGGCCCTTGGTGCGGCGCTTTTGCTTGTACGGCAGGTAGAGGTCTTCGAGGCGGGTCTTGGTGTCGGCCAGCTTGATCTCGCGGGCCAGCTCCGGGGTCAGTTTGCCCTGTTCCTCGATGCTGGAGAGGATGCTGGCGCGGCGCTCGTCGAGTTCGCGCAGGTAGCGCAGGCGCTCTTCCAGGTGGCGCAGCTGGGTATCGTCCAGGCTGCCGGTCACTTCCTTGCGGTAACGGGCGATGAAGGGCACGGTCGAGCCTTCGTCCAACAGGCCCACGGCCGCTTCGACCTGTTGTGGGCGTACGCCCAGTTCCTCGGCGATACGGCTGTTGATGCTGTCCATGTAAACCACCTGACAATTGTGAATACGGGGGCCGCGCGCGGGCTTGGAGCCTGACGGCGCTGGATGAAAGCCGCGCATTATACCCATCGTGATCGGCTTGCGGTGATGGCGCCAAGCCAGCCCGAGAGGCCCGGAACTGGCGCTGGGGGAAAAATCTGCTAACAATGCTCACGGCACGCGTTGCAATGGCTACGCCATAATGCGCGGCGATACCAGAGGAGTTATTCATGACCGGCACTGCAAACACCGCTGAAGGTGACAAGATTCTCATCGTCGACGACGATCCCGGGCTGAGCAGCCTGCTGGAACGTTTCTTCACCAGCAAGGGCTACCGTGCCCGCGCGGTGCCCAATACCGAGCAGATGGACCGCCTACTGTCGCGTGAGGTATTCAACCTGGTCGTGCTCGACCTGATGCTGCCTGGCGAGGACGGCCTGTCGGCGTGCAAGCGCCTGCGCCAGTCGAACAACCAGATCCCGATCATCATGCTCACCGCCAAGGGCGACGAGCTCAGCCGCATCAAGGGGCTGGAGCTGGGCGCCGACGATTACCTGGGCAAGCCGTTCAACCCCGACGAGCTGATGGCCCGTGTCAAAGCCGTGCTGCGCCGCCAGGCGCCGAGCGTGCCCGGCGCCCCGGGCAGTGAGGACGAATCGGTCACTTTTGGTGATTACGAGCTGTCCCTGGCTACCCGCGAGCTCAAACGCGGCGATGAAGTGCACATGCTCACCACCGGTGAGTTCGCCGTGCTCAAGGCGCTGGTCATGCACGCGCGTGAGCCGCTGACCCGCGACAAGCTGATGAACCTGGCCCGTGGCCGTGAATGGGACGCCCTGGAGCGCTCCATCGACGTCCAGATCTCGCGCCTGCGCCGCATGATCGAGCCGGACCCGTCCAAGCCACGTTATATCCAGACAGTCTGGGGCGTGGGCTACGTCTTCGTACCAGACGGAAACGCCGGCAAATGATGCCTCGCCGTCGATGAAAACGCCGCTGTGGTTTCCGCAGAGTTTCTTCGCCCGCACGCTGTGGCTGGTGCTGATCGTCGTCCTGTTTTCCAAGGCGCTGACCCTCGTTTATCTGCTGATGAACGAGGATGTGCTGGTCGACCGTCAGTACAGCCATGGTGTGGCACTGACCTTGCGCGCCTATTGGGCTGCCGATGAAGAGAACCGCGACAAGATCGCCGAAGCCGCAGGGCTGATCCGGGTGACCGGCTCTGGAGTACCCGAAGGCGAGCAACACTGGCCTTACAGCGAGATCTACCAGCGGCAGATGCAGGCCGAGCTGGGCGAAGACACCGAGGTACGCCTGCGCATCCACGCGCCACCGGCGTTGTGGGTCAATGCGCCGAGCCTCGGCCCTGGCTGGCTCAAGGTGCCGTTGTACCCGCATCCGCTGCGTGGGCAGAAGATCTGGAACGTGCTCGGCTGGTTCCTGGCCATCGGCCTGCTGTCCACCGCGTCGGCCTGGATTTTCGTACGCCAGCTGAACCAGCCGCTCAAGCGCCTGGTGTTCGCCGCCCGGCAACTGGGCCAGGGGCGCAGCGTGCGCTTGCCGATCAGCGACACACCCAGCGAAATGACCGAGGTGTACCGCGCGTTCAACCAGATGGCCGAGGATGTCGAGCAGGCAGGGCGTGAGCGTGAGCTGATGCTGGCAGGGGTTTCCCACGACCTGCGCACACCGCTGACGCGGCTGCGCCTGTCGCTTTCGCTGTTGGACAGCGACAACGACTTGAGCGATGACATGGTCCGCGACATCGAGGACATGGACGCGATTCTCGACCAGTTCCTGGCGTTCATCCGCGATGGCCGTGACGAGCCGGTGGAGGAGGTCGACCTGGCCGATCTGGTGCGCGAAGTGGTGGCCCCGTACAACCAGCCGCACGAGCGGGTACGCCTGTGCCTTGAGCCGATACCGCCGTTCCCCCTGCGCCGGGTTTCGCTCAAGCGCATGCTGGGCAACCTGATCGGCAACGCCTTGCACCATGCCGGCAAAGGGGTCGAAGTGGCCGCTTATGTGTCGGGCGACGAGAGTGCGCCTTACGTGGTGCTCAGCGTGCTGGACCGGGGCACGGGGATCGACGAGTCGGAGCTGGAGACCATCTTCAACCCGTTCATTCGTGGGGACCGCGCCCGGGGTGGCAAGGGCACAGGGTTGGGCCTGGCGATCGTCAAGCGAATCGCGGCCCAGCATGGTGGCAATGTCGAGCTGCGCAATCGGTCCGGTGGCGGGATCGAGGCGCGGGTGAGGTTGCCGTTGGGGCTTTTGCTGCCGCGTAATGCCGTGTGATTGCCGGGGCCGCTTTGCGGCCCATCGCGACACAAGGCCGCTCCTACAAGGGTTACGCGATCCCCTGTAGGAGCGGCCTTGTGTCGCGATGGGCTGCAAAGCAGCCCCGAATCTCAGCCCTTGCCCTTGGTCCGCGTCTGGTTCGGCCCGCCGTTCTTCTCCAGATGCTCGATGATCATCCCCGCCACGTTCTTGCCTGTGGTCACCTCGATCCCCTCCAGCCCCGGCGATGAGTTCACCTCCATCACCAGCGGCCCGTGGTTGGAACGCAGAATATCTACCCCCGCCACGCTCAACCCCATCACCTTGGCCGCACGAATCGCGGTAATCCGTTCTTCCGGGGTGATCTTGATCAAGCTGGCGACCCCACCCCGGTGCAGGTTGGAGCGAAACTCCCCAGGCTTGGCCTGACGCTTCATCGAGGCAATCACCTTGTCGCCCACCACGAAGCAGCGAATGTCGGCACCGCCGGCCTCCTTGATGTATTCCTGCACCATGATGTTCTGCTTCAGGCCCATGAAGGCTTCGATCACCGACTCGGCCGCCTGGGTTGTCTCGCACAGCACCACGCCGATGCCTTGGGTGCCTTCGAGCACCTTGATCACCAGGGGGGCGCCATTGACCATCTGGATCAAGTCCGGGATGTCGTCAGGCGAGTGGGCGAAGCCGGTGATCGGCAGGCCGATGCCGCGCCGCGACAGCAACTGCAGCGAGCGCAGCTTGTCGCGCGAGCGGGCGATGGCCACCGACTCGTTGAGCGGGTACACGCCCATCATTTCGAACTGGCGCAATACCGCGCACCCGTAAAAGGTGACCGAGGCACCGATGCGCGGGATTACCGCATCGAAGCCTTCCAGCGGCTTGCCACGGTAGTGGATCTGCGGCTTGTGGCTGGCGATGTTCATGTAGGCCCGCAGGGTATCGATCACCACCATTTCGTGGCCACGCTGGGTACCGGCTTCGACCAGGCGGCGGGTGGAATACAGACGCGGATTGCGCGACAGCACAGCGATCTTCATGCAGCACCTGTGACAGGGGAAAGGGTGGCCGGAAAGGCCGGTTTGTCTTGTACGTACTTCAGGCCAGGGTTGACCACCAGCTGGCCGTGAATAAGTGCCTTGGAGCCGAGCAGCAGGCGGTAGCGCATGTCCTTGCGGCAAGCCAGGGTGAACTCCACTTCCCATACAGCATCGCCCAATGCCAGCGAAGTGCGGATCACATAACGGGCCTGGGCATGGCCGTTGGAGCTCTTGATGGTTTTCATGGTCACCAGCGGAGCTTCGCAACGGCGGTGGCGCAACTGCACCACCGAGCCCAGGTGCGCGGTAAAACGGACCCACGGCTGGCCGTCACGCTCGAACGGCTCCACCTCGGTGGCGTGCAGGCTGGAGGTGCTGGCCCCGGTGTCGATCTTGGCGCGCAGCCCGGCCAGCCCGAGGTCGGGCAGGGCCACCCACTCGCGCAGGCCGATCACAGTCAAATGGTCAAATGTCTTCACGAAGCGCACCCAGGGGATAAGGTGGTGAACTGTAAGCACGGCGTGGACTTTTTGCATCCGCAAGATACGGTAGTACAGTTCGATGAAAGACTGAATTCGAGGTAACGGGATGGCACACAAGGCGGAAGAAGACGACAAGGTTCGCCTGGACAAATGGCTGTGGGCGGCGCGGTTCTACAAGACCCGAGCGCTGGCCAAGGCGGCGATCGAGAGTGGCAAGGTGCATTGCCGGGGCGAGCGCTGCAAGCCAGGCAAGGAGCCGAGGGTAGGCGATGAGTTCGTCCTGCGCACCGGGTTCGACGAGCGTACGGTCGTGGTCAAGGCGCTATCGGTGGTACGCCGTGGGGCGCCAGAGGCCCAGGCGCTGTATGCCGAAACCGAAGAGAGCGTGCGGCGCCGTGAACAGGCTGCCGAGCTGCGCAAGGCCGGCGCGATGGGTGTGACCACCGACGGCCGGCCGAACAAGAAACAGCGGCGGCAGATTCATCAGCTGCACGGCAGCTTCGAGTGATCGGGGCCGCAAAGCAGCCCCCAGGCTCAGCGAACCACAGCCAACCGCCCGACCAACGGCATCTTGGCTGCCAACCGGAACAGCGGCGCCGTCCAGCGCATCAATGCCGCACTGCCCTTGGCCGCCAACGGTGTATGGCAGCTCCACCCCAACGCCAGTATCGCCATCAGCAACCCGCCGATGTAGTCATCCTGGCCCCAATGGGCGCCTGCCACCAAACGCGGCAGCATGAACACCACCGCCAGCCCCCAGACCACCAGGTAGTGCACCAGGCGCCGGCTGAACAGGCTCATGAACAACGCCCAGATCAGCAACACCGAGGCGTGATCACCCGGGAAGCTCTTGCTGGAGCGGTCCTTGAGTTCCCAGGCTGCCTCCAGGTTCGGGTAGTAGTCACTGAGGTGCACGACGTCATCGAAAATCATCGACGGGCTCTTGTGTTGCCATCCAGCGGCATCGACCCACTTGGAAAACAGCGCGCGAATCACCACTAATAGGACCAGGGTGACCAAAAAGCCGAAAAAGGCCTCACGCACCTGGCAGGCTTTGAACACCCAGTTGCCACGGATCAGCACTGCCAGCAGGATCAACCCGACCACGATGTCGAACGGGCGCAGGCTGCCAAGGGTCCAGATGTAGCGCCAGGCGGTGTTGTCGGCCAGCGGCGCATTGAGGCTGTGAAACAGCCATTCGTCGAAAGTCAGGCACAGGATCTGGCCAATAGGCCATAACCAGAAACACAGTAGAGCGATGGGCAGCAGCGTGCAGGCTGCCAAGGGTCCCAAGGACCACCTTGCTTGGAACAGTGGTCGATTGTCCATAAGATACCTCTATTGCCAACAGGAATCGGAGCGCCTTGTGAGTGCTCTGTCACGGGCTTCGCAAGTGTTTCGAAATCCCGTGTAACCATTTTGTCATCATTTTCAGATAGCCAGAACCTATGAGCGAATTGCCGGATACCGATTTCACCCAACGCTTCATCTTCGACGACCGCGATATCCGCGGTGAGTGGGTGGGGCTCGACCGCAGCTATGCCGAAGTGCTGGCGCGTCACCCGTACCCCCAACCTGTGGCCGCGCTGCTCGGTGAGCTGATGGCTGCCACCGCATTGCTGGTGGGCGCGCTGAAGTTCGATGGCCTGCTGATCCTGCAGGCACGTTCCCAGGGGCCGATCCCGCTGCTGATGGTGGAATGCTCCGGTGATCGCGAGATTCGCGGCGTCGCCCGTTACGAGGCGGACCAGATCGGCGCAGAGGCGACCTTGGCCCAGCTGATGCCCGACGGCCACCTGACCCTGACCATCGACCCGGTCAAAGGCCAGCGTTACCAAGGTACCGTCGACCTGGACGGCGCCAACCTGTCTGAATGCTTCACCAACTACTTCGTTCAGTCGCAGCAGCTCAATACCCGTTTCTGGCTCGATGCCAAGGACGGCAAGGCGCGCGGCCTGCTGTTGCAGCAGTTGCCGGTAGACCGCCAGCGCGACGAAGAAGAGCGCGCCGAGAGCTGGCAGCATGTAACGGCCCTCGCCAGCACGCTCAAAGCCGAAGAGTGGGTGCTGGACAACGAAACCCTGCTGCACCGCCTCTACCATGAAGACGCCGTGCGCCTGTTCGATATCGAGCCGCTGCGCTTCCACTGCAGTTGCTCGCGCGAGCGCTCCGGCAATGCGCTGGTAAGCCTCGGCCAGCACGACGCCGAGCAGTTGGTCGAAGAGTGCGGTGGCAAGGTGGAAATCGATTGCCAGTTCTGCAATGAGCGCTATTTCTTCGATGCAAGCGATGTCGCGCAACTGTTTGCCGGTGGCGGGACAGACACGGCGTCAGAAACTCGGCACTGAAACGATTAACTATAGGGAATTCTGCTGTCGAATTGCGCAAAAGCGCAGTAACGACAGGAGGGGCCTACTTTTTTTGGGCTTTTCTGGCATAATCCGGCCACTTTTTTCGCTGTAGTAGTTTTTTACAGACAACTACAAAACGTTTGGAGCACTCGGCCTCGGGCCGGATGGGGTATCTCATGACGCAAGCCAACAACACCGTGTACACCGACCTGAGCGTCGATAAGCTGGTAGAAGAAGCGCTGCAACGCGGTGAGGGCGTGCTGGCCGATACTGGCGCACTGGTGGTCGAGACCGGTCACCGCACTGGCCGTTCGCCGGCTGACCGTTTCATCGTCGAAGAACCTTCCACCCAGGCTGCCATCTCCTGGGGCCCGATCAACCGCAAGTTCCCGGCCGACAAGTTCGATGCCCTGTGGGACCGCGTCGAGGCGTTCAACAACGCCCAGGATCACTTCGTTTCCTACGTTCACGTAGGTGCGGCCGCCGAGCACTACCTGCCGGTGAAGATGACCACCCAGACTGCTTGGCAGAACCTGTTCGGCCGTTGCCTGTTCATCAACCCTGAGCAGTTCAACCCGGCTGGTCGTGACCAGTGGCAGATCCTCAACGTCGCCAACTTCGTTTGCGAGCCTGAGCGTGACGGCACCAACTCCGACGGCTGCGTGATCATCAACTTCGCCCAGAAGAAGGTGCTGATCGCTGGTATGCGTTACGCCGGTGAAATGAAGAAAGCCATGTTCTCGGTGCAGAACTTCCTGCTGCCGGCTGCCGACGTGCTGCCAATGCACTGCGCTGCCAACATCGGCGAAGAAGGCGATGTGACCCTGTTCTTCGGCCTGTCCGGCACTGGCAAGACCACCCTGTCGGCCGACGAAAGCCGTTACCTGATCGGTGACGACGAGCACGGTTGGGGCGAAGGCGTTGTCTTCAACATGGAAGGCGGTTGCTACGCCAAGTGCATCGACTTGTCCGAGAAGAACGAGCCGGTCATCTGGAAAGCCATCAAGCATGGCGCAGTGCTGGAAAACGTCGTGCTCGACGCCAACAAGCACGCCGACTACACCGACGTCAGCCTGACCCAGAACAGCCGTGCGGCCTACCCGCTGGAGCACGTTGCCAAGCGTTCCGAAGCGAACCTGGGCGGCGAGCCTAACGCGGTCATCTTCCTGACCTGCGACCTGACCGGCGTTCTGCCTCCGGTTTCGATCCTGAACAACGAACAGGCTGCCTACCACTTCCTGTCCGGTTACACCGCGCTGGTCGGTTCCACCGAAATGGGTTCGGGCGGCGGCATCAAGTCGACCTTCTCCACCTGCTTCGGCGCGCCGTTCTTCCCGCGCCCGGCTGGCGAGTACGCTGAGCTGCTGATCAAGCGCATCAACGGCTTCAACTCCAAGGTCTACCTGGTCAACACCGGCTGGACCGGCGGTGGCTACGGCGTTGGCAAGCGCTTCAGCATCCCGACCACCCGCGCGGTGATCGCTGCGATTCAGAGCGGCGCGCTGGTAGGTGCCGACACCGAGCACCTGGACATCATCAACCTGGACGTGCCAAAAACCGTTCCGGGCGTTGATACCGAGCTGCTCAACCCGCGCACCAACTGGGCTGACAAAGCTGCCTACGACGAGGCCGCCAAAGGCCTGGCCAAGCTGTTCATCGAGAACTTCAAGAAGTTCGAAGTTTCCGACGCCATCAAGGCTGCTGGCCCACAGCTGTAAGCTGTCGTTAGCTGTAAAGAAAAGCCGCCTGAGATGGCGGCTTTTTTGTGCCTGATACTTTTGCACGATTACTAATGGCCTTTTCGCGGGCTGCCCGCAAAAAGGACGTAAAGACATCCTCCAGTCTGGATTTTCTGTTTCACTGTTAGCATCCATTGCGACCTCGCGAGACAGACAGATGACCGAAGCCCCACAGCGCAGTGCATTCGCCCACTTCCATCCCATCCTCACCCGCCCCCAGGACAACGACCTGAACGGCCACATCGCCGGTGCCACCGTGCATGGCTTTTTCGAAACCGCCATCCAGGCCTTCCTCGTCGAGCAAGCTGAGCTGGACCTGCGTGAAGGTGCGCTGGCGGCGTTCGTGGTCAGTTCGGCTGCGGATTTTTTCGCGCTGCCGGGTTTTCCGGATGTGCTTGAGGTGGGCCTGGGGGTGACGCGGTTGGCCGGCAGTACCGTGGAATACCGGTTGGCGCTGTATCGCCCTGGCGAAAGGGATGCGTGTGCGGCGGGGACGGTGGTGCAGGTGTTCATCGAGCGCTCAAGCGGCCGGCCTGTGCCGCTGCCTGAGGCGCTGCAGGCCATTCTCAGCGGCCTTCAGCTCGCCCCGCAGGCATAAAAAAGCCCCGCCGGGCGGGGCGGGGCTTTTGCTGCCAGGGCCAAGCCCTCAGGCATCAGTGGCGCCAGTGGCGCTTGTGCTTGCGGTGGCCGTAATGGTTGCCACGGTCGTAGTGACGACGGTCGTCGTAGCTACGTCGGTAGCGGCGATCGTCATGGCGTTCGTCGTCGTCGGCCTTGTTGCCCATGTAGTTACCCAGCGCGCCCCCGGCACCGCCGCCGGCTGCCGCACCAATGTAGCTACCGGTGGTGCCGCCCACCGAGCGACCAACCACGTTGCCGCCTGCGGCGCCCAGCGCGCCACCGATGGCAGCCTCGCCACGCTGGCGTTTGTCGGCACCCAGGGCACCGCCGGCTGCGCCGCCCAGGCCGGCACCAATAGCGCCGCCCGTGCTACCACCGATGGAGTTGCCCACTACGGAGCCGAGTACCCCACCCAATGCGCCGCCAATGCCGGCCTCGGTATTGCCACCGGCCATGGCAACGCCGCTGAGCAAGCTGAAAGACAACAACAGAATCGAGGAGTACTTCTTCATCAAGAGAGCCTCATAAGGATGACGAGGCGAATTTGAGGCTCTGGAGGGCGGCTGGCAATTGAAATCCGACGAGTAGCACGAGTTGTACACAATTCTCTAAGTTACTGTTTTCTAGGTGAAACTTTATTGTTTTTTGGCTGTCAGAGGTACTTATGACAAAGCCCTGAACCGTTATGGAACAGGGCTTTTTCGTTTTTGCCGTTAGCCTTTCGAGCGTTACAGAATACGCCCGTCGTGCCGTGCACGTTCCAGCTTGATGGCAATGAATTTGGACGTCGGCGTATGGCTGCCATCGCCAATGCTCTCCAACGGCACCAGCGGGTTCACCTCTGGATAATAAGCCGCCGCCTGCCCGGCCGGGATATCGAAGGCCAGCAAGGTGAAGCCGTGCACACGGCGCACATGTTCATCCCCCCACAACGAGACAATGTCGACCTTCTGCCCCGGCTGGAAGCCAAGGCGGATGATGTCGGCCTCGTTGACGAACAGCACCTCGCGCTGGCCACGCACGCCTCGGTAGCGGTCATCCAGGCCATAGATGGTGGTGTTGTACTGATCGTGCGAACGCATCGACTGCATCACCAGGTCGGGCAATTGGCCGCTGGCCCGCACGCGTTCATCGAGCAAGGTGTCCGGTAGCAAGTTGGCCTTGAAATTGGCGCGCCCGGTGCTGGTCTGCCATTCGCGGTTGGCGGCGCTGTTGCCCAGATAGAAGCCACCCGGCTCGCGCAGGCGCTGGTTGAAGCCGCTGAAGCCGGCAATGGTGTCGCCGATCAGGTCGCGGATGCGGTCGTAGTCGGCGACCAGCCAGTGCCAGTCGACCGGCTGCTTGCCCAGGGTGGCGGCAGCGATACCGGCAACCACCGCAGGCTCCGAACGCATCTGAGTCGTCAGCGGCTTCAATTGGCCGTTGGAGGCATGGACCATGCTGAACGAGTCTTCCACGGTCACAGCCTGTGGCCCGTCGGCCTGCAGGTCGATATCGGTACGGCCCAGGCACGGCAGGATCAATGCCTGTTTGCCGTGGATCAGGTGGCTGCGGTTGAGTTTGGTGCTGATGTGCACGGTCAGCTCGCAGTTGCGCAGCGCCTGCGCGGTACGCGCGGTGTCTGGCGTGGCCTGGGCGAAGTTGCCGCCCAAGCCGATGAACACCTTGGCACGGCCGTCGAGCATGGCGTGGATGGCTTCGACAGTGTTGTGGCCGTTGTGCCTCGGCACGGGGAAGTTGAAGCGCTTCTCGAGGGCGTCGAGCAGTGCCAGCGGCGGGCGCTCGTTGATACCCATGGTGCGGTCGCCCTGCACGTTGCTGTGGCCACGCACCGGGCACAGGCCGGCGCCTGGCGCGCCGATGTTGCCGCGCAGCATCTGCAGGTTGACGATTTCCTGGATGGTCGGCACCGAATGGCGATGCTGGGTGATACCCATCGCCCAGCACATGATCACCCGCTTGCCACGGCAATACATGCGCGCGGCCAGCTCGATGTCGGCCAGGGTCAGGCCGGATTGCGTCTGGATATGCGCCCACGGCGTGGCATCGACCACTGCCAGGTAGTCATCGACGCCGTGACCATGCTCGGCGATGAAGGCGTGGTCGAACACAGCAGGTTCGCCGCTGGCCTGGGCCTCACGTTCCCACTGCAGGACGAACTTGGCCATGCCGCGCAGCAGCGCCATATCGCCACCAAGGGCCGGGCGGAAGAACGCGGTGTTTGTCGGCCGGTCGCTGTTGGTCAACATCTCCAACGGGTTCTGCGGGTGCTGGAAACGCTCCAGGCCACGCTCTTTCAGCGGGTTGACGCACACCACCTGGGCGCCGCGTTTCACCGCATCCCGCAGCGGGTCGAGCATGCGTGGGTGGTTGGTGCCCGGGTTCTGGCCCCAGACGAAGATTGCATCGGCATGCTCGAAGTCGTCGTAGGTGACCGTGCCCTTGCCGACGCCGACGCTTTGCCCCAGGGCCACGCCGCTGGCTTCGTGGCACATGTTCGAGCAATCGGGGAAGTTGTTGGTGCCGTAGGCCCGCACGAACAGCTGGTAGAGGTAGGCGGCTTCGTTGCTGGCCCGGCCCGAGGTGTAGAACTCGGCCTGGTCAGGGGTGGCCAGGTTGTTCAGTTCGCGGGCGATCAGGGCAAAGGCGGCATCCCAACTGATGGGCTGGTAGCGGTCCTGTTGTGCGTCGTAAACCATCGGTTCGGTCAGGCGCCCCTGGTACTCCAGCCAGTAATCGCTCTGCTCGCGCAGCGCGCTGACGCTGTAACGGGCGAAGAAGGCGGCGTCCACGCGGCGCTTGGTGGCTTCCCAGTTGACCGCCTTGGCGCCGTTCTCGCAGAACTTGACCATGCCGTTTTCCGGCGAATCGCCCCAGGCGCAGCCGGGGCAGTCGAAGCCGCCGTTCTGGTTGGTCTTGAGCAGCGCGCGGATGTTCTTCAGCGCGTTATCGCTGCCGACCCAGGCCTTGGCCACACTGCGCAACGCACCCCAGCCTCCGGCGGGGCCGTGGTAGGGCTTGTAGCGAGGGGGGGCGGCTGGGGCGTTGTCAGGGAGGGGCTGGTACGAGGTCACGGCTGTTACGACTCCGCCGCTGGGCTGTAGACCCGCGGTGCACTGTGTTTGGGCAGATGGATGAGGTTGAGGTTGTGCTTGCGCGCCCATTGCAGGGCCAGGCCGGTGGGTGCCGAGAGGCTGACCAGGGTCTGGATGCCGGCACGCAGCACCTTCTGGATCAGCTCCAGGCTGCAGCGGCTGGTGACGATGGCCAGGCCGCCGGTGCTGTCGATGCCTTGGCGCAGCAGGGCTCCGATCAGTTTGTCGAGGGCGTTGTGCCGGCCGATGTCTTCGCGGCCGAGTAGCAGTTCGCCGTTACGGTCCATGAACAGTGCCGCATGCACCGCGCCGCAATGCTGGCCGAGCGGCTGGAAGGCGTCGATACGCCCACGCAGGCCTGCCAGCCAGTGCGCAGGCGGCAAGGGCGCGCCGGGCAGTTCGGCCAGCTCGGGCAGTGCCTGCTCGAGTGCTTCGACCCCGCACAGGCCGCAGCCGCTGGTGCCGGCCAGTTGGCGGCGCTGGTTCTTCAGGTTCCAGAAGGCCCGGCTGGAGATTTCCAGATCGGCGTACAGAGCCGAACCGCTGCCGGACAGCTTGAGGTCATAGATCTCGTGGGTGCCTTCGACAAGCCCGGCGCCGACGCTGAAGCCGACCGCAAAATCTTCAAGGTCGGTAGGGCTGACCAGCATCACCGCCTGGTTGAGGCCGTTGTAGGCGATGGCCAAGGCCACTTCTTCGGCCAGGGGCGTACTGGCGCGCTCGGCGTCGCCGAGCTGGGCGTACTCGTAGTTGTTGCTGGCGGCGGGCAAGGCCAAAGGCGATGAGGCCGCGCAGACCGGAGGTTTGCTGTTCATCGGGGCTGGCTACCGGCGGCGATTTGATAGCCCAAGCCTAGGCCTGTGGGGCGGTCTCGTCTAATCGCTAGGGTCTATGCCTTGATAGACCGCGTCGATTGGCCGCGGCAGGGGCAGGTCGGGTAATCCTGGCCTAGACTCCTGGCTCCGAGGTTTTATCAACAAGGAGAACGCAATGAGCCTGTTCAGTTTCGTGAAGGAAGCCGGCGAGAAGTTGATCGACCTGCTGACCCCCGGTAATGCCAATGCCGAGGAGCAGTTGAAAAAGCACGTGGAAAGCGTCGGCCTGGGTAATCCGAACATCACCGCCACTGTAGAGGGCGACAAGATCACCCTCAAGGGCGAGGTGGCTAGCCAGGAGGAGAAAGAGAAGATCATTCTGGCGGCGGGCAACATCAATGGTGTGGCCAGCGTTGATGATCAGATCACCGTAACAGGGCCGGTCGTTCAGGCTGCGCGCTTCGTTACCGTGAAAAAGGGTGACACGCTGTCAGCCATTGCCGTAGTCGTCTATGGCAATGCCAACCAGTACAACAAGATCTTCGAGGCCAACAAACCGATGCTGTCGCACCCGGACAAGATCTATCCGGGGCAGGTGTTGCGCATTCCGGACTGATAGATCGTGCTGGCTCTTTCGCGGGGCAAGCCCGCTCCCACAGGTACCCTGCAATGCTCAAGGGTTTTACTTACCTGTGGGAGCGGGCTTGCCCCGCGAAGAGGCCCTCAAAGCCCCGACAACAAATCCCGGTAATCCTCTACCGCGGCAAACTCCTGGGTATCGCGCGGCGCTGCCTGGCTGTCCGGCTGCCTCACTGCCAGCAAGTGGCCGACCCCAAACTGCCGTGCGCTGCGCAAAATGGCCAGGGTGTCGTCGATAAACAGGCTGCGCGCCGGGTCGAAGCCGATATCCGCCTGCAACGCATCCCAGAACTGTGGGCTTTCCTTGGGGTAGCCATAATCATGCGAACTGATCAGCCGCTCGAAGTAGGGCGCCAGTTCTACCCGTTCCAGCTTCAGTGACAACGAATCGCGGTGGGCATTGGTGATCATCACCACGCGCTTGCCCGCCTGGCGGATGGCGGCCAGGAAGGTGTCGGCATCCGGGCGCAGGGCGATCAGGTCGGCGATCTCGCGCTTGAGCTCACGGATCGGCAGCTTCAGCTCACGGCTCCAGAAGTCCAGGCAGTACCAGTTGAGCGTGCCGGCATTGCGCTCGAACAGCGGCTGCAGTTCCATTTCTGCCATGGCCCGGCTGGCGCCATGCAGCTCGGCATAGCGCTGGGGCAGGTGGTCCAGCCAGAATCGGTTGTCGTAGTGCAGGTCGAGCAGCGTGCCGTCCATGTCCAGCAGGACGGTATCGATGGCAGACCAGGGAAGAACAGGCATGGGAAACTCTCGTTCAGTCGGCTAGCCACGGTATAGTAACCCGTTCACGCCAAGGAGCTGCCCCATGCGCCAGAAACCCACCGTCCTCAACCGCGAAATCGTCGCCAGCAGCCGCCTGTTCCGCGTCGAGGCTGTGCAATTGCGCTTCAGTAATGGTGCCGAGCGCACCTACGAGCGCCTGGTCGGCCGGGGCAACGGTTACGGAGCGGTGATGATCGTGGCGATGCTCGACGCCGAACATGCTGTGCTGGTCGAGGAATACTGCGGCGGCACGGACGAATACGAGCTGTCGTTGCCCAAGGGCCTGATCGAACCGGGCGAGGACGTGCTGGCGGCGGCAGACCGGGAGCTCAAGGAAGAGGCCGGTTTTGGGGCGCGGCAACTGGAGCACCTGACCGAACTGTCGCTGTCGCCTGGCTACATGAGCCAGAAGATTCAGGTGGTGCTGGCGACCGACCTGTATGAAGAGCAGCTTGAAGGCGATGAGCCGGAGCCGATGCGGGTCGACAAGGTCAACCTGCGCGAGCTGTCAGCCCTGGCCATGCACCCGCAGTTCACCGAGGGCCGCGCCCTGGCGGCGCTGTACCTGGCGCGTGACCTGCTGAGCCAGCGGGGGTTGCTGGAGCTATGAACGACCTGCAGCTGATGCACGAAGTGGTCAAGCTGGCCCAGGTGGCGGGCCAGGCGATTCTGCCGTTCTGGCGCGCCGATGTGGCGGTCAGCAACAAGGCTGACGATTCACCGGTCACCGCAGCAGACCTGGCGGCGCACCGGGTCATTGCCGATGGCTTGCTGGCCTTGGCGCCGCACATCCCGGTGCTGTCCGAGGAGGACTGCGACATCTCGCTGGCCGAGCGCCAGGGCTGGAGCCGCTGGTGGCTGGTCGACCCGCTGGACGGCACCAAGGAATTCATTGCAGGCAGTGAAGAGTTCACGGTCAACATCGCGCTGATCGAAAACGCTGAGGTGGTGTTCGGCGTGGTGTCGATGCCGACCAACGGGCGCTGTTACTTTGGCGGCCGCCAGTTGGGTGCCTGGCGTGCCGAGGCGGGTGAAGCGGCCGAGCCGATCCAGGTACGCAATGCACCGCCTGCCGATGGCCGTTTCACCGTGGTCGCCAGCCGTCGTCATTCCAGCCCGGAGCAAGAAGCGCTGCTGGCCGGGCTGGGGGCTGCGGTGGGGGCGCTGGAGCTGGCCAATATCGGTAGCTCGCTGAAGTTCTGCCTGCTGGCCGAAGGCAGCGCCGATTGTTACCCACGCCTGGCGCCGACTTCGCAGTGGGACACTGCCGCGGCGCAGGGTGTGGTCGAAGGTGCCGGTGGCGAGGTCATCGAGCTGGACGGCCAGCCGTTCCGCTATCCGCCGCGTGAGTCACTGCTAAACCCGTTTTTCCTGGCTTTGCCCAGCGCAGCCAGCTGGCGCCAGGCCTTGATCGACCTGTCGCGCCGCTCCGGCAACAACTAGGGTATTTGCAAGCAATCAGCGGTGCAGAACGTACTGCCCGCTGAACCGTACGGCCGCTTCGTCGCTGCCGGCATTGCTGACGGTAGTCTCCAGCGTCAGCCGCGCCCGTCCACGGCGCTGGTACATGGTCACGAAGCGCGCCCAGCTCTTTTCATCCGGCGCCGCACAGCGTGCCACCGCCGCACCTGTGACCGGCAACGGGTAGCTGATCTGCCCCTCCTGGATGACGATGTGCCCGTCATCGATGCCCAACTCGCGCAAGCGCAGGTGCAGCCACCCCCAGCCCACCAGTACCGCAGCGCAGTACAAGCTGCCGCCGAACATGGTGCTCTTGTGGTTGACGTTGGCCGCCAGCGGCAGTTGCAGGCGCAGGGTGTACTGCTGCCAGTCGATGACCTCCAGGCCCATTTCCCGCGTGAGGGGGATGTCGCTGTGCAGTATGCCCTGCAGGTACTGGCTGTCGGTGCTCATGGACGGTTGTCCTCCTGGTCGTCGTGCCCGCCGCTGCCGCCGTCAAAACTGAGGCTGTGCTTGCGCAGCTTGTCATGCAAGGTCTTGCGTGGAATGCCCAGTGCCTCGGCCAGGCTGCGCATGGAGCTGTGTGGTTGGCCAAGCTCGGCGGCAATCAGCGAGCGCTCGAACTGCTCGACCTGTTCGCTGAGGTTGCCGGCCACTACCACCGGCGCTGGCGTTGCCGCAGCCGGTGCCTGGCCGTCGAGGGCAAGCTCAAGGCCCAGGGCAAAGCGTTCGGCAGCGTTCTGCAGCTCCCGCACATTGCCAGGCCAGGCGTGGCGCAGCAGCATGGCGCGCTGGGCAGGCTGCAGGGTGTGCGGCGTCAAGCCGTGGCGCTGGCTGGCGGCATCGGCAAAGTGCTGGAACAACACCAGGATGTCGTCACCGCGCTCACGCAGCGGGGGTATGCGCAGCGGCGCCACGTTCAGGCGGTAATACAGGTCGGCGCGGAAGCGCCCCTGGTCGGCGGACTGGCGCAGGTCTTCCTTGGTGGCAGCAATGATGCGGATATCCAGCGGGATCAGCTGGTTGCCGCCCAGGCGCTCGACCACCCGCTCCTGCAACATGCGCAGCAGTTTGACCTGTACATCCAGGCTCATGCTTTCGATTTCATCGAGGAACAGCGTGCCGCCATTGGCGAATTCGAATTTGCCGATGCGCCGCTTCTGCGCGCCGGTGAAGGCGCCAGGCTCGTGGCCGAACAACTCGCTCTCGACCACCGACTCGGCCAGTGCCCCGGCGTTGATCGCCACGAATGGCCCGTCGCGGCGGCTGGACAGGTCGTGCAGGGCGCGGGCCACCACCTCTTTGCCGGCACCGGTCTCACCCAGTATCAGCACATCGGCGCGGGTACCGGCCAAGGCGCCGATCTGTTCGCGCAGGCGCAGCATCGACGGCGACTGGCCCACCAGGCGCGTGGCCAGTTGCTGGCGGTCGCTCAAGGCCAGGCGCAGGCTGCGGTTGTCCAGCACCAGGCGGCGCAGGGCCAGGGCGCGGCGCACGCTGTCGAGCAGGGCGTCGCTGGCAAACGGTTTTTCAAGGAAGTCATAGGCACCGGCGCGCATCGCCTGTACCGCCAACGGCACATCGCCGTGGCCGGTAATCAGCAGCACCGGCAGCTCGCTGTCGCGCCCGTGCAGTTGCTCCAGCAGTTGCAGGCCATCGATGCCAGGCATGCGGATGTCGCTGACCACCACACCAGGCCAGTCGGCTTCGATACGCTCGGCCAGGCCTTGGGCATCGGCCAGCGCCACCACCTTGAGCCCGGCAAGGTCCAAGGTCTGGCTCAGTGCCTGGCGCAGGTGGGGGTCGTCGTCGACCAGAATGACCTGGGCTTGGCTGTCGATCAGTGTCTCGGGGGTCATGCCGAGGGGTCCTCCGAATTGGGCAGGGTAGCGCCGGGTGCGGCCACGCGCAGTTGCAGGGTAAGCAAGGCGCCGCCTTCAGGGTGGTTGGCCAGCAGCAGTTCACCGCCCAGCGCGCGCATCAGGCTTTCGCAGATGGCCAGCCCCAGGCCCAGGCCCTGGGTGCGGGTCTTGGTGGTGAAGAACGGCTCCTTGGCATGCTCCAGCGCCTGGCGGCTGAAGCCAGGGCCGTTGTCGCGGATGTACAGGTAGACGTAGCCATCGCGCTGTTCGGCACTCAGCCACAGACGGCGCGGGTTGGCCTTTTCGGTCAGGGCGTCGAGGGCGTTGGCCAGCAAGTTGCCCAGTACCTGGCGCAGGCGGGTTTCGCCGGCCTGTACCCACAACGTGGCCTCTGGCAGGTCGCGGATCAGCTCTACAGCCATCGCGCGGCGGCGCTTGGCCAGCAAGGCCAGGGCATCGTCCAGTGCCGGCTGCAGGGCCACGCTCTCCGGGGCGTGGCGGTCGCGGCGGGCGAAGGCGCGCAGGTGGGCGATGATCGAGGCCATGCGCCCGGTCAGTTCACCGATCAGCTTGAGGTTGCCGCGGGCGTCGTCGGTGCGTTGATGGTCAAGCAGGATCTCGGCGTTCTCGGCGTAACTGCGAATGGCTGCCAGCGGCTGGTTGAGTTCGTGGCTGATGCTCGCCGACATGGTGCCCAGCACCGACAGCTTGCCGGCCTGGACCAGTTCGTCCTGGGCCCGCACGGCTTCCTGCTGGGCATTTTCACGTTCCAGCACGGCACTTTTGAGGCGGGTATTGAGGCCTTCGAGGTCGGCGGTACGTTCGGCCACGCGCTTCTCCAGCTCTTGGCGGCCACGGGCCTCGAAGTCGATGCGGTCGATGTAGTGGCGCCGCCGCTGCATCACCAGGCCGGCCAGCAGCATCATCACCAGCAGCGTGCCGGCGCCGATGGCCATCACTGTCTGCACCGAGCGGTCGACCAGCATGCGTGGCGCGAGGATGCTGACTTGCCAGCCAGTTTCCTTGATGTCGCGGGTCTGGGTGATCCACGCATCCTGGCTGAGCTGCAGCGGTTGCGGGGCCTGGGTCGGGTACGGCTGGATGGCGATGATCGCCTGGCGCTCGGCCTCGGTCAGCGCGCGGGTGGCACGGAAGCGCCAGTCGGGCCGTGAGGTCAGGATCACCACGCCGTTATGGTCGGTCAGCAACAGTTGCTCTGGGGTGCGGCCCCAGAGGGTTTCGGTGTGGTCCAGGTCGACCTTGACCACCAGCACGCCAACGATGCGCTCGCGGTCCCGCACCGCTGCGGCGAAGAAGTAGCCACGCTTGGCCGAGGTGGTGCCCTGGCCGAAGAAACGCCCCAGGTGGCCGGCCATGGCCTCGTTGAAGTAAGGGCGGAAGGCGAAGTTGCGGCCGACGAAACTGTCGTGCTTGTCCCAGTTGGAGGCGGCCAGGGTGTTGCCGCTGACGTCCATCAGGTACATGACCTCGGCACCGGTCTGCTGGACGATGTTCTTTAGCAGGCGGTTGGCGTTGGTCACCGCTTCCAGGCGGAACGGGTCGGCCAGCACGCCGCGCAGGGCCGGCAGGTCGCCGAGGATCTGCGGCAGGGTTTCGTAGCGGTGCAGGGTGCCGAGCAGGTTGGCGACGTACAGGTCGAGGGTCTGGCGGTTCTGTGAGGCCAGTTCTTCCTGGTAGTAGCGCTCGGCCAGGTGATGCAGCGGCCACAGCAGCGGGGCCAGGCACAGGGCCAGCAGGGCCAGGCTGCGCCAGCGGGGACGGCGTGGGGGCGTGGGTTTTGCAATCATCACGTAAGTGCGCCAGAAAAGTCTGACGCAATTATGCGCTACTTGAGGCAGTCGATCAGCGCCTGCTGCCAGTGCGGCAGGCGGATGTGCCATTCGTGGGCCAGGCGTGAGCAGTCCAGGCGTGAGTTGAGCGGCCTGCGGGCCGGCGTGGGGTAGTCACTGGACGGGATTGGCAGCAGTTCGGCGCAGGGCAGGCCTTGGGCCTTGAGTTGCTCGGCGATGGCCTGGGCGAAGCCGAACCAGGACGTCTCGCCTTGCGCGGTGAGGTGGTAGGTGCCCCAGGCGCCCGCCTGGCCGGCCTGCCAACGTTCGACCAATACACGGGTGCTGGCGGCAATGCTAGCGGCCCAGGTCGGTGCGCCGATCTGGTCGTCGACAATGCGCAGTTGAGGCTTCTCTTGCAGCAGGCGCTGCAGGGTCAGCAGAAAGTTGCGCCCGTACAGCGAATAGACCCAGCTGGTGCGCAGGATCAGGTGCTGGCCGGCCACTGCGGCAATCGCCTGCTCGCCTGCAAGTTTGCTTTGGCCGTAGACCCCCAGGGGGTTGGGGGCGTCTTGTTCGGTGTAGGGCGTAGCCTTGTTGCCGTCGAAGACGTAGTCGGTGGAGTAGTGGATAAGCGGCGCGCCAAGCCGTGCCGCTTCTTCGGCAAGCACACCAGGGCCGTGGGCATTGATCGCAAAGGCGCGCTCTGGCTCGTGCTCGGCCTGGTCGACCGCCGTGTAGGCACCCGCATTGATGATCAGGTCGGGGGCCAGCTGGCGCAGCGGGCCACGCAGGGCCTCGGGCTGGGCCAGGTCCAGTTGCTCGCGCCCGAGCACGTGAAGCTCGCCAAGGCCGACCAGCTGCGTCTTCAGCGCCTGGGCTACCTGGCCGTTACGGCCACATACGACAATCTTCATGGCAGCAGTTGCGCCTCACTCAGCGGTACGCCGACCTTGTCCTTTTCCGACAGCACCGGCGGCCCTTCGAGTTGCCAGTCGATGGCCAGCTGCGCGTCGTCCCAGCGGATGCAACGGTCGGCGCCTGGGTTGTAGTAGTCGGTGGTCTTGTAGAGGAACTCGGCGGTTTCGCTGACCACCGCAAAACCGTGGGCAAAGCCAGGCGGAATCCACAATTGGCGATGATTGTCGGCCGACAGGTGCACGGCAACCCACTGGCCGAAAGTTGGCGAGCTCTTGCGTACATCCACGGCAATATCGCGGATCTCGCCCTGTACTACGCGCACCAGTTTGCCTTGGGTGTTTTCCACCTGATAGTGCAGGCCGCGCAACACGCCCTTGAGGGAGCGGGAGTGGTTGTCCTGGACGAAGTCCACGGCAACGCCGGTCTGCTTGGCAAACTCACGGGCGTTGAAGGCTTCGAAGAAGAAGCCTCGGCTGTCACCGTATACCGTCGGTTCGATGATCAGTACATCAGGGATCTCGGTGGGGATGATGTTCATGCAGACTCGTTAGCCAGTTTGCCCAGGTACTGACCGTAACCGGTCTTTTTGAGTTTTTCAGCCTTGGCCAGCAACTGGTCACGGGTGATCCAGCCCTTGTTGAAGGCGATTTCTTCCAGGCAGGCCACCTTCAGCCCCTGGCGGTTCTCGATGGTCTGCACATATTGCGAGGCATCCAGCAGGCTCTCGTGAGTCCCGGTATCGAGCCAGGCAAAGCCGCGGCCAAAGCGCTCCACGCGCAGGTCACCGCGCTTGAGGTAGGCATTGGTGACATCGGTGATTTCAAGTTCGCCCCGCTCGGAGGGGCGGATGCCCTTGGCAATTTCGATCACGTCGTTGTCGTAGAAGTACAGGCCCGTCACCGCATAGCTGGACTTGGGCTTGAGGGGCTTTTCTTCGATGGACAGGGCGTTGCCTTGCTCGTCGAACTCGACCACGCCGAAGCGTTCCGGGTCCTTGACCCAGTAGCCGAAAACGGTGGCCCCGCTCGGGTGGTTGACCGCGCGCTGCAACTGTTCGGTGAAGCTCTGGCCGTGGAAGATGTTGTCGCCAAGAATGAGGCACACCGAGTCATCGCCGATGAACTGCTCGCCGATCAGAAATGCCTGGGCCAGGCCATCGGGTGAGGGCTGCTCGGCATAGTTGATGTGGATGCCGAACTGGCTGCCGTCGCCGAACAGCTGGCGATACTGGGGCAGGTCCTGAGGTGTCGAGATCAGCAGGATTTCGCGGATATCGGCGAGCATCAGCACCGAGATCGGGTAGTAGATCATCGGTTTGTCGTAAATCGGCAGCAGTTGCTTGGAAACCCCAAGGGTGATGGGGTGCAGGCGTGTGCCGGATCCTCCGGCCAGGACAATGCCCTTGGTCATGCAATGAGCTCCTTGATGTCGGTATTGCCCAGGCGTTCACCCTGGTAGCTGCCATCCTGGACATGACGGCACCATTGCTGGTTGTCCAGGTACCACTGCACCGTCTTGCGCAGCCCGCTGGCAAAGGTTTCTTGCGGTACCCAGCCCAGTTCCCGTTCGATCTTGCTGGCATCGATGGCATAGCGCAGGTCGTGGCCGGGGCGGTCCTGGACGTAGCTGATCAGGTCTGCATAGCGGGCCACGCCTTGCGGGTGCTGCGGCGCCAGCTCTTCGAGCAGGGCGCAGATGGCGTGCACCACGTCGAGGTTCTTCTGCTCGTTGTGGCCACCGATATTGTACGTTTCGCCGACCTGTCCGTGGCTCACTACTTCAAGCAACGCCCGCGCGTGGTCTTCGACGAACAGCCAGTCACGCACTTGCTGGCCATTGCCATACACCGGCAGTGGCTTGCTGGCCAAGGCATTGAGGATCATCAGCGGGATCAGCTTTTCGGGGAAATGGTAAGGGCCGTAGTTGTTCGAGCAGTTAGTGATCAGCACCGGCAGCCCGTAGGTGCGGTGCCAGGCGCGCACCAGGTGGTCCGAGGCGGCCTTGCTCGCCGAATAGGGTGAGCTGGGCGCATACGGCGTGGTCTCGTGGAACAGGTCGTTGGCGCCATGCAGGTCGCCATAGACTTCGTCGGTGGAGATATGGTGAAAACGGAACGCACGGCGCTGCTCGGCCGGCAGCTGGCTCCACCAGGCGCGGGTGGCTTCGAGCAGGGCGTAAGTGCCGACGATGTTGGTCTGGATGAACGCGGCCGGGCCGTCGATCGACCGGTCCACATGGGACTCGGCTGCCAGGTGCATGATCGCCCCAGGCTGAAAGCGTTCGAGCACGGCGCTGACGGTTGCCGAGTCGGCGATATCGGCCTGGACGAATTCGTATCGGGTGTTGTTGGCGATGCTCTGCAGCGATTCGAGGTTGCCGGCGTAGGTCAGCTTGTCGAGGTTGAGCACTTCGTGTTCGGTGTTGTCGATCAGGTGGCGGACCAGCGCCGAGCCAATGAAGCCGGCGCCGCCTGTGACGAGTATGCGCATCTCAAGTGGCCTCTGGAAAACCAAGTTCTATGGCATGCAGCCTAGCTCGTCGGCTAGGGTGGTGGCAGACAAATATCATGGGTTTGGCGGGAAGGCTTAGGGTTATTTCGATTGATATCGGCATAATCTGTATAATGGTTTCATTCATCAGGTTTTATTGCTTTTAATGCCGATATATATCGGTTATAAATTTGCGATAGCCGGGGGCGCTTTGCGCCCCGTCGCGACGCAAGGCCGCTCCTACACACACACACACACACTACCAACGCCCCAGTGCACATCGGCTCAGGGCCTACGCAGAGGTTAACCATGAAAACCCTCAACTCCACCCCCCGTGCCGACGGCTTCCACATGCCCGCTGAATGGGCGCCGCAGACCCAGGTCTGGATGGTCTGGCCGGAGCGTTCGGACAACTGGCGCCTGGGTGGCAAACCGGCGCAGGCTGCGCATGTGACGCTGGCCAAGGCCATCGCCCGCTTCGAGCCGGTGACCGTGGGGGTTTCCGCTGGCCAGTACGAAAACGCCCGTCGCCAACTCGACCTGCCGAACATCCGCGTGGTGGAAATCAGCAATGACGATGCCTGGGTGCGCGATACCGGCCCAACCTTCGTCATCAACGACCACGGCGAAGTGCGCGGTGTGGACTGGGGCTTCAATGCCTGGGGCGGTTTCGAGGGCGGCCTCTACGCGCCCTGGAACCGTGACGAGGAACTGGCCGCCAAGGTACTGGAAATGGAGCGCTGCCAGCGCTACCAGACCGAGGGCTTCGTGCTGGAAGGTGGCTCGATCCACGTGGACGGCGAAGGCACCGTGATCACTACCGAGGAATGCCTGCTCAACCGCAACCGCAACCCGCACCTGGGCCGCGAACAGATCGAGGCGGTGCTACGCGAGCACCTGGCGGTCGACACCGTGGTCTGGCTGCCGGACGGCCTGTACAACGACGAAACCGACGGCCATGTCGACAACTTCTGCTGTTACGTGCGCCCAGGTGAAGTGTTACTGGCCTGGACCGATGATTCCAACGACCCCAACTACGCACGCTGCCACGCCGCGCTGGAGGTGCTGAAAAACACCCGCGATGCCAAAGGCCGTGAGTTCGTGGTGCACAAGATGCCGATTCCGGGCCCGCTGTATGCCACCGCCGAAGAATGTGACGGTGTCGACCAGGTGGCCGGCAGCCAGGAGCGCGACCCGTCGGTACGCCTGGCCGGCTCGTATGTGAACTTCCTGATTGTCAACGGCGGCATTATCGCGCCAAGCTTCGATGACCCTGCAGATGCCCAGGCCAGGGCCATCCTGGCCAAGATCTTCCCGGACCATGAAGTGGTGATGATCCCTGGCCGTGAACTGCTGCTGGGCGGGGGCAATATCCATTGCCTGACCCAGCAGCAACCCGCGCCGGTCAAGCGTTGAAACCACGCTGAACGAAGAGGCCCGTCATCTGACGGGCCTTTTATTTCCAGGCGACGTCCGGCGCCGCGAATGGCATATGTTTTGTATTGTTTTTCAAAGAGATAGCTCGGCCTGGTCGGGCTCGTGGATCTGTAACAATACCTACGTAGATTAGCCGCTCACGGGCAAGGGAGTACGTGTGGAAATGAACGCAGCAAGTGAGTCGGCTTTGTGCCCATCGGCAGTGAATCATCAATCGCTCAGGGTTCTGGCGCAGTGGTTGAAGCACTATGGAAGCAAACCGGTCAGGACGACCGACCCACGACGTCTGCTTGCCGGGCGATACCCCCAAGGGCTGATCAGTGAAGCGGAGATGCAAGCGCTGATGGCGGTGTGGCACTGACCGTATCGGGCTAGCCTGCACCGGCCCTGACACCGGTGCAGGCAGTAACATCAGAAGCGGTAAGTGCTTGTCTCCACCAGGCTGCGCGGGTCACCCGGTTGAATCTGCGCGGCGCTGGTCGCTGAGCTGTAGTAGGTCTTGTCGGCAATGTTGTTCAACGCCGCGCGCACATCCCAATCGTGCGTGCGGTAGCCGGCGAGCGCATCCCAGCGGCCATACCCCGGCATCACCGTGGTGTTCTGGTTGTCGGCATAACGGTCACCCACCAGCGTCAACCCCGTCTCGGCGTACCAGCCCAGCTCCGGCTTCCAGGTCACGAACAGGCTGGCGTTGCGCTTGGCCACGTCGTTGATGCGGTTGCCTTCCTGGTTGTTGTTGTCCTTGACGATGGTTGCATCCTGCAGGCCGATGCCCCCGCGCACGTACCAGTTGCCGACGATGTTGCCGGTAGCGGTCAGCTCGATGCCGCGTGAGCGTTGCAAGCCGGTGAGCACAATGATTTCCGGGTTGTTGGCGTCACGCGTGCGGCGGTTGTACAGCTCAAGTTCATACACTGCGAGGGTGGTGGTCAGGCGCTGGTCGAGCCAGTCGCTCTTGACCCCGATTTCCTTCTGCCGGGTCATCTCTGGCCCGGTGTCGTTGGTGTTGCCCGGCGCGCCCGGGGTGATGCCGATCAGGCCACCGCCCACGGGCGAGAAGGTCTTGCTCCACGACGCATAGAACGAGTGATCACGCCACGGCGTATAGACCACACCCAGGCGTGGGCTGGTGGTGTTGCTGTCCTGTGGCTCGGAAATACCCTTGATCTTGTTGGTGGTTTCCACCTCGAACTGGTCGAAGCGCACGCCCGCGAGGATCTGCCACTGATCGTTCAGGCGGACCTGGTCCTGAAGGTACAGGCCACGGCTTTCGACCACGGTGTGGTTGTTGCTCGACACCAGCAGCGGCCCATTGTGCTGCAGGTTGCGGTTGGGGTTGCTCACGTCCAGGCTCGGCACCGTACCCGTCGGGGCGGTGTACAGGGTCGGGTCACGCCGTTGGCTGCCGAACTCCAGGCCCACCAGCAGTTTGTGCTCCAGCCCCAGGGTGTTGAAGTCGCCCTCGGCTTCCAGGTTGTTGAACAGGTTGCGGGTGTTCAGGTCTTGCTGCCAGCGCTGGCGGGTGACGGTGTTGTTGCTGGCGTTGTAGCCCGTGGCATAGGTGTTGTCGAACTCGCTGTCGAGCTTGAACAGGCCAAGGGTGTGGCGCAGTTGCCAGGTTTCGTTGAGCTGGTAGTTCAACCGCGAGCGCAGCGACTGGGCGCGATCGTCGATGTAGTCGCGCTGGGTATCGCCATAGGTGGTGCTGCGGCTTACGTCTGCCGGGCGGCCGTTGACGCCAGGGATGCCGCGGTCGGGCGTGCGGTTGTAGCGGCTGTATTCGTATTGCACCAGCCAGTTCAGGTCCGGCGTCAGCTGCCAGCTCATCGAGGGCGCGAACAGTTGGCGGCTGCCATCGATGCCATCGCGGAAGCTGTTGCTGTCCTCGTTGCCCAGGTTCAGGCGCAGGCTGATGGTGTCGCTGGGGTCGGCACTCAGGTCGGCGTACAGGCTGCGCAGGTCTTGGCTGCCGCCTTGTGCCTCGATGCTCGAACGGCGGCCGTGCTCGGGCGCCTTGCTGACGCGGTTGACGATGCCACCCTGGCTGCCACGGCCATACAACACTGCGGCCGGCCCTTTGAGCACTTCGACACGCTCGATGTTGTTGAGGTCGCGGATGTACTGGCTGTCATCGCGAACACCGTCCAGATAGAAGTCGTTGCTGGCGTCGAAGCCGCGGATGCGCACGCTGTCGAAGCGGGTGTCGGCGCCGCTGCTGACGTTGGGGATACCCTCGAGTGCCTTGCCCAAGGTGTTGCTGCCGTAGTCCAGCACGTTGGCGGTTTTCACCGTGTCGATGGCCTGGGGTACATAGCGCACCGGCGTCGAGGTGCGCGTCGCGGTACTCACCTCCTTGACCCGCGGGTTGTCCTTTTCGCGCTCGCTTTCGGCGGTGACCGACAGTTCCGGCAGGGTAGTGGTGGTGGCGTTGGCGAGGCTGGCGCTGAACAGCACCGACAGGCCCAGCGACAGGGGGGAAAGGCGACAAGGTACAAGCATGGACACATCCGGACCGAGGCAGGTGAAAATAAGGTGCGAATGGTAATGCTTGCTATTTGCTGTTGCTCGAGTATTTGTAAAGGGTTGTCTTTACATATGTATCACTTTGTAACTATGCACTTTGTATAATCGCCCGGCCAAGATTGTTCCCACGACGTCAGGTGACTTACCTGACAAGAGAAAAATTGCCCACCGATAGCGCGAACAGGCATGGAAATGCACCAGACCTGCCAGTTATTTTGGTTATATCAACCTACATTTCACGATTTTTTGACATTTGTAATCGCACACCGCTAGGATTCGGCCAACGCCTGCTGGCCATGACATGGCCATGCTGCTGTTAAAGGCCACCGTGCGATTGCCGGCAAGCCTTCCAGTTTGGATCCGCATAGCGTCGAACCTACGAAGGGGCGTTGGTTCCTGGCGTCATATTGCAGAGCGTTTTTGATTAAGAAATAAGGAAAATAACATGTTGAAAACCAGGATCAGCCTGGTCGCCTTGGCGATGATCGCCGCGACCCAGGCACAGGCCAATGAGCAGGCCGACAGCAAGGGCTTCATCGAAGACAGCCACGCCAATGTGCTGCTGCGCAACGCCTACATCAACCGTGACAAGAAGCACGGTACCGATGACCAGATCGAATGGGGCCAAGGCGTCATCGCCAACTTCTCCTCCGGTTTCACCCAGGGCACCGTCGGTGTCGGCGTCGACGCATTCGGCCTGTATGCCGTGCGTCTGGACGGCGGCAAGGGCCACAACGGTGGTGGCGGCGTCGACTTCTTCAAACCGCACGAAACCACCAATGCCGAGGGCAACGCCAGCTCGCCGCATAACCTGGCCCGTGGCGGCGCTGCCGTGAAATTCCGCATCTCCAACACCGTGCTGAAGTACGGTGACCAGATGCCGGCACTGCCTGTGCTGCAGTACGACGATGCGCGTCTGCTGCCAGAAAGCTTCACCGGCACCTTGCTCACCTCGAAAGAGATCGAGGGCCTGGAGCTGAACGCCGGTCGTTTCACCCAGGAAGCGCGCAAGAGCGCCGAGCGTCGTGACGGTGGTGGCCTGAAGTCGATCAACGTCTTCGGCGGTAGCTACAAGTTCACCGACAACTTCACCGCTTCGCTGTACACCGCAGACAACGAAGACGTGATGAAGAAGCACTACCTGGGCTTGAACTACGTCTTCCCGATCGCCAGCGACCAGTCGCTGACCCTGGACTTCAACGGCTACAAGTCGGACATCGACAAGCAGTACGTACAGGCCGCTGGCCTGAACGGCGACTCCAACACCATCTGGAGCCTGGCTGCCACTTACGCGTACGGTGCCCACTCGTTCACCCTCGCGCATCAGCGCAGCACCGGCAGCACCGGCTACAACTACGGCTTCTACCAGAACGCCGGTGGCGTGGGTGACGGTGGTTCGACCATCTACCTGGCCAACTCGTACTGGTCCGACTTCAACGCCGAAGACGAGCGCTCCTGGCAGCTGGGCTACGGCCTGGACTTCGGCGCCTATGGCGTTCCGGGCCTGACCTACAAGCTGGCCTACGTGGTGGGTGACAACATCAACACCCGCAACGTCGCCAACCCGCAAGGTTTCGGTGAAGGTAAAGAGCGCGAGATCTTCAACCAGATCCGCTACGTGGTTCAGGACGGCCCGGCCAAGGACCTGTCGATCAAGCTGCGTAGCTCGTTCGTGCGTACCAACAATGCGGTACAGCAGAACGGCTACAACGACGACGGCAACGAAGTCCGCGTATTCGTCGAGTACCCGATCAGCATCTTCTGATCTGATCCCGCTGGGGCTGCTTTGCAGCCCCAGTTGTTCAAGCCGGCGCTGTTTCTTTGCGGCGTATAGCCGGCGCTGCCGCCACCCCTGCAACTTCCCCCGTCTCCGGTGCAAAGCTGTCGCTACGCGCCATCCGCCACATCCGCGCATAAAACTCGCTTTCAATCGAGCCACTGAGCAATTCGCCAGGCTTGAGAAACGTATGCAAATCCGAGAACAAGCCGATTTCACTGGCGCTGACACGCCGTGCCAGGTGCTTGGGCTTGAGTTCGCTTGGGTGCTCCAGCCCTGCGGCCGCCAGCATCTCGGCCAAGGTGTGCAGCGTGTTGCGGTGAAAGCTGGCCACGCGCTGGGCCTTGTCCGGTACCACCAATGCGCGCTGGCGTAACGGGTCTTGGGTGGCAACCCCGGTCGGGCACTTGTTGGTGTGGCAGCTTTGCGACTGGATGCAGCCGATGGCGAACATGAAGCCGCGCGCCGAATTCACCCAGTCGGCACCAATGGCCAGCACGCTGGCGATATCGAAGGCGCTGACGATCTTGCCCGCTGCGCCAATACGGATGCTAGCGCGCAGGTTCAGGCCGACCAAAGTGTTGTGCACGAACATCAGCCCTTCGCGCATGGGCACGCCCATGTTGTCGCTGAACTCGCGTGGTGCCGCGCCGGTGCCGCCTTCCTTGCCGTCGACGACGATGAAGTCGGGGGTGATGCCGGTGGCCAGCATGGCTTTGGCAATGCCCATGAACTCCCACGGGTGCCCCAGGCAGAACTTGAAGCCCACCGGCTTGCCGCCCGACAGTTCGCGCAGGCTGGCAACGAACTTGAGCAATTCGACTGGCGTGCGGAAGGCGCTGTGCGCAGCCGGGGAGATGCAGTCCTGGCCTTCGCGCACGCCCCGGGTCGCGGCGATTTCCGGGCTCACCTTGTGCCCTGGCAGGATGCCGCCGTGGCCGGGTTTGGCGCCCTGGCTGAGCTTGATCTCGATCATTTTCACTTGCGCCGAACGCGCTTGCTCGGCGAAACGTTGCGGGTCGAAACGGCCCTCTTCGGTACGGCAGCCAAAGTAACCGCTGCCGATCTCCCAGATCAGGTCGCCACCATGTTCGCGGTGGTAAGGGCTGATGCTGCCTTCACCGGTGTCATGGGCAAAGCGGCCCAGGCGCGCGCCCTGGTTGAGGGCAGCGATGGCGTTGGCGCTGAGGGCGCCGAAACTCATGGCCGAGATGTTGAAAATCGAGGCCGAGTAGGGCAGCCGGCATTGCGGCCCGCCGATGGCGATGCGGAACGAAGCAGGGTCGGGGGTGGCCACCGGCAGCATCGAATGGCTGATGAATTCGAACCCCGGCTTGTAGGCATCGTTGAGTGTGCCAAAGGCTTTTTCGGCGCTTTCATTCTTCGCCCGGGCGTACACCAGCGAGCGCTGGGAGCGAGAGAACGGCAGCTTGTCGTCGTCGCCTTCGATCAAGTATTGGCGGATTTCTGGGCGGATAGTTTCGATCAGGTAGCGGATGTTGCCCAGGATCGGATAGTTGCGCCGCACCGCATGGTGGCTCTGACGCAGGTCATTGAGGCCGACCAGGCTGAGCAGGGCGGTGAGCACGGTGAACGGCCAGAGCCAGGCATGTTGGGGCAGTAGCGGCAGGCTGGCGAAAGTGAACAGCAGGCAGGTGACGAGGCAGGCGTAGCGGCTGGGCAGTGAGTGTTTCATGGGTCCATCGCAGGCAGGATGACCGGGCCTAGGATAGGCAAAGGCAGCCTGCGGAAAACCAGGTGAATCGGTAAAAGACTGTTACCTGATCGCAGGTTTGCGCTATCTGTTGCACTGTAGGGCAGGTTATTCGGGCAACCGCACACTGGCCCGCAAGCCGCCGCCGTCGCGGTTGTAAAGCAGCAACTCGCCGCCATGACTGGCCGCGATGCGCTGGGCGATGCTCAACCCCAAGCCATACCCGCCTGATGCCTGATTGCGCGACCCTTCCCCCCGCACGAACGGGTCGGTAACCGTCGCCATCAAGCCGGGTGCAATCCCCGGCCCGCAGTCATCGATGTGGATAAAAACCCCCGTGGCCGCGCGCTCCAACGTGACCGAAACGTCTTTGCCATAGCGCAAGGCATTGACCAGCAGGTTCTGCAGGCACCGCTGCAGCAGCAGGGCATCGACCCGCACGGTGCCAGCCTGGCCCTCAACGGGAAGTGGCTCACTGGCGGTGGCCAAGTCCGCGCACTGGCGCGCCACCAGCCGGTCCAGGTCCACCTGCTGCAGGTTCTGCTGCTCACCGGCGCGCAGGTAGTCGAGCACCTGGCCGATCATGTCGTCCATCTGCGTGATGTTCTGCCGCAGCCGTTCACGCTGCTCATCGTCTGGCAGGCGCTCCAGGCGCAGGCGCATGCGGGTCAGCGGGGTACGCAAATCGTGGGACACGGCGGCGAGGAAGTAGGCCTTGTCGTTGACCATCGCAATCAACCGTTGCTGCATCGCATTGAAAGCCTGCGCCGCCTGGCGCACTTCCTGCGGCCCATCCAGCGCCAAGGGCGGCTGCTCCAGGTTGCTGCCCAGCCCTCGCGCTGCGTCCGCCAGGCGCTGCAGCGGGCGTAGGCACAAGCGCACGGCCAGCAGGCACACCAGCAGCACGGCGACGATACGCAGGGCATACACCCGCAGCAGGTAGTCGCTGATCAACGCCCAAGCAGACTCGCCACTCCAGCCCTGCAGCTCCTGGCCATCGATGGTCAGCCAATGCCCATCGGCCAGCGGCACTGCAAACTGAATATGCGCTTGGGCCGTGCGCAAGCCGAACAGGCTGCGCCAGACAATCGGCTGGCCCAGTTCGTCAGTCAGTTGCACCTTTATCAGGCGCACGTCCACAGGATGGCCAAGCTCGTACTTGAGGGCCTGGTGCAGCAGCAATTCGATGCGCTTGCGCCCCCTGCGTTCGTCCCCGTCTTGCGCGGGCAAGGCCTCGGCACAGCGCAGCTGATAATGGGCCGGCGCCTGCACCGCACCGGCATGGCAGTCGGCCTTGGCAATCAGGGGCGCGCTGCGGGCGGCGATCAGCCGCACCGGGGCTTCGAGCACCTGCGCAGAACGCACATCGAACCAGATGCTGCTCGACATCAGCTGGATCACCAGCGTGCCGCTGACCATGATCAGCAGCAGTTGGCCAAACAGCGTGCGCGGCCACAGCCGACGGAGCCAGCGCACCTCAGGCATCCGCCTCGCTGCGGGCGAGGCTCAGCAGGTAGCCTTCGTTGCGGATGGTGAGGATCTGCGCGACGGCACCCGGCGCGCGGCGCAGTTGCTGGCGCAGGCGGCTGACGCACATGTCTACCGAGCGGTCATCGGGCAGGTGGTCACGGCCGAACGCACTGCGGGTCAGATGATCGCGCGAAACCACACGGTTGTTGGCTTCAAGCAGCTCACGCAGCACGCGGTAATCGGAGCGGGGCAGGGTCAGTGTCTCGCCGTCCGGGCGGGTGAGCAGGCGCTTCACGTGATCGAGGCGAAAACCGGCAAATTGCTGCGCTTCGACAGCCGGTTTTGCCACCGGTGTATCGAGGCGCTGGGGGCGACGCAGCACGGCCTTGATCCGGGCAATCAGCTCGCGTGGCTCGAAGGGCTTGGCCAGGTAGTCGTCCGCGCCCACTTCCAGGCCAATGATGCGGTCCAGCGTGCTGCCTTTGGCAGACAACATGATCACCGCCAGGCCAGGGGTGGCTTGCAACTGGCGGCACAGGCTCAAGCCATCCTCGCCGGGCAGCATCAGGTCCAGCACCACCAGCTCCACTTTGTGCGCTGCCAGTTGCTCACGCATCTGCTCGCCATCAGCGGCGGCCAGTACGGTGTAACCGGCATCTGTCAGGTAATCACAGAGAAGTTCGCGGATTTCGTCGTCATCGTCGACAACCAGCAGCGTTGTGCTCATTGCTAAAAACACCTGTTCGGTGAGGGCCGGTGGCGCTCGTTACGTTCAATTACATCCCCGTACAAGCCGGGGCTGGAGCCCCAAGGGCGGATCCCTAGAATCGTAACAAAAAATCATCTGCGAATACGAAACCTTCCCAAATGAAACCTCGGAGCATCATGAACGACTTCTCTCCCATCGGCCGAGGCGCAAGTCACCTCACCCCACTCGCCTTCTTCATCGCAGTGGCCATCAGCGGCGGCGCCATGGCTGCCGACAGCAAGCCACTAGAGCTGGATGCCACGCAGATCGAGGACAGCGCGCTGGTGCCTGCCGATGAAGCCGGGCAGCTAGGGTACACGGTCGAGAGCAGCCGCAGTTCAACCGGCCTCAAGCTGACGCCGCGGCAAACGCCGCAGTCGGTGACCACTATTACCCGCCAGCAGATGGACGACCGCGCCATCCACACCATCGAGCAGGCGCTGGAAACCACGCCAGGGGTGACGGCCAGCAAAGCCGAAGTCGGCGGGCGCACCGATTACCGGGCTCGGGGTTATTCGATCAGCAACTGGAAGGTCGATGGCCTGCAGTTTCAGGGTGGCTCCGACTTCAGCGGCGGTGGTAACGCGCTGAACATGGACCTGTACGAGCGCATCGACATCGTGCGTGGCGCCAACGGCCTGCTGGGCGGCACCGGCGACCCCTCGGCCACCGTCAACCTGATCCGCAAGGCCCCGACCAAGACCTTCGGCGGCAGTGCCTACGCGACCTACGGCAGCTGGGACAAACGCCGCCTGGGCGCCGACCTGAACCTGCCATTGTCCGAGGACGGCCGCCTGCGTTCGCGGTTTGTGATGACCCAGCAGGATGCCAACTCGTTCCGCGACAACCAGTCCGAGCGCGCCCGCGCTGCGCTGGCCAACTTCGAATTCGACCTCGACGACGCCACCACTCTGGGTGCCGGTTACCAGTACGAATACAACAAGGTCGTCGGCGGCGGCTGGGGTGCGAATATCCCGATCTGGTACCGCGACGGCAGCAAGACCGACCTGCCGCGCAGCACCAACGTGGTGCCCAGCTGGAGCTTTGGCGAGTACACCACCCGCACGGCATTCGGCTCGCTGGAGCACCGCTTCGACAACGACTGGACGCTGGACCTGAATGCCGCCCAAAGCACCGCCGAGGCCCTCAACCACCGCGGCCTGGCCAAGGTCAACTCAGCCGGCCGCGGCACCTTCGGCGGCTACTGGGACCAGGACGGCAGCGGCGCCGTGCTCAACGGCCTGCACAGCGCCAGCGACACCACCCAGCAGTCGGCGCAGATCGACCTGTCCGGCCCCTTCCAGCTGTTCGGCCGTACCCATCAGGCGATGGTCGGTTACAACGACAGCCGCACCGTGGCCTGGTCACCGGAATACACCTGCAACATGGTCAGCGACGGCCGCGTCAGTGCTGCGGCGCTGGGTTGCCAGTTCCGCGCCAACAACGGTTTCCCGCTGACCGACTGGCGCAATGGCGTGGATGACGACTACGACATGATCGCCTCGCGCACCGGCCGCCACAGCAAGACCACCACCCGCTTGCAGGGCATGTATGCAGCTACTCGCCTGAGCATCACCGACCCGCTGTCGGTGATCGTCGGCGTGCGCACCAGCAACTACTCCGCAATCACCCGCAGCAATGCCGGCGTGCGCACCAGCCAGGAAGAAAACGGCATCGTCACCCCCTACCTGGGCACGGTGTACGACCTCAACGACACCTACTCGCTGTACGCCAGCTACACCGACATCTTCACCCCGCAGACCGCCGAGACCAGCAGCGGCAGCAAGGTCGAGCCGATTCGCGGGCAAAGCTACGAAACCGGCATCAAGGGTGAATGGTTCGATGGCCGCCTGAACGCCTCGGCGGCGTACTTCCGCACCAAGCAGGAAAACAAGGCCGTGCTGGACGGCGACCTGACCACACCGACCGGTAACGACGCCTACAAGGCTGGCTCTGGCCAGGAAACCGACGGCATCGACCTGGAAATCGCCGGTGCACTGACCCCGAACTGGAACGTGTACGCGGGCTACACCTACCTGCACTTCCGCCGTATCGACAGTGATGGCCGCAGCGACCCGTCGCACCTGTTCAAGGCTTCGACCACGTATCGGCTGTCTGGCCCGCTGGACCGCTTGACCCTTGGCGCAGGGGTTACCGCGCAGAGCAACATTCGCGCGGTATCCAGCCCCGCTGGGCAGCCGAGCAATGGCGTGAGTACGGGCGCTACCGACGTCAACTGGTCGGGGTATGCGATCTGGAATGCCATGGCCAAGTACCAGCTGACTGACGATACGAGTGTCAGCCTCAATGCCAATAACCTGTTCGACAAGCACTACTACACCCGCTACGGGTTCTACGCGGGGGCTATTTATGGTGATCCGCGGAACCTGTCGTTGACGGTGAGTACGGCGTTCTGACGGAGGCACCTGGGGCTGCTGCGCAGCCCATCGCAGGCCAGCGCTGTGCCTGAGGTGTTGCGCGTTTTGTGTAGGAGCTGGCTTGCCTGCGATGGGCCGCAAAGCGGCCCCCTGCGGTCAGTTGGATTGCGCCTGCTGTACCTCGCGAACCGGCTTGTCCAACCGGTCCTCCATACGGTCCCAGTCCCCCCCGAACAACTCCACCGGATGCATAGTGCGATCGGCTCCATTGCCGCAGGCCAGCGCTTTGGCGGGGCAATACAGGTCGCACCCCCAGCAGATGCGTTCAGGGTGGCTGGGGTTGGTCGGGAATTTCTTGGCCATAGCGTCCATTCTCGCAAGTGGGGTGCTGAGCCCAAGCTATGCCTTCCAGCGCTTTCAGCCTTGATTGAAATCAAGGCGCGCTGCGTCTTGCGGTAAGGTATTCAACTTATCGTTTCTGCGTTCGGCATGTGATCGCGAAGATCGGTCCAAGCAGTATCACTGACTGGGGGTGATAGGGGCGCTATCTGACACAAGAAGGAATGCATGAAATGGCATCGATGAAACGTCCCCGCCTGCGGGCGGTTCAGCCTCGGTCGGGCACTGGCCTTGAGCTGACTTTTAGCAATGGGCAGCGGTTTACCCTGGATATGAGCGACGCGCTTAAAGCGTATCCGGGCTTGGCGCCACTGGCTAAGCGCAAAGCGTTCGAAGACGTGACGTTAGGGGATGGAGGCTGGTCTGTGGAATGGCCGGCGCTGGATATTCAGATCGGTGCCGACACCCTACTGCTGGACGCGCTTGCCCAGAACGCCCCGGATGAGAACACCCGGATATTCATTCGCTGGCGGTTGCGGCATCGGATGACGCTCGACCAAGCTGCCGAAGCGCTGGGCGTCAGTGCGCGCAGTATCAGCCGTTACAGTAGCGGTCGTGAAGCGGTACCACGCACACTGGCGTTGGCTTGTCTGGGCTGGGAGACGTTGGAGCAGAAGGCAGCCTGATAGGTCATGCTTGCTCCGCCCTGGGGTAATTGCGGGGCGGGGTAGCGAACACACAAACAAAAAAGGCCCACCTTTCGGTGAGCCTTCTTTGATACTGCGGATGGTGCGGCACCAGGAGTCGAAAATACTAATAACTATATGATTTACAAGAAATTTGTTTTTTAAAATTCAAGTAGCTATCTCTTAAAATATCCCTTGACTCGCTCCCGAGCACTGCAGACGACTAAGAGGGTCGGGACCTGCTCGGCTTCGGTGCATCTCAGGAACCCGTGCTTGCATGATAGATGGCACGGCTTTTCAACGACAGTACGCTGCAGCAAACGCCCAGGGCTGGGGTGGTCAAGGCCGCTGTTGGACAAAACTGGTCCAGCCCATCACGGTGGGCTTTCGATTTTGAGCCCGTTCGAGAACGATGCGAGGCCTATTTTCTTTCTGTCTGCCCTGACGCAAAATGTGCCACTGTCCGGCGCTCAGTCAGCCTGCGGCCTTGATGATTTTCTAACCAAGTAAACATATGCTTTGGAGTGGGCCTAAATTCACTTCAATCTCAAAAAGGATTTTCGATGAGTACCAACCCAGATCAATCAAATAGAAATATTGAACTCGATGTTGATCAAATTGATGAGTGGTATGAGTCTGAGGATGATGTGGTTGGTCCCCTCCCTGCAAGCAATCCGGACGAACTGGAGAAAAAGTACGCTGAAACTCAATTGAGGGTTGTCCGATCAACAATGGATTTCACTCTGCACCATCTCCAATCATCTCTGCGCGAGTCAAGCTACATAAATATGGCGCCAGAGTACCAGCGCCGCGCGCGCTGGGATCGTAAGAAAAAATCGTTGCTTATTGAATCGATATTGTTGAACGTTCCTATACCTCCGCTCTTTCTGTTTGAGGCTGAATATAACGAGTATGAGGTCATGGATGGTCGTCAACGTCTGGAGACGATCATTGATTTTTTGGATAATGGATTCGCTCTCACGGGCCTAGAGTATTGGGCTGAAATCAATACGAAACGATTCCGTGATCTTCCTGAAGCAATACGGCGAGGGTTACTTCGCCGCACTGTAAGTGCAGTTGTGCTTTTGGCCGAAACCGCCAAAGGAAATGGTGACTTTGACATACGTATGGTTCTTTTCCGGCGCTTAAATACTGGCGGAGTTAAACTAAATCCTCAGGAATTACGAAATGCAGCATTTCCTGGCGCGTTCAATGAGATGATTAAACGCTTATCTCGTTCGGATAGATTTGTTGATGTGTGGGGAATTCCTCGAAAAACCGAGAATGAAGATAAAGAGCCTGCGGCTGAATTGATAAAAAACGTACTCTATCAGACTATGATGGACTGCGAATTGGTTCTGCGATTTTTTGCTATTCGAGAAACGTTTGTTGGTACAAATAGAGGGTCGCTGCGGCATATATTGGATAATACCATGAGGAAATATAAAAATATTTCTGGACAGGACATGGAAATTTTTGAGTCGCAATTTAATTCAAGTGTTGATGCCCTTGTTAAACTAATTGGACCTGGGTTTATTACTCTACCCGGCACTGGTCGACCAAGTCGCCCTCTTTACGACGCACTAATGGTAGCCGCTAGCACTGTTGGAGGCCCAGACAAATTTGACGAGCCTGCAGAGGTGAAGAGGAAACTAGCGACCGCTCTTGGTAACAAAGATGATTATGATATTCTCGTAGGGCGGGGGAATACTGTCGAGTCAATCAAAGCTCGTATTGTGCTAGCTCAAAAAATTATTTCGGTTTGAGGTTGCTATGGACCTCATACTGTCCGAATTCCAGCGTGATCTTTCAGTTATTACTCGTCAATTAGATTTAATGGATGAGATTAGAAAATTCTCTTCCACTTCAGAACTGTCAGAGGGGTATCGTAGCTCCATATCTGCGAACGAAGGAAAGTCTTCGCCCAGTACGGCTCTTCGGAAGTATCTTTCAGAAGCGCATTCTTTACATATGAGTGCGAGAAACTCTCATACAGGTTTGCCTATAGCCAATGGTACAATGGCTCTCTACATAGCCGGCCGTTTCGAAGAGTACACTCGGACATCCTTTGAAGATTTATGTCAAAAATTAGCGCAGCGTGCATCGTCATTTAAGGCGCTTCCTAAGAAAATGCAGGAAAGCCTCGTCGTTTACACTTCTATGGTTATGCAAGCGCCAAGAAAGTTTCAGCACGGAGAGGGTGCGGTTGCAGGATTTGCTGCGAATCTTGCGGCCAACCTTTCTGGAGAGTCCTCTGTAGATCAGATAAATTATCAGTGCTTGTCAATTACAGAGGCCAATATGAAGCCTGATACGCTTGCTGATCTATATGATCGAATTGGTGCTAAAGATATATGGAAAAAAATTAGTCAGCAGGCGGCTGTTCAGGCCTATTTCGCCACGTCGGATCAATCAAACGCGGAAACACTTGCGAAACAGAAGTTGACGGCTTTAATGGAGCTTCGTAATTCTATTGCGCATCCCTCTACATCGATTACTTGGCCGGCCACAGAAAGTGTTCGCGAATACATTGGGTTTCTCGACGTTTTGGCCAGTTCACTGTCTAGTTTGTCTGGTGTCTTTGCTGCAACGCTTTGTCGTGTAGAATAAATTTTTGAAGTACTTGCTCAGGACTGGATAAGAAAGCTCTAGAAAAAGCCCCGTAAGCTAAAGCGGGGTTTTTACTTAAAATGTTGATAATTTCTCTAATTAGCAAGATCCTGGCCTCTGGTGGTGTGTGAGAGTCCAATACTGGCGGTTATCGGTCCTCAATATAAAATCCAAACTAGATTAAAGTTTGAAAACCCATGATTTTTCTAAGCGTCGGACGAGCAGTCTTACGGTCAGCAAATAGTAATACCGCGTGGGCTCTTTGCGTTGACCTAGACGTTCTTCTAGGAACCAAATCACGTGCTTTCTATGCCAAGCCCAAGGCGTTTCTTGATGCCAGCGCTCAGCGATTGCAGCGTGGATAGCCTTCGCCTGCCGCAAATGGCGTTGCCGCGTCGCGTAGGGCCCGGTCAGCACGCCAGCCAAGAACAGCTCCATATCGAATGGCTTATTCATTGCCTTCCCCCGATGTAGGCGGCCACCACATCGATGCGACCATGCCCCAGCTCATAACTGATTTGCGTCCGGGCCTCACGATCAAGGTTTCTATCTACCTGGCAAAAGTGGCCGCCATTGATAGGTGCGCGGTGTTGGGTGATTTGCTCATAGCGCTCACAGGCGTACGCCGCCCGTAGCTCATGGAAGCCTTTGAGGTTGTGTGCATGCAGGACGTCCCGCGCTGGGCGGATGATTTCCTGCAGAACAGTCAGATAGCTTTCGTCTGGCGCAATCAGGTTGCGGCTACTCGCAGGCGACACTTGCCGTGCAAACCCAAGTGCGTCTTGGACATGGTGGTCCACCGCAATCCATCGTGGCGCTGAGGCGCCAGCTCGGCCGCCTTTGGTGCCATCCTGGATGTTGATCCTGTCTAGTTCGTTAGCCTCACGGCTCAGCCGTGGTAAGTCAGCTAGGATGGCCTCACGCAAGCGCATGCCGGTGGCTCGCGCCAACAGAACAATGGCTGCGGCCCGTAGTTGATGATGGCTGCAAAGCACATCGACAATCTGCTTAACCTGTTGGCGATCTTGGCCCTGCGGCACCGAGTCTCGCACCCCGGTGCGCTGCATACCCAATGCCTTGCTCGGACTTGGTAATTTCACGCACTGATCACCGCGAAGCGCTGCCATGGTCCGGTTAACGCTGGATAGCCGGTTCTGCGCGGTGCTGATGGCAAGGTCACCGCGCCTAACCACGTCGCGTAGATACGCCGCATAGTCCGCCAACACCTTCCGATCAATCTGCCGCGCATCATTGATACCCGGCCCCTGTTCTGAGCGGCACCATTTCACGAATGCATGCCACCGATCACAGTGCGCCTTGACCGTGCCGTAATGACCGCCACCGAACATGTCTTTCAGCGCCTGAGGTCCTGCGTAACTCAATTGCCTGCCGTAGCCGAAATTACGACCATTGCGTCTACCCACCAATGCCATATCAGTCACCTCATCTCGTTCTCCGATCCTCGCCCCACGTCATCCCGCCAAGAATGCTGAGTGTTATCAGGGATCAAGGCCCCTGCGACCTGTGGGGAATGTCCTCTACGCGGGACTGGCGGCTCCTTACAACCGGGAGCAAGGGCATCTCATGATCTGGCCTCCTGAGCACCGTTACCGGTGGGCGGGTGGAGGCAGTGCTGGCTGACTAAACCAGCGCCTGAAGATCCTGAGCCGGGTGAACGCAGCAATGCGATGATCGGGGCATGCCTGACTGTCAGTCAGGTGCAGTCCATTCCCTGGTCTGCGGCACCATCATCTACAGCGCTGTTGCTGGTGACATCGGCGTTTGTCACGCCGATTGTCACGAGGGGGATTGCCGCAAAGCCATATGCGATCAGGGCTGCAGCAGTGGTAGAAGTGCCCGTCTCTTTCCAGAAGAAAGAGACGGGCACAGGTTGGCGCAATATTCGGCCAAGCGGATAGGTTGCTGCAGGGCAGCGAGGTACGGTGTATCTGGCGCACGAGCGCTATTTGTGTAAGAGCATCCATCACATGGGTAGTGACCGGGCGGGCTGCCGGATGCGAATCGCCCTTGGGGAGAACCACCGCGGGAGCGGCGTAACCTTTAAGGTTTGGGTCACCTGGGGATGCTGTCATCGACAGCTCTTGCGACTCCCGGTCTACGCTTGTGGACAATATTCGTCAAGCAGCGGGATATCAAGGATTTAGCGCCTGTGGATAAAACTATCCCCCGGTGGACATCAGTGGTTTTCCACAGACGTGAGCTGTGCCAGCATTTTTTTACTTAGGTATGGTCCTTTCAAACGGGGCGGCTTTGCAGCCCCGTTTGAAAGGACCTGCGCGGAGGAGCTTCATGCGGTGCTGTGGGTAACTTCACAGCGAGTCGAGGTGGTGGTGCGGCGGGTTACTCGGTCCTCTTGGCACTGCGAAGCCGCGTGACGTTCTCGCCCGTCTGCTTGGCAAACTCATGCGGCGTCACATGGTCCTCGCGGTTCGCCTCCAGAAACCGACTCCACCAGGTCATGATCATCCGGCGCTCTTCGAGGAACTCGGCCTTGTGGGTATAGGCGGCGCGCACGTTGTTGCGTTCCTTGTGGCTCATCTGTCGCTCGATGGCCGTCTCTGACCACAGCCCGGACTCGACCAGCGCACTGCACGCCATGGCTCGGAACCCGTGGCCGCAGATATCCACCTTGGTGTCGTAGCCCATCGTCCTGAGCGCGGCATTCACCGTGTTCTCGGACATCGGTTTCCACGGCTTGGCATCTCCCGCGAACACCAGGTCGAACTTGCCGGTGATCGCGTGGATCTGCTCAAGCAATGCCACTGCCTGCGGCGATAAGGGTACAACGTGGATATCCCCGGCCATCTTTGTACCCCTTGTGGAAAAGGGCACACCGTCCAGCGGCGGGCGGGTGTCGGGGATCTCCCAGATGCCGCGCTTGAGGTCGAACTCGCTCCAGCGGGCGAAGCGCAGTTCGCTGGACCGTACGAATACATGCAACGACAGCATCACCGTGAGGCGCGTGAGCGGGCGACCTCTGTAGTCCTCGATGCATGCCAGTAGCTCTGGGAGCCGCGATAGGGGTAGTGCGGGTCGGTGAGTTACCCGTGGTGTCTTGATCGAGCCATCGAGGTCGTGAGCCGGGTTCGCCGTGATTAGTCGCAGCCGTTTGGCTTCACGCATGATGCTTTGCAGGTAGTTCTTGATCCTGAGCGCCACGTCGATGGTGCCGCGCTTCGTCACGGCTTCCAGTGGCTGCATGAGGTCGTGGGTGTCCAGCTCAACAATTGCTCTGGCACCGATCAAAGGGAACACGTGGGTCTTCAGTCGGCTGAGCACAGTCTTGGCGTGGCCGGGCGCCCACTTCGGCACCATGCTCGCATACCAGTCGAGCGCAACGCTTTCGAAGGTCCGGCCGTTGATCACGGCTTGGGTCTTGGTTTGTTGCTTGTACTGGATAGGATCTATGCCGTTGGCGAGCTGCTGCTTGATCTCGAAGCGCTTGCGGCGTGCGTCGCCCAGCCCGACCACCGGGTAGCTGCCGAGAGCGGTCAGGCCTTCGCGGCCATCGGGTTTCACGTACCTGAGCCGCCAGCCTTTGCGGCCGTTGGGTTGCACAAGGAGGTAGAGACCGTCGCCGTCGAAGAGCTTGTACTCGCGCTCTCTGGGCTTTGCCGTGCGACAGGCGGTGTCTGTAAGCGGGGCAGTGGTGCGGGCCATAAGGGTAGTCTCCGATATCGAAACGGACCTCTATCCTTAAAACTACCCTTATTAGCGCTGGCTACCCTCGGAATCCGACGGAACGCCAAAACGAAAAAACCCGCCAGAAGGCGGGTTTTTCGGGGGTTCCAGAGATTTTGAAAGCTTTCTATGGAACCTTGAATGGTGCCGGCACCAGGAATCGAACCCGGGACCTACTGATTACAAGTCAGTTGCTCTACCATCTGAGCTATACCGGCAATGGGGCGTCATTATAACGATCGTTTGGCGCCTGTAAACCACTTCCTTGCGATTGTTTGCAAATGACCTAAGTCACCGGCTTAAAAGGAGATTTTTCTTACCAGCCGCGGTGGATCGTGTTGACGCTTGGTTCGGTTTTGCCGGGGTTGAAGAACAGTTTGTCGTTGTCGCAGCCGCGCTTGCGGCAAGGGCTCTCGACGCGCAGGGGCAGGCCTCTGTCGCCACCCAGTTGCATGCCGGGGGTGTCCCAGCCCAGGTGGCTGGAAGGGTGGCTTGGGGTGTCGCTGGCGCAGGCGGTCAGGGCCATGGCGAAGGTCAACAGGGCTAGGGGTTTGGCTTGGGTCACGATGAGGAAGTCCGTTAGTCCATTGTCGGTTCTGGCGCAACGCCAGAAGGTCGCGGGGCTGGCGGGCAGCGCGCGACGTCTCTTTTTAATGATTTGGGGGTGAATGATACACCGTGGGGAGGTGTGCAGTGCGAGCTTTGCGGGCGCTGATCGACCATCTTCAACCGTCGCGCGTGTGTGTGTGTAGGAGCGGCCTTGCGTCGCGAAAGGGTTGCGAAGCAGCCCCAGCAATGTGTGAACAAACGTCGATACCTGCGTTGGTTCGCAAACCTGGGGCTGCTTCGCAGCCCTTTCGCGACGCAAGGCCGCTCCTACAATCAAGGCAGCTATCAGCTGTAGGGCATTTCTGAACCTGAAACCAAATGCTTCGGGGTTGGCATGCTTCGGACCTATCCTACGCGCGCTGCTGAAGTATCGCTGTTGTCGGGGAAATGCCTCACGGATACCGTTTCTGGGTCGCTTCGGCGACCGGGTGTGAGAACCCGATTGAGAAATGGCGGCACTGTAATGGTGGCCGTACGCGGGCAGACTTCGGTCTGGCCGAGTCTTTTCGCGTTTTTTCTCCTCGGTTTCTCACCCCGCGTACGGCTGCCACCTTCAATCCGTGAGAAAGATCGGGTGGTAGTTCCTTTTTGAGAAAAAATGGAAGTTCGCCATGATCAAGATTGTCCCCGACCCACCACGCCCGCTCATCCACACTCCCTACTTCTCTATCCACAGCGACATCTCCCCACACGACGCACTCACCCAGGCCCGCGAGCTCATCCGCGCTGTGGCCCAAACCATCGACGAACACTGCCGCGCCCACGCCGGCGAACCTGACCTTAGCCGGCTGGCCCACACAGCCCAGGCCGCCGAGTCGGCAGCGATATTGCTGCAGCACGCCAGTGAACGCATGAGCGCGGAGGGGAAATCGCATGAACGATAGCCCCAAGCCCATCACCACAGCCGGCCTGGAAACCTTTCTGGAAGTCGGCGACCCACCCGTTGGCCTGTTGCGGGTGCAGCCCGGTATTGCGATCGACGATGCCTATGAACAGGTCTCTGTGCTGCTCAGCTACATCAAGCATCTGCTCAGGGAGGGTGATATGGAAGACGACCACAAGCTGTTGGGTGCGGCCGATTACCTGACGGCGATGGCCAAGGCATTGATGAACGATATCGAGCTGGCCAAGAACAAATCCCGCTGACCCACCGGGCCGTTTTGCGGCCCCAGGCGGGCGCACAAGAAAAGTTTATGCACAAGTAGCATTGCCAACTTGCGCGAAAGGCATGCCGAGCTGCTACACCGCTGGTCTTTGCGCAAACGCCTGTTTTTGCTGGCCTTGAACTGTACGAAGGAATAAGCCAAACGCTTGAAATAGCGCTTGGATCCAACCATTCATCAAAAGCTTGTGCACAGACTTATCCACAGGTTGTGCTGCGGCTAACGGTCGCGTTCTGCCAGGATGAGGATGTTGCGCGGGGTGAGGGGGTAGTCACAGAACAACCCGATGCGTACGGCATAACCCTGTTCTTCCAGAAACAACGCACGGTCGAGTATCAGCCACAGTTCCAGCGGGCGACGGAACAGGTTGCGCACACGTTCCAGGTTGCGCACTTCGGCCAGGCGCTGCCAACCGGCGGCTTCCAGGGCAGCCCAGTCGGGGGTGCCGCTCAGGGGCACGTGCTTGAGCTCGGCCAGGCCCCGGCAGTACGCCTCGAAAGGCTTGTCCAGCCAGGCCACCGGCAGCGAGGGAGTAGGCAGGTAATCATCACACTGGCGCTGCTGGCGTTGCAGCAGATCGAAGCCCAGGCGGCGGGCCATCGAGGTGTCGCGTTGGCGACGCACGCGGGCGCCCGCGGTGACGGTTTCACTCAACGGCAAGCCCAGGTCGTCCAGCGACAAGTGCAGGCTGGAGGCTTGCGCGGCGGTGGATAAAGCCTGGTACTGCTGGGCCTGGATGCGGTTGTAGCAGCAGGGGGCCACGGCCATTTGCCGGCAGCCTTGCTCGCTGGCCAGGTGCAGAAGGCGTACGTGCAGGTCGCCGCAGGCGTGCAGGGCGACCACGGTCTTGTCGCTATCCAGGTGGCCGGCACTATCTGCGGCCATGACATCCTGATGGATATGGTGTGCAGGCAGGTGGTGGTGGTCGCTCAGCGCCTGGCCCGCGGTGACGAGCTCGGGGTCGTATTCCAGGCAGGTCAGGTACTGGCCGGGTTGCAGCAGGCGACGGCCAAGGTGGCCTTTACCAGAGCACCAGTCCAGCCAGTGCCGGGTTGGCGCGTTGAAGGCCAGCCGGCGGGTGAAGGCTTCGATCTGCTGCCACTTGCGGCCGGGCACGCCAACGTCGAGGCGGTGGGCGGCGGCTGGCAGGCCAGCGTCCGGGAGTGTGTCGAGGGTGCAGAGTTGCTGGGCTTGTTGGGCCAGTTGGGGGAAGGGGGCGGGCATGCCTTGCGTCACCCGCTCGGCTTCGGCGTCGCTCAGGCTGCATTGGCGCAGGTGGGCGGAGAGTTCGGGGTGTTCGGCTTCCCAGTCCAGGCGCAGCGCGGTGAAGGGCCTGGGTTTCCACAGGTGCTGGTGCTCGATCAGGAATTGGTCGAGAGCCTTGAAGCGGTCGCTTAGGTGCTGGCGGTGGGGGATGGGGGGTGGGGTCATGATTGTGGTCGGCAGGGGGTGGGGCTGCTTTGCAGCCCTTCGCGGGCAAGCCCGCTCCTACAGGAAGACGTTGGCCTGTGGGAACGGGGGGTGAGGTCTAGCGCCCTTGGCAGGCGTCTACCCGCAACCAGCGCTCCAGCAGTTTGAAGCCCTGTACCAGGACAAACGAGATAACCAGGTAAAACACCCCGGCGGCAAAGAAGATCTCCACCGGCAGGTAGGTCCGGGCGATGATGGTACGCGCCATGCCGGTCAGCTCCAGCAGGGTGACGGTACTGGCCAGCGCGCTGGCCTTGAGCATCAGGATCACCTCGTTGCTGTAGGCCGGCAGGCCGATCCGCGTGGCGCGCGGCAGCATGATGTAGATCAGGGTCTTGGCGCGCGACATGCCCAGTGCCCGTGCCGCTTCGATCTCACCCTTGGGGATCGACTGCAGCGCACCGCGCAGAATCTCGGCGATATAGGCGGCCGTGTGCAGGGTCATGGTCAGCACGGTGCACCAGAACGGATCGCGCAGGTAAGGCCACAATGCACTGCTGCGCACCGCCTCGAACTGGGCCAGGCCGTAGTAGACCAGGAACAGCTGCACCAGCAACGGCGTACCGCGGAAGAAGAAGATGTAGCTGAACGGCACGGCGCGCACGTACCAGTGCCGCGATGAGCGGGCAATGCCCAGCGGGATGGCCAGGATCAACCCGGCAACCACGGCGATGGCCACCAGCTCCAGGGTCAGGGTCGCACCCTGGGCCAGGCGTGGCAGCCATTTGATGATGACTTCCCAATTCATTGTTCGGCCCTCGCAAAGCCGCGAGCGGCGCGTTTTTCCATGAAGTACATGCCGGTCATGGCGACGACGGTCAAGCCCAGGTAGATGCAGGCCGCAACCATGTAGAAGGTGAACGGCTCCTTGGTCATGGTCACGCCGATTTGCGCGTGGCGCATGATTTCTTCAAGGCCGATGACCGATACCAGCGCGGTGTCCTTCATCAGGATCATGAACAGGTTGCCCAGGCCGGGCAGGGCGATGCGCCACATCTGCGGCAGGATGATGCGCGAGAGGATGCGCGCCTTGGACAAGCCCAGTGCCAGGCCCGCCTCACGGTGGCCCTTGGGGATCGCCAGGATGGCGCCGCGGAACACCTCGGTGGCGTAGGCGCCGAAGCACAGGCCGAGGGCGATGACGCCGGCAGCGAAGGCGCTGAGCTCAAGGCCCGGCATGTTGAGCGCTTCGCCGATGCTGTTCATCAGGCCGACGGTGCCGAAATAGATAAGCAGGACCCAGAGCAGTTCGGGCACGCCGCGAACCAGGGTCGAGTAGAAGCCGCCAAGCCATTGCAGCGGCTTGACCGGGGAAGTCTTGGCCAGGGCACCGAGCAGGCCCAGGACCAGCCCCAGCAGCAAGGCGCAGAGCGCCAGTTTTACGGTCATCAAGGTGCCAGCCGCCAGGGCCGGACCGAATCCGTGCAGGTCGATATTCATGGGTAGGGTCGTTCTAGGGACCGGCACGCCGCAAGGGCGTGCCGGTCGGGGCGAATCAATAGATGCTGAACGGGAAGTACTTGTCGTTGATCTTTTTGTAGGTGCCGTCGGCGACAATTTCCTTCAGTGCGGCATTGAGCTTGTTGCGCAGCTCATCGTCGCCTTTGCGTACGGCAATGCCGACCTTGTCGCTGTCGTTCACCGGTTCGCCTTTGAACTCGAAGTTTTTGCCAGCGGCAGACTTCAGCCAGTCGTAGTTGGCGTACTTGTCAGCGAGGATGGCGTCGAGGCGGCCGGAGGTCAGGTCCAGGTAGGCGTTTTCCTGGCCATCGTACAGGTTGACCTTGAACTCGTTGTCCATGCCGCCGTTGTCGTCCAGCCAGGTCGCGGCCTGGGTGGCGCGCTGGGTACCGATGGTCTTGCCTTTGAGCGAGGCGCGGTCGGTCTTGAAGTCGACGTTTTTCGGTGCGATGAACTGCTGCTTGTTCGAGTAGTACGGGTCGGTGAAGTCGACGGCCTGCTTGCGCTCGTCGGTGATCGACAGCGAGGAGATCAGGAAGTCGAACTTCTTGGCGTTCAACGCCGGGATGATGCCGTCCCAGTCAGAGGTGACCACTTCGCATTCGACTTTCATCTTGGCGCACAGTGCGTCGCCGATGTCTTTGTCAAAGCCGACCACCTGGCCGCTGGCATCCTTGTTGTTGAACGGCGGGTAGGCCGCCTCGATGCCCATTTTGAGTTTTTCGGCTGCCATGGCATTTGCCGAGAACACCAGGGTGGCGGCAGCGGCCAGGAGGAATTTCTTATAGGTCTGCATTCGTGTTGCTCCGTTAGCGGTGGCTGGACATGAATTGCTTGCAACGCGCCGAGGTCGGGTTCTCGAAGACCTGCTGCGGCGATCCTTGCTCTTCAACCAGGCCCTGGTGCAGGAAGACCACTTCACTGGACACCTGGCGGGCAAAGTTCATCTCGTGCGTCACCAGCAGCATGGTACGGCCTTCTTCGGCCAATGCGCGGATAACGTTTAGCACTTCCTGGACCATTTCCGGATCGAGCGCCGAGGTCGGCTCGTCGAACAGGATGACCTTGGGCCTCATGGCCAAGGTACGGGCAATGGCGGCGCGCTGTTGCTGGCCACCGGAAAGCTGGGCGGGGTAGCTGTGGCGCTTGTCGTAGATGCCAACCTTGTTCAGCAAGGCTTCTGCGGCTTCGATAGCCTCGGCCTTGCTTTGGCCGAGCACGCGGCGCGGCGCCTCGATGATGTTGTCGAGGATCGACATGTGCGGCCACAGGTTGAAGTTCTGGAAGACGAAGCCGATCTCGCTGCGCAGGCGGTTGATCTGGCGGTTGTCTGCGGCGATCAGGTCACCGTTTTTGGCGGCCTTGAGCTTGAGCGATTCGCCGGCGACCAGGATTTCGCCCTGGTGCGGGTTTTCGAGCAGGTTTATGCAGCGCAGCAACGTGGACTTGCCGGAACCGGACGACCCCAGGATGGAGATCACGTCACCATCGCGCGCGGTCAGCGAAATGCCCTTGAGAATTTCCTGCTCGCCGTAGCGTTTGTGCAGATTGCGGATTTCCAGCGCGGGCGTGGCCTGGGCCATGTGCGGTCCTCATGTGTTCGGGTGCGTTCCCAGCTGTTGGCGGCCTTCCTGGCGTGCGCCAAGCTAGCATAGCGGCATTAGGCGGCCAACAGGGTCGCTAGGGGCTCGGGTCGCTGTCGGGGCAGATTGTCGCATCGCTGCAGTGCAACGTCGCGAGGATGACCGCGAAGGTCTAGCCCAACACCAGAGCCTTGATGAAAAAAGGCGCGATGGTGCCAGCTTTGGCCCGCTCTTGGAAGCGGTTTTGGACCATTCGCGGGTAAACCCGCCGGCACAGGGCTGGTAATCGGTTTACCTGCAAAAGGGTGAACGTGGGTAATGGGTTGTACCTTGAGGTTGTACTTTTTTGCATTGCAACGGTGCAAAGGTGTTACCTGGGAGCACCTTTGGTGCGTTTGTAAGTGGGTATTTCCGTAATCCCGACTCGGCAGGCGGTTTTGGCGACCTTTCGGTCAAAGCATGGCCGAAAGCCCTGCAAGCCGCATCCTTAAGGGTTGCCAAAGATTTCTGACGAATGCATTCAGCAACTGGCTCGCTTATTGCCACTGGGAAACCGCCGATTGCAGCGACGCCTAAACAACCCCAGGCGCGCTTCGTTCCCGTAGTCGGCGTGGTCCACTCCTTACAAAGGTAGTTTTATGAGCGGTAACAATTCCAACGACCTCGCTCAGGGGCTCAAATCGCGGCATGTCACCATGCTGTCCATCGCTGGCGTAATTGGCGCCGGTCTGTTCGTGGGTTCCGGCCACGCCATTGCGGCCGCAGGGCCTGCCGTACTGATGGCCTACGCGGCTGCCGGTACGCTGGTGGTGCTGGTCATGCGCATGCTGGGCGAAATGGCCATTGCCTCGCCTGACACGGGCTCCTTCTCGACGTATGCCGACCGCGCCATCGGGCGTTGGGCCGGCTTCACCATCGGCTGGCTGTACTGGTGGTTCTGGGTGCTGGTGATCCCGCTGGAAGCCAACGCGGCCGCAGCCATTCTGCATGCCTGGTTCCCAGCTGTTGATCTGTGGGCCTTCTCCTTGATCATCACGCTGGTGCTGACCCTGACCAACTTGTGCAGCGTGAAGAACTACGGCGAGTTCGAATTCTGGTTCGCCCTGCTCAAGGTGCTGGCGATCATCGGCTTCATCGTGGTGGGCTGCGTGGCCATGTTCGGCCTGGCGCCGGGCAGCCAGGTGAGCGGTGTCAGCCACCTGTTCGACACCCAGGGCTTCATGCCCAATGGCCTGGGCGCGGTGCTGGCCGCCATGCTGACCACCATGTTCTCGTTCATGGGCACCGAAATCGTCACCATCGCCGCTGCCGAGTCCAAGGACCCGGGCAAGCAGATCAGCCGCGCCACCAACTCGGTGATCTGGCGTATCTGTCTGTTCTACCTGGTGTCGATCTTCCTGGTCGTGGCGCTGGTGCCGTGGAACGACCCGGCCTTGGCGGAACTGGGTTCATACCAGACCGTGCTGAGCCGCATCGGCGTGCCGAATGCCAAGCTGATCGTCGACATCGTCGTGCTGATCGCCGTGACCAGCTGCCTCAACTCGGCGCTGTACACCTCTTCGCGCATGCTGTTCTCGCTGAGCAAACGTGGCGATGCGCCGGCTGTTGCGCAGCGCACCACCAAGGCGGGCACCCCGCACTGGGCGGTACTGTTGTCCACTGCAGCGGCCTTCCTGTGCGTGTTCGCCAACTTCGTTGCGCCGGCCCAGGTGTTCGAGTTCCTGCTGGCCAGCTCCGGCGCCATCGCGCTGCTGGTGTACCTGGTGATCGCTATTTCGCAACTGCGCATGCGCAGCCAGCGTGAAGCGCGTGGCGAGAAGATCGACTTCAAGATGTGGCTGTTCCCGGGTCTGACCTGGGCGACCATTGCCTTCATCATTGCCGTGCTGGTGGTGATGGGGCTGCGTGAAGATCACCGTGCCGAGATCATCGCGACGGCCTTGCTGAGCATTGGTGTGGTGGCCGCTGGGCTGCTGGTGCATCGCAAGCGCGAAGCGGCTGGGCGGGTGGCGCTGGATAACTGACCTGCGCTGCTATGAATGAAAAGGCCGCGCCCTGTGTTGGGTGCGGCCTTTTTGTTTGTCTGGCCTTTTCGCTGGTCAGCCGTACAGCTTCTGCTGTTGCTTGGCGACCACTTCGGAAGCGGTGATATAGGCTTCCTGGAACGCGTCGCTTTCCAGCCAGGCCATGGTGGTGTCTTCGTCGGCGCCATCGAGCCAGGTGCGGTAGGCGGTGAACACCAGCACGATGTAGTCGGTGGCGTGCTCTTCCTTGTGGCCTTTGAGTACCAGGGTCAGCAGCGGGTCGACCAGGAATACCGAGATCATCGCGACCAGGCTGGTTTCCTGTGCCGCCTTCATTTTGTCGAACAGCTCTTTGTAGCTGTCCGACTCCATGGCCTTGTTGAACACCTGCTCGATGCTGGCGCTGTCACCGGCGCTGGCCTTGACCGTCTGGCCGCTGCGCACCATGCGGTTCTGCTTGGCCTTGTTGGCGGCGCGTTTGGCGCGTTTCTGTTGCTTGGTAGTGGTGGCCATGGGTAGGTCCTTGGGGGTGCCTGAAAAAGTGCGCGTATTGAATCGTACTTGCCTGCGAAACCCAAGCGGCAAGCGAGGGTCCTAGGCAGGTTGCCGGATGTCCGGTACCCACTCATGAGGAATTCACGGATGAAAACAGCGATCTCGCTTGGCCTGCTGGCTGTGGCGCTGTCCGGCTGCGGCAACATTGCCGCCGTCAAGTCGTTCAATACCCCGTATGGCTCGCCGACGTCGGGCGATACCGCACGCCTGCGGGTGATTGCCGATGGCATGGTGCGCGCTGTGCCGGGCAAGGATTGCGTCGACTGGTACAGCCCCGGGGCAGGGGTGATTGCAGTGCCCAAGGAGGGCTTCGCCGACCGCAATGGCGAAACCCTGGGCATGCCTGCCAGCGCCCCTGTGGCGGCGGGCGATGCGGTCAGCGAAGTGCTGGTGCCGGCCGGCAAACCGTTCACCTTGCACTTTCTCGACGGCGGGCGCAGTAGCTACAACAGCGTCACCAACTGCCTGGGCATGTTCTATTTCGTGCCGCAAAAAGGCGCCGACTACGAAGTGGTGGTGCGCGGCTACAACGCCTGTGGCGTCGAGCTGCGCCAGCTGGGTGTAGAGCAGCCGGTAAAGACCACCAAGGCTGAATACTGCAGCGCCATGGCCAACTTCTGATTGCCCCTTTCAGTGGGCGGTGGCTGGCGCCTCGTCCTCTTCGAAGTCGCGTGATGCGCGCCCTACCAGCATGGGGTCCGGGGCATGTGCCACAGCCGAGTCCTTGCCCGGGTAATCCAGCGAATGCAGGAAGTGGCGGATGCAGTTGATGCGTGCGCGCTTCTTGTCATCGGACTTGATCACCGTCCATGGCGCATCGGCCGTATCGGTATGGAAGAACATCGCCTCCTTGGCTGCGGTGTAGTCGTCCCACTTATCCAGCGACTTGATGTCGATGGGCGACAGCTTCCAGTGCTTCAGCGGGTCGTCGCGGCGCGAGATGAAGCGCCGTAGCTGTTCCTCGCGGTTCACCGAGAACCAGTACTTGAACAGCAGAATGCCGCTGTTGCACAGCATGCGCTCAAGGTCTGGCGCCTGGCGCATGAACTCCAGGTACTGCAGCGGGGTGCAGAAGTCCATCACCTTCTCGACCCCGGCGCGGTTGTACCAGGAGCGGTCGAAGAAGACCATTTCACCCGCCGTCGGCAGGTGCTGGATGTAGCGCTGGAAGTACCACTGGCCTTTCTCTTGTTCGGAAGGCTTCTCCAGCGCGACGATCCGCGCGCCGCGCGGGTTGAGGTGCTCCATGAAACGCTTGATGGTGCCGCCTTTGCCCGCCGCGTCGCGGCCTTCGAACAGGATCACCACGCGCTGGCCGGTTTCTTTTACCCAGCTCTGCACCTTCAGCAGTTCGATCTGCAGGGCATGCTTGGTCTTCTCGTATTCCTGGCGGTGCAGGCGGGTGCGATACGGGTAGCTGGCAGGCAAGCGTGCGCGGGTGCTGTCTTCGTTGCTGCCTTTGGGTGCCGTGGCCACTTCAAGTGCGGCGGGTTGCTGGCTGATACGGGTAATCGCGGGTTCGGGCTTGCGCTGACGTGGCCGGCGCGGGCGCGGCGCAGTGGCGGTGGGTTCGCTGGGGGCGGGGAGCAGGAGGGTGGATTCTTCGCTCATGGAAGTCCTTGCGGGTAGTCGAATGTCCACCTGGCATTTTAAGGGTGAGCGATTGGTGGCTTTTTGATGTTGGTCAAGCTGAGTGAAGGCGGCAGCGTTCGTATAAACAGCTTGAAACAAGTGTAAATTGATGTGGTGTTAACTGTGGTTTACATTTTCGCCATGCACACACTAATTCAAACCGACAGGTACAGAAGGTGGTTCTCTGCCCTGCGTGACATCAAGTCAGCACTCAAGCTGGCACGCAATCTTTAGGAGGTTGCCATGACAGACATCAAACTAAGCAAGTGGGACGTTGTAGACCACTTGAAATCCGAGAAGGACATGGTCTTGTACCTCGAGGCATGTCTTGAGGAAAATGACCCTGCATTGCTTGCCGCAGCGCTGGGTGACATAGCGCGAGCGCGAGGCATGGCTCAGCTAGCGCGCGACACTGGCCTGACCCGTGAAGGGTTGTACAAAGCACTGTCTGCAGAGGGTAACCCCAGTTTGGCCACTATCATGAAAGTCATGGCGGCTCTTGGGGTGCGGTTACATGCTGAGGTTGTACCTGCCCAGGTCTCAGGGTAGGCACCAGAGGATCGGTAATACAGGGCGCTGCACCAGCCCCCGATCCTGATAGACACAAAAATCGCAGACAACAAAAAACCCGCACTTGGCGGGTTTCTTGTTGTCGCTTCGGGTAACTTTGCAACCACCAGAAGCTGAAGGTGGTGCCCAGAGACGGAGTCGAACCGCCGACACGAGGATTTTCAATCCTCTGCTCTACCGACTGAGCTATCTGGGCGACGAGGTGAATTAAATAGATTTCCAGACCGTCCGTCAACGACTTTTTGAAAAAATTTTAAATTAATTCCGTCGCTTACGTTTTCTGGGGTCATTCGGCCGGCGGAACGTAGCCTTCCGCCTGGGCGTAATCTTCGCCGGCGAAAAACTTGTCCATTTCGGCCTGGAGGAACTTGCGGTCCTCGCCATTCATCATGTTCAGGCGCTTTTCGTTGATCAGCATGGTCTGGTGCTTCTGCCAATCGGCCCAGGCCTTCTGCGAGATGTGATCGAAGATGTCCTGGCCCTTGGCGCCGGGGTAGGGCGGGCGCTCCAGGCCTGGGAGTTCTTCTTTGTACTTGCGGCACATCACGGTGCGGGTCATCGGGCGTCTCCTGCAATCAGTTCGTCGGCCGCGCGTTTGAGCAATTTCTTGACCGGGGCGGCGAGGCCCAGGCGCGGCGGGGTGGCGAGGTTATACCAGAGCCAGTCGGGCTCGGCCACGTGCAGGCCGACAGGGTCGACGCGCACCAGCCAAGGCTCGATCGCCAGCTGGAAATGGCTGAAGGTGTGGGTCAGGCCATCCAGGGCCTGGCTGCCAGCCAGGCGCAGGCCGTGCTGGTAGGCGAGGTCGTCGAGCTGCTCGATGCTCTCAAGCTCCGGCAGGCTCCACAAACCGCCCCACAGGCCGCTGGAAGGGCGACGGTAAAGCAGGATCGCGCCTTCGTGGTTGGCCAGCAGTGGCATCAGCGTCCGGCGTTGCGGCAGCGCCTTGCGTGGCTTGGGCTCTGGGTAGCGGGTTTCTTCGCCGTGCAGGTGCGCTTCGCAGCCACGCTGCAGCGGGCAGATCAGGCAGCTGGGCTTGCTGCGGGTACACAGCGTGGCGCCCATGTCCATCATCGCCTGGGTGTAGTGGTTGGCGCGTGTCAGCGGGGTGAAGCGCTCGGCGCTGGCCCACAGCTGGTTGGCCACCTTGGGCTCGCCAGGGTAGCCGGCCTGGGCGGTGTAGCGGGCCAGCACGCGCTTGACGTTGCCGTCCAGGATCGGCGCGCGGATGCCCATGCTGATGCTGGCGATGGCACCGGCGGTGGAGCGGCCGATGCCCGGCAGTTCGGTCAGTTGCTCGACGCTGCGCGGAAACTCGCCGCCATGCTGCTCGACGACGATCTTCGCGGCTTTTTGCAGGTTGCGGGCGCGGGTGTAATAGCCCAGGCCCGTCCACAGGTGCAGCACCTCGTCCTCCGGCGCTTCGGCCAGGGCCTGCACGGTGGGCAGGGCCTGCATGAAGCGGTCGAAGTAGTTGAGCACGGTGCTGACCTGGGTCTGCTGCAGCATGATTTCCGACACCCACACCCGGTACGGGGTGATGCCCTGTTGCCAGGGCAGGTCGTGTCGGCCGTGCTCGTCATACCAGTCCAGCACGGCGCTGGAGAACTGCTCGGGGCTCATCGCTTGAACAGCCCCTTGAGCGCGTCTTTTACTTCCGGGCTCACTTTGTCTCCGAGTTTCTCTTCGAGTTTTTCGTCGATCTTGTCTTTCAGGCGGTTGCCGGCCAGTTTCGCGGCGACCTTGCCCAGGCCGTCCTGGTCCAGGCGGCAGGCCTTGGCGCCAAGCTCCAACGGGCCGCGGCAGCGTAAAGGCACTTCAACACCCACATAGCGCTGGTTGACCTGGCAGGCCGGGTCCGGCATGGCACGCTGGTCGCCCTCGACGATCACGCCAACGTTGTAGTCCATGCCCAGTACGCGCAGGTCGACGTCGCCGTGGCCGTTGACGGTCAGGCCCGGGATGCGTGCCTTGAGGTCTGGATTGCTGGCTACGCCATTGCGCACCACCAGGCTGCCGCGCAGTTCCTGGAAGGGCGTGTCCTTGCCGCGCGGCTCGCCGCTGAGCGCTTTGCGGTTGAGCGTGGCGATGGCCTGGCACAGTTGCTGTTCCAGGTTGGCATTGACCAACACGCCGTCGTTGATGGTGAAGTTGGCGTTGCCATTGAGGGTATCGACCAGTGCCTTCTGGCTGTTGCCGGTGGCGGTCAGGTCGCTGGTCAGGGTCAGCAGGCCCTTGACCGGTGTCGTCTGCTCCTTGCCCTCGGTCTTGATGAAGTGCTCCACCGGTACCCGATCAATCTTGGTACTGACGCCAAGCTGCGGCACGGCGGGGCGCACATCGACAGTGCCCTTGGCCTCGAAGGTGCCGTTGTACAGCTCGCCGCGTAGGGTCTGCAGGGTCAACAGGCCGCCTTGGCCGGTGGCCTTGAGCTGGGCGTCCTGAATGGGCAGTTTGTCCAGGGTCAGCGCGCCGAACGCCAGGTCGGCCTGCAGGTCGAGGGCGCGCAGGCGGTCCACCGGCAGCAGCTTGTCGTCACTCCAGGCGACCTGGGTCGGGGCGTTGGGCAGCGGTGAGCTGCCGGCACCGGCCACGGCGCTGGCTTCCTGTTGCTTGACCTCGGCCTGGCGGGCGGCGGTAGCGCCCTTGGCTTCTTCGCTCTTGGCCGGCAGGTAGCGGTCAGCGTCGAAGCTATCGGCCTTGAGTTGCAGGCGCAGGGCTTGCTTGGCGAAGTCTTCGACGGCTACGCGGCCGGTGAAGGTGCTGTCGTCCAGCTTCACCGCCAGGTCGGCCAGGGCCAGGCTGTTTGGTGTGCCCTGCAGGCGGGTGACCAGTTCCAGCTTGGTGAAGGCAGCCGGGTCGTTGGTGGCGGGCAGCGGGTGGCCGACGCCGTCGAGGAAGCTGCGCAGGTCGAACTGGGCGATGGACAGGCCGCCGCTCAGTTGCGGTGCCTTGTCCAGCTCGCGCAGGTTCAGCTCGCCCAGCGCACGCAGCTGGTTGGCCGAAATTTTCAGGCCGTTCCACGAGGCCACATTGGCCGCCAGGTCGACCAGCAGCTGGCCCTGGGCGGCGAAGGTCACGGTCTTGCCGGCCAGCGGTTCGCCCGAGGTTTCGCCCGACAAGCGCATGTCTTCGAAGTTGTAGCGCTTGAGCTTGCGATCGAAACGCAGCTCGCCGGCAAGCTCGGTGCGTGCCTTGATGTTCGGCTGGCTGGCACTCAGGAATGCGCTGGCCTTGAGCGCAATGTTCGCCCCTTCGTGGACCGGGCCGGTGCTCAGCTGGATGCTTTCGGCGCTGTAGCTTTGCCCACTCTTGGCATCGGTGTACTGCACGCGGGCGTTGTTTACGGTAAGGCTGTCGATGTCGAGTTTGACCGCACGCTCGGTGCCGCTTTCGGCTTGTGCCGGTGCCTGCTCGGTCGACGGCTGGGCCGGTGTGGTGGCCGGCGCGTCGTTCTGAGCCGGCAATGGTTTGCCGATGTCTTCCCAGTTGCCGTGGCCGTGTTCGTCACGGGCCAGGGTCAGGTTCAGGCCTTCGACGCGCACATCGCTCATCTGCACCTCGCGGCGCAGCAGCGGCAGCACACGCACCGACAAGCCGAGCATCTGCAGGTCGGCAAACGGCTCCTTGGGCTTGTTCAAGGTAGCGATGCTTGCTTCGTGCAGCTCCAGGCCCAGCCACGGGAACAGGCTCCAGCCGATGTCACCGTTGAGGGTCAGCTCGACATGAGCCTTGTCGCGCGCCAGCTGGCGAATCTCGTCTTTATAGTCGTTGGGATCGAAGAGGTGGGTCAGGGCGAAGCCCAGCGCCACGATGATCAGCAGCAACCCGAGAAGCCCCAGTCCCAGGATTTTGCCGAACGCTTTCATGGGCGAGTCCTTGTAGTCCAGTTTGAAATTCAGCGGCAGAGTATAGCGCCGCAGTGCTTATATCTGCGTATCCGACAAGAGATACAGGGCATTTACCTACGAATGGCTCAGATTGTGCGGCTTTCGTCAGCCGGCCTCTTCGCGGAGGCAGCCCGCTCCCACAGGATTGGGCGAGCCCGTTCGTACCGTTTCAGCGACTGAAAAATCCACGATATCAGATTGCTTTCATGCCACCTGATGCTGGTAACCTTGCGCCGTTTTTTGTGTGCCCGCGACCCATTGTCGCGGTTCGCTTGCCCAGTCCAGGCCCAATAACAAAGGATCAAACCCATGAGCAGTACCGTCACGGCGGGCACCTTGGCCGGCGCGCCGAGCTTCCTGTCTAAGGAGCGCATCATCGCCCGCCCGGGCTTCAACCGCTGGCTGGTGCCACCGGCGGCCTTGGCTATCCACTTGTGTATCGGCATGGCCTACGGCTTTTCGGTGTTCTGGTTGCCGCTGTCGCAAGCCATCGGCATCACCGCCCCGGTCGCCTGCTCCGCCGACATGGGCTTCATCGCCCGCCTGTTCAGTGCCGAGTGTGACTGGCCGATTTCGATGCTGAGCTGGATCTACACGCTGTTCTTCGTATTCCTCGGTTGCTCGGCGGCGGTGCTGGGTGGCTGGCTGGAACACGCCGGGCCGCGCAAGGCCGGGCTGGTATCGGCTGTGTGCTGGTGCGGCGGCATGCTGATTTCGGCGATTGGCGTGAAGACCCATCAGCTGTGGCTGATGTGGCTGGGCTCAGGCGTGATTGGCGGTATCGGCCTGGGTCTGGGTTACATCTCGCCGGTCTCGACCCTGATCAAGTGGTTCCCGGACAAACGCGGCATGGCCACCGGTATGGCGATCATGGGCTTCGGCGGCGGCGCGATGGTAGGTGCACCGCTGGCGACCGCGCTGATGGGCCACTTCGGCAGCGCGCAGGATGTTGGCGTATGGCAGAGCTTCGTGGTCATGGCGGCGATCTACTTCGTGTTCATGTCGGCGGGCGCGCTGGGTTACCGCGTGCCACCGACCGGCTGGAAGCCCGAGGGCTGGAGGGCGCCTGCGAAAAAGGCCGGCAATGGCATGGTCACCGACCGCCATGTGCACGTCAGCGTTGCCTGGAAAACCCCGCAGTTCGCACTGGTGTGGCTGGTGCTGTGCCTGAACGTCTCGGCGGGCATCGGTATTCTCGGCATGGCGTCGCCGCTGTTGCAGGAAGTGTTCGCCGGCAAGTTGCTGGGCAACGAGCTGCGTTTCAGCGAGTTGAATGCCGCGCAGTTGGCGCAGATTGCAGCGATCGCCGCAGGCTTCACCGGCTTGCTGAGCCTGTTCAACATCGGCGGGCGCTTCTTCTGGGCGTCGTTCTCTGACTACATCGGGCGCAAAAACACCTACTTCGCCTTCTTCGCCCTGGGCGTTGGCCTCTACAGCCTGGTGCCGAACATGGGCCACCTGGGCAACGTGGCGCTGTTCGTGGCGGCGTTCTGCATCATCCTGTCGATGTACGGTGGTGGGTTTGCCACGGTGCCGGCGTACCTGGCCGACCTGTTCGGCACACAAATGGTCGGTGCGATTCATGGGCGTCTGCTGACCGCCTGGGCGGCGGCGGGCGTGCTAGGGCCGGTGCTGATCACCTACCTGCGTGAGTCTCAGCTGGCGGCGGGCGTGGAGCGCGCGGCGGCTTACGACATGACCCTTTACATCCTCTCTGGGCTGCTGGTGCTGGGGTTCATCTGCAACATGCTGATTCGGCCGGTGGCAGACAAGTACTTCATGAGCGACGCGCAACTGGCTGCCGAACGTGCGTTGAGCCATGACAAGGGCGCCGAGGGTGCGCGGTCGCTGGAGTGGCATGCGGCGCCCGGGAGCTTGCCGTGGGTACTGCTGGCTTGGGCGGCGGTGGTAGTGCCGTTGGCGTGGGGCGTGTGGATTACCCTGCAGAAGACGGCTGTTCTGTTCCATTGAGGGTGGGCCTGGGGCTGCAAAGCAGCCCCATGATCCCTGCTTGTATAGACCTGTAACAGCATCCAACCCCCGCAATTGCTTGCCCTGCCATATGTCATCCGCGTTTCAAGCTGGCGCGTTCTGGGCCTATAATGGAACCCTTTTCGCCCAATGATTTTGCGGAGCTGGTGATGGTCGAACGTAAGGCTTCCGTCGAGCGCAATACCCTGGAAACCCAGGTAAAGGCCTCGATCAACCTAGATGGCAGCGGCAAGGCCCGATTTGATATCGGTGTGCCTTTCCTTGAACACATGCTCGACCAGATCGCCCGGCATGGGCTGATCGATCTGGACATCGAGTGCAAGGGTGACCTGCACATCGACGATCACCATACCGTCGAAGACGTCGGTATCACCCTGGGCCAGGCATTCGCCCAGGCCATCGGTGACAAGAAAGGCATCCGCCGCTACGGCCACGCCTATGTCCCGCTGGATGAAGCGCTGTCGCGCGTGGTCATCGATTTTTCCGGCCGCCCAGGCCTGCAGATGCATGTGCCGTACACCCGCGCCAGCGTCGGCGGCTTCGATGTCGACCTGTTTCAGGAGTTCTTCCAGGGCTTCGTCAACCACGCCCTGGTGAGCCTGCACATCGACAACCTGCGTGGCCACAACACCCACCACCAGATCGAGACCGTGTTCAAGGCCTTCGGTCGCGCCCTGCGCATGGCCGTGGAGCTGGACGAGCGCATGGCCGGGCAGATGCCTTCCACCAAGGGATGCCTGTAAATGCAGACGGTAGCCGTAATCGACTATGGCATGGGCAACCTGCACTCGGTGGCCAAGGCACTCGAGCACGTCGGTGCTGGCAAAGTCCTGGTTACCAGCGACGCCGCGGTGATCCGCGAGGCCGACCGTGTGGTGTTCCCTGGCGTGGGTGCGATTCGCGACTGCATGGCCGAAATCCGCCGGCTGGGCTTTGACAGCCTGGTGCGCGAGGTCAGCCAGGACCGCCCGTTCCTGGGCATCTGTGTCGGCATGCAAGCGCTGCTCGAACACAGCGAAGAAAACAACGGCGTCGACTGCATCGGCCTGTTCCCCGGCCAGGTGCGTTTCTTCGGCAAGGGCCTGCAAGAAGATGGCGAGCACCTGAAGGTGCCGCACATGGGCTGGAACGAAGTCAGCCAGACCATCCATCACCCGTTGTGGCACGACATCCCTGACCGCGCGCGCTTCTACTTCGTGCACAGCTACTACATCGATGCCGGCAAGCCGGCCCAGGTGGTCGGTCGCGGCCACTATGGCGTCGACTTCGCCGCCGCGCTGGCCGACGGGTCGCGCTTTGCCGTGCAGTTCCACCCGGAGAAGAGCCATACCCATGGCCTGCAGTTGCTGCAGAACTTCGTCGCCTGGGACGGGCGCTGGTAAATGAGCAGAGCGAAGACCAAGGCCCCGGTCATCACCCTGGCCGCCGAGCAGGAGCGCGAGGCGCTCGACACCCTCAAGCGCTTTCTCGAAGACCGTTTCGAGTTGCAACTGGGCTCGTTCGAAGTGGCCGAGGTCCTCGACCTGTTCAGCAAAGAGATTGCACCCCATTACTACAACAGGGCGATTGCCGATGTTCAGCTGCACCTCAAGGAGCGGTTCGAGAGCATCGAGAGCGACCTGTGGGCGTTGGAAAAAAGCTGAAAGCTTCAAGCTTCAAGCTGTAAGCCAAAGCTGGACCGCCATCCGACAACACGACGCGCATTGCTTGCAGCTTGTCGCTTGCAGCTTGCCGCTTGAATTGACGAAGGAAAGAGCATGCTGATTATCCCCGCTATCGATCTGAAGGACGGTGCTTGCGTGCGCCTGCGCCAGGGCCGCATGGAAGACTCCACGGTATTTTCCGACGACCCGGTGAGCATGGCCGCCAAGTGGGTCGAGGGTGGCTGCCGCCGCCTGCACCTGGTCGACCTCAACGGCGCCTTCGAAGGCCAACCGGTCAACGGCGAAGTGGTGACCGCCATCGCCAAGCGCTACCCGACCCTGCCGATCCAGATCGGCGGCGGCATCCGCTCGCTGGAAACCATCGAGCACTACGTCAAGGCGGGTGTCAGCTACGTCATCATCGGCACCAAGGCGGTCAAGCAGCCAGAGTTCGTTGCCGAGGCCTGCAAGGCGTTCCCGGGCAAGGTCATCGTTGGCCTGGACGCCAAGGACGGCTTCGTTGCCACCGACGGCTGGGCTGAAGTGAGCACTGTTCAGGTCATCGACCTGGCCAAGCGCTTCGAGGCCGATGGCGTGTCGGCGATCGTCTACACCGACATCGCCAAGGACGGCATGATGCAGGGCTGCAACGTGCCCTTCACCAAAGCCCTGGCCGAAGCCACACGCATTCCGGTGATCGCGTCCGGCGGCATCCACAACCTGGGCGATATCAAGGCCCTGCTGGACGCCAAGGCCCCAGGCATCATCGGCGCCATCACCGGCCGTGCCATCTACGAAGGCACCCTCGATGTCGCCGAGGCCCAGGCCTTCTGCGACAACTATTAAGAGCAGCGGCAAGCTGTAAGCCGCAAGAGAAAGGCCAGACCGCGATAGGCTGTTCTCTTGCAGCTTGAAGCTCGAAGCTTGAAGCTGCCGTTCCAGGAGAAGTCATGGCTTTAGCTAAACGCATCATCCCTTGCCTGGACGTGGACAACGGCCGTGTGGTCAAGGGCGTCAAGTTCGAGAACATCCGTGATGCCGGCGACCCGGTGGAAATCGCCCGTCGCTACAACGAGCAGGGTGCCGACGAAATCACCTTCCTCGACATCACCGCCAGCGTCGATGGCCGCGACACCACGCTGCATACCGTCGAGCGCATGGCCAGCCAGGTGTTCATCCCGCTGACCGTGGGCGGTGGCGTGCGCACTGTGCAGGACATCCGTAACCTGCTCAACGCCGGTGCCGACAAGGTCTCGATCAACACCGCCGCAGTGTTCAACCCGGAGTTTGTGGGCGAGGCAGCAGACCGTTTCGGTTCGCAGTGCATCGTGGTCGCCATCGATGCCAAGAAGGTGTCCGCGCCCGGTGAAGCTCCGCGCTGGGAAATCTTCACCCACGGCGGGCGCAAGCCGACCGGGCTGGATGCCGTGGAGTGGGCGAAGAAGATGGAAGGCCTGGGTGCCGGCGAGATCCTGCTGACCAGCATGGACCAGGACGGCATGAAGAACGGCTTTGACCTGGGGGTTACCCGGGCCATCAGCGATGCGCTGGGTATTCCGGTGATCGCTTCGGGTGGGGTGGGTAACCTGCAGCACCTGGCTGACGGGATTGTGGAAGGGCATGCCAGCGCGGTGCTGGCGGCCAGTATCTTCCACTTTGGCGAGTACACGGTGCCGGAGGCCAAGGCCTACATGGCTTCGCGCGGGATCGTGGTTCGCTGATCCATTGATTGGGGCTGCTTTGCAGCCCATTCGCGGGGCAAGCCCGCTCCCACAGGTTCATGAGCAGCGCAGTCCCTGTAGGAGCGGCCTTGCGTCGCGAAAGGGCCGCACAGCGGCCCCAACAGCATCACCCGTGGTTCTTGCCCAACAACGCGTGATAAAGCTCGGTATCCCCAAGAATCCCCACCACCTTGTCGTTATCCTGTAGCACCAGCTTGTTGCCCGTCTGATAGCGAATCTGCAACGCCTCACGCATGCCGATATCGGCGTGCACCACCGTAGGCCTGCGCTCCAGCAGTTCTACATTCTGCCCAGGCGCCCAATTCTGCATATCCAGGCCGTTCTGGCCTTGGCGTGCACGTTTGAGCAAGCCGCCTTCGCCAATGTCCAGCCATGAGTCGATACCCGGGTCCAGGCACACCGACCCATTGACCCGTTTGCAGTTGTCCAGGCTGCGCATCAGGCTGCGCCCGCACAGCACGTTGAGCGGGTTGGTGTGGGCAACGAAGGTGCGCACATAGTCGTCCGCCGGGTTGAGCACGATCTCCTCGGGCTTGCTGTACTGGATGATCCGGCCGTCCTTCATGATCGCGATACGGCTGCCCAGTTTCAGCGCTTCGTCCAAGTCGTGGCTGACGAACACGATGGTCTTGTTCAGCTTGCGTTGCAGCTCCAGCAGTTCGTCCTGCAGGCCCTGGCGGATCAGCGGGTCGAGCGCCGAGAACGGTTCGTCCATCAGTAGGATGTCGGCATCCATCGCCAGCGCCCGGGCCAGGCCCACACGCTGCTGCATGCCACCCGACAGCTCATCGGGCTTCTTGTTGCGCCATTGGGTCAGGCCCACCAGTTCGAGCTTCTCGTCAACCAGCTTGCGCCGCTCCTTCTCTGGGCGGCCCTGCATCTCCAGGCCAAAGCTGATGTTCTCGCGCACGGTCAGCCAGGGCATCAGGGCGAACTTCTGGAACACCATGGCGATGCGCTTGGTGCGCATCATCTTCAGCTCTGCCGGGGTGCAGTGGGCAATGTCGATGTGCTTGCCTTCATGCTCGACGAACAGCTTGCCGCGGCTGACGGTGTTCAGGCCGTTGATGCAGCGCAGCAGGCTCGACTTGCCCGAACCGGACAAGCCCATGAGCACGCAGATCTCACCTTTCTCGATGTCCAGGTTGGCTTTTTCGACACCCACCACCAGGCCGGTCTGCTTGAGGATCTGCTCACGGGTCTTGCCCTGATCGAGCAGCGAAAGCGCCTCACGCGGTTTATTGGAGAAGATGACGTCGACGTCTTCGAAACGAATGATGCTCATGCTTCACCCCTTACCGTGACTTCCGGTTGCTTGCAGATACGGTCGAGCATGATCGCCAGCAGCACGATCGCCAGGCCCGCTTCGAAGCCCAGGGAGATATCGGCGGTGTTCAGTGCGTTGACCACAGGTTTGCCCAGGCCATCGGCGCCCACCAGGGCCGCGATCACCACCATCGACAGCGACAGCATGATGCATTGGGTCACACCGGCGGCGATGCTCGGCATCGCGTGTGGCAGTTCGATGCGGGTCAGCAGCTGGCGGCGCGAGCAGCCAAAGGCCTTGCCGGCGTCGAGCAGCTCTTGTGGCACATCGCAGATGCCCAGGTAGGTGAGGCGGATCGGCGCGGCAATGGCGAACACCACCGTCGAGATCAGCCCCGGGACCACGCCCAGGCCGAACAGGGTCAGGGTCGGGATCAGGTAAACGAAGGTGGGCACCGTCTGCATCAGGTCGAGCACCGGGCGCATGGCGGTATAGAACATCGGTTTATGCGCGGCGAGGATGCCCAGCGGCACACCGAAGGCCACGCAGACCACCGTGGCGAATGTCACCTGCGCCAGGGTTTCCATGGTCTCCTGCCAGTAGCCCAGGTTGAGGATCAGCAGGAACGACAGGGCGACGAATGCGGTCAGCGCCCACTTGCGCTGGATGAGGTGTGCCAGGGCGGCGAACAGGGCGATGAGGACGAATGGGTTGAACCAGGTCAGGGCGCTGGTGACGCCATGAATCATGAACTCCAGGCCTTGCGCGATGGCGTCGAAGTACTCGGCGCCATTCTGGGTCAGCCATTCGACGAACGACGCGATGTACTGGCCCAGGGGTATTTTCTGATCGATAAGCATGATAGCGAGCTTCCACCTGCAAAGATTGAAATCAGTCCGGGGCGGGCACGGTCCCGCCCCGAGGTAGCGCTATTGCGTGGTTCGTTATTGCGCGAGCTTGGCCTTGGCCGCCTCAAGGCCGGGTTTGCCATCAACGGTGGTCACGCCGGCCAGCCAGGTATCCAGCTTGCCGGGGTTGTCTTTGAGCCACTTCTTGGCGGCTGCTTCGGGTTTCATCTTGTCGTCCAGGACATAGCCCATCATGGTGCTTTCATCCTTGAGCTCGAACGACAGGTTCTTGAGCAGTTGGCCAACGTTGCTGCATTCCTGCACATAGCCCTTGCGGGTGTTGGTCAATACGGTTGCCTTGCCGAAATCGGGGCCAAAGTAGTCGTCCCCGCCAGTCAGGTACTGCATCTTGAAGCGGGTGTTCATCGGGTGCGGTTCCCAGCCCAGGAACACCAACGACTCGCCACGTTTCTGCGCCCGGTCAACCTGCGACAGCATGCCGGCCTCGCTGGATTGCACGATCTTGAAACCGGCGTCCTTCAGGCCGAAGGCGTTCTTGTCGATCATGCTCTGGATGGTGCGGTTGCCGTCGTTGCCCGGTTCGATGCCGTAGATCTTGCCGTCCAGTTCCTGCTTGAACTTGGGGATGTCGGCAAAATCCTTCAGGCCCTTGTCGTACAGCGCCTGGGGTACGGCCAGGGTGTACTTGGCGTTTTCCAGGTTGGCGCGCACGGTCTCGACGGTGCCGGCGTCGCGGTACTGCTTGATGTCGTTCTCCATGGTCGGCATCCAGTTGCCGAGAAACACGTCCAGGTCCTTGCCGGTGGCCAGCGACTTGTAGGTCACCGGTACCGAGATCATGGTGGTGTGGGTCTTGTAACCCAGGGCTTCGAGCACAACGCTTGTGGTGGCTGTCGTCACGGTGATGTCGGTCCAGCCGACATCGGAAAAACGTACCGTCTGGCACTGCTCAGGCTCGGCGGCCTGGGCCAATATCGGTGCGGACAACAACGCAACCAGCAACAGCGAGGGTGAACCTTTCATGGATGGACTCCTGAGATTTTGTCTTCGGGTTCGCATGGGTCGCCGGGCTTTCTGAAGGTCCGGTCGACCAGGCCTGCAGAGGGCAGGTTGCGTGGCCGTGCTTTACGAGTCGCTTTCGATAATCCTCCAGCGCCGGGCAATCGCCTACTGGTGGGGTCGTATCCAGTACGCAACGGGTCGTATCCAGTACGGGCGATGTCGCATATGGATTTTTCCACCCCCTCGGCCGCGTTTTTGCGTCACCCGGCCACTGGAAAGCGGCGTAATGGTGGCAGCACCTCAGGTAAAAACAGCGCGGCGCAGCTGGACAAAAGTACGTCGGTTGCAGACGGCGAGGGGGTAGGCAAAAGCCCGATGATGCGTGCATTCATGGCGGCTCGCAGCTTCAGCCTAGCAGTTGCCCCGCCCTGCGCATGGCGCGCAGAGACAAGCCCAGCAAGAGGTGATTCGACAATGGCCATCAGCGTGTTCGACCTGTTCAAGATCGGTGTCGGGCCTTCCAGCTCCCACACCGTCGGCCCCATGCGTGCTGGCGCTCTGTTTGTCCAGGGGCTGCGTGAGCGCGGCGAACTGGAACAGGTCAAGCGCATCGAGGTGCGGCTCTACGGTTCACTCTCGGCCACCGGCATCGGCCACGGCACCGACAACGCCACCATCATGGGCCTGATGGGCGACTGGCCTGACGCCATCGACCCGACCCAGATCGTCCCACGCATCGCCGACCTGCGCGAAACCAACACCCTGCTGCTGGACGGCCGCCTGCCCATCGAGTTCGTCTGGGCCCGCGACATGCTGCTGCTGGACGAGAACTTGCCGTACCACCCCAATGCCATGACCCTGGTCGCCGAGGGCGCGCAGGGTGAGCTGCACCGTGACACCTACTACTCGGTAGGTGGCGGTTTCGTGGTGGATGCCGCCCAGGCCGCCAGCGGGGTGCTGGACGCCGACCAGACGGTATTGCCTTACGATTTCAACAGCGCCGCCGAGCTGCTGCGGCTGTGCAAGCAAAACGACCTCAGCGTGTCGCAATTGATGATGGCCAACGAGAAGGTCTGGCGCACCGAGGCAGAGATCCACGCCGGCCTGCGCACGCTCTGGCAAGCCATGCAGGACTGCGTCAGCAATGGCCTGAAATACGAAGGCACGCTGCCCGGCGGCCTCAACGTACGCCGCCGCGCCGCCAAGCTGCACCGCAGTTTGCAGGAGGTCGGCAAACCTAATGTGATCGGCTCGACCCTGAGCGCCATGGAGTGGGTCAACCTGTTCGCCCTGGCGGTCAACGAAGAGAACGCCGCCGGCGGGCGCATGGTCACCGCGCCCACCAATGGGGCGGCCGGTATCATCCCGGCAGTGCTGCACTACTACATGCGCTTCAGTGATGCGGTGGATGAGTCGAGTGTGACCGACTTCTTCCTCGGGGCTGCAGCGGTGGGCATCCTGTGCAAGAAGAACGCTTCGATCTCCGGTGCCGAAGTCGGCTGCCAGGGCGAGGTCGGTTCGGCGTGCGCCATGGCTGCCGCGGGCCTTGCCCAAGTGTTGGGGGCAACGCCGGCACAACTGGAAAACGCCGCCGAAATCGCCCTGGAACACAACCTTGGGCTTACCTGCGACCCGGTCGGTGGCCTGGTGCAGGTGCCGTGCATCGAGCGCAACGCGATTGCTGCGGTGAAGGCAATCAACGCGGTGCAGATGGCCCTGCGCGGCGACGGCGAACACTTCATTTCGCTCGACCAGGTGATCCGCACCATGCGCGATACCGGCGCCGACATGCACGACAAGTACAAAGAGACTTCGCGTGGCGGCCTGGCCGTCAGCGCGATCGAATGCTGATGCGCTAATCTCGCTCTGATGGCAGCACGACGCCCCGTTATGGGGCGTTTGTGTATGACCGGCCGTCAGATGTCGCGATGAGTGTGGGCATTGTCGGTGACACTTAAGAGTGTCGTTTCTGGGCAACCCCCGGGGCATCTGTCACCAAAGTGCTCAGCAGTTACACGTAGCACGCCTAGTACGCCGGTTCTGGAAGTTTGACCGGCGTAATCGAAGGGCCTGATTTGTCTGATGAAGGCGTCGTTTTCAGGTTTTTTCGGATAGCCGTTCAAGTTCCGGCACGGCGTTTGCGTTGTGTTTGGTTACAAGCCCCTGCAACACGAAACAGGGGCCATAACAAGAAATCAGTGCCCGCCTGAGGCACACCCTGCATTTGTGTGAGGAGAAATCGCGATGACGTCGTACACCTCCGGGACCCCAACCCAGAACCGCACAGCCCCCCAGTCCATCGGGTTTCTTCTACTGGACAACTTCACCCTCATTTCCCTGGCATCAGCCGTCGAGCCGCTGCGCATGGCCAACCAGCTTTCTGGCCGTGAGCTTTACCGCTGGCACACCCTGACCGTCGATGGCGGGCAGGTCTGGGCCAGTGATGGCCTGCAGATCACCCCCGATGCGGCCATGCACAGCGCACCGCCAATCGACACGGTGATCGTCTGCGGTGGCGTCGGCATTCAGCGCACCGTCACCCGTGAACACGTCACTTGGCTGCAGGCGCAGGCCCGTCAGTCGCGCCGCCTGGGCGCCGTGTGCACCGGCAGTTGGGCACTGGCCTGCGCCGGGCTGCTCGACGGTTTCGATTGCAGCGTGCACTGGGAATGCCTGGCGGCCATGCAGGAGGCCTACCCGCGGGTGAACATGAGCACCCGCCTGTTCACTCTCGACCGTAACCGCTTCACCAGCTCTGGCGGCACCGCGCCGCTGGACATGATGCTGCACCTGATCAGCCGCGATCACGGCCGTGAGCTGTCGGCGGCGATTTCCGAGATGTTCGTCTACGAGCGCATTCGCAACGAGCAGGATCACCAGCGTGTGCCGCTCAAGCACATGCTCGGCACCAACCAGCCGAAGCTGCAGGAAATCGTCGCGCTGATGGAGGCCAACCTCGAAGAGCCGATCGACCTTGACGAATTGGCGGTGTATGTGGCGGTGTCGCGGCGCCAGCTCGAGCGGTTGTTCCAGAAGTACCTGCACTGCTCGCCATCGCGCTACTACCTGAAGCTGCGCCTGATCCGCGCACGGCAGTTGCTCAAGCAGACGCCGATGTCGATCATCGAAGTGGCTTCGGTGTGCGGCTTTGTCTCAACGCCGCACTTCTCCAAGTGCTACCGCGAGTACTTTGGCATCCCGCCGCGTGATGAGCGCGTGGGCTCCAACACGGCCCAGCAGGTAGCGATGATGCCGATCCCGCAGGCCTTGACCTTGGCACCGCATAGCGGCCCGTTGGCGGCTTTGAGCCAGGCGCGCAACGAGTCGACGTTTGCCAGTGTAAGGCTCTGATACGGCACCGGCCCCTTCGCGTCGAATCGCCGCGAAGGGGCCGGTAGAGACCCTGCAAAGTGATGTTTCAGCCCCGGTTGTTGAAGCTCGCCAAGGCAGGCAATAGCTGTTTATCGATCGCCTGGCGCACCGCCGGCAGGATCGTCGCGCTCCCGGTATACATCTGCTCGACCATGCCCTTCAGCGCCCGCGCATTTGGCTCGGTCAAACCGCGCACCACCGCCTCGCACGCCTGCTCGGCACTGGCCCCGGCGGGAATCTCGAAACCGCGCGCGCGCAAGTGGCCGGCGAGGTCGTCCTGATCAATCAAATCCGCATGCATCATGGCTGTTGTCCCTTTTATCGCTAAGAGAGTGCTGCTGTGATTTACGACTGATTCTGTGACGCCCGCGACATACCCGCAACAACAGAATACCGGCATGACTGCTTTGGCTAAGAACAGGTCGTTTACGGCTAAATCCCCCGCCCGGCAAGCCCGCACACTGAAGCCATTCACGGTACCCGGGGGTTTGGTCACCCTCACTCATGCACAGTGGATGTTGCTCGCTCTTGGCCCCGCTGGCTCACGGCTTTGCGGGGTTATTTTTATTCTGCTGGTTCCACCTGTACACCCATACACCTAGCATTTTTGCCAGATGACGGGCTACAGCATTTCTTGATCTTCTGTGGGTGATGGATTTCCACAGGAGCGGAAAAGGTGAATAAGAATATCTGTAAGGCCTTAGTGCTGGGGGCGACTTTGACCATGGCCTCGGCGTGTTCGTCATCGACACCGTCGGACAGCGGCACTTCAAGCGCGGTGACGCAACTGTTCACGCTTGAACCAACCCCTGATCGCAGCACACTTCAAAAAACGGCTACTGGGTATCTGGCTACGCTACTGGCGGACCCGGCGAACCAGGAAATTACCTTGGTGAAGGTAGATCCGGCGGTGGTCAGTAATAAAACTCAAGACCTCGCGGTGACCCTGCCGAATGGCCAGGCGGCGCAGTTTCACTTGCGTGATTACAACACCATGATCCCGGGAATCGATGGGTGGGTGGGTTACAAACCCTCTGCCTGGAAGTTGCAGCACAGCTCAACGCCATCAGAAATTGATATCGATCCTATTTATTATCTGTCGCTGGTGCGAGAGGGCGACAAGGTGGTGGGCAGTGTGATTGTGGACGGACAGCGCTATCGCCTTGAAACTTTGGAGCCCGGGAAGTATGCCTTTATCAAAGTCGACGAGACAAAGTTGCCACCCGAAGCAGAGCCACTAGAGGGTCCAAAAGAGAAAAACAAGGCGCCGCGCTCAGCGAGTCAAAGCTCTTCGCATAGTACGATTCGAGTGCTGATGGTATCGACCATTGAGGCCCGTGCCGCGAATCCGAACTACAGACCGGCGATGGCCCAGGCGTTGCAGGATGCCAATGCCTACATGGCAAACAGCTTTGTGGATATCACATATGAATTGGCTGGCTATTTCGATGCTGACTACGCGGAGACCGGCAAGTCAAGCCAACTTGGCGATTTAACGGATACTGCACGACCTCTCGCAGCCTCCGTTGTACCAGTGCGCGAAGCGCTCAAGGCTGACTTGGTCACCATGTATTCGACAACCAAAGCGTATTGCGGCATGGCCTATGTAACATCTAACCGTGCGACTGCCACCTCCGTGGTTCCCTGCTTATCTTCGATGAGTCATGAATTGGGGCACAACCTGGGTGCGACTCATAACTGGGAGCCTGGAAATCAAGAGGGAAACCCGACCTATATGTTTGGATATCGTTACACAGGCACCCCGCGATTCCGTACCCAGATGTCCTACGATTGCTCGGGAGGGACCTGTCCGAGAGTCCCTTATCATTCGAATCCCAGGCTTACCTATGAAGGGGTGCCTTTGGGCACGGTCAGAAACCACGACGTAGCTCGCCGCTTCAACGAGCGTAGAGAAACGGTGGAAAATTTCTATTCTCCGTTGCCGATCCTAAACACCAAGGTAACGGTCTATGACAATGTGGCAATGAAAGGCGCGAGTTGCACCTTCGACGTGCCAAATGTACAAGCTATTGTGATGATCGAAGATTTTTGCCCTCGTTGGAAGTCAAAGATTTGGTCCGCGCGCGTGGAGGGTATCAACCCCAAGACGACCTTACGTTTGGGTAATCGCTTTGCGTGGCACACATATACCAGTGAGTGGTACCCTGGCGACTTCGATGTTCCAACGTTGAGCAGGGTTGAATTGGAGATGCCTGATGGCATGACCATGACGCCGCATAGCCAAAATCTGACGAAGTTGGTCGACAGGGTATATATCTTCCGTTGAGCAGGGCCCGCCAAACCTCGGCGGGGTATCACGCGGGCATGCCCGCTTCTCCAGGGATAATGCCGTGCTCGAGAGTGCTGTATTACCTATTAGGAGCGGGCCTGCCAGTGAGTCGATCATCAGCACTGCGGAGTAAGACCAATCACGCGGCCAGTGAGTGTAGGGGGTTGCAGATCTTGCTGTTCGTCCACCAGCCCTTGCAGCAGCTCGACGCTGCGTTCGCTGAACGGTGCCGACTTAGGCCCGGCCAGGTCGACATGCAGCAACATCTGCTCGCTGGCCGCCAAGGCGTCGCCGAACCCCGCCCGGTGCAGGCTGTGGTACACATGCAGGCGCTTGCGGTCGAATCCGATGATCTGCGTCTGCACCCACACTTCAGTACCCAGCTTCACTTCGTGCAGATAGTTGATATGGGCTTCCAGGGTGAACAGCGAATTGCCGCTCTGCCCACGGCTGTCCGCATCCAGGCCGATGCGCTCCATCAGCGCATCGGTCGCGTAGCTGAAAATCAGCAGGTAAAAGGCATCGCGCAAATGCCCGTTGTAGTCGACCCAGTCCGCCTGGACCGGGGTGCGGTAGGTGATCAGTGCGGGCATCGTGCTCTCCTCAGTCGCTGAATGACATGCCGTGGCGGGCCTTGCTGGTTTTGACCGCTTCGAGTACGGCCAGCAGGGTGTCATCACGATAGCGCTCCAGCGCGGCGATGCTACGTTCGCCCAGTTGCGCCGAGGTGCCGTCCACTACATCGTCGATCAGCTTGTCGGTCAGCTCCGGTGCCGGCAGGTAGGTCCAGGGCAGCTTCAGGGCCGGGCCGAACTGCGACATGAAGTGGCGCATGCCGGCATCGCCACCGGCCAGGGTGTAGGTGAGGAACGTACCCATGAACGACCAGCGCAGGCCGGCGCCGAAGCGGATGGCGTCGTCGATTTCGCCGGTGGTCGCCACACCGTCGTTGACCAGGTGCAGGGCCTCACGCCAGAGCGCTTCGAGCAGGCGGTCGGCAATGAAACCGGGCACCTCCTTGCGCACATGCAGCGGGCGCATGCCCAGTGCGGTGTAGATGGTTTTTGCCGCCTCGATGGCTTCAGGCGCGGTGCGGTTGCCGCCGACGATCTCGACCAGCGGCAGCAGGTACACCGGGTTGAACGGGTGGCCGACCACGCAGCGCTCCGGGTGGGTGGACGATTCGTAAAATTCGCTGGGCAGCAGGCCTGAAGTGCTTGAACCGATGATGGCCCGGGGCTTGGCGGCGGCACTGATTTTCGCGTGCAGTTCGAGCTTGAGGTCCAGGCGCTCCGGTGCGCTTTCCTGGATAAAATCGGCGTCGCGCACGCATTCCTCGATGGTGGCAACGAACTTCAGGCGGTCCTGCGCCGCGCCTGGAGCAAGACCCTGTTTTTCCAAAGCTGGCCAAGCGTTGGCGATGCGCTTGCGCAGGGCATGCTCAGCACCGGGCGCTGGGTCCCAGGCGACCACGTCCAGGCCATGGGCGAGGGCGCGGGCAACCCAGCCGCTGCCGATTACGCCGCTACCCAAAGCGGCGAAGGTCTTGATCTCGGTGATGAAGGGCATATCGGTCTCCGGAAAGGATCAGGGGCGCTTGAGGTTCATTTTTTCCCGGCCTTCTGCCGGAGTGAGTACACGGCCACCCATGCGGGTGATGATCTCGCTCGCGCGCTCCACCAACTGGCCGTTGCTGGCCAGCACGCCACGGTCCAGGTACAGGTTGTCTTCCAGCCCTACCCGCACGTTGCCGCCAAGCAGCACGGCTTGCGCGGCCATTGGCATCTGCATGCGGCCGATGCCGAAGCCGGCCCAGGTGACGTTGGCGGGCAGGTTGTCGACCATGGCCTTCATGGTCGTGGTGTCGGCCGGTGCGCCCCACGGGATGCCCAGGCACAGCTGGAACAACGGGTCTTCGAGCAGACCTTCCTTGATCATCTGCTTGGCGAACCACAGGTGGCCGGTGTCGAAGATTTCCAGTTCGGCCTTCACGCCCAGTTCGGTGATGCGTTTGGCGCCTGCGCGCAGTTGCGCCGGGGTGGAGACGTAGATTGAGTTGCCGTCGCCGAAGTTGAGCGTGCCGCAGTCAAGGGTGCAGATTTCCGGCAGCAGGGCTTCGACATGGGCCAGGCGTTCCAGCGGGCCGATCAGATCGGTGCCGGGGCCAAATTCCATGGGCGACTCGCCCGGGCCGATTTCCAGGTCGCCGCCCATGCCGGCGGTGAGGTTGACGATGATGTCCACGTCGGCTTCGCGAATGCGTTCCATGACTTCGCGGTAGAGGTTCACGTCGCGGCTGAAGCGGCCGGTTTGCGGGTCGCGGACGTGGCAGTGGACCACGGTGGCGCCGGCTTTGGCGGCTTCTACGGCGGACTCGGCGATCTGCTTGGGGGTGACCGGGACCAGGTGGCTTTTCGAGGCGGTGTCGCCGGCGCCAGTGAGGGCGCAGGTGATGATGACGTCGTGGTTCATGGCGGTTCCTTGTTATATCTGGGTAACAGGATCTCTGTAGGAGCGGCCTTGTGTCGCGAAAGGGCTGCGTAGCAGCCCCAGGGTCTATGCGGCGCTGCAGAATCCTGGGGCCGCTTTGCGGCCCTTTCGCGACACAAGGCCGCTCCTACACCGACCGGTTTGACCTGTCAGTGCGGGCTATCGGCGAGAAAGGGCCGGATCAGTTGGCAGTAAGCTTGAGGTTGTCCGCAGCCGGCTTGCCGTCGAAGGTGGTCACGCCCTCAAGCCAGCGGGCCTTGTCTTCAGGGTGGTCCTTGAGCCACTGGCGGGCCGACGCCAGCGCATCCTTGTGGTCGAGCAGCGGCTGCATCATGCGGCTCTCGTCCTCGGCGCTGAACTTCAGGTTGGCCAGCAAACGGTGGGCGTTGGGGCAGCGCTCGGCGTAGTCCGGTGCGGTCACCGTCCACACCGTGGCCCGGCCTTCGTCAGGGCCGAGGGCGCCTTGGCTCTCACCCAGGTAGGCCATGTCGATATTCACGTTCATCGGATGCGGCGCCCAGCCGAAGAACACCACCGCCTCCTTGCGCCGCACGGCACGGTCGACCGCAGCGAGCATGCCGGCTTCGCTGGACTCGACCAGCTGGAACTTGCCCAGGCCGAACTGGTTCTTGGCGATCATCGCCTTGATCTGGGTATTGGCGCCCGAGCCCGGCTCGATGCCGTAGATTTTTCCACCCAGCTCCTTTTCGAACTTGTGGATGTCGGCGAAGGTCTTCAAACCCTTGTCGGCCAGGTATTTGGGCACTGCCAGGGTTGCCCGGGCATCTTCCAGGCTCGGCTTGTCGAGCACCTTCACCTGCTTGGCGTCGATGAACGGGGTGATGGTCTGGGTCATGATCGGGTTCCAGTAACCCAGGAACATGTCCAGGCGTTTGTCGCGGATACCGGCAAAGATGATCTGCTGCGAAGCGCTGGTCTGCTTGGTCTGGTAACCCAGGCCGTCGAGCAGCACCTGGGCCATGGCGCTGGTGGCGATGACGTCGGTCCAGTTGACCACGCCCAGGCGCACGTTCTGGCAGGCGGCGGGCTCGGCGGCAAAAAGCGGGGTAGAGGCGATGCTGCTCACGGCAAGGGTCAACAGGCTGCGGCGGATCAAGCTGTGCATGGTGGCTCTCCATCGGCAGTGCATATTGTTATGGTGGGCGGCCTCTGCGGACCGTTTGCTTAAACTACGCCGCTGGCGGGGTGGAAAATCGCACCCTGGCGACCAACACTTGCACCCTGGCGACCACCTCTCTTGTGGAGCATTCGATGGCGGATACCATTCACTTCCTGCTGCTGCCGGGGTTCTCGGCGATGGGCTTCATCAGTGCCCTGGAGCCGCTGCGCGTGGCCAACCGCTTTCGCGGCCCGTTGTATCGCTGGTGCGTGCTCAGCCTGGACGGCGGGGCGGTGCAGGCCAGCAATGGGATGTCGGTGAACGCCGATGCGGCGCTGGGCGCCGCTGAGGCGGGCGCCATTATGCTGATTGTCGCCGGTTTCGAGCCGTTGGCCTGCTTCGGCCCGCCACTGCAACAGGCGCTACGCCGTCTGGATCACGAGGGGGTGATTCTTGGCGGTATCGATACCGGCGCGGTGGTGCTGGCCGAGGCCGGCCTGCTCGACGGCCACCGCGCCACGGTGCACTGGGAGGCGCTGGAAGCGTTCAAGGAAAACTACCCGAGCCTGCAGGCGACCCAGGAACTGTTCGAGATCGACCGGCGGCGTATCACCTGTGCCGGCGGCACTGCCTCGATCGACCTGATGCTCGACCTGATTGCGCAGGCACACGGCAGTGAGTTGGCGGTGCAGGTGTCGGAGCAGTTCGTGCTCGGGCGTATCCGCCCGCGACAGGATCACCAGCGCATGCAGATCGCCAGCCGTTATGGCATCAGCAACAAGAAGCTGGTGAAGGTGATCGGCGAGATGGAGCGCAACACCGAGCAGCCGCTCAATACCCAACTGCTGGCCGATGCCGTGCAGGTGACGCGGCGCCAGTTGGAGCGGCTGTTTCGCCTGCACCTGGATGACACGCCCAGTGGCTTTTACCTGCGCTTGCGGCTGGACAAGGCGCGGCAGCTGTTACGCCAGACCGACATGAGTGTGCTGGAGGTGGGGGTGGCGTGCGGGTTCGAGTCGGCGTCGTACTTTACCCGCTGTTACCGCGCGCGGTACCAGCGCTGCCCGCGGGAGGACCGCCTGGTCAGAGTTGTATGAGGTTCTTGCAGCCGATCGCTGACCTTTGTAGGAGCGGCCTTGTGTCGCGATAGGGCCGCAAAGCGGCCCCGGCTATTTCCGCAGCGAAGCTTAAAAATGTGGGGCCGCTTCGCGCCCCTATCGCGACACAAGGCCGCTCCTACAGGGGATAGCGTTGCAGTCAGCCATTACTGCTGGCCAATGGACTGCAAATACTCTGACCGGTCATCACTGCGCTGCGCCACGCAGGTATTCCACGCTGCCTCGAACGCCTTGCTGCCGGCCTTTTCGGCATACGTCTCGACCTTGCAATCAGCGTCGCGCAACTGCGTCCACAGCTTCTCGGCTGCATCCATGCGCCCGACCAAGGCAGTGGCCTGGTCGGCTTCGTCGGCATACTGGTCGCGAATGCGCTGGGTCAGGTCATCGTAAGCCGACTTCAGCTCACGCTCGGCGGTCTGCTTGTTGAACGCCGCACACGCGTAGCTCTGCTGGTCGGTCTCGACGTTGTCGCAGGGGGTGCTCTCTTCCTCACCGGCCTGGGCGCCCGAAACGACGGCCAGCAGTACCAGCCATGCCATTGATTTCATCCTTTTCTCCTCAACAGGCTGACGAATCGCAGGGATTCTCGCTCAGCCGAAGGCGACGTGGTAGCTCCCTGACGAAATGTTCATGAAAGCCCTGAAATGTCGTTATCGAGACTGTCTCTCATCGCCAGACAGCGCCGCAGAGCGCCTGTTGTCGCGCATTGACGCTTTCGGCAAACCCCCTGTCGTTTTTGCATCGGGGCGCCTCGGGCCGCAGGCATATGCTGGCCCCAAAGCGCCGGCACATGCTTCAGGCGCGGACCACTCAAGAACCCAGTCAATAAAAGGGGACAGCCTGATGAGCCCAGCAGAACTTCACGCCGACAGCATCGTCATCGACGGTCTGATCATTGCCAAATGGAACCGCGAACTGTTCGAGGACATGCGCAAAGGCGGGCTGACTGCGGCCAACTGCACGGTGTCGGTCTGGGAAGGCTTCAAGGCCACTGTCGACCAGATCGCCGCCAGCCAGAAGCTGATCCGCGACAACGGTGACCTGGTCATGCCGGTGCGCACCACCGCCGACATCCGCAAGGCTAAAGAGCTGGGCAAGACCGGCATCCTCTTCGGCTTCCAGAACGCCCACGCGTTCGAAGACCAGATCGCCTACGTGGACGTGTTCAAGCAGCTGGGCGTGGGCATCGTGCAGATGTGCTACAACACCCAGAACCTGGTGGGTACCGGCTGCTACGAGCGTGACGGTGGCCTGTCGGGCTTCGGCCGCGAGATCGTCGCCGAGATGAACCGCGTCGGCATCATGTGCGACCTGTCCCACGTCGGCTCCAAGACCTCCGAAGAGGTCATCCTCGAATCGAAGAAGCCGGTCTGCTACTCCCACTGCCTGCCGTCGGGCCTGAAAGAACACCCGCGCAACAAGTCGGACGAAGAGCTGAAGTTCATCGCCGACCACGGCGGTTTCGTCGGCGTGACCATGTTCGCGCCATTCCTGGCCAAGGGCATCGATTCGACCATCGACGACTACGCCGAAGCCATCGAATACACCATGAACATCGTCGGTGAAGACGCCATCGGCATCGGCACCGACTTCACCCAGGGCCACGGCCAGGACTTCTTCGAGTACCTGACCCACGACAAGGGCTACGCCCGTCGCCTGACCAACTTCGGCAAGATCATCAACCCGCTGGGCATTCGCACCGTCGGCGAGTTCCCCAACCTCACCGAGACCTTGCTCAAGCGCGGCCACTCCGAGCGTGTGGTGCGCAAGATCATGGGCGAGAACTGGGTAAACGTCCTCAAGGATGTCTGGGGCGAGTAAGCCGCTCTCCAAGCCTGAAAGCCCCTGCCAGCAACGCCGGGGCATCCCAATAAAAATTTTATGGAGTTGAGTTTCCATGGCCAAGATCGCCCCGCAATTGCCAATCGAAGTCGACACCGAGACCGGTGTCTGGACCAGCGACGCCTTGCCGATGCTGTACGTGCCACGCCATTTCTTCGTCAACAACCACATCGGCATCGAGGAAGTGCTGGGCGCTGACGCCTATGCCGAGATCCTCTACAAGGCCGGCTACAAGTCCGCCTGGCACTGGTGCGAGAAAGAAGCCGAATGCCATGGCCTGGAAGGCGTGGCGGTGTTCGAACACTACATGAAGCGCCTGTCCCAGCGTGGCTGGGGCCTGTTCGAGATCCAGGACATCGACCTGGACAAAGGCACCTGCAGCGTCAAGCTCAAGCACTCGGCGTTCGTGTACGTGTACGGCAAGGTTGGCCGCAAGGTCGACTACATGTTCACCGGCTGGTTCGCCGGCGCAATGGACCAGATTCTCGCTGCCCGCGGCAGCAAGATCCGCACCGTGGCCGAACAGGTCTACGGCGGATCGGAAGAAGGCCACGAAGATGGCCTGTTCGTTACAAAGCCGTTGTAAGCCGGAGATAGCGTCATGGCATTCGAAGCAATGTTCCAGCCGATCCAGATCGGCAAACTGACCATCCGCAACCGCGTGCTCAGCACCGCGCACGCCGAGGTCTACGCCACTGACGGCGGCATGACGACCGACCGCTATGTGAAGTATTACGAAGAGAAGGCCAAGGGCGGCATCGGCCTGGCGATCTGCGGCGGCTCGTCCGTGGTCGCCATCGACAGCCCGCAGGAGTGGTGGGCGTCGGTCAACCTGTCGACCGACCGCATCATCCCGCACTTCCAGAACCTGGCCGACGCCATGCACAAGCATGGCGCCAAGATCATGATCCAGATTACCCACATGGGCCGTCGCTCGCGCTGGGACGGCTTCAACTGGCCCACCCTGATGTCGCCGTCGGGTATCCGTGAACCGGTGCACCGCGCCACCTGCAAGACCATCGAGGTGGAAGAGATCTGGCGCGTCATCGGCAACTACGCGCAGGCTGCGCGGCGTGCCAAAGAGGGCGGCCTGGACGGCGTCGAACTGTCGGCCGTGCACCAGCACATGATCGACCAGTTCTGGAGCCCGCGGGTCAACAAGCGTACCGACGAATGGGGCGGCACCTTCGAAGGCCGCATGAAGTTCGGCCTTGAAGTGCTCAAGGCCGTGCGCGCCGAGGTCGGTGACGACTTCTGCGTGGGCATGCGCCTGTGTGGTGACGAGTTCCACCCCGATGGCCTCAGCCACGAGGACATGAAGCAGATCGCCGCCTACTACGATGGCACCGGCATGCTCGACTTCATCGGCGTGGTCGGCTCGGGTTGCGACACCCACAACACCCTGGCCAACGTCATCCCCAACATGAGCTACCCGTCGGAGCCGTTCCTGCACCTGGCGGCCGGCATCAAGGAAGTGGTCAAGGTCCCGGTGCTGCACGCGCAGAACATCAAGGACCCGAACCAGGCCACACGCATCCTCGAAGGCGGCTACGTGGACATGGTCGGCATGACCCGTGCGCACATGGCCGACCCGCACCTGATCGCCAAGATCAAGATGGGCCAGATCGACCAGATCAAGCAGTGCGTCGGTGCCAACTACTGCATCGACCGCCAGTACCAGGGCCTGGATGTACTGTGCATCCAGAACGCCGCGACCTCCCGTGAGTACATGGGTGTGCCGCACATCATCGAGAAGACCACCGGCGTCAAACGCAAGGTGGTGGTGGTTGGCGCCGGCCCGGCCGGCATGGAAGCCGCCCGCGTGGCTGCCGAGCGTGGCCATGATGTGACCCTGTTCGAGAAGAAAGACCAGATCGGCGGGCAGATCACCATTGCTGCCAAGGCACCGCAACGTGACCAGATCGCCGGTATCACCCGCTGGTACCAACTGGAGCTGGCGCGGCTGAAAGTTGACCTGCGCCTGGGTACCGCGGCCAGCGTGGACGCCATCCAGGACCTGCGCCCGGACGTCATCGTGCTGGCGGTGGGCGGCCACCCGTTCGTCGAGCAGAACGAGCACTGGGGCGCTGCCGAAGGGCTGGTGGTCAGCAGCTGGGACGTGCTCGACGGCAAGGTTGCGCCGGGCAAGAACGTGCTGGTGTACGACACCATCTGTGAGTTCACCGGCATGTCGGCGGCGGACTACATTGCCGACAAGGGCAGCCAGGTCGAGATCGTCACCGACGACATCAAGCCGGGTGTGGCAATGGGGGGGACGACCTTCCCGACCTACTACCGCAGCATGTACCCGAAAGAAGTGATCATGACCGGCGACATGATGCTGGAAAAGGTCTACCGCGAAGGCGACAAGCTGGTGGCGGTGCTGGAGAACGAATACACCGGCGCCAAGGAAGAGCGCGTGGTCGACCAGGTAGTGATCGAGAACGGCGTGCGGCCTGATGAAGAACTGTATTACGCGCTGAAGGAAGGCTCGCGCAACAAGGGCCAGATCGATGTGGAGGCGCTGTTCGCCATCAAGCCGCAGCCGATCCTCAGCCAGCCGGGCGAGGGCTACCTGCTGTACCGCATTGGCGACTGCGTGGCCCAGCGCAACGTGCATGCGGCGATCTACGACGCCTTGCGCCTGTGCAAGGACTTCTGATCGCACCGCCTCTGTAGGGGCGGGACTGGCCCCCCTGTAGGAGCGGCCTTGCGTCGCGAAAGGGTCGCGTAGCGGCCCCGGCATTTAGCAGTGCTACACATTGCCGGGGCCGCTGCGCAGCCCTTTCGCGACGCAAGGCCGCTCCTACAGGGGTCCGCGCTCACCTTTGAGAGGGGCGCAAGAATTCAGCTGTTTGTGGGAGCCTCCCATGTTGAACACCCTTCTACCCATTCTGCTGTTCGCTGCCCTTGGCCTGGCGGTGCTCGGCGCCCTGCGCCGTGTGCGCATGTGGCGGCGTGGCCGACCGTCCAAGGTCAACTTGCTCGGCGGCCTGCTGGCCATGCCGCGACGCTACCTGGTGGACCTGCACCATGTGGTCGAGCGCGACAAGTACATGTCCAAGACCCACGTGGCCACGGCGGGTGGCTTCGTGCTGTCGGCTGCCTTGGCGATCCTGGTGCACGGCTTCGGCCTGCAGAGCAAGATCCTCGGCTACGCCTTGCTGGTGGCCACGGTGATCATGTTCACAGGCGCGCTGTTTGTCTTCAAACGCCGCCTCAACCCGCCTTCGCGCCTGTCCAAGGGCCCGTGGATGCGCCTGCCGAAAAGCCTGTTGGTGTTCGCCGCGAGCTTCTTCGTCGCCACCTTGCCGGTGGCCGGCATCCTGCCCGCCAACACCGGTGGCTGGGTGATGGTCGGCGTACTGGGCCTGGGTGTGCTGTGGGGCGTGTCGGAGCTGTTCTTCGGCATGACCTGGGGCGGCCCGATGAAACACGCCTTCGCCGGTGCCCTGCACCTGGCCTGGCACCGCCGTGCCGAGCGCTTCGGCGGCGGCCGCTCCACCGGCCTCAAGCCGCTGGACCTGGAAGACCCGAACGCACCGCTGGGCGTGGAAAAACCGGTGGACTTCACCTGGAACCAGCTGCTCGGTTTCGATGCCTGTGTGCAGTGCGGTAAATGTGAAGCCATGTGCCCGGCCTACGCCGCAGGCCAGCCGCTGAACCCGAAAAAACTCATCCAGGACATGGTCATCGGCCTGGCCGGTGGCACGGACGCCAAGTTTGCCGGTAGCCCTTACCCGGGCAAACCTATTGGCGAGCATGGCGGCCACCCGCACCAGCCGATCGTCAACGGCCTGGTCGACGCCGAGACCTTGTGGTCGTGCACCACCTGCCGCGCCTGCGTCGAGGAGTGCCCGATGATGATCGAGCACGTCGATGCCATCGTCGACATGCGCCGTCACCTCACCCTGGAAAAAGGCGCGACCCCGAACAAGGGTGCCGAGGTGCTGGACAACCTGATCGCCACCGACAACCCTGGCGGCTTCGCCCCTGGCGGGCGGATGAACTGGGCGGCCGACCTCAACCTGAAACTGCTGTCGGAGGTGAACACCACCGAGGTGCTGTTCTGGGTTGGTGATGGTGCCTTCGACATGCGCAACCAGCGCACCCTGCGCGCCTTCGTCAAAGTGCTCAAGGCCTCCGGCGTGGACTTTGCCGTGCTCGGTCTGGAAGAACGCGACAGCGGTGACGTGGCGCGGCGCCTGGGCGATGAAGCGACCTTCCAGCAACTGGCCAAGCGCAACATCCAGACCCTTGCCAAGTACCGCTTCCAGCGCATCGTCACCTGCGACCCGCACAGCTTCCATGTGCTGAAGAACGAGTACGGTGCCTTGGGCGGCGAGTACCAGGTGCAGCACCACAGCACCTACATCGCCGAACTGATCGCGGCCAACAAGCTCAACCTCGGCCAGCACAAGGGCGGCAGCGTGACCTATCACGACCCGTGCTACCTGGGCCGTTACAACGGCGAGTACGAGGCGCCGCGCGATGTGCTCAAGGCACTCGGCATCGAAGTGCGCGAGATGCAGCGGTCGGGCTTCCGTTCCCGTTGCTGCGGCGGTGGCGGCGGTGCGCCGATCACCGACATCCCGGGCAAGCAACGTATCCCCGACATGCGCATGGACGACATCCGTGAGACCGAGGCCGAGCTGGTGGCAGTCGGTTGCCCACAGTGCACCGCGATGCTCGAAGGTGTGGTCGAACCGCGCCCACAGATCAAGGACCTGGCCGAGTTGGTAGCGGATGTACTGATCGAAGACGAAGCCCCTGCGAACGCCAAGTCGCCAGCGGCCAAACGTGAACCTGCGGAGGTGCACTGATGAGCGACATCATCCGCCGCGACCCACGCGCCGAGTGGATCGCCCGTAACCGTCTGCATCCGCTGCACGCGGCGATGCAGACGCAACAAACCACTTGGATGGGGCCAAACGGTGTCATCCGCAAGAACCCCCACGCGATTGCCGCAGGCTTTATCGGCCCCGCTGGCATCAAGCGTATCGACCGCAGCGGCGCCCAGCAGGGCACCGGTGTGGGCGGGCGGCGCACGGCGGCGGCTGAAGTGAAACTGCCGCTGCACCAGGTGCCGGCGCCGGCTTACTACATCGCGGTAGTGCCGGACATGGTCGGCGGCCGCCTCGGCAGCCACGACCGCGACTTGCTCGGCTTGGCCCACAGCCTGGCAGGCAGCGACGGCGCGGTGCTGGCGATCGTGTTTGGCGAGCACAAGGAAAGCAACTTCGCCAACGCCGGTGTCGACCGCTTGCTGGTCATCGAGGGCGAAGCTTTCGAAGGCTACGCGCCAGAGCAACTGGTGCAAGGCTTGCGGGCTGTGGATAACCAGTTCACACCGCGCCACTGGCTGCTGCCCGACAGCCGCACCGGTGGCGGTGAGCTGGGCAGGCGTCTGGGCGCGGCCTTGGGCGAGCGCCCGGCGACGCGGGTGTGGCAGGTCAAGGATGGCCAGTGCATCGGCCGCGCCGGTGCCGGCCAGCAAGACCTGCAGCGTGCAGTGCCGCGCTTGATCCTGGCGGCGGCGGAATGCGCCGAGCCGGTCAGCGAAACCCGTCACGAAGCGCTGCCGGTGGAGTTGTCCACAGGCGTGGTGCGCAGCCTGTCGCGTATCGAGGACCTGGGCTCGGTGGCGGTCGACCCGGCCACCATTGCCATGGCCGAAGCGGAGTTCATCGTTTCGGGCGGCAACGGCGTCAAGGACTGGGACCTGTACCACAAGGCCACGGCGGCACTCGGTGCCACCGAAGGCGCCTCGCGGGTGGCGGTGGACGACGGCTTCATGCCGCGCAACCGCCAGGTGGGGGCTACCGGTACCTGGGTCACGGCGCGGGTTTATGTGGCTGTGGGTATCTCTGGCGCCATCCAGCACCTGCAGGGTATCGGCGCCTGCGACAAGGTGGTGGCGATCAACATGGACCCGGGCTGCGACATGATCAAACGGGCCGACCTGTCGGTGATTGGCGACAGTTCGGCAATTCTCCAGGCACTGGTCGAGGCTGTGGACAACTACCGCAGCGGCGGCCAGCGCGACGCGGCATAAGGGCACGAGCATGAGTACGAAAGTCATCAGCCTGGTTTCGATCGGTGCCCACCCAAGCTCCGGGCGCGCCCGCCGCGCCGAGCAGGACGCGCGTGCAGTGGAGCTGGGTCTGCAGCTGGCTGGGGATAACTTGCAGGTGGTACATGCCGGCGACCCTCGCGAAGAGGCGTTGCGCGCCTACCTTGGCATGGGCCTGGAGCACCTGGACGTGCTGGAACAGCCGGCGGGTGCGGATGTATTGGGCGTGCTCGGCGACTATTTACGCGATGCTGGCGCGCAGCTGGTACTGACTGGCAGCCAGGCGGAAACCGGTGAAGGGTCGGGCATGCTGCCGTTTCTGCTGGCCGAGAAGCTGGGCTGGCCGTTGATCGTCGGCCTGGCAGAGGTGGAGTCCATCGAAAACGGCACCGCCCAGGTACTGCAAGCGCTACCACGGGGCCAGCGGCGTCGCCTGAAGGTGCGCCTGCCATTGCTGGCGACTGTGGATAACGCAGCGCCCAAGCCGCGCCAGAGTGCCTTCGGCCCGGCACGGCGGGGTGTGCTGGCGGCGCGTGACGTGGCCATTGTCGAAGACGAACTGCTGGGCGAGGCTGAGCTGCAACCTGCCCGGCCACGGCCCAAGCGGCTGAAGGTGATCAAAGCCAAGAGTGGCGCCGACCGGATGAAGGCGGCCACGGCCAAGGCCAGTGGCGGCGGGGGCAAGGTGCTCAAGGATGTATCGCCGCAAGAAGGCGCCGAAGCGATCCTCAAGCTGCTGGTTGAGGAAGGCGTTCTACGCTGACGTGCATTTAATCTCATTGATTCAGCAGGGACCCTGTGGGAGTGGCGCGCCCACAGGCCCTTCAAGGCTGTAGCTCGGCAACATTGAATGCCCAAAAGGCCAGTCCATCGATTATGGGTTCAAAGCTTACCCGCTCCCCCTCCAGGAGCCGCGCCCTGCCCACCATCAGAATTGCACACCGCGCTACGAAATAGTCCCCACTGCCGTCCTCAGCCGTTATTACACCTACTCCATTCACCTCATGGAACCACTTCACAGTGCCGTTAAGGCGACTGTGCATAAGTGACCTCGTGCTGCTGCCATCATGATTGCTTTCAATCAATCATGAGCGGGGTTTTGAGGAAACTGGCAAAAATGTCAGGTGGTCCGCGATTTACCCCCGGAATCTGTTCGCCAAGGTGTGGATAAAGTGTTCGTGCTTCGCTGCAGCGCAATGGCACCGGGGCTTGCAGCGATATGTACAAAAAATGATCAAAATGAACCTAGGATTTTTTATGGCGTTTTTGTTTCGTTAGTACGTCAACTCGAGGATTTTGCCCACAATCGCTGTTAGCGACCTTGTGGATAAAGTGTTGGCACAACGTGGGAGGGCAGGTGACGCCTGGTGTGGCATGTGATTGATCAATAATTGAACAGACTGACCTGGCATTTTTGTCAGTATCCGAAAATGCTCATCGGTATTAACGTCGTCGTCACGCTTGTCCACAGGAGCGCGGACCTATGACGCGTGCCCGACTACTGATGACGGATATGCAGCGTTCAGCGTTGGCGGGGCGCAGCTCAAGCTCAATAGAGAGAGCCTTCACCCCGTACGGGTACGCGCCACCGGGGGCAGGCCCTCTCACAGCTTTTGCGGGCCAGCGTCATGACCCATCGACAGGGTGCTATCACCTTGGCAACGGACATAGGCTGTATAGCCCTGGCCAGATGCGTTACTTGAGCCCAGATCGCCTGAGCCCCTTTGGCAGGGGCGGGTTGAATGCATATGCCTATTGTGCAGGGGACCCTGTGAACCACATCGACCCAAGCGGCAGGTTCCTGGCGGCACTGACTTCAATTGAAGCTGCCAGAGCTACGACCATTGCGGCCTATACCGGCCTCAATGTGGCTGCCTGGATTGCTCGTGCCCCAAACCGCGCGGGCGTCTGGGGCCTGCGGCAACTGGCGGTCGAAACTGCATTGGTTACGACAGGCGTGGGTATGTTGTTTACCGGCTCGCCTAGATTGGAGCCCGTGGCGTTGGGCTTGGTGACCGCTGGAAATTTAACTTCGATCATTAAATCGGTAATAACGATCGGGCGAACGTTGGGAAATGGGTTGAGAGAAGCTGGGAGGGCCATTGGAGACAATATCCGCAGTGTTTTCAGTACAACACGTGAGCAAATACAAAGTCTGCCTCACACTGGAACAGCGCCGTCGTCGCCAGTACCCACTGTTTCCAATACTGTCAGGGAGTTCAGATTCGATATGGGCTCGGACCATGTGAGCATTGAGATGACTGAAAGGGTCTCGCAGGTCAGAGGTGGGGGGGCGAGTTCCCCTGAGAATTTTCAGACGACGTGGCTGTGATCCCCCACGCCAACTCACGTAGCTATACCGCCTATGGGGTTGTGTGTGGGGTGTTGTATGGCTCCCGCCTGGCATTTTGCGGCGAATGCCGCGACCCATTGACTGAGCATTATCTTCTCGGTAACGGTCGACGGGCCTACAACCCAGCGCTCATGCGCTTCAACAGCCCCGATACGCTCAGCCCGTTCGGCAGGGGCGGGATAAATACCTATGCCTATTGCTTAAACGATCCGATTAACCGGGTCGATCGCAATGGCGCATTCTCCTTCCTCAGCTCAGTTTATTTTGCCGCCTTGGCAGAAGGTGCACTTAACGTCGTGGATGGATTATTGGCGACGCTCAAGCTGATCGTTCAGTCGCGCCAATTGGGCCCAACGCCTTCATTTAGTCAACAACTTCAAGTCGTTGCCAAAACCCAAAAGGGGATTGCGAAAATTGCAGCGTCTGCCTATGCCTGGAAGGCGCAGGGTGCTCCGAGTATTCCGTCCGTAACGGACAGTGTAATTGCGGGGGTGGTAGCGACGGGCCTTGGTATAACGGAGCGTACTCTGAACATCCAGCAGAGCATGGCTGTCGTGGTGCCCTATCTGCGGAGTTCACCAAGCGAGATACCCGGCGTGCTCGTGGACCTTGTGCGAATCCAGACAGGAATAGGTCCGGTGCAGACCATTGTCAGGGATGTTGTGGAGAGGATCCGTGGAAACCCGGTGGAACGGTGAATCGTGCATGAAGGCAATAACCAGGCAGCCAATGTTCTGCCTGCCTGGTTCACTATTGTTTACTGCGCCTGCACTTCCTTCAGGTACGGCGCAGGCTCCGCCCCCAGGTTCTCCAGCACGCGCTGGCTGTACCAGTCGATGAAGTTCACCACACCAAATTCATAGGTCTTCGAATAAGGCCCTGGCTGGTACGCCGTGGAGTTGATCCCGCGCTGGTTCTCTTCGGCCAGGCGGCGGTCCTGGTTGTTGGTGGCGTCCCACACCTTGCGCATGCGCTCCGGGTCGTAATCGACGCCTTCGACGGCATCCTTGTGCACCAGCCACTTGGTGGTGACCAAGGTTTCCTGGGCGCTGATCGGCCACACGGTGAAGACGATCAGGTGGTCGCCCATGCAGTGGTTCCACGAGTGCGGCAGGTGCAGGATGCGCATCGAGCCCAGGTCCGGGTTCTTGATGCGGCCCATCAGCTTCTGGCAGGCCTGCTTGCCGTCCATGGTCATCGACACGGTGCCCTTGAGCAGCGGCATGCGCACGATGCGGTTACGCAGCCCGTGGCTCTTGTGCAGGTACGGGATCTTCTCGGCTTCCCAGGCGGCGGCAGAGGCGGCCACGTGGTCCTTGAATTCCTGGCTGGCGCGTGGGTCGTTGGTGTCGTCCCACTCCAGCAGGGTTTGCAGCAGCTCTGGGTGCGAACCGCTGCAGTGGTAGCACTCGCGGTTGTTTTCCAGTACCAGCTTCCAGTTGGCCTTTTCCAGCAACTGGGTCTGCACCGCGATCTTGGTGTTCTCCATGTCGTACGGTTCCATGTAATGGTCCAAAGTGGCCAGGAACTCGTCGATGGCTGGCGGGTTTTCCGCCAGGCTGATGAAGATGTAACCACCCGCAACCTTCACGTTCACAGGCTTGAGGCCGTATTCCTTCATGTCGAAGTCGGCGCCCATCTCGGTGCCGGCGAACAGCAGGCGACCGTCCAGCTCGTAGGTCCACTGGTGGTAATGACAGACCAGCTTGGCCACCTTGCCCTTGTCGCTGGTGCACAGGCGCGAACCGCGATGGCGGCAGACGTTGTGGAAGGCATGCACCTTACCTTCGGCGCCACGGATGACGATGATCGGGTTCTTGCCTATCTGCAGGGTGATGAAGTTGCCTTTGGCCGGAATCTCGCAAGTCATGCCAGCGATCAGCCACTCTTTGTGGAAGATCTCCTGCATGTCGATCTGGAACAGACGCTCGTCGGTGTAGAAAGGCTGGGGCAGCGAGTAGGTTCGCTCGCGGGTCTGCAGCATCTCGGCGGTAGCCTTGCGTGCTGCTTCCAGTGGATCGCCCAGGCTCAGGGTTGCGGTGACGTCCATCGTGTGGTCCTCGGGGCCGCGTGCGGCCGGCAAAAGGTGGCTAATCATTGTTGTGGTGCCGCAAGGCTGTCGTAAAAAAACAGCGTGTTCTTTTGCCGTGGAGTGTGCGTCCGAAGGCGTCGTGAACCGTATCCATGGGCGACATGGCCGATTTGAATTACGACGCCCTAGCCCTTGTAGCATGGGGCTGGTCGCGATAAGTACGCCGATGTCGCAGGCAGGAATGTACGTCGCCTTCAGCTTGCGCATTATCGCAGCCATAAAAAGGCCAATAGTCGGCTGCTGGAGATGAACATGTCCGATACCTTCCTCAATCCGGTCACCACCCAGACCTGGGCCAACGGCCGCCACATCGTGCGCTGCGTCAAGGTCATCCAGGAGACCTGGGACGTGCGCACGTTCTGCTTCATGGCCGACCAACCGATCATGTTCTTCTTCAAGCCAGGGCAGTTCGTCACCCTGGAACTTGAGATCGAAGGCAAGCCGGTGATGCGTTCCTACACTATCTCCAGTTCGCCGTCGGTGCCGTACAGCTTCTCGATCACGGTCAAGCGGGTGCCGGGCGGGCATGTCTCCAACCACCTGCACGACACCATGCACGAAGGCGCCGAACTACCGGTGCACGGGCCGGTGGGGTTGTTCAACGCCATCGACTTCCCGTCGGGCAAGGTGCTGTACCTCTCGGGCGGTGTTGGTATCACCCCGGTGATGTCCATGGCGCGCTGGTTCTACGACACCAACGCCAATGTCGACATGGTCTTCGTGCACAGCGCCCGTTCGCCGAAAGACATCATCTTCCACCGCGAGCTGGAGCAGATGGCCTCGCGCATCCCCAACTTCAGCTTGCACATCATTTGCGAGAAGCACGGGCTGGGCGAGCCCTGGGCGGGTTACCGCGGGTACCTGAACCAGCGGCTGATGGAGCTGATCGCGCCCGACTACATGGAGCGCACGGTGTTCTGCTGCGGCCCGACGCCGTACATGAGCGCGGTCAAGCGCATGCTTGAAGCCGTCGGCTTCGACATGAAGAACTACCATGAGGAGTCGTTCGGCGCGACGCCGGCAGAGGCCAAGGCCGATGCGGTTGAGCACGCCGAGCAGGCCGCCGACGCGCCGGAAGTGGATGTCTCCGACCTCAACCTGGTGGAGTTCATCGGCAGCGAGAAGAGCATCCGCGTTGCCCCGGGCGAGACCGTGCATGCGGCAGCGGCGAAGGTCGGGCTGATGATCCCCAAGGCCTGCGGCATGGGCATTTGCGGCACCTGCAAGGTGCTCAAGCTGGGCGGCGAAGTGGAGATGGAGCACAACGGCGGTATTACCGAAGAAGACGAGGCCGAGGGCTACATCCTGTCGTGCTGCAGCGTGCCTAAAGGGGATGTGCGGATCGATTACTGATCCAGCTTCAAGAGTGTGGATTCTTCACAGCTAAACCCGCTCCCATAGGCCTGTGGGAGCGGGCTTGCCCCGCGAATGGCATCAGACCCAGACTGCATCCCAATGCGGATAATCACCCGCACGGTCAACCAATCCTGCTCTGATGGGGTTGGCAACGATGTACCTCGCTACCTGCAGCACACTTTCTTCCCGGCGCAAGGCTCGGTCCTGGTAGCCCTGCTGCCATATCTTTTCGCGCCGCATGCCCCGCTGATAAAGCGCATGGCTGCTGCGTGACTTGAATCTGCGCATCAGGCGAGACAAGGTGCCGCTTCGTAACTCGATCAGCCAGTGCACATGGTCCGGCATGACCACCCACGCGAGGGATTGGCAATGCCCATCGAGCTCAGCCTGTCTGAGTTGCTGGATCACGCCACGGGCGAGATGAAGGTGGGTGAAGGTCCGCTTGCGCTCATGGGTTACCGTAGTCAGCAAGTACAACCCACCAGGCTGAGAGAAACGGCCACGGCGCAGAAGATGGGATTGAGCACGCTCCATGTGATGCCCCCTGAAATAAGATTCAGAGGAACATTAGGTGAGCTGGCAGTGGCGTGCGGGGGGAATGTTTGCTGGATGTTGGGTGGCAGTGTTGGCCCTTTCGCGGGGCAAGTCGGATCGCCGCACCGCCGCTTGTATCTTCGTTGTACATGGCGTGCAGCTTAACGCGATGATCCGGACGGGCATGCTCTGGCGAGAACAGCAGCTGCCAAAGCGTCGAAGTACAGCACAGGCTCAAGGCGTAGCATGATCCCTGTGGGAGTGGGCTTGTCCCGCGAAGCAGGCACCGCAGAGCATGGCACGGGCTTCGCCCGTGTTCGCGGGACAAGCCCGCTCCCACGGGGCTGGCTGTTTTAGAATTTTGAGCAAGGCAGTTGCTCTCACAGGTTATCCGCAGGCCATGAAAGTGCGAATGGGCCGCAAAGCGGCCCCAGTACGATCAGGTGCGAAAGCGAGCCACCAGGCCGTTCAAGTCCACCGCCAAGCGCGACAGCTCGGCACTCGCCGCGCTGGTCTGATGCGCCCCGGTAGCACTCTGCACCGACAGGTCATTGATGTTAACCAGGTTGCGGTCCACCTCCCGCGCCACCTGTGCCTGTTCTTCCGCCGCACTGGCGATCACCAGGTTACGCTCGTTGATCTGCGCCACCGCGCCGGCAATGGTATCCAGCGCCATGCCCGCGCCACGGGCGATGTTCAGGGTCGATTCGGCGCGTTCGGTGCTGGTGCGCATCGACGCCACCGCCTCCTCCGTACCGCCCTGGATAGTACCGATCATCCGCTCGATTTCGCTGGTCGACTGCTGGGTGCGATGGGCCAATGCACGTACTTCATCCGCGACCACGGCAAAGCCACGGCCGGCCTCACCGGCACGGGCTGCTTCGATCGCGGCATTGAGCGCCAGCAGGTTGGTCTGGTCGGCCAAGCCGCGGATCACATCCAGCACCTTGCCGATGTCGCGCGATTGCTCGGCCAGGTGGGTGATCAGCGTGGCAGTGGCCTGTACATCGCCGCTCATACGCTCGATGGCGCCGACGGTTTCCAGCACCAGGTCGCGCCCATCGCCCGCCGAACGGCTGGCTTCACCCGAGGCCTGCGAGGTGCTCACCGCGTTGCGCGCCACTTCTTCCACGGCGCTGGTCATCTCGGTGACCGCAGTGGCGGCCTGTTCAATTTCGTTGTTCTGTTGCTGCAGGCCACGGGCGCTCTCGTCGGTGACGCTATTGAGCTCTTCCGCCGCAGACGCCAGCTGGGTGGCGGAGCCGGCAATCAATTGCAGGGTGTCGCGCAGCTTGTCTTGCATGCGGGCCATGGCGCGCAGCAGGCGGGCGGCTTCGTCGGTGCCTTCGGCACGGATGACATGAGTCAGGTCACCGTCGGCCACCTGCTCGGCGCATTGCAGCGCCTCTTCGATCGGCTTGACGATGCTGCGGGTCAGCAGGAACGCGCACAGCAGTGTCAGCACGGTGGCGGCGATCAACAGGCCGATGACCAGGGCGAAGGCGGCAGCATACTGGCTGGCTGCGGTTTCGTTGGTGGCACGGGTCTGGTCGGTGTTGATGCGCACCAGGGTGTCCATGACCTTGTTGATCTGCTCGGAGTTGGCCAGCAGGTCGCGGTTGAGCAGGTCGCGCAACTCGTCGGTGCGGCCCGCCTGGCTCATGCTGCGCATGCGCGCCTCCAGCTGGCGGTATTGACTGAGCAACTGGCTGTACTGGTCGAAGGCCGCTTGCTCGTCGGGTGCGCCGATCATCGGCTGGTAGGCCTGGCGGGCGCGGTCGATCTGGGCGTTGCGTTGGTCCAGCAGGTTGAGGGTGTCGCGCTGGGTCTCTGGCTCGCGGTTGATCAGCAGCCGATAGGAGAGGGTGCGCATGCGCAGGTTCAGCGCGGTAAGTTCGTCGAGAATCTTGATGCTGGGCACGCTGATGCTCTCGATGGCGACGCCCGCCTGGCGGATGTTGCCCATCTGCATGAGCGAGAAAATGCCGAGGCCGAGCATCAGCAGGCCGATCAGCGCGAAGCCGAGCAGCGCGCGCGGGGCGATGTTCATGTTGCGTAGGGACATGGGGGGATCCAGGCAGGGGAGGGTCGCACACAGCACGACGAAATATGACTTGCCTGGCTATCGGTCGTGACTGGTCAGTCTTGAGCGAGACCGGTGAAATTTGTGAGCGCGCTAACTTTTTCCTGACCGGCGGTTGACCCAGGTCGGAACAAGCGGCCCGATACCCTGTCAATCTGCGCAGCAGAAACCTTAAGAATCCGATATTTAATGGCGAGGGCCGACACTTTTCTTTATCGTGTGCGCCCTCTGCAACAACCTGAGATAGACCCCATGCTTGAAGCCTCCCTGAATCAAATCGAGCAACTGGTCAGCGACCTGATGCATAAAAACGCTCAACTCACCGAGCAGAACACCACCCTCGGCCAGCAACTGGCCCAGGCCAAGGAAGAAAACGAAACCCTGCAGCTGTCGCTGATGGAGCAGGAAGAAAAGAACGGCGCCACTGCCGCGCGCATCCAGGCGCTGGTTGATCGCGCCAGTGCGGGTGTCGTCAACGCATGAGCCTGAATGCGCAGCCGGTCAATGTCGTGTCGATCCTTGGCAGCGACTATTCGATCAAGGCGCCTGAAGGCCAGGAAGAAACCTTGGCGCAGGCGGTGCGAATGCTCAACACCGCCTTGGCCGAGACCAAGCGTTCGTACCCGACCTTGATCGGCGACAAACTGCTGGTGCTGGCTGCCCTGAACCTGTGCTCCAAGCAGGTTGAGCTGCAGAAGGAGCATCAGCAGACGCTTGCGCGCACCCAGGCGCAGATCGACGCCACGGTGGACGCGATCGTTCGGACTATTGCCGAGTCCTGATGGGCACCTAGGGCCGCACAGCGGCCCCAAGGTCCCCAAGCAATGTCCCAGATCACTGGAATAACTGGATACGTAAGTGTATACACTTCCCGCAAAACAATAATTGGCGGGGAGCAAGGGCATGCGTATCTGGCGGCGAAGCATCCAGTGGCAATTGATCGCAAGCATGGGCGCGGCCCTGCTGGCGAGCATCCTGGTAGTGGTGATCATCTTCACGGTGGCGTTCAACCGCCTGACCGAACGCTACCTGGTCGACACGGCGCTGCCGGCCAGTGTCGAAGCCATCCGCAACGATATCGAGCGCATGCTCGGCCAGCCGCTGGTGGCTGCGGCCGACATTGCCGGCAACACCCTGCTGCGCGATTGGCTTGCCGCGGGCGAAGACCCTGCGCAAGCACCGCGCTTCATCGAATACTTGGACGCTGCCAAGCAGCGCAACAAGGCCTTCACCACGCTGTTCGCCGCCACCGAAACCGGCCATTACTACAACGAGAATGGCCTGGACCGCACCCTCAGCCGGGCCAACCCCAAGGACAAGTGGTTCTACGGCTACATCGACAGTGGCGCCGAGCGTCTGATCAATATCGACATCGACGGTGCCACCGGTGAGCTGGCGCTGTTCATCGACTATCGCGTGGAAAAAGACGGCAAGCTGGTTGGCGTCGCCGGCATGGGCCTGCGCATGGCCGAGCTGTCGAAACTGATCCATGACTTCAGCTTTGGCGAGCACGGCAAGGTGTTTCTGGTGCGCAACGATGGGCTGATCCAGGTGCACCCGGACAACGCTTTCAGCGGCAAGCGCCAGCTTGTCGAGCAGCTCGATGCGCACGCCGCGAAGGCGGTGATGAGTGGTGAGCCGGGCCTGCGCACCAGCCGCTTCCAGCGCGATGGCGAAGATTATCTGGCGTTGGGCCTGCCACTGCGCGACCTGAACTGGACCTTGGTCGCCGAGGTGCCGGAGGCCGAGATCTACGCGCAGATGCGTCAGGCGGTATGGCTGACCACGTTGATCGGTGGCGGTGTGGCGCTGCTGTCCTTGCTGCTGGTGGTGTTGCTGGCGCGTGGGCTGGTGCGGCCTATCCGACGGGTCACTGCCGCGCTGGTACAGATCGGCAGTGGCGCCGGTGACCTCAGCCATCGCCTGGATGATGCGCGCCAGGACGAGCTGGGTGACCTGGCGCGGGGCTTCAATCGTTTTCTCGACAGCCAGCGCAGCCTGATTGGCGAGGTGTTGCAGACTTCCGAACGGCTGCATCGGGCTGTCGAGCAGGTGACCCAAGTGGTGGACAACACCGCCGAGCGTTCCGGGCGGCAGCAGGAAATGACCGAGATGGTTGCCACCGCCGTGCACGAAATGGGGCTGACGGTGCAGGACATTGCCCGCAATGCCGGCCAGGCAGCCGAGGCTTCACAATCGGCGCGCGATGAAGCGTTGCAGGCGCGTGAAGTGGTGCGGCGCTCGATCCAGGGCATCGAGGGCATGTCGGGCGACATCGGCAAAGCGGCGGATGCGGTGGCGCAGTTGGCCGACGAAGTCGCCTCGATCGATGAGGTATTGGCGGTGATCCGCAGTATTTCCGAGCAAACCAACCTGTTGGCGCTGAACGCTGCCATCGAGGCGGCGCGGGCAGGGGAAATGGGACGTGGTTTTGCCGTGGTGGCCGACGAAGTGCGAACGCTGGCGCGGCGCACGCAGCTGTCTACCGATGAGGTGCAGCAGATGATCCAACGCCTGAAGCAGGGCGCGGGTTCGGCGGTGAGCTCGATGCAGGCGGGGCAGCAGGCGACCGGCAGTGGCGTGGAGTCGAGCCAGCGCACCGGGGCGTCACTGGGGGCGATTACCGATCAGGTGGAACATATCAGTGACATGAACCATCAGGTGGCCACAGCGACTGAAGAGCAGTCGGCGGTAACTGAGGAGATCAACCGCACGGTGCAGGGGATTTCCGACCTGGCGCGGGAGACGGCGGCTGAGGTGCAAGGGTGCCGCGAGGAGTGCCAGGCTTTGCGTGGTTTGGCCGATGACCTGGCGCGGCAGATGGGTGGGTTCAGGCTCTAGATCGGTGTTGGCTTCTTCGCGGGGCAAGCCCGCTCCCAAAGTACAGCGCTGTGGGAGCGGGCTTGCCCCGCGAATGCGGCCTGTCAGGCGGTGATGATGCTGCGGATATCCGCCGCCAGCTCACGCACCCGTTCCTCTTCGGTGTCCCACGAGCACATGAACCGCGCCCCGCCGCTACCAATAAAGGTGTAGAAGCGCCAGCCCTTGCCGCGCAACGCCTCGATCGCAGGCTCTGGCATCTGCAGGAACACCCCGTTGGCCTCCACCGGGAACATCAGCTCAACCCCCGGCAAGCCACTCACCAGCGAGGCCAGCAACTGTGCGCAGTGGTTGGCGTGGTTGCCATGGCGCAGCCAGGCGCCGTCTTCCAGCAGCCCGACCCAGGGCGCTGACAAGAAGCGCATCTTCGAGGCCAGTTGCCCGGCCTGCTTGCAGCGGTAGTCGAAGTCCTCGGCCAGGTCGCGATTGAAGAAGAGGATCGCCTCACCCACCGCCATGCCGTTCTTGGTGCCGCCAAAGCACAGCACATCGACGCCGGCCTTCCAGGTCAGCTCTGCCGGGCTGCAACCGAGGAACGCGCAGGCATTGGTAAAGCGCGCGCCATCCATGTGCAGGTTCAGGCCCAGCTCCTTGCAGGTGGCGCTGATCGCCTTGAGCTCATCGGGGCGGTATACGGTGCCCACTTCGGTGGCCTGGGTGATGGTCACCACGCGTGGCTTGGGGTAGTGGATATCCTGGCGCTTGAGGGCGACCTCACGAATCGATTGCGGGGTCAGCTTGCCGTTGACGCTGGCCGCCGTCAGCAGCTTGGAGCCGTTGGAGAAAAACTCTGGCGCACCGCATTCGTCGGTCTCGACGTGGGCGGTTTCAGAGCAGATCACGCTGTGGTAGCTCTGGCACAGCGACGCCAGGGCCAGGGAGTTGGCGGCAGTGCCGTTGAAGGCGAAGAACACTTCGCAGTCGGTTTCGAACAGCTCGCGAAAGTACTGGGCGGCCCGCTCGGTCCACTGGTCGTCGCCGTAGGCGCGGTCGTGGCCCGTGTTGGCCTTGGCCATGGCGGCCCAGGCTTCGGGGCAGATGCCGGAATAGTTGTCGCTGGCGAATTGTTGGCTCTTATCTGTCATGACACGGTCCTGTGAACGACGCAGAACTGCACTCTAAACCATCGATTCAGCAGTTGCCTATACAACCTGTGCCAGGTCAGGCCAATGGTCCTGCACGCGCCATTCATTGTGGGAGCGGGCTTGCCCCGCGAAGAGGCCGGCAACAGCAACACAAAGCCAATGTCGTAAACGCGCCATTGCAAGGCGTGCGCAGGCATCTGACCCACCCCGGCCAGTCATACCATCGCCACAAAGGGCCACAGTGCCTTACAGACAAGAAACGATCGCTGCCGGGAGACAACAAGATGTTCAGCAAGCAAGACCAGATCCAGGGTTACGACGACGCACTGCTGGCGGCGATGAATGCCGAAGAACAGCGCCAGGAAGATCACATCGAGCTGATCGCCTCGGAGAACTACACCAGCAAGCGCGTCATGCAGGCCCAGGGCAGCGGCCTGACCAACAAATACGCCGAAGGCTACCCAGGCAAGCGCTACTACGGCGGCTGCGAGCACGTCGACAAGGTCGAGGCGCTGGCCATCGAGCGCGCCAAGCAGCTGTTCGGTGCCGACTTCGCCAACGTTCAGCCGCACTCCGGCTCTTCCGCCAACGGCGCGGTCTACCTGGCCCTGCTGCAGGCCGGTGACACCATCCTGGGCATGAGCCTGGCCCACGGCGGCCACCTGACCCACGGCGCCAAGGTGTCGTCTTCGGGCAAGCTCTATAACGCTGTGCAGTACGGCATCAACACCGACACCGGCCTGATCGACTACGACGAAGTCGAGCGCCTGGCGGTCGAGCACAAGCCGAAAATGATCGTTGCCGGCTTCTCGGCCTACTCCAAGACCCTCGACTTCCCACGCTTTCGCGCTATCGCCGACAAGGTCGGTGCGCTGCTGTTCGTCGACATGGCCCACGTCGCCGGCCTGGTTGCCGCTGGCCTGTACCCCAACCCGCTGCCGTACGCCGACGTGGTCACCACCACCACCCACAAGACCCTGCGCGGTCCGCGTGGCGGCCTGATCCTGGCCAAGTCCAACGAAGCGATCGAGAAAAAGCTCAACGCTGCTGTATTCCCAGGCGCCCAGGGTGGCCCACTGATGCACGTCATCGCCGCCAAGGCCGTGTGCTTCAAGGAAGCGCTGGAGCCTGAGTTCAAGCGCTACCAGCAGCAGGTCATCGAAAACGCCCAAGCCATGGCCCAGGTGTTCATCGACCGCGGCTACGACGTGGTGTCCGGCGGTACCGACAACCACCTGTTCCTGGTCAGCCTGATCCGCCAGGGCCTCACCGGTAAAGATGCCGATGCCGCCCTGGGCCGCGCGCACATCACCGTCAACAAGAACGCCGTGCCCAACGACCCACAGTCACCGTTCGTCACCTCGGGCCTGCGCATCGGCACCCCGGCTGTCACCACCCGCGGCTTCAAAGTCGCCCAGTGTGTGGCCCTGGCTGGCTGGATCTGCGACATCCTCGACAACCTCGGTGATGCCGACGTTGAAGCCGATGTGGCGAAGAACGTCGCCGCCCTGTGCGCAGACTTCCCTGTTTACCGCTGAGTGGAGTAAACGACCATGCAACGCTACTCGGGCTTCGGCCTCTTCAAGCACTCCCTCAGCCACCACGAAAACTGGCAGCGCATGTGGCGCACGCCGACCCCTAAAAAGGTCTACGACGTGGTCATCGTCGGCGGTGGCGGCCATGGCCTGGCCACGGCCTACTACCTGGCCAAGGAACACGGCATCACCAACGTCGCGGTGATCGAGAAAGGTTACCTGGGCGGCGGCAACACCGCCCGTAACACCACCATCGTGCGGTCCAACTACCTGTGGGACGAGTCGGCGCAGCTGTACGAGCACGCCATGAAACTGTGGGAAGGCCTGTCCCAGGACATCAACTACAACGTGATGTTCTCTCAGCGCGGCGTCTACAACCTGTGCCACACCCTGCAGGACATTCGTGACTCCGAGCGCCGCGTCAGCGCCAACCGCCTCAATGGCGTCGATGGCGAACTGCTGAACACCGCCCAGGTCGCAGCCGAAATCCCGTACCTGGACTGCTCCAAGAACACCCGCTACCCGATCCTCGGCGCTACCGTTCAGCGCCGTGGTGGCGTCGCCCGTCACGATGCCGTGGCCTGGGGTTATGCCCGTGCCGCCGACGCCCTGGGCGTCGACCTGATCCAGCAGACCGAAGTGATCGGTTTCCGCAAGGAAAACGGCGCGGTCATCGGCGTGGAAACCAACAAAGGCTTCATCGGCGCCAAGCGCGTCGGCGTGGTCACTGCCGGTAACTCCGGGCACATGGCCAAGCTGGCCGGCTTCCGCCTGCCGCTGGAATCGCACCCGCTGCAAGCACTGGTGTCCGAGCCGATCAAACCGATTATCGACAGTGTGATCATGTCCAACGCGGTGCACGGCTACATCAGCCAGTCCGACAAGGGCGACCTGGTGATCGGCGCCGGTATCGACGGCTGGGTCGGCTACGGCCAGCGCGGTTCGTACCCGGTGATCGAGCACACCCTGCAGGCGATCGTCGAGATGTTCCCCAACCTCTCGCGCGTACGCATGAACCGCCAGTGGGGCGGCATCGTCGACACCTCGCCGGACGCCTGCCCGATCATCTCCAAGACCCCGGTCAAGAACATGTTCTTCAACTGCGGCTGGGGCACCGGCGGCTTCAAGGCGACCCCGGGTTCGGGCAACGTCTTTGCCGCAAGCCTGGCCAAAGGCGAGATGCACCCGCTGGCTGCGCCGTTCTCCATGGACCGTTTCTACAACGGCGCACTGATCGACGAACACGGCGCCGCCGCCGTCGCCCACTAACCGGAGACACCGTCATGTTGCATATTTTCTGTCCCCACTGCGGCGAGCTGCGCTCCGAAGAAGAGTTCCATGCCTCTGGCCAGGCGCACATCGCCCGCCCGCTGGACCCTGCCGCCTGCTCCGACGAAGAGTGGGGCACCTACATGTTCTTCCGCGACAACCCGCGCGGTATCCACCATGAACTGTGGGACCACGTTGCCGGCTGCCGTCAGTACTTCAACGTCACCCGCGACACCGTGACCTACGAGATTCTGGAAACCTACAAGATTGGCGAGAAGCCGCAGGTGACCGCCAACGGCAAGCAGAACAGCGCACCGTCGACCGTCAAAGGCCAAGGGGAAAAAGTATGAGCCAGACCTATCGCCTCGCCAGCGGCGGCCGTATCGACCGCAGCAAGGTCCTGAACTTCACCTTCAACGGCAAGACCTACCAGGGTTATGCCGGTGACAGCCTGGCCGCCGCGCTGCTGGCCAACGGCGTCGACATCGTCGGCCGCAGCTTCAAGTACTCGCGCCCGCGCGGCATCATCGCCGCCGGTACCGAAGAGCCGAACGCCATCCTGCAGATCGGCTCCAGCGAAGCCACCCAGATCCCTAACGTGCGTGCCACCCAGCAGGCGCTGTACGCCGGCCTGGTCGCCACCAGCACCAACGGCTGGCCGAACGTCAACAACGACGTCATGGGCATCCTCGGCAAGGTCGGCGGCAGCATGATGCCGCCGGGCTTCTACTACAAAACCTTCATGTACCCGAAATCGTTCTGGATGACGTACGAGAAGTACATCCGCAAGGCGGCAGGCCTTGGCCGTGCGCCGCTGCAGAACGACCCGGACAGCTACGACTACATGAACCAGCACTGCGACGTGCTGATCGTCGGTGCCGGCCCTGCTGGCCTGGCCGCCGCCCTGGCCGCTGCCCGCAGCGGTGCGCGGGTGATCCTCGCGGACGAACAGGAAGAGTTCGGTGGCAGCCTGCTCGACAGCCGCGAGACCCTCGACGGCAAGCCTGCTGCCGAGTGGGTGAGCAGCATCGTCAAAGAGCTGGAAAGCCTGCCGGAAGTGACCCTGCTGCCACGCGCCACGGTCAACGGCTACCACGACCACAACTTCCTGACCATCCACGAGCGCCTCACCGACCACCTCGGTGACCGCGCCCCGATCGGCCAGGTGCGTCACCGCGTGCACCGTGTGCGTGCCGGCCGTGTGGTACTGGCCGCTGGCGCCCACGAGCGCCCGCTGGTGTACGGCAACAACGACGTGCCGGGCAACATGCTGGCCGGTGCAGTCTCTACCTATGTGCGCCGCTACGGCGTGGCCCCGGGCCGCAAGCTGGTGCTGTCGACCAACAACGACCACGCCTACCGCGCCGCGCTGGACTGGCACGACGCTGGCCTGCAGGTGGTCGCCATCGCCGACGCCCGCCACAACCCGCGCGGTTCGCTGGTCGAGGAAGCACGTGCGAAAGGCATCCGCATCCTCACCTCCAGCGCCGTGGTCGAGGCCAAGGGCAGCAAGCACGTGACCGGCGCCCGCGTGGCCGCCATCGACGTGCAGGCACATAAAGTCACCAGCCCTGGCGAAACCCTTGAGTGCGACCTGATCGCTACCTCCGGCGGCTACAGCCCGATCGTCCACCTGGCTTCGCACCTGGGCGGTCGCCCGGTTTGGCGTGAAGACATCCTCGGCTTCGTGCCGGGTGATGCACCGCAGAAACGTGTTTGCGTCGGTGGTATTCACGGCATCTACGCCCTCGGTGACGTGATTGCCGACGGCTTCGAAGGCGGCGTGCGCGCAGCCACCGAAGCTGGCTTCAAGGCCACTGCCGGCACCCTGCCGAAAACCGTGGCACGCAAGGAAGAGGCCACCGTGGCGCTGTTCCAGGTGCCGCACGACAAGGGCACCAAGGGGCCGAAGCAGTTCGTCGACCAGCAGAACGACGTGACTGCCGCCGGTATCGAACTGGCCACCCGCGAAGGCTTCGAGTCGGTCGAGCACGTCAAGCGCTACACCGCGCTGGGCTTCGGCACCGACCAGGGCAAACTGGGCAACATCAACGGCCTGGCCATCGCCGCCCGTTCGATCGGCATCACCATTCCGGAAATGGGCACCACCATGTTCCGCCCCAACTACACGCCGGTGACCTTCGGTGCGGTAGCGGGCCGGCACTGTGGCCACCTGTTCGAGCCTGTGCGCTTCACCGCCCTGCATGGCTGGCACGTGAAGAACGGCGCCGAGTTCGAGGACGTCGGCCAGTGGAAGCGCCCGTGGTACTTCCCCAAAGCCGGTGAAGACATCCATGCCGCCGTGGCCCGCGAGTGCAAGGCCGTGCGCGACAGCGTGGGCCTGCTCGACGCCTCGACCCTGGGCAAGATCGACATCCAGGGCCCGGATGCACGCGAGTTCCTCAACCGCATCTACAGCAACGCCTGGACCAAGCTCGACGTGGGCAAGGCCCGTTACGGCCTGATGTGCAAGGAAGACGGTATGGTCTTCGACGACGGCGTCACCGCCTGCGTCGGCGACAACCACTTCTACATGACCACCACCACCGGCGGCGCCGCCCGTGTGCTGCAGTGGCTGGAGCTGTACCACCAGACCGAATGGCCAGAGATGAAGGTGTACTTCACCTCGGTCACCGACCACTGGGCGACCATGACCCTGTCCGGCCCCAACAGCCGCAAGCTGCTGAGCGCGCTGACCGACGACATCGACCTGGACAAGGACGCCTTCCCGTTCATGACCTGGAAGGAAGGCACTGTCGGCGGCGTACCGGCCCGGGTGTTCCGTATCTCGTTCACCGGCGAGCTGTCGTACGAAGTCAACGTGCAGGCCAACTACGCCATGGGCGTACTGGAAAAGATCATCGAGGCCGGCAAGCAATACAACCTGACCCCGTATGGCACCGAGACCATGCACGTACTGCGTGCCGAAAAGGGCTTCATCATCGTTGGCCAGGACACGGATGGCTCGATGAACCCGGACGACCTCAACATGAGCTGGTGCGTGGGCCGCAACAAGCCGTTCTCGTGGATCGGCCTGCGTGGCATGAACCGCGAAGACTGCCTGCGCGACAACCGCAAGCAGCTGGTCGGCCTCAAGCCTGTGGACCCGACCCAGTGGCTGCCGGAAGGTGCTCAGCTGGTGTTCGACCCCAAGCAACCGATCCCGATGGACATGGTCGGCCACGTTACTTCCAGCTACGCAGCCAACTCCCTGGGCTATTCGTTCGCCATGGGTGTGGTCAAGGGCGGCCTCAAGCGCATGGGCGAGCGCGTGTTCTCGCCGCAGGCCGACGGCAGCGTGATCGAGGCGGAAATCGTGTCTTCGGTGTTCTTCGATCCGAAGGGTGAGCGGCAGAACGTTTAAGGCCCACCGGTAGATCTGAATTGGAATGCAAACCTTGTGGGAGCGGGCTTGCCCCGCGAATGCGCTGGGGGCCTCACCGCCCTCTTCGCGGGACAAGCCCGCTCCCACTGGGCCCCCATTAGCATTCGGGCATTGCATCTGACCTCTGGTCTTACGGACAACAGAATTCAAGGCAGGTAAGAAATGAGCGCTATCAACGTCTTCCAGCAAAACCCCGGCGCCGAAGCCAAGGCCCAGTCGCCGCTGCACCACGCCGACCTGGCCAGCCTGGTTGGCAAGGGCCGCAAGAACGCAGGTGTGACCCTGCGTGAAAAGAAATTCCTCGGCCACCTGACCCTGCGCGGCGACGGCCATGACCCGGCCTTTGCGGCAGGCGTGCACAAGGCCCTGGGCCTGGAGCTGCCGGTGGCCCTGACCGTGGTCGCCAACAACGAGATGTCGCTGCAGTGGATGGGTCCCGACGAGTGGCTGCTGATCGTCCCGGGCGGCCAGGAGTTCGCCGTCGAGCAAACACTGCGCGCGGCCCTCGAAGGCCTGCACATCCAGGTGGTCAACGTCAGCGGCGGGCAGAGCCTGCTGGAACTGCGCGGCCCGAATGTGCGCGAAGTGCTGATGAAGTCCACCAGCTATGATGTGCACCCGAACAACTTCCCGGTGGGCAAGGCTGTCGGCACCGTATTCGCCAAGTCGCAACTGGTGATCCGCCGCACCGCCGAAGACACCTGGGAACTGGTGATTCGCCGCAGCTTCGCCGATTACTGGTGGCTGTGGCTGCAGGACGCTTCGGCCGAATACGGCCTGAGCATCGAAGCCTAAGGAGAAAGACATGAGTCGGGCACCGGATACCTGGATTCTCACCGCCGACTGCCCGAGCATGCTCGGTACCGTCGACGTGGTGACGCGTTACCTCTTCGAGCAGCGCTGCTACGTGACGGAGCACCACTCCTTCGATGACCGGCAGTCGGGGCGCTTCTTCATTCGCGTCGAATTCCGCCAGCCGGACGATTTTGACGAGGTCGGCTTTCGTGCCGGCCTCGCCGAGCGCAGTGAAGCGTTCGGCATGGCCTTCGAGCTGACCGCGCCCAACCACCGCCCCAAGGTGGTGATCATGGTGTCCAAGGCCGACCACTGCCTGAACGACTTGCTGTATCGCCAGCGCATTGGTCAACTGAGCATGGACGTGGTCGCGGTGGTGTCCAACCACCCCGACCTGGAGCCATTGGCGCACTGGCACAAGATCCCCTATTACCACTTTGCACTCGACCCCAACGACAAGGCTGGGCAAGAGCGCAAGGTGTTGCAGGTGATCGAGGAGTCTGGCGCTGAGCTGGTCATCCTTGCCCGCTACATGCAGGTGCTGTCGCCCGAGCTGTGCCGACGCCTGGATGGCTGGGCGATCAATATTCACCACTCGCTGTTGCCAGGGTTCAAGGGCGCCAAGCCTTACCACCAGGCGTACAACAAAGGCGTGAAGATGGTCGGCGCCACAGCGCACTACATCAACAACGACCTCGACGAAGGGCCGATCATTGCCCAGGGCGTTGAAGTGGTGGACCACAGCCATTACCCCGAGGACCTGATTGCCAAGGGGCGGGATATCGAATGCCTGACGCTGGCGCGGGCGGTGGGGTATCACATTGAACGGCGGGTGTTCCTGAACGCCAACAGGACGGTCGTTCTCTGAACAATGCTGGGGCTGCTGCGCAGCCCTAACGCGACACAAGGCCGCTCCTACAGGCGATCGCGTTCCCCTGTAGGAGCGGCCTTGTGTCGCGATAGGGCCGCAAAGCGGCCCCAGCTTTTGGTCTGCCGTAAAAAGGCATCCCCCTGTCGTTTTCAGTCAGTGCATCTCGCCCTATCAGGCCCACAATTCCCCTCATTCCAGTAACACATGCCGCCCATGGATGGCGGCGCTTCAACCAACGCTGCATAAATAAAAACCAAGCGAGGTAAGAGCATGTCTGGCAATCGTGGAGTGGTATATCTCGGCGCCGGCAAGGTCGAAGTACGCAATATCGACTACCCGAAAATGCAGGACCCGCGTGGCAAGAAGATCGAGCACGGGGTGATCCTCAAGGTGGTCTCCACCAACATCTGCGGCTCCGACCAGCACATGGTCCGCGGCCGTACCACTGCCCAGGTCGGCCTGGTCCTGGGCCACGAAATTACCGGTGAAATCGTCGAGCTGGGCCGTGACGTCGAACGCCTGAAAAAGGGCGACCTGGTGTCGGTACCGTTCAACGTCGCCTGCGGCCGCTGCCGCTCGTGCAAAGAGATGCACACCGGCGTCTGCCTCACCGTCAACCCGGCCCGCGCCGGTGGCGCCTACGGCTATGTCGACATGGGCGACTGGACCGGCGGGCAGGCTGAATACGTGCTGGTGCCGTACGCTGACTTCAACCTGCTGAAACTGCCGGATCGCGACAAGGCCATGGAAAAGATCCGTGACCTGACCTGCCTCTCTGACATTCTGCCGACTGGCTACCACGGTGCCGTGACGGCCGGCGTTGGCCCAGGCAGCACCGTTTACGTTGCCGGTGCCGGCCCGGTCGGCCTGGCTGCTGCTGCCTCGGCCCGCCTGCTGGGCGCTGCCTGCGTCATCGTCGGCGACCTCAACCCATTGCGCCTGGCACACGCCAAGTCCCAGGGCTTCGAAGTGGTCGACCTGTCCAAGGACACCCCGCTGCACGAGCAGATCGTCGACATCCTCGGTGAGCCGGAAGTGGACTGCGCCGTTGACGCCGTCGGCTTCGAGGCACGCGGCCATGGCCACGAAGGTGCCAAGCACGAAGCTCCGGCTACTGTGCTGAACTCGCTGATGCAAGTGACCCGCGTTGCCGGCAACATCGGTATCCCAGGGCTGTACGTGACCGAAGACCCGGGCGCGGTAGATGCCGCCGCCAAGATCGGCGCGCTGAGCATCCGCTTTGGCCTGGGCTGGGCGAAATCGCACAGCTTCCACACCGGCCAGACCCCGACCATGAAGTACAACCGCCAGCTGATGCAGGCGATCATGTGGGACCGCATCAACATTGCTGAAGTGGTGGGCGTGCAGGTGATCAGCCTGGATCAGGCGCCGGAAGGGTATGGCGAGTTTGATGCGGGTGTGCCGAAGAAGTTTGTGATTGATCCGCACAAGACGTTTAGTGCGGCCTGAGTCTCCACTCAGCCTTCTTAGGCAAGGTAATCGGGGGCCGCTTTGCGGCCCTTTCTTTTTTAGCGCATACGTTATCTAACGCTCGGCCTAATGCCGCCCCTGTCTCAGTTCACGCTCGAGGCGTCTTGCTACCGTCCTGGACGGGCTGCTGGCGGTCTGAATCGCGTATCAATCCGGTTAACCTGTTGCTCTGATGAGGGCAGCCGTTTAGAACAGTTGCAGGTGTGATTAAACAGGTACTTGTTGGCGGCACTCATTACCATTGATGACGGATGTCACGTGCCGTCGGGGTGGGCGATAAGCGGTCAGTGTATGAATTCAAAGGAGGACGTCGTACGGGTTCGAGCCCGTACTTTGTCGTCAAGTCTTTGATCCGGTCTTTTCGACGATTGAAGATATTAAGTCTGCTTTCGAATATCTCAGCGGGAACGGATTTAAGATCGTAATTTTTAAAGTCATTGAGGTCGCTTGCTTGCTGTTCTAACAGCTGTCGTCGTTCGTTGCGAGCTATATTTTGTATTAACGGATTTGTCGAGTTTCCCTGCTGATCTCTTGCTGTTTCCGTTAGCGATTTTTTTCGTGACTGCTGCGGTGTAGGCTGAGGACGCTTCGATTTGGGAACGCGCCCAAAGAACAGATTTTTGATGCCTTTATAGAAACTGTTGAACGGTTTGAGAACAATAGGTACCTGGCCAGAAGGATCAATTTTCCCTACAGGGTCACCTTGACAATACATATAAGGGTTTAAACCCCCGGCAGCGAAGGGGCTGAGTTCGTCAGGCGCATAGAAGCGCATCAGGATAGGGTTGTAGATGCGATAACCGTTACCCAGAGGATAGCTTTTCGTGAGCACTTCAAGCGGCTCGCCATTGAAACCAACGAGCGGGAGTAGTGAAGATAGGGGTGACGTGTACCCGTAGGGTAGATAGGAGAGAGGGGCATCACCGGCAGTATTTACGATATGGAATACAGTATTTTTCTCGTCGGTAACCAGCAGGTCTGCATGACCCGTGTTATCAGCACCTTTTATTACTGCAAGCGGCTGACTCCGGTTACGCAGAACCGTGCTGCACTGTTCGCGCACGTTCAGGGTTACGAGCTTGCCGTTTTGATAGAAAAATTTAGTGATGTTCGCCTGAGTATTCATGAGGCTTCCCTTTTGGCGCTCACTACTGATGATCGATTCGACAACGGAATATTGGTCAAGAGTGGCACGGACGGCTACTGGCAAAAATGATAGGTATGCGGAAATTGCCTACGCGGCTATGGGTCACTTCCTACTTACTCCCTGAATCAGCAGGAAATACCCTACGCAGTCTGTCGAATCGCGTCTGATTGCCCCTGTGAACCCCGGTCCGTAGGCTTCGTTGGGTCGCTGAAAGGTTCAGCGATGGGGGTGTGGAAACCCTGGTAGTCATCGATCGACATGCCGTTATGGCGGCTGTGCGCGGGAGGCCGTTTGGCCTACCGGGTTGCTCGATGACCGGTTTTCCACCCCGCGTTCAGCTGCCTCCATTCGTGTGGAAACGAGGTTGGTGGCGTTCCCATCACTATCGAGTTGAATCATGAACAAAATCGTCCCCGATCCACCCCGCCTTAAACTGTTCAACACCCTCTATTCCTCAATCCACCCCGATTTGATTCCGCTCGACGCCTTGTCTGTCGCCAGCGAGATGCTGCTGGGTATCTCGGAAACCGTCGACGAGTACCGCCGCATCCATACCGGTGAGCCGGGCCTGCACATGCTTGCCAATGTGGTCCATTCCGCCGATACCGCACACGCGTTGATCGAGCACGCGCTGGCGCGTATGTGAAGGAGGGTGTAGGGCGATGAGCGACGATAGACAAGCAAACGTAACGGTTGGCGCCAAGACCTTCTGCGAGGCTGGCGAACAGCCCAGCCATCTGTTCCGGGTGATGCCTCGTGTGCCGTTCGAGCATGCCTATGAGCAGGTTTCGGTACTGCTGGGGTACATCAAGCATTTGGTGCGCGAAGGGGATATGGAGGATGACCATAAACTGCTCGGTGCTGCCGATTACCTGAGTGCGTTTGCCAAGGCGATCATGGATGACATCGAGCTTGCTCGGAACAAAAGGCACTGACTGGGCCAGTCTGTTAGCGGGGGCCGCTGTGCGGCCCTTCGCGGGGCAAGCCCGCTCCCACAGCATCCCGATCTGCGGCCCGGAACAAACCTCCAATCGCTTAGTCGAATGCCTCGTTTCCCAGGCCATCCCGGCCTACGAGGTCCCTCCCGATGAAAGCTCTCACCCTGGCAACCCTGATGACCCTGGCTGCAAGCCCGGTGTTCGCCTTCAACCTCAGCGACGCCGCCAACGCCGTGTCGGCCATGCAGAGCCAGAAACAGCAGGGCCAAGTGCAGGCGCCCGAGGCCCAGGCCAACTTGCTCAACACCTTGGGCAGCGAACTGAACATCACCCCGGAGCAAGCCGTGGGCGGGGCAGGGGCGATGCTGGGGCTGGCGCGCAATAACCTCAGCGCGGACGATTACGGCCAATTGACCAAAGCGGTGCCTGGGCTTGACCTGCTGTCGGGCGCCAATGCGCTGGGCGGGTTGAGTGGGCTGGGTGAAATGCTGGGCAAGAACAGCGAAAGCCATTCGGCGCTGAGCAATGCGTTGGGTAACAACGTCGAGAACCGCAGCGACCTGGACAGTGCGTTCAAGGCGCTGGGGATGGATACCGGCATGATCGGGCAGTTTGCGCCGTTGATTCTGCAGTACCTGGGGCAGCAGGGGATTGCCGGGTCGCTGCTGCAGAATCTGGGTAGCCTGTGGACTAACCCAACCCCCCTGGCCCAGCCGTCGGTATGAGTAGAAGGCGCCGAGTGGCCCTCATGTAGCCTAAACGTTTAGCGTCTGATGGATCGGAGCTGTGAGGCTGTATTGTGCAGCCGATGGTTTAGTGCGACTCGGCTCAACTCCACGTGGTTGATAACAGCCTCAACGGCTACGAGAGTTTCACCGAATGCAGCGTAATCATTACCACGCGGACCAGCGGCCTGTGCTTCATCAGCAACCATCGCCTGTTTCGTAAGCTTGAGGCGAAGTTCTTTGACCTCAGCTGTGCTGAGCGGCGTAGTCGTATCACGATGTCCTAGGTTCAGATTCAATGTGCGCTGATTTTCCGTAGGTGTCTTGCTGTAGGGAGGAGGGAGCTCATCTAGTTGAATTTTTTTTGCTGTAGCCCAGGTGTAATCAGGCGGCCTTCTTTCAGCCATGCCTGGCGCGGGTCGTCTATGGCCAGCCGTGATCTTTGCGGTTAGCGGAGGACGCTGACGAGGTGGGACGGAGTGTATGCCCGGAAACCTGTATGGCATCGGTGCCCCCCCTGTAGGGTCTACAAGATTCGCTGGGTCCCCTGCGCAATAGGCATAGGCATTAAGACCGCCGTTATCAAAGGGACTAAGCACGTCCGGTGAGTGGAACCGCATCAACCGGGGAGAAAATGCACGGTGGCCCTTGCCCAAAAGGTAATGGTGAGTAAGAGGATCGATGTACTCTCCGTTGAAGCCCAGCAGCACCTCCGTGAGATCGCAGTTCGTCCATCCATAGACGGTGTAGGCGCGGGTATCCGAGGCGGCGGTATTCATGCTCGTGGCCTTTGGCACTCCTGAGGTGCTAATAGCCTGCGGTCGTGTCGGCGATCGAGCAACTGGCAGAATTACCAGGTCATTCTTTCTGATTCCCCTGCTTCTGAAAAATCCACCAACCGCACCGGGCGGCGGAAGCCAGCCGTCAGCACCGCCAGATACGCCAGCCCTAACGCAAACCAGCACAGCCCAATCACCAACGTCAGCGCCGACAAGCTGGTCCACAGCCACAAGGTCAAGCTCAACCCCACCAACGGCACCGCGCCATAGCACAGCAAGCCTTTGAGGTTGCGCTGCGCGCTGTCGTTCATCAGGTGCGTCTTCACCACCGCCAGGTTCACCGCCGAAAACGCCACCAGCGCGCCAAAGCTGATCAACGAGGCGAGCGTGGCTAGGTCGATCACCAGCGCCAGCAGCGAAAACGCCGACACCAGCAGGATGGCGAACACCGGCGTGCCGAAGCGTGGCGACAGATACCCGAATGTGCGCTGTGGCAGCACTTTGTCACGCCCCATGGTGAACAGGATGCGCGACACCGCCGCCTGCGAGGCCAGCGCCGAACCCAGGCTGCCGGCAACGAACGCAGCCGTGAAGAAGTTGGCCAGGAACTGCCCGCCCGCCTTGAACATCACCTCGTTCGCCGCCGCATCGGCATTGGCGAAGGTGCTGCCGGGGAACACCAGTTGGCTGACGTAGGCCAGTACGGTGAACAGCACGCCGGCAAACAGCGTGGTCAGGATGATCGCCCGTGGCACGTCGCGGCGGGCGTCGCGGCATTCTTCGGCCAGGGTCGAGACAGCATCGAAACCGAGGAACGACAGGCACAGTACCGCAGCACCGGCCATCAACGGGCCAAAACCAGGCTGGGTACCGTCACCCATCAGCGGCGAGAGCAGGTCCACCGGTTGGCCGGCCAGGGTCTGGCAAGACAGCGCCACGAACACCCCGATGAACACGATCTGCGCGCCGACGATCAGGTTGCTGGCCTTGGCCACCGAGTGGATGCCGATCACGTTGAGCACGGTCACCAGCGCGATCGAGGCAAGGATCAGGGACCAGGCTGGGATGGCGGGGAAGGCGATATTGAGGAACAGGCCGATGAGCAGGTAGTTGATCATCGGGATGAACAGGTAATCGAGGAGCAGCGACCAGCCGGCGAGAAAGCCCACATTAGGGCCAAAGGCCATGTTGGTGTAGGAGTACGCCGAACCCGCGACCGGAAAGCGCTTGACCATGAAGCTGTAGGACGTGGCGGTGAACGACATGGCCAGCAACGTGACCAGGTAGGCGCCAGCGGTGCGGCCACCGGTGAGCTCGGTGACGATGCCGTAGGTGGTGAAGATGGTCAGCGGGACCATGTAGACAAGGCCGAAAAACACCAGGGCGGGCAGGCCGAGGACACGGCGGAGCTGGGCGGGGGCGGAGCTAGGTTGGTTGGCCATTGATCGATCCAGGCATTTTTTGTAATTGTGCTTTGATCGATTTTTATCCACTTATGGGGATGATGACAAAGAAGTAATCCTTATGCTGATTATTAGCCAGGCTTTTAATCGAGTTTATCTGGGCCGGCCTCTTCGCGGGGCAAGCCCGCTCCCACAGGCCCACCACTATCCGTGGGAGCGGGCTTGCCCCGCGAAGAGGCCGGCCCAGGCTTACTACTTAGCCAATTCCCCACGCAACTGCTCGATCCGCTGATCCTTCTCCAGCCACAGCTGGTTCACCCATGCCTGCACGGTCTGCCGGAAGGCCGGGTCATTTTCATAATCCCCATCCCACAATGCCGGGTCCAGCTCACGCACTTGAATGTCGATAATCACCCGGCTAATGCTGCCATTGAGCAAGTCCCAGAAGCCGGGCGCCTTGTCGCCGGGGTAAACGATGGTCACGTCCAGCAGCGCGTCCAGCTGCTCGCCCAACGCCGCCAGCACAAAGGCCACGCCCCCGGCCTTGGGCTTGAGCAGGTAACGGTAAGGCGATTGCTGCTCCTGGCGCTTGGCCTCGGTGAAACGCGTGCCTTCGAGGTAGTTGACCACGGTCACCGGCTGGCGCTTGAACAGCTCGCAGGCGGCTTTGGTGATTTCCAGGTCCTTGCCCTTGAGCTCGGGGTGCTTGTCCAGAAACGCCTTGCTGTAGCGCTTCATGAACGGGTAATCCAGCCCCCACCACGCCAGGCCCAGCAGCGGGACCCAGATCAGCTCCTTCTTGAGGAAGAACTTGAAGAACGGCGTGCGGCGGTTGAGGCTTTCGATCAGCGCGGGGATGTCGACCCAGGTCTGGTGGTTGCTCACGGCCAGGTACGAGGTGTCCTTGCGCAGGCGCTCGACGCCGCGGATGTCCCACTGGGTGGGGATGCACAGGGCAAAGATCGCTTTGTCGATCTCTGACCAGGTTTCGGCCACCCACATCACCGCGGCGGATGCGTAGTCGCGGCCACGGCCCGGCAGCACCAGTTTGAGCAGGGCAAACACCAGCAGCGGGCAGATCAACACCACGGTGTTGAGCAGCAACAGAAGGGTTGTGAGAATGCCGGTCAGCAGGCGACGCATAAAGAAACTCTTGTTGTGAGATAAACGCGGTCGGCAATGATAAGCAGCGATGCGCCCCACGCCAAATTTCCAGTGCCCGTCGGCGGGTACAAATGTTTCACATTGTGTTGATTACCCTGTAACGACGAACCTATTCAACGCGTGCAGTCTAAGCACTGTCTGCAATCAAGGAAGCGTAACCCGTGAAATCACTGCTTGCCCTGTTGTCGTTGTTTGCCTTGCCGGTCATGGCCGCTGAGCCGACGATTTATGGCCGTTACGAAAACATTGCCCTGCCGGAAATCGGCGAAACGCTGAAGGCCAAGATGGACACTGGCGCCTTCACTGCATCGCTGTCGGCCAAGGACATCGAGCTGTTCACCCGCGATGGCGATGAGTGGGTGCGCTTCCGCCTGGCGACCAAGGAGTCCGACGGCAAGGTCTACGAGCACAAGGTCTCGCGCATCAGCAAGATCAAGGGCCGTGCCGACGAAGAGGAAGAAGGCGATGCGCCGGAAATCTCCAAGCGCCCGGTGGTGGACCTGGAGCTGTGCCTGGGTGATGTGAAGCGCACCGTTGAGGTGAACCTGGTAGACCGCAGCAGCTTCAACTACCCGCTGTTGATCGGGTCGAAGGCGTTGCGTGAGTTCAAGGCGGCGGTCAACCCGGCCAAGAAGTTCACCGCCGGCAAACCGGACTGCTGACCTGGAACCTGACTGGCCCATTGTAGGAGCGGCCTTGCGTCGCGATAGGGCTGCGTAGCGGCCCCGGCGATTTATGCCACTACAGAAAACCTGGGGCCGCTACGCAGCCCTATCGCGACGCAAGGCCGCTCCTACACAATAGTGCGTCGCCATCGACATTTGCACAGGCCGCGCACCATGCCCCATATCCTCATCGTCGAAGACGAAGCCGCCATCGCCGACACCCTGGTCTACGCCCTGCAGGCCGATGGCCACAGCACCGAATGGGTGACCCTGGGCAGCGCGGCCCTCGACCAGCAACGCCAGCGCCCGGCCGACCTGATCATCCTCGACATCGGCCTGCCCGATATCAGTGGCTTCGAAACCTGCCGCCAGCTGCGCCGCTTCAGCGAAGTGCCGGTGATGTTCCTCAGCGCCCGCGATGGCGAAATCGACCGAGTCGTGGGCCTGGAAATCGGTGCCGACGATTATGTGGTCAAACCCTTCAGCCCGCGCGAGGTGGCCGCGCGCGTGCGGGCGATCCTCAAGCGCATGGCGCCAAGGGCCGAGCCTGCTGCTGCGGCAACGCTGTTCCAGCTCGACACCCTGCGCATGCAGATCAGCTACCGCAACCAGCCGCTGGCCCTGACCCGCCATGAGTTCCGCCTGCTGCAATGCCTGCTGGAGCAGCCCCAGCGGGTATTCAGCCGCGAGCAATTGCTCGATGCCCTGGGGGTGGCCTCCGACGTGGGCTACGAGCGCACCATCGACAGCCATATCAAGAGCCTGCGCGCCAAGTTGCGCCTGGTGGCCAGCGCGGCAGAGCCGATCCAGACCCACCGCGGCCTGGGCTACAGCTACAGCCCGGATCACGCCTGATGCGCCTGGGCATCCGGATCTTCCTGGTGTACTTCCTGTTCGTCGGGCTGGCGGGCTACTTTCTGCTCAACACAGTGCGCGAGCAGATCCGCCCGGTGGTGCGCCAGTCGTCCGAGGAAACCCTGGTAGACACCGCCAACCTGCTGGCGGAGATCCTGCACGATGACGTCAAGGCCGGCACCCTCGGCCAGAGCCGCCTGCCCGAAGTGCTCAAGGCCTACGGGTCGCGTAGCCCGGGCGCGCAGATCTGGGGGTTGGCGAAGAATCAGGTCAGCCACCGCATCTACGTGACTGACGCCAAAGGCATCGTCCTGCTCGACTCCAGCGGTGAAGGCCTGGGCAAGGACTATTCGAAGTGGAACGATGTCTACCTCACCCTGCGCGGCGAATACGGCGCCCGCTCCACGCGCAGCGTGGCTGATGACGAAAGCACCTCGGTGATGCACGTGGCCGCGCCGATCATCGATGACGGCCGGATCATCGGCGTGGTGACCGTGGCCAAGCCCAACAGCTCGCTGCAACCCTACATCGACCGCTCCGAGCAGCGCTTGCTGACGTTGGGCCTGGGCTTGATCGGCCTGGGCCTGTTGATCGGTGCTGCGCTGTCGTGGTGGCTGGCGCGCTCGCTGCGCAGGCTGGCCCGCTACGCCCAGGCCGTCAGCGAAGGCGAACGGGCGGCGCTGCCGCACTACAAGGGCGGCGAGCTGGCGCACCTGGCCAATGCGGTGGAGCGCATGCGCACGCAGCTGGAAGGCAAAGCCTATGTCGAGCGCTACGTACATACCCTGACCCACGAACTGAAAAGCCCGCTGGCGGCCATTCGCGGTGCCTCGGAGTTGCTGCAGGGCGATATGCCAGCCGAACAGCGGGCGCGCTTTGTCGGCAACATCGAACGCGAGAGCGAGCGCTTGCAGCAGATGATCGAGCGCCTGCTCAACCTGGCACGGGTCGAGCAGATGCAGGCGCTGGAAGACGAGCAGCAGGTGGCGTTGGCGTCGCTGGTCGACGAACTGCTGCTGGCCCATGCGGCACGTATCGAAGGGGCTGGCCTGCAGGTGCGCCAGCGGGTGCCGGTGGGGCTGCGGTTGTTGTGTGATCCGTTTCTGATGCGCCAGGCGCTGGCCAACCTGCTCGATAACGCGCTGGATTTTACCCCGGCGGGCGGGGCGCTGTTGTTCGAGCTGGAGCGCGAGGGCGGGCGCGTGGCATTGAGCCTGTTCAACCAGGGGCAGGCGATCCCGGCGTATGCCATCGGGCGGGTCAGCGAGCGGTTCTACTCGTTGCCGCGGCCGGGCAGCGGGCGCAAGAGTACCGGGCTGGGGCTGAATTTTGTGGCTGAGGTGATGCAGTTGCATGGCGGCACGTTGGCGGTGGATAACGTTGACGGCGGGGTGCGGGTGCGGTTGTGGCTGCCGGGGCGGCGTATCAGCTGAGGTTGCTGGGGCTACGCGCAAAAACACGCAATCTCCATACAGTCTCCCCAAAGCCTCCATGCAAGGCGCAGACACTGCGCCCACTGCCATAGGAGGCCCCATGAACAAGACCTTGAGTTTCAAGCTCGGCATGATTGCCCTGCTGATGTTGCTGTTGCTGATCCCCCTGCTGCTGATCAACGGCCTTATCGACGAGCGCCAGAGCCTGCGTGACAGTGTGGTGCGGGACATCGCCCAGAGCGCCAGTTTCGACCAGCAGCTCAGTGGCCCGCTGCTGGTGGTGCCCTACCGCAAGTACCAACGGCGCTGGATCGACAAGGACGGCGAGCGTACCCAGGAAACCAGCACCATCGCCGGTCACCTGTACTTCCTTCCGGAAACCTTCGATGCCGACCTGGGCGTGGAGACCGAGCTGCGCGCACGTGGTATCTACCAGGCACGGCTGTTTCACGCCAAGGGCCGTATCAGTGGCCGCTTCAAACTCCCCGAGCGCTGGGGCATCGACAAGGACTTTGACGACTACCAGTTCGACAAACCCTTCCTGGTGGTGGGCATCAGCGACATCCGCGGCATCGAGAACGGCCTGGAGCTGACCTTCGACGAACGCAAGTTGCCGTTCGAAGCCGGCACCGGGCTCAGCTGGATGCGCGCGGGCGTGCATGCCAGTCTGCCAGGGCTGGATGGCCTGCAGGCGCGCGAGTTCAGCTATGGCTTCGACCTGGCGTTGCAGGGCACTGGCCAGCTGCAGGTATTGCCGGTGGGCCGCACCAGCAGTGTCGACCTGCGCGCCAACTGGCCGCACCCAAGCTTCATCGGCAGCTACCTGCCCAGCCGTCGCGACATCGATGCCCAGGGCTTTAGTGCCCATTGGCAGACGTCGTTCTTCGCCACCAACCTCGAAGACGCCCTGCGCCAGTGCGCCAGCGTGGGGGAGTGCACGGACTTCAGCGAGCGGACCTTCGGCGTGAGCTTCGTCGACCCGGTGGACCAGTACTTGAAGAGCGAGCGGGCGATCAAATATGCGCTGTTGTTCATCGCCCTGACCTTTGCTGGCTTCTTCCTGTTCGAGGTGTTGAAAAACCTCAGCGTGCACCCGGTGCAGTACATCCTGGTGGGGGTGGCGCTGGCGTTCTTCTACCTGCTATTGCTGTCGTTGTCCGAGCACATTGGCTTCGGCCCGGCGTATGGGCTGTCGGCTTCGGCCTGTGTGTTGCTGATTGGCTTCTACCTGAGCCACGTGCTGCACAGCCTCGGGCGTGGGGTGGGGTTTGCGGCAGGGTTGGCAGCGCTGTACGCGATGCTTTATGGGCTGCTCAGCGCCGAGGACTATGCGCTGCTGATGGGCTCGCTGCTGTGCTTTGGCTTGCTGGGTGTGTTCATGGTGCTGACCCGGCGGTTGGACTGGGCACGGGTGGGGAGGGCGGCATGAGGGAGGATAGAGAAATCGGGCGCTGGTTGGCCCGCAGGATCGGGCAGTTGTTTCCTGTGATACCCAAGTAAGGATTGGGGCTGCTTTGCAGCCCCGCGAATGGCCCTGTCAGGCTGTCGGTGCTGTGGCGACCATCGAAGGCCGCTTGGCCACCTCGGCATACCACGCCGCCAACCCAGGCTGGCGCTCGCGCCAGCCAAACTCAGGCTGACGCAAGTCCAGATACCCCAGCGCACACGCCACACCAATCGCGGCCAGGTCAAAGCCTGAGATCAGTTCCGCGAGGTGCTCCTGCTCCAGGTTGGCCAGGCTACGGCGGATCTTGTCGCCCTGCGCCTCAAGCCAGCCGTCCCAGCGCTTGCCTTCAGGCCGCAGGAAGCTCTCATAGCGCGACGACACCGCCGCATCCATGATCGCATCGGCCTGCGACACCAGCGTCATGCGCCGCCAGCGCGCCGAGCCTTCACGCGGCAGCAACGGCAGGCCGACATGCTGCAGGTCCAGGTATTCGCAGATCACCCGGCTGTCGTGCAGCACCGTGCCGTCGTCCAGGCGCAGGGCCGGGATCTTGCCGATCGGGTTGCCCAGGTTGAGCTGCGCGTCGCCGCTTACCGGGCTGATATTCACCGGTTGCAGGGTGACGCGGTCAAGCTGGCCAGTCTCGTGCAGCACCACCATGACCTTGCGCACGAAGGGCGACAGCGGCGAGTGGAACAGCGTCATCGTGGCCATGGTTCAATTGCCTTGCAGGCTGGGCGGCAGGCACACGCCGGTACCGCCGATGCCGCAGTAGCCGCCCGGGTTCTTGGCCAGGTACTGCTGGTGGTAGGCCTCGGCGAAGTACACGGTTGGCGCTTGGTCGATCTCGGTGGTAATCGCGCCGAAACCGGCCTTGTTCAGCTCGGCCTGGAAGGCGTCGCGGCTGGCGTTGGCTTCGTCGAGCTGCTGCGGCGAGGTGCAGTAGATGGCCGAGCGGTACTGGGTGCCGACATCGTTGCCCTGGCGCATGCCCTGGGTCGGGTTGTGCAGTTCCCAGAACATCGCCAGCAGCTCGCGGTAGCTGAGCTTGTTCTTGTCGAACACCACCAGCACCACTTCGGTGTGGCCGGTCAGGCCCGAGCAGACCTCTTCGTAGGTGGGGTTGGGGGTGAAGCCGCCGGCATAGCCGACCACGGTGCTGACCACGCCTTCACGCTGCCAGAAGCGGCGCTCGGCGCCCCAGAAGCAGCCCAGGCCGAAGATGGCGAAGTCGATGTCGCCTTCGAAGAACGGGCCGAGCAGGGGCGTGCCCTCGAACACATAGTGGAACTCGGGCAGGGACATTGGGGTTTCGCGGCCAGGCAGCGCCTGCTCCGCAGTTGGCATGACGTTTTTGTTCACCAGGATTTCCGAACGCAGGACCATGGCCGCTCCTCTTTTTTCAGATATCTGTTTGTCAGATAGATAAGTGTTGGCCGCGAAAGGGCCGGAATGGCCTCTATAGTGCACGAGGTTGGCGCCGCTGTCAGGCCACCGGGCCGCGCGGATAACGCTTGAGTTTTTCGGCCAGCTCACGCCCCGGAATCGGCCGATCGAACAGATAGCCCTGGCCCACATCGCAGCGGTGCCGGCGCAGAAACGCCAATTGCGCCGGGGTCTCGATGCCCTCGGCCACCACCTTGAGCTTGAGGTTATGGGCCATGGCCACCACCGCCGAGGTGATCTCCATGTCGTCCTGGTTGTCGGGGATTTCGTTGATGAAGCTGCGGTCGATCTTGATGATGTCGATCGGAAACTTCTTCAGGTAGCTCAACGACGAATAGCCCGTGCCGAAGTCGTCCATGGCCAAAGTCAGGCCCAGGGCCTTGAGCTCGTCGAGCTGGCGGTGGGTGTCTTCGGTCGCTTCCAGCAGCAGGCCTTCGGTCAGCTCCAGCTCCAGCAGGTGCGGGGGCAGGGCCTCCTCCTTGATGATCGAGCTGATTGATGCCACCAGGTCAGGGTCGGAAAACTGCTTGGGCGACAGGTTGATGGCCACGTGCAGGTTGCCCATGCCGGCCTCGCGCAGCTGTTGGCTCATGCGGCACGCCTGGCGCACCACCCACTTGCCGATGGGGATGATCAGGCCGGTTTCCTCGGCCACGCTGATGAACTGGTCCGGGCGGATCATGCCCCGCTCGGGGTGGTTCCAGCGCAGCAGTGCCTCCAGCCCCAGCAGGCGGCCGCTGCGCAGGCACAGCTTGGGCTGGTAGAACACCTCCAGCTCGTTCTGGGTCAGGGCGCGGCGCAGGTTGTTCTCGACGAACAGCTTGTAACTGGCCTCGGCATTGAGCACTTCGGTAAACACCTGCACCTGGTGCTTGCCGTTGGCCTTGGCCTTGTGCAGGGCCAGGCCTGCGTTTTTCATCAGGCTCGCCGGGTCGATGCCATGCAGCGGCGCGCAGGCCAGGCCCACCGAGGCGGTGACGTTGATCAGCTGGTTGTCGACGAACATCGGTTTGTCGAGGGTGCGTAGCAATTGCTGGGCGACGCCCTGGCCATCTTCCAGGTGGGTGTCGTCGAGCAGCACGGCAAACTCGTTGCTGGCAAAGCGCGCCAGGATGCCGCCGGCGCTGAGGCTGTTGCGCAACCGTCGGGCGAGGCTGACCAGCAGCTTGTCGCCGGTCTGGTGGCCGAGGCTGTCGTTGATGCGCTTGAAGTTGTCGATGTCCACCAGCAGCAGGCACATGGAATGCTCGTCGTTGCGGGCAAAGCGCTCGTCGAGGCTGCGGATGAAGGCCGGGCGGTTGCCCAGGTTGGTCAGGTTGTCGGTGTAGGCCAGGCGTTCGATGCGTTGCTGGGCCAGCTTGGTCTGGGTGACATCTTCGTAGATGCCGATGTAGTGGGTCAGCTCGCGGTTGTCGCCATACACCTTGGAAATCGACAGCTGGCCCCAGTAGGGCTCGAGGTTTTTGCGTCGGCTCTTGAATTCGCCCTGCCAGCTGTTGCCCATGGCCAGGCTCGACGGCGAATCGAACAGCAGCTCGCTGAGGTTTTCCAGGGCGGGCAGTTCGGCCAGTTGGCGGCCCTGGACTTCGTCGGTGCTGTATTGGGTGATCGCCGTGAAGCTTGGGTTGACGTACTCCACCACGCCATCGCGGTTGACCAGCAAAAAGGCGCTGGCGCTTTGCTCTACGGCGCGCTGGAACAGGTGCAGGGCACTGGCTGCCGTGCGCCGGTTGTGGTTGGTGATGACCTGGGCGAACTGGTCGGCCAGCTCACCGGCAAAGGCGATTTCGTCCGACTGCCAGGCCCGCGGCTGGCCGCTTTGCTCCAGGCACAACACGCCGATGACCTGGCCATCGACGCGCACGCTGGCATCGAGCATGGCTTTGTTGTCGGGGCGCAGGCTTTGCGTCAGGGCGCGGGTACGCGGGTCGTGGCTGGCGTTGTGGGCATCGATGGCGCGGCTGGCGTGCAGGGCGTCGAGGTAGTCGGGAAAGCGGCTGGCATCGATGGCTTCGGGCAGGCGGTGTTGCTGCTCGTGGCGATACCAGGCGCTGATCGGCTCCAGGCGCTGGTCTTCCAGGTGCCAGATGCTGGCGCTGTCGACCTTGTAGATTTCGCAGGCGCTCTGGGTGATCAGCTCGGCGGCTTCGAGCAGCGAATTTTCGGCGCTGTAGCGCTGGCGGGCCAGGCGCAGGATCAGGTCTTGCTGACCACGCACCCGCTCCAGGTGTTCGAGCTGTTCTTGCTGGGCGCGCTGGTTGAGTTGCAGGGCCAGTTGCAGGCGAGTGTTGCGTGACTCCAGCTCGCTGGGGTCTGCGTCGTTGGCGTCGTCGGGCGGATCGTCGAGCACGCTCAGGTAGCCGCGCAGCAGTTGGCGATTGTGCTGCCTGTAGGCCTCCCCGGCCTCGACCAGACGCAGCGATGCACCCGGGCCATGCAGGGTGTAGCGCACCCGGTAATAACCGCGCCGGGCCAGCTGCGACTGGATTTCATCGTGCAATCTGTAGCGGGCCTCGGGCTCCATCAGGCTGGCATAGGGCGCATCGACCATGGCACAGAGTTCGCCGGCCTGAAGGCCGAACTGGCGCTCGCAGGCAGGGTCGAGGTAGAGCATCGCCCAGGTGGCTTCGTTGAGCCTTTCGAAACGCAGCATCCCGAGCCGCGAGGGCACGGGTAGCTGCGTGACGACCTCGGCCGCCACACGGCTGGCGGCATCGGGTTGGCTTTTCATCGAAGACTCGCTTGAAGAGGGAACGCAGCCTGGCGGCGACGGTGGATCTGGCAAGGTTGCATCATGTCCCGAGGGCTGGCAAGCGGCCATGCGTGATGCTGTGGAAGGGTTATCGGCTGATGTGGCCGATTCTGTAGTTTGGCTGGAGATTTTGGGGCCGCGTTGCGGCCCATCGCGACACAAGGCCGCTCCTACAGGGAACCGCGATCGCCTTGTAGGAGCCTTGTGTCGCGATGGAGGGCGAAGCCCTCCCAGGATATCCAGACAAAAAAAAGCCCCGCCAAATGACGGGGTTGAGGTACGAGCGTGGCAGCTCGAAAAGGGTACTGCCCCTCTTGCGAGGGGCAGCTTGCCGCCTTACAGCAGCAGGGTGCGGATATCCGCCAGCACGTCGCCCAGGCGCTTGGTGAAGCGCGCGGCGGCAGCGCCGTTGATCACACGGTGATCGTAGGACAGCGACAGCGGCAGCATCAGCTTCGGCTGGAAGGCTTTGCCATCCCACACCGGCTGCATGGTTGCCTTGGACACACCGAGGATCGCCACCTCTGGCGCATTGACGATCGGCGTGAAGCCGGTGCCGCCAATGTGGCCGAGGCTGGAGATGGTGAAGCAGGCGCCTTGCATGTCGTCGGCCGACAGCTTTTTGGTGCGCGCCTTCTCGGCCAGTGCAGCGGCTTCGGCAGCCAGTTGCAGCAGGTTTTTCTGGTCGACGTTCTTGATCACAGGGACCAGCAGGCCGTCCGGGGTGTCCACGGCAAAGCCGATGTTCACGTACTTCTTGCGGATGATGGCCTTGCCGCTTGGTGCCAGCGAGCTGTTGAAGTCCGGCAGTTCCTTGAGCAGGAAGGCGCAGGCCTTGAGCAGCAGCGGCAGCACGGTCAGCTTGACGCCAGCCTTCTCGGCCACGGCCTTCTGCGCAACGCGGAAGGCTTCCAGCTCGGTGATGTCGGCAGAGTCGAACTGGGTCACGTGCGGCACGTTCAGCCAGCTGCGGTGCAGGTTGGCGGCACCGACCTGCATCAGGCGGGTCAGGGCCACTTCTTCCACTTCACCGAACTTGCTGAAGTCCACGGCAGGGATCGGCGGGATGCCAGCGCCGCCAGTCGCGCCGGCAGCTGCCGGTGCTTCTTTGGCCTTCTGCATCATCGCCTTGACGTAAACCTGCACGTCTTCTTTCAGGATACGGCCGTGCGGGCCGGTCGCGGCAACCGCGCCCAGCTCGACACCGAACTCACGGGCCAGCTGGCGAACAGCGGGGCCTGCGTGAACCTTGGCGTTGTTGCCGGCAGCCGGTGCGGTAGCGACCGGTGCAGGGGCAGCAGCGGGGGCAGCGGCAGCCGGTGCGGCGGCCGGAGCCGCCTCAGCCTTGGCCGGTGCAGCAGCGGCAGGCGCTGGCGCAGCAGCCGGGGCGGCGCCCGCGACTTCCAGTTTGATGATCAGGTCACCGGTGCCGACTTCGTCGTCCAGCTTGGCGATCACTTCCTTGACCACGCCAGCGGCGGGCGAAGGGATTTCCATGGAGGCCTTGTCGGACTCTAGGGTAATCAGCGACTGGTCGGCTTCGACGGTGTCGCCGACCTTGACCAGCACTTCGATGATCTTGGCCTTGCCCGACGAGCCGATGTCCGGCACGTGGATGTCCTGCACGCTGGCAGCAGCAGGGGCTGCAGCCGGCGCAGGGGCCGCTTCGGCAGCCGGCTTTTCAGCGGCAGCCGGTGCAGCGGCAGGGGCAGGTGCGGCGGCTGGGGCCTCGGACGCAGCAGCGCCCTCGGCTTCCAGAACCAGCAACTCGTCGCCCTCTTTCAGGCGATCGCCCAGCTTGACCTTCAGCTCTTTGACGATGCCGGCCTTGGGGGCCGGGATCTCCATGGAGGCCTTGTCGGACTCCAGGGTCAGCAGGCTCTGGTCAGCCTCGATACGGTCACCGACCTTGACGAACAGCTCGATGATTTCACCTTCACCGCTGCCGATGTCAGGTACGCGAATGAGTTCGCTCACTTAAAAATACTCCTCAGCAGTCCAGTGGGTTGCGCTTGTCCGGATCGATACCGAACTTGACGATAGCGTCAGCCACCACTTTCGGTTCGATCTCGCCACGGTCAGCCAAGGCTTCCAGGGCAGCCAGCACCACGAAGTGACGGTCGACTTCGAAGAAGTGACGCAGCTTCTTGCGGCTGTCGCTGCGACCGTAACCATCGGTACCCAGGACTTTGAACTCTTTGCTCGGCACCCACTGGCGAATCTGTTCGGCGAACAGCTTCATGTAGTCGGTGGAGGCGATGACCGGGCCTTTGCGACCGTTCAGGCACTCTTCGACGTAAGTCAGCTGAGGCTTCTGGCCAGGCTTGAGGCGGTTGGCGCGTTCCACGGCCAGGCCGTCACGACGCAGTTCGTTGAAGCTGGTGACGCTCCACACGTCGGCACCGACGTTGAACTCTTCACGCAGGATCTTCGCCGCTTCGCGGACTTCGCGCAGGATGGTGCCGGAGCCCATCAGCTGAACGTGGTGCGCGGCTTCGCGGGTGTCTTCTTCGAGCAGGTACATGCCCTTGATGATGCCTTCCTCGACACCGGCCGGCATGGCTGGCTGCTGGTAGGATTCGTTCATCACGGTGATGTAGTAGAAGATGTCCTGTTGCTCTTCGGTCATCTTCTTCATGCCGTCCTGGATGATCACCGCCAGCTCGTAGCCGTAGGTCGGATCATAGGTGCGGCAGTTCGGGATGGTGCCCGCCATCATGTGGCTGTGACCGTCTTCGTGCTGCAGGCCTTCACCGTTGAGGGTGGTACGGCCGGCGGTACCGCCGATCAGGAAACCACGGGTGCGGCTGTCGCCAGCGGCCCAGGCCAGGTCGCCGATACGCTGGAAGCCGAACATCGAGTAGAAGATGTAGAACGGCAGCATCGGCTGGTTGTGGCAGCTGTAAGAGGTACCGGCAGCGATGAACGACGACATGGCGCCGGCTTCGTTGATGCCTTCCTCGAGGATCTGGCCCTTCTTGTCTTCGCGGTAGAACATCACCTGGTCTTTATCGACTGGCTCGTAGAGCTGGCCGACCGACGAGTAGATGCCCAACTGGCGGAACATGCCTTCCATACCGAAGGTACGGGCTTCGTCCGGGATGATCGGGACGATGCGCTGGCCGATTTCCTTGTCCTTGACCAGCTGCGCCAAGATGCGCACGAAAGCCATGGTGGTGGAGATTTCACGGTCGCCCGAGCCGTCCAGGATCGCTTTCAGCGTTTCCAGGGATGGGGTCGGTACGCTGAAGCTCTTGGCGCGACGTTGCGGCACGAAGCCACCCAGGGCAGCGCGGCGCTCGGCCAGGTACTTGGCTTCGGCTGAACCTTCTTCTGGCTTGAAGAACGGCAGGTTCTCGAGGTCGGCATCCTTGACCGGGATGTCGAAGCGGTCACGGAAGTGACGCAGGCTGTCGACGTCGACCTTCTTGGTGTTGTGCGCGGTGTTCTTGGCTTCGCCTGCACCGGTGCCGTAACCCTTGATGGTCTTGGCCAGGATGACAGTCGGCTGCTCTTTGTGGTTCACCGCCTGGTGGTAAGCCGCGTAGACCTTGTACGGGTCGTGGCCGCCACGGTTGAGCTTCCAGATCTCGTCGTCGGACAGGTCTTCGACCATGGCCTTGAGCTCTGGGGTGTTGAAGAAGTTCTCACGCACGTAGGCGCCGTCTTTGGCTTTGTAGTTCTGGTACTCGCCATCGATGACTTCGTCCATGCGGCGCTGCAGGGCACCGTTGGTGTCCTTGGCCAGCAGTGGGTCCCAGAAACGGCCCCAGACGACTTTGTTGACGTTCCAGCCACCGCCACGGAACACGCCTTCGAGTTCCTGGATGATCTTGCCGTTGCCGCGAACCGGGCCGTCGAGGCGCTGCAGGTTGCAGTTGATGACGAAGATCAGGTTGTCCAGCTTCTCGCGGCCAGCCAGGGCGATCGCGCCCAGGGATTCCGGCTCGTCGCACTCGCCGTCGCCCATGAAGCACCAGACCTTCTGCTTGCCGGCCGGGATGAAGCCACGGGCTTCCAGGTACTTCATGAAGCGTGCCTGGTAGATCGCCTGGATCGGGCCCAAGCCCATCGAAACGGTCGGGAACTGCCAGAAGTCAGGCATCAGCCAAGGGTGCGGGTACGAAGACAGGCCTTTGCCGTCCACTTCCTGACGGAAGTTGTTCATCTGGTCTTCGCTGATGCGCCCTTCCATGAAGGCACGGGCGTAAACGCCTGGCGAAGCGTGGCCCTGGAAGAACACCAGGTCGCCGCCGTGTTCTTCGGTCGGGGCCTGGAAGAAGTAGTTGAAGCCGATGTCGTACAGGGTGGCACTGGAGGCGAAGCTGGAGATGTGCCCGCCCAGGTCCGAGTCTTTCAGGTTGGTGCGCATGACCATGGCCAGAGCGTTCCAACGCACCAACGAGCGAATGCGGCGTTCCATGAACAGGTCGCCAGGCATGCGTGCTTCGTGGGTGACAGGGATGGTGTTGCGGTATGGCGTGGTGATCGCATACGGCAGCTGGGAGCCACTACGGGTGGCCAGCTCGCCCATACGGGTCATCAGGTAATGAGCGCGGTCTTCGCCTTCTTTGTCGAGGACCGACTCCAGGGCATCCAGCCATTCCTGGGTTTCGATTGGATCGAGGTCTTGCATGGCTTGCTCCAGGGCGGAAAGGCAACCAGAATCGATTGCCTGAGTTTGCGACTGGCCTTATGGGCAGACGTCGTGAATTCTTGGATTACCGGAGTGTGATCCGGCGCCGTGTAGTTTTACTACAAATGCATTCGCATTTCATGCTTTTAGACAGTCGGGGTAGTAGTAAAACTACAGAAATGCGGCTTTTGGTCGCACCCCTGCTTGTGGGGAAAAACGTTCATGTTGGTTGGCGGTGTGTCGCGAACGGGTGATTCTTGATGTTTTTTGCCAGTGATTCGTTTTTTTTAGCTATTTCCAACTTTTGTATGACAGTCCAACCGTGGTCCGCCTTCCATTTGGCCGCCTTTACCCCTCTCTTTCACGCCGATCAAGGATAGTCCATGCGCCTGCCTTTGCCGCTCGATCTGCCCGCCACCCTGCAACCGCTGGTCGCTCGTAATCAGCAGTTCCTCAGCGATGCCGTGGCTGGCCACCCCGAACTCGACCTGAACGCTTGGAGCCCGGCGCATCGGCAACAGTTCGACCAGGTTGCCGCCGCCAGCGACTTCGTCCTCGGCCAGGCCCAGCGCGAGCCGGCCATGCTGTTTGCGCTGATGGCCAGTGGGGAACTCGAGCGGCGCTATGCGCCCGGTGAATTGCGCGCGCAGGTCGCTGCCGTGGCCCAGGCCGCGCAAAGCGAAGACGCGCTTGCGCGTAACCTGCGCCGCGAGCGCAACCGTCAGCAGGTGCGCATCATCTGGCGCGACATCACCCGCCAGGCCGAACTGGGTGAAACCTGCCGCGACCTCTCCGACCTTGCCGACGCCGCCATCGACGAAGCCTATCAATGGTTGTACCCACGCCATTGCCAGCAGTTCGGCACGCCCATCGGCCACCGCAGCGGCCAGCCGCAGCACATGGTGGTGCTGGGCATGGGCAAGCTGGGGGCGGTAGAGCTGAACCTGTCGTCGGACATCGACCTGATCTTCGCCTTCCCCGAGGGCGGCGAGACCGAAGGGGTCAAGCGCTCGCTGGACAACCAGGAGTTTTTCACCCGCCTGGGCCAGCGCCTGATCAAGGCCCTGGACCCGGTCACCGTCGACGGTTTCGTGTTCCGCGTCGACATGCGCCTGCGCCCCTACGGTTCGGCCGGTTCGCTGGTGCTGAGCTTCAATGCCCTGGAGCAGTATTACCAGGACCAGGGCCGTGACTGGGAGCGCTACGCCATGATCAAGGCCCGGGTAGTGGCCGGTGACCAGGTGGCAGGCGCCCAGTTGCAAGAAATGCTGCGCCCGTTCGTCTATCGCCGTTACCTGGACTTCTCGGCCATCGAGGCCCTGCGCACCATGAAGCAGTTGATCCAGCAGGAGGTGCGGCGCAAGGGCATGTCCGAGAACATCAAGCTGGGTGCCGGCGGCATCCGCGAGGTGGAATTCATCGCCCAGGCCTTCCAGCTGATCCACGGTGGGCGTGACCTGAGCCTGCAGCAACGGCCCTTGCTCAAGGTGCTGGCGACCCTCGAAGGCCAAGGTTACCTGCCGCCGGCGGTGGTGGCCGAGCTGCGCGAAGGCTACGAGTTCCTGCGCTATACCGAGCACGCCATCCAGGCCATCGCCGACCGCCAGACCCAGATGCTGCCAGACAGCGAGACAGACCAGGCGCGTGTGGCCTATATCCTTGGCTTCGCCGACTGGCAGGGCTTCCATGACCAGTTGATGCAATGGCGTGGCCGTGTCGACTGGCACTTCCGCCAGGTGATCGCCGACCCGGATGACGAAGACGGCGAGGGTGAGCTGGTGGTGGGGGGCGAGTGGTCGCCGCTGTGGGAGCAGGCGCAGGATGAAGACGCCGCCTGCCGGCAGCTCGAAGAAGCCGGCTTCAAGCAGCCTGCAGATGCCTTGCGCCGCCTGGCCGGGTTGCGCTCCAGCCCGCAACTGCGGTCGATGCAGCGCATTGGCCGCGAGCGCCTGGATGCCTTCATCCCACGGCTGCTGGCCCAGGCCGTCGAGCATCAAGACCCTGACCTGGTGCTTGAGCGGGTGCTGCCGCTGGTCGAGGCGGTCGCGCGGCGTTCGGCCTACCTGGTGCTGCTCACCGAAAACCCGGGGGCCCTGCGCCGCCTGTTGACCCTGTGCGCGGCGAGCCCGTGGATCGCCGAACAGATTGCCCGCTACCCGTTGCTGCTCGACGAGCTGCTCAACGAAGGCCGGCTGTTCAGCCCGCCACTGGCGCCGGAGCTGGCCAGCGAACTGCGCGAACGTTTGACGCGCATCCCCGAGGACGACCTGGAGCAGCAGATGGAGGCGCTGCGCCACTTCAAGCTGGCCCACAGCTTGCGCGTGGCCGCCTCGGAAATCAGCGGCAACCTGCCGTTGATGAAAGTCAGTGATTACCTGACCTGGCTGGCCGAAGCCATCCTCGACCAGGTGCTGGCGCTGGCCTGGCGCCAGACCGTGGCCCGCCACGGCCAGCCCAAGCGCAGTGATGGCAGCCTGTGCGACCCGGGTTTCATCATCATTGGTTATGGCAAGGTCGGTGGCCTGGAGCTGGGCCATGGCTCGGACCTGGACCTGGTGTTCATCCACGACGGTGATCCGCAGGCCGAAACCGATGGCGACAAGCCCATCGACAGCGCGCAGTTTTTCACCCGCCTGGGCCAGCGCATCATCCACCTGCTGACCACCCAGACCAACTCCGGGCAGCTCTACGACGTGGACATGCGCCTGCGCCCGTCCGGCGCTTCGGGGCTGCTGGTGAGCTCGCTCGGTGCCTTCGAGCGCTATCAGCAGAACGAAGCCTGGACCTGGGAGCACCAGGCCCTGGTGCGGGCCCGCGTGCTGGTCGGCTGCAAGCAGGTGGGCGCAGCGTTCGAAGGCGTACGCGCCAAGGTGTTGGGGCAGGCCCGTGACCTTGAGAAGTTGCGCACCGAAGTCAGTGAAATGCGCGCCAAGATGCGTGGCAATCTCGGCACCAAGGCTACTGCCGCTGGCACGGCGGCGAATGCGTTCGATGCCGGGGTTGCGTTCGATATCAAGCAGGATGCTGGCGGTATCGTCGATATCGAATTTATGGTGCAATACGCCGCTTTGGCCTGGTCCTTTGACCATCCGGCCATACTTCGATGGACCGATAACATCCGCATTCTGGAAGAGCTGGAGCAGGCGGGCTTGATGCCGGCCAGTGACGCGGTGCTGTTGCGCGAGGTGTATAAGGCGTTCCGTTCTGCCTCCCACCGCCAGGCCTTGCAGAAGCAGGCCGGGGTGATCGATGCGGCGCAGTTTGCCGATGAGCGTCGTGAGGTACGGCGTATCTGGGGCGAGCTTGGGCTGAGTTGAGATTGCCGGGGCCGCTTGGCGGCCCTTTCCGACCTGTCCGGCGCCCCGGCAGGGCCGCTCCGGGGGCCTGGAGGCCCATGTTCCACCACCGGTGGTACACTGTCCGCCACATAGCCTGAATATAAAGAGGGGAGGCCAGGCTGTACCGCAGCCTGCAGCCTCCCCGAGCGTTTCTGGACTAAGCATGAGAATACTGATCATTGGCCCCAGCTGGGTCGGCGACATGGTAATGGCGCAGACCCTGTTCCAGTGCCTGAAACAGCAGCACCCCGACTGCGTGATCGACGTGCTGGCGCCCGAGTGGAGCCGGCCGATCCTCGAACGCATGCCCGAGGTGCGTCAGGCCTTGAGCTTCCCGCTCGGCCACGGCGCGCTGGAGCTGGCCACGCGGCGGCGCATCGGCAAGTCCCTGGCCGGCCAGTACGACCAGGCGATCCTGCTGCCCAACTCGCTGAAATCGGCGTTGGTACCGTTTTTTGCCGGTATCCCCAAACGCACCGGCTGGCGCGGCGAGATGCGTTTCGGCCTGCTCAACGACGTGCGCAAGCTGGACAAGGCGCGCTACCCACTGATGATCGAGCGCTTCATGGCCCTGGCCTATGCGCCGGATGCCGAGCTGCCGCAACCCTACCCGCGCCCCAGCCTGCAGATCGAGGCGCAGAGCCGCGACCTGGCCCTGGCCAAGTTCGGCCTGGCGCTGGACCGCCCGGTGCTGGCGTTGTGCCCTGGTGCTGAGTTTGGCGAGGCCAAGCGCTGGCCGGCCGAGCACTACGCCGCCGTGGCCGATGCCATGATCCGCCAGGGCTGGCAGGTGTGGCTGTTCGGCTCGAAAAGCGATCACCCGGTCGGAGAGCAGATCCGCGACCGGCTGATCCCGGGGCTGCGTGAAGAATCGTACAACCTGGCGGGTGAAACCTCGCTGGCCGAGGCCATCGATTTGATGTCCTGCGCCGATTCGGTGGTGTCCAACGACTCTGGGCTGATGCACGTGGCCGCCGCGCTGAACCGCCCGCTGGTCGCCGTCTATGGCTCGACCTCGCCGGGCTTCACGCCGCCGCTGGCCGAGCACGTCGAAGTGGTGCGCACCGGCATCGAATGCAGCCCTTGTTTCGACCGTACCTGCCGCTTCGGGCACTACAACTGCCTGCGCCTGCTCGAACCGCAGCGCGTCATCGCCGCCTTGCACAGCCTGGGTGGTCCGAACCTGATCGATACCGTGGCCGAGGTCGACTAAGTGCGGGTACTGATCATCAAGACTTCGTCGCTGGGGGATGTGATCCACACCCTGCCGGCAATCACCGATGCCGCCCACGCCATACCGGGCATTCGTTTCGACTGGGTGGTGGAAGAAGGCTTTGCCGAGATCCCCAGCTGGCACCCTGCGGTCGACGAGGTGATCCCGGTGGCGATCCGGCGCTGGCGCAAGCATCTCTGGCAGACCCTGAAGAGCGGCGAGTGGAAGGCGTTCAAGCAGCGCGTTCGCGCGCGCAAGTACGACCTGGTGATCGATGCCCAGGGCCTGGTCAAATCGGCCTGGCTGACCCGCTACGTCAAGGCACCGGTGGCCGGGCTGGACCGCTACTCGGCCCGCGAAGGCCTGGCCAGCCGCTTCTATGACCGGCCGCTGTCGGTCGCGGTTGGCCAGCACGCCGTGGAGCGGGTGCGTCAACTGTTCGCCATGGCCCTGGCCTATGACCTGCCGGAAGGCATCGGCAACTACGGCCTGGACCTTGATCGCCTGCAATTGCCGCCAGCCGCCCCCTACGTGGTATTCCTGCACGGTACCACCTGGGCCACCAAGCATTGGCCCGAGGCCTACTGGCGCGAACTGGCCGAGCGCATGGGCCGGCGCAAGCTGCAAGTGCGCCTGCCCTGGGGCAACCCGGCCGAGAAGGCGCGCGCCGAGCGTATCGCCCAGGGCTTGAACAACTGCCAGGTACTGCCCAAATTGAACCTGGTCGGTGTCGCCCGCGTGCTGGCTGCGGCCAAGGCCTGCGTGGCCGTGGACACCGGCCTGGGCCACCTGGCCGCAGCGCTGGATGTGCCGACCATTTCGCTGTTTGGCCCGACCAACCCTGGCCTGACCGGCGCCTATGGCCGCGCCCAGGTTCACCAGGCCAGCGATTTCCCCTGCGCGCCCTGCCTGCAGAAGAAGTGCACCTACAAACCGAGCGCCGATGACCTGCGCCGGTTCGATCTCAAACGCGAGTGGCCACTGTGCTTCACTCGCCTGAATCCCGAGCATGTGGCGAGCCGCTTGAGCGCGTTGCTGCTGGCTGAGGATGTTCGTTGATGCAACTGGCTTTCGTGCTTTACAAATATTTCCCCTTCGGCGGGCTGCAGCGCGACTTCATGCGCATTGCCCTGGAATGCCAGAAGCGCGGCCATCAGATTCGCGTGTACACGCTGATCTGGGAAGGTGATATTCCGCCGGGCTTCGAAGTGCTGGTGGCGCCGGTCAAGGCGCTGTTCAACCACCGGCGCAACGAGAAGCTCAGCGCCTGGATGGCCGCCGACCTTGCCAAGCGCCCGGTCGACCGCCTGATCGGCTTCAACAAGATGCCAGGGCTGGACGTGTACTACGCCGCCGACGGCTGCTTCGAAGACAAGGCCCAGACCCTGCGCGGCGGCCTGTACAAGCGCTGGGGCCGCTACCGGCACTTTGCCGAGTACGAGCGGGCGGTGTTCGCCAAGGATGCGAAAACCGAGGTGCTGATGATCTCCGAGGTGCAGCAGCCGCTGTTCGTCAAACATTACGGCACCCCGGCAGAACGCTTCCACCTGCTGCCGCCGGGCATTTCCCAGGACCGCCGCGCGCCGGCCAACGCCGCCGAAATCCGCGCCGGGTTCCGCAAGGAATTCAACCTGGCGGACGACGACCTGCTGCTGGTGCAGATTGGTTCGGGGTTCAAGACCAAGGGCGTCGACCGCAGCCTCAAGGCCTTGGCCGCACTGCCGTCGGCGTTGCGCAAGCGCACCCGCCTGATGGTCATTGGCCAGGACGACCCCAAGGTGTTCCAGCTGCAAAGCGCCACCCTCGGCTTGGGCGACCAGGTGCAGTTCCTCAAGGGGCGTAGCGACATTCCGCGCTTCCTGCTGGGCGCCGACCTGCTGATTCACCCAGCCTACAACGAAAACACCGGCACCGTGCTGCTCGAAGCCCTGGTGGCAGGCCTGCCGGTGCTGGTGTCCAAGGTGTGTGGCTACGCCCACTACATTGCCGAGGCCGACTGCGGCCTGGTCCTGGACGATCCGTTCGAGCAGGAACAACTCAATGGCTACCTGCAACGCATGCTCGAAGACCCGCAGGCGCGCGCCGACTGGTCGCGCAATGGCCTGGCCTTTGCCGATACGGCCGACCTGTACAGCATGCCGCAGCATGCTGCCGACGTGATCCTGGGGCAGGAGACCGCATGAAGCTGATACTGGCCGAACCCTTCAAGCGCCTGTGGGCCGGGCGTGATGCCTTCGAGGCCGTGGAGGCGCTGCAAGGCGAGGTATACCGTGAGCTGGAAGGCCGCCGCACACTGCGCACCGAGGTCGAGGGCGAAGGCTTTTTCGTCAAGATCCACCGGGGCATCGGTTGGGGCGAGATTTTCAAGAACCTGTTCAGCGCCAAGCTGCCGGTGCTCGGTGCCGGCCAGGAATGGCGAGCCATCCAGCGCCTGCACGAGGTCGGTGTGCCGACCATGACCGCAGTCGCCTATGGCGAGCGCGGCAGCAACCCGGCCACCCAGCACTCGTTCATCGTCACCGAAGAGCTGGCGCCGACCATCAGCCTGGAAGACTTCAGCATCGACTGGGTCAGGCAGGCGCCCGAGCCACGCCTCAAGCGTGCGCTGATCGCCGAAGTGGCGAAGATGACCGGCGGCATGCACCGCGCCGGGGTCAACCACCGCGACTGCTACATCTGCCACTTCCTGCTGCACACCGACCGCCCGGTGACGGCAGACGACTTCAAGCTGTCGGTCATCGACCTGCACCGTGCCCAGACGCGGGCGAGCATCAGCCGCCGCTGGCGTGACAAGGACCTGGCCGCGCTGTATTTCTCGGCGCTGGACATCGGCCTGACCCGTCGCGACAAATTGCGTTTTCTGCGTGGCTACTTCCAGCGCCCGCTGCGCCAGGTGCTTGCCGAAGAGGCCGCGCTGCTCACCTGGCTGGAACGCAAGGCGCAGAAACTCTATGACCGCAAGCAACGTTATGGGGATGCACTCTGATGTCGGGTTGGACACTGGCGCCCGGCTACGAACACCTGGCGGCGGATTTCGGCAGCCTTGATGCCGTCTTTGCCATCCAGGGCGAACGCTTGACCCGCGACCCGCTCAGCGAAGTGGTGCGCATCGAGCGTGACGGCGTCAATTACTACGTCAAGCGTTACACCGGCGCCGGCAAGCACATGCGCCGCTACCTCGGCAGGCCGCGCATCAAGGCCGAATGGCAGAACCTCAAGCAGTTCGCCAAGTGGGGCATCCCCACCGCCGAAGTGGTCGCCTGGGGCCTGGAACGCAAGGGCCTGGCGTTTGGCCGGGGGGCGATGATCACCCGTGAACTGCCGCGCACCGAAGACCTGTCGGCGCTGGCCGAGCGCAATGACGCACGGCTGGCTGACCGGGCCTGGGTCGAGCATGTCAGCCAGCAGTTGGCGCGCCACACCCGGGTCATGCACGAGCACCGTTTCGCCCACAACGACCTGAAGTGGCGCAACTTGCTGGTCGACGACCAGGGCACGCTATTCTTCATCGACTGCCCGACCGGCGACTTCTGGCGCGGTTTCATGTGGCGGCACCGGATGATCAAAGACCTGGCGTGCCTGGACAAGGTCGCCAAATACCACCTGTCGGCGACCCAGCGCCTGCGTTTCTACCTGCAATACCGCGGTCGCGACCGGCTCAATGCCCGCGACAAGAAGCGGATCCGCCAGGTGCTGAGCTTTTTCGAGGGAAGGGAATGACCGATTACCTGGCCAGCGCAGACCTCGCGCTGCTCAAACGCCACGGCTTGAACGACTTCGAGGCGCTATGGGCGCTGCAGCTCGATGCCGTGGACGAGCCCAACACCGGGCGCGGGGGCTGGAGCAGCGTGTTCCGCCTGGAGCTCGAAGGCAAAGGCTACTACCTCAAGCGCCAGAGCGACTACCTCACCCGCACCCTGCACAGGCCCTTCGGCGAACCCACCTTCGCCCGCGAATTCCGCAATATCAGCCGTTACCACAAGCTGCACATCCCGGCGTTGCAGGCGGTGTTCTATGGCGAGCGCAAGCAGGCCGGCCAGCACCGGGCAATCCTCATGACCCGGGCGCTGGACGAATGGGCCGACCTGGACAGCCTGTTGGGCCAGTGGCCGCAACTGGGCGACGCCGAACGCAAAGGCATCCTTGAAGCCTGCGGCCAGCTGGCGCGCACGCTGCACGGCGCCGGGCAGGTACATGGCTGCTTCTACCCCAAGCATATTTTCATGCGCCAGCGCCGCGAGGGCTGGGACGCGCAACTGATCGACCTGGAAAAGACCCGGCCGCTGCTGTTCGGCATGCGTGACCGGCTCAAGGACCTGGAGCCGTTGCTGCGCCGTGCCAGTGCCTGGAGCGAGGCGGATGTGCGTCAGTTGCTGGCGGCCTACCTGGCGCAGCCGGCGGACAGCGCCCTGGTCGACAACTGGCTGCAACGGCTGACGCAACGCCGTCGTGAAAAAGAGGCCCGCTGATGCGTTTGTCTGAATTGAAAGCTGCCGGGCGCACCCCGGCATTGCCCTTGAGTATCACCCTGGCCGATGCTGCGGGTAGCGCCGACCTGCAATTGTTCAGCCTGCTGCGCGTACTGCCTGGCCAGCGCTATGTCGGTGCCGGTGTCTGGCGTGGTACGCCGGTGCTGGCCAAGCTGCTGGTGGGGGGTAACGCTGCGCGGCATTTCCAGCGCGAGTTGCACGGCGTGAAGCTGTTGGCCGAGCAAGGCCTGACCACGCCGAAGCTGCTGGCCGATGGCCTGAAGGAAGGCGAGGGCGGCTGGCTGCTATTCGAGTTTCTCGATGGCGCCGAAAGCCTGGCCGATGCCTGGGCCGCCGTGGAGCACCTGCCGGTACTGGCCGACGAACAGCACCTGGTGCTGGGCGAAGCGCTGACCGCGGTGGCGCAGATGCACGCCAAGGGCCTGTGGCAGGAAGACCTGCACCTGGACAACCTGCTGCGCCACGGCGCCAAGCTGTACCTGATCGATGGCGCGGGCATCAAGGCCGAGACGCCGGGCCAGCAGTTGTCGCGCCCGCGTGTGCTGGAAAACCTCGGGGTGTTCTTCGCCCAGTTGCCCAAGCGTCTGGAGCCCTTCATCGAAGAGCTGCTGGTGCATTACCTGCTGGCCAATGCCGAGCATGCGTTGCCGATGGAAGCGCTGCAAAAACAAATCGACAAGGTGCGCAACTGGCGCCAGAAGGACTACCTGGAAAAGGCCGGCCGCGAATGCACGCTGTTCAGTGTCGAGCGCAGCCTCTCGGGCCTGCGGGCGATCCGCCGTGCTGAAGTCGAAGCGATGCTGCCGGTGCTGGCGCAGGCTGATGCGCTGATCGACAACGGCTACCTGTACAAGACCGGCGGCGCCGCCAGCGTGGCTCGCATCGACGTCGATGGCCGCCCGCTGGTGCTCAAGCGCTACAACATCAAGAACACCGCGCACTGGTTCAAGCGCTTCTGGCGCCCGAGCCGGGCCTGGCACTCATGGATCGAAGGCCACCGCCTGGAGTTCCTCGACATTGCCACACCGCGCCCGTTGGCGGTGCTGGAGCAACGGGTGATGGGCCTGCGCAGCCGCGCATACCTGGTCACCGAATATGTCGATGGCCCGGACCTGACCGCATGCTTCGCGCCCTATGTGGAAAACGGCGAGGCGCCTGAAGAGCAGGTCGATGCGTTGGTCAAGGTGATGCAGCAACTGATCCGCGAGCGCATCAGCCATGGCGACTTCAAGGGCCACAACCTGTTCTGGCACAACGGCCAATGGTCGCTGATCGACCTCGACGCCATGTGCCAGCATGCCACCGGGCTCAGCTTCGCCCCGGCCTACGCCCGTGACCGCGCGCGGCTGCTGCGCAACTGGCCGAGCAGCAGTGCCCTGCATCAGCGCCTCGACCGCTTGCTGCCACGGCTCGCCGACTAGGCATCCGGCAGCGCCAGCCACTCGCTGCTGCGCCCGGCCTGGCGCACACGGATGCGCCATTGCCGGTCTTGCCAGCGCAGGATCGCCCACGGCGCTACGCCGGCTTGCTGGGCGTGGGGGATCAGCAAGTGGTAGCGCCCGGCGAGCAGGTGCGCCCGCACCGGCAGTTGCCCAGCAGCGGTTTGCAGGTAGAGCTGGTCGTCTGCGCGGTACAGCCCTGCCAGCGCATCCACCGCCTCACCCGCCAGCGGCGGTTGCAGGCGGCAGTCGGCCAGCAACTGCACAAGATCCGGCAAGCCGTCGTACCACAGCACCGGTGAGTCGATGACCCAGTTGCCATTGGCGAGGCGTTTGACCGGCTGCTGCAAGTAGGCATCGGGTTGCGTCGGGTCGATGACCCGCCAGCGACGGCCGTCGAACGAGACCTTGTAATAACGGCCGTGGGCGTCCTGGATGTAATACAGGGTCAGCCCCTCGAATGCCGATGCTTTCTCGAAAACGCTTTCGCCGTGCACACCTTCAATGGTAAAGCGCAGGTTCTCGAGTGGAGGTGTGATGCTGTACCGCGAGGGTAGCGGCAATGGCGGTTGCATCGGCATGCCACGCATCACCCGGCGCATCAGGCTGGTGCTGGCAACGCTGGTGCCCGCGTCGTTGGCGTAGCTCAGGGCGTTGTAGGTATGGGTCAGCACGCCGTCGATATCATCTTGGGCAAAGGCGTCCAGGCCGTCCCAGATTTCGATGGCCATGCGCCCCAGCACAAGCGGAACTTGTATCCGGGTAGGGAGCACCAGGCTTATCAAGTCGAGCAGGCGCCAGGCCAGGGCGGTGCCTTGCTGCAGGTCGGCTTCTGCGGTGGTACGGCTGTCGGCATCAACCTGTGCCAGCCAACTGCGCACCTCGGCCCTGTAGCAGGCGAAAAACAGCTCGTCGTCAATCGCTGGGGTGCGCAGCGCGGCGCCGAGTCGGCCCTTGTTCAGCAACTGTTCAATGCGCGCAGGCGCCAGCGGGGGCAGGCGGCTCGCCACATAGGCACGCAGGGCGGGTTGCGTGCGCAGCAGGCGCATCAGTTCGCGAGCGTTGCTCAGCCCGCGCCAGGCGCGGCGGTCGGGTGCGTCCGGCGTGTACAGGGCGAACCCGCCGATGGCGGACGCTTCGACATTGATCAGCAACACTCCTTGCAGGGTAATGCCATGGATCGTCAATTGGCGCACGGTGACGCGCTGCCCGTCCACCGGGGGCCGCAGCGCGTTATGCGGATGGTCCAGTACCTGACGCACCCAACGATAGCGATGTTCGCTCTGGGCGCGGCCAAGGTGGCCGGCATAACGCGCCTTGGCTGCCTCGGCGCGCATGCGGGCGCGGTTGATCAAGGCATGGGCGTTCAGCCGCCAGCCCCCGAGCGGAGAATCGATCAATTGCGTCTTCAGGTAGGCATGGTAGCTGCCGCCGACATTCAGGTGCCTGATCATGGCCTTGATGTAGTCGGGATTCAGCGCCTCGGGTAACGGCCTGTCGTGACGGTGGGTTACCCGGGCGGTGAGCCAATAGTCGTAGTCGAACCAGTTCAGGTTGCGCAATGCCAGCTCGTGCAGTGGGTAACTTTCCCTGACTAGCTCGACCATCTGCCCGCCGACGTGCTCGAACCCTCGCGAGGTGACGTAGCCTGATGGGTTGAACGGGTTCAAATGCGGACCGGTCTGACGGCTGTGCACGACATGGACCATGATGTCTGCGGCGGTGTAGCGCAGGCCGTGATCGTGGCGCAGGCGTTCTTCAACGCGCGCGCGGGCCCAGCCTAGCAGGCTGTCCTGTTGGCGGAACTGCGCCAGGGTGAGAATGCCTGGCGCGGCGATGCGATTGCCGGCGGCCACCAGTTGTTGCATGCCCTGCATGATGTGCGAGAGCGCCTGTGGCCCTGCCGCGCTCAACCAGTTGGGCAGGTTTTTCTCCAGCAGCAGGCCGTAGCGGGTGTCGAGCAACGCTTGCTTGCCGGCTTCGGCTGCCAGTGAAAGGGCGTTGCGCAGCGTTTCGGCCGCCGGTGGTAGGGAAAGTTGCGCAGTTGCCCAAGCCTGGTTGACACGCAGGCGCTGCGCTTCGATCAGGCTGTCGACCTGAGCTTGCACCGGGTCATCGGCATACCATTCGTAGCGCAGTCGGTCGGCCTTGGCGGCGTTGTCGATACGCTCGGCATCGACCAGCAGGCGCAGCAGTGGCGGGCCTTGCAGCGGGTCGTCGAGGCGTTCGCACAACTCAACGTGCAAGTCTGCCAGCGAGGCGTAGGCCTCGATGCCTTGGGCCAGGCCGCACAGCAACGCCGGGCCACGGGCCTGCTCCGGGGTGAGCTCGGCCGCCTCGTCATTACCGCTGATGACCACGAACATACCCGGCAGTACCGCGCGGCTGTGGGGCTGGCTACGGCTGAGAACCAGGCGGTACACCTGGGCACGCGTAGCCACCGGCTGGGGCCTCCGTTGCCAGGCGTTGGGCAGGTCGAGGCACAGGCTGAGGGCGTCGGCTTCGGGGGCGGGCAAGGTCCCGTCGGCCTGGCGCAGTGTCAGCTCGGCGTGCATCAGGGCGCGGCGCAGGTCGCCGAGGCGCACCCTGCGCGAGCGGCCTTGGGTATCGCAGGCGGCCCAGTATTCAGCCAGTTCGCCTTGCAGTTGCTGTCGGCTGAGCTGTGGCCGGTCGGTGGCCGGCAATTGCGCCAGCAGGGCGTTGATCTGCTGGTCGAGGAATTCGATGCGTTCCAGCGGTAGCATGTTGCGCTCCTTTCTTAATGGAGCCGCAACGTTAGGGCCCAGGGCAAGGGCCGGAGCGGTAGCCGGTTATCGACCACACAGCCCGCGCAGGCTGAGGATGGCGGGCACGCCGAGGCCCAGCCAGGCCAGGGCGTCCCAGGCACCGTCACCCAGCAAGGCGGCAAACAGGCCGGCGGCACCGAGCATGCCGATGGCGGCTGGCCAGGTGAAGATCCGCCAGGATGATCGAGAGGCGTGGCTCATGCCCGCACCTCCCGGGCTTTGCGCTGCTTGCTTAGCCACAGGTACAGGCCGCTGCCGAGCACGATGATGGTCAGCACATCCAGCACCGCCCAGAGAATTTGCATGGGGCGCCCGCCGTAGTCACCGAAGTGCAGTGGCTGGGACAGGCCCATGGCGTCCATGTACCACGGGCGTTCGCCCACTGCCGTCACGTGCAGGGTGCGCGCATCGATCAGCACGGGGGTGAGCAGGTGCGAGGTCAGGTGAGTGGCGCCCTTCATGAACACGGCGTAATGGTGCTCGCTGGAGAACCGCGTGCCGGGGAAGGCGATGAAGTCCGGGCGCATACCGGGCGCGGCCTGCCCGGCGATGTCCAGCAGGCGGCTGGCTGGGGCGCGCTCGGTGAGCGGCGGGGCGTCACGGTAGGGCGCGACCATGGCGGCCAGGCTGTCGTTGCGCCAGGCGGCGATCACCAGGTCGGACAAGGCACTGATCACCCCGGTGACGCCAACGGTCAGCGCCCAGGCCAGGGTCACCACGCCAATCAGGTTGTGCAGGTCGAGCCAGCGCAGGCGGCGGGATTTGTCGTGGCGCACCGTGGCGAAATCCAGGCGGCGCATGAACGGCGCGTAGAGCACGGTGCCAGAGATGATCGCCACGACGAACAGCACACCCATGAACGCCAGCAGCAGCTTGCCGGGCAGCCCGGCGAACATGTCCACGTGCAGGCGCAGCATGACCATCATGAAGCCGCCGTTGGCTGCGGGCATGGCGACAGCTTCGCCGGTGCGGGCGTCGAGCATGAAGGTGTGTGACGAATTGGGCTCGGTGCCTGCGGTGGCGGCGGTGATCGCCACCACGCCGTTGCGTTCGTCCTCGTCGTAGCCGAAGTACTGCATCACTTCGCCGGGACGATGCTGCTCGGCCTTGAGTACCAGTTGCTGCAGGTCGAGGTGCGGGGTGCCTGCGGGCATCTCGCGCAGCTCGGGGGCATCGCCGAGCAGATGCTCCAGTTCGTGGTGGAAGATCAGCGGCAGGCCGGTCAGGGCCAGCAACAGCAGGAACAGGGTGCAGACCAGGCTGCTCCAGGTGTGGATCGCGGACCAGCGGCGGATGGTTGAGCTTTTCATCACGGTACCGTTTCTCGTCTGATGAAACCTGGGGCTGCACAGCAGCCCGGGCGACTCAGAACTTGTAATTGACGCTGGCCACCACGTTGCGTTCGTCTCCGTAGTAGCAGTAGTAACCGTCACAGGTCGACAGGTAGTCCTTGTTGAACAGGTTCTTCGCATCGACGGCCACCGTCACGCCCTTGAGCGTGCCGTTGAGACGGCCCAGATCGTAATGCACCGACGCGTCGTAGACTGTGTACGACCCAACATGGCCCCAGTCGGTATTGGTGGTGTTGCCGTAGGTATCGCCCACATAGCGCACACCAACGCCTACGCCAAAGCCGTCGAGCGCTCCCTCGTGCCAGGTGTAGTCGGCCCACGCGGTGGCTTGGTTGCGTGGCACCTGCGCCATACGCTTGCCTTTCTCTCCGTCGTTGCCTTTGATGATCTCGCTGTCGTTGTAGGTGTAAGAACCTACCAGTTTGAGGTTCTCGGTGACGTCGGAGGTGGCTTCGAGCTCCAGGCCCTTGACTCTGACTTCACCTACCTGGCGGGTCACGCCACCTTCGGTGACCGACATGTTCTGTTGGGTCAGGTCGAACACTGCCGCAGTGAACAGACTCTTGCTGCCGGGGGGCTGATACTTGATACCTAACTCGTACTGCTTGCCTTCGGTGGGCTTGAACGCATCGGTACTGTTGACCGCAGCACCTGTTGCTGCCTGGAACGACTCGGCGTAGGACAGGTACGGCGTCAAGCCGTTGTCGAACACATAGCTCAGGGCCGCGTTGCCGCTGAACTGCTTGTCACGCTGGGTATTGGTGGCGTCGCCCTGGTTATGGAAGGTAGTGCCGGTGTGCACCCAGTCTTCACGACCGCCCAAGGTCAGGCGCCAGTTGTCCAATGCCATCTGGTCCTGCACGTAGAGACCGGTCTGTTGGGTCTTCTGTGTGTAGTCATACATGTCGAAGTACTGGACGTTGGAGAAATCCTGGCCGTACACCGGATTGTGGATGTTGCTCGGCGGTACGCCAGCGGAACCCCAGCGCCAGCGGGCATCGCTGGTCGAGCGTTGGTGGTCGAGGCCCAGCAGCACGGTGTGACTGATTGCGCCCGTCTGGAAGTCGGCCTGGAAGTTGTTGTCCAAGGCGAACTGCGAGATGTCCTCTTCGACGATACCTGCGGTGCGTTGCACGGTGCCGTCGGCGCTCACGGCCTCATCTGGCCCGGCTGGCCAGATCGACCCACCGGCGGTAATACCCTTGAAGTCCAGTTCGTTGCGTGCGTAACGCAGGTTCTGACGGAACTGCCACACATCACTCAAGCGCGTCTCGAACGCATAGCCCAGGTGGTAGTAAGTGCGGTCGTACGATTCCCAGTCTGGATCGCCCAGGTTCTTGTGGTGGGAGATCTTGCCCGCTGGGCTGTCCAGCTTGGTGCCCTGCAGTGGCAGGAACTGACCGGTAATGCCGGTATCGTCGCGGGTGTACTGGGTAATGAAGGTCAGTTTTGTAACGTCGTTGATGTTCCAGGTCAGGCTGGGGGCGATGTTGTAGCGCTTGTCTGGAATATGGTCGATCGGGGTACCGCTGTCGCGCACGGTGCCGCTTACCCGGTACACGAACTGGCCGCTGTCATCGACCTTGCCCGTGCTGTCAAAATTAATCTGCCGGTGATTATTGCTGCCGACCTGGGCTTCCACCTCGTGGCTGGCTTCCAGCTCTGGCCGGCGGGTGGTCATGTCAAGCAGGCCGCCGGGCGGGGTTTGGCCGTAGACCGAGGACGCAGGGCCACGCAGCACGGCAATACGCTCAAGGTTCCAGGGCTCAATTTTCGGCGAAGCGTAGTTGCCCTTGGGCAAGGGCAGGCCGTCGAGGAATTGTGTGGGTACGAAGCCACGCACTAGCAGCCAATCGCTGCGCGAATCGGAGCCGTAGCCGCTGCTTTGTACCCCAGCGGTATAGCGCAGTGCGTCGTTGAGGCTGAGGACGGGGCGCTCTTCCATTTGCTGACGGGTGATCACGCTGACCGAGCGCGGCAATTCGGCGATGGCCGTGTCGGTCTTGCTGCCTGCTGCGGTACGTGTGGCGGTGTAGCCTTCCACTGGGCCCCAGGCGCTTTCGTAGGCCGCATTCGCATTGATCGCCGTCTCCGGCAATGCGAGCGTTCCTTCAGGCGTCGCCACCAGGCTGTAGCTGCCGACGCTGCTCTGCTGCAACTGCAACCCGCTGCCGCGCAGGGCGGCCTGCAGGGCGCCGATGCCGTCGTACTGGCCGGTGACGGGCGCCGAAGTGCGGCCGCTGACCAGTGCTGGGTCGATGGCCAGGGCGATGCCCGACTGGCTGGCGATCTGGTTGAGGGTGCTGGCCAGGGGGGCGCTGGGCAGGTCGTAGGCGCGCAGGGCGGATTGCTCGGCGGCGAACAGGGCAGGGCTGGCCAACGGCGCAGCCAGGCCAATGGCCAGGGCCATCAGGCTGGGGCGCAGGATACGATCGACAGTACGGGACATGCAGCGGCTCCTCGACGGATAAGTGCTTACTGCTTCCTTGCCGAGCGAGATTTCAAAAGTGACAGGGGGGTGTCATGAAAAAAGCGGGATTTTTTGCAGGCGCGGCCACAGGCCGCTACTACTGGGGCTGAACCGTTACCCACCAAGGAGTATGCCGCTCGATCTTCACCGGTAATGCCGGCACCAGCGATGCCAGGGCCAGGTCGATGTCGGTCAGCGGGAAGCTGCCGGTAACACGCAGGTCGGCAACTTCGTCTGCCACCCCGAGGTGGCCGCTGCGGTACTTGCCGAGGGCAGCGACCAGGTCAGCCAGGCGTACGTTGTCTACCACCAGCATGCCGCGGGTCCAGGCATCGGCACCGACGTCGACCGTGCCGACCTGGCCGAGGCCGTTGGCATCCATGAGTACCTGCTGGCCTTCGCGCAATACCTGTTCGTCACCACTGTTCAGCGGCATGGCCGCGACTGAGGCCTGCAGCACCTCCAGGCGTGTTCCGTTGGCCTCACGGCGCACCAGAAAGCGCGTGCCCAGCGGGCGCAGGCGGCCGTCGTCGGTGCGTACCAGCAATGGGCGGGGGTCCTGGTGGCCGGTCTCGACCGAGATTTCACCCTGGTGCAGCACGATGACCCGTTGCGCGCCTGCGTAGTCGATGTCCACCGCTGTGTGGGTGTTCAGGCTCAGCAAGGTGCCGTCTTCCAGACGCAGGGTGCGCAGCTCGCCGGTGGCGGTGCGTTGGTCGGCCAGCCAGTAGTGCGCTGACAGCGACGGGGCGCCGACCCAGGCCAGCAACGAACCCAGCAGGAACATGCCCGCCAGGCCTCCGCCCACCTTGCCGATGCGCCGGCGCAAGCCGGCGCGCGATTGCAACAGCGCCTGGCGCGCGGGCCCGGCAGCGGCGCTTACGCGCTGGTCGAGGCAACCCAGCTGGCGCCAGGCGCGGGCATGCTCTTCGCTGGCAGCGTGCCAGCGCATGAATTCACTGCGTTCATCTGGCGTGCCGCTGCCCTGGTCCAGGCTCAGCTTCCAGGCAATGGCTGCATCCAGCACCCGCGACGAGACCGGTGAACCGTTCACGTCGGCTCCCCGTACAAGGCCACATAGCACTGGCGCATGCCCTGGGCGATGTACTGACGTACCCGCGAGACCGAAACACCAAGGCGCTCGGCGATTTCGGCGTGGCCCATGCCGTCCAGGCGGTTGTGCAGGAAGGCCGCACGGGCCTTGCTCGACAGCTTGCCAAGCAGGCGGTCGATGGCCTTGAGGTCTTCGAGAATCAGGTGCTGGATTTCGGGGGAAGGCTGTTCGGCTTCCGGCAGGTGGGCGAGTTCGGCCAGGTAGGCCTGCTCCAGTGCGGCGCGGCGGAAGTGGTCGAACAGCAGCCCCTTGGCCACGGCGGCCAGGAATGCGCGTGGCTCGCGGGGCGTGTCCAGTTGCTCACGGCCTAGCAGGCGCACGAAGGTGTCCTGGCTCAGGTCTTCGGCACGTTGGCGGCAGGCCATGCTGCGTTGCAGCCAGGCGAGCAGCCAGCTGCGGTGATCGCGGTAAAGCGCACCGACCAGCTCGGCGTGTGGGCTGTGTGCAGAAGACAAGCAGCGTCCCCCCGGAACGAATGCATTAACTAACGATAATTATTCGCGATTGTTGCAGAGGCGGGGGGCGCGGCGCAATGGACGCTTATCGGATTGCCACCATGGCGGGGCTTCCAAGCGCATGGTTTGGATGATTCAGCGCCTATCAGATCGAGCGCAACAACACCCAAGCCCTACAAACCGTGACTCTGCGCCGCACGCCGCCGCCACCCGCGCAACCGCTGCTCAAGCTGCAACGGGCTGTCGAGCTGCTGGCGACGGGCCTGGCTGAAAAGGATCAACGCCAGCTCGGCGGTGACCTGGGCATCAGCGCTGGCATGGTGGCGCTCTTCAACCTGCAGGCCAAAGCGGGCGACCCAGTCGTCCAGCCCGGCTTCGCGCAGTACCGTGTCGGGGTTGAGCATTGGCGCCAGTTCAGCCACATCCAGGAACGGCACCTGCAGGCGATAGCCCAGGCTTTCCTTCAGCGCCCGCGCCAGCATGCGCTGATCGAAAGGCGCATGGAACGCCAGCACCGGGCTGTCGCCAATGAAGTCGAGCAGGTCGATCAACGCCTCGGCCGGGTCGCAGCCCGCGGCCAGGGCACTGGGCCCCAGCCCGTGAATCAGCACACTGGCGTTGGTCTTCTGGGTGGGGCGGTACAGGGTGCGTTCGAACTGCTGGGCAAAGTCGATGGCACCGTCCTCGATGGCCACGGCACCGATCGACAGGACCTGGTCGCGGTTGGGGTTGAGGCCACTGGTTTCCAGGTCCAGCACCACCCAGCGCTGCTCGCGCAACGTGCACACCCCCAGCGCAGCCGGCTTGGGCAACTGCGCCAGGCGTTGGCGCGCAATGTCGTCCAGCGTGGGCAGGCTGGGGCGCAGCCAGGCGAACAAGCTCATAGCTGATACCGCAAGGCCAGGCTGCTTTGCAGGCGCTGGGCCTGGCGCAGCGACTCACGCAGGATGCGTCGGTCCAGGTGGTTGAGACTGTCGGGGTCGACGCGGTTGGAGTAGGGCAGGTTATCGCGGGTCTGGCGCTGGTGCTGCTGCATGCGGGTCTGCTGGATGAAGTGGTAGGCCTCTTCGTAAGCCGCACCGTCGAGTGGTTCGATGATGCCCTTTTGCACCAGCTGGCGCAGGCGTTCGAGGGTGTTGCAGGCGCCGATGCCGTTGGCCAGGGCCAGCAAGCGCGCACCATCGACGAAGGGCGTCAGGCCCTGCACCTTGAGGTCGAGGGTGGCGGCCTTGTCGTTGCCCTGGCGGGTCAGCACGAATTCGCGCAGGCGGCCCACCGGAGGGCGTTGGCGCAAGGCGTTGTCGGCCATCATGCGCTGGAAAATGCGGTTGTCGGCGACCTGGGCCAGCAGGCTCTGGCGCAGTTGTTCACAGCCTTGCTCGTCACCCCAGACCACGCGCAGGTCGAAATAGATGCTCGAACCCAGCAGGTTTTCGGGGCTTGCCTCGCGGATGAACCCTGCAAAGCGCCGCGCCCATTCGCCGCGTGACAGGCACAGCGCGGGGTTGCCGGCCATGACATTGCCTTTGCACAGGGTAAAGCCGCACTGCGCCAGGCACTGGTTGATGTACTGCGCCAGGGGCAGCAGGCGGGCACGGATCGCGTCAGCTTCGGCGCTGTCGCGGGCCTCGAACAGAATGCCGTTGTCCTGGTCGGTGTGCAGGGTCTGCTCGCGCCGTCCCTCACTGCCGAAGCACAGCCAGCTGAACGGCACGCCTGGGTCGCCGCGTTCGGCTATGGCCAGTTCGATCACCCGGCAGACCGTGTGGTCGTTGAGCAAGGTGATGATCTGGGTGATTTGCGTCGACGAGGCGCCATGGGCGAGCATGCGCTCGACCAGCTGGCTGATCTCACCGCGCAGCGACACCAGGGTGTCCAGGCGCGGGGCATGGCGGATGGTACGCGCCAGGTGCACCAGGTCGACCCGTTGCAGGGAGAACAGGTCTCGCTCGGAAACCACCCCGCACAGGCGCTGGTTGTCCACCAGGCAGACATGCGCGATATGCCGCTCGGTCATGGCCATGGCGGCATCGAAGGCACTGGCCTGCGGGCTGAGGTAGAACGGCCTGGCGGTCATGTGCCGGTCGATGGGCGCGCCCAGCTCGGCATCCGCGCCCGCCACCACCTGGCGCAGGTCACGCAGGGTGAAGATGCCGATCGGGTAGCGCTGGGGGTCGACCACGACAATGCTGCCGACCTGCTGCTCGTGCATCAGCCGCACGGCGTCGCGCAGCGGCGTGTCGGGGTTGCACACCACCGGGTGACGCATGGCCAGCTCGCCCAGGGGGGTGTTCAGCGAGTACTGGGTGCCGAGGGTTTCCACGGCGCGTTGGCGCACCTGCTGGTTGACCTGGTCGAGCAGGCTGCTGACCCCGCGCAGGGCAAAGTCGCGAAAGGCCTCCGACAGGGAGAACACGCGGATGAACGCGGCCTTGTTCAGTTGCAGGCAGAAGGTGTCCTCACCGGCCAGGTGCTCGGTGCGGGTGGCGCGTTCGCCAAGCAGGGCGGCCAGGGGGAAGCACTCGCCGCTGGTGATCTCGAAGGTGGTCTCCACACCGGGTTTGACCAGGTGCTGGCGTTCGCCGACCACGCGCCCTTGTTTGACGATGTAGAAGTGCTCGACCGGGCCGTCGGCGGGTTTGACGATGCTTTCGCCACTGGCATAGAAACGCAGCTGGCACTGCTCGACCAGATACGCCAGGTGGCTGTGCTCCATCTGGTTGAAGGGTGGGAAGCGCTGCAGAAACTGCAACGTACCTTGTATGTTCTGCAGCACAGCCGTCCTGCCCGCCTGGCTGTAGGCGTCCTTTTTACTCATGACACTGACCGTATCGCTACGCCGAACTATATATATCTATATATAGGTGCCGGCCTTGTTGTTCTCGGTCCCCATGGTCGGCTGGCTGAGGTGTGGTGCCCATTGGACGTAAGTCTATGGGCGGCGTGTGATCAATATCGCAAGGCGCGGTCTTACCGGTGAGCAAGACTTTTTTTGACGAGACGACCATGGTTGAGCATGACGACATCCTGAGTGACGCCGAACGTGAGGCACTGGCCGGGCTGGTGGCGCCTATTGCGCCCAAGCCTGTGGTACTGGTGGTGGACGACAACCCAGTGAACAGCGAGGCCTTGAGCCTGTACCTGAAAAGCAGAGGCATCGACTGCATGACGGCCGACGGGGCCCAGGAGGCGATGTTCAAGCTGCATTACGAGCCGAGGATCGCCTTGATGATCACCGACCTGCGCATGGAGCCCAAGGATGGCCTGGAGCTGATTCGGCAGATTCGCGAGTCGGAGCGGGCGGCGTTGTCGATCATCGTGGTGTCGGGCGACACCGATGTGAAAGAGGCGGTGGACGTGATGCACCTGGGGGTGGTCGACTTTTTGCTCAAGCCGGTGGACCTGGGGAAACTGCTGGAGCTGGTGAAGAAAGAACTGAAGATTGGGTGATGGGTAGAGGGGCCGCAAAGCGGCCCCCGTACGCAAATGTTACTTACAACCCGTTACGCGCCTTGAACTCGCGACGGCGACGGTGCAGTACCGGCTCGGTATAACCGTTCGGCTGCTTGCCACCTTCGATCACCAGCTCCACGGCCGCCTGGAACGCGACGTTGTCGTCGAAGCTCGGCGCCATCGGTTGGTACAGGGCGTCGCCAGCGTTCTGCTGGTCGACCACCACCGCCATGCGCTTGAGGCTTTCCAGCACCTGCGCCTCGTTGACCACGCCGTGGCGCAGCCAGTTGGCCAGCAGCTGGGCCGAGATGCGCAGGGTGGCGCGGTCTTCCATCAGGCCGACGTTGTTGATGTCCGGCACCTTCGAACAACCCACGCCCTGATCGATCCAGCGAACCACGTAACCAAGGATGCCCTGGGCGTTGTTGTCCAGCTCGTTGCGGATCTCTTCGGCCGACCAGTTGGTGTCGGCGGCCAGCGGGATGGCCAGGATGTCGTCGACAGAAGCCGGGGTGCGCGTAGCCAGCTCGCGCTGACGTGCCTGCACATCGACCTTGTGGTAGTGCAGGGCATGCAGGGTAGCGGCGGTCGGCGAAGGTACCCAGGCGGTGTTGGCACCGGCCAGCGGGTGGGCGATCTTCTGCTCGAGCATGGCAGCCATCAGGTCGGGCATGGCCCACATGCCTTTGCCGATCTGCGCACGGCCTTGCAGGCCGGTGGCCAGGCCGACGTCGACGTTGTTGTTCTCGTAGGCGCCGATCCACTTCTCGTTCTTCATGGCGCCCTTGCGCACAACGGCGCCGGCTTCCATGGAGGTGTGGATTTCGTCACCGGTGCGGTCGAGGAAGCCGGTGTTGATGAACGCCACGCGCTCGGCAGCGGCCTTGATGCAGGACTTGAGGTTGACCGTGGTACGGCGCTCCTCGTCCATGATGCCGACCTTGACGGTGTTGCGCGGCATGCCCAGCAGGTCTTCGACCTGGCTGAAGATTTCAGCGGCGAAGGCCACTTCTTCAGGGCCGTGCATCTTCGGCTTGACGATGTAGACGCTGCCGGTACGGGTGTTCTTGCGGCTGGTGTTGCCGTTGAGGTTGTGCAGGGCGATCAGGTTGGTGAACAGGCCGTCCTGGATGCCTTCGGGGATTTCGTTGCCCTGGGCATCGAGGATCGCCGGGTTGGTCATCAGGTGGCCAACGTTGCGCACGAACAGCAGCGAACGGCCGTGCAGGGTGACCGTGCCACCGTTTGGCGCGGCGTATTCGCGGTCTGGGTTCATGGTGCGGGTGAAGGTCTTGCCACCCTTGTTCACGCTTTCGGCCAGGTCGCCTTTCATCAGGCCCAGCCAGTTGCGGTAGACGATGACTTTGTCATCGGCGTCCACGGCCGCGACCGAGTCTTCGCAGTCCATGATGGTGGTCAGTGCCGATTCCATCAGGATGTCTTTGACGCCGGCGGCATCGGTGCTGCCAACCGGGGTGCTGGCATCGACCTGGATTTCGAAGTGCAGGCCGTTGTGCTTGAGCAGCACGGAGGTCGGCGCGGCGGCATCGCCGACGTAGCCGATCAGCTGGGCATCGTCACGCAGGCCGCTGTTGCTGCCGCCCTTGAGGGCGACGACCAGCTTGCCGTCCTTGATGCTGTAGGCCGTGGAGTCGACATGCGAGCCTGCAGCCAGCGGCGCGGCTTCGTCGAGGAAGGCGCGGGCAAAGGCAATAACCTTGTCGCCGCGGGCTTTGTTGTAACCCTGGCCTTTCTCGGCGCCGCCTTCATCGCTGATGGCATCGGTGCCATACAGGGCGTCGTACAGCGAACCCCAACGGGCGTTGGCGGCGTTCAGGGCGAAGCGGGCGTTCATCACCGGCACTACCAGCTGTGGGCCGGCCATGCGGGCGATTTCTTCGTCCACGTTCTGCGTGGTGGCCTGGAAATCGTCGGCTTGTGGCAGCAGATAGCCGATTTCCTGGAGGAAGCTTTTGTAGGCTACGGCGTCATGGGCCTGGCCTTTGCGTGCCTGGTGCCAGGCGTCGATCTTGGCTTGCAGCTCGTCGCGCTTGGCGAGCAGGGCTTTGTTCTTTGGAGCGAGGTCATTGATGATCTTCTCTGCACCTGCCCAGAACTGCTCGGCGACGATGCCGGTCCCGGGGATGGCTTCGTTGTTCACGAAGTCGTACAGGACCTTGGCGACCTGAAGGCCACCGACTTGAACGTATCCAGTCATTGCTTGCCTCACTCTGCTCAGCTATTTCGCTCTTCTGTATTAAGCCTGTAGCGCTTCTCTAAACACGGCACCAGTGCGTGCCCAGGTCGGATGAACCCGAGGGCGGCTGGGTGCGGCCTGCCAGACGGGCTGGCGGGCAGTGTGCGTATTTTCACAGGCGCCTTGGCAGACATCCAAACGACGTTTTGTAGTCCGCGCCACGGGATACTACATGAAGCAGTAGGCGGGGCAAAATCAGACTAAAAGCGTCGTTGTGCGACCCGTTGGTCGCGTATGGTCACGCTGGGAATTGGTATGTTCGCAAAAAACAGGTGGATTGTTCCAGATAAATCTTGAAACAGTACACGATTAGTCATGTCGATTGCCCTGCGGCAGGTTGCCGCGCCTTGCCTATACTCAATCGATCCCCCGGTTTATCGCCGCCCAGCGCGGTTCGACACAGAGGAAGGGCTTGTGGATCATCTTGTACTCACTGTGATTGCCCCTGACAAGGCCGGCCAGGTCGAACGCATTGCCCAATGCATCGCCGACCACAGCGGTAACTGGCTGGAAAGCCGCATGTCGCGCATGGCCGGGCAGTTCGCCGGCATCCTGCGGGTGGCGGTGCCAGCGGAAAATTATGCAGAACTGGTCGCGTCGCTGCAGGCCCTGGCCCGCTACGATATTCGTGTGTTGATTGCCGAGAGCGGCATCGAGCCGTCGTGCACGTGGAAGCCGATCGCTATGGAGCTGGTGGGTAATGACCGGCCTGGGATCGTGCGCGATATCACCCGGCTGCTGGCCGAGCTTGGGGTGAACCTGGAGCGCTTTACCACTGAAGTGCGGCCTGCACCGATGAGCAGTGAGCCGTTGTTTCATGCCAATGCATTGTTGGCGCTGCCGTTGACCTTGTCGCTGGACGAACTGCAGCAGCGGTTGGAGAGCCTGGCGGATGATTTGATGGTGGAGTTGGAGCTGCGGGCTGAGGAGTGATCCGCGACGGCTGGGGCCGCTTTGCGGCCTCAGGGTTATCCCCCGTTTTACAGGTACGGCCCTGTGGATAACCTGGGGGCGCACCTCTCCAGCCCACGCGCATCAAGGCCTGCAAAGGTTTGATCAAAAAACACTCAGAATTCAGCAGCTTGTGCACAAAGCACGGGGACGAGGGTGTGGATAACCTCTGGAGATGTCTCTGCAGGCCACGACCCACGTGCCCTGCAGAGTTTTGATCGTTTTTTGATCAGGCGCGCTTGCGCAAATTCAGCCAGGCATCGACGCTGTATATCGCCAAACCCGCCCAGATGAACACGAACGCCACCAGGGTGCTCGACGACAAATGCTCGTCAAACAACAGCACCGCCTGCAGCAGCACCAGGGTCGGCGCGAGGTACTGCAGGAAGCCCAGCGTGGTATACGGCAGATGGCGTGCGGCAGCGTTGAAGCACACCAGCGGCACCAGCGTTACCGGCCCTGCCGCCATCAACCACAACGCTTCGCTGCTGGTGTAGAACGCGCCCTGCGCGCTCATCGCGGCGGGGTGCAGCAACAGCCAGCCGAGGGCCAGGGGCACCAGCATCCAGGTTTCCACCACCAGGCCCGGCAACGCTGCCACGGGCGCCTGTTTGCGGATCAGCCCATAGAAGCCGAAGGTCAGCGCCAGTACCAGCGAGACCCAGGGCAGGCTGCCGACCTGCCATACCTGCTGGGCCACGCCCACCGCCGCCATGGCCACTGCCAGCCATTGCAGGCGGCGCAGGCGCTCGCCCAGGATGAGCATGCCCAGCAGCACGTTGATCAGCGGGTTTATGTAGTAGCCAAGGCTGGCTTCGAGCATGCGGCCATTGTTCACCGACCATACGTAGGTCAGCCAGTTGCCAGCGATCAGCGCGCCGCTCAGCGCCAGGATGGCCAGCCGGCGCGGGTTGTCGCGCAGTTCGCGCCACCAGCCGGGGTGCTTCCATACCAGCAACAGCAGCGAGCCAAACAAGGCCGACCAGAGCACCCGGTGGACGATGATCTCCACCGCCGGCACGCTCTGGATCGCTTTGAAATAGAGAGGGAACAGGCCCCAGATGATGTAGGCACTGAGGCCCAGGATGTACCCGCGTTGCGGGTTTGCGGCGTGCATGCAGAATCCTTGCTTAGGTAGCTAAATAAAGCGACGCCTATTGTAGACAGAGGTCAGCGCACTTTTAGAACAATTTCAGCGGTTGTTCATCGAGCGCTGCCATCTGCTCGCGCAGCGCGAGAATCTGGTCGCCCCAGTAGCGCGGCTGGCCGAACCACGGGAAGCTTCGCGGGAATGCCGGGTCGTCCCAGCGCCGCGCCAGCCACGCGCTGTGGTGCAGTTGGCGCAAGGCGCGCAACGGCTCGATCAAGGGCAGCTCGCGCGGGTCGAAGTCGTGGAACTCGTTGTAGCCGTCGATCAGCTCTGCCAGTTGGCCGAGGCGTTCTTCGCGGCTGCCAGCGAGCATCATCCACAGGTCCTGCACCGCCGGGCCCATGCGGCAGTCGTCGAGGTCGACCACGTGATACACCTCGTCGCGATGCATCAGGTTGCCCGGGTGCAAGTCGCCGTGCAGGCGCATTACCTTGTGTGGGGTGCGCGCGTAGATATCCTCGACCCGTTTCAGCAGGTCGCGGGCAACGGACTCGAAGGCGGGCCGCAATTCGCGCGGGACGAAGTTGCCTTCCAGCAGGGTTTGCAGGGAGGCGTGGCCGAAGTTGTCCACAGCCAACGCTTCGCGATGCTCGAACGGCCGTGTCGCGGCAACGGCGTGCAGGCGGCCGAGCAACTGGCCGAGGCGATAGAGCTGGTCGAGGTTGCCGGGTTCCGGTGCATGGCCGCCACGGCGGGGGAACAGTGTGAAGCGAAAACCCTGGTGCTCGAACAGTGTGCGGCCGTCGTGCTGCAGAGGCGCGACCACGGGCACTTCACAGTCGGCAAGCTCGGCAGTGAAGCGGTGTTCTTCAAGAATCGCTTCGTTGCTCCAGCGGCCAGGTCGGTAGAACTTGGCGATCAGTGGTTGTGAATCTTCGATGCCCACCTGGTAGACGCGGTTTTCGTAGCTGTTCAGTGCCAGGATCCGGGCATCGCTGAGGAAGCCGATGCTTTCCACGGCGTCCAGGACCAAGTCGGGGGTGAGGGTGACGAAGGGGTGTGACATGGTGGCTCCGGGGATAGGCGGCGTGCAGCCATGGTAACGCATTCCACCTTGCCAAACGGTGCGGCCAAGCTACACCGGCACCCCCAGCAGCACATAAGAAGGATGGAACTGTGCCCGTACCTGGCTGCCCGTTTGAATCCGATTGCGCGTCAACCACGCCTTTTCGGCGAACGCGCACAATGTCTGCCCATTGCCCAGCGCCAGCCGTACTTCGCTGGGCCCGTCAGCGTCCGCCAGCACGTGTTCCACCGTTGCCTTGAGGCAGTTGCTGCTCGCGTCGGCGTCATCGTCATCCCCCAGCAGTTGCACCCACCCGGCCTTGAGCAACGCCACCACCATTGCCCCCAGGGTCAACTCCAGGCGTGCGGTGCTGTCGTGGGTAATCAGCGCCTCGATCTCCAGGCCACCGCCCAGCGCCAGGCTTACGCAATCATGCCGGCCTTCACGGCGCAGACCGCTGACCTTGCCCTGCAGCTGATTGCGCGCACTGGTGCGCAGCATCAGGCGCCCGAGCAGGTCGAGGTCGCTGGACTCTTCGGCCGCTTCCAGGATTTGTGCCTGCAGGGCCTGCAGGCGTTGATAAAGACGCAGCACGCGTTCGCCTTCGACCGACAGGCGTGCGCCGCCGCCGCCACGCCCGCCGGTGCTGCGCTCGACCAGGGGCTGGCTGGCCAGGTTGTTGAGCTCGTCGATGGCGTCCCAGGCGGCTTTGTAGCTGACGCCTGCGGCCTTGGCGGCGCGTGTGATCGAGCCTTGTTCGGCGATGTGCTGGAGCAGGGCGATGCGTTGCGGGCGGCGGGCGATGTGCTGGGTGAGCAGGGCGGGTAGAGACATGGGTAAGGTAATCAGTCGTTGACGCAAGGTCGTTGCTTTATAGCATGGCCCTGATTGGTTGCATGGCCCTGATTGGTGTAGGAGCGGCCTTGCGTCGCGAAAGGGCTGCGCAGCGGCCCCCATCGATTTTAGCGGCGACGCTGGAATCCGGGATTAGCGGCGACGCTGGAATCAGGGATTAGCAGCGACGCTGAAATCCGGGGGCCGCTGCGCAGCCCTTTCGCGACGCAAGGCCGCTCCTACACGGGCTTGGGCGTGCGTGCCAGGCAATACACATCGACTCGGCGTGCCCCGGCCTTGGTTAACACCTGGGCAATCGCCTGGGCGGTGGTGCCTGTAGTCAGCACGTCATCGACCACCGCTACATGCCTGCCCGCCAGCGCCTTGTGCCCGGTAACGCTGAACGCCTGGCGCAGGTTGCGGCGCCTGGCCTTGGCATCCAGGTGCTGCTGCGCCTGTGTTTCGCGTGTACGCAGCAGCAGCCTCTCGTCGCAATCGATGCCCAACTGCGATGCCAACCAGCGCGTCAGCATGCCGGCCTGGTTGAAGCCGCGCTCACGCAGTCGACGCTTGGCCAAGGGTACAGGCAACAGCAGGTCAGGTTGCGCAAGGCCTTCTGCATAGCGATGTTGCAGGCCCTGGCCGAGCAATTCGGCCATCAACCGCCCCAACGGCCACTGACGGTTGTGCTTGAAGCGGCTGATCAGCGTGTCTACCGGGAACCCGTAATGCCACAACGCGATGACCTGGTCGAACGCCGGCGCCCGGCGGCTGCACTGGCCGCAGGTCAGGTTGGCCATGGGCAAAGGCAGGGCGCAGCGCAGGCAGTAGTCCTGCAGCCAGGGCAACGCCTGTTCGCAGGCGACACACAGTGGGTACGCCTGTTCGGCAGGGGCGTCGCAGAGCAAACAGTTTTGGTTAATATTTAGGCACTTGTAAACCAGCGCTTTCAGGTTGGGTTGACAGTTCATAGGCCTTCCATGACTATGCGAGCTATCCGTGATGCGCTGGCGGGCATTCTTGTCCCGGCGCCAGTTACAGCCTAAACAAGGAAACGCCGATGAGCGCCAGCACAACTGCAACAACACGTCACGACTGGTCCCTGGCTGAGGTCAAGGCGCTGTTCCAGCAACCGTTCAACGACCTGCTGTTCCAGGCGCAAACCATGCACCGCGCGCATTTCGACGCAAACCGCGTGCAGGTATCGACCCTGCTGTCGATCAAGACCGGCGCCTGCCCGGAAGATTGCAAATATTGTCCACAGTCCGGCCACTACAACACCGGGCTGGAAAAACAGAAGCTGATGGAAGTGCAGAAGGTGCTGGAAGAAGCCGCCCGCGCCAAAGCCATCGGCTCGACCCGCTTCTGCATGGGCGCGGCGTGGAAGCACCCGTCGGCCAAGGACATGCCCTACGTGCTGGAGATGGTCAAAGGGGTCAAGGCCATGGGCCTGGAAACCTGCATGACCCTCGGCAAGCTCGATCAGGATCAGACCCAGGCGCTGGCCCAGGCCGGCCTCGACTACTACAACCACAACCTCGACACCTCGCCCGAGTTCTACGGCAGCATCATCACCACTCGCACCTACAGCGAACGCCTGCAAACCCTGGCCTATGTGCGTGATGCCGGGATGAAGATCTGCTCTGGCGGCATCCTCGGCATGGGCGAGTCGCTGGATGACCGCGCCGGCCTGCTGATCCAGCTGGCCAATCTGCCCGAGCACCCGGAGTCGGTGCCGATCAACATGCTGGTCAAGGTGGCGGGCACGCCGCTGGCCGAAGAAGAAGATGTCGACCCGTTCGACTTCATCCGCATGCTGGCGGTGGCCCGCCTGCTGATGCCCAAGTCGCATGTGCGCCTGTCTGCCGGCCGTGAGCAGATGAACGAACAGATGCAGGCCCTGGCCTTCATGGCGGGCGCCAACTCGATCTTCTATGGCGAGAAACTGCTGACCACCGCCAACCCGCAGGCTGACAAGGACATGCAGCTGTTCGCCCGCCTGGGTATCAAGCCTGAGGCCCGCGAAGAGCACGCCGATGAAGTGCACCAGGCAGCCATCGAGCAGGCGCTGGTCGAACAGCGCAGCAGCGAGATGTTCTACAACGCAGCAACGGCCTGAGATGGCCTTTGACCTGGCGGCGCGCCTGGCCGAACGACGCGCAGCAGACCTGTATCGGCAGCGGCCACTGCTGGAGAGCCCGCAGGGGCCTGAAGTGGTGGTCGATGGCCAGCCGCTGTTGGCGTTTTGCAGCAATGATTACCTGGGCCTTGCCAATCACCCGGAGGTGATCGCCGCCTGGCAGGCCGGCGCCGAACGCTGGGGTGTCGGTGGCGGCGCGTCGCACCTGGTGATAGGCCACAGCACGCCGCACCACCAGGTCGAAGAGGCACTGGCAGAGCTGACCGGGCGCCCGCGCGCGTTGCTGTTCTCCACCGGCTACATGGCCAACCTGGGCGCCATCACTGCGCTGGTGGGGCAGGGCGACACGGTGCTGCAGGACCGCCTCAACCACGCCTCGCTGTTGGATGGCGGGCTGCTCAGTGGTGCCCGTTTCAACCGCTACTTGCACAATGACCCGGCCAGCCTGGCCAGCCGCCTGGACAAGGCCGTGGGCAATACCCTGGTGGTGACCGACGGGGTGTTCAGCATGGATGGCGACCTTGCCGATTTGCCGGCCCTGGCCAAGGCCGCCCGCGCCCGCGGCGCCTGGCTGATGGTCGATGATGCCCATGGCCTGGGGACCTTGGGGGCCCAGGGTGGCGGTATCGTCGAGCACTTTGGTTTGGGTGTGGATGATGTACCCGTGCTGATCGGCACCCTGGGCAAAGCCTGCGGCACGGCCGGCGCTTTTGTTGCCGGTAGCGAAGCGTTGATCGAGGCGCTGGTGCAGTTCGCCCGGCCTTACATCTACACCACCAGCCAGCCCCCGGCGCTGGCCTGTGCCACGCTTAAAAGCCTGGAACTGTTGCGCCGCGAAACCTGGCGCCGCGAGCACCTGGCCGCGTTGATCCGCCAGTTCCGCCAGGGCGCCCAGCAGATCGGCCTTGAGCTGATGGACAGCCCCACACCGATTCAGCCGATCATGATCGGTGACAGCGCCCAGGCCCTGCGCCTGTCACAGATGTTGCGCGAGCGGGGCTTGCTGGTGACGGCGATCCGCCCGCCCACCGTGCCCGCCGGCAGCGCGCGCCTGCGGGTGACGCTGAGCGCCGCGCACAGTGAGGCGCAGGTGCAGCTATTGTTGAATGCATTGGCCGAGTGTTATCCACAACTGGAGAGCACCACTGGAGAGCGCCGATGCGAAATCGACTGATTCTACTGCCCGGCTGGGGCCTGGGCACCGCTGCCCTGGAGCCACTGGCTGCCAGCCTCCGGGCCCAGGATGCACGCCTGCAGGTCGAGCTGATGCCCCTGCCGGAACTGGCCGAGGCCGATGTGCAAGCCTGGGTCGACCACCTCGATCGCAAGCTGCCGACTGATACGTGGCTGGGCGGCTGGTCGCTCGGCGGCATGTTGGCCAGTGAGCTGGCAAGCAGGCGCGGTGATCACTGCTGCGGCCTGCTGACCCTGGGCAGCAACCCCAGCTTCGTGGCGCGGCCGGACTGGCCCCACGGCATGGCCGACGACACCTTCGGCACCTTCCTCGACGGTTGCCGCAGCCACACCCAGGTGACGCTCAAGCGCTTTCGCAGCTTGTGCAGCGACGGTGCCCTGCAACCGCGTACGTTGCTGCGTCAGCTTGGCGTAGGGGTGCCGGACACCGACCCGCTGTACCTTGCCACCGGCTTGCAGGTGCTGGCGCAACTGGACACGCGCGCGGCCCTGCAACACTTCGCCGGGCCGCAACTGCACCTGTTCGCCGGTAGCGATGCGCTGGTACCGGCGGAGGCCGCGAAGGCCCTGAGCGAACTGTTGCCGGACGTGGAGGTCGGCCTGGTCGAAGAGAGTTCCCACGCCTTCCTGCTGGAGTACCCCCAGGAGCTGGCGGCGGGCATCAAGAGTTTCCTGCATGAGAGTGGCGATGACTGACCTTTCCCGTCCGACCCTGCCCGGCGCGCTGCCGGACAAGCGCCAGGTGGCGGCCTCGTTTTCCCGCGCGGCGGCCAGCTACGACAGCGTCGCGGCCTTGCAGCGCGACGTTGGCATGAGCCTGCTGGGCCAGTTGCCGGAAGGGCTGGCGCCGTCGCGCTGGCTTGACCTGGGCAGCGGCACCGGGCACTTCAGCCGGGTGCTGGCCGAGCGCTTCGCGCAGGCCAGTGGCGTGGCGGTGGATATCGCCGAAGGCATGCTGCGCCATGCCCGGCATGAGCAGGGCGGCGCCCAGCACCACGTGGTCGGCGATGCCGAGCGCCTGCCGCTGCGTGAGGCCAGCGTCGACCTGGTGTTCTCCAGCCTTGCGGTGCAGTGGTGCGGGCAGTTCGCCAGTGTGCTGGATGAGGCGCGGCGGGTGCTGCGCCCAGGCGGTGTGCTGGCGTTCAGCAGCCTGTGCGTCGGGACCCTCGACGAGCTGCGCGCCAGCTGGCAGGCGGTGGATGGCCTGGTGCACGTCAACCGCTTCCGCCGCTTCGACGATTACCAGCGCCTGTGCGCCGGCAGTGGCTTGCAGCACGTGACGCTGCAGCAGCGTGCGCACGTGTTGCACTACCCGGATGTACGCAGCCTGACCCACGAACTGAAGGCCCTTGGCGCCCACAACATCAACCCGGGCCGCCCCTCGGGCCTGACCGGCCGCGCGCGCATGCAGGGCTTGTTGCAGGCATATGAGGCATTTCGCCAGCCCCAGGGGCTGCCAGCCACTTACCAAGTGGTCTATGGTGTGTTGCGCAAGCCACAGGGGTAAGGGGAGTCAGATGAGCCAGGCCTATTTCATTGCCGGTACCGATACCGACGTCGGCAAGACCACCATTGCCGCCGGCCTGCTGCATGCGGCGCGCTTGCAAGGCATGAGCACCCTGGGGGCCAAGCCGGTGGCGTCCGGTTGCACGGTAACCCCAAAGGGCTTGCGCAACAGCGATGCGCAGGCGCTGATCGATGAAAGCTCGATCAAGTTGCCGTACGAACAGGTCAACCCGTTTGCCTTCGAGCCTGCGATCGCACCCCATGTCGCGGCCCGTGAGGCTGGCGTCACGCTGGGCGTGCCCGAGCTGCTGGCGGCGATGCGCAACGTGCTGCAGCAAAACGCCGACTTCACATTGATTGAAGGCGCCGGTGGCTGGCGCGTGCCGTTGTCGGGCCAGGCCAACCTGTCTGACCTGGCCATCGCCCTGAAACTGCCGGTGATTCTGGTGGTGGGGGTACGCCTGGGCTGTATCAGCCATGCCTTGCTCAGCGCCGAAGCGATCGCCCGCGACGGGCTGCAATTGGCGGGCTGGGTGGCGAACATCATCGAACCGCGCACGTCGCGCCTGGAAGAGAACCTGGCCAGCCTCGCCGAGCGGTTGCCCGCGCCTTGCCTGGGGCGGGTGCCCAAGTTGAAGCAGGCGAGTGCCGACATGGTGGCGGAGCATTTGCAGCTGGATTTGCTCGATTAACCGCCGCTGTCTATCGACTGGCACTGGGCCATTAACGATTTAAACGGGCCTTTTCTGCCGTCGCCTGCTTTAATTAGGCCTGTTCGTCATCCAGCGTCAATGGAGTCCTGACATGGAAATCACCGGTAGCTCCGCCTACTACGCGGGCCTGAGCGCAATCCAGACCGGCCAGAACCGCGTCGATCAAGCCGCCAGCCAAATTGCCAACAACAGTGCCGAGCGCACTGCCACCAGCCAGTCCAGCGACTTTCAGGCAGAACGCCTGCGCGCGGTCGATCGCAGCCAGCAAATGGACATGGCGACCAGTACCGTGCAACTGGCACTGGGCAAGCACGAAGTCGAGCTTGGCGCAAAGGTCGTCAAGGCTTCCGACGAAATGCTCGGTCGGATCATCGACACCTACGCCTGATTTCTGGCTTCCCCTGTAAAACACCTCCTTTCAACACTGTGGGAGCGGGTTTACCCGCGAATGCGTCCGATCAGACACCTTTATCGTCTGGGAGGCCCTGTTCGCGGGTAAACCCGCTCCCGCGGCCTGTGCATTTCAGACACTGATCGTCGTGCAGTGGCCGAAACGCCATTTTTCGTGACGTAAATGGCACCATCGTCCCTCCTTGACATCCGCGCGTGCTAAACGTAAGTTTCAAACAACTGTTTGATCGAAGGCCGCCAAGAGCTTGTCGGTAGTACCGATCACCCCCGAACTCATCACAGAGGTTCACCGCAATGCCTGATTACAAAGCCCCCTTGCGTGATATCCGTTTCGTTCGCGACGAGCTGCTCGGCTACGAAGCGCATTATCAGAGCCTGCCGGGTTGCGAGGACGCCACGCCCGACATGGTCGACGCGATCCTTGAAGAGGGCGCGAAATTCTGTGAGCAGGTACTGGCCCCGCTGAACCGCGTTGGCGACCAGGAAGGCTGCACCTGGAGCGAGTCGGGCGTGAAGACGCCGACCGGCTTCAAAGCGGCTTACGAGCAGTTTGTCGAGGGTGGCTGGCCGAGCCTGGCGCATGACGTTGCCCACGGCGGCCAAGGCCTGCCGGAATCGCTGGGCCTGGCCCTGAGCGAGATGGTCGGTGAGTCGAACTGGTCGTGGGGCATGTACCCAGGCCTGTCCCATGGCGCCATGAACACCATTTCCGAGCACGGCACGCCTGAGCAGCAAGAGGTCTACCTGACCAAGCTGGTTTCCGGCGAGTGGACCGGCACCATGTGCCTGACCGAGCCGCACTGCGGCACCGACCTGGGCATGCTGCGTACCAAGGCCGAGCCTCAGGCTGATGGTTCGTACAAAGTGTCGGGTACCAAGATCTTCATTTCCGCTGGCGAACACGACATGGCCGACAACATCGTCCATATCGTGCTGGCCCGCCTGCCCGATGCCCCGGCTGGCACCAAAGGCATCTCGCTGTTCATCGTGCCGAAGTTCATGCCCAACGCCGAAGGCGCTGCCGGCGAGCGTAACGCCGTGAGCTGTGGTTCGATCGAACACAAGATGGGCATCCACGGTAACGCCACCTGCGTGATGAACTTCGACGGCGCAACCGGCTACCTGATCGGCCCGGCCAACAAAGGCCTGAACTGCATGTTCACCTTCATGAACACCGCTCGCCTGGGCACCGCACTGCAAGGCCTGGCCCACGCCGAAGTGGCTTTCCAGGGCGGCCTGAAGTATGCCCGTGAGCGCCTGCAGATGCGCTCGCTGACCGGCCCTAAAGCCCCTGAAAAGGCGGCCGACCCAATCATCGTCCACCCGGACGTGCGCCGCATGCTGCTGACCATGAAGGCCTTCGCCGAAGGTAACCGCGCCATGGTCTACTTCACCGCCAAGCAGGTCGATATCGTCAAGTACAGCCAGGACGAAGAAGAGCGCAAAAAAGCTGACGCGCTGCTGGCCTTCATGACCCCGATCGCCAAGGCCTTCATGACCGAAGTCGGTTTCGAGGCCGCCAACCACGGCGTGCAGATCTACGGCGGCCATGGTTTCATCGCCGAGTGGGGCATGGAACAGAACGTGCGCGACAGCCGTATTTCCATGCTGTACGAAGGCACTACCGGCATCCAGGCCCTCGACCTGCTCGGCCGCAAGGTGCTGATGACCCAAGGTGAAGCGTTGAAGGGCTTTACCAAGATCGTGCACAAGTTCTGCCAGGCGCAAGAAGGCGTCGAGGCGGTCAAAGAGTTCGTCGAACCGCTGGCGGCCATCAACAAGGAATGGGGCGAGCTGACCATGAAGGTCGGTATGGCCGCCATGAAAGACCGCGAAGAAGTGGGTGCCGCTTCGGTCGATTACCTGATGTATTCCGGTTATGCCTGCCTGGCCTACTTCTGGGCTGATATCGCCCGCCTGGCTGCCGAGAAGCTGGCTGCCGGTACTGAAGAAGTGGCGTTCTACACCGCCAAGCTGCAGACCGCGCGCTTCTACTTCCAACGCATCCTGCCGCGTACCCGTACCCATGTGGCGGCGATGCTGTCGGGTGCAGGTAACCTGATGGCGATGGAAGAAGAGCACTTCGGTCTGTCTTACTGACCCATAAGCTGTAGAAAAACCCGCCTGCCCTTACCGGCAGGCGGGTTTTTTCGTTTTGGGGTCAGAGCATTTGCCAGCGGGTGTTCAACTGTTCACGCGCGCTGCCGATGAAATAAGGGCACAATGCCACTATTGATCTGCCGGGTTGGAGATTACCCTTGTTTCGTCTTGATGCTGTACGCGTAAGCCACTTCCTGCCTTCGCTGTTTCTGTTGCTGGCAGGCCTTGCGGCGGCTTACGTAAGAGACCTCAGTGTCTTTTTCACGTCGCTGTTCAATGTGCTGCCTACATTGGTCCTGCTATTGGGCGGTGCCTACTGCGCCGTTTATCGCCGCCAGCGCGAGCTGTTTCTGATGGTCACGGTGTACATCGCCTACTATCTGCTCGACACCCAGACCGACTTCTACCGTGACAACGGCCACGTGCGCGCGGATGCCGCGGTGATCTTCCACCTGGTGTGCCTGCTGCTACCAGCCCTGTTCGCGCTGTATGGCGCCTGGCAGGAGCGCACCCACCTGCTGCAGGACCTGGTCGCGCGCTTCGCCGTGCTGTTTGCCGTTGCCAGTGTTGCTGTGGCCCTCGAGCAAAGCTACCCCGATACGCTGCTGACGTGGCTGGCGGAGATTCGCTGGCCGTCATTGCATGGCCAGTGGATGAGCCTGATCCAGATGGCCTACCCGTTGTTCCTCGCGGTTTTCATCCTGCTGGTGGTGCAGTACCTGCGCGAGCCCAGGCCCTTGCACGCGGCACAGGTGATTGGCCTGATCGGCTTCTTCTGGATGCTGCCGCAAACGTTCATCCTGCCCTTTACCCTGAACGTCATGTGCAGCCAGGTGATGTTGATGATCGCCGCTGCCGTCGCGCACGAGGCTTATCAGATGGCCTTTCGCGATGAGCTTACCGGCCTGCCGGGGCGCCGCGCCTTGAATGAGCGCATGCAACGGCTGGGGCGCAACTATGTGATCGCCATGACCGATGTCGACCACTTCAAGAAATTCAACGATACCCACGGCCACGATGTCGGCGACCAGGTGCTACGGCTGGTCGCCAGCCGGTTGTCCAAGGTCACCGGCGGCGGTAGGGCCTATCGCTATGGCGGCGAGGAATTTGCCTTGGTGTTCGCGGGCAAGACGGCAGAAGAGTGTGTGCCGCACGTGCAAGCCGTGCGCGAGATGATTGCCAACTACGCCATGCAACTGCGTGACCCGAACAGCCGCCCGCAGGACGATTCGGCAGGGCGACAGCGCCGCGGTGGCAGCGGCGCCGGTACGGTTTCGGTGACCATCAGCATCGGCGTTGCCGAGCGCCAGGCCGATCACCGCAACCCGGAGGCCGTGCTCAAGTCCGCCGATCAGGCGCTGTATAGCGCCAAAGAGGCGGGGCGCAATTGTGTCATGGTGCATGGGCAACAATCGCAACGTGGGGCGGTACGAATGGCGTGACCAGATTAGACCGTGCGGTCAAGTGATGACCCTATGTCTCGTAAAAGTTGTTCGGTTACACTGCCAGCAACCCAGTGTCGCGGTTCTCCGAGACCGCCCCGACCCTACTAGCGAGAGGTTGTCATGGCCGACTATAAAGCGCCCCTGCGCGACATGCGCTTCGTTCTGAATGAAGTCTTCAACGTGGCCGAGCAATGGGCACAGTTGCCCGCGCTGGCCGACGTGGTCGATGCCGAAACCGCCCTGGCCGTGCTGGAAGAAGCCGGCAAGGTCACCGCGCGGACCATCGCCCCGCTCAGCCGCGCCGCCGACGAAGAGGGCTGCCGCTGGGACAACGGTGCGGTGAGCACGCCCGCTGGCTTCATCGACGCTTACAACACTTATGCCGAAGGCGGCTGGGTGGGCGTGGGCGGTGACCCGCTGTTCGGCGGCATGGGTATGCCCAAGGTCATCTCGGCCCAGGTCGAGGAGATGGTCAACGCGTCGAGCCTGGCCTTCGGTCTGTACCCGATGCTGACCGCCGGCGCCTGCCTGTCGATCAATGCCCACGCCAGTGAAGCACTCAAGGCAGCGTACCTGCCCAACATGTACGCTGGCGTCTGGGCGGGCTCCATGTGCCTGACCGAGCCCCATGCCGGTACCGACCTCGGCATCATCCGCACCAGGGCGGAGCCCCAGGCCGATGGCAGCTACAAGGTCAGTGGCACCAAGATCTTCATCACCGGTGGCGAGCATGACCTGACCGAGAACATCATCCACCTGGTGCTGGCCAAGCTGCCGGACGCCCCGGCCGGGCCCAAAGGCATTTCGTTGTTCCTGGTGCCCAAATTCCTGGTCAACCAGGACGGCAGCCTGGGCGCGCGCAACCCCGCCACCTGTGGCTCGATCGAACACAAGATGGGTATCCAGGCATCAGCCACCTGCGTGATGAACTTCGACGAAGCGGTTGGTTACATCGTCGGTGAGCCGAACAAGGGTTTGGCGGCCATGTTCACCATGATGAACTATGAGCGCCTGGGTGTAGGCATCCAGGGCCTGGCATCGGCCGAGCGTTCCTACCAGAACGCCGTGGAATACGCCCGTGACCGCCTGCAGAGCCGCGCCCCGACCGGCCCGCAAGCCAAGGACAAGGCCGCCGACCCGATCATCGTCCACCCGGATGTACGGCGCATGCTGCTGACCATGAAGGCCTTGATCGAAGGCGGGCGCGCCTTCTCCAGCTACGTGGCGATGCAGCTCGACAGTGCCAAATACAGCGAAGACCCGACCACCCGCAAGCGCAGTGAAGAACTGGTGGCGCTGTTGACCCCGGTTGCCAAGGCCTTCCTCACCGACCTTGGCCTTGAGTGCACCGTGCATGGCCAGCAGGTATTCGGCGGGCATGGCTACATCAGGGAGTGGGGGCAGGAGCAATTGGTGCGTGATGTGCGGATTACGCAGATCTACGAAGGCACCAACGGCATCCAGGCCCTCGACCTGATGGGGCGCAAGGTGGTGGCCAGTGGGGGGGCGTACTACAAGCTGTTCTCGGACGAGATACGCCGGTTTGTCGCCGGTGCCGACAGTGAACTGGATGAGTTTGCCAAACCCTTGGGTGCTTACCTTGACCAGCTGGACGGGCTGACCGAGTGGGTGCTGGAGCAGGCCAAGGGTAACCCCAACGAGATTGGCGCCGCGTCGGTCGAGTACCTGCAGGCGTTTGGTTACGTCGCCTATGGCTACATGTGGGCGTTGATGGCGCGGGCGGCCAAGGCTGGCGAGGGGGATGAAGCCTTCTACTCCGGCAAGCTGGGGACGGCGCGGTTCTACTTTGCGCGTCTGTTGCCGCGGGTGCAGTCGTTGGTGGCCTCGGTCAAGGCGGGGAGCGAGGCGCTGTATCTGCTGGAGGCTGAGCAGTTCTGATCTGTTGATGTTTGGGGGTGCGAGCCGCCCCCAATCTCCGGTATGACTAGCAATGAATCCTCTTTGTAAGCTTTTTCCTACACTGCGTGGTGACTTTTCACCACTGTTCTCAGATTGGATCCACGGGTAATCTTTAACACATGGACGTTGCGCAGGAAGCGCAAAGGACAGATCAAGGAAGACGACGAAGGACTTCCTGCCAGGATGGCGGGGCGATACGGATGTCACAGGGAAACAGTCTGGGAAACCCCGCTTCGGCGGGGTTTTCTTTGTGCGCGTGTTTTGCAGCCGAGCACATCCTTTCAGCCGAGTACATCCAGCGGCGAGCCCCCCAGCTGGCGCGCGTCTGTCTCTTCTTCCAGCAAAGTACGCAGCAGCTCGACCGATGCCTGCTGGCGCTGTGCATCGCGGAACACCAGGCCAACCTTGAGCGGTACCCGCGGCTCGCTCAATGGCTTCCACAGCAGGCCTTGGTCATCCTCGGCCGCATCCTTGGCCCGGCCAGGCAGGATGGTGGCCAGCGCCGTGTGCGCCAGGCTGTCGAGAATCCCGGCCATGTTGTTCATCTCTGCCTGCACCTGCGGCCGACGGCCCTGGCTGGCCAGCTGCGCCTGCCAGATCTGGCGAATCTGAAACTCCTCGCCCAGCATCAGCATGGGTAGCTCGGCGGCCTGGCGGATCGATACCTTCTTGAAATCCTTCAAGGGGTGGGTATCGGGGATGACAAGCTGCAGTTCATCTTCGTACAGCAGCAGGCCATGCAGCCCAGGTTGGCGCGGGGGCAGGTAGCTGATGCCAATGTCCAGGCTGCCATTGAGCAAGCGCCGTTCGATTTCCAGCCCCGACAGCTCGTAGATCTGCACCACAAGGTGCGGCTGTGCCTTGCGCAAGCGTTCGAGCAGCTGCGGCACCAGGCTTGGCCGCACGGTCTGCAGCACGCCGATGGCCAAGGTGCGCAGAGACTGGCCCTTGAAGTTGCGCATGGCCTCATGGGCCCGTTGCAAGCCATCGAGCAATGGCAGGGCATGGTTGTACAGCGTGTGTGCGGCCAAGGTCGGCAGCAGGCGCTTGTTGCTGCGTTCGAACAGGTTCAGGTCGAGGCTGTGTTCCAGTTGGCGTATCTGTTGGGAAAGCGCTGGCTGGGACAGTGACAGACGCTCGGCGGCGCGGCCTACGTGGCCTTCTTCGTACACCGCGACGAAATAACGCAGTTGGCGGAAATCCATAAGTAACGCTTATCAAAAATGCTGGAAAAACGAAATGGTCGAAAACCTTCACGAAGCCTAGTCTATCGCCGTATTCCAGTGGGTTACAGCGGCCATTGAGCTGATTGTTACCCCAGATGAAAAACACTTTTGATAGGCAAGGCTAAATATCAAGTGCCGGCATTCAGACCGCACATAGCCGCCCTTTACCGTGATTGGTTGGAGCCCTGATGAACCTGTTCAACCTGCGCCGGTCGGCAGCCGCCGCTGTCGCCGAGCCCAAGCGTGCACCGGTGGCCGTGGCGGATGCGCCGCAGTTGTCCCGTGAGCGCCTGATGCCGAGCACCGAACGCGCGCCGCAGATGTTCGTGCGGGGTCAGGGTTCGTGGTTGTGGGACAGTGAAGGGCATGCCTACCTGGATTTCACCCAGGGTGGTGCGGTAAACAGCCTTGGCCACAGCCCCAGCGTGCTGGTCAAGGCACTGGGTAGCCAGGCCCAGGCACTGATCAACCCAGGTTCCGGTTACCACAGCCGCGCGCTGCTGGCACTGGTCGAGCGCCTGTGCCAGAGCACGGGCAGCGACCAGGCCTACCTGCTCAACAGCGGCGCCGAAGCCTGCGAAGGGGCGATCAAGCTGGCGCGTAAATGGGGCCAGCTGCACCGCAACGGCGCCTATCACATCATCACCGCCAGCCAGGCCTGCCATGGCCGCAGCCTGGGCGCGTTGTCGGCCTCCGACCCACTGCCGTGCAATCGTTGCGAGCCGGGCCTGCCGGGTTTCAGCAAGGTGCCGTTCAATGACCTGGCGGCGCTGCATGCAGCAGTGGATTCGCGCACCGTGGCGATCATGCTTGAACCGATCCAGGGCGAGGCAGGGGTTATTCCGGCCACGCAGGCGTACCTGAAGGGCGTCGAAACACTGTGCCGCGAGCTGGGCATCCTGTTGATCCTCGATGAGGTACAGACCGGCATCGGCCGTTGTGGCGCCCTGCTCGCCGAGCAGAGCTACGGCGTGCGGGCCGACATCATCACCCTGGGCAAGGGCCTGGGTGGTGGTGTGCCGCTGGCGGCCTTGCTGGCGCGTGGTAGTGCTTGCTGCGCCGAGCCGGGTGAGCTGGAAGGCAGCCACCATGGCAACGCGCTGGTGAGCGCTGCGGGCCTGGCAGTGCTCGATACCGTGCTGGAGGCTGGCTTCTTCGAGCATGTACAGGACAGCGGTCGCCACCTGCGCGAAGGCCTTTGCCGCTTGGCGGGGCGATATGGCCAGGGCGTGGTGCGTGGCCAAGGCCTGCTGTGGGCCTTGCAACTGCAGGAGCGCGTCGCCCAGGACTTGGTCAAGGCTGCCCTGCATGAAGGCCTGCTGCTCAATGCCCCGCAGGCCGATGTGGTGCGCTTCTCGCCCGCGCTGACCGTGAGCAAGGGCAACATCGACGAAATGCTCCTGCGCCTGGCCCGCGCCTTTGCCCGTCTGCATGCACAGCAGCAGGCCCGCCGGGAAATGCCGGCGTAACCGAATTCAACGAACCGTCTGGCGTTTCTGCGCATCGCCCTTGGCCTGTTTCATTTGGCCAGGGGCGTTTTTTTTTGCCCGGTATTGCGGGGGTGTGGAACCTCTACGAAGCGCGGCTAGTCTTTGTTGAGACCCTTCAGGAGAGACTCGCATGGACTTCATTCGTATCATCATCGCCATCCTGCTGCCGCCACTTGGGGTGTTTCTGCAGGTGGGCTTTGGCGGGGCATTCTGGCTGAATATTCTGCTGACCCTGCTGGGGTACATTCCGGGGATCGTGCATGCGGTGTATATCATCGCCAAGCGTTGAGCGCATTGGGGCCGCGTTGCGGCCCTTTTCGCGACGAAAGGCCAGATTCAGTGAGGGACCTGGCCTAACACCCGGCAATAGAACTTCCACTCCTCTTCCAGCGCATGCGCCAGGTTCCCTGCCTGGCGGAACCCGTGTCGCTCCCCCGCATAAAAGTGCCCTTCGGCCTCTATGCCATTAGCCTTCAGTGCATCGAGCATCAGGCGCGTCTGCTCCGGCACCACCACAGCATCCAGTTCACCCTGGAAGAAGATTACCGGTACCTTGATCTGCGCGGCATGCAGCAGTGGCGTGCGTGCGTGATAGCGCTCGGCATCTTGCAGCGGGTCACCGATCAACCAGTCCAGGTAATCCCCTTCGAACTTGTGCGTGGCGCGGCTCAGGGTAATGGGGTCACTGACCCCGTAGAGGCTGGCCCCGGCTCGGAACACGTTGTGGAACGCCAGGGCGCAAAGCGTGGTGTAACCGCCCGCGCTGCCACCGCGGATGAAGGCCTTGTGCGGGTCGATCAGCCCCAGCCCGGCCAGGTGCGTGACCGCAGCGCAGGCATCCTCGACATCCCGCTCGCCCCAGTGCAGGTGCAGTGCTTGGCGATAGTCCCGGCCATAGCCGGTACTGCCCCGGTAATTCAGGTCGGCGACGGCGAAGCCGCGCTGGGTCCAGTACTGGATGCGGGGGTCGAGCGCCGGGTAGCAGGCCGACGTCGGCCCACCATGGATAAACACCACCAGGGGCGCGGGCGCCTTGGCGTGCATGGCCGGGTAGAAGAAGCCATGGGCGATGCCGTTGCCACTGGTGTAGCGAATGGACTGCGGCATGCTGATGGCTTCGGCGGGCAGTACCTCGGCACCCCCTGCCAGCACGCGTACCTCGTGATTGCTGCGGTCGATGGCAATGACTGCCGCCGGGCTGACGGGGGATGCGGCGATGGCATAGAGGTGCCCGTCATCCATGGCCAGGCCGCGAAAGCGCGTGTAGGCGCTGGCGAAACGTTCTACCGGTTGCTCTGCGTTGCGCAGCCCCAACTGCCCAAAACCGCCCTCGAACCAACTGGCCACATAGCTTTGCGGCCCCAGGGCCAGCCAACTGCTGGCGCCAAGTTGCCAGGGCGCCGAGGCATGGTCGGCGGGTTCGGCGGGCAGGGCCTGCCAGTGCCCGTCGACTTCCCCCCAGGGCTGCCAGAAACCGTCGCGATCAGACAGGCAATACAAGCGGCCTTGCGCGTCGAAGCGCGGTTGTTGCAGAGACTCGTCCAGGCCTGCCACGCAATGCGCAGGCCCCCATGCGCCGCTGCTGTCGCGTTGGCGAAGCAGCAGGCGCGTGTGTGTCCAGGGTTGTGCCGGGCGGTCCCATTCGACCCACGCCAGGCGCTGCCCGTCACTGCTCACGGTGGGTGATGCATAGAAGTCGGCGCCTTCAGCCAGCACCTCGCGCGAGCCTTCGCGCAGGGCAATCAGGCGATGCTCCACGGTTTGCCCATGGTGCTCTTCGACCGCCAGCACCTGGCCGTCGTGCCAGTGCACATCGCCGTAGCGGCACTGCTGGTCGTCGGTAAGCCGCTTGGGTGCGGCGCCGTCCAGCGTCTGGGTGTAGAGCTGCTGATCTTTTTCGTTGACGAAGACCAGCCCTTCACCGCCGAGGCAAAAGCTGCCCCCGCCATATTCGTAAACCCGGCTGCGCACGCTGAAACCATCCGGCGTCAGGCACTGGGCCTGGTGCTGATGCCAGTGCCAGATTCGGCAGGCACCGTCGGCCGGGCGGAACTCGTTCCAGAACAACCCGGTGGGGCCGACCTTGAGCTCGGCGAAGTCGGTACCAGCGGCGACGGCCTGGGCTGCGCTGAATTCAGCCGCGGGCGATGACACGGGAGTTTCGATCATTGCGGAAGGTCATCTCTTCAATGGCGAGTTGGGCGGTTTCAGCCTCCTCGCGGGCCTTGAGGATGATGCCGTGATCCGCCGATTTTGCGCACACCGGGTCGGCGTTGCTGGCATCGCCGGTGAGCATGAAGGCCTGGCAACGGCAGCCGCCGAAGTCCTTTTCCTTCTCGTCGCAGGAGCGGCAGGGCTCAGGCATCCATTGGTAACCGCGAAAGCGGTTGAAACCGAACGAGTCATACCAGATGTGGTGCAGGTCGTGGTCACGCACGTTGGGGAACTGCACCGGCAGTTGGCGGGCGCCGTGGCAGGGCAGGGCGGTACCGTCCGGGGTGATGGTGAGGAACAGGTTGCCCCAGCCATTCATGCAGGCCTTGGGGCGCTCTTCGTAGTAGTCCGGGGTGACGAAGATCAGCTTGCACGGGTTGCCTTCGGCCTTGAGCTTGTCACGGTATTCATTGGTGATGCGTTCGGCCCGCTGCAGCTGTGCGCGGGTCGGCAGCAGCCCCAGGCGGTTAAGGTGCGCCCAGCCATAGAACTGGCAAGTGGCAAGCTCGACGAAGTCGGCCTCGAGCGCGATGCACAGCTCGATGATGCGGTCGATCTTGTCGATGTTGTGCCGATGGGTAACGAAGTTGAGCACCATCGGGTAGCCGTGGGCTTTTACGGCACGGGCCATCTCCAGCTTCTGCGCGAAGGCCTTCTTCGAGCCGGCCAGCAGGTTGTTGACCTGCTCGTCGCTGGCCTGGAAGCTGATCTGGATGTGGTCCAGGCCGGCGGTCTTGAACTCGGCGATGCGCGCTTCGGTGAGGCCAATGCCCGAGGTGATCAGGTTGGTGTAGTAGCCCAGCCGGCGCGCCTCGCCGATCAGCGCGGCGAGGTCCTGGCGCACCAGCGGTTCGCCACCCGAAAAGCCGATCTGCGCGGCGCCCATTTCGCGCGCCTCGGCCATCACCTTGAACCACTGCGCGGTGCTCAGCTCCTGGCCCTGAGCTGCGAAGTCCAGCGGGTTGGAGCAGTACGGGCATTGCAGCGGGCAGCGGTAGGTCAGCTCGGCCAGCAACCACAGCGGCAGGCCGACCTCGGGCGTGGCCGGCAGGTCAGGCGAGGACGATCCAGTGTTCGCCACGGGCCACCTCCATGAACTGCTCGATGTCGTCGGCCACTTCCGGGACATCCGGGAACTGCTGTGCCAGTTCGGCAATGATCGCCGCGACGTCGCGTTGGCCGTCGATCAGGCCGCCGATCAACGCTGCGCTGTCGTTGAGCTTGATCATGCCCTCGGGGTACAGCAGCACATGGCCTTTCTGGGCCGGCTCGTACTGGAAGCGGTAGCCGGGGCGCCAGTTCGGCACCTGCTTGCGATCGAAACTCATAGGGCGATCCCCTTGTGCCAGACCCGTTCCTGGGTGACCGAATGATAAGGCGGGCGGTTCAGCTCATAGGCCATGCTCATGGCATCGAGCATGCTCCAGAGGATATCCAGCTTGAACTGCAGGATCTCCAGCATACGCTCCTGGCCCGCGCGGGTGGTGTAGTGCTGCAAGGTAATCGCCAGCCCGTGCTCGACATCACGCCGGGCCTGGCCCAGGCGGGTGCGGAAGTATTCGTAGCCGGCCGGGTCGATCCAGGGGTAGTGCTGGGGCCAGCTGTCCAGGCGCGACTGGTGGATCTGCGGGGCGAACAATTCGGTCAGCGAGCTGCTGGCCGCCTCTTGCCAGCTGGCGCGGCGGGCAAAGTTGACGTAGGCGTCTACGGCAAAGCGCACGCCGGGCAGCACCAGCTCCTGTGAACGCAGTTGCTCAGGGTCCAGGCCAACGGCCTGGCCAAGGCGCAGCCAGGCTTCGATACCCCCGTCTTCGCCAGGGGCGCCATCGTGGTCGAGCAGGCGCTGGATCCACTCGCGGCGCACTTCGCGGTCCGGGCAGTTGGCCAGGATCGCGGCATCCTTCATGGGGATGTTGACCTGGTAGTAGAAGCGGTTGGCTACCCAGCCCTGGATTTGCTCGCGGGTGGCGCGGCCCTGGTACATCGCCACGTGATAGGGGTGATGAATGTGGTAGTAGGCGCCTTTGGCGCGCAGGGCCTGCTCGAACTCGGCAGGGGACATCGGCAATGGGTCGCTCATCAGGCCTCCTTACAACGCGATGCTCATGCCATCGAAGGCGACTTCAACGCCCCGACGCTGGACCTCGGCCCGTTCAGGCGAGTCTTCATCGAGAATCGGGTTGGTGTTGTTGATGTGGATAAGTACCTTGCGCTGGCGCGGGAAGCCATCGAGCACTTCGAGCATGCCGCCTGGCCCGTTCTGCGCCAGGTGGCCCATCTCGCGGCCGGTGCGGGTGCCGACGCCACGGCGCTGCATTTCATCGTCTTCCCACAAGGTGCCGTCGACCAGCAGGCAGTCGGCGCCGTGCATCATCGCCAGCAGCTTGTCGTCGACCTGGCCAAGGCCTGGGGCGTAGAACAGCTTGCCGCCGGTGCGGGTGTCTTCGACCAGCAGGCCCAGGTTGTCGCCCGGGTGGGGGTCGAAGCGGTGCGGTGAATAGGGCGGCGCGGCGCTGCGCAGGGGGAAGGGGGTGAACCGGAGGTTGGGGCAGGCGTCGATGACGAAGCTGCCTTCCAGCTCGATGCGGTTCCACTGCAGGCCGCCGTTCCAGTGGCTGAGCATGTTGAACAGCGGGAAGCCGGTGGTCAGGTCCTGGTGGACCATGTCGGTGCACCAGACCTGATGCGGGCAGCCTTCGCGCAGGCTGAGCAGGCCGGTGGTGTGGTCGATCTGGCTGTCGAGCAAGACGATGGCATTGATGCCGGTATCGCGCAGGGCGCGGGCCGGTTGCATCGGCGCAAAGGCCTGAAGCTGGGCGCGGATATCGGGCGAGGCGTTGCACAGGACCCAGTGCTCGCCGTCGTCGGACAGCGCGATGGACGACTGGGTGCGCGCCGTGGCACGCAGGCTGCCGTCGCGATAGCCCTTGCAGTTGACGCAGTTGCAGTTCCACTGGGGGAAGCCGCCGCCGGCGGCGGAACCGAGAATCTGGATGTACATGGCCACTCTCTACCGGAAAACCGTATCCGAAAAACACAAACGCCCCGGCGGGCCGAGGCGTCGAACCGTAAGCAGGGCTTAGCGGTTGGCGAAGTACATGGTGACTTCGAAGCCGATACGCAGATCAGTGTATGCAGGTTTGGTCCACATGGGATGACTCCTTCCGAACGGGTTGGGTTGGTCAGCTACTTGTTGGGTACCGCCGGGCGCCGGAGGTTCCCTTGACTGAGATTGCGCTATCTTACAAGAAAAATTTGTACTGAAAGGTTAATTATTGGAAAAGCGCCCTTGCAGTTCACGTAACAATACTCCTTTGCTCTTCACCAGGCTGGGCCTGGTGCAGCCGCATTGGCCAGGCAGAGCCAGGGGGCGCGGGGGGCAAGAAGGCTGCCTAGCAGCACGTCCAGATCGGCCTGTTGCGTCATCAGGATAGACCGGTGCAGGTGATTCAGCCTGTCGGATTGTATCGCCATGTGTGCCTGCCATGCCCATTCGGCTACCTCGGCATTGGCCATGGCGGGTTCGACGAACTGCTCGGCCAAGGCTTGCCGGGCGGTGCAGTCCAGTGTCACGCCCTGGCTTAGCAACGCATGCAGGTGAGCGAGTATTTCGGTATGGCTTGCATGGGGCGACTGCACGCCGAACAGCAGGCCATTGCAGCCTTCTATCTGACGGAAGGCGCTGAAAACGGCGTAGCCCAGTTGCAGTTCCACCCGCAGCCGTTGGTACACCGGCCCTTGCAACAGCTGGGCGAGCAGGCGGCCGCTGGCTTGCTGGTTGGCCGCCACCGGGCAGAACAGCAGCAGGGCGTTTTCGCTGCCGGCGAGCGCAGCATCAACCCAGCGACGGCCCTGCCAAACGGGCATGGCCGTCGCTGGGGCGCCCTGGCCTGGGCAGGCGCCCAACGCGGCGCCAAGGGCGGCCATTTCATCAAAGCCCAGCGCCAGGCCGTGCCAGCGGGCAGTTGCCCATACCTGGTCAAGCAGTGGCTGGTCGAGTGTGCAACGCGGCAACGGCTCGGCATTGCTGGCAAGAACGGCGTCAGGCAGTTGCTTGAGCAGGGCCCTGATCGGGATCTGCGCGGCTTCTGGGTTCGGCTGCCCTTGCCAGCTACCGGGTGAGGGCGCGTTCAGCAAAGTGAGGGCTTCATCGACGGCGCGGAGCACCGCTGAGGGTTGGCCGGCGCAACGTAGCTGCCAATACTCGCCAGCCTCGCTGAACTGCAGCTGCAACGCCGCCCGTTCGGCGCGCTCCAGCAAGGGGCGCAAGGCTTGGCAGAGGATGGGAAACAGCGCACGTCGAAGAGGTGAAGGCAGGTGCCAGCGCAGGTACAGCGCCGCGTACTCGCGTGTCGGCGGCAGCGCGTCGCTGATGGCCAATGCTGCGGGTAACGGTGCCTTTGCTGTGAGCGGTTCGGCCGTCAGCAGAGGGTCGGCGGCAGGTATCTGCCATTGGCCAAGGCTGGCGTAAGGGAGGCTGGCAAGCAGTGCCTCCAGTGCGCGTAAACCTGGCTTGTCGAGTGCTGCGAAAGGCTGGTCTGCGCTGTCCCGTCGTGCTAGTTCAAGCGGGCTGGCGGCCCGCTCGCGGCTGCGTTGCAGTTGGCCGAACTGGGCATTGAGTTCATGCAGGGCGCTCTGGCGAATAAAGCCGAACCAGCCGTGCAGCAATGCGATAGCTTCGTCGACAGAGGCGTCGGTACCGAGCTGCAAGTCGATGTGCCAGAGCATCTGCCCGGTGAAAGCATACAGCGGTTCGGCTTTGACTCCCCGTAGCCAGCCGCGTTGGCGAAGCGCGTTCAGCCATCCGCCCGGGCGGCTGTCGCCTAGCAGGTCGATCAGTAAGCCAAGCGCGCGTTCGGCACCTTCGGGCAGGCCTTCATGGGCGAAGATGAACGGCTGATCGGCCGCCAGCAGCGGCGGCGGCATTGCTTGCTCGACACGCCCACCGGCCGGGAACAGGCTGCCAAATTGCCGGCCCAGGCGCTCCAGTGCATCCAAGGGTTGTGGGCCGCACAGGCTCAGGGTGACCTGCCCGCCCTGGTAGAAGCGTTGGTGAAACACCCCGAGAGCCCGTTGGAACGCGGGGTCCTGCAGGGCAAGGGTAAACCGGTTGCCGGCATGAAAGCCGCTTAATGGATGCTGCGGCGAAACCGACTGCAGCAAGGCAAAGTGCTGTTGTGCCTGCGGGTTACGTGACCAGGCGATGAACTCGGCGTGAATCACCTCACGCTCTTGGCGCTGGCGCTCGATGCCAAGGTCGGGCTCGACCAGCATCTGGCACAGGCGCTCCAGCCCTCCGGCAAGCGCCGCCGGTGGGACTTCGAAGAAGAAGTCGGTGGTGCGCTCACGGGTGCTGGCGTTGACCTGGCCGCCGAGGGACTGGACGTAGCGCATCAGCCCGTGCTGCTGCGCGAATGTGCGGGTCCCGAGGAAGAACAGGTGTTCAAGGAAGTGGGCCAGCCCAGGCCATTGCGCCGGGGCATCGTGGCTACCCGCGTGCACCCGCAACGCGGCCGCCGCGCGCTTGAGGCGCGGGGCACTGCGCAGGGTCAGCTGCAAGCCGTTGGCAAGGGTAAGGTGGCGCGTAGCGTCAGGCATGAGGGGCTCCGGTCAGCCTTTACTCAGATGCAGCTCCTGGCGCAAATCGGTCAGGTAGGGAAAGGCCTTGCGCCCCTCTATCACGCGCTCATGCGCAAGCTCCGCCAGCAACTGGCATTCATCCCGCCCGGCCATGGCCAGCAGGCTGCCATCCGGGCCGATGATGCTGCTCTGGCCGCAATACTGGATTTCATCCTCGGCCCCGCAGTAGTTCGCATACACCAGGTAGCACTGGTTCTCCTGTGCGCGTGCCCGTACCGTCACCTGGCAGATGAAATCGTAGGGCGTCATGTTCGCCGTCGGCACCAAGATCAGTTCCGCACCGTCCAGCGCCAGGCGCCGGGCGTTCTCCGGGAACTCGATGTCGTAGCAGATCAGCATGCCGACCTTCCAGCCATCCAGTTCCACAACCGGGAAGTGATCGGGCCCCGCGCTGAACATCGAGCGGTCAAGCTCCCCGAACAGATGCGTCTTGCGGTAGTTGCACAGGCTGCGACCCTGGGCATCGATCAGTTGCACGCTGTTATAGATCGCGCCGTCATCGCCCCGCTCCGGGTAGCCATAGACGATAGCGATGCGATGGGCCTGGGCGATTTCCACCACATTCATGGCCGCCAGGCCATCACTGGCCTCGGCCAGGCGTTCGACCTGGGCCAGGCCGATGTTGTAGCCGGTCAGGAACATCTCCGGGCACACCAGTAGTTGAGCGCCGCGCTCAGCCGCCAGTTGGGCCTGGTGCTGCAGCCGTTGCAGGTTGCCGGGCACGTCCAGTGGGTTGGGCGCGCCCTGGAACAGAGCGATGCGCATGGCGCCTCCTTGTTTCAGTCGGCCAGCGCGATAGGGCCGATTTCATCGAACACATCGCCTGGGCCTGGGTTGTCCGGGTGGGTCTGGCCACCGAAGTGGTTCATGATACCCCACACGGCATTGAGCGAGGTCTGCACCGCCCCTTCCACCCAGGCCGGCGTCCACGACACGTCGTCACCGGCGATGAACATGCCGCGTTGTTCGGCGGGCATGTCCTGCTGCATGAAGTGCGCGTACATGCGCTGGTTGTAGCGGTAATGGCCCGGCAGCGCGCCCTTGAAGGCGCCGAGGAAGTGCGGGTCGGCCTCCCAGGAAATGGTGATCGGGTCGCCGATGATGTGCCCGGCGATATCGGTCTTCGGGTAGATTTTCTTCAAGGCGTCGAGGGCCAGTTGCACGCGCTTTTCGACCGGGTGCGGGAGCATTTTCAGGGCATCGCTCATCCACGCATAGGACAGGCAGATCACCCCGGGTTTGTCGTCGCCGTTATCGAACAGATAGGTACCCCGGGTGAGGCGGTCGGTGAGGGTCATGCTCATCAGGTCGCGGCCGGTTTGCGGGTCTTTGTCCTTCCAGAACGGGCGGTCGACCATGACGAAGGTTTTCGACGATTGCATGTAGCGGGTGCGGTCCAGGGCCATCCACATCTTCTGCGAGAACAGCGATTCTTCGCAGTCGATCTGGGTGGTCAGCAGCCAGGTCTGGCAGGTGGCGAGCACGGCGGCGTAATGGCGGGTATCGCCCCAGTTGTCGGTGACCGCCAGCCGGCCATCGGCGGCGCGGGCGATACGTTTGACCCCGGTGCGTGGCGCACCCCCGTGTAACGAGCTGAGGCTGGTGCCTTCAGGCCAGTGGGCGCAGCGCTCTGGCGCATGCCGCCAGATACCTTGCGGCACCTGCTCCACGCCGCCGACCACCAGGTGTTGGTGATCGTCGCAGTTGGTCATCACCACGCGGAAGATTTCCAACATCGAATTGGGGAAGTCCGAGTCCCAGCCACCGGTGCCGAAGCCGACCTGGCCGAACACCTCCCGGTGCTGGAAGCTCAGCTTGGCGAACGAGCGCGAAGTGGCGACGAAGTCGTAGAAGGTGCGGTCGTCCCACAGGGGCACCAGCGTGTTCCACAGTTCTTTGAGGCGCGGTACGTCACGGTCGCGGATCGCCTGCTGGATGTCGGCAAATTGAGCGCCGCTCTCCAGCGCGTCGGCCCAGGCGTTGGCCACTTCATGGAACAGCTCAGGCAGGTCGGCGACTTTCTCGGCGTAGTAGGTCTGGCCTTCCAGGTCGATCACCGTGCTGCCGGAGGCCGGCGTCAGCGGGTTGGGGAAGGGTTTGGTCTGCAGGCCCAGCTTGTCCACATAGTGGTAGAAGGCCGTTGAAGAAACCGGAAAGCGCATGCCGCCGAGCTCGGCGATGATTCCGTCGGTGCCGTTGAAGGCTTGCGAGCGCAACCGGCCACCGAGCTTCGAGGCCTCATAGACCACCGGTTTGAGGCCCAGCTTCATCAACTCGTAGGCCGCCACCAGGCCGGCGATACCGGCACCCACGATCGCCACTTCTTCGCCATGCCGCTGGGCAGGGATGCTGCCCAAGCCAGCCGGGTGTTCCAGCCAGTCATCGAAGGCGAAGGGGAAGTCCGGGCCGAAGATTGTGATGGGTTTTTTGCCGTCGGCGGGGTGGCGGTTCTTGTTGTTCATGAAGTGACCTTGCCAGAGGGGCTGCGGGGAGCGCGGAGCCTGAGTATAGGAGATGCCTGGGGGTCATTTTAGGGCGCGGGGTGTTCGTAATTAAGGTGCAGAGTGTTGGAGGAATGTAGTGGTTTTAGTCGGAATGTATTCAGTTAAAGTCATTGTGACGAATCAGGTCAACGTGGCGGCATGATCCACAGTTCAGGAGGCATACTCGCCAGTCAGTAAACCTGATCGCCAGCCCTTCAGAGCGGCTGCCCGCGGTCGACCTTGCTGCTCAAGATGATCGACGTAGTGGTTTTTTCCACCCCGTCGACACTGCCGATCTGGTCGAGCATCTGGTCCAGTTGTTCTGGTGAATCGGTCCGCAGCCAGGCCACATAATCGAATTCGCCACTCACCGCGCACAATTGCTGCACCTGCCCCATGGCACTCAAGCGCCGCACCACTTCCTTGCCGGAGCGGGGCTGCACCTTGATCCCGACATACGCCTGCAAACCACCCCCGATCACGTGCTGGCCAAGGCGCACGCCGTAGCCTGAGATTACCTTGTTCTTCTCCAGCCGCTCGAGGCGCGAGTTGACCGTGGTGCGCGCAATACCGAGCAGGCGGGCGAGGGTGGCAACGCTTTCGCGGGCATTGATCTGCAGCAGGGCGATCAGCTGGCGATCGATTTCATCCAGCGTGATGGGGCGGGCATCCGACATGGCAAGTCTCTACAGTGGGCCCGCTAGCCTAGCCAGCCAGTGGCCGCCAGGGCAAGGCTGCGTCGCTGGCTTTCTTTCGGCATCATGGCAGGCCGTACGCATTGGAGCCACGCCATGAACCTCGCAAACCTGCTCGAATGCTGGCGGCTGGAAGTCTCCAACAAGAAAAAGCCCGGGCGCCGCATCAGCCTGCTGTTGAACGTGCTGCGCCGCGCCCGCAAAGACAACAAGCTGCGCTTTCTCTTCGCCTTCCGCCTGGCCCAGTATCTGGATGCACGAGGCGGCCTGGCCCGGTGGCACGCCAAGCGCATGCAGCAGCGGCTTAATCTGAAGTATGCCGTGGACATCGACATCGGCGCACAGATCGCGCCCGGACTGCGCATCGCCCACCTGCCTGGCGTGGTGATTACCCGTCACGTGAGCATCGGGCGCAATTTCTTCATTCGGCAAAATTGCTCGATCGGCATCAAGACCCTTGGGCTGCAGGCGTATGCACTGCGCATTGGCGATAACGTCAGTCTGGGCGCCAGCAGCTGCATCGTTGCCGACCGGATCAGCATTGGCGATAACGTGGTGATTGGGGCCATGTCGCTGGTGATACGCGATATTCCGGCTGACACCACGTTCTACAACCCCCGCCAAACAGAAATGCGCGGAACCACCCTGTAATCCTTTGTGATTGATCTTCAGCAAACTAGCCGGCCGGTTGATCTGCGTGGACGGAATGGTGGCCGATTGATATCTTTCGCCGCCCCGCTCACTGCGATTTAACCTCACGTCATGCAAGGATTCGCGCTATGAACAAGATGACAGTCAGCCCCTGGTTGATGGTCTCCCCGGATGGGCCGCTGACCTGTGCTCGTGGCGGTCAGTTGGTGCACTTGCGCCAAGGTGGACTGGACGGTGCGTGTGGCCCATACAGCGTGGTGATGGCCCTGATTACCCTGGGCGTCATGTGTTATGACGAAGCCAAGAACATGTATCTCTGGCATGGCAACAGCCGCGAAGGGCGTTTTCGTTCCGAAATACGTAGTTTGGGCGCACTGGTTTCAGAAGGCACCGACCACAAGGACATGCTGAGGCTGGTCGAGTGCTTCAGCGGTGTGGGGGTGGGCGCTGAGTACGTTACCGGCAGTAAAAAAGACATTGTTCAACAGGTCCAGGATTCAATCGACTGCATGTCTGCCCCGATTATCGGGGTGCGCTGGCCTGGCGGTAGCGGACACTGGATGATGGTGGTCGGTTATCAGGGTTATGAAAACGAGGGTGATTTCCAGATTACTCACCTGTTATGCCTGGACCCCGGCAGCGAAACACCTCGCACAAGTTTGTGGAACGCGGTTATTGAAGTGTTCAACGAGGATGGCAGTTCTGTGGCAAGCGGCCCGCTCCCCTCCCTTCATTGGGGGTATGACGGGAAACAGGAAAGCTGCCGTATCGAAGATGCAATCTTGATCTGCAAAGCCTGACCGAGTTGAAATGACAAAGCCGTGCGATTGCGCGGCTTTGTCATTGTTACAGGTTCGTATAAAAGCTGTTGCAAACACGTTGGTTTATCCTGGCGATAGGCGGACTTATCATTTAAGCAACGTCAAACCTCGGTATTCAGGTTCCGGGCGTTGAATGATTGTTCGCTTTCCAAAGTTTCTCGTGCCAACAGGGCCGTTCTAGCGGCCTGCCTGAATAACTGACCTCTCATCTAACGCTGATGATTTTGGCGATTCTTGCTATTGGCAGGCTGCGCAGCCTGACTTCTCTGGCGGCGTGCTTGCGCCCTGATGGAACAACCATGCATATACCCACAGAGCTTACACAACCATGACGGATGACACGTGTTCCAACGCGGGGAGGCGCTCGTTAAGCAGTGCCGCTCGACTGCTATTTGCGCTACTTGTAATGTGTGTGGCGCTGGGTTTGATTTACGGCGGTTGCAAACTATTGGCACTGGGTGGGTCAAGTTACTACCTGCTGGCGGGGCTTGCCTACGCCGTGCTGGCCGTAGCCGTGTGCTTGCGCAAGCGTATCAGTATTGTACTTTCGATCCTGATATTCCTGGCCACCTGCGCCTGGGCATTTTACGAAGTGGGGCAACTTAGTTACTGGCAACTGCTGCCGCGTCTGGTGGTCCCGGCCATCATCCTGACCCTGAGCCTGTGGGTGGGCGCTGCACTGCCCACTACCCCTTCGAGCACACGCCGAGCGGCCAATCGCTCCGGGTTTGCCCTGTTGCTGGCATTGATCGCCACGTTTATCGCCGCCTTCTTCCCGCATGGCGGCATCTCGAACCCCATCGCAGCAGGTAGCCTGCCAACCCCAGACGCTGCCTCCACAGCTCCGGATAACTGGGAGTTCTTCGGGCGCAGCGCCTCGGGCACGCGCTTCGCGCCCTACACGCAAATCACCCCGGAAAACGTCAAGGACCTGCAAGTTGCCTGGACCTACCGGACCGGCCGCAGAACCAGCGGCCCAGGTGCGGGTGTCGACGAGAACACGCCTTTGCAGATCGGCAACGTCCTGTACTCGTGCACGCCGGAAAACCTGATCACCGCGCTTGATGGCGATACCGGCAAACCCCTCTGGAAGTTCGACCCTCACGCCAAAAGCGAAGAGCACGTGACCTGCCGTGGCGTGGGCTATTACGACATCGACCGGGACGACAGCCTCAGCGCCGAGGTAAAAGCCTCTCACGCCAGCGACCAGCAATGCCGCCAACGCATCCTGGTATCGTCGGTCGATGCCCGGCTGTTTGCCCTGGACGCACACACCGGCACCCTGTGCCCCAACTTCGGCGAGGACGGTTACGTTGACCTCAAGAAGGGCATGGGGCCAACGGAAAACAGCAAGCGCTACCACCCGACGTCTCTGCCTGTGGTCATGGGCCACCTCACGGTGGTGGGTGGCTGGGTACGTGACATCGTGGCCGGCGAGCCTTCTGGTGCCGTGCGTGCATTTGATGTGCTGAGCGGTTCGTTGGTATGGGCCTGGGATGTCGGTGCGCCTGAGGGCACCGACACCGCGGCGGCTGACCACCAGTTCGCGCTTGAAACACCTAACGTATGGACCATTCCCACCTACGACAAAGAACTGAACCTGGTCTACCTGCCTACCGGCAATGGCCCACCTGACTATTGGGGTGGCGACCGTAACCAGGTGAAAGAAAAGTTCGGCACAGCCATTGTCGCGGTCGATGCATCGACAGGTAAGGCCAAGTGGGTTTTCCAGACTGTCCATCATGATGTCTGGGACTACGACCTGCCTTCGCAACCCGTGCTGTACGAGATGAAAAACGCCCAAGGCACCAAGACCCCGGTGCTGATCCAGACCACCAAGACCGGCCATATCTTCGTGCTGGATCGCCGCACTGGCCAGCCGGTCACTGAAGTTCAGGAGCGCCCTGTTCCCACTTCACCGGCCGCAGAAGGCGAACACCTGTCACCGACCCAGCCGTACTCGGCGGGTATGCCAGTCATTGGCGCGGACCCGCTGACCGAGCAATCGATGTGGGGGGTGTCCACTTTCGACCAGCTCTACTGCCGGATCATGTTCAAGGACTCGGTGTATGTCGGCCCGTTCACACCGCCCTCTGAAAAGCCGTACATCGAATGGCCAGGGCTGTTGGGTGGCATGAACTGGGGTGGCATTTCTATTGATGAAAACACCGGCATGATGTTCGTCAACGATATGCGCATGCCGCTGCGCATGTCGTTGGTAACCCAGGAAAACACCCGCAAGTACAAAGTGTCGACCGATGAGGTGCCTGGCTTCATGGGCACTATTCGGCCGCAGGTCGCGGGCATCTATGGCGGTGTGAAGATCGACATCCTCCAGTCGCCGCTGGGCGTGCCCTGCAATACGCCACCGTTTGGCAGCATGAGCGCGATTGACCTCAACACCCAGAAACTGGTGTGGCAGGTGCCACTGGGCACGGTTCAGGATACCGGCCCACTGGGCATCAAGACGCACCTGCAGATCCCTTTGGGTATGCCGACACTTGGCGGCCCTACTTCGACGGCATCTGGCCTGGTGTTCTTCGCGGGCACCCAGGACTACTACCTGCGTGCGCTCGACTCGGCAACCGGCAAAGAAGTGTGGAAGGCCCGCTTGCCAGTAGGTGCCGTAGCAGCACCGCTGATCTACAAGTCCCCCACGACCGGCAAGCAGTATGTGGTGATTTCCGCTGGCGGCATGAGCCACTCGCCAGATGTGGGCGATTACATCATCGCTTACGCATTGCCTGACGGCAGCAAGCCGTAACGGCTCTGGTGCACTACGAAAAATCCCCGCTCGCGGGGATTTTTTTTCCCGCCAGTCAGCCCACCACGCACAAGCCAGAACTGTTCAACGACTTCTCAAGCAAGGAACCCGCGCAAAATGTCATTACCCCTCCGCGCCGTGCTGGCCGGCAGCCTGTGCAGCGGTTTATCGCTTTGCCTTCTGCCACTGCCCTGCGCATTGGCCGATACTGCCCACCTGATGACCCAACCTACACTCACCGGTAACTGGGGCGGGCAGCGTCAGAGGCTGGAAGACCAGGGTATCAAGCTGACGGGCGACTACACCTCGGAAACCATTTCCAACCTGCAGGGTGGTATCAAACGCGGTACCCGCTATGCACAACAGATACGTTTGGGCGCTCAGTTTGATTTGAGCAAACTGCTCGACACCCCAGATGCCGGGCGCGTGCAAGTACTGCTCAACGATCGTCGCGGCCACAGCGCCACCGAAGACCTGATTGGCAACCGCATGTCCGCGCAAGAGGTCTACGGGGGCGAATATACGCGGCTGACCGAGTTGAGTTACCAGCGCACGCTGTTCTCGCCCGACCTGTCCACCAAGCTCGGTTACATGGTCATGGGTACCGATTTCGGCGGCATGCCGATCCTGGCCAACTTTGTCAGTGCAGGCTTTTGTGCGCATCCGCTGACCATGTCCAGCGGCAGTGGCTGGGGCAACTACCCGACCGCACATTGGGGGGGCGAGTTGCGCTATGACGTCAACCCGTCGCTGACGCTGCAAACGGCACTGTTCCAGGTCAACCCGGGGTACAACGCGCGCGTCTCCAAAGCTTTCGCTATGCCCAGCAACGGCACGACGGGCGCTATCTTGCCGCTGGAGGCGATCATCAATAACCGTGCATTTCTCAATGGCCAATACAAAGTTGGCTGGTACTACGACACGTCTGATTACGCCAAGATTGGCAGCACCGGCAAAAGCAGCAGCCGTACTGGCGCTTACCTGCTGGTGGATCAGGCGATCTGGCGCGACGAGCAAGACCCGGCCAGTGTGCTGAGGTTGTTCGGGCAAGCAGCCACCAGCAACGCCGCGACCTCGCCAATGCGCCGCTGGTACTCGCTGGGCCTGGTTAAACAAAAGCCGTTTGCCAGCCGCCCGCAAGACTCCATTTCCTTTGGCTATGGCCGCGCCGTTATCAACCCGCGCACGCGGGGTGTGCAGGAAGCTGCTGCAGCCTACCCAGAAGGCGCTGCCGTCATTACCGGGCTCGATAGCGGGGAGCAAGTACTGGAACTCAACTACGGTGCGCAAGTAACACCGTGGCTACTGCTGCGCCCGGACGTGCAGTACTACATCGAGCCTGGGGCTTTCTTTGGCAAGCAAAGAGGCAACGCGCTGGCGGCTGGGTTGCAGGTCAAGATGACGTTTTAATCGTCTACCTTCGGACCCCAATCTCGGACGGATACGGGTGCGATAAACCCGAAAAGCAGAAAGCCGCGCAGTGCGCGGCTTTGAGTTTGGTGGGCCCACACGGACTCGAACCGTGGACCAAAGGATTATGAGTCCTCTGCTCTAACCAACTGAGCTATAGGCCCTCAGAGGTGGCCGGATTATAACGAGGGTTTTGAAAGGGTGCCATCCGAAAGATCGGTTAGTGCTATACGAAGAAACGCCGCAGCGAATTCCTCCGCCGGCAGGGGCAGGCTGACGATGTAGCCTTGGATCTGCTCGCAGCCTTCGGCGGCCAGGAAGCGCTGTTGGGCCTGGTTCTCCACGCCTTCGGCAATGATGGTGAACTGCATGCTGCGGCCCAGGGCGATGATTGCGCGGGCGATGGCGGCGTCGTGGGGGTCGTCGGGCAGGCCGCGGATGAACGACTTGTCGATCTTGAGGATGTCCAGCGGCAGGCGTTTGAGGTAGCTGAGCGACGAATAGCCGGTGCCGAAATCGTCGATGGCCAATTGCACGCCCAGCTTTTTCAACTGGTGCAGCACGGCCAGGGCTTCCTCGGCCTGGCTCATGATGAAGTTCTCGGTGATTTCCAACTGCAGGTCGCCCGCCTTGAGTTGATAGGTCTTGAGCAACTGTTCGATGCGCCGCGCCAGGTGCGGGTGACGCAGTTGGGCGCCGGCCAGGTTGATCGACAGGGGACCGAAGTCTTCGTAGTGCATCTTCCAGAGGTGCATCTGCCGGCAGGCCTGCTCCAGCACCCAGTCGCCCAACTGAAGAATGGTGCCGTTCTCTTCTGCCAGGTGAATGAAATGCTCTGGCGGCACCTCACCAAAGGTCGGGTGGCTCCAGCGGATCAGCGCCTCGGCACCGACCAGGCTCTGGGTCTTGAGGCTGAGCTTGGGCTGGAAGCACAGGCTCATCTCGTTGCGCTCGACGGCGCGGCGCAACTCATGTTCGAGGGCGATGCGTTCGCTGGCCTGGGCGGTGAGGTCGCGGGTGTAGGCTTCTACACGGTTGCGGCCTTTGGCCTTGGAGCGGTACATGGCAGCGTCGGCATTGCGGATCAGCGTCGAGACGTCGCTGCCGTCCTGGGGGTAAAGGCTGATGCCGATGCTGGCGCTGGTGAAGAACTCGTGCTCGCCGGCCTGGAACGGCGCGCTGAAGCAGGCCAGCAACTTGCCGGCGATGCTGTTGGCATCGCTGGGCCTGTGCAGGCCGGGCAGAAGGATGATGAACTCGTCACCGCCCAGGCGGGCCACGGTGTCAACGTCACGCACCTGCTCTTTCAGGCGCTGGGCGATACCCTTGAGCAACAGGTCGCCGACCGGGTGCCCAAGGCTGTCGTTGATGTGCTTGAAGCGGTCGAGGTCGAGGAACAGGACCGCGCCCTGGCGGTTGGAAACCTGGGCGCAGGTGAGCACCGCCTGCAGGCGATTCTCGAACAACGCGCGGTTGGGCAGGCCGGTCAGTGGGTCGTGGTGGGCCTGGTAGTCGAGCTTGGCCTGGGCGTGTTTGAGGCTGGAGATGTCGGCGAACACGGCGACGAAGTGGGTGATTTCACGCTCGCTGTTGCGCACCGCGCTGATGGTCAGCCAGCCAGGGTAGAACTCGCCATTCTTGCGCTTGTTGTAGATCTCGCCCTGCCAATGGCCCTCGGCGGTCAGTTGGTGCCACATGGCGGCATAGAAGGCGCTGTCGTGCTGGCCAGAGGCAAGCAGGCGCGGAGTCTGGCCGAGCGCTTCGATCTCGCTGTAGCCCGTGATTTCGCTGAATGCGCGGTTGACCGCGCTGATGCGCTGGTCGATATCGGTGATCAGCACGCCCTCGGCGGTGTTCTCGAACACGGTGGCGGCCAGTTGCAGTTTTTCCTGCATCAGGTGGCGCTCGGTGATATCGCGGGCGATGGTCAGCATGCAGTCGACACCGCCGATCGGCAGGGGCCGGGCAGACAGCTCGCACAGGCGGATCTGCCCATCGCTGCGGCGGATGTGGCAGCTGAAATCTCGCACGAAGCCATCACGCTTGAGCTGATCGACCAGGCGCTTGCGTTCGTTCAGGTCAACCCAGATGCCGAGGTCGAGGGAGGTCTGGTCGATGCTCGGGTTCAGGTCATAGCCGGTGAGGCGGCAGAAGCCCTCGTTGACTTCAATCAGCAGCCCATCACTCTGGCGTGACAGCAGCAGGCCATCGGGTGATGCGTGGAACGCCTTGGCGAACTTCTCTTCCGAGGTTTGCAGTTGCTCCTGGGTTTCCTTGAGCTGGCTGATGTCGCGCACGGCCACCACCAGCGCCGGGGTGCCATCGAGTTCGAAGGTTTCTGCCGAGGTCAGGCCCGTGAACAGCTGGCCGTTGCTGCGCCGGAAGCTCATTTCTAGGTTGCGGATGCCGCCTTGGTGCAGGCGTTCGAGCAAACGGGGGCCGCTGCCTTCTACGGCCCACAGGTCCAGCTCGGTGGCGGTGCGGCCGATGACTTGGCCCGGGGTCAGGCCGATCTGCTCCTCGAAGGCCTCGTTGACCTCCAGCAGGCAGCCGTCGCTGTGGCGGGCGATCAGCAGGATGTCCGGGCATTGCTGGAACACCGAAGCGAATTTCTGCTCCGACAGGCGCAGGGCATCCTCGGTGCGTTTGGTCTCGCTGATGTCGATCATCAGCCCGCGCATCACCGGCCGATGGCCATGCTCGATCATGCTGACGATGTTGCGCACCCAGAGCGCTTGGCCATCGGCGCGGATCACCCGGTAGTCGAGGCTGTGATCACGCCCGGCGGCGGTCTCGCTGTCGCAGTAGGCCTGGGCCCAGAGCGCGTCCTCGGGGTGCAGGATGCTGCGCCAGAAGCCCGGTTTGAGCCAATCATGCAGCGGGTAGCCGAGCAGGTCCTCGGCGTGGGGCGAGACATAGCTGTAGGTAAAGTCGTTGGCGTCCGCCTCCCAGGCGATTGCCGACAGGCTTTCGACCAGGCCGCGGTAGTGATACTCGCTGCTGCGCAGTTCCTGTTCGAGGGCGATACGACGGGAAATTTCCGAGCTGAGCCGACGGTTGATACGAATGACTACTGCGAGAATCGCCACCAGTAGCAGCACTGCAGGCAAGCCATAGATGAGCATGTCGGACCAGAACATGCGCTGGTCCACCACGTTGCCGACCCAGCGCTGCTGAATATGGCTGACTTCGGCGCTGGTCATGTCGGCCATGACCTTATCGAGAATACCCACCAGCACTTTGTTATCCCGCGGTGCGGCCATGGCCAGCTGATAGCGGTAGGGCGTTTCGCCGCTGACGTAGAGGCCGTCGAGCTTGAGCTGGCGCAAGCTCCAGATGCTCGAGGCGAGGTCGCCGACCACGGCATCGACCTCGTCGGTGGCCAGGGCTTGCAGCGTCGAACTGACATTGGGCATGGCCACCAGGTTGAGGTCCGGGTGGTGGGTGCGCAGCAGTTCGTGTGGGGCGTAGTCCTCGACCACGGCGATTTTCAGGCCGTACAGGTCTTTCAATGAACGGGGTTGTGCACCACCTTTGTGGGCAAGGATGACAATGGGGAAGTCGAGGTAGGGGCGGGTGAAGGCCAGATAACCCTGACGCTCTGGAGTCGACATGATGCCGGGGAGCAGGTCGAGCTTGCCATTGCGCGCTTGCGCCAATACCTCGGTCCAGCTCTTTGGCTCGACCGGTTTTAGCGTCACACCCAGGCGTTCCTGGATCATGGCGATGTAGTCGGCGGCCAATCCCTGGTACCGGCCCTCCTGGTCGCGAAACTCGAACGGTGGCCAAGAGGCGTCTACGCCCAGGCTCAACTGCGGGTGGGCAGCCAGCCAGGCTTTTTCCTCGTCTGTCAGGGTCAGGGCGCCGGCCGTTGTGGTCCACAGAATCAGGAGCAGCAACAGGATGGCCGGCATCAGGGGCATAGCGGCCTCGCGATCAGAGTGTCTGACGACGAGTGTAGACCGGCATTCAGGGGGATGTGGGGCGGAAGTCGGGCATTGTGTTGCAGCCGGGGCCGCAAAAGAAAAACCCCGGCCTGGGCCGGGGTTTGTCATCACTCGTCGAGGAAGGAGCGCAGATGCTCGCTGCGAGTCGGGTGGCGCAGTTTGCGCAACGCCTTCGCCTCGATCTGACGGATCCGTTCACGGGTCACGTCGAACTGCTTGCCCACCTCTTCGAGGGTGTGGTCGGTGTTCATGTCGATGCCGAAGCGCATACGCAGCACTTTGGCTTCGCGGGCGGTCAGGCCCGAGAGCACGTCGCGGGTGGCTTCCTTGAGGCTTTCGACCGTGGCCACATCGATCGGGGACTGCATGGTCGAGTCCTCGATGAAGTCACCCAGGTGCGAGTCTTCGTCGTCACCGATCGGGGTTTCCATGGAGATCGGCTCTTTGGCGATCTTCAGTACCTTGCGGATCTTGTCCTCAGGCATTTCCATGCGCTCGCCCAGCTCTTCCGGGGTCGGTTCACGACCCATTTCCTGCAACATCTGCCGGGAAATACGGTTGAGCTTGTTGATCGTCTCGATCATGTGCACCGGAATACGGATGGTGCGCGCCTGGTCGGCGATCGAGCGGGTGATCGCCTGGCGAATCCACCAGGTGGCATATGTCGAGAACTTGTAGCCGCGACGGTATTCGAACTTGTCCACCGCTTTCATCAAGCCGATGTTGCCTTCCTGGATCAGATCGAGGAACTGCAGGCCACGGTTGGTGTACTTCTTGGCGATGGAGATCACCAGACGCAGGTTCGCCTCGACCATTTCTTTCTTGGCGCGGCGGGCCTTGGCTTCACCGATCGACATGCGACGGTTGATTTCCTTGATCTCGGCGACGGTCAGGCCAGTCTCGGTCTCAAGGTCGATCAGCTTCTGTTGGCAAGCGACGATGGCAGCGTCTTTTTCACCCAGGGCGGCAGCCCACTTGGTGCTACGCTTGGCCAGGTCACCGCTCCAGGTCTGGTCGGTTTCGTTGCTTGGGAACATGCGCAGGAAGTCGGCACGCGGCATGCGGGCGTCACGGACGCACAGTTGCATGATGGCGCGTTCTTGCTGACGCAGGCGGCTCAGTGCATCACGCACGCGCTCGACCAGTACCTCGAACTGCTTGGGTACCAGCTTGATCGGCATGAACAGGTCAGCCAGGGCCTGAAGGGCCGCGATGCTTTCCTTGGCGCTGCGACCGCTCTTCTTCAGCACCTTGTTGGTGACTTGAAGCTGATCGGCAACGGCACCGAAACGCTGAGCTGCTACGACGGGGTCCGGGCCACTTTCGACCTCTTCCTCGTCATCGCTCTCTTCGCTTTCTTCTTCGTCGTCTGCTTCTTCCTTGGTAGCCGCGGCCTTGGCGCCTGGCACAGGCACTTCTTCGGTCGGGGCAGCGATGTTGTCATCAGGGTCGATGTAACCGCTGAGCACATCGGACAGACGGCCACCTTCGGTGGTGACACGATCGTATTCGCTGAGAATGTAGTCGACAGTACCCGGGAAGTGAGCGATGGCGCCCATGACTTCACGGATGCCTTCCTCGATACGCTTGGCGATTTCGATCTCGCCTTCGCGGGTCAGCAGCTCGACAGTACCCATTTCACGCATGTACATGCGCACCGGGTCGGTCGTGCGGCCGATATCGGTTTCAACTGCCGCCAACGCAGCAGCGGCTTCTTCGGCCGCGGCTTCGTCGGTGTCGGCTTCCGCCAACAGAAGGGCATCCGCATCCGGAGCACTCTCGAATACGTTGATCCCCATGTCGTTGATCATGCGGATGATGTCTTCCACCTGTTCAGGATCTGAAATATCCTCAGGCAGGTGGTCGTTGACCTCCGCGTAAGTCAGGTAGCCCTGCTCACGACCGCGGGTGATCAACTCTTTGATACGAGACTGCTGTTGCGCTTTTCCGGACATAACACCCTATCCACTGAAGGTCTTGGCGGGCAAAAAACAAGCCGAGGATTATACCCGAGCATGGGCCTCACGCGCCAGATGAGGTCGGCGTTTGTGCGGGAACATTCCTGCTAAGCAGGGCGAGAAGCTGAGATTTTTCCTCACTGCTCAACTCGCTTTGACGTGCTTTCCTGAGCAGATGTTCCAGGCTGCGCTCGCGTTGGCGGGCGGACAAGCTAGTTATAGTGTCGAAAAACTGTTGTTCAAGGTTGTCGGCCACGATCAGCCATTCCTTCTCAGCCAATGCCCGCAGCAAACGGCCCTGTTCGGTGCCGTGCCAGCGTGCAATCAACTGCATTGAGCTTAGCCCAGGATTCTTCTGCGCGGCTTCGATCAATGCCACCAGCAACTGGCTGTAGAGGTGCTCTTCGTCGGCGAAGTGGCTGGCATCTTCCACCTTCCCGGCCAGCAACGGGTGGTGCAGCAGGGTGCGCAGGGCGGCCAGCGTAGGCGGCTCCACGGGGGCCGGCGTGCGCGGTGGTGCCTCATCGCGTTGCTGCCAGGGCTTGCCGCCTTTGCGGTTTTTGTCCCAGGGCTTGTCGCTCCACGGTTTCTTGCCGCCACCCTTGTTCGGCTTCCATTGCTGCTCTTGCTGCGCCGGGGCGTATTCGTGCTGCGGCATGTCGCCGAAGTCCGGGGTGTAGCTGGCCATGGCGTCGTAGTCATAGCCCGGGTCGTAGTCCGGTACGCTGCTGCTGGCAGCCGGCTGTTGGGCCAGTTGCTCTACTTGCTGCGGGTCGAGGCCGGTAATTTCTTTCAGGCGGTTACGCATCAGCTGGCGCAGGTTGGCGCCCGGGATTTTTTCGACCAGCGGTGCAGCCAGGGTTGCCAGATGCGCCTTGCCTTCCAGCGAGCGCGGGTCGGCCTCAATGCTCAACTGTTCGAAAAAGTAATCCGCCAGTGGCTGGGCGTGCTGGTTGATGCGTGCCATGAAGGCATCGGTGCCTTCGGCGCGCACCAAGCTGTCCGGGTCTTCGCCTTCGGGCAGGAACAAAAAGCGTGCGCGGCGGCCGTCCTGCAGCGCCGACAGGGTCGACTCCAGTGCGCGCCAGGCGGCTTTGCGCCCGGCTTGGTCGCCGTCAAAACAGAACAATACGCTGGGCACCACACGGAACAGGCGCTTGAGGTGTTCTTCGCTGGTGGCGGTGCCGAGGGTGGCGACGGCATTGCGCAGGCCTTGCTGGGCCAGTGCGATAACGTCCATGTAGCCCTCGACGACAATGATTTCATCGAGGTTGCGGTTGTGCTTGCGTGCCTCGTAAAGCCCGTAGAGCTCTTGGCCCTTGTGGAAAACCGGGGTTTCCGGGGAATTGAGGTACTTGGGCTTGTCGTCGCCCAGCACGCGGCCACCGAAGGCGATCACCCGGCCACGGCTGTCGCGGATCGGGAACATCACACGGTCGCGGAAGCGGTCATAGCGCTTGCCGCTCTCGGCGTTCTCGATCAGCAGGCCGGCGTCGATCATCACCTTTTGCTGCAGGCTGTCGGCGCCCAGGTGCTTGAGCAGGTTGTCCCAGCCTGGCGGGGCAAAGCCCAGGCCAAAGTCGCGGGCAATCTCACCGGACAGGCCGCGCCCCTTGAGGTAATCCACCGCCGCCTTGCGGGTCGGGTGGCTGCGCAGGGCCTGGCGATAGAATTCGGTGGCAGCATCCAGTAGCGGGTACAGCGGCGAATCTGTCGGCTGGCGTGGCTTCTGCGCGCGCCGGCCTTCCTCGCGTGGCACTTCCATGCCGGCGGCACGGGCCAGTTCCTCGACTGCCAGGGGGAAGTCCAGGTTGTCGTGGTCCATGACGAAGCCAAGGGCGTTGCCGCCGGCGCCGCAGCCGAAGCAGTAGTAGAACTGCTTGTCGGGGCTGACCGTGAAGGAAGGGGTTTTTTCCTTGTGGAACGGGCAGCAGGCGGAGTAGTTCTTGCCGGTTTTTTTCAGCTGGACGCGCGAACTCACCACGTCGACAATGTCGAGGCGGTTGATAAGGTCGTCAATGAAACTCTGGGGAATCAGCCCGGCCATGGCAGTCTCGTCATCTGGCAACTGGCAAGTCTAATCGCTCACGCGCCGGTTGGGGCGAATGCTGCAAGGGGAAGTGCGAGGGAGGTATGTGCTCGTCGCCAGCCAATGAAGGCTCGTCAGACAGGACGTGCACGCCTGGTCAAGGACCAGCTCTGACGTTTCAGGCAGGTTGCCCTGCTGCAGTTCGCATGACGCGAGTGCGTAGGGGCCTTGAGCTAGCTGCCCAAGTTTGAAGCAATTGTGTAGCAACCGCTGCCATCGGCCCGGCGGTGAGCCGGGCAGGGCAGAAGCTTTGCGTAGAACGTCTGTATTAGTACAGACGAACGGCGCGGCGCTGTTCGCGCTGAACTTTCTTGGCGTGACGCTTAACAGCTGCAGCTGCTTTACGCTTACGCTCTGCGGTCGGCTTCTCGTAAAACTCGCGGCTACGAACTTCAGCCAGTACACCGGCTTTTTCGCAGGAGCGCTTGAAACGACGCAGAGCTACGTCGAAGGGTTCGTTCTCTTTAACTTTGACGGCTGGCATCCAGGGCTACCTTAATTCATTACCGGGGTAGACGTGCTCCTGGCAAAACAAAGGTGTGCTGGAGAACGTCGGTTTTCAAGGGTTGCGGATGTTAACCCTTAGCTGGCCGGAATGCAAAGCCTCTGATCGAAAACCGCTGGTCGGCACCCGACACGGCGACTATCATGCGCGGCTTCGAATTCAGCCCCCACAAGGGACGAACCCATGCTAGTACTGGGATTGGAAACATCCTGCGACGAAACTGGCGTCGCATTATATGACAGCGAACGCGGCTTGTTGGCCGACGCGCTGTTCAGCCAGATCGACCTGCACCGCGTGTTCGGCGGTGTGGTCCCCGAGCTTGCCTCACGCGATCACGTCAAGCGCATGCTGCCGCTGATCCGCCAGGTGCTGGACGAGGCTGGCTGCGTGGCCACCGAGATCGACGCCATCGCCTACACCGCGGGTCCTGGGCTGGTCGGCGCGCTGCTGGTCGGGGCTTCCTGCGCCCAGGCGCTGGCGTTTGCCTGGGACATTCCGGCCATTGGTGTGCACCACATGGAGGGCCATCTTCTGGCGCCCATGCTGGAAGAAACCCCACCCGAATTTCCGTTCGTCGCTTTGTTGGTATCGGGCGGCCATACCCAGCTGGTACGGGTCGATGGCATCGGCCATTACCAACTGTTGGGCGAGAGCCTGGATGACGCGGCCGGTGAGGCCTTCGACAAGACCGCCAAGCTGATCGGCCTGAACTACCCAGGCGGCCCTGAAATCGCCCGGCTGGCCGAGCAGGGCGTACCAGGGCGCTTTGTCTTCCCGCGGCCGATGACCGATCGCCCAGGCCTGGAATTCAGTTTCAGCGGCCTCAAGACGTTCGCCCTGAACACCTGGCAGCAATGCCGCGATGCTGGCGACGACGGTGAGCAAACCCGTTGCGACGTGTCCCTGGCATTCCAGCAGGCGGTGGTAGAGACTTTGACCATCAAGTGCAAGCGGGCCCTGAAGCAGACTGGCCTGAAGCGGCTGGTGATCGCCGGTGGCGTCAGCGCCAACAAGGCTTTGCGCGCGTCCCTCGAGGACATGCTGGCCAGCATGAAGGGCAACGTGTACTACGCGCGCCCGCAGTTCTGCACCGACAACGGCGCCATGATCGCCTATGCCGGCTGCCAGCGCCTGTTGGCCGGGCAGCATCAGGACTTGGCGATCAGTGTGCAGGCGCGCTGGCCGATGGAACAGTTGCCGCCGGTCTGAAAGGTGTCAGAAGTGACGTTCGCGCCCGGCGAACAGGTCGCGCAGGTTGTTGCGATGACGCCAGACGATCAGCACCGTGAGTACGCTGATCGGTAGCAAGGCCTCTGGCTCGCGCCAAGCGAGCAGGGGCAGGGTCAGCGGCGTGGCGATCAGCGCCGCCAGCGAGCTGGTGCGGGTGAGGTAGAAGGTCAGCAGCCAGGCGGCGATGGCCAGCAGTGCGGCCGGGAAGTACAGGGCCATGAGCATGCCGGCGGCAGTCGCCACACCCTTGCCGCCCCGGAAGCGAAAGTACAGCGGGAACAGGTGGCCCAGCACCGCGCATACGCCAACCCAGGCCTGCGCGTGCAGGTCGAGCCCGGCAAGGCGGGCGAGCAATACTGGCAACAAGCCCTTGCACAGGTCGCCAAGCAGGGTCAGGATCGCCAGCTTGCGGCCTGCCAGGCGTAGCATGTTGGTGGCCCCGGCATTGCCCGAGCCGCTGGAACGGGGGTCCGGGCTACCGAACAGGCGGCTGAGGACGATGGCGAAGGACAGCGAGCCGAGCAGGTAGGCGAGCAGCGCCAATAACCAAAACATGCTAACTATTCCGGGCGAGGACGCCCTGATTCTAACGGCGCCAGTCGCCCTTGTCGTGCTGTGGAGAGAAGTGCTTGGACAGAGTGTTCATCGAAGGCCTGGAAGTCGATACCGTCATCGGTGCCTATGACTGGGAGCGGGATATTCGCCAGTGCTTGCGCCTGGACCTGAGTTTCGCCTGGGATAACCGCCCGGCAGCGGCCGGCGACGATCTCAGCCTGGCGCTGGACTACGCCAGTGTTTCGGCGCGTATCCAGGCATTTTCCGAGCAGGCGCGCTTCGAACTGGTGGAAACCTTCGCCGAGCGCCTGGTCGCGGTGCTGATGGAAGAATTCCAGATCCCGTGGGTGCGGCTGAAACTGACCAAGCCAGGCGCGGTCCCCGCTGCCCGTGGCGGTGTTGGCGTGGAGATCGAGCGCGGATGTCTCTGAACACAGTTTACCTGGGCCTGGGCAGCAACATCGACCGCGAGGTGCACCTGTGCGCGGGGCTTGATGCCTTGGCGGGGATCCTCACCGACATGCGTTGTTCGCCGGCGTTCGAGAGCCAGGCGGTGGGCATCAAGAGTGGCCCGTTCATCAACTTCGTGGTGACCGGCAAGACCGATCTGCCACTGATGGAGCTGGACCGCCGGCTCAAGTTCATCGAAGCCGACAACGGCCGCTACGCGCCCGAGCGCAAAGGGCTGCCGCTGGATATCGACGTGTTGATGTATGACGACCTGCACGGCACGTTCGATGGGTTGGTGCTGCCGCGGGCCGAGATCCTGAGAAACGCGTTCGTGTTGTGGCCATTGTCGCTGCTGGCGCCCGAGCTGGTGCACCCTGGGGTGGGCAAGCCCATGGCGCAGGTGTGGCAGGAGGCGCGGATTGATCAGGTGCTGGCCCCGGTCGCCTTCGAGTGGCGAGGGTTGCAGCTGACGCCGGCCTGAGCCTATCCCTTTCGGTGCCTGGCCGGGCCTCTTCGCGGTGCCCGGCAAATCGTGAAATCAGCCTTCTGCAGCGCTTTTGTAGGCCGCCAGCGCCTTTAATCGCTCACCTTTAAGCGACTCGCCCAACGCCTGCCCGGTCAGCCCAGCCTGCACCAGCGGCTTCACATCCACAGCCCTTGCCGCAGCCGCTGCCCCTCGCAGGTAGTCAGCCTGTGGATAAGCCAGATTGCCCTGCCGCGCGCGCGCATCCATCTCGCAGGCGCTGATGAAGTCGTCGAAGCGCTGTGGCCGCCGATACACATCGAACTTCTGCAACAGCTCCAGCAACGCCGTGGGCGGCAACTCAAGGGCCTGGTTGCATTGAGACAGGCACTCACCCACCAGCATGGCCAGCTCCTGGCAGTCTCGCGGCGCCTTGAAGCGCTGGCTGACCGCCTTGATCGTTGCTGGCTGCAGCTCGCGCAGCAGGCAAGCCCAGCGCACATGCAGTGGTTGATCATGCTGCGCGGCCTGCTCCAGGCCCGCCAAGGCGTGGGGGCTATCCTCAAGCTCTGGCAACAGTGCCTGCAAGGCATCGCAAGCGCGCAAGACCTCGAAGAACACCTGGGGTTGCGGCTCCATCAGCGCGCGCTCGATCTCTTTCCAGCTGCGTTCGGCGGTGAGCGCCTGCAGTTCGCCAGAGGCACTGATCTGACGCATCAGCGCCAGAGTTTCGTCAGCCACCTTGAAGCCCAGTGGCGCGTAGCGTGCGGCAAAGCGGGCAACCCTGAGTACCCGCAGGGGGTCTTCGGCGAACGCGGGGGACACGTGGCGTAAAAGGCGCCTGTCGAGGTCCTCTTTGCCGTGATAGGGGTCGTAAAGCGTGCCGTCGTCGTCCTCCGCCATCGCATTGATGGTCAGGTCGCGGCGGATCAGGTCTTCTTCGAGGGTGACATCGGGGCTGGCATGGAAGGTAAACCCGCCATAGCCACGGCCACTTTTGCGCTCGGTGCGCGCCAGGGCGTATTCCTCACCGCTTCGGGGGTGGATGAACACCGGGAAATCAGCGCCTACCGGGCGGTAGCCCAGGGCCTGCATCTGTTCGACGGTAGCGCCAACCACCAGCCAGTCGATGTCGCTGACGGGGCGCCCGAGCAAGCGGTCGCGCACGGCGCCGCCAACTTTGTAGATGTGCATGTACAGCCTCCATAACTGCCCACAGGATAACCTGTTGGCAGTTATGGAGGGGCGTCGCTGCTAGAGGTGGTGGATGACGGCAAGGTCCATGCGGCCATAGTCGGCGCTTTCGCCGTGCTCGCCGCGCGGAGGCATGTGATGGGTCTTCATGACCTGGTCGCCTTGTACGGTCTCCAGGTGAATGTCGAAGCCCCACAGGCGGTGCAGGTGCTTGAGCACTTCCTCGGTCGAGTCGCCCAGCGGTTTGCGATTGTGTTGTTGGTGGCGCAGGGTCAGCGAGCGGTCGCCGCGGCGGTCGATGCTCCAGATCTGTACGTTGGGTTCACGGTTGCCCAGGTTGTATTGGGCCGCCAGTTGTTCGCGAATGAACCGGTACCCTGCCTCGTCATGGATAGCGGGTACCAGCAGGTCATCACGCTGGTCGTCGTCGAGAATGCTGAACAGCTTGAGGTCGCGGATCACCTTGGGCGACAGGTACTGCAGGATGAAGCTCTCGTCCTTGAAGCTGCTCATGGCGAACTTGATGGTCGAGAGCCAGTCGCTGCCGGCAATGTCGGGGAACCAGTGGCGATCTTCTTCGGTCGGGTTTTCGCAAATGCGGCGGATGTCGGTGTACATCGCAAAGCCGAGCGCATAGGGGTTGATGCCGTTGTAGTACGGGCTGTCGAAACCTGGTTGGAACACCACGCTGGTGTGCGACTGCAGGAACTCCATGATGAAACCGTCGGTGACCAGGCCCTCGTCGTACAGGTCGTTCATCAGCGTGTAGTGCCAGAAGGTGGCCCACCCTTCGTTCATCACCTGGGTCTGGCGCTGCGGATAGAAGTACTGCGCTATCTTGCGCACGATGCGCACCACTTCGCGCTGCCAGGGTTCGAGCAGGGGTGCGTGCTTTTCGATGAAGTACAGGATGTTTTCCTGAGGTTCGGCGGGGAAGCGCGCATCATCACGCTCGCCACCTTTCTCCGCGCCCTTGGGAATGGTGCGCCACAGGTCGTTGATCTGCCGTTGCAGGTGCTCTTCACGCTCCTTCTGCCGGCGCCGCTCCTCCTCGGCAGAAATGGGGTAGGGGCGCTTGTAGCGGTCGACACCATAGTTCATCAGCGCGTGGCAGGAGTCGATGAGGTCTTCGACGGCATCGATGCCGTGGCGCTCTTCACACTGCGCGATGTACTGCTTGGCAAACACCAGGTAGTCGATGATCGAACTGGCATCGGTCCAGGTGCGGAACAGGTAGTTGCCCTTGAAAAAGCTGTTGTGGCCATAACAGGCATGGGCGATCACCAGTGCCTGCATGCACATGGTGTTTTCTTCCATCAGGTAGGCGATGCACGGGTCGGAGTTGATCACGATCTCGTACGCCAGGCCCATCTGGCCCCTACTGTAGGACTTTTCGGTACTGAGGAACTGCTTGCCATAGGACCAGTGATGGTAGCCCAGCGGCATGCCTACCGAGGCGTAGGCATCCATCATCTGCTCGGCGGTGATCACTTCGATCTGGTTGGGATAGGTGTCCAGGGCATAACGCTCGGCCAGGCGGCTGATTTCCCGGTCGTAGGTCTGGATCAGGTCGAATGTCCATTCGGACCCGGTGGAAATAGGTTGGCGTTTCTGAGCTCTGGCGGTCATGTGGCTAACCTGCGCTGGAAGAGTTCACGGAAGACCGGGTAGATGTCGCCGGCCGATACCAACTGCTGCTGGGCGAACGTGTCGGGGAAGCCTTCGCCGATTCGCTCGTACTCGTACCACAGCGCCTGATGCTCACGGGGGGTGATCTCGACGTAAGTGTAGTACTGCACGTGCGGCATGATCTGCTTGGAGAGGATCTCGCGGCAGATCGGCGAGTCGTCGTTCCAGTTGTCGCCGTCGGAAGCCTGGGCGGCATAGATGTTCCAGTCGCTGGCCGGGTAGCGTTCGGCCATGATTTCCTGCATCAGCTTGAGCGCGCTGGAGACGATGGTGCCGCCGGTCTCCCGCGAATAGAAGAACTCTTCCTCGTCCACTTCCCGCGCACTGGTGTGATGGCGGATGAAGACCACTTCGATGCGGTCGTAATTACGCTTGAGGAACAGGTACAGGAGGATGAAGAAGCGCTTGGCGATGTCCTTGGTGGCCTGGGTCATGGAGCCGGAAACGTCCATCAGGCAGAACATCACGGCTTTCGAACTGGGGTTGGGCTGCTTGACCAGCAGGTTGTACTTGAGGTCGAAGGTGTCGAGGAAGGGCAGGCGGTTGATGCGCGCCTTGAGCCGTTCGATTTCTTGCTCGACTTCCTGGATGTCGGTGAAGTTGTCAGGTTCCTCGACCTTCAGGCGGTCGAGTTCTTTCTGCGCTTCGCGCAACAAGGCACGGCTGCTGCCGGTCAGGGCAATACGCCGGGCATGGGCCGAACGCAGGGTGCGAACGATGTTGATGCGTGATGGGTTGCCTTCGTTGGCAATACCGGCACGTACGGTCTTGAAGGTGTCGGCACCGGTCAGGTGGCGCTTGACCAGGTTGGGCAGTTCGAGGTCTTCGAACATGAATTCGAGAAACTCTTCCTGGGTGATCTGGAAGACGAATTCATCCATGCCCTCGCCAGAATTGCCGGCCTTGCCGCGGCCACCGCCGCCGCCACCACCTTGGGGCCTGGGGATGTGTTCGCCGGCGGTGAATTCCTTGTTGCCAGGGTGCACGATGGTCTGCTTGCCGCCACGACCGTGGTGCAACACCGGTTCATCGATGTCCCGTCCCGGAATGCTGATCTGCTCGCCATGCTCCATGTCCATGATGGAACGGCGGCTCACGGCCTCTTCGACGGCCTTTTTGATGTGCTCACGGTAACGCCGCAGAAAACGCTGGCGGTTGACCGTGCTCTTGTTCTTGCCGTTCAGGCGTCGGTCGATTACGTAGCTCATGGTCCCTCCGGTGACTGGATGCAGCTGCAAGCCACGAGCTTCAAGCTGCAAGAAAGAGCAGCCACCGCGGCTGCAAGCTGTGGCGTAGACAGAAGCGCCGACGCCGGGCAGCTTGCAGCTTGCGGCTAGAAGCTTGCCGCTTTATTGCGATTTCCTGACCCGCAGGTACCATTCCGACAGCAAGCGCACCTGCTTGTCGGTGTAACCACGCTCCACCATCCGGGTGACGAAGTCGTTGTGTTTCTTCTGGTCTTCCTTGCTGGCCTTGGCATTGAAGCTGATGACCGGCAGCAGGTCTTCGGTGTTGGAGAACATTTTCTTCTCGATCACCACCCGCAGTTTTTCATAGCTCAGCCAGCTCGGGTTCTTGCCGTTGTTGTTGGCGCGTGCGCGCAGTACGAAGTTGACGATCTCGTTGCGGAAGTCTTTCGGGTTGCTGATGCCGGCAGGCTTCTCGATCTTCTCCAGTTCTTCGTTGAGGGCAATACGGTTGAGGATCTCGCCGGTTTCCGGGTCGCGGTATTCCTGGTCCTGAATCCAGAAGTCGGCGTACAGCACGTAGCGGTCGAAGATGTTCTGGCCGTATTCGCTGTAAGACTCGAGGTAGGCGGTCTGGATTTCCTTGCCGATGAACTCGATGTAGCGCGGCGCCAGGTATTCCTTCAGGTAGCGCAGGTAGCGTTCGCGCACTTCGGCCGGGAACTGTTCCTGTTCGATCTGCTGTTCGAGCACATACAGCAGGTGAACCGGGTTGGCCGCGATCTCGTGCGGGTCGAAGTTGAAGACCTTGGACAGGATCTTGAAGGCGAAGCGCGTCGACAGGCCGTTCATGCCCTCGTCGACGCCTGCCGAGTCCCGGTATTCCTGGATCGACTTGGCCTTTGGATCGGTGTCCTTGAGGTTTTCACCGTCGTAGACGCGCATCTTCGAATAGATGTTGGAGTTCTCGGGCTCCTTGAGGCGCGAGAGCACGGTGAACTGGGCCAGCATCTTGAGTGTGTCGGGCGCGCAATGGGCCTTGGCCAGCGAGCTGTTGACCAGCAGTTTGTCGTAGATCTTGATTTCGTCACTGACGCGCAGGCAGTAGGGCACCTTGACGATGTAGATCCGGTCGATGAACGCTTCGTTGTTCTTGTTGTTGCGGAAGGTGTGCCACTCCGATTCGTTGGAGTGGGCCAGCAGGATGCCGGTATAGGGGATCGCCCCCAGCCCTTCGGTACTGTTGTAGTTACCTTCCTGGGTCGCCGTGAGCAGGGGGTGCAGGACCTTGATCGGCGCCTTGAACATCTCGACGAATTCCATCAGGCCCTGGTTGGCCCGGCACAGCGCACCCGAATAGCTGTAGGCGTCGGCGTCGTTCTGTGGGTATTCCTCGAGTTTGCGGATGTCCACCTTGCCCACCAGGGCAGAGATGTCCTGGTTGTTCTCATCGCCGGGTTCGGTCTTGGCGATGGCGATCTGGTTAAGGATCGAGGGGTAGAGTTTGACCACCTTGAACTTGGAGATATCGCCGCCGAACTCCTGCAGGCGCTTGGTGGCCCAGGGCGACATGATGGTGTTCAGGTAGCGCCGTGGGATCCCAAACTCTTCCTCGAGAATGGCCCCATCTTCGGTGGCGTTGAACAAACCCAGTGGTGATTCGAATACAGGCGAGCCCTTGATGGCGTAGAAGGGCACCTTCTCCATCAGTTGCTTGAGCTTCTCGGCCAGCGACGACTTGCCGCCGCCTACCGGGCCCAGCAGGTAAAGGATTTGCTTCTTCTCTTCCAGGCCCTGCGCCGCGTGGCGGAAGTACGAAACGATCTGGTCGATGCATTCTTCCATGCCATGGAAGTCTTCAAAGGCCGGATAGCGCCGAATGACCTTGTTCGAGAAGATCCGTGAAAGCCTGGAATTGTTGGAGGTGTCGACAAGCTCCGGTTCGCCGATGGCCAGCAACAGCCGTTCTGCCGCCGAAGCGTAGGCGCTGCGATCCTGCTTGCACAGCTCGAGGTACTCCTGCAGCGAAAGTTCTTCCTGGCGGGTGGACTCGAAACGTTGTTGGAAGTGGCTAAAAATGCTCATGACGTCACCTCGCTCGATACGTGGAGACGACGCCGGATCAGTCAGCTGATGCTGGCATGCAACCGGGTTCGCCGATTGCTGTATACCCCCCAGAACACCCTTGAAACGCTACCGATGACCCGCACGCCGGTGTACCGGCTCTCCCCTTTTTTGGATGGCCTGGGCTTAAGGATAGTTGGTAATACGCAAGGTCAAGGGCGCGAGGCCGAGAAGTTGCTCGCGACCGTTCGTCAGGTGAGCCGCAAGCCCGCATGGGGCGCGGGCTGCAGTAAAAATGAAAAAATTATTCAGCAGAGCCTTGGGCGGTCTCGTCCGGGTAGGTGGCGCGCCACAGCTCAAAGCCGCCATCGACGCTGTACACCTCCGAGAAGCCCTGGCCGGCCAGGTAGGCGGCGGCGCTCTGGCTGGAATTGCCGTGGTAGCAGACCACCAGGGTCGGTGCATCGAGGTCGGCATTGCGGATGAAATCGGCGACCGAATGGTTATCCAGGTGGGTGGCGCCGCTGATGTGGCCGGCGGCAAAGGCCTGTGGGTCGCGAATATCGACCACTACCGCACCTTGCGCGCGCAGGGCCAGGGCCTGCTCGGGAGGGATGCGCTTGAATTCGCTCATGGGTACGGTTTCCTTCAGGGCTGATCGTTGAGTCTAGTGGGTTGTGCCGGCTTGCGTACGGTGCCGTCGTCGGCGCAGTCACAGCGATGGTATTCACCACTGTCGACGTTATAGAGGGTCATGGCACCACCCCACACGCAACCGGTGTCCAGGGCGATGATGCCGGGCTCGTCGACGCGCCCTTCAAGGGCGGCCCAGTGGCCGAAGATGACCTTCACATGCCGCGAGCGGCGGTCCTTGTGCGCAAACCAGGGCTTGTAGCCTTTGGGGGCTGTGCCCAGGCCTTCCTTGCTCTTGAGGTCGAGCTTGCCCTCGGGGGTGCAGAAGCGCATGCGCGTGAGGTAGTTGGTGATCACCCGCAGGCGCTCGATGCCGGTGAGGTTCTTGCTCCACTTGTTCGGCTCGTTGCCGTACATGCCATCGAGGTAGAGCTTGAGGCGCCCGTCGTCCCGCAGCACTTCCTCGACTTCGGCGGCAAGCTCAAGGGCTCGGCCCAGGGTCCACTGTGGCGGTATGCCGGCATGTACCATGGCGATACCGCGGGGCTCGTCGTAATGCAGCAGCTTTTGCCGACGCAGCCAGTCGAACAGCAGGTCGGCGTCTGGCGCTTCGAGGATTGCGCCCAGGGTGTCACTCTTTTTCAGGCGTTCGACGTTGTGCCAGGCGGCCAGCAGGTGCAGGTCATGGTTGCCCAGCACACACACCAGCGAGTCACGGATCGAGTAAAGGAAGCGCAGGGTTTCGAGCGACTCGGGGCCGCGGTTGACCAGGTCGCCGACCAACCAGAGGCGGTCGACGGCGGGGTTGAAGCGCACGCGTTCGAGCAGGCATTTAAGCGGTTGCAGGCAGCCTTGCAGGTCACCGACGGCGTAAGTCGCCATCAGTGCAGGGCTCCGGGTACCGCCAGGCGGAAGGGCGCGATCTGGGCATCGAAGCGTTTACCGTCTTCGGCGAACATCTGGTAGCTGCCCTGCATGGTGCCGACGCGGGTGCTGATGACCGCGCCACTGCTGTAGGTATGGCTCTGGCCCGGGTCGATGTTCGGTTGCTGGCCGACCACGCCGGCGCCGCGCACTTCCTCGACTTCGCCATCACCGTTGGTGATCAGCCAGTGTCGGGACAGCAACTTGGCCGTGACTGAGCCGTTGTTCTGCACGGTAATGGTGTAGGCGAAAGCGAAACGACTGTTTTCGGGGTCGGATTGTTCTTTGAGGTAGCGGGTCACGACGCTGACGTCGATCTGATAGCGGGGATCGGACATGCAAAGGCCTTGGGCGAACTGACGCAATAATGCAGTCTAGGCCATTGGCGGGGGGGAGGGCCAGCGGTGTGGTCGCGGGCAGGCATGTCAGCAGGGGTGGGGCGGTGCCAGCCTCTTCACGGGTGAACCGCGAAGAGGCCGGTGCAGGCGCTATCAGGCTTGTTGGTCAGCCAACTGGTCTGCCAGGCGCACGAAGGCCGCCAGGTCCAGTTGCTCAGGCCTCAGGCTGCCGTCAACGCCTGCGGCTTCGATCGACTGGCTGTCGAGCAGGCCTTTAAGGGTGTTGCGCAGTGTCTTGCGACGCTGGTTGAAGGCCTCGCGAACGACGCGCTCCAGCAGCAGGTGGTCCTTGGCCGGGAACGGCAGCACTTCGTGTGGCACCAGGCGCACGATGGCCGAGTCCACCTTTGGCGGCGGGTTGAACGCGCCAGGGCCGACGTTGAACAGGTGTTCGACCCGGCAGTGGTACTGCACCATGATCGACAGGCGGCCCCAGTCACCGCCACCCGGGCCTGCGGCCATGCGTTCGACCACTTCCTTCTGCAGCATGAAGTGCATGTCGCGGATCAGCCCGGCGTGGCTGAGCAGGTGGAAGATCAGTGGGGTGGAAATGTTGTAGGGCAGGTTGCCGACAACCTTGAGGCTGCGCGGTGGCACGCCGAGCTGGTTGAAGTCGAACTTCAGGGCGTCGCCCTGGTGCAGGCGGAAGTTGTCACGGCCGGCGAACTTGTGCTGCAGGATCGGCACCAGGTCCTTGTCCAGTTCCACCACGTCCAGCTGTGCGCCGCTGCCCAGCAGGCCCTCGGTGAGGGCGCCCTGGCCCGGGCCGATTTCCAGCAGGTGTTCACCCGCCTTGGCGTGGATGGCGCGCAGGATGCGGTCGATGATGCCGGCGTCGTGCAGGAAGTTCTGACCGAAGCGCTTGCGCGCCCGGTGTTGGTATTGCTCGTTCATGGTCGGTTCTCGGCCATCTGGTAGGCGGTTTCCAGGGCAACCCGCAGGCTGCCGGTATCAACCTTGCCGGTGCCGGCCAGGTCCAGGGCGGTGCCGTGGTCGACCGACGTGCGGATGATCGGCAGGCCCAGCGTCACATTGACGGCGGCGCCGAAGCCTTTGTACTTGAGTACGGGCAGGCCCTGGTCGTGGTACATCGCCAGCACTGCGTCGCAGTGCTCCAGATATTTGGGGGTAAACAGGGTATCGGCCGGCAGCGGTCCGCGCAGGTCCATGCCTTCGGTACGCAGGCGGGCCAGTGTCGGTTCGATGATGTCGATTTCTTCGCGGCCCAGATGGCCGCCTTCTCCGGCGTGCGGGTTGAGGCCGCAGACCAGGATGCGAGGGTTGGCAATGCCGAACTTGTCGCGCATGTCGGCGTGCAGGATGCGGGTGACACGCTCGACGCGTTCAGCGGTGATCGCGTCGGCAATCTCGCGCAGCGGCAGGTGAGTGGTCACCAGTGCCACGCGCAGGCCGCGGGTCGCCAGCATCATCACCACTTGCGCGGTGTGGGTCAGCTCGGCGAGGAACTCGGTATGCCCGGAAAAGGCAATGCCGCTCTCGTTGATCACGCCCTTGTGCACAGGGGCGGTGATCATCCCGGCGAAATGCCCGTCCAGGCAGCCAGTGCCTGCGCGGGTCAAGGTTTGCAGGACGAAGGCGGCATTGGCCTTGTCCAGCTGGCCTGCCGTCACGGCGGTGGCCAGGGGTGTATCCCAGACATACAGGCTGCCCGCAGGCGCTGGCTGGTCGGGCCAGTGGTCCGGCGCCACCGGCAGCAGGTTGACAGCCAGCCCCAGCTGCGTGGCCCGCTCGGCGAGCAGGTCACGGCTGGTGATGGCAATCAGGGGGTGGGGCTGGGCGTCTGCGGCGAGCAGCAGGCACAGGTCGGGACCTATGCCGGCTGGTTCACCGGGGGTGACGGCGAAGCGCAGGGGCTTCACTGTGGAGCCTGGTCGGCGCCAGGCAGCTTGATTTCAACGTAGGCCTCGTCGCGGATCTGGCGCAGCCAGGTCTGCAGCTCTTCGTCGTACTTGCGGTTGCGCAGCACGTTCAATGCCTGCTGTTCACGCGCCTGTTCGGTACTGTCGGTGGCGCGGCGGCCCAGCACTTCCAGGACGTGCCAGCCGTACTGGGTCTTGAACGGTTTGGTGACTTCGCCTTGGGCTGCGTTGGCCATCTGCTCACGGAACTCGGGCACCAGGCTGTTCGGGTCGACCCAGTTGAGGTCGCCGCCGTTAAGCGCCGAACCCGGGTCTTCCGAGAAGCTCTTCGCCAGCTCGCCGAAGTCTTCGCCGTTCTTGATGCGGTCGTACAGGCGCTCGGCCAGTTGCTCTGTGGCTGCGTCGCTGCGGATTTCGCTCGGCTTGATCAGGATGTGGCGTACATGCACTTCGTCACGCAGCACGTTCTCGCTGCCACCACGCTTCTCTTCCAGTTTGAGGATGATGAAGCCGTTGGGGATACGGATTGGCTGGGTGACATCGCCAGTGGCCATGTTGCTGAGCATCTTGGCGAAGTCAGGTGGCAGCTGGCCGGCTTTACGCCAGCCCATCTCGCCGCCTTCCAGGGCGTTCTCGCTGGCGGAACGGGCAATGGCCAGTTGGCCGAAGTCCGCGCCTTGCTTGAGCTGCTGGTAGACAGCGCCGGCCTGGCGGGCGGCCGCCTGGATGGCGTCGGAGTTGGCGCTTTCCGGGGTCGGGATAAGGATGTTGGCCAGGCGGTACTCTTCCGAGAGCTGCATCTTGCCCAGGTCCGAGTTGAGGAAGTTTTTCACTTCCTGCTCGGAAACCTGAATGCGCTCGGCCACACGGCGCTGGCGCACGCGGCTGATGATCATCTCGCGCTTGACCTGCTCGCGAGCGTCGTCGAACGACAGACCGTCATGGGCCAGGGCCGCGCGGAACTGGTCCAGCGACATGCCGTTGCGCTGGGCAATGGTGCCGATGGCCTGGTTCAGCTCCTCATCGGTGATGCGGATGCCGGAACGCTCGCCGATCTGCAGTTGCAGGTTTTCGACGATCAGGCGCTCGAGCACCTGTTGTTCCAGGGCGCTGGTCGGTGGCGCGCCGGCGCCACGTTTGGCGATGGTTTGCTGAACTTCGTGGACGCGCTGGTCCAGTTGGCTCTGCATGACCACGTCGTTGTCGACGATGGCCACCACGCGGTCCAGGGGTTGTACCGCGGCATGCACCGCGCCACTCAGCAAAGCGGCGCCCAGCAACACTGGGCGCAGACGATCAATAAGCTTGGTCTTCACGTGTACGGTAACCTTGAATGCCTTCGTCGAGGAAAGATTCGACCTTGTTGCCCACTACACCACCGAGGCCTTTCAGCACGATCTGCAGGAAGATACCGTGGTCGCCTTTTTCGTTCGCTGGAAGGGCTTGGCTGAAGTCGTCGTAGTCGATCCAGTAACGGTTGATCAGGCGCAGCTTCCAGCAGCAGTTGTCATACTCGAAACCGCCCATGGCTTCCAGGGTGCGGTTGCGGTTGTAGTCATGCTGCCAGCGAGCGATGACGCTCCACTGCGGAACGATCGGCCAGATGACCGAGAAGTCATGCTGCTGGATCTTGTAGTAGTCCTTGATGTAGTTCTCGCTGCCTGGCACACCGTAGTCGCCGCCGCCCACTTTCCAGGTACCGGTCTGGGAGTCGTAGGAGATGGTGTCGTTGCGGTAGCGATAACCGAGGTTGACCACCTTGTTCGGGTTGTCTTCAGGCTGGTAGTGGAACATCGCGCTGCCCGAGCGGGTGCTGCGGCTGTCCGGGTCCCAGTTGAAGTCCGAATTGAAGCGCCAGTCGCGGTTGAACGCATAGTTGTACACCAGGGCGTACGGCGAAACGTCGGCCTGCGAGTCGGCGCGGGTCTTGTAGTTGATACCCGGCAACTGGACCTTGCGATCCTTGAAGTAGTAGGCCTGGCCGATGCTGAAGCTCTGCCGCTCGAAGCCGTCGTCCTCGATCCAGCGTGTGGTCACGCCCAGCGACAGTTTGTTCTCGTCGCCGATGCGGTCGGTGCCGCTGAAGCGGTTGTCGCGGAACAGCGAGTCGTAGCTGAACAGCGTTTCACCCGAGTCGAACAGCGGGATGTCCTTCTGGTCCTTGTACGGGACGTAGAGGTAGAACAGGCGCGGTTCGAGGGTTTGCTTGTAATTTGTGCCGAACATCGAGGTGTTGCGGTCGAAATACAACCCGCTGTCCACGCTGAAGATTGGCACGTCACGGTTCACCGTGCCGCTGTAGCTGCCATAAGCTACCGGATCAGCTGCCTGCAGCCTGATAGCGTCGGCCTTGCCTTTGCTGTCCAGGTCGAGATCGTAATGGGTGTAGGCGTACTTCAGTTTCGGCGTCAGGTAGCCGTAGCTGGCTTCCATCGGCAGGCTGATCGAGGGTGCGAAGTTCAGACGTGTGCCGTTGGCACGGGCAATACCGGCAATGTTCTGGTCAAGCCGTCGGCCGCCCAGCACTTGCCCGGTAATCGGGTCCCTTACAACGCCTGCTGTCGTGTCTGGCACGCCGTCCTTGTTGAATACCAGGTCGTCTTTCAGGTCACGATCAAAGCGAACCGCTTCAGTCTCATAAGCAAGGTTCAGCCCACCCGGCTCGAACGGCAGCTTACCGTTGAAGGTGATCTGCGGCAGGCGGTCATACGGCGTGATCTGCGAGATGGTCGCCATCTCGTAGGCATGCACGTTCAACCGCGCGGTGTAGCTGTCGCCACGGTAGGTCAGGGCGCCCTGCTGGTTGAGCAGGTCCTGGGTCTCTACGCCGATCTGGTCGGATTCGAGGTCCTGGAAGTAGAACGGGTCGCTGATGTCGGTGTAGTCCACCTCGGCCATCAGGCGCTCGTCCAGGCCACCCTTGTGCTGCCAGTTGACCATCCAGCGCTGTTCTTTGTAGTCAGTCTGGTCTTTACGGTCGTCGTTCTTGTCGTTCAGGTACGCGCCGCCGAACTGGCCTTCGCTGGACGGGGTCAGGTAACGGAACTCACCTTCCATCAGCAGGCCGCGCTTGGTCATGTAGCGCGGGTACAACGTGGCGTCATAGTTGGGCGCCAGGTTGAAGTAGTACGGGGTGACCAGCATGAAGCCGGTGTCGCTGCTGCTGCTGAACGAGGGCGGCAGGAAGCCGGACTGGCGACGGTCGTCGATCGGGAAGTAGATGTACGGTGTGTAGAACACCGGGAAATCCTTGACCCGCAGGGTGACGTTGGTCGCCGTGCCGAAACCGGTGGCCGGGTTCAGGGTGATGTTGTTGCCCTTCAGCTGCCAGGCGTTGCTGCCCGGTTCGCAGGTGGTGTACGTACCGTCCTTGAGACGGATGATGGCGTTTTCGCCACGCTTGGCGTACAGGGCGTTGCCGCGGATATGCGACTTGTGCATCACGTATTCGGCGTTGTCGACCTGGGCTTCGCCCGTGTCGAGCTGGATCTGCGCCTCGTCACCGACCACCAGCGAGCCGTTGTCACGGATCTTGACGTTGCCCTTGAGCTCGCCACGGTTCTCGGTCTGGTAGAGGTTGGCCTCGTCGGCCTCGGCCTGCATGCTGCCCTGGCGCATCACCACGTTACCGGCGAGGGTAGCGATCTGCTGCTCCTGCTGGTACTTGGACACCTTGGCATTGATGTAGGTCGGCGACTCGTCCTTGGGCGTGGTGTCGGCCATGCCAGGGCGGGTCGGCTCGATGTACGCGCCACCGCAGTACGGGCCGGTTTCGGCCAGTTGGGCGGCGGTAAGCTTGTCACGCGGGACCCAGTCGAGGTGGCTGTAGTCTTCGCTGCGCGACTTCAGGCCACGGCCCTTGGCCTCGGTGACCAGCATCGGCTTGTCCGCGGTTTCGGCTTCGCCTGCCTGGGCTTCGGTACCGGAACTGAGGGCAGCACCCTCGTGCACCGGACGCGGCGGAAGGTTGTTGACAGGCGCCTTGGGCTTGCAGTCCCAACCACCGGAGGCGGACACTTGGCAGTCGAACTGTTCGGCTGCCACGACGTACGACGTGGCCAGAGGTTGCAGGGCCAGCAAACCGCCGGTGACCAGCAACGGAAACTTTCTACGAAACGCGGGGGATTTCAATGCCATCTTATTAGTCCGGGCTTCCTGCGTGCCATCTGCCCGCGTGTGGGGCCGCACGCCTCTCGATGGTCTGAAAAAGATGCTGGATAATAAAGCATGACCCGCTTGACGGCTAGGGCCGTCGGAGACCCTTGTAATGCCTGATCACGATGTACGCTTGCAACAACTGACTGTCTGGCTCGATGAGCAGCTCAACACTATTTTCCAAAACAACGCCTGGGGCGAAGTGCCAGCAGGCAGCCTGACTGCCGCCAGCAGCGATGCGAGCTTCCGCCGCTACTTCCGCTGGCAGGGCGCAGGCCATAGTTTCGTGATCATGGATGCCCCCCCGCCGCAGGAAAACTGCCGACCGTTCGTCGCCATCGATCACCTGCTGGCCAGTGCCGGCGTGCACGTGCCGGTGATCCATGCCCAGGACCTGGAGCGCGGTTTCCTGCTGCTGGGCGATCTGGGCCACCAGACCTACCTGGACATCATCGATGGCCAGAATGCCGATGGCCTGTTCAGTGATGCCATCGATGCGCTGCTGGCGTTCCAGCGCCTGCCGATGGACGCGCCACTGCCGAGCTACGACGATGCCCTGCTGCGCCGGGAAGTCGAACTGTTCCCCGAGTGGTACGTCGGGCGAGAGCTTGGCCTGGCCTTCAGCGAGGCTCAGAAGGCTGCCTGGCAACGTGTCAGCCAGGCGCTGATCGACAGTGCCCTGGCCCAGCCCAAGGTGCTGGTGCACCGCGACTACATGCCGCGCAACCTGATGCACAGCACGCCAAACCCAGGCGTGCTGGACTTCCAGGACGCAGTCTACGGCCCGGTCACCTACGACATCACCTGCCTGTTCAAGGATGCCTTCCTCAGCTGGCCGCAGGCTCGGGTAGACGGCTGGCTGCGCGACTACTGGCAAAAAGCGCAGGCTGCCGGTATTCCCGTGCAAGCCGATTTCGAGGCATTTCAGCGCGCCAGCGACCTGATGGGGGTGCAGCGTCACCTCAAGGTGATCGGCATCTTCGCCCGCATCTGCCACCGTGATGGCAAGCCGCGCTACCTGGCGGACGTCCCGCGATTCTTCGCCTATATAGATGAAGTGATCGGTCGCCGCCCCGAATTGGCGGAGCTGGGCGAGCTGATTGCCGAACTCAAGGCCGGAGCACAGGCATGAAAGCGATGATCCTGGCAGCGGGCAAGGGCGAGCGCATGCGCCCCTTGACCCTGCACACGCCTAAGCCACTGGTGCCGGTAGCAGGCCAGCCGCTGATCGAGTACCACCTGCGCGCCCTGGCGGCAGCCGGTGTTACCGAGGTGGTGATCAACCATGCCTGGCTGGGCCAGCAGATCGAGGACCACCTGGGTGATGGCAGCCGTTTCGGCCTGAGCATCCGCTATTCGCCTGAGGGCGAACCGCTGGAAACCGGTGGCGGGATCTTCAAGGCACTGCCGTTGCTGGGCGCGGCGCCGTTCCTGCTGGTCAACGGTGACGTCTGGACCGACTACGACTTCACCCGCCTGCAGGCGCCGCTTGCGGGCCTGGCGCACCTGGTGCTGGTAGACAACCCAGGGCATCACGACCGTGGCGACTTCCGCCTGGCTGGCGCGCAAGTGCTGGATGGCGATGAAGCGCCGGGTACCTTGACCTTCAGTGGCCTCTCGGTGCTTGACCCCGCGTTGTTCGAGGGTTGCCAGCCGGGGGCTTTCAAGCTGGCGCCTTTGCTGCGCCAGGCCATGGCGGATGGCAAGGTCACGGGTGAGCACTACCGTGGCCATTGGGTCGATGTCGGCACGCTGGAGCGCTTGGCCCAGGCCGAGCGCCTGATCGGCGAGCGCGCCTGAGATGTGGTGGCCTAGCACGGTGATTGGTGCCGGCGCCGGTTTTGCCGTCGCCAGCATCCCCGGCGCCTTGCTCGGCGCTCTGCTCGGGCAGGCCATGGACCGGCGCCTGCGGGTGCGTGGCTGGGAGGACATGCGCGAGCGCCTGGGCGGGCGCCCGGCCCTGCGCGACGAGGAGTTGCTGTTCGTGCTGCTCGGCAGGTTGGCCAAATGCGATGGGCGGGTGGCAGAGCAGCATATCCAGCAGGCGCGCCAAGAGATGGTACGCCTGGACCTGGCTGAGGCGGCCCGGCTGCGGGCCATTGCCGCGTTCAACCGTGGCAAAGCCGGCAAGGACCGGCTGGCCGGCCATCTGCGCCGTATCCGCCAGCAGCCGCATGCTGCAGAAGGGACCTTGCGTGCCTGTTGGCGCATGGTCTGGGCCGATGGCAAGGTTGGTAGCAAAGAGCGCGAGATGCTGTTGGATTGGGGGCAGAAGCTGGGTTTGAGCCGGCGCCAGGTGCAAGCCATGTCGCTGGAGTACGAGCCGCGCAAGGCAGGGCTGGACGGTGGCACCATGACCTATGCGGCGGCCTTGCGACTGTTGGCGGTCGAGGCTGATACCGAGGGCGACAAGGTCAAGCAGGCCTATCGCCGGCTGATCAGCCGGCATCACCCGGACAAACTCGCGGGTAGCGGCGCTACGGAAGCTCAGGTGCGCGAGGCGACCGAACGGACCCGTGAGTTGCATCAGGCGTATGGGCTGATTCGCAAGCGGCGGGGGTTGTAGTCAACAGCCGAGGGCCGCACTACGGCCCCCGGCGGCTTGTAATCAGTCTTGCGGGTTCAGCCACCCGCGCACCCGGCGGAACAATTGCTCCTGTTCAGCGGCCTTGTTACCGGGCATGGCAATCAGCGACAACTGCCGGTACTGGCTGTCCTTCTGCCGCTTGCTGGCCTGCAGGCGCAATACTGCAGCACGGCGATCACCGGTGCGGGTGGCGTAATACAGGTCGGCGGTCGGCACCTTGAGAGTGGGGGCCAGGCTTTCCAGGTCATGTTCCACCCGTGCCGGCGTCTGCGCGGCGACCATCACCAGTTTCTGCACCTGTGCGGGTTGCTTCTCGCTCAGGTAGCGGGCCGCCCAATACGCGCCACTGCCATGGCCGATCAGCACGATGCTGCGCGCGTCATGCTGTTGCGCGTAGGCCACCGCAGCGTCGAGGCGGGCGAAGATGCGTTCGGCATCGGCAGGGTCGTTCTGCTCGCTTGCCTGCTCGGCGTCGGTGCTTTCTGCGGCATCGGCATCGGCGGCTGTCGCCTGGGCGACGTTGGCGTTGGCATCGGTCGGGGTGTCCTTGGCTGGCGCACTTTCGCCGTTGTCGTTGGCCGGCGCCTCGGTGGGCTTGGCTTCAACCCGCGCCTGCGGGCTGTCGGCGAGCAGGTCGGGCAAACTTACGCTCAGGCTGTGCCAGCCGACGTCGGGGAACTTGCGCCGCAGCGGGCCGACGGCGTTCGGCCAGTCAGCCGTCTCACCGGCACCGGGCACGATGATCACCGCACCTTGCGGGTCGTTGCTGTTGGCCGGTTTCCACAGTGCCAGAAAGCGCTCGGCGCCTGCCTGCAGGGTTTGCTGCTCGGCCTTGGGCACCAGGCGCTCCAGGGCCTGGGCGTCTTCCTGGCTGCGTTCCAGCAGGGGTGGCCGGGTGGCCTCGACGGGCGCGGCTTCGGTGGCGGTGGAAGGTTTTTCAGCGTCGGCGGCCATGGCGCCGAGCGGAAGGATCGAGGCGAGGCAGCACAGTGCCAGCGTCGTGCGATAAAGTGTGGACATGCGTCAACCCAAGGCCAGAATGATACCGGCAGCCTAATAGTATTTGCCCGTGACGGCCATGCTGCATGGCCGCCCTTGCCAAGACGAGCGTGTAGATGAAGCGAATGCGTCGCCTGTTGGTTATCGGCTGCTTGTGGCTACCCTTGATCGCGCTGGCAAGGCCCGAGGCAGTGCCGAGCGTGGCCCTTGAACCCGCGCAGCAGCAGTGGCTGGAGGCGCATCGCAGCCTGCGGGTCGGCCTGGTGTTGCAGGCGCCGTATGCGCAGTTCGACCGCCGTCTGCAGCAACTTTACGGGGCCAATGTCGAACTGGTGAACGCGTTGGCCCAGGCGCTGAGGCTGGACCTGACCTGGCGCAACTTCGCCGATCAGGCCAGCCTCGAACACGCTTTGCATGCCGGCGAAATCGACTTCGCCCCCGGCCTTACCCAGACCCCGGCGAGCCTGCGGCTATGGCTGTTCAGCGACCCGTACATGCGCGTGCCGCAACTGGTGGTCGGCCCGCGCACGGGCGCCATGGCGGTGGAGCTGGAAAAGCTCGAACCCGACCAGCGCGTCGCCGTGCGCATGCCCAGCCCGTTGGCGGATTACCTGCGCAGCAACTACGGCAACCTCAACCTGCAAGGCGTGCCCAACGAGCGCGAGGCGCTGCAGTTGATCGTGGGTGGCCAGGCCAGCTACGCGGTGCTCGATGAAGCCCAGCTCAGCCGGCTGTCGCGCGAGAGCGAGTTCGGCGAGCTGGCGGTGGTCGGCGATATCGGCTTGCCGCAACTGCTGCGGGTGGGCTCGCGGCGTGACTGGCCGCTGTTGGCCGACGTGCTCGAACGGGGCTTGCAGGCCATCCCGGCCAAGGCGCTGGAGCAACTTCACCAGCGCTGGCTGCAACCCAAGTACCCTCGTTTGAGTGAGTCGGCCGGCTTTTGGCAGAACCTCGCCTTGCTGTTCGGCCTGTTGCTGCTGTGCGCGCTGGCCACGTTGACCTGGCAGCGCCGGCAACAGCGCCAGCTGGAACGCAGCCTGCTGGCAACGCGCGAGAACCTGGCCGAGCGCCAGGTACGTGAAGAGGCGTTGCGCCTGAGCCAGTTCGCCATCGACCAGAGCACCGTGGGTATCCTGTGGGTCAACTGGGACAGCCATGTGCGTTACGCCAACCATGCCGCAGAGCGCATGCTGGGCTACGGGCAAGGTGAGTTGCTGGAGCGCCCGCTGATCGACTTCGAGCCCAACCTGAACATGGACCGCTGGCTGGAACTATGGCGGGGCGCGCGAGCGGGCGGCGGCGGTGTGGGGCAGTTCGAGACCCGCTGCCTGCGCGCGGACCGCAGCTTGCTGCCGGTGGAGCTGTCGTTGAGTTTTCTGCGCTTTCGCGACGCCGAGTACCTGGTGGTGTATATCGCCGATGTCACCGAGCGCCACCGCGCGCTGGCCGCGCTGCGCGAAAGCGAAGCGCGGCTCAAGGGCATCGCTGGCAACGTGCCGGGGCTGGTGTTTCGGCTGGAGCGTGACCCGGCCGAGGGCGACCTGGAGTTCCCCTACATCAGCGAAGGCAGCGAGGCATTGGTCGGTTATGCACCCGCCGAAATCCAGCACCCGCAGATGGGCCTGCGCAATCTGGTGCACCCCGAAGACCGCAGCGACTATCACCGGGTGCAGGACCTGGCCCTGGCCAGCAACCAGGACTGGTCATGGCAGGGGCGTATCCTGACGCGCCAGGGTGATCAGCGTTGGGCCGACATCAAGGCCAGTACCCGGCGCCTGGCCGATGGCCGGGTGGTGTGGGACGGTATCGTCTGGGACATCACCCAGGGCAAGCGGGCAGAGCTGGCGCTTGCGCGCTCGCAGGAGCAGCTGCGCGAGTTGTCGGCCCACCTGGAAAGCGTGCGCGAGGAAGAAAAGGCCCGTATCGCCCGTGAGGTGCACGATGAGCTGGGGCAGATGCTGACCGTGCTCAAGCTTGAGGTCTCGATGTGTGAGCTGGCCTTTGCCGAACTCGACCCAGGGCTGAACGAGCGCTTGTCGAGCATGAAGCGCCTGATCGCCCAGCTGTTCCAGCTGGTGCGCGACGTGGCCACGGCACTGCGCCCGCCGATTCTCGATGCCGGCATCGCCTCGGCCATCGAATGGCAGGCGCGGCGTTTCGAGGCGCGTACACAAATCCCCTGCCTGGTGCAGGTACCGGATAATCTGCCAGCATTGAGTGATGCCAAGGCCACCGGGCTGTTTCGTATCCTGCAGGAGGCGCTGACCAACGTCATGCGCCACGCGCAGGCGCACAGCGTGGAGATCGAACTGGTGCGTGAGCATGGGCAGTTGCGCATGACCGTCAGCGACGACGGCAGCGGTTTTTGCCGCGACCAGACCCGGCCCACCTCGTTCGGCCTGGTGGGCGTGCGCGAACGGGTGCTGATGCTGGGTGGCAGCATGACGCTGGACAGTGAACCGGGCGAGGGCACCAGCCTGAGCGTGGCCATTCCGTTGGAGTAGGAGACCGATCGTGATTCGAGTGCTGGTGGCAGAAGACCACACCATTGTCCGTGAAGGCATCAAGCAATTGATTGGCCTGGCCAAGGACATGCAAGTGGCGGGCGAGGCCGGCAACGGCGAGCAGTTGCTCGAAGCCTTGCGCCATACCCCCTGTGAAGTGGTGTTGCTGGATATATCGATGCCGGGCGTCAACGGCCTGGAGGCCATCCCGCGCATCCGCGCCCTGAACGACGCCCCTGCCATCCTGATGCTGTCGATGCACGACGAGGCGCAGATGGCGGCGCGGGCGCTGAAGGCTGGCGCCGCCGGTTATGCCACCAAGGACAGTGACCCCGCCTTGCTGTTGACCGCCATTCGCCGGGTTGCCGGGGGCGGGCGCTACATCGACCCGGCATTGGCCGACCGCATGGTCTTCGAGGTCGGCCTGACCGAATCCAGGCCCTTGCATACCCTGCTCTCGGAGCGTGAGTTCTCGGTGTTCGAGCGCCTGGCCCAGGGCGCCAACGTCAATGACATCGCCCAGCAACTGGCGCTGTCGAGCAAGACCATCAGCACCCACAAGGCGCGGCTGATGCAGAAGCTCAAGGTCAACTCGCTGGCGGAACTGGTGAAGTACGCCATGGAGCACAAGCTGGTCTGATTGCGACATGCACTTTGCGCAGCCTGCACCGCGCCCGCTGGTGGCAGCGGTGTGATGCCGAGCGCGAGTATTCCAAACCCGCCATCCTTGTAGGGCAATCCCTACAACGAATCTTCCATCTGGATGATGGCATTCTCTCAGCGCCCCCGATTTTCGGGCACTTGCGTCTTGTCTAGTCTTTGCCTACGCAGTCATCCAACAAGAAGGTGCAGGCATGAGCGAGGCGAATTCGAACGCTGCAACCAGCGAAACGCTGGTCAGCTTCCGTGGTGTGCAGAAGAGCTACGACGGCGAGTCGCTGATCGTCAAAAACCTCAACCTGGACATCCGCAAGGGCGAGTTCCTCACCTTGCTCGGCCCGTCCGGCTCGGGCAAGACCACCAGCCTGATGATGCTGGCCGGTTTCGAAACCCCCACCGCTGGCGAAATCCAGCTGGCCGGGCGCTCGATCAACAACGTACCGCCGCACAAGCGTGACATCGGCATGGTGTTCCAGAACTACGCGCTGTTCCCGCACATGACCGTGGCCGAGAACCTCGCCTTCCCGCTGAGCGTGCGCAACCTCAGCAAGACCGACATCAGCGAGCGGGTGAAGCGTGTGCTGAGCATGGTCCAGCTCGATGCCTTCGCCAAGCGCTACCCCGGCCAGTTGTCGGGCGGCCAGCAGCAGCGGGTGGCCCTGGCCCGTGCCCTGGTGTTCGAGCCGCAACTGGTGCTGATGGACGAACCGCTGGGCGCGCTCGACAAGCAACTGCGCGAACACATGCAGATGGAGATCAAGCATATCCACCAGCGCCTGGGTGTGACCGTGGTCTACGTGACCCACGACCAGGGCGAGGCCCTGACCATGTCTGACCGGGTGGCGGTGTTCCACCAGGGCGAAATTCAGCAGATCGCCGACCCTCGCACCCTCTATGAACAGCCGTGCAACACCTTCGTCGCCAATTTCATCGGCGAGAACAACCGCATCAACGGCACCTTGCTGGCCAGCGATGGCCACCGTTGCCAGGTGCAGCTGACGCGTGGCGAGCGGGTCGAAGCGCTGGCGGTGAATGTCGGCCAGGCCGGCGAGCCGGTGACCTTGTCGATCCGCCCGGAACGTGTGCGCCTCAATGGCCACAGTGAAAGCTGCGTCAACCGCTTTTCTGGCCGTGTGGCCGAGTTCATCTACCTGGGCGACCACGTACGGGTGCGCCTGGAAGTCTGTGGCAAGGCCGACTTCTTCGTGAAGCAGCCGATCGCCGAGCTCGACCCGGCCTTGGCCGTGGGCGATGTGGTACCGCTGGGCTGGGAGGTGGAGCACGCCCGCGCGCTCGATCCGATTGCCGAAGCCCATTGATGGATTGCTTCACCAACCCTGTACTGTGGAGAGAATAATAATGCGCAAGCAGTTGAAACTGACCGCCCTGGCCCTGGGGCTGTTCGCCGCTGGCCAGGCCATGGCGGCTGACCTGACCGTGATCTCTTTCGGCGGCGCCAACAAGGCCGCCCAGACCAAAGCGTTCTACGAGCCGTGGGAGAAGGCGGGTAACGGCAAGATCGTCGCCGGCGAGTACAACGGCGAAATGGCCAAGGTCAAGGCCATGGTCGACACCAAGAGTGTGTCCTGGAACCTGGTGGAAGTAGAGTCGCCAGAACTGTCGCGCGGTTGCGACGAGGGCATGTTCGAAGAGCTCGACCCGGCGTTGTTCGGTGATCAAGCCGACTACGTCCCCGGCGCCATCCAGCCCTGCGGTGTAGGCTTCTTCGTCTGGTCCACGGTAATGGCCTACAACGCCGACAAGCTCAAGACTGCGCCTACCAGTTGGGCCGACTTCTGGGACACCAAGCAGTTCCCGGGCAAGCGTGGCCTGCGCAAGGGCGCCAAGTACACCCTGGAATTCGCCTTGATGGCCGACGGCGTCGCGCCCAAGGACGTGTACACGGTGCTGGCTACCAAAGAAGGCCAGGACCGTGCCTTCAAGAAGCTCGATGAACTCAAGCCAAGCATTCAGTGGTGGGAAGCCGGCGCCCAGCCGCCTCAGTTCCTGGCCTCGGGTGACGTGGTCATGAGCTCGGCCTACAACGGCCGGATCGCCGCCGTGCAGAAAGAGAGCAACCTCAAGGTGGTGTGGAACGGCGGCATCTACGACTTCGACGCCTGGGCCATTCCAAAAGGCGCCAAGAACGCCGAAGAGGCGAAGAAATTCATCGCCTACAGCGTCCAGCCCGAGCAACAGAAAATCTACTCCGAGAACATCGCTTACGGCCCGGCCAACGCCAAGGCCGTCAGCCTGCTGTCGGACGAGGTGAAGAAAGACATGCCGACCACGCCTGAGAACATCGCCAACCAGGTGCAGATCGACGTGGCCTTCTGGGCCGACAACAGCGAGCAGCTCGAGCAACGCTTCAACGCCTGGGCGGCGAAGAAGTAAAGCGCCTCGTCGGAGCGCCAGGGCTTGCACTGGCGCTTCCCGTCTACCTGTTTTGCGGAGTTCGCCATGGCCATTGCAGTGCCCCTCAACGAAGGCGCAGGTCCTAGTCTCAAGCAGCGCCTCAAGCACGCCGAGCGGGTCAACCGCTGGAAGGCGCAGGCGTTGATCGCGCCGCTGGCGCTGTTCCTTCTGCTGGTGTTTCTGGTGCCGATCGCAGCGCTGTTATACAAGAGCGTCGGCAACCCTGAGGTGGTCGCCGGCCTGCCGCGTACCGTCGAAGCGGTGTCCCAGTGGGACGGCAAGAGTTTGCCCGGCGAAGACGTGTACAAGGCACTGAGCCAGGACCTGGCCGAGTCGCGCAAGAACCAGACCCTGGGCGACCTCTCCAAGCGGTTGAACATGGAGCTGGCCGGCTACCGTAGTCTGTTGACCAAGACCGCCCGGGCGCTGCCGTTCAAGGCTGAACCGGCCTCCTATAAAGAAGCGTTGCAGGCCCTCGATGAGCGCTGGGGTGACCCGGCCTACTGGCAGGCGATCCGCCGCAACACCAGCACGGTCACCTCGTTCTACCTGCTGGCATCGCTCGACCACCGTATCGATGACCTCGGCGAGCTGGCCAAGGCCACGCCCGACCAGGCCATCTACCTGGATATCTTTGCCCGTACCCTGTGGATGGGTGTGGTGATTACCGCCATCTGCCTGGTGCTGGCCTACCCGCTGGCCTACCTGTTGGCCAACCTGCCGGCCCGGCAAAGCAACCTGCTGATGATTCTGGTGCTGCTGCCGTTCTGGACCTCGATCCTGGTGCGGGTGGCCGCGTGGATCGTGCTGCTGCAGTCGGGCGGCCTGATCAACAGTGCGCTGATGGCCATGGGCATTATCGACCAACCGCTGGAGCTGGTGTTCAACCGCACCGGTGTGTACATCTCCATGGTGCATATCTTGCTGCCGTTCATGATCCTGCCGCTGTACAGCGTGATGAAGGGCATTTCGCCCAGCTACATGCGCGCGGCCATCTCGCTGGGTTGCCATCCGTTCGCAAGCTTCTGGCGGGTGTACTTCCCGCAGACCTACGCCGGGGTTGGCGCGGGTTGCCTGCTGGTGTTCATCCTGGCCATCGGCTACTACATCACCCCGGCATTGCTGGGCAGCCCGAACGACCAGATGGTCAGCTATTTCGTGGCGTTCTATACCAACACCAGCATCAACTGGGGCATGGCGACCGCGCTGGGTGGGCTGTTGCTGCTGGCGACCGTGTTGCTGTACCTGATCTATAGCTGGCTGGTCGGCGCCAGCCGCCTGCGCCTGAGCTGAGGAGCCTTGTCATGCTGAGCCCATACATGTCACCCGTGGAGCGGGTCTGGTTCTACAGCCTGCGCATTCTTTGCGGCCTGATTCTGCTGTTCCTGATCTTGCCGGTGTTGGTGATCGTGCCGTTGTCCTTCAACAGTGGCAGTTTCCTGGTGTACCCGCTGCAGGGCTTTTCGCTGCAGTGGTACCAGGACTTCTTCGGCTCTGCCGAGTGGATGCGGGCATTGAAGAACAGCATCATCGTCGCCCCTGCGGCCACAGTGCTGGCCATGGTGTTTGGTACGTTGGCAGCGATCGGCCTGACCCGGGGCGATTTCCCGGGCAAGTCGCTGGTGATGGCGCTGGTCATCTCGCCGATGGTGGTGCCGGTGGTGATCATTGGTGTGGCCAGTTACCTGTTTTTCGCCCCGCTGGGGCTGGGCAACAGTTTTACCTCGCTGATTCTGGTGCATGCGGTACTGGGTGTGCCGTTCGTCATCATCACCGTGTCGGCGACGTTGCAGGGCTTCAACTACAACCTGGTGCGCGCCGCTGCCAGCCTGGGTGCCTCGCCGCTGCTGGCGTTCCGCCGGGTGACCCTGCCGTTGATCGCGCCGGGGGTGATCTCGGGGGCGCTGTTTGCCTTCGCGACGTCGTTCGATGAGGTGGTGGTGACGTTGTTCCTTGCTGGGCCTGAGCAGGCGACCCTGCCACGGCAGATGTTCAGTGGTATTCGCGAAAACCTGAGCCCGACGATTGCGGCGGCGGCGACCTTGCTGATCGCGTTTTCGGTGGTGCTGCTGCTGACCCTGGAGTGGCTGCGTGGGCGTAGCGAGAAGCTGAGGACCCAGCAGCCGGGCTGATCCCTGTATTGCGTGTACCGGCCTTGTGGATGCGGGCTTGCCCCGCGAAGAGGCCGGTACAGGCTGGAGTACCTCGTCGACACGGATTGATACCAATCAGCCTCTATCCGTTTGCCTGAGTTACAATGCGCGCCACCGTGATTCTGCCCTACAGGTGCGCCATGCAGCCCTACGCTATTGCCCCCTCCATTCTCTCAGCCGATTTCGCCCGCCTGGGCGAGGACGTCGACAAGGTGCTGGCCGCTGGTGCCGACATCGTTCACTTCGATGTGATGGACAACCACTACGTACCCAACCTGACCATCGGCCCGATGGTCTGCACCGCCCTGCGCAAGTACGGCCTGACCGCGCCGATCGACGTGCACCTGATGGTCAGCCCGGTTGACCGTATCATCGGTGACTTCATCGACGCCGGTGCCACCTACATCACCTTCCACCCGGAAGCCAGCCAGCACATCGACCGCTCGCTGCAGTTGATCCGCGACGGCGGTTGCAAGGCCGGCCTGGTGTTCAACCCGGCGACCAGCCTGGATGCCCTGAAGTACGTGATGGACAAGGTCGACATGGTCCTGCTGATGAGCGTCAACCCAGGCTTTGGCGGGCAGAAGTTCATCCCCGGCACCCTCGACAAACTGCGTGAGGCGCGTGCGCTGATCGACGCCAGCGGCCGTGATATCCGCCTGGAAATCGACGGTGGCGTCAACGTCAACAATATCCGCGAAATCGCCGCCGCTGGCGCTGACACCTTCGTCGCCGGCTCGGCAATCTTCAATGCCCCGGACTACCAGGAAGTCATCGCCAAGATGCGCGCCGAACTGGCTCAGGCCCGCCCATGAGCGGCTTCGAGCAGCTGTTCCCGGGGACGCTGCCCAGGCTGGTGATGTTCGATCTGGACGGTACCCTGATCGACTCCGTGCCAGACCTGGCCGCTGCCGTGGACCGCATGCTGCTCGAACTCGGGCGCCCGCCGGCAGGCCTTGATGCGGTGCGCCACTGGGTGGGTAATGGTGCCCAGGTGCTGGTGCGCCGTGCGCTGGCAGGGGGTATCGAGCACGCGTCGGTGGACGATGCGCTTGCCGACCAGGCCCTGGCGCTGTTCATGGATGCCTATGCCGAAAACCACGAACTGACCGTGGTTTACCCCGGCGTGCAAGACACCTTGCGCTGGTTGCGCAAGCAAGGCGTGGAGATGGCGCTGATCACCAACAAGCCCGAGCGCTTTGTTGCCCCGCTGCTGGACCAGATGAAGATCGGCCGCTACTTCCGCTGGATCATCGGCGGCGACACCCTGCCACAAAAGAAACCCGACCCCGCAGCGCTGCTGTTCGTCATGCAGATGGCCGGCGTCACGCCGCAACAGTCGCTGTTCGTCGGCGATTCGCGCAGCGATGTACTGGCCGCCAAGGCCGCGGGTGTGCAGTGCGTAGGCCTGACCTACGGCTACAACCATGGCCGGCCGATCAACGACGAGTCGCCCAACCTTGTGATCGACGATCTGCGTGCGCTGCTGCCCGGTTGCGCAGACCCGGCCACTGGGATAACGTTGGCGGACCTTCAAGCCTCACAAGACAGAGAGTCCACCGTGGCGGTTACTGGCAAATTCTGGATGAAAGTCATCAAGGCCCTGGCCCGTTGGCGTTGGCGCGCCTGACTTCTGCCCGCCGGCGCCTGCCGGCCCGTCCGTTTGCCTGACCCTATTGCTGCTTGCCACGAGGCTACTCATGACCCGCGAAGAATTCCTGCGCCTGGCCGCTGCCGGCTACAACCGTATCCCCCTGGCCTGTGAAACCCTGGCCGACTTCGACACGCCGCTGTCGATCTACCTGAAACTGGCTGATCAGCCCAACTCCTATCTGCTCGAGTCGGTACAGGGCGGGGAGAAATGGGGCCGTTACTCGATGATCGGCCTGCCATCGCGCACCGTGATGCGGGTGCATGGCTATCAGGTGAGTATCCTGCAGGATGGCGTCGAGGTAGAGCGCCATGACGTCGACGACCCGCTGGCCTTCGTCGAGTCGTTCAAGGACCGTTACAAGGTCGCCGATATCCCTGGCCTGCCACGTTTCAATGGCGGCTTGGTTGGCTACTTCGGTTATGACTGCGTGCGCTATGTGGAGAAGCGTCTGGGTGCAAGCCCGAACCCGGACCCATTGGGCGTGCCGGATATCCTGCTGATGGTGTCCGACGCCGTGGTGGTGTTCGACAACCTGGCCGGCAAGATGCACGCCATCGTGCTGGTCGACCCGGCCGAGGAACAGGCTTTCGAACAAGGCAAGGCCCGCCTGGCAGGGTTGCTGGAGACATTGCGCCAGCCTATCACCCCGCGCCGTGGCCTGGACCTGAGCGGCCCGCAGGCGGCCGAGCCGGAGTTCCGCTCCAGCTATACCCGCGAGGATTACGAAAACGCGGTTGGCCGCATCAAGGAGTACATCCTGGCGGGTGACTGCATGCAGGTGGTGCCGTCCCAGCGCATGTCGATCGACTTCAAGTCGGCGCCCATCGACCTGTACCGTGCCTTGCGCTGCTTCAACCCGACGCCATACATGTACTTCTTCAATTTCGGCGACTTCCATGTGGTCGGCAGTTCGCCTGAAGTGCTGGTGCGGGTCGAGGACAACCTGGTCACCGTGCGCCCGATTGCCGGCACCCGCCCGCGCGGTGCTACCGAGGAAGCAGACCGTGCTCTGGAAGACGACCTGCTGTCGGACGAGAAAGAAATCGCCGAGCACTTGATGCTGATCGACCTGGGCCGCAACGACGTGGGCCGTGTGTCGTCGACGGGCAGTGTGCGCCTGACCGAGAAGATGGTGATCGAGCGTTACTCCAACGTGATGCACATCGTTTCCAACGTCACCGGGCAGTTGCGCGAGGGCCTGACCGCGATGGACGCATTGCGCGCGATTTTGCCGGCCGGGACCCTGTCGGGTGCACCGAAGATCCGTGCGATGGAGATCATCGACGAGCTGGAGCCGGTCAAGCGTGGCGTTTACGGTGGCGCGGTGGGCTATTTTGCCTGGAACGGCAACATGGATACCGCGATTGCCATCCGTACTGCGGTCATCAAGGACGGCGAACTGCATGTGCAGGCGGGTGGCGGCATCGTGGCGGACTCGGTGCCGGCGCTGGAATGGGAAGAAACCATCAACAAGCGCCGGGCGATGTTCCGCGCGGTGGCGTTGGCTGAGCAGACATCTGCCAAGTAGGTGATGAGGTTTTGGGGCTGCGTTGCAGCCCTTTCCGACCGGTCCGGCGCCCCGGCAAGGCCGCTCCTACAGGTACAATCCGCCCCCTGTAGGAGCGGCCTTGCGTCGCGAGAGGGCCGCAAAGCGGCCCCAAAATTCAGAAGTCCACACTCACCGCCAAGCTCACCCCCTGCTGCTTCAACTCATCACTCTTGCGCCAGTTGTAGTTCCCCCGCACATGCACCCCCGCCACCAGCTCATGGCTCAGCCCCACGCTGGCCCGGGTCAGGTCGCTATGCGGCGTATACCCGGTCAGGGTGAAGTCGTTGGCCGGTAACGTCGTCAGGTGCATGGTCACATCCTGCTGGTCATCCTCGAACTCGTGTTCCTGAGCGACCTCGGCAAACACCCGGGTACTCGCAGCCACTTGCACACTGCCTAGCAGCCCAATGCCCAACCGGCGGGAGGTGCGCTCCTGGTCATCGAAGCCCAGCGCGGTCGAGCGCCCGCTCTTTTCGTCATAGCCATCGACCTTGACCCGGGCATAATCGGCGCTGATGAACGGTGCCAGTTGCCAGGGGCTGCTCTCGGCGGCCAGGTTATAGCCCAGCCGACCCGTCAGCGCCCAAGCCTCGCCGTCGGTATCGCCTTTCTCGCTGCGGTCATTCACGCCGAGGGCGAAGGTGCGCTTGAGGTCGCTGTAGTCCAGGTGGCCGGCAGTCAGTGCGGCATCTGCCCACCAGCGGTCATGGCGATACTGGGCGAAAGCCGTGGCCAGGTAGCTGTCGAGCTTGTAGTCCGAATCCTGTTCCCCGGCCTCCAGTTTCTGCCGGTAAACGCCGCCCGCCAGGCCCAGGCGCCAGGCATCGCTCACGCGATAGCTGCCACCCAGGGTCAGGTTGTAGCCCCGGCCGTCGCCGCTGGCCGCGCTGTGCTGGCCGTCAAAGTCCAGGTCCTGGGCACCGGTGGCGACGAATGCCTGCCACTGCCCCACGGCTTGCCAGGGTGTTTGCCACTGGTTGCGCAGTTCGTCCTGGTGGGCGCGCAGGCTGGCGTGGGCCATTTCCGGCAGCAGGGTCAGCTCCCACGGTGCGGAGATGATCGAGTAGGCGTAGTCGGCAATCAACTGCTGGCCGGCAATGGTCGGGTGCACCGAGTCGTTGAACAGCAACTTGGTCGGGTCGGGGCTGGTGCCGTTGACGCCGTATGCCGGGTTTTCGACGCAGCTATTGCCGCTGTAGCAGGTGCCGACCAGGTTCTGGCCGCTGGCCAGGCCGAACTGACTGGGGCTGGCCAAGGCCTCACCCAGTAGAACGGGGATGTTCAGTGGGATGATCTCGGCGTCGATCTGCCCGAGCTGATTGAGCAGCGACTGGTTGAACACGCTGGAGAGCTGCGACAGCGGGTTTTGCTGTGGGGTGCCGCTGAAGTTTGGCGTCTGGCCCAGGTCGGGTAATAGCCAGACCATGATGTAGCGTGCGCCACCCCGTTGCAGAGCCTGGGCGCTGGCGGCCAGGCGGCCTCCGGCAGCTGCAGCGTCGGCGGGGCTGTTTACCAGGCCCTGAAGGAAGTCGTTGCCGCCGCCGGTAAGGTAATAGAGTGCATTCGGGTCGGCACGTAGGCCGTTGGCCAGATAACCAGGGCGGTCTCGAAGTACCGCGCCTGCACCAAAGTTGCCTGGCGGAATGACCGTCTCGGACGTTGTAGTGATCGAATCAAGAATCTGCTGCGTCGTGTAGCCACCCACCGCCCAGTTGTTGCCATCAGGCTGGATGCCCACTGACGTGGAAGGGTTGAGTTCGTCAGGGGAGATACCCAGCCGACCGCCGAGAATCATCGGCGATATCGGTGCATAGTTGCCATCGGCATCGCGGTTGGTAAAGCGCATGCCTGCGGTGCCACCGGTCAGGTCCGGAAACTGCCCGGCATCACTCAGGCTGTCGCCAAACACGATCAGGGTCGAGTAAGGGGAGGGTGCGGCGAACGCCTGGCTGCAGGCCAGGGCCAATGTGGCGAGGGTAAAACGCAACAATGGAGCTTTTCGCATCTGGGAACATCCTTTTCATTGTTTTTATGAGCACTACCCGATCGACCTTAGCAAATCGCGGGGCTTGTCTCCCAAGTCCATTCGTTTCCCAGTGTTTACAGGCATATTGCGCCCGTCGTCCCGGTAGGCTACTGTGCGGGGACGTATGAGCGAGACCTATCCTGTGTTGATCGTCAGCAAACTCTTGATGCGCGTAATCAAGGCCCACGCCCGTTGGCGTTGGCGCGCCTGACTTTATCTCCTGCCGGCCAGCCCGGCCCGTTTCTGTTTGCCTTCTTATCCGTTTCCGAATGCTCTTCGTGGCAATGCCATGCTGCGGGCGGTGTAGCAAGGTTCGTATTCTAAAGTCAGTAGATTCAAGAGGTTTAGCCCGATGTTACTGATGATCGACAACTACGACTCATTCACCTACAACGTCGTTCAATACCTGGGCGAGTTGGGTGCCGAGGTCAAGGTCATTCGCAATGACGAAATGACCCTCGCTGAAATCGAAGCCCTCAACCCGGAGCGCATCGTTGTCTCCCCTGGCCCTTGCACGCCGAGCGAGGCGGGTGTGTCGATCGAGGCGATCCTGCATTTCGCCGGCAAGCTGCCGATTCTGGGCGTGTGCCTGGGCCACCAGTCCATCGGCCAGGCGTTTGGCGGCGACGTAGTGCGCGCCCGTCAGGTGATGCACGGCAAGACCAGCCCGGTGCTGCACCGCGACTTGGGCGTATTCGCCGGCCTCAATAACCCGCTCACCGTTACTCGTTACCACTCCCTGGTGGTCAAGCGTGAAACCCTGCCCGAGTGCCTTGAAGTCACCGCCTGGACCGCTCATGCCGACGGCACGGTCGACGAGATCATGGGCCTGCGCCACAAGACGTTGAACATCGAAGGGGTGCAGTTCCACCCCGAATCCATCCTCACCGAGCAGGGCCACGAGCTGTTCGCCAACTTCCTCAAGCAGACCGGCGGCCGCCGCTAAGGATCGAACATGGATATCAAGAGCGCGCTGAGCCGCATCGTCGGCCATCTGGACCTGTCCACTGAAGAAATGAGCGACGTCATGCGTCAGATCATGACCGGCCAATGCAGCGAGGCGCAGATCGGTGCCTTCCTGATGGGCATACGCATGAAAAGCGAGAGCATCGACGAGATTGTCGGTGCGGTTTCGGTGATGCGTGAGCTGGCCGACAAGGTCGAGCTGAAGAGCCTCGATGGTGTGGTCGATATCGTTGGTACCGGCGGCGATGGTGCCAACATCTTCAACGTTTCCACGGCGTCGGCGTTTGTCCTGGCTGCAGCCGGTTGCCCGGTGGCCAAGCATGGTAACCGCGCGGTTTCGGGCAAGAGCGGCAGCGCCGACCTGCTGGAAGCGGCCGGCATCTACCTGAACCTGACCCCGGTGCAGGTCGCCCGTTGCATCGACAGCCTGGGCATCGGTTTCATGTTTGCGCAAAGCCATCACAAGGCAATGAAGTACGCCGCTGGCCCGCGTCGCGACCTGGGCCTGCGCACCCTGTTCAACATGCTGGGCCCGCTTACGAATCCGGCCGGTGTGAAGCACCAGGTGGTCGGCGTGTTCAACCAGGCATTGTGCCGCCCGCTGGCCGAAGTGCTGCAGCGCATGGGCAGCAAACATGTTCTGGTGGTTCACTCCAAGGACGGCCTGGACGAGTTCAGCCTGGCGGCGCCGACCTTCGTAGCCGAGCTGAAGAAGGGCGAGATCACTGAATATTGGGTCGAGCCCGAAGACCTCGGCATGAAGAGCCAGAGCCTGCATGGCCTGGCCGTCGACGGCCCGCAGGCCTCGTACGAGCTGATTCGTGATGCACTGGGCCGGCGCAAGACCGAGAACGGTCAGAAAGCGGCCGAAATGATCGTGCTCAATGCTGGCGCTGCGCTGTATGCCGCTGATCATGCCATGACCCTGGCGCAGGGCGTGGAACTTGCCCACGACGTACTGCATACAGGGCTTGCCTGGGAAAAACTGCAGGAACTGGGTGCCTTCACCGCCGTATTCAAGCTGGAGAACGAAGCATGAGCGTACCGACCGTGCTGGAAAAGATCCTCGCCCGCAAAGTCGAGGAAGTGGCCGAGCGCAGTGCCCGGGTCAGCCTTGCCGAGCTGGAGCGCCTGGCCAAGGCCGCCGACGCCCCACGTGGCTTTGCCAATGCGCTGATCGAGCAGGCCAAGCGCAAGCAACCTGCGGTCATTGCCGAAATCAAGAAGGCATCGCCGAGCAAGGGCGTGATCCGCGAGCACTTCGTGCCGGCGGACATCGCCGTCAGCTACGAGAAGGGCGGGGCGACCTGCCTGTCGGTGCTGACCGATGTGGATTACTTCCAGGGCGCTGATGCGTACCTGCAGCAGGCCCGCGGCGCAGTTTCGCTGCCGGTGATCCGCAAGGACTTCATGATCGACCCCTACCAGATTGTCGAGGCACGGGCGCTGGGCGCCGACTGCGTGCTGCTGATCGTCTCGGCGCTGGATGACGTGAAGATGGCCGAGCTGGCCGCCACGGCCAAGGATGTCGGCCTGGATGTGCTGGTCGAAGTGCATGACGGCGATGAGCTGGAGCGCGCGCTGAACACCCTCGATACCCCGCTGGTCGGCGTCAACAACCGCAACCTGCACACCTTCGAGGTCAGCCTGGAGACCACGCTCGACCTGCTGCCGCGTATTCCGCGCGAGCGTCTGGCCATTACCGAAAGCGGCATTCTCAACCGTGCCGATGTCGAGCTGATGGCAATCAACGAGGTTTACTCGTTCCTGGTGGGCGAGGCGTTCATGCGGGCCGAGCAACCGGGGCTTGAACTGCAGCGGCTGTTCTTCCCGGAACAGGTGAAGAAGACTGTTCAGCCATTGGACTGACCAAGACGAGCCGGCTTTTGCCGGCTTTTTTGTGGGCAAGGGCTGCATCGTGAACAATCACATCAAAGGTGGATCAATGACCGATCAACCCCTGGCACTGACCGTTGAACAAGGCCTGCATGCCGAGCAGGACCTGCTGGCCGCCGTGTGCCGCGGCGAGCGCGAATTCGGTGTGCTGTTCTGGCGCCCGACCGACCATGCCCTGGTCATGCCGCGCCGCATGAGCCGCCTGGACAATTTCGAAGCCGCCTGTGCCGAGCTTGCGATTGCCGGCTGGCCGGTGCTGTTGCGCGAGACTGGCGGTGAGCCGGTGCCGCAATCGCATGCCACGGTGAATGTGGCGCTGGTGTATGTGGCACCGCGCAGCGAAGGTGACCATGGGCGCATCGAGAATGCCTACGAACGCCTGTGCCTGCCGCTGTGCGAGGTGCTACGGGAATGGGGCGGGGTAGCTTCGGTGGGCGAGATCGACGGGGCGTTCTGCGATGGCCGCTACAACGTCAATCTCAATGGTCGCAAGTTGGTCGGCACGGCCCAGCGCTGGCGCCAGGGGCTGGGCGGAAAACGCCCGGTGGTGCTGGTGCATGGTGCACTGTTGCTGGATAACGAGCGTGAGTCGATGGTCGCGGCCGTCAACCGCTTCAACGAGTGCTGCGAGCTGGAGCAGCGCTGCCGCCCCGATGCGCATATCGCCTTGCACGAAGTCGCGCCCGCAGCGCCCTGGTTCGAGCGCCTCTCGCAGGCCTATGCCAAGGTGCTTGCAGACCTGCCCAAGGACTAACGGGTACCGTAGACCACCATGGTCTTGCCCTTTACCTGCACCAGGCTGCGCTCCTCAAGGTCTTTGAGGACGCGGCCGACCATCTCCCGCGAGCACCCGACGATACGGCCGATCTCCTGTCGGGTGATCTTGATCTGCATGCCGTCGGGGTGGGTCATTGCATCGGGTTGCTTGCACAGCTCGAGCAGGCAGCGCGCGACGCGGCCGGTCACATCGAAGAAGGCCAGGTCGCCGACCTTGCGCGTGGTATTGCGCAGGCGCTGCGCCATCTGGCCACCCAGTGCGTAGAGGATGTCTGGGTCCTGGCGTGAGAGTTCGCGAAACTTGTCGTAACTGATCTCTGCCACTTCACATTCGGTCTTGGCGCGGACCCAGGCACTGCGCTGCTGTTCGCCTTCCACGGGTTCGAAAAGCCCCAGCTCGCCAAAGAAATCACCGCTGTTGAGGTAGGCGATGATCATTTCGTGACCGTCGTCGTCCTCGATGAGGATGGTCACCGAACCCTTGATGATGAACGACAATGTTTCGGCCCGATCGCCGGCGCAGATGATGTTGCTCTTGGCGGTGTAGCGGCGGCGCTGGCAGTGCACCAGCAGTTTGTCGATATTCTTGATCTTGGCGGGTAGGGCTGAGGCAACCATCACGAAATCCTGTTCGATACGACACATAGGCTTCTTGTAGGAAGTGTCTGGCGGCAAGCGCCAGTCATTTGGCGCCAGCTTATCAGACACTACAGGATGTTTCGGTACTAAACCGACACGTCTCGAGCTTTTCCGACAGCCACACAAGGTCTAAGCTGACACCCTTTTCCGAAAATTAGGAGTCCAGGTAGATGAAGGCACGTATCCAGTGGGCCGGTGACGCGATGTTCCTCGGCGAGTCGGGGAGCGGGCATGTCGTCGTGATGGACGGCCCGCCTGAGGCTGGTGGCCGAAACCTGGGCGTGCGCCCGATGGAAATGCTGTTGTTGGGCTTGGGTGGCTGCAGCAGCTTCGATGTGGTCAGCATCTTGAAGAAGTCGCGCCAGGCGGTGGAGAGCTGCGAGGCATTCCTGGAAGCCGAGCGCGCCAGCGAAGACCCGAAAGTGTTTACCAAGATCCACATGAATTTCGTGGTGAAGGGCCGTGGCTTGAAAGAGGCCCAGGTCAAGCGGGCAGTTGAGCTGTCGGCCGAGAAATACTGCTCTGCGTCGATCATGCTGGAGCGCGCGGGCGTCGAGATCACCCACGGCTACGAGATCGTAGAGTTGGGTTGAGTCCGAAATGTTCGGGGCTGCCCCGTAGCCCCGGCTGTGTTCAGTTGCGTAATGCCGGAAGGGCAACTTGCAACCACTGCGGGAGTACGTTTCTGAATGCCTGGCTCAACCGCTCCCGCCGCTTTTGATAAGCCAACCCCAGCCAGATAACCCCCAGCCCGATCACCGTCACCACCACCGGGAACAGCAGCGACTCGGCAAACACCTCGTAAGACAGGTAGCCCAGATAAGCTGCCACCCCCAACGCCCCAAACACCATGAACACCGGCCTGCGCAACAGCACGGCGATGGCCATCAGCCCGATATTGATCAGGCAGTAGAGGGCCTTGCCCAGCTCGCTACCGTTGTCCACCAGCGTCAGCCCACCCCAGAACGCCGCGAGCCCGGCCAGATAGCCCCAGTGGGCATAGTCCTCACGGGTGCGGCCGTCCGCCACCAGGAATACCAGCAGCATCCCCAGGCCGAACCAGAGCGATACTTCGCGCCGTTGCTCCCAGCTGAACGGCGAACCGAAGAACCACTCGCTGAGGTCCATCGACATGAACCACAACGCCATGGCGATTGGCATCACGATGAACGGGTAGGGGATCAGCCGCAGCATCAGCAGCCCGGCGACCACCGTGGCGGCCTCCATCAACAACCAGCCACCCTGCACATAGGTGTAGTACTGGTGATAGGCCGATTGCCTGTCATCCAGCGGCCACCAGCCGACCAGGCGCTCGATGGCAAACACCGCCAGCGGCACGATGCTCACCGCGACCGCCGCCAGTACGCCAGCGGCGACCGGTTGTGCGCGCCGTTGCAGGTTGAGGGCGAAGAGCGTCAACAAGAGGATATACAGCGTCGCGATGGCCAGCAGTGCCCAGTCGCCGATCTGCATCCAGGCTTCGGTGAGCAGCCAGCCCATGGCGCCCATGATGAGCAAGGCGCCGAAGTAGAACGCGACGTGCGCCAGCTGGAAGCTGCCGCGCGTTGCCGGTTGCTGGCGCAGAAACTGCAGCAGGGCTTGATCCTGGCCCGGCTGGAGGATGCCGGCGTGCACGGCGCGCGCCAGGTCCTTGGCGCTGAATCGTTCCGTCATGGGTTTACCTTCAAATACGGTAGGTGCTCTTGGTCATGACCTTGGCCAGCAGGCTCATGCCGAAACGCACCGGGGCTGGAAAACGATAGCCGCCCGCCTCGAGGGCAGACTCGGCGTGCTGCTCTTCATCTATGCGCATCTGTTCGAGAATGGCGCGAGACTTTTCGTCCTCGTGCGGAATCTGCTCCAGGTGTTCGTCCAGGTGTTTGCACACCTGATGCTCGGTGGCGGCGACGAAGCCCAGGCTGACCTTGTCGCTGACCAGCCCGGCGAGCGCGCCAATGCCGAACGACATGCCGTAGAACAGCGGGTTGAGCACGCTTGGGTGGCTATTCAACTGGCGAATGCGCTGTTCACACCAGGCCAGGTGGTCGATTTCTTCTTCGGCGGCATGCTCCATGGCTTTGCGTACCTGGGGCAGTTTGGCGGTCAGTGCCTGGCCTTGGTACAGCGCCTGGGCGCAGACTTCGCCGGTATGGTTGATGCGCATGAGGCCGGCAATGTGGCGGCTCTGGGCGTCATCCAGGTCGGCATCCGGCTGGACGATGGCCGGGGATGGGCGGGACGGTTGGCCGCTGAAGGGCAGCAAGGTGCGCATGGCGGTATCGGCCTGCAGCAACAAGCGGTCGAGCGGCGAGTAGTGACGTTCGGTAGCCATCGGGCACCTCCGCAAGAGTGTGCCCGACAGTTTACCGCAATAGCGCAAGGGTCGCTTGCCCTGGATCAGCCCGGCGGCCAGTGCATCTGGCGCTGGCCAAGCACGTGCATGTGAATGTGGTAGACGGTCTGCCCACCCAGTTCGTTGCAGTTCATGACCACGCGGAAGCCCTCTTCGCAGCCTAGTTCCTTGGCCAGACGCTGGGCGGTGAACAGGATGTGACCGGCCAGGCCTTTGTCCTCTTCGGTCAGGTCATTGAGGGTGCGGATGTGCTTTTTCGGGATGACCAGAAAATGCACGGGCGCCTGGGGGGCGATATCGTGGAACGCCAGAACCTGGTCGTCCTCGTAAATGATCTTCGCCGGGATTTCCCGGTTGATGATCCTGGTGAATAAATCGTCCACAGCACTTGCTCCATGGTGAGGGTCCGGGCCGAGTGTACTCAGCCGGGCGCCGCTCGCCCAGTGGCTATTCCATTCCGACCGGGCAGTAGCGGCGATGGATCACCCCAGCGAGCTTGCGCACCAGCCAGCGGGGCAGCAGGCGCGGCGCGAATGCCAGCCAGCGATTGCGCCGGCCGGGGGTGATCAGTGTGCGGTTCTTGTCCAGGGCGCGCACCGTGTACAGCGCCACTTCTTCGGGGCTGAGGCAGCGAGTGCTGCCTTCGAGCCGGGGAATGCGCCGGCGCGATGAGCGCACGGGGCCTGGGCATAGCACCGAGACCTTGATGCCAGTGCGCTTGAGCTCTTCGCGCAGTGCCTGGGAGAAACTCAGCACATAGGCCTTGCTGGCTGCATAGGCCGCCATCCAGGGGCCCGGCGCGACACCGGCGAGGCCCGCCACATTGAGGATCTGCCCGCCGCCCTGGACTGCCATCAGGTTGCCGATGGCATGGCAGAGGCGGCTCATGGCCAGGATATTGACCTCCAGCAGGTCCTGCTCGTCGGCCCACTCATGGGCCAGAAACGGCCCATAGGTGCGCAGGCCTGCGCAATTGACCAGCAGGTCGATACGCCGCTCACCTTCTTCCAGTTCGAGCACGAAGCCCGACAGGCGAAGGGGCTGGCTCAAGTCGCAGGCTCGGAACAGTACCTCGACACCGAAACGTTGGGTCAGCTCGATGGCCACCGGCTCCAGCGTCTCGCGCTGGCGTGCCACCAGGATCAGGTTGCGCCCGCGCCGTGCCAGCGCTTCCGCCAGGGCCAGGCCCAGGCCGCTGGAAGCACCAGTGATCATGGCGTAACGGGTCATGCAAAGGCTCCTGGGGCTGAAGAGGGCGCCTAGTGTACAGCTTGGCCGGGCAAGGTGTTGCCTTTTGCTACAAGGCCTGGGCGCGAATACCCTGGCAGCGATCCAGGGCTTCCCGGTACTCGCTTTGCAGGCGTTCGATCAGTGCGCGGGCGTTGGGCAGGTCATGGATATCGCCCACTCCCTGGCCTGCCGACCATACGGTTTTCCAGGCCTTGGCTTCGTCGTCGATCGGTTTGAGCTTGCCCGGTTCATGGCCATGCGTGAGTGCGTTCATGTCATAGCCCGCCTGCTCCAGGCTCGGGCGCAGGAAGCTGGCCGGGATGCCGGACACTGCGGGGGTATGGATGATGTCGACGGCATGGGCATCGAGCAGCATCTGCTTGTAGGCAGCCTGGGCCTGGCTTTCGGTGGTGGCGATGAAGCGGGTGCCCATGTAGGCAAGGTCGGCCCCCAGTAGTTGTGCCGCCAGGACCTCATGGCCGTGGTTGATGCAGCCCGCCAGCAGCAGGGTCTTGTCGAAGAACTGCCGGATCTCCGCCACCAGGGCGAATGGGCTCCAGGTGCCGGCATGGCCGCCGGCGCCCGCCGCCACTGCGATCAGGCCATCGACACCCGCCTCGGCGGCCTTCTCGGCATGGCGGCGGGTGGTAACGTCGTGGAATACCAGCCCGCCGTAGCTGTGCACGGCATCGACTACCTCCTTCACCGCACCCAGGCTGGAGATGACGATCGGCACCTTGTGCGCCACGCACAGGGCAAGGTCCGCCTGCAGGCGAGGGTTGGTCGGGTGCACGATCAGGTTCACGGCATAGGGTGCCGGTGCTTGCAGTTGGGCAAGCCCGGCCTCGATCTCTTCGAGCCAGGCCTTGAACCCTGCGCTGTCGCGCTGGTTCAGGGCCGGGAAGCTGCCGACCACGCCGGCGGCGCAGCAGGCCAGGACCAGCCTGGGGTTGGAGATCAGGAACATCGGTGCGGCGACCACGGGCAGGCGCAGGCGTTGTTCGAGCGAGGCGGGCAATGACATGGCAAGGCTCCTGTAGGGGGTTACCGTCAGAACGGTTTGACCACCACGAGAATTACGATACCCAGCAGGAACAACACCGGGACTTCATTGAACCAGCGATAGTAGACGTGGCTGCGGGTATTGGCGCCGCTGGCGAAGCGTTTGCGTTGGGCGCCGCACATGTGATGGTAGCCGGTCAGCAGAATCACCAGGGTGAGCTTGGCATGCAACCAGCCCTGGCTCAGCCAGCCCGGGGTCAGGTAGAGCATCCAGGCACCGAACACATAGGTAGCGATCATGGCCGGGTTCATGATGCCGCGGTACAGCTTGCGCTCCATGGTCACGAAGCGGTCCTGGCTGATGCTGTCCTGGCTCTGGGCGTGGTAGACGAACAACCTGGGCAGGTAGAACAGGCCGGCGAACCAGCAGACCACGCTGACGATATGCAGCGCTTTGATCCATAGGTAAAGCATTGAGGGAGTTCCTTCAGGTTTTCACGGTCGTCAGATAGTAGTGGTCAAGCGCCCGAAGGGTCACCCGAAGAGTTGTTACAGGCGGCTTGCACCCCTATTATCGTGCGCTTTCCAGTGGGCTCGTTGATAAGGGGCAAGCGTTATGATCAAGGTCGGTATCGTCGGCGGCACGGGTTACACCGGCGTCGAGCTGTTGCGTCTGCTGGCACAGCATCCTCAGGCCGAAGTGGCGGTCATCACTTCGCGCTCCGAAGCGGGCGTGGCGGTAGCTGACATGTACCCGAACCTGCGCGGCCACTATGACGGCCTGGCGTTCAGTGTGCCGGACAGCAAAGCCTTGGCAGCGTGTGATGTGGTGTTTTTTGCAACGCCCCACGGCGTTGCCCACGCCCTGGCCGGCGAACTGCTGGCGGCCGGAACCAAGGTGATCGACCTGTCGGCCGACTTCCGCCTGCAGGATGCCACCGAGTGGGGCAAGTGGTACGGCCAGCCTCATGGCGCGCCGGAGCTGCTCAAGGACGCCGTCTACGGCTTGCCTGAGGTGAATCGCGAGAAAATCCGCCAGGCTCGCCTGATTGCAGTGCCGGGGTGCTACCCGACGGCCACCCAGCTGGGCTTCCTGCCATTGCTGGAGGCCGGCCTGGCCGACCCATCGCGCCTGATTGCCGACTGCAAGTCGGGCGTCAGCGGCGCCGGGCGGGGGGCGGCGGTGGGTTCGCTGTTCTGCGAGGCTGGCGAAAGCATGAAGGCTTACGCGGTCAAAGGTCATCGCCACCTGCCGGAAATCAGCCAGGGCTTGCGCCTGGCGGCGGGCAAGGACATCGGCCTGACCTTCGTGCCACACCTGACGCCCATGATCCGCGGCATCCACGCCACCCTGTATGCCACCGTGGTTGATACCTCGGTTGATCTGCAGGCGCTGTTCGAGAAGCGTTATGCCGATGAGCCGTTCGTGGATGTGATGCCGGCCGGCAGCCACCCGGAAACACGCAGTGTGCGCGGTGCCAACGTCTGCCGTATTGCCGTTCATCGCCCGCAAGGGGGGGACTTGGTGGTGGTGCTTTCGGTCATCGACAACCTGGTCAAAGGTGCCTCGGGCCAGGCGGTGCAGAATCTCAACATCCTGTTCGGCCTGGATGAGCGCATGGGTCTGTCCCACGCGGGCCTGCTCCCATAAGGGCACAAGCTGGCACAAGGCCCGCCGAGTGCGGGCCTTTTTGTGGGCGCGACTAAAGCCGCACAATTCTTGACCAATTTTCTCGGAGAAGCGGATAATGCGCGTCATCGAGTTTTATGGCGGCAACTGCGCCGGGAGAATCAGCATGAGCGTCGAAACCTTCACCCCTACCGGTCTGGAATTCACCCAAGGGGCAGCCCACAAGGTGAAGACCCTGGTCAACGAGGAAGGCAATGAGCGTCTGAAGTTGCGGGTATTCGTGACCGGCGGTGGCTGCTCGGGCTTCCAGTACGGTTTCACCTTCGATGAAGATGTGGCCGAGGATGACACCATCGTCGAGCGTGAAGGCGTGTCGCTGGTGGTCGACCCGATGAGCTTCCAGTATCTGGCGGGTGCCGAGGTGGACTACCAGGAAGGGCTGGAAGGCTCGCGCTTCGTCATCAAGAACCCGAACGCCGCCACCACCTGCGGTTGTGGTTCTTCGTTCTCGATCTGATCACGGGCTGTACGAAAACGCCGCGCATTTGCGCGGCGTTTTGCATTGTGCTGGGGCGTTACGCCGGGTAGATGGCGCCGAGCACGCGCAAGCCCCGGGCAGCTGTCACACTCGGGCGGTTGGCTGGGATACCTTCCAGGCAGCAATGGGCCAGCCAGGCGAAGGCCATGGCCTCTACCCAGTCCGGGTCGACGCCATGGGCCGCAGTGCTGGACACCTGGGCGCCCGGCAACAGCTGGGCAAGCCGGCGCATCAACGCCCCGTTGCGGGCCCCGCCACCGCACACCAGCAGCGCCTCGGTGCCCTGCTGAGCGTTGCGCAGTGAGTCGATGATGCTGCGCGCTGTCAGCTCCAGCAGGGTCGCCTGTACATCCTGGTCACGGTAGGGCGGCAGTTTGCTCAGGTGCCTTTGCAGCCACGCCAGGTTGAACACTTCGCGCCCCGTACTCTTGGGGCCGGCGCCGGCAAAGAACGGGTCGCTCAACAGAGCTGCAAGCAGCGCTTCGATCACCTCGCCACTGGCTGCCCAGGCACCGTCAGCGTCGTAGTGCTGGCCGCGCTTGGACTCGATCCAGGCGTCCAGCAACACATTGCCGGGCCCACAGTCGAAACCATGCACCGGCGTATCATTGGCAATCAGGCTGAGGTTACTGAAGCCCCCCACATTGAGCACGGCGAGCCGTTGGCCCAGGTGGCTGAACAGGGTTTCGTGAAATGCCGGTACCAAGGGTGCCCCTTGCCCGCCAGCGGCCACATCGCGGCGTCGGAAGTCGCCGATCACGCTGATCTGGGTAAGCTCTGCAAGCAGTGCCGGGTTGCCGATCTGCACGGTGAAGCCCCGGGCAGGTTCGTGGCGGATGGTCTGGCCATGGCTGCCGATGGCGCGGATGGCGCTTGGCGCAAGCCCCTGGCTTGCGAGCAAGTGGCCAATACCTTCGGCTGCCAGGCTGGCCCAGCGGTTCTCGGCCAGGGCGGCGCGCGCGACTTCGTCAGGGCCGCTGGCGCAAAGGCTCAGCAGGCCCTGGCGCAGGTCGGCGGGCATGGGGATGTAATGCGTGGCGAGCAGTGTTGGTTGCTCGCGCTGTTCGATCAGGGCGATGTCCAGGCCATCGAGGCTGGTACCGGACATCACCCCCAGATAAAGCGCCATGACTTAGCGCTTGTTCGCAGCGAGCATGGTGGCCTTTTCCTGATCCATGCGGGCGATCAGTGGCTGGCTCTGCTGCAGGAAGCGTGAGCGTTCGGCCTTGGCGATCGGGTCGGCCATCGGCACTTTCTGGCTTAGCGGGTCGACGTGCACGCCGTTGACCTGGAACTCGTAATGCAAGTGCGGCCCGGTGGAAAGGCCGGTGGTGCCGATGTAGCCGATGATCTGGCCCTGCTTGACCGAGCCGCCAGTCTTGATGCCTTTGGCGAAGCCTTGCATGTGACCGTACAGGGTCTTGTAGCGGTTGCCGTGCTGGATGATCACGGTATTGCCGTAGCCACCCCGGCGCCCAGCCAGCTCGATGCGGCCGTCACCGGCGGCCTTGATCGGTGTACCGCGCGGGGCGGCATAGTCAACACCTTTGTGGGCGCGGATCTTGTTCAGAATCGGGTGCTTACGGCCAGCGGAAAAGCGCGAGCTGATGCGGGCGAAATCCACCGGGGTGCGGATGAACGCTTTGCGCAGGCTGTTGCCGTCGGCAGTGTAGTAGCTGGTATTACCCTGTTTGTTGGTGTACCGCACGGCGGTGTAGGTTTTGCCGCGGTTGCTGAAGCGAGCGGACAGGATGTTACCGGTGCCGACCACCTTGCCATCCATGACTTTTTGCTCGTACACCACGTCGAATTCGTCACCCTGGCGGATGTCCTGGGCGAAGTCGATGTCGTAGCCCAGCACGCGTGCCATGTCCATGGTCAGGCTGTGGGACAGGCCGGCACGCTGAGCGGAGGCCGACAGCGAGCTCTTGATCACGCCGTGGGCGTAGGCCGTACGGACCACAGGCTTGCTGATTTCGCGGTTGAAGCTGTAGCCCTTGGCGCTTTTGGTCAGGCGAATGGTTTCGAGGTTGCTGACTTTGCTGTGCAGGTTGGTCAGTTGGCCGTCTTTGTCGAGTTCGAACTGCAACACCTGGCCGTGCTTGAGCTGGCTGAACTGCTTCGCCTGCTTGTTGCTGGCCAATACTTCATGGACTGCGCTGGCTGGCAGGCCGACT
>NZ_CP169366.1:0-4150000 GCF_051123555.1 Pseudomonas sp. NFX1 | reverse complement strand
TCTTAATAGGGCGTTTAGTCGCTGGGTATAGACCCGAAACCGGGCGATCTATCCATGGGCAGGTTGAAGGTTAGGTAACACTGACTGGAGGACCGAACCGACTACCGTTGAAAAGTTAGCGGATGACCTGTGGATCGGAGTGAAAGGCTAATCAAGCTCGGAGATAGCTGGTTCTCCTCGAAAGCTATTTAGGTAGCGCCTCATGTATCACTGTAGGGGGTAGAGCACTGTTTCGGCTAGGGGGTCATCCCGACTTACCAAACCGATGCAAACTCCGAATACCTACAAGTGCCGAGCATGGGAGACACACGGCGGGTGCTAACGTCCGTCGTGAAAAGGGAAACAACCCAGACCGTCAGCTAAGGTCCCAAAGTCATGGTTAAGTGGGAAACGATGTGGGAAGGCTTAGACAGCTAGGAGGTTGGCTTAGAAGCAGCCACCCTTTAAAGAAAGCGTAATAGCTCACTAGTCGAGTCGGCCTGCGCGGAAGATGTAACGGGGCTCAAACCATGCACCGAAGCTACGGGTATCATCTTATGATGATGCGGTAGAGGAGCGTTCTGTAAGCCTGTGAAGGTGAGTTGAGAAGCTTGCTGGAGGTATCAGAAGTGCGAATGCTGACATGAGTAACGACAATGGGAGTGAAAAACTCCCACGCCGAAAGACCAAGGTTTCCTGCGCAACGTTAATCGACGCAGGGTTAGTCGGTCCCTAAGGCGAGGCTGAAAAGCGTAGTCGATGGAAAACAGGTTAATATTCCTGTACTTGCAGTTATTGCGATGGAGGGACGGAGAAGGCTAGGCCAGCTTGGCGTTGGTTGTCCAAGTTTAAGGTGGTAGGCTGAAATCTTAGGCAAATCCGGGATTTCAAGGCCGAGAGCTGATGACGAGTTGCCATTAGGCGACGAAGTGGTTGATGCCATGCTTCCAAGAAAAGCTCCTAAGCTTCAGATAACTGGGAACCGTACCCCAAACCGACACAGGTGGTTAGGTAGAGAATACCAAGGCGCTTGAGAGAACTCGGGTGAAGGAACTAGGCAAAATGGCACCGTAACTTCGGGAGAAGGTGCGCCGGCGAGGGTTAAGGACTTGCTCCGTAAGCCCATGCCGGTCGAAGATACCAGGCCGCTGCGACTGTTTATTAAAAACACAGCACTCTGCAAACACGAAAGTGGACGTATAGGGTGTGACGCCTGCCCGGTGCCGGAAGGTTAATTGATGGGGTTAGCGCAAGCGAAGCTCTTGATCGAAGCCCCGGTAAACGGCGGCCGTAACTATAACGGTCCTAAGGTAGCGAAATTCCTTGTCGGGTAAGTTCCGACCTGCACGAATGGCGTAACGATGGCGGCGCTGTCTCCACCCGAGACTCAGTGAAATTGAAATCGCTGTGAAGATGCAGTGTATCCGCGGCTAGACGGAAAGACCCCGTGAACCTTTACTATAGCTTTGCACTGGACTTTGAATTTGCTTGTGTAGGATAGGTGGGAGGCTTTGAAGTGGGGACGCCAGTTCTCATGGAGCCATCCTTGAAATACCACCCTGGCAACTTTGAGGTTCTAACTCAGGTCCGTTATCCGGATCGAGGACAGTGTATGGTGGGTAGTTTGACTGGGGCGGTCTCCTCCCAAAGAGTAACGGAGGAGTACGAAGGTGCGCTCAGACCGGTCGGAAATCGGTCGTAGAGTATAAAGGCAAAAGCGCGCTTGACTGCGAGACAAACACGTCGAGCAGGTACGAAAGTAGGTCTTAGTGATCCGGTGGTTCTGTATGGAAGGGCCATCGCTCAACGGATAAAAGGTACTCCGGGGATAACAGGCTGATACCGCCCAAGAGTTCATATCGACGGCGGTGTTTGGCACCTCGATGTCGGCTCATCACATCCTGGGGCTGAAGCCGGTCCCAAGGGTATGGCTGTTCGCCATTTAAAGTGGTACGCGAGCTGGGTTTAGAACGTCGTGAGACAGTTCGGTCCCTATCTGCCGTGGACGTTTGAGATTTGAGAGGGGCTGCTCCTAGTACGAGAGGACCGGAGTGGACGAACCTCTGGTGTTCCGGTTGTCACGCCAGTGGCATTGCCGGGTAGCTATGTTCGGAAGAGATAACCGCTGAAAGCATCTAAGCGGGAAACTTGCCTCAAGATGAGATCTCACTGGGATCTAGAATCCCCTAAAGGGCCGTCGAAGACTACGACGTTGATAGGTTGGGTGTGTAAGCGCTGTGAGGCGTTGAGCTAACCAATACTAATTGCCCGTGAGGCTTGACCATATAACACCCAAGCAATTTGCTCATGCAGATTGCGGTGGTGAAGACACACGAACCGAAAGTTCGAATGCACATCACAAATCACATATCCGAATTCGCTGGGCTGTCCATCTGGACATTCTGGCAACAGAATTTCTTGACGACCATAGAGCATTGGAACCACCTGATCCCATCCCGAACTCAGTAGTGAAACGATGCATCGCCGATGGTAGTGTGGGGTCTCCCCATGTGAGAGTAGGTCATCGTCAAGATTCATTTCGCAAAACCCCTATCTGCGCAAGCAGGTAGGGGTTTTGTCTTTGCGGCTGGAAAACTCCCTGTTGGTAGCATCTGCGGGCGGCCCTTCTCCTATGCAAGGCCACTACCCATAGCTATCATGCCAGCCTTATTCCAAGTCGAGACTGGCATGCTGAAGTTGTTGAATCTCCTCAAGGATGGCCGGTTCCATTCCGGTGAAGCCTTGGGGGCAGCCCTCGGGGTGAGTCGCAGCGCCGTTTGGAAGCAGCTGCAGCACCTGGAGACCGAGCTGAACCTCACTATTCACAAGGTTCGTGGCCGCGGCTACCAGTTAGCGGCGCCTCTGGTCCTGCTCGAAGCGAAGGCGATCGCCGAGTTTGCCGAGGGCGAGCAGTGGCCAGTTTTCATCCACGAAACCATCGATTCGACCAATGCCGAAGGGCTGCGGCTTGCGGGTGAGGGGCAGGCTGCTCCTTTTCTGGTGCTGGCCGAGCGCCAGAATGCCGGGCGTGGCCGCCGCGGTCGTCAATGGGTAAGCCCCTTCGCAGAAAACCTCTATTACAGCCTCGTCTTGCGTGTCGAAGGCGGCATGCGCCAGCTCGAAGGGCTGAGCCTGGTGGTGGGGTTGGCGGTAATGCGAACGCTGCAAGGTTTCGGCGTAAAGGATGTGGGACTTAAATGGCCCAATGATGTGCTTGTGCGTGGGCAGAAGATCACGGGCATCTTGCTTGAGCTGGTCGGCGACCCGGCAGACGTCTGTCACGTGGTGCTTGGTATTGGCATTAATGTGAACATGCAGACCAATGACCAGGTCGACCAGGCGTGGACCTCGATGCGACGTGAGGTTGGCGCCGCAATTGATCGCAATCACTTGGTGGCGATGCTCAGCCAGCAACTGCAACATGAATTGGCGCGTCACCGCCGCTATGGTTTTGCCGCATTCCAGGAGGAATGGGAGCAAGCGCATCTATGGCAGGGGCGTAACGTATCGCTGGTTGCCGGCAGTACCCGGATCGATGGGGTAGTGCTCGGTGTGGACGGGCAGGGCGGCTTGCGCCTTGAGGTCGACGGTGTGGAAAAGAGCTTCAGCGGTGGTGAGCTCAGTTTGAGGTTGCGTGATGATTCTTGAGCTCGATTGCGGTAACAGCTTTATCAAGTGGCGGGTCATTCATGCTGGCGACGCTACGATCGTGGGCGGCGGTATTGTCGATTCGGATCAGTCGCTGGTGGCCGAGGTCAGTGCCTTGGCGTCGCTGCGTTTGTCGGGTTGCCGTATCGTCAGTGTGCGCAGCGAGGAAGAAACTGCTGCACTTTGCTCGCTGATCGGCCAGGCATTCCGTGTGGTGGCGCAAGTCGCAGAGCCTGCCCAGCAAGCAGCGGGGGTGCGTAATGGCTATGAAGACTATCAACGCCTGGGCATGGATCGCTGGCTCGCAGCGTTGGGTGCGTTCCACCTGGCCAAGGGTGCTTGCCTCGTGATCGACCTGGGGACCGCCGCCAAGGCTGACTTCATTGCCGCCGATGGCGAGCACCTGGGTGGTTATATCTGTCCGGGGATGCCGCTGATGCGTAGTCAGTTGCGTACACATACCCGACGTATCCGCTATGACGATGCTTCGGCAGCGCGTGCATTGACCAGCCTTGCCCCGGGGCGCTCGACCGTCGAGGCCGTGGAGCGTGGTTGCGTATTAATGCTGCAAGGCTTTGCCCGGACTCAGCTCGAACAGGCGCGTGCGCTGTGGGGGGAGAATTTTACCGTGTTCCTTACCGGCGGGGATGCGCCGTTGGTGCGTGAAGCTGCGCCGCAGGCACGGGTAGTCCCTGACCTGGTATTCGTTGGCCTGGCAATGGCCTGCCCATTGGACTGAGGTGCTTATGCGTTGGTTGTTTCTGCTGTTGCTGGTGCTCAACGTCTTCTATTACGTCTGGCATCAACAGGAAGCCCCGCTCAAGGTCAAGGACGTCACCCCGCTGTCGTTGTACAAAGGTAATCAACAAGAGATCCGCCTGCTGCGTGAAACAGGCGTGTCCACACCGGCCCGTCGTCGCGATGAGTGCCTGGTTGTCGGTGGCCTGGCGGGGAAAGAGCAGCTTGATGCACTGCGTCAGCGCTTGCTGAGCCTGGATATCAATGCATTGCCGGTGTCGGGTCAGCTGCCGGGGGCCGACGGTCTGTGGCTGAAGATTTCCCCGGAAAGCGAGCGGTTGCTGGACCAAACCGTACTCGCAGCACTTTCCAGCGATTTCAAAGACTTAAAACATAAAATTATTTTCTGCCAGGGTATTGCAACTGGCGAATAGCTTGATAGAATGGCGCCCGCTTCACAGGGAACACCACTCAGGTGGCGGAACTGGAAGCGGTGTCAACGCAGCTAAGTTTCAGATTTGATTGAAAAAATTTGAAAAAGAGCTTGACACTAGGGCGGCAGACACATAGAATGCCGGCCACATCTGGAGGGATTCCCGAGCGGTCAAAGGGGACGGACTGTAAATCCGTTGCGAGAGCTTCGAAGGTTCGAATCCTTCTCCCTCCACCAGTTTTAGCGAGAGCCGCAAGCTCCGCGGGTATAGTTTAGTGGTAGAACCTCAGCCTTCCAAGCTGATGATGCGGGTTCGATTCCCGCTACCCGCTCCAAGTTTGCTGGGTTTTGCGCAAAGTGTTTCGCTCTTGTAGCTCAGTTGGTAGAGCACACCCTTGGTAAGGGTGAGGTCAGCGGTTCAAGTCCGCTCAAGAGCTCCATATAAACAAGGCAGATATGAAAATATCTGCCTTTGTTTTATCAGCGTAAGACTATTTCTTCTGCGGAGGATTGTATCGATGGCTAAGGAAAAGTTTGATCGTTCCCTACCACACGTGAACGTTGGCACTATCGGCCACGTTGACCATGGTAAAACCACTCTGACTGCAGCTCTGACTCGCGTCTGCTCCGAAGTTTTCGGTTCGGCAGTCGTTGAGTTCGACAAGATCGACTCGGCTCCAGAAGAAAAAGCACGCGGCATCACCATCAACACCGCTCATGTCGAGTACAACTCGAACATTCGTCACTATGCTCACGTCGACTGCCCAGGTCACGCTGACTACGTGAAGAACATGATCACCGGTGCAGCCCAGATGGATGGCGCGATCCTGGTTTGCTCGGCCGCCGACGGTCCGATGCCGCAAACCCGTGAGCACATCCTGCTGTCCCGTCAGGTTGGCGTTCCCTACATCGTGGTCTTCCTGAACAAGGCTGACCTGGTAGACGACGCTGAGCTGCTGGAACTGGTTGAGATGGAAGTTCGCGACCTGCTGTCCACCTATGACTTCCCGGGCGACGACACACCGATCATCATTGGTTCGGCTCGTATGGCCCTGGAAGGCAAAGACGACAACGAGATGGGCACTACTGCCGTCAAGAAGTTGGTCGAAACTCTGGATAGCTACATTCCAGAGCCGGAGCGTGCTATCGACAAGCCGTTCCTGATGCCAATCGAAGACGTATTCTCGATCTCGGGTCGTGGTACCGTTGTTACCGGCCGTATCGAGCGTGGTATCGTCCGCGTTCAAGATCCGCTGGAAATCGTTGGTCTGCGTGACACCACCACCACCACCTGCACCGGTGTTGAGATGTTCCGCAAGCTGCTGGACGAAGGTCGTGCTGGCGAGAACTGCGGCGTTCTGCTGCGTGGTACCAAGCGCGACGACGTTGAGCGTGGCCAGGTTCTGGTCAAGCCAGGTTCGGTCAAGCCGCACACCAAGTTCACCGCAGAAGTCTACGTCCTGTCGAAGGAAGAAGGCGGCCGTCACACTCCGTTCTTCAAAGGCTACCGTCCTCAGTTCTACTTCCGTACCACTGACGTGACCGGTAACTGCGAACTGCCGGAAGGCGTTGAAATGGTAATGCCAGGTGACAACATTCAGATGACTGTCACTCTGATCAAGACCATCGCAATGGAAGACGGTCTGCGCTTCGCTATCCGTGAAGGCGGTCGTACCGTCGGCGCCGGCGTCGTAGCAAAAATTATCGAATAAGTAGTTGATTTACTTGATCAGGCCGGTATAATGGCCGGCCTGATACAGCGTTACAGGTCAGTAGCTCAATTGGCAGAGCGACGGTCTCCAAAACCGTAGGTTGGGGGTTCGATTCCCTCCTGACCTGCCATTCACCTCGGTGTGATTGGCTTTCTTCTCACAGGATCCTCCCCGATGACTCCCAAAACTGAAGCCCAAGAATCGCGTTTTGATCTGTTCAAGTGGCTGGCTGTAGTTGCTTTGGTGGTTGTTGGCGTCGTGGGTAATCAATATTACTCCGCCTCCCCAATCCTGTATCGCGTCCTTGCATTGCTCGCCCTGGCTGCGGCTGCTGGCTTTGTTGCCTTGCAGACTGCGAAGGGTAAGTCGTTCTTTGCGTTGGCGAAGGAAGCTCGTACCGAGATCCGTAAAGTCGTGTGGCCGACCCGCCAAGAAACCACTCAGACCACGCTGATTGTCGTGGCTGTAGTTCTGGTTATGGCGCTGCTGTTGTGGGGTCTTGATTCCCTGCTCGGCTGGGCGGTCTCCTTGATTGTTGGCTAAGGGTGTCCCGTGGCTAAGCGTTGGTACGTAGTGCATGCTTACTCGGGTTACGAGAAGCATGTGATGCGCTCGCTGATCGAGCGCGTCAAGCTGGCTGGCATGGAAGACGGTTTCGGCGAAATTCTGGTTCCGACCGAAGAAGTCGTTGAGATGCGTAACGGCCAGAAGCGCAAGAGTGAGCGCAAATTCTTCCCTGGCTATGTACTGGTCCAGATGGAGATGAACGAAGGGACTTGGCACTTGGTCAAGGATACCCCTCGTGTGATGGGCTTCATTGGTGGTACCGCAGACAAGCCTGCGCCAATCACTGATAAAGAAGCTGAGGCTATCCTGCGTCGCGTTGCTGACGGTAGCGACAAGCCGAAGCCGAAGACGCTGTTCGAGCCAGGTGAAGTGGTTCGAGTCATTGACGGTCCGTTCGCAGACTTCAATGGCAGTGTCGAAGAGGTTAACTACGAAAAGAGTCGCCTCCAGGTGGCGGTGCTCATTTTCGGTCGCTCTACCCCGGTAGAGCTCGAGTTCAGCCAGGTCGAAAAGGTCTAGGCGGACGAAGCATCCCATACCCCGCAGCCCTGTGTGCTGCGGGGTTTTGTCGTCACTGGGATAAAACGCAAGTCATCCGGGGAGCCTTCTGGCGTTCGTACCCGATTTTGGAGTAGCTCATGGCTAAGAAGATTCAGGCTTACATCAAGCTGCAAGTTAAGGCCGGCCAGGCCAACCCAAGCCCACCCGTTGGTCCAGCACTGGGCCAACACGGTGTGAACATCATGGAATTCTGCAAGGCCTTCAACGCCCGTACTCAGGGTCAAGAAGCCGGCCTGCCGACTCCTGTGATCATCACTGTCTACAGCGACCGTAGCTTCACTTTCGAGACCAAGAGCACCCCTGCCTCGGTTCTGCTGAAGAAAGCTGCTGGCCTGACCAGTGGTTCGGCTCGCCCGAACACCGTCAAAGTCGGTACCGTGACCCGTGCTCAGCTCGAAGATATCGCCAAGGCCAAACAGGCTGATCTGACCGCTGCTGACCTGGACGCTGCTGTACGCACCATCGCTGGCTCTGCCCGCAGCATGGGCCTGAACGTGGAGGGTGTGTAATGGCTAAGCTGACCAAGCGCCAAAAGGCTATTGCTTCGAAAATCGAAGCTGGCAAAGTCTACAACTTCGAAGAAGCAGCCGTGCTGCTGGCCGAACTGTCCACCGTGAAGTTCAGCGAATCCTTCGACGTTGCCGTCAACCTCGGCGTTGACCCGCGTAAATCCGACCAGGTCGTTCGTAGCGCTACTGTGCTGCCACACGGCACTGGCAAGACCGTACGCGTTGCCGTCTTCACCCAGGGTCCAGCTGCTGAGGCCGCTCTGGCTGCCGGCGCTGATCGTGTAGGTATGGACGATCTGGCTGCTGAAATGAAAGCCGGCGACCTGAACTATGACGTTGTTATCGCATCGCCTGATGCCATGCGCGTTGTAGGTCAGCTGGGTCAGGTTCTGGGTCCTCGCGGCCTGATGCCTAACCCGAAAGTTGGTACCGTGACTCCAGACGTAGCCGGCGCTGTCAAAAACGCCAAGGCTGGTCAGGTTCGCTACCGTACCGACAAGAACGGTATCATTCACACCTCCGTTGGCAAAGTCGGCTTCGAAGCCGTCAAGCTGAAGGAAAACGTTGAAGCCCTGATCGCTGATCTGAAGCGTATCAAGCCAGCTTCTTCGAAAGGTATTTACGTCAAGCGCGTTACCCTGAGCACCACCATGGGCCCAGGCCTGGTCATCGACCAAGGTTCGCTGAACGCGTAAGACCATGGCGGCACGACGTGTCGTGCTGCCAGCAAAAATTGGGGTCCCTGCCTGGCGGGGGCTATCCAAGACCGTAGGCGACGCAAGTCTTAAACCACCAGCCTACGCAGATGGTGCTCCCGATTCGTTATCGAATCAGACACCAAAACGACATCCGGCTTCGGCCAGATGAAACGGTAGAAACCAGGAGTAAACCCGTGGCAATTAAACTCGAAGACAAGAAGGCCATCGTCGCTGAAGTCAACGAGGCTGCCAAAGTCGCTCTGTCCGCTGTCGTGGCTGATGCCCGTGGTGTGACTGTAGGCGCAATGACCGGACTCCGTAAAGAGGCTCGTGAAGCTGGCGTTTACGTACGCGTCGTACGTAACACCCTGCTCAAGCGCGCTGTTGCTGATACTGAATTCAGTGTCCTCAACGACGCCTTCACTGGCCCGACCCTGATCGCTTTCTCCAACGAACACCCGGGCGCTGCTGCTCGTCTGTTCAAAGAGTTCGCCAAGGGTCAGGACAAGTTCGAGATCAAGGCAGCTGCGTTTGACGGCAAGTTCATTGCCGCCAACCAGATCGATGTACTGGCTACCTTGCCGACCCGTGACGAAGCTATCGCACGTCTGATGAGCGTGATTCAAGGCGCTACCAGCAAGCTGGCTCGTACTCTGGCGGCCGTTCGCGACCAGAAAGAAGCTGCTGCTGCCTAAGGCGGCGTAACCTCTTTCAAAATCATTTGTTTAATTTGATGGCTGCGAAGGCTGTCACCCCAATACAGGATTTAAGTCATGTCCCTGACTAACGAGCAAATCATCGAAGCAATCGGCCAGAAAACCGTTCTGGAAGTTGTTGAGCTGATCAAAGCTATGGAAGAAACCTTCGGCGTTACCGCTGCTGTTGCCGCTGCTGGCCCAGCTGCTGCTGCTGCCGTTGTTGAAGAGCAAACCGAATTCAACGTTGTTCTGCTTGAAGCCGGTGAGAAGAAAGTAAACGTGATCAAGGCCGTTCGTGAACTGACCGGTCTGGGCCTGAAAGAAGCCAAAGAGAAAGTCGACGGCGCTCCTCAGGTCGTAGCTGAAGGCGTTTCGAAAGAAGCCGCTGAAGACGCTAAGAAGAAGCTGGAAGAAGCAGGCGCTAAAGTCGAGCTGAAGTAATTTCGACTTTGCGATGCCAGCCTGAGCGTTGAGCACAAGGCTGATGGCTGGTGGCTTATGCCACCGGCCTTTTTCCGTTATTGGTGGCCGATCAGATCGGCCCCGATAGCGAGCTGCAAGACACCCATGTGGGTGGCGCAAACCAAGGGGTTTGCACGATTTTCTGGCTGCTCCCGCCGGGAGAAGCCAAACAAGCAGGTGACCAAGCTGGGGAACGCTGATGGCTTACTCATACACTGAGAAAAAACGTATCCGCAAGGACTTTAGCAAGTTGCCGGACGTCATGGATGTGCCTTACCTCCTGGCCATCCAGCTGGATTCGTATCGCGAATTCCTGCAAGCGGGAGCATCCAAGGATCAGTTCCGCGACGTCGGCCTGCACGCGGCCTTCAAATCGGTATTCCCGATCATCAGCTACTCCGGCAATGCTGCCCTGGAGTACGTAGGCTATCGCCTGGGCGAACCCGCCTTCGATGTGAAGGAATGTGTCCTGCGTGGCGTGACCTTCGCGGTCCCACTGCGGGTCAAGGTGCGCCTGATCATCTTCGACAAGGAATCGTCGAACAAAGCGATCAAGGACATCAAAGAGCAAGAAGTCTACATGGGTGAAATCCCCCTGATGACTGAGAACGGTACCTTCGTAATCAACGGTACCGAGCGTGTGATCGTTTCCCAGCTGCACCGTTCGCCTGGTGTGTTCTTCGACCACGACCGTGGCAAGACGCACAGCTCCGGCAAGCTGCTGTACTCCGCTCGCATCATTCCTTACCGCGGTTCCTGGCTGGACTTCGAGTTCGACCCGAAGGACTGCGTGTTTGTGCGTATCGACCGTCGCCGCAAACTGCCGGCCTCGGTACTGCTGCGCGCACTGGGTTACAGCACCGAAGAGGTTCTGAACACCTTCTACACCACCAACGTGTTCCACGTTTCCGGCGAAAAACTGAGCCTGGAACTGGTGCCACAGCGTCTGCGTGGTGAAGTCGCGGTCATGGACATCCATGACGAAACCGGCAAGGTCATTGTCGAGCAGGGTCGCCGTATCACTGCGCGCCACATCAACCAGCTCGAGAAAGCCGGCGTCAAGCAGCTCGACGTTCCTATGGAATACGTCCTGGGCCGCACCACTGCCAAGGCTATCGTTCATCCGGCTACCGGCGAGATCCTCGCCGAGTGCAACACCGAGATGACCACCGAGCTGCTGATCAAGGTCGCCAAGGCGCAGGTCGTCCGTATCGAGACCCTGTACACCAACGACATCGATTGCGGTCCGTTCATCTCCGACACCCTGAAGATCGACACCACCAGCAACCAGCTGGAAGCCCTGGTCGAGATCTATCGCATGATGCGTCCAGGCGAGCCGCCAACCAAGGATGCTGCCGAGACCCTGTTCAACAACCTGTTCTTCAGCGCCGAGCGTTACGACCTGTCCGCCGTAGGCCGCATGAAGTTCAACCGTCGTATCGGTCGTACCGAGATCGAAGGTTCGGGCGTGCTGAGCAAGGAAGACATCGTCGAGGTCCTCAAGACCCTGGTCGACATCCGTAACGGCAAAGGTATCGTCGACGACATCGACCACCTGGGTAACCGTCGCGTACGTTGCGTCGGCGAGATGGCCGAGAACCAGTTCCGTGTTGGCCTGGTGCGCGTGGAGCGTGCGGTCAAGGAACGTCTGTCGATGGCTGAAAGCGAAGGCCTGATGCCGCAAGACCTGATCAACGCCAAGCCGGTAGCGGCGGCGGTGAAAGAGTTCTTCGGTTCCAGCCAGCTGTCGCAGTTCATGGACCAGAACAACCCGCTCTCCGAGATCACCCACAAGCGCCGTGTTTCTGCACTCGGCCCTGGCGGTCTGACCCGTGAGCGTGCTGGCTTCGAAGTCCGTGACGTACACCCGACCCACTACGGCCGCGTGTGCCCGATCGAGACCCCTGAAGGTCCGAACATCGGTCTGATCAACTCCCTGGCAGCCTATGCCCGCACCAACCAGTACGGCTTCCTGGAAAGCCCGTACCGCGTGGTGAAGGAAGGCGTGGTCAGCGACGACATCGTGTTCCTGTCGGCCATTGAAGAAGCGGATCACGTCATCGCCCAGGCTTCGGCCGCGATGAACGAGAAGAAGCAACTGATCGATGAGCTGGTAGCGGTTCGTCACCTGAACGAATTCACCGTCAAGGCGCCGGAAGACGTCACCTTGATGGACGTTTCGCCGAAGCAGGTTGTCTCGGTCGCAGCGTCGCTGATTCCGTTCCTCGAACACGACGACGCCAACCGTGCACTGATGGGTTCGAACATGCAGCGTCAGGCTGTACCGACCCTGCGCGCTGACAAGCCGCTGGTAGGTACCGGCATGGAGCGCAACGTTGCCCGTGACTCCGGCGTCTGCGTCGTAGCCCGTCGTGGCGGCGTGATCGACTCGGTCGATGCCAGCCGTATCGTCGTGCGTGTTGCCGATGACGAAGTCGAGACCGGTGAAGCAGGTGTAGATATCTACAACCTGACCAAGTACACCCGCTCGAACCAGAACACCTGCATCAACCAGCGTCCGCTGGTCAGCAAAGGTGATGTGGTCAAGCGTCACGACATCATGGCCGACGGCCCGTCCACCGATATGGGTGAACTGGCACTGGGTCAGAACATGCGCATCGCGTTCATGGCGTGGAACGGCTTCAACTTCGAAGACTCCATCTGCCTGTCCGAGCGTGTGGTTCAGGAAGACCGCTTCACCACGATCCACATCCAGGAACTGACCTGTGTGGCGCGTGACACCAAGCTTGGCCCAGAGGAAATCACCGCAGACATCCCGAACGTGGGTGAAGCTGCGCTGAACAAGCTGGACGAAGCCGGTATCGTCTACGTGGGTGCCGAAGTCGGCGCTGGCGACATCCTGGTCGGCAAGGTCACTCCGAAAGGCGAGACCCAACTGACTCCGGAAGAGAAGCTGCTGCGCGCAATCTTCGGTGAGAAGGCAAGCGACGTCAAAGACACCTCCCTGCGTGTGCCAACCGGCACCAAAGGTACTGTCATCGACGTTCAGGTCTTCACCCGTGACGGCGTTGAGCGCGACAGCCGCGCCCTGGCCATCGAGAAGATGCAGCTGGACGAGATCCGCAAGGACCTCAACGAAGAGTTCCGCATCGTCGAAGGTGCAACCTTCGAGCGTCTGCGTTCCGCCCTGAACGGCCAAGTGGTCGACGGTGGTGCGGGCCTGAAGAAAGGCACCGTGATCGCTGACGAAGTACTGGACGGTCTGGAGCACGGCCAGTGGTTCAAACTGCGTATGGCCGAAGATGCTCTGAACGAGCAGCTGGAAAAAGCTCAGGCTTACATCGTCGATCGCCGTCGTCTGCTGGATGACAAGTTCGAAGACAAGAAGCGCAAGCTGCAGCAAGGCGATGACCTGGCACCGGGCGTACTGAAGATCGTCAAGGTCTACCTGGCTATCCGCCGCCGCATCCAGCCGGGCGACAAGATGGCTGGTCGTCACGGTAACAAAGGTGTGGTCTCGGTGATCATGCCGGTCGAAGACATGCCGCACGACGCCAACGGTACTCCGGTCGACGTCGTACTGAACCCGCTGGGCGTACCTTCGCGTATGAACGTTGGTCAGATCCTTGAAACCCACTTGGGCCTTGCGGCCAAAGGCCTGGGCGAGAAGATCGACCGGATGATCGAAGAGCAACGCAAAGCTGCTGAGCTGCGCGTGTTCCTCACCGAGATCTACAACGAGATCGGCGGTCGTCAGGAAAGCCTGGAAGAGTTCACCGACGAAGAGATCCTTGCCCTGGCGCATAACTTGAAGAAGGGCGTGCCTATGGCTACCCCGGTCTTCGACGGTGCCAAGGAAAGCGAGATCAAGGCCATGCTGAAACTGGCAGACATGCCAGAAAGCGGCCAGATGGTGCTGTTCGACGGCCGTACCGGCAACAAATTCGAGCGTCCTGTGACCGTTGGTTACATGTACATGCTCAAGCTGAACCACTTGGTGGACGACAAGATGCACGCGCGTTCCACTGGTTCCTATAGCCTGGTTACTCAGCAGCCGCTGGGTGGTAAGGCGCAGTTCGGTGGTCAGCGTTTCGGGGAGATGGAAGTGTGGGCGCTGGAAGCATACGGCGCGGCATACACCCTGCAAGAAATGCTCACAGTGAAGTCGGACGACGTGAACGGCCGTACCAAGATGTACAAGAACATCGTGGATGGCGATCACCGTATGGAGCCGGGCATGCCCGAGTCCTTCAACGTGTTGATCAAAGAGATCCGTTCGCTCGGTATCGATATCGATCTGGAAACCGAATAACACGTGACGCGAAGGGGAGCGGGGCTGGCACAGCCCGCTTCCTGCTCCGCCAGGAGGAAAGGCCTTGAAAGACCTACTGAATTTGCTGAAAAACCAGGGTCAAGTCGAAGAGTTCGACGCCATCCGCATCGGTCTGGCGTCGCCTGAAATGATCCGTTCGTGGTCGTTCGGTGAAGTTAAGAAGCCGGAAACCATCAACTACCGTACGTTCAAGCCTGAGCGTGACGGCCTGTTCTGCGCCAAGATCTTTGGCCCAGTCAAGGACTACGAGTGCCTGTGCGGCAAGTACAAGCGCCTCAAGCACCGCGGTGTGATCTGCGAGAAGTGCGGCGTTGAAGTTGCCCTGGCCAAGGTTCGTCGTGAGCGCATGGCGCACATCGAACTGGCCTCGCCGGTTGCCCACATCTGGTTCCTGAAGTCGCTGCCGTCCCGTATCGGCTTGCTGATGGACATGACCCTGCGTGATATCGAGCGCGTTCTCTACTTCGAGAGCTACGTCGTTATCGACCCAGGCATGACCACCCTTGAAAAGGGTCAGCTGCTGAACGACGAGCAGTACTTCGAAGCGCTGGAAGAGTTCGGTGACGATTTCGACGCCCGCATGGGTGCCGAGGCTGTCCGCGAGCTGCTGCACGCTATCGACCTGGAGCACGAGATTGGCCGCCTGCGCGAAGAGATTCCGCAGACCAACTCGGAAACCAAGATCAAGAAGCTGTCCAAGCGCCTGAAGCTGATGGAAGCTTTCCAGGGCTCGGGCAACCTGCCTGAGTGGATGGTCCTGACCGTCCTGCCAGTACTGCCGCCGGACCTGCGTCCGCTGGTTCCGCTGGATGGCGGCCGCTTTGCGACCTCCGACCTGAACGACCTGTATCGTCGGGTGATCAACCGTAACAACCGTCTGAAGCGCCTGCTCGATCTGTCGGCGCCGGACATCATCGTGCGCAACGAAAAGCGCATGCTGCAGGAAGCGGTCGACGCCCTGCTGGACAACGGCCGTCGCGGTCGCGCCATCACTGGCTCGAACAAGCGTCCGCTGAAGTCCCTGGCTGACATGATCAAAGGTAAGCAAGGTCGTTTCCGTCAGAACTTGCTCGGTAAGCGTGTGGACTACTCCGGCCGTTCGGTAATTACCGTAGGCCCGACCCTGCGTCTGCACCAGTGCGGTCTGCCGAAGAAGATGGCCCTCGAGCTGTTCAAGCCGTTCATTTTCGGCAAGCTGGAAATGCGTGGTCTGGCGACCACCATCAAGGCTGCCAAGAAGATGGTCGAGCGCGAGCTGCCAGAGGTATGGGACGTGCTCGCCGAGGTGATCCGCGAACACCCCGTACTGCTCAACCGTGCACCGACCCTTCACCGTCTGGGTATCCAGGCGTTCGAGCCTGTGCTCATCGAAGGTAAGGCGATCCAGCTGCACCCGTTGGTCTGTGCGGCGTACAACGCCGACTTCGACGGTGACCAGATGGCCGTTCACGTGCCGCTGACGCTGGAAGCCCAGCTCGAAGCGCGCGCGCTGATGATGTCGACCAACAACATCCTGTCGCCAGCCAACGGTGAGCCAATCATCGTTCCGTCGCAGGACGTTGTACTGGGTCTGTACTACATGACCCGTGAAGCCATCAACGCCAAGGGCGAAGGTCGCGTATTCGCTGACCTGCAGGAAGTCGACCGCGTATTCCGCGCCGGCGAAGCTGCCCTGCACGCGAAAATCAAGGTCCGTATCAACGAGACCGTGAATGACCGCGATGGTAGCGTCACCAAGAACACCCGTATCGTCGACACCACTGTCGGCCGTGCGCTGCTGTTCCAGGTTGTGCCGGCAGGTCTGCCGTACGACGTGGTCAACCAGCCGATGAAGAAGAAGGCGATCTCCAAGCTGATCAACCAGTGCTACCGCGTGGTTGGTCTGAAAGAGACCGTTATCTTCGCTGACCAGCTGATGTACACCGGTTTTGCCTACTCGACCATTTCCGGCGTTTCGATCGGTGTTAACGACTTCGTTATCCCGGACGAAAAAGCCCGCATCATCGGTACCGCTACCGACGAAGTGAAGGAAATCGAGAGCCAGTACGCCTCCGGCCTGGTAACTCAGGGCGAGAAGTACAACAAGGTCATCGACTTGTGGTCCAAGGCGAACGACGAAGTGTCCAAGGCGATGATGGCCAACCTCTCGAAAGAGAAGGTCATCGACCGCGAAGGCAACGAAGTCGAGCAAGAGTCCTTCAACTCGATGTACATGATGGCTGACTCCGGTGCGCGGGGTTCCGCTGCACAGATCCGTCAGCTGGCAGGTATGCGTGGCCTGATGGCCAAGCCGGACGGCTCGATCATCGAGACGCCGATCACCGCGAACTTCCGTGAAGGTCTGAGCGTACTGCAGTACTTCATCTCGACTCACGGTGCTCGTAAGGGTCTGGCGGATACCGCACTGAAGACTGCGAACTCCGGTTACCTGACTCGTCGTCTGGTAGACGTTGCGCAGGATCTGGTCGTGACCGAGATCGACTGTGGCACCGACCACGGCTTGCTGATGACGCCGCACATCGAAGGCGGTGACGTTGTCGAGCCGCTGGGTGAGCGCGTATTGGGCCGTGTCATTGCCCGTGACGTGTTCAAGCCAGGCACCGAGGACGTCATCGTTCCGGCCGGTACCTTGGTCGACGAGCAGTGGGTCGAGTTCATCGAGCTGAACAGCATCGACGAAGTTATCGTGCGTTCGCCGATCAACTGCGAAACTCGCTACGGCATCTGCGCCAAGTGCTACGGTCGTGACCTGGCTCGCGGTCACCAGGTCAACATCGGTGAAGCTGTCGGCGTTATCGCTGCACAGTCGATCGGTGAGCCGGGTACCCAGCTGACCATGCGTACGTTCCACATCGGTGGTGCTGCAAGCCGAACCTCGGCTGCCGACAGCGTCCAGGTGAAGAACGGCGGTATGGTTCGTCTGCACAACCTCAAGCATGTCGTGCGCGCCGATGGCAACCTGGTTGCCGTATCGCGTTCCGGCGAGCTGGCCATTGCCGATGAATTCGGTCGTGAGCGTGAGCGTTACAAGCTGCCTTACGGTGCGGTGATTTCGGTCAAGGAAGGTGACAAGGTCGAAGCTGGCGCCATCGTCGCCAAGTGGGACCCGCACACCCACCCGATCGTTACCGAGCTGAAAGGTACCGTGACCTTCGTGGGCATGGAAGAAAACATCACCATCAAGCGTCAGACCGACGAATTGACGGGTTTGACCAACATCGAAGTTCTGGACGTCAAGGATCGCCCTGCCGCAGGCAAGGAAATCCGTCCGGCAATCAAGATGGTCGATGCCAACGGTAAGGACCTGTACCTGCCAGGTACCGACGTACCGGCTCAGTACTTCCTGCCGGCCAACGCCCTCGTCGGCGTGGCTGACGGTGCTCAGATCGGTGTTGGTGACGTTATCGCGCGGATCCCGCAAGAAACGTCGAAAACCCGTGACATCACCGGTGGTCTGCCGCGCGTCGCCGACTTGTTCGAAGCGCGCCGTCCGAAAGAAGCCTCGATTCTGGCTGAAGTCAGCGGCACCATCGCGTTCGGTAAAGAGACCAAGGGCAAGCGTCGTCTGGTCATTACCCCGACCGACGGTAGCGATCCGTACGAAGAGCTGATTCCGAAGTGGCGCCACCTGAACGTCTTCGAAGGCGAACAGGTAAACCGCGGCGAAGTTATCTCCGACGGCCCGAGCGATCCGCACGACATCCTGCGTCTGCTGGGTGTGAGCGCGCTGGCGAAGTACATCGTCAACGAGATTCAGGACGTTTACCGTCTGCAAGGCGTTAAGATCAACGACAAGCACATCGAGACCATCCTGCGTCAGATGCTGCGTAAGGTCGAGATTGCCGAGTCGGGTGATTCCAGCTTCATCAAGGGCGACCAGATGGAACTGACTCACGTACTGGTCGAGAACGAGCGTCTGGCCAGCGAAGACAAGTTCATCTCGAAGTTCTCGCGCGTGCTGCTGGGTATCACCAAGGCGTCGCTGTCGACCGAATCGTTCATCTCCGCGGCTTCCTTCCAGGAAACCACCCGCGTACTGACCGAAGCGGCCGTCACCGGCAAGCGCGATTACCTGCGCGGCCTGAAAGAGAACGTGGTCGTGGGTCGTCTGATCCCGGCCGGTACCGGTCTGGCCTACCACAGCGAGCGCAAGCGTCGCCGTGAAGCCGACAAACCGCTGCGTGTGAGCGCCAGTGAGGTTGAAGCCGCACTGACCGAAGCGCTGAATTCCAGCGGTAACTAAGTACAGGGCAGGGCCCCGGCAAGCCCCGAACGGCCGTCGGCGACATAAATTGTTGCCGATGACCGGGCGGGGATGGCCGGGGCCTCGTCTTGACTGGGTGCAAGATCCTCCGTAGACTTTTGTACCCTTAAATTTGGTGAGGCTCCGTCTCGCCAATTTTTGGCTTTCTTGCAAGACAATAGAGTCGCAAGACAATCAGTGGAGCTAGTAGATGGCAACTATCAACCAGCTGGTACGTCAGCCGCGTAAGCGTTCGGTCGAGAAGTCCGACGTTCCTGCGCTGCAGAACTGCCCGCAACGTCGTGGCGTGTGCACCCGCGTGTACACCACCACGCCGAAAAAACCTAACTCGGCACTGCGTAAGGTTTGCCGTGTTCGCCTGACCAACGGTTTCGAGGTTTCCTCGTACATCGGCGGTGAAGGCCACAACCTGCAAGAGCACAGCGTCGTCCTGATCCGTGGCGGCCGTGTAAAAGACTTGCCAGGTGTTCGTTACCACACCGTTCGCGGCTCTCTGGATACTTCGGGCGTTAAAGGCCGTAACCAGGGTCGTTCGAAGTACGGTACCAAGCGTCCGAAGTAATCGGCCGTTTGCACACATCCATTTTTTTGAGTCGATAAGAGTAAGGTCGGGCAGGGGTCGCAGACCCACGTCCCGGGCTAACCTGAAGACCGTTTGAGGGCTTATCATGCCAAGACGTCGTGTAGCAGCAAAACGTGAGATTCTGGACGATCCTAAATACGGATCCCAAATCCTCGCCAAGTTCATGAACCACGTGATGGAAAGCGGCAAAAAGGCCGTGGCCGAGCGCATCGTTTACGGTGCACTGGACAAGGTCAAAGAGCGCAAGAACAGCGACCCCCTGGAAATCTTCGAGAAAGCTCTCGACGCCATCGCTCCGCTGGTCGAAGTAAAGTCCCGTCGTGTCGGCGGTGCCACTTACCAGGTCCCGGTTGAAGTTCGTCCATCCCGTCGTAATGCTCTGGCAATGCGCTGGCTCGTAGACTACGCCCGCAAGCGCGGCGAGAAGTCGATGGCTCTGCGCCTGGCTGGCGAGCTGCTGGATGCTGCTGAAGGCAAAGGTGCTGCAGTCAAGAAGCGTGAAGACGTTCACCGTATGGCCGAAGCCAACAAAGCGTTCTCGCACTACCGCTTCTAATTCAAGCATCAATCATTTTGCGAGGGCTTTATGGCTCGTACTACAGCAATTAACCGCTACCGTAACATTGGTATCTGTGCCCACGTTGACGCGGGCAAGACCACCACTACCGAGCGGATCCTGTTCTATACAGGCCTGAGCCACAAGATGGGCGAGGTGCACGACGGCGCCGCGACCACCGACTGGATGGTGCAGGAGCAGGAGCGGGGTATCACCATTACCTCCGCTGCCGTTACCACCTTCTGGAAGGGTTCTGTTGGTCAGTACGACAACTACCGCGTAAACGTCATCGATACCCCCGGCCACGTTGACTTCACCATTGAAGTAGAGCGTTCGCTGCGTGTACTCGACGGCGCGGTCGTTGTGTTCTGCGGTACCTCCGGCGTTGAGCCGCAGTCCGAAACCGTATGGCGTCAGGCCAACAAGTACGGCGTTCCACGTGTTGTTTACGTGAACAAGATGGACCGTGCTGGCGCTGACTTCCTGCGCGTTGTTGGTCAGATCAAGAACCGTCTGGGTCACACCCCGGTTCCTGTTCAGCTGGCCATCGGTTCGGAAGATAACTTCCAGGGTCAGGTCGACCTGATCAAGATGAAGGCTATCTACTGGAACGACGACGACAAAGGCACCACCTACCGCGAGGAAGAAATTCCTGCGGACATGCTCGAGCTGGCCGAAAAATGGCGCGCGAACATGGTTGAAGCGGCTGCCGAGTCCAGCGAAGAGCTGATGAACAAGTACCTGGAAGGCGAAGAGCTGACCGTCGACGAAATCAAAGCCGGTCTGCGTGCGCGCACCCTGGCCAGCGAGATCGTTCCGGCCGTCTGCGGTTCGTCGTTCAAGAACAAGGGCGTTCCCCTGGTTCTCGACGCCGTCATCGACTTCCTGCCTGCTCCGACCGAGATTCCTGCGATCAAGGGTATCCACCCTGACCTGATCGAGAAGCCGAAGGACGAGCTGGTCGAGGCTGACTTCGACGAGCGTCATGCCGACGACAACGAGCCGTTCTCGGCTCTGGCGTTCAAGATTGCCACCGACCCGTTCGTTGGTACTCTGACTTTCGTCCGTGTTTACTCGGGTATGCTGCAGTCCGGCGACTCGGTGATCAACTCGGTCAAAGGCAAGAAAGAGCGCGTTGGTCGTATGGTGCAGATGCACGCCAACCAGCGTGAAGAAATCAAAGAAGTACTGGCAGGCGACATCGCTGCTCTGATCGGCATGAAGGACGTCACCACCGGTGACACCCTGTGCAACGCCGACAAGCCGATCATCCTCGAGCGTATGGACTTCCCGGAGCCTGTGATCTCGGTAGCGGTAGAGCCGAAGACCAAGCAAGACCAGGAAAAGATGGGTATCGCACTGGGCAAGCTGGCCCAGGAAGACCCGTCGTTCCGCGTCAAGACCGACGAAGAAACCGGCCAGACCATCATCTCCGGTATGGGTGAGCTGCACCTGGATATCCTCGTTGACCGCATGAAGCGCGAGTTCAACGTCGAAGCCAACATCGGCAAGCCGCAGGTTTCGTACCGCGAGAAGATCACCAAGTCCAACGTCGAAATCGAAGGCAAATTCGTTCGTCAGTCGGGTGGTCGTGGTCAGTTCGGTCACTGCTGGATCCGTTTCTCGGAGCCGGATCAGGACGACAAAGGCAACATCACCGAAGGTCTGGTGTTCTCCAACGAAGTCGTTGGTGGTGTGATTCCTAAGGAATTCATCGCCCCGATCCAGAAGGGTATCGAAGAGCAGATGAAGAACGGCGTCGTTGCCGGCTATCCTCTGATCGGCCTGAAGGCCACGGTATTCGACGGTTCGTACCACGACGTCGACTCCAACGAAATGGCGTTCAAAATCGCTGCTTCGATGGCAACCAAGCAACTGGCCCAGAAGGGCGGTGGCGTGGTTCTCGAGCCGATCATGAAGGTCGAAGTTGTAACCCCGGAAGACTACCTGGGTGACGTGATGGGTGACCTGAACCGTCGTCGTGGTCTGGTCCAGGGTATGGATGATTCGGTCTCCGGCCGCGTCGTTCGTGCTGAAGTTCCGCTCGGAGAGATGTTCGGTTATGCGACCGACGTTCGTTCCATGTCTCAGGGTCGCGCAAGCTACTCCATGGAATTCTCCAAATACGCCGAAGCTCCGTCGAACATCGTCGAAGCACTCGTTAAAAAACAAGGCTAATCCCCTTTAGGCAAGAGGTTCACTGTCGTGGCTAAAGAAAAATTTGATCGTTCCCTTCCCCACGTTAACGTCGGCACTATCGGCCACGTTGACCACGGTAAGACCACTCTGACCGCAGCTCTGACTCGCGTCTGCTCCGAAGTTTTCGGTTCGGCAGTCGTTGATTTCGACAAGATCGACAGCGCTCCAGAAGAGAAAGCTCGCGGTATCACCATCAACACCGCGCACGTCGAGTACAACTCGAAGATCCGTCACTACGCTCACGTCGACTGCCCAGGTCACGCTGACTACGTGAAGAACATGATCACCGGTGCTGCCCAGATGGACGGCGCGATCCTGGTTTGCTCGGCCGCCGATGGTCCGATGCCACAAACCCGTGAGCACATCCTGCTGTCCCGTCAGGTTGGCGTTCCGTACATCGTGGTCTTCCTGAACAAGGCTGACCTGGTAGACGACGCTGAGCTGCTGGAACTGGTCGAGATGGAAGTTCGCGACCTGCTGTCCACCTATGACTTCCCAGGCGACGACACCCCGATCATCATCGGTTCGGCTCGTATGGCGCTGGAAGGCAAAGACGACAACGAGATGGGCACCACTGCCGTCAAGAAACTGGTTGAAACTCTGGATGCTTACATCCCAGAGCCAGAGCGTGCTATCGACAAGCCGTTCCTGATGCCAATCGAAGACGTATTCTCGATCTCGGGTCGTGGTACCGTTGTTACCGGCCGTATCGAGCGTGGTATCGTCCGCGTTCAAGATCCGCTGGAAATCGTTGGTCTGCGTGACACCACCACCACCACCTGCACCGGTGTTGAGATGTTCCGCAAGCTGCTGGACGAAGGTCGTGCTGGCGAGAACTGCGGCGTTCTGCTGCGTGGTACCAAGCGTGACGACGTTGAGCGTGGCCAGGTTCTGGTCAAGCCAGGTTCGGTCAAGCCGCACACCAAGTTCACCGCAGAAGTCTACGTCCTGTCGAAGGAAGAAGGCGGCCGTCACACTCCGTTCTTCAAAGGCTACCGTCCTCAGTTCTACTTCCGTACCACTGACGTGACCGGTAACTGCGAACTGCCGGAAGGCGTTGAAATGGTAATGCCAGGTGACAACATTCAGATGACTGTCACTCTGATCAAGACCATCGCAATGGAAGACGGTCTGCGCTTCGCTATCCGTGAAGGCGGTCGTACCGTCGGCGCCGGCGTCGTAGCCAAAATCATCGAGTAATCACTCGATCGATTGAAAAAACCCCCGCTCAGCGGGGGTTTTTTTTATTGGGTTGACACTAAATTGAGCCGTCTATAGAATCACGCCTCCTTTTAGCGGGCGTAGTGCGTCCGTTGGGAACAGCCTGGAGTCTGAAATCCAATGCAAAATCAGCAAATCCGTATCAGGTTGAAGGCTTTCGACCATCGCCTGATCGACCAATCCACCCAGGAAATCGTGGAAACCGCGAAACGTACTGGTGCACAAGTGCGTGGTCCAATTCCACTGCCTACCCGCAAAGAGCGTTTCACCGTTCTGGTCTCCCCGCACGTCAACAAAGACGCGCGTGACCAGTACGAGATTCGCACTCATAAGCGCGTTCTGGACATCGTCCAGCCAACGGATAAAACCGTTGATGCGCTGATGAAGCTTGATCTCGCGGCAGGTGTGGAAGTGCAGATCAGCCTCGGCTAAGACTTCGGTCTTGTCCGTGTAACGCTCTGAAATGGGCGGCCATAGCGGGTGAAAGCCCCGTACACTCATGAGGTTACAACATGACTATTGGTGTAGTCGGTCGTAAATGCGGTATGACCCGCGTTTTCACCGAAGAAGGTGTCTCCATTCCGGTCACGGTCATTGAGATCGAGCCGAATCGCGTCACCCAGTTCAAGACTGAAGAAACCGATGGCTACCGTGCAGTGCAAGTCACTGTCGGCGAGCGTCGTGCTTCGCGTGTGACTGCTGCTCAGGCAGGTCACTTCGCTAAAGCGAACGTTGCCGCTGGTCGCGGTGTCTGGGAGTTCCGCCTTGAAGAAGGCGAGTTCCAGGCTGGCGACTCGATCAAAGCTGAACTCTTCACTGCAGGCCAGCTGGTAGACGTTACTGGTCAGTCCAAAGGTAAAGGCTTCGCCGGTACCATCAAGCGCTGGAACTTCCGTGGTCAGGACAACACCCACGGTAACTCCGTGTCGCACCGTGTCCCAGGCTCCATCGGCCAGTGCCAGACTCCTGGTCGTGTGTTCAAGGGCAAGAAAATGTCCGGCCACATGGGCGCCGAGCGCGTGACTGTTCAGTCCCTGGAAGTAGTACGCGTAGACGCTGAACGCAACCTGCTGCTGATCAAGGGTGCCGTTCCTGGCGCTACTGGCGGCGACGTGGTTGTACGTCCGGCTGTCAAGGCTCGCGGTTAAGGGGAAACTGACATGCAACTTAATGTAAATGACGCTCAGGCGATCGAAGTTTCCGAACTGACTTTCGGTGGCGAATTCAACGAGACGCTGGTTCACCAAGCAGTCGTGGCCTACATGGCCGGCGGCCGTCAGGGCACCAAGCAGCAAAAGACCCGTTCCGACGTGGCTGGTGGCGGTAAGCGCCCATGGCGTCAGAAGGGTACTGGCCGTGCTCGTGCTGGTACCACTCGTGGTCCGATCTGGCGTGGCGGTGGTGTTACCTTCGCAGCTCGCCCTCAAGATCACTCGCAAAAGCTCAACAAGAAGATGTATCGCGCAGCTCTGCGCTCCATCCTCGCCGAGCTGGTGCGTAGCGACCGTCTGGTCGTGGTTCAGGACTTCGCTGTTGAAGCACCGAAAACCAAAGATCTGCTGAACAAGCTGAACGGCATGGGTCTGAGCGACGTTCTGATCGTTTCGGACGCTGTTGATCAGAACCTGTACCTGGCTGCTCGCAACCTGCCGCACGTCGATGTACGTGACGTTCAAGGTTCCGACCCGGTCAGTCTGATCGCATACGAGAAAGTGTTGATCACTGTCTCGGCCGTGAAGAAATTCGAGGAGCTGCTGGGATGAACCAGGAACGCGTATTCAAAGTCCTCCTTGGCCCGCACGTTTCCGAGAAGGCTACCGTTCTGGCTGAGAAGAAAGGCCAGTTCGTATTCAAGGTTGCTACCGACGCAACCAAGCTGGAAATCAAGAAAGCTGTCGAAGGCCTGTTCAACGTAAAAGTTGAAAACGTGTCGACCGTTAACGTTCTGGGTAAAACCAAGCGTACCGCACGTGGTCTGGGCAAGCGTAATGACTGGAAGAAGGCAATTGTCTCCCTTCAGCCAGGCCAAGATCTCGATTTCAGCAGCAGTGCTGAGTAAGGAAGGGGTGCATCATGGCAATCGTTAAATGCAAACCGACTTCCCCTGGCCGCCGTTTCGTGGTCAAGGTGGTCAACAAGGAGCTCCATAAAGGCGCTCCTCACGCACCGCTGCTCGAGAAGAAATCGAAGTCTGGTGGTCGTAACAACAATGGCCGCATTACCACTCGTCACGTTGGTGGTGGTCACAAGCAGCATTACCGTCTGGTCGACTTCCGTCGCAACGACAAAGATGGCATCCCAGCCACTGTCGAGCGTATCGAATACGATCCAAACCGTACTGCTCACATCGCCCTGCTGTGCTACGCAGACGGTGAGCGTCGCTACATCATCGCCCCTAAAGGCGTGAGCGCTGGCGACCAGCTGATCGCAGGTGCCCTGGCCCCAATCAAGGCCGGTAACTCCCTGCAGCTGCGCAACATCCCAGTAGGTAGCACCATTCACGGCGTCGAACTGAAGCCGGGTAAAGGTGCTCAGATCGCTCGTTCCGCTGGTGCTTCGGCTCAGCTGATCGCTCGTGACGGCGTCTACGTGACTCTGCGTCTGCGCTCCGGTGAGATGCGTAAAGTACTGGCTGAGTGCCGTGCGACCCTGGGCGAAGTCTCGAACTCCGAGCACAGCCTGCGTTCGCTGGGTAAAGCTGGTGCCAAACGCTGGCGCGGCGTTCGCCCAACCGTTCGTGGTGTTGCCATGAACCCGGTTGACCACCCACATGGTGGTGGTGAAGGTCGTACCTCTGGTGGTCGTCATCCGGTATCGCCATGGGGCTTCCCAACCAAGGGTGCTAAAACCCGTGGTAATAAGCGTACCGACAACATGATCGTCCGTCGTCGCAAGTAACTAGAGGGATACGACAGTGCCACGTTCTCTGAAAAAAGGTCCTTTTATCGATCTTCACCTGTTGAAGAAGGTCGAAGTGGCGGTGGAGAAGAACGATCGCAAGCCAGTTAAAACCTGGTCGCGTCGCTCGATGATCCTGCCACAAATGGTCGGTCTGACCATCGCGGTTCATAACGGTCGCCAACATGTCCCAGTTCTCGTGAACGAAGACATGGTCGGCCACAAACTGGGCGAGTTCGCCGGTACCCGCACCTATCGCGGGCACGTGGCTGACAAGAAAGCCAAGCGTTAAGGGGTAAGGAAATGGAAGTAGCCGCTAAGTTGTCGGGCGCTCGCATCTCCGCCCAGAAAGCCCGCTTGGTCGCCGACCAGATCCGCGGGAAGAAGGTGGGCGAAGCGCTCAACCTGTTGGCCTTCAGCAGCAAAAAAGCCGCTGAAATCATGAAGAAAGTCCTCGAGTCGGCCGTTGCCAACGCCGAACACAACGAAGGCGCAGACGTTGATGACCTGAAGGTCTCCACCGTCTTCGTCAACGAAGGGCGTTCGCTGAAGCGCATCATGCCACGTGCCAAAGGCCGTGCTGATCGCATCGTCAAGCGGTCTTGCCATATCACTGTCAAGGTTGCGGACAAGTAACGGAGTCGATCAGATGGGTCAGAAAGTACATCCCACTGGCATTCGCCTGGGAATCGTCAAGGAGCACACCTCCGTCTGGTACGCAGACGGTGCTACTTACGCAGATTACCTGTTGAAGGATCTGAAAACACGTGAGTACCTCCAAGACAAACTAAAAAGCGCGTCCGTAAGCCGTATCGATATTCATCGTCCGGCTCAAACTGCACGCATCACCATCCACACTGCTCGTCCCGGTATCGTTATCGGTAAGAAAGGTGAGGATGTCGAGAAGCTGCGTCAGGACCTGACCAAGCAGATGGGTGTGCCTGTGCACATCAACATCGAAGAGATCCGCAAGCCGGAACTCGACGCTATGCTGGTTGCGCAGAGCGTAGCTCAGCAGCTGGAACGCCGCGTAATGTTCCGTCGCGCCATGAAGCGCGCCGTACAGAACGCCATGCGTATTGGTGCCAAGGGCATCAAGATCCAGGTGAGCGGTCGTCTCGGCGGCGCCGAGATTGCTCGTACCGAGTGGTATCGCGAAGGTCGTGTGCCTCTGCACACCCTGCGTGCCGATATCGACTACAACACCTACGAAGCTCACACCACTTATGGTGTGATCGGTGTGAAGGTTTGGATCTTCAAAGGCGAAGTTATTGGTGGTCGCCAAGAAGAACTGAAACCACAAGCACCAGCGCCTCGTAAAAAAGCTGCTAAGTAAGGGGTACGCCAAATGTTGCAACCAAAGCGTACAAAATTCCGCAAGCAGATGACTGGCCACAACCGTGGTCTGGCACTGCGCGGTAGCAAAGTCAGCTTCGGCGAATTCGCCCTGAAAGCTGTTGCTCGCGGTCGCCTCACCGCCCGCCAGATCGAGTCGGCACGTCGTGCTCTGACCCGTCACGTTAAACGTGGCGGCAAGATCTGGATCCGTGTGTTCCCGGACAAGCCGATCTCCAAGAAGCCTCTCGAGGTTCGTATGGGTAAAGGTAAGGGCTCCGTGGAATACTGGGTTGCCCAGATCCAGCCAGGCAAAGTCCTGTACGAGATCGAGGGTGTTTCTGAAGAGCTGGCGCGCGAAGCTTTCGCCCTGGCTGCTGCAAAGCTGCCTCTCGCCACCTCCTTTGTTAAGCGGACGGTGATGTGATGAAAGCGAATGAACTTCGTGAAAAATCGGCACAGCAGCTGAACGAGCAACTGCTCGGCTTGCTGCGCGACCAGTTCAATCTGCGCATGCAGAAAGCAACTGGCCAGTTGGGGCAGTCGCACCTGCTCTCGCAAGTTAAGCGTGACATCGCTCGCGTGAAAACTGTGCTCAACCAGCAGGCAGGTAAGTGATCATGGCTGAAGCTGAAAAAACCGTCCGTACGCTGACTGGCCGTGTCGTCAGCGACAAAATGGACAAGACCATCACCGTTCTGATCGAGCGTCGCGTAAAGCACCCGATCTACGGTAAATACGTTAAGCGTTCGACTAAGCTGCACGCGCACGACGAAACCAACCAGTGCAAGATCGGCGACAAAGTTTCGATTACCGAAACTCGTCCGCTGGCCAAGACCAAGTCCTGGGCACTGGTTGAAGTCCTCGAACGCGCTGTTGAAGTCTAAGGGCTAGGGGTCGGAGAAATTTTATGATTCAGACTCAATCCATGCTCGATGTGGCCGATAACAGCGGCGCTCGTCGCGTCATGTGCATCAAGGTACTCGGCGGTTCGCACCGTCGTTACGCTGGCATCGGTGACATCATCAAAGTAACCGTCAAGGAAGCAATTCCGCGCGGTAAGGTCAAAAAAGGCCAGGTGATGACCGCTGTTGTCGTCCGTACCCGTCACGGTGTACGTCGCGCTGACGGTTCCATCATTCGTTTCGACGGCAACGCTGCTGTTCTGCTGAACAACAAGCAAGAGCCGATCGGCACTCGCATCTTCGGGCCAGTGACCCGTGAACTTCGTACTGAGAAGTTCATGAAGATCGTCTCGCTCGCCCCTGAAGTGCTGTAAGGAGATCCGACATGCAAAAGATTCGTCGTGACGACGAGATCATCGTGATCGCCGGCAAAGACAAAGGTAAGCGCGGTAAGGTGCTGAAGGTTCTTGCTGATGACCGTCTGGTTATCGGTGGTGTGAACCTGGTCAAGCGTCATACCAAGCCTAACCCGATGGCGGGCGTTCAGGGCGGTATCGTCGAGAAAGAAGCGCCTCTGCACGCTTCCAACGTTGCCATCTTCAACGGCGAAACCAACAAGGCTGACCGCGTTGGTTTCAAAGTAGAAGACGGTAAGAAAATTCGTGTCTTCAAGTCGACCCAAAAAGCGGTTGATGCTTGAACACTGCTAGGTAGAAGACCATGGCACGACTGAAAGAGATTTACCGGAACGAAATCGCTCCCAAGCTTAAGGAAGAACTTAAGCTGTCGAACGTGATGGAAGTTCCGCGCGTTACCAAAATCACCCTGAACATGGGTCTGGGCGAAGCGATCGGCGACAAAAAAGTCATCGAGCACGCTGTTGCCGACCTGGAAAAGATCACCGGTCAAAAGCCGGTCGTGACTTTCGCTCGTAAATCCATCGCGGGCTTCAAAGTCCGTGAAGGATGGCCGATCGGCGTCAAGGTGACCCTGCGTAGCGACAAGATGTACGAATTCCTGGACCGCCTGCTGGCGATCTCCCTGCCTCGGGTTCGCGACTTCCGCGGCCTGAATGCCAAGTCCTTCGATGGCCGTGGCAACTACAGCATGGGCGTGAAAGAGCAGATCATCTTCCCGGAAATCGATTACGACAAGATCGATGCTCTGCGCGGTTTGGACATCACCCTGACCACCACTGCTCGTTCGGATGACGAAGGCCGCGCTCTGCTGCGTGCTTTCAAATTCCCGTTCCGCAACTGATTGGAGTAGGAAAATGGCCAAGAAGAGCATGAAAAACCGCGAGCTGAAGCGTCAGCTCACGGTAGCCAAGTTCGCCAAAAAGCGTGCTGAGCTGAAAGCGACCATCGTCAACCTGAACGCCTCTCCTGAAGAGCGTTTCGCTGCCGTTGTCGCTCTGCAGAAGCAGCCACGTGATGCCAGCGCTGCGCGTCTGCGCAACCGTTGCCGCCTGACCGGTCGTCCTCACGGTGTATACCGTAAGTTCGGCCTGGGCCGTAACATGCTGCGTCAAGCGGCAATGCGTGGTGACGTACCAGGTCTGGTCAAGGCCTCCTGGTAATCGCTGCAGGTGTGATCCCGGTGGAAGGGGAGCAATCTTCCGACCGCCGGTGACCTCGCCAACAAACAAGCCCCTATATGGGGCTTGTTTCGTTTCTGCCTTGTGTCTAGAATGACCGGCTCACCTGAGCCTGGGTTTTTTACCCAACCCGCTCGGGTGGTTGTGATAGCCGCAAGGCTAATAATTCTTGTATCAGGAGCATCTAGCCCATGAGTATGCAGGACCCGTTAGCGGACATGCTAACTCGCATCCGTAATGCCCAGATGGCTGAAAAGTCCGTCGTGAGCATGCCTTCCTCTACGCTGAAGGTTGCGGTTGCCAAAGTTCTGAAGGATGAAGGTTACATCGCTGGCTACCAAGTCAGTGGCGAAGCCAAGCCCTCCCTGTCGATCGAACTGAAGTACTTCGAAGGCCGTCCGGTCATCGAGGAACTGAAGCGCTCCAGCCGTCCAGGCCTGCGCCAGTACAAGGCCGTCACCGATCTGCCGAAAGTACGTGGCGGTCTGGGCGTGTCTATTGTCTCCACCAACAAAGGTGTGATGACTGATCGCGCTGCGCGCGCTGCCGGCGTCGGCGGCGAAGTTCTCTGCACAGTGTTCTAAGGGGGGATAGACATGTCTCGCGTCGCTAAGAACCCCGTTAAGCTGCCATCTGGTGTCGAAGTCAAATTCGCCGGCCAGCAGCTTTCGGTGAAGGGTGCCAAAGGCACTCTCGAACTGAACGTTCACTCGTCTGTTGAAGTTACCGAAGAGTCTGGTGAGCTGCGTTTCGTCGCTCGCAATGGTGACCAGCAAGCTCGCGCCATGGCCGGTACTACCCGCGCTCTGGTCAACAACATGGTCCAAGGCGTAAGCCAAGGCTTCGAGCGTAAGCTCCAGCTGGTCGGTGTTGGTTACAAGGCTCAGGCCAAGGGCACCGTCCTGAACCTGGCCCTGGGCTTCTCGCACCCAGTGGACTACGAACTGCCAGCCGGTATCACCGCTGAAACACCTAGCCAGACCGACATCCTGATCAAGGGTATCGACAAGCAGCTGGTAGGTCAGGTGGCCGCTGAAATCCGCGACTTCCGTCCGCCAGAGCCTTACAAAGGTAAAGGTGTGCGTTACGCGGACGAAGTAGTCCGTCGTAAAGAAGCCAAGAAGAAGTAGGGCCTAGCAAATGACCGACAAAAAAGTTACTCGACTGCGTCGCGCTCGCAAAGCACGCCTCAAGATGCACGAACTCGAAGTCGTGCGCCTGTGCGTGTTCCGCTCCTCGCAGCACATCTATGCCCAGGTCATTTCGGCCGACGGCAGCAAGGTTCTGGCAAGCGCCTCGACCTTGGACAAAGACCTGCGTGATGGCGCCACTGGCAACATCGACGCGGCCACTAAGGTTGGCAAGCTGGTAGCTGAGCGTGCGAAAGCCGCCGGTGTATCTCAAGTTGCCTTTGACCGTTCCGGCTTCAAGTACCATGGCCGCGTCAAAGCGCTGGCTGATGCTGCTCGTGAAGGCGGGCTGGAGTTCTAAGTTATGGCAAATAACGATCAAAAGCGCGACGAAGGCTACATCGAGAAGCTGGTTCAAGTTAACCGCGTTGCCAAGACCGTAAAAGGCGGCCGTATCTTCACCTTCACCGCGTTGACCGTGGTAGGTGATGGTAAAGGTCGTGTTGGCTTCGGCCGTGGCAAGTCGCGCGAAGTACCAGCCGCGATCCAGAAAGCCATGGAAGCTGCTCGTCGCAATATGATCCAGGTTGACCTGAAGGGCACTACCCTGCAGTACGCCACCAAGGCTGCCCACGGCGCCTCGAAGGTTTACATGCAGCCTGCTTCGGAAGGTACCGGTATCATCGCCGGCGGCGCAATGCGTGCTGTCCTGGAAGTTGCTGGTGTTCAGAACGTTCTGGCCAAGTGCTACGGTTCGACCAACCCAGTGAACGTGGTTTACGCCACCTTCAAGGGTCTGAAAGCCATGCAATCTCCTGAATCCATTGCTGCCAAGCGCGGCAAGAGCGTCGAGGAGATCTTCTGATCATGGCAACCGTTAAAGTAACGCTGATCAAGAGCGTCTCGGGCCGTATTCCTAACCACAAACTGTGCGTTAAGGGTCTGGGTCTGCGTCGCATCGGTCACACTGTAGAAGTCCAGGATACTCCCGAGAATCGCGGGATGATCAACAAGGCTTACTACATGCTGCGCGTCGAGGGTTAATCGATGAAACTCAATGATCTGAGTCCAGCGCCGGGTTCCCGTCGCGAAAAACATCGTCCGGGTCGTGGTATCGGTAGCGGTCTGGGTAAGACCGGCGGCCGTGGCCACAAAGGTCAGACCTCCCGTTCGGGTGGTTCGATCGCTCCGGGCTTCGAAGGCGGTCAACAGCCGCTGCACCGTCGTCTGCCGAAATTCGGCTTCGTTTCGCTGAAAGCCATGGACCGCGCAGAAGTGCGTCTGTCCGAGCTGGCCAAAGTGGAAGGCGACGTGATCTCCGTGCAATCCCTGAAGGATGCCAACGTGATCAACCAGCACATTCAGCGTGTGAAAATCATGCTGTCTGGCGAAGTTACTCGCGCAGTCACCATCAAGGGCATCGCAGCCACCAAGGGTGCGCGTGCGGCTATCGAAGCAGCTGGCGGCAAATTCGAGGAATAAATGGCTAAGCAAGGTGCTCTCTCTTCGCTCGGTAAGGGCGGGATGTCGGAACTCTGGGCTCGTCTGCGCTTTCTGTTCATGGCGATCATCGTCTATCGGATAGGTGCGCACATCCCGGTTCCAGGCATCAATCCGGACCGTTTGGCGGATCTGTTTCGGCAGAATGAGGGGACCATTCTTAGCTTGTTCAACATGTTTTCCGGTGGTGCGCTTGAGCGCATGAGCATCTTTGCACTGGGGATCATGCCGTACATTTCGGCATCGATCATCATGCAGCTGATGACGGCGGTCAGCCCGCAACTGGAGCAGTTGAAGAAGGAAGGTGAAGCTGGCCGTCGCAAGATCAGCCAGTACACCCGCTACGGCACCGTTATTCTGGCGCTGGTCCAAGCCATTGGCATGTCCATTGGCCTGGCCAACCAGGGCGTGGCGTTTTCTGCCGGTCTAGGCTTCCATGTCGTCGCGGTTTCCACGTTTGTGGCAGGCGCGATGTTCATGATGTGGCTGGGCGAGCAGATCACCGAGCGCGGTGTGGGCAACGGTATCTCGATGTTGATCTTCGCGGGTATCGTTGCCGGTCTTCCGAGAGCAATCGGGCAGTCTTTCGAGTCTGCGCGCACAGGCGATATCAACATTTTCGCCCTGGTCGCTATCGGTTTGCTGGCAGTAGCGATTATCGGTTTCGTGGTGTTCATTGAGCGTGGTCAGCGTCGTATCGCCGTTCACTACGCCAAGCGTCAGCAGGGCCGCAAGGTCTTCGCTGCGCAGACCAGCCACTTGCCGTTGAAGGTGAACATGGCAGGGGTTATCCCGGCCATTTTCGCCAGCAGCATTTTGCTGTTCCCGGCTTCGCTGGGTGCCTGGTTCGGTCAGTCCGAAGGTATGGGCTGGCTGCAGGACATCTCGCAGTCGATCGCTCCTGGTCAGCCGTTGAACATTTTGCTGTTTAGTGCAGGGATCATTTTCTTCTGCTTCTTCTACACAGCGTTGATGTTCAATCCGAAAGACGTAGCGGAAAACCTGAAGAAGTCCGGTGCCTTTATTCCGGGTATCCGTCCTGGTGAGCAGTCGGCGCGCTACATTGATGGCGTTCTGACCCGTTTGACCATGTTCGGTGCTCTATACATGATGGCCGTCTGCCTTCTGCCCCAGTTCCTGGTGGTGGCAGCAAATGTGCCGTTCTACCTTGGCGGGACCTCGTTGCTGATTGTGGTAGTGGTTGTGATGGACTTCATGTCCCAAGTACAATCGCACCTCGTTTCGCACCAGTACGAATCCCTGATGAAGAAAGCCAACCTGAAAGGCTACGGTGGCAGCGGTTTGCTGCGCTGATACGCCCCTAAGGTTCGAGGAGTCGGTAATGAAAGTTCGTGCATCGGTGAAAAAGCTGTGCCGTAACTGCAAGATCATCCGTCGCGAAGGCGTCGTACGAGTGATCTGCAGCGCGGAACCGCGTCACAAACAGCGCCAAGGCTGATTGTGATCGTCGCTTCAAACCCAGCAGCTAGTGTGCTGCTGGGTTGATTATTCGTTTCTACAGCGATATTATCTCGCGCCCTATTTCTTGGCTTCCGGGGCGTAGGTAGCTGTCAATTGGAGTCCCACTGAATGGCCCGTATTGCAGGCGTCAACATTCCAGATAACAAGCATACTGTTATCTCGCTGACCTACATCTATGGTGTCGGTCGCACAACTGCGCAGAAGATCTGTGCAGACGCTGGTGTAAACCCAGCCGCTAAGATCAAGGATCTGAGCGACGAGCAAATCGAAACCCTGCGTGGCGAAGTCGCGAAGTTCACCACCGAAGGTGACCTGCGTCGTGACATCAACATGAAGATCAAGCGCTTGATGGACCTGGGTTGCTACCGCGGCCTGCGTCATCGTAAAGGTCTGCCGGTTCGCGGTCAGCGCACCAAGACCAACGCACGCACCCGTAAGGGCCCGCGTAAGCCGATCCGCAAGTAACCGCCCAGGAATATAGACATGGCAAAACCTGCTGCTCGTCCTCGTAAGAAAGTCAAAAAGACAGTGGTTGATGGCATCGCCCACATCCACGCTTCTTTTAACAACACCATCGTGACCATCACCGACCGTCAGGGCAATGCTTTGTCCTGGGCGACCTCCGGTGGTTCGGGTTTCCGTGGTTCGCGCAAATCCACCCCGTTCGCAGCTCAGATTGCTGCTGAGCGTGCTGGTCAAGCTGCGCTGGAATACGGTCTGAAGAACCTCGACGTTAACGTCAAGGGTCCAGGTCCAGGTCGTGAGTCCGCCGTTCGTGCATTGAACAGCTGCGGCTACAAGATCGCCAGCATCACCGACGTGACGCCAATCCCGCATAACGGGTGCCGTCCGCCGAAGAAGCGTCGCGTGTAATCAGGAGACAGAAGAATGGCACGTTACATTGGTCCAAAATGCAAACTGTCTCGTCGTGAAGGCACCGATCTGTTCCTGAAGAGCGGCGTTCGCGCTCTGGAATCGAAGTGCAACATCGAAGCAGCCCCAGGTATCCACGGCCAGCGCCGTGGCCGTCAGTCCGACTACGGTACCCAGCTGCGCGAGAAACAAAAAGTCCGTCGTATCTACGGTGTTCTGGAGCGTCAGTTCCGCGGTTACTACCAAGCTGCTGCCTCGAAAAAAGGCGCAACCGGTGAGAACCTGCTGCAACTGCTCGAGTGCCGTCTGGATAACGTCGTTTACCGTATGGGCTTCGGCTCGACTCGTTCCGAGTCCCGTCAGCTGGTTTCGCACAAAGCGATCAGCGTCAACGGTAAGACTGTAAACATTCCATCCTACCAAGTTCGTCCGGGTGACGTGGTCGCGGTTCGCGAGAAGTCGCTGAGCCAGCTGCGCATTGTTCAAGCCCTTGAACTGTGCGCCCAGCGTGGCCGCGTTGAGTGGGTTGATGTGGATGCTGCTAAAAAGTCGGGCGTTTTCAAGAACGTTCCTGCTCGCAGCGACCTGTCCGCCGACATCAACGAGAACCTGATTGTCGAGCTCTACTCCAAGTAAGGGCTAGAAAATAGGTGCATCCATGCAGATTTCGGTAAATGAGTTCCTGACTCCCCGCCACATTGATGTGCAGGTAGTCAGTCCGACCCGCGCCAAGATCACGCTCGAGCCTCTCGAGCGTGGCTTCGGCCATACCCTGGGCAACGCGCTGCGCCGCATCCTGTTGTCCTCCATGCCTGGCTGTGCAGTAGTCGAGGCCGAGATCGATGGCGTACTCCATGAGTACTCCGCGATCGAAGGTGTTCAGGAAGACGTCATTGAAATCCTGTTGAACCTGAAAGGCCTGGCTATCAAACTGCACGGTCGTGACGAAGTTACGCTGACCTTGTCGAAAAAGGGTTCGGGGGTGGTTACCGCTGCCGATATTCAGCTGGATCACGATGTCGAGATCGTCAACCCCGATCACGTAATCGCGAACCTGGCGTCGAATGGCGCCCTGAACATGAAGCTCACCGTAGCTCGTGGTCGTGGTTACGAGCCGGCCGACTCCCGTCAGACCGACGAAGACGAAAGCCGTAGCATTGGCCGTCTGCAGTTGGACGCTTCGTTCAGCCCGGTGCGTCGTATCGCCTATGTGGTCGAAAACGCCCGTGTTGAACAGCGTACCAACTTGGACAAGCTGGTCATTGATCTGGAAACCAACGGCACCCTGGATCCTGAAGAGGCTATCCGCCGCGCTGCGACCATCCTGCAACAGCAGCTGGCCGCGTTCGTCGACCTCAAAGGTGACAGTGAGCCGGTTGTTGTCGAGCAGGAAGACGAGATCGATCCGATCCTGCTGCGTCCGGTTGACGACCTGGAACTGACTGTACGTTCGGCCAACTGCCTCAAGGCGGAGAACATCTACTACATCGGCGACCTGATTCAGCGTACCGAAGTAGAGCTGTTGAAGACTCCTAACCTGGGCAAGAAGTCCCTGACTGAAATCAAGGACGTCCTGGCCTCTCGTGGTCTGTCTCTCGGCATGCGCCTCGACAACTGGCCGCCTGCAAGTCTTAAGAAAGACGACAAGGCGACCGCCTGATCGTCGTAATCACCGAACGTAGTGTTTGGTAAGGAATGAATCATGCGTCATCGTAAAAGTGGACGTCACCTGAGCCGTACCAGCTCTCACCGCAAAGCTATGTTCCAGAACATGGCAGTGTCGCTGATCGAGCACGAGCTGATCAAAACCACCCTGCCGAAAGCCAAGGAACTGCGCCGCGTTGCCGAGCCGCTGATCACCCTGGCCAAGGAAGACAGCGTTGCTAACCGTCGTCTGGCCTTCGACCGTACCCGTTCGAAGTCCGCTGTTGGCAAACTGTTCAACGATCTGGGCAAGCGTTACGCCACCCGTCAGGGCGGCTACCTGCGCATCCTGAAGTGCGGTTTCCGCGCTGGCGACAACGCGCCTATGGCGTACGTCGAGCTGGTTGATCGTCCAGTCGGTGGTGCTGTAGAAGCTGCCGAGTAAGACGTTCTGTCTGCTACAAAGAACCGGGCCTAGTGCCCGGTTTTTTGTTTGTGCACGTATTGTTAATTTCTATTGATACAAGTCATGTAATGAATTTGTCCTGAAACAACCGCTCGTCAATACTCCTATCCAAGCCGATTAGCCGGCACTTCAAGACCGATAAGGAGAGCCCATGAGCAAGATTCTCACCACCGCCAGCGGTGCACCTGTAGCTGACAACCAGAACTCCCGCTCTGCCGGCCCCCGCGGCCCGCTGCTGCTCGACGATTTCCACCTGATCGAGAAGCTCGCCCACTTCAACCGCGAGAACATCCCCGAGCGTCGTGTTCACGCCAAGGGTTCGGGTGCCTATGGCACGTTTACCGTTACCCGCGACATCACCGCATACACCAGCGCCAAGCTGTTCGAGCAGGTCGGCAAACAGACTGAAACCTTCCTGCGTTTCTCCACCGTCGGTGGCGAACGGGGTTCGGCCGACACCGAGCGTGACCCGCGTGGTTTTGCGCTGAAGTTCTATACCGAGGAAGGCAACTGGGACATCGTTGGCAACAACACCCCGGTGTTCTTCATCCGTGATCCGCTCAAGTTCCCGGACTTTATCCACACCCAGAAGCGCCACCCGCAATCCAACCTGAAGAACGCCCAGATGATGTGGGACTTCTGGTCGCACTCCCCCGAGGCATTGCACCAGGTCACCATCCTGTTCTCCGACCGCGGCATTCCGGACGGCTATCGTCACATGCACGGCTTCGGCAGCCACACCTACAGCCTGATCAGTGCTGAAGGTGAGCGCACCTGGGTCAAATGGCATTTCAAGACCCAGCAAGGCATCAAGAACCTCGCCCCAGCCGATGCTGCACGCCTGGCCGGCACAGACCCGGACTACGCCCAGCGTGACCTGTTCGAGGCCATCGAGCGTGGCGACTACCCGCGCTGGACCGTGTGCATTCAGGTGATGAGTGAAGCCGAGGCGGCGAGCCGCGACGAGAATCCGTTCGACGTGACCAAGACCTGGTCGCAAAAGGACTACCCGCTGATCGAGGTGGGTGTGCTGGAGCTCAACCGCAACCCGCTCAACTACTTCGCAGAAGTCGAGCAGGCCGCGTTCGGCCCTAGCAACATGGTCCCTGGCGTGGGGCTGTCGCCAGACCGCATGCTGCAAGGTCGCGTGTTCGCCTACGCCGATGCGCACCGCTACCGCGTGGGTACCAACCACCAGCAACTGCCGGTCAATGCACCGCGCTGCCCGGTCAACAGCTACCAGCGTGACGGTTCGATGGCCACGGGCAGCTACGGCAGTGCGCCGAACTACGAGCCCAACAGCTACGGCGACGCGCCCAAGCAGTCCCCACGCCATGCCGAGCCTGCACTGGCTCTCAATGGTTCGGCTGATCGCTACGATCACCGCGAGGACAACGACTACTACAGCCATGCCGGTGCGTTGTTCCGCCTGATGAACGAACAGCAGAAGGCCTTGCTGATCAGTAATATCGCCGGTGCCATGGCTGGGGTGAGCGAGGATGTGATCCAGCGCCAGCTCCAGTACTTCTTCAAGGCTGACGCAGCCTACGGTGAGGGCGTTGCCAAGGCGTTGGGCGTGAATCTCGCCTAACTCGAAGTGATAAGAAGAACCGCCCTCATTTGGGCGGTTTTTCAATGAATATCACTACTGTTTAGGCGATTTTTTGCATGTTATTGCGCATTTATCCGTGACCGCGAGCACAACCTGGTTCACACTATGTCCATTGATGTTTTCACATGGAGAAGCAGGGCGATGCAAGGTCACCCGGACGTAATCAACTACCTCGTCACGTTGCTGAAGGGCGAACTGGCAGCACGCGACCAGTACTTCATTCACTCGCGTATGTATGAAGACTGGGGCCTGTCCAAGCTCTACGAGCGCATCAACCACGAGATGGAAGAAGAGACGCAGCACGCCGACGCGCTGATGCGCCGCATCCTCATGCTCGAAGGTACCCCCGACATGCGTGCCGATGACCTCGAAGTGGGCAGCACCGTGCCGGAAATGATCGAGGCTGACCTCAAGCTCGAATACAAGGTGCGTGCCGCGCTGTGCAAAGGCATCGAGCTGTGCGAGCTGCACAAGGACTACATCAGCCGCGACATCCTGCGCGCGCAGCTGGCTGACACTGAAGAAGATCACACCTACTGGCTGGAGAAGCAGCAGGGCCTGATCAAGTTGATCGGCCTGGAGAACTACCTGCAGTCGCAGATGTAAGTTATCCACAGCCCGCGAAAAAGCCCCTGGCACCTACGGTACCAGGGGTTTTTTTATGCACAGGCGGATCAGGCCCGGTCACGCTCCAACAGCGGCTTGAGGTAATGCCCGGTGTAGGACTGCTTCATCTTGGCCAGCTCTTCCGGTGTACCGCAGGCAATGATCTGCCCACCCTTGGAGCCACCCTCCGGCCCCAGGTCCACCAGCCAGTCGGCCGTCTTGATCACGTCCAGGTTGTGCTCGATCACCACCACGGTGTTGCCGTGGTCGCGCAGGCGGTGCAGCACATCGAGCAACTGCTGGATATCGGCAAAGTGCAGGCCGGTGGTCGGCTCGTCGAGGATGTACAGGGTCTTGCCGGTGTCACGCTTGGACAGCTCGCGCGACAGCTTCACCCGCTGCGCCTCACCGCCGGACAAGGTCGTCGCCGACTGCCCCAGCTTGATGTACGACAGGCCCACGTCCATCAGCGTTTGCAGCTTGCGCGCCAGTGCCGGCACCGCATCGAAGAACTCGCGGGCATCCTCGATGGTCATTTCCAGCACCTCGTGGATGTTCTTGCCCTTGTACTTGATCTCCAGGGTTTCGCGGTTGTAGCGCTTGCTCTTGCACACATCGCACGGCACGTAGATGTCCGGCAAGAAGTGCATCTCGACCTTGATCAGGCCGTCGCCCTGGCAGGCTTCGCACCGGCCCCCTTTGACGTTGAACGAGAAGCGACCGGGGCCATAGCCGCGCGAGCGCGACTCGGGCACGCCCGAGAACAGTTCGCGGATAGGCGTGAAGATACCGGTGTAGGTTGCCGGGTTGGAGCGCGGTGTGCGGCCAATCGGGCTCTGGTCGATATCGACCACCTTGTCCAGGTGCTGCATGCCGTCCATGCTGCTGTGCGGCGCGGCTTCCAGGCTGCTGGCACCGTTCAGCGCGGTCGCGGCGAGCGGGTACAAGGTGTTGTTGATCAGCGTTGACTTGCCCGAACCCGATACGCCTGTCACGCAGGTCAGCAGGCCGATCGGGATTTCCAGGTCGACGTTTTGCAGGTTGTTGCCGCGGGCACCCTTGAGTTTCAGCGAGAGCTTCTTGTCGCGCGGTGTGCGTTTGGCCGGCACGGCGATCTTCTTGCGCCCGGACAGGTACTTGCCGGTCAGCGAGTCAGGGTGCGCCATGACCTCTTCAGGCGTGCCCTCGGCGACGATCTGGCCGCCATGCACCCCGGCCCCCGGGCCGATGTCCACCACGTAGTCAGCCAGGCGGATAGCATCCTCGTCGTGCTCCACCACGATTACCGTGTTGCCAAGGTCGCGCAGGTGGTTGAGGGTGGCCAGCAGGCGGTCGTTGTCGCGTTGATGAAGACCGATGGACGGTTCGTCGAGGATGTACATCACCCCGACCAGGCCCGCGCCGATCTGGCTGGCAAGGCGGATGCGCTGGGCTTCACCGCCCGACAGGGTGTCGGCGCTGCGGTCCAGTGTCAGGTAGTCCAGGCCGACGTTGACCAGAAACTGCAGGCGCTCGCAGATTTCCTTGAGAATCTTCGAGGCAATTTCGCCTCGGCGCCCGGTCAGGGTCAGCTCGCCGAAGTAGTTGCTGGCTTCACCGATGGGCAGGTTGGTAACTGCCGGCAGGGTTTTCTCGCCAACCCACACGTGGCGGGCCTCGCGCCGCAGGCGGGTACCGCGGCAGTCGGGGCAGGGCTGGGTGCCGAGCAGCTTGGCCAGCTCTTCACGCACCGTGGCCGACTCGGTTTCGCGGTAGCGCCGCTCCAGGTTCGGCACGATGCCTTCGAACGGGTGCGAGCGCTTGACGATGTCGCCCCGGTCGTTGAGGTACTTGAAGTCCACGCTCTGCTTGCCGCTGCCTTGCAGGATCACCTTCTGGTGCTCGGCCGACAGCTCGCCGAACGGCGCCTCCAGGCTGAACCCGTAATGCGCGGACAGCGAGCCGAGCATCTGGAAGTAATAGACGTTGCGCCGGTCCCAGCCACGTATCGCGCCCTCGGCCAAGGTCAGCTCGGTATTGACCAGGCGCTTGGTGTCGAAGAACTGCTTGACGCCCAGGCCGTCACAGGTCGGGCAGGCACCGGCCGGGTTGTTGAACGAGAACAGCTTGGGTTCCAGCTCGCTGATCGCATGGCCGCAGACCGGGCAGGCGAAGCGGGCGGAGAAGATCATCTCTTCGCCTTCCTCATCGTCCATCGGCGCCACCAGCGCGATGCCGTCGGCCAGCTTGAGCGCAGTCTCGAACGACTCGGCCAGGCGCTGCTGCAGGTCGGCGCGGACCTTGAAGCGGTCTACCACCACATCGATGCTGTGCTTCTTCTGCTTGTCCAGCTTGGGCAGCTCATCGAGCTCGTAGAGCTTGCCGTTGACCCGTGCGCGGACGAAGCCCTGGGCGCGCAGCTCGTCGAACACCGCCAGGTGCTCGCCCTTGCGCTCGCGGATTACCGGGGCCAGGAGCATCAGCTTGCTGCCTTCTGGGCGCTCCAGTACCAGGTCGACCATCTGGCTGATGGTCTGCGCTTCCAGCGGGATGTCGTGGTCCGGGCAGCGCGGAGTGCCGACGCGGGCATAAAGCAGGCGCAGGTAGTCGTAGATCTCGGTGATCGTGCCCACGGTAGAGCGCGGGTTGTGCGACGTCGACTTCTGCTCGATGGAGATGGCCGGGGAGAGCCCTTCGATGGTGTCGACGTCGGGCTTTTCCATCATCGACAGGAACTGCCGGGCATAGGCCGACAGCGATTCGACATAGCGGCGCTGGCCTTCGGCGTACAGCGTGTCGAACGCCAGGGAGGACTTGCCGGATCCGGACAGGCCGGTGATCACGATCAGCTTGTCCCGCGGCAGGGTCAGGTCGATGTTCTTCAGGTTGTGGGTACGTGCCCCACGAATCAGGATCTTGTCCACTGCGGCCTCGCTCGGCGGGCATAAACAAGGAAGTATACGGCGCGCTGCCATTACGCGGCAAAGCGTCGCGTATATGCCGTCTAGCTGTCGGACTGATAGAATCGCCGCCGGTTCACACGAGGTTAATCCATGCACGACACCCACAACGAGCGCATGAGTGGCAGCGAAACCCGCGCCGCAAGCGGCCTGGCCCTGGTCTTTGCCTTTCGTATGCTGGGCATGTTCATGGTCTTGCCGGTGCTGGCCACCTACGGCATGGACCTGGCAGGCGCCACGCCCGCGCTGATCGGCCTGGCCATTGGCGCCTATGGCCTGACCCAGGCGGTACTGCAGATCCCGTTCGGCATGGTGTCCGACCGCATCGGGCGGCGTCCGGTGATCTACCTGGGGCTGGTGATCTTCGCCCTGGGCAGCATTTTGGCGGCCCAGGCCGACTCTATCTGGGGCGTGATCGCCGGGCGCATTCTGCAGGGCGCGGGGGCGATTTCCGCGGCGGTCATGGCGCTGCTGTCCGACCTTACCCGCGAGCAACACCGCACCAAGGCCATGGCCATGATCGGCATGAGCATCGGCCTGTCGTTCGCCGTCGCCATGGTCGTCGGGCCACTGTTGACCAGTGCCTTCGGCTTGTCAGGATTGTTCCTTGCCACGGCGGGGCTTGCCCTGGTCGGTATCCTGCTGATCGCCTTCGTCGTGCCTAATTCCCACAGCACCCTGCAGCACCGCGAGTCGGGTGTTGCGCGCCAGGCGCTCGGCCCAACCCTGCGCCATGCGGACCTTCTGCGCCTGGATGTCGGTATCTTCGTCCTGCATGCCATCCTCATGGCCAGCTTCGTCGCGCTGCCTCTGGCCTTCGTCGAACGGGGCGGCCTGCCGAAGGAAGAACACTGGTGGGTGTACCTGACCGCGCTGTTCATCTCATTTTTTGCAATGGTGCCGTTCATCATCTATGGCGAGAAGAAGCGCAAGATGAAACGCGTGCTGGCCGGAGCGGTCAGTGTGTTGCTGCTGGTGGAGGTGTTCTTCTGGCAGTGGGCTGACAACTTGCGCGGACTGGTGATTGGCACCGTGGTATTCTTTACTGCATTCAACCTGCTGGAAGCCTCGCTGCCTTCGCTGGTTAGCAAGGTGTCGCCTGCGGGTGGCAAGGGAACGGCGATGGGGGTGTATTCCACCAGCCAGTTCCTGGGTGCCGCCCTAGGCGGAATCCTCGGTGGCTGGTTGTTCCAGCACGGTGGGCTGAACATGGTGTTTCTGGGGTGTGCGGCGCTGTGTGCCGTGTGGCTGGTCGTTGCCTTGCGCATGAACGAGCCGCCGTATGTGACCAGCCTGCGCATGCCGTTGACGCCCGAGGCAGTCCGGGAAGCCGGGTTGACCGAACGCCTGATGGCCGTGCCGGGTGTAACCGACGCCGTTGTGGTGGAAGAAGAAGCCGCCATCTATATCAAACTGGATACGAAAATTTTGGACCGTACGACCCTCGAGCGTCTGGTGAACCCAGCCTCTTCGGCGTGCGAAGCCTAGGAGAACGTTATGGCCCGTGGGGTTAACAAAGTCATTCTGGTCGGCACCTGTGGCCAGGATCCCGAAGTCCGCTACCTGCCCAACGGTAACGCCGTGACCAACCTGAGCCTGGCTACCAGCGAGCAGTGGACCGACAAGCAGTCGGGCCAGAAGGTCGAGCGTACCGAGTGGCACCGTGTGTCGATGTTCGGCAAGGTTGCCGAAATCGCCGGCGAATACCTGCGCAAGGGTTCGCAGGTGTACATCGAAGGCAAGCTGCAGACCCGTGAGTGGGAAAAAGACGGCATCAAGCGCTACACCACCGAAATCATCGTCGACATGCAGGGCACCATGCAGCTGCTGGGCGGCCGTCCGCAGAACCAGCAAGGTGGCGGCGACCAGTACAATCAAGGTGGTGGTAACAACTACAACCAGGGTGGCCAGCAGCAACAATACAACCAGGCGCCACCACGTCAGCAGGCCCAGCGCCCGCAACAGGCTCCTCAGCGCCCAGCGCCGCAGCAGCCAGCGCCGCAGCCGGCCGCTGACTTTGACAGCTTTGATGACGATATTCCGTTCTGATCAGAGCGGTTAGGCGTCGCGCTACATCGAAAGCCCAGGGCATTTGCCCTGGGTTTTTTTTAGTGCGAGGAAACTTCACGGGCGCAAATGAAAGGTAAGCCCCCCGAGCGTCAGGCATCGCCATCCAGCGCTGCCTGGGCAAACTGCACATCCAGCTCCGGCGTAGCCCCGCTGATACCGATGCCGCCGATATGCTGGCCATTCGCATCCATGATTGGCAGGCCACCCCCCAGTAGTGTGAAGCCAGGCAGTGACGCATAGGGATTCGCTGGCAGGGCAGCACTGCGCTCTGCAAGTGTTCTGGAGGCAAGCGGGAAACGGGCGGAAGTCGCGGCCTTGAGCTTTGCGACCTGGATGCTGCCGCTGCTGGTGCCGTCCATGCGGTGGAAGTGCTTGAGGTTGCCATGGTTGTCGACAATGCTGATGACGATGGCAAAGCCCTCGGCCTGGGCAGCGCGTTCGGCGGCTGAGGCCATTGCCCGGGCGGCTTCGGCAGTGATCGAGGCGGAGGGAGGCGGGGCTGCTGTCAGGGGATCAGCCAGCGAGGGTGCCGCCAGCAACAGCGAGCACATGAGGAGACTGGCACGGCCGTAATAGGTTTTCATGCAAGCATTACCCTTAGGATTTTTCGGGCAACCTAGCAGGCGACTGGCGTTTGTTGATGTAGTCCGTTTCTGAAACCGATGTCGGCCTGTCTCAAAAGGACGGCAGCGAGCCGTCCAAGGTCATTCGCCTAGTAGAAAAGCCGCGGCTCCGGCGAATCCAGCAGGCTGACCAGCTTGGTCAGGGCAAAGCCCAGTTCCGAACGGCTCGGCGTCATCAGGGCGATACGCACGCCACAGGTGGCAGCGCTGCGTTCAGGCAGGAACTGGCTGCCGCTGACCACGGTGACGCCATTGTTGCGCGCCAGGTTGGCAAATTCGTCGCTGGTCCAGGGTTCGGGCAGCTCCAGCCAGAGATGAAAACTGTAGGGCTGGCTGCGGATCTTGTACTTGCCGAGGATTTCACGGGCCATCTGCTGGCGCGTGGCCGCTTCGTCCTGCTGCACCTGCACCAGTTGCTCGGCCATGCCGCTGTTGATCAGGTTGCTGGCCAGTTGTGCCATCAACGGCGATGGCATCCACACGCTGCTGCGCACCATCGACGACAGCCGCGACAGGGTTTGCGGCGGGGCATACAGGTAGCCGATACGCAGCGCTGGCAGCACGCTCTTGGACAAGCTGGTGAGGTATACCGAGCGTTCGGGTGCATAGGCGGCCAAGGGCTTGTAGCCAGGTGCTGGCTCCAGGAAACCGTAGATATCGTCATCCACGATAAACAGGTCGAACTCGCGGGCAATGGCGGCGATGGCTTCGCGGCGCGCGTGGGGCATGATCGAGTTGGTCGGGTTCTGGTGGGTGGTGACGCACACCAGCAGGGAAGGGCGGTGTTCTACGCACGCTGCGCGCAAGGCCTCGGGAATCAGGCCGTGTTCGTCCATGGCCACACCGCGCAGGCGGCGCCCCATGCTATGGGCCAGCGAAATGATGCCTGGGTAGCAGAACGACTCGCACAGTATGACGTCGTCGCCTTTGGACAGGCTGCTGATGGCCACCAGCAGGCCATGCTGGGCACCCGAGGTCAGCACTACCTGCTGCCAGTTGGCTTCAGGCATCCAGCGCTGGATCCAGGCCGCACCGGCCTGCTTGTGCGTCGCATGGCCACCCTCGGTGACGTAATCGAGCACCTGGGCCAGGTCGGGTGACGCGGCCAGTTCGTTTATTGCCCCGCGCAGCCAGTCGGTCATGTGCGCGTCATTGGGCTTGATGATCGAAAGGTCGATCTGCCCGCTCTCGCGTTCGGCTGGCGGCATCAAGGGGCGTGCTGCCGGGGCCTGCGCCTGGCGTTGCTGCAGCACGAAGGTGCCGCGCCCTACCTCGCCAACCACCAGGCCACGTTTGGCCGCTTCGTCATAGGCTCGGCCGATGGTGCCAGGCGTCACGTTCAGTGATTCGGCCAGGTCCTTGAGTGTCGGCAAGCGTTCGCCAGCGGTCAGTCGGCCGCTGCCGATGTCCTGTTCAAGGGCGTCGGCGATCATCAGATAGACCGGCTGTGCCAGGTCGCTGTAGTGAGGAACCCACATGGAAATGGCACCAGAAGCTGCAAGAACGCGAAAGCCTAGCACGAAAGGTCTGATAGGAGTAATTGTGTTTTTTTCTAGGTAAATTGCACCGATTGAGGTGGTTTCGCTAAACAAAAACGGAGGAAGGGGCGAATCGCGTTCCGTCTGTACTCGGCACTAGGCACGCGTGTCTACGGCGGTTTTTCCAGAAATCTTTTGAAATCAATAAGTTGATTGAATCGATTCAATCGATGTTCTTTCTTGCTGATGAAATAAATTGAGTCGATTCTATTTTTGTAATTACAATGATTGAGTCGATGCAATTGACGGGTGCCCTTTCTGCCTCCGCCACCCCCATCGCACAGCTGTGAACGGCTTCAAAAAAAAGACAATGTCTGCCGCCTCTGCCCGGCTTAGCACGACACCGAATGGCCACAAGCTAGCTCAATGGACTAACACTCGAAATGGAAAGCGCACACCTGCAACAAGCAGCCGAGCCTCAGACTTCACTGGAGATTCGCCTGCCTTGGGTGACTTCAAGTGCCTGGCAAACCGTACTGAACAATACCCCCCTCGATTTTGAAACCAGCAAAGAGCTCTATCCGCAGCTCAAGGACCAGGCACAGGAAGTGCTGGGCAAAGCACTCTGCCAACAGATTCGTGGCTTCGTCGAAGACCCGCAGCTGACCTGCATGATCGTGCGCAACTGCCCACGCGACCGCGACGTTCCCCCTACGCCGTACTCCGGGGTACTCAGCCCGCGCAGCACGCCGATAGCCTGCCTGGTCAGCCTGACCATGCAGAGCCTGATGGGGATCAACCCGATCGTTTATGAAGGGGAGAACGACGGGCGCCTGTTCCGCCATGTCATCCCGGCGCGTACCTCGTCCAGCCACAAGAGCTCCCACGGCTCGCGGCTGCGCTTTTCCTACCACGTCGACAACCCCGACTTGCCGTTGTCGTCCGAGCCACTGGGCAGCGCTTCGTGCTGCCCGGAGTACCTGTCGTTCTTCGGCATGCGCTGTGACCCGCGTATCAGCACAACCCTGGTCAACCTCGATGCCGTAGTGGCGGCGCTGCCCGCGGCCAGCGTGCGCGAGCTTTGCCAGCCACAGTTCGAAATTCGCCGCCCCGACTCGTTCACCGCCAATCGGCGCTGCACCGCGGAGCTGCCCGTGCTGGCACGTGGCAACGCGGACGAGTGGCTGTGCCGTTTCGACAGCGAAAACACCCACGGGCTGAACCTGCGTGCCGAGCAAGCCCTGGCCAGCCTGCGCGGCGTGCTGGAAACCCGCCGCTTCGATGAGCCGCACCTGCTGCTGCCGGGCGACTTCATGGTGTTCAAGAACCAGCGCGTGTTGCATGCCCGTGATGGCTTCGAGCCGCAAAACGACGGTGCCGACCGCTGGCTGATGCGCCTGTTCGCGGTCAACGACCTGAACCGTGTGCATTTCACCCGCGCCGATCACCTCTACGAAGTGCGCTCCTGATCTCACTCAACCACTCGATGGAAGTAATGCTATGGAACTGTTAGGCGCTTTCTGGGCGGAACACTGGCTGCTGGCGATCCTGATGCTGGGGGCGATCGCGTTCATTGCCGGCTTCGTCGACAGCATTGCTGGCGGTGGCGGGCTGTTTCTGGTCCCCGGGTTTTTGCTGGTGGGCATGCCGCCGCAAGTGGCCCTGGGGCAAGAAAAACTGGTCAGCACCCTGGGCACGCTGGCGGCCATTCGCAACTTTCTGGCCAACAGCAAGATGGTCTGGAAGGTGGCGCTGGTCGGCGTGCCGTTCTCGTTGCTCGGGGCCTACCTGGGGGCGCACCTGATTGTGTCGATCTCCCAGGAGACCGTGGGCAAGATCATCCTGGCGCTGATCCCGGTCGGCATCCTGATCTTCCTCACCCCCAAGGACCGCCCGGTCGAGGAGCGCGAGCTGTCTCCACGGGTGCTGTACACCGTGGTGCCGCTGACCTGCCTGACCATCGGCTTTTATGACGGTTTCTTCGGCCCCGGCACCGGCAGCATGTTCATCATCGCCTTCCACTACCTGCTGCGCATGGACCTGGTGTCCAGCTCGGCCAACTCCAAGACCTTCAACTTCGCGTCCAACATCGGCGCACTGGTGGCGTTCATCATGGCCGGCAAGGTTGTGTACCTGCTGGCCCTGCCACTGGTGGCCTGCAACATTCTCGGTAACCACATGGGCAGTGCGCTGGCCTTGCGCAAAGGCAACGACGTGGTGCGCAAGGTGTTGGTGTTCTCGATGCTGTGCCTGTTCACCAGCCTGGGCGTGAAGTACCTGGTCTGACTTACCCAACCGGAGATAACTGATGAAAACCGCATTCGTAACCGGCGCCTCCTCGGGGTTTGGCCGTGCCATCTGTCGTACCTTGGTTGCCAAGGGCTATCGCGTGATCGGTGGTGCCCGGCGCATGGATAAACTGCAGGCACTGGAGGGTGAACTGGGGGTCAATTTCATCCCGCTGGCCCTGGATGTCACCGATCCGGTGTCGCTTGAGCAGGCCGTCGAGCAGATCCGTGATGCGTCGCTGCAGATCGACCTGCTGGTGAACAACGCCGGGCTGGCGCTGGGCGTCGACCGCGCCCAGGCCAGCAGCGCCGAAAACTGGCAGCGGATGATCGACACCAATGTCACCGGGCTGGCCATGGTCACCCACAAGATCCTGCCGCAGATGGTGGCGGCGGACAGCGGGATGATCATCAACATCGGCTCCATTGCCGGCACTTACCCCTACCCAGGCGGCAACGTGTATGGCGCCAGCAAGGCATTCGTTCGCCAGTTCAGCCTCAATCTGCGTGCCGACCTGGCCGGTACGTGTGTTCGGGTGAGCAACATTGAACCGGGCCTGTGCTCGGGCACCGATTTTTCGCTGGTGCGCCTGAAGGGCGATGTGGAGGCCGTGCAGGCTCTGTACCGTGATGTGGAGGCGATTCTGCCGGAGGATATCGCGGCCACGGTGGCCTGGATTGCAGACCAGCCCGCGCATGTGAATATCAATACCATCGAGATCATGCCGGTGGCGCAGAGCAGTGCGGCGCTTAATGTGGTGCGCGATCTGCCTAGGCCGTTGGGCGCTGCTTGATTGCCCCGTTATCGTTTGGGCCAACTGGCGCCATGGCGGCTGATGGCCTCTTCGCGGGATCTTGTGGGGTTTACCGCGAAGAGGCCAGTGAGATCAATGCAACCTCCTAAGTGGCTGGAACCTGTAGCATTTGGTTTCAGGTTCAGAAATGTCTTACGGCGGGTGGGTTTGTTGGCTGTGAGGTGCATGTCGGGAGAAAAGGGTGGGCACGGGGTGTTCGCCACAACAGCTTCAGCGCCTGTGAGATCGAGCGCCGCCCGCGCGGCGCTTCGCGACGCAAGGCCGCTCCTACATCTGTTTCGGGCCAATGAGGTCTGTGACATTTGCGCGCGACCGCCTTGTTGGTACGGCGCGATATCGAGGCGGGCGCCAAGGGGCCGCGCGCCAATGCCTCAGGAATAATTGGCCCGAAACAAATGTAGGAGCGGCCTTGCGTCGCGATGCGCCGCGCGGGCGGCGCTCGATCTCACAGGCGCTGAAGCTGTTGTGGCGAGCATCTGTCAGCCCCACACCGATTCCCAACCCCTCCCCTGACCCACGTCATCGCACCTTCCCGATTCTTGACTAGTCTTATCCATTGGCGGCCATCAAAAACCCGCCACCGTGATGACTACCAAAAGGCGCCGGCCATGTTCCGTGCGTCCACCACCTGATCAGGAGTGCACGATGGACCTCAACCGTCGGCAATTCTTCAAGGTCGCCGCCGTCGGCCTTGGAGGCTCTAGCCTGGCGGCGTTGGGCATGGCCCCGACGCCGGCCTTCGCCGAGCAGGTACGCCACTTCAAGCTGGCGCACACCATCGAAACCCGCAACACCTGCCCCTACTGCTCGGTCGGCTGCGGCCTGATCATGTACAGCCAGGGCGATGCGGGCAAAAACGTCAAACAGAACATCATCCACATCGAAGGCGACGCAGACCACCCGGTCAACCGCGGCACGCTGTGCCCCAAAGGCGCAGGCCTTCTGGACTTTATCCACAGCCCGAGCCGCCTGCAGTACCCCGAAGTGCGCAAGGCGGGCAGCAAGGAATGGGTGCGGGTGGAGTGGGACGAGGCGCTCGACCGCATCGCCCACTTGATGAAGCAGGACCGCGACGCCAACTTCATCGAGAAAAACGCCCAGGGGCAAACCGTCAACCGCTGGCTCACCACCGGTTTTCTTGCTGCCTCCGCCGCCTCCAGCGAGGCTGGCTACCTGACCCACAAGGTCGTCCGCGCAACAGGCATGCTGGGGTTCGATAACCAAGCACGTGTCTGACATGGCCCGACGGTGGCAAGTCTTGCCCCGACGTACGGCCGTGGCGCCATGACCAACCACTGGTCCGATATCGCTAACGCGAATCTGGTCCTGGTGATGGGTGGCAACGCAGCAGAAGCGCACCCGTGCGGCTTCAAGTGGGTGACCGAGGCCAAAGCGCACAACAAGGCGCGCCTGATCGTGGTCGACCCGCGGTTTACCCGTACCGCCTCGGTGGCGGACTACTACGCACCGATTCGCACCGGCAGCGACATCGCCTTCATGGGCGGGCTGATCAACTACCTGCTGAGCACCGACAAGATCCAGCACGAATACGTGCGCAACTACACCGACGTGTCGTTCATCGTCAAAGAAAGCTATGGCTTCGAGGACGGGCTGTTCAGCGGCTACGACCCCGCCAAGCGCGTGTATGCCGACAAGTCCGGCTGGGGCTACGAGCTGGGTGAGGACGGCTTTGCCAAAGTAGACCCAACCCTGCAACACCCGCGTTGCGTGTTCCAGTTGATGAAGCAGCACTACAGCCGCTACACCCCGGAACTGGCCAGCATGACCTGTGGCATGCCGCAGGACGCCATGATGAAGATCTGGGAAGAGATCGCCACCTGCTCGGCGCCGGGCAAGACCATGACGATTCTCTACGCGCTGGGCTGGACGCAGCATTCGATCGGCGCGCAGATCATCCGCAGTGCGGCCATGGTCCAGCTGCTGCTGGGTAACGTCGGCATGCCGGGCGGTGGGGTCAACGCCCTGCGCGGGCACTCCAACATCCAGGGCCTGACCGACCTCGGCCTGCTGTCCAACTCGCTGCCGGGCTACCTGACCCTGGCCGGCGATGCCGAACAGGACTACGCCGCCTTCATCGACAAGCGCGCCTCCAAGCCGCTGCGCCCGGGGCAGCTGTCGTACTGGCAGAACTACGGCAAGTTCCACGTCAGCCTGATGAAGGCCTGGTATGGCGCCAATGCCACGGCAGAAAACAACTGGGGCTATGACTGGCTGCCCAAGCTCGATGTGCCGGCCTACGACGTGCTGCGCATGTTCGAGATGATGAGCCAGGGCAAGGTCAACGGTTACATCTGCCAGGGCTTCAACCCGATCGCCGCGCTGCCGGACAAGAACCGCGTCACCGCAGCACTGGCCAAGCTCAAGTGGCTGGTGATCATGGACCCGCTGGCCACCGAAACCTCGGAGTTCTGGCGCAACGTCGGGCCGTTCAACGACGTCGACACGGCCAACATCCAGACCGAAGTGATCCGCCTGCCCACCACCTGTTTTGCCGAAGAGGACGGCTCGCTGGTCAACAGCAGCCGCTGGCTGCAGTGGCACTGGAAGGGCGCCGACGGCCCAGGCCAGACCCGCACCGACGTGCACATCATGAGTGAACTGTTCCTGCGCCTGCGCCACCGCTACCAGGCCGAGGGCGGCGCCTACCCTGATGCCCTGATGAACATCAGCTGGCCGTACAAGGTCCCTGAAGAGCCGTCCCCGGAGGAGCTGGCCAAGGAAATGAACGGCTGGGCCGTGACCGACGTCACCGACCCGACCGGCGCCGTGCTCAAGGGCGGGCAACAGTTGTCGGGCTTCGGCCAGCTCAAGGACGACGGCAGCACGGCGTCTGGCTGCTGGATTTTCGCCGGCTGCTGGACCGAGCAAGGCAACCAGATGGCCCGCCGTGACAACAGCGACCCGTATGGCATGCACCAGGTGCAGAACTGGGCCTGGGCCTGGCCGGCCAACCGCCGCATCCTCTACAACCGTGCCTCCAGCGACCCGCAAGGCAAGCCATGGGACCCAGAGAAGAAGCGCCTGGTGTGGTGGAACGGCAAGGCCTGGACCGGCACCGACGTGCCCGACTTCAAGGTCGACTCGCCACCGGAAGCCGGGATGAACCCGTTCATCATGAACCCTGAAGGCGTAGCGCGCTTCTTCGCCATCGACAAGATGGCCGAAGGCCCGTTCCCCGAGCACTACGAGCCGTTCGAAACACCGATCGGCATCAACCCACTGCACCCGCAGAACAAGAAGGCCACCAGCAACCCGGCCGGGCGGATCTTCGATTCGGTGTGGGACACCCTCGGCACCCATGATGAATTCCCCTACGCGGCGACCACGTATCGGCTGACCGAGCACTTCCACTTCTGGAGCAAGCATTGCCGGCTCAACGCCATCGCCCAGCCCGAGCAGTTCGTCGAGATTGGCGAGGTGCTGGCGAACGAGAAGGGCATCAAGGCGGGTGACCGGGTGCGGGTGTCGAGCAAGCGCGGCCATATCGATGCGGTGGCGGTGGTGACCAAGCGGATTCGCCCGCTGCAGGTCAACAACCAGACCGTGCACCAGATCGGCATCCCGCTGCACTGGGGCTTCACCGGGGCGACCCGGCACGGCTACCTGACCAACACCCTGGTGCCGTTCCTGGGTGATGGCAATACCCAGACGCCGGAGTCCAAGTCGTTCCTCGTCAAAGTGGAGAAACTCTGATGGCCAGCCAAGACATCATCGCCCGCTCGGCCACCACTACCGTACCGCCGTCGGTACGCCAGCAGCAGGAAGTCGCCAAGCTGATCGACACCACCAAGTGCATCGGCTGCAAGGCCTGCCAGGTGGCGTGCTCGGAGTGGAACGAACTGCGTGACGAGGTCGGCCACAACCACGGCACCTACGACAACCCCCAGGACCTCACGGCCGAGACCTGGACCCTGATGCGCTTCACCGAGCACGAGCGCGACGATGGCAACCTGGAGTGGCTGATCCGCAAGGACGGCTGCATGCATTGCGCCGAACCAGGCTGCCTGAAGGCGTGCCCGAGCCCGGGGGCAATCATCAAGCACGCCAACGGCATCGTCGACTTCAACCAGGACCACTGCATCGGCTGCGGTTACTGCATCACCGGCTGCCCGTTCAATATCCCGCGCATCTCGCAGAAGGACCACAAGGCGTACAAATGCACCCTGTGTTCCGACCGCGTGACCGTGGGCCTGGAGCCGGCCTGCGTGAAAACCTGCCCGACCGGGGCGATCGTGTTCGGCACCAAGGACGAGATGAAGGTGCATGCCGCCGAGCGTATCGTCGACCTCAAGTCGCGCGGCTACGACAACGCCGGGCTGTATGACCCGGACGGCGTCGGCGGCACCCACGTGATGTACGTGCTGCACCATGCCGACACGCCCAAGTTGTACGCCGGCCTGCCGGACCAACCGGTGATCAGCCCGCTGGTGGGCTTGTGGAAGGGCTTCACCAAACCGCTGGCGCTACTGGCCATGGGCGCGGCGGTGCTGGCCGGGTTCTTCCACTATGTGCGGGTCGGCCCGCAGCGGGTCGAAGAGGACGAACACCCCACACCGCCCGATGACAGCGTGCACCAGGTGGACCCGGCAGTGCATGTCTACGATCCGAAGCAGCCCGGTGGGCAAGGGGAGCAGCGGCCATGAACGACAACAAACCCATCCTGCGCTACAACGCCAACGAACGGACCAACCACTGGATCGTCGCCATCTTGTTCTTCCTGGCCGGGCTTTCCGGGTTGGCGCTGTTCCACCCGGCGCTGTTCTGGCTCAGCCACCTGTTCGGCGGCGGGCCCTGGACACGCATCCTGCACCCGTTCATGGGCGTGGCGATGTTCGTGTTCTTCCTTGGCCTGGTAGTGCGCTTCTGGCGCGCCAATTTCATCACCGCCAACGACCGCCTGTGGCTGCGCCGCATCGACCGGGTGATGGTCAACCGGGAAGACGGCGTGCCGCCTATTGGCAAGTACAACGCCGGGCAGAAGCTGCTGTTCTGGACGCTGCTGGTGTGCATGCTGGTGCTGTTGATCAGCGGTGTGGTGATCTGGCGCGCGTATTTCAGCCTTTACTTCGATATTGGCGCGATACGCGTAGCGTCGCTTGCCCATGCACTGGCAGGCTTCGTGCTGATCCTCAGCATCATCGTGCACATCTACGCCGGTATCTGGATCAAAGGCTCGATCGGCGCCATGCTGCATGGCTGGGTCAGCCGCGCCTGGGCGCGCAAACACCATCAGTTGTGGTACCGCGACGTGACTGGCGACAAGACGCCGGGCGATCACGGACGTAAAGAAGGATGAGCGTGTGAGCACGATACTCGAACCCGGGCAGATCGAAGCGTCGGCGGTGGCGCCGCCGTTCATTCATCTGCCGCCCAAGGACTTGTTCGCCCAGCGTGCCGAGCGGCTGGAGCAGTTGGCAGTGGGTAATGCCCTTGGCGATTACCTGCGCCTGATCGCCTGGCTGTGCCGCTTCCAGCAGCAGCTTGTGGATAACCCGCCCAGTGGTTTACCGGTGGCCGAAGCGCGTCAGCGCCTGTGCATAAGCCATGGTCTGCCGCCCCTTGCAGCCGACAGCCTGGTGCGCGAAGGGCCGTGGCTGGCGTGGATGCAGGCGTTGATCGAGCACTTTGACGAAGAGGCCAGCGGCCCGTTGGCTGTGGCGTTGCAGGCACTGCGCGACAGTGACGACAGCCAGCGCAAGGGGTGGGGCATCGCCTTGCTGGCTGGGCAGTTCGACGCCGTGCCGGCAGCGTTGGTGCCGTTTCTCGGCGCCGCGCTACAAGCCGCGTGGTTCAGCTGGCTGCTGGCGCTGCCCGCCGCCGAGCTCAAGCCCTCTGGCAGCCAGGCCCAGTGCCCGGCCTGCGGCTCGCCGGCGATGGCCGGAGTGGTGCGCAACCGTGGCAAGCACAACGGCCTGCGTTACCTGGCGTGTTCGTTGTGTGCCTGCGAGTGGCATGTGGTGCGGGTCAAGTGCGTGTATTGCGAGTCGAGCAAGGGCCTGCGCTATACCAGCCTGGAGGATGATCGCCATGCGCCGGGCAAGGCGCCGCTACGGGCCGAGTGCTGCCCGGGGTGCAACAGCTACCTGAAGCAGAGTTATCTGGAAAACGATGCGGCGGCCGAGCCGTTGGCCGATGACTTGGCCAGCCTGGCACTGGATATGCGCTTGGATGAGGAAGGCTTTCATCGTCTGGCACCGAACCTGATGCTGGCGCCGGGTGGTGGCTGAGTGTCTACACTGCAAGTTCGAGTCGCCCTTTTCGCGGGGCAAGCCCGCTCCCACAGGTACTGCGCTTTTTCCGAAAACTGTGGGGGCGGGCTTGCCCCGCGAAAGGGCCAGAACAGACAACGGACCAGCTCAAGGTAGTACCTGATGTCTTCAAGCCTCGCCGATAACGCCCCACGCCTGCCTTCCATCGACACCCTCCTGCGCCACCCGGCCTGCCTCCCGCTGATCGACCGCCATGGCCGCGACGCCGTGTTGAATACGCTGCGCCAACTGCTCGACGACCTGCGCGAACCCACCCGCCAAGGCCAACTCAGCACCGCCGAACTGGCCGCAGACGTGCTGTTGGGGCGCACCGGCGAGCGCCTGGCCACCCAGCAACGTAGCCAGGTCCGCCGCGTGTTCAACCTCACTGGCACCGTGCTGCACACCAACCTCGGCCGCGCCTTGTTGCCGGAAGAAGCCATCGAAGCCATGCAGACCGCCGCCCGCTACCCGCTCAACCTGGAGTTCGACCTGGCCACCGGCAAGCGCGGTGACCGCGACGACCTGATCGAAGGGCTGATCCGCGAGCTGACCGGCGCCGAAGCCGTCACCGTGGTCAACAACAACGCTGCCGCCGTGCTGCTGGCGCTTAACAGCCTGGGCGCGCGCAAGGAGGGCATCATCTCCCGGGGCGAGCTGATCGAGATCGGCGGTGCCTTCCGCATCCCCGACATCATGGCCCGCGCCGGCGTGCGCCTGCACGAAGTCGGCACCACCAACCGCACCCATGCCCGCGACTACGAAGGCGCGATCAACCCGCGTACCGGCCTGCTGATGCGCGTGCACTGCAGCAACTACAGCATCCAGGGCTTCACCACTCAGGTGCCCACCGCCGAACTCGCGCACATTGCCCACCAACATGACCTGCCCCTGCTCGAAGACCTGGGCAGTGGCAGCCTGCTCGATATGACCCGCTGGGGCCTGCCCGCCGAACCGACCGTGCGCCAGGCCCTGGCCGACGGCGCCGATATCGTCACCTTCAGCGGCGACAAGCTGCTGGGCGGCCCGCAGGCCGGGATCATCGTCGGGCGCAAGGCGCTGATCGCCAAGATCAAGAAAAACCCCCTCAAACGCGCGCTGCGCGTCGACAAGATCACCCTCGCCGCGCTTGAGGCGGTGCTGGCGCTGTACCGCAACCCCGACCGGCTGGCCGAGCGCCTGCCCAGCCTGCGCCTGCTGACCCGCAGCCAGGCCGAAATCCAGGCCCAGGCCGAGCGCCTGGCACCGGAACTCAAGGCTCGCCTCGACGCACAGTGGGCCGTCAGCGTGGAGCCGACATTGGGCATGATCGGCAGCGGCAGCCAGCCGGTTGCACGCCTGCCCAGCGCCGCGCTGTGCCTGCGCCCGCGGGTGTCGAAGAAGCTGCGCGGGCGTAGCCTGCATGTGTTGGAGCGGGCCTTGCGCAACCTTCCGGTACCGGTGCTTGGGCGCATCGACGACGATGCACTGTGGCTCGACCTGCGCCAGTTGGACGACGAAGCCCAGTGGTTGGCGCAACTGCCGGCCCTGCAACTGGGGCCGGTGCAGTGATCGTTGGCACCGCCGGCCATATCGACCACGGCAAGACCGCGCTGCTGCACGCCCTGACCGGGCAGGCGGGTGACCATCGCCAGGAAGAGCGCGAGCGCGGCATGACCATCGATCTCGGCTACCGCTATGCAGCCCTGGCCGAAGGTGCGCCACTGACCGGCTTCATCGACGTCCCCGGCCACGAACGTTTTATCCACAACATGCTGGCGGGTGCCCACGGCATCGACCTGGTGTTGCTGGTGGTGGCCGCGGACGACGGCGTCATGCCGCAGACTCGCGAGCACCTGGCGATCATTCAATTGCTGGGCATCCCCCAGGCACTGGTGGCGGTCAGCAAGTGCGACCGGGTAGCGCCCGCGCGGGTGGCGGAGGTGCAAGCGCAGGTTGCCGCGCTGCTGGCGCCCGGGCCTTATGCGGGCGCGCCGCAGTTTGCCCTTTCCAGCGTCACGGGCGAGGGGGTGGCGGCGTTGCGCCAGGCGCTGCTGCAGGCTCAAGGGCGGGTGCGGCAGCGCAGTGTGCGCGGTGGTTTTCGCTTGGCCATCGACCGTGCTTTCGCCGTCTCCGGTGCCGGCGTGGTGGTCACCGGCACGGCATTGGCCGGCCAGGTCCGTGCCGGCGATACCTTGCTGTTGGGCAAGGCGGGCAAACCCGTGCGCGTGCGTGGCCTGCATGCGCAGAGCCAAGCGGCGCTGGTGGCCGAAGCGGGCCAGCGGGTGGCGTTGAACATCGCGGCCGAGCGGCTGGCGGTCGAGCAGGTACACCGGGGTGACTGGCTGGTGCCCGAGTGGCTGCATGCGCCCAGTGTCCGGGTGGATATCGAGCTCACGCTGCTTGCCGGCGAGCCCCGCCCGTTCGAGCATTTCAGCGCCGTGCACGTCCACTTGGGCACCCAGGATGTGACTGCCCGCGTGGCATTGCTCGAAGGCGAAGTACTGCAGGCAGGCCAGCGCATGTTTGCCCAGTTGCTACTCAACGCGCCGCTGCAGGCCGTGCATGGCGATCGGCTGGTGCTGCGCGATCAGCGCGCCCAGCGCACGCTAGGGGGCGGGCGGGTACTCGACCCGTTTGCGCCCAGCCGGCAGCGTCGCAGCGAGCCCCGGCTGCGCCAGTTGCAGGTGCTGCGTGATACCGAGGATCTGGAGCAGGCGTTACCGGCCTTGCTTGCCACCGCTGCCGGAGGGCTTGACCCGCAGCGGCTGGAGCGGCAGTTCAACCGCCTGCGGGCCAGCTGGCAGTTGCCGGCGGAGGTGCAGGTGATTGCCACGCGCCAGGGGCAGTTGTTGTTTGCCGATGCCCAGTGGTGCGCCCTCAAGCAGCAACTGCTGGCGCAGCTGGCGCTGTTTCACCAGCAGGAGCCCGACCAGCTCGGCCCGGACCGCGACCGCTTGCGACGCTTTGCGGCCTTGCCGCTGGAGCGCCCGGCGTTTGTCAGCCTGCTGGATGAACTGCTCGATGAAGGGCAGGTTTCCAGCAGCGGGCCTTGGTTGCATCTGCCCGATCACAAGGTGCAGTTGAGCGAGGCCGACAACGCATTGTGGGCGAGGCTGGAGCCATGTTTGCTGGAGGGGCAATTCGACCCACCGTGGGTCAGGGCCTTGGCCAATGAAGCGGGCTGCGCCGAAGCGGATGTACGCCTGCTGTTGCGCAAGCTGGCAAGGCTCGGGCTGGTGCACCAGGTGGTACGCGACCTGTTCTACCCGGCGGCGACGATCCAGCGCATGGCCGCGTTGCTGCTTGGCCAGGCGAATGAAGCGCCGATAGTGCAGGTGGCGGCGTTTCGCGATATGTTGGGCATCGGTCGCAAACGCAGTGTGCAGATTCTGGAATATTTCGACCGCATCGGCCTGACCCGCAGGGTGGCCGACCAGCGTTACATCCGCGCCGACAGCGCCCTGGCCCAGCAGCAGGCCAGGCACTGAGTTCAAGGAAGGCAATCGCGCCCGGTGGCGCGGCCGGGCTTCAAACCCGGTTGGGGACGGCAGCCGTTCCCGGGCAGGTTCGACTCCCGCTGCCTTCCGCCACTTTATTCTGACTGTTCGGGGCTCTTCGCGGAGCAACCCCTCTCGCCGCACAGATCCAGCGCAAACCACTGCTCTGCCGCTGCAGCATCCAGCCCCGCCCCCAGCAGCGCAAACATCTTGCCCAACGCCGCTTCACGGGTCATGCCGCCGCCGCTTACCAGGCCTGCGCCACGCAGGCGGTTGCCCGCTGCGTAGGTATCGAACACCACCGACCCTTCCGGGCACTGGCTGATCGCAACCAGCATCACACCCCGCTGACGCGCCGCCTGCAGCGCATCAAGCAAGGCTTGGTCATCCGATGGCCCCGTGCCGCTGCCATAGCACTCCAGCAACAGCCCCTGCACGCCGCTGTCGAGCAGCGCCCGCAAATGCCCGGCCTGCAAGCCAGGAAACACTGGCATCAGCGCCAGGTTGACCGGCTGACGTGGGTGCTTGTAGCCAAGCTCGGCAGGCAGGGCAGTGGCACGCTCACCGTCGCGATGACGCGGCAGCGCGGCAAAGGCATCAAAGGCCTCGCTGCGCAGCTTCGACGCCCGGCAGCCATGCAGCAACTGGCCGTGGAAGTACAGCTGCACGCCCTCTTCAAGGCCTTGCTCGCACTGGCGCAGCGCGCCGCACAGGTTGTCCCAGGCATCACTGCCCGGCACGCCGGCTGGCAGCATCGAGCCGGTCAGCAATACCGGCACCGGCAAGCCAAGCAGCAGGAACGACAACGCCGCCGCGCTGTAGGCCAGGGTGTCGGTGCCATGCAGCACCAGCACGCCATCGTGGCCGGCAACGTCCACCGCTTCGACGATGGCATCGCGCATGGCCAGCCAGTTGTGCTGCTGCATGTTGGCGCTGTCGAGCAGCGGGTTCATTTCCTGCAATGTCCACTGCAGCTGGGGGGCATCGGCCATTTGCGCGAAGTGCTCGCGCATCCGCGTGTCAAAACCGCCCGCTGGCGCCAGGCCTTCAGGGGTTTCGAGCATGCCGATGGTGCCGCCGGTGTACAGGACGAGAAGATTCTTTACTGCGCGCATGGAGAACATCCGTAGCGGTGAGCGGAGAAAGAAGAGCCGCCCGCAGGTGGGGCGGCTGGGCAGGGGAGAGTATCAGCGCTGCGGCTGGGCTTGGCCAACGGCTTTGTCAGTGGCTGTTTCCACCTGCGGGTTGGCAGGCCAGGCGTCGCGGTCCAGGTCCAGGTCGGCGAACTTGGCAGAATCGAACACCGGCTGCTTGATGCCCGCTTTGCGCTGGTCGTCGTAGTCGCGCATCACCCGCAGGCCGACCTTGAACAGCAGGGCCAGGGCCACCAGGTTGACGAAGGCCAGGCAGGTCATGGTGATGTCGGCGAAGGCGAACACGGTCGACAGGTCCTGCACCGAACCCCACACCACCAACGCCAGTACCAAGGCGCGGAACACCAGCAGCACCACGCGGTTGCGGCTGAGGAACTGCAGGCTGTTCTCGCCCAGGTAGTAGTTGTAGAGGATGCAGGTGAACACGAACAGCGACAGCGCCACGCTGACGAACAGGCGGCCCCAGTCACCAACCACGGCGGCCAGCGAGTTCTGGGTCAGGACGATGCCATCACCTTCGAAGCCCGGGGTGTAGAAGCCCGACAGCAGGATCAGCAGCGCGGTGCAGGTGCAGATCACGAAGGTGTCGAGGAACACGCTGAACGCCTGGACCACGCCCTGGGCGCCAGGGTGTTTAACGGCGGCCACTGCGGCAACGTTCGGTGCACTGCCCAGGCCCGCTTCGTTGGCGAATACGCCACGCTTCACGCCCATGACGATGGCGCTGCCGAGCAGGCCGGCGAATGCGGGGTCAAGGCCGAAGGCGCTCTTGAAGATGGTTTCCAGCATGGCAGGCACGTGTTCGATCTGGGTGCCGATCACGTACAGGGTCACGCCGATGTAGGCCAGGGTCTTGATCGGTACCAGCAGGTCCGACACAGCGGCGATACGCTTGATGCCACCGATGAACACCACGGCCAGCAGCACCGCCAGGGCGATACCGGTGTGGCTCGGTGCGAAGCCGAAGGCGTTTTCCAGCGAGTGGGTCACGGTGTACGACTGCAAGCCCATGAAGGCGAAGCCATAGGTGACCAGCAGCAGGATGGAGAACACCACGGCCATGCTTTTCAGTTTCAGGCCGTGCTGAATGTAATAGGCCGGGCCACCACGGTAGAGGCCATCGCCATCGGCGCGCTTGTACACCTGGGCCAGGGTACATTCGAAGAAGCTGCTGGACATGCCCACCAGTGCGGTGACCCACATCCAGAACACGGCACCCGGGCCGCCCAGGGTCACGGCGATACCGACACCGGCGATGTTACCGGCGCCCACGCGGCCGGCCAGGCTCAGCATCAGGGCTTGGAACGAACTCAGCTGGCCTGCCTGGCCGCGCAGCGATTCCTTGAACACACTGAACATGTGCACGAAATGACGGAACTGCACGAACCGCGAACGGATGGTGAAGTAGCTGCCGAGTCCGACGATCAGCACGATGAGTAGTTTCCCCGAAAGGAAATCGTTGAGTGCTTCGAGCATTGGGAAATGACCTCGATTCTTATTCTTCGTGTGGAAAGACAGCGGGCGGCAGGCGCGCCGCTATGCGTTGGGGCGCATGGTTGGCCATGACAAGAGTGGTTACAATTTCGCATTCTGTTCTGAGTTGATGCGACCTGATGCTACACTTGCGCCATTCGCGTCACCTGGAAGCCCCTGCATGAGCGAGCATTTCGCTACCAACCTCAAACTGGCCTGCAGCCACTACCGCTCTATCTCGGAAGTTTGCCGGCAGCTGTCGATCAACCGCGCGCAGTTCAACAAGTACCTGAGCGGCCAGAGCCGTCCGACGGCTTTCAACCTCAAGCGCATCGGCGATTTCTTCGGCGTCGAGGATTACGAACTGAACGTGCCCCCCGAGCAGTTCTCCCGGCTGATCGGTGCCCGGGTGTCGGCCGTCGCCGATCAGCCCAGCGACCCGATCAGTGAGTTGTTCCGGCCCTTGCACGAGCACGCCGGCAACCTGTCGCGCTACTGCGGTTACTACTTCGAGTACTCCAACTGCATGTCGGTACCGGGCTCGGTGTTGCTGTCGCTGGTGCACTTGCGCGAAGAGCGCGGCCGCTTCCTGTTCGAGCGCCAGGAGCGTCAGGAGCGCAGCAGCGCCACCGACCTGCACGCCGAGGTACGTTGCCGCTACCTGGGCGCGGCGTTTCAGTTGCAAGACCGAATGTTCCTGATCGACTACGAGTCGCTGACCCTCAACGAGATGAGCCAGACCATCCTCATCCCCAGTTTCAAGAGCCGCATCACCCGCCTGAACGGCCTCAAGACCGGTGTCTCCAGCGGCGACCGGCGCAACCCGGCCTGCACCCGCGTGGTGTGGGAGTACCTGGGCGAAGAGATCAACCGCATCAATGCCTATCGCCAGGTCAAGCTGTACCGGCCGGATGACCCGCGCATCGATGACGACGTGCGCGAACGGTTGAGTGTGGGGCCGTTGAGTAATGGGTTGTTCGAGATCGAATAGGTTTTGGCAAGGGCAGGGGATGGCGTCAGGGCAGCCACCCACCCGTGTTGGACTTCCCGGGCAGGAAACCGCAAAATGACCCCTTTCCCTCAATCAACCTCTCCGGATCTGCTGACTCTATGCGTATGCGCCTAATGCTGTTGGGTGGTGGCAATGCCCTCGGGCAAGCGCTGATTCGTCTCGGGGCTGAAGAGGACATCGCATTCCTGGCACCGCGCCCGCCGGAAAACGGCTGGGACCCGGCCAGCCTCACTCAGCTGCTCGACGATCACCGCCCCAATGCCTTGGTCAACCTGGCCTATTACTTCGACTGGTTCCAGGCCGAGTCGGTCAGCGAACAGCGCCTGGCCCAGCAGGAGCGGGCGGTGGAGCGGCTGGCAGAGTTGTGCCAGCACCACCAGATCACCTTGGTGCAGCCTTCGAGCTACCGGGTTTTCGATGGCTCGCGGGCCACGGCCTACAGCGAGAAGGACGAGCCGGTGCCGCTGGGCCTGCGTGGCCAGGCACTCTGGCGTATCGAGCAGAGCGTGCGTGCGGCGTGCCCGCAACATGTGCTGCTGCGCTTTGGCTGGCTGCTCGACGAGAGCGTCGACGGTACGCTCGGGCGCTTCCTGACCCGTGCCGAGCAACCCCAGGAGTTGCTGCTGGCCGATGACCGGCGCGGCAACCCGACGCCGGTCGACGATGCGGCCCGGGTGATCCTGTCGGTGCTCAAGCAGCTCGATTGCAGCGCACCGCTGTGGGGCACCTACCACTACGCTGGCAACGAGGCGACCACGCCGCTGGCGCTGGGGCAGGCGATTCTTGCCGAGGCCGGCCAGTACCGTCAGCTGGCGGTGCAGGCCCCTACGCCGCAGGCCCATGCCGCGCGGCCGGATGCCAGCGAAGAGCCACAGCACGCGGTGCTGGCCTGCAAGAAAATCCTTCACACCTTCGGTATCAAGCCGCGCGCCTGGCGCGCTGGCCTGCCACCTCTACTGGACCGTTTCTACCGCCATGGCTGACGCCCCCATCCTGATCACCGGCGGTGCCGGCTTCATAGGCTCTCACCTGTGCGATGCGCTGTTGGACAAGGGTTACGCCGTACGCATTCTCGACGACCTGTCCACCGGCAGGCGGGACAACCTGCAGATCGCGCACCCGCGCCTGGAACTGATCGAAGGCGATGTCGCCGATGCCGGCCTGGTCACGCGTGCGGCCGCGGGCTGCAGCGCAGTGGTGCACCTGGCGGCGGTGGCGTCGGTGCAGGCCTCGGTCGAAGACCCGGTGAAGACGCACCAGAGCAATTTCATCGGCACCCTCAATGTCTGCGAAGCCATGCGCGTGCACGGTGTGCGCCGGGTACTGTTCGCGTCCAGCGCTGCGGTGTATGGCAACAACGGCGAAGGCGAGTCGATAGCCGAAGACACGCCCAAGGCACCGCTGACGCCTTATGCTGTGGATAAGCTGGCCAGTGAGCAGTACCTGGATTTCTACCGCCGTCAGCACGGCCTGGAGCCGGTGGTTTTCCGCTTCTTCAATATTTTCGGCCCGCGCCAGGACCCTTCCTCGCCGTATTCCGGCGTGATCAGCATCTTCAGCGAGCGTGCCACCCAAGGGCTGCCGATCACGGTGTTCGGTGATGGCGAGCAGACCCGCGATTTCCTCTATGTCGGGGACCTGGTGCAAGTGATGATCCAGGCGCTGGAGCAGCAGCAGGTCGAGGAGGGGGCGGTAAATATCGGGCTGAACCAGGCCACGTCGCTCAACCAACTGCTGGCGGCGCTGGAAAAGGTGATCGGCAGCCTGCCTGCGATCAGTTATGGCGCGGCGCGCTCGGGCGATATCCGCCACTCACGGGCGGATAACCAGCGCTTGCTGGCGCGCTTCGACTTCCCGCAGGCAACGCCGTTGGTCGAAGGTTTGTCACGGCTGCTCGGCAAGGCCTGAAAGCCGCCTGACGCTGTGGCAAGGTGGCCACGGAGTTATCCGTGGCGCACCAACCTGCGCTGGCAATCTTCCGGCCGCAACACCCGGCCATCCTCAGTGCGCACTTGCAGCGGGGCGATCGCCTGCCCTGTGGCCTGCTCCAGCAGTGCCGAGCGCGCCTCACCCGCTTCGAACAAAAAGCGCTCACCCCACTGGCGCAAGGCAATCACCAGCGCAAACACCGAGCGGCCCTTCTCGGTCAGCACGTATTCCTTGTAGGCACTCCCATCCGAAGCCGGCTGCAGCTGCAGCAAGCCACTCTCGACCAGCAACTTCAGGCGTGACGCCAAGATGTTCTTGGCCAACCCCAGGTTTTTCTGAAACTCGCTAAAGCGGCGCAAACCATCGAAGGCATCGCGCAAGATCATCAGCGCCCAGCGGTCACCGAGCACTTCGAGGGCTCGGGCTACCGGGCATTGTGCGTTTGTTTCGTTAAGCATCAGCCAATACTCTTCGATTGTTCTGGTTGCAGATTAAAACCACATTTGCTAAAAATCTACATGTGGTTTTAATTTGAAACCAGTTGGAAGGGATACCCTATGCACCGCTCAAGCACTTCACCGCCCCATCTGACCCGATCAATGACCCTGTTGCTGGCGCTCACCTGTGCCATGGCCGTGGCCACCGTATACGTCGCCCAGCCACTGCTTGAGTCGATGGCATTGGACCTTGGGGTAGGGCAGCAGCGCATCGGCTGGGTGGTGGGTGCTACCCAGGCGGGTTATGCGCTGGGCTTGCTGCTGATCGTGCCGTTAGGCGACCTCATCGACCGCAAGCGCCTGATCATCGGCCAATTGCTGGTCTCGGCCCTGGCGTTGGTGGCGGTCGGCATGGCATGGGGCTGGGCGGTGCTGCTGGTGGCGCTGGCCATGGTCGGGCTGATGGCGGTCATGGTGCAGGTGATGGTGGCGCATGCCGCGACCCTGGCCACGCCCGCGCAACAGGGGCAGGCGGTGGGCACCGTCACCAGCGGGGTGGTGCTGGGCATTCTGTTGGCGCGTCTGGTGTCTGGCGTGGTCGCCGACGTGGCCGGCTGGCGCGTCGTCTATTTTGCCGCAGCCGGGGTGCTGGTGCTGATGGCCGGGCTGCTCTGGAACGGCATGCCTGGCACCCGGCCTGCGGCGCAGCGGTCCAGTTACCTGGTGCTGATCGGCTCGCTGTTCGCTTTGTTCAGACAAGACCCGCTGCTGCGCCAGCGAGGGTTGTACGGATTATTGATCTTCGCCGCCTTCAGCGTGCTGTGGAGCGCCATGGTGCTGCCGCTGAGTGCGTCACCGCTGGCGCTCAACCATACCCAGATCGGGCTGTTTGGCCTGGCGGGTGTGGCGGGGGCCTTGGCCGCTGCCCGGGCCGGTCGCCTGGCCGACCAAGGGCGGGGCGATCGCACCACCGGTCTGGCCTTGGGCGTGCTGACGCTGTCGTGGCTGCCGACGGCGTTCGTCGAGCACTCTCTACTGGCGTTTCTGCTGGGTGTGGTATTGCTCGATTTCGCGGTGCAGGCGGTGCATGTCACCAACCAGAGCCTGTTGCTGGCCGGGCGCAGCGCCCTGGCGAGCCGGCTGATTGGCGCCTACATGTGCTGTTATTCGCTGGGTAGCGGGCTGGGTGCGGTACTGGCGACCTGGGTCTATGCCCGTTGGGGATGGGCTGCGGTGTGCGGGTTGGGGGCGGGGATCAGTGCCACAGCGCTGGGCTGCTGGCTAGTGTCGAGCACCGGGAGTGCGGCCGTGGCCGCCCTCCCTGCCCAGGATCAGAACTTGTAGCCAAGGCCGACCATGTACACCCACGGGTCAACGTCGACGTCGACCTTGGTCTTGCTGTAGCCCAGTGCGGTCGGGCCGTTGACACTGGCCTTGGTGTCGATGTCGACGTACCAGACCGAGGCGTTGACCAGCAGGTTGTCGGTCAGCATGTAGTCCATGCCCAACTGGCCAGCGATGCCCACCGAATCCTGCAGTTTCAGGTTGCTGAAGCCCTGTTGCTTGCGTGCGCTGCTCAGGTCTTCATCGAAGAACAGGGTGTAGTTGATGCCCACGCCGGCATACGGCTGGAACCTGGAGTTGGGTTCCATCGGGTAGTACTGCAGCGACAGGGTCGGTGGCAGTTGCTTGATGTCGGCCAGCTTGCCGTCCAGGCCGCCGCCCAGGCCCTTGACGCCGACGGTGTGCTTGAACGGGGTGGCCGCCAGCAACTCCAGGCCGATGTGGTCGGTGAGCATGTAGGCGAAGGTCAGGCCCAGCTGGGTGTCGCTGTCCAGGGTCGCCTTGGTGCCCGACACCTTGTTGCCATCGAACTTCAGGTCGCCGCTGCTTTCGTTCGGCGCGGTAGTGATGGCGCCGGCGCGCAGAATCATATCGCCCGCCTGGTAGGCGTGGGCGGCAGGGGCGGCAAGAGCAAGGGCCACAAGCGAGGCGCCAAGCAAGGACTTGTTCATGGAAGCTCCCAGAGGACATTAATAATCGAGTAGTCCAATGGTACGGAGTCGTCTAAACAGAAAGTTTGATCCAGCTCAAAGAAGCGTCGTAACGAATTCGAAACAGTTCTCACTTCAGCTCATAAGCGTATATTTTCTCGGCTTCCATCTGGTATCCGGCGTCGGCCAGCTCGCTGCTGGAGGCTCTGACCTGCAGCTTTCCCTCGATCCAGTAGGGTTGATAGAGGTCTTCGATGCGCACACCCATCTCGCTGAAAATATGCACGATCTGGTTCGAGGGCGGCGGGGGCACGTGAATGCAGGCGCCGTAGTAGGGCACCAGCAGAAACTCGGTGGTGCGGCCTTCCTCGCTGACTTCCAACGGCACGATATAGCCGGGCAGTTTGATCTGCTGGCCGTCCAGGCTTTGCACCACCGGTGCATTCGGCGCCTGCTGGTGGGCGGCGGGGGCCGACTCGGCAGACAGGGCGTCGCTCAGTTGTGACAGGTCGTGCAGTGGCGCCAGCTGCGGCGGGATGACGGGTGCGCCTTCCGGGATCAGTGCGGGCCAGTCGAGTTCGCGAGGGTCGGTGGCCCAGGCAGGTAACGCCAGCGTGAGCAGCACAAGCAGGACGATCTGCACGGCGTGCACTGGCCGCTTCGCGGGTAAACCCGCGAAGCAGGCGGTGAGGTTCGAGGTCATGACGGTTCTCAAAGGTGAATCGACAAGCCATCGGCCAGCGACTGCCGGTAGGCACGCCAGGCCGGCACGCTGCCCATCAGCAATGCTGCGCCAAGGATGATAGCCAACAGCGTCCACTCGTGAGCACTGGGCATGGCCAGTGGCAGGAACAAGCCGTAATTGGCCTGCACATAGCCCTGCGCCACGGCGATGCCAGCGTACAACAGCCCCAGCCCGGCCACGATCCCCACCACTGCCAGCGACAGCGCCTCGAGTATCAGCAGCCCTGCGATATGCCAGGGGCGGGCACCTACCGAACGCAAGATCGCCATCTCCCGGCGGCGTTCGTTGAGGCTGGTAAGAATGGCCGTGAGCATGCCGATCAACCCGGTCAGCACCACGAACAGCGAGACCACGAACAGCGCCTGCTCTGCGGTACCCATCAGGCTCCACAGTTCTTGCAGGGCAACCCCGGGCAAAATCGCCAGCAAGGGTTCGTTGCGGTACTCGTTGATTTCTCGTTGCAGGCTGAAGGTGGCGATCTTGCTGTTCAGGCCGAGCATGAACGCGGTGATGGCGGCGGGTTGCAGGTCCATGCTGCGGGCCTGTTCGGCGCTGATGCGCCCGGCGCCACGGGCCGGCACGCCGTTGTGCCAGTCGACGTGAATGGCCTCCATGCCGCCCAGGCTGATGTGCAGGGTGCGGTCGACCGGGGTGCCGGTGCGTTTCAGTACACCGACCACGGTGAAGGGTTTGTCGTCGTGTTTGACCAGGCTGATGGCCGCCACGCCATGCGCCAGCACCAGCTTTTCGCCGAGCCGGTAGTGCAACGCCTCGGCCACCTCGGCGCCGAGCACCACTTCGAACGGGTCGTCGGCGAACGCACGGCCCTGGCTCAGTTCCAGGTGCTGCCTGCGGCCATATTGGTAATGGCTGAAATAGTCGCTGGTGGTGCCCATCACGCGATAGCCGCGGTGCGAGTCGCCGAGCGAAATGGGGATCGCCCACTTTACCCGTGGGTCCTGGGCATAGTGCTGGTAGCTGTCCCAACGGATGTTGTTGGTGGCGTTGCCGATACGAAACACCGAATACAACAGCAGGTTCACCGACCCCGAGCGGGCGCCGACAATCAGGTCGGTGCCGCTGATGGTGCTGGCGAAGCTGGCGCGGGCCTCGGTGCGTACCCGCTCCACGGCCAGCAACAGGCACACCGACAAGGCGATGGCGAACGCGGTAAGGAAGGCGGTGAAACGGCGGTTGGCCAGGCTGGCCAGGGCAAGACGAAGCAGGTACATCAGGCCTCCCGGGGCTTGGCGGCGCGGTTGAGTTCGGCCAGGGAAAGGTGCCGGTCGAACAGGGGGGCCAGGCTCTGGTCATGGCTGACGAACAACAGGCTGGCGCCGGCCGCGCGGCACTCGTCGAACAACAGGCGGATGAACGCTTCGCGGGTGTCGGCATCAAGGGCCGAGGTCGGTTCGTCGGCGATCACCAGTTCGGGCTGGCCGATCAGCGCCCGTGCGGCGGCAACCCGTTGCTGCTGGCCGATCGACAGGCTGTCGGCGCGACGGGCGAGCAGGGCCGGGTCACCCAGGCCCAGATGGGCAAGCAGCGTGGCGGCAGCGTTATCGACGCTGCCATGGCGCTCGGCCGCCCGTGTGGCTCGGCTACGCGAGAAGCGGCAGGGCAGCTCGACGTTTTCGCGCACCGAAAGAAACGGCAGCAGGTTGAACTGCTGGAAGATGTAACCGGTGTGGTCGACCCGGAAGCGATCGCGCGCGCCCTGGCCGAGGTTGCCGAGGTCGCGGCCAAGCAGGCGAATGCTGCCCTGGCCAGGCAGATTCACCCCGCCCAGCAGGCCCAGCAGGGTGGTCTTGCCACTGCCGCTTGGGCCTTTGAGAAACAGCGCCTCGCCGGCCGCCAGATGAAAGGCGGGAATATCCAGCAGGGCCGGCTGGCCTGGCCAGGCGAAGACCAGGTCATGCAGTTCGATCAGCGGCTGGCTCATTCAGAACGCAACCGCAGCCTTGGCAGGCGTTGCTTCCACGCCTTTCTGGCCTGTCGGGCCGATCAGTTGCACATTGATCTTCTGGGTTGCCGGGAAGGCTTTGAACAGGGGGGCGAGGTCGATCTGGGTGAGCGTGTCCGGGTTCGCGCAGGTCAGTTGATAATGCGCACCGATGTCGCTGTGTTGATGGCCGTGCTCTTGTTCGTCGCCATTGTCGTCGGCTTTCGGCGCGTCGCCGAACAGGGGGCTTTCCAGCGCTTGTGCATCGTCCTTGCAGCCGGCAGCCGCGGCCAGCCCGAACAGTTGCAAGGGGTGTTCGAGTTGCTGGCGCACGGCGGCCACCTTGGCCTTGTCGGCATCGCTGCTGGCGGCATGTTCAAAGCCGACCAGGTTCATGGCCGGGCTGTCCAGCTCCAGCTCCAGGGTATTGCCATCCAGCACGGCATTGAGCTTGGCCACGCCGTGCTCGTGGGCGCCGAGGGTGCCATGGGCGTGATCATGGTCATCGTGGGCATGCGCTATGGAAAGGGGCAGCAGGGCGAAGGGCAAGGCGAGCAGCAGGCGACGCATGGAAGGCTCCAGGAGCAGGCTGGGAATGATTTGGTAATGTTATAACAACTTTTCTCTACGCCGCCAGCCTGTGTGGTGCAGGTTTCATGTTGCTGTAGCATGGCCACATTGACCTGTGCTCAAGGAAAAGATCGTGCGAATTCGCGGAAAGATTGGAGATTGGCCGGTGGATTTGTCCATCGAGTTGGAGCCGGCAGAATGGGCGCAGTTGGGCGGACAGCTCGGAGTGCCAGCGGTGCCCCGAGAAACGCCTGACGAAGTGACGGGCGCGCCGCGCCAGGACGACCGCATCTGGGCCGCAGCGCAAGCGTTGCTGCGCCAGGCGGGGCAACTCAATGGCCCGCAACTGCTGGACCGTCTTGAAGCACTGGGCGAAAGCCCGGCGCAGGCCAAACGGCTGTTGGTCCGTCTGCGCCATTGCGCGCAGGTCAAGGTGACGAGTGGTGCAGATGCCCCCGTGTTTACCTGGCTTGGTTAGCCCGCAGCTCGACCCGCCTCGGACCTGGTAAATCTGCCAGTAGTTGCATCGCTGCTTGTGTTCTTAGAATAGGCCTCGCCCGTTCAGGAGCATCGGCAGATGAGCGATGAAATGCGGTCTCAGTACGATTTGTTCGGCTGGAAAGTACGGCTTGATTTCTACTCCAGGCCAGTCAATTACAGTTATGCGGTGTGGCATCGAGGCGTGGGTGACACGCGCCCTGAAGACACCGAAGCCTTTGACTTCGAGCGCGTCATCAGCCCGGGTACAAGCTGGGAGCATTGCACGGGATTGCTCGGCCTGCCTTGGCTCGAGTTTCAACCCTATCCTCATGAACGGCCCATCCTCATTCGCCGGAGGCTGGCCAGGTTCGTGCGTACTTCCATACGCAGGGATCTTGGCGAAGTCATCCGCAAAGTCAGCGAGCTCACAGCCGTAGAGGCGGGCGAACCCTACTATTTGCATCAGCAGTTCCACTTCGATGCGTTTGTCGGCACGCTGGATGCCGAGAAGGTCCTCAGGCTCCAGGTGGCCAGGGGATCGACTTTTGCTTTGGGTTATCTCGAATCCTTGAAGCGCGACGAAGAAGCCGCAGAGGGTTTTCGCGCGCGATTTGAAGCGTTACCGGACGAGCGTCGGGTCATCAGGATGCGCCGGCTGTCCATCGAACCTGGGAGTGACTGGCTGATCAAGCCACTGTATTTTGCCATTCGCATGGTGCCTGAACTGAGCCAATGGGACACTTTCACCATGGCCTGCAACCTCTATATGACCTACCAGGCAGAGCCTGGCGGCCGCATTCCGGTGGACGGTGCCTGGGCGCTCGGCGAAGAGGTTCATATTGCCCGGGCACTCGTGGATGACCGTATCATCCCCAGGTCCGCACCGCCCAACCAGCACTTCATGGGGCTTGCCAGCCTGCTCTATCCGGAAGGCGGGATCAGAAGTCTCAGCGTTGACAGGTCCGCGCCCGTGACCTCCGCTTGGTACAAGGACCGGTTTTTCAGCCCGCCAGCGGCCGTCAACGCGGAGAACATGTATCACGCCGAGCCGTTGATCAAAGTCGTGGATGGTGTGCGCAGCCGGACCCATGTGACGCTCACGCCGCAAACGCTGCCCGGTGTGTCATGGCAGCTTGGCGAATCTTCCGAGGGGCGTTACGAGCCTGATCGTTCGGGCTGCTGGTACTGCCCGCCGGCAGATCCTCAACCTGAATACGATCAGGATGGCAAGACGCAGAAACCCTGTGCGCTCAAAGCCAGTCTTGGCGAGCTATTGACCATCGATGTGCTGGAAAGCCGTTACTACGGGCGTGTTTTTCACTCCACCTTCGTGATTATCAACGCGTTCCCTACGCATTTTTTCAGGGTGCGCAACGACAACGGGCGTGTATCGCTAAGGTTGTACTACATCGGCACCGGGGGCGCTCAGGTAGAGGTCGACCCCCAGGTGATAGAGTGGCAAGTGGTCGCTGGGGATGGTCGCATGGCCCAGGATGGGACGTTCACCCCAGGCCACAGCAGTACATTCTCGGTGGTTCAGGCCATTGAGCCGGATGAACGACAGCGTTACTGGTATTGGGCTTTCATCGTGATCCCTGTCCCACTGATGGATGTCGACACATTCGTCGCCATGAGCGACCCACGATAAAAGTGGTCTTGTCGCTTCAATACATCGCGGCGAAAAGCTTGCGCCGATACGCACCGACCAAGGGGTGATCGCCGCCCAGTAATTCGAACACCTGCAGCAGCGTCTTGTGCGGCAGACCATTCTCGTACCCGCGGTTGCGCTGGAACAGCTTGAGCAGGCTTTCCAGCGCTGGCTCATACTGCTGACGCGCCAGCTGTTGAATGCACAGTTGGTAAGTGGCTTCATCATCCAGCGGATTCTGCGCCAGGCGGCTCTTGAGGTCGGCAACTTCCGGCAGGCTGGCGGCCTGGCGCAGGAAGGTCAACTGCGCCTTGGCACCGGCCAGGGCTGCCTTGTGTTCGTCGGTCTTGACCGCGTCCAGCACCACTTCAGCTTCGCCCAATTCACCCCGTTCGGCCAGGCAACGGGCGTACAGGATCAGCGCCTCGGCATTGCTGTTGTCTTCGCCAAGCAGCGCCTGCAGCAGCGCTTCGGCTTCGGCAAAACGGCTCTCGGCGAACAGGGCCTTGGCCTGCTCCAGTGGCGAAGCGGTAGGGGCGGCAGGCATCTGCACGTGCGGTTCGAGCAGCGCGCGGATCGCCGACTCCGGCTGCGCACCGGCAAAACCATCAACCGGCTGGCCGTCCTTGAACAGCACCACGGTCGGCAGGCTGCGAATGCCGAACTGGGCGACCACCTGCTGTTCTACGTCGCAGTTGATCTTGGCCAGCAGCAGCTCGCCCTGGTAACCCTCGGCGATCTTCGCCAGCAAGGGCATCAGCGCCTTGCACGGGGCGCACCACTCGGCCCAGAAGTCCACCAGCACCGGCTTGTGGAAAGAGTTCTCGATGACCAGTTGCTGGAAGGTGGCATCGGTGGCGTCGAAAATGTACGGCGTGTCTTGGCTCATCGCGACTCTCGCAAACTCGTGAATGGCACCACTATAAAGGCTCGCGGCTAGCGTGGTACAGGCTGACCCGGCGGAATTCGTGGGGCTCGGCCAGGTCCGGCAGGGTAAGTGCGTCGAGCACGCCCAATTGCCGGTACAGCGGGTGGCAGAAGTCGCGAACCCGTGAGTCCGCCACCAGGGCCTGGCGACCACGGCCGAGGAAGGCGTCGAGCAGGGGCAGGTTGGCGCGGTCATACAGCACATCGGCGACCAGGATCAGGTCGAAGCGGTCGTCCTCGGCGAAGAAATCGCTGCTGTAACCCAGCGCCACCCCGTTCAGCGCCGCGTTGGCGCGGCAGGCGTCGAGGGCCAGCGGGTCGAGGTCGCAGGCCACCACTTCCAAGGCGCCAGCGCGGGCTGCGGCAATGCCGGCGATACCGCTGCCGGCGCCAAAATCGAGCACGCGCTTGCCGGCCACCCAGTGCGGGTGTGCGGCCAGGTAACGGGCCATGGCCAGGCCGCTGGCCCAGCAGAAGCTCCAGTAGGGTGGCTCTTCGAGGATGCGCCGGGTTTCTTCGCTGCTGAACGCGCGGTCCATGTTCTGGTCGTCGATCAGCCAGAGCTTCAGTTCGCATTCAGGCAGCTCGCTGGCCACCAGGCGCGCTTCGCCGATCAGGCCGCTGAGGGCTTGTTGCAGTGCCAGGGGTGCCACTTACGGTGCCTTTTCGAAGCGCAGCGGGCCGGTGGCCTGGGTCTGTGCCTGGGTAATGCGTACCGGCGGCAGGTGCATGATCAGCTGGCCAGAGCGGCTGGCACGGCCACGCAGCTCTACCCGGGCACCGGCCGGAAAAGCCTCGGGGTTGAAGCGCAACTGGTAAGGCAGCGCCTGCCCGGTGCCGCTCAGGTTGCTGCTGGCCAGCAGGCGTTGCGGGCGGTCGCGTTCGTCGATGACCAGCAGGGCCAGTTCCACATCGGCCCCGGCCGGGATTTCCAGCAAGGTACCGCTCAGTTCGCGCTGGTAGGCGGGCAGCGGGCCAAGGGGTTGGGTTTTCTTGGCCGATTTTGCTGGCGCGGGCGCCTGGGCCTGTTCGGGCTTGGGCCGGTCGCTACCGCAAGCGGCAAGCAAGGCGGCGCAGCACAGCACGACGAGCGCTCGATGGTGCATTGGGTCATCCTTCAGGGGCAGATTTCCCTGGATGTTAACCCCTTTGGCTTGTCTTGCCAGTGGGATGCGCTACCATGGCCCTCCCTTTTTTTGTTGCCTGCCACCATGCACTGTCCCTTTTGCGGTGCCAACGACACCAAGGTCATCGACTCTCGTCTTGTCGCCGAGGGCGAGCAAGTGCGCCGCCGTCGCGAGTGCGTCGCCTGCGGCGAACGTTTCACCACCTTCGAAACTGCCGAACTGGTGCTGCCTCGGCTGATCAAGCAAGACGGCACGCGCCAGCCCTTCGACGAAGACAAGTTGCGTGCAGGCATGCAACGGGCACTGGAAAAACGCCCGGTCAGCGTCGAGCGCCTGGAAGCGGCGCTGGCGCACATCAAGAGCCGCCTGCGCGCCACCGGCGAGCGCGAGGTCAAGTCACTGGTGGTGGGTGAACTGGTGATGGCCGAGCTGCGCAAGCTCGACGAAGTGGCGTATATCCGCTTCGCCTCGGTGTACCGACGCTTCCAGGACCTCGACGAATTCCGCGAAGAAATCGACCGCCTGGCCCGTGAGCCAGCCAAAGAGTGAGCATGCCCAGCCAGACCGCGATTCTCGACGCCCACTACATGGCCCGTGCCTTGGAACTGGCTCGCAAGGGTGTCTACAGTACCCACCCCAACCCGCGCGTGGGCTGTGTGATCGTGCGCGATGGCGAGGTGGTGGGCGAGGGCTGGCACGTGCGCGCCGGTGAGCCGCATGCCGAGGTGCATGCCCTGCGCCAGGCCGGTGAGCGTGCCCGCGGCGCCTGTGCCTACGTCACTCTCGAACCCTGCAGCCACCATGGCCGCACGCCGCCGTGCGCCGAAGCACTGGTCAAGGCCGGCGTGGCCCGCGTGGTGGCGGCGATGCAGGACCCCAACCCACAGGTAGCGGGGCAGGGGCTGCGGCGCCTGGCAGCGGTGGGTATCGAGGTCCACAGCGGCGTGCTCGAAGCCGAGGCTCGGGCCCTCAACCCAGGCTTTCTCAAGCGCATGGAGCACGGCCTGCCGTTCGTCAGGGCCAAGCTGGCCATGAGCCTGGACGGCCGCACCGCCATGGCCAGCGGCGAAAGCCAATGGATCACCGGCCCCGCCGCCCGTGCTGCGGTGCAGCGCCTGCGCGCCCGTTCAAGTGTGGTGCTCACCAGTGCCGCCAGCGTGCTGGCCGATAACGCACGCATGACCGTGCGTGGCGCAGAGCTTGGCCTGGATGATGAAACCCGTGCCCTGGCATTAAGCCGCACGCCGCTGCGCGTGCTGATCGATGGCCGCCTGCGGCTGGCGCTGGATGCGCCGTTCTTCCTGGTCGGCCCGGCCCTGGTGGTGACGGCTGCCGCAGCAGATGCGCGGTACGCCGAAGCGGGCCACGAGCTGCTGAGCCTGCCAGGCGCCGATGGCCAGGTCGACCTGCCCGCGTTGATGCGTGTGCTGGCCCAGCGTGGCGTCAACGAGATTCTGCTGGAAGCCGGCGCGGGCCTTGCCGGTGCGTTCGCCCGGCAAGGCCTGATCGACGAGTACCAGTTGTTCGTCGCCGGTACCTTCCTGGGCTCCCAGGCCCGCCCGCTGCTGGAGTGGCCCCTGGCAACGATGAGCGAAGCGCCGCGACTGAAAATTACCGAAATGCGCGCAGTGGGCGATGACTGGCGGGTCACGGCCATCCCCCTGCCGGCGCCCGGCGTATAATGCCAGGCTTGCCCTGCGCAACCCGTTCTTGAGGAAGACCCCATGTTCACCGGTATCATCGAATCCATCGGCACTGTCCGCAGCCTGACCCCCAAAGGTGGCGACGTGCGCGTCTACGTCGAGACCGGCAAGCTCGACCTGGGTGACGTCAAGCTCGGCGACAGCATCGCCGTCAACGGCGTATGCCTGACCGCCGTCGAACTGCCGGGCGATGGCTTCTGGGCCGACGTCAGCGTCGAGACCCTCAAACGCACCGCCTTCATCGACCTCAAGAGCGGCAGCAAGGTCAACCTGGAAAAGGCCCTGACCCCCACCACCCGCCTGGGCGGCCACCTGGTCAGCGGCCACGTCGACGGTGTCGGCGAAATCATCTCGCGCAGCGATAACGCCCGCGCTATCCAGTTCCGCGTGCGTGCACCCAAGGAGCTGGCCAAGTACATCGCCCACAAGGGTTCGATCACCGTCGACGGCACCAGCCTGACGGTCAATGAGGTCAATGGCGCCGAGTTCGAGCTGACCATTGTCCCGCACACCCTGTCCGAAACCATCATGGCCGACTACCGCGCAGGGCGTCGGGTAAACCTTGAGGTCGACCTGCTGGCCCGTTACCTGGAGCGTCTGCTGCTGGGCGACAAGGCTGGCGAACCGAGCAAGGGCAGTGGCATTACCGAAAGCTTCCTGGCCGCCAACGGCTTCTTGAAATCCTGATTGAGAAGGGGGTGCCGAGTGGCGCTCAACAGCATCGAAGAACTGGTCGAAGACATCCGCCAGGGCAAAATGGTCATCCTCATGGATGACGAAGACCGCGAGAACGAAGGCGACATCATCATGGCGGCCGAGTGCTGCCTGCCTGAGCACATCAACTTCATGGCCAAGCATGCCCGTGGCCTGATCTGCATGCCGATGACCCGCGAGCGCTGCGAAACGCTCAAGCTGCCGCTGATGGCGCCGCGCAACGGGTCCGGCTTCGGCACCAAGTTCACCGTGTCGATCGAGGCCGCCGAAGGTGTCACCACCGGCATTTCCGCTGCCGACCGCGCACGTACCGTGCAAGCTGCCGCTGCCAAGGACGCCAAGGCCGAGGACATCGTCAGCCCGGGCCACATCTTCCCGCTGATGGCCCAGCCGGGCGGCACCCTGGCCCGCGCCGGCCACACCGAGGCCGCTTGCGACCTGGCGCGCATGGCCGGCTTCGAGCCGAGCGGCGTGATCTGCGAAGTGATGAACGATGACGGCACCATGTCGCGCCGCGCCGAGCTGGAAGTGTTCGCCGCCGAGCACGGCCTGAAGATCGGCACCATCGCCGACCTGATCCACTACCGCATGATCCACGAGCGCACCGTACAACGCGTCTCCGAGCAGCCGGTGGAGAGCGAACTGGGCGAGTTCAACCTGGTCACCTACCGCGATGCGGTGGAAGGCGACGTGCATATGGCCCTGACCCTGGGCAATATCTGCGCCGAAGAGCCGACCCTGGTGCGCGTGCACAACATGGACCCGCTGCGTGACCTGCTGCTGGTCAAGCAACCGGGCCGCTGGAGCCTGCGCGCCGCCATGGCTGCCGTGGCCGAAGCTGGCAGCGGCGTGGTACTGCTGCTGGGCCACCCGCTGGACGGCGACGTGCTGCTGGCGCACATCCGCGAAAGCGCGGGTGATGCACCGACCAAGGTGCCGACCACCTACAGCACCGTCGGTGCCGGTTCGCAGATCCTGCGCGACCTCGGTGTGCGCAAGATGCGCCTGATGAGTTCGCCGATGAAGTTCAATGCGATATCCGGATTCGATCTGGAAGTTGTAGAATACGTGCCCTCCGAGTGACTTGAGGCGGCATTGACGCCCTCTACTCGAGTCCAGACCCCTGCCGAGGCCGCTTGTATGCGGCCTCGCTCTTGAACATGAGAACATCGGAATGACCCTGAAGACCATCGAAGGTACCTTCATCGCCCCCAAAGGTCGCTATGCTTTGGTGGTTGGCCGCTTCAACAGCTTCGTCGTCGAAAGCCTGGTAAGCGGTGCTGTTGATGCCCTGGTACGCCACGGTGTCAGCGAAAGCGACATCACCATCATCCGTGCCCCGGGCGCGTTCGAAATCCCGCTGGTAGCACAGAAGGTCGCCCAGCAAGGCGCGTACGACGCGATCATCGCCCTGGGCGCCGTGATCCGCGGTGGTACCCCGCACTTCGAATACGTGGCGGGCGAATGCACCAAGGGCCTGGCCCAGGTGTCCATGGAGTTCGGTGTTCCGGTGGCCTTCGGCGTTCTGACCGTCGACTCCATCGAACAGGCCATCGAGCGTTCCGGCACCAAGGCTGGCAACAAAGGTGCTGAAGCTGCCCTGTCCGCTCTGGAAATGGTCAGCCTGCTGGCGCAGTTGGAGGCCAAGTGATTAGCGACGAAAGCGATCGTTTCAACCCGCGCGATCCAAAACCTGCGGATGCCGGCAAGCCCTCGAAGAGCGCCAAGCGCCGCGAAGCCCGCAAGCTCGCGACACAGGCGCTGTACCAGTGGCACATGGCGCGTCAGTCGGTAAACGAGATCGAAGCGCAGTTCCGGGTCGATAACGATTTCACCGATGTCGATGGCGCCTACTTCCGCGAGATCCTGCATGGGGTCCCGGCCAAGAAGGACGAGATCGACGCGGCCCTGAAGCCTTGCCTGGCGCTGGCGCTGGAAGAGCTCGACCCTGTCGAACTGGCTGTGCTGCGGTTGTCCACCTGGGAACTGATGATGCGCGTCGATGTACCGTATCGCGTGGTGATCAACGAAGGTATCGAGCTGGCCAAGGTCTTCGGTGCCACCGACGGCCACAAGTTCGTCAACGGCGTGCTGGACAAGCTCGCCCCTTCGCTGCGCGAAGCGGAAGCCAAGGCGAACAAGCGCTGATCCCGGCGCTGGCCGACCATGGGTGAGTTCGAGCTGATCAGCCATTACTTCGCCGCCGCGCCCTGTGCGCAAGGTGGTGAAGGCGTGGCCCTGGGCATCGGTGACGATTGCGCGCTGCTGGATTTGCCTGCGGGCGAGCAACTGGCGGTGTCCACCGACACCCTGGTGGCCGGCGTGCACTTCCCTGCGGTCTGCGACCCCTTGTTGCTTGGCCAGCGCTCGTTGGCCGTGGCCGCCAGTGACCTGGCGGCGATGGGCGCCACCCCCATCGGCTTCACCCTCGCCCTGACCTTGCCCGATGTCAGCGCCGACTGGCTGCAAGCCTACGCTGACGGCCTTAACCGTATGGCCCGGCGTTGCCAGCTGAGCCTGATAGGCGGTGACACCACCCGCGGCCCCTTGAGTATCACCATGACCGTGTTCGGCCGTGTGCCGGCCGGGCAGGCGTTGCGCCGTGGTGGTGCTCGCCCCGGTGACCTTTTGTGTGTAGGGGGGGAGCTGGGCAACGCCGCCGGCGCCTTGCCGTTGGTCCTGGGCCAGCGCCAGGCCGAGGCCGCACTGGCCCAGCCGCTGCTCGATCACTACTGGTCACCTTCGCCGCAGTTCGCCCTGGGGCAACTGTTGCGCGGGCGAGCCAGCGCGGCACTGGACATCTCCGACGGCCTGTTGGCCGACTGCGGGCATATTGCCAAGGCTTCCCGCGTGGCGCTCGAGGTGAACCTGGAGCAGGTGCCGATGTCATCCGCTCTGCAGGGTTTGCTCGGCCATGAGGCCGCCGTGCAGGCGGCCCTGACCGGTGGCGACGACTATGTGCTGGCGTTCACTTTGCCGCCGGCGCAGCTTTCATCCCTGCAGGCGCAAGGCCTGGCGGCCTTTCATGTCATCGGGCGCGTGCTCGAGGGCCAAGGCGTCAGCCTGCGTGACCGGCAGGGCCAGGACATCACCCCGCGGCAACGCGGCTATCAACATTTTAGGGAGACACCGTGACCGATCACCCCAACCAGGTGCCTGCGGAGTTCGTTCCGCCCTCGGTCTGGCGCAACCCATGGCACTTCATCGCCTTCGGCTTCGGTTCCGGCACCTTGCCCAAGGCGCCGGGCACCTGGGGCTCGCTGGTGGCCATACCGTTCATTCCGTTGTGGCAGATGCTGCCGGACTGGGGTTACTGGCTGCTGCTGGGCGTGACCATGCTGTTCGGCTTCTGGTTGTGCGGCAAAGTCGCCAATGACTTGCGCGTGCACGATCATGAAGGCATTGTCTGGGACGAGATGGTCGGCATGTGGATCACCCTCTGGCTGGTGCCGGAAGGCTGGCAATGGTTGCTGGCGGGGTTCCTGATGTTCCGCTTCTTCGACATCCTCAAGCCATGGCCGATTCGCTGGATCGACCGCCATGTGCATGGCGGGGTCGGGATCATGCTCGACGATGTCCTGGCCGGCGTGTTCGCCTGGCTGGGTATGCAGGTTCTGGTGTGGGCGGTTGCCTGAAACAGGGAGCGCGTAGATGGCCATAAGGACTGTGCTGTTGGCAATGCTGCTGGGTTTTGCTCCCTGGGTGGGGGCGGCCGAAGGTGTGCCGAAGCAGGTCCATCTGGTCAGCGAGGAATGGCTCGACTACACCAACGCCGACGGTAGCGGGGTCGCCTGGGATGTACTGCGCAAGGTGTTCGAGCCTGCCGGGGTCAAGGTCGTTACCCAGAGCGCGCCTTACAGCCGTGCGGTGGGGCTGGTCAAACGGGGCGAGGCCGATGCCTGGGTCGGCTCCTACAAGGACGAGGCTGACGACAACCTCTACCCGCGTTGGCACTTCGACATGGACCATATCTATGCCCTGGGGCTTGCCGGCAAGCCTGTGCCCACGCCTGGCACGGTCGGCCAGTATCGCCTGGCCTGGGTGCGCGGCTACGACTACGCCAGCTATCTGCCCAATGCGCACAACTTCCGCGAAATCCAGCGTCGTGAAGGCATTCTGCCGATGCTCGAACACGACCGAGTGGACTTCTACATCGATGCGTTGACCGAGGTCGACTACGTGCTGGGCCAGGCGGCGGAGCCTGCGCGTTTTCGTAAGACCCATGTCGCCGAGCTGCCGCTGTACCTAGCATTTGCCCACAACGAAAAGTCCAAGGCACTGCGCGACCTGTTCGACAAGCGCATGGCCGAGCTGGTGCGCAGCGGTGAATTGAAGCCGATTTTCGAGCACTGGAAACAGCCGTATCCGTTCACCACCGACAGCCAGCCGCAGTGAGCGCCACCCGCTCCCATACAGGCTCGGCGTCTTGAGGGCGGGGCTCTGCTAAGCATCGAACTTTTCGATCTTAAGCGACGGTATTCAGCCAGCGCACAGGTGCCGACCTGCTGATACAATCGCCGCAACAGAAATTTCCTACTTATGCCAGGAGCACAACGTGCCCGTCGTCTTTGTTGCCGCCTCTAAACTCCCGACGCCCTTTGCGACCTTCACCATGCATGGCTTTCTCGACGAAGCCACCGGCCGTGAGCATGTGGTGCTCAGCCTGGGTGATATCGCGGACGGCGAGCCGGTGCTGGGGCGCCTGCATTCCGAGTGCCTGACCGGCGATGCCCTGTTCAGCCAGCGCTGTGACTGCGGCTCGCAACTGGAAGCTGCCTTGCAGGCCATCGCCCGTGAAGGCCGTGGCGTGCTGCTGTACCTGCGCCAGGAAGGCCGCGGCATTGGCTTGTTGAACAAGATCCGCGCCTACGAACTGCAGGACGGCGGCGCCGATACCGTCGAAGCCAACGAACGCCTGGGCTTTGCCGCCGACCAGCGCGACTATGCCATCTGCCTGCCGATGCTCGAGCACCTGGGGGTGAAGGCCCTGCGCCTGATGACCAACAACCCGCGCAAGGTCAAGGCGCTGACCGACATGAACATCGTCGTCGCTGAACGTGTGCCGCTGCATACCGGACACAACCCGCACAACCGTTACTACCTGGCCACCAAGGCCGGCAAGCTCGGCCACATGCTGGGCAACGAACACCAGGGCGAGGTGCCCCAGGCGTGACCCGCGCCGAGGTCAAGCGGCGCCTGGCCCTGGCCTGGTGGCAATACCTGGCGATCGGCCTGGTGCCGCTGCCGGTGATGGCCTGGGCTTTTGGTGGCGGTGATCCATTGATCCCGGTGCTGGCCATGCCGTTGTTCATCGCCGGTGCGGCGACCATGTTCCTCAGCCTGCCGCGCTTTGGCGCTTACAAGCGTGCCTTGATCAGTACCGCCAAGGTGCTCGGCAGCAGCGAGGAGCCGGCAGCCTGGATCGAGCTGGCGCGGGTGCGGCGTCTGGCCATGCTGTATGCCTGCTTCCCTGCCTGGGTCGCCGCGCTGTCGGTGCTGGTGGGGCTGGAGGCGGTGCCGCAGATTCTTCTGACACTTTCCACGGTGGTCGTGCTCTACCTGTACCGCATTCCGCGTCAGCTGGGCTGATGCGCGTCTTCCTCTGGCTGCTGGCGCTGTGCGCCTGTGCCGCCAGCGCGGCTGAGCCGCTGCGGGTGGTCAGCCTGGCGCCTTCGATGAGCGAGATCATGCTCGAGCTGCAGGCCGATGACCTGCTGGTCGGCATGCTCGACGGCGGCGAGCGCCCGCCTGCGCTGCAGGATGTGCCCTCAGTGGGCCGCCTGGGGCAACTGAACATGGAGCGCCTGCTCAGCTTGAAGCCTGACTTGCTGCTGCTGTGGCCGGGCAGTGTCGCGCCAGCGCAGCGTGATCAGCTCAAGCGCCTGGGCATCGCCACGTTCAGCGCCGAGCCCCATAGCGTCGACCAATTGATCGATCAGATCGAAGCCATCGCCCAGCGCGTCGGCCGTGACGAGCAGGGTCGGCACTATGCGCAAACCTTGCGCGACAGGCTGCGGCACCTGCGTCAGCAGTATCGGCGTGAGCAGCCGCTGCGGGTGTTCTATCAAGTCTGGGACAAGCCGTTGTACACCCTGGGTGGCCGGCAAGTGGTCAGCGATGCCCTGGCCGTGTGCGGCGCGCGTAATGTCTTCGCCGATCTGAGTCAGCCTGCGCCCCAAGTGAGCGTGGAGTCTGTATTGCTGCAGGACCCCCAGGTAATTCTCGCGGGTGACCAGGCGCAGCTGGCAAGCTGGGACGCTTGGCCACGTCTGAGTGCTGTGGCCAGTGATCGTCTGTTGGTGGTGCCGGACAAGGGCTTGGAGCGGCCCAGTGGGCAGATGATCGAGGCCACCGCGCGCCTGTGTGCGTTGCTCGACGCTAGAGCGCCGGCGTCCAGGTGACGCTCAGCAGCACGGTGCGGCCTTCCTCGCGGTAACCGTGGCTGGCCCCCTCGTAGCTGTACAGGGCACGGCTGTGGCTGTGGTCCAGCAGGTTGTCCAGCTTCGCTTCCAGTTTCAGCTCATCCGTTGCTGCCCAGCTACCCCGCAGGCCGAGCAGGCCGAAGCCAGCGAGCCGGTTGCGGTTGGCTTCGTCATCGTAGCTGCTGCTGACGGCTTGCCAGCTCCCGCCCACGCTGAACGGCCCGAATGCGCGGTCCAGGTCCAGGCTCACGGTACGGCGGGCACGGCGGGCGAGGGTATGGCCGCTGTCGCGGTCACGTGGGTCGATCAGCGCCAGGCCCAGCTGGCTGCGCCACGCGCCCCATTGCTGATCGAGCGACAGTTCAAACCCGTTGACCCGCGCCGAGGCGACATTGCGTGGGATCGAGTCCTGGCCAAAGATGATCGCGTCGCGCAGGTCGGTGCGGTACAGCGAGGTCTCCAGGCGGCTGTCGGCGGTAAGCTGGCCGCGCCATTGCAGTTCGTAGCTTCGGGAATGCTCCGGGTTCAGGTCGGGGTTGCTGAACTCTGGGTAATACAGGTCATTGAATGTCGGTGCCCGGAAGCCTTCGCTGTAGGACAGCAGCACATCATTGTGCGCGTTCAAGGGCACGGTTAGGCTACCGCTCCAGGTGGTCTGGCCGCCGAACTGCTGGTTCTGGTCACGGCGCACCCCCAGTTCGGTGGAGAACCGCTCGCCCATGTAGCGATGCTGAATGAAGGCGGCGCGGTTCCAGCGGTTGTCCTCGTTGAAATCGGTGCTGGCGTGCACGCGGTCTTCGTACCAATCGCCGCCGATCAACAGGTTGTGCTGCTCACCCAGGGCCAGGTCGTTTTGCCAGGTAACCTGATCGCGATAGGTGTTGAACACGAAGCGCTCGGCGCTGAGCTTGTCGCGTTTGTCGTCACGGTTTTCGCTGTGGGCAAGCTCCAGGCGCGAATGCCAGGTGTCGTTGAGCTGGGCGTCGAAGTAAGTGCCCAGGCTGCTGACGCTGAAGTCGGTGTAGGGTTTTTGCCCGAAGCTTTCGAAGGTGACCGGGTCAAAGCCACCGTACGGATTGTCGTATTCACTGCGCCCGCGGCTGTCGAGCAGGTTCAGGCCGGCCTCGAAGCGTTCGCCGAAGGTGTGGCTGAGGCTCAGGTTGAGTGACTTGTTGCGGTACGCATCATGATCGCCGTCGCTGGCAAAGGAGGGGCCGGTGGCGTCGATGCCGGCAGTCTCGTCCAGGCTGGCACCCAGGTTGAAGCGGGTGGCGCCGTCGCCCCCGGACAGGCCCAGGCTGCGCTGCCAGGTCTGGTTGCTGCCGGCGGCCAGGCGCAGGCGTGGCTGCAGCCCGGGGCCGCTACTGCGCCGGGTGAAGATCTGGATCACGCCACCCATGGCGTCGCTGCCGTATACCGCCGAGCGGGAGCCGCGCAGCACTTCGACACGCTCTATCTGGTCAACGTCGAGAAACTGCAGGCCACTGTCGCCAGAGGTGGCGTTGGCGATGCGCACGCCATCCACCAGTACCAGGCTCTGCGCCGCCTTGGTGCCGCGGATGAAAATGCCGGGCACGCTGCCGCGCCCGCCGGTGGGGGCCACTTGCACGCCTGGGACACGGGCCAGCAGGTCGGTGACGCCGGTGGGTTGCAGGCGGTCGATGTCGGCGCGGGTGAAGACGGTGTTGGCGGCGCTGGTGGCGGTGCGCGACTCGACCTGGCGGTTGGCGCTGATCAGGACGTCGGGCAGTTTCAGGGCGTTGTCGCGTTCAGCGGCCAGGAGCGGAAGTGGCAGGCACAGGAGGGTGGCGGTGAAGCTCGGGATTTTCATGGGCAGTTCCAGACTATTCGCGGGACAAGCCCGCTCCCACAGGTTTGTCACTGTTCTCGAGAAGAGTGATGTACTTGTGGAAGCGGGCTTGTCCCGCGAATGGGCCGCAAAGCGGCCCCAAGGATTACTACAGCCCGAGCTTGGCCATCCGAGCCTTGACCGAAGCCTCGATCCCAGCCACATCCAGCCCACACTCTGCCAGCATCTGCGCAGGCTTGGCATGCTCGACATAAAGGTCTGGCAGCCCCAGGTGCAGCAGCGGCTTGGTCACCGCCTGGCTGGCCAGGAACTCGCCCACGGCAGCCCCCGCACCGCCCATGATGGCGTTTTCTTCGATGGTTACCAGCAGCTCATGGCTGGCAGCCAGTTCGAGTACCAGTGCCTCGTCCAGCGGCTTGACGAAGCGCATGTCGACCACTGTGGCATTGATCTGCTCGGCAACCTGCAAGGCCTCGCTCAGCTGCACGCCGAACACCAGCAAGGCGACCTTCTCACCCTGGCGGCGGATGACGCCCTTGCCGATCTCCAAGGGGTCAAGGCCGCTGCTGATCGGCGCGTTGGGGCCGGTGCCGCGTGGGTAGCGCACCGCCGCCGGGCCGTTGTACAGGTGGCCGGTGGTGAGCATCTTGCGCAGCTCGTTCTCGTCGCTCGGGGTCATCACCAGCATGCCGGGGATGCAGCGCAGGTACGACAGGTCGTAGCTGCCGGCGTGAGTCGGGCCGTCTTCGCCTACCAGGCCGGCGCGGTCGATGGCGAACAGCACATCGAGGTTCTGCACCGCCACGTCGTGGATCAATTGGTCATAGGCGCGCTGCAGGAACGTCGAATAGATCGCCACCACCGGTTTGCTGCCTTCGCAGGCCATGCCTGCAGCCAGGGTCACCGCGTGCTGCTCGGCGATCGCCACGTCGAAGTAGCGCTCCGGGTAGCGTTCGCTGAAGTCGACCAGGTCGGAGCCTTCCTTCATCGCCGGGGTAATGCCGACCAAGCGCTTGTCGCTCGCGGCCATGTCGCACAGCCACTGGCCGAACACAGCGGAATACTTGGGCCCGCTGGGCTTCTTCGGCGTGGCGGGCTTGTCGGCAGGTTCGAGCTTGGTGATGGCGTGGTAGCCAATCGGGTCGACCTCGGCCGGGGCGAAGCCCTTGCCCTTTTTGGTCACCACGTGCAGGAACTGCGGGCCCTTGAGGTCACGCATGTTGCGCAGGGTGGCGATCATGGTCGGCAGGTCGTGGCCGTCGATCGGGCCGATGTAATTCCAGCCCAGTTCTTCGAACAGGGTGCCTGGGACCAGCATGCCTTTGGCGTATTCTTCGGTGCGGCGGGCGATTTCCCAGGCGCCAGGCAGGCGCGAGAGCACCTTCTTGCTGCCCTCGCGCATGCTTGCGTAGGTGCGGCTGGAGAGGATCTTGGCCAGGTAGTTGGACAGGCCGCCGACATTGCGCGAAATCGACATGTCGTTGTCGTTGAGGATCACCAGCATGTCGGCGTTGACTTCCTGGGCGTGGTTCAACGCCTCGAAAGCCATGCCGGCGGTCAGGGCGCCGTCGCCGATCACCGCGATCGACTTGCGTGCACTGTTCTGCAGGCGGGCGGCGATGGCCATGCCCAGCGCTGCGCTGATCGAGGTGCTGGAGTGGCCGACGCCGAAGGTGTCGTATTCACTCTCGCTGCGGCGCGGGAAGGCGGCGATGCCGTCCTTCTGGCGCAGGCTGAGCATGCGCTGGCGGCGGCCGGTGAGGATCTTGTGCGGGTAGGCCTGGTGGCCGACGTCCCACACCAGCCGGTCGTCCGGGGTGTCGAAGACGTAGTGCAGGGCGATCGTCAGCTCGATGACGCCCAGGCCGGCGCCAAAATGCCCACCGGTCTGACCCACGGTGTAGAGCAGTTCCTGGCGCAACTCGTCGGCCAGGGTCTCCAGGTCGGCTTCGGCCAGCCGGCGCAGGCCGGCAGGCGTGTCAGCGCGGTCGAGCAACGGCGTGACCGGGCGTTCGCGGGGGATCTCTTGAAACGTCGTGGGCATCAGGCGAGTCGTTATAGGTGTGAAGACGCGGCAGTTTACCCCATTGTGGGAAAAGTGCCCATTCGACCACGGGTTGTGCGGGATTGGCGTCGGTGCTTAGTTGCGGCGTTCGACGATATAGCGTGCCAGCGCCCGCAGGGGCTCGGCATTTTCCCCAAACCCTTGCAATGCGACCAGCGCCTGGTCGCGCAGTTCGATGGCATAGGCCTTGGCGGCTTCCAGGCCCAACAGGGCCGGGTAGGTCGGTTTGTCACGGGCGATGTCGGCGCCCTGGCGCTTGCCCAGGGTGGCGGTGTCGCTTTCTACGTCGAGGATGTCGTCCTGCACCTGGAACGCCAGGCCGATGGCCTGTGCGTAGGTCTGCAAGGCATCCAGTTGCGCCTGTTCGGCGCGGGCGCTGGCCAGGGCGCCCAGGCGCACGCTGGCTTCGATCAGCGCACCGGTCTTGTGCCGGTGCATGAATTCCAGCGCTTGCTGGTCCAGCTTGATACCCACCGACCCCAGGTCGATGGCCTGGCCGCCGACCATGCCCGCCGGGCCGGCAGCCTTGGCCAGGGCCTGGACCATGGCCAGGCGCAGGGTGTCGGACTGCGGGCTCAGGCGCGGGTCGAGCAGGGCGCTGAAGGCCAGGCTCTGCAGGCCGTCACCGGCCAGGATGGCGCAGGCTTCGTCGAAGGCTTTGTGGGTGGTGGGCTGGCCGCGGCGCAGGTCGTCATCGTCCATCGCCGGCAGGTCGTCATGCACCAACGAGTACGCGTGGATCAGCTCGACCGCGCAGGCCGCGCCATTGGCCTGTTCGGCAGGCGCACCCAACGCTTCGCAGGCCGCGTAGGCGAGCAGCGGGCGCACACGCTTGCCGCCGTTCATCACGCTGTAGCGCATGGCAGCGTAGAGCCGCTCGAGCTCCTTGGTTGGCGCTTCGAACAGGGGTTCGAGGGCGGCGTCGACGCGGGCCTGGCAGTTGGCCTGGTAGTTGTTGATCATGCTTGCGGCTCGGCGTCGAAGGGCTGGGCTGCCAGCTCACCATCGCGTTCCAGAAGAATCTGCACTTTCTGTTCGGCCTGGGCCAGTGCGCCCTGGCAATCGCGGGTCAGGGCGATGCCTTGCTCGAAGGCGGCCAGCGAATCTTCCAGCGACAACTCGCCGTTCTCCAGGCGCTCGACCAGGGCTTGCAGGTCTGCGAGGGATTGCTCGAAATCGAGGGAGGCTTTTTTGCGGGCCATGGCGGCTGTCTCGGTGGCGTTCTTAACGGCGCGACGTTAGCAGAGCAGGGCGGGGGGAGCAAACTTGTATGGTCGAGGAGAGTTACGACGCGATTTCTGTTTCGTTGTTGAGATCGAGCGGCGCCCGCGCGCCGCATCGCGAGCTAGCTCGCTCCTACATCTGTTTCGGGCCAATTATTCCTGAGGCATTGGCGCGCGGCCCCTTGGCGCCCGCCTCAGTATCGCGTCGTACAACAAGGCGGTCGCGTGCGATGGAACTGGCGTGACTGGCCGAAACGAATGTAGGAGCGAGCTAGCTCGCGATGCGGCGCGCGGGCGCCGCTCGATCTCAGAGGCGCCATCTTCCTCAAACCAAGCGCCTGCAAGCCATCAAACCGTAGCGGCTTCGCGGGCCACCATCGCCTCGCGATACCGCGCCAGCTCTTCAATGGTCAGCACCGGCAAATTGTACTGCCGCGCATACACCGCCACCTGCTCCCCGCGGGCCATGCTGCCATCGGGGTTCATCAGCTCGCACAGCACCGCTGCCGGCCGCAACCCGGCCAGGCGCGCCAGGTCTACCGAACCCTCGGTATGGCCACGACGGGTCAGCACCCCGCCGTTGCGCGCACGCAGCGGGAACACGTGCCCAGGGCTGACGATATGGCGTTGCTCGGCTGTCGAGCTCAGCGCCGCCGCGATGGTGGTAATCCGGTCGTGCGCCGAAACGCCGGTGGTGATGCCTTCGGCCGCTTCGATGGTGACGGTGAAGCCGGTGCCGTGGCGCGCCTGGTTGTTCTGCACCATCGGCGCCAGCTGCAGTGCGTCCACGGTGGCTTCGTCCAGGCACAGGCAGACGATGCCGCTGCAGTCGCGAATCATCATGGCCATGGTTTGCAACGAGATGTTTTCGGCGGCGGCGATGATGTCCGCTTCGTCCTCGCGGTCGTCGTCGTCCAGCAGCAGCACGGGGCGCCCGGCCTGGAAGGCGGCGATGGCGGCAGAAATGTTGGGGAATTGCTTTTGCAGCATAGGTGACATGAAACGCTCCTCGTGAATGATCGATGAACGTCTCGGGGCGAACAAAACGCGCGCGCAGAGGCGCCCGAATGGCCCCTGCCTGACGCCTTCTTTCATCCGGACTATGACCGTCGGCTCTGGAGTCTCACCAGATCTGCTGACCCCCGGCATGGCCGGGGCGCTCGCGGGCTCATCTTTCGATTTACCGCCGGTGGGGACTTGCACCCCGCCCTGAAGACCGGCCAAGCATACAGCACAGTGCCACCCTGCTGGCAACCCGCGCGACTAAGACCTTAGGCGACCTTCGGCGGGGAAACTGAAGCGGCAGAAGGGCTCCATTGCCCTCAGCGCCCGTGGTGATCCTACAGGCGCGGGCTTGCCGCGCGAAGGAGGCCGGTACAGGTTTACCGAGACATCTCGTCGATCACTTTCTTCAGCGAGGCCGGCAACATCGGCCCATGCCCCAATCCGTCAAACCGTTCAAACCGCACCTGCAAACCCTGCACGTCGGCCAGGTCCTCTATCAGCGCCTGCGCCGGCCGTTCCCCATCGTTTTTCATAGATGCACGCGGGCTCGAAGGCTCGTCGCCACCACGCATCAGCAGCAACCTCGGGCGATGATCACCCAAACGCTGTTGCAGCCCCTGAGCTTCGCCAACAATCACCCCGTTACGCCACCACAACGACGGGCTGGCCGCCGCATAGTCACTGAACTCGGCCGGCCGGGTAAACAGCGCATGCAGCACCGCCAGGCCGCCATAGGAATGCCCCCACAGTGTTTGCCGCTGCAGGTCGATCGGCGCCACGGCGGCCACACTCGGCCGCATGCGTTGGCTCAGCAGGTCGAAGAACGCATCCACGCCGCCGCTGGGCTGGCCGGTCAGCGGGTCACGCTGCTGCGCCTGCCCAGGTACCGACGGGGTGTAGTCATAGGTCCGCCCGGCTCGGTCGATTCGCTGATCGGTCTGGTAACCCACGGCCACCAGCAACGGCGCCTGGCCGGCGGCGAGCTTGCTCAGCTGCGCGCTGTCCAGGGCGCCCAACGCGGCATTGCCGTCGAGCATCCACAGCACCGGGTAGCCTGCGGCGGGGGCAGGGCGGTCCGGCTTGCCGACCCACAGGCGGTAATGGCGCTGGCCGTCGGCCGAATCCAGGTCCAGCTGGCTGAAGCGGTAGGCCAGGTCCTGGCGCTGCAGCAGTGAAGTGTCCATCTTCTGCTCGCGTTCCGGCTTCGCCAAAGCGGCGGGCGCAGCCAGGGCCAGCGCCATGGCCAGGTACAGGGGCATCTTGCTCATCGGGAATCTCGCTCGGTCGTATGGGGTGGTCAACGGCTGATAAACACCTGCCGGCCGGTCTGGCGAACCTGCAGCGTGTAAGTTTGCGCCAGCATGGCCAAGGCCAGTGGCAAGTCATCGACCGGGAACGTGCCAGACACCCGCAGCTCGCCCAGGGCAGGGTCGCATTCAAGGTGCTGGTCGGTGTAGCGCGTCAGTTCTTGGGTCCACTGGCGCAGCGGCATGTCGTCGGCCACCAGCAGCCCGTTGCGCCAAGCCAGGGTGGTTTCCCGCACCGCCTCGATGCTGCCCAGGCGCTCACGGTTGAAGCGTACTTGTTGCCCGGCCCGGATGATGTGCTCACCTGGCGCTACGCTGGCGTGCTCGGGGCGTACTTGCACAGCACCTTCATAAACGGCGAGCACGGTTTCATCGGCCAGTTGGCGCACGCTGAACCGCGTGCCCAGGGCAAGCAACTGGCCCTGCTGGGTCTGCGCCAGGAGTGGACGGGGGTCGGCAGCGGTAACGATGTACAGCTCGCCCCGGCGCAGGTGCAGCAAGCGTTGCGCGCTATCGAACAGCACGTCCACCGCGCTGTCGCTGTTGAGGGTGATCTGCGTGCCGTCGGCCAGCCGTGCGTGCTGGCGCTCACCCAGCGACGTCCGGTAGTCGCCGGCCTGCGAGCGCCATGCCCACCAACTGAGGGGAGCGGCGCCGAGCAGCAGGAGCAGCCCGCGCAGCACGGCGCGCCTGCCCGTCGGGCGGTCCAAGGTCTGCTTGGCCAGCGTGGGTGGCACGCTGCCCAGGCGCGTGAGCAGGTGCTGCGCCCGTTTCCACGCGCGCTCGTGGTCGGCACTGGCAAGCCGCCAGCGCTCCAGCTCGCGCTGTTGGGCCGGCAGCAACGGCCCCTCCTGCATCAGCATCAGCCAGGAGGCCGCCTGGGCAAGCACCTGCTGGGGGATGGCAGCGTCAAGCGTGGTAGTGCCGCTATTCATCGGGCATCTGCGTCAGGCAGGTGAGGTAGGCCTCGTGGATGTACTTCTTGACGGTCGGCAATGCGATGTTCAGGGCTACGGCGATGTCCTTCTGCTTCATGCCGTCCAGCGTCGCCATCAGAAACGCCTGCCTGACCCGTGGGCGCAAGGTGTCGAGCAGCGCATCGATCTCGTGCAGGGTTTCCAGGATCACGCTTTGCAGCTCAGGCGAAGGGTGCTCGGGTTCTGGCAGCAGCAGCAGGGCTTCGAGCCAGGCGCGTTCCAGCGACTGCCGGCGGCGCCAACTGACCAGTACGCAATTGGCGATGCGGGTCAGGTAGGCGCGTGGCTGGCGGATCGGTTCGGCCCGCGCGCCCTCTCGGCTGGTCAGCACCCGCAAGAAGATATCGTGCGCCAGATCATCGGCCACGCCGCGCCCCCACGACCTCAGCCGGTAGGCGAGCCAGTTGCGTAACCAGGCGTGATTCTCGATGTACAGCGTCTCGACGCTGCACGGCTCGGTACTGTTCGGCGGGGAAAAGGGCGCATTCATCGTCGGTTGAATCGGTACATGACTGTCGCAAATGAAAACCATTATCACTAGAATTGCTCAGATCACAAGGCCGAATCGGTAAATTCAGCCGGTGCTCATGCACCCATATCCTTTTTTCGATCTCGTGCGACAGAGGAGGTAAGAGCCCGCAGCCAGTGGTGGGCGCAAACCCTACGAGCGAGATAAGCATGCTCCCAGTACGTTGTCCTTCACCTGCTCCGCGCCCTCGACTTAGCCTGGCGCCCATCACGTTTGCCCTGCGTTGCACGATGATCGGCTGCTGCGGCGCCGGCCTGTTGAACAGCAGCCTGGCCCTGGCCCAGGACACCGGCACAGCTGCGCTCGCCGCCACCCGCCTGGACGATGCCACACCGCGTGACTACAACATTGCCCCGGGCCCGCTGGGCGCAGCCCTGGGCAGCTTCACCAGCCAGTCCGGGCTACTGGTGTCCTACGACCCTGAGTTGACCCGTGGCCGTACGGCGCCGGCCTTGAAGGGCCGGTATACAGTCAGCGAGGGTATCCAGCGGTTGCTGGCCAACTCCGGGTTGCAACTGGTGCCGAGTTCGACCGGGAGCTACGTGCTGATCGCCCAGGGCGCTGCGCCGAATGCGGCGGCCGAGTTATCGCCGACGATGGTCGAGGCCGCCGCCCAGGGGCCAGAGGCGGATACCTACAGGGCGCCACGCTCTTCGGTGCACCTGAACAGCGAACAGATCGATCGCTTCGGCCGTGTTTCCGCAGGCGATCTGCTCAACGGCGTGCCCGGCGTGCAGGTCGGTGACACGCGCAATGGCGGTGCCCTGGACGTCAACATCCGCGGCATCCAGGGGCAGAGCCGGGTGGCAGTCAAGGTCGATGGTTCGGAGCAGGCCCTGGACGTCTATCGCGGTTATGGCGGCACCCAGCAACGCAGTTACATCGACCCCGACCTGATCAGCAGCCTGACTGTGAACAAAGGTCCGTCGACCAAGTCTGGGGCGATTGGCGGAACGGTTGAAATGCAGACTATCGGCGTGCAGGACATTCTGGTCGACGGCAACCAGGTCGGCGTGCGCCTCAAGGGCGACCTCTGGGACAACGGCGTAGCCCCCGCTCATCGCAGCGCCAGCGCCAAGGATGAAAACCTCACCGCACCACCCCGCGACAACCGCGCCAGCCTGTTCGGCTCCGAGGCTGAATCTGGAAGCGCCGCGTTTGCCTTCACCAACGAGCGCCTGGACGTGGTGGCGGCATATGCGCACCGCAATCAAGGTAACTATTTCTCCGGCAAGAAGGGCCAGGACCGCTACCGCATCTATAACCAGTACGGCAGTGAACAGCCCAGCGTGGCGAGCACCTACAACGCGGGCGAGGAAGTGCTCAACTCCTCCTCGAAAACCGACTCGTACCTGCTCAAGGCCACCTGGCGCATCGCCGACGATCATACCTTGGACTTGGGCTACCGCCGCTACGATGGGCGCAGCGCCGAAATCATGCCTTCTGACATCTACCGCTACGGCACTGCGGGTATCTACCAGTACCCCCTGGGCGAGGTGAAGATCGATACCTACACCGCGCGCTATCACTACCTGCCTGCCGGCAACCCGTGGGTCGACCTGACCAGCAACCTGTGGATGACCGACGCCAAGACCAGCACGTTGAGTTCGTCATGGACTGCGCCGGTTTCCCAGCTGTTTCGTACGGATCGCAGCTGGACACGCCAGGACAACCGCCGTATCGGCGGCGACCTGAACAACGTCTCCAAATTCCAGACCGCCCATGGCGACTTCACGCTGGACCTGGGCGGTGCGTTCCAGCTTGAAGACCTGCAACCGCAGAAAAATGTGCTGATCACCCAGCACGACATCGATGCCAACCGCACCCTGCGCGATGCATCCAGGCAGGAGTTCAGCTTCAACGGCAAGCTCGAGTACCAACCGATCGAGCAACTGACCCTGTGGGGTGGTGGCCGGTACAGCCACTTCCGCACCAAGGACAACACCGTGCTGGCCAGCGCCCGGCGTGAGGATCGCGAGGTGCGCTATATCTCGGCGAGCGGCCCCAAGGGCTGGGGCAGCATGACCTGGTTCCCCGACCAGAACGGCCAGTACACCGACGCCACCGACCCGCGCCTGAACAACGGCATCGTCTTCGGCAACAGCAACGAGCCGTTCAACGGCGTGCGCTTCAACGACTTCGGTGCGACCCGCGTGGAGGTCAACCCAGAAGGCATCAGCAGCGTGGTCACAGGCTACGACCACACACCGCAGGGCAGCAGTAGCGGCGGCGGCTTCGCGCCGGCTTTCGGCATCAATGTCGAGCTGATACCCGACACGTTCTTCTACGTCACCTACACCCAAGGCCTGCGCCTGCCTTCACTGTTCGAGACCAGCCAGGGCACCCAGCAAGTCACCCCCGGCAAAAGCCTCAAGCCTGAACGCTCGCAGAGCTGGGAAATCGGCGTCAGCGCCTTGCGCGACAACCTCTTTACCGCGCACGACTCGGCGGCGATCAAACTGGCCTTCTTCGACAACCACATCAAGAATTACATCACCCGCTACTACGACCCAAGCCCAGGTTTGTGGGGCCAGATGACCTTCAGCAACACCGACAGCTTCAGCACCCGTGGCCTTGAGCTGCAATCGCACTACGATGCCGGCCGCGTATTCGCCGACCTGTCGGCCACTTACTACCTCAAGACCGAAACCTGCGACACGGCGTTTGCCAGCAAACTGCGCGCCACGGCCAACCCCTACCAGAAGACCCAGGACACGCCCAACTGCACCCCGGGCAGCTTCATGGGCTCCTACACCAACACCCAGAACCCGCCGCGCTTCTCAGGCAACCTGACCACCGGCCTGCGCTTCTTCGACGAGGCGTTGACGGTGGGCGGGCGCGTTACCTATACCTCCGGGCCCACCAGCACCCTCGACAAACCCTGGCAGTCAGGCGCCACCACGCCGCAGGTCGAGTACCGCTCGGTGGCACTGTTCGATCTGTTCCTCAAGTACAAGTTGCTGGAGAACACCGAGGTGAATGTTTCGCTGCAGAACCTGACCGATCGCTACTACCTCGATCCGCTGGCGCAGAGCTTCATGCCGGCATCGGGGCGCACAGTGCGGATGGGGATGGTGACGCGGTTCTGAAGGGAGGTGAGGGCGATGGCGCAGCGGGTTTTGCCATCGTCCTGCATTTTCTGCAGGCATTAAAAAGCCGGCTTGTGGCCGGCTTCTCGGGGACGCTTCCGACTAATTTATGGTAAGCCGCAACCGCCTTAACTGTGTGGTCACAAGGACCTGATAGAGATGGCAAACGCCCGTATGGGGTGTCGCCGAGCCCTCTGGACCGCGGCTTGCGCCGGTCGGGGCTAAATGTGCCGCGTAGCATACAAGGGCTCGCGCAGGATGCCCAGCAAAAAATGGCACAGTGTGTTTCAGCCGGGGCGCTGCCGGCGGAAATGCGACCAGTGGAAAACCCAGCCGAGAATCTCCAGGCCCTGTGCCTGGCGTTGGGCGCGGGTGTAGCGCTCGACGGCGTAGTTGCGCCGGTCGTGGCTGTGCAGGTACAGGGTGCCATGCTGGCCGAGGCTGAGGTTGTTTACCCTGAGCGTGCCATTGTGCAGCAGGGCGTAGGTTTCGCCCTCGATTACCTGGGTCATGCCCAGGTCCACAGCCAAGGTAGCCTCCTGCGGGATCAGCGGGGCCATGTTGGCGGCAGGCATGGCCAGGCAGATGGCCTGGTCTGCGGCAACGCCCAAGGTCTTCAGTGCTTTGCTGGGCAGGCGCAGGTATTTGCTGGCAACCGGGGCAAGCCGGCCGTTGCGCAGTTCGTGCAGGGGCACTTGCAGCATCCGGCCGCCGTGGGCCGACAGCGGGGAGGGCGGGGTGTCGTGGGTGGGCGGTGGTGGGCCGCTGCGCAAGATCGGGTTGGGGTGCTTGGGGCCTTCACCACTGCGCAGCCAGCGGCGGTGTACACAAAACAGGTCGGCCATTTCGTCGAGACGCGCCAACGGAACACCGCGCTTGAACCAGTTGTTGACGTGCTGGGGTGTGACGCTGCGTTGGGCGGCGAAATCGGAAGGGGTCAAGCCACATTCGTGAAGCAGGGCTTTGAGGCGGTCACCGGATGTGTTCATGGCCGCGAGTGTAGCGGCCGAGTGCCAGCGCGGATATGAACCGGGTGTTGATGCGCTTTGTGCGAAAAGTGCTTGGTTGTAGGGCGTTGGAGTAGGGCGACGTAGGACTTTTTACTGGCAGGGCCATCGTGAGCGCATAAAAAACCCCGCCTGGGCGGGGTTTTTCAGCAATCGGTATCAGCCTTTGTAGGCAGCAACCGATTTGGTGATCGCGGCGCGGGCGGCGTCGGCGCCATCCCAGCCTTCGATCTTGACCCACTTGCCCTTCTCGAGATCTTTGTAGTTCGCGAAGAAGTGCTCGATCTGCTGGATCAGCAGGGCCGGCAGGTCGGTGTATTCCTTGACGTCGACATACAGCTGGGACAGCTTGTCGTGCGGAACAGCGATGACCTTGGCGTCGCCGCCGCCGTCGTCGGTCATGTTCAGGATGCCGACCGGGCGGGCGCGGATGACCGAACCTGGGGCAACCGGGTACGGGGTCACGACCAGCACGTCCAGCGGATCACCGTCGTCGGCCAGGGTGTTCGGGATAAAGCCATAGTTGGCTGGGTAGAACATCGGGGTAGCCATGAAACGGTCGACGAACAGGGTGTCGCTGTCCTTGTCGATTTCGTATTTGATCGGCGCGTGGTTGGCCGGGATCTCGATGGCGACGTAGATGTCGTTCGGCAGGTCTTTGCCCGCCGGAATCTTGCTGTAGCTCATTGGGCAGTGCCCCCGTGTTTGACCAAAAAGTGGCGGCGATTATAGGCACATTCCGCCAGGGCATGCCACGCCTGGCCTGATGTGCGGCCGCGTCAGGCGTGGCTTTCGCGGTAAGCGGGGTGTTCGGCCTGCAACCGGCCAAGGCGCGCCAAAGGGTCCTGGCGGTAGAACAGCGACAGTTGCTGGTACACCTGTGGGTAGGCCTGCTGCAGCAGGTCGGGGGCGCTGAAGAAATATTCGCTGGTGACGGCAAAGAATTCCGCCGGGTTTTCCGCCGCGTACGGGTCGATGGCGGTTTCGGCGTCGGGGTTGAGGTCCAGCTGGCGATTGAGGTCGTCATAGGCCTGTTGCATGGCACTCGCCCATTCATCCACCGGCATGCCGCTGTGCAGCGGCGGCAGGCCGTTGGCATCGCCGTTGAGCATGTCGAGCTTGTGCGCCAGCTCATGGATGACTAGGTTGTAGGCCTCCCACCCACCGCTGGCCAGCACACCGTTCCAGGCCAGAATCACCGGGCCCTGTTGCCAGGCTTCGCCGCTGTGCTCGCCGTCCCACACGTGTTCCACGCCGCTGGCGTCGCGGTGGCGCTGGGGGCTTTTGAAGTCGTCGGGGTAGAGGATGATCTCGTGAAAGCCCTGGTACCAGTTCAGCTCGCCCAGGTGCAGCAAAGGCAGCTGGGCCTGGGCGGCCAGGAACAGGCGCTGCTCGTCGCTTGGCTCGACACCGGGCAGGGTGGTCAGGTGCTTTTCGTGCAGAAACAGGATGCAGGCTTCGCGCAACCAGTGGTCTTCTTCGGCGCTGATGCCGTCGAGCAACGGCAAGTGCTCGCGAACGGCCTGCCATTGCTCGGGGGCGATCGGGTAGCGCGCCAGGGTACGCTGGCGCCGCCAGGCGCTGAAAGACCACATGGCGGTGGTCAGTGCGCCTTGGCTGTACGGCCCAGGCGACCGCGCAGCAGGCCGAGCACCATCGGCACCAGCGACAGGAAGATGATGCCGACCACCATCAACGACAGATGCTGCTTGATGAACGGCACGTTGCCGAAGAAGTAACCCAAGGTCACCAGGCCACCCACCCACAGCAGCGAACCGGCGACGCTGAAGCCCAGGAAACGCGGGTAGTGCATGTGGGCGATGCCGGCGACGAACGGCGCAAAGGTGCGCAAGATCGGCAGGAAGCGCGCCAGGGTCACGGTCTTGCCGCCATGGCGCTCATAGAATTCGTGGGTGCGCTGCAAGTAGTCGCGGCGGAATATTTTCGAGTTAGGGTTGTTGAACAACCGCTCGCCGGCCGTTCGGCCAATCACGTAATTGGTACTGTCACCCAGGATTGCCGCGGCCATCAGCAGGCCCGCCAGCAGCACCGGGTCCATGCCGCCACCGGCCGCCACGGCGCCTGCGATGAACAGCAGCGAATCGCCCGGCAGGAACGGCATCACCACCAGGCCGGTTTCGCAGAAGATCACGGTGAACAGGATGGCGTAGATCCAGGGACCGTAATTGGTGACCAGCAGATCGAGGTAAGCATCGAGATGCAGGATAAGGTCCAGCGGGTTGAAATCCATGTACAGCACCTGTGTTCTTGGGCGTAGGCTCAGTTACCTGGGGATGGGTAAACTTTCACACATGACAAGTGGGCCATTATACGGCGAAGTGAGGATCATGCCCGGGGAGTTTGTAGCGGGGGGTTACCGGAGGCGGCATGGCCTGCACTGGCCGCTTCGCGGCTGAACCCGCGAAGCGGCCGGAACAGGTCAATCCGGCTGGATCGGCAGGATGTAGCTCTCGAACTCGGTGTCCTTGCGAAAACCGATGGACTCGTAGGTCTTGCGCGCCGCCTCGTTATTGGCGCTGGTCGAAACCCGCATGCGCACGGCATTGGTCTCTTTGGCCATCTTCTTCGCTTCGCGCATCAGGTGGTCGGCCACCAGCATGCGCCGCGAGTCCTCGGCTACGTAGATGTCGTTGAGAATCCACACGCGCTTGAGCGACAGCGACGAAAAGCTTGGGTACAGCTGGCAGAAGCCCAGCAGCTTGCCGTCGTCGTCGTCGGGCAGCGCCAGATAGATCACCGACTCATCGCGTTTCAGGCGTTTTTCCAGAAAGCTGCGCGAGCTGTCCGGGTAGGGCAATTGCCCATAGAACTCGCGGTATTTGACGAACAGCGGGGTCAGCAGGTCGAGGTGTTCCAGGGTTGCCTTGATGATACGCATGTGCGGCCCTCAGGATCCATTTGGGGAAACAGCGGTTTGCAAGTCGCGCTCGACAGCATGCTGCCCAATGCGGGCGAGAAGCGCAATCCGCCTTCCGTGACATGATTTTTACTCTTTTCCGAGTAGGAAGTTTCCTTTTTGGCTGGCGGGGGTATCGCTGTCGAGGCTATGGACCTCGGCTTCGTCCTTCAGATTCACCCCGGAAAGCTGCCGGCGACAGGCCTCACGCATCAAATACAGCAGGCGGTGGGCCGCCATGCCGTAGCTCAGGCCTTCCAGGCGCACGTTGGAGATGCAGTTGCGGTAGGCGTCAGTCAGGCCGACCCGTGGTGCGTAGGTGAAATACAGGCCGAGGCTGTCGGGCGAGCTCAAGCCTGGACGTTCGCCGATCAGCATCACGGTCATCCGTGCACCGAGCAACTCGCCCACCTCGTCGGCCACCGCCACCCGGCCCTGCTCCACCAGCACTACCGGGGCGCTGGTCCAGCCGTCGGCTGCGGCCTGTTCCTCGAAGCGGGTCAAAAAAGGCAGGGTGTGACGGTGCACGGCCAGGGCCGAGAGGCCGTCGGCGACCACGATGGCCAGGTCGACACCGCCCGGGTTGGCCTCGGCATGCTGACGCAGGGCCGCAATCGAGTCTTCGTTCAGCCGTCGCCCCAGGTCGGGGCGTTGCAGGTACTGGTCGCGGTCGCTGGCGGCGCTGTGCACCACCAGGCTTTCGCGCCCGCGCTCAGTAAGCTGGGCCGTCAGCCCCGCATGGTCGAACGGCAGATGCACGGCATCGCGGGCCTGGGCGTGGGCGAACTGGAAGTCCAGTTGTGCACCGGTCGGCAGGCTGGTGCCGGCGCGGCCCAGGGCGATACGGGCCGGGGTCAGGGTGCGCAGGGCCAGCCAGGGGTTGTCGGGGGTTACTGTGCGATGGTCCATGGTCATCCCTATGCAAGCTGTGCCAAGGCCTGGCGGAATGCCGGCGGCAGGTTTTCACCGAAGCGCACCCGGCCATCGGCCTGGGTGAAGATGCCGGTACGCGCCAGCCACGCCTCGAATTCCGGGCCGGGCTTGAGGCCCAGGGTCTGGCGCGCATACAGCGCGTCATGGAACGAGGTGGTCTGGTAGTTGAGCATGATGTCGTCGGAGCCTGGGATGCCCATGATGAAGTTGATACCGGCCACGCCCAGCAGGGTCAGCAGGGTGTCCATGTCGTCCTGGTCAGCTTCGGCGTGGTTGGTGTAGCAGATGTCGCAGCCCATGGGCACGCCAAGCAGCTTGCCGCAGAAATGGTCCTCGAGGCCGGCGCGGATGATCTGCTTGCCGTTGTACAGGTACTCCGGGCCGATGAAGCCGACCACGGTGTTGACCAGAAACGGCTTGAAATGCCGGGCCACGGCGTAGGCGCGGGTCTCGCAGGTCTGTTGGTCGACGCCATGGTGGGCGTTGGCCGACAGGGCGCTGCCCTGGCCGGTTTCGAAGTACATGAGGTTTTGCCCGAGGGTGCCGCGCTTGAGCGACAGGCCCGCTTCGTAGCCTTCCTGCAGCACGTTGAGGTTGATGCCAAAGCCGGCGTTGGCTGCTTCGGTGCCGGCGATCGACTGGAATACCAGGTCCAGCGGTACGCCCCGGTTGATCGCTTCGATCGAGGTGGTGACGTGGGTCAGCACGCAGGCCTGGGTGGGGATGTCGTAGCGCTGGATGATGGCGTCGAGCATCTCCAGCAGGGCGCAGATCGAGGCGATGCTGTCGGTGGCCGGGTTGATGCCAATCATGGCGTCGCCGTTGCCGTACAACAGGCCGTCGAGAATGCTGGCGGCAATCCCGGCTGGCTCGTCGGTTGGGTGATTGGGCTGCAGGCGGGTCGACAGGCGCCCACGCAGGCCCATGGTGCCGCGAAAACGGGTGACCACGCGGATTTTCTGCGCCACCAGGATCAGGTCCTGAACGCGCATGATCTTCGACACTGCCGCCGCCATCTCCGGTGTCAGGCCCGGTGCCAGGGCACGCAGGCTGTCTTCGTCGGCCTCCTCGCTGAGCAGCCAGTCGCGCAGGCCGCCCACGGTCAGGTGGCTGACCGGCGCGAAGGCCTGGGCGTCGTGGGTGTCGATGATCAGGCGGGTGACCTCGTCCGCTTCGTAGGGGATCAGCGCCTCGTTCAGGAAGTGCGTGAGCGGGATGTTGGCCAAGGCCATCTGCGCGGCGACCCGCTCGCCGTCATTGCTGGCGGCGACACCCGCGAGGAAATCCCCCGAACGTGCGGGGCTGGCCTTGGCCATCACGTCCTTGAGGCTGTCGAAGCGGTAGACCAGGTGGCCTACCGTGTGTACGAAACTTGCCATACAGATTCTCCAGAGCGCCGCGGGGCTGGCCCGCGGCGGGTGTCGGCGATCAGTTCAGGGCCTCTTCGGCCTTCTGGATCGCGGCGAATTCCTCTTCCGGTGTGCCCGCTACCAGGTGGTGGCGGCTGTAGAAAGCAAAGTAGGCAATTAATACTCCATAGATCACCGCAGCGCCAATCACAACCCGTGGGTCGACCAGGAAGCCCGCCACCACGGCGATGCACGCCAATACCAGGGCAACGCCGGAGGTGAAGATGCCGCCCGGGGTGCGATACGGCCGCTCCATCTTCGGCCGGCGGATACGCAGGGTGATGTGCGCAGCCATCATCAGTACGTAGGACAGCGTCGCGCCGAACACCGCGACCAGGATCAACAGGTCACCCTGGCCGGTCAGCGACAGGCCGAAACCGATGAGGCCGGGGATGATCAGCGCCAGTACCGGTGCCTTGCTCTTGTTGGTCTGGGAAAGTTTGCGCGGCAGGTAGCCCGCACGCGACAGCGCGAAGATCTGCCGTGAATAGGCATAGATGATCGAGAAGAAGCTGGCGATCAGGCCTGCCAGGCCCACCAGGTTGACGAAGCTGCCCATCCAGGTGGAGCCGCCATAGGCTTTGGACAGTGCCTCGACCAGCGGGTTGCCCGAGGCCTTGAGTGCTTCGGAGCCCGCAGCGCCAGGGCCGACCACCAGAATCAGCAGGGCGAAGGCCAGCAATACCAGCATCGCGCCGATCAGGCCGCGTGGCAGGTCGCGTTTCGGGTTCTTGGTTTCTTCGGCGGCCAGGGGCACGCCTTCGACGGCAAGAAAGAACCAGATCGCATAGGGGATCGCGGCCCACACGCCGACATAGCCGAACGGCAGGAAGCTGCTGGCGCCTACGGCGTCCGTCTTGGCGATGTCGAACAGGTTGGCTGCATCAAAATGGGGCACCATGCTCACCAGGAACACGGCCAGGGCAATGGCGGCGATGGCGGTGATGATGAACATCAGTTTCAACGCTTCACCCACCCCGAAGATGTGGATGCCGATGAACACGATGTAGAAGGCCAGGTAGATGACCCAGCCGCCGATGCCGAACAGCGATTCACAATAGGCGCCGATGAACACGGCGATCGCCGCAGGGGCAATGGCGTATTCGATGAGGATGGCCGTACCGGTGAGAAAGCCGCCCCAAGGGCCGAATGCGCTGCGGGCGAAGCCGTAGCCACCGCCTGCGGTGGGGATCATCGACGACAGTTCGGCCAGCGAGAAGCACATGCACAGGTACATGGTGGCCATCAGCAGGGTAGCGAGGAACATGCCGCCCCAGCCGCCTTGGGCCAGGCCGAAGTTCCACCCGGCGTAGTCGCCGGAGATCACATAGGCGACCCCAAGGCCGACCAGCAATACCCAGCCGGCGGCGCCTTTTTTCAGTTCACGTTGCTGGAAATAGTCTGAACCGACCTTTTCGAAGTCGACGGAAGAGCCTGCCGGCGCATTGCCGGAATGATCGCTGGGCATAGTTTCACCTGTTGTTTTTCTTGGTGGCCGGAGAGGTTCCGGCCGATGGTGATGGGTACTGCAGGAAGCGAGCCATGGCGCTACAAGCCGCAAGCTACAAGCCTCAAGAAAAAGCAGTTGGGTGCTGTACCCGCTGTTTCTTGCAGCTTGTAGCTTGCAACTTGAAGCTGTTTTTCTAGAAGAAGCCCAGCGGGTTGATGTCGTAGCTCACCAGCAGGTTCTTGGTCTGCTGGTAGTGATCGAGCATCATTTTGTGGGTCTCACGGCCAACGCCGGACTTCTTGTAACCGCCGAACGCGGCATGCGCCGGGTACAGGTGGTAGCAGTTGGTCCACACGCGGCCGGCCTTGATGCCGCGGCCCATGCGGTAGGCGCGGTTGATGTCGCGGGTCCACACGCCGGCACCGAGGCCGAACTCGGTGTCGTTGGCAATCGCCAGTGCTTCGGCTTCGTCCTTGAAGGTGGTGACGCTGACCACCGGGCCGAAGATTTCCTCCTGGAACACCCGCATGCGGTTGTTGCCCTTGAGCAGGGTCGGCTGGATGTAGTAACCGGTCGACAGCGCGCCTTCGAGTTTTTCCACCTTGCCGCCGGTCAGCAGCTCGGCGCCTTCTTCCTTGGCGATTTCCAGGTACGACAGGATCTTCTCGAACTGTTGCTGCGACGCCTGAGCGCCGACCATGGTGTCGGTGTCCAGCGGGTCGCCGCGCTTGATCTGCAGGACCTTCTTCATCACCACTTCCATGAACTGCGGGTAGATCGACTCCTGCACCAGCGCACGCGACGGGCAGGTGCACACTTCGCCCTGGTTGAAGAACGCCAGCACCATGCCCTCGGCGGCCTTGTCGATGAAGCTTGGCTCGGCCTGCATGATGTCTTCGAAGTACACGTTAGGCGACTTGCCGCCCAGTTCGACGGTGGACGGGATGATGTTCTCGGCAGCGCATTTCATGATGTGCGAGCCGACCGGGGTCGAGCCGGTAAAGGCGATTTTGGCGATACGTTTGCTGGTAGCCAACGCTTCGCCCGCTTCGCGGCCATAACCCTGAACCACGTTGAGCACGCCTTTGGGCAGCAAGTCGCCGATCAGTTCCATCAGTACGGTGATACCCAGCGGCGTCTGCTCGGCGGGTTTGAGCACCACGCAGTTGCCTGCGGCCAGGGCCGGGGCGAGTTTCCAGGCGGCCATCAGCAGCGGGAAGTTCCACGGGATGATCTGCCCGACCACGCCCAGTGGCTCGTGAATGTGATAGGAGACGGTGCCTTCGTTGATCTCGGCGGCGCCGCCTTCCTGGGCGCGGATGCAGCCGGCGAAGTAACGGAAGTGATCGACCGCCAGCGGGATGTCGGCATTGAGGGTTTCGCGGACCGGCTTGCCGTTGTCCCAGGTTTCGGTAATGGCCAGCACTTCAAGGTTCTGTTCGATGCGGTCGGCGATCTTCAGCAGAACATTGGAACGGTCCTGGACCGAGGTGCGGCCCCAGGCGTCGGCGGCGGCGTGGGCGGCATCCAGGGCCTTGTCGATGTCTTCGGCAGTGGAGCGGGGAAACTCTGCGATCAGCTTGCCATTCACCGGGGAGGTGTTTTCGAAGTACTGCCCCTTGACCGGTGCTACGAACTCACCACCGATGTAGTTGCCGTAGCGGCTCTTGAAGGAAACCTTCGCGCCGTCGGTACCGGGATGTGCGTAACGCATGGTGTGTCTCCTGGCTATTGTGTTTGTTAGGGAGTTGAAAAGCGTAGAGCAAAGGTTGGGCCAGTGTTTTGAGGGCCATCAAAATCAACCACTTGGGACGGTTCTGTGGGGTTCGCCGGCGACCGCTGCGCCAGGGCTGGCACGGCCTGGGTGACACTTTGTACCGTTTGCGACACGCAGCGGTACGCTGCATTGCAAAGCCCTGCCGGGTGGAGGATGCTGGCTGAACGCTCTATCTGCGGAGAACGACAACAAATGCAGAGCAACCACCTGAGTCGCCATGCCCAGCAAGTGCACACCGTTGCCCATGGTGAAGCTGGGGAGGGCGGCAGTGACCCGGCCATCGCGCGTTCCTGGCTGCGTTGTCTTGAGGAGCACCACCTCGACCCGACGCTGATCGAAGCCCCTGTGGTGCTTGAGCACGGGCGCCTGCTGGAAAGCCGCGAGCGCCTGCGCCAGGTACTGAAAATTGCCGACAGCGAGATGAACAGCCTGCATCAGCAGCTCTCTGGCGCCGGCCATGCGGTGCTGCTGACCGATGCCCGCGGGGTGATCCTCAACTGTGTCAGCGCACCCACCGAGCGGCGTATCTTCGAGCGGGCCGGGTTGTGGCTGGGCGCAGACTGGAGCGAGGCGCGCGAAGGCACCAACGGCATCGGTACCTGCCTGGTCGAGCGCCAGGCACTGACCATTCATCAGCACGAGCATTTTCGTGGCCGCCACACCGGCCTGACCTGCTCGGCAAGCCCGGTGTTCGACCCGCATGGCGATCTGTTGGCGGTGCTCGACGTGTCGTCGGCGCGGCCGGATGTCTCGCGTCAGAGCCAGTTCCACACTATGGCCCTGGTCAACCTGTCGGCCAAGATGATCGAGAGCTGTTACTTCCTGCGTCATTTCGAACAGCAATGGCTGCTGCGTTTTCATCTGCACGCCGAGTCGGTCGGCTTGTTCAGCGAGGGCTTGCTGGCCTTCGAGGCTGATGGGCGGATCTGCGCGGCCAACCAGAGTGCACTCAACTTGCTGGGTACCGTGCGCGGGGGCGTGCTGGGCAAGCCGGTGGAGCGTTTTTTTGCCTGCAGCCTCGACGAACTGTTCAGCCGCGCCGTACCCGGCGGCAGTACCGTCTGGCCGTTGCACACGCGTGACGGTCGCCAGGTGTTCGCCAGCCTGCGTGGCCAGGCGCGCACGCCGGTGTGGTCGGTGCCGCTCGGCCACCCTCGGCCCCCGCGCGAAGCAGAACCCGGCATCTGCCTGCTCGACCCGGCGTTGCAAAATGACTTTCGCCGCTGTGTGCGGGTGTTCGAACGTGATGTGCCGCTGCTGCTGCGCGGCGAGACCGGTTGCGGCAAGGAGGCCTTCGCGCAGGCGGTGCACCAGGCCAGCCAGCGAAGCGGCAAACCGTTCGTGGCGGTCAACTGCGCGTCTATTCCGGAGAGCCTGATCGAGAGCGAGCTGTTCGGTTATCGCGGTGGTAGCTTTACCGGCGCGCGCAAGGAAGGCATGCGCGGCAAGTTGTTGCAGGCCGATGGCGGTACGTTGCTGCTGGACGAGATCGGTGACATGCCGCTGGCCTTGCAGACGCGCCTGTTGCGGGTGCTGGAAGAGCGCCAGGTGGTACCGATTGGCGGCGAGCCCCAGGCCGTTGACGTGCGCATCGTCAGTGCGACCCACCGCGACCTGCTGGAGCGGGTGGCGCAGGGCACGTTCCGCGAGGACCTGTATTACCGCCTCAATGGCCTGGAAGTGGCCCTGCCGGCGGTGCGCGAGCGTAGTGACAAGGGCCAGTTGCTGGACTTTCTGCTGCATCAGGAAGCGCAGGGGCAGCCCCTGCAGATCGCGCCTGATGCACGGCACGCGTTGCTGCAGTTCCCGTGGCCCGGCAACGTGCGGCAGATGCGCAACACACTGCGCACCCTGGTAGCGCTCTGCGACAACGGCCGCATCGAATCTGCCGACCTACCGACCATCTTCCACAACACCGCCCCCCCATCTTCCGCGACTACTGCATACCCCGACCGCAACCCAAGCCCGCCGCTACAAGACGCCGAGCGCCAAGCCCTGCTGACGGTACTGGAGGCAAACCGCTGGCACTTGACCCGCGTCGCCGAGCATCTGGGCATCAGCCGCAATACCTTGTATCGAAAACTGCGCAAACACGGCATAGCACGGGCCGGCTGAGCGAAACAGCGGGTGCGATTTCCTGCGCCCTGGGCTACCCTGCCTCGATGTTTTGCGAGGTCGACCATGCATATTCACATTCTCGGTATTTGCGGCACGTTCATGGGTTCCCTGGCGGTGCTGGCCAAAGCGCTTGGCCACCGCGTCACCGGCTCCGACGCCAATGTCTATCCCCCGATGAGCACCCAGCTCGAAGCCCAGGGCATCGAGCTGACCCAAGGCTATGACCCGGCTCAGCTAGACCCGGCACCCGACCTGGTAGTGGTCGGCAATGCCATGTCGCGGGGCAACCCGGCGGTGGAGTACGTGCTGAACAAGGGCCTGCCCTACGTCTCCGGCCCGCAGTGGCTGGCCGACCACGTGCTGCAGGGCCGCTGGGTACTGGCCGTTGCCGGTACCCATGGCAAGACCACCACCAGCAGCATGCTGGCCTGGGTATTGGAGCACGCCGGCATGAGCCCGGGGTTCCTGATTGGCGGTGTGCCGCAGAACTTCTCGGTGTCGGCGCGCCTGGGCGACACCCCGTTCTTCGTGGTCGAGGCCGATGAGTACGACAGTGCGTTCTTCGATAAACGTTCGAAGTTCGTCCACTACCACCCGCGCACGGCCATCCTCAACAACCTTGAATTCGATCACGCAGACATCTTCCCTGACCTTGCGTCCATCGAGCGGCAGTTTCACCACCTGGTGCGCACTATCCCGAGCGAAGGCCTGGTGATTCACCCCACCACCGAGCAGGCGCTGGAACGCGTCATCGGCATGGGCTGCTGGACCCCGGTACAAACCACCGGTGAAGGCGGGCAGTGGCAGGCGCGCCTGCTCAGTGCCGATGGTGCGCGCTTTGAAGTGCTGTTCGAGGGCGAGGCCCAAGGCGTGGTCGACTGGCCATTGACCGGGCAGCACAACGTCGCCAACGCCTTGGCCACCCTGGCCGCCGCGCGCCATGTAGGCGTGGTGCCAGCCATGGGCATCGCCGGGCTGAGCGCCTTCAAGAGCGTCAAGCGGCGCATGGAGACGGTCGCCGAGGTGCAGGGCGTGACCATCTATGACGATTTCGCCCATCACCCGACCGCCATCGCCACCACCCTCGACGGCCTGCGCAAGCGTGTGGGCGAAGCGCCGGTGATCGCGGTGATCGAGCCACGTTCCAACTCGATGAAGCTGGGCGCCCACCGTGACGGCCTGCCGGAAAGCGTCAACGACGCCGACCAGGTGATCTGGTACGCCCCGGCCAACCTGGGCTGGGACCTGGCCGCCACGGCAGCGCAGTGCAAGGTGCCGAGCGTGGTCGCCGACAGCCTGGAGGCGATCATCGAGCGCATCAAGGGCCAGGCCCGCCCAGGCACCCACGTGGTGATCATGAGCAACGGCGGCTTCGGCGGCCTGCACGGCAAGTTGGCCGAGGCGCTCAAGTGAGCGGGCCGCAGCGCATCACCCTGGCCATGACGGGCGCCTCTGGCGCTCAATATGGCCTGCGCCTGCTCGACTGCCTGGTGCGCGAGGACCGCGAGGTGCACTTCCTCATCTCCAAGGCCGCGCAGCTGGTGATGTCTACCGAAACCGACGTGTTGCTGCCGCCCAAGCCCCAGGCGATGCAGGCGTTTCTGACCGAGTACACCGGCGCTGCCGATGGGCAGATCCGCGTGTATGGCAAGGAAGACTGGATGTCGCCGGTGGCCTCGGGCTCCGGCGCGCCGGCGGCGATGGTGGTGGTGCCATGCTCCACCGGCACCTTGTCGGCGATTGCCACCGGTGCTTGCAACAACCTGATCGAGCGTGCCGCCGACGTCACCCTCAAAGAGCGCCGTCAGTTGATTCTGGTACCGCGCGAGGCGCCGTTCTCGACCATCCACCTGGAGAACATGCTCAAGCTCTCGCAGATGGGTGCGGTCATTCTGCCGGCGGCCCCGGGCTTCTACCATCAGCCACAGACCATCGACGACCTGATCGATTTCGTCGTAGCGCGCATTCTCAACCTGCTGGACATCCCCCAGGACATGCTGCCGCGTTGGGGCGAGCATCACTTTGGGGCGGATGATTGAAACGCGCACTGTCGGGGCTGGTGGCGCTGACGCTGCTGAGTGGATGTGCCACGGTGCGCACGCTGGATGCCAACAAGCCGGGCGCACCGGTGGTGTACGCCGGCACCCGGCTGGACCTGTATGTGATGAATGGCGGGTGCTGCCCGAAGGATCACTTCGGGGCTGAGGCCCCGGGATACCCAGGGTTGGACCTGCCCGGCAGTATGTTGCTGGACACCCTGCTGCTGCCGTTATCACTGCTGACGGCAGCGGGGGTCGGCTTCCAGGCTACCGGCGGCCTTTGATTGCCTACGCTATATCTTGCCCAGCCGGCGCAGTTCATCCGACTCGATGACCCGCACCCCGTCTTCTTCTTCCAGCGCCAAGCGCCATAGCGCCCGTGCCAGTGTGCAAGCCTCGATACCCCGGTACTTGCCAGGTATCAGCTTGGAAAGCGGCGAAATCAGCTGTTCGCCGAGCCGAGGCTCGATGCGGTCCCCTAGCAGCAGCGAGGGCCGGACGATGGTCAGTTGCGGCCAGTCCTGGGCCTTGAGCGCTTCTTCCATTTCGCCCTTGACCCGGTTGTAGAAAATCGATGACTTAGGGTCGGCGCCGAGTGCGCTGACCACCAGCAGATGCCGCGCACCCAGCTCGCGGGCACGTTTGCTGAAGGCCACTACCATGTCCAGGTCCACGGCGCGGAACGCCGACTCGGAGCCAGCCTGCTTGAGTGTGGTCCCCAGGCAGCAATAGGCGATATCCACCCGCCCAGCCAGTTGCGGTAGGAACACCGCCGGATCACCCACCGGGTTTTCCAGGTGTGGGTGTTCAGCCAGTGGCCGGCGTGTAGGCGCCAGTACCCGGCTGATGGTCGGCTCGTTGAGCAGGCGGTCGAGCAGGTGTTCACCCGTCAGACCCGTGGCACCGGCAAGCAGGACATGCTGAGGCGTCAAATACATGATGTCTCTCCCTTGTTACACACAAGCTTAGTGGTTGGCCGGCTTTTTTGCCTGCTCCTCCACGGTGGCCTGTGCAGCATTGCGTAACGCTTCTTCGGCCTGTTGCCGTCTTAGGTGCTGCCAGTGTGCCAGTACGGCTGGCGGCGCCCAAAGCTGCGGTTCCGAGGCCTCGAAACCTTCCTTTTGTTCTCTTTCGGCAACGCTGGCGCGCGCCAGTTCAAACGCTTGTTTCAGGTCGTCGGTCTGGTTCAGCGCTTCGGCGAACAGGGCATCGCCAAAGTAGGTGAAATCCGCTTCTTCCGAGCAGCCGAACGACACCCGGTCGGCGCGGGCGGCGGTCATGATCACCGTGCGATCATCCTTGAGCGGGGCGATATAGCCCCCTGAATAGCAGGCGGAAATGACGATTATCTTGTCGCGATCTTTCAGCGGTGCCAGGGCACTGGCCAGTTCGTCGGCGGGCAGGTCGGCCAGTTGCAGGCGCGGCTGGTCGAGCACCAGTTGGTGGTCCTGGCTGCCGTGGCTGGTGAGGTAGATGAACACCAGGTCCTCGGGGCCGCTGCGCTCGGCCAAGGTGCGGGCGGCGCGGGTGAGGTTCTCGCGGGTGGCCATGGGGCGGCTGGCCATATGGTCGCGGTGATTGACCAGCGTGACCTGGCCGCGGGCGCCAAAGCGGACCTTGAGCATGTTGCTGACATAGTCGGCTTCGCGCAGGAATACGCTTTGCTGGCCGTCGCCGGCCACTACCAGGCTGTACAACTGGATCGCCGGCGCGGTGTGCGGTACCCGCGCCAGCGCGTCTTCAAGCAGGTGGCCCTGGTTGAGCAGGGCCAGGTCCAGCGGGTCGGGCAACAGCGCGCCCTTTTCGTCGCGCACGCGTACGCCGTTGACCCAGGTGCCGCCCTCGACTTTGCCGTTGGCCAGGGTCAGTCGGCCGTGGCCGTGGTAGGCATCGTTTTCGAAGCCACCGGTGTACTTGCTGCCGTCAGCCAGCTGCAGGCTGCCCTGGCCAGACAGGTGCCAGTCGACGAAACCGCCCTTGTAGTGGCTGCCATCACTGCCGAGCAGTTCGCCCTCGCCAATCAATGAGCCGTCCTTGAACGCGCCGATCCAGACGTCACCGTCGGCGCTTTCATAGCGCCCGCGGCCTTCCAGGCGGTTGTCCTTGAACTCGCCGATGTACTGTTCGCCGTCGACGCTGTCGTAGGTGCCGCTGCCTTGCAGCAGGCCATCGACGAAACGGCCGCTGAACTGGTTGCCGCTGGCATCGCTGCGCACCCCGGCACCGTTCGGTTTGCCTTTGGCGAACAGGCCCTGGTAGCGGCTGCCGTCGGCCAGCTCCAGCTCGCCCGCGCCTTCGTACTGGTCGTCCTTGAACTGGCCGCGGTAGGTCTGGTCGGCTTGCTTGAGGGTGCCTTCGCCGTCGCGCCGGCCGTGCTTGAAAGTACCGGCATAGTGGCTGCCCGGCGTGGTCAGGTCACCCAGGCCCTGGAACAGGCCCTCGGCGAACTGGCCCCGGTAGACTTCACCGTTCTGGCCGTGCCACTCGCCCTGGCCATGCCACTGGCCATTTTTGAAGCCGCCGGCGTACCAGCTGCCGTTTGGGTAGTCGATGCGCCCCTCGCCCTGCAGCAGGCCGTCAACCACCTCACCCCGGTAGCGCCCGCCGTCGGGCAGGCGTGCGTCCGGAGGCAATAGCGATTCGCCATCTCCGCACGCGGCAAGCAACAGGACCAAGGTGATGGGGAGCAATGGACGCATGGTGGAGACCGGGCAATAGGTCTGCCGAGTATGACGCAGAATGGGGGGTTGAGACAGTGAACGAGTGGGGGCGGACGGTGCATGCCTTGATTGTTTCGGCGCCTATGAGACCGAGCGCCGCCCGCGCGGCGCTCGATCTCATAGGCGCTGCACATCCCAAGGCGAACACCTGCACGCCCCCCCCTTCAATGCCCCCGCAAAAACGCCCCCATCCTCCGATTCACCTCCTCGGCCGCCTCCATCTGCACCATGTGGCCAGCATCTGGCAGCACCAGTACTTCGGCCTCCAGCCCGTCGGCATGGCTGGCCGGGATGATCGCGTCCTTCCCGCCCCAGATCACCAGCGCCGGGTGCTGCCCCAGCACGCCCCGCAGGTCGTGGCGCTGCTGGTCGCCTTCGGCAATGGCCGACCCCAGTTGGCATAACGCCGCGTCGACACCCTCCAGCCGCTTGAACTTGAGCATGTCCTCCAGCAACTGCCGGGTAACCAGCGCCGGGTCGGCAAACAGCTGCACCATCTGCGGCTTGAGTGCATTGCGGTTGGCAGCGGCCACGAAGCCTTCCAGGTACTGGCCGTTGATCGCTGTGCCTAGCCCGGCACTGGCCACCAGGCTCAGGCTTGCCACCCGCTGCGGCGCCAGGCGTGCCACGTTGAGGCTGACCGCACCGCCCATCGAATGCCCGGCCAGGTGGGCCCGGGGGATCTCCAGGTGGTCGAGCAGTGCCAGTACCGCTTCGCTCAGTTCATCCAGGTCCCCGCGTTGCAGCGCCTTGGCCGACTCGCCATGCCCGGGCAGGTCGAGCGCGATGACGCGGCGTTCGGCGGCCAGCGCCGGGTGGTTGAACAGCCAGTTGTTCAAATCACCGCCAAAGCCGTGCACCAGCACCAGCGGCGTACCGCCTTCGCCCAGTTCGAACCAGCGCAACAGGCGGCCGCCCACTTCGGCTTTTTGCGGGGCTGGGCCCTGCGCCTGGTCTGCGCCACCTTCGGCGACGAACTCGGCCTGGAAGCGCTGCACCACGGCGTCGATCTCGGCCTCGTCGGCTTCGCCTTCGACCACCACCGCCAGCAGCGCACCGACCGGCAGGGTTTCATCCGGCTTGGCCACCAGGCGGCGCAGTACACCGCTGAAGGGGGCTTCGACGCTGCTGCTGATCTTGTCGGTCTCGACGTCCAGCACTTCGTCGCCCTTGCTGATGGCGTCACCTTCCTGCTTGAGCCAGGTATCCACCCGGCCCTCGGTCATCGACAAGCCCCACTTGGGCATGGTCAGCGTATGGATCTGGCTCATGCGGCACTCCTTGCGGCTTCGATTACCTTGCGCACGGCGGCCTCGATTTTCGTCGCGTCGGGGATGTACAGGTCTTCCAGGGCGTCGGAGAACGGCACCGGCGTATGCGGCGCGGTGACCATCTCGATCGGGCCCTTGAGGGCGCCGAAGGCTTTTTGCGCCACCAGTGCACTGATGTCGGTGGCCATCGAGCAGCGCGGGTTGGCTTCGTCGATCACCACCAGGCGGCCGGTCTTCTCAACGCTTTCGAGAATGCTGTCTTCATCCAGCGGGCTGGTGGTGCGCAGGTCCAGCACTTCGCAGTCGATGCCCTGGCGGGCGAGGTTGTTGGCGGCCTCCAGGGCCACATGGACCATGCGCCCGTAGGTCACCAGGGTCACATCGTCGCCGTCGCGCAGGAAGTTGGCTTCACCGAACGGCACCGTGTAGACCTCTTCCGGCACTTCGCCCTGCATGCTGTAGAGCAGTTTGTGCTCGCAGAAGATCACCGGGTCGTTGTCGCGTATCGCCTGAATCAGCAGGCCCTTGGCATCGTACGGCGAAGAGGGGCAGACCACCTTCAGCCCGGGGATGTGCGTCCACAACGAGGTGAGCATCTGCGAGTGCTGGGCCGCCGCGCGCAGGCCGGCGCCGTACATGGTGCGCATCACCAGCGGGGTCACCGCCTTGCCGCCGAACATGTAGCGAAACTTGGCGGCCTGGTTGAGGATCTGGTCCAGGCAGCAGCCGGCAAAATCCACGAACATCAGTTCGCACACCGGGCGCAGACCTTGGGTCGCGGCACCCACGGCGGCGCCGACATAGCCGATCTCGGACAGCGGCGCATCCAGTACCCGGCCTGGGAACTGGTGGTAGAGGCCTTTGGTCACGCCCAGCACGCCGCCCCAGGCATCCTCTTCGCCAGGGGCACCGGCACCGCCGGCGACGTCTTCACCGATGATGAACACGGTGCTGTCACGGCGCATTTCCTGGGCCAGGGCTTCGTTGATGGCCTGCTGGTAGCTGATCTTTCTTGCCATGGTGATTCTCCTCTTGTTCTTGTAATCCGCGGCTCAGGGGTAGCTGACGTAGACGTCGCTGAGCAGGTCGGCGGGCTGTGGCTTGGGATCGGATTTCGCGCGGCGCACAGCGTCTTCGATCAGGTCTTCGACACGGGCGTCGATGGCGTCCAGTTGTTCGGCACTGAGCAGGCCGGCGCGGGTGGTCTTGTTGCGGAACTGCATCAGGCAATCGCGGGTTTCGCGCAGGTTCTTCACTTCATCCGGGGCGCGGTAGGTTTGCGCGTCACCTTCGAAGTGGCCGTAGTAGCGGCTGAGCTTGACCTCGATCAGCGAGGGCCCTTGCCCGCTACGCGCCCGTTCGATGGCGGCGCCGGCGGCCTCGTACACGGCGAAGAAATCGAAGCCGTCGATGGTCACACCCGGCATGCCGAAACCGGCGGCGCGGTCGGCAATGTGGTCGCAGGCCACCGACCAGTTCGAGGCCGTTGCCTCGGCGTAGCCGTTGTTCTCGGCGACGAAGATGCACGGCAGGTTCATGATCGCGGCCATGTTCATGGCTTCGAACACGGCGCCCTCGTTGGAGGCGCCGTCGCCGAAGAAGGCCACCGACACGTCGTCGCGGCCCTTGAGCTTGGCGGCCAGGGCAGCACCGGCAACCAGCGGCGCGCCGGCCCCGACGATGCCGTTGGCGCCGAGCATGCCCTTTTCCAGGTCGGCAATGTGCATGGAGCCGCCCTTGCCGCCGCATACGCCAGTTCTCTTGCCGTAGATCTCGGCCATCATGCCGTACACATCCACGCCCTTGGCGATGCAGTGGCCGTGCCCGCGGTGGGTCGAGGCAATGCAGTCGCTGTCGCGCAGGTGGGCCATGACCCCTGCGGCGGAGGCCTCCTCGCCAGCATAGAGGTGGACGAACCCGGGGATCTCGCCGGTGGCGAACTCCACGTGCAGACGCTCTTCGAATGCGCGGATGGTGCGCATCACTTCATAGGCATGCAGCAGTTGTTCGGTACTGAGTTGATTGGACATCTTGTTGTTCTCCAGGGTTGTCTCAACACGCGGTTGCAGGGTGTAGCCGGTGGCCGCGCGGGACGGCCAGCAGGTGATGGCGGGCGGCGTGGGCCAGTACGGCCTCGACGTCCACGGTCAGGGGGCCTTGGTGGTCCAGAGTGATGGTGGGGGTGTCGTGTTCGGCGAATTCGATCTCGCGCTCGCCGTCCAAGGCCAGCGTGCCGCTGGCCAGGCTCAGGCGATGGGCGACGCCGGGCGTCAATGGGCCGCTGGCGGTGATGCCACAGCCTTGCAGCACACCGGGCGCCAGTGGTGCGAGCAGGGCCTGTTCGGCGCCAGGGTTCAGGCGTACCCAGGCGCCGTGAGCGTCCAGGCGTGAAACCGGGCACCACAGGCCGCACAAGGCGGACAGGCCAATGGCGTGGGGTTCGGCGAAGCAGGCGAATACTTCGCTGAGGTCTTCGCTGCGGCTCAGGGCCCGGGCGCCGATGAAGCGCTGGGGCGACACGGCGACTTCCACCAGGGCCCACTCGGCCAACTGCTGCTCGGGCACCTTCACCAGCAGGCGCTTGTTGCGGCGCAAGCCGATGCTGGCGGGCACGCGGCCGCTGGCGAGCAGGCCGCCGGCCAGGCCGGCGCTGGTGGCTTCGCGCAATTCAGGGAAGGCATTGTTGGTGCCGGTGGACAACGTCAGCAGTGGCGTGTCGCCGGCCTCGGCAGCGACGGCTTTGTGGGTGCCATCGCCGCCGAGTACTGCGATCATCGTCACGCCTTGCTCGACCATGCGCCGGGTGGCCAGGCGGGTATCGGCAACGGTCTGGGTCAACGGCAGGTCGATGATCTGGAGGGTCGGCCAGTGCTGATCGCGAGCGCCCGGGCCTTGGCTGGCCTTGAGCACGGCGGCGGCGATGCCGGTCATGTCGGTGGGCAGCAGAACCTTGTCGATGCCGGTGGCACCGAAGGCGGCGAGCAGGCGCTGGATCGCCGAAGCCTTGTCGGTGCTCGAATAGAGCCCGGCACTGGCAGTCAGGCGGCGCAGGTCGCGGCCGGAGGCAGGGTTGGCAATGATCCCGACAGTCGGGGTGGGTTGCGGCATGGCGCACCTCATATTCTTGTTTGCCATGGGCAGAGCAAGGTGGGTGCCAGCTTTGCTCGGCAGGCCTGAAGTGGCCGCCTTAGAGCGGTTGCAGCATAACGCCAGGCATGTGCCAGGCGGCCCCTGCGAGACGCCGCGTGCCACGCCGGGGCCGTGTTTGCCGAGACGCTGAGACGCAGCGTCTCAAGCCAACCGGTAATCACACAGTGCTTGTCGGGGCATGCTCGGAAGCGCTTAATGGCCGCACAACGACAAAAACAGCAACGAGAACCGGAGGGCCTGAATGCTTGCCGCGAACTCCCGAGCCCATGTCGACTGCGTCAGCCGGGTGCTGAAAAACGCCGATCGCCTGCCCCAGGCGCCGGTGCCGCCGCTGATCCTCGACTCCTGGCGCCGCTCCATGGACCTGTATCGCCTCGATCCAGGCTCGCAGCAGGGGCCACGTATCCTTTCCCAAAGCCTGCTCAACGAATGCCGCGAACGCGCCGAGCTGTTCTTGCGCATCGCCAGCGATGCGGTGGCGCGGCTGCATGAACGGGTGCGCGGCGCTGACTATTGCGTTCTGCTCACCGATGCCCAGGGGCAGACCATCGATTACCGGGTCGAGTCGGCCATCCGCAACGACTGCCGCAAGGCCGGGCTGTACCTCGGCACGTGCTGGTCGGAGGGCGAGGAGGGCACCTGTGGGGTGGCGGCGGTGCTGACCAGCAAGGCGCCGGTCACGGTGCACAAGCGCGATCACTTTCGCGCCGCCTTCATCGGCCTGACCTGCACCGCGGCGCCGGTGTTCGACCCGCTCGGCGAGCTGCTTGGCGTGGTGGATGTGTCCGCCTTGCAGTCCCCGGATGATCGCCGCAGCCAGCACCTGATCCGGCAGTTGGTCGAGCAGACTGCGCGCGAGATCGAAAACGCGTTTTTCATGCACAGCGCCCAGGGCCATTGGGTCATGCGTGCGCATGGCACACCGGGCTACGTCGAGAGCCAGCCGGATTACCTGCTGGCCTGGGATGCCGACGGCCGTCTGCAGGCGCTCAACAGCCTGGCCCGCCAGCGGCTGGTGGAGCGTCTGGGCCGCTTGCCCGAGCATATCGGCGAACTGTTCGACCCGGGCCAACTGCGCTGCATCAACGAGGCCTCGGCGCAACGCCTGCCTGGCTGGGGCGAGCTGTATGGCCGGGTCAGCGCACCGCAACGGCGCCCGCAAGCGCAGCGGTTGCGCCAGGCGCAGGATGCGCGCATCGAGCAGCACTTGCGCCTGGCCACGCGGGTCAAGGACTGCAACCTGGCGGTGCTGGTGCAGGGTGAGACAGGCGCCGGCAAAGAGGTTTTCGCCCGTCAGTTGCACCAGCAAAGCCTGCGGCGTGAAGGGCCCTTCGTCACGCTGAACTGCGCAGCCATCCCCGAGAGCCTGATCGAGAGCGAGCTGTTCGGTTATGTGGCCGGGGCGTTCACCGGGGCTTCCAGCAAAGGCATGCAGGGGCTTTTGCAGCAGGCTGATGGCGGCACGTTGTTCCTCGACGAGATCGGCGACATGCCGCTGAATCTGCAGACCCGCCTGCTGCGCGTGCTGGCCGAGGGCGAGGTGGCGCCATTGGGGGCTGCGCGGCGTGAGCGGGTGGATATCCAGGTGATCTGCGCGACGCACCGGGATCTGGCGGCGATGGTGGCGGACGGGCGTTTTCGCGAGGACCTGTATTTCCGCCTGGCCAACGCCAGGTTCGAGTTACCGCCGCTGCGGGATCGGGAGGACCGGTTGGGGTTGGTTCATCAGTTGTTGGCCGAGGAAGCGGAGGCGTGCGGTGTCGAGGTGGTGCTGGCGGATGATGCATTGCAGGCGCTGTTGCTGTACCGCTGGCCGGGCAACTTGCGCCAGCTTCGGCAGGTGTTGCGCTATGCCTGTGCGGTGAGTGAAGGCGGTTGGGTGAGGCTTGAGGATTTGCCGCAGGAGGTGCGTGGCGATGCGTTGCCCTCTGGCGACCGTGGCCTTTCCAGCCCGGCGCGGCAGCTGTTGCTCGATGCCTTGATCCGGCATCGCTGGAAGCCGGCGGATGCGGCGCGGGCGTTGGGAATTTCGCGGGCGACGTTGTATCGGCGGGTGCATGAGCATCGTATCGAGATGCCGCGGATGAAAGGGTGAGGCTTGTTTGGGGGATTGTGCGGTGACGGCGCTTGATCTCATAGGCAACACACCCCTCAAGGCATGCACCCACCAGCATCACCGACTTCCTGCAGCCAATAAAAAACCCCGGAACAAGTCCGGGGTTTTCATCACATCACACTACACAATCACTCCTGGCTAGCCAGTTTGTGCTCGAGGTAATGAATGTTGACGCCGCCTTTGCAGAAACCTTCATCACGCACCAGGTCGCGGTGCAGTGGGATGTTGGTCTTGATGCCGTCGACGACGATCTCGTCCAGCGCATTGCGCATGCGCGCCATCGCTTCTTCGCGGTCCTTGCCGTAGGTGATCAGCTTGCCGATCAGCGAGTCGTAGTTCGGTGGAACCGAATAACCGCTGTACAGGTGCGAATCGACGCGAACGCCGTTGCCACCTGGGGCGTGGAAGTGCTTGACCGTGCCTGGGCTCGGGATGAACTTCTTCGGGTCTTCGGCGTTGATCCGGCACTCCAGGGAGTGACCACGGATCACCACGTCTTCCTGGCGGAACGACAGCTTGTTGCCAGCGGCGATGCTCAGCATCTCCTTGACGATGTCGATGCCAGTGACCATTTCCGACACCGGATGCTCAACCTGTACACGGGTGTTCATCTCGATGAAGTAGAAGTTGCCGTTCTCGTACAGGAACTCGAAAGTACCCGCACCGCGGTAGCCGATTTCGATGCACGCATCGACGCAACGCTTGAAGACTTCCTGACGGGCCTTCTCGTCGATGCCCGGTGCCGGCGCTTCTTCCAGTACCTTCTGGTGACGGCGCTGCAGCGAGCAGTCACGGTCGCCCAGGTGGATGGCGTTGCCCTGGCCGTCGGACAGTACCTGAACTTCCACGTGACGTGGGTTGGTCAGGAACTTCTCCAGGTAGACCATCGGGTTGCCAAACGCAGCACCGGCTTCGGTACGGGTCAGTTTGGCCGAGGAAATCAGGTCCTCTTCCTTGTGCACCACACGCATGCCGCGACCACCACCGCCACCGGCGGCCTTGATGATCACCGGGTAGCCGACGTCACGGGCGATTGCCAGGGCGACTTCTTCGTCTTCCGGCAGCGGGCCGTCAGAGCCCGGTACGGTCGGAACACCCGACTTGATCATCGCGTCCTTGGCCGAAACCTTGTCGCCCATCAGGCGAATGGTGTCGGCTTTCGGGCCGATGAAGGCGAAACCGGATTTTTCTACCTGCTCGGCAAAGTCGGCGTTTTCAGCCAGGAAGCCGTAGCCCGGGTGGATCGCGGTGGCGCCAGTGACTTCGGCGGCAGCGATGATCGCCGGGATGTGCAGGTAGGAACCTTTGGAGGGCGCAGGACCGATGCAGACCGACTCGTCTGCAAGACCCAGGTGCATCAGTTCGCGGTCAGCCGTGGAGTGCACGGCGACGGTCTTGATGCCCAGCTCTTTGCAGGCACGCAGGATCCGCAGGGCAATTTCCCCGCGGTTGGCGATCAGGACTTTTTCGAGCTTCGCAGACATCGTTGGCTCTCCGCGGTTCAAACGATGGTGAACAGCGGCTGGTCAAACTCAACCGGCTGGCCGTCTTCTACCAGGATGGCGTCGATGACACCGCCGAACTCGGCTTCGATGTGGTTCATCATCTTCATGGCTTCGACGATGCACAGGGTGTCGCCCTTTTTCACCGACTGGCCAACTTCAGCGAAGTTCGGCGAGGTCGGCGATGGTTTGCGGTAGAAGGTACCGACCATCGGCGAACGCACCACGGTGCCTTTCAGGGCCGGGGCAGCGGCTTCGGCGACCGGGGCAGCAGCGGCAGCGGCCGGGGCGGCTACAGGTGCGGCAGCCATCGGGGCCGGTGCGTAGAACTGCTGAGCTGCTGGGGTCTTGCTGTGACGGCTGATACGGACCGACTCTTCGCCTTCCTTGATCTCCAGTTCGTCGATGCCAGACTCTTCCAGCAGTTCGATCAGTTTCTTGACTTTACGGATATCCATTAATCATCAACTCCCAAGGTTCGGTCAGGGGGCGTAATTGAAAACGTGTCTAGAACGTTTCTCTCAAACCCCGGCCCACTTAGGCCAGGGTCTCTGTCATCAGGGCTGTGCGTTGGCAGCCAGTTGTTCCAGCGCGGACTCCAGGGCCATGCGATAACCGCTGGCGCCCAGGCCGCAAATCACCCCTACGGCCACATCGGAAAAGTAGGAGTGGTGACGGAACGGTTCGCGTTTGTGCACGTTGGACAGGTGCACTTCGATGAATGGGATGCTCACCGCAAGCAATGCGTCACGTAATGCGACACTTGTGTGGGTGAAAGCAGCCGGATTGATCAGGATGAAGTCCACACCCTCGTTGCGTGCGGCGTGAATACGGTCGATCAGTTCGTATTCGGCATTGCTCTGCAGGTATTGCAGATGGTGGCCTGCGGCGCGGGCACGTTGCTCCAGGTCCTGGTTGATCTGGGCCAGGGTCACGGCGCCGTAGTGGCCCGGCTCGCGGGTACCGAGCAGGTTGAGGTTGGGGCCGTGAAGCACCAGTAGCGTAGCCATCTGCGGATTCCTTGGATTTGTAGGGCAATTCGACACAGCGCGGCGAGTGTGCCGCAAAGCGACGGCAAGTGTCCAGTTCCCGGCAATAGCCAGCACGATGTCCGAGATTCGCGCGAAGTATGTGACCGGATGATTAAATCCGGTCACTGTACCGAGGTTTTTCTGCGGCCCGCCGGAAGTTATAGACCGAGTTTGCCGCGCACGCGCGCCAGAACCTCGGCAAAATCGCCGGCGTTTATCTCGCCAACCACCCGATCGCTGGTCATTTCGCTGCCGTTCGCTGCAAAGAACAACAGCGCGGGCGGGCCGAACAGTTGGTAGCGATCGAGCAGGGTGCGCTGCTCGGCGTTGCTTTCTGTGATGTCGAAGCGCAGCAGCTTGAACGCGCCCAGCTGCGCTTGGACCTGCGCGGCGCTGAGCACTTCGTGCTCGATCACCTTGCAGCTGATGCACCAGTCGGCGTACCAGTCGAGCAGCACCGGCTGGCCGGCGGCCTTGGCCTGGGCCAGGGCGGCGTCCAGCGCGGCGGGGGTGGTGATGGTCTGCCAGGCATCCGCAGGGGCGGTTGGGCCAGCACTGCCAGCAGCCACACCCGGCGCAGGCAAGGGGCGCAGCGGGTCGCCTTGGCCATTGAGCGCCCCGTACCAGCAGGCCAGGGCGTACATCAGCAAGGCCAGGCCCAGCAGTTGTGCCAGGCGCTGGCGCGGGGTTTTGATGACGAACTCCACGGCGCCGAGGAACACTGCCACACCGCCGGCCAGGAAGCCGACCAGCAGCAAGGTCAGCGGCCCGGGCAGCACGCGGCTGAGCAGGCCGATGGCCAGGCCCAGCAGCAGCACACCGATGGCGTTTTTAACCGTGTTCAGCCACGGGCCGCTCTTCGGCAGCCAGGCCGCGCCGCCGGTAGCCACCAGCAGCAGCGGCGCACCCATGCCAAGGCCCAGGGCGAACAGTTTTAGCGCACCGCCCAAGGCATCACCACTGGCGCTGATATAGAGCAGGGCACCGGCCAGCGGTGCCGACACACACGGCGACACCAGCAGGCTGGAAAGGACGCCCAGTACCGCTGCGCCGAGCAACGAGCCACCCTTGGTGCGGCTGGCGACGTTGTCGAGACGGTTGCTCAAGGCTTGCGGCAGTTTGAGCTCGAACAGGCCGAACATGGCCAGGGCGAACACCACGAAAAACAGCGCGAAGGGCACCAGCAGCCAAGCCGACTGCAGGCGCGCCTGCAGGTTGAGGCCGGCACCGAACAGGCCCATCAGTGCGCCCAGTACTGCGAAGCTGACCGCCATCGGCAGGATGTACGCCAGTGACAGCGCCAGCCCGCGCAGCCCACCGACCTGGCCACGCAGGACCACGCCCGAGAGAATCGGCAGCATCGGCAGTACGCAGGGGGTGAAGGTCAGGCCGACGCCGGCGAGGAAGAACAGCAACAGCGATTTCCAGTTCCAGCCCTGTTCACCAGCCGCCGGCGCAACAGCGGCGGCACCGCCTTCGCCGTCGATGCTCAGGCGCTCGGTTTCCGGCGGGTAGCACAGGCCCTTGTCGGCGCACCCCTGGTAACCCACCAACAGGGTGAACGCGCGTGGATCGGTGCGGGGCAGTTCGATGTCGAGTACACCGTGATACACCTCGACGTCACCGAAGAATTCGTCGTGCTTGGCTTCGCCCTTGGGGATGTTGGGCGTGCCCAGGGCCACGTCGGCCGGTTCCGTGCGGAACTGGAAACGGTGGCGGTAAAGGTAGTAGCCGTCGGTGGCGACGAAGCGCAGTTTGATGTGCTGGGCGTCGGCCTGGATCAGGCTGAGCTTGAAGGCTTCGTGAACGGGCAGGAAATCTGCGGCGTTGGACAGGGAAGCGGCGCCGAGGGTGGCGCTTGGGCGGTTGTCGAGCAGGCCCGTAGCGAAGGCAGGGCTGGCCAGCAGCAGGAACAGCAGGAGAAACAGGCGGCGCATGGCGGACTCGCGAGGTGGAACGTGCGGGGCATGATAACGGAGTTGGTCTGGATTTGGCGTGTGGCGTCTGGGCGAGCGACACATGGCCGCTGTTGCTTGTATCGCCTGTACCGGCCCCACAGGCAGACGATCAGACCCTGAACGCACGCACAGCCGTGCTCAGCTCGCTGCCCAGGTTCAGCAATTGCTCGCCTTGCTCGCGCCCCTCGCCAATGCGCTGCAAATTGTCCTCACCCAGGGCATGAATCCGCTCGCTATGGTCGCGAATCTCGCTCACCGCGCCGCTCTGCTGAGCCGTGACATCGGCAATCCGCACGGCGGTATCGGCAATGGTGCCAATGGCGCGGACAATTTCGTCCAGCGCACCGTCAGCGGCCTGGGCCTGGCTGGCAGTGGCCTCGGCATGTTCGAGCTGCGCCCGCATGCCCGCCACCGAGCCCTTGGCCGCCTGCTGCAAGCGATCGATCAGCGCCTGGATCTCGCCCGTCGCACCGGTGGTGCGTTGTGCCAGAGAGCGCACTTCGTCAGCCACCACGGCAAAGCCGCGGCCCATCTCGCCGGCGCGCGCAGCTTCGATCGCGGCATTGAGGGCCAGCAGGTTGGTCTGCTCGGCAATCGAGCGAATCACCGTCAGCACACCGCCAATGGTGGCGGACTCTTCGGCCAGCTGTTCGATCATGCGGGCATTGCCCTGCACCTCGTCGACCAGCTCACGCAAACCGGACAAGCTCTGGCCGATCACCGCCTGGCCGCGTTCCACCGCACGCCCTGCATCATGGCTGGCATCGGCGGCGGCGCTGGCATCGCCGGCCACTTGCTGGATGGTCGCTTCCAGTTCAGCGAGCGCGTCGCGGATCTGCCCGGTATCGCCGGCCTGGCGCTCGGCGCCGTCGTGCAGGGCGGCGCTCATACCGGCCAGGGCGTGGCTGCTGCCTGCCACCTGCTCGGCGTTGTGGCGCAGGGTGCCGACCAGGGCCACGAGGTACTGGCGCAGGCGGTTGAGCGATTCCTGGATGTCGTGCAGCTCGCGGTTGGTCTTGCCCAGGGCGATGGGTTCGGCGAAATTACCCTCGGCCCAGTGCGACAAGGCCGGGGCCAGGCTGGTCAGGGTTCGCGCCAAGCGCCGCTGCAGGGTGTCGATGAGCAGGGCGATCAGCAGGATCAGGCCGATCATCAGGCCTTGGCTGATACGCACTTCGGCGGCGATCCGGGCATGCTCGCCGCGGACCTGCGGCTCCAGCCCGGCGATGGCCTGTTGCACCGCTTCCAGGCGCTGGCCCGCGCTGGCGGCCAGGGTCGCGCGGCGTTCGATCTGCTCGCGGGTGCGTTGCAGTTCGGCCGGGTAGCGATTGAGCAGGCTTAGCAGTTCGCGCTTGAGGCCGACGGCGATGTCTTCCTGCTGCTCGCTGGCTTGGGTCTGCAGGCCCATCATGGCGGCGAAATCGTCGGCACTGGACTCGGCTGCTCGGGTCACGCCAAGCAACGGCAGGCTGTCGATGGCCTGGGCCTGGACGCGGATCAGTTGCAGCTCGCGCTCCACTTCATCGGCCAGTTCAGGGCGGCCACTGCTGACCAGCTTGTCGCGGGCCAGCGACAGGCGCCCCAGGTGTACGGTGGCGTCGAGCAGCGGCAGCAGGTAGTGGTCGGCCTCGGGATTGCCGCTGTCCCGGGCGTAGCCGGCCAATTGTTCGAAGTTGGCCCCCAGTTCGCGCTCGGCTTGCAACAGCAGCGCTTGCGGGTCACCGGCCAGCTTGCCGGCGGCCAGCAGTTCGTCGGCGGTAAAGGCCTGCAGGCTGTCGAGGCTGGGGCGCAGTGTGCCAGCCAACGCCTCGGGCCATTCGGCCAAAGCCGCCTGCAACTGCTGGTTGGCCTCCATGGCGGCGGCGTGGCGCAAGGCGTCACCGCTGCCCAGGTAGGCCTGAATGTTGCGCGCAGCCTGGTTCTGGAACTGCTGGGACAGGCCCAGGTAGCGCTCCATCATCTGATAGGGGCGCTCCAGGGCACGCTGCGACCACCACAGGGTCGCGCCCAGGGCGATGCAGACGGTCACCAGCAACAGGGTGTTGAAATTGGTCAGCCACTTCAGGCGCATAGCCGCGAACTTCCTGCGGGGAGTGGGAGAAGTAAGCGCCTGAAGTTATTGCGGTTTTGTTACGCAGTGATGACCGCTGGGGCTCGCTGTGAGAAATAGATGGCATTTGGCCTTTATTGGCCGCTGCATTGGCCTAGGGTTCGACCCGCACCACGCAGTTACGGCCCGCATGCTTGGCCCGGTACAACGCCTCGTCAGCCGCACTGGCCATGGTCAGCGCATCCAGCTCATCGTCCAGCTGCACCACGCCTGCGCTAAACGTGCAGTTCAGGTCACGCGGCTGCGCCGGATAAAGAATTTCGGCAAACCGCCGACGGATCTCTTCCAGCACCTTGTGCGCGGCATCCAGTGCGGTATTGGGCATGACGATGGCGAACTCTTCGCCACCATAACGGCCAATGAAATCGGTCTTGCGCAGCCGTTGCTTGAGGAACAGTGCCAGGCTCTTGATCACCCGGTCGCCCATCGGGTGCCCGTGGCGGTCGTTGATCTGCTTGAAACGGTCGATATCGAGCATGGCGAAGCTCAGCGGCTGCTGCTCGCGCCGGGCGCGGTAGCTGCAGTCTTCGAGCAATTGCAGGATGTGGGTGTGGTTGTACAGCCCGGTAAGGCTGTCGCGGACCATGCGTGACTTGAGGTGGCGAGCTCGGGCGGCACGGTTGCGCACGGTGGTGATCAGGTGGCGCGAGCGAAACGGCTTGGTCAGGAAGTCATCGCCGCCCTCGCTCATGGCATCGAGCTGCTTGTCCAGGTCGTCCTCGGCCGACAGGTAGATGATCGGCACACTGACGTAGCGGTCATTGTGGCGGATCACCTTGGCCAGCTCCGGGCCGGTGCAGGCCGGCATGTACAGGTCGAGGATGATCAGGTCGGGCTGGAAGTCGGCCAGTTCTGCCATGGTGCGGATCGGGTCGGTCAGGCTGCGGGTGATCATGCCCGCGCTGGCGAGCACCCGTTCGGTGTGCAGGGCCTGGGTGCGCGAGTCGTCGATGATCAATACCCGCAACGGGTCGTGCGGGGTCGCGCTGGTCAGCAGTTCGACCTTCTCCAGCAGGCTGGAGGCTTCCAACGTGCCGGTGAGGAATTCCTTGCCGCCGGCGCGCACCGCCGCCAGGCGGGTAGGGGTATCGGTTTCGTGATGGCTGAAGAACAGCAGCGGAATGGGCTGTGGCAAACCCTGCTGGGCCTGAGCTTGGGCTGCCAGGAGCAGGCCCTGGCCGCTACCGGTGAAGTCCACGTCCATGACGATGGCCGAAGGCGGGCATTCACTGAGCGATGCGTGGAAGGCATCGGCACTGAACAGGGCCTGCACGCCAAGGCCGAAGAACTCCAGCTGTTGGGCCAGGCGCTGGGCACGCTCGTGGTCCTGCAAAAGGATGTACACCGGCTTGCGCAGGGGCAGCGGCACCTGGTTGAGCGGGTCATCCTTGCGCAGGCCGGTACGCGACAGGTGCTGGGCGGGGCACTGCTGGCTCGGATCGACTGCTTGGCTCATGTCCTGGCTACTTTTGGGTGGGTGGTATGCAGGTTCGATGATGGCTCTATGCTAGCAGCTCTTTACCTTTGGGTGAGTGCCCTCCATCAACAAAGGGTTTAGAACGAATATTCAGTTACCGACCCACTGGTCGCTTATGCGTACGGCAGTGTCTGCTTTATAGTGCAGCGACGCGGGCTTGCCGTGGCACCCTGGCGCACGCCTGTGGTCAAAGCCCCTGAACCGTCGAGACTGATTAAGGACAATGCCATGCTGGACTGGAAAAACCGCGAGGCCAAAGCCGAACCCCGCGAGCGTGTTGATGGCCGTGGCGCCGCTGCCCGTAGCTACCTGGGCGGGCTCTGGAGCCGTGCACTGGGTACCCTGATCGGCCTGTACCTGCTGGTCTGCATCGGCCTCGGCTGGTACTGGAGCCAGGAGCCGGAGCTGTTCCCGGTGCAGCAGAACGCCCAGACCGCGGCCGAGCGCAATGGCCAGCAGATGGTGGTCGGCTACACCACCATCGAAACCCTCAAGACTGTCGCCGGTACCCTGCTGAACAAGCCGGGCGGTTACATCTCCAACGACCGCTTCCCGCCGGGGCTGTGGATGGACAACATGCCGAGCTGGGAATACGGCGTGCTGGTTCAGGTCCGCGACCTGTCCCGTGCCCTGCGCAAGGACTTCGCCCGTTCGCAGTCGCAGTCCACCGAAGACGCCGACCTGGCCAAGGCCGAGCCGCGCTTCAACTTCGACAACAAGAGCTGGATCCTGCCGTCGAGCGAGTCGGAATTCGAAGAAGGCATCAAGTCGCTTAACCGCTACCAGACCCGCCTCGCCGCTGGCGACAAGGGCGCGATCTTCTACACCCGTGCCGACAACCTGAACAACTGGCTGGGCGATGTGGCCACCCGCCTGGGTTCGCTGTCGCAGCGCCTGTCGGCCAGCGTTGGCCGGGTCAAGCTCAACACCACCCTGAAGACCGAGTCGGTGCAACCTGGCCAGGCGCCGCAGGTTGACGAGGAGCTGGTCGAAACCCCATGGCTGCAGATCGACAACGTGTTCTACGAGGCCCGTGGTCAAGCCTGGGCGCTGTCGCACCTGCTGCGTGCCATCGAGGTCGACTTCGCCGACGTGCTGGCGAAGAAGAACGCCACCGTCAGCGTGCGCCAGATCATCCGAGAGCTGGAAGCCTCGCAGGAAGCGCTGTGGAGCCCGATGGTGCTGAATGGCAGCGGCTTTGGCATGTGGGCCAACCACTCGCTGGTCATGGCCAACTACATCTCCCGCGCCAACGCTGCGGTCATCGACCTGCGTCAGTTGCTGTCGCAGGGCTGATAGTGGCCATCAGCACCAAGGAAGCCGCCCACCGTGCGGCTTCCGACCGTGAGCTGGTCGCCTGGGTCGACGAGGCCGATCAGGTACTGGGTGCGCTGCCCAGGGCTGAACTGCGTGAACGCGGCCTGATCGGCCGTTGCACGTTCATCTTGCTGTTCAATGGCGCCGGTGAGTTGTGCGTGCACCGGCGTACCTTGAGCAAGGCGCTGTACCCTGGGTATTGGGATGTGGCAGCAGGCGGCATGGTGACGGCGGGCGAGGGGTATGCCGAATCGGCTGCCCGGGAGTTGGCCGAAGAGCTGGGTGTCGATGGCGTTGCATTGCGCTTTCATGAGCGCTTCTACTTCGACCAGCCTGATAACCGCTTGTGGTGTGCGGTGTATTCGGCGGTGTCCGATGCGCCTTTGCGCTTGCAGCCGGAGGAGGTGAGTGAGGCGCGGTTCATCAGCCTGGAGCAGGCCCAGGCAGAAAGCCTGGGCATGCCGTATTGCCCGGACTCGTTGGCGGCGTTGCAGCGGTATAGAGCCAGTCTGTAGGTGCGGGTTTAGCCGCAAGAGGCCGTCCCAGACACCTGCGTTTCATGGCAAGGGCTACGCCCTTGTTCGCGGGTAAACCCGCTCCTACACAAGCCCCCGATTTATCGTTACACTGCGCGCCCTTTTCGGGCTGCCGCAGGATCTTGCGGCAGTAGCGCCGCCCCTGCCAGAGTGGGGCTTCGCGGTCGGCTCCCGCCGACCAGTTTTTGTCCTCAGCACAGAGGAACAAAAGTGGCCAAGAAAGCTTCTTCCTTCGCCGCCCTTGGCGGTCTTGTTTACTCCACCGATGCCGGTCGGCATTGCCCCGACTGTGGCCAGCCGGTGGATGCCTGCACCTGCAAGCAGCAAGTCGTCCCCGAAGGGGATGGTATTGCCCGTGTGCGCCGTGAAAGCAAAGGCCGCGGTGGCAAGACCGTGACCACTGTCACCGGCGTGCCGCTGCCCCTCGATCAGCTCAAGGAGCTGGCCACCACGCTCAAGCGCCGCTGCGGTACCGGTGGCGCCTTGAAGGATGGGGTTATCGAGATTCAGGGCGACCATGTCGAGCTGTTGATCGGCGAGCTGACCAAACAGGGTTTCAAAGCTAAAAAGTCCGGCGGCTGAGGCCAACGCGCGATTTTTTGCCCAGTGCTTTCTAAACTCGTTCCTGTTGGCAGGGTCTACCCCTGAACCGGACGAACCGTCATTTTCAGCTTTTACACTGCGCCGGCCCTTTCGTTGGGGCAGTGTCTTCGACTTATCTATAGGGGACTTGAATGTCCGTACGACGCACACGCAAAGACGATGGTAGCCAATGGACCGTGGCCGACAGCCGCAGTGTTTACGGCATCCGCCATTGGGGCGCTGGTTATTTCGCCATCAATGAAGCCGGGCGCGTCGAAGTGCGCCCCAATGGCCCCCAGAGCGCGCCGATCGACCTGTTCGAGCAGGTCGACGAGCTGCGCCAGAGCGGCCTGTCGTTGCCGTTGCTGGTGCGCTTCCCCGATATCCTGCAAGACCGCGTACGCCAGCTGACCGGTGCGTTCGACTCCAACATCGCGCGTCTGGAGTACCAGAGCCAGTACACCGCGCTGTACCCGATCAAGGTCAACCAGCAGGAAGCGGTGGTGGAAAACATCATCGCCACCCAGAACGTCTCGATCGGCCTTGAGGCCGGCTCCAAGCCTGAGCTGCTGGCGGTGCTGGCGCTGGCGCCGAAGGGCGGCACCATCGTCTGCAACGGTTACAAGGACCGCGAGTTCATTCGCTTGGCGCTGATGGGCCAGAAGCTGGGCCACAACGTGTTCATCGTCATCGAGAAGGAGTCCGAGGTCGCCCTGGTGATCGAGGAGGCCGCCGAGCTGAAGGTGAAGCCGCAGGTGGGCTTGCGTGTGCGCCTGTCTTCGCTGGCGTCGAGCAAGTGGGCGGACACCGGTGGCGAGAAGTCCAAGTTCGGGTTGTCTGCCGCCCAGCTGATTTCGGTGGTGCAACGCTTCCGCGATGCCGGCCTGGACCAAGGCATCCGCCTGCTGCACTTCCACATGGGCTCGCAGATCGCCAACCTGGCCGACTACCAGCACGGCTTCAAGGAAGCCATCCGTTACTACGGCGAGCTGCGTGCGTTGGGCCTGCCGGTCGATCACATCGACGTCGGCGGTGGCCTGGGTGTGGACTACGACGGCACCCACTCGCGCAATGCCAGTTCCATCAACTACGACATGGATGACTATGCCGGCGTGGTGGTGGGCATGCTCAAGGAGTTCTGCGACGCGCAGGGCCTGCCGCACCCGCACATCTTCTCCGAGAGCGGCCGTTCGCTGACCGCGCACCACGCCATGCTGGTGATCCAGGTGACCGACGTCGAGAAACACAACGACGACGTGCCGACCATCGAGAACAAAGAGGCCCTGCCGCAGACCGTGCAGTGGCTGGCCGACCTGCTCGGCCCGACCGATATCGAGATGGTCACCGAGACTTACTGGCGCGCCACCCATTACATGGGTGACGTGGCGGCGCAGTATGCCGATGGCAAGATCAGCCTGGCCGAGAAGGCCCTGGCCGAGCAGTGCTACTTCGCCGTGTGCCGTCGCCTGCACAACTCGCTGAAGGCGCGCCAGCGTTCGCACCGTCAGGTGCTGGACGAGCTCAACGACAAGCTGGCCGACAAGTACATCTGCAACTTCTCGGTGTTCCAGAGCCTGCCGGACACCTGGGCCATCGGCCAGGTGCTGCCGATCATCCCGCTGCATCGTCTGAATGAAGAGCCGCTGCGTCGTGCGGTGCTGCAAGACCTGACCTGTGACTCCGACGGCAAGATCAACCAGTACGTCGACGAGCAGAGCATCGAGACCAGCATGCCGGTGCATGCGCTCAATGAGGGTGAGGACTACCTGCTGGGCGTGTTCCTGGTCGGCGCCTACCAGGAGATCCTGGGCGACATGCACAACCTGTTCGGTGACACCGACTCGGTGAACATCTACCAGAACGCCGATGGCAGCGTGTACCACGCCGGTATCGAGACCCACGACACCATCGAAGACATGCTGCGTTACGTGCACTTGTCGCCGGAGGAGTTGATGACTCACTACCGCGACAAGGTGGCCAGCGCCAAGATCAGCGCGCGTGAGCGGACCCAGTACCTTGATGCCTTGCGCCTTGGGTTGACCCGCTCTTCGTACTTGTCGTCCTGATCGTTGGGGCCGCTTAGCGGCCCTTTCCGAGCGGTCCGGCGCCCGGCAAGGCCGCTCCTGCACGGGGTCGCGGTGCTTTTGTAGGAGCGGCCTTGCGTCGCGAAATGAGGGCGAAGCCCTCACCGAGATCACACCCGGTCTTTACCTGCTGACATCGGCTGGGTGCAGAACGTCGGCATATCTGGCAACGGGGTTACCATGATCGGGCACTACGCAAAGAAGACGATGTAAAAGCCGCAGCGCGTTACATCATCGCCAATCCCATTCGTTCCGGTCTGGTGCAGCGTGCTGGCGAGTACTCACATTGGGATTGTGTGTTGCTATAGGTCAGCAGGTGAGGGCTGCGCCCTCATTTCGCGACGCAAGGCCGCTCCTACAGGCATCGCATAACCGCAATAGCAGCGACCCCGGCACTACCGAACCTACAACCCTGCATGGGATCGCGGTGCTTTTGTAGGAGCGGCCTTGCGTCGCGAAATGAGGGCAAAGCCCTCACCGAGGTCACACCCGGAAATGATCCGTACATCGTCTACTGAATCACCATGACTACCTTTGAATGCAATATTCAAAGGAGCACGGCATGGACAGCCAAGGCAATCACCGTTTACGCATTGGCCGAGTCTCCGAACCCGGTCGTCTTTACCTACTGACTGCTGTTACCCGCAGCCGCTTTCCATTGTTTTGCAACATCTGGTTCGCCAGAGCGGTGATTCAGCAGTTGCGCCTGTCTGATCAAGAAGGCAGCTGCCAAACGCTTGCTTGGGTACTTATGCCAGATCATCTTCATTGGTTGATCGAACTTGGCCCCATCAGTTTGGGAAGCCTGATGTGCGCGTTCAAATCCAGAAGCAGCTGTGCTCTTTATCGGCTGGGTGCAGAACGTCGGCATATCTGGCAACGGGGTTACCATGATCGGGCACTACGCAAAGAAGACGATGTAAAAGCCGCTGCGCGTTACATCATCGCCAATCCCATTCGTGCCGGTCTGGTGCAGCGTGCTGGCGAGTATTCACATTGGGATTGTGTGTGGCTATAGGTCAGCAGGTGAGGGCTGCGCCCTCATTTCGCGACGCAAGGCCGCTCCTACAGGCATCGCATAACCGCAATAGCAGCGGCCCCGGCACTACCGAACCCACAACCCTTTTTGCTGCAACCGCCACCCAACCCACCCCAGCGTCACCGCCCGCAACGCCATGAAGCCAAGAAACGCCAGCCACAACCCATGGTTGCCAAACCCGCTCATGCCCCACGCCACCGGCAGCGCAATCACCACCGAAACCAGCATCGCATTGCGCATTTCCCTGGCCCGTGTGGCGCCGATGAACAGCCCGTCCAGCAAGTAACTCCACACCGCCACCAATGGCAGCACCGCCAGATACGGCAGGTACGGATAAGCCGCCGCCCGCACGCTGTCGATATCGGTCTGCAGGTCGATGAACAAGTGGCCCCCCAGCAGGAACAACACGGCAAACCCGACGCTGGTGATCAGCGACCACCCACACGCCACGACCAACGCGCGGCGCAGGGTATTGTGGTCGCGCGCACCAATGGCGTGCCCGCACAAGGCTTCGATAGCATGGGCCAGGCCATCAAGGGCGTAGGCGGTCAGCAGCAGGCCATTGAGCAATAACGCGTTGGCGGCCACCGTCGCTTCACCCAGGCGTGCGCCCTGCACGGTGATCAACAGAAACACCAACTGCAAGGCCAGGCTGCGCAGGAAGATATCGCGGTTGACGGCCAGCAGTGGTCGCCAGGCCTGCCAGCGCTTCAACGCCGCCCAGGCGATGTGCCCGGGGTAAGCGCGCAGGGCCGGGCGGGTCAGGGCCAGCCCCAGCAGCGCGGCGCTCCATTCGGCAATCACCGACGCCCGCGCCGAACCCAGCACCCCCCAGTCCAGGCCGAGCACGAACCACAGGTTGAGTACGATGTTCAGCAGGTTGGTCGTCAGCAGAATGGCCAGCGGCGCCCTGGCATTCTGGGTGCCCAGGAACCAGCCGACCAATGCATAGCTGGCCAGGGCCGCAGGCAGCCCGAGCAGGCGAGTGTGGAAGAAAGCCTCGGTGGATTGCTGCAACGCCGCGCTGGGCTGCATCGCATGAAGTGCAAGCTGGCTGAAGGGCAGCGCCAGCAGACCGATGATCACGGCAAAGCCCAAGGCCAGCAGCAGCCCTTGCACCAGCACCTGGCGCAACGCTGCGCCGTCGCCGCGGCCGGCAGCCTGGGCCGCAAAACCGGTAGAGCCCATGCGCAGAAAGCCCATCAGGCCGACCATGAAGGTGAACAGGGTGGCGCCCACCGCCACTGCGCCCAGCTGATGGGCATGGGGCAGGTGGCCAATGACGGTGCTGTCGACCAGCGCCACCAGTGGTACCGAGATGTTGGAAAGGATCATCGGTGCGGCCAGGCCCCAGACCTTGCGGTGGGTAGGGCGGTCGCGCCAGTCGGTGGTGAGGGAGCTCATCGGTGTCCTAGGGCCATGGGGCAGCGTTTGCAGGCCATAGTGTACCGGCCAGGCAACCAATGCGCGCGAACGCGGTCTCACCTGGCGCTCGACCTCGGGTGATGCGCCCGGCGTTGCGCTATAGTTGCTGCCCTCACGTACACGCTGCCAAAGAGTTCCCACACCATGTTCAACAAAGGATTGTTGCTGGCCTGCGCGCTGGCGTTGCTCAGTGCTTGTGACTCATCCGCGCCGGACAAACCGGCGCCGGCCGAGAAACCGGCAGCCACCACGCCCGCCGAGGTGCAACCGGCCAAGCGCGAAGACCCTGCCGTGCTCGCCAAGCGCTACGAGGGCCGCGCGCTGACGGTGCTGGATGTCTCGGAAGTGCAGCTCGATGGCGCCAGCGCGTTGTCGATCAGCTTCTCGGCGCCGCTGGATGCCAAACAGGAATTCGCCGCCAAGCTGCACCTGGTCGACACTGTCAAAGGCAAGGTCGATGGTGCCTGGGAACTCTCCGACAACCAGATGGAGCTGCGCCTGCGCCACCTCGAGCCGCAGCGCAAGCTGGTGCTGACCGTCGACAAAGGCCTGCTGGCGGTCAACGGGCAGCAGCTCGACAGCGAGTCGGTGACCCGCCTGGAAACCCGCGACATGCAGCCGACCATCGGCTTTGCCAGCCGCGGCTCGCTGCTGCCCACGCGCCTGGCCGAAGGCCTGCCGGTGATCGCCCTCAACGTCGACAAGGTCGATGTCGAATTCTTCCGTGTGAAGCCCGAGATGCTGTCGACCTTCCTGGTCAACTGGGGGCGCAACAGCAGCCTGTACTACTACCAGTCCAAAGAAACCCTCGACATGGCCGAGCTGGTCTACAGCGGCCGCTTCGACCTCAACCCGGCGCGCAACACCCGCGAAACCGTGTTGCTGCCGATCGCCGGGATCAAGCCGCTGCAGGCGCCGGGTGTCTACCTGGCGGTGATGCGTGCCTCGGGTACCTACGATTACTCGCAGCCGGCCACCCTGTTCAGCCTCAGCGACATCGGCGTCTCTGCGCACCGCTTCCGCGACCGCCTCGACGTGTTCGCCCAGGCCCTGGAAGGGGGCAAGGCGATGAAAGACGTCAACCTTGAGATACACGATGAGAAGGGCAAGCTGCTGGCCCAGGCCAAGACCGATGGCGAAGGCCACGCCCAGCTGCCGATCACGCCCAAGGCCGATACCCTGATTGCCACCCAGGGCGTGCACACCACCTTGCTGCGCCTGAACACCGCAGCGTTGGACCTGGCCGAATTCGACATCACCGGCCCTCAGGCCAACCCTCTGCAACTGTTCATCTTCGGCCCCCGCGACCTGTATCGCCCCGGCGAGACCGTGCTGCTCAACGGCCTGCTGCGCGATCAGGATGGCAAGCCGGTCAAGGCTCAGCCCGTGAGCGTGGAAGTACGCCGCCCTGACGAGCAGGTCAGCCGCAAGTTTGTCTGGGAGGCCGATGGCAATGGCCTGTACCAGTACCAGTTGCAACTGGCCAGTGAAGCACCGACCGGTCGCTGGCAATTGCTGCTCGATTTGGGGGGCGGGCGCAAGCAGGTCTACGAGTTTCTTGTCGAAGACTTCCTCCCCGAGCGCCTGGCGCTGGAGCTCAAAGGCAGCAGCACGCCGCTTGCGCCTGATCAGAACGCGCACATCCAGGTCGATGGCCGCTACCTCTACGGCGCGCCTGCCGCAGGTAATCGCTTGAGTGGCCAGGCCTACGTGCGCCCGTTGCGCGAAGCAGTGCCCGCCCTGCCGGGTTACCAGTTCGGCTCGGTCACCGAAACCGAACTGAACCAGGACCTGGAGCTGGACGAAGTCACCCTCGACCAGGCCGGCAAGGCGGTGGTCGATATCGAAACCCGCTGGGCAGAAGCCCGCTCGCCGCTGCAACTGACCGTGCAGGCGAGCCTGCAGGAGTCCGGCGGCAGGCCGATCACCCGTCGCCTGGAACAGCCGATCTGGCCGGCCGAGCGCTTGCCTGGCCTGCGCGGCCTGTTCGAGGGGGAGGAGACTGACAGTGACGGCCCGGTGGAATTCGAGTTCCTGGTCGCCGACCGTGACGGCAAGAAGCTTGCGGCCAACGACCTCAAGGTGCGGCTGATCCGCGAGCGCCGTGACTACTACTGGAACTACTCGCAGAGCGACGGCTGGAGCTACAACTACAACGAGAAATACCTCACCCAGAGCGAGCAGACCGTCAGCGTCAAGGCCGGCTCGACCGCCAAGTTGTCGTTCCAGGTCGAGTGGGGCCCTTACCGGGTCGAAGTCGAAGACCCGGAAACCGGCCTGGTCTCCAGCGAGCGCTTCTGGGCCGGCTACCGCGCCCAGGACAACGCCGAAGGCGGCGCGGTGCGCCCGGACCAGGTCAAGCTGGCCCTGGACAAACCCTCCTACGCCGATGGTGCCTCGGCCAAGGTCACGGTGACGCCGCCGGCAGCCGGCAGCGGCTACCTGATGATCGAGTCCAGCGATGGCCCGCTGTGGTGGCAGGAAATCGACGTGCCGGCCGAGGGCAAGACCTTCGACGTGCAACTGGACAAGCAATGGGCACGCCACGACTTGTACATCAGCGCCCTGGTGATTCGCCCCGGCGAGCGCAAGGCCAATGCCACGCCTAAACGCGCCGTGGGCGTGCTGCACCTGCCGCTGGACCGGGCCGAGCGCAAGCTTGCGGTCAGCCTGCAGGCACCGGAAAAAATGCGCCCCAAACAGCCGCTGACGGTGAAGTTCAAGGTGGCCAAGGCCGATGGCAGTGCACCCGCGGCGGGGCAGCAGGTGCATGTGCTGTTGTCTGCGGTTGACGTGGGCATCCTCAACATCACCGATTTCAAGACCCCCGACCCGTTCGCCAGCCTGTTCGGTCGCAAGGCCTATGGCGCTGACCAACTGGATATCTACGGCCAGTTGATCGAGGCCGGCCAGGGCCGCCTGGCCAGCCTGGCATTTGGTGGTGACGCCGCCATGGCCAAGGGTGGCAAACGCCCCAACACCACGGTGACCATCGTCGCGCAACAGAGCCTGCCGGTGACCCTGGACGAGAAGGGCGAAGGCCAGGCCACGGTCGATATCCCCGACTTCAACGGCGAGCTGCGGCTGATGGCCCAGGCCTGGACCGAGGACCACTTCGGCATGGCCGAGGGCAAGACCGTGGTCGCCGCCCCATTGATCGCCGAACTCTCGGCGCCGCGCTTCCTCGCGGGCGGCGACCGCACCAGCCTGGCGCTGGACCTGGCCAACCTGTCCGGCCAAGCCCAGCAACTGAATGTCGAAATCAGCACCGAAGGCCAGTTGAGCCTGGCCACCAGCGCTGTGCAAAGCGTTGCCCTGGCTGAAGGCCAGCGCTCGACGCTGATGATCCCGGTGCAGGCCCAGGGGGGCCTGGGCCAGGGCAAGGTGAAGGTGCGCGTCAATGGCCTGCAATTGCCGAACGAGCCGGCCACTGCCTTCGAGCGTGAGTGGACCTTGGGCGTGCGCCCGGCCTACCCGGCAATGCTCAAGCACTACCGGGTAGCGCTGAAGGACCAGCCATGGGCGCTGCCCGAGGCTGACCTGGCGGCCTTCGAACCGGCGGGCCTTGAAGCCAGCCTGGTGTTGTCGAGCCGGCCGCCGCTGAACCTGGCCGAACAGATCCGCGCCCTCGAAGCCTACCCGTATGGCTGCCTGGAGCAGACCACCAGCGGGCTGTACCCGTCGCTGTACGCCGATGCCGAAAGCCTCAAGCGCCTGGGCATCAAGGGCGAGCCGGCCGAAGTGCGCAAACGCAAGATCGAGATGGGCATCGAGCACCTGCTGGGCATGCAGCGTTACAACGGCAGCTTTGGCCTGTGGAGCTCGGACAGCGAGGAGGAGTACTGGTTGACCGCCTATGTCACCGACTTCCTGCTGCGTGCCCGTGACCAGGGCTACGGCGTGCCGGCCGAAGCACTGAAGAAAGCCAACGAACGCCTGCTGCGCTACCTGCAGGAACGCAACCTGATCGAAGTCGACTACAGCGAGAGCGCCGACCACACCCGCTTCGCCGTGCAGGCCTATGCCGCGCTGGTATTGGCACGCAGCCAGCAGGCACCGCTGGGCGCCTTGCGCGGGCTGTTCGAACGCCGCGCCGACGCCCGCTCGGGTCTACCACTGGTGCAACTGGCGGTGGCGCTGGACAAGATGGGCGACAAACCGCGCGCCGAGCAGGCCTTGCAAGCCGGGTTGGGCATCGGCCGCAGCAAGGGCTGGATGGCCGACTACGGCAGCACCCTGCGTGACCAGGCGTTGATCCTGGCGCTGTTGCAGGAAAGCAACCTGGCCAGCAATCAGGTCGACCAACGCTTGTTCGCGCTGTCTGACGAGCTGGCGGCCAACCGCTGGCTGTCGACCCAGGAACGCAACGCGCTGTTCCTTGCCGGCCGTGGTTTGCTCGGCAAGCCGGAGGGCAAGTGGCAGGCGCGGTTGGACAGCGCAGGCGAAATCCGCGAGCTCGACAATGCAGCGTCGGGCCTGAAGCTCGAAGGCCCGTTGTTGGCTTCGCCGTTGACGGTGCAAAACGAAGGCAGCGAAACGCTTTACCAGCAGCTGACCCTTTCTGGCTACCCACGCCAGGCGCCAGCGGCCGGCGGCAATGGCATGGAGATTCGTCGCGAGTACCTGGGCATGAACGGCCAGCCGCTGGACCTGCACAACCTGCGCAGTGGCGACCTGGTGTTGGTGCACCTGGCGCTCAAGGCCAAAGAGCGTGTGCCGGATGCGTTGGTGGTCGACTTGCTGCCGGCGGGGCTGGAGCTGGAAAACCAGAACTTGGCACAGAGCGCCGCCAGCCTGGACAACGCGAGCAGCGCGGTAAAGGAGTGGCGTGAGTCGATGCAGAATGCCAGCGTGGTGCATCAGGAGTACCGTGATGACCGTTATGTGGCCGCGCTCAAGCTCGATGGCTATAGCACCACGCACCTGTTGTACCTGGCACGGGCGGTGACGCCGGGCACCTATCGGGTACCGCCGCCGCAGGTCGAGTCGATGTACCGGCCGAACCTGCAGGCCGTGGGCGAGGGGCAGGGCGAGATGACCGTCAACGCCCGCTAAGCCGCAGCTGCCCCGCGTGCTTGGTTTGTAGGAGCGGCCTTGCGTCGCGAAAGGGCCGCAGCGCGGCCCCAGCGATATCCGCGGCCCCAGCGATATCAAGGTTAACGCCGAAATCTTGGGGCCGCTTCGCAGCCCTTTCGCGACGCAAGGCCGCTCCTACACACACACACCAAAAACACATCAAAGCGAGGGGCGGCAGGGCCTCAGTGAATCACCCAGCTCATCACCCACAACCCCAGCACCAGCCAGATGATCCCGAGTATGATCGACGCCCGCATGAAGGCGCGGATGGCCGAGTACAGCAGCATCAGGCCGACCACCAGGGCAAGGATGCTGACCAGCGAGGTGTCCATGCCCAGCGTGCGCGCCAGGCCATCGATGAAATTGCCCCCGGCATTGGCCAGCAGGTTGAACAGCCCGCTCAATGCGTCGACGATAACTCGGATCAACGAACCCAGTGCCTGGCCCAGCCACTCGAAAAAACCTTCTACATGCATAGTTGCTTCCTGATCGACACGTCGGCGAGTTTGCCGTTTCCAAGCCTTTGGCCATCAGTTGGCCAAGTCGGTTCCCGATGCCAAGCTTAGCGCGGCCGCGCACGCGTGCGGGCAGGATTGTCCGTGCCGGCGTTATCACCCTCGTGCTAGCTGTCTGCCTGCTGTGGCTGGCTGACCGTATCTGGCCGCTGCCCATGCCAGGCGACGACCTGGCGCGGGTGGTGCTGGCCGAAGACGGCACGCCATTGTGGCGCTTTGCCGACGCCGAGGGCGTATGGCGCTATCCGGTCAGCCCGGATGAGGTCTCGCCGCTATACCTGCAGGCACTGCTGACCTACGAGGACCGCTGGTTCTATCGCCACCCCGGGGTCAACCCGCTGGCCCTGGCCCGCGCGGCCTGGCTGAACCTGCGCGGCGGGCGCGTGGTGTCGGGCGGCAGCACGTTGTCGATGCAGGTGGCGCGCCTGCTCGACCCGCATGACCGCACCTTGGCCGGCAAGCTGCGCCAGTTATGGCGTACGGCGCAGCTGGAGTGGCACCTGTCGAAGCGCGAAATCCTGCAGATCTACCTTGACCGCGCCCCTTTTGGCGGCACCCTGCAGGGGGTGGCGGCTGCCAGTTGGGCGTACCTGGGCAAGTCGCCCAAGCATCTGACACCTGCCGAGGCGGCGCTGCTGGCGGTGCTGCCCCAGGCACCCAGCCGCCTGCGCCCGGACCGCCACCCCGAACGTGCCCAGCGTGCGCGCGACAAGGTGCTGCAGCGGCTGGCCGAGTACCAGGTCTGGCCCGCCCGGCAGCTCAAGGAGGCCGCCGAGGAGCCCTTGCTGCTGGCGCCGCGGCAAGAACCGGCCCTGGCGCCGTTGCTGGCGCGGCGGCTGAACACGGCCGGTAGCCCGCCGCTGATTCGCACCACACTCGACGCGTCCCTGCAACGGCGCCTCGAAGACCTGCTGCTGGGCTGGCGTGCACGCCTGCCGGAGCGCACGTCGGCGGCGATTCTGGTGGTGGATGCGCAGACCATGGCGGTGCGCGCCTACCTGGGGTCGATCGACCTGGGCGATGAGCGACGCTACGGCCATGTCGACATGGTGCGCGCCTTGCGCTCGCCCGGCTCGACGCTCAAACCGTTCCTCTACGGCATGGCCCTGGATGACGGGCTTATCCACTCCGAATCGCTGCTGCAGGATGTGCCCAGGCGTTACGGTGACTATCGGCCTGGCAATTTCTCCATGGGCTTCAGCGGGCCGGTGTCGGCCAGTTCGGCCCTGGCCCTGTCACTCAACCTGCCGGCGGTGCAGTTGCTGGAAGCCTATGGCCCGAAACGCTTCGCGGCGCAGATGCGTGTGGCCGGCGTGCCGTTGATGCTGCCGCCCCTGGCCGAGCCCAACCTGTCGCTGATCCTCGGCGGTGCGGGCAGTCGCCTGGAAGATTTGGTCGGCGGCTATGCGGCGCTGGCCCGGGCCGGCAACAGTGCGCGCATCCGCCTGCAGCCCCAGGACCCGTTGCTGGAGCGGCGCCTGCTGTCGCCGGGGGCGGCGTGGATCATCCGGCGTATTCTCAGTGGCCAGGCGCGGCCGGACCGTGACCCGCACGCCGAACTCGTGCAGCGCCCACAGTTGGCCTGGAAGACCGGCACCAGCTATGGCTTCCGTGATGCCTGGTCGATTGGCGTCGGGCCGCGCTACCTGATCGGTGTCTGGATCGGCCGCCCTGACGGCACGCCGGTGCCTGGGCAGTTCGGCCTGGCCTCGGCGGCGCCGTTGATGCTTCAGGTGCATGACTTGCTGAGCAACCGCGACGCCCAGCGCGGTATCCGCGTGCCGGTCGAGCAGGTGCCCGATACCATCGGCGTGGCAGCCATCTGCTGGCCGCTGGGCCAGCAGATGAATCGGCAAGACCCCAACTGCCGTCGCCAGCGTTTTGCCTGGACCCTCGACGGCACCACGCCGCCGACCTTGCAGGCGGCCGACCAACCGCTCGGGATGGGCTTGCGCGAACGCGTCTGGGCCAATGCGCAAGGGCTGCGCGTCGATGGCAGTTGCCCGGGGGCCAAGGTGCGCGACATCGCCCTCTGGCCTGCGCCGCTGGAGCCGTGGCTGCCCCGCGTCGAGCGGCGTGCGGCGCGCTTGCCGGCAGTCGACCCGGCCTGCCCGCCGCAGGCACCGGCGACTGCGCCGCCCCTGTCCATCGTCGGTGTGCGCCCAGGTGACAACCTGCGCCGCCCGGCAACCAGCAGCGAGCCGTTGCAGTTGCACGTTTCTGCCCTTGGCGGGGGTGGCCGGCGCTGGTGGTTCCTGAATGGCCAGCCGTTGGGCGAGACCCTGGGCCAGGACAGCCTGCTGGTGCGCTTCGACCGCGCCGGGCAGATCGAGCTCAGCGCGCTGGATGAAAGTGGCGAGACCGCGCGGGTGGCGTTTCAGGTCAGCGAGTAGCCGTTCGACGATTGCCGGGCCAGCACCTACGCTTTGCAAGTGACGGGTGTGACCGGCTGGCGCCGCGGTACCCGAGGGATCATGGAGCGTCCTATGCGTCTTCTGGTCGTGCCTCTGTTATTGCTGCCGTGGGCATTGCTGGCCCAGGCAGAGGCGTTGCCGGTGTTCCTCGACAGCCATGAAAACGAGCGTCGGCTGCCTGCCGCCAACCTGCCGATAGACACCTACCGCCCCGACACTGCGCGCCTGCGGCTGGCGCTGCCGGATGCCAATACGGCTGGTTGGGCACCTGCAAACACCCGGTTGGTGTTGCACAAGGTGCGTTTCGAGGGCGGCACGGTGTTGCCCCTGAGCGAGCTGCGCGACCACTACCAGCCGCTGATAGGGCACGAGACCACACTGGGCGAGTTGCAACAGTTCACCGAGCGCCTCACCCAACGCTATCGGCAGGACGGTTACCTGCTCTCGTATGCCTACCTGCCACCGCAGGATGTCGCAGACGGTCGCGTCCAGGTGGTGCTGGTGGAGGGCTATATCCAGGGCTACCGGTTGCAAGGCGACATCGGCTCGGCCCGCCGTTACCTGGAGCAGTTGCTGCAACGTTTGCAAGCCGAACGGCCGCTCACACGTGAAACGCTGGACCGCTACATCGGCATTGCCGAACGCATCCCCGGCGTTGCGCTCGACGCTGAACTGACCGCGGCGCATTCGCCTGAGGGTGCCGCTCACCTGACGGTGCACGCGCGGCGTAGGCCGTTTGCCGCTGGCGTTACCGTGAACGATGGCAGCCGTGAGGACGCCCAGGCGCTGTTCACCGTGGCCAGCAATGCCCAGACCCGCTATGCCGAACAGGTCCAGGCAAGCCTGCTGCTGCCTCCCGGGGATGATCAGGCCCATTACCAGCGTTTGGCTTACAGCCAGTACCTGGACGCCGAAGGCAGCCAGTTGTTGGTATCTGCTTCGCGCTATCGCAGCACGCCGGGCACCCGTATTCGCCTGGATGACGGCAGCGATCTCACGCAGAAGCGGGAAAGCGAGCGTTATTCGGTAGGCCTAGGCCAACCACTGATCGTCAGGCCGGATGAGTGGCTGACGGTGATGGGGCGCTTCTACGCGGTCAGCGAGCATCTCGAAGATCGGCCTGCGGGGCGTTTGCCGGTGCGCGAATACGATAACTACGTACGGGCGCTGTCATTCGAGGGCAACTGGCGCAAGGCCGAGGCTCGCCGCTTGCGGATCGTCAGTGCCGGGGTCTATCAAGGCCTGGATTACCTCGGCGCGCGCAGCGACGCCGACTATGACCTCGACTTCTTGCGGTTGCGCCTTTCGGGGTTGCAGAGCGATACCCTGTTCGACGCTTGGCAGGGGGTAGTGTCGGGCGCCCTGTACTGGAGCGACGACAAACTACCCGACAGCGAACGGGCGGTGTTTGGTGGGCAGGGTTTCGGCCGTGGTTACCCCCGTGACCAGGCAGCAGGGGACAAGGGCTGGGGTGTGGCGTACGAGCTCAACTACAGCGTTCGGCACAGCGGCGGCTGGCTTAAGGTGGTGCAGCCTTATGCGGTGCTCGATGCAGCGCGTGCCTGGTACAACGCCGGCAGGGTCAAGGATGCCCGGATGGCGTCTGCTGCGCTGGGGCTGCGGCTGGGGGATGGGCGTTATTTCGATGTTGCTGTGGAAGTAGCGAAACCTCTGGCGGATGCTGCCTTGGACAGCCTGAGCCGAACGCCACGCGTGACGCTCAGCTTCACCTATCAGATGCAATGAACCCCGCTCGATACGCTCCTGCGCAACACCGGCGTTCGTGGTCAGTGCGCGGTAAAGCGCTGATGCACCGGGGAAGAACTCGGCGTCAGCGCCAGCGCCAGTTGCGTGCGGTTGTGCATGTGGGTCAGGCGCAGCACCTGGGACACATAGAGCTTCACGGTGTTTTCAGTGATGCCCAGTTCGCAGGCGATCTGGTAGTTGGTCTTGCCTTTGCTGACCAACCGCGCCACTTCCAGTTGGCGCGGCGACAACTTCTCGAACACCGCTGGCAGCTCGCTTTCGCCTTCCTCGACATCATTGGCACGCCGATGCACACCCTGGCCGCGGGCCTTTTCAAGGTCGTGGTAGAGCTCGTCAACGGACGATGCCAGGTCCTGCAGGCGCTGGTTCAGGCCGCCCAGCTCTTTGAGGTTGCGCTGGCGCTCGAGCAATGCCTGCTCCTGGCGGCGAACGCCTTCGAGCAGTTCGACGAGGTTCATGGGCTTTTGATAGTAGTCGGCAAAACCTGCACGCAAGGCACGGATCACGTCCTGCTTGTCTGCACGGCCGGTCAGCATGATCGCTTCGAACATGCGCTTGGTGCCGGCAATGTCCTTCAGTGCGCGGACCAGTTCGATGCCATCGCGCTGCGGCATGTGCAGGTCGCACACCACCAGGCCAATGCTTTGATCGGCCAGGTAGCGCTCGATGGCCTGGTCGGTGGAATTGGCAGGGACGCAAGGGTGACCTTGGCTTTCGAGAAATTCACACAGTTGCTCGACGATCAATGGCTGGTCATCGACCACCAGCACCTTCACTTCACTCGACGGCTTGTTCACGATCAACTCCCTGTTCGTAATCGGCCCTGCTCCCGGGCCAGACGCTCTGGCAGCTTAAAAGTAGTCGTACTTTGCGAGTCTGTACAAGGCCCGTACAAGTTATCGGACCACAAATATGATTATTGGATCCATACCGCTGTCAGAAGAAACCCCGCCAGTACGTAGGGCACGAAGGCTTGTTTGTCGCCCATCTGCTCCGTCAGGGCCTGCAAGCGCTTCTTTACTTTGGGGTTGAGCAGGGTCCACAAGCGGCGACGGGTGAGCAGCCACAGCAGCACCGTGACCCCGGCCCCGATGAAGGTGCCGAGTACATATTGCGGGCTGGTGGCGAGGGCCAGGGCGCCCATCAGCTTGACGTCGTCGGCCCCGAAGCGCCCGAGCATGTAGCCGGGCAGGGTCAGCAGCATGACGATGGCCAGCGCCCAACCGGCATCGCTGGCCTCGGCGCCGATCCAGCTGTGGCCGGTAGCGAACAGCCAAGTCAGGGCGCAGGCCGCGACGCCGAGGGTCAGCAAGTTGGATATCTGGCGTTGACGCACATCCTGTTCGGAGCACAAGGCAAGCCACATCAAGAGAACAATGCTTTGCATTGGCAGGTCGCCTTCCCTAATTGTTGAACACTTCTACCCGGTCAGTCAGGTTTCCTTAACTGAAGATAGACGGGAACGTGCGGGGGAGTGCAGTTGGCAACGGAAAAAGGCGTGGTCGAAATGGATTATGTCGCGGTTGGCGCAGCGCTTTTGTGAGAGCGGCCCTATCGCAATGCAAGGCCGCTCCCACTAACTGCTACTTCTTGCTGCCCGGCGGGTAATTGGCCAATACCTTGGCCACGGTATTGTGAATGGCGCTATTGCGTTCTTCCGGGCTTGGCGGGTAATTGTTCATGATCTGTTCGGCACTGCCGCGCCACACCAGCTTGCCGTCATGCCCATCGAACATGTCGACCTGAATGGTGGCGACCTTGTAGTCGACACTGCGAGTTTCGTTGTACATCGGGCCGCCCCAGTAGCCGCCCCAGTAGCCACCCCACCCACCGCCATAGTTGGTGGTGATCTGTTGCTGGCGCTGCTCGACGATCAGGTACGTGCGTACGTTAAGGTCAGGCCGTGCCGTGCCCTGCACCGGGCGCAGGCCCCGCTGGTCGAGCTGGTCGGCAACGGCCTGGCGAATGCGCTGCTCGGTCAGGTCGCTCTTGATTCGAGGGTCGTCCGGGCGGTACTGCAAGCCGGGTTCTTGCCACGCCCAACTGCGATAGGCGGCAAAATCGCGGCTGGCGTCGAAATCCTGCTGGACGTTGTTGTTGGAGCAGGCCGCAAGTAATAGCGCAAATGACAGTAGAACGAGACGGCGCAACATGATGGTTCTCCGTTAGACGTTAACTGGGAGGATAGCCGCTGAGCGCCTTGTGCACAGAATCACGCAAGGCACTTTCGCGATCACGCGGCGAGTCCTTGTCGCTATTGCTTTCAGCACTGGCGCTCCACACCGGCTGGCCGTTGCGCGCGTCGAACAGATCGATGCGCACCACCATCACCTCGACCTCGTAGGTGCGCACGATCGGTACGCTGGCATAGGCACCGTAGCCATTGCGGTAGCCGCCATAACCAACACCGCCATAGGGGTAGGGGCCGTAGTAGGGGTCGTAGGTGTCATAGTCGCGCACTTGGCGCAGGCGTTTTTCCAGGCGCATGTCGGCGCTTACCAGCAAATCGCCGGTGCTGCCCCGTGCCGGGCGCAGGCCATGCTGGTCGAGCGCGCCGCTGATGGCATCGGCCAGTTGCGCCGGGTCGGCATTGGCCGTGCCGCTGGGCAACTGGCCGCCACGCCAGCTCCAGCTGCGATAGTGCCCATAGTCACGGGGCGGTGCCGGGTAGGCACTGGCGTCGAAGGTGGTGGCAGCCGCAGCAGGCGCGGGCGGTATCGGGCGGCCGCTGGCGACATACGGGTTGCTGCCCTGGCAGCCAGCCAGGGCGAGGGGCAGCAGGGCCAGGCACAACAGACGGTACGGCATGTATTCCTCCCGGCGGGCGGGGTCAGCGGGGGCGGCAGATCCAGTGCAGGTAGCGACCGAGCCCGGCAAAGCTTGGGTGCCTGCGGTGGGCCAGTTCCATTTCCAGAAGGTCGAGCAGTTCGGCCTTGGCCTGGAACTCCTTGGGCATGTAGTCGTGGAACACCCTGACACCACTCTGGCTTTCGACCTGCCACATAGGCTCAAGTTGCGCCTTGAGCTCACGTGGATCAAGTGGTTTCTGTGGGGTCAGGCTCTGCTTTTCACCTTCCAGGCGGTTGCTGCGCAACTTGCGGAAATGGCCCTTGAGCAGGTTGCGATAGACCAGCGCGTCGCGGTTGTAGAAGGCCAGTGAAAGCCACCCGGTGGGGGCAGTCAGCTGATGCAGCACGGGCAGGATGCTTTCGGGTTCGGCCAGCCATTCGAGCACAGCGTGGCACAGCACCAGGTCGTAGGGTTCGGTGAGTTGGCCGAGCAGGTCCTGCCACGGCGCCTGGATGAAGGTGGCCGTCTGGCCCGCTTCGGCAAAGCGCGCACGGGCACCGTCGAGCATGGGCGCGGCGGGCTCGGCCAGGGTCAGCTGGTGGCCGCGCTCAGCCAGCCACAGGGCCATGTGGCCCAGGCCTGCGCCGATATCGAGAATGCGCAGCGGGCGGTCGGGCAATGTTTCGGCCAGGTCGGCTTGCAGCACGGCCAGGCGAATTGCACCTTTGGCACCGCCGTAGATCTTTTCCGCGAAGCGGGTGGCCAGTTCATCGAAGTGACGGTCGTTCATCGCGCGAAGCGCCTCTCGCTGTCGGCCAGTTTGGCCCGTACCACCTGGTCCATGTCCAGGCCCAGCTCGCTGCACAGCAACAACAGGTAGAGGACCACATCGCCCACCTCCTGGCCGGCGTGGGCGAGTTTATCGGCGGGCAACTGGCGGGATTGGTCTTCGCTCAGCCACTGGAAGATTTCCACCAGCTCGGCCATTTCGACGCTGGCGGCCATGGCCAGGTTCTTTGGGCTGTGGAAGCCGCGCCAGTCGTTGTTGTCGCGGATCCGGTGCAGGCGTTCGGTGAGTTCTTGCAGGTTCATCGGGGCTCTCCTAATGCCGCATAGCTTCGGCGCAGGTCCGATGCAAAGCAAGAGGATTCGGGGACGGCTGCGCAGCCGCCACACGGCCTAGAGCTGATCCCAACGCCCGAGCATGTGCAGCAACTCGCCATGCCCATCCAGCCGCAGTTCCCCTGCGGGCCCGGCCTCACTGGCACTGAGCACCACCTCCGATGGCAACCGCACCGGCTTCAGGAAGTCCACCTCGAAGCCATAGCCACTGCTCGGCAGGTGCCCGCGCAACGCCGCAAGCGCCATGGCCTGGCTCCACATGCCATGGGCAATGGCCTTGGGAAACCCGAACAGTCGCGCACTGGCGGCGCTCAGGTGAATGGGGTTGTAGTCCCCGCACACCTTGGCGTATCGCCGGCCGATATCGCTGTCTGCATACCAGCGGCTCGCCTCTGTCAGTGGGCCCGGTTCGTGCTCTGCCAGCTCACTGGCCTGGCCTTCCAGGTGCAGCCCGCGTACCAGCATGCGGCTGGTTTCGCGCCAGAGCAGGCCCAGGCCATCTTCGGCTTCGGTGATCAGGTCGAAGGTGCCGCCCTTGGCATGAGGTTGCAGGTTGTCGGCGTACACCGCAAACCGTAACCCATCGATGCCACCCAGGGGGCGCAGCACCTCGATGCGGTTATACAGATGCACCAGCCCGAGCAGTGGGAAGGGGAAGTCGTGGCCGGTCAGCAGCTGCAACTGGAGGGGGAAGGCCATGACATGTGGATAAGTGCCCGGCAAGCGGCCATCGTCGGTGAAGTGGCAGAGCCGGCGGTAGGCCGCAAGGTTGTCGGGCTGGGCCCGAACGACGCAGCGCAGGCCTGTGTTCGGCAGGCTGTCGCCGCTGATTTTGCGTTTGCTGGCCGCGCGCAGGTAGAGGCTGGCGCGTGAGTCCGGGGCGTGCAGGTCGTGCCAATGTCTGCTCATGGTCAGGCTCCCATCAGTGCCTGGCCACAGACCCGCAGGACCTGGCCATTGACCGCACCGGAACCCGGCTGGCTGAGCCAGGCGATGGCCTCGGCAACATCCTGTGGCCGCCCGCCCTGGCCCAGTGAGCTCAAGCGGCGCCCGGCCTCGCGCAGCCCCATGGGCATGGCGGCGGTCATGTGCGTTTCAATGAAGCCGGGGGCCACGGCATTGATGCTGGCACCGCGCTCGGCGAGCTTTGGCGCCCAGGCTTCGGCGAAGCCGATCAGCCCGGCCTTGCTCGCCGCGTAGTTGGCCTGCCCACGGTTACCGGCGATGCCGCTGACCGAGGCCAGCAGGGTGATGCGCGCGTTGTCGCCGAGCGCGCCAGCGTCGTACAACGCCTGGGTAAGCACCTGCGGCGCCTTGAGGTTTACCGCCAGCACGGCGTCCCAGTATTCCGGGGTCATGTTGGCCAACGTCTTGTCCCGGGTGATGCCTGCGTTGTGCACCACGATGTCGATCCCCCCAGGCAGTGCTTCGAGCAGTTGCGCTGCTGCGTCGTTGGCGCAGATGTCCAGGCCCAGCGCCTGGCCGCCTAGCCGCGCGGCGAGGGCTTCGAGGTCTTGCCGCGCTTGCGGCACATCCAGCAGCACCACTTCAGCGCCGTCGCGCGCCAGGGTTTCGGCGATTGCCGCGCCTATACCGCGTGCCGCACCGGTCACCAGGGCGCGACGGCCGCCAAGCGGGCGGGTCCAATCCTCGACCTGGCTGGCGCAGGTTTCAAGGCGCAGGACCTGGCCAGAAATGAACGCGCTCTTGGGCGAGAGGAAAAAACGCAGTGCACCTTCCAGTTGGTCTTCGGCACCTTCAGCGAGATACAGCAGCTGCGCGGTCGCACCGTTGCGCAGCTCTTTGGCCAGCGAGCGGCTGAAACCTTCAAGTGCACGTTGCGCGACACTGGCCAGTGGGTCGTCGAGGCTCTCCGGGGCTCGGCCGAGGATTACCACATGGGCGCAAGGCGCCAGGCTGCGCAGCAATGGCTGGAAGAATTCGCGCAACTGCTTCAACTCGTCGCTGTCGGACAGATGAGTGGCATCGAACACCACGGCCTTGAGCTTCGGCCCCAGGCCCGCGACCCAGGCCTGTGCCTGCAAGCCTTCGGCATTGAAGCTGTAGAGTTCGTCGGTGAGGCGCGGGGCGATGGCCTCGACCCTGCTGGTCAGTGGCCCGCCACCGATTACCAGGGCGCCCTCCACCGGGCGCAGGCGGCCGGCCTGCCAGCGCTCCAGCGGGGCCGGGTGTGGCAGGCCAAGGGCATCCACAAGGCGGCGGCCGAGGTTGGAGTTGGCAAAGCCGAGGTAGCGATCGCTCATGAGTGGGTCTCCCTGAAGGCAAGCTTGAAAGTGTGGACCAACTTTGTGGCAAGGTCGTTCGAATGCGGTAAAAACACCTAGGCTGTACGGTTTAAATTGTTTCAGGAGGAACATGCGCATGCGTTCACCTCGCCGGGTCGCGATCCTGGGCGGCAACCGAATCCCGTTCGCCCGCTCCAATGGCGCCTACGCCACCGCCAGCAACCAGGCGATGCTTACCGTCGCCCTCGAGGGCCTGATCGAGCGCTACCGCTTGCATGGGCTTCAGCTGGGCGAAGTGGTGGCAGGCGCGGTGCTCAAGCATTCGCGTGACATGAACCTGACCCGCGAATGCGTGCTCGGTTCACGCTTGTCGCCGCGCACACCGGCCTACGACATCCAGCAGGCCTGCGGCACGGGGCTGGAGGCTGCACTGCTGGTGGCCAACAAGATTGCCCTGGGGCAGATCGACAGCGGCATTGCGGGCGGCGTGGATACCACCTCCGATGCGCCCATTGCCGTCAACGAAGGGTTGCGCCACATCCTGCTGGAGGCCAACCGGGGCAAAAGCCTGGCTGAACGGCTCAAACCCTTTCTCAAGTTGCGCCCTGGCCACCTGAAACCTGAGTTACCCCGCAATGGCGAGCCGCGCACAGGCCTGTCGATGGGCGAGCATTGCGAGCGAATGGCGCAGGCCTGGCGGATCGAGCGCAGTGCACAGGACGAACTGACCTTGCTCAGCCACCAACGGTTGGCAGCTTCTTATGCCGAAGGTTGGCAGGATGACCTGCTCACGCCTTTTCTGGCTTTGGGCCGTGACAACAACCTGCGCCCGGACTTGACCCTGGAACAACTGGCCACGCTCAAGCCAGCCTTCGACCGCAGCGGCTTGGGCACGCTGACGGCAGGCAATTCCACGCCGTTGACCGACGGTGCTTCGCTGGTGCTGCTGGGCAGCGAAGCATGGGCGCAGGAACAGGGGCTCTCGGTGCTGGCCTATCTGGTAGACGGCGAAACCGCTGCGGTGGATTTCGTCAACGGCCGCGAAGGCCTGTTGATGGCGCCGGTGTATGCGGTGCCGCGCTTGTTGGCGCGCAATGGCCTGACCCTGCAAGACTTTGACTACTACGAAATCCACGAAGCGTTCGCGGCCCAGGTGTTGTGTACGCTCAAGGCCTGGGAGGACGCGGACTATTGCCGTGAGCGGCTGGGGCTGGACGCAGCGCTTGGCGCGATCGATCGCAGCAAGCTCAACGTCAAGGGCAGTTCGTTGGCGGCGGGGCATCCGTTCGCGGCGACGGGTGGGCGGGTGCTGGCCAACCTGGCCAAGCTGCTGGCGACGGCAGGCAAGGGGCGGGGGTTGATCTCGATCTGTGCGGCGGGTGGGCAAGGGGTGACGGTCATCGTCGAGCGGTGATCTTGCGGGATGGCGCCACAGTCATCCCCCCAGCTGTTAGGCTTGTCCGATCAGAACTACAAGAAACCGCCATGCCGATCATCGGACACCCACGGCCCATCCCCGCATTGGACCATCTGCCCAGGCCGCTGTATGCCCGCGCCGAAAGCCTCGGTGCCGGTTCCTGGACCACCCGCCATCAGCACGATTGGGTGCAGTTCTCCTACGCCATCAGCGGCGTGCTGGGTGTATACACCCGCGAAGGCAGCTATTTCGCGCCCCCCCAGTGGGGCGTGTGGGTGCCTGCGGATGCCGAACACGAGGTGGTGACATCGATGCAGGCCGAAATGCGCAGCCTGTACGTTCGCCGCGATGCCTGCCCGTGGGCACCGGAGCACTGCCGGGTGCTGGAGGTGACGCCGTTGGCGCGGGAGTTGATCAAGCAGTTCTGCCTGCTCCCGGCAGACTACCCGGAAGATGACAGCGCCGAGGCGCGATTGGTCGCGGTGCTGCTCGACCAGTTGCGCACGTTGCCCGAGGTGGGCTTCTCGTTGCCGCTGCCACGCCATCCAGGGTTGCTGGCACTGTGCAATGGCCTGATCGCGGCGCCAGACCAGCCACAGACCCTGCAGCAATGGGCGCAGCAACTGGCATGTTCGGAAAAGACGCTGATGCGGCTGTTTCAGCGGGAGACCGGGTTGAGTTTTCGCAACTGGCGGCAGCGTATGCGGCTGTTGTCATCGCTGGCGTTGCTGGAGGCGGGGGATAACGTGACGGAGGCGGCGTTGGGCTGCGGTTATGACTCGACCTCGGCTTACATCGCAGCGTTCAAGCAATTGTTCGGAGCGACGCCGGGGGAGCTGAAGTTTTAACCTCCAGCGCCCTGTACCGGCCTGGGTAAACCCCAGAGGCCGGTAACAGAGGCCGGTTGGCCGATCAGGTGCGGAAGCGTCGCACCAGTGCATCCAGTTCGTTGGACAGCCCTGCCAGGCTTTGCGAGTCCTGCCGCGCAGCCTGGGCAAGTTCGGCCACCAGTTGCGCATCGCCGTGGATCTGGCTGATGTGCCGGTTGATGTCCTCGGCTACCTGGTGCTGCTCTTCGGCCGCCGTGGCGATCTGCGTGTTCATGTCGCGAATCACATCCACCGACTCACGGATCTGGCCAAAGCTGTCGCGGGCCAGGCCAATGCGGCTGACCGATTGCTGCGACACTTCCAGGCTGGCGTGCATCTGCTCGGCGACTTCGGCAGTGCGGCTGGCCAGGTTGCCCAGCAGGCCGTCGATCTCGGCGGTGGAGTCGGCAGTACGCTTGGCCAGCGCCCGCACTTCATCGGCAACCACGGCGAAGCCCCGGCCCTGTTCACCGGCGCGGGCGGCCTCGATCGCGGCGTTGAGCGCCAGCAGGTTGGTTTGCTCGGCAATCGAGCGGATGGTGCCGAGGATCGACTGGATGGCGTTGCTGTCGCGCTCCAGTTGCTGGATCGACTGGGCCGATTGCTCGATTTCCTGGCTCAGGCGATCGACGCTGTGCACCGCCGCATCGATTTGCTGCTGGCCTTCACGGGCCTGCTGCTGGCCGCTGTCGGCCGACTGCGCCGCCTGGCTGCAGGAGCGGGCGACTTCGTTGGCGGTGGCGACCATTTCGTGGAAGGCAGTGGAAACCATGTCCACGGCTTCACGCTGGCGCCCGGCAGCCTCGGCCATGTCGTTGGACACCTGGGTCGAGCTGGTGGAGGTGCTGAGGATCTTGCTGGCCGCAGCGCCGATGTGCTGGATCAGGCTGCGAATCGCGCCGAGGAACTGGTTGAACCAGTTGGCCAGTTGGGCGGTTTCGTCACGGCCGCGTACTTCAAGGTTGCGGGTCAGGTCGCCTTCGCCCTGGGCAATGTCTTCCAGGCCGCTGGTAACGCTGTTGATCGGGCGCACGATCAGCTTGGCGAAGGCTGCACCGACCACGGCGAACAGTGCTGCCAGCACCAGTGCGATGGTGCCGATCAGCCAAGTCAGGCGGGTGGTGGTCTGCATCACCTCGCTCTGCTCGATCAGGCCGATGAAGGTCCAGCCCAGTTGTTCGTCGGGGTAGATGTTGGCCATGTAGCGCACGCCGTTCAGCTCGACCTCGACCAAGCCTTTACCTGCCTTGGCCAGGGCGGCATAGCCGTCGCCGAAGCTGCCCAGTTGCTTGAAGTTGTGGCTGGCATCGCGCGGGTCGACCATCACGTTGCCGTTGTTTTCCACCAGCATCAGGTAGCCGCTTTCGCCCAGCTTGATCTGCTGGACGATCTGCGTCAGGCCCTTGAGCGAAACGTCGATGTTGACCACGCCGCCCGGGTTGCCAAGCTGGTTGGCCACGGCGCGCACGGTGCTCACCAGCACGGCGTCGTCGGCAGCCCAGTAGTAGGCGCCGGTACGCAGGGTCTTGCCTGGGTTGGCCATGGCCAACTGGTACCAGGGGCGAGGGCGCGGGTCGTAGTTGACGAACTTCTGCCCCGCCGGCCAGCCGACATAGCCGCCGTCACTCACACCGTAGGAAAGGTAGGCGTAACCCGGGTGCGAATCGGCCAGGCGGGTGAAGAATTCGAGCACTTGCTTGTCTTGATCGCCCAGTTCGTATGACGGGTTGGCGCTCATGAACTTGTTCAGGTTGTTGCCCGTGGCCGCGATCATCGGTTGCGAGGCCAGGTATTCGACGTTCTGGTTGATGCCCTGGAAGAAGATGTTCATCGCGTTGCTGACCTGGCGAATTTCCCGGCTGCTGCTGTCGAGGAATCCATCGCGGGCTTCGCCGCGCAGGTTGAGGACCACCAAGGTGGCCACGAGAACGATGGGCAAGCCGGCGATGACCGCGAATGCCCAGGTCAGTTTCTGTTTGATGCTCATCGACGCTCCCGGAATTTTTATATTGTCGACACACGAGGCAGGTAGTTACTGCATCGGCAGCGCCCGGGATTAGATGAAGGCAAATGCCCGTATTTATTAGGGAATGTCGCAGCAGGCGATGATTCGGTCGTGTTTAGGCGAATATGGCATACCAAAGCCTCGCCGCGCGGCTCAGCGGCAACATTCGCTCACTTTGCCGTTGGCCAGATCCTTGAGGATCGGACAGTCCGGCCGCTCATCCCCTTGGCAGTGGGAAACCAGATCGCCGAGGGTATCGCGCAGGCTCACCAGCTCTTCGATGCGCCGGTTCAGCTCGTCGATATGCTGCATGGCCAGCGCCTTGACGTCGGCACTGGCGCGCTGGCGGTCTTGCCAGAGCGTCAGCAGTTTGCCGACCTCTTCCAGGGAAAACCCCAGATCGCGTGAGCGCTTGATGAACGCCAGGCTGTGCAGGTCTTCTGGCTGGTACAGGCGGTAGCCGCTGTCGCTGCGGGTGGCCGGCTTGAGCAGGCCGATGGACTCGTAATAGCGGATCATCTTGGTGCTGAGCCCGCTGCGGCGGGCGGCCTGGCCGATGTTCATGGAGCCTCCTGGGTGCTGCTGGTGGGTTTCCAGGTCTTCAGCCATAGCGCATTGCTGACCACACTGACGCTGGACAGGGCCATGGCGGCGCCGGCCAGTACCGGGTTGAGGTAACCCAGCGCGGCCAAGGGGATACCGACCAGGTTGTAGATGAACGCCCAGAACAGGTTCTGGCGGATCTTCGCGTAGGTCTTGCGGCTGATCTCCAGGGCTGCCGGTACCAGGCGGGGGTCACCGCGCATCAGGGTGATGCCGGCGGCCTGCATGGCCACGTCTGTGCCACCGCCCATGGCGATGCCGATGTCGGCCGCAGCAAGGGCCGGGGCATCGTTGATGCCGTCGCCTACCATTGCCACCACGCCGTCCTGTTTGAGCGCCGTCACGGTGGCGGCCTTGTCGGCTGGCAGCACTTCGGCGTACACGTCGTCGATGCCGAGGGCGTCGGCAACCACCTTGGCGCTGCCGCGGTTGTCGCCGGTCAGCAGGTGGCTGCTGATATGTTGGGCGTGCAGGGTATCGATAGCCTGCGCAGCACCCGGCTTGAGGCTGTCGCCGAAGGCGAACAGGCCCAGCACCCGGGGTTGTGCGCCGCGCTCCACAAGCCACGACAGCGTACGGCCTTCGGCTTCCCAGGCGTGGGCCTTGGCGGCCAGGCCACCGGGTTGCAACATGCTTTCATCAAGCAGGCGGCGATTGCCCAGGGCCAGATCACGGCCTTCCACGTGCCCGGCGATACCCCGCCCGGTCAGCGACTGGCTGTCGACCACCGCAGGCACCTCCAACTGCTGCTCGGCGCACGCATCCAGCACGGCCTTGGCCAACGGGTGCTCACTGCCGCGCTGAAGGGCGCCGGCCAAGCGGTGCAGCTCGGCGGTGCTGCCGACCAGCGCCTGGCTGTGGACCACCCGGGGGCTGCCGGAGGTGAGGGTGCCGGTCTTGTCGAAGACCACCCGGTTGACCGCATGGGCACGCTCCAGGGCCTCGGCGTCCTTGATCAGGATGCCGTGGCGGGCGGCCACGCCGGTGCCGGCCATGATCGCCGCCGGCGTGGCCAGGCCGAGCGCACAGGGGCAGGCGATCACCAGCACGGCGACCGCGTTGATCAGCGCGGTTTCCAGCGGGGCGCCGGCCAGCCACCAGCCAATCAGGGTGACCAGCGCGATCACCAGCACGGCCGGGACAAAGACCTGGCTGACCCGGTCCACCAACTTCTGAATGGGCGCCTTGGCCGCCTGGGCATCTTCGACCAGGCGGATGATGCGAGCCAGCACGGTTTCAGTGCCCAGTGCCTGGGTGCGCACCAGCAGACGACCTTCGCCATTGATGGCGCCACCGGTGACGGGGTCGCCAGGTTGTTTGGGCACCGGCAGGCTCTCACCGCTGATCAGGGCCTCGTCGGCGTGGCTGCTGCCTTCCTCGACTTGGCCATCGACTGGGAACCGCTCACCGGGCTTGACCACTACCAGGTCACCGAGCCGCAACTGGGCGATCGCCACATCTTCCTCACGGCCATCTATCACGCGCACCGCGCGTTCGGGGCGCAGGGCTTCAAGGGCGCGGATGGCGCTGGCGGTCTGGCGCTTGGCGCGGCTTTCGAGGTATTTGCCCAGCAAGACCAGGGCAATGACCACGGCCGAGGCTTCGAAGTACAGGTGTGGCGCCATACCGGCCGGGGCTTGTGCCCATTGGTACAGGCTCAGGCCGTAGCCGGCACTGGTGCCCAGGGCCACCAGCAGGTCCATGTTGCCGGCACCGGCACGCACGGCCTTCCAGGCCGCCACATAGAAGCGCGCACCGAGAATGAACTGCACGGGCGTTGCCAGCACAAACTGCGCCCAGGCGGGCAGCATCCAGTGCAGGCCGAAGGGCTGCACCAGCATCGGCAACACCAGCGGCAGGGCCAGCAGCAGGGCAGCAGCGACGGCCAGGCGTTCGTTGCGCAGGCGGCGCTGGGCATCGCCCTGCTCATCCTTGCCCGCATGCGGCAGGCTGGCGCTGTAGCCGGCCTTTTCCACGGTGTTGATCAAAAGACTGTCGTCGAGGGCCGCGAGCACCTCGAGGTGCGCGCGTTCGCTGGCCAGGTTGACGCTGACCTGCTCGACCCCGGGCAGTTTGCCGAGCGCGCGTTCGACACGGCCGACGCAGCTGGCGCAGGTCATGCCGCCGATCTGCAGCTCGACGGTGCGGGTGGGTACGCCGTAGCCGGCTTCGCGCACGGCGTCGAGCAAGGCCGGCAGGCTGCTGGCCGGGGCCTGAACCCGGGCCTGTTCGGTGGCAAGGTTGACGCTGACCTGTTCAGCGCCGTCGACCTTGCGCAGGGCGCGCTCGACCCGGCCGGCACAGCTGGCGCAGGTCATGCCGGAAATCGGCAGGTCGAACGTGGTGGATGCGGGCATGGCTGTCCTCCTTGGATTGGCCTCCAGCATCAACCTTGCCACGTAGGCAAGGTCAATAGCCGAGGCCGGCGCGCTTCAATTCCAGCCCATTGTGGCCCATGGCAATCCGGTATTTGTTGATCTGGCCCGCCTGCAGGTTCAAACGCGTGCTGCGCTGGTCTTCGATACCCGCAGCGCAACCGGGCGCTTGCCCTGGCAGTAGGCGCAGGCGCACATCCACTGGGCCGGGTGGCAGGTTGAAGGAGGTGGACTGCTCCTGGAACATGCGCCCGGAAAGCTGGTCGTTGAGGTAGACGCCAATTTCGCAACTGGTGGCCACTTCCAGGCGCTCCCGGGAGATGATCAATACGCTGTAGTCAGAGTTGCCCTCGGCGCTGGCCGGTGGCACCGCAGCCAGCGCGCTCAAAAGCCCGACGACGCCCAATGCTGCCCTGAACATGAAAAATCTCCTGCTTGCCTGATCGTCAAAGGCGCAGCTTGGCCGACGTGAGCGCGGATTTCCAGCCCGGGCGCTTGCAAGGGCTTGACCTTGACCCGATGGCAAGCTTGAAACTGCGTCAAAACCTGAAGGAGGTAACCCCATGCAAGTGTTCAATGTACAAGGCATGACCTGTGGCCATTGTGTCAAAGCGGTGACCCGGGCAGTGCAGGCGCAAGATGCCGCGGCTCAGGTCGAGGTCGACCTGGCGGGCAAGCAGGTGCGGGTGCAGAGTGCGATGGCGGTGGAGCAGATCCTCACGGCGATCCGTGACGAGGGTTATCAAGCCGAAGTGGCCTGATGCCCAGGGGCGCTTGGTGCCCCTTTTGTTGCAAATGTTTTCATGCTGATGGAGCCCTTAGCAGGTAGACTTACGCACTTGCTTAGCCTGCTATGGATTCCTGATGAACCTGCGAATGGTGCTGATCCTGGGCGCATTGAGTGCGTTCGGGCCTTTGGCGATCGACTTTTACCTGCCCGCCTTCCCGGCCATGGCGCAGGCTTTCGCCACCGATGAAAAACACGTCCAGACCACCTTGGCCGCCTACTTCCTTGGCCTGTCCATCGGCCAGTTGGCGTATGGTCCGGTGGCCGACCGCTTCGGGCGGCGCAAGCCTCTGCTGTTTGGCGTGACACTGTTTACCCTGGCCTCGCTGGCGTGCGCCTATGCCCCCAACCTCGATACCCTGGTGTTGGCGCGGTTCGTCCAGGCGCTGGGCGGCTGCGCCGGGATGGTGCTGTCGCGGGCGATCGTCAGTGACAAGTGCGACCCGGTGGCGTCGGCCAAAGTGTTTTCGCAACTGATGCTGGTGATGGGCCTGGCGCCGATCCTCGCGCCGATGCTGGGCGGGGTGTTGGTGAACCTGGCGGGCTGGCAGTCGATCTTCCTGGTGCTGAGCCTGTTCAGTGCCGCCTGCCTGCTGGCGGTCAGCCTGGGCCTGCCGGAGAGCCTGCCGGCGGACATGCCGCGCCAACCGCTGTCGGGGGCGTTGCGCCAGTACCTGCGCCTGCTCAATGACCGGGTGTTCCTCGGCCATGCCTTGACCGGTGGTATTGCCATTGCCGGTATGTTTGCCTACATCGCCGGCTCGCCTTTCGTCTTCATCAAGCTGTATGGCGTGCCTGCCGAGCATTACGGCTGGTTGTTCGGCACCAATGCGGCAGGTTTTATCCTCGTGGCGCAGGTCAATGCACGCTTGCTGGCCAAGCGTGGCCCGGCTTTCTTGCTGGTGCGCGCAGTGTGGATGTACCTGGCCGCAGGTTTGCTGTTGCTTGGCGTTGCCGCGCTGCGGCCGAGCCAATTGTGGCCGCTGCTGGTGCCGTTGTTCGTGTGCATCGCAAGCCTGGGCTGCATCATCCCCAATGCCTCGGCCTGCGCCATGAGTGGGCAGGGTGCACGGGCAGGCAGCGCCTCGGCATTGATGGGCTGCCTGCAGTTCAGCGTCGCCGCGGGCGCAGCGGCATTGGTCGGGTTGTTGCACGATGGCAGTGCGGTGCCGATGACACTGGTGATCAGCCTGTGCGGGGCACTGGTGGTCAGTGTCGCGCTGCTGACCCGGCGCTTGCAGGCCAGGCGGCCTGCGTAAGCGGGTGGGGCGCCTGCAGGCGGGTTTCCAAGGTGGCGACGAAGGCACGTGCTTCGGCCTCGCTGCGGAAACTGACCACGTGTTGGTCGAGCTGAACCTGCCAGGGGCAGATCGGGTTGCGGCTCGACGCACTGACGACAATTTTCATCGCGGCATACCTCCAATGGGGTTGAGAGCGGATGAAGTGTAGCGCTGTGCCCTGTGCATGCCATGACCGGTATCTGCGTTCTGACTGACGGTCAGTGGCGCTGTTATTTCCCACATTACTTCATGCTGCCCGGGTGTAATGCCTGGAAGCATGTAGAAGCTTCGCTTTTGTTTGCGCTATTTATGGAAGCCCGCTGTCGGCCGCATCCGAACGTACTCCGGGCGATTTTTCCTCATGCCCTGTCTGTGCCCCGCAAAGTTCTGGGGCATTGTTCATCTGCGCGGTTTCGGCGCGTTCCACGAACCTGCACATCATCTCGCATGGGTAGGCATACCCAATGGACTTCAGACAGGCGGGCCGCATCCGCTGGCTGCCTGAGCGGGGTTTTCTGCGGCTTATACTGCCCCCTAGAGCCAGTGTCAGCGAGAGGGGTTTCCCTGTCGGTACTGGCAATTATCAGGCAGGCGATCCGCGTTGCCAGGGTTGGCCATTGCATCCACATGTGAACGTGCAGGGAGTTACAGGGATATGAACGCAGTCAGCAGTATCAGCCAGATCGCCAGCCTGATGGCCGACCCCAAGCGCAGTGCCATGCTCTGGGCGTTGATCGACGGCACGCCGCGCCTGGCGAACGAGCTCGCGATGATGACCGGGTTGACGTCATCCTCCGCTTGCGCCCACCTTTCGTTGCTGTCTTCGGCCGGTTTGCTCAGGCACGAAGCGCGCGGGCGTAAACGCTACTTCCGCTTGGCTACCCCGCAGGTGGGGGCTGCGGTGGAGGCATTGGCCAGCGTGCAGTTGTGCAGCGCCAAAGCGCACCCGCCCGAGGCAACTGCCACGCAACTGCCCATGTCGCTACGCAGGGCGCGGCGTTGCGGTGACCATCTGGGGGGGGAGCTTGCCGGCGAGTTGTACCAACGGCTGGTCGCGGCCGGCTGGCTGGAGGGCACCGACCGTCAACTGATGGTCAGTGAGCGAGGGCGGGCAGAGCTGGCGCTGGTGGGCGTTTACATCGACGCCCTGGCGCCACACCAGCAACGGGGTTGCGTGATCTGCCGCTGCACCGACTGGAACAACCAGGGCCCTCACCTGGGGGGCGTGCTCGGGCAGGCCCTGTTCAGGCTGTTTCTGCAGTCCGGCTGGATGCGCGAGTCCGAGGATACGCGGGCATTGCATATCTCGGCGCTGGGCATCCAGCACATCAATCGCATTGCCCGCGTCACGACGTTGCAGGTCGGCTGACCGCAACGCCACCCGCCAATCAGACCAGCCGCGCGTCCAGGCTGTTTTGCGCCAGGCGGCGGGCCTGGTCTTCGGTCATGCCCAGGTGAGTGTGCAGGGCATGGAAGTTTTCGGTGACGTAGCCGCCGAAGTAGGCAGGGTCGTCCGAGTTGACCGTGACCTTCACCCCACGTTCGAGCATGTCCAGGATGTTGTGCTGGCGCATGTGGTCGAACACGCAGAGCTTGGTGTTTGACAGGGGGCAGACGGTCAGGGGGATCTGCTCGTCGATGATGCGTTGCATCAGGCGCTCGTCTTCGATGGCGCGCACGCCATGGTCGATGCGTTTGATCTTCAACAGGTCCAGGGCTTCCCAGATGTATCCGGGCGGGCCTTCTTCACCGGCGTGGGCAACGGCGACGAAGCCTTCGCTGCGGGCGCGGTCGAACACACGCTGGAACTTGCTAGGCGGGTGGCCCATTTCAGAGCTGTCCAGGCCTACGGCGATGAACGCATCGCGGAAGGGCAGGGCCTGGTCGAGTGTCTTGTGCGCTTCTTCTTCGCTGAGGTGGCGCAGGAAGCTCAAGATCAGGCCACTGCTGATGCCCAGCTGGTCACGGCCATCCTTGAGGGCCTGGTTGATGCCGTTGAGCACCACTTCGAAAGGGATACCGCGGTCGGTATGGGTTTGCGGGTCGAAGAAGGGTTCGGTGTGGATGACGTTCTGCGCCTTGCAGCGTTGCAGGTAGGCCCAGGTCAGGTCGTAGAAGTCCTGCTCGGTACGCAATACATCCGCGCCTTGGTAATAGAGGTCTAGGAATTCCTGCAGGTTGTTGAAGGCGTAGGCGCCACGCAGTGCCTCTACATCGGCCCAGGGCAGGGCGATCTTGTTGCGCTCGGCCAGGGCAAACAGCAGCTCGGGCTCCAGCGAGCCCTCCAGGTGCAGGTGCAGTTCGGCCTTGGGCAGGGCGTTCAACCAGTCATACATAGGTGGTTATCTCGATCAGGTACGGTTGCCGCCATTCTACAGGGCCTGGCCAGGCAATGCGCCCGGCCAGGCCCTGTGTTGGCTCAACCGGCGATCAGTTGCGCGGCGGCCTGGCGGTGGTTGGCGATCAGGCCCTGGATATCCAGGCCTTCGATCTGGCCGTCGACCACCCGCCACTGGCCACCGATCATGACCCGGTCGGCGCGGTCGGCTCCGCACAGCAGCAGCGCCGACAGCGGGTCATGGCTGCCCGAGAAGCGCAGCTCGTCGAGTTTGAACATTGCCAGGTCGGCTTGCTTGCCAACGGCCAGCTCACCAATGTCCTGGCGCCCGAGCAGGCGTGCCGAACCCCGTGTCGCCCAACCCAGGGCACGCTCCGGGGTGATCTGCTCGGCGCCATAGCGCAGGCGCTGCAGGTACAGGGCCTGACGGGCTTCGAGGATCATGTTGGAGGCATCGTTGGAGGCTGACCCGTCGACGCCCAGGCCCAGCGGGGCACCGGCGGCTTCAAGGTCCACGGTCGGGCAGATGCCCGAGGCCAGGCGCATGTTCGAGCTCGGGCAGTGGCAGATGCCGGTGCCGGCCGCGCCCAGGCGGGCGATTTCGTCGGCATTGAAGTGAATGCCGTGAGCCAGCCAGGTGCGTGGGCCGAGCCAGCCGACGCTGTCCAGGTAGTCCACTGTGCGCAGGCCGAAGCGTTGCAGGCAGAAGTCTTCCTCATCGAGGGTTTCCGCCAGGTGGGTGTGCAGGCGCACGTCCAGTTCTTCGGCGAGCGTGGCGCTGGCCCGCATGATTTCAGGCGTGACCGAGAAGGGCGAGCAGGGCGCCAGGGCAATCTGGATCTGCGCACCGTCACCGCGTTCATGGTAGCTGTGGATAAGCCGCTGGCTGTCGGCCAGAATCACCTCGCCCTGTTGCACCGTTTGCTGCGGGGGCAGGCCGCCGTCGTCTTCGCCCAGGCTCATCGAGCCGCGGGTCAGCATCGCGCGCATGCCCAGCTGGCGCACCACGTCGACTTGCACGTCGATGGCATTGTCCAGGCCTTGGGGGAACAGGTAATGGTGATCGGCGGCGGTCGTGCAACCCGACAGCAGCAGTTCGGCCAGTGCTACCTGGCTGGCCAGTGCCAGTTTCGCGGGGGTCAGGCGTGCCCACACCGGGTACAGCGTCTTCAACCAGGGGAACAGTGGCTGGTTGACCACAGGTGCCCAGGCCCGGGTGAGGGTCTGGTAGAAGTGGTGGTGGGTGTTGATCAGGCCCGGGGTGACCACATGCTCGCGGGCATCGAACACTTGGTCGCAGGGTTGGCTGGGGCTTTCGCCGAGGGCCAGAAGCTGTGTGATACGGCCGTCTTCGATGACCAGCCCGCCACGGGCGTCGGTGTCGTTGGCGGTGAAGATGGCAAGCGGGGATTTCAACCAGATGCGGGTCGCAGGCATGGTGCCGGCTCCTCTGAAAGTGGGTTCAGGTTAGCCAGCTCAGTGTTGCCCTGTCTGCTGATCCAGGTCCGCCGCGGGGGCGAGGCATCGAGTCTACTGCCTCGCCACGCAGCTTTCAATTCACCAGGTCAGGGGCTCACCTTTGTAGTTGATGAAGCGCAGGCCGCCCTTGCCGCTTTGCGCCTTGATCTGCTCGAGCATGCCGCGGGTGCTGGTGAGTACGTCGATCTCGGCGTTCTCGCCGCCCATGTCGGTCTTCACCCAGCCAGGGTGCATGGCCAGTACGCAAAGGCCGGGGCGCTGCTGTTCGACCACGAAGCTGTTGATCATCGAGTTCAGCGCCGCCTTGCTGGCTTTGTACAGGCAGACTTCACCGCCGTCCGGCACGGTCACGCTGCCCAGGATCGAGCTCATGAAGGCCAGCACGCCGCTGCCCTCGCGAACCTGGCCGACCAGGCGCCGGGCGACGCGGATGGGCGCCACTGCGTTGGTCATGAACAGGTCGCCGATGTCCTGGTTGCGGACGGTTTCCAGGTCTTGTGGCAGCGGGCCCATGACGCCGGCGTTGACGAACAGCAGGTCGAACACTTCGCCTTGCAGGCGTTGCTTCAGCCCGTCGAGCTGCGCGGTGTCATTCATCTCCAGCTGCTCGATGCGCACACCGGGGACACTGGCCAAGGCGCCGGCCTTTTGCGGGTCGCGCACCGTGGCGATGACGTTCCAGCCGTCCTCTTGCAGGCGTTGCACCAAGCCCAGGCCAAGCCCACGGGAGGCGCCGATGATGAGTGCGGTTTTTGCGGTGGCCATGTGGACGCGCTCCTTGATCGATTGCAAAAGAAAGGTATTGAGGATACTGCAGACTGGCAATTGCCGCCTTGCCCGCCTTTGGTTAATTAATGATCAGTTGCGCCAGCCCTTGTGTGGCTGGGCGTTTGGCCTGTTGGCTAACGGGTTATCCACAGGCTGTTCCACAGTTATTGTGTGCAAGCCACACGGGTTGCCGGGGCCGCCTTGTGAATCGGGTTTGGGGATAACCCTCAGGGTTTCAGTCATTTGCAGCTGTCATCAAATAGTGATCAAAATATGATCAAAGCTCTGCGGGCCTTGAGAACCCTAGCCTGCAAGAGAGTGCCCCAAGCTTATCCACAGGCAGGCCCACAGTTCATGTGCGTAATGTTCAGCGTGCTTCGAGCAGTATGCGCCCACGGCTCAGGTCGGCCAGCTGCTGTTGCAGCGCGGCCAGCTGGGCTTCACCCACCGCAATGTGCAGGTCTACGCCATTGGCGGTGAACTGTTCATCCAGCACCAGGCCGTCAGCCTCTGCCAGGCGCAGCTTCAGCAACGCCAGCTCGCTGAAGCTGCAACTGCAGGTGAATTCGCTGCGTTGCACCAACAACCGCTTGGGAGCCTGTTGCAGGCATTTGTTGGCGCCGCCGCCATAGGCCCTGGCCAGGCCTCCGGTGCCCAGCTGGATGCCGCCGTACCAGCGGATCACCAGCACCACCACCTGATCGCAGTCTTGCGCTTCGATGGCCGCCAGGATCGGGCGACCGGCGGTGCCACCCGGCTCGCCATCGTCATTGCTGCGGTACTGGCCGCCCAGCTTCCAGGCCCAGCAGTTGTGGGTCGCGGCCAGGTCACTGTGGCGTTCGATGAAGCTCATCGCCTCGGCAGCACTGGTAATCGGGCCGGCGAGGGTGATGAAACGGCTTTTGCGGATTTCTTCACGAAACTCGCAGAGGTCGAGCAGGGTAGAAGGCATAAATGGCTGTCAGGCACTCGGCTTGATGCCGCACCCCTTGAGAATGATGTGGATAAGGTTGTTGCTGGCGTCTTCCATGTCTTGCTTGGTCAGGCGGCTGCGGCCGGTGACCTGGCAGATCTGCGTGGCGAAGTCGGCGTAGTGCTGGGTGCTGCCCCAGAGCAGGAAGATCAGGTGCACCGGGTCGACCGGGTCCATCTTGCCCGCTTCGATCCAGGCCTGGAACACCGCTGCCCGGCCACGGAACCACTCGCGGTAGTCGGCGCTGAAGTACTCGTTCAGGCAACTGCCGCCGCTGATCACCTCCATGGCGAAGATCCGCGAGGCCTGCGGGTTGCGCCGCGAGAACTCCATCTTGGTGCGGATGTAATGGCTCAGCGCTTCGCCGGGGTCGTCCTCGACGCTCAAGGCGTTGAAGGTGCTGTCCCACAGTTCGATGATGTTGCTCAGCACGGCAATGTACAGGCCCAGCTTGTTGGTGAAGTAATAATGCAGGTTGGCCTTGGGCAAACCGGCCTTCAGGGCAATGGTGTTCATGCTGGTGCCCTTGAAGCCATGGCGGGCGAATTCGTCTTCGGCGGCCTGGATGATGGCCTGTTCGTTCTTCTGGCGGATGCGGCCGGCGGGCTTGCCCGAGGCGGAGAGGCGATGCGCTGGGACTTCAAGGGTCATGGACGATTCCGTACGGGTCAGTGGCAGCGGCTGTCGGACAAGATTACCTGCCTGCGCCGAAGTGACAAGCGTTTGCGTCAGAGACTGGCATCAGCGTGTCGCAGCCAGGCTATCCAGGAAGCTCTCCAGCACCAGGTTCGGCCGCCGCCCTTTGCGTGTCACCCAACTCAGGCTCAGGTCATAGAAGCGCTGGCGGGGCTTGAGGGCACGCAGCCGGCCTTGCTGCACCCAGAAGCTGGCGTAGTGGTCTGGCAGGTAGCCGATGTAGCGCCCGGTGAGGATGAGAAACGCCATCCCTTCGCGGTCCGACGCGCTGGCCGTGCAATGCAGCGCCTGGTAGTGGGCCTGGATATCGGCCGGCAGGCGGAAGGTTGGGGTGATGGCTTCCTGGCTGTTAAGCCTATCGTCGTCAATCTGGTGATCGTCGGCGTAGAACAGCGGGTGGCCGACCGCGCAATACAGCAGCGAGCGCTCGCTATACAGCGGTTGGTATTCAAGGCCTGACAGGGCGATGGTCTGCGGTACCACGCCAACATGCAGACTGCCGTCGAGGACGCCGTGCTCGACCTGGCTGGGGGCGATCATGCGGATGTTGATGCGCACGTCAGGGCCGCGGTCCTTGAGCTCGGCAAGTGCATGGGTGATGCGCATGTGCGGCAGGGTCACCAGGTTATCGGTCAGCCCGATGTTCAGCTCGCCGCGCAGGTGCTGGTGCAGCCCGTTGACCTCGGTACGGAAGCTCTCCAGGGCGCTGAGCAACTGCAAGGCCGAATGGTAGACCTCGCGGCCTTCCTCGGTCAGGGAAAAACCGGCACGGCCGCGCTGGCACAGGCGTAGGCCCAGGCGCTGCTCTAGGTCGTTCATCTGCTGGCTGATGGCCGAGCGGCCGATCCCGAGCACGTTCTCGGCTGCCGAGAAGCCGCCGCACTCGACGACGCTGCGGTAGATCTTCAACAGGCGAATGTCAAAATCGCTGACTTGAGCGAGTGGGTCGGGGCGTCGGCTCATTAGTTTAGTGTTGCCCTATCTGAAGATTAGAAATGCAGGCTTTTTCAGACTTTATCGCCGTGCCAATTTAGCTGCAACAACATCCATCGTTGCCTAATCGTCTTCCGAGGAACCGCCGATGAACATGCCCGAAACCGCCCACACCGGTATCGCCAGCCAGCTCAAGCTGGATGCGCACTGGATGCCCTACACCGCCAACCGCAATTTCCATCGCGACCCACGCCTGATCGTGGCGGCTGAAGGCAACTACCTTGTGGATGACAAGGGGCGCAAGATTTTCGACGCCTTGTCTGGGTTGTGGACCTGCGGTGCCGGGCATACCCGCAAGGAAATCACCGAAGCGGTAACCCGTCAGCTTGGCACCCTGGATTACTCCCCAGCCTTCCAGTTCGGCCACCCGCTGTCGTTCCAGCTGGCTGAAAAGATCACCGAGCTGACTCCGGGTGACCTGAACCACGTCTTCTATACCAACTCCGGTTCCGAGTGCGCCGATACCGTGTTGAAGATGGTGCGTGCCTACTGGCGCCTGAAAGGTCAGGCGAGCAAGACCAAGATCATCGGCCGTGCCCGCGGTTACCACGGCGTGAACATCGCCGGTACCAGCCTGGGTGGCGTGAACGGCAACCGCAAGATGTTCGGCCAGCTGCTGGACGTCGACCATTTGCCGCACACCGTGCTGCCGGTCAACGCCTTCTCCAAGGGCATGCCGGAAGAGGGTGGCATCGCCCTGGCCGACGAGATGCTCAAACTGATCGAGCTGCACGATGCCTCGAACATCGCGGCGGTGATTGTCGAGCCGCTGGCGGGGTCGGCAGGTGTTTTGCCGCCACCGAAGGGCTACCTCAAGCGCCTGCGCGAGATCTGCACCCAGCACAACATCCTGCTGATCTTCGACGAAGTGATCACCGGTTTCGGCCGCATGGGCGCGATGACCGGTGCTGAAGCTTTCGGCGTAACGCCAGACCTGATGTGCATCGCCAAGCAGGTGACCAACGGCGCCATCCCGATGGGTGCGGTAATTGCCAGCACCGAGATCTATCAGACCTTCATGAACCAGCCCACCCCGGAATACGCGGTGGAGTTCCCCCACGGCTATACCTACTCGGCCCACCCTGTGGCCTGCGCCGCCGGCCTCGCCGCGCTGGACCTGCTGCAGAAGGAAAGCCTGGTGCAGGCCGCTGCCGAACTGTCGCCGCACTTCGAGAAGCTGCTGCACGGCGTAAAAGGCACGAAGAACGTCGTCGACATCCGCAACTACGGCCTGGCCGGCGCGATCCAGATCGCTGCCCGCGATGGCGATGCGATCGTGCGCCCTTATGAAGTGGCGATGAAGCTGTGGAAGGCGGGCTTCTATGTTCGCTTTGGTGGCGACACCCTGCAGTTCGGCCCAACCTTCAACACCCAGCCGCAGGAACTGGACCGCCTGTTCGACGCAGTGGGCGAGACCCTGAACCTGATCGATTGATCTTCGCGAATATGACGACAGGCGCGTGAGGTGATCACGCGCTTGTAACACCCCTCTTTATCTGGAGTTATGCATGAGCATTGTTCAGCACCTGATCAACGGCGAGCTGGTTACCAAGGGTGAGCGCACCGCCGATGTCTTCAATCCGTCGACCGGCCAGGCCGTGCGCAAGGTCGAACTGGCCAGCCGTGCGACCGTGCAGGAAGCCATCGACTCGGCCAAGGCGGCGTTCCCGGCTTGGCGCAACACACCGCCGGCCAAACGTGCCCAGGTGATGTTCCGTTTCAAGCAACTGTTGGAGCAGAACGAAGCACGCATCTCGCAGATGATCAGCGAAGAGCACGGCAAGACTGTGGAAGACGCTGCGGGCGAGCTGAAGCGCGGTATCGAGAACGTCGAGTTTGCTTGCGCAGCACCGGAAGTGCTCAAAGGCGAGTACAGCCGCAACGTGGGCCCGAACATCGACGCCTGGTCCGACTTCCAGCCACTGGGCGTGGTTGCCGGCATTACGCCGTTCAACTTCCCGGCCATGGTCCCGCTGTGGATGTACCCGCTGGCCATTGCCTGCGGTAACGCGTTCATCCTCAAACCTTCCGAACGTGACCCGAGTTCGACCCTGTTCATCGCGCAACTGCTGCTGGAGGCTGGCCTGCCGAAGGGCATCCTCAACGTGGTGCACGGTGACAAGGAAGCGGTGGATGCACTGATCGAGGCCCCAGAGGTAAAAGCCCTGAGCTTCGTAGGTTCGACGCCGATTGCCGAGTACATCTATGCCGAAGGCACCAAGCGCGGCAAACGCGTCCAGGCGCTGGGTGGTGCGAAGAACCATGCCGTGCTGATGCCTGATGCTGACCTGGACAACGCCGTCAGCGCCCTGATGGGAGCTGCCTACGGTTCGTGCGGTGAGCGTTGCATGGCCATTTCCGTGGCGGTGTGCGTGGGTGACCAGGTTGCAGATGCCCTGATCGCCAAGCTGGAGCCCCAGATCAAAGCCTTGAAGATCGGTGCGGGTACTTCTTGTGGCCTGGACATGGGCCCGCTGGTAACGGCGGCTGCCCGTGACAAGGTGGTTGGCTATATCGACGACGGTGTGGCTGCTGGCGCCAAGCTGGTGGTGGACGGCCGTGGCTTCCGTGTGGCGGGTAATGAGGATGGTTACTTCGTGGGTGGCACCTTGTTCGACAAGGTGACCCCGGAGATGCGCATCTATAAAGAAGAGATCTTCGGCCCCGTGCTGTGCGTGGTGCGGGTGAATAGCCTGGAGCAGGCCATGCAACTGATCAACGATCACGAGTATGGCAACGGCACTTGCATCTTCACCCGTGATGGTGAGGCGGCGCGCCTGTTCTGTGACGAGATCGAAGTGGGCATGGTTGGTGTGAACGTGCCGCTGCCAGTACCGGTGGCTTATCACAGCTTTGGTGGTTGGAAGCGTTCGCTGTTTGGTGACCTGCATGCTTATGGGCCGGATGGTGTGCGCTTCTATACCCGCCGCAAGGCGATCACCCAGCGCTGGCCGCAGCGGGCTAGCCATGAGGCGTCGCAGTTTGCGTTCCCTAGCCTTTAAGGCGTGACGTGAAGCGGGGAGGCCGGAAGGCCTCCCCGTTTTCTATATCGAGACAGGCACCAAGGCGCCGCGCGCCTATCCCTCAGGAATAACTGGCCCGAAACAAATGTAGGAGCGAGCTCGCTCGCGATGCGCCGCGCGGGCGGCGCTCGATCTCATAGGCGCCGAAAGGGTAATGGCGGGCACCTGTCAGCCTTGTATTCGGTCCATACACCCTCTAAATGTCACTTTCTTGAAATTAAGGGTTGACGCGATTTCGAATCCCCTTATAATGCGCCCCACTTCCAGCGTAGTCGGAACGAAAAACTCCTTGAGATTCAAAGGGTTGATCGAGCCAGGTAGTGATGGAAGTGCTCCGATCGAAAGATCGTCAGCGGTTAAGATGGTGGTTGACAGCGCTTCTAAACGCTGTATGATTCGCCTCCCGCTACGAGAGATCGCAGCGAGTCAAGTGTTTGAAGCTAAACGAGTTTCTCGCAAAAAACTTCAAAATAAACGCTTGACAGCAAATGAGGAAAGCGTAGAATGCGCCCCTCGGTTGAGACGAAAAGCTCTTAGCCAACCGCTCTTTAACAAATTGAATCAAGCAATTCGTGTGGGTGCTTGTGAGTATGGACTGATAGTCACAAAGATTATCAGCATCACAAGTGACCATGCGAGAAATCACATAGTCATTTGAGATTGCTGAGCCAAGTTTAGGGTTTCTTAAAAACCCAAGCAGTATTGAACTGAAGAGTTTGATCATGGCTCAGATTGAACGCTGGCGGCAGGCCTAACACATGCAAGTCGAGCGGATGAGAAGAGCTTGCTCTTCGATTCAGCGGCGGACGGGTGAGTAATGCCTAGGAATCTGCCTGATAGTGGGGGACAACGTTTCGAAAGGGACGCTAATACCGCATACGTCCTACGGGAGAAAGCAGGGGACCTTCGGGCCTTGCGCTATCAGATGAGCCTAGGTCGGATTAGCTAGTTGGTGGGGTAATGGCTCACCAAGGCGACGATCCGTAACTGGTCTGAGAGGATGATCAGTCACACTGGAACTGAGACACGGTCCAGACTCCTACGGGAGGCAGCAGTGGGGAATATTGGACAATGGGCGAAAGCCTGATCCAGCCATGCCGCGTGTGTGAAGAAGGTCTTCGGATTGTAAAGCACTTTAAGTTGGGAGGAAGGGCAGTAAGCGAATACCTTGCTGTTTTGACGTTACCGACAGAATAAGCACCGGCTAACTCTGTGCCAGCAGCCGCGGTAATACAGAGGGTGCAAGCGTTAATCGGAATTACTGGGCGTAAAGCGCGCGTAGGTGGTTTGTTAAGTTGAATGTGAAAGCCCCGGGCTCAACCTGGGAACTGCATCCAAAACTGGCAAGCTAGAGTACGGTAGAGGGTGGTGGAATTTCCTGTGTAGCGGTGAAATGCGTAGATATAGGAAGGAACACCAGTGGCGAAGGCGACCACCTGGACTGATACTGACACTGAGGTGCGAAAGCGTGGGGAGCAAACAGGATTAGATACCCTGGTAGTCCACGCCGTAAACGATGTCAACTAGCCGTTGGAATCCTTGAGATTTTAGTGGCGCAGCTAACGCATTAAGTTGACCGCCTGGGGAGTACGGCCGCAAGGTTAAAACTCAAATGAATTGACGGGGGCCCGCACAAGCGGTGGAGCATGTGGTTTAATTCGAAGCAACGCGAAGAACCTTACCAGGCCTTGACATGCAGAGAACTTTCCAGAGATGGATTGGTGCCTTCGGGAACTCTGACACAGGTGCTGCATGGCTGTCGTCAGCTCGTGTCGTGAGATGTTGGGTTAAGTCCCGTAACGAGCGCAACCCTTGTCCTTAGTTACCAGCACGTTATGGTGGGCACTCTAAGGAGACTGCCGGTGACAAACCGGAGGAAGGTGGGGATGACGTCAAGTCATCATGGCCCTTACGGCCTGGGCTACACACGTGCTACAATGGTCGGTACAGAGGGTTGCCAAGCCGCGAGGTGGAGCTAATCTCACAAAACCGATCGTAGTCCGGATCGCAGTCTGCAACTCGACTGCGTGAAGTCGGAATCGCTAGTAATCGCGAATCAGAATGTCGCGGTGAATACGTTCCCGGGCCTTGTACACACCGCCCGTCACACCATGGGAGTGGGTTGCACCAGAAGTAGCTAGTCTAACCTTCGGGAGGACGGTTACCACGGTGTGATTCATGACTGGGGTGAAGTCGTAACAAGGTAGCCGTAGGGGAACCTGCGGCTGGATCACCTCCTTAATCGACGACATCAGCCTGCTGACGAGCTCCCACACGAATTGCTTGATTCTTTGTATAAAGACGATGCTGTAACGCGACCCTGTTATAGGTCTGTAGCTCAGTTGGTTAGAGCGCACCCCTGATAAGGGTGAGGTCGGCAGTTCAAATCTGCCCAGACCTACCAATTACTTGGTGCGGCCTACAAAATACGGGGCCATAGCTCAGCTGGGAGAGCGCCTGCCTTGCACGCAGGAGGTCAGCGGTTCGATCCCGCTTGGCTCCACCACTCTTCAGGTTTCGCAGCACTGCTCAGAACTTAGAAATGAACATTCGGTGATGAATGTTGATTTCTGGCTTTTGTCAGATCGTTCTTTAAAAATTCGGATATGTGATAGAAATAGACTGAACACTACTTTCACTGGTAGTGGATCAGGCTAAGGTAAAATTTGTGATTTGCTCTTAATCGAGCAGCATGCGAATTTTCGGCGAATGTCGTCTTCACAGTATAACCAGATTGCTTGGGGTTATATGGTCAAGTGAAGAAGCGCATACGGTGGATGCCTTGGCAGTCAGAGGCGATGAAAGACGTGGTAGCCTGCGATAAGCTTTGGGGAGTCGGCAAACAGACTGTGATCCAGAGATCTCTGAATGGGGGAACCCACTCAGCATAAGCTGAGTATCTTGTACTGAATACATAGGTGCAAGAGGCGAACCAGGGGAACTGAAACATCTAAGTACCCTGAGGAAAAGAAATCAACCGAGATTCCCTTAGTAGTGGCGAGCGAACGGGGACCAGCCCTTAAGTTGGTTTGAGATTAGTGGAACGCTCTGGAAAGTGCGGCCATAGTGGGTGATAGCCCCGTACACGAAAATCTCTTATCAATGAAATCGAGTAGGACGGAGCACGAGAAACTTTGTCTGAATATGGGGGGACCATCCTCCAAGGCTAAATACTACTGACTGACCGATAGTGAACTAGTACCGTGAGGGAAAGGCGAAAAGAACCCCGGAGAGGGGAGTGAAATAGATCCTGAAACCGTATGCGTACAAGCAGTGGGAGCCTACTTGTTAGGTGACTGCGTACCTTTTGTATAATGGGTCAGCGACTTATATTCAGTGGCGAGCTTAACCGAATAGGGGAGGCGTAGCGAAAGCGAGTCTTAATAGGGCGTTTAGTCGCTGGGTATAGACCCGAAACCGGGCGATCTATCCATGGGCAGGTTGAAGGTTAGGTAACACTGACTGGAGGACCGAACCGACTACCGTTGAAAAGTTAGCGGATGACCTGTGGATCGGAGTGAAAGGCTAATCAAGCTCGGAGATAGCTGGTTCTCCTCGAAAGCTATTTAGGTAGCGCCTCATGTATCACTGTAGGGGGTAGAGCACTGTTTCGGCTAGGGGGTCATCCCGACTTACCAAACCGATGCAAACTCCGAATACCTACAAGTGCCGAGCATGGGAGACACACGGCGGGTGCTAACGTCCGTCGTGAAAAGGGAAACAACCCAGACCGTCAGCTAAGGTCCCAAAGTCATGGTTAAGTGGGAAACGATGTGGGAAGGCTTAGACAGCTAGGAGGTTGGCTTAGAAGCAGCCACCCTTTAAAGAAAGCGTAATAGCTCACTAGTCGAGTCGGCCTGCGCGGAAGATGTAACGGGGCTCAAACCATGCACCGAAGCTACGGGTATCATCTTATGATGATGCGGTAGAGGAGCGTTCTGTAAGCCTGTGAAGGTGAGTTGAGAAGCTTGCTGGAGGTATCAGAAGTGCGAATGCTGACATGAGTAACGACAATGGGAGTGAAAAACTCCCACGCCGAAAGACCAAGGTTTCCTGCGCAACGTTAATCGACGCAGGGTTAGTCGGTCCCTAAGGCGAGGCTGAAAAGCGTAGTCGATGGAAAACAGGTTAATATTCCTGTACTTGCAGTTATTGCGATGGAGGGACGGAGAAGGCTAGGCCAGCTTGGCGTTGGTTGTCCAAGTTTAAGGTGGTAGGCTGAAATCTTAGGCAAATCCGGGATTTCAAGGCCGAGAGCTGATGACGAGTTGCCATTAGGCGACGAAGTGGTTGATGCCATGCTTCCAAGAAAAGCTCCTAAGCTTCAGATAACTGGGAACCGTACCCCAAACCGACACAGGTGGTTAGGTAGAGAATACCAAGGCGCTTGAGAGAACTCGGGTGAAGGAACTAGGCAAAATGGCACCGTAACTTCGGGAGAAGGTGCGCCGGCGAGGGTTAAGGACTTGCTCCGTAAGCCCATGCCGGTCGAAGATACCAGGCCGCTGCGACTGTTTATTAAAAACACAGCACTCTGCAAACACGAAAGTGGACGTATAGGGTGTGACGCCTGCCCGGTGCCGGAAGGTTAATTGATGGGGTTAGCGCAAGCGAAGCTCTTGATCGAAGCCCCGGTAAACGGCGGCCGTAACTATAACGGTCCTAAGGTAGCGAAATTCCTTGTCGGGTAAGTTCCGACCTGCACGAATGGCGTAACGATGGCGGCGCTGTCTCCACCCGAGACTCAGTGAAATTGAAATCGCTGTGAAGATGCAGTGTATCCGCGGCTAGACGGAAAGACCCCGTGAACCTTTACTATAGCTTTGCACTGGACTTTGAATTTGCTTGTGTAGGATAGGTGGGAGGCTTTGAAGTGGGGACGCCAGTTCTCATGGAGCCATCCTTGAAATACCACCCTGGCAACTTTGAGGTTCTAACTCAGGTCCGTTATCCGGATCGAGGACAGTGTATGGTGGGTAGTTTGACTGGGGCGGTCTCCTCCCAAAGAGTAACGGAGGAGTACGAAGGTGCGCTCAGACCGGTCGGAAATCGGTCGTAGAGTATAAAGGCAAAAGCGCGCTTGACTGCGAGACAAACACGTCGAGCAGGTACGAAAGTAGGTCTTAGTGATCCGGTGGTTCTGTATGGAAGGGCCATCGCTCAACGGATAAAAGGTACTCCGGGGATAACAGGCTGATACCGCCCAAGAGTTCATATCGACGGCGGTGTTTGGCACCTCGATGTCGGCTCATCACATCCTGGGGCTGAAGCCGGTCCCAAGGGTATGGCTGTTCGCCATTTAAAGTGGTACGCGAGCTGGGTTTAGAACGTCGTGAGACAGTTCGGTCCCTATCTGCCGTGGACGTTTGAGATTTGAGAGGGGCTGCTCCTAGTACGAGAGGACCGGAGTGGACGAACCTCTGGTGTTCCGGTTGTCACGCCAGTGGCATTGCCGGGTAGCTATGTTCGGAAGAGATAACCGCTGAAAGCATCTAAGCGGGAAACTTGCCTCAAGATGAGATCTCACTGGGATCTAGAATCCCCTGAAGGGCCGTCGAAGACTACGACGTTGATAGGTTGGGTGTGTAAGCGCTGTGAGGCGTTGAGCTAACCAATACTAATTGCCCGTGAGGCTTGACCATATAACACCCAAGCAATTTGCTCATGCAGATTGCGGTGGTGAAGACACACGAACCGAAAGTTCGAATGCCCATCACAAATCACATATCCGAATTCGCTGGGCTGTCCATCTGGACGTTCTGGCAACAGAATTTCTTGACGACCATAGAGCATTGGAACCACCTGATCCCATCCCGAACTCAGTAGTGAAACGATGCATCGCCGATGGTAGTGTGGGGTCTCCCCATGTGAGAGTAGGTCATCGTCAAGATTCATTTCGCAAAACCCCTATCTGCGCAAGCAGGTAGGGGTTTTGTCTTTGTCTCGCACAAAAACCGGGCTCAAACCGGTCAATAGTCGCCTCCCACATTTCGAGCCAGATCACTAGAATAGAGCCCACGCATCCTTTCAGAAGCTCGATATGCCCAACCCTGTCGAACCCGAAGCACTGGCCCACTTGCCGCTGGACGAACTCGTTGCTTGTCACGAATGCGACCTGTTGCTGCGCAAGCCAGTGCTGCAGCACGATGAAAAAGCCCTGTGCCCGCGCTGCGGTTATGAGCTTTACGCCCACCGGCACAATGTGGTCAACCGCAGCCTGGCCCTGGTACTGACGGCATTACTGCTTTTCGTGCCAGCCAACTTTCTGCCGATCATGCAGCTGCACCTGCTTGGCCAGACTTCGGACGACACGGTCTGGAGCGGGGTAGTGGGCCTGTACAATTCACAAATGCGCGGCGTGGCCGTGGTGGTCTTCCTGTGCAGCATGGCCATTCCTTTGGCAAAGCTGCTGTGCCAGTTGGCGGTACTGCTGAGCATTCGGCTGGATGTAGGCCGCAGCTATGGCCTGTTGTTCTACCGCATCTATCACCACTTGCGCGACTGGGGCATGCTCGAGGTCTACTTCATGGGCGTGCTGGTTGCGATCGTCAAACTGGTGGACCTGGCTGAACTGACCGTGGGGTTGGGGCTGTTCTGTTTCATCAGTCTGCTGTTGATTCAGGTATGGCTCGAAGTGGTGATGTCACCGCATCAGATCTGGAGTGCGCTTTCGGGGGAGGATCTCCATGCGGGCGATTGATGCAGGCATCCTGGTCTGCAATGAGTGTCACCAATTGAACAGGCAGGAGGCCGACAGCGCCTCGCAGACGTGTACGCGCTGTGGGGCCATTGTGCATGGCCGTCGGCCGAACAGCATCGTGCGTACCTGGGCGTTGCTGATTGCGGCCTCCATTCTCTATATCCCTGCCAACCTGTTGCCGATCATGACTGTCAGCACCCTTGGTCAGGGTAGCCCCGATACCATCATGTCCGGCGTCATTACCCTGCTCAAGCACGGCATGGTGCCCATCGCTGCCGTGGTGTTCATCGCCAGTATTCTGGTACCTACCTTCAAACTGGTGGGTATTGGCTTGTTGCTGTACTCGGTTCAGCGCCGCCAGCCGCTTTCGGCGCGCCAACGGATCCTGATGTACCGCTTTATCGAATTCATTGGGCGCTGGTCCATGCTCGATATCTTCGTCATCGCCATCCTGGTGGCGGTGGTGAATTTCGGGCGAATAGCCAGTGTCGAAGCCAACCTGGGCGCTGTCGCCTTCGCCAGTGTGGTGATTCTGACGATGCTTGCTGCTTTAACTTTCGATCCCCGACTGATTTGGGATAACACGGAGTCGGATGACGACCATGAGTGACCTGCCTACGGCAAAAACCCGCCCAGCTTCGAACTGGTCGGCCATCTGGATCCTGCCGCTGATCGCGTTGATGATCGGGGGCTGGCTGGCATGGCAGGCCTACCGTGATGCGGGTGTAGAAATCGAGGTTCGCTTTACCACGGGTGAAGGGATCGTCGCCAACAAGACCGAAGTCATCTACAAGGGCATGCCTGTCGGCAAGGTGACGGCGTTGGTGCTGGATGCCAAGGGTGCCAACCAGGGTGTGATTGCCACCATTGAAATGAACAAGGCAGCCGAGCCGCACCTGACTACCGGGACGCGCTTCTGGCTGGTCAAGCCAAGCGTCAGCCTGGCGGGTATTTCCGGCCTGGAAACCCTGGTCTCGGGTAACTACATCGCCGTCAGCCCTGGCGAAGGGGAGAAGGCCAAGCGCTTCAAGGCCTTGTCTACGGCGCCGCCCTTGTCTGACAGTGAGCCGGGCTTGCACCTGACACTCAAGGCCGAACGGCTGGGTTCGCTCAATCGCGACAGCCCTGTGTTCTATAAACAGATCCAGGTCGGCCGGGTGAAGAGTTACCGGCTTTCCGATGACCAGGACACTGTCGAGATCAAAGTGTTTATCCAGCCGGCCTACGCCAGCCTGGTGCGCAAACACACGCGTTTCTGGAATGCCAGCGGTATCAGTATCGATGCCAGCCTGTCGGGCGTGAAGGTGCGCAGCGAGTCGCTGTCGAGCATCGTCGCCGGCGGTATTGCCTTTGCGACGCCGGAATACCGCAAGGACAGCCCGCCAACCGACCCCAGCCTGCCGTTTCGCCTGTATGAAGACTTCGATGCAGCCCAGGCCGGTATCCGCATCAAGGTCAAGCTGAGTGACTACGAAGGCCTGCAGGCCGGTCGCACGCCGGTGATGTACAAGGGGATCCAGGTCGGCTCGCTGAAAGCGCTGAAGATGGAAGACAACCTGGGCAGCGCCATGGCCGAGCTGACCCTCGACCCACTCACCGAGGACTACCTGGTCGAAGGTACGCAGTTCTGGGTGGTCAAGCCGTCCATTTCGCTGGCGGGCATTACCGGCCTGGAGGCCTTGGTAAAAGGTAACTACATTGCCATTCGCCCCGGGGAGAAAGGCGACAAGCCGCTGCGGGAGTTCGAGGCACGGCCCAAGGCGCCGCCGCTTGACCTGAAGGCGCCGGGCCTGCACATGGTGCTGTTCGCCGATACCCTGGGCTCGCTGGAAATCGGTAGTCCGGTGATGTACCGCCAGGTGAAGGTGGGCAGCGTGCAGAGCTACCAGTTTGCGCGTAACAGCAACCGCATCCTGATCGGTGTGCATATCGAGAAGGAGTACGAGAAGCTGGTGAACGGCTCGTCGCGCTTCTGGAATGTCAGTGGCATTACCCTGACCGGTGGTCTGTCGGGCATCAAGATCAAAAGCGAGTCACTGCAGACGCTCATGGCGGGTGGTATCGCCTTCGACACGCCAAGGCCCGATGTGGTGCTCAAGCGCCATATCCCGCGCTTCCGGCTGCATGAGAGCCAGGAGGCGGTTAACCGGGCGGGTACATTGATCACCATTCGTGTGGACCGAGCCGACGGCTTGAAGCCAGGTACGCCGATTCGCTTCCGTGGTCTGGACGTCGGCAGCATCGAAAGTGTCGACCTGACTGCAGACTTACAGGCCGTGATGTTGCGGGCGCGCATTACCGAAGCTGCGGAGCGTATTGCACGCGTCGGTACGCAATTCTGGGTGGTCAAGCCTGCATTGGGCCTGGTGCGCACCGAAAACCTCGACACCTTGATTGGTGGGCAGTACCTGGAAGTGCAGCCGGCGGCCAAGGACAAGGGCACCCAGCGCGACTTCATTGCCCTGGCCGATGCCCCGCAGGTTGCAGGGCCGGAAGTTGGCCTGCCGTTGACGCTCAGCGCCCCGCGGCGCGGCTCGATCAAGCCGGGTGTGCCGGTTACTTATCGTGAGGTCGCGGTAGGCAAGGTGACAGGCTTCGAGCTGGGCCAGAGTGCCGACCGCGTGCTGATACATATCCTTATCGAGCCGCGCTATGCCGCCTTGGTGCGCAGTGGCAGCCGCTTCTGGAACAGCAGCGGGTTTGGTTTCGATTGGGGGCTGTTCAAGGGAGCCACGGTGCGTACCGAATCGCTGGAGACGCTTATCGATGGCGGTATTGCCTTTGCCACGCCGGATGGCGAGCAGATGGGCAACCCGGCGCGGCCGCAGCAGACCTTTGCCCTGTTCGAAAAGGCCGAGGATCAGTGGCTGCAGTGGGCGCCGAAGATCCCGATCGCCAAGTGATTCAACAGGAGGGGCGCCCCGGCAAGGGCGCTCCTGCTAGAAGCGCGCGGGTAAACAGTTAAATCGCAGGCAACAAAAAACCGACCCTAGGGTCGGTTTTTTGACAAGCATGTCGCTTAGGCAGCTGCAGCTTCTTTCAGCGCCTTGATGTGGCCATTCAGACGGCCTTTGTGGCGAGCAGCTTTGTTCTTGTGGATGATACCTTTATCGGCCATACGGTCGATTACTGGTACAGCCAGAACGTAAGCGGCTTGCGCTTTTTCAGCGTCTTTTGCGTCGATGGCTTTAACTACATTCTTGATGTAGGTGCGGACCATGGAACGCAGGCTGGCGTTGTGGCTGCGACGCTTCTCAGCCTGTTTTGCACGTTTCTTGGCGGAAGGTGTGTTGGCCACCGTCGAGCTCCTCGAAAGACTTTAGGTAAATAGCAAACAAAATAGGCCGCGAATCATGCCGATCAGTCGAACGGATGTCAAGGCCACCTGCAAGGTTCCGCCGAGCGGTGCGCCAACAAGAGGGAAAGATTCCTTTCTGCTGCGCGACCTGTAAACTCGGGAATTTTGGCTCCCCTGCGAAGGCGCGGGAGTATCGCACATTCGAACGCTCTCTGCAGCGTCCTCTGTCTCTGACGTGAATCTTTTCGATGAATTTGCTGAAATCTCTGGCTGCGGTCAGCTCGATCACCATGATTTCCAGGGTATTGGGCTTTGTGCGCGACACCATCCTGGCGCGTGTATTTGGTGCCGGCATCGCCACTGATGCCTTTTTCATCGCCTTCAAGTTGCCCAACCTGCTGCGACGGATCTTCGCCGAAGGTGCGTTCTCGCAGGCTTTTGTGCCCATCCTGGCCGAGTACAAGACCCAGCAGGGCGATGAGGCGACCCGTACCTTCATTGCCTATGTCAGCGGTCTGCTGACCCTGGTCCTGGCACTGGTCACCGTCGTTGGCATCCTTGCCGCGCCTTGGGTGGTGTGGGCGACCGCGCCAGGGTTCGTCGACAGTGCCGAAAAATACGCACTCACCACCGACCTGTTGCGGGTGACGTTTCCTTATATATTGCTGATATCGCTGTCGTCCCTGGCGGGTGCGATCCTCAATACCTGGAACCGCTTCTCGGTCCCGGCGTTTACCCCGACCTTGCTGAACGTGGCGATGATCTTTTTCGCCGTGGTACTCACGCCGTATTTCGACCCGCCGATCATGGCGTTGGGCTGGGGTGTACTGGCGGGCGGCCTGGCCCAGCTGGTGTATCAACTGCCGGCGCTGAAGAAGATCGGCATGCTCGTGCTGCCCCGCCTGAACCTGCGCGACACGGGTGTATGGCGCGTGCTCAAGCAGATGCTGCCGGCGATTCTCGGGGTCTCGGTCAGCCAGATATCGCTGATCATCAACACCATCTTCGCCTCGTTCCTGGTGGCCGGCTCGGTGTCGTGGATGTACTACGCCGATCGGCTCATGGAGCTGCCGTCCGGCGTGCTGGGCGTGGCGTTGGGCACCATCCTGCTGCCTACCCTGGCCAAGACTTACGCTAATAAAGACCGCGAAGAGTACTCACGTATCCTCGACTGGGGCCTGCGCCTGTGCTTTTTGCTGGTATTGCCCTGCACCCTGGCCATGGCCATCCTCGCCGAGCCGCTGACCGTGGCGCTGTTCCAGTACGGCAAGTTCAGCGCGTTCGATGCGGCCATGACCCAGCGCGCCCTGGTCGCCTATTCTGTGGGCCTGTTGGCGATCATTCTGGTCAAGGTACTGGCACCCGGCTTCTATGCGCAGCAGAATATCCGCACGCCGGTGAAGATCGCGGTGTTTACGCTGGTCTGCACCCAATTGTTGAACCTGGCCCTGGTCGGCCCGCTGGCACATGCCGGGCTGGCCCTGGCGATCAGCCTCGGGGCCTGCCTGAATGCCGGCCTGCTGTTCTGGAAGCTGCGCAGCCAAGGGCTGTTCGAACCGCAACCCGGGTGGACCAGGTTCCTGTTCAAACTGGTGTTGGCAGTGACATTGATGTCGGCGGTATTGCTGGCGGGCATGCACTATATGCCGGCCTGGGAGCAGGGTGGCATGCTCGAGCGCTTCGTGCGTCTCGGGGCGTTGATCCTGGCAGGTATCGTCACGTATTTCGGCTGCCTGTACCTGTGCGGCTTCCGGCCTCGGCATTTCGCCCGCAAGGCCCTGCACTGAAGCCAAGCGCACGTCAGGCGTCGGTTTTTCGCATTCCACGTCACCCCCGGGCGCTGCTGCCTGTCACCGGCGCCCGGGTGTGGTTATAATCGGCCACTTTATGAGCAAGAAGCGCGTTATGCAGCTGGTTCGAGGTCTTCACAACCTGCGCCCCGAGCACCGGGGCTGTGTCGCCACCATTGGCAACTTCGACGGGGTTCACCGCGGCCACCAGGCTATCCTGGCGCGTTTGCGCGAGCGTGGCCAAGCACTTGGCCTGCCGACCTGCGTGGTGATCTTCGAGCCACAGCCGCGCGAATACTTTGCCCCCGATACCGCGCCGGCGCGCTTGGCGCGGCTGCGCGACAAAATCGAGCTGCTGGCTGCCGAAGGCATCGACCGGGTGTTGTGCCTGGCGTTCAATCAGCGCCTGAGCAAACTCAGCGCCGATGAATTCGTCAAGGCCATCCTGGTCGACGGCCTGGGCGTTCGTCACCTCGAAGTGGGCGACGACTTCCGCTTCGGCTGCGACCGCGCGGGCGATTTCGCCTTCCTGGTCGAGGCGGGCGACAAGTACGGGTTTACCGTCGAAGCCGCCAACACCGTAATCCAGGACGGCCTGCGGGTCAGCAGCACCGAAGTGCGCAAGGCCCTGGCCGAAGGTAACTTCGAGTTGGCCGAGCACCTGCTGGGCCGCCCGTACCGCATCACTGGCCGGGTCCTGCACGGCCAGAAACTGGCGCGCCAACTCGGCACGCCCACCGCCAACATCCAGCTCAAGCGCCGCCGCGTGCCGCTGTCCGGGGTTTACCTGGCCAGCATCGAAATCGACGGCAAGGCCTGGCCGGGTGTCGGCAATATCGGCGTGCGCCCCACCGTTGCCGGTGATGGGCGCCCGCACCTGGAGATTCATCTTCTGGATTATGCCGGTGACCTGTATGGCCGGCGTCTGACGGTGGAGTTCCACCACAAGCTGCGTGAAGAGCAGCGATTCGCCTCCCTTGAGGCGCTGAAGTCGGCGATCGACGCGGACATCGCCGCCGCACGTGCACATTGGCACGCTCAACCGCTAACGAAGAGCCTGAAATGACCGACTACAAAGCCACGCTAAACCTTCCGGACACCGCCTTCCCGATGAAGGCCGGCCTGCCTCAGCGCGAACCGCAGATTCTGCAGCGCTGGGACAGCATTGGCCTGTACCAGAAGCTGCGCGAAATTGGCAAGGATCGTCCGAAGTTCGTCCTGCACGACGGCCCGCCCTATGCCAACGGCAAGATCCACATCGGTCATGCGCTGAACAAGATCCTCAAGGACATGATCGTCCGTTCCAAGACCCTGGCGGGCTTCGATGCGCCCTACGTGCCGGGCTGGGACTGCCATGGCCTGCCGATCGAACACAAGGTCGAGGTCACCCACGGCAAGCACCTGTCTGCCGACCGCACCCGTGAACTGTGCCGTGAGTACGCCGCCGAGCAGATCGAAGGGCAGAAGACCGAGTTCATCCGCCTGGGTGTGCTGGGCGACTGGGACAACCCCTACAAGACCATGAACTTCGCCAACGAGGCCGGTGAAATCCGTGCCCTGGCCGAAATGGTCAAGCAAGGCTTCGTGTTCAAGGGCCTCAAGCCTGTGAACTGGTGCTTCGATTGCGGTTCGGCACTGGCCGAAGCCGAGGTCGAATACGCCGACAAGAAATCCCAGACCATCGACGTGGCCTTCCCGGCCGCCGATGCCGACAAGCTGGCCGCCGCCTTTGGCCTGGCCTCGCTGGCCAAGCCCGCCGCCATCGTGATCTGGACCACCACCCCGTGGACCATCCCGGCCAACCAGGCGCTGAACATCCACCCGGAGTTCAAGTACGCCCTGGTCGACACCGGCGAGCGCCTGCTGGTACTGGCCGAAGAGCTGGTCGAGGCGTGCCTCAAGCGTTACAACCTGGAAGGCTCGGTCATCGCCACCGCCCAGGGTTCGGCCCTGGAGCTGGTCAACTTCCGTCACCCGTTCTACGACCGCCTGTCGCCGATCTACCTGGCCGACTACGTCGAGCTGGGCGCCGGTACCGGTGTGGTTCACTCCGCGCCCGCCTACGGTGAAGACGACTTCGTCACCTGCAAGCGCTACGGCATGGTCAACGACGACATCCTCACGCCGGTGCAGAGCAATGGCGTGTACGTCGAGTCGCTGGACTTCTTCGGCGGCCAGTTCATCTGGAAGGCCAACCCGGCCATCGTCGAGAAGCTGAGCGAAGTCGGCGCGCTGATGCACACCGAAACCATCAGCCACAGCTACATGCACTGCTGGCGCCACAAGACCCCGCTGATCTACCGCGCCACCGCGCAGTGGTTCGTCGGCATGGACAAGCAGCCAAGCACCGGCGAGCCGTTGCGTGAGCGCGCGCTCAAGGCCATCGAAGAAACCAAGTTCGTCCCGGCCTGGGGCCAGGCGCGCCTGCATTCGATGATCGCCAACCGCCCGGACTGGTGCATCTCGCGTCAGCGCAACTGGGGTGTACCGATCCCGTTCTTCCTGCACAAGCAGACCGGCGAGCTGCACCCACGCACCGTCGAGCTGATGGAAGCCGTGGCCAAGCGCGTCGAGCAAGAGGGCATCGAGGCCTGGTTCAAGCTGGACGCCGCCGAACTGCTCGGTGACGAAGCCGGCCAGTACGACAAGATCACCGACACCCTGGACGTGTGGTTCGACTCTGGCACCACCCACTGGCACGTGCTGCGGGGTTCGCACGACATCGGCCACGCCACCGGCCCGGTCGCCGACCTGTACCTGGAAGGGTCCGACCAGCACCGTGGCTGGTTCCACTCCTCGTTGCTGACCGGTTGCGCCATCGACAACCACGCGCCGTACCGCGAGCTGCTGACCCACGGCTTCACCGTGGACGAAAACGGCCGCAAGATGTCCAAGTCGCTGGGCAACACCATCGAGCCGGAGAAGGTCAACAACACCCTGGGTGCCGACATCCTGCGCCTGTGGGTTTCGGCCACCGACTACTCCGGTGAGATGGCGGTTTCCGAGCAGATCCTGCAGCGCAGCGCCGACGCCTACCGGCGTATCCGCAACACCGCGCGCTTCCTGCTTTCCAACCTGTCGGGCTTCGACCCGGCCCGCGACCTGCTGGCCCCCGAGGACATGCTGGCCCTGGACCGTTGGGCAGTGGACCGGACGCTGCTGCTGCAGCGCGAGCTGGAAGAGCACTACAGCGAGTACCGTTTCTGGAACGTCTACTCGAAGATCCACAACTTCTGCGTGCAGGAGCTGGGTGGCTTCTACCTCGACATCATCAAGGACCGCCAGTACACCACCGGCGCCAACAGTGTCGCCCGTCGTTCGTGCCAGTCGGCGCTGTACCACATCAGCGAGGCGCTGGTGCGCTGGATCGCACCCATCCTGGCCTTCACCGCTGACGAAATCTGGCAGTACCTGCCGGGCGAGCGCAACGAGTCGGTGATGCTCAACGGCTGGTACCAGGGCCTGAGCGAGTTGCCGGAAGGCACCGAGCTGGACCGTGCCTATTGGGATCGCGTCATGGCGGTCAAGGCGTCGGTCAACAAGGAGCTGGAAAACCAGCGTACTGCCAAGGTCATCGGCGGCAACCTGCAGGCCGAAGTCACCCTGTACGCCGACGAAGGCCTGAGCGCCGACCTGAGCAAGCTGGGCGACGAGCTGCGCTTCGTGCTGATCACCTCGGCTGCGAGCGTGGTGCCGTTCGTGCAGGCACCGGCTGACGCCGTGGCTACCGAAGTCGAAGGCCTCAAGCTGAAAGTGGTCAAGTCCGGCCATGCCAAGTGCGGCCGTTGCTGGCACTTCCGCGCCGACGTCGGCAGCCACCCGGAGCACCCGGAAATCTGCAGCCGTTGCGTTGATAACCTGACCGGTTCGGGCGAGGTGCGTCACTATGCCTAACCCGGCAGTGGGGCGCTTCGGGCGCCTTGCATGGCTTTGGCTGAGCTTGCTGGTCCTGGTCCTCGACCAGGCCACCAAGCTGTATTTCAACAACGCTCTGACCATGTACCAGCAGATTGTGGTCATCCCTGACTACTTCAGCTGGACCTTGGCCTACAACACCGGCGCCGCTTTCAGCTTCCTCGCTGATGGCGCTGGCTGGCAGCGCTGGCTGTTCGCCCTGATCGCCGTAGTGGTCAGTGCCGTACTGGTGGTGTGGCTCAAGCGCCTGGGGCGCAACGAAACCTGGCTGGCCGTGGCGCTGGCGCTGGTGCTGGGTGGCGCCATTGGCAACCTGTACGACCGCGTCGTCCTGGGCCATGTGGTCGACTTCATCCTGGTGCACTGGCAAAACCGCCATTACTTCCCGGCCTTCAACGTGGCCGACAGCGCCATCACCGTTGGCGCGGTGATGCTGGCGCTGGATATGTTCAAGAGCAAGAAGTCCGAGGATCCGGTCCATGACTGACACCCGTATCGGCCAGAATACCGAAGTCACCCTGCACTTCGCACTGCACCTGGAAAACGGCGACACCGTCGACAGCACGTTCGACAAGTCGCCTGCCGTGTTCAAGGTAGGTGACGGCAACCTGCTGCCAGGTTTCGAAGCCGCGCTGTTCGGCTTCAAGGCCGGCGACAAGCGCACCGTCACCGTGGCCCCGGAAAACGCCTTCGGCCAGCCGAACCCGCAGAATGTGCAAATCATGCCGCGTTCGCAGTTCACCGATATGGAGTTGTCCGAAGGCCTGCTGGTGATCTTCAACGACGCCGCAAACGCCGAGCTGCCGGGCGTGGTCAAAGCCTTCGATGACGCGCAGGTGACCATCGACTTCAATCACCCACTGGCTGGCAAGACCCTGAGCTTCGAGGTGCAGATCCTCGACGTGAAGGCCTTGTAAGCCTGGAGCCGAGCATGCAAATCAAACTCGCCAACCCTCGCGGTTTTTGCGCGGGGGTCGACCGGGCGATCGAGATCGTCAACCGTGCCCTGGAAGTCTTCGGCCCGCCGATCTACGTGCGCCATGAAGTGGTGCACAACAAGTTCGTGGTCGAAGACCTGCGTAACCGCGGTGCCATCTTCGTCGAAGAGCTGGACCAGGTGCCGGATGACGTCATCGTCATCTTCAGTGCCCATGGTGTTTCCCAGGCCGTGCGCCAGGAAGCCGCTGGGCGTGGCCTGAAGGTGTTCGACGCCACCTGCCCGTTGGTGACCAAGGTGCATATCGAAGTCGCCAAGTACAGCCGCGACGGCCGTGAGTGCATTCTCATCGGCCACGAGGGGCACCCGGAAGTCGAAGGCACCATGGGGCAATACGACGCCAGCAACGGCGGCGCCATCTACCTTGTCGAAGACGAGGACGATGTCGCCAAGCTGCAGGTGCGCGACCCGGACCACCTGGCCTTCGTCACCCAGACCACGCTGTCGATGGATGACACCAGCCGTGTCATCGACGCCCTGCGTGCGCGCTTCCCGAACATCGGTGGGCCGCGCAAGGACGACATCTGCTACGCCACCCAGAACCGCCAGGATGCGGTCAAGCAACTGGCCGGTGAGTGTGACGTGGTGCTGGTGGTTGGTAGCCCGAACAGCTCCAACTCCAACCGCCTGCGTGAGCTGGCCGAGCGCATGAGCACCCCGGCCTATCTGATCGACGGTGCCGAGGACCTGCAACGTGCCTGGTTCGATGACGCAGCCCGCATCGGCATCACAGCGGGTGCTTCGGCCCCTGAAGTGCTGGTGCGCGGTGTGATCGAGCAGCTCAAGGCCTGGGGCGCCACCGGCGCAGAAGAGCTGGATGGGCGCGAGGAGAACATCACGTTCTCCATGCCCAAAGAGCTGCGGGTTCGCTCGCTGATCTGATCAGGAACCTGCGCACAAGGGCTCACTTAGTTCATCTGTGCGCAGGCTGACCCTGCCGCTGGTCGCCAGTACCACCCGGTACTGGCTGGCCGCTGCGCCAGGCTGGCATATGTGCAAGGTGCCACCCAGCAAGTTGGCGTTGCGCCCCTGCGGCACGCCCAGTGCGCTGAACTTCACCTGCTCTGCGGTATTCGCGACAATCCTCAGAGGCCGTAACAGACGCTGCTCACGAAGTGCCTGCTGATTGTGCGCTAGCACCACGCGCCAGCCCTTGCCCCAATCACTTTCCAACGGCAGCACCAGCACCGCCTGGCCTTGCAGCAACGCGTGGCTGCGCGCGCTGCGCAATGCTTGCGCCAGGTCGCGCGCTGCGGCTGCCCTGTGTAAGTCGTCGGAGAGGTCGCGGTAGGCCGGCATCCCCAGTTGTATCAGAACGGCCGCCATGGCCAGCGCCAACATCATTTGTATCAGTGTTGCACCCTGTTGCCGCACCGTGCATTTCTCCCTGGAAGTGCTTCGCTTCAGCTTCAAGGTCGCCGGGCAATTGATCCAGTCGCCCAGTGAGTAATCAGTTGCAGGAAAAGTCGCAGGGGGCGCAGGGATGCGAGCGATGGAAGGGGGCATGACGCTGCTCGAGGTATTACTGGCCATGGTGGTGGTGGCGGTGGGCATGTTTGCCGCTGGCGCCTTGCAGGTGCGCGCACTGCAGGCAACCGACAGCGCGCGGCACGACGCGCAGGCCGCCTTGTTGGCGCACACCCGGCAGGAACGGGCCAGGGCCGCAGGCGAGCCGAAGGCGCAGCCATGAGCCGCACACAAGGCGGCTTCGGTTTGATCGAGGGGGTGCTGGCACTCGCCATCGGTTTGCTGCTGCTGGCAGCGGCCAGCCAATTGTTCGTGTCTGCCCATGACACTTGGCGCCTGCAGGGCGCGTCCGCACGCTTGCAGGCTGATGCCCGCCTGGCATTGCAACGCATGGCCCAGGACATTCGCATGGCCGGCATGTTCGGCTGCCTGCGCCTGCAGCCCGACGACTTTACCGACTCGCTAGCGCTTCAAGCCTTCGCCCAGCCCCTGCAGGTGGGCGCGAACAGCCTGAGCCTGGTAGTGGCCGAGCTGCCCGGGCACACCGGTGCCCCGGACTGGACGCTGCTGACCAACTGCATCGACGAGGCTCATGTGCACAGCGGGCGAGTTGATGGCAGCCAGCACCCCTTGGCAATCCCCATAAGCCAGTACCTCTATGTGCTGGATGGCACGACCTTGCGGTTCCGGCGGCGAGGGGCTAGCCAGCCGCTGGTCGACCATGTGCGTGAGATGCGTGTGGCGTTTGTCGAGGCGCCGCAAGGTGGGCGGGTGGATGTGCACCTGACGCTGTTCGAGCCCACCCTGGGTATCGAGCAGCAGCATGCCTTGAGCGTGGCGCTGCGCAATCCGCTGGCCGGCCCATGAAGCGCCAGCGCGGTGTGGTGTTGCTGTTGGCACTGGTGCTGAGCTTGCTGCTTGGCTTGCTTGCGGCCTCGGCCCTGCGCGATGCGCTGGTGGAGACCCGCATGGCTGGCTTGTGGCGTGACGGTTTCGAGGCACTCGAGCAAGCCGAGCAGGCATTGCTGGCAGGTGCCGCCCAGCTACAACTGTCACCGCTCCCTGCGTGCCAGGCCTGCCAGCCACCACCTCGGCCGCATGACTTGCAGGGCAACTGGCAGGGCACCGCAAGCGGCTTCTTCCAGGTGCAGAACCTTGGCCAAAGTGACCGTGCCACGCACCTGCCCGAGGGCCAGCAGGCCACCTTGTTCAGGGTGACCGCCGTCAGCCGGCAAGCCCGGTCGCGGCATGTACTGGAAGCGGTGTATGCGCTGTCAGGCGAAAAAGCGCGGCGCCTCCTTTGGCGACAACGATTGAGGGAACCCTGACATGCAGCAAGGCCTGAGCCTGATCGAGTTGTTGATTGTCGTGGCCATGACCGGCATTCTGGCAGCCATTGCCTACCCCAGTTACAGCGAGCAGCTTCGGCGCGCCGCACGCAGCGAAGTGGTCGGTCTGCTGCAGGATGCCGCCATGCGCCTGGAGCGCCATCGCGTTCGCACCGGCCAATACGCCGAAGGCGACCCGGCACTGCCCAGCGGCAACCGTTACTACAGCCTGCACGCCCAGCGCGACAGCGACACCTTCTTGTTGCTCGCCCGCAGGTTGCCGCATGGGCTGATGGCGCAGGACCGTTGCGGTGACTTTCAGCTCGATCATGTTGGCATGCACAGCAACCTGGGCAGCCTGGACAGCAGCGAGCAGTGCTGGGGAAGCTGAAGCATGAATGGTGCCCGGTGCATCGCGGTTTTACTTCAGGTGTTTGGATCGACAGATGAGCAAGCAAGTAGTGGTGGTCGGTGGCGGGGTTATCGGCCTGCTGACGGCGTTCAACCTGGCGGCGCACGTCGGGCAGGTGGTGGTGTGTGACCAGGGCGAGGTCGGGCGAGAGTCGTCCTGGGCAGGCGGCGGCATCGTCTCGCCGCTGTACCCTTGGCGCTACAGCCCGGCAGTGACCGCCCTCGCGCATTGGTCGCAGGACTTCTATCCACAGCTGGGCGAGCACCTGTTCGCCAGCACGGGTATTGACCCAGAAGTCCACACCACCGGCTTGTACTGGCTCGACCTGGACGACGAGGCCGAAGCGCTGGCCTGGGCGGCACGCGAGGGGCGGCCACTGAGTGCCGTGGATATTTCGGCGGCCTATGACGCGGTGCCGATACTGGGCCCGGGCTTCAAGCACGCCATCTACATGGCGGGCGTGGCCAACGTGCGTAACCCGCGGCTGGTCAAGTCGCTGAAGGCTGCATTGCTGGCATTGCCCAACGTGACCTTGCGCGAGCACTGCCAGATCACCGGCTTTGTTCAGGACGCTGGGCGCGTGACTGGCGTGCAGACGGCGGACGGTGTGCTGCAGGCCGATGACGTGGTGCTCAGTGCTGGCGCCTGGAGTGGCGACCTGCTGCGCACGCTTGGCCTTGAGCTGCCGGTGGCGCCGGTGAAGGGGCAGATGATTCTGTTCAAGTGCGCCGAGGACTTCTTGCCGAGCATGGTGCTGGCCAAGGGGCGCTATGCGATCCCGCGCCGTGACGGGCATATTCTGGTGGGCAGCACGCTGGAGCATGCCGGCTACGACAAGACCCCGACCGAGGAAGCACTGGCCAGCCTGAAGGTTTCGGCGCTAGAGCTGTTGCCGCAGCTCAAGGATGCCACGGTGGTAGGGCACTGGGCGGGGCTGCGGCCGGGGTCGCCTGAAGGCATCCCGTATATTGGGCCGGTGCCGGGGCATGACGGGTTGTGGTTGAACTGCGGGCATTACCGTAATGGGTTGGTGCTGGCGCCGGCTTCGTGCCAGTTGTTTACTGACTTGCTGACGGGGGGGGCGCCGATCATTGATCCGGCGCCGTATGCGCCGGCGGGGCGTTTGGGCTGAGATTGCCGGGCCCGCGTTGCGGGCCTTTCGCGACGCAAGGCCGCTCCTACAGGGGCGGGATCATTCAGCCTTCACGCCACTATCGGCGCTTGCAAATGCCGGCTCGGATAGTGCTGCTCATACACCTTGCACACCCGCAGCACCTGCTCATCGGCAAACCGCCCGGCGACCACCTGCAACCCCACTGGCAACCCTTCGCGGGTAAACCCGCACGGCACCGAGGCCGCCGGTTGCTGGGTCAAGTTGAACGGGTAGCTGAACGGCGTCCATTCCATCCACTGCGCCATCCCCGACCCCGGCGGCACATCATGCCCTGCCTCGAACGCCACCCTCGGCAGCATCGGTGACACCAGCACGTCGTAGCGCTGGTGAAAGGCATTCATCCGCGCAATCAGCTCAGCTCGTGCTTCCAGCGCCTGGGTGTACTCGCTCAGGCCAACCCGCGCCCCTTGTTCGGCAATTCCGCGCAGCCCTGGGTCGAGCAGTGCCCGCTGTTCATCGCCAAAGGCACTGGCCAGCCGCGCCGCGCCGGCGAACCACAGGGTGTTGAAGGTCTCCAACGGGTCGGCAAAGCCCGGGTCGACTTCCTCCACCTGCGCCCCCAGCCGGGCCAGGCGTTGCACTGCTTGCGCGACCAGTGCCTGAACCTGCGGGTCGACCTGCACGTAGCCGAAGTCGGCGCTGTAGGCGATGCGCAAACCGCTGAGGTCCTGGCCCTCGCCCAGCCATGGTGCCTGCCGCGGTGCCCCGGCCAGCCCGTCGCGGGCATCCGGGCGGGCTACGCAGTCGAGCATCAGCACTGCGTCGTCGACAGTCCGGGTCATTGGCCCGAGGTGCGACAGCACGGTCATGGCGCTGGCCGGCCATTGCGGCACGTAGCCGAAAGTGGGCTTGATACCGAAGGTGCCGGTAAAGGCACAGGGGATACGGATTGAGCCACCGGCATCACTGCCCTGGTGCAGCACGCCCAGGTTCAGCGCGGCCGCCGCCGCCGCGCCACCGGAGGAGCCACCTGCCGTCAGGCGGGTATCCCAGGGGTTGCGGGTGATGCCGTAAAGCGGGTTGTCGGTTACCCCCTTCCAGCCAAACTCCGGCGTCGTGGTCTTGCCGACCAGCACCGCACCGGCTTCGCGCATGAATGCAGTGAAGGGCGCATCGACGTCCCACGGGCCTGCGCCGCTGGTGGTGCGGGAACCCTTGCGCGTGGGCATGCCACGGGTCAGGGTCAGGTCCTTGATCGACGCGGGCACACCGTCCAGGCGGCCACAGGGCTCGCCGCGTTGCCAGCGTTGTTCGCTGGCGTGGGCGGCGGCGCGGGCGCCTTCACCGTCCACGTGGCAGTAAGCGTTGACCGCCGGGTTGTGCTGGTCGATGCGCGCCAGTACATCGTCGATCACCTCGACCGGCGACAGCTGCCGGCGCTGGTACAGTTCAAGCAGTTCGACGGCGGTGAATTCGCCGATGGCAGTCTTGCTGGTCATCTCAATGCGCTCCCTGATTGGCGGCCTGGAACATGGCGCGCAGCAATACGTCGCAGCCGTCGGCCAAGTCCTGGGGCGCGGCGTTTTCGATTTCGTTGTGGCTGATGCCACCTTCGCACGGCACGAAAATCATCCCGGCCGGGCCCAATTCGGCCAGGAAGATGGCGTCGTGGCCGGCGCCGCTGACAATGTCCATATGGCTCAGGCCCAGCGCGCGTGCGCCCTGGCGCACGGCATCGACGCACTGCTCGGCGAAGTACAGGGGCGGGAAGTCGGCCGTCGGCGTCAGCTCGAAACGCAGCCCGTGCCGTGCCGAGCTGGCTTCGATCACCTCCCGGACCTCGGCGACCATGGCGGCCAGGTGGGTGGGGTCGAGGTGGCGCAGGTCGAGGGTCATGTGCACCTGGCCCGGAATCACATTGCGCGACCCCGGGTGCAGGGTCAGGCAGCCCACCGTGCCGCAGGCATGCGGCTGATGGGCGTGAGCCACACGGTTGACCGCCGCGACCACTTCGGCGGCGCCAACCAGGGCGTCCTTGCGCAGGTGCATCGGGGTGGGGCCGGCGTGGGCTTCGACGCCCGTCAGCACCAGGTCGAACCATTTCTGCCCCAGGCAGCCCTGGACCACGCCGATGGTGGTGCGCTGGTCTTCCAGCACCGGGCCCTGTTCGATGTGCGCTTCGAAATAGGCGCCCACGGCATGCCCGGTGGGCACGCGCGGGCCGGCATAGCCGATACGGGCCAGCTCGGCACCTACCGACAGGCCTTGGTCATCGACCTTGTCCAAGGTGTCCTGCAGGCCGAACTTACCGGCGAACACCCCCGAGCCCATCATGCACGGCGGGAAGCGCGAACCTTCCTCGTTGGTCCACACCACCACTTCCAGGGGCGCTTCGGTGGTCAGTTGCAGGTCGTTGAGGGTGCGGATCACCTCCAGCCCGGCCATTACCCCGTAGCAACCGTCGAACTTGCCGCCGGTAGGCTGAGTGTCGATATGGCTGCCGGTCATGACCGGCGGCAAGGCCGGGTTGCGCCCTGGGCGGCGGGCAAAGGTGTTGCCGATGGCGTCGATGCTGACGGTGCAGCCGGCCTCGGTGCACCAGCGCACGAACAGGTCGCGGGCCTGGCGGTCGAGGTCGGTCAGCGCCAGGCGGCATACGCCCCCCTTGGCGGTGGCGCCGAGTTGGGCCAGGTCCATCAATGATTGCCAGAGGCGCTCGCGGCTGACCTGTGCGCCTTGGCCGAGCAAGTGCTGCGAGGGGTCGATGCGGGTATTCATGGGCATTCTCCTTTCAGGCGCTCAGGGCCAGGTAGCGGTTCTTGATGCTTGGGTCGTCGCGGAACTGCGCGGCGCTGCCCTGGTAGGCCACACGGCCTTGTTCCAGTACGTAGTGGCGGTCGGCGAGGGCGTCGCAGACCATCAGGTTCTGCTCCACCAGCAGGATCGACAGGCCTTCGCCCTTGATCCGCCGCAGGATCTTCACCAGCTCGTCGACAATCACCGGGGCCAGGCCTTCGGTGGGCTCATCGAGAATCAGCAGCTTGGGGCCGTTGAGCAGGGCGCGGGCGATGGCCAGCATTTGCTGCTCACCGCCAGAGAGGGCGAAGCCGCCGTTGCGCCGCCGCTCTTTAAGGCGCGGGAACATGCTGTAGACGTCTTCGAGCTGCCAGCGGCTGCCCTTGCGCACGGCGATCTTCAGGTTCTCCTCGACGCTGAGCTGGCGGAAGATGCCGCGATGCTCGGGTACCAGGGCGATGCCCTGGCGGGCAATGTCGAAGATTTCGCGGCCGACCAGTTGCTGGCCGTCGAAACTGATCTGCCCCTGACGTGGGCGCACGATGCCGAGGATGCTGCGCAAGGTGGTGGTCTTGCCGGCGCCGTTACGGCCCAGCAAGGTCACCAGCTCGCCGTCCCCGACCTGCAGCGAAACCCCTTCGAGCACGTGGCTTTTGTCGTAGTACGAATGGATCGATTCGACATTGAGCATCAGGCGGCCTCTCCAAGGTAGGCGGTACGCACGCGTTCGTCGTTGCGCACCTGTTCCGGGGTGCCCTCGACCAGGATCTGGCCGTGGCTCATGACGGTAATGCGCTGGCTGATCGACATGACGATGCTCATGTTGTGCTCGATCAGTAGCACGGTATGGTCGCGGCCCAGGTCGCTGATCAGGTCGGTCATCACCGGGATATCGTCGATGCCCATGCCCGAGGTGGGCTCGTCGAGCATCAGCAGGGTCGGTTTGGCACAGATCGACATGCCCACTTCCAGTACCCGCTGCTGGCCGTGCGACAGCTCGCCGGCCAGGGTCTCGGCGCGGGCCGTGAGCTTCAGGCGCTCGAGCACCTGGTCGGCGGTGTTCCAGTGGCTGCGCTTGTGCTCCACGCTGCGCCAGAAGTTCAGCGCGCCCAGGCCGTCGCGGCCTTGGGCAGCCAGACGCAGGTTTTCGCGCACCGACAGGTTCTGGAACAGGCTGGTGAGCTGGAACGAGCGCGCCATGCCCAGTGCCACCCGGCCGTGGGACGGCTTGCGGATGATGTCGCGGTCGTTGAAGAGGATCTTGCCGGCGGTGGCCTGGCGCTCGCCGGTCAGGCAGTGGAACAGGCTGGTCTTGCCGGCGCCGTTGGGGCCGATGACGGTGTGGATGGTGCCGGCGCGGACTTTCAGGTCGACGCCTGCAACCGCCTTGAACGGCCCGTAGGCCAGCTCCAGGTTGCGGGTTTCCAGCAGGTAATCGCTCATCACAAGGTCTCCTTGGTCTTGGCCGGGGCCTTGTCATCAGCCGTACGCGACGCCAGCAAGCGCTTGCCAAGTGCCGCCAGCCCGCCCCACAAACCACCGCGCATGAACACCACCACCAGGATCAGGATCGCCCCCAGCAGCATCAGCCAGCGTGGCCACAGCTCCGACAGCACATCGCCCAGCACCACGATGGCGCCAGCCCCCAGCAGCGAGCCGAACAGCGAGCCGGTGCCGCCGACGATGGTCATGATCAGGATGTTTTCGCTCATCATCAGGTCGATGTTCGACAGCGGTGCGAAGTGCAGCAGCATCGCGTACAGCGCCCCGGCGATGCCGGTGATGGCGCCAGACAGCATGAACACCAGGATCTTGAAGTGGCGCGTGTCGTAGCCGATGGCGGCGGCGCGGGTTTCGTTCTCGCGGATCGCTAGCAGGGTGCTGCCGAACGGCGAACGGATCACCCGCAGGGCGCCGGCGAAGATCAGCAGGAACAGCACCGCGACAAACACATAGAAGTGCCGAGGGTCGGCTAGGTCGACCAGTACATGGCCGGCGATTTCGATGTTGGGCCGCGGCACGTCGAGCAGGCCATTGTCACCGCCGGTCCAGCCGCTGAGGGTGTAGGCCAGGAAGTAGGCCATCTGGCTGAACGCCAGGGTCAGCATGACGAAGTAGATGCCTGTGCGGCGGATGGCCAGGGCGCCCACCAGCAGCGCCAGGAAGGCACCGAACACCGCTGCGCCGAACAAGGCACCGAGCATGCCCCACTTCAGGTGGATCATCAGCAGCGCCGCACCATAGGCGCCCACGCCGAAGAAGATGCCCTGGCCGAACGACAACAGGCCGGTGTAGCCGAGCAGCAGGTTGCAGGCCAGCGCCGCCAGCGCAAAGATCAGGATCTCGGTGGCCAGGGTGGCCGACGGCAAGATCAGCGGTAGCGCCACCAGGCTGGCGAGCACCAGCAACAGCAGGGCAGGCGTGCGGCCAAGGCCCATGGGCAATGCAGTTTTATTGCTCATCGTCATGCTCTCCCGAACAGGCCATAGGGACGAACCAGGATCACCGCCGCCATGGCGCCGTAGATCATCAGGCTGGCGCCTTGCGGCCAGAGGCTGCTCATCATGCTTTGCACCACCCCCACCAGCAGCCCGCCGACCAGCGCACCGCCGAACGAACCCATACCGCCGATCACCACCACCACGAAGGCGATGCCGAGGATTTCCGGGCCGACGAAGGGCTGCGCGCCACGCAGCGGCGCGAACAGCACGCCCGCCACGCCTGCCAGGCCCACGCCCAGGGCGAAGGTCAGGGAGAACAGGCGGAAGATATTGGTGCCCAGCAGCGAAACGGTTTCGGTACTTTCGCTACCCGCGCGGACCAGCGCGCCGAAGCGGGTGCGCTCCAGCAGCAGCCACAGGCCCAGGCCGATCAGCGCGGCGAAGCCGATGAGGAACAGGCGGTAGTATGGGTAGATGAAGTCACCGAGGATCAGCACCCCGCGCAGCTCCGGTGGCACGGCGATGTTCTTGCCCACCGGGCCCCAGATCAGCACCGAGGCCTCCTGGATGATCAGCGCGATGCCCAGGGTGACGAGGATCTGGAAGGTGTGCGGCAAGTGATAGATGCGTTTGATCAGCAGGCGCTCGACCGCCCAGGCCAGCGCCGCCACCGCCAGTGGGGCAATCAGCAGCGCCAGCCAGAAGTTGCCGGTAATCGCCACCGCGGTGTAGCACAGGTAGGCGCCCAGCAAGAAGAACGCGCCGTGGGCGAAGTTGACGAAGTTGAGCAGGCCGAAAATGATCGTCAGGCCCACGGCGATGAGGAAGTAGATCATCCCCAGGCCCAGGCCGTTGAGCAGTTGGAACAGGTACAAATCGAGCATGAGTGTGCCCTCGACAGCGCGTGGTGCGGCTGCCTGTACGAGTGGTTTTGACTAACGCCGCGGCTTCAGGCCAGGGCGCAACCGGTGTGGTCGACTTCGATGAACGAGCGGCCGGCGCTGATGATTTCGGCCAGGTCGTCCTCGTCGCGCATCTGCGCCTGGGGCTTGCCGCGCAACAGGTAGTAGTCCTTGAGCACCTGGTGGTCGCCCGGGCGGATCAGCTCTTCGCCGGTCGGACCCTGGAAGCGCATGCCCTGCAAGGCGGCGCAGACGCTGGCGCCGTCCAGGCTGCCGGCTTTGGTAATGGCGTCGAGCATCACCTTGGTGCCGATGTAGTCGGCCGCCAACGGGTAGTTGGGGTTGATGCCGTAGGCTTTGCGGGTGGCGGCGACCAGCAGCTTGTTCAGTGGCGTGTCGACCTGGTGCCAGTACTGCGCGCCCAGATACACACCTTCGAGCACGTCGCTGCCCAGCTCCTGGAACTGGTCGAGCCCCGCCGACCACACCAGCAGCACCTTCATGCGGTCCTTGATGCCGAAGTTCACCGCCTGGCGCAGCGCGTTGGACGACTGGCTGCCAAAGTTCAGCAGCACCAGCACGTCGGGTTTGGCGGCGATGGCGTTGGTCAGGTAACCGGAAAACTCCTGCTCTTGCAGCGAGTGGTAGCTGTTGCCGATGTGCTCCACGCCCAACTCGGCGAACACCTTGCGGGCGTTTTCCAGCAACGCATCACCGAACACGTATTGCGGGGTGATGGTGTACCAGCGCTTGGCCTGCGGCAGTTGGCGGATCATCGGCACCAGCGTTTCGCGGATGGCGCCATAGGTGGGTACCGACCAGCGGAAGGTCGACGCGTTGCAGTCCTTGCCGGTGATTTCGTCGGCGCCGACCGGCGTCATGAACACGCCGCCGGCCTTGTGGATTTCCTTCGATACTGCCAGCGCCGAGGACGACAGCGTGCAGCCCTGGAAAAAGCGCGCGCCATCCTGGCCGATGGCTTCCTGTACCTTGCGCACCGCCTTGCCGGCGTTGCCTTCGGTGTCGATGACTTTGTACTTGAGCGGGCGCCCGAGTAGCTGCGGGTACTCGGCGATGGCCAGGCGCGAACCCATGTCGGCGTACTTGCCGTAACTGGCGAAGGGGCCAGACATGGACTTGAGCCCGTAGAAGGTCAGCGGTTCGTCGGCGAATGCCCGGTGCGCTCCCAACGGGAGGCTACCTAAGGCACCCAGGGCAAGGCCTGCCTTGAGCAGGGTACGTCTTTGCATGAGTAACTCCTTGGTTGTGGTTATTAGGCAGGAGTGGCAATGACAAAGCGGGTGCGGCCGGGCCTGTGTGCAGGCCTCTGTCCAGGCGGATCAGTGGTGGTGGTCGAACTCCAGCAGGAAGTTGCGGGCAACCTCGCCTTCCAGCGCGGTCATGTGGTGTTCGGCGTCGCACATGTGTTCGTGCATCAACCGGCGTACGGCGGGTTCGTCGCTGGCGCGCAGGGCCAGCAACAGTTGCTTGTGGTAGCCGATGTTGGCCGCAGCAAACTGCTGGCGCTTGGGCAGGTAGGCCTTTTTCAGCACCACCAGGTCGCGCAGCAGGTCGTTGAGGAACACCGCCATGAAGCGCAGCAGCGGGTTGGGGCAGCGATGCGCCAGCAAGGTGTGGAATTCCAGCTCGGCCAGGCGTTGCTCGCGCTGGCCCTCTTCGCTGTCTTCCGGGGTGCTGCAGAAATCGATGTTGGCTTGCAGCGCGGCGTAGTCGGCTTCGCTCAGCTGGCCCATGACCGACACGGCCAGCTCCACCTCGATGACCTTGCGCAACTGGTACACCTGCTCGCCATCCAGGTGCTGGAAGTGCAGGTGGTTGCGCAGGGCGCGGCTGGCCGGCTCGGTGCCGACCTCGTTGAGGTAGGCGCCGCCGCTGGGGCCGGTGCGGGTGCTGACCAGGCCCTCGACTTCCAGGGCCTTGAGCGCTTCGCGGGCGGTACCTTTGGAACACTCGAAATGCTCCATCAGCTCGCGCTCGGTGGGCAGCCGGTCGCCGGGGTGCAGGGCCTCGGTGACGATCGAGCGCTTGACCGATTCGACGATGACGTCGGACAGCTTCTGGCGCTTGCGTTTGGGTTTGAGCATTTCGCTATTTTTCATATTTATGCGGATAAATAGGATTTAGCGAATTTTGCCCGGGTGGGTCAATGCTGGCGGAGGGGGAGGGGTCGTAAATGGTGCGAAAGGGTCGGGGAGGGATATGTGGTTAATCGGATTGATCGCATCATCAGTGCCGGCCTCTTCGCGGGGCAAGCCCGCTCCCACAGGCTACGGCTGCGCTGAAGGCATGCATTTAAACTGTGGGAGCGGGCTTGCCCCGCGATGAGGCCGGTACTGAATCAACGCGATTGGCCAGGCCCCTGTTGCAGGTGAGCCTGGCTGCAATACCACTCTTTGCCCTGCTGCAGCGCCCGGTCATTGGGCAGGTGCACGCCGCAATGGGCGCAGCGCACCATCTTCAGCGGGTCGTCGAGTTTGTGCTCCGGTTGCGATTGCTGGCTGATCTTGAACTTGCGCCACAGCCAGAACGCGGCGGCGATCAGGGCGATCCAGAAAAGTAGGCGAACCATGGTGTCCAGCTTGTCGAATGAAGAAGGCCACAGTCTAGGACGCAGCCAATAAAAAAGGGAGGCCTCAGGCCTCCCTTTCTACGTTTCGACACACTCAGTCAAACAGACCAAAGGTCATGTAGCTGAACCACGAACGGTCCTGTTCGGCTTCTTTCGGGCCTTCCGGCAGGATCACATCGCCGTTTTCGTCCTTCGGCAGGAGCTCTTGCGGCATCTCGGCGCGAGCGTCCTGGAACTGCTTGACCACGTCCTGGTTGGCGCGGGTTTCGCCTGGCGGCAGCGGGGTATCAGTTTCGATCAGGCCCAGGGTTGCCTTGGACAACCAGCCACGGCCGTCAGACTCGGTCTGCTTGGGCTGGAACTCGCCGTCAGCCAGGCTCGGGTGGTCGGGGTAGTTGAGCTTGAGGGTTTCCAGGCTGGTAGCGGCCAGTTCGTCCAGGTGCATCTTCTGGTAGGCCTCGACCATGATCGCGAGGCCGTCGCCGACCGACGGCGTTTCCTGGAAGTTCTCGACCACGTAGCGGCCACGGTTGGCGGCGGCCACATAAGCCTGACGGCCCAGGTAGTAGTCGGCCACGTGGATTTCGTAGGAGGCCAGCAGGTTGCGCAGGTAGATCATGCGCTGCTTGGCGTCTGGCGCGTAGCGGCTGTTCGGGAAGCGGCTGGTCAGCTGGGCGAACTCGTTGTACGAGTCGCGCGCGGCGCCCGGGTCACGCTTGGTCATGTCCAGCGGCAGGAAGCGCGCCAGCAGGCCGCGGTCCTGGTCGAACGAGGTCAGGCCCTTGAGGTAGTAGGCGTAGTCGACGTTGGGGTGCTGCGGGTGCAGGCGGATGAAACGCTCGGCGGCGGACTTGGCGGCCTCCGGCTCGGTGTTCTTGTAGTTGGCGTAGATCAGCTCGAGCTGCGCCTGGTCGGCATAACGGCCGAACGGGTAACGCGACTCCAGGGCCTTGAGCTTGTTCACCGCGCTGGTGTAGCTGGAATTATCCAGGTCAGCCTGGGCCTGCTGGTACAGCTCGGCTTCGCTGAGGTTCTCGTCAATGACTTCCTTGTTAGAGGAACAGGCCGCGGTAAGCCCGAGGATGGCGATCAGCAGCAGGTGTTTCACTTGCATGGCGGCTTGCGTCCCTTTGACGGCCGCTGTCTTGGGCGGTGCCGTCCTGTTATGATGAGCGCCCCGGCCAACCCCGGGACAAAAGAAGCCGTATTTAACCACAAGCTCGCAGCCGAAACCAAAGGCTGTGCGCCCGCCGAATCGAGCATGTCCGAGATCATTCAACTTAGCGCAGAGGTACCGTCCGATCTGGGCGGTCAACGCCTCGACCAGGTCGCCGCCCAATTGTTCGCCGAGTACTCGCGTTCGCGGCTTACTACGTGGATCAAAGAGGGCCGCCTGACGGTCGATGGCGCCGTCGTGCGCCCTCGAGACACCGTCTATGGTGGCTCTGTGCTTGTTCTGGAGGCCGAACAAGAGGCCCAGGGCGAGTGGATCGCAGAAGACATCGAGCTGGATATCGTCTACGAAGACGACCACATCATGGTGATCAACAAGCCTGCCGGGCTGGTTGTGCACCCGGCCGCCGGCCATGCCAGCGGTACCTTGCTCAATGCCTTGCTGCACCACGTGCCAGACATCATCAACGTACCACGCGCCGGTATCGTGCACCGCCTGGACAAGGACACCACCGGTCTGATGGTGGTGGCCAAGACCCTGCAAGCGCAGACCCGCCTGGTCGAGCAGATGCAAAGCCGCAAGGTCAGCCGCATCTATGAGTGCATCGTGATTGGTGTGGTGACCGCCGGCGGCAAGATCGACGCCCCGATCGGTCGCCATGGCGGTATGCGCCAGCGCATGGCGGTAACCGACGGCGGCAAGCCGGCGGTCAGCCACTACCGTGTGCTCAAGCGCTTCCGTTCGCACACCCACGTGCGGGTCAAGCTGGAAACCGGCCGTACCCACCAGATCCGTGTGCACATGGCCCACGTTGGTTTCCCGCTGGTCGGCGACCAGACGTACGGTGGGCGCTTCCGCATACCGCCGGCTGCCAGCCCAACCATGGTCGAGGCGGTCAAGACCTTCCCGCGCCAGGCGCTGCATGCGCGTTTCCTGGCATTGGCCCACCCGATTACCGGTGAAGTCATGAAGTGGGAATCGCCCTTGCCGGATGACTTCCTCTGGTTGCTGACGCTGCTGAACGAAGACCGCGAGAGCTTTATCGGATGAGTGGTCTGACGCAGGCGCTGCTATTTCCCGACTGGCCGGCCCCGGCCTCGGTTCGCGCTTGTGTCACCACGCGTCAGGGCGGCGTCAGCCTGCCGCCCTTTGACACCTTCAACCTGGGTGATCACGTTGGTGATGACCCTGCCGCCGTCGCCGAAAACCGCCACCGCCTGAGCGATGCGTTCGCCATCCAGCCTGCCTGGCTCAAGCAAGTGCATGGCCTGGCCGTGGCGGATGCCGACCCGGCCGTGGTGGCCGAGGCCGACGCCAGCTGGACTGACCAGCCTGGCATCGCCTGCACCGTGATGACTGCCGATTGCCTGCCTGCGCTGTTCTGCGACCGTGCAGGCACCCGTGTGGCAGCGGCCCATGCCGGCTGGCGCGGGTTGGCGGGCGGGGTGCTGGAAGCGACCCTCGACCGTTTGGCCGTGCCGGCTGAAGACGTGCTGGTGTGGCTGGGCCCGGCGATCGGCCCGCAGGCGTTCGAAGTGGGCCTGGAAGTGCGTGATGCCTTTACCGCGGTGCACCCGGAGGCAGCGGCTGCCTTTGTTGCGGGTGAGCGGCCGGGCAAGCTGATGGCCGACATCTATGCGCTGGCGCGTATTCGCCTGGCGGCGCGCGGGGTGACGGCTGTGTATGGCGGTGGCTTGTGCACGGTCAGCGATCAACGGTTCTTCTCGTATCGCCGTACCCCGCAAGGTGGGCGGTTTGCCTCATTGGTCTGGTTAGCCCCCCGCTGACTGCTCCGGCCACACCGCTAATCCATCAGGTTGATCTCCGTCAACCCCGCTACGCTTGAAACTTCCAGAATAAGCCTTATCTATAAGGTCATCTCAGGCAGGTTTCTTCATTAAAGGTGCTGTCCATCGCTCCGACCTGCCCTTACAGGAAGGTATCCCCATGCGAATAGACCGTTTAACCAGCAAGCTTCAATTAGCAATATCCGATGCCCAGTCCCTGGCGGTTGGCATGGACCACCCTGCCATCGAGCCCCTGCACCTGGTGCAGGCGCTGATTGAACAGCAGGGCGGGTCGATCAAGCCGCTGCTGATGCAAGTCGGCTTCGACATCAACAGCCTGCGCCAGGCACTGGTGAAAGAACTCGACCAGCTGCCGAAAATCCAGAACCCGACGGGCGACGTGAACATGTCGCAGGACCTGGCGCGCCTGCTCAACCAGGCCGACCGCCTGGCCCAGCAGAAGGGCGACCAGTTCATTTCCAGCGAGCTGGTGCTGCTCGCCGCCATGGACGAGAACAGCAAGCTCGGCAAGCTGCTGCTGAGCCAGGGCGTGACCAAGAAAGCCCTGGAAAACGCCATCAACAACCTGCGTGGCGGCGCGGCGGTCAACGACGCCAACGCCGAAGAGTCGCGCCAGGCCCTGGACAAGTACACCGTCGACCTGACCAAGCGTGCCGAAGAAGGCAAGCTTGACCCGGTGATCGGCCGTGACGACGAAATCCGCCGTACCGTGCAGGTGCTGCAACGCCGTACCAAGAACAACCCGGTGCTGATCGGTGAGCCTGGCGTGGGTAAAACCGCCATCGCCGAAGGCCTGGCCCAGCGCATCATCAATGGTGAAGTGCCCGATGGCCTCAAAGGCAAGCGCCTGCTGGCGCTGGACATGGGGGCACTGATCGCCGGCGCCAAGTACCGCGGTGAGTTCGAAGAGCGCCTGAAGTCGCTGCTTAACGAGCTGTCCAAGCAGGAAGGCCAGATCATCCTGTTCATCGACGAACTGCACACCATGGTCGGCGCCGGTAAAGGCGAGGGCGCCATGGATGCGGGCAACATGCTCAAGCCGGCCCTGGCCCGTGGCGAGCTGCACTGCGTTGGCGCCACCACGCTCAACGAGTACCGCCAGTTCATCGAGAAGGACGCGGCCCTGGAGCGGCGCTTCCAGAAAGTGCTGGTGGAAGAGCCGAGCGAGGAAGACACCATCGCCATCCTGCGTGGCCTGAAAGAACGCTATGAAGTGCACCACAAGGTGGCCATTACCGACGGCGCAATCATTGCTGCGGCCAAGCTCAGCCACCGCTACATCACCGACCGTCAGCTGCCTGACAAGGCCATCGACCTGATCGACGAAGCGGCCAGCCGCATCCGCATGGAGATCGACTCCAAGCCGGAAGTGCTCGACCGCCTGGACCGTCGCCTGATTCAGCTGAAGGTCGAGTCCCAGGCGCTGAAGAAGGAAGAAGACGAAGCCGCGAAGAAGCGCCTGGAAAAGCTCCACGAGGAAATCGAGCGGCTGGAGCGTGAATATTCCGACCTGGAAGAGATCTGGGCGTCCGAGAAAGCCGAAGTGCAAGGCTCGGCGCAGATCCAGCAGAAGATCGAGCAGGCCCGCCAGGAGCTCGAAGCCGCCCGTCGCAAAGGCGACCTGAGCCGCATGGCCGAGCTGCAGTACGGGGTGATCCCGGACCTGGAGCGCAGCCTGCAGATGGTCGACCAGCACGGCAAGTCGGAAAACCAGCTGCTGCGCAACAAGGTCACCGAGGAAGAGATTGCCGAAGTGGTGTCCAAGTGGACCGGCATCCCGGTTGCCAAGATGCTCGAAGGCGAGCGCGAGAAGCTGCTGAAGATGGAAGACCTGCTGCACCAGCGCGTGATCGGCCAGCACGAAGCCGTGACTGCGGTGGCCAACGCCGTGCGCCGCTCCCGCGCCGGATTGTCCGACCCGAACCGGCCCAGTGGTTCGTTCCTGTTCCTCGGCCCGACCGGTGTGGGCAAGACCGAGCTGTGCAAGGCGCTGGCCGAGTTCCTGTTCGACACCGAAGAGGCCATGGTGCGTATCGATATGTCCGAGTTCATGGAGAAGCACTCCGTGGCTCGCCTGATCGGTGCACCACCCGGCTATGTAGGGTACGAGGAGGGCGGTTACCTGACCGAAGCGGTACGGCGCAAGCCTTACTCGGTGGTGCTGCTGGACGAGGTGGAGAAGGCACACCCGGACGTGTTCAACGTGTTGCTGCAGGTGCTTGAAGATGGCCGCCTGACCGACAGCCACGGCCGTACGGTGGACTTCCGCAACACCGTGATCGTGATGACCTCCAACCTGGGCTCGGCGCAGATCCAGGAGCTGGTGGGGGATCGCGAAGCACAGCGTGCGGCGGTGATGGATGCGGTGGGTGCGCACTTCCGTCCGGAGTTCATCAACCGGATCGACGAAGTGGTCGTGTTCGAGCCCCTGGGCCGCGAGCAGATCGCCGGCATCACCGAGATCCAGTTGGGCCGCCTGCGTAGCCGCCTGCTTGAGCGTGAGCTGTCGCTTAGCCTGAGCCCTGAGGCGTTGGACAAGCTGATCGCAGTCGGTTACGACCCGGTGTATGGCGCACGGCCACTGAAGCGTGCGATTCAGCGCTGGATCGAAAACCCGCTGGCGCAGTTGATCCTTTCTGGCAAATTCTTGCCAGGTACAGCGATTACTGCGCGGGTGGAAGGCGACGAAATCTTGTTTGCCTGATCCCGCTGGCGAAAAAAATAGCCCCGCACATGCGGGGCTTTTTTACGGCCAAGGGTTTTTTACAGGCTGCTGCAGCCCCTGTGGGGGCGGGTTTACTCGCATAGAGGCAGGCTCGAGGCCCGTAAAATCGGGGGCTTCCAACTTTTTTTGATAACTTGCTGAAAATTTTGAAAAATTTGCTTGCATCAAAAATCGAGTGCACCTAATATACGCCCCGCTGTCAGGCACTAAGCGAATCACCAGCAACATCGGTGTTAGCAAAACAACTTACAAATCAGTAAGTTGAATGAAAAAAAGGGGTTGACAAGCAAAACGAAGAATGTAGAATAGCCGGCCTCAGCAGCGACAACGCGAAAGCGGATAGCCAAAGAGATCGAAGCTAACACAGACTTCGAAGTAGTAAAGATGTACCGAAGTTCAGTTCCGCGATAGCTCAGTCGGTAGAGCAAATGACTGTTAATCATTGGGTCCCTGGTTCGAGTCCAGGTCGCGGAGCCAATCTCGGGGTGTAGCGCAGTCCGGTAGCGCGCCTGCTTTGGGAGCAGGATGTCAGGAGTTCGAATCCCCTCACCCCGACCATTTTCAGGGTCGTTAGCTCAGTTGGTAGAGCAGTTGGCTTTTAACCAATTGGTCGTAGGTTCGAATCCTACACGACCCACCATGTAAAGAGGGCATCTCGACAGAGATGCCCTTTTTCTTTTGCCTCGAATTCTACAAAGGCCGCGCCGGCATCTGTTGTAGGAGCGGCCTTGCCGGGGCGCCGGACCGGTCGGAAAGGGGCGCAAAGCGCCCCCAGCATTCTGTCAGTGCAACTTCAACCGCGGCTCAGTACCGCGCCCAATCTTGCTACCCAGCATCATCATCGCCGTGCGGAAGAACCCGTACAGCGCCATCTGGTGCATGCGGTACAACGACACATAAAACATCCGCGCCAGCCAGCCTTCCAGCTTCACGCTGCCCATCAGGTTGCCCATCAGGTTACCCACCGCCGAGAAGCGCGACAGCGATACCAGCGACCCGTAGTCCTTATATGCATACGTCGGCAGCGCCTTGTTCTCCAGCCGCGCCTTCAAGCTTTGCGCCAGCATCGAAGCCTGCTGGTGTGCAGCCTGTGCCCGTGGCGGCACGTTGCGGTCGGTACCCGGTTGCGGGCATGCGGCGCAGTCACCAAAGGCGAAGATGTTGTCATCGCGGGTGGTCTGCAGGGTAGGGCGCACCACCAGCTGATTGATGCGGTTGGTTTCCAGGCCATCGATGTCCTTGAGGAAGCCCGGTGCACGAATACCCGCCGCCCACACCTTGAGGCTGGCCTGGATCACTTCGCCATCCTTGGTTTTCAGCCCATCCTCGGTCACTTCGCTGACCGCCGCATTGGTCATCACCTTCACCCCGAGTTTTTCCAGGGTCTTGTGCACCGGCACGCTGATGCGCTCAGGCAGCGCAGGCAATACCCGCGGGCCAGCCTCGATCAGGGTGATGTGCATGTCCTTGGGCTGGATGCGATCCAGGCCATAGGCGGCCAGTTCGTGGGCGGCGTGGTGCAGCTCGGCGGCCAGCTCCACACCGGTAGCACCGGCGCCGACGATGGCCACGCTGATCTGTTCGCTGGCCACGTCACCGGCGTGAGCACGCAGGTAGTGGTTGAGCAGTTGCTGGTGGAAGCGCTCGGCCTGCTTGCGGGTATCCAGGAACAGGCAATGCTGCGCCGCGCCCAGGGTGCCGAAGTCGTTGGTGTTGCTGCCCACGGCAATGACCAGGGTGTCGTAGCTCAGCGTGCGCGCAGGCACCAGCTCGCGGCCCTCTTCGTCGAGGGTGGCGGCCAGCTGGATCTGCTTGCCTTCACGGTCCAGGCCGCTCATGCGCCCCAGCTGGAAGTTGAAGTGGTTCCACTTGGCCTGGGCCACGTAGTTCAGTTCATCTTCCGAGGAGTTCAGCGAGCCGGCTGCCACTTCGTGCAGCAGTGGCTTCCAGATGTGCGTCAGGTTGGCGTCGACCAGGGTGATGTCGGCTTGCTTGCGCTTGCCCAGGCTTTTACCCAGGCGGGTCGCCAGTTCCAGGCCGCCGGCGCCGCCGCCGACAATCACGATGCGATGAGTCATGGGGATATCTCATAAGGTTTACGGAATTCTTGGCCCTGGGGGCCGGCCGCAAACTGCATGAGGAGAGGGCGAGCGCAAGGCAGCTCATAGCACCAGTCCACTCAACAGGCGGCTAATGAGGCCCAGACCAATGGTCACGGCCACCACCAGCACCAGGAGCAGCCATGGCCGGAAGGGCCTGCGCTCGACTTGGTGCTGGGGGGCTCGTAGATACTCATCGACACGACGCTGATCTTCCGGGTTCAGTCGGCTGGTCATGGTGGGCCTCGTCAGATAGACGTATGTGACTGCACAAACGCTACAGCGTTCGTGCAAGCGCTTGGAACAAATGATAATGCGTTCTATCGCTGGCGCCGAGTGTACGCCATCGCAAAGAGTCGCTGCACTGGATCAAAGACTGATGCCCACATCGAAGACGATGCTGCGCCCCAGGTTGCCGCGTAAAAAGTCAGGCGCATCGGGGTGGGCGAACAACACCCGGGCGAAAGTCGGCCCGACCAGCGACAACGAGCGCCAACCTTGGCGCAGGTATTCGGTAGGGGGCGGGAAGTGGGTGTTGAGGTCGAGCACTTCGCGCTTGAGGCTGGCGAAGGCGATGATGTCCAGCTCGTTCAGCTCCAGCCCGCGTTCGCGGTAGTTGTGCGCTTTTTTGCGCAAGGTCGGCGCCAGGCGCCCGAGCAGTTCCGTGGCGCTGATCCGCCGCGGGCGTGCTTCGCGGCGCACCAGTTGCGCCAGGGAAAACGCACTGCGCCGGCGCTGCAGCTCTTCGCGCCACTCATCGTTCAGGCGGCGGCCCTCGTCCAGCACGAAGAACACCTCGAATGCCGCATCGCGGAACAGCACATCCGGCGGCTCCTGGCCGGCCGGGGTGAAGTCTTCGCTGCGGTAGGGGATGTTCAACCCTTGCAGCAGGCGTTGGCATACCCAACGCTCACGCTCCCATTTGCGTGCATTGGACAGAAACGCATTGGCTTGTTCGGCCTGGATGGTAAGCAGGCGCAGGTAGTCTGAGTCATCCATGCAGACAAGCTTAGACGCTAATCGATGACGGTAAGATGCTGTTTGTGCGTAGAAATCAGCTCAACACCGGCCATTGCTGAACAACCCCCAGCAGGTGCACCAGGCCAAACCCCAGGCAGACCAGCGAGCTGACCACGATAAAACGCCGCGTGCGCCCGGTGCCGGCCAACAACCACGGGCCAAGCAGCCCGCGCGCCAGGTACACCACGGTGATCAGGCAGATGGCCGGAAGCAGCAAGGGCAGGCGCCCGATAACCCCGGCAGCAGACAACGCGTAAGCCGACCAGGCCAGCAACACAGCCGCAATGGCCGCCGTGATCAGCGCCGGGTACCAGCGGCCTTTTTCCGCCGCCACAGCCATGTGCTCGCCAGCGCCGAACAAACGGTACCAGCGCGGGCCGACCACGATAATGGCCAGGTGCAACAGGCCGATCACAGCGTTGAGCAGCGCTGCCAGCAGCAGTGCGAGGTTGGTTCCTTCCGGCATTTTGAATGCGTCCTGCATCGCGGGGAGGCGCCAGCCTACCGCAGCCGGGTGAAACGGAGAATGGGTGTAGACTCACTTTTATCCACAAGGCTGAAAGGGGTGTTTACCAGGTGATCAGTGCACAGGTGTTGTCAGGCACCAGCCTCACGCTGGGCTGGCTGGGTTACGTGCCGCTGTTGCTCTGGGCGGCCAGCCGCGCCCGCTGGGTAGAGCTGTTCACCGACCGGCGTCGCCAGCACCTGCTGTTTGGGACGGTGTTCTGCCTGTTTGCCCTGTGGTTGGTCAGGCGCGATTTTGATACGGGCGTGTCGTATCACTTCATTGGCATGACGGCCGTAACCTTGCTGCTGGACTGGCCGCTGGCGGTTCTGGGGGGCTTTCTTGCGCAGTTGGGGTTGCTGGCGCTGGGGCGTCAGGACCTGGCGGCGCTGGGCGTCAACGGCTTGCTGTTGATTGGCCTGCCGGTACTGATTACCGAACTCTGCGCCATGGCGGTCGAGCGTGCGCAACCGCGAAACCTCTTTGTGTATATCTTTTGTTCAGGGTTTTTTCCGGCAGCGTTGACGGTGCTGGTGTGTGTGTTGGCCGGGTTGGGGATTTTGTGGCTGGACGGGCGCTTTGCCATGCCGGAGTGGCTGAGTGACTTTGTCGGCTACCTGTGGCTGATGATGTTCCCCGAGGCGTTCATCAACGGCATGGTGATCAGTGCATTGGTGGTGTTTTGCCCGGAGTGGCTGGAAACGTTCAACCGCACGCGGTACCTGCAGGCGCCGTGGAAAGAAGATGAACGTTGAGCGGCCCAGTCACGCTGCACGACCCCTGTAGGAGCGGCCTTGCGTCGCGAAAGGGCTGCGCAGCGGCCCCCGGTTTCAGTGCCACCACAAATATTGCCGGGGCCGCTGCGCAGCCCTTTCGCGACGCAAGGCCGCTCCTACAGAGGGCCAATGCAGAGTGCCAATGCAGAGTGCCAATACAGAGGCTTAGTGCCGCGGCTCCAGGTCCCCCGAATACAGCTCATCCTCGGACTCTTCCGACCCCGCGATCTTGTGCTCTTCAGCCGCCCAGGCCCCCAGGTCGATCAGCTTGCAGCGATCAGAGCAAAACGGCCGGCACGTGCTTTTCTCGTTCCATTCCACAGGTGCGCCACAGGTAGGGCAGTCGACGGTCAATGGCTGGCTCATGGCTGGCCTCCTCGTAAAGTCAGGTAAAAATGATGCAGACGGTCGATCTGCTCGTGCAACGCGGCAAGGTCGCGGTCATTGACCACCACATCGTCGGCATGACGCAGCCGCTCTTCGCGGGCCAGCTGCGCATTGAGAATGGCCTGCACCTGCTCCGGGCTGGTGTTGTCCCGCTGCAGCGTACGTTCCACCTGCAACGCCTGCGGCGCATCGATCACCAGCACTCGCTGGGTCTTGCGATACTGGCCCGACTCGATCAGCAAGGGTGACACATACACGGCATAAGGCGATTCAGCCTTGGCCAGGTAGCTGAAAATCTCCTGCCCGATCAGCGGGTGCAGCAACGCCTCCAGCCACTGGCGCTGCGCCGGGTCGGCGAAAATCAGCTGGCGCAAGGCCGCGCGGTCGAGTTGGCCATCGTCCAGCAGCACGCCAGGGCCGAAGCGCTCGACAATGCTGGCCAGCGCCGGTCGCCCAGGCTCGACCACCCAGCGCGCCGCCTGGTCGGCATCGACCAGGTGCACGCCAAGCTCGACGAAGCGCTCGGCGGCGGCACTCTTGCCGCTGCCGATTCCGCCGGTCAGGCCCAGAATCCAAGGGGTGAAAGCTGCAGTGGTCATCAGAATCCAAGCAGTTGCATGTAAGAGGCGTATATTTCATCACCCCAGAGCACGGCAATCCACCCCGCAATTGCCAGATAGGGCCCAAATGGCATGGCCGTACCCATGGAATGCTTGCGCACCCGCAGCAGGTACACCCCAACCAGCGCCCCAAGCACCGACGACAGCAACAAGGTCAGCGGCAGTACCTGCCAGCCACCCCAGGCGCCGAGCAGCGCCAACAGCTTGAAGTCGCCATAGCCCATGCCTTCCTTGCCGGTAACCAGCTTGAACAGCCAGTACACCGTCCACAGGCTGAGGTACCCGACCACCGCGCCGCATACGGCATCGGGCAAGGGCACCCATACCCCGAAGTAATTGACGATCAGCCCAAGCCACAGCCCCGGCAGCACGATGGCATCGGGCAGCAGTTGTTGGTCATGGTCGATCAAGCTCAGGGCCAGCAAGCTCCAGGTCAGCGGCAGCAGCACCAGTGCCTCGACGCTGGCCCCGTAGCGCCAGGCCACCACCATCGACAGCAGCGCACAACCCACCTCGACCAACGGGTAACGCACGCTGATGCGCTGTTTGCAGGCCGAACAGCGCCCGCGCAACGCCAGGTAGCTGAGCACCGGGACGTTTTCCCACGCCCGTATCCGGTGCCCGCACTGCGTGCACTGCGAGGCCGGCAGGCACAGGTCGAAACGCTCGTGCTCGGTCACCGGCAGCCCCAGCACTTCGTGTGCCTCACGCTGCCATTGGCGCTCCAGCATGATCGGCAGGCGGTACACCACAACGTTGAGAAAACTGCCCACCAACAGACCGAGCACGGTCGCCAGGGTGATGAAGTAAACCGGCTCCATCGCCAGGAAGGTCCATAAAGTCATGTTCAGATCAAGCTACCCAGCTGGAAGATCGGCAGGTACATCGCGACCACCAGGCCGCCAACCAGCAGGCCCAGGACCAGCACGATGGCCGGCTCCAGCAGGCTGGTCAACTGGTCCAGCGCCTGGCTGACCTGTTCCTCGTAGTGGCTGGCGGCCTTTTCCAGCATCTGGTCCAGCGTGCCACTGGACTCACCGATGGCCACCAGCTGCACCAACAAGGGCGGGAACAGCGGCTCTGCCGCCATCGCCTGGTTCAGCCCCTGCCCATTGGCCATGCCTTGGCGCAAGCGCTGGATCGCCTGTTGATGCAGCTCGCCACCACTGGCCTTGGCCACCGTACCCAAGGCATCCAGCAGCGGCACCCCAGCCGTATAAGACGTTGCCAGGCTGCGCGCAAAACGTGCCAGCGCCGCCTGCCCCAGCAGCTTGCCGAACACCGGCAGGCCCAACACCCGCTGAGTTATCCACAAGCGCGCCGGCCTGTGCTTGCGGTAAAGCTCGCGCCCAGCCACAGCCAACAGCACCGCACTTACCAGCAACATCGGTGCATGACGCCCCAGCCCTGTGGACAAGTCGATCACCCACTGGGTAAAGGCCGGCAGTGCCGCATCAAACCCTGCGAACAGGCTTTGAAACTGGGGGATCACCTCCAGTAACAAAACCGCCGACACACCCAACCCGGTCAGCAATAACAGCAGCGGGTAGATCATCGCCTTGCGCAGCTTCTTGTGCAGTGCCAAGCGCTGTTCCAGCATGTCCGCCAGTTGCTCCAGCTGCCGGTCGAGCGTGCCGGACTGCTCACCCACACGCACCAGGTTGCAGTACAACGTATCGAACCACCCCGGGTGGCGCTGCAACGCATCCGCCAGCCCCAGCCCCGATGCCACATCCTGTTTCAATCGAACCAGCAACGCCGCCTGCGCCGCATCACAGCCACTGCGCCCCATCACCTCGAACGCCTGCAGCAGCGGCACCCCGGCTTTAAGCAACGTCGCCAACTGCCGGCTGAAACCCGCCGGGTCGGTTTTCTCCCGCCGCTTCGGCCAACGCCACGCCCGCCCGCCAGCAGGCCGCAAACGCGCCACCAGAATGCCCTGGCGCAGCAACCCGGCGCGCACATAAGCCGGGCTGCGCCCAGCCATTTGCCCACTGACGGCCAGGCCATCAGCGTTGGTGCCCTGCCAGGCGTAAAGACGTATCGAAGGGTTCATGCAAAGGTCCTTTTTTGCCCGTACGACAAGCCTCGAAACAGCTTGCCGCGTCCATGAGAGGGCGTGCTTCCCTGATGCTCACTAGAGTAGTTCAGCGAAGATGACGCCCAGGCTGGCAGGGGTGACAAAAGGTGTCTGTTCAGGCCTACTGCGCCGCTGCCAGCCTGGGGCCGAGAGTGACCCCAATGTGTATGCGTATCAAACAAGGAAAACGTTCATGAAAGGGCAACGCGGTATCACCCTGATCGAACTGATGATCGTCGTCGCGATCATCGGCATTCTGGCGACCATCGCCATACCGATGTACACCAACCACCAGTCCCGCACCAAGGCCGCAGCCGGGTTGCTGGAGATTTCGGCGCTGAAGACGGCCATGGACCTGCGCTTGAACGAAGGCAAGGATGTGGCGGATGTAGGCGCGCTGGGTGGGCAACCGGCGACAGCGCATTGCGCGATTACCGCCAGCGGCAACGCAGCTGCCGGCACCGGGAGCATTGTGTGCACACTGGTGGATGCACCGGCCACCGTGGTTGGCAAAGCCCTGACCCTGACCCGCTCGGCTACTGGGTGGGGCTGCACCACCAACATCGAGGAAGACCTCGCGCCGAGTGGTTGCAAAGGGGCTTGAGGGCAGGGCAATAAACGAGGGGAAACAGGGGTTTGCGTAACGGGTGCGGCAGTGGTACGTTGCGCTACACGCCGGTGTAGCTCAGTCGGTAGAGCAGCGCACTCGTAACGCGAAGGTCGCAGGTTCGATTCCTGTCTCCGGCACCAGTCAATAGATTCATGCAGTGCCAAGCAGTCGCATGAAACCCCTCAGAAGCCCGCCTAGTGCGGGCTTTCTGTTTCATGCAGTGCCATCCGATCTCATCCCAGCCCTTGTTATCTGAGTACCCCTGCGAGTACCTTTGCGCTGTTCAATTATCTATGGGTACTCGCATGCCTTTGACAGCGCTGCAAGTGAAGAACGCTGCACCCCGCGAAAAGGACTTTGGCCTTGCTGACGGATGAATCGCCCCTGGTTTCGTAGACACCTCCAAGCCTCATAATGAGGCCCAAATAGGAAGTGCCATGAGTCGTCAGCGTTACCCTGAAGAATTCAAGATCGAAGCGGTCAAGCAAGTGACCGAGAAAGGCAAGCCTGTCGCCGATGTTGCCCAGCGCCTGGGCATGTCCGTTCACAGCCTTTACGCTTGGATCAAGCTCTACAGCAAACCCCAAGAACAGCGTCAGCAAGACGATGATCAGCAGGCTGAGCTGCGTAAGCTGCGCGCTGAACTCAAGCGCGTGACGGAAGAGCGAGACATCTTAAAGAAGGCCGCCGCGTACTTTGCCAAGGAGTGCGGCTGAAGTACGCCTTCATCAAGAAGCACTCGACGGATTATCCAGTGCGTCGCCTTTGCCAAACCCTCAAGGTGCATCCCAGCGGCTACTACGCTTGGCTGGCCGAGCCTCAATCTGCCCGAGGCAAAGAAGATCAACGCCTGCTTGGCTTGATCAAGCATGCCTGGTTAGAAAGCGGAGGCGTGTATGGCTATCGCAAAATTCACGATGACCTGCGAGAGCTAGGAGAGACATGTGTGGGCGGAATCGAGTCGGTCGTTTGATGCAAGCAGAGGGACTGCGTTCGCAAACGGGCTATCGGCGGCGGCCAGGGTTTTACGGTGGAAAACCAACAGTGGCCTCGCCCAACCACCTCGCGCGGCAGTTCAAGGTCAGTGAGCCGAATAAGGTCTGGGTGACCGATATCACCTACATCCGTACCTATGAAGGTTGGCTGTACCTGGCGGTTGTGCTGGATCTGTTCTCTCGCCAAGTCATCGGTTGGTCAATGAAGCCCAGGATGTGCAGCGACCTAGCCATCGACGCCATGCTGATGGCCGTGTGGCGACGCAAGCCACAGCAGCAAGTGATGATCCACTCAGACCAAGGTAGCCAGTTCAGTAGCTCGGATTGGCAAAGTTTCTTGAAGGCCAACAACGTGATTAGCAGCATGAGTCGCCGAGGAAACTGCCATGACAACGCCGTGGCCGAGAGCTTTTTCCAGCTTTTGAAGCGGGAGCGAATCCGGCGAAAGATCTACGCAACGCGTGACGAAGCTCGAAGTGATATTTTCGATTACATTGAGATGTTCTATAACCCTAAACGCCGACACAGCAGTGCTATGCAGCTGTCGCCAGTAGAGTATGAGAAACGCTATTTTCTGAGCTTGGAGAGTGTCTAGCAAACCAGGGGCGATTCAGTACGGTACTGCCTCAGCCCCAGACGGGACCACACCGGCATGAATAAAAGCAGGTTACCTTGGGCGCAATGTCATTTTGACATCTGAAGGGTTCATCTGGTTTGATAGGATCATGGGACCGTACATACGAATTTTTACAGCAGGGAAGTTATAAATGGCGTTAGTATTTTCAGTCACCAGTACCTCAAAGCGGAGAACCAACCACGTCACGTTGCGAGTGAATAACTGGGATGATTTTGGATTTAAAACTCAATTCTTCGTTAGTTATCATGACTCAGACGGGGAAGAGTTTGATCTTGGAAGTGTAAAAATCGGGAGGGTCGGACAAAAAGAAGGATGGACTAAAGATGATCTTGATACCTCCTTTGATGGGTTGGGAAGAGAGTATTTTTCTTTGGGGCAAGACTTGGATTACTACTCAAATCTAGCTGCTCTTGATTCAGATATCGCTCAAGAGATTCTCATCGGTTTGCAAGACGTTGTCTGGCTTCAAGGCCGTTTGGATGAAGTTAAAGGTGAAAGCGTATTTGTAACTTCGCTGCTTCGATATACTAGTATGTCTTCGATTCTTCATCAGTTTAAAAGAATACTAGATGGGGGGAGCGCACTCACGAGCTTTGACTTCGAGTTTGAGCGTAAGGCCACGAAGAAAATGTCAGCAATGAAGTTGGCTTTCGCCATTGAGCCAGGGTCAAAGCCACCGACTAATATGCACGTGTTAATCGGCAGAAATGGAGTTGGAAAGACAACTGTGCTGAACCAGATGGTGCGCTCGGTTATTGAACCTGGCCGCCAACTGAGGAATGGGCAATTTTACAATCTCGACGGCTTTGGAAAGCAACCTATCAGTGATAGCTATTTTAGCTGTGTGATCTCTGTTTCATTTAGCGCTTTTGATCCCTTTGACCCTCCTAGTGATCAAAGGGATAGTGCCCAAGGTGTGCGTAACTTCTATATTGGATTGAAGAGTATAGGAGAAGGTGGGCTAAAGGGTTTGGAAGATTTGTGCGAGGACTTTATATCCAGTTTTCATGCTTGCATGGACAACCATGGGAAGCGGGATCTATGGGTTGACTCGGTTGCGAAGCTGAATTCGGATGTTAATTTTAAGGAAATTGGCATACTTGACATTTTGCCATTCATGGACGAGGACGAGTTTGATCAAAGGCTCTCAGATGTCTATCTGAGGATGAGCTCTGGACATGCTATCGTACTGTTAACTTTGACGCGACTCATCGCCCACATTGAAGAGAAAACTCTGATATTGCTTGATGAGCCTGAGAGTCATTTACACCCTCCCCTGCTCTCGGCGTTCACTCGAACATTGTCTGATCTGTTGATTGAAAGGAACGGGGTTGCAATCATAGCTACGCATTCACCAGTGGTGCTTCAGGAGGTACCTCGGTCCTGCGTTTGGAAATTGCATCGTGTCCGCCTGGAGGGCGGCGCATGTCGTCCGGAGAACGAGACATTTGGAGAGAATGTGGGGACTCTTACCCGCGAAGTATTTGGGCTGGAAGTGGCCAACTCTGGTTTTCATGCCATGCTCAGGGACTCCGTAAGTGAGGGTAAAAACTATGATCAGATCATAAGTGAGTATGGCGGTCAGTTAGGTTTTGAAGGGCGATCTATCTTGCGTTCATTAATTGCGAATTCAAACAGGTCGGAGGCGGATCTATGAGGGTCTTGACTCAACCGCTGTATGATCCTTTGGAAGTTTTGATAGAGTGCATCAGTGGTATTTCAGATCCTGCGTTAGTCGCGAAGTTCCAGGCTTTTGCTCCAAGCCATTTAGTCCAGGCGGCTGAATACGTGGAAAATGCCCGGGCTGCTAACTTATATAAATTTTCTAGTTTTAAGGGCGGGAAAGCAGACGTCGTGACCTCGGGAGTAACGAAGGGGGAGTTTTATTCTCTTTATACGCAATATTTCGTTGGTAAGAATAAGGCGGCCCGTGTTTATTACGATGCTTTGATGGTCAGCGCTCCTAATCAAAAATGTCCATATTGTGGTTTTGGTCATGTCTATACTTTGGATCATTATTTACCTAAAGCTAAATTTCCGCAATTTTCAACCTTGGTTGTGAACCTTGTTCCAGCGTGTCGCGACTGTAATGAGGGTGGAAAGCGCACTTCGGCCGCAGCGCTGGCTGCGGAACAGCCCCTTCATCCTTATTTCGATAGGGGAGCATTTTATAAAGAGCAGTGGTTGTTTGCTCGTGTTATCGAATCAATGCCGGCATCGATTGAATTTTATGTTTCTTGTCCATTAGTCTGGAGCGCAGAGCAGAAAAAGCGTGTGCGGACGCATTTTAAAGAATTTGGTTTGAAAAAAAGATATGCGGTCGAGGCGGCAGAAGAGCTTTCTACCTTAAGCCCTCGTTTGAAAATGTATCACCAGCAAGACTCCATTGATGAAATTAGAAAGCAGTTGAACGAAACTTTAACAGTAGAGCGGGCGAAACATCAAAACTCATGGATGACGGCCATGTATGCTGCTCTTGTAAATAATGACTGGTACTGTAGCGGCGGGTTCGCGCTTTGAAGAGACGCTTTTGCAAAGCGTGAATATATATTATAAGTTCCTTTGTATTAATTTAGGTGCGGCGTGGGGGCATATCTTAGCTCAATGGTTGCACCTTCAGCCCAGCGGCAGTGTAGCTCGTGATACCGATCACGATTGGCTGAGGCTTATAGAAGCGTTCGGGTAAGAGGGACGGCAGCGAGCGTTCTGGTGCTGGCGATGACATCACCAACGGTGACGCACGCCAGCATGACCCACCATCATCACGCCTTCGGCAATCAGCAATACACCCCTCATTTGGATTCGGAGGGGTTGAGTCATACCCAGAAAAAGCGTTATGAATATCTCAAGGGCCTTTGTCCGGGTTATGAGATTACCCAACGGGGGCGTCGCTCGCACCTGGGCTTGATCTACGCGTTCACTGGGAATCTTCAAAAAACCACTGACATTCGACCGGCAGTCATAGCGGAGGTGTAATGACGCCACTGACTGCCACTCAAATCCCACCAGCATACTGTGGCCAACCCCCATCCTGGGAGTTGGCGATTTTTGTTGGAGTGACGATGACACACGAAATCATCGGTTAGCGTGGCCACTCATCATGATAGGAGGCGCTCCGTATGAGAACCGTTTTGTTGTGTCTTGGGCTTGCAGGTGCAGGCTTCGGTGTGGGCTCTCACTGGACTGCACCGCTCTGGGTCATCGTCGTGCTGTGGGTGGTGGGGATTGCGCTGTGGGTTCTAGCTGAATGGCTAGAGCGGAGGGGGCGCAATCAATGATGCGCGCGAATCTAAACGAACTGGTGATCGTGAGCTGTTTGTTTCCAGCTATGAGGTGGTCGGCTTCTGTTGCGCGATCTGTGCTCATTGCTAGAGAGGGTAACGTCCTGCGTTTGTACCGTATGCCGATGCTGTTGCGACTGGACGAATTCCGCGCCGAGCTCTTTATCGCGCAACTCAACCATATGGAGCCACATCACGTAGGTCTGTGATGTTGAAGTGAAGTCGCTCTGTGACGCATCGCCTTTAGGTAATAATTACTCAATGGAAGAATGTTATGCGTACGCTGTTTAAATTTGCTTCGGTGGCTATTGCCGGTGCGGTCATTACTGGATGCGGTGGCGAGGATTTCACTGGGGCTTATAGATATCAGGAGCAAAGCTCAAAAGGCGCAATGGTGCTGAATATCCATGGTGATGAGGCGGAGATTTTCGCAGATATTGTCGCATCTGGTATTAAGCCGGTGGGTAAGCTCAAAGTTTCGCAAAAGGATGGGAAGCTCCTCCTTGACGATAAAAATAGTTCGCTACGATTGGTGATGAAGCGTAATGTGGATGAGCGAAGTTTGGTATGCCTCAACTGTAGGGTGCTCGGTTTGAGGGCAGATGGGCTTGTCTGGAGTTACGACCAAAAAGGGCCCTATGACCTAGATCAGTTACTTAAGGAGCAGGTTCGCAAAAGAGAAGAGGCCTTGAACGCTGAGCTGGAAAAGATGCAAAAGGAGGCTTTGGAGAAGGGGCGTAGGGATATAGAAGCCCGGAAGCTGACATCGTTCGAAGGCGACTGGGTGTATCAGCGTGCTACTAAATATGATCCGTTGACTATCATGAGTATCTGGCGCAGCAAGCAAGTTAGAATTTGGTCTTTCAGATATGAAACAATGGATCGCCTTAGCTATGAGCTTCCAAGCTTTGAGGTAGTGGAAGCCAGTTTGAAAGTCGGAGAGGGACCCATCGCGAAGCTCTATTCTTTAAGTAGTGACAAACAGATGTTGACCTGTATTAATTGTGAAAAACCGATAGCTTGGATTAAAGCTGACCCCAAGAAGGACCTCAGTGATCGCAATTATGCGCGTAAGATGGCTGGTAACCCCTAGCGCCTTCAAAGCTACTGTGTCGTGATGTCGGTTAGTATTTAATGAACTCGCCGACTACATAAGATAAAAGCTGGGAATAGCCTCGGTGCGCGTGTTTAACTTCTTGGGTGAGCACTATGTGTGCGCTCACCCAAGAACAGGGCGCTTAGAACGGTGTGCGTTAGCTCGGCTGTTTCCAGCACGCCGTAACTCTGCGGGTGGATGCTGAGCTATACTGGTATTTTTACCAGCTTGTTATATTTTTTGCTGATTGATGTTGTCGACGACTTCGCAGTGTTTGGCAAGCTTTAGGATGAATGTTTGCATGCTGGTTTGCGCGCTAATGCTAGTGTAGCTTCCATTGGTCGGTGTTTCTTTAGGTGCTGCTATTAGGGCGGTGGCGGTATACAAGCCTTTCATCATTAATCTCTTACACATCACATCGTAGCGATCAATGTAGGATATACCTTTAGCGCGTGGGTAGGTTGTGTCTTTGCGCGGGATGTACAAAGTCTCCCGGGTAGACTCGTCCAGTAGGAAGCCACTCATAACAGGAAAGTATGTCATGCCTATGTTTGGGGTTTTACGGCTTTCGGCACTGTCCTCTACTACGATGATATATCCTGTAAATATATTGGCGTCCTCGCCGAATGCGGATTCTTCAATGGCGGTTCGAAGGTCTAAGCTGCTACCTAGAACCTCCTCGGTACGGTTGTTGAAGTTGTTGCCGATTGACCCAACTTGAGACTTGAATTCAACCGCAGCAATAAGTTTTCCATTGTCTATAATAACTACGTCCCAGCACTTATGCGGTCTGAAGAAGCCGGGGAGCTGCGACGTATTTCTGCCCGTGTATGCTTTTGCGTCTTTTAGACCGCTATCTCGGACGGTTTTCTCTATAATATGAACGAAAGCGTCCAGTGTTTTGCCTGCCAAGACACCTTTTCCACCATCTCGCGTAGTCCAAAACTTGCCGATGGCGTCTTTGACTCGTTCATCCAGCCAGTCAAAATTCACGTTTAATCCTTTAATTAGATATTTAGTAATGCAGCAGGCACTACCCGCCGATTGCTCTGATTTCTTCTGTAGTCATGCCATAGATCTTGAATGTCGCCACGTTACACGCATTGATGTCTAGGCTTTCTGCTGCATGGATCAATTCTCTTTGTAGCTCTTCAGGAATAGTTTTCCATAGAGGAAGTCTAATTCTCCGAAGGTACTGAGCCTGGAATCTCAGGAAGCCACCTCGCATCTTCGTAGAGTACGTTGCTACGAATAGCCTAGATACGGCTGACATCAGAACAGCTTGCAATGCTCGTAAGTTCCAAGATTCCGATGTCACAACATACAAATTGTGGTGTGGGTAAAGCTCCCCTGCCTCATAGACAACGTGAGCTTCTCCTTTGATATCAGGGATTAGAAGCTTTTGTTTGCCCGTGAGTGAAGGAGTGATTCTATCAATGGTTTTATACCAGCTAGCGGGTGTTTTTTTTGCGCAATGACGACTTGCAATAACGTCCCGGCGTGCCTCTAGGTATTTTTTTAATCGAGGATAATTGTCCAGGTCGACAAGCCCACCCTCGTCCTTAAACGGGTTTATTACGCCAAGCCCCGTCCATGCTACTTCTCCTGAAACTATGTCTTTTGTAGTCGCAAGCGGAAGCTTTCTATCCGGTTCAACATCTAATGAGTTAAATGGACCAATAAAGGCTTTGTCTGCACCTGTAGCTACGCCTATGCCTACTTTGCAGCCTGAGTCCTCCAAGCTGGGGAATTCATTCTCCAGTCTACGTATTAGAGCGATTTGGTCAGATGACTCCAATAGCCATGGGTCAGCCCCGTTGGTAACTTTAGCTATTTCCCTAACATCTACCGATTGTGCTGTTTTCTCTTTGGATAAAAGTTTATGCGTTAACGCTGTCAGGCTGTTTTTTTCAATGGCTGGCCGATGCGCAACCATAGTTTTTCCCGCTTTCGCTCTAGATATAATCGTTACTGCGGGATAGGCGACGACATCCGTATGGAATGCAGGTGTGTCTGTCATATCCACATAGATCTTAAGGTGAAAACTATCAGCAACCATCTGGCGCAGAGGGCCACCATATTTGTTTTTCATCCAGCGATCTGCACATATGAAGCCTAGATTCCCGCATTTAGTCAGAAGTGACAGTGAGCGCTCGATGAAGGGAACATACAGGTCAGCACGGTCATATAGGGTTTTGTAGCGGCGACGATATTCCGCGAGCAGCGGTGCGGGTATGAGCTCTTGCCTCACGTACGGTGGGTTACCTACAACATAGTCAAAGCCTACTTCGAGGGGCTGAAGGAGGAAGTCATCTTGAGTTAGCCACCCGTCGGCTAGTTTCTCAGCTGAATCTGGTGAAAATCCATTCTGTGCAAGTAGGTCGATTACTGCCGAATAAGTTCTGCTAAATGTGTCGCGATGAAGCTCAACGGCACAGATTGCATTTGCTAAACTTTCAATACCAGACTCTCTCTCCTCATCTGCACGCCAAGCAGTAAGCAAACGCTCAATGGCAGGCAAGAGAAAGTCGCCTGCGCCGAAAGATGGCTCTAGCAATCTTTGTTTGTGAAGCGGCTTATCACTGGTATACCCAGCGAGATCCAAAATAAAATTCACGACCTCGCTACGAGTAAAAATCGCACCTAGTGCTTCGATGCCTCCACCCGATGCCAAGGCTTCCGTCGCAGTGGCAATCGGGCACTCCACCTGGGGGAACGAAGCCTGAAAGAAAATTGGCTGCGTGTGCATCGTCTACCTCGTCGATTGCGGAAAATGCCGTAGAAAAAGTGCTTTCAAGGGGATCCCGTGGCCATGGTCATCTGCAATTTGATGGCCTATTTTGGGGTGTTGGGGGCTGCCTTGAGGGCGACACGTAGGGTTCCCGCAAACGATCTAGGATACCTGAATCCTTTTCCGAGAGTGTTACGGGATGACCAACGACGAACTGATCGACATGCAGAAGCTGTGGTCGACACCAGATCGGAATGACAGGGAATGCACATGCTGAGGTCAGCGCCCATCTCGCTTCCGTTCTAGAGCTTGGTCGTCATTGGTACGACCACCTAGCCTGATTCTATCGACGTCCTACCTGACGCGCCGTCGTCATACCGGGAAGGTTGCGTGGGTGTTTCGAAAGTCGCGGGAGGGAGGACATCCTGTTTCGATTTGGTTCGAAACAGGTTGAGGTCGGCCGTCCGTGGTCAATCCGAGGCGTACGGCCGCGCAGCGACTGCTGCCTGTAAGGCTCGTTAGCAGTGGCAGAGGTCAGGCGACTAGCTTGAGCAGATTCTCCAACAGGTCCTTGAGTTCAGCGCGATCTACACCATTGTCATGATACGTGGAGCGATCAATGATCTGCGTAGCTGTCATTAACGGCCAGAACTTGTCAATCACATCGTCTGGCTTCATGCCAACTGCCTTGCCGATGATTTTCTTGGCGTCGCAAGTGTCTGTGAACGTAACCCTTTTTCCGCTTTGGGCATCGATCATATCGGGGCACAAGTAGTTTTCGATTTCACGTTTACGCGTCGAGTAGAACGCTCGTCCCTGTCCCTCGACTTCCTGCTTACGTTTCAATATAGCTGCAACCTGCTCCGGGCTTCCGCCAACATCGGAGTCCAAAAACACGCACCAAGGCAGTCCAAGGTCGTCCGCAAGATTGAGGGTTACCCAATGCTTAACGCTGCCACAGCCACCGATTAGGATCGGGACGATTCCCGCGTCTTCCAAGCTGGATGGGAGGTGTCCGCCTGCTTTGAGGGTATTTGAAGTGTGACGGAGGAAGGTGACGTCGGACTTGCCCTCCACCAGGACGACCCCTTTTGCTCGTTCCATTCCTGTCTCGGGTAGTACGCCCAGACTCTCGGCGGCTTCCGTTAGTACTTCCTTGGTTGGCATTTTTACAATGGGGACGCCTTGTTCGTCCTTGGTTACGTAACGGATGCCGTCGATGGGCATCAGGCCAGCTAAAGCAGGGACGTGGGTGGTGACGATGATTTGCCTATTGGTTTGATTGGATAGCTCCAGAAGGGCCTTCATCAGCATCATCTGATAGTTGGGGTGCTGTGAGGTTTCCGGCTCTTCGATTGCGTAGATCACGTTGCGTGGGCTACCAGCAACTGCATTTTTTTCGGCCTCAGCTCGGAAGAAATTGAGCAAAATGAGCCTACGTACCCCGCTGCCACGTTTATTTATGGGGATGCCATTCTCGCCCTCAAGAGTAAAGCTGAAGCTCCACTTGGGCTTTTCTTTGAAACGGGGAGTCAATTCATTAGCCAACTCCGGAGCCATTTCTCGAAGTTTGTCGAGGGTGCGTCCAGCAACGTCCAACACACTGCTCTCGATCTGCCGCTCTAGCTCACTGATCTGCTCCTGTAGCGCAGCTTGGGCTTCCTTGACCGCCTGCTGTAGAGGGTTTTTGGCTTCGGCGTCACCGTCACTGCTCTCCCTGTCCGCCTTGAAGAGCGCGAAAGTTGGCAGCAGCGCCTCGATTTTATCCCAAACAGATTTACCTTCTGTGGACATCCCCTTGCCTACATCAAGAAGTGTCTCTTGGCAGGCAACATCTCCGGCCGCATCGCGAATGGCTTTCCGCCATTGGGAAGCCACCCGCTGATCTGCTACTCGATCAGCGATCTCATATTGTGCGCCGAGCTTTTTCAGGTCGACCATTTTCAGACTGAGTAGGCTAGCGAGGGCTTTATCAGACGGATGCTCACAGCGGATGGCTGTACTGTCCAGTTTGCCGGTGCTCGCTTTGAACGTTTTGACTACCTCAAGGACGCCAGCCGCATTCAGCAGGTATTCCTGCGATAGCGAGGTGTGTACATTTTCATCCAGCACCAAAGCCTCAGGAAGGTCGTCAAACTCGCAGGCAATCTCGAACTGAGTGTGACCCTCGGCTAGACTGAAGCAGTTCATATCACTCTTGTCGGGTTTGATGTCCGCGCTGTCGAAGAAGATGGCCAGTGCTTCCAGGATGGTCGACTTCCCAAAATCGTTTCGACCCACAATACCGGTCATAGATGAATCGATAGGAATGACGGTGGGTGTGCTATAGCCGCGAAAATGACTGAGCTTGACGGTCTTAAGGCGCATCGTGAGATCCCTGATCTGTGTATGTCTTCGTTTCCTTACCAACCGCTGTCAGTCCTCAACGGCAAAAAGTGACGTACATTCTGCCGGAAGGAAATGTCATCAAGGCCTCAGGCATCGATGTGAACCCGTCCCTCCACTGAGCCAGTGGATCTTCGAATCACAACCTGTAGGTAGCTGCGGTGTGGTTAGTCGCTCGGGTGCGCATCGATTATAGGTGGAGGATGGCAAAGCGCCAGGGTGAGTGGGTGGCACATAGGCATCATTTCGCCATCCCAAGATTTACGTTGGATTTGCCTGGTAAGCAGGTGTCTCGTGGCTATGAGTGCCTAATTGAGTACCTTAATGGAAAGCGGAACGGTAAATAGCCTTTGTTTATTTGACTTCTGTCGTCCGGATTCGATTCCTGTCTCCGCACCACATTCAGATTGGCCAATGGCGATTTTTCGCTTGTTGGCCCTGCTAAGAAGCCCGCCTTGTGCGGGTTTTTTTGTGGCTGTTTTTACGCTGTTGATCTGCGTGCTTTTGACTTGAGAGGGCGCGGTTTTCCACTTAGCGTTACAGACTTTTCTAGATAGTGGGTATCTGTTGATTCGGTTTGGACCAATGTTTACGGGGGGGAAGCCGATTTTTTTCTAGATAACGTTTTTTCCGTTTAGAGATAATTTTGAGATGACCCAGTTTTCTCACTACGACCTGCTGCTGAGTTATTCCGCAGACTGAGGTTGGAGGGAAACACCCCAGTCCAAGTGTCCTAGCTGGGAGCAGTGTTGTACGAATTGGCAATGGCGGAGTAGAACGTCTCGACCACTGTGGTGAGGTCAAACGTCTTTTGTTCTGTAGGCCAGCGGCGAAGGCTGTGATAATGGAAGGCAATGACAAAGGCCATGCCATGCTGACCATCTCGAATAACGTGCATCTGCCAGATGCCGACATCGAACTGACATACATCCGCGCGCAAGGCGCAGGCGGGCAGAATGTCAACAAGGTGTCCAGCGCCGTGCACCTGCGCTTCGACATTCCCGCCTCGTCGCTGCCCGAGTTTTACAAGGAGCGGCTGCTGGCGCTGCGTGACAGTCGCATCACCGGTGACGGCGTGTTGATCATCAAAGCCCAGCAGTACCGCACCCAGGAGCAGAACCGCACTGACGCACTGGCGCGTCTTGCCGAGTTGATCATCACTGCCGGCAAGACCGAGAAGAAACGCCGCCCCACCAAACCGACCCTCGGCTCGAAGACCCGCCGCCTCGAAGGAAAAGCCAGGCGCAGCACTGTCAAGGCGGGGCGGGGTAAGGTGGAGTTCTAGTGCGGTGTTTCAGAAGTACCAATGAAAATTGCTCAAGGCCCGTGCCGCACGAGCGACTGAGGCCAGGATGTCCTCGGCTTTTTTAAGGGGGGATGCCTGGAGATTGTATTCGGGGCAACCAGGTGCCTGGCTTGGCATTTTCAGCGCCTATCAGATCCGGCGCCGCCCGCGCGGCGCATCGCGAGCAAGCTCGCTCCTACATCTGTTTCGGGCCAGTATCGCCTGTGCCAGCGCGCGCGACCGCCTTGTTTGTACGACACAATATTGAGGCGGACGCTAAGGGGACGCGCGCCAATGCCTCAGGAATAACTGGCCCGAAACGGATGTAGGAGCGAGCTTGCTCGCGAGGGCCTGTCAGTTTTTTTGTGTGCGGGCCGGTAATGGCCTGCCGCCAGGCAGGCCCTGTTTTTCACCAGGTCGGCCTGATGAACCGATCCCCGTACAGAATCGCAAATTGATTCATCGCACTTTTCCAATCATGCGCTGCGGATCCCCAGTTTGCCGTGATATTTCGCACCCCCAACCAGATCAGTTTGGTGGCTGCATCGTCGTTCGGGAAGTGGCCACGGGTCTTGATGATCTTGCGTAGCTGACCATTGATGCTCTCGATGGCGTTGGTGGTATAGATCACTTTCCGGATGGCAGGCGGGAAAACAAAGAATGGAATCACCCGATCCCACGCGCGTCTCCAGGCGGCCACGACCGTTGGATACTGCTTGCCCCAGGGCCCGTTTTCAAACTCATCCAATGCCTGCTCGGCCGCTTCTGCGTTGATGGCCTGATAAATAGGCTTCAGCGCCTTGGCCAGTGCTCGACGCTTGTCCCAAGCCGCGTAGTCCAGGCTGTTGCGAATCAGATGCACAATGCATGTCTGCAGTGTTGTTTCTGGAAACACCGCGCTGAGGGCCTCTGGCATGCCCTTGAGGCCATCGGTCACGGCAATCAGCACGTCCTCGACGCCGCGCGTCTTGAGGTCGTTGAACACCTTCATCCAGAACTTCGCACCCTCGGTGTTCTCGATCCAGATGCCCAGGATATCGCGCGTCCCGTCGGGTAAAACGCCCAACGCCAGGTAAATGGCCTTGCTGCGCACCAAGCCTTCTTCGCGGATCTTCACCCGCAGCGCATCAAAGAAAATGACTGGGTACATCGGCTCCAATGGGCGCTGTTGCCACGCGCCAATTTCTTCCATGACCTCGTCGGTCACAGAGCTGATGAAATCGGGCGAAACCTCCGTGCCGTACTGCTCGGAAAGAAACGCGCGGATCTCTCTGACCGTCATTCCACGGGCATACATGGCAATGATCTTGTCGTCGAAGCCGGTATAACGGCGCTCATGCTTGGGGATCAGAATCGGCGAGAAACTGCCGTTACGGTCGCGCGGAATATCCAGGCGTATCGGGCCATCGCCGGTGAGCACCGTCTTACCGCTCTTACCGTTACGCTGGTTGGTTTCATCCTCCGGGCGCTGCGCGCCCGACGGATAGCCCAAGTGATAACCCAGCTCAGCGTTCAGGGCTCGCTCGATCAGCGCCTTCTTGAACGCCGCAGAGGCCTCTTCGATGGCTTCTGCAGTCATCAGCGTGTCGGGTAATTGATCAAGCAGTTCCTTCGGGAGCTTCGGCAGCTCACGCGCCGGTTGGCGCTCAGATTTCTTTTTGGTTGGCATACATGCACCTCTTACTCATGTTATGCCCGAACACAAAATTTCTGACACCCCCGCTCGCGATGCGCCGCGCGGGCGGCGCTCGATCTCCGCCCTACCTCCAAGCCAAAGACAGGCACCTAGCCGCCATCACCCTACCTCCCGACAAGCACATAGCAGCCTCACTTCCCCAACATTCCGTGAAGAACCATAAAAAAGCCGAGGACATCCTGGCCTCAGTCGCTCGTGCGGCACGGGCCTTGAGCAATTTTCATTGGTACTTCTGAAAACACCGCACTAGGGTAAGCAGCAGTAATCACGCCTCATCAGATGCACTGTTAGCCTTCGCCCGATTCACCTTCCAAGGCAACGCCGGCTGAGCACGTACTTTCTTGTATTTTCCCCTTGCAAACATGTACGTCTGCAGCTCCATGAAATGACGGCTACGACCAGACAGCTCGTACGTAATCAGGAATACCATCAGTGGCTTGTCCGCGTCCTGCCATTGCGTGTGGATTCGCTCCAACGTGAGCGCAATGTCTTCGATCCTGCTATAGCCGATAAAGGTCTGGAACACTGCTTTGCCGGCGCGCTCAAGCAGCTTGGAAATCTCATTGATATCCGTATGTGCCCGTTTCCATTCCCACTCGACGAACGAAAGTGTGTCGCCTTCTGGATACCGCAGCACAGCGTCGGTGCGTCCACCTTGTTCAAACAACGCCCTTGCGCCAAGAAGCGTTGCGCACTGACGCACTACCAATCCAAGGTGAATTGTCCAGTCGGCGCGCCCCGCTAGATCGTTTGCCTCGGTAACCGGAAAATCGCGGTACCACAAACAGTTGAATAGCGTAATGAAATCCCGTTCGACTCGCTTCATAACCGTTCTCATCGTTGTGTATGACTCAACGAGCTTTAACGGCTGTCAGGGTGAAATGTTGAGCGTGAATAGCCATGGTCCATCATCCTCCCTGCCTTGCACGCTACGGTTTTGTTTCCCTGTGCATTCGTACAAAACAATGGGACGTTTCCCACAACCAAGAACCTTGCCCTACCTGAAACGAGGCGATAAATTCCCCGAGTCGCGGCAAATTCCGTGACCGGGCGTAGGAACCCGTTGGTAAACTTGGCGCATGCACTAGGCGCCCCTGCACCACAGCTGGCGCTTTTTTTGTGCCTGCCGTGCTGTGTCATGGCGGCTGTGTGTGGGCAGGCTTCGGCCTGGCCGGGTTCCAAGTTTCCCGGTATTCCTACCCCATGCACAGCTGCCACCCAATCCCGTAGGAAGGATCGTGGCAGCTCCAATTAAAACTTGGAGTCTCATGCATGCTCACCTTAAATCCATCAAGGATCCTCGCATTCGTTCTCCGCCGCCGCCCCGCGCCGGCCCGCAACCCCCACCGTTTCTACCCCATCGACACCCAATCCTGCGCCACCTCCAACCCCCAGGAGGCCCCCCATGACTGACCACGAACGCCTCACCACCATCCAAAGCTACGCCTGGACCCTCGAGCTGCTAGGCGAGGCCTTGGTGCAGCACGACGAGATGCTGGAGTGCGAACACAACCCGCAGCTGAGCTTTCGCAACACGGCTGGTATCCATCAGGCGATTCGGATTATCAGCCGGTTGGCCAGTGAGCAGTGTGGGAAGGTGATGGAGCTGAAGGGGCAGGATCCGGGCGATTAGTTGGCCCGGTGCAAGCGGGCTTACCCGCGAAGCAGGCACTGTGGTGGATGGCACGGGCTTCGCCCGTGTTCGCGGGGCAAGCCCGCTCCCACGGGGGGCATGGCTGTTTTGGAAGTTTGAGCAAGGCAGTTGTGCCCACCAAGGCCAGCCTGGGTCTTCGTGTATTCCAGGCTGGCACCGCTATCAGAAGTCCCAGCGGGTCGTAACCATGACGTTGCGCGGTTCGCCGTAGATGGCCGAGTTATAAAAGCCGACGTTGGTGTAGTAGTACTTGTCGAAGAGGTTGTTGACGTTAAGCGTCGCCGACAGGTTCTGCGTGATCTGGTAGCGGGTCATCAGGTCCACCACCCAGTACGATTCCTGGGTGATGTCCTCGTTCACGCCTTTGGGGTTGTTCCAGATCTGCTGCCAGGCCTTGTTCTGCCAGCGTGCGCCACCGCCAAGGGTGATTTTGTCTAGGTCGCCGGTGAGCTTGTAGGTGGTGTAGAGGCTGAACTGGTCTTCGGGCTCGAAGGTCGAGAGCTTCACGTCGTTGCTGTCGCGCACCACCTTGTGGGTGTAGCCGCCTTGCACCTGCCAGCCTGGGGCCAGTTCGCCGGACACTTCCAGCTCGTAGCCCTTGGTGGTCGCCTTGCTGCCCTTGAACGCGTAGTTGGATGGGGTAGGGGTCAGGTTGTTGTAGGCGTCGTCCGGCACCGAGCGGTTGGTTTCCTTGACCTCGAAGTAGGCCAGGCTGGCGTTCAGGCGGCCGTCGAAGAACTCGCCCTTGACCCCGATTTCGTAGTTCTCGCCTTCATCCGGCTCGATCAGTTTGTTGTCGCGGTCGCGGTTGTAGTTTTCCTGCGGCATGAACACGTCGGTGTAGCTGGCGTAGACCGAGAAGTTTTCATTCAGGTCGTAGATGGCGCCGGCATAGGGTATGAAGCGTCCGGACTCGGTGTAGGTCGGGGTCAGGCCGGTCAGGCTGTAGTTGACCACGCGGCCGCCCAGCAGCACTTTCAGGTCGTCGGTGACGTTCAGACGGGTGGTGAGGTAGACGCCGGTCTGGCGGATCACGTCGTCGGTGCGCTGCGACACCGGCCCCCAGTCGGGCTTGGGCAGGTTGCCGTGCCAGTTGTTGTAGTCCACGCGGTTGGGTACCGAGAAGGTTTCGTCCCAGTAACCCTTGCCATCCCAGTGGGCCTTGCTGATGGAGCCGCCGAGCACCAGGTCGTGCTCGCGGCCGAGCATGCTGAACGGGCCGCTGACATACAGGTCGGCCGAGTCGCTGGTGGTGTCGCCCTTGTAGCGTTGCGCGTTGATTTCGGCGCTGCCGTCGGGCTGCGGCTGGTCGAACTGGATGGCGCCCATCTGCGCGTCATAGCCGTTGTACTTGTGGTCCAGTTGCAGCTTGGTCACCCAGCCGCCGCCCATGTCGTGCTCAAGCGTGGCGAAGACCGTGCGGGTGTACTGCTGCCAGCTGCTCCAGTCGGTTGCGTTGCTGAACGAGCGCTTGGCGTCGTTGCGCTCGCCCTTGGAATTGAGCAGCGGGAAGCTGCCGGACCAGGTGGAACCCTTGGGGTCGTTGTCCTGGTAGTCGGCGCCCACGGTCAGCAGCGTATCGGGCGACAGGTCGAACTCGACGATGCCGTAGAACACCGAGTTCTGGCTCGAATAGCGGTCGATGAACGAGTGCTTGTCCTGGTAGGCAACCACGGCCCGGCCGCGGACGTTGCCGGTTTCGGTCAGCGGGCCGCTGACATCCAGTTCGCTGCGGTAGTTGTCCCACGAGCCCGCGCCCAGGGTGGCGTGGCCCTGGAAGTCGGCGGTGGGCTTTTTGCGTACCAGGTTGATGGTACCGCCCAGCGAGCCGGCGCCGCTGAGCAGGCCGGAGGCGCCCTTGAGCACTTCGATGCGGTCGTAGATGGCCATGTCGCTCAGGGAGTTGCCGGCTGAGTAGGCGACGTTGCGCACGGCGGAGGGGATGCCGTCGTACTGGAAGTTGTTGATCGAGAAACCGCGGGAATAGTAGTTGGTCCGGTCCGTGTCGTAGGCCGACACGGTGATGCCCGGGGTGTGGCGCATCACCGCGTCGACACTGTTGAGGGCAAAGTCATCCATGTGCTGGCGCGTGACCACGCTGATCGACTGCGGGGTTTCCCTGGGTTTGAGTACCAGGCGGGTGGCCGTGGCGATGGTGCCGGGCGTGTAAGAGCCGGTGCCTTCGGTGACGGTGCCGAGCTGGTTGCTGATGACGTTGGTCGCCTCCAGCTCCAGGGCGCCACCGCTGCCCGCTGCGACCTCCACCGTGTAGTTGCCACCGCTGTTGAATGCGCGAAGGCCGGTACCGGCCAGCAACTGGGCCAGGCCATCTGCAACGGAATAGCTGCCGTTCAGGCCAGCGCTGCGCTTGCCGGCGGTGAGCTGGGCATCGGCAGAAAGCAAGATACCGGCCTCGCTCGCGAAGCGGTTCAGCGCCTGGTCCAGGCCGCCAGCGGGGATGGCGTAGCTGTGTGTTTGCTCGCTGGCGTCAGCCGGTGCTGCGGGCATTGCAAGCAGCAGTGGGCTGGTGCAGAGCAAGCCGGCAAACAGGCTGCGGCGCACCGCAAGGCTCAGTCGAGAACAGGTGGTTGTGGGCAGATACGGCACTCTTGACGTTCCTCTTGAGAATGCTTCTTGGTTGGATTCAAGAGGTATCCCGGACAAGTCGGCAAAACCGACAAGGGGCAGCAGCATTTTTTTGGGTGGGTTGTGGATGCCTGGAGATTGTATTTGGGGCGACCGGGTGCCTGGCTTGGTATTTTTAGGGGGCCGAAGATCGAGCGCCGCCCGCGCGGCGCATCGCGAGCTAGCTCGCTCCTACATTTGTTTCGGCCAGTCACGCCTGTGCCTGAGCGCGCGACCGCCTTGTTTGTCCGACGCGATATTGAGGCGGGCACCAAAGGGCCGCGCGCCAATACCTCAGGAATAACTGGACCGAAACAAATGTAGGAGCGAGCTAGCTCGCGATGCGCCGCGCGGGCGGCGCTCGATCTCCGCCCCACCTGCAAGCCCAAGACAAGCACTTAGCCGCCTTCACCCCATCCCCGACTTTATCGTCGCGTGTAACGCCCGCTACGCAGGACTGATCGTGGTCCAGAGGCTCGTCAGCCTGTGCACCTTTACCGGCAGGGACTGCTCAAGTGCAGTCAGTACGCGGTCTGTGTCCGCCAAGGGAAAAACGCCCGTTAGCGGCAGGCCGGCGATGGTCGGGTCACAGCGCAGCATGCCGCGGCGATGGCGAGCCAGTTCGGCGACGAACTGCCCCAGCGGCATGCGTTCGGCGATAAGCCTGCCATCGTGCCAGGCGATGGCGTTGAGGTTTGCTGGCGCGATGTCACCGAACCGGGTCGCGGTAAACCAGCAACCTTGTCCGGCTTGCAGGCGCGTGGCGCGGGCCTGAAGCGGGCGCAGTTCCAGCGCGCCCTCGAACAGATCGACCTGGCTTTTGTCGCCACGTTGGTACACGCAAAAGCGCGTGCCCAGCGCCTGGATTTCCCCTGCGGCGGTGTCCACGATCAAGGGGCGTTGCGCTGGGTCATGGCCGCTGTCGAGCAGCAACTCCCCCGCGAGCAGGCGAATGCGTCGCTCGCTCGCGCTGAACAGGATATCCACCGCGCTACCGCTGTTCAGGCTAAGCCGGCTGCCATCGGCCAGCGTGCGCTGCAGGCGTTCGCCCGTACCGCTGCGCAGGTCTGCGATGGCCTCGCGCCAGGGTAGTTGCGATTGGGCAAGGTAGCTGCTGCCCCCGGCCAACAGCAGCGCGCCGAGCAGTTTCAGCGTCTGCCGGCGGCGCGCATCGGGCAGCTCACGCAGCACCGCCAGCGCAGTATCTGTGGGCACACCGCTCAGGGTGTTTTGCAGGTGCTCCAGGCGCTGCCACGCACGATCATGTTCCGGGTCTGCAGTGCGCCATTCAGCGAAGCGACGCTGTTGTTCCTTGTCCAGCTCGCCACCCCATTGCAGCATCAGCCAATGGCTGGCCTGCTCGACGATGGCAGAGGCGACGGGCGCTTCGCTGGTGGTTTTCATTCGGCGTACAGCACCTGATAGCAGGCGGTGATGGCGCGCAGCATGTACTTTTGCACCGAACTGACGCTGACCTCGAGGCGCTCGGCGATCTGGCTATAGGTCAGCCCTTCGAACTGCGACAGCAGAAACGCCTCGCGCACCTTCGCGGGCATGCTGTCGAGCATGGCGTCGATCTGCATCAGGGTTTCGATCACGATGGCACGGGTTTCCAGCGACGGGGTTTCCGGCTCGGGCAGGGCGGCGAGGCTCTCCAGGTAAGCTTGCTTGATACGTTGGCGGCGCCATTGGTCGATGACCAGGTTGCGGGCGATCTGCGCCAGGAACCGGCGCCCATCGCTCTGCGCCGGCAGGCGCCGTGTCACCAGCAGGCGCAGGAACGTGTCTTGCGCGATATCTGCGGCCCGCTCACGATCACCAAGGCGCAGACGCAGCCAGCCTTGCAGCCAGCCGTGGTGGTCGCGATACAGGCTATCCAGTGGTTGCAACGGGGCGTCAGTGGGCACTTTCCTCTTCCCATGAATGAGTTGCAGATAGGAATGAGTTGCAATTGTAGTGGGGCGAGGGCGACTTTGGAAACAGCCGATGCAGGAATCGGCTGAACTGCATCCTGGCGCGGCTCAAACTGCTCAGCCGACGGGTATCAATCACGGGGTGGCCTTTTAGCCCTGGCAGGCAATACTTCTGTGTATACGCAGGCGTGTTCCTGGTGGCGCGCGCCGCTGGGAGGTGTCAGGTGAACAAACTATCCATTGTGGGTGCCGGCTTGGTCGGCGAGGCGGCGGCTCAGGTCATCGCCCGGGATGAGTTGTGCCATGAGTTGATGTTGATCGATGTGCAGGGTGAGTTGGCACAAGGCAAGGCGCTGGATATCTGGCAGGCGGCGGTCGAATCGGGTTCCGATACCCGGGTTCAGGGCGGGGCCAAGGCCGAAATGCTGGCGGGGTCTGACCTGGTGGTGATTACGGCAGGGGTGCCGCGCAAGCCTGGCCAGTCGCGCCAGGATGTATTGAGCATCAACCTGCCCATTCTCGACGGCATCCTGCTGGACATCAAACAGCATGCGCCGGCGGCGACCGTGTTGGTGGTGTCGAACCCCGTCGATGTGCTGACCTATCGTGCCTGGTCGCGCAGCGGGCTGGGCCGCAACAAGGTGTTCGGGCAGGCGGGGGTGTTGGATACCGCGCGCATGAAGTGTTTCATTGCCGAGGAAACGGGGTTTTCCGCTCGGGACATCACGGCCCTGGTGCTGGGCGGGCATGGCGACAGCATGGTGCCGCTGATGCGCTACTGCGCGGTCGGGTCGGTGCCATTGGCGCACTTCCTGTCCAGTGAGCAGATAGAGCGCATCGTGCAGCGCACCCGCCAGGGTGGCGGCGAGATTCTGGGGCTGAAGAAGCTGGGCAGTGCCTGCGACGCGCCGGGCGTGGCCATTGCGCAGATGGTGGATGCGATCGCCAATGGGCGAAACCGCATTTTGCCAGCGGTCGCGGTGCTGGAGGGCGAGTACGGGCGCACAGGTATTGCCATGGGTGTGCCTTGTGTACTGGCCGGGGAGGGGATTGCGCGGGTCATCGAGTTGCCGCTGGATGCGCAGGAGCAGGCGATGTTCGACCACTCTGCAGACCAGGTGCTGCGCGATATTGCTGAAATGAATGCCTTGTGAGCAGGGCATAGGCGAGCGCAAGGGGAGATTGGCTATTGCGCTTCATGGCTTGCGCTCGCCCCGTTGTAAATGAAAACCCTTATCGTTAAAGTCAGCCGCTTCGCCCCCACCGGTATCGACCCCGAGCATGAAGACCGAAGAGCTGGAGCTGGCTTTCAAGACCCATGCCGGGGAACTGCGCTCATTCCTCTACCGGCAGCTTCGCAACACCGACACCGCCGCCGACCTGGTGCAGGAAACCTACCTGCGCATGCTGCGCCAGCCCCCGCAGGGCCCGGTGCTGAACCTGCGCAGCCTGTTGTTTCGCATCGCCCGCAACCTGGTCATCGACCACGCCCGCAGCCGGGGTACGCGGGGGCAGCATGAAGAAGGCATGGCCTACCTCTACGAAGTGACGGGCGAAAGCCCCGAGCCGTTCGCCGAGGTGGCGGCGCGGCGGGAGCTGGCGTCGATGGCCGAGGCGTTGAAGCGCCTGCCGCCGCGTTGCCAGGAGATTTTCTTGCTGTGCCGCCTGGAAGGGGTCGCGCACAAGGAGGTCGCCCGGCAGTTGGGGGTGTCTGTCAGTACGGTCGAGAAGCAGCTGGCCATCGCGCTGGACTTTCTTGCCCACAGCTTGCAACGTTGATGGCCATGCACAAGCCTGCCGCCTCCCTGAACCCTTCACCTGACGTGCGCCGCATGGCGCAGGGTTGGGTCGTGCGCCTGACCTCGGGTGACGTCCGGCCGGGTGATGTCGAAGCGGCGCGTGCCTGGTGCGCGCAGGCGCCGGAGCATCAGCAGGCGTTCGTCGAAGCGCGCCGGGTGTGGGCGTTGAGCGGGCAGCTTGTGGCGCCGGTACGCCGGCGGGCGCCGGCCCGGCCGTGGGCGTTGGCCAGTGCGGCGGTGCTGGTGCTAGGGGTGGGGCTTTTGCTGGCCTGGCAGGGGCAGTGGGGCGCGGACTACCGGACCGGGGTAGGGGAGCGCAGGGTGGTGGCGTTGGCCGATGGTTCGCGCATTACCCTGGATGCGGAGTCGGCGGTGGATGTCGAGCTCAGTGCCCAGGCCCGGCGCATCACGCTGCGCAAGGGTGAGGCGCTGTTCGATGTGGCGCATGACCCGGCGCGGCCGTTCCAAGTGCGGGCAGGCGAAGTGCAGGCCACGGCGCTGGGCACGGTGTATGCCGTCCGCCGCGAGGGCGAGGCGGTGGAAGTCGTCGTCAAGCGCGGGCGGGTGGCGGTCACGGATGCACTGGACCGGGTCGAGCTTTCGGCGGGCGAGGCCATTGGCCGCAAGGCGGATGGGCTGGGGGCCAGGCATCGGCTGGATGTGGACAGTGCGTTGGCCTGGCAGGAGGGCCGGCTGGTGTTCGAGCAGGCGCCGCTGGCGCAGGTGCTCAAGGCATTGGAGCGCTACCGGCCGGGGTGGTTGCTGATCGGGGATGAGCAGTTGCGGGGGCTGAAGGTCAGCGGCACGTTCCAGCTGGACCGGCTGGATGAGGGGTTGGCGACCTTGGAGCAGGCGTTTGGCTTGAGCATACGGCGGTATTCGGATTATCTGCTGGTGTTCAAGGCGCGTGGTTGAGTGGCCAGCGTGCTGCCTCAATGAAAATGATGTGAATTATTTTTACGGGTGATGCGAGGTCGTCCGTCTTCCCTCTACAAAAACGAATGCTTCGTATTTGAATAGGGGGGAGTGTTGATGTACCGAGCGCATTTTTGCAGGGCGTCGATTTCGTTGCTGTGTGCCTTGATTCCAGCCTTGGCCATGGCCGAGCCGCGTGACTTCGACATCGCGCCGCAGCCGTTGGCCAGTGCGCTCAATCGCCTGGCGGCGCAGGGCGGGTTGCAGGTGATCTTCGATGGCAACCTGGTGCTGGGCAAGAGCAGCCGTGGCATCAACGGGCGGCATGAGCCGGAGGCGGCGTTGTCGGCGCTGCTGCAGGGCAGTGGCCTGACCTGGCGCGCCACCGGCAGCGGCAGCGTCACCCTGGAGAGGGCCGCGCAAGCTACCGGGGCACTGGAGCTGGGCAGCACGTCGATCGTCGGCCAGGCCTACAGCTCGGCAAGCCCGGACGATGGCTACGTGGCCAAGCGCTCGTCGGTCGGCAGCAAAACTGACACCCCCCTGATCGAAACCCCGGCCTCGGTGTCGGTCATCACCCGTGAGCAGATCGAGGCCCAGCAACCCAAGACCGTGGCCCAGGCCCTGCGTTATACGCCCGGGGTCAACACCGAGCTGGCCGGGCCGCAGTTCGTCGTCGACCAGCTGTCCATCCGTGGTTTCCAGCAAGGCACCGGCCGTATGCTGCGTGACGGCACCCGCACCTTCTTGCCGGAGTTTCTCGGCTGGGACGCGCCAGAGCCTTATGGCCTGGAGCGCATCGAGGTGCTGCGTGGCGCCAGTTCGGTGCTGTACGGTGCCTCGGACCCCGGTGGCCAGATCAACCTGGTCAGCAAACGCCCCACTCAGCAGCCGTTGCATGAGGTGCAATTGCAGGCGGGCAACCTGGGCTACCAGCAAAGCGCCTTCGACCTGGGCGATGCGCTGGATGACGAGGGTATCTGGAGCTATCGCCTGACCGGCCTGTTCCGCGAGGCGGACGCCCAGACCGACCACATCACCAACCGCCGCCAGTACATTGCCCCGGCGCTGAGCTATCGGCCCAGCGCCGATACCGAGCTGACCTTGCTCGGCGAATACCAGAAGCAGACCGGCAACTTCGCCAATGCGCTGCCGGCCACGGGCACGGTGTTCCGCGACGCGCGCGGGCGGCTGGACCGCGACACGTATGTGGGCGATAGCGCCTACGACTTCATGACCAACGAGAAGACCTCGCTGGGTTATGTGTTCGAGCACCACTTCGACGAGGTGTGGACGCTGCGTCAGAACGTGCGTTACAGCTACTACCGCCAGGCCAGCAGCGAAATCGCCCTGTTCGGCCCGGCCGGCAGCGGCCAGTACTCGCGCTACAGTGACCAGCGCAAGGGCGATGGCCGGCTGTTCACCCAGGACACCCAGGTACAGGCCAACTTCGCCACGGGGGGGCTGGAACATACGCTGTTGACCGGGGTGGACTACAACAACGGCAAGTTCGACCAGGCCCAGTCGCTGGACTTCATCCTGCAAAGCTTCGACCCCTTTCAGCCGGTCTATGGCCAGCCGTTGAACACGGTCCCGTTCAGCCACGCCAGCTACCAGCAGAAGCTGTCCCAGACCGGTATTTACCTGCAGGACCAGGTGCGGGTCGACAACTGGGTCTTGCTGCTGGGTGGGCGTTATGACTGGGCCGCCAACCAGAAGGACGACCGCGCCCCGCAAACGCAGAAGGACGAGCAGTTCAGCGCCCGCGCCGGGCTGGTCTACCTGTTCGACAATGGCCTGGCACCGTATGCCAGCTACAGCGAGTCGTTCCTGCCGGTGATGGGCACCACGGCCGACGGCACCCAGCTGGACCCGGAAACCGGCAAGCAGTACGAGCTGGGTCTCAAGTACGAACCGCCAGGTGGCAACAGCCTGTATACCGTTGCCCTGTTCGAGCTGACCAAGCAGAACCAGACCGAGAACATCAACGGCTTCAGCCGCCAGGAAGGCGAGGTGCGCTCACGCGGCGTGGAGCTGGAGGCCAAGACCGAAGTGGCCCCCGGCCTGAACCTGATCGGCAGCTACACCTGGAACGACGTCGAGGTGACCCAGTCCGAACGCGGCAACAAGGGCAAGACGCCGTTCCGCACGCCAGAGCACATGGCCTCGCTGTGGGCGGACTACCAGCTGCAGGGCGGGCCGCTGGCCGGGCTGCGCCTTGGCGCAGGTGCACGCTATGTGGGCAGCACCTATGGCGATGCGCAGAACAGCTTCAAGGTCGACAGCTACGCAGTAGTGGATGCGATGGTCAGCTACCCGCTGGGCCAGCTGGATGCGTCGCTGAAGGGCGTGGAGCTGGCGCTCAATGCCAGCAACCTGTTCGACAAGGAGTATGTGGCGGGTTGCTTCAGTGACATGGGCTGCCAGTACGGGCAGCAACGTACGGTCTATGGCACGGTAACTTATAACTGGTAGTTCCAGTGGGAGCGGGCTTGCCCCGCGAACACCGGCTTAGCCGGTGCCATGCGGGTGAACCCGCTCCCACAGGCTTCGTGGCTGCTCTATCAGGCAAGGATCAGCGCACGAGCGCCGGCACGACGCGCACGTAAATCAACTCCCCCACCAACTCCACCAGCGTCTGGGTAATCACCGCCGCCGCCGCCAACCCGCGCAAGTCTTCTGGCAACGCCAGCGCCAGCGGCAGCACCACCAGCGAGTTGCGGGTGGACGCACTGAAGGTCACCGACCTCACTTCGGGCACCGGCAAACGCATCAGCCGCGCCGTGGCAAAGCCGATCAGCGGCGCCAGCAGCATGAAGCCGATGTACACCGGGATCACCGGCAGCAAGCGCGCCAAATCGTGGAGCACGGCAGCGATCTGCGAGCCGATCACCACCACCAGCACCAGTGCCATCGCCGGTACTGGCAGCCACGCCCAGGCGTCGTTCCATGCCGCTGCCACACGTGAGCGACGGGCGCTGGCGCTGGTCAGCACGGCGAGCAGCAGCGGCAACACGATCAACAGGGCAAACGCTTCCACGAATGGGGTAATGGCAATCGCCACCTCGTCGCCGTCACCCAACATCAACCCCAGGTACACCGGCAACAGCAGCAGTTGCACCAGCAACAGCACGGGCGTTGCGGCGAGTGTCTGGCGTGAGTCGCCTTTGCCGATATGGGTGAACACCACCACGTAGTCGATGCACGGTGTCAGCAACACCAACAGGGCACCGATCAGGATGGCCGGGTGCGCGACCAGGCCGCGGGTGATTGCCCATACCAGCAGTGGCACAAGGATGAAGTTGGCCACCAGCAGTGCACTGATGAAGCGGCGGTTGCCAAGGCCCTGGCGCAGGTCGAGAAAGGGGATCTGCAGAAACATCGCGTACATCAGCACGGCAATGGCAGGGGTGATCAGGGCTTGCAGGGGGTGAGCGGCGTCAGGGGCCAGCAGGCCGAAGGCCGCGGCAACCAGCACGGCAGCAAAGTAGAGCGGGATCTGGTGGGTTTCGAGTTGCTCTCTGGTCAAGGCAGGGTCCTGTGCGCGCTCGGTGGTCGAAGCGGCACAGGGTAATACGTGGGGCGCGTGCAGGCGATATCAAGTGTCGAGCCAGTCTACCCCGCGTTGTTCGATCAACAGGCTCAGGGTGCATGGCTGGGCCTCGGCATAACACGCAAGAAAGCCGCCGACAGGGTATAGGTTGTGAATTTCCAGAGGGTGGCCTTCGCTGCTGATCAACTGGATTTCGCGGCGGCCATCTTCGAGCAGTGTCAGGTCGAAGGCGCTGCCGGTTTGCGCATCGATCAGGCTCCACAAGCTGGGCTCCCTCGACTTTGAGGTTCTGAGGGTCACCTGCCCGTCGACGTTCGTGAACACGCTTTTACCCAGATGAGGGCCGCTGCGTACATACAGCCTGTAACCTGCATCGCTGTGGCGAAAGTACAGCAGCAGCGCACAGGGCGTGGCGCCCTTGTCGAACGTGATCAGCCCTGACTCCTGGCCGTGCTGCCAGTCTTCTTCCGTGCCGTTGAGCATGCCCAGCGCCCGGGCTCCGTCAAATGCCTGGCCCGGTGCATAGCGTGGTGTGACCAGGGTCACTGGCCCTGTGGTCAGGCAGTCCAGGCTGTTCACCGGTGATTCGGCTATCTGCAGGGTAGCCGTGAAAGAACGCGCTATATGATCCGCCATGGAAGGCCTCCGGTTTGGCGTGGGGGAGGCCGCAGGCTAGGGGGTCTTGGGTTGGGTACCCATCTGGAACAGGTTCCGCGAAGCTGCGCAAAACGAAAAAGCCCGGCACAAGGCCGGGCTTTTCACATCAGGCTAACGCCAATCAGTTGCCGTAAACCGGCAGCTTCTTGCAGATGGCCTTGACCTTCTCACGCACGGCGTCGATCACCGCTTCGTTGTTCAGGTCAGCCAGGATGTCGCAGATCCAGCCGGCCAGTTCCTTGCACTCGGCTTCCTTGAAGCCACGGGTGGTCACAGCCGGGGTGCCGAAACGCAGGCCCGAAGTGACGAACGGGGAACGTGGGTCGTTCGGTACCGAGTTCTTGTTCACGGTGATGAAGGCTTTGCCCAGTGCAGCGTCGGCGTCCTTACCGGAGATTTCCTGCTTGATCAGCGACAGCAGGAACAGGTGGTTCTGGGTGCCGCCGGAAACGACGTCGAAACCACGCTCGATGAACACGCTGGCCATGGCCTGGGCGTTTTTCACCACTTGCTGCTGGTACGCCTTGAACTCAGGCTGCAGGGCTTCTTTGAAGCAGATGGCCTTGGCGGCGATCACGTGCTCCAGCGGGCCGCCCTGGGCGCCTGGGAAGACGGCGGAGTTCAGCTTCTTCTCGATGTCGGCGTTGGCACGGGCCAGGATCAGGCCGCCACGTGGACCGCGCAGGGTCTTGTGGGTGGTGGTGGTCACCACGTCGGCGAACGGCACCGGGTTCGGGTACACGCCAGCGGCAACCAGGCCGGCAACGTGGGCCATGTCGACGAACAGGTAGGCACCGACCTTGTCGGCGATTTCGCGGAAGCGTGGGAAGTCCAGCACCTGCGAGTAGGCCGAGAAGCCGGCAACGATCATCTTCGGCTTGTGTTCGACAGCCAGGCGCTCGACTTCGTCGTAGTCGATCAGGCCGTTGCCGTCGATGCCGTACTGGATGGCGTTGTACAGCTTGCCCGAGGAGCTGACGCTGGCGCCGTGGGTCAGGTGGCCGCCGTGGGCCAGGCTCATGCCCAGGATGGTGTCACCGGCCGACAGCAGGGCCAGGTAGACCGCGGCGTTGGCTTGGGAGCCAGCGTGCGGCTGAACGTTGGCGTAGTCGGCGCCGAACAGCGCTTTGGCGCGGTCGATGGCCAGTTGCTCGACCACGTCGACGTACTCGCAACCACCGTAGTAGCGCTTGCCTGGGTAGCCTTCGGCGTACTTGTTGGTCAGTACCGAACCCTGGGCTTCCATGACAGCCGGGCTGGTGTAGTTTTCCGAAGCGATCAGCTCGATATGCTCTTCCTGGCGCAGAGCTTCTTGCTGCATGGCTTCGAAGAGCTCGGCGTCGTACTTGGCAATGGTCAAATCACGGCTGAACATGGCGGTCCTCAAGGATCGGGCTGAATTGGGGGGGCATTCTAACCGATTGCTTCGCGCCTGGCATATGAAGTGACGTCAAGTCGCGGACCAATGGGACTCATGTTGCAAGCCGCGCCCTGACTGGGCTGGAGTTGACTCTCAAGTCCGTTTTTTTTGCGGTTGGAGCGGGTGTTACTGGAACATGAACAGGGTCTCGTTGCTGAACTGCGCCTCGAACTGATGCGCCGGCATCGGCCGCCCGAACAGGTAGCCCTGCACCTCGTCGCAACCATGCTCGCGCAAGAACTCCAGCTGCTCATGGGTTTCGACGCCCTCGGCGATCACCGCCAGGTTCAGGCTGTGCGCCATGGCGATGATCGCCCGGGCAATCTGCGCATCCTGCTCGCCCTCGGGCAGGCCGTCGACGAAGGTGCGGTCGATCTTCAACACGTCGATCGGGAACTGCTTGAGGTAGTTGAGCGACGAGTAACCCGTGCCAAAGTCGTCGACCGCAATGCTCAGGCCAAGGTTTTTCAGGCTGGCCAGAATCTGCAAGGCCTCGTTGACCTCGCGCATCAGGATGCTTTCGGTCAGCTCCAGCTCCAGGCATGCCGGTGGCAGCCCGGTTTCTTCCAGGATGGTGGCAATGCGCGTGCCCAGCTGGCCGTCGGAGAACTGCCGCGCCGAGATGTTCACCGACACCTTCGGCACCCGCACCTTGGCCTTGTGCCAGGCCTTGAGCTGGCGGCTGGCTTCGCGCAGCACCCAGTCGCCGACATCCACCACCAGGCCCAGCTCTTCGATCACCGGGATAAAATCACCCGGTGGTACCAGGCCACGGGTCGGGTGGCGCCAGCGCAGCAAGGCTTCGGCGCCGGTCAGGCGCTTGCCGTCGCCGCTGAACTGCGGCTGGTAATAGAGGATGAACTCGTTCTGCTCCATGGCATGGCGCAGGTCGCTCTCCAGCTCCAGGCGTTCCAGGGCGCTGGCGTTCATTTCCGCCTGGTAGAACTGGAAGTTGTTCTTGCCGCGTTCCTTGGCGTGGTACATCGCGGTGTCGGCGTTCTTCATCAACTGGCTCAGCTCGCTGCCATCCTGCGGGCTGAGGGCGATGCCGATACTGGCGGTGACAAAGAACTCGCGATTTTCCAGCACGAAAGGCCGTACCAGGCTGGCGAGGATGTTCTCGGCCACATGAATGGCGCGGTTAAGGGCCATTTCACGGGTTGTGCGCGGTTGCAGCAGCAAGGTGAACTCATCGCCACCCATGCGCGCCACGGTGTCGTCGTCATCCACGCAGGCCAGCAGGCGCAGGGCCATGTCCTTGAGCATGCGATCGCCCGCGGCATGGCCGAGGGAGTCGTTGATCGGCTTGAAGCGGTCCAGGTCGAGGAACATCAGCACCACCCACGCCTTTTGCCGGTCGGCCTGCTGCAGGGCCGTGTGCAGGCGGTCCTGGAACAGGGTGCGGTTGGGCAGGTGGGTGAGGGCGTCGTAGTAGGCCAGGCGGTGGATGCGCTGTTCGCTGGCCTTGCGCTCGCTGATGTCGGTAAAGAAGCACACGTAGCTGGCCAGGTCGCCTTCGTCATCGAGCACCGCAGTGATGCCGACCCAGGCCGGGTAATGGTCGCCGTCACGGCGCTTGAGCCACACTTCGCCTTCCCAGCTGCCGCGCTGGTGCAGTTGCTTGACCACGTAGCGCAGGTGGCCTTCCTGCTGTTGCTCGACGGTGAGCATGCCGGGCAGTTGGTCGAGCACGTCGCTGACCGCATAGCCGCTGACCCGGCTGAATGCCTCGTTGGCCTGGACGATGTAGCCGGCCGGGTCGGTGATGAGGATGGCCGAGGTGGAGTGCTCGAATACCGTTGCGGCCATGCGCAGGTCTTTTTCGGCGCGGCGTTGCTGGCTGATGTCGCGGCCTACCCCGAGCACGCCTTCGAAGTGCTGCTGGTCGTCCCACACCAGCACCAGGCGCAGTTCGATCGGGATCTTGCGGCCATCGGCACGCAGGCAGTCGAACAGGAACAGTTGAGTCGGCAGTTGGCTACGTAGCTGGGCCAGTTGCTCGCGGTCGCCCATGGCATTGCTGACGCGCTCCATCAGGCTGTAGATGCCGGTCAGCTGGGCCGGGTTGGCGATGATCGATTGCCAGCCGTTGTCGAAGATCCACTCGGCCTGATAGCCCAGTACCGCTTTTACCGAGGGGCTGACGTAGTTCAGCTGCAGCTGGCTGTCGGTGGAGAAAATCACATCGCTGATGCTTTCGGCCAGCATGCGGTAGCGCTGTTCGCTGTCGCGCAGCGACTGGCTGGCCTCGATCTGCACGGTGACATCCTTGCCCACGCCAATGATGCGCGTCACCAGGCCAGCGTGGTCGCGGGTCAGCACCTGTTCGCGAATGTCGTAGCAACGCCAGCTGCCGTCGTGGTGACGGAAGCGCAACTGGCAGTGCAGTGGTTCGCTGTGGCCGGTTTCACGCTGATGCTGGCGCAGCGCCTGGAAGTGCGCGGCGTCTTCGGGGTGCAGCAACAATTCCCAGAACCGGTCGCCCATCTGCGCCAGCTCGGTGCGGCTGTAGCCCAGGGTCTGGCCGAGGTGGCGGTTGCTGAAGATCATGCGCTGGCTGGGCACGTCCTGTACGTAGAGCTGGTCGGGCACGGTACGCACCACGTCCGACCAGAAGCTCTCGCGTTCGAGCAGCGACAGCTCCACCTGCTTGCGGCTGGTGATGTCGCTGATGCTGAGGATCACCGCCTGGTAGTCGCGGCGCTGCAGCGGCAGGCGGGCCATCAGCCACAGGTGCAGTTCGCCGCCCAGCGGCGCCGGCAGGCGCACTTCCAGCTCCAGCAGCGAGCGTTGTTCGATCAGTGCATCGATCAGTTGCATGCCGATGCTGTCACGGCCATCGCCGCTGCCGTCGATCAGGCGCTGCCAGGCACCCTCGTGGCACTCGACATTGAGCAACTGGCGCGCCACCTGGTTGATCTCGGTGATCTTCAACTCCTGCAGCAGCGAGCGGCGCAGGTTCGGGTCCAGGGCCAGGCTGTGCTTGAGGGCCGCGTGATTGCGCAGGTGGTAGCGGTCGAGCTGGCCGGGCAGGCTGGAGAGGTCGAGCACGCACAGGGCAACGCCGGTGCCTTCGAAGATTTCCTGATATCGCCGGCGGTCTTCCTGTAGCGCGCGTTGGCGGCGGCGCATGTTGATCAACGCCAGCACCGGCAGCAGGGCACAAAACAGCACCAGCATGCACTTGCCGATCAGTGCCGGTAGCAACTTCTGCTGGGCCAGCTCGGCGTCGAACAGGCCGCGCAGCTGCCAGGTGCTGTTGTCGATGAACGCCAGCATCACGCTCTGCAGCGGCGCCGTGCTGGTCTGCGCAGTGGCATGGCGCTCCAGCACCGCGCCGCTGCGGCTGTTTTCCAGCAGCCACAGCGGGTGGCCCGGGTTGTCCAGGTGCACGGTGAGGGTACGGTAATACGCCTCGGACAGGCGCAGCAGCCAATAGCCGCGGTCCTGTTCGGTGGACTGGCGCAGCAACAGGTAGATGGTGCGGTTGTCTGCCGAGTTGGCGAAGAAGTAGGGGCGCCCCTGGTTCAACGTCAGCAGCTCGCCAATCAATGGGCGGTCTGGGCTGCCGGCCAGGCTGTCGGCGCGGATCTGCCCGCTGCTGTCCAGCCAGGCCAGGTCTCGCAGGGCGGGCAGGCGTGCGCGCAGGGTGTCGAGCAGGCTGGGCAGGGCGGCGGGCGTCGGTGCATTGACGTAGGGCTGCACCACATTCACCGCCTGCTGGGCTTTGAGCGCCATGTTCAGGCTGAGGTGGTCGGCAAGCTCCGCAGTGGCCTCCAGGCTTTGCTTGCGCAGGTCGGCCTGGGTATGGCGGAACTGGGCGAACAGCTGCCACAGCAGCAGGCCCAGCAGAATCAGGGCCAACAGGGCCAGCGCACCCTTGATCGACCCGCGCAGGGAAGCGGCGGGGGCCAGTGAAGCGGGACGCAGCGACGACGGATGAGTGAGATTGGTCAAGCGTTGGTCCTGCGATTGGGCTGGCGATGGCAGGGATTGATCATGCACGGTGGGTGCCGGTGTCTGGTTGCCAGACCGCGGTGGCGCACTATAAGGCCGGACACCCTAAACCGGCTAGCATGCCTAGGATTATGGCAAAGTGCCAGCCCGGTTGTCCGCTGGCGCTCGGCCTGCCGACGGTCGTGGTCGCGCCCCCGTGGTTCGGCAAGCCCCTGCAACCTGTGCGAGAATGCCGCCCGCTTCAATGACAACGCTTCGGAGATGTTCGGTTTTGGTTACTCACTTTTCCTCCAATGGCCTCGATTCCGCCTGTGGGCGCAGCAGTCAGACCCTTGTCAGCACTGCCGTGACCGAGGACGTATCCTGCAAGTCGTGCCAGCGTTCGCTGGTCAAACCCGAGGCGGCAGCCGCCTCGAAAAGCAAGGCCCCGTCGCTGGCCGAACTGCGCAAGACCGCCAAGGCGGCAGCAGCACCGGTTGCGGCGGCGCCCGTGGTGAAACAGCCGGCTACCCAGGCCGTCAGCAAGCCTGCCGCCAAGCCGGCCAAGGCCGCCGAGCAGCCTGCCCGCAAGGGCGGCTTCAGCGTCAAGTCTGCCTGGGCCGCGCGCCTGGCCGAGCAGGGTGGCGGTTGCCGGTTGCCGCGGGGCAAGGCCAAACAGCGTCACGTCTGAGCCTTTTCGGGCAATCGTGTTTGCTGGCCCATTCGCGGGGCAAGCCCGCTCCCACAGCAGCAATCGACCTGCAGGGGCGGGCTTGTCCCGCGAATGGGCCGTATAGCGGCCCCCTGTTGATCCCCCACCCGGCCCTCCTATGCAACGCCGCGCGTTGGCGTAGAATGGTCGACTTTGTTCAATGACACCCCGTAAACACATCCCCCTGGCCCATTGCCGGGGCGTTCGTCGATGTCTTTACCTATTTAGAGGGCTTGGTTTTGGCTCAATACGTCTACACCATGCATCGGCTGAGCAAGGTCGTGCCGCCGAAGCGCGAAATTCTCAAGAACATCTCCCTGTCGTTCTTCCCAGGCGCCAAGATCGGCGTGCTCGGCCTGAACGGCGCGGGTAAATCGACCCTGCTGCGGATCATGGCGGGCGTCGACAAGGAATTCGACGGCGAAGCCCGTCCGATGCCCGACATCAACGTCGGCTACCTGCCGCAGGAACCGCAACTCGACCCGGCCAAGACCGTACGTGAAGTAGTCGAAGAAGCGGTCAGCGTCATCAAGGACGCCCAGGCTCGCCTGGACGAGGTCTACGCGGCTTACGCAGAACCCGACGCCGACTTCGACAAGCTGGCCGCCGAGCAGGCCAAGCTCGAGTCGATCCTGCAGGCTGCCGACGGCCACAACCTCGAGCGCCAGCTGGACGTTGCCGCCGACGCCCTGCGCCTGCCGGCCTGGGACGCGAAAATCGAACACCTGTCCGGTGGTGAAAAGCGCCGTGTGGCCCTGTGCCGCCTGCTGCTGTCGGCACCCGACATGCTGCTGCTCGACGAACCGACCAACCACCTGGACGCCGACTCGGTGGCCTGGCTGGAGCGCTTCCTGCACGACTTCCCCGGCACCGTGGTAGCGATTACCCACGACCGTTACTTCCTCGACAACGTCGCCGGCTGGATCCTCGAACTGGACCGCGGCGCCGGTATCCCGTACGAAGGCAACTACTCGGGCTGGCTGGAAGCCAAGTCGGACCGTCTGGCGCAGGAATCCAAGCAGCAGAGCGCTCACGAGAAGGCCATGAAAGAGGAACTGGAGTGGGTGCGCAAAGGCGCCAAGGCCCGCCAGTCCAAATCCAAGGCACGTCTGCAGCGCTTTGAAGAAATGCAGTCGCAGGAATTCCAGAAGCGCAGCGAAACCAACGAGATCTACATCCCGGCCGGCCCGCGCCTGGGTGACAAGGTCATCGAGTTCAAGAACGTTTCCAAAGGCTATGGCGATCGCGTGCTGATCGACAACCTGTCGTTCGCCATGCCCAAAGGCGCCATCGTCGGCGTGATCGGTGGTAACGGCGCCGGTAAGTCGACCCTGTTCCGCATGCTGATGGGCAAAGAGCAGCCGGACTCGGGCAGCATCGAGATCGGCGAAACCGTGCAACTGGCCTGTGTCGACCAGAGCCGCGAAGACCTGGACGGCAGCAAGACCGTGTTCCAGCAGATCTCCGACGGTTCCGACCAGATCCGCATCGGTAACTACGAGATTCCGTCGCGCACCTACGTTGGCCGCTTCAACTTCAAGGGCGGCGACCAGCAGAAGTTCGTCAAGGACCTGTCCGGTGGTGAGCGTGGCCGTCTGCACCTGGCCCTGACCCTGAAGGAGGGCGGTAACGTCCTGCTGCTCGACGAACCGTCCAACGACCTTGACGTCGAAACCCTGCGTTCGCTCGAAGAAGCCCTGCTGGACTTCCCGGGCGCCGCGATCGTGATTTCCCACGACCGTTGGTTCCTGGACCGTGTGGCCACGCACATCCTGGCGTACGAAGACGACTCGAACGTGATGTTCTTCGAAGGCAACTACACCGAGTACGAAGCTGACCGCAAGAAGCGCCTGGGCGATGCTGCTGCCCAGCCGCACCGTGTACGGCACAAGAAGCTGGCCCAGTAAGCCCGTTTTGGATGCACAAGAATGGGGCCCTCAGGGGCCCCATTTTTGTGCCTGGCATAAAGGGGTGCCACCCCCTTCGTGGGGCAAGCCCGCGCCCACAAAATGTCCAGTGCTCTGGGGCCTTTCATAGATCCTGTGGGAGCGGCCTTGCCCCGCGAAGAGGCCCGACCTGCTAACAACAATCCATCAATTTTGTATACATTTATATAAAACGCACCAAATAATTTCAAAAAAACGACATTACGCCCTGTTCTCGTGCGATTGCTTCTTGGTACATTCGAAAAAAAACCAATAAGTCCAATCCCTCTTGGTGAGATGTCTACCATGGTCGAATCTGTCGATAATTTCCTCGCGCGCCTCAAGCAACGCGATCCTGCCCAGCCTGAGTTCCACCAGGCAGTGGAAGAAGTCTTGCGCACCCTCTGGCCGTTCCTCGAAGCCAACCCCCATTACCTGCAGGCCGGTATCCTGGAGCGCATGGTCGAACCCGAGCGCGCGGTGCTGTTTCGCGTTTCTTGGGTCGATGACCAGGGCAAGGTCCAGGTCAACCGCGGCTACCGCATCCAGATGAGCAGCGCCATCGGCCCGTACAAGGGCGGCCTGCGCTTCCACCCGTCGGTCAACCTGAGCGTGCTCAAGTTCCTGGCCTTCGAGCAGGTATTCAAGAACTCCCTGACCTCGCTGCCCATGGGTGGCGGCAAAGGCGGCTCGGACTTCGACCCGAAGGGCAAGAGCGATGCAGAGGTGATGCGCTTCTGCCAGGCCTTCATGAGCGAGCTGTACCGCCACATCGGTGCCGACGTCGACGTGCCAGCCGGTGACATCGGCGTGGGCGCCCGCGAGATCGGCTTCATGTTCGGCCAGTACAAGCGCCTGGCCAACCAGTTCACCTCGGTGCTGACCGGCAAGGGCATGACCTATGGCGGCAGCCTGATTCGCCCAGAGGCCACCGGCTACGGCTGCGTCTACTTCGCTGAGGAGATGCTCAAGCGCCGCGACCTGCGCATCGATGGCCGTCGCGTGGCCATTTCCGGCTCGGGCAACGTGGCCCAGTATGCCGCGCGCAAGGTCATGGACCTGGGCGGCAAGGTCATCTCGCTGTCCGATTCCGAGGGCACTCTGTACGCCGAAGCGGGCCTGAGCGACGCCCAGTGGGACGCCGTGATGGAGCTGAAAAACGTCAAGCGTGGCCGCCTCAGCACCCTGGCGGGCGAGTTCGGCCTAGAGTTCCGCAAGGGCCAGACCCCGTGGAGCCTGCCGTGCGACATCGCCCTGCCGTGCGCCACGCAGAACGAGCTGGACACCGAAGACGCCCGCACCCTGCTGCGCAATGGCTGCTTCTGCGTGGCCGAAGGCGCCAACATGCCGACCACCCTCGCGGCTGTGGATATCTTCCTGGACGCGGGCATCCTGTACGCCCCGGGCAAGGCGTCCAACGCCGGCGGCGTGGCCGTGTCGGGCCTGGAGATGTCGCAGAACGCCATGCGCCTGCTGTGGACGGCCGGTGAAGTGGACAGCAAGCTGCACAACATCATGCAGTCGATTCACCATGCCTGTGTTCACTATGGTGAAGAGGCTGACGGCAAGATCAACTACGTCAAGGGCGCGAACATCGCCGGCTTTGTGAAAGTGGCTGATGCCATGCTGGCGCAGGGCGTGGTCTGATCCAAAACCGATGGGGCCGCTTTGCGGCCCCATCGGCCCGCCGCTCCTACAGGTGTGGGGGCGGCCCTCAAGCCTCACCCTCGATGGCGACCACCTCGATCATCTGATCTCCTACCGGCCGCCGCCAAACCACTTCATCCCCAGGCCCCGCGCCTAGCAAAGCCCGCCCCAGCGGCGACCCCCAATTGATCAACCCGCGCCCCGCATCGGCCTGATCTTCCCCAACCAGCTGCACCTCGTGCGCCTGGTCGTGCTCATCGACAAACCTCACCCGGCTACCAATCTGTACCTTGCTCCGCGAAGTGGCGGCTGGCACCACCTGGGCACTCTGCACCCGGGCGCTGAAGTAGCGCAGGTCACGCTCGGCATCGGCCAGGCGCTGCTTGTCGGCACGCTCGCCCTGGGCCTGCAGCTGGCTGCGCAATGTGTTGAGTTCGGCCACCCGTTGCTGCAGTTGTGCCAGGCCCAGGGCCGTGACGTAGTTGGGCTGCTCGCTGACCCGCCGCTCTACCGGCTGGTCGGCCTGGGCGGCGGCCTGGTCTTCGTTGACGAATGCTCGGCTCATGGTGGCCTCCTTGTGCTGAAGACCATGATGGCAGGCCGCCGGTTTCAAAGGATGTCCGATTGCGACCTAGGGGTGGCGGTAGGCCCGCGCAGCGCCGCGGTCTTTCTCCTGCTCCCAGTCACGGTCGCGTTGGTCCCAGTAGCGGTCGCGGTACTGACGCTGCTCTTCGCTGTTCTGCAGGGCGTGACACTGGCGAAAACCATCGTCCCAGCCACTTTCGTACTGGCGGTTGTGCAGGTAGCGCGGCACGTCCTTGCGAAAGTCGCCGACCATCAGCCCGGCAGCCTGGCGGCCGCTGCTGCAGCCATCCTGGAAGCCATCGGCGTAGGCGGGCGGGTAACCGTGGTCGAGCATCTGTTCGTGGGTCGTTGCGCACCCAGACAGCAAAAAGGCAAAGCACAGGCCTAACCAGTACCGCGACATAGCCACCAGACCCTCCAGTTGATGCGGGAGAGTCTAGGTGGCGGTTTGTCGGTGGGCTGTCAATACAGTGTCAAAGAGTCAGTAGTGGTACCACTTCAGCTCCAGCATCACCTCGTTCTGCGCCGTCGCCAGGTGGCTGAACTCACGCGATGCACTTAGCCGCAGGCCCAGGTTGCGGCTGATTTCCCATTGCTGGTTCAGGCTTACACTGCGGCGCACCTCGCCATTGGTGAAGAAATCGCCCTTGGCCTCCAGCGTCATGTTGCCCAGCCCGTTGCGCCACAGCAGCCCGCCGTTGAAACCCGCCGCCGGGGAAATGAATTCGGCGAAGTCGTTGTGGTGCTCCACGCGTACCGTGCCCAAGGCGAAGCCCAGCAAGCCATCGGCCAGTTGCCAGGTACCGCCGGCACCGCCATTCACATGGCTTACCAGCACCTCGTCGTCATGCTTGCCCGGCACCCGCTCCAGGCCGCCGGTCACTTGCCATGACCAGGGCTTGAGCAGCGCGTTGCGCGGCGTCAGGGAGCGAATGGTGGCGAGGTCCAGGCGCTGTACCTGCCAGTCGTTGCCTTCGTACTGGCGCACTTTGAGCTGCAAGATCTCGATCTGCGCGCCCAGCGGGAAGCCGTAGGCGTTGTCGTTGAGGTCGTGATAGGCCATGCGCAGGCCGTACTCGGCGTAGGCGCGGTCTTCCCGCGTGCCGACACCGAGCTGCCAGGTGCGTGAGTCATGGCCATCTTCGGGCAGCCCGGGGCGCTCGATATCCAGCGCTGGTGGGGGGTTGCGGTTGATCGCCCGCAGCAGCTCGAAGCTGCGCGTGGCCTGGCCCGGGTCGCGCTCCTGGCCGTTGGCGCGGTAACGCTCCAGGCGGTAGGCGGCGTCCTGCACCAGCGCCTGGCGCTCGCGCGGCAGGGCGGTGAAGGCCGGGCTTTGCAGCTGCGCGGTATCGGCGCTGACCGCCAGTACCTGCTGCTTTTCGTGGGGGGCCAAAGGCTCGGCGCGGGCCAGCAGTTCGCGTTCGCGCGAAGGCCGGTAGTTGACGCTGGCCACCAGGCCAGACTGGCGCACCGCCTTGACCGTGTCGGTGGGGATGGCGGTCAGCGGAAACTGCGAGGTCAGGTCCAGGCTCGGCCGGGCTACTTGCAGCAGTTCCAGCAGGCGGTATGAGCAGTTCTCGTCGAAGAAGAAGTAATCGAACTGGATCTGCTTGAGCTCCCACACATGCTCGACCATGCGCCCGGTCTCTTGCGGGGTGAGGTCCAGCTTGTACTCCCACAGGTCGCGGTTTTCCAGGCTGCGGTACTCGGACAGCTTCTCTTGGTACGGCATCAGCGCAAACAGGCCTGGATAGCCGCCCATCAGGCCCTTCCAGGCGTACAGGATGCTGTTGTCGCTGCCTTCGATGTAGGCGCCGAAGTTGATCGCGTAGCTCAGCAGCGTGGTGTCGTCGCTGTGGGTGGTGGACTGGTCGATGCGCAGCAGTGTATGGCCGAACATCGACGATGGGCTGTTCAGGTAGGCCGCCGGGAAGATCAGCGCGGCGCTGTGCGGGTCGATCGAGGTGTACCAGGTCTTGAATTCCTGGCAGTCGGGCTGCGGCAGGTCAGTCAGCCCCAGTTGTTCCTTGAGCCAACGGGTGCGTGCCGGAAAGACGCATTGGGCATGCTTGTCGCCCAGGCTGGCCGGCGCATACAGCGCCTGCACCGTGGCCCGCAGCTCCTGGTCCGGGTGGTGCGCGCCATCCTCGGCGAGAAAGAACCGGGTGTCGTCCACATAGCTTCGCCAGCCACCGAGCTTGGCAGTCTCGTAGTGGCCCAGGGCGATCCAGTAGGGGGTACTGGCCAGTTGCTGAATACGGCCTTCATCCAGCGCAGGCGCAGCATGAACAGGGGCGCAGGCACACAGCGCCAGGTAAGCGAGGCGTTTGAGCATATCGGGCAACTACTTCTTCACGATGCCGAAAAAAAGGCGAAACCCGCCCCGGAGGTGGGGCGGGGCAAGCTGCACTTAAGCCTCGGTTGCGTACTTGGCCAGGCGTGGGTCGCTCTTCAGCACCGCCAGGGTGTTGCTGTGCACGGTTTCGGCCGTGACGTCGGCGCTGCTGAAGATTTGGTTGAAGTGCTGGTGGGTGACCGACTCGAAGTAGGTGCGGTCTTCAGGCGCTACACCCAGTACCACGGCATAGGTGGTCAGAGCCTCGCCTTTGCCCATGGCCATGTCTTCGGACAGTTCGTTCATCATGCCGTTCATGGCAAACCAGGACTTGCCGCCATAGGTCAGCGAAGCCTTGGTGGAGCAGCCGTTGGTGCCGGAGGTCATGCCGAAGGTGGCGTTACCGGAGGTACCGTTGGTGGTGGAAGCCAGGAAGTGGGCCGGCGTACCGCGCTGGCCTTCGAACAGCATGTTGCCCCAGCCGCAGTTCGGGCCGCCAGGCGCTTCGGCCATGGCATTGAGGGAGACCACGGTGAACAGAGTACCCAGAAGAATCCGTTTCATAGCATTTGTTCTCTATTTGTCTTAACCAAGGGTCAGGGTTTCTGGCAACTCGGTTGCCAGGCGGGAAAGCTTTTCACCCACCCGCGCAGCTTGGAGTTTAGGCACGATCTAAAGGTTGCGTTGTTGATTGCGAAAAATTTGCCTGAAGCGCTGTGTTATCGCGACTGCGACATAAAGTCCCGCCGAGCCTTGCAAGGCGCGCGCGGGCAGCGCCAGAATGCTGCGTATCCGCCCCGCCGAAGTAAGGAAACCCAATGCCCGATCCTGTCGCTGCGCGCCTGCGTCTTGCGCCTGAAGCCCTGACCCGGCGTTTTTCCCCCGAGCAGTTTGCTTTTACCCATACTGACGATCTGGAGCCGTTTCGAGGTGTCCTGGGCCAGGAGCGAGCAGTCGAGGCCCTGCAATTCGGCGTGGCCATGCCCCGCCCTGGCTACAACGTGTATGTGATGGGCGAGCCCGGCACCGGCCGCTTCTCGTTCGTCAAGCGCTACCTCAAGGCCGAGGGCAAGCGCCAACACACCCCCGCCGACTGGGTATATGTCAACCACTACGAGGACACCCGCGAGCCGCGTGCCCTGGAGCTGCCTTCGGGCACCGCTGGTGAATTCATCACCGACATGAGTGGGCTGATCGACAACCTGTTGTCGACCTTCCCGGCGGTGTTCGAGCACCCGTCGTACCAGCAGAAGAAGGGCGCCATCGACCGCGCCTTCAACCAGCGTTATGACCGCGCCCTGGATGTGATCGAGCGCGCTTCGCTGGAAAAAGACGTGGCCTTGTACCGCGACGCCAGTAACGTCGCCTTCACCCCAATGGCCGAAGGCAAGGCGCTGGACGAGGCCGAGTTCGCGCAACTGCCGGAAGCGGTGCGTGAGCAGTTCCACGAAGACATCGCCCTGCTCGAGGAGCGCCTCAACGAAGAGCTGGCCAGCCTGCCGCAGTGGAAGCGTGAGTCGAACAACCAGCTGCGCCAGCTCAACGAAGAAACCATTACCCTGGCCCTACAGCCGCTGCTGGCGCCGCTGTCGGAAAAGTACGCCGAGAACGCGGCGGTCTGCGCCTACCTGCAGTCGGTGCAGTTGAACCTGCTGCGCACCGTGGTCGAGCAACTGGTCGATGACAGCAAGACCGACGCCGTGGCGCGCAAGATGCTCGAAGAGCAATACGCGCCGAGCCTGGTGGTGGGGCATCACCACGACGGTGGCGCGCCGGTGGTGTTCGAGCCGCACCCGACCTACGACAACCTGTTTGGCCGGATCGAATACAGCACCGACCAGGGCGCGCTGTACACCTCCTACCGCCAGTTGCGCCCGGGGGCGTTGCACCGGGCCAACGGCGGCTTCCTGATTCTTGAAGCCGAGAAGATGCTCGGCGAGCCCTTCGTCTGGGATGCCCTCAAGCGGGCGCTGCAGTCGCGCAAGCTGAAGATGGAGTCGCCGCTGGGCGAGCTGGGCCGGGTGGCGAGCGTCAGCCTGACGCCGCAGATGATCCCGCTCAACGTCAAGCTGGTGATCATCGGCTCGCGTCAGCTCTATTACGCGCTGCAGGACCATGATCCGGACTTCCAGGAAATGTTCCGGGTGCTGGTGGACTTCGACGAAGACATGCCCATGATCGACGAGAACCTGGAGCAATTTGCCCAGCTCTTGCGTACTCGCACCAACGAAGAAGGCATGGCGCCGCTGACCAGCGACGCCGTGGCGCGCCTGGCCACCTACAGCGCCCGGCTGGCGGAAAACCAGTCGCGGCTGTCGGCACGCATCGGTGACCTGTTCCAGCTGGTCAGCGAGGCCGATTTCATCCGCCAGCTGGCCAGCGACGAGATGACCGACGCCGGGCACATCGAGCGTGCGCTCAAGGCCAAGGCCACCCGCACCGGGCGTGTGTCGCAGCGGGTGCTGGACGACATGCTCGCCGGCATCATCCTGATCGACACCGAAGGCGCGGCCATCGGCAAGTGCAACGGCCTGACGGTGCTGGAGGTAGGTGACTCGGCATTCGGTATGCCGGCGCGCATCTCGGCCACGGTCTACCCCGGCGGCAGCGGCATCGTCGACATCGAGCGTGAGGTCAACCTGGGCCAGCCGATCCACTCCAAGGGCGTGATGATCCTCACCGGCTACCTGGGTAGCCGCTACGCCCAGGAGTTCCCGCTGGCCATTTCGGCGAGCATTGCCCTGGAGCAGTCCTACGGTTATGTCGACGGTGACAGTGCCTCGCTGGGTGAGGTGTGCACGCTGATCTCGGCGTTGTCGCGCACGCCGCTCAAGCAATGCTTTGCCATCACCGGTTCGATCAATCAGTTCGGTGAAGTGCAGGCAGTTGGTGGGGTCAACGAGAAGATCGAGGGCTTCTTCCGGCTCTGCGAGGCGCGCGGCCTGACCGGCGATCAAGGCGTGATCATCCCGCGTGCCAACGTGGCCACGCTGATGCTCGACGAGCGGGTATTGCAGGCGGTCGAAGGCGGGCAGTTCCACGTGTATGCGGTCAGCCAGGCCGACGAGGCGCTGAGCCTGCTGGTGGGCGAGGAGGCCGGCACGGCGGATGAAAATGGCGAGTTCACCGAGGGTAGCGTCAACGCCCGCGTGGTTGAGCGCCTGCGCGAAATCGCAGAAATGATCAGCGAAGAGGACATCAAAGAGGCAGAAAAGGAACGCCTGGAAGAGGTGATTGCGCAGGCTAAACCGGCCTAAGTCAATAAACCGGCGCTGGCGGCGATGTGCTACCGTTCAGCGCCGGTTTTCCAACTTTCTGTGCTGTTCCTCTATGCTGGAACTTAGGACGGTATCAGCGTTCAGGATGGAAACAGCCTGAGGGTTTCAGGCTGAACAGGGCTCATTGGAGGGGACGCGGCCATGCGCAACCTCAGCCTTACTCGCCAGTGCCTGGGCCTGGTGACCCGCATCGAATGCAGCATCCGCCCACTGGCCGGCGACAACGGCATGTGGACGCTGTTGTTCGCCGCCGGCATGGCCGGCGAGCAACCTTCGGCCATCAAGGCCCAGGGGCCGTTTCACGGGCCGCTGGTGGCCGAGTCGGTGCTCAATGCCATTGTCGACAGCCTGACGCTACACGGGTATCAGGTTTGCGAAGACCCGCAGATCTGGTGCCTGCACCTGCAGGCCCAGTTGCGTCGCATCAATGGCGAGCGCTGTCGTAACCTGGGGGATTATCAGTTCCATCCGGAAAGCTAGGCGATTGCTGGGGCCGCTGCGCAGCCCCATTCGCGACACAAGGCCGCTCCCACAGAGGTCGGTGGGTGCGGCCTTGTGTCGCGATTGGGCTGCGCAGCGGAGCCGGGCTTTTGCTGCAGCAGGTGGCTGGCTATACTCGCCGTCGCTTTTTTAGTCACCTGACGAGTCCCTACCCTCCATGGAACGTATTCTCGAAAATGCGATGTATGCCTCGCGCTGGCTGCTCGCCCCTATCTACTTCGGCTTGTCCCTCGGGCTGTTGGCCCTGGCCCTGAAGTTCTTCCAGGAAGTCGTTCACGTCCTGCCCAATGTATTTGCCCTGAGCGAAGCCGACCTGATTCTGGTGATCCTGTCGCTGATCGACATGTCGCTGGTGGGTGGCCTGCTGGTGATGGTGATGATTTCCGGCTACGAGAACTTCGTCTCGCAACTGGACATTGACGACAGCAAAGAGAAACTCAACTGGCTCGGCAAGATGGACTCATCTTCGCTGAAGATGAAAGTTGCTGCATCGATCGTGGCCATTTCGTCGATTCACCTGCTGCGCGTGTTCATGGACGCACAGAACATCTCCACCGACTACCTGATGTGGTACGTGATCATCCACATGACCTTCGTGGTGTCGGCCTTCTGCATGGGTTACCTGGACAAGCTCACCAAGCACTGAGCCCGCCTGATTGGGTAAAACTGACGAGTGGCGTCAGTTTTACCTTGTGTATTCCCTGGCCCTGTACAAAAAATGAGCACTCATGCGGTTCCCGCTGCGAGGTGCTCTCATGAACCTGCATCAGCTCAATACCGAGGCCAGGGTTGGCCATGTCGACGAACTCAACCTGATCGCTATCGAAGGTGGTGATTACCTGCTTGAGGCCCGGGTCAAGGGCCGTGCGCATCCGCTTTCCGACAGCCGCGGGCAACGCTTGCGCGTGCACTCCGTGGAAGAAGCGCGTGACCTGCTCAAAGCCCTTCCATTGCTGTCGCTAAACCTGTTGCACTGGTCAGTGCAGGACGAAATGTGCGGCATGGGCACGCACCCCGAAGAAGACCTGAAAGTACCGATTTCCCAGCGTTCGGCCTGGTAGCTGCTCCAGGCGCCCCAGTGTGCTAGGCTGCTCGCCCTTTTCATCAAGGGCGCGGCTTCACTGCGCCCTGCAGTGGAGCACGACAATGTCCGAACTCAACCTGTCTACCGACGAAACCCGCGTCAGCTACGGCATCGGCCGTCAGCTGGGTGGCCAACTGCGTGACAACCCACCACCAGGTGTCAGCCTGGACGCCATCCTGGCCGGCCTGACCGACGCCTTCAACGGCGCCGACAGCCGCGTCAGCGAAGCCGACCTGTCGGCCAGCTTCAAGGTCATCCGCGACATCATGCAAGCCGAGGCAGCAGCCAAGGCCGAAGCAGCAGCTGGCGCCGGCAAGGAATTCCTGGCCGAAAACGCCAAGCGCGAAGGCATCACCACTCTGGCTTCGGGCCTGCAGTTCGAAGTGCTGACCGCAGGTGAAGGCGCCAAGCCGACGCGCGAAAGCAACGTGCGTACCCACTACCACGGCACCCTGATCGATGGCACCGTGTTCGACAGCTCCTACGAGCGTGGCCAGCCGGCTGAATTCCCGGTAGGCGGCGTGATCGCTGGCTGGACCGAAGCCCTGCAGCTGATGAACGCTGGCAGCAAATGGCGCCTGTACGTGCCGAGCGAGCTGGCCTACGGCGCCCAAGGCGTTGGCAGCATCCCGCCGCACAGCGTACTGGTGTTCGACGTCGAGCTGCTCGACGTTCTGTAATGCCTATGGGGCCGGCTTAGCCGGCCTCAGTTCCAATCCGTCCCCCCAGGGCGCAACGCCCGCGCATAGCAGAACAGAAACAAATTTCGCACCAGCTCCTTGAGCACCCCAGGTTCACTCGAATTCAGCCCGCTCATGTCCAGGTCGCCCTGGTCGCGCAGTTCATCAAGGGCTTCTTCTTCAAGTACCGCGCACACTTCGCCGGTCTCGCGATGCAAGATGCGCAGGTAAGGGTGAGGGCGGTCCAGCCAGGCGTCGATCAGATAGGTCATGGCTATTCTCCTTGGATAGCAGTTCCAATGAGAATAATTCTTATTATCAAAATAGCAAGGGTCTATTGGCGTATTTTTGCCGAATGGTGCAGTGACCCTGTTGCAGGATCTGTCAGGGCCACCAGAAAGGTAGCCCCGTCGCACCCGAGGGTCAGACCTTGCGCACGAACTCGGACTTCAGCTTCATGGCGCCGATGCCGTCGATCTTGCAATCGATGTCGTGGTCGCCGTCGCACAGGCGGATGTTCTTGACCTTCGTGCCGACCTTGACCACCAGGGACGAGCCCTTGACCTTGAGGTCCTTGATCACGGTGACGGTGTCGCCGTCCTGCAGCACATTGCCGACCGAATCCTTTTTCACCGCGTCATCGCTGGCGGCTTCGGCTTCGCCGTTGGCCGACCACTCGTGCGCGCACTCGGGGCAGATCAGCTGGGTGCCATCCTCGTAGGTGTATTCGGAATTGCATTTGGGGCAGGGCGGCAAAGTGCTCACTTCGGTTCCTTAAACAGACAGGCGGTTGAAAAGGCCCATATTGTATAAGGTTTTCTCTGTGAAGTGTTTTGTCCTTGCAAAAGCATCGCGGGCAAGCCCGCGATGAAGGTGGCGCGATGTTAGTGCGTACGCGCTACCGCAAACTCGCTCAGCTCGATCAACGCATCGCGATATTCACTGGCCGGCAGCACTTCCAGGCACTCGATGGCCCGCTTCACGTAGTCACGGGCCATCTGCGCGGTGTAGTCCAGCGCGCCCGAGGCTTCGACCGCCGCGCGGATCTGCTCGAGGTCTTCAAGGCCACCCTTCTGGATCGCCTGGCGCACCAGCGCAGCCTGTTCGGGCGTGCCTTCGCGCATGGTGTAGATCAGCGGCAGGGTCGGCTTGCCCTCGGCCAGGTCGTCACCGACGTTCTTGCCCAGGGTCTGCGAGTCGCCCTTGTAATCCAGCAGGTCGTCGACCAGCTGGAAGGCCACACCCAGGTGGTCGCCGAAGGTGCGCAGGGCTTCGCGCTGCGCGTCGCTGGCGCCGGCCAGCGCGGCGGCGCTGTGGGTCGAGGCCTCGAACAGCATGGCGGTCTTGCCGCGGATGACCTCCATGTACACCTCTTCCGTGGTGCTGGCATCGCGCACGCGCGACAGCTGCAGCACTTCACCCTCGGCGATGACGCGGGTGGCCTTGGAGAGGATCTGCATGACCGGCATCGAACCCAGTTCGACCATCATTTCGAACGAGCGCGAATAAAGGAAGTCGCCCACCAGCACGCTCGGTGCGTTGCCCCACAGCGCATTGGCGGTGGAACGGCCGCGGCGCATGCCGGACATGTCGACCACGTCGTCGTGCAGCAAGGTGGCGGTGTGCAGGAACTCGATGGTCGCTGCCAGCAGGCGCAGGTCGTCGCCTTCGCGGCCCAGGGCCTTGCCACACAGCAGGACCAGCAGGGGACGCAGGCGCTTGCCACCGGCCGACGTGATGTAGTCGCCGATCTTCGATACCAGCGGCACGCGCGAGGTCAGCTGCTTCTTGATGATCTCGTCGACGGCGCTGAAATCATCAGCCACCGCGCGGTAGAAGGTTTGGGGTTGCATCGGCTGCTCCATTGACGTTGCGCGGCATGCTAGGTCGCGGGTCCCGGTGTGTCAAGGCGCGGTGCCAGCGCCACGGGGGCGGTACTTGCAAGCAAAACCGGGGTTGCGTACAATCGCGCACCCTAACTTCCTGGGCAGCACCTGCCTTACGCAATTGCACCGGGCCGTTCCAGCCCCATGCAGCCATGCCAGCCAATACTCATCATATAAAGCGCTGGGTGAGCAGGATTATCGGAGAAATACCCATGTCTTACGCAGTAATCGTTACCGGCGGCAAGCAGTACAAAGTCGCTGAAGGTGAATTCCTCAAGATCGAAAAACTGGAAGTCGCCACTGGCGAATCCGTGACTTTCGATCGCGTTCTGCTGGTTGCCAACGGTGAAGAAGTCACCATCGGCGCTCCAGTCGTCGCCGGCGCTAAAGTTGTTGCTGAAGTCGTTTCGCAAGGCCGTCACGATAAAGTCCGCATCATCAAGTTCCGTCGTCGTAAGCACCACATGAAGCGTATGGGCCACCGCCAGTGGTTCACCGAGATCAAAATCACCGGCATCCAGGCTTAATCCCCTAGATCCCCTGAATTTATTTGGAGAATTGAACCATGGCTCACAAGAAGGCTGGTGGTAGTACCCGTAACGGTCGCGACTCAGAATCGAAACGCCTTGGCGTGAAGATGTATGGCAGCCAGGTCGTCAAGGCCGGCAACATCATCGTCCGTCAGCGCGGCACCCAGTTCCACGCCGGCTACGGCGTTGGCATGGGCAAGGATCACACCCTGTTCGCCAAGATCGAAGGCGTGATCAAGTTCGAGAAGAAAGGCGAGTTCAACCGCCGTTACGTGAGCATCGTCGCAGCCTAATCGCGACGTCGCTCCAGAAGCCCCGTCATGCGACGGGGCTTTTTCGTTTGTGGTGAGCCTCTTGCAAAGCTGTTTGTATGGGCTGCCGGCGTGGGTTTCTACGGTCGTACGGGGCCGCCGCGCTCATTTTTGCAAGAGCCTCAGGTTTTTTAAGTATTCAGCTCGTCGGAAGACGAGGGGCGGTTTTAATGAAGTTTGTTGACGAAGTATCGATTCGAGTCAAAGCCGGTGACGGCGGTAACGGTTGCATGAGCTTCCGTCGCGAAAAATTCATCGAAAACGGTGGCCCTAACGGCGGCGACGGTGGTGACGGCGGTTCGGTGTACATGGTTGCCGACGAAAACCTCAACACCCTGGTCGACTACCGCTACACCCGTCACCATGAGGCCCAGCGTGGCGCCAACGGTGGCAGCACCGACTGCACCGGCAAGAAGGGTGAAGACCTGTTCCTGCGGGTGCCGGTCGGCACCACGGTGATCGACGCCACCACCCAGGAAGTGATCGGTGACCTGATCACCCCTGGCCAGAAGCTGATGGTCGCCCAAGGCGGCTGGCACGGCCTGGGCAACACCCGCTTCAAGTCGAGTACCAACCGTGCGCCGCGTCAGACCACCCCGGGCAAGCCAGGTGATCAGCGCGACCTGAAAATGGAAATGAAGGTCCTGGCCGACGTCGGCCTGCTCGGCCTGCCAAACGCTGGCAAGAGCACCTTCATCCGTTCGGTGTCGGCTGCCAAGCCGAAAGTCGCCGACTACCCGTTCACCACCCTGGTGCCGAACCTGGGCGTGGTCAGCGTCGACCGCTGGAAGAGCTTCGTCATTGCCGACATCCCCGGCCTGATCGAAGGCGCATCCGACGGTGCCGGCCTGGGTATCCGCTTCCTCAAGCACCTGGCGCGTACCCGCGTGCTGCTGCACCTGGTCGACATGGCGCCGCTGGACGAAAGCAGCCCGGCCGATGCCGCAGAAGTGATCGTCAACGAGCTGACCCGCTTCAGCCCGTCGCTGGCCGAGCGTGAGCGCTGGCTGGTGCTGAACAAGTCTGACATGGTCATGGACGACGAGCGCGACGAGCGGGTCAAGGAAGTAGTCGAGCGCTTGCAGTGGGAAGGCCCGGTCTATGTGATCTCGGCCATCTCCAAGCAGGGCACCGACAAGCTCAGCCACGACCTGATGCGCTACCTCGAAGACCGCGCCGACCGCCTGGCCAACGACCCGGTCTTCGCCGCCGAGCTGGCCGACCTCGACCAGCGCATCGAAGACGAAGCCCGCGCCCAGCTGCAGGCCCTGGACGACGCCCGTACCCTGCGTCGCACAGGCGTCAAGAGCGTCCACGACATCGGCGACGATGACGGTTGGGACGATGATTTCGAGGACGACGAAGACGGCCCGGAAATCATTTACGTGCGCGACTGACCGGTTGCAGTACACTAAACGCCGCTCTCTGGAGCGGCGTTTTTGTATCCACTGTATCTACAGATTCGACATAGGTTGGAAGAAGATGCGAAGCAAGGTGACGGGCGCCAAGCGCTGGGTCGTGAAGATTGGCAGTGCGCTGTTGACCGCCGATGGCAAAGGCCTGGATCGCGGCGCAATGGCCGTTTGGGTCGAGCAGATGGTCGCGCTGCGTGAGGCAGGCGTGGAGTTGGTGCTGGTCTCTTCGGGGGCAGTGGCAGCGGGCATGAGCCAGCTGGGCTGGACCTCGCGACCGAGCGCGATGAACGAGCTGCAGGCCGCCGCTTCGATCGGCCAGATGCGCCTGGTGCAGGCTTGGGAGTCGAGCTTCGGCGAGCACGGCAAGCACACTGCGCAGATCCTCCTGACCCATGACGACCTGTCCGACCGCAAACGTTACCTGAACGCGCGCAGCACCCTGCGCACATTGGTCGACCTCGGCGTGGTGCCGGTGATCAACGAAAACGACACCGTGGTCACCGACGAGATCCGCTTCGGCGACAACGACACCTTGGCCGCGCTGGTGGCCAACCTGGTGGAAGCTGACCTGCTGGTGATTCTCACCGACCGCGACGGCATGTTCGACGCCGACCCGCGCAACAACCCCGAAGCCCAGCTGATCTATGAAGCCCGTGCCGACGACCCGGCGCTCGACGCCGTGGCCGGTGGCACCGGTGGCGCGCTGGGCCGTGGCGGCATGCAGACCAAGCTGCGCGCTGCGCGCCTGGCGGCACGTTCCGGTGCGCATACCATCATCATCGGTGGCCGCATCGAGCGCGTGCTTGATCGCCTCAAGGGCGGTGAGCGCCTGGGCACCTTGCTGTCGCCTGAGCGCGGCATGCTCGCTGCGCGCAAGCAGTGGCTGGCCGGGCACCTGCAAACCCGTGGCACGCTGGTGCTCGACGCCGGCGCCGTGCAGGCACTGCGCCAGGCCAACAAGAGCCTGTTGCCGGTTGGCGTGAAGACCGTGCAGGGCAGTTTCCGGCGTGGCGAGATGGTGGTATGCGTCGGCCCGGACGGCCTTGAAGTGGCCCGCGGCCTGGCCAACTACAGCGCCCTGGAAGCGCAGAAAATCATCGGCCAGTCGTCCGATGCCATCGAGACCCTGCTCGGTTACAGCGCCGAGCCGGAGCTGGTGCACCGCGACAACCTGGTGCTGGTATGAATAGGTTCAAGCGGGTGATTGCCGTGGCGGCATTGGCACTGCCGATGCTGGCCGCAGCGGAAGAGGTTGGCCAGGTGTCGACCGTGTTCAAGTTCCTCGGGCCGAACGACCGTATTGTGGTCGAGGCTTTTGACGACCCCAAGGTCGAGGGTGTGACGTGCTACCTGTCGCGCGCCAAGACGGGCGGCATGAAGGGCGGCCTGGGCCTGGCTGAGGACCGTGCCGAGGCGTCGATTGCCTGCCGTCAGGTGGGGCCGATCAACTTCAAGGGTGAGCTCAAAGACGGCGAAGAAGTGTTCAAGGAACGCACCTCGCTGGTGTTCAAGACCATGCAGGTGGTGCGCTTCCTCGACAAGAAGCGCAATACCTTGGTGTACCTGGTGTATAGCGACCGCATGATCGAAGGCAGCCCGCAGAATGCGGTGACGGCGATTCCGATCTTGCCTTGGGCGCATTGATAGCCTGGTAGATTTTGGGAGGCCTTCGGCCTCCTTTCGCGACACAAGGCCGCTCCTACAGGGAAACGCATACCCCTGTAGGAGCGGCCTTGTGTCGCGATAGGGCCGCAAAGCGGCCCCAGATTCTTCAGGCCAACTCTTCGGCCTGATCCTCACGCACAACCTTCCTCACCTCATCCAGCCGGCTGATGAACTTCCAGTCCGCCTCGTCGATGTAGATGCCGTTCGGCCCGCTGCCACCTTCCAGGTCGATCGCCACGTGCGCCGATACCTGTGGCTTCACACTCGCCAGAATCGGTACGAAGCCCAGCTGCAAGCTGGTCTCCAGCAGTGCCGCCTGGTTGCGCTCGTCGATATCCGCTGCTTCGTCCAGGTAGTACGGCAGGCGAATGCGCCCGGCCAGGTCACGGTCCATCAGGTGCAGCAACAAGTACATGTTGGTCAGCGCCTTGATGGTCATGGTGGTGCCGTTGGACGCGGCGCCGTCGATGTCGGCGTGGATCACCGGCTGGCCATTGACCTTGGTGATCTCGAAGGCCAGTTCGAACAGGTCCTTGAGGCCCAGCTGGTTGTGGTTGGCCGCCACCAGCCGTGCCAGGTACTCCTTGGCCTCTTCGTTCTTGTGGTCCTGGTCGGAGTTCTGCGTCAGGTCGAACACCGACAGGGTTTCGCCTTCCTCGTACTGGCCGGCGCTGTGGATGATCTGGTCGATGTGCTTGAGCGCTTCCTTGTTCGGTGCCAGCACCACGCGGAAGCTCTGCAGGTTGGACACCTGGCGCTTGTTGATCTCGCGGTTGAACAGCGCCAGTTGGTGCTCGAGGCTGTCGTAGTCGCTACGGATGTTGCGCAGGGTCCGGGCGATGTCGGTGACTGCGGCGCGGCGCGCCTTGGCCAGGGTCAGGGCCTCATCGGTGCGGTGCGCGTAGGCGTTGACCAGCAGTTGCAGGCGGCGCTCCATGTCGTCTTCGCTGTCGAACTTGGCCACGCCCTTGAGGCGCACCTGGGCGTACAGCGCCTCGATCTGGTTGTCCACCCGCTGCAAGCCCTGCCAGCTGTCCTGGTAGTCGTTGAGCATCGGCAGCAGGTTGTCCATCGAGTCGTCGACCGCTTCCATGAACGGCGTGCCGTAAGGCAGGTCGGCCGGCAGCAGCTGGCGGCGGCGCAGGGCGTCTTCCAGGGTGCGCTGCTTGGACTCCAGGTCGCCGAGCTGGCGGCCGACCAGTTGCAGCTTGGCCGACAGTTGCTGGACGCGCTCGGTGAAGGCATCGCTGGAGCGTTTGAGCTCGTCCTGGGCCGCTTCCAGTTGTGACAGGTGCTCCAGTTTCTCGGGCTCTTCGGCCGCCAGCGTTTCGCTGCGACGGAAGTCTTCCAGCGCCTTCTGCGCATCCAGTACGGCCTGGTACAGGGTTTCGGTCTGCGCCTTGGAGGCGGAGCGGTCGGCGGCCACGGCCTGCTGGGTCTTGAGCTGCTTGAGCTCGCGCTCCAGGCGGTCCTTCTGGTCGCGCAGGGCGGCGCGGTCGGCCAGCGCCTGCAGGGCCGGTGGGTCGATGTGCGAGATATCGATGGAAAGGCCTGGTGCCTCGAAGCGCTCGCCTTTGAAGCCATCGAGCACCGCTTCCAGCGACTTCACCCACAGGTCGCTGTCGTCCAGTTCGATGCCGCGCTCGCCCAGCGGCAAGCTGAACAGCGCGCCGTTGAACAGGCGCATCAGGCGGTCGACGTCCTGCTGCGAGAACTCTTCGCGCAGGCGGGCATAGCTGTTGTTGTCGGCGTGGTCGAGCTGCTGCTTGACCTGCTTGACGCGTTTTTCCAGGTCGCGTACGCGCTCGTCCAGGTCTTCGGCAGAGAACTGCCGCGACTGGGCCAGGGCGCCGGCCAGTTCGTCGTGGGCATCCTTGGCGGCCAGCAACTGCTGCTCCAGGACCTTGACGTCATCGACCAGGGCGAAGCGGCGCTTGAGCACCGACAGCTCGCCGAGCCAGCGCTGGATGCCGGTGATCTCGCGCTCCAGGCGCATCAGCTCTTGGGTGCCTCCGCGTTGGTCGTTCTGCAGCCGGTCCTGTTCGCCACGGTAGTGCTCGGACTGGATGACCAGCTCTTCCTTGCGCGCCATGGCATATTCCTGCCACGTGCCCAGCAGGTTGTCGAGCAGGGGCGAGAGGCGGTGCAGCTTGCCGCGCAGAATATCGCGCTGGGCAACGCCACCGGCGAGGGCTTCGACCAGCGGGCCGGCGGCGACCAGGGCGTTGTAGTCCTGCTCCATGCGGCGCACGTCGCGGAAGGCTTCTTCGCAGGCCGCGATGTAGTCGACGCTGCCCGAGCGCAGGCTGTGCTCGAAGGCGTCGAGGAACAGCTGCTTGAGCTTGGCTGCGGTGATCTCGCGCATGTGCAGCAGGTTGATGAACAGCGCGCGGAAGGTTTTCAGGCTTTGCTCGCTGGTCGAGCGCAGCGGGATCATGGTCAGGTCCAGCGGCACCGAGGTGTGGCCACCGACCAGCAGCCGACGCAGCTCGTCGGGCTTGAGCTCGTAGGCCTTCAGGCCCAGGCGCTCGAGGTTGGTGAACAGCTCTTTCTGACGCAGACAGGTGTCGTTCTTCTGGTAATGGGCCAGGTCCAGTTCGCCCTTGTAGGCGAAGAACTGGTGGCCGAAACCGCCGCCCGGGCCGCGGCCGACCACGCCGATCACGTGCGGGCCGTGGGGCAGGTTCAGTTCGCAGAGGATGTACGAGGTGTCGCTGGCGAAGTAGAAGCGACGCGACTGCTCCAGGCTGTACTTGCCGAAGCTCATGTCGGACATACGCGCCAGGATCGGGAACTGCAGGGCGTTGATCGAGGCCGATTTACCCAGGTTGTTGGCGCCGTACACCGACAGCGGGTGCTCCAGCGGGAACAGGCCAAGGCTGTAGCCGGCGGTGTTGAGCAAAGCGAAGCGGCGGATGCCGTAGCGTTCCTGGCTCATGCGTCAATCTCCTGTTGCTCTTCGCGGATGGCCCGGGCCAGGGCGTCCTCTTCGCTCTCGTCGCCTTCGAATGGCGACAGGTCGAGCGGGTCGTCGGTGCGGTTGAGTTGCTCCGGGCTTTCTTCCTCGGCCAGTACCGGGGTCGGCAAAGGCAGGTCGCTGTGCAGGGTGGCGGCCAGGTCGCGGTCCTGCTGCACCGAGAGGCAGACGTCGAGGAAGCGGTGCATCGGCGGCAGGAAGCGGTAGATACCGCCTTCCTCGAAGGCGAAGCCGAGCTGGGTCATGCGCCGCAGGATTTTTTCTTCCAGCTCTTCGACGGTTTGCACTTCGGCCTGCAGGAACAGGTCGCGGTACTTTTCCAGCAGCGATGGCAGCTCGTCGCGGCCGATGCTGCCGCCGTCGAGCACGGCCATTGGGTCGCGGCCCTGGTCGGCCAGGTGCTCGACCAGGATGAAGGTGAACAGCGACAGGCGCTGGGCGGTCTTGTTGACCTGCGCGGCGGCAAGCTCGGGCACGAAGTAATAGAAACCACGGGTGTCGCACACCAGTTCGAAGCCCAGGGCCTTGAACAGTGTGCGGTACTGGTCCTGGAAGTTCGACAGCTGAGCGTACAGCTCGGGGTCACGGCGGCTGACGTGGAAACCTTTGAACAGCTCGCGGAAGATCGGTGCGAGCTGGGACAGTTCGGAAAGATCAAGATGCATTGGCTGGGCTCGCGTTGGATTCGGCAGTCGTTGTGGCGACGTCTTTACGGCTGGACGTCAGGGCGAACGAGCGCAGGCTGACCAGGTGTTCGTGGGTGGTGTAGTCGCGGCGTTCGAGGCGCTCGCGCTGGAAGCGCTTCTCGCGCGACAGGCGCGAGAACCAGTACAGCAGTTCGTCGGTGGCGCCGTCGGGCTCCTGCTCCAGCAGCCAGACCATCAGGTCGGGCAGCGGCAGGGCCTGCTCGCAGCGTTCGAGCATTTCCTTGACCGTGCGTGGCGCGCGCGGCAACGGGTCTTTGTCGGTCTTGTGCGCCTTGGGGAAGCGCGCAGGCTTGGGCTCGAAACGGGCCAAAGCGTAGACGTAGGCCTCGACCTGGCTGGCGCTGCCGAGGAAGGTGCTCTGCGGCCGGGTGAACATCGGCATGGCCGCTTGCGGCACGGCATCGATGCCCTTGCGGCGGATCACCGACAGCGCCAGGGCGGCGCCACGGGTCACGGCGTTGTGCCGGCGCGCTTCTTCGCGCAGTGGCAGCAGCAGTTCACGGGCGTGGCGCAGGGTCAGCTGGGCGCTGGTCTGCATTTCCAGGATGCGCGCGTGGGTGCGCAGCAGCATGTCGTCGTCGACCAGGTGGCCCAGGCGCGCCTGCTCGCCCAGCAGGCGCAGCAGCACGGTTTCGACCTTGCGCACGCCTTGTTCGAAGGCGCCGTCGGCGTTGACCAGCTGGATCATCGGCTCGACGTACTCGTCCCAGGTTGCGAGGACTTCAGCGTAGCGCTGGCGCAGCGGGATCTGGCGGTTGCTGGTCTTGGCCCGCTCGGCCACGGCCACCAGCGCCTGCTCGTCGTTGTCGAGCTTCTTCAGCACATCGCGCACGCGCATGTCGAGCAGGCGCAACTGGCGCGCCAGGTCGTCGCTATCGCGGTTGTCGAAGGCATCCTGGATGTGCCCGGCAAGGCGTTCCAGGTGGCGCAGGTAGGCTTCGATCTCCAGGCACAGGCCCAAGCGGTGTTCGCGGCGCAGGTAGGCGAGGAAGTCGTGGATCTGGGCGTTGAGCTCGAAGCGGTTCGGGCTCTTGGCCACCGGCACCAGGATATCCAGGCGGATCCACACGTCGAGCAGCTGGGTGATGTCCTGCGGGGTACTCTCGACCTGCTGGCGGGCCACATGCTGACGCAGTTCGACCAGGCTCAGGGTGCCCTGGTCGAAACGTTCGCACAGCGGCTCGATCAGGGCCCAGTGTTCGGCTAGGGCGCGCAGGACGCGCTTGGGTTCGATCATGGCTTCGACTCGTTGCCAAGAAAAAGGGGGCGATTGTACTGCATACGGGGGGGAGGATTTCACCCCTTGGTCTGTAATGAGAAATGGCCTTTGTTTATTTGTGTGTATGGCGGGAGGGCTTTGGCGATTGGAAGATCGAGCGCCGCCCGCGCGGCGCTCGGTCTCCCGGGCGCTGCAAAAACCCCACCGTACGCGTTACAATGCCCGATTGATATAACCCCCCGGATACCCGCCTCGTGCTGACCGAACCCCGTCGCCGCGCCTACCTTTCCGCCATGCAAGTGGTGCACTGGCTGCCGCGCGCCGAACTGCCGTTCGCCGCACCGTCGCGCCCCGAACTGTTGTTGCCGGTGGCCCCGGTCGAAGACCTCGACTTCGACGTCAAACCAGCGCCCGCCGCCAACGAAGCCGCTGCCGCCCCCCAGGCGCGCAGCGGCGAACGCCCGAAAATCGAGATTCCGCGCCCAGGCAGCACCCCCAAGCCTGCCGCCAAGCCCGTCGAAGCCGAAGAGCCAGCCCCCGCACCGCGCCCGGTGCCGGTGCCGCCACCGCGCTTCTCGTTGCAACTGTTGCGCGCCGGCAACTGCCTGCTGCTGGTGGAACTGGCCACCGGCCAGCCGTTCCAGAGCCGCGACCCGTCCTACCTGCTGCTCAAGGACATGCTGCGCGCCGCCGGCCTGCCCGACGCCCCGCAGATCATCGGTGAGCCGGTGCGCTGGCCGCTGCTGGTGCGCGGCAACATGGACCAAGGCCCGGACGCTGCACGCGATTTCGTCCAGGGGTTCATCCAGGCGCGCCTGGAAGAGGCACCCTGCACCTGCTTGTGGCTGATCGGCCTGCCCGCGCTGCGCTTTGCCGGCAATACCGACGCGCACACCTACTACCAAACACTGAAGCTTGAGGGCCTGGGCGATGCCTGGGCCTTGCCGGGCCTTGAACTGTTGATGGACGAGCCGCAACGCAAGGCGGACGTCTGGCAAGCCATGCGCCAGCTGATGGCGCGCTGGAAGAGCGTTGAATGAGTGACTCGATCAGTTTCCGCCCGATGACCGAGGCGGATCTGGATGCCGTGCTTAAGATCGAATATGCCGCGTTCAGCCATCCCTGGACCCGCGGAATCTTTCAGGATGCGCTCAAGTCCTACGAAGTGTGGCTGATGTTCGACGGCCAGCAGCAGGTCGGCCATGGCGTGATCAATGTGATCATCGACGAGGCGCACCTGCTCAACATCACCGTCAAGCCCGAGAACCAAGGGTTCGGCCTGGGCCTGCGTCTGCTTGAGCACCTGATGGCGCGGGCCTACCAGCTCAACGGCCGCGAATGCTTCCTGGAAGTGCGCGCCAGCAACCAGTCGGCCTATCGGTTGTACGAGCGCTTCGGGTTCAACGAAATCGGTCGCCGCCGTGACTACTACCCGATGGCCGGCGGCCGTGAAGATGCCCTGGTGATGGCCTGCACCCTGTTCGAGGAGTGACCCCTCGGGTGCAGGCCTTGTCACACAGGTACAACCTGATGAGGCAAGACCATGCACGACCTGCAGGAACTGATCGACAACAATGCACGCTGGGCCGATGCCATCACCCAGCGTGACCCCGATTTCTTTGCCAAACTGGCCCGTCAGCAAACCCCCGAGTTCCTCTGGATCGGTTGCTCCGACGCCCGCGTGCCGGCCAATGAAATCGTCGGCATGCTGCCTGGCGACCTGTTCGTCCACCGCAATGTCGCCAACGTGGTGCTGCACACCGACCTGAACTGCCTGTCGGTGATCCAGTACGCCGTCGAAGTGCTCAAGGTCAAACACATCCTGGTCACCGGCCACTACGGTTGCGGCGGCGTGCGCGCTGCCATGCAGGACCGCCAGCTCGGCCTGATCGACGGCTGGCTGCGTTCGATCCGCGACCTGTACTACGAAAAGCGCGGCGAACTGGCCAAGCTGGAAACCGAAGAGGCGCAGGTCGATCGCCTGTGCGAGCTGAACGTCATCCAGCAGGTCGCCAACGTGGCCCACACCAGCATCGTGCAGAACGCCTGGCATCGCGGGCAGGAGCTGTCGGTGCATGGTTGCATCTATGGCATCAAGGACGGGCGTTGGAAGAGCCTGGACACCACCATCAGCGGCTTTGCCCAACTGCCACCGCAGTATCGGTTGCGGGCGTTGGAGTAGGCGGTGTGTTGCCCTGCGTTTCTGCTTACATAACTTGAAACAGGGTGTTCGATCTCGTTGAGCAGGGGAGTGGGGATGACAGGCGCGAAGTGGCTGCTGATGGCGATGGGCATGTGGGTGGTCAGTGTGGCGCACGCCGATGACCGCGACCTGTGGATGTTCGCCCAATGGGCCGGCGATCATCAAACACGCCCCTTCCGCGAAATGCTGGTGGATGCCCGGCTGTACGGGGTGGTGCCGATCCATCAACTGCTTCGCTCGGCCTCTGACTGGAAGCTGTGCCGGGCATCCCCCTTCGCCGTGCCACCTGCCAGCCAATGGCCCGCAGTGCGCTCGACGCTGTCATTGCTCAACACCCTCGACGACCAGGGCATCCTGCGCCAGTTCGAAGTGGTCTCGGCCTACCGCGACCCCAGCCTCAACCGATGTGCGGGCGGTGCCGTGGGTAGCGCCCATACCCGCGCATTCGCCGTTGATATCCTGTTGCCGGCCTGGGCCGACCCCAACCCGCTTTGCAGTTTCTGGCAACAACACGGCCAGGCCTGGAACATGGGCCTGGGCCGTTATCCGTCAGGTCGCATCCACATCGACACCGCTGGCTATCGCACCTGGGGTGGCGATGGCAGTGCGGGCTCGTCGTTCTGCGCCAGGCCCAGGTGAACCAGGCAGGCCTCGCATTCATCGATCACCCACTCGGCAAAACGCTGGCGCTTGCCGCCATCGTCCAGCGGCTGCGGGCTGAGCAGGTGATAGGCAGAGCCGTCGCGCAAGAAGCCGAAGGGTGCCTGCAGTTGGCCGCTGTCGAGTTCGTCTCGCACCATCAGCGCTGAGCCCATGGCCAGGCCCAGGCCCGCACTGGCGGCCTGGATCGACAGGTAAAAATGCTCATAGTCGCTGCGCTCGGTGTGCCTGGCCCGTTGCGTGCTCAGGCGCAGCCAGGTGGGCCAGGTGCTGGGCCGCGTGCGGCTGTGCAGCAGGCGTTGGCCATCCAGGCCGGTGACGGCGCCGGGGCGGCACACTGGGCCGATCCATTCGTCGCAGATCTTGCGGTGATGGAGTTGGCGGTCCCAATGGAAGTCATCGCGGCGCAGCGCCAGGTCGACGCCGCTGCGCGCGAAGTCCACCGGCCCACCGGCGGCTACCAGATGCAGTTGCAGGTCGGGGTGGGCGGCGTTGAAGCGGGGCAGGCGCGGGATCAGCCAGCGCATGGCGATGGTGGGCTCGCAGGAGAGCACCAGCACATTGTCGCTGGCCTGCTGTTGCAGGCGCTGCACGGCGCCTTCGAGCTGTTCGAAGATGGCCTGGGTGGTGCCCTGCAGGGCGCGGCCGGCGGCGGTGAGGAAAATGGCCCGGTTGCGGCGCTCGAACAGTTCGACGCCGAGGCTTTCTTCGAGCAGGCGTACCTGACGGCTGACCGCGCCATGGGTGACATGCAGGCGCTCGGCGGCGCGCACGAAGCTTTCGGTTTCGGCGGCGATGTCGAAGTAGCGGAACGCGTTGAGGGGCGGCAGTTTCATGTTGTGCTTTCTGTGAGAAAAACGAGCGGATAACCGCCACTATAAATCGATTTTTCTCAGTTAATAAGCCCAGGATAATCGGCGCGTCTGTGCATTTTCATCGCCTATCGAGACCCGCCAATGACCGAACTCATCGCCGTAGCCCTGTTCACCGTCCTCGCTGTCATCAGCCCCGGCGCCGACTTCGCCATGGTCACCCGCAGCAGTTATGCACAGGGCCGCAAGGCCGGGCTGGCGGCTGCGGTGGGGATTGCACTGGGCGTGCAGGTGCATGTGCTGTACACCGTGCTGGGCATTGCGGTGATCATCAGCCAGAGCCCGACGCTGTTCCTGTGCATGAAGGTGGTAGGCGCGGGTTACCTGGTCTACCTAGGCTACAAATCGCTGACCAATACCGCGCGCATCAGCCTCGACGGTATCGACCGGCACACTGGCGCCAGCCTTGCGGCCGCGCTGCGTACCGGCTTTCTCACCAATGCCTTGAACCCCAAGACCATGCTCTTCGTCATCAGCGCCTACACGCAAGTGGTGCAGCCGGGCAGCCCGTTGGCACTGGACTTCGCCTACGGCGCGTTCATGTCCTTTGCCCACTGGCTATGGTTCAGCCTGGTGGCCGTGTTTTTCTCCAGCACGGCGTTGCGCAAGGCGATGATCGAGCGACAGCGGCTGGTGGACCGGGTGATCGGGCTGGCATTGATCGGCCTGGGCTTGGCGGTGGCAGTCACAGGTGTGCGTTGATGTGACGATTGCAAGTAGGGGTGCTGGCCATATAGGCCGCGCCCAAACAGCTCAGGCTGTGCTTTTTCGCAGGCAAAGAAAAAGGGCCTACCTTTCGGTAAGCCCTTTATCATGTTTGGTGGCTACACAGGGACTTGAACCCCGGACCCCAGCATTATGAATGCTATGCTCTAACCAACTGAGCTATGTAGCCAATGGCGCGCATTATTCCCTTGTGATGCCCCTCTGTCAACACTCATTTCAAAAAAAATTTGCACGCTTTCAAAAACTTAGCCGCCAGGGCCGGCCTCAGCGCACGATCAGCCAGTGGCCGAGCACGCCCTGCAGCTGCAATTGCTGGGTGCTGGCCAGTGCGGCAAGGCTTTCGGCAGGGCGGTCGAGGCTGAAGTCGCCGCTCACGCGCCGATGGGCGGCCTGCTCGTCGAGTATCCACAGGCGTTGCCCCTGGTAACCCGCCAGGCGTTCCAGCACCTGCCCTAGCGGCATGTCGGTGGCGCGCAGGCGGCCGTTGCGCCAACTGTCGGCGGTCTTCATGTCGGCTTTTTGTACAGGGTCGATCCGTGTGGCATCGAATGTCACCCGTTCGCCGGCAGAGACCAGGCGCTGTTCGCCACCCTGGACCACCATCGCCTTGCCACTGAGCACCACCAGTTCGTTGTGGTCGGCAAAGCGGGCAATTTGCAGGCGGGTACCGAATACCTGGATGCGCGCCTCGCCCACGTCCACCTCCATGGCGCGGCCATCGAGCAGTACTTCGAGGTACACCTGGCCTTGTACCAGGTGCAACTGGCGGGTACGCCCGCGCAGGTCGACGTTCATCGCGCTGGCGCTGTCCAGGTGCACGGTCGAGCCATCGGCCAGGCGCAGGCTGCGGCGTTCGCCAACGTCGGTGTGCATTTCGCTGCCCAGGCGTTGCATCAGCGGCCAGTACAGGTAGGCCAATGCGCCCAGCACCAGTAGAAACACCAGCGCCAGCCATTTGCCCAGGTGGCTGCGGCGCGCCGTTATCTGCCGGGGTCGCGGGCGAGCCGGTGCGGGTTGCAGCTGTTGCCAGAAGGTTTCCAGCTCAGCGTAAGCTTGGGCGTTTTGCGGCTCCTGGCACCAGGCGGCGAACACCTGGCGTTCGCCTTCGTTACACCCGGGCTGACGCAAACGGGAGAACCACTCCAGAGCTTCCTGCTGGGGGTCGGGCTGGAATTGTTTGGCGGGGATCGGGCTCATGGGATCGGTCTGCTCACGATAGGGGCCGTTTCGCCCAACGATGACAGGGGAATGAGTCGAGGATGCTAAATATATTGAGAACCATTTACAAGTACGTCGCGACGGAGGGATAAAAAAGGTAGCTATGTATCTATTTGTTTCCTGATAATCGGATCCTAAATCTGAGGACGGAGATTCAGGCACATGGCCACCAGTAGCACCTCCACGGCTTCCACCAGCGCAGCGGCGAACCCTGCCAACCCGTTGGTGATGCGCATCATCGGTTTCTGCGCCCTGGCGCACCTGATCAATGACCTGATCCAGTCGGTGCTGCCAGCCATCTATCCGATGCTCAAAGCCAACTACGACCTGAGCTTCGCCCAGATCGGCATGATCACCCTGACCTTCCAGATCACTGCCTCGTTGCTGCAGCCTTGGGTGGGCTTCTTTACCGACCGTCGGCCTGCGCCGAACCTGCTGCCGCTGGGCACCTTGTGCACACTGGTGGGCATCGTCATGCTGGCCTTTGTCGGCAGTTTCCCGATGATCCTGCTGGCCTCGGCGCTGGTCGGCATCGGCTCGTCCACCTTCCATCCAGAGACCTCGCGCATTGCACGTCTGGCCTCGGGTGGGCGCTTTGGCCTGGCCCAGTCGACCTTCCAGGTGGGCGGTAACACCGGCTCGGCGCTTGGGCCGCTGTTGGCGGCGGCCATCGTCATCCCGTTCGGGCAGACGCACGTCGCCTGGTTCGGCCTGGCGGGGTTGTTCTTCTTCGCCGTGACCCTGATGCTGCGGGGCTGGTACAAGGAGCACCTGAACCAGGCCAAGGCGCGCAAGGCCGTGCAGGCTACCCATGGCATCTCGCGCAAGCGGGTGATCGCGGCGCTGATCGTGCTGGGCCTGCTGGTGTTCTCGAAGTACTTCTACATGGCCAGCTTCACCAGCTACTTCACTTTCTACCTGATCGAGAAGTTCGACGTTTCGGTGGCCAGCTCGCAACTGCACCTGTTCCTGTTCCTGGGCGCGGTGGCTGCGGGTACGTTCTTTGGCGGGCCGATCGGTGACCGTATCGGGCGCAAGGCGGTGATCTGGTTCTCCATTCTGGGGGTTACCCCCTTCACCCTCGCGCTGCCGTATGCCGACCTGTTCTGGACCACGGTGCTGAGCGTGGTGATCGGCTTCATCCTGGCATCGGCGTTTTCCGCCATTGTGGTGTATGCACAGGAACTGGTGCCGGGCAGCGTGGGCATGATTGCCGGGATCTTCTTCGGTTTGATGTTCGGCTTCGGTGGGATTGGCGCTGCACTGCTTGGCTATGTCGCGGACCTGCGCGGTATCGAGTATGTGTATGGGGTGTGCTCGTTCCTGCCGTTGTTCGGGTTGTTGGCGGTGTTTTTGCCTAGTACTCGTAAGCGCTGAGGCGTTTGGGGGCTGCTGCGCAGCCCATCGCGACGCAAGGCTGCTCCTACAGGGATTGCGAGCGGCCCTTGGATTGACGATTCCACCTGGCTTGGCCTAGAGTGCCGCCTCTTTTCTCCAACCTGCGTAGTCAAAGCAATGCGCCGTAACCCGTCCCTGCCAAATGCTCGCCAGCCTGCACTGCAGGCACTGCGTCGTGCGTGGCCGAGTGACACGGTGCTCAAGCGTCGGCGCAGCGTGCTGTTTGCCTTCACCTTCTCGCCACACCTTGCCCTGAACTGATCTGCGCTTTTGCGTCGTCCGCCGCCCTGGCGTGCGCGCTCGTGTTTGCTCGTCTTTTCGGTTTGCAAGGAGTGGTAAATGAACATGCGTTTGCTGGCGGGCCTGTTGTTCGCCGTGTCGGTGGTGGGCTTCAGCCTGGGGGCCAGCCTGCCGTTGGTGTCGTTGCGCCTGCATGAGGCCGGCGCAGGCACCCTGGAAATCGGCATTATCTCGGCCATCCCCGCAGCGGGGATGATGCTCTCGGCGTTCATGGTCGACGCCTGCTGCCGGCTGTTGACCCGTCGTACCATCTACCTGCTGTGCTTCAGCCTGTGCACCGTCAGCATCGCCTTGCTGGAGTCGGCCTTCGACTCGATCTGGCTGCTGGCGCTGCTGCGTCTGGGCCTGGGCATCGGCATGGGGGTTGCCATCATTCTGGGCGAGTCCTGGGTCAACGAGCTGTGCCCCGAGCACAATCGCGGCAAGATCATGGCCCTGTACGCCACCAGCTTTACCGGTTTCCAGGTACTCGGCCCGGCGATGCTGGCTGTGCTGGGGGCCAACAGCCCATGGATCACCGGCGTGGTCACCGCCTGCTATGGCCTGGCTCTGCTGTGCATCGTGCTGACGGTGCCCAACGACTATGTGGAACATGAAGAAGGCGAAAAGAGCTTTGGCCTTGCCGGCTTCTTCCGCGTGGCGCCAGCCTTGTGCGTGGCGGTGCTGTTCTTCTCCTTCTTCGATGCCGTGGTGCTGTCGCTGCTGCCGGTGTATGCCACCAGCCATGGCTTTGCCGTAGGCGTGGCGGCGCTGATGGTGACGGTGGTGTTTGCCGGCGACATGCTGTTCCAGCTGCCATTGGGCTGGTTGGCCGACCGGGTCGAGCGCACCGGCCTGCACCTGGTGTGCGGCCTGGTGGCGATGCTGATCGGCATCGGCCTGCCGTGGTTGCTGCAGATGACCTGGTTGCTGTGGCCACTGCTGGTGGTGCTGGGCGCTGTGGCGGGGGGCATCTACACCTTGGCGCTGGTGCTGATCGGGCAGCGCTTCAAAGGGCAGGACCTGGTCACAGCCAATGCCAGTGTCGGCCTGCTGTGGGGAGTGGGTAGCCTGGTCGGGCCGCTGGTCAGCGGCGCGGCGATGGATGTGGCGCCGCACGGGTTGCCGATGGCGCTGGCGCTGATGGCGGGGCTGTTTGTCTGCTTTGCCCGGCAGTCGTACCGGCGGGCAGGGCGGTTGCGCGCAGTGGCGGACTGATCACAGGTTTTTCAGGCGGCGCCGATGCTCACCCAGTAACGCGTGCGGTAGTTGACCCGCACCGGCAGGCTGCGGGCTAGCAGTTTCAGAATCTGCTCGGTGTCGGCCAGTTGGTAAGTGCCGGAGACCTTGAGGTTTGCCACGTCGTCAGCACAGCGCAGCAGGCCCGGGCGGTAGCGCGAGAGTTCGGCGGTAAATTCCCCCAGCGGCATCTGCTGCACGCTGAGCACGCCGTCGGTCCAGCCCCAAGGGTCGCTGTGCAGGCTGACGGCCTGCAAGTTGCCGTTGGCCTGCACTTGCAGCGTTTCGCCGGCATGCACCAACCGTGCGTGGGCAGAGGCGGGGAACAACGTCACCTCGCCACCGCGTACTGCCAGCAGCAAGCCCTTGTCGTTTTCGCGTAGCAGCAGTTGCCCGTCGCGGGTGCCCAGGGTGCCAACGCGGGTATCGATGCGGAAAGGGCGGTTGTCGTTGGCGTTGCTGTCCAGGCTCACCTCGCCCCGTATCAGCTCAAGCTGACGTTGTTCGGCGCTGTAGCGCAGGTCGATGGCGCTGTCGGTGTTGAGCTGGATGCGGCTGCCATCGCTGCCGTGCAATTGCCGGCGTTCGCCCGTGGCGGTGCTGCTGTCTACCAGTAGCTGCGGCAGGCCCAACGGTTCGCGCGCGGCCCAGCCCAGGCTGCCGCTGGCGGCCAGTAGCGCCAGTAGTTTGAGGTGGTCACGGCGGCGGCTGCGCTGGCGTTGGCTGGCGTCGAGGGTGCTGCGGCTCAGGGCCTTGGGCAGCCCGGCCAATTCGTCGCTGAGGTTGCTGACGCGCTGCCAGGCCTTGGGGTTGTGCGGATGGCTGGCCAGCCATTGCTGGAATTGCCGCTCGGTACGTGGGCTGGGGCTGTCGAAGCGCAGCTTCACCAGCCAGTCGATGGCCTGGTCGACCTGAGCCTGTGCGGGCGCGCTGTCAGAGGTCGACATAACGCAACCGGTAGCAGACACCCAGGGCCTTGGCCAGGTCGCGCTCGATCGTCACGCGGGCCACATCCAGCTGCAGGGCGATCTGCGTGATGCTCAGCCCGTCGATCTGGGCCAGCAGAAAGGCCTGACGTGTACGCGGCTTCAGCGTGTGCAGGGCGCGGTCGAGGCGCTCCAGGGTATCGAGAATGACCAGCCGGTGTTCTTCGCTGGGCACCTCGGCTTCGGGCAGCAGGGCCAGGCTTTCGTGGTAGGCCCGCTCCAGGGCGCGGCGGCGGAACTGGTCGATCATCAGGCCGCGGGCGATGGCGCTCAGGTAGGCGCGGGGCTCCTTGAGCGGCGAAGCCTGGCGGGCGCGCAACAGCCGCACGAAGGTATCCTGGGCCAAGTCGGCGGCATGCTCGTGGCAGCCGACCCGGCTGCGCAGCCAGCCGCTGAGCCAGGCGTGGTGGGACTGATAGAGCAGAGCAACCTCGGTCGGCTTGAGCGTGTCGGTGGTCTGCATCGTAGCGAAGGCCTGATCCGGTGAGCGTGCGTGATTGTGAATAGTTCTCAATTCTATGCGCGGAGCGCGGCGCGGATCAATGGTATGCCAGGAATTAGCCGCGCAAGATCCGGCGTTTCACCGATGAACGGTTGGGCTAAGCTGGGCCTGTCATCGACCTGTTGGAGGCGCAATGATTCTGGCTGACCTTTCGCCCGAAGCTTACCGCGAGGCCAGCCGGCACCTGGCCGCATCGGACCCGGACTGGGCACGGCACATTGCCGCGATCGGGCCGTGCCTGCACCAGGCGACGCCGGGGCGCGAGCCTTATGAGGCACTGGTACGGGCAATTGCCTACCAGCAGTTGCATGCCCGCGCCGCCGAGTCGATTCTGGGCAGACTATTGGCGCTGTTCCCCGAGGGCAGTTTTCCCGCCCCGGAACAATTGCTGGCTGTAACGCCTGAGGCGATGCGCGCATGCGGCTTCTCGGCGAGCAAGACGGCCACCGTGCAGGGCATTGCCCAGGCTCGGCTCGAGGGTTTGGTACCCAGCCGCCAGGAGGCGCTGGCCATGGCTGACGAAGCGTTGATCGAACGCCTTGTGGCCCTGCGTGGGGTCGGGCGCTGGACGGTGGAGATGTTGCTGATCTACAGCCTTGAGCGCTCGGACATTCTGCCGGTCGACGACTTCGCGGTACGCGAGGGATATCGTCGACTGAAGGGGCTGGAGAAAGCACCGACGCCGGCGCAGATGCGCTCGCTGGGCGGTGGCTGGTGCCCGTACCGGACCGTGGCAGCCTGGTACCTGTGGCGGGCCTGATGTTTTTGCATTGGTGGTACAGGCGAGACAGACAAGAGGTAACCCGCGATGAAACCCTACACCACCCCCGAGCAGCGCTGGCAAGCCGTGCAGGCCCGTGACAGCGCCGCCGCCGGCCACTTCGTCTATGCCGTACGCACCACGGGTATCTACTGCCGCCCAGGGTGCAAGTCGCGCATGGCCAAGCGCGAAAACATCGCGTTCTACGACGATACCGCCGCCGCCGAAACCGCCGGCTACCGCGCCTGCAAGCGTTGCGCGGGTGACAGCGGTGCCAGCGCAACCCGGCGCAGCGAACTGGTGACGCGTGCCTGCCGGCTGATCGAGGGCGCTGCCAGTGGGCCAAACCTGGATCAACTCAGCGCGCAACTGGCAGTCAGCCCCTTTCACCTGCACCGTCTGTTCAAGGCCGAAACCGGCCTCACCCCCAAGGCCTACGCCTCGGCATTTCGCGCCCGACGCCTGCGTGAGCACCTGGAACAGGATCAGCGCTCGGTGACCGATGCCATCTACGACGCCGGCTACAACTCCAACAGCCGGTTCTACGAAAGTGCCGGGCAGCGCCTGGGCATGCGCCCCAAGGCCTACCGTGCCGGCGGGGCAGGGGCAACCATTCGCTTTGCGCTGGGCCAGTGTTCGCTGGGGGCGATTCTGGTGGCCCAGAGCGAGAAGGGTATCTGCGCGATTCTGCTGGGCGATGACCCCGAGCCACTGTTGCAGGCCTTTCAGGACCAGTTCCCCAACGCCCGGCTGATCGGCGGTGATAGCGAATACGAGCGGGTGGTCGCCGAGGTGGTGGGCTTTGTGGAAGCCCCCACGCTGGGTCTGGCGCTGCCGTTGGATGTCCAGGGCACGGCATTTCAGGAGCGGGTCTGGCAGGCCTTGCGTGAGGTACCTGCCGGCTGTCGGGTCAGCTACACCGACATCGCCGAGCGTATCGGCGCACCCAAGGCGGTCCGTGCCGTGGCCATGGCCTGCGCGGCCAACCGCATTGCCGTGGCCATTCCTTGCCATCGGGTGGTACGCCGCGACGGCGACATCAGCGGCTATCGCTGGGGTGTGGAGCGCAAGCAGCAACTGCTCAAGCGAGAAACGGCACTCTCCTGATCGCGTGAAGCCGCGTAGAATCCCCCGCCAAATCGAAATGCATAGAGGATTGTTCGATGAGGCGTGTCAGCCTTGCCCGTTATTGCCTAGGCGCATTGGCCCTGATGGTGGCGTTGGCCACCCCGGCCTGGTCCGCCCCGGCCCCGGCAGTCTCCAGCCTGGCGGCTGCCGAACTGCCGGTGCTCGATGAGAACGCGAGCCTTGAGCAGTTGAGTGATCGTCTCGACCTGATCCGCCAAGGCGTGACCAGCAGCGCCAATGACGATGTGCTCTCGCAACTGCGCCAGGCTGCCATACAGGTTCAGCGGCAGGCCGATGCCCTTGGTGCGCTGCGTACCGCCGACGTGCAAGGCCTGGACGACAAGCTCAAGGTGCTGGGCCCGCAGCAGCCGGACGAACCCGCCAGCATCACCCTTCAGCGCAAGGACCTCGAAGCCCAGAAAAAGACCGTCCTGGCCGAGCAGGAGCAGGCTACCAAGCTGACCCAGTCGGCCCGGGACCTGTCCACGCAGATCGTCAACCTGCGCCGCAGCCAGTTCAACTCGCAGGTCACCAGCCGCGCCACCAGCCCGCTGACCCCGGCGTTCTGGCAGTCGCTGATTCGCCCCACCGATGAAGACGTGGCGCGCCTGCGCGACCTGCGTGGCGAGGCGGCCGATGCCGTGGCCAGCGCGTTCAGTGCCGAACATCGCTGGTTCTTCCTCAGCAGCCTGGTGGCGGCCATCCTGGTGTGGACGCTGGTTCGCCGGCTGCTCGAACGCCTGCTGGCGAACGCGATGGTGCGCTGGCTACCAGAAGGCCGCCTGCGCCGCAGCGCCTTGGCCCTGAGCGTCAGCCTGGCGACGCTGGGCACCATCGCCGGCTCTGTGTCGCTGCTGCGCTGGGGCCTGGAAAGCAGCGCCGAGCTGGGCACAGATATCGCCAGCCTGGCTAACCACATCCTTACCCTGGTGGTGTTCAGCGCCTTCATTTCGGGCCTGGGCCGCGCGATGTTGATGCTGCAGCGCCCGTCCTGGCGCTTGCCGCCGATCCACGATGAGGTGGCCAGCGCCCTGGGCTGGTTCCCTAAATTGCTGGCCCTGGCGCTGATGGTGCTGCTGACCCAGGAGCGCATCAACAGCGTAATCGGCACCAGCCTGGCGCTGACCGTGGCGACCAACGGCCTGACTGCACTGGTGGTGGCGGTGATTTTCTCGGTGGCCTTGCTGCGCTACCGCCGAACCTTGCGCAAGCATGAGCTGGAACGCCCGACTGGCCTGGCGGGGCTGATCCCCTTCGTCCTCGTGGTGTGGGTGGGGCTGATCGTGCTGGCCCTGTTGGCCGGTTTCCTGACCCTGGCGTACTTCCTCACGGCCAAGTTGCTGTGGATCAGCGTGGTGGCGACCTGTGCCTACCTGCTGACCACCTTCCTCGGTGACCTGTGCGAAACCCTGCTGTCGCCCCGCCAGCCGGGCGGCCTGGCCCTGGCATCGACCTTGGGCCTGGCACCGCGCCATCAAGCCCAGGCCAGCACCATTCTGGCTGGCATCGGCCGCACCGTGCTGCTGTTCCTGGCGGTGCTGCTGGCCTTCACGCCTTCGGGCACCAGCCCTGGTGAGTTGCTGCTCAGCCTGGGGGATTGGGATGGCACCGGTGGCAAGATGCTCGGCAACTTGAACATCGTGCCGCAGGACATCCTGCTGGCCGTGGCGATGTTCTTCGGCGGCATGTTCGGCATCCGTGTGCTCAAGCGCTGGTTGAGCGAGCGCCTGCTGCCGGAAACCGACATGGACGCCGGCATGCGTGCCTCGCTGGTGACCCTGGTGGGGTACCTCGGCTTCCTGTTCCTGGCCATGCTGGTGATGTCGACCCTGCGTATCAACCTGACCAGCCTGACCTGGGTGGTGAGTGCGTTGTCGGTAGGTATCGGTTTTGGTCTGCAGCAGATCGTGCAGAACTTCATCTCGGGTCTGATCCTGCTTACCGAGCGCCCGGTGAAGGTGGGCGACTGGGTCAGCCTGGCCGGTGTCGAGGGTGACATCCGCCGCATCAACGTGCGCGCCACCGAGATTCAGATGTCTGACCGTTCGACAGTGATCGTGCCCAACTCGCAGTTTATTTCACAGAACGTGCGCAACGTGACCATGGGCAATGCCCTTGGGGTGGTCAGCGTGACCCTGACCTTGCCACTGGAAACCGATGCCAACCGCGTGCGCGACCTGCTGCTGGCGGCGTATCACGAGCACGAAGCGATACTGGATGCACCCGCGAGTTCGGTGTCGTTCAAGGACCTGACGAGCAGTGGCATGGTGATTGCGGTCAGTGGTTACGTGGCCGGGCCGCGGCAGGTGTCCGGCACCCGCAGTGACCTGCTGTTCACCATTCTTGGGCGGTTGCGTGATGAGGGGATCCCCTTGTCTTCGCCGCAGAGCATGGTGTTGCTGCAGGAAGGTTCGCGCCCGGCTGACGAGCCGGCGTGAGTTTTGGGGGGCGCCCAGCGCCCCCCGCTTCAATGCTGCTTGGCCTGCCTGATCCGCAGCAATATCACCAGCAGCACCAGCAACACCGGCGGCGCCATCGCCATCAGCGCATCCTTCGCCGTCAGCTCCAACCCCAGCACATTCAACCCGCCATACAGCAGCTTGAACAGGTTCAGCAGGTAATAGGTGATGGCGATGATCGACAGCCCCTCCACCGCCCGCTGGATCTTCACCTGGGCATCGGCCCGGGCATTGAGGCTGTGCAGAATCCCCGCATTCTGTTCTTCCATCTCCACCTGTACCCGCGCCTGCAGCAGGTCACCCAGGTTGGCGACGTTCTTCGCCAGCTGTTCCAGCCGTTGCTCGGTCGCCGCGCAGTAGCGCACCGTTGGTTTGAAACGGCGCTCGATGAACACCCCAAGGCGTTGGCAATCGCCCACATGGCTCTCGCGCAATTCGCCCAGGCGCTCGAACACCAGCTGCGCATAAGCTTGCGTGGCGCCGAACCGATGGCGGGTTTTCACGGTGCGGCTGACCACCTGCCGCGACAGGTGGGCGATGGCGTCGAGCAGGCCTTTGGAGTCGCGGCCATCGCCCCCGGCACTGCGTTCGGAAAGGCTCACCAGGGTCTTGTCGAAGGCGTCCAGTTCCTGGCTCAGGGCCTTGGCCGTGGTCAGGGTCAGCGAGGCCATCATGCGGTAGGTCTCGATCTCCAGCAGGCGCCGGATCATGCGGCCCTGGCGGTAGGCATTGAGGCGGCGGTTGATGAACAGGAAGCGGTTGGTGCCGTCGGCGGTCAGGCGAAAGTCGCTCCACACCACCGCATCGCCACCGCCGACGCAGGAGCCGCACGGGTCCTTGAAGCCGTAATCGGGCAGGTTCAGGTCCTGCTCGTCGCGCACCAGCACTTGCACCGCGTTGATCAATTGCGCCGCCTGGGGCGCGATGGCATCGGCCAGCACCGCAGGCAGCGGTTGCCATTGGGTGTCGGCGGCCGAGCAGGGCACTACCAGGGTCAGGGTGAAGAACTCGGTATGGCGCTCCCACTTGAACGGGTGGCCATCGAGCTGGGTGATGCCTTGCGCAGCGCCGGCATCTGCAGCCTGCGGGCAGCAGCGCTGCAAAAGCGCGGTACAGGCGGCATCGCCGCCCAGCAGGGCGAGGTGGAAGACATGCGCAGGGCCATCGAAATACAGCGACGGGCGGGCGTGCAGCTCGTTGTGCAAGGCGGTGCGTTGAGGGTGCATGGTGGTCCGGCCTGGTGTTGTGATTGTGGGGTACCAGGGAGTGGGACTTGGCGGGGGGAGGGGAAAGTCACGCGGGGGAGATTTCTATTGGTTGTGCTGGCCTCTTCGCCGGCAAGCCAGCTCGCACAGGTTGGCGCGCCATTCGAGTGCTGGCGCTATCCCTGTAGGGGTTGGCTTTGCCGACGAAAGGGCCGCAATGCGGCCCCAGCGATATCAGCCCAGGCAGCGCGTCACATGCTTCACCGACAGATACCCCGACAACCCCCAAGGCCCGAGCTCTCGCCCAATGCCGCTGCCCTTGGTGCCGCCCCACGACGTTTCGACGAACACCGCCTGCACCGAGTTGATCCACACATGGCCAACTTCCAGGGCATCGGCCACCCGCTCTGCGCGTTCCAGGTCCGCTGAACAAACGGTGGCGACCAGGCCGAAGCGGCTGTCGTTGGCTTCGGCAATTGCCTGCGCTTCGGTGGCGAAGCGGCGTGCGCAAAGCACTGGGCCAAAAATTTCTTCGGTCCACAGGCGGCTGTCTGCCGGCACGTCCACATACAGCGTCGGGCTGACAAACCAGCCGTCACGGTCCAGCGCTTTGCCACCGGCCAGGCACTGCAGGCCCTCTTCGCGAGCAGTGGCAAAGTAGCTGGCAACCTTCAGCCACTGCGCCTGGCTGGTCAGCGGCCCCATGTCCACTTCTTCGCTCAACGGGTTGCCCACCCGCAGGTTCTCCAGTGCAGCCTGCAAACGCGGCAGCAGTGCATCGGCAATGCCGTCCTGCACCAGTAAGCGCGAGGTGGCGGAGCACATTTGCCCGGCGTTCCAGCTGATGCCGGCGACAATCCATTCCACCGCCTGCTCGACATCGCAATCATCGAACACCACGATCGCCGACTTGCCGCCCAGCTCCAGGGTCACCGGCCGGCACTGCGCCGAAGCGCTGCGCATCACCTGGCTACCGACGCTGTTGCTGCCAGTGAACGACAACTTGTCCAGGCCATTGTGGCCACTCAGCGCGGCGCCGGTTTCGGCCTTGCCGTTGACGATGTTCAGCACACCTGCGGGCAGGCCGAGGGTATCGGCGATCTGGCCGTAGGTCTGCTCCATCAGCGGGGTAACTTCCGAGGGCTTGAGCACCACGGTGCAGCCTGCGGCCAAGGCCGGGGCAAGCTTCCAGGCGCTGGTCACCAGCGGGAAGTTCCACGGTACGATCAGGCCGACCACGCCAACCGGCTCCAGGCGGGTGCGGGCAGTAAAGCCAGGCGCGGCCAGGGGTACGTCGCAGTTTTTCTGCGGCAACTGCTCAGCCAGGTCGGCGTAGTAATTGAACGTGGCAATCGCGTCGTCCAGGTCGATTTCGGCCTCGTGGCGCGGCTTGCCGTTGTTGCGCATCTGCAGGGTGACCAACGCTTCGCGGCGTTGCCCGAGCTGCTCGGCAAAGCCGCGCAGGTACGCAGCACGCTGGCTGGCGCTGGTCTGCTTCCAGGCGGGCAGAGCTTCGCGGGCGGCAGCCACGGCTTGGTCGACCTGGGCGACGCTGGCGGCCATCAATTCGGCAAAGGGCAGGCCCATGGCAGGGTCATTGACGCTGATGCAGTCGCTGCCTTGGCCTTCGACCCAGCGGCCGGCGATGTAGTGAGAAGTGGTCATGGGCAGACTCCAGTCAGGCTATTTCGGCAGTGATTAGCGGCGTATGCGGGGTGCTTTTGCAGCGCACCCAGCGCGGGCCATCAGGCCCATACACGCCAGCAGGTTCAGGGAACAGGTTGAGCAGCACGAGGTAAAGCACCCCGGCCAGCCCCAAGGTTACCGGCAGGCTCAGGTCGATGCCGCCGGCCAGGTCGCCCAGCGGGCCGACGAACTGCCCCGGCAAGTTGACGAAGCACAGGCCGACCGCCGCGCTGGGGATCCACGCCCCCATGCCGCGCCAGTTCCAGCCGTGCGTGAACCAGTAATGGCCGCCGCGCTGGCCACGGGTGAACACCTGCAAGTCATCGGCATGGTAGAAGCCGCGGCGGGTGATCAGGCCGAGGATCATGATCACCATCCAGGGGCTGGTGCAGGTGATGATCAGCACGGCGAAGGTCGACACGCTCTGCACCAGGTTGAAGGTGAAGCGGCCAATGAAGATGAAACCGATCGCCAGCACGCCGATCAGCAAGGTGGCGCCGGCACGGCTGAGCAGGCGCGGGAACACGCTGGACATGTCCAGGCCGGTGCCATACAGCGCGGTGGTGCCGGTGGACATGCCGCCAATTACCGCGATCAGGCACACCGGCAGGAAGAACCAGCTAGGCGAGACCGCCAGCAGGCCGCCGACGTAGTTGTTGGCGGCGATGTAATCCGGCGCCTGGCTGGCGACCAGGGTGGCGGTGCACAGGCCGAACAGGAAGGGGATCAGCGTCGCGGCCTGGGCGGCGATCACGGCCAGCATGATGCGCGGCTTGGGGGTTGCCCGCGGGATGTAACGCGACCAGTCGCCGAGGAAGGCACCGAACGAGACCGGGTTGCTCATGGCCAGGATCGCCGCGCCGACGAAGGCGGCCCAGAAACCCGCCTGGCCGAGGTTGACGCTGCCGGCGTAGCCCGCATCGAACGGCCCGGCGAAGGCGACGATGCCTAGCAGAAACAGCAGGCTCGACGCCCACACGGCAATCTTGTTGACCCACAGCATGAAGCGGAAGCCGAAGATACACACCACCAGCACCAGCACCGCGAACAGGCCATAGGCCAGGCCCAAGGTCAGGTCGGTTTCCGGCAAGCCGGCCAAGCGCTTGGCACCGCCGACCAGGGCATCGCCCGAGCTCCACACCGACAGCGAGAAGAACGCCACGGCGGTGAGCAACGACAGGAACGAGCCGACGATACGCCCGTGCACGCCGAAGTGCGCGCCCGAAGACACCGCGTTGTTGGTGCCGTTGAGCGCACCGAACAGGCCCATGGGGGCGAGGATGATGGCGCCGATGCCGACCCCGAGCAAAATTGCCCAGACCCCGGCCTGGAACGACAGCCCGAACAGCACCGGGAAACTGCCCAGCACGGCAGTGGCAAAGGTATTGGCACCGCCGAAGATCAGGCGGAACAGGTCTAGCGGGGCGGCGTGGCGTTGATCGTCGGGGATCTGTTCGACACCGTTGGTCTCGATACCGGTCGATTGGCTCATGGTGATGCTCCAGCGCGGTTGTTGTCGGCCGGCGCGGTGCGCGGGCCTTATTGTGGGTGCGATGGCAGAGCGGCAAGGCCGCAAAAGAAGGTTCAGGCGGTGGTGACGACCGACAGGTGCTCATGGCAGGCCAGCCAGCGTTCGCCGTGGCGGCGGAACACGATGGTCTCGCGTTCGGCCAACTGGTGTTCTTCACCGGCGATACGGATATGCGTGGCCACATCGTGCATGAAGATTGCCACGTCGCCTTGCAGGCTGACCTGGACATTGCCCGATTCACACGCCAGCACGGCGAAGCCTTCGGCCTGCCACTGGGCCCAGAGGTCTTCATAGGCGCGGCGCGATAACAGCGGTTGGGCCACGGTGTGGAAGAGGAAGGTGGCGTCTTCGCTGAAGCAGGCGAAGTAGCGAGCGGTGTCGTTGCTGGCAAAGGCATCGACGAGGTCGGCGGCGGCCTGCCGTACCTGGAGTGTCTGGTCCACGGGAGTGGCCTCACGGTTTTTGTGATTGTGGTGAGCGATTCTGGTGGCGGTGGGCGAGGGGAAAAATCGCTGGGGGCAAATAATCAGTTCAGGAAATTGTGAAGTGAGCGGTGGGGGCTCGCCTTGGCTGTTTTGGCGCCTATGAGATCGAGCGCCGCCCACGCGGCGCATCGCGAGCGAAGCTCGCTCCTACATTTGTTTCGGGCCAGTTATTCCTGATGCCACCGCGCGCGGCCCCTTGGCGCTCACCTGAATATCGAGGCGTACAAACAAGGGCTAGCGCGCGATGGCGCAGGCGTGACTGGCCCGGAACAAATGTAGGAGCGAGCTTCGCTCGCGATGCGCCGCGTGGGCGGCGCTCGATCTCAAGAACGGACCCGACTGACGGTTACCGCAGTCGCTCATCCTTGCCTACGCTGATACTCCCAATCCGCTGATGCAAGGAGCTCCACCATGGCCTTCCAATACACGCGTCTGGACAAGAACAACGTCGCAGTCCTGCTGGTCGATCACCAGACCGGCCTGCTTTCGCTGGTACGGGACATCGACCCGGACCGTTTCAAGAACAATGTTCTGGCCCTGTCGGACCTGGCCAAGTACTTCAAGCTGCCGACCATCCTCACCACCAGCTTCGAAACCGGCCCCAATGGCCCGCTGGTCCCCGAGCTCAAAGAGCAGTTCCCCGACGCCCCCTACATTGCCCGCCCCGGCAACATCAACGCCTGGGACAACGAAGACTTCGTCAAGGCCGTCAAGGCCACGGGCAAGAAGCAACTGCTGATCGCTGGCGTGGTGACCGAAGTGTGCGTGGCGTTCCCGGCACTGTCGGCCCTTGAGGAGGGCTTCGAGGTCTTCGTCGTCACCGACGCCTCTGGCACCTTCAACGAGTTGACCCGCGATTCGGCATGGCGCCGCATGGAGGCCGCCGGGGCGCAACTGATGACCTGGTTCGGTGTCGCCTGCGAGCTGCACCGCGACTGGCGCAACGACGTTGAAGGGCTGGGGACGTTGTTCGCCAACCACATTCCCGACTACCGCAACCTGATGACCAGTTACAACAAGCTGGCCAAATAACCCGGCCATTGTCCGCCCTCTCCAAAGGGGGCGGTGCTGTGGTAGCAAGCGAAGCGGCAAACCCCCGTGGATCGACCATACTGAACCTTCATTCGCCGCCGGGAGCGACCCATGTCGAAGTCAGCCAGGAAGAAGACCCCACAGGCACAGCCGGAAAAGTTGGGCGGCAAGGCCTACGAGAAGGCGCTCAAGCAGCTTCACGTCGAGTTGGTGAAGCTGCAGGAATGGGTCGTGGCCAAGGGCCTGAAGGTGTGCATCGTCTTTGAAGGCCGGGACGGCGCGGGCAAGGGTGGGACCATCAAGGCCCTCACCGAGCGTGTCAGCCCGCGAGTATTCCGTGTGGTGGCGCTGCCGGCACCGACCGAGCGGGAAAAGTCGCAGATGTACGTGCAACGCTACCTGGGCCATCTGCCCGCTGCGGGCGAAGTGGTGATCTTCGACCGCAGTTGGTACAACCGCGCCGGCGTCGAGCGGGTGATGGGCTTTTGCAGCGATGAACAAGCCGACAAGTTCCTCATGGTGGTGCCGCTGTTCGAGAAGATGATGGTCGAGTCGGGGATCATCCTGATCAAGTACTGGCTGGAAGTGAGCGCCGAAGAGCAGACCCGCCGCCTGCAGGACCGCATCAGCGATGGGCGCAAGCTGTGGAAACTGTCACCCATGGACCTGAAGTCGTATAGCCGCTGGGATGATTACACCAAAGCGCGCGACGCGATGTTCGCCGCCTCGGATTCCTCCTGGGCACCCTGGTTCATGGCCCATTCCAACGACAAGCGGCGGGCGCGGCTGAACATCATCAGCCACCTGCTCACTCGCATTCCGTACAAGGACATCACCCGCGACCAGGTCGTGAAGTTGCCCAAGCGCGGCAAGGTCGGCAAGTACAAGGCGGTGGCCTATCCGTTCAAGGTGGTCGAAGAGCGCTTCTGACCCCCTCTTGCGGGGAGCCTAAAGGATGAAATCCTATGCCACATGACGGCAGCCTGCTGCAGGCGACGGTGGTGTTCCTGCTGGCCGTGGTGCTTCTGGTGCCACTGGCGCAACGTTTGAAACTGGGGGCAGTGCCTGGCTATCTGCTGGCCGGCATCCTGATCGGCCCCTCGGTGCTCGGCTTGCTGGGCAACCCGGACAACGTCGCCCGCTTGTCGGAGATGGGCGTGGTGATGCTGCTGTTCGTGATTGGCCTTGAGCTCTCGCCCCGCCGCCTGTGGACCATGCGCCGCGCCCTGTTCGGCATCGGCTCGTTGCAGGTCGGGCTGACCGCCGCCGCACTTGGCCTGCTCGCCTATGGGGTATTTGGCCAGTCGAAGCCGGCGGCCATCGTGCTGGGGCTGGGGCTTGCGCTGTCATCAACGGCGTTCGGCTTGCAGGTGCTCGCCGAGCGCAAGGACCTGGGCAAGCCCCACGGCCGACTGGCCGTGGCGATTCTGCTGTTCCAGGACATCGCCGCCATCCCCCTGATTGCCGTAGTGCCCTTGCTTGGCGGTGATGTCAGCCATGCAGATGAAGGCAACTGGCCGCTGCTGGCCGTGGCGCTCGGCATCGGCGTGATCATTATCGGCGGCCGCTACTTGATGACCCCGATTTTCAAATGGACAGTCGGCTCCGGGTTGCCGGAGCTGTCCACGGCTACTGCGTTGCTGGTGGTGTTGGGTACCGCCTGGGTGATGGAGCATGTAGGCATATCGATGGCCCTTGGCGCATTCCTGGCCGGCGTATTGATGGCCGAGTCGCCGTTTCGCCACGAACTGGAAACCCAGATCGAGCCGCTCAAAGGGTTGCTGCTCGGGCTGTTCTTTGTCGGCGTGGGCATGAGTGCAGACTTGCGCCTGTTGTTCGGCATGCCCTTGGCCGTGCTTGGGCTCACGCTGCTGCTGGTGGGCATCAAGCTGCCACTGTTGGTTGCCCTGGGCCGCACGGCCGGCGGGTTGAACCGGGCCCAGGCGCTGTGCCTGGGCGTGGTCCTGGCGTCGGGCGGCGAGTTTGCTTTCGTGGTGTTCAAACTGGCGCGTGAGCACCAGGTATTGGAGCAGCAGGTTCACGACCTGCTGGTGCTGGCCATCACCCTGTCGATGGCTGTGGTACCGCTGGTGATGATGGGCCTGACACGGCAGTTGAGCGACGCTGAGGCGTCCCCGCCTGAGCGTCAAACCGACCACTGAACTGCACCCGTTGGCGAAATGAATGTGCGGAGGTGAAGCATGCAGCCGAGTTTCAAGCTGGACAGTGCCCTGTCGCGGGGCCTGCTCGATGTATTGATCAAGGCAGGCCTGGTGGCTGCCCTGGTGATCTTCGCCTTCCAGGTGTTTCAGCCCTTTCTGGAATTGATGCTGTGGGCGGTGATCCTGGCGGTGACCCTGTACCCGCTGCACCAGCGCATCAAACGCGGCACGGGGCTCAAGGACGGCTATGCGGCAACGCTGGTGGTGCTTTTGGTGCTGGTGGTGTTGCTGGTGCCGATCTACCTGGTGGTGGTGTCGATCAGCGAGTCTGTGGACGGCTTGGTGACACTGCTCAAAAGCGGTGCCTGGAGCGTGCCGACGCCTTCGGAGTCGGTGGCCACCTGGCCGCTGATCGGGCCGCGCGTGTATGCCTTGTGGCTGGCGGCTTCCGAGAGCCTGAGCGGCGTGCTCAACAGCGTGATGCCGCAGCTCAAGGATGCCGGGCGTGTGTTGTTGGGCGCCGCTGCCAGTGCCGGGGGGGCATTCTTGATGTTCATCGCGGCGATCATCATCTCGGGGGTGATCATGGCCTTCGGCGAGCGCGGCGAAGTGGCGGCGCAGCGCATTGCCATTCGGGTTTCCGGTGAGTCGCGCGGCAAGCCCATTGCAAGGCTGTGCACCGCCACCATTCGCGCCGTCGCCCAGGGTGTGATCGGCATTGCCTTCATCCAGATGCTGCTGATAGGCGTGGGTTTTGTGGTCAAGGGCGTGCCGGGCGCGGGGATCCTGGCAATCGCCATCCTTATGCTGGGCATCGCCCAGGCGCCGGCCACGCTGATCACGCTACCGGTCATCGCCTATGTATTCCATGCCGAAGGCTTCACCGTCGCGACCATCGTGTTTGCCATCTACACCTTCGTCGCCGGCCTCGCCGACAACGTGCTCAAGCCGCTGTTGCTGGGGCGCGGCGTGGATGTGCCGATGCCGGTGGTGCTGATCGGTGCGCTGGGCGGCATGGTGGTCAAAGGCATCATTGGCCTGTTCATCGGCCCGGTGATTCTGGGCGTGACCTATGTGCTGTTCTGGCAGTGGGTGGCGTTGCAGGTGCCGGAAGACCCTGCCGAACCGTCGGCTTGAGCCGGGGCCTGGCATGCCCGCACCTCGCTGGCGCCGCGCACTGGGCCTGGTGGCTTTGCTGGCAGGCTGTACGCAGGTCGGTCCGGACTACCCGCCGGCGCAATCGCCCTGGCTGGACACCTGGAGCACCCCGCTGCTGGAGCAGGCCAGCCGTAGCGCCGCGGCGCCGGATTTTCGCCAGTGGTGGGCGGTGTTCGCCGACCCGACACTGGATGCGCTGATCGCCCAAGCCGATGCGCACAACACCAACCTGCGCGTGGCCGGGCTGCGCGTCGCCGAGGCACGTGCGCAACTGGCCATCGTGCAGACCGGGCGTTATCCACAACTGCAGCAGTGGCGCGCGCAAAGCCTCTACCTCAAGCAGGACCAGTCCGGCACCGCCAGCGCCCGTGATTCGGTGTTCTGGCAGTCCAGCGTGGGCTTCGACATTGGTTGGGAGATCGACTTCTGGGGGCGCTTCAGCCGTGCCATCGAGGCGGCCGACGCCCTTTATTTTGCCTCCGAGGCCAACTACGCCGATGCCATGCTGTTGTTGCGTGCACAGGTGGCCGACACCTATTTTGCCTTGCGTACCGCCGAGGCGCGCCTGGCCATTGCCGAGGAAAACGCCAAGCGCCAGGCGCGCAGCCTGGAGATTACCGAGCGGTTGTTCCGCCATGGCGAGCATGATGAGCTCGACTGGCAGCAGGCACGCACCCAGTACCTGGCGACGCAGGCGACCATCCCCGAGTTCGAAAACCAGCTCAATGCCCTGCGCAATGTGCTGTGCTCGCTGCTTGGGCGGCCACCGGGGCCACTGCCGGAGTTGCAACCGCGCTACGGGCAGTTGCCGCTGCCAGACCGGGCACTGTTGCAAGACGTTCCCGCCCGCTTGTTGCTGCGACGCCCGGACATCCGTGCCGCCGAGCAGGCCGTCGCGGCGCAGTCGGCGCTGGTGGGCGTGGCCGAAGCGGACCTTTATCCACAGCTGAGCCTGCTGGGCAGCATCGGCTGGAGCTTCGTGACGGCCAGCCACCTGCCCGACAGTTTCGACCTCGCCGCCGGCCCTGGCCTGATCTGGAACCCGTTCGACTATGGCCGGCGCAAGAACGCCGTGCGCGTGGAGGATGCCCGCTTGCAGCAACTGATCGAGCTGTATCAGCAGGGCGTGCGCGAAGCCGCCCGCGAGGCCGACGATGCAGCCAGCGGCCTGGTGCGCTCGTTGCAGAGCGCGGGTATTCGCGACCAGGCCTCGCAAGCCGCGCAGCGCTCGCTGAGCCTGGCCACCTCGCAATACCGCGAAGGCTTTGCCGACTTCCAGCGGGTGCTCGATGCCCAGCAACTGCTGCTGCAGCAACAAGACGGTTACTTGGTCAGCCGCGGCAATGCCGTCAGCAGCGTGGTGACCTTGTACAAGGCCCTGGGCGGCGGTTGGCAGCCAGGCCGTGCAGCGGTCGACCCGGCCACGCGTCGACAGATGCAGCAACGCACCGATTGGGGAGACCTGCTGGACGCGCCACCCCCTACCGCACAGCAACCCGGTGAACCGAAATGAGCGACGCCCCGCAAACACCGCCCCCGCAAGCGCCTGATCGTGGCATGCGCTGGGTATTGCTGCTGATTGCCATAAGCCTGCTCTGGTACCTGTTGGCAGACCGTTTCACGCCTTACACCCAGCAGGCTCGCCTGCAAGCCTACGTGGTGCCCGTGAGCGCCGAGGTGGCCGGCCCAGTGAAGCGCGTGGCCGTGGGCAACAACCAGGAGGTACGCCAAGGCGCGGTGCTGTTCGAGCTGGACCCGGCGCAATACCGCATTGCGCTGGCTCGCGCCGAGGCCGACCTGGATACCGTGCGCAGGCAGATCGGCGCCAACACCGCCGGCATCGATTCGGCCAAGGCGGCGTTGCTGGCGGCCCAGGCCAACGAGCGCAAGGCGCGCCAGGATGCCGAGCGGCTCAAGCGGCTGATCGAGGAAGACCCAGGCACGGTGTCGGTGCGCCGCCTGGAAGGGGCCCAGGCCACGCGCGACCAAGCCATCAGCCAGGTGGCGGCGGCCCGTGCCGAAGTCGAGCGGGCACGTGAACAGCAGGGCGGTTCACAGGCAGACAACGCCCAGTTGCGCAGCGCTGCGGCGAATGTGGAAAAGGCCCGTCTGGATCTGGCCCGGACCGTGGTGCGCGCCGATGCCAACGGTTTGATCACTGACCTGCGCACAGACGTTGGCCATTATGTGGCGGCCGGCAGCCCGATGATGACCCTGATCGCGATCCATGACGTGTGGATCAGCGCCGACATGACCGAAAACAACCTCGGCCGCCTGCGGCCCGGCACAGCGGTGCTGGTTGTGCTCGATGCGCTGCCCGGGGTCGTGCTGAAGGGGCGCATACGCAGCATTGGGTATGGCGTCAGCGTGGGGCAGGGCAGCCCGCCGGGTACCCTGCCGAGCGTGCAGAACAGCCGCGAGTGGCTGCGCTCGGCGCAGCGTTTTCCGGTGATCGTCGAGCTGGACCGTGACCAGCTGGAGGACAAGACCGGGTTGCGGGTCGGCGGCCAGGCCGAAGTCATGGCGCTGCCCAGCGAGGGCAACCCGCTGAACGTGCTGGGCCGCGTGTTCATGTGGCTGATGAGCTGGCTGTCGTATGCCTATTGAGTGGCGGCGCCTGCGGGCGCTACGCCTGGCCTGGGGCGTGGCGCTGTGCCTGGCGGTCAGCTTCGGCATCGGCCTGCCCGTGCCGATCCTGGCCCCGGTGTTTGCGGTGCTGCTGTTGGCCACCCGCAGCCAGCCGCTGCCGTTGCGCGCGGCACCGGCGTTGGCGGTGCTGGTGCTGCTCAGTTGTGGCAGTGGCTTGTTGCTGATTCCGCTGCTGCGCCATGCCCCGGTGAGTGGGGTGCTGTTGGTCGGCGTTGGGGTGTTTCTGGTGCTGCGTTACGCGCTCAAGGGCGGCAATGGCTTGGTGGCCAACCTGCTGGTGATCGGCCTGACCATGATCGCCGCAGCCGGCACCCATGATTTCACCTTGGCGCTGTCGGTGGTCGAGGCGTTAGCCAAAGGCATGCTGTTGGCGGCGCTGGGCACGGCGCTGGCGCATGTGCTGTTTCCCGAACCTGCCGATGCCCCCGCGCAACCGTCCCCGCCACCGCTCGCCAGCGCGCGTGCCAGTTGGGTTGCACTGCGTGCCACGCTGATCGTCATGCCGGCGTTCTTGCTGGCGCTGATTGCCCCGGATGCATTCATGCCGCTGATCATGAAGTCGGTGAGCCTGGGCCAGCAGGCCGGCGAAACCCATGCCCGCAATGCCAGCCGAGAGCTGATTGGTTCGACCCTGCTGGCCGGGCTGCTGGCGATCCTGCTGTGGGGTGCCTTGAGCCTGTTCGTGCACCTGTGGATGTTCTTTCTGTGGGTGTTGCTGTTCACCCTCTGGCAGGCCCGGCGGCTCTACCGGGCGGTGGCGACGCGGCACGGCCCTGCCTACTGGGTCAGTTGCCTGAGTACGATGCTGATTCTGCTGGGGCAGTCTGTGCAGGACAGCGCGGCAGGGCAGGACGTGTACCGGGCCTTTGCCGTGCGCATGGCGCTGTTCTTGGCTGTCTCGGTGTATGCCAGCGTCTTGCTGATCTGGATCGACAGGCGCAGGGCGCGGCCGCGCACCGGTATGGCGGGCGCACCTGCGGACGCCAGCACCAGGCTCTGAAACGGCGTGCAGGGGCAGCGATCACTGCGCAGAGGCGACGGCCAGATTGCGATAGCGGCGGTGCCCACGCGCCAGGTGCGCGCGCATGGCCTGCTGTGCACGTTCGGCATCACCCGCGCTGATGGCTTCACAAATCGCGCGATGTTCGGTCACTGATTGCTCTACGTACTGCGGGGTGATCAGCATCGGGTCAACCTCGCGGGAAAACGCCGGGCGCGGGGTGATCTTCACGCACAGCACCTTGAATGCTTCGATGAAGGCAGCGTTGTTAGTGGCTTCGGCGATGGCCTGATGAAACGCCGCATCACATAAGTCCAGCCGGGCATCGTCATCTGCGGCCTGCTCGAATGCAGCGGCGGCGTCCCAGATTGTGTTCTCCTGCGCCCAGCTACGACGGGCCGCGGCAAGCCCGCAGGCGTGTACTTCCAGTGCCATGCGTAATTCGAGCAGGTCCATGAAGGTTGCCTTGATGCTCGCGAGCGGGGCGAGCATTGCATCCAGCAGGGCCACCTCGGCGGCGGGCGCCTGCGGGCCTAGCACAAATACGCCAACACCGTGGCGTGACTCCAGCACGCCATCGGCCGCCAGTGCGATGACCGCATCACGCACCACTGTACGGCTTACCCCCAACTCACTGGCCAGCTGATTCAGTGTGGGCAGCTTGTCGCCAGGCTTCAGCCCTTCCTTGTCGATCTTGTTGCGAATCCATTCGGTGGTTTGGGTCATCAAGGTATTCAAACAGCTCTCCAGCGTCATGGCTCTGCACACGGCGAGTTTAGGTGTATCGCTTTGCGCCGGGCAAGGCGAGACCTTGTCGGTGAAATCAAATCAGGATCAAGGTAGAGATATTATCACTGCTGGGCGTGTTTGACAGGTAATTATATCTCTGTAATAACACTTGGGACGCCTCACACCCCACAGAGGCGCCTAACCCAGCAGTTGTTTTTCCCGGAGACCAATAATGACAAGAGACGGAAAATCCATTCGCGCCGGTGTCGACATTGGTGGCACGTTCACCGACGTTGCCATGGAGGTCGCAGACCGGTTGTACTCGACCAAGGTTCTGACTAACTACAGCAACCCCGAGCAAGCGATCATCGATGGCCTGAAGCAGGTGTGCGAGCAGGCTGAAGTCGAACTCGCCGCCATCGACACGCTGATCCATGGCACTACCCTGGCCACCAACGCACTGATCGAGCGACGCGGCGCACGTACCGCCTTGATTACCACTGAGGGCTTTCGCGACGTCATCGAAATGCGTACTGAAAGCCGTTTCGAGCAGTACGACCTGAACATCGTGCTGCCCACCGCGTTGGTACCGCGCAACGACCGTTTTGTGCTGGCCGAGCGAGTAATGGCCGACGGCAGTGTGGGCAAACCGCTGGACATGGAGCAGGCCCGTGCGCTGTGCCAGCGCGTGGTGGATGCAGGCTACGAAAGCGTGGCGGTGGGGTTCATGCACAGCTATCTCAACGGCGATCATGAATGCGCCGTTCGCGATTGCCTGCACGCAATCGCGCCGCAACTGCAGGTGTCGATATCGTCTGAAGTGTCGCCACAGATGCGCGAATACCAGCGCTTCAACACCGTGTGCGCCAATGCCTACGTCAAGCCGCTGATCGCCTCTTACCTCAACCGCCTGGTGCAGCGCCTGGGACACGAAGGCGTGGTCTGCCCGGTGTACATGATGCATTCGGGCGGCGGCATTATCAGCGTGCAAAGCGCCATCGACTTCCCGGTGCGGCTGCTGGAGTCCGGCCCGGCCGGAGGCGCGATCTTCGCCGCCGATGTGGCAGCACGCTACGGGCTGAACCAGGTGCTGTCGTACGACATGGGCGGCACCACCGCGAAAATCTGCATGATCGAGCAGCAAGTGCCGAAAACATCGCGCACCTTCGAGGTGGCGCGGACCTGGCGCTTCAAGAAGGGCAGCGGTATGCCCATTTCCATCCCGGTGATCGAGATGGTCGAGATTGGCGCCGGTGGCGGCTCCATTGCCAGTGTGGATGCCATGCGCCAGATTCGCGTCGGCCCGCACAGCGCCGGCTCCGAACCCGGGCCGGCCTGCTACGGGCGTGGCGGCGAGCAGCCGACCGTGACCGATGCCGACCTGCTGCTGGGGCGGCTGGACCCGGAAGCTTTTGCCGGGGGCTCGATCACCCTCCACAGCGACGCCAGCAGCGCTGCGCTGGACAAAGCCCTGTGCGGCCCCTTGCAGGTAGACCAGGCCACCGCTGCCTTTGGCTTGAGCGAAGTGGTCGATGAAAACATGAGCAACGCGGCGCGCATGCACGCTGTGGAGAACGGCAAGGAGCTCAGCGAGTTCACCATGATCGCATTTGGCGGTGCGGCGCCGCTGCATGCCGCCCGGTTGTGCGAAAAGCTTGCGGTGGCAGACCTGCTGATCCCGCCTGGCGCCGGTGTAGGTTCGGCGATCGGCTTTTTACGCGCACCGTTCGGCTTCGAGAGCGTGCGCAGTGCCTACATGCGCCTGAGCAGCTTCGATGCGGTCAAGGCCAAGCAGATCATTGACGAATTGATCGAAGAGGCCAGTAGCTTTGTACGCACCGGGGCCGGCAGCGCCGAGCCTACGCTTGAGTGCATGGCATTCATGCGTTACGTCGGCCAAGGCTGGGAGTTGCCGGTGAACGTCCCGGTGGAGCAATTGGGCGGGGCAGACGGGCAGGCCCTCAAGGCCGGTTACGACCGTGAATACGAAGCCTTCTTTGGCCGCACGATCGATGGGCTGGATATCGAAGTGGTCAGTTGGTCGTTGCGTGCAAGCTCTGCCGTCGCCAAGCCGCAGCAGCGGTCGCTGACCGAAAAGTCAGGGCCGGCGCGCATCAGCGGTAAGCGCCGCTTGTTCGACGCACGCCTGGAGGGTTTCCAGACTGCCGCCGTGGTCGACCGCGAGCACATGCGTGCCGGCGACTGGGTAGCTGGCCCGGCCGTGATCACCGAACGTGAAACTACCACCATCGTTACCGCCAGCCGTGAAGCCATCATGCAGGCTGACGGTTGCCTGCTGCTGCGCGCCGTGAAGGCCTGAGGAGTACACCATGAGCCAACAAACCCTGACCGATGTGCGCATGCAGATCATGTGGAACCGCCTGATCTCGGTGGTCGAAGAGCAGGCCCTGACGCTGATCCGTACAGCCTTCAGCACCAGCGTGCGCGAGTCCGGCGACCTGTCTGCCGGCGTGTTCAACCAGGCCGGCGAAATGATCGCCCAGGCGGTGACGGGCACGCCTGGGCACGTCAACGCCATGGCTGAGGCGGTCGGCCATTTCATTCGTGATATCGGCCGCGATCACCTCTTCGAGGGCGATGTGTACATCACCAACGACCCCTGGAAGGGCACAGGCCATCTGCACGACTTCACCGTGGTATCGCCCAGCTTTCGCGCTGGCAAGCTGGTCGGCTTCTTCGCCTGTACCGCCCACGTGGTGGATGTGGGCGGCCGTGGCTTCGGCCCGGACGCCAATGAGGTATACGAGGAGGGGATTTTCATCCCGATCATGAAGTTTGCCGAGCGGGGTACGGTGAACCGTGACCTGGTGAATCTGATCCGCAACAACGTACGCGAAAGCCGCCAGGTGGTGGGTGACATCTACTCGTTGGCGGCCTGCAATGAAATCGGCCACCGGCGCCTGATGGACATGATGGGCGAGTTCGGCCTGGAAGACCTCGAGCACCTGTCGCAGTTTGTCTTCGAGCGCAGCCACGCGGCGACCCTTGAGCGCATCAATGCCTTGCCCAGGGGGCTGTATCAAAACCTGATGCGGGTGGACGGCTACGACACACCGATCGACATCGCCGTGGCGCTGACCGTCGCCAAAGACCAGATCACCGTGGATTTCGCCGGCACATCCGGGCCGAGCAAAAAAGGCATCAACTGCCCGCTGATCTACTCGACGGCGTATGCCTGCTACGGCATCAAGTGTGCGATCGCTCCGGATATTCCCAACAACCATGCATCGCTGAAGCCGTTCAAAGTGGTGGCGCCCACCGATTGCATCCTCAATGCGCAACGGCCTGCGCCAGTGTCGGTGCGCCATGTGCTCGGGCATTTGGTGCCGGACGCGGTGCTAGGGGCGATCCATCAACTGCTGCCGGGGCAGATTCCTGCCGAAGGGGCTGGGGCACTCTGGAACCTGCACGTCAGTGTGCGCCCGGTACAGCCCGGCGAAGGCTCGGAAGGCGCCGAGGTGCTGCTGTTCAATAGTGGCGGTATGGGCGCGCGCCCAGGCCTTGACGGGCCCAGTGCCACAGCGTTCCCCAGTGGAGTGCAGTCGATGTCGATCGAGGCCACCGAGCAGGTCGGGCCGGTGGTGTTCTGGCGCAAGGAACTGCGCGAAGGTTCTGGTGGTGCTGGCAAGTACCGCGGCGGGCTGGGGCAGGTGGTCGAGATTGCACCCAAGGATGGTTATGAAATCTGGTTCAACGCCATGTTCGACCGTGTCGCCCACCCGGCACGCGGCCGTGAAGGGGGTGAAAACGGCGCGCCCGGCGTGGTGCGGCTGGACGACGGCACACGCCTGGCCACCAAGGGCCGCCAGTATGTCCCGGGCGGTAAACGACTGGTGCTGGAACTGCCCGGTGGTGGTGGCTACGGCCCGGTGGCGGAGCGTTCGCCAGCAGCGCTGGCGCAGGACCTTGCCTTCGAATATGTGCGCGAGGGTAACTGACATGAGCGTCCATCAATCATTTGCCATGCGGGTCGAGCAACTGGGCCTGCAGTTGCCCGAAGTGGTACCGGGCAACAACCCCTTTGTCGCCACCCGCCGCGTCGGCAACTTGCTGTTCGTTTCCGGCCAAGGCTCCAAGCGCGATGGCCAGGCGCTGTTCATCGGCAAGGTCGGCGTGCACATCGACCTGAGCCAAGCCCGCGAAGCGGCCAGGCTGTGCACGCTCAACGTGCTGGCGCATGTGGCCCAGGCAGTGCAGGGCGACCTGGCGCAGGTCAAAGGCTGCGTGCAACTGCGCGGTTACGTCAATGCGGTGGATGACTTCACCGAATCCGGCGCGGTCATCGATGCCGCCTCGCAATTGCTGGTGCAAGTATTGGGCGAGCGTGGCCAGCATACCCGCACGACTATTGGCGTGAGCTCCTTGCCCAGAGGTTTTGCGGTGGAGGTGGACGCGGTATTCGAACTGGCCTGACCGCCACACGCAAGCCCATCTTCAGCCTTGAACAGGGCGCGCAGGCTCCTGCGCGCCCTCACACACCAATAAAAACAAGAGCGTGTAGACCATGAAGATAAAAAGCTTACGTTGGTGGGTAGTGGGGTTGATGATCATTGGCCTGATCATCAACTACCTGGCCCGCAATACCCTTTCGGTGGCTGCGCCCACCATGATGGTCGAGATGAACATGACCACCGAGGAGTACTCCTGGGTAGTGGTGGCCTGGACCCTCGGCTATGCCGTGATGCAACCTGTGGCGGGGTACATCATCGACGCCATCGGTATCAAATTGGGCTTCGCCCTCTTCGCCATCGCCTGGTCGATCTCCTGTGCCCTGGCGGCATTGGCGACTGGTTGGCAGAGCCTGGCGTTCTTCCGCGGGCTGCTGGGCATGACGGAGGCCGCCGGTTACCCTGCTGGCATCAAGACCACTGCTGAATGGTTCCCGGCCAAGGAGCGCTCGGTGGCGCTGGGCTGGTTCAACATCGGTTCCGCGCTGGGCGCGCTGTTGGCGCCACCCCTGGTAGTCTGGGCAATCCTCAGCAGCGGCTGGCAACTGGCGTTTATCATGACCGGTGTGTTCGGCCTGATCTGGGGCGGGTTGTGGCTATGGCTCTATCATCCGCCAGCGGAGCATCCGCAGTTACATGCCGAGGAGCGCGACTATATCTACGCCGGCCAGGAGGCGAAGTTTCGCGACCAGCCCAAACAAAAGGCGCAGTGGCGCAACGTGCTGAAACGGCGCAACTTCTATGCAGTGGCCATCGCCCGGTTCATGGCCGACCCGGCCTGGCAGGTGTTCAATGCCTGGATCCCACTGTACCTGATGCATGAACGCGGCATGGACATCAAGCAGATCGCGCTGTTCGCCTGGCTGCCGTTTCTGGCCGCAGACCTGGGCAGCGTGGTGGGCGGCTACCTTTCACCGTTTTACCATCGCTACTTCAAGGTATCGCTGTTCACCTCGCGCAAACTGGTGATGGTCACCGGCTGCCTGTGCATGATCGCACCCGGCTGCGTAGGCTTGGCCGGCAGCCCCTATACCGCGATCATGCTGCTGTGCGTGGGCGGGTTCGCGCACCAGATGTTGTCCTGCGCGCTCTACTCGATGACCTCGGACTCCTTCGACAAGAACGACGTCGCCACCGCTGCGGGCTTGATCGGTATGTGCGGGTTTCTGGGGGCCGCGCTGTACACGGCGATCATGGGCGTATTGGTGACCAAGATCGGTTACGGACCGCTGTTCGCCGCACTGTCGGCATTGGACCTGTGCGCTGCGGCGGTGATCATGTTCATGGCCCGGCCTGAGAAGCCGGCGGAGCAGGCAGAGGAAGTGGAAGAGGGGAGGTGGCCCAAGCCTGCGTGACATCCCGTAGTCGCTGGTAAAGCCTGCGCAAGGGCCGTACCTGAGACGCCGCTGTGAGCAAAAACGAAAACCCCCGTGTCGCTAGGCGAGCACGGGGGGGTTCGATTCAGCGGTTGCCGTGGAGCCCACGGCCGCCCGTCAGACGTTGAAGCGGAAGTGCATCACATCGCCGTCTTTGACGATGTAGTCTTTACCTTCCAAACGCCACTTGCCGGCTTCCTTGGCGCCACTTTCACCCTTGAACTGGATGAAGTCGTCATACGCCACTACTTCAGCGCGGATGAAGCCTTTTTCGAAGTCGGTGTGGATCACGCCAGCAGCCTGTGGCGCGGTGGCGCCAATGCGGACGGTCCAGGCGCGTACTTCCTGCACACCGGCAGTGAAGTAGGTCTGCAGGTTAAGCAGCTCGTAACCGGCGCGGATCACGCGGTTCAGGCCAGGCTCTTCCAGGCCCAGGGCCTCGAGGAACATGTCCTTCTCTTCACCGTCGTCCAGCTCGGCGATTTCGGCTTCGATCTTGTTGCACACCGGTACCACGACCGCGCCTTCTTCCTCGGCGATGGCCTTGACCACGTCCAGGTGCGGGTTGTTGTCGAAGCCGTCTTCAGCGACGTTGGCGATGTACATCACAGGCTTGCTGGTCAGCAGGTGGAAGCCACGGATGACGGCCTTTTCGTCGTCAGCCATGTGCTTCATCAGGCTGCGCGCAGGCTTGCCTTCGGTGAAGTGCGGGATCAGCTTTTCCAGAATGGCCTTTTGCGCCAGGGCTTCCTTGTCGCCACCCTTGGCGTTGCGGGCAACCTTCTGCAGTTGCTTCTCGCAGCTGTCGAGGTCGGCGAAGATCAGTTCGAGGTCGATGATCTCGATGTCACGCTTGGGGTCGACGCTGTTGGAAACGTGGATCACGTTCTCGTCTTCGAAGCAGCGCACCACGTGGGCGATGGCGTCGGTCTCGCGGATGTTGGCGAGGAACTTGTTGCCCAGGCCTTCACCTTTCGAAGCGCCTGCCACCAGGCCGGCGATGTCGACGAATTCCATGGTGGTCGGCAGGATGCGGTTAGGCTTGACGATCTCTGCCAGGGCAGCCAGACGCGCGTCGGGCATCGGCACGATCCCGCTGTTCGGCTCGATGGTGCAGAAAGGGAAGTTCTCCGCCGCGATGCCAGACTTGGTCAAGGCGTTGAACAGGGTGGACTTGCCGACGTTGGGCAGGCCGACGATGCCGCAATTGAAACCCATGGGTATTCCCTCTCTAGGAAATCAGGCCTTCTGGCTGTGCAGCTCGCGCATCGCCTTGGCGAAATCGCCAGCGAGGACATCTGGCAGCACGCCGAGGGCAAAATCGATGCTGGCGTCGAGCTTCTCCTGCTCGGCGCGCGGCGCGCGGCCCAGGACGAAGTTGGAGACCAGTTTGGCGTCACCCGGGTGGCCGATGCCAAGCCGCAGGCGGTGGAAGTCGTTCTGGTTGCCGAGCTGCGCGATGATGTCGCGCAGGCCGTTGTGCCCGCCATGGCCGCCGCCGCGTTTAAGCTTGGCGACGCCCGGAGGCAGGTCGAGTTCGTCATGCGCCACCAGAATCGCTTCCGGCTTGATGCGGAAGAAATTGGCCAAGGCCGCCACGGACTGGCCGCTACGGTTCATGTAGGTGGTGGGGATGAGCAGACGAACGTCGTTGCCCTGATGGCTGAATTTAGCCGTCAGGCCGAAATACTTGCGGTCAGCGGTCAGCGAGACGCGCTGGGCGCTGGCAATGCGTTCAACGAAAAGAGCCCCTGCGTTATGCCGGGTCTGTTCGTATTCGGGGCCGGGGTTACCCAGGCCAACGATCAACTGGATGGCGGTCACGTCAGGGGCTCTTCCTTGGAGTTGGTGGGTTACAGGGCGCGCGGCACTGTAACCCGATCAACACCGGCGTGCGAGTGGATTACTCGGCAGCGCCTTCTGCTTCTGGAGCAACGCGTGGCGCGTGAACGTTGGCAACAGCCTTGTCATCACCGTGGGCCAGAGCGACGAACTCTACGCCTTTCGGAGCTTTCAGGTCCGACAGGTGGATGATGGTGCCGACTTCAGCGTTAGCCAGGTCAACTTCGATGAACTCAGGCAGGTCTTTGGCTTCGCAGGAAACTTCGATCTCGGAAACAACGTGGGAGATCTCGCCGCCTTTCTTGACCGGCGCTTCTTCGCCGATGAAGTGAACCGGAACCTTGGCAGTCAGCTTCTGGCCAGCAACGACGCGAACGAAGTCAGCGTGCATGATGAATTGCTTGGCTGGGTGACGCTGCATGGCCTTGACGATGACGTTTTGCTTGGCGCCGTCAACGTTCAGCTCGATCACGTGGCTGTAGGCAGCTTCGTTTTCGAACAGCTTGGCGATTTCCTTCGACACGATGGTCAGGGATTGCGCTTCTTTATCGCCACCGTAGACAACGGCAGGGATGCTCAGCGAGTGACGCAGGCGGCGGCTCGCACCTTTCCCCAGGTCAGTACGCACTTTGGCGTTCAGCGTGAAATCAGTCATTTTGTTTCTCCAAAATAGCCTCCCGAGGGCGTTTGCGACCAGCGCCAACGGGAATGGCAAAAAAGCCCCGCCCCAACAAATGCTGGGGCGGGGCGCTTCACATCAACACGTGTTCCGCTTAGCGGAACATCGCGCTGATCGATTCTTCGTTGCTGATGCGGCGTACCGCTTCAGCGACAACCGGTGCGATATCCAACTGGCGGATACGGTCACAGGCTTGAGCAGCGGCGGACAGCGGAACGGTGTTGGTCACCACCAGCTCGTCCAGTACCGACTTCTCGATGTTCTCGATCGCGCGGCCCGACAGGACAGGGTGCGTGCAGTAGGCGTAAACCTTGGCAGCGCCGTGTTCTTTCAGGGCTTTGGCCGCGTGGCACAGGGTGCCGGCGGTGTCGACCATGTCGTCTACCAGGATGCAAGTGCGCCCTTCGACGTCGCCGATGATGTGCATCACCTCGGAGTGGTTAGCCTTCTCGCGGCGTTTGTCGATGATACCCAGATCGACACCCAGGGACTTGGCGACGGCACGTGCGCGCACGACACCACCGATGTCCGGGGAGACGATCATCAGGTTCTCGAAACGCTGGTCTTCGATATCGTCGACCAATACGGGCGAGCCGTAGATGTTGTCGACTGGGATATCGAAGAAACCCTGGATCTGGTCAGCGTGCAGGTCGACGGTGAGTACACGGTCGATACCCACGACAGTGAGCATGTCAGCGACAACTTTGGCGCTGATGGCTACACGTGCCGAACGCGGACGGCGGTCCTGGCGGGCGTATCCGAAGTAAGGAATCACGGCGGTGATTCGGGATGCTGAGGAGCGGCGGAAGGCGTCGGCCATCACTACCAGTTCCATCAGGTTATCGTTGGTCGGGGCACAGGTCGGCTGAATAATGAAGACGTCTTTACCGCGGACATTTTCATTGATCTCAGTGCTGATCTCGCCGTCGGAGAATTTACCGACAGAGACGTCACCGAGAGGGATATGCAGCTGACGTACGACACGCCGAGCCAGATCGGGGTTAGCGTTCCCCGTAAAGACCATCATCTTGGACACGCGCAGTACCTGAAGGCTGAGGGTATACCTGGATGAGTATAGGAAAATGGCAGGGGCGGCTGGATTCGAACCAACGCATGGCAGGATCAAAACCTGCTGCCTTACCGCTTGGCGACGCCCCTGTATCTGTTGCTGCGAGCGCTAGGCACTCGACTTCTTGACCAGACTTTGCAGCTTGCGATGCAACATCGAAACATTGCTTCCTTTCGCCACAAACCCTGTTTGGGTCGCTGAAAGAAGGGCCAGAACTTTATCAGCTTCGGCTTTGCTTGGGAAGGCCCCAAACACACAACTTCCAGTGCCGGTTAATCGAGCTTCAGTGAATTTGCCCAGTGAATTCAACGCATTGCGAACTTCTGGGTAACTCTGCTCTACCACCGGTTGGCAGTCATTTCGACTGTTTCCCTCGGGAACGGGGCGCATCTTAAGGGGGAGGGAATCACGTGTCAACTGCGGATGTGAAAAAATTTCTACAGTACTGACAGACACTTGCGGCACCAGCACGACATACCAGGGCTCGATCGGGTCGACCGGGGTCAGTTGCTCGCCCACACCCTGGGCGAACGCCGCGTGGCCGCGCACGAACACCGGCACGTCGGCACCGAGGGTCAGGCCCAGGCCGGCCAGGCGATCTTCATCCCAGTCCAGCTGCCACAAGTGCGCCAGCGCCAGCAGCGTGGTCGCGGCGTCCGAGCTGCCGCCGCCGATGCCACCGCCCATGGGCAAGACCTTGGTCAGCCAGATGTCGGCGCCAAGGCGGGTGCCGGATTGTTCCTGCAATTTGCGCGCGGCACGCACGATCAGGTTGCTGTCGTGGGGCACCGCCTCGATGTCGGTGTGCAGGCGGATCACGCCGTCTTCACGCAGGGCGAAGCTCAGCTCGTCGCCGTGGTCGAGAAACTGGAAGACGGTCTCCAGCTCGTGGTAACCGTCCGGGCGGCGGCCGATGATGTGCAGCCACAGGTTGAGCTTGGCCGGGGCGGGCAGGGTCAGGGTGGTCATCGATCAGTGCCCCAGCTGGCGCGGCTGCCAGTCCTTGACCACCAACGTCACGTCGAGGTCCTTGCCGTGCAGTTTCAGGCGCTCGGGCAACCAGTAGCCGTTCTGCTCGGTATAGCTCAGGTACTGCACCTGCCAGCCATCCTGTTGCAGGCTGGCCAGGCGGCTGTCGCCGTCCAGGGTCAGCTGGCTCTTGCTGTCGGGCGCGGGCAGGCCGCGTACCCACCAGACCAGGTGCGAAACCGGCAGTTGCCAGCCCAGTTGTTCTTCCAGCAGTGCTTCCGGGCTGGTGGCTTCGTAGCGACCCTGGTTGGCCACTTCCAGCACCACGCCGCCGGGGCGGCCGGTCAGGCGGGCAGCGCCACGGCCCAATGGCCCGGCCAGGCGGATGTCGTAGTAGTCCTGGCGCTGCAGCCAGAACAGCGTGCCGCTGCCGGAATCGCGCGGGGCGCGGATGCCGACCTTGCCGCTGATCTGCCAGCCATCGAGGGTACTGAGTTGCGCTTTGTGCTGGCGCCACTGCTGCGGGTCGCCATGGCCTTGCAGGGCTTCACGGCTACCGAAGCCGGCACAGCCCGCGAGCAGGGCGATCAGGGTGAAGGTGATGCAATGGCGCAGGAACATGGCGTTAAAGGGTCTCTGATCCGGTCAGGCGCAGTACGGTCTTGCGCAGGATGGGGCTGTCGGGCTGGGCTTCGAAGGCCTTGGCCCAGACCTGGCGGGCTTCGCGGCGCTTGCCGTTGGCCCACAGGACTTCGCCCAGGTGCGCAGCCACTTCGTGGTCGGGGAAGCGTTCCAGGGCCTGGCGCAGGTAGCCTTCGGCTTCGTCCAGGTTGCCCTGGCGGTAGGCGATCCAGCCCAGGCTGTCGAGCACCGCCGGGTCATCCGGGGTGAGCTGGTGGGCCTTGTCGATCAGCGCCTTGGCTTCGGCGTAGCGGGTGGTGCGGTCGGCCAGGGTGTAACCCAGGGCGTTCAGGGCCATGGCGTTTTCCGGCTCGCGGTCGATGATGGCGCGCAGGTCTTTCTCCATCTGCGGCAGGTCATCACGCTTTTCGGCCAGCATGGCGCGGGTATACAGCAGGTTGAGGTCGTCCGGGTAACGCTGGATGCCTTGTTGCAGCACCTGGTTGGCCTGGGCGTCCTTGTTGTTGTTGCTGTAGCTTTCCGATTCGATCAGGTACAGCTGGATGGCATAGTCCGGCTGGGCCTCGCGGGCTTCGGCGAGCAGGCGCGAAGCCTCGGTGCCGCGGCCGTTGGCAATCAGGATGTCGGCCTGGCGCAGCTGCGCCGGCAGGTAGTCAGGGCCGGTGCCGACCAGGGCGTATTCGCGCAAGGCGCCTTCGGGGTCGTGGCGCTCCTCGCGGATGCGGCCCAGGTTCAGGTGGGCGGCGTCGACGTTGCTGTCGCGCTCGACCAGCTCCTGCAGGTAGCCCTCGGCTTCATCCCAGTCTTTGTTTTCCAGGCATACCAGTGCCAGCGAGTAGCGCAGCTCGTCATCCTCGGGGTACTGCTGGACCAGGCTGATGAACTCACCTTTGGCATCGGCGATGCGGTCCTGCTCAACCAGGGTACGGGCGTAGGTCAGGCGCAGGCGTTTGTCATCCGGGTTGTCGCGGATCGCGCCACGCAGCAGGGGCAGCGCCTCTTTGCCGCGGTCGAGCGCTTGCAGCAGGCGGGCACGCAGCAGAATCGGGGCAATCTCGCCGTTTTGCGGTGGGTGCGCCTCGAGCAGTTCGAGCGCTTCCTCAGCCTTGCCGTCCTGGTTCAGCAGGAGCGCTTTGCCGAACACCAGCTGGCTGTTTTCCGGGTACTTGACCAGCAGGCGTTCGAAGCTCTGCAGCAAGCCGTCGCGGGTGCTCTGGTCGGTCTCGGCGGCCGACAGGGCGAGGAAGTCGAAGTGGGTATCGCCCTGGCCCTGCAGGACTTTTTCCATGTAGACCATGGCATCGTCGTAGCGACCGGCGCGGGCCAGCTGGATGGCGGCGGCGCGCTGGGCGTCGAGGTTGTCCGGGTCGTTGCGGGCCCAGATCAAGGCGTTTTCCAGGGCCGGCTCGTCGGCGCCGAGGTACTCGGCGATGCGGTAGGCGCGTTCGGAAACGCCAGGGTCCTGGGTTTTTTCGGCCTGGTCGGCGTAGTTGGCCAAGGCGATGTCGAAGCGGTTGCGCTGGCCGGCCAGCTCCGCCACCAACAGGCTATAAAGGGTGTCTTGCTTGAACGAACCGTACACCACGGTTTTTTCGGCCTCGCCCTTGCCGGCTTCGGCAGCGGGTGGCTCGGCTTTTTGCGGGGCCAGGCTCTGGCAACCCTGGAGCAGGGCGAAGGCAAGCAGCAGTGCGTAGTGTCTGTTCATAGAAAGGCTTAAAAGGACTCACCGGCGGTCGGAGCATGATGACACAAGCGCGGGGGCAAACCCACCTGCGAAGCATTTGCTTAACTGCGACCATGGCAGGGGCGCCCAGGTTCCGCCACCTGTGTGGGGGGTGGCCTGTGGGGGCGGCCTTGGGTCGCGAAAGGGGTGCGTAGCGGCCCCAGGTTTTCAGGTTTGTCAGAGATATTGCCGGGGCCGCTGCGCAGCCCTTTCGCGACGCAAGGCCGCTCCTACACGACAATAGCGAACGGTGGTTGTTCTAAAACCTGCGAAAGAGGACAATTATCGGCTTCTCGTCACAACCAGCGACCTTGCATGGCCTTTCTTGCACTTGGTATCAACCATAAGACTGCCTCGGTAGACGTACGCGAGCGCGTGGCGTTTACCCCAGAGCAGCTGGTGGACGCCCTGCAACAGCTCTGCCGACTGACCGCCAGCCGTGAAGCGGCGATCCTGTCGACTTGCAACCGTAGCGAGCTTTATATAGAGCAGGACCACCTGTCTGCCGAGGCCGTACTGCTGTGGCTGGCCGATTACCACCGGCTGAGCCTGGATGAACTGCGCGCCAGCGCCTACATCCATGAAGAGCACGATGCGGTGCGGCACATGATGCGCGTGGCCTCTGGCCTCGATTCGCTGGTGCTCGGCGAGCCGCAGATCCTCGGCCAGATGAAGTCCGCCTACGCCGTGGCGCGTGAGGCCGGTACCGTTGGCCCACTGCTTGGGCGCCTGTTCCAGGCCACCTTCAGTGCCGCCAAACAGGTGCGCACCGACACCGCGATCGGCGAAAACCCGGTTTCGGTGGCGTTCGCCGCGGTGAGCCTGGCGCGGCAGATCTTCAGTGACCTGGGCCGCAGCCAGGCCCTGCTGATCGGGGCCGGCGAGACCATTACCCTGGTCGCCCGCCACCTGCATGAGCAGGGTGTGCGCCGGATCGTGGTGGCCAACCGTACCCTGGAGCGTGCCAGTACGCTGGCCGAACAGTTCGGCGCACATGCCGTGCTGCTGGCCGACATCCCCCAGGAACTGGCCAACAGCGACATCGTCATCAGCTCCACCGCCAGCCAGTTGCCGATCCTTGGCAAGGGCGCGGTCGAGAGCGCGCTGAAACAACGCCGGCACAAGCCGATCTTCATGGTCGACATCGCCGTGCCGCGTGATATCGAACCCGAAGTGGGCGAGCTCGACGACGTCTACCTCTATACCGTCGATGACCTGCACGACGTAGTCGCAGAAAACCTCAAGAGCCGCCAGGGCGCGGCCCAGGCTGCCGAAGAGCTGGTGTCGGTGGGCGCCGAAGACTTCATGGTGCGCCTGCGCGAGCTGGCTGCGGTGGACGTGCTCAAGGCCTACCGCCAGCAAAGCGAGCGCCTGCGCGATGAAGAGCTGCAAAAAGCCCAGCGCCTGCTGGCCAACGGCGGCAACCCCGAGGACGTGCTGGCCCAGCTGGCCCGGGGCCTGACCAACAAACTTCTGCACGCGCCCAGCGTGCAGTTGAAAAAGCTCTCGGCCGAGGGCCGCCTCGATGCGCTGGCCATGGCCCAGGAACTCTTTGCCCTCAACGAGGGCTCGACGGACAAATCCCTGCAATGAAAGCGTCGCTGCTGAACAAACTGGATATTCTCCAGGACCGCTTCGAAGAACTGACCGCACTGCTCGGTGACGCTGAGGTCATCAGCGACCAGACGCGTTTCCGTGCTTATTCCCGCGAATACGCCGAAGTCGAGCCGGTTCACACGGCCTATCAGGCATGGCGCAAAGTCCAGGACGACCTTGAAGGTGCCCAGGCGCTGCTCAAGGACAGCGACCCGGATATGCGCGAAATGGCCGTGGAGGAAGTGCGCGAAGCCAAGGAGCAACTGCTGGCGATGGAGGCGCAGCTGCAACGCATGCTGCTGCCCAAGGACCCCAACGACGGGCGCAACGTGTTCCTCGAAATCCGCGCCGGCACCGGTGGCGACGAGGCGGCGATCTTCTCGGGTGACCTGTTCCGCATGTATTCGCGCTACGCCGAAAAGCGTGGCTGGCGCCTGGAGATTCTGTCCGAGAACGAAGGCGAACACGGCGGCTACAAGGAAATCATCGCCCGCGTCGAAGGCGAAAACGTTTACGGCAAGCTCAAGTTCGAGTCTGGCGCGCACCGTGTACAACGGGTGCCCGAGACCGAGTCGCAGGGGCGCATCCACACCTCCGCCTGCACCGTGGCCGTGCTGCCCGAACCGGATGAGCAGGCAGTGATCGAGATCAACCCGGCCGACTTGCGCGTGGACACCTACCGCGCTTCCGGGGCCGGTGGCCAGCACATCAACAAGACCGACTCGGCGGTTCGCATTACTCACTTGCCCACCGGTATCGTGGTCGAGTGCCAGGAAGAACGCTCGCAGCACAAGAACCGTGCCCGTGCCATGTCCTGGCTGTCGGCCAAGCTCAATGACATGCAGACCAGCGCCGCGCAGAATGCCATCGCCAGTGAGCGCAAGCTGCTGGTGGGCTCCGGTGACCGCTCCGAGCGTATCCGCACCTACAATTATCCACAGGGCCGGGTAACCGATCACCGCATCAACCTGACCTTGTATTCGCTGGACGACATCCTTGCCGGTGGCGTCGACGCCGTGATCGAACCGCTGTTGGCCGAATACCAGGCCGATCAACTGGCCGCCCTGGGGGACTGATGACCATCATCGCCAGCTTGCTGCGCAATGCGCAGTTGCCCGAATCGCCCACCGAGCGGCTGGACGCCGAACTGTTGTTGGCCGCAGCCATCGGCAAGTCGCGCAGCTACCTGCATACCTGGCCCGAGCGCATCGTCAGCAGCGAAGCGGCCGACACTTATGCCGGTTACCTGCAGCGCCGCCGCAGCGGTGAGCCGGTGGCGTATATCCTTGGGCAGCAGGGGTTCTGGAAGATCGACCTGGAAGTGGCACCGCATACGCTGATCCCGCGCCCGGACACCGAGCTGCTGGTCGAGACCGCCCTGGAGCTTCAGCCTGCGACACCTGCCAAGGTGCTCGACTTGGGCACCGGCACCGGGGCCATCGCCCTGGCCCTGGCCGGCGACCGCCCGGCCTGGCAAGTGATGGCGGTGGACCGTGTCGAGGAGGCCGCCGCGCTGGCCGAGCGCAACCGCCAGCGCCTGGGGCTGGGCAATGTGCAGGTGCGCGTCAGCCACTGGTTTGACCAGCTCGGCGATGAGCGTTTCGACCTGATTGTCAGCAACCCCCCCTACATTGCCAGCGAAGACCCCCACCTGGCCGCTGGCGATGTGCGTTTCGAACCCAGCAGCGCACTGGTGGCAGGTGCCGATGGCCTGGACGACCTGCGGCTGATCATTGCCCAGGCCCCGCAGCACTTGCTGCCAGGCGGCTGGTTGCTGTTGGAGCATGGTTATGATCAGGCAGCGGCGGTGCGCGCCTTGCTGACTGAACAAGGCTTTGCCGAGGTTGCCAGCCGCATCGACCTGGGCAGCCATGAACGCATTACCCTGGGGCGCCTGCCATGCTGAGTGATCAGGAACTGTTGCGCTACAGCCGTCAGGTGCTGCTGGCGCAGATCGATATCGACGGCCAGTTGCGCCTCAAGCAGAGCAAGGCACTGATCGTCGGCCTCGGTGGGCTGGGTTCACCTGTGGCGCTGTACCTGGCTGCGGCGGGCGTGGGCGAGCTGCACCTGGCAGATTTCGACACCGTCGACCTGACCAATCTGCAACGCCAGGTGATGCACGACAGCGACAGCGTCGGCATGAGCAAGGTGGACTCGGCGCTGCAGCGCCTGGGGGCGATCAACCCAGAGATCAGCCTGGTCGCCCACCGCCAGGCGCTGGACGAAGACTCGCTGGCCGCAGCGGTGGCTGCGGTCGACCTGGTGCTGGACTGCTCCGACAACTTTTCCACGCGCGAGGCGGTCAATGCCGCCTGCGTCGCTGCTGGCAAGCCGCTGGTCAGTGGGGCGGCGATCCGCCTCGAGGGCCAGCTTTCGGTGTTCGACCCACGGCGTGACTACAGCCCGTGCTACCACTGCCTGTACGGCCATGGCAGCGAGGATGAGCTGACCTGCAGCGAAGCCGGCGTGATCGGCCCGCTGGTGGGGTTGGTCGGTAGCCTGCAGGCGCTGGAAGCCATGAAACTGCTGGCCGGGTTCGGCGAGCCACTGGTGGGCCGCCTGCTGCTGATCGATGCCCTCGGCACGCGCATACGTGAACTGCGGGTCAAGCGCGACCCGGCCTGCGCCGTCTGCGGCAAGCGCGATGGCTGAGCGTTCGGCGCCGATTGGCGTGATGGATTCGGGGGTCGGCGGTTTGTCGGTGCTTGCCGAGATCCAGCGCCTGCTGCCCAACGAAACCCTGCTGTATGTGGCCGATTGCGGTCATGTGCCCTACGGTGAGAAGTCGGCGGACTACATCCGCCAACGCTGCCGACGCATTGCCGAATTCTTCCAGCAGCAAGGTGCCAAAGCCATGGTCCTGGCCTGCAATACTGCCACGGTGGCAGCTGTTGCCGACCTGCGCGAGCTGTACCCGGTGTGGCCGCTGGTGGGCATGGAGCCTGCGGTAAAGCCTGCAGCCGCCGCCACCCGCTCCGGTGTGGTCGGGGTGCTGGCCACTACCGGGACCTTGCAGAGCGCCAAGTTCGCGGCATTGCTCGACCGCTTCGCCAGCGATGTACGGGTGGTCACCCAGCCTTGCCCAGGGCTGGTAGAGCTGATTGAAACCGGTGACCTGGGCAGCCCCGCGTTGCGCCAGTTGCTACTCGGGTTTGTGCAGCCACTGCTGGATGCCGGCTGCGATACGCTGATTCTTGGCTGCACCCACTACCCCTTCCTGCGCCCCTTGCTGGCCGACATGGTGCCGGCAGACGTGGCCATCATCGATACCGGCGCCGCCGTGGCGCGCCAGTTGCAACGGCTGTTGGACACCAACGACCTGCTCGCCGAGGGCCCGGCACTGGATACCCGCTTCTGGACCAGTGCCGACCCGCAAACTCTGAGAAAAATCCTACCGTTGCTGTGGCATAAGTCCGACAGTGTGCAAAGCTTTGCGTTGTGAAAAAAACGTCAAAAGCAGCTGAACTATCGTACCACTGCCGATTTCTACCGATTTGCCTGGCAAGAGGCGAACACTAACAACAGCATCAGGAAGAAGGATGTTTCTTATGAGGAAACTGCTCGGCTTGGCGGCGGCTGCCGTCTTTACCTTGGGGCAAGTGGGGTCGGCGCAGGCTGCCGATGTTTCATTTTCGGTGGGGCAGACCGGTGACTCGACCATGGTCTACCGGCTGGGGTTGCAGTCGAACTGGGAGGCAAGCTGGTGGCAGACCAGCGTTGGCCGTCTCACCGGTTATTGGGATGGGGCTTATACCTACTGGCAGGGTGACGAGACGGCGAGCAACCACAGCCTGTCGTTTGCGCCGGTGTTCGTCTATGAGTTTGCCGGGGAGTCGGTGAAGCCTTATATCGAGGCGGGCATCGGTGTCGCGGCCTTCTCCAGCACCGAGCTCGAAAGCAACGAGCTAGGCTCGGCGTTCCAGTTCGAGGACCGGATCGGTTTCGGTTTACGCTTTGCCGGTGGGCATGAGATTGGTGTGCGCGCCATCCACTATTCCAACGCCGGTATCAAGCAGCCCAACGATGGTGTGGAGAGTTACAGCCTGCATTACCGTATGGCCTTGTAACCCTTCTGCTTGGGCAGTGAGAGCGGGTGAGCCCGCTCCCACTGCAGCAACATTTCCCTAACCCTGTGTCAGCGCGGTAACGGCCACAAGCTGCTTGTGTCCAGCGTCTCCAGCACCAGTTCGGGTTCACGCAGCGGCAATCGCCGCAGCAGTTCTTCGGCAGCGCTCTGCGCTGTCCACATCTCCGGCATTGCCTGCGCCGGTGTCACGGGTGTCTTCAATGATTGCGGCGCCACCACCGTCAGGCTGATCTGCAGCTGGTCCAGTACCTGGCGTTGCTCGCGAAACCACTGCGCGGTGCTGTTGAAACCGCTGGAAACCTGTGTGGGCGCAAACAGCTGCGAGGCCGAATAGCGATTGAGGATCGCCATTACCTGAGGCGCTTCACCCTTGGTCAGCAGCGGCAAGGCGCTGGCCAGGCATTGTTCGCTGGCCAGCAGGTTGCTGGCAGCGATGGCCTCGAACAGCTCGGCATCAGGTATGGCGTCGGCCACATACTCACCGGTGCCGGCATTGACGATCAGGCAGTCCAGTGACCCCCAGTTGCCCAACAGCAGCTTGCTGGCTGCCTCGACCTGGTCCAGCGCCTGCAACTGGCCCGGCAGGCGCAGCAATTGCGTGCCGTAGCGTTCGCCCAGTGTGTCCAGTGCTTCACATTCCCTGCCGCTTGCGGCTACCCGGTGCCCCTGTTCGAGCAACTGTTGTACCAATGCCAGCCCTAATCCGTTAGTGGCCCCTGTCACCCAGACACTGCGAGCTCTATTCACGATACTGCCCCCTGATGCTGCCGGCGCGGAAGGCCTTTGAAGGCTTCTAATGCGCGCTGGCGACTGCTGCCGAGATCGACTATTGGATTGTGATACGAATTGTTGGCAAAAAGATCCGCAGCCTTTAATGGCTGATGAATGGCTTTATCATCCAGCGCCTGCAGTTCCGGCACCCAGTGCCGAATGAAGCGCCCCTGCGGATCGAAGCGCTGAGACTGCGAAACCGGGTTGAAGATGCGGAAGTAGGGCACGGCGTCGGTGCCGGTAGACGCGCTCCACTGCCAGCCGCCGTTGTTGGCTGCCAGGTCACCGTCTATCAGGTGACGCATGAAATGCCGCTCGCCTTTGCGCCAGTCGATCAGCAGGTTCTTGCTGAGGAACATGGCGACGATCATGCGCAGGCGGTTGTGCATCCAGCCGGTATGCAGCAATTGGCGCATGGCGGCATCGATGATCGGAAAGCCGGTGCGCCCCTGTTCCCAGGCGGCGAGGTCTTCAGGTGCATCGCGCCAGGCAAGGGCTTCGGTCTGGGCGCGGAAGGCGCGGTGACGGGATACCTGTGGATAACCCACCAGGATGTGCTTGTAGAACTCCCGCCAAAGCAACTCGTTGACCCAGGTCTGGATGCCGGTGCTGCCGCTGTCGAACTCGCCACGGTTGCTGGCCAAGGCCCCGTGCAGGCATTGCCGGGGCGAAATCACCCCAGCGGCCAGGTAGGCGGAGAGCTCACTGGTGCCGGGCTTGGCCGGGAGGTCGCGCTGGTGTTGGTAGTCTTCCACCCGCTCATCGAGAAAACGCGACAGCCGTGCGTGCGCTTCGGCTTCGCCCGCTGGCCAACTCTCGCGCAAGGCACGTGGTACGGGGTCGAAGCCCTGCACATGTTCAGGTAGCGGGTCGCTGGCGATCGCCAGAGGCGCCTGGGGCTTTAACCGTGGGGCCCGCGCGGGGAGGCTGCGGTGCAGATGCTCCAGGCAGCTTTTCTTGAATTGGCTGAAGACCTGGAAGTAGTCACCGCTGCGGGTAAGAATGGTGCCAGGGCGGAAGAACAGCTGGTCGAGGTAGCTGTGCGCCTGCACGCCTGATTGTTCCAGCCGTGCCCGCACAGCCTGGTCGCGGCGCTGTTCGTTGATGCCGTACTCGTCGTTCCAGTGCACGCTATCGATCCGATGTTGGTGGCATACTGCCATTATTGCATCTGATGCCTGATCCCACCTGTCGATCGAGCGGATCAGCAAAGGAATGTTGAGCGTGCCCAGTGCCTGGCGTAGGTCGCGCAGGTTGCGCAGCCAGAAGTCGACTTTGCACGCGGCGTCGTCGTGAGCCTGCCATTGGCCGGGGCTGAGCAACCACAGGGCGACGGTCGGGCCGCGCTCACAGGCGGCGCTCAAGGCGGTGTTGTCGTCGATGCGCAGGTCGCTGCGCAGCCAGATCAATTGCATGGTGCATTCATCTCTACAGGCCGGCGGTCATTGCCTTGAAGCAAACGCAATGCCGCCTGCGGGGTATCGAACAGGAACAGGTCGGGGAGGTCGAGGGCGTTCAGTTGGGCCTCATGCAGGGCGAGCGTGGCGCCGCCCAGCAGTTTTGCCCCCGGCGTACCCTGCAGCGTGCGCTGCAAGGCCTTGATGTCGATGCGTGGCCCCAAGTGCAGCAGCAGGGCGCGCGGTTGCAGCGCGGCGATGGCCCGTTGCAGTTGCGGGCCACCCACCGGCTGTTCAAGCACCTCGACAGGGATGCCGTTGCTGCTGAGCAGCCAGGCACACAGCCACAGCTCAGGGTCGAAGGCGCGTACGCTGTCTTCGGCCAGCAGCACTGGCGCACCCTGCAGCAGCTGGTTGTCGTGATACACCCGGGCGCCGAGTTTGCTGCGCAGCCAGCTGTGGAAGAACACTTGCTCAAGCCGTGCATTGAAATAGTTGCGCCAGCGCAGGTCCAGGCTGTCGAGCAGGGGTAGCAGCAACTGCTCGCACAGGGTAATCGCGGGGTACAGCGCCATGGCCTGGTTGAGTTGCTGGTCGAGTGCCCGCTGCGAGAGGGTGGCGATAGCCTCGATTAACTGCGCCTGTCGCGCCTGCCAGTTGCTTTGTGGGGCGGTGCTGGCCGGTTTTTCGAGTAATTCGCGCACCTGCCCCACCGATGCGCCCCGATGCAGCCAGGCCAGGATCGCCTGCACGCGCTCGATCTGCTCAGCGCAATACAAGCGATGCCCTTTTGCGGTGCGCTGTGGCTTGAGCAGGCCGTAACGGCGCTCCCAGGCCCGCAGGGTGACCGGGTTGACGCCAGTGCGGCGAGCGAGTTCGCCGATCGCTAGCAGGGCCTCAGACGGCATTGCGCAACCCCAGGCTTTCGGGGTGTGGCTGCAGGTAGGCCTGCTGCATCAAGTATGGGTCTGGATGCTTGCGCAGGTGGTGCTTGAGCAGGGTCAGCGGTACCACCAGCGGCACCACGCCCTGTTGGTACTGGCTGATGATGGCTTGCAGTTCGGCCTTGTCCTGCTGGGTCAGGGCATCCTTGAAGTAACCGCTCAGGTGCTGCAGTACGTTGCAATGCGTGCCGCGGCTGGCACAGCGGCGCAGGGCCTGCATCAGCTGGCTGAAATAGTGTGGGCCGACCTGCTGCGGGTCGTCATCCCGGCTCATGCTGCCCAGTAGTCGCCCCAGGGTGCGGTAGGCATGGGGGTTGTTGGCCATCAGCAGGTACTTGTAGCGCGAGTGAAACCGCACCAGCGCGCCGCGGCTCAGGCCTTCGGCCAGCAGGCGCTGCCAATCGGCATAGGCGTACACGCGGCTGATGAAGTTTTCGCGCAGCACTGCGTCATGCAGGCGGCCTTCTTCCTCCACCGGCAGGTCCGGGCGAAGGTTGCAGAAGGCCTGGGCATATACACCGCGTCCGCCATGCAACGCAGGGTGGCCGTTATCCTGGTAAACCTTGACCCGCTCCAACCCGCAGGAAGGCGACTTCTGCATGAAGATATAGCCGCAGATATCGTCGAGCTCGCCGGCCATCTGCTCGCCATAGGTGCGCAGCGGGCCGGTGAGGTCCATGCCGGGGTTGCGGGTACCGACCACTTCCGGCTGCTCTGGGTCGCCTACCAGGCGAATAGGGTCGCGCGGTACACCGAGGCCGATAGCGACTTCAGGGCAAACGGGCAGCCATTCGAAGTGCGCTTCCAGTTGCGCGCGGCAAAGGTCGGATGCTTTGTGCCCACCGTTGTAGCGCACACTGTGCCCGGTCAGGCAGGCGCTGATGGCGATGCGAGGCTTGCAGTGGGCGGAAGGGGCTTGCATGGCTGTCTCCGGTAAACTTGTACGCGATATCTATTTTGTACAAGTTTATTCCAGCACAGCCTTGGCGTTATGCAAACTGATTTTTTTGTACAGGCTCAGCGCCCGTTCAGTCGAGATGCTCCAGCAGCCGGCGAGCGGCTTCCTGGCCGCTCAGCCAGGCACCCTCGACGCGCCCGGACAAGCACCAGTCGCCGCAGGCGTACAGGCCTTGATCGGCATCGGCCAAGGCGCCCCACTCATGGTGGCTGGTGGGGCGTGCATACAGCCAGCGGTGGGCGAGGGCGAAGGTGGGGGCCGGCACCACGCAGCCGACCAGTTCGGCGAATTCGCCCCACAACTGCTCGATCACCTCTTCCTTGGGCAGGTCGATATGCTGCCGGCTCCAGTTCGACGTGGCATGCAGCACCCAGGTGTCGAGGTGCTCGTCACGCCCGGGCTTGCTGCGGTTGCGGGCCAGCCAGTCGAGCGGGTTGTCCTGCACGAAGCAACCTTGCATCGGGGTGTCCAGTGGCGTCTGGAAGCCCAGGGCGACGGCCCAGGTAGGCTCCATCTGCACACCGGCGGCCACGGCAGCGAGTTTGGGCGTAGAGGCCAGTAACGGCGTCGCCTGTGGCGCAGGCACAGCGATCACCACGCGGCTGAACGGGCCGTGGCTGCAGCCTTCGGTGTCTTGCAGGTGCCAGTACTGCTTGCCGCGGAACACTTCAGCGATGCGGCAGCCAAAGTTGACCGTCACATCCTTGAGCATGCCGCGGGTGATGGCGCTCATGCGCGGCACGCCTACCCAGCGAGTCTGCTCGTCCGGGGAGGGTGTGAGTTCGCCGTCGCGGTAGTTGTACAGTTGCGGCTTCCATTGCTCGGCCCAACCCGCAGCCACCCATTGCTGGACCTGATCGACGAAACGCCGGTCACGGGCAGTGAAATACTGGGCGCCGAGGTCCAGCGCGCCAGCGTCGCTGCGCTTGCTGGCCATGCGCCCGCCACTGCCGTGGCCTTTGTCGAACAAATGCACGGATTGCCCGGCCTTTTGCAGCGCCTGGGCGGCGGACAGACCGGCGATACCGGCACCGATGATGGCAATAGGTACTGTCATGATGGCCTCTTCAAACCTTGCTGTGAGCAGACTACGCTGTCAGGCAAACCTGTACAATGCACAACTTTTGTATAAGGTTATTCCGCTTTATGGAGCAGGTTGGCCTATGTTTATCCGAGAGCGTCGGGTCAAAAAAGTGCCTTGTTCTAAAAATAGACCACTGCCGCATTCTGCGAGGACACAGCCATGCATATATTGCTGACAGGCGGCACCGGTTTGATAGGCCGGCACCTGTGCCAGCTCTGGCTCGGCCAGGGCCATCGCCTTACGGTTTGGAGCCGCCAGCCCGAGCAGGTGCCGAAACTGTGCGGTAGCCAGGTGCGTGGCATCGCCCGGCTGGAAGAGCTGGAGGCAGATGACCCGTTGGATGCGGTCATCAACCTGGCCGGCGCGCCGATTGCCGATCGGCCCTGGACCGGTGCCCGGCGCAACCTGCTGTGGGCCAGCCGGGTCACCCTGACCGAGCAGTTGCTGGCTTGGCTGGGCAGCCGTGAACAGCGCCCGGAGGTACTGATCTCCGGGTCTGCGGTGGGCTGGTACGGGGATGGCGGTGAGCGCGAACTGACCGAGGCATCGCAGCCGGTCCGCGAAGATTTTGCCAGCCAGCTGTGCATCGCCTGGGAAGAAACCGCCCAGCGTTCGCAGGCACAAGGCATCAGGGTGGTGCTGGTGCGCACGGGGCTGGTGCTGGCCAGCGATGGCGGCTTTTTGTCGCGCCTGCGCCTGCCTTTCAAACTGGGGCTGGGCGGGCCGTTGGGCGATGGCCGGCAGTGGATGCCCTGGATCCATATAGACGACCAGGTCGCCCTGATTGATTTTCTCTTGCAGCACAAGGACGCCAGCGGTCCTTATAATGCCTGCGCCCCAGAGCCTGTGCGCAACCGCGAGTTCGCCAAGCGCCTGGGCCGGGCCATGCACCGGCCGGCCGTGCTGCCCGTGCCTGCACTGTTGCTAAAGGCTGGCCTTGGCGAGTTGTCGACGCTGCTGCTCGGTGGCCAGCGGGCGCGCCCGGTGCGCTTGCTGGCGGCAGGGTTCACCTTCCGTTTCAACGATCTGCAATCGGCCCTGGACGACTTGTCCAGCCGCCTCTGACAAAGGACGCTGCATGACTGATCACGCCCTGCTGCTGGTCAACCTGGGTTCCCCGGCCTCCACTTCGGTGGCCGATGTACGCCGTTACCTCAACCAGTTCCTGATGGACCCGTACGTGATCGACCTGCCCTGGCCGGTGCGGCGCTTGCTGGTGTCGCTGATCCTGATCAAGCGCCCGGAACAGTCGGCGCACGCCTACGCCTCCATCTGGTGGGAGGACGGTTCGCCACTGGTGGTGCTGACCCGCCGTCTGCAGGCTGCGATGGTCGAGCACTGGCCCCATGGCCCGGTGGAGATGGCCATGCGCTATGGCCAGCCGGCATTGCCCGAGGTGCTCGAGCGCCTGGCCGCCCAGGGCGTGCGCACGGTTACCCTGGCACCGCTTTATCCACAGTTTGCCGACAGTACGGTCACCACGGTGGTCGAGCAGGCGAAGCAGACCATCAGCGAACGCCAGCTGCCGCTGCAGATGCGTGTGCTGCAGCCGTTCTACGATCATCCCGACTACATCGACGCGCTGGTGGCCAGTGCCAGGCCCTATCTGGAGCAGGATTACGACCATCTGTTGCTGAGTTTCCATGGGTTGCCGGAGCGGCACCTGAAGAAGCTCGACCCTACCGGCACGCATGACTTCCAAGCGGCGGACTGCTGCAAGGACGCCAGCGCCGAGATGCGCGCCGTGTGTTATCGCGGTCAGTGCCTGGCCACGGCCAAGGCGTTTGCCCAGAAGATGGGCATCCCTGACGGCAAGTGGTCGGTGTCGTTCCAGTCGCGCTTGGGCCGGGCCAAGTGGATCGAACCTTATACCGAGTCGCGGCTGGATGAGCTGGGCAAGGCGGGGGTGAAGAAGCTGCTGGTGATGTGCCCGGCGTTCGTTGCCGATTGCATCGAGACGCTGGAAGAGATTGGCGACCGCGGCAAGGAGCAGTTCATCGAGGCGGGGGGCGAGGAGTTGGTGCTGGTGCCGTGCCTGAATGATCACCCGGAGTGGGTGCGGGTGTTGGCGGGGATGTGCGAAAAGGCTTGAATGGAAAGGGCCGCATTGCGGCCCTTTGCGAGCGGTCCGGCAAGGCCGCTCTTACACATCCAGCTTCTTGTTCTTCCAGCCGTCATTGCCCGGCAGAATGAGGTTCAGGGCAATGGCCACTACGGCGCACAGGGAAATACCCTTGAGGCCCCAGTCGTCCGGGCCGTCACCGCTGCCGATCAAGACCCCGCCAATGCCGAACACCAGGGTCACCGAAACGATCACCAGGTTGCGCGCTTCGGCCAGGTCGATCTTGTGGCGGATCATGGTGTTCATGCCCACCGCCGCGATCGAACCGAACAGCAGGCACAGAATACCGCCCATGACCGGTACCGGAATGCTCTGCAGCAGCGCGCCGAACTTGCCGATGAAGGCCAGGGTGATAGCAAAGATCGCCGCCCAGGTCATGATCTTCGGGTTGTAGTTCTTGGTCAGCATCACCGCACCGGTCACTTCGGCGTAGGTGGTGTTGGGCGGGCCACCGAACAGGCCGGCAGCCGTGGTCGCCAGGCCATCACCCAGCAAGGTGCGATGCAGGCCGGGCTTTTTCAGGTAGTCGCGGCCGGTCACGCTGCCCACGGCGATCACCCCGCCGATGTGTTCGATCGCCGGTGCCAACGCCACCGGCACGATGAACAGGATGGCCTGCCAGTTGAACGCCGGCGCGGTGAAGTTGGGGATCTCCAGCCAAGGCGCGGCGGCAATCTTGGCGGTGTCGACCACACCGAAGGCGAACGCCAGGGCAAAGCCCACCAGCACGCCGGAGATGATCGGTACCAGGCGGAAGATGCCCTTGCCGAACACCGCAACGATCAAGGTGGTCAGCAGCGCCGGCATCGAGATCAGCATGGCGGTCTGGTAAGGCATCAGCGCAGCACCATCACCGCCCTTGCCCATGGCCATGTTGGCGGCGATCGGTGCCATGGCCAGGCCGATCGAGATGATCACCGGGCCAATCACCACGGGCGGCAGCATGCGGTCGATGAAACCGGTGCCTTTGATTTTGACCATCAGCCCCATGAAGGTGTAGACGAAGCCTGCGGCCATCACGCCGCCCATGGTCTCGGCCAGGCCGAACTGGCCCTTGGCAAGGATGATCGGGGTGATGAAGGCAAAGCTCGACGCCAGGAACACCGGCACCTGGCGGCCAGTGACCAGCTGGAACAGCAGCGTGCCGATGCCGGCAGTGAACAGCGCGACGTTCGGGTCGAGGCCGGTGATCAGTGGCATCAGCACCAGCGCGCCAAATGCCACGAAGAGCATCTGCGCGCCCGAAACGACCTGGCGCCAGAGCGGGTCGTTGAAGCCGTCCTGCATGGTCAGGCGTCCTTTTGCTTGGTGCCGAAGATCTTGTCGCCGGCATCACCCAGGCCCGGCACGATGTAGCCGTGCTCGTTGAGGCGCTGGTCGATCGAGGCGGTGTAGATCTGTACGTCGGGGTGGGCTTTTTCCACCACGTCGATACCTTCCGGTGCTGCGACCAGGACCATGGCGCGGATTTCCTTGCAGCCAGCCTTTTTCAGCAGGTCGATGGTGGCGACCATCGAGGCGCCGGTGGCCAGCATCGGGTCGATGATCAAGGCCAGGCGCTGGTTGATATCCGGCGCGAGCTTTTCCAGGTAGGTGTGGGCTTCGAGGGTTTCCTCGTTGCGCGCGACGCCAACGGCACTGACCTTGGCACCCGGAATCAGGCTGAGCACGCCGTCGAGCATGCCGATACCGGCGCGCAGGATCGGCACCACGGTAATCTTCTTGCCGGCGATTTTTTCGACCTGCACCTTGCCGCACCAGCCGTCGATCTCGTAGGTTTCCAGCGGCAGGTCTTGAGTGGCTTCATAGGTCAGGAGCGCGCCGACTTCCTGGGCGAGTTCGCGAAAATTCTTGGTGCTGATGTCGGCACGGCGCATGAGGCCGAGCTTGTGGCGGATCAGCGGATGGCGGATCTCACGAGTGGGCATAGGGGGGGCTCCGAAAGGCGGGCAAAAAAACCGCGCTAGATTAATCTATTCAACCTGTGCTGTCGTGTAGTCCTTTTGGACGTTAGTCCATAAATGCTTGATCTGTGACGAGCGGATGCGTACCTTTGCCCGCTTTTCCAAAATACCCCCGGAGAGCGCAATGTCCGCCGATCTCGAGCACATCCGTCAAGTCATGCGCGAAGCTGACTGTCTGTACAACGAAGCCGAAGTCGAAGCGGCCATCGCCAAGGTCGGCGAGCAGATCTGCAAAGACCTGCACGACAAGAACCCGGTGGTCTTCTGCGTGATGAATGGCGGCCTGATTTTCACCGGCAAGCTGCTGACTCACCTGCAGTTCCCGCTGGAAGCGTCGTACCTGCACGCCACCCGCTACCGCAACCAGACCAGCGGCGGCGAGCTGTTCTGGAAGGCCAAGCCTGAAGTCTCGTTCATCGACCGTGACGTGCTGATCGTCGACGACATCCTCGACGAAGGCCACACCCTCAGCGCCATCATCGAGTTCTGCAAGCATGCCGGCGCTCGCTCGGTGCACACTGCGGTGCTGATCGACAAGGACCACGACCGCAAGGCCAGCCCGGACCTCAAGGCCAACTACGTCGGCCTGCCGTGCGTCGATCGCTACATCTTCGGCTATGGCATGGATTACAAAGGCTACTGGCGCAACGCCAACGGCATCTTCGCCGTCAAGGGGCTGTGACCATGCGCCAGCCCGCGTTCATCGACCAATCGCTGTTCGCTGGGCTGGCGCAAAAGGCTGCCGCCAACCCTCGCGGGCGGCAGCACCACAATTTCCACGAGATGGAAGAGCCCTGCCACCGCATGGCGGTCGGGTTGCAGCCGAGCACGTACATCCCGCCGCATCGGCATCTTAATGACGACAAGGCCGAAGCACTGATCGTGCTCAAGGGGCGCCTTGGCCTGCTGATTTTCGATGAGCAGGGCGCACTGACCGACAAGCGTGTGCTGCAGGCTGGCGGTGACTGCCTGGGCGTGGACCTGGCACCCGGTACCTACCATGGGTTGGTGGTGCTGGAGCCAGACAGCATCTTGTTCGAGTGCAAGGCCGGGCCGTACCGGCCGGTGGGCGAGGGCGAGCATGCGCACTGGGCGCCACGCGAAGGCGAAGCAGGCGTGGCCGAGTACCAGGCCTGGATGCGCGCGCAGTTCGATTGAGCGGCGGCTCCGGTACAGGCTGAACACAGCATGCTAGAGTGCCTGTTCATGCCAAGGAGCCTCACATGCGTGCGATTGTTCCCCTCCTGCTGGCGGTCAGCCTGCCGCTTGGTGCAGCACCGCTGCACAGCCAGTTTCTGCCGCCCGATGACCTGTCGTTGCGCCAGGAAGCGCCGACCGGTCAGCAACTGCTGCAGGTGACCGATTATTCGGTCGTTGTAGGTGCCCAGCGCCAGTCCGACCAGCAGCCGATCCCGATCACCGCCTCGTTGCAGATGCGCCTCAAGGGCAAGCCGCTGAGCAAGGGCGCTACCCTTGCCCAGGTGCTGCTGACCTTCGATGGCGAGCCCGGCAAAAGCTTGAAAAAACCGGTCTATGACGAAAAAAACCGCACCTTGAGCCTCAATTACCCGGTCAGCGATTACCGCGTGATCATGGACCTTTTGCGCAGCGAGACGCTCTATGTGCAGTTTTTGACCTATGGCAACGGCCATATCTGGGCCGACCTGCACACCGGGACCGTACGTACGCGTTGAGGCGCGCGCCCTGCGGGGGGTAAACTGCCGGCCTTCGAAATTCCGTGATGGTCCAGTTGGAGTCGGCAATGCGTAAAGACAAGAAACAGGTAATCGGTGACGAAATCAGCGACGACTACATCAAGGCGTTCCTTCAGTTCGAACCGGCCGATGGCGTGACTTCGCCTTCTCAGCACAAGCTGATCAAGGCCTACCGTGGTCTGCGCATCGACGACTTCGAGCGTTTCGTCCGCTTCTTCGTCGAAGCTGGCCTGGACCTGGATGGCAGGGACGAGCACGGCAAGACCTTTGTCGAGGCGATCGCCGACCAGCGCGGTGCGCCGGAGTACATCGAGGTCATCGAAAAAGCCCGGGGCTGATGTGTAGCCTGTATCGCAGGCACAAAAAAACGCCCCGAGGGGCGTTTTTTCGTTTCAGCCAGCTCAGGCGTAATGCTGGGCCGGGCTGTCTTCTACCAGTTCCAGGGCCGCATCGTTGTCGGCACTGATCTTGCGGTACAGCGCAGCATCGGTTGCCAAGGTCTTCTCGCGAGCCGGGAAGATCTCCTTGAGCTTGGCAGCCCAGGCACCTTTGGCCTGCTCGGGGAAGCAGCGCTCGATCAGTTCGAGCATGATCGAAACGGTGACCGAAGCACCCGGCGATGCGCCGAGCAGCGCCGCCAGGCTGCCGTCCTGAGCCGAGACCAGCTCGGTACCGAACTGCAGAATGCCGCCTTTTTTCGGGTCTTTCTTGATGATCTGCACGCGTTGGCCGGCCACTTCCAGGCGCCAGTCTTCGGCTTTAGCCTGCGGATAGAAGCGACGCAGGGATTCCAGGCGTTGCTCCATCGACTGCATCACTTCACTGACCAGGTACTTGGTCAGGTCCATGTTGTCGCGGGCCACGGCCAGCATCGGGCCGATGTTGCCCATGCGTACCGACAGCGGCAGGTCCATCAACGAGCCATGCTTGAGGAACCTGGTGGTAAAGCCGGCGTAAGGGCCGAACAGCAACGAGGTCTTGCCGTCCACCACGCGGGTATCCAGGTGCGGCACCGACATCGGTGGCGCGCCGACTGCGGCCTGGCTGTAGACCTTGGCCTGGTGCAGTTTGACGATTTCCGGGTTGTCGCAGCGCAACCACTGGCCGCTGACCGGGAAGCCGCCGAAGCCTTTGCTCTCGGGGATGCCGGAAAGCTGCAGCAGCGGCAGGGCCGCGCCGCCGGCGCCGAGGAACACGAAGCGGGCGTCGACTTCACGGCTGCCGCCGCTGTTGACGTCCTTGATGCTCACGGTCCAGCCGCTGCCGTTACGGCGCAGGCCGACGACTTTCTTGCTGTACTTGACCTGCGTGTCCGGGGTGTCGGCCAGCAGCTTGAGCATCTTGTTGGTCAGCGCGCCGAAGTTGACGTCGGTGCCTTTCGCCACGCGGGTGGCGGCGATGTGCTGGTCGGCCGGGCGGCCGGGCATCATCAGCGGCATCCAGTCCTTCATCACGGCCTTGTCTTCGGTGTATTCCATCTCGGTGAAGGCGTGATGCTGCTTGAGCAGCTCGAAGCGCTTCTTGAGGAAGGACACACCCTTTTCACCTTCGACGTAGCTCAGGTGCGGGACAGGGTTGATGAAAGCACGCGCCGAGCCGAAGTTGCTCTTCTTGCTCAGGTAGGCCCAGAACTGGCGCGAGACCTCGAACTGGGTGTTGATGTGCACGGCCTTCTTGATGTCGATGCTGCCATCGGCGGCCTGGGGCGTGTAGTTAAGCTCGCACAGGCCAGCGTGGCCGGTACCTGCGTTGTTCCAGGGGTTGGAGCTTTCCGCGGCCCCGGAGTCCATCGCCTCGACGACCTCAAGCTTCAGGGTCGGGTCGAGCTCCTTGAGCAGTACGGCCAGGGTGGCACTCATGATGCCCGCGCCTACCAGTACTACATCAACCGATTCGTTCTGCGCCATTTAACGCGTCTCCACAATCTACAGCTACCTAATTGACAGCATAGGACCTGGGTTTGCCAGGATCGCCATGTCCGACTTTTCGCAGTTCTTGCAACTTCCGCGGACACCGCCAATCAGTCTTCGGGTTCAGGTATTGAACCCCGTTTGCCACAGGTGCGGCAATTCGACTTATGGTCAAGGTGTCGTGCGTGCGTTATGGAGCGGCCTCAGATACTCATCCGGGATGAGCGCAGTTGCCGCCTGTTCAGGGCTGTTCGGGACACATCTGCTGCTTTTGCACATGCCAGACTGTTCATTTGCTCGCCACACTCTCGTGAAGTTGTGAAAAACCGTTTTTTCACGCTCTTTTGGAGACGTGAACCTCAAAAGGGGACTGCGCGATGGCAACCCACAGGTTCATGCAGTGCGAAGGGCCGGAAAAGCAGGCACGACAGCCGATGCAAGACCTGAGTGGAAGGCTCTCTGTGGGCGAAGCGGTGAAGGTGCCGGGGTCAAGCGGCAAATGCGGGGCCCGATCAGGAGACGTCCTTATAATCGGGGGGAGATTATAGCGATGTCGCGGGCAGAAAGGTCGTTATTCGTGGTTTTTATTGCAGCGTTTGTCAGGCCGGCAGGCTGCGTTGATGCCAACGGTTGTTTGCGCGCGCGCAAACCCGAGCGCTGGCGGGCAATTGGCGGCCCAGCCAGGCGAGCTGCACTTCGCTGACCTGCACCCAGCCACTGCCGCTTGGCGGCTGGCTGCAGTGCTTGAACGCCAGGCATTTGCCGTCGGCGTCAAGGTGGGCATAGGGGCGGTGGCGCGGGCGTTGGAAGAGCAGGGTCCAGAGCGAGGCCATGGCGGTGAGTCCTGTGTGTTAGGGCTGGGCCAAGGATAACGGCAGGGGCATGAAACGATTGTGACAGCGCAGCCTTGGCGATGACTGGCCTGTGCGAGGCTGGGTATACTGTGCGCCTTAGCCGCATTTTCTGGAGAAACGCGCATGTTGCAACGTCTGTTGTTCGGTTTGATCGCCGTGGCCAGCCTCAGCCTGGTCGGATGTGCCCACAGCCCGCAACAACTCAGCCCGCAACCCAAGCTCACCGCCCAGCTCGCACCTGTCGGCCATGGTCAGCCGGTGGTGGTCAAGGTGGTTGATGGTCGGGCTTCGCAGTCCCTGGGCACTCGCGGTGGCATGTACCCCGAGACCAGCACCATCAGCGTCAGTGGCAATGATGTGCTGCCCAAGCTGCAGGCCCAGGCCGAAGCCGCTGTACGCCTGCTCGGTTTCACCCCGACGCCGAACGCTAACAATGCGCCGCAACTGACCGTGACCCTGGCCGAGCTGAAATACCAGTCGCCCAAGGACAACCTGTACGTGACCGAGGCCACCATCGGCGCCACCTTCCGTGCCGACGTGGCCAACGCCAACCGCCGCTACAGCGGCCGTTACGGCGCCTCGCTGGATCAGCGCTTCGGCATGGCGCCGAACCAGGAAACCAACACCAAGCTGGTCAGCGATGTGCTGAGCGATGCCCTGACCCGCCTGTTCAAAGACCCGACCATCGGGCAGGTGCTGGCCGAGTAAGCGTTCAGTTGCCTTACAAAAAACCCGCTGCCTGGCAGCGGGTTTTTTGTTGGCGGCTGCGGGCTTCAGGCCGCCTGGATGTGGAAATCCAGCACGCTGAAACCGGTGGCAACATCCACCTCTGGCAAGTCTTCATGAGCATGCCCGCCCAATGCGCAATAGACCAGCCACTGCCGGTCTTGCACATTGATGGCGAAACCGTCGATCAACGCCTGTTGTTCGTCGCTCTGGGCAACGAGATAGAGGCGGTCCTGGTTTTCGGCGTGCAGCATGAACAAGCTCCGGATCGGGGAAAGGCCGACAGGGTGGCCTGTTCTGATGACGAGCATGTGACAGATGAAATTTAGTGACACTTTGTCGCCCAGGCCGGGCGCCTGGGTCGGACTTGGGTAGAATGCCGGCCTTCGCTGTCGTTCAAACCGAGGTTGCGTGATGTCGTTGCAAGTGCTCTGGGGGTTTCTGGCCGCCCATCCCACCAAGCTGATCAACCTGCTGGCATTGCTGATGACCTGCCCAGGCGGCCTGCTGCTGCACAGCGCACGGCGGCGCGAGGCGGTCACGCGTGAAAGCCTGGCGGTGGATGAAGGGGTGGTGGATGCGTTTGACCTGAGGGTGCCGCGTTACTTCTATATTCTCGGGTTTTCGTGCCTGGCCCTGGCGCTGTTGTTGTCCTGGTTCAGTACCTGGGTCTGAAAACCTGGGGCCGCAGAGCAGCCCCAAGGTTGATCAGGCGACCGGTGCCTGCTGCCTGACCTGGTACTGGTTGCGCACCGGCGTCGCATACTGCAACACCAGGTACGGCCGCTGCTCTTCGGGGCATGCCTCCAGGCGCCGTTGCCATTCTTCCTTGGCTCGCGACAACTCTTCGGCCGGGAACACCTTCTCGGCACTCGGCACCTGCAGTGCCTCATCCTTTTCGTCCCACATCGCGTAGGCCAGATAGTGCACCGGGAACAGCCGGTAGCCGCCGAGGATCTGCCGGTCGATTTCGGCCGCCAGTTGCTTGGTGTCTTCGAAGTATTCGGTCACCGGCGCTGCAAAGTTGATGTGCACACGGCCTTTGTAGCCAGTGATGCCTTTGGCGATGCTGTTGTCGTCTTCGCCTGGCGCCTTCTTGTAGGTGCCGGTGGTGGCGCGGATGTACAGTTCACGGGCCTTGGCCTGGTCGCAGGGGTCGTACTCGTAGCTGATCGACACCGGCGTCAGGTTAAGGCTCTGGATGACCGCGCCGAACGGTTCGTCCTTGCGGCTCATGTGGAACATCTTGAGGATCGCCGAGTCGGTGCGGTCGTCACCGTCCTTGGCGCGGCCTTCGGCCTGGGCGATCCAGATCGACGCAGTATCGTTGCGGATCGAGTGGTTGATGTAGGCCGAGAGCAGTTGGTAGGCCGCCAGCTTTTCGCGACGACCGCTGAGCGAGCGGTGCACGATGAAGCTCTTGTTCAGGCGCATCATGTCGCTGACGAAAGGCTTTTGCAGCAGGTTGTCACCAATGGCGATGCGTGGGGTCGGCAGGCCGGCGTGGTACACGGCGTAGTTGACGAAGGCCGGGTCCATGACGATGTCGCGGTGGTTGGCCAGGAACAGGTATGCGGTGCCGGCCTTGAGCTGCTCGACGCCCGAGTAGGTGACCCCGTCAGTGGCGCGTTCGATGGTTTGATCGACGTAGTACTCGACTTTGTCCTGCAAGGTCGAGACGCAGGTGACGCCGGCGAACTCCTTGCGCAGGCGACGGGCGATCAGCGGCTTGAGCAGCCATCCGAGGGGGCCAGCCGTACGCGGGAAGCGGAAGTGGGTGAGGATATCGAGGAATGCCGGGTCGCTGAGCAGGCGTGCCAGCACGGCAGGGACCTCAGCGTCGTCGTACGGTCGGATGGCATCGAATTCGCCCATCATGCTCTCTTGTTGGAAACGGCTAGGGTAATAAGGTAGGGACGGGGTCCGAAAAACGGCTCGAACACACGCAGGCCCTGTAATCAGACCGGCAATTATACGCATAAGTCACTGCGGAGGCCGCGATGCTGGAAACCGACTTCTATGATTGCCCTTATTGCGGCGAACGTGTGGAAACCACTGTCGATATTTCCGGTGGCGACCAGCGCTACACCGAGGATTGCCAAGTGTGTTGCCAGCCTGTGGTGTTCATTTTGCAGGTGCACGGTGACGAATGGATGCTTGAGGTCAGACGCGAGGACGATGCCTGATGCAGCGAATCTACGAACCGGAGAGTTTGCTGGAGGCCGAAATGCTGGTGGGCATGTTGGCCAGTGAAGGTGTCTCGGTACATTTGATTGGGCGCGACCTGGTCGGTGCTGCCGGTGAGCTACCGATGCAGGGCTTGCTGGCGCTGGCCGTGCCCGACGAGCAGGCCGAATACGCACGGCAGCTGATCGATGCGTACAATGCTGCCCAGCCACTGGTTGGCGACGAACCGGAGAGCTATCCCGGTACCTTGATCTGCTAGGTTCAGAATTCGCTCATGTGTGGACGTTACGCCCTGTTTCGCTGGCCCCAGGCCCTTGCCAGTCTGCCGGGCTTTCCGGCCGGCCAGCCGGCCCAATGGAATATCTCGCCGGGTGCTTCGGTGCTGATTCAGCGCCAGCTCGACGGCCAGCAGCAACTCGCCAAGGCGCGCTGGGGGCTGACCCCGGCCTGGCTCACCGACCTTTCCCGTACGCCTGCCCATGCCCGCGCCGAAACCCTTGCCGAGCAACCGATGTTTCGCGAGGCGTTTCGCCAGCGCCGTTGCCTGATGCCAGCCAATGGCTTCTATGAATGGCGCGGTACTGTGCGCAAACGCCCGTACTGGCTGACGCCAGGGGAGGGGGCTTCGCTGTATTTCGCGGCAGTGTGGGAGGCGTATCCGGTACAGGACCAGGTCTGGTTGAGTTGCGCGGTAGTGACCCAGGCGGCCATGAACCAGCGCCGGCCGTTGATTCTGGATGAGGCGGGGCGGGCGGCCTGGCTGGACCCTGATACGCCGATGGTGCGGTTGCATGAATTGCTGGCCAGCCCGCCGGCCACGTTGCGTGAGCGGGCGTTGGCGCATTTCGTCAATGACCCGAAGCTCGATGCGCCAGAATGCCTGACCCCGGCCTGATGCGCTGGCCGCAGTGCCGGTAAAATTCTTCCCTGCGGCTATGGCGGGCCTGGGCGACTAGGCCTAGGATACGCCGCATGTAAAAGGGAGTGTTTTCATGCGTAAGTCATTTGTTGTCAGTCTGTTGAGCGCCGGTATCCTTCTGGCAGGCTGCCAGTCGGTAAATACGACCAGCGGCGGGGCCGTCGGTGTCGAGCGCAAGCAGTACATGTTCAGCATGCTCTCGACCGATGAGGTCAACCAGATGTACGCCCAGTCCTATCAGCAGACCCTCGGTGAGGCGTCGAACAAAGGCGTGCTGGACAAGTCCAGCGCCGACGCCAAGCGCGTGCAGGTCATCGCCGACCGACTGATCGCCCAGGCGCCGATCTTTCGCCCGGATGCTGCCCAGTGGAAGTGGGAAGTCAACGTGATCAAGAGCGATGAGCTCAATGCCAACTGCGGGCCTGGCGGCAAGATCATCGTTTACACCGGCCTGATCGACCAGCTCAAGCTGACCGATGCCGAGATTGCAGCGGTGGTCGGCCACGAGATCGCCCACGCCTTGCGTGAGCACAGCCGCGAAGCGATGTCCAAGGCCTATGGTGTGGAAATGGCCCGTCAGGGCGCGGGCGCCCTCTTCGGGTTGGGCCAGAGCAGCATGGCCTTGGCTGATACCGTGGTGAACTACGCCATGACCCTGCCCAACAGCCGTTCCAACGAGAACGAGGCGGACCTGATCGGCCTGGAGCTGTCGGCGCGTGCCGGTTACGACCCGAACGCGGCGATCACCTTGTGGAACAAGATGAGCAAGGCATCCGAAGGCGCGCCGCCTGAGTTCATGAGCACTCACCCGGCGTCCGAGAGCCGTATCGCCTCGTTGCAGGCAGCCATTCCGAAGGTGATGCCGTTGTATCAGGCGGCCAAGAAGTAAGCATTGCCAAGGGGGCCGCTTTGCGGCCCTTTTGCAACGCAAAGCGCCCCCAGCTTTGTGTTACCCCACCCAGCCACTGGCTTTCATCGCCGAGTAAACGGCCACGACCGCCAGCACGATGAACGCGGTAGCCGCCAGGCGACGAATCAGCGTCAATGGCAGTTTATCCGCCGCAAAGTTACCCGCCAGTACCACCGGCACGTTGGCAATCAGCATGCCCAGGGTGGTGCCGATGATGACCATGATCAGGTGCGGGTACTGTGCTGCAAGCATCACCGTGGCCACTTGGGTCTTGTCGCCGATCTCGGCCAGGAAGAACGCAATCAGTGTGGTCAGGAATGGGCCGAAGCGGCGCGCGGGGTTTTCATCGTCATCCATCTTGTCCGGCACCAGCGTCCACAGTGCAGTGGCGGTGAAGCTGGCGGCCAGGATCCAGTGCAGCGCCGAGTCGCTGAAGAACCCGCCGACCCACGCACCCACGGCGCCAGCGGCGGCATGGTTGGCCAGGGTGGCGGCGATGATACCGGCGATGATCGGCCAAGGCTTGCGGAAGCGGGCAGCGAGGATGAGCGCGAGCAGTTGCGTCTTGTCGCCGATTTCGGCGAGGGCAACGATGGCGGTGGGGACCAGCAGGGATTCCAGCATCAGGTTTCCTACGGGGGCGGGTCGACACGGCTATGACACGTACAGCCTTCCCGCCCCGGGTAAGGTGTGCGTGTCATAGGTCTTGTCAAACCGCGGATCCGTCTGTGCGGATCTCTCTATGCAGGCGCTGCATAGCGGGTCGCACGCGCCATGGCCTGTGGGCCAAGTATGTTGACGCGTGCCGGGCGAGCTGGGTGCTCGCGGGAGACTACTCCCCTAGGACGGTGCGGATTCTGCCTAGCCGAATCGGTTTCGGCAAGCGCTGTTTTTAACCGCGTGTTGCCTGGTAGATACGAAAACCGTCGGCCTCGGCGCGTACCTGGCAGTTCCCCAACGCCCCTTCGATCAGCGGCTGGTAACGCAGGAAGCTGTTCGCCACCAGGCGCATTTCGCCACCTTTTCGCAGATGAACGCTGGATTTTTTCAGCAAGTTCTCCGACGCCTGGTAATTGGTGTGGACCCCGGTATGAAACGGCGGGTTGCTCAGGATCAGGCTCAAGTCGGTGGGGGCCGCGTCGATGCCATCGCCGCTGATCACTTCACCTTCCAGGCCGTTGGCGGCCAACGTCAGGCGGCTGGCCGCCACGGCGAAGGCGTCCACGTCCAGCAAGGTCAGCCGGCTTTGCGGATAGCGGCGTTTCACCGTGGCGCCCAGCACGCCGGCACCACAACCGAAGTCCAGTACATGCCCGCTCGGTAGGCCATCGAGGTGTTTGAGCAGCAATGCGGTGCCGCGATCGAGGCGGCCATGGCTGAACACGCCCGGCAGGCTGACCACCTGCAGTGGGCCGTCTTCGAGGTCGAGCTCGAAACGCTCGGCCAGGCTTTGCAGCGGCGTGGCCGCTGGCGCCTGGTCGACGGTTACCTGCCACAACTGGCAATGCCGGGCGCTGTCGAGCTTGCGCGGTTTGCCAAAGGCCTGCAGCTGCTTCGCCGCGCCTTCGATACCGCCGCGTTTCTCCCCGACCAGGTACAGGTCACGCCCGGCCAGGCGCGACGCCAGGGCGTTGAGCAGGTAGGCGGCCAGCTCGCGGGACTTGGGCAGGAACAGCACGGCGCTGTCGAAGGCCACCGGGGGCGGTTCGACACCGTAGTGGCTGCGGCCGGCAAAGCGCCCTTCGAGCATGGCCTGGTCGCCGGCATGCCAGGTCCAGCCATGGGCCATGGGCAGGTGGCCGAGCAGATCGTCGGCGGGCGCACCGGCGATCAGCAGCGGGCCCTGGAACAGGTCCGCCTGGCGGAGCAACACTTCACTGCGCGGGTCCATGGACGACGCCTCCTGGAAAAAAGTCGCGCAGTGTAGCAGAGGCTAACGCTGCGCTCAGCTGACCACGCGGCGTGGCTGACCGGTGAAGTAGGCCTGGGCATTCTCGCTGAGCTGGCCGACGATGCGCTGGCGCGACTCCACTGCACCCCAGGCACTGTGCGGGGTGATGATCAGCCGGGGGATATCGCCTGCCAGCAGCGGGTTGCCGTTGACCGGCGGCTCGACGCTGAGCACGTCGGTGGCGGCGCCACCGAGGTGGCCCTGGCGCAGGGCGTCGGCCAGGGCCTGCTCGTCGATCAGTCCCCCTCGGGCGGTATTGACCACCAGGGCACCGGGCTTGAGCAGGGCCAGCTCGTCGGCCCCGATCATGTGCCGGGTATGCTCGTTCAGTGGGCAGTGCAGGGTCAGCGCGTCGACTTGCGGCAGCAGGTCTTGCAGCGGCATGCGGTCGGCGCGCTCCGGGCGGCCGGGGATCTGCCCGCTCAGCACGCGCATGCCAAAGGCTTCCGCCAGGCGTGCCACCGCGCCGCCCAGCTCGCCATGGCCGAGCAGGCCAAGGGTCTTGCCCTCCAGCTCGACGATGGGGAAGTCCAGCAGGCAGAACTGGCTGGCCTTGGCCCATTGGCCGTCAGCCACCGCCTGGTTGTAGTCGCACAGGCGCGTGGCCAGGGCCAGCAGCAGGGCGAGGGTGTGCTGGGCCACCGACGGCGTGCCATAGCCCTGGCAGTTGCACACCGTAATACCCTGGGCGCGGGCCGCTGCCAGGTCGACATTGTTGGTGCCGGTGGCGGCCACCAGGATCAGCTTGAGCTGCGGGTTGGCCGCAAGGGCTGCGGCATCGAGCATGACCTTGTTGCTGATCACCGCGACGGCGCCCTGCAGGCGTTCGGCGACCTGCTCCGGGCGGGTGGCGGCAAACAGCTCGAACGCCTCGAACTGCGATTGCAAGGGCGACAGGTCAAGGTCACCCAGGTCCAGGGACTGGTGATCGAGGAACACGGCACGACGCGGGCTGGGCATGGGGTTCTCCGGTGGCGGGGCGGGAAATGGGGCATGGGTTTCGGTGCAAAGCCCGAAGGGGTTAGCCGCAGTGTCTAGCCCGCGGTTACCGCGCGTCAACGCCTGCCACTCATACCTCAACGGCCCAAATCATTCCTTCGGCTGATTTGACCGTCACATTGAGCTACTACAGTAGATCCAGACTTGTCCGGCCCGCTTTTCAGAAAAGGGATACCCATGTTGCAGACCCGCATCATCAAACCCGCCGAAGGCGCCTACGCCTACCCGCTGCTGATCAAACGCCTGCTGATGTCCGGCAGCCGTTACGAGAAAACCCGCGAGATCGTTTATCGCGATCAGCTGCGCCTGACTTATCCACAGCTCAACGAGCGTATCGCTCGCCTGGCCAATGTTCTGACCGAAGCCGGGGTCAAAGCCGGTGACACGGTGGCGGTGATGGACTGGGACAGCCATCGCTACCTGGAATGCATGTTCGCCATCCCAATGATCGGCGCGGTGGTGCACACCATCAACGTGCGCCTGTCACCGGAACAGATCCTCTACACCATGAACCACGCCGAAGACCGGGTGGTCCTGGTCAACAGTGACTTCGTCGGGCTCTACCAGGCCATCGCCGGTCAGTTGACGACGGTCGACAAGACCGTGCTGCTGACCGATGGCCCGGACAAGACCGCCGCGCTGCCCAACCTGGTCGGCGAGTACGAACAGTTGCTCGCCGCCGCCAGCCCACGCTACGACTTCCCGGATTTCGACGAGAACTCGGTGGCCACCACCTTCTACACCACAGGTACCACCGGCAACCCCAAGGGGGTGTACTTCACCCATCGGCAACTGGTGCTGCACACCCTGGCTGAAGCCTCGGTGACCGGCAGCATCGACAGCGTGCGCCTGCTGGGCAGCAACGATGTGTACATGCCCATCACCCCGATGTTCCACGTGCATGCCTGGGGCATCCCTTACGCCGCCACCATGCTTGGCATGAAGCAGGTGTACCCGGGGCGCTACGAGCCGGACATGCTGGTCAAGCTGTGGCGTGAAGAGAAGGTCACCTTCTCCCATTGCGTGCCGACCATCCTGCAGATGCTGCTCAATTGCCCCAGCGCCCAGGGCGAGGACTTCGGTGGCTGGAAGATCATCATCGGCGGCAGTTCGCTTAACCGTTCGTTGTACCAGGCTGCACTGGCGCGCGGTATCCAGTTGACGGCGGCGTACGGCATGTCCGAGACCTGCCCGTTGATTTCTGCCGCGCACCTGAACGACGAACTGCAGGCCGGCAGCGAGGATGAGCGCATTTCCTACCGGATCAAGGCCGGCGTGCCGGTGCCCCTGGTGGAAGCGGCGATCGTCGACGGCGAGGGCAATTTCCTCCCGGCCGATGGCGAGACCCAGGGTGAACTGGTGCTGCGTGCGCCGTGGCTGACCATGGGCTACTTCAAAGAGCCGGAAAAGAGCCAAGAGCTGTGGCAGGGTGGCTGGCTGCACACCGGTGACGTCGCGACCCTCGATGGCATGGGTTACATCGATATCCGCGATCGCATCAAGGATGTGATCAAGACCGGCGGCGAGTGGGTATCTTCGCTCGACCTCGAAGACCTGATCAGCCGTCACCCGGCGGTGCGCGAAGTGGCGGTGGTGGGTGTCGCCGACCCGCAGTGGGGCGAGCGGCCCTTTGCCCTGCTGGTGGTGCGCGACGGGCAGGCCATTGATGCCAAGTCGCTCAAGGACCACCTCAAGCCTTTCGTTGAAGAGGGGCATATCAACAAGTGGGCAATTCCAAGCCAGATCGCCGTTGTTACTGAAATTCCCAAGACCAGTGTCGGCAAACTCGACAAGAAACGCATCCGCCAGGACATCGTCCAGTGGCAGGCCAGTAACAGCGCGTTCCTGTCGACTCTGTAAGCACAGTGGGGGTCGTGTACGTCAGAACACGACCCGCATGCTAGAGAGCCCGGCGCCTTGCCAAACAGCCAAAATGCGCCATGCTTCAGCACTGCCAGCGCGTCACGAAGAAAAACGTCGGAGCGAGTTGGCGGCACGGAGCGCAAATCACACTTTAGAGGGATCAAGCGCCTGTGCCTTGCTGGCTATAGTCGAGGCCAGGGGATTTTCAGGAATGGGGGAGGGCGACACGCGCAAGCCGTGTTGCCGCAGGCGCAAGCCTGCATACCGGTCCCACGGGCCGTTTCTGAAAGGACTCACTGCCATAACAAAAAAGTACATGGAGTAGCGTCGATGAAATCTGCAAACCTGTTCTGGCGCCGGGCCAAGTTGCCCCTGGCCGTCAGCCTTGCTTCCACGCTCGCAAGTCCTGCTTTCGCTGTCAGTTTCAACATTGGTGAAATCGAAGGCCAGTTCGACTCGTCGCTCTCCATCGGCGCCAGTTGGTCGACGGCCAACCCCAACAAGAACCTGATCGGGGTGAACAACGGCGGCAAGGGCCTGTCGCAGACCTCGGACGATGGCCACCTGAACTTCAAGAAGGGCGAAACGTTCTCCAAGATCTTCAAGGGTATCCACGACCTCGAACTCAAGTACGGCGACACCGGTGTGTTCGTGCGCGGCAAGTACTGGTACGACTTCGAGCTGAAGGACGAAGGCCGCGAGTTCAAGGACATCAGCGACTCCAACCGCAAGGAAGGCGCCAAGTCTTCCGGTGCCGAACTGCTCGATGCGTTCGTCTATCACAACTATTCGATTGGCGACATGCCAGGCTCGGTGCGCCTGGGCAAGCAGGTTGTCAGTTGGGGTGAGAGTACCTTCATCGGCGGCGGCATCAACTCGATCAACCCGATCGACGTATCCGCGTTCCGCCGCCCGGGGGCCGAGATCAAGGAAGGCCTGATCCCGGTCAACATGTTCTACATCTCCCAGAGCCTGACCGATAACCTGTCGGCCGAGGCCTTCTATCAGATCGAATGGGACCAGACCGTCGTCGATAACTGCGGCACGTTCTTCTCCCAGCCAGACATCATCGCCGACGGCTGTACCGACAACCTGCGCGTGCTCAACAGCAGCCGCACGGTGCCGGGCGCAGCCCAGCAATTCCTCGCCACCCAGGGCGTGAACATCAACGAAGAAGGGGTGATGGTGCGCCGCGGCGCCGACCGTGATGCCCGCGACAGCGGCCAGTTCGGCGTGGCTCTGCGCTACATGTTCGACCCGCTGGACACCGAGTTCGGTGCCTACTTCATGAACTACCACAGCCGCGCGCCGATCTTCAGCGCCACCGGCGCACCACCGTCGGTGTTCGCCGGCCTGAGCGCGCTGCCTGCACAGTTGCGAGCGCTGGCACCGCTGATTGTGGCTGGTAACTCCGAGTACTTCGTCGAGTACCCCGAGGACATCCGCCTGTACGGCCTGAGCTTCTCCACTACGCTGCCTACGGGTACGGCCTGGAGTGGTGAAGTCAGCTATCGCCCCAATGCCCCTGTGCAACTGAATACCACCGACATCCTATTCTCGGGCGTGCGTCCGATTGGTGGCGCACTGACCAACGCTTCGCTGCTCTCCGGTACCCCCGGCCAAGACCTGCACGGCTACCGGCGCAAGGAAATCACCCAGTTCCAGACCACGCTGACGCATTTCTTCGACCAGGTAATGGGCGCCAGCCGCATGACTGTGGTGGGCGAAGTTGGGGTTACCCACGTTGGCGGCCTGGAAAACGCACGCGAGACCCGCTACGGCCGTGACCCGGTATTCGGGCCTGGCCCGCTGCCTGCCACCGGCGGTGCGGACACCTGCCAGGCACTCAATGGCAGCACCATCGCTGGCGCGGGTGCTGGGGCATCCACCACCAACCTGAATCGCAAATGCGAGAACGACGGCTACACCACCAGCACCTCCTGGGGTTACCGCGCCCGGGTCATCTGGGACTACAACGACGTCTTCGCCGGGGTCAACCTCAAGCCCAGCGTGGCCTGGTCGCATGACGTTTCCGGCTACTCGCCTGGCCCGGGTGCCAACTTCGAGGAAGGCCGCAAGGCCGTCAGCCTGGGCCTGGACGCCGAGTACCAGAACACCTATACGGCGAGCCTGTCGTACACCAACTTCTTCGACGGCAAGTACAGCACCGTGGATGACCGCGACTTCGTCGCCCTCAGCTTCGGCGTGAACTTCTAAGAATACTGATTCAGGACGACACAACATGAACAAGACCAGAAGTCTGCTGCAAGCCGGTGTACTGGGCCTGTCCCTGCTGGCGACCAGCGTCATGGCTGCGGTATCCGCCGACGAGGCGGCCAAGTTGGGCAGTACCCTGACCCCGATGGGCGCCGAAAAGGCCGGCAACGCCGATGGCTCGATCGGCCCGTGGGAGCCGCTGTCGAAGACGGCGGGTAGCGTCGACGGCAAGGGCTTCCTGGCCGACCCGTATGGCAGTGACAAGCCGCTGTTCACCATCACTGCGCAGAACGCCGATCAGTACAAGGACAAGCTTTCGCCGGGCCAGCTGGCCATGTTCAAGCGCTATCCGGACAGCTTCAGGATCCCGGTATTCAAGACCCATCGCGGCTCCACGGTACCTGCCGACGTGTTCGCCGCCATCAAGAAAAACGCCACCCAGACCACGCTGGTGGAAGGCGGCAACGGCTTGAACAACTTTGACACGGCGGTGCCGTTCCCGATCCCGAAAAGCGGCCTGGAAGTGATCTGGAACCACATTACCCGCTACCGGGGGGGCAGTGTCAGCCGCCTGGTAACCCAGGCAACGCCACAGCAGAACGGCTCTTTCAACCCGGTGTACTTCTCCGACCAGTTCGTCTTCCGCGACAAGATGAAGGATTACGACCCGAGCAACCCGGGCAATATCCTCTTCTACTTCAAGCAGGAAGTGACCGCGCCCGCTCGTCTGGCCGGGACCGTGCTGCTGGTGCACGAAACCCTCGACCAGGTGAAAGAGCCGCGCAAGGCGTGGATCTACAACGCCGGCCAGCGTCGCGTACGCCAGGCACCGCAAGTGTCGTACGACGGCCCGGGTACCGCTGCCGACGGCCTGCGTACCTCGGACAACCTGGATATGTTCAACGGGGCGCCAGACCGCTACGACTGGAAGCTGGAAGGCAAGAAGGAGCTGTACATCGCCTCCAACGCTTTCAAGCTGGATGACCCCAAGCTGAAGTACACCGACATCATCAAGGCCGGGCACATCAACCAGGACCTGTCCCGTTACGAGCTGCGCCGCGTCTGGCACGTGGTCGCAACCCTCAAACCGGGCCAGCGGCACATCTACGCCAAGCGTGACTTCTACATCGATGAAGACACCTGGCAGGCTGCAGTGATCGACCAGTACGACGGTCGTGGCCAGCTGTGGCGCGTTTCCGAAGCCCATTCCCAGCCGTATTACAACAAAGAGGTGCCTTGGTACACCCTGGAAACCATCTACGACCTGCAGTCGGGGCGTTACCTGGCGCTGGGCATGAAGAACGAAGAGAAGCGCGCTTACGACTTTGGCTTCAGTGCCAGCAAAGCCGACTTCCAGCCAGCGGCCCTGCGTCAGTCGGGTATTCGTTGAGCTGATAACCTGCAACTCCGTGTGATCCCCAGAACGCCCCGGCTTGCCGGGGCGTTTCTGTTAAGCCACTGCGCAATTCGCGGCCACCTGCAGGGCCGCGATAAGGCCGGTGAATATTCCGCCAAAGCCCCGGTCTAGCGCTCGTCCATCAGCGTTGTTGCTTTTTGTCGTAGTCTTTTACAGCGCAATTGCGCCCATCATCTTCAAATGCGCTGCGTTACCCGCTAGTCTCGCAAGCATCCGTATCGCCGTTGTCTTCCCATCAGAATGAGCCGGCCATGACAGATCTGTCCCGTACGCATGGATTCGCCAGCCAGGCCCTCGGCCTGCTGGACGGGCGTTTCTTCCGGCCACCGCTGCCGGACGGCCATGTGCCGCGTGCACGTCTGTGTCAGCGCCTGCAAGCAGGCCTGAATGGGCGGTTGCTGCTGGTCAACGCGCCAGCGGGCTTTGGTAAAAGCTCGTTGGCCATCGAGTTCTGCGAAGCACTGCCCGAGCACTGGCGAAGCCTCTGGCTTGGCCTGAGCCAGCGCGATGCCGACCCCGGGCGTTTTCTCGAACGGCTGCTCGAAGGCCTGCAGCAGTACTGCCCCGCCTTGGGTGGCCAGGCCATGGGCTTGCTGAAAATGCGCCAACGCCACCAGCCATTCGCCTTCGAGGAGTGGATCGACGGCCTGCTCGACGAGCTGGCGCAGTACCTGCAAGCCGATACGCCCCTGCTGCTGGTGCTGGATGACTATCACCTGGCGCAAGGGCCGGTTCTCGACAGTTGCCTGCAGTTTTTCCTCAATCACTTGCCCAACGGCCTGGTGCTGTTGATCACCAGCCGCCAGCGCCCGGATTGGCACCTGGCTCGCTTGCGTCTGTCCCGGCAACTGGTCGAGCTCAACGAGCAGGAGCTGCGCCTGACGCCTGACGAGTCGTTGGCGGTGATCGGCCGCCAACCCACCGGCCTGCGTGGCCAGGCACTGGACAACCTGATCCAGCGCAGTGACGGCTGGGTGGCCGGGCTGCGCTTCTGGCAGCTGGCGGCCAGCGAATCAGGCGATGAGCATGCCTTGCCCCACGCCTTGCATGGCGGCGAAGGGCTGATACGCGATTACTTGCTGGAAGAAGTCATCGAGATCCTGCCGGCGGACGTACAGGCCTTTCTGTACGACACGGCGAGCCAGGAGCGCTTCTGCGCGTCCCTCTGCGATGCCCTGCGTGGCCGCGAGGACAGTGCCGCTGTCCTGCGCTTCCTGCAGGCTCACCAGGTGTTTCTGGTGCCGCTGGACGAGCACGGTCACTGGTTTCGTTACCACCACCTGTTTTCCGATCTGTTGCGTAGCCGCCAGGCCAGCGAACCGCTGGCGGGCCTGCATTTGCGTGCCTGCCGCTGGTTCGAGGGCCAAGGCTTGCTGGATGAGGCGGTTGAACAGGCGCTGCGTGCCGGCCACCTCGATGTCGCTGCCGACCTGGTGCAGAGCCTTTCCGAGGAGCAACTGCTGGCCGAGCAGAACGTCGGCATGCTGCTGCGCTGGAAGATGGACCTGCCAGAAAGCTTGCTGATCAGTACGCCGCGGCTGATCGTGCTGTATAGCTGGGCGTTGGGGTTGGCTTGCCAGCTGGATGCGGCCGAAGAACTGGCCGGTTACCTCAGCCGTTTTCTGCCTGCGCCGTCGGCGACCGCGCAGAAGTCGATGCTGGCCCAGTGGCTGGCGCTGAGCGGCGTCATCGCGCGCGGTCGGGGTGATCGCGAGCGCACCTTGGCTTATTGCGGTGAAGCGCTGCAAAGCCTGCCGTGCAAGCGTTATGGCCAGCGCCTGGTGTGTCTTTCGACACTGTCTAACCTGGCCATTGCCGATGCCGACTTCTGGCATGCGCGGGGCTGGAACCGCGAAGCCCTGGAGCTGGCCCAGCGTGTTGGCAACCCGCTGTTCGAGGCCCTGGCGCACTATGATCGGGCGCGGGTGCTGCATGCCCGTGGTGAAGTGTTGCGGGCCTTGGACGAAGTGCGCCAAGGCTTGCAGCGCCTGCAGGGGCTGTCGGGGCAGCGCTTGTATGCGGTGCGGGCGCGGCTGACCCTGTACGAGGGCTACCTGCTGGTTTCGCGCCTGCAAGCCGGCCAAGGTCGTGCGCGCCTGCGTGCGGGGCTGGGTGAAGCGCGGGCCTGCCGGGACATCAGCGTGCTGATCGGCCACTGTGTGATTGCGACGCTCGATGGCCGCGAGGGCCACTTCGCCGAAGCGTTCGCCGAGCTGGCCGAGGCGGAGCGGCTGATGCACATCTGGGACGTTCCGCCGATTTACTACCTGGCCATGATTACCCTGGTCAAGTGCGAGCTGTGGCTGGCGCAAGGGCGTACCGACCTTGCCGAGTCGTGGTTGCTGCGGCTGGGGCAGACCTACGGCGGCGAGCAGCCCGCAGCGGCCCCGGAGTTTCATCCGTTGCTGCCACTGCATATCGAATTGCAGCAGGCGTTGCTGGCGCGTATCCAGCTGCGTACAGATGAATCTATTCAGCGCCTGTCGGGGCTGGTCGAACGGGGTTTGGTCAGTGGCGGCATGCTGCTGGCCGTCAGCGCACTGTGCCAGTGGGTTGCCCTGCTATTAGGGGAGGGCCGTGACGCGCAAGCTGCCGGGCTGCTGCCCAAGGCGCTCGAAGCCGCGCAGGGCGGCGTGCTGCACCCCTTCCAAACGTTGCTCGAAAAACACCCACAGTGGCTGCACGAGCAGCTTGCAGCTCACCCCGGTTGCGCGGTGCAGGCCGAACTGCTCAAGCGCCTGCCGCCATTACCTGTGGTCAGCAGCGGCGGCGGCGAGGCGTTGAGTGGTCGGGAGCGGGCTGTGCTCGAGCTGATCGCGCAGGGGTGTTCCAACCAGCAGATCAGCGAACGGCTGTTCATCTCGCTGCATACCGTCAAGACCCATGCCAGCCACATCAACAGCAAGCTGGGCGTCGAGCGCCGGACGCAAGCGGTGGCCAAGGCCAAATCGTTGGGCTTGCTGGCCTGAGGTAGCCCTCGCGGGGTTTGCTCGCTAAAGTAATGGCTTGAGGCCACTGCGCGCAATTGTTTAGCGCGCTGCATGCTCTACCCTCATCTTTCCCGACCGGCTGCCGATACAGCATTCGGTGGTATGCATCGCCTTGCGCGATTTTTCAATCATCCCAATACAGGTCGTGTTGATGCTGCAGTACGGGCAAAAGAGCTTTCTGATCGTCGACGACTTCACCGACTTTCGTACGTCGACACGTTCCATGTTGCGCGAACTGGGTGTGCGCGATGTGGACACTGCCGACAGCGGCGAGCAGGCCCTGCGCATGTGCGCGCAGAAACGTTATGACTTCATCCTGCAGGACTTCCACCTGGGCGACGGCAAGAAAAACGGCCAGCAGGTGCTCGAAGACCTGATCCTCGACAAGCACATCAGCCATGAGTGCGTGTTCATCATGGTGACGGCCGAGAGCAGCCAGGCCATCGTCCTCAGTGCCATCGAGCATGAGCCCGATGCCTACCTGACCAAGCCGTTCAACCGGGTAGGCCTGGCCCAGCGCGTCGAGAAGCTGTTCCAGCGCAAGACCTTGCTCAAGCCGATCCTCCAGGCCCTGGACCGCGGTCGCCCGGCCGAAGTCCTGGCGGCCTGCGCCGAGCTGTGCAAGAAGGACCCGCGCTTCGCCCCTTTGTGCCTGCGCTACCGGGCCGATGCCCTGCGCAACCTCAATCGCTTTGACGAGCTGGAAAAGTTCCTCAAGGCCATTCTCGCCAGCCGCCCGCAGCCGTGGGTGTACTCGGCGCTGGGCAGCCTGATGCACAAGCGTGGCCAGAATGCCCAGGCTCAGGGTGTGTACGAGCAGGCACTGAAGGCCTTCCCGATCATGCCGGGCCTGTACGACGGCATGGCCGAAGTGCTGGTGGCGCAGGGCGAGAACAAGCGCGCGCAGAACATGCTGGAAGAAGCGGTGCGCCTGTCGCCGCTGTCGGTACGCCGGCAGGCCACGCTGGGCAAGCTGGCGCTGGGCAACGAGGACTTTGAAACCTCCTCGAAAGCGTTCCGCCATGCGGTGAACCAGGGGCAGAGTTCGCGCTACAAGGATGCCGAGAACAACCTGGGCCTGGTGCAGGCGTTGATGAGCAAGAACGCAGGCTTTGGCCTGGACGCCCGGACCCGCGTCGAGATCAACACCGTGCTCAGTGAAGTGGCCAAGGAAAACCCCGAGGATCAAGGCTTGCAGGTGCGCGCCCGGATGATGAAAGCCGCGAGCCTGCAGCAGGCCGGTGACGCCGAGACGGCCGCCAAGCTCACCGAGCAGGCCATGCAGCGTCTGGACAAGATGGAACAGTTCTTCTCGGTCGATGCCGCGCTGACAGTGGCTGCCCAACTGCAGGCGTCAGGGCAGGAAGCGGCCGCGATCGGGGTGCTCAAAAGCTGTGTGGAAAGCTATGGCGATGACCCCAAGGTCATGCAGAAGGTGGCCAAGCTGACGGATGATCCGGCCGTACTCAATGCGATCACCGAAGCCGTAACCCTCAACCGCCAGGGAGTGCGTAGTTACCAGGGAGGTCAGCTCGACGAAGCGCTGCAGTTGTTCCGCAAGGCCTTGGCCTTGCAACCGAAGAACATCAGCATCGCCCTCAACACCGCCCAGGCGCTGCTGCGCATCGGGGGGGATGACCCACAGCCTGCGATCATGCAGGAATGCCGCAACGCCTTGACCAGCGTTGCCGGCATCCCGGCCAGCGACAACCGCTATGACCGCTATGGCAAACTGCACATCCGAGTGTTCGGCGCATGAATCAAGACAATCAGGGGCTGGATTTTTCCACGGTGATCGCCTCCACCGTGCACGACCTCAAAAACTCCCTGTCAGCGCTGATCCAGTCCCATGACCAGTGGCTGGCGCGCTTGCCCGAAGAGTTGCGCACTGGCACCGAGCAAGGGGTGATGGAGCACGAGTTCCGCCACCTCAACGGTATGCTGGTGCAACTGTTGGGGCTGTACAAACTGGGTGTCAACCAGCTGCCGGTCTGCCCGGACTACCACGAGCTGGACGACTTCATCGAAGCCCAGTTGGCTGCCCATCAGGAAGTACTCAAGCACAACGACATCCTCGCCACCTGGCGTATCGACACCGACAACCCGTTGGGCTTCTTCGACCGCGAACTGGTCGCGTCGGTGATCGCCAACGTGATCACCAACGCCACCCGTTTTGCCGGGCATGCCTTGTTGATCAGCATCGAGGAAGAAGCCAACCAACTGGTGATCTGCGTCAACGATGACGGCCCGGGTTATCCACAGCGCATGCTCGAACGCCAGGAAGAGTTCATCCAGGGGATCGATTCACACAGTGGCAGTACTGGCCTGGGCCTGTACTTCGCTGCGCGGATCGCGGCGCTGCATGAGAGCGATGGGGTGAAGGGGCGCATCGAGATTTCCAATGGCGGGGCGCTTGGGGGCGGGTTGTTCAGGTTGTTTTTGCCTTGATCGTTCTCGTGGCCATTTCGCGTGATCAGGTGTTGCCTTTTATTGCGGCCCTAGCGTCGATTCCCAAGACGATGTGAGGGATTTCCTTCTTGTGGTAGCTGGGCTTTTTTCCAGCCAGGCGAGTGACAATGTAGATACGACGTTTCTACATTTCACTTGCAATCGCATGGAGGATTTCTAGTATGTATCTACCTTGGGAGATACTTATGCAGATCAAGATTCAGCAGTGGGGCAATAGCGCGGCCATTCGCCTCCCTGCAGCGGTGCTCAAGCAGCTGCACCTTGGTGTCGGCTCAACCCTTAGCTTGGATACGGCCGGTGAAACGCTGGTGCTCAAGCCTGTCAGGTCCAAACCTAAATACACCCTTGAAGAGTTGATGGCTCAGTGTGATCTCACGGCACCAGAGCCAGAGGACATGGCCGCTTGGAACGCGATGCGCCCAGTGGGGCGGGAAGTGTGAAGCGGGTTAAATTCGCCAGAGGCGATATTGTTCGTATCAACCTTGATCCCGCTGTCGGACGAGAGCAGCAAGGCGCAGGGCGACCCGCATTGGTGCTTACACCCTCGGCCTTCAATGCTGCGGGGCTCGCAGTGATCGTGCCGATCTCCCAGGGTGGGGATTTCGCAAGGCATGCAGGGTTCGCAGTGACGCTTAGCGGCGCGGGTACGCAGACGCAAGGGGTCATGCTCTGTAACCAGATACGCACAGTGGATCTGGAGGCCAGAAAGGCCCAGCGTGTCGAGGCTGTGCCCGAGGTGGTCATCCTTGATGCACTGGCTCGCGTACAAACCCTCTTTGAATAATGGTCCCTATGGAAAATCTATCCTCAGCCCTCATCCGCGAAACCTTCCCCGTAGGCCCCCTGCAGTGCAATTGCACCCTGATCGGCGACCCGCTGAGCAAAAAGGCCATCGTCGTCGACCCAGGCGGTGACCCGGAGAAGATCCTCGCCCGCCTGCAAGCCCATGGCCTGACCTTGGTAAGCATCATCCACACCCACGCGCATTTCGATCACTTCCTCGCCTCGGGCAAGTTGAAGGAACTGACTGGCGCGACATTGCACCTGCACAAAGACGACCAGTCGCTGTGGGACAACCTGGAGATGCAGTGCCAGATGTTCGGCGTGCCTTACACCCCGGTGCCTGCCCCAGACCGCTGGCTGAGCGATGACGAGGAACTGGCCTGTGGTTGTGGCGTGGCCTTGCATACCCCGGGGCACACGCCCGGCTCGATGAGCTTCTGGTTCGCCGATGCCAAGCTGTTGATTGCCGGCGATACCTTGTTCCGTCGCGGTATTGGCCGCACCGATTTGTGGGGCGGTGATCAGCGGGCTATCGTTCGTTCGATCAAGGAGCGGTTGTACCGGCTGGATGAAACGGCCATCGTGGTCACAGGCCACGGGCCAGACACCCGCCTGGGTGACGAGATGCGCGAGAACCCGTTCGTGCGGGCATGAACCTGCGTGAAAACGTGTTCATGGAATTTTTCTGCCGCTTGGCAATCCAAGGCTGGCATAGATCCATTCGCGGTCTGCCGCATTTATGAATTTCAGTAGGAGCTTGTCCATGTTCACCATGCGTCGTCTGATTATCGTCGCAACCGCTGCAGCCCTGATGACTGGCTGCGCAAGCCAGAACCCGTACGACAACCAGGGTCAGGCGCAGGGCTCCACGGGGATGAGCAAGACCGCCAAGTACGGCGGCTTGGGCGCGCTGGCCGGCGCTGTCGCCGGTGCCGCCATCGACCACAACAACCGGGGTAAAGGTGCACTGATCGGCGCAGCCGCAGTGGGTGCCGCAGCAGCCGGTTACGGCTACTACGCCGACAAGCAGGAAGCCGCACTGCGCGCACAAATGGCCAATACCGGCGTCGAGGTGCAGCGCCAGGGCGACCAGATCAAGCTGATCATGCCAGGCAACATCACCTTCGCCACCGACTCGGCCAACATCGCGCCAAGCTTCTACTCGCCGCTGAACAACCTGGCTGGCTCGTTCAAGCAGTTCAACCAGAACACCATCGAAGTGGTCGGCTTCACCGACAGCACCGGCAGCCGTCAGCACAACATGGACCTGTCCCAGCGCCGCGCGCAGGCGGTCAGCACCTACCTGACTTCGCAGGGTGTGGATGCTTCGCGCATTTCGGTACGTGGCATGGGCCCGGACCAGCCGATCGCCAGCAACGCCGACGCCAACGGCCGGGCACAGAACCGTCGCGTGGAGGTCAACCTGAAGCCGATCCCAGGTCAGCAGTATGACCAGCAAGGGCAGGTTCAGCAGTATCCGTAAGTCATGAGGGTCGCCTTGGGGCTGCCAAGCAGCCCCAAGGCTTCAGCGCACGACGCTGGCCTGAATCGCCGTCAGGGCGATGGTGTGCACGATATCGTCCACCTGAGCCCCGCGCGGCAAGTCGTTCACCGGCTTGCGCAACCCCTGCAGCATCGGCCCCAGACTGACCCCATCGGCACTGCGCTGCACCGCTTTGTGCGTGGTGTTGCCGGTATTGAGGTCGGGGAAGACGAACACCGTGGCTCGCCCGGCAACCGGGCTGTTCGGTGCCAGTTCCCGGGCGATGGCCGGGTTGGCCGCAGCGTCATACTGCAACGGCCCATCGATCAGCAGATCCTGTTCCGCGCTTTGTGCCAGGCGTGTTGCTTCACGCACCTTCTCGACTTCTTCATCGCTCGCCGAATCACTTGAATAACTGATCATCGCCACCCGCGGCGCGATGCCGAAGGCCTGTGCCGATTCGGCGCTCTGCCGGGCGATTTCTGCAAGTTCTGCGGCACTGGGGTGCGGGTTCATCACGCAGTCGCCGTACACCAGCACCTGCTCGGGGAACAGCATGAAGAACACCGAAGATACCAGGCTGGCACCTGGCGCCGTCTTGATCAGCTGCAGGGCCGGGCGGATGGTGTTGGCGGTGGAATGCACCAGGCCCGAGACCAGGCCGTCGACCTCATCCAGGGCCAGCATCATGGTGGCGATCACCACCGGGTCTTCCAGCTGCTGCTCGGCCATGGGCGCATTGAGGTTCTTGCTTTTGCGCAGCTCGACCATCGGTTCGACATAGCGCCCGCGAATCAGCTCCGGGTCGAGTATTTCCAGGTCTGGCGGCAGGGTAATGCCCTGGGCGCGGGCAACGGCTTCGACTGCCTCGGGTTTGGCCAGCAGTACGCAACGCGCGATGCCACGGGCCTGGCAGATCGCCGCCGCCTGCACCAACAGCGGCTCGGCGCCCTCGGGCAGGACGATGCGCTTGTTGGCCTGTTGTGCGCGTTGAATCAACTGATAGCGGAACACCGCAGGCGACAGACGCAGCTCACGTGGCGTGCCACAGCGCTGATGCAGCCAGGCAGCGTCGAGGTGGCTGGCGACGAAATCGGTGATGAACTCGGCACGCTCGCGGTCATCCACGGGGATCTCGCGGTTCAGTGAATTGAGCTGGTTGGCCGTGTCGTACGAACCGGTACTCACCGAAAGAATCGGCAGGCCGGCTTGCAAGGCGCCGCGGCACAAGCCAAGGATACGCGCATCGGGCTTGCTGTCGCTGGTCAGCAGCAGGCCGGCCAGGGGCACGCCATTGATCGCTGCCAGGCTCACGGCCAGAATGATGTCGTCACGGTCACCGGGGGTCACCACCAAGGTGCCAGGGGTGAGCAATGGCACGGTGTTGGCCACGGTACGCGCGCAGATGATGATCTTGCTCATGCGCCGCTGCTCGTAGTCCCCGGCGTTGAGCACCTGGGCGCCAAGCAGGTCGGCCACATCGCGGGTGCGCGGGGCGTTCAGTTCGGGCTGGTAAGGGATGCAGCCCAGCAGGCGGAAGTCGTTGCCGCGCAGCAGCGGCGAGTGCTCGCGCAGGCGCGTGGCGAAGTCCGCCATGCTTTCTTCGGTACGCACCTTGTTGAGGACCACCCCGAGCACTTTCGGGTCGCGTGGGCCGCCGAACAGCTGGGCCTGCAGTTCGACCCGGCCGGACAGCTCGCTGAGGACCTCGTTTTCCGGCGCCGACACCAGGATCACCTCGGCATCCAGGCTCTTGGCCAGGTGCAGGTTGACCCGCGCCGCGTAACTGGCGTGGCGGGTCGGCACCATGCCCTCGACCACTACCACGTCATTGCCCACGCAGGCTTGCTGGTACAGGCGGATGATTTCTTCGAGCAGTTCGTCAAGTTGGCCATCGCCGAGCATGCGCTCGACGTGCGCCAGGCTCAACGGCTTGGGCGGCTTGATGCCGTGGGTCCGTGCGATCAGTTCGGTGGAGCGCTCGGGGCCGGTATCGCCGGGGTGAGGCTGGGCGATCGGCTTGAAAAAACCGACCTTCAGGCCTGCGCGTTCAAGGGTGCGAACCAGGCCCAGGCTGATTGAAGTCAGGCCGACACCAAAGTCGGTCGGCGCAATGAAAAATGTTTGCATGCGTGCTTCTCGAAATAAAGCGGTGCAAGGAATCAACGGCCAAGGGTAGCGCTATCGGCCGCCTGTGCACACCAGCCACAGGCGAAAGCCTGGCCGATGCGCTGCTGGCGCTGAGCGGCATCGAGCACCCACGGGCGCGCCTGCCAAGGGGGTTGGTGGCGAAGGTGCTGAGTGTGGCCGCACGACAACTCGACCACCCAGTGGCCTTCTTCGTCCTGATGGAAGCCGGTGATCCGACTGATGGGCTGTTCCTCGGCCGAGGCGCGTTCGCAATCGGGCGATGGCTTGGTTACACTTGTCCGCTCTACATACTTTTGCAAAAGGTCTTGCCCCATGCTGATCGCCGCCAACAAGGCTGTCTCCATCGACTATACCCTGACCAACGACGCCGGGGAGACCATCGACAGCTCCGCCGGTGGCGCGCCGCTGGTTTACCTGCACGGTGCCGGCAACATCATCCCGGGCCTGGAAAAAGCCCTGGAAGGCAAACAGGCCGGTGACGAGCTGAATGTCTCCATCGAGCCGGAAGACGCGTACGGTGAATACCTGGCCGAGCTGGTCAGCACCCTGAACCGCAGCCTGTTCGAAGGCGTCGACGAGCTGGAAGTCGGCATGCAGTTCCACGCCTCGGCGCCGGATGGCCAGATGCAGATCGTCACCATTCGCGACCTCGACGGCGACGACGTTACCGTTGACGGCAACCACCCGCTGGCCGGCCAGCGCCTGACCTTCCAGGTCAAGGTTGTAGACGTGCGTGATGCCAGCGAAGAAGAAATCGCTCACCGTCACATCCACGGTGAAGGTGGCCATCACCACTGATTTTCTGCGCTAAGCTCAGAGAGTCGCCAGGCGCTCGGGCAAGCCATTTGCCTTCCCAATGGGAGGTGGACGGCTTGGACGAGCGCTTTTTTATTGGGCGGATTTTGCCCACGCGGCCATCGGGAACCTGAGAGGGGAATACATCATGAGTGCATTTCACGACCTGAAGTTGGAGGCACTGAACGGCGGGGATCTGCCCCTCGCACCGTTCAAGGGCCAAGTGGTGCTGGTGGTCAACGTTGCCTCCAAGTGTGGCCTGACGCCGCAATACGCTTCGCTGGAAAAGCTGCAACAGCAGTTCAAGGGCAAGGGTTTCAGCGTGCTGGGGCTGCCCTGCAACCAGTTTGCCGGCCAGGAGCCTGGCAGCGAGAAGGAAATCCAGGAATTCTGCAGCCTCAACTACGGTGTCAGCTTCCCCTTGGGCGCCAAGCTGGAGGTCAATGGGCCGCAACGCCACTCGCTGTATCGCCTGCTGGCGGGGGAGGGGGCCGAATTCCCCGGTGACATCAGCTGGAACTTCGAAAAGTTTCTGGTAGGCAAGGACGGCCGCGTGCTGGCGCGCTTCTCGCCGCGCACTGCGCCGGATGACCCTACCGTGGTTCAGGCCATCGAGAAGGCCCTGGGCTAAGGTTTTTGCTCAGCCGCGCGGGGCTGTCGAACCTGGCTTGATCGCCAGCGCAGTGCCCGGGGCCTGTTGCGCCGCGCCTGCGCGTTGTTTGCAGGCACCATACAGATAGCCCTCGAACTGCTCGACAATCGCCGGCCAGCCTTGGCGGCTGGCGTGTTGACGGGCATTCAGGCGTACTCGGCGCAGGGTTTCTTCCTCTTCCAGTAGCCAGCAGGCGGCATCGATAAAGGCCGCCTGGTCCCCGGGCATGGCCAGCGCGCCGCTGTGCCCATGACGAAGATGTTGCGCGGCCGCCGCCTCATCGTAGGCCACCACCGCCAGCCCCGAAGCCATGCCTTCGAGTACCACGTTGCCAAAGGTTTCGGTCAGGCTTGGGAACAGGAACAGGTCACCGCTGGCATAGTGCTCGGCCAGTGCCTCACCGCGCTGGGCGCCACAGAGCACGGCATCAGCCACCTGTTGTTCAAGGGCGGCGCGCTGTGGGCCGTCGCCGACCACGATCAGGCGCAGGCGCTTCTGTGGATAAGTCTGCTTCAGCGCGTCCAGGCACGGGCGCAGCAGCCCCAGGTTCTTTTCTGCCGCCAAGCGCCCGACATGCAGCACGGCGATATCGTCCGGGCCAAGCCCCCAGCTTTCACGCAGCACCTGGCTGCGCCGGGCCGGGTTGAACAGGCAGGCATCGACCCCGCGGGCCAGCAGTTCCAGGCGCTCGAAACCACGGCGTTCAAGCTCCAGGCGCTGGCTGATGCTGGGCACCAGCGTGATGGCCGTACGGCGATGGAACCAGCGCAGGTAGTGGGTGAGCAGGCGTGCCAGCAAACCCAAGCCATATTGGCCGGAGTACTGCGGGAAGTTGGTATGGAAACCGCTGACCACCGGCACCCCCAGGCGCCGTGCCGCGCGCAGCGCACTCAGCCCCAATGGCCCTTCGGTAGCGATGTACAGCACATCCGGGCGTTGTCTGCGCCAGCGCCGCAGCAGCTTGTGCATGGACACTTCGCCCCATTGCAGGCCGGGGTAGCCGGGCAAGCCCCAGCCGCGGCATAGCATCAGTTGCGGGTCGTTGTGCACCGGCGCTTCGCCGGCTTGGCGTGGGCGCACGATCTCGATGTCATGCCCGCGTTGGCGCAACCCTTCGCTGAGGCGGCCAAGGGTATTGGCGACACCGTTGATCTCCGGTGGGAAGGTTTCGCTGACGAGGGTGATACGCAGGGCGGGTGTATTCATGACAAAAAGTGTCCGCCTGCAGCATTGCGCGCATGTGACGGCCTTGTGACGTGCAGGTGACGCCTGATCGCCGGTTGTTTCAACGGTGTGAATATTTGCCTGCAGGGTGCTCAAGAACCTGCCACCGCCAGCCGATGAAGATGCATTCGATTACGTGCTGCGCTCCAGGAGAGCGGGAATGTTCAACAACAAGCTCAAGCAAGAAATCCAGCAACTGCGTGAAGACCTGCTGTCGGTCGAACAGGTCAAGAGCAGCCTCGACAGCGAGATGCTGGTGCTCCAGCTCGACCCCCAAGGACGGATCGAGATGGTCAACGGCAACTTCGAGAGCGAGATGCTCTACCGTGCCGACCAACTGCTTGGACGCAAACTCGAGGACATTGTCCCGGCCCATGTGAAGACGCTGGATTTCTATCAGCGCATGAAAAGCGCCATCAGCCGTGGCGAGCACCTCAACGGGGCGTTCCGCCTGCTGCGTGGCAATGGCCAGGAAGCGTGGCTGCGCTCCATCCTGCAGCCGGTGAAGAACAGCGAAGGGCGCATCAAGTATTTCACCCTGCACTCGAGCGACCTTACCCGCACCATCGAAACCTCACGCGAGCACGAAAGCCTGATCAAGGCATTGATGCGCTCGACCGCCGTGATCGAATTTGGCCTCGATGGCACCATCCTGACTGCCAACGAACGCTTTCTGACCTCGGTCGGCTACCGCCTCGAGCAGATCCGCGGCAAGCATCACCGCATCTTCTGTGAGCCTGCAGAAGCCAATTCGCCAGGTTATCAGGCGTTCTGGGACAAGCTGCGCCGGGGCGAATACATCGCTGAACGCTTCAAGCGCATCGACGCCCATGGCCGGGTAGTGTGGCTGGAGGCGTCCTACAACCCGATCTTTGATGCCCATGACGTGCTGTACAAGGTGGTCAAATTTGCCACCGTGATCACCGACCAGGTCAACCAGGAGCAGGCAGTTGCCGAGGCGGCGGACATCGCCTTCAACACTTCGCTGGGCACGGACACCAGCGCGCGCAAGGCCACCGAGGTGGTAACGCAAACCGTAAGCGTCATGCGTGGGCTGGAGGCGTCGATGCAGGAGGCGGCCGAGGGTATCCAGGCGCTGGACACTCAGTCGCGGGTGATCGGCTCGATCATCAAGACCATCAGCGACATTGCCGGGCAGACCAACCTGCTGGCGCTCAACGCCGCCATCGAGGCAGCCCGTGCGGGGGAGCAGGGGCGGGGGTTTGCCGTGGTCGCCGACGAAGTACGCCAGTTGGCCTCGCGTACCAGCACTGCCACCGAGGAGATTGCCCGGGTCGTGCAGCAGAACGAGCAATTGGCCCAGGCTGCGGTGGCGATCATCGACACCAGCAAGCGCCAGGCCGAGCAGGGGCTTGCGCTTGCCGATGAGACTGGCAACGTGATCGTCGAGATTCAGGACGGGGCGAAGCGGGTGGTGGACGTGGTGGGGCAGTTTTCCAGCCGACTGGCTCAGTGATTGTTGTTGTTGTAGGAGCGGCCTTGCGTCGCGAAAGGGTCGCGTAGCGGCCCCGGCGATTTTTGCTGCGCCACAGAACCTGGGGCCGCTACGCGACCCTTTCGCGACGCAAGGCCGCTCCTACACCAGCGCGTGCCAGGCTCAGTTACGCTCGCGTACCCAGAACAGGGTGGCACCGGCCACCGCCGCCGGCATCATCAGCACGTTCACCACCGGCACCATCAGCGCCAAGTAGGTGATGCCGCCAAAGCCCAGCGACTGCCAGCGCTTGCTGCGCAGCCAGGCGAGCATGTCCTGCCAGCTCATCTTGTTGTTGTCCGCCGGGTAGTCGATGTACTGGATAGCCATCATCCATACCCCAAAGATCAGCCACAGCGGCGCCGCGATCACGTTGACCACGGGGATCAGCGACAGGATGAACAGGCCGATCGCCCGGGGCAGGAAGTAGCCCAGCTTGCGCATCTCGCGGCCAAAGGTGCGCGGCACCATGGCCACCAGCTCAGCCCAGCTGAACGCGGGGAAATTGTCTTCGCCGCGCACCACCACTTCGACCTTTTCGGCCAGAAAACCATTGAACGGTGCGGCAATGACGTTGGCCACCAGGGTGAAGGTGAAGAACACCATCAGCACCACCAGGGCGACGAACAGTGGCCAGAGAATGTACGTGAGGAAGTTCAACCAGCTTGGCAGGGTCGGCATCAGCGCGTCGACCCACACACTGAACTGGTGGCCGGCAAAGTAGATCAGGCCGCCGAACAGCAGCAGGTTGACCGCCAGGGGCAGCAGCACGAACAACCGCAGGTTCGGGCTCAGCACCAGTTTCAGGCCTTCGCGCAGATACTGGGGGCCAGAGAGGACAGGGGCTTGCATCGAGACACTCCGAACATAAGGAAAACGCGCTGACCTTACCGAGTTTGTTGCGCCGACGAAAGGCGGGCGATGTCGGCGAAACCGGCTGTAACAAAAGCACCAGGGCATTTTTCGTGAATGAAATTGCTGAATAGACGATGCCTATGAGGTGGATTGTCGAAGGATATTTCCTTAATCTTTGCGACCTCGCTACAGTGCGCTCAACTTTTAGGTTCTGGACCGACGCGTAGTAGCCTTCCCCAAGGTTGCGTGGGTCCTTTTTAAATTCCAGCTGGCACCGCCGGCACACCGATGCTGGCCCCGTGCGGCCGGCTCGACAGGAGTTCGACATGTCTGAAGTACGTCATTCGCGCGTCATCATCCTCGGTTCCGGCCCTGCCGGTTACAGCGCCGCAGTTTATGCCGCCCGTGCCAACCTCAAGCCGCTGCTGATCACCGGCATGCAGGCCGGTGGCCAGCTGACGACCACCACCGAAGTCGACAACTGGCCGGGCGACCCCCATGGCCTGACCGGCCCAGCCCTGATGCAGCGCATGCAAGAGCACGCCGAGCGCTTCGAGACCGAGATCGTCTTCGACCACATCAACGCTGTCGACCTGGCCAACAAGCCATTCACCCTGCAAGGTGACAGTGGCACTTACACCTGCGACGCGCTGATCGTTGCCACTGGCGCCAGCGCCCGCTACCTGGGCCTGCCGTCGGAAGAAACCTTCATGGGCAAGGGTGTTTCGGCCTGCGCGACCTGTGACGGCTTCTTCTACCGCAACAAGCCGGTAGCCGTTGTCGGCGGCGGCAACACCGCGGTTGAAGAGGCGCTGTACCTGGCCAACATCGCCAGCAAGGTGACCTTGGTTCACCGTCGCGAAACCTTCCGTGCCGAGAAGATTCTGGTCGACAAACTCAACGCCCGCGTGGCCGAAGGCAAGATCGAGCTCAAGCTCAACGCCACCCTGGACGAAGTACTGGGTGACAACATGGGCGTGACCGGTGCGCGCCTGAAGAACAACGATGGCAGCAGCGACGAAATCAAGGTCGACGGCGTGTTCATCGCCATTGGCCACACGCCGAACACGTCGCTGTTCGAAGGCCAGCTGACCCTCAAGGACGGCTACCTGGTGGTCAATGGCGGCCGTGAAGGCAACGCCACTGCCACCAATGTCGAAGGTGTGTTCGCAGCGGGCGACGTGGCCGACCACGTCTACCGTCAGGCCATCACCTCGGCCGGTGCAGGCTGCATGGCGGCGCTGGACGTCGAGCGTTACCTGGACGGCTTGGCCAACGCCTCGTTCTGATCCGACGCTCGAAAAAAACCGGCCATCTGGCCGGTTTTTTCATGCCTGCAATTTTCTGCGCCTTCAGAGGCTCAAGCGCATCGACAAGTCCACCGCCTTCACATCCTTGGTCATGGCACCAATGGAGATGTAATCGACGCCGGTTTCGGCAATCACCCGCAAGGTGCTCTCGTTGACGCCGCCGCTGGCCTCAAGTTTGGCCTTGCCTGCGGTGATGCGTACGGCTTCGCGCATTTCATCCAGGGTCAGCTCGTCGAGCATGATGATATCCGCCCCCGCACTCAGGGCCTGGCGCAGTTCGTCCAGGCTTTCGACCTCGATTTCCACCGGCTTGCCAGGGGCGATGCGGTGCGCTGCTGCCACCGCTTCAGGCACGCCACCGCTGGCGGCGATGTGGTTTTCCTTGATCAGGAAGGCATCGTAAAGGCCGATGCGGTGGTTGTCGCAACCGCCACAGGTGACTGCGTACTTTTGCGCCAGGCGCAGGCCGGGCAGGGTTTTGCGGGTGTCGAGCAGGCGCACCTGGGTGCCGTCGACCAGGTCGGCCAGAAAGCGCGCGCGCGTGGCGACGCCAGACAGCATCTGCAAGAAGTTGAGCGCACTGCGCTCACCGCTGAGCAGCGAGCGTGCCGGGCCTTCCAGGTGGAACAGCGGCTGGTTGGCCAGCGCGCGGTCGCCGTCGGCAACTTGCCAGTGCACGGCTACCCGCGGGTCGAGCTGGCGGAACACGGCGTCGACCCAGGCGGTGCCGGCGATCACGCAGTCTTCGCGGGTAATGATGGTCGCCTTGGCCAGGCGCTCGGCCGGGATCAGCTGCGCGGTGATGTCGCCACTGCCGATGTCCTCCAGCAGCGCGCGGCGCACGTTGGCTTCGATTTCGGCGGTCAGGTCGGCGAGGCGTAGGTTCGGCATGGTCGGCTCCACAAGCTAGATGCCGGCGATTATAGGGCAGGGGGCCGGTGTGTACAGCGCCCTGGCGGGTGACCTTTGGTCGGTCGGTGTGAGCATCTGCGGCAAAGCAGGGTCATTTGCCTGCACGCGAAACGGCGCTGGCAGCTATCAGATTTTTTGCCGATAATAGTGCCCAGTATTTGGCGTCATAGCTTTGACGAATTATTGCCCGCTCGGGCAAGCGAGCCTGCAAGGAGTTCGGGATGCATAAAGAAGGCAAGGTGGTGCCGCTGGCGGCAGCCATCGACAGAGGGGCGCGCACGCCTCTGCCTTGCCTTCCGGTATTGCTCCTGCAAGTGCGCGACAAGGCTGCACTGCAATTGCGCCAAGGCCTGCAAGCCTTGTTCGACAACGCCGACGACACCCTGTTCGAGATGGCCGACAAGGCCTTCGAGCGCTGCGACCAGAACCTGTATTTTGAAGCGATGCGCGACTTGCGCCTGAAGCGCAAAAGCATCGAGCGGGGCTTTCTCGATACCTTCTACGACACCTTCGCCAGCATCGGCAAGGTGGACCCCTTGGGGTGCCTGGGAGAAACGCAAAGTGCCGCCAGCAAGGCGCAACTGGAGCGTGCATCGGCGCTTGAAGGGATGGTTGCGCGGGTGCTCTCGCGTGACGGCGTTGCCCTCCAGCAATTGGGCCTGCGCTTGCAGGCCTTGCTCGATCGCCCTGTAGGCGAGCGGCAGAACCCGGTCGGGCCTGCTGCCTTGTGCGGTTATTTTCTCGAAGCGGGCCGCAACCTGGGGGTCGGTTTGCGGGTGAAGCTGGTGTTGCTCAAGCTCTTCGAGCGCTACGTGCTGCGTGATGTGGATGTGCTTTATGCAGAGGCCAACCAGTTGCTGGCCGCCGCCGGCGTACTGCCCGAGTTGCAACCCGCACCGCGTCGGCGTGCCGAGGACCGGCGCATGGGGCCCGGGCGCCGGCCGGCAAACCTGGAGGCACAGGGGCAGGTGGGCGCGGACAGTGCGGGGCAAGCGTACTTTGCTTCGCTGCAGGCACTGCTGGCCCCGGCGCGTGGGCAGATAGCACCGCGGTTGCAGGCTGTGGCCGCTGCCCAGCCGATCAGCACCGGCGACCTGCTGCGCCTGCTCTCGCACCTGCAACACTATGTGCCCGCCACCCAGGCGGCAGATGACTTCGAACTCGGCCAGCAGCTTGAGCAACTGCTGTTGCGCGTCAGTGTGCGCAGTGGCACCCGCCGGCGCATCGCCACCGCCGATGAAGACATGATCAACTTGGTAGGCTTGCTGTTCGGCTATATCCACAATGACCACAACCTGCCGCCCAGCCTGCGGGCGCTGATCGCGCGTTTGCATATCCCGCTGCTCAAGGTCGCGCTGCTCGACAAGGGGCTGTTCAGCCGTGCCAGCCACCCGGCCCGCCGCCTGCTCAACGAGATCGCTGCTGCTGCGATCGGCTGGGAGCAGGGCGGTGAGGGCCTGCGCGACAGTTTGCATCTGCGGGTGGAGCGAATCATTCAGCGCCTGCTCAACGATTACACCGAGGACGCGTGCCTGTTCGCCGAACTGCTCGACGAGTTCCTTGCCTTCAGCCACGACGAGCGCCGCCGCAACGATCTGCTCGAGCAGCGCACGCGCGACGCCGAAGAGGGCCGGGCGCGCACCTTGCAGGCCCGCCTGCGGGTGCAGCAGGTGCTCAACCAGCGTCTGCGCGGGCGGCTATTGCCGCAGGTGGTGGTGCAGATGCTGGTGCAGGCCTGGAGCCAGGTGCTGCTGCTGGCGTGGCTCAAGCAGGGCGAAGGCTCGCAGGTGTGGCGTGATGCCCTGGCCACCATGGACACCCTGCTCGCCAGCATTGCCCCGCATCAGGCCTGCGAGCAACTGCTGCAACAGGTGCCAGGCCTGCTCAAGGCCTTGCGTGAAGGCCTGGCTGGCGTAGCGCTGGACTCGTCCGCCACCCGCGACTTCTTCCAGCAACTGGAGCAATTGCACCTGCGTGCCTGCTCGGCTTGCTTACCGCCATTGGCCGATGACCACCCGGCGTTGCAAGAGGTACGGGTAGCCGAGGACATCGTCCTGGCGCTTGCCGAAGAGCCGGCCTGTGCGCCCTTGCACATTGCCGACGGGTTCGCCGCGCAACTGCGCCAGGTGCAGCGCCTGCGTATCGGCACCTGGGTCGAGGTGTTCGATGAAGACGACCCACTGCGCTGCAAGCTGGTGGCACGTATCGACAGCAATGATCGGCTGGTCTTCGCCAATCGCACGGGCATGAAGGTGCGAGAATGGAGCACTGGCAGCCTGGCCCAGGCGCTGCAGCGGGGGGATGCGCGGGTGCTCGATGACGGCTTGCTGTTCGAACGAGCGCTGGAGTCGGTGCTTAAAGGGCTGCGGCAACAGCAGGTGCATTGACCCCCTTACAATGATTCACATGCAAACGGCCTCGCCCGCAGGGCATACTGCTGTTCTGTACCCGGCGTTTTTCAGGATCTGCCCCCATGCAATTGGACCGTGCCACCGGCTGGTTCCACGGAATCACCCACTGCCCTTCGCCGAACTTCAACGCGCGCCCCGAGGGCGAGTCGATATCCCTGCTGGTGATCCACAACATCAGCCTGCCGCCCGCGTGTTTCGGCACCGGCAAGGTTCAGGAATTCTTCCAGAACCGCCTGGACGCCAATGAGCACCCCTATTTCCAGAGCATCTGCCAGCTGACGGTGTCGGCGCACCTGTTCGTCGAGCGCGATGGTGCCGTGACCCAGTTTGTGTCGTTGCTCGACCGCGCCTGGCATGCTGGCGTCTCCAGCTTCGACGGGCGTGAAGGCTGCAACGACTTTTCCATCGGTATCGAACTCGAAGGCACTGACGACCTGCCTTACACCGATGCCCAGTACGCCACGCTGGCGCAGCTTACCCGGCAGATCCGCAGCGCCTGGCCGGTCATCGGCCTGGCGCGCATCCAGGGCCACAGCGACATTGCGCCGGTGCGCAAGACCGACCCAGGCCCGGCATTCGACTGGGGTCGCTATCGCCAAACCGTGAAGGATAACGAGGACTACCCATGAGTTTTCTGGTTCTGCTGCTGGCGCTGTGGGTCGAGAAGTTCTCGGCACTGCGCCATCAAGTACAGCGCGATGGTTTTTTCCTGGGCGAGATGGTGCGCCTGGAGCGCAGCGGCAAGGTGCAGCCGTGGTGGACGCTGGCCATTCTGGTGCTGGCGCCGGTAGCGGTGCTGGTATTGCTGCTGCATGTGCTGGAGCCGGTGGCCTATGGCCTGCTGGCATTGCCGGTACACCTGCTGGTGCTGGTCTACAGCCTGGGCCGCGGCGATGCGAAGGCGGCGCTGGGGCCGTTTCGCGATGCCTGGCGGCGCGGTGATGATCAGGCCGCGCTGCACGTTGCCGAGCGCGATCTGGGCCTGGTGGCCGACGACCCCCACAGCTTGCTGGTGCGCGTGCAGGGCTATTTGCTGTGGCAGGCTTACCAAAGCTTCTTTGCCGTTATCTTCTGGTATTTCGTGCTCGGCCCAGGTGCTGCGTTGGCCTATCGCCTGCTGGCGCTGTGCGGCGAGCACAGCAATCAGCCTGCGCTCAAGGCGCGTGCCGAGCAATTGCGGCACATCATGGACTGGTTGCCGGTGCGGGTGCTGGCCTTGAGCTTCGCGCTGGTCGGCAATTTCGTCGCGGTGACCCGCGTCATGCTGCACGAACTGCTCAACTGGCACATCAGCGCCGGGCACCTGGTGGCCCGGGTCGGCCGGATTGCCGACGATATTCCCGAGGAAGAAGACAGCCAGCGTGGGTTGAGCCGGTTGGACAGCCTGTGGGAGTTGCTGTTGCGCTGCGCGGTGCTGTGGTACGCCGGGTTCGCGTTGTGGACGGTGTTGGTCTGAGCCTACCCAGGTTAGCTGGCTACCAGCCAAACAGCTCGCAGGCATTGCGGCTGCTGGCGGCGGCCAGTTGCTCGACATCGACCCCCATCACCTGCGCCAGCGCCGCCGCGATCTCAGGCAAGTGCTCCGGGCTGTTGCGCTCACCCGGGTACATCACCGGGGCCATGTCCGGCGCATCGGTCTCCAGCACGACGCTCTCCAGCGGTAGCCGTGCCAGGGTTTTGCGCAGCCGCAACGCCTGGGGCCAGGTGGCTGCCCCGCCAAGGCCAAGGCGAAACCCGAGCTTGATGTATTCACGCGCTTCTTCGTAACTGCCCGCAAACGCATGGATCACCCCCGCCCGCGCCGGCTTGTAGCGCTTGAGCGTGGCAATCACCTGGGCGTGGCTGCGGCGCACATGCAGCAAGGCGGGCAGTGCGAAGTCGCAGGCCAGTTGCAACTGGGCCTCGAACAGCGCCTGTTGGCGGCCCTTGTCCAGTGCTTCGAGGTAGTAGTCCAGCCCGAACTCACCCACAGCGCACAGGCGCGGGTCGCCGCGCAGGCGGTCCAGCCAGTCGCGCAGTTGGGTAAGGTGCTCGGGGCGATGCTGGTCGAGATAGACCGGATGCAGCCCAAGGGCTGCAAACACCTGCGTCTCGGCGCAGGCCAGGTCCCATACCCGCTGGAAGTTCGCCTGATACACCCCCAGCACCACCATGCGTTCAACCCCTCGCGCCGCCGCGTTGGCCAGCAGGCGCGGGCGGTCGGCATCGAAGTCGGGGAAGTCGAGGTGGGTGTGGGTGTCGATCAGGCGCATGCTCAGCCCGCTGTGATCCGTTGCTTGAAGGTTCGACCGATGGCGTGTACGCCGGGTTCGTAGCGTTTTTCCTCGATTGCAGCCAGGGCCAGCTCCAGTGCGGTGGCAGCAATCAGCCCGTGCTGCTGGGCCATGGCATTGACCGGAAGCGGCAGGAAATCGAGCAGTTGATTGTCACCGAAGGTGCCCAGCTGCAGCTGGCGCGAGTCGGCGGGGCGCGCCTGCAGGGTGTCGAACACGCCTTGCAGCAGCACGTAGGAGGTGGTGACCAAGGCGTCGGGCAACCCCCCTTGCTCGTCGATCAGTTGCTGCATCAGGCGCTGGCCGCATTCGCGGCTGAATGCCTCGCCCTGGTAACGCCGCACTTCACCGGCATAGCCCTGCAGCGCTTCATCGAAGCCGCCGGCACGGGCCTGGCTGACCGAAAGCTCTGGGCGCGCGCCGATCAGGGCGATGCTGCGCGGGGCAGCGCTTAGCAGGCTGGCCGCCAGCTGGCGGCTGGCATCGCGATCATCGCTGATGACCGAGCAGAAGTGCGCTGGGTCCAGGCGGCGGTCGATGGCGATCACCGGCAGGCCCTTGTCCTGCAGCTCACGGTAGCTGTCGTCTTCCACCGGCAGGCAGCTGGCGACGAACAGGGCATCGCAACGGCGGGCGCGGAACAGTTGCTGCAACTGGCGCTCGCTGTCGGGCTGGTCATCGCTGCTGGCAATCAGCAACTGATAGCCCCGGGCTCGGGCGCCTTGTTCCAGTTGCTTGGCGATGCGGGCGTAGCTGGGGTTCTCAAGGTCAGGGAGAATGAAGCCCAACGTGCGGGTGTGTCGGCTGCGCAGGCCGGCGGCTTGCGGGTTGGGCGTGAAGCCATGGGCTTCGACCACCGCGCGCACGCGCTCGACAGTGCCGCTGCTGATGCGCTGCTGTTCGGCCTTGCCATTGATGACGTAGCTGGCAGTGGTCACGGACACACCGGCCAGACGGGCGATATCGCTGAGTTTCACCGAATTTTCCTTATTATTACCGGGGCTGGCTGCGAGGCCTGACCGGGTAGTTTGACCCGGAGTTGCCACCGCGCGCAGACGACCATTGTCGCAATTGTCCGACAGGATGGGGCTTTTTCCTGGGGAGATTATCGAGTAACGTGGCCGCCTGGTCAGGTTAAACGTTTCAGCTGCCAAATATTCTGCCTTGGCTGCCGTCTGTGCACGGCTGTTGAACTGGCCGTTTTCGTGAATTTCACAACAATAACCTCAGTACCCGACTTTGGGCACTGTAAAAGGAGAAGGTCATGCTCGAGCTCGCCACAGGGCAGATAGCCATGGGCCAGAAGGCCGCGGACAAGGCCGAGGCATTGCGCCTGCTGGCGGACCAACTGGTTGCCGACGGCCTGGTCGCCGAGGGTTACCTGCAAGGCCTGCAGGCCCGTGAGGCGCAGGGCTCGACCTTCCTCGGCCAGGGCATTGCCATCCCCCACGGCACCCCGCAGACCCGCGACCTGGTGCATACCACCGGGGTGCGTCTGCTGCAGTTCCCCGAGGGCGTGGACTGGGGCGATGGCCAGGTGGTCTACCTGGCCATCGGTATCGCTGCCCGCTCTGACGAACACTTGCGCTTGCTGCAACTGCTGACCCGCGCCCTGGGCGAGACCGACCTCGCCGAAGCGCTGCGCCGGGCCAGCTCTGCCGAGGCCTTGCTCAAGTTGTTGCAAGGTGCGCCGCAAGCCTTGGCGCTGGATGCGCAACTGGTCGGCCTGAACCTGCCGGCCGAAGACTTCGACGAACTGGCCTGGCGCGGTGCGCGCTTGCTGCAGCGCGCCGGTTGCGTCGACAGTGGCTTTGCCGCCGTGCTGCAACAGGCCGAGCCGCTGCCACTGGGCGAGGGCCTGTGGTGGCTGCACAGCGAGCGCCAGGTGCGCCAGCCTGGCCTGGCATTCATTACCCCGCAGCAACCGCTGCGTTACCGCGACCAACCGCTCAACGGCCTGTTCTGCCTGGCAAGCCTTGGCGCTGCCCATCAGGCCTTGCTCGAGCGCCTGTGCGAAGTGCTGATCGAAGGGCGCGGGCAAATGCTCTACCAGGCCACCAGCAGCCGCGCGGTACTGCAGGTGCTGGGCGGCGAGGCGCCGGCAGATTGGCCCAGCGCGCGCATCGTGCTGGCCAACTCGCATGGTTTGCATGCCCGCCCGGCCAAGGTGCTGGCACAACTGGCCAAGGGGTTTGAGGGCGAAGTCCGTGTGCGCCTGACCGACAGCGCGCAACCCGCCGTGTCGGTCAAGAGCTTGAGCAAGTTGCTCAGCCTCGGTGCCCGCCGTGGTCAGGAGCTGGAACTGATTGCCGAACCCGGCATTGCCGCTGATGCGCTGCCGGTGCTGCTGGCGGCCATCGAGCAGGGCCTGGGCGAGGACGTCGAGCCGCTGCCGCAAAGCGCTGCAGCGGTTGCCGTCCCGCCGCAGGAGGTGCTGCAGGCACCCGCCGCAGGTAGCCGAATTCAGGGCGTCGGCGCGGCCCCCGGCATTGCCAGTGGCCCGGCGCACGTCTGCGTCGAGCGCGACATCGACTACCCGCTGCGCGGTGAGTCCCCCGCCCAGGAACGGGTCAAGCTGCGCGAGGCCCTGGCAACGGTAAACGGCGAGTTGCAAGCGCTGGTCCAGCGCAGCGACAAGGCCATCGGCGAGATTTTCGTCACCCACCAGGAAATGCTCGCCGACCCGGCGTTGGCTGATGATGTCGAGCAGCGCCTGGCCCAAGGCGAGAGCGCCCCTGCGGCATGGATGGCGGTGATCGAGGCGGCCGCCCGGCAGCAGGAGTCGCTGCACGACGCCTTGCTCGCCGAGCGTGCCGCCGACCTGCGCGACATCGGCCGCCGCGTGCTGGCCCAGTTGTGCGGCGTGCAGGCGCAGGTCGAGCCCGACCAGCCGTATGTACTGGTGATGACCGAGGTCGGCCCTTCCGATGTGGCCAGGCTGGACCCAAGCCGGGTCGCCGGCATCGTCACCGCCCAGGGCGGGGCGACTGCTCACAGTGCCATCGTCGCCCGCGCCTTGGGCATCCCGGCGGTGGTCGGCGCCGGTGCAGCGATTCTGCTGCTCGATGGCGGCACGCCATTGTTGCTCGATGGGCAACGCGGTGTGGTGAACATCGCGCCAGCCGCCGCCGAACTGCAACGCGCCCTGGCCGAGCGCGACCAGCGTGAACAGCGCCTGCAGGCGGCCTGGGCCAACCGTCATGAACCGGCTGTTACCCGTGATGGCCATGCCGTCGAAGTCTTTGCCAACATCGGCGAGAGCAGCGGTATCGACAAGGTCGTGGAGCAGGGCGCAGAAGGCGTCGGCTTGCTGCGCACCGAGCTGATTTTCATGGCCCACCCCCAGGCGCCGGACGTGGCCACCCAGGAAGCCGAGTACCGCCGCGTGCTCGACGGCCTGGGTGGGCGGCCGCTGGTGGTGCGCACCCTGGATGTCGGCGGCGACAAGCCGCTGCCTTACTGGCCGATCGCTGCCGAAGACAACCCCTTCCTCGGGGTGCGCGGTGTGCGTTTGACCTTGCAGCGCCCACAGGTGATGGAAGACCAGCTGCGCGCCTTGCTGCGCGCTGCCGACCAGCGCCCGCTGCGGATCATGTTCCCGATGGTCGGCCAGGTGCACGAATGGCGTGAAGCGCGGGCCATGGTCGATCGCCTGCGTGAGGAAATTCCGGTGGCCGACCTGCAACTGGGCATCATGGTCGAGGTGCCCTCGGCGGCCCTGCTGGCACCGCAGCTGGCCCGCGAAGTGGACTTCTTCAGCATCGGCACCAACGACCTGACCCAATACACCCTGGCCATCGACCGTGGCCACCCGAGCCTGTCGGCTCAGGCCGACGGCCTGCACCCGGCGGTGTTGAGCCTGATCGACATGACCGTGCGCGCTGCCCATGCCGAAGGCAAGTGGGTGGGCGTGTGCGGTGAGCTGGCCGCCGACCCGCAGGCGGTCGCCGTGCTGCTTGGCCTGGACGTTGACGAGTTGAGCGTCGCCGCCCGCAGCATTGCCGAAGTCAAGGCCCTGGTCCGCCAGGCCGATCACCAGACGGCCCGCGCCCTGGCGCGCGAGGCCTTGCAACAAGACAGCGCCGCGGCGGTTCGCGCGCTGGTGGAGCGTTACTGATGGCCAAGATCCTCACCCTCACCCTGAACCCGGCGCTGGACATCACCATCGGCCTCGATACCTTGCGCCCAGGGCACGTCAACCGTAGCCAGGCGCAGCACAGTCATGCCGCCGGCAAAGGGCTGAACGTCGCCCAGGTACTGGCCGATCTGGGCCACAGCGTCACCGTTGGCGGCTTCCTCGGGCAGGGCAACCTGCAGCCGTTCGAAGCCTTGATCGACTGGCGTGGTTTTACCGATTGCTTTGTCCGCGTAGCGGGCGAGACGCGCAGCAACATCAAGCTGGTCGAAGCCGATGGCCGCGTGACCGACATCAACGGCCAGGGGCCAGAGGTCGACGAGGCCGCCCGCGTTGCGTTGCTGCGGCGGCTGGAGCAGGTCGCCGCTGGGCATGATGCGGTGGTGGTGGCCGGCAGCCTGCCCCGCGGTATCAGCCCTGAGTGGTTCCGCCAGTTGCTCGAACAACTGAAGGCTCAGGGCCTGAAAATTGCCCTGGACAGCAGTGGCGAAGCGCTGCGTGCCGGCCTGCAATGCGCGCCGTGGTTGGTCAAACCCAATACCGACGAACTTGGCGAGGTGCTTGGCCTGGCGGTGCAAAGCCCGGCGCAGCAACGCGCAGCGGCCGAACGCCTGCTGGCCAGTGGCGTCGAGCATGTGGTGGTGTCCGCCGGCGAGCAGGGCGTCAGTTGGTTCGCCCGCGACCTGGCCGTGCATGCCCAGCCGCCCAAGGTGCGGGTTGCCAGCACCGTGGGCGCGGGGGATTCGCTGGTGGCGGGCATGGTCCATGGCCTGCTGCTTGGCGAGGCGCCCGCGCAGACCTTGCGCCGAGCCACCGCCATCGCCGCCCAGGCCGTGACCCAGGTCGGTTTCGGCATTCGTGACCGCGAGCAACTGGCACGCCTGGAAGCGGGCGTGCAAGTGACAGAACAACAAGAGGGTTGCCGATGAACATTGCCATTGTCACCGCCTGCCCCAACGGCCAGGTGTCCAGCGTGCTGAGCGCGCGCCTGCTGGCGGCGGCTGCCCAGCGTCGTGGCTGGAGCACCAGCGTCGAGGTGGAGGACGCCGAGCACCCCGAGCGGCAGCTGACGCCGGCACAGATCAGCGAAGCCGACTGGGTATTGGTGGTCAGCACCGGGCCAGTGGACCTGGCCCGTTTTGTCGGCAAGCGCGTGTACCAGAGCACACCGTCCCAGGCGTTGGCCGACCGCGAGGGTTTTCTCGACGAGGCGGCGGCCAAGGCCCAGCTGTTGGCCGAGGTGCCCGGTAGCCCGGTCGCGGTGAGTGGCGCTGGCACGCGGATCGTCGCGGTGACTGCCTGCCCGACCGGCGTCGCGCACACCTTCATGGCCGCAGAGGCCTTGCAGCAGGCCGCGCAGCAGCAGGGCTACCAACTTACCGTGGAGACTCAAGGGTCGGTAGGCGCGCGTAACCCACTGTCCGCCCAAGCCATCGCCGAGGCCGACGTGGTGCTGCTGGCCGCCGACATCGAAGTGCCCACGGCGCGTTTCGCCGGCAAGCGCATCTACCGCTGCGGCACCGGCATCGCCCTCAAGCAGGCTGGCGCCACCCTGGACAAGGCCCTGGCCGAAGCCAAGGTCGAACATGCCGCCGATGCCGCTGCGGCCTCCAGCGCCGGGAAGGGTGAGAAGACGGGGGTGTACAAGCACCTGCTCACCGGGGTGTCGTTCATGCTGCCGATGGTGGTAGCCGGCGGCCTGTTGATCGCGTTGTCGTTCGTGTTCGGTATCGAAGCCTACAAAGAGCCCGGCACCTTGCCGGCGGCCTTGATGCAGATTGGCGGCGAGGCGGCGTTCAAGCTGATGGTGCCGCTGTTGGCCGGCTACATCGCCTGGTCGATCGCCGACCGCCCGGGCCTGGCGCCCGGCATGATCGGTGGTCTGTTGGCCAGCACCCTGGGGGCCGGCTTCATCGGCGGCATCATTGCAGGGTTTCTCGCCGGTTACAGCGCCAAGGCCATTGCCCGTTGGGCACGGCTGCCGAGCAGCCTGGAGGCGCTCAAGCCGATCCTGATCATTCCGCTGTTGGCCAGCCTGTTCACCGGCCTGGTGATGATTTATGTGGTCGGCCAGCCAGTGGCGGCGATGCTCGAAGGGCTGACGCAATTTCTCGACAGCATGGGCACCACCAACGCCATCCTGCTTGGGCTGGTGCTTGGCGGCATGATGTGCGTGGACCTGGGCGGGCCGATCAACAAGGCCGCCTATGCCTTTTCGGTGGGCCTGCTGGCCTCGTCGAGCTATGCCCCCATGGCGGCGACCATGGCTGCCGGCATGGTGCCGCCGATCGGCCTGGGGATTGCCAGCTTCATCGCCCGCCACAAGTTTGCCCAGAGCGAACGCGAGGCGGGCAAGGCCGCGCTGGCCCTGGGGCTGTGCTTCATTTCCGAAGGCGCCATCCCGTTTGCCGCCAAGGACCCGTTGCGAGTGATCCCGGCCAGTGTCGCCGGGGGTGCCTTGACCGGTGCGTTGTCGATGTACTTCGGCTGCAAGCTGATGGCGCCGCACGGGGGCCTGTTCGTGCTGTTGATCCCCAACGCGATCAACCATGCGTTGCTGTACCTGCTGGCGATCGTGGCGGGGAGCCTGCTGACGGCGGTGGTGTACGCGGTGATCAAGAAGCGCGAGCAGGTGGAACTGGCAGTGGTGCCGGTGAAGGGGTAATCGAGCGTTCTGGGGCTGCGCAGCAGCCCCCCTGCCTACCGCTGATGTTTGCGCCGCAACGGCTCCAGCAAGTCCATCAGCCCGTTATGATCGACTTCATGCATCAGCGCCAACAACCCCCCCAGTTCCCCGGCCGGGAAGCCCTTGCGCGCAAACCAGGCCAGGTAGTCGCCCGGCAAATCGGCAATGATGCGGCCCTGGTACTTGCCAAAGGGCATGGTCCGGGTGACCAGCAGTTCGAGGGTTTCCGGTTTCATCGGCGCACCTGGCTGTGGAAAAGCGCCGACCATACTGCAATCTGCACGAAGGCCCAAGCGGCAATCATGCAGAACGCCGCTTCGGGCATGGTTGGGCGATTATTTAAGTAATTGATTTAAAAGGATTTAATTCTAAAACAAGGGTTGGCACGAACGCTGCTCCATTACAGATGACTATCACCTGCCAAGGAGTTCGTGAACATGAGCAACCCCAACAAAGACGTGATCGATGTGCTCAACGACTTGATCGAATACAGCAAGGATGGCGAAAAAGGCTTCAAGGCCTCGGCCGATGATGTGAAAAACCCCGAGCTGAAAGCCTTCTTCGTCCAGCGCGCCGGTGAATGTGGCAACGCCGCCGGCGAGCTGCAAAGCGAAGTACGCCGCCTGGGTGGCGACCCTGAGACATCCACCAGCATCAGCGGTGACCTGCACCGTGGCTGGGTCAACCTCAAGGCGATGGTCACCGGCAAGGATGAAGAGGCCGTGCTGAACGAGGTCGAGCGGGGCGAGGACCATGCCCTGAAAGCCTACAAGGAAGCCCGTGAGAAACTGGTCAAACTGGGCCGTGCTGCCAGCGATCCGAGCTACGCCCTGGTGGAAAAACAGCTGCAAGGTGTGCAGCGTAACCACGACCAGGTCAAGGCACTGCGTAACGCCGCCCGCGCCCGTTCCTAAAGCGTAGGCCCCTCTACCCGGTTGCGGCCATTGGCCTTTGCCCGGTAGAGCGCCTCGTCCGCAGCCCCCAGTACGCTCGCCAGATCGTACTGGGGGCCTGCTTCGTACAGGCCTATGCCGATGCTCACCGTCACTGCGCGGGTGTCATTGGCAAACGGCGCCAGCGCCGCCACGCTGCTGCGAATACGTTCGGCCAGCAGCCGCGCCCCGGTCAGATCGGTCTCGGGCAAGATCACCTGAAACTCCTCCCCACCATAACGCGCCGCCAGGTCCGCCGGCCGCCTGATGCAGGCCTCGATGCACTTGGCTACTTCACGCAGTGCATGGTCACCCCCGGCATGGCCGTGGCGTTGGTTGAACGCTTTGAAATGGTCCACATCCACCATCAGCACTGCCAACGGTTTGTGGTTGCGTTGCGCGCGCGCCCACTCCAGGCGCAGCACCTGATCCAGCCGACGGCGGTTGGCCAGGCCGGTCAGGCTGTCGGTGGCGGCCAGTGTTGCCAGGCCCAACTCGGCCTCGTGGCGACGGCGCAGTTCGCGGCCCAGCAACAAGGTCAGCCAGAGCAGGCCCATGCACAGCACGCCCGTGGCCACGCCGACCACAATTGCGGTACGCCGCCACGACTGGAACACTTCGTCGGCCGAGTGCACCACCAACACGATCAGTGGCAAGTCGGCCACGCGGGCGAAGGTGTACATGCGTGAGGTGCCGTGGGTGGCGGAGCGGGCGGTGAAGCTGCCACTGCGCTCGCCAAGGATGCGCTTGAAGTTGGGCCGCTCGGCATAGAGGGTGCCGATCAGCGGGTCTTGCGGGCGCGTGGGCTGGCGGGCCAGCAGTTGGCCGTCGGTATTGAACAGGTTGATGCTGCTGTCATCGCCGATGTCCAGGCGCTTGAACAGTTCGCTGAAGTACGAGAGGCGCAGGGCGCCCGCCACCAGGCCGGCAAATTCGCCATCGGGGCCGGAGATGCGCCGGCTGAAACTGATGCACCAGTCCAGGTCGCCCAGCCTGGCCTTGAACGGCGGGCCAACCAGCAAGCCGAGGTCGGCATTGTGTAAATGGGCCTGGAACACCCCGGTGTCGCTGAAGTTGGCCTTGCGCGGTACGGTGCTGGTGGAATCGCCCACCACGTTGCCTTGCTTGTCGAGCCAGAGCACGTCACCGCGCTTGCGGTCGACGAACGCTTCATTGAACAACAGGCGTTGGCGTAGCACACCGGGGATCTCCGGCAGTTCCTTGCGCCCGACCGCCCAGATCAAGCCCTGCAACGACTGATCGTAAAGCTCGGCGTTGCGCAGGATGTCGCTTTCGATCAGTTGGACGATGTTGTTGGAGGCGCGGATGGCCGACAGTTCGACGCTTTCGCGCTCACGGGCCAGCAGGTAACTGACGATGGCCACGATGGCGAGCACGGCAAGGCAACTGCCCAGGTTGAGGATCAGCTCGGGGTGCGACCTGTAGAGTGCGAAACGCGGTGATCGGGTGAGCATGCTCGCTACTGCTGAGGCAGGGCCATTCGCGGCGGCAACATTCTAGGGAACTGGGGATTGTCGGACAAGATTTGTCCGACGGAATCACGCGCTTGTTTGGCTGGAAGTGGGCGGTGCCTGTGAGATCGAGCGCCGCGCGGGCGGCGCTCGATCTAGAGGGCGCTGGAACAATCAAGACATGCACCCGTGCGCCCCTGATCCCCTAACAGCGTCGCCCTCGCGCCTAACTCAGGTCAGAACACGTTCAACGGATAATCGACGATCACCCGCAGTTCGTCGTTGTCGCTGTTGCTGTCGATCGACGCATAGCCCTGGCTGCCCCGGTGGGCGGCGTAACGCACCAGCACCGAGAGGTCCTTGAAGTCGCCTTCCTGGAACACGTATTTCACGTCCAGGTCACGCTCCCAGTGGATGGCATTCTTGCCATCGGCGCGGTAGTAGTCGTAATGGGTGTTGTTCTGGTCGGCTTTGGTCAGGTCTGCCTCGCCGCGCGAGTACGACAGCGTCGTGCTCAGGCCGGGGATGCCCAGGCCTGCGAAGTTGTAGCCGTACTGCAGCTTCCACGAGCGCTCGTTGGGCGCGTTGAAGTCCGAGTACATGCGCGAGTTGTCCAGGTACACGCTGTCGCCCAGGTTGATGTAGTCGAACGGCGTATCGCCATTGACCCGCTGGTAGGCAGCCGTGACGCTGTGGAACCCGGCGTTGACGGTGAAGTGCACGCTGTAGGTATTGTTGTCGATCTTGCCCAGCAGGGCCTGGCCGGTGTCCTGGGTGTGGTAGAAGTGCACACCCGGGTTGAGGCTGACCAGGTCGTTGACCACATAGGTGTAGTCGAAGTCGGCGTAGTACTGGTTCCAGATGTCCTTCAGCTCGGCGGCGTACAGGTTGGCGGTGATGTTTTCGCTACCGCTCCACGCTGCGCCGGCCCAGTTCAGGTGCTTGCTCTTGTCGTGTTCGTCCAGCGAGCCGTAGTAGGTGTCGATGCGGCGGTGGCCGCTCTGGTTGTACGGCTTGGTGAAGCTGACCTGGCCGCCTTCGAGCAGCAGGCCGTCGATGCTGGTGTTGGTCAGGCTCACACCGCGGAAGGTCTGCGGCAGCATGCGGGTTTCGCCACCGGCGATCACCGGGTTGGTGAGGAACAGGTCACCGGCCTTCAGCTCGGTGTCAAAACCCTTGAGTTTGACTGCTGCACCTGCGGTAGAGAACGAATGCGGGGCCGCGCCCAGTTCGCCGTCGTCCTTCACATGCTGCGGCAGAATGCTGGTGCCAGCATGGCCGCCACCGCCATCGAGCTTGAGGCCCAGCATGGCATGGGCGTCCACGCCGAAGCCGATCACGCCGGGGGTATAGCCCGACTCGAAGCGCGCCACTGCGCCCTGGCCCCACTCGCGGGTGTCGCGCGCGCCGGCATTGTGGTTGTCGCGGTTGAAGTAGGCATTACGAAAATGCAGGTTCAGGGAAGACCCTTCGATGAAGCCATCAGCCTTGTCTTCATCTGCCTGGGCGGCGAAAGGCATCGTTGCAGTCAATGCAATGAACAACGGGGTAAAGCGAAACGCGGAAGGCACCGGTACTAGCTCCTTTGGTCTGACGGTGGGGCAGTTTTTATTTTTGAATGTGCAACTTTCTTATGAGTGACGTTGCCGCCGGGCTGATAGTTAAAACACATAAAAAAAGCCGCTGATTGGCAGCGGCTTTAAAAGGCTAACATATCGGCACCTAAGGTGCCCATGGCGTAGCCAAGGGAAAACGGGAGCAGGTACGGCGGCCGATCAGCTGTCGGCATTGGCGTCGCTGGACACCTTGGAAGCGGTCTGGTTTGCGTCTTTTACGGCATCGGCCTGTTGTGCGGCTACAGCGTCGCGGGCCTCTTGATGGACGGCGGCGAGCTCTGCATTACGGGCGACGAAAGCTGGGGATTCTTCGGCCATGGCCAGGGGCGACAACAACAGGGAAGACAGGACGAAGACGCTGGCAATACCCATACTGTTGGACATTTGAAACTACCTTCTTGCGATGCAAGTGCTAATGAGGACAGGGCTAAAGTTAGTCCCTTCAGGGCACTTGAAACAGAGCGAAGTACGATAAGCACTGTTGCGCAAAAGGTAACGATCATGCGGCGAAAGCTCAGGCTTCTGCGGCAAACCCGCGCAGTTGAGCGCTTGGCAGGCGAATGCCGAAGGTGTTGGCGCCTGCTTCGCTGCGTACAAAAACCTCGCCGCCATGCATCAACGCAATCGCTTTGACGATGGCCAAGCCCAAACCATGGTTGCCACCCCCACTGTTGCTGCGCGCTGCATCCACCCGATAGAAGCGCTCGAACAGCAGCGGCAGGTGTGCGTCTTCGATCGCCGGCCCCGGGTTGCTCACGGCGATGCTGACCTGGCCCGGCCCGCTGTCGATCCGCACCTGGATCACTTGGTTGGGCGCGGTGTGCTGCACGGCATTGTTCAGCAGGTTGATCAGCGCCCGGCGCAGCTGGGCTTTCTCGATGGGCGCCTGGGCATCGCCACTGACCGCGACGCGGACCTGTGCGTCTTCGAGGATGTAGTCCAAGTAGTCCAGCGTGGTCGCCACTTCCTCGGCCAGCGAGGCCTGGGTCAGTGCGGTGGCCTTGCTGCCCTGGTCGGCGCTGGCCAAAAACAGCATGTCGTTGATGATGCTGCGCAGGCGCTCCAGCTCTTCGAGGTTCGATTGCAGCACTTCGAAGTAGTGCTCGGCGCTGCGGCCGCGGGTCAGCGCCACCTGGGTCTGGCCAATCAGGTTGGTCAGCGGCGAGCGCAGCTCGTGGGCGACGTCGGCGTTGAACGCCTCCAGCCGTGAGTAGGCCTGGCTGACGCGGTCGAGCGCGGCGTTGAAGGCCCCGGCGAACTGCGCCAGCTCCGGGGCCAGGTCGTGGGTTTGCAGGCGCCCGTCCAAGCGTGGCGGCGCCAATGCCTGGGCTTCGTTGGACAGTGCCAGCAACGGGCGCAGGCCGATGCGCGCCACCCAGTAGCCGAGCACCGAGGCCAGCAGCACGCCGAGCACCGCCAAGCCAACGATGGCCACCAGCAGGCTGTGCTGCGCCTGCCAGAAGGTCTCGGTGTCGATGCCGATCAGAAAGCGCAGCGGTGGGCGCTCGGCCAGCGCCGGCAACTCGCTGACCAGCACCTTGTAAGGGTAGGGCTGGCCGGGCAGGCGCAGGTCGCGCATGCCCGGCGGGCCTTCGGCAAATGCGCGAACCAGCTCGCTGGGGTGGCCATAGTCGTAGGCCGGGTCGCTGCTGACTACCCAGAAGCGGATGCGCTTGTCCTCTTCACTGAGCAGGTTGAGCTTGTTGCTGACCTTGGCCCAGTGATCGGCCGTGCCGAAACGGTTGAGGGTGGACTCCAGCACACTGAAACGCGCATCCAGCTCGGCGGCCGGCAGCAGGTCGAGGCTGCGATCGACCTGGCGGTACAGCGCCGTACCGATCAGCAGGAACACGCTCACTGCCACCAGGATGAACAGCACCGACAGGCGCAGTGCGATGGAGTTAGCCCGCACGGTTTTCCAGGACATAGCCCATGCCTCGGATGGTGTGCAGCAGCTTGTGGTCGAATGGCCCGTCGAGCTTGGCGCGCAGGCGCTTGATCGCCACTTCGACGACATTCGCGTCACTGTCGAAGTTGATGTCCCAGACCAGCTCGGCAATCGCGGTCTTGGACAGGATTTCGCCCTGGCGGCGGGCCAGCACACTGAGCAGCGAGAACTCCTTGGCGGTCAGGTCCAGGCGTTGGCCGCCCCGGCTGGCCTTACGTGCCATCAGGTCGATCCACAGGTCGGCGACCTGTATCTGCAGCGGTTCGTGGCTGCTGCTGCGGCGGGTCAGGGCCTGCAGGCGGGCGACCAGTTCAAGGAAGGAAAAGGGCTTGCCCAGGTAATCATCGGCCCCTTCGCGTAGGCCATGGATGCGGTCTTCGACCCGCTCGCGGGCGGTCAGCATGATCACCGGCGTCTGCTTGCGCGCCCGCAAGGCGCGCAGCACGCCGTAGCCGTCCAGGCCCGGCAGCATCACGTCGAGCACGATTACCGCATAGTCACCTTCCAGGGCCAGGTGCAGGCCGTCGATGCCGTCACGCGCCAGGTCCACGGTAAAGCCTTGCTCGCTGAGGCCGCGATGCAGGTAATCGGCGGTTTTTTCTTCGTCTTCGATGATCAGCACACGCATGGTCTTGTCTCAACTGGCACTTGGCGCGGCCGCGTTGGCGGCCCGACGGCGATGGAACAGGCGCTCCAGGGCCAAGTATATGACTGGGGTGGTGAACAGCGTCAGGGCCTGGCTCACCAGCAACCCGCCGACCACGGCGATACCCAGCGGCTGGCGCAGCTCGGCACCAGCGCCGAAACCGAACATCAGCGGCACCGCGCCGAGCAGCGCGGCCAGGGTGGTCATGATGATCGGCCGAAAGCGCGTCAGGCAGGCCTGATGGATCGCCTGCTCGGGCGTCATGCCGTGATGGCGCTGGGCTTCAAGGGCGAAGTCGATCAAGAGGATGCCGTTTTTCTTGACGATGCCGATCAGCAGCACCACGCCGATCAAGCCCATGATGCTGAAGTCCTGGCCCATGGCCCAGAGCAGGATCAGCGCGCCCAGGCCCGCCGAGGGCAGGGTCGAGATGATGGTCAGCGGGTGGACAAAGCTCTCGTAGAGCACCCCGAGAATGATGTACACCGCCACCAGGGCGGCGAGGATCAGCCACGGCTGGCTCGACAGCGAGCTCTGGAAGGCCTGGGCCGCGCCCTGGAAGTTGCCACTGATCGAGTCGGGCATGCCCAGTTCGCGCTGGGTGCGCTCCAGGATGCTCACCGCATCGCCCAAGGCCACGCCAGGGGCCAGGTTGAACGACAGGTTGGCAGCCGGGAACAGCCCATCGTGGCTGATCGACAGCGGCCCGGTGCTGGGCGCGGCAACGTGGGCCACGGCAGACAACGGCACCATCTCGTTGCTCAGGGGCGAGCGCAGGTAGAAATAGTTGAGGCTCTCGGCCTTGCCACGCTGGCGCGCGTCCAGTTCCAGGATCACTTTGTACTGGTTGGTCTCGGTCTGGAATTCGCTGATCTGCCGTTGGCCGAAGGCGTCGTACAGCGCCTGGTCGACGTCGGTGGTGGTCAGGCCGAAGCGCGCGGCGGCCTGGCGGTCGATGTCGATGCGGGTGACGCTGGCCCCCAGTTGCAGGTCGTTGGACAGGTCGCGCAGTGCCGGGTTTTCACGCAGGCGGTCGGTCAGGCGCTGGGTCCACAGGTTCAATGCCACGCCGTCGTTGCTCTTGAGCACGTACTGGTACTGGGTGCGCGACGGGCCGGAACTGAGGTTGATGTCCTGGCCAGCGCGCATGTACAGGACGATGCCCGGCACCTGGGCGAGCTTGGGCCGCAGCCGGTCGATCAGCTCGCTGGCCGAGACATCGCGCTCGCCGCGGGGCTTGAGGGCGATCCAGAAGCGGCCATTGGCGATGGTCTGGTTGCTGCCGGTGACGCCGACCGAGTGCGAAAACGCACGCACGGCCGGGTCAGCTTCGATGATCTTGGCCAGGGCCTGGTGCTTTTCGATCATCGAAGGGTACGACACGTCCGCCGCCGCTTCGCTGGTGCCGAGAATGAAGCCGGTGTCCTGCAGCGGGAAGAAGCCCTTGGGGATGGCCACGTAACCCACCACGGCCAGGGCCAGAGTCAGGCCGAACACGCCGAGGGTCAGGCGCTGATGGGCCAGGGCGCGGTTCAGGCCTTTTTCGTACCACCTCACCAGGCGCTCGCCAAAGCCGCCGTGCTGCTCGCCGGCCGGGCGGCGCATGAACAACGCGCAGAGGGTGGGTGCCAGGGTCAGCGAGACCACCACCGAAATCAGGATGGTGGCTGTGGCGGTCAGGGCAAACTCTTTGAACAGACGCCCGACCACCCCGCCCATGAACAGCAGCGGGATGAATGCGGCAATCAGCGAGAAACTGATCGACACCACGGTGAAGCCGATTTCGCCGGCGCCCTTGAGTGCCGCCGTGCGGCTGTCGTCCCCCGCTTCGAGGTGGCGGTGGATGTTTTCCACCACGACGATGGCATCGTCCACCACGAACCCCACCGAAATGACGATGGCCACCAGGGTCAGGTTGTTCAGGCTGAAACCGAGTACGTACATCAGCGCGCAACTGGCAATCAGCGACACCCCGAGCACGCTGGACACCACCAGGGTCGCCGACCATTGACGCAGGAACAGCGCCATGACCCCGATCACCAGGGCCACAGCGATCATCAGGGTCAGCTCCACTTCGTGCAGCGAGGCGCGGATGGTTTGGGTGCGGTCCTGCAGGACCGACACCTCGATTGAAGCGGGGAGCATTTCCTGCAGCTTGGGCAGGGCGGCCAGCACCCGGTCCACGGTGTCGACGATATTGGCGCCGGGCTGGCGAAAGATCACCAGGTTCAACCCCGGCTGGTCCCCGGACCAGGCCTTGACGTAGGCGTTTTCGGCGCCGTTGATCACCTTGGCCACGTCGCGCAGGTGCACCGGCGCACCGTCGCGGTACGAGACGATCAGTTGGGCGTAGTCCTCGGGGTGGAACAGCTGGTCGTTGGCCGCGAGGGTCGACACGCTGTGCTCGCCGTACAGCGCGCCCTTGGCCAGGTTGAGGCTGGTCTGCTGGATGGCCAGGCGCAGGTCGGCGAGGGTCAGGCCGATGGCTGCCAGCTTCTCCGGTTGCGCCTGCACGCGGATGGCGGGGCGCAATTGCCCGGTGATATTGATCAGGCCGACCCCGTCGATCTGGCTCAGTTGGCGTGCCAACAGGGTTTCGGTGTAATCGCTCAGGTCATTGCCGGGCATCTGGTTCGAGCTGACGGTCAGCACCAGCACCGGGCTGTCGGCCGGGTTGACCTTGCGCCAGGTCGGCGGGTTGGGCAGGTCTTGCGGCAAGCGGGCAGTGGCGGTGTTGATCGCGGCCTGGACTTCCTGGGCCGCCGTGTCGATGTTCTTGTCGAGGGTGAACTGCAGAATCAGGTTGGTCGACCCCAGCGCGCTGCTGCTGGTCATCTGGGTCATGCCGGGGATGGCACTGAACTGCACCTCCAGCGGCGTGGCCACCGACGAGGCCATGGTTTCCGGGCTGGCCCCTGGCAACTGGGCGGTGACCTGAATGGTCGGGAAGTCGGCCTCGGGCAGCGGAGCCACCGGCAGGCGGGGGAAGGCAATGGCGCCCAGCAGCACCAGGGCGAAAGTCAGCAGCAAGGTAGCGATCGGGTGGTCGATGCACCAGGCCGAAACCCCGTTGCGCGCGTTCATGGCTGGCTCCGGCCGTCGGCCATTTCTGCGGGGGCCGGCGCATCGGTGGTGACTTCGACCCGCGAACCAGGCTTGAGCCGCGACTGGCCGTCGAGCACCAGGCGCTCGCCTGCCTTGACCCCGGCGATAACGTTCAGCCCGCTGTCCTGGTACAGCACCTTGACCGGCACGCTGGTCACCTTGTCACCGTCCAGGCGGTAGACGAAATGGCCGTCGACGCCGCGCTGCACCACGGGTGGCGGCACCACCAGGGCGTCTTCTTGCATTGCCGTGCGCAAGCGAATGGTAACCAGTTGGCCGGGCCACAGGCGCCCGTCCTTGTTGTCGAACTCGGCCTTTACCCGCACCGTGCCCGTGGTCGCCGAAATCTGGTTGTCGATCAGCGCCAAGTGGCCCTCACCGAGCAGGCTACGTTCGCCGTCGGCGTCCATATAGGCCTGCACCAATGCCGGATTAGGCGCCTTGAGCAGGCTTTGCAGGGTGGGCAGCATCTGTTGCGGCAGGGCGAACTCGACGGCGATCGGGTCGATCTGGGTCACGCTGAACAGGCCCTGGGTGTCGCTGCTGCGCACCAGGTTGCCGGGGTCGACGTTACGGATACCGACCCGGCCAGTCACCGGTGAGCGGATCTGCGTGTAGGACAGTTGGACTTCGGCGTTGGCGATGGCGGCCTGGTTGCCCTTGACCGTGGCCTGCAACTGGTTGACCAGGGCCTGCTGCTGGTCGAGGGTTTGCTTGGATACCCCGTCATCGGTACTCAGCAGGCGGTAGCGCTTGAGGTCGACACCGGCGACCTGGATCTGCGCCTGGCTCTGCCCGAGCTGCGCGCGCGCCTGGTCGAGGCTGGCGCGGATCGAACGGTCGTCGAGGGTGGCCAGCAGGTCGCCTTCCTTTACCCATTGGCCTTCCTTGACCAGCACCTGGGTCAGCACGCCTTCTACCTGTGCGCGGATTTCGACGCTGTGCAGCGACAGCACCGAGCCGATGGCGCTGGTATAGCGCGGCACGTCTTGTTGGGTGACGCTGACCACGCGCACGGGGATCGCTGCCTGGGCGCGGGGGGCGGGCGCTGGTTGACGCTGGCTGAACCAGACGCCCAGCGCTACCAGAATGAGCAGCGCCAAGGCGGCAAGGGTGACAGAGCGGGACGGACGTCGCATCGGGGGCGGGCACCTTGGCCAGAGGGGGGAGACGGTTGTCTGTACTCAAGCTTATAGCCCCTGGAGAGGGTCGGCAGCATGACGGCTGGCTGACAGCGGTGACAGTTTTGGGTTTGGCGAAGGTTTTGTGGTGGGGCCCCCCGCAATCCGCGTTACCCCCTCAAAACCCAATAAACGCGTAATAAACCGGCGTTTCAGAGATCGTGCTCAGCCCAACCCCCCGCAAGCGGGCCGTCAACGCTTCATCCTGCACATGCAGCGTCCACCGCGCCCCATTATCCTCCGGCACCTGCGCCAACGCTGCCGCAAAAGCCCCCATCTCCGGCAGATAAGCCGTAAACCCGTTCCCTTTCAGCGCACTGGTAGTCATGCCCAACGCCTGACAAACCGCAACCTTGGCCGCGATGTCATCACGATCCGCCTGGCGCGAAGCCTCCACCAGCGCCGCCAGCTCCGCGTCGGCCAGCTGGCTGCCATGAATCAGCGCCGGCCCCTGCTGCCAAGCCTCGGTCGGGCAGTCCTTGTTCTCGGGTCGCAGCGGAATATGCGGGTTGATTTCCACCGGGTAGATGCGACAGACCAGCGGGCGCGCGTCGTAAATGGTGCACAGGTCATTGTCGTCGAGGTTGCGACAGCGCCCCGGGTTGAAGGCCGCGAAGGTCACCGAGACGCGAGCGACCGTGTCGCCGCAGGCCACCGGGTGGGAGCGGCGCAGCACATGCTCGCGTTGCTCCTCCGGCATGCCCGGGCCATCGGCCACGAAGGCTTCGATCAATACCACCACCTGGCCCGCAGACGCCGCCCATTGGCGCGCCTCGTCAAGAGTCAGCGGTACATGGTGGCCGGTGCAGCACTTGCCGCAGCCGGTGCAGGCGAAACGCAGGTTGTCGGTCACTTGGCTTCCGGGTTCCATTCGCTGACGAACGCGCGCTGGTGCTGGCGGTCGTAAAGGCACAATTCGGTGCCGCTACGTTGCTGCATGTGCTTTTGCGGGTAGACGCCTTCGATCAGCAGGGCACTCATGCCGACCTGGTCGTCGAATTCGGCGGGCTTGCCGCGCGCATGGGCGTCCTTGAACTGGCTGGCGGCAAGGCACGCCTTGAGCATCTGCTGGCGCTGCTCGTTCCAGGCCTGGCTGCTGGAGGCCTGGGCGACACCGCTGAACAGCGCGCAGGCGACTAGGAGGGAGCTGAAAAACTTCATACGCGATTCCGGCAAATATCTTCCGAGGGGAGCGAATTATGCCCGAGTCACCCCCGACGGCAAGCCGGGGAGTTTGTCGCTTGATGTATCAACGCTCGGCAAACACCACTGCCCGCGCCGCCAGCACCAGGCAATCGGTCAACTCCGGTGAGGAGAACTTGGTAAGGATGGCATTGGCCCCCGCCAGCCTGGCTTTTTCGCTGCTCATGGCGCTGTCGAGCGAGGTGTGCAGCAGGATATACAGGTGCTGAAAATCGGGCGTTTCACGCAGGGTACGGGTGAAAGCATAGCCGTCCATTTCGGACATCTCGATATCGGAGACGATGATGTTGATCTCCTGCGCGGTGCCCTGCAGTTCCAACAACACGTTGATGGCGTCCTTGGCGCTGCGTGCGGTATGGCATTCGATGCCCAGGTTGCGCAGGGTGTGCACCGACTGCTGCAAGGCCACCTGGCTGTCGTCCACCACCAGGATGTTGGCGGCGGCCAGCAGGCTTGCGTCTTCTTCGGTCAGGGCGCCGTGCTGTGGCTCGGCGGCAGGCGGGGCGATGGCATGGATGACCTTCTCGATGTCCAGTACCTGCACCAGCGCGTTGTCGACCCGGGTCACGCCGGTGATGAACGAGCGGTTGCCCGAACCGAAGGGCGGCGGTTTGATGTCGGTGCTCAGGCAATGCACGATGCGGCTCACGGCCTGTACATGCAGGCCCTGGCGCGAGCGGCTGATCTCGGTGACGATCAGGCAGCCGCCGTCCGGGTCGGCCAGCGGGCGCTCGCCGATGGCGCGGGACAGGTCGATGACAGACAGCGAGTTGCCGCGCAGGGTGGCCACACCTTTCACATGGGGGTGCGATTCGGGCAGCTTGGTCAGTGAAGGGCAGGGGATGATCTCGCTGACCTTGAGCAGGTTGATTGCCATCAGCTTGCCGCTGCGCAGGGTGAACAGCAGCAGGGACAGCGAATCCGCGCGGGCATTTTGCGTGGCCATGGTGACCTTCGTGGGAATAGGGGGATAACGGGTTATCGGCGTATTTGCGTCGGGCTTTAGTGGGCGTGTTGTCGATGCCTGGCCTGATGGAGCGTGGGGCGCAAAGCGCCCCCCCGATTACCGTTCGCGCAGGGCTTCCTTGGCCCGGTTCAACGGCTTGATCAGGTAGTCGAGGATGGTCTTCTCGCCCGTGCGGATATCCACCGTGGCAATCATCCCGGGCACGATCGCAAAGTGCTTGCCGGCCTTGTTCTGCAGGCTGTCCTGCTCGGTGCGGATAAACACCCGGTAGTAGTAGATCTCCGGCTTCACCTCGTCCTGCAGGGTATCCGGCGAGATGCCGACTACTTTGCCTTCCAGCCCGCCGTACACCGAGTAGTCATAGGCACTGATCTTGACCTTGGCCGCCTGGTCGGGGTGGATGAAGGCGATGTCCCGTGGTGCAATGCGGGTCTCGATCAGCAGGCGTTCGTCCATCGGCACGATCTTCATCACTTGCCCACCGGGCTGCACCACACCGCCCAAGGTATTGACCTCGATGTCCTTGACGATGCCGCGCACCGGTGAGCGCAGGGTCAGGCGCGTCAGCGAGTCGCTGCGCCCGCGGATCACCTCGGACAGGCTGTCGGCCTCGGCGCTGGCCTTGGCCAGTTCCTCGCGTGCACGCACCAGGTAATCGGAGCGCGCTTCGTTGGCCTTGAGCTGCAGTTCCGAGCGCTGGCGGTTCAAGCGGATCACCTCGACCCGGCTCGAGGCGCCCATCTTCGCCAGGTTCTCGGTGATCTTCAGCTCGCTGCGCACCAGTTGCAGCGAGTCCTCGATACCGGCCAGGGTCTGCTCCAGGCCACGGCGGCGGGTCTGGTACAGCGCGGTCTCGGCGTCGATCAGGTCAGGTGAGTCGCGCAGGCTGTCGGGGAACACCAATGGCTTGCCGGTCACTTCGGCCTGCAAGCGGGCCTGGCTGGCCTTGGCCGCGCGGTACTTGGCTTCGCTTTCGCCGACGCTGGAGGAGGTCTTGGTCGGGTCGAGCTGGGCCAGTACCTGCCCGCGGTCGACCAGGTCACCTTCGGCCACGCTCATCTGCGCGACGATGCCGCCCTCGAACGACTGGATCACCTGCTCGCGTGAACTGGGGATCACCTTGCCGGTGCCGGTGGACACTTCGGTCACCTCGAACCAGGCCGCCCAGGCCAGGAACGCTGCCAGCATCAGCGCACAGATCGTGATGATACGGCCGGCGCGGAACACTGCCTGGTCGTCCTGCCCGTCCAGGTAGGACGCCGGGAGTTCATGGTTGCTCATGCCTGGGCTCCTTGCAGTTTCGCCAGCGCGGCATCACGTTTGTCGTCGATGACGATGCGCCCGCCATCGAGCACGAGGATCCGGTCGACCCGCTGCAGCACGCTCAGGCGGTGGGTGGCGATCACCAGGGTGCGGCCCTGGCAGAAGCGTTCGAGGTTATCCAGCAGCTTGCGTTCGGTCATGTCGTCGAGGGATGCGGTGGGTTCGTCCAGCAACAGCACCTGCGGCTGGCGCACCAGCAGGCGTGACAGCACCAGGGCCTGGCGTTGGCCGCCGGACAGGCCCACGCCGCCTTCCAGGATCAAGTGGTCCATGCCTTTGGGCAGCCGCCGGACAAAGTCCAGCGCCCCCGTGGCGGCCAGGGCGGCGACCAACTCCTGATCACTGGCCTGGCCGGCACCCAGGGTAAGGTTTTCCCGCAGGGTGCCGTGGAACAGCCGCGAGTACTGCGGCAGCAGGCCGACATCGCGGCGCAGGTCGGCAGGGTCGAGGTGGGCCAGGGCGATGCCGTCCAGGTTGATTTCGCCCTGGACCAAGTCCATGGCACCGCCCAGGGCCTGCAGCAGGGTGGATTTACCGGCACCGTTACGGCCGAGCACGGCGATGCGTTCACCCGGCTGGATGTCCAGCTGGGCGATGCTCAGGACGGGCGGGGCTTCCGGGCTGTAGCGGAAGTTGGCCTGGCGCAGCTGATACTCGCCGCGAATGGCCGGCAGGTGTACCCGGGCTTCGTTTTCAGGGTGATCGACGGGTGATTGCATCAACTTGTCGAGGCCTTGCAGAGCCACCTTGGCCTGCTGCCAGCGGGTCAGTACATGGGTCAATTGTGCCAGCGGCGCCATCATGCGCGACGACAGCATCGACGCCGCCACCAGGCTACCGGTGGTGAGGTCGCCGGCGATCACCATCGGTGCGCCGATGACGATGACCACCGCAAACACCGCACCCTGCACGTTCTGCGTCCAGGTCACCAGGCCGTTGGTCAGGGTGCGCAGGCGCAGGTTGGTGTGGGCGCACGCGGCGTTGTACTGGTTCCATTGGCGCTCGAAGCGTGCCTCGGCTTGCAGTGCCTTGATTTCGTCCAGGCCCTGGATGCTCTCAACCAGCATGGCGTTACGCAGCGCCGACTCACGCATCGAGGCATTGGCCAGGCGGGCCAGGCGCCGTTGCGCGAGCAGGCCGGGCAGGACCATGGCCAGCAACGCCACCAGCGGGATGAACACCAGCACGCCGCCGATCAGCCAGAAGACGAACAGGAACAACAGGAAGAACGGCAGGTCGGCCAGGGCCGTGGCGGTGCTCGAGGTGATCAGGTCGCGGATCGACTCCAGCTCGCGTAACTGCGAGATGAACGAGCCGGTCGACTTGGGCCGCACCGAATTGCGCAGGCGCAAGGCATGCCCATAGACCAGGTCGGAGACGCGCAGGTCGGCGCGCTTGCCCAGCAGGTCGGTCACCTTCAGGCGTAGCAGGCGCATGCTGAAGTCGAACACCAGCGCCAGCACCACACCGCCAAACAGTACGTACAGCGTGGGCAGTGACTCGGCGGGGATCACCCGGTCGTACACCTGCATGGAAAACAGCACGCCGGCCAGGGCCAGCACGTTGGCCACCAGCGAGGCGACCATCACCTGCCCATACGGGCGCAGGTCGCGCAACACGATGCGGGCGAACCAGTGGCGGTCGTAGGGGGCGGTATAGTCGTCGGTGCGCACATCGCGCAACGGCCGCGCCGGGCGCAGCAGGGCAACCCGGGTGATGCGCCCTTTGAGCGTGTCGCGTGGCAGCCGTGAGGTCAGCCCCTGGTCACCGGCGAAGACCACCGCCAGGTCGTCCTCTTCGGTTACCGACTCGACCACTGCCAACTGGCCGTCGTCGAGTTCCAGTACCAGCGGCGTGCGCCATTGCCGCAGGCCTTTGGCATCGAAGCGCACGAAGCGCAGCGCCAGCCCGGCCTGGCGGGCCATGTGGCGAAGAATTTCATCCAGTGGGCGGGCATCTTCGACGGCCGCCAAGCGTATGCGTTGCGGCGACACGTCCAGGCGGTAGTGGTGCGCGACCTGGAGCATGACCTCAAGCCAAGGCCCCAGGTCTGGCCGTTGCTGGGCCGTTTGCTCCGGGGGCTGGCTGGGCAGGGTCACATTGACGGATTCGTTCATGGCTGGATCTCCACACCTTGCAGGTTACGCCCCTCGAGCCCGAAGGCCGTGCGCAGGGCGCCGGTGTTGTAAAGGCAGTCGACATCCAGGCGCAGCAGGTCGGAGCGGGTGCCGGCGAGTTCGAAGCGTGACTGGTAGATTTCCTGCTCGGCGTTGAGCAGGTCGAGCAGGGGCCGGGTGCCCAGGTCCAGGTACTGCCGGCCGTACAGCATGCGGGCCTCCTGAATGCTGACCTGACGGGCCTCCAGCGAACTGAGCCGACGGCCCAGCCCCGAAGTCTGCGCCATGGCCTCGGCCAGGCCGCGGCGGGCCTGCAGGCGGGCGGCATCCTCGGCCGAGTCGGCGGCAGTCAGCGCATGGCCGGCGGCGCGGCTGCGGGCGCTGATGGCACCACCCTGGTAGATGGGCACCTCGACGTTCAGGTAGATGCCCGCCTGGGTGCGGTCCATGCGCGAGTTGTCGCGGTCGTAGTCGTTGTCCAGGTAGTGGTTGATCTGCGGCTGCAGCGACACGGTGGGGTAGGCTTCGGCCTTGGCCTGGGCCAGTTCGGCCTGGCCTTGGGCACGCTGGGCCAAGGCCATCAGCACGGCGGGCAAGCGGTCGTCGCCTTGTGCCGGGCGCTTGCAGGCCTGGTTCAGCTCGGGTGGCGATGCTTCGGCCAGCGCCGGTGGCGTGACCCGCCCCAGCAACGATGCCAGGGTCGAGCGCCAGCGTTCGTACTGTGACTGGTATTCCTCCAGGGTGGCGCGCGCGCTTTCCACGCGGGACTCGGCCTGGACCACGTCGGAGCGGGTGCTGGCGCCCATGTCGCTGCGTTGGCGAGCCATGCCGGCGATGTCGCCGACCCCGCGGATCTGGTCGCGGGCAATGGTGATCAGTTGTTCGTAGCGGCGGGTTTCGACCCAGGCATAGGCGGTGTCGCGGGCCAGTTCGTCAACCACCAGCAGGATATTGGCCTGGGCGCGGGCGGCGGCGGCCTGGGCAGCGCTGACGGCGCTGTCGACCTTGCCGAAGTCGTAGAGCATCTGCTTGAGCGACAGGTTGAGCGCCTGGCTGTTGCGGTCGCCGCCGTAGCCGGTGTCATAGCCTGTGCGTACACCGCCGGAAATCTGCGGGTAGTAACCGGCGCGGGCAACATTGATGCCTTCGCCTTGCTTGTAGAGGTTGCCGATGGCTTCGGCGATGCTTGGGTGCCATTGCGCGGCTTGCAGCACCGCTTCGGTCAGGCCAAGGCGGTCGCCATTGGCGACGGGGGCCATGCCGATGGCAGGGCGGGCGGGCACTGCATCGGGCGCATCACGTAACAGTGATGGCCCGATCTGGCGCAGTTGTGGGTCGATGTCATCGGCCGCCTGGGCAGCCGTGTTGAAGTTCAGGGCCAGGAGCCCCAAGGCTCCCAGCAACAGCGGTGACAGCGGACTGCTTCGCTTCACATAGTTCCCTTACTGCTGTTCCGTCCTTGCCGCCGGGCGATGGCCCGGCGGGGTTGCAGCGGCCTCAGACGACATGGATACCGTTCTGCACCCACAGGTGCTGGCTTGGATCCTCCTGGGCCGTGTATTGGTTATAGTCGATGCCGTCGGCGGTTTGGTTCCCGACCAGCGCCCAGTTGTCCGTCATGTGAACCGAGTCGTTTTCATCCCCCTTGATGACCAGTGTGTCGGTGCCGGTTTCGGTGATCGCGACCACGTCCGCCAGGTTCAGGGTCAGCGCCACCGAGCTGGTGTCGTTGAGGTCGATCACTTCGATGTCATGCACCCGCCCGACCAGGTTACCCAGGTCGATGCTGGCATCACCGCCGCCCCACAGCAGGGTGTCGGTACCGGTGCCGCCATCGACGCTGGCGAAGTTCTGGTCGACCACCACCAAGGTGTCGTCGCCCGCACCCCCTTGCAGGGTGATGTGGCCGCCCTGGCTGCCATCGAGGTGGTCGTTGCCGTCGGTGCCGGCGATCACTTCGCTGGAGGCTGCCGCCGCGATGCTGGCCAGTGCCACACCTTCGTCGCCGGTGTCGGCCAGCAGCGAGGTGGTGGCGGTGAAGTTGGCGGCGTTGTCCAGGTTGATGGTGAGGTTGGCGGTGTCGGTGGTGCCGTTGGGGTGGGTCAGTTCGTAGGTGAAGGTTTCATGCTGGCCGATCACCGCATTGGTCAGCCCGGCGTTGAGGGTGTAGGTGTAGCTGCCATCGGCGTGCACCAGCAAGGTGCCGTAGTTGCCCGCCACACTGACCCCGTTGTAGCCCGGGATGGTGTAGGTATTGGCCGCCGTCATCACACTCAGCACGGTCAATGGCGAGCCGACGTTGTCGTCGGCCAACAGGTTGCCGGTGACCGCGGTGGCGCCGCTGACCACGAACTCGGTCAGGTGGGTGGTGGTGGCGTTGAGGCTGGTGGTGATCGAGCTGGCCAGGCCGATGCCGCCTGCGGTGACGCGTACCTGGTAGCTGCCGGCGCCCTGGTTCTGGAACGTGTAGCCCGCACCGCCGCCGAGCAGGCTGATCAGCGAGCCGCCGCCGACCGACTGCACCAGCACGTACTGGCCGGTAGCCGGGTTGAGTTTGAGCAGGTCGATGGTGGTGCCATTGAGCAGGCTCAACAGGTTGGTGGAGTTGACCACCACTTGCAGATTGGCTGTGGTGTCGCCGGCAACGCTGGTGGTGTAGAGAGCCTGGCGTGAACCAATCAACGGCAGGCCGAACGTGCCCAGGGTGGCACTGCTGGTGTCTACCCGGTTGGCCAGGGTGAGGTGGCTGGTACCGGCATCGTTGACCGCGTCGACCACCGTGGCCGGTGCGCCGTAGTTGCTGTCGCTCCAGATTTCCGTGGCTTGTGGGCTGTCGATGCGCACATACAGGTTGGCGGCATCGGACGCGCCGTTGGCATGCAGCAGCTGGTAGCTGAACACATCGACCTTGCCGACGCTCGATGGGCTGCCGTTAGGCGTGTAGGTGTAACTGCCGTCGCCGCGGATCACCAGGGTGCCGTACAAGCCCTGCACCGTGGTGGCGCTGCCCGCCGAGACATAGCTGCCGTTCTTCATGACCTGAAGGACGGCGGCGCTGTCCGGGCCAAGGGCGTCGACGGCGCCGTCGGTGCCGACGTCGGTGATGACGTTGCCCGATTTTGCCGTGCCGGTGCCGGTGAACTGCGTGAGGCTGGTGGTCTCGATGTCCAGCGTGGTGGTCACGTTGGTAATCAGGCCGATGCCGCCACTGCCGACGGTCAGGCGATAGTCCCCCGCCTGCAGCACGCCGATATCAACGCGGATGCCCTGGCCCAGCGGCAGCAGGATCAGGTCGAGCAGGCCTTGGCTGGTGCCAGTGGCCAAGGTCACCCAGTTACCGGCAGCGTTCTTCACCTGCAGGGTGAAGGTCGCGTTGTCGAGCAGGGACAGCGCGCTGCTGGTGTTCAGGGTCAGCGTCGGGTCCACGGTGGTACCGGCATTGACCGTCCAGGTGTAGGTCTTGGTGAAGCCCGCCAGCAAGGTTGTGAAGCTGTCCTGATAAGTCCGCGAGCTGACCACCGGGGCCAGGTTGACCTCGGCGGTCACCAGGTTGTCGCTGGCGATCACCGGGGCATTGGCGTCGACGTCAGGCGCGGTGATGTTGACGTTGCCGGACACGTTGCCGCGCCCGTCGCTGAGGGTGACCGACAGCAACTGGCCGTTGTCCTGAGGCGGGCTCAGGGCCACGGTGAAGTTGCCGTCCGGTTGCACCACCGCCGTCTGCAGCACGGTGCCGTTGGCACTGCGCACGGTGACGGTGGCACCCACTTCGCCACTGCCGGTGATGCTGCTGCCGTCGGCGCTGATCACCAGGTTGCTGGCGGCCGCAGGTGGGGTCAGGTCAGGTGCGGTGAGCGCAGTGCCGGTCGAGGCATTACCCGCACCGTCGGTGAGGGTGACGCTCAGGGCCTGGTTGTCGATCTGCGCCGCGGTCAGGCTGACCACGAACAGGCCGTTGCTGCCCACTGTTGCAGTGCCCAGCACGGTGCCTGCGCTGTTGCGCACGGTGACGGTGCTGCCGACCTGGCCAGAGCCGCTGACGGCCGTGCCGTTGGCGTTGATGGTTGCCAGCGGCGCTGCCGGTGGCGTGGTGTCCGGCGCCGTCAGGCTGATGCTGGCGGACAGGTTGCCGGAAGGGTCGGACTGGCGTACGACCAGCAATTGCCCATCATTTTGCGCGGTGGTCAGGGTGATTGTGAAGGTACCGTCAGGTTGCACCACGGCCGAGCCGAGCGGGCCGTTCGGGCCTTGCACGGTCACGGTCGCACCGGCCTCGCCACGCCCTGTGAGCTCGGTACCCGTACCGTTGATGACCAGGTTGGTAGGCGCAGCAGGCGGCTGTACATCGATAGCCGTGAAGCTGGTGCTGCCAGACGCGTTGCCGGCCGCATCGGCCTGGCTCACGCCCAATACCTGGCCATTGAGCTGCGGCGTGCTCAGGTTGATGCTGAACACGCCACCGGCGTTCACCACCCCGGTGCCGAGCACGTTGTTGGCGGCATCGCGCACGGTCACCGTGGCATTGGCCTCACCGGTACCGGTAAGTACCAGGCCGTTGGTGGACAGGCCGGTCACCAGCGGGTTGGCCGGTGGCGTGATGTCGGCGGCCTGGACGAAGGTCGGTTGCGATTCGCCGCCCACCAGTGCCACCGCCGTCACGCTAAGGTGCTGGCCATTGAGCTGCGCCGTGTTCAGTTGCAGGGTGAAGGTGCCATTGAGCGTGGCCCCGCCCGTGCCGATCAGGTTGCCTGCGGCATCGTACACGCGGATGCCGACGCCGCTCGGCGCGTTGCCCGACAGGGTCAGGCCGTCGCTGCCCAGGGTCACGTTGGTGGGCGGCACCGGTGGTGCCAGCAGTGGCGTGATATAGGTTGCGACCGCCGAGGTGTTGAAGCCGTCAGACTGCGTCACCGCCAACGTGGCAAGGCTGCCGGCTGCCGGCACCAGGGTTACCTGGAAGTTGCCGGCAGCATCCACCTCGCCAGTGCCCAGCACGATGCCGCCGCGGCTGACGGTGACCGTCGCATTGGGTTCGCCTTTACCGGTCAGCACGTTGAAGGTGTTGTTGATGGCCATGTCCGTGACCACGGCAGGTGGCGAGGTGTCGTTGGTCTGGTAGCTGGCAGGCAGCGAGGCGTTGCCGGCATCGTCGGTGGACACCACGGTCAGCAGTTGGCCATTGTTCTGGGCCGGGTTGATGGTGACGGTGAACTGGCCGTTTTCAGGTACCTCCACCGTGCCGACCACCGCGTTGTTCGGCCCGCGAACGGTGATGGTGGTGCCTGCTTCGGCAGTACCCGTCATCGAGGTGCCGGCCGGGTTGAGCAACAAGTCGGTCGGTGGTAGCGGTGGCGTCAGGTCCGGTGCGGTCACTTGCAGTGGCGCGGACGGGTTGCCGGTGGCGTCCTGGGCGATGAGGGTCAGGGTCTGGCCGTTGATCTGCGCAGCGTTCAGGTCGAGCACGAAGGTGCCGTCCGGGTCGACTGTCACCTGGCCAAGCAGGTCGCCATTGTTGTTTACCACGGTGACGCGAGCGCCGGCTTCACCGGTACCAACCAGTTGGGTGCCGCTGTCGTTGATCACGGCGATCACTGTGGCTGGCGGGGTAACGTCAGCTGCGGTTGTCGTGCTGATCGGCGAGACGTTGCCGCGCGGATCGGTCAGGGTCACTTGCAGCACCTGCCCGTCAAGCTGCGCCGAGCTCAGGTCGACCACGAACTTGCCGTCGGCACCGACCTCGATGGTGCCGATCTGGGTGATGCCGACGTAGACGCGAACGGTAGCACCCGCTTCGCCGACGCCGCTGAGCTGGTCGCCCGCCACGTTGAGCCGCAGCTCGGTCGCAGGCGCTGGTGGCGTGAGGTCGGGCGCCAGGATGTTGACCGGCGCACTGATGTTGCCGGGTGGGTCGGCCTGCTGTACCGACAGCGGTTCGCTGTTGATCTGCGCGGGTGTCAGCTCGACGCGGAAGCTGCCGTCGGCCTGCACGGTGCCAAAGCCCAGCACGGTGCCCGCAGTGTTGCGCACGGTGACGGTTGCCCCGGCTTCGCCCAGGCCGGTCACCACGCTGCCGTCGACACTGATGTCGACCTCGGTGAGCGCGGCGGGCGGGGTGAAGTCTGGGGTCTGCAGGGTGGCCACCGCCGACACGTTGCCGGCAGCGTCGGTCTGGGTGAAGCTGAGCAGCTCGCTGTTACCCAACGCCGGGGTCAGGGTGACGGTGAAATGCCCGCTGGCGTCGACCGTGGCCCTGCCGACTTCGTCGCCATTCGGCGCGGTGACGATGACCTCTGCCCCAACCTCGCCGCGGCCGGTGAGGGTGATGCCATCGCTGGAGATGGCAAGCTCGGTCGGTGCGGCAGGTGGCGTGGTGTCTGGCGCGGTGATGGCACTGGCATCCGACTGGTTGCCGGCGGCATCGGTCAGCACCACTTGCACCTGCTGGCCGTTGGCCTGCGGCGTACCGAGGTCTACCTGGAAGCTGCCGTCGCCACGCACGACCGCAGTGCCGAGCACGCTGCCATCGGCAGCCAGCACGCGGACAGTGGCGCCCGCTTCGCCGGTACCGTTGAGCAGGCTGCCGCCCCCGGCGAAGGCCAGGTTCTCGGCGGCATCGGGTGCCACGCGATCAGGCGCGGTGAGGCTGACGCTGTTGGACTCGTTGCCGGCAACATCGGACTGGCTGGCGCTGAGCTGTTCGCCGTTGATCTGCGCGCTGCCAAGGCCAATGCTGAAGTTGCCATTGGCATCGACCAGACCGGTGCCGAGATCGATGCCGCCCTCACCGATCACGGTGACGGTGGCACCCGGCTCGCCGCGGCCACTGAGCACCAGCCCGTCGCTGGACAGCACGACATTGGTCAGTGGCAGCGGTGCGGTGGTGTCGGGCGCTTGCAGGCTGGCCGGCAGCGAGGTGCTGCCGTCGGTGCCTACGGCGCTGACTTGCAGCACTTCGCCGTTGGCCTGGGCGCTACCGAGGTTGACCGTGAAGGTGCCGTCGTTGGCGACCGGGGCCGTACCCAGCAATACGCCATTGGGGCCATACACGTTCACTGTGCTGCCTGGGGTTGCCGTGCCGGTCACTGCCAGGCCATCGGCAGCCAGCACCAGGTTGTCGGGTGTATCCGGCGCCAGCACGCCCGGGGCGGTGACGGTTTGCGCAGGCGAAACGTTCTGCGCGGCATCGGCCTGCACCACGCTGAGGCTTTCGCCGGTGATGGCAGCCGGTGACAGGGCCACGCTGAAGTGGCCATCGGCCCCGACGGTGGCGGTGCCTAGCACGGTACCGTCCGGTGCGCGAACGGTGACTGTGGCGTTGGCTTCGCCGGTGCCGGTGAGGGTCGCGCCATTGGCCGCGACAGCAAGGTTGGTCACGACGGCAGGTGGCGTGGTATCGGCTGCGGTGTAAGGCGCGGCCGGCGACACGTTGCCTGCGGCATCGGTGGCGGTTACCTGCAAGGTCTGGCCGTTGGTCTGGGCACTGCTCAGGGTGACCTGGAAGGTGCCATTGCTGCCGGCTACCGCAGTGCCGAGCACGTTACCTGCGGCATCGCGCACGGTCACGGTGCTGCCTGCTTCCGCGTTACCGGTCAGTTGCAGGCCGGTGGCAGCCAGGGCCAGGGTGGTCGGTGCCGGTGGTGGGGTGAAGTCCGGCGCGGTGACTGCCACTGCAGTGGAGGTGTTGTTGCCCGCGTCGGTCTGGGTCACGCTCAAGTGCTGGGCGTTGAGCTGTGCGTTGTCGAGCGTCAGTGTGAAGCTGCCGTTGGCGGCCACCAGCCCGGTGCCGATGATGGTGCCATCCGGGCCGCGCACGGTCACGCTGGCGCCTGCTTCACCGAGGCCGCTCAGGGTCAGGCCGTTGTTGTTCAGCACCACATTGGTCAGCGGCGCGGGTGGGGTCAGGTCAGGGGTGCTGACGTTGACTGCCGTCGAGGTATTGCCAGCAGCATCCACTTGCGTGACGCCGATGGCCTGGCCGTTGGCCTGCGGTGTGTCGAACACCACCGTGAAGCGCCCATCGGCCCCGACCACAGCGGTGCCGAGCACGGTGCCGGCGGCATTGCGTACCTGAACCGTGGCGCCCACTTCACCGCTGCCCGACAGCTGCCGGCCGTCCTGGCTGAGGACGGGGTTGCTGATGGCGGCAGGCGGTGTGCGGTCTGGCGTCGCCATGCTGGCAGGGCCAGACACGTTACCCGCAGCATCGCTGAGTGTGACCTGCAAGGGGCTGCCGGCGGTTTGCGCGCTCGGCAGGGTGATCTGGAACTGGCCGTTCTGGTTGACGGTGCCGGTGGCCAGGATCGCGCCGCTGGCATCACGCACGGTGACGTTGGCACCGGCTTCGCCTTCGCCGCTGAGCACGGTGGCCGCGCTGTTGAGGCTGAGGTTGTTGGCTGCCAGCGGCGCCTGCAGGTCAGGTGCCTGCAGGGTGGCCGCGAGCGAGACGTTACCCGCGCCATCGGCCTGGGTGATGATCAGGTTTTGCGCATTGGCCAGCGGTGGCGCGAAGCTGATGCTGAACAAGCCATTGCTGCCGACAGTCGCGGTGCCAAGCACGTCGCCCTGGGCATTGACCACGCGAACGGTCGCACCCACTTCGCCCTGGCCGGTCAGCGTGCTGCCGGTACGGTCGATGGCAACCTGGGTCGGCGCATCCGGCGCTGTGCTGTCGTTGGCCACGAGGGTGGCCGGTACCGACGGATTGCCATCGACCGAGGTGCGAGCGGTGACCACAAGGGTCTCGCCATTGAGCTGGGCATTCTGGAAGAACACCCGGAAGGTGCCATCGCTGCCAACCGTCGCCGTGCCCAGGGTGGTGCCGCCGGCGGTCACGGTGATCAGCGACCCGACGGTACCCTGGCCGATCAGCAGGAAGCCATCGGCGCTGAGGGCGAGGCCGCTTGGGGTGGCGGCTTCGGTGCCATCCGGGCCGTCCAGCGAGACCGGGGTGGACTCGTTGCCGGCGGGGTCGATCACTACCACGTCGACCGTTTCGCCCGCCGTCAGTGGCGGGCTGACCGGTACCACGAAGGTACCGTCCGGGCCCACGGTTTCGCTGCCGCGTTCGCTGCCGTCCGGGTTCCGGATGACCACCGTGCTGCCAGGTTCGGCGCCGCCGCCGACAATGCTGCCATCCGGGCTGACGGTGACCCCCGTGGCCGGCAGTGGGTCGGTGGTGTCGGGTGCGGTGATGGTGATCGGCGCGGAGCCGTTGTTGGCGCCGTCGGTGACTACCACGGTCACGCTTTCGCCATTGGTCTGCGGGGTCGGCAGCGTCACGCTGAAGCTGCCGTCGGGGTTCACCGGCTCGGTGGTTTCGTTGCCGTCCGCGTCCCGCACCGTCACCGAAGTGGCGCCTGGCGCGTTGCCGGTAACGGTGGTGCCATCCGGGCTGACCACCACGTCGGTGGGCAGTGCTGGCGGCGTGACGTCCGGTGCGATGATCTGGGTAGCCAGGGATTGGTTGCCAGCGGCGTCGGTCAAGGTCACGTCCAGCGCCTGGCCATCGAGCTGCGCAGGGGCCAGCGGTACGGTGAACTGGCCGCCAGCCGGTACAACCACGCTGCCCACCAAGGTGCCGTCGGGGGTGCGCACTTCGACGGTCGAGCCCGGCTCGCCGGTGCCCTGGATCGCGTTGCCGCCGGGGGTGATGGAGAGCCCGTCCGGTGCGGTGGGGGCAGTGCTGTCATCGGCGGTAAAGGTGGCCGATGGCGATGCATTGCCTTCGCTGTCGATCAGTACCACCGACAGCACTTCGCCGTTGGTCTGGGCGGGCGTGAGGGTGACGCTGAAGGTGCCGTCCTCGCCCACCGGGAGGGTGCCCAGCAGGTCGCCGGCTGCGTTGCGCACTTCCACGGTGCTACCCGGTTCGCCCTGGCCACTGAGTACCGTGCCTTCGGGGTTCAGGCCCAGGCCTTGCGCCGCTGCCGGTGCTTCGAGGTCAGGCGCGGTCACGGTGCCAGGCGTCGAGTCATTGCCGGCGCCGTCAGCCTGGGTGACGGACAGGGTCTGCCCGTTGAGTTGTGGCGGGTCGATGCTTACGCGGAAGCTGCCGTCGGCCTCGACCACGGCGGTGCCCACAATCGCGCCAGCCGTACCGGTGACGGTAACCTGCGCACCCGGCTCGCCGGTGCCGCTAAGGGTGCGGCCATCGCCCGACAAGGTGAGGCCTGTCGGGGTGTCTGGCGCTTCGCTGTCCGGTGCCGGCAGGGTGACGGCGGTGGACAGGTTGCCGGTGGGGTCACGTTGCTCAACGGTCAGTGCCTGGCCGTTGGTTTGCGGCGTGTCCAGGGTGATTTCGAAGGTGCCGCCCGCACCGACCACGACGCTGCCCAGTACGGTGCCGTCCGGCCCCCGCACGATGACCGTGGCATCGGGTTCACCGGTGCCGGTGACGGTGGTGCCTGCGTCATCGATAGCGACGCCAGTGACCACTTGCGGAGGCGTGGTATCGGGCGCCGTGAAGTTGACCGGGCCTGCGCTGTTGCCCAGGTTGTCGGTGGCTTCCACGGTCAGGCTTTCGCCATTGCGCTGCGGCTGGTTGAGGGTGACGTCGAAGCGGCCGTCGGCAGCCACTGTGGCGGTACCCAGCACGGTGCCGTCCTCGGCGCGCACGGTCACGATCGAACCGCTCTGGCCCTGCCCGGTGAGGTGGATGCCGGCGGTATCGATGGCCAGGCCCGAAGGCTGCAGCGGGCCATCCAGGTCAGGCGCGTTGACGGTTGCGCTGGAGGTGTTGCCTGCGGGGTCGCGCAGTACCACGTCCAGTTCCTGGCCGTCGGTTTGCGCGGGGGTCAGGATAACGCTGATGACGCCGTTGTCGCCGACCTGGGCATTACCCAGCACATCGCCCTGGGCGTTGATGACCTGCACGGTGGTGCCGGGCTCGCCGCGCCCGGTGAGGACGCTGCCATCGGCGCTGAGCTGCAGGTCGCTGGCCTGGTTGGGCGGGGTGATGTCGGGTGCGGTGATCTGGGTCGGCAGCGAGCTGTTGCCATCGGTATCGACGGCGACCACATCAAGCACTTCGCCGTTGGCCTGAGCCGGTGTCAGGCCGATGGTGAAGCTGCCGTCGGTGCCTGCCTGGACGCTGCCAATGACAGTGCCCTGGGCGTCGCGCACCTCAACTTGCGTGCCCGCTGGGGCAGTGCCGCTAATGGATGAACCGTCAGGCGCCAGCACCAGAGCGCTCGGGCTTTCGGGCAGCGGTGCATCGGCAACGATGACGTCGATGCCCACCGAGGTGTTGCCAGCGGCGTCGGTTTGCACCAGTACGATGGACTCGCCAGCGGCCAATGGGTTGGCGAGGTCGATCACGAAGGTACCATTCGGGGCCACCGTGCCGGTGCCGATGACAGTGCCACCGGCATCCCGCACTTCCACCTCGGCGCCGGCTTCGCCGCGACCGGACACGGCCAGGCTGCCAGCACCGGCGACGACGTCGGTGATGATCGCTGGCGCGGTGATGTCCGGTGCCACGTAGCTCAACGGCACCGAGGTGTTGCCGGCGGCGTCGACCACGGTGATGGCCAGGGTCTCGCCATTGGCCTGGGCAGGGTTCAGGGTCAGGGTGAAGGTGCCGTCGGGCTCGACGATGGCGCTGCCGATCAAGTCGCCCGAGGCGTCACGTACGTTCACCCGCGCGCCCGGTTCGGCGCTACCGGTAAGGCTGTTGCCTTCGGTAAGTAGCAGGTCGGTGGGTTGCAGCGGGGCAACCTGGTCTGGTGTGTCCACCGAGCCTGGTTGCGAAACGTTGCCGGCGGCATCGGTCAAGGTCACTTGCAGGGACGAACCGTCTACAACCGCCGACGGCAGTTGGACGGTGAAGTCGCCGTCAGGGCCTACCGTGCCACTTTGCAGCAGTTGGCCCTGGTCGTTGCGCACCTCGATCGTCGCGCCAGGTTCGCCGCGACCAGAAACGGTGCGCCCGTCATCGCTGACCACCAGATCGGTGGCCGGCTCTGGCGGCGTGGTGTCGCCGCCGTTGTCGATATCCGGCGCGGTGATGGTGCCGGCTGTCGAGCTATTGCCCGTGGTATCGGTGGCAGTGACTTGCAGTTGTTCGCCATCGACTTGGGGTGGGGTGAGGGTGACGCTGAAGGCGCCGCTTGGGCCGACCAGTGTACTGCCCAGCTCGGTGCCATCGGCTGCCAGAACCCGCACGGTGCTGCCGGCTTCGGCACGCCCGGTGACCACGCTGCCATCGGTGCTGACGGCGAGTTCGGTGGGTGTGTCGGGGGCGGTGATGTCCGGTGCGCTGACTTGTACCGGCAGGGACGATGCACCGGTGCTGTCGATGGCCACCACATCCAGCAGTTCGCCATTGGCCTGTGCGGGTGTGAGCACGACGGTAAAGGTGCCTTCGGCACCGACCACCACGCTGCCGACCAGGGTGCCGTTGGCATCATGCACTTCTACGCGGGTGCCGGTCTGGGCGCTACCGCTGATGCTGGTGCCGTCTTCAGCGACCACCAGCTCGCTTGGGCTGGTGGGTACGGTGGCCAGCGGCACATCGTATTGCAGGGCTTCAGAGGCATTGCCGGCCGCGTCGGTCTGGACCAGGCTCAGGCGTTCACCCGGTTGTGCGGCGGGGTCGAGGTCGACCAGGAAGGTGCCGTTGGCAAGCACGGTACCGCTGCCCAGCAGGTTGCCATCGACGTCACGCACTTCGACGCTGGCCCCGGCTTCGCCGCGGCCGCTGAGGGTCAGGCCGTCGGCACCGACCACGATGGTGCTGACCGCTGCTGGTGGGGTGATGTCCGGGGCATCGAACTGCAGTGGAGCAGAGGTGTTGCCGGCGGCATCCACCAGGCGGATGTCGAGGGCTTCGCCATTGGCCTGTGCAGGCGACAGCGTAAGGCTGAAGCTGCCGTTGTCGTTGACCAGGCCCGTGCCGATCAGGTCGCCATCAGCGTCGCGGACCTGCACTGTGGCACCCGGCTCGCCGCTACCGGTCAAGGTCACGCCATTGGCCAGGGCCAGGCCGGTCGGTTGCTCGGGTGCCTGCAGGTCTGGCGAGATGACCGAGCCAGGTTCGGAGGCGTTGCCTGCGGCGTCGGTCAGTATCACTTGCAGGGTACTGCCGTCTTTGACGGCCGGGTCCAGGGTGAGCTGGAAGCTGCCATCCGGGTTGACCGTGCCGGCGGCCAGGAGATTGCCCTCGGCATCGCGCACCTGCACGCTGGCCCCGGCTTCGCCGCGGCCGTTGAGCTGGCTGCCGGCGAGGCCGATCACCAGGTTGGTTGGTGCCTCCGGTGGGGTGGTGTCACCGCCGTCGATGTCAGGGGCCGTGACGGTTCCCGCCGTGGAGCTGTTGCCAGCGTTGTCGGTGGCCGTCACTTGCAACACCTCACCGTCGACCTGAGGTGGGTCGAGGGTGATGTTGAAGATGCCGGTCGGGCCAACCAGTGCACTGCCAAGTTCAGTGCCATCGGCCGCCAGGATCCGCACGGTGCTACCAGCTTCGGCACGCCCGGTAACCACGCTGCCATCGGTGCTGACGGCAAGTTCGGTCGGTGTGGCGGGCACGGTGATGTCGGGTGCGCCCACTTGCACTGGCAGCGACGATGCGCCGGTGCCATCGATAGCCACCAGGTCGAGCAGCTCGCCGTTGGCTTGGGCCGGGTTGAGGATGACGGTGAAGGTGCCTTCGGCGCCGACCACGACACTGCCGACCAAGGTGCCATTGGCATCATGCACTTCCACGCGCGTACCGGCTGGGGCGCTACCACTGATGCTGGTACCGTCTTCGGCCACCACCAGGTCGCTTGGGCTGGCCGGCGCGGTGGTCAGGGGTACGTCGTACAGCAAGGCTTCGGAGGCGTTGCCGCTTGGGTCGGTCTGCACCAGGCTCAGTTGCGCGCCCGGTTGGGCTGCTGGCGCAAGGTCAATCAGGAAGGTGCCGTTTTCGCCAACGGTGCCGGTGCCGATCAGGTTGCCATCGGCGTCACGCACTTCGACGCTGGCCCCCGCTTCGCCCCGACCGCTCAGGGCCAGGCCGTCGGCGCCGACGACAATGTTGCTGACTGCCGCCGGTGGGGTGATGTCCGGGGCATCGAATTGCAGTGGGGTGGAGCTGTTGCCGGCGGCATCCACCAGGCGCACATCCAGGGCCTCGCCATTGGCCTGCGCAGGGAACAGTGTGAGGCTGAAGCTGCCGTTGTCGTTGACCAGGCCGGTGCCGATCAGGTCGCCAGCAGCATTGCGGACCTGCACCGTGGCGCCCGGTTCGCCGCTACCGGTCAAGGTTACGCCGTTGGCCAGGGCCAGGCCGGTCGGTTGCTCAGGGGCCAGCAGGTCTGGCGAGACGACCGAGCCGGGTTCGGAGGCGTTGCCTGCGGCGTCGGTCAGTACCACTTGCAGGGTGCTGCCGTCGTTCACGGCTGGGTCCAGGGTGAGCTGGAAGCTGCCATCCGGGTTGACCGTGCCAGTGGCCAGGAGATTGCCCTCGGCATCGCGCACCTGCACGCTGGCACCGGCTTCGCCGCGGCCGTTGAGCTGGCTGCCGGCGAGGCCGATCACCAGGTTGGTGGGTGCCTCGGGTGGCGTGGTGTCACCGCCGTCGATGTCCGGCGCCGTGACTGTGCCGGCTGTTGAGATATTGCCTGCAGCATCGGTCGCGGTGACCTGCAGCACCTCCCCATCGACTTGCGGCGGATCGAGGGTGATGTTGAAGGTGCCGGTCGGGCCGACCAGGGCAGTACCCAGTTCGCTGCCGTCAGCGGCCAGAATACGCACGGTGCTGCCCGGTTCGGCGCGGCCGGTGACTGTGCTGCCGTCCGCGCTCACGGCGAGCTCGCTTGGGGCGGTTGGGGCAGTGATGTCCGGTGCTGCGATTTGCACAGGCAGGGAAGACAAGCCTGTGTCATCGATGGCCACCACATCCAGCAGTTCGCCGTTGGCCTGGGCCGGGTCGAGGATGACGGTGAAGGTGCCATCGGCACCCGCCACCACGCTGCCGACCAGGGTGCCGTTGGCATCATGCACTTCAACACGGGTGCCAGCCGGGGCATTACCACTGATGCTGGTGCCGTCTTCGGCCACTACCAAGTCGCTCGGGCTGGCCGGCGCGGTGGTCAGGGGTACGTCGTACAGCAGGGCTTCGGAGGCGTTGCCGCTTGGGTCGGTCTGCACCAGGCTGAGTTGCGCGCCAGGCTGTGCAGCCGGGTCGAGGTCGATCAGGAAGGTGCCGTTGGCCAGTACCGTGCCGGTGCCGATCACATTGCCATTGGCATCGCGCACTTCAACGCTGGCACCCGCTTCGCCACGGCCGCTCAGGGCCAGGCCGCCGGCACCGACGACGATGTTGCTGACTGCGCCAGGTGGGGTGATGTCCGGAGCATCGAACTGCAGCGGGGTGGAGGTGTTGCCGGCGGCATCCACCAGGCGGATATCCAGTGCCTCGCCGTTTGCTTGAGCGGGGGCGAGGGTGACGCTGAACAGGCCATCGGCGCCCACCAGGGCGGTGCCGATCACTGTGCCCGCTGTATCGCGTACTTGAACAGTGGCGCCTGGTTCGCCGCGACCGGTAAGGGTCACGCCTTCGGCCAGGGCCAGGTCGGTGGGTTGTGCCGGTGGCAGCAGGTCTTGCGAGGTTACCGAACCCGGCTGCGAAACGTTGCCAGCGGCATCGGTGAGGGTGACTTGCAAGGTGCTGCCATCGATGACGGCAGGGGCCAGCGCGATCACGAAGGTGCCGTCTGCACCCACGGTACCCGTCGCCAGCACATTGCCTGCGGCATCACGCACTTGCACGGTGGTGCCCGCTTCGCCACGGCCGCTGAGCTGGGTACCGGCAAGGCCGATCACCAGGTTGGCCGGTGCACTGGGTGGTGTGGTGTCGACGCCGTCGATATCCGGTGCCGTGGCGAAGGTGGCAAGCGAGGTGTTGCCAGCGGCATCGGTCGCCGTGGCCTGCAGCACTTCGCCATCGACCTGAGGCGGATTGAGGGTGATGTTGAATACGCCGGTCGGGCCGACCAGGGCGCTGCCCAATTCGGTACCGTCGGCGGCAAGAATACGCACGGTGCTGCCGGGTTCGGCGCGACCAGTGACGACAGTGCCGTTGGCGTTGACGGCCAGTTCACTCGGTGCGGCTGGAGCAGTGATGTCCGGCGCAGTGATCTGTGCAGGCAGGGACGACAAGCCCGTGTCATCGATAGCCACCACATCCAGCAACTCGCCATTGGCCTGGGCCGGGCTGAGTTCGAGGGTGAAGGTGCCGTCGGTACCGGCAATGGCGCTGCCGATCAGCGTGCCATTGGCATCGTGCACTTCGACACGGCTGCCGGCCGGCGCGGTACCGGTGAGGGTGGTGCCGTCGGCATCGATGGCCAGGCCACTCGGGCTGGCTGGCGCGGTGGTCTGTGGCACGTCGTATTCAAGGGCAACCGAAGCGTTGCCGCTCGGGTCGGTCTGTACCAGGCTTAGCTGTTCGCCGGGTTGTACGGCTGGGTCAAGGTTGATAGTGAAGGTGCCATTGGCGCCCACCGTGCCGGTGCCGATCACATTACCGTCGGCATCGCGCACTTCGACGCTGGCACCCGCTTCGCCGCGACCGCTCAGCACCAGGCCGCCAGCACCGACGACAATACCGCTGACTGCGGCAGGCGGGGTAATGTCCGGTGCATCGAATTGCAGCGGGGTCGAGCTGTTGCCAGCGGCATCCACAAGGCGGATGTCCAGGGCTTCGCCGTTTGCTTGAGCCGGGGCGAGGGTGACGCTGAACAAGCCATCTGCGCCTACCAGGCCGGTGCCGATCACTGTGCCCGCTGCGTCGCGGACTTGAACAGTGGCGCCAGGCTCGCCGCGACCGGTAAGCGTTACGCCTTCGGCCAGGGCCAAGTCGGTCGGCTGTGCCGGTGGCAGCAAATCTTGCGAAGCGACCGAGCCCGGCTGCGAAACGTTGCCAGCGGCATCGGTCAGGGTGACTTGCAGGGTGCTGCCGTCGATCACGGCAGGGTCAAGCGCGATCACGAAGGTGCCATCTGCACCGACGGTGCCGGTCGCCAGCACATTGCCGGCGGCGTCACGCACCTGCACGGTGGTGCCCGCTTCGCCACGCCCGCTAAGTTGGGTGCCGGCAAGGCCGATCACCAGGTTGGTCGGTGCACTCGGTGGTGTGGTGTCGACGCCGTCGATGTCCGGCGCGGTGACGGAGCTGGCTGTAGATGTATTGCCAGCAGCGTCGGTTGCGGTGGCTTGCAGCACTTCACCATCGACCTGTGGCGGGTCAAGGGTGATGCTGAAAATACCGGTCGGCCCAACCAGGGCATTACCCAGTTCAGTGCCATCGGCGGCAAGAATGCGCACGGTGCTGCCCGGCTCGGCGCGGCCAGTGATGACGGTGCCGTTGGTATTGACGGCCAATTCGGCAGGTGCGGCCGGCGCGGTGATGTCTGGCGCGGTGATCTGCGCAGGCAGGGACGACAAGCCCGTGTCATCGATGGCCACCACATCCAGCAGTTCGCCGTTGGCTTGCGGCGGGGTGAGTTCCAGGGTGAAGGTGCCGTCGGCACCGGCAATGGTGCTGCCGATCAGCGTGCCATTGGCATCATGCACTTCCACACGGCTGCCGGCTGGGGCGGTACCGGTGAGGGTGGTGCCGTCGGCATCGATGGCCAGGCCGCTCGGGCTGGCTGGGGCGGTGGTAAGCGGCACATCGTATTCAAGGGCAACCGAAGCGTTGCCGCTCGGGTCGCTCTGTACCAGGCTTAGCTGTTCGCCGGGTTGTACGGCCGGGTCGAGATTGATAGTGAAGGTGCCATTGGCGCCCACCGTGCCGGTGCCGATCACATTACCGTCGGCATCGCGCACTTCGACGCTGGCACCCGCTTCGCCACGACCGCTCAGCACCAGGCCGCCAGCACCGACGACAATACCGCTGACTGCGGCAGGCGGGGTAATGTCCGGTGCATCGAATTGCAGCGGGGTCGAGCTGTTGCCAGCGGCATCCACTTGGCGAATGTCCAATGCCTCACCGTTCGCCTGGGCGGGGGCGAGGGTGACGCTGAACAGGCCATCGGCGCCCACTACGCCGGTGCCGATCACGTTGCCTGCGGCGTCACGCACCTGAACAGTGGCGCCCGGCTCGCCACGACCGGTAAGGGTCACGCCTTCGGCAAGTGCCAGGTCGGTTGGCTGCGCCGGTGGCAGCAGGTCTTGCGAGGTAACCGAGCCTGGTTGCGAAACGTTGCCAGCGGCATCGGTCAGGGTCACTTGCAAGGTACTGCCGTCGATCACGGCAGGGTCAAGCGCGATCACGAAGGTGCCGTCTGCACCCACGGTGCCGGTCGCCAGTACATTACCGGCAGCATCGCGTACCTGCACGGTGGTACCTGCTTCGCCGCGGCCGCTGAGCTGCGCGCCAGCGAGGCCGATCACCAAGTTGGTCGGCGCCTCCGGTGGCGTGGTGTCGCCGCCGTCAATGTTCGGCGCGGTGACGGAACTGGTTGTCGAGGTATTGCCCGCAACGTCGGTTGCGGTGGCTTGCAGGACTTCGCCGTCGACTTGCGGCGGATCCAGGGTAATGTTGAACACGCCGGTCGGGCCGACCAGGGCAGTGCCCAGCTCGGTGCCGTCGGCGGCAAGAATACGTACGGTGCTGCCGGGTTCGGCGCGGCCGGTGACGACAGTGCCGTCAGCGCTGACGACCAGTTCGCTCGGTGCGGCTGGAGCAGTGATGTCCGGCGCGGTGATCTGCGCAGGCAGGGACGAAAGCCCTGTGTCATCGATGGCGACCACGTCCAGCAGTTCGCCGTTGGCCTGGGCGGGGTTGAGCTCGAGAGTGAAGGTGCCATCGGCACCGGCAATGGCGCTGCCGATCAGCGTGCCATTGGCATCATGCACTTCTACGCGGCTGCCGGCCGGCGCGGTACCGGTGAGGGTGGTGCCGTCGGCATCGATGGCCAGGTCGCTCGGGCTGGCTGGCGCTGTGATCAGGGGCACATCGTATTCAAAGGCAACCGAAGCGTTACCGCTCGGGTCGGTCTGCACCAGGCTCAGGTGCCCGCCAGGTTGTACGGCAGGGTCGAGGTCGATCAGGAAGGTGCCGTTGGCCAATACGGTGCCGGTGCCAATCACATTGCCGTTGGCGTCGCGCACTTCAACCGTGGCACCCGGCTCGCCGCGACCACTCAGGGCCACGCCTCCGGTGCCGACGACGATGTTGCTGACAGCCGCAGGCGGCGTAATGTCCGGAGCATCGAATTGCAGCGGGGCGGAGTTGTTGCCAGCAGCATCCACCTGGCGAATGTCCAATGCCTCACCGTTCGCCTGGGCCGGCGCGAGGGTGACGCTGAACAGGCCATCGGCGCCCACCAGGCCGGTGCCGATCACCGTGCCCGCTGCGTTGCGAACCCGAACAGTGGCGCCCGGCTCGCCGCGACCGGTAAGTGTTACGCCTTCGGCCAGGGCCAAGTCGGTCGGCTGCGCCGGTGGCAGCAGGTCTTGCGAAGCGACCGAGCCCGGCTGCGAAACGTTGCCAGCGGCATCGGTCAGGGTCACTTGCAAGGTACTGCCGTCGATCACGGCAGGGTCAAGCGCGATCACGAAAGTGCCGTCTGCACCCACAGTGCCCGTCGCCAGCACATTGCCGGCAGCATCACGCACCTGCACGGTGGTGCCCGCTTCGCCACGGCCGCTGAGCTGCGAGCCAGTGAGGCCGATCACCAGGTTGGTCGGTGCACTCGGTGGTGTGGTGTCGACCCCGTCGATATCCGGCGCAGTGACCGAACTGGTAAGCGAAGTGTTGCCAGCAGCGTCGGTCGCCGTGGCTTGCAGCGTTTCACCATCGACCTGAGGCGGAGTGAGGGTGATGTTGAATACGCCGGTTGGGCCAACCAGGGCACTGCCCAGTTCAGTGCCGTCGGCGGCAAGAATACGCACGGTGCTGCCGGGTTCGGCACGGCCGGTAATGACAGTGCCGTCAGCGCTGACAGCCAACTCGCTTGGTGCGGCTGGAGCAGTGATGTCCGGCGCGGTGATCTGCGCAGGCAGGGACGAAAGCCCTGTGTCATCGATGGCGACTACGTCCAGCAGTTCGCCGTTGGCCTGGGCGGGGTCGAGCTCGAGAGTGAAGGTGCCGTCGGCACCGGCAATGGCGCTGCCGATCAACGTGCCATTGGCATCGTGGACTTCCACACGGCTACCGGCCGGGGCGGTACCGGTAAGGGTGGTGCCATCGGCATCGATGGCCAGCCCGCTCGGGCTGGCGGGTGCAGTCGTCAGAGGGACATCGAACTCCACCACGGTCGACGCGTTGCCGCTTGGGTCAACCTGTACCAGGCTCAGCTGTTCGCCCGGTTGCGCAGCCGGGTCCAGGTTGACCAGGAACGTACCATTGGCGCCGACTACACCGCGGCCAAGCAGGTTGCCATCGGCGTCGCGCACTTCCACGGTAGCGCCTGCTTCGCCACGACCGCTGAGGGCCAGGCCGCCGGCGCCGATAACGATGTTGCTGACCGCATCCGGCGGGGTGATGTCGGGGGCATCGAATTGCAGCGGCGCAGAGCTGTTGCCGGCGGCATCCACCTGGCGGACATCCAACGCCTCGCCATTGGCCTGAGCTGGGGAGAGCGTCAGGCTGAAGCTGCCATCTGCGCCCACCAGGCCGGTGCCGATCACCGTGCCCGCTGCATCGCGTACTTGAACAGTGGCGCCCGGTTCGCCGCGACCGGTAAGAGTCACGCCTTCGGCCAGGGCCAGGTCGGTGGGTTGTGCCGGTGGCAGCAGGTCTTGCGAGGTTACCGAACCCGGCTGCGAAACGTTGCCAGCGGCATCGGTGAGGGTGACTTGCAAGGTGCTGCCATCGATCACGGCAGGGTCAAGCGCGATCACGAAGGTGCCATCTGCACCGACGGTGCCCGTTGCCAGTACATTGCCGGCGGTGTCACGCACCTGCACGGTGGTGCCTGCTTCGCCACGGCCGGTAAGTTGATGGCCAGCCAGGCCGATCACCAGATCAACAGGGGCGTCAGGCGGCGTGGTATCGCCGCCGTCGATGTCCGGTGCGGTGACGGAGCTGGCTGTCGAGGTATTGCCTGCGGCGTCGGTTGCGGTGGCTTGCAGCACTTCGCCATCGACCTGAGGCGGAGCGAGGGTGATGTTGAACACACCAGTCGGACCGACCAGGGCGCTGCCCAGTTCGGTGCCGTCGGCGGCAAGAATACGCACGGTGCTGCCCGGTTCGGCGCGGCCGGTGATAACAGTGCCGTCAGCGCTGACAGCCAGTTCACTCGGTGTGGCCGGCGCGGTGATATCTGGCGCGGTGATCTGCGCAGGCAGGGACGACAACCCTGTGTCATCGATCGCGACTACATCCAGCAGTTCGCCGTTGGCCTGGGCGGGGTTGAGCCCGATAGTGAAAGTACCGTCGGCACCGGCAATGGCGCTGCCGATCAACGTGCCGTTGGCATCATGGACTTCCACACGGCTGCCGGCTGGGGCGGTACCGGTGAGGGTGGTGCCGTCGGCATCGATGGCCAGGTCGCTCGGGCTGGCTGGGGCTGTTATCAGGGGCACATCGTATTCAAGGGCAACCGAAGCGTTACCGCTCGGGTCTGTCTGCACCAGGCTCAAGTGCTCGCCGGGTTGAACGGCGGGGTTGAGGTTGATGATGAAGGTGCCATTGGCGGCCACGGTGCCGGTGCCGATCACATTGCCGTTGGCATCACGCACTTCGACGCTGGCCCCAGCTTCACCGCGACCGCTCAGTACAAGGCCGCCAGCGCCGACGACAATACCGCTTACTGCGGCAGGCGGAGTAATGTCCGGGGCATCGAATTGCAGCGTGGTCGAGCTGTTGCCAGCGGCATCCACCAGGCGGATGTCCAGGGCTTCGCCGTTTGCTTGAGCCGGGGCGAGGGTGACGCTGAACAAGCCATCGGCGCCCACCAAGCCGGTGCCGATCACTGTGCCCGCTGCGTCGCGAACTTGAACAGTGGCGCCAGGCTCGCCGCGACCGGTAAGCGTTACGCCTTCGGCCAGGGCCAAGTCGGTCGGCTGTGCCGGTGGCAGCAAATCTTGCGAAGCGACCGAGCCCGGCTGCGAAACGTTGCCAGCGGCATCGGTCAGGGTGACTTGCAGGGTGCTGCCGTCGATCACGGCAGGGTCAAGCGCGATCAAGAAGGTGCCATCTGCACCGACGGTGCCGGTCGCCAGCACATTGCCGGCAGCATCAAGCACCTGCACGGTAGTGCCCGCTTCGCCACGGCCAGTGAGTTGATGACCCGCGAGGCCGATCACCAGATCAACGGGGGCGTCAGGCGGCGTGGTGTCGCCGCCGTCGATATCGGGTGCGGTGACGGAGCTGGCTGTCGAGGTATTGCCTGCGGCGTCGGTTGCGGTGGCTTGCAGTACTTCGCCGTCGACTTGCGGCGGAGCGAGGGTGATGTTGAACACGCCGGTTGGGCCGACCAGGGCGCTGCCCAATTCGGTACCGTCGGCGGCAAGAATACGGACGGTGCTGCCCGGTTCGGCGCGGCCAGTGATAACAGTGCCGTCAGCGCTGACGGCCAGCTCACTCGGTGCGGCCGGCGCGGTGATGTCTGGCGCGGTGATCTGCGTAGGCAGGGACGAAAGCCCTGTGTCATCGATGGCGACTACGTCCAGCAGTTCGCCGTTGGCCTGGGCCGGATTGAGCTCGATAGTGAAGGTGCCGTCGGCACCGGCAATGGCGCTGCCGATCAGCGTGCCATTGGCATCGTGCACTTCCACGCGGCTGCCGGCTGGGGCGGTACCGGTGAGGGTGGTGCCGTCGGCGTCGATGGCCAAGCCGCTCGGGCTGGCCGGCGCGGTGGTCTGTGGCACATCGTATTCAAAGGCAACCGAAGCGTTACCGCTCGGGTCGGTCTGCACCAAGCTCAAGTGTTCGCCAGGTTGTACGGCGGGGTCCAAGTCGATCAGGAACGTGCCGTTGGCCAATACCGTACCGGTGCCAATCACATTGCCGTTGGCGTCGCGCACTTCGACAGTGGCCCCCGGCTCGCCACGACCACTTAAGGCCACGCCTCCGGCACCGACGACGATGTTACTGACGGCAGCAGGCGGCGTAATGTCCGGTGCATCGAATTGCAGCGGAGCGGAGGTATTGCCAGCGGCATCCACCTGGCGGATATCCAGTGCCTCGCCATTGGCTTGAGCTGGGGAGAGCGTCAGGCTGAAGCTGCCATCTGCGCCTACCAGGCCGGTGCCGATCACTGTGCCCGCTGCGTCGCGAACTTGAACAGTGGCGCCAGGCTCGCCGCGACCGGTAAGCGTTACGCCTTCGGCCAGGGCCAAGTCGGTCGGCTGTGCCGGTGGCAGCAAATCTTGCGAAGCGACCGAGCCCGGTTGCGAAACGTTGCCAGCGGCATCGGTCAGGGTGACTTGCAGGGTGCTGCCGTCGATCACGGCAGGGTCAAGCGCGATCACGAAGGTGCCGTCTGCACCGACGGTGCCGGTCGCCAGTACATTGCCGGCAGCATCACGTACCTGAACGGTGGTACCTGCTTCGCCGCGGCCGCTAAGCTGCGCGCCAGCGAGGCCGATTACCAGGTTGGTCGGTGCCTCCGGTGGCGTGGTATCACCGCCGTCGATATCCGGCGCGGTGACGGAGCTGGCTGTCGAGGTATTGCCTGCGGCGTCGGTTGCGGTGGCTTGCAGTACTTCGCCGTCGACTTGCGGCGGAGCGAGGGTGATGTTGAACACGCCGGTTGGGCCGACCAGGGCGCTGCCCAATTCGGTACCGTCGGCGGCAAGAATACGGACGGTGCTGCCCGGTTCGGCGCGGCCAGTGATAACAGTGCCGTCAGCGCTGACGGCCAGCTCACTCGGTGCGGCCGGCGCGGTGATGTCTGGCGCGGTGATCTGCGTAGGCAGGGACGAAAGCCCTGTGTCATCGATGGCGACTACGTCCAGCAGTTCGCCGTTGGCCTGGGCCGGATTGAGCTCGATAGTGAAGGTGCCGTCGGCACCGGCAATGGCGCTGCCGATCAGCGTGCCATTGGCATCGTGCACTTCCACGCGGCTGCCGGCTGGGGCGGTACCGGTGAGGGTGGTGCCGTCGGCGTCGATGGCCAAGCCGCTCGGGCTGGCCGGCGCGGTGGTCTGTGGCACATCGTATTCAAAGGCAACCGAAGCGTTACCGCTCGGGTCGGTCTGCACCAGGCTCAAGTGTTCGCCAGGTTGTACGGTAGGGTCCAAGTCGATCAGGAACGTGCCGTTGGCCAATACCGTACCGGTGCCAATCACATTGCCATTGGCATCGCGCACTTCAACCGTGGCACCCGGCTCGCCACGACCACTCAGGGCCACGCCTCCGGCACCGACGACGATGTTACTGACGGCAGCAGGCGGCGTAATGTCCGGTGCATCGAATTGCAGCGGAGCGGAGGTATTGCCAGCGGCATCCACCTGGCGGATATCCAGCGCCTCGCCATTGGCTTGAGCTGGGGAGAGCGTCAGGCTGAAGCTGCCATCTGCGCCTACCAGGCCGGTGCCGATCACTGTGCCCGCTGCGTCCCGAACTTGAACAGTGGCGCCAGGCTCGCCGCGACCGGTAAGCGTTACGCCTTCGGCCAGGGCCAAGTCGGTCGGCTGTGCCGGTGGCAGCAAATCTTGCGAAACGACCGAGCCCGGCTGCGAAACGTTGCCGGCGGCATCGGTCAGGGTCACTTGCAGGGTGCTGCCGTCGATCACGGCAGGGTCAAGCGCGATCACGAAGGTGCCGTCTGCACCGACGGTGCCGGTCGCCAGCACATTGCCGGCGGCGTCACGCACCTGCACCGTGGTGCCTGCTTCACCGCGGCCGCTGAGTTGCCGCCCAGCCAGGGCGATCAGCAAGTCGGTTGGCGCATCCGGCGGGGTAGTGTCGGGCGGTGTTTCGACATCCGGGGCCGTGATACCAGCGGCCGGCGAAGTGTTGCCAGCCGCATCCTGGGCGGTCACTTCCAGGGCCTGACCATCGGTCTGCGGCGGCTGCAAGGCAATGCTGAATTGCCCGTCGGCACCGGCCACCGCGCTGCCCAGCAGCACGCCACCGGCGCCCCGCACCGCTACCGTGGAGCCGGGCTCGGCACGGCCGGTGAGGGTTGTACCCTGTTCGTTGATGGCAAGCTCGGTCGGCGCCACGGGGGCTGTTGCATCCGGGGCGGTGACACTGCCTGGGGCCGAGACATTGCCCGCGCCATCGGTCAGGGTGACTTGAAGGTTCTCGCTGTTGATCTGCGGGGGGGTAAGCGACACATTGAAACTGCCATCGGCACCCACCGTGCCGCTGCCGATCAGGTTGCCCGCAGCGTCGCGAATGTTCACCGTGGTGCCAGCTTCGCCACGCCCAGTCAGGCGCAGGCCATCGGGGGACACCAGCAGGTCGATGGGCGTGGCAGGGGCGGTGGTATCGCCCGGGTCCGAGCTGCCGCTGCTGCCACCGCCACTGCTGTCTGCAGCGGCCGCCGCGCCGCCGATACCCAGCAGGCTGAGCCCGGCAATCGCCCAGGTGGGCATCTCGCTACCGGCCACACCGATACCCGCGACCAGTTCATCCAGCGAAGCCACTTCGTCGAAGGTAAAGCCAGTGAATGCTGCTGCATCGTAGTTCGCATGCCACAAGGTGCCGTCTTCACCGACGAAGACGATGTCGCTGCCGACCCCCGCCTGATCCACGGCGAAGAAGTTGCCGATAGTGACCTTCTCGCCCGATTTCAAGGTGACGATCAGGTCTTGCCCGCGCTGGGTTACGGTTGCCACTTTATCGGGAGAAACCGGCATCTGCACGACGCCTGGCCCGTTGAGACTGACATTGCCCCAGGCACTCTGGGTGGCGACTGCGGATTGCTTATCGGCGACGACGATGTTGTCCATGGATGCTCCCTGCTGGTGTGCGGCTACACTGGCTCGACTTCGCGACCCAGGGCCGGCGCAACGTGAAAGAACGTGTTGCGCGCAGCCTCGACCATGACGGCCGTGATACCGGTGGTTAGGGAGATATAGCAGCCCAGCAGGAAGCAACCAGATGGCTTTCTGGGTTAATCCTTTGGTAGATAGCCCTCAGCGAAGCCCCAGCCGACGTGCCAGCCGACTGAGGTTGGCGCGGTCCAGGCCCAGTTCGCGCGCAGCGGCGGCCCAGTTTTCTGCGTGCCGTTGCAGGCAGTTTTCGATGACCTGGCGTTGGTAGTCATCCATGGCTGCACGCAGCCCACCCTCGGGCAATGACGCCGCTTGCAGCGGGGTGGATGAGGGCAGGGGGTGCAACGCGGGGGCGGCACGCAAGTCCAGGTCAATGGCATCCAGGGTGAGGATGCGTGGCCGATCGGGGTGCTGGCCCAGCGCCTTGAGTGCCGAGCGACCGATCAGGTGTTCCAGCTCACGCACGTTGCCTGGCCAGTCGTAGGCCAGCAGCGCGGCCTGGGCTTCGCTGCTCAGGCGCAGGCTGTTCAGGCCCAGGCGCGAACGGTTCTGTTCGAGGAAATAGCCCGCCAATAGCAGCACATCACGCCCACGTTCACGCAGCGGCGGCACGTGCAGCGGGTACACACTCAGGCGATGGTAGAAGTCGGCGCGGTAGTTGCCGTCGCGAACTTCTGTTGCCAGGTCACGATTGGTGGCCGCGATCAGGCGCACGTCGACCCGGTGCTCACGGTCCGACCCCAGGCGTTGCAGCTGGCCACTCTGCAGCACCCGCAGCAGCTTGGCTTGCACCGTCAGTGGCAGTTCACCGACTTCATCAAGGAACAGCGTGCCGCCATTGGCCAGCTCGAACTTGCCAAGGCGTTCGCCATGGGCGCCGGTGAAGGCGCCGCGCACGTGGCCGAACAGTTCGCTTTCCACCAAGGTGTCGGGCAATGCGGCGCAGTTGAGGCTGACCAGGGGCTTGTCGGCACGGTTGCTGGCCTGGTGCAGGGCCTGGGCCACCAGCTCTTTGCCGACGCCGGTCTCACCGGTGATCAGCACGGTCAGTTCGCTGCTGCCGACCAGGCGTATCTCCTCTTCCAGGCGTTTGTGCGCGGCGCTCTGGCCAATCAGCTGCTTGTCCTGGGTGCTGGCCTGGCGGTAGATCTCGGCGCGGTGGTGTTCGTCTTCTGCACGCAGGGCCAGGTGCTCGATGCGCTCGGCCACCGTCACCGTGGCGGCGGCCAGGCTGGCGAAGGCCTGCAGGGCATCCAGTTCCAGGCTCTGGAACTGCCCTGGGGTGAGTGCGTCGAGGGTCAGCAGGCCCCACGGGCGTTCATCGACCATCAGGGGGCAGCCCATGCAGTCATGCACTTCAAGGTCGGCATCGGCGGCGATGACCAGGCCGTCGTAGGGGTCGGGCAGTTCCGAATCGCTAGGGAAGCGAGTGGGTTGCGGGCGGCTTAACAGGATCTGGAAGCGCGGGTGCTCGCTGACCTTGAAGCGTCGGCCCAGGGTATCGGCGCTCAGCCCGTCCACCGCCAGAGGCACCAGCCACTCACCGTCCAGGCGCAGCAGCGCGGCAGCGTCGCAAGGCAACAGCCCACGCATGGCCTGAAGCAGTCGACGGTAACGTTCCTGGTCGCTCAGATCGCGGGACAGGTCGCTGACCAGAGGGAGGAGGGCGGTAAGCAGGGGCTTTGCTGTCATAAGGACTCCTATTGGTCAAAATGACTATACGCCGGCCTAGGTCATTTTGACATGGTCTGCGTCAACCTCCTGATTTTGCTGGCGATAAAAGTTGGCACGATTGGTGAAATGCCTAATGCAATCATTTCAAGCCACAGGCTCAGGAGTCGTAGCAATGCTCAATGCCGAACAACGTGCAATCATCAAGGCCACCGTCCCCCTGCTGGAAAGCGGCGGCGAAGCACTGACCACCCACTTCTACAAGATGATGCTCAACGAATACCCGCAAGTACGCCCGCTGTTCAACCAGGCCCACCAGGCCAGCGGCGACCAGCCACGAGCATTGGCCAACGGCGTGCTGATGTATGCCCGCCACATCGACCAGCTCGAACAGCTCGGTGGCCTGGTCGGGCAGATCATCAACAAGCACGTCGCGCTGCAGATCCTGCCGGAGCACTACCCGATCGTAGGCAGCTGCCTGCTGCGTGCCATCGAAGAAGTGCTCGGCAAGGAAATCGCCACCCCTGAAGTGATCGCTGCCTGGGGCGCCGCGTATGGCCAGTTGGCCGACATCCTCATCGGCGCCGAAGAAAGCCTCTATAAAGAGAAGGAACAAGCCGCCGGTGGCTGGCGCGGTACCCGCGCGTTTCGCCTGGTACGCCGCGAGCAAGAGAGCAGCGAGATCGTCTCGTTCTACTTTGCGCCGGTGGATGGCAAGCCGGTGCTCAAAGCCGAGCCAGGGCAGTACATTGGCCTGCAGTTGTTCATTGACGGTGCCGAGCAGCGTCGCAACTACTCCTTGTCGGCCCTGTGCGACGGCAAGCAATACCGCATCAGCGTCAAGCGCGAAGCCGGTGGCAAGGTCTCCAATTACCTGCACGACGAACTGGTTGTGGGCGAGACGTTGCAACTGTTCCCGCCAGCGGGCGATTTTACCCTGGCCGCCAGCGACAAGCCGTTGGTGCTGATCAGTGGCGGTGTGGGTATCACCCCGACCCTGGCGATGCTTGAAGCGGCGCTTGCAACCCAGCGCCCGGTGCATTTCATCCACTGCGCGCGCAACGGTGCCGTGCACGCCTTTCGTGACTGGATCGATGGGCTGGCCGAGCGCCACCCGCAGCTCAAGCGCTTCTATTGCTACGCAGAGCAGGATGCCGACGACCAGGCAGATGCCGTGGGCCTGCTGAGCCAGGAGCTGTTGGCTCAGTGGCTGGGGCGTGAGCGTGACGTCGATGCCTACTTCCTCGGGCCCAAGGGCTTCATGGCGGTGATCAAACGTCACCTCAAGGGCCTGGGCGTGCCTGAACAGCAGAGCCGCTACGAGTTCTTCGGGCCGGCGGCGGCGCTGGAGTAACCTGCGCTTATTGTGGGCAGTCGCCCCGACAAGGCCGCGCCTGCCCAGAGCAACTCATCTATATAAAGGAGAGATGAAACAGGCCCAGAACCTTTCATCTTTAATCCTCCTTTAATCACGGTATCCTTCACTCCCGGGTGTCGAGGGGCTTGCCCTGTGCGGCACCCGGGTAGCCGCTTTTTTGCCGTGGGGCGTTGAACCGACGTCGCCAAGGCCGGTCTCAGCCATCTCCGGATAACCCGCGCAGTGCCATCACGCCGCCACCTCGGCACGCTCAAAAGGCCCTGCCCAGCGTGTAGAATTGCGCACAGGCAGGCGGACCACGCGGCCACTATCCATCGAAGGAATCGGCAATGAACGAACAAACATCGCGCCTGAATCGGGAACGGCGCTTTCTGGTGCTGCTAGGGCTGATCTGCCTGTCGCTGATCGGTGGCGCCCTCTATATGCAAGTGGTGCTGGGCGAGGCGCCTTGCCCGCTGTGCATCCTGCAGCGCTATGCCCTTCTGTTTATCGCCGTGTTCGCCTTCATCGCCGCCGCGATGCCGGGGCGCCGCAGCCTGACCTTGTTCGAAGGCCTGGTGGTGCTCAGCGCGGTGGGCGGAATCGTTGCGGCCGGCAACCATGTGTATATACTCGCCAACCCCATGGTCAGTTGCGGCATCGATACCCTGCAGCCGATCGTCGATGACCTGCCCCTGGCCAAGCTGTGGCCACTGGCGTTCCAGGTCGACGGCTTCTGCAGCACGCCGTACCCACCGATCCTCGGTCTGTCGCTGGCGCAATGGGCACTGGTCGCGTTCGTGCTCACCGCCATTCTGGTACCGCTGGGTATCTACCGCAACCGACGTCAGTCTTAGACAAAAGTCCCGAATTGTGTGAGGTCTTTTGCACCGCGTGAGATGCGCAGAAAGTTGCTCCCTGCTTGATCCAGATCAATCACGAAGCCTTGTAGAATGCGGCTTTGAGGGCTACCGGGCGGGGTGCGACAAACTGTCGCGAAGTTGATTCTTCGGGGTGCATTGTTACATATTCTGTAAAAGACTGTTGCTCAATAAGTCATAGTCAAGGGTTGGCGACCTATCTACAATCGCCCCCAATTTCCGTTCGGCACTGCTTGCGAGTCGCAGGATTGAAGGAAGCCCCAGCGCTCCCTTTTGCTGACTTCGTCAAGTTTCGCCCAGCGGCGATACCGAGCGGACACCCCTCCGCGTTTTCCCGCACCAAATGGACTTGGTCTGAAGTACAGGCCTGTTGCCTACGAAACCATAAGCACCGCTAACACGCTTGAGCCAAGGTCCTGCAGTCGGACCCCAGGCAGGAGCGAGTACGGGCGCGAAATGCCTCACTTGGCAGGACGAAGTGTTGGCTACCAAAACACAAATTGCATTGAAGCAAGCTGATCTAGAGGTCGTGAGATGAGTAAAAAGCGTTACCCCAGACTGTTTGGCATATTGCCCTTTTTAGGCATGCTTTTACTCAGTGGGTGCAACTGGACCCTGCTCGACCCGAAAGGTCAGGTCGGCATTGAGCAAAAGAACCTCATCCTCATCGCTACCGGCCTGATGCTGCTGGTGGTGATTCCGGTCATCATCATGACCGTGGCGTTCGCCTGGAAGTACCGTGCTTCCAACAAGGCTGCGACCTACACGCCTGACTGGTCGCACTCGACCAAGATCGAGGCTGCGGTGTGGATCATCCCGATCCTGATCATCATCGCGCTGGGTTATGTCACCTACAAGTCCACCCACAAGCTGGACCCGTATCGTCCGCTGGATTCGGACGTCAAGCCGATCCAGATCGACGTGGTCGCACTGGACTGGAAGTGGCTGTTCATCTACCCGGAGCAGGGCATCGCGACGGTCAACAAGATCAACTTCCCGGCTAACACCCCGGTCAACTTCCGCGTCACCTCCGACGCCGTGATGAACTCGTTCTTCATCCCGGGCCTGGGTGGCCAGATCTACGCAATGGCCGGCATGACCACCAAGCTGCACCTGATCGCCAACGAGAACGGTGTGTTTGACGGTATCAGCGCCAACTACAGCGGTGCTGGTTTCACCGGCATGAAATTCAAGGCTACTGCTACTTCCCAGGAAGACTTCGACAAGTGGGTCGCCGAAGTGAAGCAGTCGCCGCTGAAACTGGGCAAAGCCGAGTACGAAGCTCTGGCCAAGCCTAGCGAATACAACCCAGTCGCGCTGTACAGCGAGGCACCAGCAGAGCTGTTCCAGACCATCGTCGACAAGTACGAAGGCATGAACCGCGGCAAGCCGGTCCACGAAGAAGCAGGCAGCAAAGATCTGGCCACTACCAAGGGTGTGGAATCGAGTATGCAACCAGCTGCCGGGGCAGAGGAGTAAGAGATGTTCGGTAAATTAAGCCTGGAGGCGATACCCTATCACGAGCCGATAGTCATGGTGACGCTTGCCATGATCGCGCTCGGTGGTATCGCTGTCGTCGGTCTTGTCACCTATTTCCGCAAGTGGACCTACTTGTGGACCGAGTGGTTGACGACTGTCGACCACAAGAAAATCGGGGTGATGTACATCATCGTCGCGATGATCATGCTGCTGCGCGGCTTTGCCGACGCGATCATGATGCGTACACAGCTCGCTGCTGCTACCGGCGGCTCCGAAGGCTACCTGCCGCCTGAACACTATGACCAGATCTTCACCGCTCACGGTGTGATCATGATCATCTTCATGGCGATGCCGTTCTTCACCGGCCTGATGAACCTTGCGGTTCCTCTGCAGATCGGTGCACGTGACGTTGCCTTCCCGTTCCTGAACTCCCTGAGCTTCTACCTGCTGCTGGCAGGCGTGCTGCTGGTCAACATCTCCCTGGGCGTCGGCGAATTCGCCAAGACCGGTTGGGTTGCCTATCCGCCGCTCGCGGGCATTCAGTACAGCCCTGGAGTGGGTGTCGACTACTACATCTGGGCGCTACAGCTCTCCGGATTGGGTACGACGCTTACCGGTGTGAACTTCCTCGTCACCGTGATGAAGATGCGCGCACCTGGCATGAAACTGATGGACATGCCGATCTTCACCTGGACCTGCACCTGGGCCAACGTGCTGATCGTTGCTTCCTTCCCGATTCTGACCGCTGCACTCGCTCTGCTGACTGTTGACCGTTATCTGGACTTCCACATTTTCACCAACGAGCTTGGTGGGAACCCGATGATGTACGTCAACCTGTTCTGGGCGTGGGGTCACCCTGAGGTTTACATCCTGATCCTGCCGGCCTTCGGCGTGTTCTCGGAAGTGACTTCGACCTTCTCCGGCAAGCGTCTGTTTGGCCACCACTCGATGATCTACGCATCGGGCGCAATCGCCATCCTGGGCTTCGCGGTATGGCTGCACCACTTCTTCACCATGGGTGCCGGCGCCAGCGTCAACACCTTCTTCGGCCTGGCGACGATGCTGATCTCCATTCCGACGGGTGTGAAGTTGTTCAACTGGCTGTTCACCATGTACCAGGGCCGTGTGCGCTTCACCGCACCGATGCTGTGGACCCTGGGCTTCATGATCACCTTCTCCATCGGTGGCATGACCGGCGTTCTGCTGGCAGTACCAGGTGCTGACTTCGTTCTGCACAACAGCCTGTTCGTAATTGCTCACTTCCACAACGTGATCATCGGTGGTGCGGTATTCGGCTACATTGCCGGCTTCGCCTACTGGTTCCCGAAAGCCTTCGGTTTCACCCTGAACGAGAAGTGGGGCAAAGCTGCCTTCTGGTTCTGGATCTCGGGCTTCTACGTTGCGTTCATGCCGCTGTACGCCCTGGGCTTCATGGGCATGACCCGTCGTCTGAACCACTCCGACAACCCACTGTGGGAACCCTACCTGTACGTAGCCGTTGTCGGCGCCGTGCTGATCCTGTTCGGTATCGCTTGCCAGCTGATCCAGCTCTACGTTTCGGTCCGCGACCGCAACCAGAACCTGGACGTGACCGGCGACCCATGGGGCGGTCGTACCCTGGAATGGTCGACTTCGTCGCCACCTCCGTTCTACAACTTCGCCCACATGCCTGAGCAGGTTGGTCTGGATGCATGGCATGAATCCAAGGAAACCGGCGTTGCCTACAAGCCGGCAACCAAGTTCGACGCCATCCACATGCCGAGCAACACCTCTACCGGTTTGTTCATGGGCCTGTTCCTGACCGTCTTCGGCTTTGCCTTCATCTGGCACATCTGGTGGCTGGTTGGCGCAAGCCTGGTTGCAACCATCGCTGTCTTCGTTCGCCACGCCGCGCGTGACGACCAGGGCTTCATGGTTCCGGCCGAAGAAGTGGCGCGCATCGAAGGCGAGCGCATGAAAGCGCTGGCCAAAGCAGGTGCTCTGCCTGCCGGCGCACGTGTCGAATCGTTTGAGCGGGTGTAATCAATGTCCAGTCAAGTAATGCACGGCGCTGCTCATGGTCACGACCATGGGCATGACGACCACCACCACGACTCGGGCCAGATGACCGTACTCGGTTTCTGGCTGTACCTGATGACCGACTGCATCCTGTTTGCGTCGCTCTTCGCCACCTACGCGGTGCTGTCCGGCAGTTTTGCCGGCGGCCCGTCGGGTCATGACATCTTCCAGCTCGACTTCGTGCTGGTAGAAACCGCGTTCCTGCTGCTGTCCTCGATCACCTTCGGCTTCGCCATGCTGAAGATGTTCGCTGGCAATAAAGCAGGTGTACTGGGCTGGTTGGCTGTGACCTTCCTGTTCGGTGCAGGCTTCATCGCGATGGAGATCTATGAGTTCCATCACCTGATCGCCGAGGGCTTCGGCCCGCAGCGCAGTGGCTTCCTGTCGGCGTTCTTCGCGTTGGTCGGTACCCACGGCCTGCACGTGACTGCTGGCCTGATCTGGATGGCAATCATGATGTACCAGATCAACAAGCACGGCATCACGCCGACCGCCAAGACCCGCATGAGCTGCCTGAGCCTGTTCTGGCACTTCCTGGACGTGGTCTGGATCTGCGTATTCACCGTCGTTTACCTGCTGGGGGTTCTGTAATGGCTAACGCACACGACACTCATCACGAAGGTAATCACGGTAGCGTGAAGTCCTACATGGTCGGCTTTGTTCTGTCGATCATCCTGACCGCGATCCCGTTCGGCCTGGTGATGTTCCCAAGCCTGCCGAAGAACCTGACCGTCCTGGTCGTGGTGGCCATGGCCGTCATCCAGGTGGTAGTGCACCTTGTGTACTTCCTGCACATGGACCGCTCGCAAGAGCAGCGTTCCAACGTGTCGACGTTCCTGTTCACCGCCATGGTAATTGCACTGCTGGTCGGCCTGTCGCTGTGGATCATGTTCAACATCCACATCGAAATGATGGCCAAGTGAGGTAAGACTGCATGTCCGTTAAGCACTTTATCCAAATCACCAAACCGGGGATCATTTTCGGTAACGTGCTTTCCGTGGCAGGCGGATTCTTCCTTGCCGCGAAGGGCCATGTGGACTTCGCCCTGTTCCTGGCGGTGGTGGTTGGTACTTCCCTGGTGGTGGCGTCCGGTTGTGTGTTCAACAACTGCATCGACCGCGACATCGACATCAAGATGGAACGTACCAAGAACCGCGTCATGGTCCAGGGCGGCATGTCGCTGACCCTCGCGCTGATCTACGCCACCCTGCTTGGGGTGGCGGGTTTCAGCCTGCTGTATGTCCAGGCCAACCCACTGTCGGCGTTCTGTGCGCTGATCGGTTTCATCGTCTACGTCGGTTTCTACAGCCTCTGGCTGAAGCGTAAATCGGTGCACGGCACCTTGGTCGGCAGCCTGTCCGGTGCCATGCCTCCGGTGATCGGCTACTGCGCCGTCAGCAACAGCTTCGACCTGGCTGCAGTGACCCTGCTGGTGATGTTCAGCCTGTGGCAGATGCCGCACAGCTTCGCGATCGCCATCTTCCGCTTCAAGGATTACAGCGCTGCCAACATCCCGGTTCTGCCGGTGGCGCGCGGCATTCTTGCTGCCAAGAAGCAGATCGTGCTGTACGTGCTGGCCTTCGTGCTCGCGACCCTGATGCTTACCCTCGGCGGTTACGCCGGCCTCGGCTACATGGCCGTGGCGGCAGCCATGGGCCTGTACTGGCTGTACATGGCCTGGGGTGGCTACAAGGCCGAGGACGACAGCAAGTGGGCCCGCAAGGTGTTCGGCTTCTCCATCCTCACTGTCACTGCCCTGAGCGTGATGATGTCGGTGGACAGCCAGACCGCTGCGGACGTGTTGATGACCTACGCACGCTGATACCGCTGCCTGTTACACGAAAACCCCGGCCATGTGCCGGGGTTTTTTTATGGGTGCTCTCCTGTGCCGGCCTCTTCGCGGGGCAAGCCCGCTCCCACAGGTGTAGGGCAAGTCCCAATGCCTGTGTATAACCCTGTGGGAGCGGGCTTGCCCCGCGAAGAGGCCGGCCCTGAAAACATAAAATTCCAATTTTCAAAAAATACATCTGAAAAAATATAATAAAACAGGAAATTGTCCTTTACAGGTATCCTGTTTCGGCATTATCTTCTGATCCAGGCCGCTATGTCGGCCAACGTCGCTCGGACGGTTCCGGGCGCTTACGTCTGCAGAGGAAACCATGGCCAACCCAGGTTTGCCGCGCCGCTTCGCGCGCATCGATCGTCTCCCCCCTTACGTCTTCAACATCACTGCCGAGCTCAAGATGGCCGCCCGCCGCCGTGGCGAAGACATCATCGACCTGAGCATGGGCAACCCCGATGGCGCCACCCCCCCGCACATCGTCGAGAAACTGGTGCAGGTCGCCCAGCGCGAAGACACCCACGGCTACTCCACCTCCCGCGGCATTCCGCGCCTGCGTCGGGCCATCTCCAATTGGTACAAGGAGCGCTACGAGGTCGACATCGACCCGGAAAGCGAAGCCATCGTCACCATCGGCTCCAAGGAAGGCCTGGCCCACCTGATGCTCGCTACCCTCGACCAGGGCGACACGGTGCTGGTCCCCAACCCCAGCTACCCGATCCACATCTATGGTGCAGTGATTGCCGGCGCCCAGGTGCGTTCGGTGCCACTGGTGCCGGGTGTGGATTTTTTCAATGAGCTCGAGCGGGCCATACGCGAGTCCATCCCCAAGCCGAAGATGATGATCCTCGGCTTCCCGTCCAACCCCACCGCGCAGTGCGTCGAGCTGGACTTCTTCGAGCGGGTGGTGGCCCTGGCCAAGCAGTATGACGTGCTGGTGGTGCATGACCTGGCCTACGCCGATATCGTCTACGACGGCTGGAAAGCCCCGTCGATCATGCAGGTGCCCGGGGCCAAGGACATCGCGGTGGAATTCTTCACCTTGTCCAAGAGCTACAACATGGCCGGCTGGCGTATCGGCTTCATGGTGGGCAACCCAGAGCTGGTCAATGCCCTGGCACGCATCAAGAGCTACCACGACTACGGCACCTTCACGCCCTTGCAGGTGGCCGCCATCGCCGCGCTGGAAGGTGACCAACAGTGCGTGCGGGACATCGCCGAGCAGTACCGTCAGCGCCGTAACCTGCTGGTGAAGGGGCTGCACGAGCTGGGCTGGATGGTCGAAAACCCCAAGGCGTCGATGTACGTCTGGGCGAAGATTCCGCCGGAGTATGCGCACCTGGGCTCGCTGGAGTTTTCCAAGAAGCTGCTGGCCGAGGCCAAGGTCTGTGTGTCGCCAGGCATCGGCTTTGGTGATTATGGCGACGACCACGTGCGTTTTGCCCTGATCGAGAACCAGGACCGTATTCGCCAGGCGATCCGCGGTATCCGCCAGATGTTCAGGGCCGATGGCCTGACCCGCAAGTAAATCGCCCGGGGCCGCTACGCGGCCCCCATCGGGCAGTAGGCTGGCCTTCCGTATTCCTGCCCGTCATGCACACCAATACCTTCAGCACTCATTTCTTCCTGTTCAGGTATTCAAATGAGTGTATTCACAGCCTATTTCTGCGGTACCGCTTCCAACCGTTTCGATGAAGCAAACCCCAATTTCTGGAACGGTGAACTGGTCTCGACGTTGGCCAGCAACGATCAGGGGCGCGAGTTCGCCCATTGGATTGCAGTCGATGGGCCTGGCAGCGGCAACCTTCAGGACGACAACCTGTTCGTCGAGCCGGGTGGCTACTTCAACTGGAGTGGCCAGTTGTTCGGTCGCGGTTGGGACGAAAACGTGAACCATGTGCTGCAGGTCATCAAAGGCGAAAGTAACTGGCAGCGCACCAAGCTCAGCGAGGAAGCGTACACAAGGCTCAAAGACGCGGGCGTACCGATCCCGGATGCGTCCGCAACGGCATCCTGGTTCTGGCGAACCTACGACTATGGAGACCGCCACCCAACCCCACAGGAGCTGCAGGAGCAGATCATCAGCATGTTCCGCAAGCCGCGCCTGCCCACCCACGTCAACCTGGTGGGCTGGAGCCGGGGTGGTATCAGTTGCCATATGCTGGCCAATGCGATGGCGCAAGACCCGGTGCTGCGGGATATCCCGGTCAACATCTTTGCCATCGACCCGGTGCCAGGGATTGGCAACATCCACACGCAACGGGTGAAACTGGCGGGCAATGTCAGAGAGTACGTCGGTTTCTATTCGCGGGATGAGCGCTCCAAAGGTTTTGCCTGCGTGATCCCCTCTGTAGAGAGCGGCACGCACATATGCATTTATCCGATGCCGGGCCGGCATGCCACCTTGGTCGGCAATGCGTCGGTCGATGGCGCGGGCGATGGCAAGGTGTTGATCGAGCCTGGGTTGATCGTGCGGCATTTCGCCGAAGTCTGCCTGACCCGTTGGGGTGTCGAGTTGGGCAAGCGACTGGCGCTGGATGACGACCAGTTGATGCAGCATCACCTGGCCATGGCCACTGCCGATGAGCACTACCAGGCCATGCGTAGCCAGTCGTATACCGTCATCACCGAAGGCAGCAAGGACGACCGGCTGGTGCACTGCGGCGAAGCCCAGGCGCACTTCAGCCAAGTGAGCGGCGAAAGCTATGACCCAGGCGAAGGCCTTGGCCTGCAACACTGGGATGCCAGCACTTACAAGGCCCTGCGATAGGTCAGGCGGGCGGCCATCCAGTGGGCTGGCCGCCTGTTTTTCGGGCTTCGGGCTTCCCGGATCAGCGGCGATTTTTTTTGCATTGCCCCTCTATCCAGCCGGCCCCGGTTGGATTGAAAATGGCGCAGCGGGCCCTGCCCCGATAACAACAACCTTCCCTCCGTGGCCTCATGTCCGAATATAATCCTTGCCTTGACTGCGGCGCCTGCTGCGGGTACTTCCGTGTGTCCTTCTTCTGGGGCGAATGCCAGTCTGCCGGGGGCGTTGTGCCTGACGACCTGGTGGTGCAGATCAACCCCACCCGGGTTGCCATGATTGGCACCGATGCCAAGCCTTGCCGCTGCGTGGGCCTTGCGGGCGAGATCGGCAAAGAGGTGGCGTGTACCATTTACGCCAACCGCTCGAGCCCTTGCCGAGAGTTTGAAGCGTCGTGGGAGGGTGGGGTGCATAACCCTAGCTGCGACGATGCTCGCGCGGCCTATGGGCTACCGCCGCTGACCCCACCAGGGGCTAACGAGCCGCATTGGCCGGATGACGGGGCTGAGGTGGCTTGAGGTTACTGAGTGGCCTGTACCCGCGAGAGGGTCATCCTGAATGGCCTGTCGGGCAGCGCTCTTGAGATCGAGCGCCGCCCGCGCGGCGCTCGATCTACGCCACACCGCAAAACCCAACCAAGCCCCCAGTGGCCATGATGCAGTCCCCAGCCCTGCAGTTACACCCTCACATCCTGTAAACCTAATCCCCGGCCCCGCTACCAAGCCATGACTATCCTGCTCCAGTAAATACTTGTTCAAGGATGACCGCATGGCCAACCCTCATGGCTGCCTGCTCCGTCGTGGAAGATGTTCTGAGCCTGGCAGGCTTTACATACTGACTTCAGTTACCCACCTGCGTCGCCCCTTGTTCCGGAACTTCCGGTTTGCACGCCTGGTGATCCATCACCTTCGCAGAGCAGATCAGGAGCACCACTGCCGATCGTTGGCCTGGGTAGTAATGCCTGACCATATACATTGGCTGCTGGAGCTGAAAGAAGTGACGCTCAGGACATTGATGCAACGATTCAAGTCCCGATCCAGCCATGCTTTGCGCAAAGCCGGAGCAAAGGTTGCACCCATCTGGCAGGCTGGTTATCACGATCACGCTTTGCGCCATGATGAAGAAATAATCAGGGTCGCCAGATACATCATTGCCAATCCGATAAGAGCTGGTTTGGTAGCTAGAGCTGGTGATTATCCACATTGGGATGCGGTCTGGCTGTGAGTGGTGCTGGAGTGCCAAGGGTATGTCGCAGGGTTTGCAGGGTTGAAATCCCGCGCCGCGGGGGCGGCGCTCGATTTGCGCCCCACCGCAAGACCCCCAAATGATCCCAAAAACACTATAAAACCCCAAGGCATCCCCCAGCCGCCCCGCTTGACGTTAAACTGTCATCTCCCCAGCAATGGACAGGAGATCCGGCGTGACCCCACCCCGCAGTTTCCCCAGTGACCTCTGCCTCGACAGCCCCCGCCTGCAATTGCGCCCGATGCGTCATGGCGATGCCGCGCAATGGCTGGCGATCATGGCCGACCCCGAGGTCATGCGTTATTGGCATCATGCACCCTGGCAAGACCTCGCCGAGGCCCAAAGCGCACTGGCCGCTGACCGTGAAGCCTATGCCAATGGCGACCAGCTCAAGCTAGGCATGTACCGCCGTGACAACGGCGAACTGATCGGCATGGTCCAACTGTTCAATATCGACGACGTTTCCCGTCGTGGCGAAATCGGCTACTGCCTGGCCAGCGCCGTGCAGGGCAGGGGCTACATGGACGAAGCATTGACCTGCTTCATCGACTACCTTGCCCATACCCTGCACATGCGCCGCCTTGAGGGCGAAATCGACCCGCGCAACCAGGGCTCGGCACGCACGCTGGAGCGTCAAGGCTTCGTGCTCGAAGGTACCTTGCGGGCGCGTTGGTGCGTGGCCGGCGAGCTGTCCGACTCGGGTATCTACGGCCTGCTGCTGGAGCCACCTGTTGCTTGATGCTGTAGCGAGCATCAACGCCCGCCCGGTATCACACCACCGTAGTAGGCCTTTCGCGGCACCTACTTAGATCTGGAAGCGGGGCAGGGCCTGGGTTATGGTCGCAGCCTGTCCCGTTTTCCCCAGGTGTGCCCCTTGCCCGTTTTCTACCTGAGCATCAGCCTGCTTCTGTACCTGCTCGCACTTTTTTTCGATGGCGCGCTGATGAGTGGCGGCCGCCACATGCCGGCCTTGCAGATGTTGCTGTACGGGCCATGGGGCATGCCGTTCGGGTTGTACCAGTGGTTTGCCAACCCGTTGTTGGCGGTGGCAATTCTTGCCCACCAGCGGTTCCGTCGGATGGCGTTGGTGTGCGGGCTGGCCGCGCTGTATCTGGCCGCCAGCAGCTTTGGCATCGACCGCCTGCCAGACAGCCAGAGCTACGACTTCAATGCCCGCACCGGCTTTGGTGCGGGCTTCTATCTGTGGTTGGCAGCAATCGTGGTGTTCTGCGCGGGCCAGGCCTGGCATTGCTGGAAGGCCCGCAGCGCAGCCGACATGCCTGGCTGGCGCTGGCTTGATGTGGCCTTGATTGCTGCGCTGGGGGTGGCGTTGTATGCCGCCACGCAGATGCCGTCGTTGCGTTTCGAGCCGGGCAAGGTGCTGATGCCGCCGGAGCAACCGCAGTCATTTTGATACTCACAAGGAGGGTTTGCATGATCAAGCATTACCTGGCAGGCCTGGCACTGGCCTGCGTGCTGCCGCTGGCTGTGGCGGACGACTATACGCCGGCCTATGGGCAGTGCATGGACAAGGCCTCCAGCACCCTGGCCATGAGCGAGTGCATCAACGCCGAGACCCACGTGCAGGACCAGCGCCTGAACCGGGTGTACAAGCAACTGATGGGCAAGCTGGATGCCGGGCAGCAGAAGAGCCTTCGGGATGTACAGCGCAAGTGGATGGCCTACCGTGATGGCAACCGTATGTTCCATGTGCAGGCCAGTGGCGGGACCATGGCGCAGCTGGAAGGCGGCACATGCGTGATGGACATGACCCGTGACCGGGCGGCGGAGCTGGAGCGGGTGTTGGGGCCCGTGTAGGAGCGGCCTTGCGTCGCGAAAGGGGCGCGTAGCGGCCCCAAAATATTCGCGGCGAAGCTGAAATCTGGGGCCGCTACGCAGCCCTTTCGCGACGCAAGGCCGCTCCTACGACGAGCGGGCCTTGAGGTATTCGCGCACCTCTACAGCGTCCCCGGCAAACTCGATACGCTCGGCCTTGGCATCGCGCTGATAGGCATACATCGGGTCGTAATACTCCGTCAGCAGCCCTTCGATCCAACCCCTGTGCAAATCCACCGAGCCACAGCGCAGTTGCTCGTCCAGCGCTTCATGCATGACCGCCGACAACCGCTGGAACCGCTCACCGCCCAGGCGCTTGTGGATATTGGCCAGGCTCTGCAGCATGCGCTCGGCGAACAGCCGGCGCCCCAGCTCTTCGCCATGCAGTGCGACGAATTCGGCGCTCAGGTTGACCACGTAGTCGCGCAGGATACGTTCGACACGGTTCTCGAAGCTGTCCTCCAGCCACACCAACGGGTACTGCTGCATGCCTTGGTACAACGCCAGCGGCACCGTGCAACTGCCGACGATACGGCCTTCATCTTCGAGCACGAACTGCTCGATGCCGCGTGCGCGCTTTTTCAGCACATCGACGGCCAGTTTGTTTTCGAAGTCGATCTGCGCAGGTTGCGCCGTGGCGCGTTTGCCGAAGCTGGAACCGCGGTGGTTGGCGTGGCCTTCAAGGTCGAGCACGTTGCTCAGTTGCTGCAACACATCGGTCTTGCCGGTGCCGGTAAGGCCCCCCAGCAGGACGAAATCGCAGTGCTCCACGGCGTCCTGGGTGGTATCTAGCAGGAAGGTGCGCATGGCCTTGTAGCCGCCCTTGACGCGGGGGTAGGCGATGCCGGCTTCATCCCGCAGCCACTGCTGGACGATCAGCGAACGCAGGCCACCGCGGGCGCAGTACAGATAGCCGTCGGGGTGGGCCTGGGCAAAGCTGGCCCAGGCGTGCAGGCGCTCACGCTTGGTCGTGCCTCTGACCAGCTGGTGGCCGAGGGTGATGGCGGCGGCCTGGCCCTGCTGCTTGAAACAGGTGCCGACCTTCTGCCGCTCCAGATCGTTCATCAGCGGCAGGTTGACGACACCCGGGAAGGCACCTTTGGCAAATTCGACGGGCGCGCGCATGTCCATCATCGGCACGTCGTTCAAGAACAGCTGGCGATAGTCGGTGCAGTCGGGGCGCATCAAAGCACCTCGACTGCATGGCCCTGTCGCTCGACCAGGGTGCCGATGGGTGCCAGTGCCAGGCCCAGTTCGGCGGCCACAGCCAGAAACTGCGCTTCACCCTCAGGGCTGACCGCCACCAGTAGGCCACCGCTGGTCTGCGGGTCGCACAGCAGGTGCTTTTGCTCATCGCTCAAGGCGCCGATCTTGTGGCCATAGCTGTCGTAGTTGCGCAGCGTGCCGCCTGGGATGCAGCCCTCGGCCAGGTAATGCTCGACACTCGGCAGGCGGGGGACTGCGGCGTAGTTCAGCCGGGCAGTCAGGCCGCTGCCTTCAGCCAGTTCCACCAGGTGGCCCAGCAGGCCGAAGCCGGTGACGTCGGTCATCGCCATGACACCCTCGAGCTTGCCGAAGCGGCTGCCGGGGGTGTTAAGGGTACACATCCAGTCGCGTGCCAGGCCCTGGTCCTGTTCACGCAACTTGGCCTTTTTCTCGGCGGTGGTGAGGATGCCGATGCCCAGCGGCTTGGTCAGGTACAGTTGGCAGCCTGCAGTGGCGGTGTCGTTGCGCTTGAGGTGGCGCTTGCTGACCACGCCGGTGACGGCCAGGCCGAAGATCGGCTCTGGGGCATCGATGGAATGGCCGCCGGCCAGCGGGATGCCGGCTTCGGCACACACCGCACGCCCGCCGCGAATCACTTCGCGGGCGACTTCCGGCGGCAGCACGTTGACCGGCCAGCCGAGGATGGCGATGGCCATCAACGGGTCGCCGCCCATGGCGTAGATGTCGCTGATGGCGTTGGTGGCGGCGATACGGCCGAAGTCGTAGGGGTCATCGACGATCGGCATGAAGAAGTCGGTGGTCGAGACTACGCCGCGTTCCTCGTCCAGGGCATACACGGCGGCGTCGTCGCGTGAAGCGTTGCCGACCCAGAGCTTGGGGTCCAGGGCCTGGGCGCCGCTTTCGGCAAGGATCACATCCAGCACCTTGGGGGAGATCTTGCAGCCACAACCGGCGCCGTGGCTGTACTGGGTCAGGCGGATTGGCTCGCTCATACGTTCCTCAGCAGATCAAATTGTTGCGCGATTGTAGCAAAGCTGGTCATTACGCCGTGGCCCCTTATACTTTGCTCGGACGGCGTGGCAGCCGCCCCTTACCCCGCCACTGTCCCGGAGAATGCCCATGCTCAAACCCCCTCTGGCGCTCGTCGCCGGCCTCGTGTTGTCCTGCTGTGCCGTTGTCGCCCAGGCCGCAGAAACGCTGCGGGTCAGTGCCATCCCCGACGAAGCACCGACTGAACTGCAACGCAAGTTCAAGCCGTTGGGGGAGTACTTGTCCCGCACGCTGGGCATGGAGGTGAAGTTCGTGCCGGTCTCCGACTACCCGGCGGTGGTCGAGTCGCTGGCCTCGGACCGCCTCGACCTGGCTTGGCTGGGCGGCTTCACCTTTGTCCAGGTGCACCTCAAAGACCCCAATGCCACGCCGTTGGTGCAGCGTGAGCAGGACGCGCAGTTCACGTCCAAGTTCATCACCGCCAACCCCAATGTGAAGAGCCTGGCCGACCTCAAGGGCAAGTCGTTCGCGTTCGGGTCGATCTCGTCCACCTCGGGCAGCCTGATGCCGCGTTACTTCATGCTCAAAGAGGACAAGATAAAGCCTGAGGATTACTTCAGCCGTGTGGCGTACTCCGGTGCCCACGATGCCACCGCAGCCTGGGTGCAGGCGGGCAAGGTCGATGCTGGGGTGCTCAATGCCAGTGTCTGGCAGAAGCTGGTGGATGCCGGCAAGGTCGATACCAGCAAGGTCAAGGTGTTCGCCACCACGCCCACCTATTTCGACTACAACTGGACCGTACGCGGCAACATGGACCCGGCACTCAAGGCGAAGATCAAAAAGGCATTCCTCGACCTCGACCCGGCCAACCCCGAGCACAAGGCGATTCTCGACCTGCAGGCCGCCAGCCGTTTCATCGAGACCAAACCTGAGAACTACCTGGGCACCGAACAAGCCGCGCGCGAGGCCGGCCTGCTCAAGTGACGGCTATTCGTTTGCACGGTGCCAGCCTGCGCCACGGCCAGGTGCGTGCGCTTGAAGCGGTGAGCCTGAGTATCGAGCAGGGCGAGCGGGTCGCGATTATCGGCCCGTCAGGGGCGGGCAAGTCCAGCTTGCTGCACCTGATGGCCACCGCTATCCAGCCCAGTGACGGGGGGCTGGAGCTGTTCGGTGAACTTCCCTGGGAGCTGTCTGGCAGGGCGCGTCAGCGGTTGCGGGCGCGGGTTGGCTTGGTGCACCAGGCGCCGCCCTTGCCGCCGCGCCAACGGGTGGTCACGGCGGTGCTGGCGGGGCGGTTGGGGCAGTGGGGCACCTTGCGTGGCTTGCTCAACCTGTTGTACCCGACCGATGTAGCAGGCGTGCGCCAGGCGTTGGCAGAACTGGGGCTGGCCGACAAGCTGTTCGTGCAGTGCGGGCAGCTGTCTGGCGGCCAGTTGCAACGGGTGGGCATCGCCCGGGTGTTGTATCAGCGGCCGGCACTGCTGCTGACCGACGAGCCGGTGTCGGCGATGGACCCGGTGCTGGCCGACCACAGCCTGGCATTGCTCAACCGTCACGCCCAGGCCAATGGCGTCACGCTGGTGGCCAGCCTGCATGCGGTCGAACTCGCATTGGCCCACTTCCCGCGGGTGATCGGTATCCGTGAGGGGCAGGTGGTGTTCGACAGCCCGGCGGCAGCCGTCAGCCCGCAGATGCTGGCGGCACTCTACGCCAACGAACAATTGGCGCCGCCGCCTACGCCGGGGCCTACGCCTGCGCTGACGGTACAGATCCCGCGATGCTGAAGGCCGATACCCGCGACCCAGCGGCGCTGGCACGGTTGCTGCTGACCCTGCTGGCCTTGGCGGTGTTATGGCCGGGTGTGCAGTTGAGCGAGCTGAACCCGGGTGTGCTGTGGCAGGCCGAGAACCGTCAGCAGATCGCCAGTTTCACCCGGGCGTTCTGGCCACCGGCACATGATGCCGAGTTTTTGCTGCTGTTGTTCGAGGCCACGCTGCAGACCCTTGCCGTGGCCACGGCCGGCATGGCCCTGGCGCTGCTGCTGGCGGTGCCGACCAGCCTGCTGGCCAGCCGCGCCTTGTCGTTGCGGGCCGCCTCGCGCGGCGGCCGGGCCGGGTTGTGGTCGCGGGTGCTGCGCATGCCGGTGCGCGGGCTACTGATCTTTCTGCGCAGCGTGCCGGAAATCGTCTGGGCCTTGCTGTTCGTGCGGGCCGTGGGGCTTGGGCCAACGGCCGGTGTGCTGGCCATCGCCATTACCTACAGCGGGATGCTCGGCAAGGTCTATGCGGAAATCTTCGAGTCGGTCGACCAGCGCCCGGCCCATGCGCTGTTGCAGGCGGGCAGTGGCCGGCTGATGGCCTTCTTCTACGGCATCTTGCCCAATGCCGTGTCGGAGGTGGTGTCCTACACCGTCTACCGCTGGGAGTGCGCGGTGCGGGCTTCGGTGGTGATGGGCTTTGTCGGTGCCGGCGGCCTGGGGCAGCAGATCGACCTGTCGATGCGCATGTTTGCCGGTGCGCAAGTGGCGAGCATGCTGCTGACGTTCCTGTTGTTGGTGTCTTTTGCTGACGTGCTCAGCCGCTTCCTGCGGGCGAGGCTGGCATGAACCGGGTGATCAACCTGCTGGTGCTCAGCGCGCTTGTGGCAGCGGTGGTGGCCTCGTTCGCGTACCTGGAGCTGGACCTGCAGGCGCTGGTGGGTGACGGCGGGTTGGGGCAGATGGCCGAGTATGCGCGGCGCTTCCTGCAGCCAGACCTGTCCGCCGAGCATTTGCGTGCGGTGGGGCGTGGCGCCTTGGAGACCTTGGCAATGTCTGGCCTGGGTACCTTGCTGGCGGTGGTGCTGGGGATGCTGCTGGCGTTGCCGGCGGCGGGCCGGTTCGGCTGGCCGCTGCAGGCCGCGGCGCGGGTGCTGCTCAATGCCTTGCGGGCCATCCCGGAGCTGGTCTGGGCGGCGCTCACCGTGCTGGCAGCAGGGCTTGGCCCGAATGCCGGCACCCTGGCCCTGGCGTTACACACCGCCGGGGTGCTGGGCCGGTTGTTTGCCGAGGCCCTGGAGAACGCGCCAGCCGAGCCTGCGGCCGCCATTCGTTTGCAGGGTGGCAGCCAAGTAGCGGCGTTCTGCTTTGGCACTTTGCCCAACCTGTGGCCGCAGTTGTTGGCCTACAGCCTGTACCGCTGGGAGAACAACATCCGCATGGCCAGCGTGCTGGGGTTTGTCGGGGCGGGTGGCTTGGGGCAGATGCTCTATACCACCTTGAGCCTGTTCCAGGAGGCGCAGGCCAGCACGGTGATCCTGGCGATGCTGGTGCTGGTGTTGCTGGTGGATGCGTTGAGTGATGTGCTGCGCCAGCGCTATGTGCGCGCCTGATCGGGGCTGCAAAGAGGCCCCGACAGCCGTCAGGTCACCCGTTCCCCATGCTGCGCCTCCCGTTGCATCGACTCCAGGTTGCGCTCGATCGTCTCGCAGATGGTATCCATCTGGATCTGGTGCTCGCTGAACCGGAACGGGCTCTGCAGGTCAGTGCCGATGCGTTCGATGGCCAGCAGCATGAACCCCACCACCGTCGAGGCCAGCGGGGTAAACCAGCCCAACGACTCGACCAGCCCCACCGGCACGATCAGGCAGAACAGCGTGATGAACAGCCGTGGAAAATACACATAAGGGTAGGGCAGCGGTGTATTGGCAATCCGCTCCATCCCGCCCTGGGCATTGGACAGGTCTACCAGCGTCGACTCCAGCCGCGCCAGGCGGATGCTGTCCAGGCGCCCGGCCTGGTACTCCCGCGCCAGCAGGGCCGCCGAGCCGCTGAGGATGTCATTGGCGAAGTTGTTCGAGCGGTTGCGCCGCTCGAACTCCGCCGGGGGGATGAACGCCATCAGTTCATCCGGGCAGCGGTCACCCTTGAGGTGTGCCGCCAGGCAGTTCACATAGGCGATATGGCGGCGCAGCAAGGTGGCCTTGGCCGGGTTCAGGCTATCGTCGGGGTCGTCGATCAATGTCAGCGTCTGCCGGGCAAAGCTGCGCGAACTGTTGACCAGCGCACCCCACAACGTGCGCGCCTCCCACCAGCGGTTGTAGGCACTGCTGTTGCGAAAGCTCACCAGCACCACCAGCGCCGAACCCAGCAAGGTCAATGGAATCAGCGGCAGGGTGAACTTGCTGTTGAAGAACAGCATGAAGTCGATAGTGACCAGCACATCCCAGATCAGCAGCCAGAACAGCGACCAGCCGATGTAACCGATGGTCTTCACGACCAGGCGGTACTTGCGGGCGATGATCTCTTTCACACGGGGTACCTCGGTACGCGGGGATGAAGGATCGGACGCCGAGGGGCTTTGAAGGTTCGGTATCGGATGTTGCAAGAGATGTTTGCAGGCGTGTTCAAAAGAAAAAGCTGACTCAGGTATAGGACGTTCCTGAATTTTCTTTGCAAAGGAGAAACGGCAAGGTTGATTGCTTCCAGATCTTGAATTGGTGTATCCAAAAGGATACGAGTGGTGCTGACTTGATGTATGCTGTTCAACAAACTGAGTGCTTTGTCCTTTGGCTCGCCAGCTTGAGAGACTTGAGAGCCAAGCTTGCAGTCGGTCGTAGATTGGAACGCGCGGCAAGTGGAAATCTGGGTGACTACAAGTGTCTTGGAGGAGGTGTGAATGAGCTTCGTATCAATGTTTCGGCAGGCTATCGAGTGTATTTCACACGCAAGGGGGCGAGCGTGATTTTTCTGCTGGTAGGTGGAGACAAATCCACCCAAACCGCCGATATTCTTAACGCCAGGAAGCTGGTGGAGGACATGAAATGAGCGAAAAATTGATCCCTTTTGAGATGGCCGACTTGTTGGACAGTGATGCGGCGATCAGTGAGTACCTCTGCCAGGTTCTATCCGATGGCGATACAGATGAAATTATCCGGGCAATCGGTCATATCGCTCGGGCACGAGGAATGACACAAATCGCTGCGCAGAGTGGACTAGGCCGAGAGAGCCTATATAAAGCGCTCAGCCCAGGAGCGAAACCTCGCTTTGATACCGTTATCAAAGTCATACGTGCTCTGGGTGTGGAGCTTTTTGTGCAGCCCCACGCGGCGTCTCACTGATTGTTTGCAGACTAATTCAACACCTGCCTCATCTGCACCAGCGCCACCCGCTTCCCATCCGGCGCCTGGCGCGCCTCGATGCCGAACGGCACAAAGCCCATCTGTGGATAAAGCAGCAACCCCGCCGTGTTGTGATTGAAGCACGACACCCAAACCTCCCGTGCCGCAAACTGCTTGCGGGCCAGCTCGACCATGGCGTTGACCAGGTAGCTGGCCACACCGTGGCCGCGGGCCGCTGGGGCCACGACCACGTTGCCCAGGGCGCATACACCGCCGTGCTCGGCTTTGTAGAAGTTGGCGAAGGCCAGCACCATGCCGCCGCCTTCCACCACCGTGGACCCGTTGCGCTGGGCGATGGCGTCGGTCAGTTGCGCAGGCGTGAGCGGGTAGGTGGCCTTGGGGAACATGTAGAACAGTTCGTCCGGGCCTTGAGGGAAGCAGCAGATGGCGGGGATGTCATTGGGCTGTACAGGGCGGTGGCTGAGGTGCATGGCAGGTCCTTTTACAGGCGTGTGGCTGGCGCTCACAGCGTAGCACTGCGCATGTGGGCGCGGGCCTGTCGGGAGCGCCTGGCCGCCGTTCAAGGTTTGGCGGCCACCGCCACAAACCCCTTGATCGCGGCAGGCGCATGCGGTTTGGCCTTGCGTGCCAGCAGGTACTGGAAGCGCCGCCATTCCTTGTCGATCTCGCTGTACGACATGAACACGCTGACGCGCTCTTTATCGGCGAGGTCCGGGCGAGCGCGTACGTCGATCTCGTTCTTGGGGATGAACGCGACATTGATACCCACCACCTGGCCGTCATCGGCGAACACCGGCCCGCCCGACATGCCCTTGACCATCGGGCCGTCGTGCAACGAGTAGAAGACACTGCCCGGGGTGCCTTCGAGGCGTACCAGTGATGGCAGGGCATGGCCCTTGCCCTGTACGGGAATCATCAGGCTGTTGAAGCCGACCGCCGTCACCGACTCACCCGGCACGTATTGCCGCCAATGCGGTACCTCACGCGCCTTGTGCTTGAAGAACACGACATCACCGAGGCCCTCGTGGACCACGTTGCGCAGGAAGGGTGTGTGTTTTGCGGTCACTGCGTAGTCTTCGTTCCACTGGATGGCGCTGGCCATCAGCAACATCGGCAGCGGAGCACCTGAGGTGACCACGAAAGCCTGGCTGTAGACGGGATCGGAGACGTAGGACGTTGGCACTCCATTGCACCCACTCAGCAGCATCATTGCCGCCAGACAGGGCACGGTTGTTTTCATGTGTCACACAGTCATGGAAAAATGGGAGCGCAAATATGGCCAAGTGATATCACTCTGGCAATACTTTGTGCATATATCCGACGAGTATCATCTTAAGTAGGGGGGAGGAGGCTAGCCAATAGATTCCAGGCATGGCTGCAGGCCCGGTAGTCAGGCACGCGGCGTCAATTTGATGGGGATCAAGGGCGCGATTATCCTGTACTCATCAGTCGCATGGAGGGTGATGAGCTGTATTGAGCTCTATTTGAGCTCTATTTGAGCTGTATTGGGCTGAATCCGGAGCTGCGATGACATCTGCAAAAATCTGAAAGCCTTCACACGCAGAAGGGATCTCGGATCTGTAGAGGTCTTCCAATAAAAACGGCGATGGTGGCCGGGCCGGCCACGCCTACGAGGCGCTCACAGGCCCGGATGGCTGTCTGACCCTCATGGACCAGGCTGCGCAAGCTTCACGGATTGCCCAATTCGATCACGCTATAGGTGAACTCGTTGGCCAACTTGGCCTTGCCGTGCGCAGAATCGGCGACCTGAACCCGGTCATCATCGTGAACCACCACTACCTGGCGGGCATTCAACGCTACAACGCCTTCCGGTTTGTTATCGAACCACAAGGGCGAGCCGTCGGGCCCGAGAAACGGTAGCGGTATCCCCGAGCTGTCCGGTTCAAGCAGTGACAGTGGCAATGCCCACAAATAGCCACCAATCTGGTCACCCTGCTCATGGCTGGTGGTGGCCAGCAGGCGCTTGTTGAAGGGGTCGTATTCCAGGCTGGAAAGGCTCAGTGGTCTGTCGTCGCCCTGCACGCGCGGTTCGAATTGATAGGCCAGTTCGAAGGCGCCACTGATCACGAGCTCATCAGCCTGCACAGTGATCGGCGCCTGCACGATGGTGAACACGGGATGAGCTGTCGTGTAGTCGCTGCCTTGTTGGCGAATGCCAAGCAACAGGGTGTTCGCAGGGCCGATGGCTAGGCCTTCGACCTGGAAGAATGGCTCGCCTACGATCGCGCTGATCTGCTCACGAATGGCCTCGACTGCACCCAGTTGCCGGGTGTGAGCCGGGTTATCCACAGGCCAGTACAGGATCTTGTTGAACGCAGGGTTTTGCGCTCGGGTGAAGGCACTGCTGGCGACCGCGTAGTGGGTATCGTCGAGTGTGAACGTCGTCAGGCCTTCGAGCTTCTGTGCAGCATCGATCAGGGTGCTGCGTGCGTAGGTGAGGTTATCGAAGTTCAAGGGCAACGGTGTGCTGCCCTCCAGGTCTTCAATGGTAATGGAGAAGATCGCAGACGTAGCGTGGCCTTGGATGGGTTTGTCATTGGCGAAGAGCAACTGATCGCCGACCCTGACGACGGCGGATACCTCGCAGTTTGTATCCGTGCCCGTGTGATGGGCGAGATCGAGACACCGGCCGGTGTAGTGACTCAGGGTGTGTGCTTGCAGTGATGATGATGCATTGGCCGATAGGCTGCCCAGGCAGGCTAGGGTTATGGCCAGGGTGCATGGCAGGTTCATTTTCATTTTGCGGCTCCTTGCACGAGGGATGAAGGCAAGGGCCAGCGTAGGGAAGGGGGCTGAGACGGAGCAGAGGGCAGTTGTGCCAAGGGGCCGTGCGACGGTGCTTCAGGATTGCTAAACGCCAGGCACAAAAAAACCGACCATGAGGTCGGTTTTTTCTGGATTTTGGTGCCCCGAGGGAGACTCGAACTCCCACTCCTTTCGAAAACGGATTTTGAATCCGCCGCGTCTACCAATTCCGCCATCAGGGCTTGTGGCGCGCAGTATAGAGAGGTGCCTCGGGTCGGTCAATCGGGTTTCATGGTCAATTTTCACACATTGGGCTAAACTTCCCGGCCCTGCCGAACCGAACATCATCATGCGCGTCGCCGATTTTTCCTTCGAACTCCCCGATTCCCTGATCGCCCGCCACCCTCTGGCCGAGCGCCATGGTAGCCGTCTGCTGGTCCTCGATGGGCCGAGCGGCGCCTTGGTACATCAGCAATTCACCGATCTGCTCGACTATTTGCGCCCGGGCGACCTGATGGTATTCAACAATACCCGGGTTATCCCGGCGCGCTTGTTCGGCCAGAAAGCCTCCGGCGGCAAGCTGGAAGTGCTGGTCGAACGCGTGCTCGACAGCCACCGGGTATTGGCCCACGTGCGCTCCAGCAAGGCGCCCAAGGTGGGTGCGCAGATTCTCATCGATGGCGGTGGCGAGGCCGAAATGGTCGCGCGCCACGAGACGCTGTTCGAGCTGCGTTTCACCGAAGAGGTGCTGCCACTGCTCGAACGCGTCGGGCACATGCCGCTGCCGCCCTATATCGACCGCCCCGACGAGGGCGCCGACCGTGAGCGCTACCAGACCGTCTACGCCGAGCGTGCCGGTGCGGTCGCAGCGCCCACGGCCGGCCTGCACTTCGACCAGGCGCTGCTGGAGCAGATTGCCGCCAAGGGCGTGGAGCGGGCCTTCGTGACCCTGCACGTCGGCGCGGGCACCTTCCAGCCGGTGCGGGTCGACAAGATCGAAGACCACCACATGCATAAAGAGTGGCTCGAAGTGAGCCAGGATGTGGTGGATGCCGTTGAGGCCTGCCGTGCTCGCGGCGGGCGTGTGGTGGCCGTGGGCACCACCAGCGTGCGCTCGCTGGAAAGCGCGGCGCGTGATGGCGTGCTCAAGGCCTTCAGCGGCGATACCGACATCTTCATCTACCCGGGCCGGCCATTCCATGTGGTCGATGCCCTGGTCACCAACTTCCACCTGCCGGAGTCCACGCTGCTGATGCTGGTCTCGGCCTTCGCCGGCTACCCCGAGACCATGGCCGCCTACGCGGCTGCGGTCGAGCAGGGGTACCGCTTCTTCAGTTACGGTGATGCCATGTTCATCACCCGCAATCCGGCGCCACGCGGGCCCGAGGATCAAGCATGAGTCGCACCTGTCGAATGTCCTTCGAACTGCTGGCCACCGACGGCAAGGCCCGTCGTGGTCGCATCACCTTCCCCCGTGGCACCGTGGAAACCCCGGCGTTCATGCCGGTAGGCACCTACGGCACGGTCAAAGGCATGCTGCCGCGCGACATCGAGGCCATCGGCGCCGAGATGATCCTGGGCAACACCTTCCACCTGTGGCTGCGCCCGGGCACCGAGGTGATCAAGAAGCACAACGGCCTGCACGACTTCATGCAGTGGAAAGGCCCGATCCTCACCGACTCCGGTGGCTTCCAGGTGTTCAGCCTCGGCGCCATGCGCAAGATCAAAGAGGAAGGCGTGACCTTCGCCTCGCCCGTCGATGGCTCCAAAGTGTTCATGGGCCCCGAAGAGTCCATGCAGGTCCAGCGTGACCTGGGCTCGGACGTGGTGATGATCTTCGACGAGTGCACGCCTTACCCGGCCGAGCACGACGTGGCGCGCACCTCCATGGAGCTGTCGCTGCGCTGGGCCCAGCGCTCGAAAAACGCCCACGCCGACAACACTGCGGCGCTGTTCGGCATCGTCCAGGGCGGCATGTACCAGGACCTGCGCATGCGCTCGCTGGAAGGCCTGGAAAACATCGGCTTCGACGGCCTGGCCATCGGCGGCCTGTCGGTGGGCGAGCCCAAGCACGAGATGATCAAGGTGCTGGACTACCTGCCGGACCAGATGCCTGCTGACAAACCTCGTTACCTTATGGGGGTAGGCAAACCGGAAGATCTCGTTGAGGGTGTGCGCCGCGGCGTCGACATGTTCGACTGCGTGATGCCGACGCGTAACGCGCGCAACGGCCATCTGTTCGTCGATACCGGGGTGATCAAGATCCGCAATGCGTTCCATCGCCACGATGAGTCGCCGCTGGATCCGACCTGCGATTGCTATACCTGCACCAACTTCTCCCGCGCGTATCTCCACCACCTGGATAAATGCGGCGAAATGTTGAGCAGCATGCTGAATACCATCCACAACTTGCGCCATTACCAGCGCTTGATGGCCGGTTTACGCGAGGCTATTCAACAGGGTAAATTGGCCGCCTTTGTCGACGCCTTCTACGCCAAACGCGGGCTGCCTGTGCCGCCTTTGGGCTGATTGTCAGCACTTAAATATTAAAACTCAGTAATGGAGTGCCTCATGAGCTTTCTGATTCCCGCCGCTTACGCGGACGCAGCAGCACCTGCCGCCGGCCCAGCCGGTACCGGTTTCGAGTGGATCTTCCTGGTCGGCTTCCTGGTCATCTTCTACCTGATGATCTGGCGTCCACAGGCCAAGCGCGCCAAAGAGCAGAAGAACCTGCTGGGCAACTTGCAAAAAGGTGACGAAGTTGTCACCAACGGCGGCATCGCCGGCAAGATCGTCAAGGTCACCGATGATTTCGTGGTGCTGGAAGTTTCCGACACCGTCGAGCTGAAGTTCCAGAAGGGCGCCATCGCCGCGACCCTGCCAAAAGGTACGCTCAAGGCTATCTGAGTTACCGGTTTTATTTTTCCAGTCGGGGCGCGCAACGCGCCCCGCGTCTTGAACGGGCGGCGTGATGCTGAACAAATACCCTCTGTGGAAATACGCACTGATCCTGCTGGTACTGGCGATCGGTTTTATTTATTCCGCTCCCAACCTCTACCCGGATGATCCGGCGGTGCAAGTCAGTGGTGCCAGTTCGGCGCTGCAGGTAAACCAGGCCGACCTCGATCGCGTCTCCAAGGCGCTGACCGATGCCGGTATCACCGTCAAGGGCGCCAGCCTGGGTGAGAAGGGCAGTGCGCTGATTCGCCTGACCAACCAGGAAGACCAGCTTCCAGCCAAGGATGTAGTGCGCAAGGCACTGGGCGATGATTACGTCGTGGCCCTGAACCTGGCCCAGACCACTCCGCAATGGCTGCGTAACCTGGGTGCAAGCCCGATGAAACTGGGCCTGGACCTGTCCGGTGGTGTGCACTTCCTGCTGGAAGTGGACATGGACAAGGCCATGACCGCCCGTATGAAGGTGTATGAAGGGGAGGTCAAAACCCTCCTGCGCAAAGAGCGCATCCGCTACCGCAGCCTGCCTCAGCAGGATGGCGGCATCATGCTGGGCTTCGCTGACGATGCAACCCGCGAGCAGGCACGTGCCCTGATCCGCAAGAATTTCTCCGATTTCGACCTGACTGCCACCGAGCGCAATGACCTCGCCGTGCTGCGTCTGGCGCTGACTCAGGCGAAAGTCGCCGAGATCCGCGAATACTCGATCAAGCAGAACCTGACCACCGTGCGCAACCGCGTCAACGAGCTGGGCGTGGCCGAGCCGCTGGTTCAGCGTCAGGGCGCCAACCGTATCGTGGTCGAGCTGCCAGGCGTGCAGGACACTGCCGAAGCCAAGCGTATCCTCGGCAAGACCGCTAACCTTGAGTTCCGCTTCGGTGCCGAACCTGGCGCGTCCAAGGCAACCACCGAGGTCTTCGAGTTCCGCGAGGGCGGCCGCTCCGCCCCGGTCGAGCGTGGCCTGATCATCACCGGTGACCAGGTTACCGACGCCCAGGCCAGCTTCGATGAGCATGGCCGCCCGCAAGTGAACATCCGCCTGGATGGCCACGGCGGCGAGCTGATGAGCCGTGCCACGCGCAGCAACGTCGGGCGCAGCATGGCGGTGATCTTCATCGAGCAGAAACCGGTCACCCGCTACGTCAAGCAGACCGTCGACGGCGTCGAGAAGGAAGTGCCGGTACAGAGCTTCCAGGAAGAGAAGAAGATCATCAGCCTGGCGACCATTCAGTCGCCACTGGGTAGCCAGTTCCGCATCACCGGCCTGAACGGCCAAGGCGAATCGTCCGAGCTGGCCCTGCTGCTGCGTGCCGGTGGTCTGGCTGCGCCGATGTACTTCGCTGAAGAACGTACCATTGGCCCAAGCCTGGGTGCGGACAACATCACCAAGGGTATTGATGCGTCGCTGTGGGGCATGCTGTTCGTCTCGCTGTTCATCATCGCCATCTACCGCGGCTTCGGCGTGATCGCCACCATCGCCCTGGCGGGCAACATGGTCTTGCTGCTGGCGCTGATGTCGCTGCTGGGCGCGACCCTGACCCTGCCGGGTATCGCGGGTATCGTGTTGACCATGGGTATGGCGGTAGACGCCAACGTGCTGATCTTCTCGCGTATCCGTGAGGAGCTCAAAGCCGGCATGTCGGTGCAGCGCGCCATCCATGAAGGTTTCAACCGCGCCTTTACCGCGATCATCGACGCCAACCTGACCAGCCTGCTGGTCGGCGGCATCCTGTTCGCCATGGGTACCGGCCCGGTCAAGGGCTTTGCGGTCACCATGTCCCTCGGGATTTTCACCTCGATGTTCACCGCCATCATGGTGACCCGCGCAATGGTCAACCTGACCTGCGGCGGGCGTGACATCAAGAAGCTGTGGGTTTGAGGGAGCTGCGATGAAAACCATCAACTTCATGGGCGTGCGCAATGTCGCGTTCGCCATCACTGTGCTCCTCACCGTCCTGGCGCTGTTCAGCTGGTGGCAGAAGGGCCTGAACTTTGGCCTGGACTTCACCGGCGGTACGCTCATCGAGCTGACCTACGAGCGCCCGGCCGACCTCAAGGCGGTACGTGCCGAACTGGTCAACTCCGGCTTCCACGAGGCCGTGGTGCAGAGCTTTGGCGCAACCACCGACCTGCTGGTGCGTATGCCGGGCGATGACCCGCAACTGGGCAGCAAGGTAGCCGAGGCACTGCAAAAAGCCGGCGGCGACAACCCGGCCACGCTCAAGCGCGTCGAGTTCGTAGGCCCGCAGGTGGGTGAAGAACTGCGTGACCAGGGTGGCATGGGCATGCTCCTGGCCCTGGGCGGCATCCTCATCTACCTGGCCTTCCGCTTCCAGTGGAAGTTCGCCGTGGGCGCGATCATCTCGCTGATCCACGACGTGGTGGTGACGATGGGTATCCTGTCGTTCTTCCAGATCACCTTCGACCTGACGGTATTGGCGGCGGTGCTGGCGATCATCGGTTACTCGCTCAACGACACCATTGTCGTGTTCGATCGGGTGCGTGAGAACTTCCGTGTGATGCGCAAGGCGTCGCTGATCGAGAACATCAACGTCTCGACCACCCAGACCCTGCTGCGTACCATCGCCACCTCGGTGTCGACCTTGCTGGCCATCGCCGCACTGCTGTTCTTCGGTGGCGACAACCTGTTCGGCTTTTCGCTGGCGCTGTTCATCGGGGTCATGGCCGGTACCTACTCGTCGATCTATATCGCCAACGTGGTACTGATCTGGCTGAACCTGAACAGTGAAGACCTGATTCCGCCAGCCAAGACCGAAGGCGTGGACGAGCGTCCGTAAGGGCTTTCCTACGCCGTTTGGCGAATCAAGAGGCGCGAGTATTGAACTCGCGCCTTTTTTTTTGCTCCAAGGCAGGGAGAAGGCGGGCTATGTCCCGCAGGGAAGATCAGGAGGTTCAGGTGAATAAATCAATGCTGGTGGGTGCGGTACTGGGTGCTGTCGGTGTAACTGCCGGAGGTGCTGTGGCGACCTACAGCTTGGTGAACAAAGGGCCGGAGTACGCCCAGGTCACCGATGTGCAGCCGATCAAGCAGCAGGTCAAGACACCGCGTGAGGTCTGCAAGGACGTCACCGTGACGCGTCAGGCGCCGGTCAAGGACCAGCACCAGATCGCCGGTACCGTCGTGGGTGCCCTGGCCGGTGGCCTGCTGGGTAACCAGATTGGTGGCGGTACTGGCAAGAAGATCGCCACCGTGGCCGGTGCGGTCGGTGGTGGCTATGCCGGTAACAAGGTGCAGGAAGGCATGCAGCAGCGTGACACTTACACCACGACGCAAACCCGCTGCAATACGGTCAATGACATCAGCGACAAGGTCGTTGGTTATAACGTGAAGTACACCATTGGTGACCAGGTGGGGCAGGTGAAGATGGACCGCGAGCCGGGCTCGACCATCCCCTTGGACAAGAATGGCAAGCTGATTCTCAGTGAGAACCAGGCCGGGCAGTAAAGCTCATATTGCCGAGCTAGAAGGGGCGGGCTAGCAAGCCCGCTCCCAATGCGGCCTAGCGTAGTTGTGCGCCTAGGTGCTTGCGAAGCCGGACACGGTCCGGCTTGCCGGTCGGCGTCATGGGTATCCGTTCGAGCACTGCGATACTGGCACTAATGCCCAGGCGTTCCAGCCCCCCGGTCAGTTCCGCCAACCGCTCATGTGCGTCAGCCGTGTTGCCTTGCACGATCACATGGGCGCGCCGGCGATCCTGCTCGTCTACCAGTACCACCACGCGCTCGAACTTCATGGCCTGTGCGATCTGCGCTTCCAGGGCGGGGGCAAACTGCATGCCTTGTTGCGTGAGCAGGGCATCCGTCGCGCGCCCCAGCGGCATCAGGCTGCCGTCGGCAAGGCGCCGGGCGATATCGCCGGTGGCATAGGCCTGGTCCTCGCAAGGGATCGGTGCAGGTGGGAAGTACCCCGAGCCGCGGTGCGTGGAGCGGGCGATGATTTCGCCTACCTCCGGTTGTGCGGGGTCCAGCGGTTCCAGCGTCACCTCGACATCACCTACCGGGCGCATGCCGCAGCCGACCTGCAGGGTAGGCGTGAAGTTTGCCAGGACCATGCCGAACTCCGTCGAGCCGTAGATCCTTTTCAGGTGCACGCCCAGGTGGCGCTCGCTTTCCAGCACCACATGGTCGTCCAGGTAGGCGCCGCCGCAGAAAGGTTTGCTCAGTGCTGGCAGGCGGATGCCGGTGTTCTGTGCGGCCTGGGACAGCTCCAGGTACTGCGACGGCAGTGCGCTCATCACGCTGATACGCTGTTCGTGCAGGGTGCGCAGGGTGTTCTCAACTTGGGTCGCGTCACCCAGGTACAGCGTCGCGCCCGTCAGCAAGGCCGGGAATACATGCAGGTCTACCGCATGCCCGCCATCGAGGCTATGGATATTCAGGTAGCGCGCACCGGCGTCCAGGCCGGCGCTGTCTACCCAATGCATGATTTCCCGGTACAGCCGGTCTTGGCGCCACAGCGCAAGTTTGGGTGCGCCGGTGCTGCCTGAGGTTTCCTGCATGCGCATCAGCCCGGCACAGTCGCGCCAGGCTGGGGTCTTGAGGTTGACAGGTGTAGGCGAATAGAGGGTAAAGCCTGGTACACCAAGACCCGCGGGCACGATGCCGGCTTCGGTAATCAGTAGGGCGGCGCCGACCTGGCCCAGGCGCATTGCCCGCTGGTGGATGCTGCTGGCCACGCTCACGGGGCAGTGAATCAGCCCCAGGCTTGCCATGGCAAACAGCAGCGCCACATAACCGGTACTGTTGCCCAGTTGCGTGGCTACTACATCACCTTCGCGCAGGCCTGCGGCATGCAGCCTGGCGCGCAACTGGTCGATGTCCTGCAGCAGTTCGCCGTAGCTGCGGGTTTTGCCATGGCTGTCGACGACCGCCGGGTAGTCGCGATGGCGCGCAACCATACTGAAGAACTGTTGCTGGAACATGCAGGAGGGCTCCTTGTGGGTCAGCCGAAATACAGCTTCAGGTGTTTTCCCGTGCCGTCCATGTGCATCGTGGTGCTGCCTGCCGGTGCAGGCTGGTGCCACGCTAGTAAATAGGCTGCGCGCAGCGCCTGGTACCTCCCAGAACAGGGAGGTTGTGGCGGGTTGAGCAACTGATTAGTGTCTGCGACCGCTTGCTTCTCGTCGGCGGGCACTCCATGCACGTTGATTTCAATGTGCCATGTAACTATCTTATCGACCCACCTGAATGAGGGAGTCGATATTCCCTCGCGTGTTGTCTCGCCATGAGACCACCGTCAAACGGTGCCTACGAGGAAGGGAATGACCCTACTGGTAATGGATGAGCTGCTACGACTCAGCGAAATGGAGCGCTTTGAGGACTGGCTGGCTCACCTTAAAATCCTGACCCGCAAGCTGGGATACTCGAACTTTCTGATCGGTCTCAAGCCTGCGCCCACTGACGCCAATCAGCAGGTGCTGATCTACAGCGACTACCCTGATGCGTGGCGCACACGTTACGACGCCGAGTCCTACGCTGCGGTCGATCCGGTGGTTCAGCACTGCCTGAATGCAAACCGGCCACTGCTCTGGGACCGGGACAACTACCGCCGTCCCTCAGAGTCGGAATTCTTCGAAGAAGCTGCCGCACATGGCTTGCAGCAAGGCCTTGCGCTGCCCCTGCATGGTCCGCGCGGCGAGGCCGGCATGCTCTGCCTGAAGCCCTCCGAAAGTGGCCCACGAGCGACCGCTACGATGATCGAGTCCTTGCCTATGGCGACCCTGCTGCGCGATTACGCGATGGAGGGGATGCTCAAGGCGCGCATCGAATGCTCCACACCCGTGCACCTGACGAGCCGCGAAAAAGAGGTGCTGCAGTGGAGCGCAGCAGGCAAGACCACCTGGGAAATCTCGATGATTCTGTCGTGCACGACCTCGGCCATCGACTTCCACTTCAAGAACATCCGCCGCAAGTTCCAGGTCAGCTCGCGCCAGATGGCGGTGCTCAAGGCCATCCAGCAAAAATCGATCACGCCCTGAGTGTCACTGCGGGCGTTGGGCCAGGTCGCTTTCCTCCAGGCGGCCGCTGAGGTAAAGGCGCAGCAGGATATACACCGGGGCGGGCACTTGGCTGGTGCATTCGATGCGGCTGGCGCAGGCCTGACTGATGCCGAACCTTGACCAGAATTCGGTCTGGCTCTGCTTGAGGCCCAGGCGCAGGCTGATGGCTTGATGGGCGACCTCGCGCACAGCTGAGGTATTGAGTAGCTTCATCGGGAATCAATCCTGCAAAAGCCGAAAAATTAACAAGTCTGGTTAATGTCGACCACCTCCCAAATTAGGTAGGATTTTATTTAACCGGCATGAATATACCGTGGGTGGCAATTCAAACCCCTGCCGGTAATTGCCCCTATGCTTATCTCCATTGATCGCCGCACTAACATCGACCCGCAAGCGCTGAATGCCATGCATAAACTTCGGGCGCGTATCTTCAAAGTTAAAAAGATGTGGGATATCCCGCTGATCAATGACATGGAGATCGATGGCTACGATGCGCTCGACCCCTATTACATGATCATCAACCGCGATGACGAGGCGGGCTATGTCTGTGGGTGCTGGCGGATACTGCCGACCACGGGCCCGAACATGCTGGCGCATACCTTCCCCGAACTGCTGCATGGGCATCCTGCACCGTGCTCCGACGCTATCTGGGAGCTGAGCCGCTTTGCCATCGAGCTGCCAGACGGCAATCGGTTCGGCTTCTCCCAGGGCACCACGCAGGCCATTCATGCGATCGTCAATTATGCCATCGGTTGTGGTGTGGAACAGTTTGTCACGGTGACCACGGTGGGGGTCGAGAAAATGTTGATCCGCCTGGGGTTGGATATCAGCCGCTTCGGCCCGGCGTTGCAAATTGGTGTCGAGCGTGCGGTGGCGTTGCGCATCGAGTTGAATGAGAAGACGACCTCGGCATTGGAGGCCGCAATCAAGAATAACTGCCATTGAATAGGCCGCAGCTGCCGTGCGGCTGTTATATCAATACGTTGTAAGGCGGGTGAAGTGTCGAGCACAATACGTCGCCATAAAAAAAGCACCCCGAGGGGTGCTTCTTTATAACGCCAACGGTACTTAGCGTTTCATGCTCTCTGGCAGGTGCGGCTGGATAGCCGTGAGTACTGCCTTGAAGCACTTGATGTTGCCCGCGACGATGTGGCCCTTGTCGAGGAAGTCGTGGCCACCGTTGAAGTCGCTGACCAGGCCGCCTGCTTCTTGAATCAGCAGTACGCCTGCAGCCATGTCCCACTCGGACAGGCCCGACTCCCAGAACGCATCGAAACGGCCGGCGGCGACGTAGGCCAGGTCCAGGCTGGCGGAGCCTGCGCGGCGGATGCCTGCAGTCTGGCCAGTCAGGGCGCGGAACATGCCCAGGTAGTTGTCCAGGTCGGCCATTTGGCTGTCACGGAACGGGAAACCGGTGCCCAGCAGGGCGCCTTCCAGGCTGGTGCGCGAGCTGACGCGCAGGCGACGGCCATTGAGCTGGGCGCCACGGCCACGGCTGGCGGTGAATTCTTCCTGGCGAACCGGGTCGAGAACCACAGCGTGCTCAAGGCGACCACGGTATTTGCAGGCGATGCTGACAGCGAAATGAGGGATGCCGCGCAGGAAGTTGGTGGTGCCGTCCAGTGGGTCGATGATCCACAGGTAGTCCTTGCCTTCTTCGCCGGTGCCCGCGTGCATGCCGGTCTCTTCACCCTGGATGGAGTGGTTCGGGTAGGCCTTGCGCAGGGCGTCGACGATTTTCTGTTCGGCGGCGCGATCGACTTCGGAAACGTAGTCCTTGGCCTCTTTCTCATCGACCTTGATGCTATCCAGGCGTTCGATGGAGCGGAAAATCAGTTCACTGGCGCTGCGAGCGGCGCGCAGGGCGATATTCAGCATAGGCTGCATGGGCGGGTCACCTGGAGATGTTAAAGAAGAAAGCCGATCATTCTAGCAGAAAACTTTGACGGCAGAAGTGTCACATTTGCTTTCATGGCGTTACGTCTGTCGGTTCTGTAAGATCGAAGGCCCTGATATCTGCCTCTGAGAGCACAACACCGTGCTGCAAAATATTCGTGTTGTTCTGGTCAATACCAGCCACCCCGGCAACATCGGCGGCGCTGCGCGTGCCATGAAAAACATGGGCTTGTCGCGTCTGGTGCTGGTGCAGCCAAAAGCGTTTCCCGATGCCGAAGCCAGTGCCCGGGCCTCCGGCGCCGACGATGTGCTGGGTAGCGCCCAGGTCGTCGATAGCCTCGAGCAGGCGCTGGTCGGCTGTAACCTGGTGATGGGTACCAGTGCCCGCGAGCGCAGCATCCCCTGGCCGTTGATCGACCCTCGCGAATGCGGGGCTAAGGCTGTGGAGCATGCGCTGGGTGGCGAGGAAATCGCCCTGGTGTTCGGTCGCGAACACGCCGGCCTGACCAACGACGAACTGCAGCGATGTCACTTCCACGTGCACATTCCCTCGAACCCCGACTTCAGCTCGCTGAATCTGGCCGCCGCGGTCCAGGTGCTCTCTTATGAGGTGCGCATGGCCTGGCTCGCAGCCGAGGATGCCCCGGCGAAAGTCGAGAAGGCCGACGCCAGCGAGCTGGCGACCATGGACGAAATGGAGCTGTTCTACGACCACCTGGAAAAGACCCTGGTGGACATCGGCTTCCTTGATCCCGAGAAGCCCAAGCACCTGATGGCGCGCCTGCGCCGGCTGTACGGGCGCAGCTCGGTGAACCGTCCGGAAATGAGCATTTTGCGCGGCATCCTCACCGAGACCCAGAAAGTGGCTCGGGGCGAACCGCATAAAAGGAAGGACTGACAGATGTTCGAACGCCTGCGTGAAGATATTCAAAGCGTATTCCATCGTGACCCGGCAGCGCGCAACGCCTTCGAGGTGCTGACCTGCTACCCGGGCATGCATGCCATCTGGCTGCACCGGCTGGGCAATGCCTTGTGGACGCGTGATTTCAAATGGCTGGCCCGGCTGGTGTCGAACTTCGGGCGCTGGATGACCGGGATCGAGATCCACCCTGGCGCCACCATTGGCCGGCGTTTCTTCATCGACCACGGCATGGGGATCGTCATCGGCGAGACCGCCGAGATCGGCGATGACGTCACGCTTTATCAGGGTGTGACCCTGGGCGGCACCAGCTGGAATAAAGGCAAGCGCCATCCGACCCTGGAAAACGGCGTGGTGGTGGGGGCGGGGGCCAAGGTGCTGGGCCCGTTCACCGTAGGTGCCGGGGCCAAGATCGGCTCCAATGCGGTGGTGACCAAGGCCGTGCCAGCAGGGGCGACCGCAGTCGGTATCCCGGGCCGCATCATCGTCAAGAGCGAAGAAAACGAAGTCGAAGCCCGGCGCAAGGCCATGGCCGAGAAGATCGGCTTCGATGCGTATGGCGTCAGTGGCGACATGCCAGATCCGGTCGCACGTGCCATCGGGCAGATGCTCGACCACCTGCAAGCGGTGGATGAGCGCCTGGAGGGCATGTGCGGCGCGCTGACCAAGATGGGCAGCGACTACTGTGCCAAGGAGTTGCCGGCGCTGCCGGAGGATGACTTCACCGAGGCTGCCCAGGCCGCCCAGCGCGACACTCAGTCGCATTGATCGCGTCGCGCTGAAGCCGTGGTGACATACGGGGCGTGTGCTCACGCCCCTCGTCTGCTACAATCGCGCCCGCCTCCCGATGTAAAACCCGACTAAAGCAGTAGGTCTAATAGTTGACTTAAATGCTCGGGAATCGCATACTCGCTCACATCCTGTAACTCCCGTGGTACCCAATAGCCATGCGACTGACTACTAAAGGCCGATACGCCGTGACAGCCATGCTTGACTTGGCGTTACACGCGCAGCATGGGCCCGTGTCTTTGGCCGACATTTCCGAGCGCCAGGGCATTTCCCTCTCTTATCTGGAGCAGCTGTTCGCCAAGCTGCGCCGCAGCAGCCTGGTATCCAGTGTGCGCGGTCCAGGCGGTGGCTATCAGCTGTCGCGGGGCATGGAAACCATCCAGGTGGCTCAGGTCATCGACGCGGTCAATGAATCGGTCGATGCCACCCGTTGCCAGGGCCTTGGGGATTGCCATGCCGGTGATACCTGCCTGACCCACCACCTGTGGTGCGATCTCAGCCAGCAGATCCATGAATTCCTCAGCGGCATCAGCCTGGCCGACCTCGTCAAGCGCCGTGAGGTGCAGGAAGTCGCCCAGCGCCAGGACCTGCGTCGTGTCGCAGGCCGATCCGCCCAGTTGGACAAGATTGAGACGTCCGCCGTCGACTGACCTTTATAACAGCGACGAGCGACGCCACCGCCTGATAGGAGATATCCATGAAGTTGCCGATCTACCTCGATTACTCCGCGACCACCCCGGTCGACCCACGTGTCGCCCAGAAGATGGCCGACTGCCTGCTGGTCGACGGGAACTTCGGTAACCCGGCTTCGCGCTCCCACGTCTTCGGCTGGAAAGCCGAGGAAGCGGTCGAGAACGGTCGTCGCCAGGTCGCCGAACTGATCAACGCCGATCCGCGTGAAATCGTCTGGACCAGCGGTGCCACCGAGTCCGACAACCTCGCACTCAAAGGTGTCGCGCACTTCTATCAGACCAAGGGCAAGCACATCATCACCTCCAAGATCGAGCACAAGGCGGTCCTGGACACCGCTCGCCAGCTCGAACGTGAAGGTTTCGAAGTCACCTACCTGGAGCCAGGCGAAGACGGTATCGTCACCCCGGCCATGGTCGAGGCTGTGCTGCGCGACGACACCATTCTGGTCTCGCTGATGCACGTCAACAACGAAGTCGGCTCGATCAACGACATCGCCGCCATTGGTGAACTGACCCGCTCGCGCGGCGTGCTGTTCCATGTCGACGCCGCTCAGTCGGCCGGCAAGGTCGAAATCGATGTGCAGAAGCTGAAGGTCGACCTGATGTCGTTCTCGGCGCACAAGGTCTACGGCCCCAAAGGCATCGGCGCGCTGTACGTCAGCCGCAAGCCGCGTGTGCGCCTCGAGGCAATCATTCACGGCGGTGGCCATGAGCGCGGCATGCGTTCGGGCACCCTGCCAACCCACCAGATCGTCGGCATGGGCGAGGCGTTCGCCATCGCCAAGCAAGAGATGGCCAGCGAAAACGTGCGCATCAAGGCCCTGAGCGACCGCTTCTTCAAGCAGGTTTCGGACCTCGAAGAGCTGTACGTCAACGGCAGCCAGACCGCCCGTGTACCGCACAACCTGAACCTGAGCTTCAACTACGTCGAAGGTGAGTCGCTGCTGATGTCGCTGAAGGACATCGCGGTATCGTCCGGTTCGGCCTGTACCTCCGCTTCGCTCGAGCCGTCGTACGTACTGCGCGCTCTGGGCCGCAACGACGAGCTGGCGCACAGCTCGATCCGCTTCTCCTTCGGCCGCTTCACTACTGAAGAAGAAGTCGACTACGCCGCGCAGAAAGTCTGCGAGGCCGTTAACAAATTGCGTGAGCTGTCGCCGCTGTGGGACATGTACAAAGACGGCGTTGACATCTCCAAGATCGAGTGGGCCGCCCACTAAGCAGTCGCCGGCAAGAGCGGCTCCCTGATGAGGAAGGAATTGCACCATGGCATACAGTGAAAAGGTCATCGACCACTACGAAAACCCGCGCAACGTCGGCAAGATGAATGCCGAGGACCCGGATGTCGGTACCGGCATGGTCGGCGCGCCGGCCTGCGGTGACGTGATGCGTCTGCAGATCAAGGTCAACGAGCAGGGCGTCATCGAAGACGCCAAGTTCAAGACCTACGGCTGCGGTTCGGCCATCGCCTCCAGCTCCCTCGCCACCGAGTGGATGAAGGGCAAGACCCTGGACGAAGCCGAAACCATCAAGAACACCCAGCTGGCCGAAGAACTGGCGTTGCCGCCGGTCAAGATCCACTGCTCGGTACTCGCCGAGGATGCCATCAAGGCAGCCGTACGCGATTACAAGCAGAAGAAAGGCTTGATCTAAGTCGCCTGTTGCGAGGTAAGGAGTTCTGATGGCTATCAGCATGACAGAAGCCGCCGCCAACCATGTGCGGCGTTCCCTCGAGGGGCGCGGCAAGGGCGAAGGTATTCGCCTGGGCGTGCGCACCACCGGTTGTTCGGGCCTGGCCTACGTGCTGGAGTTCGTCGACGAGCTGGCTGACGAAGACACGGTGTTCGAGAACCATGGCGTCAAGGTGATCATCGATCCCAAGAGCCTGGTGTACCTCGACGGCACCGAACTGGACTTCGTCAAGGAAGGGTTGAACGAAGGCTTCAGGTTCAACAACCCCAACGTGCGCGGTGAGTGTGGCTGCGGCGAAAGCTTCAACGTCTGAGGCTGGCTGTGGGTACTCCTTGTCATTTCGCACTGTTTGACCTCCAGCCAAGCTTCCGCCTGGATCTCGACAAGCTGGCCACTCGCTACCGCGAGCTGGCCCGCGAAGTCCATCCTGATCGCTTTGCCGACGCCTCCGAGCGTGAGCAGCGCGTAGCGCTGGAAAAATCCGCAGCCCTCAACGACGCCTACCAGACCCTGCGCAATGCGCCGCGCCGAGCCCGCTACCTGCTGGCCATCGGTGGCCATGAAGTGCCTCAGGAAGTCACGGTCCACGACCCCGACTTCCTGTTGCAGCAGATGCAGTTGCGTGAAGAGCTCGAAGAGCTGCAGGACGAAGCCGACCTTGAGGGTGTCGGCGTGTTCAAGAAGCGCCTCAAGGCCGCCCAGGACACGCTGAACGAGGACTTCGCCGCCTGTTGGGACGTTGCAGACGAGCGCGAGAAGGCCGAGCGCCTGATGCGCCGCATGCAATTCCTCGACAAGCTCGCCCAAGAAGTGCGCCAACTGGAAGAGCGCCTCGACGATTAACCCGGTGTCTTTCGTGATGACGCCTAAGGTATTCAGATAAGCATGGCCCTACTGCAGATCGCCGAACCCGGTCAGACCCCTCAGCCGCACCAGCGTCGCCTGGCGGTGGGTATCGACCTGGGTACCACCAATTCTCTGGTCGCTGCCTTGCGCAGCGGTCGCAGCGAGCCCCTGCCCGATGCGCAGGGTAATGTCATTCTGCCGTCTGCGGTGCGCTACCTCGAAGGGCGCAGCGAAGTCGGGCAGGCTGCGCGCGATGCCGCTTCCAGCGACCCACTGAACACCGTGCTGTCGGTAAAGCGCCTGATGGGGCGTGGTCTGGCCGACGTCAAGCAACTGGGCGAACAGCTGCCTTACCGCTTCATTGGCGGTGAGTCGCACATGCCGTTCATCGATACCGTCCAGGGGCCGAAAAGCCCGGTGGAAGTGTCCGCCGATATCCTCAAGGTGCTGCGTGAGCGCGCCGAGCAAACCCTCGGCGGCGATCTGGTGGGGGCGGTGATCACCGTGCCGGCCTATTTCGACGACGCCCAGCGCCAGGCCACCAAGGACGCTGCGCGCCTGGCCGGCCTCAATGTACTGCGCCTGCTCAACGAGCCGACCGCAGCGGCCGTGGCCTATGGCCTGGACCAGAACGCCGAAGGCGTGGTGGCCATCTATGACCTGGGTGGCGGTACCTTCGATATTTCCATCCTGCGCCTGACGGCCGGTGTCTTCGAAGTCCTGGCCACCGGCGGCGATACCGCCTTGGGCGGCGATGATTTCGACCATGCCATTGCTGGCTGGATCATCGAGCAGGCTGGCCTGTCCTCCGATCTGGACCCGGCCACCCAGCGCCAGCTGCTGCAGGCCGCCTGCGCCGCCAAGGAAGCCCTGACCGATGCCGACGTAGTCAGTGTCCGCCACGGTGCCTGGCAGGGCGAGCTGAGCCGTGCGGCCTTTGAAGCCATGATCGAACCGTTGGTCGCCCGCAGCCTCAAGGCCTGCCGCCGCGCCGTGCGCGACAGCGGCGTCGAGCTGGAAGAGGTCGGTGCCGTGGTGATGGTGGGCGGTTCGACCCGCGTACCCCGCGTGCGTGACGCTGTCGGCAGCCTGTTCGGCCGCACCCCGCTGACCTCGATCGACCCGGACCAGGTGGTGGCCATCGGTGCTGCCATCCAGGCCGACACCTTGGCTGGCAACCGCCGCGAAGGTGGCGAGTTGCTGCTGCTCGATGTCATCCCGCTGTCCCTGGGCCTTGAGACCATGGGTGGGTTGATGGAGAAAGTGATTCCGCGCAACACCACTATTCCGGTGGCGCGTGCCCAGGAGTTCACCACTTATAAAGATGGCCAGTCGGCCATGATGATCCACGTGCTGCAGGGCGAACGCGAGCTGATCAGCGACTGCCGCTCCCTGGCGCGCTTCGAACTGCGCGGCATCCCGGCGATGGTTGCCGGCGCCGCGAAGATCCGCGTGACCTTCCAGGTCGATGCCGATGGCCTGCTCAGCGTCGCGGCTCGCGAACTGGGGTCGGGGGTCGAGGCCAGCATTCAGGTCAAGCCATCCTACGGCCTGACCGACGGCGAGATCGCCCGCATGCTCAAGGATTCGTTCGAGCACGCAGGCAACGACAAGCAGGCGCGTCAGCTGCGTGAACACCAGGTTGATGGCGAGCGTCTGCTCGAAGCGGTGCAGGGCGCCCTGGACGCCGATGGCGAGCGGCTGCTCAGCAGCGAAGAACGTGAAGCCATTGAATTCCAGATGCAAGAACTACGTGATTTGCTGACCGGCACCGATGGTCCTGCCATCGAGCAACAGACCAAGCGTCTGTCGCAGGTGACCGATGCATTTGCCGCCCGTCGCCTTGATTCGACGGTCAAAGCCGCACTGGCCGGGCGCAACCTGAATGAGATCGAGGAGTAACCGATGCCGCTGGTGACATTCCTGCCGCATGAGAAGTTCTGCCCGGAGGGGCTGACCGTGGAGGTCGCGCCCGGGACCAACATCCTGGAGCTGGCCCACGACCATCACATCGAGATGGAAAGCGCCTGCGGTGGCGTAAAGGCCTGCACCACCTGTCACTGCATTGTTCGCAAAGGTTTCGACTCGCTCGATGAAGCCGACGAGCTGGAAGAGGACATGCTGGACAAGGCCTGGGGCCTGGAGGCCCAGTCGCGCCTCGGCTGCCAGGTAGTCGTCGGTGACCAGGACCTGGCCATAGAGATCCCCAAGTATTCGCTCAACCACGCTGCCGAAGCGCCCCACTGAGGATTTTTGCATGAGTCTGAAATGGGTTGATGTACTTGAGATCGCCATCCAGCTTGCAGAAAGCAAGCCGGAAGTCGATCCTCGTTATGTGAATTTCGTCGATCTGCACCGCTGGGTGCTGGCATTGCCAGAGTTCAGCGACGATCCGTCACGCGGCGGTGAGAAAGTGCTCGAGGCCATCCAGGCGGCCTGGATTGATGAAGCCGACTAAGCGCGACGCTGCAGGTTAGGCAATCCCCTGGAACCCGCGTATAATTCGCGGGTTTAATTTTTCGCAACACTCATATTTCTGGAGTTTTCCATGGCTGTTCAACGTACTTTCTCGATCATCAAGCCTGACGCAGTTGCCAAAAACGTCATCGGCAAGATCACCACTCGCTTCGAAGACGCCGGCCTGAAAATCGTTGCCTCGAAAATCAAGCAACTGTCCAAAGCAGAAGCCGAAGGCTTCTACGCTGAGCACAGCGAGCGCGGCTTCTTCGGCGACCTGGTTGCCTTCATGACTTCCGGTCCGGTTGTCGTTCAGGTTCTGGAAGGCGAAAACGCCATCGCTCTGAACCGTGAGCTGATGGGCGCTACCAACCCTAAAGAAGCTGCTGCCGGCACCATCCGTGCTGACTTCGCCGAGTCGATCGACGCCAACGCCGTTCACGGTTCGGACTCCGAAGCTGCTGCTGCTCGCGAAATCGCTTACTTCTTCGCTGCTACCGAGGTAACCACTCGCTAAGCGAAAGCTTACGGGTGAGGGTGAATCCATGACGACATCTACTGGCAAAATCAACCTGTTGGGCCTGACCCAGCCGGAAATGGAACAATTCTTCGACTCTATCGGGGAGAAGCGCTTCCGTGCCGGCCAGGTGATGAAATGGATTCACCATTTTGGCGTCGATGATTTCGCCGCCATGACGAATGTCGGCAAGGCCTTGCGCGAAAAGCTCGAGGCTGTTGCCGAAATTCGCCCACCGGAAGTGGTCAGTGAAGACATTTCCGCCGACGGCACCCGTAAATGGGTGATCCGCGTTGCCTCCGGCAGCTGCGTCGAGACCGTCTACATTCCCACCGACGACCGCGGCACTTTGTGCGTCTCGTCGCAAGCCGGCTGCGCCCTGGATTGCAGTTTCTGCTCCACCGGCAAGCAAGGCTTCAACAGCAACCTCACCGCCGCCGAAGTGATCGGCCAGGTGTGGCTTGCCAACAAATCCTTCGGGACCGTCCCGGCCAAAGTCGACCGCGCGATTACCAACGTGGTCATGATGGGCATGGGCGAGCCTCTGCTGAACTTCGACAATGTCATCGCCGCCATGAAGATCATGATGGATGATCTGGGCTATGGCATTTCCAAGCGTCGCGTCACCTTGTCCACCTCGGGCGTGGTGCCGATGATCGACGAGCTGGCCAAGCACATCGACGTGTCGCTGGCCCTGTCGCTGCACGCGCCGAACGACGCGCTGCGCAACCAGTTGGTGCCGATCAACAAGAAGTACCCGTTGAAGGTGCTGCTGGAGTCGTGCATGGGCTACATGGCCACCCTGGGCGGCAAGCGCGTGCTGACGGTCGAGTACACCCTGCTCAAGGACGTCAACGACCAGCCCGAGCACGCTGCACAGATGATCGAGCTGCTGCGCGACGTGCCGTGCAAGATCAACCTGATCCCGTTCAACCCGTTCCCGCATTCCGGTTACGAGCGCCCTAGCAACAATGCTATCCGCCGCTTCCAGGACCTGCTGCACCACGGCGGCTTCAACGTCACCACCCGTACCACCCGTGGCGAGGACATCGACGCCGCCTGTGGTCAGCTGGTCGGCCAGGTCAACGACCGTACTCGCCGCAGTGAGCGCTACATCGCCGTGCGCCAGTTGTCTGCCGACGCCGAGCTGCCAGACAGCGCCGCGCGCCACTGACCGAGAACCTAGCCATGAGCCTGCGCGCCGCGCTGTCGATCCTTGCGCTTTTGCTGCTGGCCGGCTGCGTGTCGGGCGGCGCGGGCGATCCGCTGGCCAGTCGGCAGGGGCGGGAAGAGGCGGGCAGGGCTTATGTGCAGCTTGGGCTGGGGTATTTGCAACAAGGCCTGACCGAGCAGGCCAAGGCGCCGCTGGGCAAAGCCCTCGCCCTCGACGCCAGCGATGCCGGCGCACACGCCGCCCTGGCGCTGGTGTTTCAGGCGCAGGGTGAGCCGGGGTTGGCGGAGAAACACTTTCAAAAAGCCCTGCAGGCACGCCCTGGCGATACGCGAATTCGCAACAATTACGGCAGTTTCCTTTATGCTCAGGGGCGATTTGCCGAGGCCAAGCAGATGTTTCGCCTGGCCAGCGCCGATACCCTGTATCCTGAACGCTCCCGCGTGTACGAGAACCTTGGCCTGACTGCCCTGAAGCTCGAACGTCGTGACCAGGCCCACACATATCTGTTCAAAGCGTTGCAACTCAACCCGCAGCAACCGAAAGCGTTGCTGGAAATGGCTGAGTTGTCCTACGAAAACAGGCATTATGTGCCGGCCCTGGACTACTACGATCGTTTCAGCCGGTTGAGCGACCATGACGCCCGTAGCCTTCTGCTGGGCAGCCGCCTTGCCCGGGTATTCGACGAGCAGGGCACACTGGCCGACCTGGGCCAGCAATTACAACGACTTTATCCCGGTACGCCGGAATATCAGCAATACCTGTCGGAGCAACGATGAACGCCGCGCATCCCGAAGTAGCAGTAGCGCCTGGCCAGAACCCCGGTGAGCTTTTGCGCCAGGCCCGTGAGAAGCGGGACTGGTCACAAGCCGAGGTGGCCCGCAAGCTCAACCTCACTGTCAGTTCGTTGAACCACGTGGAAACCGGCGCCTTCGACAAGCTGCCCGGGCACACCTTCGCCCGTGGCTATATCCGCGCCTATGCCAAACTGATGGACCTGGACCAGGCCGCGTTGGTCGAGGCCTTCGACCAGTACACCGGTACCCATGCCAAGGGCAGTGAAGTGCATTCGCTGGGCCGCATCGAAGAACCGGTGCGCCTGTCGCACAACATCCTGCGCGGTGTCAGCCTGCTGCTGCTGGTGGCAGTGGTCGGTGGTGGTTTCGTCTGGTGGCAGGACCAGGGCAGCTTGCGGGGCAAGGACCTGGCCAAGATCGCCCTGGAGCACGTCGAGGTCGAGAGCGCCGACGGCACCACGCAGATCCATCCGCTGGACGAGCCTGAAGACCAGGCCGTGACGGCAGGCCAGCAACCTGAAAGCGCACCGTTGCCGCTGGAACAGGCCGCTGGCGAACAGCCGCCTGCCGCCGCCGAGCAAGCGCCGGCCAGCCCTGCGCAAACCCCAGCTGCAAACGCAACGCCAGCCCCGGCCGCGCAGGCACAAGTGCCCGCCGCAGCCACTGCGCCAACGCCAGCACCTGCTGCAGTAGCACCTGCTGCCACGGCACCTGTCGCTGCTGCCCCTGTGGTAGCCGCCGCCGAGCCGGCCGCACCGGTCGCAGTACCTGCCGGTAGCGCCAAGGTCGCCATCCAGTTCACTGCCGATTGCTGGACCCAGGTCTCCGACGGCAACGGCAAGGTGCTGTTCAGCGCGGTCAAGCGCAAGGGCGACAACCTCGAGCTGACCGGCAAACCGCCGTTCGCGGTACGCCTGGGCTTTGCCCGTGGCGCCCAGGTCAGCTACAACGGCCAGGCCGTCGATGTTGCTCCGTTCACCAGTGGCGAGACTGCTCGCCTGAAGTTGGGACAGTAAGTCATGCACGGCGAATCTCCGATCAAACGTCGCGAATCCCGCAAAATCTGGGTCGGCAATGTGCCGGTGGGTGGTGATGCGCCCATCGCGGTGCAAAGCATGACCAACACCGACACCAACGATGTCGACGCCACCGTCGGCCAGATCCAGCGTCTGGTCGATGCCGGTGTCGACATCGTGCGCGTCTCGGTACCGGACATGGACGCCGCCGAGGCATTCGGCCGCATCAAGCAACGGGTGAGCGTGCCGCTGGTCGCCGACATTCATTTCGACTACAAGATCGCGCTGCGCGTGGCCGAGCTGGGTGTCGACTGCCTGCGTATCAACCCGGGCAACATCGGCCGTGAAGACCGTGTACGCGCGGTGGTCGATGCCGCCCGTGACCGCGGTATCCCGATCCGTATCGGCGTCAACGCAGGCTCCCTGGAAAAGGACCTGCAGAAGAAGTACGGCGAACCGACCCCAGCGGCGCTGGTCGAGTCGGCGTTGCGCCATGTCGAGCACCTGGACCGCCTGGATTTCCAGGACTTCAAGGTCAGCGTCAAGGCCTCCGACGTGTTCATGGCCGTCGAAGCCTATCGCCTGCTGGCCAAACAGATCATCCAGCCCCTGCACCTGGGCATCACCGAAGCCGGTGGCCTGCGATCGGGGACGGTGAAATCCGCCGTCGGCCTCGGTATGCTGCTGGCCGAGGGCATCGGCGATACCATTCGTATCTCCCTGGCCGCTGACCCGGTCGAAGAAGTGAAGGTCGGCTACGACATCCTCAAGTCGCTGCACCTGCGTTCGCGTGGCATCAACTTCATCGCCTGCCCGAGCTGCTCGCGGCAGAACTTCGATGTGGTCAAGACCATGAACGAGCTGGAAGGGCGCCTGGAAGACCTGCTGGTACCGCTGGACGTGGCGGTGATCGGTTGTGTGGTCAACGGCCCCGGCGAAGCCAAGGAAGCCCATGTAGGGCTGACCGGCGGTACGCCGAACCTGATCTACATCGACGGCAAACCGGCGCAGAAGCTGACCAATGACAACCTGGTCGATGAGCTCGAGAAGCTCATCCGCCAGAAAGCGGCCGAGAAGGCCGAGGCCGACGCGGCGCTGATCGCCCGTGGCTGACACACAGCATTCGTAAGGACTTTTCGTGAGCAAATCGCTGCAAGCCATCCGTGGCATGAACGACATCCTGCCAGAACAGTCGCCACTGTGGCGCTACTTCGAAGGCACCGTGGCCGGTCTGCTGGATACCTACGGGTACAGCCAGATCCGCACGCCGATCGTCGAGTTCACCGAGCTGTTCAAACGCTCCATCGGTGAAGTGACCGACATCGTCGAAAAAGAGATGTACACCTTCGAGGACCGCAACGGCGATTCGCTCACCCTGCGTCCTGAAGGTACCGCCGCCTGCGTGCGTGCCGTGCTGGAGCATGGCATCACCGGCAACGGCCAGGTGCAGAAGCTGTGGTACATCGGCCAGATGTTCCGCCACGAGCGCCCGCAGAAAGGCCGTTACCGCCAGTTCCACCAGATCGGCGTGGAAGTGTTCAACCTCGACGGCCCGGACATCGACGCCGAGCTGATCATGCTGACCTGGCGCCTGTGGGGCCTGCTGGGCATCCAGGACGCGGTCAAGCTCGAGCTCAACAGCCTGGGCACCAGCGAAGCCCGTGCGCGCTACCGTGATGCCCTGGTCGAGTTCCTGTCGGCACGCCTTGAGCAGCTGGACGAAGACAGCCAGCGTCGCCTCAAGAGCAACCCGCTGCGCATCCTCGACAGCAAGGACCAGAACACCCAGGCGGTGCTGGTCGGTGCACCGAAGCTCGAAGATTACCTGGACGAAGCGTCCCGCGTGCACTTCGAGGGCCTCAAAGCCCGTCTGGATGCGGCCGGCATCCCGTTCGTGATCAACACCAAGCTGGTGCGTGGCCTGGACTACTACAGCAAGACCGTGTTCGAGTGGGTGACCGACAAGCTCGGTGCCCAAGGCACCGTCTGTGCCGGTGGCCGCTACGACGGCCTGGTCGAGCAGATGGGCGGCAAGCCGACCACTGGTGTAGGTTTCGCCATGGGTATCGAGCGCTTGATTCTGCTGCTGGAGACCCTGGGCAAGGTGCCCGAGTCGATCAGCCGTCAGGTCGATGTCTACCTCTGCGCCTTCGGTGAACAGGCAGAGCTGGCTGGCCTGCGTCTGTCCGAAAGCCTGCGTGATCGCCTGCCGGGCCTGCGCCTGGTGGTCAACGCTGGTGGCGGCAGCTTCAAGAGCCAATTCAAGAAAGCCGACAAGAGCGGCGCGCTGTTGGCCCTGATTCTTGGCGACGACGAGCTGGCCAAGCAGGAAATCGGCGTGAAGCCCCTGCGTGGCCAGGGCGAACAACAGAACATTGCCTGGGATGCTCTGGCTGAGCACCTGGAAACCGCAATCGCTCAGGCGTAACGCGGTTCAACAAGCGAATAGGCGAAAAGGAGTATTGGGGTGTCGAGTACAGATGATGATGACCTGGCAGGGGTCAAGGACTGGTGGAACCGCAACGGCAAGCCACTGCTGACCGGTGCCCTGCTGGCCGGCGTGGTGGTGTTGGGCTGGAATACCTGGCACAAGTACCAGAACAACCAGTCGCAAGGTGCCTCGCAGCTGTACCAGGCATTGCTTGAGACCAGCCTGACGCCAAGCGGCCAGCCAGACGCGACCAAGGTCGCGGAACTGGCCGGCAAGCTCAAGAGCGAATTCGGCGGTACCGCCTACGCCCAGTATGGCAGCCTGTTCGTGGCCAAGGTCGCGGTCGAGAGCGGCAAGCTCGACGACGCCGCCGCCGAGCTCAAGGGTGTGCTGGACAAGCCAGCCGATACCACGCTTGGCGAGATTTCGCGCCAGCGCCTGGCCCGTGTACTGGCTGCCCAGGACAAGGCCGACGAGGCCCTCAAGCTGCTCGACGGCGACGCCGACAAGGCGTTCCTGGCCAGCCGCGAAGAATTGAAGGGTGACCTGCTGGTACAGCTTGGTCGCGCCGACGATGCCCACAGCGCTTATGAAAAAGCCAAGGCCGCGCTGTCCGATGAGGCGGCGGTCGGTGGCCTGCAATTGAAGCTGGATGACCTGGCCAAAGGGGACGCCTGACGTGATCGGTTGGAAACAAGCAGCAGTGCTGACCCTGGCCGTTCTGGCCGCGGGTTGCAGCAGCAACAGCAAGAAGGAACTGCCCCCGGCCGAGCTGACCAAGTTCACCGAGGAAGTGGTACTGAAGAAGCAGTGGAGCCGTTCGATCGGTGACGGCCAGGGCGAGACGTACAACACCCTGGTACCGGCCATCGAAAACGACCGTATCTATGCCTCCGACGTCAACGGCGAAGTCTTCGCCCTCGACCGTATCACCGGCGACGTAGCCTGGAAGAAAGACCTCGACCTGCAGGTGTCGGGCGCTGTCGGTGTGGGTTACGGGCTGGTCATGCTCGGTACCCTCAAAGGCGAAGTCATCGCGCTGGACTCCAGCACCGGTGAAGAGCGCTGGCGCTCACGCGTGACCAGTGAAGTGCTGGCACCACCGGCCAACAATGGTGACGTGGTGGTGGTGCAGACCCAGGACGACCGCCTGATCGGCCTCGATGCCGCGACCGGCGACCGCCGCTGGATCTATGAAAGCACCCCGGCCGTGCTGACCCTGCGGGGCACCGGTGCGCCGATCGTGACCAACCGCATGGCGGTTGCCGGCCTGTCCACCGGCAAAGTGATCGCGGTGGATATCAGCAACGGCGTGCCGGTGTGGGAGAGCCGCGTGGCCATCCCGCAGGGGCGTTCCGAGCTGGACCGCGTAGTGGATATCGACGGCGGCTTGCTGCTGTCCGGTGGTACCCTGTACGTCAGCACCTACCAGGGCCGCGTAGCGGGCCTGGACCTGGAAAGCGGCCGTGTGCTGTGGCAGCGTGATGCTTCCAGCTACGTGGGTGTCGCCCAGGGTTACGGTAACGTCTATGTCAGCGAAGCCTCGGGTACCGTTGAAAGTGTCGACGAGCGCTCTTCCAGCGCCCTGTGGACCAACGATTCCATGGCTCGCCGTCAGCTGTCGGCACCGGAAGTGTTCTCCAGCTACGTGGCTGTAGGTGACTTCGAGGGTTACCTGCACCTGCTCAGCCAGGTCGATGGCCGCTTCGTCGGTCGCGAGCGAATCGACAGTGATGGCCTGCGCGCCCGGCCCCTGGTGGTCGGCGACACCATCTACGTTTTCGGCAACAGCGGCAAGCTCGAGGCACTGACCGTCCGCTGAAGCTAAGCTCAAGTCCGCCAACGGGCTTGAGCCGCGGTGTAGGAAACGCCGCACATACTCCGGCCGCTGCCTTGCAGCGGCCTTTGCATTTTCAAGAATTCAAGAGTGGAGAGCCGCATGGTTCCCGTAATCGCCCTGGTGGGACGGCCGAACGTCGGCAAATCCACCATGTTCAACCGCCTGACCAAAACCCGCGATGCCATCGTCGGTGACCTGTCGGGTCTGACCCGTGACCGCCAGTATGGTGATGCCTCCTGGCAGGGTCGTTCCTTCATCCTGATCGACACCGGTGGTATCACCGGTGACGAAGTGGGCATGGACGAGAAGATGGCCGAGCAGTCGCTCATGGCCATCGAAGAAGCCGACTATGTGCTGTTCCTGGTCGATGCCCGTGCGGGCATGACCGCAGCAGACCTGATGATCGCCGAGCACCTGCGCAAGCGGAACAAGTCGGCGATTCTGGTCGCCAACAAGATCGACAACATCGACCCTGACGTCGCCCGCGCCGAGTTCTCGCCGATGGGCATGGGCAACGCCATCCCGGTGGCGGGCTCCCAGGGCCGTGGTATCAGCGCCCTGATGGAAGCCGTGCTCGGCCACCTGCCGCGCGATGCCGAAGACGAAGCGCTGGACCAGGACGTCGCCGAAGGCGAGGAAGCCGTGCGCATCCCTGGCCCGAGCGAAAAGGATGGCATCAAGATCGCCATCATCGGCCGCCCGAACGTCGGCAAGTCGACCCTGGTCAACCGCATGCTCGGCGAAGAGCGCGTGGTGGTCTACGACGAGCCGGGTACTACCCGTGACAGTATCTACATCCCGTTCGAGCGTGATGGCGACAAGTACACCTTCATCGACACCGCCGGGGTGCGCAAGCGCGGCAAGATCCACGAGGAAGTCGAGAAGTTCTCCGTGGTCAAGACGCTGCAGGCGATCAAGGACGCCAACGTCGTGATCTTCGTCATGGATGCCCGCGAAGGGGTGGTCGACCATGACCTGAACCTGCTGGGCTTCGCCCTCGAAGCCGGCCGCGCCATCGTCATCGCCCTGAACAAGTGGGATGGCATGGAGCCGGGTGAGCGCGCCTACGTGAAGACCGAGCTGGAGCGCCGGCTGTTCTTCGTCGACTTCGCCGACATCCACTTCATTTCCGCGCTGCACGGCACGGGCGTGGGCAACCTGTACAAGTCGGTACAGGCCGCGTTCATGTCGGCGGTGACCCGCTGGCCGACCAGCCGCCTGACGCAGATCCTCGAAGACGCCGTGAGCGAGCACCAGCCGCCGCTGGTCAATGGCCGCCGCATCAAGCTGCGCTATGCGCACTTGGGGGGTGCCAACCCGCCGCTGATCGTGATCCACGGCAACCAGACCGACAGCATTCCCAAGTCGTACTCGCGTTACCTGGAAAACACCTATCGCCGCGTGCTCAAGCTGGTCGGTACGCCGATCCGTATCGAGTACAAGGGGGGTGAAAACCCGTACGAGGGCAAGAAAAACACCCTCACCGATCGCCAGGTCAACAAGAAGCGCCGCTTGATGTCGCACCACAAGAAGGCCGAGAAGAAGCGCCGCGACAAGCGCTAACTAGCGGCAAGCTACAAGCTCAAAGCTGCAAGAAAAAGCAGGCGGTGATGCATGCCGCTTTTTCTTGTGGCTTGAAACTTGTAGCTTATAGCTCTCAGTCCCCAGGAAAGAGGGCTCCATGATCCGCAGCAAACTGCCGAATGTCGGCACGACCATCTTCACTACCATGTCCCAGCTCGCCGTGCAGACCGGTGCGCTCAACCTCTCCCAGGGTTTCCCCGACTTCAATGGCCCGCAGGCCCTGCTCGATGCAGTGGGCCGGCATGTGGCCGCCGGGCATAATCAGTACGCGCCGATGACCGGCCTGCCGGCCCTGCGCCAGCAGGTAGCGGCCAAGGTCGAGCGCCTGTATGGGGCCAAGGTCGATGCCGATCAGGAAGTGACCATCACCCCCGGTGCCACCGAGGCGATCTTCTGCGCCATTCAGGCGGTGATCCACAGCGGTGACGAGGTGATCGTCTTCGACCCTTGTTACGACAGCTATGAACCTTCCGTAGAGCTGGCCGGCGGTCGTTGCGTGCATGTACAGCTCAGTGACGGCGACTTCCGCATCGACTGGCAGAAGTTCAGCGATGCCCTGAGCCCGCGCACACGCATGGTCATCCTCAATTCGCCGCACAACCCCAGCGGCGCGCTGATCACCCGAGAAGACCTGGACCAGTTGGCGCGGCTGATTGCCGAGCGCGATATCTACCTGGTCAGTGATGAAGTCTACGAACACCTGGTCTACGACGGTGTAGGCCACGCCAGCGTGCTGGCCCATGCCGAGCTGTATAGCCGTGCCTTCGTGGTCAGTTCGTTCGGCAAGACCTACCATGTGACGGGGTGGAAGACCGGCTACGTGATTGCGCCAGCGGCCCTGAGTGCAGAGCTGCGCAAGGTGCACCAGTACGTCAACTTCTGCGGGGTGACGCCTTTGCAGTGCGCGCTCGCGGACTTCATGGCCGAGCACCCCGAGCACCTCGACCAACTGCCCGGCTTCTACCAGGCCAAGCGCGACCTGTTCTGCGACTTGCTGGCGGGTTCGCGCTTCAGTTTCCGCCGCGCGGCGGGCACCTACTTCCAACTGGTGGACTATTCGCAGATCCGCCCGGACCTGAACGACGTCGACATGGCGCTGTGGCTGACCCGTGAGCATGGCGTGGCGACCATTCCGGTGTCGGTGTTCTACCAGCAACCTATCCCCGAGCAACGCCTGGTGCGCCTGTGCTTTGCCAAACGTGAGGAGACGCTGCGTCAAGCAGCGGAAAAACTATGCGCGATCTGAGTGCACTGCCCAACCTGAAAATCGCTCTGGTGCAAACCACCTTGGCCTGGCATGACCGCGAGGCCAACTATGCGCATTTCGAGGTATTGCTCGACCAGGCAGGTGATGTCGACCTGGTGATCCTGCCCGAGATGTTCACCACTGGGTTTTCCATGGAGTCGCAACGCCTGGCCGAGCCTGAGAACGGCCCCACCTACAAATGGCTCAAGGCCCAGGCCAAGCGGATCGACGCAGTGGTCACCGGCAGCGTGATCATCCAGGCCGCCGATGGCAGCCACCGCAACCGCTTGCTTTGGGCACGGCCGGATGGCGAGATCCTGCACTATGACAAGCGCCACCTGTTCCGCATGGCCGGTGAGCACAAGTACTACACCCCGGGCGAACGCCAGGTGCAGTTCGAGATCAAGGGCTGGCGGGTGCGCCCACTGATCTGCTACGACCTGCGTTTCCCGGTGTGGAGCCGCGATGCCCAGGACACCGACCTGTTGCTGTATACCGCCAACTGGCCGGCCGCGCGCCGCCAGCACTGGAACCGCCTGCTGCCGGCCCGCGGCATCGAGAACCTGTGTTATGTGGCGGCGGTGAACCGCGTGGGCACCGATGGCAAGGGCTTCGCTTATTCGGGTGACAGCCAGGTGCTGGACTTCCAGGGCGAGAGCCTGCTCAGCGCGGGCGAGGCGGACGGGGTATTCACGGTGGTGTTGCGGGCGGCGGAGCTGGCGGCTTACCGCAGCAAGTTCCCGGCTAACCTGGATGCTGATACTTTCGAGCTTCACTGAGTCAGCACCGGCCCTTGTGTAGGAGCGGCCTTGCCGGTCCGGCGCCCCGGCAAGGCCGCTCCTACACAAAGACGGGCTGTATCAGTTGTGGCAGTGATCAGTACACATCCCGCCGATAGCGCCCCTCTTCGATCAATTGCTCGACCAACGTTTCTCCGAGAATGCCCTTCAGCGCGGCATCAACACCGGCAGCCATCCCTTGCAGGCTGCCACAGACATACACACAGGCCCCGTCGGCGACCCAGCGCTTGACCGCTTCGGCCTGCTGCAGCAACACATCCTGCACATACACCTTCTCTGCCTGATCCCGCGAAAACGCGAGGTCCAAGCGCGCCAGGTCACCGCTGCCCAGCCAGCCTTGCAGCTCATCACCGCATAGCAGGTCGTGGGCCCGGTTACGCTCCCCGAACAACAGCCAGTTGCGCTGCTCGCCCGCGTTGATGCGTGCCTTGATCAAGCTGCGCAGACCTGCCAGCCCGGTACCGTTGCCGATCAGAATCATCGGCACCGGCGACGCGGGCAGGTGGAAGCCACTATTGCGGCGAAGGCGCAAGCCAAGCGCGCCATCCACCGGCAGGTACTCGGTCAGCCAACCGGAACCCAGGCCGAGGGTGTCATCGGGGTGACGTTCCTGGCGCACGATCAACTCCAGCACACCGTCACTGGCGATCGAGGCGATGGAGTATTCACGCGTGCCGATCGGTACCAGCGCATCGACCAGCGCCTGGGCGTGCAGCCCCACCAGGTGATCGCGCCGGCTCGGCAGCTGGCGGCTGGCCAGCGCCTGACCCAAGGTTTCGCTCAGGCCGTCGAGCTGCACGGTCGTGTCGGCATTCCGGCCCAGGCCGTGGAGGAAGGCATCGACCCGCGGCTGACCATTGCGCGGCAAGATTTCCACCAGGTCACCAGCCTGCCAGCTGGCGGGCGCTTCGGCACGCAGGCCGATCAGGTAAACCGGCTGGCCTTGGCTGCCCGGGTTCATCAGTGCGCGTTGCACCAGTGTCCAGTTGCCGAAGCTTGCTGGCTGCCAGGCCGTTACTGGCTGAGCGCCGGTCAGTTGCGCCAGTGCCTGCTGCCATTGCTGCAGGGCCGCCGGGTCGGCGCTGTCCACCTCTACCGGGCTGAACGCAGTGCTGGCGCCGCGCTCAGCCAACCAGGCCTGCAGGCGCCGGGCGAAACCGCAGAAGTGCGGATACTGACGGTCGCCCAAGGCGAGCACTGCGTAGTTGAGGTTGTTCAGCGCCCAGGGCTGGCCAAGCACCTTGCGTTCGAACGCGCGGGCGCTGTCAGGGGCTTCCCCGTCGCCAAACGTACTGACCACGAACAGTGCACGGCGAGCTTGGCGCAAGTCATCCTCGCCCAGTTCGGCCAAGGCGCGGACCTGCACCGGCAGGCCTGCAGCCTGCAACTGCCCGGCACTCTGCCAGGCCAGCTGTTCGGCAAAGCCGCTTTGGCTGGCGAAGCTGACCAACCAGCTGTCGCTGCCGGCGTTGACGCTGTCGACGCTGCCGCGGGCGGCGCGCACCTGGCGCTTCTTGCGGCGGCGGTCGAGGTACAGCAGCCAACCCGTCACGAAGAACAGCGGCATGGTCAGGCTGGCGACGGTGACGATGATGCGCCCTGGCAGGCCGAAGTACTCGCCCACGTGCAGGGCGTAAACGCTCTGCAGCAACTGCGCCTTGAAGGATTTGTCGGCGTAGCGGTCGTGGTTTTTCACCTGGCCGGTGGCCGGGTCCAGCACCAGGGTGTCGAAGGCGCGCGGGTGCGCAGCGTTGTCCCGCAGGAAGAACAGGTTGGCCGGTTGCCCACCTGCCGGTGGCAGGCGCAAGTTGTAGGCGGCCAGGCCCGGGCCTGCGGCAGCCTTGAGGCTGGCCCAGATGGCGTCGTAGTCGACCACCAGCGGTGGTGCGTTCTTGTCGACCTTCTGTGGCCCATGGCGGCCACGGCCTTCGCCGCGTTTTTGCTGCTGGCCTGCTGCCGGCGCGTCGGCCAGCAGCGAGTTCAGGCCTTGGCGATACCATTCATAGGACCAGAACAGGCCGGTGAGGGCGAACAACAGATAGAACAGCAGGCACCAGGTACCGGCCACGGCGTGCAGGTCCCAGTTGAAGGCGCGGCCTTTCTTGGCCCAGTCGAAGGTCAGCCAGACCCGCCAGTTGAGCGCCTTGCGCGGCCAGCGCAGGTACAGGCCGGAGAGGCAGAAGAAGATCAGCATCAGGGTGCAGGCGCCGGTGATCTGCCGGCCACTGTCGCCCATGGCCAGGAAACGGTGCAGGTTGAGCATCAGGTTGAAGAAGTCCTGCCCGGCCACGTCGCCCTTGAGCTCGCCGGTGTACGGGTCGGCATAGCGCAGCTCGCCGCGGCGCTGACCCGGCGGTGGGGTGAAGAAGATACGCGCTGCGTTGCCCTGATGAAGGTCGACCCACAGCATCGACACCTTCTCGCCTTTCGCAGCCTCGACCCGCTGCACCAGTTCGGCGGGCGGCAGCACGCCCTCGGGGCGCACTTCGACCTTCAGCACATCGGCATTGAACGCACGCAGCAGTTCTTCCTGAAACGACCAGATCGCCCCGGTGATCCCCATCAAGGCCAGCACCAGGCCAGCGGTGATGCCAAAGAACCAGTGCAATTGGAACAGCGTCTTCTTCACCACATCGATCACCTTGTCGTGCTGCCGCAACCTGCGCGGCGTGCATTATGCCTTGGTACGCAAAAGCCCCGCTCACTGGAATGAACGGGGCTCCGGGTTGCTGCTTTAGAAGTGGACGCTGGTGGTCAACAATGCGGTCCGGCCCGCCGCCTGGTTGGCGAAGTGGGTGGAGAACGCCTTGTCGTAGTACACCTCGTTGGTCAGGTTCTGCACGTTCAGCTGCAGGTCGACGTTCTTGGTCAGCTTGTAGGCCGCCATGGCGTCGTAACGTACATAGCTGTCGACCATGGTGGTGTTGGCCACGCTGCCGTAAACGTCATCCACATAGAACGCGCCGCCACCGACGGTGAGCTTCGGCGTGATCGCGTAAGTGGTCCACAGGCTGGCGCTGTTGTTCGGCGTGTTCGGCAGCTGGTTGCCGTCGTTGGCCTTGCCCAGCGGGCCGCCGTCGATCTGGCGGGCCTGCATGTAGGTGTAACCGGCGAAGACCTGCCACTTGTCGGTCAGCTTGCCGCTGGCCGACAGCTCGATGCCCTGCACGCGGGTTTCGCCGACGTTTTCGTAGCTGGTGGTATCCACCTGCACGCGGGCGTTTTCCTTCTCGGTGCGGAACAGCGCGGCGGCCAGGGACAGGCGCTGGTCGAGCAGGTCCCACTTGGTGCCGATCTCGTAGTTGGTGGTTTCTTCCGGCTCCATGTCGCTGCTCAGCAGGTTGCCGGCGCGGTCGCTGGTGTTGCCCAGCGGGTTGCCTTCGGTGCCTTCACCCAGCATTGCGCCGGGTGGCGTTGCGGAGGTGGCGTAGGAGACATAGATGCTGCCGTTTTCGGCCGGTTTCCAGACCAGGCCCAGCTGGCCGGTGATGAACTCGCTGGTGTCACGGCCCTTGGAAGCAACGCCCTTGCTGTTCACCACGGTAGCGCCGGCGGCATCGTAAGTGCGGTACTGGGTGTCGAAGTGGTCGTAACGCAGCCCCATGTTCAGCAGCCAGTCAGGCGTCAGCTCCAGGGTGTCGAATACGTAGAGCGCGCGGGTATTGCTCTTGGTGTCGGTGCCCGCGTAGTTGCGCGCAATGTTGCCGTTCCAAGGGTCGTCCGGGTTCGGGTTGCTCAGCGAGGTGCAGTTGTAACCGCTGCTGGCGCCGATCATGCCTGGGGTGCAGTTGCTGTTGGCGCTGCCGCCCGGCACGGTATCGGTGTCGACGGTGTAGGACGAACGCTTGCTCTCTTCGCGGCTCAGCTCGATACCAGTGGAGAAGCTGTTCTTCATGCCGCCCAGGTAGAACTCGCCAAACAGGTCAGTCTGGTTGGTGGTAGTGGCGGTGTTGCCGACACGGCTGTTGGCGCGGCGCCAGACGCTGCCGTTGTTGACGTTGCCCTTGCTGTCGTCCGGCTGGGTCAGGATGTAGTCCTGCATGCTGTTGCCATGGCGCAGGGTGTTCTTGACGGTCAGCGAGTCGGTCAGGTCGTGTTCGATCGCGAAGGTGGCGATGTCGACCCGGCTCTTGCGCAAGTCACGGCCGGTCAGGCCGTAGAAGTTGTCGCTGTCGCCACCGTCGTTCGGCTTGCTCGGGTGCGCCGAGGTGCGCCCGCCGCTGCCCGTCGTCGGGATGGTGTACGGGATGCCCGAATCCGGCAGGTCGTCGCTTTCCAGGTGGTAGTAGTCGAGGTTGACGCGGGTCGGCGTGCCCAGGCCGAAGGCCAGGGACGGGGCGATGCCCCAGCGGTCGTAATTGACCTTGTCACGGCCGGCGACGTTGCTCTCGTGGGTCATCAGGTTGAGACGACCGGCGACGGTGTCGCTGAACTGGTAGTTGCCATCGAAGGTGTAGCGTTGGGTCTGGTCACTGCCCCAGGTCCAGGCGCCGTCCAGCGAGTTGCCCAGGTGCGCACGCTTGCTCACCAGGTTGATGGTGCCGCCTGCGGCGCCTCGGCCACCGATGGCCGAGTTCGGGCCCTTGGCCACTTCCACCGACTCGATGGCGAAGATCTCACGGGTTTGCGCGCCGGTATCACGCACGCCGTCCAGGTAGGTATCGCCCTGGGCGTCGAAGCCGCGGATGAACGGGCGGTCGCCCTGGGGGTTGCCGCCTTCACCGGCACCAAAGGTGATGCCAGGTACCGTACGCAGGGCGTCCTGCAGGCTGAGGGCGTTGGTGTCCTTGATGACCTGCTGCGGGATCACCGTGACCGAGCGCGGTGTATCGACCAGCGGCGCGGTGTACTTCTGCGACGAGGCTTTCTCGACCTTGTAGTCGGTGCTGGCCTGTTCGGCCTTGCCGTTGACGCTGGTGGCATCAAGGGTAACGGCACGGTTGGCGGCAGGCTCGGCAGCGTAGGCGGTCGAGGCAGTGATGGCGACGCCGATGGCGGTCACGATCAGGCGTGGCGAACTCACAGCAGATGGCACGTAGTGACGCATTGGTAAGGACCTTCCCCAAGGTGATAAGGCGGCGGATCTTAATGTAAGCAATTGTGACTAACAATTGAGAGTCGTTACCATTCGTGAATAATTTACAATCTTTACAGTTTGCCGTTACGGTTTTCGTCGGCTGAAACGTCTTAAGCGGCGAATGGGGCTTGTGGTGTGTAAAAGGTAATCAATATCATTGACGCCTTTACATTTGCTCAGGTGCCGCCGCCATGCTGCTTCACATTCCCGGCCTGTTCGATGCCGACGAACTCGCGCGTATCCGTGAGGCCCTGGAGCAGGCTGACTGGGCCGATGGCAAGGTCACGGCGGGTTATCAGTCGGCCAAGGCCAAGCACAACCTGCAGTTGCCTGAAGGCCACCCGCTGGCCAAGGAGCTCGGCAGCGCATTGATCGACCGCCTGTGGAACACGCCGCGGTTCATGTCGGCAGCGCTGCCGCACAAGGTCTTTCCACCGCTGATCAATTGCTACCGCGAAGGCGGCAACTTCGGCTTTCACATCGACAATGCCCTGCGCCAGCCCAAGGGCAGCGCGGAGCGGGTGCGTACCGACCTGTCGTCAACGCTGTTCCTCAGCGACCCGGACAGTTATGACGGCGGCGAACTGGTGATCCAGGACACCTATGGCGTGCAGCAGGTGAAGCTGGCGGCCGGCGACCTGGTGCTGTACCCCGGCACCAGCCTGCACAAGGTCAACCCGGTGACACGCGGCCAGCGCTATGCTGCGTTTTTCTGGACGCAAAGCCTGGTGCGTGAAGACAGCCAGCGGGCGCTGTTGTTCGAGATGGACAATGCCATCCAGCAACTCACCGCCGATGTGCCCGAGCACCCTTCGCTGCTGCAGTTGACGGGTACCTACCACAACCTGCTGCGCCGCTGGGCTGAGGTCTGAGACGTGTCATACCAATTGCGTCGTGAAGAAGTGGTGGATGTTGCAGGCCTCAAGGCCATGCTCGAAGACAGCCCCGGCAAGGCTGCCCAGGCGATCCTGGCGGCAGCGGGGCAGGGGGCGGTCGAGGCACAGTTGCTGCTGGGGCAGATTCTGCTCGACGGGCGTGGCATCGAAGCCGATGCCGGTGTGGCCCGGCGCTGGTTCGGCATCGCCGCCCAGGCCGGCAGTGCCATGGCGCACAACATGCTCGGGCGTTGCCTGGAGCATGGCTGGGGGGGTGAGGTAAGCCTTTCGCAGGCGGCCATCCACTATGCGCGTGCAGCCGACGCAGGGCTGGGCTGGGGCCTTTACAACCTGGGCAACCTGCTGGCCACCGGGCGAGGGGTGCCAGCCAACCAGGCCCAGGCATTGCTCTGTTACGAGAAGGCCGCGCACCTTGGGCATGCCAAGTCGATGAACCTGTACGGGCGTTACCTGGAACAAGGCATCGCCACGGCGCCCAGCCCGGCGCGGGCGGTGCGCTGGTATCGGCGCTCGGCAGAGGCGGGGGACTTTCGCGGCATGTTCAGCCTGGCGCTGGTACTGGTCGAACGTGGGCAGGTGGCTGAGGCTGGGCCTTGGCTGGAGCGTGCGCGGGTTGAGGGGAATGTGAATTTTCTGCGCAGTGCAGTGGCCACTCTGCAGGGCGCTGGACCGTTGCTGGTGGGGTATGCTGCCGGATACGCCGAGGAACTCGAACAGCGTCGGGAATGATGTCTACAGTGCCGGCCTCTTCGCGGGGCAAGCCCGCTCCCACAGGTTATCTGTTCCTGTGGCACAGCAGGGTCCGGTGGGAGCGGGCTTGTCCCGCGAAGAGGCCGGCATTGACACACACATGAAAACGGGGCCTTTCGGCCCCGTTCTTCATTACAGGTAGTAGGCCTTCAGCGGCGGGAAGCCGTTGAATTCCACCGCGCTGTAGCTGGTGGTGTAAGCACCGGTCGACAGCCAGTACAGGCGGTCGCCGATCGCCAGGTTCAGCGGCAGGCCGTACTTGTAGTGCTCGTACATGATGTCGGCGCTGTCGCAGGTCGGGCCGGCGATGACCACTTCTTCCATCTCGCCTTTCTTCTCGGTCCAGATCGGGAACTTGATGGACTCGTCCATGGTTTCGATCAGGCCGGAGAATTTGCCCACGTCGGTGTACACCCAACGCTCGACCGCAGTACGCGACTTGCGCGCTACCAGCACGACTTCGCTGACCAGGATGCCGGCGTTGGCGATCAGCGAACGGCCTGGCTCGAGGATGATTTCCGGCAGGTCGTCACCAAAGTCTTCCTTCAGGAAGCGGATGATCTCTTCGGCGTAGGTTTCCAGGCTGTTGGTACGGGTGATGTAGTTGGCCGGGAAGCCGCCACCCATGTTGATCAGTTTCAGCTCGATGCCGTCTTCTTCCTTCAGGCGCTCGAAGATCACCTTGACCTTGGCGATGGCCGCGTCCCACACGCTGATGTCGCGTTGCTGCGAACCGACGTGGAAGGAAATGCCGTAAGGCACCAGGCCCAGATCGCGGGCGAGGATCAGCAGGTCCATGGCCATGTCGGTCTGGCAGCCGAATTTACGCGACAGCGGCCAGTCTGCAGTGGTGGAGCCTTCGGTGAGGATACGCACGTAAACCTTGGAACCCGGCGCGGCCTTGGCGATGTTGCGCAGGTCGGCTTCCGAGTCGGTGGCGTACAGGCGCACGCCCTTCTCGTAGAAGTAGCGGATGTCCTTGGATTTCTTGATGGTGTTGCCGTAGCTGATGCGGTCGGCGTTGACGCCACGGTCCATCACTTTGTCCAGCTCGTAGATCGAGGCGATGTCGAAGCTCGAGCCTTTGTCTTTGAGCAGGTCGATGATCTCGACCGCCGGGTTGGCCTTGACTGCGTAGTAGACCTTGGCGAATTCGAAACCGGCGCGCAGGTCGTCGTAGGCCTTGCTGATCATCTGGGTATCGATGAGTACGAACGGGGTTTCTTGCTTGTCGGCGAACGCCTTCATTTTCTGGAAGGTGTCACGCGCGAAATAGTCTTCGACCTGGATCGACATGCTCAGGGACTCCATGGGCAAACTGAAAAGATAAGTGGCTGCAAACTGAACGTCCTCCGTATCCCCACTTTGGTTCGCCTACTCAGTACTTGAGCCGGATGGATCGTTTCCAGCATGGACGTTCGGCGCGCACTTTAGGGCGTGAAGAATGCAAGATCAACAGGCAATCCGGGCATGTTCGTCGCGGATCGACGACCTGCCATTTGAATAACCGACTCATGTGACCGGCAGATGTTCCCTGGGATGGTTGAAGCGTTAAATATTGTGGAATGGACCGTTTCGGCCCTTTTGCGGGTGAAGCCGCTCCCGTAGGGATTGCGCTAATCCTGTGGGCGCGGGCTCACCCGCGAATGGCCCTGAGGTGTTCATATTTATGGCCACATTTTCCTGGCACTGCAGTGCCTGAAATCCGTATAAATTTTTTGTTACCGACTGACGGATTTGCCGTGTTTGATGAGAAACATTACTATTCGCACCCTTCTCTGCCTCCCTGACGAACCCCGACCGTGTCCGGACCCAAAGGCTTCCTCGACCACTACCATGAGCTGATCGGCACCTGGACGCGCAAGCTGCGCAGTCGTCAGCAGGCCGAGGACCTCACTCATGATGCCTTCGTACGGGTCCTGGAAAACCCCCGCGAACAGGTCGAGCAACCCCGTGCCTACCTGCACCAGACCGCCCGCAACATTGCCGTGGACGGATTTCGCCGCGAAGACCGGCGCCAGGCAATGGGGCTGGAGGCCTTTGAGGAAAGCGCCAGCCACAGTGGTGACCCTGAAGCCTACGTACACGCGCTGGAGCTGGCCGACAGTGTCGAGCGGGCGCTGGCCGAGTTGCCGCTCAACTGCCGACGGGTGTTCATCTGGCAGAAGCTCGAAGGCCTGACCCAGGCCGAGATTGCCGAGCGCATGGGCTTGAGCAAGAACATGGTCGAAAAGTATATGATCCGCACCCTCCGACACCTGCGTGAGCACCTGGATGTGTCGGCATGATGAGTCAGGAGACCTTTTCGATGAACCAGCACGGTACCGATAGCGTCCGCGAGCAGGCGGCCGAATGGTTCGCCCGCGTGCAGGATGCGCCGCGGGATGCCGAGCTGCTGGCCCGCTTGCAAGGGTGGCTGGAGGCGGACCCACGCCATCGCGAAGAATACCAGCAGCTCGCCAGCCTCTGGCGCGCCGCCGACTTCATACCGCGCCAGCGCCTCGATGCCCTGTGCGCGCCAGAGCCCGTGCGCCAGCTGCCTCGGCGGCGTTTGCTGCGCCAGGCCTTGGCGGCCGGTGTGGCAGTGGTTGCCCTGGGGCTCGGCTGGAGTGGCTGGCAGTACCAGCGCCTCAATCATCAGGACCAGTTACAGACTGCCTTCGGTGAGCGCCGCCAGGTCGAACTGCCGGACGGCTCGCAGCTGGCGCTCAACGGCGGTACGCAGTTGCAGGTCGATTTCAGCGCGGGGCGGCGGCACATTCAACTGAACGCCGGTGAGGCGATGTTCATCGTCGCCCACGACAGCAGCCGACCGTTCGTGGTCGACACGGCCCAAGGCAGCGTGACCGTCACCGGCACCCGCTTTGATGTACGGCTGGACCCGGCCGCTACCCGCGTGGTGGTCGAGCAAGGCTCGGTACGCGTGCAGGGCAGGGATGCTTCGCTGGCGCAACTGACGGCCGGCCTGGGCGCGCATATAGATGCACAAGGCAAGGTGGCAACGCCCTACGCGGTCAATACCGCTGCTCTGACCGCCTGGCGCCAGGGCAAACTGGTGTTCGACAACGCCACCCTGGCCGAGGTGGTGGCCGAAGTTTCCCGCTACCGCACCCAGCCGCTGCGTGTTGCCCCCGGCAAGGTGGCACAGATGCGCCTCTCAAGCACCTTCAGCACCGACGACACCGATGCACTGCTGCGGGCCTTGCCGAGCATCTTGCCGGTGGCCATCAAAGCCCATGAAGACGGCTCTCGCGAAATAATCGCGAAATAGATTCAGGTTTTTTTGAGCTCGTTCGTCTTCCTCGCCAGCTGCAACTGCCAAGCATTTACATTTGCATGCGGTTGGCGTTTATCCCGCACTTCAGGATGTCTGACGACGTGAACAACAACAAATCCTTGCCACGCTTTCGCGCCCTGGCGCTGGCCCTCGCGGTCAGTGCCGTGGCCGTCAACAGCCACGCCGAACAGGCTGGCGGCGCAATCCAGATCCAGGCACAACCGCTGGCCTCGGCGCTGAGCCAATTGGGCCAGCAGACCAACCTGCAACTGTTCTACAGCCCTGAGCTTGTGGCCGGCAAACAGGCCCCGGCGGTGTCCGGCAACCTGGCGCCGGTGCAGGCGCTGCAACAGTTGCTGCAAGGCAGCGGGCTGACCTTCGAGATGGCCCAGGACACGGTGGTGGTAAAGCCGCTGCCGACCACCCTCGACCTGGGCAGCGGTAGCCTGGAGCTGGCGCCCACCGACATCAAGGTGGTCGGTGACTGGCTGGGCGATGCCGACCAGGCTGTGGTGCAGAACCATCCCGGCGCGCGCACCGTGGTGCGCCGCGAGGCCATGGTCGAGCAGGGTGCAATGAACGTTCGCGACGTGCTGCGCGGCATCCCTGGCGTGCAGGTGCAGGACTCCAACGGCACCGGTGGCAGCGACCTGTCGCTGAATGTTGGCGTGCGCGGCCTGACCTCGCGGCTGTCGCCCCGCTCGACCGTGTTGATCGATGGCATCCCGGCGGCGTTCGCCCCTTATGGCCAGCCGCAGCTGTCGATGGCGCCGATCTCTTCGGGCAACCTGGACAGCATCGACGTGGTGCGCGGCGCAGGCTCTGTGCGCTACGGCCCGCAGAACGTCGGCGGGGTGATCAACTTCGTCACCCGGGCGATCCCCGAGAAGGCCTCGGCTGAGCTTTCCACCACCCTGGAAACCTCGCAGCATGGCGGCTGGAAGCACACCGAGTCGGCCTTCGTCGGCGGCACCGCCGACAACGGCATGGGCGTGGCGCTGCTGTACACCGGGGTGAACGGCAACGGTTACCGCGAGAGCAACAACGGCAACGACATCGACGACGTGATCCTCAAGACCCACTGGGCCCCGACTGACGTTGACGAGTTCTGGCTCAACTTCCATTACTACGATGGCCGTGCCGACATGCCCGGTGGCCTGACCCAGGCCCAGTACGACAGCAACCCGTACCAGTCGCTGCGCGACTACGACTACTTCGCCGGCCGGCGCAAGGATGTGTCGTTCAAGTGGCAGCGCCAGCTCGACGACGCTACCCAGTTCGAAGTGCTGACCTACTACACCGACAGCTTCCGTGGCAGCGCCATCGCCTCGCGTGACATGAAGACCCTGTCGTCGTACCCGCGCAACTACCACACCTTCGCCATCGAACCGCGCCTGTCGCGGATCTTCTTCGCCGGCCCCACTACCCAGGAAGTCAGTGTGGGTTACCGCTACCTGAAAGAGGCCATGCGCGAGCAGTCGACCCGCCTGGCGCTGATCGACAACGTGCCGACGCCCACCCCGACCTCTGACGGCCATGTGTTCCAGGACCGTAGCGGCGGCACCGAGGCCAGCGCCTACTACATCGACGACAAGATCGACGTCGGCAACTGGACCATCACCCCAGGCATCCGCTTCGAGCACATCAACACCGACTGGCGCGACCGCCCGGTGCTGGACGCCAACAACCGCCCGGTGGCAGAGAAGAAGCGCAGCATCACCAGCAACGAACCGCTGCCGGCACTGAGCGTGATGTACCACCTCTCCGATGCCTGGAAGGTGTTCGCCAACTACGAGACCTCGTTCGGCAGCCTGCAGTACTTCCAGCTGGGCCAGGGCGGTACCGGCAACAGCACGGCCAACGGGCTGGAACCGGAAAAGGCCAAGACTTATGAAGTGGGTACGCGCTATGACAACGGCGGCTTCGCCGGTGAACTGACAGCGTTCTACATCGACTTCGATGACGAGCTGCAGTACATCAGCAACGATGTCGGCTGGACCAACCTGGGCGCCACCAAGCACCAGGGTATCGAAGCGTCGGTGCGTTATGACCTGGCCGGCCTGGACCCGCGGCTCGAAGGCTTGTCGGTGAATGGCGGCTACACCTATACCCGCGCCACATACGAGGGGGAGATTCCCGGCTTCAAGGGACGTGACCTGCCGTTCTACTCACGCCAGGTGGCCACTGCCGGCGTGCGCTATGCGATCAACCGCTGGACCTGGAACCTGGACGCCTATGCCCAATCCAAGCAGCGTGCACCGGGCACCGGGATCAATAGTGATGGCAGCTTCAATGGTGACTACATCACCGAGCCGAGTGCCGATGGGCAGTATGGGGATATTCCGGGTTACGTGACCTGGCATGCCCGTGGGGGGTATGACTTCGGGGCGCAGATGGCCAACCTGAAGGTGGCGGCGGGGGTGAAGAACCTGTTCGACAAGCAGTACTTCACCCGCTCCAGCGACAACAATGCTGGCCTCTATGTGGGTGAGCCTCGGACCTTTTATGTGCAGGCCAGTGTAGGGTTCTGATACAGCGTCGTCCCATTCGCGGGGCAAGCCCGCTCCCCACAGATGTGTGTAGGAGCGGCCTTGCCGGGGCGCCGGACCGGTCGGAAAGGGGCGCAAAGCGCCCCCAAAAAATCAGGAAACCACCGCCTCAGCCGGCGACACGATGCTGGTCTTCGCCCCGCGTGATCGCCCCGAGCTCAAGTAAGCCGCAATCGACTCCTGCGTCACCTCGCCCAAAAACACCTGCTCGGCATCCAGTACCGGCAACCACGCCCGGTTGAACTCGTACATCCGCGACAGCAGGATGCGCAGGTTCTCATCGTGCGATGCGGTGGCATTGAACTGGCGCAGGAAGTCGCCACAGGCCCCTTGCTGGCGGTGCATGTCGCGCCGGCGCACATAGCCCAGCGCCTTGTTCTGCGCATCGGTCACCACCACGTAGCGGCGGTCGTGCTCGTCCAGCAGCTCCAGCGCATCGCTCACCGGCGTGTCCGGGCTGACTGACGGGGCGTTGTCCGCCGCGTCTTCGGCACGCACCAGCAACAGGCGTTTCAAGGTACTGTCCTGGCCGACGAAGTTGCTGACGAAGTCATCCACCGGGTGCGCCAGCAGGGTGTCCGGGTGGTCCAGCTGCAACAGCTTGCCGGCACGGAAGATGGCGATCTTGTCGCCCAGCTTGAGCGCTTCGTCGATGTCGTGGCTGACCATGATCACGGTCTTGTTCAACGCCCGCTGCATCTCGAAGAACTCGTTCTGGATCATCTCGCGGTTGATCGGGTCGACTGCGCCGAACGGCTCGTCCATCAACAGCACCGGCGCGTCGGCAGCCAGCGCACGGATCACGCCGATACGCTGCTGCTGGCCACCGGAAAGCTCACGCGGGTAGCGCTGCAGGTACTGCTTTGGCTCGAGCTTGATCATGTGCATCAGCTCGCGGGCGCGGTCGTGGCACTTCTGCTTGTCCCAGCCGAGCAGGCGCGGGACCACGGTGATGTTCTCCTCGATGGTCATGTTGGGGAACAGGCCGATCTGCTGGATCACGTAGCCGATGTGGCGGCGCAGGGTGACTTCGTCCAGCCCGCTGGTGTCTTCGCCATTGATGAACACCTGGCCGGAGGTGGGCGTGATCAGGCGGTTGATCATCTTCAGCGTGGTGCTCTTGCCGCAGCCCGAGGGGCCGAGGAATACGCAGATTTCGCCTTCGTTGACGGTCAGGCTGACCGCGTCGACGGCTTTGACATCCTTGCCGTTGACGTTGAAGGTTTTGCTGAGGTTCTTGAGTTCGATCATGAGCGCAGTCCTTCTGGAGTCAGGGCACGTTGCAGGGTTTGCAGGAGCAGGTCGGCGATGATCGCCAGCAGGCTGACCAGCACGGCGCCGACCAGCAACATCGACATGTCGCTGCGGCTGATGGAGGTCAGGATGAGCACGCCCAGGCCACCGGCACCGATGGTCGCGGCGATGGTCATCACGCCGATGTTCATCACCACGGCGGTGCGCACGCCGGCGAGGATCACCGGCACCGCAATCGGCAGTTCGACCATGCGCAGGCGTTGGCCGAAGGTCATGCCGATACCCCGCGCGGCTTCACGGATACCGGGCTCGACGTTGGTCAGGGCGAGGTAGGTGTTGCGCAGGATCGGCAGCAGTGAATAGAGGAATACCGCAGTGATCGCCGGCAGCGGGCCGAGGCCTTGGCCGAACTTGGAATAGAACGGCAGCAGCAGGCCGAACAGGGCGATCGAGGGAATGGTCAGCAGCACCGTGGCGCTGGCCTGCAGCGGGCCTGCGACGGCCGGGAAGCGGGTCATCAGGATGCCCAGTGGCACGCCGACGAGGATGGCCAGGCTGACGGCGATGCCGACCAGCATGATGTGTTGCCAGGTCAGTTGCAGGACCTGGGCCCAGTCGAGGTGGGCGAAGGTGTCGAGCAGGCTCATGGCTGTACCTCCTTCAAAGGATGCTCACGCAGGAAGGCTGCGGCCACGGCGGTGGGGTTCTGGTGTTCGACGTCGACTTGGGCGTTGAGCTGGCGCATGGTTTCGTCGTCGAGCTGCTCGGCCAGCGGCTTGAGCAGGGTGGCCAGGTTGGGGTTGGCGTCGAGCACGGCTTTGCGCACCACCGGGGCGGCGGTGTAGTCGGGGAAGTAGTGCTTGTCGTCGTCCAGCAGCTTGAGGTCGAAGGCGTTCAGGCGCCCGTCCGTGGTGTAGACCAGGCCGGCGAACACCTGGTTGTTGCGCATGGCCGTGTACACCAGGCCGCCATCCATCTGGCGGATGTTGCGGCGGTCCAGCGGCAAGCCGTACAGCTCGCGCAGGCCTACCAGGCCATCAGGGCGGTTGGCGAACTCGGTGTCCAGGGCCACCAGGTGGGTGCGGTCGTGTTCATCACGCAGCACCTGGTTGAGGTCGCTGATCGAGTTCACCTGCGGGTAGGCTTCGGCCACTTGCTTGGGCAGGCCCAGGGCATAGGTGTTGCTGAAGTTCGAGGGGGTCAGCCAGATCAGGCCCTTTTTCGCGTCCAGTGCCTTGACCTTGGCGTAGGTGGCCTCGGCGTTGGGCATGCGTTCGTCGATGTGGTTGTATGACACCAGCGATACACCGGTGTACTCCCACATCAGGTCGAGCTGGCCGGTCTCTTGTGCCTGGCGGGCGATGTTGCTGCCAAGGCCGGTGGTCACGCGCACATCGAAGCCGTTTGCGCGCAGGTATTGGGCGGTGATTTCGGCAAGCACGGTCTGTTCGGTGAACACCCGCGCACCGATGCGGATCAGCGGTTTGTCCGCTGCCTGGGCAAACCCTGCGAACAGCAGGGCCGCGCCCAGCAGCAAGGCGATTCTCTTCTTCATACGTTCCCTCTTCTTATTGGGCCAGGCCACGTTCCAGCCAGCGCCTGCTGGAGAAGCTCACCAGCGCGTCGAGCAGCAGTGCCAGCAGCGCCGTACAAGCGGCGCCCAGCAGCAGCTGCGGCTGGTTGTTCAGGGCGATGCCAGGGAAGATCAGGCTGCCCAGGCTGTTGGCGCCGATCAGGAACGCCAGGGGCGCGGTGCCCACGTTCAGGGCCAGGGCCACACGCACACCGCCGACGATGATCGGCACGGCATTGGGCAATTCCACCTGCCACAGTTGCTGGCGCGGGGTCATGCCGATGCCGGTGGCGGCTTCCTTGAGCGAGGCGGGGACGTTTTTCAGGCCCTCGTAGGTGTTGCGCACGATGGGCAGGAGGGAGGCGAGGAACAGCGCGAAGATCGCGGGCCCGGCGCCGATGCCCAGGATACTGAGCGCGATGGCCAGAACGGCCAGAGGGGGAATGGTGTTGCCAACGTTGAAGAACTGCATGAAGCGTTCGGCTTTGTCGACCCGGTGCGGTCGACTTAACGCAATGCCGGCGGGGATGCCCACGGCCAACGCCGCCGCCATCGAAGCCAGCACCAGTACCAGGTGCGCTTGCAGGTAGAACCCAAGATCGTCGCGGTAACGCGCGATCGTGTCGATGCCGATCCAGTGGATCAGCAGGGCCAGGATGACGAGCACGGTGGCGCATCCCAACAGCCCTTTTCCGTAGCGTGTAGCCACAGGCGGACTCCTTGTGTTGTCGGCGAGCACACTTCTTTTTTTGCCGGCCATCACTGGCGGCGGTGGGTGTGTTCGCGAGTAGCAGCGTGATGCGTGCGCAAGGCAGCGATCAGGCCATGAGCCGAACCCCGTCGGGCCCGAAAAAGCTGATGAAACCAGTCCCCAAGCGAAGCGGGTTGCAGGGGAGTGGACGTCTCCGAGGGCGTAAAGGTTCCCATCTGAGGCGGCATTTGGCCAGTGTTAATCACTGGGTCAGTGAACTTTCGTACGAAAAAACAGCGCAATTCCTACCTTAAGGCGTTGGTTTACCTGCTTTCGATCCATTTGTCCTGATGGACAAAATTCCTCTCTCGATTTCCTTGATATCAATTTGAAGGAATATTCTTTGGGGGGTATATTTTGTCTTGGTCGATACATTTCTGTACCGAATTCGTCGTGGAGTTCGAAGGGTTCGACAAGCAGGTCCAGAAAGAGCTCGTGGCCCATCTGAGGCTATTGGAGTTTCAAGGGCCAACCCTGGGTAGGCCGAGGGTGGACACACTGAAGGGGTCTCGTCACAACAACATGAAAGAGCTGAGATTTTCTGCGTGTGATGGAGTCTGGCGTGTTGCATTTGCTTTTGACCCAGCGCGTAAAGCCGTAGCTCTGGTAGCTGGAAATAAGACGGGACTCAGCGAAGCACTGTTTTACCGGAGACTGATCAAGCGGGCCGATGATCGTTTCGACAAGTATTTACGAGAAGGAGATAGCAATGTCCAAGACACTTGATGAGGTCATTGAGAGTTTGCCACTGGAACTGCAGGTGGCAGCCGAAGCGCGAGGGCGTGAGCTGATACGCGAAGAGATGACATTGCAGGCGTTGCGCAAGCAGCTTGAGCTGACCCAGGAAAGCATGGCCGAAAGGCTGGATATCAGGCAGGGCAACATCTCCAAGGTCGAAAATCGCTCCGATATGCTGATTTCTACACTGCGCAGCTATGTTGAAGCGATGGGGGGGACGCTTGAGCTGGTGGCGCGCATGCCGGGTCGCCCTCCTGTCACCTTGGATGGGTTCACCGATAGCGCCACTAGCAGCAAGTAACTCAGCATCCGCTCGACGGGGGGCGGGGATCAAATTTTGGTCCCCGGCCAAACTCAGGTATGATATTGCCCCTTTTCGAATCCCCCAGTCAGGCGATTTCCCATGACCAACCAGGCCGCCGAAGTCGCGAAGCGCCGCACTTTCGCAATTATTTCCCACCCCGACGCCGGTAAGACCACCATCACCGAGAAGCTCCTGCTGATGGGCAAGGCCATTGCCGTCGCCGGTACCGTGAAGTCGCGCAAGTCCGACCGCCACGCCACCTCCGACTGGATGGAAATGGAGAAGCAGCGCGGCATCTCCATCACCACCTCGGTGATGCAGTTCCCGTACCGCGAGCACATGATCAACCTGCTCGACACCCCCGGCCACGAAGACTTCTCGGAAGACACCTACCGCACCCTGACCGCGGTGGACTCGGCGCTGATGGTGCTCGACGGCGGTAAAGGTGTAGAGCCGCGGACCATCGCCCTGATGGACGTCTGCCGCCTGCGTGACACGCCCATCGTCAGCTTCATCAACAAACTCGACCGTGATATCCGCGACCCGATCGAACTGCTCGACGAAATCGAGGCGGTGCTGAAGATCAAGGCCGCGCCAATCACCTGGCCGATCGGTTGCTACCGCGACTTCAAGGGTGTGTACCACCTGGCCGGCGACTACATCATCGTCTACACCCCGGGCCACGGCCATGAGCGTACCGAGGTAAAAATCATCGAGAAGCTTGATTCCGATGAAGCGCGCGCGCACCTGGGTGACGAATATGATCGCTTCCTCGAACAGCTTGAGCTGGTGCAGGGCGCCTGCCATGAATTCGATCAGGACGAGTTCATCAACGGCCAACTGACCCCAGTGTTCTTCGGTACCGCACTGGGCAACTTCGGTGTCGACCATGTGCTCGACGCCGTTGTCGACTGGGCGCCGCGCCCGCTGGCCCGTGTGGCGCACGAGCGTACCGTGGAGCCGGTAGAAGAGAAGTTCACAGGCTTCGTGTTCAAGATCCAGGCGAACATGGACCCGAAACATCGTGACCGTATCGCCTTCATGCGCATCTGCTCGGGCAAGTACGAGAAGGGCATGAAGATGCGCCACGTGCGTACCGGCAAGGACCTGCGCATCGGTGACGCACTGACCTTCTTCTCGTCCGAGCGCGAGCAGCTGGAAGAAGCCTTTGCCGGCGATATCATCGGCCTGCACAACCACGGCACCATCCAGATCGGCGACACCTTCACCGAAGGCGAAGCACTGGGCTTCACCGGTATCCCGCACTTTGCTCCGGAGCTGTTCCGCCGTGTGCGCCTGAAGGACCCGCTCAAGTCCAAGCAGCTGCGCCAGGGCCTGCAGCAGCTGGCCGAAGAGGGGGCGACCCAGGTGTTCTTCCCCGAGCGCAGCAACGACATCATCCTCGGTGCGGTCGGTGTGCTGCAGTTCGACGTAGTCGCCAGCCGCTTGAAGGAAGAGTACAAAGTCGAGTGCGCCTACGAGCCGATCACCGTGTGGTCGGCGCGCTGGATCAGCTGTGATGACAAGAAGAAGCTTGAGGAATTCCAGACCAAGGCCATGGAGAACCTGGCCATCGACGGTGGCGGCCACCTGACCTACCTGGCGCCGACCCGGGTCAACCTGGCGTTGATGGAAGAGCGCTGGCCGGATGTGAAATTCCGCGCTACTCGCGAGCACCACTAAAAGCAGCTTCGAGCCTCAAGCTGGAAGCTACAAGTGGAAGCGAGCCTGTATTGGCCCGCCTTTCTTGTAGCTTGCGGCTTGAAGCTTGAAGCTTGAAGCTTGAAGCTTGAAGCTTGCAGCTGTTGTCAGTTTCCGGCTTTGATACTGGTCCAGATCCGGGTGCGAATGCGGTCGAGCTTGGCCGGCATCGCCTCCAGCGCATACAGCTTGCCCATCACTTCGTCACTGGGGTAAATCATTGTATTGCCCTTCATCGCCGGGTCCACCAGGCCGTCAGCCTTGAGGTTGCCGTTGGCGTACTGCACGTGGTTACTGATGTTGGCCATCACCTCCGGTTGCAGCAGATAATTCATGTAGGCATAACCCGCCTTCTCATCCGGGGCATCGGCCGGCATGGCAACCATGTCGAACCACATCGGCGCGCCTTCCTTGGGGATCGAATAGCCCACCTTCACCCCATTCTTCGCTTCATCAGCGCGGTTTTTCGCCTGCAGCACATCACCGGAGAAGCCCACCACCACGCAGATATCGCCATTGGCCAGGTCACCGGTGTACTTGGATGAATGGAAGTAGCTGATGTACGGCCGCACCTTCATCAGCAAGTCCTTGGCCTTCTCGTAGTCCTTCGGGTCCTGGCTGTGATGCGGCAAGCCCAGGTAGTGCAAGGCAATCGGCAGCAGCTCGGGTCCGTTGTCCAGCACTGCGACGCCACAGCTTTTCAGCTTGCTCATGTACTCGGGCTTGAAGATCAGGTCCCATGAGTCCAGCGGCGCGTTGTCGCCGAGGACGGCCTTGACCTTGTCGATGTTGTAGCCAATGCCCGTGCTGCCCCAGAGGTATGGGAAGCCGTACTGGTTGCCCGGGTCGTTGACCTCCAGTGCCTTGAGCAGCACCGGGTTGAGATTTTGCCAGTTGGGCAACTGCGACTTGTCCAGCTTCTTCAGGGCCTTGCCCTGGATCTGCCGGGCCATGAAGTGGTTGGACGGAAACACCACGTCGTAGCCGGAATTACCGGTCATCAGCTTGCCATCGAGGGTTTCGTTGCTGTCGTACACGTCGTAGGTGGGATTGATGCCGGTGGTTTGCTGAAAGTGCTTCAGGGTGTCGGGCGCGACGTAGCTGGACCAGTTGTAGATCTTCACCGTGTCGGCGGCGTTGGCCATGCTGACGGCCAGCATCAGAGGTGCAAGAAGAAGGGTGCGCATGTCGGGTTTACCTTGCTTTGTCTGTTGTTATCGAAGGCAGGCGATCAGCGGATCAGAAAATAAGCACGTAAGTCTTGCGCACGGTCTCCAGGATGTCCCAGGTGCCGGTGCTGTTGGCCGGTAGCGTCAGTGCGTCTCCGGCTTCTATGTAGAGGGGCTCGCCACCGTCGGGGGTGAAGGTGCAGCGGCCCTTGATGATGTGGCAGAACTCTTGTTGCACGATCTGCCGTCGCCAGCGCCCGGGGCTGCACTCCCAGATGCCGGTTTCGACGCCATCGCTGCGCTCCACGCAGGTGACCGAGGTCACCGCCACGGGCTCGCCGAGCGGCACTGCGACCGGGTTGGAGCTTTCAAGAACGGCGCTTTCGGTGTGTTTGAAGTGGGTGATGCTCATGACCGGTGGATCCTGTGTAGGTGAACGGTAAGTCAGTGCATGAAGCCTTCCATGAAATCTGCCAGTGAGCTGGCCAGGCGCCGCCGCCACGGTGCGCTGGCGCGGTTGGCGAGGGTGCGGTCCTCGTGGACGAAACTCTGGATGATCGCGTTGTAGCCCAACCAGCGGCAGGGCTCGGGTGGCCAGCTGGCCAGGCTCGACAACGGGCGGTTGTCGAGTACCCAGGGTTGCGCGGTCAGTGCGTTGTGCTGGTTGAGGATCAGTGCCGCCAACGTCCGCCCGCCAAGGTTGGTGGCGCCGACCCCCTCGCCGCCGTAGCCGCCGGCCAAGGCGATGCCGCGCTGGCGGTCGCACAGCATGTGCGGTCGGAAGCGTCGGGCCATGCCCAGGTTGCCGCCCCAGGAGTGGGTGATGCGCACATGCTTGAGCTGCGGGAACAGCTCGCTGAACAGGTAGCGGCGCAGTTCGACTTCGGCTTCGGTCAGGGTGAAGTCTTCGCGCAGGCGGCCACCGAAGCGGTAGCCACCACGGGCGCCGAACACCAGGCGGTTGTCGGCGGTGCGCTGGCCGTAGGTAACCTGGCGGCTGCTTTCGCTGAAGGCTTGGCCCTGGGCCAGGCCGATCTGCTCCCAGGTCGAATCGGGCAGTGGCTCGGTCGCCACCAGCAAGCTCTGCACCGGTAGCTGATGCTTGCCCAAAGGTGGCAGGCTGGCGGCATAACCTTCCACGGCGGGCACCGTCCACTGGCAGCGGATGCGCGCCAAGGGGGTGCGAACTTCACCGGGCTGCCAGTCGATGGCAGGGGAGTTCTCGTAGATCGGCACGCCCAGCGCCTCTACCGCTCGGGCCAGGCCACGGGCCAGCTTGGCGGGCTGGATGGTCGCGGTGTGCGGGCTGTAGATCGCGCCGTAGGCGTTGCTCACCCGCAGTTGTGCGTCCAGTTGCTCGGGGCGCAGCCAGCGGTAATCATCCTCGGTCATGCCCTGGCGGTACAGGTCGTCGAGGTAGGCACGCAGGCTGCGTTCCTGTTCCGGGTAGCGGGCGGCGCAGTACAGCACGCCACCTTTGCGGTAGTCGCAGTCGATGGCTTCGCGTTGCAGCACGGTGTGGACTTCATCGGGGATGCCATGCAGCACGTCGATGCTGACGCGGCGTTGTTGCGGCGACAGCGCGGCAAGCAGGCGGTCTTCGCCGAGCAGGTTGCCCATCAGCCAGCCGCCATTGCGCCCAGAGGCGCCGAAGCCGGCGATGTTGGCTTCGATCACGGCAATGTTCAGCTGGGGCGCCTGGCGCTTGAGGTAGTACGCGGTCCACAGGCCGGTGTAGCCGGCGCCGATGATGCACACGTCAACGTCAAGGTCGTCGCGCAGTGCCGGGCGCGCGCACAGCGGCTCGTCGAGCTGGTCCATCCACAGGCTGAGCGTGCGCAGGGGTTGCATCAGGTTCGGCTCCACATCCGTCAAGGTCTGTGGGCGATCCTAGTGGCGTTTGGGGAGGGCTGTCTTACGTGCGTGCACGCAGGGAAATTTGCTTGAGGTAGGCCTTGGGTGTGAGCCCGGTCTGTTCACGGAAGCACTTGTAGAACGCCGATAGCGAATTGAAGCCCGCGCTGAACGCCAGCTCATCGATCGTTGCCTCGACGCTGTCGTCGTTCAGGCTGGCCATCAGGTGCTGTAGCCGCGCCTGGTTCACGTAGCGGTAGAAGCTTTGGCCAAGCACCTGGTTGAGCAGGTAGGAGATCTGGTTGCGGCTGTAGCCGCTGGCATCGGCGACCTGCTGCAAGTCCAGTTCAGGGTCGAGGTAGGGGCGTTGACGCTGGAAGTAGCTCTCCAGGTCCTGGGCCATGGTTGACAGCTGGCGCGGTGAAAGGCCCAGTCGGCTGGTGGCCGGACGCGGGCCGCTGCCGGCTTGCCCTCGGTGGTTCTGCCGGACCAGCGTGGCGTATTCGTTGACGCGCCAGATCAGCCCGTCCTTGACGGTGATCGCCTCGCTGGACTGGAACGCCACCAGGCCTTCACCACCCTGCACCGTGACCTGGTACTGGATGAATGCAGTGCAGCCATCGACGCGGATTCGGTCGCTGTGGACGATGTCCTCGCCGGCTTCATGGGGCAGGCAGACGCTCACGTAGTCGCGCAGGGCGTCGAAGCCGAGCACGCGGTTCTGGAAGAAGTCGTGGTACTGGACGTCGGGGTGGTAGAGCGCCATCACGCCGTCGAGGTCGCGGTGCTTCCAGCACAAGTGGTAGCGCATCACGGTTTCGGCGGTGATGGGCGTTTGCTGCGGGCCGTCGGTTGGGTACTGGGAGGTCATGGGCAGATAGTGCCAGATCAACCGGCATTGCAGAACACGGCGTTGGCGTGTGGTGAATCCGGCATTTTGCACGGTCCTTGGTTGGCCCAGTGATTTAAGTCATTGATTCAGTTGGGTGTCATTTTTTGACACAACTGGCACATCCCCTGCACCGGCTCTAGGGCGAACGGACTTGTCGATCACTACAAAGGCGAAAAACCATGATCCCCTCTGCCGATTACCCGTATGTCGATTCACAGCATCGCTCTGGCGTGTCCTGGGCGGCCATTTTCGCGGGGGCCGCAGCGGCTGCCGCGTTGTCATTGATCCTTGTGGTGCTGGGTGCGGGGCTAGGCTTCGCGGCTACCTCGCCCTGGGCTGATGAAGGCGCCAGCGCCCAGACCCTGGGTGTTTCGGCGATCATCTGGCTGCTACTGACACAGATCTTCGCCTCAGGCTTGGGCGGCTATATCGCCGGTCGGCTGCGGGTGAAGTGGGCCAATCTGCACGGTGATGAAGTGTATTTTCGTGATACGGCCCATGGCTTCCTCGCCTGGGCAGTGGCCACGCTGGTGGCGGCCATGTTGATCCTGAGCACCGCTGGTGGCCTTGCCACTGCCGGTGCACAGGCCGGGGCAAGCGCGGTAGGGGCTGCTGCCAGCATGGCGCCAAAGCCTGATCCCAATGCCTATTTCGTTGACAGCCTGTTCCGCAATGATGGCCCGGCACCTGTCAGTGACGACGCAGCCAATGGTATTGCGGCGCGCATTATTGCCAAGTCCATCGCGCAAGGGACGCTGGCCGAAGGTGACCGCGCTTACCTGGCGCAACTGGTGGCCCAGCGTACCCGCCTGAGCCAGGCCGAGGCCGAGGCACGGGTCGATCAAGTGTTCGCTCAGGTTCAACAGGCCAAGGTAGAGGTGCAGCAAGCCGCTGATACGGCAGCTAAAGTGGCGGCCTGGACGGCCCTGTGGACCTTCGTCGCACTGCTGTGTGGGGCATTCTTCGCCAGCCTCGCCGCGCTGCTCGGTGGCCGTCAGCGTGATCGCGTTGTATGGCTGGAAGGGGAAGGGGAAGGGGTGGACTACACCGCGCGTCGTACCATTCAACGTTAAGTAAGGAGAAACATCATGCGCTCATTACTGCTGTGGATGATTGGGGTGCCGATTCCGGTGATTATCCTGATTGCGATATTCATGCATTGAGATTTTTGGGGGCGCTTTGCGCCCCTTCGCGGGGCAAGCCCGCTCCCACAGGTACCTCGCATGTCCCAACCAGGCGAGGTACCTGTGGGAGCGGGCTTGCCCCGCGAAAAAACTCACACCGATCTAGAGAAACTGCTCCGCATAGTGGCAGGCCACCTGCCGCGTCCCTACCTGCCGAAACGCCGGCACCTCCTTCCCACACCGTTCCGTCGCATACGGGCAGCGCTTGTGAAAGGCACACCCATCCGGCGGGTTCAATGGGTTGGGCAGCTCACCGACAATCCTGATCTTCGGTTTCAACGGGTCTGGGTGAATCGCCGGCGTTGCTGACAGCAATGCCTGTGTATAAGGATGCAGCGGCTTTTCGTAGATGTCCGCCTTAGGCCCCATCTCCGCCGGCCGCCCCAGGTACATCACCAACACGTCGTCCGCCACATGCCGCACCACCGCGAGGTTGTGCGAGATGAATACATAGGCCGTATTGAATTCCTTCTGCAGGTCCATGAACAGGTTCAGCACCTGCGCCTGGATCGACACGTCCAGCGCCGACGTCGGCTCGTCCGCCACCAGCACCTTGGGCTGCAGCATCATCGCCCGGGCCAGGGCGATACGCTGGCGCTGGCCGCCCGAGAACATGTGCGGGTAACGCTGGTAATGCTCGGGCCGCAGGCCGACCTGCTCCATCATCCTCTGCACTTTCTCGCGCCGTTCGGCCTTGCTCAACGAGGTGTTGATCAACAGTGGCTCGGCCAACTGGTCGCCGATCTTCTGCCGTGGGTTGAGCGAGGCATAAGGGCTCTGGAAGACCATCTGCACGTCACGGCGCAGTTGCTTGCGTTCAGCCTTGCTGGCGCCTTTTACCTCGGTGCCGGCGATCTGCAGCGAGCCGGACGAGGGCTCTTCGATCAGGGTCAGCGCGCGGGCCAGGGTCGACTTGCCGCAGCCGGACTCGCCGACCACGGCCAGGGTCTTGCCGGCCTCCAGTTCGAACGACACGCCATTGAGCGCGCGCACCAGGGCGTGGCCCTTGAACAGGCCACGGGACACTTCGTAATGGCGAGTCAGCTCGCGGGCAGTGAGTACGACGGCCATCACGCCACCTCCTGGTTCAGCGGGTAGAAGCAACGCACCAGGCTATGCGCCTGGGGGGCGAGGGGGGGGCGCTGTTGCCGGCAGTTGTCCTGCACGTAGGGGCAGCGCGGCGACAGCAGGCAGCCTTGCGGCCGGTCATAGCGGCCGGGGACGATGCCGGGCAGGGTCGCCAAGCGCTCGGCACCCAGGCTGTGCTCGGGGATCGCCGCCAGCAGCGCTTCGCTGTAGGGGTGCGCTGGCACGTCGAACAGCTCTGGCACCTGGCCCACTTCCACGGCCTGGCCTGCATACATCACACAGACACGTCGCGCGGTTTCGGCCACCACGGCCAGGTCATGGGTGATCAGGATGAGCGCCATGTTGCGCTCCTTCTGCAGGTTCACCAACAGCTCCATGATCTGCGCCTGGATGGTGACATCCAAGGCCGTGGTCGGCTCATCGGCGATCAGCAGCTTGGGTTCACCGGCAATCGCCATGGCAATCGCCACGCGCTGGCTCATACCGCCGGACAATTGGTGCGGGTAAGCGTCCAGGCGGCTTTCTGCGGCCGGGATCTCGACTTTTTTCAGCAACTCCAGGGCACGCTGGCGCGCCGCCTTGCCCTTCAGGCCCAGGTGCTGGCGCAGTACTTCCTCGATCTGAAAACCTACGGTGTAGCTTGGGTTGAGCGCGGTCATCGGGTCCTGGAAGACCATGGCGATGTCCTTGCCCACCACCTTGCGCCGCTGCCGGCCGCTGAGCTTGAGCATGTTGGTGCCGTTGAACGTCAGGGTATCGGCGGTGATGCGCCCGGGGGCGTCGATCAGCCCCATCAAGGCCATCATGGTGACCGATTTGCCCGAGCCGGATTCGCCGACGATGGCCAGGATCTCGCCGGCATCCACTGCCAGGTCCAGGCCGTCGACCACGGGTACCGCGTTGGCGTCGCCGAAGCGCACGTTGAGGTTGTTGATCTGCAACAGTGACATGGCGTTCTCCTCAGGCGGCGTTCTTGAGTTTCGGGTCCAGCGCATCGCGCAGTCCGTCGCCCATCAGGTTGATTGCCAGCACGCTGAGCAGAATGGTCACCCCAGGCAGGCTGACCACCCACCAGGCGCGTTCGATGTAGTCGCGGGCCGAGGCCAGCATGGTGCCCCACTCGGGGGTCGGCGGTTGCACGCCCAGGCCCAGGAAGCCCAGGGCCGCGGCGTCGAGGATCGCCGAAGAGAAACTCAAGGTGGCTTGCACGATCAACGGCGCCATGCAGTTGGGCAGCACAGTGACGAACATCAGGCGCGGCAGGCTGGCACCGGCCAGGCGGGCGGCGGTGACGTAGTCGCGGTTCAGTTCACCCATCACTGCGGCGCGGGTCAGGCGCACATAGGCGGGCAGCGAGACGATGGCGATGGCGATCACCGTGTTGAGCAGGCCGGGGCCGAGGATGGCGACGATGGCCACCGCCAGCAACAGCGACGGCAGGGCCAGCATCACGTCCATCAGGCGCATGATCGAGGGGCCGAGCAAGTGCGGGAAGAAGCCGGCCAGCAGGCCCAGCAGAATCCCCGGGATCAGCGAAATCACCACCGACGACAAGCCGATCAGCAATGACAACCGGGCACCCTGGATCAACCGCGACAGCAGGTCGCGACCCAGCTCGTCGGTGCCGAGGATGAATTGCCAGTTACCCCCTTCGAGCCACACCGGCGGGGTCAGCAGGAAGTCGCGGTACTGCTCGCTCGGGTCATGTGGGGCGACCCAGGGGGCGAACAGGGCGCAGAACACCACCAGGCACATGAAGGCCAGGCCCATCACCGCGCCCTTGTTGCGCGAGAAGGCGTGCCAGAATTCCTTGTACGGCGAGGGGTAGAGCAGGCTTTGGTCCACCGGGATGGCCGGTGTGACGGGTTTTGCAAGTGGACTGGTCATGGCGGGGGCCTCAGCGCTGATGACGGATGCGTGGGTTGGCCAGGCCGTAGAGGATGTCCACGACGAAGTTGACCAGAATCACCAGGCAGGCGATCAACAGGATGCCGTTCTGGACCACGGGGTAGTCACGGGCACCGATGGCTTCGATCAGCCATTTGCCGATGCCCGGCCAGGAAAAGATGGTTTCGGTAAGCACCGCACCGGCCAGCAACGTGCCGACCTGCAGGCCGAATACAGTGAGCACCGGGATCAGGGCATTGCGCAGGCCGTGAACGAACACCACGCGAGCCGGTGACAGGCCTTTGGCGCGGGCGGTGCGGATGTAGTCTTCGCGCAGCACTTCGAGCATCGACGAGCGGGTCATGCGGGCGATCACCGCCAGCGGAATGGTACCCAGCACGATGGCCGGCAGGATCAGGTGCATCACAGCGTCCTTGAACGCGCCTTCTTCGTCGCTGAGCAGGGTGTCGATCAACATGAAACCGGTTTTCGGCTCGATGTCGTAGAGCAGGTCGATGCGCCCGGACACCGGCGTCCAGCCCAGGCTGACCGAGAAGAACATGATCAGGATCAGCCCCCACCAGAAGATCGGCATGGAGTAACCGGCGAGCGAAATGCCCATGACCCCGTGATCGAACAGCGAGCCGCGCTTGAGCGCGGCGATCACCCCGGCCAGCAACCCGACGATGCCGGCGAACAGCAGCGCGGCAAAGGCCAACTCCAAGGTGGCGGGGAACAGGGTGAGGAATTCGGTCCACACGCTTTCGCGGGTGCGCAGCGATTCACCCAGGTCACCCTGGGCGAGCTTGCCCACATAGTCCAGGTACTGGACCGGCAGCGGCTTGTTCAGGCCCAGGCGCTCCATGGCCTGGGCGTGCATTTCGGGGTCGACCCTGCGTTCGCCCATCATCACTTCCACCGGGTCGCCGGGGATCAGGCGTATGAGCGCGAAGGTCAGCAAGGTGATACCGAAAAAGGTCGGGATCAGCAGGCCCAGGCGCCGGGCAATAAAACTCAACATTGTCGGGGTTACCTCATCAGCCGTTGTACGGCAGTGCCGCTGGTCCCCGTGTGGGCTGCCAGCGGTCGTTGTTTTTCTACTTCACCTTGGTGGTGGCGAAGTTGTTGTTGGTCAGAGGGTTGATCACGTAACCCTCCACGTTCTCACGCATGGCGGTAAATATCTTGGGGTGGGCCATGCTGATCCAGGGCTGGTCGTCATCGTACACCTTCAATGCCTCGCTATAGAGCCTTGCACGCTCGCCGTTGTCGGTCACCTCACGGGCCTGGTTGATCAGCGCCTGGAATTTCGAGTTGCACCAGCGGGCGTAGTTCTCGCCATTTTTCGCCGCCTCGCAACTGAGCAGCGGGGTGAGGAAATTGTCCGGGTCGCCGTTGTCGCTTGCCCAGCCTGTGGAAACCAGGTCGGCTTCGCCTCTTTTGGCCCGGCGCAGCATCTCTGCCCACTCCATGACGCGAATGTCGAGCTTGATGCCGACCTTGGCCAGGTCGGCCTGGAGCATTTCCGCCGACAGCCGTGGGTTGGGGTTGGTAGGGCCACCGCCGTTGCGGGTGAACAGGGTGATGACCGTACCGTCCGGCACACCGGCCGCTTTGAGCAGCGCACGTGCCTGGTCGAGGTCGCGCGGTGGGTTTTGGTTGTCGCGGTTGAAGCCGATCATGCTCGGCGGATAGGGGTTGATGCCGACCACGGCATTGCCTTTGCCGAACAGCTGGTCGACGTGGGCCTGGCGGTCGAAGGCCATGTTGATGGCTTTGCGCACACGCACGTCGCTGAGGTATTTGTGTTCGGTGTTCATGGCGATATAGCCGGTGACCAGTGCTTCGGTATTGGCCACCTTGAGCTTGGGGTCGGCCTTGATCGACGGCACGTCCTCAGGCTTGGGGTACAACGCCACCTGGCATTCGTTGGCGCGCAGCTTTTGCAGGCGTACGTTGCTGTCGTTGGCGATGGCGAAGATCAGGGCATCGGCCGGTGGCCTGCCACGGAAATAGTCCGGGTTGGGCTTGTAGCGGACCTGGGCGTCCTTGTTGTAGCGCTGGAAGATGAACGGGCCGGTGCCGATCGGCTTGCTGTTGAGGTCGCCGGTCTTGCCAGCCTTGAGCAACTGGTCGCCGTACTCGGCCGAGTAGATCGAGGTGAAGCCCATGGCCATGTCGCGCAGAAACGGTGCTTCAGGGCGGGTCAGGGTGATGACCACGGTGCGATCGTCGGTCTTGTCCACCGACTTGAGCAATTTGCCAAAGGCCATGCTTTCGAAATACGGGTAGCCGACGCTGGTCTTGTCGTGCCAGGGGTGTTGCGGGTCGAGTTGGCGGCGCAGGCTCCACAGCACGTCATCGGCATTGAAGTCGCGGGTTGGGGTGAAGTAGTCGGTGGTGTGGAACTTCACCCCCTGGCGTAGGTGGAAGGTGTAGGTCAGGCCATCGGCTGAGATGTCCCAGCGCTCGGCCAGGGCTGGCTGGATGTCGGTAGTCCCAGGTGTGAAATCGACCAGGCGATTGAACAGCGTTTCGGACGAGGCATCGAATGTCACGGCAGTGGTGTACTGGACGACGTCGAAACCCTCGGGGCTGGCTTCGGTGCACACCACCAGCGGCTTGGCCGCAAGCGGCGCGGCGCTGCCCAGGATGAGCGCTGCCAAGGCAGCGTGGAGCGGTAGCGATTTCATGATTACTCCCTGCAAGCATTGATTCCAGCGTAGCCGCCACGGCCTGTTTTTTTCACTGGGTGAAGCAGGCCGTGGCGTCATCGGTCAGAGGATGTTGAACGGAATGGTGGTCACCAGGCGGAACTCGTCCAGGCTGCCATCGGCCTGCGCCTTGCTGGCGCGGTGCGCGGTGTAGGTGGCGCGGATGCTGGTGTCCTTCAGCGGGCCGCTCTGCACGGCGTAGCTGGTGCCGACGCCCCACTCGTAGTGGGTCTCGCCGTCCATGCCGTTGACGTCATAGGCAGTGCCCCGGTAATGGGTGCCATCGATGCCCCAACCGCGTGCGTTGTACAGGTTGAACTTGAGGCCCGGCACGCCATACGGCGCCATGTTCAGCACGTAGGAAAGCTGCAGCGATTTCTCGTTCGGGCCGTTGAAGTCCGAGAGCAGCGAGTTGGCCAAGTAGATGCCGTTGGTTTCGTGCAGGTAGTCGAAGTACTCGTTGCCGTTGACCTGTTGCCATGACGCGCTGAGGGTGTGGGCCTGGTGGGTGAGGGCGAGCGACAGGCTGTAGGTGTCGTTGTCGATCTCGCCCATCTTCTTGCTGCCTGCATCCACGGTCTTGTAGTAGTTCAGGCCGGTGCTCAGGCTGAGCACGGCGCTGTCGCCCAGCACGTGGTTGGCGCCAAAGTAGTACTGGTTCCAGAAGTCGTCGACCTTGGTGGCGTACAGGCTGGTGCTCAGGCTTTTGAACGGCTGGTAGTTGACCCCGGCCGTGCTGGCGCGGTCGGTCTCGACGCCGGCGGCGCCGTACTCGGTGCGGAACTTGCTGAGGCTCTGTTCGGTACGGGGCGAGACGCGGTCGAAGGTGCCCAGGTCGAACGACAGGTTGTCGAATTCGGCGCTGTGCAAGAAGGCGCCCTGGAAACTCGATGGCAGGGCGCGGTTGCCGATGTAGGCGATCATCGGCGTGTCCACCGACTGGCGGCCGAGAGTGAGGGTGGTGTTCGACACCCGGGCCTTGATGTTGCCCAGGCCCAGTTTGCTCCACTGGCCGACGGGGTCGCCGTCGCTGTGGGTCAGCGTGCGGTTGTTGGGCCCGGCGATCGCCTCGCGGCTTTGTTGCAGGGCAATGGCGTTGTAGCCGGCGGCTTCGACGGCAAAACCCACGGTGCCTTGGGTAAAGCCCGAGCTGTAGTTGAGGATGGTGCCCTGCAGCCAGTTCTCGCGGCTGTGGGTGTCGTGGCGAGTACCGTCGCGCTTGTAGTACTTCCAGAGCGGCGCGCGGGTGGCGCGCTCGCGGGCATACCAGTTGCGGGTGCTGCCAGAGACGCTTTGGCCGTCGATGAAGCCGGTCGCCTGGTCTTGTTCGCTGCTGGTCTTGAGGCTGAGGGGGACGTAGGCCTGGCTTTGGGGTTCGGCTTCGGCCACGGAGCAGACGCTGCCGAGGGTCAATGCCAGTGCGGTTGAGGTGAATAGTCTCAAGGTGAAAACTCCCTTTCCTTTTTCTAGTTATTACCGGCCTTGTGAGCCGGGCGTGTTGCTGCGGTGTTGCCAGAGTTGCCCGGGGTTGCCGGGCTAATCAGGGGGAGGGGTGTTGTTTGTAGCGGCTAGTGCCTAATCAACACTCACACTGTGTCGCCGCCTCGGGGTACGAATGGCAGCAACAGTTCGCCGATCCCGCTGCGGATGGCGGCGGGGCGGTATGCTGTGATCGGATCTGACGGGGCTGGCACCCGCCGCTTGGCGGGTACCGGGATCTACCCTATTTGTCCACGCTGACGCCGTAGAAGGCGTTCAACGCGAACGGGCTGATCTTGAAGTCCTTCACCTTGGCGCTCATGGGCTGGTACACGGTGGAGTGGGCGATCGGGGTGATCGGCACCTGCTCCTTGAGGATGTGCTGCGCCTGCTGGTACAGCTCGGTGCGCTTGGCCTGGTCCGAGGTGGCCTTGGCCTGCTTGATCAGGTCGTCGTAAGGCTTGTAGCACCACTTGGAGAAGTTGTTGCCGTCGATGGCATCGCAGCCGTACAGGGTACCCAGCCAGTTGTCCGGGTCACCGTTGTCGCCGCTCCAGCCAATCAGCATGGCGCCTTGTTCGCCGCCTTTTGAGCGCTTGATGTACTCGCCCCATTCATAGCTGACGATTTTTGCCTTGATGCCGATCTTGGCCCAGTCGGCTTGCAGCATTTCAGCCATCAGCTTGGCATTGGGGTTGTACGGGCGTTGCACCGGCATGGCCCACAGGGTGACCTCGGTGCCTTCCTTGATGCCGGCTTGCTTGAGCAGCTGTTTGGCCTTTTCCGGGTCGTAGGTGGCGTCCTTGATACTGTCGTCATAGGACCACTGGGTGGGCGGCATGCCGTTTACCGCCAACTGACCGGCACCCTGGTAAACCGATTCGATGATCTTCTTCTTGTCCACCGCCATGTCCAGTGCCTGGCGCACTTCGAGCTTGGCCATGGGGTTGGGCGCGTCGCTGCCCTTGATCTTGTCCATCACGTTGTAGGCGATGTAACCGAGGTTGAAGCCGGCCTGATGCGGCATCTGCAGGTTCTTGTCGGCCTTGAGCGGCTCGATGTCCGCCGGCCGCGGGAACAAGGTGACCTGGCACTCGCCCTTCTTCAGCTTCTGCATGCGCACGGAGGCATCGGTGGTGATGGCGAAGATCAGGTTGTCGATCTTCACGTCTTCGGGTTTCCAGTAGTCCTTGTTGCCCTTGAAACGGATCTGCGCGTCTTTCTGATACTTGCTGAACACGAACGGGCCGGTGCCGATCGGCTTCTGGTTGAGGTCGGCGGCCTTGCCACCCTTGAGCAACTGGTCGGCGTACTCGGCCGACTGAATGGAGGCGAAACTCATTGCCAGGTTCTGGATGAACGCGGCGTCGACGTCGTTGAGGGTGAACTTGACCGTGTGTTCGTCGACTTTCTCCAGCTTGGCAATGTTCTTGTCCATGCCCATGTCGGTGAAGTAGGGGAACTCGGTGGGGTAGGCCTTACGGAACGGGTGGTCCTTGTCGAGCATGCGGTTGAAGGTGAACAGCACGTCGTCGGCATTGAATGGGCGGCTTGGCTTGAAGTAGTCAGTGGTGTGGAACTTGACCCCTTCGCGCAGGTGGAAGGTGTAGGCCTTGCCGTCGTCGGACACTTCCCATTTTGTCGCCAGGCCCGGAATCACGGCGGTACCGCCACGTTCGAACTGGGTCAGGCGGTTGAACACGGTCTCGGCCGAGGCGTCGAAGTCGGTTCCCGTTGTGTACTGCCCTGGGTCGAAGCCGGCGGGGCTGCCTTCGGAGCAGAACACCAGGTTGGACGCCGCGTGGGTGTGGGGTGCGCCAGCGAGCAAACCTGCGCCAAGCAGGAACGGAATGACTGCGTGTTTGAGCATGGTGGCCTCATTGTTGTCATTTTTGATTGAGGTGGCCTCGTGAGCCGACCTGAGGATACTTATGCAGGCGCTATTCCCAATGCAACACTCGGAAGGATAGTTGGCGCCAGAAAGGTGGTACGGCCGTACATGGATGTCGCATCGGTATAACTTTCGGCGAAGTTGAACGTTTGCGAGGGCAAAATGATGGCTTTTTGCTGAATGTTTCGGGGGGAGGGAAATGTAGGCATGCACCGTCAGGGTGCGTAGGAGATGTCTGAAAACGCTAAAAGTGGCCTTGCCGGGCGCAGGGGCCGCTCAGAAAGGGGCGCAACGCGCCCCCTTGTGCCTCAAGGCATCTGAACTTCGATCAAGCCATCGGCATTCATGCTGACTTCGCTGGTGCCCGCCTCGATATCCGGCGCCGGTGCCGCTTCGTCACCCGCCATGGCCTTCATGGCCATCGGTGCGCTGCGCATATAAGGGCGTGGGTAACCGCTGCTGTTGAGGTTGAGGTTGACCACTTTGTAGCCCTTGCCACCCAGTGCCTCGGTGGCCAACTGAGCGCGTGCCTTGAAGGCATTGACGGCGTCCTTGAGCAGGTCGTCCTCGCTGGCCTTGCGCGTGGCCGGGGCGATGGAGAAGTCCATGCCGCCCATTTTCAGCGTTTGCAGCAGGTCGGCGGTCAGTTGCGACAGGGCTGGGAAGTCGGCGCTCTCCAGGCGCAGCTCGGCACGTTCACGCCAGCCGGTGATCTTTTGCCCTTTGCTGTCGTACACCGGGTAGCTGTTGCGGCTGCCCTGGCTGATCTTCACATCCTTGACCTGGCGAGACTGCTGCACAGCCTTGTTCATGGTCTCGGTGATCTCTTTGGCAAGCTTGCCCGGGTCGGTGTTCTGCGCTTCGCTGTAGAGGGTCACGACCATCAGGTCGCGCGGCACTTCCTTGCTGACTTCGGCACGCAGCGATACCTGGTTGAAGCGCGGCTCTTCGGCCGCCAGCGCAGGCAGGCTGGCGAGCAGCCCGCACGACAGGATCAGGGCAGTGCCGCGACGAGGGATTTGCATGTAAGACTCCTTGGCAATAAAAGGGCGTGGGATCTGGTATCCATTCCACGCATGGCCCATCAGACCGGGAACAGTGTAGTGGGTTCAAAAGTGCCACTATGCACCTGTGACAAAGTGTGGCGCTTTGCCGCATCGCTGCAGCGAGGCGCCCGGCTTCGGTATACTCCAGCCGATTTTCTGGAGCACTCATCAGGAGAGCTCATGCTCGCTGACGTACAACCGTTGTCCGCTACCCGTCAGAACCTCTGGCGCCTGACTGTCATCCGCGTGCTGGTCCTGGCTGCCCAGGCAGGCTCGGTGGGCGTCGCCTACTGGACCGACCTGCTGCCCTTGCCATGGTTTTCGCTGGCAGCGACGCTGGCGCTGTCGTCCATCCTGTGTGCGTTTACCGCGTTGCGCCTGCGCCTGTCGCTGCCGGTCACTGAACTTGAGTATGCACTGCAGCTTGCCTGCGACCTGTTGATCCACAGTGCCTTGCTGTATTACTCCGGCGGCTCGACCAACCCGTTCGTTTCTTATTACCTTGTGCCGCTGGCCATTGCCGCAGTGACCTTGCCTTGGCTGTATTCGTTGATCCTTTCGGGCATCGCGCTGACGGCCTACAGCCTGCTGCTGGTGCAGTTCTACCCGCTTGAAGGGTTGCCGATGGCGCGGGACAAGATGCAGGTCTACGGCATGTGGCTGAGCATCGCCCTGGCAGCCGCAGTCATCACCTTCTTTGCCGCGCGCATGGCCGAGGAGCTGCGGCGCCAGGAACAACTGCGCTCCGAGCGCCGTGAAGAGAGCCTGCGCGATGAGCAATTGCTGGCCGTGGCCACCCAGGCCGCCGGCGCTGCCCATGAGCTGGGCACACCGCTGGCGACCATGAGCGTACTGCTTAACGAAATGCGCCAGGACCACCCGGACCCTTTGTTGCAGGAAGACCTGCAGATCCTTCAGGACCAGGTCAAACTGTGCAAAGAAACCTTGCAGCAACTGGTGCGTGCCGCCGAGGCCAACCGCCGCCTGGCAATGGTCGAGCAGGACGTCACCGTCTGGCTGGACGAGGCGCTCAACCGTTGGCACCTGATGCGGCCCGAGGCCAGCTACCGCTTCCAGCGGCTCAGGGATGGCCAGGTACCCCGGCTGACGCCGCCACCTGACCTGACCCAGGCCCTGCTGAACCTGCTGAACAATGCAGCCGACGCGTGCCCGGACGACCTTGAGGTGCGCCTGGACTGGGACGCCGAGGACATTGTCATCAGCATTCGTGACCATGGCCCTGGTGTGCCCCCGGCAATCGCCGAAGCGATTGGCAAACCCTTTATTACCACCAAGGGCAAAGGCTTCGGCCTGGGCCTGTTCTTGAGCAAGGCCAGCGTGACGCGTGCGGGCGGTTCGGTGAAACTCTATAGTCATGAGCAGGGTGGCACCCTGACCGAACTGCGCCTGCCCCATGGCAAGCGAGGAGATGAATGATGAGTGAAGATATCCAGGTTGAAGGCGAAGAGCTGCCGCACCTGCTGCTGGTGGATGACGATGCCACCTTTACCCGGGTCATGGCGCGCGCCATGAGCCGCCGCGGGTTCCGCGTGAGCACCGCAGGCTCGGCCGAGGAGGGGCTGATCCTGGCCCAGCAGGACCTGCCGGACTACGCCACGCTGGACCTGAAGATGGAAGGTGACTCGGGGTTGGTGCTGCTGCCCAAGCTGCTGGAGCTGGACCCGGAGATGCGGGTGGTGATCCTCACCGGTTACTCGAGCATCGCCACCGCAGTCGAGGCAGTCAAACGCGGTGCCTGCAACTACCTGTGCAAGCCGGCCGATGCTGACGATGTACTCGCGGCGCTGCTTTCCGAGCACGCTGACCTGGATGCCCTGGTGCCGGAAAACCCGATGTCGGTCGACCGCCTGCAGTGGGAGCACATCCAGCGCGTGCTGAACGAACACGAAGGCAATATCTCGGCCACGGCGCGGGCGTTGGGCATGCACCGGCGGACCTTGCAGCGCAAGCTGCAGAAGCGACCGGTTCGGCGCTAAGCCGGCGCTGACCCGTTCGCGGGCAAGCCCGCTCCCACAAATTATGGGCGCGAGCTTGCCCCGCGAACGGTCCCTGGCTGTCAGACACGTCTCTGTATCGCATCCTGATCCCCGCAACTCGCAGCCGTTGACGTATCATTAGCCCCCTGACGGCAACTCCCTGCAGGATCGCATGCTCGCCCTTCTTATCCAGACGCTGAACATCACGGCGCCAGTCTTCGCCATGCTGTTCATGGGCATACTGCTCAAACGCATCCACCTGATCGACGACAACTTCAACCGTGTCGCGTCGCAGCTGGTGTTCAATGTCTGCATGCCGGCGCTGCTGTTCCTGGGCATCTACCACGCCGACCTGGCGGCCGCAGTCAAACCCGGCGTCATCCTGTATTTCGTCGCTGCTACCCTGGTCGGCTTCGCCGTGGCCTGGGGCCTGGCTCTCTGGCGTTGCCCGCCGGCAGACCGCGGCATCTACACCCAAGGCGCATTTCGCGGCAACAACGGCGTGATCGGCCTGGCGCTGGCCGCCAGCCTGTACGGCGACTACGGTATCTCGCTAGGGGCGGTACTGGCAGGCCTGGTGATCCTCATGTACAACTCGCTGTCGGCGGTGGTGCTGGCGGTGTACAGCCCGGACCTCAAGTCCGACCCGTGGAGCATCTGCAAGAGCATCTTCAGCAACCCCTTGATCCTCAGTGTGCTGGTGGCAACGCCCATGGCCTACGGCCAGGTGCCGCTGCCTAACTGGTTGCTCACCTCGGGCGACTACCTGGCGCAGATGACCCTGCCGCTGGCGCTGATCTGCATTGGCGGTACCCTGTCGCTGGCGGCGCTGCGTGACAGTGGCAGGCTGGCGATCGATGCCAGCCTGGTGAAGATGGTCTGGTTGCCGTTGGTCGGCACTTTGGGTGCCTGGCTGTGCGGTTTCCGCGGTGCCGAGCTGGGCATCCTGTTCCTGTACATCGGCAGCCCTACCGCTGCGGCCAGCTACGTGATGGCACGGGCGGCCAATGGCAACCATGAATTGGCTGCCTCGATCATCGTGATCACGACGCTAATGGCGGCGATCACCACCAATATCGGTATTTTCATCTTGCAGTGGGGCGGATGGATCTAGATCCTTGACTGCAAATAACAGCAATAACACTGCCTCACTGAGCTAAAGGACACTTCATGCAAGACCAGAGCACGCCCGAGCGCTTGCAGCGCGGGTTGAAGAACCGCCATATCCAGCTGATCGCGCTGGGTGGGGCCATCGGCACGGGGCTGTTTCTGGGGATCGCCCAGACCATTCAGCTGGCTGGCCCTTCCGTTTTGCTGGGCTATGCCATTGCCGGCCTGATGGCCTTCTTCATCATGCGCCAGCTTGGCGAAATGGTGGTCGAAGAGCCGGTCGCCGGCAGCTTCAGCCACTTTGCTCACCAGTACTGGAGCGAATTTGCAGGCTTCGTCTCGGGCTGGAACTACTGGGTGGTGTACGTGCTGGTGGGCATGGCCGAGCTGACGGCGGTGGGCATCTATGTGCAGTACTGGTGGCCAGACTTCCCTACCTGGGCGACGGCGGCGATCTTCTTCGTGGTCATCAACCTCATCAACCTGACGCAGGTGAAGGTCTACGGTGAGATGGAGTTCTGGTTCGCCCTGGTCAAGGTGGTGGCCATCGTCAGCATGATCGGCTTTGGTGCCTGGCTGCTGAGCAGCGGCCATGGCGGCCCGGATGCCAGCGTGGCCAACCTGTGGCAGTACGGTGGTTTCTTCCCTAACGGCGTCACTGGCCTGGTCATGGCCCTGGCCGTGATCATGTTCTCCTTCGGTGGGCTGGAGCTGGTGGGTATCACCGCTGCCGAGGCGGACAACCCGCGTCAGAGCATCCCCAAGGCCACCAACCAGGTGGTCTACCGCATCCTGATTTTCTACATTGGCGCCTTGGCGGTGCTGCTGTCGCTGTACCCATGGCAGAAGGTGGTGCAGGGGGGGAGCCCGTTCGTGATGATCTTCCATGAGCTGGACAGCGACCTGGTGGCGACCATCCTCAACGTCGTGGTGTTGACGGCTGCGCTGTCGGTTTACAACAGCTGTGTCTACGCCAACAGCCGCATGCTGTTCGGCCTGGCCAGCCAGGGCGATGCGCCGCGTCAGTTGCTCAAGGTCAGCCGCAGTGGCGTCCCGCTGACGGCGCTGGGCGTTTCGGCGTTCGCCACTGGCCTGTGCGTATTGATCAACTACCTGATGCCGGGGGAAGCCTTCGGTTTGCTGATGGCCCTGGCGGTGTCGGCGCTGGTGATCAACTGGGCGAGCATCAGCATTACCCACCTGAAGTTCCGCAAGGCCAAACTGGGCGCGGGCATTACCCCGTTTTATCAGAGCTGGGGGCACCCGATCACCAATTACCTGTGCCTGGCCTTCATCGTGCTGATTCTGGTGGTGATGTACCTGACGCCGCCGATTCGTATTTCGGTGATGTTGATTCCGGGGTGGATCGCGGTGCTGTGGGTGGCGTTCCGGTTGAAGAAGGCGCGGCAGGCGAGGGGCTGACAAAGCACCTGGCTTGAGCCTGGCCGCCTTGACGCTACCCCTTATGGCACCTCAATGCTGTCGGCGCCAGGCACGCACGGTGGTATACAGCAACACCACCGCTAGCACCGGCAGCACATAAAACAGCATGAGCCGTTCCAGGCGCCCGGCCAGTGGCATGCCGGTGGTAAAGGCCACCACATGCAGCCCATAGGCCAGGTACAGGCAAAGGAACACCAAGCCTTCAGCGCGGGTAATCCGGTACCCCGAATAAAACACCGGCAGGCTCAGCGCCGCCACACCCAGCATCACCGGCAAGTCAAAGGCCAGTGCGTTGGGTGAGATCGACAGCGGCTCTGGCGTGATCAACGCAGTCAGCCCCAATACACCCAGCAGGTTGAACAGGTTGCTGCCGATCACCGTGCCCACGGCGATCTCCCGTTCGCCGCGAAGGGCGGCGATCATCGCCGCCGCCAGCTCTGGCAGCGACGTGCACACCGCCACCACGGTCAGGCCGATGATGCGTTCGGACAGCCCCAGGTCGGTCGCCACCTCGACGACGGCTTCCAGCAGCAGGTGCCCGGCCAGGCTCAGCAGGCCAAGGCCGAGGGCAATCTGCAACAGGGCGCCAGACCAGAAGCGTGCGCCGCTGACGGTGATGAAGCTGGGCGCGGGGTAGGTGCGGGCGTAATGCCGCGATTGGTGCCAGAGCATGCCCAGGTAGCCCACCAGCGTCAGCAACAGCAACAGGCCCTCCCAGCGGCCCAGGTAGCCATTGGCGGCGAGCGCATACACCAGCGCGCTGGCGACGATCATCAGGGGGATATCCAGGCGCACCAGCTGGCGTGATACGCGCAGCGGGATGATCAGCGCGGCCAGGCCGAGAATCACCAGCACGTTGAAGATATTGCTGCCGATCACGCTGCCGACTGCGACATCGGGTGCGCCTTGGTAGGCAGCCTGCAGGCTTACGGTGAGCTGCGGCGCGGTGCTGCCGAAGGCCACCAGGCTCAGGCCGATGATCAATGGCCGCACGTGCAGGCGCAGGGCCAGGCGCAGGGCCACACGTACCAGTAGCTCTGCACCGCAGGCCAGCAGCACGAGGGCGACGCCCAGTTGCAGGAGGCTGAAGGTGGGAAGGGTGGCGAGGTCGAAAATGGTCGGGCTCCAGTCGGTCAGTCGCTCAGACCTTGTACCCGGACGCGCGCCGTTCCGCTACGGAGCATGCCGATTTTTTCTGCTGCGGCGCGTGACAGGTCGATCAGCCGGCCACGTGTATGCGGGCCGCGGTCGTTGATGCGCACCACCACGCTGCGTTGGTTGGCAAGGTTGGTGACCAGCACCTTGCTGCCGAAGGGCAGGCTGCGGTGAGCGGCGGTGAGGCCATGCTGGTTGAAAGGCTCGCCACTGGCCGTGCGTTTGCCGTGGTGGCGGGCGCCGTAATAGGAGGCGGTACCGGTCTGGTTGTAGCCGCGAGGGTCGATGTCGTGGCTGGCGCAGCCGGCCAGCAGGGAGAAGAGTGCGAGGGTGCCGAGGGATCGTTTTAGCAAGTCGAAAGCTCCGGTGCTGCCGTTGGGGCTGCTGTGCGGCCCTTCGCGGGGCCAGTCGGATCGCCGCACCGCCGCTCCCACAGCTACTGGGCTGCGCAATACCTGTGGGAGCGGCGGTGCGGCGATCCGACTGGCCTCGCGAACGAGGGCAAAGCCCTCGCCGCTTTTTTCAGCTCAGCCTTCGAGCTTGGCTTTGAGCAATTGGTTCACTTGCCCAGGGTTGGCCTTGCCCTTCGACGCTTTCATCGCCTGGCCGACAAAGAAGCCGAACATCTTGCCACGCTTGGCCTCGTCGGCGGCGCGGTACTGTTCGACCTGTTCGGCGTTGGCAGCCAGCATCTCGTCGAGCATCGTCTCGATTGCACCGGTGTCTGTAACCTGCTTCAGGCCGCGGCTTTCGATGATGCTGTCGGCATCGCCTTCACCGGCGGCCATGGCTTCGAACACGGTCTTGGCAATCTTGCCGCTGATGGTGTTGTCGCGAATCCGCAGCAACATGCCACCGAGCTGCTCGGCACTGACCGGCGCCTGGTCGATCTCGATGCCCAGCTTGTTCAGCAGGCTGCCCAGCTCGACCATGACCCAGTTGGCGGCCAGCTTGGCGTCGCCGCCAATCTTCACCACTTCTTCGAAGTAGTCCGCCTGTTCACGGCTGGAGGCCAGCACGTTGGCATCGTAGGCCGACAGGCCGTACTGGCTCTGGAAACGCTCGACCTTTTGCGGTGGCAGCTCGGGCAAGCCGGCACGGATGGTGTCGAGGAAGCTGTCCTCGATGACCACCGGCAGCAGGTCCGGGTCGGGGAAGTAACGGTAGTCGTTGGCTTCCTCCTTGCTGCGCATGGAGCGGGTCTCGTCCTTGTTCGGGTCGTACAGGCGGGTTTCCTGGATGACCCTGCCACCGTCCTCGATCAGGTCGATCTGGCGCTGGATCTCGCTGTTGATCGCACGCTCGATGAAGCGGAACGAGTTGACGTTCTTGATCTCGCAGCGGGTGCCGAACTCGGCCTGGCCCTTGGGACGGATCGACACGTTGCAGTCGCAGCGCAGCGAGCCCTCGGCCATGTTGCCGTCGCAGATGCCCAGGTAGCGCACCAGGGCGTGGATGGCCTTGACGTAGGCCACGGCCTCCTTGGCGCTGCGCATGTCCGGCTCGGAGACGATTTCCAGCAGCGGCGTGCCGGCACGGTTCAGGTCGATGCCGGTAGAGCCGCTGAAGTCTTCGTGCAGGCTCTTGCCGGCGTCTTCTTCCAGGTGCGCACGGGTAACCCCGATGCGCTTGATGGTGCCGTCTTCCAGGGCGATATCCAGGTGGCCCTTGCCGACGATCGGCAGCTCCATCTGGCTGATCTGGTAGCCCTTGGGCAGGTCGGGGTAGAAGTAGTTCTTGCGCGCGAACACGTTGCGCTTGCCGATCTCGGCGTCGATCGCCAGGCCGAACATGCAGGCCATGCGCACGGCTTCCTGGTTCAGCACCGGCAGTACGCCGGGCATCCCCAGGTCAACCAGGCTGGCCTGGGTGTTCGGCTCGGAGCCGAAGGTGGTGGCGCTGCCGGAGAAGATCTTCGACTGGGTAGCGAGCTGGGTATGAATTTCCAGCCCGATCACAACTTCCCATTGCATGTGTGAACTCCTCAGAAGCCGTTGGGGGCACGGGTGTGCCAGTCGGTCACTTGCTGGTAGCGGTGCGCGACGTTGAGCAGGCGGCCTTCCTGGAAGTACGGCGCCAGCAACTGCACACCAACGGGCAGGCCATCGACGAAGCCGGCCGGCATCGACAGGCCGGGCAGGCCAGCCAGGTTGGCGGTGATGGTGTAGACGTCTTCAAGGTAGGCGGCGACTGGGTCGCTGCTCTTGGCGCCGAGCTTCCAGGCCGGGTTCGGCGTGGTCGGGCCAAGGATCAGGTCGACGTCGTTGAACGCGGCCATGAAGTCGTTCTTGATCAGGCGGCGGATCTGCTGCGCCTTGACGTAGTAGGCGTCGTAGTAGCCGGCCGACAGGGCGTAGGTACCGACCATGATGCGGCGCTGCACTTCGGCGCCGAAGCCTTCGCCACGCGAACGCTTGTACAGGTCGGTCAGGTCTTTGGGGGCTTCGCAGCGGTAGCCGAAACGCACGCCGTCGAAACGCGACAGGTTGGAGGACGCTTCAGCGGGCGCGATCACGTAGTACGCCGGGATGGCATGCTGCATGTTCGGCAGGCTGATTTCCTTGACCACGGCGCCGAGCTTTTCCAGCTCCTTGACGCTGGCTTGCACCCGTTCGGCGATGCGCGGGTCGAGGCCGGCGCCGAAGTATTCCTTCGGCAGGCCAATGCGCAGGCCCTGCAGCGAGGCGTTGAGATTGGCGCTGTAGTCCGGCACCGGTTCTTCGATGCTGGTGGAGTCCTTGGCGTCGAAACCGGCCATGCCTTGCAGCAGCAGCGCGCAGTCTTCGGCGGTACGGGCCAGCGGGCCGCCCTGGTCGAGGCTGGAGGCGTAAGCGATCATGCCCCAGCGCGAAACACGACCGTACGTCGGTTTCAGGCCGGTCAGGTTGGTCAGCGCTGCCGGCTGTCGGATCGAGCCGCCGGTGTCGGTGCCAGTGGAGGCTGGCAGCAGGCGCGCGGCGACGGCAGCAGCGGAACCACCGGACGAGCCGCCAGGCACGTGCTCGAGGTTCCACGGGTTCTTCACCGGGCCATAGTGGCTGGATTCGTTGGCCGAACCCATGGCGAATTCGTCCATGTTGGTCTTGCCCAGGGTGACCATGCCGGCTTCGGCCAGCTTGGCGACCACGGTGGCATCGTACGGCGCCTTGAAGTTGTCGAGCATCTTCGAGCCGCAGCTGGTGCGTACACCGTTGGTGCAGAACAGGTCCTTGTGGGCGATCGGCGCGCCCAGCAGTGCACCGGCCTCGCCAGTGGCGCGGCGGGCGTCGGCGGCACGGGCCTGGCCCAGGGCCAGCTCTTCGGTGACGCTGATGAAGCTGTTGATTTGCGGGTCGAGTTGCTTGATGCGCGCCAGCAGGGCGCCCGTCAGCTCTTCGGAAGAAAACGACTTGTCGGCGAGTCCGCGGGCGATCTCGGCCAGGGTCAATTGATGCATGGCAGGCTCTATCCCTTACTCGATGACTTTGGGAACCAGGTACAGACCGCTTTCGGTCGAGGGTGCGATGGCCTGGTAGGCCTCGCGCTGGTTGCTTTCGGTGACCTGGTCGGGACGCAGTCGCTGGCTGGCCTCCAGGGGGTGGGCCAGGGGCTCGATGCCCGTGGTGTCGACCGCCTGCATCTGGTCGACCAGCCCGAGAATGCTGTTCAGTGCATCGGTAATACGTGGCAGTTCGCCATCATTCAGGCCCAGACGGGCCAGATGGGCGATCTTTTCCACGTCGCAGCGTTCAAGCGCCATGGGGATCTCCAGGGGAAACAAAGAACGGAATAAGGTCCGTGATGAGGAACATGTCGGCATTCTAGCGGTCATACGGCCGCGATCATCTGCTGGCGTGCTCGGAAAAACGACCAATTTAACATATTGGCTCCTTGCCCAAAATCCCTGCCATTGTTAGAGTTTGCCGCACTTTTTTACCCACGCTTTCCCCAGGGTCACTTTCCCATGTTCAAGAAACTGCGTGGCATGTTTTCCAGCGATCTTTCCATCGACCTGGGTACTGCCAACACCCTTATTTACGTGCGTGAGCGCGGTATCGTCCTGAATGAGCCCTCGGTTGTTGCCATCCGTACCCATGGCAATCAGAAAAGCGTCGTCGCCGTCGGTACCGAAGCCAAACGCATGCTGGGCCGTACGCCCGGCAACATTGCTGCCATTCGTCCGATGAAGGACGGCGTCATCGCCGACTTCAGCGTTTGTGAAAAAATGTTGCAGTATTTCATCAACAAGGTTCACGAGAACAGCTTCCTGCAGCCCAGCCCTCGCGTGCTGATTTGCGTGCCGTGCAAGTCGACCCAGGTAGAGCGCCGTGCGATTCGCGAGTCGGCCCTGGGTGCCGGTGCCCGCGAAGTCTTCCTGATCGAAGAGCCAATGGCCGCCGCCATCGGTGCCGGCCTGCCGGTTGAAGAGGCCCGTGGCTCGATGGTCGTCGATATCGGCGGTGGTACCACCGAAATCGCGCTGATCTCCCTCAACGGTGTGGTGTATGCCGAATCCGTGCGGGTTGGCGGCGATCGCTTCGACGAAGCCATCGTCACCTACGTGCGCCGCAACTACGGCAGCCTGATCGGCGAGTCCACCGCCGAGCGCATCAAGCAGGAAATCGGCACCGCCTACCCGGGCGGCGAAGTGCGCGAAGTCGATGTCCGTGGCCGTAACCTGGCCGAGGGCGTACCGCGTGCCTTCACCCTGAACTCCAACGAAGTGCTCGAAGCGCTGCAGGAGTCGCTGGCGACCATCGTTCAGGCGGTAAAGAGCGCCCTGGAGCAGTCGCCGCCGGAGCTGGCCTCCGACATCGCCGAGCGCGGCCTGGTGTTGACCGGTGGTGGCGCACTGCTGCGCGACCTCGACAAGCTGCTGGCCCAGGAAACCGGCCTGCCGGTGATCGTCGCCGAGGACCCGCTGACCTGTGTCGCCCGTGGCGGCGGTCGCGCCCTGGAGATGATGGACAAGCACGCGATGGACCTGCTCTCCAGCGAGTGATCCTGCTCGCGGCTCATGAGCGCCCGGTTTACAGGTAGCACGCACAGTGCTACCTGTATGCGCTGGGCTGGCGTCCGTTTGGGCGTCGTTTCCGTCAACCCGCAACCAGGCTGGTGCGTTGTCCCATGTCCAATGACCTCCTGAGTCGTCCACGAGGAACGGCCCATTAAACCGCTTTTCTCCAAGGGCCCTTCGCTGGGCGTTCGTCTACTCGTATTGGTGGTGCTGTCGATCGCGTTGATGGTGGTCGATGCGCGCTTTGCCGTGCTCAAGCCTGTGCGCAGCCAGATGGGCATGGTGTTGATGGAATCGTACTGGATCACCGATTTGCCGCAGCGCTTGTGGCAAGGCGTGGCGGGCCAGTTCGGCAGCCGTACCGAACTGATCGCGGAAAACGAAAAGCTCAAGACCGAGGCCCTGCTGTTGCAGGGGCGCCTGCAGAAGCTGGCGGCCCTGACCGAGCAGAACGTGCGCTTGCGTGAGTTGCTCAACTCTTCGGCCCTGGTCAACGAAAAGGTCGAAGTGGCCGAGCTGATCGGCGTCGATCCCAATCCGTTCACCCACCGCATTCTGATCAACAAGGGTGAGCGCGATGGTGTGTTCCTCGGCCAGCCGGTGCTCGACGCCCGCGGCCTGATGGGCCAGGTGGTCGAATTGATGCCTTACACCTCGCGGGTGCTGTTGCTGACCGATACCACCCATAGCATTCCGGTGCAGGTCAACCGCAATGGCCTGCGCGCCATAGCCAGCGGTACCGGCAACCCGGAGCGTCTGGAACTGCGCCATGTGGCCGATACCGCCGACATCAAGGAAGGCGACCTGTTGGTCAGCTCCGGCATGGGCCAGCGCTTCCCGGCCGGCTACCCGGTGGCCACGGTCAACGAAGTGATTCACGACTCCGGCCAGCCGTTTGCCATTGTCCGCGCCATCCCTACCGCCGCACTCAACCGCAGCCGCTACATGCTGCTGGTGTTCAGTGACCGGCGTACCCCGGAACAGCGCGCCACTGACGCGGCGATTGCGCAGGAAGAGGCCGACCGCAAGGGCACCGCGGTGGGTGTTCAGCCTGGCGCCAATGGCGAGCAGGCCGCACCTGCCGGTACCGCCACCGCGCCCGTCGCGCCCGCAACACCGGCAGCCCCTGCCACGCCGCCCGCTGCTGCGCCTGTAGCGCCTGCGGCACCCGCCGTGCCAGCGGCAGCGCCCGCCCAACCCCGGAGGCAATGATGGCTGCATCACGCCGCAACAACGGCTGGGTCATCTGGCTGACATTCGCCATTGGCCTGCTGCTCAGTGTCTCGCCCATGCCCCAGTTCATGGAAGTGTTCCGGCCCATGTGGCTGGCGCTGCTGGTATCGTTCTGGACCCTCGCCGTGCCGAGCAAGGTCGGCATGACCACGGCCTTCGTGCTGGGCCTGGCCGAGGATGTGCTGTATGGCACGTTGCTTGGGCAGAACGCGCTGATCCTGACCCTGATCACCTTCTTGGTGCTGTCTCTGCAGCAGCGCCTGCGCATATTCCCCATGTGGCAGCAGAGCCTGGTGATTCTGGTGATCTTCGGCATCGCCCAGCTGATACAGCTATGGCTCAGCGCGCTGACCGGCAACCGCCTGCCGACCCTGGCGCTGGTGTGGTCGGCGGTCATCAGCGCCTTGCTCTGGCCATGGATCAGCTTTGCCCTGCGCGACCTGCGCCGACGCTTGCACATAAATTGACGGCGTTGCCGCGACTGACAGGGAGATGTCTACATGAACCCGCTTTACCTGGCCTCTGGCTCGCCCCGTCGTCGTGAACTGCTGACTCAGATCGGCGTACCGTTCACTACCGTTAGCGCCCCCATCGATGAAACCCCGCTGGCCAATGAAGGTGCCCAGGCCTATGTCGAGCGCCTCGCCCGGGCCAAGGCCGAGGCTGGCCTTGCCAGCCTGCAGGGCCCGGCGGTGGTGCTGGGCGCAGACACCGCAGTGGTCCTCGATGGCCGTATTCTCGGCAAACCGGAAGACCGCGAACATGCCCTGGCCATGCTGGCCGACCTGTCTGGCCGCGAACATCAGGTTTTGACCGCTGTCGCCCTGAGCGATGGCGTGCGCACCCTGAGCCTGTGCGTCACCAGCAGCGTGCGCTTTCGTGCCATCAGCGCCGATGAAGCAGCGCGCTACTGGGCCAGCGGTGAGCCTGTAGACAAAGCCGGCGGTTACGCCATCCAAGGGCTGGGCGCAGTGTTCGTCACCGGCCTTGCAGGCAGTTACTCTGCGGTGGTGGGTTTGCCGCTGAGCGAGACCGCCGAGCTGCTCGCCGGGTTTGGCATCGCCTGCTGGCAACTGCCTGCGCTTTCTCCAGAGGTAACAAAGCCGCAGTAGCCAGCGCTGCCTGCGCGATCCATCATTATCCAAGACCTTTGACGAGAGCCTGCCATGAGTGAAGAGATCCTGATCAACATCACCCCGATGGAGTCACGTGTGGCGGTGGTGGAAAACGGGGTGCTGCAGGAAGTGCACGTCGAGCGCACCCAGCGCCGCGGCATCGTCGGCAATATCTACAAGGGCAAGGTGGTACGCGTGCTGCCCGGCATGCAGGCGGCGTTCGTCGACATCGGCCTGGAGCGGGCCGCCTTCATCCATGCCTCGGAAATTTCCCAGCGCGAAGGCTCGGCGGTAGAGAATATCACCGCGCTGGTGCATGAAGGCCAGGCGCTGGTGGTACAGGTGACCAAGGACCCGATCGGCACCAAGGGCGCCCGTCTGACCACGCAGTTGTCGATCCCTTCGCGCTACCTGGTGTACATGCCGCGCAGCAGCCATGTCGGTATTTCCCTCAAGATCGAAGACGAAGCCGAGCGTGATCGCCTCAAGCAGGTAGTCAGCAGCTGCATGGACAGCGAGAACATCAAGGACGCCGGCGGCTTCATCCTGCGCACTGCCGCCGAAGGCGCTCGCGCCGAAGAGATCCTGCAGGACATTCGCTACCTGCGCCGCCTGTGGGAACAGATCGGCAGCCAGATCCAGACCTGCGGCGCGCCCACGGTGATTTACGAAGACCTTGGCCTGGCCCTGCGTACCCTGCGCGACCTGGTCAACCCGAAGATCGAGAAAATCCGCATCGACTCGCGGGAAACATTCCAGAAAACCACGCAGTTCGTCGGCGAATTGATGCCGGAGATTGCCGATCGGCTCGAGCATTACCCTGGCGAGCGGCCGATCTTTGACTTGTACGGCGTCGAAGACGAGATTCAGCGTGCCCTGGAGCGCAAGGTGCCGCTCAAGTCCGGTGGCTATCTGGTGGTCGACCCCGCTGAGGCGATGACCACCATCGACGTCAACACCGGTGCCTTCGTCGGCCATCGCAACCTTGAGGAGACCATCTTCAAGACCAACCTCGAGGCCGCTACCGCCATTGCCCGGCAACTGCGCCTGCGCAACATCGGCGGCATCATCATCATCGACTTCATCGACATGGAAGATGAAGAGCATCAGCGCCAGGTGCTGCGCACCCTGGAAAAGCAGCTCGAACGTGATCACGCCAAGACCAACATCATCGGCATTACCGAGCTGGGCCTGGTGCAGATGACCCGCAAGCGCACGCGTGAGAGCCTCGAGCAGGTGCTCTGCGAACCCTGCCTGGGGTGCCAGGGCCGTGGCAAGCTGAAAACCCCCGAGACCATTTGTTACGAAATCTTCCGTGAGATCCTTCGCGAAGCCCGCGCCTACCAGGCCGAGGGCTACCGCGTACTGGCCAACCAGAAAGTGGTCGACCGCCTGCTGGACGAGGAGTCCGGCAACGTGGCGGAGCTTGAAACCTTCATCGGCAGAACTATCCGCTTCCAGGTCGAGTCGATGTACTCGCAGGAACAATACGATGTGGTGCTGCTCTGAGGCTTACCAAAACGCAGCACAGGATGGCCGGGCTGGCAAAACCGGTACTTGGGGCCATCATGGATAAACGACCTGGAGGGCCATGGCCATGGGACGTCTGAACCGCGTTCTTGTCGCCTTGACTCGCTGGGGGCTGGGCTTGTGTGCGCTGCTGGCGGTGCTGGTGGCGTTGTATGTCAGCCTCGGCCGGCAATTGGTGCCGCTGGTGGCCGAGTACCGAGCCGATGTCGAGAGCAAGGCCGAACAGGCGTTGGGCCTGCCAGTGCATGTCGGTGCCCTTGAGGGGCGCTGGAGCGGGCTGGCGCCTGTGCTGCGCGTTCGCGACCTGCAATTGGGCGAAGGCGCCACCGCGTTGCGCCTGGACGACGTCAAGCTGGTGCCGGACTTATGGGCCAGCCTGACCTCCCGCGAGGTACGCCTGGCGCGTATTCAGTTAGGCGGCTTGCAACTGATCCTGCGCGAAGATGAGCAAGGCGCCTGGAACCTCGAAGGGCTGCCGAAAAAAGACGATGCCCCCCTCGACCCCGCCGAGCTGCTGCAGCGCCTGCGCCAACTGGGGCGTATCGATGTATTCGACAGCCAGGTTACCTTGCAGCCCTGGCAGCGCGACCCCCTGACCTTGACGTATGTGAGTGCCGGCCTGCAGGCCGGTGCCTCGCGCCAGGCCCTCGACGTGCGCGCAACCCTGCCGGACGGCCAGCCCCTGGCGCTGAACCTGCGCAGCCGTGCGTCGGCCAACGCCTGGCAAGACGCTGAGGTTGCCGCTTACCTGAGCCTGCCGCAGAGCGATTGGGCGCGCTGGTTGCCGCCGCGCCTGCTGGGCCAGTGGCACGCTGATGCACTGCGCGCCGGGGGCGAGTTCTGGGTCGACTGGCGCCAAGGCCAGTTGCAGCACGCGGTGGTCCGGCTCAATGCGCCGAAGCTGCAAGGCGCCTATGCCGGGCGCAAGGCCGCAACCGTGGACAACCTGGCGCTGGCCGCCTGGTTCCAGCGTAGCCCGCAAGGCTTCGATGTGAGTGTCGATTCCCTGGCCATGAGCATCGGCAAGACCCGCTGGGAATCCCATCTGCAGTTACGCCAGCGCCCTGGGCAGGCCCCGGCCGACGAGCGCTGGGAAGTGCAGGCCGACCGCCTTGACCTCACTCCGCTGACCCCATTGATCGATGCCCTGGCACCGCTGCCGGATAACCTCATGGCTGTGGTCGATGGCCTGAAGGTCACCGGCGCGCTGCGCAACTTGCGCCTTGAGGCGCGGCCCAAGGCCGAGGGCGACCAGCGCCTGCAATTTGCCGCCAACCTGGAGCAGGTCGGTTTCAACGCCTACCACGGTGCCCCGGCGGCCGGCAACGTCAGTGGCAGCATCAGCGGCGACCTGGGCCATGGCGAGCTGCGGCTCGACACCGACGCCTTCATGCTGCACTTGTACCCGATCTTCGCCAAACCTTGGCATTACCAGCAGGCCAATGCCCGCCTGACCTGGGCCCTCGACCAGCAAGGCTTCACCCTCGTCGCGCCGTACCTCAAGGTGCTGGGCGAGGAGGGCAAGATCGCCGGTGACTTCCTGATCCGCCTGCTGTTCGAAGAGGGCCGCGAGGACTACATGGACCTGCGGGTCGGGTTGACCGAGGGCGATGGCCGATACACCGCCAAATACTTGCCGGAAGTACTCAGCCCGGCCCTCGACGAATGGCTGCGCAGTGCGATCGTCAAGGGCACCGTGGATGAGGGCTACTTCCAGTACCAGGGTTCGCTGAACCACGGCGCCACCCCGGAGGCGCGCAGTATCAGCCTGTTCTTCAAGGTGCGTGACGCGGCGCTGGACTTCCAGCCCGGCTGGCCTCAAGTGCAGCAGGTCGACGGTGACGTGCTGATCGAAGACAGTGGTGTGCGCATCAAGGCCCACCATGGCCTGCTGCTCGATACCAAGGTGAGTGACGTCAGTGTCGACATCCCCCACGTCGAAGGCGACCAGCATAGCCATCTGTACCTGGATGGCGATTTCGACGGCAGCCTGGGTGACGGCCTGAAAATTCTCAAGGAAGCCCCGATCGGCACGGGTGAGATCTTCGCCGGTTGGGAAGGCGAGGGCCCGCTCAAGGGCAAGGTCAAGCTCGATATCCCCCTGGCACATGGGCAGCGGCCCAAGGTCAAGGTGGACTTCGCCACCGCTGACGCCCGCCTCAAGGTGGCCCCGCCAAGCCTGGAGCTGAACCGCCTGAAGGGCGACTTCAGTTTTGACTTCGACAAGGGCCTGAGCGGCAAGGACATCAGCCTGCAGGCGTTCGGCAAACCGGTGACCGCGCAGATCGTCGCCGAGGGCGAGCCAGGGCAGATGCAGACCCGCATCAACGCCAACGGCCAGGTTTCGCTGAAAGCGCTGACCGAATGGCTGCAGTTCAACCAGGCGTTGCCTGCCTCGGGCGAGCTGCCCTATCAGTTGCAGGTCAACCTGGGTAGCCGGGACAACAGCCTGAACGTCAACTCGTCGCTCAAGGGGTTGGCGATCGATTTGCCGGCACCCTTCGGCAAGGCTGCGGCGGATACCCGCGATAGCCGCTTCAGCATGAACCTGCAGGGCCAGGAGCGGCGCTTCGACGCCAGCTATGCCGACCTTGCACGCTTTGCCTATGCCGCGCCCGGCGACAAACTGGCCCAGGGCCGCGGTGAGCTGCTGCTGGGCACAGGCCAGGCGCAAGTGCCAAGCGGCCAGGGGCTGCGGGTACGCGGGCACCTGGAAACACTGGACCTGGCGCCGTGGCAAGCGCAGATGGCCAGCCTGGGCGGTGACGACCCCGGTGGCAGTGCCCGGCAGAGCCTGCAAAGCGTCGACCTGAGCATCGGCCAGCTCAAAGCCTTCGGCATGGACCTGAATCAGGCGGTGGTGCGTCTGGCCCGTGGTGGCCCGGCGTGGGACCTGCGCCTGGACAGCAAGGAAGTCATCGGCAACGCGCGCGTACCCGACGCCAAGGCCGCGCCCATGTCGGTGCGCCTGCAGACCTTGCGCCTGCCGGCTGCGGACCCGGCCCAGGCGCAGGCCGAGGAGGGGCCCGACCCGTTGGCATCATTCGACCCGCGCAAGGTACCTGCCCTGGACCTGAGCATCGACAAGCTCTACCGCGGCGACGACCTCTACGGCAGCGCATCGATCAAGTTGCGCCCGACCGCGCGTGGCGTATCGGCAGACGATATCGACCTTGACTTCAAGGGCCTGCGCATCGATGGCGGCGGTGGCTGGGAAGGCCCGCCGGGCAGCAGCAGTAGCTGGTACAAAGGGCGCCTGGACGGCAAGAACCTGGCCGATGTGCTCAAGGCGTGGGGGTTTGCCCCCACCGTGACCAGCCGCGATTTCCGCCTGGATGTCGACGGCCGCTGGCCGGGCTCACCTGCCTGGGTGGGCTTGAACCGCTTCTCCGGGAGCATGGATGCCGCCCTGCGCACCGGCCAGTTCGTCGAAGTCGAAGGCAGTGCCCAGGCCCTGCGCGTGTTCGGCCTGCTCAACTTCAACTCCATCGGCCGCCGCTTGCGCCTGGACTTTTCCGACCTGTTCGACAAAGGCCTGGCCTATGATCGGGTCAAGGGCCTGCTGGTGGCCAGCAATGGCGTCTACGTGACCCGCGAGCCGATTACCGTTACCGGCCCGTCGAGCAACTTCGAGCTAGACGGTACCCTCGACCTGGTCCGTGACCGGGTGGATGCCAACCTGCAGGTGAGCCTGCCGGTGACCAACAACCTGCCGCTGGCCGCCCTGATCATCGGCGCACCTGCGGTGGGGGGCGCGCTGTTCCTGGTCGATCGCTTGATCGGCGACCGGGTATCACGCTTTGCCAGCGTGCATTACCGCGTCGAGGGGCCGTGGAAAGAGCCTAGAATCACATTTGTGAAACCTTTCGAGAAATCGCGCTAGGAGTCTTCATGAAGGCAGCGGTGATCCAGATGGTCAGCCAGGACGACGTGCTGGCCAACCTGCAGCGTGCTGGCGCCCTGCTTGAGCAGGCCGCGTTCGGTGGCGCACGCCTGGCCGTGCTGCCAGAAAACTTCGCCGCCATGGGGCGCAAGGATGCTGCAGTGATCGGCCGCGCCGAAGCCTTGGGCGAAGGGCCGATCCTGCCGTGGTTGAAACGCACCGCGCGAGACCTCAAGTTATGGATTGTCGCCGGCACCTTGCCGTTGCCACCGGTCGGCCAGCCTGATGCCAAGGCCCATGCCTGCTCACTGCTGATCGATGAACACGGTGAAGTGGCGGCACGCTACGACAAGTTGCACCTGTTCGACGTGGACGTCGCCGACAACCGCGGCCGTTACCGCGAGTCCGACGACTATGCCCATGGCGCGCAGGTGGTGGTGGCCGATACCCCGGTGGGGCGCGTGGGCCTGAGCGTATGCTATGACCTGCGCTTCCCCGAGTTGTACAGTGCCTTGCGCGCTGCCGGGGCCGAGCTGATCACCGCGCCAGCCGCCTTCACTGCGGTGACGGGCGCGGCGCACTGGGACGTGCTGATTCGCGCGCGTGCCATCGAGACCCAGTGCTACCTGTTGGCCGCAGCGCAGGGCGGCACCCATCCAGGCCCACGGGAAACCCATGGCCATGCAGCGATCGTCGACCCCTGGGGGCGGATCGTTGCGCAGCAGGCGCAGGGCGAAGCGGTATTGCTCGCCGAGCGCGACACTGATGAACAAGCGTCCATTCGGGCGCGCATGCCGGTGGTTTCGCACCGGCGCTTTTTCTCGCAGGACGCCTTGCGGCCTGCGCACACCTCGGAGTGACTATGAGCCAGATGTTATCCACCGTCAGCGAGCAGCTCCTGGCCCCAGGCGGGTTGACCCTGGACAGCCTGCAGGCTGTGCTGGGTGAGTTGGCCGGCCCGGGCATCGATGCCGCCGACTTGTATTTCCAGGGCCAGATCTCGGAAACCTGGGCGCTGGAGGACGGCATCGTCAAAGAGGGCAGCTTCAACCTCGACCAAGGCGTCGGCGTGCGTGCCCAGTCCGGTGAAAAGACCGGCTTCGCCTACAGCAACGCCATCAACCTGGAGGCACTGACCTCGGCGGCCCGTGCCGCGCGTTCGATCTCCCGTGCCGGGCAGAATGGGACGGTCCAGGCTTTCCGCAGCCAGGATGTGACGGCCCTGTATGCGCCGGACAACCCTCTGGATGTGCTCAGCCGCGCCGAGAAGGTCGACCTGCTCAAGCGTGTAGACGCCGCCACCCGGGCGCTGGACCCGCGTATCCAGCAGGTCAGCGTGAGCATGGCCGGGGTCTGGGAGCGCATTCTCATCGCGGCGGCCGATGGCAGCCTCGCCGCCGACGTGCGCCCGCTGGTGCGCTTCAACGTCAGCGTCATCGTCGAACACAATGGCCGCCGCGAGCGCGGTGGCCAGGGTGGCGGCGGGCGTACCGACTACCGCTTCTTCACCGAAGAGAAGGTCATGGGTTATGCCCGTGAGGCGTTGCGTCAGGCACTGGTGAACCTGGAGGCGATTCCTGCCCCGGCGGGCACCTTGCCCGTGGTGCTGGGTTCGGGCTGGTCGGGCGTGTTGTTGCATGAAGCGGTGGGCCATGGCTTGGAAGGGGACTTCAATCGCAAGGGCAGCTCGGCGTTCAGCGGCCGGATCGGTGAGCAGGTGGCGTCGAAACTGTGCACCATCGTCGACGACGGCACCCTTGAAGGCCGCCGCGGTTCGTTGAGCGTGGATGACGAAGGCACCCCGACCGAGTGCACCACGCTGATCGAGAACGGTGTGCTCAAAGGCTACATGCAGGACAAACTGAACGCCCGCCTGATGGGCATGGCCGTGACCGGCAATGGCCGCCGCGAATCCTACGCCCATCTGCCGATGCCGCGCATGACCAACACCTACATGCGCGCGGGCGAAAGCGACCCGCAGGAAATCATCGCTTCGGTGAAGAGGGGCATCTATTGCGCCAACCTGGGCGGTGGCCAGGTGGATATCACCAGCGGCAAGTTCGTCTTCTCCACCAGTGAGGCTTACCTGATCGAAGACGGCAAAATCACCGCGCCGGTCAAGGGTGCAACGTTGATTGGCAACGGGCCGGAGGCGATGAGCCGGGTATCGATGGTCGGCAATGACCTGGCGCTGGACAGTGGCGTCGGTACGTGCGGCAAGGATGGGCAGTCGGTGCCGGTAGGGGTCGGGCAGCCGACGCTGAAACTCGATGCGATCACCGTCGGCGGGACCGGGGCGTGACAGGCATGGGGGCTGCGCAGCAGCCCCTGGGCAATCAGCGCAATCCGCGCTGCAGCTCGTCGAGGTCGCGGATGTACTTGAACACCTTGCGCGCGGCGGCAGGCGGTTTGTTACGCGCCTTCTCGTGCTGGGCATGGCGGATCAGCGAGCGCATTTGCTGGCGATCGGTATCGGGGTACTCGTTGACGAAGCGTTCAAGGTCTTCGTCATTGCCGTCGATCAACCGGTCGCGCCAGCGCTCCAGGCCGTGGAAACGCTCGTTGTACTGGCGGGTCGAGCTGTCCATCTGTTCGAGCAAGGCATGGATGGCATCCAGGTCCTGCACACGCATCAGCTTGCCGACAAACGACATGTGGCGTTTGCGGGCACCGTGAGCGGTGTGCTTGCTGGCCTCGGCCAGCGCCTTGCGCAGCTCGTCGGTCAACGGCAGGCGTGCCAGGGTGTCGGCCTTGAGCGTAGTGAGGCGCTCGCCGAGTTCGACCAGTGCATGCAGTTCGCGCTTGATCTGGGTTTTGCTTTTTTCGCCGTCGAAGGCGTCGTCGTTTGAATCAACCATGGTGGCAGTCCGCTAGAAATCGCCGCCATGATAACCAGTCGGGGGCCGCTTGTCCGGCCCGGTCGTAGAATGACCCTCGCCGAACGCAGAATTTGAGTGGAGAGAACCATGAGTGCAGTCCAGAGCGTAGGTCCGAAAGACCTGCCAGCCTTGCAGGAGCAGGTCGAAGCGATTATCGCCGAAGCGCGTCGCCAGGGCGCCAGTGCCTGTGAAGTGGCGGTCTCGCTGGAGCAGGGCCTGTCCACCACGGTGCGTCAGCGCGAGGTCGAAACGGTCGAGTTCAACCGTGACCAGGGCTTTGGCATCACCCTCTATGTCGGCCAGCGCAAAGGCTCGGCCAGTACCTCGGCAAGTGGCCCCGAGGCGATCCGCGAAACCGTTGCCGCCGCCCTGGCGATCGCCAAGCATACGTCCGAAGACGAATGCTCCGGCTTGGCCGACGCCGCGCTGATGGCCCGCGATATCCCGGACCTGGACCTTTACCACGACTGGGGCATCGAACCCGAGAAAGCGATCGAGATGGCCCTGGCCTGCGAGGCCGCGGCGTTCGACGCCGATCCGCGCATTCTCAATGCCGATGGCACCACGCTCAACACTCACCAAGGGTGCCGAGTGTATGGCAACAGCCACGGCTTCATCGGCAGCTACGCCTCGACCCGACACAGCCTGAGCTGCGTGATGATCGCCGAGGGTGATGGCCAGATGCAGCGTGACTACTGGTATGACGTAAACCGCCAGGGCAATTTGTTGGCCGACCCAAGCAGCATTGGCCAGCGTGCGGCCCAGCGTGCGGCCAGCCGTCTCGGCGCGCGCCCGGTGCCGACGTGCGAAGTGCCAGTGCTGTTCTCGGCAGAGCTCGCCGGCGGCCTGTTTGGCAGCTTCCTGTCGGCCATCTCCGGCGGCAACCTGTACCGCAAGTCGTCGTTTCTTGAAGGCACCATTGGGCAGCGCCTGTTCCCAAGCTGGTTGACCCTCGATGAGCGCCCGCATATTCCCCGGGCCTTGGGCAGTGCTGCGTTCGACGGTGACGGCCTGGCGACCTACGCCAAACCGTTCGTCGACAAAGGTGAGCTGGTGTCGTACCTGCTGGGTACCTATTCCGGGCGCAAGCTCGGCCTGCCGAGCACGGCCAACTCCGGTGGTGTGCACAACCTGTATGTGACCCACGGCGTCGAGGACCAGGCTGCCCTGATTCGCCGCATGGGGCGTGGTTTGCTGGTGACCGAGTTGATGGGGCATGGTCTGAACATGGTCACGGGCGACTATTCGCGTGGTGCTGCAGGCTTCTGGGTCGAGAACGGCGAGATCCAGCATGCGGTCCAGGAAGTGACCATCGCGGGGAACATGAAGGACATGTTCCAGCAAATCGTGGCGATCGGTAGCGATCTTGAGACTCGCAGCAATATTCACACGGGCTCGGTGCTGATCGAACGGATGACCGTTGCCGGCAGCTGAGTGGCCGCCTGATTTGCTAAACCCGGCCTGCGCGCCGGGTTTTTTTATGCCTGCTTGCTCCCTGCTTTGGTCGATGCCCTCTTGAAGTGATTCTATTTATCACTTAATAATGAATATCATTACCCAGTTGCTTGGCGATGGTGTTCATGAAATCCGTCCTCCACGAGTTGCCCTACCTGGAAAACTGGCGCTGGCTCAGCCGGCGCATTCGCTGCGCGCTCGAGCCCGATGAGCCGCGCCTGATCGAGCACTACCTGGCCGAAGGCCGCTACCTGGTGTGCTGCACCGAAACCTTGCCATGGACGGTGGCCCTGACCTCCTTCCGCCTGCTCCTGGATACCGCTTGCGACCGCATGCTGCCCTGGCATTGGCGCTGCCTGTGCCTGGACCAGGCCTGGCGACCCTTGCTCGACCTGCGCAACCTCGACCGCCGCGAACAGAACCAGCGCTGGCAGCCCTACGCCCTGCAATTGGCCAATTGCGTGCTGCTGCCTTCGATTTCTCCCGATGAACTGATGCAAGGACTAGACGATGAGTAATACCCGTATCGAGCGTGACAGCATGGGTGAGCTGCAGGTGCCTGCCGAGGCCCTGTATGGCGCCCAGACCCAGCGCGCGGTCGACAACTTCCCGGTCAGCGGCCAGCGCATGCCGGCCCAGTTCATTCGCGCATTGCTGCTGGCCAAGGCCGCAGCGGCCAAGGCCAACATCGAGCTGGAGCAGGTGAGCGCCGAGCAGGGTCAGGCCATCGTCAAGGCAGTAGAGCAACTGCTGGCGGAAGATTTCATCCAGCACTTCCCGGTGGATGTGTTCCAGACCGGTTCCGGCACCAGTTCGAACATGAACGCCAACGAGGTGATCGCCACTCTGGCGACCCGCGTACTGGGTGATGCGGTCAATGCCAACGACCATGTGAACTGCGGCCAGAGCAGCAACGACATCATCCCGACCACCATCCATGTCAGTGCCGCCCTGGCGCTGCATGAGCAACTGCTGCCGGCGTTGCGTCACCTGATACAGGTGATCGAGGCCAAATCGCAGCAAGTACACCCGTTCGTCAAGACCGGCCGTACCCATCTGATGGACGCCATGCCCGTGCGTATGAGCCAGGTGCTCGACGGTTGGGCAGCACAAATCAAAGGCGCGCAGGCGCACATCGAGGCGACCCTGCCGAGCCTGCAGGCGCTGGCCCAGGGCGGTACGGCCGTGGGCACGGGTATCAACGCCCACCCACAGTTCGCTGCCGGTTTCGCTCGCCAGCTCAGTGCCCTGACCCAGGTCGAGTTCACGCCTGGGCAGAACCTGTTTGCCCTGATTGGCTCGCAGGACACCGCCGTAGCCCTTTCCGGCCAGCTCAAGACTGCTGCGGTGGCGCTGATGAAAATCGCCAACGACCTGCGCTGGATGAACTCCGGCCCGTTGGCCGGCCTTGGCGAGATTGAACTGCAAGGCCTGCAGCCTGGCTCTTCGATCATGCCGGGCAAGGTCAACCCGGTGATCCCGGAAGCCACCGCCATGGTGGCTGCGCAGGTCATCGGCAATGACGCGACCATCGCCATCGCCGGCCAGTCGGGCAACTTCGAGCTGAACGTGATGCTGCCGGTGATCGCCCGCAACCTGCTGGAAAGCATCGAGCTGATGGCCAACGTCAGCCGCTTGTTGGCCGACAAGGCCATCGCCACGTTCAAGGTCAATGAAGGCAAGCTCAAAGAGGCGCTGGCGCGCAACCCGATCCTGGTCACGGCGCTGAACCCGATCATCGGCTATCTCAAGGCCGCCGAAATCGCCAAGACCGCCTACAAGCAGGGCCGCCCGATCATCGATGTGGCGCTGGAGCATACCGACTTGTCGCTCGACCAGCTGGAAGCGCTGCTCGACCCGGAAAAACTCACCGCCGGCGGGATCTGACCCCGGCGCAGGAGACACGTCATGCAGCACTGGAAACGCACCACCGAAATGGCCAACCACCTGTTCGAGCAAGGTGAGTGGGTCGATGCACGGGAACACTACCTGCAAGCCCTGGCGTTGGCCCAGGTGCTGTTCGAGCGCTGGCATGACGTCGACGAAGCGGTGGCGGTGTTCGTCATCGCTCACCACAACCTGGCCGACCTGCACCTGCGCCTGAACCAGCCGCACGAGAGCGCCGACTACCTGTGCTCTGCGCATCAGCGCCTGCTGCAGGCCAGCCAGGAGGCCCGCTTGCCCCAGGCACTGCGCGATGCCGCGCTGCGCCACAGTGGGCGCACCTACACCGAGTTGCTGAATTTCATCGCCGAGTACGGCCAGTACCCGCGCACCGAGCGCCTGCTCAACCGTCACGCACCCGAGGCCAGCGCGCTGGCGGCGAAGGCAGACGTGACACCCAGACCCCACGCTTACGGAATCCACTGACATGCCACACACCTTGCCTGCGTTGCCCTATGCCTACGATGCGCTGGAACCGCACATCGATGCCCAGACCATGGAGATTCACCACAGCAAGCATCACCAGACCTATATCAACAACCTCAACGCCGCTATCGAAGGCACCGAATGGGCCGAGTGGCCGGTGGAACAGTTGGTCGGCGCGGTCAAGCAGTTGCCAGAGAAGCTGCAGGCTGCGGTGATCAACCAAGGGGGTGGCCACGCCAACCACACGCTGTTCTGGACCGTGATGGCGCCACAGGGTGGCGGCCAGCCGCACGGTCAGGTGGCCAAGGCGATCGAAGCCGAGCTGGGTGGTTTCGATGCCTTCAAGGACGCGTTCACCAAAGCTGCACTGAGCCGCTTCGGCAGTGGTTGGGCCTGGCTCAGCGTCACCCCGGAAAACAAGCTGGTGGTTGAAAGCAGCGGCAACCAGGACAGCCCGCTGATGCACGCTAATACGCCGATCCTGGGGTTGGACGTGTGGGAACACGCTTACTACCTCAAGTACCAGAACCGTCGCCCTGAATACATCGGTGCCTTCTACAACGTCGTCGACTGGGCGGAAGTAGAACGTCGTTATCTCGAAGCCTTGAAGTGAGTCGATCCGGTATGCGTTCACAGGTGTTGTCCGTCAGCAGCGTGCGTCTGTTTCGCCTGGCGATAGGAACCTTGCTGTTGCTGGTCGGCACTGCGCTGTTGCTGGCGCAGGGCATTGCCTGGCTGGGCCTGGAACCGCGCATGTTGCGCGCCCTCGAGGGGGGCGCACTGTGCGCGTTGGGGACGGCGCTGGGCGCGGTACCGGTGTTGGTGATACGTAACATGCCGGTGGCCCTGGCCGACACGCTGCTGGGCTTCGGCGCCGGCGTGATGCTGGCGGCCACCGCGTTTTCCCTGATCATTCCGGGGCTGGAAGCGGCCCAGGGTATCGGCTTCAGCCCCTGGGGCGCGGGCGGCCTGATCAGCTTTGGCTTGATGTTCGGCGCCTTGTGCCTGTTTCTGGTCGACCTCAAGGTTTCCGGCGCCTCGCCGGAAGCCTTGGTCGGCACGGATAACCAGCCAGTGATCGCCGCGCGAATCTGGCTGTTCGTGATTGCCATCATTGCCCACAACATTCCCGAAGGCATGGCCATCGGCGTGTCGGCGGGTGGCGGCATGGCGGATGCCGATAGCCTGGCCATGGGCATCGCCTTGCAGGATGTGCCTGAGGGCCTGGTGATAGCGCTGGTGTTGGCGGGGGCGGGCATGCCGCGGTTCAAGGCATTTCTGATCGGAGCCGCTTCAGGGCTGGTCGAACCCGTGGCTGCGGTGATCTGTGCCTGGCTGGTCAACGTTGCCGAGTTGCTGCTGCCGTTGGGGTTGGCGTGTGCGGCGGGGGCGATGCTGTTGGTGGTGACCCAGGAAATCATCCCTGAGTCGCGCAGCAATGGGCATCACCGCTTGGCCAGCTTGGGGCTGTGTATCGGTTTCTGCCTGATGATGGTGATGGATACCGCGATGTCCTGAGCGGTTTACTCGCCTTCGTCGAAGTAGTTGTTGATCAGCTCGATCAAGGCTTCCAGCGCTTCGTTGTCCTGTTCGCCTTCGGTCAGCAGGTGCACCTGGGTGCCTTTGCCTGCCGCGAGCATCATCACCGCCATGATGCTTTTGCCGTCCACCAGCTTGTCGGGCGCGCGGCCCACGCGCACCTGGCAGGGAAAGCGCCCGGCCACGCCGACGAACTTGGCTGCCGCCCGGGCATGCAGGCCCAGCTTGTTGATGATGGTGATTTCGCAGGCGGGCATCGTGGGGTGGATCCTGTGGGCTAGAGGTCGCGGTGGCGGACCTGGACGTTTTTCAGTGATTGCTGCAGCAGCTCGCCGAGGCGTTCGGTCAGGTACACCGAGCGGTGATGGCCGCCGGTGCAGCCGATGGCGATGGTGACGTAGGCGCGGTTGCTGGCGGCGAAGCGGGGCAGCCATTTGAGCAGGTAGCTTGAAATGTCGTTGAACATCTCTTCGACATCTGGCTGGGCGGCGAGGTAGTCGATCACCGGCTGGTCGAGGCCGGAGTGCTCACGCAGCTCGGGCTTCCAATAGGGGTTGGGCAGGCAGCGCACATCGAACACCAGGTCGGCATCGACCGGCATGCCGCGCTTGAAGCCGAACGATTCGACCAGGAACGCAGTGCCAGGCTCTGGCTGGTTGAGCAGGCGCAGCTTGATCGAGTCGCGCAGTTGGTAAAGGTTGAGGCTGGTGGTGTCGATTTTCAGGTCAGCCAGATCGGAGATCGGGCCCAGCATGTCGCTCTCGACCCGTATCGCCTCTGCCAGGGAACGGTTGGCATTGGTCAGCGGGTGGCGCCGGCGCGTCTCGGAGAAGCGTTTGAGCAGGGTATCCTCGTCGGCGTCCAGGTACAGCACGTCGCATTGGATGTGCCGTGCTCGGGCCTCTTCGAGCAGTTCGGGGAAACGCGACAAGTGGCTCGGCAGGTTGCGCGCGTCAATCGACACGGCGACCTTGGGTTGCAGCAACTCGGTATTGATCAACGCGTTTTCCGCCAACTGCGGTAGCAGGCCGGCGGGCAGGTTATCGATGCAATAGAAACCGTTGTCTTCCAGCACATCGAGGGCGGTGCTCTTGCCGGAGCCGGACCGGCCGCTAACGATGATCAGACGCATGTTCAGGGCTCGCTCTGGACGTCCAGGACAACCTGGTACAGGGCCTCGTTACTGCTGGCGGCACGCAGACGATCACGAACCTCTTTGCGATCGAGCATGCTGGCAATCTGGCGCAGCAGTTCCAGGTGCGCATCGGTGGCAGCTTCGGGCACCAGCAGGACGAACAGCAGGTCCACGGGCGCGCCATCGATGGCGTCGTAGTCGATCGGTGCCTCCAGGTGCAGCAAGGCGCTGACGGGGGCGGTGCATCCTTCGAGCCGGCAGTGGGGGATGGCGATGCCGTTGCCGAACCCGGTCGAGCCGAGTTTTTCACGGGCGACCAGTTTTTCGAAGACGTCTTGCATCTCCAGTTCTGGCACTTGGTCGGCGATGACAGTGGCGACCTTTTCGAGGGCGCGCTTCTTACTGCCGCCCGGCACGTTCACGAGGGAACGGCCGGGGGTCAGGATGGTTTCAAGTCGGATCATGGATGAGGGGGATCAGCGGGCAGCCGTACCTTGCAGCAGGCTTTGCTGTTTTTCCTTGTGTTTTTTCAGTTGGCGGTCGAGCTTGTCGGCCAAGGCGTCAATTGCTGCATACATGTCTTCGTGTTCGGCATTGGCAACCACTTCGCCGCCCGGAATCTGCAGGGTCGCTTCGACCTTTTGCTGCAGCTTCTCGACTTTCATGATGACGGTCACATTGGTGATCTTGTCGAAGTGACCCTCCAGGCGCTTGAGTTTCTGCTCGATATAGTCGCGCAGCGGCGGGGTGACTTCTACATGGTGTCCACTGATGTTGACTTGCATACAGCTTCTCCTTTGTTGCCCGTGCATAAAGAGGCAGGTCTTGCACCTGCCCCGCAAACGCTGTGGCACATACCAGGGGCTACATCAGTCGCTTGCGTTCGCTCGACGGTGCGATGCCGAGAGACTCGCGGTACTTGGCGACGGTGCGACGGGCTACCTGGATGCCTTGTGCCTCCAGTAAACCAGCGATCTTGCTGTCACTCAATGGCTTTTTCTGATTTTCCGCCGCAACCAGTTTCTTGATGATCGCGCGGATCGCCGTGGACGAGCATTCTCCGCCTTCGGCGGTGCTCACATGGCTTGAGAAAAAGTATTTCAGTTCGTAGATGCCGCGGGGCGTGTGCATGTATTTCTGCGTGGTGACCCGCGAAATGGTCGACTCGTGCATGCCCACCGCTTCGGCAATGTCATGCAGCACCAAGGGCTTCATCGCTTCGTCGCCATGGTCGAGGAAACCGCGCTGATGCTCGACGATCTGCGTGGCGACCTTCATCAGCGTTTCGTTGCGGCTCTGCAGGCTCTTGATGAACCAGCGCGCTTCCTGCAGCTGGTTACGCATGAAGGTGTTGTCGGCGCTGGTGTCGGCGCGTCTGACAAAGCCTGCGTACTGCGGGTTGACGCGCAGCCGCGGGATCGCTTCCTGGTTCAGCTCGACCAGCCAGCGCTCACTGTCCTTGCGCACGATGACGTCAGGCACGACGTACTCGGGCTCGCTCGATTCGATCTGTGAACCGGGGCGCGGGTTGAGGCTTTGCACCAGTTCGATGACCTGGCGCAGTTCGTCTTCCTTGATCTTCATGCGCCGCATCAGTTGGCTGTAGTCGCGGCCACCCAGCAGGTCGATGAAGTCGGTGACCAGGCGCTTGGCCTCGGCCATCCAGGGGGTGCTGGCCGGCAGCTGACGCAGTTGCAACAGCAGGCATTCGCCGAGGTTGCGTGCACCGACGCCGGCAGGCTCGAACTGCTGGATGCGGTGCAAGACCGCTTCGACTTCGTCCAGCTCGATATCCAGTTCAGGGTCGAAACCGGCGCAGATCTCCTCCAGGGTGTCTTCCAGGTAGCCTTGGCCATTGATGCTGTCGATCAGAGTGACGGCGATCAGGCGATCGGTATCCGACATCGGCGCCAGGTTCAGCTGCCACAGCAGGTGGCTTTGCAGGCTCTCGCCGGCCGATGTACGGGTGGTGAAGTCCCACTCGTCGTCATCGTTGCTAGGCAGGCTGCTGGCGCTGGTCTGGTAGATGTCTTCCCAGGCGGTATCGACCGGCAGCTCGTTGGGGATGCGCTCGCTCCACTCACCGTCTTCCAGGTTTTCGGCACTGGTGGTGCTTTCCTGGAAGCTGTTGTCCTGGGCTTCGGCGGCCGGTTTGCTCTCGGCGTTATCGGCCATCGGGTCGCTATTGTCGAAGTCCTCGCCGTCTTCCTGACGTTCGAGCATCGGGTTCGACTCCAGCGCTTCCTGGATTTCCTGTTGGAGGTCCAGGGTGGAGAGCTGGAGAAGGCGGATGGCCTGTTGCAACTGAGGAGTCATCGTCAGTTGCTGGCCCATTTTTAGGACGAGCGATGGTTTCATGGCAGGGGCTTAATACCTTGTTCGCCGGCGCGCATGCGCCATCCACTACACGAGGGCGCCGGAGCGCCAAATTCAAGCAAGTTTTATGCCTTAAATTGTAGCGTTTGCCTAGAGCACCGTAACAACTTAAACCCCGTCAAGGGTTATTTGCCGGTGCTCCGGGTGCGTCCCGGGGTCAGAGTCGGAACTCGTGACCCAGGTAAACCTCTTTGACCAGGTCGTTGGCCAGGATGGTCTCGGCATCGCCTTCGGCGATCAGTCGGCCATCATTGACGATATAGGCGGTTTCGCAGATATCCAAGGTCTCGCGCACGTTGTGGTCGGTGATCAGTACACCGATGCCCTTGGCCTTGAGGTGGTGGATGATCTGCTTGATGTCGCCGACCGAAATCGGGTCGACACCCGCGAAAGGTTCGTCCAGCAGGATGAACTTCGGTGCGGTTGCCAAGGCCCGGGCGATCTCGACGCGGCGGCGTTCGCCACCCGAGAGGCTCATGCCGAGGTTGTCGCGGATGTGGCTGATATGGAACTCCTGCAGCAGGCTTTCCAGCTCCTTGCGGCGGCCGTCGCGGTCGAGTTCCTTGCGGGTCTCGAGGATCGCCATGATGTTGTCGGCCACCGACAGCTTGCGGAAGATCGAGGCTTCCTGCGGCAGGTAGCCGATACCGGCGCGGGCGCGACCGTGCATGGGCTGGTGGCTGACATCGAGGTTGTCGATCAGCACGCGCCCTTGCTCAGCCTGGACCAGGCCGACGATCATGTAGAAGCAGGTGGTCTTGCCGGCGCCGTTGGGGCCGAGCAGGCCGACGATCTGGCCACTGTCGATCGACAGGCTGACATCGCGCACGACCTGCCGACCCTTGTAGCTCTTGGCCAGGTGCTGGGCTTTGAGGGTTGCCATTTACTCGGCCTTCTTCTTGGGCTGGATCACCATGTCGATACGCTGGCGCGGTGTAGTCACGTTGCCACCACGACCGGCGGTCGCCACCTGGGTCTGGGTGTTGTAGACGATTTTCTCGCCTTCGGTGGTGTTGCCTTCGTTTTCGACCTTGGCGCGGTCGGTGAGGATCACCAGGTCCTTCTGCGACTGGTACTGGATAGTCACACCCCAGCCCTTCATCTTGTCCGGCTTGGCGGCGCTCTGCTGCTGCTCGAAGTAGGCCAGGTTGCCCACCGAGGTCACCACGTCGATATCGCCGGTGGGGGAGCGGGTGATGGTCACGGTGTTGCCTGTGATTTTCATCGAGCCCTGGGTGATGATCACATCGCCGGTGTAGGTGGCCACACCCTGCTTGTCGTCCAGATGGGCATTGTCGGCCTGGATGCGGATCGGCTGATCACGGTCGTTCGGCAGTGCGAAGGCGCTCGCGCTTCCCAGTGCTGCGCTCAGGCTGAGCAAAAGGGGGAGGGTTTTAACGAGCCTCATACTGTCCTCTTACGTTAGAGAGCAGGTCCATCCTGCCTTCTTTCAAATACGCTTTCATTCCTTTGCCCGTAGTTGTGCCACCGGCGCCGTCGATTCTAACGGCTTGCTCGGTCTGCGCATATTGCTTCTGCGGGAACACGGTCATGCGTGAGCTGGTAATGATGGTCTCACGCTGCTTTTCGTCGGTGCGGGCAACGCGTACCTGGTCGATCAGCTCGACCTCGGTACCGTCCGGGTTGACCTCGGCGCGGGCGCTCTGCACGTGCCACGGGTATTCGGTGCCGCGGTACATATGCAGGTCGGGCGTGGTCAGCAGGGTGATTTCGCTGGCCTTGAGGTGCTCGACCTTGTCGGCGGTCATTTCATACTGCAATTTGCCGTCGGGCAAGAATTGCAGGCTATGAGCGTTGGTCGCGTAGTAGTCGATAGCGCTATCGTCGACCTGGCTCACCGGCTTGTCGAGGAAGCTTTCCGGGCTGACGTTCCAGTAGCCGATCGCCACCAGCAGGGCGGCGATGACCCCGAGCAGCGCAAAGTTGCGGACTTTCTTGCTGAACATGGGCAGCCTTACAGGTAGTTGGCGTTGGCAGCGTCCAGGGTGCCCTGGGCCTGCATGATCAGTTCGCAGAATTCACGGGCGGCCCCTTCGCCGCCGCGTGCCTGGGTTACGCCCTGGGCGTGCTGGCGAACGAACGGCGCGGCGTTGGCTACCGCCATGCCCAGGCCCACGCGGCGAATCACCGGCAAGTCTGGCAGGTCGTCGCCCAGATAGGCGACCTGATCATAGCTTAGGCCCAGTTCGGCGAGCAGGCCGTCAAGAACCACCAATTTGTCCTCGCGGCCCTGGAAAAGGTGAGGAATACCGAGGTTCTTCGCCCGGCGCTCGACCACCGGGGTCTTGCGCCCGCTGATGATGGCGGTGGTTACGCCCGAGGCCATGAGCATCTTGATGCCCTGGCCATCGAGGGTGTTGAAGGTCTTGAATTCGCTGCCATCTTCGAGGAAATACAGGCGACCGTCGGTGAGCACGCCGTCGACGTCGAACACCGCCAGCTTGATGGCCTTGCCCCGTTGCATGAGGTTCTGGTTCATTTACATCACTCCGGCGCGCAGCAGGTCGTGCATGTTGAGGGCACCGGTCGGCCGGTCGTCGCGGTCCACGACCACCAGAGCGCCGATCTTGTGGTCTTCCATGATCTTCAAGGCTTCGGCGGCGAGCATCTCGGCGCGGGCAGTCTTGCCGTGCACGGTCATCACGTCGTCGATCAGCGTGGTGTGCACGTCGATGTTGCGATCGAGGCTGCGGCGCAGGTCGCCGTCGGTGAACACTCCGGCCAGGGTGCCATCGGCTTCGACGATCACGGTCATGCCCAGGCCTTTGCGGGACATTTCAAGGAGTGCGTCCTTGAGCAGGGTGCCGCGTGCCACTTGGGGCAGTTCGTCGCCGGTATGCATGACATTCTCGACCTTGAGCAGCAGGCGACGGCCCAGCGCGCCACCGGGGTGCGAGAAGGCGAAGTCCTCGGCGGTGAAGCCGCGGGCTTCGAGCAGGGCGATCGCCAGGGCATCGCCCAGTACCAGCGATGCCGTGGTGGAGGAGGTCGGCGCGAGGTTCAGCGGGCAGGCCTCCTGGGCAACGCGGGCGTCGAGGTTGACCTCGGCGGCCTGGGCCAGGGGCGAGTCAGGGTTGCCGGTGAGGCTGATCAGCTTGATGCCCAGGCGCTTGATCAAAGGAAGCAGGGTGACGATTTCGGCGGTGCTGCCGGAGTTCGACAGGGCCAGGATGACATCGTCGCGGGTGATCATGCCCATGTCGCCATGGCTGGCTTCGGCCGGATGTACGAAAAACGCAGGCGTGCCAGTGCTGGCCAGGGTGGCGGCGATTTTGTTGCCGATGTGCCCGGACTTGCCCATGCCGACCACGACGACCCGGCCCGTGCTTGCCAGGATCAGTTCGCAGGCCTTGACGAAATTGTCGTCGATGCGCGCCAACAGGGCCTCTACGGCCTCGAGTTCCAGGCGCAAGGTGCGTTGGGCGGATTGGATCAGCTCGCTGGATTGGCTCATGTCGAAAAAGCAATGCCTGATGAAAAGGCGGCGATTATAGCCGCAATGAAAGAAACCCTCACCCTTTCGATTGCTGTGGCGAATGTCATCAAAGCCTGTCTCCGGGCTGAACGACTCGTTCCCCGGCCTTGGGGCGGCGCTGTCAGCGGTGCTATAGTTCGCCGCTATTCGGCCTGCCAGGGGCGCGTGTGCCTTCAAGAAGAGGGCCGGCGTCCATTAGGACGAGGCTGCACTAGCAAGGAGTCTAGATGAGTGTGGATAGCGCCTACGCGGTCGAGTTGAAGGGGGTATCCTTCAAGCGCGGTTCGCGCAGCATTTTCAGCAATGTCGACATCCGCATCCCGCGCGGCAAGGTCACCGGCATCATGGGGCCATCGGGTTGCGGCAAGACCACGTTGCTACGCCTGATGGGCGCGCAGTTGCGCCCGTCCGGTGGTGAGGTGTGGGTAGCGGGGCAGAACCTGCCGACGCTGTCGCGCAGCGACCTGTTCGACGCGCGCAAGCAGATGGGCGTGCTGTTTCAGAGTGGCGCGCTGTTCACTGACCTCGATGTGTTCGAGAACGTCGCCTTCCCGCTGCGCGTGCATACCCAGCTGTCGGAAGAAATGATCCGTGACATCGTGCTGATGAAGCTGCAGGCCGTGGGCCTGCGCGGTGCCATCGACCTGATGCCCGACGAGCTGTCCGGTGGCATGAAGCGCCGGGTGGCGTTGGCCCGTGCGATTGCCCTGGACCCGCAGATCCTCATGTATGACGAGCCGTTCGTCGGCCAGGACCCGATCGCCATGGGCGTATTGGTGCGCCTGATCCGCCTGCTCAACGATGCACTGGGCATCACCAGCATTGTCGTGTCCCACGACCTGGCCGAAACCGCCAGCATTGCCGACTATATCTACGTGGTCGGTGATGGTCAGGTGCTGGGGCAGGGCACGCCCGACGAACTGATGGGCTCGGACAACCCGCGTATTCGCCAGTTCATGAAGGGCGATCCGGACGGTCCGGTACCCTTCCATTTTCCCGCGCCTGATTACCGCGCCGACCTGCTGGGGGCGCGTTGATGCGCAGAAAATCCTTACTCGAACGTGTTCGCCTGTTCGGTCGCTCGGCGATCGACGTGGTGGCGGTGCTCGGGCGTTCCTGCCTGTTCCTGTTTCACGCGCTGGTCGGGCGTGGCGGCATTGGCGGTGGTTTCCAACTGCTGACCAAGCAGCTGTATTCGGTGGGCGTGCTGTCGCTGGCGATCGTTGCCGTGTCCGGTGTGTTCATCGGCATGGTGCTGGCGCTGCAGGGTTACAGCATCCTGACCAAGTACGGTTCGGAGCAGGCGGTCGGGCAGATGGTTGCCCTGACCCTGCTGCGGGAGCTCGGGCCGGTGGTGACCGCCTTGCTGTTCGCTGGCCGTGCGGGCTCCGCGCTGACCGCCGAGATCGGCAACATGAAGTCCACCGAGCAGTTGTCGAGCCTCGAGATGATCGGCGTCGACCCGCTCAAGTACATCATCGCGCCGCGGTTGTGGGCCGGTTTCATCTCGCTGCCGCTGCTGGCGCTGATCTTCAGCGTGGTCGGCATCTGGGGTGGTTCGTGGGTCGCAGTCGACTGGCTGGGCGTGTACGAGGGCTCGTTCTGGGCCAACATGCAGAACAGTGTTTCCTTTACCGACGACGTGTTGAACGGCTTGATCAAAAGCCTGGTGTTCGCCTTCGTCACCACCTGGATTGCCGTGTTCCAGGGGTACGACTGTGAGCCCACCTCAGAAGGGATCAGCCGCGCCACCACCAAGACCGTGGTCTATGCCTCGTTGGCAGTCCTGGGTCTGGACTTTATTCTGACCGCCTTGATGTTTGGAGATTTCTGATGCAAAACCGCACCCTGGAAATCGGTGTCGGCCTGTTCCTCCTGGCCGGGATCCTGGCGCTGCTGCTGCTGGCCCTGCGTGTCAGCGGGCTGTCGGCCAGCCCGAGCAGCGATACCTATAAAGTTTATGCGTACTTCGACAATATCGCCGGTTTGACGGTCAGAGCTAAAGTGACCATGGCCGGTGTGACGATCGGCAAGGTCACCGCCATCGATCTGGACCGTGATTCCTACACCGGTCGGGTGACGCTGCAGCTGGACAAGACCGTCGACAACCTGCCGACCGACTCCACTGCCTCGATCCTGACCGCCGGGTTGCTGGGCGAGAAGTACATCGGCATCAGCGTGGGCGGCGAAGATCAGGTGCTCAAGGATGGCGCGACCATCCACGACACCCAGTCGGCCCTGGTGCTGGAAGATCTGATTGGCAAGTTCCTGCTCAACTCCGTTGGCAAGGAACCGAAAGAAGCGCAACCGGCTAATTAAGGAGTTTCCATGATTTCGATCCTGCGACGTGGCCTGCTGGTCCTGCTGGCGGCCTTCCCCCTGCTGACCCTGGCGGCACAGACGCCCCACGAGGTGGTTCAAGGCACGACCAACGAACTGCTGGGTGACCTCAAGGCCAACAAGGAGCAGTACAAGTCCAACCCCAGCGCCTTCTACGATGCGCTCAACCGCATCCTGGGCCCGGTGGTGGACGCGGACGGTATTTCGCGCAGCATCATGACCGTCAAGTACTCGCGCAAGGCCACGCCTGAGCAGATGCAGCGCTTCCAGGAAAACTTCAAGCGCAGCCTGATGCAGTTCTATGGCAACGCCCTGCTGGAATACAACAACCAGGGCATTGTCGTCGATCAGGCCAAGGCCGATGACGGCAAGCGTGCCAGCGTCGGCATGAAGGTGACGGGCAACAACGGTGCGGTATACCCGGTGCAGTACACCCTGGAGAACATCGCCGGCGAGTGGAAGGTGCGTAACGTCATCGTCAACGGCATCAACATCGGCAAGCTGTTCCGCGACCAGTTCGCCGACGCCATGCAGCGCAACGGCAACAACCTGGACAAGACCATCGACGGCTGGGCAGGCGAAGTGGCCAAGGCCAAGCAGGAAGCCGATCAATCGTCCGATAAGGTCGTGAAATGAGTGAAACCGGCGTAAGCATGGCCGAGCCGGGCGTACTGCGCCTGGCAGGCGTGCTGGACTATCGCAGTGGCCCGGCCTTGCGCAAGCAAGGCAAGGCGCTGGTCGAGGCTTCCAAAGAGCCTCGCCTGATCCTCGATTGCTCGGCGGTGGACAAGTCGTCGAGCGTCGGCCTGTCGCTGCTGCTGGCGTTCATCCGCGATGGCCAGGCCACTGGCAAGGTCTGCGAAGTGCGTGGAATGCCCGAAGACATGCGGGAGATTGCCGAGGTCTACGACCTCGATGAAGTGCTGGCCAATTGATGGCCTGACACGGATGGATGGCCCCTCGGTCAGCGCAAACCTTCAGTGGGCTTCGCAGGCGAGGGGCTTTTTTGTATGATGGCCGACCCGTGCGCATCGGGCGCCGATTGAGGTTGAGCATGCAGGCCGTAGAAGTTAAAAGCTTCCTTGAAGAAAAATTGCCGGGATCCCGGGTCGAAGTTGAAGGCGAAGGCTGCAACTTCCAGTTGAACGTGATCAGCGACGAGTTGGCTGGCCTGAGCCCGGTCAAGCGTCAACAGGCGATCTATGCTCACCTTAATCCCTGGATCGCCAATGGCAGCATCCATGCGGTAACCATGAAATTTTTCAGCAGCGCAGCCTGGGCTGAGCGCACCTGAGCCAACTTGGCGGCGAGACTCCAATGGACAAACTGATTATTACTGGCGGCGCTCGCCTTGACGGCGAGATCCGCATTTCGGGCGCGAAGAACGCGGCCCTGCCGATTCTGGCGGCGACCCTGCTGGCTGACGGCCCGGTCACCGTGGGCAACCTGCCGCACCTGCACGACATCACCACCATGATCGAGCTGTTCGGGCGCATGGGCATTGAGCCTGTGATCGACGAGAAGCTGTCGGTGGAAATCGACCCGCGTACCATCAAGACGCTGGTCGCGCCGTACGAGCTGGTCAAGACCATGCGCGCCTCGATCCTGGTGCTGGGCCCTATGGTCGCGCGCTTCGGCGAGGCCGAAGTGGCCCTGCCTGGCGGTTGCGCCATCGGTTCGCGCCCTGTCGACCTGCACATCCGTGGCCTGGAAGCCATGGGTGCGAAGATCGAAGTCGAAGCCGGCTACATCAAGGCCAAGGCGCCTGAAGGTGGCCTGCGCGGTGCGCACTTCTTCTTCGATACCGTCAGTGTGACCGGTACCGAGAACATCATGATGGCCGCAGCCCTGGCCAAGGGTCGCAGCGTACTGCAAAACGCCGCGCGCGAGCCTGAAGTGGTCGACCTGGCCAACTTCATCAACGCCATGGGCGGCAAGATTCAGGGCGCCGGCACCGACACCATCACCATCGATGGCGTCGAGCGCCTGCACTCGGCCACCTACCGGGTCATGCCCGACCGTATCGAGACCGGTACCTACCTGGTCGCCGCCGCCGTCACCGGTGGCCGCGTCAAGGTCAAGGACACCGACCCGACCATCCTTGAAGCGGTACTGGAAAAACTCAAGGAAGCGGGCGCCGACATCAACACCGGCGAAGACTGGATCGAGCTGGACATGCACGGCAAGCGGCCCAAGGCTGTGAACCTGCGCACCGCGCCTTACCCGGCGTTCCCGACCGACATGCAGGCGCAATTCATCTCGCTCAACGCCATCGCCGAAGGCACTGGTGCGGTGATCGAGACGATCTTCGAAAACCGTTTCATGCACGTCTACGAAATGCACCGCATGGGCGCGCAGATCCAGGTCGAAGGCAACACGGCCATCGTCACGGGCGTCAAGGCGCTCAAAGGTGCCCCGGTAATGGCCACCGACCTGCGTGCTTCGGCCAGCCTGGTGCTGTCGGCACTGGTTGCCGATGGCGATACCCTGATCGATCGCATCTACCACATCGACCGTGGTTACGAGTGCATCGAAGAAAAACTGCAGATGCTGGGCGCGAAGATCCGTCGCGTACCGGGTTAAGAGTCTGCAGGGGGCAGGGTGTGGGAGCGGGCTTGCCCCGCGAAGCAGCCACCGCGGTTATGGCACCGGCTTTGCCGGTGTTCGCGGGGCGAGCCCGCTCCCACACACGAATTGTATGCGACCGGGCTTTACGCCCGGTCGGCAGTAGCCGCTTAAGGACCGACGTTTCCCATGTTGACCATCGCGCTATCCAAAGGCCGAATTCTCGACGATACCCTGCCATTGCTGGCCGAGGCCGGTATCGTGCCGACCGAGAACCCGGACAAGAGCCGTAAACTGATCATCCCCACCACGCAGGACGACGTGCGCCTGCTGATCGTGCGTGCCACCGACGTGCCGACCTATGTCGAGCATGGTGCCGCCGACCTGGGTGTGGCTGGCAAGGACGTGCTGATGGAGTACGGCGGCCAGGGCCTGTACGAGCCGCTGGACCTGCAGATCGCCTGCTGCAAGTTGATGACCGCTGGCGTGGTTGGTGCACCCGAGCCCAAGGGCCGCCTGCGCGTAGCCACCAAGTTCGTCAACGTTGCCAAGCGTTACTACGCCGAGCAAGGCCGTCAGGTCGATATCATCAAGCTGTATGGCTCGATGGAGCTGGCCCCGCTGATCAACCTCGCCGACAAGATCATCGACGTGGTCGACACCGGCAACACCCTGCGCGCCAACGGCCTGGAGCCACAGGAAATGATCGCCACGATCAGCTCGCGCCTGGTGGTCAACAAAGCCTCCATGAAGATGCAGCATGCCCGTATCCAGAGCCTGATCGACACCCTGCGCAAAGCTGTCGAATCGCGACACCGCGGCTAAGACTCTCTACCTCCTGCGCGCGGCCTTCGCTGTCGCGCCCGTCTATCCGCGTCATAGCCACTTTTCTCAGGTGCCCGCGCGGATGGACTGGTAGCCTAGGGCGCCTGAGCATTCGCTAATAATCGAGGCCCTCGCCATGACCGTGTCCACTGCAATTGCCCGTCTCAACGCCGCTGATCCGGATTTCGCCCGACATCTGGATCATCTGCTGAGCTGGGAAAGTGTGTCTGATGACGCGGTCAACCAGCGCGTGCTCGACATCATCAAGGCCGTGCGCGAGCGTGGCGATGCGGCGCTGGTGGAGTTCACCCAGCGTTTCGATGGTGTTCAGGCCACCCGCATCGAAGACCTGATCCTGGGCCGCGAGCGCCTTGAGCTGGCGCTGACCCGCATCACCCCGGTGCAGCGTGAGGCGCTGGAAAAGGCCGCCAACCGAGTGCGTATCTACCACGAGCGGCAGAAGCAGGACTCGTGGCAGTACACCGAAGCCGACGGCACCGTGCTGGGCCAGAAGGTCACGCCGCTGGACCGTGCCGGCCTGTATGTGCCCGGCGGCAAGGCGTCGTACCCGTCCTCGGTGCTGATGAACGCCATCCCGGCCAAGGTCGCAGGTGTGACCGAGGTGGTGATGGTGGTGCCGACCCCGCGTGGCGAGGTCAACGAACTGGTGCTGGCTGCCGCCTGCATTGCTGGTGTTGACCGCGTGTTCACCGTCGGCGGTGCCCAAGCCGTCGCCGCCCTGGCGTATGGCACCGAGAGCGTGCCGCAGGTGGACAAGATCGTCGGCCCCGGCAACATTTACGTGGCGACCGCCAAGCGCCACGTGTTCGGCCAAGTCGGTATCGACATGATCGCCGGCCCGTCGGAAATTCTCGTGGTGTGTGACGGCCAGACCGACCCGGACTGGATCGCCATGGACCTGTTCTCTCAGGCCGAGCACGATGAAGACGCCCAGGCCATCCTGGTCAGCCCGGATGCCGAGTTCCTCGACCGCGTCGCCGCCAGCATCGACAAGCTGCTGCCGACCATGGAGCGCGCCGAGATCATCGAGAAGTCGGTCAATGGCCGCGGCGCGCTGATCCAGGTGCGTGACATGCAGCAGGCCATCGAAGTGGCCAACCGGATCGCCCCCGAGCACCTGGAGCTGTCGGTCGCCGACCCGCAAGCCTGGCTGCCGCAGATCCGCCACGCCGGCGCGATCTTCATGGGCCGCCACACCAGCGAAGCGCTGGGTGACTACTGCGCAGGCCCCAACCATGTGCTGCCGACGTCCGGCACCGCGCGCTTTTCTTCGCCACTGGGGGTTTATGACTTCCAGAAGCGTTCGTCGATCATTTTCTGCTCCGAGCAGGGCGCGTCCGAGCTGGGCCACACCGCCTCGGTCCTGGCCCGTGGCGAATCGCTGACGGCCCACGCCCGCAGCGCCGAATACCGTATCCTGACCCAAGACAAGGGGAACTGAGCATGAGTCGATTCTGGAGCCCCTTCGTCAAGGACCTGGTGCCTTACGTGCCGGGCGAGCAACCCAAGCTGGCCCGCCTGGTCAAGCTCAACACCAATGAAAACCCTTATGGCCCGTCGCCCAAGGCGCTGGAAGCCATGCGTGGCGAGCTGAACGACAACCTGCGCCTGTACCCGGACCCGAACGGTGACCGGCTCAAGCAGGCGGTGGCCGAGTACTACGGCGTAACCCCTGGCCAGGTCTTCGTCGGCAACGGTTCGGACGAAGTGCTGGCGCACATCTTCCACGGCTTGTTCCAGCACGACGCGCCGCTGTTGTTCCCGGACATCAGCTACAGCTTCTACCCGGTCTACTGCGGCCTGTATGGCATCGCCTTCGAGCAGGTGGCGCTGGACGAGCAGTTCCAGATCCGTGTCGAGGACTACAACAAGCCTAACGCCGGCATTATCTTCCCCAACCCTAACGCGCCCACCGGCTGCCTGATGCCATTGCAGGCGGTCGAGCAACTGCTGCAAGCCAACCGTGATTCGGTAGTGGTGGTGGATGAAGCCTACATCGACTTTGGTGGCGAGACGGCCATCAGCCTGGTTGACCGATATGACAACCTGCTGGTCACCCAGACCCTGTCCAAGTCGCGCTCGCTGGCGGGTTTGCGCGTTGGCCTGGCGGTCGGCCACCCGGACCTGATCGAGGCGCTGGAGCGGATCAAGAACAGCTTCAACTCCTACCCGCTGGACCGTGCCGCGATCGTCGGTGCGGCCGTGGCGTTCGAAGACCGTGCCTACTTCGAAGAAACCTGCCGCAAGGTGATCGACAGCCGGGAAGTGCTGGTCGAGCAACTGACTGCCAAGGGCTTCGAGGTGCTGCCGTCGGCGGCCAACTTCATCTTCGCTCGTCACCCGCAACAGGATGCGGCCGAATTGGCGGCGCGCCTGCGTGAGCAGGGGGTGATCGTGCGGCACTTCAAGCAGGCGCGGATTGCCCAGTTCCTGCGCATTACCATCGGTACGCCGGATATGAACCAGGCATTGCTCGATGCGCTGAACTGATCAGGCAGGCTCAAGCAGCCGTCCGCTTTGATCGAACCCCGCCTGGCACTGGCTGCCAGGCGGGGTTTTTCATTCAGGGCGCAACGTTCAGTAGGCCACTTCCTCGATGTTGTAGGGTTGGCCGGCAGGCCTGTTCCGCACCGCCACCGGGGTGCCATCGAGTACCAGCACGTAGTCGTTGACGGTATCCATGCCGTCCGGGTCGGTCCATTGCCCGGCCGCAGCCGGTACTTGTGCAACCACATGCCCGTTCTTGAGGATGGTCAGGTAGCCCTTGGCGCTGCTGTGCCAGCGCAGACGCGCATTGGCTTCATCGGCCCTGGCCTTGCGCGCACCTGCCTCACCCAGCAGGGGGGGGCCGTCCAGTAGCCACTGGGCTTGCAGCGCCTGGCCCATGTGGCGCAGGACGGTGGGCGCCACCGAGGTCTGCGCGGCAAGGCAATACAGGTTGTTTGGCCCGGGGTTTTCTTCTGGGAGGATGGGCTCGGTCAGCTCTTCGTTCATCGGTTTGTTGCTGGCGATGAAGGTGGTCTTTTCCTGCTCGGTGACGCCACCATGGCCCTTGCCCCGATAGTCGCGGCCATGGTCGGTACTGACAATCACCAGCCAGTCTTCTTGCGGGTGATTGCGGCGCCGTTCGTCGACCTTGTCCAGCAGTCTCCCCAGCCGGTTATCGGCATTGCGCAGTGCCTGTTGGTAGCGCTCGCCGAAGCCTGCAGCGTGGCCGGCTTCATCAGGTTCGCCCAGCTCAATGAAGGTGAAGTCGGCAGGCGTGCTGCCGAGAATCTGCAGTGCTCGCAGGGTGACCTGTTCATCGGACAAGCCGCTTTCGCGCACATCGTTGCCATGGGCATCTTCGAGCAAAAATGCGCTGTTGATTGGCGACCCGTGCACCACACTGGCGAGGTGGGCCGTCGGCAGTGCCTCACGCAGCCGCTTGAACAAGCTGGGAAATGCCGGGTCGACCCGCAGCGACTCGGCATTGGAGTCAACGCCATGCTTGTTGCTCCAGACCCCAGTGAGCAAGGTGACCCAGCCTGGGCCGCTGAGGGTGGGCTGCTCGCTGGGCTTGCCGGTGATGCCGCCGGTATAGGTGTACGCGTAATACAGACGTTGCTTGAGGTGGGTGGCATCGCCCAATGCCTCGTACTGTTCGAATTGCACACCTTCGATGCCGACGATCAGGGTTTTCGGTTCAGGCCCTTTTTGCGCCGGTCCGCAACCTGCCAGCAAGGCCAACGTCAGCAGAAGCAAGGCTGATAGTCGCATGGAGAGGCATCCTTGGAAGGTACAGCGAGCGTTGCAATAAAGTGCGCTGCTCACAACTGGCAGAAATACCAGGTGGTTTGCCGTCCGGAGCGCCATCCATTAAGCTTCGGTAATTCATCGGATGATTGGTTGAATGTGATGAGCGTAGAGTTGACCAAGCGTTCCCTGGTCGAACTCGCCGTGGAGCGCATGCGTGAGCGCATCCTTCAGGGCGACTGGCAGGTAGGGCAGCGACTGCCGACCGAGCCTGAGCTGGCCCAGGCGCTGGGCATCAGCCGCAACACCGTGCGTGAGGCCATGCGCGTGCTGGCGTTCAGTGGCCTGGTGGAGATCAGGCAGGGCGATGGCAGTTATCTGCGTGCTGTGCAGGACCCGCTGTTGGCTGTGCAGGCGATGTCGCGTTGCACGCCTGAACAGGCGCGGGAAACCCGCCATATCCTCGAGACCGAGGCCATCGGCCTGGCGGCGTTGCGCCGCACCGACGCAGACCTGAAGGCGCTGCGTGAAGCCCTTGAAGGCAGTGCCGGGCACTTTCACGGCGACATCGATGCCTACGTGACCTGCGACCTGGTGTTCCACCAGCGCCTGGTCGATGCCGCCCACAACCCTGCATTGAGTGAGTTGTACCGGTATTTCTCCGGTGTGGTGGCGGCAGCGCTGCAACACAACATGACCACCGTCCCACGCTGCCAGTCCACGTTCGATCTGCACGGGGAAATCCTCGATGCCATCGAACAACGTGATGCGGAGCGGGCCAAGCGCCTGAGCCGCACCCTCATCGAATCCTGACCCAGAGAAGGCCATGGCTGAATCCATCACCCGTAGCACCCCCACCGGCGAGCGGGAACTCGACGAACTGTTGATCGACGCCGAAGCCGATGACGAGCAGGTTCAGCAGCAGCCTGTGCTGCTGCGCAGGCCCTGGCTGTTGCTGCTGGGCCTGGTGCTGGTGGCGCTGAACCTGCGCCCGGCGTTGTCGAGCATGGCCCCGGTACTCGGCCTGGTTTCCGAGGGCTTGGGCCTGAGCGCGTCGCAGGCGGGCCTGCTGACCACCTTGCCGGTGCTGTGTCTGGGCTTGTTTGCGCCGCTGGCGCCGGTCCTGGCGCGGCGTTTTGGCAGTGAGCGGGTGATTTTCGGCATTCTCCTCACCTTGGCCTTGGGCATTGTGGTGCGCAGCGCGTTTGGGACGGCCGGGGTATTCCTGGGCAGCCTCATGGCCGGCGCCAGTATTGGCATCATCGGCGTGCTGTTGCCGGGCATCGTCAAGCGCGATTTCCCGCAGCACGCCGGGACGTTGACCGGCGTGTACACCATGGCCCTGTGCCTGGGCGCAGCCATGGCAGCCGGCGCCACGGTGCCCCTGGCTCAACGCTACGAGGGCAGTTGGGCGCTGGGGCTAGGCTTCTGGGCGGTGCCGGCTCTGCTGGCCATGCTCGTCTGGCTACCCCAGGCGCGCCAAGGACACGGCCTGCACAAGGTTGCTTATCGGGTGCGTGGCCTTTGGCGCGACCCCTTGGCCTGGCAGGTGACCTTGTACATGGGCCTGCAGTCATCGCTGGCCTATATCGTCTTCGGCTGGTTGCCGTCGATTCTGATTGGCCGCGGCCTGAGCCCGACCGAGGCGGGGCTGGTGTTGTCGGGGTCGGTGATCGTGCAATTGGTCAGCTCACTCAGTGCGCCTTGGCTGGCAACACGCGGCAAGGATCAGCGCCTGGCTATCGTGATCGTCATGCTGGTTACCTTGGCCGGCTTGTTCGGTTGCCTGTATGCGCCGATCTCAGGGCTGTGGGGCTGGGCTGTACTGCTGGGCCTGGGGCAGGGCGGCACCTTTGCCCTGGCGCTGACCTTGATCGTGCTGCGCTCGAAGGACGCGCATGTGGCGGCGAACCTGTCGAGCATGGCACAGGGGGTGGGGTACACCCTGGCGTCGATGGGGCCGTTTGCAGTGGGCCTGGTGCACGATATGACCGGTGGCTGGGCGGCAGTGGGGTGGATTTTTGCCGTGCTGGGCATAGGTGCTATTGGTTTCGGGCTTGGCGCAGGGCGCGCGTTGCATGTGCAGGTGACCAGCGAAAAAGTCTGATGCTGATTCTGTCCATGCCGGCCCTTTCGCGGGGCAAGCCCGCTCCCACAAATGAAGTTTGTGAAGTACTTGTGGGAGCGGGCTTGCCCCGCGAAAGGGCCAGCACTGGCGCAAGCGCAGCGGGCAGATTATCTTGCATCCTTCTATTCCCAGGACGGACCTGCCCTCATGAGCGATGCCAACCGCGAGCTGATCACCCGCTTCTACCAGGCCTTCCAGCGCCTGGACGCCGAGGCCATGGTGGCCTGCTACAGCGACGACATCGTGTTCAGCGACCCGGTCTTCGGCACCCTGCGCGGTCAGGATGCTGGCGACATGTGGCGGATGCTGACCACGCGCGCCAAGGGCTTCACCCTGAAGTTCGACAACGTTCGCGCGGATGCGCACAGTGGTAGCGCGCACTGGGTCGCGAGCTACCTGTTCAGCCAGACCGGCCGCACCGTGGTCAACGATATCCAGGCGCGGTTTGTCATCCGTGACGGGTTGATCTGTCAGCATGACGACAGTTTCGACCTCTGGCGCTGGTCGCGTCAGGCACTGGGCGCGCCAGGGGTGCTGCTCGGCTGGACGCCGCTGTTGCAGAACAAGGTACGCCAGCAGGCGTTCAAGGGGCTGCGGGCTTACCAGCACCAGCACGGCAACGTACCCACTCCGTAACACAAAGAGCAGCTGTCGTGAGCGAAGAAGTACTGAGTCAGGCCGTCAAACCGTGGTATGTCTACCTGGTGCGGGCGGCTAATGGGTCGCTGTACTGCGGGATCAGTGACGACCCGCAGCGGCGCTTTATGGCGCATCAGAAGGGGCAGGGCGCGCGTTACTTCAAGACCAGCCCGGCGCAGGCGCTGGTGTATGTCGAGCAGTGGCCGGACAAAGGCGAAGCGTTGCGCCAGGAGCGCCTGGTGAAGCGGCTGCGCAAGTCGGCCAAGGAGGCGCTGGTGGCGTCTTATCAGGTTTAGCGTGCGCCCCCGGCGATATCAATCTTTACGCCGCTTCAACTGGTCCACCAACTGCGTCGGCAGCCCCTTGATGATCAAGGTGCCCGCCACTTCGTCATACTCCACCTTGTCCCCCAGCAAATGCGCCTCGAAGCTGATCGACAGCCCTTCGGCACGCCCGGTGAAGCGGCGGAACTGGTTGAGGGTGCGTTTATCCGCAGGGATTTCCGGCGACAGGCCGTAGTCCTTGTTGCGAATGTGATCGTAGAACGCCTTGGGGCGGTCCTCATCGATCAGGCTGGACAGCTCGTCCAGGGCAACCGGCTCGCCCAGCTTGGTCTGGCTGGTGGCGTAGTCGACCAGGGTCTGGGTCTTCTCGCGGGCCGACGCTTCGGGCAGGTCCTCGCTCTCGACGAAGTCGCTGAAGGCCTTGAGCAGGGTGCGGGTTTCGCCGGGGCCGTCGACGCCTTCCTGGCAGCCGATGAAGTCACGGAAGTAGTCGGAGACTTTCTTGCCGTTCTTGCCCTTGATGAACGAGATGTACTGCTTGGAATTCTGGTTGTTCTTCCACTCGGACAGGTTGATGCGCGCTGCGAGGTGCAACTGGCCGAGGTCCAGGTGGCGCGATGGCGTCACGTCGAGTTCGGCGTTCACTGCCACGCCTTCGCTGTGATGCAGCAGGGCGATGGCCAGGTAGTCGGTCATGCCTTGCTGGTAATGGGCAAACAGAATGTGCCCGCCGGTGGAGAGGTTGGACTCTTCCATCAGCTTTTGCAGGTGTTCGACGGCAACACGGCTGAACGCGGCGAAGTCTTTTTCCGCATCCAGGTACTGCTTCAGCCAGCCACTGAGTGGGTAGGCGCCCGACTCACTGTGGAAGAAGCCCCACGCTTTGCCTTGCTTGGCGTTGTAACTGTCGTTGAGGTCGGCCAGCAGGTTTTCGATGGCATCGGAGGCGCCAAGCTCGGTGTCGCGTGCATGCAGCACGGCGGGGCTGCCATCGGGCTTCTTGTCGATCAGGTGAACGATGCAATGACGAATTGGCATGAAGTCCTCGGCGAGTCTGGGGCGGTGCACGGCCGCGCTGCAAAAGTCGTCCAGTTTACCCCAGAGACAAGGCGATGCAGTGGCCGGATGTTGGCAGAAATGCCGGTTGTTCGTTTTTTGTTCAGTTTTTTGCGTTTTAAGCCAAAACCCCTGAAAAACCTGCATTAAATCGATGTGCGCAGCGGATATTTATCTATTCCTGTGGTAGCTTTGCGCGGTCTTGCGCCCCTCGTGTGGCGCATTGCTGGCAGCACGCTAGCGTCGTGTCGAACCAAACGCCGATTTACGTATCTACATACCCGAATTGGCGCGGCCCTCCAGAATTCAGGGGCTGGCCCGATCACGTCGTAGCTCGCTGCATAACTACTGAATTTGATAGGGAAGGAACATCACCATGGCATTGACCAAAGACCAACTGATTGCCGACATCGCCGAGTCGATCGCCGCGCCAAAAGCCACCGCCAAGAACGCACTGGAGCAACTGGGCCAGATCGTTGCTGACCAACTGGAAAACGGCGCTGAAATCACCCTGCCAGGCATCGGCAAGCTGAAAGTCTCCGAGCGTCCTGCCCGTACCGGCCGCAACCCTTCGACTGGCGCTGCCATCGAAATCGCTGCCAAGAAAGTCGTCAAGTTCGTCCCAGCCAAAGTGCTGACCGACGCCATCAACAAGTAATTGTTGAAGCGTTGACCAAACCGCGTCCGGCTTGCCCGGACGCGGTTTTTTTTCATCCTTGCGTTTTGCGTCGCGCGTGCCAGGCCTGGCGAGCGTTGGCGTCCTGGAAGCTCCAGGCGACCATGCGGCTCTGCTTCTGCCCTTGGCCCATCTCGACAATGCGCACGGCCTGGGCGCCGGCCTTTTTCAGCGCCGCCTCGATGCCTGGCAGGTTGCTGGCCTTGGACACCAGGCTGGTGAACCACAGCACGCTTGCGCCGTACTGCGCGCTTTCCCCGACCATTTGGGTCACGAAGCGGATCTCGCCGCCCTCGCACCACAGTTCGTTGTTCTGGCCGCCGAAATTGAGCACGGGCAGTTTGCGCTTGGGGTCCTGCTTGCCCAGGTTCTTCCACTTGCGCTGGCTGCCGCGGGTGGCCTCCTCGCGTGAAGCATGGAAGGGCGGGTTGCACAGGGTCAGGTCGAAGCGCTCGTCGTCCTGCAGCAGGCCGCTGAGGATGTGCGTGCGGTTGGCCTGTTGGCGCAAGCTGATGGCTTTGTTCAGGCCGTTGGCCTGGACGATGGCCTTGGCCGAAGCCAATGCCACGGGGTCAATGTCCGAGCCCAGGAAGCGCCAGCGGTAGTCGCTGTGGCCGATCAGCGGGTAGATGCAGTTGGCCCCCACGCCGATATCCAGTACGCGTATCTGGGCGCCTTTGGGGATCTCGCCGGCGTTGTCATCGCCCAGCAGGTCGGCGAGCACGTGGATGTAGTCGGCGCGCCCGGGGATGGGTGGGCACAGGTAGTCGGCGGGAATGTCCCAGTGCTGGATGCCGTATTGGGCCTTGAGCAGAGCGCGGTTGAACACCCGTACCGCTTCGGGGTTGGCAAAGTCGATGCTGGGCTTGCCGTGCGGGTTGGTGATGGTGAAGCGGGCCAGGTCGGGGTGGGCCTTGATCAGGCTGGGGAAGTCGTAGCGACCCTGGTGGCGGTTGCGCGGGTGCAGGGTGGGTTTTTCGGTCATGGTCGGATCCGGTGTTGCAGGCCGTGGGGCTGCTTTACAGCCCTTTCGCGACACAAGGCCGCTCCTACAGGATAGCGGCGCCCTTCAAACCGGCGCCGTCCCTGTAGGAGCGGCCTTGTGTCGCGAAAGGGCCGCAAAGCGGCCCCAGCGGTCTATCAGATTGTTACAGCGCAGCAATACGCGCATGCTGCTCGGTGAAGTTGGCCAGGGCCTGTTCGGACTCGGCCAGCTTGGCGCGTTCCTTTTCGATCACCGCAGGCGGTGCCTTGTCAACGAAGGCCGCGTTGGACAGCTTGCCGCCGACGCGCTGGACTTCACCCTGCAGACGCTGGATCTCCTTGTTCAGGCGAGCCAGTTCGGCGTCCTTGTCGATCAGGCCGGCCATGGGCACCAGCACCTGCAGATCGCCCACCAGCGCGGTGGCCGACAGTGGCGCTTCGTCGGCATCGCCGAGCACGGTGAACGACTCGACCTTGGCCAGTTTCTTCAGCAGGGCTTCGTTTTCCTGCAGGCGACGCTGGTCATCGGCATTGGCGTTCTTCAGGAACAGTGGCAGCGGCTTGCCTGGGCCGATGTTCATTTCGGCGCGGATATTGCGCAGGCCGACCATCAGTTCCTTGAGCCACTCGATGTCGCCTTCGGCGGCAGCATCGATGCGGCTTTCGTTGGCCACCGGCCACGGCTGCAGCATGATGGTCTTGCCCTGGACGCCGGCCAGCGGCGCGATGCGCTGCCAGATTTCTTCGGTGATGAACGGCATGAATGGGTGCGCCAGGCGCAGTGCCACTTCCAGCACACGCACCAAGGTGCGACGGGTGCCGCGGGCGCGCTCGACGGGGGCGTTCTCGTCCCACAGCACCGGCTTGGACAGCTCCAGGTACCAGTCGCAGTACTGGTTCCAGATGAACTCGTACAGGGCCTGGCTGGCCAGGTCGAAGCGGAACTGCTCGAGCTGGCGGGTCACTTCGGCTTCGGTACGCTGCAACTGCGAGATGATCCAGCGGTCGGCCAGCGAAAGCTCGCAGGCTTCGCCGTTCTGGCCGCAGTCCTCGCCCTTGTCCAGCACGTAGCGGGCGGCGTTCCAGATCTTGTTGCAGAAGTTGCGGTAGCCTTCGACGCGGCCCATGTCGAACTTGATGTCACGGCCGGTGGAGGCCAGCGAGCAGAAGGTGAAGCGCAGGGCGTCGGTACCGTAGCTGGCGATGCCTTCAGGGAACTCGGCCTTGGTCTGCTTGGCGATCTTCTCGGCAAGCTTGGGCTGCATCATGCCGCTGGTGCGTTTTTCCAGCAGGGCGTCGAGGGTGATGCCGTCAACGATGTCCAGCGGGTCAAGGACGTTGCCCTTGGACTTGGACATCTTCTGGCCCTGGCCGTCACGCACCAGGCCGTGCACGTACACGGTCTTGAACGGAACCTGCGGGGTGCCGTCCTCGTTCTTGATCAGGTGCATGGTCAGCATGATCATGCGCGCAACCCAGAAGAAGATGATGTCGAAGCCGGTCACCAGCACATCGGTGGAGTGGAACTTCTTGAGGAACTCGGTCTGTTCCGGCCAGCCCAGCGTGGAGAAGGTCCACAGGCCCGAGCTGAACCAGGTGTCCAGCACGTCATCGTCCTGACGCAGGACAACGTCGGCGCCCAGGTTGTGCTTGGCACGTACTTCAGCCTCGTCGCGGCCGACATAGACCTGGCCGGCCTCGTCGTACCAGGCCGGGATGCGGTGGCCCCACCACAGCTGGCGGCTGATGCACCAGTCCTGGATGTCGCGCATCCAGGAGAAATACATGTTTTCGTACTGTTTGGGCACGAACTGGATGCGGCCATCTTCCACGGCAGCGATGGCAGGCTCTGCCAGCGGCTTGGTGGAGACGTACCACTGGTCGGTCAGCCACGGTTCGATGACGGTGCCCGAACGGTCGCCTTTCGGCACTTTCAGGGCGTGGTCGTCGATGCTGACCAGCAGGCCCTGGGCGTCCAGGTCGGCGACGATCTGCTTGCGCGCGACAAAGCGGTCGAGGGTGGCGTACTGGGCGGGCAGGGTGGTGTCGACCTGCTCGTTGACGCTGCCGTCGAGGTTGAAGGCCTGGGCACTGGCCAGGACCATCGCGTTCTTGTCGAAGATGTTCAGCAGCGGCAGGTTGTGGCGCTTGCCGACTTCGTAGTCGTTAAAGTCGTGAGCCGGGGTGATCTTCACACAGCCGGTGCCGAATTCAGGGTCGCAATAGTCGTCGGCGATGATCGGGATGCGGCGGCCGACCAGCGGCAGCTCGACGAACTTGCCGATCAGGGCCTGGTAGCGTTCGTCGGTCGGGTTGACCGCGACAGCCGCATCACCCAGCAGGGTTTCCGGACGCGTGGTGGCAACCACCAGGTAGTCCTTGCCCTCGGCGGTCTTGGCGCCGTCGGCCAGCGGGTAGCGCAGGTTCCACAGGTGGCCCTTCTCGTCGTGGTTTTCCACTTCGAGGTCGGAGATTGCCGTGTGCAGCTTGGTGTCCCAGTTGACCAGGCGCTTGCCGCGGTAGATCAGGCCGTCTTCGTGCAGGCGCACGAAGGCTTCCTTGACCGCTTCGGACAGGCCATCGTCCATGGTGAAGCGCTCACGGCTCCAATCGACCGACGAGCCCAGGCGGCGGATCTGACGGCTGATGTTGCCGCCGGACTGATCCTTCCACTCCCAGACTTTTTCCAGGAACTGTTCGCGGCCCAGGTCATGACGGCTCTGGCCTTTGGCTTCGAGCTGACGCTCGACCAGCATCTGCGTGGCGATACCGGCGTGGTCGGTACCCGGCTGCCACAGGGTGTCGCGACCCTGCATGCGGCGGAAGCGGATCAGGGCGTCCATGATCGCGTTGTTGAACCCATGGCCCATGTGCAGGCTGCCGGTCACGTTCGGCGGTGGGATCATGATGGTGTAGGACTCGCCTGCACCTTGTGGAGCGAAATAGTTCTCGGACTCCCAGGTGTTGTACCAGGAAGTTTCGATGGCGTGCGGCTGGTAGGTCTTATCCATGCGCGGCGGGACCCTGTGCATTTATTCGGGAAAGCCGGGAAGTATAACCAAGGTGGGGGCCGCAGGCGACACGCGGCTGTCATCTGCAGGCGGGCGGTGGTTTCTTCGCGGGTAAAACCGCGAAGAGGGGCATGCGAGGGGCCGGTTTACTCGGAGCGCTTGATCAAACGTTCGATGCGCGCATCCAGCCGACGCTTGATCTCGTTCTCGATGTGCGGGGTGAAGTCATTGATCACGTCTTGCATGATCGCCTGCGCTGCCGCGCGCAACTCGCTTTCCAGGTGCAACAGGGTGTCCTGGCGGCGGGTTTGCGAATCTTCCTCAGGTTCAGCGACGGCAGGCGCGACGGCAGGTGCGGCATTGCCGCCAGGCTCGTCGAGCAACAACGGGATCTGTTCCACCGTCTCGGTCAGCAGCGGCGGTTGCAGGTCGGCGTCGCCCAGCAGTTGGCGGATCGACTCGAGGTCATCGAGCAGGTGGGCGGAGTCGGGCAAAGGGGAGGGCTTGTCCATCGTCGTCAAAGTCGCTGTAAGCGGTGGTCTTGCAGAGCATAGCCCTGTTCACGGTAGAAACGGAACCGCTCACGGGCCGATTGGCGGATGCTCGGTTCCTCGACGACGATTTCGGCAACCCGTTCGAACTGCCCTGCGAACGCGGGTACGCCAGCCCCCAGGTTGATCAGCAGGTCACGGTGTTGCCCGGCATCCTCGGCAAGCCCTAAGGCCACGGTGGCATCAGCGTGCAGCTCCGCCAGGTCGTGAGGCACGAAAGCCTCGCCTTTGAAGTGCCATAGACGTTGGTCCAGTTCGCTGCGCTGCTCGGCGTCCTGGCAATGCAAGTAGACCCGGTGGCCGAGGCGCCAGGCTTTGTCGCACAACTTGCAGGCGAAATCGAGCCGCGCCGACAAGGAATCGGTGGGCAGGATGTAGAAATCGACTTTGCTCATGGTGGGGTCTGCCGGCCGGTGGCGCGCATGGCGCCACCGGTCTCACGGCATCAGGCGCCAGCGCGATCGAGCAGGTACTGGGTCAGCAGCGGGACCGGGCGGCCAGTGGCGCCCTTGTCCTTGCCACCGCTGATCCAGGCGGTGCCGGCGATGTCCATGTGCGCCCAGTTGTAGGCCTTGGCGAAGCGCGACAGGAAGCAGCCCGCCGTGATGGTGCCGGCCTTCGGCCCACCGATGTTGCCCATGTCGGCGAACGGGCTGTCCAGTTGCTCCTGGTACTCGTCGAACAGCGGCAGCTGCCAGGCACGGTCGTCGGCGCGCTTGCCGGCATCGAGCAACTGGCCGACCAGGTCGTCGTTGTTGCCCATCAGGCCCGAGGTGTGGCTGCCCAGGGCAACGATGCAGGCGCCGGTCAGGGTGGCAATGTCGATCACCGCCTGGGGCTTGAAGCGTTCGGCGTAGGTCAGGGTATCGCACAGCACCAGACGGCCTTCGGCATCGGTGTTGAGGATTTCGACGGTCTGGCCGCTCATGGTGGTGACGATGTCACCTGGGCGGGTAGCGCCGCCGCTCGGCATGTTTTCGGCGCAGGCCAGCAGGCACACCAGGTTGATCGGCAGCTGCAGTTCGAGCACCGCACGCAGGGTGCCGAACACACTGGCGGCGCCGCACATGTCGTACTTCATCTCGTCCATGCCGGCGCCTGGCTTGAGGCTGATGCCACCGGTGTCGAAGGTGATGCCCTTGCCCACCAGCACGAACGGCTTGTCAGCCTTCTTGGCGCCCTGGTAGTTGAGCACGATCAGGCGTGGCGGCTGGTCGCTGCCCTGGCCCACGGCGTAGAACGCGCCCATGCCCAGGTCCTTGATCTTCTTCTCGTCGAGCACTTCGACCTTGAGGCCTTTGTGTGCCTTGCCCAGTTCCTTGGCCTGCTCGGCGAGGAAGCTTGGGTGGCACAGGTTGGGCGGCAGGTTGCCCAGGTCGCGGGTGAAGGCCATGCCGGTGGCGATGGCAGTGGCGTGCTTGACGGCGCGCTCGACCTCGGCCAGGCCCGCCTTGTCGGCTAGCAGGGTGACCTTTTTCAGGGCACGTGGCTCGGCCTTCTGGCTTTTGAAACGGTCGAACACGTACTCGCCGTCGAGCAGGGTCTCGGCCAGCAGGCGGTATTTGCCGTAGTGGGCGTCGCGGTTGCTGACGGCGACATCGTCCAGGGCAAGTACGGCGTCACCACCGTTGAGGCCTTTGAGCACGCCGGCGACACTGCCGACCAGCTTGCGCCAGGCGCGATCGCCCAGGGCTTCGTCCTTGCCGCTGCCAACCAGCAGCACACGCTCGGCCTTCAGGCCCGGCAGGCTCTGCAGCAGCAGGGTCTGGCCCGGCTTGCCTGCCAGGTCGCCACGCTTGAGCACGGCGCTGATGGCACCTTCGCAGGCTTGGTCGACGGCCTTGGCAACAGCGCCGAGCTTGCGGCCTTCACCAACTGGTACGACCAGAGTGGCGGTTTTTACCGATGCAGCAGCTACGCTTTTTACAACCAGTTCCATGTCAGGGTCCCCGAATGATCGATACAGTTGGCGCTTTGTGTTCCAGCGCTCTGGGCGGGCCAGGCCGCGTGGTCGCGTACCCGTGGAAAAGCTGCCAGTTTGAGCCTGCGGCAAGGCTGCTGACAACCCTGTTTTGCGGCTTCATGCGCGGCCAAGTGACAGGGGCGGTCAATCACAGGATAATGCGCGCACTTTACATGGAGGTTCGCCTATGGCGAACCGGCATTGGTCTTGGCTGTACTAAGTCATTGTCTGGCGCCATTGTTTGGCAGTCCGCCCTGACAACCCAGGAGTGTCTGGTTTGATCGTCTTTCGTTATCTCTCCCGCGAGGTCCTGGTGACCTTGAGCGCCGTCAGCGCAGTGCTGCTGGTGATCATCATGAGCGGGCGCTTCATCAAGTACCTGGCCCAGGCCGCCCAAGGCGTGCTCGACCCGAGCGTGCTGTTCCTGATCATGGGCTTCCGCCTGCCGGGCTTCTTGCAGCTGATCCTGCCGTTGGGGCTGTTCCTCGGCATCCTTCTGGCGTATGGCCGCTTGTACCTCGAAAGCGAAATGACCGTGCTTTCGGCCACGGGCATGAGCCAGCAGCGCCTGCTTGGCATGACCATGGCGCCGGCTGCCCTGGTCGCTTTGCTGGTTGCCTGGCTGAGCCTGAGCCTGGCGCCGCTGGGCGTTTCCCAGGTGCAGCAGATCATCAGCCAGCAGGATGCCCTGACCGAGTTCGATACCCTGGTGCCGGGGCGCTTCCAGACCCTGCGCGATGGCTCGCGGGTGACCTACACCGAAGAGCTGTCGGATGATCGCGTCAACCTGGCCGGGGTGTTCATCTCCGAAAAGCGCTTCAACCAGGACAAGACCAAGGACCGGGCGCCGTCCGTGCTGGTTGCCGAAAAAGGCCACCAGGAAATCCAGGCCGACGGCAACCGCTACCTGATTCTCGAAAACGGCTACCGTTACGACGGCAACCCAGGCCAGGCCGATTACCGTGCGATCAAGTACGACACCTACGGGGTACTGCTGCCCAAGCCTGAAGTCAGCGAAGAAGTGACCGAGCGTGAGGCCATCCCCACTTCGCAGCTGATTGGCCAGAAGGGCCTGCGCGAACGTGCCGAGCTGCAATGGCGGCTGTCCTTGCCGATTCTGGTCTTCGTCGTGACCCTGCTGGCGGTGCCGCTGTCGCGGGTCAACCCGCGCCAGGGCCGCTTCCTCAAATTGCTGCCGGCGATTCTTCTGTACATGGCCTACCTGACAATGCTGATTTCCGTACGCGGCGCCCTCGAGAAGGGCAAACTGCCGATCGCCCTGGGCATGTGGTGGGTGCACGGGCTGTTCCTGCTGATCGGCCTTGGGCTGATGTACTGGGAGCCGCTGCGCCTGAAGCGCGCCGCACGTCGTGCGGAGGTGGCCCATGGGTAAGCTGGATCGTTACATCGGCCAAAGCGTGCTGATGGCCATTCTGGCCGTGCTGGGGATCATCCTCGGCCTGGCCTCGCTGTTTGCCTTCATCGATGAGATGAGCGACCTGAGCGACACCTACACGGTCATGGAAGCGGGCAACTTCGTGCTGCTGACCGCACCCCGGCGCTTGTATGAAATGCTGCCGATGGCGGCGCTGATCGGTTGCCTGATCGGCCTGGGCAGCCTGGCCAGCAGCAGCGAGCTGACCATCATGCGTGCGGCGGGGGTTTCCATCGGCCGCATCGTCTGGGCGGTGATGAAGCCGATGCTGGTGCTGATGCTGGTGGGTGTGCTGATTGGCGAGTACGTGGCGCCGGTTACCGAAAACAAGGCCCAGGCAGACCGTTCGCTGGCCCAGGGCGGTGGTGAAGCGCAGAGCTCCAAGCGTGGTATGTGGCACCGCCAGGGCGAGGAGTTCGTGCACATCAACGCCGTGCAGCCCAATGGCCTGTTGCTGGGCGTGACCCGCTACCGCTTCGACGACGAGCGCAAGATCGTCACCTCCAGCTTTGCCCGTCGGGCGCAGTACAACGACGACCACTGGCTGCTAAGCGATGTGCGCACCACGTATTTCCGTGGCGACCACACCGAAGTGGTGACGACGCCGCAAGAGCGCTGGGATGTTTCGGTCACGCCGCAACTGCTCAATACCGTGATCCTGGCCCCGGAGTCGCTGTCGATCACCGGGCTTTGGGATTACATCCACTACCTGTCGGACCAAGGCTTGAACAACGCTCGCTACTGGCTGGCGTTCTGGACCAAGGTGCTGCAGCCTGCGGTAACCGCAGCGCTGGTGTTGATGGCGATTTCCTTCATCTTCGGCCCACTGCGTTCTGTAACCTTGGGCCAGCGGGTGTTCACCGGCGTGCTGGTGGGCTTCGTGTTCCGCATCGCCCAGGACTTGCTTGGCCCTTCGAGCCAGGTGTTCGGCTTCCCGCCGCTGCTGGCGGTGGTGATACCGGCCGCGGTGTGTGCACTGGCAGGGGTGTGGTTACTACGCCGAGCAGGTTGATGACCTGAACGATGCACAAAAGCCGACCTCAGGGTCGGCTTTTTCATTTCTTCTGCTTGGGTACCCGCACCAGCTGGGTCTCGGAATAGATGTCATGCCAGCCGCGTTTGCGCTTGTCGATCAACGCCCAGAAAAACCCCAGACCCAGGCACAGCCAGGAAGCGATCGAGACCACGAAGCGCAACAGCGCCTGCCACAGGCTGATGGCACTGCCATCGGCGTTCTGCACGCGCACGCCCCATACCTGCATGCCCAGCGTCTGCCCGCCATGGGTCCAGAACTTGGCAAAGAAACCGAACAGCGCGAACAGCAGGATCGTCGACAACAGCGGGTCGCCATCCAGCGCACCGGCGTCGGTCAGCGCACGCATGCGGGCCTCACCGATGATCGCCATCTGGATCATCTTGTACGCGCCCGCCGTCACGATCAGCAGGGCAGTGCACAGCAGGAAGTCATAGAACATCGCCGCCAGCCGGCGGCCTAGCCCAGCAGGTGGAAAGTTACCCTGAGGCATGAGGGGGGGCTTGGACATTGCGCAGCAGCTCCGGATGGCAAAGGCTCATTCTAGGGAACTGCAGGCAAAAAAAAGCCCCTGCGCGTCAACGCAAGGGCTCTTTTTTATGGATTATCAGGCTTCTGGCTGGACTTCGTCAGCCTGCATGCCTTTTTGTCCTTGAACGGCTACGAAGGTAACCTTCTGGCCTTCTTTCAGGCTTTTGAAGCCGTTGCCCTGAATGGCACGGAAGTGCACGAACAGATCCGGACCGCTCTCTGGGGTGATGAAACCGTAACCTTTCTCGTCATTGAACCACTTGACGGTACCGTTCTGACGCTGTGCCATTTTCTTATTTCCTATGAATCTATTAATTTGATAACAGTGACTTTCATGACGTATTGGCATGAAAGCTTACTGGGCTGGGTTGCTGGAAAGTAAGAGACGTCGAACGGGTTGTAGCAGATCGCGGCTACTGGCCCAGGTCACGAACTGTTGCGACCCATGCAAACACAGTGCAGTGACTCTACGCCAACTCCCGAGAAAAAAACAAGCCCTTGCTCCTCTGGAAAAACGGGCTTTCGCCGATAGCCGAACAATTTGTCGGAGACGGCATGGCGCCTGGGCTGGCGCCATGTTCATTCGTTATTGAACAGGTTCGAAATCGAATATGACAAACCTGTTCAAACACTTCACGTCTTGCTTTCAGCCGCGGTAGTAACGTTGTGCCACGAAAGGCATTTTGCTGACTTTCAAGGCCACCTTCTTGCCGCGTACAAGTGCAAACAGTGGTGTGTCTAGTGCGGTATGTTCGCTGTCGATATAGCCCATTGCGACAGGGGCGCCCAGTGTTGGGCCAAAGCCACCGCTGCAAACTTCGCCCACTGGCTGGTCGGCTGCATCGACGATCGGTGCACCTTCACGTACCGGCGTGCGTTCCTGCGGCAGCAGGCCGACGCGCTTGCGTGCCACGCCCTGTTGCTGTTGCGCGAAGATCGCCTCGGCACCCGGGAAACCACCGGCGCGGGCACCGTCGGCGCGGCGCACTTTCGAGATGGCCCACAACAGGCTGGCTTCGATCGGCGTGGTCGTGCTGTTCATGTCGTGGCCGTACAGGCACAGGCCGGCTTCCAGGCGTAGCGAGTCACGCGCCCCCAGGCCTATCGGTTGCACCTCTGGCTCGGCCAGCAGGCGTCGGGCCAGCGCCTCGGCGGCATGGGCCGGCACCGAGATCTCGTAACCGTCCTCACCGGTATAGCCCGAGCGGCTGACGTAGCAGGCTTCACCCAGCAAGGTCACCGGGCGGAACTGCATGAAGGTCATGCCGGCCACTTCCGGGGCCAGGCGCTCCAGCACCTTGACCGCAGCCGGCCCTTGCAGGGCCAGCAGGGCGCGGGCCTCGAACAGCGGCTCAATCTCGCAGCGGCTGCCGATGTGTTTTTGCAGGTGGGCCAGGTCCTGGTCCTTGCAGGCGGCGTTGACCACCAGGAACAGCACGTCGTCACCGAGGTTGGCGACCATCAGGTCGTCGAGGATGCCGCCTTGCTCGTTGGTGAACATGGCATAGCGCTGCGTGCCCACTGGCAGGTCGACGATATCCACCGGCACCAGGCTTTCCAGTGCCTGGGCCGCCTCGCTGCCGCGCAGGATGATCTGGCCCATGTGCGAGACGTCGAACAGGCCAGCCTGCTCACGCGTGTGCAGGTGCTCTTTGAGCACGCCCAGCGGGTACTGCACCGGCATGTCATAGCCGGCAAATGGCACCATGCGCGCACCCAGCTCCAGGTGCAGGGCGTGCAGCGGGGTCTTGAGCAGTGTTTCGGACATCGGTGACTCCTTGGTGTTGTTATCGGGTCAACATTCGATGATGTTGACGGCCAGACCGCCGCGGGCGGTCTCCTTGTATTTGCTTTTCATGTCGGCGCCGGTCTGGCGCATGGTGCGGATGACCTTGTCGAGCGACACGAAGTGCTGCCCGTCGCCGCGCAAGGCCATGCGCACGGCGTTGATCGCCTTCACCGAGCCCATGGCGTTGCGCTCGATGCAGGGCACCTGGACCAGCCCGCCGATTGGGTCGCAGGTCAGGCCCAGGTTGTGTTCCATGCCGATCTCGGCGGCGTTCTCCACCTGTTGCACGGTACCGCCCATGACTTCGCACAGGGCCCCGGCAGCCATCGAGCAGGCCACGCCGACCTCGCCCTGGCAGCCGACTTCGGCACCCGAGATGGAGGCGTTTTCCTTATAGAGGATGCCGATTGCCGCCGCCGTGAGCAGAAAACGCACCACGCCGTCTTCGCTGGCGCCTGGGACAAAGCGCATGTAGTAGTGCAGTACCGCCGGGACGATGCCCGCCGCACCGTTGGTCGGCGCGGTGACCACGCGCCCGCCGTAGGCATTTTCCTCGTTGACCGCAAGGGCATAGAGGTTCACCCAGTCCAGCACCGAGAGTGCATCACGCAGGCTGGCTTCCGGGTGCTGGCTGAGCTGGCGGTACAGCGCCGGGGCCCGGCGCTTGACCTTGAGCCCGCCCGGCAGAATGCCCTCATGCCGGTAACCGGCCTCGACGCAATCCTGCATCACTTGCCAGATCCGCAGCAGACCGGCGCGGGTTTCGGCCTCGGGGCGCCAGGCCGCCTCATTGGCCAGCATCACCTGGCTCACCGACAGATGGTGTGCAGTGCAGTGCCCGAGCAATTGCTTGGCGGTTGTGAACGGATAGGTGAGTACCGTGCTGTCCTCGACGATGCGGTCGTGCCCGGCGGCCTCTTCGTCGACCACGAAACCGCCGCCCACCGAGTAGTACTCGCGGCTGCGAATTTGCAAACCGGCACTGTCCAAGGCGCGGAAGATCATGCCGTTGGGGTGATAGGCCAGTGGCTTGCGGATCATCGCCAGGTGCTGTTTTTCGATGAAGTCGATTTCGTGATCGCCGAGCAGGCGCAGGCGGCCGCTGTCACGGATCGCCTGCAGGCGGGCGGGGATGGATTCGGTGTCGACGGTATCGGGGTGCTCGCCTTCCAGGCCAAGCAATACTGCCTTGTCGCTGCCGTGGCCCTTGCCGGTGGCGCCGAGTGAGCCATACAGCTCGGCCTTGACGCTGACCGTGTCGGCCAGCAGGCCGTCGCGGCGCAGGCCTTCGGCGAAGCGTGCAGCGGCGCGCATGGGGCCGACCGTGTGGGAGCTGGAGGGGCCGATGCCGATCTTGAACAGGTCGAAGACGCTCAGTGACATGGTGTGCCTCCTTTTGAACTTTTTGGGGCCGCGCGGCAGCCCCAACGTTCTACAGACCGCCTCAGGCGTCCTGATAGCTCTCGATCGACGGGCAGGCGCAGACCAGGTTACGGTCGCCGAACACGTTGTCGACCCGGCCGACCGGTGGCCAGTACTTGCTTTGCACCAGGCTCGGCAGCGGGTACACAGCCTGCTCGCGGCTGTAGCCATGGGCCCAATCGCCAACCAGTTCCGCTGCGGTGTGCGGGGCGTTTTTCAGCGGGTTGTCGTCCTTGTCCAGGCTGCCGTTTTCCACGGCACGAATTTCTTCGCGGATCTGGATCATCGCGTCGCAGAAGCGGTCCAGCTCTTCCTTGGCCTCGCTTTCGGTCGGCTCGATCATCAGCGTGCCGGCCACCGGGAAGGACATGGTCGGGGCGTGGAAGCCAAAGTCGATCAGGCGCTTGGCCACGTCGTCGACGCTGATGCCGCTGGTGTCCTTGAGCGGGCGCAGGTCGAGGATGCACTCGTGGGCGACCAGGCCATTGCCACCGGTGTACAGAACAGGATAGTGCTCTTCCAGGCGGCGGGCGATGTAATTGGCGTTGAGAATCGCCATTTGCGAGGCGCGCTTGAGGCCGGCACCGCCCATCATGCGGATGTACATCCAGGTGATCGGCAGGATGCTGGCGCTGCCGAACGGCGCGGCGCACACCGCGCCCTGCGGGTTCTCCAGCTGCGCATGGCCCGGCAGGAACGGCGCCAGGTGCGACTTGACGCCGATCGGGCCGACGCCCGGGCCGCCACCGCCGTGGGGGATGCAGAAGGTCTTGTGCAGGTTCAGGTGCGAAACGTCGCCGCCGAACTTGCCCGGGGCGCACAGGCCGACCATGGCGTTCATGTTGGCGCCGTCGATATAAACCTGGCCGCCGTTGTCGTGGATGATCGCGCAGATTTCGCCAATCGCTTCCTCGAACACGCCGTGGGTCGACGGGTAGGTGATCATGATGGCGGCCAGGCGCTCGCGGTGTTCGATGGCCTTGGCCCGCAGGTCCTCGACATCGACGTTGCCACGGGCATCACAGGCGGTGACCACCACACGCATGCCCGCCATGTTGGCGGTCGCCGGGTTGGTGCCGTGGGCCGAGGACGGGATCAGGCAGATGTCGCGATGGGCCTCGCCGCGGCTGCGGTGGTAGGCGCGGATGGCCAGCAGGCCTGCGTACTCGCCCTGGGAGCCGGCGTTGGGTTGCAGCGACACCGCGTCGTAGCCGGTAGCGGCGCACAGCATGGCTTCCAGCTCGGTGGTCATCTGCAGGTAACCCTGGCTCTGTTCGGCCGGGGCGAAAGGGTGCAGGTTGCCGAATTCGGCCCAGGTGACCGGGATCATTTCACTGGCAGCGTTGAGCTTCATGGTGCACGAACCCAGCGGGATCATGCTGCGGTCCAGCGCCAGGTCCTTGTCGGCCAGGCGGCGCAGGTAACGCATCAGCTCGGTTTCGCTGTGGTAGCGGTTGAACACCGGGTGTTCGAGGATCGCCGACTGGCGCAGCAGGCCGGCAGGCAGCAACGAGCCGGTGCTGGCGGCGAGGGTGGCGAAGTCGGGTTGCGGCTGGTCGCCGGCCAGCAGTTGCCACAGCGCTTCAACGTCCGCCTGGGCGGTGGTTTCGTCGAGCGACAGGCCGACATGGCCCGCATCGACCTGGCGCAGGTTGATGCGCTGGGTGCGGGCTTTTGCGTGCAGGCTGGCGGTGGCTTCGCCGGTTGCCAGGGTCAGGGTATCGAACGCGCTCTGGCCGACCACCTGGATGCCCATGGCCTTGAGGCCGGCGGCGAGGATGGCGGTCAGTGCGTGGGTGCGTTGGGCGATGCGCTTGAGGCCCTCCGGGCCGTGGTACACGGCGAACATGCTGGCGATGTTGGCCAGCAGCACCTGGGCGGTGCAGATGTTGCTGGTGGCCTTTTCGCGGCGGATGTGCTGCTCGCGGGTTTGCATGGCCAGGCGCAGGGCGGTCTTGCCGAAGCGGTCGATCGACACGCCTACCAGGCGGCCCGGCATGTCGCGCTTGAAGGCATCACGGGTGGCGAAGTAGGCCGCGTGCGGGCCACCGAAGCCCAGTGGCACGCCGAAGCGCTGGGCGCTGCCGATGGCCACGTCGGCCTCGAACTCGCCCGGCGGGGTCAGCAGGGTCAGGGCCAGCAGGTCGGCCGCCACGGCCACCAGGGCGTTGGCCGCGTGCAGGCGCTGGACCAGTTCGCGGTAGTCGAACACTTCACCGTTGCTGGCCGGGTACTGCAGCAGTGCGCCGAAGAAGGCGCTTACATCGGTCAGTTCGCGTTCGTCGCCGACCACCACGTCGATGCCCAGCGGCTCGGCACGGGTGCGCAGCACGTCGAGGGTCTGCGGGTGGCAGTGTACCGACGCAAAGAACGCATGGCTGCCCTTGTTCTTCGACAGGCGTTTGCAGAAGGTCATGGCCTCGGCAGCGGCGGTGGCTTCGTCGAGCAGGGAGGCGTTGGCGATCGGCAGGCCGGTCAGGTCGCTGATCAAGGTCTGGAAGTTTAGCAGCGCTTCCAGGCGGCCTTGGGAAATCTCGGGCTGGTAAGGGGTGTAGGCGGTGTACCAGGCGGGGTTTTCCAGCAGGTTGCGCAGGATCGGTGCCGGGGTGTGGGTGTTGTAGTAACCCTGGCCGATGTAGCTCTTGAACAGCTGGTTGGTGCCGGCGATGGCTTTCAGCGCCGCGAGGGCGTCGGCTTCGCTCTGGCCATCTTCTGCGCCGAGCACGCTGGTGCCCTTGATGCTGTCGGGGATGACCGCAGCGGTCATTGCGTCCAGCGACTCGAAGCCCAGGGTGGCGAGCATGGCCTGTTCGTCAGCGGCGCGTGGGCCGATGTGGCGGGCGATGAATTCGTTGGCGGTGCCGAGGTTGATGGTCATGGTGTAGTTCCTCAGGCGTCGTCGTTGGCTTTGATCAGGCGGTCGTAGGCGTCCTGGTCGAGCAGGGCGGTCACTTCGCTCATGTCGGCCGGGATGAAGCGGAAGAACCAGCCTTCGCCCATCGGGTCTTCGTTGACCAGCTCAGGGCTGTCATTGAGCCCTTCGTTGACGGCGACCACTTCACCGGTCAGTGGCATGTACACGCCGCTGGCGGCCTTGACCGATTCGACGGTGGAGGCTTCGGCTGCTTTTTCGTACTGCTGCAGCTCTGGCAGTTGCACGAAGACCACATCGCCGAGGGCGTTCTGGGCGAAGGCGGTGATGCCCACGGTGACGCTGCCGTCGGCTTCGACGCGCAGCCATTCGTGATCTTCGGTGAAACGCAACTCGCTCATGGGAAATCCTCGAAAGCAGGGCGGTAGGCGTGGTTAGCCACGCACTTGTTGGATTTCCTGTAGCAAAAATGTGGCCAATAAAATAAAAAGCTTATAAATCAATGGCTTGATAAATAGTCGAAGGCGTGTTGAAAATAGGGATGGAATGAAATCGATACAGAACACCCACGGCCCAAATCGCTAGTCGCGGCAAACCCTTACAGATACACATCGGAGTTGGGGTGTATTGATTTCAATACGATGTATCGAAATCAATACATTCACATCATCCAAGCCTGTCGGGCTACACCTGGCTCAGGCTGGCGACGCTTGACGCTGTTGCAGGCGCACCGTCAGCATCCCCGACAGCGAGATCAGCCAGAGCACCAGGAACACGCCCGCGATCGCCAGGTTCGACGCCAAGGGCAGCGCACTGACGATGCCCGAAGCCAGCGACCCGAATACCAGCATCAGGCAGCCTTGCAGGCTGGCCGCCACCCCTGCGCGGTCGGGGAAGAGGGACATGGAGCGGGCCATGGCGTTGGAGAAGATAAAGCCCTGGCCGAACGCGACAAGCATGATGCCACCCAGGATGCTGACCAGGTTCAACCCAGCAGGCATGGCGGCGATGCTCAACACGCCGAGCAGGAACAGCAGCATGCCCGTCCACATCAACGTGGCCGCCTGGACCCTGCGGATCAACGCACGATTGACCAGCGTCCCGACCAGATAGCAACTGCCCACCGCCAGTGCCGTGGTGCCGAAGTATTGTGCGTCGTGGCCCAGCCGCTCCTGGACGATATGCGGGCCAATCACGTTCCACAGCAAAAACGCCGAGAAACTTGCGCCCAGTACGATTACCGACGAGCGAAAGCGCCCGTCAGCCAGGATGCACCGGTAGCCAACCAGGGTTTGCATGGCACTGCGACGGGCAGTGGCGGGCAGCGATTCCTTGAGCCCGGCCAAGACGAACGCCATCACGATCACGGCATAGACCGCATACAGGACGAAATTGTAGCGCCAGCCCAGGTAGACCTCGATCATGCCGCCCACATACGGTGCGATGACGGGCCCGAGGCCGAACGCCAGGCTCAGATAGATAATGGCCACATAGAAACGCGGGCCCTTGACGATATCGACCAGCAAGGCACGGGCAACCACTTGGCATGCACCAATCGCAAAACCTTGCAGTGCGCGGGCGACCAACAGCATTTCGATGGAGGTCGAGAAGGTGGCCAGCAGGCTGCCGCTGAGGAACAGCGCCAGGCCCAGGATAACCGCCGGCCGGCGCCCGCGCGCATCGGTCATGATGCCGAAAAATAGCTGGCCGATGGCATAGAACAGCAAGGTGATGGTGATGGTGTTCTGCATGAGCGACGGGCTGGCGCCCAGCTCATGTCCGATTGACGGCATGCTGGGCGCATACAGGTCGATGGCGATCCCCCCGACGCTATTGATCAGGGGAGCAAGGAACACGATGAAATTCTCGTAACGCTTGCTTGTGTTCATGGTTACCTCCAGTGCTCCGGGCACGGCCATGCCCGGAGCCAGATGTGGTCAGGCGGATGCCTGGCAGGTGAAATGCGGCTGGCTCAGGGCCAGGGCGGGGGCATTGCCCCAGGTACTCGGCGCAGACAGGCGCGAAGCCACCACCCGTGGTCCGTGGTCGTAGTAGTTGCCCCAGTTGACGCCAGGGTCCCTGAGCTTGTTGCGGTCGGCACCGCCCAGGTCCTCGAGGGTGTCTACGAGGGGGATCAGCAATTGCCGCACCTGTTCGGTGGCGGTCAGTACCACCAAGCCGAAATTTCGCAGGGCCAGTGTCTTGATCACGTTGTTGAGCAGGTACTTCCCGGCCCCACTGCCGCTATGAAACGAGGCGAACGCGCCAACTTCGGCAATGCGTGCCCGATCGATGTGGTAGCGCTCATCCAGGCTCTGATCCAGGTAGTACTCGCTGAACAGCTTGCCGGAATCGCCGTAGCTGATCCCCGCACAGGCATAGCCTGGTGCCCCACCGTTGGCGCCGGTCAGGCAGACGAACAGATCGGGCTGTGGCTCTGGCGTCGCGCCATAGTGCTTGAGGTAGTGGGCACGTACCGCTTCCTGCAGGCATCGGTAGCCAGGTCGGCCTTTGTAGAAATTACGCACGATGTACATGGTGGCTTCCTCAGGCGTACATCTGGTCGATGAACCGGGCTTCGATCTCGGCCCTGCGTGGCCGCCCCGTGACCGTGTAGAACTGATCACGGAAGGTGGCGATGTCAGCGATGACGCGAATCTGCCTGACCCTGGCAAAGTCGGCGAGCCGGTGCTCCAGGCGCGCCATTTCCTGGCGGACCGAGTCTGCGCAGGCGCTGCTCAAGACGATGGCGCAGGGCTCGTCCTTGCCTTCACCCATGACGATCATGTCGTCTACCAGGGCGCTCTCCTTGTAGACGTTCTCGACCCACTCGGGCGAGATGTTGCGTGCGGTAGACAGGATGATCACGTGCTTCTTGCGGCCGGTGATGTACAGATAGCCGTCGCGAAATTCGGCGATATCGCCGGTATGCAGATAACCGTCGGACAGGTCGCAGGCTGTATCGTCGGCGTTGTAGTAACCGGCACAGAGGGTCGGCGTGCGGACCAGCAATTCACCGTCGACCAGCTTGGGTTCGATACCATCGAGCAAGGTGCCTGCCGACCCGATACGCCGTTGCGCCGGTGAGTTGAGCGAAATGATCGAAGAGTTCTCGCTCAGGCCATAGGCTTCGAACACCTGTACGCCGTGCGCCTCCAGGGCTTCCAGGACCGTCACCGGAATTTTCGCGCCGCCGGTGATGATGTGCGGGCGTTGTGGCCCGAACAGTTCCTCGACCGAGCAGTGCTCGAGCAGCAGGTTGGCCTCTTCCAGCAGCTTGGGCGGCAGGTACAGGAAGTTCGGCTGGTTGGGCGCAATCAGCTGCAGGTACTGCCGTGCGTTACCGCTGGCTGCGCCGTATTCGGTCATGCCTTTGGGCATGAGGGTCAACGTGCCGCCCGAAAGAATCGGGATGAACACCCCCAGCACCTGCTCGATCAGCAGACTCATGGGGACGATCGAGAAGTAGTGCAGCGGCTGTTGTGGCAGACGCTTCATCACGTTATCGACCAGCAGCCCGACTGCCTCGTCGCGGATCATCACCCCTTTGGGTTTGGAGGTGGTGCCCGACGTGTGGATGATCGAAACAATCCCGTCCGGGATGAGCTCGTCCTCCTGGCGCCACTCGTCACCGATGGTGTCGTGCATGAGTTGCGCGGGGATGAAGCACGCCTTGTCCGGCAGAATAGCGTGCAGGCGGCCGGCGGTTTGCTCATCGCTGACGAACACTGCCGCCGCCTTGCCCAGCAGGCTGCCGATCTGGTCGTCGGAAAATTCGATGGGCACCGGTAGCAACACACCGCCCACTTTTTGAATCGCCAACAAGGTGTACACCCACTCGTAGCAAGAGCGCATGGCGATGCCAAACACTTTGCGTTCGCAGCGGCCAACCCGCCCCTCCAGTGCACTGGCCAGTCGCATCACGTCACGGCGCAATTCGTGCAAAGTGTAGGCGCGACCGTTCATTTCCTTGATCACTACGCGGTCTGGTGTGGCGGCCAGGTAGTCCTGCATTTTTTGGCTGATCATTGGCCGATACCTCCAATGCGATAGCTTTGCGCGCCGAATATGCGCCGAGAAGGGTCATCCAGGCGCCGGCGCCCGTGCATCACGCGCGTGTTGTCGATCACCACCAGGTCGCCCTTCTGCCAGAAGTGGCTATACGTATTGCGGGCGGTCACTTCTTTGATCTCGTCCCATATATCCAGGGCGATATCCTCGCCATCGGCCCAGGTGATAAGCGGCGGTTCATAGTTGACGCTGGGGCCGAGCATTGAATTGCAAAACGCTTGCTTGCCGCTGAAGCAACTGGTTTCAACCGCCGAGATAATCAGTTCGGACGCAATCAGGTTCTGATCGATGCGGCGATAGGTTTGGCCACTGACCTGTTGATTGACCTGGTGCAAGTGCTCGTCGGTAATGTCATCGATGGGCAGTTGCAGTTCAATGCTCAGAAAACGTTTTACATTGTTCCAGGGTATGCGCCGGCTGTAACGAATTTCACGGTTCTCAAAACACTTTCGGGTTTTCGCAGACAAGTCGAACAGTACCCGTTGGCCGTCGCACAGGGTCGTTTCAGAGCCCACTGCTGCAGGCTCCAGGCAGTAGAACCACTGCAGGTCGGGGTTGAATGGCAAGTTACCGTTCTCACGGTGCAGCCCCATTTCATTCACACCGGCCTCGATTTCTGCCGTGTTGGACGTAGCGGCTTTGCGGGCAGGGTCGAATGTCACGCGAGCGGAGTGCGCGCTGACGAACTCGTTGAAGTCCGGCAGTGTATCGGCAAAGTCGCGGTAGATAATGGCGCCACTGTGGGCGAGGTCTTCATAGAGTGTCGCACTGTTAATCGAATCGCCTACCCGCAGGGTGCGGTCGACGGCATAGATACATTCGAAACCGTAGCACGGTGTCGGTTGTCGATAGAACGGAAACACCGTGGATTGTACGTGCGCCAGCATGACTTATTCCTCCTTGAACTGTGGGTCAGGTAGATCATCGCTACCCGATAACCTCACAGTAAGTGAAAAGAACAAGCTGCTGGTTTTAAGAAATTTAAACGCCTTGGGAAAATTTAATAAAGCGGGGTCATCGTTCCGTCAACAGCGTTTGCGCCACCGCTTCGACCAGTGCGCGCAGGCTGGAAATATCCTTGCTGTCGCTGCGATCGCGCGACCAGATCATGTCGAGGGTGAAACTGGGGAAGCCCAGCGGCGGTGTGCAGACCTTCAGCCCAGGTGCGATGCGCAGGTGCGGCAACAGGCGTGCGGGCAGTGCCACCGTGGCTGGCACGGCGGCCACAATATTCACGCAGGCCTGATAACCATTGGCGCGCACCAGCACGTTGCGTGATCGGCCAACCTTGTCCAGCCAGCTGTCGACCATGTTCTTTTCCGATATCCACGGTGTCGGGAACACATGGGGCGAAGCACAGAACTCGTCCAGGCTCATGGCCTCTTCACTGGCCAGCATGCCTTGGCTGGTCACGCACACGAAATCATCACTGAGCACCGGTTGCCATTGCAGCTCGGGGTGCATCTGGTGATAGCCCGGGCCGAAGCCGATGGCAATGTCGATGTCGCCTGAAATCAGCCGGTCCACCGGCAGGTCACGGCTTAAGCGATCGAGGTGCAGCGAGGTATTGCCGTGTGTACGTGACAGTACCGCCAGCGCCTGCGGCAAGAAGGAAAGTTCGAAATACTCGGGCGCGCAGATGCGCCAGATCTTGCGCTGTGCTTGTGGCGAGGCGCTGCTGTCGTCCTCGGCGCAGCGGTTGACGGATTCGACCACCACGCGAAGGTACGGCGCAATCTTTTCCGCTTTGGTGGTGGGTTTCAGCACCCCTTGCGAAGACGAGAACAAGGTGTCGTCGAAGCACCCGCGCAGGCGCTTCAGGCAATAACTGACGGTGGGCTGGCTGATATTCATCAATTCGGCAGTCCGCTTGGCGCTGCGCAGTTCGAGCAGGTTGATGAATACCACGATGTCCTGCAGATCCAATTGCTTCAGGTAATTGCTGTGAAGCATGAAAATTCCTCCTGAATTTTCCAGTTCATTGCCTGGGCGCACCCTCACCTGGCAGATGAGCGAGCATTTGCTTCAACAGCTGTGCGAATAGTTCACGCTGCTCGGCGCTCAGGGGGGCCAGTACCAGCTCCTGGATCTCAGTATGGGTAAGGACTGCCTTATCAATCAATGCCTTGCCCTGTGCTGTGAGGGCCACCTGGGAGCTGCGCTTGTCTTGATTGTCGGCAATGCGCTCGACCATCCCGGCGCTTTCCAGTCTCGTCAAGCGGTTGGTCATCGCGCCGGACGTTATCAGCAACGAGCGATACAGCTCGGTTGGCGTCAGGCGGTAGGGTGCCCCTGCACGGCGCAAGGTTGCCAGGACGTCGAATTCGCCCTCCTTGAAGCCATACTGCGCCAGGGCTTCTGCACGCATGCGCTCCAGGTGCTTGCTGATACGCGCCATTCGGCCAAAGATTTCCATGGAGGAAACATCCACGGAAGGCATCGCCTGCGCCCACTGCGCGACGACGAAATCGACATGATCGTTCATTGCTGCACTCATCGTTGAACCTGGAAATCTTTAACCAACGCACCTTCTGAACCCCCGCGCCTTTTAACAATCTTAACGTTAAGCTATCTTGGCGCGGTGAAGCTCAAGGATCAGGAGGCAGCATGGCTTTTTTCATACATGGACAGCATCGTCACTATTATCATGACACCGGCTCCGGCAGCCCTGTGCTCCTGCTGCATGGCTTTGCCAACAGCGGCAGGGCGTGGATGCCGCAGCTCAGCGCGCTGCTTGGCCTCGGGCATCGTGTCATCGTACCCGACCTGCTAGGGCACGGGGCATCCAGTGATGCTCCCGAAGGCATCACCGCCCGTGCCCAAGCCTTGGAAATGCTGGCGCTGCTGGACCACCTCGGGCTCGACAGCGTCCAGCTGATCGGCTTGTCCCTGGGCGGCATGGTGGCCCTTGAGATGGCCTGTCATGCACCGCACGCAGTAGAGAAACTGATCGTTGCCGGCACGTTCGCCAGCATGAACACTGCACATCGCAAAGGGCTGCTCAGCGAGTGGGCGGCCGCCTTGGGCAAGCAGGATGGTTGCCTGAAACGCTTCAAGTCGAGCTGGCCCGCATTGGTCGGTGCGGACTTCGCCGCCTCGCCCCGTGGTCAGCGGCTTTACCAGGCGTGGCACGCCCAGGCCGCGCAGTTACGGGCGCACAACCAGATCCGCTGGTGCGAGGGCATGAAGCAATACGACCTGACTGGCGATTTGCAACGTATTCAGGCCGCTACACTGGTACTCGCCGCAGAATTTGACCCGATCAGCCCGAGTGCCGAAGCCGAAGCCATCTGCAACAACATCGGTCACGCTCGCCTGGCCACCCTCGCGGGCGAAGGGCACGTATTCAACGTACCGCTCGCACAGGCATTCAACCAGGCAACCGGTGCGTTCCTGCAGGAGCCCCTCCATCATGACTGATACCCCCAACAAAGCCTGCGTCGGGTTGCTGGCGATACTGATCGGCTTGAACCTGCGCCCAGTCATGGCTGCCATCGGCCCGCTGCTGCAATTGCTGCAGCACGACCTGGGGCTGAGCAACACCCAAGCCGGCCTGCTGACGACCTTGCCGGTGATGATGATGGGCGTGTTCGCGTTGTCCGGCCCCTGGCTGCTGCGTCTGGTCGGTGAGACCACGGGCGTGGCTGCAGGCATTGTGCTGATTGCGTTGAGCTGCGCTGCACGCGCCTACGTCAGCACTGCCGAAGCGCTCATCGCCACAGCGGCACTGGGTGGTATCGGCATTGCGATCATTCAGGCGCTGATGCCGGCGTTCCTCAAGGGCAGCCATCCGCAAAGTGCTGGCATGCTGATGGGATTGTTCACCACCGGTATCATGGCGGGTGCTGCGTTGGCCGCCGCCACGGCAGCACCTGGCGCGGGCCTGTTCGGCTGGCAACTGTCGTTGGGCTACGCTGCCGTCCCGGCATTGGTCGCCCTGATCGTCTGGCTGCTGCTAGCGCGTAGGACCCCTGGCAGACAGGTGTCGGCCACATTGCCCTACCGTAGCGCGCGGGCCTGGTTGCTGTTGCTGTTCTTCGGCATTGGCACAGGTGCCTACACCTTGGTGCTGGCCTGGTTGCCGCCGTTCTACATCGAGTTGGGGTGGACAGCAGCCGAGGCGGGTTACCTGCTGGGGGCATTGACCGTCACCGAAGTGCTCGCCGGCTTGCTCGTATCATCCTTGATCCAGCGCTTTGCGGATCGCAGATACCCCTTGGTGTGGGTCATTTTGCTGTTGATAGCAGGGTTGGCCTGCCTGATGGTCGCGCCGGTAGCGTTGGCGGCCGTGGCCACCGTGTGTCTGGGCCTGGGCATTGGGGCGCTTTTTCCACTCTCGTTGATCGTTGCCATGGACCACGCGGATTCACCGGCCAAGGCCGGCGCGCTGTTGGCGTTCGTGCAAGGTGGTGGGTATCTGATTGCCGCCAGCATGCCACTGCTCGCCGGTATCGTGCGTGACCAGCTCAGCTCATTGCACTGGGCTTGGGCGGTGATGATGATTGGCGCCTTCGTACTGCTGGGGTTGAGTACACTGTTGCGTCCGCCGTTGCGGCAAAAAGAAGCCATGGTTCGTCAGGCTTGAATCGGCAAGGCTGACGCGCCTATTCCGGTTACCGAGCGTGTGTGCCAGTTCGGCCGCACGCATACCGCTGGCGGGTCTTTAAAGCGCGGTGAAGAAGGGCAATGCCAAATACACCTTGATCACGATCACGTTGATGATATCGATGAAGAACGCCCCCACCATCGGTACCACGAGAAAGGCTATATGCGAAGGGCCGTAACGTTGCGTCACGGCCTGCATATTGGCAATGGCGGTCGGCGTAGCGCCCAGGCCGAAACCACAGTGCCCCGCCGCCAATACTGCCGCGTCATAATTACTGCCCATGACCCTGAACGTAATGAAGATTGCAAACAAGGCCATGACCAGTGCTTGCATGGCCAGCAGCATAAAGAACGGAAACGCCAGTGCGGCCAGGTCCCATAATTTAAGCGACATCAGCGCAATGGCCAGAAACAGTGAAAGGCTGACATTGCCCAATACTGAAACTTCACGTTCGAACACGCGGTACGCGCCCAAAACTGAAAGCCCGTTGCGCAACACGACACCGACAAACAAGACGCAAACAAACGTGGGCAGTTCAAATGCAGTTCCCTTTAACAGGCCATTGAGCAACGAGCCTGCGAGTAAGCTGACGGCAATCAGCGCGAGGGTTTCGATAAAACTGAAAGAGGTGATCAGGCGCTCTTCGTTGGGTTGTTCAAAGCCCCTGGGTTGTTGTGGCTGCGCCTGCTCGATGCCGCTGGTATGAACACGCTTGACCAGCAGGCGGGCGACCGGGCCACCGATCAGGCCGCCCAGCACCAGGCCAAAGGTTGCAGCAGCCAGCGCCAGCTCGGAGGCCGAGGCCAGGCCATACTGCTCACTGAACGTCGCGCCCCAGGCGGCGCCTGTGCCATGGCCACCGGACAGGGTGACCGAGCCGGCCAGCAGGCCCATCAGCGGGTCGAGGCCCAATGCCGTGGCAAGCCCGATGCCCATGGCATTTTGTACCAGCAGAAGGCCGGTCACCACGAGCAGGAAGATGGCGACGACACGCCCACCCTTTTTCAGGCTGGCAAAGTCTGCGCTTAAACCAATGGTGGCGAAAAACGCCAGCATCAAGGGGGTTTGCAGGGAAGTATCGAACTGCACGTGAATATCAAAGTGCCGTAGCCCTAACAGGCAAAAGGCAACGACCAGGCCGCCGGCGACGGGCTCCGGTATATTGTAGGCGCGTAAGAAACCCACGCGTGCGACCAGGCCACGGCCTAATAACAATACTAAAGAAGCCGCTACCAAGGTGCCGTTAGTTCAAACATCAGGGTGCTCTTTTATATCCACGGGCGAACACCCCTATTCTACGCAGTCACGCTGAGGTAAGTATTGGCACTGTGCGTAGGATAATTCCGAGGCGCGTGCTGATTTTTCAACAAATCTTATGATTTTCCCGATATGCCGTACTTGCGCAGCCGCTGTGCAATGGCAGTGTGTGAGGTTTGCAGCCTGCCGGCCAACTGCCGTGTCGACGGATAGCTGGCATACAAACGCTGCAACAGCTCCCGTTCGAAGTCCGCCACGGCCTGCTCCAGGCTCGCCACTTCGCCATCCTGGCCACGGGCCACCGAGGTGCCGGCGATGTCCAGGTCGCCAATGTCCACCAGGTTGCTCTCGCAAATGGCCGCCGCGCGGAAAATCACGTTCTGCAGTTGCCGCACGTTGCCTGGCCAAGGGTTGGCCAGCAGTGCCGAATGGGTGGCCGGGGTCAGGCGGCAAGCTGGGCGCTGAATCTGCGTGCAGGCCTGCTGCATGAAGAAATGCGCCAGCATCAGGATGTCCTGGCCACGGTCACGCAAGGGCGGCACTTGCAGGTTGAGCACGTTAAGGCGGTAGAACAAATCTTCACGGAAGGTGCCTTCGGCCACCATGTGCTCCAGGTCGCGGTGGGTAGCGCTGATGATCCGCACATCCACCTTCACCTCACGGTCACCACCCACGCGGCGGAAGCTGCCGTCGCTGAGAAAACGCAACAATTTGGCCTGCAGGTACGGCGACATTTCGCCGATTTCGTCGAGAAACACCGTGCCTTGGTTGGCCAGCTCCATCAACCCGGGTTTGCCACCCCGTTGCGCGCCGGTAAAGGCGCCTGGGGCATAGCCGAACAGCTCGCTCTCGGCCAGGCTCTCGGGCAGCGCGGCGCAGTTCAGGGCCAGGAACGGCGCAGCGTGGCGGCTGCTGATGGCATGGCAGGCGCGGGCCACCAGCTCTTTGCCGGTGCCGGTCTCGCCGTGTACCAGCAAGGGCGCATCAAGGGCTGCAACGCGCAAGGCACGCGCCTTGAGGGTACGGATGGCCGGTGATTCGCCGAGCAGCGCGTCGAACCCTTCAGCATGGTCATGGTGCAACGCCGAAAGGCGTTCCCCCATGCGCGTAGGTGGGTACAGGGTCAGCAGGCCGCCAGCATTGGTGATGGGCGTGGCGTCGAGCAACAGGCTCTGGCCGTTGAGCTGCATTTCGCGCATCGGCAGGTGGAAATTGTTGTCCTGCAGGGCTTGCAGCAGGCCGTTGTCGCCGAACAGTTCGCCCACCGAGCGCCCGGCCGATTCGCGCCCGCACAGGGCAATCAGCGCCGGGTTGGCCAGCAACACCAGGCCTGCGCTGTCCACGGCCAGTACCGGGTCGCTCATGGCCGCGAGCAGGGCATCGAGCTGCAGGTGGCGGCGTTGGCCCGGGAGGATGTCGACCACATCCACCGACTGCACGCCTTGCACGTCGAACAAAGCGTCGTGCAGCTCTTCGAGCACGGCGGGGCTGAGGGTCGGGGCGTCGATGTAGACGTTCGGCGGGACCATCTCCACGGCGTCCAGGTTGAGGTGGCGGGCACCGAGCAGGGCGAGGACTTCCTGGGTGATGCCGACGCGGTCGATGAAGCTGACGTGGATGCGCATGGGGAGGCGGTTGGTCATGGCCGGGGAGGGCCGTAGTATGCCTTGATAGGTGGGCTTGGCCCAACACTGCCGGGGCTGCACAGCAGCCCCAGTTCATTGTTACTCCAGATGTTCAGGCTTGATCGGGTCGCCCGACTTCACCTCGAGTTTTTCGCGAATATCGCTGAACATGAAGTCATAGATCTTGTGCGGTGACCCCAGGTTCTCGAATTTCTTCGGTGGGGCCAGGTAGGACTGGGCCTTGCGGGTCAGCAGCATGAGGAAACTGGGCAGCACCTGGTCCTTGGGCAGGAAGAACTTCTCGTCCACCGTCTTGCCTTCGATGCTGCCATGCATGTGGAACTGAATGCCTCTGCCTTCCTTGGGATCCGACGCTGCCTCGTATTCGATGTTCAGGTCATAACTGTGGTCATTGGTGTTCAGCGCGCTGCGCTCGATGTGTACATGACCAGGGTGGTACTGGGCCATGGCAAGCTCCTTTGGAAGGTCGAAAATGGCGGGCGCCAGGCGCCCGCCCACTGCATTCAACGGTAGCTGATCCCAGGCGTGGCGGTGGAAACCCGAGTGCCGGCGGTGCCTTTGACGATGTCCTCGATGTTTTCCAGCGAGCTGATCACCGCCACTTTGCCGGTGTTACGGGCAAAGTCACTGGCCGCTTGCACCTTTGGCCCCATGGAGCCGGCGGCGAAGCCCAGGCGTTCGAGTTCGTCGGGGTGGGCCTGGGCAATGGCCTTTTGCGTGGGCTTGCCCCAGTCAATGTAGGCCGCATCGACGTCGGTGGCGATGATCAGAAGGTCGGCTTCCAATTGCTCGGCCAGCAGGGCAGAGCACAGGTCCTTGTCGATGACTGCTTCGATGCCTTTGAGCTTGCGGTTTTCATCGTACATGGTGGGGATGCCACCGCCGCCGGCGCAAATCACGATGCTGCTCTTTTCCAGCAGCCACTTGATCGGGCGGATCTCGAAGATGCGCTTGGGTTTGGGGCTGGCCACCACGCGGCGGTACTTGTCGCCGTCGGGCTTGACCACCCAGCCTTTTTCCTTGGCCAGGCGCTCGGCCTCTTCCTTGCTGTAGACCGGGCCGATGAACTTGGTCGGGTCTTTGAAGGCGGGGTCGTTGGCGTCCACTTCAACCTGGGTGAGCAGTGTGGCGAACGGCACTTCGAACGCCAGCAGGTTGCCCAGCTCCTGTTCGATCATGTAGCCGATCATGCCTTCGGTCTCGGCGCCGAGCACGTCCAGCGGGTAGGCTTCGTCCGGCTTGTAAGACAGCGCCTGCAGCGACAGCAGGCCTACCTGCGGGCCGTTGCCGTGGGCGATGACCAGCTCGTTGCCGGGGTGGATCTTGGCGATCTGCTCGGTGGCGGTGCGGATATTGGCGCGCTGGTTGTCAGCGGTCATGGGCTCGCCGCGACGCAGCAGGGCGTTGCCGCCCAATGCAACAACGATACGCATGGGGAATGTCCTTGTGTGGATGGCTTCAAGCTTCAAGTTTCAAGCTTCAAGCTGCAAGATAAGGCGGGTCGGAGTTATGAGCCGCCTTTCTTGTGGCTTGGAGCTTGCGGCTTGTAGCTACTAGCTTTTAAAGGTCAGCCAGGGTCGACACCAGGATCGCCTTGATCGTGTGCATGCGGTTTTCCGCTTGCTCGAAGGCGATGCAGGCCGGTGACTCGAACACGTCATCGGTCACTTCGATACCGTTGGCCAGGTCCGGGTACTGTTCGGCAATCTGCTTGCCGACCTTGGTGTCGGAGTTGTGGAAGGCCGGCAGGCAGTGCATGAACTTGGTGCGCGGGTTGCCGGTAGACTTCATCAGCTCGGCATTCACCTGGTAAGGCTTGAGCTGCTTGATGCGTTCGCCCCAGGCTTCGATCGGCTCGCCCATCGATACCCACACGTCGGTGTGCACGAAGTCCACGCCCTTGACCGCAGCTTTCGGGTCTTCGGTCAGGGTGATGCGGGCGCCGCTTTCTTCAGCGTACTTTTTGCAACGTTCGACCAGGTCGTCATGCGGCCACAGCGCCTTCGGCGCGGCAATGCGCACGTCCATGCCAAGCTTGGCACCGATCAGCAGCAGCGAGTTGCCCATGTTGTTGCGGGCATCGCCCAGGTAGGCGTAGCTGATGTCGTGCAGTGGCTTGTCGCTGTGCTCGCGCATGGTCAGCACGTCGGCGATCATCTGGGTCGGGTGGTATTCGTCGGTCAACCCGTTGAACACTGGCACGCCGGCGAACTTCGCCAGTTCTTCGACGATTTCCTGCTTGAAGCCACGGTACTCGATGGCATCGTACATGCGCCCGAGTACGCGGGCGGTGTCCTTCATGCTTTCCTTGTGGCCGATCTGCGAGGAGTTGGGGTCGATGTAGGTGACGTTGGCGCCCTGGTCATAAGCCGCGACTTCGAAGGCGCAGCGGGTGCGGGTCGAGGTCTTCTCGAAGATCAGGGCAATGTTGTTGCCCTTCAGGTGCTGCTGTTCGGTACCGGTGTACTTGGCGCGCTTGAGGTCGCGGGACAGGTCCAGCAGGTAGCGCAGCTCGCGCGTGGTGTGATGTTCGAGGCTGAGCAGGTTGCGGTTGTGAATATTGAACGCCATGACGGTGTCTCCTTGAATTCGGTGAGGTGCCCGGCCGCAGTCTTGTGGAGGCGGCCGGGTGTGATGGTCGTTAGTAGTCGAGCGGGTCGCGCACGATCGGGCAGGTCATGCAGTGGCCGCCGCCACGGCCCCGGCCAAGTTCGCCGGCGCTGATGGTGATGACCTCGATACCGGCCTTGCGCAGCAGGGTGTTGGTGTAGGTGTTGCGGTCGTAGCCGATGACCACGCCGGGCTCCACGGCCACCACGTTGTTGCCGTCATCCCACTGCTCGCGTTCGGCGGCAAAGCTGTTGCCACCGGTTTCGACCACACGCAGCTTGACGCCCAGTTGTTCGCCGACCACGTCGAGGAACGACTTGTTCTCGCGACGCACGTCCATGCCATAAGGCTTGCTTTCGTCGGGGCGGATGATGAACGGCACGATCTCTTTCACCACTTCCGGGAAGACCGTGACCAGGTCGCGGTCGCAGAAGCTGAACACGGTGTCCAGGTGCATCGCGGCGCGCGATTTCGGCAGGCCGGCGACGATGACTTTTTCCACCGCGCCTTTGGCGAACAGGTTCTGCGCCAATTGGCCGATGGCCTGGCGCGAGGTGCGCTCGCCCATACCGATCAGCACGATGCCCTTGCCGATTGGCATCACGTCACCGCCTTCGAGGGTGGCGTTGCCGTGCTGTTTGTCCGGGTCGCCGTACCAGACCTGGAAGTCGGCACCGGTGAACTCCTTGTGGAACTTGTAGATGGCGGTGGTCAGCAGGGTTTCCTGGCGTCGCGCCGGCCAGTACATCGGGTTGAGCGTGACGCCGCCGTAGATCCAGCAGGTGGTGTCACGGGTGAACTGGGTGTTGGGCAGTGGTGGCAGAATGAAGCTGGAGTGGCCCAGGTAGTCGTTGTACATCTTGACCACATCGGCGCCTTCGCTCTGCGGCAGGTCCTGGCCTGCCACGCCGCCGATCAGGAACTCGGCCAGATGGCGTGGCTCAAGGCCTTCGAGCCAGCTGCGCACTTCGTTGGTCAGGCCTACGCCGACGGTGTCAGGGGTGATCTTGCGGTCGAGGATCCACTTCAGGGCCTCTTTGTCCTGCACGATGTCGGTCAGCAGGTTGTGCATTTCCAGCACATCGACGCCGCGCTCGCGCATCTTGGTGACGAAGTCGAAATGGTCGCGCTTGGCCTGGTCGACCCAGATCACATCGTCGAACAGCAGCTCATCGCAGTTGCTCGGGGTCAGGCGCTTGTGCGCCAGGCCTGGGGAGCAGACCATCACTTTGCGCAGTTTGCCGGCTTCGGAGTGGACACCGTACTTCTGTTTTTCAGCGGACATTGTTCATTCCTCCATGTGTGCGAAGACGTGGGTCAAAGGGTCAGGAAGCCGTCGTACAGGCCATAGGCAGCCACCAGGGCGCCGACGACCACGGCCGCGAAGATCAGTTTTTCCACGTTGGTGAAGATAGGTTGGCCAACCTCGCGCTTGGCCTTGGCGAACAGGATGGCCCCCGGGGCATACAGCAGAGCCGAGAGCAGCAGGTATTTCACGCCGCCGGCGTACAGCAGCCAGATGGCGTACAGCAGAGCGATGGCGCCGATGAACAGGTCCTTCTTGCGTTCGGCCAAGGCTTGCTCGTAGGTTTCGTTGCGCAGTGCCAACAGGAATGCATACGCCGCCGACCACAGGTAAGGCACCAGGATCATCGAGGTGGCGAGGTAGATCAGCGACAGGTAGGTACTGCTGGAGAACAGCGTGATGACCAGGAAGATCTGCACCATGGCGTTGGTCAGCCACAGGGCGTTGGCCGGCACCTGATTGGCGTTTTCGCGGCGCAGGAACTCCGGCATGGTGTGGTCTTTGGCGGCGGCGAACATGATCTCGGCGCACAGCAGCACCCACGACAGCAGTGCCCCGAGCAGCGAGATGATCAAGCCGACGCTGATCAGCACCGCACCCCAGTGGCCGACCACATGTTCAAGCACGGCGGCCATCGACGGGTTCTGCAGTTTGGCCAGTTCCGGTTGGGTCATGATGCCCAGCGACAGCACGTTGACCAGCACCAGGAACAGCAGCACGGTGACGAAGCCGATGACGGTGGCCTTGCCCACGTCAGCGCGTTTTTCCGCCCGTGACGAGAAGATGCTCGCGCCCTCGATGCCGATGAACACCCAGACGGTGACCAGCATCATGTTGCGCACCTGGTTCATCACGCTGCCCAGCTCCGGTGTGCCCAGGCCCCAGATGTCGGCGGTGAACACGTCGAGTTTGAAGGCGAACAGGCAGATCAGGGTGAACAGCACCAGCGGCACGATCTTGGCCACGGTGGTGACCAGGTTGATGAACGCCGCTTCCTTGATACCGCGCAGGACCAGGAAGTGTACGGCCCAGAGCAGGATCGAAGCGCCGATGATCGCGGCGGGGGTGTTGCCCTCACCGAAGATCGGGAAGAAGTAACCGAGGGTGCTGAACAGCAGCACGAAGTAACCGACGTTGCCCAACCAGGCACTGATCCAGTAACCCCAGGCTGAAGAGAAGCCCATGTAGTCACCAAAACCGGCCTTGGCGTAGGCGTAAACGCCGCCGTCCAGGTCAGGTTTGCGGTTGGCCAGGGTCTGGAACACGAACGCCAGGGTCAGCATGCCGACCGCGGTGATGGCCCAACCGATAAGCACCGCGCCAACCCCCGCGCTGGCCGCCATGTTTTGGGGCAGCGAGAAGATCCCGCCACCAATCATTGAACCCACTACAAGTGCAACTAGCGCACCAAGTTTTAATTTTCCGGATGAATCAGACATTTAACAACTCCTGCCAGGAGAAAGTTGACGACAGAATAAATCCGACGCCGGGGCCATTCGCTGACTTGGGTCAGTTCATGGTCATGTGAAGTAGGAAAAATCCTTCACATGGCTCCTGGAGAGTGCCGACAGCTTTGCCGCAGGCCTTGTGGGCTGGCACCTCCATGTCCTACTAGAGCAAACGCTCTGTTCGGCCTGCGCTGCTTGAAGCTAGCCGTTTTTGAGGCTTTCGCAAATTTTTCACAAGAATTTCGAGTTTTAACAGTTTCTTCCCTAGTTGCTGGGCAGCTGCTAATTTTTACAGAGGGTTGGCATAGACAAAGCAGTTATGAGTGCTATAGCTTTTATGGCGTTAACCCATATAAGCCACCGCGCTTAATATGGCCGGCATGGCTGTTTCAAACGAATGACAGCGGGTGAAAAAAAGGGAGGCACATGAGCGAACCGGGACAGAAGCTGCGCCTGGGCGCGCTGATCGCACTGGTGGTGGGTTCGATGATCGGTGGCGGGATCTTCTCGCTGCCGCAGAACATGGCGGCGCGTGCCGATGTCGGCGCGGTACTGATCGGTTGGGGCATCACGGCGGTTGGCATGCTGGCCCTGGCCTTCGTGTTCCAGACCCTGGCCAACCGCAAGCCTGAACTGGACTCGGGCGTGTATGCCTACGCCAAGGCCGGTTTTGGTGACTACATGGGCTTCTCTTCGGCCTGGGGCTACTGGATCAGCGCCTGGCTCGGCAACGTCGGCTATTTCGTGCTGCTGTTCAGTACGCTGGGGTTCTATTTTCCGGTGTTTGGCGAGGGCAACACGCCCATCGCCATCGGCTGCGCCTCGCTGCTGCTGTGGGCTGTGCACTTTCTGGTGTTGCGCGGCATCAAGGAAGCGGCGTTCATCAACCAGGTGACCACCGTGGCCAAGGTGGTGCCGTTGCTGATTTTCATCGTCATCGCGGCGTTTGCCTTCCGCGCCGACATCTTCACCCGTGATATCTGGGGCTTGAGCAACCCGCAGTTCGGCAATGTGCTGGACCAGGTGCGCAACATGATGCTGGTGACCGTGTTCGTGTTCATCGGCATCGAAGGCGCCAGTGTGTACTCCGGGCGTGCACAACGCCGGTCGGATGTGGGCAAGGCCACGGTGATCGGCTTTCTGGGCGTGCTGGCGCTGCTGGTGCTGGTCAACGTGCTGTCGCTGGGAGTGATGACCCAACCGGAGCTGGCCGGGCTGCAGAACCCGTCATTGGCGTCGGTGCTCGAACACATCGTTGGCCCGTGGGGCGCATTGTTGATCAGTATCGGCCTGGCCGTTTCGCTGCTCGGCGCCTTGCTTTCATGGGCATTGCTGTGCGCCGAGATCCTGTACGCCACCGCGCGTGACAAGACCATGCCGCGCTTTCTGGCCAAGGAAAACGCCAACCATGTACCGGCCAATGCCCTGTGGCTGACCAACTGCATGATCCAGGGCTTCTTGCTGATCACCCTGGTTTCGGCCGGGACCTACACCAGCCTCATCTACCTGGCTTCGTCGATGATTCTGGTGCCTTACCTGTGGTCGGCGGCGTATGCGGTGTTGCTGGCGCTGCGTGGAGACTCCTACGCCGGGCAAGCGGGCCTGCGGCGCAAGGACCTGCTGGTGGCGATGGTCGCCCTGCTGTATGCAGTGTGGTTGCTGTACGCCGGTGGGCTCAAGTACCTGCTGCTGTCGGCGCTGTTGTATGCCCCCGGTGTGATTCTGTTTGCCAGGGCCAAGCACGAGCAGGGGCAGACCCTGTTCACCACGTGGGAGAAGCTGATTTTCGCTGCGGTGCTGGCTGGCGCTGCGCTAGCGGCCTATGCCCTGTATTCAGGGTTGCTGAGCTTGTGACCCGGCTACGCAAGCTTGTTCTGGGCGCGACCAGATCCACAGGTTGCCCAGGGTCATGCCGCCGATCGCCAGAAACACCGGCCAGTGGTGTTCGAGGAAGGTCAGCATCAGGCCTGCGCACAGCAGCATGCTGATGGTGGCGCTGACCTTGGCCCGGCGCTGGATTACCTTGCCATTGCGCCAGTTGAACAGAATCGGCCCGAACAACCGGTGATTCTCCAGCCAGGCAGAAAGGCGCGGTGAACTGCGGGTGGCTGCCCAGGCGGCCAGCAGGATGAACTCGGTGGTCGGCAGGCCGGGAATGACGATCGCGACCAGGCCAACCCCCAGGCTTACGTAAGCCAGGATTCCATACAGCAGGCGAGCGAGTTTCGAGCGGGCAGGTTGGGTCATGGTCTCACTGCGAAAAACGGTTCGGCCACCGGTGGGGTGGCCGGGTACAGCGTGTCAAACCAGCGCGGCATCCGCCGCATAGGCGTGCTTGAGCAACTCGGTGAAGCGCTCGAAGGCTGCGACCGCGCCCCGCTCGGCGGCGGCCTCTTCTTCGGCCGACAGCGCCAGGCCATCGAGGATGCGAGTGAACTGTTTCCAGCCCTCGGCACGGCCGCCGGCCGGTTCGCCCAGGTGGCGGGCACCGAAGCTGTCGGACAGCTCAAGGGCCACGGCACGCTTGATCAGAAACGCAGCGCCCAGTTTGGAGCCTTCGGAGACGAAGATCCAGCCCATGGCCTCACCCAGGCTCGGATTTTGTACCGCGCCAGGGACTGCGCCGGGCACTTCGGTGTCGAGGTCGGCGAGGTCCAGGCGGGCCTGTTCGGCGCGGCAACGCTCGGCCAGGTCGGGGACGATGGCGATCAATTGCGGGTCGTTGTACAAGGCCTTGAGTTCGGACTGGAACAGGTACTGGGCAACCACGAAGCGGGCGAAGTTTTCACGGCTGTCGAAGGGGGCGTGGGCCTTGACCAGGGCATCCAGCTCGGTGTGCGGGGCGTGGGTGATCTGGTTGAGGCGCTGGGAGCGCAGGGCTGGGCGTTCGGTCATGGGGGCAGTCCTTGGAAAAAGGGGCGTCTAGATACAAGACGAAATAGCGGGGGCGGGACAGTAAAAAAACTGGGTTTTTTTGATGGTGGCCTTGAGGGTTGCAGCGCTCGATCTCGCAGACGCTGCAACGCTCAAGGCCTACCCAAAGGATCAGATATCCCACACTACATTGATGCCAAAGTTGCGCCCCGGCATGGTCAGGCGGTCCATGTTGGCTGGCTGGGTTACCGCAGCCTCACCCTGGCCGTCGTAGCTGCGTACCGAATCCCACTGCCAGTACTTCTTGTCGGTGAGGTTGTACAGGCCGGCGTTGATGGTGACGTCGTCGGTCACCTTGTAGAAACCGGTCAGGTCCAGCACGCCATAGCCCGGGGTGCGGAACTTGGCACTGGCGCCATCGGGTGCGTAGAAGTGAGTGTCGTCCACGCGAGTCTTGCGCTTGACCAGCGTCCAGCTCAGCAGGCCGCCGTAGTTTTGCTGCTCGTAACCCAGGCCGAACACACCCTTGAGTGGGTTGACGGTGTTCAACGGCTGGCCGGTGTCATCGTTGCGACCATAGGCGTAGGCAATCGAGCCCTGGGTGTACAGGCCTTGCGGCGCGCCGAAGTGATCCAGGTTCAGGCGGCCCTTGACCTCGGCGCCTTTGATGGTGGCGTGCTTGATGTTGTTGGCCTGGAAGGTTTGCTCCAGGTTGGCGCTTTGCACGGCATCTTCATCGATGAAGTCGCGGTACTTGTTGTAGAACACCGCCACATCGAAGTTACCCGCGTCGAAGTTGCCACGCAGGCCGGTTTCGTAGCTTTTGCTCTTTTCAGGTTCGAGGCCCGGGTTGCCCTCTACGCGGTAGCCTTGCTCCAGGTTCTGGAAGCGGCCGTACATGGACTTGGCCGTGGGCGTGCGGAAGCCTTCGGCATACTGGCCGTACCAGGTGTAATTGTCGTTGAACGCGTAGGTCAGGCCAAACTTGGGCGAGACGCGGTGCCACTTCTTGTCCGAGTCGTCCTGCGAGGTGGGTGCCGTGCCGGTGGACTCCAGGCCACGCAGGAAAGCATCGGTGAACTTGGGCTCCATGTGCGTGTAGTCATAGCGTGCGCCTGGCATGAAGGTCCAGTTGTTCCAGCGGATCTCGTCCTGGACGAACAGGCTGTAGGTGTTGATGGTCGGGTCCGGGAAGTCGCTGACCAGCACCTGACCGTCGCGAGCGCTGTCCTGCCCGATGGCGGTGCAAGTGCCGCCAACGTTCAGGCAAGTGCCCGAACCGCTACGGGAACCGGTGACCTTTTCATGCTTGAGCGTGGTGCCGTAGGTCAGCAAATGATCGGTTGCACCGATGCTGAAGGCTTTGTCCAGCTGGGCATCAAAGACCCATTGGCGATCCTTGTAGGTGGTCTGACGTTCACGAAGTACCTGCCGACCCGAGGCGACATACAGCTCATCGGTGGTTTGATCGGTTTTGGCAATCTGGTAGTTGAGGCTCCATTTGACATGGTCGGCGACCAAGCTATCGAGACCGAATTCATGGTTGATGCCGAAGCGCTCGCGGGTCACCGTATCGTTGCCCTGGCGCATACGATAGGAATTCATGGCACCAAAGCCTGGAATGAACGGCCCACCCACCGCACTGAGGATGTTCTGGTCGCGGTCATCCTTGTAGCGCTCGTAGGTGAACCCCAGGCGCGCATCGTCAGCGTAGTTCCAGCCCAGTTTGGCCAGCACGTTGGTGGTGCGCACGTCCTGCGGGTTGGCCTCGGTGCGGGCCAGGCCGTCACCGCTGTGGCCACCGTAGGACTCGGTCTCGTGGCCATTACGCTGGCTCAGGTGCAGCAAGCCGTCGAAGTTGCCCTGGCGGCCGGCGACGGTGGCGGAGGTCAGCCAGCTTTCGTCGGCCGAGCTGTAACCGGTCTTGAGGCGCGCACCCACGTCCTTGCCGGGCTTGATGATGTCGTCCGGGTCGAGGGTGAAATAGCTGACCGCGCCGCCGATGGCATTGCTGCCGTACAGCACCGACGCCGGGCCGCGCAGTATCTCCACTCGCTTGACGATCTCGGGGTCGACGTAGTTGCGCTGGGTCTGGGCGTAAGGGCCGTAGAAGAAGCTGTCGGGGATCGACACACCGTCGATCTGGGTGAGGATCCGCTCACCGTCGATGCCGCGGATGTTGTAGCCGTTCAGGCCGCTGCGCTGGCCGGTACCGGCCACCGAAACGCCTGGCTCGTAACGCACCAGGTCCTGGATGTTGTTGACGTTCTGTCGGTCCAGTTGCTCGCGGGTCTGCACGCTGACGGTGCTCGGCACCTGGCTGACGTCCTGGGCGCTGCGGGTGGCACTGACGGTCACCTGCTGCAGGGCGATGATATTGCCCGTGGTCTGGCGTTCAAGCACCACATTGCCGTTACCGATCTTGCGATAGCCAAGGCCGGTGCCCTTGAGCAGGCGCTTGAGTGCGGCCTCCGGCGGCAGCGAGCCCTGCACCCCTGGCGAGGCGACGCCATCGGCCAGTTCGGCACTGAAGCCGACCTGCCAGCCGGTGACTTGGCTGAAGGCATTGATGGCCGAGACCAGTGGCTGCTGGCCGATGCTGAAGCGATAGTCACCCATGCGCGGGCTGCTGGCCTGGGCAGGTTCGGCGGCCAGGGCCGGCAGGCTGCAGGCGCCGCAGGCGAGCAGGGCCAGGCTCAGCAGGGACAATTGCCCTGTGCGGCGGGAAAGTGTGGACGGGCGAGTTGGACCTGTGGACATCGAAAGCGCTCCCAGACGCGCGAACTGTTATAGGTGATGACCGTTCTTGTTATCAAACAAGAATCAGTTGCATTGGCTATAACGAGACGGGCGGGGTAGCGCGATCGCGTAAAAATAATTTATCGCAGTCGCAGCACCTGCAGTGGCAACTCAGTTGAGGATCACCACAGCGGGGTATTCGTGCAACTGGGCAGAGGTGATGTGGGCCAGGGCACGCAGGGTTTCCAGCGGTTGGTCGAGGCGATAGTTGCCAGTGACCGCGACGTCTTCCAGGCCGGCATTGCGGTTGATGATCCAGCCCGGGTAGTAGCGCCTGACCTCGGCCAGCACCTGGCTCAGCGGGCAGTTCTCGAACACCAGGCGGCCGTCGATCCAGGCCAGGTCCTTTTGCATGTCCGCGCGCTGGCGCTGGCCAAAGCCCTGGGGGCCGACGCTGATGCTGTCGCCGGCGCTGAGGCGGATGCGCTGGTCGCTGGCGGCCTGCAGGTCGACATCACCGCGCTGCACCCGCACCTGGGCTTCGCCGTCGAGGTAACGCACGGCGAAGTCGGTGTCACGCACCTGGGCCCGTAGCGGGCCGGCCTGGACTTCGAGCGGCCCTTGCGCGCCCTCGGGCACCTGGAAGTAAGCCTCGCCCTGCAGCAGGCGCGCGACCTGGCGCCCTTCCCGCAGGTCACTGGCGAACGCCGAGTTGGTGTTGAGCAGCACTTTCGCCCCGTCGTCCAGTTGCAGGCGCTGCCGTTCGCCCACTACGGTCAGGTGATCGGCCTGCAGGCGCATGGGCAGGTTGCCGAGGGTGAACAGGCCGACCAGCAGCACAGCGGCGGTGGCCAAGGGCTTCCAGTGGCTGCGCAGGCGCCCGCGCAGGGATCGACGTTGGCCCTGATGCAGCTGCGCGGCCGCCTGGTGCAATGGCGTGCCATTCCACAGCGCTTCTGCTTCGACATAGGCTTCGGCGTTTTCCGGTGCGGCGCTGAGCCAGGCTTCGAAGGCCTGGGCGTCGTGCGCATCGGCGCATTGCAGGCGTACCAGCCAGTCCAGTGCCTCGTCCATGGCACGGGCACGGGCGTTGGGCCCGGCAGGTGTCGGGCGAGGGACAGGGCGGTCGGTCACGGTGAATCCTTGCAAGGGTTGTTCACGAATCATCAAGGCTAAGGCAGGGTGTGGCAAGCGCTTTGCGTTGCCCGGCTGGCCGACGGTCGCCTCACTTGAGGCGGTCGGCGACGCCCATGCAGATGGCCATGATCAGTTTCAACTCCTTCTGCACCGTGCTGGCCGAGACGTTCAGTTGCTCGGCAATTTCCAGGTAGGTGGCGCCATGCAGGCGGCTGAGGATGAAGATGCGCTGCTGGCGCTCGCTCAGTTGATTGAGGCTGACGCTCAGGTGCTTGAGCAACTGCTCGGCGTGGGCGGCGTCCTCGCTGCTGCTGGCGGGCGCAGCGACACTGTGCAGCACCTCGTCGGGCACGTCGTCGACCAGCATGCGTGACTGCACCCGGCGTGCGCGCAAATGGTCGAGGGCCAGGTTGCGCGCGGTCTGGAACACGAACGGTTCGATATGTTCGATGGGCCGTTCGCTCAGCGCACGGGAAACCCGCAGGTAGGTTTCCTGCAGCAGGTCCTCGGCCGTGCTGGGGTTGCCCACCATGCGTTGCAGGGTACGCAGCAGGGTGAGGCGCTGGACGAGGAAAACGGAGTTGAACCGGGACTGACTCACAGGGGGACCTGGCCGACGAAAGGTTAATGATAATGCTTATCATCTGTACCAAAGGTCAAGCCTGGAAGTGTTTAGAAATGGTAAAGATTGTCGTCTGGCCCTGTCGCCGGCAAGCCGGCGACGGGGCCAAGTGGGCTCAGCGTGCGCTGCACAACGCCAGGCAGTTATCCAGCATTCGGTTGGAGAAGCCCCATTCGTTGTCATACCAGGCCAGCACCTTGAGCATGCGCCCATTGGCCCGGGTATGGTTGGCATCGAAGATCGCCGACAACGGGTTGTGGTTGAAATCGCACGAAACCAATGGCAACGCGTTGTAGCCCAATACCTTGGAGTGCCGGCTGGCCTCCTGGAACAGCTGGTTGACCTCGTCGGCGCTGGCGTCACGCTTGAGGTTGACGGTGAGGTCCACCAGCGACACGTTGATCACCGGCACCCGTACCGCCATGCCGGTCAGCTTGCCGGCCAGTTCCGGCAGCACCAGGCCCACGGCTTCGGCGGCGCCGGTCTTGCTCGGGATCATCGACTGGGTGGCCGAGCGCGCACGGTAGGGGTCGCTGTGGTAGACGTCGGTCAGCACCTGGTCGTTGGTGTAGGCATGGATGGTGGTCATCAGGCCTTGTTCGATGCCGAACTCGCGGTGCAGCACCTGGGCGATCGGCGCCAGGCAGTTGGTGGTACAGGAGGCATTGGAAATGATCTGGTGCGACGCGCGCAGCACGTCATGGTTGACCCCGTACACCACGGTGGCGTCAGCCCCCTTGGCCGGTGCCGAAACGATCACCTTGCCAGCCCCCGCAGCCAGGTGCGCGGCAGCCTTGGCCCGGTCGGTGAACAGCCCGGTGCATTCGAATACCACATCGATCGCTTCGGCCTTCCAGGGCAGCTCGGCCGGGTTGCGGATGGCACTGACAGCGATACGGTCACCATTGACCGTGAGGCTTTCATGATCGGCTTCGACGCTGGCGTCAAAGGTGCCGTGCACGCTGTCGTACTTGAGCAGGTGGGCGTTCATGGCGCTGTCACCCAGGTCGTTGATGGCGACGACCTGCAGGTCCTGGCGGTAGCCTTGGGTATACAGTGCGCGAAGGACATTGCGCCCTATGCGGCCGAATCCATTGATGGCGATGCGAAGGGTCATGGCGTTACCTCTGGCGGTCCGAGTGAGGCCTGTGGCACAAAGGGGCTTCACTGAAACGGTTTTGTTGTTGGAATTACAAGATTATTCACTATCAGATAGAAAACAAGCCTTTTTAGTGGCAGTATTTTGTTTAAACATACAACGAGTGGTCGGGCAGGCCTCTCAGCGATGCCTCCAAGGCCCTTTTCTAGAGCCTAGGTCGCAATCGTTTGGAGGGGAAATGCCCGGTAAGCCGCCCATACAGTTAGCCTGGAGTCCAGTACATGCACCCGCGCATCCTTGAGGTCACCCAACGGCTGGTCGAACGCAGCCGTGCCACCCGTGAACGCTACCTGCAGCTGATTCGCGGCGCGGCCAGTGACGGACCCATGCGTGCCAGCCTGCAGTGCGCCAACTTCGCCCACGGCGTGGCCGGTTGCGGCGCCCAGGACAAGCAGAGCCTGCGGCTGATGAACGCGGCCAACGTCGCCATCGTCTCGGCCTACAACGACATGCTCTCGGCGCACCAGCCGTACCAGCACTTCCCAGAGCAGATCAAACAGGCCCTGCGTGAAGTCGGCTCGGTCGGCCAGTTCGCCGGCGGCGTGCCGGCCATGTGCGATGGTGTGACCCAGGGCGAGCCGGGCATGGAGCTGGCCATCGCCAGCCGTGAAGTGATCGCCATGTCCACCGCCGTGGCCCTGTCGCACAACATGTTCGACGCCGCGCTGATGCTCGGCATCTGCGACAAGATCGTCCCTGGGCTGATGATGGGTGCGCTGCGCTTCGGGCACTTGCCGACCATCTTCGTGCCAGGTGGCCCGATGCTGTCGGGCATCTCCAACAAGCAGAAGGCCGACGTGCGCCAGCGCTATGCCGAGGGCAAGGCCAGCCGCGAGGAGCTGCTGGAGTCGGAGATGAACTCCTACCACAGCCCCGGCACCTGTACCTTCTACGGCACCGCCAACACCAACCAGCTGGTGATGGAAGTGATGGGGCTGCACCTGCCGGGCGCCTCGTTCGTGAACCCCTACACGCCGTTGCGCGATGCGCTCACTGCCGAGGCCGCGCAGCAGGTCACGCGCATGACCAAGGCCAGCGGCAGTTTCATGCCGCTGGGCGAGGTCGTCGACGAAAAATCGCTGGTCAACTCCATCGTCGCCCTGCATGCCACCGGCGGTTCGACCAACCACACCCTGCACATGCCGGCGATCGCCCAGGCGGCGGGCATCCAGCTCACCTGGCAGGACATGGCCGACCTGTCCGAGGTGGTGCCGACCCTGTCCCACGTCTACCCCAATGGCAAAGCCGACATCAACCACTTCCAGGCCGCTGGCGGCATGGCCTTCCTGATCCGCGAGCTGCTCGATGCCGGGTTGCTGCACGAAGACGTCAACACCGTCGCGGGCCACGGCTTGCGCCGCTACACCCAGGAGCCGTTCCTCGACAACGGCAAGCTGGTCTGGCGCGAAGGCCCGCTGCACAGCCTGGACGAGACCATCCTGCGCCCGGTGGCGCGGCCATTCTCGGCCGAAGGCGGCCTGCGGGTGATGGAAGGCAACCTTGGGCGTGGGGTGATGAAGGTTTCCGCAGTCGCCCGCGAGCATCAGGTGGTTGAAGCCCCGGCGCGGGTATTCCACGACCAGCAGTCGTTGGCCGACGCCTTCAAGGCCGGCGAGCTGGAGTGCGATTTCGTGGCCGTGGTGCGCTTCCAGGGGCCGCGTTGCAACGGCATGCCGGAGCTGCACAAACTGACGCCGTTCCTCGGTGTGCTGCAAGACCGCGGCTACAAGGTTGCGTTGGTCACCGATGGGCGCATGTCGGGCGCGTCGGGCAAGATCCCGGCTGCCATCCACGTTTGCCCCGAAGCCTTTGACGGTGGGCCGCTGGCACGGGTGCGCGATGGTGATATCGTGCGGGTCGATGGTGTCGAAGGCACGCTGCAGCTCAGGGTTTCGGCCCAGGAACTGGCCAGCCGCGACCTGCCGCCAGCGCCTCAGGGCAACGACCTGGGCTGCGGGCGCGAGCTGTTCGGCTTCATGCGCATGGCGTTCAGCTCGGCCGAGCAAGGCGCCAGCGCCTTTACCTCGGCCTTGGAGAACCTCAAATGAAGGACCTGCTGGTTGGCGACATCGGTGGCACCAATGCCCGCTTTGCGTTGTGGCGTGACAACCAGCTGTACCAGGTGAAGGTCTTCGCCACCGCTGACTACACAAGCCCCGAGCAGGCGATTGAAGCCTACCTGCACGATCGGGGCATTGCCCGTGGCGGCCTTTCGGCGGTGTGCCTGGCCGTCGCCGGGCCGGTCGATGGCGATGAGTTTCGCTTCACCAACAACCATTGGCGGCTGAGCCGGCATGCGTTCTGCAAGACCCTGCAGGTCGAGCAGCTGTTGCTGATCAACGATTTCACGGCCATGGCCTTGGGCATGACGCGCCTGCAAGCGGGCGAGTTCCGCGAAGTCTGCCCTGGCCAGGCGGACCCGCTGCGGCCTGCATTGGTGATCGGGCCGGGTACCGGCCTTGGTGTCGGCAGCCTGCTGCGCCTGGGTGAACAGCATTGGCAGGCGTTGCCGGGTGAGGGTGGGCATGTCGACCTGCCGGTGGGCAATGCCCGTGAGGCGGCGATCCACCAGCAGATTCATGGCCAGATTGGCCATGTCAGTGCCGAGACGGTGCTCAGTGGCGGTGGCCTGGTGCGCTTGTATCAAGCCATCTGCGCGCTGGACGGCGACATACCGCGACACAAGACCCCAGCCGATATTACCGATGCCGCCCTGGGCGGCGAACCGCGGGCGTTAGCGGTGGTCGAGCAGTTCTGCCGCTTCCTGGGGCGGGTGGTCGGTAATAATGTTCTGACCCTGGGCGCGCGGGGTGGGGTTTACATTGTCGGCGGTGTGATCCCGCGGTTTGCCGAGCTGTTTTTGCGTAGCGGGTTTGCCGCGAGCTTTGCCGACAAGGGCTGCATGAGCGGGTATTTTGCCGGGGTGCCGGTGTGGCTGGTGACGGCGGAGTTTTCCGGGTTGCTGGGGGCGGGGGTGGCTTTGCAGCAGGTGCTGGATCAGTAGAACACAGGGGTCCGCTTTGCGGCTCCAATATCGAAACAGCAGGCGAAAGACCTGTGATAACAAGAGGGCGGGACACTTTGAGCACTGCCGGAAAATCCATCCTGATGGTCGACGACGATCAGGAAATCCGTGAGCTGTTGCAAACCTACCTGAGTCGTTCCGGCTTCCAGGTTCACGCCGAGGCCGACGGGAAGGGCTTTCGTCAGGCCCTTGAAAGCACCGCCTGCGACCTGGTCATCCTCGATGTGATGCTGCCCGATGAAGACGGCTTCAGCCTGTGCCGCTGGGTGCGCCAGCACCCGCGCCAGGCGCGGGTGCCCATCATCATGCTCACCGCCAGCTCCGACGAAGCCGACCGGGTCATCGGCCTGGAACTGGGCGCCGACGACTACCTGGGCAAACCCTTCAGCCCGCGTGAGCTGCAGGCGCGAATCAAGGCCTTGTTGCGCCGTGCCGAGTTCGGCCAGGCGGCGCCGAGCAGTGCCGTGCTGGCCTTCGACGACTGGCGCCTGGACACGGTCAGCCACCGCCTGTTCCACCGCGATGGCGAAGAGGTGATCTTGTCTGGCGCCGACTTCGCCTTGCTCAAGCTGTTTCTCGATCACCCCCAGCAGATCCTCGACCGCGACACCATCGGCAATGCCACCCGTGGCCGTGAGCCGATGCCGCTGGACCGTATCGTCGACATGGCCGTCAGCCGCCTGCGCCAGCGCTTGCGCGACACCGACAAGCCGCCGCGGCTGATCCGCACTGTGCGTGGCAGTGGTTACCTGCTGGCTGCCCATGTCTGCTGTGCTTGCTGAGCGGCGCTGGCGCCTGCTGCCACGCTCGCTGCTGGGGCGCATGCTGCTGCTGACCTTGCTGGTGGTACTGCTGGCGCAGGGCTTGTCCAGCGTCATCTGGGTCGCCCAGTTACGTGCCAGCCAGTTGCAAGGCCTGCGCGCCAGTGCCGGCAGCCTGGCCCATTCGATGAGTGCCAGCGTCAGTTATTTCCGTTCTTTGCCAGTGGCCTATCGGCCGATGGTGCTGGACCAGTTGCGCAGCATGGGCGGTACGCGTTTTTTCGTGTCGCTCAACGACAAGCCGCTGGACATGCCGGTATTGCCCATAACACCGCGCAAGCAGGCGGTTATTGATGTGTTCCAGCAGGTGCTGCACGAGCGGCTGGGCGCGCAGATGGAGATTTCCGTGGAGTTCGTCGCCCCTGATGACCTGCGCATCTTCAACAGTGGCCTTAAGCTGGATGAGCTGCCGCGTTCCTGGGCCCATTATTCGCTGACCCTGGAGCCACTCAACCCCCCGGTGCTGGTCACGCAGATTCGCCTGGGCGACGGCGAGTGGCTGTACATCGCCTCGCTGCTGCCCGAGCCGTATACCAGCCTGGAAGCCGAACGCCTGCCGCGTCAGCAAATCGGCTTCATCGTTATGACGACGGCCTTGCTGCTGCTGTTCATCGGCCTGCTGGTGCACTGGCAAAGCTGGCCGCTCAAGCGCTTGGCGCGCGCCGCGCGGGACCTGTCGCTGGGTGCCGATGTGGCGCCAGTGCCAGAGGGCGGTGGTAGCGAGGTGGTCGAGGTGGGGCGGGCGTTCAACAGCATGCGTGAGCGCATCAGCCGCTACCTGACCGAGCGCAGCCAGTTGTTCAGCGCCATTTCCCACGACCTGCGCACGCCGATCACCCGCCTGCGGCTGCGTGTCGAACTGCTGGAAGACGAGCGCCTGCAAGCCAAGTTCAGCCAAGACCTGGATGAACTGGAGCTGTTGGTCAAAGGCGCCTTGCAGTGCGTAAAAGACACCGACATTCACGAGAACATCGAGCCGGTCGACCTCAACCAGGTACTGGAGATTCTCGCCGAGCCCTACCTGGGCGATGGCCGCATCACCGTCGAAGGCCAGGCGCTGGCGCCGTACCCGGGCAAGCCGCTGGCCTTGCGCCGCTGCATCGGCAACCTGATCGACAATGCCATCAAGTATGGCGAGCGGGCACGCCTGCGCATCATCGACAGCAACGAGGGCTTTGTCCTGCAGGTGGATGACCAGGGGCCGGGGGTGCCGCAGCAACAGCAGGAGCAGGTGTTCGTGCCGCATTTCAGGCTGGCCGGGCAGCAGCAGGGGTACGGGTTGGGGTTGGGGATTGCGCGCAACATCGCCCATAGCCATGGCGGAGAAGTGAGCCTGCTCAACTTGCGCGAGGGCGGGTTGCGCGTGACCCTTCATCTACCCCGCAGCCTGGACTGAGGGTATGTCACTGATCGGTGACACAACGGCAGGCCTTCGTGACATCCCAGCCAGGACGGCTGGCTAGACTCTGCACACCTCTGGCATGGAAGACGTGGCTGCATGGACTCTATCGATTCGCTGGAACATACCGCCTGGCTCACCCACGAAGGGTGGCGGCTGCTGGCGTTCGCGATGGCCTCGCAAGTGCCTGAAGGCTTCGCCAATCTCGACGCCCGTGGCCAGTTGCCGCCTTCGGCCCTTGCCGAAACCCTGACAACTGCGCGCATGACCCACAGCTTTGCCCTGGCGCACCTCCAGGGTGTACCAGGCTGCCTGGCATTGGTGGCGCATGGCGTACGGGCCTTGCGCGGGCCGTTGCATGACGCCACGTACGGCGGTTGGTTCGATCGCCCGCAAGGGCAGGGTGGCAACGGCAAGGCGGCCTACCTGCATGCCTTCGTCGCGCTGGCCGCAAGCTCGGCAGTGGTAGCCGGTGCCAGCGGTGCGCAGGGTGTGCTGGAGGAGGCGATCCGGGTCATCGAGGAACGCTTTTGGAGCGAGGCAGAGGGGGCGTTGTGCGAGTCCTTTGCCAGCGACTGGCAGCAACCGGAAGCCTACCGTGGTGCCAACAGCAACATGCACGCCACCGAGGCCTTTCTCGCCCTGGCGGATGTGACCGGCGATGCGCTCTGGCTGCAGCGCGCCCTGCGCATCGTCGAGCGCATCATTCAAGGCCATGCGGCTGCCAGCGACTACCGCGTGGTCGAACATTTCGATGCGCACTGGCAACCGCTGCCTGAATACAATCAGGCCAACCCCACCGATCACTTCCGGCCTTATGGCGCGACACCTGGCCACGCGTTCGAATGGTCACGCCTGCTTCTGCACCTGGAGGCTGCACGGCACTTGGCCGGGTTGTCTACGCCGGCGTGGCTGCTGGCCAGTGCGCGAGCGCTGTTCGCCAACGCCTGCCGGCATGCCTGGAACGTCGATGGCGCCGAGGGCATCGTCTACACCCTGGGCTGGGACAACCAGCCCAGGGTGCGCGAGCGCCTGCACTGGGTGCATGCCGAAGCGTGCGCCAGTGCGGCAGCCTTGCTGCGGCGCACCGACGAGCAGCAGTATGCGGGCTGGTACCGCTGTTTCTGGGCATTCATCAACAGCCACTTCATCGACCGCGCCGGTGGAAGCTGGCACCACGAACTCGACCCTGGCAACCAGCCTGCAGCGGCTATCTGGGCAGGCAAGCCAGACCTCTATCACGCCTATCAGGCTGTGCTGTTGCCCACCTTGCCGTTGGCACCGAGCCTGGCGAGCGCACTGGCGCGCAATGTAACCAAACGATGACATTCACGCATCGCTTCGTTACCTGGCGCAGCGACCGCTCTGATTAGACTCCATGCAATGCAAGCGATCGACTTGCCCGGCATAACAACAAGAAAGGTATTCCGATGAATTCGACTCTCCGCCTCGCTGCCGCGATCTCCCTCGCCTCGTTGTTCCCGCTCAGTGCCCTCGCTGCCGACGCCAAAGGCAGTGTCGAAGTGGTGCACTGGTGGACCTCGGGTGGTGAAAAAGCGGCTGTCGATGTGCTCAAGGCCCAGGTCGAGAAGGATGGCTTCACCTGGAAGGATGGTGCAGTCGCCGGCGGTGGCGGCGCCACCGCCATGACCGTGCTCAAGAGCCGCGCCGTGGCCGGCAACCCGCCAGGCGTTGCCCAGATCAAGGGGCCCGACATTCAGGAGTGGGCCGCCACCGGCCTGCTCGACACGGATGTGCTCAAGGATGTCGCCAAAGAAGAGAAGTGGGACTCGCTGCTCGACAAGAAAGTCGCCGACACCGTGAAGTACGACGGTGACTACGTGGCCGTACCGGTGAACATCCACCGCATCAACTGGCTATGGATCAACCCCGACGTCTTCAAGAAAGCCGGCATCGACAAGGCGCCGACCACCCTCGACGAATTCTACGCCGCCGCCGACAAGCTCAAGGCCGCCGGCTTCATTGCGCTCGCCCATGGTGGCCAGCCTTGGCAGGACAGCACGGTGTTCGAAAGCGTGGTGCTGTCGGTGATGGGGGCGGACGGCTACAAGAAAGCCCTGGTCGACCTCGACGAAGCAACGCTGACCGGGCCGCAAATGGTCAAGTCGCTGACCGAGCTGAAGAAGGTCGCCACCTACATGGACCCTGACGGCAAAGGCCAGGACTGGAATCTGGAAGCGGCCAAGGTCATCAATGGCAAGGCCGGCATGCAGATCATGGGCGACTGGGCCAAGAGCGAGTGGACCCTGGCGCACAAGACCGCCGGCAAGGATTACCAGTGCGTCGCGTTCCCCGGTACCGACAAAGCGTTCCTGTACAACATCGATTCGCTGGTGGTGTTCAAGCAGAAGGACGCAGGCACGGCTGCCGGCCAGCAGGACATCGCCCGCAACGTGTTGGGTCAGGACTTCCAGAAGGTCTTCAGTACCAACAAAGGGTCGATCCCGGTGCGTAACGACATGCTTGCCGATATGGGCAAGTATGGCTTCGACGCCTGCGCGCAGACGTCTGCCAAGGACTTCCTGGCCGACGCCAAAAGCGGTGGCCTGCAACCTAGCATGGCGCACAACATGGCCACCACGCTGGCGGTGCAGGGCGCCTTCTTCGATGTGGTGACCAACTACATCAACGACCCCAAGGCCGACCCGGCCGATGCGGCGAAGAAGCTGGCGGCGGCGATCAAGTCGGCCCGGTAACCGATCCCCAAAGGTGTAAACCAGGCCCGCCCCCACGGGGGGCGGAGCTCTCAATCGTTTGGGAAGCAGATCATGACCACAACTACCGCGCAACTGCGGGCCTCACCCCTGGACGCTCTGCAGCGCTGGCTACCCAAACTGGTGCTGGCGCCGAGCATGTTCATCGTTCTGGTGGGCTTCTATGGCTACATCCTGTGGACCTTCATACTGTCCTTCACCACCTCGACCTTTCTGCCGACCTACAAGTGGGCGGGCCTGGCGCAATACGCCCGGTTGTTCGACAACGACCGCTGGTGGGTGGCCAGCAAGAACCTGTTGGTGTTCGGGGGCCTGTTCATTGGCATCAGCCTGGCCATCGGTGTCCTGCTGGCGGTGTTGCTCGACCAGCGCATACGCCGCGAGGGTTTCATCCGCACCATTTACCTCTACCCCATGGCGCTGTCGATGATCGTCACCGGCACCGCCTGGAAGTGGCTGCTCAACCCCGGCATGGGCCTGGACAAACTGCTGCGCGACTGGGGCTGGGAAGGCTTTCGCCTGGACTGGCTGATCGACCCCGACCGGGTGGTGTACTGCCTGGTGATCGCCGCCGTGTGGCAAGCCTCGGGCTTCATCATGGCAATGTTCCTCGCCGGCCTGCGTGGCGTCGACCAGTCGATCATCCGCGCCGCGCAGATGGACGGCGCCAGCCTGCCGCGCATCTACTGGACCGTAGTATTGCCAAGCCTGCGCCCGGTGTTCTTCAGCGCCGTGATGATCCTCTCGCACATCGCCATCAAGAGCTTCGACCTGGTGGCCGCGATGACCGCCGGTGGCCCGGGGTACTCGTCCGACCTGCCGGCGATGTTCATGTACTCGTTCACCTTCAGCCGCGGCCAGATGGGCATGGGCTCGGCCAGTGCCATCCTCATGCTCGGGGCGATCCTGGCGATCCTCCTGCCTTACCTGTATTCGGAGCTGCGGAGCAAACGCCATGCATAGCCCTGCCGAAAAACCGGCGTTGAGCATCAGCCGCATCGCCATCCACGCCGTGCTGCTGATTGCCGTGCTGCTGTACCTGGTGCCGCTGGTAGTCATGCTGCTGACCAGCTTCAAGACCCCCGAAGACATCAGCAGCGGCAACCTGTTGAGCTGGCCGACCGTGGTCAGTGGCGTCGGCTGGGTCAAGGCGTGGGGCACGGTCAACGGGTACTTCTGGAACTCGATCATGATCACCGTGCCCGCCGTGCTGATCTCCACGGCCATCGGTGCGCTCAACGGCTATGTGCTGTCGATGTGGCGCTTCCGGGGCTCGCAACTGTTCTTCGGCCTGCTGCTGTTCGGCTGCTTCCTGCCGTTCCAGACCGTGCTGCTGCCGGCCTCGTTCACCCTTGGCAAACTGGGCCTGGCCAGTACCACCAGCGGCCTGGTGCTGGTGCATGTGGTCTACGGCCTGGCCTTTACCACGCTGTTCTTTCGCAACTTCTACGTGAGCATCCCCGATGCGCTGGTCAAGGCTGCGCGCCTGGATGGTGCCGGGTTCTTCACCATCTTCCGGCGCATCATCCTGCCGATGTCGACACCGATCATCATGGTCTGCCTGATCTGGCAATTCACCCAGATCTGGAACGACTTCCTGTTCGGTGTGGTGTTCGCCAGTGGTGACTCGCAACCGATCACCGTGGCCCTGAACAACCTGGTCAACACCAGCACCGGGGCCAAGGAATACAACGTCGACATGGCGGCGGCAATGATCGCCGGCCTGCCAACCCTGCTGGTCTATGTGGTGGCAGGCAAGTATTTCGTCCGCGGCCTCACGGCCGGCGCCGTCAAGGGGTAAGTCATGGCAACGCTTGAACTTCGCAATGTGAACAAGACCTACGGTAGCGGCTTGCCGGACACCCTCAAGGACATCCAGCTGTCGATCAAGGACGGCGAGTTCCTGATCCTGGTCGGCCCCTCGGGCTGTGGCAAGTCGACCTTGATGAACTGCATCGCCGGCCTTGAGCAGATCACCGGCGGTGCCATCCTGATCGACGAGCAGGACGTCAGCGGCATGAGCCCCAAGGACCGTGACATCGCCATGGTGTTCCAGTCCTACGCGCTGTACCCGACCATGAGCGTGCGTGAGAACATCGAGTTCGGCCTGAAGATCCGCAAGATGCCCCAGGCCGCCATCGACGAGGAGGTGGCGCGGGTGGCCAAGCTGCTGCAGATCGAGCACCTGCTCTCACGCAAGCCTGCCCAGCTCTCCGGCGGCCAGCAGCAGCGCGTGGCCATGGGCCGGGCGCTGGCCCGGCGGCCGAAGATCTACCTGTTCGACGAGCCGTTGTCCAACCTCGACGCCAAGCTGCGGGTCGAGATGCGCACCGAAATGAAACTGATGCACCAGCGCCTGAAGACCACCACGGTGTACGTCACCCATGACCAGATCGAGGCCATGACCCTGGGCGACAAAGTGGCGGTGATGAAGGACGGCATCATCCAGCAGTTCGGCACCCCGCAGCAGATCTACAACGACCCGGCGAACCAGTTCGTCGCCAGTTTCATCGGTTCGCCACCGATGAACTTCATTCCGGTGCGCCTGGCTCGGCAGGACGGGCGCCTATTGGCCCTGCTCGACAGCGGCCAGGCGCGTTGCGAGCTGCCGTTGGGCGTGGCCGGCGCTGAACTGGACGGGCGCGAGATCATCCTCGGCATCCGCCCCGAGCAGATTGCCCTGGGCACGGGAGAGGGCAATGGCCTGCCCGGCATCCGCGCCGACGTCCAGGTTACCGAGCCCACCGGGCCGGACCTGCTGGTGTTCGTCACCCTCAACCAGACCAAGGTCTGCTGCCGCCTGGCGCCGGATGTGGCGTGCAAGGTCGGCGACAGCCTGAACCTGCAGTTCGACCCGGCACGGGTACTGCTGTTTGACGCCGCCAGCGGCGAACGCCTGAGCCTGGACAACGCCAACGCTTCAGTGAAGGACAACGTGACTCACTTCAAGAGCCGTTGAATCGTCTACACCATCAATAAGAAAAAAGAGGACGCAAAGGGATGGAACAGCGCAATCGCATCAGGACCTTGGGCTCACTGGCCTTGCTTGCCGTGGTTGGCAGCAGCGGGGCGCAAGCCGCCGAGGCCTTCTCCAGCGAGTCGAAATGGATGACCGGCGACTGGGGCGGTACCCGCACCGAGCTGCTGGACAAAGGCTATGACTTCACCCTCGACTACGTAGGCGAGGTGGCGGGCAACCTCAACGGCGGCTACAACGACGACAAGACCGCACGCTACAGCGACCAGTTTGCCCTGGGTGCGCACCTGGACCTGGAAAAGATCTTTGGCTGGCACGACACCGAGTTCAAGCTGGCGATCACCGAGCGCAGCGGCCGCAACCTGTCCAACGACCGCATCAGCGACCCGCGTGCCGGCCAGTTCAGTTCGGTACAGGAAGTGTGGGGCCGCGGCCAGACCTGGCGGCTGACCCAGATGTGGATCAAGCAGAAGTACTTCGACGGTGCCCTGGATGTGAAATTCGGCCGCTTCGGCGAGGGTGAAGACTTCAACAGCTTCCCCTGTGACTTCCAGAACCTGGCCTTCTGCGGCTCGCAGGTGGGCAACTGGGTGGGCGGCATCTGGTACAACTGGCCAGTCAGCCAGTGGGCGCTGCGGGTCAAGTACAACATCACGCCTGAGTTCTTCGTGCAGGTTGGCGCGTTCGAGCAGAACCCCTCGAACCTGGAAACCGGCAACGGCTTCAAGCTCAGCGGCAGCGGCACCAAGGGCGCGATCCTGCCGGTGGAGGCGGTCTGGTCACCCCAGGTCAACGGCCTGCCGGGCGAGTACCGCCTCGGCTACTACTACAGCACGGCGGATGCCGAAGACATCTACGAAGACGTCAATGGCAACCCGCAAGGCATCAGCGGCGCGGGCTTCAAGTCGCACTCCAGCAAACATGGCTGGTGGGTGGTTGCGCAGCAGCAGGTGACCGCCCAGGGCGGCGATGCCAGTCGTGGTCTCAGCCTGTTTGCCAACTTCACCGTGCACGACAAGGCCACCAACGTGGTCGACAACTACCAGCAGGTCGGGCTGGTGTACAAAGGCGCCTTCGATGCCCGGCCCAAGGACGATATCGGGTTTGGGATCGCCCGCATTCACGTCAACGACGATGTGAAGAAGCGTGCCGAGCAGCTCAATGCCCAGAGCGGCATCAATGATTACGACAACCCGGGCTTCGTGCCGCTACAGCGCACCGAGTACAACGCCGAGCTGTATTACGGCTTTCACGTCACCAACTGGCTGACCGTGCGCCCCAACCTGCAATACATCAAGAGCCCGGGCGGGGTGGATGAGGTGGACAACGCGCTGGTCGCTGGTTTGAAGATTCAGTCGTCATTCTGAGCACATTTGTTGTAAATTTACGCCAATCCAATTTCGGCTCCCGGCATCCACTGGCTTGCAGTGGTTGTCGGGGATAGGCCGAGACAGCGCTATCTCAAACAACAAGAGCTTGGAACCATGCCCGAACATCCGCTACATCGCTTCTTTTCCGCACAGCGGCCCAGGCCGACATTCGAGTGGGAGCGTTACCAGCAGCGCGATGTCCTGATCATCGACCACCCTCTCTGCCAGGCTGTGTTCAGCCGGCAGGGCGCGCAGCTGCTGCACTTTCAACCCGCTGGCGAAAAGCCCTGGTTGTGGTGCGCCGAGCAATGGCCGCAGGTGGGGGCGATTCGGGGTGGTGTGCCGGTGTGCTGGCCGTGGTACGGCCGCCACCCCAGCGAGGACCTGTGGCCGGCCCATGGCTGGGCGCGCCTGCTGGACTGGAAGCTGGTGGACAGCCGCGAGGACGAGGAGGGTGTGACACTGAAGTGGCGCCTGGACCTGTGCGACTGGCAGGTCGACCTGCATGCACGGCTTGGCAGCCGCATGGAACTGCGCCTGAGTACCGAGCACCAGGACAGCGAGCCGTGCCAGTTGAGCCATGCGCTGCTGGCTTACTGGCGTATCAGTGACGTGTCCGAGATAGCGCTGTCTGGGCTTGAGGATATCGAAGGCTACGACCGCCTGAGCCGGCAGGCCTGCCGCGAGGAAGGTGCGCTGAAGCTCAAGGGTGGCTGCCAGAAAGTCTATCCGGGTACCCCGCGGGTGCAGCTGCAGGACCCGGCCTGGCAGCGCGAACTGTGCATCGACACCGGTGACAGCGATGACACCGTGGTCTGGCACCCGGGCAACCGCCCGCTGATGGGCGTGACCGGTCGCGAGTGCCAGGGCTTCGTCTGTGTCGAAGCCGCCAGTGGCAGTGGCGAGGGCCTGAGCCTGGCCCCGGGGCAGCGCGCGCACTTGCGTTTGCAGGCGCACCGGCTCAGTTGAGTTCGTCGTCCTCGATCGGGTAACGGCTGGCGTTGAGGCTTTCCTTGATCTTGCGCAGGTGCGGCTGGAAGTCCACGCCGCGGCGCAGGGTCATGCCGGTGGCCAGCACGTCGAGCACGGTCAGTTGGATGATTCGCGAGGTCATCGGCATGTAGATGTCGGTGTCTTCCGGCAGTGGAATGTGCAGGCTCAGGCTGCAGGCCTGGGCCAGCGGCGAGCCGGCAGCGGTCAGGCCCAGTACCGAAGCGCCGTTTTCACGGGCCACGCGCGCCACCTCGACCAGCTCGCGGGTGCGCCCGGTGTAGGAGATGATCACGAACAGGTCGCCGGTGTGGGCCACCGAGGCCAGCATGCGTTGCATCAGCACGTCGGCGTGGGCCGACACCGCCAGGTTGAAGCGGAAGAACTTGTGCTGGGCATCCAGGGCCACCGGCGCCGAGGCGCCAAGGCCGAAGAAGTGGATCTGCCTGGCCTGGATCATCATGTCCACGGCGCGGCTGACCTGCTGCGGGTCGAGTTGCTGGCAGGCGCTGTCGAGCGAGGCGATGGCGCTGCCGAAAATCTTCTGGGTGTAGGCAGCAGGGTCGTCGTCGGCCTCGACGGCGCGGCTCACATAGGCAGCGCCACTGGCCAGGCTCTGCGCCAGCTGCAGCTTGAGCTCGGGGTAGCCGCTGACGCCGAACGACCGGCAGAAGCGGTTGACGGTCGGTTCGCTGACCTTGGCCGCCTGGGCCAGTGCAGCAATGCTGAAACGGGTGGCTTGTTGCGGGTTGAGCAGGATGACTTCGGCGACTTTGCGTTCGGCCTTGTTCAGCTCGTCGAGGCGTCCCTGGATCTGTTCCAGGAGGTTTCGCACGCGGTCCATGGGTGTGTCCTTGGGTCGGGAAGACAGCCGGCTGACGGAGCAGCGGGCCTTTTGCACGGTCGTCTATCGTACTGTCGGTGCGTGTGCCGCACCACTTGTCTGTAGTATTCGTCGGTAATGTTGTTAGTTTTACTACATTACCCCTTGAAAACCGTATGTGAAAGCGGTATTCCTAGACCAACTTTAGGAAAGAACCAACATCATGGCTGCGATCAGTGTCGAACCTTGCACCTTTGCCCTGTTTGGCGCCCTGGGCGACCTGGCATTGCGCAAGCTGTTTCCAGCGCTCTATCAGCTCGACCGTGCCAACCTGCTGCACCCGGACACCCGCCTGCTGGCGCTGGCACGCGAGAGCGGCAGCGCGCAGGAGCACCTGCACACCATCGAAGCGCACCTGCGTCGGCACGTCGCCGATGCCGACATCGAGCCCGCCGCGCTCGGCCGCTTCCTGGGCCGGCTGAGCTACCAGCATCTGGACTTCCTCCAGCCTGAGGGCTACCAGGCGCTGGCCGAGCAGTTGCCAGGCGAGTTGCCCTTGATTGCCTACTTCGCCACGGCGGCTGCAGTCTACGGCGCCATCTGCGAAAACCTCGACAGGGCCGGCCTGGCAGCGCGCACCCGCGTGGTGCTGGAAAAGCCGATCGGCCACGACCTGGAGTCGTCGCGCCGGGTCAACGATGCGGTGGCGCGGTTCTTCCCCGAGAGCCGGGTCTATCGCATCGACCATTACCTGGGCAAGGAGACGGTGCAGAACCTGATCGCGCTGCGCTTTGCCAACAGCCTGTTCGAAACCCAGTGGAACCAGAATTCCATCTCCCATGTGGAGATCACCGTGGCCGAAAAAGTCGGCATCGAAGGCCGCTGGGGCTATTTCGACAAGGCCGGCCAACTGCGCGACATGATCCAGAACCACTTGTTGCAGCTGCTGTGCCTGATTGCCATGGACCCGCCCAGCGAGCTCTCGGCCGACAGCATTCGTGACGAGAAGGTCAAGGTGCTCAAGGCGCTGGCGCCGATCACCGGCGATGGCTTGAGCACCCGTGTGGTGCGCGGCCAGTACATCGCCGGTTACAGCGACGGCAAGCCGGTGCCCGGCTACCTGGAAGAAGACAACGCCAACGCCCAGAGCGACACCGAGACCTTCGTCGCCCTGCGTGCCGATATCCGCAACTGGCGCTGGTCGGGCGTGCCGTTCTACCTGCGTACCGGCAAGCGCATGCCGCAGAAGCTGTCGCAGATCGTCATCCACTTCAAGGAAACCCCGCACTACATCTTCGCCCCGGAACAACGTTTGCAGGTCGGTAACAAGCTGATCATCCGCCTGCAACCGGACGAAGGCATTTCTTTACGGGTGATGACCAAGGAGCAAGGCCTGGACAAGGGCATGCAACTGCGCAGTGGCCCATTGCAGCTGAATTTTTCCGATGCCTGGCGCAGCGCGCGGATTCCGGATGCCTACGAACGCCTGTTGCTCGAGGTGATGCGCGGCAACCAGAACCTGTTCGTGCGCAAGGATGAAATCGAATATGCCTGGAAATGGTGCGACCAGTTGATCGCCGGCTGGCAAAGCGCAGGTGATGCGCCCAAGCCATACGCGGCGGGGTCCTGGGGGCCGATGAGCTCGATCGCACTGATCACACGAGACGGGAGGGCGTGGTATGGCGATATCTGAACTGCAATTGCCGGCGGCGGTAAAGGCGCATGAACTGGCCGATGGCAAGGCCCTGGCGGCAACGCTGGCCCGCGATGTGGCCGAGCGGTTGCGGGCGGCAATTGCCGCAAAAGGCCAGGCTTGCGTGGTGTTGTCCGGTGGGCGCAGCCCGGTGCCGTTTCTCGAGCGCTTGGCTGCCGAGGCGCTGGACTGGTCGAAAGTGACCGTAAGCCTGGCGGATGAGCGCTGGGTGCCGGTGGAGCATGCCGACAGCAACGCCGGCCTGCTGGCCCGTCACCTGCTCAAGGGCGCGGCGGCCAAGGCCCGCTTCATTGGCCTGTACCAGCAGGCCGAGAACCTGGAACTCGCGGCGGCCAACGCCGATCAGGCACTGGCAGACCTGCCGGCCATCGACGTGCTGGTGCTGGGCATGGGCGACGATGGCCATACCGCCTCGCTGTTCCCCAGCAGCCCCAAACTGGACGACGGCCTGGCCGCCAGCAGCCCACGCCGCTGCCTGCCGATGCTGGCGCCCAGCGTGCCGCACCAGCGCCTGTCGATGACCCGCGCGTTGCTGGCCAGTGCTGGCTTCATCGCGCTGGCCGTGCAAGGCCCGAACAAACTCGCTACCCTGCGCGCCGCGCTGGCGGGCAATGACCTTACCGAAATGCCGATACGCGCCTTTCTCCACGACCCCCTGGACATCTACTGGTGCCCATGAGCCAAGGATCCACAGTCATGACCACCCTTGAACGCCCACAGACTCTGCTCTCGATGGCCGACAAAGCCGCCCGGATCGACGCGATCTGCGACAAGGCGCGCATCCTGCCGGTGATCACCATCGCCCGTGAGCAAGACATCCTGCCGCTGGCCGACGCGCTGGCCGCAGGTGGCATTCGTACCCTTGAGGTGACCCTGCGCTCCCAGCACGGCCTGAAGGCGATCCAGGTGCTGCGCGAACAGCGACCAGAGCTGTGCATCGGTGCGGGTACCGTACTCGACCGCAGCATGTTCGCGGCGGTCGAAGCGGCTGGTGCGCAGTTCGTGGTCACCCCAGGCATCACCCAGGACATTCTCCAGGCGGGTGTCGACAGCGACATCCCGCTGCTGCCGGGCATCAGTACGCCGTCCGAAATCATGATGGGCTACGCCCTGGGCTACCGTCGGTTCAAGTTGTTCCCGGCGGAAATCAGCGGTGGCGTGGCAGCGATCAAGGCGTTTGGCGGCCCGTTCGGCGACATCCGCTTCTGCCCGACTGGCGGGGTGAACCCGGCCAATGTGCGCAACTACATGGCGTTGCCCAATGTGATGTGTGTGGGGGGTACCTGGATGCTCGACAGTAGCTGGATCAAGAACGGCGATTGGGCGCGGATCGAAGCGTGCAGTGCCGAGGCGATTGCGCTGCTGGACTGAAACTGAATGTGTTGTGTGCTTTACGGCTTATGGGGCGCTTGGTCGGCGCCCCTTTTTTTTGCCTGCAGGTTTGGTGTTGCCGGTGCTGGCCTCTTCGCGGGGCAAGCCCGCTCCCACAGATAATTGACAGCCCAACAGGTAATTCCCAGTGCCACAGGTTCTGTGGGAGCGGGCTTGCCCCGCGAAAGGGCCAGTTCGGGCAATAAAAAAGCCCGCATCAAGGATGCGGGCTCTTGGCCATCAAACCGCAGCTTACGCCGCCTTGGCCTCTTGCTGGCTCAGCGAGCGGTTCAGCGCACTGAACAATGCCTTGAAGCTGGCGGTGGTGATGTTCTCGTCGATGCCCACACCATGCACCGGGCGGCCGCCGGCTACTCGCAGTTCGATGTAGGCCGCCGCCTTGGCGTTGGTGCCGGCGCCGATGGCATGCTCGTTGTAATCCATGATCTCCACGGCAATCGGCAAGCCAGCCACCAGGGCTTCCAGGGCGCCATTGCCCTTGCCGCGCCAGTGCAGGGTGGTTTCGCCTTCACCAGCGACTTCCACTTCCACGGCGCTGTGGCCGTTTTCTTCCTGCAGGCGGTGGCTGACCAGTGCATACGGGGCGTTGGCCTGGAGGTACTCTTTCTGCAGCAGGCTGTAGATCTGCTTGGCAGTCATTTCCAGGCCCAGGCGGTCGGTTTCACCCTGGACCACCTGGCTGAATTCGATCTGCATGCGGCGTGGCAGGCTGATGCCGTATTCCTGTTCGAGCAGGTAGGTGATGCCGCCTTTGCCCGACTGGCTGTTGACGCGGATCACCGCCTCGTAGCTGCGGCCGATGTCGGCCGGGTCGATCGGCAGGTACGGCACTTCCCACAGCTCGCCTTCCTGTTGCTTGGCGAAGCCTTTGCGGATTGCGTCCTGGTGCGAGCCGGAGAACGCAGTGTGAACCAGGTCGCCGACATACGGATGACGCGGGTGCACCGGCAACTGGTTGCACTCTTCGACTACCTTGCGCACGCCATCGATGTCGGAGAAGTCCAGTTGTGGGTCGATGCCTTGGGTATAGAGGTTCAGTGCCAAGGTCACCAGGTCGACGTTGCCGGTACGCTCGCCGTTGCCGAACAGGCAGCCTTCGGCGCGGTCGGCGCCGGCCATCAGGCCCAGCTCGGTGGCGGCGATGCCGGTGCCACGGTCGTTGTGGCAGTGCAGGCTGATGATCACGCTGTCACGGCGGCTGATGTTGCGGCAGAACCACTCGATCTGGTCGGCGTAGATGTTTGGCGTGGCGACTTCCACGGTGGCTGGCAGGTTGAGGATGAGCTTGTGCTCAGGGGTTGGGTTCCACACTTCAATGACCGCGTCGCAGACTTCCTTGGCGAACTCCAGCTCGGTGGCGCTGAAGGTCTCGGGCGAGTACTGGAAGGTCCACTGGGTGTCCGGCTGCTGGGCAGCATACTTGACGAACAGTTTGGCCGCGTTCACGGCGATGTCCTTCACGCCTTGCTTGTCCTGGTTGAAGACGATGCGGCGGAACGACGGGCTGGTCGCGTTGTACAGGTGGACAATGGCCTTTTTGGCCCCACGCAGCGATTCGAAGGTACGGGCGATCAGGTCTTCACGGGCCTGGGTGAGCACCTGGATGGTGGTGTCGTCCGGGATGTGGCCGTCTTCGATCAGGGTACGCACGAAGTCGAAGTCGGTTTGCGAAGCGGACGGGAACGAGGCTTCGATCTCCTTCACGCCAACCTGCACCAAGGTCTTCCAGAAACGCAGCTTCTTCTCCGCATCCATCGGCTCGATCAGCGACTGGTTGCCATCACGCAGGTCGGAGCTGCACCAGATCGGCGCTGCTGTGATGGTTTTCGATGGCCAGGTGCGATCAGGCAGGTCGATGGTCGGGAAGGCGCGGTATTTCTTCGAAGGGTCTTTGAGCATGGTCATGGAAGCAATCCTTTTGTATGCGGCCGAGATCGGGCCTGCCGAGCAATAACGAGATGAAGAGGCGAGGCGACGCGATTCAACCTGGTAGTCGTGCGCTGACCAGGCAGAGGCTGCGATGTTGTCGGAGCAGAATGAGGGTGCTGGAGGTTTTCATGCTTCAACCCTAAGCCAGCGGGGTGAGGGATGGCAAGTGTTCGCGAAAAATTGAGAGGAATGCTTAAAAAAAGCTGGATTGCGAGATTTTGTAGCGCTTATTGCTGAGAGGCTTTCAGGTTTTTGCGCTGTAGGTTTTGATGGCGCAAGACAAGGGAAGTGGGGTGTCAGCGCGGGCTTCTTCGCGGGTAACCCCGCGAAGAAGCCCGCCTTATCAGGGCTGGAATGCACCAATGAAGATGGCCGGGTCCACCCGCGCATCATTCAGGCTGACATTCCAGTGCATGTGCGGCCCGGTAGCCCGCCCGGTCGAGCCAACCCGGCCAACCACCTCACCGCGGCGCAGCGCCTGCCCCACGGCCACATCGATTTTCGACATGTGGCAGAACATGCTGATGAAGCCCTGGCCATGGTCGACGAACACGGTACGGCCGTTGAAGAAATAATCACCCACCAAGATCACTTTGCCATTGGCCGGGGTCTTGATGGGCGTACCGGCGGGCACGGCGAAGTCCAGGCCGGCATGCGGGTTGCGCTCTTCGCCATTGAAGAAGCGGCGCACGCCGAACTTGCTCGACAGCGGGCCGTTGACCGGCTTGTCGAGAATCAGGTTGCTCGGCAGGGCCGGGCTGAAGCTGCGGTAGGCCTTGATCTGTTCGGCCAGTTCGCCCTCGATGCGCTTGAGGTCGGCCGGGTTCGGGTTGACCTGCCGCGTGTTCTTCAGGGTGATGCGCTGCTCGGGGTACTTCTTGCTCGCGACCGTGAAGGGCAGGCTGCGGCCGCCCTGGCTCAGTACGGCGGTGCCGGGCTTCTGGGTCAGCGGGATGCCGACGATCGCCAGCCAGTTGTCCTGTTCCTTGACCACCAGCACCGGCTTGCCGTCAAAGCGCGCATTCGGCGCCGTGCTGGCAGGCCCCAGGTCAACCACTGCCACGCCACCGGGCACCGGCTTGTTCAAGGTACGGGTGATGTAGCTGGCCTGGGCGCCGCAGGCCAGCAACAGCAGGGAAAGGGCGAGCAGGGGCGCGAACAGGCGGGGCATGGGTCAGTCCAGTAGTGAGAGGGTAACGGGCGTCAGGTGGTTGTCTTCGACCCGCACCTGCAGTTCGCCTTCATTCAGGCGAGCGGTCAGACGCTGGCCGTTGTGGGTCTGCTCGGCGCTGCGGATGGCCTGGCCGCGCTCATCGAGCAGGATGCTGTAGCCGCGGGCGAGGGTGGCCAGCGGGCTGACCACTTGCAGCGTTTGCAGTTGGGCCTGGAAGCGCTGGCGGCGGTCCTTGAGCACCTCGCGCATGGCCCGGGGCAGGCGTTCGGCAAGGCTGTCCAGGCGCTGGTTCAGCAGCTTCAGGGTGCGCCCCGGGTGCTGCGCGGCCAGGCGGGTATCAAGGCGCCCCAGGCGCTCGCGGCGCTGGTTGAGGTTGCCGAGGAAAGCGCGACGCAGGCGCATGTCCAGATCGTCCAGGCGCTGGGCCTGCTGGCGCAGGCGCTCGCCTGGGTGGCGCAGGCGCCGGGCCAGCGACTCCACGCGCAGGCGGTCGTGGCTCAGGCGGTTCTGCATGCGCAGCAGCAGGCGCCGCTGCAGGCTGTCGAGGCGGTGCTGCAAGCCACTGTTGTCGGGGGCCAGCAGTTCGGCGGCGGCGGACGGGGTGGGCGCGCGGACGTCGGCGACGAAATCGCAGATCGACACGTCGGTCTCATGGCCGACGGCACTGACGATAGGCGTGACACAGGCGGCCACGGCGCGGGCCACGGCTTCTTCGTTGAAGCTCCACAGGTCTTCCAGCGAGCCGCCGCCGCGTGCCAGGATCAGCGCATCGAAACCAAGGCTGTCGGCCAGTTGCACGGCGCGCACGATCTGGGCGATGGATTCGCGGCCCTGCACGGCTGTGGGTATCAGGTTCAGCTCGACTTGCGGGGCGCGGCGGCCGAATACGCTGATGATGTCGCGGATCACCGCGCCCGTGGGCGAGGTGATGATGCCGATGCGTTGCGGATGTGCCGGCAGCGGTTTCTTGCGTTCGGCGCTGAACAGGCCCTCGGCGCCGAGTTTCTCTTTCAGTGCTTCGAACGCCAGGCGCAGCGCACCGTCACCGGCCGCTTCGACGGTGTCGAGGATCAGTTGGTAATCGCCACGCCCTTCGAACAGCGAGACTTTGCCGCGCACCCGCACCGCCAGGCCGTCACGCAGGGCCTGGCGGACCCGCGTGGCGTTCTGGCGGAACAGCGCGCAGCGCACCTGGGCGCCGCTGTCCTTGAGGGTGAAGTACATGTGGCCGGAGGCCGGGCGGGCGAGGTTGGAAATCTCGCCTTCCACCCAGACGCTGCGGAACACGTCTTCCAGCAGCACCCGGGCGCGGCCGTTGAGCTGGCTGACGGTGAGGACCTCGCGGTCCAGGCCGAGTCGTTCGAAAGGGTCTCTGATCATGGCGGGCATCATAAAGGACATCGGGGGCGGTTGTCTGTGTTGGGGCTGGGGTTGGGGCTGGGAGGATTGGAGGGGGTGGGGCTGCCAGGTGCAGGGCGCCGAATAACCACCGTCATGCACTACGGGCCCCCATCACCCCCCCCAACATCGCCGCCAAAAACTGCCGCACCATCACCCCCGCATCGCGCCTGCAGGCCAATGCCACGGTACTCTCACAAGGCTCCCCCAACCCCACGAATCTGACCGATGCCGGCGCAATATCACGCATGCATTCAGGCAATAGCGCCACCCCGAACCCCGCCTGAATCAGCTGTAATTGCGTGGTCTTGCGTGAAACCACCTGGGCCGCCTGCGGGAAGAACCCAGCCTCCATGCACAACGACGCCGACAGGTAGCTCAAACCGCCACGATCACGGTGCGGGATAGAGATGAACCGCTCCCCACGCAACTGCTCCAGTCGCACGACTGCCTCTTCAGCCAAAGGGTGTCCCGCCGCAACGGCCAGCAACAACGGCTCGCTGAACAGCTCATGCAGCACCACCCCCTCATGCTGGCGCAGCACCGGCAGCCGCAGCAGGCCGATATCCAGCCGCCCAGCGGCAATATCCTCCAGCTGCGCCTCCGACGACTGCTGCGCGATTTCCAGCGAGATCCCTGGGTGGCCCTGCAAGTAACAGCCCAGGCGAGCCAGCAGCGGCCCGGTCAGCGGCACGGTACTGGAATGGTTCAGGCGCAAGCTGCCTTGCAAGCCATCCCCCACGTCACGGGTGATACGCTCAGCGTGCGCCAGGTCGGCCAGCAAGCGGCGGGCACGCTGCAAAAAGGCGTCCCCAGCAAGCGTCAGCCGTGGCCGCCGGGCGGTACGTTCGAACAACGGCGTACCCAAGTGCTGCTCCAGCTCCTTGATCTGCCGGCTCAGCGCCGATTGGGCGATATACAGCCGCTCGGCGGCAACGCTGAAGCTACCGCTTTCAGCGATCTCCACGAAGTAACGCAACTGGCGGATCGACGTCATGTCATGCCTTTTCGAGATAGGTAATGGCGAAAAGGCATATTAGTCGGCATGGCTCATGGCTGGCTAACCTTTGCATGACCTTCCAGGAACACACGCCATGCTCACCCAGTTGCCATTCTCCGGCCTCGATTGGCTGCCCATCCTGCTCGGTGTCGGCCTGGCCTACATCGTCTTCGGCATTGCCGGTTTCGGCACCGCGCTGGTGGCCGGCCCGGTGCTGATCCACTTCATGCCGCTGTCGCGCATCATCCCGCTGTTGGTGTTGCTGGACTTCGTGGCGGCCTTTGGCAACCTGCTGCCGTCGCGCCGGGATGTCGTGCGTGGCGAACTGCTGCGTCTACTGCCCTTCATGGCGATAGGCTGCACCCTGGGCGTGGTGTTTCTGCTGCGGCTCAAGGCTGACGTGTTGCTGTTGCTGATGGGGTTGTTCGTCAGCGCCTATGCGGTCTATGGCTTGGCGGTGAGGGTGCGCCCGGCGAACCTTTCAGGCTTCTGGGCGGTGCCCATGGGCACGGTGGGGGGCTTGTTCGGTGCGTTGTTCGGCAGTGGCGGGTTTCTCTATGCCCTTTATCTGAGCGCGCGCCTGGAGGCGAAAGAGCAGGTGCGCGCTACCCAGAGCGCGTTGATCAGTTGCAGCACCGTGGTGCGCCTGTCGCTGTTTCTGATTGCCGGGGTCTACGCCGACAGCAGCCTGCTGTTGCTCGCTGCCTGCCTGTTGCCGGTGATGTTCGTCGGCCTGTGGGTCGGGCGCCGGCTGACCCTGAAGCTGTCCCGCGAGGCTTTTGTGCGCCTGGTCACCTGGCTGGTGCTGGCCAGCGGCTTGGCCATGATCGGTCGCTACCTGAGCCTGTGAGCGGTAGAATTGCTGCATTACCGCAGTTCGCAGGCTTGCCTCCTTAATGAACACCCAGAGCATCATCGTCCCCAAGCTTTCCACCGTCCCGGCTCACGAGGCCCGCGCCCGGGCGATCGTGCGCTGGCTGGTGCGCGAGAAAGTCATCGAGGAACAACTCACCACCTGCGGTCGCACCGGCAACCGCATGGGCCATGCCCTGGCCGACGGTGCGCGCAAGGTGGCCCTGCACCCGGACAAACTGCCGTTCGGCGAACAAGCCAACGGCCTGGAGATCATGCTCAAGCGCTGCATCTACACCCCGACCAACGGTTTTCTCGAAGAAGCCGGCTGCCCGGAGTGCCGGCGCGAGGTCGGCGAGCCGTTGTTCGAGAGCCTGGAAGAGTGGATGCCAGGGGTCAGTGACAACTTCACCTGCCCGCTGTGCGGCTTCGAAGACGACATCAACGGCTTTCTTTACCTGCAGCCATGTGCCTTTTCCAACCTGGGGTTCATCTTCAACAACTGGGGCGAGGCCGGGTTCACCCAGGCCTTTCTCGACAGCTTCGCCGACTGGCTGGACCAGCCAGTGGCCGTGGTGCAGGTAAAACTGCCACAAGGCTGACCGAAGGCCCTTATTTTGCATTGAGCGGCGCGCCGTGGATGAGTATAATGGCGCGCTTCCATTTTTCCCGCCCGGGAGCCCCCGCGATGCTGCGTATCAGCCAAGAAGCCCTGACCTTCGACGATATCCTCCTTGTACCTGGCTATTCCGAGGTACTGCCCAATGAAGTCAGTCTCAAGACCCGTTTGACTCGTGGCATCGAGCTGAACATTCCGCTGGTTTCCGCTGCCATGGATACCGTGACCGAAGCGCGTCTGGCCATTGCCATGGCTCAGGAAGGCGGCATCGGCATCATCCACAAGAACATGACCATCGAACAGCAGGCCGGCGAAGTCCGCAAGGTCAAGAAGTTCGAGGCTGGCGTGGTCAAGGACCCGATCACCATCGAAGCAGACGCCACCGTGCGCGACCTGTTCGACCTGACCCGCCTGAACAACATTTCGGGTGTTCCGGTGCTGGAAAACGGCGACCTGGTCGGCATCGTCACTTCCCGTGACGTGCGCTTCGAAACCCGTCTGGATGCCAAGGTCCGCGATGTGATGACGCCGAAAGAGCGTCTGGTCACCGTGCGCGAAGGCGCCAACAAGAACGAAGTCCGCGAGCTGCTGCACAAGCACCGCCTGGAAAAAGTCCTGATCGTCGACGACAAGTTCAGCCTCAAGGGCATGATGACCGTCAAGGACATCGAAAAAGCCAAGGCCTACCCGCTGGCCAGCAAGGACGACCAAGGTCGCCTGCGCGTCGGCGCCGCCGTCGGTACCGGCAAGGACACCGGCGAGCGCGTAGCCGCCCTGGTTGCCGCCGGCGTTGACGTGGTGGTGGTCGACACCGCCCACGGTCACTCCAAAGGCGTGATCGACCGCGTGCGTTGGGTCAAGGAAACCTACCCGCAGGTTCAGGTGATCGGCGGCAACATCGCCACCGGCGCTGCGGCCAAGGCCCTGGCTGAAGCTGGCGCTGACGCCGTCAAGGTCGGCATCGGCCCAGGTTCGATCTGCACCACCCGCATCGTCGCCGGTGTCGGCGTACCGCAGATCAGCGCCATCGCCAACGTCGCTGCCGCGCTGGAAGGCACTGGCGTGCCGCTGATCGCCGACGGTGGCATCCGCTTCTCCGGTGACCTGTCCAAGGCCATCGTTGCCGGTGCTTCCTGCGTGATGATGGGTTCGATGTTCGCCGGTACCGAAGAGGCCCCGGGTGAAGTCGAACTGTTCCAGGGCCGTTCCTACAAGGCTTACCGCGGCATGGGCTCGCTGGGTGCCATGGCACAGGCGCAGGGCTCTTCCGACCGTTACTTCCAGGACTCCTCGGCCGGTGCCGAGAAGCTGGTACCGGAAGGTATCGAAGGCCGTGTGCCGTACAAGGGCGCCCTGGCTGCGATCATCCACCAGCTGATGGGCGGCCTGCGTTCGTCCATGGGCTATACCGGCAGCGCGACCATCGAAGAGATGCGTACCAAGCCGGAGTTCGTGCGCATCACAGGTGCCGGCATGGCCGAGTCCCACGTGCATGACGTGCAGATCACCAAAGAAGCCCCTAACTACCGGGTCGGCTGAGGCCTGCAGCGGTAAGTAGCAAGCTTCAAGCGGTAGTTGCGTTGCAGCAGCTACCGCGTTTTCCCCGATCAACTTGCAGCTCGCAGCTAGATGCTTGCAGTTGCACCAGAGATTGAGTCATGGCCCTCGACATTCACGCTCACCGCATCCTGATCCTCGATTTCGGTTCCCAGTACACCCAGCTGATCGCCCGCCGTGTGCGCGAAATCGGCGTGTACTGCGAACTGCATCCGTTCGACATGGACGATGAAGCGATCCGCGAATTCAACCCGCGCGGCATCATCCTCGCCGGCGGCCCCGAGTCGGTACACGAAGCCAACAGCCCGCGCGCGCCGCAGGCCGTGTTCGACCTGAACGTACCGCTGCTGGGCATCTGCTACGGCATGCAGACCATGGCCGAGCAACTGGGCGGCAAGGTTACCGGGTCGGACCTGCGCGAATTCGGTTACGCCCGCGTTGACGTGGTCGGCAAGAGCCGCCTGCTGGACGGCATCGAAGACCACGTGGACGCTGACGGCGTACTGGGCCTGGACGTCTGGATGAGCCACGGTGACAAGGTCACCCAGATGCCGGGCGACTTCCACGTGCTGGCCAGCACCCCGAGCTGCCCGATCGCCGGCATGTTCGACGATGCGCGCGGCTACTACGGCGTGCAGTTCCACCCGGAAGTGACCCACACCAAGCAAGGTGGTCGCATCCTCTCGCGCTTCGTCCAGGACATCTGCGGCTGCGAAGCCCTGTGGACCCCGTCCAACATCGTCGAAGACGCCATCGCCCAGGTGCGTGAGCAAGTCGGTTCGGCCAACGTCCTGCTGGGCCTGTCTGGCGGCGTCGACTCGTCCGTGGTTGCCGCGCTGCTGCACCGCGCCATCGGCGACCAGCTGACCTGCGTGTTCGTCGACAACGGCCTGCTGCGCCTGCACGAAGGCGACCAGGTGATGGCCATGTTCAAGGAGAACATGGGCGTCAAGGTGATCCGTGCCGACGCCGAGGCGCAGTTCCTGGGCAACCTGGAAGGCGAAGCGGACCCGGAGAAGAAGCGCAAGATCATCGGCCGCACCTTCATCGACATCTTCGATGCCGAAGCCAGCAAACTGGACAACATCCAGTTCCTGGCCCAGGGCACCATCTACCCGGACGTGATCGAGTCGGCTGGCGCCAAAAGCGGCAAGGCCCACGTGATCAAGTCGCACCACAACGTCGGTGGCCTGCCTGAGGAAATGAACCTCAAGCTGGTCGAGCCGCTGCGCGAATTGTTCAAGGACGAAGTGCGCAAGATCGGCCTGGAGCTGGGCCTGCCGTACGACATGGTCTACCGCCACCCGTTCCCGGGCCCGGGCCTGGGCGTGCGCATCCTGGGTGAAGTGAAGAAGGAATACGCCGACATCCTGCGTCGCGCCGACCACATCTTCATCGAAGAGCTGCGCAAGGCTGACTGGTACCACAAGACCAGCCAGGCGTTCGTGGTGTTCCAGCCGGTCAAGTCGGTGGGTGTCGTTGGCGACGGCCGTCGCTACGCCTGGGTCGTGGCCCTGCGTGCCGTCGAGACCGTGGACTTCATGACCGCGCGTTGGGCACACCTGCCGTACGAGCTGCTGGAAACCGTCAGCGGCCGTATCATCAACGAAATCGAAGGCATTTCGCGCGTCACTTACGACGTCTCGAGCAAGCCGCCTGCCACCATCGAGTGGGAATGAGTTGAGCCACAGGGGCGCCGCAAGGCGCCCTTGTTGTATCCAGGCCCCGTTGCTGGGCGAATACGCTTTTTAACAGACTTCAGCCGTGCCTTTGCGCACACTGCTTGGCTTTACCTTCTCAGGAGAGCAAAGCGCCATGGCAGGCAAAGCCCCCCGCGTGGTCGTGATCGGTGCCGGCATCCTCGGGGCGTCGATTGCCTGGCATCTGTCCGGGCATGCCCGGGTCACTGTGCTGGAGCGCGACAGTGCGCCCGCCAGGGGCGTTACCGGCCATTCCTATGGCTGGGTGGGCACCGGCAGCCGAATCCCCTCCGAGCAGCCTGCCAGCTTCGCCCTGGAACAGCAGGCGCTGGGTGAGTTTGGCCGACTGGAAGCGTTGCTCGGGCCCTTGCCTGTCGCCGCACAAGGCGCCTTGATATGGCTCGATGATCAGCTGCAAACCTGCTCGATGCTCGCCGAGCAGCAAGCAGCGGGGGTGAACATGGCGGCTGTCGGCAGCGAGGCCATCCGCGCGTTGCAGCCGGGGCTGGTGCAACTGCCAGAAATGGCCATCTGGGCCCCGGACGACTTTGCTGTCGAGCCTGACGCGTTGACGCGACGCCTGCTGGCCGCCGCTCAGGACGAGGGCGCCGTTGTGCGCGGCGATGCGCGGGTGTTGGCAGTCGAGGTGCAGGGCCAGCGCGTGATCGGCGTGCGCACCGAGCAAGGTGTGGTTGCCGCGGATATTGTCGTGCTTGCCAATGCCATGGGGGCGCAAGCACTTGCCAGCCCATTGGGTATTTGCCTGCCCATTTACGAGGAACCGGCGGTATTGCTGCGCTTCGAGGCGGCTGGGCTGGCGCTGCGCCACTTGCTATGTGCCGGGTCGCTGGAGCTGCGTCCGAGTCTGGGGGGCGGGTTAGTGTCGGCCGCCGATTTGCCAAGCGATGGCGAGGCTGGGCTGGCTGAGCTGGGGCGCAGCAGTATCAAGGCGATCGGCGATCTGTTTGCGCTGCAGGGGGGGATCACGCTGCAGTCGATCAAGGCGGTAGACCGGCCCAAGACCCGCGACAGCATGCCCCTGCGGACCTTCTTGCCGAACGTCGAAGGCTTGTACGCTGCCGTCGCGCATCCTGGCATGATTCTCGCGCCCTTGCTCGGCAGGCTTGTGAGTGAAGACATTCTTGGCGCATGAGCGAGGTCAATGAAGTTGCCTTGCGCAGCGCTCGCCCTCTGCGACAAGACTTCACTTAATCTTTCCCATTTGCAGGTGTATCGTATTCGCCCTTCATCGCCAGCCATGCTGGCAGCTTGATTGCGCCGAAACGAGGTACCCGCACCGATGTCCTTCACCCGTCGACAAATGCTCAAGGGCCTCACCGGCCTGGTTGTGGTAGGCCTGGGCGCCGGAGGCGCGGCGCGGTACTGGCTGGGCAAGGTCGAGGACGAGAATGCCGGGCACGACTACGAACTGATCGCCGCGCCCCTGGAAGTGGAGCTGGTGCCGGGCTTCAAGACCGAGGCCTGGGCCTTTGGCCCGTCGGCGCCGGGCACCGAATTGCGGGTGCGCCAGGGTACCTGGCTGCGAGTGCGTTTCATCAACCACCTGCCGGTCGAAACCACCATCCACTGGCACGGCATCCGCCTGCCGCTGGAAATGGACGGCGTGCCCTATGTGTCGCAACTGCCGGTCAAGCCTGGCGAGTACTTCGACTACAAGTTCCGCGTGCCGGATGCCGGCAGCTACTGGTACCACCCGCACGTCAGCAGCTCCGAAGAGCTTGGCCGCGGGCTGGTCGGGCCGCTGATCGTCGAGGAGCGCGAGCCTACCGGGTTTCTGCACGAGCGCACCCTGAGCCTGAAAAACTGGCACGTCGACGAGCAGGGCGCCTGGCTGCCGTTCAGCATCCCCCGCGAGGCCGCGCGCAACGGCACTGCCGGGCGCCTGATCACCATCAACGGCCAGCCCGATTCGGTGACCGAGTTGCCCGCCGGCCAAGTGGTGCGCTTGCGCCTGCTCAACCTGGACAACACCTGGACCTACCGCCTGAACCTCAAGGGCAACTGCGAGGCAAAGATCTACGCGCTCGACGGCAACCCGGTCACCCCACGGTCACTGGACGAGGATTACTGGCTGGGGCCAGGCATGCGTATCTGCCTGGCGATTCGCATTCCCGTGGCGGGAGAGGAAATATCCCTGCGCGATGGCTTCGTGCGCCTGGGTACCTTGCGTTCGGTGGCCAGCAACGACGCCCCCAGCGACTGGCCGCCAGCCTTGCCACCGAACCCGGTGGCCGAGCCGGACCTGGAGAATGCCGAAAAGCTCAACTTCAATTTCGAATGGGTCGGCAAGGTCTCGGTCAACACTGAGAATGGCAGGCCGCCGAGCCTGTGGCAGATCAACGGCCAGGCCTGGGACATCACCGACAAGACCTGCGCCGACCGGCCCATCGCGACGCTGCAGAAGGGCAAGAGCTACATCTTCGAGCTGAAGAACATGACCCAGTACCAGCACCCGATCCACCTGCACGGCATGAGCTTCAAGGTGATCGCTTCCAACCGCCGTGAGATCGTCGAACCGTGGTTCACCGATACCTACCTGCTGGGCAAGAACGAGCGCGCCCAGGTCGCGCTGGTGGCGGATAACCCAGGTACCTGGATGTTCCACTGCCACGTCATCGACCACATGGAAACCGGCCTGATGGCCGCGATCACGGTGGTCTGATGCGCCCGCAAATCATCGATCGCAGCCGCGATCAAGAATTCATGCGCCTGGCCCTGACACTGGCCGCCGAAGGGGCGGCGATGGGTGAGGTGCCGGTGGGGGCGGTGCTGGTGCAGCATGGCCAGGTGATCGGGCAGGGCTTCAACCGGCCGATCGTCGACAGTGACCCCAGCGCCCATGCCGAAATGGTCGCCATTCGGGCAGCCGCCAAGTCAGCGAGCAATTATCGACTGCCGGGCAGCACGCTGTATGTGACCCTGGAGCCCTGCAGCATGTGCGCGGGGTTGATCGTGCATTCGCGGGTAGCGCGGGTGGTGTACGGGGCGCTGGAGCCCAAGGCAGGGATCGTGCAGAGCCAGGGGCAGTTCTTTGGCCAGGGTTTCCTCAATCATCGGGTGATGGTGGAGGGTGGGGTGCTGGCCGAGGAGTGCGGGGCGATCTTGAGCGAGTTTTTCAAAGCTCGGCGGGCCATGCGCTAGTCAGTGCGGGCCTCTTCGCGGGGCAGGAGATCGACAGTGGCCAGGCCGGCAACGGTCACATCGGCGGCGACTGCTCTGCCGGCTTGTCCTTGTTGACCCCGGGCACATGCAAGTTGCCTTCGGCCATCTGGCCCTCGAGCTGCGGCTGGGTCACCCAGGTGAGGATGTCGTAGTAGCGGCGGATGTTGGCCACGAAGTGCACCGGCTCGCCGCCACGGGCATAACCGTACTTGGTCTTGCTGTACCACTGCTTCTGCGCCAGACGCGGCAGCATCTTCTTCACGTCCAGCCACTTGTTCGGGTTGAGCTTCTCACGCTTGGCCAGGGTGCGGGCGTCTTCCAGGTGGCCGCTGCCGACGTTGTAGGCGGCCAGCGCGAACCAGGTGCGGTCGGGTTCCTGAATGCTGTCGTCGAGCTGCTGCTTGATCAGCATGAAGTACTTGGCACCACCCTGGATGCTCTGCTTCGGGTCCAGGCGATTGGACACGCCCATGGCCTGCGCGGTGCGTTGGGTCAGCATCATCAGGCCGCGCACGCCGGTCTTGGACGTGACTTCCGGCTGCCACATGGATTCCTGGTAGCCGATGGCCGCCAGCAGGCGCCAGTCGACCTGCTCGACCTTGGCGTAGCTCTTGAAGTGCTTCTCGTACTTGGGCAGGCGCTGCTGCAGGTGCTGGGCGAAGGTGTAGGCGCCGACATAGCCGAGTACATCGACATGGCCGTAGTAGCGGTCTTTGAGGCGCTGCAGGGTGCCGTTCTTCTGGGCCTTGTCGAGGAACTCGTTGACCTCGTTGAGCAGGCTGTTGTCTTCACCGGCCGCCACCGCCCAGCGCTGATCGCGGGTGTCGCCCAGGTCGAAGGCGACCCGTACGTTGGGGAAATACACCTGGTTCATCGCCAGTTCGTTGGAATCGACCAGTGTCAGGTCGATCTGGCCTTCATCGACCATGCGCAGCAGGTCGACCACCTCGACAGCGTCGGATTCTTCGTATTCCAGGCCTGGGTACTGTTTTTTCAGCTCGGCCAGCTGGTCGGCATGGCTGCTGCCCTTGAGCACCATGATCTTCTTGCCGACCAGGCCCTTGGCCTCGGTGGGGCGGGAGCGGCCGTTGCGGTAGATGACCTGTGGGGTGACTTCCAGGTAAGGGTGAGAGAATTTTGCCTGGGCCTTGCGCCGCTCGCTGCTGACCAGGCCGGCGGCGGCCAGCACCGGGCCGGAGGGCTTGCCCAGTTCGTCGAACACTTGGTCGAGGTTGTCGGCGGTCTCGATCTGCAGCTTTACGCCGAGATCGTCGGCGAAATGCTTGACCAGTTCGTATTCGAAGCCGGTTTCGCCGTTGCGATCCTGGAAATAGGTGGCCGGGCTGTTGCGGGTGATGACGCGCAGCACGCCATCCTCCTTCACGCGCTCTAGGGTGCTGGGTTTTTCAACACAGGCACCGAGCATCAGAAAGAGTCCGGTTGCGAGAAGCCATTTGGCGCAACGCTGGCGCAGAGCAGTATGGGCGAACATAGCTTGCAGTATACGCAAAGGACGAGGGCCGCCATATCTCGACAACGGTTAGCTTGTCTGGTACCGCGTTCTGTGATGGAAGCTGCAAGCCGCGAGCTGCAAGCGGCAAGAAAAAAGCAGGTGGCGCGCAGGTCGCTTTTTTCTTGCCGCTTGCCGCTTGCAGATGGTCGCTTTTTTTTGACCCCGAAGTCCGGTTCCGCCGCCCGGCAGCATTGCCCTCTGGCGGGTGCCGAAAGCCGCGGAATTAGGCTAGAATGCACGGCCTCTAAGCACACCCCTTCCTGAGGCTGTCCCGACGATGTTGATCCTGCGCGGCGCTCCTGCCCTTTCTGCCTTTCGCCACGGTAAATTACTCGAGCAACTGAGCCAGAAAGTCCCCGCTGTTACTGGTTTGTATGCCGAATTCGCCCACTTCGCCGATGTCGATGGCGAGCTGACCGCCGACCAGCAGCAGGTGCTGGGCCGTCTGCTCAAGTACGGCCCGAGCGTGCCGGTACAGGAGCCGACCGGCCGCCTGTTCCTGGTCGTGCCGCGCCTGGGCACCATTTCGCCCTGGGCCAGCAAGGCCAGCGACATCGCCCACAACTGCGGCCTGCAGTCGATCCAGCGCCTCGAGCGCGGCATCGCCTACTACGTTGCCGGCAACCTGAGCGAGGCCGACGCACAGGCCGTCGCCGCCGAGCTGCACGACCGCATGACCCAGCGCGTGCTGGCCCAGCTGGAGCAGGCATCCGACCTGTTCAGCCACGCCCAGCCCAAGCCGATGACCTCGGTCGATATCCTCGCCGGTGGCCGCGATGCGCTGGCCAAGGCCAACGTCGACCTGGGCCTGGCCCTGGCCGAAGACGAGATCGACTACCTGGTCAACGCCTTCCAGGGCCTCAAGCGCAACCCGAACGACATCGAACTGATGATGTTCGCCCAGGCCAACTCCGAGCACTGCCGCCACAAGATCTTCAACGCCAGTTGGGACATCGACGGCCAGGCGCAGGAGAAAAGCCTGTTCGGCATGATCAAGAACACCTACCAGATGCACAGCGAAGGCGTGCTGTCTGCGTACAAGGACAACGCCTCGGTGATCGTCGGCAACGTTGCCGGCCGTTTCTTCCCGAACCCTGAAACCCGCCAGTACGGCGCGGTGCAGGAGCCGGTGCACATCCTGATGAAGGTCGAGACGCACAACCACCCGACCGCCATCGCGCCGTTCTCCGGTGCCTCCACCGGCTCCGGCGGCGAAATCCGCGACGAAGGCGCCACCGGCCGTGGCGCCAAGCCCAAGGCTGGCCTGACCGGCTTCACCGTGTCCAACCTGCGCATCCCGGGCTTCGAGCAGCCATGGGAGCAGGCGTACGGCAAGCCTGAGCGCATCGTCGACGCCCTCGACATCATGGTCGAAGGCCCACTGGGTGGCGCTGCGTTCAACAACGAATTCGGTCGCCCGGCCCTGACCGGTTACTTCCGTACCTTCGAGCAGGCGATCAACACCCCCCACGGCGAAGAAGTGCGCGGCTACCACAAGCCGATCATGCTCGCCGGCGGCATGGGCAACATCCGTGAAGAGCACGTGCAGAAGGCCGAGATCACCGTCGGCGCCAAGCTGATCGTGCTCGGCGGCCCGGCCATGCTGATCGGTCTGGGTGGCGGTGCGGCTTCGTCGGTCGCCACCGGCGCCAGCTCCGCCGACCTGGACTTCGCCTCGGTACAGCGCGAAAACCCGGAAATGGAGCGCCGTTGCCAAGAGGTCATCGACCGCTGCTGGCAGCTGGGTGACAAGAACCCGATCGCCTTCATCCACGACGTCGGCGCGGGGGGTATTTCCAACGCCTTCCCTGAGCTGGTCAACGACGGTGGCCGTGGTGGCCGCTTCGAACTGCGCAACGTGCCCAACGACGAGCCGGGCATGGCCCCGCACGAAATCTGGAGCAACGAATCGCAGGAGCGTTACGTGCTGGCCGTCAGCGCCGTCGACTTCGACCGCTTCCAGGCCATCTGTGAGCGCGAGCGTTGCCCGTTCGCCGTGGTCGGCGAGGCGACTGAAGAGCCGCACCTGACCGTGACCGACAGCCACTTCGCCAACACCCCGGTAGACATGCCGCTTGACGTGTTGCTGGGCAAGCCGCCGCGCATGCACCGTTCGGTCACCCGCGAAGCCGAGCTTGGCGATGAGTTCGACCCAAGCACACTGTCGCTGGCCGACTCCGTCGAGCGCGTGCTGCACCACCCTGCGGTGGCCAGCAAGAGCTTCCTGATCACCATTGGCGACCGCACCATCACTGGCCTGGTGGCCCGCGACCAGATGGTCGGCCCATGGCAGGTGCCGGTGGCCGACTGCGCCGTTACCGCTACCAGCTTCGACGTCTACACCGGTGAAGCCATGGCCATGGGTGAGCGCACCCCGCTGGCCCTGCTCGACGCCCCGGCGTCCGGCCGCATGGCCATCGGCGAAACCCTGACCAACCTGGCGGCCTCGCAGATCGAAAAACTGTCCGACATCAAACTGTCGGCCAACTGGATGTCCGCCGCCGGCCACCCCGGTGAAGATGCCCGTCTGTACGACACGGTCAAGGCCGTGGGCATGGAGCTGTGCCCTGAGCTGGGTATCACCATCCCGGTCGGCAAAGACTCGATGTCGATGAAGACCAAGTGGAGCGAAGACGGTGTCGAGAAGAGCGTGACCTCGCCGATGTCGCTGATCATCACCGGCTTCGCCCCGGTCACCGACATCCGTAAAACCCTGACCCCGCAACTGCGCATGGACAAGGGCGAAACCGACCTGGTCCTGATCGACCTGGGCCGCGGCCAGAACCGCATGGGCGCCTCGATCCTGGCGCAGACCCACGGCAAGTTGGCCAATGCCGCACCGGACGTCGACGATGCCGAAGACCTCAAGGCCTTCTTCGCCGTGATCCAGGGCCTCAACGCCGACGGCCACCTGCTGGCCTACCACGACCGTTCCGACGGTGGCCTGATGACCACCGTGCTGGAAATGGCCTTCGCCGGCCATTGCGGCCTCGACCTGGAGCTGGACACGCTGACCAGCAAGCCCGAAAAAGTCGCCGCCATCCTCTTCAACGAAGAGCTGGGTGCGGTGATCCAGGTTCGCCAGGATGCCACGCCAGACGTACTGGCTCAGTTCAGCGCCGCTGGCCTGGGTGAAGACTGCGTCGCGGTGATCGGCCAGCCGATCAACAACAGCGAAGTGGTCGTGCGCCTGAACGGCGAGGAGCTGTTCAAAGGCGACCGTCGCCTGCTGCAACGCCAGTGGGCCGAGACCAGCTACCAGGTTCAGCGCCTGCGTGACAACGCCGAATGCGCCGACCAGGAATTCGACGCGCTGCTCGAAGAAGACAACCCGGGCCTGTCGGTCAAGCTGGGCTTTGACGTCAATGACGACATCGCCGCGCCGTACATCAAGAAAGGCGTGCGCCCGCAAGTGGCGATCCTGCGTGAGCAGGGCGTCAACGGCCAGGTCGAGATGGCTGCCGCCTTCGACCGCGCCGGCTTCGCCGCCATCGACGTGCACATGAGCGACATCCTGGCTGGCCGTGTCGACTTCGAAGCCTTCAAGGGCCTGGTTGCCTGCGGTGGTTTCTCGTACGGCGACGTGCTGGGTGCCGGTGAAGGCTGGGCCAAGTCGGCGCTGTTCAACGCCCGTGCCCGCGATGCCTTCCAGGCCTTCTTCGAGCGTACCGACAGCTTCGCCCTGGGCGTGTGCAACGGTTGCCAGATGATGTCCAACCTGCACGAGCTGATCCCTGGCACCGAGTTCTGGCCGCACTTCGTGCGTAACCGCTCGGAGCAGTTCGAAGCCCGTGTGGCCATGGTCGAGGTGCAGAAGTCCAACTCGATCTTCCTGCAGGGTATGGCCGGTTCGCGCATGCCGATCGCCATCGCCCACGGCGAAGGCCATGCCGAGTTCGCCAACGAAGCGGCATTGCTGGAAGCCGACGTGTCCGGTTGCGTGGCCCTGCGCTACGTCGACAACCACGGCAAGGTCACCGAAACCTACCCGGCCAACCCGAACGGTTCGCCGCGTGGTATCACCGGCCTGACCAGCCGCGACGGCCGCGTGACCATCATGATGCCGCACCCGGAGCGTATGTTCCGCGCCGTGCAGAACTCCTGGCGCCCGGATGAGTGGCAGGAAGATGCCGCGCTGATGCGTATGTTCCGCAACGCGCGGGTCTGGGTGAACTAAGGCGTGTACAAGCTCGCCTTCTTCGTCCCGGCCAGCCATGTCGAGGTGGTCAAGGCCGCTGTGTTTGCCGCTGGCGGCGGACGCATCGGTGACTATGACCACTGCGCCTGGCAAACCCTGGGCCAAGGCCAGTTTCGCCCGTTGGATGGCAGCCAGCCATTTCTCGGGCAAGCCGGGCAGGTCGAGGTGGTGGAGGAGTGGAAGGTGGAGCTGGTGGTGGCCGACGACCTGATCGCTCAGGTCGTCGCTGCGCTCAAGCAGAGCCACCCGTACGAGACGCCAGCCTACGAGGTCTGGCGGCTCGCCGAGTTCTAGACCGCATCAGCCGATTCGCGGGGTTACCCGCGAAGAGGCCCTTTCAACCGGCCACAATCTCGCGGCCTTGCTCGCCTCGCCGCAACCCCGCACATGCCAACAACCCCACCTCGAACAGCACCCACATCGGCACCGCCAGCATCGTCTGCGAAAACACGTCCGGCGGCGTCAGAATCATCCCCACCACAAAACACCCGACAATCACGTAGGGCCTGCTGCGCCTGAGCGTTGCCACATCCGTCAGCCCCACCCAGACCACGATGAAGGTTGCCACCGGGATCTCGAACGCCAGCCCGAACGCCAGGAACAGCGCCATGATGAAGTCCAGGTATTGGCTGATGTCGGTCATCATCGCCACGCCATCGGGCGTCACGCTGGCGAAAAAGCCGAACATCATCGGGAACACCAGAAAGAACGCGAATGCCATGCCGGCATAGAACAGCAAAATGCTCGACACCAGCAGCGGCAGGGCAATGCGCCGTTCGCGGCGGTACAGGCCCGGCGCCAGAAACCCCCACGCCTGGTGCAGCAACAGCGGCATGGCGACGAACAACGCGCACATTGCTGTCAGCTTGAAAGGGGTCAGAAAGGGTGAGGTGACACTGGTCGCGATCATGCTGGCGCCTTCTGGCAGGAAGCGGCGCAGCGGTTCGGAGATCAGTGTGTAGAGGGGCTGGGCGAAGGGGAACAGCCCTGCGAATACCAACGCGACCACTGCCAGGCAGCGCACCAGGCGCTTGCGCAGCTCGCGCAGGTGCTCGGTCAGCGGCATCGCTGCCGCAGGGTCCATGGCGAGGCTCATGAGGCATTCTCCCTGGGCACTGGGACGGTTGCCGGGTCATTGGCCGGTTGCGCAGCAAGGCTGATGCCCTGGCGAATGTCCTGCTCAAGGCGCTGCAGGGGCGCACTGTCGAAGTTGGGCAACTCGATCTCCCGCTCCATCTGTGCGCGCAGGCCGTGCATGGCCCTGCGCGCCTGGCCCAGGCCGCGCCCGAGCGTGCGCGCCGCAACCGGCAGCCGCTCGGGCCCGAGCACCAGCAGTGCGACGATGCCAACCAGCAGCAACTCGCTGAAGCCTACCTCGAACATCAGGCCTGACGGTCCGTTTGCGACTGCGCCGTAGCCTGGCCGGCCAGCGGTGCCTGCTGCTGCACCTGAACCGGGCCGGACGGGTTGGCTTCGTTGTCACCGCCCATGGACTTGCGAAACCCCTGGATCGCCTCGCCAACATCGCTGCCCAGGCCCTTGAGGCGCTTGGTACCAAACAGCAGGAATACGATCATCAGTACGATCACCAGTTGCCAGATGCCAATGCCACCCATTGCGACTACTCCTGTAAGGCCATGAAAAGGAAGGGCAATCCTGCCTCGTGTAGATGACGTGAACATGACGGAAAGCGCCATTGCCATCTACCTGCAACAACCGGCGTGTTGACTGGCGCTTTTACGGGCCATGAGAGGCGCACGCGGATGGGCGGCAGACGACAGCAGGGCGCGGCCCTGCTGATGGTAATGGTGGTGTTGGCGATGCTCGCGGCTGGTATGGCCTGGCTGGTGGAGGATGGCCGGCGCCAGGTCGATGAAGTGCGCCTGTTGCACCAACGGGTGCAGGTGCGGGCGATGGAACAGGCCGGCCTGGCCTATGCCGAGCAGGCGCTGCGCGACCCGGCCTGGCGGCTTAGCCCGTTGTTCTGGCAGGCGTTGCGTGGGCAGCCGCTGGACTACGATTTTGGCGCAGGCCAGGCGCAACTGCGGGTGCGCGACCAGCACACGTGCTTTAACGTGAACGCCTTGCTCGGTGCTGATGGTGAACGCGCCGAGCGCCAGTTGCGCCGCCTGCTGGGCGACGACATGGCGGCAGAACGCCTGGTCGATGCCCTGGCCGATTGGCTCGACACGGACAACGATACCCGCCTGCAAGGGGCCGAAAGTGCCCAGTACCTGCGCCAGCAACCAGCGCGCCTGGCGGCTAACCAACCGATGCTCGACACCAGCGAGCTGAACCTGCTGCTGGAGCCGGATGCCACGCGTCAGGGCCGCTACCCGATGCTGTGCGCGTTGCCGCAGACCACCGGCTGGCGCCTGAACGCCAATGCCCTGGGGTTGGAGCATCTACCCTTGCTCGATGCGTTGTACGAGGGGCGGTATCCGCGCGCGCTGCTCAGCCGCATCGTCACTGGCCGGCCGGCGTCGGGGTATGTGGATGCCGCTGCGCTGCGCCAGGCGTTGGGGGCGGTGGATGACGAGACGTTCGAACGGTTGAGCGAAGGATTGCTGCTCAACAGTGGGCATTTTCTGTTGCAGCTGTCGTTTGAAGAGGAGGGGCGGGTGATGCGCAGCGCATTTCAGGTCGAGGCGCTGGGGGTGGTGCAGTGGCATGCGCGGGTGCCGGCGCAGCAGGTGCGGGTGCGTAGCCGGGAGCCGATGCTCTGGTGAACCTTGGCGGCCTCTTCGCGGGGCAAGCCCGCTCCCACAGGTACCCCACTGTCCTTGAGGCTAGGGGGTTGCTTGTGGGTGCGGGCTTGCCCCGCGAAGAGGCCGGTACAGCCAGCGCAAGGCTGACTGACCAGCTCCCGGTCAGGCGGTGCCGATCTCCCCGCCATCATCACGCTGAATCACCACCGTCGAAGCCCGCGGCCTTACCGTAGCGCCTGCCGGCGTAGCATCGGTAGCCTTGTCGGTATACGGCCAGTTCTCCGGATGCTGGATGTTCACGAACATCGATTTGTTGTCCGGGCTGAAGGCAATCCCCGTCACCTCGCAGCCGTTCGGCCCAACGAAGAAACGCCGCAGGTCCACCTGGTTCTGCGCGTTGACTGGCACCTGTTTGCCCGTGGCATCCACCAGGTCTGTCGGGATCACCGCCAGCAACTGGTCGTTGGTGTAATCGGTCAGGGTGCTCTCACCGTTGTCGGTCTCGAACCACAACACGCCGCGGCTATCGAAACTCATGCCATCGGGGCTGGCGAACTGGTTCAGCTCGGTCAGCCCGGAGCGGTTGATGTCGGCGGTGCCGGCAGCGTTGGCGCCAAACACGAAAATGTCCCAGGTGAAGCTCAGCTGATCGTCGCTGTCGTGCCAGCGGATGATGTGGCCGTGACGGTTCGGGCCACGCGGGTTGGCGGCGTCGACTTTTTCCGGGGTGCGCGCGCTGTTGTTGGTCAGGGTCAGGTAGACATCGCCATTGAGCGGGTTGACTGTGGTCCATTCCGGGCGGTCCATCGGGGTCGCGCCCACGGCATCGCCCGCACCGCGAGTGTTGAGGATGATGCCCGGCAGGTCGCCGTACAGCGCGCCAAGGGTGCTGCCGCCGGTGGTGGCCGTGGCCACGTCGAGCAGCAGCCATACACCTGTGCCGTCGGCATTGAAGCGGGCCACGTAGAGCTTGCCCTGGTCCATGTATTTGGCACCGGTGGCCAGGCGGTCGGCCGGGCTGGCATCGGCGGCGTCCCACACGGCGGTGGAGACGAACTTGTACAGGTACTCGTTGTTTGAGTCGTCACCCATGTACCAGACCAGCGGCTTGCCGGCCACCGGCAGGCCCGGGCAGCAGCCTTCGTGGCGGAAGCGGCCCAGCGCTGTGCGCTTGGTGGCCAGGGTGGCGTTGTTGTACGGGTCGATTTCGACGATGTAGCCGTAGGTGCTGGCTTCGTTGCGGTAGTCGTCGGTGGCGCTGGCGCCTTTGACGGTGACGTCGAAACGGGTGAATTCGTCGGCCACTTCGGTGCTGTCACCGGCAGCGCTTTCCCATTTGTACTGGCCGCTGGAGGTGCCCACGCCGATGCGGCGCTGGTCTTCAGGGCGGGTGCCCTTGTTGACGAAGATGCCCGGCCAGTTCTCTTCACAGGTCAGGTAAGTGCCCCATGGGGTGTAGCCGTTGCCGCAGTTGTTGTTGGTGCCGCGGCAGTGGGTGCCGGCACTGGAGTACTTGGTCTTGACGTGGTCGGTGCCGCGTAGCGGGCCAGTGATTTCCATGCGCGAGGCGGTGGTGAAGCGACGGTTCAGTGGGTCGTTGTCGACCACCTGCCAGCGCCCGCTGACCTTCTGCAGGCGCACCACGCCAGCGCCGTGGGCGTTGATCTCTTTGCGAATTTCTTCGACCGGGCGCTTGCCGTTGACATCAACGGTCGGGCCGGCCGGGTGCAGGGCGGCCGCGTCGATGTACTCGAAGTTGATGGCCAGCAAGCCGTCTTCGGAGCTGCCATTGATAGGGAAGAAGTGCATGCCGTCGTGGTGCATGCCCATGGCATTGGCCTGGTCGGTCGAGGTGTTGCTGCCATCGGACTTCCACGGGTTGGCATTGCTGTTCAGCGGGGTGCCCCACGGCGCCAGCACGTAGGCGCTGTAGCCTGCCGCGACGACACAGGCATCGGTGCGCGAGCCTGGGATGGACTGGAAGCCCAGTGCCAGTTTCGGCACTTCTGGCTCGGTTACGGGTGGTTCGGTCACCGGTGGCTCGGTGACAGGATCATCGTGATCGGAACCGCCACCACCGTCGAAGCAGCCTGTCAGGCCGGTACCGGCGATCATGGCGATGGCGGCGCCCAGGCTGCCACGCATGATGCTGCGGCGGCTGAGGTAAGCGTCCATGACGCTGGCCATCGGCAGATTGCCGCTGTGGTTCCGGTCCAGGTTGTCGCCGGTATCTCGACTCATCAGGGTGTCCTTATGTTTGGCTGAGTTGGAGGAAACCGCGACTTTAGAGCGCAAGTATGATGATTCCTTGGCAGAAATATGAATGCGCGCTTAAAACTACACGTTCTTACTTTCGAGCCTGACAGATCAATTCGGAATTGCTGTCGGATTTCTGCCATCAAACTGTCATGCGAACGCCGCAACATCCGGAGCCCAACGTGAACTTGGTTAAGGATGGCGGGCTCGATGGCAAGCAGTGTGAACAGGCGCGAAGTGATCAGCTGGATGGGCGTCGGTGCCTTGGCACCCTTGCTCGGCGCCTGTTCCGCCTTGCCAGGGCAGCGCGCAGGCAGCGCCAACCTTGATTTGCTGTATGTCGCCGACACCCTTGATGCTCGCCAACCCGGCCGGGCTGTGGTTCCGGCGACGCGCCTGGGGCCGGTCAGCCACCTCGGGCGTGCGCCGTGGATGACCGGTGCCAGCGCCAGCATCGCCTTTCCGCAGCTGGCGCCACTGCTCGATGCCGGCCGGGCCGACGAGGCCAACCTGGGTGGCTATGCCGTACTCGCCGCCTTGCTGGAGCAATTGCGTGGCGAGGCCGGTGCAGGCAACAGCCTGACCCTGGAGAACGGCCAAGGCTGGAATGGCAGCGGCCTGGCCTACCTGACCCAGGGTGAAAGTGGCGTGCAGGGCAGCCAACTGCTGGGCAGCGAAGCGCGGGTCAGCAGTGACGAGCGCGTGCTCTGGCCACAACGCAGCGCAGCACTCTACCGCCAGGCGTCTGCCACTACGCTGGGCGCCGGGCTCGCTGACGAACAACGCCAGGCCCTTGGGCTCGAACCCCTGCAGCTGTTCGAACGGGGCGGCGCGCGCATTGCCGTGGTCGGCGTCACCGACCCTTACGCGCAAGACCAGAAAGCCTCCCTCAAACAGTGGTATCAGGCCTTGCTGCCGGTTTTCCAACAGGCCCGGCGCGAGGCCGACCTGGTGGTGGCCCTGGCCGATGTCGGTACCGGGCCGGGGCTGTGGCTGGCTGAACGGCTGCCGGCCATCGACCTGTTGCTGTGCGCACGTGGCCAGGACCTGTGGCCAACGCCGGTGCAGGCCACCCAGGCCAGCGGCCGCCGCGTGCCTGTGCTGTTCGCCGGCTGCCGGGGCAGCGGTGCATTTCGCTTGCGCTGCCAGCAGGTGGCGGGGCAATGGCAGTTCGAGGGGCGCTTCTTCCCGGCGTTCGAACAGACGCTTTCACCGGCAGCGCAGGTGCGTGCCGGGCAATTGCAGGCGCAGTTGAACCAACAGCGCGCCGGCCACGCGGCGTGGCTCGATCAACCGCTGGCCCGGGCGCCCCAGGCGCTGTGGCGGCGTGACACCCGTGGCGGCAGCTGGGACCGCCTGCTGCATCAGGCTTTGGCCGATGACGGCAGCCTGCCAGTGTTGCTGCCGGGCCTGCGTTACGACTGCCCGTTGGCGGCAGGTACAGCGATTACCCGTGAGCACCTGATCAGCCTGACCGGCGGTTACCCGGCCCCGGTGGTCGAGGCTCCAGCCCGGCAGGTCGAGCAAGTGCTGGAAAATGCCGCAGAACAGCTGTTCGGCGACCCGTTGCTGCTGGACAACAGCCAGGACCTGCCGCGCTGGCAGGGCCAGGCCTGGCAAGTCAGCTACAGCCCCCAGGGCAAACGCATCAGCGGCCTGCAGCCGACCGAGGGGTTGTGCCGTACGTTTGGCCTGCAGTTCGCGTCGCAGGCCGGCGAGCCGCTCTGGCAACGGGTAGAGGCCTGGCTGGCACGGCAGACGCCTGACTGGCAACTGACAGCGCTGCAATGGCCCGAAGTGCGCTATGTGCAGGGTCACCCAGGCTGGCACCCCCGGCAGATGGCCTCGTGAGCTTCGCTTCGCGGCTGATCACCGGTGGCTGCCTGACCCTGGCCGGCTGGCTCGCTGCACAGTGCGTGTTGCAACTGGGCCGCCAGCCACAACCGGCCAGCCGCTCGCCGGCCACCGAGACGCAACTGCCGGGGTTGATGGTCGGCCACTGGCAAGCGCCCGTCGACGACGGCGCGATCGTCATCACCCGTTTGCCCCTGCACTACCTCGGGGGCCTCAAGGCCCAGCCGTTGTCGGCCAGCGTGGTGGTGCTGCGTTACGAACAACAGGTGCGGACCCTGGCCCGCGGCCAGCGCCTGGCACCGGGGATCGTGCTGCAGGACATCGACAGCGATGGCCTGATTTTCAATAACCAGGGGCGGCGCGAACGCCTGCCCTGGCCGCCACGCCCCGCCGTGACCGGCCTCAAACGGCAAGGATGAACGATGCCTGTTAGATACTGCATGGCGGCTGCACTGAGCCTGGCCTTGTCCGTGGGCCTGCCGGTTGCGAGCGCCGAGGAGCCGGTGTTCGATGACGACGGCACGCCGATGTACGAGGTGAACTTCGTCGACACCGAGCTGGGTGAATTCATCGACAGCGTGTCGCGCATCACCGGTACCACGTTCATCGTCGACCCGCGGGTCAAGGGCAAGGTCACCGTGCGCACCGTCGACCTGCACGACGCCGATGCCATCTATGACATCTTCCTCGCCCAACTGCGCGCCCAGGGCTACGCCACCGTCGACCTGCCCAATGGCAGCGTGAAGATCGTCCCTGACCAGGCGGCGCGCCTGGAGCCGGTGCCGGTGGAGCCTGCCGGGCAGCAGGGCGAAGGCAGCGACAGCGTGGCTACCCGGGTATTCAATGTGCGCAACGCTGCCACCGAGCAGGTGCTTGGCATACTCAAGCCATTGATCGACCCACGGGTTGGGGTGATCACCCCGTACCCGGCGGCGCACCAGTTGGTCGTCACCGACTGGCGCAGCAACCTCGAACGCATCGCCAGCCTGCTGCGTCAGCTCGACCGCCCCAGCGAGACGGCGGGCAGCAGCAGTACCCAAGTCATCTACTTGCGGCACGCCACGGCCAGTGAAGTGGTCAAGGTGCTGCGCGGGCTCAGCCAGGAAGGCATGGCGCCGGCAGAAGGCGTGGCCGAGGGCGAAGCCAAGGACCGGCCGGTGATGGCCGCCCCCGGTGGCTCGGGCATTCGCCTGGAATACGAAGAGGGCACCAACGCTGTAGTCATGGTCGGCCCCGACAGCGAGCTGGCCGCCTACCGTGCCATCGTCGAGCAGCTGGATATCCGCCGTGCCCAGGTGGTGGTCGAGGCGATCATCGCCGAGGTGTCCGACAGCAGTGCCCAGGAGCTGGGTGTGCAGTGGCTGTTCGCCGATGAGAAGTTCGGTGCCGGTATCGTCAACTTCGGCAGCAACGGGGTGAACATCGCCAACATCGCCGGGGCTGCCGCCGGCGAAGACACCGAGGCACTGGGCAAGCTGTTGTCTGCCACCGCCGGGGCCACTGCCGGCATCGGCCACTTCGGCGGCGGTTTCAACTTCGCCATGCTGGTCAATGCGCTCAAGGGCAAGAGCGGCTTCAACTTGCTGTCCACGCCAACCTTGCTGACCCTGGACAACGCCGAGGCGTCGATCCTGGTTGGCCAGGAAGTGCCCTTCGTCACCGGCTCGGTGACGCAGAACAACGCCAACCCCTACCAGACCATCGAGCGCAAGGAGGTCGGGGTCAAGCTGCGGATCAAACCGCAGATCAACATCGACAACAGCGTGCGCCTGGACATCGTTCAGGAGGTCTCGTCGATTGCCGACTCCAGCGCTGCCAGCGATGTGATCACCAACAAGCGTGAGATCAAGACCAAGGTCATGGTCGAAGACAACGGCCTGGTGATTCTGGGCGGCCTGATCAGCGACGAGCTGAGTACCAGCAACCAGCGCGTACCGCTGCTGGGTGACATCCCTTACCTGGGCCGCCTGTTCCGCTCCGACGCCAGCAAGAACACCAAACAGAACCTGATGGTCTTCATTCGCCCGCGCATCCTGCGCGATGGGCCGAGCCTGGCCGGGCTCAGCGAAGGCAAGTACCGCACCCTGCAGCAGACCACCCCGCTGCAACTGCCGGACCTTGCCGGTGCTGAAGGCACCACGCCGCTGCTGCAGGTGTTCCCCGCCAGCCGGGCGCGCCTGGACGGCGGTAACTGGTGATGTTGCCCTATCGGCTGGCACGCCAGGCAGGCCTGGCCATGACCCCCGGGCAAGACGGCTGGCAATTGTGGCTGCGCCGCGACGCCGACAGCGAGGTGTTGCAGGAGCTGCTGCGGGTGCATGGCCAGCCCGGTGCGCTGGCCTACCTGGAGCCCGCAGCATTCGACGAGCAACTGGCACAGCTGTATCAGGGCGGCGATGCGGCCACCGCAGCGCTGATCGAAGGTATCGGCGACCAGGTCGACCTGGACAGCCTGATGAGCGAGATGCCGCGCATCGAGGACTTGCTCGAAAGCGATGACGAGGCGCCGGTGATTCGCCTGATCAACGGGCTGTTCGGCCAGGCCTTGCGCCTGCGTGCCTCGGATATCCATATCGAGACCTTCGAACAGAGCCTGGTAGTGCGCCTGCGGGTCGACGGCCACCTGCGCGAGGTGCTGCGCCCGCCCCGGGCGCTGTCGGCGATGCTGGTGTCACGCATCAAGGTCATGGCGCGGCTGGACATCGCCGAGAAACGCCAGCCCCAGGATGGCCGCATCACCTTGCGGGCGGCAGGGCGCGAGGTCGATGTGCGGGTCTCGACGCTGCCGGGCATTCACGGTGAACGGGTGGTGATGCGCGTGCTCGACAAGCAGGCCAGCCTGCTGGCGCTGGACAACCTGGGCATGCCGGCCGCCGTGCTGCAAGGTCTGCGCAGTTGCCTGGCGCGGCCCAATGGCATCGTGCTGTCCACCGGCCCCACCGGCTCGGGCAAGACCACCACGCTGTACGCCAGCCTCAACAGCCTCAACGATGGCAGCCGCAACATCCTCACCGTCGAAGACCCGGTGGAGTACGCCATCGCCGGCATCGGCCAGACGGCCATCAACCCACGCGCCGGGCTGACCTTTGCCAGTGGCCTGCGCGCCATCCTGCGCCAGGACCCGGATGTGATCATGCTCGGCGAAATCCGTGACCAGGAAACCGCGCAGATTGCCGTGCAAGCCAGCCTCACCGGCCACCTGGTGTTGTCGACCCTGCACACCAACAGTGCGGTGGGGGCGGTGACCCGCCTGCGTGACATGGGCATTGAACCCTTTCTGATCGCGTCGTGCCTGCGCGGTGTGCTGGCGCAGCGCCTGGTGCGGCGGCTGTGCCAGTGTGCGGTGGCGCAGCCGCTGCAAACCGCCGAACGTGACTTGTGGCCCGAGCTGTGTGCGCTGGGCAGCAGTTACCACGCCGTCGGTTGCGAGCAGTGCCAGGGCAGCGGCTATGTCGGGCGCCTGGGCCTGTACGAATTCGTCGAGCTTGACCCCGGCCTGATCGCGCTGCTGTACGACGGCGCCAGTGAACAAGCCATGCAGGACTACCTGGTCGACCGTCGGCGCAGCCTGGTAGCCATGGCCAGCGATTGCCTGGCGCGTGGCGAGACCAGCCTGGCCGAAGTGCTGCGCGTGGTACAGGGCTGAGCCATGCCGACCTATCGTTATCAAGCCGTCGACCTGGCCGGCAAGACCTACAAGGCCAGCCTGCAGGCCGACAGCGAGCGCCATGCGCGCCAGCTGTTGCGTGAGCGGGGCCTGTTCGCCCGCCAGTTGCAGCGCCACGAGGCAGGCGTGCGGCAACCCCGCCGCCAGCGCCTGAGCCGTGCGCAACTGTGCGAACTGACCCGCCAGCTGGCGACCTTGACCGGTGCAGGCATCCCCTTGGTCGATGCCCTGGCCACCCTCGAACGGCAACTGCGCCAGCCTGCCTTGCACAGCGTGCTGGTGGCCTTGCGCGGTTCGCTCGCCGAAGGCCTGGGGCTGGCGCGCAGCCTGGCCCGCCAGGGGGCGCCGTTCAGCGGCCTGTACTGTGCGCTGGTCGAGGCCGGTGAGCGCTCCGGGCGCCTGGCCCAGGTGCTCACGCGCCTGGCCGATCACCTGGAACAGGTGCAACGCCAGCAGCACAAGGCGCGTACTGCATTGATCTACCCCTGTGTGCTGATGGGTGTATCGCTTGCCGTGGTCATCGGCCTGATGACCTTCGTCGTGCCCAAGCTCACCGAGCAGTTTGCCCACGCCGGGCAGAGCCTGCCGTTGATAACCGCCTTGCTGATCGGCCTGAGCCAGGGGCTGGTGCACGCCGGGCCCTGGTTGCTGGGCCTGGCGATGCTGCTGACGCTGCTCGGTGGCTGGCTGCTGCGCAAGCCGCACTGGTGCCTGCGCCGTGATGAGTTGCTGTTGCGCCTGCCGCGTGTGGGCGGCCTGTTGCAGGTACTGGAAAGCGCGCGGCTGGCACGTAGCCTGGCGATTCTCAGCAGCAGCGGCGTGGCCCTGCTCGAAGCCCTGCAGGTGGCCACCGAGACAGTTTCCAACCGGCGCATCCGCCTGGCCATGGAGCAGGTGCGCCAGCAGGTGCAGGGCGGCACCAGCCTGCACCGCGCGCTGGATGCCTGCCAACAGTTTCCGCCGTTGCTGGTGAACATGGTCGGCAGTGGCGAGGCCAGCGGCACCCTGGCCGACATGCTGGAACGGGTGGCCGACGACCAAGAGCGCGGTTTCGCCCGCCAGGTGGACACCGCCATGGCGCTTTTCGAACCGCTGATGATTCTGGTGATGGGCGCCGTGGTGCTGTTCATCGTGCTGGCGGTGCTGCTGCCGATCATGCAACTCAACCAGGGCCTGCAATTGTGAACACAAGGAGTACTTCCATGCACCATCGTCGTAACCGTCAGCGTGGCTTCACCCTCATGGAGATCATGGTGGTGATCTTCATCATCGGCCTGTTGATCGCCGTGGTCGCCCCCAGCGTGCTCGGCAACCAGGACAAGGCCATGCGGCAGAAGGTCATGGCAGACCTGGCCACACTCGAACAGGCGCTGGACATGTACCGGCTGGATAACCTGCGTTTTCCCAGTAACGAGCAAGGCTTGGCTGCGCTGGTGAAAAAGCCCGAGCAGGCGCCGCTACCGCGTGCCTGGCGCAGCGATGGCTATGTGCGCCGCCTGCCGCAAGACCCATGGGGGACGCCGTACCAGTACCGCATGCCTGGCGAGCATGGGCGCGTTGATGTCTATTCGCTGGGTGCCGATGGTGTGCCTGGCGGCGAAGGGCAGGATGCCGACCTGGGTAACTGGGCGCTGTAAGGGTGCGCCGTGAACAAGGCTTCAGCCTGATCGAATTGCTGGTGGTGCTGGCCATCGCCGGGTTGATGACCACCCTGGCGGTGGCCTGGCTCGACAGCGGCAAGACGAATGTCGACCAAGCGCTGCAACGCCTGGCGGCCGAAACCCGGACCCAGGCGGCCCTGGCCCGCCATGCCGGGCAGTTGCGCGGGTTGCGCTGGACTGGCCAGCGGCCGGAGTTTGTCCGCCGCGAGGGCAACGCCTGGGTGGTCGAGACCGTCGCGCTCGGCGACTGGCCCAAGGGCCTGCGCCCGGACTGGCCCGCCAGCGCGCAGCCGCAGCTTCTGTTCACGCCGCAAGGCTGGGCTCAGCCAGGCTCGGTGCGCTGGCACGGGGCCGAGGGCAGCCAGCAATGGGCCTGGCGCCGGGATGGCAAGCTACAGATGGCGCCACTGCCATGAAGCGCCAGCAGCGCGGTTTCACCCTGCTGGAAGTGACCGTGGCCCTGGCGATTGCCGCCGTGCTGGCGGTGATCACCAGCCAGGTCCTGCGCCAGCGCTTGGCGGTGCAGGACAACCTGCAGCAGCACCGCCTTGGCCTGCTGTGCGCGCGCGAGCTGCAAGCCCGTTTCGTCGTCGAACAGTACTGGCCGGCCAGCAACCAGGTGGGCGGCCAACTGAGCCAGGGCGGCCAACTGTGCCATTGGCAGATGCAGTTGCGCCGCACCGGCGTGCGTGACCTGCGCCGGGGCGAACTGCAGATGTTCGGCGACCGCGACCAGCGGCTGCCGCTTGGCCAATACAGTGTATTTCTGGAGCGCCCATGAAGCGGCATCAGGCAGGCCTTACCCTGATCGAACTGATGGTCGCCCTGGCCCTGACCGCGCTGCTCGGCATCATGCTGGCGGCATTGGTCAACGGCTGGCTGAAGGTGCGTGAGCGGTTGCAGGTGAGCAGCCAGCAAACCTCGGTGCTGGACTTTTGCCTGGCGCTGGAGCGGCGCCTCGACAGCCCGGTGCTGCGCCGGGTGTACGAACAGCGTCTGCCCTTGGCCAGCCGCTGGTTCGATTGGCAACCCGCGAACGGCCAACTGCTGTGGGTGGCGGCCACCGGCCTGCCTGAAGCTGAAGGCGGGTCGCGCCTACAGCGCCAGCGCTTGCGCTTCGAGGCGCGCGAGCAGCGTCTGTTGCTGGAGAGTTCGGCCGACTTGTATGCCGCGACTGCTGCGCGCTGGGTGTTGCGCGAGCAACTTGAAGGGGTGAGCAAGGTGAACGTTCTGTATCACCAGGGCGGCCGCTGGCAGCCCTGGCCTTCCGATCAACCGGCGCACCCCGGCCGTGGTGTGCGCCTGGAGCTGCAGCGTGATGGAGCACCGTATGTCTGCACGTTCGTTATTCCCTGGGGGCGTTCATGAAGGTTGATTGGCGTCGACGTTCGCCGGCCCGGCCTTGGCTGTTGTTGCGCCCAGGCAGCCCTTGGGACTGGCTGCTGGTCGAGGGCGGTATCGCGCAGCGCCAGGGGCAGGGCGAGCCCCCGGCGAACCTGCAGGCGCGGGTGGCGTTGATCGTGCCTGCCGAGCACTGCAGCCACTTCCAGTTGCCCGCACCGCCGGGGCTCAGGCGTGAAGAATGGCCATTGTTGCTTGAAGACTGCTTGCTTCAGAGCGCGGATGAGGTGGTGTGTGGATGTTTGGGCCGTGAAGCCGGGCAGGTGCGGCTACTGACCGTGGCACGTCAGCATCTGGAGGGCTGGCGCGGGCAGTGTGTGGAATGGGGGGTGTCGGTCGAGTGTTGCTGGGCCGAATTTCAGTTGCTGCCTGCTCCTGAAGCGGGTGTGGCCTGGTGCTGGCAGAAGCCGGGCGGGTTCAGCTTGATGAAGGGGCTGAGCGAAGGCGCGGGCGAACGCTGGTTGGCCTGGCCTGATGTGCTGGGCGATGTGCGGGTCGAACCCTGGCCGCAACTGCGCAGGGTGCCGCTCAAGGGGCGTTGGCCCGACGAGTTGGCGCCGCTCGACAGCCTGCCTGGCCTGTTCGAGCAGCGACGACCTCGCACCTTTGTTGGCCCCTCGCGAGCGCAGCGTCAGCTGCTTGCCGCCTGCCTGCTGCTGGCCTGCACCTGGGGCAGTCTGTGGTTGGTCCAGCAATGGCGCCAGGTGCAGCTCTGGCAAGCCCAGGTGCTTGCCGTGACCGGCGAGCAGGCAGGGCCGCGGCAGGCGGCGCAGGCGCTCAAGCGCCTGCGCGAAGCCGAACTGCAGCAGCAATTGCGTGTGCGTCAGTTGGCAGACTTGCAGGGGCGCTTGCAGGCCTGGTTACTAGAGCATCCCGGCTGGCGCCTGCAAGCCGTGCGCTTCGACGGCCAACGCTGGCATGTGCGCCTGGAGGGGGAGGGGGCCGCACCGCCCTGGGGCGAGATGGCCAGTGCTGTCGGGGCACAGGTGCAAGTGAACGGGGATGCATCGTCGACCCGTGTGGTTTTCGACCTGGAGGTGGCGACATGAACCGGGACTGGGTACAGCGTCATCGCCTGGCGCTGGCCGGGGGGCTGATTGCGCTGCTGTCGAGCGTGCTGGTTGTACGCGAAGGTCTGGCGCAATGGCACGCGCTTGGCCAATGGCGGGCGTTGGCGCAGAAGGCGGCAGGTTTGCAGGGGGGCGCGCCGCTGAGCTTGGAGCGTCTGCACCAATCGGCGCAAGCGCGGCGCATCGAGTTGCAGGAAGTGGTCGCACAGGGTGAAGCCTGGCACATGCAGGGTCAGGTGGCCGATGAGCAGGCCCTGCTGGGCTGGGTCGTTTCGCTGCAGAGCGAGGGCGCGCAACCGTTGCAGTGGGGGTTGGAGCAAGCCCCCAACGGCCTGCGTTTTGACCTGGTGCTGCGGCCATGAGCCGGGGCGGCGTGGCGTGGCTGCTGCTGGTGTTCGTGCTGACCTTGCTGGTGGAGCTGCCGGCCAGTTGGCTGGTGCGTGGGTTCGGCCTGCAGGCTACGGGAGTGAGCGGCAGCTTGTGGCAGGGGCAGGCGACGCAACTTGGGCCGTTCGGGCCATTGCAGTGGGCCGTGCAGCCTTGGCGTTTGCAGGGCCAAGGGGCATTGGGCTTTCAGGGGCAGGCCTGGCAGGTGCGGGTTGAAGGCTGGCCTTGGCGTTGGGGGCTTGAGGTTCAGCCCGCAGCGGCACAAGTGACTGTGCCTGCGGCCTATCGCCTGGTCGGGCAATGGCAGGGTACGCTGCGGGTGCACGGTGCGGGGCGGCAATGCCAGGCTGCCGAGGGGCGTATCAGTGTCGCGGACCTGGCGCTGAGTGAACCCTGGTCGTTGGGGTTAGGGCAGGGATGGCTCGAGGTGCAGTGCCGAGGTGGTTGGCATGTGCTGGGGCAGTTGGTGCAGCAGGGGCAGCATCAGTTGCAGGTGGATGCGCACCTGCTGGAGCGACAGGCCCAGGTCACCCTCGCGCTGCAGCCCGATGCCGCCCTGACGCCGCTGCTGCGCGGTGCGCAATGGCTGGGGCCAGAGGCGACAACGGGGCAGCGGCTGATCAGGTGGTAATCACTTGAATGAGGTCGCGGCCATTGATGGATCGCTAACTTATTGATTTATACGGAGGGTCTGTGGGAGCGGGCTTGCCCCGCGAACACCGGCCAAGCCGGTGCCAGGCACCGCGCGGCTTATTCGCGGGGCAAGCCCGCTCCTACAGGATCCCGGCCAAGTCATCACGTCATGGATGGGTTCATGAAAGCGTCGACGGGCAACGGGTTATTCCGCCTTGCCTTGAACGCTCGATACCCACTGCTCGCTGCGGTTGTGCCCGCTGGTGCGCAGTAGGCCCAGGTCAAGCGCATTCTCCCCGTCTGCAGCGCCCTTGCCCTTGGTGAATTCGGCCACCGCAGTGCCCAGGTCCACCGGCGAGTTGGACGCATCGATCGACACATCGCGGCGGTAGTCGCTGCCATTCAAGGTTTCACGGGTAACGGCATTGGCCTTCAACTCGACAGCGCCTTTGCCCGATTGCAGCCGGGCGCCCACCAGGCGGGCATCGCCACCGACCTTGAGATCAAGCCCTTCACTGCCCTTGAGCGTGGCCTGCCTGGTCACGGTGTCGCGCTGTTGGTGTGATACATCCAGGCGCAAAGTCGGGGAAAAACCAGGATCGGCCTTGCTCAAGGCAGCGCCGGCTTTTTTGCCGATTTTGTCACTCAGCGGCCCAGCCAGCGCGTTGGCGGCGTTGGTGTAGCCCTGCGGGTTCTTCTCCTGGCTCAGGCGCAGGTCGCCTTTCACGCTCAAGCTGTCGACGCGGTCCTTGCGGCTGGCAACGCGCAGGTCGCCGCCAACATCACCGGTAATGCGCCCGGCTTCCAGGCTGGCACCTTCGATGCGCGTGTCGCCACGGCTTTGCCACTGGATTTTTTCGGCGCGCAGTTGGCTGGCATTCCACGTGTGGTTGTCTCGTTTGTCCAGCGCCACCTGGGCGCGGCCATGCAGGCCGAGGGTATCGGTAGCGCCCTTGGCCATGTTGAAGCCGGCACCGGCCGTGATGTCGAGGTTGTCGCGTTGCTCGCGGTCGCTCGAAGCTTCGATCAGCATGCCGCCGCCTGCGGCGTTGAGCTCGATCTGTTCGGCCGAGGCTTGCAGGCCCTCAAGGTGCACGGCGATGTCCTCCCGGGCACGGCTGCTGAGGGTGAGCTTGCCCGCGCTTTCGAAGCTGGCATTGACGGCCTGGCTGGCGTCTTCGTTCTGCTTGCCATGGTTGAAGTGACCGCCGACACCGCCACCTTTGGTCGCGCCACTCTTGGCTGCCAGCTCCAGGCCGCCACCCAGGCTGCCGCCCTTGGCCTGCTGGGTATTGCTGGCCGCAGTGACCTGCAAGCGGCCACCACTTTCCAGCACGGTATCGCCGACCTTGGCTTCACGGCTGCCGATACGCGTGCCTTCCAATACAAGGTCAGCCTCACTGCTCAGATGCACAGCGCCCTTGGCGTCGATTTGCGCCACCTGCGCCTTGGTCTGCGCACTGTTCTGCTGGTTGTGATCCAGGTAGCCACGGGTGTCGACGCCGGTGCTGCCGGGGCGGTTGCCGACCTTGGCCCAGGCATTGCCGTCAAGCTGCTTTGATGCCTGGCTGTTACGGTCAGTGGCCTGCGGCAACGACAGCGTGCCGCCGCTGTGCATCACCACAGCGCCGTCGCCATCGTCGATGCGCGTGCCCTCGTACTTGCCATCGCTGCCCAACTGCACCTGGATACCCTGTTGGCCATAGAGGCTGCCGGGCACGGCGGTACTGGCCAGGTCGTGTTTATCCAGCGAGCCGCCTTTACCGGCAATGCGTACATTGAGATCGTTGCCGGTGCTGGTGTCCACGCGGGCATCGCCGCCATAGGCCAGGCGCTGCACGGTATCGGCCTGGGTGTTTTCGGCGGCGCTCAGGTGGTGCTGCGTGGCATCGATCAAGAGCTTGCCGGCGTTAGCCTTCCACGCGGTGCCCTGGTCATCGATGACATCGGCCTTGACCTCGACTGCAGCCCCCGACAACTCACTCACCTGGGCAAAGCCGCGGCGTTGGTTTTCCAGGCGCTTGAGGTGGTCTATGGTCATGTCGGCACCGGCGCTTGGCGCCACCATCGCGTCTTCAGGCGAGCCCTGCTGGAAGCGCGCCGCCTCTTCGCCCAGCACCAGCCGTTCGATGGGGCGGGTCAGGTCACGGTATTCGACGCTGGCGCCCAGGCTGCCTGCCCAGTTGTCGGTGACGCTTTCACGCTCTTGGGTATCTTGCACGGCACGGTTCTCGATGTGCTTGGCGGTTACTTTCAGTTGCTGGCCGGCTTCGACGCGCGCCGCTTCGGTAAGCAAACGCTCGGCGTCCAGCTTCACGTCCCCACTGGCCTGCAACTCGCTGCGTTGGACGGTGCTGTCGCGTTCGAGCTGGCTTTGGGTGTTGTGATGGCCTGCGAAGGCACTGCCCAGCCGATCGATACCCCCTGTCACTTTCAAGCTGCCTCCACTCTGGCTGTCGTTGCTGACGGACTCGCGTTCATTACGGGTTGCGCCAAGGCTGACCTGTTTGGCGGCCACAGTGAGGTCGCCAGCGCTTGCCACGACCTTGGAGCCATTGACCTGCAGGTGGGCATCGCTTTGCAGTTCGACCGAAGCGCCTTTCAGTTCGCTGGCGACCTGCGTTGTTTCCTGCACCTTGCCCGTCGTGTTGGCGACCTGGTAGCCCACGCTGGCTTCGTACTGGCGTGATTGCGGTTTGCCGTCCTGTGCCTCCTGGGTCTGCTTGGCGCCGACAGTGAAGCCGCGTTGCTGTTGATCGGTTTGTGTTTCGCTGCGCGACTGCGCGCTGTCGATCGTCAGGTCGCCCTTGGCCTGCACCTGCAGGTGCTTGCCGGCTTCGATTTTTGCCCCGTGGATGCGCAGTTCCTCGGCGCTGGCCAGGCGCAGGTTACTGCTGGACGAAACGTCGCTGAGCAGTACCTGGTCCTTGCGTGCGGTGTCCTTGCTATCGCTGCCGATCAGGCCGAACAGTTTGCTGTTGCTCTGATGGTCAGTCGACGTGCTGCTGCCGTGGTCGGCCTCGATCGCCAGCAGGCCCTTTTCGCTGTACAGCACCGAATCTTCCTTGCCGTGCACCTTGCTGCCTTTGATGGTGACCTGGTCGGCCGTCACGTTCAGCTTGCCGTCTGCCGTCACATTGCTGCCAACCACTGTCTGCCCTTGGCTGTCATTACCCTTGCGATCACCAAAGAAGGTCCCGGAGACCAGGTCGCCGCGGTAGTTGCGCTGTGTGCCGCTGTCCTGCAGTGCAGTGGTGCCGATCTCGACTTGTCGCGCCTTGATCTGCATGTCGCTGTTGCTGTGCAGCGTGCTGCCTTGAAGCGTGAGGGTATCGGCCGCAGTGAGGGCCATGCGCTCGGCATTCAACGTGCTGCCCCGGGCTGTTTCCCGGGTTTGCTCGGTGTCGCTGTCACCGCGCCACAAGTCCTTGCGGTGGCGTACCTGTTCTTTGATGTGCTGGCTGTCGATGCCTGCCACGATGTCCAGCTTGCCGGCACTGTCGACGCTCAATTCGCCGCCCGCCTTCACATCGGCGGCTACCAGGCGCATGTCAGCGCCCGATTGCAGCGTTACGCTGTCTTGGCCGCGCAACTGCGTGCCGTGCTGCTGGTTTTGGGTGGTGGTGCGCTCGCGGTTGTAGGTTTCGCGGGTGATGAAGAGAAACTTATTCTTCCAGTTTTCGCGGTCGTGTTCAGTGTTTGCCAGGCTGTCGGCATCCAGGGTGAGTGACTGGCCGGCCTTGACCACCACCTGTTGCGCCTGCCCATCGACGGCCCGCAGGGTCAGGTCTTGCGCGGCGCTGAGGTTCAGTGCGCCCCGTTCGCTGTGCAGTTCGCTGGGGTTGTCCGCCTTGCCGCTGATGTGCAGGTCGCCGGCCGAATGGATGTCGATACCGTCGCTGGCATGCACCTTTGCCGGCCCCATGCGCACCCCCGCGCCTTCAGCGGTGCTCAGCACGCGGATACGCCCGGCACGCATGGCACCGAACAGGGTGGCATCGACACTGCCCTGTTCGCCGGGCAGGTGTTCGACCACCTGCCCGCTGGCGTGCTCGATGCGGTTGCGGCCAACCGTGACGTTCAGTTCATTGGCAGCCATGAGCAAGCCTTTGCTGTCTATGCGCGGCGCGATCAGGTCAAGGGCACCGGTGCTGTTGCTCTGGCCGTCGTCGAGTACCTGCAGGGAGCCACTGGCGTTGAGGGTGTCGAGGTATTTGAGTTGCTGGTCCTCGAATTCCGGGGTGCCGACCACGAAGCCTGCGCGGGTGGTGTTGATGAAGCTGCCGCCGTTGAGGGTGATGCCATTGGGGTTGGCCAGGATGTAGTCGGCCGGGCGGCCGAAGATTTCCTGCGGCCCCTCGATCAGCGAAGCGTTGCGGCTGATCACCTCATTGAGGATGGTCGAGGCGGCCTGGCCCTGGAACTGCGGGTTGGCCGCAAGGGCGCCGGCCAGTTGCGACTGGCCCGCCTGCGTGGCGTTGTTCAGCACCACGCCGGGGTTGCCGACGTTGTAATCGAGGAACTGGTTGTGCGACAGGCCGCCAGCGTTGGGTGCAACGATGTCGATGACCGGGACGCCATGGCCGTTGTTGATGAGCGGGGTGCCTGCCGGGCCGCTGGCCGCTTCCAGGCCACCCGTGGCCTGCGCGGTGCTGGAGCCGAGCAGGGCGAGGAAGATGGCCCAACGCAAGGTATTGGGGTGGGTATACGTCAACTGCGAGAGTGTTTGCATGTTCTCGTTCTCTTTGTTGTGGGTGAATCAGATGTTCAGGTGCCACTCCAGTACCCAGAAGCCCGGCTCCAGAAGCGTGCGGGGCCGGTCGCTGGTGTACAGGGCGCGTTGATAATCGAGGCGCAGGCGGCTGTCGGGCAGGCTCACTTCGATGCCGGCCGCTGCACCGGCCAGGCGCAGGACGGGGCTGTCACTGGCGAGTCGGGTCCAGCCGAGGTCGAGGCCGACGTAGGGGCGCACTTGCAACGGTGCCGCCCAGGCGGGGCTCAGCGGGCGGCTCAAGGTGTTGCGCCAGGCCGCGCCAGTGGCGCCGGCGTAAGTGTGCAGGCGGAACCCGCGTACCGCCGAGTCGTCGCTGGCCAGCAGTTGTTCGACGGCGGGCAGTGGGTCGGGGCTGTACTGCAACCCCAGTTCGCTTTGCCAGCGCCAGGGCTGCGCTGCTGCTCCTTGGCGAAGGTGCAGGAGGGAGGCGCGATATTTGACGAAATCGCTGCGCAGCCCGTTGCTGCGCATGGCCGGGTTGTCCTTGGACAGCCCCTCAAGGCCGTGGGCGACCCCCACATACCCGTTCCACAGTCCGTTCTCAAGCCAGAGCCACTGCAGGCCGGCCTCGACGCTGGTGAGGGTAGGGCTCTGCAAGTCGACGACAACGCCACCGGTGCGGTTGACCATCTGCTTGCGGTCCACCCGGGCGCTGGCGCTGAGCATGCCCTGCTGATTGCGCCACAGCACGCGCTCGGCGCTCACGCCCTGGAAGCGGCTGCGGCCACTGCTGGTCTGTTGCCCGTGCGGGATGGGGGCGTGGTAACGCAACTGGCTGGCGTTGAAGGCGAATGTCCACGGACCGTAGGGGATGCTGTAGTACACCGTGATGCCCGTGCTGGTGCCCGGCGCATCGAAGACGGTGCTGGCCAGCCACAGGCGCAGGTCGTCGTTAAGGCCCAGCGGGCTGTCCAGGCCGACCCCGAGGTTCAGGCGATGGCGGCCGGTCAGTTCACTGCCGCGGTTGTCCAGGCGGCCGTCCAGATGCCACCGAGAGGCGACTTTGTAGGGCTGAACGCGCACGCGAGTGCCGCCTTGCAGTTCGCCGGGGAGCAAGTCGGCACTCAAGTCGTAGGCACGCAGGCGGTTCAATTGGTCGAGCCCTTGCTCCAGGTCGGGAAGGTACAGCGGCTGCCCCAGTACGTCAGGAAAAGCGCCGCGCAAGGAAAGGGGCAGGTCGGCACCGAGCTCGATCGACTCGACAAAACCTTCGCTGATGACGATATCCAGCGGGGCGTCATCTTCGGGGGGCTGGCGCAAGTAGGGGCGGCTGGTCGGATAGCCGGCCTGGACATAGCGCTGGGTAATGGCCTTGAGCAGGCGGTTGATATCGACGATGCCCATGCAAGGTTGCATCAGCGGCACCACGGTCGCCTCCAGTGCTGTCCCCGACACGTGTCGATGGCCGGCCAGGCGCACGCCGCTCACCGCCCAGCAGTGGCTGTCGGCAGTCTGTGCACTCTGGCTGTGCTGATTACCTTGCGCGGCAGGCACCCGTTGCCAGCGCTCAAGGCGTTGTTGCTGTTCCAGTTGTCGCAGCGTTTGCTGCTGATCGCGCAACTGTTGGCTGGCCAGGTCGTCGGCCAATGCCAGGGCGCTGGTCATCACGACGGTCAGGCAGCAGACCAGCAGCCTGCAGGCAATGATGAGAATTCGGTACGGCATTCAAGCACCCCGCAGAGGACGTACGGATTTCGTATTCGTCTGCGTGGATGCTAAGAATTAAGTGATTGGCTTGGATGCAGTACCCTGCCTAAGCGGCTGTCAGGCGGGTTCTCATTTAAGGTGCGAAAGCTCCTACAGGATGACTCGGCATGCAGGACGTGTCAGGGACGAATCTCGATTAATGTACCGTCCTTGACCAGCTCCCAGACCTCCTGCATGTCGTGGTTGCGCATGGCGATGCAACCTTCGGTCCAGTCCAGTGTGTGGAAGTACCACTCGGGGTAGTCATCATTGACCGGTGTGCCGTGGATCATGATCATGCTGCCGGCACTCACGCCTTCGCGGGTGGCGCGTGCGGCATCTTTGATGTTGGGGTAGGAGATGTGCATGGCGAGGTTGAAGCGGTCGCTCTGCTTGCGCCAGTCCAGCCAATAGAGGCCTTCGGGGGTCTTGCGGTCGCCTTCGCGTTCCTTCGCGCCCTTGGGCTGCTTGCCCAGGGAAATGCGGTAGGTCTTGAGCGGTTCGCCGCGACTGATCAGTTGCAGGCGGCGCTCGGACTTGATCACCAGCACCTTGTCGATCAGCGGTTGCATGGCCTGCTGCGAGGGCGACGGTGTTTGCGCTGCCGGCAGGGGCTTGCGCACGATGGTCTCGGTGAAGGCCGCCTGGGACACCGAGGTAACGCAAAGGCAGAAAAGGGCGAGCAACCAGCGCATGAAACGGTATCCCTGATGACGTTAGGTGGTAGACGTGACATTCATCGGTGGCAGGTACTCATGGCCTATGGGGTAGTGCTGCCCGATGCGGTCGCGATAGTAGCATTCTAGTGTGCGTGTGACGGTGCGGAAAGCCAGCTCGCTCCACGGTATCTCATGCTCCTCGAACAGCCGCACTTCCAGGCTCTCGATACCCACATCGAAGCGCAGGTCGGCCAGTTCGGCGCGGAAGAACACATGCACCTGGTTGATGTGCGGCAGGTCGAACAACTGGTACAGGCTCATGGGCCCGACCTGGGCGCAGGCTTCTTCGACGGTTTCACGACGGGCGGCCTGGTCGAGGGTCTCGCCGTTCTCCATGAACCCGGCCGGTAAGGTCCAGTAGCCACGGCGTGGCTCGATGGCGCGCCGGCACAGCAGCACCTGGCTGCCCCAGGTGGGCAGGACCCCCGCCACGATGTTGGGGTTCTGGTAGTGAATGGTCTGGCAATACTCGCAGACATACCGCAGGCGGCTATCGCCCTCGGGTATCCGCTGAATGACCGGCTGGCCGCACGCGCTGCAGAATTTCATGCTTATCTTCCCTTATGACAGGGCTATCTTGGCGTGGCAGCCGGGCGGCCGCAAGCGCACAGGGCTTGGGTGCTTCTCGGCTTTGGTGCATCATGCAAGACAGGCCTTGGATACGAGAGTGCGCAATGCTGGACGAGCTACTTCGCCGAATGAGCAACCATGAACCCGCATCACTGGAAACCGACCGACGGTTTCCCGAAGCGGCGGTACTCTTGCCCATTACCCGCAGCGAAGCGCCCGAACTGGTCTTGACCCTGCGCGCCAAGGGCTTGTCGACCCACGGTGGCGAAGTTGCCTTCCCCGGTGGCCGGCGCGACCCTGAAGACCCGGACCTGGTGTTTACCGCCCTGCGCGAAGCCGAAGAAGAAATCGGCCTGCCCCCTGGGCTGGTGGAAGTGATTGGCCCGCTCAGCCCGCTGATCTCGCTGCACGGCCTGAAAGTGACGCCATTCGTCGGGCTTATTCCCGATTTCGTCGAGTACCGCGCCAATGATGCCGAGATCGCGGCAGTATTCACCGTGCCGCTGGAGTTCTTTCGCCAAGACCCCCGCGACCATACCCACCGTATCGATTACCAGGGCCGCAGTTGGTATGTGCCCAGTTACCGCTACGGCGAATACAAGATCTGGGGGTTGTCGGCGATCATGATCGTCGAGCTGGTCAACCTGCTGTATGACGCCGGCATCAGCCTGCATCAACCCCCGGAGCGTTACATCGAGATCTGAGCGGGGCCCACCCCGCCGTCTGCTACAAACCGCCGCCGTTTATCCTGAGGAGCGAGCATGAAATATCGCCTGGGCGACCTGCGGGTCGACAGCCACCCCACCAGTTGGATCGCGCCCAACGCCACCGTGATCGGCAACGTGCGCCTGCAGGCCCGTGCCAGCGTGTGGTTTGGCGCTGTATTGCGCGGTGACAACGAGCTGATCGACATCGGCGAGGACAGCAATGTCCAGGACGGCACCGTGATGCATACCGACATGGGTTCGCCGCTGACCCTGGGCAAGGGCGTGACGGTCGGCCATAACGCCATGCTGCATGGCTGCACGGTCGGCGATTACAGCCTGGTGGGTATCAATGCGGTGATCCTCAATGGGGCCCGCATCGGCAAGCACTGCATCATCGGCGCCAATGCGCTCATCCCCGAGGGCAAGGAGATCCCTGACGGTTCGCTGGTGATGGGCTCGCCGGGCAAGGTGGTGCGTGAACTGAGCGAGCAGCAGATGCGCATGATCGAGGCCGGTGCCGCGCACTATGTGCACAATGCCCAGCGCTATGCGCGCGAACTGGTGGCTGACGATGAGTGAGGTCATTGCCGTCGAACGTCCGGTCGCTTCGCCTTGCGTCAGCATCTGTGCGCTGGACGAGCAGGATATCTGCACCGGCTGCCAGCGGACCGTGGCCGAAATCGGCCGCTGGGGGCGGATGGACAACACCGAGCGTCGCGCCGTACTGAAGCTGTGCCATGAGCGGGCGGTGGCCGCTGGGTTGATCATGGGGCAATGATTCGGCGCTGGCTGCCTCGCGGGTTTACCCGCGAAGCAGCCAGCGGTAATCTGTACGGCTTGCCCACAGATTACCCGCCATGTTCTATCTCATCGCCTATATCAGCAGCGTAGTGCTGATCAACTACGCCTTTTCCAGCGCCCCGCACCTGGACATCATCTGGTCCGCCTGGGGTGGCCTGGTGTTCATCCTGCGCGACATGGTGCAGACCCGCTTCGGGCATGGCGCCCTGGTCGCCATGCTGGTGGCCCTGGTGCTGTCCTACATCACCTCTGAGCCTGCCATCGCCCTGGCCAGCGCCACGGCGTTCTTCGTTTCCGAGCTGATCGACTGGCTGGTGTTCAGCATCACTCGTCGGCCCCTGCGTGACCGCCTGTGGCTGAGCTCGGCGTTGAGCATTCCGGTCGATACCTTCATTTTCTTCGGCATGATCGGCGCGCTGACCCCTGCCGTGATCGGCACGGCCATGGCCTCTAAGTTCGCCGGTGTCACCGCCGTTTGGCTGGCCATGGCATTTCGCGCCCGGCGGGCTGCCGCGGTCGGTTGATGGTGTAGAATACGGGTCCTTTTTCAGCGGGCGGCGCTTAGCCTGGCGCAGCCCCGGACGCCTTCGAGGACCTGAAATGACCCGTATCGGAACCCCATTGTCGCCCACCGCGACCCGTGTACTGCTCTGCGGCTGCGGTGAGCTGGGCAAGGAAGTGGTGATCGAGCTGCAGCGCCTGGGCGTCGAAGTGATCGCCGTGGACCGCTACGCCAATGCGCCGGCCATGCAGGTGGCGCACCGCAGCCATGTGGTCAACATGCTCGATGGCTTTGCCTTGCGCGCGGTGATCGAGGCCGAGAAGCCGCACTACATCGTCCCCGAGATCGAAGCCATCGCCACCGCGACCCTGGTCGAACTGGAGAGCGAAGGTTTCACCGTGGTGCCCACGGCCCGTGCCACCCAGCTCACCATGAACCGTGAAGGCATCCGGCGCCTGGCTGCCGAAGAGCTGGACCTGCCGACCTCGCCGTACCACTTCGCCGACACCTACGAAGACTACGCCAAGGCCGTGGCCGATGTCGGCTACCCGTGCGTGGTCAAACCGGTGATGAGCTCGTCGGGCAAGGGCCAGAGCCTGCTGCGCAGCGATGCCGACCTGCAGCAGTCCTGGGACTACGCCCAGGAAGGCGGGCGTGCCGGCAAGGGCCGGGTGATCATCGAGGGCTTCATCGACTTCGATTACGAAATCACCCTGCTGACCGTGCGTCATGTCGGCGGCACCACCTTCCTCGAGCCTGTCGGCCATCGTCAGGAGAAAGGTGACTATCAGGAATCGTGGCAGCCCCAGGCCATGAGCCCGAAGGCCCTTGCCGAGTCGCAACGAGTGGCCAAGGCGGTCACCGATGCACTGGGCGGGCGTGGCCTGTTCGGCGTGGAGTTGTTCGTCAAGGGCGACCAGGTGTGGTTCAGCGAAGTGTCGCCGCGCCCGCACGACACTGGCCTGGTGACCTTGATCTCCCAGGACCTGTCGCAGTTCGCCTTGCACGCCCGCGCCATTCTCGGCCTGCCGATCCCGGTGGTGCGCCAGTTCGGGCCGTCGGCGTCGGCGGTGATTCTGCCGCAGGGTCAATCGCAGCAGACCAGTTTCGCCAACCTCGGTGCTGCGCTGAGCGAGCCGGATACGGCCATTCGCCTGTTCGGCAAGCCGGAAATCAACGGCCAGCGCCGCATGGGCGTGTGCCTGGCGCGTGACGAATCGATCGAAGCGGCGCGGGCCAAGGCGACCCGTGCTTCGCAGGCGGTCAAGGTCGAGTTCTGATCTGAAATGGCTGGGGGCGCAAAGCGCCCCCAGCGTCTTCACAGTTCGGTATGCCGGGTTTCTTTAAGGCACAGCACGGCAATCAGACTGATCACCGCCGCCACCGAAACATACCCGCCCACCCAGCTCAAGCCGCCCATGCTCACCAGCTTCTGGGCAAAGAACGGCGCCGCTGAAGCCCCCACGATGCCCCCCAGGTTATACGCCGCCGACGCGCCGGTATAACGCACGTGGGTCGGGAACAGCTCGGGCAGCAACGCCCCCATTGGCGCGAAGGTCACCCCCATCAGGAACAGCTCGATGGCCAGGAACAGCGCCACCCCTGTGGTCGAGCCCGAGGTCAGCAGCGGTTCCATGGTAAAGCCCGAAGCCACCGCCAGCAGGCCACCGACGATCAATACCGGCTTGCGCCCGTAGCGGTCGCTGAGCCAGGCCGACAGTGGCGTGGCCAGGGCCATGAAGACCACCGCAAAGCACAGCAGGCCAAGGAACGTCTCACGGCTGTAACCCAGCGTGGTCACGCCGTAGCTGAGCGAGAACACCGTCGAGATGTAGAACAGCGCGTAGCACACCACCATCGCCGCAGCACCCAGCAGGGTTGGCACCCAGTGCTTGGCGAACAGGTCGACCACCGGCATCTTCACGCGCTCATGCTGGGCAATGGCTTTGGCGAATACCGGGCTCTCTTCGAGCTTGAGGCGCACATACAGGCCCACCAGTACCAGGGCGGCGCTGAGCAGGAACGGAATGCGCCAGCCCCATTCACGGAATTGCTCGTCACTGAGCACCAGGGCCAGGGTCAGGAACAAGCCGTTGGCAGCCAAAAAGCCGATCGAAGGGCCCAGCTGCGGGAACATGCCGAACCAGGCGCGCTTGCCCGGTGGTGCGTTTTCGGTCGCCAGCAGCGCCGCGCCGCCCCATTCGCCACCCAGGCCCAGGCCTTGGCCGAAGCGCAGCAGGCAAAGCAGGATCGGCGCCCACACGCCAATGCTGTCATAGCCGGGCAGCACGCCGATGGCGGTGGTGGAGACGCCCATCAACAGCAGCGACGCCACCAGGGTCGATTTGCGGCCGATACGGTCGCCAAAGTGGCCGAACAATGCCGAGCCCAGCGGGCGGGCGAGGAAGGCGATGCCGAAGGTCAGAAAGGCCGCGAGCATCTGCGCGGTGCCCGACCCGGAGGGGAAGAACACCGGGCCGATCACCAGCGCGGCGGCAGTGGCGTAAACGTAGAAGTCGTAGAACTCGATGGCAGTGCCAATGAAGCTGGCGGTGGCCACCCGCGCGGGCGAGTTGACCGGCGCGGCAGGCGCTTGGGCATAGGTGCTGCTGGTGGTCATTAAGTAGGTCCCTAACAGTCTGGTCGTGCGCCACGGGCTTGATCCGCGAGGGTGCGTGCTGCATCAATGGGCAGGCACCGTTGCGCGGACGCCGAAGCGTATTGTTCTTTTGCTCGCTCGACTGACGATAGCCCAAGGGGGGGTAGGGGCGGGCGCGGGTACTGTTCGGGGTATTGAAACAGGGCCGCAGGGCGTGTCAGTGGAGCGGACTGGCCGTGGGGCGCCGGGTGCGGGTAGCAGGCGGGACGGCGGGGCTGGGTAAGCGTGGCCCGAGTATAGCTAGCGGGTCACGGTCCACACCAGTACCTTGCTGGCGCAATTGTCCTCTGTTTCGAGGATTTCCAGGCGATATCGGCCGATCTTCAGGCAAACCGCGCTTTCCGGGATGCTTTCCAGCGCTTCGGTGACCAACCCGTTGAGGGTTTTCGGCCCGCCATCGCAAGGCAGGTGCCAGCCCAGGGTGCGGTTGATCTCGCGCAGCGAGGCGGTACCTTCGATGACGAAGGTGCCGTCGGCCTGGGGGTGTACGTGCGGGTTGTCCAGCCCCTGTTCGTCTTCGAATTCGCCAACGATTTCTTCGAGGATGTCTTCCAGGGTGACGATGCCCAGCACTTCGCCGTATTCGTCCACCACGACGCCCAGGCGGCGTTGCTGCTTGTGAAAGTTCAGCAGCTGCATCTGCAGGGGTGTGCTTTCCGGGACGAAGTAGGGTTCGTAGCAGGCGCCGTGCAGCTTCTCCAGGGTCAGCTCTGCCCTGGGCAGCAGGTGGCTGATCAGCTTGGTATTGAGGATCGCTTCAACCTGGTTGATATCGTTGTGATAGACCGGCAGCCGGGTGTGCCGGCTGACGATCAACTGCTCGATGATGCGTTCGATCGGCTCGTCCAGGTTGATGCCATCGACTTCGTTGCGCGGCACCAGGATGTCGTTGACGGTGACTTTGTCCAGCGACTGCAAACCATCGAGCAGCCCGTGGCGCACTGGCTCGTGCGCTTCGTCTTCGTCGAAGTCGTCATCTTGCTGTGGGTGCAGGGCCACCGCCGTAGGCTGCGCGCGGAACGGGCGCAGGATCAGCTTGGCGCAACCATCGAGCAGACAGGCCAGTGGCTGCAGGATGGCCAACGGCACCTTCAGCAGGCTGGCACCCAGGCTGACGAACGCCTGTGGGTTACGCCGCGCCAGGCGCCGCGGCAGGAACTCGGCAAACACCAGCAAGGCCAGGGTGGCGCCCAGCCCGGCCAGCCAGAAACCGTGTTCGCCGCTGTAGCGCTGGCCGATCAGGCAGGCCAGGCCCAGTACCAGCAGCTTGCCCAGGCTGGCGCACAGCACCAGTGCCTGGGCGGGCAGGGGGGCTTGCCCGTCGTCGCCATTGCGTAGCGAGCCATTGAGTTGCAGGCGTGCGGCATCCACGGCACTGAACAGCGCCGACCACAGCAGCGCCAGTGCCAGGGTGCCGAATAGCGGGGCGTACGGCAGGGTGTCCATGGGCGGCCGTCAGATATGCAAGATGAATTCGCGGACCAGCTTGCTGCCGAAATAGGCCAGCATCAGCAGGCAGAAACCGGCCAGCGTCCAGCGGATCGCCTTGTGGCCACGCCAACCCAGGCGGGTGCGGCCCCACAGCAGAACACTGAACACCACCCAGGCGACGCAGGCCAGCAAGGTCTTGTGCACCAGGTGCTGGGCGAACAGGTTATCGAGGAACAGCCAGCCGGAAATCAGCGACAGCGAGAGCAGGCACCAGCCGGCCCAGAGGAAGCCGAACAGCAGGCTTTCCATGGTTTGCAGCGGCGGGAAGTTGCGGATCAGCCCGGACGGGTGCTTGTTTTTCAACTGGCGGTCCTGCAGCAACAGCAGCAGCGACTGGAACACGGCAATGGTGAACAGGCCGTAGGCCAGGATCGACAGCAGGATATGCGCGAGGATGCCGGGCTCTTCGTTGATCAGCGGCACGGTGCCCGGTGGCGCGAACTGGGCCAGCAGCGCCGTGACCGCACCCAGCGGGAACAGCAGCACCAGCAGGTTTTCCACCGGGATGCGCAGGCACGCCAGCAGGGTCAGAGTGATGACCGCCACGGCGATCAGGCTGGCGGCGCTGAAGAAGTCGAGGCTCAGGCCCAGCGGGGTGATCAGCTGGAAGAACAGGGCGCCGCTCTGGGCGATCACAGCAAGGGCACCGAGCAAGCCCAGCAGCCGTTTGTCGGACTTGCGGCCCTGGGCCAGGTGCGAACCCTGGTAGAGGGTCGCAGCTATATAAAGGCCGGCGGCGATCAGGTTGGGGATGAGGCTGGGTGAGGAGAACATAAGTCCTGGTTGGCGAGCCTTAAAGAGACGGAGTTTGGCATAGTGAGCTGCAAGCTGGAAGCCGCAAACTACAAGCAAGGGCTGATGTGCAGGCTGGGGGCTTTTCCTTGTGGCTTGCAGCTTTGAGCTTGCCGCTTGGAAGCCAAGGTGTGCGCCGCCGTCGCACTTCGCTATAATCGCCGCCTTGCTGTGCCCTGGGGGTGTGCATTTCCCCCTCGGCGCCTGACAAACCTCGGCTTTTACTGGGCCAGAAAGGATCACCATGTTCGAAAACCTGACCGACCGCCTGTCACAGACGCTGCGCCATGTCACCGGCAAGGCCAAGCTGACTGAAGACAACATCAAGGACACGCTGCGCGAAGTACGCATGGCGTTGCTCGAGGCCGACGTTGCCTTGCCGGTGGTCAAGGATTTCGTCAACAGCGTCAAGGAGCGTGCGGTCGGCACCGAAGTGTCGCGCAGCCTGACCCCGGGCCAGGCCTTCGTGAAGATTGTCCAGGCCGAGCTGGAAAGCCTGATGGGCGCGGCCAACGAAGACCTCGCGCTGAACGCCGCACCACCGGCCGTGGTGCTGATGGCTGGCTTGCAGGGTGCGGGTAAGACCACCACCGCCGGCAAGCTCGCGCGCTTCCTTAAAGAGCGCAAGAAGAAGAGCGTGATGGTGGTGTCGGCCGACGTCTACCGCCCGGCGGCGATCAAGCAGCTGGAAACCCTGGCCAACGACATCGGCGTGACCTTCTTCCCGTCCGACATCAGCCAGAAGCCTGTCGCCATCGCTGAAGCGGCGATTCGCGAAGCCAAGCTCAAGTTCATCGACGTGGTCATCGTCGACACCGCCGGCCGTCTGCACATCGACGCCGACATGATGGACGAGATCAAGGCGCTGCATGCCGCGGTCAAGCCGGTCGAGACCTTGTTCGTGGTCGATGCCATGACCGGCCAGGACGCCGCCAACACCGCCAAGGCCTTTGGTGAAGCCCTGCCGCTGACCGGCGTGGTGCTGACCAAGGTCGACGGTGATGCCCGTGGCGGTGCCGCACTGTCGGTGCGGGCCATTACCGGCAAGCCGATCAAGTTCATCGGTATGGGTGAGAAGACCGAGGCCCTCGAGCCGTTCCACCCCGACCGCGTCGCGTCGCGCATCCTCGGCATGGGCGATGTGCTCAGCCTGATCGAACAGGCCGAGCAGACCATCGACAAGGCCAAGGCTGACAAGCTGGCCAAGAAGTTGAAGAAGGGCAAGGGCTTCGACCTCGAAGACTTCCGCGACCAGCTGCAGCAGATGAAGAACATGGGCGGCCTGGGCGGCCTGATGGACAAGCTGCCGAGCATTGGCGGGGTCAACCTGTCGCAGATGGGCAACGCCCAGGGCGCGGCCGAGAAGCAGTTCAAACAGATGGAAGCGATCATCAACTCCATGACCCCGGCCGAGCGCCGTGACCCTGAGCTGCTCAGCGGTTCGCGCAAGCGCCGCATCGCCATCGGCTCCGGCACCCAGGTGCAGGACGTCGGCCGGCTGATCAAGCAGCACAAGCAGATGCAGAAGATGATGAAGAAATTCTCTGCCAAGGGCGGCATGGCCAAGATGATGCGCGGCTTGGGCGGCATGATGCCTGGCGGCGGCATGCCCAAGCTGTAAAACCGATTCAGGCCAGTGGCGGCAAGCCCGCCGCTGGCCGGAACCCGCTTCGGCGGGAACACTGTCGCCTCATGAGCAGGCGGCTTAATAGCAGATCAGCAGGCTGGCCTTTTTATTTGAAGTAAAAAGGCATTTGCAAATGTCCGGATATTCCTTGAGAATGTGCGGCCTTTCGGGCACCCGTGTGCCCGCTGTGCATCATGATTTGCAGCACCGACTACAGGAACGATGTTCAATGCTTACCATTCGTCTTGCCCGTGGCGGCTCCAAAAAGCGCCCGTTTTACCAACTGACCGTAACCGACTCGCGTAACCCGCGTGACGGCTCCCACATCGAACAGGTTGGCTTCTTCAACCCGATCGCTCGTGGTCAGGAAGTTCGTCTGTCCGTTAAACAAGATCGCGTTGCTCACTGGCTGAGCATCGGCGCACAGCCGTCTGAGCGTGTTGCTCAGCTGCTGAAGGAAGCTGCCAAGGCTGCTGCCTGAACTGTATGAACGCGACGCCAGAAAAGGCTGACGACCTCATCGTCGTTGGCAAGATTTTTTCGGTTCACGGCGTTCGCGGCGAGGTGAAGGTGTATTCCTTTACCGATCCGATTGAAAACCTGTTGGATTACCGTAACTGGACGCTTCGGCGCGAAGGGTCGGTCAAGCAGGTAGAGCTGGTCAGTGGCCGTTCCAATAAAAAGGAGCTGGTCGCCAAGCTCAAAGGGCTCGACGATCGTGACGAAGCGCGTCTTCTGAGCGGTTACGAGATTTGCATCTCGCGCAGCCTTTTGCCCAACCTGACGGACGACGAGTACTACTGGTACCAGTTGGTCGGTCTGAAAGTCATCAACCAGGACGAACAGCTGTTCGGCACGGTTGATCACCTGTTGGAGACCGGCGCGAACGATGTAATGGTGGTCAAGCCTTGTGCAGGCAGCCTGGATGACCGTGAGCGCTTGTTGCCCTATACGGCGCAATGTGTGCTGGCAGTCGACCTTGAAGCCGGTGTGATGCGGGTCGAATGGGACGCGGATTTCTAACTGATGGGTAACCTTCGCGTAGAAGTCATCACGTTGTTCCCCGAGATGTTCTCGGCCATTACGGAGTACGGCATTACCAGCCGCGCGGTGAAGCAGGGCTTGTTGCAAGTCACTTGCTGGAATCCGCGGGACTACACCAGTGATCGCCACCACACGGTGGATGATCGGCCTTTTGGCGGTGGTCCGGGGATGGTGATGAAGATCAAGCCTCTGGAAGATGCACTGGCCAGTGCCAGGCAAGCGACCGGAGCAGCGGCAAAGGTGATCTACCTTTCGCCACAAGGCCGCAAGCTGGATCAGCAAGCGGTCAAAGGCTTGGCCGAACAGGAATCTCTGATCCTGATCGCCGGCCGTTATGAAGGCATTGACGAGCGTTTTATTGATGCTCATGTCGATGAAGAGTGGTCGATTGGTGACTATGTGCTTTCCGGTGGTGAGCTGCCGGCCATGGTACTGATCGATGCGGTTACGCGGCTGCTGCCCGGAGCTTTAGGGCATGTAGGCTCGGCGGAGGAAGATTCCTTCACCGATGGCTTGCTGGATTGCCCGCACTACACCCGACCTGAGGTGTATGCGGATCAGCGTGTACCCGACGTGTTGCTAAGTGGCAACCATGCACATATCCGGCGATGGCGGATGAAGCAGTCCCTTGGTAGGACCTTCGAACGACGCGCCGATCTTCTGGAAAGTCGCTCACTTTCTGGAGAAGAGAAAAAGCTGCTCGAGGAATACCTCCGCGAGCGGAACGATAGTTAACGTATCGATGGTGGATCACGTTTGTCCACCTTAGGAGCACAGCATGACTAACAAAATCATCCAGCAGCTCGAAGCAGAGCAGATGAGCAAGGAAATCCCGACCTTCGCACCAGGCGACACCATTGTCGTCCAGGTTAAAGTGAAGGAAGGTGAGCGTTCCCGTCTGCAGGCGTTCGAAGGCGTTGTTATCGCCAAGCGTAACCGTGGTCTGAACAGCGCCTTCACCGTGCGCAAGATCTCGAGCGGCGTTGGTGTTGAGCGTACCTTCCAGACCTACAGCCCGCAAATCGACAGCCTGGCCGTGAAACGTCGTGGTGACGTGCGTAAAGCCAAGCTGTACTACCTGCGCGACCTGTCCGGCAAAGCCGCTCGCATCAAGGAAAAACTGTCCTGAGTACAGTTTGCCCGGTGGCCATGGCCGCCTAGCGAGAAAAAAAGCAGCCTTCGGGCTGCTTTTTTGCGTTTTGAAACTTAAGAAAGCGATGTGACCAGACATGACTACCCGAGACCAGGAAATCCAGCGCCGCACCGAGCTGTCGGTAACCCGCGTGACCAAGGCGGTGTTCCCCAACACCACCAACCACCACAACACCCTGTTTGGCGGCACCGCGCTGGCCTGGATGGACGAAGTGTCGTTCATCGCCGCCACACGCTTCTGCCGCTTGCCATTGGTGACGGTTTCGACCGACCGCATCGACTTCAAGCACCCGATCCCGGCGGGTTCGATCGTCGAGCTGGTGGGCACGGTGATCAAGGTGGGCAACACCAGCTTGCAGGTGCAAGTGGATGTGTTCGTCGAGAACATGTACCTGGATGGCCGCGAACGGGCGATCCATGGTGTGTTCAGCTTTGTCGCCATCGACGAAGACAAGCGCCCGGTGCCGGTGTTGCCCCAGGCCTGACGCTCAACCTGGCGTGGTTGCAGCATCGGCGACCGGCAGCGGCTCGACCAGGGCGACCAAGGTCCAGCCCGACTGCGGCGTGAGTGGGTTGTCCGGGCTCGCTACATGCACCCAGCCATTGGCGTCACGGGCGAACAGCAGGTGCGCGCGTTCGCCATGCAGTGCCTGATAATTTTCCCAGTCGAAGCCCTCGGTCAGGTGGGTGCTGTACAGCTCGGCGCCGCGGTGCAAGTGATTCGCCAGTTGCTGGTAGGTCATCGCGCTTGAACCGAGCAGGTGGCCGCGGTGCTCCTCGCTGGCCCGGTGCTTGTCACTGCGCTGTTTCTCCAGGCCGCTGGCGAGTACGAACAGGCGGCTGTGGCCGAAGTCATGGCGAAAGCGGGCGCAGGCCAGGGCGTTGATCTCGCCGGCCGGCGACAGCCCCAACAGGTGGCCGAGGCCGACCAGGTCCAGGTGTGCATCGGCATGCTGCGAGGCCGGGTTGCCAAAGTAGGTCGGCAAGCCGTCCATGCGCGCGGCGCGGATGTTTTCCCAGCTCGAATCGGTCAGCAGTACACGGCAACCCAATTGTTGCAGGGCTTTGCCGAGGGTGCGCGCAGGCCCGTTGGCGCCGACGATGAGAAAGCCGCTGGGGGCAGGCTCGGCGACCTTGAGCAGGCGCGCCAGCGGCCTTGCCGTGGCGCTCTGCAGCACCACGGTGCCGATGATCACGGCGAAGGTCAGCGGCACCAGCAACAGCGCATCCTGATGGCCGGCCTCGTGCAGGCGGATCGCGAAGATCGCCGATACCGCGGCGGCGACGATGCCGCGCGGGGCGATCCAGGCCAGCAAGGCCCGCTCGCGCCAGTTCAGCGAGGAGCCCAGCGTCGACACGAAGACGTTCAGCGGCCGTGCCAGCAACTGGATCACCAGCAGCAACGCCAGCACCGCCGGGCCCAGCCCGAGCAAGGCGTGCAGGTCGAGGCGCGCGGCCAGCAGGATGAACAGGCCGGAGATCAGCAGCACGCTGAGGTTCTCCTTGAAGTGCAGGATCTGCCGCACATCCACCCCGCGCATGTTGGCCAGCCACATGCCCATCAGCGTCACCGCCAGCAGCCCTGATTCGTGCACGATCTGGTTGGCGGCGATGAAGATGCCCAGCACCGCTGCCAGCGACGCCAGGTTGTGCAGGTACTCCGGCAGCCACTGTTCGCGCATGACCTGGCCCAGCAACCAGCCGCCGGCTGCGCCCAGTGCAGTGCCGCAGAAGATCACCCCGGCAAAGGTACCCAGGCTCTGGATCAGGCCATTGCCATCGGCACTGGCAATGATGAAGCTGTACACCACCACGGCCAGCAGCGCGCCAATCGGGTCGATGACGATGCCTTCCCAGCGCAGGATATTGGCGATCGTTGCTTTTGGCCGCACTACCCGCAGCATGGGCACGATCACCGTCGGCCCGGTGACCAGGGTCAAGGTGCCGAACAGGATCGCCAGCGGCCAGTCGAAACCCAGCAGCCAGTGGGTCGCCAGCGCGATCACCAGCCAGGTCGACAGCGCGCCGACGGTGACCAGGCGGTGCACCACGCTGCCGATATCGCGCCACTGCGACACGTGCAGGGTGAGGCTGCCCTCGAACAGGATCAGCGCCACGGCCAGGGACACCAGCGGCATCAGCAACGGGCCGAACAAGGCCTGCGGGTCGAGCCAGCCGAGCAGCGGGCCGACAGTGATGCCGGTCAGCAGCAGAAAGAGGATGGCCGGCAGTTTCAGGCGCCAGGCGAGCCACTGGCAGGCCAGGGCGGCGGCGCCGATGCCACCGATGCTGAGAAGGATCTGCTGTTCGTTCATGCGGGCTCCCTATGCTGGCGCTGTTATGAAAGACTAAGCGTCATTTCGTCGTTTGCCACCGAGTTTTCATGCCCGCCCTAGACCACCCCCTGATTGACCAGTTTCTCGATGCCCTGTGGCTGGAAAAAGGCCTGTCGGACAACACCCGGGTCTCCTATCGCAGCGACCTGGCGCTGTTCAACGGCTGGCTCCAGGAACACACCGTGGCTTTGCCCGACGCCGGTCGCGAGCTGATCCTCGATCACCTGGCCTGGCGCCTTGACCAAGGCTACAAACCGCGCTCCACCGCACGCTTTCTCTCTGGCCTGCGTGGCTTCTTTCGCTACCTGCTGCGCGAAAAGCTGGTGGCGATCGACCCCACCTTGCAGGTGGAGATGCCGCAGTTGGGCCGGCCTTTGCCGAAATCCTTGTCCGAAGCCGACGTCGAAGCACTGCTGCAAGCGCCGGACCTCGGCGAAGCCATCGGCCAGCGCGACCGCGCCATGCTTGAAGTCCTGTATGCCTGCGGCCTGCGGGTTACCGAACTGGTCAGCCTGACCCTCGACCAGGTCAACCTGCGCCAAGGCGTATTGCGGGTCATGGGCAAGGGCAGCAAGGAGCGGCTGGTACCGATGGGTGAAGAGGCGGTGGTGTGGCTGGAGCGCTACCTGCGCGATGGCCGCAGCGAGCTGTTGAACGGCCGCCCCAGTGATGTGCTGTTCCCCAGCCTGCGCGGCGAGCAGATGACCCGCCAGACCTTCTGGCATCGGATCAAGCACCACGCACGGGTTGCCGGTATCGACAAGGCGTTGTCACCCCACACCTTGCGGCATGCCTTCGCGACCCATCTGCTCAACCACGGTGCCGACCTGCGCGTGGTGCAGATGCTGCTGGGCCACAGCGACCTGTCGACCACGCAGATCTACACCCACGTGGCCAAGGCCCGTTTGCAGCAGCTGCACGCCCAGCATCACCCGCGTGGATGAATGATTTTCATGTTCCGCCGGCCGGTATCCGCAGACCCCTTCAACGGTGGTGTGATGTGGTAGGCTTGAGCGGTTTGCACCAAGGGCCGCACGGTCACCGCGTTTTTTTGCAGGTGACGCCCTCCGGCCCCTGTCCGCCTTCAGGAGTTCCCATGCGTTTGACCCAGATTTTCGCCGCCGCCGCGTTGGCGCTGGCCAGTACCTTTGCCGTTGCCGCGGCAACCGACAGCAATGCCGGTGCCGAGCAGGCCATCCGCAAGTCGTTGCAGAACCTCGAACTGGAAGTGCCGGTAGAAAGCGTTGCCAGCAGCCCGCTCAACGGCCTGTATGAAGTCAAGCTGCAGGGCGGCCGTGTGCTGTACGCCAGTGCTGACGGCCAGTTCGTCATGCAGGGCTACCTGTACCAGATCCAGGACGGCAAGCCGGTCAACCTGACCGAGAAGACCGAGCGTCAAGGTGTCGCCAAGCTCATCAATGGCATTCCAGCCGCCGAGATGGTGGTTTATCCTGCCAAAGGCGAGACCAAGTCGCACATCACCGTGTTCACCGATACCACCTGCCCGTATTGCCACAAGCTGCACGCCGAAGTCCCGGAGCTGAACCGTCGCGGTATCGAAGTGCGCTATGTCGCCTTCCCGCGTCAGGGCCTCGGTTCGCCGGGTGACGAGCAGTTGCAGGCAGTCTGGTGTTCCAGCGACCGCCGCGCGGCGCTGGACAAGATGGTCGATGGCAAGGAAATCAAGGCGGCCAAGTGCGCTAACCCGGTCAGCAAGCAGTTCCAGCTGGGCCAGTCGATCGGCGTCAACGGCACGCCGGCGATCGTCCTTGAAAGCGGCCAGGTGATCCCGGGCTACCAGCCGGCGCCGCAAGTGGCCAAGCTGGCCCTGGCCGGCCAGCAGCAAGCAGCCAAGTAATCTATTCAGTACGCCGTCGTCATGGGGTGACGGCATGTTTCACGGTCGGCGCAGGTGCCGGCCGTTCAATGGGGAGTTCACAGTGAAACCGGTCAAAGTAGGCATCTGTGGGTTGGGGACCGTCGGTGGCGGAACCTTCAATGTACTTCAGCGCAACGCCGAGGAGATTGCCCGCCGTGCCGGGCGCGGTATTGAAGTGGCCCAGATCGCCATGCGCTCGCCGAACCCGAACTGCCAGATTACCGGTACCCCCATTACCGCTGATGTGTTCGACGTTGCGAGCAACCCGGAGATCGACATTGTCATCGAGCTGATCGGTGGCTATACCATCGCCCGTGACCTGGTACTCAAGGCCATCGAAAACGGCAAGCACGTGGTCACCGCCAACAAGGCGCTGATCGCCGTGCACGGCAACGAAATCTTCGCCAAGGCCCGCGAGAAGGGCGTGATCGTCGCCTTCGAAGCGGCGGTTGCCGGCGGCATCCCGGTGATCAAGGCCATCCGTGAAGGCTTGTCGGCCAACCATATCAACTGGCTGGCCGGCATCATCAACGGCACTGGCAACTTTATCCTCACCGAAATGCGCGAGAAGGGCCGTACCTTCCCGGATGTACTGGCTGAAGCCCAGGCCCTGGGCTATGCCGAAGCCGACCCGACCTTCGACGTCGAAGGCATCGATGCTGCGCACAAGCTGACCATCCTGGCCTCCATTGCCTTTGGTATCCCGCTGCAGTTCGACAAGGCCTACACCGAGGGCATCACCCAGCTGACCACCGCTGACGTGAACTACGCCGAGGCCCTGGGCTATCGCATCAAGCACCTGGGTGTGGCACGCCGCACGGCCGAAGGTATCGAGCTGCGCGTGCACCCGACGCTGATCCCGAGCGACCGCCTGATCGCCAACGTCAACGGCGTGATGAACGCAGTCATGGTCAACGGCGACGCCGCTGGCTCGACCCTGTACTACGGCGCCGGTGCCGGTATGGAGCCGACCGCTTCGTCGGTGGTGGCCGACCTGGTCGACGTGGTCCGCGCCATGACCTCCGACCCGGAAAACCGCGTGCCGCACCTGGCCTTCCAGCCCGATTCGCTGTCGTCGCACCCGATCCTGCCGATCGAGGCCTGCGAAAGTGCCTACTACCTGCGCATCCAGGCCAAGGATCACCCTGGTGTTCTGGCTCAGGTGGCCAGCATCCTGTCGGAGCGTGGCATCAACATCGAATCGATCATGCAGAAGGAAGCCGAAGAACAGGATGGCCTGGTGCCGATGATCCTGCTGACCCACCGCGTGGTCGAGCAAGGCATCAACGACGCCATCGTCGCTCTGGAAGCCCTGCAGGATGTGGTTGGCAAGGTCGTGCGCATCCGCGTCGAACAGCTTAATTAACGAAGAGTGCCGACGGGCCGCGCCAGCGGCCCCGGCCCCCAGTCTCGAAGGTTTGCACCATGCGCTATATCAGCACCCGCGGCCAGGCACCGGCCTTGAACTTTGAAGATGTGCTGCTGGCTGGCCTTGCCAGCGACGGCGGCCTGTACGTCCCGGAAAACCTGCCACGCTTCACCCAGGAAGAGATCGCTTCCTGGGCTGGCTTGCCATACCACGAACTGGCCTTCCGCGTGATGCGCCCGTTCGTTGCCGGCAGCATCGCCGATGCCGACTTCAAGAAGATCCTCGAGGAAACCTACGGCGCGTTCGCTCACGCGGCCGTGGCGCCGCTGCGCCAGTTGAATTCGAACGAGTGGGTCATGGAGCTGTTCCACGGCCCGACCCTGGCGTTCAAGGACTTTGCCCTGCAGTTGCTCGGCCGCCTGCTCGACCACGTGCTGGTCAAGCGCGGCGAGCGCGTGGTGATCGTTGGCGCCACCAGCGGTGATACCGGTTCTGCCGCCATCGAAGGTTGCCGCCGTTGCGACAACGTCGACATCTTCATCCTGCACCCGCACCAGCGTGTGTCGGAAGTACAGCGTCGGCAGATGACCACGATCTTCGGCGACAACATCCACAACATCGCCATCGAAGGCAACTTCGACGACTGCCAGGAGATGGTCAAGGCCAGCTTCGCCGACCAGTCGTTCCTCAAGGGCACCCGCCTGGTGGCAGTCAACTCGATCAACTGGGCGCGGATCATGGCCCAGATCGTCTACTACTTCCACGCAGCCCTGCAGTTGGGCGGGCCAGCCCGCTCGGTGGCGTTCTCGGTGCCTACCGGTAATTTCGGCGACATCTTCGCCGGTTACCTGGCGCGCAACATGGGCCTGCCGATCAGCCAGCTGGTGGTGGCCACCAACCGTAACGACATCCTGCACCGCTTCATGAGCGGCAACCAGTACGTCAAGGAAACCCTGCACGCGACCTTGTCGCCGTCGATGGACATCATGGTGTCGTCCAACTTCGAGCGCCTGCTGTTCGACCTGCATGGCCGCAATGGTGCTGCCATTGCCGAGCTGATGGCGAACTTCAAGCAGGGTGGCGGCTTCAGCGTCGACGAAGACCGCTGGACCGAGGCGCGCAAGCTGTTCGACTCGCTGGCCGTCAGTGACGAGCAAACCTGCGAGACCATCGCCGAGGTGTTCGCCAGCACCGGTGAAGTGCTCGACCCGCATACCGCGATCGGCGTCAAGGCCGCCCGCGAGTGCCGCCGCAGCCTGGACACGCCAATGGTGGTGCTGGGTACTGCGCACCCGGTCAAGTTCCCGGAAGCGGTAGAGAAGGCCGGTGTGGGCAAGGCGCTGGAGTTGCCTGCGCACCTGGTCGACCTGTTCAGCCGCGAAGAGCGCTGCACGGTGCTGGCCAATGACCTGAAGGCCGTTCAGGGCTTTGTCAGCCAGCACGGTAACCGCGGCAAGCCGCTTTAACGCCAGGACCGCCACATAACCCATCGCCGGCAAGCCGGCGTTGGGTTGCGCAGCAGCTTCGCTCTGTCGCTGCTTCCTTGCGCTGTTTCAGACTTTTCCTATTTAAACCGCTCGACGTCTTGCCTAGATTTGCGGGTCCTTCCTTCTTCAGGAGCGGCTCATGTCCAGGCCTTACGTGCTGATTCACCAGGCACGCCCTTCCCACCAGATTCTTCTGCATCAGGCCTTCAACGCCCAAGGTATATTCGACGTGCGCATCATCGAGGACGCGGTCGACCTGCGCGCCTGCCTGTCCGCTGGCCGCTGCCCTGACTTGCTGATCCTCGACCACGCGATGCCCACAAAGGCAGGGCATGCCGTATTGAAACGGCTCGCTGGCATGCCTGCGTTGCGCGCCTTGATGTTCGTGGGTCAGGCAGCACCCGACCAGCACAATCTTGCCCTGGAGGCCAAACAACGGGGGCTTTGGGTGATTGCCGAGCTGCCCTGGCCGCTGTCCATGACGCACCTGCAGCGTGCGCTTCAGTGCCTGGGCAGGCGTACTCAAACTGTCACGTCTGCACCGCATGCTCACTGAAACAGCGCCAGCGTCTCGAACTTTACGCTGCGCTTGTTGGTCAGTTTCTCTATAGCCCACCACGCAGCGAGTGATCCGGATGGAAAGAATCTGCAGACTGCTCAACGAAGCCCTGACCCCATATCAAACCCACCTGGGCATCGCTGATGCCAATGGCAATCGTCAATTGACCGTATTTGACAGCCTTGCAGGCATCACCCTGCAGCGCACGGTAAGCCTGCGCCAATTGCAGGAGCAGCGCCTGCTGATTGACGTGGTGGATGGTCTGCACCGTGATCTGCAGATTGCCGAAGGGCGATTGCAGCCTTGTGTCATTGCTGCGTTGCAACAGCGCCAGCAACCTCAGGGAACCTTTGCCTGACCCGGCTTTCAGACACAGTAAGGGTAGCCAGCCAGCGCTTTGCTCCGGTGTTGGCAGGCTGTTCCGGGAAGTCTCCAAGGACTTTAGATTGGCCCCGGGCGTCCTCCCCAGCGTCCGGGGTTTCTTTTTTTGCGTGATTCACGCAGGCATGGGCAAACGCCTATTCGCTTTTGAAAAACTGCTTGCTCTGCTCCAGGTAGTCTTCCTGCAACTGCGGGTCCAGCCACCGTGCATACAGCCCCGGCAAGGTCTCCCGACGCAGCGTGGGCAGCAGTTGGTCGATGTGCGTAATGGCCTCGCGCCCCAGTGGCGAGTTCGAGCAACCTACATGCAGAAACTGGTAAGGATCCACGCCTTGCACAGGGTGGAATTGGTAGTCCGCCAGTGACCCGCCTTGCTGCTGGATCAGGTAACGCACCTCTGGCCAGTACCCCATCACCATGTGCAGGCGGCCCAGTCGCTGCATCTGCAGTTGGTTGGCGGTGGCATCGTTGCCGTAGTGGCGGCTGAGCGACGCGTCTGGCAGCTGACGCAGAACCTCATCGATCTGCGTGCCATAGCTGCGCTCGGCGACGATACCGAGCTTCAACGTGGTCTTGTTCAACAGCCCATGCAGATCGACTTCGTGGCCTGTGAGAAACGGCGCAAGCAGTGCCTCGTCTTCCTTGCGGACCACCAGCCCGCCGCTCATTACACCCAGTAACGGCATGGAAAAATGCACGTACCTGGCGCGTTCCGGCGTCCACAGCAGGGTCGGGTCGCAGGTGAAGCTGCTGGCGTCCTGAAGCATCTGGATACCCCGCGCGCGGTTGACCCGGACGATGCTGTGATCGTATTCGGGCATCTGCGCGATCAACTGCGGCAGCAGGCGATCAACCACCCCCTGGCCTTTCTCCGGGCCTTCGAAAATGGTGAACGGCGGCAGGTCTCGAACCAGCCACCAGATACGCTCCTTGGCCGCGGCGGGCAATATGGCCAGTGCGGGCAGTAGCCCGCACAGCAGGAGCAGGGGGCGCAACCAGCAGGCAACTCGCATCGGCGGCAGCAGAGGTCAGACCGCGCCTGCTTCGCGCAGGCCGGCGATGGCGGCTGCGTCGTAGCCCAGGGCAGCGAGCAGTGCTTCGGTGTGTTCGCCCAGCGCCGGCCCGACCCATTCGGTGGAACCGGGCGTTTCCGAAAGCTTGGGCACGATGCCTGGCATCTTGAAGGGTTTGCCGTCTGGCAGGCGTGCCTGCAGAAACATCTCCCGTGCCAGGTATTGCGGGTCATTGAACATGTCTTCGGCCGAATAGATGCGGCTAGCTGGCACTTCGGCGGTGGTGAGCACCTGCATCAGCTGGTCCAGGGGCTGGCTGTTGGCCCAGCGGTCGATTACCCCGTACAGCTCGTCCCGGCGCAGGTCGCGGCCATCGTTGGTGGCCAGCGTGGGGTCATCGGCCAGGTCGGCGCGGCCGATGGCCTGCATGAAGCGCTTGAAGATCGCATCGCCGTTGGCGCCGATCTGCACATGCTTGCCATCGGCACTGGTATGGATGGAGGAGGGGGTGATGCCCGGCATGATATTGCCGGTGCGCTCACGGATGAAACCAAAGACGTCGAATTCCGGGACCATGCTTTCCATCATGGCGAAGATCGCCTCGTACAGCGCCACGTCCACAACCTGGCCCTGGCCGCCGTTGACTTCCTGGTGACGCAAGGCCATCAACGCGCCGATCACTCCCCACAGGGCGGCAATCGAGTCACCGATGGAAATACCCGTGCGCACCGGCGGGCGGTCATCGAAGCCCGTGATGTAGCGCAGGCCGCCCATGGACTCGCCCACGGCACCAAAGCCTGGCTGGTCTTTCATCGGCCCGGTCTGGCCGAAACCGGACAGGCGCACCATGACCAGGCGCGGGTTGAGCGCGTGCAGCACGTCCCAGCCCAGGCCGAGTTTTTCCAGCACGCCGGGGCGGAAGTTTTCGATCAGGATGTCGGCGTCGGCCAACAGGCGTTTGAGGATCTCGAGGCCTTCCGGGTGCTTGAGGTTGAGGGTCAGCGACTGTTTGTTGCGCGCCTGCACGAACCACCACAGCGACGTGCCTTCGTACATCTTGCGCCATTTGCGCAGCGGATCGCCGCCATCGGGTGACTCGACCTTGATCACCTCGGCGCCGAACTCGGCACAGATGCGCGAAGCGAACGGGCCAGCGATGAGGGTCCCGAGTTCGATGACTTTCAGGCCGGCGAGGGGTTTGCTGGGCGTAGGCATGGGGCATCCGTGGCAACTGGGCAGAGCCGTGGTTTTATCATAGCTCCGAAGCCGCAGATACTGCCGCGGCGCAACGAAGGGCAGGATCGGTTAGACTGTGTCACTTTTCTTTGCGCAAGAAGCCCGTCGACCATGGCCCAGCCGTCCACCACCTACAAATTCGAACTGAATCTGACCGACCTCGATCGCAACGTGTACGAAAGCGTCAAGCAGACCATTGCTCGTCACCCGTCGGAAACCGAAGAGCGTATGGCGGTGCGTCTACTGGCTTATGCGCTCTGGTACAACGAGCAGCTGTCGTTTGGTCGCGGTCTGTCGGATGTCGATGAGCCGGCATTGTGGGAAAAGAGCCTGGACGATCGCGTTTTGCACTGGATCGAAGTCGGCCAGCCGGATGCCGACCGCCTGACCTGGTGTTCCCGCCGCACCGAGCGCACCAGCCTGCTGGCCTACGGTAGCCTGCGAGTGTGGGAAACCAAAGTGGTGCCTGCGGTCAAGAACCTGAAGAACCTGAACATTGCCGCTGTGCCGCAAGAGGTGCTGGAGACCCTGGCTACCGACATGCCGCGCAGCATCAAGTGGGACGTAATGATCAGCGAAGGCACAGTGTTCGTCACCGACGACCGTGGCCAGCACGAAGTGCAGCTGCAGTGGCTGCTTGGCGAGCGCGGCTGAGCCGAAGCCCCTATGCGCATCGAACCTCGCCCCCTGCCGTCGACCCTGCCATTTCTGGGTAACCTGCCACCCTTGTTGACCCGCCTGTATGCCGCCCGCGGCGTGCAGAGCGAGGCCGAGCTGGACAAGAGCCTGGCGCGGCTGTTGCCGTACCAGCAGCTCAAAGGCATCGAGGCGGGGGTGGACCTGTTGGTCGAAGCGCTCGACCAGCGCCAGCGCATCCTCATCGTCGGCGACTTCGATGCCGACGGCGCCACCGCCAGTACCGTGGGTGTGCTGGGCCTGCGCTTGCTGGGCGCGGCCCATGTCGACTACCTGGTGCCCAACCGCTTCGAATTCGGCTATGGCCTGACCCCGGAGATCGTCGAGGTGGCGCTGCAGCGCCAACCGCAATTGCTGATCACTGTCGACAACGGTATCTCCAGTGTCGACGGCGTGGCGGCAGCCAAGGCAGCGGGGCTCAAGGTGCTGGTCACCGATCACCACTTGCCGGGTGAGCAGTTGCCCGACGCCGATGCGATCATCAACCCGAACCAGCCGGGCTGCGACTTCCCGAGCAAGTCGTTGGCCGGGGTCGGGGTGATCTTCTATGTGCTCATGGCCTTGCGCGCACGCCTGCGCAGCCTGGGGCGCTACCAGAACCAAGCACAGCCGAATATCGGCGAGCTGCTCGACTTGGTGGCGCTGGGCAGTGTCGCCGACGTGGTGCCGCTGGACGCCAACAACCGCATTCTGGTGCACCAGGGCCTCGAGCGCATTCGTGCCGGCCGCGCACGGCCGGGGCTCAAGGCGATTCTGGAAGTGGCCCGCCGTGACCACCGGCGCATCACCTCGACCGACCTGGGGTTCATCCTTGGCCCGCGTTTGAACGCGGCCGGGCGCCTGGACGACATGAGCCTGGGCATCGAGTGCCTGCTGTGCGAAGACGCGGCCTTGGCCCAGGACATGGCCCAGCAGCTGGACGATCTCAACCAGGACCGCAAGTCCATCGAGCAGGGCATGCAGCGTGAGGCGCTGGCCCAGTTGAAGGATTTGCCGGTCGAGTCCATGCCGTATGGCTTGTGCCTGTTCGATGCCGACTGGCACCAGGGCGTGATCGGTATTCTCGCTTCGCGCCTGAAGGAGCGCTATCACCGGCCAACCATTGCCTTTGCCGATGCTGGCGACGGCATGCTCAAGGGTTCAGCGCGCTCGGTACCTGGTTTTCATATTCGCGATGCGCTGGATGCGGTGGCGGCGCGTCATCCGCAGTTGATCAGCAAGTTCGGCGGCCATGCCATGGCGGCGGGGTTGTCGCTGCCTGAGGGCAACTTCCCGGCCTTTGCCGAGGCATTCGACGAAGAAGTGCGGCGCCAGCTGTGCGAAGAGGACCTGACTGGCCGATTGCTGTCCGATGGCAGCCTGGCGGTGGAGGAGTTCCACCTCGACCTGGCCAAGGCTTTGCGCCATGCCGGGCCCTGGGGGCAGCACTTCCCGGAGCCGCTGTTCCATGGTGTGTTCCAGCTGGTCGAGCAGCGTGTGGTGGGTGAGCGGCACCTGAAGGTGGTGCTCAAGAGCGAGTGCGGTTCGGTGCGGCTGGATGGCATTGCCTTCGGCGTCGACCGCGAGGTGTGGCCGAACCCGACGGTGCGCTGGGTGGAGCTGGCCTATAAGCTGGATGTGAACGAGTTTCGTGGCAATGAAAGTGTGCAGCTGATGATTGCCCACATGGAGCCGCGTTGACGGCAAGGTGCTTGCCTTGATTTTTGTGGGGTAACGGAAATCGAGCGCCGCCCGCGCAGCGCTCGATCTCATAGGCGCTGCAAACCTGTCGCTCTGCACATTGCCGCCCCACATACCCTCCAAAGCCATGCCTCATTCACCTCACCCCAAATCCCATGGAACCTCCCCCCCACCCAATCTGGTCTAGTCTGAACATAGACCGGACCCGGGCCACGGACGTGTAATTGAGTGCCCGGGCCGGATCACCATTGGAGTCCTTGGGAGGTGCCCTCATGAGCTTGCTGCTCGAGCCTTACACCCTGCGTCAGCTGACGCTGCCCAACCGCATCGCGGTCTCGCCGATGTGCCAGTATTCCGCCATCGATGGCCTGGCCAACGACTGGCATCTTGTCCACCTGGGCAGCCGCGCCGTCGGTGGCGCCGGCCTGATCATTGCCGAAGCCACAGCGGTAACCCCTGACGGGCGTATCACCGCCGAAGACCTCGGCCTGTGGAATGACGAGCAGATAGCCCCACTGCAGCGCATCACCCGTTTCATCACCGCCCAGGGCGCCGTGCCAGGCCTGCAACTGGCCCACGCCGGGCGCAAGGCCAGCACCCATCGGCCCTGGTTGGGCAAGCATGGCAGCGTGAAGGTCGAAGAGGGCGGCTGGCAGCCGGTCGGGCCGTCAAAGATCGCCTTCGACCCTGAACATGCGGTGCCTCACGAGCTGTCGACAGGGGAGATCGCCGGCATCGTGCAGGCGTTTGCCGACGCCGCCCGGCGCGCTCTGACAGCGGGGTTCAAGGTGGTCGAGGTGCATGCGGCGCATGGTTACCTGCTGCATCAGTTTCTCTCGCCGCTGAGCAACCAACGGCGTGACGACTATGGCAGTTGCTTTGAAAACCGTATCCGCCTGACCCTCGAAGTCACCCAGGCGGTGAGGGATGTCTGGCCTGCCGAGCTGCCCGTGTTCGTGCGGGTATCGGCGACCGACTGGGTCGAAGACGGCTGGAACCCTGACGAAACCGTAGAGCTGGCCCGTCGTCTGCGGGCGCTGGGTGTGGACCTGATCGATGTCTCGTCCGGGGGCACGTCGGTCAACGCCGAGATCCCCACGGGCCCTGGCTACCAGACCCGCTTTGCCGAGCGCGTGCGCAAGGAGTCCGAGATTGCCACTGGCACGGTGGGCATGATCACCGAACCGGCGCAGGCCGAGCACATCCTGCGCACCGGGCAGGCCGATGTCATCTTCCTGGCGCGCGAATTGTTGCGTGACCCGTATTGGCCGCTGCATGCCGATGATGACCTGGGGGGCAACAAGGCCACCTGGCCGGCGCAGTATCAACGGGCTACCAGCCGGGCCAACCCTATCCATGAGTCGGATTTGCGGGACTGATAATGACCCCCGTGGGAGCGGGCTTGCCCCGCGAACACGGGCGAAGCCCGTGCCATCCTTCGCGGTGCCTGCTTCGCGGGGCACGCCCGCTCCCACAGGTTCCTGCTAACGCCGCGGTGGTCTCAATGCTTGATCATCACATGCCGCACGCAGGTGTAGTCCTCCAGCCCATACACCGACATATCCTTCCCATACCCCGAATGCTTCTGTCCGCCATGGGGCATTTCGCTGACCAGCATGAAATGGGTATTCACCCACGTGCAGCCATACTGCAGCCGCGCCGCCAGGCGATGAGCGCGGCCGGTGTCGCGGGTCCACACTGATGATGCCAGGCCATAGTTGGAGTCATTGGCCCATTCCAGCGCCTGGGCCTCGTCGGTAAAGCGGGTGACCGACACCACAGGCCCAAACACTTCGTTGCGCACGATCTCGTCATCCTGCAGGGCATCGGCCAGTACGGTCGGCTCGAAAAAGAAGCCGTCGCCGGCAATCGCCTTGCCGCCGGTCACCAGGCGGATATGCGGCTGGGCAATGGCACGCTGCACCAGCCCGGCAACCTTGTCGCGGTGTTGCGCGCTGATCAGTGGCCCCAGCTCGGTGTCCTCGGCCTCCTGCAAACCGGGCTTGAGGCTTGCGACGGCGTCACCCAGGCGCTGCACGAACTGCTCGTAGATACCGTCCTGCACATACAGGCGGCAGGCGGCGGTGCAGTCCTGGCCGGCGTTGTAGAAGCCGAACATGCGGATACCGTCGATGGCGGCGTCGATGTCGGCATCGTCGAACACCAGCACCGGCGCTTTGCCGCCCAGCTCCATGTGCATGCGCTTCACGCTGTCGGCCGTGGCGCTGATGATGTGCGCGCCGGTAGGGATCGAACCGGTGAGTGACACCATGCGCACTTTCGGGTGGGTAACCAGTGGCGTGCCGACTGTCTGGCCGCGGCCGAAGAGAATGTTGAGCACGCCGGGCGGTAGCAGGCCCTGGGCCAGTTCGCCCAGGCGCAGCGCGGTCAGCGGCGTCAGTTCGGACGGTTTGATCACCACCGTGTTACCGGCGGCCAGTGCCGGTGCGACCTTCCAGGCCAGCATCATCAGCGGGTAGTTCCACGGCGCGATCGAGGCGACCACGCCCAGCGGGTCGCGGCGGACCATCGATGTGTGCCCCGGCAGGTACTCGCCGGCCGCCGAGCCGCCCAGGCAGCGCGCTGCGCCGGCAAAAAAACGGAAGACATCGGCGATTGCCGGTATTTCGTCATTCAGTGCCGCGCTGAAAGGCTTGCCGCAATTCTGCGATTCGAGCCGGGCCAGTTCTTCGCCATGCTGCTCGATGGTGTCGGCCAGCGCCAGCAGGGCCAGGGAACGGTCTTTGGGGCTGGCCTGCGACCAGCTGTCGAAGGCCAGGTCGGCGGCACGCACGGCGCTGTCGACCTGGGCCTCGGTGGCCTCGTTGATCTGCGCCAGGGCGCTGCCCTGGGCGGGGTTGAGCACGGTCCAGGCCGGCCCGTCGCCAGCTACCAGGCGACCGTTGATCAGCATGTGCGTTTGCATGAGGGACTCCTCCAGGGTCATTTGCCGCTGCCCGCCACGCTTTCGCCGCCGCGGGTCAGGTAATAGGCGCCAAGGATCGGCAGCATGGTCACCAGCATCACCAGCATGGCGACCACGTTGGTTACCGGCACGTCGCGTGGGCGGCTGAGCTGGTTGAGCAACCAGATCGGCAGCGTGCGTTCGTGCCCGGCGGTGAAGGTGGTAACGATGATTTCGTCGAACGACAACGCGAAGGCCAGCATGCCGCCTGCCAGCAGCGCCGAGCCGAGGTTGGGCAGGATGATGTAGCGGAAGGTCTGCCAGCCATCTGCGCCAAGGTCCATCGAGGCCTCGATCAAGCTTTGCGAGGTCCGCCGCAGGCGGGCGATGACGTTGTTGTAGACGATCACCACACAGAAGGTGGCGTGGCCGACCACGATGGTGAACAGGCCAGGCTCGATGCCCAGACGCTTGAACGCCGAGAGCAGGGCGATACCGGTGATGATGCCAGGCAGAGCAATCGGCAGGATCAGCATCAGCGAAATACCTTCCTTGCCAAAAAAACTGCGCCGGTACAGCGCCGCCGAGGCCAGGGTGCCGAGTACCAGGGCGATCAACGTGGCCAGGCAGGCGACCTGCAGCGACAGCTTGATGGCTTCGAGCACGTCGGGGCGGGCGAAGGCCACGGTGAACCACTTCAGAGTGAACCCCTTGGGTGGGAAGCTGAACGCTGCGTCTTCGGTGTTGAAGGCGTAGAGGACGATGATCAGGATCGGGAAGTGCAGGAACAGCAACCCGCCCCAGGCCGCCAGGCGCAGACCCGTTGATGCATGTTCAGAGTGCATCGAATGCCCCCAGGCGCTTGACGATGGAGAGGTACAGCGCAATCAGCACGATGGGCACCAGGGTGAACGCGGCGGCCATTGGCATGTTGCCGATCGCCCCTTGCTGGGCGTAAACCATGCTGCCGATGAAGTAGCCGGGCGGGCCGACCAGCTGCGGCACGATGAAATCGCCCAGGGTCAGCGAGAAGGTGAAGATCGAGCCTGCGGCAATACCGGGGATCGACAGCGGCAGGGTCACCTGCCAGAAGGTTTGCCCGGGCCTTGCTCCCAGGTCTGCCGAGGCCTGCAGCAACGACGGCGGCAGGCGCTCCAGCGAGGCCTGGATCGGCAGGATCATGAACGGCAGCCAGATGTACACGAACACCATGAAACGCCCCAGGTGTGATGTCGACAGGGTGCTGCCGCCAATGCCTGGCACCGTCAACAGCGCCTGCAGCAGGCCATCCAGGTGCAGTAGCTGGACGAACCATTGGGCCACGCCGCCCTTGGCCAGCAGCAGGGTCCAGGCATAGGTCTTGACGATGTAGCTGGCCCACATCGGCATCATCACCGCGATGTAGAAAAAGGCCTTGGTCTTGCCGCTGGTGTAGCGCGCCATGTAATAGGCAATGGGGAAGGCCAGTACCGCGCTGGCCAGCGACACCGCCACGGCCATGCCCAGGGTGCGCAGGATGATGTCGAAGTTCGACGGGTTGAACAGCGCAGCGAAGTTGCCCAGGGTCAGGTCCGGGGTCACCGCCATGGTGAAGTCGTCGAAGGTATAGAAACCTTGCCACAGCAGGTTCAGCAACGAGCCCAGGTAGATCGCCCCGAACCAGGTCAACGGCGGGATCAGCAGCAGCGCCAGGTAGAGGTTGGGCCGCCGGTAAAGCAGGTTGGCAAAGCGGCGCAACGGGCCTGGGCTGGCAGTGGGCGCGTTCATTTCAGCGGCCCTCGTCGAGTACGGTTTCCAGCAGTGCCGTCATCGCTTCACGGGGCCAGTGCGCTTGCACCCGCTGGCCGGCCTGCCAAGTTTGCGCGTGGGCCTGCCAGCGGTCGTTGGCCTGGCTCACCGTCAGCAGCTGGCCGCTGTCCAGTTGCAGTTCGAAGCGGGTGGCGCTGCCCTGGTACTGCACATCGTGCAGCAGGCCGCTGACCTGCACCTCATGGCTGTCGGCGGCATGTTCGCCCAGGCGGATATGCTCGGGGCGGATGGAAAACGGCGCGGAGCTGCCGTTGAGCTGCTCGGCCAGCTCGCCACGCACCACATTCGAGGTGCCGACGAATTCGGCGACGAAGGTAGTAGCCGGCTGCATGTACAGGTTGCGCGGGGTGTCGACCTGTTCGATGCGGCCGCGGTTGAACACCGCCACGCGGTCGGACATCGACAGGGCTTCGGTCTGGTCGTGGGTGACGAAGATGAAGGTGATGCCCAGCTGGCGCTGCAGCTTTTTCAGTTCGCCCTGCATCTGTTCGCGCAGCTTCAAGTCCAGCGCCCCCAGCGGCTCGTCGAGCAGCAGCACTCGTGGGCGGTTGACCAGTGCGCGGGCGAGGGCGACGCGCTGGCGCTGGCCGCCGGACAGCTGCGCCGGTTTGCGCGCACCGTAACCGGCCAGCGCCACCATCGCCAGGGCCTCGTCGGCGCGGGCATGCCGTTCGGCCTTGGCCACGCCTTTGACCTTGAGGCCATAGGCGATGTTGTCGCGCACGTTCATGTGCGGGAACAGCGCATAGTCCTGGAACACGGTATTGACGTCGCGTTGGTAGGGCGGCACCCCGGCGGCTTCCACGCCATGGATGCGGATCGAACCGTTGTCAGGTTGCTCGAAGCCTGCGATCAGGCGCAGGCAGGTGGTCTTGCCCGACCCGGAGGGGCCGAGCATGGAGAAGAACTCGCCATCCATGATGTCGATGCTGACCTGGTCGACGGCCTTGACCTCGCCGAAGGTGCGGGAAACCTGGGTGAACTGGACTGCTAGGGGCATGGCCGGTACTCAGTTGTTGCTGTGTTGCCTGTACCGGCGGTTTCGCGGGGCTGCAGCGCGAATAGGCCGGTACAGGCTCAATCGACCTCAGCGCCCGCCCATGATCGCGATGTAGTCCTGCGTCCAGCGGCTATAAGGCACGAACTTGCCGCCCTGCGCCTGCGGCGTCTTCCAGAAGGCGATCTTGTCGAAGTTGTCGAAACCATTGGTCTTGCAGCCTTCGGCGCCCAGCAGTTCGCTGCCGGTGCAGGCCGCCGGCACCGCTGGCAATGAGCCGAACCAGGCGGCCACATCACCCTGCACCTTCGGTTGCAATGACCAGTCCATCCACTTGTAGGCACAGTTGGGGTGTTTGGCCTCGCTGTGCAACATGGTGGTGTCGGCCCAGCCCGTGGCGCCCTCCTTGGGTATGGTAGAGGCCACCGGCTGGTTCTCTGCTTTCAGGCCGTTGACCATGTAGCCCCAGGAGCTGGAGGCCGCCACGCCTTCGTTCTTCACATCGCTCATCTGCACCGTGGCGTCATGCCAGTAGCGGTGGATCAACGGCTGTTGCTGGCGCAACAGTTCGAGCACGGCTTTGTACTGGGTCTCGTTCAGTTCGTAGGGGTCCTGGATACCCAGTTCCGGCTTGGCCGACTTCAGGTACAGCGCCGCATCGGCGATGTAGATCGGCCCGTCGTAGGCTTGCACGCGGCCTTTGTTCGGCTTGCCATCGGGCAGGTCCTGCGGCTCGAAGACTACACCCCAGCTGGTCGGCGCCTGCTTGAACACCTGCGTGCTGTACAGCAGCACATTTGGCCCCCACTGGTACGGGGTGCCGTAGGCCTGCTTGTCGACCACGTACCAGCCGCCGTTCTGCAGGCGCGGGTCGATGTTCTTCCAGTTGCGGATCAGCGCGGTGTTGATCGGTTGCACTCGCTTGCCGGCGATCAGCCGCAGCGACGCATCGCCCGAGGCCGTGACCAGGTCGTAGCCGCCCTTGGTCATCAGGCTGACCATTTCATCGGAGGTGGCGGCCGTCTTGACGCTGACCTTGCAGCCGGTTTCCTTTTCAAAGCCGGTGACCCAATCGTAGGCCTTGTCGCTTTCACCCCGCTCGATGTAGCCGGGCCAGGCGACGATATCCAGGCGCCCCTCGCCGGCTCCCAAGGCCTTGAGCGGTTCGGCGGCCTGCAGGCTGGCGCTGGCCAGCAACGCGCCGGTCAGGGCGCCGAGCAATGCGGTGTTGTGCGCTGACATGGTGTTCCCTCTTATTGGAGATCTTGGTCGGGGCAGTCATCAAGCAAGCCGTGAAACGCTTGTTATAAGCGTAGTGCGATTGTGCGAGGTATTGGCGATATCGAGTCTAGTTGGCTTTTTGCTGGCCAATGCAACATCCGGAAGCAAATCCCCCCGTGGCGATCGCTCGGGCAAGGCTTAATCTGGCTGTCCTTTTGCAACGTCTGGAGGCACTTCAATGAACACCCGCGGACTGCTCGATCAACTGCTCAAGTCTGGCCAGCAACTGCTCGACAGCCAGGCCGGCAAAGCGGGCTCAGGCAAGCCAGGCGCGGGCGCCGGCGGCCTCGGCAGCCTGTTGTCCGGTGTCGGTGGCGGCGCGTTGGGGGCAGGGGCGCTGGGCCTGTTGCTGGGTAACAAGAAGGCCCGCAAATACGGCGGCAAGGCCCTGACGTACGGTGGCCTCGCTGCACTCGGGGTGTTGGCCTACAAGGCCTATGGCAACTGGCAGGCGCGCCAGCAGGGGGCAGGGCAAGCGCCCGAGCCGCAGACCCTCGACCGCCTGCCGCCGGCCCAGGCCGAGCAGCACAGCCAGGCGGTGCTGCGGGCGCTGGTGGCAGCGGCCAAGTCCGATGGCCATATCGACGAGCGCGAGCGGGCCTTGATCGAAGGCGAATTCACCCGCCTGGACACGGACGGTGAATTGCAGCAATGGCTGCACGCCGAGCTGAACAAACCGCTGGACCCGGCCGAGGTGGCGCGTGCCGCGCAAACGCCGGAAATGGCCGCCGAGATGTACCTGGCCAGTGTGATGATGGTCGACCAGGAGCATTTCATGGAACGTGCCTACCTGGACGAACTGGCCCGCCAGTTGCGCCTGGACCCAGCCTTGCGCCAGGAACTGGAGCACCAGGTACGGCTTGGCGCAGGCCAATAGCACACGGCTTGGCTTGTCCATCAGGCAAGGATGCCTGAATACCCCGCATTTCAGCCGCAAAAGCGTAGGATGCCTGGGCTATACTTCGGCGATTTTCCCCGCTCGTTGTGAATTCCTGAGGGCTGAATGTGAAGAACTGGACGTTGCGCCAACGGATCCTGGCAAGTTTCGCCGTGATCATCGCCATCATGCTGCTGATGATCGTCGCCGCCTACTCGCGGTTGGTGGCGATCGAAAGTGCCGAGCAGGCAGTGGGCACAGACAGCATTCCCGGGGTCTACTACAGCTCCATGATCCGCAGTGCCTGGGTCGACAGCTACGTCACCAGCCAGCAACTGGTGGGTTTGTCCAACCATCGCGAAATCACGTCGGCGGACTTGGAGCTGTTCAAGAGCTTCGAGGATCGCCTCAAGCAACATATGGCCAGCTACCAGGAGACCATTCAGGACCGCGCCGACCAGACGCGCTTCGATAGCTTCGTGCAGTTGGAAGAAAACTACATCAAGGTCGTCGGCCAGGTGCTGGACACCTACCGCCAGCGCAATTATGTCGAAGCCGAACGGCTGATCAACGAGGTGCTCACCCCGGCCTGGGTCGATGGCCGCAAGCACCTGAACGATGTGATCGAGAACAACCGGGCCTCGGCCGAAGCTGCCACCCACGACATCGTCAGCGCCGTGAGCACGGCCAAGGGCAGCATGATGATTTCGCTGCTGCTGGCAATTGTTGCCGCCGGCATCTGCGGGTTGCTGCTGATGCGCGCCATCAGTGCGCCCATGCAGCGTATCGTTCACGCCCTCGACCGGTTGCGCTCGGGTGACCTGAGCATGCGCCTGAGCCTGGACCGCAAGGACGAGTTCGGCGCCATCGAAAGCGGTTTCAACGAAATGGCCGAGGCGCTGGCCAACCTGGTGTCCCAGGCCCAGCGTTCATCGGTGCAGGTGACCACCTCGGTGACCGAGATCGCCGCCACCTCCAAGCAGCAGCAGGCCACCGCGACCGAGACCGCCGCGACCACCACTGAAATCGGCGCCACCTCGCGGGAAATCGCCGCCACCTCGCGTGACCTGGTACGCACCATGACCGAGGTCACCTCTGCCGCCGATCAGGCTTCGAGCCTGGCCGGCTCCGGCCAGCAAGGCCTGGCGCGCATGGAAGAGACCATGCACCAGGTGATGGGCGCCGCGGAACTGGTCAATGCCAAGCTCGGCATCCTCAATGAGAAGGCCAGCAATATCACCCAGATGGTAGTGACCATCGTCAAGGTGGCCGACCAGACCAACCTGTTGTCGCTCAATGCCGCCATCGAGGCTGAAAAAGCCGGCGAGTATGGTCGTGGCTTCGCCGTGGTGGCCACCGAAGTGCGCCGCCTGGCCGACCAGACTGCCGTGGCCACCTACGACATCGAGCAGATGGTGCGTGAGATCCAGTCGGCTGTCTCGGCAGGGGTGATGGGCATGGACAAGTTTTCCGAAGAAGTGCGCCGCGGCATGTTCGAGGTCCAGCAGGTGGGCGAGCAGCTCAGCCAGATCATCCATCAGGTGCAGGCCCTGGCGCCGCGTGTGTTGATGGTCAACGAAGGCATGCAGGCCCAGGCCACCGGTGCCGAGCAGATCAACCAGGCACTGGCCCAGCTCAGCGATGCCAGTACCCAGACGGTCGAGTCGCTGCGCCAGGCCAGTTTTGCCATTGACGAGCTCAGCCAGGTGGCGGCAGGCCTGCGCGGCGGCGTGTCGCGTTTCAAAGTCTGACGGCGATGAACGACTTGCAACCCCACGCCGCGCCGGCGGGCGACGCCAAGGGCACGTTGTACCTGCTGTTTCGCATCGCTGATCAGCGCTTTGCCCTGGACGTGCACGAGGTGGTCGAGGTGCTGCCGCGTCGGCCGCTGAAGCCGATCGCCCAGGCGCCGGCGTGGGTCGCGGGTATTCTCGCGCATCGCGGCGCGCTGGTGCCGGTGGTCGACCTGTCGGCGCTGAGCTTTGGCCAGGCCGCAGCGCAACGTACCAGCACGCGTCTGGTGCTGGTGCGTTACCGGGGCAACCTGCAACTCGGGCTGATCCTTGAGCAGGCGACCGAAACCTTGCGCTGCCGCCGCGAAGACTTCCAGCCGTATGGCCTGGACAATGCCGACGCCCCCTACCTGGGCCCGGTGCGCCAGGACCACCTGGGCCTGTTGCAACTGATCGAAGTCGATGACCTGCTGACGGACGCCGTGCGCGAGCTGGTGTTTGCCGATCACAGCGGTGCACCAGGGCAAGGAGTGCCGACATGACTGAACAGCGTTTCTTCCGCTACCTGCGCGAGCGTATCGGCCTGGATGTGGAGTCGGTGGGGGCGTCCATGGTCGAGCGCGCCTTGCGCCAGCGCTGCGTTGCCGTGAACGCGGCAGACCTGGACGATTACTGGCTGCGCCTGCAGCAATCGGCGGACGAGCAACAGGCCTTGATCGAGGCAGTCATCGTCCCCGAGACCTGGTTCTTCCGTTACCCCGAATCGTTCACGGCCCTGGTCGGGCTTGCCCATAAACGCCTGGCCCAACTGGCCGGCGCACGCCCGGTGCGGCTGCTCAGCCTGCCGTGCTCGACCGGCGAAGAACCCTATTCACTGGCCATGGCGCTGCTGGATGGCGGCATGAGCCCTGGCTCGTTCATGATCGATGGCATCGACATCAGCCCCATTTCGGTGGCCAAGGGCGAACAGGCGGTCTACGGGCGCAATGCCTTTCGCGGCAGCGACCTGGGTTTTCGCGAGCGCTTTTTCGATGCGCTCGATGACGGCCACCGCTTGCAGGGCCGGGTGCGCCAGCAGGTCAGCCTGCAGGTAGGCAATGTGCTGGATCCGGCACTGGCCAGCCGCGATGGCCTGTACGATTTCGTGTTCTGCCGCAACCTGTTGATCTATTTCGACGTGCCCACGCAGCAGCGCGTGTTCGAGGTGCTCAAGCGCCTGACTCACACGCAGGGCGTGCTGTTCATCGGGCCTGCCGAAGGCAGCTTGCTGGCGCGGCTGGGGATGCGCCCGTTGGGCATTGCGCAGTCATTCGCCTACGTGCGCCAGGAGGGCGACCGCGCGCCGGTCGCCGTGCCACCCGCGCCACCCGTCAGGCGCACGCTGCCGCCTTTGGCCATGCCCGTGTACCCGCCCACGACCCCGTCACTGACGCGGCCGTTGCGGCCCCTTGTGGCCACTGCCAAGGCGTCGCTGGCGCACGACAGCAAGGGCGAGAGCGAGGCCGAATTGCTGGCCAGCATTGCCCAGCATGCCAACGCCGGTGCCAGTGCGCAGGCGCGCGCCGCTTGCCAGCGTTACTTGAGCCAGTTCGCGCCGACCGCGCAGGTTTACTACTGGCTGGGGTTGCTCAGCGATACCGAAGGCGATGCCGGCCAGGCGCTTACCCATTATCGCAAGGCTCTGTACCTCGAACCGCAGCACCCCGAGGCCCTGGTACACCTGGCGGCGTTGCTCGCGGCCCAGGGCGACCTGGCCGGTGCGCAGCGTTTGCAGGCGCGTGCCGCACGGGTCGGTCGGGAGTCTGAACGATGAGGGGTGAATCCGCGATGCAACTGCTTGCCCAGGCCGACGAGCGCATCGACGACTGCTGGAACCGCATCGGCGTGCACGGTGACAAACAGTGCCCGCTGCTGGAGCAGCACATCCATTGCCGCAACTGCGACGTCTATGCCGCTGCCGCCACGCGCCTGCTCGACCGTTACGCTCTGCTGCAGGATGACCAGGCCGTTGCGGCGCAAGCCGCCGAGCAATCAGTCGGCCACTCCCTGCTGTTGTTCAGGCTCGGCGAAGAATGGCTGGCCCTGGCGACCGCCTGCCTGGCAGAAATCGCCCCCTTGCAGGCAGTGCATTCGCTACCGCACCAGCGTTCGCGGGTATTGCAAGGCGTCGCCAACGTGCGTGGCGCGTTGGTGCCATGCCTTTCGCTGGCTGACCTGCTGGGGGTGCAACCGACTGCCGGGCAACAGCGCAGCGGCCGCGAGATGCCGCGCATGCTGATTCTGGCCGCCGAAGGTGGGCCGGTGGTGATGGCAGTCGAAGAGATCGACGGCATTCATCGGCTTGACCCGGCGTTGCTGGACAGCGGCCAGGACACCACGCGCTTCACCGCAGCGGTGCTGCAGTGGCGTGGCCGCAGCGTGCGCGTGCTGGACGATCAACAATTACTGTCTGCCGTGCAGCGGAGCCTGTCATGACCCCAGAGCAAATGCGCGACGCATCGTTGCTCGAGCTGTTCAGCCTGGAAGCCGAGGCGCAGACCCAGGTACTCAGCGCCGGCCTGATGGCCCTGGAGCGCAATCCCACCCAGGCCGACCAGCTGGAAGCCTGCATGCGCGCGGCCCACTCCCTGAAGGGGGCCGCGCGCATTGTCGGGGTAGACGCTGGCGTCAGCGTTGCCCATGTAATGGAAGACTGCCTGGTGGCTGCCCAGGAAGGCCGCTTGCGGCTGAGCGCCGAGCATATCGATGCGTTGCTGCAGGGCACCGACCTGTTGATGCGCATCGCCACGCCAGGCGACACCGCCGCGCAAGCGACGCTGCCGGTGTTCCTCGCGCAGATGGCCAGCCTGCTGGACCCAGGCGCCGCGCCGGTGCCAATGCCAACGGCATTGCCGGCAGCGCCTGTACAATCCACGCCCGTCGAGCCCTTGCCGCTGGCACCCGAGGCCATGGAGGTGGAATTCGAGCTTGAACCCGTGCCACGGCGCAAGGCTGGCAAACGCGCTGGCGAAGGCGCAGAGCGGGTGCTGCGGGTCACCGCCGACCGCCTCAACAGCTTGCTCGACCTGTCCAGCAAGTCGCTGGTGGAAACCCAGCGGCTCAAGCCTTACCTGGCCACCTTGCAGCGCCTCAAGCGCATGCATGGCCAAGGCATGCAGGCCCTCGATGGTTTGCGCATGCAACTGGAAGACAGTGGCCAGAGCAGCGAAGTGCTCGAAGCCCTGGCCCAGACCCAGCGCCTGTTGGCCGAAACCCAGCAGATTTTGCAGCAGCAGGCCGCCGACCTTGACGAATTCGGCTGGCAGGCCAGCCAGCGCGCGCAGTTGCTCTATGACACGGCCCTGGCCTGCCGGATGCGGCCTTTCGCTGACGTACTGGCCGGGCAGAGCCGCATGGTCCGTGACCTTGGGCGCTCCCTGGGCAAGCCGGTGCGCCTGGTCATCGAAGGCGAAAAGACCCAGGTCGACCGCGATGTGCTGGAAAAACTCGAAGCACCGCTGACCCACCTGCTGCGCAATGCGGTCGACCACGGCATCGAACTGCCCGAGCGGCGCCTGCTGGCAGGCAAGGCGCAGGAGGGCGTGATTCGCCTGCGCGCCTCGCACCAGGCCGGCATGCTCAGCCTTGAGCTGATCGACGATGGCGCCGGTATCGACCTGGAGCGCCTGCGCAGCGCGATCGTCGAGCGTGCCATGTCGCCGGCCGACACGGTGGCCCGGATGAGCGAGGCGGAGCTGATGACGTTCCTGTTCCTGCCCGGTTTCAGCCTGCGCGACACCGTGACCGAGGTGTCTGGACGCGGGGTTGGCCTGGATGCCGTGCAGCACATGATCCGCGAGCTGCGCGGCTCGATCGAGTTGACGCAATCGGCGGGGCAGGGCTGCCGCTTCCACCTGCAGGTGCCGCTGACCCTCTCGGTGGTGCGCAGCCTGGTGGTGGAAGTGGGCGGCGAAGCGTATGCCTTCCCGCTTGCGCATATCGAACGCACCCTGGAGGTGACCGCCGAACAGATCGTGCAGATCGAAGGGCGCCAGCACTTCTGGCACGAAGGGCGGCACATCGGCCTGGTGGCGGCAAGCCAGTTGCTCAACCGCCCGGCAGGGCAGGACGATGAGCGCAGCCTGCGGGTGGTGGTTATTCGCGAACGCGAGCAACTCTATGGGGTTGCCGTGGAGCGCTTGATCGGTGAGCGGGTGCTGGTGGTGATGCCCCTCGATCCGCGCTTGGGTAAGGTCCAGGATATCTCGTCCGGCGCCTTGCTCGACGACGGCTCGGTGGTGTTGATCATCGACGTCGAAGACCTGCTGCGCTCGGTAGAAAAACTGCTCAGTACCGGCAGCCTGGAGCGCATCGAGCGGGGCAGCAGTGGCGCCCGGGGTGCAGTGCGCAAACGCATCCTGGTGGTCGATGACTCGCTCACCGTGCGCGAGCTGCAGCGCAAGCTGCTGGGCAACCGCGGTTACGACGTGGCGGTGGCGGTAGATGGCATGGACGGCTGGAACGCCTTGCGCGGCGACGACTTCGACTTGTTGATCACCGATATCGACATGCCGCGCATGGATGGCATCGAGCTGGTCACCCTGGTGCGCCGCGACCAGCGCTTGCAATCGCTGCCGGTGATGGTGGTGTCGTACAAGGACCGTGAGGAAGACCGACGGCGTGGCCTGGACGCTGGCGCCGACTACTATTTGGCAAAGGCCAGTTTCCACGACGATGCGTTGCTGGATGCTGTGGTGGAGCTGATCGGAGGTGCTCAGGGATGAAGGTCGCCATCGTCAATGACATGCCCATGGCGGTCGAGGCGTTACGCCGGGCGCTGGCCTTCGAGCCTGCGCACCAGGTGATCTGGGTGGCGGGCAACGGCGCCGAGGCGGTGCAGCGCTGCGCCGAGCAGTTGCCCGACCTGATCCTCATGGACCTGATCATGCCGGTGATGGACGGGGTGGAGGCGACGCGGCGGATCATGGCCGAAACCCCCTGCGCCATCGTGATCGTCACGGTCGACCGCAAACAGAACGTGCACCGGGTATTCGAGGCCATGGGCCATGGCGCCTTGGATGTGGTCGATACCCCGGCCTTGGGGGCGGGCGATGCCCGTGAGGCGGCGGCGCCGTTGCTGCGCAAGATCCTCAATATCAGTTGGCTGATCGGCCAGCAGCGCGCGCCGGCCGCGCGCCCGGTTGCCACGCCCTTGCGCGAAGCGTCACAGCGGCGCGGGCTGGTGGCCATCGGCTCGTCGGCGGGCGGCCCGGCTGCCCTGGAGGTGCTGCTCAAGGGCTTGCCCCCTGCATTTCCGGCGGCCATCGTGCTGGTCCAGCATGTCGACCAGGTGTTTGCCGCCGGCATGGCCGAATGGCTCAGCAGCGCGGCAGGCCTGCCGGTGCGCCTGGCCTGCGAGGGCGAGCCGCCGCAACCGGGGCAGGTGTTGCTGGCGGGCACCAACCACCATATCCGCCTGCTGAAAAACGGCCAGCTGGCCTACACTGCCGAACCCGTCAACGAAATCTACCGGCCCTCGATCGATGTGTTCTTCGAGAGCGTGGCGCGCTACTGGAGCGGCGATGCTGTAGGTGTGCTGCTCACGGGCATGGGCCGCGATGGTGCCCGAGGCCTGAAACTGATGCGCCAGCAAGGCTTCCTGACCATCGCCCAGGACCAGGCCAGCAGTGCCGTGTACGGCATGCCCAAGGCCGCCGCAGCGATCGACGCGGCGGTGGAAATCCGCCCGCTGGAGCGAATAGCCGGGCGCTTGATGGAATTCTTTGCAAAATGACGATATGTATTGAATCACGCCGCCTGGCCGGCAGTGATCAGGTGAATAGGGATGAATGATCTACCGATCGAAGGTTTCGCGACCGCCAATGAAAACTCGGCGATGGTCCTGTTGGTCGACGATCAGGCGATGATCGGCGAAGCGGTGCGTCGTGGCCTGGCCCACGAAGACAACATCGACTTCCACTTCTGCGCCGACCCGCACCAGGCCGTGGCGCAGGCCATGCGCATCAAGCCGACGGTCATCCTGCAGGACCTGATCATGCCGGGCCTGGATGGGCTGACCCTGGTGCGCGAGTACCGCAACAACCCCGCCACCCAGGATATCCCGATCATCGTGCTGTCGACCAAGGAAGACCCGCTGGTCAAGAGCGCGGCGTTTGCTGCGGGGGCCAACGACTACCTGGTCAAGTTGCCGGACAACATCGAGCTGGTGGCGCGTATTCGCTACCACTCGCGCTCCTACCTGACCTTGCTCCAGCGTGACGAAGCCTACCGCGCCCTGCGCGTGAGCCAGCAACAGTTGCTCGATTCCAACCTGATGCTGCAGCGGCTGATGAATTCCGATGGCCTGACCGGGCTTTCCAACCGGCGCCATTTCGACGAGTACCTGGAGCTGGAGTGGCGCCGGGCCATGCGCGAGCAGCAGCAGCTGTCGTTGCTGATGATCGACGTCGACTACTTCAAGGCCTACAACGATAATTTCGGCCACCTGGCGGGTGACGAGGCGTTGCGCCAGGTGGCCGAAGCGATTCGCGGCTCGTGTTCGCGGCCGACTGACCTGCCGGCGCGCTATGGGGGCGAGGAGTTTGCCCTGGTGCTGCCCAATACGTCCCCGGGTGGCGCGCGGCTGATTGCCGAGAAATTGCGCCAGACCGTGGTGGGGTTAGGTATTGCCCATACGGCGCCGGCGGCTGATGCGCGGTTGACCGTGAGCATTGGCCTGGCGACGCAGACGCCGGCGGTTGGCGGGCATTGCCGGCAGCTGATTTCGGCGGCGGACAAGGGCTTGTACCAGGCCAAGAACAGCGGGCGTAATCAGGTGGGGATTGCCTGAGGGCGAGATCGAGCGCCGCTCGCGCGGCGCTCGATCTCTCTGGCGCCGAAAGCCTATGGCCCAACACATCGTAAATCCCCCAAACCTACCGCCCGGCGGGTCTGCCGCCCCGCGTCTGACTCAGTTATACTCGCAGGCTTTTCACCGAATTCGCACGAGAGCCTCCCCCCATGGAAATCCAACCGATCCTGAACACCATCAAGGACCTCACCGAGCGTTCCCAGTCCATTCGGGGGTATCTTTGACTACGATCACAAGCATGACCGCCTGATCGAAGTCAACCGCGAGCTGGAAGACCCCAGCGTCTGGAACAAGCCCGAGTACGCCCAGGAACTGGGCCGTGAGCTTGCGTCGCTGAAAACCATCGTCGGCACACTGGATGAACTCGCCGGTGGCCTGAACGATTGCCGCGACCTGCTGGACATGGCCGTCGAAGAGAACGACGAAGGCACCGTCGACGACGTGGTCGCCGAACTGCAGCGCCTGGAAGACTCCCTCGCCAAACTGGAATTCCGCCGCATGTTCAGCGGCGAGATGGACATGAACAACGCCTACCTGGACATCCAGGCCGGTTCCGGCGGCACCGAAGCCCAGGACTGGGCCAACATCCTGTTGCGCATGTACCTGCGCTGGGCGGACAAGCGCGGCTTCGATGCCACCATCATGGAACTGTCCGAAGGTGAAGTCGCCGGTATCAAGGGCGCAACCGTGCACATCAAAGGCGAATACGCCTTCGGCTGGCTGCGTACCGAAATCGGCGTGCACCGCCTGGTGCGCAAGAGCCCGTTCGACTCCGGCGCCCGTCGCCACACCTCGTTCTCGGCCGTGTTCGTATCGCCCGAGATCGACGACAAGGTCGAGATCGAGATCAACCCGTCCGACCTGCGCATCGACACCTACCGCTCCTCCGGCGCCGGTGGCCAGCACGTCAACACCACCGACTCGGCGGTACGTATCACCCACGTGCCGACCAACACCGTGGTCAGCTGCCAGAACGAACGCTCCCAGCACGCCAACAAAGACACCGCCATGAAAATGCTGCGGGCCAAGTTGTACGAGCTGGAAATGCAGAAGCGCAGCGCCGCTTCCCAAGCCCTGGAAGACAGCAAGTCGGACATTGGTTGGGGCCACCAGATCCGCTCGTACGTGCTCGACGCGTCGCGGATCAAGGACCTGCGCACCAACGTTGAGCGCAGCGACTGCAACAAGGTGCTCGACGGCGACATCGACGAATACCTCGAAGCCAGCCTGAAACAGGGCCTGTAAGCTTCACTCCTGCTGAGAAGACCCTCGCCTGCGGGCGAGGGCAATGAATTCCCTGATGGAAGATGTGACCACATGAGCGACCTCAATAGCGCACCGCAAGACCTGCAACAGGAAGAAAACGCCCTGATCGCCCTGCGCAAGGAAAAACTTGCCGCAGAGCGCGCCAAGGGCAATGCCTTCCCCAATGACTTCCGTCGCGACAGCTACTGCAACGACCTGCAGAAGCAGTACGCCGACAAGACCAAGGAAGAACTGGAAGCTGCAGCGATTCCGGTCAAGGTTGCCGGGCGCATCATGCTCAACCGTGGCTCGTTCATGGTCATCCAGGACATGACCGGCCGTATTCAGGTCTACGTCAACCGCAAGACCCTGCCAGAAGAAACCCTGGCCGCCGTCAAGACCTGGGACCTGGGCGACATCATCAGCGCCGAAGGCACCCTGGCCCGTTCCGGCAAGGGCGACCTGTACGTCGAAATGACCAACGTGCGCCTGCTGACCAAGTCGCTGCGCCCGCTGCCCGACAAGCACCACGGCCTGACCGACACCGAACAGCGCTACCGTCAGCGTTACGTCGACCTGATGGTCAACGAAGAAACCCGCCACACCTTCCGCGTTCGCTCGCAGGTGATCTCGCACATCCGCAAGTTCCTGATCGAGCGCGACTTCCTCGAAGTCGAAACGCCGATGCTGCAGACCATCCCCGGCGGCGCCGCGGCCAAGCCGTTCGAAACCCACCACAACGCCCTGGACATGGCCATGTTCCTGCGCATCGCACCGGAGCTGTACCTCAAGCGCCTGGTGGTGGGTGGTTTCGAGAAGGTCTTCGAGATCAACCGCAACTTCCGTAACGAAGGCGTTTCGACCCGGCATAACCCCGAGTTCACCATGCTCGAGTTCTACCAGGCCTATGCCGACTACAACGACAACATGGACCTCACCGAGGAACTGTTCCGCGAGCTGGCACAGCTGGTGCTGGGCAGCACCGACGTACCGTACGGCGACAAGGTGTTCCACTTTGGCGAGCCGTTCGTGCGCCTGTCGGTATTCGACTCGATCCTCAAGTACAACCCCGAGCTGACCGCCGCCGACCTGCAGGACGTCGACAAGGCCCGTGACATCGCCAAGAAAGCCGGTGCCAAGGTGCTCGGCCATGAAGGCCTGGGCAAGTTGCAGGTGATGATTTTCGAAGAGCTGGTCGAGCACAAGCTGGAGCAGCCGCACTTCATCACCGAATACCCGTTCGAAGTCTCGCCGCTGGCCCGTCGCAACGACCAGAACCCGGCCGTGACCGACCGCTTCGAGCTGTTCATCGGTGGCCGCGAGATCGCCAACGCCTACTCCGAGCTCAACGATGCCGAAGACCAGGCCGAGCGCTTCCTGGCCCAGGTGGCCGAGAAGGATGCCGGTGACGACGAAGCCATGCACTACGATGCCGACTTCGTCCGTGCCCTGGAGTACGGCATGCCGCCGACCGCCGGTGAAGGTATCGGCATCGACCGCCTGGTGATGCTGCTGACCAACTCGCCGTCGATTCGCGATGTGATCCTGTTCCCACATATGCGTCCGCAGGCCTGAGTGATCTGAGAAAGCCGCCTCTAGGGGCGGCTTTTTCGTGCCTGAAGCTTTATGTTACCTGTAGCCGCAAAAGCGCCGGCGCAGCCAGCACACCGTCCGTGAGGTAACCCCGTGTCCCCCGTAATCGCCCCGCAAGGCGCCGCCGGCATCGCCACCGCCGTCGCCGAAAGCGTGCAATACCAAGGCCGCAAGACTGCCCGCCAAGGCAGCGAGCAGCGCCGCCAACTGATCCTCGACGCCGCCATGCGCATCGTCGTGCGCGATGGTGTACGTGGTGTGCGCCACCGCGCGGTGGCCGCCGAGGCGGGTGTGCCATTGTCGGCCACCACCTATTACTTCAAGGACATCGAGGACCTGCTCACCGATACCTTCGCCCAGTACGTCGAGCGCAGCGCCGCCTACATGGCCAAGCTCTGGGCCAACACCGAGGTAGTGCTGCGCCAGATGCTGGCCCAGGGCGATGGCAGCTCGCAGGCGAGGGCGCGGCTGGCCGACGAAGTGGCGCGCATGACCGCTGACTATGTGTCCCGCCAGTTGCTCAATCGCCGCGACTTCCTCATGGCCGAGCAGGCGTTCCGCCAGGAGGCGCTGCTGTGCCCACGCCTGGCCGAACTGGTGTGCGCCCACGAGCAGATCCTTCTGCACGGTACCCGACAGTTGCTGCAGGTGGTCGGGTCGCGGCAACCGGAACAGGACGCCCAGATGTTGACGGCGATTATCGAGCAGATGGAATATCAGGGCCTGCTCAAGGATGCGAACGCGCAAGCCGATGGGCAGATGCTCGCTATGCTTACCCGTTACCTGCACCTGGTGTTGGCATCGGCCTGAGCACAGACCTGAATTTTCAAGGAGAACCTGATGAAAGCCTGGCGTGTGGTGTTGTTGACTCTGTCATTCCTGCTGCTGGGCGGTTGTCTGGTGACCTTTCACGAGCCGTTGCCGAGCAACCAGGCCGCGCCCAAGGCTCTGCTCGGCAAATGGAGCAGCAAGGACGCCTGGGGCGAGCCGCTGAAACTTGCGATCAGCCGCAGTGGCGGCGATGCCTACAAGGCCGTGGCCACGGCCAAGGGCAAGGCCCCCGAAGAGTATGTGTTCACCGTGTCGCGCCACGGCAATCGCTGGTACCTCTCGGCCGGCGTGCCCAAGCGCCTGGGCGGTAATTTCCTGATTGGCGGTTTCGAAGTCATCGATGGCAAGGAACTGGTGGTGTACAACCTCGATGTCGAGCAGGTGCAGCAGGCTGTCGAGAAGAAAGAACTGACCGGGCGCAGCACCGAGGTGCCGGAAGACAATGGTGAGGGCGTGCTGATCGACAGCCCATCGGCGCGGGTGCTGGCCTATCTGGACGACCCGGCCAACTCCGACCTGTTCGTCGAGGTGGCGCGCTTCCAGCGCAGCGGCAAGTAGTTGCCTGTACTGCCCTCTAGCAAGGAGTCCTCAGTGGACGAGTACCAACAGACCATCCGTGCACTGTCCGACCGCATCGTCGCGGCGCAGACCCCCATTCGTGTGCTCGACGCGGTGAAGTGGGACGACAACATCCGCCACGGCTTCCTCAAGGCCAAGGGCAAAGAGCCACCTGCCGTAGACCGCGCCTATTACCAGTCGCGCCCGTTGTCGTTCGACTCCAGTGCGGTCAAGGCCGAGTTCCAGAGCATCGAGCGCGACATCACCCGCCGGCTGGGCCAGTTCAACCCCGTCGGGCAGATCATGCGGCGCATGTGCAAGGAGTACCGCATGGTGGTGCGCATGCTCGAGGCGCGTGGCACCGAAGACTTCGGGCTGATCTCGCAGGAGCTCTACGGCGCCGCCTCCGACGCCTTCCATGCCGGTGACCCGACCCTGGCCGACCTGGGCCTGATGCTCTCGGACTACCTGAACAACATCGATGGCCGTGGCGACCTCAAGGACGAGCCCAAGAACCTCACCGCCAAGGAGGCCGTAGACATCCTCCAGCGCCGCCTGAACAAGGTGTTCGGTGAAGCCGAAGAAACCATCCGTGTGTTCGAGTCCGACGGCATCGTCGCCGACGCAGCGGCAGGTGCCGACTACATCAAGGTGCGCGCCGACGCCATGTTCAACAGCCGCGACGTGCGTGCGCTGGAGGTGCATGAGGGGCTGGTGCATGTCGGTACCACGCTCAACGGCCTCAACCAGCCGATTTGCACCTTCCTGGCCAAAGGGCCACCCTCGTCGACGGTGACGCAGGAAGGGCTGGCGATTCTCATGGAGGTAATTGCCTTCGCCTCTTACCCCAGCCGCCTGCGCAAGCTCACCAACCGCACACGCGCCATCCACATGGTCGAGGAAGGCGCCGATTTCCTTCAGGTGTTCGAGTTCTTCCGCGCCCAGGGCTTCGAAATGGCGCAGAGCTACAGCAACGCCAGCCGGGTGTTCCGCGGCTCGGTGCCCAATGGGCTGCCATTCACCAAGGACTTGTCCTACCTCAAGGGCTTCATCATGGTTTACAACTACATTCAGTTGGCCGTGAAGAAGGGCAAACTCGAGCAGATCCCGCTGCTGTTCTGCGGCAAGACCACCCTGGAAGACATGCGTACCCTGCGCCAACTGGTCGAGGAAGGGCTGGTGGAACCGCCCAAGTACTTGCCCGAACAGTTCCGCGACCTCAACGCGTTGTCGGCCTGGATGTGCTTCTCCAACTTCCTCAACCACCTGAGCCTGGATCGCATTGAAGCCGACTACGCGAACATTCTCTGAACGCTGCCGCCTGCTGGTACTCGGTGTGCTCCTGCTGGGCCTGAGCGGGTGCAGCAGCCTGCTGTTCTACCCCGAGCCGGGCCAACCGTTCACACCGGAACGGGCCAAGCTGGAATACCGGGACGTTACTCTGACCACCGCCGACGGTGTGCGTCTGCATGGCTGGTGGCTGCCGGCCAAGGCCGGGGTCGAGGTCAAGGGCACGGTGTTGCACCTGCATGGCAACGGCGGCAACCTGGCCGGCCATCTGGGGGGCAGCTACTGGCTGCCGGAGCAGGGTTACCAGGTACTGATGGTCGACTACCGGGGTTATGGGTTGTCTCAGGGCAAACCGGGTTTGCCGGAGGTCTACCAGGACATTGCGGCGGCCTTGGGCTGGCTGGACCAGGCGCCCGAGGTCAAGGGCAAGCCGCTGGTGCTGCTGGGGCAGAGCCTGGGCGGCGCCATGGCCATCCACTACCTGGCGGCCCACCCCGAACAGCGCCAGCGCTTCAGCGCACTGGTGTTCGATGGCGTGCCGGCCAGCTACCGTGCGGTCGGGCGGTTCGCCCTGAGTACGTCGTGGATGACCTGGCCATTGCAGGTGCCGCTGTCGTGGCTGGTGCCCGACGGTGACAGTGCGATCCGTTCGGTCGAGCGCCTGGACGGCCCGCCGAAGCTGTTCTTCCACAGTATCGACGACCACCTGGTGCCGATGGATAACGGCATCCGCCTGTACCAGCACGCGCCACCGCCGCGGGTACTGCAACTGACCCGTGGTGGCCATGTGCAGACCTTCGCCGACCCGGTGTGGCGCCAGGTGATGCTGCGCTTTCTGGACGACCCTAGTCATTTCAACGGCCTGCGGCGGCTTGCCGAAGTGCCCAATTACCCTGACGAGAAGAACAAGCAATGAGTGAAGAACGCAACGCCATCCCGCTGATCCTGACCGGCGTCGGCAGCATCATCGTGACGGTGGGGGCCCTCTGGTACTACGGTTACCTGCATTTCGCCAAGCCTGAAGATGCCCTGTTGCTGCAGGATTTCACCATGCTCAAGACCCTGCCAGGCGAGGATTACAAAGTCTCGCTCGACCCGGCGCCACAGGTGGCCCAGTGCGTGGACGGTGTGCTGGTGCTGTTCGATACCCAACAGAAAGGCCTGACCGGCGTGTTGGTCGACGACCGCAAGCGTGCGGTGCGTTGCATGGGCGAGGACACACCGCAGCAGGTGCAGTGAGCTGCAATCTGCGTTGCTGCACCTGACCTTTCGCGGGCAGACCAATGAAAAACCCCGCCATCAAGGCGGGGTTTTTTCTTTCAACTAGCCAGCCTTACTGCGCCTGGCTCACCGAGCGCGGTGCCACCGGCTGGTTGTCGTTGGAGATGGTCACCTCTACCCGACGGTTCTGCGCACGGCCCGAGTTGCTGCCGTTGTCAGCCACCGGGTACTCCTTGCCGTAGCCCTGAGCGACGATGCGTGCTGGGTCTACGCCTGCACGTACCAGCGCCATGCGCACGGCAGCGGCGCGGCGCTCGGAGAGGGTCTGGTTGTAGTTGGCCGAGCCGACGCTGTCGGTGTAGCCCTCTACGATCACCTTGCGCTCCGGGTTCTCCTGAAGGAACTGGGCCAGCTTGGTCACGTTAGGGTAGGCGTTGCTCTTGAGCACGGCCTTGTTGAAGTCAAACAGCACGTCGCCGAAGGTGACCAGCGTACCGCGGTCGGTCTGCTTGGCATTGAGGCTGTCCTGCAGTTTGGCGATCTGCGCATCGCGGGCATCCAGTTTGGCCTGGGCGCGTTGGGCGGAGGCGTTTTTCAGTTCGCCTTCGGCGGTGCGCAGGGCGATGGTCTGCTTGGCGACCTCGACCCGCTGGTTGGTCAGGTAAGCGAGTTGGTCGACCTTTTTCTGGTCCTCGCGATCCATATAGGCCTTGTCGGCCTTGTTCAGCCAGTCCTGGGCATCCTTGGTTTCCAGCGCCGCGACCTTGGTCGACTGCGGGTCGCTCTGCAGCGCGGAGAAGTTGGTGCGGGCCGATTCAAGGTTGGCGTTCGGGTCGTGCGAGCAGGCAGCAAGACCGACGCTCAGGGCCAGCAGGGCGGGAATCATGACGTGTTTGCGCATAGTGTTCATCCTTTGATCGAGTGCGAAGGCTAAGGGAAGTCGGGCAGGGCTCATTGAGCGCTGCGCAGGCCTTCCTCACGTACGTCCTGAACGCCCTGGCGGGCATCCTGCACGGCCTTCTGGGCCTTGGCCGCCTGAGCCTTGCGTTCGGCGAGGCGGGCGTCCCATTCGGCTTGTTCGGCCAGACGCTTGGCGTCGTCGTACTTCTTGTCATGCATGGCGATTTCAGCCTGCTTGAACTTGTCCTGGGCCGCTTTCATTTCAACGGCGGCGAACTCGGTACCGCCGGCACTGACGGCAGAGTTCACGGCGGACTGGGTAACGGCATACTGCTCGGTGGGCGGGTTGCCCGCACAGCCGGCCAGGACCAGGCTACTGCCCAGGGCCAGCGCGGCCAGCTTGAACCCGCGCACATGAGTGGATGACGGTTTGAAAGTGCGGGTCTTCATGGTGGTCAGCTCCATTGGATCACTCCTGATAACGACGATGTCCGTAGCAGTCCATCGCTTATTCCCTGACAGTTGCCGTGTACTTCAGCTGAACGGTGCACGAGGGCAGTGTGCAGGGTTTTAGCGTGATGGCTATTTGCTCGGACTCGGGCGTTTTTCGAATAGTTCAGAAAAAAGTGCCGTTGACGGATAACTTTTTCTGACTGATTGGTCAGTGAGATTTGCCTGGAACTTTCAGCGCCATGCGCGGTATTCCGGGCCTTGCAGGCCCGGAACAGGGGGGTGGTTATGTTTCGCTGTCGTCAGCAGTGCTGCTGAGTTCATGCAGGTGCCGACGGGACAAGGACAGAAAGCGAGGGGTAGGGCCGATGTCTTCGAACAACGGGTCACCTTCTTCATCGGTGGCGATGACCTGGCGCCCCTGTACATAAGGGAAACTGGCTTCCAGTTCCTCAAGGGCTGCCGCCACCAGTTCGCCGAGCAGTTCTTCGGCGGTACGTTTGGGGTACATGTCGATCAGCGCGGCCAGGCGCGCCTCCGACTCCAGGTCCAGATGCAGTACATGGCCGGTACGGCTCAGGGTACCTGCGGCATTCTGTTCCCAGTGCTGGGCGAGTTCACGGATTTTCATGATGACCTCTGTCTACGCCTCGAAGGGCTGCATTGGATCGGAGTGCTCTGCTTGCACTTTAGTTTGCTTTGCCGATCGCGGCTTGGCTTGGGCGCTTGCCATCGACGCTTGGCTATGGGCACTCTTGGCCCAGTGCTGTTTCCTGAACGAGTGCGCCAAGGCTGCGCCACAGAGAGGGCCAATGACCGATATCGATGTGCGTTTGCGTGAAGATGTCCATGTGTTGGGGGAGTTGCTCGGCGAAACCATTCGTCAGCAGCACGGCGATGCGTTTTTGCAGAAGATCGAGGCCATTCGTCACAGCGCCAAGGCGGACCGCCGGGTGGCCGGCGAGCAATTGAGCTCGACCCTGGCGGACCTGGCCGATGAAGACTTGCTGCCGGTGGCCCGGGCGTTCAACCAGTTTCTCAACCTGGCCAACATGGCCGAGCAGTATCAGTTGATCCGCCGTCGCGATGCCGACCAGCCAGAGCCATTCGAAGCGCGGGTGCTGCCCGAGCTGCTGGCACGCCTGAAGCAGGCCGGGCACGGCAACGACGCCTTGGCCCGGCAGTTGGCCAAGCTGGATATCCAGCTGGTGCTGACGGCCCACCCCACCGAGGTCGCGCGGCGCACCTTGATCCAGAAGTACGACGCCATCGCCGCTCAGTTGGCAGCCCAGGACCATCGCGACCTGACCCCTGGCGAGCGCCAGCAGGTGCGCGAGCGCCTGCGCCGGCTGATCGCCGAAGCCTGGCACACCGAAGAGATCCGCCGTACTCGGCCGACCCCGGTGGACGAGGCCAAGTGGGGCTTTGCGGTGATCGAACATTCGTTGTGGCAGGCCATCCCCAACCACCTGCGCAAGGTCGACAAGGCGCTGCACGATGCCACGGGGCTGCGCCTGCCGCTGGAGGCCGCACCGATCCGCTTCGCCTCCTGGATGGGCGGCGACCGCGACGGCAACCCTAATGTCACGGCCGCAGTCACTCGCGAAGTGCTGTTGCTGGCGCGGTGGATGGCGGCCGACCTGTTCCTGCGCGATATCGACGCCTTGGCTGCAGAATTGTCCATGCAACACGCCAGCAGCGCGCTGCGTGAGCGAGTCGGCGACAGCGCCGAACCTTACCGCGCCGTGCTCAAGCAATTGCGTGAGCGCCTGCGGGCGACCCGCGCCTGGGCGCATGCCGCCTTGACCAGCAGCCAGCCCGCCGGTGCCGAAGTGCTGGTGGACAACCGCGACCTGATCGCGCCGCTTGAGCTGTGCTATCAATCGCTGCATGAATGCGGCATGGGCGTGATCGCCGAAGGGCCGCTGCTCGACTGCCTGCGCCGGGCCGTGACCTTTGGCCTGTACCTGGGGCGCCTGGACGTGCGCCAGGACGCTGCCCGGCACCGCGATGCCCTGACCGAGATCACCGATTACCTGGGCTTGGGGCGCTATGCCGACTGGGATGAAGAGCAACGTATCGCGTTCCTCCTGGCCGAACTGAAAAACCGCCGGCCGCTGCTGCCAGCGCACTTCCAGCCCCAGGCGGAAACCGCCGAGGTGCTGGCCACCTGCCGGGAAATTGCGGCGGCCCCGGCCGCTTCATTGGGCTCCTATGTCATCTCCATGGCCGGTGCCGCGTCGGATGTGCTGGCGGTGCAACTGCTGCTCAAGGAAGCCGGGCTGACCCGCCCGATGCGGGTGGTACCGCTGTTCGAGACCTTGGCCGACCTGGACAACGCCGGCCCGGTGATGCAGCGCCTGCTTGGCCTGCCGGGCTATCGCGCCGGCCTGCGCGGCCCGCAGGAAGTGATGATCGGCTATTCCGACTCCGCCAAGGACGCTGGCACCACGGCAGCCGCCTGGGCGCAGTACCGGGCCCAGGAAAACCTGGTGCGCATCTGCCGCGAGCATCAAGTCGAGTTGCTGTTGTTCCACGGCCGTGGCGGCACCGTTGGCCGTGGCGGCGGCCCGGCGCACGCGGCGATCCTGTCGCAGCCACCGGGTTCGGTGGCTGGGCGGTTCCGCACCACCGAGCAGGGCGAGATGATCCGCTTCAAGTTCGGTTTGCCCGGCATTGCCGAACAAAACCTCAACCTGTACCTGGCGGCCGTGCTGGAAGCCACCTTGTTACCGCCACCCCCGCCGCAGCCTGCCTGGCGTGAGGTGATGGACCAACTGGCTGCTGATGGGGTGCAGGCGTATCGTAGCGTGGTGCGCGACAACCCCGATTTTGTCGAGTATTTCCGCCAGTCGACGCCGGAGCAGGAGTTGGGGCGCCTGCCTTTGGGCAGCCGCCCGGCCAAGCGCCGCGCCGGCGGCATCGAGAGCCTGCGGGCCATCCCGTGGATCTTCGGCTGGACCCAGACGCGCCTGATGCTGCCAGCCTGGCTGGGCTGGGAAACCGCCTTGAACAATGCCTTGCAACGCGGCCAGGGCGAACTGTTGGCGCAGATGCGCGAACAATGGCCGTTCTTCCGCACCCGTATCGACATGCTGGAGATGGTGCTGGCCAAGGCCGATGCACAAATCGCCGAGGCCTACGACGAACGTCTGGTGCAACCGGACCTGCTTCCTTTAGGTGTGCACCTGCGCGACCTATTGTCGCAGTCCTGCCAGGTGGTACTGGGCTTGACCGGGCAGCCGGTGCTACTGGCGCACAGCCCCGAGACCCTGGAATTCATCAGCCTGCGCAATACTTACCTGGACCCGCTGCACCGCCTTCAGGCCGAGCTGCTGGCGCGCTCGCGCAGGCGCGAAGCCGCTCTGGACAGCCCGCTGGAACAGGCCTTGCTGGTCACCGTGGCGGGCATTGCCGCGGGCCTGCGCAACACCGGCTGAGGCCGCCTCTGGTTTGCCAGGCGCAGGTGTGAGGAGGGAGGTAATCAGGAACGGGGAGGGCGGTTGCGCTGAGCGCAACCGCTTGCCGGGCAGGTCGCAAGTGGCGCATTCCTGCAACTTTGGGACGCTTGTCTGGCTGCCGGGCGCTGTGTATCTTGAGCAGCCTTCTGACCGATTTATGGTCATACCCGATTTTCCGGACTTGGCCCTGGTTGCCGAATCCATTGAATTTCATAAAAAAATTTGAGGAGCACGAGATGCGCGTAATTCTGCTGGGAGCTCCCGGGGCCGGTAAAGGTACTCAGGCAAAGTTCATCACCGAGAAGTTCGGTATTCCACAGATCTCCACCGGTGACATGCTGCGTGCCGCCGTCAAGGCCGGTACCCCGCTGGGCCTGGAACTGAAGAAAGTCATGGATGCCGGCCAGCTGGTCTCCGACGATCTGATCATCAGCCTGGTAAAGGAGCGCATCGCCCAGCCGGATTGCGCCAACGGCTGCCTGTTCGACGGCTTCCCACGGACCATTCCGCAAGCCGAAGCCATGGTCGCCGCCGGTGTCGACATCGACGCCGTGGTCGAAATCGCCGTTGACGATGAAGAAATCGTTGGCCGTATGGCCGGTCGCCGTGTGCACCTGGCCTCGGGCCGCACCTACCACATTCAGTACAACCCGCCGAAAGTGGCAGGCAAGGACGACGTGACCGGCGAAGACCTGATCCAGCGCGACGACGACAAGGAAGAAACCGTGCGTCATCGCCTGTCGGTCTACCACACCCAGACCAAGCCGCTGGTCGAGTTCTACCAGAAGCTGTCGGCTGCAAATGCTGGTAAGCCGAAGTACAGCCACATCGAAGGTGTCGGCTCGGTCGACGCTATCACCGCCAAGGTACTGGCAGCCCTGAGCTGATCCATCGCCTTGCATCACAACGGCCCGCTTGCGGGCCGTTGTCGTTTATACTGGCGCTCTTTTCCCTGCACCTGGAAACCCGTTCGATGACCACCCTGCTGGCCCTGGATACCGCCACCGAAGCCTGTTCCGTCGCCTTGTTGCATGACGGCAAGGTAACCAGCCATTACGAGGTGATCCCACGTCAGCACGCGCAGAAGTTGCTGCCGATGATCAAACAGCTGCTGGCTGACTCGGGGGTGGCCTTGAATACGCTGGATGCCATCGCGTTCGGCCGTGGCCCGGGGGCCTTCACCGGCGTGCGGATCGCCATCGGTGTGGTCCAGGGCCTGGCGTTCGCCCTTGAGCGTCCGGTGCTGCCGGTGTCCAATCTGGCCGCGCTGGCGCAAGGTGCGTTGCGCGAGCAGGGTGCGCAGCACGTGGCGGCCGCCATCGATGCGCGCATGGACGAAGTGTACTGGGGCTGTTACCAGGCCAGCGCCGGCGAAATGCGCCTGGTTGGCCAGGAAGCGGTACTGCCGCCCGAGCGCGTGGCGCTGCCCGACGCCAGCAGCGCCGAGTGGTTCGGTGCCGGTACCGGTTGGGGCTATGCCGAGCGCCTGGCTGTGCAAGTCGCCGCCAGCAATGCGGCGGCGTTGCCCAATGCCCTGGATATCCTCAGCCTGGCCAGCTTTGCCTGGGCGCGCGGCGAGGCGATCGCCGCCGAGCAGGCGCAACCTGTGTACTTGCGCGATAATGTAGCGACACCCAAGAAGCGTTGAGTGTTGTTCGTCGGTTATCGCCGATGACGATAAAACCTTTCGCGCGAACTGTGGTCCAGTTATCACTCAAGCATTAGCGACGGAACCCTGATGCTGCTAAATTGCCATCATCGGTTCTGAGTGTTCACGCCATGCGTATCGACGGTTTCTCATCGCAGTCCTACCCGATCAAGCGCACACCGCGCAAAGCGTCGGTGCGCGATGAGGCCATCGAAGATGCCGACGTCATCGACAGCGGCGAGCAGGGTGAACTGGCCCAGGAGGCGGCCATTCGCCGTCGCAGCGGTGGCCTGCCAGCCCGTCAGCAAGACATGGTCTTCCCTCGCGCCCGTGACCGGCGTACCGCCACTGCGTTGGCCAGCTACCTGAGCACGGCCGGTTTTACCGATTGGGACATGGAAGTACTGGGGCTCGACCTGTACATTTGAGGGATGATTCCTTCTCTTCTGCCTTATTTTCTGGGTTGTCCGTCATGGAGCGAAAACGCCTGGCGCGACTACCTGTACCCCGCCGATGCCCGAGCCGCTGAGTACCTTGGCCTGTACAGCCAGGTGTTCAACGCGGTCGAAGGCAATACCACCTTCTACGCGAGCCCCGCAGCCGCCACCGTGGCACGCTGGGCGCAGACGATGCCGGCGCACTTTCGTTTCACCGCCAAATTCCCCCGCGAGGTCAGCCATGCGGGGGACCTGCGTGACCAGTTGGACGCGACCGCTGCCTTCACCCGTTTGATGGCACCGCTGGGTGAACGGGTATCGCCTTACTGGCTGCAGTTGCCTGCGCTATTCGGGCCTTCGCGCCTGGCAGAGTTGAGCTGTTTTCTGGATGAAGTGGGCGTGCCGTTGGCCGTCGAAGTGCGCAACGAGGCCTTTTTTGCGCGCGGTGAAGAGGAGCGGCAGCTCAACCGGCTGCTGCTCGAGCGTGGTGTCGAGCGCATCTGCCTCGACCCGCGGGCGTTGTTCAGTTGCACTTCGCGCGAGCCCGCCGTGCTGCATGCCCAGGCCAAGAAGCCCAAGGTGCCGCCACGCCCGGCCGCCTTCAGCCAGCATCCGCAGATACGTTTCATTGGCCATCCGCAGCTTGAAGCCAATGAAGCCTTCCTGACGCCCTGGGTGGCCAAGGTGGCCAGTTGGGTCGAGGAAGGTCGTAGCCCCTACATCTTCCTGCACACCTCGGATAACCGCCTGGCCGCGGCGTTGGCCCAGCGTTTTCATCAGCGTCTGATGCAGCGCCTGCCTGGCCTTGCACCTTTGCCGGAATTGCCACGCGCCCCTGAGGTCGAACAACTGGGACTACTCTGACCACTCCTGACTGCCTGAGGTTGAGACCATGGATGTGCAAACCCTGCGAGCCGAAGCCTTCAAGGCACTGCACGAACGTGACAGCGCCTTCGTCATCCCCAACCCGTGGGATGCCGGCTCCGCCAAGTTGCTGGCCAGCCTGGGCTTCGAGGCGCTGGCCACGACCAGCGCGGGCCTGGCGTTCAGCCTGGGCCGACCGGATGCCGAAGGTGCCTTGAGCCTGGACGAAACCCTGGATAACGCCGGGGCCATTGTCGATGCCACGGCCTTGCCGGTTGCTGCCGACCTGGAGAACGGCTTCGGCGACCTGCCCGAAGACTGCGCACAGACCATCCTGCGGGCCGCCGAGGCGGGTCTTGTAGGGGGTTCCATCGAAGACGCCAGCGGGCGCAGTGAAGCCCCTATCTATGACCATGGCCTGGCTGTAGAACGCGTACGCGCGGCGGTTCAGGCAGCGCGTAGCCTGCCGTTTCCGTTCACCCTGTGCGCCCGTGCCGAAAACCTGCTGCACGGGCGCCTGGACCTGGACGACACCATCCTGCGCCTGCAAGCCTATGCCGAGGCCGGGGCCGATGTGCTCTACGCGCCAGGGCTGCGCACCGTCGAAGAAATTCGCGCGGTAGTGCAGGCGGTGGCGCCCAAGCCGGTCAATGTGCTGATGGGGCTGGCGGGCGTGACCCTGAGCGTCAACCAGTTGCAAGACCTTGGGGTGCGCCGCATCAGTGTCGGCTCGTCGCTGGCCCGTGCGGCACTGGGGGCTTTCCACCGGGCCGCGTTGGAGATTCGTGACGAGGGCACGTTCGGCTACGGTGAACAGGCGCTGCCCTTCGCCCAGCTCAACGACCTGTTCCGCCGCTGAATCGCCGTGCGTGCCTTGCTGGCACTGCTGCTGGGCCTGTCGCTGCTGGCAGGCCTGGTCTGGCATTTTGGTTGGCGCCTGCCGGCTGCCTGGAACCCCTGGGCGCCGCTGGACGTGCGCCAGCCGCCGAACCTGCTCACCACCTTCAAGCTGTCGCGCCTGCGCGATGACCCCGCGCTATGCCGTCAGGCACTGGAAACCAGCGATCTGCGGTACCGGGCGCAAGCCGACAGTCCGGCCTCGGCCAATTGCCCGCTGCGCAACGTATGGCGCATCGAGGGCGGTCAGGCGCGGCTCAGCAGCAGCTTCCTGGCCAGTTGCCCGTTGGCGGTAGCCTACGCGCTGTTCGAGCAGCATGGGCTGCAACCGGTGGCGCAGCGAGTATTGGGGCAGCGGGTGACGCAGGTTGACCACCTGGGCAGTTTTGCCTGCCGCAATGTCTATCACCGCAAACAAGGCCGGCTCAGTCAGCACGCCAGCGCCAATGCCCTGGACATCAGTGGTTTTCGCTTGCAGGACGGGCAGCGCATCGTACTGGCTCGGGACTGGCAGGCGGCGGGGCAGAAAGCTGAATTCCTTCGTCAGGTGCAGCAGGTGGCCTGTGAACGCTTCAGTACCGTGCTGGGGCCTGACTACAACGCCGCGCACCACAATCACTTCCACCTCGATATGGGCCGCTGGCAGATCTGCCGCTGAGCTTGCGCAACCTCAGGCGTGAACGCGAACGTTGTTCAGCACCACCGGGCGCGCCCAGTGGATGTCGAACGCCAGGTCATTCTGCTGCTTGGCCAGCGTGGTTTCGTCGAAGGGTTCGGGGGCCGGGTCCAGCAGGTTCGTCTCGAATTCGGCGATAGGCAGGAACAGCGGGCGCGGGGAGGGGCCTGGGCCGGGCTCGGCAAGTGGGTGACCCTGGCTCATGACCACCGGGCGCAACCAGCTGTTGCTCAGGTCGAGTTCACGCTGCTGTTCGATCAACTCGATGGCGCTGAACGGCTCGGCGGCGGGCTCCAGCAGGTTGGCTTCCAGCTCGGCCTTGGGCAGGAACAGTGGCTCGGGAGGTGCGATTTCGGTGTCGTGCACCGGCAGCGCACGCTGGGCATCGATCAGCGCCAGCGCCCTGGCACCGCCGACCGGCTCGCCGCTGTGCTGATCGTACTGGACGAACGACTGGCTGACGCTGTCCGCTTCCTCTGCCTGTTGCTCGGCCATGGCGCGGGCAAAGAAATCCTGCCACAGGTGGCTGACGCCCCCGAGGGTCTGGGTATTCTGTTGACCGTAGTGGCCGACAGGCGACAGGTAGGTCAAACCGATGGGAAGAGTATCTGTCATGGCAGTCGCGCGCGTTGTGCTCTGGCAGAATAGCGGGATATTGCCTGTATCGGCCGTGGTTGCCGATTCATAAGGGCTTGGTTTGATTTTTTAGGTGTGGACGATGGAAGAGCAAGGCGCGGGTATCAGGGTCGAAGCGATGTCGGCAGAGTATGCGCAACAGGCTACGGCGTGGGCCGAGCGCCTGGGCCTGCCGCTGCAGGACGATGCTGCGGGTTTTGCCGTGCAGGTGGGCGCTGAAGGCTTGCAGATCCAGCAACTGGGCCCGCAGGCGCCTGGGCCGGTGCGGGTGGACTTCGTCGACGGCCAGGCCGCGCATCGGCGCCAGTTTGGCGGTGGCAACGGCCAGATGATCGCCAAGGCGGTGGGCATCGCCCAGGGCGTACGGCCGCAGGTGCTCGATGCCACGGCGGGGCTGGGCAAGGATGCGTTCGTGCTGGCCAGCCTGGGGTGCCAGATGACCCTGATCGAGCGCCAGCCGCTGATTGCCGCATTGCTGGAAGACGGCCTGGCGCGGGCCCGGGCCGATGACGAGGTGGGCCCGATCGTTGGGCGCATGCGCCTGCTGACCGGCAATGCCATCGAGCGCATGCGTGCCTGGGAAGGGGAGCCGCCGCAGGTGATCTACCTCGACCCGATGTTCCCGCACCGGGACAAAAGCGCGCTGGTGAAAAAAGAGATGCGCGTATTCCGGCCACTGGTCGGCGATGACCTGGATGCCCCGGCCTTGCTCGAAGCCGCTTTGGCGCTTGCCAGCCACCGGGTGGTGGTGAAACGGCCGCGCAAGGCGCCGATCATCGACGGGCCGAAGCCGAGCCACAGCCTGGAGGGCAAGTCGAGCCGGTATGACATTTATCCGAAGAAGGCGTTGAAGGCCTGAACGGAATGCATGCCGATTCGGGTGTTGTCGGCCAATCAGGGGTGGAAGGCGCGTATGAACACCCCCACCACCTCCCGCACATGCGCCTCGGCTTCATCCCCTTCCAGCGGCCCGGCGCAGCCGAGCAGCAACCGATAATCCGGTGCGCCCTTGACCAGGCAGAAGAAGTGCTCGGCGGCGCACAACGGGTTGTCGATGCGCAGCAACCCGCGCTCATCCGCCCCGCGCAGCAGCGCTTCCATTCCCGCCAGCACGCGCTTGGGCCCAGCTTCGTAGAAGTACTCGCCAAAGCTTGGGTCCAGGCTGCCTTGGGCCATGATCAGGCGGCTGAGCTTGACTGCTTCGTCACTGCTGATCAGCGCCTGGAAGTTACGGGCGATGGTCAGCAGTACCTCGTCCACCGGTGCCCCCTCGGGGTACTCGAACAGCAGGTCCGGTAGCTGGATCTGGCAGGTTGCCATGACCGCCGAGCAGAACAGCGTCTGCTTGTCGTTGAAGTGGCTGTACACCGTGAGTTTTGAAACACCTGCCGCCGCAGCGACCGCATCCATGCTGGTGTTGGCATAGCCAAGGCTGAGGAACAGTGTCTTGGCCGCTTCGAGGATCGCCTCGCGTTTGGCCAGGTCCTTGGGCCGGCCTGGTCCGATGGGTGCGTCGTTGGGCATTGGAGTCTGCATCTTGTTGAAGAGTCGCTCATCTTAGCGGGTTGGACGCCTTTCGGTGAAAGTGTCCATGCAATACGTGCTGTCTGTCACTGGACAGTTGTGTTGGGGCGGGAGGTGTTTGGCGCCAGAGGCCTCAAGCCCCACCCTGCAAAAACCACCACAGACACCCTTCCCGGCGCCGATTCCCTGATTTAATATACCCGCCAGTATAAATATTCGATGTGCTCTTCGCGAAAGGATTCATCATGTTGCGCCATGCCTTGTCCATCGCTCTGCCCACTGCCGTCGCCCTGCTCCTTGCGGCGTGCGGCCAGGAAGCCGCGCCACCCGCCGCGCCGCGCCCGGCACTGGTGATTCAGCCACAGCCGGCCGAAGCGGCTGCCGACAGCTACCCCGGCGAAGTGCGCGCGCGCTTCGAACCGGAGCTGGCCTTCCGCATTGCCGGCAAAGTCAGCAAACGCCTGGTCGAAGAGGGCCAGCGGGTCAAGGCCGAGCAGCCGCTGGCCGAGCTGGACCCACAGGATGTGCGCCTGCAACTGGAAGCCAATCGTGCCCAGATGGCCGCCGCCGAAGCCAACCTGTCGCTGGTGCGCGCCGAGCGTGATCGCTACCAGAAGCTGCTGGACCGGCAAATGGTCAGCCACTCGCAATACGACAATGCCGAAAACCTGTACCGCGCCGGCATGGCCCGCCTGAAACAAGCCAAGGCCGAGTTCGATGTGGCCGGCAACCAGGCCGAGTATGCGGTGCTGCGTGCGCCGCAGGCCGGTGTCATCGCCAAGCGCCAGGTCGAAGTCGGCCAGGTGGTCGCGGCCGGGCAGACCGTGTTCACCTTGGCCGCAGACGGCGAGCGTGAGGTGGTCATCGGCCTGCCGGAGCAGCAATTTTCCCGTTTTGCCGTGGGCCAAGGCGTCAGCGTGGAGCTGTGGTCGCACCCCGGCGAGCGCTTCGACGGGCGTATCCGTGAACTCTCGCCGGCAGCCGACCCACGTTCGCGAACCTTCGCCGCACGCATCGCCTTCACCTCGGCCAAGGCGCCCGCCGAGCTGGGCCAGAGCGCACGTGTTTTCATCGCCCATGAAGGGCTGATCCCACTGGCAGTGCCGTTGTCGGCGGTCACTGCAGAAAACGGCCAAGCCTATGTTTGGCGGGTCGGCCAGGACCGCCGCCTGGAACGCACGGTAGTGCGCCTGGGGCCGTATGGCTCTGACAGTGTACCGGTGCTCGAAGGCTTGAAACCGGGCGACTGGGTGGTCGCCGCCGGGGGCCATGTGTTGCGCGAGGGGCAGGAGGTGCGCCCCGTGGATCGCACCAACCGTGTAGTGAACCTGACGGCCAAGGAGTAAGTCCCGATGGGTTTCAACCTTTCCGCCTGGGCGCTGCGCAATCGCCAGATCGTACTGTTCCTGATGATCCTGCTGGCTGCCATTGGCGCCATGTCCTACACCAAGCTGGGCCAGAGCGAGGACCCGCCGTTCACCTTCAAGGCCATGGTCGTGCGCACCGTGTGGCCCGGCGCCACCGCCGAGGAAGTGTCGCGCCAGGTCACCGAGCGCATCGAGAAGAAGCTGATGGAGACCGGCGAGTACGAGAAGATCGTCTCGTTCTCCCGCCCGGGCGAGTCGCAGGTGACCTTCATGGCCCGCGACTCGCTGCATTCCAAGGATATCCCCGAGCTGTGGTACCAGATCCGCAAGAAAGTCGCGGACATCCGCCACACCTTGCCGCCGGAAATCCAGGGCCCGTTCTTCAATGACGAATTCGGCACCACGTTCGGCAATATCTACGCGCTGACCGGCACGGGCTTCGACTATGCGGTGCTCAAGGACTACGCCGACCGCATCCAGATCCAGCTGCAGCGGGTCAAGGATGTGGGCAAGGTCGAGCTGGTCGGGCTGCAGGACGAGAAGGTCTGGATCGAGCTGTCCAACCTCAAGCTGGCGACCCTCGGCGTGCCATTGGAAGCCGTTCAGCAGGCCCTGCAGGAGCAGAACGCGGTCAGCACGGCGGGCTTCTTCGAGACGCCCAGCGAGCGCCTGCAACTGCGGGTCAGCGGCCGCTTCGACAGTGTCGAGCAAATTCGTCAGTTCCCGATTCGGGTGGGCGATCGCACCTTCCGCATTGGTGACGTAGCCGAGGTGCACCGCGGCTTCAACGACCCACCCGCGCCGCGCATGCGCTTCATGGGTGAAGACGCCATCGGCCTGGCCGTCTCGATGAAGGACGGCGGCGACATCCTGGTGCTGGGCAAAGCCCTGGAGGGCGAGTTCGAGCGCCTGGCGCGCAACCTGCCGGCCGGTATGGAGCTGCGCAAGGTCTCTGACCAGCCGGCTGCGGTCAAGGCCGGCGTCGGTGAGTTCGTCCAGGTACTGGTCGAGGCGCTGGTCATCGTCCTGCTGGTGAGCTTCTTCTCCCTGGGCCTGCGCACCGGGCTGGTGGTGGCATTGGCCATTCCGTTGGTACTGGCCATGACCTTTGCCGCCATGCACTATTTCGGCATCGGCTTGCACAAGATTTCGCTCGGTGCGCTGGTGCTGGCGCTGGGTTTGCTGGTGGACGACGCGATCATTGCCGTGGAGATGATGGCGATCAAGATGGAGCAGGGCTACGACCGGTTCAAGGCGGCCAGCTACGCCTGGACCAGTACGGCCTTCCCCATGCTGACCGGTACCTTGATTACCGCTGCCGGCTTCTTGCCGATTGCCACGGCGGCGTCGAGCACGGGCGAGTACACCCGTTCGATCTTCCAGGTCGTGACCATTGCGCTGCTGACCTCCTGGGTTGCGGCGGTGGTGTTTGTCCCTTACCTGGGCGAACGCCTGCTGCCGGACCTGGCCAAGCTGCATGCTGCCCGTCATGGCAGCGATGGGCATGCGCCAGACCCTTACGCCACGCCGTTCTATCAACGTGTACGGCGCGTGGTCGAGTGGTGCGTGCGGCGTCGCAAGACAGTCATTCTGCTGACCCTCGCAGCGTTCGTTGGCAGCATCCTGCTGTTCCGCTTCGTGCCGCAGCAGTTCTTCCCGGCTTCCGGGCGCCCAGAGCTGATGGTCGACCTGAAGCTGGCCGAAGGCGCGTCGCTGGCCAATACCGCCGAGCGGGTCAAACAACTGGAGGTGCTGCTCAAGCAGCAGGACGGCATCGACAACTATGTGGCCTATGTGGGCACCGGGTCGCCGCGCTTTTACCTGCCGCTGGACCAGCAGCTGCCGGCTGCCAGCTTTGCCCAGTTCGTCGTGCTGGCCAAATCGATGGAAGAGCGCGAACGGCTGCGCAGTTGGCTGATCGATACCGTCGACCAGCAGTTCCCTGACTTGCGCGCCCGCGTCACGCTCCTGGAAAACGGCCCACCCGTGGGTTACCCGGTGCAGTTCCGGGTGACCGGCGAGCATATCGAGAAGGTGCGCGCCCTGGCCCGCGAAGTGGCCGACAAGGTGCGCGAGAACCCGCACGTGGTAAACGTGCACCTGGACTGGGAGGAGCCAAGCAAGGCGGTGTTCCTGGCCATCGATCAGGACCGCGCCCGCGCCCTTGGCGTGAGTACCGCGCACCTGTCGAGCTTCTTGCGCAGCTCGCTGACCGGCACCACGGTCAGCCAGTACCGCGAGGACAACGAACTGATCGAGATCCTTTTGCGCGGCACGCAGAAAGAGCGTGGCGACCTGGCTAATCTGGGCAGCCTGGCGCTGCCCACCGACAACGGCCAGAGCGTGGCGCTGTCGCAGGTGGCAACCCTGGAGTACGGCTTTGAGGAAGGCATCATCTGGCACCGCAACCGCCTGCCAACGGTGACCGTGCGTGCCGACATCTACGATAAGGAGCAGCCGGCGACCCTGGTGCGACAGATCGAGCCGACGTTAAGCGACGTCAAGGCCAAGCTGCCGGATGGCTACCTGCTCGAGGTGGGCGGCACCGTGGAAGATTCCGAGCGCGGGCAGAAATCGGTGAATGCCGGTATGCCGCTGTTCATCGTGGTGGTGTTGAGCTTGTTGATGATCCAGCTACGCAGTTTCTCGCGCACGGTGATGGTGTTCCTTACCGCGCCCCTGGGGCTGATTGGCGTGACCTTGTTCCTGCTGGTGTTCCGCCAGCCGTTCGGCTTCGTGGCCATGCTCGGCACCATTGCCCTGGCCGGGATGATCATGCGCAACTCGGTGATTCTGGTGGACCAGATCGAACAGGACATCGCCTCGGGGATGGAGCGTTGGCAGGCGATCATCGAGGCTACGGTACGGCGCTTCCGGCCGATCGTGCTGACGGCACTGGCGGCGGTGCTGGCGATGATCCCGTTGTCGCGTAGCGTGTTCTATGGGCCGATGGCGGTGGCGATCATGGGCGGGTTGATCGTTGCGACGGCGTTGACGTTGCTGTTCTTGCCGGCGTTGTATGCGGCGTGGTTCAGGGTCCGGAAGGGCTGAGGCCGCTGGGAGGGCTTTGCCCTCCTTTCGCGACACAAGGCCGCTCCTGCGCAGGAGCGGCCTTGTCGTTTTGGCATCACAGTGCGCCAAATACCTTTTTGGCCAGGCTGGTAGCGGCCTCGGCCGGGTTCTGGCGAATGCTCTGCTCCTGCTTGGCGATCATTTCAAACAGGCCATCCAGGGCCTTTTCGGTCACGTAGCTCTCGACATTGGCGCTCTTGGCACTGCCCAGCCCCAGGGCTGAAGCTTGACCGGCAAAGTTGTTGTATTGCTGAACCACGCCAACCTTGTCGGTCGCCGCCTTGACGATCGGCAGGAACTTGGCGCGGATCTGCTCGCGGCTGCTCTTGTTCAGGTACTGGGTGGCAGAGTCGTCGCCACCGCTGAGGATGCCCTTGGCATCGGTCACGCTCATGTTCTTCACCGCATCTACCAGGATTGCCTGGGCTTGCGGTACCGCCGCCTCTGCGGCCTTGTTCATGCTGTCTTCCAGGGCTGTAACCTGGTCACCCTTGCCGAACATCTTCATGGCCTTGGCGGCCTTGCCGAGGTTGCCCGGCAACTCGATGCGCACGTCCGGGTTGTTGCTGAAGCCGCCGGGAGCACTCAGCTGCTTGACGGCAATCTGCGCGCCCTGGGTCAGGGCGTCTTTCAGGCCACCGCTGGCGTCCTTCTGGGTCAGGTCGCCAAGCGACAGGGCCAGGGCGCTGGCCGACAGCAGCAGGCCGGCGCACAGGGCGGTGAAACGCAGGGAGGAGCGAATCATGAAGCTTTCCTTTTGAACAGAAATAGGCGGGTATCAGCGCACGGGGTCGACTTTGACCCGTACTGGCTGCACGTCGCTGCCATCCAGCGTGACGCCGTGATGCTCGGTGTTGATGAACAGCAGCTTGCCGTCCAGCTCGATACGGGCACTCAACGCATAGCGGTGGCCAGGCTTGACCTGGGCCGGATCGTAGGTGAGGTGGAACGGCAGTGGCACGTTGCCTTTGACCGGGCCGGCCTGGCGCGCCAGGGTGACGGCAGGGGCGTCCATCAGCGACACATCCTGCAGCTCCACGCTGAGAGTGGCGGTGGGCGGCAGGGCGATGCGCTGCAGGTAGAAGACTTCACCCTCAAGGCTCGCCTGGGGCGACGGCGTGTGGCTGGAGCAGGCTGCGAGCAGGGATGCACAACACAGCATTACGAGCTTTTTCATGGAATCTCCGTTGTCCGTGGCGTTGGCTTGTGGCCAACGCCAAGGACTTTAACGGATTTGCGCGGCAGATGAAGCCTTAGAGGGCCGAAGTTTCCAGGGCATCGTCGCGATGCAAGGCCACCTGGCGGATCGACAGCCGCAGCTCTGCCGACAGCACACGCTTGGCGACCCCTTCGGCCAGCTCGGCGAGCTTGTCGTGATAGCCCAGCTTGCCTTGCGCGTCCGCTTGCAGCACCCCTTGCTCGATCAACGTCTGGATGAAGTGGCGGAACAGGCTCTTGTCGAAGAACTCCGGGGCATTCAGGCCATGCAGGATCGACAGGCGCTGGGCCATCATCACGCAGAGGTCTTCCAGTGCTTCGGCGCTCAGGCTGTGTTGGCCGCTGTTGAGCAGCAGCGACGTGGCCATGTAGAAGCGCTGCAGGGTCTGGGTGATGTTGCGGGCCAGCAAGGTCAGCAACACGAACGGGCGCGAGCTGGGGGCCGGGCGCAGGTACACATCGTTTTCCTGGCGCAGCAGCCCTTGCTCCACCAGCGCCGCCAGCCACTGGTCGATCACCTCGTCCAGTTGCTCGGGTGCCCAGCGCAGGAACAGCTCGGCCTGCAGGTACGGGTACAACGCTTTGACATACTGGCCAAGCAGGTCGCGGCTCATCCGCGAGCTGCTGAGGAAGAAGCTGGCCAGCAGCGCCGGTAGGGCGAAGATGTGCAGGACGTTGTTGCGGTAGTAGGTCATCAGCACCGCATCGGCTTCATCCAGGTACAGGATGCGGCCCAAGGCGTCCTTCTGCTCAGCCAGCAGCTTCATGCCCTTCACATGCTCGATCAGCGCCAGGCCGTCACCCTCGGGCAAGGTGGTGTGGGGCGAATACGGTACTTGGCGCAACAGCGCCAGGTACAGGTCGAGCACGCGGCACAGGGCGCATTCGTCGAGGGCGTGGCGGCTGGTGGACAGAAGCGCCAGGGCCACCAGGTTGACCGGGTTGATCGCCGCAGCCCCATTGAGGTGGCGGGCTACGGTTTCACCCAGGCGTGTGGTGGTTTCATTCAGCCAGGCTGGGCGGAACTGCGGGCCATACTCCTGCTCGCGCCAGCCGGGTTGCTGCGCATCGAGAAAGCCGGCCAAACGGATCGGCTCGCCAAAGTTGACATAGACTTGGCCAAAACGCTGCTTGAGCGCGCTGAACACCTTGAAGATGTCGAAGATCGATTCCTTCTTCTTGCTGGCGCCGCGCAACTCGCCCAGGTAGGTGCGGCCTTCGAGCACGCGCTCGTAGCCGATGTACACCGGCACGAAGACGATCGGCGTGCGCGAAGAGCGCAGGAAGCTGCGCAGGGTGATCGCCAGCATGCCGGTGCGCGGCTGCAGCATGCGCCCGGTGCGCGAGCGGCCACCTTCGACGAAGTACTCCACCGGGAAGCCCTTGCTGAACAGCGTGTGCAGGTACTCGTTGAACACAGCGGTATAAAGCGGGTTGCCCTTGAAGGTACGGCGCATGAAAAACGCCCCGCCACGGCGCAGCAGGCTACCGACCACCGGCATGTTGAGGTTGATGCCGGCCGCCACGTGCGGTGGGGTGAGGCCGTTGCGGAACAGCAGGTAGGACAGCAGCAGGTAGTCGATGTGGCTGCGGTGGCAGGGCACGTAGACCACTTCGTGGCCAGGGGCGATGCCCTGCACCTGCTCGATGTGGTTGACCTTGATGCCGTCGTAGATCTTGTTCCAGAACCAGCTCAGTACCACTTCAAGGAAGCGGATCGCGGTGTAGGTGTAGTCCGAGGCGATCTCGTTGCCATAGCGCAGTGCCTGGGCTTCGGCCTTGGCCAGCGGGATGCCCTCACGTTCGGCCTCGTCGCTGATGGCCTGGCGCACCTGCGGGGCATGGACCAGGCCTTTGACCAGGTTGCGCCGGTGCGAGATGTCGGGGCCGATGACTGCCGTCTTGAGGTTGCGAAAGTGCACGCGCATCAGGCGTTGGGCCATGCGCACGGTGCGCTCATGGCCTTTGTTGTGCTGGACCAGCTCGCGCAGGTGGATCGGGGCAGAGAACTGCACGCGGGTCTTGCGCCCCAGTATCAGCACGGTCAGCAGCCGGCGCAGGCGCCCGGTGACCGCCCAGCTGTCGGCGAACAGCAGCTTCCATGGGCTGGACTCACTGGCGGGGGTCTGCCCCCAGAACACGCTCACCGGGATGATCTGCGCATCTTCCTCGGCATGCTGGCTTACCGCTGCGACCAGGCGTTCGAGGGTGGGCGGGGCGCCGCTCTTGTCCTGGCGGCCCAGCCAGTCGGGGTCGGGCGTCAGGTAGAAGAACGCCGCCGGCTCCTGCAGTGTGCCCACGGCCACCGGCAACACCGGGCGTGGCAGCCCCGCTTTGGTGCATTCGCGGTCGAGTACCGCCAGGTCGGTCAGTGAGGGCGAGGGCAGGGCATAGAACACCGGGCGGCTGCGGTCGAGCTTGAGCGTCAGCGACGACTGGTTGATGGTCTCGGAGCGCACCCACAGGTACAACAGGCGACGCAGGGCGCCGAAGATCAGGCGGCGCAGGGGGGAACGGGTCATGGGGTGTGTGCCCTGGGTATGATTTTCAGGTGAGTATCCAGCCATTTAGTCTGCCGTATGTGCGCAAGTTCAGCAAAAATCGGCAAAAAGCGGGGCCGTCATCAATTTTTTTTAATCTGTGTCATATACTCGGCCTGCCACTTGCAGGATATTTCGGCAAGCGGCGTCGGCACGTGGTGATGACTGCGTGCCTACAAGGCGATCTTCACAATAAAAAATCCGGAGTAGTTCAGATGTCGTCTCGTGAGACTGGGAATGTAAAGTGGTTCAACGATGCCAAGGGCTATGGCTTCATTCAGCGCGAAGGTGGTGCGGATGTGTTTGTCCACTATCGGGCGATCCGCGGTGAGGGGCATCGTACCCTGGTCGAAGGGCAGCAGGTCGAGTACGCCTGCGTGCAGGGCCAGAAAGGCCTGCAAGCCGAGGACGTAGTAGGGCTCTGAGCCTCAAGCTGTAAGCCTCAAGCTGCAAGTGACCGTGTACTTGCAGCCTGATGCGATCCGTCTTGGCGCTTGCAGCTTAAAGCTTGCAGCTCAAGAAGTGCGCCAGGTGATTTCCTCTTCACCGTCGGCGCTGATGCGAACCCAGCGATCGGCATCTTCTTCACCGTCTTCCTCGACCCAGCCACCCGGTGCGCAGCGGACTTCGACGCCGAGTGCGGCGTGCGCCGCGCGGGCGCAGGCGATGTCATCAGCCCACGGGGTCTGGTCGCTTTCCATGTAGAGGCTGTTCCATTTCCCCACAGCCTTGGGTAACCAGGTGACTGGAATGTTACCGGCCTTGCACTTGAAGGTCTGGCCTTTCTGCTGCCACTCGCTGCACGGGCCCACGGCTTGGGCCAGCCAGTCGGCAATCTGCTTGTGGTCGACGTCGGCGTCCTTCAGGTAAATCTCGATATCAGGTTGGCGCATAAGGGCTCCGGGTGTGCTCAGTCTTGGCGCACGAAATAGTCATAACGCATGGAAACCGTGACCTCGAACGGCTCGGGCTGGTCGATCACCTGTGCCCGTTTTTCGGCGCTGGCGCGCCAGCCGTGCGGGGTCATGGCCAGCAGGTCGGCGCGTGCCTTGGGCGCCGCGAGGCTCAGGCGGAACTCGAGGGTTTCGCTGTGCGCGTGGGCCATGCCCTCCGGCACCAGGGCCAGGTGTTTGTCATCGGCATACGGACGCACTTCATCGTAGAGCACTTCGCGCAGCTCCATCAGGTGGCCGCTGGTCGGGCCGACCCGCATCAAGCCGCCGCCGGGGCTGAGCAGGCGTTTGGCTTCGGCCCAGTCCAGCGGGCTGAACACGCTGGCGATGAACTGGCAGCTGGCATCTGCCAGGGGCACGCGGGCCATGCTGGCGACCATCCAGGTAACCGCTGGATCACGCCGGCAGGCACGCTTGACCGCCTCACGCGAGATGTCCAGGGCATAGCCGTCGGCATCGGGCAGGGCGTTGGCGAGCTGTGCGGTGTAATAGCCTTCACCGCAACCGATGTCCAGCCAGGCACCGGGCTGGCGCTCGGCGGCCAGCTCGGCCAGGCGGCGGGCCACCGGGGCATAGTGGCCGGCGTCGAGGAAGTCGCGACGGGCTTCGACCATGGCCTGGTTATCACCGGGGTCACGGCTGTTCTTGTGCTGCACCGGCAGCAGGTTCAGGTAACCCTGGCGCGCACGGTCGAAGCGGTGGCCCGCAGGGCACACCACGCCGTTGTCGAGCGGTGTCAGGGCTGCCTGGCAGAGGGGGCAGGCGAGCATCAGGCGAGCAACCGGACCAGGGTCTGGTAGTAGATCTCGGTCAGCAAGTCGAGGTCGCTGGCCAGGATCCGCTCATCGACCTGGTGAATGGTGGCGTTGACCGGGCCGAGTTCGACCACCTGGGTGCCCATGGTGGCGATGAACCGGCCGTCCGAGGTGCCGCCACTGGTGGAGGGGTGGGTATCACGGTCGGTGACTGCCTTGATGCTGGCCGACACGGCATCGAGCAACTCGCCCGGTTCGGTGAGGAACGGCAGGCCAGACAGCGCCCACTCGACGCTCCACTCAAGCTGATGCTTGTCGAGGATCGCCGCTACCCGCTGTTGCAGGCCTTCGACGGTCGACTCGGTGGAGAAGCGGAAGTTGAACAGCGCGGTCAGTTCGCCGGGTACCACGTTGGTGGCGCCAGTACCGGAGTTGAGGTTGGAGATCTGGAAGCTGGTCGGCGGGAAGAAGGCGTTGCCTTCGTCCCAGTGTTCGGCCGCCAGTTCTGCCAGGGCGGGGGCGGCGAGGTGGATCGGGTTGCGCGCCAGGTGCGGGTAGGCCACATGGCCTTGCTTGCCACGTACGGTCAGCTTGGCGCCCAGCGAGCCGCGGCGGCCGTTCTTGACCACGTCGCCGAGCAGGTTGGTGCTCGAAGGCTCGCCGACGATGCACCAGTCCAGGCGCTCGTTGCGCGCTTTCAGGCGCTCGACCACGGCCTTGGTGCCGTGGTGGGCCGGGCCTTCTTCGTCGCTGGTGATCAGGAAGGCGACCTTGCCGCGGTGGCCCGGGTAGTCACGCACGAAACGCTCGCTGGCCACCACCATCGAGGCCAGGCTGCCCTTCATGTCGGCGGCGCCACGGCCGCAGAGCATGCCGTCGGCATCGATCAGCGCTTCGAACGGCTCATGCTGCCACTGCTGCACCGGGCCGGTCGGCACCACGTCGGTGTGGCCGGCGAAGCACAGCACCGGACCTTCCTGGTTGCCATGGGTGGCCCAGAAGTTGTCGACATCCTCGATGCGCATGGGTTCGAGGGTGAAGCCCACGGCGCCCAGGCGATTCATCATTTGTGCCTGGCAGTCGGCATCGACGGGGGTGACCGAGGGGCGACGGATCAGGTCGCAGGCCAGTTGAAGGGTAGGCGAGAGCTCGGCAGGGGCCGTCATGGGGAACTCCGGGGCAAGGCAAGGCGGAAAAACGAGGGGCGTTATCTTATATCAAACAGGCGGGCCGATGGGGCGCAAAGCGCCCCCGGATTTTCAGGCCTGCTGTGGCTGTGCAACCTTGTCCGCAGGCTTTGGCAGCGAAGACAGCAACGCCATCACCAACGCCGCCAGATACGGCAACGACTGCACCAGCAACATCGCCACCCAGAAGCGCATGTCCGAGCTTGGCAGCCCTTGCACCAGGAAGATGCCCAGAGCCGCGCCCCAAAGCAGCAACATGATGAACAGCTCTTCACGTGCTTCGGAGAGGGCCACCAGCACCCCGTGGCTGTCGGCGTTCTTCGGCGTGCGGAAGAACGGCATGCTGCTGGTGAAGAACCCGTACAACACCGCCTTGGCGATGGTGTGCGACAACGCCAGCCCCGCCAGCGCCGCGGCGAAGGCATCCTTGAGGTTGACCCCGACCGCCCGGCGGTACAGGAAGATGATCTTGCCGACCTTGAAGAAGAACAGCGCCAGCGGCGGGATGGCGAAAATCATCAGCGGCGGGTCGACCCGGTGCGGGACGATGATCATCGCCGCCGACCACAGCAATGCGCCGACGGTGAAGAAGATGTTCATGCCGTCGGCCACCCACGGCAGCCAGCCGGCCAGGAAGTGGTAGCGCTGGCCACGGGTCAGCTCGCTGCCCTTGCCGCGCAGCAGGGCGCCGGCATGGTGCTTGATGATCTGGATGGCGCCATAGGCCCAGCGGAAGCGCTGCTTCTTGAAGTCGATGAAGGTGTCGGGCATCAGGCCCTTGCCGTAGCTGTTGTGGGCGTAGGCGGCCGACAGGCCTTTCTCGAATACCCGCAGGCCCAGTTCGGCATCCTCGCAGATGCACCATTCGGCCCAGCCGAGCTCTTCCAGGACTGAGCGGCGGGTCATGGTCATGGTGCCGTGCTGGATGATCGCGTCACGGTCGTTGCGGGTCACCATGCCGATGTGGAAAAAGCCCTTGTATTCGCTGTAGCACAGCTTCTTGAAGGCGCTTTCGTGCTGGTCGCGATAGTCCTGCGGCGACTGCACCACGGCGATCTTCGGGTCGGCGAAATGCGGCACCATGTGCTTGAGCCAGTTGCGGTCGACGCAGTAGTCCGAGTCGATCACCGCGATCACTTCGGCGTCCTTGGCGGTGTGCGGGAGCAGGTAGTTGAGTGCGCCGCCCTTGAAGCCGGCCAACGGCGCGACGTGGAAGAACTTGAAGCGCTCGCCGAGCTTCTCGCAGTGCGCCTTGAGCGGCTCCCACACGGCCGGGTCCTTGGTGTTGTTGTCGATCACCAGCACTTCATAGTCGGGGTAATCCAGCGCGGCCAGGGCGTCGAGGGTCTGCTTGACCATCTCGGGCGGCTCGTTGTAGCACGGTACATGCACCGACACCTTGGGCCGGTAGGCGCTGTCGGCCTGCACCGGCAGGAACTCGCGCCGTCGCTTGTGAATCCATACCGCCTCCGCCAGTTCGTGGGCCTCGGTCATCAGCACGATGAACACGCCCAATGCCCCCAGCGCCAGCAGCACGCCGACGGTCAGGCTGAACCAGGTGCTGTATTGCTGGCTGTAGTCGTAGGCGATCCACACCAGCACCGACCCACACAGGAAGGTGATGAAGGTCAGGAAGGTGCGGCCACGCTGGCGCAAGGCCGAACCATCGATCAGCAGCACGGCCAGGGCAATCATCGCCAGTACCACCGACGCCACCGCCAGGGCCCGCCACTGCGGGATGGCGACCACGGGGCCATCGAAGTTGAACTTCTGCTGGCGTTCGGCGTTGAACACGCCCCAGTAGGCGCCAACCGAACCTTCGTCGCTGGCCTTCCAAGGCTGGTCGTAGGCCTCGATGACAAAGTAGTTGTAGCCGCGGCGGTTGAGGGTGTTGACCAAGGTGCGCAGGTAGATGGCCTGGTCGGCCTGGGTGGCATCGGCGCCACCGCGCATACGGCCGTTGCTCGGCCAGCCGACTTCCGACAACAGCAGTGGCTTGCGTGGGAACTGCTGCTTGAGCTCGCGGGCGCGGTCGAGCACGAATTCCACCGAGTCTTTCATCGGCACGAATTCCCAGTAAGGCAGGATGTGCGCGGCGATCAGGTCGACGTGCTTGGCCAGCTCCGGGTTTTCCTTCCAGATATGCCATTGCTCACTGGTGGTGACCGGCACCTTGACCGCCGCGCGTACCCGGTCCAGGTACTGGATCAAGGCTTGCGGTGTGACTTCTTCGCGGAACAGTGCCTCGTTGCCCACTACTACCCGCACCACACTGCGCGAGGTGTTGGCCAGTTCGATGGCGCTGGCGATTTCACGCTCGTTGCGCTCAAGGTCCGGGCTGATCCAGATGCCCAAGGTCACCCGCAGGCCGAATTCTTCGGCCAGGCGCGGGATATCGGCCTGGGTGCCCTCTACGGTGTAGATGCGGATGCTGTCGGTCAGCTTGCTCATCTGCTCCAGGTCCTGGCGCATCTCGTCGTCGTTGGGGTATTGGCCCTTTTGCGGGCTTTCGCCCAGACGGAACGGCGAATACGAGAAGCCGGAGATCTGTTCCGGCCAGGCGGGCGCGGACACCGGGCGGTTGATCAGCGCCCAGAACCCGGTGAATAGCGCAGCGATGGCCAGGACCACGACCAGGTTGAGGCCGAATTTGCGTGATGACATTGTCGTCCAAGTCTGTCGAATTGAGTGAATATTAAAGCAGGATTGGTAGGCACTTTCCTAACGATGGAGGCTACGGGTGCCATTGGCATATAATGCGCGCCGTTTTTTGGGGTATGAGCTTCGGGGTAGCAAGATGAGCACAGAAGATCCACGCTTTGCCGGCGTTGCCCGGTTGTACGGCGACGATGGCCTGCAACGGCTGAAGTTGGCCCATGTGGCGGTCGTCGGTATCGGCGGGGTCGGCTCCTGGGCGGCCGAGGCATTGGCCCGCAGTGGCGTGGGCGAAATTACCCTGTTCGACCTCGACGATGTCTGCGTGAGCAATACCAACCGCCAGGCCCATGCCCTGGAAGGGCAGGTGGGCAGGCCCAAGGTTGAAGTCATGGCCGAGCGCCTGCGGGCGATCAACCCGGCGTGTACTGTGCATGCGGTAGCTGACTTCGTGACCCGCGAAACCATGGCCGAGTACATCACCGAAGGGCTCGACTGTGTCATCGACTGTATCGACAGTGTCATGGCCAAGGCCGCACTGATCGCCTGGTGCAAGCGCCGCAAGATCGCCATCGTCACCACCGGTGGCGCAGGTGGGCAGATCGACCCGACGCAGATCCAGGTCGGTGACCTCAACAAGACCTTCAACGACCCGCTGGCCTCGCGGGTACGCTCGACCTTGCGCCGCGACTACAACTTCTCGCGCAATGTCAGCCGCAACTACGGTGTGCCGTGTGTGTTTTCCAGCGAGCAGCTGCGCTACCCCAAGGGGGATGGCAGCGTTTGCCTGCAGAAGAGCTTCGTCGGTGAAGGCGTGCGCCTGGACTGCTCGGGCGGGTTTGGTGCGGTGATGATGGTGACTGCGACCTTTGCCATGGTGGCGGCGAGCAAGGCCGTGGAAAAGCTTGTGGCAGGTGCCCGGCGGCCTTCGGAGCGGGTCAAGCCCGAGTAAGGCGCACGATCTGTGCAGCATTTTCGCGGGGCAAGCCCACTCCCACAGTAGCCCGTTAACTCATTGATGAGCGGGTTCTTGTGGGAGCGGGCTAGCCCCGCGAAGAATCCAACGCCGATTCAACTGACAGAAACCAGCTCGGCCATGCGCTGCAACACCGCATGTAGCCCATTGCTGCGCGAGGGTGACAGCTGCCGTTCCAGCCCTAGCTGGTTGAACCAGGCCCGCAGATCCAGTTCAGCCAGCTCGCTGCTGGCCAAGCCCTGCACCCGCACCAGCAGCAACGCCAGCAGCCCGCGCAACAACCGTGCATCGCTGCTGGCCTTGAACTGCCACTGGCCGTCATGCGGCTCAGCCACCAGCCACACCAGGCTTTCACAGCCATGCACGCGGTTGCGCTCGCATTTGTCCGCATCGCTCAGCGGCTCAAGCCGATCACCCCACTGCATCAGCAGCCGTGCACGTTGTTCCCAGCCACGGGCCTGTTCGAACTGTTCCAGTGCTTCGCGGGCAGGTGTCGGCACATTCATCGCAACAACTCCAGCCCTTGATCCAGCGCCTCGAAGAAGCGTTGCAGGTCATCGCTGTCGTTATACAGCCCCAGCGACACTCGAATCGCCCCCTCCAGCCCCAGCCCCTTGAGCAGCGGCATAGCGCAATGATGACCGGCACGCACGGCGATGCCTTGTTCGGTCAGCAGGTGGGCGATGTCTGCGTTATGTACCCCCTCGATGACGAAGCTGGCCAACGCCGTCTGCGGTGCACCGAGCACCCGGATGCCATCGCGGTCGGCCAGGCCACGCAGCAAGTGCTGGTGCAAGCTGGACTCATGCCGTTCGACCGCATGGGCGTCGAGGCTGGCCAGGTAATCGAGTGTCGCGCCCAGGCCGATAACACCTGCGATGGGCGGGGTTCCGGCTTCAAACCCCAGTGGCGCGGGGCGGAAGCTGGCACTCTGGTACTCGGCCAGTTGCACCATTTCACCGCCAAATTGCCAGTGACGCAGCAACGCCAGCGCCTGGCTGCGGCCGTAGAGCACGCCGACACCTTCCGGGCCGTACAGCTTGTGGCTGGAAAACACATAGTAATCGCAGGCCAACTGCTGCACATCATGACGGCCGTGCACCACGCCTTGGGCGCCATCGACCACGGTCAGCGCGCCTTGCGCCCGGGCGTGGGCCAGCAAGGCCGGCAGCGGTTGCCAGGTGCCGAGCACGTTGGACAGCTGGCTGACCGCCAGTACCCGCGTGCGTGGCCCGATCAGTTGCAGTGCCTGATCGAGGTCGATACGGCCCTGCACGTCCAGCGGCAGGATCACCAGGCGCAGGTTGCGTCGCCGGGCCAGCTGTTGCCACGGCAGCAGGTTGGCATGGTGCTCCAGGGCGCTGACGGCGATTTCGTCGCCGGCTTCGAAGCGGTGTTCCAGGCCGTAGGCCAGCAGGTTCAAGGCCGAGGTGGCGCCGTGGGTGAAGATGATCTGCTGCGAGTCGGCGGCATTGAGCCAGGCGGCAACCTTGTCGCGGCTGGTTTCGAACGCCTGGGTCGCCAACGCGCCGGGCAAGTGCTGGGCGCGGTGCACGTTGGCCGCGCCACGGCCGTAGTAATGGCTCAGGGCATCGAGCAGGGCTTGCGGTTTCTGGCTGGTGGCGGCGCTGTCCAGGTAGGTCTGGTGCTGCCGTTGCAGGGCGTCGATGGCGGGGAAATCGGCACGCCAGGGGGAGGGCTGGAACATGTTCGCGGGGCCTGGAATGAAAAACGGGTCTGGCATTACGCCAGACCCGATCTTATCACTTCAAACCGTGGAAGGTTCTCAGTTATGGGCGTGCAGCGCCTCGTTCAGCTCGATGGCCGACTTGTGGGTCTTGCATTCCACAGCGCCGTTCAGCGAGTTGCGGCGGAACAGCAGGTCGGTCTGGCCGGCCAGGTCGCGGGCCTTGACCACTTTGACCAGCTCGTTGTGCTCGTCCAGCAGGTTCACCTTGGTGCCGGCAGTGATGTACAGGCCGGCTTCGACGGTGTTGCGGTCGCCCAGCGGGATGCCGATACCGGCGTTGGCACCGATCAGGCAGCCTTCGCCAACCTTGATGACGATGTTGCCGCCGCCGGACAGGGTGCCCATGGTCGAGCAGCCGCCGCCCAGGTCCGAACCCTTGCCGACGAACACGCCTGCCGACACGCGGCCTTCGATCATGCCCGGGCCTTCGGTGCCGGCGTTAAAGTTGACGAAGCCTTCGTGCATGATGGTGGTGCCTTCGCCGATGTAGGCGCCCAGGCGCACACGGGCGGTGTCGGCGATACGCACGCCGGCCGGGACCACGTAGTCGGTCATTTTCGGGAACTTGTCAACCGAGAACACTTCCAGCAGCTCGCCCTTCAGGCGCGCTTCCAGTTGTAGTTGGGCCAGCTCGGCCAGGTCGACGGCGCCCAGGTTGGTCCAGGCAACGTTCGGCAGCAGCGGGAAGATGCCGGCCAGGCTCACGCCGTGCGGCTTGACCAGGCGGTGCGACAGCAGGTGCAGCTTGAGGTAGGCCTCTGGGGTCGAGGTCAGCGCTGTGTCTTCGGCCAGCAAGGTGGCGACCAGCGGCTTGTGGCTTTCGGCCAAGCGGGTCAGCAGGGCGGCCTGGGCGGCATCGACACCTTTCACGGCTTCGGCCAGTTGCGCCGCTTGCCCGTTGCTGAACGCAATGGCCTGGTTGCCGCCTTCGTAGCCCAGGATCGGGGCAACGGCGGCGATCAGGTCGGCGCTTGGGTTGACCAGAGGTTGGGCGTAGAAGACTTCCAGCCAGGTGCCCTGGCGGTTCTGGGAGCCGACACCGAAGGCCAGGCTGAACAGAGTATTGGACATGTGATTACCTCGTGCGAAATAGGGTATTGAGCGGTGACGGGCTCAGGCCAGTGCGGCGGCGTACAGGTCCGGCTTGAAGCCGACCAATGTGCGCGTGCCAAGGTCGAGTACCGGACGCTTGATCATCGACGGCTGGGCCAGCATCAGTTCGACGGCCTTGGCTTGGTCAATGTCGGCCTTGCTGGCATCGTCGAGCTTGCGGAAGGTGGTGCCGGCACGGTTGAGGATGACTTCCCAGCCGTGTTCGTCGCACCAGCGCTTCAGGCTGTCACGGTCGATGCCTTGGGTCTTGTAGTCGTGGAATTCGTAGCCGATGGCTTTGTCTTCGAGCCAGGTGCGCGCCTTTTTCATGGTGTCGCAGGCTTTGATGCCGTAGAGCGTGTAGGTCATTGTGTACATTGAGGCCACAGGCTGCCCCAATCTCTCCATTTTCGAATGTCAGTCGCGGGATTATGCGTGAACGATGTGGTGAGCGCCACGGGGTGTGGGCGAATGGGGGGTATAGGGTAAGGTTCGGGTTTTTTGGCGCCTATGAAATCGAGCGCCGCCCGCGCGGCGCTCGATCTCACAGGCGCCAGAGCTCTGCCGCCATGCCCCCCCATCGCGCAAACACACGCAGCATTGTGTTACATATTCATGTGCCACTTGCGACTATGGTGCAGCGGTCCAGAATCCCCACTCGCCGCTAACATATTGTTTCAATGGCGATGTTTCACCCCGCTGTAGTTATTGATTCATAAAGGAAGCTTTCACCGATGCAGTCAGCCTATACCGTCCTCATCCTGCTGACGCTGGTAAGCGTGTCAAAACTGGTCGGCCGAATCATTCCGCTGCCGCTGCCCTTGGTGCAGATCGCCGCCGGTGCCTTGTTAGCCTGGCCGACCCTGGGCCTGCACGTGGCCCTGGACCCTGAACTGTTCCTGTTCCTGTTCCTGCCACCGCTGCTGTTTGCCGACGGCTGGCGCATTCCCAAGCGCGAGCTGTGGCGCATTCGTGGCCCAGTGGTGGCGCTGGCCGTGGGCCTGGTGCTGTTCACCGTGGTGGGCGCCGGTTACTTCATTCACTGGCTACTGCCCAGCATCCCGCTGGCTGTCGCCTTCGCCCTGGCGGCCGTGCTGTCGCCGACCGATGCCGTGGCGGTCTCGGCCATCGCCCAGGACCGCTTGCCGACACCGCTGATGCACATGCTGCAGGGCGAAGCGTTGATGAACGATGCCTCGGGCCTGGTGACGTTCAAGTTTGCCTTGGCCGCAGCGATCACCGGGGTGTTCTCGTTGGCCGATGCCAGCTTCAGTTTCGTCCTGGTTGCCCTCGGCGGCCTGGCGGTCGGCGTTGCGCTGAGCTGGCTGATCGGCCGGCTGCGCACCTGGATGATCGCGCGGGGCTGGGACGACCCGGCTACCCACGTGGTGTTCATGCTGCTGCTGCCCTTTGCCGCTTACGTACTGGCCGAGCGCCTGGGCGTGTCCGGCATCCTCTCGGCGGTAGCTGCCGGCATGATGCAGAGCTGGCTCGACCTGCTGCCACGCCAGACCAGCACCCGCCTGCTCAACCGCAGTGTGTGGTCGTTGCTGGAGTTTGCCTTCAATGGCTTGATCTTCCTGCTGCTCGGCTTGCAGTTGCCGGACATCATCAAGGCCGTGGTAAGCCACGAGCCCAGCGTGTGGCCGACCCTGGCCTGGCGCTGCCTGGATGTGCTGGCGATCTTTGCCGCGTTGATCCTGCTGCGGTTCATCTGGGTGCAGAGCATCTGGCGGGCCATTGGGGTGGTGCGCCGTTGGCGCGGCAAGCCGGCGCTGGTGCTGATGCCCACGGCGCGTTCCTGCTGGTTGCTGACCCTCGGTGGCGTACGCGGTGCGGTCACCTTGGCCGGTGTGATGTCGGTGCCGCTGCTGATGGGGGCGGGCAAAGCCTTCCCCGAGCGTGACCTGCTGATTTTCATTGCGGCCGGGGTGATCCTGTTGTCGCTGATCAGTGCCTGTATCGCCTTGCCGATCCTGCTGCGCGGTGTGACCAAAAGCCCCGACGAGCGCCTGCACCAGGAAGTGCTGGAAGCCTGGCGGCGTACCGCAGAGGCTGCGATTCATGCGCTGGAAGCGGAGGAGGTGATCGATGCCAATGCACCGCAGGATGCGGCCCAGGCGACCTTGGCAACCGAGCTTAAGGCGCGGCTGATGGCGGAGTACCGCGACGAGCTGAACAGTTACAACGACACGGCCGAGGCGCGGGGCCTGGCTGAGCAGATGGACTTGCTTGAGCGGCGTTTGCGCCTGCGTGCGCTGCGGGCGCAGCGGCTGGAGTTGTACAACCTGCATCGCCAGCACCTGGTGGGCGATGAGGTGGTGCGGCAGGTGCTGGGTGAGCTGGATATGAGCGAGGCGAACCTGGGGGCTGTCAGGTAGGTAGCGAAAGGGGCGCCAAGCGCCCCCTTCAGCTCGATCAGCGATTCTGCAGGAACGCGCGAATTCGCTCAGCCGCCTCGATGCATTCGGCCAACGGCGCAACCAGCGCCATGCGCACCCGGCCAGCGCCGGGGTTGACGCCATCCACTTCACGCGACAGGTACGACCCGGGCACCACGGTCACATGCTCGGTTTCGAACAGGTCGCGGGTGAACGCAGCATCGCAGCCCGGTACCTTGGCCCACAGGTAGAAGCTGCCATCGGGCCGCTGCACATCCATCACCGGCTGCAGGATATCCAGCACGGCAGCGTACTTGGCCCGGTACTGGTCACGGTTGTCGCGCACATGCGCCTCATCCTGCCAGGCCGCGATGCTGGCCAGCTGGGTTTGCACGGGCATGGCGCAGCCATGGTAGGTGCGGTACAGCAGGAAGGGTTTGATGATTTCGGCATCACCTGCCACGAAGCCCGAGCGCAGGCCAGGCAGGTTGGAGCGCTTGGACAGGCTGTGGAACACCACGCAACGCTTGAAGTCGCTGCGGCCTAGCTCGGCGCAGGCGCTGAGCAGGCCCGGGGGTGGCGCGTCTTCGTCGAAGTACAGCTCGCTGTAGCACTCGTCGGCGGCAATCACGAAATCGTGCTCGTCGGCCAAAGCGATCAGCTTCTTCAGGGTGTCCATCGGCACCAGCGCGCCAGTGGGGTTGCCCGGCGAGCACAGGAACAGGATCTGGCAACGCTGCCAGACGTCGGCGGGCACGGCATCGAAGTCTGGGTTGAAACCGTTGTTTTCCAGGCACGGCAGGTAATGCGGGGTGGCACCTGCCAGCAGGGCCGCGCCCTCGTAGATCTGGTAGAACGGGTTCGGGCTGACCACCAGGCCATCATCGGCGCGGTTGACCACGGCCTGGGTGAAGGCGAACAGCGCTTCACGGGTGCCGTTGACCGGCAGGATGTGGCGGTCGGCATCCAGCCAGCCGGCCGGCACGCCGAAACGACGCTCGCACCACTGGCCGATGGCCTGGCGCAAGGCTGGCAGGCCAAGGGTGCTGGGGTACACCGCCAGCTTGTCGAGGTTGTCGGTCATGGCCTGGGCGACGAACGCCGGCGAGGCGTGCTTGGGCTCGCCGATCGACAGGGCGATGGCGCGTTTGTCCGCCGCAGGCTTTACGCTGCCCAGCAGGGCACGGAGTTTCTCGAACGGGTAGGGCTGAAGCTGGGTCAGGGCATGGTTCATCGGCGCAAGGTCTCGTCAATCGTTAAAAGGTCACGCGGGTAGGGCTGGCATCGCTCGCCTGGCCGGCCTGCAGCTGCTGCACGATAGCCTCCTGCAGGCGGCTGCAAAGCTGCGGGTCGGACAGCGGCTGGTTGTCGGCGTCGGTGATGAAGAATACGTCTTCCACGCGCTCGCCAAGGGTGGCGATCTTGGCGTTCTGCAGCGACAGGTCGAACTCCAGGAAGATGCGCCCGATCCTGGCCAGCAGGCCCGGGCGGTCGGGGGCGGTGATCTCGAGGATGGTCACTGGCCGCTGGGCATCGTTGAGGATGGTGACCTGCGGCGGGAAGTTGAAGTGCTTGAGCTGACGCGGCACCCGACGTTGAATGATCGTCGGGTAGTCCTCGGGGTTGCGCAGCGCTTCGGTCAGGCCATCGCGAATCTGTTTGACCCGCTGCGGGTTGTCGCCGATCGAGCCACCGTCATTGTCGAGCACGATATAGGTGTCGAGGGTGAACTGGCTGCTCGAGGTGATGATCCGCGCGTCATGGATGTTCAGGTTGAGCTGCGACATGGCCGCCACGGTCACGGCGAAGAAGTCGTGTTGGTCGGGGGCATAGATGAAGATCTGCGTGCCGCCCTCGAACTCACGCGAGGTGGTTTCCTTGATCAGCACCAGTGGCCCACCGTCAGCGGGCTGCTGGAGGATGGCGTCACTGTGCCAGGCCACGTCGGCGGCGGTGTGCTTGAGGAAGTAGTCGTCACCCAGCTGCGACCAGAGCTGTTCCACGTCGTCCGGGTCGGTGCCTTCGCGGATCAGGATGTCCAGTGCCGCGCTCTGGGTCTGGCGAATCTGCTCTTCACGGTCCAGCGGGTTTTCCAACCCACGGCGCAGTGCGCGCTTGGTTTCGGTGTAGAGCTGGCGCAGCAGGCTGGCACGCCAGGAGTTCCACAGGCTCGGGTTGGTGGCGTTGATGTCGGCCACGGTCAGCACGTAGAGGTAGTCCAGGCGGGTTTCGTCACCCACGTGCAAGGCGAAATCGTTGATCACCTGCGGGTCGGACAGGTCCTTGCGCTGGGCGGTGGTGGACATCACCAAGTGGTTCAGCACCAGCCAGACGATCAGGCGGCTGTCCCAGGCGGGCAACTGGTGGCGCTCGCAGAACGCTTGCGCGTCCACCGCGCCCAGCTCCGAATGGTCACCCTGGCGGCCCTTGCCGATGTCGTGGTAAAGCCCGGCCAGGTAGATAAGCTCGGGTTTGGGCAGGCGGCCCATGAGCTTGCTGGCCAGCGGGAATTTTTCGGAAACCGGCGTGTACTGCAGTTTGCGCAGGTGCTTGATCAGGTTGAGCGTGTGCGCATCGACCGTATAGATGTGGAACAGGTCATGCTGCATCTGCCCGACGATCAGGCCGAACTCCGGCAGGTAGCGGCCAAGAATGCCGTAGCGGTTCATCCGCCGCAGGTTGCGGTGGATGCCGATCTCGCACTTGAACAGCTCGATGAACAGGCTGGTGTTGCGGATATCGTGGCGGAACGTTTCGTCGATCAGGTGGCGGTGTTCGCGCAGCAGGCGCACGGTGTCGGCACGTACCCCTTTGATCTCCGGATGCTGGGCCATCAGCACGAAAATTTCCAGCATGGCGAACGGCGTGCGCTTGAACACGTTCGGCTTGGTCGCTTCTATATAGCCGTCGTGCAGGCGGAAGCGCGCATTCAGCGGCTGAGTAGTGCCACTGTCATCGTCGGCGAGGATGACTTCCTCGAAGTGCTGGATGATCAGGTCGCACAACTGGCTGATGCTCATCACCACCCGGTAGTACTGCTGCATGAACTGTTCGATCGCGCGCTTGGGGTTTTCGTCGCTGTAGCCCAGCAGCGCGGCGATGCTGCGCTGGTGATCGAACAGCAAGCGGTCTTCGGCGCGCCCGGCCAGCATGTGCAGGGCGTAGCGCACCTTCCACAGGAAGTCCTGGGAGGAGGCCAGCAGTTCATTCTCGCTTTCCAGCAAGAAGCCTTCGCCTGCCAGTGCGTGCAGGTTCAGGGTGCCGTATTGGCGGCGGGCCACCCACAGCACGGTCTGGATGTCGCGCAGGCCACCGGGTGAGCCCTTGACGTTGGGCTCAAGGTTGTACTCGGTGTCGTTGTACTTGTGGTGACGGGCCTTGAGCTCGGCACGCTTGGCCAGGAAGAACTCCTTGCTTGGCCACATGTGCTCGGTGCTGGTGACTTCGAGCATGCGTTGTCGCAAGGCTTCGGGGCCGGCGATGGTACGGCTTTCCATCATGTTGGTGATGACCGTCAGGTCCGCACGCGCCTGTTCGGCACACTCGTCGACGGTGCGCACGCTCTGGCCCACTTCCAGGCCGATGTCCCACAGCAGGGTGAGGAAGCGCTCGATGGCCTCGCGGTACTGCTCGTGCTCGGCGGCGCCCAGCAGGATCAGCAGGTCGATGTCCGAGTGCGGGTGCAGTTCACCGCGCCCGTAGCCGCCCACAGCGACCAGGGCGATACCGTGCTGGTCGCCCCAGTCGAACTGGTTCCAGGCCTGCTGCAGGATGTTGTCGACGAGCCAGGCGCGGTCCTCGATCAGTCGGCGGATCTCGCGGCCATCGCGAAAACGCTTGTCGAGCACCTCGCCAGCCTGGCGGATGGCTTTCTTGAAGGCGGTGATAGGGCTCGCCTTGAGGGCCAGTTCCGCCTGGAACTGGCCGCGGTCGAACAGCTCGGGATCCACCTGGGGCATTGCGTCGCGTTCCTGTCGTGGGGTGCCTGGCGCGGACTCAGGCCGAGGTGCGCGCGATGGTGTCGTCCTTGCGCAGGGTAAAGATCTCGTAGCCGGTAGCGGTCACCACCAGGGTGTGCTCCCACTGGGCCGAGAGCTTGCGGTCCTTGGTGATGGCGGTCCAGCCGTCGCCCAGCACCTTGGTGTCGGCCTTGCCCTGGTTGATCATCGGCTCGATGGTGAAGGTCATGCCTTCTTTGAGTTCCATGCCGGTGCCGGCGCGGCCGTAGTGAAGAATTTGCGGTTCTTCATGGAATACCTTGCCGATGCCATGGCCGCAGAATTCGCGCACCACCGAGAAGCCGTTCTTTTCAGCGTGCTTCTGGATCACTTCGCCGATGTCGCCCAGGCGGCAGCCAGGCTTGACCAGTTCGATGGCCTTGTACATGCATTCCTGGGTGACCTGGGACAGGCGCTCGGCCCACACGGGTACCTTGCCGACGTGGAACATGCGGCTGGTGTCGCCGTGGTAGCCGTCCTTGATCACGGTGACGTCGATGTTCAGCGTGTCACCGTCCTTGAGCGGCTTGTCGTTGGGGATGCCGTGGCAGACCACATGGTTGATCGAGGTGCAGATCGACTTGGGGTAGCCCTTGTAGTTGAGCGGCGCCGGGATGGCCTGCTGGACGTTGACGATGTAGTCGTGGCACAGGCGGTCCAGTTCTTCGGTGGTGACACCGGGCTTGACGTGCTCTTCGATCATTTCCAGCACGTCGGCGGCCAGGCGGCCGGCGATGCGCATCTTCTCGATGTCTTCTGCGGTCTTGATGGTGACGGTCATTACAGGCTCTCTACGGCGCCGTGCACGGCGCGAACAAACGGGAAAGGCCGGATTCTAGCAGAGCAGGGCGGCAATCGGTCGGGATAAAGGCGGCCAAGCTGCTGTCTATAGAGGGCATTCTGGCCTGAAAGCCTGGGTGCTGCAAAAGCCGCTGACGGACGCAACAGTATTCGGGTTCCGTTCGCTCGCGGTCTGTGGTATAAAATGCGCCGCTTTCGGGGTAGACCCCGTTAGCCTTAAACCCACACACGTGTCGACACGATGACCTGGGTGCCCCGAATTGCAGAATTTGCGGGTTGGTCATTGGGATGCGTGGAGGCCCAACCCGACTTACCAAGGAACTATCATGTCCCAAGTCAACATGCGCGATATGCTGAAGGCCGGTGTGCACTTCGGTCACCAGACCCGTTACTGGAACCCGAAAATGGGCAAGTACATTTTCGGCGCGCGTAACAAGATCCACATCATCAACCTGGAAAAAACCCTGCCGATGTTCAACGAGGCTCTGGCCTTCGTAGAGCGCCTGGCCCAGGGCAAGAACAAGATCATGTTCGTCGGCACCAAGCGTTCCGCCGGCAAGATCGTCGCCGAGCAAGCTGCTCGTGCCGGTTCGCCATACGTTGACCACCGCTGGTTGGGCGGCATGCTGACCAACTACAAAACCATCCGTGCTTCGATCAAGCGTCTGCGCGACCTGGAAACTCAGGCCGAAGATGGCACCTTTGCCAAGCTGACCAAGAAAGAAGCCCTGATGCGTTCGCGCGATCTGGAAAAGCTGGACCGCAGCCTGGGTGGTATCAAGGACATGGGCGGCCTGCCTGATGCCCTGTTCGTGATCGACGTTGACCACGAGCGCATTGCTATCACCGAAGCCAACAAGCTGGGCATCCCGGTTATCGGCGTTGTCGATACCAACAGCAGCCCGGAAGGTGTTGACTACATCATCCCAGGTAACGATGACGCCATTCGCGCTATCGAGCTGTACATGACTTCGATGGCTGACGCCATCATCCGCGGCCGCAACAACGTTGCTGGCGGCACCGAAGTCTACGCTGAAGAAGCGGCTGCACCTGCTGCTGAGTAATTGACGCCTGGCGTCTACTTGGCACGCAAAAAGGGGGCTCTGCCCCCTTTTTGCCACCTTGAAATCCTGCTGTCAGCAACGGCCCCGCACTATGGGCCTGCTGAGATGAAAGCAGCGGATTTGCAGAATTGAACGCCCGTGACGAGCGGGTGGAATGGTTGAAAAACTTTCCAAGAGGATTTTGAAATGGCAGAGATTACTGCGGCGCTGGTCAAAGAACTGCGCGAGCGTACCGGCGAAGGCATGATGGATTGCAAAAAGGCGCTGACCAAGGCCGGCGGCGACATCGAAAAAGCCATTGACGACATGCGTGCCTCCGGCGCCATCAAGGCTGCCAAAAAGGCTGGCAACGTTGCTGCTGAAGGCGCTATCGCCATCAAGGCCGACGAAAAGTCCGCCGTTCTGCTGGAAGTGAACTCGCAGACCGACTTCCTGGCCCTGCAAGACGACTTCAAGAACTTCGTTGCTGAAAGCGTCGAGCAAGCCTTCGCCGAGAAGCTGACCGATGCCGCTCCGCTGATCGCTTCCCGTGAAGCGGCTCGCGAAGCCCTGGTTGCCAAGGTTGGCGAGAACGTCAACATCCGTCGCCTGGTGCGCGTTGAGGGTGACGTTGTCGGTACCTACCTGCACGGCAACAAGATCGGTGTTGCTGTTGTGCTGAAGGGCGGCGACGTTCAACTGGCCAAAGAAATCGCCATGCACGTGGCTGCCAGCAACCCAGAGTTCCTGCTGCCATCGGAAGTCTCGGCTGAGGCTATCGAGCGTGAGAAGGCGGTCTTCCTGCAGCTGAACGAAGACAAGATCAAAGGCAAGCCTGAGAACATCGTCGAGAACATGATCAAAGGCCGTATTTCCAAGTTCCTGGCCGAAGCCAGCCTGGTTGAACAGGCCTTCGTCATGAACCCGGAAATCAAAGTCGGCGAACTGGCCAAGAAAGCCGGCGCTGAAATCGTTTCCTTCACCTACTTCAAAGTAGGCGAAGGCATCGAGAAGCCGGTCGACAACTTCGCTGAAGAAGTTGCTGCTCAGCTGGCTGCTGCCAAGCAGTAAGACAGACCCGTCTGTCGCCCCAAAGAGGCTGCCCGCTCACGCGCGCAGCCTCTTTGTCAAAGCGGGAGTGGTTTTCAGAACCGTTCCTCGCTGACGCAGTCGCTGCGTCACGTTAGAGTTACACGCAGGCTCAAACAGCCCGCAGAATTTTACAAACGCCGCAGGAGAGATTCGCAATGGCTCAGCAGGGCAGTGGTTATCAGGCTCGCTATAAACGCATTCTACTCAAACTTAGCGGCGAGGCCCTGATGGGCTCGGAAGAGTTCGGGATCGACCCCAAGGTCCTGGATCGCATGGCACTGGAGGTCGGCCAGTTGGTCGGCATCGGTGTTCAGGTAGGTCTGGTGATCGGCGGTGGCAACCTGTTCCGTGGTGCGGCGCTCAGTGCAGCCGGCATGGACCGCGTCACCGGTGACCACATGGGCATGCTGGCGACCGTGATGAACGCCCTGGCCATGCGCGACGCGCTGGAGCGGGCAAACATTACCGCCATCGTCATGTCGGCCATTTCCATGGTTGGCGTAACCGATCACTATGATCGCCGCAAAGCCATGCGCCACCTCAATGCCAAAGAGGTCGTGATCTTCGCTGCCGGTACCGGCAACCCGTTCTTTACCACCGACTCCGCCGCTTGCCTGCGCGCCATCGAAATCGATGCCGACGTGGTATTGAAGGCAACCAAGGTCGATGGTGTATACACTGCAGATCCATTCAAGGACCCGCATGCCGAGAAGTTCGATCATCTGACCTACGATGAAGTGCTGGATCGCAAGCTGGGTGTGATGGATCTGACGGCAATCTGTCTGTGCCGCGACCACAAGATGCCGTTGCGCGTCTTCAACATGAACAAGCCCGGCGCCTTGCTGAACATCGTGCATGGCGGCGCGGAAGGAACTCTGATCGAGGAAGTTCAAAAATGATCAACGCTATCAAGAAAGACGCCCAGGACCGCATGGGCAAGTCCATCGAGGCGCTGGGTCGCCACCTGGCCGCTATCCGCACCGGTCGCGCCCACCCAAGCATCCTGGACAGCGTCAAGGTGACTGCCTGGGGTAGCGAGATGCCGCTGAACCAGGTGGCTGCGATTTCCGTCGAAGACGCCCGCACCCTGAAGATCGTCGCCCACGACAAGAACCTCAGCGCAGCCATTGAAAAGGCCATCCTGACCTCCGACCTGGGCCTGAACCCGTCCAGCGCCGGTACCACCATCCGCGTACCGATGCCGGCCCTGACCGAGGAAACCCGCAAGGGTTACACCAAGCAGGCCAGCGGCGTTGCCGAAGATGCCAAGGTTGCCGTGCGTAACGTGCGCCGCGATGCCCTCGCCGACCTGAAGAAACTGACCAAGGACAAGGAAATCAGCGAAGACGAAGAACGTCGCGCTGCTGACGAGATCCAGAAGCTCACCGACAAGTTCGTCGCTGAAATCGACGCGGCGTTCAAAGCCAAGGAAAAGGACCTGTTGGCCGTTTAAGGCCGAGGTTTTTTAATGGAAAAGACCAAGCCAGCGGCGCCGTCCTCGGTGCCGCGACACGTCGCGATCATCATGGATGGCAACAACCGCTGGGCGAAGAAGCGCCTGTTGCCCGGCGTTGCCGGGCACAAGGCTGGCGTCGATGCCGTTCGCGCGGTCATCGAAGTCTGTGCCGAATCGGGGGTCGAGGTGCTGACCCTGTTCGCCTTCTCCAGCGAGAACTGGCAACGCCCCGCCGAAGAAGTCGGTGCGCTGATGGAGCTGTTCTTCTCGGCCTTGCGCCGTGAGGCTCGCCGCCTCAACGAGAACAACATCTGCTTGCGCATCATCGGCGATCGCTCACGCTTCCATCCCGAGCTGCAGGCTGCCATGCGTGAGGCTGAAGCGCTGACCGCCGGCAACAACCGCTTCATCTTGCAGATCGCGGCCAACTACGGTGGCCAGTGGGACATCGCCCAGGCTGCCCAGCGCCTGGCGCGGGAAGTACAGGCCGGCCATCTGCGCCCGGACGACATTACGCCGGGTCTGCTGCAAACTTGCCTGTCCACGGGCGAGTTGCCGTTGCCCGACTTGTGTATCCGTACCGGTGGCGAGCGGCGCATCAGCAATTTCCTGCTGTGGCAGCTGGCCTATGCCGAGCTGTATTTCTCCGACCTGTACTGGCCGGACTTCAAACACGAGGCCATGCGCAATGCCCTGGCCGATTTCGCTTCGCGCCAGCGCCGCTTCGGTAAGACCAGCGAGCAGGTCGAGGCTGGAGCTCGTGCTTAATGCTTAAACAACGCATCATTACCGCGCTGATCCTGCTGCCGGTCGCGCTGGGTGGCTTCTTCCTGCTCAACGGTGGGGATTTCGCCCTGTTCATCGGCTTCGTGGTCACCCTCGGGGCCTGGGAGTGGGCGCGCCTGGCTGGGTTGATGGCCCAGCCGCTGCGCATTGCCTATGCCGCCGTCGTCGGCGGTGCGCTGATGCTGCTGCACCTGATGCCTGACCTGGCGCCCTGGGTGCTCGGTGCTTCGGTGATCTGGTGGGCGTTGGCCACCTGGCTGGTGCTGACCTACCCGCGCAGCAGCGAACTGTGGGCCAGTGCGGCCTGCCGCCTGCTGATCGGCCTGCTGGTATTGCTGCCGGCGTGGCAGGGCCTGGTGCTGCTCAAGCACTGGCCGCTGGGCAACTGGCTGATCCTGTCGGTGATGGTGCTGGTATGGGCCGCCGACATCGGTGCCTATTTCTCTGGCCGAGCCTTCGGCAAGCGCAAGCTGGCGCCGCAGGTCAGTCCGGGCAAGAGCTGGGAAGGCGTCTATGGCGGCCTGGCCGTCAGCCTGGTCATCACCCTGGCAGTCGGTATCAGTCGCGACTGGGGCATCGGCCAGATTTTGCTGGGCCTGCTGGGCGCGGCGCTGGTGGTCATGGCCTCGGTGATCGGTGACCTGACCGAAAGCATGTTCAAGCGGCGTTCCGGCATCAAGGACAGCAGTAACCTGCTGCCCGGCCATGGTGGCGTGCTTGACCGCATCGACAGCCTGACCGCAGCTATCCCGCTGTTTGCGGTGTTGCTGTGGGCTGCTGAATGGGGTGTGATGTGAGTGCAGTGCAACGCATCACCGTGCTTGGCGCCACAGGCTCCATTGGCCTGAGCACGCTGGATGTGATCGCGCGTCACCCCGAGCGCTACTCGGTTTTCGCATTGAGCGGCTATTCGCGCATCGATGAGTTGCTGGCGTTGTGCGTGCGCCATCGTCCCGAGTTTGCGGTGGTGCCAAGTGCCGAGGGTGCTGCACGTTTACGTGACGGCCTGGCGGCAGCGGGTTGCGCCACGCAGGTGCTGGAAGGCGAGGCGGGGCTGTGCCAGGTGGCTGCGGCGGCGGAAGTGGATGCGGTCATGGCGGCCATCGTGGGCGCGGCCGGGCTGCGACCGACCTTGGCGGCCGTCGAGGCGGGCAAGAAGGTGCTGCTGGCCAACAAGGAGGCGCTGGTGATGTCCGGCGCGCTGTTCATGGAGGCGGTGCGGCGCAGTGGTGCCGTGCTGTTGCCGATCGACAGCGAGCACAATGCGATCTTCCAGTGCCTGCCGGGTGACTATGCCCGTGGCCTGAGCCAGGTTGGGGTGCGCCGCATCCTGCTCACCGCGTCGGGCGGCCCGTTCCGCGAAACACCGCATGCGGCCCTGGCCGATGTCACCCCGGAACAGGCCTGCGCCCATCCCAACTGGTCCATGGGTCGCAAGATTTCCGTGGATTCGGCCAGCATGATGAACAAGGGCCTGGAGTTGATCGAGGCGTGCTGGTTGTTCGATGCTTCGCCCGCCAAGGTCGAGGTGGTGGTGCACCCGCAGAGCGTGATCCACTCGCTGGTGGATTACGTGGACGGTTCGGTGCTCGCCCAGTTGGGCAATCCCGACATGCGCACGCCTATCGCCAACGCGCTGGCCTGGCCAGAGCGTATTGATTCCGGGGTTGCCCCGCTGGACTTGTTCGCCATCGCGCGTCTGGATTTCCAGGCCCCTGACGAACAGCGCTTCCCTTGCCTGCGCCTGGCGCGGCAGGCTGCCGAGGCCGGCAACAGCGCGCCCGCAGTGCTCAACGCGGCCAACGAAGTGGCGGTCGAGGCATTTCTGCAGCGGCGTATCCGCTTCCCGGAGATCGCGGGTATGATCGAACAGGTGCTCGATCAGGAGCCCGTAGTGCCACTGGCATCGTTGGACGCGGTATTTGCCGCCGACCAGCGTGCGCGGGAGTTGTCCCGCGAGTGGTTGAGGCGTCACGGTCACTGATGCAGGCCTGCCAGGGCTTGTGCGAAACGTCGTTCTGCTGAACGTCATCTGGAGAAAGATATGACTGCGCTCTACATGATTGTCGGCACCCTGGTGGCGTTGGGTGTTCTGGTCACGTTTCACGAATTCGGCCACTTCTGGGTGGCCCGACGCTGCGGCGTCAAGGTGCTGCGTTTTTCGGTAGGCTTCGGCACGCCGCTGCTGCGCTGGCATGATCGGCAGGGTACCGAGTTCGTGGTGGCAGCGATCCCGCTGGGTGGCTACGTCAAGATGCTCGACGAGCGCGAAGGCGATGTACCGCCTGCGCTGGCCGACCAGTCGTTCAACCGCAAATCCGTGCGTCAGCGCATTGCCATCGTCGCAGCAGGGCCGATTGCCAATTTCCTCTTGGCCATCGTGTTCTTCTGGCTGCTGGCCATGCTCGGCACCCAGCAGATCCGCCCGGTCATCGGTGGGGTCGAGGTAGACAGCCTGGCAGCCTCGGCAGGCCTGGCCGCTGGTCAGGAAATTGTATCCATCGATGGCAAACCGACCAGCGGTTGGTCAGCGGTCAACCTGCAACTGGTGCGCCGCCTGGGCGAGAGCGGCACCCTGCAGGTGGGCGTGCGCGATGAAGGCGCCAGCGCCGAGCGTCAACTGCAGATCAAGCTGGACCACTGGCTGAAAGGCGCTGACGAACCGGACCCTATCCAGTCCCTGGGCTTGCGCCCCTGGCGCCCGGTGATCGTGCCGGTGCTGGCCGAAATCGAATCGAAAGGGCCGGCCGCAGCGGCGGGCTTGAAGACGGGCGACAAGTTGCTGGCCATCGACGGTGTGGTCGTCACCGAATGGCAGCAGGTGGTCGATGCCGTGCGCGCCCGCCCGCATGCCAAGGTGGTGGTACGTGTGGAGCGCGACGGCGCTGCCCTGGATGTGCCGGTAACCCTGGCGCAGCGGGGCGAGGGTAAGGCCTCGGGCGGCTACCTGGGGGCAGGGGTAAAAGGTGGCGAATGGCCTGCCAACATGCTTCGCGAAGTCAGCTATGGCCCGCTGGAAGCGGTGGGCGAGGGCTTGTCGCGCACCTGGAACATGAGTGTCCTGACCCTCGAGTCGCTGAAGAAAATGCTGTTCGGAGAGCTCTCGGTAAAAAACTTGAGCGGACCGATAACCATTGCTAAAGTGGCGGGCGCTTCAGCCCAGTCCGGCGTGGGGGATTTCCTGAATTTCCTGGCCTACCTGAGCATAAGCCTGGGGGTTCTTAACCTGCTGCCCATTCCAGTACTGGATGGGGGGCATTTGCTGTTTTACCTGGTTGAGTGGGCGCGCGGTCGTCCGCTGTCGGACCGGGTACAAGGTTGGGGGGTCCAGATCGGTATCAGTTTGGTCATAGGGGTGATGTTGCTCGCCCTGATCAACGATCTGGGTCGACTTTAAAAGCTTCGCTCAATTGCGAACCCGCCGTCTTTTTGCGGCGGGTTGTTTATTGCCAGTTGGAATAAAAGGACTTCATGAAACGTCTGCTGCTAACTGCGGTCCTCTCCGCACTGATGATCGCTGAAGTTCACGCCGAGTCCTTCACCATCTCCGATATTCGTGTCAACGGCCTGCAGCGGGTATCCGCCGGCAGCGTCTTCGGTGCCTTGCCCCTTAACGTGGGCGACCAGGCCGACGATCGGCGCCTCGTGGACTCGACCCGTTCCCTGTTCAAGACCGGTTTCTTCCAGGACATCCAGCTGAACCGCGATGGCAATGTCCTGATCATCAACGTGGTCGAGCGCCCGTCGGTGTCGAGCATCGAAATCGAAGGCAACAAGGCGATCAGCACCGAAGACCTGATGAAGGGCCTGAAGCAGTCGGGCCTGGCTGAAGGCGAAATCTTCCAGCGCGCCACCCTCGAAGGTGTGCGTAACGAGCTGCAGCGCCAGTACGTGGCCCAGGGCCGCTACTCGGCCGAGGTCGACGCCGAAGTCGTGCCGCAGCCGCGCAACCGCGTCGCGCTGAAAATCAAGATCAACGAAGGCACCGTCGCCGCCATCCAGCACATCAACGTGGTGGGCAACAACGTCTTCGACGACGAAGAGCTGTCGCAGCTGTTCGAGCTGAAAACCACCAACTGGCTGTCGTTCTTCAAGAACGACGACAAGTACGCCCGTGAAAAACTGTCCGGTGACCTGGAGCGTTTGCGTTCCTACTACCTGGACCGCGGCTACATCAACATGGATATCGCCTCTACCCAGGTGTCCATCACGCCAGACAAGAAGCACGTCTACATCACCGTCAACATCAACGAAGGCGAGAAGTACACCGTCCGTGACGTGAAGCTCTCCGGTGACCTCAAGGTTCCTGAAGACCAGGTCAAGTCGCTGCTGCTGGTGCAGCCGGGCCAGGTATTCTCGCGCAAGGTGATGACCACCACGTCCGAGCTGATCACCCGTCGCCTGGGTAACGAAGGCTATACCTTCGCCAACGTCAATGGCGTGCCGCAGCCCAATGATGAAGACCACACCGTCGATATCATGTTCGTGGTCGACCCGGGCAAGCGTGCCTACGTCAACCGCATCAACTACCGCGGCAACACCAAGACCGAAGACGAAGTGCTGCGTCGCGAGATGCGCCAGATGGAAGGCGGCTGGGCTTCGACCTACCTGATCGACCAGTCCAAGACCCGTCTTGAGCGTCTGGGCTTCTTCAAGGAAGTCAACGTCGAAACGCCACCGGTGCCCGGCACCGATGACCAGGTCGACGTCAACTACAGCGTCGAAGAACAAGCCTCCGGCTCGATCACCGCCAGCGTCGGTTTCGCCCAGAGCGCCGGCCTGATCCTCGGCGGCTCGATCAGCCAGAGCAACTTCCTGGGTACGGGTAACAAGGTCTCCATCGGCCTGACCCGTTCCGAGTACCAGACCCGATACAACTTCGGTTTCGTCGACCCCTACTTCACCGCAGACGGCGTCAGCCTGGGCTACAACGCCTTCTACCGCAGCACCGACTACGACGACCTCGATGTCGACGTTGCCAGCTATGCGGTCGACAGCCTTGGCGCTGGCGTCAGCCTGGGTTACCCGATCAGCGAGACCTCACGCCTGACCTACGGCCTGAGCGTTCAGCAGGACAAGATCAAGACCGGTAAGTACACCGTTGACGAGATCTTCAATTTCCTCGAAGAAGAGGGCGACAGCTTCCTCAACTTCAAAGCGTCGATCGGCTGGTCCGAGTCGACCTTGAACAAAGGCGTGTTGGCTACCCGTGGTCACTCCCAGAGCTTGACCCTGGAGTCGACCATTCCGGGCAGCGACCTGTCGTTCTACAAGCTTGACTACCGCGGCCAGCTGTTCAAGCCGATCAATAACGAATACACCCTGCGCCTGCACACTGAACTGGGCTATGGTGATGGTTTCGGTGGCACTTCCGGCCTGCCGTTCTACGAGAACTACTACGCGGGTGGCTTCAACTCCGTCCGTGGCTTCAAGGACAGCAGCCTGGGGCCGCGCAGCACGCCGAGTAGGGGTACCAACCCGGGCACTATCGAAGACCCGGATCAGGATCCGCTGCCGTTCGGTGGCAACGTGCTGGTCCAGGGTGGTGTAGAACTGCTGTTCCCGCTGCCGTTCGTCAAAGACCAACGTTCGCTGCGCACTTCCGTGTTCTGGGACGTGGGTAACGTGTTCGACACCAATTGCGGTTCCAAGCCTGATTGCGCCAAGGTCGGTTTCTCGGACATGGCCAGCTCCGTGGGCCTGGGTGTGACCTGGATTACTGCGCTGGGCCCGTTGAGCTTCAGCCTGGCGATGCCGATCAAGAAACCGGACGACGCCGATACCCAGGTGTTCCAATTCTCTCTGGGCCAGACCTTCTAAGGTCGGCCCTTGCATAACGACAACGGTTTATCCAGGAGTGCATCGTGCGTAAGTTGACTCAACTGGCCATCTTGGCCGCGGCGCTGGTCGCCACCCCGGCTTTCGCCGAAATGAAGGTTGCCGTCCTGAACTATCAGATGGCCCTGCTTGAATCGGATGCCGCCAAGAAGTATGCGGTCGATGCCGAGAAAAAATTCGGCCCGCAACTGACCAAGCTCAAGAGCCTGGAAAGCAGCGCCAAGGGCATCCAGGACCGCCTGATCAAGGGCGGCGACAAGATGCAGCAGCAGGAGCGTGAGCGCCTGGAGCTCGAGTTCAAGCAAAAGGCCCGCGACTTCCAGTTCCAGTCCAAGGAACTGAACGAAGCCAAGGCCGTTGCTGATCGCGACATGCTCAAGCAGCTCAAGCCCAAGCTGGACGGCGCTGTCGAGGAAGTGATCAAGAAGGGCGGTTTCGACCTGGTCCTCGAGCGTGGCGCGGTCATCGATGTCAAACCTCAGTACGACATCACCCGCCAAGTCATCGAGCGCATGAACCAAGCCCGTTGATATGACCTTGACCATGACGCTTGGCCAGTTGGCCGAAGCCCTCGGGGCCACCCTCAAGGGGCCTGAGGCGCTGCAGATTACCGGGCTGGCCACCTTGCAGGAGGCCGGGCCCGGTCAATTGAGCTTCCTCGCCAACCCGCAGTACCGCAAATTCCTGGATAACAGCCAGGCGGCAGCGGTACTGCTAAAGGCTGCGGATGCTGAAGGCTTTGCCGGCAACGCACTGATCGTCGCTGATCCGTACCTGGCCTATGCACGCATTTCCCATCTGTTCGATCCCAAGCCCAAGGCTGTGGCGGGAGTTCATCCCAGCGCCGTGGTGGCTGAAGATGCACAGGTGGATGCCAGTGCCAGCATCGGCCCGTTCGCGGTCGTCGAGAGCGGTGCGCGAATTGCGGCCAATGTCAGCATCGGTGCTCATTGCGTGGTCGGTGCCCGCTGCGTCATCGGTGAGGGTGGTTGGCTGGCGCCACGGGTCACCCTGTACCATGACGTGACCATCGGCAAGCGTGTCGTCATCCAGTCGGGTGCGGTGATCGGTGGCGAGGGCTTCGGCTTCGCCAACGAGAAGGGCGTGTGGCGCAAGATTGCCCAGATCGGCGGCGTGACCATCGGTGATGATGTGGAAATCGGCGTCAACACGGCCATTGACCGTGGTGCGCTGTCGGACACGCGCATTGCCGACGGGGTCAAGCTCGACAACCAGATCCAGATCGCCCATAACGTCCAGATCGGCGAGCACACGGCGATGGCTGCCTGTGTTGGCATTTCCGGCAGCACGCGCATCGGCAAGCACTGCACCATTGCGGGCGGTGTCGGCATGGTGGGCCATATTGACGTCTGTGATAACGTTTTTGTGTCTGGCATGACCATGGTGACCCGATCGATCACCGAACCGGGTGCCTATTCTTCCGGCACAGCCATGCAGCCATTGGCTGACTGGCGCAAGAGCGCCGCGCGTATCCGCCACCTGGACGACATGGCCAAGCGTCTCCAGCAGGTGGAAAAGCGCATCGATACCGTGACCTCAGGTGGCCAGCCGGCATCAGAAGGCTGATACCATTCCCTGAGCAAGAGTGAACAGACGCTAGCTGGCTCCTCTTTGGACTGCAAAAGGAGCGCGTGGTCAGCACCTGCGCTCCCTATTCTTATTACAGGCTTCCCCCCGAAATGATGGACATCAACGAGATTCGCGAATACCTGCCTCACCGTTACCCGTTCCTGCTGGTGGACCGCGTGACGGATCTGGACTTCGAGGCCCAGAGCATTCGTGCCTACAAGAATGTCAGCATCAACGAGCCGTTCTTCAATGGCCATTTTCCGGCCCACCCGATCATGCCGGGCGTTCTGATCATCGAGGCCATGGCCCAGGCGGCCGGTATTCTCGGTTTCAAGATGCTCGATGCCAAGCCGGCTGACGGCACCCTGTACTACTTTGTCGGTTCCGACAAACTGCGTTTCCGTCAGCCGGTATTGCCGGGTGACCAGCTTGTGCTGGAAGCCAAGTTCCTCAGCCGCAAGAGCATGATCTGGAAATTCGAATGCCGCGCCCTGGTCGACGGCAAGCCTGTATGCTCGGCACAGATCACCTGCGCGGAACGCTCCCTATGAATTCGATTGATCCACGGGCCATCATCGACCCATCGGCCAAGCTGGCCGATGGTGTCGAGGTGGGCCCGTGGTCGATCGTAGGCCCCGATGTCGAAATCGGGGAGGGCACCATCATTGGCCCGCATGTGGTGCTCAAAGGGCCGACCCGTATCGGCAAGCACAACCGTATCTACCAGTTTTCCTCGATCGGCGAAGACACTCCTGACCTCAAGTACAAGGGTGAGCCGACCCGTCTGGTGATTGGCGATCACAATGTGATCCGCGAAGGCGTGACCATTCACCGCGGTACCGTTCAGGACCGTGCCGAAACCACCCTGGGCGATCACAACCTGATCATGGCCTATGCGCACATCGGTCACGACAGTGTCATCGGCAATCATTGCATTCTGGTGAACAACACCGCGTTGGCCGGGCATGTGCACGTGGGCGACTGGGCGATTTTGTCCGGGTACACCTTGGTGCACCAGTATTGCCATATCGGTGCTCATGCGTTTTCTGGCATGGGCACGGCGATCGGCAAGGACGTGCCGGCCTTCGTCACGGTGTTCGGCAGCCCGGCCGAAGCCCGGAGCATGAACTTCGAAGGCATGCGCCGCCGGGGTTTCAGCGACGAGGTCATTCATACCCTGCGGCGTTGCTACAAGATCGTCTATCGTCAGGGCCTGACCGTCGAAGATGCAATCAAGGCGCTGGACGAGCCGGCAGCCCAGCACCCCGAGGTCGAGCTGTTCCGTCAGTCGATCCTGAATTCCGCACGCGGCATCACGCGCTGACATGGCCCAGCTTTGCGTAGCCCTGGTCGCGGGTGAGGCCAGCGGCGATATTCTCGGTTCCGGCTTGATGCGCGCCCTCAAGGCCCGCCATCCCGACGTGCGGTTCATCGGCGTTGGCGGCCCCTTGATGGAAGCCGAAGGCCTACAGTCCTATTTCCCCATGGAGCGCCTGGCCGTGATGGGCCTGGTCGAAGTGCTGGGGCGCCTGCGTGAGCTGCTCAAGCGCCGTAAACTGCTGATCCAGGCGCTGATCGCCGAAAAGCCCAATGTGTTCATCGGCATCGACGCCCCGGATTTCACCCTCAATATCGAATTGAAGCTTCGTCAGGCCGGTATCAAGACCGTGCACTACGTCAGCCCTTCCGTGTGGGCCTGGCGGCAGAAGCGCGTGCTGAAGATCCGTCAAGGCTGCGACCTGATGCTGACACTGCTGCCGTTCGAGGCGCGGTTCTACGAAGAGCAGGGTGTGCCGGTGCGCTTTGTCGGCCACCCGCTGGCCGACACCATCCCCCTCGAAGCGGATCGGCAGGCGGCGCGCAGTGAGCTTGGCCTGGGGCCCGGCCCGGTGGTTGCACTGATGCCAGGCAGCCGTGGCGGTGAGGTCGGGCGCCTTGGCGCGCTGTTCCTCGATGCGGCCGAGCGCTTGCGCGAGCGGGTGCCAGGTGTACGTTTCGTGCTGCCGTGTGCCAATGCCGCGCGGCGTGCCCAGGTCGAGCAGATGCTCGAAGGGCGCGAGCTGCCGCTGACTCTGCTCGACGGCCAGTCACACCAGGCCTTGGCGGCTTGTGATGCGGTGCTGATTGCGTCGGGTACCGCCACCCTGGAGGCCCTGCTGTACAAGCGGCCCATGGTGGTGGCCTACCGCCTGGCGCCGCTGACCTACTGGATTCTCAAGCGCCTGGTGAAAAGCCCCTACGTGTCGTTGCCCAACCTGCTGGCCCAGCGTGCGCTGGTGCCTGAACTGTTGCAGGATGACGCCACCAGCGAAGCCCTGGCGCAGACCTTGGCCCCCTTGGTGGCCGACGGCAGCCAGCAGACCGAACGTTTCGACGAGATTCACCGCACCCTGCGCCGGGACGCCTCCAACCAGGCGGCCGAGGCGGTGCTGGCTTTGCTCAAGGATCGCTGACATGCAAATAGGACTCGATTTCAACCTGGTCGAAGACCTGGTCGCCGGTGTCGATGAAGTCGGCCGTGGCCCGCTGTGCGGTGCGGTGGTCACCGCTGCGGTGATCCTCGATCCGGCACGGCCGATCCTGGGCCTGAATGATTCGAAGAAGCTCACCGAAGCCAAGCGCGAAGCGTTATTCGACGAAATCTGCGAAAAGGCACTGAGCTATTGCATTGCCCGCGCCGAGGTCGACGAAATCGACCGCCTGAACATCCTTCAGGCCACCATGCTGGCGATGCAGCGCGCGGTCGAGGGCCTGCACGTTACGCCCAAGCTGGCACTGATCGACGGTAACCGCTGTCCGAAACTCGCAGTGCCTGCGGCGCCGGTGATCAAGGGCGATAGCCAGGTGCCGGCGATCGCGGCGGCCTCGATCCTGGCCAAGGTGACACGTGACCGGGAGATGAGCGCGTTCGAGCTGATCTACCCCGGTTATGGCATCGGTGGGCACAAGGGCTACCCGACGCCGGTGCACCTTGAGGCCCTGGCGCGGCTTGGGCCAACGCCCATTCATCGGCGTTCCTTTGCGCCTGTGCGGGCGGCTTGGGAAGCGCGCGAAGGCGTTGTCGATTCCTTGATTTAGCCTGCCAGGGCCGCGCAGCGGCCCCAAAATACCCTCGTTTTTACGCTACAATCCCGCCCTTGTCGTTCTGCTACAGGATCATCCATGTCGGTTCCCTTCGTTCACCTTCGCGTGCACTCCGAATTCTCGCTGGTCGACGGTCTGGTGCGGATCAAACCGCTGGCCAAGGCGCTGGCGGGGATGAACATGCCGGCGGTGGCGATCACCGACCAGAGCAACATGTGCTCGCTGGTGAAATTCTACAAGTCCGCCATGGGCGCCGGGATCAAGCCGATCTGTGGTGCCGACCTGTGGCTGGCCGGGGCCGACCCGGAAGCACCGTTGTCGCGCATCTGCTTCCTGGCGATGAACCCCACGGGCTATCGCAACCTCACCGAGCTGATTTCGCGGGGCTGGGTCGAAGGCCAGCGTAATGGCCTGGTGATTCTGCAGCGTGAATGGATCGCCCCCGCCAGCGAGGGCCTGATCGCCTTGTCCGCCGGCAAGGAAGGCGACATCGGCGCGGCGCTGCTGGGCGGCAGGGTTGAAGAGGCCGAAGCGCTGCTGCGCGATTGGCTGGGCATGTTCCCCGAGCGCTTCTACGTCGAAGTGCAGCGCACCAACCGCGCGCGCGACGAAGAATACGTGCACGCCGCCGTGGCACTGGCCGACAAGGTTGGCGCACCGCTGGTGGCGACCAACGATGTGCGCTTCATCAAGCAGGCCGACTACGATGCCCACGAAACCCGTGTCTGCATCGGTGAGGGCTGGACCCTGGACGACCCGCGTCGCCCGCGTAACTACAGTGACCAGCAGTACCTCAAGAGCTCGGACGAAATGGCCGAGCTGTTCAGCGACCTGCCCGACGCCATCGCCAACACCGTCGAAATCGCCAAGCGTTGCAACATCCAGGTGCAGTTGGGCAAGCACTTCCTGCCCGACTTCCCCACGCCCAACGGCATGGGCATCGACGATTATCTGCGCCATGTCTCCCATGAAGGCCTGGAGGAGCGCCTGGCGGTGCTCTGGCCCAAGGAGACCACGCCAGACTATGAAGAAAAGCGCCAGGTCTACCTGGACCGCCTGAAGTTCGAGCTGGACATCATCATCCAGATGGGCTTCCCGGGCTACTTCCTGATCGTTATGGACTTCATCAAGTGGGCCAAGAACAACGGTGTGCCGGTGGGCCCGGGCCGGGGTTCGGGTGCCGGTTCTTTGGTCGCCTACGTGCTGAAGATCACCGACCTCGACCCGCTGGCCTACGACCTGCTGTTCGAGCGCTTCCTCAACCCTGAACGTGTATCCATGCCCGACTTCGACGTCGACTTCTGCATGGATGGCCGCGACCGGGTCATTGAATATGTGGCCGATGCCTACGGGCGTAACGCGGTCAGCCAGATCATCACCTTCGGTACCATGGCCGCCAAGGCGGTGGTGCGCGACGTGGCGCGGGTGCAGGGCAAGTCCTACGGCCTGGCCGACCGCCTGTCGAAGATGATCCCCTTCGAAGTCGGCATGACCCTGGAGAAGGCCTACGAGCAGGAAGAAATCCTGCGTGACTTCCTCAAGGGCGACGAAGATGCCCGCGAGATCTGGGACATGGCCCTCAAGCTCGAGGGGGTCACCCGCGGTACCGGCAAACACGCCGGTGGCGTGGTAATCGCCCCGACCAAGCTCACCGACTTCTCGCCGATCGCCTGTGACGAAGAAGGCGGCGGCCTGGTGACCCAGTTCGACAAGGACGATGTCGAGGCCGCCGGGCTGGTCAAGTTCGACTTCCTCGGCCTGCGCACACTGACCATCATCAAGTGGGCGATGGAGACGATCAACCGTGAGCAGGCCAAGCAGGACCTGCCGGACCTGAACATCGACTTCATTCCGCTGGATGACCGCAAGACTTACGAGCTGCTGCAAAAAGCCGAGACCACGGCAGTGTTCCAGCTCGAATCGCGCGGCATGAAGGAGTTGATCAAGAAGCTCAAGCCGGACTGCCTGGAAGACCTTATCGCACTGGTGGCGCTGTTCCGCCCGGGCCCGCTGCAGTCGGGCATGGTGGACGACTTCATCAACCGCAAGCACGGCCGCGCCGAGCTGGCCTACCCGCACCCGGATTACCAGTATGACGGCCTGCAGCCGGTACTGGCGCCCACCTACGGCATCATCCTGTATCAAGAGCAGGTGATGCAGATTGCCCAGGTCATGGCCGGCTATACCCTGGGCGGTGCCGACATGCTGCGTCGTGCCATGGGTAAGAAAAAGCCCGAGGAAATGGCCAAGCAGCGCGGCGGTTTCATCGAAGGTTGCGCCAATAACGGCATTGATGGTGACCTGGCAGGTAACATCTTCGACCTGGTAGAGAAGTTCGCCGGTTACGGTTTCAACAAATCCCACTCTGCCGCCTATGGCTTGGTGTCGTACCAGACCGCCTGGCTCAAGACCCACTACCCGGCGCCGTTCATGGCGGCGGTGTTGTCGGCGGATATGCACAACACCGACAAGGTGGTGGTGCTGATCGAGGAAGTGCGCAGCATGAAGCTGCGCCTCGACGCGCCCGATGTGAACACCTCCGACTTCAAGTTCACCGTCAACGACGATGGCCGTATCGTCTATGGCCTGGGCGCGATCAAGGGCGTGGGCGAGGGGCCGGTCGAAGCCATCGTCGAAGTGCGTGCGCAGGGCGGGCCGTTCAAGGACCTGTTCGATTTCTGTGAGCGTGTCGACCTCAAGCGCGTTAACAAGCGCACCCTCGATGCCCTGATCCGCAGTGGTGCACTGGACCGCCTCGGCCCGTACTTCCATGACGAAATCAAGGCCTACCAGGCCAACATCGACCGCAACCGCGCAACCTTGCTGGCGGCGCTGGAAGAGGCGGTCAAGTCTGCCGAGCAGACCGCACGTACCGCCGACAGCGGCCATGTCGACCTGTTCGGTGGGTTGTTCGTGGAGGCCGATTCGGACGTCTATGCCAACCACCGCAAGGTCCGCGAACTCACCCTCAAAGAGCGCCTCAAAGGCGAGAAGGACACGCTTGGCCTGTACCTTACCGGCCACCCGATCGATGAGTACGAAAGCGAGATTCGCCGTTTCGCCCGCCAGCGCATCATCGACCTGAAGCCGTCCCGCGAGTCGCAGACGATCGCCGGCATGATCATTGCCTTGCGGGTAATGAAGAACAAGAAGGGTGACAAGATGGGCTTCGTCACCCTCGATGACCGCTCTGGGCGTATCGAGGCGTCGCTGTTTGCCGACTCCTTCATGGCTGCCCAGTCACTGCTGCAGAACGATGCCATGGTCGTGGTCGAAGGCGAGGTCAGCAACGATGACTTCTCCGGTGGCTTGCGCCTGCGGGTCAAGCAGGTGATGACCATGGAAGATGCCCGCACGCGTCTGGCCGAAAGCCTGCGCCTGAAAGTCGCCCATGACGCGCTCAAGGGCGACCGCCTGAACTGGCTGGGTGAGCTGATCACCCGGCACCGCGGCGGCTGCCCGATCACCCTGGAGTACACCGGCAGTGACGCCAAGGCCATGCTGCAGTTCGCCGATGAATGGTCGATCGACCCGGCGGACGGCCTGATTCAGGCACTGCGTGACCAGTTCGGGCGTGAGAACGTCTTCCTGCAATATCGTTGAATCGACGAATTTTAATCTCGACCTGAATGCGCCCGATCCCTTAAGGTAGGGCGCCAAACGGATCAACCGGCCGGCCGCCTGGCCGTAGACCCAAGACGGATGCCTATGAACCCGAATTTCCTCGATTTCGAACAGCCGATTGCCGACCTGCAAGCCAAGATCGAAGGGCTGCGCCTGGTGGGTAACGACAACTCGCTGAACATCAGCGATGAAATTGCCCGTCTGCAAGACAAGAGCAATACCCTGACCGAAAGCATCTTCGGCAACCTGACCAGCTGGCAGATCGCCCGGCTGGCCCGTCACCCGCGTCGTCCATACACCCTGGACTACCTGCAGCACATCTTCACCGAATTCGAAGAGCTGCACGGTGACCGCCACTTCTCCGACGACGCCGCGATCGTGGGCGGTACCGCTCGCCTGGATGGTCAGGCGGTAATGGTCATCGGCCACCAGAAGGGCCGTGAAGTGCGCGAGAAAGTGCGCCGCAACTTCGGCATGCCACGCCCGGAGGGCTACCGCAAGGCGTGCCGCCTGATGGAAATGGCCGAGCGCTTCAAGATGCCGATCCTGACCTTCATCGACACACCGGGCGCCTACCCGGGCATCGACGCCGAAGAGCGCAACCAGAGCGAAGCGATCGCCTGGAACCTGCGCGTCATGGCGCGCCTGAAGACGCCAATCATCGCCACCGTGATCGGTGAAGGTGGTTCTGGCGGTGCGCTGGCCATTGGTGTGTGCGATCAGCTGAACATGCTGCAGTACTCCACCTACTCGGTGATCTCGCCAGAAGGTTGCGCTTCGATCCTGTGGAAGACCGCCGACAAGGCTGCCGATGCCGCCGAGGCCATGGGCATCACGGCCGAGCGCCTGAAGAGCCTGAACATCGTCGACAAGGTCATCCAGGAGCCGCTGGGTGGCGCCCACCGTGACCCGGCGCAGATGGCGGAAAGCATTCGTGCTGATCTGGTGCAGCAGTTGGACATGCTTGGCAAGCTTGATAATGACGCGCTGTTGGCCCGTCGCTACGAGCGCCTGATGAGCTACGGCCTCTGATGCATCACTGGGGCCGCTTTGCGGCCCCAGCGATTCCAAGCCGTGTGAGGCCCTCATGCTCAACCTCACCCCCTGGCTTCAAGCCCCCACCTGGCACGTCGCTTTCTCCGGCGGCCTCGACTCTACCGTCCTCCTGCACCTGCTGGCCGATTACGCCCGTACTCACCCAGCGCCTCCTCTGCACGCCATCCATATCCATCACGGTCTACAGCCTGCGGCTGACGCCTGGCCGGCGCACTGCACGCATGTCTGCGCCACGCTGGGCATCCCGCTCAGCGTGATGCACGTCCAGGTCGCGCCCGGTGCCAGCCTCGAGCAGGCTGCCCGCGATGCCCGTTACGCGGCATTCAAGCAACTGCTCGGCCCCGGTGAAGTGCTGTTCACCGGGCAACATCGCGAAGACCAGGCAGAAACCTTGCTCTTTCGTCTGTTGCGTGGCACCGGCCTGCGCGGTTTGGCCGCGATGCCGGCCGAGCGGGCGCTGGGGCAGGGCACGCTGGCCAGGCCACTGCTGGCGATTGCGCGCCAACAGTTGCAGGCGTATGCCCAAGCCCAGGGGGTGAGCTGGATTGAAGACCCCTCTAACAGCGACACCGCCTTTGCCCGCAATTATTTGCGCGGCGAAGTGTTCCCCGTGCTGCAGCAGCGTTGGCCGCAGGCCAGCCAGAACCTGGCCCGTTGCGCCGAGCACCTGGGTGAAGCGCTGGGGCTGCTGGATGAAGTGGCCCAGGCCGATCTGGCCAAGGCCGGGGAGGGCGCTGCTGCGCCCTGGGCGCGGCTGGATTCCCTCGACCTTGCGGTGCTCACGGCGCTGACGCCCGCTCGTCAGCGCAATGCCCTGCAATACTGGCTCAGCGCTCGCACCCGGTTGCCCGACGCGCGTCACTGGGCTGGCTGGGCCGATCTGCGTGATGCCGCAGCCGACGCCCAGCCGGTCTGGCGCCTGGCCGACGGCCGGTTGCTGCGCAGCAACGGCCGTATCTGGTGGTTGAGCGGTGACTGGCTGCAGGCACCGCAAGGCGAGTTCGCCTGGCCCGAGCCCTCTGCGGTGCTGGCACTGCCAGGCAACGGCAGTGTGCGGTTGACTGCGTCCCAGCCCCTGGCCGGGCTGTGTATCCGCTATCGTCAGGGCGGTGAAGTGCTTGAACTTGCAGGGCGTGGCCGGCGCGACCTGAAGCGCTTGCTCAACGCACTGCAGGTGCCGCATTTCGTGCGTGCGCGCCTGCCATTGCTGTATCAGGGCGAGCGCTTGCTGGCAGTGGCCAATCTGCCCGAACTCGGCCAGGCGGATTGCCAGCTGCATTGGCTGCCTCCGACGAACGCGCAAGGTTTGAGCTGAAGGGTACATTCCGGTAGACTACCCTCCCTTCTTGATACAACTTCTGTGCGTTCCTCGGAAACACAGCAGTTGCCGATTACCACGCAGTTTTTTGCTGGGCTGATTCTGGAAATGACGAGCGAGCTCCATGCCGGGGATACCCTGGTTTGTACAGACGCGGCAGTTTTTCGAGATGCACTGTGATTGACGCAGGTGATCGGGGGCTTCGGCCTTCCTTCGCTTTCTCCGGCGGCGCTGGCCGCCTTAACGCAGACTTCTAGGGTTTTTCATGACGCGCTACATATTCGTCACGGGCGGTGTTGTTTCTTCATTGGGGAAAGGCATTGCCTCGGCTTCCCTGGCGGCCATCCTGGAAGCGCGGGGGCTCAAGGTCACCATGCTCAAGCTGGATCCGTACATCAACGTCGATCCTGGCACCATGAGTCCGTTCCAGCACGGTGAAGTCTTCGTCACCCATGATGGCGCCGAGACTGACCTTGACCTGGGCCACTACGAGCGGTTCATCCGCACGACCATGACCCAGAACAACAACTTCACCACTGGCCGCATCTACGAGCACGTGCTGCGCAAAGAGCGTCGTGGTGACTACCTGGGCGCGACCATCCAGGTCATCCCGCACATCACCGACGAGATCAAGCGTCGCATCATCAAGGGTGCCGGCGATGCCGACGTGGCCCTGGTGGAAATCGGCGGTACCGTCGGCGACATCGAGTCGCAGCCGTTCCTCGAGGCCATCCGCCAGTTGCGTTTCGAAGTCGGCGCCAAGCGCGCGATGCTGATGCACCTGACGCTGGTTCCGTACATCGCCACTGCTGGCGAGACCAAGACCAAGCCTACCCAGCACTCGGTCAAGGAGCTGCGCTCCATCGGCCTGCAGCCTGACGTGCTGGTATGCCGCTCCGATCACCCGATCGACAGCTCGTCGCGTCGCAAGATCGCCCAGTTCACCAACGTTGAAGAGCGGGCGGTGATTGCGCTGGAAGACGCCGATACCATCTACAAGATCCCGGGCATCCTGCATGCTCAGGGCCTGGATGATTTCGTCACCGAGCGCTTCGGCCTGCAGTGCAACAGCGCCGACCTGTCCGAGTGGGACAAAGTGGTCGACGCCAAGCTCAACCCAGAGCACGAAGTGACCATCGCCATGGTCGGCAAGTACATGGAGCTGCTGGATGCGTACAAGTCGCTGATCGAAGCGATGAGCCACGCCGGCATCACCAACCGTACCAAGGTCAACCTGCGCTATATCGACTCCGAAGACATCGAGAACCAGGGCACCAGCCTGCTCGAAGGCGCCGATGCCATTCTGGTACCGGGCGGTTTCGGCCTGCGCGGCGTCGAAGGCAAGATCACTGCGGTGCAATACGCCCGTGAGAACAAGGTGCCGTACCTGGGTATTTGCCTGGGCATGCAGGTTGCCGTGATCGAGTTCGCCCGTAACGTGATGGGCTGGAAGGACGCCAACTCCACCGAGTTCGACCGCAACAGCGGCCACCCGGTCGTCGGCCTGATCACCGAGTGGGCCGATGCCACCGGTGCCGTCGAGACCCGCACCGAAGCCTCCGACCTGGGCGGCACCATGCGCCTGGGCGCACAGGATTGCCAGATCGTCTCGGGTTCCAAGGTTCACGACTGCTACGGCAAGGACGTGATCACCGAGCGTCACCGTCACCGCTACGAAGTGAACAACAACCTGCTGCCACAGCTGCTCGACGCTGGCCTGGTGGTCTCCGGTCGTTCCGAAGACGGCGCGCTGGTGGAAGTGGTCGAGTCCAAGGACCACCCATGGTTCGTCGCCTGCCAGTTCCACCCGGAGTTCACCTCGACCCCGCGTGACGGCCACCCGCTGTTCAGTGGCTTCGTCAAGGCAGCCCTGGCTCAGAAGAACAAGGCCTGATCAATGACCCAGAAGATCATTCGCGTCGGTAACATCGAGATCGCCAACGACAAGCCGTTCGTCCTGTTCGGCGGCATGAACGTTCTGGAGTCCCGTGACCTGGCCCTGAAGGTCTGCGAAGAGTACGTGCGGGTGACCGAGAAGCTCGGTATCCCGTACGTGTTCAAGGCCAGCTTCGACAAGGCCAACCGTTCGTCGGTGGCGTCCTACCGTGGCCCGGGCATGGAAGAGGGGCTGAAGATCTTCGAAGAGATCAAGCGCACCTTCAACGTGCCGGTGATCACCGACGTGCACGAGCCTTACCAGGCCGAGCCGGTGGCCAAGGTCTGCGACATCATCCAGTTGCCGGCCTTCCTGTCGCGCCAGACCGACCTGGTGGTGGCCATGGCCAAGACCGGCGCGGTGATCAACATCAAGAAAGCTCAGTTCCTCGCACCCCAGGAGATGAAACACATCCTGGCCAAGTGTGAAGAGGCCGGTAACGATCAGTTGATCCTCTGCGAGCGTGGTTCGAGCTTCGGCTACAACAACCTGGTAGTGGACATGCTCGGCTTCGGCGTCATGAAGCAGTTCGAGTACCCGGTATTCTTCGATGTGACCCACGCCCTGCAAATGCCGGGCGGCCGCTCGGACTCTGCCGGTGGCCGCCGCGCCCAGGTCACCGACCTGGCCAAGGCCGGCATGAGCCAGGGCCTGGCTGGTCTGTTCCTCGAGGCCCACCCCGATCCGGACAACGCCAAGTGCGATGGTCCATGCGCCCTGCGCCTGGACAAGCTGGAGCCGTTCCTGGCCCAGCTCAAGCAATTGGACGACCTGGTGAAAAGTTTTCCGACGGTAGAAACCGCGTAAAGCTCATTTCTCGGGTAAAGTACCGCCCGTTCTCTCCCTGACCGTTTGGTCAGGGAGTGCTTTTATCAGGCCTGCCTGCTGCATACCCCGCCTGGTGAAGTGCAAGGATTTCCTAAGCTGCGTTGTTTTCGTCAATTCTGGAGTGCTTACAACAATGGCAAAAATCGTCGACATCAAAGGTCGTGAAGTTCTCGATTCGCGTGGCAACCCCACCGTGGAAGCCGATGTACTGCTCGACAACGGCATCATCGGTAGCGCTTGCGCGCCGTCCGGTGCTTCTACCGGCTCGCGCGAAGCGCTGGAGCTGCGTGATGGCGACAAGAGCCGTTACCTGGGCAAGGGCGTGCTGAAGGCCGTCGCCAACATCAACGGCCCGATCCGCGACCTGCTGCTGGGCAAGGACCCTTCCGAGCAGAAGGCTCTGGACCGCGCCATGATCGACCTGGACGGTACCGAGAACAAAGCCAAGCTGGGCGCCAACGCCATCCTGGCTGTTTCCCTGGCTGCCGCCAAGGCCGCTGCCCAGGACCAGGACCTGCCGCTGTACGCGCACATCGCCAACCTGAACGGCACCCCGGGCCAGTACTCGATGCCGGTTCCGATGATGAACATCATCAACGGTGGCGAGCACGCCGACAACAACGTCGATATCCAGGAGTTCATGGTGCAGCCGGTTGGCGCCAAGACCTTCTCCGACGGCCTGCGCATGGGCACCGAAATCTTCCATCACCTCAAGGCGGTACTGAAGGCTCGCGGCCTGAACACTGCCGTTGGTGACGAAGGCGGCTTCGCGCCGAACCTGGCGTCCAACGAAGACGCCCTGGCGGCCATCGCTGAAGCCGTGGAAAAAGCAGGCTATAAGCTGGGCACCGACGTGACCCTGGCCCTGGACTGCGCGGCTTCCGAATTCTACGAAGACGGCAAGTACAACCTGTCCGGCGAAGGCAAGTCGTTCGACGCCGAAGGCTTTGCCGACTACCTGAAAGGCCTGACCGAGCGCTTCCCGATCATCTCGATCGAAGACGGCCTGGACGAGTCCGACTGGGCTGGCTGGAAGATCCTCACCGACAAGATCGGCGAAAAGGTGCAACTGGTCGGTGACGACCTGTTCGTGACCAACACCAAGATTCTCAAGGAAGGCATCGAGAAGGGCATCGGTAACTCGATCCTGATCAAGTTCAACCAGATCGGTTCGCTGACCGAAACCCTGGAAGCCATCCAGATGGCCAAGGCTGCCGGCTACACCGCGGTGATCTCGCACCGTTCCGGTGAAACCGAAGACTCGACTATCGCCGACCTGGCCGTGGGTACTGCTGCCGGCCAGATCAAGACCGGTTCGCTGTGCCGTTCCGACCGCGTTTCGAAGTACAACCAACTGCTGCGCATCGAAGAGCAACTGGGTGCCAAGGCGGTTTACCGTGGTCGTACCGAGTTTCGCGGTTAAGCAAGAGATGGTAAAAAGACAGCAGCCGGAGCTGTCGGAACATTCGTACTGAATGTTCCTACACTTCCAACGGGTTTCTGTCGACGAAGCCTGGCCTCGGCCAGGCTTCGTGCTATTCGAGGCCCCGAAGTGAACAGTACGCGGCGGTCTTTTTAACCTGGATACCTTGATGCGCAGTCCCTATTGGTTGTTCCTCGTTCTGCTTCTGCTGTTGGGTGGCCTGCAGTACCGCCTTTGGGTGGGCAACGGCAGCCTGGCGCAAGTGACCGAGCTCAAGCAGCAGATCGCCGAGCAGCATGCCGAAAACGAGCGTCTGCTTGAACGTAACCGCGTGCTTGATGCAGAAGTCCTGGAGTTGAAGAAAGGTATGGAGACCGTGGAAGAACGGGCTCGTCATGAATTGGGGATGGTCAAAGAGGGCGAAACCCTCTTCCAGTTGCCGCAAAAATGACTGATACATTACCGGCCTTCTGGGCCGTGATTCCTGCTGCGGGCGTTGGTGCCCGCATGGCTGCCGACCGCCCCAAGCAGTACCTGGAGCTGGCCGGGCAGACTATTCTCGAGCACAGCCTCGACTGTTTTCTTGGCCACCCCACGCTCAAGGGCGTGGTGGTCAGCATTGCCGAAGATGACCCGTACTGGCCCGGCCTGCGCTGCGCCAGCGACCCGCGCATCCAGCGCGCGGCGGGTGGCCGCGAGCGCGCCGACTCGGTGCTCAACGCCTTGCTGCTGCTGCATGCGCAAGGGGCTTCGGACAACGACTGGGTACTGGTGCACGATGCTGCGCGGCCGAACCTTGCGCGTACCGACCTGGACAAACTGTTGTCAGCATTGGCCAATGACCCTGTTGGCGGCCTGTTGGCAGTACCGGCACGCGATACATTGAAGCGTGCCGATGCTACGGGTCGGGTCACGGCCACCGTAGACCGCAGCACCATCTGGCAGGCCTATACACCGCAGATGTTCCGCCTCGGCGCCTTGCACCGAGCGCTGGCCGAGTGCTTGGTTTCCGATGTGGTGGTCACCGACGAGGCGTCAGCCATCGAATGGTCCGGCCAGGCGCCGCGGCTGGTCGAGGGCCGCAGCGACAACATCAAGGTGACCCGGCCGGAAGATTTGGAGTGGTTGCGCCAGCGCTGGGCTGGGCGGCGCTGAAGTCAGCCCAGTCGATACTCCGGCAACCCCGCCAGCCCTTCTTTCAGGTAATCCACCAGCCGCCGAACCTTCGGCGACAGATGCCGTTGCTGTGGGTACAGCGCCCACACTGCCGTATTCGGTGGCTGATGTGCCTCCAGCAGTGACACCAGCGCACCGCTGTTGAGGTGCTCCAGCACGTAATAGTCCGGCAATTGGCACAGGCCCATCCCCAGCAAAGCCGCGTCCAGCACGGCTTGCCCGCTGTTGCAGCGCCAGTTGCCCTGCACCCGCTGGCTGATCTCGCGGCCGTCCTGCAGCAGCGCCCACAGGTCCGAACTGCCAATCAGGCAGTTGTGCCGGGCCAGTTCCGACAGACTGTGCGGCCGACCGTAGCGCTCCAGATAAGCCGGCGAGGCGCACAGGAACATGCGCCGCGGTGCCAGGCGGGCGGCAACCAGCCTGGAGTCGGCCAGCCGGCCGAGGCGAATGGCCAGGTCCATGCCTTCATGCAGCAGGTCCAGCGTGCGGTTGCTCAGTTCCACTTCAACCCGCAGTTGCGGGTACTGCGCCATGAAGCGCGTCACCAGTGGCACGATGAAACGCTCGCCATAGGCCACTGCACAGGTCATGCGCAGCAAGCCTTTGGGCTCGCTGGCCAGGTCGCCCATCGCGCGCAGGGCTTCTTCACGGCCATCCTGCAGGCGTTGGCAGTGCTGCAGGAACGTCTGCCCGGCTTCGCTCAAGGTGACGCGCCGGGTGCTGCGGTACAGCAGGCGCGTCTGCAGACGCTCCTCCAGCCGCGCGATCTGACGGCTGATATGCGAGGACGACACACCCAGGCGCTCAGCTGCGGCGGTGAACTGGCCAGACTCGGCCACCGCAACGAATTCGTCGATGCCTTCCCAGCGGCTGCTCATTGATTATCCCTGCATGGCAATAATGTTTTGTCTTTGTCTGGATTATTCATCAAAAAAGCATGAATTACACTGCGAGACTGAACTGACCTTCTGTCTGGAGACCTTTGATGATCAAGTCCCGTGCTGCCGTAGCCTTCGAAGCCAAGAAACCCCTGGAAATCGTCGAAGTGGACGTGGCCATGCCCAAGGCCGGCGAAGTGCTGCTGCGCGTGGTTGCCAGCGGTGTCTGCCACACCGACGCCTATACCCTGTCCGGTGCTGACCCGGAAGGGATCTTCCCCTCGATCCTTGGCCACGAAGGTGGCGCGATCGTCGAGGCGGTGGGCGAGGGCGTGACCTCCGTGGCCGTGGGCGATCATGTCATTCCGCTCTACACCCCGGAGTGCGGCCAGTGCAAATTCTGCCGTTCGGGCAAGACCAACCTGTGCCAAGCCATTCGCGCCACCCAGGGCAAGGGCCTGATGCCCGACGGCACCACGCGCTTCTCCTACAAAGGCCAGCAGCTGTTCCACTACATGGGCACGTCGACCTTCTCCGAGTACACCGTGCTGCCGGAAATTTCCGTGGCCAAGATCCAGAAGGAAGCCCCGCTGGAGAAGGTCTGCCTGCTCGGTTGCGGCGTCACCACCGGTATCGGTGCCGTGCTCAACACCGCCAAGGTCAAGCCCGGTGATACCGTGGCCATCTTCGGCCTCGGCGGCATCGGCCTGTCGGCGATCATCGGCGCAGTCAAGGCCAAGGCTTCGCGCATCATCGCCATCGACATCAACCCGGCCAAGTTCGAAATCGCCCGCCAGCTGGGTGCCACCGACTGCATCAACCCGAAAGAGTACGACCGCCCGATCCAGGAAGTGATCGTCGACCTCACCGATGGCGGCGTGGACTTCTCCTTCGAGTGCATCGGTAACGTGCAACTGATGCGCGCGGCCCTGGAGTGCTGCCACAAGGGCTGGGGCGAGTCGGTCATCATCGGTGTTGCCGGTGCCGGCCAGGAAATCGCCACCCGTCCGTTCCAACTGGTGACCGGTCGCGTCTGGCGCGGTTCGGCGTTCGGTGGTGTGCGCGGGCGCAGCGAGCTGCCAAGCTACGTCGACATGGCCGAGAAGGGCGAGATCCCGCTGGATACGTTCATCACCCACACCATGGGCCTGGAAGACATCAACAAGGCCTTCGACCTGATGCATGAAGGCAAGAGCATCCGTAGCGTGATCCACTTCTGAGGTCTGCCATGAGCCTGGACAACATCTCTTGCCAGAAGAGCTTCGGCGGCTGGCACAAGCGGTACCGTCATCACTCCAAGGTGCTCGGCTGCGACATGGTGTTTGCCGTGTACCTGCCGCCACAGGCCGAACAGGGCGCGAAGCTGCCGGTGCTGTACTGGCTCAGCGGCCTGACCTGCACCGACGAGAACTTCATGCAGAAGGCCGGCGCCCAGCGCCTTGCTGCCGAGCTTGGGCTGATCATCGTCGCGCCCGACACCAGCCCGCGTGGCGAGCAGGTGCCCGGCGACCCCGACGGCGCGTGGGACTTTGGCCTGGGGGCCGGCTTCTACCTCAATGCCACCCAGCAACCCTGGGCGCAGCATTACCGTATGCATGACTACGTGGTGGAGGAACTGCCAGCCCTGATCGAGGCGCACTTCCCGGCGTCCGACCAGCGCAGCATCAGTGGCCACTCGATGGGGGGGCATGGCGCATTGGTGTGTGCCTTGCGCAACCCGGGGCGCTACCGCTCGATATCGGCGTTTTCGCCGATCAGCAACCCGATGGATTGCCCGTGGGGCGAAAAGGCCTTCAGCCGCTTCCTGGGTGACGATCGTGCACGCTGGCGCGAGTGGGATGCCAGTGTGCTGCTGGCGGAAACGCCTGCAGGTAGCTGCCCACCGTTGCTGGTGGATCAGGGCGACCGTGACGACTTCCTCGAGAAGCAGCTCAAACCCGAGGCGCTGGAGCAAGCGGCGCGCAAAGGTGGGCACGCGCTGACCCTGCGTCTGCAGCCTGGCTATGACCACAGCTACTACTTCATCGCCAGCTTCATCGACGCGCACTTGCGTCATCACGCGGCGGCACTGGGCCGGGTATAAGCGCAGCCCCAATACGGCACAAAGCAGGTAGAATCACGCCCTGACTCAATCAGGGCGTTTTTCTATGCGTATTGGCCATGGCTACGATGTGCACCGTTTCTGTGACGGTGATTTCATTACCCTGGGCGGGGTCCGTATCCCCCACAAACATGGCCTTCTGGCCCACTCCGACGGTGACGTGCTGCTGCACGCTCTGAGCGATGCCTTGCTCGGCGCCGCTGCGTTGGGTGACATCGGCAAGCACTTCCCCGACACCGACCCGCAGTTCAAGGGCGCCGACAGCCGTGCCTTGTTGCGCCATGTGGTCGGCATCGTCCAGGCCAAGGGCTGGAAGGTGGGCAATGTCGACGCCACCATCGTCGCCCAGGCACCGAAAATGGCGCCGCACATCGAGACCATGCGCCAGTTGATCGCCGAGGACCTGCAGGTGGAACTCGACCAAGTCAACGTCAAGGCCACCACCACCGAGAAGCTGGGCTTCACCGGCCGTGAGGAGGGTATCGCCGTGCACGCGGTGGCCCTGCTGCTGCCAGCATGACCGAACTGGAACTGCTGGGCCCGCGCGCATCGGGCGAACCCCTGGGGACTGCGGTACTCAAGGCCGTGGCTGAAGACTTCCAGGTCGACGAGGTGCTGGACATTCCGTTGTCCGGCCAAGGTGAGCACCTGTGGCTGTGGGTTGAAAAACGCGACCTCAACACTGAAGAAGCCGCCCGCCGACTGGCCCGCGCCGCTGGCGTACCGGCCCGTTCGATCAGCTATGCCGGGCTCAAGGACCGCCAGGCCCTGACCCGTCAGTGGTTCAGCCTGCACCTGCCCGGCAAGGCCGACCCCGACCTGTCGCGTGCCGAGGATGCCAGCCTGCGCGTGCTCAAACAGGTACGCCACCAGCGCAAGCTGCAGCGTGGCGCGCATTCGGCCAACGGCTTCACCCTCCGCCTGACCGGCCTTGCCGCCGATCATCAGGCGCTGGACGCGCGCCTGGAAGCGCTCAAGCAGCACGGTGTGCCGAACTACTTCGGCAGCCAGCGCTTCGGCCATGCTGGTGGCAATGTCCACGACGCGCTCGACTGGGCCGCACGCAAAGCCCTGCCCGAGCAGCGCAACGTGCGTTCGCGCCTGCTCTCGGCGGGGCGCAGCTACCTGTTCAACCAGATCCTCGCCGCCCGTGTTGCCGAGGGTAGCTGGGCACGTGCGCAGGTCGGGGACCTCCTGGCATTCACCACTAGCCGTAGTTTCTTTCCTGCTACAGAGCAGGAATGTTCAGATCCGCGGCTGGATATTCTCGATCTGCATCCCACCGGTGCGTTGTGGGGCGAGGGCGAAACGCCCGCCGCGGGTGCCACTGGCGAGTTGGAAGCTGCAGTCGCGGCGCGGCAGCCGGCACTTTGTCATTGGCTGACCCAAGCGGGCATGGATCACGAACGGCGCATTCTGCGGCTCCCTATTGGCGGCCTGACGTGGCATTATCCGGAGCCTGATATCCTGCAACTGGAATTCGTCCTTCCGGCCGGATGCTTCGCCACCGTAGTAGTGCGCGAAGTCGTGGATCTGGTGCCGGCAGGGCAGACGGACAGCCCATGCGTATTCTGATTTCGAACGACGACGGTGTTACCGCACCAGGCCTCGCCGCGCTGCATGCTGCGCTGGTGGATTACGCCGAGTGCGTGGTAATTGCCCCGGATCAAGACAAGAGCGGCGCCAGCAGTTCGCTGACGCTGGACCGGCCGCTGCATCCGCAGACCCTGGCCAACGGCTTCATCAGCCTCAACGGCACGCCGACCGATTGCGTGCACCTGGGGCTCAACGGGCTGTTGGCGCAGGCGCCGGACATGGTGGTGTCGGGGATCAACCTGGGGGCCAACCTGGGCGACGACGTGCTGTATTCGGGTACCGTCGCTGCCGCGCTGGAAGGCCGCTTCCTGGGCAACACGTCGCTGGCGTTTTCGTTGCTGTCGCGCCAGCCCGACAACCTGCCCACCGCAGCCTACATCGCCCGGCGCCTGGTGGAGGCGCAGTCGCGCCTGCAGTTGCCGCCGCGTACCGTGCTCAACGTCAACATCCCCAACCTGCCGCTGGAGCATATCCGTGGCATCCAGCTCACCCGCCTCGGTCACCGGGCGCGAGCGGCGGCACCGACCAAGGTGGTCAACCCGCGCGGCAAGGAAGGTTACTGGATTGCCGTGGCCGGTGATGCGGAGGACGGTGGCCCTGGCACGGACTTCCACGCGGTGATGCAAGGCTACGTATCGATCACCCCGCTGCAGCTCGACCGCACCTTCAATGATGCTTTCGAACAGCTCGACGGTTGGCTGGAGGGCCTGCTCTGATGCGCGAGGACGATATGCTGCGCCGGGGTATCGGCATGACCTCCCAGCGCACCCGGGAGCGGCTGATACAGCGCCTGTGCGAGGAGGGCGTGGCGAACACCAAGGTGCTCGACGCGATCCGCCGTACCCCGCGCCACCTGTTCGTCGACGAGGCCTTGGCGCATCGCGCCTACGAAGACACCGCACTGCCTATCGGCCACAACCAGACCATCTCGCAGCCGTTCATGGTGGCGCACATGAGCGAGCTGCTGCTTGAAGCCGGGCCGCTGGACAAGGTGCTGGAGATCGGCACTGGCTCGGGTTACCAGACGGCGATACTTGCCCAACTGGTCGAGCGGGTGTTCTCGGTGGAGCGCATCAAGGTGCTGCAGGATCGCGCCAAGGAGCGCCTGGTGGAGCTGAACCTGCGTAACGTGGTGTTCCGCTGGGGGGATGGTTGCGAGGGCTGGCAGGCGCTGGCACCCTACAATGGCATCATCGTCACCGCAGTGGCGCCCGAAGTGCCACAAGCACTGCTCGACCAGTTGGCGCCAGGCGGGCGCATGGTGATCCCGGTGGGCCCGGCAGGCGAGGCGCAGCAGTTGATGCTGATCGTGCGCGAGGAGCACGGGTTCTCCCGGCGTGTCCTCGGGGCCGTGCGCTTCGTGCCGTTGCTCAATGGCCCGCTGGCCTGAACCACGGAATATTTACGGCAGCGACGAATTCTTGCGCCATCGCCCTGTCTATCTGGCGGGGTGATCCGCTATGGCGCTGCCGGTAGCGGCCCTTTGCAGCCGTCCACCTAATGCAGGTGGGCTCGGTTATAATTGCAACAATATTGCATTTCTTATCGTTATTTCGGTATTCGGCACCATGAGGGGAGCGCGGGTGGGGCACACAGGCATTCGGCAGCGCAAGGATTGGGCGGGTTTCAAGCTTCTGGTGCTTGCACTGGCCATGGGCACCTTGCTGGCGGGTTGCTCCAGCACCAGCTCGACGAGTGCGCGGGTGGTCGACCGTAACAATGCAGCGCCCAAGCGGCCGACGGTGACCTCCGGGCAATACATCGTCAAGCCGGGCGATACGCTGTTCTCCATCGCCTTCCGTTACGGCTGGGACTACAAGGAGCTGGCTGCCCGTAACGGCATCCCGGCGCCTTATACCATTCGCCCCGGCCAGCCGATTCGATTCAGCAGCGGTTCCACGGGCAGCACCACGGTGGTGTCCAGCCCGTCGTCCTCGAGCAAGACCACGGTCATCCGTCGGCCTGTTGGCAGCGCCGGCAGCGCACCTGCCAGCACCACCAAGCCGGCAACCACGGCCCCGACAACCCCTGCGCCGGTGGTGGCTACCGTGCCGGCTGCAGAGCGTGCGGTGGGGGGCTGGACCTGGCCGGCCAACGGCGTGCTGATTGGAAAATTTGCTTCAAACGGTAGTTTGAATAAAGGCATTGATATCGCCGGTGATTTGGGACAGCCTGTTTTTGCTGCGTCTGGTGGTGCAGTGGTCTACGCCGGGAGTGGCTTGCGGGGCTACGGCGAGCTGATCATCATCAAGCACAGCGATACCTACGTCAGTGCCTACGGTCACAACCGCAGGCTTTTGGTTCGGGAGGGGCAGCAGGTCAAGGCTGGGCAGTCGATTGCTGAAATGGGGTCCACGGGCACTGATCGGGTGAAGCTGCATTTCGAGATTCGCCGCCAGGGCAAACCCGTCGATCCACTCCAGTTCCTGCCACGCCGTTGATTGTTGTACCCGGCCTGTTCCTGTGATGTAGAGGGGACAGGCTCCAGCGCTGCCAGGGATACAGGTGCCGCTCGAGTCTGAGTTCGAACTCAGCAAAGGACTATAACAATGGCTCTCAATAAAGAAGCGCCGGAGTTTGACATCGACGATGACGTCCTCCTAATGGAGACGGGCATCGTTTTGGAAACGGATGTGGTGTCAGACGAACCTGCTGTACCTTCGGTTCGGACCAGGGCCAAGTCCGGCTCTTCGCTCAAGCAGCACAAGTACATCGATTACACTCGGGCACTTGATGCTACCCAGTTGTACCTCAACGAAATCGGCTTCTCGCCTCTGCTGTCGCCGGAGGAGGAAGTGCATTTTGCGCGCCTGTCGCAAAAAGGCGACCCCGCCGGCCGCAAGCGCATGATCGAAAGCAACCTGCGCCTGGTGGTCAAAATTGCCCGTCGTTACGTGAATCGCGGCCTGTCGTTGCTCGACCTGATCGAGGAAGGCAACCTGGGGCTGATCCGCGCAGTCGAGAAGTTCGACCCGGAGCGTGGTTTCCGTTTCTCGACCTATGCGACCTGGTGGATTCGCCAGACCATCGAGCGGGCGATCATGAACCAGACCCGCACCATTCGCCTGCCGATCCATGTGGTCAAGGAGCTCAACGTTTACCTGCGTGCCGCGCGGGAGCTGACCCAGAAGCTCGACCACGAGCCTTCGCCAGAAGAAATCGCAACCTTGCTGGAGAAGCCTGTCGCTGAGGTCAAGCGCATGCTGGGGCTCAATGAGCGGGTTTCTTCGGTGGACGTTTCCCTTGGCCCAGACTCGGACAAGACGCTGCTCGATACCCTCACCGATGACCGCCCGACCGACCCGTGTGAGCTGCTGCAGGATGACGACCTGTCGCAGAGCATCGATCAGTGGTTGGGTGAGCTGACCGACAAGCAGCGCGAGGTGGTAGTGCGTCGCTTTGGTCTGCGCGGGCACGAGAGCAGCACCTTGGAGGATGTTGGCCTGGAGATCGGCCTGACCCGTGAGCGTGTACGGCAGATCCAGGTAGAGGGGCTCAAGCGTCTGCGCGAGATCCTCGAGAAGAACGGTCTGTCCAGCGAGTCGTTGTTCCAGTAACACGCTGTTCGCAAGCACAAGACGCCCCGACAGTTCGGGGCGTTTTTGTATGCGCGCAACAGCACTGCTGCACCGTAGCTGCCAGCCGGCATTGTGTAATGCGCCACCCCAGTAACATTGCGTGTAAGCGATTGCTTACTTGTTTTGTAAGCTATCTATGCAACCATCAGTAAATCATTGTCGTTTTCAGATCCGGTTTAATCCTAACTCATTGAAAAACATGATTTATTTGGATGCGAGGAAATGTGTCCGCGGCAATATCCTGTGAGGTTCTGCGGTTGTCTGCCCCCCTGAAATCGCTAGTATTCGAACTGTGCACACGGACATGCACAGGCTTTCAGGGAGAAGGCCAAGGACATCGCAAGAAGCGATTTCATCAGGACGATGTTTGGGACAATCAGGGACTACGGAAAAAAATGTGGGCGGGTCAAACCGCCCCTTTTTTTGCCTGCTGAAAATGAAAAAAGGCCCGCATGGGCCTTTTTCGTTTCCGGGCGCTATCAGCGCTCCAGGTCTGCAATCTTGCCAGTCTTGCCATCCCACTCTTCAGCGTCGGGCAGGGCGTCCTTACGCTCGGTGATGTTTGGCCAGATTTCCGCCAGTTCGGCGTTCAGCTCGATGAAGTTCTCCATGCCCGATGGCACTTCGTCTTCCGAGAAAATGGCTTGCGCTGGGCATTCCGGCTCGCACAGTGCGCAGTCGATGCACTCGTCCGGGTGGATGACCAGGAAGTTCGGGCCTTCGTAGAAGCAGTCCACCGGACAGACTTCCACGCAGTCGGTGTATTTGCATTTGATGCAGTTGTCGGTGACGACGAAGGTCATTTCTAGTTCTCTCCTCAGGCGACGGCGGCGGCCCTTCCTCTCAGGGCCGCGCGGTTTACGGGTATGTGGCTGCAGGCCAGGCTAATAACCTGCAGCACCAGCAAACCGCGGCGGATTCTACCAGCTTGTAGTGGGCGCCGTTATAACAGGTTCTTTAGTTGATATAGCATTTCGATAGCTTGGCGAGGGGTCATGTCGTCCAGGTCCAGCTTGCCCAGCTTCTCGATGGCCGGGTGTGGCAGGCTGGCGAACAGATCGCTCTGGTGCGGGACGTGTAGCGCGTCCTTGGCCTTGATGCTGTGCGGCTGCTCGTGTGGCAGGCTCGCCGTTTCCAGGCGGCCCAGGTGCTCGCGGGCACGCTGGATCACGGCAGTGGGCACCCCGGCCAGTTGTGCCACGGCCAGGCCGTAGCTTTGGCTGGCAGGGCCTGGCAGTACGTGGTGCAGGAAGACGATTCGCTCGTTGTGTTCGGTGGCATTCAAGTGCACGTTGGCCACCAGCGGTTCGCTCTCCGGTAGTACCGTGAGTTCGAAGTAGTGCGTGGCGAACAGCGTGTAGGCCCGCAGCTGGGCCAGGCGCTCGGCGGCGGCCCAGGCCAGCGACAGGCCGTCGAAGGTGCTGGTGCCGCGGCCTACTTCGTCCATCAGCACCAGGCTGCGGTCGGTGGCGTTGTGCAGAATATTGGCGGTTTCACTCATCTCGACCATGAAGGTCGAGCGCCCGCCGGCCAGGTCATCACTGGAGCCGATACGGGTGAAGATACGGTCCACCAGCGACAGCTCGCACTGGGCTGCCGGTACGAAGCTGCCGATGTGCGCCAACAGTACGATCAGTGCGGTCTGGCGCATGTAGGTGGACTTACCGCCCATGTTCGGGCCGGTGATGATCAGCATGCGGGTGCTGTTGTCCAGGCCCAGGTCGTTGGCCACGAACGGCGTGGTCAACACTTGCTCGACCACCGGGTGCCGGCCCTGTTCGATGCGCAGGCACGGCTCGTCGACGAAGCGGGGGCAGTTCAGGTCGAGGTTCAGTGCGCGCTCGGCGAGGTTGCTCAGCACGTCCAGCTCGGCCAGGGCGGCGGCGCTGTCCTGCAGCGGTGCCAGGTGGCTGATCAGGGTTTCGAGCAAGGCATCGTAGAGCATCTTCTCGCGGGCCAGGGCGCGGCTCTTGGCCGACAGTGCCTTGTCCTCGAACGCCTTGAGCTCCGGCGTGATGAAGCGCTCTGCGCCCTTGAGGGTCTGGCGGCGAATGTAGTCGCCAGGGGCCTGTTCGGCCTGCTTGGTCGGCAGCTCGATGAAGTAGCCGTGCACGCGGTTGTAGCCGACCTTTAGGTTGGCAAGGCCGGTACGGGCTTTCTCGCGGGCTTCCAGGTCGATCAGGAACTGGCCGGCGTTCTCGCTGATCGCCAGCAGCTCGTCCAGCTCATTGTCGTAGCCGGCCTTGAGCACGCCGCCGTCACGGATCACCGCCGGCGGGTTGTCGACCACTGCCCGCTCCAGCAGGCTGGCCAGCTCCGGGTAGGTGCCGGTAATGGCCGCCAGGCGCGCCAGGTGCGGGGCTTCCAGCTCGGCCATGGCGTTCTGCAGCTCGGGCAGGGCGCCGAGGGCATCACGCAGGCGGGCGAGGTCGCGTGGCCGGGCATTGCGCAGGCCGATACGGGCGAGGATCCGCTCGATATCGCCAATTTCCTTGAGCTGCGGCTGCAGTTTTTCGAAGCGGTAGCCGTCGAGCAGGCAGCGGATCGAGTCCTGGCGCGCCTGCAGCACCTTGAGGTCACGCAGCGGGCGGTTCAGCCAGCGGCTCAGCAAGCGGCTGGCCATGGCGGTCTGGCAGCGGTCGATCACCGACTGCAGGGTGTTGTCGCGCCCGCCCGCCAGGTTGATGTCCAGCTCCAGGTTGCGGCGGCTGGCGCCGTCGAGGATCACCGTGTCGTCCAGGCGTTCGTGGCGCAGGCTGCGCAGGTGCGGCAGGGCGGTACGCTGGGTTTCCTTGGCGTAGGTCAGCAGGCAGCCGGCAGCGCCAATGGCCAGGGTCAGCTTGTCGCAGCCAAAGCCCTTGAGGTCTTTGGTTGCGAACTGCTGGCACAGCGCCTTGCGTGCCGAGTCGCGGTCGAAGTCCCAAGGCGCACGGCGTCGCGCGCCGGGGCGCTTCTCGGCGGGCAGGTCACGCGGCCAGTCGTCGGGGATCAGCAGCTCGACCGGGTTGATGCGTTCGAGCTCGGCCAGCAGGTTTTCCCAGCCCTTGATCTCCTGCACGCTGAAGTTGCCACTGGTGATATCCAGCACCGCCAGGCCAAACAGGCGCTCATCGCCCAGCAGGGCGGCGATCAGGTTGTCGCGGCGCTCGTCGAGCAGCGCTTCGTCGCTGACCGTGCCGGGGGTGATGATGCGCACCACCTGGCGTTCCACCGGGCCCTTGCTGGTGGCAGGGTCGCCAATCTGCTCGCAGATCACCACCGATTCGCCGAGCTTGACCAGTTTGGCCAGGTAACCTTCGAGCGAATGGAAGGGAATGCCGCACATGGGGATGGACTGGCCGGCCGACTGACCGCGCGCGGTCAGCGTGATATCCAGCAGTTTCGCGGCTTTCTTCGCATCTTCGTAGAAGATCTCGTAAAAGTCGCCCATGCGGTAGAACATCAGCTGGTCCGGGTGCTGGTGCTTCAGCTTCCAGTACTGCTGCATCATCGGGGTGTGTGCGGAGAGATCAGACATTCAGGGCCTTACAGCGGGTGATCTGGTTGGCGATGGTAAAACCGGCAATGGTACAGGCTTTTTCATCCAGATGCAGGCGGCTGCGGTAGGGCATGTGCGCGCAGTTCGGCGGGCAGTGATGGAGCTTCGCCGATTACTCCACTAGAATGCTCGGCCTTTTTGCCTGCCCCCAGCCGTGACGTAGATGAACCTGTCCAACAGTGTCCCTTATGTAAAGCAACAGCTGATCTACCTCCTTTATGGTGAGCGCCGGATTTATCAGCTGGAGGCCAAGTTCAGCATCCTCACAGCCCTGGCTCGCTGCAAGCCGGCCGAGCTGCCGGTAATCCGTGTGCTGACCGACCAGCCGCAGGCCTTCGCAGGGTGGCCCGTCGAGGTGATCGCGCTGGATGAGCAGACTCTGCACGCCTGGACCGGGGACGGTGGCTACACGCATCGGCGCAAGGCCTGCGCCATTGCCCATGCCGGGCAATGGGCGGACAAGACGGTGTTCATCGATACCGACACGGTTTTCCTGCAATCGCCGCAGAAGCTGTTCAGCCAGGTAGATGTCGGGCAGTACCTGGTAGACGAAATCGAGATGAGCTGGGCCGAGGCGTCACGCAGTGACTACTACCGGGGCTTCACCACAGGGCTTGCCCGTGATGGCGCTGCGCCGGCCGCCGAGCTGCAGCTGTGCAACAGCGGCGTCATGGGCTTTACCCGTGACAACGCCGGTATCGCCGAGCGTGCGATCCAGCGTATCGATGCATGGACGCCCTACGCGCAAGCGTTGCACACCATCGAGCAGATCGCTTTCTCGTTCGAGTTGCACGGGGCGCAGATCAACCAGGCGCGTGGCGTGATCAGCCACTACTTTGCAATGAAGCAGTACATCCACGCCATCCTCGAGATCTTCTTCGCCCGTCACGGTGAACACTTTGCTGCCAAGATGCCTGGCCTGGCCTTGAAGGTGCCGGCGCATCGCCCGGTGCCGTCCTGGCTCAACCGGCTATCGGTCAAGTGGAGCCTCAAGCGCGTGCCACCGGAGCTGCGCGGTATCGGCCGCAAACTTCTTTATGGCAGTGTCCTCGGCAGTGACGATTACCAGCGTGCTTGCAAGGTGATCTGGTGGCGCTCGGCGATCGAGGACATGCGCAAGCTGGGCGGCCTGGATTGGAGCCAGGAGTGGCCAGCCGGGCTGCCTCGCCTTGGGCAGCGCGACGAGCTTGCGTTCAGCGCGATTGCCCGGGACAGCCTGAAGGTTTCCTGAGGCCTACGGGTCATGGGGTGGTAGGGTAGTGCCCAGTCTTCAAGGAGCCTGCCATGGACCCGATCACCACCCTTGCCGCCCGCCTGGGCGAACACCTGCGCCGCTTCAATGCCCAGGTGACCACCGCCGAATCCTGCACCGGCGGCGGCATCGCCGAGGCCATCACCCGCATCCCCGGCAGTTCGGCCTGGTTCGAAGCCGGCTACGTGACCTACTCCAATGCCCAGAAAACCCGCCAGCTGGGGGTGCCCGAGGCGCTGTTCGGCCAGGTGGGTGCGGTCAGCCAGGAAGTGGTCGAAGCCATGGCCCGCGGGGCGCAAGCCGCCAGCGGCGCACGGTTTGCCGTGGCGGTGAGCGGGGTGGCTGGGCCAGACGGTGGCTCGCCGGCCAAACCGGTGGGCACCGTGTGGCTGGCCTGGGCCGATGGCAGCCATGTCTTCAGCGAACGCCGCCAGTTTGACGGCGACCGCGATGCGGTGCGCCGACAAACGGTGATCGCCGCGCTAGACGGCTTGTTACAGCTTGGTGCCGAGTAAATCGACGACAGGGGTTTGCTCGCGCGCTTCGCTGTGGAATAATACTGGCTACTTATACAGGTATTCCGGCCATCAGGGCCAAGTCGAACACGTGAGGATTTCAATGGACGACAACAAGAAACGCGCCTTGGCTGCGGCCCTGGGTCAGATCGAACGCCAATTCGGCAAGGGCGCGGTCATGCGCATGGGCGACCACGAGCGCACTGGCATCCCGGCCATCTCCACCGGTTCCCTGGGCCTGGACATTGCTCTCGGTATCGGCGGCCTGCCAAAAGGCCGTATCGTCGAAATCTACGGCCCGGAGTCCTCGGGTAAAACCACCCTGACCCTGTCGGTCATTGCCGAAGCCCAGAAGAACGGCGCCACCTGCGCCTTCGTCGACGCCGAGCACGCCCTCGACCCGGAATACGCCGGCAAGCTGGGTGTCAACGTCGACGACCTGCTGGTTTCGCAGCCGGACACCGGCGAGCAGGCCCTGGAAATCACCGACATGCTGGTGCGTTCCAACGCGGTTGACGTGATCATCGTCGACTCCGTGGCTGCTCTGGTCCCCAAGGCCGAGATCGAAGGCGAGATGGGTGACATGCACGTGGGGCTGCAGGCCCGTCTGATGTCGCAGGCGCTGCGCAAGATCACCGGTAACATCAAGAACGCCAACTGCCTGGTCATCTTCATCAACCAGATCCGTATGAAGATCGGCGTGATGTTCGGCAGCCCGGAAACCACCACCGGTGGTAACGCCCTGAAGTTCTACGCCTCCGTGCGCCTGGACATCCGCCGTACCGGCGCGGTCAAGGAAGGCGACGAAGTGGTCGGCAGCGAAACCCGCGTCAAGATCGTCAAGAACAAGGTCTCGCCGCCGTTCCGTCAGGCCGAGTTCCAGATCCTCTACGGCAAGGGCATCTACCGCAACGGCGAGATCATCGACCTGGGTGTTTCTCAGGGGCTGGTGGAGAAGTCCGGTGCCTGGTACGCCTACCAGGGCAACAAGATCGGCCAAGGTAAAGCCAACGCCGCCAAGTACCTGGCTGAGAACCCGGCCATTGGCGCCGAGATCGAGAAGCAGATCCGCGAGAAGCTGCTCAAGGCTGGTGCTGGCGCCGAAGCAGGCAAGGCTGCCGCAGTCGAGGCCAAGGCCGACGACGTGGCTGATGCCGAAGCCGGTTATTGATAGCGGTTGTAGATAGCCGATTATGTCCGCCGTACTCGACACCCCCGTCGCCATTCGGCGGACAGCCATGGACCTGCTCGCGCGACGTGAGCATGGTCGCGTCGAGCTGACGCGCAAGTTGCGTCAGCGCGGCGCTTCGGATGAGTTGATCGAGCCTGAGCTCGACCGGCTCGCCGAAGAAGGGCTGCTCAGCGAAGCCCGCTACCTCGAAAGCTTCATTCGGTATCGCTCCAATTCCGGCTATGGCCCTGCGCGTATACGCGAAGAGCTTGGCCAGCGCGGCCTGGCGCGTGGCGATATCGATCAGGCATTGCGTGAAAGCGGTGTGGACTGGGCGCAGCGGCTGATGGATGTCTGGCAGCGCAAGTTTGCCGGCCAGCGCCCCCATGACCCCCGCAGCCGTGGCCAGCAGACCCGCTTTCTGGCCTACCGTGGTTTCTCCATGGAGATGATCAGCCGTTTGCTCAGTGGTCGCGACCTCGACGATTATTGAAACCTCACGGTTCCTTGTAGGAGCGGCCTTGCCGGGGCGCCGGACCGGTCGGAAAGGGCTGCGCAGCGGCCCCCCTGCAACGACACAGAACCTGGGGCCGCTACGCGCCCCTTTCCGACCGGTCCGGCGCCCCGGCAAGGCCGCTCCTACAGAGGCCGCGATATTCGCAGAGGCCGATTTACCCCCGCCCGGCGGTGGGTGGTTCAATTGACCTTCAACGCCTCCCTGGCGCGCTGGGTCGTGTGCATGGGCTGCGGCTTGGCCCAGTTCTCCGGCAGGTTGATGAAGTCCACCAGCTCGCGCAGACGGCCCTGGTCGCGGCCGTTGAAGGCGAACGACAGCCGGGTCAGGTGGCTGAAGTTACCTACCTCATGCTCCGCGCCACTGTCGGCGTGCTGGTGGTACTTGCCACTCAGGCGCAAATCGGCGAAACCTTCCTGAATGTCGTACAGCGCAGCCTCGCTGAGCGGGTGATGCATGCGAATCACGAACTGGTTCTTTAGCCAGCGGCTGGAGTGGTAGTTGCTGTAGAACTGGTTGATTTCCTCCACCGCCTCATCGGCGCTGTGCACCAGGCGCACCAGCTTGAGGTCGGTGGGCAGGATGTAGCGGTTCTCTTCGAGCTGGCGGCTGATGAAGGCCAGGCAATCGCGCCAGAAGCTGCCACCGGGTGAGTCGAGCAACACCACCGGCACCAATGGGCTCTTGCCGGTCTGGATCAGGGTGAGCACTTCGAGTGCTTCATCCAGCGTGCCGAACCCGCCCGGGCAGAGCACCAAGCCATCGGCTTCCTTGACGAAAAACAGCTTGCGAATGAAGAAGAAGTGGAAGGGCAACAGTTTGTCGGTGCCGTCCACCGTGGGGTTGGCATGCTGCTCAAAGGGCAGGGTGATGTTGAAGCCCAGGCTGTGTTCGCTACCGGCCCCTTCGTGGGCTGCAGCCATGATGCCACCTCCGGCGCCAGTAATGACCATCAGGTCGGAGCGGGCCAGGGTGGCGCCCAGCTCGCGGGCCAGGGCGTACATCGGGTGTTCCAGTGGCGTTCGGGCCGAGCCGAATACCGTCACCTTGCGTCGGCCCTTGTAGCGTTCAAGGGCGCGGAACGAGTGGTCCAGCTCGCGCAGCGCCTGCAGGGTGATCTTGGCGCTCCAGCGGTCGGTGTCGTCGTGGGCCATGCGCAGGATGGTCAGCATCATGTCGCGGTACAGGGGCAGGTTGGGGCTGTTCGGTGCAACCAGTTGCAGTTGTTCGTCGATCTTGCTCAGGTCGATGTTGTTGTCCCTGAAATGATTGAACAACAGCTCATTGGGTTGGAAAGGCATTCAACGTCTCCTTTTGCAGCAAAACCTCTGACCGGGTCGATGGTGTGTCCCGGCCGCGACACTGCATGCGTCGCTGGCTGCTGATGCTCGAGTGTGCAGTTCGAGCGTTGCAGTAGGCCTTCAAGGCCAGGGTGCAGTGGCAATCAATCCATCTCGTCGATTCGGGTGTACTCGATATCAATCTAGACCCTCGCGCCTGATCGTGCCGCAGTCATTGCAGCAGCCGCTGGTCGGCGCGCACCCAATGGTGCTGAGGGTTTGGTTAACTGGGGAAGCGAAACGTATCGATGCAGGAGGTGGCGGTATGCATCGCTTGATCATCGAGGTGGACCAGCAGCTCTATCAGCAGCTGGAAAATGCGGCGCAGGTGCACCACCTGAGCCTTGAGGCAGAGTGTCGTCGCAGGCTTTCGGAGCTGGAGTGCCAGTCACGCTACCTGCAGGCGCTTCTGGCAGAATTGCGCGCCGATGCCGAAGAAGAGCAGTGGCGCGCGCCTGATGACCAGCGGGTGGTCTAGGTCATCGGTTACTTCTTTTTGTTGCCCGCAACGCAGCTGGCGGCATCGAATGCCTGGTCCATGACTGGCTGGTTGGTCTTGTACACCGTGAAGCGATAGACCATCACAGCGCCCTTGGACATCAGGTTGCGGTAACCGCTGTTACGGCAAACGCTGTCTCCCAACTGGCTGCGGACCTGGTCCGGGTTGCCCTGCATGCGCTCGGCATGGCTTTGGCGCACGCTCAGGTGGTTGACCAGGGCCTTGCCTTCTACGGTGTAGCCTTGGTCAAGGATGTCTTCGTTGACGGCGCGGGGCGTGCCGACGCTGCTCTCTTTGGCGACCTTCTGCAGCATCTTGTTCAGATCGTAGTCCTGCTTGGACGCCGCCTGGGCCGCCAGGGGCAGGGTGAGCAAAAGGCTCAGGGTCGGGACGATAAGGCGCAGCATGTATCTCTCCTGGTTCATTGACTGGCGGTTTGACATGCGCCGGCAGGTGGCGTTCCCTGAGGGGCGCTTGACGGCTGGTCGGGTACGCCAAAGTGTCGATTATAAGGGCCCGGCCAGTCCCGCTGCACGGCAAATGACGCCCGCTCTGGTAGACTTGCGTTTTGTGTTTCCGAGCCCTCGCAGTGTTCATCTTCAACCTTTCCAAAGGCCTGCCAGCATGAGCCACGCGGTAGCGCGCCTGCGCGCCGAACGCCTGGCCCGCAGCAACAAGCCGTTCATTGCCCGGGGTTCTCGGGCCGTCCGTTGCCCGCAATGCCGGGTCATTGCCAGCCATTGCCTGTGTGCCTGGAAGCCCCGGGTGCCGGCGGAGTCGGGTGTGTGCCTGCTGATGCACGACACCGAGCCACTCAAGCCGACCAACACCGGTTGGCTGATTGCCGACCTGGTCGAGGATACCTCGGCCTTCGGCTGGCAGCGCACAGCAGTCGATGACAACCTGCTGGCGCTGCTCGAACAGCCTCAATGGCAGCCCTATATCGTCTTCCCCGGCGAGTTCGTTGCCCAGGAGCGGGTAGTCAACCAGGTGGTGCGCGAGCCCGGTAAACGGCCTTTGTTCATACTGCTCGACGCCACCTGGACCGAGGCGCGCAAGATGTTTCGCAAGAGCCCGTACCTGGACCGCTTCCCGGTGCTGAGCCTTGAAGCCGAACAGATGTCGCGCTACCGCTTGCGCCGTTCCAAGCGTGACGACCACTTCTGCACGGCGGAAGTGGCCGCCATGTGCCTGGAGCTGGCTGGCGATCAGCGTGCCTCGCAGGCCCTGGACGCCTACCTGGACGTGTTCAGCTTGCACTACCTGAGCGCCAAGCGGCATTTGCCGCTGGACGAGCAGGACGACGCGCATCAGCGTTTGCATACCTTCCTATAGTCCAAGGGGCAGTGACGCCGGATTGGTTCATAATGACGGGGCTGGCAGCCAGGGTGGGCGAGGACGGCAGGGCAATTGGCTTGACCACCCCGACCGTGCTCGGCATCCTTGGCGCCGATTCGGGCACGCCGAAAATGCTGTTACCCCGGACTTTGCCGTGCCTTTCCGCCAAGCGCCCTGACTACCCCGCACGCGCCTGGCACAAAACAGGATCCTTAGATCGATGGCCACTTACGAAATCCTGATTGCCGATGACCACCCGCTGTTTCGTGGCGCCCTGCGCCAGGCTGTTACCCTGGGCCTTGGCGCCGATGTACGCCTGGTTGAGGTTGCGAGTATTGCCGAACTGGAAAGCCGCCTGAGCGAAAAAGCCGACTGGGACCTGGTGCTGTTGGACCTCAACATGCCGGGCGCCTATGGCTTTTCCGGGCTGGTCCTGCTGCGTGGGCAATACCCGCAGATCCCCGTGGTGATGGTATCGGCGCAGGAAGAAGCAGCGGTTGTGGTCAAGTCGCGCGAATTTGGCGCCAGTGGCTTCATCCCCAAGTCCAGCCCGCTGGAAGTGATTCAGGACGCCGTGCGCAAGGTGCTGGACGGCGAGGTCTGGTGGCCACCGCAGGCGTTCGAGAAAGTCGACGTTTCGGCCGAGGCCAAGGCTGCCAGCGAAGGGCTGGCCAGCCTCACGCCGCAGCAGTTCCGCGTACTGACCATGGTTTGTGAAGGTTTGCTGAACAAGCAGATCGCCTACGAGCTCAGCGTCTCGGAGGCCACCATCAAGGCCCACGTGACGGCGATCTTCCGCAAGCTGGGCGTGCGTACTCGCACCCAGGCAGCCTTGTTGCTGCAACAACTTGAATCGGTTGCCAGCCACTAACTGGCTGCTTCTTCACGCTTTTTTGACCCACGCTGGATTAGTCTGCCGGCCTTTTATCGGTGAAGTGACGCACATGTCGCCATTCAAAGGCCAGACCGGCCTCAAACGCATCTTCAACGCCGCCGGCTATTCGCTGGACGGCTTGCGCGCCGCCTTCAAGGGCGAGGCCGCATTCCGCCAGCTGGTACTGCTCAACGTGCTGCTGATCCCGACGGCCTTCTGGCTGCCGGTCAGCCGCGCAGAGCGGGCGATCATGATCGCGGTGTGCCTGCTGGGCCTGATCGTCGAGCTGTTCAACTCGGCGGTGGAAGCCGCCATCGACCGTATCTCGCTTGAGCGCCACCCCTTGTCGAAAAACGCCAAGGACATGGGCAGCGCCGCGCAACTGGTGGCGCTGACCATGGTTGCCCTGGTCTGGGGTGTGATTCTGCTCTAGGCGATTGGTGGCAGCACGATCTCGTCACTGCGGGTAAAGCCTGCGGTGAAGTTGCGGCACAACTCAAGAAACTCGCGCATGGCCGACGTCTGGTACTTCTGCTTGTGCCAGATGAAGTAGAACTGGCGCATCAAGTCCAGCTCCGGCGTTTCCACCGGTACCAGGCTTCCGCGGCGGAACGCATCGCGCAGGGCCAGGCGCGAGATGCAGCCGATGCCCAGGCCTGACTCCACCGCGCGCTTGATGGCTTCGGTGTGTTCCAGCTCCAGGCGGATGTTGAGGTTGGCGCGATGATGGCGCATGGCCTGGTCAAAGGTCAGGCGTGTACCGGAGCCTTGCTCGCGAAGAATCCAGGCTTCCTGGGACAATGTCTGGATATCCGCGTGGCCTAGCGTCGCCAGGGGGTGTTGTGGCGCGCAGAACACTACCAGCTCGTCCTCGACCCAGGGCTGAACTTCAAGGTCAGGGTGGTTGCAATCGCCTTCGATCAGACCCAGATCAATTTCGTAGTGGGCGACCTGGTGCACGATATGCGCAGTGTTCTGCACGTGCAGCTTGACCTGGCTTTCCGGGTGCACCTGCATGAAGCTGCCGATCAGCAGGGTCGCCAGGTAGTTGCCGATGGTCAGTGTGGCGCCGACCGCCAGCGAACCAAAGGCGGACTTGCCATTGAGCAGGTCTTCGATCTCCTTGGCCTGGTCGAGCAGGGCCACGGCCTGCGGCAGCAGTTGATGGCCCAGGGCGTTGAGGCTCAGGCGTTTGCCGGCGCGATCGAACAGCTGACAGCTGGATTGGCGCTCAAGCTCGGTGATGGAGGTACTGGCAGCCGACTGCGACAGCGACAGCAGGCCGGCGGCTCGAGAGACGCTTTGATGCTGGGCCACGGCGACGAAGACTTGAAGCTGACGGAGTGTGAATCGCATATCTATATAACCGATAACACATATCTTGATAATTCAGTTAACAGATATTGTCGCTGCCCCTAAACTATCGCGCAACTGCGCGTTTTGCGCGCGCTGCGTCTTTCTTCAGGAGCCCCATCGATGAGCAACATGAACCACGAACGTGTCCTCAGTGTGCACCACTGGAACGACACTCTGTTCAGCTTCAAGTGCACCCGTGACCCGGGCCTGCGCTTCGAGAACGGTCAGTTCGTGATGATCGGCCTGCAGCAGGAAACCGGTCGCCCGCTCATGCGCGCCTATTCCATCGCCTCGCCGAACTGGGAAGAGCACCTGGAATTCTTCAGCATCAAGGTGCCGGACGGCCCGCTGACTTCCCAGTTGCAGCACCTGAAGGAAGGCGACGAGATCATCATCAGCAAGAAGCCTACCGGCACCCTGGTCCTTGACGACCTGAACCCGGGCAAGCACCTCTACCTGCTGAGCACCGGCACTGGCCTGGCGCCGTTCATGAGCGTCATCCAGGACCCGGAAACCTACGAGCGCTTCGAGAAGGTGATCTTGGTTCACGGCGTGCGTTATGTGAACGAGGTGGCCTACCGCGAGTTCATCACCGAGCACCTGCCGCAGAACGAGTTCTTCGGCGAGTCGGTACGCGACAAGCTGATCTACTACCCGACCGTGACCCGCGAGCCGTTCGAGAACCAGGGCCGCCTGACCGACCTGATGCGCAGCGGCAAGCTGTTCAGCGACATCGGCCTGCCGCCGATCAACCCGCAGGACGACCGTGCGATGATCTGCGGCAGCCCAAGCATGCTGGATGAGACCAGCGAAGTGCTGGACAGCTTCGGCCTGAAAGTCTCCGCCCGTATGCGCGAGCCGGGTGACTACCTGATCGAGCGTGCCTTCGTCGAGAAGTAAGGCGCAGGCTGGTACGAAAAAGGCGACCCTCGGGTCGCCTTTTTTATTGCTGCTGAGGGAGGTGCTGTTTGTGGGGGGAAGGTCGGTGTGGGCTATTCGACGCGCGTCTCGCCGCTGTACACCAGAATCTCCCGGCACCGCTTGCACAGATACCGCCGCCCCTGGCGCACCAGCTTGTGCCGCTGTGCGGTAAACGGGAAATCACCTTGCGGGCACGGGCAGCGATAAATGTAGCGGGTTACCACGCGCCGTTGCACTTCATAGTTGTGGCAACGGTTGGGTGGCAGCTCATACACCCCACGCATGATCAGTTGCCACTCTTCGCCATGGGCCTGGATGCGCTCGCCAAACAGCTGGTGAGCCACCAGGTGCGCCACCTCGTGGGCAACAGTCTGGCGCAGGAAGTCGTCCTGGTTTTCGCGGTAAAGCTGCAGGTTGAAGCGCAGCAGGTTCTCGTGCAGGTGGGCAACGCCGGCCTTCTGGCCGCGCAGTTTGAAGCTGACTTCCGGGCGCGGGAAGGGGCGTTTGAAGAAGGTTTCGGCTTGCTGGTAACAGGTTTCGACGCGTTGTCTGAGCAGCTCTGGCATGGCGGGGCAATTCTCCTTGCCCGGCATTATGCCGCAAGCCTTGGCGGCTTGCCGAGCCACCGGTCAGCGCACAGCCAGAGGCCGCCTTGCGGCGGCCTCTGGTTGATGCCCCAGTGTTGGTTGGATCTCGTTGGGCTGCTCTAGTTGGTGTAGACGGGCCCCACGCCCAGTCCCCAGATGATCACGGTCGCGGCCATGATCGCCACCAGTACCACAAGGCCTACCGCCAGCACCGAGCTGGAAAACAGGAAGCCTTCATCGGATGGAATGTTCATGAACGTCGGCAAGCCGACATACAACAGGTACACGGTGTAGCAGATGGCTGCAGTGCCGAGCAGCATGCCCAGCCACAGGTGCGGGTAGAGCGCCGCCAGGCCGCCGAGGAACAACGGCGTGGCGGTGTAGGTGGCGAAGGCAATGCACTGCGCCATGGACGGGTTGGCATCGTAGGTGCGCGCCATCCAGTGGATGAACGCGCCCATTACCGCCACCCCGGCGAGCATCGCCAGGTAGGACATGATGCTCATCCAGATGGCGCTTTCCATGGTCAGCATCACTGCCGGCCGGTCGCCAATCACCCAGCCGACCTGGGTGGTACCGATGAATGCGGAAACGGCAGGGATCGCCGCCAGGATCAAGGTGTGCGTCAGGTACATGTGGCTGATGGATTCTTCTTCGCCACGAATTTCCCGCCATTCCTGATCGGGATGGGTAAACAGCCCCACAACGTGATGAATCATGCCGATCACTCCTCTCAATGTTGCCAAACGCCCCCCAGATGGAGCGCAAGCGGCCCGAGGCCCGAACACCAATGCAAGCGGTAATGTGGCCTTATGTCGCAGTATAGGAAGCCGTTACCTGCACAAACCGCGCTTTTTAGAGCAAATTGCGCTGTAAGGGCGCCTGCTGATTACCTTGAAGTCTTTATCGGAATGCCTACAGCGCCGCGCGGTTTGTGCGTAAAATAGCCGGCTTTTGTCACACCTCGCGGATCCAAGCGCTATGGGCACCCTCTCGGTCAACCAGAACAAACTGCAAAAACGCCTGCGTCGTCTCGCCGGCGAAGCCATCACCGACTACAACATGATCGAGGATGGCGACAAGGTCATGGTCTGCCTGTCCGGCGGCAAGGACAGCTACACCATGCTCGACGTTCTGTTGCACCTGCAGAAGGTGGCGCCGATCTCGTTCGAGATCGTGGCGGTGAACATGGACCAGAAGCAGCCCGGCTTCCCCGAACACGTGCTGCCGGCCTACCTCAAGACCCTGGGCGTCGAGTACCACATCGTCGAGAAAGACACTTACTCGGTGGTCAAGGAACTGATCCCCGAAGGCAAGACCACCTGCTCGCTGTGCTCGCGCCTGCGCCGTGGCACCTTGTACACCTTCGCCGACGAAATCGGCGCGACCAAGATGGCGCTGGGGCACCACCGCGACGACATGGTCGAGACGTTCTTCCTCAACATGTTCTTCAATGGCTCGCTCAAGGGCATGCCACCCAAGCTGCGTGCCGACGATGGCCGTAACGTGGTGATCCGCCCACTGGCCTACTGCAGCGAGAAGGACATCCAGGCCTACTCGGACATGCGCGAATTCCCTATCATCCCGTGCAACCTGTGCGGCTCGCAGGAAAACCTGCAACGCCAAGTGGTCAAGGACATGCTGGTGGAGTGGGAGCGCAAGCACCCGGGCCGTACCGAGAGCATCTTCCGCGCCATGCAGAACGTCGCGCCGTCGCAGTTGGCGGACCGCAACCTGTTCGACTTCACCAGCCTGAAGATCGACGAAAGCGCCACGCCGCGTTTTCTTGACGTGCTGAATATCTGACCCCATGCGCGATTACCAGTGGCTGCATGAGTACTGCCTGAACCGCTTCGGCTCGGCCCAGGCCCTTGAGGCCTTTCTGCCGCAGCCACGCACGCCTGCGCAACTGCGTGACATCAGTGACGATCGCTACCTGTCGACCTTGGCCCTACGCGTGTTCCGCGCCGGGCTCAAGCACAGCCTGGTGGATGCCAAGTGGCCGGCGTTCGAGCAAGTGTTCTTTGGCTTCGATCCGCACAAGGTGGTGCTGATGGGCGCCGAGCACCTGGAGCGGTTGATGCAGGACGAGCGCATCATCCGCCACCTGGGCAAGCTCAAGAGCGTGCCGCGCAATGCGCAGATGGTGCTTGATGTGGCAAAGGAGAAGGGCAGTTTCGGCGCGTTCATCGCCGACTGGCCGGTGACCGACATCGTCGGCTTGTGGAAGTATCTGGCCAAGCAGGGCAACCAGTTGGGCGGCTTGTCGGCACCGCGGTTCTTGCGCATGGTCGGCAAGGATACGTTTATCCCGACCGACGACATGGCCGCCGCGCTGATTGCGCAGAAGGTGATTGACAAGCAACCGACCAGCCAGCGAGACCTGGCCTTGGTGCAGCAGGCGTTCAACCAGTGGCACGAAGAGAGCGGGCGGCCGTTGTGCCAGTTGTCGGTGATGCTGGCGCATACCGTCAACCACTGAAATTGCGGGGGCTGCAAAGCAGCCCTGAACTCAAGCCCCTTCGCCCGCCAGGCGCCGCTCATGCTGGAACTTCCAGCGCACGAACAGCAGCGCGCTGACGAACAGCCCCAGGCTCACGATCACCTCAATCCAGCCAAACACCGCCCGCGCCGGGTCGAACGCCGCCAGCACCCCCTTGATGAAGTAGATGTTCACCACAAAGCAGGTCCAGGCATGCGCCCGGGCACTGCCCGTGAGCATACCCGGCAGCAGCAACAGCAGCGGCACCAGCTCGACCGCCAGAATCACCTCGACCCGTGCCCCGTGCAAGTTGGCGAACCACAGGTTGTTCGCCACCAGCAACGCCATCAGCCCAAAAAAGCAGGCCAGGCTCAACGCCCGCGTCAGGCGCAGGCGCGGTGCCAGCCAGTCTAGTGGCGGCAACACCTTGGGCTTTCTAGCCACGCGCGGCCTCCAGGGCCTTGGCCGTGGTTGCCAGGCGTTGGCCGAGGGCGCGGCACAGGGTGATTTCGTGCTGATCGAGCTCACGCTTGCCGTCGGCACCGGCATGGTGGCTGGCGCCGTACGGTGTACCGCCGCCACGCGTTTCGAGCAATGCCGATTCGCTGTAGGGCAGGCCCATCACCAGCATGCCGTGGTGCATCAGCGGCAGCATCATCGACAGCAGGGTGGTTTCCTGGCCACCGTGCAGGCTGGCGGTGGAGGTGAACACCCCAGCCGGCTTGCCGACTAGCTCACCGCCCAGCCACAGGCTGCTGGTGCCGTCGAGGAAGTACTTCAGCGGCGCGGCCATGTTGCCGAAGCGGGTCGGGCTGCCCAGCACCAGGCCGGCGCAATGGCGCAGGTCGTCGAGGGTGGCGTACAGCGCGCCGCTGGCCGGGATGTCCGGGGCTACGGCTTCGCATTCGGTGGAAATCGCCGGCACCGTGCGCAGGCGTGCCTCCATGCCGGCCATTTCGATACCGCGGGCGATGTGCCGGGCCATCTCGCTGGTGGAACCATGGCGGCTGTAATACAACACCAGGATGAAGGGCTGGTTCACGGAAGGATCTCCAGCACCTTCTCCGGTGGGCGGCCGATCACGGCGCGGTCGCCGGACACCAGGATCGGCCGTTCGATCAGCTTGGGGTGCTGGGCCATGGCGTCGATCAGTTGCGCGTCAGTCAGGGCCGGGTTGGCCAGGTTCAGGTCCTTGTATTCGTCTTCGCCGGTGCGCAGCAGCTGGCGCGGGGCGATCCCCAGCTTGCCGAGCAGGGCCGCCAGGGTGGCGGTGTCCGGCGGTGTTTCGAGGTAGCGCACGATGGTTGGCGCCAGGCCGCGGGCTTCGAGCAGTTCCAGCGCGCCGCGGGATTTAGAGCAGCGCGGGTTATGATAGAGCGTCAGGTCAGTCATGTCGGGTCGCATCCAGCTGGGTGTGGCGGCTATTCTAACCGCAGCGACTGAACCATTTGCTTGAAACTTCGAGAAGGATTGACCCATGGCAAGGCGTTTGGCAGCAGTACTGGCCATCACCGCGAGCCTTTTGCTCGGTGGTTGCGGTGCCGACTACGGCGTGGACCAACACGGCAACACGGTAAAGGCCGAGCAGGTCGAGGGGCACTGGCTGGTGCTCAACTACTGGGCCGAATGGTGCGGCCCGTGCCGTACCGAAATCCCTGAACTGAACGCGGCGGCCAAGCAATGGGCAGCGGATGGTATCAAGGTGGTTGGGGTGAACTTCGATGGCTTGCAGGGCCAGGACCTGAAGCAGGCTGCCGACACCTTGGGCATCGGCTTTACGGTGCTGGCGCAGGACCCGGCCGAGCGTTATGAGCTGCCACGCAGCGAGGCGCTGCCGGTGACCTACATCATCGATGACAAGGGCAAGGTGCGTGAGCAACTGATGGGTGAGCAGACCCTGGAAGGGCTGCAGGCCAAGATCAAGGCGCTGAAGGGCGCTTGATGTAAATGGGGCTGCACAGCAGCCCCATTACCTTCAGCCTTCCTCAGGCCAGAACCGCAATGGCTTGCCCTCGGCCGGCCAGAAGCGCATCTGCTCAACCGGCGACACATCCCAGCGCTGTACGGTCTCCAGCGCCTGCAAGAAGCGTTTTTCCTGCTCCATCAGCGCCGGTGCGCACAGTTTGCGGGTCTTGCCGACTTTGCCGAAACTCAGCTGCTCGCCGTCCAGCGTATAGGGTGCAAACCAGTGGTTGCAGCCACCATTGCCATACGCGCGACCATCACTGGCCAGGGTCAGGGTGAGGTGGCTGTAGTCAATCAGCGGGCGCTCGCCGATCCACTCCAGCACATAGCTGCGCTCCTGCTGCAGCTTCGACGGTTGCGCGGCGCAGCCGAGCAGGCCGGTGGCAATCAGCACGCCGGTCAGCAGATTTTTCACGCAGCGCTCTCCTGGCAACGCGGGCACAGGTGCTTTTCGCCACGGCTGGCCCAGCCCAGCTCAGCGATACGTGCGCTGGCAGCCGGTTGGCGGGCTTTCTTGCCGAGCTTGGCGTCCACCGCGAACTCGAAATCCAGCAGTGCGTCGCACTGGTCGCACGCGACCTGCCAGTTGAGGATTTCCAGTTCGTTGAACACCGGGCCGCTGGCCACGGCGACCCACTGGCCGCGCGGGTTGATCAGGTGTCGCACGCTTTCCACGGACAGGCGCATGGACAAGTCCTTGCTGCCCTTGAGGGTGACCAGCAAAGTGTCGCCCTTGTGCATCGAACCGCCGTTGCCGGTCACCTGATAGCGGCCGGGTACCAGGGCGCGGCACTCGATCAGGGTGTGTTGCGGGTTGAATAGGGTGTAGCGGAAATCGTGCTCGACCATGGGTCCTCCAGAAATGCCGCGTATCCTAGCATTAACCCAATACCAGATTCTGTGGATTGCCAGCCATCCAGCAGTTGATGTTGTCCAGCGTGGTGGTGGCGATGGCGTCCAGGGCTTCGCGGGTCAGGAAGGCCTGGTGGGCGGTGACGATCACGTTGGGGAAGGTCAGCAGCCGGGCCAGCACGTCGTCTTGCAGTGGCAGGTCGGAGCGGTCTTCGAAAAACAGCTGGGCCTCTTCCTCGTACACATCCAGGCCAAGGTAGCCGAGTTGGCCGCTCTTGAGCGCGTCGATCAGTGCCGGGGTGTCGACCAGGGCTCCACGGCCGGTGTTGATCAGCATCGCCCCGGGTTGCAACTGCGCGAGGCTCTGCGCGTTGATCAGGTGCCGGGTGTGCTCGGTCAGCGGGCAATGCAGGCTGATGATGCGCGCCTCGCGCAGCAACTCGGGCAGTGCCAGGTAGCGGGCGCCGAGGGCCAGCAGCTCCGGGTTGGGGTAGGGGTCGTAGGCCAGCAACTGGCAGCCGAAGCCGGCCATGATGCGGGCGAAGGCAACGCCGATCTGGCCGGTGCCGACCACCCCGACGGTCTTGCCGTGCAGGTCGAAGCCGGTCAGGCCGTGCAAGGTGAAGTCGCCTTCGCGGGTGCGGTTGTAGGCCCGGTGCAGCCGCCGGTTGAGGGCGAGGATCAGGGCCACGGCGTGCTCGGCCACGGCGTGTGGCGAGTAGGCCGGTACCCTTACCACGGCCAGGCCCAGGCGTTGGGCGGCGTTCAGGTCGACATGGTTGTAGCCCGCCGAGCGCAGGGCGATCAGGCGCGTGCCGCCCGCAGCCAGGCGCGCCAGCACCTGGGCGTCGAGTTCATCGTTGATGAAGGCGCAGACCACCTCGTAGCCATCGGCGAGGGGCGCGGTGTCCAGGGTCAGGCGGGCAGGCTGGAAGTGCAGGTCCAATGGGGTGCCGACGGCGGCCTGGGTGAAGCTCTCCTGGTCGTAGTGCTGGCTGCTGAACAACAGGGCGCGCATGGTCGGGCTTCCTTTGCGAGGGTCTGGGGATTGTAGCCGCCTGGCCTGTCAGGCATTCAGGTGAGCCTGGCAGGCCAGCCGGTTGATCGCGCTGTCCAGCTCATCCAGTGCCTGCTGCGCAAGCGGATGCTCCTGTTTGAGCAAGGTCTCGCTGCGCTGGCATGCCGCCCGCAATTGCGGCACGCCGCAATAACGCGAAGCGCCGTTGAGGCGGTGTACCTGCTCGATCAGCGTGGTGTGATCGTGCGCTTCACGCGCAGCGCGTATCGCCTCGCGATCGGACTCCAGCGACGCCAGCAGCATGGCCAGCATGTCGGCCGCCAGGTCGGGCTTGCCGGCTGCCAGGCGCAAGCCCTCCTCAGGGTCCAGCACCTTCAGTTCGTCACTGTTGGCCAGTTGTTCTGCCAGGCGCTCCTGCTGTGGCATGCCAAGGCTCAGGCCGGTCCACTTCATCACCACCTGGGCCAACTGCCGCTCGCTGATCGGCTTGGTCAGGTAGTCATCCATGCCAGCATGCAGCAGGGCGCGTTTCTCGTTGGCCATGGCATGCGCGGTGAGGGCGACGATCGGCAGCGGGCTGCCGCTCTGGGCGTTTTCCCACAGGCGGATCTGCTCGGTGCAGGCGCGGCCGTCCATGCCGGGCATCTGCACGTCCATCAGCACCAGGTCGAACGGCTCGTCCTGTACTGCCTGCACCGCCGCATAGCCATTGTCCACTGCCAGTACCTCGGCACCGAGGTCTTCGAGCAGGGTCTGCACCAGCAGCAGGTTGGCCGCATTGTCATCGACGCAGAGGATCTTCGGCTGACGCTGGCCGCTGTGGACGTTTGGTTCGCCGAGCGGGCGACGTGGCTGCACCAGCTCCAGCAACAGCCGGCGCAACTTGCGCGTACAGGTCGGTTTGGACAGCAACTGGCCATGCCCATTGGGCAGGTAGGGGTGATACAGCGCCTGCTCGGTGGTCGGGCACAACACCACGCATTGGCATTGGTAGCGCTCAAGGTGCAGGTGATATTCCCCGAGCTGCTCTGGTGTGAGGTTGCCCAGGTTGGCGCCGAGCACCGCGAAGTCGAACGGGTGGCCAGCCTGGTGGGCGGCCTGCACGGCATGCAGCAACTGATCGAAAGAAGCGAACAGGCTGACGCTCAGGCCGCAGTCCTCAAGCTGATGCTCCAGTGCCTGGCGCGCCAGCTCATGGCTGTCGACGATGGCCGCGCGCCGCCCCAGCAGCGGTTGCAGCGGCAGGTCTTCGGCATCGTCGTGGGCCTTGGGCAGGTTGAGGCTGATCCAGAACTGCGAGCCTTCACCCGGCGTGCTGTCGACGCCGATCTCGCCGCCCATCTGCTCGATCAGGCGCTTGGAAATCACCAGGCCCAGGCCGGTGCCACCGGGCTGGCGAGCCAGCGAGTTGTCGGCCTGGCTGAAGGCCTGGAACAGGGTGCGCACATCCTGCGGAGACAAGCCGATACCGGTGTCCTGCACGCTGATGCGAAGCTGTGCGCTGTCTTCGCGTTCGTCCTCGAGCATGGCGCGCACGACGATCGTGCCTTCGCGGGTGAACTTGATGGCGTTGCTCACCAGGTTGGTGAGGATCTGCTTGAGCCGCAGCGGGTCGCCGATCAGTGACGACGGGGTGTCACGGTAGATCAGGCTGAGCAGTTCGAGCTGCTTGGCGTGGGCGGCAGGGGCGAGGATGGTGAGGGTGTCCTGGACCAGGTCGCGCAGGTTGAACGGAATGCTGTCGAGCACCAGCTTGCCGGCCTCGATCTTGGAGAAGTCGAGGATCTCGTTGATGATCCCCAGCAGGTTGTCGGCGGACTTCTCGATGGTGCTCAGGTAATCCAGCTGGCGCGGCGTCAGTTCGCTTTTTTGCAGCAGGTGAGTGAAGCCGAGGATGCCGTTGAGGGGGGGGCGGATCTCGTGGCTCATGTTGGCCAGGAACTCCGACTTGATCCGGCTGGCCTCCAGGGCTTCCTTGCGGGCCATGTCCAGCTCGATGTTCTGGATCTCGATGGTTTCCAGGTTCTGGCGCACGTCCTCGGTGGCCTGGTCGATGCTGTGCTGCAACTCTTCATGGGCGCTGTGCAGGGTCTCGGCCATGCGGTTGATGCCGCGGGCCAGCTCGTCCAGCTCATGGCTGCCCATGGCCGGCAGGCGTTCGTCGAGGTGGCCGTCCTTGAGCTGATTGACCGTGTGCTTGATGCGCTTGATCGGGTCGTTGATGGTGCGGCTCATGCGCAGGGCCAGCAGGCCGCTGAGGGCCAGGCAGGCGAGGATCAGCAACAGGCTGGTGAACAGGTTGCGGTAGCCCCGCAGCAGGGTGCCGTCATGCGACAGTTCGATTTCGACCCAACCCAGCAGGCGTTCGGCCTCGGCCGGCACCGCATCGGTGGCCAGGTCGCGGTGGTGGCCGAAGACCGGCATCAGGTAGCGGGTGGCATCATTGCCGGTGCGTTGCAGCAACTGGGTGCCGGTGCCGCCGCTTGGCGGCTGGTTGAGCATGCTCGGGCCGGCATGGGCCAGGCGCGTGCGGTCCGGGGCAAGGAAGGCGACGGCGCGCACATCGGCCTGCTCCAGGGTCTGTGCGGCAATCCGCTCCAGTTGCGCGGGCGCCAGGCGGGCCATGGCGGGCGCAGCCAGTGGCGCCAGTTGCTCGGCGATCATCTTGCCGCGTTGCAGCAGCTGGGTGCGCAAATCGCTTTGCTGCAACCAGGTGAAATAACTGCCCAGTACCAGCGCCATCAGGCCGGCAGGCAGCAGGGCCAACAGCAGGACCCGGCTTCTGATTCCCAAACGATCGAGCACACTTGGCTCCTGTCATGTGCCTGGACGCCGTCAACCGCGTGACGGACCAAGCCGGGAAGTTACTCCGCCTGTTCAGGTATTGCACTCATTTGTCTGTCTTTTCGTGGCCTTGGCAAGGCATTGGTCGCAGGGCGGTTGCTTACAGCCGAGCGGATGCTCAATAATTGCGCAATTGAGAATGCATGACAGTTGCCAATGAATCCCGTAGCTATTCACACTTCCAACATCCTCGCCATCGAGGATGACCCGGTACTGGGCGCCTATCTGCACGAAGAGCTGCAGCGGGGTGGCTTCCAGGTGACCTGGTGCCGCAATGGCCTCGAAGGCCTTGAAGCGGCAGGCCGTCAGGCCTTCGATGTGGTGCTCATGGACATCCTGCTGCCCGGGCTCAACGGCCTGGATGCACTGGCCCAGCTGCGCCTGCGCAGCGCCACGCCGGTGATCCTGATGTCGGCGCTGGGCGCCGAGGCCGATCGTATCAGCGGTTTTCAGCGGGGCGCCGACGACTACCTGCCCAAGCCCTTCAGCATGGCCGAACTGCAGGTGCGCATCGAGGCGATCCTGCGGCGTGTGGCCCTGGAGCGGCGTCATCAGCCGCAGCAGGAAGCCGTTTCAGGCGGTTTGCAGTTCGACGAAGCGCTCAGCGATGTGCGGCTCGAAGGGCGCCTGGCCGGCCTCACCCCGAGCGAATATCGGCTGCTCGAGATCCTCAACCGCAACCTGGATGAGGTGCTGAGCAAACCCTTCCTTTATCAGCAGGTTCTGCAGCGGGGTTACTCGCGGCATGATCGCAGCTTGGACATGCACGTCAGCCAGATCCGCCGCAAGCTCAAGGGTATCGGCTACCAGGAGCGGCAGATCCGCACCGTCTGGGGCAAGGGCTACGTGCTTAGCGCCAGCGAAATGGAGTAAGCCATGCTCGACCGCCATTCACTGTTCTGGAAGCTGGCCATTCTGTTGGTGGGCTTCTGCCTGCTGATGATCGGCCTGAGCTACACCTGGGGCCGGCACATGGAAACCCAGAACGCCTTCCTTTCCGAGCCGGCGCGGCAGTTGCTGCGCGGCTACGCGGCGGAGGCCGAACGGGCCTGGCGCAGCGGTGGGCGAGCAGGGCTGGACCAGTGGGTGGGCGAGATGCACCAGCGCGAGCGCGGCTGGGTCGGCGTGCTCGACAGCAACTTGCGGCCGCTCGACAGCGCCACCCTGCGCTCCGACATCATGCAAAGGCTGACGCGCCTGCGCAGCGTCGACTGGCCCATGAGCCGGCGCAGTGTCGACCAACCTTGGCTGCGCATTCCATTCCCGGGGGCGCCGGAGCAGGGCATGCTGGTGATCGAGCTGCCCGAGCGCCTCAACCCCGGCCAGTACCGTGTGCTGTGGCGGGTGGTGACCAACGGCATCATCCCTGGCCTGTTCACCTTGCTGCTGTGTGTGGGCCTTTACCGCATGCTGATCGTGCCGCTCAACCAGTTGCGTGAGCAGGCCAATGCCTGGCGCGCCGACCAACTGTCGGCGCGCCTCGACCCGCGCACCATTGCCCGGCATGACGAGCTTGGCGAACTGGCCCGGGCGTTCGACCAGATGGCCGACCGGCTGCAGGGCACGGTGGCCCTGCAGCAGCAGATGTTGCGCGACCTGTCCCACGAAATGCGCACCCCCCTCAGCCGACTGCGTGTGGCCTGTGATGGCGAAACCGACCTGCAGGGCCTGCGCGAGCGGCTGGCGCGTGAGGTGGACTGCATGCAGCAACTGGTCGAGGGCACCTTGCAACTGGCCTGGCAAGACGCCGAGCGCGCGCCGATGAACCTGGAGCCGATCCAGGTCCAGGCGCTGTGGGACCTGCTCGCCGAAGATGCCAGTTACGAAAGCGGCTGGTCACCCGCGCGGCTGCGCTGCGAACTGCCCGCCAGTTGCTGGGTGCAGGGCAATCTCAATTACCTGGCCCAGGCGCTGGAAAACCTGCTGCGCAATGCCATCCGTCACTCGCCGGCCGACGGCCTGGTACGCCTCGGCGGGCAGCGCGAGGGCAACCACTGGTGGCTGTGGCTGGAGGATGAAGGCAGGGGCGTGGCCGAGGAGGACCTGGAACGGATCTTCGCGCCGTTTTCCCGGCTGGATGGTTCGCGCCCCGGCGACGGCGGGTTCGGCCTGGGCTTGAGCATTGCACGCAGCGCTATCCAGCGCCAAGGTGGGACCTTGTGGGCGGAGAATGGCAAGCGTGGCCTGCGCTTGTGGATGCGCCTGCCCTTGCATGAACCCGCTGCCCGCGAACAGGGCGACAAGCGGCCGCAGCGCCCCGCTTATAGCGTGTAGCTATATGCATCACAGATTGCGTGATATGGCCGGGAAAGGTTTGCCGGTATGATAGGCGCCCCTGCCGTCCGGATTGTGAAATACGCCATGACCTTGCAGTACCCAACCATCGCCGATTGCGTCGGCAATACGCCCCTGGTTCGCCTGCAGCGCATTGCCGGAGAGACCAGCAACACGCTCCTGCTCAAGCTCGAAGGCAACAATCCCGCCGGCTCGGTCAAGGACCGCCCGGCGCTGTCGATGATCACCCGCGCCGAACTGCGCGGCCAGATCAAACCTGGCGACACGCTGATCGAGGCCACCTCGGGCAACACCGGTATCGCCCTGGCGATGGCGGCAGCGATCAAGGGTTACAAGATGATCCTGATCATGCCGGACAACTCCACCGCCGAACGCAAGGCCGCCATGACGGCCTACGGCGCCGAGTTGATCCTGGTGACCAAGGAGGAGGGCATGGAAGGTGCCCGTGACCTCGCCGAGAAGCTGCAATCCGAAGGCCGCGGCCTGGTGCTCGACCAGTTTGCCAATGGCGACAACCCGATCGCACACTACAACAGCACCGGCCCGGAGATCTGGCAACAGACCCAGGGCAATATCACCCATTTTGTCAGCTCCATGGGGACCACCGGCACCATCATGGGCTGCTCGCAGTACCTCAAGGAGCAGAACCCGGCGGTGCAGATCATCGGCCTGCAGCCGATGGAAGGCTCGGCGATCCCGGGCATCCGCCGGTGGCCGGAGCAATACCTGCCGAAAATCTTCGACGCCAGCCGCGTGGACCGCGTGGTCGATATGTCGCAGCAGGAAGCCGAAGACATCACCCGCCGCCTTGCCCGTGAAGAGGGCATTTTCTGCGGCGTGTCTTCCGGTGGTGCAGTCGCGGCGATGCTGCGCCTGTCCCACGAGGTGGAAAATGCGGTAATGGTCGCAATCATCTGCGACCGTGGTGACCGATACCTGTCCACTGGCCTGTTTGACCCGAGCTAAATGTCCAAGAAGAAAAGCAACAGCGGCCTGCGCTTCCAGCCAGCCGGTGGCAACCGTAGCCCCCAAGTTCCCGTGGGCAAGAAACAGCGCCTGGATATCGAGCGCCTGGCCGGTGACGGCCGTGGCATCGCATTCCATGAAGGGCGTACCTGGTTCGTCAGCGGCGCGTTGGCCGGTGAGGCCGTCGAGGCCCGCGTGCTCAATGCCCGCGGCAAGGTGGTGGAGGCGCGCCTGGAACGCGTGCTGCAGGCCAGCCCCGAACGGCGCGAGGCGCCGTGCCGGCACTATGCCCGCTGTGGTGGCTGCAACCTGCAGCATTTGCCCCACGAAGGGCAACTGGCGCTCAAGCAGCGCACGCTGGCCGAGCAACTGCAGCGGGTTGCCGGCGTACAACCCGAAGCATGGGCCGCCCCGCTGAGCGGCCCGGAATTCGGCTACCGACGCCGGGCGCGGGTAGCCGTGCGCTGGGACATCAAGGCGCGTCAGCTGGAAGTCGGCTTCCGTGCCGAAGCCAGTCAGGAGATCATCTCCATCGACGAATGCGCGGTGCTGGTACAGCCCTTGCAGTCGATTCTGCGTCACTTGCCGACCGCCTTGCGTGCGTTGAGCAAACCGCAGGTAATCGGCCATGTCGAGCTGTTCAGCGGCACTGCCGAAGCCGTGCTGGTACGCCATGTCGCGCCGCTGGCGGAAGATGACCTGGCACGCCTGCAGGCATTTTGCAGCGAGGCCGGGGCGCAGCTCTGGCTGCAGGGCGAAGGTGAGCCGGCGCCCATGGACACGGCCGCGAAACTGGGCTTTGCCCTTGAGCCCTGGCAGTTGGAACTCGCCTGGCGCCCCGGCGACTTCGTGCAGGTCAACGCCCAGGTCAACACGGCGATGATCGAGCAGGCCCTGGCCTGGCTCGCACCCACGGCCGATGAGCGTGTGCTGGACCTGTTCTGCGGCCTGGGCAACTTTGCCCTGCCGTTGGCTCGCCAGGCCCGTGAAGTGGTGGCGGTGGAAGGTGTGCAGGCCATGGTCGATAGGGCCGCGGCCAATGCCCGGAACAACAATGTGCATAACGCACGGTTTTTTCAGGCCGATTTATCGCAGCCTTTGGCAGGTGCCGAATGGGCCGCCGAAGGCTTTTCTGCGGTACTCTTGGATCCACCGCGCGACGGTGCTTTCGAGGTGGTGCGAGATATCGCCCGCCTCAAGGCCAAGCGGCTGGTCTACGTATCGTGCAACCCGGCCACGCTGGCGCGAGACGCCCAGGTGCTGGTCGGTCAGGGGTACCGGTTAAAAAGGGCCGGGATTCTCGACATGTTTCCTCAGACGGCGCATGTCGAGGCCATGGCGTTATTCGAAGCGGGCTAGCAAACTGGCCCGTTGGTGCGGTTGCCAGGGAATGGCGGCCACACGGTGGAAGCCTGCGTACCCGCGTGGTGCGCTGTATGGAAAGGTAAAACAAAGATGGTACAGGTGAGAGTGCACCAGCCGGTCAACACCGACGGCAGTATCAATCTCGAAGCATGGCTGGATCATGTAGTAAGCGTCGATTCGGCCCTGAATCGCGCGGAGCTCAAAGAAGCCTGCGAGTTCGCTCACGAAGTCGAGAGAAAGGGTAACCCTGCCAAGCATTCCTGGGCCGACGGTACGTCCAGTTTCCAGGCGGGCCTGGAGATCGCCGAAATTCTCGCCGACCTCAAGCTCGACCAGGATTCGCTGGTAGCGGCCGTCATCTACCGCTCGGTGCGCGAAGGCAAAGTCACCTTGGCCGAAGTCAGTCAGCGCTTTGGGCCGGTGGTGTCCAAACTGATCGATGGCGTGCTGCGCATGGCGGCCATCAGCGCCAGCCTTAGCCCACGCCAATCGTTGGTGCTGGGCTCCCAGGCGCAGGTCGAGAACCTGCGCAAGATGCTCGTGGCCATGGTCGACGATGTGCGCGTGGCGCTGATCAAGCTGGCCGAGCGCACCTGTGCGATCCGCGCGGTCAAGGCTGCCGACGACGATAAACGCCTGCGTGTCGCGCGCGAGGTGTTCGACATCTATGCACCACTGGCTCACCGCCTGGGTATCGGTCACATCAAGTGGGAGCTGGAAGACCTGTCCTTCCGCTACCTCGAACCCGACCAGTACAAACAGATCGCCAAGCTCCTGCATGAGCGCCGGCTGGACCGCGAGCGCTTCATCAGCGACGTGATGAACCAGCTGCAGAACGAACTGCTGGCTACCGGCGTGAATGCCGATATCAGTGGCCGGGCAAAACACATCTATTCGATCTGGCGCAAGATGCAGCGCAAAGGCCTGGAATTCAGCCAGATCTACGATGTGCGCGCAGTGCGCGTACTGGTCCCGGAGATCCGCGACTGCTACACCGCATTGGGCATCGTGCATACCCTGTGGCGGCACATCCCCAAGGAGTTCGACGATTACATCGCCAACCCCAAGGAGAACGGCTACCGCTCGTTGCACACGGCGGTGATCGGCCCCGAGGGCAAGGTACTGGAGGTGCAGATCCGTACCCATGGCATGCACGAGGAAGCCGAGCTGGGCGTGTGCGCGCACTGGCGCTACAAGGGCACCGACGTCAAGCCCAGCTCCAATCACTACGAAGAGAAAATTTCCTGGCTGCGCCAGGTGCTCGAGTGGCATGAAGAGCTGGGTGACATCGGTGGCCTGGCCGAACAGCTGCGGGTCGACATCGAGCCGGACCGGGTCTACGTGTTCACCCCCGACGGCCATGCCATCGACCTGCCCAAGGGCGCCACACCGCTGGACTTCGCCTACCGGGTGCACACCGAAATCGGTCACAACTGCCGCGGCGCCAAGATCAACGGGCGTATCGTGCCGCTCAACTACAGCCTGCAGACGGGCGAGCAGGTCGAGATCATCACCAGCAAGCACGGCAACCCCAGCCGTGACTGGTTGAACTCCAACCTGGGCTACGTCACCACCTCGCGGGCACGGGCGAAGATCGTCCATTGGTTCAAGCTGCAGGCACGCGACCAGAACGTGGCGGCCGGCAAGACCTTGCTCGAACGTGAACTCAGCCGCCTGGGCCTGCCCCAGGTGGACTTCGAGCGCCTGGCCGAGAAGACCAACGTCAAGACTGCCGAAGACATGTTCGCCTCGCTGGGTGCGGGTGATCTGCGCCTGGCGCACCTGGTCAACGCCGCCCAGCAATTGCTCGAGCCTGAGCGCATCGAGCAGATCGAGCTGGTGCAACGCAAGCCCACCGGCCCGCGTACCGGCAAGCGCGGCGATATCCAGATCCAGGGTGTCGGCAACCTGCTGACGCAGATGGCCGGCTGCTGCCAGCCGCTGCCAGGTGATGCCATCGTCGGCTATATCACCCAGGGCCGGGGTGTGAGCATCCACCGCCAGGACTGCGCTTCGGTGCTGCAACTGGCAGGCAAGGAGCCGGAGCGGATGATCCAGGTCAGTTGGGGGCCGATCCCGGTGCAGACCTACCCGGTCGACATCGTCATCCGTGCCTACGACCGCCCAGGCTTGCTGCGTGACGTGTCGCAGGTGCTGCTCAACGAGAAGATCAACGTGCTGGCAGTCAACACCCGCTCGAACAAGGAAGACAACACGGCGTTGATGTCGCTGACCATCGAAATTCCGGGCCTGGATGCGCTCGGGCGCTTGCTGGGGCGGATCTCGCAGTTGCCGAACATCATCGAGACGCGGCGTAACCGTACGCCTTGAGACTGTGGTGGCAGCTTCGCGGGTTTACCCGCGAGCAGCCACCACCGAAGGATCTGCTTAATGACCTACACCCTCGAAGACCTGCTGCACCTCATGGCCCGCCTGCGTGACCCGCAACATGGCTGCCCGTGGGATTTGCAGCAGGACTACGCCAGCATCGTCCCGCACACCCTCGAAGAAGCCTACGAGGTCGCCGACACCATCGAGCGCCGCGATTTCGAGCACTTGCAGGGTGAGCTGGGCGACCTGTTGTTCCAGGTGGTCTACTACAGCCAACTGGCCCGGGAAGAGGGGCGCTTCGCCTTTGACGGGGTGGTCGACAGCATCACCCGCAAGCTGATCCGCCGCCACCCGCACGTATTCCCCACCGGCGAGCTGTACGCGCCGGTGGGCACGCCCAGCTTGAGCGAGGCCCAGGTCAAGTTGCGCTGGGAACAGATCAAGGCCGAAGAGCGCGCCGAAAAGAGCGAGCCTGAACAGCTGTCGCTGCTCGATGATGTGCCAGCGGCATTGCCGGCGCTGTCGCGGGCAGCCAAACTGCAGAAGCGTGCGGCCACGGTCGGTTTCGACTGGCCTGACGCATTGCCGGTGCTGGACAAGGTCCGCGAGGAGCTGGATGAAGTCCTGCAGGCCATGGCCGACGGTGATGCCGATGCGCTAGAAGACGAGGTCGGCGATCTGCTGTTCGCCACCGTCAACTTGGCCCGCCACCTCAAGCAAGACCCGGAGCATGCCCTGCGCCGCGCCAACCGCAAGTTCGAGCGACGTTTCCGCTTTATCGAACAGGCATTGCGCGACAGCGGTCGGCCCATCGAAGATTGTAGCCTTGACGCGCTGGATGCCCTTTGGGGTGAAGCCAAACGTCAGGAAAAGAACCTGCCCAGCTGCGGCTGAGCTGTTGCATAAGTGAGTGAATTCATGAGCCTTTCCCTTCGCGACCAATTGCTCAAAGCCGGTCTGGTCAACCAGAAACAGGTCTCGCAGACCAACAAAGCCGAAAAGAAACAAAAGCGCCTGGAGCACAAAGGCCAGGTCGAGGTGGATGACACCCAGCAGCGCCTCGCCAAGGAAGCCATGGCTGACAAGGCCAAGCGTGACCAGGAGCTGAACCGCCAGCAGCAGGAGAAGGCCGAGCAAAAGGCCCGCGCCGCGCAGGTCAAGCAGTTGATCGAAGCGACTCGCTTGCCCAAGCTCAACAGCGAGGACTACTACAACTTCGTCGACGACAAGAAGGTCAAGCGCATTGCCGTCAATGCCCTGATGCGCAGCAAGCTGAGCAATGGCTCGCTGGCGGTGGTCTCTTTCGCTGGCGGCTACGAGGTGATTCCGCGTGAGGCGGCGGTGAAGATCCAGGAGCGCGACCCGCATCGCGTGCTGCTACTCAACACCCACGTCGAAGAGGCCAACGAGGATGACCCTTATGCGGCTTACAAGATCCCTGACGACCTGATGTGGTAAGCATGAAAAACCCCGCCTAGGCGGGGTTTTTTTTTGAAGGCGGTGTCATTGCGTGGCGCGTAGGTTTTCCAGGTCTTCGAGCTCTACCCGATACTGGTGGGCTTCATGTTCGTTGTGGAACATTCCGACCAGTTGGCCCTGCTGGTGCACATCCCAGATCCGCACGCCAGCGGCCAGGCCTTCGTGGGACATTTTCGATTCGTCGCGTTCGGTTACTTGGACTGTCATCGGTAAACTCCACTTTTCAGTTGGCTGCGGCACTGTGTCGCAGGTCTTCTTTATAGAGTTTGTTAGCAGCCTAAGTAAATAAACCGGGCATGAAACAAGTTTCATGTAAGGGCGGCCAGGCAAAAAGAAGCCCCGCACAAGGCGGGGCTGCAGGTGCTTCAGGCTGCGGTTGATCAGTTACCCTTCACCGCCTTGCCATCGACCGTGCCATCCTGCAGCACGATCACATACTCCTTGCCATCGGTTTCGACCTGGCGCAGTTGCACCAGCAGGTAGTCCCAGTTCTTGGCGAACCACAGCTCGGTGATGCGCTTGCTTTGGCTCGGGTCGCGCACGCGCTCGACCTTGACCGCATCGACCTGGCCGGTCTTGGTGGTGACCTTCTCGGTGCCCAGTACGCGGAAGTCGTAGGTGTCGATCTCGTCACCGTCTACCACCTGGTAGGTCATGCTCTTCTTGCCGGCGGCCACGTCATGCTGCAGCGCCAGCTGGTAGGACGACTTGTCGAGCACGCCGCGGTTGAGCGGCAGGCTGACGGCATCGCCACGGTCGCTACCGGTGACTTTCTTGCTGTTCCAGTCGAAGTTCAGGTCGACCTTCTTCGCCTTGCCCAGGCCGCCACGTTCGAAGTGATACTTCTGCGGCAGCAGGGTGTCGTTTTCCAGGCGCAGGGTGCTTTGCTCGGTCAGGCTGGCGATCATCATGGAAGCCCGGAAATTGAGGTCCCAGGTACCATTGGCATTCTTGACCAGGCTGCGTTCGGCGGTGCCGCTCATGGGCAGCTGCTTCCAGTCGGCGGTGTAACTGGCCGAGAAAGGCTTCAGATCAGCTGCCTGGAGGGGCAGGGCGAGCACGGCGAGAGCCAAGAGCAGGGCGCGACGCATAAATTCTCCTAGGGTCGAATCAAGTGACCGCTGGCCGCCAGAGGCTGGCCATCCAGTAACGCACCGTGTTCACCCAGACGCAAGCGTCCTTCGGCGAACCAGTGCACCGCCAGCGGGTAGATCTGGTGTTCCTGGTGGTGAACCCGCTGGGCCAGGCTTTCAGCGGTGTCGTCCGACGTCACCGGTACCACAGCCTGTACGACCAGTGGGCCGCCATCGAGTTCCTCGGTGACGAAGTGTACGCTGCAGCCATGCTCGGCGTCGCCTGCCTCCAGGGCCCGGCGATGGGTATGCAAGCCCTTGTACTTGGGCAGCAGCGACGGGTGGATATTGAGCAGGCGGCCCTGATAGTGGCGCACGAAACCGCCACTGAGGATGCGCATGAAACCGGCCAGCACCACCAGGTCGGGTGCAAAGCCGTCGATGCGTGCCATCAGCGCCGCATCGAAGGCTTCGCGGCCGTCGAAGCCGGTGTGGTCCAGTACGGCGGTATCGATGCCAGCGGCTGCAGCGCGCTGCAGGCCGTAGGCATCGGCGCGGTTGGAAACCACCGCACGGATGCGCACCGGGCTGTCTTCACTGCGGCAGCTGTCGATCAGGGCTTGCAGGTTGCTGCCGGAACCCGACAGCAGTACCACTACATTGCAGGTCTTGCTCGGCATCAGTGTGCCTTGAGGTTCTGCAGCTCGACCTGGGCGGCGCCTTCGGCGGCCTGCTCGATGCGGCCGATGACCCAAGGCTGTTCGCCTTCTGCACGCAGCACGTTCAGGGCGTTTTCAACCTGGTCCTGGGCCACGCAGATGACCATGCCGACGCCGCAGTTCAGTACGCGGTGCATTTCATGCTCGTCAACGTTGCCTTGCGCCTGCAGGAAGTCGAATACCGCCGGGCGCTGCCAGCTGGCCACGTCGACCACGGCCTGGGCGTTCTTTGGCAGTACGCGCGGGATGTTGTCCAGCAGGCCGCCACCGGTGATGTGGGCCATGGCCTTGACTGCGCCGGTCTGCTTGATCAGTTGCAGCAGCGGTTTGACGTAGATGCGGGTCGGCGCCATCAGCAGGTCGGTCAGTGGCTGGCCGTCGAGCTGGGTGTTCTCGATGTCGGTGCCGGACACTTCGAGGATCTTGCGGATCAGCGAGTAGCCGTTGGAGTGCGGGCCGGAAGATGGCAGGGCGATCAGCGCGTCACCGGTGGCGACCTTGGAGCCATCGATGATCTCGGCCTTTTCCACGACGCCGACGCAGAAGCCGGCCAGGTCGTAGTCTTCGCCTTCGTACATGCCAGGCATCTCGGCGGTTTCGCCACCGACCAGCGAGCAACCGGCCAGTTCACAGCCGGCACCGATGCCGGTGACCACGGTGGCGGCGACGTCGACGTTGAGCTTGCCAGTGGCGTAGTAGTCGAGGAAGAACAGTGGCTCGGCACCGCATACCACCAGGTCGTTGACGCACATGGCGACCAGGTCCTGGCCGATGCTGTCGTGCTTGTTCAGGTTCAGGGCAAGGCGCAGCTTGGTGCCGACGCCGTCGGTGCCGGAGACCAGAACCGGCTGCTTGTAGCCGGCCGGGATCTCGCAGAGGGCGCCGAAGCCGCCCAGGCCACCCATGACTTCAGGGCGTGCGGTGCGTTTTGCCACGCCCTTGATGCGTTCGACCAGTGCTTCGCCGGCGTCGATGTCTACACCGGCGTCCTTGTAGCTCAGGGAGGGTTGCTTGCTCATTGATCCAGGCCTTTAGGAGGGAGGGATTCTTAAAAACGACCATGACGGCCAAGGCCGGCTGTGTAAGCGGCGGCTGCCTGAAACGTCAGAGGTCTGCGAAGGCGCGCGATTTTATCAGGGTTGCCGTGCAGCGGCCATCCTCAGGCCGACGGGCAGGGGTCGAAAGCGTTAAAAAGGTGATGGGGGTAGGGGGCTTGCTTGGGTTTTTTGGGAGCAGAGGTAGGGTTTGAGGTTTGTGTGGTCTACAAATTCCCACGGCCTGCGCCTGGCAGTCACGCGCCCCCCTGTATAAGGTGTAGCCATAGAGGAGCATTTTTCGTTCCACCGCGGTCACAACCTGCACGTTAACGGCCCGTTTCACCTAGTTTCTGGACAGGAATCCTTCATGCATCTTCTCAAACATCTGGCAGCGGGATGCCTTGCCCTGATGGCTGTCGCCGCCCAGGCCGAAACCGTCTCCGGGCTCTACCAAGTGCGTGAGCCGCTTGCAGGGCAGGGCGCCGAAGCCCGTACCCAGGCAACCGGCAAGGCCCTCGATACTTTGATTCTGCGCCTGACCGGCGACCCGAAAGCGGCGCAAAACCCGGCTTTGGCGGAGTTGCGCAAGGACCCGCAGCAAATCATCAACCAGGTCGGTACCGAAGCCGGCCCGCCCGAATCGGTGCTGGTCGAGTTCGACCCCGGCAGTACCGAACGTGCCTTGCGCAAGGCCGGCCTGGCCCTGTGGGGCAGCAACCGGCCGTCGATCATCGGCTGGTGGCTCAACGACAGCGTCGACGGTAGCAACCTGGTCGGCGACGGCCAGGCCACTGCCCAGCCGCTGCGCCGTGCGGCCCAGCACCGAGGCTTGCCATTGCGCTTGCCGCTGGCCGACCTGCAGGAGCAACTGGTGGCCAACGCCAAGCAGATCGAGGCCAGTGACCCAGCGCCGCTGCGCGAAGCGTCCGAGCGCTACGCGGCCGATGCACTGCTGGCGGTCCACGCCCATGAAGCGGATGGCAAATGGCAAGGCAAATGGCAGCTGTGGGTGGGCGACCAGCGCGAGCAGGGTAATGCCGAGGGCGCCGACCAGGCGGCCTTGGCCGACGCGGTGATGCTGGCGGTGAGCAGCCGCCTGGCGCCGCGCTATGTAACCCGCCCTGGCGCCAGCAGCCAGCTGCAGCTCCAGGTGCAGGGAATGAACCTGCAGCGCTACGCCGAATTGAGCCGGGTGCTCGAACCGTACGGCGCGCGACTGAAGATGGCCGAAGGCAGCACGCTGACCTACGGTGTCACCGCCAACCGCGAACAATTGCGTGCCCAGCTGGGGCTGGCCAAGCTGCAGGAAGTGCCGGCCGAGCAGGCTCCCGCTGCACCCGTGGCCCCCGCGCCCGTACCTGGCGCTGCCGCGGAGCAGCCCGCAGTACCCAAGCCGTTCGACGGCCTGCGTTTTCGCTGGTAAGGAGTGCCGACCGTGACCGATATGCGCCGCTGGATCTGGCTGGGTGCGGCACTGCTGATCGCCGTGCTGTTATATAGCCTGCACAACATTCTTACCCCGTTTCTGATCGGCATTCTGCTGGCTTATCTGGCAGACCCTCTGGTTGACCGCCTGGAGCGCCTGGGGCTGTCACGCACCTGGGGCGTGGTGGTGGTGTTCAGCCTCTTCACCCTGGTGTTCATGGCCCTGCTGCTGGTGCTGGTGCCGATGTTGGCCAAGCAGTTGGTGCGCCTGTACGAGTTGGCGCCGCAGATGCTCGACTGGCTGCAGCACCAGGCGTTGCCTTGGGTGCAACACCGCCTTGGCCTGGCCGATGGCTTCTGGAAGTTCGACAAGATCAAGGCTGCCATTGGCGAGCACATGGGCCAGACCACCGACATCGTCGGCATCGTGCTGTCCCAGGCGACGGCTTCGAGCCTGGCCTTGATGGCCTGGCTGGCCAACCTGGTGCTGATCCCGGTGGTGGGGTTCTACCTGCTGCGTGACTGGGACCTGATGATGGCCAAGCTGCGCAGCCTGCTGCCGCGCCAGCGCGAGTCGCAAATAGTGGGGTTGGCGCAAGAATGCCATGAAGTCCTGGGCGCGTTCGTCCGCGGCCAATTGATGGTGATGCTCGCGCTGGGCGTCATCTACTCGGCAGGGCTGATGCTGGTGGGGCTCGAACTCGGCCTGTTGATCGGCATGCTGGCGGGGTTGGCAGCCATCGTGCCGTACATGGGCTTCATCATCGGTATTGGTGCGGCGTTGGTCGCCGGCCTGTTCCAGTTCGGTGGCGAGCTGTATCCGATGCTGGGCATCGTTGCGGTGTTCATGGTCGGCCAGGCGCTGGAAGGCATGGTGCTGACGCCGTTGCTGGTGGGCGACCGTATCGGCTTGCACCCGGTGGCGGTGATCTTCGCCATTCTTGCCGGTGGCGAGTTGTTCGGCTTCACCGGTGTGCTGCTGGCGCTGCCGGTGGCGGCAGTGATCATGGTGCTGCTACGTCATGTACATGATCTGTACAAAGAGTCGGACATATATGACGCCGATGTCGATCCGCAGTTGTAAATTACCCAGTCAGACCGAGCAGAGTAGGTCGCAAGCCGTTGATTTTGCTTGTGCTCTTCTGCTCCCTGATTGTGCCGCCCGCGTTGCGGGTATAGACTTTGCACACTGTCCACCAAAGGCCCCCTGTGGTCCCAGCGACCACCCGCGAGCATGAAACCACCGATCCAGTTGCCCCTGGGTGTGCGCCTGCGCGATGACGCCACCTTCATCAACTACTATCCGGGCGCCAATGCTGCGGCATTGGGCTACGTCGAGCGCCTATGCGAAGCCGACGCCGGCTGGACCGAGAGCCTCATCTACCTGTGGGGCAAGCAGGGTGTCGGCCGCACCCACCTGTTGCAGGCCGCTACCCACCGCTTCCAGCAGTTGGGCGAACCCGCCGTCTACCTGCCGTTGGCGCAACTGCTCGAGCGCGGTGTCGAATTGCTCGATCACCTCGAACAGTACGAGCTGGTGTGCATTGACGACCTGCATGTAATTGCCGGCAAAGCCGACTGGGAAGAGGCCATGTTCCACCTGTTCAATCGCCTGCGTGACAGTGGCCGTCGTTTGCTGCTGGCGGCCTCCAGCTCGCCGCGCGAGCTGCCCATCAAGCTGGCCGACCTCAAGTCGCGGCTGACCCTGGCACTGATCTTCCAGATGCGTGGCATGTCCGATGAAGACAAGCTGCGTGCCCTGCAACTGCGGGCCTCGCGCCGTGGCCTGCACCTCACCGATGAGGTTGGGCATTTCATCCTTACCCGCGGTACCCGCAGCATGAGCGCACTGTTCGATCTGCTCGAACGCCTCGACCAGGCATCCCTGCAGGCGCAGCGCAAGCTGACCATCCCTTTCCTGAAAGAAACCCTGGGCTGGTAAGCCCCTGAAAATCCTGGGCTAGAGCGGCAAAACGAAAAAGTCACATCTTTTTCGATAAAATTTGCAAATGGCCATGATAGAGGGCATAGTTTCCCCCTTCTAAAGGATTACAGACACGGTCGTGCCCATGCTAAAGCGCTTCGCACCCCTCGTGCCCCTCGCACTCGTGACCCTGCTTTTCGGCTGCGCGGCCCAAGGCCCGGTATCCCAGCCCCAGGAACACACCCCGATCGCCGCACAATCGGCGTTCAAGGCCAAAGCCTCGCCTTCGTCCGTATTCGGCGAACCGGAAGAGCTGGCCACCGAAGATGACCTGGAGGCCTTCTCCAGCAACAGCAAGCCTTATCAGCTGCCGGTTCTGGCTGACAGCATTCTCGAGCGCGGCATGTCGTTGATCGGCACCCGCTACCGCTTCGGTGGTACCTCCGAGAAGTCAGGCTTCGATTGCAGCGGCTTCATCGGTTACCTGTTCCGCGAAGAAGCCGGCATGACCCTGCCGCGTTCGACGCGTGAAATGATCAACGTCGATGCCCCGAAAGTGGCCCGTAACAAGCTCAAGCCAGGCGACCTGCTGTTCTTCAGCACCAATGGCCGCGGCCGGGTCAGCCATGCCGGCATCTACTTGGGTGACAACCAGTTCATCCACTCCAGCAGCCGCCGCAGCGGTGGTGTGCGCATCGACAGCCTCGGTGATCGCTACTGGAGCAAGACCTTCATCGAAGCCAAGCGAGCCTTGGCGATGGCGCCGACCAACATCGCGCGCAACTGATACCCCGATGATGTACCGTGCCACGGCGGCGATGCTTTAAAAAAGCTCGCCGCCGTGCGCATTTACAGAAAGCGTCTAATCTAAATTCTCAACACTTTTCGGCTGCGGTCCAGCGGTCTCAGACAGGATGTTCTGGCCATGGTAATGATGGCGCGCTTCGCATTCCTTTCCCTGGTGGCATTGCTTGCTGCCTGCTCCAGCCGCGCGCCTGCGCCGGCTCCTGTGGTCAAGCCGCAGGTCTCCTACAGCCAACAGCCTGATGCTTCGCCGATTGCCGACGACGTGTTGATCCGCGCGATCGGGCTGGTGGGCACCCCTTACCGATGGGGCGGCAATACGCCCGACTCCGGGTTCGATTGCAGTGGCCTGATCAAGTATGTCTACCGTGATGCCGCCGGTATCAGCTTGCCGCGCTCGACGCGGGAGATGATCGTCATGCGCGCGCCGACTGTGGATGCGAAGGCGCTGCAGTCAGGTGACCTGGTGTTCTTTGCCACCAGTGGCGGGTCGCAGGTCAGCCATGCCGGCATCTACGTGGGGGAGGGGCGTTTCGTGCACGCACCGTCCACCGGTGGCACGGTGCGCCTGGACTACCTGTCCAACAGTTACTGGGCCAAGGCTTACCTGCAGGCCAAGCGGGTGATTCCCCAGGGTCATCTGGCGCAAAACCCCTGATCGCCTGAAGGCGGCCCGGCAAGGCCGCCTTGACTCACCGTTACCGCGCAGCGCTCACCCGCCAGATCATATTGCCCACGTCATCCGCCACCAGCACCCCACCGCGCTGATCGTTGATCACGCCCACCGGTCGGCCCATGGCCTTGCCATTGCCATCCAGAAACCCGGTGAGCAGGTCGACGGGCTTGCCGGCAGGCTTGCCGCTACTGTCGAACGGCACGAAAATCACCTTGTAGCCACTGTGTGGCTTGCGATTCCATGACCCGTGCTGGCCCACGAATGCGCCTTGCCCGAAAGGCGCTGGCAGCACACCTGGCTCGGCGAATGTCAGCCCCAATGAGGCCGTGTGCGGGCCGACGGCATAGTCCGGCACCAGCGCATGGGCGACCTTCTGCGGTGCCTGAGGCTGGACCCGCTGGTCAACGTGCTGGCCGTAATAGCTATAGGGCCAGCCATAAAAGCCGCCGTCCTGGACCGAGGTAATGTAGTCCGGCACCAGGTCGCTACCGATTTCGTCACGCTCGTTGACTGCCGTCCACAGTGCGCCGGTGTGTGGCTCCCACGCCAGGCCATTGGGGTTGCGCAGGCCGCTGGCAAACAAGCGCTGCTGGCCGCTGGCAGGGTCCACCTCCCAGATCGCCGCCCGCCCTTGTTCCTTGTCCAGGCCGTTTTCCCCCACATTGCTGTTGGAGCCAACCGTCACGTAGAGCTTCTTGCCATCTGGGCTGGCGATCACGTTCTTGGTCCAGTGATGGTTGAGCGGCCCGCCGGGTAGCTCGACCACCTGCTGGCCCTTGTCGCGTATCTGCATGGCCCCGGGCTCGTAGTGAAAGCGCAGCAGCTTGTCGGTGTCGGCCACATAGAAGTCCTTGCCTACCAACGCCATGCCGAATGGGGAATTCAGGCCTTGCAGGAAGGTACTGCGAATTTCTGCGACGCCATCATGATCGGCATCGCGCAGCAGGGTGATGCGGTTGGCGCTGGGTACAGCGGCGCCGGCACGTTTCATCGCCTTGCCCATGGCCCAGCCGCGCAGGCCTTTGCCGTCCTCGGGTTTTGGCGGCGCGTTGGTTTCGGCTACCAGCACGTCACCGTTGGGCAGTACATAGAGCCACCGTGGGTGGTCGAGTTTGTCGGCGAAGGCCACTACCTGCGTGCCCGTTGCAGCCTTGGGCTTGCCGCCGTCCGGCCAGCCGATGGCAGGGGCGATGTTGATGGTCGGAATCAGCGTTGCATTGGGTTCGGGCAACTGCGGCGAGGGGCCGCTTCCTTCGCTGACGTTCAACAGAGCTGTGTCGCCGCAGCCCACCATGCAGGCGCTCAGCGCCCAAGGTAAGACGTAACCGATATGCCGCATGTTCGCCGCCCTCAGAAGATGATCTCTCATTATTCAGAGCACGGCGCAGCATGACTGGTTCAGCCATAGGCGGCAGGTAACTACCACTCTGGGTGGGCGCGGGCAGCAAGGATAGGGGCTCGACAATCAAGGTCAGGAGTAGCCCATGAGCGAAATTCACCAGAAAGCGATCCGCAGTCTCGAAGTGCTGGATGCAACACGGCCCCTGGTACAGTTGGTGGATGACATCGTACGCGACTACCCAGACCCCTATGCGTTGTCGAGCAGGCATGCCGCGCAACTGTTGCGCAAGCATACAGGGAGGGAGATGGACCCGCGGTTCGTCTGGTGGCATCAGTTCAATAGCGAGAGTTCCAGCCCCCGTGCGTTCACCGGTTGGCAGCACAATGGGCCGCCACAGAAGTCCATGGTGTTGCAAGAGCTGCTGATCAATCGGTTCGACCTTTACTTTCAGGACGCCAGCGACGAACTCGACCTGCGCGGCGGTTTCTATCGTCAGGGCCCGCATGCGGTTCTCTACGACGAGCGCAATGAGGTCCCGATGCTGGGCAGTGAAGTCCAGAAGGACTTGTGGGCGCTGGATTTTGCGGTGCGCTACCGCGAGGGCATCGAGCGGTTCTGGTCAGACTACACAGGCAATTTTCGTGTGCTGGCCAAGGTCAACCTGTTGGCGCAGGGGGCTGGTGCATTGGGTGCAGGCAGGATAACGCCCCTCGATTGGGAGCGCTTGCGCGCAATGGCGGCCGACGATTTGGCCGATGATGAGTTGCCAACGCTTGCCAGTCTTCAACGGGATGCAACGCGCAACGTCTTGACGGTCAATCGCTATGCGTTCGGTGCAGGTGACAGGTACTGTCTTTTCAGCCTGGTCGCCGCAGACGGTCGGTGCCTGGCCTATATGCCCTGGTCCGGCGAAGCGTTGAAGGGGTTCGATTCTGACGTTGCCATGGCGGGTTGGCTCTGCTTGCAGTTGCAGTCGAACGACACGCTCGATGCGTTTGTCGCGGGGGCACACAGTAACCCGCACGATTCCTCCGCCAGGCAGTTGATAAAGGTTCACCTGCAAGGGATCGCCGGGAGCCGTTCGGATGAAGCTGCGGCGATCGCCTTGACGCTGTTCAAACGCTCGCTCGGCATGGATTGTTTCACTTACCTGGCCGATCAGGCAAAGCTCGAGATGCAGGCCAATGCGCGCTTGATGCAGGACAATGCCGGGCTGCGCAGGGCCATGTTCAGTGGTTATCTTTCGGCGTTTCTGAAAGTGTTTGGCAGCTTTGCGCCTTTGGGTTGGCCGATGTCGCTGATGCTGCTCGGTGCCAGTGCTGGCAAGGTGGCGTTCGATGTGGATGAAGCCCTGCACGCCGGCGATGAACAGAGCCGCAAGTACGCACTGCGCGCGGCAATGCTCGAAAGTGTGTTCGCCAGCATGAACCTGCTGGATATCAGCTTCCAGTCGAGTTTCGCCTCTTTGTCTTATGAGGCGCCTCCCCATGAAACCGGCGTGTCACTTGCGCACTGGCAGGTGGCGGACTTGACCACCCTGCCGGTGGAGTTGCAAGAGGCCAACACCGTGCTCACCGCGGAGGCGGCCGAGGCGGGCCGCTTGCGTGGCATTCATGTGAATGCCGATGGCAGTTGCTGGATTACCCTGCAGAGTCAGCCTTACCGTGTGCGATACAGCCATGAACTGACGGTGTGGTTGGTGGTTCCGGCGGATAATCCGTTTGCCTTCAGTCCCCTTCACCCCGTGCGTTTGAACGAAGCGGGCGAATGGGAGCTGTTGGCACCGCCGCGGTTGCTCGGCGGTGCGCCGCCAGCGGTGGAGGGTATGCAGAGCACGGCTTCACCGTTCTGGGATAGCTACACGCTGGCGAATGGGCCGCAGAGCAAGAAGTTGTCCGGTTTTGCGCTGGAGCGGCAGAAGGCGTTGTTGAAGTCATGGCCAATCGTTGAACTGCCGCGCGGTCGGGCACCCGACATCGATGAGCGGAACCTGGATTGTGTGAAGATCGCGGGTCGCACGCACTACTCCTATCACTACGGCCCTGAATACTTCAATGCGGTGATCGACTATTACACCAGCGATGAGTCGAAAGTGAACGATGTGTTCCGTTCGGGCAGCTATCGCTATGGCGATGAGGATGACTATATCGCCCACCTTGCCGATAGCATCGAGCAATTGCCCAAAAGTAACCACGTCAGGCTTTACCGGGGTGGCCATCGGTCGCGGGGTACGGGTGGGGAGCGCTATCGAAACGGGGAGCTGCGGGTTGGGGATGTGCTGGTCAATACCGACTTCACTTCGTTTACCGAAAACCCTTACATGGTGACCGAGTTCGCATGCTTGCCTTACCCGAATGTGCCGGGGGGCGTGTCAGGGCTGTTCGATGACAGTTCAGTGGTGTTCGAGTTGCCTGCTGGGGAGTACCACGGGGCAACCCCGATCAGCGCCTTTTCGTCTTTTCCGGAAGAGGTCGAAACGCTGTTCCTGCCTGGCAATTACTTTCGCATCGACGGGTTGCAGCAGGTTTATGGGGATAACTACCGCTTTATCAAAGTCACCTTGAAGCAGACGATCAGGCCTGCCTTGGGGCCGGTTTATGATCTGCGTACCGGGCTTGATTTTGATCTGGCGGAATATAGGGCGCAGGTCAGGACACCGGCATTGGTGGACCGATTCTTCCCAGAGTGAGGGGGCGATTGCCGTTCGCGGGTGCGTGGCGATGGTTTTTCAGCGCCTGTAAGGTCGAGCGCCGCGTGGGCGGCGCTCGATTTATGCCTCAGCAACCACTCAAGCCAAACCGCCCACCCAAATCCCCCCCGTGCGATTGACGCTCCCGGCCCAACCCTCTAACCTTCGCGGCGTGTTTCAGGTGCCCTGCCAGCCTCGACTGAGCAGGGTGAAACTGGGAAGCCGGTGGGCGCCAGCAAAGGCGCGATTCCGGCGCTGCCCCCGCAACGGTAGGTGAGTCAAAGGTCGCGCACAGCCACTGGATGCCAGCATCCGGGAAGGCGCGCAGGCCCGGGCCAAGGCCCGCTCGCAAGCCCGGAGACCGGCCTGATACAGCCAACGGCATCACGGAGGGTGATGCGCGGTGCACCGTGGCCTACGGCCACTGCTCCTGCGCGCTCTGTGTCTGCCTGCCTATCGACCTGTCGCCGCCGTTCGCGTGGCGTCAGCCTGCGGAGACCCCTGATGAGCGAACCCACCGAACCCACCGAACGCGACGAACGCCACTTGGCGCGCATGCAGCGCAAAAAGGCGATCATCGACGAGCGTATCGCCAATTCCCCCAACGAATGCGGCCTGCTGCTGGTGCTGACCGGCAATGGCAAGGGCAAGAGCAGCTCGGCCTTCGGCATGCTCGCCCGTGCCCTGGGCCATGGTATGCAGTGCGGCGTGGTGCAGTTCATCAAAGGCCGCAACAGCACTGGCGAAGAGCTGTTCTTCCGGCGTTTCCCCGAACAGGTGCGTTATCACGTGATGGGCGAAGGCTTTACCTGGGAGACCCAGGACCGCCAGCGTGACATTGCCGCCGCTGAAGCCGCCTGGGCGGTGTCGCGCCAGCTGCTGCAGGACCCGACCGTGCAGTTCGTGGTGCTCGATGAACTCAATATCGCCCTCAAGCATGGTTACCTCGACCTCGACCAGGTGCTGTCCGACATCCAGGCCCGCCCGCCGATGCAGCACGTGATCGTCACCGGCCGCGCGGCCAAGCCTGAAATGATCGAGCTGGCCGATACCGTCACCGAGATGGGCATGCTCAAGCACGCCTTCCAGGCGGGTATCCGTGCGCAGAAAGGCGTCGAACTGTGACTCAAGTGCGACACTGCCCGGCGGTATTGATTGCAGCGCCGGCTTCCGGCCAGGGCAAGACCACCGTCACCGCCGCCTTGGCCCGCCTGCACCGTAACCTTGGGCGCAAGGTCCGGGTGTTCAAATGCGGGCCCGACTTTCTCGACCCGATGATCCTCGAACGTGCCAGCGGCGCGCCGGTCTACCAGCTCGACCTGTGGATGATCGGCGCCCAGGAAAGCCGCCGCCTGCTGTGGGACGCAGCCGGGGAGGCCGACCTGATCCTGATCGAAGGGGTCATGGGGCTGTTCGACGGTACTCCGTCGAGCGCCGACCTGGCGCGCCACTTCGGCGTGCCGGTGCTGGCGGTAATCGACGGCACGGCCATGGCCCAGACCTTCGGTGCCCTGGCCTTGGGGCTGGCTCGTTACCAGGCCGACCTGCCGTTCGCCGGTGTGCTGGCCAACCGGGTCGGTAGTCTGCGCCATGCGCAACTGCTTGAAGGCAGCCTGACCGAGGGGTTGCGCTGGTATGGCGGCTTGTCGCGTGAGCGGGGTATCGAACTGCCCAGCCGCCACCTGGGGTTGGTCCAAGCCAGCGAACTGAACGACCTGGATGCCCGCCTGGATGCTGCGGCCGAAGCGCTGGGTGCCAGTTGCGATGCTGCTTTACCGCCACCGGTGGCGTTTGCCGAGCCCGAGCTACAGCCGGCCGCCGCGTCATTGGCCGGTGTGCGCATCGGCGTGGCCCGGGACGAGGCGTTTGCCTTCACCTACGGTGCCAACCTCGACCTGCTGCGCAACCTGGGCGCGCAACTGGTGTTTTTCTCGCCACTGCATGACCGTGAACTGCCAACCGTGGACAGCCTGTACCTGCCGGGCGGCTATCCCGAACTGCACCACCACGCGTTGGCGGCCAACACCGCCATGTGCGTGGCGATCCGTGACCATCACGGGCAGGGCAAGCCCTTGTTGGCGGAATGCGGCGGCATGCTCTACCTGCTCGACGCACTGACCGATGTGGCGGGGGAGCGTGCCGAACTGCTCGGCTTGCTGGCGGGCGAGGCGACCATGCAGAAACGCCTTGCAGCCCTGGCCTTGCAGGCCGTGGAGCTGCCGGAAGGTACCCTGCGCGGGCATACCTACCACCACTCCCTGACCAGCACCGAGCTGACGCCGATCGCGCGTGGCCTGAGCCCCAACGGCGGGCGTGGCAACGAGGCGGTGTATCGCCTGGGACGCCTGACGGCATCCTACGTGCACTTCTACTTCCCCTCCAACCCTGACGCGGCGGCGGCGCTGCTGCGACCATGAGCCAACACGCTTTCAGCGACGCCGAGCGCGCCGCCGTGTACCGGGCCATCGGCGAGCGCCGCGACATGCGTCATTTCGCCGGTGGCGAGGTGGCCCCGGCGCTGCTTGGCCGCCTGTTGGCCGCGGCGCATCAGGCACCCAGCGTCGGGCTGATGCAGCCCTGGCGGTTCATCCGTATCACCCAGCGTGGCCTGCGCGAGCGCATCCAGGCGCTGGTCGAGGAGGAGCGGGTACGCACCGCCGATGCCCTGGGTGAACGAGCCGATGCGTTCATGGCCCTCAAGGTCGAAGGCATCAACGATTGTGCCGAGCTGCTGGTGGCCGCCTTGATGGACCAGCGCGAGCCGCACATCTTCGGCCGTCGCACCTTGCCGGAAATGGACCTCGCCTCGCTGGCCTGTGCCATCCAGAACCTGTGGCTGGCGGCGCGAGCCGAAGGCCTGGGGATGGGCTGGGTGTCGTTGTTCGACCCGCTGGCCCTGGCCGAGCTGCTGGGCATGCCTGCCGGCGCCAAGCCGGTGGCCGTGCTGTGCCTGGGGCCTGTGACCGAATTCTATCCGGCGCCAATGCTGGTGCAGGAAAACTGGGCCGAACAACGCCCCTTGAGTGACATGCTTTATCACAACCAATGGGGAGAGCGGCCATGAGCGTTGCCTTGCTGACCGTGGCCGGGGTGGCCCTGGATGCCTTGCTGGGCGAGCCGCAACGGCGTCATCCACTGGTGGCGTTCGGCAACATGGCCGCCAACCTGGAGCGCCGCCTGAACGCTGGCGGGCGCGGTTGGCGCAGCCACGGGGTGAGCGCGTGGTTCATTGCCGTGGTGCCGCTGACCCTGGTCGCATTGATCCTGTCCTGGCTGCCGTACATCGGCTGGCTGGTGGACGTGCTGGCGCTGTATTGCGCCCTGGGGCTGCGCAGCCTTGGCGAACATGTGTTGCCGGTGGCCAACGCGTTGCGCCAAGGCGACCTGGAAGAGGCACGGCGGCGGGTCGGCTACCTGGTCAGCCGCGAAACCCGCGAGCTGGACGAGCCCGCCGTGGCCCGGGCAGCCACCGAATCGGTGCTGGAGAACGGCAGCGATGCTGTGTTCGCCGCGCTCTTCTGGTTTGTGCTGGCTGGCGCGCCCGGTGTGGTGTTGTACCGGCTGAGCAATACCCTGGATGCCATGTGGGGCTATCGCAACGAGCGTTTCGAGCGGTTTGGCTGGTGCGCGGCGCGTATCGACGATGTGCTCAACTATATTCCCGCAAGGCTGGTGGCGCTGACCTACGCGCTGCTCGGCAAGACCCGCCTGGCCCTGGCCTGCTGGCGCAACCAGGGGCCACTGTGGGACAGCCCCAACGCAGGCCCGGTGATGGCGGCCGGTGCCGGCGCGCTGGCGGTCGAACTCGGCGGCCCGGCGGTTTACCACGGTGAGCTGCACGAGCGGCCACGCCTGGGCGAAGGGCCGATGGCCGATGCCGACGCCATCGAGCGCGGCTGGAGCCTGGTGCAGCGAGGTGTGTGGCTGTGGGTACTGGTGATTTGCCTGGGGGCTTACTGGAATGCTTGAACACGGTGGTCGTCTGCTACGTGCGGTGCATCAATACGGCATCGCGCGTGAACACTGGCTCGACCTGTCCAGCGGCATCGCCCCTTGGTCTTACCCGATCCCGCCGATTCCCCTCGACGCCTGGGCGCGCCTGCCGGAGACCGAAGACGGCCTGGAAGAGGCCGCGCGGCAGTATTACGGCACTCGCCAGCTACTGCCGGTAGCCGGCTCGCAGGCCGCGATCCAGGCCTTGCCGTTGTTGCGCCCGGCTGGCCGGGTCGGCGTGCTGACCCCTTGCTACGCCGAGCATCTGCACGCCTGGCAGCGGGCAGGGCATCAGTTGCTGGAGCTGGATGAAGCTGAGGTCGAGGGCGCGCTCGACAGCCTCGATGTGCTGGTGCTGGTCAACCCCAACAACCCGACCGGCCGCCAGGTCAGCCGCGAGCGCCTGCTCAACTGGCATGGCCGCCTGGCAGCCCGCGGAGGCTGGCTAGTGGTCGACGAAGCGTTCATGGACAACACCCCCGCTCATAGCGTGGTCGACTGCGCCGAGCGGCCAGGGCTGATCGTGCTGCGTTCGTTTGGCAAGTTCTTTGGCCTGGCCGGTGTCCGGTTGGGCTTCGTTGCGGCTCAAGCAAGCCTGCTGCAGCGCCTGGCAGAGCTGCTTGGCCCTTGGACTATCAGTGGCCCGACGCGGGTGCTGGCTCAGGCCTGTTTTGCCGACCACACCGCCCACCTGTTGCAGATCGACCGCTGCGCCGCCAGCAGCCAGCGGCTCGCTGCCTTGTTGCGCAGCACCGGCCTGGCCCCGAGCGGTGGCTGCGACCTGTTCCAGTACGTGCGCAGCGAACGTGCCGCGCACCTGCATGACTTTCTCGCCCGGCGCGGCATCCTGGTTCGCCTGTTCGCGCTGCCAGCCGCCGTGCGCCTGGGCTTGCCTGCCTGCACTGCGGACGAACAACGCCTGGCCCAGGCCCTGACCGACTATCAAAAGGAAACGGCATGACCACGCTCATGGTGCAAGGCACCACCTCCGATGCCGGCAAGAGCACGCTGGTGACCGCGCTGTGCCGCTGGCTCCTGCGTCAGGGCGTCGGCGTGGTGCCATTCAAACCGCAGAACATGGCGCTCAACAGCGCGGTTACCGCCGATGGTGGCGAAATTGGCCGGGCCCAGGCCGTACAGGCCCAGGCTTGCCGATTGGTGCCGCACACCGACATGAACCCGGTGCTGCTCAAGCCCAACAGCGACACCGGCGCCCAGGTGATCATCCACGGGCGCGCGGTCACCAGCATGAATGCAGTGGCCTATCACGACTACAAGGCCATCGCCATGCAGGCCGTGCTGGCCTCGCACCAGCGCCTGAGCGCTGCGTACCCGGTGGTCATGGTCGAAGGCGCAGGCTCGCCTGCGGAGATCAACCTGCGTGCCGGCGACATCGCCAACATGGGCTTTGCCGAAGCGGTGGACTGCCCGGTGATTCTGGTGGCTGACATCAATCGCGGCGGGGTCTTCGCGCACCTTGTCGGCACCCTCGAATTGCTGTCGCCGAGTGAGCAGGCACGGGTCAAGGGCTTTGTCATCAACCGCTTTCGCGGTGATATCGCTCTGCTTCAGCCAGGCCTGGATTGGCTGGAAGCGCGCACCGGCAAGCCGGTGCTGGGTGTGTTGCCTTATGTCACCGACCTGCACCTGGAGGCCGAGGACGGCATAGATGTACGCCAGGCAGCCAAGCATGAGCGTGTATTGAAGGTGATCGTGCCGGTGCTGCCGCGCATCAGCAACCACACCGACTTCGACCCGCTGCGCCTGCACCCACAAGTGGACCTGCAATTCATCGGGCCGGGCCAACCGATACCGCCTGCCGACCTGATCATCCTGCCCGGCTCGAAAAGCGTGCGTGGCGACTTGGCGCAGTTGCGCGAGCGCGGCTGGGATACCGCCATTGCCCGCCACTTGCGCTACGGCGGCAAGCTGATTGGTATCTGCGGCGGTTTGCAGATGCTCGGGGCGCAGGTGCACGACCCGCTGGGTCTGGAAGGGCCGGCGGGCTCCAGCCCAGGGCTGGGGCTGCTCGAATACGCCACGGTGCTGGAGGCCGACAAGCAACTGCGCAACGTCACCGGTACCCTGACCCTGGAACAGGCGCCGGTGTCCGGCTACGAGATCCATGCCGGCGTCACCCAAGGCGCGGCCTTGGAACAGCCTGCCGTGCAGCTTGATGACGGGCGCTGCGACGGTGCCATCAGTGCCGACGGGCAGGTCCTCGCCACGTACCTGCATGGCCTGTTCGAAGGCAGCGAGTCGTGCGCCGCGCTGTTGCGCTGGGCCGGGCTGGCGGACGCACAGACCATCGACTATCAGGCCCTGCGCGAACGTGACATCGAGCGCCTGGCGGACCTGGTGGAAAAGCACCTGGACACCGCGCACCTGCGCACACTGTGTGGAGTCGCCTGAAATGCGCAACCTGATCCTTGGTGGTGCGCGCTCCGGCAAGAGCCGCCTGGCCGAACAGTTGGCCAGCGACAGCGGCCTGCCGGTGACCTACATCGCCACCAGCGAGCCGCTGGACGGCGAAATGAACGAACGCGTGCGCCTGCATCGCCAGCGCCGGCCTGCCGACTGGGGGCTGATTGAAGAGCCCCTGGCGCTGGCTGCCGTGCTGCGCCGCGAAGCAGCCGCAGGGCGTTGCCTGCTGGTGGATTGCCTGACCCTGTGGCTGACCAACCTGCTGATGCTCGACGACGACCAGCGCCTGGCCGAGGAGCGTGATGCGCTGCTCGACTGCCTTGAGCAGTTGCCGGGTACCCTCATTCTGGTCAGCAACGAAACCGGCCTGGGTGTGGTGCCCATGGGCGAACTGACCCGGCGCTATGTCGACCAGGCCGGCTGGTTGCACCAGGCCGTTGCCGAACGCTGTCAGCGCGTGGTACTGACCGTGGCTGGCCTGCCCCTTATGCTCAAAGGACCTGCACTATGACTCAAGCCTGGTGGCGTGACGCCTGCCAACCCCTCGACAACGCCGCCATGGACCAGGCCCGCGCCCGTCAGCAGCAGCTGACCAAACCTGCCGGTTCGCTCGGCCAGCTGGAAGGCCTGGCTGTGCACCTGGCGGGCCTGCAAGGCCGTGAGCGGCCCGCACTGGACCAGCTCACCATCACCATTTTCGCCGGTGACCACGGCGTGGTCGAGGAAGGCATTTCAGCCTACCCGCAAGCGGTGACCGGGCAGATGCTGCGCAACTTCGTCGGCGGTGGCGCGGCGATCAGCGTGCTGGCTCGCCAGCTGCACGCCAGCCTGGAAGTGGTCGACCTCGGTACCATCGACCCTGCGCTGGAGCTGCCCGGCGTGAGGCATTTGCGCCTGGGCGCCGGCACCGCCAACTTCGCCCGCCACCCCGCGATGACCGAGCGCCAGTTGCAGGCCGCGCTTGAGGCGGGCCGTGACAGCGCCCTGCGGGCGGCCGAACAGGGTGCGCAGTTGTTCATCGGCGGCGAAATGGGCATCGGCAACACCACAGCTGCCGCCGCCCTGGCCAGCAACCTGCTGGGTTGCCCGGCCCGTGAGCTGAGCGGCCCGGGCACTGGCCTGGACACCGCCGGTGTGCGGCACAAGGCCGAAGTCATCGAGCGAGCGCTGATCCTGCATGGTCTGCGCGCGGACGACCCGCTGCAGGCGCTGGCATGCGTTGGTGGTTTCGAGATCGCCGCCTTGGCCGGCGCCTACATCGCCTGCGCGCAAGAAGGTATTGCGGTGCTGGTGGACGGCTTCATCTGCAGTGTCGCCGCACTGGTGGCGGTGCGCCTCAACCCGCAGTCCCGGGCATGGCTGCTGTTTGCCCACCAGGGCGCGGAGCCAGGGCACAAGGCCCTGCTCGAAGCACTGCAGGCCGAACCGCTGCTGGCGCTGGGCCTGCGCCTGGGTGAGGGCAGCGGTGCCGCCCTGGCGGTGCCTTTGTTGCGCCTGGCCTGCGCACTGCACGGGCAGATGGCGACATTTGCCGAGGCCGCCGTGGCGGACCGCCCGGCATGATCCTCGACCTGCTGCGCCACGGCGAAACGGAGCAAGGTGGCCTGCGTGGCAGCCTTGACGATGCCCTGACCGAAAAGGGCTGGGCGCAGATGCGTGACGCCGTCGCCGAGGCTGGCCCATGGCAGGTGCTGGTCAGCTCGCCCTTGCAGCGTTGTGCACGGTTTGCCGACGAGCTGGGGGCGCGTCTACACCTGCCGGTACAGCGCGAGGCTGATCTGCAGGAGCTGCATTTCGGTGATTGGGAAGGGCGCAGCGCGGCGCAGATCATGGAAGACCAGGCCGACGCCCTCGGGCGTTTCTGGGCCGACCCTTACGCGTGTACGCCGCCCAATGGTGAGCCGGTCGAGGCGTTTGCCGAGCGCGTTCTGGCTGGCGTCGAGCGGCTGGGCCAGCAGCATGCCGGCAAGCGTGTGCTGCTGGTCACCCACGGCGGCGTGATGCGCCTGTTGCTGGCCCGGGCGCGTGGCATGCCCAGGGAACACTTGCTGCAGGTGGAAGTTGCCCACGGCGCATTGGTCCGCCTGGTGCTGCGTGACGACGGCCAATGGGCCGAGGCGCACTGAAATGCTGGCGTTCTGGATTGCCTTGCAGTTCCTCAGCAGCCTGCCGGTGCGCTTGCCCGGTATGCCCGAGCCACGCCAAGTGGGCCGCTCGCTGTTGTGCTACCCCCTGGTAGGGCTGCTGTTCGGTCTGCTGCTGTGGCTGGCCAACCATCTTCTGTACGGCGCGCCCACGGCCCTGCATGCAGCAATGCTGCTGACGCTCTGGGTGTTGCTCAGCGGCGCACTGCACCTGGACGGCTTGGCCGACAGCGCCGATGCCTGGCTCGGTGGTTTCGATGACCGTGAACGCACGCTGCAGATCATGAAAGACCCCCGCAGCGGGCCGATTGCCGTGGTGACCCTGGTGCTGGTGCTGCTGCTGAAATTCTGCGCCTTGTGGGCATTGGTCGAGTATGGGGTGGGGGTGGAACTGATCCTGGCGCCGGTGGTTGGCCGGGCGGCGATGCTTGGCTTGTTCCTCTGCACGCCTTATGTAAGGCCCGGGGGGTTGGGGCAGGCGCTGGCCGAGCATTTGCCACGTGCTGCTGCCGGGTGGGTCTTGTCGGGTAGCGCCGTCTTGTGCCTTGCCGTTGGGGGTTGGCCCGTGATCTGGGTACTGGTGGCGGTGCTGGGCGTGTTCGCCTGGCTGCGGCATGTCATGTGCCGGCGTCTGGGTGGCACGACCGGCGATACCGCCGGGGCGATGCTGGAGTTGCTGGAGCTGACCGTGGTGATGGGGCTGGCACTCGCTCTCTGAGCGACTGCAGCAGGGCGAAGAAACTTCCAGCAACGTAACCGCAGCCACGCCCATCATAGACTTGGGTTTATCATCGGCCTCCCATTCACGCGGCCAGGGAGGCCCTTTATGCGCCACTGGATCTTTGCCAGCCTGATTGCTTTTCTCGCCTTGCCCGTCACCGCTGCTGATCTGATCAGCTTCTGGGATACGCCCCGCCACGGCGGCAACAGTTTCAATCGGCTGGCTCCCGACCAAGCCTACTTCAATGCCTTGCGTGCCTATGGCGCTACCTGGGTTCGGCTGTCTTATGACAAGTGGCAGCCGGCGCAGCGCGACTTCCTGCTGGGTAGCGCTGATGACTATCAAGGCCTGCCCGCAACCGATGTGGTTCAACTGCGTGCTGTGCTCGACCGTGCTCATCTGGCCGGGCTCAAGGTCGTCATTGCCCCCCTTTCCCTGCCTGGCATGCGATGGTCGCAGAACAACCAGGGCCAGTTTGACGACCGCCTCTGGCAAGACAAACGCTACTGGTCGCAGGCCGCTGCGTTCTGGCGGGACCTGGCGCGTGAATTGAAGGACCATCCCGCCATCGCGGCCTACAACCTGATCAATGAACCCGCCCCCGAACAACACGGTGGCCTGGCCGAACATGCTGCCCCTGAGCAGATGAAGCGCTGGTATGCACAAGCGCAAGGTACCGCCCGTGACTTGCCAGCGCTGTATGAGCAGTTGGTGGCGGCCATCCGTGAACAGGACCCAGACACACCGATCATGGTCGATGCAGGCTGGTATGCCGCCGCCGATGCCTTTGGTTACTGGCCCGCGCCGCTGACAGACAGCCGGGTGCTGTACAGCGTACACATGTACGAACCCTATTCCGCCACCAGTGCGCCGAACATGACGCGCAAGCAACCCTTTGCCTACCCCGGCCCTGTACCGTTCGCCGGGCAGACGCAGCAGTGGGATGGCCAGCGTGTACAGCAATACCTGCAACAACCGCTGGCCTGGAGCGAAGCGATGCACGTGCCACGCTCACGCCTGGTGGTGGGGGAGTTCGGTTGCATGCGCCGGTTGCCAGGCTGCCAGCGCTACCTGGAAGACGTTCTTACAGTGCTAGACAGCAACCAGTTGCACTGGGCGTTCTACAGCTTCCGTGAAGACAGTTGGGATGGCATGGACTACGAGCTGGGCAGTGCCAAGGTGCCGTGGCGCTACTGGCAAGCCATTGATCAGGGCGCGCCGGACCCTCTGGCACGCAAGGCTACGGCGGAGTTCGAGCCGATCAGCAAACGCCTGAAGCCTGAATGACTTTCGCTGATAGTTGAAATTTCTTGCAACACTCATGATGCGGGTATATACACGTATCCATGTTGACCAGTGAATGCATCTGCACCCATTTACGTCGAGCCGCCCGTGGGGTGAGCCGGCATTATGACGAGGCCCTTGCCGGCTTCGGCGTCAATGTCGCCCAGTTTTCCCTGTTGCGCCACTTGCAGCGCCTCGACCGCCCCAGCATTACCACCTTGGCCGAGGCCATGGGCCTTGAACGCAGTACCTTGGGGCGCAACCTGCGGGTGCTGGAAGCCGATGGCCTGGTGGCCTTGGCTGACGGCGATGACCAGCGCAACCGTGTGGTGCTGCTGACCGAGCCAGGCAAGGCGCTGTTGCAGGCGGCTTACCCGGCCTGGGAGCAGGCTCAAGAACTGCTGGTCGAGCGCCTGGGTGTTGGGCAGCGCGATGAGTTGGTACGTTTGCTGGAACAGCTGGCCTGAAGTGATACGACTATAAACGGGTATATACCCGTAAACCTTGCGAAGTGCTGGAGATAACGACAATGACTTCGGTGTGGCGAACCAGCGGGTGGGTATTGATGGGGGCAGCGCTGATTCTGGCGCTGTCCTTGGGTGTGCGACACGGTTTTGGCCTGTTCCTGGGGCCGATGAGCGCCGACTTTGGCTGGGGGCGTGGGGTGTTCGCCTTCGCCATCGCCTTGCAGAACCTGGTGTGGGGGCTGGCGCAGCCTTTCGCCGGTGCCTTGGCCGACCGCCTGGGGGCGGCGCGGGTGGTGATCATCGGCGGCATCCTGTACGCCGTCGGGTTGGTCCTGATGGGCATGGCCGATTCGCCCTGGTCGTTGTCGTTGAGTGCGGGGCTGCTGATCGGCATCGGCCTTTCCGGCACCTCATTCTCGGTCATCCTGGGTGTGGTCGGGCGCGCCGTGCCTGCCGAGAAACGCAGCATGGCGATGGGTATTGCCAGTGCTGCCGGTTCATTCGGCCAGTTCGCCATGTTGCCAGGCACGCTTGGCCTGATCGAGTGGCTGGGCTGGTCCGCTGCGCTGCTGGTGTTGGGCCTGCTGGTGGCATTGATCGTGCCCCTGGTCGGCATGTTGCGCGACCGCCCGCTGCCTAGCCATGGCGCTGAGCAGACCCTGGGCCAGGCCCTGCGTGAGGCCTGCTCGCATTCGGGGTTCTGGTTGCTGGCGCTGGGTTTCTTCGTTTGCGGCTTCCAGGTGGTGTTCATCGGGGTGCACCTGCCGGCCTACCTGGTCGATCAGCACCTGGCTGCCACCACTGGTACCACGGTGCTGGCACTGGTTGGCCTGTTCAACATCGTCGGCACCTTCACCGCCGGCTGGCTGGGTGGGCGCATGTCCAAGCCGCGCTTGCTCACTGGGTTGTATCTGCTGCGCGCGGTGGTGATCGTGTTGTTCCTCTGGGCGCCTGTGACCCAGGTCAGTGCCTACCTGTTCGGCATCGCCATGGGCTTGCTCTGGTTGTCTACCGTACCGCTGACCAATGGCACGGTGGCGACGTTGTTTGGCGTGCGCAACCTGTCGATGCTGGGCGGCATCGTGTTCCTGTTCCACCAGTTGGGCGCCTTCCTGGGTGGCTGGCTGGGCGGGGTGGTGTATGACCGCACGGGCAACTACGACCTCGTCTGGCAAATTTCGGTGCTGCTCAGCCTGCTGGCTGCGGCGCTCAGCTGGCCGGTACGTGAGCGCCCGGTCGCCCGCCTGCAGGCCCAGGCCGCATGAATCGCTATCTGGCCCAGGGGCTGCTGGCCGCTGCCGCTGTCGCTCTGCTGGCGCTGGTATGGTGGGGCTGGCACAAGGGTGGGCTGGCGTTGATGCAACTGGGCATGAGCGTTTGTTAAGCGCTACCCTGCAAGTTCATGGATTGTCTTGCCGGAGAAACGAACGATGCGTGCACATTGGTTGATGGTGCCTGTGCTGGGCCTGCTTGCCGCCACGTCGAGCTGGGCCGGAGATTGCCCTGCCTTGTTGCAGGGCAGCCTGCCGGAGTTGCGTGGCAAGGGGCAGGTCGACCTGTGTCAGCGCTTTGCCGGCAAGCCGCTGGTGGTGGTCAACACGGCCAGCTATTGCGGGTTCGCGCCGCAGTTCGAGGGGTTGGAGGCAACGTACAAGGCGTACCACGAGCAGGGGCTGGAGATGCTTGGTGTACCCTCCAATGACTTCAAGCAAGAAGACCCCGATAGCGAAAAAATTGCCAACGTCTGCTACGCCAATTATGGCGTGACCTTCACCATGACCAAGGCCCAGGCAGTACGCGGCAAGGATGCGATACCGCTGTTCAGCGAGCTGGCAAACCAGAGCAGTGCGCCGAAGTGGAACTTCTACAAGTACGTGGTGGACCGCAAGGGCAAGGTGATCGGCAATTTTTCCAGCCTGACCAAGCCGGATGACCCTGCCTTCAGGGCTGCGATCGAGAAGGCCATCGCATCGCAGCCGTAGTGCTTTTCCTTCGATTCAATGAGGGTGAACAGTGATCGCCACCAGCCGCACCACCAGCGGCCTGACCATCAACACGCAGACAAACGCCACCGGCATGGCCAATTGGTACGCCTTCAGCACATTGCCCAGGTACTGCGGATTCACCCCAGCATTGGCGGCCGTGATCACAAAGCACATCAGCAGCGCCATGATCGATGACATGTAGAACGCGAAAACGTAGGGTGTGGCGCTGGGGCGCAGTTTGCGCCGGCTGCGTGTCGGGGACAGGTCGTTCATGCGAACTCCAGAACAGTAAGTGAGGGCGCAGGTTAGCAATCACCTCTGCCGGGCTTGTAGACCACCGTGGTTGAGTTCTTTATAAAGAGATTCTTACGAATCCAAAGGGCGCAACATGGACCTGCTCAATGCTATTCGCAGCTTCATCAAGGTAGTCGAAGCCGGTAGCATCGCTGCGGGTGCGCGCACCCTGGGGCTCAGCCCGGCGGCAGTGAGCCAGAACCTGGCACGGCTTGAAGCGCATCTGCAGGTGCGCTTGCTCAGCCGTACCACGCGCAGCATGGCGCTGACGCCGGCGGGTACGCTCTATTACGAGCGGGTCAGGCAGGTAGAGCGTGATCTGGCCCAGGCCGAGCTCGCCGTCACCACGCCCGACAGTGAGCCCCAGGGCCGCCTGTGCATTGCGTCGACCTCCGCCTTCGGTCGCCATGTGCTGGCGCCGTTGATCCCGGCATTCAGTGCCCGTTACCCGCAGCTTTCGATAGAATTGGTAACGACTGATCGACGGGTCAACCACGCGCGCGAAGATGTGGATGTCAGCCTGCGCATCGCCCCGCAACTGGAAGACCAGCTGCTGGCCAGGCACATCGCGCGTATCCCCTTCATTTGCTGCGCCTCGCCCGGTTACTTGGCCAGCGCCGGTGTACCTGCCACGCCCGAGGCCCTGCGCGAGCACCGCTGCCTGGTGTTCCGTTACCCGGTGGATGGCCGCTTCCTGCGGTGGGGCTTCATGCGCGACGGCATGCGTTTCGAGGCAGAGTTCGGCACCGTGCTGATCAGCGACGATATCGATGCCCTGACCCAGATGGCGCTACACGATGGCGGGATCACCCGGCTGGCAGCCTTCATCGTTCAGCCTTACCTGGCCACGGGTGAACTGGTGCCTTTGTTCGAATACAGCGACAGCGGGCAGGCCTATGCCCAGGCCGAGCCGATGGATATCTACCTGTGCCTGGCCGATCGTTTCGCCATGACCGCTAAGGTACGTGCCTTCACGGACTACCTGCGCGAATGCCTGGGTGACAGCTGGCAGGTCCAGGCATGAAAAAACCGCCACAGGGGCGGTTTCTCCATGCGCGGGATGACTCAGAAGCGGTAGGTGAGGGAGGCACCGACGCCGTGAGCGCTGTTTTCGTACTTGGCCTGGTAGCTGCCTTTGGTCGCGCTGACCTGGTTGACCTTGGTGTCTTCCTCCCACAGGTAGGAGTAGGCCACGTCGATGGTCATGTCTTCGCTCGGGCTCCAACCCGCACCCAGGCTGAACACCTTGCGATCGCCAGTCGGGATGCGCGGTGAACGGTCGTGGTTGTTGGTTGGCGACTGGTCGACGGTGAAGCCGGTACGCAGTACCCACTCCTTGTTGACCTTGTAGGACGCGCCGATGGCGTGTGCCCAGGTGTCGTGCCAGTTCTGCTCTTCGGTAATGGTCTGGAACGCGGAGCCGGCCAGTGGCGCTGGCACATCGTTTTGCACGGTGATGTCTTTCAGGCGGCTCCAGCGGGTCCAGGTGCTGCCTGCGTACAGGGTCCACTGGTCGTCGAGTTCGTGGGTGACCGAAAGGTCAACGGACTCTGGCGTCTTGATCTTCAGGGTGGCGTCGAACTTGTTACCGTTGAACGGCCCGATCAGCGGGGTGCTGACGCGGGTCTTGCCTTCGAGCTTGTAGTCGACCATCGAGTGGTAGGTCAGGCCGACGCGGGTGCTGTCGGTGGCCTGGACCAGGATACCGATGTTGTAACCCACGGCGGTGTCGTCGCCCTTGATCTTCACTTCACCATCGTTGCGGCCAGGGGTGAAGGGGTTGATCAGGCTCGAACCCAGTTCACCCTTGATGCGGTTGATGGTTGGGCCGAAACCGATCGAGACCTTGTCGTTGAAGGCGTAGCTGATGGTTGGCTGGAAGGTCACGACCTCGACGTGGCTCTTTTTGCCCCAGTAGCGGGCGGCATCGTCGCTGCCGTAGTCGGTCACCAGGCCGAAGGGCACGTAGACGCCGAAACCGACGCTCCAGTGATCATCGATCGGCTTGACGTAGTACCCCATCGGTACGCCGACCAGCGGCACCATGTCACCGTCGGTTTCCCCCCCGAGGTTGCTGCCACGGCCCGAGATATCGGACTTGGCGATGACGGCGGCGCCGCCCACGGTGATCTGTTCGCGTTTGAGGCGGGACATGCCGGCCGGGTTGCCAAACACGGTGCTGGCATCATCGGCAGAAGAAGAACGTCCCGCGAAACCTGTCCCCATGCTGCTGATGCTCTGTTCGTTCAGGGCAAAGCCGCTGGCGAGCAGTTGGCTGGAAGCAAGCGCAACGGCTACGCCGAGGGAGGTTTTGAGCATTACTTTTTTCATTATTAGAAACTCCTTGGGATCTCCGGGGCGAAAAGCTACCAACAAATCGCGCGCCGCGCTATAGCCTCAATCACAGGAGATAGAGCGGTTTTGTAGGACAATCCGACCAAAATTCCATTTTTTCCAGTAATGCTGTAGGGCGTTTCCTAAGATGCCTGAGGCAATCTCTGATCTATGCAGGTGTGCCAGGCTTGAGTGAAGTCACGCAGGCGACCTTGGGGGTGGAAAACCTGCCGCCAGATACGCGCCAGGCCCAGCAGGTCGTCAGCCGCCGGCAGCGCCGTGGCTTGGGCTTCGACCAGCATCCAGGCAATGGCGGTGGAGTAGCGCAGGTTTACCGTGAGTTCCAGGTGGGGGCCGCCGAGAAAGGCGTGTTGGCTGGCCAGGCCACGGACCAGGCTGGCGAGGTCCGGGTCGCGGGCGAGATACTCGTCCCAGAGCGCCTGGTGGCGGGTTTCGCCGATGCGGTAGAGGCCATGGCCACGTCGGTCGTGCAAGGCTGAGCCGAGTGCCGACTGGCTGGCGGCAATGCCCAGTAACAACGCTTCGGCGCTAGGGCAGTGACGGTTCAGGTAGACCAGGGTTGGCCGGATCACATACAGACACAATTCATTCGCAGCGATACCCATAATGCCCTCGAGCAAGTAAGGGCCGGACGGGCGCTGGAGCTTGGCAGCTGGTGAATGATCAGGCCCGCCGGAAGCGGTTAGCACCGCTCGAGTTGAAGTGTAGTGTGATAATCGTGGTGTAAAGAGCTGTTTTTAAATCGATTGCTGCCTGACGTCCTTGGCTATATGCCGTGCGGCAATTACGCCAAGAACGATCGGGCAGGGTGTCGAAACAGCGATTCAGCGCTTGAATACCGAGGTATTCGCCGCTCACGCAGTGAGCGACTGACGCGTCCGGGCGATTACCGCCTGCAGGGGTTCCTTGCGGCTGTACTGATCGGCGTACAGGCGTTCGGTGTGGCAGGCGACGCCGTGTTCGTCCACCAGGGTAAAGCTGAAGCTGCCCTTGCGAGGGGCAACGATAAGGCACTTCAACGGCGAGAAGGCCTGGGAGAGGGTGCCAATGGCAGCCTGAATGTGCGGATGAGTTTGCATATTATTGGAGGTTCCTGCTTTAAACACGGAGGATATGATCCGTGCATGATAGAAACGTTCCAGTGACGCCTTTATTAAGGGACGAACGAACCTGACTGGAACAAAGCAGCCAGAGGGAGCGCAATCAAATAGTGGGCGCTTGGGCTGACTGGTAGGTACTTAAGAGGGCAGGCAGCACACCGGGGCCAAGGTTCTAGGCCATCGGGGTGGGATCCTGATCAATCTGCTAGGTGATTCGAGCTTGGGCAGCGTATGGCTGGCGAAGGAATCATCGAGTGGGCCGGTCCTGGTTTCAGCAGGCTTCGCTGTTGGGGGAGCGATTCTGCAAGGACGCTTAAGGCCAATTGACTTTCAGCTTGGTACTAACGAGGCACACCTTACCGAGAATAGAACGGTTTGGCAAATGTTTCTGCAAGGGTGCAGGTTAGCCGAGCAGTATGGCGCTTCTTTCGCATGCTGTGAAGAGGGGCAAATGGCTGGCATTGCCGTGGATGTACTCATTTTGTGCACTCGAATGAGGGCTTGTGGTGCACTTGTGCACATTTGGCGCGCAAGCTGTAACACGGCGGCAACAGGCGCTGAGAGCCTCGCCAATGACTTGACTGGGGGGCTAAGTCAATGAAAAAAAACACTAATTTTTGCTGGTGAAAAAATCGTCAGTTTGACTGGAGCCCCCAATTCACGGGGGTTTTGGGGCCACCGAAGGGGGTTGTCCACCGAGTTATCCACAGGAACTGTGGATTGTCCCGAGCGCTTGCTCTAGGACGGGCGTGCCAGCAAGCCAGGGAACTGTCTGACAATCTTCGGGCGCCCGTAGACCGGTTGGTCATCCACTTGAAAACGTCAAGAAAAGATCATCGAAATTATTTTTCAATCCTCCATAAATCGACAGGCCACGCCAGGAAAAATGGAGTAGAGTGGCGCGCCTTTCGAGTTACCTTTCCTGTTGCTCATGAAGTTTCGCAGTAAACACCTCGCCAACCCGGCTGATGCGTCGTCAGTGCCCCCACCCAAACGCTTTTCCCTGAAAGTGGCCCTGTGGCTGCTCGACAGCCCGCGCCTGGGTGACAAGCCTCAGGTCAAGCACCTGGCTGGTCGCCTGCTGAAACAGCCGGCCCGCCAAGGCGTCGTGGTAGCCCAGAGCCGGTTGGGGCAGATGCTGTGCCGTGATTGCGGCAACGCCCGGGACCGGCGCATCGGCCACGAACTGCTGCGTCAAGCCGCCCGTGCCGGTGATCGGCGCGCACAGCTGGAGTATGCAAGGTTATGCCAGGCCAACGCGCCCGAGCAGGCCCGCTACTGGCTGGAACTGGCGGCGGCGCAGGGCTCGCAGGAAGCGCGGCGGCTGCTGGGGCAGTGGTTTTCAGGTTGAACGCTGCATTGCCGCCAGCGGCCCTGTTGCAGGCACAGGCAACCTGCTTCTCAGGCTGATAAGCTGCGCAGCATTCATCAAGGTTCGATCGGGGTAACCATGACAGTGGATCTGGCCAGCATTCTGCTGGGCTTGGTGGTGGGTGCAGTGCCCTGCCTGGGTTGGCTCATGCAGGTGCAGCGTCGCCAGGCGTCCCGGCAGGGTGAACAGGCCCTGCTCGAAGAGCGCCTCAACGCCGCCCAACTGTCCCTGGCCGGGCTGCAGGCGCAACTGGAGGCCGGTCGCGACGAGATCAGTGACCTCAGCGAAGCCAACACCGTCAAGCAAGCCCAGCTGGCAGCCCAGGGCCGTGAACTGGAACTGTTGCAGATCGACCGCGACAACGCCCGCGATGCCGCCCACGCCTGGAGCCTTGAACGCGCCAACCGTGAAGCCGAGCTACGGCGCCTGGAAGCCCAGACCGCACGGCTGGACGCCGAACTGCGCGAGCAGCAGGAGAGCCACCAACAGCGTCTCGATGACCTGCAAGAGGCCCGTGACACCCTGCGCGCGCAGTTCTCCGACCTGGCCACGAAAATCTTCGACGAGCGCGAGCAACGCTTTGCCCAGACCAGCCAGCAGCACCTGGGGCAAATGCTCGACCCGCTCAAGGAGCGCATCCAGGCCTTTGAGAAGCGCGTCGAGGAAAGCTACCAGCAGGAAGCACGCGAGCGTTTCTCGCTGGGCAAAGAGTTGGAGCGCTTGCAGCAGCTCAACCAGCGCCTGTCCGATGAAGCCACCAACCTCACCCAGGCCTTGAAGGGCCAGAAAACCCAGGGCAACTGGGGCGAGATGATCCTTGAGCGGGTACTGGAGCACGCCGGCCTTGAGAAGGGCCGCGAATACCAGACCCAGGTCAGCCTCAAGAGCGCCGATGGCGAACGCTTCCAGCCCGATGTGCTGATCATGTTGCCTGGCGACAAGCAGGTGGTGGTGGACGCCAAGGTCAGCCTCACGGCTTACCAGCAGTTCGTCGGCAGCAATGACGAGGCCGCGCTCAAGCAGCACGTGCAGTCGTTGCGCAGCCACGTCAAAGGCCTCTCGAGCAAGGACTATAGCCGCCTTGAAGGCTTGCACAGCCTGGATTTCGTGCTGCTGTTCGTGCCCATCGAGGCCGCCTTCTCGGCAGCCCTGCAGGCCGAGCCCAACCTGTTCCAGGAAGCCTTCGACCGGCACATCGTGATTGTCAGCCCGACCACGCTGCTTGCCACCCTGCGGGTGATCGACAGCCTGTGGAAGCAGGAACGCCAAGGCCAGAACGCCCGCGAGATTGCCGAGCGCGCCGGTTGGCTGTACGACAAGTTCGTGCTGTTCATCCAGGACCTGGACGAACTGGGCAGCCGCTTGCAGCAGGTAGACAAGGCCTATGCCGCAGCGCGCAACAAACTGTGCGAGGGGCGTGGCAACCTGGTCAGCCGCAGCGAACAGCTCAAGTTGCTTGGCGCCCGTGCCAGCAAGAGCCTGCCGGCAGACCTGCTGGAACGGGCGCTGTCCGATGAAACCCCGGCGGGCGAAGCGCTTACTGAACCAGGCTCAGATGCCGATTGAGCAGGGCGCGCAAGGCGGCCGGCTTGACCGGCTTGGCCAGGTAATCCAGGCCTGACGCATGCACCAGGGCGATGGTCTCTTTACTGCCGTCGGCGCTGATCACCACCCCAGGCACCGGCTCGCCCAGCCGTGCGCGTAGCCAGCCCATCAATTCGGTGCCGGTCTCGCCGTCGTCCAGGTGGTAGTCCACCAGCGCCAGGTGCGGGCGCATGCCCTTGGTCAGCAAAGCCTCGCATTCGGCGCGGTTGCGCGCGGTCCAGACCTGGCAGCCCCAACGGCTGAGCAGGCTGTTCATGCCGATCAGGATGCTGTCTTCATTGTCGATGCACAGCACGTTCAGCCCGGCCAGTGGCTGCCCAGACTGTTCCACCGGCGCACTCGGTGCGGGTGCCGCCTGGCGGGCAATCGGCACGCTGACGCGGAACACCGTGCCTTTGCCGGGCCACGAGCGCACTTCGAGCGAATGGCCGAGCACCCGGCACAGGCCATCGGCGATCGCCAGGCCCAGGCCCAGGCCTTTCTCGGCGCGGGTCTGGTGGCTGTCCAGGCGTTTGAATTCCTGGAAAATCTCCTGCAGCTTGTTGTCGGCGATGCCGGGGCCACGATCCCAGACTTCCAGCCACAGGCGCTCACCCTGGCGACGGGCACCGAGCAGAATCGGGCTTTTGCCATAGCGCAGGGCGTTGGTCAGGAAGTTCTGCAGCACCCGGCGCAGCAGTTTGATGTCGCTGTCGACCCGCAGGCGGCTGCCGCGCAGGCGGAATTCCAGCCCTTTTTCGGCGGCCAGTACCTTGAACTCGGCGCCCAGGGTGTCGAACAGCTCATTGAGGGCGAACGGCTTGGCGTCCGGGGTGATCTTGCCGTTCTCCAGGCGCGAGATGTCCAGCAGGTCACTGATCAGTTCTTCGGCCGAGCGCAGCGAGCTGTCCATGTGCTGCACCAGTTGCTGGGCCTCGTCATTCATGCCTTCGGCCTGCTGCGACAGGGCGGCGGAGAACAGCCGCGCGGCGTTCAGCGGTTGCATCAGGTCGTGGCTGACCGCGGCCAGGAAGCGGGTCTTGGACTTGCTCACGGCTTCGGCCTGGCTCTTGGCTTCGGACAACGCCTGGTTGAGCTGCGATAGCTCATGGGTGCGCTCCGCCACCCGTTGCTCCAGGCCCTCGTTGGCATCGCGAAGCGCCTGTTCGGCTTCGCGGAACGGGGTGATGTCGGTAAAACTCATGACGAAGCCGCCGCCGGGCATCGGGTTGCCGATCAGTTCGATGACTCGGCCGTTGGGGAACAACCGCTCGGAAGAATGCGCGCGACCCTGGCGCATCCAGTGCAGACGTCGGGCCACGTGCACCTGCGCTTCACCCGGGCCGCACAGGCCGCGTTCGGCGTTGTAGCGGATGATGTCGGCAATCGGCCGGCCGACGCTGATCAGCCCGTCAGGGTAGTTGAACAGCTCCAGGTAACGGCGGTTCCAGGCCACCAGGTGCAGGTTCTGGTCGACCACGCTGATGCCCTGGTTGATGTTTTCGATAGCGCCTTGCAGCAGCGCGCGGTTGAACTGCAGCACCTCGCTGGCTTCGTCGGCGATGCGCACCACGTCTTCGAGCTGCATGTCGCGGCCTTCGATGGCGGCCTTGACCACGGCGCGGGTCGACGAGGTGCCAAGCACACCGGCGAGCAGGCGTTCGGTGTGTTCGATCCAGTCGCCGTCGGCGTTCTGGTTGGGGTTGAAGCCTTTGCCCTGGCGGTAGGCGAAGCGGATGAAGCTCTGCCGGGCACGTTCTTCGCCGACGAAGCGCGAGGCCAGGGTCAGCAAGTCGTCGATCTGCACGGCCAGCAGCGGTTTGCTGCTGGGCCGGGCGCTGGTCTGCTGGCCGATGAAGCGCCCGGCCTGCCAGTGTTCCGACACCCGCGTGCGCGACAGCACCGAAACCCAGGCGAACAGCGTGAAGTTACCCGCCAGCGACAGCACCACGCCCTGGGTCAGCGGGCTGATCGGCAGGTTCAGCGGGTTGCCATGCAGCCACGCCAGGCCCGGGAACAGCGCCAGCGACCAGCCCACGCTGTGGGCGGCAATGGGCAGCACCAGGGTGTAGAACCACAGAAAGATGCCGGCGGCCAGGCCTGCGAACACGCCGCGCCGGTTGGCCTGCTTCCAGTACAGCGCGCCGAGCATGGCCGGGGTGAGCTGGGTCACCGCGGCGAAGGCGATCTGGCCGATGGTCGCCAGGCTTGCGGTGGAGCCCAGCAGGCGGTAGCTGACATACGCCAGCAGCAGGATGACCACGATGGTCACCCGCCGTACCGAGAGCATCCAGTGGCGGAAGGCTTCGAATGGCCGCTCGGCATTGTTGCGGCGCAGCAGCCAGGGCAGCAGCATGTCGTTGGAAACCATGGTCGACAGGGCCACGGCCTCGACGATGACCATGCCGGTGGCGGCCGAGGCGCCGCCGATGAAGGCCAGCAGGGCCAGGCTCGGGTGGGCTTCGGCCAGAGGCAGGCTGATGACGAACGAGTCGGACATCACCGTACCGGGCAACAGCATCTGCCCGGCCAGGGCGATCGGCACCACGAACAGCGCGGCCAGGGCCAGGTACATCGGGAACACCCATCGGGCCAGGCGCATGTCCTGCGGTTCGATGTTCTCCACCACGGTGACATGGAACTGCCGCGGCAGGCAGATGATCGCCATCATGGCCACTGCGGTCTGCACCACCATCGAGGGCCAATTGATGGTCTCTTGCCAATAGCTTTCCAGCTGGATCGACTGGCGTGCCTGGCTGAACAGGTCGTCGAAGCCGTCGTACAGGTTGAACACCACGAAGATGCCCACGGCGAGAAAGGCCAGCAGCTTGATCAACGACTCGAAGGCGATTGCCAGCACCATGCCGCGGTGGTGCTCGGTCACATCCAGGCTGCGCGTGCCGAAGACGATGGCGAACAGCGCCAGCACCAGCGACACCACCAGTGCGGTGTCTTGCACCCGGGTGCCGGTGGCATCGGCATTGGCACCGATCAGCAAGTTGACGCCCAGCACGATGCCTTTGAGCTGCAAGGCGATATAGGGCAGCACGCCGACCAGGCAGATCAGCGCCACCACCACCGCCAGGGTCTGTGATTTGCCGTAGCGCGCGGCGATGAAGTCGGCGATCGAGGTGATGTTCTGCTGCTTGCTGATCAGCACCATCTTCTGCAGTACCCAGGGTGCGAAGATCATCAGCAGCACCGGGCCCAGGTAGATCGGCAGAAATGCCCAAAGCTGTTCGGCGGCCTGGCCGACCGCGCCGAAGAAGGTCCAGCTGGTGCAGTACACGGCCAGCGACAGGCTGTACACCCAGGCACGCAGCTTCGGCGGCAACGGTGTGCTGCGGCGGTCGCCGTAAAAGGCGATGGCGAACATGATGGCCATATAGGCCAGGGCGACCACGGCGATCAGCCCGCTGGACAACGACATGAAAACTCCGGAGCAAAAAAGATAACGCGGTCCCGATCAACCAGTCTGGCACGCAGGCGGCGGTTCGTCAGCGCAGACGATGGTCGCAGTGGCGAGTCGTCGCAGGGCGTTGCTCAAGCGGCAGCGCCAAAATCAATGCCTGCGGGTGCCCATCCAGTAGAACACTGCCGCCAGTATCACCGACATTACCAGCAGGTAGAAGATCGCCCCTGGCCACCACTGGCCCAAGGCAATGCCCACCATCACCGGCCCCAGCGCCGTGCCCAGGTTGGACAGGTTCTGCGCGCCGTAATACACCCCGCGCAGGTGCTCCGGCGCGATCAGGTCGATGAACATGTATTCGGCGGGGATCACGATGATTTCACCCAGGGTGAACACCAGCATTGCCAGGCACCATGCCAGCACCGAGTCTGCCAGCGAAAAGCCCAGCAGCCCGGCGATGAACAGGCCCATGCCGGCCAGCAGCCAGGGCATCAGGTGCTGGCGGCTGATGCGCCTGCCGATCAGGTGCTGCAGGGCGATCACCGTGACGGCGTTGGTCGTCACCAGGTAGCCGACCAGGCGCGCCGCCTCGGCCGGGCTGGTGGTCACCATCAGGTACTGCGACAGGTAGGCCCCGAACTGGCCGAACACCACGGCGCTGAGCACACCGCCCAAGGTGAAGTACACCAGCCGCCGGTCACGGGCCAGGCCCAGCGCTACTTGCGCAAAAGCGGCCCGCGGTTGTGCCGGGGCCGCGGCCTGCAGGCCACGGTCGCCCAGGCGCTGGTAGGCCAGGCCCGTCCCCAGGCCGATCAACGCCGAGGCGACGAAGGGCAGGTGGTCGTCCAGCTCCAGCATGGCCACCCCCAGCAACGGGCCGACGGCGTAGCCGACGTTCCTCAAGGTGTACTTGATGGCGAACACCTCGGCGCGTTCTGCCACCGGCAACAGCGCGCAAAAGCCCGCCTTGGCGGCAATGTCGACCACGGCCAGGGCCAGGTTGATCAGTACCAGACACAGGAAGAACAACGCGGCCGAGCGGCTGGCCATGGCGCCGACGAACGCCAGGGTAAACACCAGGGTGCTGACGACCACCAGCGTGTGAGTGCGTACGGTGTCCACCAGGTGGCCGCCATACAAGCTCAGCAGCGAAGCGATGATCAGCGCGCCGCCAATCAACAGGCCGATCTCGCTCACCGACAGCTGGAAGTTGTTTGCCAGGTATACCACCAGGTAGGGCAGGGTAAGGGCGCGGGCCAGGGTCAAAGCAAAGGTGGTGGCGAGCAGCAGGCGTACGGCCGCTGGGTAGCGCTTGAGGGCGGCGAGCATTGCCACTTCCTTGTCGTTGGGGGTTGCCGGGTATCAGCATAAGTCTGCAGGGGGCTTGTCAGCAGTAGGCTTTACCCTGCAGATTTGTGGCTTTCTGCGCCCGGCGCGCCTCCAACGCTAAAAGCCCCTCAGGAACAAGGACGATGAGTCATCCCTCGCAATTCACCTTGCTCGGCAAGCGGCGCTTCTTGCCGTTTTTCATCACCCAGTCGCTGGGTGCGTTCAACGACAACCTGTTCAAGCAGTCGCTGATCCTGGCGATCCTGTTCAAGCTCAGCCTGGGCGACGGTGACCGTTCGATCTGGGTCAACCTGTGCGCCTTGCTGTTCATCCTGCCGTTCTTTCTGTTCTCGGCACTGGGTGGGCAGTTTGGCGAGAAGTTCGCCAAGGACGCGCTGATCCGTGCGATCAAGCTGGCCGAGATCGGCATCATGGCCATTGGCGCGCTGGGCTTTATCACCAACCACCTGGCGCTGATGCTGGTAGCCCTGTTTGGCATGGGCACCCATTCGGCGCTGTTCGGGCCGGTGAAGTACTCGATCTTGCCCCAGGCCCTGCGTGAAGAAGAGCTGGTGGGCGGTAACGGGCTGGTGGAGATGGGCACCTTCCTGGCCATCCTGGCCGGCACCATCGGCGCGGGTGTGATGATGTCGTCGGGCAGCTATGCCACGGTGGTGGCGGGTGGCGTGGTCGGCACGGCCGTGCTGGGCTACCTGGCCAGCCGCTGGATCCCACGGGCCGCCGCCGTGTCGCCGCAGATGCAACTGGACTGGAACATCTTCAAGCAGTCTTGGGTGATCCTGCGCATGGGCCTGGGGCAGACGCCTGCGGTGTCGCGCTCGATCGTCGGCAACTCCTGGTTCTGGTTCGTCGGCGCCATCTACCTGACCCAGATCCCGGCGTACGCCAAGGACTGGCTGCACGGCGACGGCACGGTGGTCACTCTGGTGCTGACCCTGTTCTCGGTGGGCATTGCTCTGGGTTCGCTGCTGTGCGAGCGGCTGAGCGGGCGCAAGGTGGAGATCGGCCTGGTGCCGTTCGGCTCGTTTGGCCTGACCCTGTTCGGCCTGCTCTGGTGGTGGCATTCCGGCGATGTGCCGGCTGCGCCTGTGCCGCACGACTGGCTGGCGCTGCTGGGCATGAGCCAGGCCTGGTGGATTCTGTTGTCGATCGTGGGGCTCGGGGTGTTCGGCGGCTTCTACATCGTGCCGCTGTATGCGCTGATCCAGGCGCGCACGGCCGAGGACCAGCGGGCCCGGGTAATTGCTGCCAACAACATCCTCAATGCCTTGTTCATGGTGGTGTCGGCGGTGCTCACCATCGTGCTGCTGGGGCTGGCCGAGCTGAGCATCCCGCAGCTGTTTCTGGTGGTGTCGTTGCTCAACATCGCGGTCAACGCCTACATCTTCAGCATCGTGCCCGAGTTCACCATGCGCTTTTTGATCTGGCTGCTCAGCCACTCGATGTACCGCGTGGAGCACCGCGACCTCGAACGCATCCCCGACGAAGGTGCGGCGCTGCTGGTGTGCAACCATGTCTCGTTCGTCGACGCCCTGCTGCTCGGCGGCGCGATCCGCCGGCCGATCCGCTTCGTCATGTACTACAAAATCTACAACCTGCCGGTGCTCAACTTCGTGTTTCGCACCGCAGGCGCCATCCCGATTGCCGGGCGCAGCGAGGATGAGGGCACGTACGAGCGCGCCTTTGCGCGCATCGCCGAATACCTGGCGGCGGGTGAGTTGGTGTGCATCTTCCCGGAGGGCAAGTTGACCGGCGACGGCGAGATCGATGCGTTCAAGGGTGGGGTCAGCCGGATTCTCGGTGAAACCCCGGTGCCGGTGATTCCCCTGGCGTTGCAGGGGCTGTGGGGCAGCTTTTTCAGCCGTGATCCGGGCAAGGGTTTTTTCAAGCGCTTGTGGTCGCGGGTGACCATCGTGGCCGGCGCCGCAGTCCCGGTGGAAGCAGCGCAGCCTGAGTTGTTGCGCGAGCAGGTCAGCCGCTTGCGCGGCGACCTGCGTTAAACGGGCGTGGTCAGCTGGCGCTGACTTTCAGGCCGATCAGGCCACAGATGATCAGCGCCACACTGACCAGCCGTACCAGGGCCATGGACTCGCCGAACAGGATGATCCCGGCGATCACCGTGCCCACGGCGCCAACGCCGGTCCAGATGGCGTAGGCGGTGCCCAGTGGCAGTTCTTTCATGGCCAGGCCCAACAGGCCCAGGCTGATGACCATGGCGCCGACGGTAAGCACGGTGGGGAGCGGGCGGCTGAAGCCGTCGGTGTACTTCAGGCCTACCGCCCAGCCGACCTCGAACAGGCCGGCGAAAAACAGGATGATCCAGGACATAGGTGCCTCCATTGTTGCCAACGATGGGGCCGTCCCCGGAATGGTCACGCGGTGCGTCGTGAGGCCGTCCCCACAGTGGGCAATAGGGTGCACATTTTCTGATGGCTGGGCAAGTCAGTGCCTGGCAGGTTCGCCACGTTCATCTACCGGCAAAGGCGCTTCCATACGGCGGAACCAGGTCGACAGCAGCGCCCCCGAAATATTGTGCCAAACGCTGAACAGCGCGCTCGGCACCGCCGCCAATGGCGAGAAATGCGCCGCCGCCAAGGCTGCCCCCAACCCTGAGTTCTGCATGCCCACCTCCAGTGCCAGCGACTTGCGCTGGGCCAGGGGCAGTTTGCAGAGCTTGCCGGTGAGGTAACCCAGCAGGTAGCCGAAGCTGTTGTGCAGCATCACCACGGCCATGATCAGCAGGCCCGACTCGGCGATTTTCGCCTGGCTGGCCGCCACCACCGCACAGACGATCATGACGATGCTCACCACCGACACGAGTGGCAGCACCTGCACCGCCGCCTGCACCCGCGCGCCCAGCAGGCGCTGGGCCAGCACGCCGAGCACGATCGGCAGCATGACCAGCTGCAGGATCGACCAGAACATGTCCATGAACGAGACCGGCAGCCAGGCCGAGGCCAGGAACCAGATCAACGCCGGGGTCAGCAGCGGGGCGAGCAGGGTGGTGACGGCGGCAATCGCCACCGCCAGCGCCAGGTCGCCCTTGGACAGCCAGACCATCACGTTCGAAGCCGTGCCGCTAGGGCAGCAGCCGACCAGAATCACGCCCACGGCAATCTCGGGCGGCAGGTGGAACAGCTGGCACAGCAGCCAGGCCATGCCTGGCATGATCACGAAGTGCGCCACCACCCCCAGCATCACCCGCCAGGGCTGGCGGGCGAGGGCGGCGAAGTCATCGAGCTTGAGGGTCAGGCCCATGCCGAACATCACCAGGCCCAGCAACGGTACGATGGCCACTTTCAGGGCGATGAACCATTGCGGTTGCAGGAAGGCCAGCACGGCAAACACCAGCACCCAGAGGGCAAAGGTATTGCCGACGAAGCGGCTGAGGGCGGCGAGGGCACGCATGGGCAGGTCCTTGTACTTATAGAGATGTAGTTTTCGAGGGCCTCTTCGCGGGGCGGTACTGGCTGAGAATACGTCCCAGCCCAGCCCCGACATTTCATGCCACTCAGACCCCTTGCGGAATCTCCTCCCCACCCAATGCCTCGAACAGCACCGGCAGGAATTCGGTAAAGGTCATCATCATCAGCAGGAAGCTGGCATCGAACTGCTGCTGGGCTTCATCGCCGCCATCCTGTTCTGCCTGCTCTTGCAGCAGCTCTTCGAACTTCAGGCGCTTGATGACCATCTTGTCGTCCAGCACGAACGACAGTTTGTCCTGCCAGGCCAGGGCCAGCTGGGTGACCACCTTGCCGGTGCTCAGGTGCAGCTGGATTTCTTCGCTGGTCAGGTCCTGGCGCTTGCAGCGCACGATGCCACCGTCTTCGGCGGTGTCGCGCAGTTCGCACTCGTCCAGTACATAGAAGCCTTCGGCGGCTTGCTGCGACTTGACCCAGTCGGTCATGGTGGCAACGGGTGCGATCTTCACGGTTGCCGGGCGTACCGGCAACGAGCCCATCACTTCACGCAGGGTCGACAGCAGGTCTTCGGCACGCTTGGCGCTGGCCGAGTTGACCAGGATCATGCCCAGGCGCGGCGCGATGGCGGCGAAGATCATAGAGCGACGAATGAAGGCACGCGGCAGGAAGGCCTGGATGATCTCGTCCTTGATCTGGTCGCGTTCCTTCTTGTAGACCTTGCGCATCTGCTCGGTCTCGATCTCTTCGACCTTTTCCTTGACGGCGTCATTGACCACGCTGCTTGGAAGGATACGTTCTTCCTTGCGCGCGGCGATCAGCAGGAACTCGCCGCTGACGTGCACCAGGGGAGCGTCTTCGCCCTTGCCGAACGGCGCGACGAAGCCATAGGTGTTCAGCTCCTGGCTGGCGCAGGGACGGGCCGGCTTGCTGGCCAGGGCGGTTTCCAGCGCTTCGGCTTCGAATGGAACATCCTGGGTCAGGCGGTAGGTCAGCAGGTTCTTGAACCACATGGGGGGCAATCTCTCCTTAATGCATGAGGCGGGCATTATTCTCCGAGCAGTGGTTCCCGTCCAACCCTGTCAGAGGGCCAGCACCTATATATAGAAGAAGAAAAGACCAGCGTTGCTAGGTCTTTGAAAGGCTTCGAAATTTTTTTTAAGAAAGTCGAAAAAAGTGCTTGCCAGGGTGGGGGCTCATCCGTAGAATGCGCGCCACACCGAGACGAAAGGGTGATTAGCTCAGCCGGGAGAGCATCTGCCTTACAAGCAGAGGGTCGGCGGTTCGATCCCGTCATCACCCACCACTCGATGTATAGCGCAGCGGTAGTTCAGTTGGTTAGAATACCGGCCTGTCACGCCGGGGGTCGCGGGTTCGAGTCCCGTCCGCTGCGCCATATTCAACTTCCAGGGCCCACTGAACACCCGGAAGTTACAGGAAAAGCGACCTTAGGGTCGCTTTTTTTGTTTCTGCTTTTTTAGACGTTCTGCGGTACAGCACGGCCCCTGTGGTAGCGGGCCGGCGTTGGCGGTGCAATGCCGCATCAACGCATGCGTTCTTCCTCGCGCAACGTCAGCACTTCAACCCCTGCTTCGGTCACCGCCACCGTATGTTCCCACTGCGCCGACAGCGCATGGTCGCGGGTAATCACCGTCCAACCATCCTTCAAGGTCCGAGTGCCACGCCCGCCCTGGTTGATCATCGGTTCGATGGTAAACACCATCCCGGGCTTGAGCTTCATACCCATGCCGCGCTGGCCAAAATGCAGCACCTCGGGCCCTTCGTGCATCTGCTGGCCAATGCCATGGCCGCAATACTCGCGCACCACGCTATAGCCGGCAGCCTCGGCATGTACCTGGATGGCATGGCCAATGTCGCCAAGTGTCGCTCCGGGGCGCACTTGCTCGATGCCTTTCCATAGGGCGTCGTAGGTCGTTTCGACCAGCCGACGCGCCTCGTCGTTGATCGAGCCAATGCAGTACATTTTCGACGAATCGGCGATGTAGCCGCCTTGTTCAAGGGTGATGTCGACATTGATGATCGACCCCTCGTTGAGCACCTCATCCGCCTTCGGCATGCCGTGGCACACCACGTGGTCCACCGAGGTATTCAGAGCGTAAGGGAAACCGTACTGGCCCTTGCTTGCCGGCCGAGCCTTGAGCGTTTCGACGATATAGCGCTCGGCGTGGTCGTTGATCTGCATCGTGGTCACGCCGGGGCGTATGAAACCATCGAGTTCAGCGAACACTTGGGCCAGCAACCGGCCGGCGTTGCGCATCAGGTCGAGTTGGGCGGGGGTTTTGAGGATCACCTGGGACATGGGGAGAAGGCAGTAACTCTGGCAGAAATGTGCCCCAGCATAGCGCCATGGGCCTTCGCGGTGCCACCGCATGGTGCGGCAAACCGGCCCCGCACGGGCGCGCGGGCCGCCAGCGAAGAGGCCCGCACAGCTGGCCCGCTAATTGCTGACTGACCCCTACCCAGGGCAATCAATGCCGATTGCCCACACCTCTTCACGACAAAGGCGCCGTGTTGCCCCGCTTGCCATGCAAGCCGGGGCAGCCGGCGCCTTTTGCGTTTCCCCAAGGAGACCGGCCCATGAGCAGCAGCGAAGTTCGCAGTGTCTGCCCGTATTGCGGCGTCGGCTGCGGCATCGTCATGCGCGTTGCCGATGGCAAGGTCAGCAAGATCAGCGGCGATAAGCAGCACCCCAGCAACTTTGGCCGCCTGTGCACCAAGGGCCTGACCGCGCACGTGCCGCTGACCGCCGCCGGGCGCATGGAGGATGCCTACCTGCGTCAGCAGCGCAGCCAGCCGCCGGTGCGCACCAGCATGGACCAGGCCATTGCGGCCACCGCCGCGCGCCTGCGCGGCATCGTTGACCAGCACGGCCCGGATGCCGTGGCGCTGTATGTGTCCGGGCAGATGTCGCTGGAGGCCCAGTACCTGGCCAACAAACTGGCCAAGGGCTTTATCCGCACCCGCCATATCGAGTCCAACTCGCGCCTGTGCATGGCCAGCGCCGGCAGTGGCTACAAACTGTCGCTCGGTGCCGATGGCCCACCTGGCAGTTACCAGGACTTCGAGCACGCTGACGTATTCCTGGTAATCGGCGCCAACATGGCCGACTGCCACCCGATTCTGTTCCTGCGTCTGCTGGACCGGGTCAAGGCCGGCGCCAAGCTGATCGTCGTCGACCCGCGGCGCAGCGCCACCGCCGACAAGGCCGACCTGTTCCTGCAGGTACGCCCCGGCAGCGACATGGCCTTGCTCAACGGCCTGTTGCATCTGCTGCACCGCAACGGCCACACCAACCCCGAGTTCATCGCTCGCCACACTGACGGTTGGGACGAACTGCCAGCCTTCCTCGATGACTACAGCCCCGAGCGCGTGGCCGCCATCACCGGGCTGGCCGAGGCCGACATCATCAAGGCCGCCGAATGGATCGGCCGTGCCAACGACTGGATGAGCTGCTGGACCATGGGCCTGAACCAGAGCATCCACGGTACCTGGCACAGCAACGCCCTGTGCAACCTGCACCTGGCCACCGGCGCTATCTGCCGCCCCGGTAGCGGGCCTTTCTCGCTGACCGGCCAACCCAACGCCATGGGCGGCCGCGAGATGGGCTACATGGGGCCCGGCCTGCCAGGCCAGCGCTCGGCGCTGGTGGAAGGCGACCGCGCGTTCGTCGAACAGCAGTGGCAACTGCCACCAGGCAGCCTGCGCAGCGAAGGCGGCGAGGGTACGGTGGCGCTGTTCGAACAGCTGAAAGCAGGGGACGTGAAAGCCTGCTGGATCATCTGCAGCAACCCGGTGGCCAGCGTCGCCAACCGCCAGCAGGTGATCGACGGCCTGCGCCAGGCCGAGCTGGTGATCTCCCAGGATGCGTTTCTCGACACCGAGACCAACCGCTACGCCGATATCCTCCTGCCTGCGGCACTGTGGGCCGAAGGTGAGGGCGTGATGATCAACAGCGAGCGCAACCTCACCTTGATGCCACGCGCCGTGGCGCCTCCTGGCCAGAGCCTGCCGGACTGGCAGATCATCGCCCGGGTGGCCTGCGCAATGGGCTATGCCGACGCGTTCGATTACGCCGATGCCGAAGCGGTGTACGACGAGATTCGCCGCTTCCATAACCCCGCTACCGGCTACGACCTGCGCGGCATCGGCTACACCGACCTGCGTGCGCAGCCGCGCCAGTGGCCATGCGCACCAGGGCGTGACAGCGCCCGCAGCCCATTGCGCTACCTGAACGATGGCAGCAGCCAGACGCTGCTGCACGACGCCCAGGGCCAGCGCCCGGCGCTGGCGTTCCCCACCGCCAGCGGCAAGGCACGCTTTTTCGCCCGGCCCTGGTTGCCGGCAGCGGAGTTGCCGGATGACGCCTACCCCCTGGTGCTCAACACCGGCCGCGTGCAGCACCAGTGGCACACCCTGACCAAGACCGGCAAGGTGCCGGCGCTGAACAAGCTGGAGCCTGGCCCTTTCATCGAAATGCATCCCGAGGACGCCGCACGGCTTGGCATCGCCGAAAAGGACCAGGTGGCCATTCGCTCGCGCCGTGGTCAGGCCGTGCTGCCGGCGCGCATCAGCGACCGGGTCATGCCAGGTAATTGCTTCGCGCCGTTTCACTGGAACGACCTGATCGGCGAGCAGTTGACCATCAATGCCGTCACCTGTGATGCGGTCGACCCACTGTCGCTGCAGCCCGCCTTCAAACACTGCGCCGTGGCCCTTGAGCGGGTTGCCGGCGAACGTATCGACGCCCTCGACCTGAGCGGCGCCACTGCCCACCCGGAGCTTGCCCGCATGCCCACCGCCACCCTGTCTCGTCTGCTTGGCCTGGACAACCTGCCGGCCCCGGCGCTGGCCGAGCAAGAGCGCCATTACCTGCAGGGCTTCTTGCTCGGCCTGGAGCAAGCCCGCGCCGAGGGTGTGCCAAGCCTGCCAGCCAGCGCGCCACTGGCCGCCAACCGGCGGTTGTTCGTCGATGGCCTGCTGGCGGGCGTGTTCGCGCAGCCTTCGGCGCTGCCCAGCCGGGCGCTGGAGGTGCCGCAGCACCAGGTGCTGTGGGCCTCGCAGACCGGTAACGGCGAAGCGCTGGCCGAGCGCTGTGCCGAGCGCCTGCGTGGTGCTGGCTTGGCGGTGCACCTGAACTGCATGGATACACTCAGCCCGCAGCAGTTGCGCGGTGCTGCCAGTGTGGTGCTGATCGCCAGTACCTTCGGTGATGGCGACGCGCCCGACAGCGCGGCGGTGTTCTGGCAGGCACTGCAAGGCGAGGAGGGCGGCCACTGCGCCGATGTGCCCTATGCCGTATTGGCCCTGGGCGATTCCAGTTACGACCAGTTCTGCGGGTTTGGCCGCAAGCTTGATCAGCGCCTGGCCGAGCTGGGTGGGCGGCGGCTGCTGCAACGGGTGGATTGCGAGCCGGATTACGATGAGGCATTCGCCACCTGGCTCGACGCCTTGTTGGCGCAGTTGGCTGACGCCGCCGCGCCCCAGGCCAGCGGCGCGCCTTCGCCTGCGCAGGCTTGCAGCAAGCAGCAGCCATGGTCGGCCACCTTGCTGGAGAACCGCGTGCTCAATGCTCCGGGTGCCAGCAAGGAGACGCGCCAGTTGGTGTTCGACCTGGCCGGCAGCACTTTCAGCTACCAGGCGGGCGACGCCCTCGGCGTATGGCCGCGCAACTGCCCGGCGCTGGTTGAAGAGCTGCTGGCGCTGATGCGGCTCGATGGCCAGACCCTGGTCGAGGTCAAAGGCCAGGCCGCACTGCCGCTGGCCGATGCCATGGAGGCGCACCTGGAAATCGCCAAGGTCACCCCGGCGCAGTTGCAGGTGTTCAGCCAGAGCGCCGAGCCCCTGCGCCGGTTGCTCCAGCCCGAGCACAAGGCCGAGCTGCAAAACTGGTTGTGGGGGCGGCAGTTGGCGGATGTGCTGCGCGAGTTTCCCCAGGACCTGCCCTTGGCCACCTGGCTCGACCTGCTCAAACCTTTGCAGCCGCGCCTATACTCGATCAGTTCCAGCCCGTTGGCGCACCCTGGCCAGGTTCACCTGACCGTCTCGACGGTGCGTTACGGACAACGCAAAGGGGCCTGCTCGACCTACCTCGCCGACCGCGCGCACGGCATCAAGGTGGCGATTTTTCCGCAGGCATCGAAGCATTTTCGCCTGCCCGAGGACGATAGCGTGCCGGTGATCATGGTTGGGCCGGGCACCGGCATCGCGCCGTTTCGGGCGTTTCTCGAAGAACGAGAAGCGCGTGGGGCACGCGGGGGCAACTGGCTGTTTTTCGGCGAGCAGCATGCGGCCAGCGACTTCTATTACCAGGCACAGTTGCAGACATGGCAAGCGACAGGCCACTTGCGTCTGGATACCGCGTTCTCCCGCGACCAGGTCGAGAAAATCTATGTGCAGCAGCGCCTGCACGAGCAGGGCGCTGACCTCTGGCGTTGGTTGGAGGCGGGTGCGTACTTTTATGTGTGCGGTGATGCCAAGCGCATGGCCAAGGATGTGGACAGCGTGCTGCGCAGGGTCGTCGCCGAGCACGGGGGCATGAGCGAGGCCGCGGCGGATGCGTATGTCGAGGGGTTGAGCAAGGCCAAGCGTTATCGGCGCGATGTGTACTGAGTGCACCGGGATGGGGAGGGGTGCACCTTGGCTGTGCGGTTTTTTCTGGGCTGTCCGATGACTTTTCTGGCCCTGTCGCGTTTAAACAGGCGATACAGCATTTGGCACATTCCCTGCTTTATCACGTTCACAACACGCCCCACTGATCAACGGCGATCAACCAGGGGCACACCCTGATGAGTACAGGCAAAGGCGCCTGGAGCTTCCGCTCCAGGCGTTTTTTTTTGATCGAGGATCGGCTATGACGGCAACAGCGAACGGCAGGCAACGAGAGCAACTGGTGATTGTCGGCAACGGCATGGTCGGCCACCACTGCGTCGAGCAATTGATCGAGCGTGGCGCCTTGCAGCACTTCGAGGTGCGGGTGTTCGGTGAAGAACGCCAGCGTGCCTACGACCGTGTGCACCTCTCCGAATACTTCGGCGGCAGCTGCGCCGAGACCCTGGCGATGTGCGAGCAGGGTTTCTACCCCAGCCAAGGCGTGCACCTGCACCTGGGCGAAGCGGTGGTGGAGATCGACCGCACGCGCCGCGAGGTGGTTACCACCCAAGGCCGCTACGCGTACGACCAGTTGATACTGGCCACCGGCTCCTACCCGTTCGTCCCGCCGATCGAAGGGTCCAGCGGCAACGCCCGCCTGGTCTACCGCACCCTCGACGACCTCGATGCAATCCGCGCCGCCGCCAGCAATGCCCAGCGTGGTGTGGTGGTGGGTGGCGGCCTGCTGGGCCTGGAGGCGGCCAATGCACTCAAGTCCCTGGGCCTGGAAGCGCATGTCGTGGAGTTCGCCCCACGCTTGATGCCGGTGCAGCTGGACAGCGAGGGCGGTGCGGCGCTCAAGGCACAGATCGAGGCCCTGGGCGTGGGCGTGCACCTGTCCCGCGCCACCCAGTCGATCAGTGCCGGTGAGGGCTATCGCTACCGCATGAACTTCGACGGCGGCGAACACCTGGAAACCGACCTAATCGTGTTCTCCGCCGGTATCCGCCCGCAGGACGCCTTGGCCCGCGCATGCGGGTTGGACATAGCCGCGCGAGGCGGGGTGGTGGTCGACAACCACTGTCGCACCAGCGATGCGCGCATCTTCGCCATCGGCGAGTGCGCCTCGTGGAACGGCAGCGTGTTCGGCCTGGTTGCGCCGGGCTACAGCATGGCCCGTAACCTGGCGGCGCTGCTGGCGGGGGATGCTGCGGTTGCCTTCACCGGTGCCGACATGTCGACCAAGCTCAAGCTGCTGGGCGTGGATGTCGGCTCGATCGGCGATGCCCATGGCGCCACGCCAGGCTCGCGCAGCTACCGCTTCATCGACGAAGCCAACGCCGCCTACCGTCGGCTGGTGGTGGATGCCAGCGGTAAGCATGTGCTGGGCGCGGTGCTGGTGGGTGACAACAGCTACTACGACACCCTGTTGCAGTACGCGCAGAACGGTATAGCCCTGCCTGCCGACCCGGCCGCGTTGATCCTGCCACAAACGGGCGGCGCGCCGGCCCTGGGTGCCGACGCCCTGCCCGACAGCGCGACCATCTGCTCGTGCCACAACGTCAGCAAGGGCGCGGTCTGCGCCGCTATCGACAGCGGCTGCAGCGACCTTGCCTCGGTCAAGGGCTGCACCAAGGCGGCCAGCGGTTGTGGCGGCTGCGCAGCCCTGCTCAAGCAAGTGTTCGAGCACGAACTCACGGCCCGCGGCGTGACGGTCGACAAGAGCCTCTGCGAACACTTTGCCTACACCCGCCAGGAGCTTTACGGGCTGGTACGGGTTGGCGGTATCCGCACTTTCCATGACCTGCTCGTGCGCCATGGCAAAGGCCATGTCGGCTGCGCTATCTGCAAGCCGGCGGTGGGCAATATCCTTGCTTCGTGCTGGAACCAGCCGATCATGGACCCGGCGCTGGTACCGCTGCAGGACACCAACGACACGTTCATGGCCAACATGCAGAAAAACGGCACTTACTCGGTGGTGCCGCGCATACCGGGCGGTGAAATCACCCCCGACAAGCTCATCGTCATCGGCCAGGTGGCCAAGAAGTACGACTTGTACACCAAGATCACCGGCGGCCAGCGCATCGACCTGTTTGGTGCCCAGTTGCACGAACTGCCGCTGATCTGGGGCGAGTTGATCGAGGCCGGCTTCGAGACGGGCCATGCCTACGGCAAGTCGACCCGCACGGTGAAGTCATGCGTGGGCAGCACCTGGTGCCGTTATGGCGTGCAGGACAGCGTCGCCATGGCCCTGCGCCTGGAGGACCGCTACAAGGGCCTGCGCAGCCCGCACAAGCTCAAGTTCGCGGTATCCGGCTGCACCCGCGAATGCGCCGAGGCGCAAAGCAAGGACATCGGCGTGATCGCCACCGACAAGGGCTGGAACCTCTACGTCTGCGGCAACGGCGGCATGCGCCCGCGCCACGCCGAGCTGTTCGCCACCGACCTGGACGACGAGACCTTGGTACGCCTGATCGACCGCGTGCTGATGTTCTACATCCGCACCGCCGACAAGCTGCAACGCACCTCGGTATGGCGCGAAAACCTGGAGGGCGGGTTGGCCTACCTCAAGCAGGTGATCCTCGACGACAGCCTGGGCCTGGCAGCCGAACTGGAAGCGCAGATGCAGCATGTGGTCGATCACTATGAATGCGAATGGGCCAACGCCCTCAACGACCCGGAAAAGCTCAAGCGCTTCCGCACCTTCGTCAACGACCACCGCGCCGACCCGGACGTGCACTTCGTCCGCGAGCGCGAACAACGCCGCCCTGCTGCAGCGTTGCACCTGATCCCCACTGCCGAGGAGGCTGTCTGATGAACCTGTCCAGTACTGCTGTAGCGCACCAACCCAACTGGCAAACGGTCTGCCAGGCCCGCGACCTGGTTGCCGATTCCGGCGTGGTGGTGTGGCACGAGGGTGCCCAGGTGGCGCTGTTCTATCTGCCAGGGCAGGAGCAGGCGTTGTATGCGCTGGACAACCGTGACCCGCGCTCGGGGGCCAACATCATCGGCCGTGGGCTGGTGGGGAGTGTGCAGGGCCAGCTGGTGGTGGCGGCGCCGCTTTACAAGCAGCATTTCAGCCTGCACAGCGGGCATTGCCTGGAGGATGCCGCGCAGCGGCTGCGGGTGTGGCCGGTGCGGATCAATGGTGAAGCGGTGGAGCTGGCGGTGGCGTGATGAATTGTTGAAGCCCCGGATGCTGTTCGCCGTTGGATTTTCGCCGTATGGGAGATCGAGCGCCGCCCGCGCGGCGCTCGATCTCCCAGGCGACAAAAACGCTGCGGCGAGCACTGCCCACCCCCCCAATGCGGTAAGCTTCAGGCCATGAACCTCGACACCCGCATCAAGTACCGCCACCTGCTGTGCTTCCTGGAGATCGCCCGGCAGGGCAGCCTGGCCAGGGCTGCCGACAGCCTCGCGATCAGCCAGCCAGCGATTTCCAAGACCCTCAAGGAACTCGAAGAGCTGCTGGAAGCACGCCTGTTCGAACGCAGCCGGCACGGCGTCGAACTGACCCCGGCCGGCACCCGCTTCATGCGCTACGCCGGGCCCAGCGTACAGGCCTTGCGCGATGGCGTGAGCAGCCTGCGCGGCGAAGCACGGGCGCCGTCGCAAGTGCGCATTGGCGTGCTCTCTACCGTCGAGGGCTTGTTGATGCCCGAAGTGCTGTGCCGCCTGCATCAGCGTCATGAGGCGTTGCTGATCAGCGTGGTGACCGGGGCCAGTGCGCAGTTGCTCGGGCAATTGCGCCTGGGTGAGCTGGAGCTGGTGGTCGGGCGCATGACCGACAGCCCGCAGATTCAAGGCCTGTCGTTCGAGCACCTGTACAGCGAGTCGATGAGCCTGGTCGTGCGGCCGGGGCACCCGCTGCTGGCCACCACGCCAGTGGAGCGGGCGCAGGTGGGGCGCTATCCGCTGGTCTTGCCACCCCCCGGCACCACCATTCGCCAGCACGCCGACAGCCTGTTCGTTCAATGTGGTGTGCAGCTGCCGGCGCAACGCTTGGAGACCTTGTCGCTGGCCTTGAGCCGCCGCTATCTGCTGGGCAGTGATGCCGTGTGGGTGGCACCGCGCGACGCCGTGCTGATCGACCTTGGCCGTGGCGAACTGGTCGAACTCGACCTGGGCGTGCGCGAGCCGGGCGGCTCGGTCGGCATCTGTCGCAATGCCGCCTCGCCGCAGAGCCTGCCGGGGCAGTGGGTGTGCGAGGTGCTGCGCGAGGTGGCGGGGCAGTACCGCGAGGGTAGCTACCCTTGAACCCGTGCTGTCAGCAGGGCACTGAGCGCCTTGAGGTTGTCATCACTCAGGCTGCCGCTGGCCGCCATCAGGCGTAGCTGCGCCTGCAAGATAGCGTAGCGCTGGCGGGCCAGTTGCAGGCGGGTGCGGGTTAGCTGCTGCTCGGCATCCAGCACGTCGCTGCTGATGCGCGCGCCTGCCTCGAAGGCGTGCGTGGTGATCCGCAGGTCACTCTGGCTGGAGCGCATGGCCTGTTGCAGGGCCTGATACTGACTGATGCCGCCCGTCAGGTTGAGGTAGGCCTGGCGCGCCATGAAATCAGCTTCGCGCCGTGCATCTTCCAGTTCATCTTCCGCCGCGCCCTGCAGGGCACGCGCCTCGCGGGTACGGCTCTGAGTACCGCCACCGGCATACAGCGGCACGCTCAGTTGCACGCCAACCACCGTCTGGGTGTATTTCTCCTCGGGTACGGTAACGTCGTAAAGGCTGCCACCGACCGAGGCAAACCGGCCATGCGCGGCCACCAGGTCGAGGGTCGGCAGGTGGCCGGCTCGTTGTTTTTCCACTTCCTGCTCGGCGATCAGCTGGCGCACCTCGGCGGCCTGCACCTTCAGGTTGTGCTGGCGTGCCTGGTCGGTCCAGGCATCCAGCCGTGCCGGTTGCGGGCCACTGAACGCCACCTCGTCGTCGAGCCTGGCCAACTCGCCCGGCGTGCTGCCCGTCAGCCTCGCCAATGCCTGCTGGTTGAGGCGCAAGGCATTACCGGCGGCAATCTGTTCGGCCAGCGCCAGGTCGTAGCGGGCCTGGATGCGCTGCACTTCGTTTTCGGTCCCCGAGCCCTCGCGCCGAAAGCGCTGTGCCTTGTCCAGTTGCTGGCCAAGGGTCTGCACCTGCTGGCGGCTGGTGCCCAGTTGGTCTTCGGCAAGCAACAGCTCGAAGTAGGCGTCGGCCACGCGCAGTATCAGGTCCTGGCGCGCGGCCAGCAGGTCGATTTCGCCCGCCGTTGCCAGGGCCTTGCCCTGTTCATGGCCGATGACGTTCTGCCAGCGCAGCAGGGGCTGGATCAATACCAGCGCGTAGGCATTGGAGTTGTCGCGGTTGCGGCTGGCCGCCCCGCTGTGTTCGCGGTCGACCCAGGCTGCGCCGCTTTCCAGGGACAGGTGCGGCAGCAACGTGGCCAACCCCTGCGGGGCCTTTTGTGCAGCCGCCAGCTGGCGTTGCTGGGCGGCGGCATAGGCCATGTCATGCCCCAGGGCCTGCTGGTAGGTCTGGTACAGGTCGCGGGCCTGTACGGGGCTGGCGCAGACCAGCGCCAGTATCAGCACCGCTAGGCGGATTCGTGTGCATTGTCCGAGCACGTCGCGGACTCCTTTGCAAGTGAGGGCTTGTGTTGGCGGGGGTTGCGCATCAGTAGCACCATCGGGACGCCGACCAGCATCACTGCACCGAGCAGGCCGAAGAGCATGCTGAAACCGAGCATCTGCGCCTGCTCCCGGGCCTGGACGAAGGCCAGCAGGGCGTTGGCCTGGTCAGCGCCGAGCAGCTCGGTGGAGAGCCGCCGCGGGTCGAGGCTGGCCAGGTCCCAGCCACTGGTGACCAGGCGGTTTTCGTCGACATGCTCGGCGAGCTGCCGGTAGCGCGCCCAGGAAAAACGCGTGAGCAGGGTGGCGGCGATGGCGATACCGACGCTGCCACCGAGCTGGCGCATCAGGTTGAGCACGCCGGAACCTACCGAGATCAGCTGTACCGGCAGTTGGCGCATGGCCAGGTTGGTCAGCGGCACGAAGATCATGCCCAGGCCGAACCCCCGGATGATCAGCGGCCAGTACAGTGTGTCGGGGTTGCTCTGCAGGGTGAACTGGGTATGCAGGTACATGGCGTAGCCGTAGACCAGGATGCCCACGCAGATGAAGTAGCGCTCATCGATGCGGTTTTCCTGCGACAGCTTGCCGATTACCAGGGTGCTTACCGCGCTGGCCAGGGCCCCAGGGAAGATCACCAGGCCGCTCTGGTAGGCACTTTGTTCGAGCAGCGTCTGCAGCAGCAGGGGCACCATGAACAGCGTGCTGTACAGGCCGAAACCGACGCAGAAGGCGCACACCGAACCCAGCAGGAACTCGCGGTTGTTGAACAGCGCCAGGTTGACGATCGGGTTGCTCACCCGCCGCTCCCAGTAACAGAAGCCCACCAGGCCAAGCAGCGCCAGGGCCAGGCACAGCAGGCTCAGGTCCGACTCCAGCCAGTCCCAGTGCTCGCCGCGCTCCAGCAGGATCTGCAAGCTGCCGACACCGACGGCAAGCAACAGGAAGCCCAGGTAGTCGATGCTCTGCGGGCGGCGCTCGTTGGGCGAGTCGCCCACGCACAGCCAGGCCAGCAGCAGGGCCAGCGCACCAATGGGCAGGTTGATCAGGAAGATCCAGTGCCAGGAGAACTCATCAATCAGGTAGCCCCCCACCGACGGGCCGAGGGTCGGCCCCATCATCACCCCGACGCCATACAAGGCCATGCCTGAGCTGACCTTCTCCTTGGGGAACACGTCATAGATGATCGCCTGCGAGATGCCTAGCAGTCCGCCCCCGGCCAGGCCTTGTATCACGCGCCACAGCACCAGTTGCCAGAGCTCCTGGGACACGGCGCAACCGAGCGACGCCAGCACGAACAGCGCCGACGACACCAGGTAGTAGCGGCGCCGGCCAAACCAGGCAGACAGCCAGCCGCTGGCTGGCAGGATCACCACATTGGCCACGATGTAACCGGTAGAGATCCAGGAGATTTCGTCCACCGACGCGCCAAAGCTGCCCATCAGGCTCGGAATGGCGACGTTGACGATGGTCACGTCGAGCAGCTCCATCATCGAGATCAAGGTCACCGTCACGGCCACCAGCCAGGGCGACTTCATAGTGCCTGCCCGCTGTCGCGGGTATCGACCTCGACGAACACGCTCATGCCTTGGCTAAGTGCCTGCTGCATGGCCGTGGGCAGTTGCCGGAACTCGATCCGTGCCTGGATGCGCTGCACCACCTTGGTGAAGTTGCCGGTGGCGTTCTCCTGCGGCAGCAGCGAGAACCGCGCACCGGTGGCCGGTACCAGGCTGTGCACCACACCCTCGAGCTGTTGCCCCGGAAAGGCGTCGACGCTGATGCGTGCCGGTTGGCCGACCCGTACTCGGCCGATCTGGGTTTCCTTGAAGTTGGCCACCACCCACATGCGCTCGGTGCTGACCAGGCTCAGCAGCTTTTGCCCGGCCACCACGAATTGCCCAGGCTGCACATCCTTGTGCACGATGACCCCGGCCCGGGGCGAGGCCTGCCGGGTATCCTGCAGCTCGATACGGGCCAGGGCCAAGGCCGATTCGGCTGCCTTGATCCGGTACTCTTCCACCTTCAGTGCCGCCTGGTTGGCCAAGGTGCCTTCACGGGCGGCAGTGGAGTTGTCCCGGGCAGCCTGCAATTGATGGTTCAGGGCATCGAAGCGGGCGCGCGCGGCTTCCAGGTCCTGGGTGCTGACCACACCCTGCTCGGCCAGCCGTTGCGTGCGCCGATAGTCGCTGCGTGCCTGCTCGGCGTTGGCCACCAGTTGTCCGATAGTGGCCTGTGCTGCCTGGCTGCGTGCGGCGGCACTGCGCACCTGGCTGTCCATCAGGCCAGGCATGCCGCCCTGGCCTGTGGCGACCAGCGCGCCCAGATAATTGGCTCGGGCCTGTTCGAGCCGCTGCTGGTATTCGTCCTCACGCACCTGGAACAGCAGGTCTCCCTGCTTCACCCGGGTGTTCTCGTGCACCGGCACTTGTACCACCACGCCGCTCAGCCTGGCCCGGATAGGGATGATCACGCCTTCCACTTCGGCGTTGTCGGTGCTGACGTACTGCTTTGCGTATTGCCAGCGTTGCAGCCCCAGTACGGCCAGGCCTGCAATGACCAGCACCGATACTGCCAACTTGGTGTACTTGCCTTTCACCATGTCACACGCTCTCGTCCTTGTCGTTTAAGGCCATTGCCCCTTGCCTGCGGTGCGCGCAGGCAAGGGGCAATGCTCAGCTGGCTGCCGCCACGCAAGTGGCTTGCGCAGTCGCGGTGGCGCGCTGGTCGAGCAGTTCGAACACGCCGTCCCACAGCACGGTACGGGCCACCAGCGCATCGGCTGCACTCTTGGCCAGCGCCTGTTGCTGTGCGGGTTCGCTGACGATCTCGGCGATGATGCGTTTGGCCGCCGGGCCGTGATCGTCACCGTCCATCTCGATGTGGCGCTTGAGGTAGTAGGTCAGCATCGGCACGCTGGCTTCCTCGATCGCCCAGCGCTGCAGCAGGCCGCCGAACATGTCGGGGATGATGTCCTCGCGGCCGAAGAAGAAGTACGCCAGTACCTGCTCGGTCGAGCCGTGCAGGGCAACGTCGAGGGTCTTGCTGACGAAGACCTTGGCCGGCAGCGGGATGTCGACGTTGGTCAACGCCTGGGCCAGTGGCACGCCTGCTTGCAGCAGGGCCTGGAATTGACGGAACGGGCCAGTGTCGGCGCCAATCTCGTCCATGGCGCTGAGGTACAGGTCCAGGTGGCTGATGAAGCCGCCGCCAGGGTGCTCGTCGGTTTCTTCGCCGGTGACGATCTCGTTGATCAGCCGCGCGGCAATGATGTGCCGCGGCGGCAGCCAGGGCAGGCTGACGCAGGTCAGGTCGCGCTGGATACGCTTGAGCAGCGTCATGAAATCCCACACGGCGAACACGTGGTTCTCCATCAGCAGGCGCACGTCATCCAGCGAGCTGATCCTGGCGAACAGGGGGTGTGCCAGCAGGGTGCGGCGTTCATTCTCGATCATTGCATCTACATCAAAAGACATACTCGGCTCCTTGAGTGTGGGGGCGGTGTACCGGGCGCAAATTACTGCCCGGGGCGGCCTGGCGGTGGCATTGCTTGCCAGGCGCCGGCATAGGGGAAACGTGCCTTGCAGTAGCGCAAGGCGCCGAAGAAACGCGGTTCGAGCAGCGCCTGCCGGCCTTCGTACCAACCGCTGGCGAGCAGTTGGCGGTGCAGCCGTGGCAGGCGCCAGCACGGCACCCGCGGGTACAGGTGGTGCTCCAGGTGATAGTTGGAACCTAGGTGCAGCAGGGTGCTCAGCCAGGCGGTGCGCGAGCGTGCCACCGGCCGGTCGACGCAGGCCTCGAAGGCATGCTCCTGATAGGCGTTGAGCGCGGAAATCAACAAGGCCAGCAACAGGCACCCAGCCATCGCCGGCAGTAGCACCGGCCACTGCGTCGCCAGCGCCAGCCACAGCGCCGGCCACAGCAGTTGGCAGGCCAGATTGACCCTGGCCAGCAAGCGGATCTGCTTGTCCGGAAGCGGCAGCGTGCCTTCGACCTTGGCGCCGGGCAGGGCCAGGCGCACGGTCTGCAGCAGGTACCAGGCGGTGGCATGCAGGCGCGACACCAGCAGCCGGGTAACGGCCAGGCGATAGCGCCGCAACAGGCGCCAGTCCGGGTCCTTGGGGCCGCCGTTATGGCGATGGTGCTGCCAGTGGTCGACGAAGTAGCCGGTGACGCAGAAGCCGGTCAGCATCGAACTCAGCAACACCGCCAGCATGCAGCTGTACAGCCGGTTTTCGCTAAGGTTGAAGTGGAAGCCCTCGTGGCCCAGGATGCCCTGCAGAAACAGGCCGTAACCCGCCGGCAGCAGCAGTGGAAGGGCCAGCGGCCATGCCTGCGGCAGCTGGCTGAGGGTCTCCACCAGTACTGCCAACGGGACGGCGAACAGCAGCAACGCATAGCCGACCACCCAGGTGGTTTCCAGCGCCGACGGCTTGAGCAGGCTGCGGTCCGGGCGTAGCGTGGGCTTGTCCAGTGCCAGTTGCGTCATCGGCCTGCCCTCAGTCGATCAGTTCGGGCTTGAGCGACAGCTGCCCGGCGTTGCTCAGGCGGCGCAGGCGCAGGCTGATGAACGCGTCGACCACGCTCGGCAGCCAGCGGGCGGTGTACATGGCCACGCTGCCGAGGAAGGTCAGGCCACGGTTGCGCAGGCCACGCTGGGTGCAGGCACGTACCAGGCCATTGCTGGCGTCATCGAGTTTTTCTTCCAGCGACAGCAGCACGCGCTCGCCGCGCTTGAAGCTGACCAGGCGCTTGACCGACAGGCCGACCCGTTCGGCCGGGTCGTGAATGGCCGTGTCGATGAACCCAGGGAACACCGTTACCACGTCCAGTTGCCCGGGGTACTGCATGCGCAGTACATCCGAATAGGCGCTCATGGCCCGTTTGCTGGTGGCATAGGCAGCGACGTAGGGCGCGTTCACCAGGGCAAACAGCGAAGACACGTTGACCACCTTGCCCTGCGTGCGCAGCAGCGCCGGCAAGAACCGCGAGGTCAACTGCCAGGGGGCCAGCAGGTTGATTTCCAGGGCGCGGCGCACGTCGTCGTTTACCCCCGTCTCGCCGCGCTCCAAGGTCAGCACCCCGGCATTGTTGACCAGGATGTCGATGTCGCCGAAGCGCTCCAGGATCGAGGCGGCGGCTTCGTCCAGGCGCTCGCGGTCGCACAGGTCGAGCAGGTAGTAGGCATCGAAGTTGAGGGCCGTGTGCGGTTCGAGCCGGTCGATGCCGATCACGGTTGCACCTTGCTGCTTGAGCTTGCGCGCGGTTTCCAGGCCCAGGCCGCGTGCCGCGCCGGTGATGACGACGATCTTGTTGAGCAGTTTCACAGGGTGACTCCATTGGCAATGCTGAAGGTGGCGCCATGCAGGTAGCGGTCGAGGTTGGCCGTCATGCTGAAACGCCCGGGAGGGTGGAACTGCAGGCCACGGGTGCTGGCCAGCCAGTCGCAACTCAGGTTCGAGCGGATGAAGGCCAAGCCACCGAGCATCTGGTGGGCCAGGTCGGAGGCGCTGGCCAGTTGCTGCTCGATGCCGTAGCGGGTCAGCAGCAGGCGCGCCAGCAAGTCATCGGCGTCGCCTTGCAGCTGATCGACCTCATGCGCCAAGCCCTCCAGGGCGCTCAGGCACAATTGCAGTTGGCAGGCCAGTTGCACCCGCTGCTGGTCGCTCCAGCGGCGCTCGTCGATTGCCCGCTCCACCAGGCCCATGCAGGCCCCCAGGTAACTGGCGCTGATCAGCAGCTCGAACCAGATGAAACCGATGGTCTGTACGTCGCCCAGCTGCGACTTCAGCCCGGCGGAGAAGATCATCTTCTCGCTGACGTACACATCCTCCAGGCGCAGCTCCAGGCTCTGTGCACCGGCCAGGGCGCTGTTGCCCCAGAACGGGTGGTGGCTGATGCCCGGTGCGGACGCGGGGATGAGGGCGATCATCAGCTCTTCGCCATGCTCGCTGGCACGGCTGAAGCTGGCGGTCAGCAGGTCCATCGAGCGGGTCAGGCTGCACGGTTGCTTGCTGCCGCTCAGGCGTACGCCGTCGGCCAGTTGCAAGGCTTCCATGCCGGCATCGAGGATGCCGCCACCGGGCACGCCTTCAGCGAAGCCGGACGCCAGCAGCAGGCGCTGCCGGGCGATGGCTGACAACAACAGGCCTTCGGCGCCTGTGCCCTTGGCGGCAACCGCGACCAGGCTGGCCACGGAAAACTGATGCATGGTGCTGGCCACGGCCAGCGAGGGCGACAAGGCGCCGAGGGCGAGCTGCACATGCAGCGCTTCGCGCGCGCTGGCCCCCAGGCCACCGCCAGCCCCGGGTACCAGCAAGGCAACCGGCCCGTTTTGTTTGAACCAGTCCACCACCGGGCTACCTGCCGCCTCGCGCTGCTCGAATGGCAGCTCTGTCAGCAGGTCGGCGAAGCCTGGGGCAAAGCGGTTCAGGGTTTGCCTGGCGTTTTGCAGGAGTGGCAACGGCATGGCATCAATCCTTGATCTGGCTGTTCGGGAACAGGCCACTGATGATGGCGCTGATGTTGTCGTGGATAGCTTGCCGGGCTACCGGGTCGAGCATGTCGGCAAGCATCGGCAGGCCCAGGTCGAAGCACGAGCGGAAGGCAATGCTGGCGCCCTCGGCGGTTTCGCTGACTTGCCAGGAGCCGGAGAAGTGGTCGATGTCGCCTGCGGTCTGGCGGAAGTGGATATGCAGGTTGTCGGGGTCGAAGACATCGCGTTCCTGCCACTTGAGAATGCCGCTGTGGAAGTTCACCTCCCAGTTGCTCAGCACCTCGTGCTCATGGATCGATTCGATCTCGATGTTGCGCACCGATTCGCACAGCTGGGGGTAGAGGCTGAAGTTGCTGATAGCGGCGTAGACCTGTTCGGCACTCTGGCTGGGAACATGGGCGGTCAGGCTGACTTCTTTCATTTCGGTGTCCTATTCGAAGGTGCGGGCAAGGGCGCGGGCGAAACCGCCAAGCAGCCATTCAACGTCGCTGTCGCTGTACAGGGCTGGCGGTGTCAGGCGGATTACCCGGTGATCGTTGAGCGAATGGTTGACCACGATGCGTTGGTCGATCAGGTGCATGACCATGTTTGCCGCCAGCCCGGCGTCGGCGAACTCGAGCCCGAGCAGCAGGCCGGCGCAACGCAGCTGCACCTGGGCGCCGCGCGGGTGTTGCCGCAGCACGGTCTGCAGGCCCAGCTGCAGGCGTTGGCCCAGTGCTGCGGCGCGCTCCACCAGCTGTTCGCGCTGCATCACATCGAGGGTCGCCATCACTGCGGCCATGGCCAGCGGGTTGGCGCCGAAGGTGGAGGTGTGCATCAACGGGTTGCGATTGAGCGGTGCCTGCATGTCGGCGTTGCAGACCATGGCGCTGACCGGCACGCAGCCACCGGACAGGCTTTTGCCGACCAGCAGGATGTCGGGCACCACTGCCTCGTGGTCGCAGGCCCACCAGCGACCGGTGCGGCCGAGGCCAGACTGGATTTCATCGGCAATCAGGATCGCGCCGTACTGGTCGCACAGTTTGCGCACCTGCTGCAGGTAGCCGGCAGCAGGCACGATCACCCCGGCTTCGGCCTGTACCGGCTCAAGGATCACGCAGGTGCGTTCGGGTTGTGCCTGCAACTGCAGGCGCAGCGCCTCGGCATCGCCAAAGGGCACGAAATGGCTGTCGCCCAGGCGGTCGGCGAACGGTGTGCGATACAGAGCCCTGCCGGTGACTGCCAGGGCGCCAAGGGTCTTGCCGTGGTAACCACCCTGGGTAGAGATCACGTGCTGGCAGCCATTGAGCCAGGCCAGCTTGAGCGCCGCCTCGGTGGCTTCGGTGCCGGAGTTGCAGAAGTACACATACTGCAGTGGGTCTGGGCATACCGAAGCCAGGGCCGCAGCGGCCTGGGCCTGGAACGGGTTGAGCATCAGCTTGCTGGCCATGGGGTGGCTGTGCAGCTGGCGGCTGACCTGCTCGACGACCTGCGGGTGCGAATGCCCGAGCAGGAACACGCCATAGCCACCGGCATCCAGGTAGCGATGGCCGTCCATGTCGTACAGATAGACGCCTTCGGCACCCACCTCGATGGGCAGGTTCATCATCGAGGCCAGGCGGGCATAACCCGCATTGACATGGTCACGGTACTGCGCGCGCACGCGCTCGGCATCAAGCCCTTCGGGCAGGGGGGTGAAGCTGTTCATCGTCTCAGGCCTCCATGGCCAGTTCGCCACGGCGCTCGCCCGCTGCCGGAATTTTCAGCATGCGTTGCATGGCCGAAAGCTTGGGCGCCAGGCATGCCAAGGTAAGCGCCAACTCCTGGCGCGGTGAGCGCTGGGCCAGGCGCTGGGCCGGCAACAGTTGCTCCAGGGAGCTGGGCAGCGGCTGCAGCAGGCTGGCGTAGCGGCACAGTTGGGTCGCCCGGCCGAGGGCTGCGCGGATGTTCTCTTCGAGGGCCGGCAGGAACACCGGGCGTACCAGGCGTTCGTAGATGTCCGGGTTCATGCAGCGCGGGCGCTGGAAAGGTGTGCTCTGGTCTTGCATTTGTTCGCACATGAGGTCGAGCAGGGTGCGGATATCAAGCGCCTGTGGGCCGTTGGTGAGGAAGTAGTCGTCACCGATCAGGCGCTGATCCAGGGCACTGGCGATGCCGGCAGCTGCCACGTCGCGGGCGATGACATCGACACGGCCGCCCTCCGGGCAGGGGATGATCGGCAGGTAGCCCGACATCATCAGCCCCATGGTCAGGTGAAAGCCCTGCAGCATGGGCATGTGGCCGCTGTGGCTGTCGCCGATGATGATCGACGGGCGGAAGATCGAAACCGGTACGCCGGCCTCGCGCACCAGGGTCTCGGCTTGGCGCTTGACCACTTCGTACGGGGTCGAGGGCATCACCCCAGGGTGGTAGTCACAGGGGTGGGTGAAGGCAGTGCTGATGTGGTACAGCGGCACGTCGGCATCGCGGACAAACTGCAGCACCTGCTCAGTGCCTTGGTAATTGACCGAGAACACCGCTTCGGCATGGCCATCCAGGCGGGTAATGGCCGCGCAGTGGATGACCCAGTCGACCCGTTTGGTCAGTGCCAGGTAGTCCGTGTGGGACAGGCCCATGCGCGGTTGGCAGATGTCGCCGCGCAGGGTTTCGACCCCAGGGTGGCGAATGCTGCTGCGACGGGTCAGGCAGACCAGGTGATAGCGCTCGGCCAGTTGGTCGATCAGGGTATCGCCCAGTACACCGGCTCCGCCGGTAAGGAAAACGGTCAGCCGCGTTTGTCCAGACATGGACTAGCACTCCTTGCTCGCTAGGTTGATGAAGTGGCCCGTCTGCCTGGCAGCCGCAAGGGGGCCAAGGAACCGGAGCGATTAAAAAAGCCGACCTGTGTGCCTGTGTTTCAGTGGCAACGGCCGGCAAGCGGCCCTGCGCCTGGGTGGAGACCCCGATCGGCGCGGGCTGGAGGGGATGATGGCGATTTAGAACTGCTGATTCTTGAACGAATCGCTTGTATTGCGCAGTACCACGGCGACGCGGCTGGGCGACATGCCGACCATGCGCCGCATCATGCGGGTGAGGTGGGCCTGGTCAGCGAAGCCGCCGGCGATGGCGGCATCGCTGAGGCTGGCGTCGTGGGCGAGGGCATGGCAGGCACGTTCGAGCTTGCGCCAGATGATCCATTGCGACAGTGGCACGCCCATCTGGTGCGTGGCGAAAAAGCGCAGGCGTGGGCTGGACAGGCCCACCGCGCTGGCCGCGCGCGACACCGCGCCGATGCCCGCCCAGTCCTGGCGCAGCAGGTGCAGGGCATTGGACAGGCGTGGGTCGAAGCTGTCGGGGGGCACCAGCTTGAGTTCGAGGGCTGCGACTACCTCATCGAAGTTGGCGGCCTGGCGCACGCAATCGACGATGTCACGGCTGACCGCTGCCTTGCCGCTCTCGTCGAGCAGGGCTTTCAATGCGCGGCCAAGCGGCGCGTCCGGGTAGAAGTAAAGGAAGGCAACGCGGTCGGGGTTGGGCAACGAGCGATGGTCGACTGAGGGCCCGATCAGTACCCCAGGTGCACTGAGGGCATGGTTACCGAACTCCACGGTGATGTCGTAGCGCAGGCCGATGCACAGCTGGATGGCGACGTGGGCGTGGGCTGCGGTTTGGTCGGTCTTGCCGGTGTAGCCCAGCCAGTAATCACCGAAAGTTACTGCTCCGTCCCATCTCATTGTGCATCCCTGAAGCCCGTTCTAGACAGCCTGGCCGCGCCCGGGCCAGCATCCTGAAAGCGGCAGATGATAGCGTTATGGTATATCTTGGTCGATACAAAGCGTAACGAATGATCTTTTGCACTAATTAAGGCTTTTCTGATGCATGCAAGGCTGTTGAACTAATCAGTGTTTACCCGCTCCTATGCCGGTAGCCATTGGTCACGGCCGCCTGCTAAGCTCGCGGCTTTACCCTGATTGCCCTTATGGCGCATGAACAAGGAAATAGCATGAAACAGCATCGTTTGGCGGCTGCGGTTGCCCTGGTAGGCCTCGTATTGGCTGGCTGCGACCAACAGGCCAGCAGCCCCGAGCTGAAGACTCCGGCACAGAAAGCCTCCTACGGTATCGGCCTGAACATGGGCAAAAGCCTGGCTCAGGAAGGCATGGAAGACCTTGACTCCAAAGCGGTTGCGCTGGGCATCGAAGACGCGGTCAGCAAGAAAGAGCAGCGCATCAAGGACGAAGAGCTGGTAGAGGCCTTCACCTCGCTGCAGAAGCGCGCCGAAGAGCGTCTGGCCAAGGCCAGCGAAGAAGCCGCTTCCGCCGGCAAGAAGTTCCTCGAAGACAACGCCAAGAAGCCAGGCGTGGTCACCACCGCTTCGGGCCTGCAGTATGAAGTGATCAAGAAAGCCGACGGCCCGCAGCCCAAGCCGACTGACGTAGTCACCGTTCATTACGAAGGCAAGTTGACCGATGGCAAGGTGTTCGACAGCTCCGTCGAACGCGGCAGCCCGATCGACCTGCCGGTCAGCGGCGTCATCCCTGGTTGGGTCGAAGGCCTGCAACTGATGCACGTCGGCGAGAAGTACAAGCTGTTCATCCCGGCCGAACTGGCTTACGGCGCCCAGAGCCCGAGCCCGCTGATCCCAGCCAACTCGGTACTGGTATTCGACCTTGAGCTGATCGCCATCAAGGACCCGGCACAACTGCAAGGTGCAGAGCCGGAAGCCGAAGCACCGGCGCAAGCGCCTGCCGAAGCACCAGCAGAAGAACCAGCCAAGTAATACTGGCTGCTTTTGCACAGAACGCCCCGTCTTGACGGGGCGTTTTCGTTTGCGCGGTAGACGCTTGGAAGAACCTCTGTCGGCTGATACTGTCCGAGCAATAGCAGCGTGATGAAGTAGGATGCTTCTGACGCAAATCGTTTGCGCAACTGAAACGTCTGTGTAAAAAACGCCCGATCTGACCGGGACCCTTGCCTAGTGGGCACCTGACGTCAGAAACTTCGCCCTGTTCACAAGGTTATCCACAATAAATGTGGATAACCCTTCCTCTCGGAGGCTCCATGAGCGCACCCTGGAATTTCGCCCGTTTCCTGCCGCTGGCCGAGCGCCTGCTCAGCCGCGGGCGGTTACCGGCACTGCTGTTCGCCGTGGCCCGCAAAGGCCCGCGAATCGGTCAGCTGCGCGAGGATGTAAAGCTGCTGCAGTCACTGTGCCTGGCCTGGTGGCGGGGCGAGTACCGCGCCATCAGCCCCAAGGCATTGGTGACCATCGTTGCCGGCCTGCTGTACTTCGTCAGCCCTATCGACGCCATTCCCGACTGGTTGCTGGGGGTGGGGTTCCTCGACGATATCGCTGTGCTGGGCTGGGTGCTGAAAACCGTCGCGGATGAGCTTGGGCGTTTCAAAGCCTGGCGCGACAGCCAGGCGCCAGAGCGGTTGCGGGTGGTCGAGCGCTTGCCGAACAGCCCCGAAGCCTTGCGCCTGGAACGCAATACGCAGTGAAATCAGCCTGAGCTGCACACACTCCCGTACTTGGTAATATAATTGGCATAAGGATTATGCCTATGGATTACATGCCGTAATCCCACGTAAGGGGGTTGTAATGGGTATTCAGGTTATCAGCCGGGACGGTCAGCCCGAGTACGCAGTTGTTCCCTGGGAGCAGTACCAGGCACTGTTGAAGGCAGCAGGGCAGGCGCCTGCCGAGGCAAGCGCCAGTGAAACGCAGGTCAGTGCCGCCAGTGCGCCCTTGCCGGCTTTCAGCGAGGTGGCGCAGATACGTGAGGCGAAGGGCATTGCCCCTGAGCTACTGGCGCGCAATGTTGGTGTCAGCCCGGCCTATCTGGCCATGATCGAATCAGGCGAGCGACAGCCGGACGCCGCCATCCGCCGCGCCCTGGCCTGGCACCTGGGTGTGGCGGGTTGGAGCGAGCCATCATGAGCCAGGTCAGGATCAGCCGCCAGCACTGGCAGAACCTGCTGGACGAGCTTGACCTGGCCCGTCGTCAACGTCATTTGCTGACGTATCGCGCGCTCATCGAGCGCTTGCAACTGCCTAGCCCGGCCATGCAGACGCTGACTGCCGCGTTGGAGTACCTGGCCGTGATCGATGCGCGCGCCGAGCAGCCGTTGCGCAGTTCGCTGGTCATCAGCCAGGGCGCCAGCCGCCTGCCGCGTACCGGTTTTTTCGAGTGCGTCGAGCGGCTGGGCCGCTTTGCCGGGCCGGTTGATGGCATGGAGGCGGCGTCGTGGCATGCCTCGGAAGTCGTCAGGGTATTTGAGTACCCCTATCCGGAAACCGCCTGACAGCCACCGCTCTTACAAAAAGGGCCGGGTGTTTTCACACCCGGCCCTTTTTGTTAAACAGCGCAGCACATCAGTGCTTGGCCACCTGCGAGCTGGCGCTCAGGTAGTCGAGCAGGATGCGCCCCGTTTCGGACAGGTAGGCGTCGTCTTCCGGCTTGGTGGTTTCATCCTCGGCCGGCAGCGCGTCCTCGTCTTCCTTCTTCAGCTCCTTGAGCGGCTCTTCGCCCTTGGCCTTGCGGCGGATGTTCTCCAGGGCCAGTTGCTTGCCCTCGATCTCATCGTGGCGGGCACGGCGGTCCTGTTCGTTGAGGCTGACGGTTTTCTCGCTCATCAGCTTCTGGGCCAGGGCCAGGCGGTCGCGGATGTAAGTGAACTCGGCATCCTTGGCGCTGCGCGCTTCATGCTGCGCCTTGAGCTGGGCCAGGTACGGCTTGAACGGGTCGGCCGCAGGCTTGACCACCGGGCGGATGGTGTCCCACGGCATGGCCTCGGGCAGGGCGCTCTCGCCGATTTCCTTGGTGTCGATGATCGACGGGTAGTCGATGTCCGGCAGTACGCCCTGGTGCTGGGTGCTCTGCCCGGAAACCCGGTAGAACTTGGCCAAGGTCAGTTTCAGCTCACCATGGTTGAGCGGCTGAATGGTCTGCACGGTGCCTTTGCCGAAGGTCTGGCCACCGATGATCAGTGCGCGGTGGTAGTCCTGCATGGCGCCGGCGAAGATCTCCGAGGCCGAAGCCGAGAGGCGGTTGACCAGCAGTGCCAGCGGGCCTTTGTAGAAGGCGCCCGGGTTTTCGTCCTCGAGCACGTCGACGCGGCCGTCGCTGTTGCGTACCAGCACCGTCGGGCCCTTGTCGATGAACAGGCTGGTCAGCTCGGTGGCTTCCTGTAGGGAGCCGCCGCCGTTGTTGCGCAGGTCGATGACCACGCCGTCAACTTTCTCTTTCTGCAGTTCGGTGAGCAGTTTCTTCACGTCACGCGTGGTGCTCTTGTACTCCGGATCTCCGGCACGGTAGGCCTTGAAGTCCAGGTAGAAGGCCGGGATCTCGATGATGCCCAGCTTGTAGTCACGGCCATCCTGCTTGAGCTTGAGCACCGACTTTTTCGCCGCCTGCTCTTCAAGCTTGACCGCCTCGCGGGTGATCGAAACGATCTTGCTGGTCTGGTCGCTCGGGGCATTGCTTGCCGGGATGACCTCCAGGCGTACCACCGAGCCTTTCGGGCCGCGGATCAGCTTGACCACTTCGTCCAGGCGCCAGCCGACCACGTCGACCATTTCCTTGTTGCCCTGGGCCACGCCGATGATCTTGTCGGCCGGGGCTACCTGCTTGGTCTTGGCCGCAGGGCCTGCCGGCACCAGGCGCACGATCTTGACCTGGTCGTTGTCGCTTTGCAGCACCGCGCCGATGCCTTCGAGCGACAGGCTCATGTTGATGTCGAAGTTTTCCGCGTTGTCTGGCGACAGGTAATTGGTGTGCGGGTCGTAGGACTGGGCGAAGGTGTTGATGTAAGCCTGGAAGATGTCTTCGGCACGGGTCTGGTCCAGGCGCGTGAGCTGGTTCTTGTAGCGCTTGGTCAGGGTTTCCTGGATCTGCTTGGGCTCTTTGCCAGCGATCTTCTGGCGCAGTACTTCGTCTTTCACGCGTTTGCGCCACAGGTCGTCAAGCTCGGCCTGGTTCTTCATCCACGGGGCGTCCTTGCGGTCGATCAGCAAGGTTTCCTTGGCGGTGAAGTCGATCTTGTCGACGCCCTTGTTCAGCTCGGCCAGGGCAAAGTCCAGGCGCTGCTTGACGCGATCGAGGTAGCGTTTGTAGATGGTGAAGCCAGGGTCGAGGTTGCCGCTTTTGAGGAAGTCGTCGAACTGCGTCTTCCACTTGTCGAATTCGGCGATGTCGGCTGCGGTGAAGTAGCTGCGCGCCGGGTCCAGCAGCTTGATGTAGCTGTCGTAGATGATCACCGAGCGGGCGTCATCGAGCGGTGGCTTGCTGTAGTGATGGCGCTTGAGCAGCTCAACCACGTTGAGGCTGGCGACGATTTCGTCACGGTCCGGCTGCAGGCTGTCCCACTTGTTGGCGGCCGCCGCATTGCCGCCGAGCGTGAGGCTGCCCAGGCCGATCATCAGGGCCAGGGCGGTGCTGGGTAGGAAATGCTTCATGCTGATTCGACGTGGAGGCAATTGATCACGCATAGTAGGCCGTCTTTTCCGTTGCCGGTTCCATGGAGCCGGGCAAATACTGCAAAAAGCCTGGGGTAAGCGTCCCCAGGCCCAGTCATGATTCAACTATGGAGGCACTGTGAAGGCATTGCAAGGCGTTGACGGACATGTGGAGTGGGTCGAGGCCGAACGCCCGGCCCTTGACGCCGGCCAAGTACGCATTCGCGTGGCGGCTGCGGGGCTTAACCGCGCCGACCTGTTGCAGATGAAGGGCCTTTACCCGCCACCGCCTGGCGCCAGCCCGTACATGGGCCTGGAGTGCGCCGGGGTGATCGAGGAAGTGGGCCCGGGCGCCGACTGGCGCATAGGCGACCGGGTGTGTGCGCTGCTGGCCAGCGGCGCGATGGCCGAGGAAGTGGTGGTGGATGCCCGCCATGTGCTGCCGGTGCCCGAAGGCTTGAGCCTGCAGGAAGCGGCGGCGCTGCCCGAGGTGTACGCCACGGCATGGTTGAACATCTTCCAGTTGGGCGCCGTCAAGGCGGGCGAGAAGGTGCTGGTGCACGCCGGTGCCAGTGGCGTTGGCTCGGCGGCTATCCAGCTGTGCAAGGCGTTTGGCAACCCGGTTTATGTCAGCGTTGGCTCGCAGGACCGCTTGGCCTATTGCCAGGCGCTGGGCGCTGCCGGCGGTGTGGTACGTAACGAGAACCTCGAAGCGCTGGAAGGTCTGGGGCCATTCGACGTGATTCTCGATCCGGTCGGCGCCAGTTACGGGCCGCTCAACCTCAAGTTGCTGGCGCGTGACGGGCGCTGGGTGATCATCGGCCTGATGGGCGGGCGCACGTTCGACCTGGACCTGGCGCTGGTGCTGGGCAAGCGCCTGGAGATCACCGGGTCGACGCTGCGTAACCGTGATGATGGCTTCAAGGCCGAGTTGCTGCGCGAGTTGCTGCAGCAGGTGTGGCCGTTGTTCACCGAAGGGCGTTTGTCGCCGCAGTTGGTGGACACCTACCCGGTGGAATTTGCCCAGGCGGCCTATGCCGAGCTGGAGAGCAACCAGGTATCGGGCAAGCTGGTGATGGTGATCGATCCGAGTCTGGTTTGAGATTGCTGGGGGCTGCAAAGCATCCCCCATGGTCCTCAAGCCCAGCTCAAGATAGGCCACCCATTGATCTGGGCATGTTCGCGCAACACCGCATCCGGGTTCACCACATGCGGGTGGTCCACCTTCAACAACAGCGGCAAATCGTTGCGCGAATCAGAATAGAAACTCGCCCCCTCCAGGTTCTCCTGTTCCTGATCCAGCCATTCCAGCAAGCGGGTGATCTTGCCCTCGCGGTAGGTGAGCACGCCGTGGGTCTTGCCGGTGTACACCCCGTTCACCGCCTCCAGCTCGATCGCCAGGTACTCGTCCACCCCCAGCCGAGCCGCAATCGGCCCAACCAGGTGCGTGCCCGAGGCGGAGATGATCAGGACACGGTCGCCACGCTTGCGATGCTCGGCAATGCAGCGGCAGGCGTCGCCGAAAATGATCGGTTCGATGACGTCTTCCACCCACGGCTGCACCAGGTGTTCAACCTCTTCCAGGGTGCGCCCGGCAATGGGCTCCAGGCTGAAGGCCATGTAGTCCTCCATCTGCAGGTGGCCCTTGCCATAGGCCTCCATCAGCTCATGATCGCGGCGCAGGAATGCCTTGCCGTCGACCCAGCCCAAGCGGGCCATCTGCTCGCTCCACAGCGAGGCGCAGTCACCGTGGATCAAGGTTTCATCCAGATCGAAAATTGCCAGTGCCATTGTTGCAGTCTCCTAGGCCACTTCACGTAACGCCGTGGGGTCGATCGACAAGGATACCCGCTGGCCGTCCGCATGCAGGTCGGCGGACGAGCGGTTGAGCACGTCGACCACCAGTTCCACGTCGCGCACCCGCACCCGGTAACGGATGACGTTGCCCAGCAGGCTATGGCTGTGCACTTCACCGTCCAGCTCGCCATTCAGGCCCAACGTGATGGATTCCGGGCGGATGGCCAGGCGGTTGGCCACCGGGCGTTGCAGCAGGCGGCTGGCGCTGTCTGGGTCGAGCAGGTTGTAGTTGCCGATAAAGCCCGCGGCGAACAGGTCCACGGGGGCGGTGTACAGGGTTTCGGCATCGCCGCTCTGAACGATGCGGCCCTGGTTCATCAGGAAAATGCGGTCAGACATGGTCAGCGCTTCTTCCTGGTCATGGGTGACGAAAATGGTGGTCAGCCCCAGTTCACGCTGGATGGCGCGGATCTGTTCACGTAAGTGCTTGCGGATGCGCGCATCCAGCGCTGACAGCGGCTCGTCGAGCAGCAGCAGGCGCGGGCGGGTCACCAGCGAACGGGCCAGGGCCACGCGTTGGCACTGGCCACCGGACAACTGGTGCGGGTAGCGCCCGGCGAAGCTGCCCAGCTCCACCAGCTCCAGCACCTCACGCACCCGGGCAAGGCTTTCGTCGGCCTTGACCTTTTGCATGCGCAGGCCAAAGGCGACGTTCTGCTCCACGGTCATGTTGGGGAACAGCGCGTAGCTCTGGAAGACCATGCCGATGCCGCGCTTTTGCGGGCTCAGGGGCACGATGTCCTGGCCATCGAGCAGAATGCGCCCGCTGTCCACCGGGGTCAGCCCGGCGATGCAGCGCAGCAATGTTGACTTGCCGCAACCGGACGGGCCGAGCAGGGTGACGAATTCGCCGCGTTCGATCTGGCAGTCGATATTTTCGAACACCGGGGTGCCGGCATAGCGTTTGTGCAGTTGCTGTACGCTGACGAAGCTCATGTCAGGTCTTGTCCTTGTTCAGGCGGTTGGCGACCCAGGTGAGTACCAGCACGAAGGCGAAGTACGAGATCACCAGCGCGCTGTTGAAGTGGCCGCTGCTGTTGCGCATGTTGTTCAGGTACACCTGCAGGGTCTCGTAGCGGGTGCCGACCAGCAGGTTGGCGAACACGAACTCGCCGAACAAAAACGAGAACGACAGCAACAGGGCCACCATCAGGCCTTTGCGCAAGTTCGGCAGCACCACCAGGAACGCCGCCTGCCAGGTGCTGGCCCCGAGCAGTTGGGCGGCGTCCATCAGGTCGCGCAGGTTGATCGCCTGCAGGTTGTTGGTGATCGCCCGGTACATGAATGGCAGGGCGATGGTGAAGTAGCAACCGATCAGGATCCACGGCGTGCCGACCATGGCCATCGGCCCGCTGCCGTACAACTGCAGCAGGCCCACCGATGACACCACCGGCGGCACCGCGAAGGGCAGCAGGATGAGGACGTTCATCAGCGCGTCGAGTTTGGGGAAGTGGTAGTGCACCACGAACAACAGCGGCAGGATCAGCACCACCGACAGCATCAGCGCCCCCACGCACACCAGCAGCGACTGGCCGAAGGCGGCCAGGAAGCGCGGCTCGCTCCACAACGCCACGTACCACTTCAGGGTCAGCCCGCTGGGTAGCAGGCTGGCCGACCAGCTGGTCGCCAGGGAGTAGAGCAGGGTGCCGGCCAGTGGCAGCAGCATGACCAGAAACAGCAGGTACACCACCATGCGGTGGTAGAGGTTGGCATTGGCATCAGCGCGCATGGTAGCTCCTTTTCAGCAGCCATTGATGAACCACCGTGACCAACGTCATCAGCGCCACCAGCACCATGGCCAGGGCGCTGGCCAGGTTGGGGTCGAGGCTGATGTCACCGGCCACCAGGCCGGCGATGCGGATCGTCAGCACGTTGAAGTTGCCGGTGGTCAGCGCATAGACGGTGGCGTAGGCACCCAAGGCATTGGCCAGCAGGATGACGAAGGTGCCGAGCAGCGCCGGGGTCAGCACGGGCAGGCCGATATGCCGCCAGTACTGCCAGTGGCTGGCGCCAAGCAGCGCGGCCGACTCACGCCAGTCTTCACGCAGGGCGTCGAAAGCGGGGTACAGCAACAGCACGCCCAAGGGGATCTGGAAGTAGGTGTAGACCAGGATAAGCCCGGTCTTGGAGTAGATGCTGAAGTCTTCCAGCAGGCCGATCTGCTTGAGCAGCAAGGTCAGGGCGCCGTTGAAACCGAGCAGAATGATGAATGCAAACGCCAGCGGCACGCCGGTGAAGTTGCTGGTCATGTTGGCGAAGGCGCTGACGAAGTCGCGCAGGCGTGAATCCACCTGGCGTAGCGAGTAGGCGCCGAGGGTAGCGATGACGATGCCGAACAGGCTCGACCAGAAGCTGATCTCCAGGCTGCGTTGCAGGGCCTGCAGGTAGAACTTCGAGGCGAACACCTTGCTGAAGTTCTCTACACCCCAACCCGCTTCCGACTGCACGCTGTTGATTGCCACCCAGGCCAGCGGGGCGATCTGGAAGATGACGAAGAACACGGCGAACGGCAGCAGGCAGAGCAGGGCAAGGTAACGGCCGCGATGGCTGGCATTCACTTGAGCAGCTCCCGGCACACCGATTTGTCGTGGGCCACGCCGAGCAGTTCGCAGAGGGTCCCACACAACTCGGTTTGCAGCGGTTTGGCTGCAGGGTCGAGGCTGAACCCGTCGCCAAAGACGAACAGCGGGACCTCGCGTTCCTCGGCGAGCAGGCCGTTGTGCGAGCGGTCGTTGTTCATGCCGTGGTCGGCGGTGACCAGCACCTGGTAGCCCTCTTCGAGCCAGCGCGGCAGGTAGTCGGCCAAAAGGATATCGGCACTGCGCGCCGCGTTGCGGTACTGGCTGCTGTCCAGGCCATGGCGGTGGCCGACATCGTCGATGCTCATCGGGTGCACCAGCAGAAAATTCGGTGCGTGACGGCGGCGCAGGTATTCGGCATCGGCCAGCAAGTGCGAATCGGGGTAACGGTCGTCCCAGTAAAACAGCCCATGCTGGATCGGCAGCTTGGGCGCATGGGTGTGGCGATCGCGCTGGGCGTCGAAGGGCGAGCGGTTGTACAGCTCGCTCATCCAGTGATAGGCCGCCGCCGCCGTGCCCAGCCCCGCTTCGCGGGCGTAGTGGAACACGCTGCGCTGGTTGGACAAGCGGTTGACGTTGTTGTGCACGATACCGCTGTCGATCGGCGATACGCCGGTGAGGATGCACTCGTACAGCGGGCGCGACAGTGATGGCAGCTCGCATTCGACGCGGTACAGCGCGGCGCGATCGGCCTCGACGTAGGCATGCAGGTGGCCCATGGCATGGTGGGCGACCTGGTGGTTGAGGCCGTCGAGCAGGACCAGGATGACGTTGTGTTGCATGGTGGCTCCAGTCAATAACCGCGTTGCCTGCTTCGCGGGGCAAGCGCGCTCCCACAGGTGCACCACAGGGCTCAAGGTTGTGGTGACTCTGTGGGCGCGGGCTTGCCCCGCGAAAGGGCCGGTGGAGGCGCTAGACAGCTAGCCCCTTACTCCATCTCGATGATCACTTGCTCGTTCCACATCTGCGGCAGCTTCTTCGAGGTCGCTTCCCAGACTGCGGCATCCTTGATCGGCTGCGCAGCCCCGTACTGGTCGTTGGGCAGCAGCTTGGCCTGCACATCAGCCGGCAACTTCAGGTGCTCGGCGCGGATCGGCCGGGCGTGGCCGATGGCCAGGTTGGTCTGCCCTGCATCACTGAAGATGTACTCACGCGCAAGCTTGGCCGCGTTCGGGTGCTTGGCGTACTTGTTGATGATGGTGGTATAGCCCGACGTGACCGAGCCGTCCGAGGGGATCAGCACCTCGAAGCGTTTGGGGTCGATCTGATCACGGTAGCTCAGGCCATTGAAGTCCCACACCACGCCGACTTCCACTTCGCCCTTCTCCAGGGTCTGAATGGTCGGGTTGGCCAGTGACAGGCGCTTCTGCTGGGCCAGTTTGGTGAACAGCTGCAGGCCCGGCGCGATATTGGCTTCGTCACCCTTGTAGGCGATGGCAGCGGCGAGTACGCCGTTAGCGGCCTGGGCAGCGGTGCCGACGTCGCCGATGGCGACCTTGTACTTGCCTTTTTCCAGGTCATGCCAGGTTTTCGGACGTTCCTCTTCCTTCACCAGGTCTTTGTTGATGATGAACGCGATGGTGCCGGTATAGGCCAGCGCCCAGTGCCCGTCCTTGTCCTTGGCCCACTCCGGCACCTGGTCCCAGGTGCTCGGTTTGTACGGCTGGCTCACGCCCTGGGTCACCGCAATCGGCCCGAAGGCGGCGCCAACGTCGCCGATGTCGGCGCTGGCGTTGTCCTTCTCGGCAGCGAACTTGGCGAGCTCCTGGGCCGAGCTCATGTCGGTGTCGCTGTGCTTGAGGCCATACTTGCTGGCCAGGTCTTCCCAGGTGCCTTTCCAGTTGGCCCACGCATCGGGCATGCCCACGCTGTTGACGGTGCCTTCCTTGCGGGCGGCGTCTTCCAGGGCCTTGAGGTCGGTGTCGGCGGCCATGGCCGTGGTACACAAGGCGATGGCCGAACCGAGCAGTGACGCCATGAAGAACTTTTTCATCCGAAGCTCCTTGGGTGGGTGCCGTTTGCGATTGTTGTCATGAATGAAGCTGTTACTGGCGACCTTTGGTCTAGGTCAGCAAACCTTGAGCCAAGGTAAGTCGCTTGCGTGACAGTTTGATGTAGGGAGAGGCCTGAAGCGGTGGCTCCGGTTGCCTGAAAATACAGCGTAGACCAGATCCCAAGCCCTGATTTGCCTGGCTTGGCCCGATTCTGGCAAAGCCCTTGTGGCGCCTTTGTCACAGGATGTTCATCAGCCCTGCCTAGGCTTGCACTACGCTCCAGATGCCCTGTCATGGGGCTGGACTAGTCCAGATAGGTAACCTTTGATGCAGCCAATGCCACCGCGTGCGGTAACAGCCATCTGCCACGCCCTGCAGGAGCAGATCGAACACGGCCTGCTGGCGCCGGGGGGCAAGCTGCCGGCCGAACGCAAGCTCAGCGAGGTGTTCGACACCACCCGCATCACCTTGCGTGAGGCCTTGGCGCAGCTGGAAGCCCAGGGGCTGATCTATCGGGAAGAGCGCCGTGGCTGGTTCGTCGCGCCCCAGCGGCTGACCTATGACCTGATCGAGCGTAGCCACTTTCATGCCATGGTGCGTGATCAGGGGCGGGTACCGAGTACCGAGTTGCTGTCGGCGCGGCTGCAGCCTGCCTCGGCCATTGTCTGCGCACGGCTGCGCATGCCGGCGTTGTCCAGTGTGGTGCGTATCTGCCGGTTGCGGCGTATCGACGGGCGGGCGGTGCTGTATGCCGAGCATTACCTCAACCCCGCGTACTTCCCAGGGGTTCTCGAGCAGGACCTGGCCCAGTCACTGACCGAGATCTATGGGCGGGTCTATGGCATTGGTTACGGGCAGGTGTGTTTCGAGATCTTGCCCACGGCGTTACCGGTGGACGCAGCAGCAGCGCTGAAGGTGTCGGTCGGCAGCCCTGGGTTGCATATCACCCGGGTCAACAGCGACCAGCATGGGCATCTGATCGACTGTGACCTCGAGTATTGGCGGCATGATGCGATCCGCATTCGTGCCCAGGCCGGTTGAGGGGGATGCTAGCTGGACGAACCGGCTTCGCTCATGCCGCCACCGCCCGCCGTCACCACCTGCACCGACAACCGCGGCGTTGCCAGGTCCAGCCCGGCCTCATCCAGCTGGCGCTTCAACGCCAGGTTGAACGCCCGCGACACTTCCCACTGCTTGATCGGCGCGGTCTTGAAGCGTGCCCGCAAGATCGCCGAGCCCGACTCGAAGCTCTCTACCCCCTGCAGTTCCAGCGGCGACCAGATATTGCGGCGCATCAACGGGTCGTTACGCAGCTTCTGCCCCACCTCGCGGATCAGTGTGATCGCCTGGTCGATGTTCATGCTGTGCGGAATCGCCACGCGGAAGATCGCGTAGCCGAACTCCCGCGAGTAGTTCTTGATGCTCTTGATCTCGCTGAACGGGATGGTGTGCACGATGCCGTCGATGTCGCGCAGGCGCACGGTGCGAATGGTCAGGCCCTCGACCGTGCCCAGGTGCCCGCCGACATCCACGTAGTCGTCGATGGCCAGCGAATCCTCGATGATGATGAACAACCCGGTGATCAGGTCGGCCACCAGTGACTGCGCGCCAAAACCGATGGCCAAGCCGATCACACCGGCACCGGCCAGCAGCGGGGTAACGTTCATGCCCATGTTGGCCAGGGCGACGATTACCGCGATGATGAAGATGGCCACGAACATCACGTTGCGGATCAGCGGCATCATGGTTTGCGCGCGGGCGTTGGCCAGCCCGCGGCGCGAGCGTACCAGCGCATGGTGCACGGCCGTGTCGGCCAGGATCCACACCAGCCAGGCGGCAATCAATGTGCCGGCCAGGCCCAGCAGGCGCAGGCTCACTTCATGGCCGTCGCCCTCGGCGAAGCTGATCATCGACAGCCCCCACACGCGCAGCCCCAGTTCGATGAACAGCAGCCAGATGAACAGGTGCACCAGCGCGTAGGCGAAGTTGCGCAGGCGCTCGGTGTACACCGCCTGGCGCTTGTTGGCGCGCTTGGGGTTGGCGGCGTGGCGACGCACCAGGCCGTTGAGCACCATGCACACCACCACCAGTACCGTGCACATCAGCGACTGGCGCAGGGCGGTGCTGGTGTCGCCGGCCGAGATGAAGGTGGCGAACAGTGAAATGGCCACCAGGATCATCGCCGGCACGAACCAGAAGCTGCCGAGAATCTCGATGGTGTCGCTCAGGGTGCGTCGGGTCAGGCGCCGGTCCAACGGTTGGTTGCGGATCAGGTGGGCGATCGGGCGGCGGAACCGCAGAATGAACAGCCCGGTGCAGATCGCTGCGATGACGTTGGCCAGGGTTGCCAGGGCGTGTGCCAGGTGCGTGCCGAGGGCAACGGTCATGCGCGGGTCGCTCATGGCTTCGCCGAAGGCGGCAAAGCTGCCGATCAGCCACAGCGGGCGGAAAGCCTGGTGCCGCAGGATGTGCAGGGCGCGGTGGCGATGGGGGCCGTCGAGCAGCGAGAAGGCGATCACGCAGATGGCCGAGAAGCAGGTGCCCACCACCAGCGCGTACGCCAGCACCATGGCCATGGACTTGCCCAGCGAGGAGGGCAGGGCAAAGCTCAAGTATACGGTGAACACCAGGGCCACCAGCCAAGGCCCGAGTTTGCGCAGGGCAAAACGCACCAGGTCCCAGGTCCGAGGGTGCTGGGGCAGTTCTTCGGTGAGGCCGAAGCGTAGCCGTACCCGGTGGCCGACCCAGTTGAAGGCATACGCCAGCAGGCTCCACACGGCGATGATCGCGGCAAAACCGAACAGGATCGCCGGCCATTGGTGCACCGGCACCATCAGTTCGGTCAGTTCCGTCTGGGCCTGGTCGATTTCCATCGACCAGCGGTGGAAGGGGCTGGCGTCGCCGCTGAACTGCCGTTCGAAATCATGCAGCGCACCGCCGATCAGGCCTAATACGCCTTGTTCGACGGTGGGTTGCGATTGCTGGGTGGCGTCGCGCAGTTTTTTCAGGTCGGCCAGCAGCTTGGCGCGCTGCTGGTCGTTTTCCAGGTTCTTGATCACCTCGTCCAGCGACTTGCCCAGCGGCTCGGTGGCCGCAGGCTGGGAAGGCGTACCGGCGCCGAGCAGGCTCGGCAGGCCGGCGGCCTGAACTGGGGAGATGAGCAGAAACAGCAGCAGGGTCAGGTAACGCAGGAGGGCAGGCACCGGGAAATCTACCTCAGGTCAAACGATTGACCGAGTGTAGAGGTTTATGTGGGCAGTTTCTCCAGGATCTTCCAGCAGGTGAGGCCGAAGATGCCCAGCGTGCCGATCCACATCATCAGCACCCCGATGTTGCGCTCGCGCAGGCTGAAGCCGATGGTCAGCAGCAGCAGGAACAGGAACACCGGCACGAACAGGGACAGGAAGGGGGACATGGACAGCAATCCTTTTGCAGTGGGGCCATGTAACAAGCATAGCGGTTAGCAGGCGAAGCGGGTTGATCCGAGGCAGTAGCAAGACCTGTTTCGGCTTCTTCGCGGGCTTGTGCCGCGAAGAAGCCGTCAGTTACACCCTGACTCTCACGGCAGCTCGCGGCTGCGATAGAACGCGGTCAGCACCTTCACCAGGTGCGCCAGGTCGTGGCTGCCGCACAACTCGCGGATCGAGTGCATGGCAAAGGTCGGCAAGCCGATATCGACCGTGCGCACGCCCAGGTGGCTGGCGGTGATCGGACCGATGGTCGAGCCGCACCCCATGTCGCTGCGCACCACGAAGCTCTGCACCGGCACTTCCTCGGCCATGCACAGGTGGCGGAAGAACCCGGCGGTTTCGCTGTTGGTGGCGTAGCGCTGGTTGTTGTTGACCTTGATCACCGGCCCTGCGTTGAGCTTGGGCCCGTGGTTGCCGTCGTGCCGGTCGGCGTAGTTGGGGTGCACGCCATGGGCGTTGTCGGCCGAGACCATCAGCGAGCGCTGAATGGTGCGCACATAGGTGTCGCCTTCGGGCAGCAGGCGTTGCAGGGTCTGCTCCAGCATCGGGCCGTCGGCGCCGCAGGCCGAGCACGAGCCGACCTCTTCGTGGTCATTGCACACCAGCACGCAGGTCTCGTCGCTGTCGGCGGCCAGCAGTGCCTGCAGGCCGGCATAGCATGACAGCAGGTTGTCCAGGCGGGCACCGGCGATGAAGTCACGGTTGATGCCGATCAGCGCGGCATCCTGGGTGTCGTAGAAACTCAGCTCGTAGTCCAGTACCACGTCGGCATTGAGCTCGTGCTCGCGGGCCAACTGCTCGGTGAGCAGGGCGCGGAAGTCGATGCGCTCATCGCCGGCGACCTGGGCCAGGATCGGTGGCAGTTCGTTCTGCGGGTTGATCGGCCAGCCTTCGTTGGCGGTGCGGTTGAGGTGGATCGCCAGGTTGGGGATGACCGCGATGGGCAGCTTGAAGTCGATGAGCTGGCTCTCGACCTTGCCGTCACGGCGGAACGTGACCCGCCCTGCCAGGGACAGGTCGCGGTCGAACCAGGGCGCCAACAGCGCACCGCCGTACACCTCGACGCCCAGCTGCAGGAAGCCTTGGCGCTGCAGTTCGGGTTGTGGCTTGACCCGCAGGCACGGGCTGTCGGTGTGGGCGCCGACCATGCGGATACCGCTCAGCAGGGGCGCTTGCTTGCCCAGTTTGATGGCGATGATCGAGGAGTCGTTGCGGGTGACGTAATACCGACCGCCAGGCACCGTGGCCCAGCTGTCGCGCTCGTCCAGGCGCTGGTAGCCGGCAGCCTCGAGGCGCAGGGCCAGGCTGGCAGTGGCGTGGAAGGGCGTGGGGGAGGCCTTGAGGAAATCGATCAGGCCAGTGTTCAGTGCTTCGCGCATAACTCACTCCAGACAGCAGTGGCGCGAGTTTAACGCAGATAGATCACAAATTGTGTCGGGCCCGTCGCGGGCAAGCCCGCGAAGGTCATCAGAAGGGTGCCGGGCACTCGAACTTCAGCCGCTCCCCGGAAACCGGGTGGGTAAAGCTCAACATCGCGGCATGCAGGCACAAGCGCTCATGCGCTGCCAGGGCCTCAGGGTTGGCGTACAAGCGGTCGCCCAGCAGCGGGTGGCCGATCGACAGCATGTGCACGCGCAACTGGTGCGAACGCCCGGTAATCGGGGTCAGCTCGACCCGGCAGTAATCGCCGCAGCGTTCCAGGATGCGCCAGAAGGTCAGGGCATGCTTGCCCTGCTCGTGGTCCACTACATGCCGAGGCTTGGTCGGCGGGTCGTAGCGCAGGGGCAGGTCGATGCTGCCGCTGTCCAGCGCCGGCTGGCCCCAGCACAGGGCGGTATAGGCCTTTTCGGTTTCGCGGTCGTGGAACTGGCGCGACAACTCGCGGTGGCTGTCGGCATCGCGGGCCAGCAGGATGATGCCGGAGGTTTCCCAGTCCAGACGGTGCACGATCAGCGCATCGGGGTAGCCGTTTTGCTGCAGGCGGGTGATCAGGCAGTCTTTGTTGTCGTCGGCACGGCCGGGTACCGACAGCAGCAGGGTTGGCTTGTTGACCACCAGGATGGCGGCGTCTTCGTGGAGGATCTGGACGTTTGACAGCGGCATTGCGTGGTCTCGGTTGAATCAGGGGGAAAAAAGCGGGGCCGCTTTGCGGCCCATTCGCGGCACAAGGCCGCTCCTACAGGGGTACGGGAGCCCTTGTAGGAGCGGCCTTGTGCCGCGAATGGGCTGCAAAGCAGCCCCAGCTTTCAGCCAGATCAGCGATCCGGCAGGGTAATGTTCAGCTCCAGAATCGAGCAGCTGCCCTGGTTCTCCAGCTCGATGTGCACATCATCGTTGCCGATGTTCACATACTTGCGGATCACTTCGAGCAGTTCTTTCTGCAGGGCCGGCAGGTAGTCCGGTTCGCTGCGTTGGCCGCGCTCATGCGCCACGATGATCTGTAGACGCTCTTTCGCCACCGACGCGCTGGTCTGTTTCTGTCTGCCACGAAAGAAGTCAAAAAGGTTCATGGTTTACTTGCCTCCAAACAGGCGCGCGAAGAATCCTTGCTTCGGCACTTCGATGAACCGCAGGGGCTTTTCTTTGCCCAGCAAGCGGTCGACGGTGTCGCTATAGGCCTGGCCGGCATCGCTCTGGTCGTCGAGGATGACCGGGATGCCCTGGTTGGAAGCCTTGAGCACTGCCTGGGACTCGGGGATCACGCCCTTGAGTTTGATCGCCAGGATGTCGGTAACGTCGTCGATGCTCAGCATTTCGCCTTTTTCGACGCGCTCGGGGTGGTAGCGGGTGATCAGCAGGTGTTCCTTGATCGGCTCTTCGCCGTTCTCGGAGCGGCGCGACTTGCTCGACAGAATGCCCAGCATGCGGTCCGAGTCACGTACCGAGGAAACCTCAGGGTTGGTTACGACAATGGCTTCGTCGGCGAAATACATCGCCAGGTGCGCACCTTTTTCGATACCGGCCGGGGAGTCGCAGATGACGTACTCGAAGTCTTTCTTGAGCTCCATCAGCACTTTCTCGACGCCTTCCTGGGTCAGCGCGTCCTTGTCACGGGTCTGGCTGGCGGCCAGCACGTACAGATTCTCGAGGCGCTTGTCCTTGATCAGGGCCTGCTGCAGGTTGGCTTCGCCGTTGACTACGTTGACGAAGTCATACACCACGCGGCGCTCGCAGCCCATGATCAGGTCGAGGTTACGCAGGCCGACGTCGAAGTCGACGATGACCGTCTTGTGGCCGCGCAGAGCGAGGCCGGTGCCGATGGCGGCGCTGGTGGTGGTCTTGCCCACACCCCCCTTGCCGGAAGTAACGACGAGAATCTTGGCCAAGGTGTTTCACCCCTAAATAAGTTGGGACAGGTGTCCCAGCAATATGCAAAAAAACGGCAACAGGTAAAAAAGTTGCTCTAAAAATGACGGCAAGTATCCGTTAAAGACGGGTGATGTTCAACACGTCACCGGACAGGCTGACTTGCACGCCGGAGCCCCACAGCGGGTCGCGGCGCAGGTCTTCGCAGACCTTGTACTGGCCAGCGATCGAGACCATTTCCGCAGTCATCTGCTGGCAGAAGATGCGCGCTTTGGTGTTGCCCTTGATGCCCGCCAGGGCGCGCCCGCGCATGGCGCCGTACACATGGATGTTGCCATCGGCCAGAAGTTCCGCACCCGGGCTGACCGAACCGGTCACCACCAGGTCGCCACCCTGAGCGTAGATCTGCTGGCCGCCACGCACCGGCGCAGTGATGATGCGCGTCGGGCGCACCTGTGGCTCGGCCGCAGGCGCCGGGGCTGGCTCGGGCTGCTTCACCTCAGGCTCTGGCTCCAGCGGCCGCTCGCGTGCACCGGACGGTGGCAGTACCGGCAGGTCGATGGCGATCGCCGCGGCGATGTCTTCGATGCGGTTGGCGCGGATCGCCAGGGTACGCAGGCCATGATGGCGGCAGATACGCATCAGGCCGGGCAGGTCGATCGCGCCTTCGCTGGCCGGCAGCTTGTCCAGCGCCAGCACCAGCGGCGTGTTGCTGAAGAAGTTGGGCGCCTGGGCGACTTTGGCCGCCAGTTGGCGGTCAAGGGCTTCAAGGTCATTGCGCGCCAGTTCCAGCACAGTGATGGCGAGCATGCTGCCCTTGAGCTGGAACACGGAGGCGGTGTCGGGGGTCTGGTTTAGGCTCATGGTCTGCATAGACGGCTTGTTGCGAAAAAAGTGCCCTGACTTATAACGAGAACACCCGTTGCCCGCAACATGCGCTGATCCGTTGTAGAATGCGCGGCCTTTGTCTTTCCGGAAGCTTCAATGGAACGCCCGCGTTTTCGTCCCTATTTCCTCCACCCACGATTCTGGGGCCTGTGGCTGGGCCTGGGCCTGCTGTGGCTGGTGGTCCAGTTGCCGTACCGGGCCTTGCTGTGGCTCGGAAGCGCCCTGGGCGCGCTGATGTACCGGCTGGCCGGTGAGCGTCGACGCATTGCCGCGCGCAACCTGGAGCTGTGCTTCCCGGAGCTGTCTGTCGACGAACGGCGGCGTTTGTTGAAGGCCAATTTCGCCTCCACCGGTATCGCCTTCTTCGAAATGGCCATGAGCTGGTGGTGGCCCAAGGCCAGGCTTGCGCGCCTGGCCCATATCGAAGGCCTCGAGCACCTGCAGGCAGCCCAGCAGGCAGGGCAGGGCGCGATTCTGATGGCCGTGCATTTTACCACCCTGGAAATCGGCGCCGCGCTGCTAGGCCAGCAACACACCATCGATGGCATGTACCGTGAGCACGGTAACCCGCTGTTCGACTTCATCCAGCGCAGCGGCCGTGAGCGGCATAACCTCGACTCGCTGGCGGTGGAGCGTGAGGACGTGCGCGGCATGCTCAAGCTGCTGCGTTCCGGCCGGGCGATCTGGTACGCGCCAGACCAGGACTACGGTGCCAAGCAGAGCCTGTTCGTGCCGCTGTTCGGCATCCCGGCAGCGACCGTCACCGCCACTACCAAGTTCGCCCGTTTGGGCAAGGCGCAGGTCATCCCGTTTACCCAGAAGCGCCTCGAAGACGGCAGCGGCTATCGTTTGGTGATTCACCCGCCCCTGGCAGATTTCCCAGGGGAAAGCGAAGAGGCGGACTGCCTGCGCATCAACCAGTGGATCGAAGGCGTATTACGCGAGTGCCCCGAGCAATACTTGTGGGCGCACCGGCGCTTCAAGTCGCGGCCCGAAGGGGCGCCCCGGCTGTACGACAAGAAAAAGCGGTGATCTTTGAGCGGTCAGTGAGGCATCGATGTCCCCAACCACCGGCCTGATCCTCTCAGGCGGCGGCGCCCGCGCCGCCTATCAGGTCGGCGTACTGGCCGGCATCGCCGAACTGCTGCCACCCGGCGCGCCCAATCCCTTCCCGGTCATCGTCGGCACTTCGGCCGGCGCCATCAATGCGGTCACCCTGGCCAGCGGCGCCACCCGCTTTACCGACACCGTGCAGAACCTCACCGCGTTCTGGCAGAACTTGCGCAGCCACCGGGTGCTGCGCAGTGACTGGACGGGGGTGGTCCGCCAGGCCAGCCGTTTCGTCGGCCACAGCCTGCTGGGCCTGGGCGGCCAGGCGCCGGTGGCACTGCTCGACAGCAGCCCGCTGCGCGCCCTGTTGCAGGCGCAACTGAACCTGGACGGCATCGGCCACGCCCTGGCCAGCGAACAGCTACGCGCTGTCGCAGTGACTGCATTCGGCTACGAGTCCGGCCAGGCGGTGACCTTCTACCAAGGGCGGGGCACCATTGATGCCTGGTTGCGCCACCGGCGTATCGGCGTACCGACACCGTTGAGCATCGACCACCTGCTGGCCAGTGCGGCGATCCCGCTGCTGTTCGCGCCGGTCAGGCTGGGGGATGAGTATTACGGTGATGGCGCGGTTCGCCAGTCGGCGCCAATCAGCCCGGCCTTGCACCTGGGGGCCAGCCGGGTGCTGGTGGTCGGGGTCAGCGGCAACCCGCAGCGGCCGTCGCCGCCGCTGCCTACCCAGCGCGTGTTCAGTGGTCAGCAACCGAGCCTGGCGCAGATTGGCGGGCACATGCTCAACAGCACCTTCATCGACAGCCTGGAAGACGACATCGAACTGCTCCAGCGCCTCAATCACCTGAGCCACCTGCTGCCTGCCCACCTCGATGCACGGCGCCTGGGGCTGGCGCCGGTAGAGGTTCTGGTGGTGGCGCCCAGCCAGCCGCTGGACGAAATCGCGGCACGCCACCGGCGTGAACTGCCAGCGCCATTGCGGCTGTTCCTGCGTGGGCCGGGGGCGACGCGTACCAGCGGGGCTGGGGTGTTGAGCTACCTGCTGTTCGAGGCCAGTTACTGCAGTGAGCTGATCGAGCTGGGGCGGCGCGATGCCTTGGTCAAGCGGCGCGAGCTGGAGCAGTTTCTGGGGATTTGATGGAGGCAGTGCTGGCCTCTTCGCGGGTCAAGCCCGCTCCCACAGGTACAGCGCTGCTCTCAGGGCAGTGACATACCTGTGGGGCTTGCCCCGCGAAGAGGCCAGCAGTTACTTACTCGGCAATCTGCAACTTGCGCGCCTGGGTATACACATACCGAACCTTCTCATACTCGAACGGCGAGTTGAGCTGCCCGTAGCGGAAGTTGGTGGTGTAACGCTTGTCCACCACGCGCAGGGCAAAGATTTCCGGGTGGTCGGTGCTGGCCTCGGCCACGTTCAGGTAATTCACCGCCTGCTCGCCGGCATAGTCCACCACCAGCCCGGTGGTATCGCGCAGGTTCGAAGGGCCCAGCACCGGCAGCATCAGGAACGGCCCGTCCGGTACGCCATAAAAGCCCAGGGTCTGGCCGAAGTCTTCACTCTGGCGGGGCAAGCCCATCTTGGTCGCCGGGTCCCACAGCCCACCCACCCCGATCAGGGTGTTGAACATCAGCCGTGCGGTAATTTCGGCCGAACGCTTGGCCTTGAGTTGCAGCACGCTGTTGAACAGGTTCGGCACGTCGCCCAGGTTGTTGAAGAAGTTGCTCACCCCGGTGCGCACGAAGCGCGGGGTGACGTACTGATAGCCGCTCACCACCGGCAGCAGCACCCATTGGTCGAGGCGGTAGTTGAAGTGGTAGATGCGCCGGTTCATCGACTCCAGCGGGTCGTAGACGTTCAGCGCCTCCAGCGTGGAGCGCTCGAACTCGCGCTGGTCGAGCCCGGGGTTGAATTTGAGCTCGCGCAGCGGGTCGATAAAACCATCGGATTCAGGTGCCAGCGAGGCGCCGGTAATCTGCGGGTCGGCCTCGATCACGCTGGCCCGCGGTGCGGTCTCTGCGGCCAGGGCGTTGCCGGCGACAAGCAGGGCAGTGGCGAAGAGGAGTTTGTTAACCACGGAAGAACTCCAGCATGGCGTCGCTGTTGACGCGGTAGTTGAGGTTGCCGCAATGGCCGCCATGGGGGTAAAGGGTCAGGCGGTCGCCGAACACCTTGCGCAAGAAGCCGATATCGCCGGGGCCGAGGATGACGTCGTCGGCGTTGTGCATCACGGCAATCTTCGGGCTGTCGCGCAAGTAGTCTTCCAGCGCGTACAGGCTGACCTGGTTGACCAGTTGCAGGATGCTGTTGCCGTCGGTGCGGGCGCGCCACATGGGGATCACCTGCTCGGTCATGTAGCAGTCGAAATCGCACTGCAGGGCACGTTTGAAGAACGGCGTAAGGCTACTGCCCTCGGTGATCGGAAACTTCGGCGGAATGATCAGGCCGCGGCGGTTGATCAGGTCGGAGGTAAAGGCGATGTCCGCTGCCGAAAAACGGAACGAAGTGCCGATCAGCATCGCCATCTGCTCGTTGGACAGGTGCTGGCGTGACTGCTGGAAGTCGTACAGCAGGGCCTCGTTTAGGTCGATGTAGCCTTTGTCCTGGAAGTAACGGGTCAGCTTGGTCAGCATCAGTTCGTAGAAGGTGGTGCTGCGGTCGATGCCCTTGACCTGGGTCTGTACCAGTTTGTCGAGGTTGTTGATCGAGGTGTACAGGTTGACCGGCGGGTTGAGCAGCAGCACGCGCTTGAAGTTGAAGCTGCGCCGGGTTTCGTCCAGGTGGCTGACGAACGCCGCGTCCAGGGCACCGAGGCTGTAGCCGGTGAGGTAGAAGTCGCTGACCGGCAGGCGCGGATGCTGGGCCCGCACGGCCTGCATGACCCGGTACATGTCTTCGGCGTCTTCCTGGCTGATACCGGGGGTGGCGAAGCGCGAGGCCGCACTCATGAAGTCGTAGCTGGTGGGCGAGGACAGTTGCACCACGTGGAAGCCGGCCTGGTAGAACAGTTTTTTCAGGTATTCGTTGATGCTGCTCGAATAGGGCGCACCGGTGCCGGCGATGACGAAGATCAGCGGTGCTTCGCGGTCTTGACGGGCCAGGCGGTACTTGAGTTTTTTCACCGACCAGAAGTTGTCGGGCAAGGTGAACTCACGCTCGGGGCGCAGGTTGAGGCTGTAGTCGGCCTGGTCGATTTCATCGTCGCTGGGCAAGGTCGGGCGTTGCTCGGGCGGCGTGGTGGCGATGGTTGCCTCGAACGGGTTGGTCAAGGGGTAGCCATAGCTCGCGGCGTCGATGTCCCGCGCCGAAGCGGCCGCAGCCATGAGCAGGCCGCCGAGCAAGGCAGCGAGGCGCAAAGTTCGAAGCATGTAATCCCCCAAAAAGACGCAAGGTGGTGCAATGTGCAGGCTAGGACCACGGCGGTATGGGCAAAGTTGCCAAGTGCGGTGGCCTTTGGTGTGCTCGTTATCTGCAACATAGCTGCAGGATGGTGATTTTGCCTTACAACAGGGCTTGGGCGATCATGCACGATTTCGATTACCGCTATTGGAGAACTGGATGTCTCGTTCGTTGCCGATCGTTGCCCTGCTGTTGTTCCTGCCGGTGTGGCTGGCCGCCAGCTATGGCGTACGTTATGGGCTGATGGAAGATGCGCAGTGGGTGGGGCTGTGTGCCGCGCCCGGTGCGTTCTGGCAGTGCCAGGTGCGTTCGCTGCTGGGGCTGGGCATCCATTTTCAGGTAATCGCCTGGAGTGGGCTCGGCCTGGCGCTGATCGCACAGGGGGTCGCCGGGCGGGCCGGCAGGTGGCTGGCAGGCGCTGCGCTGGTGTTCGCGATCCCGGCGCTGGTGCTGTATACCGCGAGCATTGCGGTGTTTGCCGTGGTGCTGGCGGGGTTGCGGCTGGTGCGGCAACCCCGCTGACGGGGCGTTATGGTCACTCGGCCCTGCGCAGTCGCAAACTGCGCCACAAGGCCGCTGTCATCAGCACGCTCACTACCGCCCAGCCCCAGGCCTGCTGGTTCTGCAGGCCTTCGAGGTATAACTGCGGCGCCACCCCCGAGCCCACGATAAATGCCAGCAACGCGGCCTCGGCCCGCCGCGCCAGCACCGGCCGCAGCAGGTAAACCACCGCCGGCAATGCCAAAGCAGCGCTGGGGAAGCTGCGATAACGCGGGTCGAACACCAGCGCCAGCATGCTCACCGCCGCCGCAAAGCCTGCAGCGAGCAACAGCCAGCCCGCACGGGCCTCGAACCAGGCGAACAGGCGCGCACGCCACCCTTCAGCACGCACCAACGCCAATGCCGCATGGGCCAGCACCAGCAGGTTGAGCCCCACCAGCAGCGCGGCCCACAGCCATTCCCCGGCAAAGCGCGCATGGCTGCGCATCAGCTCGCCCCACAACCCCAGGCAGCCCGCGCCAAACGCTGCCAACAACGGCAACAGCAGGGCCCCGGCGGTTGTCGCGGGGCGCCCGGCCAGCAGCAGCACGGCCAGCATCAACAGCGCACTGGCCGCCAGCCACTGCGGCCAGTAGGGCAGGTTGCTGACCGGCCCTTCGAGCACGCCTTTGTCCTGCCGGTCGGCATCGTAAAGCCCCCAATAGCCGCCCACGGCGCCTTCGCTGGCGCGCTTCCACGGTTGGTCGAAGGCCTCGATCAGGTTGTACTGCCAGCCATGCTGTTCGGCCAGGCTGACGAAGCCGCGGATGAAGCGCGCCTCGTTGACCCGGCTGGGCACTGCGGTTTCGCGCTGGCGGCCTTCACTGGGCCAGCCGGTCTCGCCAATCAGGATGCCCTTGGGCGCAAAACGCGTGCCGAATACACGGCGCACGTCGGCGACATGGGCCAGGGCATCGTCGATGCCGCGCGGGTCGTCTTCCCAGTAGGGCAGCAGGTGAATGGTCAGAAAGTCCACGGCGGGGGCTACCTGCGGATGCTGTAGCCAGAACTCCCAGACGTCGGCATAGGTCACCGGTACCGTGACCTGGCGCTTCACTTTGCCGATCAATTCGGCCAGGCGCGCGCCGGTGACCTCCTTGCGCAGCAGCGCCTCGTTGCCGACGATCACCGCGCTGACCACGTCGGGGTAGGCGTTGGCCGTGGCGATCAGCAGGTCCAGTTCCTTTTCGGTGTCCACCGGGTTGGCGTTGACCCAGGCGCCGAGCATCACTTTCAGGCCATGTTTGCGCGCCAGCAGCGGGATTGCCTCAAGGCCGGTCATCGAGTACGTGCGGATGCACTGGAAACGTTCGGCCAGCAAGGCCAGGTCGGCGTCCATGCGCGCCGGGCGCAGGCGAAACGGCTGGTCGAAGGGCGACTGATCCTTGTCGAACGGTGTGTACGAAGCACACTGCAGTTTATGCGTGGGGCTGGCCGCATCGGGCAGCTGTACCGGCTTGCCAAGCCCGTACCAGAGCGCCCCCAGCCCGATCAGGGCAAGCAGGCAGGCAAACAGGTAGAGCGGCAGGTGCAGGCGGGTAGGGCTGGGCATCGGGCGGTCCATCGTCAGGCGCAAAAGGGTAGATAGTAGCCCGGCGCCAAACCTTTGGCATGCAAGGATCGCGCAGGCTGGCGTGAGTCTATGGCGCTAATGGCATAGTGCTGTCGCATATGGGGCGGTTGGATGTCGTTCACGGAGCAGGTTGCTCTTTGTTGCAGGAAGATGATGCAATCTCCGAGACCTGACGAGGGGATGCTTTTGATGGCTACTTTGAAGACAGTGCGACGTTTCCTGGGGGCGGGCACCGCCCTGGTATTGGCCATGAGCGCTGCGCAGGCAATGGCTAAAGAGGTAAGCATCGGTTACGTGGATGGTTGGGCCGACAGCGTGGCGACCACCAACGTGGCCGCCGTAGTGATCAAGCAGCAACTCGGCTACGACGTGAAGTTGCAGGCCGTGGCCACGGGCATCATGTGGCAGGGCGTGGCGACCGGCAAGCTCGATGCGATGTTGTCGGCCTGGCTGCCGGTGACCCACGGCGAGTATTGGACCAAGAACAAGGACAACGTGGTCGACTACGGCCCCAACTTCAAGGATGCCAAGATCGGCCTGATCGTCCCTGAGTACGTGAAGGCGAAGAGTATCGCCGACCTCAAGACCGACGAAAGCTTCAAGCAGAAGATTGTCGGCATCGACGCCGGGTCCGGCGTGATGATCAAGACCGACCAGGCCATCAAGGACTACGACCTGACGGGTTACAAGCTGCAGGCAAGCTCTGGCGCAGCGATGACGGCTGAACTGGGCCGTGCCTACTCCAAGCAGCAGTCGATTGCAGTGACCGGCTGGGTGCCGCACTGGATGTTCGCCAAGTGGAAGCTCAAGTTCCTGGAAGACCCGAAGGGCGTTTATGGCGCTGCTGAAACCGTCAATAGCATCGGTAGCAAAGAGCTGGCGACCAAGGCGCCGGAAGTGGCCGAGTTCCTCAAGAAGTTCAGCTGGCAGTCCAAGGACGAGATCGGCGAGGTAATGCTGGCGATTCAGGAAGGTGCCAAGCCTGAAGCGGCAGCCAAGGATTGGGTGGCCAAGCACCCGGATCGGGTCAAGGAGTGGACCGGTAAGTAATTTGCCAAGCGCTTGCCGTTGTTCGTGGAGCGCCTTTGAAATCGAGCGCCGCCCGCGCGGCGTTCGATTTACGCGCCACTGCGCGACCCAAGGCAAGCACCTTTCAGTCCCACCCCATTCAGCTCTTTGTTACGCAATCGGTAAAACACTGTTGCATCTAAGACTAAGGTCGTCTGGTTGGCGTCCAACGGCAGCATAAAGTGAAGGTGGGTTCTCCCTGATCTGTGCTGCTAGGACAAAAACAATGAACGACAGCATTTACCTCTCGATACAAAACAGCCCGCGCTTCAAGGAGCTGGTCACCAAACGCGAACGGTTCGCCTGGATTCTCTCGGCGATCATGCTCGGTCTCTACTGCGCCTTCATCCTCCTGATCGCCTATGGTCCTCAGATTCTGGGCGCCAAGCTCAGCCCTGAGTCGTCGATTACCTGGGGCATTCCCCTGGGCGTCGGCCTGATCCTTTCGGCATTCGTGCTGACCGCCATCTACGTACGCCGCGCCAACGGCGAGTTCGATGAGCTGAACAAGGCTATCCTGAAGGAGGCGCAACAATGATTCGCCACGCCAAAGCCCTGGCCGTTCTGGCCTGCGGCGTTTTCGCACCCGCCGTGTGGGCCGCCGATGCCCTGACCGGCGAGGTGCAGAAACAGCCGCTGAACGTTTCCGCGATCGCCATGTTCGTGGCCTTCGTCGCCTTTACCCTTGGCATCACCTACTGGGCCTCCAAGCGCAACAAGTCGGCGGCGGACTACTATGCTGCCGGTGGCAAGATCACCGGTTTCCAGAACGGCCTGGCAATTGCCGGTGACTACATGTCGGCGGCCTCGTTCCTGGGTATTTCCGCCCTGGTGTTCACTTCTGGCTACGACGGCCTGATCTACTCGATCGGCTTCCTGGTCGGCTGGCCGATCATCCTCTTCCTGATCGCCGAACGCCTGCGCAACTTGGGCAAGTACACCTTCGCCGACGTGGCCTCGTACCGCCTCGGGCAGAAGGAAATCCGTACCTTGTCGGCCTCCGGCTCGCTGGTGGTGGTGGCGTTCTACCTGATCGCGCAGATGGTCGGCGCCGGCAAGCTGATCGAGCTGCTGTTCGGCCTCGACTACCACGTGGCGGTGATCCTGGTTGGTATCCTGATGTGCCTGTACGTGCTGTTTGGCGGCATGCTGGCCACCACCTGGGTACAGATCATCAAGGCCGTGCTGCTGCTGTCCGGTGCCAGCTTCATGGCGCTGATGGTGATGAAGCATGTCAACTTCGACTTCAACACCCTGTTCTCCGAAGCGATCAAGGTGCACGCCAAAGGTGAGGCGATCATGAGCCCTGGCGGCCTGGTCAAGGACCCGATCTCGGCGTTCTCCCTGGGCCTTGCGCTGATGTTCGGTACCGCCGGCCTGCCGCATATCCTGATGCGCTTCTTCACCGTCAGCGACGCCAAGGAAGCGCGCAAGAGCGTGCTCTACGCCACAGGCTTCATCGGCTACTTCTACATCCTCACCTTCATCATCGGCTTCGGCGCGATCTTGCTGGTCAGCACCAACCCGGACTTCAAGGACGCCGCAGGCGCCCTGCTGGGTGGCAACAACATGGCAGCGGTGCACCTGGCCAATGCCGTGGGTGGCAGCGTGTTCCTCGGCTTCATCTCGGCGGTGGCCTTTGCCACCATCCTGGCGGTGGTAGCGGGCCTGACCCTGGCCGGTGCCTCGGCGGTGTCCCATGACCTGTACGCCAGCGTATGGCGCAAGGGCAAGGCCAACGACAAGGACGAGATCCGCGTGTCGAAGATCACCACCATCGCCCTGGGCGTGCTGGCGATCGGCCTGGGTATCCTGTTCGAGAAGCAGAACATCGCCTTCATGGTCGGCCTGGCGTTCTCGATTGCCGCCAGCTGCAACTTCCCGGTACTGCTGCTTTCGATGTACTGGAAGAAACTGACCACCCGCGGCGCCATGATCGGTGGCTGGCTGGGCCTGGTGAGTGCAGTGGGCCTGATGGTGCTCGGCCCGACCATCTGGGTGCAGATCCTCGGCCACGAGAAGGCGATCTACCCGTACGAGTACCCGGCGCTGTTCTCGATGCTGATTGCCTTCGTTGGTATCTGGTTCTTCTCGGTCACCGACAAGTCCAAGGCAGCTGAAAACGAACGTGCGCTGTTCTTCCCGCAGTTCGTGCGTTCGCAGACTGGCCTGGGCGCCTCCGGTGCTGTCTCGCACTGATCGTTGAGGTCATAAAAAACCGCGATACGGGTGATGCCCGTATCGCGGTTTTTTCATTCATGGCCGGCTAGATCATGCCTAACAACAACAGCACCAGCAGAATCACCAGCACTACGCCGACGATGCCGGATGGGCCGTAGCCCCAGCTGCGTGAGTGTGGGAAGACGGGTAAGCCACCGATCAGCAGCAGGATCAGGATGATGATGAGGATCGTGGTCATGGCGGAGTCCTTGCGTGGTTAGGGGTCAAGGGCCTCGGACTGCTGGCCTCTTGTTAATTCGGACCGGTGCCGCTTGTGAAAGATTCCATTTGCTCGGCACTGACCGCTTGGTCATGCCCGCCCATTCACTACCTTGATGGATCCTGCCTGATGCCAATGCCTTGAGTAGACTCGCCTGACAACCCATCAGAACAAGGCCTGCCACCATGCAAAACCGCATCATGATCACCGGCGCCGGGTCCGGCCTGGGCCGCGAGATCGCCCTGCGCTGGGCACACGAGGGCTGGCGCCTGGCGTTGGCCGACGTCAATGAGGCAGGGCTGCGCGAGACACTGGAGCTGGCCCGTGAGGCCGGTGGCGAGGGCTTCGTGCAGCGCTGTGATGTGCGCGACTACAGTCAGCTCACCGCCCTGGCCCAGGCATGCGAAGAGCGCTTTGGCGGCATCGATGTGATCGTCAACAATGCCGGCGTCGCCTCGGGCGGCTTTTTCGCGGAGCTGTCGCTGGAGGACTGGGACTGGCAGATCGCGGTCAACCTGATGGGCGTGGTCAAAGGCTGCAAGGCATTCCTGCCGTTGCTGGAGCGCAGCAAGGGCCGAATCATCAACATCGCCTCGATGGCCGCGCTGATGCAGGGCCCGGGCATGAGCAACTACAACGTGGCCAAGGCTGGCGTGCTGGCGCTGTCGGAAAGCCTGCTGGTCGAGTTGCGCCAGTTGCAGGTGGCGGTGCACGTGGTGTGCCCGTCGTTCTTCCAGACCAACCTGCTCGATTCGTTCCGTGGCCCGAACCCGGCCATGAAGGCCCAGGTCGGAAAGCTGCTGGAGGGCTCACCGATCAGCGCGGTCGATATTGCCGCATACATTCACCGGCAAGTGGCCGCTGGCGAGTTCCTGATCCTGCCGCACGAGGCTGGGCGTCAGGCCTGGCAGCTCAAGTGCGAGGCGCCCGCGCGACTGTATGACGAGATGGCCGAAATAGCGGTGAAAATGCGCGCCAAAGCCCCGGCGCGATGATCCGTCTGTAGGGGGATTTACCTATGAATGTAGGTCTGTTCTGAATTGCCCTGGAACCATTGTGTAGCCATCTGTACCCGAGGCAGTCTCCGGTTTTCCCTGTCGCAGGAGGATCGGATCATGCTGGTAATAGGTCGCGAAGTGGGCGAGGTCATCACCATCGGCGATGACATCCGCATCATGGTGGTGGAGACGCGAGACGGGATGGTGCGCTTCGGGATCAGTGCGCCGCGCGAGGTGCCGGTGCACCGCGCCGAGGTGTACAAGCGCATCAAGGAGGCTGAGGCGCGCAAGCAGCATATTGCCTGAAGGGGTCAGTCCAGCAGTTCGCGTGGCACATCGTGTTTGGCCAGTAACTGGCATTGCTGGCTTTCCGGGTCGAACAGGATGAACGCCTGGCCTTTGGCCAACGCCTGGCGCACGCGCAGTACGCGGGTTTCCAGGGGGGTATCGTCGCCATTGTCGGTGCCATCGCGGGTGACGAAGTCCTCGATCAGCAGGGTCAGGGTTTCGGCTTGCAGTTGGTCGTAGGGGATCAGCATGGGCAGGGGCGATTCTGGGGAATTAAGTGTGTGGGCATGCTACGCGAAAAGTTCGAGGGTTTGGGGCCGCTGTGCGGCCCCAGGGGGCTCAGCCTTTATTACCAACCAGGCTGTCCACCGCCGGCACCCGTGTATCGCTCTCCATTTGCGCATCGTGCTCCAACTGATGGCTGAAGCGTTCGAGCGAGGCATTGGCCGGCTGCGAGTCGCTGGCGAATACTGGTGGGCTCAGCAGGTACGCTGACAACAACCGGCTGAGCGCCGCCAGGCTGTCGATATGGGTGCGCTCGTAACCGTGGGTGGCATCGCAACCGAAGGCCACCAGCGCGGTACGGATGTCATGCCCCGCCGTCACTGCCGAGTGGGCATCGCTGAAGTAGTAACGGAACAGGTCGCGCCTTACCGGCAGTTCATGGTCGCCCGCCAGTTTCAGCAGGTGGCGCGACAGGTGGTAGTCGTAAGGCCCCGAAGAGTCCTGCATGGCCACGCTCACCGCATGCTCGCTGGAGGCCTGCCCTGGCGCTACCGGGGCAATGTCGATACCGACGAATTCGCTGACGTCCCAGGGCAGGGCGCCTGCCGCGCCAGAGCCGGTTTCTTCGGTGATGGTGAACAGCGGGTGGCAGTCGATCAGCGGCTGCTGGCCACTTTCCACCACCGCCTTGAGCGCCGCCAGCAAGGCGGCTACCCCGGCCTTGTCGTCCAGGTGGCGGGCACTGATGTGGCCGCTGTCGGTGAACTCGGGCAACGGGTCGAACGCCACGAAGTCGCCAATCGATACCCCCAGGGCTTCGCAGTCGGCGCGGGTGGCGCAATAGGCGTCCAGGCGCACTTCGACGTGGTCCCAGCTCACGGGCATCTGGTCGATGGCGGTGTTGAAGGCATGCCCGCTGGCCATCAGCGGCAATACGCTGCCGCGGAACACGCCGGTGTCGGTGAACACACTGACCCGGCTGCCCTCGGCAAAACGGCTCGACCAGCAGCCTACCGGGGCCAGGGCCAGGCGGCCGTTATCCTGCACCTGCCGCACGCTGGCACCGATGGTGTCCAGGTGAGCGGAGACGGCGCGATCGGGCGAGCTTTGCCGGCCCTTCAGGGTGGCGCGGATGGTGCCACGGCGGGTCAGCTCGAAGGGGATGCCCAGTTCGTCCAGGCGTTCGGCCACGTAGCGCACGATGGTGTCGGTGAAGCCGGTGGGGCTGGGGATGGCGAGCATCTCCAGCAGGACGCGTTTGAGGTAGTCCAGATCGGGTTCGGGGTGGTGATGTTCAGACATATGCACTCCTTACCGGCCTCTTCGCAGGCTCACCGCAGCGATAACCTGTGGGCGCGGGCTTGCCCCGCGAAGAGGCCGTCATTGATTCACGCCAAAGCCCGGCTATGCGGGAACAGCAGGTCGACAAAGCGCTCGGCTGTTGGCTGCGGTTCATGGTTGGCCAACCCGGCCCGCTCGTTGGCTTCGATGATCACGTAATCCGGGTGTTCGGCATCACGCACCATCAGGTCCATGCCCACCACTGGAATATCCAGCGCCCGTGCGGCCCGCACGGCGGCATCCGCCAGCACCGGGTGCAAGCGCTCGGTCACGTCCTCCAGTGTGCCGCCGGTGTGCAGGTTGGCGGTGCGGCGCACGGCCAGGCGCTGGCCGGCAGGCAGCACGCTGCCGTAGTCGAGGCCGGCGGCACGCACGCTGCGTTGGGTCTCATCGTCCAGCGGTATGCGGCTTTCGCCACCGGTCGCGGCTTGCCGGCGACGGCTCTGGGCTTCGATCAGCGCCTTGATGCTGTGCTTGCCGTCACCGATGACCTGGGCTGGATGGCGGATGGCAGCGGCTACCACCTCATAGCCGATCACCAGGATGCGCAGGTCCTGGCCGGGATGGAAGCTTTCCAGCAGCACGCGGCTGTCGAAACGCCGGGCATGTTCGATGGCCTGGCTGACGTCGTCATAGGTAGTCAGGTTGACCGCCACGCCCTGGCCTTGCTCGCCATCCACCGGCTTGACCACCACAGCGCCGTGCTCGTCGAGAAACGCCAGGTTGTCGTCGGCATTGCCGGCCAGTTGCTGCACCGGCACGTGCAGGCCGGCATTGTGCAGGGCCTGCTGGGTCAGCCGTTTGTCTTGGCAGAGGGTCATGCTGACTGCGCTGGTCAGGTCACTGAGCGATTCGCGGCAGCGCACCTTACGCCCGCCGAGGCTCAAGGTGAACAGGCCGCTCGCGGCATCGTCTACCTGCACCTCGATGCCACGTCGGTAGGCTTCGTCGACAATGATTCGCGCATAGGGATTCAGCCCGGCCTCGGGGCCTGGGCCAAGAAACAACTGCTGGTTGATGCCGTTTTTGCGCTTGACCGCGAAGGTGGGCAGGTTGCGAAAACCGAGCTTTTCATACAAGCGCTTGGCTTGACGGTTGTCATGCAGTACCGACAGGTCAAGGTAGGCCAGGCCGCGGCTCATGAAGTGCTCAATAAGGTGGCGCACCAGCACCTCACCCACCCCTGGGCGGGTGCAGTGTGGGTCGACGGCCAGGCACCACAGGCTGCTGCCATGCTCGGGGTCGTCAAACGCCTTGCTGTGGTTAAGGCCCATTACACTGCCGATCACCGCATGGGTGTCTTCGTCTTCAGCCAACCAGTACACCGGCCCGCCGAGGTGCCGCGGGGTCAGCAGTTCGGGCTGTACGGGCAACATGCCGCGGGCATGGTACAGCGTGTTGATGGCCTGCCAGTCGGCGTCGCTTTGTGCACGGCGGATGCGAAAGCCGCGAAATACCCGCGGTGCCTGGCGGTAGTCGGTAAACCACAGGCGCAGGGTGTCGGACGGGTCGAGAAACAACTGTTGCGGCGCCTGGGCCAGCAACTGCTGCGGCGCCGCCACGTACAAGGCGATGTCGCGTTCGCCAGGGCGCTCCTCCTGCAGTGCCTCGGCCAGGCTGGCCGGGTCCGGGTAGGTGTGGCCGATCAGCAGCCGGCCCCAGCCGCAATGCAAGGCGCGTGGCTGGTCGTGGGGCTCGCTGCCATCACCGGCCAGGCGCGCCTGCAAGCGCTCATAGGACGGAGCCTGGCCGCGCAAGAGACGCTGGCCGTAGGCGGTTTCGTGGGCTTTCATCGATCAGATTCCTTGTTCGCTCAGCCACAGGTTGAGCGCCGCCAATTGCCACAGCTTGGAGCCGTGCAAGGGCGTCAGCTGGCCGTGCGGGTTGCTCAGCAGGCGGTCGACCATGGCCGGGTTGAACAACCCGCGGTCCTGGCTGGGGTCGGTCAGCAGCTCGCGCACCCAACCCAGCGTTGCGCCTTCCAGGTGCTTGAGGCCAGGGACCGGGAAGTAACCCTTCTTGCGGTCGATCACCTCATGCGGGATCACCCGTCGGGCGGCCTGTTTGAGCACCTGCTTGCCGCCATCGGGCAGCTTGAAGCGCGCCGGGATGCGTGCCGACAGTTCCACCAGGCGGTAGTCGAGAAACGGCGTACGGGCTTCCAGGCCCCAGGCCATGGTCATGTTGTCGACCCGTTTGACCGGGTCATCGACCAGCATCACCGTGCTGTCCAGGCGCAGGGCCTTGTCGACCGGGTCGCGAGCGCCGGGGCGGGCGAAGTGTTCGCGGACAAAATCGCCAGCGGCGTCGCTTTCCAGCAGCCAAGGCGCTTGCACGGTGTCACGGTACTCGGCGTGGCTGCGGTCAAAGAACGCGTCGCGGTAGGCGCCGAAGGCATCCTCTGCGCCGTCGACTTGTGGGTACCAGTGGTAACCGGCGAACAGCTCGTCCGCGCCCTGGCCGCTTTGCACGCCCTTGCAGTGCTTGGCCACTTCCCGCGACAGCAGGTAGAAGGCGATGCAGTCATGGCTGACCATTGGCTCGCTCATGGCGCGGAACGCGGCCGGCAACTGGTCGATGATTTCATGTTCGGCAATGCGCAACTGGTGATGACGGGTGCCGTAGTGGCGGGCGATCAGGTCGGAATACTGGAATTCGTCGCCGCGTTCGCCGCCGGCATCTTCGAAGCCGATGGAGAAGGTCGACAGGTCGTCGACGCCGGCCTCGCGCAGCAGGCCGACCAGCAAGCTGGAGTCGACACCGCCGGACAGCAGCACCCCGACATCCACCGCAGCGCGCTGGCGGATCGCCACGGCATCACGCGTTGCGTCGAGTACGCGGGTGGTCCAGCCTTCCAGGTCGAGCTCACGCTCGTCGGGGTGGGCGCCGTATTGCAGTTGCCACCAGGTCTGGCGTTCGACTTCGCCGTGGCGGTCGACGCGCATCCAGGTGCCGGGCTCGAGCTTTTGCACATTGGCCAGCAAGGTGCGCGGCGCCGGCACCACGGCGTGGAAGTTGAGGTAGTGGTTGAGCGCCACCGGGTCGATGACCGGGTCGATGTCGCCGCCCTTCAGCAGTGCAGGCAGCGTCGAGGCGAAACGCAGGCGCTCGCCGTTGCGCGACAGGTAGAGGGGTTTGACGCCGAGGCGGTCGCGGGCCAGGAACAGGCGTTGGTTGTCACGCTCCCAGATGGCCAGGGCGAACATGCCGTTGAGCTTGGGCAGCAGCGCTGCGCCCCAGGCGTGGTAGCCCTTGAGCAGCACTTCGGTGTCGCCGTCGGACCAGAAGGTGTAGCCCAGGTCCTGCAGCTCCTGGCGCAGCTCGGGGAAGTTGTAGATGGCGCCGTTGAAGGCCAGCGACAGACCCAGGGTGTTGTCGACCATCGGCTGCGCCGAGCCGTCGGACAAATCCATGATTTTCAGCCGGCGGTGGCCGAGGGCGATCGGGCCTTGGCTATGAAAGCCCCAGGCGTCCGGGCCGCGAGGCGCCAGGTGGTGGGTGATGCGCTCCACTGCGGCCAGGTCGGCCGGGCGTGGGGCTTGGTCGATGGGGGTAAAACGTAACTCTCCTGCTAATCCGCACATAAGTCCTTACCGGTTTTTCCGTTGGGGAGGCGGCGCCCGGAAGCAGGCGCCTTAAGGAACTGACCGAGGAGGTTTGCAGGAGTTTTAGATCAATCTGTTATATGGGTGGGGTGCTGGGTGGTTGGCTTGGGGGTGTTGCGCCTGTGAGATCGAGCGCCGCGCGGGCGGCGCTCGATCTCACAGGCGCAACTGATCTCCAGCCATGCCCCAACCCTTTCACTTACCTCGAATCAACCTGCGCAACGCAAACCGGTTCGGATGGCACGCTTCGGCCACTGCACGAGGCACCGGCAAGGGCTCGCCACACACCCAGGCAGCAATCAATTCGCCCGACAGCGGCGCGGTGATCAACCCCCGTGACCCGTGCCCGCTGTTCACATACAGCCCGTCGAGCCAGGGGCAGTCCACTTCCGGCACTTGCCGCGCATCCCTGGCCAGCACGGCAAAGGTTTCGGCGAACACCTGCGGGTCGGCCATCGGCCCGACGATCGGCAGGTAATCGGGGCTGGTGCACCTGAACGCTGCACGGCCCTGCAACTGCTCGGCGTCGAGCGAGGCAATATCCAGTCGCTGTGCCAGGTCGATGGAGATCTCATCCAGCAATGCCAGGTTGCCTTTATGTTCGGCAACGGTCGGCGCCAAGTCTTCACTGTGGAAGTCGAAGCTGGCGCCCAGCGTATGTTCGCCCTCCCGAGGTGGCGCCACATAACCGTCTGCGCACACCACCGTGCGCAGGGCACGGCTGGCATCGGTCGCCGGCAGGCGGGTGATCTGCCCGCGGATGCGCTTGAGCGGCAACTGTGCGCAGGGCTCGAAACGCCGTACATCGGCGGCGCCTGCCAGCACCACCAGGGGGGCGCTGGCCAGCAGGCGCTCGCCATCCCAGGCCTGCCACAGGTCATCGACCTTGCGCAGTGCCACCGCCTCATGGTGCACCAGCAGCCGAACCCCGTGGTGCCGCAACTGCGCCAGGCACAGGGCCGGCGGGTGTACCCAGCCGCCTTCCGGGTAGAACAGGCCGCCTGAAGGCAGGGCCACCCCGGCAAGCGCCTCGGCTTCTTCACGGCCCAGCGCGCGCAACAGGTCAGGGTCGAAGGCTGCGGCCAGCTTGCCCTGGCGTTCGGCTTCCTTGTTGTCGAACGCCAGCTGCAGCACCCCACAGGCATCCCAATCGCGGCCCCGCTGCAGGCTTTCGAGCTGGCGTCTGGTATAGCCGAAACCGGCCAGGATCATCTGCGAAAGGGCGGTGCCATGGGCGGACAGCTTGAGGTACAACACCCCTTGCGGGTTGCCGGACGCTTCCTGGGCGGGGGCGTCGTGACGTTCCAGTACCGTGACCTGCCAGCCACGCCTGGCCAGGCTGGCGGCAGTGGCACTGCCCGCCAGCCCGGCCCCGATCACCAAGGCTTCACGCGGCCCTTCGACACTGCGCGGGCGGCCATACCAGGGCACGTACTGACGGGCGGCTGTCGGCCCGGTGTAGGCGCCGCTCATCACCTCCCACTTCTTGCCGATCCCCGGCACTTTCTTCATGGCGAAGCCGGCTTCGACCAGGCTGCGCCGCACCCAGCCAGTGGTGGTGAAGGTGCCCAGTACGGTGCCCGCGTGTGACAGCCGCGCCAGTTGCGCGAACAGTTCCGGGGTCCACATGTCGGGGTTCTTGGCCGGGGCGAAGCCATCGAGGAACCACACATCGATGTGTGCATCGAGCTGCGGCAGTTGTTCGAGCACATCACCGATCAACAGCGTCAGGGTGACCCGACCGTTGTCGAAGGTGAACTGCTGGAACCCCGGGTGCACCGCCACGTACTGCTCAAGCAATGGCTCGGTAAAAGCAGCCAGCTCCGGCCACAGGCGTACTGCCCTGGCCATGTCGGCGTGGCCGAGCGGGTACTTTTCGACACTGACGAAATGCAGGCGGGCGTCGGCATGGGCGTGTTGGTCAAACAACTGCCAGGCGCAGAAAAAATTCATGCCGGTGCCAAACCCGGTTTCGCCGATCACCAGGCAGGCGTGCGGCGCCAGGTCGGCGAAGCGTTCGCCCAGGCGGGTCTGGCCGAGGAAGACGTGTTTGGTTTCTTCGATGCCTTCGTTGACCGCGAAGTACACATCGTCGTACTGCCGCGAATGGGGGCGGCCCTGGTCGTCCCAGTCGATCTGGGCATGCTGGAGGAGGGTGGACATGGTGGGCTCGGTTGCAGCGGATGCCGGGATTTTATGCCATCTGCGTTTTTTGCGCAGGTTGCAGCGGCACAGCCACAGCACAAATCCGCTAGTCTTGTTTATCCATTGAAGGAGCCACTGCATGTTCGAATCCGCCGAAATCGGTCACAGCATCGACAAGGAAACCTACGACGCCGAAGTGCCTGCCCTGCGCGAAGCGCTGCTCGAAGCCCAGTACGAGCTCAAGCAGCAGGCGCGGTTCCCGGTGATTGTGCTGATCAACGGCATCGAAGGGGCTGGCAAGGGCGAGACGGTCAAGCTGCTCAACGAGTGGATGGACCCGCGCATGATCGATGTGCTCACCTTCGACCAGCAGACCGACGAGGAACTGGCCCGGCCACCGGCCTGGCGCTACTGGCGGGCGCTCCCACCGAAGGGGCGGATGGGGGTGTTCTTTGGCAACTGGTACAGCCAGATGCTTCAGGGGCGTGTGCACGGGGTATTCAAGGACGCGGTACTCGACCAGGCCATCACCGGCGCCGAACGGCTGGAGCAGATGCTGTGCGACGAAGGCGCGCTGATCATCAAATTCTGGTTCCACCTCTCCAAGAAACAGATGAAAGCCCGCCTCAAAGCGCTCAAGGACGACCCGCTGCACAGCTGGCGGATCAGCCCGCTGGACTGGCAGCAATCCGAGACCTACGACCGCTTCGTGCGTTTTGGCGAGCGGGTACTGCGCCGTACCAGCCGTGACTACGCGCCGTGGCACGTGGTCGAGGGGGTCGACCCGCATTATCGCAGCCTGGCGGTGGGGCGCATTCTGCTCGAGAGCCTGCAAGCCGCCCTGGCCAACAACCCCAAGGGCAAGCACCACGGCAACGTCGCGCCGTTGGGCCGCAGCATCGACCAGCGCAGCCTGATCGGCGCCCTGGACATGACCCTGCGCCTGGACAAGCAGGATTACCAGGAGCAACTGGTGACCGAGCAGGCGCGCCTGGCCGGCCTGCTGCGCCACAAACACATGCGTCGGCATGCCTTGGTGGCGGTGTTCGAAGGTAACGATGCGGCCGGCAAGGGCGGCGCGATCCGCCGAGTGGCAGCCGCGCTGGACCCACGCCAGTACCGTATCGTGCCGATTGCCGCGCCCAGCGAAGACGAGCGTGCGCAGCCGTACTTGTGGCGGTTCTGGCGGCAGATTCCGGCGCGGGGCAAGTTCACCATCTTCGACCGGTCTTGGTATGGCCGGGTGCTGGTGGAGCGGGTCGAGGGTTTCTGCAGCCCGGCCGACTGGATGCGCGCCTACAGCGAGATCAATGATTTCGAAGAGCAGTTGGTGAATGCGGGCGTGGTGGTGGTCAAGTTCTGGCTGGCGATCGACCAGCAGACTCAGCTGGAGCGCTTCGAGGAACGCGAGCAGATCCCGTTCAAACGCTACAAGATCACCGAGGACGACTGGCGCAACCGCGAAAAGTGGGACCTGTATACCGAGGCGGTGGGCGACATGGTCGACCGCACCAGCAGCGAGATCGCACCGTGGACGCTGGTCGAAGCCAACGATAAGCGCTGGGCACGGGTGAAGGTATTGCGCACTATCAATGAGGCGCTGGAAGCGGCATTTGCCAAAGACAAGAAGTAGCCCCAATGGTGGTTCAGCCATGCCGCGGGGGAATGACCTGATGAATTCTTTTCACGGCTGTTTGCCCCGCTGCCACCCGTCAAGCCCGTAGAATCCAACCACCCCCACCACGGGCTTGAATGAGGGCTTTATGCACACCACTTCCGGACGCAGGGTCTATGGCCTGTTCCTGGCACTTCTGACCGCGCTGCTGTGGGGCATCCTGCCGATCAAGCTCAAGCAGGTGCTGCTGGTGATGGACCCGGTCACCGTCACCTGGTACCGCCTGCTGGTTTCCGGCGGGCTGTTGTTCGCCTGGCTGGGGGCCAATCGCCGGCTGCCAGCGTTCGGCAAGCTCGGGCGCAAGGGCAAAGGGCTGGTGGCTGTGGCCGTGCTCGGCCTGATGGGCAACTACGTGCTGTACCTGATCGGCCTCAAGTTGCTCAGCCCTGGCACCGCACAACTGGTTGTACAGGTCGGCCCGGTGCTGTTGCTGGTGGCCAGCGTGTTCGTGTTCAAGGAGCGGTTCAGCTTGGGGCAGGGGGTGGGCCTGCTGATTCTGATCGGGGGGTTCGGCCTGTTCTTCAACCAGCGCCTGGAAGAACTGCTGACCTCGCTCGGCGCATACACCACAGGCGTGTTGACCATTCTGCTGGCGACCAGCATCTGGGTGTTCTACGCCCTGAGCCAGAAGCAGCTGCTGACGGTATGGCACTCACAGCAGGTGATGATGGTGATCTACCTGTGTTGCGCCGCGCTGCTCACGCCTTGGGTGCATCCGCTGGAAGCGTTGCAACTGTCGCCGCTGCAGGGCTGGCTGCTGCTGGCCTGCTGCCTGAATACCCTGGTGGCTTATGGTGCCTTCGCCGAAGCCCTGGCGCATTGGGAGGCTTCGCGGGTGAGTGCGACGTTGGCGTTGACCCCGCTGGTGACCTTTGTGGCAGTGGCTATTGCAGCCTGGATGTGGCCGGCGTATGTGCATGCCGAGGACATCAATGCCCTGGGGTATTTGGGTGCGGTGACGGTGGTGCTGGGGTCGGCGTTGGTGGCGCTGGGGCCTTCGTTGGTCGCTGGCTGGCGGGCGAGAAAGGCCCGCCTGGCGCAGGTGCATCTCTAACCTGCGCCGCTAAGGGCCAGTAGCGGCAGCCGCTGAATCAGCCCTTGCCGCCCGGTGCCAGCATGTTCTCTGGCCGCACCCACTGATCGAACTGTTCGTTGGTCAGGTATTTCAACTCCAGCGCCGCCTCGCGCAAGGTCTTGCCCTCGCCATACGCCTTCTTGGCAATCTCCGCTGCCTTGTCATAGCCGATATGCGGGTTCAGCGCCGTCACCAGCATCAGACCGCGCTCCAGGTGCGCCGCCATCTGCTCGGCGTCGGGCTCGATGCCGGCCACGCAGTGTTGCTGGAAGTTGCGGCAGCCGTCGGCCAGCAGTTCCACCGACTGCAGCAGGTTGTGGATGATCACCGGTTTGAACACGTTCAGCTGCAAGTGGCCCTGGCTGGCGGCAAAACCGATCGCCGCGTCGTTGCCCAGCACCTGGCAGGCCAGCATCGACAGCGCCTCGCACTGGGTCGGGTTGACCTTGCCAGGCATGATCGAGCTGCCCGGCTCGTTGGCTGGCAGGCGCACTTCGGCAAGCCCCGCACGCGGGCCGGAGCCGAGCAGGCGCAGGTCGTTGGCGATTTTCATCAATGCCACGGCCAGGGTCTTCAAGGCCCCGGCCAGGCTGGTCAGCGGTTCATGGCCGGCCAGCGCCGCAAACTTGTTGGGCGCGGTGACGAACGGCAAGCCGGACAGCGCGGCCAGCTCTGCGGCGATGGCTTCGGCGAAGCCGTGTGGCGCGTTCAGGCCGGTACCCACGGCCGTGCCGCCCTGGGCCAGCTCACAGACCGGGGGCAGGGTGGCGCGGATGGCGCGCTGGGCATAGTCGAGCTGGGCGACGAAGGCGGAAACCTCCTGGCCGAAGGTAATCGGCGTGGCGTCCATCATGTGCGTGCGGCCGGTCTTGACCAGCTTCTGGTGGCGCGCCGACAGTTCGGCCAGCCCTGCCGACAGCTCGGCGATCGCCGGCAGCAGCTGTTCATGCACCGCCTGGGCTGCGGCGATGTGCATGGCCGTGGGGAAGCAGTCGTTGGAACTCTGCGAGCGGTTGACGTGGTCGTTGGGGTGCACCGGCGTCTTGCCGCCGCGGCCCTTGCCGGCCAGTTCGTTGGCACGGCCGGCGATGACTTCGTTGACGTTCATGTTGCTCTGGGTGCCGCTGCCGGTCTGCCAGACCACCAGCGGGAACTGATCGTCATGCTGGCCGTCGAGCACTTCGTCGGCGGCCTGCTCGATCAGCCGGGCGATTTCGGCCGGCAGGTCACCGTTGCGATCGTTGACCCGTGCTGCGGCCTTCTTGATCAGCGCCAGGGCGTGCAGCACCGCGAGGGGCATGCGTTCCTTGCCAATGGCGAAGTTGATCAGCGAACGCTGGGTCTGCGCACCCCAGTAGGCGTCCTCAGGAACTTCGACCGGGCCCAGGCTGTCTGTCTCGATACGGCTCATTCTGCGCTCACTCCTTTGTGGTTCGAAATCGCAGTTTAGGCCCTGATTCGACAGAGCGGTTCCATCGCTCGTCGTCCCCACTTGAGCACATCGCCACCACAGCGCAGAATGCTCATCTCTGAGGTACCCGCCTCCCTCTCTTGAAGGAAATGCAATGACCCGTCTCCGTGTCCTCTGTGCCGCCGTCGCCCTGGCCTGTGCCAGCGGCCAGGTACTCGCTGCCACCGCCAGTCACAACGCTGCCGCCGAGAAATTCCTGACCCTGGCCAACGCCGACAAGCTGGGCACTCCGGTCTATATGCAGGTCCAACAGATGTTCGCCCAGCGCTTTGCCCAGACCAAGGCACCTTCGTCGAAGCAACCGGTACTGGAAAGCTACCAGGCCAAGGCCAATGCCGCCCTGGACAACGCCATCGGCTGGAGCAAGCTGAAGCCGAAAATGGTCGACCTGTACACCGCGACCTTCACCGAGACCGAGCTCAAGGACCTGGTCAAATTCTACGAGTCGCCGCTGGGCAAGAAAGTGTTGCGCGAAATGCCAAAGGTTACCCAGCAGTCGGCCCAGTTGACCCAGCAGAGCCTGGAACCAGCAGTGCCGGTGGTCAACAAGCTGCTCGAAGACATGACCAAAGAGCTTGACCCGAACGCTGGCAAGGCCGCCGTCCCCGCCAAGAAGTGAGTAACGCGTGATGAGCATGCAGCACCGCATCGAGCAACAACTGGCAACGCTGGCGCCGCAACACCTGGAAGTGCTCAATGAAAGTCACATGCACAGTCGTGGTCAGGAGACCCACTACAAGGCAGTGATCGTCAGCGAGCAGTTTGCCGGGTTGAACAGCGTCAAGCGCCACCAGAAGGTCTACGCCACCATGGGTGAGCTGATGGGCGAGATTCATGCCCTGGCCATCCACACGTACACCGCCGAGGAGTGGGCCAAGGTGGGTGTTGCACCGGCCTCGCCGGTGTGTGCAGGCGGTGGGCACTGAATCCTTTTTGTTGATCTGGTAGAATCTGCACCATCCGGGGGCCGCTTTGCGGCCCCCTGCTTTTTGTCCAACCCGGTCCGCCCCTTACGAGGGCAACCACCAGGAGATTCAGTTTCATGTCACAACCGATCGTCGTCGCGGCGCTGTACAAGTTCGTCACCCTGCAAGACTACGTCGAACTGCGCGAGCCACTGCTCAAGGCCATGCTCGACAATGACGTCAAAGGCACCCTGCTGCTGGCCAACGAAGGCATCAACGGCACCGTGTCGGCCACCCGCGAAGGCATCGACGGCCTGCTCGCCTGGCTGCGCAATGACCCACGCCTGGTGGATGTCGACCACAAGGAATCGTACTGCGACGAACAGCCGTTCTACCGCACCAAGGTCAAGCTCAAGAAAGAGATCGTCACCCTCGGCGTACCGGGCGTTGACCCCAACCAGCAGGTGGGGACCTACGTCGAGCCCAAGGACTGGAACGCCCTGATCAGCGACCCTGAAGTGCTGCTGATCGATACCCGCAACGACTACGAAGTGGCCATTGGCACTTTCAAGGGCGCCGTCGACCCCAAGACCGAAACCTTCCGCGAGTTCCCCGACTACATCAAGGCCAACTTCGACCCGAGCAAGCACAAGAAGGTGGCGATGTTCTGCACCGGGGGCATCCGTTGCGAAAAAGCCTCCAGCTACATGCTCGGTGAAGGCTTCGAGGCGGTCTATCATCTTAAAGGTGGCGTCCTGAAGTACTTCGAAGAAGTGCCTCAGGAAGAAAGCCTGTGGGACGGCGATTGCTTCGTCTTCGACAACCGCGTCACGGTGCGTCATGACCTGAGCGAGGGCGAATATGACCAGTGCCATGCCTGCCGCCATCCGATCAATGCAGAGGAACGCGCGTCCGAGCACTACTCGCCAGGTGTGAGCTGCCCGCACTGCTGGGACAGCCTGAGCGAGAAGACTCGCCGCAGCGCCATCGACCGGCAGAAGCAGATCGAACTGGCCAAGGCGCGTAACCTGCCGCACCCGATCGGTTACAACTACAAAGCCGAGGCCTGATGCATGTCTGCACGCCTGCTTTATGTGATGGACCCGATGTGCTCCTGGTGCTGGGGCTTTGCGCCGGTGGCCGCAGCCCTGATCGCCCAGGCGCGTGAAGCCGGCGTGCCGACCCGCGTGGTGCCAGGCGGCCTGCGCACGGGCGGCAGCGCCCTGGATGCCTCGACCCGCAAGTACATCCTCGAACATTGGCAGGCGGTGGCCGAAGCCACCGGTCAGCCGTTTCGTTTCGAGGGCGCCATGCCGGACGGGTTCGTCTACGACACCGAGCCTGCCTGCCGCGCCCTGGTCACTGCCCGCGAGCTGGACGCCGAGCGCGTCTGGCCACTGCTGGCGCTGATCCAGGGCTCGTTCTACGCGGCCGGCGTCGACGTCACCACCGCGCCGCAGCTGGTCGAACTGGCCGAACAGGCAGGCTTTGACCGTGCGGCATTCGCCGAGGCCTTCGCCCGCGCCGAGACCCGTGTGGCCACCGCCGCTGATTTCACCTGGGCGCAGGGCCTGGGTATTGCCGGTTTCCCCACCTTGCTGGCCGAGCGCAACGGCCAGCTGGCGTTGCTGACCAACGGCTACCAGCCGCTGGAGCGCTTGCAACCCTTGCTCGGCCGCTGGCTGCAGCAGGCTGCCTGTGCTTGATGTGCCTGGGTCACCCGACCCTGTGCCGGGGAAGCCTCACAGTGCGGCCGATCGGCTGAGCTGGGCGGAAATCCGCCGCCTGGCCCTGCATCACAAGAAAAACCTCTGGTCCGCCAATCTGATTGCCGTACTGGCGGCCTGTTGCAGCGTGCCGATCCCTTTGCTGCTACCGCTGCTGGTGGACGAAGTGCTGCTTGGCAACGGCGATGCTGCGCTGAAGTGGATGAACCAGGTGCTGCCGGCCAACTGGCAGGTGGCCGCTGGCTATATCGGCCTGATGCTGGCGCTGACGCTTTGCCTGCGCCTGGCGGCCCTGGCCTTCAACGTGGTGCAGGCCAAGCTGTTCGCCGGGTTGGCCAAGGACATCGTCTACCGCCTGCGCATCCGCCTGATCGAGCGGCTCAAGCGGATTTCCCTCAAGGAATACGAAAGCCTGGGCAGTGGCACCGTGACCACTCACCTGGTCACCGACCTGGACACCCTCGACAAGTTCGTCGGCGAGACCCTCAGCCGCTTCCTGGTGGCCATGCTGACCCTGACCGGTACGGCGGCGATCCTGATCTGGATGCACTGGCAGCTGGCGCTGCTGATCCTGTTGTTCAACCCGCTGGTGATCTACTTCACCGTGCAGCTGGGCAAACGGGTCAAGCACCTGAAGAAGCTTGAAAACGACAGCACCGCGCGCTTTACCCAGGCGCTGTCGGAAACCCTCGACGCCATCCAGGAGATCCGTGCCGGCAACCGCCAGGGCTACTTCCTCGGTCGGCTTGGCCTGCGTGCGCGGGAAGTGCGCGACTACGCCGTGGACTCGCAATGGAAAAGCGACGCCAGTGGCCGCGCCAGTGGTTTGTTGTTCCAGTTCGGCATCGACATCTTCCGCGCCGCGGCGATGCTCACGGTGCTGTTCTCCGACCTGTCGATCGGCCAGATGCTGGCCGTGTTCAGCTACCTGTGGTTCATGATCGGCCCGGTGGAGCAACTGCTCAACCTGCAATACGCCTACTATGCCGCTGGCGGTGCCCTGAGCCGGCTCAACGAGCTGCTGGCGCGTGCCGACGAGCCGCAGTACCCGGCCGCCACTGACCCATTTGCGGGGCGCGAGACGGTGGGCATCGAGGTTCGCGACCTGCGCTTTGCCTATGCCGAGGAACCGGTGCTCGACCACCTTGACCTGTCCATCGCCCCGGGCGAGAAGGTGGCCATCGTGGGGGCCAGTGGCGGCGGCAAGAGCACCTTGGTGCAACTGCTGCTTGGCCTGTACAGCGCCCAGGCGGGGACCATCCGCTTTGGCGGTGCCAGCCTGCAGGAGATCGGCCTGGAGACCTTGCGCGAAAACGTCGCGGTGGTACTGCAGCACCCTTCGCTGTTCAACGACAGCGTACGCGCCAACCTGACCATGGGCCGCGATTGCAGCGATGACGCCTGCTGGCAGGCGCTGCGCATTGCCCAGCTCGACGCCACCATCGCGGCTTTGCCGCAAGGCCTGGACAGTGTGGTCGGGCGCTCTGGCGTGCGCCTGTCCGGGGGGCAGCGGCAACGGCTGGCCATCGCCCGTATGGTACTGGCCGAACCCAAGGTGGTGATCCTCGACGAAGCCACCTCGGCGCTGGATGCCGCCACCGAGTACAACCTGCACCAGGCCCTGGCACGCTTCCTCGATGGCCGGACCACGCTGATCATCGCCCACCGCCTGTCGGCAGTGAAGCAGGCTGATCGGGTGCTGGTGTTCGATGGTGGGCATGTGGCCGAAGATGGCGACCATCAGCAACTGATCGCCGACGGTGGGTTGTACGCCAAGCTGTACGGGCACCTTCAGCAAACCTGAGCCCCACAACAGGCTGAATAGGCTGTCTGCTGTCATAAAAATCCTCTCCGCGCAGATGGCAAATGGCCTACGCTGTGCTTGTCTGGGTTGATTCGAGCCTTATCTGCTCTGTGACAGGGACTCCATGAAGGGACATCGCACTCTAGAAGCGCCGAAGTTGCTCGGTATCATCTGGCCCTTCATCGCCGTCGTGGTTTTCCAGGCGGCGCTGGGCAGTATCAGCCTTTACACGCTCTCGGCGGTGCGGGCCTATGTAGCGGGCGAGAGCTTGTGGTCCAAGGCTCAGAAAGACGCCATCTATTACCTCAACCTGTACGCCGACAACCGTGATGAAGGCACGTACCAGCGTTACCGCCAGGCCATCACGGTGCCCCAAGGCGACCACCAGTTGCGTGAGGTACTCGATCAGCCCAACCCAGACCTGAACGCTGCGCGCCAAGCTGTGCTGCAGGGCGGCAACCACGCCAACGACGTCGAGCGCATCATCTGGTTCTATCGCAACTTCCGCAACATCAGCTACATGCAGACAGCCATCGACTACTGGGACATCGGCGACCGCTACCTGGGCCAGTTGGATGTGCTTGCCAGCGAAATGCGCAAAGGGTTTGCCGACGGCCCGGTCAGCGCCCGCACCATCAGCGACTGGAAGGCCCGTATCGTCGCCATCAACGAAGGGGTCACCCCGGCCGCCCGGGCCTTCAGCGACGCGCTGGGGGAAGGGTCGCGCATGTTGCTGCAGGTGTTGCTGATCACCAACCTGCTGACTGCGCTGTTCCTCATTACCATCGCCTGGCGGCGTTCCAGCAAGTTGCTGGCCCAGCGCCAGGCATTCGCCAGTGCCCTGCAAGCAGAAAAGGAGCGGGCGCAGATTACCCTGCAGGCCATTGGCGATGCAGTCATTACCACCGACGTCGAAGGCAGCATCGGCTACATGAACCCCGCCGCCGAACAGCTTACCCACTGGCAGGCCGGGCAGGCTCAGGGCTTGCCGCTTTCGGCGTTGTTCAGCCTGGTGGACGAACAGGCCGAGGAAGATGGCCGCAGCCTGGTCGAGCAGGTGCTCAGCGGCAGCCTTAGGGGTGGCGCCGAGCATGCCAGGCTGATCCAGCGCCTGGATGGCAGCACCGTGTCGATCAACCTGGTGGGTTCGCCCATTGTCAGCGACGGGCAGGTCAGCGGCATCGTGCTGGTGCTGCACGACATGACCCAGGAGCGCCAGTACATCGCCAATCTGTCCTGGCAGGCGACCCATGACGCCTTGACCGGCCTGGCCAACCGCCGCGAGTTCGAATACCGCCTGGAGCTGGCGCTCAACGGCCTGGCGCGCCAGGCGGGGCGGCATTCGCTGATGTTCCTCGACCTGGACCAGTTCAAGCTGGTCAACGATACCTGTGGCCATGCTGCGGGTGACGAGCTGTTGCGGCATATCTGCGCCGTGTTGCAGTCCGGCCTGCGTGAAGGCGACACCCTGGCCCGGCTGGGCGGTGACGAGTTCGGCGTGCTGCTGGAAAACTGCCCGCCGGACCAGGCCGAGCGCATTGCCGAGCAGTTGCGCCAGATGGTCCAGAGCCTGCATTTTGTATGGAAGGGGCGGCCGTTCGTCACCACGGTGAGCATTGGCCTGGTGAACATGGCGCAGGCGCCCGGCACCCTGGAAACCTTGCTGCGCGCTGCCGACATGGCCTGCTACATGGCCAAGGAAAAGGGCCGCAACCGGGTTCAGGTGTACCACGCCGACGACAGCGAGCTGTCCATGCGCTTTGGCGAGATGGCCTGGATACAGCGCTTGCACGTGGCCCTGGAAGAAAACCGCTTCTGCCTGTATGCCCAGGAAATCGCCGCGTTGAAGGCCATCGAAGGCCCTGGGCATATCGAGATCCTGCTGCGCCTGCATGATGAGAGTGGCCGTACCATCCTGCCCAGCAGCTTCATCCCGGCGGCCGAGCGTTACGGCCTGATGACCGCCCTCGACCGCTGGGTGGTTCGCAATGTGTTCCAGGTCATCCGCCAGTGCCTGGATGAAGGCCGCGAAGGGCCATTGTCCATCTGCGCGATCAACTTGTCGGGGTCGAGCATCGGTGACGACAAGTTTCTCGAGTACCTGCAGCGGTTGTTTGTCGAGTACGCCATCCCGCCGCGCATGATCTGCTTCGAGATCACCGAAACCAGTGCGATTGCCAACCTTGGCAGTGCCATTCGCTTCATCAACGAACTGAAAGGGCTGGGCTGCAGGTTCTCGCTCGACGACTTCTGTGCCGGCATGTCGTCGTTTGCCTATTTGAAGCATTTGCCCGTGGATTTTCTGAAGATAGACGGCAGTTTCGTCAAAGACATGCTCGACGACCCGGTCAATCGAGCCATGGTGGAGGTCATCAACCACATCGGTCATGTGATGGGCAAGCGGACCATTGCCGAGTTCGTCGAAACCCCCTTGATCGAGCAGGCCCTGCAGGAAATCGGCGTGGATTACGCCCAGGGCTACCTGATCGAACGCCCCCAGGTGTTCACCTGTGACAGTCTGCAACGCCAACGGATCGCCGCCAGGCCTCTGTTGCAGCGGGCACCTGGCACATTTCGCTAGCTAGACAGCGGCTTTCGCTGACACAAGACGTCCGAAAAATCACATGGATCAAGGAGCTGAAAGTGATTGATGCATTCGTTCGTATCGGGCCATTGATGGACCCCGCCAGTTACCCCCAATGGGCTCAGCAACTGATTGAAGAGTGCCGCGAAAGCAAGCGCCGGGTGGTCGAGCATGAGCTGTACGAGCGCCTGCGCGATGGTCGGCTGAAGCCATCGACCATCCGTCAGTACCTGATCGGCGGCTGGCCGGTGGTCGAGCAGTTCTCGCTGTACATGGCCCATAACCTGACCAAGACCCGCTATGGCCGGCACCCTGGTGAAGACATGGCGCGGCGCTGGTTGATGCGCAATATCCGGGTCGAGCTGAACCATGCCGACTATTGGGTGCACTGGTGCCACGCCCATGGCATTCACCTGCATGAGCTGCAAGCCCAGGAAGTGCCGCCTGAATTGAACGGGCTGAACGACTGGTGCTGGCGGGTGTGTGCCACCGAAAACCTGGCGATTTCCATGGCGGCGACCAACTATGCCATCGAAGGCGCGACCGGGGAGTGGTCAGCGGTAGTGTGCGCCAATGACACCTATGCCATGGGCTTCCCCGAGGACCAGCGCAAGCGCGCCATGAAGTGGCTGAAGATGCATGCGCAGTACGACGATGCGCACCCGTGGGAAGCGCTGGAAATCATCTGTACCTTGGCGGGGGAAAACCCGACGCTGGGTTTGCGTACCGAGCTGCGCCGGGCGATCTGCAAGAGCTACGACTGCATGTACCTGTTCCTGGAGCGCTGCATGCAGCTGGAAGGGCGTCAGCAGGGGCGGGTGCGGCCGGTGTTGGCGGCTGGCTGATCGTTTGCCGGTACCGGCCTGTTCGCGGTTTACCCGCTAAGAGGCCGGTACCGACAACCCACAAATCACTGAGCGTTGAACGCCTGCCCATTCACCCCGGTACTGTCCGGCCCCATCAGGTACAGGTACACCGGCATGATCTCTTCCGGTAGCGGGTTGTTCTGCGGGTTCTCGCTCGGGTAGGCCTGGGCCCGCATCGCCGTGCGCGTGGCGCCCGGGTTGATGCTGTTGGAGCGCACCGGTGCAACCCCTTCCAGTTCGTCGGCCAAGGTCTGCATCAGGCCTTCGGTGGCGAACTTCGACACTCCGTAAGCGCCCCAGTAAGCCCGGCCTTTGCGCCCGACGCTGCTGGAGGTGAACACCACCGAGGCGTCCTCCGACAGCTTGAGCAGCGGCAACAGGGTGCTGGTGAGCATGAAGGTGGCATCGACGTTGATGTGCATCACGCGCATGAAGTTGTCACCCGACAACTGCTCCAGTGGCGTACGCGGGCCGATGATCGAGGCGTTGTTGAGCAGGCCGTCGAGGCGCCCGAACTGGTCTTCGATCATGACCGCCAGCTCGTCGTATTGGTGGGGCAGGGCGGTTTCCAGGTTGAACGGGATCACCACCGGTTGCGGGTGCCCGGCGGCCTCGATCTGGTCGTAGACCTCGTTGAGGTTGGCCTCGGTCTTGCCCAGCAGCAGCGTGGTGGCGCCCAGTGCGGCATAGGCCTTGGCGGCCGCGGCACCGATGCCGCGGCCGGCACCGGTGACCAGGATGACCCGGCCTTTGAGCAGGTCGGGGCGGGCGGTGTAGTCGAACATTGTCTATTCCCTATCTCTATGGGCGGTGCTGGCGCTTGACGCTCAGCAGCCGCACAGCGCGCTGTCGATCACCTTGCGCAGTTCCAGCGGGTGGTCCACCACCACGTCGGCACCCCAGTTGTTGGGGTTGTCCTCTGGATGAATATAGCCGTAGCGCACCGCCGCCGTGCGGGTGCCGGCATCGCGGCCAGACTCGATGTCGCGCAGGTCATCGCCGACGAACAGAACGCTGGCCGGGTCCAGGTTCAGGGTCTTGCAGGCCAGGATCAGCGGCTCGGGGTCGGGCTTGCTGTTTTTCACGTGGTCCGGGCAGATCAGCAGCGCCGAGCGCTCGGCCAGGCCCAGGCGTTGCATGATCGGTTCGGCGAAGCGCACCGGTTTGTTGGTGACCACGCCCCACAGCAGGTTGCCTTTTTCGATGTCGGCCAGCAGCTCGCTCATGCCGTCGAACAGCTTGCTGTGCACCGCGCAGTCGCGCTGGTAGCGCTCGAGGAATTCCAGGCGCAGGGCCTCGAAACCTTCGGCCTCCGGGTCCATGGCGAAGGTGGTGGCGACCATGGCGCGGGCGCCACCGGAAATCACTCCGCGGATCAGGTTGTCGTCCACTGCCGGCAAGCCGCGTTCGGCGAGCATGGCCTGGCAGATGGCGATGAAGTCCGGCGCCGTGTCGAGCAGGGTGCCGTCCATGTCGAAGAGTACCGCTCGCAAACGCATGCTCATTCCTCGCGCAGGGTCTGGATCATGTAGTTGACGTCCACATCGCCGCACAGCTTGTAGTGCTTGGTCAGCGGGTTGTAGGTCAGGCCGATGATGTCCTTGACCTCAAGGCCGGCAACGCGGCTCCAGGCGCCAAGCTCCGAGGGGCGGATGAACTTCTTGAAGTCGTGGGTACCGCGCGGCAGCATCTTCAGCACGTACTCGGCGCCGACGATGGCCAGCAGGTAGGCCTTGGGGTTGCGGTTGATGGTGGAGAAGAACACTTGGCCGCCGGGCTTGACCATGCGGTAGCAGGCGCGGATCACCGACGAAGGGTCGGGGACGTGTTCGAGCATCTCCAGGCAGGTGACCACGTCGAACTGCTCGGGCATCTCTTCGGCCAGCGCCTCGGCGGTGATCTGCCGGTACTCCACTTCGACACCGGATTCCAGCTGGTGCAGTTGGGCCACCGCCAACGGTGCCTCGCCCATGTCGATGCCGGTTACCTTGGCGCCACGCAGGGCCATGGATTCGCTGAGAATGCCGCCACCGCAGCCCACGTCCAGTACCTTCTTGCCAGCCAGGCCGACCCGCTCGTCGATCCAGTTGACGCGCAACGGGTTGATTTCATGCAGCGGCTTGAACTCGCTTTCACGGTCCCACCAGCGGTGGGCCAAGGCTTCGAACTTGGCAATTTCGGCGTGGTCGACGTTGCTCATTTAAGAGTCCTCTGAAACTTCGCTAAATTGGGCCGGAGTATACCCGAGCGCTCAAGGCCGAGGGTCGCTATAATCGCCGGCTTTTGATATCCGAACGACGGGGAGAGGCGATGCGCGAGCGACTTTTGGCGGCGGAGAAGGTGACCGCGATCCGCTGGCAAGGCGGCGTTCTGCATCTGCTCGACCAGCGCTTGCTGCCGTCGCAGGAATGCTGGCTGGCCTGCGACAATATTGCGCAGGTGGTGGCAGCGATCCGTGACATGGCCGTGCGCGGCGCATCGGCCATCGGTATTGCCGCGGCCTACGGCCTGGTCCTGGCCCTGGAAGAGCGGCTGGCCGAGGGCGGCGACTGGGAGCTCGACCTTGAAGAGGACTTCCTCAGCCTGGCCGAGGCGCGCCCCACCGCTGCCAACCTGTTCTGGGCGCTGAACCGCATGCGCGAGCGCCTGCAGCGCCTGCGCCCGGAAGACGACGTGCTTGCGGTGCTGGAGGCCGAAGCAGTGGCGATCCATGAAAGCGATCGCGAAGCCAACCTGACCATGGCCCAGCACGGCATCGAGCTGATTCGCCGTCATCAGGGCAATGCCCAGACCCTGCTCACCTACGGCAATGCCGGCGCCCTGGCCAGCGGTGGCTTCGGCACCGCGCTGGGGGTGATCCGCGCGGGGTACCTGGAAGGCATGGTCGAGCGGGTCTACGCCGGCGAGACCCGCCCCTGGCTGCAAGGCTCGCGCCTGACTGCCTGGGAGCTGGCCAACGAAGGCATCCCGGTCACGTTGTGCGCCGATTCGGCCCTGGCCCACCTGATGAAGACCAAGGGCATTACCTGGGTGGTGGTCGGTGCCGACTGCATTGCCGCCAATGGCGATGTGGCGAGCAAGATCGGCACCTATCAACTGGCGGTCAGTGCCATGCACCACGGTGTGCGCTTCATGGTGGTGGCGCCGAGCACCAGCATCGACCTGAACCTGGCCACGGGCGAGGATATCCCCCTCGAAGAGCGCGATGCCGACGAGTTGCTGGATTACGCTGGCACCCGCGTGGCACCGGATGTCGAGGTGTTCAACCCGGTATTCGATGTGACCCCGGCGGACCTGATCGACGTGATCGTGACCGAGCGTGGCATGATCGAGCGCCCGGATACCGCCAAGCTGGCTCAATTGATGTGCCGCAAGCGCCTGCACTGAAGGGGTGTCCGGCGCGGCATCATTGGCGGCTGTGAGATCGAGCGCCGCCCGCGCGGCGCTCGATTTACGCCGCGCCAGAGAAACCATGGCGTACACTTGCAGGCCGCCTTTGTGATAACATCCGGCAGTTTCCAAGACCGCCCATCACGGCGGCCAAATTTGCGCAGATCCATGGCACAACTCATTGATTTGTCGTAAGTCGTCGCACCACTGCGCGTCGCGGCGGCGAGCTTCGTTCGGCCCTTGATGGAGCTGCGAAGTTTCACCAGAAAAAGGAATCAGGCTTCTCATGGGCGAACTGGCCAAAGAAATCCTCCCGGTCAATATCGAAGACGAACTGAGACAGTCTTACCTCGACTACGCGATGAGCGTGATTGTCGGGCGAGCGCTGCCCGATGCACGTGACGGCTTGAAGCCCGTGCATCGTCGCGTTCTCTATGCGATGAGCGAACTGGGCAACGACTGGAACAAACCGTACAAGAAGTCCGCCCGTGTGGTCGGTGACGTGATCGGTAAGTACCACCCGCACGGCGACACTGCGGTCTACGACACCATCGTGCGTATGGCCCAGCCGTTCTCGCTGCGCTATCTGCTGGTCGACGGCCAGGGCAACTTCGGTTCGGTGGACGGCGACAACGCTGCAGCCATGCGATACACCGAAGTGCGCATGGCCAAGCTGGCCCACGAGCTGCTGGCCGACCTGCACAAAGAGACTGTCGACTGGGTGCCCAACTATGATGGCACCGAGCAGATCCCTGCGGTCATGCCGACCCGGATCCCCAACCTGCTGGTCAACGGTTCCAGCGGTATCGCCGTGGGCATGGCGACCAACATCCCGCCGCACAACCTCGGCGAGGTCATCGACGGCTGCCTGGCGCTGATCGACAATGCGGAAATCACCATCGATGAACTGATGCAGTTCATCCCGGGCCCGGACTTCCCGACTGCCGGCATCATCAATGGCCGTCAGGGCATCATCGAGGCCTACCGCACCGGCCGTGGCCGCATCTACATGCGTGCCCGCTCCGAGGTCGAGGACATCGACAAGGTCGGTGGCCGCCAGCAGATCGTCGTCACCGAGCTGCCGTACCAGCTGAACAAGGCGCGCCTGATCGAGAAGATCGCCGAGCTGGTCAAAGAGAAGAAGATCGAAGGCATCACCGAGCTGCGCGACGAGTCCGACAAGGACGGCATGCGCATCGTCATCGAGCTGCGTCGCGGCGAGGTGCCGGAGGTGGTGCTCAACAACCTCTATCAGCAGACCCAGCTGCAGAGCGTGTTCGGCATCAACGTCGTGGCATTGATCGACGGTCGCCCGCGCCTGCTCAACCTCAAGGACCTGCTCGAAGCGTTCGTCCGTCACCGCCGTGAAGTGGTCACGCGCCGTACCGTGTTCGAGCTGCGCAAGGCCCGCGAGCGTGGCCACATCCTTGAAGGCCAGGCGGTTGCGCTGTCCAACATCGACCCGGTCATCGCCCTGATCAAGGCTTCGCCGACGCCGTCTGAAGCCAAGGAAGCGTTGATTGCCACTGCCTGGGAATCCAGCGCTGTGCAGGTGATGGTCGAGCGCGCCGGCGCCGACTCCTGCCGCCCTGAAGACCTGCCAGAGCAATTCGGCCTGCGCGAAGGCAAGTATTACCTGTCGCCGGAACAGGCCCAGGCGATCCTCGACTTGCGCCTGCACCGCCTGACTGGCCTCGAGCACGAGAAGCTGCTGGCCGAGTACCAGGAAATCCTCGAGCAGATCGGCGAACTGATCCGCATCCTCAGCAGCGCCGAGCGCCTGATGGAAGTGATCCGCGAAGAGCTGGAAGCGATCCGCGCCGAATACGGCGATGCCCGCCGCACCGAAATCCTCAACGCCAGCCACGACCTCAACTACGGCGACATGATCCCGGAAGAAGAGCGCGTGGTGACCATCTCCCACGGTGGCTATGCCAAGACCCAGCCGCTGTCCGCCTACCAGGCCCAGCGCCGTGGCGGCAAAGGCAAGTCGGCGACCGGTGTGAAGGACGAGGACTACATCGAGCACCTGTTGGTCGCCAACAGCCACGCCACCCTGTTGCTGTTCTCCAGCAAGGGCAAGGTGTACTGGAAGAAGACCTACGAGATCCCGGAGGCCTCCCGCGCTGCCCGTGGCCGCCCGCTGGTCAACCTGCTGCCGTTGGAAGAAGGTGAGCGCATCACCGCGATGCTGCAGATCGATCTCGAAGCCCTGCAGCAAAGCGCCGATCCGGATGAAGAGCTGGAAGACGGCGACGAAAGCGTGATCGAAGGCGAAGTGGTCGAAGCGGAAGAAATCGATGAAGAAGAGGGCGACACCCTTGAGTGGGTAGCTGAGCCGACTGGCGCGTACATCTTCATGGCGACTGCTTCGGGTACCGTCAAGAAAACCCCGCTGGTGCAGTTCGCCCGTCCACGCACCAACGGCCTGATCGCCCTGAAGCTCAAAGAAGGTGACACCCTGATTGCCGCGGCCATCACCGATGGTGCCAAGGAAGTCATGATGTTCTCCGACGCCGGCAAGGTGATCCGCTTCGCCGAGAGCGTGGTGCGCGAAATGGGCCGTACCGCCCGTGGTGTGCGTGGCATGAAGCTGGGCAAGGGGCAGCAGATCATTTCGATGCTGATTCCTGAGTCCGGCGCGCAGATCCTCACCGCCTCCGAGCGTGGCTTCGGCAAGCGTACGCCGTTGTCCAAGTTCCCGCGTCGCGGCCGTGGTGGCCAGGGCGTGATCGCCATGGGCACCAAGGGGCGCAACGGTCTGTTGATCGGTGCCATCCAGGTCCAGGAAGGTGAAGAGATCATGCTCATCTCCGACCAGGGTACCTTGGTGCGGACACGGGTTGGCGAGGTGTCCAGCCTGAGCCGTAACACCCAGGGTGTTACGCTGATCAAGCTGGCGGCGGACGAAACGCTGGTCGGCCTGGAGCGTATCCAGGAGCCATCCGAGGAAGAGCTCGACGAGTTGGTCGAGGCGGACCCGGAAGGTGACGCGCCGGAGGCTGTCGATGATGACGGCGCGGGCGCCGAAGAGGCACCGCAAGAGTAAGCACACGCAACAACCCGAACGGGGCGACCAAGGTCGCCCCGTTTGACTGATTGAGCAGGCCGCTCCTACAGGGGCGGGGCCAGCAAGTGACGATTTGTTCTATTTTGGCAGAGCGAGAGTGGATGTGAGCAAACGAGCCTTTAACTTCTGCGCAGGCCCTGCTGCGCTTCCTGACGCTGTCCTGCAGCGCGCCCAGGCCGAAATGCTGGACTGGCATGGCAAGGGCTTGTCGGTGATGGAAATGAGCCATCGCAGCGACGATTACGTGGCCATCGCCGAGAAGGCCGAGCAGGACCTGCGTGACCTGCTGTCCGTCCCCTCCAACTACAAGGTCCTGTTCCTGCAGGGCGGTGCCAGCCAGCAGTTCGCCGAAATCCCACTGAACCTGCTGCCGGAAAACGGTACCGCCGACTACGTCGAAACTGGCATCTGGTCGAAGAAGGCCATCGAGGAAGGGCGTCGTTTCGGCAACATCAATGTCGCCGCCAGTGCCAAGCCCTACGATTACCTGGCTATCCCGGGTCAGAACGACTGGAACCTGACCAAGAACGCAGCTTACGTCCACTATGCGTCCAACGAGACCATTGGTGGCCTGCAATTTGACTGGGTTCCCGAGACCGGCGACGTTCCGCTGGTGGTCGACATGTCGTCCGATATCCTCTCCCGCCCGATCGATGTGTCGCAGTTCGGCCTGATCTACGCCGGCGCGCAGAAAAACATCGGCCCAAGCGGCCTGGTGGTGGTGATCGTTCGCGAAGACCTGCTGGGCCGGGCCCGCAGCAGCTGCCCGACCATGCTCGACTACAAGGTTTCGGCCGACAACGGCTCGATGTACAACACCCCCGCCACCTATTCCTGGTACCTCTCGGGCCTGGTCTTCGAGTGGCTCAAGGAGCAGGGTGGTGTCGAAGCGATGGAGCAGCGCAACCGCGCCAAGAAAGACCGCCTGTACGGCTTCATCGACGCCAGCGACTTCTACACCAACCCGATCAGCATCAATGCCCGTTCGTGGATGAACGTGCCGTTCCGCCTGGCCGACGAGCGCCTGGACAAAGCCTTCCTGGCCGGTGCCGACGCCCGTGGCCTGCTCAACCTCAAGGGCCATCGTTCGGTCGGCGGCATGCGCGCCTCGATCTACAACGCCCTGGGCCTGGAAGCGGTTGAGGCGCTGGTTGGCTACATGGCGGAATTTGAGAAGGAGCACGGCTGATGTCCGAACACGAGTTGAAGGCGCTGCGCGTTCGCATCGACAGCCTCGACGAGAAGATCCTCGAGCTGATCAGTGAGCGCGCCCGTTGTGCCCAGGAAGTGGCCAGGGTCAAGACCGCCACGCTCGCCGAGGGCGAAAAGCCGGTGTTCTACCGCCCTGAGCGCGAAGCAGCTGTGCTCAAGCGGGTCATGGAGCGCAACAAGGGGCCGCTGGGCAATGAAGAGATGGCGCGGCTGTTCCGCGAGATCATGTCGTCCTGTCTGGCCCTGGAAGAGCCGCTGAAAATCGCCTACCTGGGCCCTGAAGGCACCTTCACCCAGGCCGCGGCGATGAAGCACTTCGGCCATGCCGTGATCAGCCGCCCGATGGCGGCCATCGACGAAGTGTTCCGCGAAGTGGCGGCTGGCGCCGTCAACTTCGGCGTGGTGCCGGTGGAAAACTCCACCGAGGGTGCGGTCAGCCACACCCTGGACAGCTTCCTCGAGCACGACATGGTGATCTGTGGTGAGGTCGAGCTGCGCATCCACCACCACTTGCTGGTGGGCGAGAGCACCAAGACCGACAGCATCACCCGTATCTACTCCCACGCTCAGTCCCTGGCCCAGTGCCGCAAGTGGCTGGATGCGCATTACCCGAACGTTGAGCGCGTGGCGGTCTCGAGCAATGCCGAGGCGGCCAAACGGGTCAAGGGTGAGTGGAACTCGGCAGCGATCGCCGGCGACATGGCGGCGAACCTGTATGGCCTGACCCGCCTGGCCGAGAAGATCGAAGACCGTCCGGACAACTCGACGCGCTTCCTGATGATCGGCAACCAGGAAGTGCCGCCGACCGGCGACGACAAGACCTCGATCATCGTTTCGATGAGCAACAAGCCAGGTGCCCTGCACGAGCTGCTGGTGCCGTTCCATCAGAACGGTATCGACCTGACCCGCATCGAGACCCGTCCGTCGCGCAGCGGCAAGTGGACCTACGTGTTCTTCATCGACTTCGTCGGCCACCACCGTGACCCGTTGATCAAGGCGGTGCTGGAGCAGATCAGCCAGGAGGCTGTGGGGCTGAAGGTGCTGGGGTCGTATCCGAAGGCGGTGCTTTGATTGATGGCCTTGGGGGCTGCACCGCGGCCCCAGTGGCCCCACAGACTGTCTTGATTTCTGAACAGGGTTCGCACTCGTGGTAGATGCCGTAACAAACAAACCCGCGCCAATCATCGGGCGCCTGGTCGTCGTAGGCCTGGGCCTGATCGGCGGCTCCTTCGCCAAGGGCCTGCGTGAAAGCGGCCTGTGTCGCGAAGTGGTCGGCGTCGACCTGGATGCCCCCTCGCGCAAGCAGGCCGTGGCCCTGGGCGTGGTCGACCGCTGCGAAGAAGACCTCGCCGCCGCTTGTGTCGGCGCCGACGTCATCCAGTTGGCCGTCCCCATCCTGGCCATGGAAAAGCTCCTCGCGCGCCTGGCCCTGCTCGACCTTGGCAGCGCCGTGATCACTGACGTCGGCAGCGCCAAGGGCAATGTGGTTCGCGCTGCGCGCCAGGTGCTGGGTGAGCGGCTGTCGCGCTTCGTCCCCGGCCACCCGATCGCTGGGTCCGAGCAAAGTGGGGTAGAGGCCTCCAATGCCACCCTGTTCCGCCGCCACAAAGTCATCCTCACGCCGCTGCCGGAAACCGACCCGGTCGCCCTGGCCAAGGTCGACCGCCTGTGGCGCGCACTGGATGCCGATGTCGAACACATGCCGGTCGAGCGCCATGACGAAGTGCTGGCTGCCACCAGCCATCTGCCGCACCTGCTGGCCTTCGGCCTGGTCGATTCGCTGGCCAAGCGCAATGAAAACCTCGAGATCTTCCGGTACGCTGCGGGGGGCTTTCGCGATTTCACGAGAATCGCTGGCAGCGACCCGACCATGTGGCACGACATCTTCCTGGCCAACCGCGAAGCTGTCCTGCGCACGCTTGATACATATCGCAGCGATCTCGACGCCTTGCGCGACGCGATCGATGCAGGGGACGGGCACCAGTTGCTGGGTGTATTCACCCGCGCACGTGTTGCCCGCGAGCATTTCAGTAAAATCCTGGCCCGCCGGGCCTATGTGGACGCTATGAACGCCAACGATCTGATTTTCCTGGCCCAACCGGGTGGCCGCCTGTCCGGGCGAATCCGTGTACCGGGCGACAAGTCGATTTCCCACCGCTCGATCATGCTCGGCTCGCTGGCCGAAGGCACGACCGAGGTCGAAGGCTTCCTCGAAGGTGAGGATGCGCTGGCGACCTTGCAGGCCTTCCGTGACATGGGTGTGGTCATCGAAGGCCCGAACCAGGGGCGCGTGACCATTCACGGCGTCGGCCTGCACGGCCTCAAGGCGCCACCCGGGCCAATCTACGTGGGCAACTCCGGCACCTCGATGCGCCTGTTGTCCGGCCTGCTGGCCGGCCAGGCGTTCGACGTGACCATGACCGGTGACGCCTCGCTGTCCAAGCGCCCGATGAACCGTGTGGCCAACCCGCTGCGTGAAATGGGCGCAGTGGTCGAGACCGGCCCCGAAGGCCGCCCACCGCTGACCATTCGTGGTGGCCACAAGCTCAAGGCGCTCACCTACACGCTGCCGATGGCCAGTGCCCAGGTCAAATCGTGCCTGCTGCTGGCCGGCTTGTACGCCGAAGGCAAGACCACCGTCACCGAGCCTGCGCCGACCCGTGACCACACCGAGCGCATGCTGCGTGGCTTTGGTTATGCGGTGCAAACCAATGGCCCGGTGGCATCGCTGCAGTCCGGCGGCAAGCTCACTGCAACCCGCATCGAAGTGCCTGCCGATATCTCGTCGGCGGCGTTCTTCCTGGTCGCGGCCTCGATCGCCCAGGGCTCGGAGCTGGTGCTCGAGCATGTCGGCATCAACCCGACCCGTACCGGTGTAATCGACATCCTGCGCCTGATGGGCGGCGATATCACCCTGGAGAACCAGCGTGAAGTCGGCGGCGAGCCGGTGGCCGACCTGCGCGTGCGCGGCGCCCAGCTGAAGGGTATCGATATCCCTGAAAACCTGGTGCCATTGGCCATCGACGAGTTCCCGGTGTTGTTCGTTGCCGCGGCCTGCGCCGAAGGGCGCACCGTGCTGCGCGGTGCCGAAGAGCTGCGGGTCAAGGAATCCGACCGTATCCAGGTGATGGCCGACGGCCTGATCAGCCTGGGCGTGAAGTGCGAGCCGACCCCGGATGGCATCATCATCGACGGCGGCCAGATTGGCGGCGGTGAAGTGCACGGCCACGGTGACCACCGTATCGCCATGGCCTTCAGCGTTGCCTCGCTGCGCGCCAGTGCGCCGATCCGTATCCATGACTGCGCCAACGTCGCCACCTCGTTCCCCAACTTCCTGGCGCTGTGTGCCGAAGTTGGCATTCGTGTGGCTGAAGAGGGCAAGTCGTGAACACCCAGGCGCCAGTCATCACCATCGACGGGCCAAGCGGTTCGGGTAAAGGCACGGTTGCCGGGCTGCTGGCCCGCGAGCTGGGCTGGCGGCTGCTGGACTCCGGCGCGCTGTACCGTCTGCTGGCCTTCAACGCGAGCAATCACGGTGTCGACCTGACCAACGAAGAGCTGCTCAAGCAGCTTGCCGCCCATCTGGATGTGCAGTTCATCGCGGCCGAGCCCGGTAAGCTGCAACAGATCATCCTCGAGGGTGAGGACGTCAGTAACGTCATCCGCACCGAAACCGTCGGCGCGGGCGCCTCGATGGTGGCTTCGCTGCCCGCCGTACGCGATGCATTGCTGATGCGTCAGCGCGCATTCCAGGAAGCTCCAGGCCTGATTGCCGACGGGCGTGACATGGGCACCGTGGTGTTCCCGGATGCGCCATTGAAGGTCTTTCTCACCGCCAGCGCGGAGGAGAGGGCACGTCGCCGTTACCTGCAGTTGAAGGGCAAGGGCGAAGATGTTAGTCTGTCGAGTCTGCTGGATGAGATTCGTGCACGCGATGAGCGTGACACCCAACGTGCAGTGGCCCCGCTGAAACCAGCGGCCGATGCCATTCAGTTGGACTCCACCGAGTTGTCCATCGAGCAGGTGTTGCAACGTATCAGGAGTGAGATCGCACTACGCGACCTTCACTGATAGCCAGGAGAGCAGGCAGGTGCACCAGTCAACGTCCTGCCGGCTTTCCTTTTAAATAACGAAACCCACATTGTCTGGAATGTGGCGATGGGCGTCTGTTTCGCCCGAATCTACAGGAATTAAAATGAGCGAAAGCTTTGCAGAACTCTTTGAAGAAAGCCTGAAAACCCTCAATCTTCAGCCGGGTGCGATCATCACCGGTATCGTTGTCGACATCGACGGCGACTGGGTTACCGTACACGCTGGCCTGAAGTCCGAGGGCGTCATCCCGCTCGAGCAGTTCTACAACGAAGCTGGCGAGCTGACCATCAAGGTCGGTGACGAAGTTCACGTTGCGCTGGACGCGGTCGAAGACGGCTTTGGCGAAACCAAACTGTCCCGTGAAAAAGCCAAGCGCGCCGAGTGCTGGATTGTTCTGGAAGCAGCTTTCGCCGCCGAAGAAGTGGTCAAGGGCGTTATCAACGGTAAGGTTAAGGGCGGCTTCACTGTCGACGTTAACGGCATCCGTGCGTTCCTGCCGGGCTCCCTGGTTGATGTCCGCCCTGTGCGCGACACCACCCACCTGGAAGGCAAAGAGCTGGAATTCAAGGTCATCAAGCTGGACCAGAAGCGCAACAACGTTGTCGTTTCCCGTCGCAGCGTGCTGGAAGCCGAGAACAGCGCCGAGCGCGAAGCCCTGCTGGAGACCCTGCAGGAAGGCCAACAAGTCAAAGGTATCGTCAAGAACCTCACCGACTACGGCGCCTTCGTGGACCTGGGCGGTATCGACGGCCTGCTGCACATCACCGACATGGCCTGGAAGCGCATCAAGCATCCTTCCGAAATCGTTAACGTTGGCGACGAAGTCGACGTTCGCGTTCTGAAGTTCGACCGTGAGCGCAACCGCGTTTCGCTGGGTCTGAAGCAGATGGGCGAAGATCCGTGGGTTGCTATCACTGCCCGCTACCCAGAAGGTACTCGCGTACAAGCTCGCGTTACCAACCTGACCGACTACGGCTGCTTCGCTGAGCTGGAAGAAGGCGTTGAAGGTCTGGTACACGTTTCCGAAATGGACTGGACCAACAAGAACATCCACCCGTCGAAAGTCGTTCAGGTTGGCGACGAAGTGGAAGTCATGGTTCTGGACATCGACGAAGAGCGTCGTCGTATCTCCCTGGGCATCAAGCAGTGCAAGTCCAACCCATGGGAAGACTTCTCCGGCCAGTTCAACAAGGGTGACAAGATCACCGGTACCATCAAGTCGATCACCGACTTCGGTATCTTCATTGGCCTGGACGGCGGCATCGACGGCCTGGTTCACCTGTCCGACATCTCCTGGAACGAAACCGGCGAAGAAGCCGTACGTCGTTTCAAGAAGGGCGACGAGCTGGAAACCGTCATCCTGTCGGTCGATCCAGAGCGCGAGCGCATCTCCCTGGGCATCAAGCAGCTGGAAGACGATCCGTTCTCCAACTTCGTTGCTGTCAATGACAAGGGCGCTATCGTCAAGGGCATCGTGAAAGAAGTTGACGCCAAAGGCGCCATCGTCACCCTGGCCGACGACATCGAAGCCACTCTGAAAGCTTCCGAAATCAGCCGTGACCGCGTTGAAGACGCGCGTAACGTTCTGAAGGAAGGCGAAGAGATCGAAGCCAAGATCATCAGCGTTGACCGCAAGTCCCGCGTTATCAGCCTGTCGATCAAATCGAAAGACGACGCTGAAGAGCGTGAAGCCATCCAGAGCCTGAAAAACGCTCCGGAAGCGGCTGCCGACACCACCATGGCTGCGCTGCTGCGCGAAGCAATGGCCAAGCAGAACTAAGTTCTGTTTGATCGGTAAAAAGGGCGACCCTCGGGTCGCCCTTTTTTTTGTCTTTGCGTGGGTTTTGTGGTGTTCGCCGTTAGTTTTGGGGCGCCTGGACGATCGAGCGCCGCCCGCGCGACGCATCGCGAGCTGCGCTCGCTCCTACGTTTGTTTTGGGCCAGTCATGCCTGTGACAGGCGCGCGCGACCGCCTTGTTTGTACGACGCGATATCGAGCCATGCGCCAAGGCGTTCGCGCGCAAATCTCGCAGGAAAAACTGGCCCGCAACAAACGTAGGATCGAGCGCAGCTCGCGATGCGTCGCGCGGGCGGCGCTCGATTGCCGTGTCACCGTAAATCCACAGCAGAACACCCATAGGCCCTTGCCGGCTAGACCATTCTTGTAAAACTTCAATCTTGAATTTTTTTATTAAGTCAAGAACCACCCTGTTCAAATCCTTCCCGGCGTGCTACAAACTGGTTAAGCAATGATCTAGCTGCTTGATAACGAAGGGAAAAATATGACGAAGTCGGAGCTGATCGAACGTATTGTCACCCATCAGGGGCTGCTCTCCTCGAAGGATGTGGAGCTAGCCATCAAGACCATGCTTGAGCAGATGTCACAATGCCTCGCCACGGGCGATCGCATCGAGATTCGCGGTTTTGGCAGCTTCTCGCTGCACTATCGTGCGCCCCGTGTCGGCCGCAACCCCAAGACCGGCCAGTCGGTCAGCCTCGAAGGCAAATTCGTGCCGCACTTCAAGCCCGGCAAAGAGCTGCGTGATCGGGTCAATGAAGAAGACGAGGCTGAAGTCTGATCAACCAAGGAGCAATCTGATGCGGAACCTCAAGCGCGCCCTGGCGGCGGTGTTCGTGCTGTTGTTGGCGGCTGTGGTGCTGTTCTTCGTGCTGGAGAATCAGCAGGCGGTCTCGCTGGTCCTGTTTGGCTGGGCGGCACCGGCCGTGCCGGTTGCGGTGCTCGTGCTGGCGGCGCTGGTCGTCGGGTTGGCGGTCGGCCCACTGCTGGGCGCCTACGGTGTGCAGCGCAGCAAACGCAAAATTCGCGCTTCTGCCCGTGAGGCGGCACTAAGCGGTAACTAAGGAAATTTCTTACGCATGCTTGGGGTATTTCCTCTATGCCTGGAACGGCTGTCGTGAAGTAATAGCGGACTTCATTGTCGGCCCAGGCGAGTACGCGGCAGCATGGAATTCCCCGTCCTTTCTCATCATGGCGGCACCCGAGGTGTCACCGGGTCTTGTCACCAGCTTCACCTTGACCACGGTGTCAGCCTGCTGATCGATTGCGGTCTGGAGCAAGGTGCCGATGCGTCGCCGGGCGCAGAGTCCGCACCCCTTGGTTTCGACGTGGGTAGCGTTCAGGCGCTGATCCTCACCCACGTGCACATCGACCATGTTGGCCGTATTCCGGCGCTGCTGGCAGCTGGCTACCGAGGCCCCATTTTCTGTAGCGAACCTTCTGCAAAGCTTCTTCCGCTGGTGTTGGAGGATGCGTACAGGTTGAGCATCAGTCGTGAACCGGTACACGTGGCACATTATCTCGACATCCTTGATGCGCTGATCATATCGGTGCCGTTCGGGCATTGGCATGATGTTGTCGTACGCGCTGGTGTCGACTGCCGCATCCGCTTGCAGCGCGCTGGCCACCTGCTGGGCTCTGCCTTTGTAGAGTGCGATGTGCGCTTGGTTGAGGGTGATAGTCGTTGGGTGTTCTCGGGGGATCTGGGCAGCGGTCGTAATCCCATGTTGCGCCCTGTGCAGCCGCCAGAACGTGCCGACGTGCTCGTACTCGAAAGCACCTATGGTGACCGTCTGCACCCGCAACGCAGCAATCGCCGGCAGCAGTTGGAAACCGCCATCGATCATGCGCTGGCAGACCACGGAACCCTGCTTATCCCCGCATTCAGTCTCGGCCGGACCCAGGAATTGCTGTACGAGATCGAGGACATCCTGCATCACAAGTCATTGCTGTCTGATACGGCAGCATCCGCGCGCGATGGCCTCGATTGGTCACAGTTGCCCGTCATCCTCGACTCGCCGTTGGCACAGCGCATCACCAGCGCCTACCGTGAACTGCACGATTACTGGAGCTCCGAGGCCAGGGAGCGCGTGGGTGAGGGGCGCAATCCGCTGGGGTTCGACCAACTCGTTGCCGTTGATACCCATGCCCGGCACCAACAGGTGGTCAATTACCTCAAGAGTACGGGCCGCCCAGCGATCGTGCTAGCGGGTAATGGCATGTGCTCGGGCGGCCGTATCGTCAACTACCTGAAGGCGATGCTGGAAGATCCGCGGCATGAGGTGCTTTTTGTTGGCTATCAGGCAAAAGGCACGCCTGGCGCCGCCATACAGGCAAGCGAAGGCAAACAGGACTTGGTGCAGATTGATCTGGACGGGCAGGGGTATGAGATACGTGCGAAGGTGATGACCGTCGAAGGCTACTCGGGGCATGCCGACCAGGCGGGGCTGGTGCGGTTCGCTTCGCAAGGCGCGCAGCCGGCCAGACGTGTGGTGCTGGTTCACGGTGAGCAGGCGGCAAAAAAAACCTTGGGCAAGGCTATTGAAGCGCAATCCAAGCAGCAGGGATATACGGTATCGGTCAGTGTTCCTTGACGGGCCGGGCTATGCACAGAGGCAGGTTGGCAATTTCGCCAAATAGGGATCTATCTCCACACTGGGCGGCGAAATGCTACGTACGATCCGATGGATGGCAGCTTTTTTTCACGCGTGTGTGGAACTTGCAATCGCAAATGAGAGACTTATCGTGGGTGTTGCGCCAAGGGGTTGAAGCCGCTGGCGCAGGGTAGTAGCTTGATGGCCGTGTGTTGGCATGGGTTGCAGCAAAACATTAGCAAGCTACAGTTTATTAATTGATGGCCAAAGGATGGCGATCCTTGGGTAACTACAATAACATGCGTCAACATCGGGAAGTGGCTAGGACAATAGTAGTGGGCTGCTTGTCTCCTGGTATTCCGAGGTTCGTGGAATGGCGGTGGATTAGTGGTGATGGCGAAATGGTTGTATTCCGCAGGCCAGCGCTTGCCATCTGATAGCATCCGCGCCCGCTACCGCGAGGGTTCAGGGCACTTCATGCAGCACCGATACCGCCACGCCCAGAAGGATAAGTCAGTGTGACGCAAGCCCCTTTGAAAATTGCTGTGGTCAGCCAGTATTTCTACCCTGAGAACTTCATCATCAATGATATCGTTCGGGAGTTGAGTGCGCTGGGCGTGCATGTTGAAGTGTTCACGGGCAAACCTAACTATCCAGGTGGAGAGGTTTTCCCAGGTTATACCGCCAATGATCCTGTCGAAGATCGCTTCGCCGACACGGTTACAGTTCACCGTGCGCCCCTGCGGCCGCGCAAGCACGGTGGGGCGAAAAACCTCATCCTTAATTACCTGTCGTTTGTTGCCAATGGTGTCAGGTATTTCAGGCGCCACGCAAAGCGCAGCAAGTTCGATATCTATTTCGTCTTTGCGCCGTCACCGATCATTTCCGTCATCCCTGCCCTCGCCATGAAGCGCGTACACCGCGCGCCGGTTTTTCTGTGGGTTCAGGATCTGTGGCCAGAAAGCCTGGAAGCTACCGGCTTCGTGCGTAACAAGTTCCTCCTGTCCATTGTCGGGCTGCTGGTGCGCGGGCTGTACTGGGCGGTCGATGTGTTGTTGGTGCAGTCGCGGGCGTTCATCGAGCCGGTCAAGCGCTATGCGCGGGCAGACAAGATCAACTACTACCCCAATTCCTACCTGCAGCAAGACGAGTCTGGCGAAGTCAGCCCCTTGCCCGAATCGCTGACGGCACTGCTGCGAGCACATTTCTGCGTCGTCTTTGCCGGCAACCTGGGCAGTGCCCAGGGGCTGTCAACCGTCATCGAAGCCGCACGTATCCTGCAGGCCGAGCAGTCGCAAGCCAGGATCGTGATGGTTGGCACGGGTAGCAAGGCGGCATGGCTGAGCGAAGAAAAACACAAGTGGGGGCTGGATAACCTGATCATCACCGGAGCCTACCCGCGGTCGGCAATGGCTGAACTCTTCGCGCTCAGTTCGGCGTTGCTGGTTACACTCAAGCGTGATGAGATTTTCAGTTTTACAATTCCAAGCAAGGTGCAGGCTTATCTGGCAGCCGGCCGGCCGATCATTGGTTGCCTGGACGGCGAGGGTGCCCGCGTGATCAACGACGCTGGCGCCGGTATAACCTGCCCGGCGCAAGACGGTGCCGGGCTCGCAGCCTGCATACAGTCGATGCAGACGATGCCCATGGAGCGGCGCGAGCAGATGGGCGCCAAGGCACGTGCCTACTTCTTGAAACATTTCGAACTCAGGGCGCAGTGCAAGACACTGGTGCGAATGTTCGAACAACGGATTGAACAGGACAAGACGACGCGATGAACATATTGGTATTGGGTGTCTCGGGCATGTTGGGGAGCGCCGTCTTCCGGTATTTCTCGGCGAATTCACAACATCGTGTATTGGGCACCCTGCGGTCCTCGTCCGCGCTCAGGCATTTCACGCCACAACAGTCAGAGTGCCTGTTGACCGGGGTCGACGTGCTCGATGCCGACGCGCTGATTGCGGCGTTTGCCAAAGCCAGCCCCGACGTGGTGATCAACTGCGTGGGCCTGATCAAGCAACTGGCCGATGCCAAGGACCCGCTGACCGCCTTGCCCATCAACGCCATGCTGCCTCATCGGCTGGCAACCTTGTGCCGGGTAGCGGGCGCGCGCCTGATCCATGTCAGCACCGACTGTGTGTTTTCAGGTACCAAGGGCATGTACCGTGAGCAGGATGAGTCCGATTGCACCGACCTGTACGGTAAATCCAAGTTCATCGGCGAACTGCATGACCTGGACGATGCGGTGACGCTGCGCACTTCGATCATTGGCCATGAATTGCAGAGCAACGCCTCGCTGGTTGACTGGTTCCTGTCCCAGCAAGGCAGCGTCAAAGGTTTCAACAAGGCGATCTTCTCTGGGCTGCCGACTGCCGAGCTGGCCCGGGTCATGCTGGAGTACGTGATTCCAAACCCCACCTTGAAGGGGCTTTATCACGTCTCGGCCGAGCCTATCGACAAATATGAGCTGCTCAAGCAAGTGGCGCAGGTATACGGCAAGGACATCCAGATCGTGCCGGATGACAAGCTGGTGATCGACCGCTCGCTGGACTCCTCGCGTTTTCGCGCCGATGCCGGCTACCAGCCGCCAACCTGGCCGGCGCTCATAGAATTCATGCACGCACAGCGTCAATAACGTATTACAAGGAGCGCACACGTGTTCGATAACAAAATTCTAATGATCACCGGTGGTACCGGCTCTTTCGGCAATACGGTACTCAAGCGTTTTTTAAACACCAGGGTCAAGGAAATCCGCGTCTTCAGCCGTGACGAGAAGAAGCAGGAAGACATGCGTATCGCCCTGGGTAATGACAAGGTGAAGTTCTACATCGGCGACGTGCGCGACTATCAAAGTGTTGCCGAGGCGATGGTCGGGGTCGACTACATCTTCCATGCCGCAGCGCTCAAGCAAGTACCGTCCTGCGAGTTCTACCCCATGGAAGCGGTCAAGACCAATGTCATCGGCACCGAGAACGTGTTGAACGCGGCCATTGCCAATGGCGTGAAGCGCGTCGTGGTACTCAGTACCGACAAGGCGGTGTACCCGATCAATGCGATGGGCATCTCCAAGGCCATGGCCGAAAAGCTCATGGTCGCCAAGTCGCGGATGATCCCTCAGCAAGGCCCGGTGATTTGTGCGACCCGTTACGGCAACGTGATGGCTTCGCGTGGCTCGGTGATTCCGTTGTTCGTCGACCAGCTCAAGGCCGGTAACGAGCTGACGGTGACAGACCCGAACATGACGCGCTTCCTCATGTCGCTGGAAGACTCCGTCGACCTGGTGCTGCACGCATTCGAAAATGCCGAGCAGGGCGACATCTTCGTGCAGAAAGCGCCAGCGTCGACCGTCGCAGACCTGGCAGAAGCACTCAAGCAGCTGTTCAAGCGGGAAAACCCGGTAAAAGTGATCGGCACCCGCCATGGCGAGAAGCTCTATGAGTCGCTGATTTCCAGGGAAGAGATGGCCAAGGCCGATGACATGGGCCGTTACTACCGCATCCCTGCCGACAACCGCGACCTGAACTACAAGAAGTACTTTGTCGAAGGCGAGCAGCATATCTCCGAGCTCGATGACTACACCTCCCACAATACCGAGCGGCTTGATATCGAGGGCATCAAGGCCCTGCTGCTGAAACTCGACTACATCCAGGAAGAACTCAATGCTTAAGGTCATGACCCTGGTCGGTACTCGGCCCGAACTGATCAAGATGAGCCGCGTCATCGCTGAACTCGATGAGCAGGCTAACCACATCCTGGTGCACTCCGGGCAGAACTACGACTACGAGCTCAACCAGGTGTTCTTCGACGACCTGGGCATTCGCAAGCCGGACCACTTCCTGGGCGCCGTGGGTACGACGGCGGCCGGTACGATCGCCGAAGTGATTGCCAAGTCGGATGAAATCTTCGAGCTGGAAAAGCCCGATGCGCTGCTGCTTTACGGCGATACCAATACTTGCCTGGCGGTAATCGCCGCCAAGCGTCGGAAGATTCCTGTTTTCCATATGGAAGCGGGTAACCGCTGTTTCGATCAGCGCGTGCCGGAGGAGCTCAACCGCAAGGTGCTCGACCACCTCAGCGACATCAACATGGTACTGACCGAGCATGCCCGGCGTTACCTGCTGGATGAAGGTATTCGCCCGGAAACCATCATCAAGACCGGCTCGCACATGCAGGAAGTGCTCGACTACTACCGGCCGCGGATCGATGCCTCGACGGTGCTGGAGCGCGAGGCGCTGGAGGAGGGCAAGTACTTCATCGTCAGCACGCACCGCGAAGAGAACGTCGACACGCCGCAGAACTTGCGCGACCTGCTTGCCTCGTTGCGCGCGCTTGCCGATGCCTATGGCCATCCGATCATCGTCTCGACCCACCCACGCACCCGCAAGCGCCTCGAAGACCTGGGCGAGAGCCTCGATCACCCGCTGATCCGCTTCGTCAAACCCTACGGCCTGCTGGACTACATCCGCCTGCAGATGGGTGCGTTGTGCGTGCTCTCCGACAGCGGGACCATTACCGAAGAGGCTTCGCTGCTCAATCTTCCAGCAGTGACCATTCGTAATGCCCATGAGCGGCCCGAAGGCATGGACGAAGGTACGCTGATCATGTGCGGCCTCACGCCGGATCGCGTACTGGATGCCGTTCGCGTGGTGATCAGTCAGCATGACCGCACCCAGCGGGTGATACCGGTTGTGCAGGACTACCTCGGCGGCCCGGTGTCCAAGCAGGTCGTGCGTATCGTCTACAGCTACACGGACTACATCAACCGCACGGTCTGGTCCAAGTAAAGCACCTCGCCAAGGCTGCCCGTCGGTTGATCGCGGGCAGCCCTGCATTTCAGCCGTGCCCGGCACCGGCATGCCCCGGCGTGCCGCCCACTGACCCCCGCAATGCCTGCCCCTCTGTTACGCGAGGCCCGGTGGTGCGACCGAGTGGGGCAAAGGCGACTGCCGAAACAGGCCGCATGGAGGATTGAACAGCACATGAACAAGCTGGTGGTTATTGGGGGAAGCGGCTTTGTCGGCCGGCACTTCCTGGATTCATGCAGTGCACTTCGTGACACCGAAGTCGTCTATGCGATTCACCGTACCGAACCTGACTGGTTGTGCGCCGCCAATGTGCGCATCGAACGGTTCGATGTGGATGACCCCGAATCGCTGGCGGTCATCCTGGCGCCCGGTTGTACCGTGATCAACCTGCTCAGGCCAGATGGCAGCGGCTGGTTCGAACCTGCCATCGTCAATGTGCTGAAAGCCTGCGAGCAAGTGCGGGTGAAGCGCTACGTGCATGTATCCAGTATCGATGTCTTCGGCGCTGTCCCGGACCCGGTGGTCGATGCCGCTACCCCGATCCAGCCCCGAACCCCCTACGAGCGCGAGCATGCCGCTGCCGAGGCCTTGGTGCGGGCGGTGGCGGCCAGCCGTTTTGAAGTACTGGTGCTGCGCCTGGGTGCGGTGTTTGGCGATGGTGGGTTGAACATCGTGTCGTTCGTGCGTGAAGTATCCAGTGCCCCGGCCTGGAAGCTGGGCTTGCGCCGGGTGCTGTACGGGCCGCGGCGGATGCACCTGGTCAGTGTCGAAAAGGTGGTGCAGACGTTGGTGTTCGTGGCGCAAGTGCCCGAGATACGTCAAGGCGAGGTGGTGCTGGTGACCGATGATGCGGCGGCCGAGAACAACTTCGGCTACCTGCAGGATGCCCTGCTGAAGGCATTCGGGCGGCCATCGATCAGCTACCTGCCGCATGTGCCCCAGGCCTTGTTAGGGCTGCTGCTACGCCTGCGCAAGGTCAGCAATGCCAACCCCATGCGACGCTTCAGCGAAGCCCGGCTTGCCGAATGGCGGCAACCCCCGACGGCAGACTTCAAGCAACAACTGCACCGCTACATTGCAGTGCTCAAGGAGTCGGCATGAAGGTACTGCTGGTCAACATTTCACTCGATGCCAAGCTGGGCGGTGGCACGGCCGAGCGTACCCGCCACCTGGCCACCCATCTGGCAAAGGCGGGGAGCGGTTGTGCAGCCATCGCCATGACCGGCAACTCCTGGCAGCGCGAGTTCGATGAGCACGGCGTGCAAAGCTACATCACTGGCCGTATCGGCCAGCACTTTCCCATCCCGTTGCTCAACCCCTGGCGTGCCTGGCGCCTGGTGCGCAATGCCGATGTGCTGCACATCATGGGTTACTGGAACCTGCTGAGCGTGGCCATGGGCCTGCTCGCGCTGTTCGCAAGGCGCCCCTACGTTTTGTGCCCGGCAGGGGAATTCGCTTCGGTGGGGGCGCCATCAACGATCAAGAAAGCCTTCCACTTGAGCGTCGGGCGCTGGCTGATCAAAGGCGCCTCGGGCTTCATCGCGATTACCGACCTGGAGCAGGGCGTGATCGCGCAGGTAGCTGACGTCCCTCAGGCCAGTGTGCCGGTGATCGGCAATGCCGTGGCCGAGCCAGGCGAGCAGCAACAGGCACCCACCGTCGTTGTTCCCGACGAACCCTTTATTCTGTTCATGGGGCGGCTAGCCCCGGTCAAGGGGCCGGATTATCTGATTCAGGCCTACCTCGATACGCCGGCCGTGCAGCGGTACCCGCTGGTGATGGCGGGGCCGGATTTTGGCATGCAACAAGCACTGCAGGCACAGGTGAGCGCGTCAGGGTTGGCCGAGCGGATCCACTTCATCGGTTTTCTGAATGAGGCGCAACGCACCCAGGTCTATCGCCAGGCGATGCTGCTGGTCATCCCGTCGCGCTCGGAAGCCATGTCGCTGGTTGCACTGGAGGCAGGCGTGGTCGGGCTGCCGGTACTGCTGACCGACACCTGCGGGTTCAATCAGGTCGAGGATGTGCAGGGCGGTATGGTGGTTCCAGCCAGTGCCGAGGGCATCGCTTCAGGGTTGCAACGGATGCTGGAAGATGACGCTGAGCTCAAGGCCAAGGGCGCGCGGCTCAAAGCTTTCATCCTTGAGCACTACACCTGGTCGGCGACCGTTCAGGTCATGCTGCGTCGCTTCACCCAACTGCTGCGCAGTGGGTCGATGAAGGATTGAGGTTGCGCCGTGCACGTAGCATGGGCTACGTGCACGGCGTCAGCGGCTTCAGGTAGCTGGCTGCTGCAGGTTCGATGCAGACTTGCGGCGCCCGGCCAGGGTCGAGCTGCAGATGAACATGGTGAAGGCATAGGGCATCCAGACGATGGGCCGCTGGTAGATGCTCAGCGCGAACAGCGCGAAGAACAGCAACACCCACAACCGGCGCTTGGCATTGTGCGTAATGGCCAAGGTCAGGCTTATCATGCTCAGCGCGAACAACAGCGCCCCTATCAGGCCGAAGTCCGTGAGCAATCGCGTGACAACCTGGGACACCCCGCCATACACCACGCTGGAGTCAGCGCCCATGCCGAACAGCAGGGTTTTGGTGTCAGCATCGAAATAGCGCGCCAACAGTTTGTCCATTTCCGGCAGCGACCGGTTATTGAGGTACTGAGTCTGGCGAAGGTGCTGCTCTGGCTGCTGGGCTGCCGGCACTTGCGGCGTTGTCGCAGCATCATTGGCTGACCCGTTGGCGGAGTCGGCGGCGGGTGAGAACAGTAGATCCCCACTCTGAGTCACTGCTTTTTCATCGGCTGCCTGCGTGGCTGCCTGCGCGACAGGTGGCGGCGGTGCGCTGGGCTTGATGATGCCCAGCACCAGCAGGCCGAACAGGCCAAGCACGGCCAAGGGCAGCAACGTGATCGGTGAACGGGCCTGTACCAGGCGGAACAGGAAGCCCAGCGATGCCATGACGATAAAAGCCAGCGAGAACGACAGCACGCCGCCGACGAAGATGATCAGAAACGGGAAGGGCTTGAGGCGGAACCGGTTGCCCGCCAACAGGAAGGCGGCGAGGGTGCCGACCATGCCGGGTTCATCGTACATCGCGCACAGCCGATACAGTTCTCCTCCCCAGGGAAGCGACAGGTTGTTGCCCGACAACAGCAACGCGCCCGGGGCATGCAAGTAGTACCCGCCCGCTTCGGCCATTGTCGGGTTGAGCAGGGGCACGCGGTCCAGCGTAATGGGGATGTTGGCGATGGCGCACAGGGACACAACGATGCCGGGGATCAGGCTGATAGCAAAGATCCAGCCAAACCACTGCAGCACCTTGCCGCGTCGCTGGTCGGAAAACACACACAATGCCATCAGCGTTGGGAGTACGAAATACCAGCGTGTGGTGGTGCCGTCGATCTTGGGCAGCATGCTGATATAGACCACGAACAGGCAGATCAGGATGAACCCTGGCAGCTCGCGCCGGCGTGGCCGATCACCGAGCAGGAATGCAACGACGGCCAGGCAACCTGAGAGCAGCCCTGCAACCGCCATATGGCGCAACGAATACCAGAGAAAATACGGGTTCAGCGTCACCCATGCACACAGCGCAAAAAGCGGCGCTACGCATGCATCGAGGGACGGGGTCGCGCTGTAAGTCCTGATAGCTGCTGTCATCGTAGGGGATCTGCCTGATCACACCTGGGCATGCCGCTTGCTGGGTTCAGCAGCGGCATGTGCCTGGTCTGTAATAATGAGGGTTGACCTAACTGTGACAAAAGTTGAGCGAAAGTGTGCGGTGCAAAACACGACGTTCGTCGGAATTTTCTTACAACTGCGACAGGGGCTAAGGGGTCGGTATGAGGGATGCCTGACCTGGCCGTGGCGCAGTCACCAGGATGCGTGCCAGATATAACCCTGCGATGAAACCCACCAGTTCGATCAGGAAGAAGAACTGCACGCGGGGGAAGTTGGTTTGCACCACCAGATACGCCAACGCTACGCCTATGGTGGCTTGGGTGAAGATATTGCCGACCAGCTGGCTGGCCAGCCGTTCGGCCAGGGTGCCGACCAGGAACAACAACGCCAGGCCTCCTGCCAGCAAGGCAAGATTACCGCTGTAGAGCAGGATGGCAATCGGGCCCGGAATGGTCATGAAGGTGAAGTTTTCGAAGGTCTGGTACTGCGCATCCGACATCCGCTGGTAGATTGCCTGGGTGCCGCTTTCCGGGCGCTCGGCGAGGCTGCGGACAAACAGCGGCCAGCCGGTGTCCTCGTGGCTGACGACCGCCAGTACGCCTTCCAGGCCTACCCAACGGTCCACCACCAGCTTGCTCAGTTCCATGAGCATGCCTTTCCAGCGTTCGCGCTTGATCTGGGCTGTTTCTTCGGGTGGCATCACAGGCAGCGGTACTGCCTGGGCGGCGATGCGCAACAACGGCATGGCGGGGGCGAGCATGGCCGTGACGGCTTGGGCGGCGTCGGCGGGGACCAGGGTCATGCCGCTGAGCGCGAGGTTCGGTTGGGCGCTGGTTTGGTTGGCGGCGCTGGCCAGTAGCTGGCTGCTGACGGCAACCGGCGCCCCGACCGGCCTGGCCTGGGCGAACGAATGCAGGCGATCGGCGGAAACCAGCAGCAGCGAAGCCACGAACAGCGCTGCGGTGACGGCCAGGATCCTGACCCACTGGACCACGCGTAACGCCGTGACCAGCTCACGGCTGTGGGTAAGGTAGACCACGAATGGAGCCGCGACGTGGAGGATCATCTGCGCCCGGCTGCCCATGGACACCGCCGTTATCGCGCCTTCCAGAATGAGAATGTAGAACAGCACCTCCAGCTTCATCCTGCGTGCCTGCACCAGCCAGTAACCCAGGGTGGCCAGAAGGATCAGGTTGCCCCAGGCGATCATGAACGATACCAGCACATAAACGACGCTGGGCAGCTTGAGGGCGGGTTCGGTGCCTACCTTGAGAATGGCGTACTTGAAGTTGAGTGCCAGCAGCAGGCCAGTCAGCGCCAACGCCAGCCACAGGGCGGGCACCAGCAGTGCCCGGGGCTTGTCGACAGAGATGGCCACCGGGGGCCGCTGGCGTGAGGCGATGGTTTGGCAGACCAGCAGTGTGGCGAAGGTGATGTTCAGCGCCATCAGCGCGGCGTCCCACAACTGCGGTGAGTCGTCGAAGGCGCCTATCGGTTCGATAAACTGGGTATCCAGAATGAAGTGCAGCACCAGCTTTGCCCAGCAGCCAAGGATCAGAAAGGCCAGCAGGAAGAACGAAAAGAAGCTGGTGCGGTTGTTCAGCACGCTGCGCACCAGCAGCGCCGCCAGCGCGCCATTGAGCAACAGCGGCAGCAGCGAGGCAGGATAATTCAAGGCTGCCGCGACCGTGGCAATGGCCACGATCATCATCGCCGTGGCTTGCAGGTAGCGATTGCCCAGCAAGTGCCCTTGGACAGCTTGAATCATTGACGCACCCCGGTGTTGCTGTTCAGTTGAGTGTTGCGCAGACACTGCCCTGGCCAAGGTTCAGGCTTTGGATTTAGGCCTGACGATGGTCAATACATAGCTGACCATCTTGCGCGACAGGAGCGATGAAGGGTCGAGCAGGGCCGCCTTGCCCATGCGCGCCAGGAACAGCGCATAGCGGCCAGAGAAGCCGTGCATGAAGCCAGACAGCATCAGGGCATTGGCCAGCGCCTTGCGCTTCCAGCCCAGGATGGAGGGCGACAGCCCGCGCGTCTGGTACAGGCTGTTGATTACCCGCAGCGGCTCGTCGGAGCGTTCGGCGTTGCAGGGGTTGTAAGTGGTCGAGCCGGAATGGATGCGAAAATCTGCAAGCGGTGTAGGCACGCGGGTAAATGGCCCGTGTTGGCAAAGGCGCAGAAAGAAGTCCATGTCTGGGATGTTGCGCAGGCCAGTGTTCCAGCCGCCCACCTGCTCCCACACCGAACGGCGGAACAACGCCCCCGGCCCAGGCAGGCACTGGAAGTTGGCGATCAGCAGGCGCTCTTCATAATCAGGGGTGTGCACGGTGCGTACAGGTTTGGAGTCTTCGTCGATGACGCAGAAGTCCGGGTAGGCCAGCACCGCCTCGGGCGCTTGGGCCATGGCAGCGACAATGGCCTCGACCGCGCCCGGATGCAGCCGATCATCAGCGCTGAGGTAGCCCAGCAGCTCACCGCTGCTCTGTTGCCAGCCAAAGTTCATCGCTGCGCTCTGCCCGGCGTTGGCCTGCCGATAGCGAATGAAATTGCCTGGGTGCTGCTCGAGCAGGGCAGGGGTCTCGTCGCTCGAACCATCGTCGACGACGATCAACTCGACATGCGGATAGGTCTGCGCAAGCACACTGTCGATCGCATCCAGCACATAACGCCCAGTATTGTAGGTAGGAATGACGATCGAAACCTTGGGCTGTATGTTACTGGCGACCATGAGAGACCTTTCGACGGTAATAAAGGCGCACGAAGCGGCGCAATGAAGTGTAATCCGCGGTGGTGTTCAGATTGAATATCCGCTTGACGCAATAGATTTGCGCCAGTGACTGGCAGACCCCGCCGAGGCTGTATACCACGGCTAATCCGATGATTCCATACAGCCACATCGCCAGTAGCCCGGCGGCGATCATGCACGCGCCACTGACTACCGAAATGCGCATGGCGACATGTTGTTTCTGCAGCATCATCAGTACGAAGCCGGCAGTGCCGGCGTAGGTCTGCGCCAGTTGCGACATGCCCAATATGGCGAAAATATAGTAAGCATCGGCATAATCGCTGGACCATACGTGGGTCAGCAAGAACTGGCCGCACGCAATGAACAGTAGATAACCCACCAGGCCGAGCAGCGTCGCAGCACCGGCACCGACCCCCAGCACGCGTTGCAGGTAGCGCTTCTTGCCACGCACCCAGATGCGCCCGATCGATGGTGCTACCACGGTGTTGATCACTGCCAGCGGTATCAGTACCAGCGCCGCCAGGCGCGTGGCCAGGCCATAGATGGCCAGCCCTTCGGCATCGCCAAACCAGGCGATGATCCACAGGTCGGCCTGCGACATCACGAACAGCACCACGGTGGTGGTGAGGTTGGGACGGGTTTCCCGTAGCAGGGTGGCATAACCGATGTCTGTCGCGGGCTTGCTGGCGGCTTGCGCCCGATACCAGCGCCTGAGGCTGTAGGCACCCAGCAGCGCGGTACAACTGGCCCCCACTGCGCCCGCCAGGACCAGCATGTCGAGGTTGAGTTGCAGTTCGCCCCGCCAGGCAAGGATGACGGTAGCCGCACTGGCTACACTCGCCCCGGTGGTGAGGAAGCTGGCCTGTACGAAATGGCCAAGCGCCCGGTGCTGCTCGGACAGGATGGTGGTCATCGCGGCCAGGACCATGCTGATCGAGACCAGGGGGGCAATGGCGTGGAGCAGACGCAGCAGGTCGGCACCTTCATAGCGCGAAAACACCTGCATGAAGAGGTTGAAGCCGATCGCCAGTGCCAGGGTGGAGAGTACGGCAATCAGCAGTGTACGGCGGATTACCTGCTTCACCTGCCCGCCATCGCGGTGCCCCTGGGCTGTGGAAATGCACGCTGGCGCGGTGATGCTCAAGCCCAGTTGACCCACGGTGGCGAGGGCCGCGATCAGCGATTGGGCCAGAAAAAACACGCCTACCGAAGCCTGCGGCATGGTCAGCGGAATGATGATGCCGGTCAGGGCTCCCGCCCCAAGAAGCAGAAAACGGCCAAATATAGCGGCAATACTGGCGGCAATCGGGGAGGAGAGCGCGTTGGTGACTTTCCCTTTGGACATGAGTTCTTATTGGCACTTGAATGGGAGCAGGGATTCTGTTTTGTTTTGCAAACCCTGTCCATGGTCTGCAAGCAGCGAGGTTAGGGCACTTTGATATCGATTAGCCGATTTGTAGTTTTTCTTCAGATTCTTTAGGGTCGTGTGCATTGAGTCAGTTTGATGGCGCGCAATAGGCTATTGTGTCGTCGTTCAAGGCTGGTTTTTGTCGGAAATTTCATCGCGTAATGCAGATGCCTTCCGTTGTCATGCGATCTATCCGATAGTAATAGCCAATAAACCAAAAAAAGCGATCAGGTGAGAATGAGAGTACTTTTGACTGGCGCGTCCGGCTTTGTGGGCGCAGCGGTGCTGCAGGCGCTCAGTCGCAACGCAAATGTCGAAACCGTCGTACCTTTGCGTTCACCCCTGCGCCATGTGCCTGCCGGGGTCATCACTTACCCCATTGGCGATCTCACAGACGACCAGACAGCCGAATTGCAGGCGCACAAGCCCGAGGTTGTCGTGCATTGCGCATCGCGGGTGCATGTCATGTCGGATACCGCCGCCGACCCGTTGGCCGAATTTCGCCGGATCAACGTCAACGGCACCCTGGCGTTAGCCCGTGCGGCGAGTGCTGCTGGTGCCCGACGTTTCGTCTTCGTCAGTTCGATCAAGGTCAATGGCGAGCAGACCGAACCCGGCAAGGCGTACACCGCAGACGACCTGCCGCGCCCGGTCGACCCTTATGGCATCTCCAAGCACGAGGCAGAGCAGGGCTTGCTGGCGCTCGGCGCACAGACCGGCATGCAGATCGTCATCATTCGCCCTGTGCTGGTGTATGGCCCGGGCGTGAAGGCCAATTTCCTCAGCATGATGCGCTGGCTCGACCGTGGTGTGCCCTTGCCCTTTGGTGCCATCCACAACCGCCGCAGCCTGGTGGCGCTGGGCAACCTGGTCGACCTGGTGCTGACCTGCATCGACCACGCGGCAGCCGCTGACCAAGTGTTTCTGGTGAGTGACGGCGAAGACCTGTCCACCACCCAACTGCTCGGGCGCATGGCCCAGGCGTTGGGCAAGCCGGCACGTTTGCTGCCGGTGCCGGCCTGGCTGCTGAGCAGCGCTGCCAAAGCGTTGGGCAAGGCCGCGTTGTCGCAGCGCCTGTGTGGCTCATTGCAGGTGGACATCGGCAAGACCCGCGAATTACTCGGTTGGCAACCACCTGTGAGCGTGGATGCGGCACTTCTGGCAACTGCCAGGCACTATCAGGAAAACGACAAGAAATGATGCTTTTGTGGTCTCTTCCCGCTGTACTGGTGCTGTCCTTGTTGATGACCGCAGGCCTGCGCCGCTACGCCTTGGCACGCAGCGTCATCGACGTGCCCAATGCCCGCAGCTCGCATACCGTACCGACGCCCCGTGGCGGTGGTGTCGCCATTGTCCTGACCTTCCTGCTGGCCATCGTCGGGCTCATGCTGACCGGCGCCGAGGGCATCCACTCGCTCGTCGCGCTGGGCGGTGGGGGTGCCCTGATCGCGATCATCGGCTTCATGGATGACCACGGCCACATTGCCGCACGCTGGCGCCTGCTCGGGCATTTCGTCGCCGCAACTTGGATGCTGGCGTGGATGGGCGGGTTGCCACCGCTGAACGTGTTCGGCTGGGTGCTGGACCTGGGGTGGCTGGGCGGTGTGCTCGCTGCCGTGTACCTGGTCTGGTTGCTCAACCTCTACAATTTCATGGACGGCATCGACGGCATCGCCAGTATCGAGGCCATTACCGTGTGCCTGGGCGCGGCCTCGCTATACTCTCTGACGGGCCTGGGCAGCCATGCCGTTCTGCCCTTGCTGCTGGCCGCTGCTGTCGCCGGGTTCCTGTTCTGGAACTTCCCCCCAGCAAAAATTTTCATGGGCGACGCAGGCAGCGGTTTCCTCGGTATCGTCCTTGGCGGCCTGTCGCTGCAAGCTGCCTGGGTTTCACCGCCGATGCTCTGGTGCTGGCTGATTCTGCTCGGCGTGTTCATTGTCGATGCGACCTACACCCTCGTCAGGCGCTTGTTGCGCGGCGACAAGGTCTATGAGGCTCATCGCAGCCATGCCTATCAGTTTGCTTCCAGGGAATTCGGCAAGCATCTGCCGGTCACACTCGCGGTTGCCGTGCTGAACCTGTGCTGGCTGCTGCCGATCGCGTTCTGTGTTGCAAAGCTTGGCCTGGATGGCGCCGTGGGCGTGGTGCTGGCCTATATCCCATTGATTGTGTTGGCGGTCCGCTTCCACGCAGGCGAATGTGAAGATTGACACTAAGGTAATGTGAGCAACTCGATGTCAGGGAATTTCTGGAAACGTTTCAGAGGAGCGATGGATAAGGTGCGCGCTAAACTGCTTGCTCTACCTCGTAGGCATAAACGCTTGCTGCAGGTGTTGACCGACATCGTGCTGATCTGGGCCGCCCTGTGGCTGGCCTTTGTGGTGCGCCTTGGCATCGATGAGCTGGCCAACCCCATCATCGACCACGGCTGGCTGTTCCTCACCGCACCGGTGGTAGCCATCCCCCTGTTCATCCGCTTTGGCCTGTACCGCGCGGTGATGCGCTACTTCGGCAACGACGCGCTGATTGCCATCATCAAGGCCGTGACCCTGTCGTCGCTGATCCTGGGCTTCATCATCTACTGGGCCAGCAACCACCAGAACGTCGTACCCCGGTCTATCACCTTCAACTACTGGTGGCTGAGCCTGATCATGATCGGCGGGCTGCGCCTGGCCATGCGCCAGTACTTCCTCGGCGACTGGTTTGCAGCCGCCGTGCAGCACGTACCCTTCGCCAGCCGTGACAACGGCCTGCCCAGGGTTGCCATCTATGGCGCTGGCGGTGCCGGCAACCAGCTGGTCGCCGCCTTGCGCACCGACAAGACATTACGCCCAGTAGCGTTCATCGACGATGACACCAGCATCACCGACCGGGTAATCGCCGGCCTGCAGGTTTACCGCCCCGAACAATTGCAGGAAATGATCGACGCCACCGGCGCCCAGGAAATCCTCCTGGCCATCCCGTCTTCCACCCGCACCCGACGTCGCGAAATCCTCAACTTCCTTGAAGGTTATCCGCTGCACGTGCGCAGTATTCCGAGCTTCGTCGACCTGGCCAGCGGCAAGGTCAAAGTCGACGACATCCAGGAAGTGGACATTGCCGACCTGCTGGGCCGTGACACCGTGCCGGCGCAGGCCGACCTGCTGGAACGCTGCATCGTCGAGCAGACTGTCATGGTCACCGGCGCCGGTGGTTCGATCGGCTCGGAGCTGTGCCGGCAGATTCTCGGCCAGTCGCCGAAAACCCTGCTGCTGTTCGACCACAGCGAGTTCAATCTCTACAGCATCCTCTCCGAGCTGGAGCAGCGCATTGCGCGCGAATCGTTGTCTGTGTGCCTGATCCCGATCCTCGGTTCGGTGCGCAACCAGGCGCAACTGCTCGACATCATGAAGACCTGGCGGGTCGAAACTGTCTACCACGCCGCGGCCTACAAGCACGTGCCGATGGTCGAGCACAATATTGCCGAAGGCTTGCTGAACAACGTCATCGGCACCTTGCACACAGCCCAGGCCGCCTTGCAGGCTGGGGTAGCCAACTTCGTGCTGATCTCCACCGACAAGGCGGTACGCCCGACCAATGTGATGGGCAGCACCAAACGCCTTGCCGAAATGACCCTGCAAGCCCTGAGCCGCGAAGTGGCACCGGTGCTGTTCGGTGATAGCGGCAAAGTCTCGCAGGTCAACAAGACCCGTTTCACCATGGTGCGTTTCGGCAATGTGCTGGGTTCTTCGGGCTCTGTTATCCCGCTGTTCCACAAGCAGATCAAGGCCGGCGGCCCACTGACCGTTACCCACCCGAAAATCACCCGCTACTTCATGACCATCCCCGAAGCCGCGCAGTTGGTGATCCAGGCCGGTTCCATGGGCAAGGGCGGCGACGTGTTCGTCCTCGACATGGGCGAGCCGGTGCGGATTGTCGAGCTGGCAGAGAAGATGATTCACCTGTCCGGGTTCAGCGTCCGTTCCGAACGAAACCCGATGGGCGACATCGCCATTCAGTTCACCGGCCTGCGGCCAGGGGAGAAGCTCTACGAGGAGCTGCTGATTGGTGACAACGTGATTGCCACCCGGCATCCAATGATCATGAGTGCCAATGAAGACTTCATGTCGTGGGACGTGCTCAAGGAGGCGTTGCGGGAGCTGTTGGCGGCGGTGGCGGATGACGACTTTGTGCGGGTTCGGCAGCTGTTGCGGGAGACGGTGATCGGGTATGCGCCGGATGGCGAGATTGTGGACTGGATCTATCAGCAGCGGCGGTTGGAGCCGTGAAGTGATGAGGTAAGGACAGGTGTTCGGGGGGGGCGCCGGGTGCTTCAATGCGGCTGCAGATGTAAGTGCGTAGAGTGACGTTCTTACTCTGCGCTCTAGCCTCTTATGCGGTAAGCGGCTGTGTGTAGGTGCCCAGCGGTAGCTTTGGCAGCCCATAGTTACCTCACGCATTCTTTGTGAATGAGCTTTGTGCTAAGAAGCCAGGCCCGATATTTCAAATCGGTATTGTCAAAGCGGTTCGTTAAAGCTGGTAATCCCCACTTTTGCGGTTATGTTGGTGTCGCCATTTATAAAACTGGGTCTTTGGTAACCGGGCCTCAACGCCCAGAAGGTTTGCTTTTGCAACGGCGACTATTCTGTTGCGAGAATGATCTACTCGTCAGGAGTTATGTGCGATACAAATATTTGTGAGGCGAATGTAAGTGTCCAACCGTTTATGGTGACGGTTAGAGATTTAGCTCTCATAGATTTTTAGGAATTCATTAATTAATGGCTTTCATTGTGCGAAGAAGCTTGCTTATTTGATTTTCGAATCCGTCAGCCCAATGAAATATGCCTGCGTCACTGTATGAGTTGGATAGCTAGAGGTCGTGAAATTTATCGTGAAGTTGGCTTGCATTAGGCTGAATGAAAAAGTCATGGCTTATGGGGGATTAGCCATAAGCTGGTTCTCGTTAAGGTAAGATCATCGGTATAACGTTGCACTTCAAGGTGATTGTTTTGTCTAGGTAGTCTTTGTAGAATGCCGAGACTGTTAACTCGCCCGGTGTGCTGGGTTTGAGAAAGCGTGCACTTTCTGAAGGGTCATACCAGCGTATGTCATGGCGATTACCATCTACGTAGAGGTAGAAAGCAAAGTTTCCACTCTCGCAAATTTGGTCATTGAGTATCAATGAGCAATGGGCGAAAACTTCGCTATCTGTGCTGTATGCCGCAACAGAGAGCCGTACTCCCATAGAAATTGGCGGCGAGTCAGTGTCGATTGTATCGCTCTCTGTAGAATCAGATTCGCTTTCAGTCATTTGTTTGAGGTTTATTTGTGCCAGTGCTTCTTTGTAATAGCGCTCGCTATAGTGAAACGGTGATGCGCCCCAGCGATGAAACTCATCGGCCGATAATAGGTTAGAGTCGAAATTGAGGAACTGACTAGGGTCGAGTTCATCGTTGAGCCTGTCATACATCCACTCCAGTTCGCGATTAGCTTGGTTAATGGACTCGAAGTCAACAGGAAAGTCTGTAGTGCTCTCTGTTTCGAATCTAGAAGCCCAAAATACTTTATTTACGATCACGCGGTCTAGCTTGTTGTGCTGTTTCATGAGATCAAGAAAGGTAAGCATGCCTTTCAACCACAGCTCACGTCGTTCATTAGAGCCGTGTGGGATCAACCTGAATCCATTGACACTGCTTTCTTCCAATAGTCCGCTTTCAGCCAGTTCGCTTGAGTTAGTTATTATTTCTCCTGAGGGTAGCGCAATGAGGTCAAAGCGCTCGTCAATCAAGTCGATCAGTATTGTATGGGCTTTCTTTATCTTATGCGGTACTGCGAGCAATTGCTTCGAGAAATCATAGGCAACCATGCGTCGCCGAAAAGCAGAAGGTATGCGATCTAATGCTTTGGTGTTCTCGTAGGCTGTGCTGCATAATGTAGCCATGGATGATCTTGCGAAATAATCTGTTATCTTAAAGTTGCGGCTCTCCTCCAGGTTAAATATATCTCTAGATACACAGCTACCGTAAATTATTAAGTTCTTGATCACTCTGATTTAGCCTTTTGTCATGATGGTCAGGGTCAGATATACAGGCTCTATTGTATGCCATGTGAATGTCATTGAGAATTTATTATCCCTAGGAGTTGTTAGAAATGCAACGGACTCAACACCCTCGGCAAAATTCATCATAGCCCCTCCTAGCCTGGCTGTGTGGAGGAGAGCGAATGGCTCGTGGGGCACGCGTTCACTGTGATCGGCAGGCATCAGATGTTGATCTCTCTCCGCGTGGAGGAGGGATGAAGAGGCGTATCGGCCTGGTGACAAGAGTATTCGGAGATAATCATATTTTTTCAGGACACCTTGCCTTCTACTCAGTGAGTGACGACTGCACTCATCTGAAGTGCCTGGATGTCGTGCGTAGCGCAGCACTGCATAATTGAAACGAAGCAACTACGGTAACGTGGCTGCTTGAAAATGCATGCTCCAGGCTTTAGAGGTTTCGGAGTGACGTGCAAATTTGAGCAGGGCGCATTCATTTGAACAGTGCCATTTCAATCATACGCTGGAGTATGGTCGCGCCTCGTGTTCGTGAAATAAGTGCCTCGTATATTAAGAGGCACTCCGGCCATGTTGAATCAAGAGATTAATCGTATTTGGTTGGCAGTTGATATGAGTTTAGTATACAGATTTTGAAATTGTGTCCCGCTCGCTTGGCCTTTAAAATTATTTTTTGCGAAGTAATATACGGGGACTGCAAAACTATCAATAAGGTGTTCGTTTTTATCGCAAATTATTTTTAGCGCGGAAAGAATGTTATCAAGTCTGGAGTCGAGCATCGCGGTAAACTGTTTCTTGTATAGGTCGTAATTCTCACACTCGACTGTACGCAGCTTACGCTTCTGCTGTTGGGTTGCTTCCCAGTCATGTCTATCACCATCAATCTCCAATTTTAGATTGCGCCAGCAGGCCGGGATTGAAGCCAAAGATGAAGATAGCGTTGCCTTTGCCTCATTATCCATGTCACTTTCGTATGGGTACTGAGCGAGGAATGGATTGAGCGCATTCATAAGGTCGAGTTGAAGCTTCACGCTTTTATGTTCAGTGAAGCATCTTTTCTTCAATGCGAATGCAGACTTGGATTGTAATATAGCAAATTCCGGCCCTGAATTGTCTGTTCTTAGGCTCTCGCTGCAATGAAGCCCGTTGCGATAATAAAGGTAGTGGATGTCAAATTTTTCAAGCGCGCCAGTACCGGGCAATAAATTCAATTCTTCTGAGAAGATAGTTTTGGCTGAGGTGTGAAATTTGGAATTGGTGCCAAATACAGATAGATAGCCGAATTTGTCAAAATACCGGTCCGCGAAATCACTTACTTCAAATGTGTCAAGTTCGCCGTTCAGGTGCAGTCGTGCGAAATAAGGCCGAGCTACAATTTCTCCACCGAACCCTGTGATCCGGATCGTACCAGGTCGTTGAGTTTTAAGATTTGAATAGTTGAATGAGTAGTACGAGCCCATGTAGTAGCTCGATATATTGTCGTACAGCTCTTTGGGCTGTGGCATGACAATGGTTTCCGCAGTTGCATCATATGGGTATCCGTACTTAGAATTGATGGCCAATGCAACGTTCAGTTCGTCAGGCGCGCCGCGAGTATCTTGACTATTAATTACTATTTTTTTCCGATGCTCTGGGAGGTTAGTCACCGCACTAAATACGAGTCGTGAATCCATTCCGCCGGATACGTCGACGATGATTCGCTCAAATTTTTCATGCTTAGCCACTATATTGAGATTTGATATGATCTCTTGCCTAGCACTTTCTAAGAGTTTGTTGTACTCATCGTCTGAAACTTTTCGACCGTCTTGCAAAGCGCTGCTGATAGGTTTGTCATTGATATGCATGCCGCCGTTGTCGAAGTAAATTAGCTTGTCGACAGGTAAGCAAATGACGCCAGCAACATCCATGCGACGTGAGAAGTTTTGGTAGAATGGCTGGAGCCCTACGAAGTTGATCTTGGAAAGTGCGATGTCATAGTCTATTTTTAGTTCGAATCCCGCAGCTTTCAGTGCTTTAAGCAAGAGGTGATAGCTATTGCTTAAAAATGTATTGTTATTGTCTTTGTAATAGAATATTTTTCCGAAACCGAAATAGTCAGTCTGTACGGTTACTCGATCACTACGCCTGGTTACAGAAACAAAGTTACCGATAGCGGCGCCAAGGTCTTCAGCCGCCATGTCTGCTGTTAGATCTCTGTCTCCGAATATGAATTGAGATTTGCAAATGGCTGTTCCTGAAAACAGTATTATGCTTTTGCAGGGTAGGTGGCTTTCTGAAAACTGATAAAGCTTTAAAGATCCATTGGCGAACTCGATGTTCTGTGTTTTTCTAAGGTTTGGATCCACCTCTGTTGCAAGAATAGCAGAGGTTTCATGCTTAGTGATGGAGTGGTGTACTAAAAAGCTTGAAAAAGGCTCTTTTAATGTATAAAGGTTAGGCGGCTCAATATCTGGTAACGTGCCGCTATCCCAAAGCCTCTTCAACTCATCCAAACAAGACTCGGTTTTAAAAAAAAGACTACCAGAGCGTTTTAGCGTATTCGTACCTTCGCGTTTCAAGTGGGCCTGAATATGATAGCTTCCAGGCTCCACAAGAGTCTTTGAGTACTCAGTTTCAGGCGTCCACTCACTGCGATCGATAATGGCGCCGTCTTTCATTAGGTAATAATAGAACTGATCGCCAGCACAATGATCTGTCTCGATTTTACATTTTATATCTGATTTGACGATTTTGGTTTCAAGTGAGAACAATCTGAAAGTCCCTGTATTAAATAAAAATTACTTATTTATCGATCGAAGTGGAGCGCTAAAATAATAGGCGCTCAATTTACGAGGGTGTGCTAATCGTGTATAAATGTCTTTTTACTAAAAAACTAAATATGTGTCAATGGGCCTGCGAGTTCACGTATGGATCTATTGGCTGAATCCAGCCGTAAGTGCTCGAGCAACCCACCACTTCACGATGGGTGGCTCGCTCAGCTCTGTCAATGCGCAGTGCCTGGGTAGCAGGGCTCCGTACTATTCGGCCTAAGCATGAAATTCAGCAGCGGCTGGAAGTACTCACCAGATTAAATAAGCCAATGAGCCAGCGTCTGACACGAGTTGTCAATGCCGTGGCGCCCCAGCACTTTTTCAAATAAACCGTCCATATATATTATATTGAATCAGGCCACGAAGCGCGGTGTTAGAGCATGATGAAGTCGATCATGGCAGAGGTCAAAACCATCACGTATCCAGTTCAGCTTCTGGATGGTCAGGACAATCGCCTCGTCCTTCACATCCGGGGATGTTTGAGCCGCTCGGACTCTATGCGCTTGAGTCAAAGGCAGAAGACGTTGCGCTCGCAGTACAAAAACTTCATGCGATTACGCGGCCTGTTGAGGAGAAAGAAAAGTACCGGGTCGAATACCGCGAATTTGATGCCCAGGGCAGCCAAACCATCAATGGATTTTCGAAAGTCGACAGGCTTGGGGTACAGCTGCACCTCTCGATTTTTGCGTCGAGTCGCATCATGGCGGATGGGCTCCGAAATGAAATTGGGTGCGCAGCATCCGGACCAGGCGACGGCTTTGAATTTATTGTTCATGGAGCGCTTAAGGATGTCCCTAGGTTGGGGCGATATGGATGGAACCCACTGACGTGCCTTTGGCCTCGCTTGAATTCCTGCTGCACTGCACGTCGCTATCGATCACATCGATTTGAGCGGGGAGTACAATTCGCGTGCAGTTGCTCTTCCCGCGGCATAAACTTCTTTTTCGCGGTCCTTGATTGACTCACGGTAGAATTTATCAAAAGCCTGATACGTGAGTTTTAGTTGCTCATCATCCGTGGCTTCGGACAGTTGCTTGGCAAGATGGACTGCTCTCGCTTGCCCGTAATCCGGAAGCTGTGGGGCTTCAATCGAGTAGGAAAAAAACTGATTATCTAAAAGCTGGCTGCCCAGATTTTTCGACATTGTTAAAAGGGCTTGTTCGATGGTTTCATCGACAAAGCCCATATTTGTCAGTTTTCTGAATTTTAGCAGTGCAATCAAGGCGCCGATGTGGCCGTTATAAATCCGGAAGCGCATGGTGCCGTCCGGCTGGGTTTCAGTGCCTAACTTTTTGAAATGCTCTGCGTCTGTCTCCAGGGGGGTGAAGACATATTCGTAAAGCCAGAGGTCGCCACGCGAGTCTTTCTCGGATAACTTGAGCTTGGTGTCGTTGGATGTTATCGTCGAAATGAGCTTCAATGCTTTGTTTAAATGTTTCTCATCATGGGTGGCTTCAAATATGCGCATGTAGCCGTAGGCGGTGTACGCATTCATGAAGGCGCCATAGAAAGGTTTTTTCATGGTGGCCCAATACATTGGGAATGAAAAATCGTTTCTGATGTAGTTGTGATTGCCCAGTGTGTCAGTGTAGATAGAGGCCGCCAGGTCCAGGTAGTCGATCTGGTCGAGTATTACTTTTGACGGGCCCTGAATCTTGCAGGCGCTCGCCAATGCACAGGCATTAATAGCGAAGGCGAAAGGGTTGAAGGGTTGATTGAAATCAACCACATACTGCTCTGGCCATGGCCTGTATAGGTCGAGGTGATGCTTGGGTTTCCACTTGCCGCCTTGTGGGCCCGTTCCCATGGCTCTGTCGAACCAGTCGGTAGTGAGCGCTTCGTAGTTAATGTCCATAGGTAGCCTAGCCTAAGTGTGGGGCGGTGACAGATTGATTATTATTGATGTGCTGGGTGCTGATTGTGTGAGGATTGATCTATCGTTTATGCAGGTATAAGTCTGTTGAGGGACACAGACCCAGGGTGGGGCGCCGAGCGCAATGCAGGTCAGTGATTGATACTAAAAGATATTCCCACTGCGAGTGCTCAGCAGTGGGAATATTTTGTCTTTCGATGCGCGGGGGCCGGAGCAGCTTATTGCTGCTTTTCTTGCCAGTAAATGCTCACCAGTGCTGGGTTTTTATCATTGATCAAAACACCAATGGTTGGCGAGTTTTTCTTCATGTAATGGACTTTAACTGAGGCGGACTCAGCATTGGGTTGCTCGGCAGCAACATACCCCAATGCGCGGAAGCGCTCGTCGACTTTGGCCTTGGTTTCAGCTTGAGCCAAGTTGTACTGGATATCGAAGGTCTTGAAAGTACCGTTTTCGATAGGTTTGGTAGCATTTTTTGTCATGTTACCTTCGAGCGTCAGCTTTTCGCCGGAAGGAAGTTGGATGTCAGTCCCTTTTTCTTCATTGCAGCCGCCCAAAGCGAGCAGGCAGGACAAAACCGCGACATAGGTGATTTTTTTCATGTTAAGCGTTAGACCTTGGGTTTGTTAATGTAAATTTAAACTCTGAATTCTAGCAAACTTGTCGACCCTTGACTATTCAGTTTGCTCGAACTCCGAATGCTTGGGTGATGTGGTCAGCAAGTCGAAGGCCATCCTCCTTTTGATAGCTGTTCGCGAGTATTTTTGTATGAAATCATTTCGAGCTGTGGGGCCCAGTTCCAGGCTCCTGAATGATCTGATAGCGGCTTCGAGATCACAGGGGCTGAATACCGCCGTATTGTGAATGCGTCTGCTTGCAAATCGACCTGGGTACCCGGACAAACCTGCCAAAATAGGTTTCTGAGTTGCTGCGTACTCGAACAGCTTGGAGGGCAATACTCGACGGAACGCCTTCATGTCATTCAAGTGCAAGAACAGTACATCGGCTTCACGGTAAAGCTTCAATAAAGAGTCACGCTTCATCGGGGGCGCGAGATAGACGTTTGTCACCTGCTCGCGAGCCAGTGCTTTCTTCAAACGCTCGATGGCCCCGCCAGATCCGATCAGATGAAAGTCGGCTTCATCCTCGAGGTGCTTGGCCAGTTGCGGGACAATGAGGTGCAGGCCTTGCCCGGTACCAATATTGCCTGCGTACACAATTTTCAATCGGCGCGGTAGCGCAGGCAGGTATTGCGTGACGACCGGTGCCGGCGGCAACGGCGGCGGCGTGAGGAAGAGCTCATCGATCCCGTTGGTATGCAAGGTGAATACCTTGTCGGGGTAGCGCTTGTTAAAATAGGGCGTAAACCCAGGTGAAATAAGATTAACTTTGTCAGCCTGTCGGATCGTGCTAGCTTCAATGGATGAAAAGACAACAGAAGCTAGTTTGCCGAGGGTAGGTGGCAGTACCCCTTGCAAGGTGTCGACAAAAATATCTCGAATGTCCAGATACAGCTTGGTACCTGTTTTTCGGGAGATGTAAGCGCCCAGCGAGGCTGTCATCAAGCGCGAAGAAGTGGCAAAGATCAGGTCGTACTGTTTGCTGTTGGCTACTTTGCATACTTGGTAGGCAAACGAGCCGAATGAAAACGCCTGGTCAATGAAACCACTTTTATGGGCAGGCACCGCCAGTCGCCGTACGGTCAGGCTCGGCGACTGCTCAAAGCTCGAGGCCGTGGTCTTGAAGGTATGGTACCGATTGGGCTGTGTGGTAACGACATCGATTTCCACATGGTCGCCGACATTATCCAAGAGTGCTTTTACCAATGCCTCGGCACGGAAGGAGCCTGCCGACAGGTCCGGCGGGTAGTAAAAACTCAAAAAGAGAATGCGTGTCTTCACGGCCGGGTTACCTGGTGTGAGCGTGGGTGAGCAGCACCCGCTCGTAGAGATCAACTAAACACTTTTCCTGGCTTTCCCAATTCAAGTTTTGCGCGGTCTTCCTGGCGTTGCTGGCGAACCGTGCGCGCAGCGCGGGGTCTTCCAGCAACTGAATGATTGTGCGGCTGAGGGCTTGCTCGTTATTGGCCGGTACCAGCAGGCCGATGTCATTGCTTCTGACAATCCTGCGGATTTCAGGGAAGTCAGTGGCAATCACCGGTAGCCCGGCGATTACATACTCGAAGAGTTTGTTCGAATCCGTGGTGTAATGATTGAGGCAGGTGTTTTCAATAGGCTGCACACCCACGTCGGCAGAGGCCGTATAGCTTGGCAGTTCGGCCAGGGCCACCGTTGGAATGAAATGCACTTTGTGCTGCAGGTTCAGTTCTTGCGCCAACTGCGTGAGCGGTTGGGTCAACCGGCCGCCGCCGATCAGCACAAAGTAACAATCAGGCACGTGCTGCGCCGTGCGGACCAGTTTTTCCAGCCCGCGGCCTTGCTGTAAACCACCTTGATAAAGAACGATCGGCCACGGCTCGACCAGGCCGAGCTCCTCTCGAATGCGGTTCGAGGGTGGGCTTTCAATCAGCCTGGGTCGGTTTTGTAGAACCAATGGCCGCTCCACGCCATAGGCGCGAGCAAAGTACTTGGCCCGTGCGTCGGTTGTGGTGATCGTACCATTTGCCGAGGGCATCAGCTGTTTTTCTACAAACCCGACGACCTTCCGCAGGCTCTTGTAGCCTTCTCGGCTGGTACTGATTTCGTGTGCGTCGTACACCAGCCTGGCGCGTGACAATTTTGCTGCCAGCCAGGCGGTGGGCAGGGTATTGACGTCATGCGAGTGCACGACCGTCGCCCGGTACTCAAGCATCTTGAACAGCAGCGCGAGGTGCGTCCACCCGCGTGATACAGCTCTTAGAACAAGCAATTTCAGGCTGGGCTTCACCGGCGCGGACTGCTGAGACTCGCCACCGGCTTTCACCGCAGGCTGCAGGTTCTTCTTACGCAGTTTCCAAAGCGGCGAGCGGGCCACTCGAACAACTTCTATGCCATCGTCGAGCACTGCCTGCTGTTGGGTGACGCCTGGCGTGTGCAGTGCGAACACGCGAACTTGATAACCGGCCCGTTGCAGCGTTTGAGCTTCCTTCATCACGCGCGCGTCGTTGAGGAATTCATTCCATACAATCATCGAGACTTTCGTCATTGCGTCGCGCCCTCTACAGCTGTGGGTGTATCAAAAATCTCTATGCAGCTGACGATGTCAGGTGTCAATGCAAGGGCTGCCGAATAGTCTTTACGCACAATATGTCTTTCCAGCATGTACATCAGTGCAGCCAGCCAGACCTTTTGCTGCTCGGCGTTAGCAAGTGCCGGGCGCTGGTCGCTGGAGCCGAGCGTTTCGAAAAGCGCATCTTTTTGAGCAATAGGCCAACTGCAGCCAATCGCTTCTATGCGCCAGTTACTCCAATGGCTGAGGACAAAGCCGGAGGAGGGGGACGCCAGTAGTGTGTTGTTGGTGACATCCAGGGGCACGATCTGGCGAGGCAGTTCGGCCAGTTGCCGGGTAATGCACGGCAGGGTGTTGATGATGCGCTCGACACGGTGAGTGTCGTCGTCATTGATACAGGCCAGACGCAGTGAGCTGATCGTGGCTTCATCAAGGCGTTGTTCAAGGTACAAACGCGTGCGGGTAAATTGGGCAATCAGTTCTGCAGCGGGCTCAAGCAGTATCAGCTTTTGTGCCACACCCAGTATGCCTTCGCCAATCTGCCGACCCGCCAGTTTGTCAGACCCTTCAAATCGGTAGACATGGCAATCTATGTCGCTGACCTTGTAATGCCCTACAAAGGGCAAGACCGGCAAACCGCGTTGCGTGGTCAACAGCGTCCGTTCCTGCAGCGCCGAAGACGAGATGTTGTTGCCAAACACTTTGACCAGCAGGCTGTGCTCAACGGCGTCATCGGTAAACTGCAGGGTGAAGGCGTAGATATCGGTAAAGCCCACCTGATGCCATTGCATCTGATAGCTTTCGACCGCCTCAGCATTCAGTTTTTGCAGCAGCTCACGCACCCACTTGTCTCTGTTTTCTGCCTCCAGGATATAGTCCAACCCATTGCTTTGCGGGCGCAGTTCGATGAGCGGCTGGGACTGGTAGAACAGTGCATTGACCTGCCGATGCTGAGTGCGCAGGCCGATAACGTCCAGCATCATGCTCGACAGCCTCTGCAAGCCCTGGCGCATGATCAGAACAGCGATGACGGCGTTGAAAATCTTGGTGTGCTGGAAGTACAGGAAGTCAGTCACCAGGACAAAGAAGCTCAGCAGGAAGCCTGTTGCCGCCAAGGCATTCAGAATAGGGCTGTAGTGCTGGTGGAAACTGTCGCGAATGCGCTTACTGTGGTTATAGGCCAGCACGCAAACGGTCGATGCTATGGCCAGGTACGCGAAAATCGCCAGGAGCAGGCTCGGGTAGACGAAGGCAAGTGCCACCGTACTCAAGCCGAAAAAAGCGCCGCCTGCCATCGCTCGGTTGAAGCGGGAGTAGGCGTTGGTGGCAATTTTTTCCTGGTTCTCGAACAAATTGAGCTTGGACGTGCGAGCGAGGAGGGTGTGGGTGCCTTTACGGCACAGCAGTGCGGTCGCCAGTTCCGCCAGCAGATAGGCGATATAGGAAAGGGCCGCCGCTGCCGTCAGTGCATAGATCAAATGATCCTTCTCGAGCGTATGAAGGATCGAAGGAAAATAGGCAGGGGTTTTGTCTGAGCCTAAGAGAATGATGACTTTGAGAGGCAGGAAGAAAGCCAGCAAAAGAAATATCTGGCTCGCCAAGGTGCTGATTTGCACCAGGCCGGTAATGATCGGCACCACCTTGACGAATTTCATGCCCAGGGAAATACACCAGCCGATGGTGGCTTTTATCTGCTGCTGGAGTTTCATACTAAACTGAAACCGTATGAGCAAAGGTGCTGCGAGCATTCATTATTTTTCCTGCCAATAGATACTGGCGAGGGTCTCGTGCCCGTCATCCTTGGCACGAGTAATAAATATTGCCCCGATTGGCGGCACTGATTTTTTGTAATACTGCACTTTGAATTGGGTTGCGTCGTTGGTAATGATCTTGCGTGTATAGCCATTATTTTTCAGCACGGCGTAAACGTCATTTTCAGCAATCTTGTCAACGCCGGGATACACAAATTCGTGCATGCTCAGGAACCCCGCACTATTCGGTTTCTTGTGCGATTTCTGATGTGTGCCCCTGAGCAGCACATAGGTAGCATCACTCAGGCGCAGGGTGTTGGCCGATTTTTCCGCTGGCATCACCTCGCCTGTCGGTTGTTGATCGCAACCGGCCAACATCGTCAGGAGTGCAATAAGGAAGAGGTACGGTTTCATGATCTGATCACTTCAATTGATGATCCGCGCCAGCAATTGTTTGGCGAGGGTTCTGTAATAGGTGCCGTGGTAGTAATACGGGCAAAACGCCCATTTGTGCTCGTTTTTTGAGACGTGCTGCACCATCTTTGCAAATACTTGTTTGGCGATGGTTCTGTAGTACGGGCTGTCATAGTGATACGGGCAATAGGCCCAGCGAGGCGCCCCCCCTGCAATCAAGCCAGCGTCCTTGCCGCCGATTCTCTCGACTGGGATCGTCGAGTTCTCCAAACCTTCCAGCATCGGATCAATGATCGCATTGTTGAGGTCGATGAGGTTTTCGAAGGTGCTGCCGGCGAAGCTTGCAACGGTTTCCTTGCTCTTGTACTGGCTCGCCCAGTTGGCCTGGTGCACGAAAATGTTCGGGCACAGGCTAGCCAGGCGCTCAAGGAACATGGGCAGCGCCCAGGTGCGCAATTGCTTGGCTTCCTCACTCCACGGGGCCTGCAACTTAAACTCGATACCGCAACGCGACAGGGTTTTGAGCATGAGCGGGCTGGCCGAAACGATGGAACTTCCAAACGTTGCGATGCCGATGCTTTCGTCAAAGAAATCGACAATGACGATGTCGGGCCGAGCTTGCTCAAGCTGTTTCCAGTGGTCTTTGGAGGCGTCCCACTGAACACGTTTAGCCTCGGCGTCTTCGGTATCGACCTTGAACCGGGCATCGAGGCAGGGCGGTGCCATGTAAGAGATAACCGACGATTGAGACATGTAAAAACACACCTCGAAGCGTTCGAGGGCTTCTTGTTGAAACGTGAACAAATTGTGCGAAGCACTTGAACCGAGAATGGCAACGCGAATTTTCCCTGCATTCGCTTTCACGGGGTTCGGGCGCGAGGCCTTCACTTCAAGGCGAGCTTTTTGCGACAGGAGTTTGTTCAATACTTCTTGGTCGGCACCAAAGACGTTCTGTTGTTCAGCCTTGATTTGCTGACGGACGGTATTTAGCTTCTCAAGGTATTTGTGCGGCATGCCCAGCGGAGACTCTCGCAGCAGCTGGGTCAGGTATTCAAGCTGGGCAGTCTGTAGGCCGAACCGCGCAAACAGCGCCGGATCGAACCCTTTCACGCACTCGGGCGAGCTGAGTATGCGTGCGCGCGCGCCAAAGAAGTACGAATCGCTAAGCGGGTGCTTGGTATACAGATAAAGCGGTTCCGCTCTGCTCAGATGAATGTGCTCGGCGGAAATCCGATGCTGTTCCAGCGTCGAGACGACCAAGTGGTGCGCATACTGAGTAATGGAGTGCGACTTGGGGCCTGCTGTCTTGTCCACCAGGGTCAGTGCAAGTGCCAGTGTGTCGTATTCGACCGGGCGATAGCACTCATCCGAAGGCAGGAATTCGATACCGTTTTTCAGCGATATCAGCAGCACCTCCGAGATGTTGTGCTCGGAGGTGGCCTCGGCCTGGATCAGGTCGATGACGTGCTCATGAATGCAGTCGTCATCATCCATGCGCGAAGTTATCAGGACCGCCTCGTCAACGTCCTTGATCAGGCGCAGGATTTCGCGACTGACCATAGAATAGTCGCTGACCCGAAGCGTGCGCGCATTCAGGCCAGAACCACGCAGCAACGTCTCCAGTCGCGTCCGGTGCAGTGTCGGCAGTGCTTCATCAACGAAGATGATCCATTCGAAACCCTGATTGCTCTGGTTGGCCAAAGACGGGAGGGCAGTATTGCTAAAGACCTCCAGCCTGTAGGACAGCCACAGTTCATCCTTGATGCCAATACCAAAGTTGGTAAAAACGAAATGCTTCAAAGCGGGTTTCATCATCGTCTTCAATAATTCTGAATCACAGCGACTTCCCGCTCGGCCATTTTGTCGCTGGCGCTCTGCCCGCGAACACGCTTGGCTGCAGCTTTGGACTTCACGACGAAGGTGTTGCCATTGAGGTACATGTCCTCGATCGCTTTCGCCAGTTGCTCGTGGCTTTCTGGCTCGACCACGTAGCCGGATTGGTTGTCGACGAACTCGGGTACTGCCGCGACGGCGGTAGTCACAGGTACCAGGCCTGACGACATGGCCTCATCACGGGATACGCCTTGGGTGTCCATGCGGCTCGGGCACAGGAAAATGCCGTAGTCCTTGTGGGTTTGCGCGATCTCCGTGTGGTTGAGGAAGCCCTGCTGGATTTTCACGTTGGCGTAGCTGCGTAGCGGAGCCAGGGTTTCTTCAAACAGAGGGCCGTCACCGATCAGGCAGAACTCCATGTCATTGAACCAGGGCTTGCTCGTCAGGCTCTGGATTGCCTTGACAGTCAGGTCGTTGGCGTAGGTCTTCGAGGTGTAAGGACGAATCGAGAGCACTTTCTTGCGCTGCTCGGCCGACTTTTCCCGATGGTCGAACAAGTCGGTGTTGATCGGGTTGTGAATGATCTCGTACTGAGCTTCCGGCAGGCGGAACCCGAGGTCTTCCATGACTTCTTCGGCGAAGTAGCGAGACACGAACACCAGCTTGAGGTTCGGGTGCATGGGTTGCAGCAGCCCACGCCAGAAGGTCATGCGTTTTTCGCTGGCGAGCTTGCCCAGGTGCAGTTGTTCGTCGGTCGCGAAGTTGAACTCACGACGCCACCAAGGCTGAATATCCGCGCCGTGTACCCAGACAGTGATGCGTGTGCTGTTCAGGAATGGACGCAGCACATTCCACATCTGCTCGTCGAGGAAATGCACGAGGATCGATTTGTAGCGATTCTTCTCGAGCATCTTCGTCAAGGTCGATGTGCAACCTGTGACTACATCGATGTTCTGGAACTCGTGGTAGCTCACGGTCTCATTGGGGCGCAAACGGAACACGTCTACATCGATACCGTGTTCCTGGTAGGCCGTTACCCGGGTGTGCACGAACTTGTTGCGGTACAAGTCGGAGTAGGTCGGGTAGTGATTGGTCAGCAGCAGGTGCTCGCCACGGCCCATCATTTCAGAGGGCTGCAGGTTGCGATGCCCCAGCACCAGTGCTTTCAGGTCGGTGCTGCCCGCCGCGTAGGCGCGCAGGCCAAAACGCACGAACACAGCTTCTGGCGGAACATCGGCGGTCTGGTTGCGGTTCGGATACTGCATGACGTGGCTGATGCGCTGTTTGTCGGCATCCAGGAACAGCACGACCAACTGCAGGTTCAAGCCGGGTGTGCAGTCGAGGAACAGCTTCAGGCGGCCCCCTTCGCAACCCAGTTCATCCACACGGACTTCCTGTTGGGCGTAGATGTATTCGTGCTTGCCGTCCGCGAGCTTGGAGTGCACGCGCCAGTTATCGCCGTCGACGATCAGGTCCACGAACTTGTTGCGAATGACGCCAAACATGTCGGCCAAACCGCGGCCAGTGATCTCAGGCGCATCGTGGCTGACCTGCAGCGGCGCGATCGACTGTGCCCGGGCTTGCAGCTGATCGATGGTCATGCCCAGGTTCAGCTCGAGGTCGTTGACCTTGGTACTGACTGCCTCGTGTTGTGCCGCGCCGTTCTCGCAGTAGTTGAACGGATCAATGGCCAACCCTTGAGCGTGGGTGTACTGCAGTGATGGCAGGTTCTTCAGCCAGCTGCGCAGGGGTTGGGCGGCGACGATCTCGGTTGCTACCAGCGAACGGCGGGCGGCAAGTGTTTGCGTCGGGCGGTAGGCCTGTTCGTTGGACAGCAGTTCGGCTTGCTGGCCTTTGCAGGTGAAGTGTGCAGCTTTACCAATCACCTGGGCACGGCTGTAGCGGGTTGCCAGTGCCAGGTCGAGCAGGTAGTTGGGGCCGTAGTAGTCGCCAGGCACGAAGGCGGCAACCCAAGGGGTATTGCCGACCAGCTCACCGAGAGAAGTCTTCTTCAGTTGGGCAGGCTTGAGCACCAGGATTCGCGGGTCGTCAGTCACGATGCTGCTCTGGTAGGCATCGCTGATGATGACCATGCGCACCTGGCTGTAGGTCTGACGGTTCAGGTGAGCGCGCAGCATGTCGAATTGCTGGCGATCCTGAGCCTCACAGACAACCACGATCTCCGGCAGGCGCTGGGCCTTCGAGGTGCCGGTGACCTTGCTCATCACGTATTCCAGACGCTGGGTATAGGTGTGCTCCTGCATCACTTTACGCAGGGCAGCCAGCCTCAGCTTGTCGCTGTTCAGCGGGTCTTCTGCCAGCAGCTGCAGGCGACGGAGCATCTCTTCGCCATTGTCGGTGGTGACGACCAGGTCGCCGAACAGCAGGCGCACACCGCGCGAGAAGTTGCTCACGGTCAGGGTGTTGCAGCCGAGCAGTTCGAAGACACGTCGGGCAAACATCGATTGCGACTGTTTGATCGAGTTGAGGTTGATCGCGTAGCGGTAACCTTTGTATGCCGTGTCGATTTTCTCGAAGGGCAGGGTGCCGACGATGTACGGTTGGTATTCCTCGGGGAACTGATAGTTGACATCGTTCTTGCCGAAGTTACGGTCGAAGATTTCCAGTGGGCGGAACTTCGGCAGCTCGGTGACGAAGTTGCCCAGGTCGCGGGTGCGCTCAGGGTAACGGGCGTAGTAGGCACCGGCGAAGCAGAAGGCATCCTTGCGTTCGTACAGTTCGATCGGGTTGTGCAGCGCAGGCTGGCAAGCGAACGGCAGCAGGTAGACGCGGTCGTGACCGAGTGCGCCCTTGTAGCGGTGGATGCAGTCGATATCGGTGGTGAACACGTGGTCGAACTGCTTGGCCGTGGTCAGGAAGGTCTCGAAGTGGACCGGGTCTTCCTTGTTCCAGAAGACGGTCGGCACTTTGTTCTGACGGCACCAGGCGAGAATGTCTTGCAGCTCCTGGCCGTTGTGGCCGACCTTGCTGCCCCACAGGTCATCCTTGCCGCGCCAGGCGGACTCGATGAACAGCAGTTCTGGGCCGAAGCCTTCGATTTCCACTTTCCAGTTGGCTGGCGTGAGTGGCATCAGGTCGCATTCGTAGCGGTACGAGCCGAAGGTGAACTCATCCATCACGCACGCCACTTTCAGGCGGCTGACGGGCTGGTCGGCTTGGCGCAGCAGGGTAGTGCGGCTCTGCTCGCTGGTTGCCAGGGCAGCTGGCAGCTTGAGGTAGTTCTCGTCCTGCACCACAGGTGGCGGCGGCAGCAGTGCCTTGAGCGGTTCGTTGGCCAGCAGTTTCTGCTCGTTTTGCTGGCGTTGCTGGTTGGCCTTGCGGTACAGCCGCAGCAGGCGCACCGGCAACTTGACCAGGCCGCCCAGGGAGCTGGCGCTGTTCTTGATCTGGTAGCCGAGCTGGTAGGTCATGCTGGAACGCGTCTTGACCAGGCGCTGTTCAGCCAGGTGGCGCTGGGTGTTGGCTCGGCCCAGGTTCTCGTTGAGCTCGTCGATCTTGCGTTGCTGAGCTGAGCTGCGTTCCAGCAGCTGATTGAGGCTGGCCTTCAACTGTGGAATCTGTTCGCCGGTGACGGCGCGGTACTTCATGTTTGCCGCGCCAAGGCCTGCCTTGGACGAGTTGAGTTCGGCTTCCAGTTGCTGGCGCAGACCCTGCCATTGTTCGTTGGTGGCGGCGAGACTGGCTTCGGCAGCTTGACGGCTGACGCTTTCCAGCTGGAGTTGCTCTTCGAGCATGTCCTTGGCTTGATTCAGCGACGCAATGGTCTCTGCCAGCGAGGCCCGGGCTTCTTCGGACTGGGTGTTGGCGAGGGTCAGGGCCTGCAAGCGGTCTTCCAGCACGGCGCGCTGTTCAACCAAAGCATTGATGGAGTTGACTTGTGCTGCATGCTCGCGCTGGCTTTGTGCCTGAACGTCGTTCATCACCTGCAGCTGGACTTCCAGCTCAGTCTGACGGTTCTGCAATGCGGTAATCGTGTTCGCGTGTACGGCATTGGCCTGCTGGCTCTGAACCTGCAGTTCGTTCATGGTCTGGCGCTGATCGGCCAGCTCTGTTTCCAGTTCAGCTTGACGGGCTTTCAACAGAGCGATGGTCTCAGCCTGAGCAGCATCGGCCCGTTGGGTTTGGGCCTGCAATTCGTTCATATACTCCAACTCGCTTTCAAGTTCGGCTTCCAGTTCCGCTTGGCGCATGCGCAGCGTAGTGATCGTGTCGTCTTTCTCGGCAATATCCTGATTGCTTTGGGTTTGCAGACAGGTCATTGCCTGAGTACGGTTTTCCAGCTCAGCTTTCAGTGCTGCCTGGTATGCTCGCAAGGCAGTAATGTCTTCTATGTGGGCTGTATTGGCCTGATGAGTCCGTTGCTGTAGCTTGGCAGCCTCCACCAGCTGTTTTTCTAGCTGCTCATGGCTCGACTGCAGCGCTGCAAGGGTTTCGAGATGCATTGCGTTGGCCTGATTGGCCTGGTCCTGCAGCTCGGCGGCCTGTTGCAGTTGGCTTTCAAGGTCGGCATGGCCCGACTGCAAGGCTGCAATGGTGTCGAGATGGGCTGCGTTGGCCTGATTGGCCAGGTCCTGCAGTTCGGCGGCCTGTTGCAGTTGGCTTTCGAGGTCGGCATGGCCCGACTGCAAGGCTGCAATGGTGTCGAGATGAGCTGCGTTGGCCTGGTTGGCCTGGTCCTGCAGTTCGGCGGCCTGTTGCAGCTGGCTTTCAAGCTCGGCATGGCCCGACTGCAAGGCTGCAATGGTGTCGAGGTGGGCAGCGTTGGCCAGGTTGGTCTCGCCCTGCAGCTCGGCTGCCTGTTGCAGCTGGGCTTGCAGTTCGGCATGGCCAGACTGCAATGCAGCGATGGTGTCGAGGTGGGCGGCTTCCTGCTCTTGAACCTGAGTTTGGTACGCGCTCATGGCTTGCACCTGCTCTTCAAGCTTGGCCTGGACTGCCGCTTGATGTGCGCGTAACGCCGTAATGGTATCTATGTGCTCGACGTTGGTCTGTTGTGCCTGCGCCAACAGGTCGTTCGACTGTTGCCGTTGGTTTTCCAGCTCGGCTTCCAGTGCCGTCTGGTGGGCGCGCAAGTCGGTGATGGTGGCAACGTGGCCCTCGTTGACCTGCTGTGCCTCGGCCAGTTGTCCGGCTACCGAGCGGAACTGGTTTTCCAGGTCACTGTGCTGCTCACGAAGCGCGCTGATGCTATCGCCCAAGGCAGCGTTTTCTCGCTGGTCCTCGGCGCGCAGTGCAGACATCTGCTCGAGCTGGGCTGCGAGCGCATCGTGCTCCGCCCTCAATGTTTCGAGCCTTGCGGCCTTTTGCGCTGCCCGCTCTTCAGCGGCAGTTCGCTGCTGGGCCGTCGCCTGCAGTTGCTCTTCGATGGATTGATGCAGCTGCTGCAGCGATCCCAGCGCTGCTTCCCGCTGGCTGAGTTCCGAGCTGAGCTGGCTGATGTGCCCGGCTTGTGCATCGGTACTTTGCTGGGCCTCTTGCAACTGAGCCTGAGTGCTTTGCAGTTGCGCTTCCAGGGCCCGTTGCTGCTCTGCGGAGGTGGCCAGGTTGTCATGCAGTGCGCTATTGCTTTGAGCCAGCTGAGCGAGTTCGTCGCTTGCTTCGCTCAATTGCTTGCGCGCGTCTTCATGCTGGCTCAGCAGCGTGTCATAGCGTTGCTCGGCGTCTGCAAGGCTTTGTACGCTGGCTTCTTCGAGCGCCGCGAACTGTTGCTCCAGAAGGGCGTACTGCTGCGCAGCCGTAATGCACTTCTGGTTTGCCTCGGTCAGTTGCGTTTTGAAGGCGTCGAGTTCTTCGCTCAGTTGTTGAACGTTGCGAACGCTGGCTTCAAGGGACTCCCGGCTCGACTGCTCAAGCGAGGCGATATCCGCTTCACGTTCCTTGAGCTGACGGGAGAGCGCCTCGGCTTTTTGCGCTTCGGGTTTGAGCAGGGCTAGCTGTTCGGTCGCTACGCGATACTTCCTGTTCGCTTCTTCCAGCCGCTGTTTGATTTCCTCAAGCTCCTGGACCCGCTGGGCCTTGGCATCGAGGATTTCACGGTTGGATTTCTGCAGGGTTGCAATGTCCGCGTCGCGCGTTTGCAACTGCTTGGACAATGCCTCGGCCTTCTGGGCCTCAGGCTTGAGCTGGGCGATCTGCTCGGTGGCGCCGCGATACTTCTTGTTCGCTTCTTCCAGGCGTTTGCTGATCGCGCCGATGTTTTGCCGCAGGGTGCGCTCGATGGACTCAAACGCCTTTTCCAGCTCACGTACGCGCTCGACCGTCAGCGAGTCGATGATGCCGGGTTTATGCGTTTCGCTTTTAACGGCGACAATGCCCAGCCACTTGCCCAGCATCTTGATCTCGATGATCTGCAAGTGCTCGGCCAGCAGCCGGAAAGGTTCCATCAGGTAGAACGTGTGCTTGTGGTCAATGAAGTCATTGACCCCGAACGGCACGGTGATCACCAGGCGGCCACCCTGCTTGAGCAGTTCGTTGGCCTTTTCCACGAACAGCTCCGGGCGGACCAGGTGTTCGAGTACTTCGCTGATGACGACGGTGTCGGGTTCGACCTCGAGCGTGTCCAGCGCGAGGAAGTCAGAATTGATATACGTGACGTTTTGCTGGATGTGGGCCGGCTCGGTCGACAGGTAACCCTTGGCCTCTTCGATGGCCTGCGGGCTGGTGTCCACACCGGTAACCTGGCAGCCTTCACGTGCCAGCAGCAGGGGCACGATGCCCTGCGAGCAGCCGACATCCAGGATCCGGCGCCCTTTGACCTGGGCGCAGATCCAGTGGATGCGGGCTTGGGTTTCCCGCATGAACTGATCACCCAGCTTGCCGTAATAGGCTTCCATCACACGGTCATGAATATCGGCCAAAGGTGACGGCAGCTCATTGTTCACGGTAGGTTTCTCAAGCGTGGTGTTGTTCATGCGGACTGTTCCATCAACCCTGGGTAACGCCTGCGGCGTCGATCACGAATGCAGCATCGCGGACGGTGAAAGTGCCGCGGAATTCACGGTGCTTGACCAGCAGTACGTGGATGTCGGCGCTGTCCTGGGCGAAGTCGAAGTCCACGTGCTCGTGGCGCGCCAGGCGTTGCGGCAGGGCTTCGATGTTCGGCTCGACCAGTTGCAGGGTGGCTTCCAGCTCGTTGCCCAGGCGCTCGGCAATGCTCAGGGCCGGGCTTTCGCGCAGGTCGTCGATGTCGGCTTTGAAGGCCAGGCCGTAGCAGGCGATCTTGACTTGCTGGGCCGATTTGCCCGGGTTCTTGATGAGGAAGTTGGCCAGGGCCATCTTGACCTTGTCGATCACCCACTCAGGCTTGCTGTCGTTGACCACACGGGCGGTACGGATCAGGCGCGCCTGCTCTGGGGTCTGGCTGACGATGAACCATGGGTCGACGGCGATGCAGTGGCCGCCTACGCCTGGGCCAGGCTGCAGGATGTTGACGCGCGGGTGGTGGTTGGCCAGGCGGATCAGTTCCCAGACGTCGATGTCCAGCTTGTCGCAGATGATCGACAGTTCGTTGGCGAACGCGATGTTCACGTCACGGAAGCTGTTTTCGGTCAGCTTGCACATTTCGGCGGTGCGGGCGTTGGTGACGATGCACTCGCCTTCGACGAAGGTGCGGTACAGGCGTACGGCAGCGTCCGAGCACTTCTTGGTCATGCCGCCGATGATCCGGTCGTTTTCGACCAGCTCACGCAGTACGTGGCCTGGCAGGACGCGCTCAGGGCAGTGGGCGATGCGGATGTCGGAGTCTTCACCGTGGGTCTGCGGGAAGCTCAGGTCCGGGCGCGCCTGGGCCAGCCAGAAGGCCATCTGCTCGGTGGCGCCGACCGGAGAGGTCGATTCCAGAATGACCAGGTCGCCCTTTTTCAGTACTGGAGCGATGGCTTTGCTGGCGGACTCGATGTAGCTCAGGTCCGGCTCGTGGTCGTCCATGAACGGCGTCGGCACGGCGATCAGGAAGGCGTCGGCAGCTTCCGGAACGGTGGAGGCACGCAGGAAACCTTCGGTCACGGCGGCGTGAACGACCATGTCCAGCTCAGGCTCGACGATGTGGATTTCGCCGCGGTTGATGGTGTCGACCGCGTGCTGGTTGACGTCGATGCCGATGACCTGCTTCTTGCGGGCGGCGAAAACGGCGGCAGTTGGCAGGCCGATATAGCCCAGACCTACGACTGAAATCTTGTTGAAGCTCATGCTGCGTCCTTGGAGTTAGAGAATACGGAAAGGGCATCGAGGATTCGCGCGCACGCTTTTCCGTCGCCGTAGGGGTTGTGGGCCACGCTCATCTCGCGATAGGTCGCTTCATCGGTGAGCAGTTGCACCAGGTGTTGCTGGATCGAGTCGACGTCGGTGCCAACCAGTTTGACGGTGCCAGCTGCGACCGCTTCCGGGCGCTCGGTGGTGTCACGCATGACCAGTACCGGTTTGCCGAGGGCAGGGGCTTCTTCCTGGATGCCACCGGAGTCGGTGAGGATCAGGTACGAGCGGCTCATCAGGTAGACGAACGGCAGGTAGTCGAGCGGCTCGATCAGGTGGATGTTGCTGACCCCGGCCAGCAGGCGGTTCACCGGCTCGCGCACGTTGGGGTTGAGGTGCACCGGGTACACCACGTCCACATCCGGGAACTGGCGGGCGGTCTGCACCAGCGCCTGGCAGATGCGCTCGAAGCCATCGCCGAAGTTTTCGCGGCGGTGGCCGGTGACCAGCACCATGCGGCGGTTGGCGTCGAGGAAGTCGAACTGGCTTTCGAAGTGGCTCTTCAGCGCTGGGCTTTCCAGCTTGCGTACCACTTCCAGCAGCGCATCGATCACGGTGTTGCCGGTGGTGTAGATGGTCGCGGCGTCGGTGCCTTCCTTGAGCAGGTTGTCACGCGAGGTCGAGGTCGGCGCGAAGTGCAGCGCTGCCAGCGTGCCGGTCAGGCGACGGTTGCCCTCTTCAGGCCACGGCGAATACAGGTTGTTGGTGCGCAGGCCAGCTTCGACGTGGGCGATCGGAATTTGCTGGTAGTAGGCCGCCAGGCTGGTCGCCAGGGTCGTTGCGGTGTCGCCGTGGACCAGTACCACGTCCGGCTTGAACTCGGCCAGTACGGGCTTGAGGCCCTGCAGGATGGCCGTGGTCACGTCTGTCAGGTCCTGGCCTGGCTTCATGATGTTCAGGTCGTAATCGGGCGTGATCTCGAACAGCTCCAGTACCTGGTCAAGCATCTGGCGGTGCTGGCCAGTAACGCAGACACGGGACTCGAAACGGTCGTCCTGGGCAAGGTTGAGGGCCAGAGGTGCCATTTTGATGGCTTCTGGGCGGGTGCCAAATACGATGAGGGTCTTGAGGGACACGGCGACGGTCTTCTTTGTGTTGAGTGAAGGCGGTTGTTACTGGGCTAGGGCTGTGAAACTCAGGGGTTATGCAAGTCGGCCGGGGGGGTTGGCCTGGCTGGCACCGCGTACGAGGAAGCGAGCGGTTCCAGTGGGGGGTGTGAAAAAAAATTCATCTTGCTCGGATCCTTCAAGCACAGCGGTTGTCCAATGGCCGCAAATTTATCACTTAGTCATCAGAATGACATCCCGTCTGGCACGTTTTTTTCCCCTGATTCAGGGAAAATGCTTATTGACATCGAAATATTGGATCCGATTTTTACCGGAGCGATCAACAAAAACGATTGTTTGATGTTATTCAGGCATCATGCCAATAGAGACGATGTAACGAGAGTTTGCGACGAGCGGGCGGGGGCCGTATCCGGCAAGGCTTGTAGGAAAAGCAACAGCGTTTGGTCTGAATGAAACGCAGGTTAAACGGGAATTCACCTAAACGCCATCGTCTATCTCAACTAGTTCATGAAGTTAGCGCGAAACATGGCATTGCGCCATTATTTTTGGGGGCGTGAAGTTGGTTTTCTTGCTGTTCGATTCGGTAACGATTCGCTGGCGTGAGTGCCTGTTGCGAAATCAGGCGAACCGCTAGGGTTGATTGCGCAGCCACAGGAAAGCGGCTGTTCGACTAGACCAACCCAAGGAATATTCATGATGCGTAATACCGTACTGTCCTACCTGCTGCTGCCGCTGTTCGCCAGCCTGTCCTTTACCCTCAGCGCCGCTCCCGCGACTACCACTGCGGTACCAGACCCAGTGCCAGTGGTCAGCCAGGTGGCGGCGCAGCCGTTGCGGGTGGATCTGAACAAGGCTGATGCCGCTACCCTGCAAAAAGAGCTCAACGGGATTGGCAAGGCCAAGGCTGAAGCCATCGTTGCCTATCGGGAGGCCAATGGTCCGTTCGCCTCGGTGGATGAGCTTTTGGAAATCAGGGGTGTCGGTAGCGCGTTGTTGGAGCGTAATCGCGACAAGGTGATAGTGGAGTAAGCGAAGGGGGCTTGCCCTGCTTAATTGCGGGGCAAGCAAGGTGCTCCCGCCAGGGGAGGGCTGGGGCTGGCAACAGGGCTAGCGGTCCTGCGAATCCTTGGCATCCGCCTCGGCATTGCGCTCGTGCACCTTGCGCAGCTGGTCGTCTGTCAGCGGCAGTTTTTTCGCTGTATCTCGCAGCATCATCAAGCCACCGACAATCGAGCCGAGGGCTAAGATGAGTATCAGCCAGGCATACCAGGGCATTGTCGTTCTCCTTTGATCGTCAGTGGGCGGCGCTTGTACGAATGTTGAGCAATTGCCGGATCCTTTGGTTCAATTATAGAAGCCGTGCACCGCAGGGCCAATTCCGTGACCCGCGGCCCCCAAAGCCTGCGCCACTTCGTTTACAATGCGCGCCGTTTTCGACTTGCCAAGAGACCCTGACCATGTCCGCCTGCCAGACGCCCCTGATCGTCGCCCTCGATTTCCCTACCCGTGAGGCCGCTCTGAAGCTGGCTGACCAGCTCGACCCTGCGCTGTGCCGGGTAAAGGTGGGCAAGGAACTGTTCACCAGCAGTGCCTCCGGCATCGTCGAGACCCTATGTGCCAAGGGCTTCGAAGTGTTTCTCGACCTCAAGTTCCACGATATCCCCAACACCACGGCAATGGCGGTCAAGGCCGCCGCCGAGATGGGGGTGTGGATGGTCAACGTACATTGCTCCGGTGGCCTGCGCATGATGTCGGCTTGCCGTGAAGAGTTGGCCAAGCGCAGTGGCCCCCAGCCATTGCTGATTGGCGTGACCGTGCTGACCAGCATGGAACGTGAAGACCTGGCCGGCATCGGCCTGGACGTCGACCCGCAGGAGCAGGTACTGCGCCTGGCGGCGCTGGCCGAGAAGGCGGGTATGGACGGCCTGGTGTGCTCGGCGCTGGAAGCACCGGCACTGAAGGCTGCACACCCGCTGCTGCAACTGGTGACCCCGGGCATCCGCCCGGCCGGCAGCGCCCAGGATGATCAGCGCCGTATCCTCACCCCGCGTCAGGCACTGCATGCAGGTTCGGACTATTTGGTGATTGGCCGGCCGATCAGCCAGGCGGCGGACCCGGCGCAGGCGCTGGCTGCGGTGGTGGCGGAGATTCGAGGGTAAACGCCCGCGTTAATGAAAAAGGCCGACACGAGCGTGTTGGCCTTTTTCATTTCCGGCTGATGCCGAGAGTGCTGGGGCTGCTGCGCAGCCCTTTACGACCGGTCCGGCGCCCCGGCAAGGCCGCGCCTACAGGGGTTAGATCTTCAACACCAGCTTGCCAAAATTCTCCCCGCTGAACAGCTTGAGCAGCGTCTCTGGGAAGGTATCCAACCCTTCCACCACATCTTCCTTGCTCTTCACCTTGCCACTGGCCAGCCAGCCGGCGATCTCCTGCGCGGCCTTTCCATAGTCCTTGGCATGGTCGAACACCACAAAGCCTTCCATGCGTGCACGGTTCACCAGCAGCGACAGGTAGTTGGCCGGGCCTTTGACGGCTTCCTTGTTGTTGTACTGGCTGATGGCGCCACAGATGACGATGCGGGCCTTGAGGTTGATGCGGGTGAGCACGGCGTCGAGGATCTCGCCACCGACGTTGTCGAAGTAAACGTCTACGCCTTTGGGGCATTCGCGTTTGAGGCCGGCGAGTACGTCTTCGGCCTTGTAGTCGATGACACCATCGAAGCCCAGTTCGTCCTTGAGGTATTGGCATTTTTCGGCGCCACCGGCGATGCCGACCACGTGGCAGCCTTTGAGCTTGGCGATCTGCCCGACGATGCTGCCCACCGCACCGGCGGCGCCCGAGATGACCACGGTGTCACCAGCCTTGGGCTGGCCGACTTCGAGCAGGGCGAAGTAGGCGGTCATGCCGGTCATGCCCAGGGCCGAGAGGTAGCGGGGCAGGGGCGCGAGGTTGGGGTCGATCTTGTGCAGGCCTTGGGGCTCGCCGGTGAAGTAGTCCTGTACGCCGAGCGCGCCGCTGACGTGGTCGCCGGGCTTGTAGTCGGGGTGGTTCGAGGCCACCACTTCGCCGACGCCGAGGGCGCGCATTACCTGGCCGAGGCCCACTGGGGGAATGTAGGACTTGCCTTCGTTCATCCAGCCGCGCATGGCGGGGTCGAGGGACAGGTACAGGTTGTGCACCAGGACCTGGCCTTCGCCGGGCTGTTCGGCGGGCACTTGCTCGAAGCTGAAATCGTCACGGCGCACGGCGCCGACGGGGCGTTTGGCGAGCAGGAAGCGGCGGTTGGTCTGGGTCATGTCGGGTCCTTGTGGGCAGTGAAGGGTGAAGTGCATTCAATCTACCTTGCTGATGCAGCCAGGTGGGTAACATCACTGGTAAGCATGGTAGACCAACCGTTGGCCTGATGATGCTGCCCAGCTTGGCTGGGCGCTGACTATGCTTGGCTGCGATATCACAAATGGCCGCGTCAGGAGCAAACGATGAGCATGACCTTTTCCGGCCAGGTAGCCCTGGTCACCGGCGGCGCTGCGGGTATTGGCCGGGCGACGGCGTTGGCTTTTGCCCGTGAAGGCTTGAAAGTGGTGGTGGCCGACCTCGACCCGGTCGGCGGCGAAGCCACGGTGGGCCTGATCCACGATGCGGGCGGCGATGCGATGTTCATCGCCTGCGACGTGACCCGGGAGGCCGATGTGCGCCAGCTGCATGAGCGGCTGATAGCCGCCTATGGCCGGCTGGACTACGCCTACAACAACGCCGGCATCGAGATCGAGCAGGGCCGTTTGGCTGAGGGTAGCGAGGCGCAGTTCGACGCCATCATGGGCGTCAACGTCAAGGGTGTGTGGCTGTGCATGAAGTACCAGCTGCCGCTGCTGCTGGCCCAGGGCGGTGGGGCGATCGTCAATACCGCATCGGTGGCAGGGTTGGGCGCGGCGCCGAAGATGAGCATCTACAGTGCGTCAAAGCACGCGGTGATCGGCTTGACCAAGTCGGCGGCCATCGAATACGCCAAGAAAGGCATCCGGGTGAACGCGGTGTGCCCGGCGGTGATCGACACCGACATGTTCCGCCGTGCGTATGAGGCGGACCCGCGCAAGGCAGAGTTCGCAGCGGCGATGCACCCGGTGGGGCGCATCGGCAAGGTCGAGGAAGTTGCCAGTGCGGTGCTGTACCTGTGTAGCGATGGCGCGGCCTTCACCACCGGGCATAGCCTGACTGTGGACGGCGGAGCAACGGCGATCTGACTTGCGGTGTGTGTGTGTAGGAGCGGCCTTGCGTCGCGAAAGGGGCGCGTAGCGGCCCCAGCAATCTATGCGGCGAAGCTGAGACCGCGGGGCCGCTACGCAGCCCGTTCGCGACGCAAGGCCGCTCCTACAATCAGTGGCGTACCTGCACCAACGGCTTTTCTGGCAAAGCTGCTCGGGCAGACACCACCAGTGCCAGGCCAACCAGCACACACCCCAGCACCAGCACCCCACCAAACACCAGCAAGGCCACCCGCGCGCCCAGCCGGTCGCTCAGCAACCCGGTAAAGATCACCGGTAAGCTGAACCCCAGGTACGCCAGCAAGAAGAACCCGGCACTGGCCCGGGTTTTCTCGCTGCCGGCCAGTTGGTTGACCGCCGCCAGGCCGCCCAGGTAGATAAATCCATAACACGCACTGCTGGCCGCCACGGCGCCCAGCAATACCGCAGCCAGTTGTCCGCTGTCGGCACCCCAGGCCAGCACCGCGTAGCTGCACGGCAAAATCACCAGCCCCAGCAGTGTGGCCTTCAGGCTCGAAAGGCGACGGGCCATCGGCTGGAACAACAAGCCGCAACTGATCACACAGAAGGTCGAGAACCCTGACCACGCGCTCAGGCCATGCTGGCGCAAGATCCCCGGCAGCAGGGCGATGACCAGACCCACGCAGGCCCAGGCCAGCAGAATGGCCAGGCCATAGGCAACGCTGCCACGCGGGTAGTACGGCAGGCGCAGCATGGCGCTGCGTTGTGCCGGGCGTGGGTCGGGCAGGCGCCACACCAGCACCAGGGCAACGACGGCCAGCAGCAGTTGCAGGTGGAAGCTGCCAGGGGTCAGGCTTGGGCCGCGCAACAGGAACAGGCTGGTAAGCGCGGCGCCCAGGCCAAAGCCCAGCGAGGTGCTGGCGGTAACCCAGTTGGCAGCGCGGCTGCTGCCGTCGCTGCCCATCAGCTCGCTCATGTAGGCGGTGGCCGTGGCCGAGGCCAGGCCGGTGCCCAGGCCCAGGAACAGCCGCGCCAGGCCGAGGGTTTGCAGGCTGGGGGCCAGCAGCATCAGCACGGTGGCGACCATCGATAGCAACAGCGCGGCGATTATCAGCGGCCGGCGCCCGACCCGGTCGGCCAGCCCGCCCAGGGCCAGCAGCACTGGCAGCACGCCCAGCACGTAGCCGGAGAAGGCCACTGCGGTGGCGGCGGCGCCTTGCCCGGAGAGGTCGGCGTAGGTGATGTAGAGCGGGGCCTGGAGGTTCACCGCCAGGGTGATCAGGCACAGGGCGAAGGCCAATCGGGTGGAAGCGCAGGGCATGGGTGGGATCCTGAAGTTTATGTATCTGCCCCGCGAAGAGGCTCTGCCCACACTGACCTTTATCCGCCGCCGCAACCAGACACACCCACCGCCCATTTATGCTTAACTGTTCGCTCAGAATCCGCGAACACTTACCATGCACTTCTCCCTGGACCGCTCCAGCAGCACCCCCCTGGTGCAGCAACTCACCGACCACCTGCAAACCTGGATCGACCAGCAACGCCTGCGCCCCGGTGCCCGCCTGCCGTCGATCCGTGCGCTGGCGCACAGCCAGGCGGTCAGCGCGTCTTGTGTGATCGAGGCGTATGATCGCCTGGTCGCCAGCGGCTGGCTGGAGGCGCGGCACGGCACCGGTTTCTTCGTCGCCGAGCGCAAACCAGGGGGCGGGGCCGACGATGGCCAGCCCTGGGGCGAGGCCGGCGATGGTCACTGGCGGCAATTTCGCGAGGGCCATGACGAACTGCTCAAGCTCGGTTGTGGCTGGTTGCCCAACAGCTGGCGTGCCACCACCGAGCTGGCCCAGGCGGTACGCCAGGTCAGCCGCGGCAACCCGCAAGACCTGCTGGACTACTGCCCACCCCTGGGCCTGGCCAGCTTGCGCCAGCAACTGCACAAGCGCCTGGCGCGCCTGGATATCGCCGCCGGCCCCGAGCGCATCCTCACTACCCAGGGCGCCAGCCATGGCCTCGACCTGTTGGTACGCACGCTGCTGCGCCCAGGCGATACGGTGCTGGTGGAAAACCCCGGTTACTACAACCTGTTCAACCTGCTGCGCCAGCACCAGGTGCGCATGTTGCCCGTGCCGCGGCTGGCCGAGGGCCCAGACCTAGCTGCGCTGGAGCGCCTGCTTGCCGAACATCGCCCACGATGCCTGTTCATCAACAGCCTGTACCACAACCCGACGGGCACCAGTCTCACCCCCAAAGTGGCCTACCGCCTGCTGGAACTGGCCCGCGAGCACGACCTGCGCATCATCGAAGACGACATCTACGCCGATTTCCAGGAGGGCCCGGCAACGCGCCTGGCCACGCTGGACAGCGAGCAGCGGGTGATCTACATGGCCAGTTTCTCCAAGACCCTGAGCAGCTCGTTGCGGGTCGGCTACCTGGTTGCCGAGCCCTTCTTGCTGGCGCGGCTGGCAGAACTGAAAATGGTCAGCGGCATCGGCACATCGCGGTTTGCCGAGCAGGTGGTCGGGCAGATGCTGGCCAACGGCAGTTACCGCAAAAGCGTGCAACGCTTACGGCTGCGCCTGGGCCAGCACATGGCCAAGCTGCTTGGGCAACTGGAGCAAGCAGGCTGGGAGGTGTTCTGTGAACCCTATGGCGGCATGTTCGTCTGGGCCCGGGTACCGGGGCGTGACTTCGCCAGCCTCGAGCAACTGGCGCTGGAACATTCGGTGCTGCTCACCCCTGGTAGCGCCTTCGATTACCAGGGCGCCGCCAGCGCCTGGCTGCGCATCAATGTCGCTTACGGGCAGGATTCTCGCGCCCAGGCCTTCTTGAAATACGCAGGGCGACCCCCAGCACACTGATAGCGACACGCTCATGGCTATTTGACACTATTCTGGCGTCAGGCCCTTGTGAGTGGACTGGCATCGTTGCCACGCTTGGCCTTCGGCAAACCTGACAAGGTGAAGGGGAATCGGCGATGGGTGCGACCAAGCACGGTGTTCTGGCCAACCTGGGCATGGCCCGCAAACTGGGCCTGGGCTTTACCCTGGTGCTGTTGCTGACCCTGGCGGTGGCGGCCATTGGCATCGCCGCGTTGCACAGTGTGGGCCAGCGCTTTGACGGCTTGCGCCAGCTGGCCCAGTTCAATACCGACCTGCTCAGGTTGCGCCAACACGAACAAACCTTTGCCCTGAGCTCTGATATCAAGCAGGCCGAGGCGTTGCGCAGCGGTTTGCAGGGGTTGGCCGAGCGCGCCCGTGGCTTGCCGGTGCTGGCGGCGGCCGAGGCTGAGCTGGGCGCTTACGGGCAGGCGTTCGAGGCCTTTGTCGAGGCGGTGCAGGCCAAGGAGCTGGCGCTGGACATGGCCAGTTGGTCGGTGTCCAGCGTGGCCAACAACCTTGATGTGCTGCAGGCCGGGCTGGCCGATGACGGCACCTACACCCTCAAGCAATCCCAGGGCCAGCAGGGCGGTGAGTTTCTTGAGCAGGCTGGGCAAGTGGCGCAGGTTTCACGGCTGATGCTGCAGGCGATGGACGAAGCCCGCGTGCGCCTGGAAAAGAGCCGCAAGGGTGAAGAGGGCGTCGGCCAGGCGCGCATCGCCCAGACCCTCGAAGCCGCGAACCTGGTCGAACAGCTCAAGGGCGCCGTCAGCGATGCCGGCTACCAGAGTGTGCTGGGTGAAGTGGCCGGGCACATCGGCAGCTTCTCCGACAAGCTCAACGAATACACCGACCTGCTGGCCAAGGAGCAGGGCCTCAAGGCCGAGTTGCAGGCGCGGGCCGAGCAGGTCACCGGCCGGGTCGACCAGGCCTACCTGGGGCAGGAGCAGGCCTTGCAGGGTGAATTGTCGCGCAATGCCCTGGCCATTGCCCTGGCCACGGGGCTGGCACTGTTGGCCGGCGTGCTGGCCGCCTGGCTGATCACGCGCGCGGTGGTTGGCCCGCTCAAGCGCGTCATCGCCCGCGCCCAGCGCATTGCTGGCGGGGAGTTAGGCCTGGAGGCAGAAGCGCCGCGCAGCGATGAGGTTGGGCAGTTGCTGCAGGCCATGCAGCAGATGGCGGCCGGCCTCTCGGGCATTGTCAGCGGGTTGCAGCAGGGCATCGAGCAACTGGCCGGCAGCGCGCAGGCGTTGTCAGCGGTGACCGAACAGACCAACCGCGAGGTGGGCAGCCAGAAGGAGGAGACCGAGCAGGTGGCGACCGCCATGCAGCAGATGACCGCCACTGTGCACGATGTGGCGCGCAATGCCGAGGAGGCAGCGCAGGCGGCCCAGTCGGCCGACGACAAGGTCGAGTCCGGGCAGCTGGTGGTGCGTCAGAGCATGCAGCGTATCGAACAGTTGGCGACAGCCGCAGAGGCGGCCAGTGCCGGCATCGACAGCCTCAGCGCAGAGATCCACACCATTGGTGATGTGCTCGAAGTGATCAAGAGCGTCGCTGAACAGACCAACTTGCTGGCGCTCAACGCCGCGATCGAGGCGGCCCGTGCCGGCGAGCAGGGGCGTGGGTTCGCGGTGGTGGCCGACGAGGTACGGGCGCTGGCCCGACGTACCCGGCAATCGACCGAGCAGATCGAAACCCTGGTCGCCAGCCTGCGCGGCAATGCCCAGCAGTCGGTGGCGCAGATCCGCGGCAGCACCGAGCTGGTGCGCCTGGCGGTGGCCGATGCGTTGCAGACCGAAAGCGCGCTGGGCAGCATCGCCGTGGCGGTTTCATTGATTCAGCAGATGAACCAGCAGATTGCGGCGGCGGCCGAGCAGCAGAGCTCGGTAGCCGAAGCGATCAGCCGCAGCGTCACGCAGATCCGCGGCAGTGCCGATCAGGCGGCGTTGGCGATGCAGGACAACGCCAGGTCGAGTGTCGAGCTGGCGCAGTTGGGCACTGATTTGAAAGGGATGGTGGGGCATTTCAGGTTGTGAGCCTGGCCCCGATCTCTGTTGCCTGTACCGGCCTCTTTGCGGGCTGCCCCGCGAAGAGGCCGGTACAGGCTACAAAAACCTTCAGGCTCTACGTGGGTTGAGGATCAACAAGGTCAACACCCCCGCCACGATCCCCCAGAACGCCGAGCCAATGGAGAACAGTGTCAACCCTGAAGCTGTGACCATGAAGGTGATCAACGCCGCCTCACGCTCACGCGCCTCACCCATGGCTACGGTCAACCCGTTCATGATCGAGCCGAACAGCGCCAAGGCCGCAATCGACAGCACCAGCTCTTTCGGCAGCGCGGCAAACAATGCCGCCAAGGTCGCCCCGAACACCCCGGCAATGCCATAGAAAATCCCGCACCACACTGCCGCGGTATAACGCTTGCTCGGGTCTTCATGGGCGTGCGGCCCGGTGCAGATCGCCGCGCTGATCGCCGCCAGGTTGACCCCGTGCGAGCCGAACGGTGCCAGCAGCAACGAGGCAAACCCGGTAGCCGAGATCAGCGGCGAGGCGGGCACCTGGTAGCCGTCGGCACGCAGCACGGCCACGCCGGGCATGTTCTGCGAGGTCATGGCCACCACGAACAGCGGAATACCGATGCTGATGGTCGCCGCCAGCGAGAAGCTCGGCGTTGTCCATACCGGCGTTGCCACTTCCAGGCTGAACCCGCTGAAGTCCAGCAGGCCAAGGGCGCCGGACAGCGCGGTGCCGACCAGCAGTGCAGCCAGCACGCAGTAGCGCGGCGACAGGCGTTTGACCAGCAGGTAGCTGAAGAACATGCCAAGCACCAGCAGCGTGCGGTGCTGGGCGGCGACGAAGATCTCGCTGCCGATCTTGAACAGGATGCCGGCCAGCAGCGCCGAGGCCAACGAGGCCGGAATACGCTTGACCAGTCGCTCGAAACTGCCGGTCAGGCCGCAGATCAGCACCAGCACGGCGCAGGTGATGTAGGCGCCGATGGCCTCACCATAACTGACGCCGCCCAGGCTTGTGATCAGCAGCGCGGCGCCGGGGGTCGACCAGGCCACGGTGATCGGCGTGCGATAGCGCAGCGACAGGCCAATGCTGCACACCGCCATGCCGATCGACAGCGCCCAGATCCAGGATGAGATCTGCGCGCTGGTCAGCCCGGCCGCCTGGCCGGCCTGGAACATCAGCACCAGTGAGCTGGTATAGCCGGTGAGCATGGCAATGAAGCCGGCGACAACCGCCGACGGGGAGCTGTCTGCCAGGGGCCGCAGGCGTGCGGAAGTGGCATCGGTCATGAAAAAATCCTTGTAAAGGTGTAAGCAGTTTTTTCAGACTAACGCGAGCAAGGTTGATCCTTGCCATACAGCGGCCATTGCTTTTAGCCGTACAGTCGCCAACTATTGGGCACGAATGCACAACTGCATGGGAGGGGAGGGCGATGTACAAGGTCTATGGGGACTACCAGTCGGGCAACTGCTACAAGGTCAAGCTGATGTTGAGCCTGCTGGGTCGGCCGTATGAGTGGCACCCGGTGGATATTCTAAAGGGGGAGACCGAGACCCCCGAGTTCCTGGCGATGAACCCCAATGGCAAGGTGCCGGTGCTGGAGCTGGAAGACGGCACGTACCTGTGGGAGTCCAACGCCATCCTCAACTTCCTGGCTGATGGCAGCGACTTCCTGCCTACCGAGCCGCGCTTGCGCACGCAGGTGTTGCAGTGGCAGTTCTTCGAGCAGTACAGCCATGAGCCGTACATCGCCGTGGCGCGGTTCATCCAGTTCTACCTGGGGCTGCCGGATGACCGGCTGGAGGAATACCGCAAGCTGCACAAAGGTGGCTACAAGGCGCTCAAGGTCATGGAGCGGCAGTTGCAGATGACGCCGTACCTGGTCGGCGAGCGCTATTCGATTGCCGATGTGGCCCTGTATGCCTATACCCATGTGGCCCAGCAGGGTGGGTTCGACCTGGCGGACTACCCGGCGGTCAGGGCCTGGCTCGAGCGGGTGGCCAGCCACCCTCGGCATGTGCCGATGGTGGGCTGAGCCGGCCCGTGCCTAGAGGTCAGGCGAAGCGCTTGTCCAGGTAGGCAATGATCGCCTTGGACTCGTACATCCAGCTCACCTTGCCGTCTTCCTCGATGCGCAGGCACGGCACCTTGACCCTGCCTCCGCCTTCGAGCAGCGCCTGGCGATGCACCGGGTCGTTCTTGGCGTCACGCAGCGCAACCGGCACATTCAGGCGGTGCAGGGTGCGGCGGGTCTTGACGCAGAATGGGCAGGCATGGAACTGGTACAGCGCAAGGCTACTGGCCGCTTGCTCGACGCGCGCCTGGGCGGCGGCATCGCGCTTGCGCTTGGCCGGGCGGCTGATCCAGTCGCCGAACACGATGAGCTGGCCGAGGCCAACCCGCAGGGCTTTGACGATCATGGGCAACTCCTGAAAAGAAAAAGCCGACCCCGCAGGGTCGGCTCGGGATCACCAGCCGATCACTTGATCAGGCTGAGGAACTCGCTGCGGGTGGCCGCGTTTTCGCGGAACTCGCCCAGCATCACCGAGGTGATCATGCTCGAGTTCTGCTTCTCGACACCGCGCATCATCATGCACATGTGCTTGGCTTCGATCACCACGGCCACGCCAGCGGCGCCGGTCACCTTCTCGACAGCTTCGGCGACCTGGCGGCTGAGGTTTTCCTGAATCTGCAGGCGACGGGCGTACATGTCGACGATGCGGGCAACTTTCGATAGGCCCAGAACCTTGCCCTTGGGCAGGTAGGCAACGTGAGCCTTGCCGATGAAAGGCAGCATGTGGTGCTCGCACATCGAGTACAGCTCGATGTCCCGGACCAGCACCATCTCGCTGTTATCGGAGGTGAACAGTGCGCCGTTGGTGACTTCTTCCAGCGTCTGCTCATAACCGCGGCAAAGGTACTTCATGGCCTTTGCAGCCCGCTTGGGCGTGTCGAGCAGGCCCTCACGGGAGACGTCCTCGCCGATCTGGCTGAGAATCTCGGTGTAGTTCTGTTCCAGGGACATGTATCTACCTGTGGGAAAAATCGCAAAAACGAAGGGTACGGCGGCAAGGGCGGCGCTGCAAGCGCGGCGTTACTCGTCGCGTCCTTCAAGCATGGTTCGTTTGAGCATCACGTAGACTGCGCCGGTGCCGCCATGGCGCGCATTGCACGAGGCAAAGCCGAGCACTTGCGGGTGCTGGCGCAGCCAGGTGTTGACGTGACTCTTGATCATCGGGCGCTTGCCGTCGAGGCGTGCGGCCTTGCCGTGGGTGACGCGCACGCAGCGCACTTCCAGCTTGGTGGCCTCGGCGATGAAGTCCCAGAGGGTCTCACGGGCTTTCTCGACGGTCATGCCGTGCAGGTCGAGGCTGCCCTCGAAGGCGATCTGGCCGAGTTTGAGTTTGCGCAGCTGGGTTTCCTGCACGCCGTCACGGCGCCACATCAACTCGTCTTCGGCGCCGACGTCGATGACGAACTGGTCGGACATGCCATCGATCACCAGTGCCTTGTCGCTGCGCACGGTGGCCGCCTGCCGCAGGCCGGCCAGTTGCTTGCGGTCGGCCTTGGGTTTGCCGACCTCGGCACGGTCGTGCTTGATCGGCTTGACGCCGCGCACTTCGGCATGGAACAGGGAAAAGTCGTTGTCTTGCATGATGCCTCCACGTGGGCGGCGTAGTTTACGCGACTGTGGGCGGCAGTGCAGCCATGTGTAGTCTGCGCGGGCTTCTTCGCGGCATCAGTGGAAACGTCAGTCGTGCTTTTTCATCAAGTGCGGCGACAGGTTCAGCTCACGCCCACGGCGCAGGCGAATGCGGCTACGCCGCCAAAACCTCACGCCCAGCCACAGCAATAACAACCCCCCTGCCGTGAGGGTAGCCGACAGCGGCCGGTTGGCATTGAGTTCGGCCAGGGCCGGGTAATTGCCCAGCAGGCCGGCGATGCCGGCCATGGCCAGCAGCACACCCAGCGTTGCCAGCAGGGCCGACAGGCCGGCGGCCAGGCGAGCGCCCCAGTTGCGTGGTTCGCGCGGGCGCAGGCGCTTGGCGTCGAAACTGCCTTTGAGCTTCATTCCGATTTCCTCTGTGGATATCCGGAATTCGACCTGCGCTCGCCCGTTGGGTTCCGCCCGGCTGCCGGGCGGTAGTTACCGGCCTTGGATCAGATCAGGCTGGCGGTAGGGGCGACACAGGCGAAGTTGTCGGCCATCACGGCCATTTCACACTGGTGGATCTGCGCGGCCGGGATCACCCCGTCCTTGAACGCCAGGTCGCGGGTCGCCGAGGCGTCCTCCACCAGGGTGCACCGATAACCATAGTCCTTGGCGCGGCGCACGGTGGTGCTGACGCTGGAATGGCTCATGAAACCGCAGACGATCAGGTCCAGGTGGCCAAGCTCCTGCAAAGTGTCGTGCAGCTTGGTGTTCTTGAACGCGTTGGGCATGCGCTTTTCAATGACGATTTCGCCATCGTGCGGCTCCAGCCCGGGGATGAACTGGCCGCCGCTGCCTTGTGGGTCGAAGCGGCCACCGACAGTGCCCAGGTGGCGGACGTGGATGATCGGGCGGCCGCTCTTGCGCGCAGCGTCGAGCAACCGGGCGATGTTGGCCACGGCCTCGTCCATGCCCGACAGCGCCAGGGGACCACTCAGGTACTCCTTCTGCGCATCGATGATGATCAGGCTGGCGTGGCTCAACTTGGCCGGCGGGTAGTCGCGGCCAGTGAGGCGGAACATCGTGGTTGGAACGGACATCAAGGGCTCCTTGGAAGGGCTTTTGTATACCTATTGTCCCTTGCCTTGGCGTCAATGGGAATGGTTGACATCGCAAGCGGCGTAGTTACTGGCCTGTGGCTAGCCTTTGAGCAACCCGAAGGAACATTTGTGCGGGTTGGGCTGTTAGACTTTTGTACGGTCTGAATTAGGAGTACCCCGTGATCACATCCCGTCTGCGCACGCTGCGCGACTACATCCGCTGGGCGGTCAGCCGCTTCCACGAGCGCGAGCTGTTCTTCGGCCACGGTGCCGACAACGCCTGGGACGAAGCCCGCTTGCTGGTGCTGGGCGCCGTGCACCTGCCATGGGAGGTGGCCGACAGCTACCTGGACTGCATGCTCGAGGACGACGAGCGCGTGCGCCTGCAGCACCTGCTGAAGCGGCGCATCGAAGAGCGTGTGCCAACCGCCTACCTGCTGGGCGAGGCGTGGTTCTGCGGCATGTCGTTCATCGTCGACGAGCGGGTGCTGGTGCCCCGTTCGCCCATTGGCGAGCTGATCGAAAAACGTTTCGAACCGTGGCTGGCGTCAGAGCCTGCGCGCATTCTCGACCTGTGCACCGGCTCCGGTTGCATCGGCATCGTGGCGGCCGAAGTGTTCCCCGAAGCCGAAGTGGTGTTGGGTGACCTGTCGTTCGATGCCCTTGAGGTGGCGAACCAGAACATCGAACGGCATGGCCTGGACATGCGTGTCTACACCGTGCAGGGCGACGGCTTCGATGGCCTGCCAGGGCAGCGCTTCGACCTGATCCTGTCCAACCCGCCGTACGTCGACGCCGAAGACTTCGATGACATGCCGGCCGAGTATCACCACGAGCCCGAACTGGGCCTGGCCTGCGGTAACGATGGCCTGGACCTTGTGCGGCGCATGCTTGCCGAGGCGGCTGACCACCTCAACGACAAGGGTTTGCTGATCGTCGAAGTGGGCAACAGCCAGGTGCACGTCGAGTCGCTGTACCCCGAGGTGGATTTTGCCTGGCTGGAGTTCGAGCGTGGCGGGCATGGGGTGTTCATGCTGACGGCCGAGCAGTGCCGCCAGCATCAGGAACTGTTCAAAGCCCGCGTTTGACTTGGGGCTGCAGCCACCCTTTCAGCGGGTTGCAATCCAGATCAGCAACCCGGCCTGAAACACCGCAAAGGCCACCAGGCAGGTGATGGTAAAGCGCAACCCGCCGTCTTCGCGCCGGTACTTGGCGACCCGCTCATCCCGCTCGCGCAGTTGGCCTTCCTTCTCTTGCAACTGCTGGTCGGCCTGCTGCAGCAGGTTGGCCGCGTCGAGAATCTCGACCCGCTGCAACCGCTCGTTGCTCCAGGCGCCCTTGAGCTGGCCCACCGTGCTTTCCACGGTGCGGCCTTTCAGGTGCTGAGGGTCTTCATATTCGACCTTGATGCCAACCCCATGCAGGAACTGGTCGCGGCGCAGGCGTGAGTCTTCGCTCAGGGCATCCTTGTTCGGCAGTGCCATGCCTTCGACCTGGTAGTGCGACCACTTGCGCTGCAACCATTGCACGGCATGGGCCAGCATGTAGCGGCCGATGCCGCGGTTCAGCGGCTCCAGTTGCAGACCCTGTTCGCTGCCGATGCGCACCCGGCGCTCGGCGTGGTCGACACGGATGTCCAGGTGGTTCTGCTCCTTGCGCACTTTTTGCCCAGGCACCTGGATTTCCATACGCAGCAGGCTGTGCGCCTTGTCGTGGCGCTCGGCATAGCCGAACTGCACGAACCGCAGCGGGCGGGCGCCCGTGGCGCGGTCGGTGGGCAGGGGCGCCAGGCGCAACAGCTGGAAGTGTTCGACGGCAAGGTCTGCCCAAGGCAGCGTGGCGCCGTCCTCGGGTTGTGGCTGTTCGGCCGTGTCTGCGGCGGTAGGGGCAATGGTCATCAGGGCTGTCCTTATGTACGTGCTGGCAGCCTGAGGGGGCACTGCGTGCCCCTTCCGCGACGCAAGGCCGCTCCTACAGGGCATCGCGTGCTTTTTTGTAGGAGCGGCCTTGCGTCGCGAAAGGGCTGCGCAGCGGCCCCGGATTCTCGCCACCACCCACGTTATCGGCAGCGGCGATCAAGACCTGAGGGTCAGGCCGATGGCAAATGCTGGATGAACGTCACGATCCGCTCCCCCAGCTCACGGGCCAGCGGCAGCTCTGGGTTGAGGTAGCTGTCACGTTGCTGGCTCATGCCCTTGGGGCTGATGCGCAGCATGTGGTTCATGCCATCGATCAAGACCAGTTGCGCATCAGGTTTAGCGGCCTTCAGGCGTTCGGCATCGGTCACGTCTACCTGCACGTCGTTGCGGCCCTGGACGATCAGCGCCGGCATCGGCAGTTGCGCGAACGCCGCCGCCGGGTTCTGCCGGAACAGCGAAATCAGGTAGGGCTGCACGCTGGGGCGGAACACCTGGCGCAGCGGAGCGGGTACGTCCAGGCTGGTCTGCCCGGCCTGCAGGCGGTCGAGCAAGGCACTGCCACGGGCCAGTTGGGCGGGCGGCAGGCGCTGGGCCAGCTGTTCTCGCAGCACCTCGGCCAGCGGCCGGCCGCTGCCGGCCAGGGTGATCACCGCGCTGGCGCCGGCCTGCTCGGCGGCCAGGCTGGCGATCAGCGCGCCTTCGCTGTGGCCGACCAGAATCAGTGGGCCGAAACGCGGGTCGGCCTTGAGCTTGCGGCTCCAGGCCACCACATCGGCGACATAGCGCTCGACGCTGAGGTCACGCTCATCGGGCGTGGCCGGTTGGCTGGCGGCTACGCCACGTTTGTCGAAGCGCACGCTGGCAATGTGGTCGCCGGCCAGCAACAGGGCCAGCCGCTTGAGGTTGTCGATACGCCCCGAGGCCGGGTTGTTGCCGTCGCGGTCCGTCGGGCCGGAACCGGCGATGATCAGCACCACGGGGGGCGGGGTGGCCTGCTGCGGCAACAGCAGGCTGCCGTGCAGCACGCCCTGGCCGGTGTCCAGGTCGATGGGGCGTTGCAGGACGGTGGGGGAGGCGGCCTGGGCGAGGCTGGCGCAGAGCATGAAAAGCAAGGCGACGAGGCGCGGCATCATGGGGTACTACGGTGGGGAGGTGATGAATATGACCTAATGTTTGCGTGAAGGTTCGCAAGGCCAGTACAGACAACCATTCCTGTTGAAATTTTCCGTATACTGCCGCTTTCGTTCACCTCAGGCAGACTCGCGGAGCGTCCATGTCCGGCAATACCTACGGCAAGCTGTTCACTGTCACCACCGCTGGCGAAAGCCATGGCCCGGCGTTGGTCGCCATTGTCGATGGATGCCCACCGGGCCTGGAGATCTCCCTGGCCGACCTGCAGCATGACCTCGACCGGCGCAAGCCCGGCACCAGCCGGCACACCACCCAGCGCCAAGAGCCGGACGAGGTGGAAATCCTCTCCGGCGTGTTCGAAGGCCGTACCACGGGCTGCTCGATCGGCCTGCTGATCCGCAACACCGACCAGAAGTCCAAGGACTATTCGGCGATCAAGGACCTGTTCCGCCCGGCGCACGCCGACTACACCTACCACCACAAGTACGGTGAACGTGATTACCGCGGCGGCGGGCGCAGCTCGGCCCGCGAAACCGCCATGCGCGTGGCGGCGGGGGCCATCGCCAAGAAGTACCTGGCCACCCAGGGCATCACCGTGCGCGGCTACATGAGCCAGCTCGGCCCGATCGAGATCCCGTTCAAGACCTGGGCATCGGTAGAGCAGAACGCCTTCTTCAGCCCCGACCCGGACAAGGTGCCGGAGCTCGAGGCCTACATGGACCAGCTGCGCCGCGACCAGGATTCGGTTGGGGCCAAGATCACCGTGGTCGCCGAAGGGGTGATGCCGGGCCTGGGCGAGCCCATCTTCGACCGCCTCGACGCGGAACTTGCCCATGCGCTGATGAGCATCAACGCGGTCAAGGGTGTGGAAATCGGCGCGGGCTTTGCCAGTGTCGCCCAGCGCGGTACCGAGCACCGTGACGAAATGACCCCGCAAGGCTTCCTCAGCAACAACGCTGGCGGCATTCTTGGCGGTATTTCCTCGGGGCAGCCTATCGTTGCGCACCTGGCGCTGAAACCGACGTCGAGCATCACGGTGCCGGGCCGCTCGATCGATGTGAATGGTAATCCGGTCGAAGTGATCACCAAGGGGCGTCATGACCCGTGTGTCGGCATCCGCGCCACGCCGATCGCCGAGGCGATGATGGCCATTGCGCTGATGGACCACCTGCTGCGTCACCGTGCGCAGAATGCCGAGGTGAAGGTCAGTACCCCGGTGCTGGGCCAGGTCTGATTCGTCGGTACCAGCCTCTTCGCGGGTTTAGCCGCGAAGAGGCTGGTAAAGGCAACAACAAAACTGGCTGAGCCACCATGCCCCCGATTCCCTACTGGCGCCTGTCCAGCTTCTACCTTTTCTACTTCGCCCTGCTGGGCTCCACCGCCCCCTTCCTGGCGTTGTACTTCGACCACCTGGGTTTCTCCCCGGCGCGCATCGGCGAGCTGGTGGCCATCCCCATGCTGATGCGCTGCATCGCCCCCAACCTGTGGGGCTGGCTGGGCGACCGTACCGGCCAGCGCCTGCTGATCGTGCGCCTGGGGGCGTTGTCCACCCTGGCCAGCTTTGCCCTGATCTTCTTCGGCAAGAGCTACGCCTGGCTGGCGCTGGTCATGGCCTTGCATGCGTTTTTCTGGCATGCGGTGCTGCCGCAGTTCGAGGTCATCACCCTGGCCCACCTGCACGGGCAAACGTCCCGCTACAGCCAGGTACGCCTGTGGGGCTCGATCGGTTTCATCCTGACCGTGGTCGGCTTGGGCCGGTTGTTCGAGTGGCTGAGCCTGGACATCTACCCGGTAGCCCTCGTCACGATCATGGCCGGCATCGTCGCCGCCAGCCTGTGGGTGCCCAATGCCCAGCCGGTAGAGCAGGGCGAGCGCAGCGGCGCGGGGGGCTTCGTGCAGCAGCTACGGGCGCCTGGGGTTATCGCGTTCTATGTATGCGTGGCGCTGATGCAGCTCAGCCACGGGCCGTACTACACCTTCCTCACCCTGCACCTGGAGCACCTGGGCTACAGCCGTGGCGCCATCGGCCTGTTGTGGGCGCTGGGAGTGGTGGCCGAGGTGCTGGTGTTCATGGCCATGAGCCGGCTCTTCGCGCGGTTTTCCGTGCAGCGGGTGCTGCTGGCCAGCTTCCTGTTGGCCGCCGTGCGCTGGCTGTTGCTTGGCAACCTGGCGGATGACCCGGCAGTGCTGGTGCTGGCCCAGGTGATGCACGCGGCTACTTTCGGTTGCTTTCATGCCGCTTGCATTGCGTTCGTCCAGGCCAGCTTCGGCGCGCGCCAGCAAGGCCAGGGCCAGGCGTTATACGCGGCGCTGTCGGGCACCGGCGGTGCGCTCGGCGCCTTGTACTCGGGCTACAGCTGGAACCTGCTGGGGCCAGCCTTCACCTTTGGTATGGCCAGTGCCGCAGCCTTGGCCGCAGCCGTTATCATTGCCCTTTGTTCGCAATCGACCAGGACCCGCCACTGATGAGTATCCTCAGCGTTTTCCACCCGTCCAGCCCGGAGCTGCCGAACAAGCTGCTGACCCACCACGATGATATACAGGCCACGCTGGCCGAGCAGGGCGTGCGTTTCGTCCACCGCCCGCTTGAGCTACGGGTTCGCCCCGGCAGCGCCGCAGACGAGGTCATGGCCGCGTGCGGCGACTACCTCGATCAACTGATGACCGGCCATGGCAGTACGGTCTTCGCGGTACTCAACCGTGACGGCGCAGACCCGCTGCAGGCCGATGTGCGTGATGAACACGTGCATGACGCCGAAGAGGTGTTTGCGGTCGTCAGCGGGCGGGCGCAGGTGGGCTTGCGCCTGGGTGGGTTCGTGTATTCGGTGCTGTGCGAGAAGGGTGACCAGTTGGTGGTCCCGGCCGGCACGCGGCGCTGGGTAGAGCTGGGGGAGACGCCGTTCTGCGTGGCGTTGCGGTTGTTTGGCAGTGAGCAGGGGATGCAGGCGCGGTTTACCGGGGATGAGACTGCCCGAGCGTTCTTGGGTATCGACGAGCTGTGATACGTGTACCGGTTTCTTCGCGGGGCAAGTCCGCCCCGCGAAGAAACCGGTAAAAAGGATCAGCGATAGGTCGGCAATGCAAACCGTTGTTGGCTCTGCAGCATGGTAATGACGGGCAGTTCGCTCGCCTGTTCGGCCAGGTCACGGCGAATGGCGCTGATCGCCCAGGACAGCTGCTCGGCGCTGTGCAGTTGCCCGTAGGTCAACACGCGGCGGGTAACCTTGCCATCAGCGGCACGCAGGGTCAGCAACACACCACCATCGGGGCGGGGCTGGGTAGCGACCTGGTAGGCCGAGAACACCGAGACGAACTTTTCCTGGATGAGGTCCATATCAACTCCTGACTGTTGTGTGGCAGACGTGAGTTGATGGTTGCAGCGACCGTGCCAAAAAACTTTATAGCTAAAAATCCTTTAAAATCAATGTGTTGAGCTTATTTCGCCAAGGCTGCTTCGTGCAACCTGCATGGTCGTGCATTTTGCACAGTGCATTTTGCACGAGCCCTGAGTTAACTATCGGCTCGATAGAATCTGAACCTTTGACCCACCGTGCTTGCCTGACAAAAAATTAGGCAATCATTTCTGCCAGGAGGTTCAACATGTCCACCCAACCCGCGCCCGCCGCCATGACCGATGACGAAACAGCGGCCTTTGCCGAGCAGGTCTTCGAGCGTGCCCGCCAAGGCGATGCCGACATGCTCGGGCGCTTGCTTGCCAGCGGTCTGCCGGCCAACCTGCGCAATCACAAGGGTGACACCCTGCTGATGTTGGCCAGTTATCACGGCCACCACGACGCGGTTCGCGTGCTGCTGGAACACAGCGCCGACCCGCTGCTTGCCAATGACAATGGGCAATTGCCGATTGCCGGCGCTGCGTTCAAAGGCGACCTGGCGATGATCCGCTTGCTGCTGGAGCATGGCGTGCCGGTGGATGCCGCCGCCCAGGACGGGCGCACCGCGCTGATGCTGGCAGCCATGTTCAACCGCCGCGAGATCATCGACTACTTGCTGGCCCAAGGTGCCGACCCGGCGCGCCAGGATGCCCGTGGCGCCACCGCGCTGATGGCCGCGCAGACCATGGGCGCAGTCGATGCCGTGGCGCGCTTGCAGGCGCTGGTCGGCTAACCCTGAGGGGGCGTTTGCGGCTATCCTTGGCGACTTTTCACCCGCCGCAGGCCCCCTACATGAAAAACCAGTTGCTCGAACTCATCACCCTCATTGGCGCCGGCTGCATGCGCGAGGAAGACATCGAGCGCATCGCCGACGAGGCCGCCCAGGCCTACGCCGACCCAGCCGCCTTCCTGGTGGCCAATCCGGACATCAACTACGACGACAGCTTCCCCATTGCCTTGGGTGAGTGGGTCGTGCTCGGCAGCCTGCCGGACACCGTGTTGTTCCAGGCAGACAGCTATCAGGAATTGTTCCAGAACATCACTGATTCGTTCGACAAGAGCGTGCCGTTCACCCTCAAACCCAAGCAGCTGGCGCGCACTGAGCCGCTGACTGCACTCAATCGCATCCAGGTGCAGATGGGGGCCTTGAACAAGGAGGCTGGTGGTTATGTGCTGCTCAATTTCAGCCAGTTGCTGGATGATGAGTTGCAGATGGTGATGGTGGGCCAGCACGACTTGGCACGGGTGCAGGAGCTGGGGGCCGAAGTCGGGATCAAGGTCGAGCCGGCTTTGGAGGCTTTGAAGGTCGCGGTTCACGTTTGACCTGATCGCTTGCTGTACCGGCCTCTTCGCGGGACAAGCCCGCTCCCACAGGTTTAAGTGCACCTTCAGACTTGTGGGAGCGGGCTTGTCCCGCGAAGAGGCCGGCCCAGACAACCGAGCGCTTCAGCCCAGCGCGGTATCCAGGAACATCATCACCCCGAACCCACCCATCAACCCCAGGGTCGCCGCCGTCTGGTGGCCGTTGCGGTGGGTTTCTGGAATCACCTCGTGGGACACCACGAAGATCATCGCCCCCGCCGCCAACCCCATGCTAATCGGGTAGGCCAGGGCGAAGCCGGTGGAAATACCCAGGCCGATGACTGCGCCCAGCGGCTCCATCAAGCCCGAACCGATCGCCACCAGCGCCGCCTTCATGTTCGACAGCCCCGTGGCCCGCAGGGCCAAGGCCACGGCCAGGCCTTCAGGGATGTCCTGGATGGCGATTGCGCTGGTCAGCGGCAGGCCGATGTTCATGTCGCCATTGGCGAAGCTCACACCAATTGCCATGCCCTCGGGCAGGTTGTGCAAGGTAATTGCCAGCACGAACAGCCACACCCGGTTGATGCGTTCTGCCTCTGGGCCGCATCGGCCAGTGCTTTCATGTTCGTGCGGGGTGAAACGGTCCAGGCCCAGCATCAGCAGCACGCCCAGGCCCATGCCCAGCACCACGGTGAAGGCCGCCGCCGGGCCGTTGCCGGTGATCTCGCGGGCGGCGTCCAGGCCCGGCAGAATCAGCGAGAATGAACTGGCTGCCAGCATCATGCCCGCAGCAAAGCCGAGCATCACATCCTGGGTACGCGCGCTGACATCGCGCAGCACCACGGCCAGGACTGCCCCCAGGGCGGTGGCAGCAAAACCGGACAGGCCGCCCAGCAACGCCAGGTGCAGGTTGTCGGCATGGTCACCGCTGACCGCGTTCCACAGGCTCGCCGCCAGCAGCACGATGACCGCCAGCAGGCTCAAGCCCAGGCCGGCGCTGAGCCAGGGGGTGTTCACCACCTGTTGTCGCCAGGCGCTCAGCAACGAAGGGGGAGTGGCCGTTTCGGTATGGGCGGGTGGCATGCGAGCCTCGAATCAGTGAATACAGGCAGTCTAAGCAAGGACCCGCGCAATCGGCCAAGGATTCCCTTCTATCGACGTGATAGCTGGCTATGCTGTGCTGCAACGTCTTTGCAGGGAGTAACGGGCATGGGGTCCACATTCAATGGCCTGGTTGGGCTGATCATTCTGGCGCTGGATATCTGGGCGATCCTCAATGTGATCAAGAGCGGTAGCGAAGTGGGGGTCAAGGTGCTGTGGATTTTGCTGATCGCGCTGCTGCCGGTGATCGGGCTGGTGATCTGGGCGATTGCCGGGCCCAGGGGCAATATACGCATCTGACGCCCTGTGTGTAGGAGCGGCCTTGCGTCGCGAACGGGCTGCGCAGCGGCCCCGGCGATTTTTGCTGCGCCACAGAACCTGGGGCCGCTGCGCGACCCTTTCGCGACGCAAGGCCGCTCCTACACACACACACACACACACACACACACAGGCAACGGTTGTGAAATAAGCAGAAATGCGGCCGTGACAAAATTTTCACATTGGTTTAAACAGAATCCGCACCCGCACAATGCTGCGTTGGTATAAGCCAGCGCCATCTCCGCAAACCCGCAATCCTAGGACCTTCCCATTCATGGCTAACACGGATGCCTTGAGACAGGGCGCGCGAGCGTCGTTCGCGCCGACCCTGAAATCCCACCTGGCCTACACGCTGCTCAGCGCCCTGGTCATCATGCTGATGCTCAGCCTCGTGCGCCTGGCGTTGTTGGTCTACAACAGCGACATGATCGGCGATACGCCCTATGCGACCGTCGCCGAAGGCTTCCTCAACGGGTTGCGCTTCGACCTGCGGGTGGTGGTGTACATCAGCATTCCGCTGCTGCTGGCCATTCTCAGCCCCTGGGCCATGGCCCGCCGTGGCGTGTTCCGGCTGTGGCTGACCATCGCCTCGAGCGTGGTGATGTTCCTCGGCCTGATGGAGCTGGACTTCTACCGCGAGTTCCACCAGCGCCTCAACGGGCTGGTGTTCCAGTACATCAAGGAAGACCCGAAGACCGTCATGAGCATGCTCTGGTACGGCTTCCCGGTGGTCCGCTACCTGCTGGCCTGGGTCGTTGGTACCTGGCTGCTGAGCCTGCTGTTCAAGGGCGTCGACCGCATGACCCGTGGCGGCCAGTCGGCCGGCGCTACCCTGCAGCGTCCCGCAGCAAAGTGGTACAACCGCCTGGCAGTGTTCATGGTGATCCTGCTGGTGGCCGTGGTTGCTGCCCGTGGCACCCTGCGCCAGGGCCCGCCGATGCGTTGGGGTGATGCCTTTACCACCGACTCCAACTTCGTCAACCAGCTTGGCCTGAATGGCACCCTGACCCTGATCGACGCCGCCAAGAGCCGTTTCGGCGAAGACCGCGCCAATATCTGGAAGCCTGTGCTGGACCAGCCGCTTGCCACGCAGACCGTGCGCGAGCAACTGCTGACCGCCCACGATACCCTGGTCGACGCCGACGAGGCTGCGATCCGCCGTGACTTCGTACCGCCAGCCGAGCGCACCCTGCCGATCAAGAACGTCGTGGTCATCCTCATGGAGAGCTTCGCCGGCCACTCGGTAGGCGCCCTGGGCAGCCCCAACAACATCACCCCGTACTTTGACAAGCTGGCCAAAGAAGGGTTGTTGTTCGACCGCTTCTTCTCCAACGGCACCCATACCCACCAGGGCATGTTCGCCACCATGGCCTGCTTCCCCAACCTGCCAGGCTTCGAATACCTGATGCAGACCCCGGAAGGCGGCCACAAGCTGTCTGGCCTGCCGGCGCTGCTCAGCGCCCGCGACTACGACGATGTGTACGTCTACAACGGTGACTTCGCCTGGGACAACCAGTCCGGTTTCTTCGGCAACCAGGGCATGACCACCTTCATTGGCCGTAACGACTTCGTCAACCCGGTGTTCTCCGACCCGACCTGGGGTGTGTCCGACCAGGACATGTTCGACCGTGGCGCCGAGGAGCTGGCCAAGCACGACGGCAAGAAGCCGATCTATGCGCTGCTGCAGACCCTGTCCAACCACACCCCATACGCGCTGCCCAAGGACCTGCCGGTAGAGCCGGTCACCGGCCAGGGCCGCCTGGACGAGCACCTGACCGCCATGCGCTACTCCGACTGGGCGCTGGGCCAGTTCTTCGAGAAGGCGCGCAAACAGCCGTACTTCAAGGAGACGCTGTTCGTCATCGTCGGTGACCACGGCTTCGGCAACCACCAGCAGGTCACCGAGCTGGACCTGGGCCGCTTCAACGTGCCGCTGCTGCTGATTGCCCCGGGCATCCAGGAGAAGTTCGGTGCGGTCGACCACACCGTTGGTACCCAGGTCGACATCGTGCCGACCATCATGGGCCGCCTGGGTGGCCAGACCCGCCATCAGTGCTGGGGCCGCGACCTGCTCAACCTGCCTGAAGGCGACCAGGGCGTTGGCATGATCAAGCCGTCGGGCAGCGAGCAGATCGTGGGCCTGGTGCAGGGTGACCGCATCCTCATCGAGTCCAAGGACATGAGCCCGCGCATGTACCGCTACCAGCTGGGCAGCGAGTTCAAGGCCGAGCTGATCGAAAGCCCGGACCAGCCGGAAATGCTGAAAAAGCTTGAAGCGTACATCCAGACCGCGACCAAGAGCCTGTTGGACAACACCGCAGGTGTCGTGCACGGCACACCGAAGTAACGCTGCAACAGGGGCCGCCGTGCGGCCCCTCGTCGGCAAGTGTGGAGGCGACCCGAACGCCACCACAGAGTCCTGCCAACTGAACAATTGCCCCCGCCCAAGGTCAAGCTATACAGACGTCACACACCCGGCGTTGTTTGATTGAGAGGGCTCGTCCAATGAAAGAGTGGGAAGTCATCTTTGCCGACCAGAAAGGCGAACCGACGTCATTGAAGCTGCGGGCCGAGCAGTGCCCCAGCGAAGAAGACGCGGCCCGTGCCATTCGCTCGCAGCTGTTTCCGGTCATGGATGAGCTGGACCTCAACGACTTCCAGGACCGCGCAGTATCCCCCACGGCACGCTGGCTCAAGGAGCAAACTGGCGTGACCATCACCGATATTCACGAAGCGCCCTGATCCGTGCGTTGACGTGGTGCCTGCCCAGGCACTACGCTGGAGCCAGGTGCCAGCCTTTTCTGCGGGCCGGCACCTTTCAATTCGCGTCTTGCATCAGCTCTATACAACTCGATCTGCCCGGCACCGCCGGCAGGTACGTAGTGCCCGGAAAGTCTATCCATTGCTTTGCAGGAGGACGATTCATGAGCAGCCAGAACGACGATATCAGCAGCAATGTCCTGCGCCAGATGAAAGCTGGCGGTTTCGATTTCACCCGTATCCATCCCATCGAGTTCTACGCAGTATTCCCAGACGAAGCCGGCGCACGTCGTGCAGCCGGGCAATTTCGTGGCGAGTCCCTCAACGCCCAGGTGCGCGAAATGAAAGACGGCGCCTGGCACCTTGAACTGAGCAAGGTCATGTATGCCACTTATGGAGGGATTGGCGACTTCGAAGAATGGTTCGAGCAACTCGTGTCACCCTACGGCGGCGAAGTCGAAGGGTGGGGTGTCAAGCACGAGCGGTTGTGCGCCTGACACTCATGGACCGGGGGCTGCCAAGCAGCCCCAGCATCTCAGGGCTTGCGCCCAGCCATATGCCCCAGATAAGCCAGTAGCGCATCCAGCTCCTGGTCGCTCAGCACATCCTCTGTAAACCCCGGCATCTTCGCCTGTGGCCAGCGCCGCAGGCTCTGTGGGTCACGTATCAGCTGGCGCAGAAACGCCGGTTGGAAGTACTCGGTTGGGTTGTGCGGCAGGTTCAGGTCCGGCCCCAGCTGGGCGTCACCTGCACCATTGAGGCGGTGGCAGGCCAGGCAATTTTGCTGAAACAGCGCAAAGCCCTGGCGCACCGGGTCGTCGGCTGGCAGCTTCGGGTCTGGCAATAGCGCGGGGAAACGCTGTTCGACCGAGGCCAGGCGGCGGATGGTGGCGATCTGAAACGGCCACTGTTCCGGGCGTATGCCACTGGCTTGCGGTGCCGTCCATACCAGGTAGAACGGCCCGGCACTGGGTTTGCCTTTGCCCAGCCCTGGCCACGGTTTGGCGGGGTCTTCGATCGCCAGCCAGGCACGTGCCGGCCCTTCTTGCAGCAGCGGGGCGGCGGGCATTTCGGCAGCAAAACCATCCAGGGCCACGGCTTGCAGGTGGTCGCTGGCAGCTACCCCCTGCATCAGCGCAGCCAAAGGTATGGCCCGATAGTGCATGGGGCGCTTATAGGAAACGTCCTGCTCGATGCGGATGTCCTGGGCCTGCGGGTGGCCAAGCAGTTCAGCGCTGCTCCACTGGCGCGAGTGTGCACCCAGCTCCAGGTGCAGCTGCGCCGCCGACAGTGGCAGGCTGAGTAGCAAGGCGAGTAGGGCAAGGCATTGGCGCATGGTTAATCTCCGACCATCAAGGCCGGCAGGTTACCTGTGCGTTGCCTGTTGGCGCCACATCCGCCGTCAGCCGAACAAACGTGTCAGGTTCGGCAGGATCAGCAGTAAAGTCGTGGCAAAGACAATGAGCCCCGCTTGGCGTATTTTCGATTGTCTGAACATGGCGGACCGCCTTCTTGTTGTTATTCCTGAATACCCGTTGGCTTCCATGTCGCGTCTCGGGTCGATCGCAGTGGCGTAGGTTGACGCCAAGTCTGCTTGCCTCTTGAAAGTGCATATACAACCAACAGTAGGGTGTGCGTCATCCATGTTTGAGAACCCTTTGTTCTAATTGTAAGGTTGTTTAATTTCATTGCGTTATGAGGCCAATTGCCATGCGGCTGGCATGCTCTCACTAGACCGCTGCGTTGACGCCAACGATACGCCGGCAAAATATGACCGTTCGTCAGTGCGGCCTACTTGCTTGTACGTGCCTTTCGCGGCAGTCTCTACAGCAGATTCCCACCCATGTCGTTCAGGACTATCCCTATGTCGTTACGCATCTGCATCCTGGAAACCGATGTCCTGCGACCGGAGTTTACGGCGCAGTACCACGGCTATGGCAGGATGTTCGAGCAGCTGTTCTCGCGTCAGTCGATCGCCGCCGAATTTCGTGTGTACAACGTGATGAACGGCGACTATCCCGCCGACGATGAAGTGTTCGATGCCTATCTGGTAACCGGCAGCAAGGCCGATTCGTTCGGTTCCGATCCGTGGATCCAGCAACTCAAGGCCTACCTGTTGAAGCTTTACGCACGCGGCGAGAAGCTGCTGGGCGTCTGTTTCGGCCATCAACTGCTGGCCCTGACTCTGGGTGGCAAGGCTGAGCGTGCCGAGCAGGGCTGGGGGGTGGGTATCCACCGTTACTCACTGGCGGCACATGCGCCGTGGATGGACCCGAAGGTGTCCGAGCTGACCTTGCTGATCAGCCACCAGGACCAGGTGACCGAGTTGCCGGAAGGCGCTACCGTAATTGCCTCCAGCGACTTCTGCCCGAACGCCGCCTACCACATTGGTGACCAGGTACTGTGCTTCCAGGGGCATCCGGAGTTCGTGCACGATTACTCCAGGGCATTACTGGATGCGCGCCAGGCGTATCTGGGCGATGAGGTTTACCACAAGGCCGTGGCCAGCCTGGCCACCGAGCATCAGGGCGATCTGGTGGGGGAGTGGATGTTGCGGTTTATCGAACAGCCGGTGAACAAGGGTAACCTGGCGTGAGGGTTTGGGGTCGCCAAGCGGCCCCGGCAATCTCACAACCAACCCGATTTCTTGAAGCTGGCATACAACCCCGTGCACCCCAGCCCAATCACCCCCAGCACGCCAAAATACCCGTACTGCCACCCCAGTTCCGGCATGTTCTGAAAGTTCATCCCATAGATCCCGGCAATCGCCGTGGGGAAGGCCAGTATCGCTGCCCAGGCCGCGAATTTGCGCTGCACGATGCTCTGGCGCGACGACTCCAGCAACATGCCGATCTCGATGGTCTGGCTGGCGATATCGCGAATGCCAGCCAGGTCCTCCATCTGCCGCGTAACGTGAATCTGCACGTCGCGAAAGTAAGGGCGCATGTTCTTGTCGATGAACGGGAAGCTCAAACGCTGCAGTTCCTCGCTCACCTCCACCATCGGCGCCACGTAGCGGCGTAAGCGCAAAATATCGCGGCGCAGGCTGTGCAAGCGGCGGATGTCATCCTCCTGCAGCGAGCCACCGAGCACGCTCTGCTCCAGCTCCTCGATCTCGCCATGAATGGCTTCGCTGACCGGTTGGTAGTTCTCGGTCACGAAATCCAATAGCGCGTACAGCACGAAGTCCTCGCCGTGTTCCAGCAGCAAAGGCCGCGCCTCGCAGCGTTGGCGCACCAGGGCATAGGATTTGGAGTGGCCGTTGCGGCAGGTGATGATGTAGCCATTGCCGGCGAAGATGTGGGTTTCGATGAACTCCAGCTTGCCCTCATGACGCACCGGCGAATAGGTGACGATGAACAGCGCGTCGCCGAAGGTTTCAAGCTTGGGCCGGCTGTGTTTTTCCAGGGCATCTTCGATGGCCAGCTCGTGCAGGTTGAACTGGCGCTGCAGGGTGGCCAACTCCTCGGCGTTGGGCTCCTCCAGGCCGATCCAGACGAAGTGGCCAGGCTTGCATGCCCATTCGCTGCCTTCGTCGATGCTGATATTGGTGACTTTTCTGCCGGCGCTGTACACCGCCGATGCCACGACTCGACCCATGGTTGTCCACTTATTCGGTTGAACACGGTTTACAGCTTGGGCTGTAAGGCGCTTGAGGGCAACCTAGTGGCTCGCCAGTTCAGCTTCCATGCGGTCGATGCAGTGCTGCATCTGGCTGCGGCACTGCTCGATCAGTGCGGGGATGTCCCGCTGGCTCATGCCTGCCGTGGCAATCGGTGGCAGCGAGCGCACGATCACCGTTCGCCGCCGCCAGCTGTTCAGGCTCAGGCGCCGGGCATAGCGGCTGACGCACACTGGCACGATCGGCACGCCGGCTTCGATGGCCATGTGGAAGGCGCCTTTCTTGAAGGCCAGCAGGTGCTCGTCCGGGTTGCGGGTGCCCTCCGGGAAGATCCAGATCGAGGTGTCGTTGTGCAGAACGTGGGTGGTCTTTTGCAGTGCCTTGCGCGCCTGGTAGGGGTTCTTGCGGTCGACCAATACGTTGCCGCCCAACCAGAACAGCTGGCCGAACAACGGGATCCAGCCCAGGCTCTTCTTGCCGATGGCCACGGTGCGCTTCGGCACCACCTGGCCGATCACGAACAGGTCGAAATTGGACTGGTGGTTGGCGACGATGACGCACCCGGGAGGGTGATCGAACAGCGGGCCGACTTCGGCCTTTAGCCGGATACGCATCAGCCAGGTGGCCGGCACGCTATAGAGCCGGGCGAAGAGCCGGCTGTTGTCGGGGTTGAAGGGGCGGCACAGGCCGATCACCAGGCCTATGCCGCCCACCAGCAGAAAATGCAGGCCTAACAGGAGCATGCGCAACGAATAAAGCATGACGAGACTCACACCAGACAGTCGAATTCCAGTGTACGACTGTACACTGGAAGAGGCAAATGTCGGCGTGGGTCTTGGGCTTAACCCATCGGGTTCTGGTCCAGCTCGATGGCTTTATCCAGGGCATCGAGCAGCCCCTTGCGCACCTTGAGCTTGGTGTTCTTGTGCGCCAGCATGTTCAGCTTCTTCAATTCACGGGCAGCGGCCAGCGCCGCTTCGTGCAGTTGCTCGGCCGGCACCACTTTGTCGAGGAAGCCGGCGTCCAGCGCCCCTTGCGGGTCGAAGATCTCGGCATTGATCACCGAGCGGTGGAAGGCCGAGCGGCGCAGGCGGTCGCGGGCCAGCTCGATGCCGGCATGGTGCATGGTCATGCCGATCTGCACTTCGTTCAGGCAGACCTTGTACGGCCCTTCGACGCCGATGCGGTAGTCGGCCGACAGCAGCAGGAAGGCACCTTTGGCCACGGCATTGCCGGGGCAGGCGACGATCACCGGGAACGGGTGCGACAACAGGCGGCGGGCGAGGGTGGAGCCGGCGGTCACCAGGCTGATCGCTTCTTTGGGGCCGGCGGTCATGACCTTGAGGTCGTAGCCGCCAGAGAGTATGCCCGGCTGCCCGGTGATGATGACCACTGCACGTTCCTGCTCGGCGCGGTCGAGGGCGGCGTTGAAGGCGATGATGACATCCGGCGAGATGGCGTTGACCTTGCCGTTGTTCAGGGTCAGGGTGGCGATGCCGTCTTCGGCATGGTAGGTAATCAGCTCGCTCATGGCAGAGTCCTTTGGGTGGCGTGCTTGCGACGTTACCCAGCACTGCCTGCCAGGTAAAGCAGCAAGGCTGACTGGCCGGTCAGCGTTTGCCCGGCATGCCTTGGCGCGCCGGGGCAGGGCCTATGCAGGCGGTAAAAGCGCAGGCGAGATTGGCAGCATTGCCCTGGCGGCCTCGGGTTTTCAGTGAATTTGCATAAACGCATGAAATTTCTGAAAAAAATGCTTGCCAAAGAAAAGCTCTTCCACTAAATTAGCGCGCCTCGACAGGCTGAAAGGCTTGAAGAGAAACGGTGAAGTGTCCGAGTGGTCGAAGGAGCACGCCTGGAAAGTGTGTATACGAGAAATCGTATCAAGGGTTCAAATCCCTTCTTCACCGCCACATTCTACAAAAAGCCCCCGCGCTGAAAAGTTCGGGGGCTTTTTGTTTTCACAGCGCTAACGGCGCTGCTCCGTGGCCCCTTGTCACTCTGTGGGGGCGAGTAACCCCGCCCCCACAGACGATTGATCAGAAGCTCACGGATGCCGACAAGCGTGCCGTACGCGGCGCGCCCTGGAACAGGTAGTTGTCCCCCAGGTAATCCCCCACATCGCGCCAGTAGCGTTTGTCGAACACGTTATCCACGGTCAACCGCAGCACCGTGTCATACCCCCCGATGCGCGTGCGGTAACGGCTACCCACATCAAAGACGGTATAACCTCCCACCTCGACATTGCCCGCCTGGCTGGCATATTTGCTGGCGCTGTAGCGCGCACCTCCGAGTAATGCCAGGCCCGGTACCGGCAGGCTGTATTCGGCCTGCAGGGCCGCACGCAGCTTGGGCACGTTGATGGCCTGGTGGCCTTCGTAAGCATCGGTCCCGCTGTTTTTTACCCGCGCGCGGATGGCGGCGGCGCTGGCCTGAACCTGCAGGTTCGAGGTCACCCAGCCGCTGGCACCCAGCTCCAGGCCGGTGTTCTTCTGTTGGCCTTGCTGGACGTAGGTGAAGTTACCCTCGCCATCCGGCCGTGCGTATTGGTACGCCTGGCGGATCTGGAACAGCGCGGCAGTGAAGCTTAAGCCCTGCCAGTCACGCTTGATGCCCAGCTCCAGTTGGCGCGACAAGGTCGGGGCGAGGATCTCGGCAGCGTTGCTGGCGAACCAGGGGGCGGTGCCACCGGCCGACAAGCCTTTTGAGTAGCTTGCGTACAGCGTGGTGTCCGGGCTCGGCTTGTAGATCAGCGCGGCATTGGGCAGCAATTGGTACTGACGGGTATGGCGCCCGGCAACACCGGTTTCGTCCCAGGTTTTTTCGTCCAGGCGCACTTCGCGAGCGCCGATCACGGTCTGCCACTGTTCGTTGAAGCTGATGCGATCATTGACGAACAGGCCGTACTGGCGGCTGTCCAGGCGTCGCTCGCTTGAGCCGATCGGCTTGTCGGAGGGGGCGAGGGCTGGCGCGCCGGTGTAGATGTTGCCGGTGCCCAGCCACTCGTTGTAATAGGGCCGTTGATCCACGGTACGGCGTTGGGCGCTGCTGCCGACTGTCAGGTCGTGCCCCACGCCCAAGGCATCGAAGCGGCCATTGAGCGTGGCTTGTGCCTCATCGGTGCGGCGCGTGTCATCCGGGCTGCGGTAGTCATAGATGTCGTAGTCGCCATTGCTGGCGAAGAACGCGCCCTCGCTCGAGCCCCACGCAAACGCGCTGTAATCGTCGATCACCACCTTGCTGCGCGACGCACTCAACGTCCCGGTCCATGCCTCATTGAAGCGGTATTCGAAGCGCCCGCCCAGGTTCAGCGAATCGTTCTGCACCGGCTTGGCCCACTGTTGGTAGGCCAGGCGATCATCCGGGTCGATACCGTGGGGCACCTGCGTGCCGCCGAGCAACTGGTAACCGGGAACCGAGCGCTGCTCGCGGTGCTGGTACTCGGCGTCCAGCTGCAAGGTAGCATCCGGGCTGATCTGCCAGTCAAAGGCCAGCGAGGCGAAGTCGCGCTTGCCGTCGGCATGGTCGACATAGCTGCGGATGTCCTCATGGGCCAGGTTGGCGCGCAGGCCGAACTGCCGCTCACTGCCGAACCAGCCGCCCAGGTCGGTGGCCAGGTAGCGCTCGCCCTGTTCGTTGGTCGACACCGTCACGCTACGCACGTCTTCGGCGCGCTTGGTCACGTAGTTGATCAGCCCGCCAGGCTCCGAAACGCCACTCTGCAGCCCGGACAAGCCCTTGAGCAGCTCCACTTGCTGTTTGTTTTCCAGGGCCACGTTCTGCTCGCCGGCGAGGGTCTGGCCATTGATCCGGTAGCTGCTGGCGGCATTGAGCGCGAAGCCGCGTACGTTGAAGTTTTCGTAATAGCCGATGGGCGCATAGCTTTCACCCACCGAAGCATCGCTTTGCAGCACTTCGCTGAGCTTGCGCACCTGGCGGTCCTCCAGCAGTTGCTGGCTGAACACGCTGACCGAGGCCGGGGTGTCGAGCAGTGGCGCGGCCTGCAAGCCTGCTACCGACGCCTCGCGTACCTGATAGCCGTCGTCGCCATAGCGGTCGGAAACCTGCAGTGGGTCCAGCACGATGCCGTCTTCGGCAAGACCATGAGGGCAATGCAAGGCCAAGCCCAGGCTGAGCAAGCTCAGGGGCAGGCGAGGGCGAAGCGGGGGCATGCGGGGGCTCCTGGAGGCCGGTACAGGCCGTGAAAAAGGCGGCATCTTAACAGCCGCCTTCACCCTGAAACGATCAGGGCCCCGCGATATTCAGTGGTTGCTGGCCGGGCGCTTGTGCTGACGCCAACTGTCGTCGATCTTCGACCACGTCTTGCCATCGGTGACGGCCAACAGTTTGCGCCCATCCTTGAAGGTGGCAAGGAAGGTGGCTTCTTGCTCCTTGCCGCCCAGCCAGAGCCCGGCCAGCAGCCCCACCGGGCCGGCCACCAGGGCACCCGCTACACCCCAGCCGAGGGCTGTGCCCAGGCTGCGGCTGGACTCCAGGCTGGCCAACCTGAGGTCGCTGATGCGCGTGAGGGAGATCCGCTCGCCTGGCGAAGGGCTGCGCGGGGTCTTGAGTGTGAGCGATCCGTTGCGATACTCGCCTTCACCTTGCAAGAAATCGCCGGATTGCACCGTGAGTCTTGTCATTGGGTCGTCCTGTCAGAAGGGCATTGTCCAGCGCCTACTGAGCGCTGCCCGCCCTGGCAAGTCAACGGCCAAGCGACGGAGGGTAGTGCGTTGCAGTGTCGCGGCTCAAGCGCTTGCGCTCGGCCAGCGCCCAGGCCAGCAGCGCCACTGTACCGATCACCAGCCCGGCAACGACGATGCCGATCCAGCCTTGGCGCTGGAACAGTTGCGTGCCCAGCAGCGACCCCAGCGCACCGCCGATGAAGTAACAGGTGATGTAGCCGGCATTGAGCCGCGTGCGTGCCTCTGGCCGCAGCGCGATCACCGCATTCTGGTTGCTGACGTGCACCAGTTGCACTGCCAGGTCGAGCATCAGCACCCCCAGCAGCAGGGCCGGCAGCGAGTATTCGGCAAAGCCCAGCGGCACCCACGACAGCAGCAGTACCACCAACCCTACCGTGGTGCCCAGCGAGCCCTTGCCGCGGTCAGCGAGGCGCCCGGCCCAGTTGGCCGACAATGCCCCCGCCGCGCCGGCCAGGCCGAACAGGCCGATTACCGCATCCGAGTAAAAGTAAGGCTCTTGTGCCAGCAAAAATGCCAGCGGTGTCCAGAACAGCGCGAACAGGCTGAACGCCAACAGGCCAAGCAGCGCCCGCAGGCGCAGCACCGGTTCTTCAAAGAACAGGCGGAATACCGAACCGATCAGCGCCGGATATTTCAGCCCGGCAGGGTTGTGATGCTGCGGCAAGCTGCGGTAAAGGGCCAGGGCGGTGATGGCCATCAGCACGGCGGCCAGTACGTAGATGCTGCGCCAGCCCCCCAGTTCAGCCATGAAGCCGGCCGCCGTGCGGGCCAACAGGATACCCAGCAACAAGCCGCTCATCAGGGTGCCGATCGCGCGTCCGCGCTGATGCGGCTCACTCAAGGTCGCGGCCATGGGTACCAGGATCTGCGCCACCACCGAGAACAGGCCGGTCAGCGCGGTGCCCAGCAGCAACCACGGCAGGTTCGGCGCGCAGGCGCTGATGACCAGGCCGAGGGTGGCGATGGCGGTCATCACAGTGATCAGGCGGCGCTGTTCGAACAGGTCGCCCAGCGGTGCCAGCAACAGCAGGCCGGCGCCGTAGCTGAGCTGGGCGGCGATGACGATGCTGCCGGCACTGGCGGTACTCAGCCCGAATTGCTGGGCGATGCTGTGCAGCAACGGCTGGGCATAGTAGTTGCTGGCCACGGCCAGGCCGGTGGCGGTGGCCATCAGCAGGATCAGGGCGCGACTGAGGGTTGGGGTGTTCATGGGGGTCTCGAGGGGCAGGGAGCTTTATTCTAGGGCCGGTAGGGGTAGGGCAGTTGATTTTTAGCGCCCTGCACCCCGCCGCCTTCACCACATCAAGCCGCAAAGCCACCATCGGCCGTCAAACTGGCCCCTGTGATATACCCCGCCTCTGGCCCCGCCAGGTAGGCCACAAAACTGGCAATCTCATCCACCTGCCCATAACGCCCGATGGCCATCAGCGGTATCAGGCTTTCGGCAAACTCGCCGCTGGCCGGGTTCATGTCGGTATCCACCGGCCCGGGCTGCACGTTATTGACAGTGATCCCCTGCGGGCCAAGGTCGCGGGCCATGCCCCGGGTCAGCCCCACCAGTGCCGACTTGCTCATGGCATAGGGTGCGCCACCCGCAAACGGCATGCGCTCGGCGTTGGTGCTGCCAATATTGATGATGCGTCCACCCTGGCCCATGTAGCGCACGGCCGCCTGGCTAGCGACGAACACACTGCGCACGTTCACCGCCAGCATGCGGTCGAAATCGGCCAGGTCGAACTCGGCAATCGGCGCCACGGTCAGCACGCCGGCGTTGTTGACCAGGATGTCGAGCCCACCGAAGGCCTTGGCGGTGTCATCCACCGCCAACTGCACGGCTGCCGCGTCTGCGCTGTCGGCCCGCAGGGCCAGGGCCTGGCCGCCGTTGCCGATGATTTCCTGTGCCAGCTGTTCGGCCGGGCCTGCCGAGCTCACGTAGGTGAAGGCAACCCCTGCGCCTTCGCGGGCCAGGCGGCGGACGATGGCCGCGCCAATGCCGCGGGAACCGCCTTGGACCAGGGCTACTTTACCGTCGAGTGGAAGTTGTTTGGACATGCTGATCTCCTGCTGGGAAGCAAGGCCGAATGCCTTGGATGGGCGCAGTATCGGTGGCTAATTACCTGCTGATAAGATGGCAATCACTATCAGCAGAGTAAACCTTTGGTTGTGAATTATGGCCATGGAGTCTTTCAACGCCCTCGAGTGCTTTATCCGCAGCGCCGAGGTTGGCAGTTTTGCCGAGGCTGCCCGCCGTCTGAGCCTCACGCCTGCCGCAGTCGGCAAGCATGTGGCCCAGCTGGAGGCCCGGTTGGGCGTGCGCCTGTTCCAGCGTAGTACCCGCAAGCTGACCCTGACCGAAGCGGGCCAGCGCTTTCTGGGGGAGGTGAGTGACAGCTTTCGCACCATCCAGTATGCCGTGGCCAACCTGGCCAGTGCCGAAGGCCAGCCGGCCGGGTTGCTGCGGGTGAGCATGGGCACGGTGTTTGGGCGGCTCTATGTGTTGCCGCTGCTGGGGGAGTTCTTGCGTCGTTACCCCGCCATTACCCCGGACTGGCATTTCGACAATCGCCAGGTCGATTTGATCGGCCAGGGTTTCGATGCGGCCATTGGCGGTGGTTTCGAGCTGCCACTGGGCGTGGTGGCGCGCAAGTTGACCCCCGCCCATCGGGTGCTGGTGGCGGCGCCTGGCTATCTGGACCAGCGCCCACCCATCGATGGCCCGCAGGCGTTGCAGCGCCATGACGGAATCCTGATTCGCTCACCCCAGACCGGCCGGGTGCGCTCCTGGCCGCTGACCAGCCGCTGGCAGGAGCAGCAGCCGTTGCTGCTGCGTCAGGCCATGACCATGAGTGATTCGGATGCGGCTTGTGCGGTTGCGCAGCAGGGTTTGGGCATCGCATTGGTCAGTTTGCCGTTTGCGGTACCTTACCTGCAGGCAGGGCGACTGCAGCGGGTGTTGCCGGACTGGTATGTGGACGATGGGCATATCAGCTTGTATTACGCCGAGCACAAACTGTTGCCGAGGAAGACGCGGGCGTTCATCGATTTTGTCGTGGAGCAGTTTGCGCAGCAGGGGTTGGCGGGGCAATTCGATGCGTTGCAGCGCCTTTAGATGAATGTCGCCTAGCCCGGCCTTTTCGCGGGGCAAGCTCAGACGACCTCACTGATGAACAGTACCTGTGCCCCCAGGCTCACCTCATCATCGACCCGCTTGCCCATCAGCTGCTGCCCCAGCGGCGAGCGCGGTGTAATCACCGTCACCAGCTCGTCCCCGGCGCCAATCTTCAACCCCGCCGCCTCGGGCCCGAGAAACAGCCGGCGCTGTTGGCCATCCTCATCCTCAAGGGTCACCAGGTTGCTCACCTGTATACCCCGCAGCGGGTCGTAGTCGCGCAGCAGCAGTTGCTGGTAGATCTGCAGCGCCTGGCGAATCTCGGCCGTGCGGCGCGCCTGGCCGGTGGCGAGGTACGAGGCTTCCAGGCCTAGCGTGTCGTACTTGTTCTCGGCGATGTTCTCTTCGGCGGTGGCGGCTTCGTACGCGGTCTGCGCCGCGCGGCTCAGTACGTCCACGTCATGTTCGAGGGTCGCGACGATGCGCGTGAGAAGCAGGGGCTTATCCATCTTCAGTAACAGAACTCCAGCACATTGGCCTGGCTTTTATCGGTAGGTGCGGTGCGGTTCTGCTGCAGCCAGAACTGGCACTTGGGGCTGTTGAGGTTGCGCGGGTTACCCTGGGCGGCCTCGGCGGCCTGTTGCCGTTCCTGTTGTTGCAAGATGCCCTTGTAGCGCTCGAACATCTCACCCTGCGCATCCACCGGGGGCGCGGCGGGTTGGCCGAGGGCAGGGGCCAGGGCCTGAGCAACCGGCTGCACCTGCTCGGGCCACAGTTGCACCGCCAGCCACAGGCTCACGGCGATAGCCACGGCGCCCAGCCACAGGCCAATGGCCACGCACAGGGTCAGTTGCAACGGCTTGAGGGTGATCTTCAGTTCGCGGTGGCGGGGCATGGCGGCCTCCTGGCAGGGTGGGGCGGCGTGCATTGTCGCACGCTGCTGGCGAATTTTACCCGCAGGTGCTTTTGTCGACGACAATTTATCCGCAGAATCCGCGGTTTTCCGCACCATGAGGGGGAGGGCACATGAAGGCCACCTGGGACATCTTTTGCACCGTCGTCGACAATTATGGCGATATCGGCGTGACCTGGCGCCTGGCGCGGCAACTGGTGGACGAGCACGAAATCGCAGTGCGCCTGTGGGTGGACGACCTGAATGCCTTCGTGCCGATGTGCCCCGGGGCCGATGCCGCAGCGTTGCAACAGTGGCAGCAGGGCGTCGATGTGCGCCAGTGGCCGGCCGAATGGGTGCCGATTGAGCCCGCAGAGGTGGTGATCGGCGCCTTCGCCTGCCAGTTGCCGGTGCACTATGTCGAGGCCATGCGCGCCCGGGCGAAGCCGCCGCTGTGGTTGAACCTCGAATACCTCAGCGCCGAGCACTGGGTGGAAGGCTGCCACGGCTTGCCGTCCCCCCAGGCCAACGGCTTGCGCAAGGTGTTCTTTTTCCCCGGCTTTACCGAGAAAACCGGCGGCCTGTTGCGCGAGGGCACGTTGTTGGCGCGGCGCCAGGCCTTCGAACAGTCCGCCGTGGCCCGCCAGGCGTTCTTGCAACGGCTTGGTGTGTACCCCGAAGTGCAGGCGCGGCTGATCTCGCTGTTCGCCTATGAAAACACCCAGCTGGGCAATTGGCTGGATGCGTTGGCGGCAGGTAGCCAGCCGACCCACCTGCTGGTGCCGCAAGGGCGCATTCTGGCCGACGTCGGCACCTGGCTGGGCCATGCCCGGCTGGAGGTGGGCGATGTGCGCGTACGTGGTGCGCTGACTGTGCAGATTTTGCCGTTCGTCAGCCAGGACGATTATGATCGGCTGCTGTGGAGCTGCGATTTCAACGCCGTACGCGGCGAAGACTCGTTCGTGCGTGCGCAATGGGCCGGGCGCCCGATGCTGTGGCACATCTACGTGCAGGACGAGAACGCCCATTGGGAAAAACTCGAAGCGTTCCTTGAGCTTTATCGACACGGCCTGTCAGCCGATGCCTCTGCCGCACTGGTGGCATTGTGGCGTGCCTGGAACATGGACCGTGACGTCGGCCAGGCGTGGCAAGCGGCCCAGCAACACTGGCCAGAACTGCAGCAGCATGCCCGCGATTGGGCGGCCCGTCAGGCCGCTCGGCCAGACCTTGCCATGGCGCTGGTACAGTTTTACCGAAATTGGCTATGATATGCGGCCTCGATTTTTATAAATCCATCCAGATTCGGATACTTCGCAATGAAAACTGGTAAAGAACTGAAACCCGGTACCGTACTGCGGATCGACAACGACCCGTGGCTGGTGCAAAAAGCTGAGTTCACCAAATCGGGCCGTAACAGCGCGATCATGAAGACCAAGCTGAAGAACCTGCTGACCGGCTACAAGACCGAAACCGTATACGGTGCGGACGACAAGCTGGACGACGTGATCCTGGATCGCAAAGAAGCGACCCTGTCGTTCATCAGCGGTGACACGTACACCTTCATGGACACCACCGACTATTCCATGTACGAGCTGAACGCCGAGGATATCGAAGCCGTTCTGCCGTTCATCGAAGAAGGCATGGAAGACATCTGCGAAGCCGTCTTCTTCGAAGGCCGCCTGGTGTCGGTAGAACTGCCGACCACCATCGTGCGTCAGGTTGACTACACCGAAGGTTCCGCGCGCGGCGACACTTCGGGCAAGGTCATGAAACCTGCCAAGCTGAAGAACGGTACTGAGCTGAGCGTTGCTGACTTCATCGAAATCGGCGACCTGATCGAGATCGATACCCGCGAAGGCGGTTCGTACAAAGGCCGCGCCAAGAAGTAAGTGTTCTTGAGAGCAGCAAAAAACCCGGCCTCGGCCGGGTTTTTTTATGCCTGTGTTCAGACCGTCACATGCAGCCTTACATCCACATTGCCGCGGGTGGCATTGGAGTAAGGGCAGACCTTGTGCGCCTTCTCCACCAGCCCTTCGGCATCGGCCTGGGCCAGGCCTGGCAGGTTGATGTGCAGGTCGATGTCCAGGCCGAAACCACCCTCAATCTGGCCAATGCCCACCTTGGCAGTGATCGAGGCATCTGCTGGCAGGGCTTTCTTCTCTTGCCCGGCAACAAACTTCAGGGCACCGATGAAGCAGGCCGAGTAGCCGGCAGCGAACAGCTGCTCTGGGTTGGTGCCTTCACCCCCCGCGCCGCCCAATTCCTTGGGGGTGCTCAGCTTGACCTCCAGCTTGCCGTCGCTGGAGTGGGATTTGCCGTCGCGCCCGCCGGTGGAGGTGGCTTCGGCGATGTACAGCGGAGTGACCTTTTGCATCTTGAGCCTCGCTAATCTGCTGCGCGCGACCTGGGTTGAGGTGGCGCTGGGTGGGTGTGGGATTTAAATTAGCGCGCAATTAGTTTGCGCGCAAGATAAATAATCACCGCTCATCCGAACGGCCATCTCACAGCATAGCGCTCAGAGGTTTTTCTGCAGGTTGTCGCGCAGGTCCAGCAGGTCGGCTTGCAGTTGTTGCAGGCGTTGCAAGCTGCGCCCGCTGGCCTTGAGGATGCACGGTGGCACCTGTTTGGCCTGTTGCTGCAGGTCGCGGCCCTTGTCGGTCAACTGCACCAATACCACCCGTTCGTCCTCGCGGCTGCGGGTGCGCTTGAGCAGGCCTTCGCTTTCCAGGCGCTTGAGCAGCGGGGTCAGCGAGCCAGGGTCGGTGAGCAGGTGCTGGCTGATCTCGCCCACGGTCAGGCCGTCCCGCTCCCATAGCACCAGCATCGCCAAGTATTGCGGGTAGGTCAGGCCCAGCGCCTGCAGCAGCGGTTTGTAGACCTTGGTCATCAGCAACGAGGTCGAATGCAGGGCGAAGCAGACCTGGTTGTCCAGCAGCAGCTCGTCACAGGAGGCTTGGGTGTCGGCGTTCATGCAGGTCCTTGGAGTCATCAATGGGAAAATCTAGCACGCTGATCATCAGTGCGTTCACTGCCAGCGCAGTTCACTGCGCAGCGCCAGGTCCCAGGGTGGAATGGGGCTGAAACGGCTCTTGAGAAATTCGAGCAGCAAACGGCTGCGAGAGTTCGTTTCATGTGCAAGGCGTAGCGCATAAATACCGCTGCTCTCGGCTGCCGGCAGGCCGCCGTCGCAGAACAGCGCAATCAGTTCGCCGCGCAGCAGGTATTCGCTGATCAGCCAGGTGGGCAGGTGGGCGACGCCTAAACCGGCCAGGGCGCCAAACAGCAGGGTTTCGGCGTTGTTGGCGGCCATGCGCATGCGTGTTGGCCGATACAGTCGGGCCTGGCCCGCCACGTTGAAGCGCCAGGCGAAAGGCGGTGCCAGGCCGTCCCAGTCGAGGCCGTCGTGCTCAGGCAGTTCGCTGGGGCACGCCGGTACGCCACGGCTGGCCAAGTAGGCTGGGCTGGCGCAGGCGATGCGCACCATGTACGCCAGCGGCGTGGCCACCAGGCGAGTGTCGGCCAGGGGGCCAGCGCGCAACACCAGGTCGACCTCGCCCAGATGGCTGCCGTGCAGGTCGACGAAGCTGTCGATCAGGCGCAGTTGCACGTCCAGCCCGGGGTACGCCACCAGAAAATCGGCGATGGCCGGGGCCAGGTGGCGGCGGCCGAACGCGGCGGGGGCGTCGATGCGGATCAAACCTTCCGGGGCGCTGCTCAGTGACACGGCTTCGGCGCGGGCCAGGCGCAGCTCCTCGATGATGCGTCGTGCGCGCTCGGCAAAGGCATTGCCGGCCGGTGTGGCACGCACCGCGTGAGTACTGCGGGTGAACAGGCGGCTGCCCACCGCGTTTTCCAGGTTGTCGATGCGCCGGGCCACGGCCGAGGGCGTCAGCGGGTGGCGCCGTGCGGCGGCGGAAAAACTGCCGGTTTCCAGCACATCGAGGAACAGGCTGAGTTGGTCAGTGAGGACGTCAGGGCTCATGGCGGCTCGGCTTTGCAAAAAACGCACAGCCATTGTGCGCTGCTGTGCGTTTCCCCACCAGCCCCGACTCGGTAGCATGCGGCCATTGCTAAAGAACGGCAGAAGAGGCCCTGATGATCGAGTGGTTGTTGTATATCGTGCTGGGCGCAGCCCTGGGCACCATGGGCGGTTTGTTCGGCATCGGCGGTGGGCTGATTGCCATCCCGGCTCTGGGCGTGTTGTTCGGGCTGGACCAACAGCTGGCGCAGGGCACTGCGTTGGTCATGGTGGTACCGAATGTGTTGCTGGCGCTGTGGCGCTACCACCAGCGCAATCGCATCGAACTGCGCCATGCGCTGCCGTTGGCGTTGTGCAGTTTGCTGTTCGCCTGGCTGGGTTCGATCTGGGCGGTGGGCATCGATGCCCAGGCCATGCGCCTGGGGTTTGTCGGCTTTCTGGTGGCGCTGGCCATCTGGAACGTGGCGCGGATGTTCTTGAGGGTTGCGCCGCCAAGCCCTGAAATGCGCTATGCCTGGCCATGGCTCGGGGTGCTGGGCAGCTTTGCCGGGACCATGGGCGGGCTGTTCGGGGTGGGGGGCGCGGTGGTTGCGACGCCGATACTGACCAGTGTGTTCGGCACTACGCAGGTGGTGGCGCAAGGGCTCTCGCTGGCATTGGCGGCGCCCAGTACGGCGGTGACTCTGCTGACATATGGCGTGCACCAGAGTGTCGATTGGGCAGTGGGGATACCCTTGGCGGTGGGAGGGTTGCTCAGCATCAGCTGGGGGGTGAGGCTGGCGCATGCCTTGCCAGAGAAAGTGCTGCGGGCGATGTTTTGTGTGTTTCTGGTGGTGTGCGCGGTGATGCTGGGGTTTGAGCTTTGAGCTTTGGGCTTTGGGGGCCGCTTTGCGGCCCTTTCGCGACGCAAGGCCGCTCCTACAGGGTTGCGCGATACCTTGGAGCAGCCTGGGCTTACTTGAAACCTTCGACGATGTAATCGGCCATGCAATCGGTGATCGGCGAAGGGTTCTGCGTACTGCGCACCAGCATCACATTGGCCACCGGTAACTGCGGCAACCCATCGTTTTTGCCAAGAATCCGGATATTGCCGCCCACCAGGCTCTGCAACTGCGCCGTTACCGCCAACCCCGCCGTGACGATGGCAAAGATCGCCGCCAGGCTGGGGCTGGTATAGGCAATGCGGTAGTCGATGCCCTGTGCCTCCAGCGCATTGCAGGTCCAGGCGCGGCAGAAGCAGTCGGTATTGAACAGCGCCACCGGCATGGGCCGTTGCTCCTGTGGGCAAAACCCTTCGGCCGCGGCCCACACCAGGCGCTCCTGGCGCAGCAACTGGCCGACTTCGTTGCCCGGCTCGCGGGTGACGATGGTCAGGTCCAGGTCCTGGCGCAGCATCAACTGCTTCGACGAGTCGCAATGCACCTCCACCTGCACCAGCGGGTAGGCCTGGGCAAAACTCGACAGGATGGTCGGCAGGAAGCGCATGGCGTAGTCGTCCGGCGTGCCGATGCGCACTACCCCGACCATGTGCGGCATACGCAAGGTGTTGAACACCTCCCCGTGCAGCTTGAGGATGCGCCTGGCGTAGCCGAGCAGTACCTGCCCCTCGGCGGTAAGGCGTACCTGGCGGCCATCGCGCTCGAACAGCTGGCGCTGCAGGATATCTTCCTCCAGGCGTTTCATCTGCATGCTCACCGCCGACTGGGTGCGGTTGACCACTTCTCCGGCGCGGGTGAAGCCGCCTTGTTCGGCAATGGCGACGAAAGTGCGCAATACGTCGGCATCGAGGCTTTGATACTGTGACATAGCATCAATCTCCGAGATGCATGGCATCAGAAACATTCGTTGGATTGATCTTAAGCCCGGCGTGAGACTGGAGCCATCAACACGGAGGGCTTCACGATGAAAGGTCATATCAGCAGCATTCAGCAACCGGTCGTCTCACTGAACCACCTGTGGCATGCAGCGCTGCAGCGCCCGGCGCGCTGGCTCGAGCTGTACCGTCAGCGTCGGGAACTGGCCCGGCTCAGCGATGCGACATTGCACGATCTGGGGTTGAGCCGGGCGGATATCCAGCAAGAGGCCGAACGGCATTTCTGGGATGATCCGCTGCGTAAATGACGGCGCCCGAACCTCAGCGCCGAACCTGCTTGAGGGTTTCGGCAATCAGAAACGCCAATTCCAACGACTGGTCGGCGTTCATCCGCGGGTCGCAATGGGTATGGTAGCGGTCCGACAAGCCATCCTCGGTAATCGGCCGGGCACCACCGATGCACTCGGTGACGTTCTGCCCGGTCATTTCGATATGGATACCACCGGCATGGCTGCCTTCAGCCTGGTGCACCTGGAAGAACTGCTTCACCTCATCGAGAATCTGCGCGAAGTCGCGGGTCTTGTAGCCGCTGCTGGCCTTGATGGTGTTGCCGTGCATCGGGTCGGAGCTCCACAGCACCTTGCGGCCTTCGCGCTCGACGGTGCGGATCAACCCCGGCAGATGGTCGCCAACCTTGTTGGCCCCCATGCGCACGATCAGGTTCAGGCGGCCAGGGTCGTTGCTCGGGTTCAGGGTATCGATCAGGCGGATCAACTCCTCGGGGTTCATGCTTGGGCCAACCTTGACCCCGATCGGGTTATGCACGCCACGCAGGAACTCCACATGGGCGCCATCGAGCTGGCGCGTGCGGTCGCCGATCCACAGCATGTGCGCCGAGCAGTCGTAGTAGTCGCCGGTCAGGCTGTCCTGGCGCACGAACGCTTCCTCATAATTGAGCAGCAACGCTTCGTGGGCGGTGAAGAAGCTGGTCTCGCGCAGTTGCGGCGCGCTGTCCAGCCCGCAGGCCCGCATGAAGGCCAGGGTCTCGTCGATGCGGTTGGCCAACTGATGGTACTTGTCGGCCAGCGCCGAGTTGGCGATGAAGTCCAGGTTCCATTTGTGCACCTGGTGCAGGTCGGCAAAGCCGCCCTGGGCAAAGGCGCGTAACAGGTTGAGGCTGGCGGTGGCCTGGTGGTAGGCCTGCAGCAGGCGGTCCGGGTCGGGGATGCGGCTTTTATCGTCGAAACCGATGCCGTTGACGATGTCGCCACGGTAGGCGGGCAGGGTGACGTTGCCAATGGTCTCGTCGCCCGAGGAGCGTGGCTTGGCAAATTGCCCCGCCATGCGCCCGACCTTGACCACCGGGCAGCCGGCAGCAAAGGTCATGACAATGGCCATCTGCAGCAGCACCTTGAAGGTGTCGCGGATCTTCGCCGCCGAAAACTCGGCAAAGCTCTCGGCGCAGTCGCCGCCCTGCAGCAGGAAGGCGCGGCCTTCGGTCACCTCGGCAAACTGCCGGCGCAGCTCGCGCGCCTCGCCTGCGAACACCAGTGGCGGGTAGCTGGCCAGGGTCTGCTCGACCTTGAGCAAGTGCGCGGCGTCGGGGTAGGTCGGTTGCTGCTGGATCGGCAGGGCACGCCAGCTGTCAGGGCTCCACGGTGCGTTCATCTCGGGCTCGATGTTGTCGGTTATAGGCTTTTGGCCATGGTAACAGTTGCCGTCGTGCTTGTTGCATCGGGGGTGTTGGCGGACAATGCGCGTTTTTGCACGGGCGAGTGGCGAACATGACGGCGGAACGGGAAGAGCGGCTACTGGCACGGGTCGAAGATGCCTTTGGCGTCATCAGCGTGTACGAGGTGGACGACTACCGTTTTCTCGAATTCGGCGATGCCATCGAGCAGAGCTGCGTGTTCACCGCCGACCCGAGCTGGCTGGAATATGACTACACCCGCGCCATGCTGGTCGGTGCGCTGTGCCATGAGCAGCCTGAGAGTGCACTGTTTCTGGGCCTTGGCGCCGGTACGCTGACCCAGGCGTGCATGAAGTTCCTGCCGCTGGAGGACATCGAGGCCATCGAGCTGCGCGCGGACGTGCCGCGCCTGGCCATGGAATACCTGGGCCTGGACGATGACCCGCGCCTTTACGTGCGGGTGGGAGATGCCCTCGAGCTGCTGCCCAGCGCCGAAAAGGCCGACCTGATCTTCGTCGACCTCTACACCGACCACGGCCCGGGTGTCGGGCACCTGGCCTGGACATTCCTGGAAAACTGCCAGAAGCAGCTCAACCCGGGCGGTTGGCTGGTGATCAACCAATGGGCCTGCGATGACGGCAAGCCGCTGGGCGCGGCGCTGTTGCGCGGGTTGTACCACCGCCATTACTGGGAGCTGCCGGTGAAGGAGGGCAATGTGATCCTGCTGGTGCCCGCGGACCTGGAACAGATGCTGGACCTGGACGGGCTGCGGGCGCGGGCCGAGGCGCTGGCGCCGCAGTTGGGGTATAGCCTGGCCAGCCTGATCCGTGAGATCCGGTCGGCGACCTGAAGGCCGGTCGCGTAGGGCAGGCAGGAATCGATTCAGCCTGCGGTTGGCTGATGGCGCGATACTGGCCCTTGCCCGCGAAAATTTTCCTCACGTAACCCGTTAATTCGGGTATAGTACGCGCCGGTCTTTTAGCGGACCTCAAAATCAGGTGGTGCAAATCCTCCGAGTCCAGCTTCGGCTGTTCGTCCGCTAGGCGGACCTTCCCAAGTTTTTCTTTTTCAATCGTTTTCGCAAATCCCCGCCGCCAAAGCTGCCTGGGTGACCTTTCGGTCTTTCAAGGCATGTGCAGCTTTGGAGCATGGGTCTTTGCGGATGCACCTAGAGGCAGACCCATGACCCAGGAAACCGGCGGATTCGCCGCTCTCGAACTCAATCCGAATATTGTTGCTGCTGTGCTGGCTACCGGCTATGAAGAGCCGTCCGCCATCCAGCATCAGTCGATCCCGATCATCCTCGCCGGTCACGACATGATCGGCCAGGCGCAGACTGGCACCGGCAAGACCGCTGCCTTCGCCCTGCCGATCCTCAACAAGATCGACGTGAGCAAGCGCGAACCGCAAGCCCTGATCCTGGCGCCAACCCGTGAGTTGGCGCTGCAAGTTGCTACCGCTTTCGAAACCTACGCCAAGCAGATGCCGGGCGTTAACGTGGTCGCTGTTTACGGTGGTGCCCCGATGGGCCCACAGTTGCGTGCCATCCGTAACGGCGCACAAATCGTCGTTGCTACCCCGGGCCGTCTGTGCGACCACCTGCGTCGCGACGAAAAAGTCCTGTCGACCGTACAGTACCTGGTACTGGACGAAGCCGACGAGATGCTCAAGCTGGGCTTCATGGACGACCTCGAAGTGATCTTCGATGCCATCCCGGCCAGCCGTCAGACCGTACTGTTCTCCGCAACCCTGCCGTCGTCGATCCGTTCGATTGCCGAGCGTCACCTGCGCGAACCCAAGCACGTCAAGATCCAGAGCAAGACCCAGACCGTTACCGCGATCGACCAGGCTCACCTGATGGTGCATGCCGACCAGAAGATCCCGGCTGTGCTGCGTCTGCTGGAAGTCGAAGAGTTCGACGCGCTGATCGCCTTCGTGCGTACCAAGCAAGCCACCCTGGACCTGGCCGCCGCGCTGGAAGCCAAAGGCTACAAGGCTGCTGCGCTGAACGGTGACATCGCCCAGAACCAGCGTGAGCGCGTCATCGACTCGCTCAAGGATGGCCGCCTGGACATCGTCGTCGCAACCGACGTCGCTGCCCGTGGCCTGGACGTACCGCGCATCACTCACGTGTTCAACGTCGACATGCCGTACGACCCAGAGTCCTACGTACACCGTATTGGCCGTACTGGCCGTGCCGGTCGCGAAGGCCGTGCGCTGCTGCTGGTCACCCCGCGTGAGCGCCGCATGCTGCAGGTGATCGAGCGTGTTACCGGGCAGAAGGTTGCCGAAGCTCGCCTGCCGAATGGCCAGGCCGTTCTGGATGCACGCATCAAGAAGCTGACTTCGAGCCTGGCGCCGCTGGTGGCCGAATCGGAAGCCACTCATGGCGACCTGCTCGACCGTCTGACCGCCGACCTGGGTTGCAGCCCGCGTGCCCTGGCTTCGGCCTTGCTGCGCAAAGCAACCAATGGTCAGGCGCTGGACCTGGCTGCGGTAGAGCGTGAACAGCCGCTGGTACCGGGCGTTGGTGCTCCGCGTGAGCGTACTGGTGAACGTGCCGAGCGCAGCGATCGTGGTGACCGCGGTGACCGTGAGCGTCGCGCGCCAATGCCGCTGGCCGAAGGCCGCGTGCGTTGCCGTACTGCCTTGGGTGCCCGTGACGGCATCGCTGCCAAGAACCTGTTGGGTGCGATCCTCAACGAAGGCGGCCTGGCCCGTGACGCTATCGGCCGTATCCAGGTACGCGACAGCTTCAGCCTGGTCGAGCTGCCGGAAGACGGCCTGGAGCGTTTGCTGACCAAGCTCAAGGATACCCGTGTGGCTGGCAAGCAGCTGAAGCTGCGTCGCTACCGCGAGGATTGATCCTGGCGTAATAAAAAAATCCCCGGCATGCGCTGGGGATTTTTTTTGCCTGTACCGGCTGCTTCGCGGGGCAAGCCCCACAGGTATGGCATTGGGCTTGAAAGCACTATCCATCTTTGGGAGCGGGCTTGCCCCGCGAAGAGACTCGTCAATCGAACCGATAGATATCCATCCCCAGTGCGCCCAAGGTGAACCCCTGGTGCACCACGCCGAACCCGCCCCCAGCCCCCAGCGCAAAAAACAGCGGCAACAAATGCTCGTCGCTGGGGTGGTTACGCACCGCAAATGGCGCCTGGCGTCGGTAATCCAGCAACGCCGCACGGTCATCCTCGGCCAGCCGCTGCACTATCCAATCCCGAAACGCCAATGCCCAAGGTTCGATCACGTCCGGCCCGGCATGCCAGTCCAGCTCGCCGAGGTTGTGGGTGATGCTGCCCGAGCCAATCAGCAGTACGCCCTGCCGGCGCAACTCGGCCAACACCTGGCCGACCTTTAACTGCAAGGCAGGCCCCTGTTGGCTGGGCAGCGAAACCTGAATCACCGGGATGTTGGCGCTCGGGTACATCAAGCTCAGCGGTACCCAGGCGCCATGGTCGAAGGGGCGGTGCGTATCGGTACGTGCCGGCAGGCCGGCAGCGCCCAGTAACGCACACACTTGTTCGGCCAGTGCAGGCTCGCCCGGTGCTGGGTACTGCACGGCGTACAGCGCCGGCGGGAAGCCGTGGAAGTCGTGCCAAGTCTCGGGCTGCTTGCTGCCGGTCACCCGCAGCTCGCGGCTTTCCCAATGCGCCGACACCACCACGATTGCCTTGGGCTGCGCCAAGGCATTGGCCAGCCCGGTCAACGCCGGCCCGCTGGCGCCCGGGTGCAGGGCAAGCATGGGGGAGCCATGGGAAATGAACAGGCTGGGCAGCATGGTGAGGTCCTGAGGGTTAAGATGCTGTCATCTTCGATCAGTTACCGATCGAAATCCAAACCAAGTTTTCTGCGCTTTCTATCGAAGCGCTCGATCAGTATAGGAGCAGTCATGGAGCCAGCGTTCTGGCACAAGCGGTGGGCCGACAACCAGATCGGCTTCCATCAAGCGCAGGTCAATCCCTACTTGCTGTCGCACTGGCCAGCGCTGGCGTTGGCGCCTGGCAGCCAGGTGCTGGTGCCGTTGTGCGGCAAGAGCCTGGACCTGGCCTGGTTGGCAGGGCAGGGCTATCGCGTGCTGGGGGTGGAGCTGTCGCGGCGGGCGGTGAAGGGCTTTTTCCGTGAGCACGGGCTTGAGGCCGAGGTGCTGCACAGGGGCGCCTTCGAGGTTTGGCGCAGTGGCGGGGTAGAAGTGTGGTGCGGCGATTTCTTCGCCCTGCAGGCGCAGGACCTGGCCGATTGCGCGGGGTTCTATGACCGCGCGGCGTTGATTGCCTTGCCGCCGGAGATGCGCTTGCGGTACATGCAGTTGCTGGCTGAAGGGTTGCCGTCGGGAAGCCAAGGGCTGTTGGTGACGCTGGATTATGACCAGGCGCTGTTGCCCGGCCCGCCGTTTTCAGTGGCGGACGCTGAAGTTCGGCAGGGGTTTGCGGGTTGCGAGGTGCAGGCGCTGGAGGCCGTGGAGATTATCGAGCAGAGCGCAAAGTTCGTTCAGGCGGGTGCCACGAGCCTGCTTGAGCGGGTGTATCGCATACAGCTCTGATGGGTAGCCGTGTAAAAAAAGGGCGACCGAAGTCGCCCTTTGTTTTTAGCGGGTGGATCAACCGCGGCGACGCAGCGCCTCGATGCGGTCTTCCAGTGGCGGGTGGCTCATCAGCAGGCCTGCCAGGCCGTGCTTGAGGCCGCCATTGATGCCAAAGGCCTTCATGGTGTCCGGCATGTGCACCGGCAGGCCTTGCTCCACGCGCAGGCGCTGCAGGGCGCCGATCATCGCGGCCGTGCCGGCCAGTTGCGCACCGGCTTCATCGGCGCGGTACTCGCGGCGGCGCGAGAACCACATGACGATCATGCTGGCCAGGATGCCCAGGATCAGTTCGGCAACGATCGTCGCCACGTAGTAGGCGATGCCTTGACCTTCTTCGTTCTTGAAGATGACCTTGTCGACGAAGTTGCCGATGATGCGGGCGAAGAACATCACGAAGGTGTTCACCACGCCCTGCACCAGTGCCAGGGTGACCATGTCACCGTTGGCCACGTGGCCGATCTCGTGGGCCAGCACGGCGCGCACTTCATCGGGCGAGAAACGCTCCAGCAGGCCCTGGGATACGGCTACCAGCGCGTCGTTGCGGTTCCAGCCGGTGGCGAAGGCATTGGCCTCGTACGCCGGGAAGATACCCACCTCGGGCATCTTGATGCCGGCCTCGCGCGACAGCTCTTCGACCGTTTGCAACAGCCACTGCTCGTGGCGGGTGCGCGGCTGGGAGATGATCTGAGTACCGGTGCTCATTTTCGCCATCCACTTGGAGATGAACAGCGAGACGAGGGAGCCGGCAAAACCGAACACGGCGCAGAACACCAGCAGGCTGCTGAGGTTGAGGTCGACCCCGTTGGCGGCCATGAACCCGTTGAAACCGAACAGGCTCAGGGTAATGCTTGCAACCAGCACCACCGCGAGGTTGGTGGCTACAAACAACAGAATGCGCATCATGGTTGTTACGTTCTCCTGACGGATGAGTGTGTTGCTTACTGCGGGGTATATAAGGGGCAAGCCGTGCCGATTCAATCGGGCGACTATTTCAAACTGTGTACGGCGGAGTATGGCAGAGGAAAAGGCAGGGGCTGTGAGGCAGAGCGTTGCAGGATGTAAGAGACATCATATGGGATTGTGGGGGCTGCTTTGCAGCCCATTCGCGGGGCAAGTCGGATCGCCGCACCGCCGCTCCCACCGGAATTCCACAACCCTCAGGTACGGGGTTGCATCTGTGGGAGCGGGCTTGCCCCGCGAACGCGCCGGAATTTACTGCGAATAACCCTTGAGGAAGTTCCCGATCCGCCCGATTGCCTGCTCCAGGTCATCTACCCGCGGCAAGGTCACCACGCGGAAGTGGTCCGGCCACGGCCAGTTGAACGCCGTGCCCTGCACGATCAGCAGCTTCTCTGACAGCAGCAGGTCGAGCACGAACTTCTCGTCGTTGTGAATCGGGCACACTTTGGGGTCGATCTTCGGGAACGCATACAGGGCGCCCATCGGCTTTACGCAGCTCACGCCGGGGATCGAATTGAGCAGCTCGTAAGTGCGGTTGCGCTGCTCCAGCAGGCGGCCTTGTGGCAGAACCAGGTCATTGATGCTCTGGTAGCCGCCCAGGGCGGTCTGGATGGCGTGCTGGGCCGGCACGTTGGCGCACAGGCGCATGTTGGCCAGCATGTCGATGCCTTCGATGTAGCTCTGGGCGTGGTGCTTGGGCCCCGAAATGATCAGCCAGCCGGAGCGGAAGCCCGCCACCCGGTACGATTTGGACAGGCCGTTGAAGGTCAGGCACAGCAGGTCTGGTGCCAGCGAGGCGGTGCTGATGTGCACGGCTTCGTCGTAGAGGATCTTGTCGTAGATCTCGTCGGAGAACACCACCAGGTTGTGCTGGCGTGCCAGCTCCAGCATGCCCAGCAGCAGCTCTTTGGAGTAAACCGCGCCGGTCGGGTTGTTCGGGTTGATGATCACCAGGGCCTTGGTGTTCGGCGTGATCTTGGCCTTGATGTCCTCAAGGTCAGGGAACCAGTCGGCCTGCTCGTCGCACAGGTAGTGCACCGGCTTGCCGCCAGCCAGGCTCACCGCAGCGGTCCACAGTGGGTAGTCCGGGGCCGGAATCAGCACTTCGTCGCCGTTGTTGAGCAGTGCCTGCATCGACATGACGATCAGCTCGGACACACCGTTGCCCAGGTAGATGTCCTCGATGGTGACGCTTTCGATCTCTTTTTGCTGGCAGTACTGCATCACCGCCTTGCGCGCGCTGAACAACCCCTTGGAGTCGCTGTAGCCCTGAGCGGTGGGCAGGTTGCGGATCACATCTTGAAGGATTTCGTCCGGCGCCTCGAAGCCAAACGGCGCCGGGTTGCCGATGTTCAGCTTGAGGATGCGGTGGCCTTCCTCCTCCAGGCGTTTGGCGTGCTTGAGCACTGGGCCGCGAATGTCGTAGCAGACATTGGCGAGCTTGTTCGATTTGCTGAACTGCATGATGGGGTCCCGGTTGAGAATACGCGCAACGCCCCGTCGAAAGGTTTGAAAGGGCAGGGCGCGGGTGCCAGACTGAACGCCTGGCACACGAAGCCAACTAATATACGTGCCACCCGCGTTACGGAAAAGACGGCGCGGGGTGAAATTAAGCCTGCCGAGGTCCCTACATGCAAAAGATCGACAAGACACTTGAACAATGGCAGTCGATGCTCGACCCCGAGCAGTACCAGGTGTGCCGCCTGAAAGGTACCGAGCGCCCGTTCAGTGGCAAGTACAACAGCGAGCGCCGCGACGGCATCTACCACTGCATCTGCTGCAACCTGCCGCTGTTCGATGCCCAGACCAAGTTCGATTCCGGCTGCGGCTGGCCGAGCTTCTACGCGCCGATCGAAGACCGCGCGATGATCGAAATCCGCGACACTACCCACGGCATGATCCGCACCGAAGTCACCTGCGCCCGCTGTGACGCCCACCTGGGCCACGTGTTCCCCGACGGCCCACCGCCGACCGGCCTGCGTTACTGCATCAACTCGGTGTGCATCGACTTACAACCGCGCGACTGACCGGAGCCCGAACATGGCTGGATCGATGCTGGATATCCCCTGCGTGACATTGGGCGGCGAGCACAAGAAACTCGGTGACTTCCCAGGCAAGGCCCTGCTGGTGGTCAATACCGCCAGCCAGTGCGGCTTCACCCCTCAATACAAGGGCCTGGAGCAGTTGTGGCAGCACTATCGCGAGCGTGGCCTGGTGGTGCTGGGCTTTCCCTGCAACCAGTTCGGCAAGCAGGAGCCGGGCGAAGCGCGGGAAATCGCGCAGTTCTGCGAGCGCAATTTCGGCGTGAGCTTTCCGTTGTTTCGCAAGGTCGAGGTCAACGGGCCGGGTGCGCACCCGCTGTTCGTCGAACTCAAGCAGCGTGCCCCTGGCCTGCTGGGCAGCCAGAAGATCAAGTGGAACTTCACCAAGTTCCTGCTCGACCCGGCCAGCGGCCAAGTCACGCGCTATGCGCCGACCACCAAGCCGCAGGCCCTGGAAGCGGATATCGAGCGCCTGCTCAGCCGCTGACAGGCACCCAGTGATCGACCAGTGCCAGTAGCTCTTCGCGGCGAAACGGCTTGGCCAGGTAGTCGTTCATGCCTGCGGCGCGGCAGCGCTCACGCTCCTCGGGCATGGCATTGGCGGTCAGCGCGACGATCGGCAGTTCAGGCCAGCGGCCGCTCTGGCGAATGCGCCGGCTGGCTTCGTAGCCATCCATCACCGGCATGTTGCAGTCCATCAGCACCAGGTCGAAATCGTCCTGCTCCAGGCATTCCAAGGCCTCGGCACCCTGGCTGGCCACTTGCACCTGGCAGCCGAGCTTGGCCAGCATGCCCTTGGCCACCAGCTGGTTCACGGGGTTGTCCTCCACCAGCAGAATCCGCGCGCGGCCTTGTTCCGCGGCCATGCTCGGGTTGGCCAGCGGGTGCTCGGGCTCATGGCCTTGCAGGGTGCGCCGCAGGGTCTGGTACAGGGCGTTGCGCGCGAGTGGCCGGGCCAGTTGATGCAAGGGCGCCAGGCTGACGGACTGCTCGCTGGAGAGGAAATTGCCATAGGCCGTCACCAGCAGGATGGGCGTTTTCATTGCCGGGCGCAGCTCAAACAGATGCTCCAGATCATCGGTGATCAGCAGGTCGATCTGCGTGGCATCCAGGCCTGCCCTGCTGTCATGCCGCTGGTACGCCAGGCCCCAGGCAGGTAGCAGGTCTTGCAACAGTTCATGCAGCCCGCTGCCGGCATTGCTCAAGGCCACCACACGCCCCTGCAGCGGCGCGGGCGGGATAGCCTCGGTGTGAACGGTCAGCGGCAACTCTGCGCTGAACCGGCTGCCAAAGCCCGGCTCGGACTGAATATGCAGATGGCCGTGCATGGCCTTGCACAGGTTGCGCGTCAGGGCCAGGCCCAGGCCGGTGCCGCCGTACTGGCGGGTAATGCCGGCGCCTGCCTGGGTGAACGGCTGAAAGATCCGCGCCTGGGCCTCTTCCGGGATACCTATGCCGGTATCGCGGACCTCCAGGCGCACGCCGCCGACAATCGTTACCAAGCGTATGTCGACGCGGCCGAAACGGGTGAACTTGAGTGCGTTGGACAACAAGTTGCTGACCACCTGGCGCACCCGTGTCGGGTCGCCGAGCACGCTACTGGGGAAGTTGCGGGCGATCAGGCAGGTCAGTTCGACGCTTTGCGCGGTGTTCTGCGACAGCAGGTTGGCGGTGTCCTCGACCATCGAGCCCATGTCGAAGGGGATACGCTCGAGTTCCAGCTGGCCGGCATCGAACTTGGACAGGTCGAGAATATCGTTGAGCAGCTCCACCAGCACCTTGCCCGAGTCGTGGGCGATGGTCATCTGCTGGCGCTGCTCGCTGGGCAGCGGGCTGTCCAGGGCCAGGGCGATCATGCCGAGCATGCCGTTGAGCGGGGTGCGGATCTCGTGGCTCATGTTGGCCAGGAAGGCCGCCCGTGCCTGAGCCATGTCCAGGGCGCGGCGGCGGGCTTCTTCGAGCTCTTGATTGGACTGGCTCAGGCTGCTGTTGCTGGCCTTGAGCTGGTCGGTGCGCGCCGAAACGATGTCTTCCAGTTCGTTGAGGTACTGGGTCAGGCGGTTCTCGGCGGTGCGCCGCTGCTCGATCTCGGTGGCCATGCTGACGAACTGCTGGTTGGCGACCTTGACCAGCACGCCGATTTCATCGTGCTCGTGGCCGTGGGGGCATTCCAGCCGAGTTTGCCGTGGCTTGCGTGGGTCGCTGGCGCTGAGCGCACCGATCACGTTCACCAGCGGCTTGGTCAGCATCATGTAGAACAGCGCCAGCAGAATGCCGGTCAGCACCAGGCTGCGGGCAAAGCCGGTGAGCAAGGTGACGCCGGCGCGGTCGAGGAAGCGGCTGCCGAAGGCGTAGGTGTCGACATCCAGGTACAGGGTGCCGAGGTATTCTTCGGGCATGTGGGCAAGGAACAGGCGGTCCTGCAGCTGGCGCTGTTCGCCGAACAGAAAGTCGCTCAGCGGCCGGTAGCGGTCTTCCAGGCGCGGGCGCTCGACGTCGGCCAGCACGGTGTCGTTGTTGTCGATCAGCCGCGCACGCACCACCGCCGGCGATTGCAGCAGGCCGCGCGTCAGCTCCAGGGCCAGTTCGGCATCGATGTTGTAGGCGATGCGGGAGGCCGGGTTGTGGCTGATTTGCAGCAGTGCACGCACTTCGCGGTTGATGGACGCGTCTTCGCTGGCATAATCGATGCCGATCTGGATGAGACTGAGCAATGTTCCCAGGATGAAGCCGACCAGGACTGTCAACCGGGCTTGCTTGTATGACAGGCGATTGGTGAACTTTATATCCATGAGTCCCGAGCCGGTTTCTCGTCCCTTGCGCTGCGCAAGCATAGCCGATCAACCCCGGCTGCAGGCGGCTATTGCCGCCCCGAATCTGAATGTGTAGGAGACGTCATGGACGCCCGCTTGATTGCTTTCCTGGACCGCGCCGAATCGGTACTGGCGCGCCTCGAACCCCTGTTGCCGGCACTGCGCCCGGACATCGACTGGCACACCACCCTGGCCGCCCGCTGGCAGCGCGATGGCCGCAGCGGTTACCTGATGCCGCTGGAAGTCAGCCTGGACATTCGCCTGTCCGACCTGATTGGCGTCGACCAGCAGCGTGACCAGTTGGGCCGCAACACCCACCAGTTCATCAACGGCCTGCCGGCCAACCACGCGCTGCTGTGGGGCTCGCGTGGCACCGGCAAGTCGTCGCTGGTGCGCGCCCTGCTGGCCGAGCACGCAGGTGCCGGCCTGCGCCTGATCGAAATCGAACGTGACCATTTGGCCGACCTGCCGCGGGTGGTCGAGCAACTGCAGAAACTGCCGCAACGCTTCATCCTGTTCTGCGACGACCTGTCGTTCGAAGCCGGGGAGGGCGACTACCGGGTGCTCAAGAGCGTGCTCGACGGCTCGCTGGAGCAGGCTCCGGACAATGTCCTGTTGTACGCCACTTCCAACCGCCGCCACCTGGTGCCCGAGAAAGAGAGCGACAACGAGAACTGGAAGCGGGTCGATGGCGAGCTGCACCCCAGCGAGGCGGTGGAAGACAAGATCGCCTTGTCTGACCGTTTTGGCCTGTGGCTGTCGTTCTACCCCTTCACCCAGGACCACTTCCTCAACGTGGTCGAACACTGGATCGGCCAGTTGGCGCGCCCTGCCGGGCTGAGTTGGCAGCGTGACGAAGCCCTGGAAATCCTTGCCGTGCGCTGGGCCACCGGCCGCGGCAACCGTAATGGCCGTTGTGCCTATCAGTTCGCCCGCTACTGGGTCGGGCTGCAATTGCTGGAGCAGAAATAAATGATCGACCTCAATGCCAGTGGTACCGGCCTTGACGGCTACCGCCTGCTGGCTGCGCAAGTGCAGGCGCTGTTTGCCGACGAGCGTGACTTCATCGCCAACGCCGCGCAGTTTTCGGCGTTCTTGTATAACCAGGTGGATGACCTTAACTGGGCGGGGTTCTACCTCAACCGTAACGATGAACTGGTGCTCGGGCCGTTCCAGGGGCAGGTGGCCTGTGTGCGGATCCCGTTCGGCAAGGGTGTGTGCGGTGCAGCGGCGGCTACGCGGCAAACCCAGCGGGTCGAGGATGTGCACGCGTTCCCGGGGCACATTGCCTGTGACAGTGCGTCCAACAGCGAGCTGGTGATCCCGTTGGTGAAAGAGGGGCGGTTGATTGGCGTGCTGGACCTGGACAGCCCGAAGCTTGGGCGTTTCAGTGAGGCGGACCAGCAAGGGATGGAGCGCCTGGTGGCGATCTTCCTGGAATTGACCGACTGCTGAGTGTGTTTGCCTGTACCGGCCCGCTCCCACAGGGCCAGTACAGGATTACCGAGTCAGTCGTACATTGCTTTTTTCTTCCAGGTCTCTTCCTCATCGGTCTTGAGGCCTTCATTCAATTCATTCTGCTCGTTCTGTGCCGGCTCCATCTGGTCCAGCACCTGCGCATTGGCGCGGGCCAGCAGTTTCTCCAGGTAGGTCAACTGCTCTTCATACACTTTCGGCTCCGGCTGCTTGCGCAGGTACTGCACACCCCGCTCGAAAGCCAGGCGCGCCTGGCCCGGCTGGCCCTTCTGCAGGGCCTGCTGGCCAAGGTTGTTGAAGAACTCGATGTGCAACAGCACCAGGATATGGCGGACTTCCTTGACCCATTGCTTGGCCTCGCTGGCGGGCAGGAAGCCTTCCTGGGCGGCGCGGGCCACCTGGTTGTGCAACGCTTCAAGCAGAAAGCGCACGTCCTTGGCCTTGGCCTCGGCCTGGATCGGGTTGGGCGGGTTGTTCACCGGGATCTTTTCGCCCAGGGCAATCAGGCCTTCGAGTTCGGCAATCCGCGCCTTGAGTTCGGCGTTGTGCTTGTCCACCGCCAGCTGACGCTGGTTGAGGTTCAGCTCCAGGCGGGTCAGCAGCAGTTTGAGCGCCGGGGTCATGAACTGGCCGGGGAAGGTCTCGGTGATTTCGCCACAGCGACGCAAGCGATCGGCCAGCTCGACCTTCAGCCGCGCGCGTTCGAGCTTGCTGTTTTCGACCACATTGTTGAGGTAGCCGATCACGATCAGTAACGCGATACCCGCCACGATGAGCAGGGTGATCAGAAGTGGTGTCACCGTTAATGCCTCATGAAGAAGTTATGCATCAGTGTAGGAGCGGGCTTGCCCGCGAGAGGCCCTGGCAGGCAAATCTCTTTTTATATCGGCCACGTGCTCTATAACTACAATAGCGCTACCGGATGCCGGCACATTGATACCGAGCTTGCCGAGGTGCCGTCAGAAAATCAACGCCAAACCTCGGCCCCCCCTTGGCAAGGGCACTCAGATGGACCGAAGTCATTGATTTAAATAAATTTCTACAAAGGGGTTGACGGCTCCCCGTCGCATCCATAGAATGCGCGCCACTTGCAGCGTAAAGCACACAGCGGAACGCGGCAGGAAGTGAAAGCAGCATGTAAATGCTTGCAGCGTGTCCCCTTCGTCTAGTGGCCTAGGACACCGCCCTTTCACGGCGGTAACAGGGGTTCGAGTCCCCTAGGGGACGCCATTTGCGGGAATAGCTCAGTTGGTAGAGCACGACCTTGCCAAGGTCGGGGTCGCGAGTTCGAGTCTCGTTTCCCGCTCCAGTTTCTCCGGCAACGCTTAACGGCGGGGCAGGAAAAGAAAATCCAGGGTAAATCGTAAGGTTTAAGTCTGGTGCACTGAAAAGTGTTGTGTGTCCCCTTCGTCTAGTGGCCTAGGACACCGCCCTTTCACGGCGGTAACAGGGGTTCGAGTCCCCTAGGGGACGCCATTGCGGGAATAGCTCAGTTGGTAGAGCACGACCTTGCCAAGGTCGGGGTCGCGAGTTCGAGTCTCGTTTCCCGCTCCAGTTTAAATACTGTGGCGTCTATGCGGTACAGTGGTGGTGAAGGTCTTCAAGGCGTTCACGCCGATAGCGGTAAAGCTTCACAATGCGGGAATAGCTCAGTTGGTAGAGCACGACCTTGCCAAGGTCGGGGTCGCGAGTTCGAGTCTCGTTTCCCGCTCCAAACATGTAAACGACAAAAGGGACGAAAGTCCCTTTTGTCGTTTTTGTCGTTTGGGTTTTTATCCTGTCCGGTGCTGCCTGGCAGCCCCGGACAGGAGGGCACATTTACTTGTAGCTGATGGTGAAGTTCAGCGCGCCTTCAGCCAGGCCAGGCTCAACTTTCGCATCTGTCTGATAGTAGCGCGCCTGGAAGTCCAGACGCGTCTCGCCGATCGCCAGCCTCTTCACCGGCACTTCCTCTTCCAGCAGCATGCTCGACCCGTCATCGCGTAGCAGCTGAATACCAATTCCCTTGGCTGTCGAGTTGCTGGTCAGGCTGAACAAGCCCTGGTTCCGGTCCAGGCTGCTCGATCCTCGGGCGCCGTCCAGGCGAATATGTGCCATGGCCACACTGCCTGAGCTGTCATCCTGGCAGTCGTTCAGGCGAATGTGAAAGGGCACTTTCACGGTGGTCGAGCCCGCCCCGGTGAAGTCGGCCAGCGTATGGTCGCCGAGTTGCACGGGGTCGGCACTGACCGCATCGGGCCTGAGTGTGCACTGGGCATGGTCGATCGTGGCCCTGAGCCTGAAATCCATGATATCGCCTCGCGTATCGATGATGCCGCGGAACATTTCTTCATCGATACGCTGTGGCCCCGCTGCGATCGGGCCAATCTTGATCAGGGTAACCGTTGGTTGGAAAAAGTACATCTGCGCGGGGGCGGGCGTGCGTTTGCGCATGGCGCCAGAGTAAGGAATGGCGTTCGGCGTGCCTGGGTCGGCGCTGAATCGATTCTGGTAGCTCACCGCGGTGCCATCGAAAGGTTCACCTACCTCGATCGTTGCGCCAATACCGGGAATCCTGGTTTGCAGAATAGGGATCTGACGGGCGCTATTGCCCGCCAACGGCGTGGACAGCACGGCGATGGGGGCGGTATTGGTCAGTATGGCGAATACTTCCCTGTTAGTTTCATAGTGGCAGACCAAGCGGTTGCGCGCGGACAACAGCGGGCTTGCTGTGGCGATGACCGTGCCATTCGGTGCATCACGGGGCATCCATAGCGTTCCCATGTCCATTTCATAGTTCAACGGGCCAGAATGGCCGGATTCATAGCTGCAGTTGGCCAGCGCGGCCTGCGCGAATGGCCACAGCAACAGCGCATAAGCTGCCAGGGATGCAGGGCGAAAACGTGGGCGTGAAGCATTGTGCATGGGGAGTCTATCCGCAGAGCGTGGTCGGTTCATTAAGGCTGGCACTGCACGGTTTGCAGGAAGTAGCCGCCATCTTGGTGCATGTCTTCGAGAGCGATGGCTATCTGGCAGCGCTGCGGCTGCTGGTCGGTCCAGTCCACTTGCAGTGTCTGCTGCGGTGTCTCGATGGCAACCAAGGCCTGGCCGGCCTGGCCGACCACGGCCAGTGTCTCGCCTTGCTCATCCTTGACCACCGCGCCGAACGGCATTGCGCGCCCATCGGGCAGTTGCAAGGTAAGCACCAGGCGGTTCACGCGCCGTCCCTCGAAGCGTGCCTTGACCACCGCGCCGCGCTGCGGCACCACTTGCAGGGTTCCGGTATCGATGACCGCGTCCGGGCCCAGGTCATCGGTGTCGAGGATCAGCGTGTTGCTGCGGTAGGGCCGCAAGTGTGGGACCAACAGGTAGCCGTCGCTATTGGTGCGCGCCTTGCCGGTGTTCTGCACGCCAACGCCGGCGATATCTGGGACATGCACCAAGGCAGCCGTTTCGCCCAGATAGTTGCCCAGTGTCAGCCCTTGGCTATGGGCCAGCAGGGCGCCACTGGCATTCACCGATACGCTGCTGTAGTCGGCGCCTTGCGTGTAACCGGCGCCAAGGCTGACTTGTTCGCCCAGATAGCCGAGCGACAGCTCGGCGCTTTTGCGTTGCTGCTCGTCGTTGCTGGCCGAGAGACGGTAGTCCAGGCTCTTGTCGTTGAGGCTGCCACCCAGGCTTGCGCGTTGGTTATAGGCGCCATTGGAACGGCGCACGTCGAAGGTTGCGCTGCGATAGCGTGGTGAATCCAGCGGCAGTGAAAAACTCACGCCGAACAGCCTGTTTTCGGCGCGGTTGCTGCTTAAAGCCTGGGAGGCAAAAAAGTTGATGCCCAAGTTGCTGTACTGGGTGTTGTACTGCATCTGGTACTGGCGTCGTTGGAAGTTACTGTTCCAGTAATCGTCCTGGGTCAGGGTCAGGCTCAACGAGCCACGCTTGCCCAAGTTCTGATAGACAGAGGCCTCGAGGCGGCTGCGGCGGTTGCCCAGGTAATCGGCGGCGGCGTAGCGTTGTTGCACGGCTTCGTCGAAGTCTCTGTACCCTTCGGTGGAATAGCGATACCCAGCGAAGCGTAGGTTGGTGTTGGTCTGGAAGCTTTTGCCGTAGCGCATGGCGAAGCTGTTGCCGGTAACCTGGCCGAGGCTGCTGCCCAGGTCACTACGGGCATGGGTGACATCCAACGACAAGCCGCCTATCGAACCGAAATCGCGTGCCAGGCCGAAGGCTCCGGCGCGGTAGTAGTCGCTGTTCATCGCGCCGCCGTACAGGGTGGTGTCCCAGGCACCGCCGCGGGCCAAGGTGCCTTGCCAGAATTTTGGGGAGTCGATGTGTTCGGCGCCGTTGTAGCGGCCGAGGCTGGCGGTATAGCGCCAGATGCCTTCGCGCAGCAGGTTGCCCAGTGACGAATAGGGTTGGGTGAAGCGGCTCACCTGGCCATCGCTTTCGGTGAGAACAATCTCTAGCTCACCGTGGCCGGCGCCGACGCTCAGGTCGTCGATTGCATAGGGGCCTGGCGCGACGTAGGTGGCGTAGATCGGGTACCCGTTGTGCAGCACTTCCAGCTTGGCGCGCGTTTGTGCCACGCCGCGGATGACCGGCGCATAGCTCTGCATGACATCGGGGAGCATTTCGTGGTCCGAAGCCATTTGCGCGCCCTTGAACGGCAGGCTGCGGAATACTTCGCTGTTGGTGAAGGTTTCGCCGAGGGTCAGGCTGGCGCGCAAGGCCGGCAAGTCGCGGCGGGCATAGGTGCTGCTGCGGGTCCAGCTGTGTTGGCCAGTGTGGTCCTGGCGCAATGCCTGGTTGCTGCGCAACTGCCAGGCGCCCAGGTTCAGGCCGCTGCTCAGGTACAGGTCCTGGCTGCTGCGGCTGCCACCTCGACCACGGCTGTGCTGGGCGGACGCCTGGTAGTTGACGAAGGCTGCGTTTATGCCAGGGTCCCAGCGCTCTACCGGCACCTGCCCGCTGATGTCGCGGCGCAGGGCGATTTGTGGAATCGATATGCTCAAGCGCAGCAGCGCGGGGTTGAAGTCCACCTCCGCTTGCGGCACCAGGCTCGGCAAGTCGATGCAACTCGCGTCGCTGGGCAGTGGCACCTCCAGGGCCTGCTCGCGCAACCCTAGTTCACGCAACAGGTCGGCGCTCAGGCACGCTTGCAGGCCCTGGCCGTTAAGGGGGTCGTGGAAGTCCAGTTCGTGCTGGCCTGCCGAACTCAGGTTGACCAGCAGCTCGACCCGGTAGCGTCCGGCGGCTAACGGGGTGTTCGCCTGCAACCCCTGCAGCGCCTGTTGACCGGCGTCCTGCGGTTGGCCGGGGGCCTGGCGCATGAAGGCGGTTTGGAACTGTGCGTGGGCGGTTGTGGCCAGTGTCGGTGGTGCGAAGGCCAGCAGCAGTCCGCCACCGGCAATGGGCAAAAGCGAGGCAAAACGCGGACGCGACGGCAGTGGCCTGCGCCGTTCAAGCTGTGGCATGGAGCTTTCCTGGTCGATTCAACTGCTCAAGACGTTGGGCAGGGGGGTGAGCTGATGGCCAGAGGATATGAAGGATGGGGAGGCGGTGGATGTAGGAGAATTCTGTTCTGAGGAAGGCAACGTCTTTACTGTCGCGGCTTGCAGGTTAAGACGGGGGGAAATTCCCTGCCGCTAAAGGCGGCAGGGAATCAAGAGCGGATTAGAGTAAAAGTTAAAGGGAGGACAAGACGTTTAGTAAAGAAAACCCCAGGGTCTAGTGACGGGAGGCCAAGGTGCCCCAGATGCCCCGGAAGTGGGTAAGGAGATAGAGCTAGGGAAGGGGAGTTCTCCCCGTGTTCCAGGTGAATAAATTACCCTTTTATTGGTAATGAGGCTCTGCCATAGCGCACTATCTTCCATGTTCTTGAACACCTGACTGGAGGTTGAGCGAACACTTGAACTGCCTGCTGTAGTCTGAGCACTCAGGGGAGTACCATTCGTAATGATGGGATCTCCTCCCGTTGTTGATAGCTTTTCCGGCAAGCGTGGTAGCTTAAATTTAGAGCCTGGCTGCATAAGTGGGTGTTTGGTCCAATGCTTTAGCTGCTTCGCTACCTTGAGAGCCATCCCTCGCCCAATCCCGAACATCAGCCCCCCCACGATCTGCAACGCGTTCGAGAGCATGTAGAACGTATTCGCCAGGTTTTCATCCTCGGTATATATCGCCGCGACCTGCAACCCGACACCCGCCGCCTGCATGCCGAGCCCGGCAATGGCGACGACATAGCCAATGCTCAAGGGCGCAGTCCAAGGCATCGTCACGGCGGAAATCACCAGGAACAATCCTGCGATACCTACGCCAAGCCATTGCGCCCAGCCTCCTTTCGGTTTCTCGATTGGATCGATGTAAGGCGGGTGGTAGCTGCGGTCGGTGGGGTTTTCCTTGCCATAGCCATAGGCGCTGCGATGGCCGGTGGGGTCACGCCAGTTCACCGGGTCGCCGAGGCAGTACAGGTAAGGGTTGATGCCTGACTCTTCGGGGGCGAGCGAATCGGGGCTGTGGAAACGCATGAGGCTGGGGTTGTAGGTGCGATAACCTCGGCCCAGCATGTACCAGCCGAACGCCTCGTCACGTAACTCGCCGAGAAACCCAAGCAGGGTGCGCAGGCCGTTATCTTCCGGGCGTTCGCCATAGGTGCTGTACGTGGCCGGGTGCAGTTCGCCGGTATCCTCCTGTTTCGGCCGCAAGCCGTCGGCATCATATTCGGCGAGGACAGTACCTTGGGCATCGCTGAGCAGCAGACGGCTGTCCTGCAACTGGTCCCCTCGCCATTGGTTGAGGCCAAGCGCCATCTCGCTCTGGTACAGGTAGTGGGTCAGCAGGCCGTCCTGTACGGTGCGGTCGACCTGGTTGCCCTGGTAGCGACGCAGTACTTCGGCTGCGGTGCCGTAGCGCGCGGCATACAGCTGGTCATGGCCGTCATAGCGATAACTGGCCAGGACCTGGTCGTCGTCATCGGCGTCGCGTACTTCCTGCAAGCGCCCCACACTGTCATAGACCAGGCGCCGCCCCCATTCGTCATTGAGGGCATTGCCCAGTTCGTCATACCTGAAGGCTTGACGGGCCGGGTAATCGGTAATCAGCGTGTGTGCCACTGCGGCGAGCTGGAAGCTGCCATCAGCCAGGTAGGTGAAGTCGGCGTCATCCTGTTCGCCATCGTCGAACCAGGTTCGGCAACGGGTCAAGTTATCTTGTTCGTCGAAATCGAACTGCTGGCTGATGATCGGCCGGCCTTTGGCGTTGCAAGGTAGCAGGGTGCCTTCGCTGTCATGGAAGGCCAGGCGGTTGAGCGCGTCGTACTCGAAGTTTTCCTTGAGCAACAAGGTGCCGTCTTTCTCCAGGCGGCGTTCGAGCAGCAGGTCGTCATCTCGCCACACCAGATGCAACTCATGGGCCACGCCGCCGTCAACGCTCAAGGTGCGTTTTACTTCGCGGCCGAGGGTGTCGTGTTGCAGCGAGCACAGCACGCGGCGGCCACTGGCCTCATCGAGCGTTTCGGTGCTTTCAAGCAGCCCCTCTTCGTCGTAGCTGAATGCGGCTTTCAATGACTGCTGGCGAGTGTAGGCAATTCGCCCCTGGGCGTCATACGCATGCACGACTGCCTTGCCGTCACTGTCCTGGCGCGACAGCAGGCGACCTTGCGGCGAGTGCGCGTAGTCGACGTGATAGCCGGTGCTGTCCTTGTTGTCCCATTTTTCCTGGAGCAGGTAGCCCAGTGGGGTGTACGTGTAGCTGCGCGTCCCTTGGGTATCTTCCTTGGCGCTCGTGATCGCCGCACTTTCTTCGTAGTCGAAGCTTGCCAGGTTGGCTGCCGACCCTTTGCCGCCCTGCTGGCGAGTCGTTTCGATCGTCTGCGGTTGTTCGGTCAGCTGCGGTTTGTAGCCATAGGTAATGACGCGCTTGTCCTGGCCGGGGTTGCCGTTTTCCATGCGGTAGGCGGTGCGCTGATGGACCAGGGTCTGAGAGCCTTGGTACGTGTAGTCTTCTACCCGTGGCCCTACGCTGATTTTCTCAAGACGTTCCAGGCCATCGAATTCACGTTTGCAGACAGGCCGCGCAACGCCGTTGGCAGCTTTGCGCACCTGGAACAGCGTGGTCAGCTCACTGAGGCTGTGCGCCGCGAATTGCCGCTCCAGGAGGCTGTCATCGGGGCGCTGGGTCTTGTGCATGCGGCCCCAGGCATCGTAATGGTAATGGGTCGAACGCAGGGTGGGCGCGTCGAGGTTGCCTTGGAGTGTGAGCGTCTCCTTCGTGCTGCGGCCAAGCCCGTCGTAGTGGTAGTCGTGTCGGCCAACTTCGCGGTTGCCGTCCAGGCGATACTCATGCACGGGTTTGTCAAACCGGTTGAACTCACTGACCTGCTGTCGGCGCTTCAGCTCCAGGTTTTTGGCGCTGGTGATCCATGTCTTGATGCGGTTGCCGTCGGCACCGAAGGGTGAGAAGTCGCGGTGTTCGATTACACCATCGGGTCGCTCGACCTTGCAGCGCTGGCCCCAGCCGTCATGGCTGAAGCTGAAGTCCACTGCCACTACCTGCTTTTCACCGTCTTGTGTGTAGTGGTCGTAAAGCGTCTCGCCGGACTGGTTTCCTAGAGAGTCATAGCGTGCCTGGTAGTGCACAGGCAGTGTCTGCGGTTGCTTGTCTTCGTCGAGGGTTTCCAGTTCCTGGCGCAGTGTACGGCTAGCGCCGTCCAGATAAGTACGGGTTAGTACGCCTTTGACGTCGGTCGCTTCTTCGAAAGCCTGGCCACGATCGTTCTGGTTGAGCAGACGGTACGCGTAGTGGCGCGTTGCGGCCTCGGTGGTGTCTGCGCCCACTGTTTCTTCCAGCATCCGGTTGAGCTTGTCGTGGCGATAGCGGGTGATGACGCCGTTGAGGTCCTGTTCCTGATACAAGCCACCGGTGGTGACATGCTGGATCTGTTCGATCTTGCGCTGTAGGGTGCCGCCTGGGGCTGTATAGGTATGCTCGGTCGACAGCAGCATGGGCAGCCCGGCGTCGTCATCCATCCGTTTGTATTTCCATTGACTGCGAGCGGTGGTGCCATTCAGGGTCGTTGACTGATGGTCCATGCGGCCATACAGGAACGAATTGCTACTGTCCTCCAAATACCTGCATTCTGTCTTTTGCAGCGATTGCTCCTGCTCCTTGCCTTCACTGTCGATCAGTACCTGGAAGATCTCTTCCTCGTTGCGTAGCAACCAGTCTTCCTGTGCTTTGTACCCCTGCGCAGGCGGTAGAGGTGCGAGCTGGCGGTATTGATAACGGACGCGAATAGTTTGTGCTGCCTCGTGGCCTGGCTCCACCGGGCAGTCGGCTGGATGCACCGTCAGGCTTTCCAGAGTGCCGACGAAACCTTCCGGATTGGCCGGGTGGTAGGTAATGACCGTACGAATGCCGTTGGCTTGGATCTCTTCGGTCAGGTTGCCGAGCGTGTCGTAGTCGGTGGTGACGTTTTCTTCCCGGTATTCCCGCGGATCATTCGCCAGGCTCCAGTGTTTTTTCATGACGTGGGGTAGCTGGAACTTTTCCGGCTGGTTTTCGAAACGCTGGCCGGCCACTTCGTGGTAGGTGGTGCTGACCGTTTCGACGCAGCCGTCCTGGCGCGTGACCTGTTCGTTCAACAGATGGAAACGGTTGAACGTTCGGGTGATGGTGCGTGCGTCGACTTCGGTCGGGTTGCCGTCTTCATCCGGTTCGCCGGGCACTCTGTAGCGGGCGGTGGAGGTGTATTCGTAGCGGTTGCCGACGAGCTTGTACAGGTTGTCCAGGCCATCGTCGCTCCAGACGATGCCGGTACCACCGTAGCCGAGGAAGTTCTCCGGACTGTAGTCGTACTCGGTGACCATGTCTGGCTGGCCGGCACCGGGTTGCACCACATGCCGTTCGACGTTGGGCAGCCAGCGCGCCAGGCCATCGGCAGCCGGCGGGAAGCGATGCCCCTGGGTACGGTAGTAGACCCGCTCGGTTCCACCGAGGGGGTTGTCCACCTTGCTGACGCAGCGCAGGTTGCCGAAGCGCTGATACTCGAAGTGCCAACTGGCCTGCTCGTCGGTAGGCAGCACCACGTCGGTCAACTCATCGGCACCGTTGCGCGACAGGGTGTAGCGGGCCCAGGGCTCGACCTCGGGGTCGTCGCTGGGGTGCAGGTCGAGCAGTACCTCGTGGTTGCTGCTGTAGTCGATGGCCAGCAGGTCGCGGCCACTGTCGTCGCTCACCCGAACCAGCCGCGGCCCGTCGACATCGCGCTCGTACTCCAGGCTCAGGCCGTGGCCTGAGGGCGCCAGCACGCGCACCGGCAAGGCAATGTCCTTGTCGTTGTCCTGCGGCTCCAGCACCTCGACCAGCCCTGACTTGTGCACCAGGCGATAACGCACCAGCTGTTGGTCCGGCTTGCTTTCGTTGTGGAAGTGGAAGCTCTCCAGTTTGCGCTCGGCGATCAACGGCTCCACACCCGGGCCGTTGTCACTGACCTTGAAGCGCTCCCCGGAGCCCAGGCTGAGCATGCTGGCGCGAATCTCGAACTGGCTGAGGTTCAATGCCCAGCCAATGCCAAAGCCTGAGTCCTGGTCGTTCATCGGGCTGAAGTTCAAGCGCAGGGGTAGGCGTGGGCCGCAGAGGTTGTTGCCGATCAGTTCGGGGAGTTCGATGCCCAGGTTGTACTGGCCCGTGCGCGGATCGACGTTGTTCTGGACGAAACTCATGAAATTGAATGCATTGGAATTCAAGAACATTATTGTCATCTCCCATTCAAGATGAGCATTAGCGCTGCAGGCGCTCAGCGCGCGGCGGCGCGGCCGAGGTAATGACGCGCACACTGCGAAGTTCGTCGCGCTGGATGGTGCCATGCTTGGCAATCACCATGACCCCGATACCCTGTTCGATGAAATCGCCAACGGCATAGGTGTTCAGGTAAGTAATTTCTCCATTGTCCAATGCGGCATTGTTGCGTGTGGTCTTGAGTTCAATCCACCAACTGGCATCGTCCGGCGTGCCATTATTATTTCGGGTCAGGAGGATCTTTGTTGCCGACGGAAAACTGTTAAGTTCGATGAAGCGAGGGTCTTTGTCTTTACAATCCCCTTGGTTCATTCTCAATACGACAGTTTGATTGCTGCCGGCGTCCGGAATATGCAGGGAGCAGAAGTCGTTACTTTCTGTTGATTCCCTGATGATAATAACGCCCGTTGCATGCGTCTCTTTCTTGCCTTTCATGAGCACTCCCCTGATCACCTTGGATATCGTGGGTTTCACATAACAAGCCTGTACTGAGACTATGGCAATGTGCAGCGCCACGCACCTGTCAAAAATATCAGGTGCCACCTGTTGTGCTTTAGTACTCGAGGGCCGCGTCGACCTGGTAATTCTGCTAGTTGTCGCCTGTTGGTCGATTCGCTATTAATTCCTGCACCAGCTCCGCCACTAATCGTTTCTTGCATGATGGGGTAATGCGGCATGACGCTCATCAGTAACTTCGCCCACTGGTTTAAACGTGCGTCTGCCTCCACGTCACTGCGTGACGCAGGCCCAGAGAACAATGACCTGCCAAAACCTGAAATAGAGGGTTTAACGCCGCACGATGAGATCGACTTGCTAGCGTTGGGCGACGAGGCGTTGATGACTCACATCAACTATCCCGGCATTCAGGGCGGAGATTTGCTTTTTCCACGCTGGGTGGGGGCTGCACCCGGAGGGGCGCTTTTTGACCATATCGGCAACCCTTATCGCGTGCCTGATGATGTCGATCCAGCAGTGGGTGTGGAGTACCTCATTGGCAACGATGTCGTGCAAGACGCTGCCGGTGGCTGGGCGTTCTACTCCTACCAGGTGCATGAAGCACGGCCCGAGCTGGAGTCTCTGCGGCGTTTTTGCTATGTGGGCGTGCGCCCACGGCCAGGCGCCGAAACCTTGTCGGTGGTCCTGGCCGCGCCGTCGCATGATTTGCTCGTAGCCCCGCAGGCACTGGGCTCCACGATGGCGCTGCTGATACCGCCCTATCAGGCCATGCAACCCGGCGATAGGGTTGCGATAACTCTAACGGGTGAGGACGATCGCGGGCGCCCGTACACATGGACAAAAAACCTCAATGTCGAGGTTCCTGGCAAACATTTGCAAGCCGCCGTGGAAAGAACCTGGCTGCGCAGGTTGGAGGGAGGGCACTTCGATGCCGAGTATGTCATTGCCTTCAAAGATGGCCATTCGGCCCCATCGCCAATACAGCGGTTTCGCGTGGATTCGTCGATTACACCGCCAACTCGTCTGCCACCGCCCAGCGTGGAAGGCCTTGACCCCGGTGAGCCCTTGGACCCTGCGCGTTTTCGCGATGGTTTGACGATCAGGATTGCACCTTACCCGGATGCGGGCATGGCTGTATCGGACCGTCTACTGCTGTATTGGCTGTCCAGTGATGACGTGTACCAGGTGTTGCGTGTTGACCCCAGTTCGATCGACAGCGGTGCCCTGATGTTCACCCTCGCACCCCGTTGGCTTATGAGCAGTCAGGGGCAGGCGGTAGCACTGGGTTACCAGTTCGCTCGCGAAGGCAGCAGCCTCGCCTCTGAGCTGCTGAACGTGCAAGTGCTGCGCTCGCGGGAGTTGCCAGCGCCGATAGTGCTTGATGCCGTGGCAGAAAACGACGGTGGTCGGTTGCCAGCTTACCTTGTCACCTCTGGCGCATTCGTGGATGTGCCTGATGAGGTCGACATTGCTGACGATGAGCACATCGAATTGCACTGGGAGGGGGATGCCGAGCGGGGACGGGAAATTGTTACCCAGCCGATCAATACCAACAGGCCACGCCGTTTTCTCGTAAGTGCGGGCAGCATTGCGGCCAACATGGAGCGTAATGAAAACGCCGTGGCGAAGCGGTTCAAGGTGTTCTATCGCCTGGTGCGGGATGACGGTAGCTATGTCGAGTCAGAGCACTTCATGCTGCGCATACTGCCTCTTGTGCCCGACGACTATCCGCGGCTTGCCTGCCCGGTCGCGAGGGGAGAGGATCTGTATCTGGGAGACGTCCCGAGAGGGGCCAGATGCACCCTCGATCCCTGGGTGTTCATTGCCGAAAAGCAATGGGTGACGGTGTGGGTCACAGGTGTTTTTCGCGCTGAGGTGGAAGAGGTTATATGGGACGCTGAAGTGACCACCCAGCAAGTCCGCAACGGCCTTGAACTACTCATACCCAGGGATCTGCTTGAGCAGCAAATGCTCAATGAAAGTTTGACTGTACATGCACATGTCAGTTTCGACGACAAATACCATTATTTTGAAATGCGCTCACTGCGCTTGACGCTGCGCGGCTGACGTTCACGTACACGCTGAAGAGCAGCAGGGCGACAATAATTGGAGAAGTTACCATGGCCAGAATGACCCATTCGCAATCCCTCGTTCATGTCGCGCAAGCCCCACGCACTCGCGGCTGGAGCGAATTATGTTTGGCCAGTGCGATGGCGCATGACAAATCCTGCCACAGTAAAGGGGCATGATCATGATCAACAATTCCAAGGAAGCCCTGCTGGCTCGTCTGGAAGAGGGTGATGTCATGCATGGCTGGGGCGCGATCGTGGCACTGGGCCGTGAGCCGCTCGAACAATTGCTCGAGCTGCGTTATCTCGAAGGCCTCAGCCAGTCGAATTTTCTTGAGCACATCACTGGCAGCTACTTTACCGACGGTCAGCGTAATGACCAGGCAGTGTTCGAAGGGCTGGTGCTGGGGCCACCACAGCTTTCCTTTGCTGGGGTCTCGGGGGCAGGAAATCGCTTGACGGTGATCATGCCGTTTATCTCTGGCGAATACGCGTCGTATTCACGGGTTGTTGCCCAGCCACCCAGGCTCAAGAGCAGCCATGGCCTTCGTGAAGAAATGGGTTACCACGTGCAGATGTCAGTTGCCTTGCTGACCGTCGATGATCCTGCAGCCAATCAGGCCCGGCTGGTGCTCGACCTGAGTCAAGCCGAAGAGTTTGTCACCAACCTGGGTGAAAGCGAGACGGCTCGGCGGGCCATGGGGCGCTTCATACAGGCTGAAATGGCGAAGCATGAGGTGTTCAACCATCAGTTCGTGCTCTTGACCTGTGAGCTTACCGGGCAGGATGCGCTCGCCGTGCGTGGCCTCAATGTGCGCACCCAGGCTGCACCAGAGGGCACGGGGCGTGAAGGTGATGGGGCCGCGATTGTGCAACTGGACCTGCGTGGCCGCCGCTTTGGCGGGACATGGCCGGGGCCAGGCGTGTTTCCTTATCTGCTGCCCGATGGCAGTCAAGGCGTGACGCTGCTGGCCGAGCAGTTGCGCGTTCCTTTGCTTGGGGAGCTTGCCGAGCGTTTGCTGCGGCACTTGAGCTTGCCGAAGGCGTGGCGGTTTGCCATGAAGGAGGAGCACACCCCACATGACCGGGTAGTGTTCGGGAGCATTGAGGCCAGTTCCGCAACGCGTCAGGTCGAGCCGATGCAAGCGCGCCTTGGCCGCGAACAGACCACGGATTTCAAGGTGCAAGGCCAGGCTGTGGCGCAATGGACAGCTAGGAATATCAACCACCCTCGGTCGACCGGGCAAATCAACGCGCAGGGGCAATACCAGGCGTCGGATATTGCGCACTTCGCACGGGAAAGTCAGGTCATCCTGGTCAGTGCGCAGCTGGGCGAAGAAGAACCCGGAAGCGTCAATGCCGCGCTGGTGGTCGAATCTATCGATTCTTTGGTGGTTACGCCACGGGTTGCGGTATGGCGTAGTGGGGAAAGAGCGATTGAGTTCAATGTTGCGGGTCGTGCTGGCCTGACCTGGGAACCGACGCTATACGGTGAATTGACCCTCCAGAGCGATGGCTCGCTAAGCTATGTGCCCCGTGAGCCTGAGCGGGTTCCTGCCGTCCTGTTGGAGCGCATCCGTCTCACTGATGGGATTAGGGGCGATACAGCCGAGGTCACGGTGGTGATTCTCGCCCGCCCGGCTGTGCTGAGCGTCTTGCCATTCCACGTGCCTAAAGTGCCCCATGGCAGCTCGGTGCCCTTCGAGGTGCAAAACGACGAGGCCGATGCCTGGTTCGTGTTCGGCGAGGGGCACATCGACCTTGAGTCAGGCGTATACACGCCGCCGGAATCGCCTTCAACCTCGGTCGCCGTGGTCATGGCCAATATCCGTGACCGTGATGCGGGGTATGCCATCATCGAGCTGATGCGCGAAGACGCGCAGGTTTCGATGATCAGTGAACGCTACAAGAGAGTTTTGAACTTTACGGTGACGCCCGTGCCGGTGAACGGCACCGTCGCCTATGCCAACGGGTTGCAGCAGATCGCCCTGGATATCGTCATCCAGACTGAGGACTTCCGCAACAGCGATGGTGACTTGGTCAAGGATCCGGTCAGCGACCTTGAGCTGTCCACATTGAGGGTGCTCGCGCAGAACGGCAACCCTGTCGAGTATGTGCTGGAGGGCGTCGAGGGCTTGGACCCCGCGCAAGGGGGGCGGTGGGGGTGGAGCAAGTCACGCAACCGTTATGATTACTTCCAAGGGCCACGGCCGCTGGCCTCCAGGCCCACGGCGGATGAAGGCAAGGTCTTTTTGCGCGTCTATGTGCAAAGTACCGAAGCGGAAGTCAGGAAGTTTCATGCCGAGTTCAAGGGGTATGACAACCGTACGCATAATTCCAGAACCATCAGCAGTGAAGCAGGTGAAGTCGAGTTGAGCGGCCGCCCAACGCCTGTGTGGGCATCGAACAACTATGAATTCAAACCCAGACGAGTTGCTTCAGAGGGAGGCAAGATCGTCGGGCAGGACACCTTCAACTTTTACAAGTACACCACTGACTATTGGGAACTCTCCGGTGCCACCCAAGAATATGGCAATCTCAGGTTTTACCAGGTCAGTTTTGACCATGCGTCGATCATTCGTTGGGAGAGCGAGCAGCTCGCCGAAACGTTCTGCAGTTACGTGGGGTATGCCTTCAGGCCGGTATTGCCACCCGGTTCACCTGGTGTGCCGTTGGGCGTTTCGTACGAGTCGGCCTTGGAACTGCTGACGCTAGAGCGCGCCGTGAACTACCACGGCAAGCTGGATTACAACCTCAAGCCAGGCGAGGACATTGCTCAAGGCACCCTGCTGTTGACGCTGGACAGGGTCTGGGACATGCCGTACTGGTACGACGGCATGGCGCCCGGTGGGGACTATCGCTCGTCCCTCGAAGGGGTCATGCGTTTCACGTTGATCGACCATCAGGGCAATCGGCACCAGTTGAATGTCAACTTCCTTCCTGAGGGTCAACCAGACAGCCGCAACCAGCTCGAACTCAGGATCGGGAGCGGGAACACAGCGGCCATTGACTCGGCGGTGCATTCCAACGCCTTCAACTTCATGAGCTTCATCGAGAATGGCGTCGACCCACGCACGGGCCAGTACAGCCTGGGTATTCAACTGCCCGAACTGATCGGCAACAACCTCTGCGGCCCACGCCTGCCCCTGCGCTTGAACTTCAGCCCGATGAACGACCAGGACTCAGGCTTTGGCATTGGCTGGGCATTGAACCTCAGCCAGTTCGAGATTCGCGCCAGCATGCTCAGCCTGGGCTCCGGGGAGCGCTTCAAGGTCAGTGACAACGGCCCGGGTGTGGAGCCGTTGATCGCCGAGCGCAAACTGGAGAGCTTCCACTTCCACAACGAAAGCAAGCCGGACCAACAGCTGGTGCGTTATCGCCTGGTGCACAAGTCAGGGCTGGTCGAGGTGCTGGAGCCGCAGGACAACGACAAGGACATTGCCTTGCCGGTGCGCGTGCTGGCGCCCTCAGGCCACGGCCTGAGCCTGGAGTACGAGCGCGATGTCGACGGGCCGCGGCTGGTTCGGGTGAGCGACGACAGTGGCCGCGACCTGCTGGCCATCGACTACAGCAGCAACCACGAGGTACTGCTCGACCTGCACCCCAGCGACGACCCCGAGGTCGAGCCCTGGGCCCGCTACACCCTGTCGCGCAACGGTGCCGACGAGTTGACCGATGTGGTGCTGCCGACCGACGAGCAGGCCAGTTGGCACTTCGAGTATCAGCGCTTCGACAACCTGCGCTGCGTCAGCAAGGTGGACAACCCCCTTGGTGGAACCGAGCGGGTCTACTACCGTACCCAGGGGCATCGCTTCCCGCCGGCTGCCGATGGCCTGGCGCGCTGGCTGCCCAACGTCGAACGGCATGTGGTGCAACCCGGTGCCGGCCAGCCAGACATGGTCACCGAGTACGACTACAGTCCGGAGAACTTCCTCGGCTACGGTGGTACCGGCATCGTCTGGAGCGACGATGGCCTGGACAACCTGTACAAGCTCGTCGGCAACCGCTACGAATACACCTCCACCGCCCGCTACAGAGTGCCCGGCGAACCGGATGAAGACGGCAACCCGACCGAAGTCGACGCACGCACCATCACCCGAACGTTCAACCGTTTCCATCTGTTGAACGAACAGGTCACGCGCCAGGACGGCTGCGTCGAAACGGTCAGCACCACCTACCACGAAGTGGCCGGCCAGCGTTTCGAAAACCAGCCGGAAAAGTTCCAGCTACCCCACGTCATGAAAAAACACTGGAGCCTGGCGAATGATCCGCGGGAATACCGGGAAGAAAACGTCACCACCGACTACGACACGTTCGGCAACCTGACCGAAGAGATCCAAGCCAACGGCATTCGTACGGTGCATGAATACTACCCCGCCGATGCTGAAGGGTTCGTTCAACATCCGCAAGAAAGCTGGGTGTATCCCGCTACTGACGGCGAAGCAGGCGCCGATGTATTGCGGACCGATTATGCGTACTACGTGCTGGCGCCTCTGGACAGCCTTGCCGGCGGTGAATGGTTGCCTGAGCGTGAAACGCTGGTGCGCGATGCCGATGGCACGACGCTGCGCGAAACCACCATCGGTTACTACCAGGATGCGGCTGACCGCTTGAGTTACGGACGCCGACAGAATGAAGAGCGCCGCCATGGCGAGGCGGTGACCAAGGTGGGCTATGTCTATGCCGAAGACACCTTCCACTACGATGAAGACGATGGGGTCGGCCACCCGGTTGTCAGGACCACCGAGACCCTCGAAGGGTTCGATCATGGTCAGGATCATGGGGATGAGCAGGGTGTGCGTGATACGCGCAAGGAACTGACACTGCTGCAATCGGTGCTCATTGGCGAGCCGATGCTCAATCGTGACGATAACGACGTGGAAATCAGCTACTTCTACGATCGGGTGGGCAGAGTGTTACGTGAGACCGTGTCACCCAACGATTCCAAGTACAAAGCGAGTCGTCATTACACCTACGCGCTGGCGGCTGCTCCAGGCCAACAGGCGGTGCAGACCCAAGAGGATGTCAAAGGGGTCGTCACCTGGAGCTACGTCGATGGCCTTGGCCGCGAAGTCCGGGAGGAACGTCAGGATACTGACTTCGGCCTGACTCCGCTTGCTCGCAAGGCCCCGCGCATCAGTTATACGGTGGCGTTCGATGCCTTGGGCAACAAGGTCGAGGAGGTCGAGTACGACTGGTTGGAGCGCAAGAACTTGAAGTTGATGACCCGGTATGAATACGACGGGTGGGGGCAGCCGTGCTGCGTCATCGGCCCGGACGGGGTGCGCGTCCACGAGCGAATCGATCAGCAGGGCAGTACCCAGTGGCGCAATGGGCCGGTGGTGACGCAGTATCGCGAGTCGGCTGACGGCGAGACGCTCACCGGCGAAACGGTAACCTGGTTGAACCGGTTCGGCGAGCCTACACGGGTGGAGCGTTTCTACACCGACGGGAAAGCGTACAGCGTTCATCAATCCTTCCATGACGGCCTGGGTCGCCTGGCGCGTGAAATCGATGCCCGTGGAGAGCAGGAGAAGTTCGCCCGTGATGCTTTTGACCGGTTGGTAGACCACACCCTCGCAAATGATGCAGTGGTGCATCGCGATTACGCAGCACACAGCGGTGAGGATTTACCGACCCTTATCAAGGTTATCCATCAGAATGGCACAACCGAAAGTGTGCTGGGCCATCAGCTGTTCGACGGCCTCGATCGGATGATCGTCTCGATCACCGGAGGGCGTCCACGGGCAATGCAATACGAGCATGGTCAGCGTCAGCCCAGGTTCGTGACGACGCCGAAAAAGCACATGATCGAGTATGAGTATGCGCCGCCATTGGGTGAAGAACCTTTGGGGCGGCGCCTTGTCGATGCGAACGTCAATGCGCGGTATGAATATGACGTGCAGAACGCCAGGTTGAAATCCTGCAGTGAACAGCCTGAGGTGGAGGGGCGAGCGCTGAATCCGGCCCAGTTCCAAGGGCTGGCGCGTGAGTATTTCTCCAACGGCGAGCTCAAATCGGAAACGCGCACGCTGGGGCAGGAAGCACCTTTCGAGATGTTTTACGTGCACAGCCTGCGCGGTCGTCTACTGGCCTATACCGATGTACTGGGGCAGTTGCAGGCCTATGACTACGATGACAAAGGGCGACTCGAGTCGACTTCTCTGGGGACGACGTCTTGCGTATTTGAATATGACGAACTCGGGCGCACTCGGCGTTTCACCACGGTGGAGGGCGACGAGGGTGCAGGCCAGCGCCTGACGACCGAGTTGGAATATGATGATTTCGAGCGGGAGCATCTGCGGCGCTTTATTTTTATCGATGCCGTACAAGAGCTGGAGCAGGAATATAGCGTCGTTGATGCGATCGTGCGCAAGGCGCTGACGGACATCGGAGAAAAGCCAGACGATAACGCGTTATTACGGGAGGAACACTTCGAATACGACGCCCGGGCCAGGCTCGAGTATTACACCAGTGAAGGACCATTATCCCCCGTTGATCCTTACGGTGTGGTCATTGAATCTCAGGAATTCTACCTGGATGACCTCGATAATATCGAGGAAGTGCGCACCTGGCATGCCGATGGGCGTATCGATGCTGTTTACGCATTTGACAACCTGGAAGACCCGGCGCAATTGACGGGCCTTGTGGTGACAAAGTTACGCGGCGAAAAGCGTGTCAATGCCGCCGGTCGCTGGGAGTTTTCAGAGGGCGTAGTCGAAGCGCTGACGTATCAGGATGTTGTTCTTGAGTATGACCCCGATGGCAATCTTGTTCGAGATGAAGCGGGCCGTACCCTTGGCTACGACCCTTTGGGGCGTCTGGTGAGTGTTGAACTGCCCGGGGGCGGAGAAGTCGGTAGTTACGGTTATGATCCACTTGATCGGTTAGCGGACCAGTCGACCGTTTAGAGCACTGTTATCTATCAACGTGCAGCCGCCTCTTCGAGGGGCGGCTGGCCTGCACGTGATCGTGGAAGTCAAACTCTCATTTAGGTGAAGCCATGAAGATTATTTCCTACTCTGAAAAAGCACGCTGGGATTATGTGCAACTTCGCCAGCGTCAATCGGAACCGGCGTCGCTAACCCGGCCTGAAGTTAATGTGGATATTGTTGCCGATCCCGACGATTGGACGCTTCGCGCTGAATTGTACTCGGATCCTTCAAAGCAATTGCTGTTAATTATTCCGCTTTGGTCGAGATCGGCGCCTCGTGGCGCTTCTGATGAGTTGGAAATTTTTCATGCGGCGTCGGCGTCGCCTGCCCCCGATGATTTTGAAGTCATTGATAAAATTATTTTCGACGGGCCCTTAGATCCGTTAAAATTTCCCTATAGCTATGAATTGGATCGTCACTTTTTCCTGGGCTTGGGTGAAGGCTTTCATACTTTCAAATACAGGGTGACATTATATAACACCGAGGAGAATTTTTCTGACCCCCTGGTGTTGCGTTTCGACCTATTCCCACCGTATCGCTCCATTCGGCCCACTGCCTTTGCTGAAATTGAAGCAGTCACCGATGAACGCCTTGTCGACCTTGGCGATGAACTGCTCATTCCGTTACCCGACTACCTAGACTTTGAAGAACAGGACCGGGTGCGCTGGTACTGGAGTAATCAGGCGCCTGAGGAAGATGGTACTTACCCGTTTATAGATGACCAGGTTGTCAAGGGTAAAGGCGAGGTGCTGCGCATTTCGGGAGATGACGTGCGACGCATGGGCGATGGCGGTTGCTATGTATGGTACGAGCTGTATGACAAAGCAGGGCACCATAGCAAGTTTTCCGAGGTTCGACGGGTAAGTGTTGCGCTCGGCCAATTGCCGACGGTTTTGCATGATCCAACGGTGAACGTCGCGACGCCAACTGACGGATACCTGGTTGATCAAGAGGATGTAAGCTTTGGTGTCAAGGTCCATGTCAGGCTGCCTGAGCACATAAAACCTACCGACAGGATCAGGGTGCTATGGGGGGACCATGCAACGGCATGGGAGCAACTGGGGTCTATGCCGGATGAACGCATCTTTCCAATAGCTGCCGGCGTCATTCGAAATGAATACGGACCAGGTCCAGGTGACGTTGAGACCCGTGTCAAATATGAATTGATGCGCGGCGATGAATTACTCGGTGAGCCGGGTATCAATGTCTATGTCAACCTGGAAACATTCGGACCGATCGATCCGGACCCTGAGTGGCCAGACCCGATCAACAAAGCGCTGCCGCTCGCCAGTGTTTATGGCGCGGGGTCGGCTACGGAAAACACTTTGGATCTGCGCGACACAAATCAAGATGCAGAACTCAGGGTGAGGCTGTTCGAAACTGTTGCGGTCAACGACAAGCTTGTATTTTATTGGGACAGCGTCCCCATCAGTGGTGCCGAGTACACCGTTCAAGCTGGAGATGACGTTGGTACTCTTATTACCCGTGTCGTACCGTGGTCAGGTATCAAGACGGCAGGTAACGGTATAAAGCATGTGCACTACGTCGTGACGCGTCCCAGTGTACTTAACCCCATCAAGTCAGGCCGCCAGGATGTCGCGGTGAGTGCAATCGATATTACCCCTGAGGCACCGGAGTTTCTGGGGCTTAATCGGATAGGCTGGTTGTCGTGTGTTTCGTTATTCGAGGATCGGTTGAATCCGGATCCACGGGAGCCTGCTGTCCGGGTCAAAGTGCCGAGCCTGCAAGGGCGCGGTTTAAGCCCGGGCGAAAGTATCACGATGAGCTGGACTGTCAAGGAGGCGATTGACGGGAGCGGTGATCCCATAGACGGGGTCAAATACGAACCTACAATTTCCCTGACTGATGAAATGATCAATGACGGCTTCATCTGGTATGTCACACCCTACGATCGCTATATAGCGCCCATTTATCATCTCTCCACTGACGGGTTCGCCACCGTGACGTACAGCTTTATGCAGGAGGGGCAAGCGGTCACTTCTTTGCCTGCGCAGGCGACTGTTTCCATGCATGCAGGTACCCCTTGCGATATCAGTTTCAGGTCGTCTTCTTCTGGCATTTCCGTGCCGGGAAAATCTAGCCCCATAACATCCAGGTAAAAATACACTGGCCAACATATGTAGGAAAATTCGCTGATGTCGTAAGGATTTTCCTACATATTTCAGATGGAGCTGGCTGTAAGTTTTTATCTAGAAATCAGTAGGAAAACTTACTGATTGTTGAAGGCTTGCAGAGGGGCTTATATGAAATTTTTTACCGGATCACGTCACCCATTGGCACAGGCTGTTTCCTCAGGCCTGTTGGTATCCATAGCTTTGTTCGGCCAGCCCGCTCAAGCATTGACCACCGTACGCGGCGAGCTGAATATTGATGACCAAGTTGCTGTCGACAACTACCGCGTGACCAGCGGCTCCGTCCTCAATGCCGTCGGAGCTTCGACCCAGCAAATCGATCTGAGCCCTGAGGCCAGCGTTAACCTGGACAAGACTGCGGTCGTGGCCACGGGGGCGGATGGCATTCGAGCTTCGGCGGGAGGCAAGGTAACGCTGGGCAACCAGTCGTCAGTGGTGAGTGACCGGTTTGGTATCCGACTGCTGCGCACTGGCACTGAAGGTGCGAGCGCTGTGGTCACCGGTAGCCGGGTTGAGGGCGCGATCGCCGGTGCTGGGGTTGCTGCGGGTTCCCGACTGGACTTGCACGACAGCGAACTGATCGGCAGTGGTGCGCGAGGAGTGGCAGCGCAGTTGTTTGGCGATGCCACCCTGGATGTGCGTGGCAGCGAGCTTTCCGGAACGGCTAACGGCATCGCGGCGTATGGCGACCCGACCCTCGCCGGGGCTGCCAACGTGCTTCTTACCGATACACAAGTGCAAGCAAGCGAGGGGGCGGCCATCATTGTCGGCGATCCTTACCTTGGGCCGTCGAGCGCCAATATCGTGGTTAGCGGCAAGTCGTCCCTCAGCGGCGGCAATGGCGCGATGCTCGAAGTAGTCGGTAGTTCGAGCGCCAACCTGTTGGTCGATAGCAGCGAGTTGCACGGTGATGTTCGCGTGGAGGCGGGAAGCGTGGCCGATGTGCGTTTGCAAAACGGCGCTAGCCTCACCGGTCGCCTGGAGAATGTCAGCAGCCTGGGCCTGGACAGTGATGCTCGCTGGAACATGGTCGAAGACTCCAGCGTCGCCAAACTGGCAATGGCGGGCGGTTCGGTGCGTTTCGGCGAGAAGGACCACTATCAGCGCCTGACCCTGGGCGAGCTGTCCGGCAGCGGAACGTTCGTCATGGATGCAGACTTCTCGACTGGCCAAACCGATTTTCTCGAGATTACCGGGCGCGCCGAAGGTCAGCACGTGCTTGCCGTTGGCAGCAGCGGCGCGGAGCCAGATGCTGCGAACAGTTTGCAACTGGTGCACGCGGCGGCAGGCGATGCGCAATTTTCGTTGCGCGATGGGCCGGTCGACCTCGGTGCCTTTTCATACGACTTGGTACAGCGGGGCAATGACTGGTTCCTGGACGGCGCCAGCAAAGTGATCAGCCCGGGCACAGCGTCGGTGCTTGCCCTGTACAGCGCGGCCCCGACCGTGTGGTACGGGGAGTTGAGTTCGTTGCGCAGCCGCATGGGTGAACTGCGCCTGGATGAGCGCAAGTCCGGCGGCTGGATCAGGGCCTATGGCAACAAATACAACGTCGCACAGGCCAGTGGCTTGGGCTACCAGCAAGTCCAACATGGGTTTTCGCTGGGGGCGGACGCACCCTTGCCCGTCGGCGACGGTCAATGGTTGCTGGGGGTGATGGCAGGCAGCAGCCGTTCCGACCTCAGCCTTGAGGGTGGCGCTTCGGGTGAGGTCGACAGCTACTACGCCGGTTTGTACGCCACGTGGCTGGATGCGCGCAGTGGCTACTACTTTGACGGTGTGGCCAAATTCAACCGCTTCGATAACGCGTCCAAGGTCGGCCTGAGTGATGGCACGAGCACCAAAGGGGATTACAAGCAGAACGGCGTAGGGGTATCGGCCGAGTTCGGGCGCCATGTCGAGCTGGATGGGGGCGTATTCATCGAACCCTTTACTCAGTGGTCGCTGGTGCAGTTCCAGGGCAAGGACTATCGCTTGGATAACGGCCTGCAGGCCTCGACAGGTGACAGCCATTCCTTGTTGGGCAAGGCCGGCGCCACCGTTGGCCGCAACATTGACCTCGGGGCGGGGCGAGTGCTCCAGCCTTATCTTCGCCTGGCGTATGTCCATGAGTTTGGCAACGACAACGACGTCAAGGTCAACGGCAATCGATTTGACAGCGACCTGTCAGGCTCGCGAGGAGAACTGGGCGCGGGGGTCGCGGTATCACTGATCGACGGGCTGCAGATGCATGCTGATTTCGAGTACAGCAATGGCAGAAAGATCGAGCAGCCATGGGGGATGAATGTAGGGTTGCGGTACAACTGGTGATCATTACAAGGGAAGGCGAATGCCTTCCCTTTTTTCGTTTTCAGGCTCACGCAGGAGTAACACGTCATGATGGGCGGTAACTCGAGGGTCAGGGCGCCTCTGGCTGCCCCAATTGTTGAAGAATTGCTTGAAGACCCAGCAGGTGGAGTGCCCAGGCTGCTGCCTGTGTCTGCCTTGCAGGATGATTTGACGGTCAAGGTTGTGCAGTGGCCACTCTCCCAACCCGCCCCTGAAAGGCCGGAACACCTGTGGTTGTATTGGGACGGTGATGAAGTCGACCACAAAACCTGGAATGCCCCCATTCCCGAGCCAGAGCTGTTTGGCACTGTGCCCAAGGAGCGGCTGATGCATCATGGAATGCATACACTCACGTACAGGGTCCAACTCTATAACTCGGAGTTGGTCGACTCATTAGAACTCGAGGTCGAAGTCGACATCCAGGCACCTTTGCTGGGCGTCGATCAAGGGCGCTTGATTTTCGACGAGCAGGTGGAACGGGAAGGTGTGACGGCACGCTACCTTGAACTCAACGATAATCAGGTAAAGGCTGAGGTCCCCAGCTATGACTACGCTGGCGCCAGGGACACGCTCATCTGGTACTGGAACCGGGAACCCTTCGTCAATGAGAGGGCCGGTGAGCGTGTTCTGGAACCGGCTGATCAAGTGGCGCCAATAGTCCTGGCCTACGATGGAGACATGATCGTTGACCGCGAAGACGGCAAACGATATGCCTGCTATGAAATTGTCGATTATGCGGGCAATAGCAGTGGCATTTCGAAGCCGGTGGAGCTTGAGGTAAAAGCCAAGCCTGTGCCGCGCAGTTTCACTTGGCCACTGGTGCCCAAGGCCACGGGAACAGCAGAAACCGTCAGGCTGGCGCTGGACGGGATTGGCGCGCCGTTGCTGGTTCAAGTGCCGGATGCCGCAGTCATCTACCCGGATGAAAGCACCAGCGTTCATTGGGGCGAGCCCGGAACTTTTGGTTACCATCACGCGCAGCTCGAATACCAAGGGCAGAGCAGGCGATACGAGATCCCCTTGGCCAAGGTGGTGGCCCATGCCGGCAAGATTGTCGAGGTGCGCTATCGGGTTGTAGCAAAGGAGGGCGAATTGCCTTCGGCTTTGCGTAAGGTGAACGTGCAAGCGCCACCTATCAGTGCTTATCGAAGCCCGTATGTGCAAGGCGCCGGCGTGTCGGGGACGCAAGTTTACCTCAGCAGGGTTGGCACCTGGACCGATGTGTTGATGGACCCCTGGTACCTGATGTTCCCTGAGCAAAAAGTGACAATCGAAGTATCAGGAGTCTTGTCGGGAAGCGGCGAGGTCAAGGAAACGCTGCTGGATAGGTATGAGGTCAAGGCGTCTGATTTGACCGAAGGCATCAAGACACGCCTTGGTAAGGCATTCTTGCAGAGGCTCGTGGTTCCCAGTTCGTTCACGATTACGTCGAAATTGAGCTTCGATGGCGGGGAAAGTTGGCGGATGACCAGGTCGATCAATCTAAGCCTGTTCAGTTGAGCGAGTGGCCTAATGACGCGTCACGGTTTGGCTCGTGGGGGCGCTCAAACCACCGTAATCGTTGATGATGGTGAACGTGAGCGTTATGTCCTGATTACCTGTTTGCGCCGGTAATGGAAAGTGCTGTCGCCCCATGGGGATGGCCATTGCCTTGGCGTCGAGCTGTTCGCCGTTGACCTCGAGGCGGCCGAATGTGAAATGGAAGGGGGTCGGGTTGTCCACGACCAATTGCCAAGCACCATCGAGCTGTTGAGCGGACCACTGCAGTTCGTTGAGCCGGGTTTCAGGTTTTTCCTTGAGCTGGCTTGGGCGGTAGAACAGCTTGATGCGTGTGCGCAGGGCAATGTTCAGCACGTTGCGGGCATCAGGGTCGACCTGCGGTAACTCCTGAACATTGAAGTAGAACAGCGACTCGCGATCGGTTGGCAGGTCGTTCGGAAGAACATTGATCTGTACCAACTGCTCACGGCCAGAGTCCAGGCGGAACAGTGTCGGTGAGGCGAGCAGCGGGACACTCGTGGTGGTGTCATCACTTGCCGTGTTGACCCAGACTTGAGCTGCATAGGCAGCTTTGCTGGGGTTGGCGACTACCAGCGAAGCGCTGCGCTTGTTGCTGGGCAACACGATGCGTGTGCTGTCGATGGTCAGTGCTGCATGGGCAATGGGGGCCAGCAAGGTCAGGCATGTGGCGGCCACTGTGGCACGAAGTGCGGAGAAAAGAGGAGGCATGGACATGCGGAAAACCTGGACAGATGTGGCTTGATAGCGGTCCAGGCGCCTGTAAGCGCCTGGATTGATCATTTAGCGGATGTCGACCAGGAAATCGACGCTGGTGTCGATGTTCCCTTCAGGCACGTTAGCCGCTGTAGTTTTCAGTCGGGCGGTAAAGCGCATATCGGTTGGAAGGTTTTCGTCCAGGTCATGGGCATTGGATTCGGTATCCGGTGGCAGCGGGGTGCTGCTCCGGTCGAGGATCTCCAAGGCTAGGTTGCTGGTGTAGCCAACACCACTTTGCAGTCCGTACAGCCTGCCAGTCGGGTCGGCACCGAAGCGCGGAGAGAACGTCACGAAGGCCTTCTTGGTGGGGTCGATGTCGCAGGAGGCGTCAGGCGTGATGCGCAGGGAGAACGGTACCATTGCGGTGTTTTGATCCGCAGCAGTGAAGTCCCGCGTGCGGAAGTGGCCCAGATGGATAGGCTGGCTTGGGCCGCCTGGGTGTACCACTTCGATAGGGCAAGTGCCGCCAGTGGTGACGGTGCCCTGGAAATTGATAATGCCTGTATTGGCCATGGCCGCGGTGCTGGATAAGCTGATGGCTAATGCCACAAAGTGTTTTTTCACAATGATGTCCAAATGACGTGTTTAGTAAGGCCTCAAGCTGAACAAAAACGATGCTCCGCTCAATGGCACGGCTGCAGAGTAGGCTGATTCAAACACCTGATCTGTAGGAAAGTTGGCGTTGCGCGCCTGAACTTTTACGACACGTCATTCGGTTTTTTACGAGCCTTGCCCGCCGCTGAAGCGAGTAGATAACAGCGCTTGCCGGTCAGTGAGTACTGCCGTGCCCTGGCTTGCTCAACAACTGCTTTTCTTGATGCCAATCAAAGGGCTCGCCATTCTGTTCGGCTTCAAACCGATGCTCTTCCAATTGCTGGTACAGCTCCAGTTCTTCGTCTGGCATGAAGTGCAGGCAATCGCCAGCAAAGAACCACAACAGGTCGCGCGGCACCAGGTGTGCGATTTGCGGGTAGCGTTGGATCACCTGGCAGAGCAGGTCTTGGCCTAGGTATTGGCTCTCCAGCGGGTCTTGCGGCAGCAGCGTCAGCAGTTCGTCGAAGCGTTCGAGGAACAGGGCGTGGCTTTCTTCCGGCACCTGCTCTGCGTCACCCAGTGCAACCAGGATGGTGCGCAGGTGCTGGAGCAGTTGCAGGTGGTATTCCAGGTTGGGGTTGGCCATGGAATGGGTCCTCGGTATGGCTGAAACGGGGGGCGGAGTATACGCCGCGCCCCCTTTCGAGCGAAGGGTCAGCGCACCTTGCCCGGTTCAGCCAGCAACTGCGCCTTGTCGAAGGCATCGACGTCGATCACTTTTCTGCGCGCTTTCTCGGCTTCGTGCAGACGCTGGCCTTCACCAGGCTGCAGCACTCCGGCCTCGATGGCTGCGTCGATGGCGGACTTCCCGGGGGGGGGTTGGACGTTCCCCTCCTTGATGGCTTGATGCAATGCCTTGCGCAGTGGCGCCGTGTCGTCCAGTAGATCGCTGGCTCGCTGCAGCCCTGCCACCGGGTCGCCTTCTGCCTGGGGCCTGTAGCAACCGGCCAGCAGCTCTTCCAGTGCAGGGTCACCCTTGCTGCGTCCGATCAGTTCGGCTACTTCGGCATCCAGTTCATCACTGGGGCCTGTATGACGACGGCCGAACGGAAACACCAGCACGCGCAGCGCGCAGCCGATGAAGCGGTTGGGGAAGTTGTCGAGTATACGGTCCAGCGCATTTTCCGCCTGGCCGAGACTCTCCTCCATTGCCCAGCGCAACAGCGCTCGCATGTGCTCCGGGGAACCCAGGTCGTGATAGCGCTTGAGCGCGGCAGAGGCCAGGTACAAGTAGCTCAGCACATCACCCAGGCGTGCGCTCAGACGTTCGCGGCGCTTGAGTGCCCCGCCCAGCAGCATCATCGACAAGTCGGCCATCAATGCAAAGGCTGCCGCCTGGCGGTTGAGGGCGCGGAAGTAGCCCTGGCTCAGGGCATCGCCCGGCACTTTTTCCAGGTGGCCCAACCCCAGTCCATACACCAAGGTGCTGGCCGCATTGCCGGCGGCGAACATGATGTGCTTCATCAGCAGTCCATCGAACTCGATCAGCGCCTGGTCACGGTCTTCGCGAGCGACCAGTGCCATCTCCTTGAGTACGAACGGGTGGCAGCGGATGGCGCCCTGGCCAAAGATCATCAGGTTGCGCGAGAGGATATTGGCGCCTTCGACGGTGATGAAGATCGGCGCCCCTTGCCAATTGCGCCCCAGGTAGTTGTTGGGCCCCATGATGATTCCCTTGCCGCCATGTACGTCCATGGCATGCTGGATACACTCGCGGCCACGTTCGGTCAGGTGATACTTGAGAATCGCCGACAGCACCGAAGGTTTCTCACCCAGGTCCACGGCCTTGGCCGTCAGCAAGCGGGCGCTGTCCATCAGCCAGGCGTTGCCGCCGATGCGGGCCAGCGATTCCTGGATGCCTTCGAAGGCGGCCAGTGGCACGTTGAACTGTTCGCGAATGTTCGCGTACTGGCCGGTCACCAGGCTGGTGTACTTGGCCGCGCCTGTGCCTACGGCTGGCAGTGAGATGGAACGGCCCACCGACAGGCAGTTCATCAGCATCATCCAGCCCTTGCCGAGCATGTCCTTGCCGCCGATGAGGAAGTCCAGGGGGACGAACACGTCCTTGCCACTGTTCGGGCCGTTCATGAAGGCCGCGCCCAGTGGCAGGTGGCGCTTGCCGATCTCGACGCCGGGGGTATCGGTCGGGATCAGTGCCAGGCTGATGCCGAGTTCTTCTTCTTCGCCAAGCAGATGGTCCGGGTCATAGGCCTTGAAGGCCAGGCCCAACAGGGTGGCGACCGGGCCCAGGGTGATGTAGCGCTTCTCCCAGTTCAGGCGCAGGCCGATGACCTCTTCGCCGTGCCATTGGCCTGTGCAAATGACACCCGTGTCAGGCATGGCGCCCGCATCGGAACCGGCCAGTGGGCCGGTGAGGGCGAAACAAGGGATATCGTCACCGCGAGCCAGGCGCGGCAGGTAGTGGTTGCGCTGTTCGTCGGTACCATAATGCAGCAGGAGCTCGGCCGGGCCCAGTGAGTTTGGGACCATGACGGTGGAAGCCAGGTCGCCGCTGCGCGTGGCCAGTTTCATGGCCACCTGGGAATGGGCATGGGCAGAGAAGCCCTTGCCGCCGTATTCCTTGGGGATGATCAGGGCGAAGAAGCCATGCGTCTTGATGTGCTGCCAGGCTTCTGGCGGCAAGTCCATGTCCTGGCCGATTTGCCAGTCACTGACCATGGCGCAGAGCGCTTCGGTCGGGCCATCGATGAAGGCCTGTTCCTCTTCGGTGAGTTTCGGCGCCGGGTAGGCGAGCAGGGTGCGCCAGTCCGGGCGGCCGCTGAACAGCTCGCCATCCCACCACACGGTGCCCGCGTCGATCGCTTCGCGCTCGGTTTGCGACATGGGCGGCAAGGTGCGCTGGAACCATTTGAACACTGGGCCCGTGAACACCTTGCGGCGCCAGTCAGGCAGCACCAGTAGCGCGGTTTTGGCTGCGAGTATCAGCCAGATCACCGCCAGCAGCCAGCCGGGGGCCTTGCTGAAGATACCCATCAGCAGCGTATAGATGGCGATGATGCCGAGTATCTGCAAGGGCGGCAGGCGCCGGTGCGTGAGGTACGCAGCGCCGATCACCAGAACCACCAACCACAACAGCAACATAATCACTCCTCCTTGGAACCAGGGGCTAGAGCTAACCCACAGAGCTTAGACGCAACGCTATGAACGGCATCGTCAGAACAGTGACAGGGTGTGGCAGCAGGAGTTTCAGGGCATTGTCTGTCAGTGCCGGTACAGGCGGCGCAGGTCTGGAGTAGACTTCAGCCCTCTGCACTCATAAGGACGTTGCCATGCTGAAGATCTGGGGCCGCAAGAACTCGAGCAATGTGCGCAAGGCGCTGTGGATCGCCCACGAGCTGGGCCTCGACTTCGAATCCATTGATGCCGGCGGTGCTTTCGGCGTGGTCAACGAGCCGCACTACCGTGCACGCAACCCCAATGGCCTGGTGCCGATGCTGGAAGATGGCGACCTGACCCTGTGGGAGTCCAATACCATCGTTCGCTACCTCTGCGCCGAATACGGCCAAGAGCAGGGCTGGTACCTGGACGACCCGCGGCAGCGGGCCCTGGCAGACAAGTGGATGGACTGGACCACCTCGTCCTTCGCCACCCCGTTCCGCCCTTTGTTCTGGGGCCTGTTGCGCACGCCTGAAGACCAGCGCGACTGGGTGGCGATCAACGCCGCACACAAGCAGTGCGCGCAATTGCTGGCGATTGCCGATGAAACCCTGGCCAGGCAACCCTATCTTTCCGGTGACCAGATCGGCATGGGCGACATCCCACTGGGTAGCTTCATCTATGCCTGGTTCGAACTGCCCATCGAACGCCCGGCCATGTATCACCTGGAGGCCTGGTACGAGCGCTTCAAACAGCGCCACGCCTATCAGGCAGCGGTGATGACTGCGCTGACTTGAACCTGCCTCGATAGTCACTATCAATACACATGACTGTACTTGTGCGGCCAGCCCTAGCACCATGGCCGCACTCACTGCGCCAGTGATTTGCCCTGGCGTGTCCTGACCTTTTCACTCGGTACGTGACCCGCTATGAGTTCTGCCCTGTCCATTCGACAGCTGACCAAAACCTACGGTAATGGCTTCCAGGCCCTCAAAGGCATCGATCTGGACGTCGCCGAAGGTGACTTTTTCGCCTTGCTCGGCCCCAACGGCGCCGGTAAATCCACCACTATCGGTATTCTTTCGACCCTGGTGAACAAGACCAGCGGCACGGTGAACGTGTTCGGCCACGACCTGGACCGCGAGCCTTCGGCGCTCAAGCGCTGCCTGGGCGTGGTGCCGCAGGAGTTCAACTTCAACCAGTTCGAAAAGACCTTCGATATCGTCGTCACCCAGGCCGGCTATTACGGCATCCCACCCAAGCTTGCCAGGGAACGCGCCGAGCAGTACCTGACCCAGTTGGGCCTGTGGGACAAGCGCGACGTGCAGTCACGTTCGCTGTCGGGTGGCATGAAGCGCCGGCTGATGATCGCCCGTGCGCTGATCCATGAGCCGCGCCTGCTGATTCTCGATGAGCCCACCGCCGGCGTGGACATCGAGCTGCGCCGGTCGATGTGGAGCTTCCTCACCGAGCTCAACCAGAAGGGCATCACCATCATCCTCACCACGCATTACCTGGAAGAGGCTGAGCAGCTGTGCCGCAACATCGGCATCATCGACCACGGCACCATCGTCGAGAACACCAGCATGCGCCAGCTACTGGGCAAGCTGCATGTCGAAACCTTCGTCCTCGACCTCAAGCAGGACCTGCCCGCCGCCCCTGTGCTGCAGGGCTACCCGTGCCGGTTGATCACCCCGCATACCCTGGAGGTGCAGGTGGACAAGGACATCGGCATCACGGCGCTGTTCGGCCAGCTGGCGCTGCAGAACATCGAAGTGCAGAGCTTGCGCAACAAGACCAACCGACTCGAGGAGCTGTTCGTGTCCCTGGTGGAAAAAAACCTGTCGAAGGTGGCCGTATGAGTGTGGAACTGCGCACCAACTGGGTCGCCCTGAATACCATCGTCTACCGTGAAGTGCGGCGCTTCCTGCGGATCTGGCCACAGACCTTGCTGCCGCCAGCGATCACCATGGTCCTGTACTTCGTCATCTTCGGTAACCTGATCGGCCGGCAGATCGGCGACATGGGTGGTTTCACCTACATGGAGTACATCGTGCCTGGGCTGATCATGATGTCGGTGATCACCAACTCCTATGGCAACGTGGTGTCGAGTTTCTTCGGCAGCAAGTTCCAGCGCTCGATCGAAGAACTGATGGTGTCGCCGGTATCGCCGCACACCATCCTCGTTGGCTATGTGCTGGGCGGCGTATTGCGTGGGCTGGCAGTGGGGGTGATCGTCACGATCCTGTCGATGTTCTTTACTCACCTGCAGGTGCATCACCTGGGCGTCACGGTCGTCGTGGTGCTGCTGACGGCCACGATTTTCTCGTTGCTCGGCTTCGTCAACGCGGTGTTCGCACGTAACTTCGATGACATTTCGATCATCCCCACCTTCGTGCTGACGCCGCTGACCTACCTGGGTGGGGTGTTCTATTCGATCAACCTGCTGCCGCCGTTCTGGCAGGCCGTGTCAATGGCCAACCCGGTGCTGCACATGGTCAACTCGTTCCGCTACGGCATCCTAGGGGTGTCGGATATCAGCATTGGCACGGCGATCACCTTCATGCTGGTCGCCACTGCGGTGCTCTACACCCTCTGCATTCGCCTGCTGGTCAGCGGCCGCGGCATGCGTGCATGAGCATTTGAGTTTGCGCCGGCGCCACTGCCGGCCAACCCACCAGCGCCAGTACAGCATGGTTGTGAAGTAGGCGAGGATGCCCAGTACCACGCCGCAGACTACCGAGCCCAGCAGGAAGGGTTGCCACACGGTCGACAGCTGGTCGGTGATCCATTCGAAGGTCAGTTCGTCGGGCAGTGTGCGCGGCGGAATTTGCAATAGCCAGGCGCCGGTCATGTAGGTGATGAAGAACACCGGGGGCATGGTCAGCGGGTTGGTCAGCCATACCAGGCTGACGGCGATTGGCAGGTTGCCACGTACCGGGATAGCCAACGCAGCGGCCAGCAGCATCTGCATGGGGATGGGGATCAGCGCCGCAAACAGCCCCACGCCCATGGCCCGGGCCACCGAGTGCCGGTTCAGGTGCCAGAGGTTCGGGTCGTGCAGCAATTTGCCGAAAAAGCGTAAGGACTTGTGTTCCCGAATGCTGGTCGGATCCGGCATGTAGCGTTTGAAAAGACGGCGCGGCATGTAGGCTCCCGGGGCGTTTATCGGGGCAGTATGCCTTGAATCCCTAACCGCCTCGTTTAGAGTTTGTGACAATTGTTGAGCAAGCTTTGCCAGCATTTGCGCTATGCCTCAGAAGGTCATTTCGCTTCTGGGGCTCTACCTTATGCGCACAGGGATGTTTGCGCTCGCGCTCGGGCTGCTTTGCCTGGGTTTTCTTCCCGTATTGCCATCGGTCGGATGGCTGCTTGCGCTGTTGCTCGGCGCCGTCGCCTGCCTGTTCACCCGGGTGTGGCCATTGGGCTGCTTTGTGTTGGGGCTGTGCTGGGCGTGCTGGTCAGCCCAGCACGTGCTGGACGATCGGCTCGCGCCTGGGCTTGATGGCCGCACCGTTTGGCTGGAGGGCAGGGTAGCCGGGCTGCCGAGCTGTACTGCGCAAGGTGTGCGGTTCGAGCTGGAGCAGGCCGCTTCGCGGCGTGGCGCATTGCCACGGCGCTTGCAACTGAGCTGGTACGACGGACCGCAGCTGAGGGCGGGCGAGCATTGGCGGTTGGCCGTGACCTTGCAGCGCCCTGCCGGGCTGCTGAACCCGCACGGGCCTGATCGCGAAGCACAGTTGCTGGCCCGGCGGATTGGCGCCACCGGGACGGTCAAGGCTGGGCAGGTGTTGAGCGCTGTGGCCGGTGGCTGGCGGGACGAGCTGCGCCAACGCCTGCTGGCGGTCGATGCCAACGGCCGGCAGGCGGCGCTGGTGGCGTTGGTGCTTGGGGATGGCGGGGGCCTGGCCCGCGAGGATTGGCAGACATTGCAGGCCACTGGCACGGTCCACCTGCTGGTGATCTCTGGGCAGCATATCGGCCTGGTCGCGGGCCTGCTGTATGGCTTGGTCGCCGGACTGGCGCGGTGGGGGCTTTGGCCCGCACGGCTGCCCTGGTTGCCCTGGGCGTGTGGCTTGGCCATGGCGGCAGCACTGGCCTATGGCTGGCTGGCCGGCGCTGGCGTACCGGTACAGCGCGCCTGCCTGATGCTGGCCGTGGTGCTGCTCTGGCGCCTGCGTTTTCGCCACCTCGGCGCCATGCTGCCGTTGCTCCTGGCGCTGGTCGCGGTGCTGCTGGTCGAACCGTTGGCGGGGCTGTTGCCTGGGCTCTGGCTGTCGTTTTCTGCCGTGGCCGTTCTTATCTATTGCTTCAGCGCCCGGTTGGGCGGCTGGCGGCCCTGGCAGGCCTGGACGCGGGCGCAATGGGTGATCGCTATCGGTTTGCTGCCGGTGCTGCTGGCCACTGGTTTGCCGGTGAGCCTGAGCGCGCCGCTGGCCAACCTGCTGGCGGTGCCGTGGGTCAGCCTGGCGGTTTTGCCGTTGGCGTTGCTGGGTACGTTGCTTTTGCCCCTGCCGGGCTTCGGGGAGGCGCTGTTGTGGCTGGCCGGTGGCCTAGTGGATGTGCTGTTCAAGGTGTTGGCCGTGGTAGCGGGCTGGCGGCCAGCTTGGGTGCCGCCGGCCCTGCCGCTGTGGGCCTGGGCGTTGGTTGGCGTGGGCGCGCTGCTGGTGCTGTTGCCCCGTGGCGCGCCCATGCGCGGGTTGGGTGGGGTCATGCTGCTTGCCCTGTGGGTACCCAGGGAGCCGGTAGCGGCAGGGCAGGTGGAAGTCTGGCAGTTGGATGTCGGTCAGGGGTTGGCGGTGCTGCTGCGTACCCGTCATCACAGTCTGCTCTACGATGCCGGGCCGGCCAAGGGGGAGTACGACCTGGGCGAGCGGGTGGTGCTGCCGACAGTGCGCAAGTTGGGGGTGGGCAGCCTTGACCTGATGTTGATCAGCCACGCCCACGCCGACCATGCGGGCGGTGCTGCGGCCATCCACCGTGGGCTGCCGGTCAGGCGGATGCTGGGTGGTGAGGCGCTGGAGGCCCTGGCGCTGCAACCATGTGTCAGTGGGGAGCAATGGGACTGGGATGGCGTGCGCTTTTCGCTATGGCGTTGGGCTGAAGGGCAGAGCAGCAATGACCGCTCTTGTGTGCTGCTGGTCGAGGCGCAGGGGGAGCGGCTGCTGTTGGCGGGGGATATGGAGGCGGGAGCCGAGCGGGCATGGCTGGCGGCTCACGGGGCGACGCGTATCGATTGGTTGCAGTCACCGCACCATGGCAGCCGTAGTTCGTCCACCGAGGCGCTTATCCGCGCTACGGCGCCGCGCGGGGTGCTGATTTCGCGGGGGCGTAACAACAGTTTTGGTCATCCACATGCGCAAGTGGTCGAACGGTATCAGCGGCATGGGCTGGCGATTCATGATACGGCGGTGGAAGGGGCGTTGCGGTTGGTGTTGGGGGCGCAGGGGGCGGTGGAAGGTGTGCGCGGGCAGCGGCGGTTTTGGCGAGGTGGGGAATGAGGCCCTGAAGCGCTACCGCTGAAAACCCGGCAGCCAATTCCCTGATCTTCGGCAGATGAGCCCCCAGCGCTCCTATGATAGAGTGGCGGCCTTTTTCCGAAGGGGCGTTTACTGTGTGGGAATTGGTCAAGTCCGGTGGTTGGATGATGCTGCCGATCATTCTGAGTTCCATCGTTGCCATGGCTATCGTCGTCGAGCGCCTGTGGACCCTGCGCGCCAGCCGCGTGACCCCGCCACACCTGCTGGGCCAGGTCTGGATGTGGATCAAGGACAAGCAACTCACCAGTGACAAGCTCAAGGCCCTGCGCGCCGATTCGCCGTTGGGCGAAATCCTCGCTGCGGGCCTGGCCAATTCACGCCATGGTCGCGAGATCATGAAAGAGTGCATCGAGGAGGCCGCGTCGCGCGTCATCCACGACCTTGAGCGCTACATCAGCACCCTCGGCACCATTGCCGCGATGGCCCCGCTGCTGGGCCTGCTGGGCACCGTATTGGGCATGATCGACATCTTCAGCGCCTTCATGGGTTCGCAGATGACCGCCAATGCCGCTGTGCTGGCCGGCGGTATCTCCAAGGCACTGGTCACCACCGCAGCGGGCTTGATGATCGGTATCCCGGCGGTGTTCTTCCACCGCTTCCTGCTGCGCCGCATCGATGAGCTGGTGGTCGGCATGGAGCAAGAGGCGATCAAGCTGGTGGAAGTGATCCAGGGCGACCGAGAAGTCGAAGTGGCCGGAGGCAAGGCGTGAAGTTTCGGCGCAATCGCCAGCGGGAGAACGTCGACATCAACCTGGCGTCGTTGATCGACGTGGTGTTCGTCCTGCTGCTGTTCTTCGTGGTCACCACCACCTTCACCCGCGAGACGCAACTGCGCGTCGAGCTGCCCGAGGCCGCCAGTGCCGAGCAGCCGCCGGCCGATGAGGGCAAGCGGGTGGAGATCACCATCAGCGCCGAGGGCGTGTATTCGGTGAACAACAACCTGCTGCCCAAGAGCGACCTGGCCACCTTGAGCGAGGCCATCGAGCAGGCGTCGGGCGGTGATCACAGCTTGCCGCTGGCGATCAGCGCCGATGGCAAGACCCCGCACCAGGCCGTGGTTACCGCGATGGATGCGGCCGGCAAGCTCGGCTTCAGCCAGTTGCGCATGACCACCGTCGAGGCCGCTCAGGGGACGCCTTGATGGCCTTCGCCGACCGTTTGCTCGCTGCCTGGTACGCCGGGCATCCGGCCCTGGCGCTGCTGCGCCCGCTCGAAGCCCTGTACCGCCGTGTGGTAATGCGCAAGCGTGCGCGTTTTCTCAGGGGTGAAAGCGCCAGCTACCGAGCCCCGGTGCCGGTCATCGTGGTGGGCAACATCACCGTGGGCGGTACTGGCAAGACGCCGATGATCCTCTGGCTGATCGAGCATTGCCGAAAGCAGGGGCTCAAGGTCGGGGTGGTCAGCCGCGGTTATGGCGCCAAGCCCACGCATCTGCCCTGGCGCGTCGAGGCCGATCAGCGTGCCGAGCAAGCCGGAGATGAACCGCTGTTGATCGTGCAGCGCACCGGCGTGCCGCTGATGATCGACCCTGATCGATCCCGCGCCGTGCAGGCGCTGCTGGCCAGCGAGCCGCTTGACCTGATCCTGTGCGATGACGGCATGCAGCACTACCGCCTGGCGCGCGACCTTGAGCTGGTGCTGATCGACGCCGCCCGTGGCCTTGGCAATGGGCGCTGCCTGCCGGCCGGGCCACTGCGCGAACCGGTCGAACGCCTGCAAGAGGCCGATGCGGTGCTGTTCAACGGTGCCAGCGCTGATTCGCAGGCAGGTTTTTCTTTCCGCTTGCAGCCGTCCGCGCTGGTCAATGTGCGCAGCGGCGAGCGTCGCGGCCTTGATCTGTTCCCACCAGGCCAGCGCCTGCATGCGGTGGCGGGTATCGGTAACCCGCAACGTTTCTTCAATACCCTGCTGGGGCTAAACTGGCAGCCGGTGCCGCACCCTTTTGCCGACCACGCACAATTCAGCGCCGACCGCCTGTCGTTCACACCGCCATTGCCGCTGGTGATGACCGAGAAGGACGCGGTCAAATGCCGTGCCTTCGCTGCCGACGACTGGTGGTATCTGGCCGTCGAGGCGCAGCCGTCGCCCGCGTTCAGCGCCTGGTTCGACAGCCAGCTGCAACGCTTGCTGCCCGGGCACCGTAAGCCCTGAGCCCCTATTCAATTGCCGGCCACCTGGCCTCAAGGAAGCTTCCATGGACACCAAACTGCTCGATATCCTGGCCTGCCCGATCACCAAAGGCCCGCTCAAGCTCAGCGCCGACAAAACCGAGCTGATCAGCAAGGGCGCGGGCCTGGCGTACCCGATCCGCGACGGCATCCCGGTGATGCTGGAAAGCGAAGCGCGCACCCTGACCGATGACGAGCGTCTGGACAAATGAGCCTGGACTACACCGTGGTGATTCCCGCCCGCCTGCGCTCCACGCGCCTGCCGGGCAAGCCGCTGTTAACGATCGCCGGCAAGCCGATGATCCAGCACGTGTGGGAACAGGCGCGTAAAAGTGCTGCCAGCCGTGTAGTCATCGCCACCGACGATGCCAGTATCGTCGAGGCCTGCCAGGCGTTTGGCGCCGAAGTGCTGCTGACCCGCGCCGACCATGAGTCCGGCACCGATCGCCTGGCCGAAGTGGCGGCGCGTCTCGGCCTGCCTGCCGACGCCATCGTGGTCAACGTGCAGGGCGACGAGCCGCTGATCCCGCCGGTGATCATCGACCAGGTGGCGGCGAACCTCGCGGCCCACCCGGAAGCCGGCATCGCCACCCTGGCCGAGCCGATCCACGAGCCGCAGGTCGTGTTCAACCCCAATGCGGTCAAGGTCGTCAGCGACAAGAACGGCCTGGCCTTGAGTTTCAGCCGTGCGCCGCTGCCCTGGGCGCGTGATGCCTTCGCCAAGGGCCGCGACCAACTGCCCGAAGGCGTGCCCTACCGCCGTCACATCGGCATGTATGCCTACCGCGTGGGCTTTTTGCAGGACTTCGTCGGCTGGGGCCCGTGCTGGCTCGAACAGACCGAGGCGCTGGAGCAGTTGCGCGCCCTGTGGCATGGCGTACGCATTCACGTCGAAGACGCCGTTGAGGCGCCCGCCGTGGGTGTCGACACCCCTGAAGACCTGGAGCGCGTAAGGCGCCTGCTGGAGGCTTGATGCGCGTCCTGTTCGTTTGCCTGGGCAACATCTGCCGCTCGCCCACCGCCGAGGGCGTGCTGCGTCATCAGTTGCAGGCCGCAGGGCTTGCCGAGCAGGTGCACGTGGCGTCGGCTGGTACCGGTGACTGGCACGTCGGCAAGGCCCCAGACGGCCGTACCTGCAAGGCCGCGCAGGCCCGCGGGTATGACCTTTCGCAGCAACGCGCCCAGCAGGTGAGCGTGGCGCACTTCGCCGAGTACGACCTGATCCTGGCCATGGACGAGAGCAACCTGAGCCACTTGCGTGCCCTGCGCCCGCATTCGGCGTCAGGTGAGCTCGACCTTTTCCTACGCCGCTATGGCGCGGAGCTGGATGAGGTGCCAGACCCGTACTACGGTGGCGCCGCCGGTTTCGAGCAGGTGCTGGACCTGATCGAGGTGGCGTGCCAGGCATTGGTGGTGGAAATCAAGGGGCGGTTATGACAGCGCTGTGGCAGGAGCAGGTTTCGCTCAAGCCTTTCAATACCTTCGGCATTGACGTCAAGGCCCGGCATTTCAGCCAGGTGCATGATGATGACGAGGTGCGCGAAGCGCTGGCCGAGGCGCAGCGGATCGGGCTGCCGGTGCTGGTCATCGGCGGTGGCAGCAACCTGCTGTTGACCGGTGATGTCGATGCGCTGGTGCTGCACATGGCCAGCCGTGGCCGCCGCGTGCTGAGCGATGACGGCGAGCGCGTGGTGGTTGAGGCCGAGGCGGGTGAACCCTGGCATCCGTTCGTGCAATGGACGCTGGCGCAAGGTTTTTGCGGGCTGGAGAACCTCAGCCTGATCCCGGGCACCGTGGGCGCAGCACCGATGCAGAACGTGGGCGCCTATGGCGTCGAGATCAAGCATGTGTTCGCCGGCTTGACTGCCTTGGATCGCCAGACCGGTGAGTTGCGTGATTTTGGTCTGGAAGAGTGCGCCTTTGGCTATCGCGACAGCCTGTTCAAGCGTAACCCTGGCCGCTGGTTGATCTTGCGGGTGCGCTTTGCACTGAGCCATACGCTGCAGGCTCATCTGGATTATGGGCCGGTGCGCCAGCGCTTGGTGGAGCAGGGCGTTGAACAGCCCAGCGCGCAGGCGATCAGCGACGCTATCTGCAGCATTCGCCGGGAGAAGTTGCCGGACCCGGCCGAATTGGGCAATGCCGGGAGTTTTTTCAAGAACCCGGTGGTCTCTGCTGAGCTTGTCGAGGGTATTCGTGGGCGTTTCCCGGGCGTTGTAGCTTACCTTCAGGCTGATGGCCAGGTGAAGTTGGCGGCGGGGTGGCTGATCGAGCAGGCGGGCTGGAAGGGGTATCGCGATGGCGATGCGGGCGTGCATCGGCTGCAGTCGTTGGTGCTGGTCAACTATGGTCAGGCGAGCGGGGCGCAGTTGCATGACTTGGCGCGGCGCATCCAGGCGGACATCCGCGAGCGGTTCGGGGTTGAGCTCGAGATGGAGCCTAATCTGTACTGATTGATTGGCGCGGGCCGTTCCTGCGGCCGCGCAACCACCAGGCCACTAGGCAAGAAAAAGCCCCGCCAGTTCGCACTGGCGGGGCTTTTTCATTCAGCCGTTGGCATCAACCGTGATGAGGCTTGTGCTCATCAGCGGTTTCCAGGGCCGGCTCTGCAGCTTCCTGCGCGGCCTTGGCAGCAGCTTCAGCTTCACGCTTGCGGCGACGCACTTCACGTGGGTCGTTCGGCGCGCGGCCGTTGGCCAGCATGACGGTAGCAGCTTCAACCACGGCAGGTGCTTCGACCGGTGCAGGCTCGACAACAACTGGCGCTGGCTCCACGACCACTTCGGGTTGCGCTTCGACAGCCACGGCAGCCTGCTCGGCAACCACGGCTTCTTCCACGACTACCGGCGCCTGCTCGATTTCGCCGGCTTCAACTGCTGGCGCTTCGACTGGGGCTTCGACAGGCGCTTCGGCAACGACCACCGCTTCAGCGGCAGGGGCCGCTTCGACGACTGGCTGCGGCGTGACTTCGACCACGGGCTCGGCGCTGGCCTCGACCACGGCGACAGGCTCGCTGAAAGGCTGCTCGACCACAGGGGCAACAGCGGCTTCCTCGGCCTGTGCAACCGCTTCGACCTGCTCGGACGGTTTGGCGGCTTCGCTGTTGTCGGTTTCGACGACTTCGGCGGTGGCGCGCTCGGCCTGCTGGTTGGCTTGCGCTTCGGCATCGGCGCTGATGTTGCTGCTGGCAACAGCAGCGGTGACGGCCAGGCCGGCAGCCAGTTCGGCACCCAGCTCGGTGGCCTGGTGCTGTTGTGGCTGCTCTTCGCTGCCTTCGTCTTCGCTGCCTTCGATCAGCTCACCGTTGGCATTGCGCTGACGCTCGCGACGGTTGCTGCGACGACGCTGGCCGCGGGAACGGCGACGTGGACGCTCGCCATCTGCGCCTTCCTGTTCGTCCTGCAGCAATTCATCGTTCGGCAGTTGCTCTTCGGCAAGCTCTGCAGCCTGCTCAGCCGCTTCTTCGGTGGCACGTGGCTGGCGCTCTTCACGCGGCGGGCGTGGGGCACGCTCTTCACGTGGGGCGCGTTCTTCACGAGGGGCACGCTCTTCACGCGGTGCACGTTCTTCGCGAGGGGCACGCTCTTCACGCGGTGCGCGTTCCTCACGAGGGGCACGTTCTTCACGCGGTGCACGTTCCTCACGTGGTGCACGTTCTTCACGTGGCTGACGCTCTTCGCGTGCAACCGGTGCCGGCGTGGCCTCCAGTGGCTCGCGCAGTTCGCGTACCGGGCGCTCTTCGCGGTTGCCACGACGGTCTTCGCGTGGCTGGCGTGGTTGACGCTCTTCGCGAGGTGCGCGTTCTTCACGCGGGGCACGTTCTTCACGCGCGGTACGTTCTTCACGTGGCGCGCGTTCTTCGCGAGGCTGGCGCTCTTCACGCGGGGCGCGCTCGGCACGCTCTTCGCGTGGTTTGCGCTCTTCGTCGCGGCGGCCATTGCGGTTGCGGCTCTGCTGGCGGCCGTTACGGCGTTCTTCGTTGCGTGGCGTGCGATCAGCGGCTGGCTTTTCGGCCGTGACGGCCGGTGCGGCGACCGGTTCGTCCTTGCCGGCGAACAGGCTGACCAGCGACTTGACCAGGCCTTTGAACAGGCTCGGCTCTGGGGCGCTTGGCGCTGGGGCTACCGGTGTGGCGGGCTGCTGAGGCTCTTCGACAGTGCTCGGCACCGGGGCATTGGTGCGGGCCGGGGCGGTCTTGACCGCAGCTTCCTGGCGAACCAGAGTGCGCGTGGCGGCTGGTACCGGCGTCGCTTCTTCGGTCTCGGTGGCGGCGATCTCGTAGCTGGACTGGTTGTTCAGCACTTCCGGGTTGTCGTCGCGCAGGCGCTGGACTTCGAAGTGCGGGGTTTCCAGGTGATCGTTCGGCAGGATGATGATGCGTGCGCGGGTGCGCAGTTCGATCTTGGTGATCGAGTTGCGTTTCTCGTTGAGCAGGAACGCGGCGACCGGGATCGGCACCTGGGCGCGCACTTCGGCGGTGCGGTCCTTCAGGGCTTCTTCTTCGATCAGGCGCAGAATGGCCAGCGACAGCGATTCGACGTCACGGATGATGCCGGTGCCCGAGCAGCGTGGGCAGACGATGCCGCTGCTTTCGCCCAGCGATGGGCGCAGGCGCTGACGGGACATTTCCAGCAGGCCGAAGCGCGAGATGCGGCCCACTTGCACGCGGGCACGGTCGGCTTCGAGGCATTCACGCACACGCTCTTCAACGGCGCGCTGGTTCTTGGCCGGGGTCATGTCGATGAAGTCGATGACGATCAGGCCGCCGATGTCGCGCAGACGCAGTTGGCGGGCGATTTCCTCGGCCGCTTCCAGGTTGGTCTGCAGGGCGGTTTCCTCGATGTCGCTGCCTTTGGTGGCGCGCGCCGAGTTGATGTCGATGGAGACCAGGGCCTCGGTCGGGTCGATCACGATCGAGCCGCCGGACGGCAGGTCGACGACACGCTGGAAGGCAGTTTCGATCTGGCTTTCGATCTGGAAGCGATTGAACAGTGGCACGCTGTCTTCGTACAGCTTGACCTTGCTGGCGTACTGCGGCATCACCTGGCGGATGAAGGTCAGGGCTTCTTCCTGGGCGTCGATGCTGTCGATCAGCACTTCGCCGATGTCCTGACGCAGGTAGTCGCGGATGGCGCGGATGATGACGTTGCTTTCCTGGTAGATCAGGAACGGCGCAGCGCGGTCAAGGGAGGCTTCCTTGATGGCGGTCCACAGCTGCAGCAGGTAGTCGAGGTCCCACTGCATTTCTTCGCTGCTGCGGCCAAGGCCGGCAGTGCGCACGATGAGGCCCATGTCGCCCGGCACGGTCAGGCCGTTCAGGGCTTCGCGCAGTTCGTTGCGCTCTTCGCCTTCGATGCGGCGGGAGATGCCACCAGCGCGTGGGTTGTTGGGCATCAGCACCAGGTAGCGACCGGCCAGGCTGATGAAGGTGGTGAGGGCGGCGCCTTTGTTGCCGCGCTCTTCCTTCTCGACCTGGACGATGACTTCCTGGCCTTCGCTGAGGACGTCTTTGATGTTGACGCGGCCTTCGGGGGACTTCTTGAAGTACTCGCGGGAGATTTCTTTCAGCGGCAGGAAGCCGTGACGCTCGGAACCGAAGTCGACGAAGGCGGCTTCGAGGCTAGGTTCGATGCGGGTGATCTTGCCTTTGTAGATGTTGGCCTTTTTCTGCTCACGCGCGCCGGACTCGATGTCCAGGTCGTAGAGGCGTTGGCCGTCCACCAGGGCTACACGCAACTCTTCGGGTTGAGTTGCGTTAATCAGCATTCTTTTCATGTTGTACCGTCGGTTTCCGGGCTGCCGGAAACGGCGTTCGGCACACACGACGTCTCATGGTCGGTGCCAAGGTGCGCAAAGGGTGGCGGGCCACCCCCGTGTCGAGCGACGTTCGGCACCAGCCGGTTGCCCAGCCTGCCGTTGTCACGACGACGCGTCCTGTTTGCTGCGGTGCCTACCAGGCCCTTGTGGCTTTCGAATAGGTATCCGAATCAACCCAGCGGGCCAAGTGCACTCAGTCAGGAGGAGGAATCAACCTTCAGCCGTGGACGCCCGGAGGCATCTGTTTCAGGACCTTATCCGCTCGCCGGCCATTTCAGTGGGCCGGTGGCCGGACGCGGTGCTACACGGTCCGAGGGCTGTGCATCTCCACCCTGCACGTATCCCTGATAATTCGGGTGCTGCCGCGCGCTGAATCCGCAACGGGTTGCATTTTTCGCCAGCGCAGGTTGAGCGCTGGCGCCATTCATGTCCAAGGCAGGTATTTCCGAAGCATTCGCCGTGCGTTGCGTGCAAGCGTCGGGGCGGGCAGAGGTGCAGCGAAAAGAAGCGGGTAAGCAGGTGAAACACCGCACTTGTCGTTTTTTTTCAGTCTTCTCTACACAGCGCTGGTGGCGATTCCAGGCAATTCGGTAAACTGGCGAAAACCCCGTAGGACGGCCTCGCGTCCTGGAGAATTGCGAAGGTCAGGGACCGGCGAAGAGCCTGGTGCCGCTGGCCTGCCGCTTTTGGCGGCGTTCGCGACTATAGCAGCAATGATTAAGTGCTTCAATTCCATAAAAAATTGTTATGATCCCTTGATGACGACCAATACCCCTCCGACTTCCGGCGTTCAGCTGATCGAAGTCGCGCCGGAGCTTGCCGGCCAACGCATCGACAATTTCCTCATCACGGCGCTCAAGGGCGTGCCCAAGACCTTGGTCTACCGCATCCTGCGCAAGGGTGAGGTGCGGGTCAACAAAGGGCGCGTCAAGCCTGAATACAAGATTCAGGCTGGCGATATCGTACGGGTACCGCCCGTCCGCTTGCCTGAGCGTGACGCACCTGCGCCGGTTGCCCAGGGGCTGCTGCAGCGCCTTGAAGCGGCGATTGTCTACGAAGACAAGGCGCTCATCGTGATGAACAAGCCGGCCGGTATCGCTGTGCATGGCGGCAGTGGCCTGAGTTTCGGGGTGATCGAGGCGCTGCGTCAGCTGCGCCCGGATGCCAAGGAGCTTGAGCTGGTGCATCGCCTGGACCGCGATACATCCGGCCTGCTGATGATCGCCAAGAAGCGCAGCATGCTGCGCCACCTGCATGCTGCCCTGCGCGGCGATGGTGTCGACAAACGCTACATGGCGTTGGTGCGTGGCCACTGGCCGACCGCGAAGAAGCAGGTCAATGCGCCGTTGCTCAAAAGCAACCTGCGCTCTGGCGAGCGCATGGTCGAGGTCAACGAGGAGGGCAAGGAGGCGCTGACCCTGTTCCGCGTGCTGCGCCGTTTTGGCGAGTTCGCCACCATTGTCGAAGCGCGTCCGATCACCGGCCGTACCCACCAGATCCGCGTGCACACCTTGCATGCCGGGCACATGATCGCCGGCGACAGCAAGTACGGCGACGAAGATTTCAGTCGCGAGATTCGCGAGCTGGGTGGCAAGCGCCTGTTCCTGCATGCCTATGCCCTGACCGTGCCACTGCCTGATGGTGGCGAGCTCAAGCTGGAGGCGCCGGTGGATGAGGTGTGGGCCAAGACTGTAGAGCGTTTGAGTGCGTCCTGAGTGATGAAAAAGTCTTATGAGCTGCTGATCTTCGACTGGGACGGCACCCTGGCCGATTCCATTGGCCGCATCGTCGAGGCCATGAATGCTGCCGCCGAGCGCGCCGGTGAGGCGCCGAGTCACGATGATGCGGTCAAGGGCATTATCGGCCTGGCCCTGGGCGAGGCGATCCATACGCTGTATCCGCATCTGACGCCCGGGCAGCTCGAGCGTTTTCGGCAGCACTATGCCGACATCTACACGGCGCTTGATCAAAAGCCATCGCCGTTGTTCGAAGGTGTGGTCGAGTCGCTGGATGCCTTCCGTGCCGAGGGTTACCGCTTGGCGGTAGCGACTGGCAAGGCGCGTCGAGGCCTGGACCGGGTGCTCAAGGCCAATGGTTGGGAGCAGTTCTTCGATATCACCCGCGCCGCTGACGAGACCCGTGGCAAGCCACACCCGCTGATGCTCGAGGAGATTCTCGGCCATTGCGGTGTCGAGCCTGGGCGCGCGTTGATGGTCGGTGACTCGGCGTTTGACCTGCAAATGGCCAGCAATGCGGGCATGCACTCGGTGGCTGTCGGCTATGGTGCGATGTCGCTGCAGGCGCTGGGCGAGTTCGGCCCGCAGGTGTGCATCAATCATTTCTCCCAGTTGCGTGAGTGGCTGGTCGGTTCCGCGTAATTTCACTTCCAAGGCAGGTGAGCATGGCAGACGAATGGAAAGCCCCTGAGTCCGAACCCGAGGAGCGCGAAGAGCGCAAGAGCTGGAGGCTGTTGGAGAAGACCCTGCTGGCGAGTGTGCAGGAGCAGCGCCGGGCACGGCGCTGGGGGATTTTCTTCAAGCTGCTGACCTTCGTTTACCTGTTCGGCATGCTGGTCTTGTTCACGCCGTTGATGGACATGGACAAGGCCGCCTCGCGTAGCGCCAGCCACACGGCGTTGATCGAGGTGCGCGGCGTGATTGCCGATCAGGAGGCCGCCAGTGCCGACAACCTCGTCAAGAGCCTGCGTGAGGCGTTCAAGGATGCCAAGACCAAGGCCGTGGTGCTGCGAATCAACAGCCCGGGTGGCAGCCCGGTGCAGGCGGGCTATGTCTATGACGAGATTCGCCGGCTGCGTGCCGAGTACCCGGCGATCAAGCTGTATGCAGTGATCACCGATCTGGGTGCTTCCGGTGCCTATTACATCGCCAGTGCGGCGGATGAGATCTATGCCGACAAGGCCAGCCTGGTTGGCTCCATCGGGGTGACGGCGGCGGGTTACGGGTTTGTCGGTTCGATGGAGAAGCTGGGGGTCGAGCGGCGCACCTATACCGCAGGTGAGCACAAGGCCTTCCTTGATCCGTTCTCGCCAGAGAAGCCTGATGAGCGGGCGTTCTGGCAGGGCGTGCTGAATACCACGCACCAGCAGTTCATCGCCATGGTCAAGCAGGGGCGGGGTGATCGGCTGAAGGACAAGGAGCACCCGGAACTGTTCAGTGGCCTGATCTGGTCGGGCGAGCAGGCCAAGGCGCTTGGCTTGGTGGATGGCCTGGGCAGTGCCAGCTATGTGGCGCGGGAGATTGTCGGCGAGAAGGAATTGGTGGATTTCACGGTTCAGGAATCGCCGTTTGACCGGTTCTCCAAGCGGATCGGCGCCAGTGTGGCGGAGCACCTGGCCATGTACATGGGGTTCCAGGGGCCTGCTTTGCGCTGAGGGTTGGCCGTTGGTTGTACGGCACCCCTTTGCAATACCCATGGAGGTCGAGCACCGCTCGATCTCCATGGGTGCTAAAAATGCGGGATCGAACTACGGAACCGCCACCCCTTCCTTGGTCAGCATGTCTACCAGCCGAATCAGCGGCAACCCGACCAGGCTGGTCGCATCGCACCCGTGCGTGCTTTGAAACAAACTCACCCCCAGCCCTTCGGCCTTGAAGCTCCCTGCGCAATCCAGCGGCTGTTCCGCCGCCACGTAGCGCTCCACGCGCTCTCGGCTCAGTTCCCGCATCGTCACCGTAAACGGCACGCAATCGACCTGGCATTGCCCTGTAGCGCTATTGAGTAGCGCCAGCCCGGTCAGGAAGGTGACCTGCTGCCCGCTGGCCTCCAGCAGTTGCTCGCAGGCCCGCTCGAAGCTCAAGGGCTTGCCAAGGATCTGTTCGCCCAGCACGGCCACCTGGTCCGAGCCGATGATCAGGTGCCCGGGGTGGCTGCCCGCCAGTGCCTCGGCCTTTTGCCTGGCCAGGCGCCGTACCAGCTCCACGGCAGGCTCGTCACCCAGGCGCTGCTCGTCTATATCGGGGCTTTCCCAGGTGAAGGGCAGGCGCAGGCGGGCGAGCAGTTCGCGTCTGTAAGGTGAACTGGAAGCCAGTAATAAGGGCAGCATGGTAGACTCCTGATCTGTTGTACTCATCCTATCACGCGATTTGCCGCCGAATTTCCTTTGACAGGGGCGGGGGCCATCCCTAGAATGCTGCGCCTATGTTGAATGACCCGATTCCACCTCACGTTGACCCGCGCAAATTAGCCGATCGTGGCGTAACCCTTAACGGTTCGCTGCAACTCGCTGATTTGGAAAGACTCTGCGACCCGCTTTCCGACAATGTCGGTACGGTGCAGGCGAAATTAAATTTTGAACGAGATGAACAGCACGTGGTGGTTATCCACAGCGAGCTTGACGTCGAGGTCAAGATGGTTTGCCAGCGTTGTCTTGAGCTGGTCACCCTGCCGATCCACAGCGAATGTACTTACGCCGTGGTAAAGGAGGGTGCGAATACCCAGTCGTTGCCGAAAGGCTATGACGTGCTGGAACTGGGCGAAGATCCATTGGATCTGCAGGCGTTTATCGAGGAGGAGCTTCTGCTCGCCTTGCCAATCGTGCCTGCTCATCATCCGGAAGAATGCCAGCAGCCGGCGGGCGCAGACGAGCCCGATTCGAGCAAGGACGAGGTATCGCGGTCCAACCCGTTCAGTGTTTTGGCGCAGTTAAAGCGTGACCCAAACGTTTAGGAGTTAATCAATTATGGCTGTTCAGCAGAACAAAAAATCCCGCTCTGCCCGTGACATGCGCCGTTCGCACGACGCCCTGTCGGAAAACGCGCTGTCGGTAGAGAAGACCACCGGTGAAATTCACCTGCGCCACCACGTATCGCCAGAAGGCGTATACCGTGGTCGCAAAGTGATCGACAAGGGCGCTGACGAGTAATCCTTGTCCGCTCAGATCATCGCGATCGACGCAATGGGCGGGGACTTCGGTCCCCGCAGCATTGTCCAGGCTAGCATTGCCTGCCTTTCGGCTACCCCCTCGCTGCACCTGACCCTCGTCGGTCAACCCTCCCTCCTTGAAGATCTTGTCAGCGGCCTTGCAGCTGCGGATCGCGCGCGCCTGCAGATTGTCGCGGCAAGCGAGGTGATCGGTATGGACGAGCGGCCTTCACAGGCGTTGCGCGGCAAGCCGGACTCGTCGATGCGCATTGCGCTCGAACTGGTGCGTGACGGCAAGGCCCAGGCCTGCGTGAGTGCCGGAAATACCGGGGCGCTGATGGCGTTGTCGCGTTTCGTGCTCAAAACCCTGCCGGGTATCGATCGGCCCGCCATGGTGGCGGCGATCCCGACCCAGGCGGGGTACTGCCAGTTGCTCGACCTGGGCGCCAATGTCGATTGCAGTGCCGAGAACCTTTACCAGTTCGCCGTAATGGGCTCGGTGGCCGCCCAGGCGCTGGGCGTTCATCGCCCACGCGTGGCGCTGCTGAACATCGGCACCGAGGACATCAAGGGCAACCAGCAGGTCAAGCTGGCGGCCACGTTGCTGCAGAACGCCCGCGGCCTCAACTATGTCGGTTTCGTCGAAGGTGATGGCCTGTACCGTGGCGAGGCGGATGTGGTGGTGTGCGACGGCTTTGTCGGCAACATCCTGCTCAAATCCAGCGAAGGCCTGGCGACGATGATCGGTGCGCGCATCGAGGCGTTGTTCAAGGGCGGTGTGCTGGCCCGTGCTGCCGGCGCCTTGGCCATGCCATTGCTCAAGCGCCTGCAGGCCGACCTGGCGCCGGCGCGGCACAATGGTGCAAGCTTTCTGGGGTTGCAGGGTATCGTCATCAAAAGCCATGGCTCGGCGGGCGTGCAAGGGTTTCAGAGCGCCATTCAGCGCGCGTTGATCGAGATCCAGGAAAACCTGCCGCAGCGGCTGCATGGTCGCCTTGAAGACCTGTTGCCTTAGGCATTTCGCCGATGAAGTGCTTAAATGTGACCGCTTGGTCCGCGTATCCATCCAAGTTTTCAGATTCCGCGCCAGGCTAACGCCCGGCGTACCCTATCCGACGACAAGATCATAAGGGCTTGTTCAATGTCTGCATCCCTCGCATTCGTCTTTCCTGGTCAAGGTTCCCAGTCGCTGGGCATGCTCGCCGAACTCGGCGCCCAGAAGCCGGTGATCGTCGAAACCTTCAAGGAAGCTTCCGAAGCTTTGGGCTACGACCTGTGGAAGCTGGTCCAGGAAGGTCCGGAAGAGCAACTCAACCAAACCGACAAGACCCAGCCGGCCATCCTTACCGCCTCTATCGCCTTGTGGCGCCTGTGGCTGGAAGAGGGCGGCGCAAAGCCTGCGTTCGTTGCAGGCCATAGCCTGGGTGAGTACAGCGCGCTGGTCGCCGCTGGCAGCCTGTCGCTGAAAGACGCGGTCAAGCTGGTCAAGCGTCGTGGTGAACTGATGCAGGAGGCTGTGCCGGCCGGTCACGGCGCCATGGCCGCGATTCTTGGCCTGGGCGACGATGAAGTGAAGGCCATTTGCGTCGAAGCGGCCGAAGATGAAGTGGTCAGTGCAGTGAACTTCAACTCTCCGGGCCAGGTAGTCATTGCCGGCAACGTTGCGGCGGTGAACCGTGCCATCGAGTTGTGCAAGGCCAAAGGCGCCAAGCGTGCCTTGCCGCTGCCTGTCAGCGTGCCATCGCACTGCGCCCTGATGAAGCCGGCCGCCGACCGTTTTGCCGAGTCGGTCAACGCCATCGAGTGGAAGGCCCCGCAGATCCCGGTAGTGCAGAACGTCACCGCCGCCATCGCCGCCGACCTCGATGCGCTCAAGCACGACCTGCTGGCGCAGCTGTACCAGCCCGTGCGCTGGGTCGAGTGCGTACAGACCCTGGCCGCCAATGGCGCCGTCAATCTTGTTGAATGCGGCCCAGGCAAAGTCCTTGCCGGCCTCAACAAGCGTTGCGCCGACGGCGTGACCACCTACAACCTCAATACCCCTGACGCCGTCGCCGCCACCCGTGCGGCGCTGGCCTGAATTGGAGAAGCTTGCATGAGCCTGCAAGGTAAAGTTGCACTGGTCACCGGCGCCAGCCGTGGCATTGGCCAGGCCATCGCCCTCGAACTGGGCCGCCAGGGCGCGACCGTGATCGGCACCGCCACATCGGCTTCCGGTGCCGAGCGCATCGGCGCTACCCTGAAAGAGCACGGCATCACCGGTACCGGCATGGAGCTGAACGTGACCAGCGCCGAGTCCGTCGAAGCGGTGCTGGGCGCCATCACCGCGCAGTTCGGTGCACCGGCCATCCTGGTCAACAACGCAGGTATCACGCGCGACAACCTCATGCTGCGCATGAAGGACGACGAGTGGTTCGACGTGATCGACACCAACCTTAACAGCCTCTACCGTCTGTCCAAGGGCGTGCTTCGCGGCATGACCAAGGCGCGTTGGGGTCGTATCATCAGCATCGGCTCGGTCGTCGGTGCCATGGGTAACGCCGGTCAGGCCAACTATGCCGCCGCCAAGGCTGGCCTGGAAGGCTTCAGCCGCGCCCTGGCGCGTGAAGTGGGCTCGCGAGGCATCACCGTCAACTCGGTAACCCCAGGCTTCATCGACACCGACATGACCCGTGAGCTTCCAGAAGCGCAGCGCGAAGCCCTGCAGACCCAGATTCCGCTGGGCCGCCTGGGCCAGGCTGAGGAAATCGCCAAGGTGGTTTCCTTCCTGGCGTCCGACGGCGCAGCCTATGTGACCGGTGCTACCGTGCCGGTCAACGGCGGGATGTACATGTAAAACTGCAACTCAATGTGACGGATTTCGTAAAAAAAGAGTCATACTGCGAGCCTAAAATCCGTTATAAAGCTGCAACCAGATTCCAGGCAGAGGGTCGGGTGACTAATTCGAAGGTGCGTTTAGCTTGAAAAGCGAACGTCTTTCTATAAAATTGGTCACCGGCCAGCTGCCTGACATATGTCCATTAGGAGTGAAAACTAGGTATGAGCACCATCGAAGAACGCGTCAAGAAAATCGTCGCCGAGCAACTGGGCGTCAAGGAAGAGGAAGTGACCAACGAGAAGTCCTTCGTCGATGACCTGGGTGCCGATTCGCTTGACACCGTTGAGCTGGTGATGGCTCTGGAAGAGGAATTCGAGACCGAAATCCCAGACGAAGAAGCCGAGAAGATCACTACCGTTCAAGCCGCTATCGACTACGTCAACAGCCACAAGGCCTAAGACGTTTTAGTCGACGCTACTTGTCGGGAAAAACCGCACTGCCTTTGCTGGCGTGCGGTTTTTTCTTTGCGAGCCCCCCTTGGCTCAAGGGTATCGTTCACCGCGCACCGAGAGCCTGTTGTCATTTCATTCCATCGCATGAATGCAATGCCAAGAGACTCTGTTATTAGAAAAGGAGAGTACTGTGTCGCGTAGACGCGTCGTGGTCACCGGTATGGGTATGCTGTCACCACTGGGTACCGATGTACCGAGTACCTGGCAGGGCATTCTGGCTGGCCGCAGTGGCATCGGTCCGATCGAACATACGGATCTGGCTGCCTACTCCACCCGTTTCGGCGGCTCGGTGAAAGGCTTCGAGGTCGAGCAGTACCTGTCGGCCAAAGAGGCCCGCAAGCTTGACCTGTTCATCCAGTACGGCCTGGCGGCCGGTTTCCAGGCGGTGCGTAATGCCGGCCTGGAAGTGACCGACGCCAACCGCGAGCGTATTGGCGTGGCCATGGGCTCGGGCATCGGCGGCTTGACCAACATCGAAGAAACCAGCCGGACCTTGCATGAGCAAGGCCCGCGGCGCATTTCGCCGTTCTTCGTGCCGGGTTCGATCATCAACATGATCTCCGGCTTCCTGTCGATCCACCTGGGGCTGCAGGGGCCGAACTACGCCATTGCCACCGCCTGCACTACGGGCACCCACTGCATCGGCATGGCCGCACGCAACATCGCCTACGGTGAAGCCGATGTGATGATCGCCGGTGGCGCCGAGATGGCCGCTTGTGGCCTGGGCATGGGCGGCTTCGGTGCCTCGCGCGCGCTGTCGACCCGTAACGATGAGCCAAGCCGTGCCAGCCGTCCTTGGGACAAAGGCCGTGACGGCTTTGTGCTGTCCGACGGTGCTGGTGCGCTGGTTCTCGAAGAGCTTGAGCACGCCAAGGCCCGTGGTGCGACCATCTATGCCGAGCTGGTTGGTTTCGGCATGAGCGGCGACGCCTACCACATGACCTCGCCACCCGATTCCGGTGAAGGTGCTGCCCGTTGCATGGCCAATGCCCTGCGCGACGCCGGCATCCAGCCTGAAGAGGTCAGCTACATCAACGCCCATGGCACCTCGACCCCGGCGGGCGATGTGGCCGAAGTGGCTGCGATCAAGCGTGTGTTCGGCGAGCATGCCTACAAGCTCGCGGTCAGCTCGACCAAGTCGATGACTGGCCACCTGCTGGGTGCTGCGGGCGCGGTGGAAGCGATCTTCAGCGTACTGGCAATCAACAGCCAGATGGCGCCGCCGACCATCAACCTGGATGAGCCGGACGAGGGCTGTGACCTCGACTTCGTGCCGCACCAGGCGCGCAGCATGCCGATCGACGTGGTGCTGTCCAACTCGTTTGGCTTTGGTGGCACCAACGGCTCGCTGGTGTTCCGCCGGTTCGCTGGTTGATGCGCAGCTGGCTCGACGGCCAGCCGGCGGATGCAGTCAATCTGCAGAACCGCGGCCTGGCCTACGGCGATGGTCTGTTCGAGACCATCGCCGTGCGAGGCGGCCGGCCGAGCTTGCTGGCCGGCCATCTTGCACGCCTGGCGCTGGGATGCCAGCGACTGGCCATCGACGTCGACCTGGCGTTGATCGAAGACGAGATACGGCGTTACGCCAACCAGCTAGGTGATGGCGTTGCCAAACTCATCCTTACCCGTGGCGACAGCCAGCGCGGCTATGCCCCGGTTGCCGGTGCGGCGCCACGGCGCATCCTTCAGGGTGGCCCGCTGCCCAGCTATCCTGTCGAACATGCCGAACTCGGTGTGCAATTGTTCCCTTGCCAGACCCGGCTTGGGGAACAACCGCTGCTGGCCGGCCTCAAACACCTCAATCGCCTGGAGCAGGTGCTGGCGCGTGCCGAATGGCAGGGCGGCGAGCATGCCGAAGGCCTGATGCGTGATGGGCAGGGCAGGGTAGTCGAAGGGGTGTATAGCAATTTGTTTCTGGTGCGTGACGGTGTGCTGCTGACCGCAGACCTCAGCCGCTGCGGTGTCGCCGGCGTGATGCGCGCCGCGTTGTTGCAGCAGGCCCAGGCAATGGCCATCCCCGTACAGGTCCGCGACCTGGCATTCGATGAACTGGAGCAGGCGGATGAGGTATTCGTGTGCAACAGTGTCTATGGTGTCTGGCCTGTGAGGGGTTTTGCCGCGCTGAACTGGTCGCCGGGCCCACTCACCCGTAAACTGCAGGCCGTTGCCCGTACGTTACTGGATACCTGAATTCGTGAGACGCAAATTCCTGCTGCTGCTGGAAATGGGGTTGATCCTGGCCGGCCTGGCTTTGGGCTGGTCGGCCTGGAAGGTCAACTCGGTCCTGGAGCAGCCCTTGCACGTGACGCAGGAGCGCCTGCTCGACGTGCCCAATGGCACCAACCCCAACCGCATGTTCTACCGCATGCAGAACGATGGGCTGCTCGATGACGCCTTCTGGTTGCGGCTTTACTGGCGCTTCAACATGGCGGGTACGCCCTTGCACACCGGTGAGTACCGCCTGACCCCAGGCATGACGGTCGAGCAGCTGTTCGACGCGTGGCGCCGTGCCGATGTGGTGCAGTACAACCTCACCCTGGTCGAAGGCTGGACCTTCCGCCAAGTGCGCTCGGCAGTTGCCAAGCACGAAAAGATCAAGCACACGCTGGACGGCCTGACGGACGCCGAGGTGATGGACAAGCTTGGCCACACCGGCGTGTTTCCCGAGGGCCGCTTCTTCCCGGATACCTATCGCTTCGTGCGCGGCATGAGCGACATCGAGTTGTTGCAACAGGCTTACATGCGCCTGGACGAAGTGCTGGCCAAGGAATGGTCGGAGCGCACCACTGACCTGCCGTATCGCGACCCGTACCAAGCGCTGATCATGGCCTCGCTGGTGGAGAAGGAAACCGGCATCCCTCAAGAGCGCGGGCAGATTGCTGGCGTGTTCGTACGGCGCCTGCGCCTGGGCATGATGCTGCAGACCGACCCGACCGTGATCTATGGCATGGGCGAGCGCTACAACGGCAGAATTACCCGTGCCGACCTGCGCGAGCCGACGCCCTACAACACCTACACCATGACCGGCTTGCCGCCGACGCCGATCGCCATGGTCGGGCGCGAGGCTATTCACGCTGCGCTCAATCCGGCCACTGGCACCAGCCTGTACTTCGTTGCCCGTGGCGATGGCAGCCACGTGTTCTCCGACGACCTGGACGACCACAATTCGGCGGTGCGCGAGTTCCAGCTCAAGCGGCGTGCGGATTACCGGTCGAGCCCGGCGCCGCAGGCCCAGCCGGGTGCCAGCGAGGCCACCGAGCCCACCGAGCCCGATGCGCCCGCAGCGGACCAGCCGTCTGCGCAGCCTGAGCCCGACGCGGCCCCCGCGCAGCAATCGGCCCCGGCCGGCGACCCCGCAGCGGCCGATGCGCCGACGCCCGAAGAACTACCTTAAGGACTGCCTGTGAGCGGCTTGTTTATTACCCTGGAAGGCCCCGAAGGCGCGGGCAAGAGCACCAACCGCGAATACCTGGCGGCGCGCCTGCGCGAACATGGCCTGGATGTGCTGCTGACCCGCGAACCGGGCGGTACACCGCTGGCCGAAAAGGTGCGCGAGTTGTTGCTGGCACCAAGTGATGAAAGCATGGCGGCGGATACCGAACTGCTGCTGGTATTCGCTGCACGCGCCCAGCACCTGGCGCAGGTGATCCGGCCTGCCCTGGCCCGGGGGGCGGTGGTGCTGTGTGACCGGTTTACCGATGCTACCTACGCTTATCAGGGCGGGGGCCGGGGGTTGTCCGTCGAGCGCATCGCCACACTGGAGCAGTTCGTCCAAGGCGACCTGCGCCCAGACCTGACCCTGGTCTTCGACCTGCCGGTCGAAGTCGGCCTTGCCCGTGCTGCCGCACGTGGCCGCCTGGACCGTTTCGAGCAGGAAGGCCAGGCATTCTTCGAGGCGGTGCGCCAAGCCTACCTGCAGCGTGCCCATCGCGCGCCGCAGCGTTATAGCCTGCTGGATGCCGCGCAGCCCCTGGAGGCCGTGCAGCGCGCCATCGACGCACTGCTGCCGGGTATCCTGGAGCGTTGCCGTGGCTGAGGCCTACCCCTGGCAGCAAGCCATCTGGCAGCAGCTGGCCGGTCGCAGCCAGCACGCACACGCCTACTTGCTGCATGGGCCGCAAGGTATCGGCAAGCGAGCCCTGGCCGAGCGCCTGATGGCGCGTTTGTTGTGTCAGCACCCTCAGGGGCTGGATGCCTGCGGCACCTGCAAGTCCTGCCTGTTGCTCAAGGCCGGCAGCCACCCGGACAACTACGTACTGGAGCCGGAGGAGGCCGACAAGCCGATCAAGGTCGATCAGGTGCGCGACTTGGTGGCCTTTGTGGTGCAGACTGCGCAGCTGGGGGGGCGCAAGGTCGTGTTGATCGAGCCGGTCGAGGCGATGAACGTCAATGCGTCCAATGCGTTGCTCAAAAGCCTTGAAGAACCTTCGGGCGATACCGTCCTGCTGTTGGTTACCCATCAGCCCAGCCGCCTGCTGCCGACCATCAAGAGCCGCTGCCAGCAGGTCGTCTGCCCGCAGCCCAGCCTGGCCCAGAGCCAAGCCTGGCTGGCCAATGCGCTGGCCGACAGCGATGAAACCGAGCGCGATGAGCTGCTGACCCTGGCCGCAGGTTCGCCGTTGAGGGCGGTCAGCCTGCAGGCACAGGGTGTACGTGAACAGCGCGCGCTGGTCACCGATGGGGTGAAAAAACTGCTCAAGCAGCAACAGTCCCCCAGCCAGCTGGCCGATGCCTGGAGTGGCGTGCCGCTGTTGCTGCTGTTCGACTGGTTCTGTGAGTGGTCGCACCTGATCCTGCGCTATCAGTTGACCCAGGACGAAGAAGGGTTAGGCTTGGCCGATATGCGCAAGGTCGTGCAGTACCTGGCGCAAAAGAGCCGACAGGCGAAGGTGTTGCAGGTTCAGGCGTGGGTCCTGGAGCAGCGCCAGAAGGTGCTGGGCAAAGCCAACCTCAATCGCGCCCTGCTGCTCGAAGCGCTGCTGGCTCACTGGCAGCAGTTGCCCGGCGCCCGCTGACTTTCCCTTTTATTCATGTGTGCCGTTATCCCATGCTCGTAGATTCCCATTGCCACCTTGACCGTCTTGACCTGAGTGCCCACCAGGGCTCGCTCGATGCTGCCCTGCAGGCTGCGCGCGAACGCGGGGTCGGGCATTTTCTGTGCATTGGCGTCAGTGCCGACAACGCCGGGGCGGTCAAGGCCCTGAGTGAACAGTACGCCGATGTCGACTGCTCGGTGGGGGTGCATCCACTGGACCTGGCGCCGGGCGAGACCCCTGCGCTGGAGTGGCTGTTGCGTGAGTTGGCGCACCCGCATGTTGTGGCGATCGGCGAAACCGGCCTGGACTACCACTACGAGCCGGAAGCGGCCGAGTTGCAGCAGGCATCGTTTCGCCTGCACCTGGAGGCCTCGCGCCAGACCGGCAAACCGGTGATCGTGCATACCCGTGCAGCGCGGGCCGATACCCTCGCGCTGCTGCGCGAGGCTAACCTGCCTCAGGCCGGTGTGCTGCACTGCTTCACGGAAGACTGGGATATGGCCAAGGCGGCACTGGACCTGGGCTATTACATTTCGTTGTCGGGCATCGTCACCTTCCGCAATGCTGACGCGTTGCGTGAGGTGGCACGCCAAGTGCCGGTCGACCGGCTGCTGGTGGAAACGGATTCGCCTTACCTGGCGCCGATTCCGTATCGGGGCAAGCCGAACCTGCCGCAGTACGTGCGCGAAGTGGCCGAGTATGTCGCCTCGTTGCGTGGGGCCAGTTATGAGCAGTTGGCGGAGCAGACCACGGCGAACTTCAAGCGCTTGTTCCCCTTGGCACGTGTGGTCTGAGGGCACCCCTTCAAACAGGCAAAAAAAACCCGGGTTCTGGGGGAGGGAATCCGGGTTAAGACCATTAGGAGTAAAACAAAGGTACGCGGTCCCTGAGCACCTTTATCGGCGCGCCACTTGGGGGGGATGCGCCGCGCCAACAGTTCAAGTATTGGTCAGGTTTGGCACAGTGCCAGTCCCTATTGGTCGTTTTTTAAACAGATTTGGAATACGCCCGGTATCCATCGCCGCTCTCAATGCATGGCCAGCCGGCGAACCTGCTGCACAGCTTCGTCAATTAGCTGCTCGCTGGTATAGAAATGCGGTGAAAATCGCACGCCAGCGCCCCTTAGGGCACAAATTGTGCGCTCAGCCATCAATGCCTTTTGAATCTGCACGCTATCCTGCCCTTTGATACTGAATGTGACGATGCCCGCCCGTCTGTCGGGATCAGCGGGTGTCTGCAGCAAAACGCCAGGCACCGCGGCCAAGCCTTGATATAACTGCGCCACGCGCTGCTGCAAGCGCTGCGCTACCGTGCTGATCCCGACCTCCTCCAGCAGCGAAAGGCTCGCCTCCAGTGCGCAGGCACCGAGCATGTTCGGGCTACCACATTCAAAACGCCGCGCGCTACGCGCCGGCTGCCATTGGCGCCGCTCGAAATCGCCCAGGTGCTCCAGCATGTGCCAGCCATACGCATTGAGCTCAAGCTGCGGGCGTATTTCGGCGCGGCAATAGAACAGCCCCAACCCCTCGGGTCCGAGCATCCACTTGTGGCCATCGGCCATGGCGAAATCGCATTGAAAGCGCTGCACGTCGAAGGGCAGGGCGCCGACCTGCTGGATGGCGTCGACGCAGAACAGCACATTGCGTACCCGACAACCCTCACCCAGGCGCGCCAGGTCAAGGCGCAGGCCGCTGCCGAATTGCACGGCGCTGATCGCCAGCAAGCGGGTGCGTGGCCCGCAGGCCGCCAGCAACGTGGCCTCGGGGTCGGGCCCTGCCAGGCTGGCCTGGATCACCTGCACGCCACGGTCGGCCAGGGCTTCCCATACGACTCGGTTGGAGGGGAATTCCTCGTCGCTGATCACCACCTGGTCGCCGTGCGCCCAGTCCAGGCCAAAAGCGACCAGTGACAGCCCTTCGGAAGTGTTCTTCACCAGGGCGATGTCGCCGGGCGAGGGGGCGTGGATCAGCCGCGCCAGCCGCTCGCGCAGGCGCCGCTCGGTCGCCAGCCAGGTCGGGTACTCGCTGGCACCCAGGCAAACGTTGTCGCGGGCAAAGCGTGCCACCGCCTCGGCAGCCCGGCGTGGCCAGGGGGCGATGGCCGCGTGGTTCAGGTAGCGCAGCCCCGGGGCTTGATCGAACTCATCGTGAAACATAGACATGGTTGGATGATCCGTGCAATTTCCCGCAAGTTAGGCATAATAAACCGCTTCGATCGTCAACCAGTCCTTCCTATGCAGAAAGAACCTCGTAAGGTCCGTGAGTTTCGCCGTCGCGAACAGGAAATCCTCGATACGGCGCTCAAGCTGTTTCTCGAACAGGGTGAAGACAGCGTCACCGTCGAGATGATCGCCGACGCCGTGGGTATCGGCAAAGGCACGATCTACAAGCACTTCAAGTCCAAGGCGGAGATCTACCTGCGCCTGATGCTCGACTACGAGCGCGATTTGAACGAGCTGTTGCATTCGGCCGACGTTGACCGTGACAAGGAAGCCCTGTCGCGCGCCTACTTCGAGTTCCGCATGCGCGATCCGCAGCGCTACCGGCTGTTCGACCGCCTGGAAGAAAAGGTGGTCAAGGGCAATCAAGTGCCGGAGATGGTCGAGCAGCTGCACAGCATCCGCGCCTCCAACTTCGATCGCCTGACCCAGCTGATCAAGGGCCGTATCAGCGAAGGCAAGCTCGAAGACGTACCGCCGTACTTCCACTATTGCGCGGCCTGGGCCTTGGTGCATGGCGCCGTGGCGCTGTACCACTCGCCGTTCTGGAGCAACGTGCTCGAAGATCAGGAAGGTTTCTTCCAGTTCCTCATGGACATCGGCGTACGCATGGGTAACAAGCGCAAACGCGACCCAGAACCCGCCAACTGACAGAGCAGGGCCGCTGCGGGGCCCTTGCAGTTGACCCGGCATGAACAAGGGGCTTGCAAAAACCTGATTTATGAGTCAGGTTTTGCCAGCCCCGCTTCATCCATGCCGGAGTCATCCATGATTGTCGATCGTCAAGGCAGGCGCTTTCGCAACCTGCGTGTCAGCCTGACGGCTGCCTGTAACTATGCCTGTACCTACTGCGTGCCCGATGGCAAGCGCCTGGTGGCGGCCCAGCACGAGTTGCCTGCCGAGGCGCTGGCGCGGGGCGTTGCCTACCTGATTGAAGCCGCTGGCATCGAGCGTTTGCGCATTACCGGTGGCGAGCCGTTGGTCAGCCCTAGGCTGGACGATTTTCTGGCTGCCGTGGCCAAGCTCCCCCTCGACGATATCTCGCTGACCACCAACGGCCAGTTGCTTGCGCGCAAGTTGCCACAGATACGCGCAGCAGGCATCCGCCGCCTGAATGTTTCCCTCGATACCCTGGACCCACTGGCCTTTCGCCGCATCGCCCGCGGTGGCGACCTTGCCAGCGTGCTGACGGGCATGCAACAAGCCAGCGCGCAGGGTATGCAGATCAAGGTGAACATGGTGCCGATGCGCGGCCAGAACCTCGACCAGGTTCTGCCGATGCTCGATTACTGCCTGGCGCGGGGGTTTGAGCTGCGCTTCATCGAGCTCATGCGCATGGGCCATCTGGCCAATGACCGCAATGCTTTCCTGCAGCAGTTCGTTGGCCTTGACCACTTGCTCGGGCTGATCGGCGCCGAGCATGCCTACGAGCAGGTGGACGCGGCGGTGGATGCCACTGCCCTGCGCTACCAGGTCCCCGGTAAAGGCCATTTCGGTGTGATCGCCAACGAGAGCGTGCCGTTCTGCCGGAGTTGTTCGCGGCTGCGTTTGTCATCCACCGGTTGGCTGCATGGCTGCTTGTCGTCGAGCAATCGCCACTTTGTCGGCGACCTGTTGGAAAAGCCGCGTCATCAAGCGCTTCCCGCCTTGCAGCGGCTGCTGGTCAAGGCCTTGGCAGACAAGCAGGATGTGGCGTTTTCCGGGGGGGTGACAGTGATGAAGGTGATCGGCGGCTGAGTCTGGCGCAAAAGCTGCATCCGCCGGCTATTCGCCGGTTTTTCGTCGCCGGCCACTGGAGGAAAGATGCGTAGCCTGGTCTTGCTGCTGGCGCTGATGGCGTTGGGCGGCTGCATGAATGTCAGCGATATGGGCGAGGGCGTCCGTTACCACATGAGCGATGCCGGTCTGCTCGACCACAGCGATACCCGCCGGACCCTGTCGATCCGCCTGCAGCCCGACTCGTTCATTTTCATTGGCCAGGGCGCGTTCATGCCCCCCGGTAAAGGCCCGTTGCCGCGGCAAAATGTGGTGGCCGACGAGGCGTTCAAGAGTTTCGTCGAGTATTTCCCGCTGGTGCGCCGCGCCCAAGGCCCGCTTGGCCTGGAAGAAGCGATTGCCGAGGCGCGGTCGGTGGGCGCGGACTATGTGCTGTACACCCGTTTCGCGCGCACCGACGACCGTATCGGCAACGGTGACGAGTGGTATGACGAGCAGGCGGTCGACCGCCTGGGTTGGGATACCGGGGTCGTGCAGATGATGCTCATCGAAACCAATACCCGCTACCTGATCGACACGGCCCGCATCAAGAGCCGTGGCGGTTTGTTGACGTTCCACGACAACACGCCGGAAGATTTGCTTGCCGCGCCGATGCGCGAGTACGCTCGTAGCCTTCTGGGCATGAGCGAATGAGGCAAGTGTGATGAGCGATTCCGGCAAGGCCAATGATCTTCTGGCACAGATCCCCAAAGCAAAGGGGCTGCCGCCGGTGCATCTGTGGAACCCGGACTTTTGCGGCGACATCGACATGCGTATCGCCCGCGATGGCACCTGGTATTACCTAGGTACGCCAATCGGGCGCAAGCCGATGGTGCGGCTGTTTTCCACGATCATTCGCCGCGATGGTGATGACTACTTCCTGATCACACCGGTGGAGAAGGTCGGTATCCGTGTCGATGATGCGCCCTTTGTCGCGATTGCCCTGGAGGTGCTGGGCAGTGGTGAGCAACAGGTGCTGCGCTTTACCAGCAATGTCGATGACCAGGTCGAGGCGGGCCCGGCTAATCCGTTGCGGGTCGAGATCGATCCTGTTACCCAGGAGCCTTCACCCTATGTGCTGATGCGCAGCAACCTCGATGCGCTGATTCATCGCAATGTGTTTTACCAGCTGGTCGAGCTGGCGGTGCCGCGCATCATTGAGGGCGAGGAGTGGTTAGGGGTCTGGAGCCAGGGTGAGTTCTATCTGATCGGGCGTATCTGAGATCAGGGGCCGTAATAGGCCTCCTTGTTTTTCGCTGCATTGGCCATTTTCCCCAGGCACCACCGGGCCTAACCTGCTGGCAGTCGCCAATCAGGAGTAGCCCATGAAACCCTCATCTTTTGCCATTGCCTCGCTCATCAGCATTGGCCTGCTCGCCGGCCATATCCCCGCCTGGGCGCATGGCGATGCCCCCGATCAGGTCCAGGTACTGCAAGAAAAACTGCCCAGCAACGCCCCCGGTAAAAAGGCGGTGATGCTCACCGTCAGCTATGCCCCCGGCCAGGCGTCGCCCGCCCACCAGCACCCAGGGGCAGTCATGGCCTACGTATTGGAAGGTGCGGTGGTATCAAAGCTCAATGATGAGCAAGAAAAGACCTACAAGGCCGGCGAGTACTGGTACGAGGCGCCTGGGACCGTGCACAGCGTGTCGCGCAATGCCAGTAAAAGCCGGCCTGCCAAGCTCTTGGTGTGGAGCCTGGTGGATGAAGGCAAGCCTGTGACCGAGCCGCTGCAGCAGTAGCAGGCCCGGAAATGAAAAAACCTCCAGTGCTTGCGCAACTGGAGGTTTTCAGTGTTTGGCTCCGCGACCTGGACTCGAACCAGGGACCCAATGATTAACAGTCATTTGCTCTACCGACTGAGCTATCGCGGAATCTGCGTCCATCTTACTGATCACCAAGGGGAAGTCAAGCTGCCCCTCGGTAAACTAGAGCAGAATCAAACAGTTACAGCACTTCGACGATGGCCTTGGTGACCACGTGGATGTTGCTCTGGTTCAGTGCCGCTACCGCGATACGGCCAGTGTCCAGCGCATAGATGCCAAACTCGTTCTTCAGGCGCGCGACCTGCTCAACGGTCAGGCCCGAGTACGAGAACATGCCAACCTGGCGGCCGACGAAGCTGAAGTCGCGCTTGGCACCGTAAGTGGCCAACAGCTCGACCATCTGCTTGCGCATGCCGTGGATGCGCTGGCGCATTTCACCCAGCTCGTCTTCCCACATCTGACGCAGTTCATCGTTGTTGAGCACGGTGGCGACGATGGTCGCGCCATGGGTCGGCGGGTTGGAGTAGGTGGTGCGGATCACGCGCTTGACCTGCGACAGCACGCGGGTGCTTTCGTCCTTGGAGCCGGTCACGATCGACAGTGCGCCCACGCGCTCGCCATACAGCGAGAACGATTTGGAGAACGAGCTGGAGACGAAGAAGTCCAGGCCCGACTCGGCGAACAGGCGTACGGCGAAGGCGTCTTCGGCGATGCCGTCACCGAAGCCCTGGTAGGCCATGTCGAGGAATGGCACGTGGCCTTTGGCCTTGACCACTTCAAGGACGTTTTTCCAGTCGTCCAGGGTCAGGTCGACGCCGGTCGGGTTATGGCAGCAGGCGTGCAGGACGATGATCGAGCCGGACGGCAGGCTGTTCAGGTCTTCGAGCATGCCGGCGCGGTTGACGTCGTGGCTCGGGGCGTCGTAGTAGCGGTAGTTCTGTACCGGGAAACCTGCGGTCTCGAACAGCGCGCGGTGGTTTTCCCAGCTTGGGTCGCTGATGGCCACCACGGCGTTGGGCGACAGGCGCTTGAGGAAATCGGCGCCAATCTTCAGAGCACCGGTGCCGCCAACGGCTTGCACAGTGACGACACGGCCGGCGGCCAGCAGCGGCGACTCGGCGCCGAACAGCAGCTTTTGCACGGCCTGGTCATAGGTGGCGATGCCGTCGATCGGCAAATAGCCGCGCGAGGCATGCTGGGCAGCACGCTGGGTCTCGGCTTCGATCACGGCGCGCAGCAGCGGAATGCGGCCTTCCTCATTGCAGTAGACGCCCACGCCAAGGTTGACCTTGTCGGTACGTGGATCAGCGTTGAATGCTTCGTTGAGGCCCAGAATAGGGTCGCGGGGTGCCAGCTCGACAGCGGAAAACAGGCTCATTGTTACCTTGGCTCTGAATGGAGAGTGATAGGACGTACACGCTCCAGCCCGAATGCACTGAAGCGGTGCACAAACGGGGAGTCAGTATAGTGATACCGACCGGTCACTGCGACACTCTGGCACAGCTTTTCCAGGCATTTGCGCAAATATTTTTTGACCATTGGTCTATTTGCCGTGTCCACAGCAATAAGCGTTCACACCCGGGGCTTGAAACCGGCCCCGAATGGGCGCATTTGGGTATAGACTACTGGCTAAATTTACAGTTGCTGCAGCACCGCGAGGTCCCTCATGTCCGAGTTCCAGCTCGTCACCCGTTTCCAGCCGGCCGGCGATCAGCCCGAAGCCATTCGCCAGATGGTCGAAGGCATCGAGGCCGGGCTGTCGCACCAGACGCTGCTTGGGGTGACCGGCTCGGGCAAGACCTTCAGCATTGCCAACGTCATCCAGCAGGTGCAGCGCCCGACCCTGGTGCTGGCGCCTAACAAGACCCTGGCCGCGCAGTTGTATGGCGAGTTCAAGGCGTTTTTCCCGAACAACGCGGTCGAGTACTTCGTTTCCTACTACGACTACTACCAGCCCGAAGCCTATGTGCCGTCGTCCGACACCTTCATCGAGAAGGACGCGTCGATCAACGACCACATCGAGCAGATGCGCCTGTCGGCGACCAAGGCATTGCTCGAGCGGCGTGACGCGATCATCGTCACCACCGTGTCGTGCATCTATGGCCTGGGTAGCCCCGAAACCTACCTGAAAATGGTCCTGCACGTGGACCGCGGCGACAAGCTCGACCAGCGCGCCTTGCTGCGCCGCCTGGCCGACCTGCAGTACACCCGCAACGAGATGGATTTCGCCCGTGCCACCTTCCGCGTGCGGGGCGATGTGATCGACGTGTTCCCGGCCGAGTCCGACCTTGAAGCCATCCGTATCGAGTTGTTCGATGACGAGGTGGAAAACATCGCAGCTTTCGACCCACTCACCGGTGAGGTCTTTCGCAAGCTGCCGCGTTTCACCTTCTACCCCAAGAGCCATTACGTCACCCCGCGCGAAACGCTGCTGGGTGCGGTCGAGGGCATCAAGGAGGAACTCAAGGACCGCCTCGAATACCTGCACAAGGGCAACAAACTGGTGGAAGCGCAGCGGCTGGAGCAGCGCACCCGTTTCGACCTGGAGATGATCCTCGAGCTGGGCTACTGCAACGGCATCGAAAACTACTCCCGCTATCTGTCCGGGCGCCCCTCGGGCGCACCGCCACCCACCCTCTACGATTACCTGCCAGCGGATGCGCTGCTGGTGATCGACGAATCGCACGTCAGCGTTCCCCAGGTCGGCGCCATGTACAAGGGCGACCGCTCGCGCAAGGAAACCCTGGTCGAGTACGGTTTTCGCCTGCCCTCGGCGCTGGACAACCGGCCCATGCGTTTCGATGAATGGGAGGCGGTCAGCCCGCAGACCATTTTCGTTTCGGCAACCCCCGGCCCTTATGAAGCGGAACATGCCGGGCGGGTGGTCGAGCAGGTGGTGCGGCCGACCGGTCTGGTCGACCCTCAGGTAGAAATCCGCCCGGCGCTGACCCAGGTCGATGACCTGTTGTCGGAGATCCGCAAGCGTGTCGAGGCCGGCGAACGGGTGCTGGCGACCACGCTGACCAAACGCATGGCCGAAGACCTCGCCGATTACCTGGCCGATCACGACGTGCGAGTGCGCTACCTGCACTCGGACATCGACACCGTCGAACGGGTAGAAATCATCCGCGACCTGCGCCTGGGTACCTTCGATGTGCTGGTGGGCATCAACCTGCTGCGTGAGGGGTTGGACATGCCGGAAGTGTCGCTGGTGGCGATCCTCGATGCCGACAAGGAAGGCTTCCTGCGTTCCGAGCGGTCACTGATCCAGACCATCGGCCGGGCTGCGCGTAACCTCAATGGCCGGGCCATCCTCTACGCCGACCAGATGACTGGCTCGATGCAGCGGGCCATCGACGAGACCGAGCGGCGTCGGGAGAAACAGATTGCCTTCAACCTGGCCAACGGTATCGTGCCCAAGGGGGTGGTGAAGGACATCACCGATATCATGGAAGGTGCCACGGTGCCTGGCTCGCGCAGCAAAAAGCGCAAAGGCATGGCCAAGGCCGCGGAGGAGAGCGCCCGCTACGAGGCAGAGCTGCGCACGCCGGGCGAGATCACCAAGCGTATCAAGCAGCTGGAAGAGAAGATGATGCAGTTCGCCCGCGACCTGGAGTTCGAGGCAGCAGCGCAGTTGCGCGACGAGATTACCCAGTTGCGCGAGCGGCTGATTACCAGCTGATGCTTCGCCACCTGCACTGGCCTCTTCGCGGCATTAGCCGCGAAGAGGCCAGTGCAGCCAACGCCCATTCAGTGCGCTTCGCCAGCCTTCAACCCCTCCGGCAGCTTGCGCGTCAGCAACACCGCCACCATGCTCACCGCCAAGCCGATCCCGACAAAATGGAAGGCGTCGTTGTACGCCATGATCTGCGCCTGCTGATGGGTGATTTCACTGAGCTTGCCCAGCGCCGCCGTATCGCTGCCCAAGCGCTCGGCCAGCTGTGCCAGGCGCTCTGCCACCTGCGGATTGCTCGGCACCAGTGACTCGCGCAGGTAGTCGAAGTACACCTTGGTTCGTGCATCCAGCAAGGTGGCAAGCAGCGCGATGCCGATGGCGCCTCCCAGGTTGCGCAGGATGTTGAACAGGCTCGACGCCGACCCGGCATCCTGCTGCTGAATGTAAGCGGTGGCGATCAGCGAAATGGTCACCATGATCATCGGTTGCCCCAGTGCCCGAATGATCTGGATTTGATTGAACTGTGGCCCCGCAAAGTCCGGGTTGAGCACCCCCGAGCCAAAGCTGGCGGCGCCGAACAGGCAGAAGCCAATCGCGCAAAGTATCTTCGGCGAAATCACCTTCATCAGCAGGGGCACCAGCGGGATCAGAAACAGCTGCGGCACGCCCATCCACATGATCACTTCGCCGATCTGCAGGGCGTTGTAGCCCTGGATCTGCGCCAGGTACAGCGGCAACAAGTAGATCGAACCGTACAGCCCGACGCCCATGCCCAAGCTGGCGATGCTCGACAGGCCGAAATTGCGATTGCCCAGGATGCGCAGGTTGATCAAAGGGTGCGGCTTGGAAAACTGCAGGATCACAAAGGTAATCAGACTGATCAGGGCGACCGTGCCCAGGCTGACGATCAGGTTCGATTCCAGCCAATCCTTGCGATGGCCCTCCTCGAGGAAAACCTGCAGGCAGCCCAGGCCCACGCCGAGCGTGACGATGCCGGCATAGTCGGTGCTTTTCAGCAGTTCCCAGTGTGCTTCTTTCTTTTCCAGCCCATACAGCATGCCCGCGATCATCACCAGGCCTGGCGGGATGTTGATGTAGAAGATGTACTCCCAGCCCCAGTTCTCGGTCAGCCAGCCCCCCAAGGTCGGGCCGATCGAAGGCGCGAAGGTGGCGGTCATGGCGAACATGGCCATGCCCTTGGCGCGGTGGTGCTCAGGCAGTTTGATCAGGGTAAGGGTGAACGCGAGAGGGATCAAGGCGCCGCCGGTAAAGCCCTGCAAGGCACGGAACATGATCATGCTCTCCAGGTTCCAGGCCATGGAGCAGAGCAGCGACGACAGCAGAAAACCGGCCGAAACCCACACCGCCAGGCGCCGGGCGGATAGCAGCTGCACCAGCCAGGCGGTCAGCGGGATCATGATGATCTCTGCAACCAAGTAGGAGGTGGAGATCCAAGAGCCCTCTTCCAGGGTCGCGGAAAGCGCGCCCTGGATGTCCTTGAGCGAAGCGTTGGTGATCTGGATGTCCAGTACCGCCATGAAGGCGCCGAGCATTACGCTCATCACCGCAATCCAGTCGCGCCGGCTCGGCTCGGCAGTGGGCCTGAGCAGTTGATCACCGGCCATTGCGGCCATCGTCCTCGGCGCGGATATCGACGGTGGCGGTAACCGACATGCCGGGGCGGATGCGGCCGCGCAGCGGGTTGTCGGCACTGAAGGTCAGCTTCACCGGAATGCGCTGCACCACCTTGGTGAAGTTACCGGTGGCGTTGTCGGGTGGTAGCAGGCTGAACTGGGCGCCGGAGGCTGCGAACAGACTGTTGACCCGGCCTTCGACAGGCGTGTCCGGGTAGCTGTCGAACAGCAACTCGGCGCGCTGGCCAGGTTGCATGCGGCCAATCTGGGTTTCCTTGAAGTTGGCCTGCACCCATATGTCTTCGTCGGGCACGATCGACAGCAGGTAGGCGCCGGCCTGCACCACCTGGCCGTTGCGCGCGTTGCGCTGGCCGATGGTGCCGCTGATCGGGGCGCGGATCTCGCAGCGGGTCAGGTTCAATTCGGCTTGGGCAAGGTCGGCGCGTGCATTGGCGATCTGCGCGTCGAGGCGTTTGAGCTCGGCAGCCAGGGCATTGACCTGCTGGCGCTGGCCTTGTAAATCGGCGCGCGCCTTGTCGACCTGGGAGCTGGCCACGTGGCGTTCTGCCGAGAGTGTGGTAACCCGCTCTTCGGACACGAAACCAGGCTTGCGCAGGGCCTCTGCGCGGTTGAGGTCCAGGCGTGAGCGGTCGAGCGTGGCCTGGTTGGCGGCGACCTGGGCCTGGCCAGCGGCAATCAGGCTGCCCTGTTGCGTCAGGCGGCTTTCGGCCTGTACGTGCTCCGCTTCACGGGTGGCCAACGCTGCACGGGCGCGCTCGACGGCGAGCTGGAAGTCGGCGGCTTCCAGGCGCACCAGCAGTTCGCCTTTGACGACGTGCTGGTTGTCCTGCACGCGTACGTCATCGATGCGTGCACCGAGTTGGCTGGAAATACGAGTGATTTCGCCTTGAACGTAAGCGTTGTCGGTACTTTCGTAAAAGCGCCCCTTGAAATACCAGTGGGCCAGGAAGGCGAGGGCGATGGTTGCCACCACGACGAAAAAGATCAGCAGGCGGCGTTTGAGTTGAGCAGGCATGAGACTATGGTTCCAGAAATGTAAGCAAATTTAACAGCGACCGACGGCCCTTCGACAAGTGTCGTTCGCGCCATTGCTGGAGCCGGGTGCCTGCTCCCTGCTAACATCCCGCCTTTGTTTCATCTTTCGTTCGAGACCTTCCATGACCACCGTACGCACGCGCATCGCGCCATCGCCCACGGGCGACCCCCATGTCGGCACCGCCTACATCGCCTTGTTCAACTACTGCTTTGCCAAGCAGCACGGCGGTGAGTTCATCCTGCGCATCGAAGATACCGACCAACTGCGCTCCACCCGCGAGTCGGAACAGCAGATCTTCGACGCCCTGCGCTGGCTCGGCATCGAATGGAACGAAGGCCCGGACGTCGGTGGCCCGCACGGCCCTTACCGGCAGAGCGAACGTGGCGAGATCTACGCCCAGTACGCCAAGCAACTGGTCGATGCCGGCCACGCGTTCTACTGCTTCTGCACCGCCGAAGAGCTGGAGCAGATGCGCGCCGAGCAGATGGCCCGTGGCGAGACCCCGCGCTACGACGGCCGTGCCCTGTTGCTGAGCGCCGAGGAAGTCCAGCGCCGCCTGGACGCCGGCGAGCCCCACGTGATCCGCATGAAGGTGCCGAGCGAAGGCATCTGCGTGGTACCGGACATGCTGCGCGGTGACGTCGAAATCCCGTGGGACCGCATGGACATGCAGGTGCTGATGAAGAACGACGGCCTGCCGACCTACTTCCTGGCCAACGTGGTCGACGACCACCTGATGGGCATCACCCACGTTCTGCGTGGCGAAGAGTGGCTGCCGTCGGCTCCGAAGCTGATCAAGCTGTACGAGTACTTTGGCTGGGAGCAGCCGAAGCTGTGCTACATGCCGCTGCTGCGTAACCCGGACAAGTCCAAGCTGTCCAAGCGCAAGAACCCGACCTCGGTGACCTTCTACGAGCGCATGGGCTTCATGCCCGAGGCGATGCTCAACTACCTCGGCCGCATGGGTTGGTCGATGCCGGACGAGCGCGAGAAGTTCTCCCTGGACGAGATGGTCGAGCACTTCGACCTGTCGCGCATTTCGCTTGGTGGGCCGATCTTCGACATCGAGAAACTGTCCTGGCTCAATGGCCAGTGGCTGCGTGAGCTGCCGGTCGAAGAATTCGCCACGCGCCTGCAGAAATGGGCGTTCAACAGCGACTACATGATGAAGATCGCCCCGCACGTGCAGGGCCGGGTCGAAACCTTCAGCCAGGTTGCACCGCTGGGTGGTTTCTTCTTCGAAGGCGCGCTGAAGCTTGATGCCAAGCTGTTCGAGAGCAAAAAGCTGTCGGGCGACCAGGTGCGTCAGGTCATCCAGTTGATCCTGTGGAAGCTTGAAAGCCTGCGCCAGTGGGAGAAGGACCGCATTACCGGCTGCATCCAGGCGGTGGTCGAGGCGTTGGAGCTGAAGCTGCGTGACGCCATGCCGCTGATGTTTGCCGCCATTACTGGCCAGGCCAGCTCGGTGTCGGTGCTCGATGCCATGGAAATTCTCGGCCCGGACCTGACGCGCTACCGCTTGCGCCAGGCCCTGGACCTGCTCGGTGGCGTGTCGAAGAAAGAAAACAAAGAGTGGGAAAAGCTGCTGGCGACTATCGCCTGACGTGGCGTTAGCGCGAACCTGTGGGCGCAGGCTTGCCCGTTACCACAGGTTCAAATGCTTAGAAAACCATGGGAGAACAAAGGGCAGGGCGGTAAGTGATTGTTATCTGTGAAAAAACTTTTGAATAATTTCAAAAATTCGTTTGACAGCCGTGCAATCCGATCTTAATATGCGCCCCGTCCACAGCGATGAGTGAAACGAAACGCCAGCCACCCAGCCAGCGATTCTGCTCAGAGCGACATTGTGGGGCTATAGCTCAGCTGGGAGAGCGCCTGCATGGCATGCAGGAGGTCAGCGGTTCGATCCCGCTTAGCTCCACCAAATTCCGCTTAGCAGCCAAGGCTGATAAGCAAGACCGGGTCCAGCAACCGGGTCTTGAAGGTAAGAAGGTTCGTCCCCTTCGTCTAGTGGCCTAGGACACCGCCCTTTCACGGCGGTAACAGGGGTTCGAGTCCCCTAGGGGACGCCAGTTTTGCACAAGCGATGTTTCATTATGTCGCTGGGCCGAGAGGCTAGAAATCCGGGGCTATAGCTCAGCTGGGAGAGCGCCTGCATGGCATGCAGGAGGTCAGCGGTTCGATCCCGCTTAGCTCCACCAATTTTGCCGCGGTACGTGAAAACGGACCGGCACGAAGGTTACGTCCCCTTCGTCTAGTGGCCTAGGACACCGCCCTTTCACGGCGGTAACAGGGGTTCGAGTCCCCTAGGGGACGCCACTTTTACCCGCGTTTTGCGGGGCTTAAAGAGGCTCATTCGTATATTGGATGAGCCTTTTGTTTTCGGGGCTATAGCTCAGCTGGGAGAGCGCCTGCATGGCATGCAGGAGGTCAGCGGTTCGATCCCGCTTAGCTCCACCAATTTTGCCGCGGTTTGTGAAAATGAACCGGCACGAAGGTTACGTCCCCTTCGTCTAGTGGCCTAGGACACCGCCCTTTCACGGCGGTAACAGGGGTTCGAGTCCCCTAGGGGACGCCATGTTTACCCGCGTTTTGCGGGACTTTAAAGGCTCATTCGCTTATTGAATGGGCCTTTTGTTTTTTCCCCTCCGAATATTCCCGGCACCGACAGGTGGCTGAGGATTTCGCTTGCCAAAAAATATTACGCCTATAATATTACGAGCATAATATTTGAGGTGGCCATGAACGACAAAAAGAGCAAGACCCGCGACCGGATTCTCGAGGCAGCGCGCAGTGCCTTGATTCAACATGGCCCGGCAGAGCCGAGCGTCAGCCAAGTCATGGGCGCCGCCGGGCTGACCGTCGGGGGGTTCTATGCCCATTTCGACAGCAAGGACGAGCTGATGCTCGAAGCGTTCCGCCAGTTGCTGGGCGAGCGGCGGGCCTTGCTGGCCCAGGTCGACCCTAGCCTGGATGGCGAAGCACGCCGCGCCTTGGTGTCGGCGTTCTACCTCTCGCGCAAGCACCGCGACGCTGAAGTTCATGCCTGCCCGCTGCCCAACGCCCTGGGCGAGATGCAGCGGTTGCCAGAGGTGTTCCGCGAGGTGCTGGCCGAGCACATCGAGCTGATGACCGCGAAAATGGTCGATCGCCCCGAAGACATCGACAAAGCCCTGGCCGACCTTGCACTGATGGTCGGTGGCCTGGCCCTGGCGCGTGCCCTGGGCACTGGCGAGCTGTCCGACCGTGTATTGCGTGCCGCCAAGTCGGCGGTGATCTGAATAACCACAAGGCGGGAGCAAGGCGATGACTACCCTGAGCTGGATTCGTGGCATCAATGGCACCCTGGGCCACCTGGCGCCGGAGCATGTGGCCGGCAGGATGCGCCGCGCCTTCATGACCCCGCGCACGCTGCCGCCAAGAGCGTGGGAACTGCCGCTGCTGGCCAAGGCCGAGCGCATCACCCTGCGCTTCGGGCTTTCGGCGTTGCGCTGGGGCAAGGGCCCGACGGTATTGCTGATGCACGGCTGGGAGGGGCGCCCCACGCAGTTTGCCGCGTTGATCGAAACCCTGGTCCAGGCTGGGCACACGGTGGTTTCGTTGGAGGGGCCGGCGCATGGGCGTTCGCCTGGCCATCAGGCTCACGTGGTGCTGTTTGCCCGCGCGCTGCTGGAAGCGGCGGCCGAGCTGCCGCCGCTGCGTGCAGTGATCGGGCATTCCATGGGCGGTGCCAGTGTGCTGCTGGCGCTGCAGATGGGCTTGCGCGCCGAGGCGGCGGTGAGCATCGCGGCACCGGCGCAATTGCTCGGCGTGTTGCGCGGCTTCGCCCATCACCTGGGGCTGCCGGCGCGGGCGCGGGCAGCATTCATTCGCCAGGTCGAGCGGGATGTCGGGATGCAGATCGCACGCCTGGACGTCAGTGGTTATCAACTGGAGCTGCCAGGCTTGGTGGTGCATGCCGCTGACGATGGCCTGGTGGCCGCCGACGAGGCCCAGATCATCCACAAGGCCTGGTTCGACAGCCGCCTGATGCTGTTGGAGGAGGGCGGGCACCAACGGGTGCTGGCCGACCCGCGTCTGGGCGAGGCGGTGCTCGAGCTGTTGAGCCGTGCCAGTGCGCCGGCGCGGCAAAGCGCCTGAGCATCCGTTACACTCGCCAGGACCGTGGAGCGCAAAGCGCCGCAATCTCCCCCAAAGAAACCTCTCAGGAGCGCGCATGAGCTGGGACCTGGCAACACCCTTCATCATCGACCTGCGCGTCGGCAGCGAAGACATCGACGGCCTCGGCCACGCCAACAACGCCGCCTACGTCACTTGGCTCGAACGTTGTGCCTGGCGCCATTCCCAGCGCCTGGGCCTGGACCTGGCCGAATACCGGCGTCTGGACCGCGCCATGGCCGTGGTACGCCACGAAATCGACTACCTGGCCGCCGGCTACGAAGACGACGAGCTGCAACTGGCAACCTGGATCATCGACTGGGACCAACGCCTGCGCATGACCCGCCGCTTCCAGCTCAAGCGCCCACGCGATGGTGTGACCCTGCTGCGGGCGCAGACCACCTTCGCCTGTATCGAGTTGTCCAGCGGCAAGCCCAAGCGCATGCCGGTCGAATTTATCGAGGGTTATGGCCAAGCGCTGATCGGTGCCTGAAGGCGTACGGTTTTTTGCTAGACTGCCGCCTTTTCCCGCCGAGACCCACACATGCAAATTGCCCTGGCCCCGATGGAGGGGCTGGTCGACAACATCCTGCGCGACGTCCTGACCCGAGTGGGTGGCATCGATTGGTGCGTCACCGAGTTCATCCGGGTGTGCGACCGCCTGTTGCCGCCTTCCTCGTTCGACAAGCTGGCGCCTGAGTTGCGCCAGGGCGCAAGGACTGCGGCCGGCGTACCGATGCGTGTGCAACTGCTGGGCTCTGACCCGGTGTGCCTGGCCGAGAACGCTGCGCTGGCCTGTGAGCTGGGGGCACCGGTAATCGACCTGAATTTCGGCTGCCCGGCCAAGACCGTGAACAAGTCGCGTGGCGGCGCGGTGCTGCTCAAGGAGCCTGAGTTGCTGCATGCCATCGTCCGCGAGGTGCGCCGGGCGGTACCGGCGGACATCCCGGTCACTGCAAAGATGCGCCTGGGCTTCGACAGCCCCGACGGTGCACTGGAGTGCGCCACGGCCCTGGCCGAGGGCGGTTCGGCGCACCTGGTGGTGCATGCGCGGACCAAAGTCGAGGGCTACAAGCCGCCGGCTCATTGGGAATGGGTGGCGCGGGTGCAGGATGTGGTCAAGGTGCCAGTGTTCGCCAACGGCGAGATCTGGACCGTGGACGACTGGCGCCGCTGCCGCGAGGTCAGTGGTGCCGAGCACATCATGTTGGGGCGCGGGCTGGTGTCGCGGCCCGACCTGGGCCTGCAGATCGCCGCTGCCCGCGACGGCCGGGCGTACCAGCCCATGAGCTGGGATGACCTGCTGCCGCTGCTGCGCGAATTCTGGCGCCAGGCCCAGGCCAAGCTGTCCCCGCGCTATGCGCCGGGGCGGATGAAGCAGTGGCTGGCGATGCTGACCCGCAGCTACCCGGAGGCGGTGGTGCTGTTTGCCGAGCTGCGTCGGGAAGATGATTGCGCGCGCATCAGCCGCTTGCTGGGGGTTGAGGCGCAGGCCTTCGAGGCATGCGTGGCCTGATCTGCCGCTTTGCAGTAAAAGCGGAAAAACAGAAAATTTTTTCGTAGCCCCTCTTGAAAGCCGGTTCACCGGCCATATCTTTTGAGTACGCGATGCCGAAGTCGGGTCGCGTAGTGACTTACTTGCTGAATCTCAGGAGTTTATGACCATGACTACCGCTTTCTCTCTCGCTCCACTGTTCCGTCATTCCGTTGGTTTCGACCGTTTCAACGACCTGTTCGAATCCGCGGCACGTAACGAGGCCGGTAGCAGCTACCCGCCCTACAACGTGGAAAAACATGGCGAAGACCACTACCGCATCGTGGTTGCCGCTGCCGGTTTCCAGGAGCAGGACCTCGACCTGCAGGTCGAAAAAGGTGTCCTGACCGTCTCCGGTGGCAAACGCGACAGCAGCGCCGCTGAGGTGACCTACCTGCACCAGGGCATCGCCCAGCGCGCCTTCAAGCTGTCGTTCCGCCTGGCCGACCACATCGAGGTCAAGGCCGCTGGCCTGGCCAATGGCTTGCTCAGCATCGACCTGCTGCGCATCGTGCCTGAAGAAGCCAAAGCCAAGCGCATCCCGATCAATGGCGACAAGCCAGCGCTGAACTAACTGTCAGCCGGTCGGTAACGAGAAGGGCACCCCAGGGTGCCCTTTTCGCATTCCGGCATCAGAAATCTGCCGGTGCCTCTAGCAACATCTGGCGGAACTCCGGCAACGGCAGTGGCCGGCTGTGCAGATACCCTTGGTACAAGTGGCAGCCCAACTGCTCGAGAAACGCCAGTTGTTCGGTCAACTCCACCCCTTCGGCGATCACCGCCAGGTCCAGGCTGTGGGCCATGGCGACGATGGCGCGGACGATTTCGGCGTCATTGGGGTCGATCGGCGCATCGCGCACGAAGGTCTGGTCGATCTTCAGGGCATCCACCGGCAAACGCTTGAGGTAAGTCAGTGACGAATAGCCCGTGCCGAAGTCGTCCATGGCAAAGCTCACCCCGTGCCTCTTCAGTTCGCGCATCTTGCTGATGGTGTCTTCGAGGTTCTGGATGACGATGCCTTCGGTGATCTCGAGCTTGAGCATTTGCCGTGGCAGGCGGTAGTCGTCCAGGCTGCGCAGGACCCGCCCGACGAAATCGTTCTGGCGGAACTGCCGCGGGCTGATGTTCACGCACAGGCTGAAGTCATCAGCGTCGATCAACCCATCCATGAGCATGTGCGCGCACGCGTCGCAGGCTTCGTCGAGAATCCAACTGCCCACTTCCAGGATCAGCCCGCTTTCTTCCAGCACCTGGATGAACTGCGCCGGCGGCTGCTGGCCGAGTTGCGGGTGGTGCCAGCGCAGCAGCACCTCGGCACCGACAATACGGTTGTCGCGGGCATCCACCTGGGGCTGGAAGTGCAGGGCCAGCTCACCCCGGGCCAGCGCCAGGCGCAGGTCGTTTTCCATGCGCAAGCGCTCGCTGGCGGCCTTTTGCATGGTGGTGTGGAACAGCTGGGTGGTGTTGCGCCCGGAGTCCTTGGCCCGGTACAGGGCAATATCGGCGCGTTTGAGCAGGTCGGCCGGGGTAGTGCCGTGATCGGGTATCAGCGCCACGCCGATGCTGGGCGTCACCTGCAGGCGTTGGCCATCCAGCGACATCGGTTCGGCCAACAGTTCGCGCAGGGTATCGGCCAGATCGCGCACCTTGCTTTCGACCTGTTCGCGGCTGCCCTCCAGGCCGCTGAGCAGCACCACGAACTCGTCGCCGCCCAGCCGCGCCACGGTGTCTTCCAGACGCACGCTGGCCTCCAGGCGCGCGGTGATGATCTTCAGCACGGCGTCGCCCACCGGGTGGCCGAGCGAATCGTTGATGTGCTTGAAGTGATCAAGGTCGAGAAACAGCAGCGCACCCCGCAGGTTGTGGCGTTTGAGCAGGGCGATCTGCTGGCTCAGGCGGTCCATCAGCAGGGCGCGGTTGGGCAGGTTGGTCAGCGGGTCGTGGTACGCCAGGTGGCGGATCTGCGCTTGGGCATTCTTCAGCTGGCTGACGTCGCGGGCGGTCAGCAGCAGGCAGTCGGTCTCGTTCAGGGTAATCGGTTCCACCGACACTTCGACGGTGAGGATATCGCCGCGCTTGTTGCGCCCGAGCATCTCCCGATGGTGCACCCGGCCCCGTTCCTTGAGCTCGGCGAGCAGGGCGTTGCGTTGCTTGTCGTCGGCCCAGATGCCCAGCTCGTAAACGCTGCGCCCGACCACTTCGGCTGCGCTGTAGCCGGTCAGCCGGCAGAACCCGTCGTTGATTTCCAGGTAGCGGCCGCTGTAGCGCTCGGTGATGGTGATGGCGTCGGGGCTGGAGTGGAAGGCCTTGGCGAACTTCTCTTCACTGGACTTGAGCGCCGCTTCGGCGCGTTGCTGCTGGGTGATGTCGCGCAGGGTGGTGACGCTGCAGGGCTGGTCATCGACACTGATCAGGCAGCTGGATATCACGCAGGTCAAGGGTGAGCCGTTGCGGTGGTTGACCACTACGGCCACGTTGCTCAGGGCCTGTTCGCGGATCACCCGCTCGATGCGTTGCGCGCGTTCGATGGACTCGGCCCACAGGCCGATTTGCTCGGCGGTGCGGCCGATCACCTGGTCGGCGTTCCAGCCGAAGGTCTGGGTGAAGGCCGGGTTGATCTCGATGAACTGGCCGGTGTCCTGGCGGGTCACGCAGATCGGGTCGGGGCTGACCTGGAACAGGCTGGCGAACTTTTCTTCCGAGGCGCTCAGGCGCTGTTCGCGCTCTACCTGGTCGGTGATGTCCAGCAGGGTGCCGGCCATGCGCAGGGGGTTGCCCTGGTCGTCCCGGTACAGCCGCGCACGGCTTTCGATATAACGCGAAGTGCCGTTCTCCAACTGTACCCGGTAGGTGATCTGGTAATTGCCCGCTGGCCCTTCGCGCAGGCTGCGGTAGGCCTGGCGCATGACGTTGCGCTCTTGCTCCGGCACACCTTCGAAAAAGGCATCGAAGGACTCGTGGAAAGGGATGGGGTCAAGACCGTGCAGTTGCGCCGCGCGGGCCGAGCCATACAGCATGCCGCTGGGGATGTGCCAGTCCCAGGTGCCCAGCTGCGCCGAATCCAGGGCCAGATCGAGTCGCTCCTGGCTGTCCTTGAGGGCCTGCTCGGCGCGCTTGCGCTCGGTGGTGTCGACGAAGGTGCTGAGCAGAAAGGTCACGCCCTCCAGTTCGATGCCCTGGGTGCAGAGGATGCCGTCATGCACCTTGTCGTTGCTGGCCCGAAACTGCACCTCCAGGTTCAGCGGGCCGCTGCTGGCGCGGGTGGCGTCGAGCATCTGCTGGCGTTGCTCGGGGTGCACCCACAGGCCCAGCTCCAGGCTGGTCTTGCCGATCACCTGGCTGCCCGGCCAGCCGAACATGTCCTCGAAATGCTGGTTGACCTCGAAGATCATGCCGTCGTGGCGACGGGTCAGCAGGATGGCATTGGGGCTCAGGTGAAACAGCGTGGCGAAGCGTTTTTCCGAGTTGATCAGCGCCGTTTCCCGCTCGCGCTGGCGGGTGATCTCACGGATCACCCCGATCATCTGCGGCCGGCCGTGGCGGTCGTGGGTCAGGCTGCCGTTTATCTCCAGCCAATGCAGGCTGCCATCCGGCCAGCGGATGCGGTGGCGCATGGCCTGCTCCACGGGCTCGCCGTTGACCACTGCCTGGAACAACTGGCGGGTGCGCGCGCGGTCTTCCTCGGGCAGCAGGTCAAGGTAATCGATGTCGTTGGGCAGCGGGCGTTGCGGGTCGAAGCCGAACAACGCCTGGGTGCCGCGTGACCAGCTGACCCGACCGGTTTCGATGTCCCACAGCCAGGCCCCCAGGTGGGCACCGTTGAGCGCGGCCAGCAGCTGTGGGGCGTTCTGCCAGGCCTGCTCGGATTCCTGAGGGTCGGCCGCAGAGATACGCGGCAGGCGCGGAAAGCGGTTTGCTGATTTGGGCATTGGTACCAGACCTTTGGCGTTTGAGGCGTCCTTGAGTTGGAAATGCCGAACTGACGACCGGTCAGGCGGACCCTGCGTGACTGTCGAGCAGGGCCATGAAGGCCCTCGCCGCATTCGATAGCGTTCGCTCCGTGTGCAGTATGTAGCCTAGCTGGCGCGACAGCTGTATGCCGGGTAAAGCGATGGGTGCAACCTGATCGTCGAGCATGGTGCGGGGCAGCACGCTCCAGGCCAGGCCAATGGAAACCATCATCTTGATGGTTTCCAGGTAGTTGGTGCTCATGGCGATGTTCGGCGTCAGCCCCTGGCTTTCGAACAGGCGCTGGACGATGTGGTGGGTAAAGGTGTTGCCGCCCGGGAACACCGCCGGGTGGCGGGCGACATCGGCCAGACTGACCGCGTGGTTGCTGGCCAGTGGATGCTCCGGTGCCGCGACGAAGTCCAGAGCGTCGTTCCAGACCGGGATCGCCTTGATCAGGTGGTGGGGCTCGGGTGCCAGCGTGATGACGGCAATTTCAGCGCGACCATGGAGAATCTCGTCGTAGGCCGCTTCTGAATCCAGGAACTGAATATCCAGCGCCACTGAGGGGTACTGCCGGGTAAAGGCCCGTAGAAGCGGAGGCAAGCGGTGCAAACCGATATGGTGGCTGGTGGCCAGGGTCAGCCGACCGCTCACCTGTCCCGTCAAATTGGTCAGTGCGCGTCGAGTATCATCGAGCACATTGAGTATTTGATAGGCCCGTGGCAGCAACGCCCGGCCGGCTTCGGTCAGGGTCACTTCACGCCCCAGTCGGTCGAACAGGCGCACGTCCAGTTGCTGCTCGAGGCCGGCGATGCGTTTGCTGATGGCAGGCTGGGTCAGGTGCAGGCGTTCGCCGGCCCCGGAGAAGCTGCCGGTTTCGGCAATGGCGATAAAAGCACTGAGGTTGGCCAGGTCCATCTCTATGATTCCTGATGGTTATGCAAAGCATGAAAATTATGAATTTGAGTTATTCAATCTATCGCCATAGCATCGTCCGTACAAGCCAAGGGGTCTTTGGCATAGAAAGACGCTGATGAGGAACAGTCTGATGGCTGGCAAAACGCTCTACGACAAACTCTGGGAAGCCCATGAGGTCAAGCGCCGTGATGACGGCTCGTCCTTGATCTACATCGACCGCCACATCATCCACGAAGTGACGTCGCCCCAGGCCTTCGAAGGCCTGCGCCTGGCGAACCGCAAGCCATGGCGCATCGACACCAACATCGCCACGCCCGACCACAACGTGCCGACCACGCCAGAGCGCAAGGGCGGTATCGAGGCCATCGTCGACCAGGTGTCGCGCCTGCAGGTGCAGACCCTCGACGAAAACTGTGACGAGTACGGCATCGTCGAATTCAAGATGAACGACGAGCGCCAGGGCATCGTCCACGTCATCAGCCCGGAGCAGGGCGCTACCTTGCCGGGCATGACCGTGGTCTGCGGCGACTCGCACACCTCCACCCACGGTGCATTTGGCGCCTTGGCCCACGGCATCGGCACCTCGGAGGTCGAGCACGTGCTCGCTACCCAGTGCCTGGTCGCCAAGAAGATGAAGAACATGCTGGTGCGCGTCGAAGGCCAATTGCCTGCCGGTGTCACCGCCAAGGACATCGTCCTCGCCATTATCGGCAAGATCGGCACCGCGGGTGGCAACGGCCACGCCATGGAATTTGCCGGCAGCGCTATCCGTGGTTTGTCCATGGAAGGCCGCATGACCATCTGCAACATGTCGATCGAGGCCGGTGCCCGTGTCGGCCTGGTGGCGACCGATGCCACCACCGTTGCCTATGTTGAAGGTCGCCCCTACGCGCCGAAGGGCGAGCAGTGGGAGCAAGCGGTAGCGTCTTGGCAAGACCTGGTTTCCGATGACGACGCGGTGTTCGACACCGTGGTCGAGCTGGACGCCGGGCAGATCAAGCCGCAGGTCAGCTGGGGCACTTCACCCGAGATGGTGCTGGCGGTTGACCAGCGCGTGCCGGACCCGGCCGCCGAGGCCGACCTGGTCAAGCGTGGCTCGATCGAGCGTGCCTTGAAGTACATGGGCCTGACCGCCAACCAGGCGATCACCGATATCCAGCTCGACCGCGTATTCATCGGCTCCTGCACCAACTCGCGGATCGAAGACCTGCGCGCCGCAGCCGAAATCGCCAAGGGCCGCAAGGTCGCTGCCACCGTCAAGCAGGCTATTGTCGTTCCGGGCTCGGGCCTGGTGAAGGCGCAGGCCGAACGTGAAGGCCTCGACAAGATTTTCCTCGAAGCCGGTTTCGAGTGGCGTGAACCGGGTTGCTCGATGTGCCTGGCGATGAACCCGGACCGCCTGGAAAGTGGCGAGCACTGCGCGTCGACGTCCAACCGCAACTTCGAAGGCCGTCAGGGTGCCGGTGGCCGTACCCACCTGGTCAGTCCGGCCATGGCGGCCGCCGCCGCGGTGACGGGCCACTTCATCGATGTACGCGAGTTGATCCAAGGGAGCGCAGCATGAAAGCCTTTACCCAGCACACCGGCCTCGTCGCGCCATTGGACCGTGCCAACGTCGACACCGACCAGATCATTCCCAAGCAGTTTCTCAAGTCGATCAAACGCACCGGCTTCGGCCCCAACCTGTTCGACGAATGGCGTTACCTGGATGTCGGCCAGCCCTACCAGGACAACAGTAAGCGGCCGCTGAACCAGGAATTCGTGCTCAACCACGCACGCTACCAGGGTGCCAGCGTGTTGTTGGCGCGGGAGAACTTCGGTTGCGGCTCCAGCCGCGAGCACGCGCCCTGGGCGTTGGATGAATACGGTTTTCGCAGTGTCATCGCACCGAGCTTTGCCGACATCTTCTTCAACAACAGCTTCAAGAACGGCCTGTTGCCGATCATCTTGAGCGATGAGGAAGTCGACGAGCTGTTCAAACAGGTAGAAGCCAACCCTGGCTATCAGTTGACCGTCGACCTGCAAGCCCAGGCCGTGACCCGCCCTGATGGCAAGGTGCTGCACTTCGAGATCGATGCCTTCCGCAAGCACTGCCTGCTCAACGGCCTCGACGACATCGGCTTGACCTTGCAGGACAGCGATTCGATCAAAGTCTTCGAAGGCAAGCACCGCGCCAGCCAGCCCTGGCTGTTCCGGGATGCCTGATTGACCGCCTCCCACATTGGCAACGCTGCCGATGTGGGAGCGGGTTCGCCGGCGAAGCCTGCATAGGCAACACAACACCAAAAGGATTGCCCCATGACCAGCACCACCCACACCGATGTGGTCCAACGCCAGTTCGGCGAACAGGCCAGCGCCTACCTCAGCAGCGCGGTACATGCCCAGGGCACTGAATTCGCCCTGCTGCAAGCCGAGCTGGCAGGCCATGCCGAGGCGCGTGTACTGGACCTGGGCTGTGGTGCCGGTCATGTCAGCTTCCACGTCGCGCCTCTGGTGGCGGAAGTGGTCGCCTACGATCTGTCACAGTCGATGCTCGACGTGGTCGCCAGTGCCGCTGCCGAGCGTGGCCTGGGCAATATCACCACCGAATGCGGCGCCGCCGAGCGCCTGCCGTTCGCCGACGCCTCGTTCGACTTCGTCTTCAGCCGCTACTCGGCACACCACTGGAGCGACCTGGGCCTGGCCCTGCGCGAAGTGCGTCGTGTGCTGAAGCCGGGTGGGGTGGCGGCGTTCATCGATGTGCTGTCACCCGGCAGCCCGTTGCTCGACACCTACTTGCAAACGGTCGAAGTGCTGCGCGACACCAGCCACGTGCGCGATTATTCGGCCGCCGAGTGGCAGCGCCAGGTCAGCGAAGCCGGCTTGCACGCCCGTAGCCACACGCGTCAGCGCCTGCGCCTGGAGTGGAACTCGTGGGTAGAGCGCATGCGCACGCCCGAGCCGCTGCGTGTGGCCATACGCCAATTGCAGCAAGCCATGGGTGAAGAAGTGCGGCAGTATTACCAGGTTGAAGCCGACGGCTCGTTCAGCACCGATGTCATCGTGTTGTGGGCCGAGCGCTGAGTTTATTTCGCTGCGGCCGAGCTGGCCGCAGCGCTTGAATGGATAGAGGAAAGCATGAGCAAGCAGATTCTGATTCTCCCAGGTGATGGCATCGGCCCGGAAATCATGGCCGAGGCGGTCAAGGTGCTGGAGCTGGCCAACGACAAGTTCCAGCTGGGCCTGAGCCTGGCGCACGACGTGATCGGTGGCGCGGCCATCGACAAGCATGGCGTGCCGCTGGCTGACGAGACCCTGGAGCGTGCGCGCCAGGCCGATGCCGTGCTGCTGGGCGCTGTGGGCGGCCCGAAATGGGACAAGATCGAGCGTGACATCCGCCCTGAGCGTGGCTTGCTGAAAATCCGCTCGCAACTGGGCCTGTTCGCCAACCTGCGCCCGGCCATCCTCTACCCGCAACTGGCCGATGCTTCCTCGCTCAAGCCAGAAATCGTCTCGGGCCTGGATATCCTCATCGTCCGTGAGCTGACCGGTGGCATCTATTTCGGTGCGCCACGTGGCCAGCGCGAACTCGAAGGTGGCGAGCGCCAGGCCTACGACACACTGCCCTACAGCGAAAGCGAAGTGCGCCGCATCGCCCGCGTCGGTTTCGACATGGCCCGTGTGCGCGGCAAAAAGCTGTGTTCGGTGGACAAGGCCAACGTCCTGGCTTCGAGCCAGCTGTGGCGCGAAGTGGTCGAAGACGTGGCCAAGGACTACCCGGATGTCGAACTGAGCCACATGTACGTCGACAACGCTGCCATGCAGTTGGTCCGCGCGCCCAAGCAGTTCGACGTGGTAGTGACCGACAACATGTTCGGTGACATCCTGTCGGATGAAGCTTCCATGCTGACCGGTTCCATCGGCATGCTGCCTTCGGCGTCGCTGGATGCCGACAACAAGGGCATGTACGAGCCGTGCCACGGCTCGGCGCCGGACATCGCCGGCCAGAGCATCGCCAACCCGCTGGCGACCATCCTGTCGGTGTCGATGATGCTGCGTTACAGCTTCAACCAGCAGGCTGCAGCCGAGGCCATCGAGCAGGCCGTCAGCCTGGTGCTGGACCAAGGTTTGCGCACCGGTGACATCTGGTCGGCCGGCTGCGACAAAGTAGGCACGCAGGAAATGGGCGACGCAGTAGTCGCAGCGCTGCGGAATCTGTAATCTCTCTGGCCCGCCACCGTTTTTGGTCGGTGGCGGCCCACTTTTAGCAAAGGTGTAGTTGCGATGAAACGTGTAGGTCTGATCGGTTGGCGCGGTATGGTCGGTTCCGTGCTCATGCAGCGGATGCTGGAGGAGCAGGATTTCGACCTTATCGAGCCGGTGTTCTTCACCACCTCCAATGTCGGTGGCCAAGGCCCGAACGTGGGCAAGGATACAGCTCCGCTCAAGGACGCGTATTCGATTGAAGAACTCAAGACCCTCGACGTGATCCTGACCTGCCAGGGCGGCGACTACACCAACGAGGTCTTCCCCAAGCTGCGTGAAGCCGGCTGGCAGGGTTACTGGATCGATGCCGCCTCGTCCCTGCGCATGCAGGATGACGCGGTCATCATCCTCGACCCGGTCAACCGCAAGGTCATCGACCAGCAGCTCGATGCCGGCACCAAGAACTACATTGGCGGCAACTGCACGGTCAGCCTGATGCTGATGGGCTTGGGCGGCCTGTTCGAGGCCGGCCTGGTCGAGTGGATGAGCGCCATGACCTACCAGGCGGCTTCCGGTGCCGGCGCGCAGAACATGCGTGAGCTGATCAAGCAGATGGGCGCCACCCATGCGGCCGTGGCCGATGATCTGGCGAACCCGGCCAGCGCCATTCTGGACATCGACCGCAAGGTTGCCGAGACCATGCGTGGCGAAGCGTTCCCCACCGAGAACTTCGGTGTGCCGCTGGCCGGCAGCCTGATTCCGTGGATCGACAAGGAGCTGCCGAACGGGCAGAGCCGTGAAGAGTGGAAGGCCCAGGCCGAAACCAACAAGATCCTCGGTCGTTTCAAGAGCCCGATCCCGGTCGACGGTATCTGCGTGCGCATCGGCGCCATGCGTTGCCACAGCCAGGCGCTGACCATCAAGCTGAACAAGGACGTGCCGCTGGCCGACATCGAAGGCATGATCAGCCAGCACAACCCATGGGTGAAACTGGTGCCGAACCAGCGCGAGATCAGCATGCAAGAGCTGACCCCGACCAAGGTCACCGGTACCTTGAACATTCCGGTGGGTCGCCTGCGCAAGCTGAACATGGGTTCGCAGTACCTGGGTGCGTTCACCGTGGGTGACCAGCTGCTGTGGGGCGCCGCCGAACCGCTGCGCCGCATGCTGCGGATTCTGCTGGAGCGTTGATCGTTCTGGTTTGACCGAAAACCCGCGCTGGCGACAGCGCGGGTTTTTTATTCCTGCCATTTTTGTAACGGCAGCACGTAGCAGTGGCAAAATGCCTGGCTTAACGAGAAGCGTTCTCATTATACTCGGGCTCCCCAGTTTGCCTGAGCATAGGAAAGTGCTGACGTGCTGGAACAACTCTTCAACGAACATGCCTCTGCCTTGCACCGCTATCTGCTGCGCAAGAACTGCACGCCAAGTCTGGCGTCGGACATCGTCCAGGAAACCTTCCTGCGCTTAGCCCAGATGGAGGGTGTGGAACGGCTGCTGACCACGCCGGCGTACCTGTTCCGCGTTGCCCATAACCTGATGATCGACCATCATCGCCGCTACGGTGCGAAACGTTACGAGGCTGAGCCATCGATCGTCTTCGATTGCCTGGTCGATGAAGGCAGCTCACCCGAGGCACAGGCGCTTGGCACCCTCGAGCTCGAACGCCTGCACGCGACGCTGGAGCTGCTGCCCGAGCGCACGCGCAATGTGTTTCTGCTGTGCCGGGTAGAGGGCATGACGCACAAAGAGGCCGCACGCTATTTACGGATTTCCACCAGCTCTGTACAAAAACACCTGGCCAGCGCGCTCGTCAAAATCGGCAGGGGGATTGAACCTGATCAGTAGTCCAGGCCCGAGCGCTGACCTGGCCGCACTCGCAGAAGAACACTAACAGGCAGCAGCACCGTACCGTGAACCCTCCAGATTCCGTTGACCCGATCGAGCGCAAGGCCGCCGACTGGGTCATGCGCTACCGTCAAGGCCGCCTCGGCCCCGCCGAGCAAGCGGCCTATCGGCGTTGGCTGGCCGCCGACCCCCGGCACGCTACCGCTGCCCAGCGCATCGACCGCGCCTGGCAGGCCAGTGCCGTGTTGCGCCAGGGCTATGTGCGGCCACCGCGTCCGGCAAGGGCCGCTGGGCCGCTGGCCTGGCTGCAGGCCGCGTGGCATCGCCCCTGGGCCAGCGGCGCCAGCTTTACAGGGCTGGCGCTGGCCTGCTGGCTGTGGCTGGCACCGCCGTTCTGGGTGCAAGGCCTGGGTGCCGATTACCATACGGGTTATGGCGAGGTGCGCCATGTCACCCTGGGCGATGGCAGCCAAGTCGAGCTGGGCAGCCGCAGTATCCTCAGCGTCGCCTACGACGGCCAGCGGCGCAGTGTGCGCCTGAAGCGCGGCGAGGCGATATTCACCCCGTCACCGGTGCGCGACACAGAGCCTCGGCCATTTACCGTGCACACGCCAGGGGCAACCATCACCGCGCGCGGCACGCGCTACCTGGTGGGGGTGGACCAGGACGATCGCTCGGGATGGGTGGGTGTGCTGCAGCACAGCGTCGAAATCAACTTGCTGCCACATGGCCTGGACGAGGCCTCGGCGTCTGCGGTGTTGCAGCAGGGTGACAGCCTCTACTTCGGCCCGCACACAGGCCTCAAACCCTTGGAGCAATCACCCCAGGAGCTTGCCAGCTGGGAGGCGGGCAGGGTGGTGCTGCGCCAACAGACACTGGCCCAGGCGGCCGAGCATCTGGGGCGTTACCGCGCCGGCCTGATCTTAGTGCGCGGCGAAGCATTGCGGCGCTTACCTGTCAATGCCGTGGTGCGGGTCGACCATGTTGAGGATGCCCTGCGGCAGTTGGCCGAGCAGGCACATGCCCGAGTGTTGGAACTACCGGGTGTGTTATTGATTTTTTGATATAGGTAGACCGCTTTTTAGATCATATCGCTCTACTGCGTTTCACCCCCTCGCCCGTTACTAGATGCAAATAACTCTTATTTGTTTTTAGCTGGGGTGTTCGGAACGCATGTCAAAAGGAGCTTCGGGGCATTTTACCCCTCAACGTGGCAAGCTGAGCCTGGGCATTCAGCTGGCACTGTTGGCCTGGTGCAGCGCCACGCCGGTGCTGCATGCCGCAGCCGCCACCACTCCGTCCGCCGCGGCCAGCAGCCAGGTTGGCCAGTACCATGAGTTCGACGTGCAGGGTGGGGCGCTGGAAGATGCCATGCTGCGTCTGGCGAACCAGGCGGGCGCCGAGCTCTACCTGACCGGCAACACGTTCAGCGGCCTCTATGCCAACCCGGTGCGTGGTCGCCTGTCGCTGGAGGCAGCGTTGCAGCAACTGCTCAGCGGCCTGCCGGTGAGCTTCAGCCTGAGCGGCCAGCCCGATCGCCCGGTCATTCACCTGCAATCGGCCAGCGAGGCCAGCACCGACGACCTGCATCCGACCTACGTGTACAGCCAGCGCGACGGCCGCTCGCGGGACGAGAAGGGCTACAGCGACGTCTACGATCAGGACATCTCCACCGTGTACGCCGGCAAGGAGCAGATCGAGCGCTACAAGGGCGCCGCGCCCGCCGATGTGTTCAAGGGCATGCTCAACGTCTACAGCGGCGATGCGCGCAACAGCGGCGCGCTCGACCCCAACGTACGCGGCATCCAGGGCCCTGGCCGGGTACCGTTGACCATCGATGGCACGGAACAGGCGCTGACCGTGTACCGCGGCTACATGGGCGCCAACAACCGCAACTACATCGACCCCAACCTGATCGGCTCGATCAAGGTGATCAAAGGCCCGAACCTTGAGCGCAACGTCTACAGCGGCGTCGGCGGCGCGGTGGTGGCCAATACCCTGAGTGTCGACGACATCCTCAAGCAGGGCGAAACGTTCGGCGGCGAGTTCAAGATCGAAGGCAGCAACAACTCGGTGTCGCCGAAGCTGCCCACGTTGCTGACCGGGCAGATGCCCGGCGCGGATTACCAGTACTTCCCGATCAACTCCTACTACGACCCGTCGCTGTACAAGCACCCGCGCACCAGTAGCAGCAACGACCTGCTTTCCAGCGACGACCAGGCCTACCGCCTGGCCCTGGGTACGCGCCAGGAGCATTTCGACCTGATGGCGGCCTATGCCTACCGCGAGAAGGGCAACCATTACGCGGGCAAGAACAAGAGCGACTACTACGCAAGCGGCGAGGTGGTCGACGGCAAGTGGGACTACGTGCCGAACCTTGCGCGTATCTACAAACCCGGCGATGAGGTCCCCAACACCTCCAGCAAGATGGAGTCGTCGCTGGCCAAGGCCACCTGGAAGATCGACGAAGGCCAGCACCTGGAGTTTGGCTACCGGGATACGTCTTCGCTGTACGGCGAAATCCTGCCAACGCGCATCTCTTTCTTCACCCCCGGCAGCCAGTACGACGCAGCCACCTATGGCGTACCGCAGTGGCCCCTGAGTCACGTTGACAGCAAGGCCTACAACCTTGAGTACACGCTCAACCCCGAAGATAACCGTTGGCTGGACCTGTACTCCAACCTGTGGATGACCCGCACGCTCAGCGATACCTACAGTGCCGGTGGGGTGCCCAACGAAACGACTGCGCAGAACCCCGCATTCCGCAACACGGCAGTGGCCAATGCCAAGCATGACCGGGTGGGCCTGACGGTAAGCAACAAACTCAAGCTGCTAAACAGCCTCGATCTGACCCTCGGTGGCAGCTATCAGCACGAAAAGTTGAGCTCGGGCGACAGCATCTACGACCCCACCGCGCTTTCGGTGACGCGGATGTTTCCGCGGGCGGGGCGTCGCGAAGAGCAGGAGTACAACTTCAATTTCGATTGGCAGCCCGTCAGTTTCGCGCGTTTCACTGCGGGTGGGCGTTACTCCTCCTACTGGTCATTCGACGACTTTCTGGACCAGCAACAGCGTGACACCGGTTTGACCAGCCTGAATATGCAATCAGGGCAAGGCGTGCTCTACACCACGCGCAAGAAGCTCACGGATCAGGAATGGCGCGCGGTAGTGGATGAGAAGCTCACGTTCTTCAATGAGATCTGGGACATGTTCGACACGCCCATGGAAGAGCGGCAACCCACGATCGACTTGATTGAAAGCGAAACTCCTCGTGAACTCGACACGGAACATAGCCAGCACTGGGCCCACGACGGCAGCGGGCGCTATCGACGCAGCGACAGCCCGTGCATCACCGGCGCTGTCGCAGGTGAAGAGATGGTGTCGTGCACTGCCTCGGGTTACTCCGCAGGCGCGGACGCACTGGACCTGGAGGGTAACCTAGCCAACCAGGCGGTAGACGGTTCGGCAAAGCATCGCAGGGATCATGGCTGGGTGCCTAACGTGTCTGCCACCTTCTACACCTCGGAAAATGGCCGGTTCTACCTGCGTTACAGTGAAGCCATTCGTTACCCGAGCATGTTTGAAAGTACGGTGGGCTTCTCCGCCTCGCTGTCGCCCTGGCCATTAAAACCGGAACATGCGCATAACTATGAAGTGGCCTATGTGCATAACCTGAGCGGTTGGCTGGGCAGCGAGCAGGCGGATGTAAAGTTTACCTACTATCACAACACCACGACCGACGTCATCGAACGCAACCCGCAACTGTTGTTTTCCAATATCGAAAAACAAACGACGGCCGGCCTGGAATTTCAGGGGCGTTATGACAGTGGCAGGTTCTTTACTGACCTGAGTGTGGCGCATGTCTTGAAAAACAAGGTTTGTGATGAGAATACCGCCATACGGCTGGACCCTGCCGGCAGCATTCCCGATTGTGTCGACGATGGCTTCGTTGGGGGTTACCTGGTGGGCATGGCGATGCCTGAGTGGTCGGCGAACCTTGGGCTGGGTGCGCGCTTCCTGGAGCGTCGCCTGGAAGTCGGTGGGCGGGTCATCTACTACAAAGGGCACGACAGCAAGTTCTACAACAACTATGGCAATAACCCCATGGTCTCGTATTACTTGAATACGCCGTTGTCGTGGGATGACATCGTGACCTACGACGCCTATGTCAATTACAGGTTGACGGATGACGTGAACGTCGAGTTGGTGGGTACCAACTTGAGCAATCTGTATTACCTGGATCCGCTGACGCGGTCGGCAATGCCGGCACCCGGGCGAACACTGAAAATCGGTTTGACCGCAACATTCTGACTGTGTGAGGTGATGATGGACGGGTAAATATTGCCGAAAGGCGGACGTGCTGGTGTGTTGAATACTTTTAACTTCTCAATGGATTATGAAATGAAATCGTTCAATGTTTCCGTACTTGCAGTTGCACTTCTGGGCCTGACCGGCGTCGCTCAAGCCGACGTTGCTTCCGGGCAAAGCTACACCGGCACCGTGCAGGTGGGTGGCTCGCAAGGCACTTCCACCAACCATGCCGGCGAAGCAGGTTCGCCTGCGGTGGGCGTCAATGCCTTCTATAACGGTACCCGGGTAGCCTTCAGCGGACTCAAAGCCATGGTGCCGGCCGATACCAGTGGGGTGACCACCATCACCCCAGCCATGATGCCGGCGTCCCACGCCAGCCTGGGCAACTTCGACTTCAAACAGGTTTCGACCCAGCAAGTGTACTTCGGCGAATGGTCGCAGAACGGCACCAACAATGATCCGACCCGCGTCGTCTACTACTCCGGCGACACCGCCGGCCGCGTGCTGCCGACCACCAATGTCAACTATGCGGTTCAGGGCATCAGCAACTACTCCGGTGCCAACCTGCTGTCGGGTAACCTGACTGCAACCTTCGGCGCGGCCACCCCGACCTTGTCGGGCAACCTGGCCAACGGCGCCTTGAAGGTCTCGCTGAACGCCGGCATCAACAAGACGACTGCAGCGTTCACCGGTATTGCGACGGCTATCAACCCGTCCACCAACGCAACGCTGTCAGCGGGTACCACCCAAGGCAGCTTCTTCGGCGCCGGTGCCACCGCCTCCCTGGCCGGTATCGCCAAGTTCACCAACCGCAACTACGACACGGCCTTCGGTGGCGTGAAGCAGTAAGCCGCTGAGCCGCCCCTGGGCGGCATGTGGCGGGTGCCCGAGACGTCGGGTACCCGCCACGGCGTTTTCCCCTTCATTCCGAGGCATCCCGAGAACCGAGCAATGCCCCAGCCTTCACGCCTGCACTATCTCTTATTGTTTTCCCTCCCTTGTTCACTCCCCATCAGCGCCCTGGCCGACCAAGACACCAGCCTGCGCCTGAATCAGAGCATCGAATACCGCGCCAGCCGCCAGGAGCGTGAGTTGCTCAAGGACGAAGCCGCCGGCACCACCTTGGTTATCGATGGCCAGGCTTATCGGGTCGGTGACAACATCGATGACCTTGGTCGTGCGCTTTACATTTCGGTACAGCGCCAGCAGTGGGCCGATGTGGCGGCATTTCGTGCACGCTATGTGGCGCTGCCAGGCCATGACCTGATGCTGGTGGCCTATGCCGAGGGTGCGCTGGCGCGCGCCGATGGCAATCTGGAACTGGCCGAGGCCCAGTACCGCAAGCTGCTGACGATTCAGGGTGACTTCCTCCCAGGCCAGCTGGAACTGGCCCGGGTGCTGTTCGAGAACCGCAAGGACCGCGAGTCGGCCACGGCCTTCCGCCAGATCAGCCAGAGCCTTGGCCCGGCTGATGCGCGCAATCAGGGGCTGGGCAACACCGTTGACAGCTTTGTCGAGGCGCTGGACCACCGCGAGAGCTGGCAAGGTTCGATTGCCATCGGCCCGACCTGGAGCGACAACCTCAACCAGTCTTCGGGAAGCACCACTACCTATCGCCTGGAAACCAGCGAAGGGGTGTACCTGATCGAACGCAAACTGCCCAAGGCGGTGTCGGCAAGCGGCATCGACTACGAAGCCACGCTGAACAAGCGGGTTGCGCTGTCCGGGCACCATGGCATGTTCGCCAGGGCGCTGGCCTATGGCCAGGCCTACGACCGGCAGGGCAGGTACAATGAAGACACGTTGATCAGCAATGCCGGCTATAGCTACCAGGACGTGCGCAACCAGTACAGCCTGGGGCCATCGTTCGAATACAACCGCATAGGCAGTAACCGCATGTACTCGGCCTGGGGCCTGCGCGGGGAATGGATGCACAACCTCTCGCCGACGCGCATGCTCAAGCTAGAGGGCGAATACAAGGACATGGCCTACCGACGCGAGCTCGCTAACACTTATGACGGCGGCGCCTCTTCGTTGTATGCCACGCTTTGGCAGGCGCTACCGCAGCAGTGGACCCTGTTCGGCGGCTTCGACCTGACCGACCGCGACAGCCGCGACGACACCGAGGCCTACCTGCAGAAAGGCCTGCGTCTGGGCGTGGCGAAAGACTTCGAGGTGGGTGCCAGCGCCGTCTTGTTCGCGTCCTGGCGTACCCGCCAGTACGACGCTTACAGCGCGTTGACCGATGCCAGGCGCCATGACGAAGAGCAGGGTTACACCTTTATCGTGCGGGCGCCGCGCCTGGCCTTTCATGACCTGGTGCCAAGCCTGACGGTCAAGTACAACAAGGTCAGCAGCAACGTCGACTGGCTGTACAGCTTCGAACGCAACAGTGTCAGCCTCAAGCTTGAGAAACAGTTCTGAAGGCCTTCGCGTCGGCTGCGTTGGCCTCGTCGGGGCAATGCGAGTAAAGTGCCGCTCCCGTTTCGCCTGAGGCAGCCCGTAGCATGAACCCTTCTCTCGATATCGCCGTCGTCGGCGCCACCGGCAGTGTCGGTGAAACCCTGGTACAGATTCTCGAAGAACTGGCGTTCCCGGTCGCCACCTTGCACCTCCTGGCCAGCATGGAGTCCGCAGGCAGCAGCGTGATGTTCGCCGGCAAGAAGCTCAAAGTCCGCGAAGTGGACAGCTTCGATTTCGCCCAGGTCAAGCTGGCCTTCTTCGCCGCAGGCGCGGCGGTCAGCCGCAGCTTCGCCAGCAAGGCCCTGCAGGCAGGCTGCACGGTCATCGACCTGTCCGCTGGCCTGGACGATGCCATTGCCGTGGTGCCTGAAGCCAATGCCGAACGCCTTGCCGGCCTGACGCTGCCTGCGCGCATTGCCAGCCCCAGCAGCGCAGCCGTTGCCCTGGCCGTTGCGCTGGCGCCGCTCAAGGGCTTGCTGGACATCGAACGGGTTCAGGTGATGGCCGCGCTGGCGGTGTCCGCGCAGGGCCGTGAAGCGGTCAGCGAACTGGCCCGGCAGACCGCCGAGCTGCTCAACGCCCGCCCCCTGGAGCCGCGCTTCTTCGACCGCCAGATGGCGTTCAACCTGCTGGCCCAGGTCGGCGCCGCCGACGAACAGGGTCACACTGCACTGGAGCGGCGCCTGGTCAGCGAATTGCGCGTGCTGCTCGGGCAGCCTGAACTGAAGATTTCGGTGAGCTGCGTTCAAGTCCCGGTGTTTTTCGGCGATAGCTTCAGTGTGGCCGTGCAGAGCCGTCGCCAGGTCGACCTGGCTGCGGTCAACCAGGCCCTGGAGTCTGCCGACAGCGTCGAGCTGGTGGAGCGCGACGATTATCCGACCCCGGTTGGTGACGCAGTGGGCCAAGACGTGGTCTATGTTGGTCGTGTACGCCATGGTGTCGATGAAGATCAGCAGCTCAACCTCTGGCTGACCACCGACAACCTGCGCAAGGGCGCGGCGCTCAATGCTGTGCAGGTGGCACAATTGTTGATTAAAGACAGGCTGTAAAAGATACTGCGAGCACTTTTGTCCTGCTCTGCATGCAGGTTTCGGGACGATTCATACAAGGGAAGAGGTCATGCTTCGAATTCGCAAACTGGTTCTGGCCATGGCGGCTGCCTCGGCGCTGTCGTCGGGTATGGCCAATGCCCTGGGCCTGGGGGAGCTGACCCTCAAGTCGGCACAGAATCAGCCGCTGGACGCCGAGATCGAATTGCTCGACGTGCGCGACCTCACTGCCGCCGAGGTGGCGCCGAGCCTGGCGCCGCCGGAAGAGTTCAGCAAGGCGGGGGTGGCCTTTCCGACTTACCTCGAAGACCTGACGTTCACACCGGTGATCAACCCCAACGGCAGGAGCGTGCTGCGCGTCACTTCCAGCCAGCCGCTGCCGGGCTCGGTGGTCAAGTTCCTGGTCCAGGTGATGTGGCCGCAGGGGCGATTGCTACGCGACTATAGCGTCCTGCTTGACCAGGCCAAGGCGCAGGGCAAGCAACCGGCGGCGGCCAATGTGGCGCCGGCGGTGACGGGTGCGAGCAACTACACCACCCAGCGCCGCGACACCTTGTGGCAGATTGCCGCGCGCAACAGCCAGGGCGGTTCGATACAGCAGACCATGATCGCGATCCAGGCGCTGAACCCGGACGCCTTCATTGGCAACAACATCAACCAGTTGAAAGTTGGACAGGTACTGCGCCTGCCCGATCAGCAACAGGTGCAGAATATCCCTCAGGGCGAAGCGGTTCGCGACGTGGCCGAGCAGTATGCGGCCTGGCGTGAAGGCCGGCGCCTAGGGCCGCGTGCCCGCCAGCTCGACGCCACCCGCCGAGGTGCTGCCGACGCGGCGCCGGAGCGCATTGCCCAAGGTGACAACCTGCGCCTGGTCAGCCCCGGCAACCAGGCTGGCGCAGGGCAGGCCAAGGCGCTCAATGACAAGCTGGCCGTGGCCCAGGAAAGCCTCGACACCAGCCGCCGTGACAACGACGAGCTCAAGAGCCGCATGGCAGACCTGCAGAGCCAGCTGGACAAGCTGCAGCGTCTGATCGAGTTGAAGAACAACCAACTGGCCCGTCTTGAAGCTCAGGGCGCAGCCGGTACGGCCCCGGTCGCCGCCGCGCTGCCAGGCGAGCCAGCACCCGCGAAACCGGCGGCAAATGCCCAGCCAGTGGTCAAGCCTGCGCCAGCCGCTGTCGACACCGCGCCGAAAAACGTGCCTGCCGCCAATGCTGCGCCGGCTGCCCAGCCAAGCGGCACCTTCGACAATGTGCTCGGCAACCCCTTGCTGCTGTGGCTGATTGCAGGGTCTGCGTTCCTCGTGCTGCTGCTTCTGCTGGTGCTCTTGATGCGCAAGCGCAAGGCTCAGGAAGAGGCAGAGAAACACCTGCGCATGGCGCGGGCCTTGGCTGAGGAAGAGCAGGGTGCGGGCCTGGACATGGCCTCCGACAGCTTTGAAGGCCTGGATGTTTCGGCACCGAGCGTCACGCTGTCGCCAGCCGTGGTCGCGGCCTCTGCCGCAGCTGCTGCCGCCGCGGAAAAACCTGCGGCCCCGGTCACCGAGCCTGTGCTTGAGCCCGACGCCACTGCCGCGCTGCTGGCCGAGGTCGAGCAGAGCGTTGAAAGCGGTCGTCTGAATCATGCCGCCGAGCTGCTCGAAACCGCCCTCGCCGCAGAGCCCGGCCGTGATGAGCTGCGCCTGAAGCTGATGGAAGTGTATGCCCGCCAGGGTGATCACAGTGCGTTCGTCGAGCAGGAGCGTGTGCTGCCGGCTACCGAACAGAATGTGGCTCAGGTTCAGGAACTCAAAGGCCGCTTCCCCGCCATGCTGGGTGTGGCCGCCGCCGGTCTGGGCGCGGCAGCGCTGGCTGCTGAAATGGATGAGCAGTACGTGCAGGGCCTGCTGCAGGACCCGCCTGGGGCACCGGTGGTTGAAGACGTTGTTTCCGAGGACATGGCAGAGCAAGCGCTTGAGCCTGAGCCGGAAGACGAGCCAGCGGTACTGGAGCAGCCCGATTCGGTCGCTGAGGCGGCGCTGGATGACATCGTCGAGCCTGAAACGGAGGCCTTCACCGAAGTGCCTTCGCTTGAGGAATCGGACCTGGACAGCGCCTTCGACCTGAGCCTTGACGAAGACCTGCCAGAGGAAGACCCACTGGCGGCACCGCTGTTGGACGAGCCGGTACTGGATGAGGCTGCGCTGGACGAAACTGTGCTGGATGAGGCTGCGCTGGATGAATCGGTGCCGGCTGAGCCCGTACTGGACGAGGTGCAGGTAGAGCAACAGCCGGCCATCGTGGACGCCGAGCTGCAAGCCGAAGCCGAAGCCGATGCTGATTTCGAAGCGATGCTGGCGCAGGCCGAGCCGCAGCCGGTTGCGGACCTGGACGACTTCGACCTTGATGTCAGCGAGCCGGTTGCCCCGGCTGTCGCCGATGAAACCCCGGTAGATGTCGCCGCCGAACTGGCCGCCTTCGACAGCGTGCCGGAGTTCGAGCCGATCACCGAGCTCGACCTGCCGTCCGATTTCGACCTGTCGCTGTCGCTGGACGACGATTCACCGGCCGCCAAAAGCTTCGCTTCGGAGCTGGACGACGTCAACGCAGAGCTGGACAAGCTGTCGCAGAACCTCGAGTCGCCTTCGCTGGAACCGCACTTCACCACTGAGGATGCAGTGGCGCAGCCGGAGCCCGAGCCGCTGGATGACCTGGACTTCGACTTCTTCTCTGGCAGTGACGAAGTAGCCACCAAGCTCGACCTGGCGCGTGCCTACATCGACATGGGCGACCACCAGGGTGCGCGTGACATCCTTGATGAAGTGGTCAAGGATGGCGACGGGACCCAGCGTCAGGAAGCCGAGGAGCTGTTGTCCCGGTTGGTCTGATTCTGCTGCTGAAGCTTTGTCGCCGGCGTGTCGGCGACGGACATGACAGGCGTTACCTCCAACGGCAGCCCAACAGGGCTGCCGTTGTCGTTATAATCCCGCCATTGCGTATTCACCACAGGTTTCATGCTCTTGGACATCATCGACACCGCCGCCGAATCCGCGGCCGAAGGCTACTCCCGTATCGCCCTGGGCGTGGAATACAAGGGCTCGCGCTATCGCGGCTGGCAGCGCCAGGCCAGTGGCGTGCCCAGCGTCCAGCAAGCCCTCGAGCAGGCCTTGTCGAAAGTGGCGAACGAGCCTATCTCGGTGATCTGTGCCGGGCGCACCGACGCCGGGGTGCACGGCTGCGGGCAGATCGTGCATTTCGATACCCGCGCCATCCGCGACGAGCGCGCCTGGACCCTGGGTACCAATTTCAACCTGCCCCACGACATCAGCGTGGTCTGGTCGCGCCCGATGCCGTCAGACTTCCACGCCCGGTTCAAGGCCACGGCGCGGCGTTACCGCTACGTCATCTACAACGACCCGATCCGCCCGGCACACCTGGCCGAGGAGGTGACCTGGAACCACCGCCCGCTGGATGTCGAACGCATGGCCGAAGCCGCCGCGTTCCTGCTGGGCACCCACGACTTCAGCGCCTTCCGCGCCAGCCAGTGCCAGGCCAAGTCGCCGATCAAGCACATCCATCACCTGCGCGTTACCCGCCATGGCCAGATGATCGTGCTGGACGTGCGTGCCACAGCGTTCCTGCACCATATGGTGCGTAACATCGCCGGTGTCTTGATGACCATTGGCGCGGGCGAGCGGCCGGCCACCTGGGCACGTGAGGTGCTGGAGGGGCGCAATCGCCGTGAAGGGGGGGTGACGGCGCATCCGTACGGCCTGTACCTGGTGCAGGTGGAATACCCCGAAGCCTTCCAATTGCCCAAGCGTTACATCGGCCCACACTTTTTGACCGGCTATGAGGCATTGGCTGACTGACGGACGAAAAGTCATTTGCTAACATCCGGCCTTTCACCGCAATAACAGGGTTCGCAGTCCATGAGCAACGTTCGCAGCAAGATCTGCGGTATTACCCGCATCGAAGACGCGCTGGCTGCCGCCGAGGCGGGGGCTGATGCCATCGGCTTCGTGTTCTACGCCAAGAGCCCGCGCGCCGTGGACGTGCGCCAGGCGCGTGCGATCATTGCCGAGCTGCCGCCATTCGTGACCACGGTCGGGCTGTTCGTCAACGCCTCGCGCTGCGAGCTGAACGAGATCCTCGAAGTGGTTCCGCTGGACCTGCTACAGTTCCACGGCGACGAAACCCCGCAAGACTGTGAAGGTTACAACCGCCCCTGGATCAAGGCCCTGCGGGTGCGCCCAGGCGATGACCTGGAGGCGGCCTGTCGGCTTTACGCTGGCGCCCGGGGCGTGCTGCTGGACACCTACGTGCCCGGCATACCTGGGGGGACTGGCGAGGCCTTCGACTGGTCACTGGTGCCGGCCCGCCTGAGCAAGCCGATCATCCTTGCCGGTGGGCTGTCTGCACAGAACGTCGGCCAGGCCATTGCCCAGGTGCGGCCTTATGCGGTGGATGTCAGCGGCGGGGTGGAACAGGCCAAGGGCATCAAGGATGCGGCGAAGATCGAAGCCTTCATGCGTGCGGTGAAACAGGCGTGACAGTGGATGTGACGGTTGGCGGCGCACCATCGTCCATAGCTATCGCAGCCCCTGCGGGGCGGCCGTCGGTGCGACGGTCGAACAACACATTAACGGTGGAGCGGCGCGCAGGAAGCCCCGGCGGCCGGTCCATCATCGTTTCATAAAAGATATTGAGCTCAAGGGCAGGGCAGGCCGGTCACGCTGGCCCCCGCCCGCCGATACTGGAGAAAGAAAGCATGAGCAACTGGTTAGTCGACAAACTGATCCCTTCGATCATGCGTTCCGAGGTGAAGAAGAGCTCGGTGCCTGAAGGCCTGTGGCACAAGTGCCCGGCTTGCGAGGCCGTGCTGTATCGTCCGGAGCTGGAAAAGACCCTGGATGTCTGCCCCAAGTGCAACCACCACATGCGCATCGGCGCACGTGCGCGTATCGACATCTTCCTCGACGCCGAAGGCCGTGCCGAACTGGGCGCCGAGCTGGAGCCGGTCGACCGCCTGAAGTTCCGCGATGGCAAGAAGTACAAAGACCGCCTCACCGGTGCGCAGAAGCAGACCGGCGAGAAAGACGCCCTGATCTCCATGAGCGGCACCCTGATGGGCATGCCGATCGTGGTCAGCGCGTTCGAATTCTCCTTCATGGGCGGCTCCATGGGTGCCATCGTCGGTGAGCGTTTCGTGCGCGCCGCCAACTACGCCCTGGAAAACCGCTGCCCGATGGTCTGTTTCTCGGCCTCTGGCGGTGCGCGCATGCAAGAAGCGCTGATCTCGCTGATGCAGATGGCCAAGACCTCGGCCGTGCTGGCGCGCCTGCGTGAAGAAGGCATCCCGTTCATCTCGGTGTTGACCGACCCGGTCTACGGCGGCGTTTCCGCCAGCCTGGCGATGCTCGGCGACGTCATTGTCGGCGAGCCAAAGGCACTGATCGGTTTTGCCGGCCCCCGCGTGATCGAGCAGACCGTGCGCGAGAAGCTGCCAGAAGGCTTCCAGCGCAGCGAGTTCCTGCTGGAACATGGCGCCATCGACCTGATCATCTCCCGTGGCGAGCTGCGCCCGCGTCTGGCCCGCCTGCTGGCTCAGATGACCGGCCAGCAAACCCCGGAGCAGGCACGTGAGGCGGCTGCGGTCGCGTGATGAAACAACGATCCCTGGGCGAATGGCTCGCCTACCTCGAACAGTTGCATCCATCGGCCATCGACATGGGCCTGGAACGTTCGCAGAACGTGCTTGCCCGCCTTGCGCTGGGCAAGCTGGCGCCGCGCGTGGTAACCGTCACCGGTACCAATGGCAAAGGCTCCACCTGTGCCTTCGTCGCTGCGATGCTGCGTGCCCAGGGGCTCAAGGTTGGCGTGTACAGCTCGCCGCACCTGTTGCGTTACAACGAGCGGGTGCTCATCGATGGCCAGGAGGCCAGTGATGAGCGCCTGTGCGAAGCCTTCGCCGCCGTCGAGGCGGCGCGGGGCGAAATTTCCCTGACCTATTTCGAGATGGGCACCCTGGCGGCGTTCTGGTTGTTCTACCAGTCGAAGCTGGATGCCGTGGTGCTCGAAGTGGGCCTCGGTGGCCGTCTGGACACCGTGAACGTGGTCGATGCCGACCTGGCGCTGGTAACCAGTATCGGCGTCGACCATGTCGACTACCTGGGTGATACCCGTGAGTGCGTCGCCTTCGAGAAGGCCGGTATCTTCCGCGCCGGCAAGCCGGCGCTGTGTGGCGACCTCGACCCGCCGCAGCCGTTGCTGGACAAGGCGCAGGAACTGGCAGCGCCGTTGTACCTGCGTGGCCGTGATTTCGACCTGGCAAGCGGCGACGCTGCCTGGCACTGGCGCGGGACCACGGCCGACGGTGGCCGAGTAGAGCTGCGCGATCTGCCATTGCTCGACCTGCCCATGGAAAACGCCACCCTGGCCCTGCAGGCCTATTTGTTGATGGGCCTGCCATGGGATGCCGGGCAAATCCGCCAGGCATTGCTCGATACCCGCATCACCGGGCGCCTCGATCGCCGCCAACTGAACTGGCAGGGCAAGCCGGTGGAGTTGCTGCTGGATGTGGGGCATAACCCGCATGCCGCCGCCTACCTGGCGCGGCGCCTGGCCGCTCGACCGCCCAAGGGGCGCCGCCTGGCGGTGTTCGGCCTGCTCGCCGACAAGGACCTGCAGGGCGTTGTCGAACCCTTGCAGGGGCTGGTCGACGACTGGGCGGTGGCACCACTGGATACACCTCGCAGCCGTCCGGCCGCAGAACTGGCGAATGCCTTGACGAACCTCGGCGCCTCGGTGAAGTCTTATGCCAGCGTCGACGCCGCCCTCGAAGGGCAATGCGCGCAGGCGACGGCGGATGACCAGATCCTGCTGTTCGGTTCGTTTTTCTGTGTCGCCCAGGCCCTGGAGTGGTTGGCGCGGCAGGCCCCGGAGGGTTGAGTAGATGGCAGTGCTGGATAAAGGGATGAAACAGCGCATGGTCGGTGCGTTGGTGCTGGTGGCGCTGGCGGTGATCTTCCTGCCGATGCTGTTCACCCGCGAGGACGAGATGCGCCAGGTGCGGGTTGAAGCCCCGCAGGCACCGGCCATGCCGAGCCTGCCCGAGGTGAAGGTGGAGCCGGTCGCCGTGCCGGAACCTCAGGTCATTCCTGAGGAGCCACAGCAGCCCCCGGTAGTGATCGACGAGGCTACTGCGCCAGCGAGCACGCCAAGCCAGCCGATCACGCCGTCGCCACAGACCCTGGTCCAGGCCGCCAAGCCGTCAGTACCCGCACAGAAGGTGGAAACCAAGCCCGCCGCTGCGCCGGCGCCTGCCGTCGCAGCAGCCAAGCCCGCAGCGGCGTCCAAGATCGACGTCAATGGGTTACCGGTCAGTTGGTCCATCCAGCTGGCCAGCCTGTCCAACCGCGCGGGGGCAGAAAGCCTTCAGCAGACCTTGCGCAGCCAGGGCTACAACGCCTACATCCGCTCTGCAGGCGGTATGAACCGGGTGTATGTCGGGCCGCTGATCGAGCGCGCCGAAGCCGAGCGTGTGCGTGATGCAATCAACCGCAAGCACAGCCTCAAAGGCTTCGTGGTGCGTTTCCAGCCTGAACGCGGTTGAGAGTGCCAGCGCGGTCCGCTCCCACAGGTATCGCGCAGTTGCTGATCGGCCCGACATTCCGCTTACTCCCAGCCCGCTGCTCTGATAAAATGCGCCGCCTCAAACGTCTGTAGGCGGCACCGTGGCATTTACCTGGGTTGATTGGGCGATCATTGCGATCATCGCCGTCTCCACACTGATCAGTCTCAAGCGCGGCTTCGTCAAGGAAGCTTTGTCCTTGCTCATCTGGATCATTGCCGGTGCGGTTGCCTGGATGTTCGGTGGCTCGCTCTCGGTGTATCTTGAAAGCTATATTCAGACACCGTCGATGCGTACCATCGCCGGTTGCGCCATTCTATTCGTCGCCACCCTGCTGGTGGGGGCCATGATCAACTTCCTCATCGGCGAGCTGATCCGCGTGACCGGGCTGTCCGGCACCGATCGTTTCCTCGGCATGGCCTTCGGCGCCGCGCGGGGGGCCTTGCTGGTGGTGGTGGCCATCGGGCTGCTAAGCCTGGGGCCGGTTCAACAAGACACCTGGTGGCAGGAATCACGCCTGATACCACAATTTCTCTTGGTCGCTGACTGGTCGAAAAACCTGATTCTCGGTTTCACCAGCCAGTGGATGTCCAGTGGGGTGATCAGCACACCGGCTGATCTCCCGTTCAAGGAACAGTTGCTCGGGCCTGCAAAGCCCTGAGCGCTATTCACTCAAGTTTCGTCAAAGTAGGGGTTGCGTCGCATGTGTGGCATCGTCGGTATCGTCGGTAAGTCGAACGTCAATCAGGCGCTGTATGACGCGCTTACGGTCCTCCAGCACCGCGGCCAGGACGCTGCCGGTATCGTGACCAGCCATGACGGCCGGTTATTCCTGCGCAAGGATAATGGCCTGGTGCGCGACGTCTTCCAGCAGCGCCACATGCAGCGCCTGGTGGGCCACATGGGCATCGGCCACGTGCGCTACCCGACTGCGGGCAGCTCGACCTCGGCCGAGGCCCAGCCGTTCTACGTCAACTCGCCGTACGGCATCACCCTGGCGCACAACGGCAACCTGACCAACGTCGAGCAGTTGGCCAAGGAGATCTACGAGTCCGACCTGCGCCACGTCAACACCAACTCCGATTCGGAAGTGCTGCTGAACGTGTTCGCCCACGAGCTGGCCGTGCGCGGCAAGCTGCAGCCAACCGAAGAAGACGTGTTCGCTGCAGTTTCCCACGTGCACAGCCGTTGCGTCGGTGGCTACGCGGTGGTGGCGATGGTCACCGGCTACGGCATCGTCGGTTTCCGTGACCCGAACGGTATTCGCCCGGTGGTGTTCGGCCAGCGCCACACCGACGAAGGCGTGGAGTACATGATCGCCTCCGAAAGCGTCGCCCTGGACGTGCTCGGCTTTACCCTGATTCGCGACCTGGCGCCGGGCGAAGCGGTGTACATCACCGAAGAAGGCCAGCTGTACACCAAACAGTGCGCGAAAAGCCCGAAATTGCAGCCGTGCATCTTCGAACACGTCTACCTGGCCCGCCCGGACTCGATCATGGACGGCGTCTCGGTGTACAAGGCGCGCCTGCGCATGGGTGAGAAGCTGGCCGAGAAGATCCAGCGCGAACGCCCAGAGCACGACATCGACGTGGTCATCCCGATCCCGGACACCAGCCGCACCGCGGCCCTGGAGCTGGCCAACCACCTGGGCGTCAAATTCCGCGAAGGCTTCGTCAAGAACCGCTACATCGGCCGTACCTTCATCATGCCCGGCCAAGCCGCACGCAAGAAGTCGGTGCGCCAGAAGCTCAACGCCATCGAGCTGGAATTCCGCGGCAAGAACGTGATGCTGGTGGACGACTCGATCGTGCGCGGCACCACCTGCAAGCAGATCATCCAGATGGCCCGCGAAGCCGGCGCCAAAAACGTTTACTTCTGCTCCGCAGCCCCTGCGGTGCGCTACCCCAACGTCTACGGCATCGACATGCCGAGCGCTCACGAACTGATCGCCCACAACCGCACCACCGACCAGGTGGCCGAGTTGATCGGCGCCGACTGGCTGATCTATCAGGACCTGCCTGACCTGATCGAATCGGTCGGTGGCGGCAAGATCAAGATCGAGCACTTCGATTGCGCGGTGTTCAACGGTGAGTACGTCACCGGCGACATCGACGCGGCCTACCTCGAGCGTATCGAGCAGGCCCGTAACGACCTGGCCAAGGTGAAGACCCAGGCGGTCAGCGCGATCATCGACCTCTACAACAACTGATTAGGGAGCGACGGCATGACGGATCAATGGGATGCCGGGCGCCTGGACAGTGACCTCGAGGGTGTCGGTTTCGACACCCTGGCGGTGCGCGCCGGGCAACACCGTACACCGGAGGGCGAGCACAGCGAAGCGATGTTCCTGACCTCCAGCTATGTGTTCCGTACGGCCGCCGATGCGGCTGCACGCTTTGCTGGCGAAACGCCGGGTAACGTCTATTCGCGTTACACCAACCCGTCCGTGCGCGCCTTCGAGGAGCGCCTGGCGGCCATGGAAGGCGCCGAACAGGCCGTGGGCACCTCCACCGGCATGGCGGCAATCCTGGCGGTGGTGATGTCGCTGTGCAGCGCGGGCGACCATGTACTGGTATCGCAGAGCGTGTTCGGCTCGACCATCAGCCTGTTCGAGAAGTACTTCAAGCGCTTTGGTGTGCAGGTGGACTACGTGCCGCTGGTCGACCTTGGCGGTTGGGAAAAGGCCATCAAGGCCAATACCAAATTGCTGATCGTCGAGTCGCCGTCCAACCCGTTGGCCGAGCTGGTCGATATCACTGCCCTCAGTGAAATCGCCCATGCCGGTGGTGCCATGCTGGTGGTGGACAACTGCTTCAGCACCCCGGCGCTGCAGCAGCCGCTCAAGCTTGGCGCTGACATCGTGTTCCACTCGGCGACCAAGTTCATCGACGGCCAGGGCCGTTGCATGGGCGGCGTGGTGGCGGGGCGCAGCGAGCAGATGAAAGAGGTAGTGGGGTTCCTGCGTACCGCAGGCCCGACCCTCAGTCCGTTCAACGCCTGGATCTTCACCAAAGGCCTGGAAACCCTTCGTTTGCGCATGCGTGCGCACTGCGAGAGCGCCCAGGTACTGGCCGAATGGCTGGAGCAGCAGGACGGCATCGAGAAGGTGCATTACGCCGGCCTGCCAAGCCACCCGCAGCACGCGCTGGCCAAGCGCCAGATGAGCGGCTTTGGCGCCGTGGTGAGCTTTGAGGTGAAGGGTGGCAAAGAGGGCGCCTGGCGCTTTATCGACGCCACGCGGATGATCTCCATCACCACCAACCTGGGCGACAGCAAGACCACCATCGCCCACCCGGCCACCACCTCCCACGGCCGTCTGTCGCCGCAGGAGCGTGAAGCGGCGGGTATCCGCGACAGCCTGATCCGCGTTGCCGTGGGCCTGGAAGATGTCGCCGACCTGCAGGCTGACCTTGCACGCGGGTTGGCGGCACTGTGATTGAAATCAGAGGCGGTGCACCGGGCCATAACGGTCGGGTAGCCCTGGTGACCGGTGCCGCTCGCGGCATCGGCTTGGGGATTGCCGCCTGGTTGATCTGTGAAGGCTGGCAGGTGGTGCTCAGCGACCTGGACCGCCCGCGTGGGGCCAAGGTAGCCAAGGCGTTGGGTGACAACGCCTGGTTCATCACCATGGACGTTGCCGACGAGGCGCAGGTCAGTGCCGGGGTGTCCGAGGTACTGGGGCAGTTCGGGCGGCTGGACGCGCTGGTGTGCAATGCAGCGATCGCCAACCCGCATAACCAGACGCTGGAAAGCCTGAGCCTGGCGCAATGGAACCGGGTGCTGGCGGTCAACCTCAATGGCCCGATGCTGCTGGCCAAGCATTGTGCGCCGTACCTGCGTGCGCACAATGGGGCGATCGTCAACCTGACCTCGACCCGTGCGCGGCAGTCCGAGCCTGACACCGAGGCCTACGCGGCGAGCAAGGGCGGCCTGGTGGCTTTGACCCATGCCTTGGCCATGAGCCTTGGCCCGGAGATTCGCGTGAATGCGGTGAGCCCGGGTTGGATCGATGCGCGTGACCCTTCCCAGCGCCGTGCCGAGCCGTTGACCGAAGCCGACCATGCCCAGCACCCGACGGGCAGGGTAGGGACGGTGGAGGACGTTGCGGCGATGGTGGCCTGGCTGCTGTCGCGCCAAGCGGCGTTCGTCACCGGCCAGGAGTTTGTGGTCGATGGCGGCATGACCCGCAAGATGATCTACACCTGAGCTGTAACACTATGAGTTGTAAAGGAAAGGGGCCGAGATGGCCCCTTTTTTGTTTTTGCGGCGGCGCAGCTGCCAGTGGTGTAGCGATGGCAGCAGGCTTGCCCTTGAACAAGCCAACAGGAACAACCCAAATGGCACAGGGTGTGGAAACCGCTTTTTTGCCTTTTTTGAAAAAAAATTCAATGGGGGTATTGACTTAGCATCGGTACCTGCGTAAATTTCGCGGCCTCAGCGAAGCAAACGCAACAAGCAACATCGCGGGGGTGATTAGCTCAGCCGGGAGAGCATCTGCCTTACAAGCAGAGGGTCGGCGGTTCGATCCCGTCATCACCCACCAATTCCTGAGCGTTCCTGACGCAAGACGCTTCGAAAGAAGTCGATCGCCAGAGAGGAACAAGGCCTGATAAGCCATTATGCGCAGCGGTAGTTCAGTCGGTTAGAATACCGGCCTGTCACGCCGGGGGTCGCGGGTTCGAGTCCCGTCCGCTGCGCCACTTTTTAGTAACAGGTGGGTGCCTTGCACCGGTCTGAGACCAAAAGGCAAATATGCCTGAGGTCGATCCCAGTTTCAATCGGGCGCAAGCCTGAATGATACGCAGCGGTAGTTCAGTCGGTTAGAATACCGGCCTGTCACGCCGGGGGTCGCGGGTTCGAGTCCCGTCCGCTGCGCCATCTTCGTTTCGAGGCCCCTTGAACGCCTCGAAGCAACAAAAAGAGCGATCAACGTGTCGCTTTTTTTGTGCCTGATAAAACTGTGCCTCTGGCCAGCAAGCAGGCAAAAAAGGTTTCACCGGGCGCAAGCCCAAGCGATACGCAGCGGTAGTTCAGTCGGTTAGAATACCGGCCTGTCACGCCGGGGGTCGCGGGTTCGAGTCCCGTCCGCTGCGCCATCTTCGCCTCGAGGCCTTGAACTCCTCGAAGCAACGTGAAAAGCGACCTCAGGGTCGCTTTTTTCGTTTTCACGGCCTGCTCGGCCACCTTTACACGAAGCTGACAGACTCTTCACGGATGAACGGTTTCAGTGTCTGTGCGCGCTGATGCACAATAGGCACCTTCTCGACTTACCCGGAATTCGCAATGACCAGATCATCCGTCTTTGGTGCGCTCGGGCTGGCCCTGGTGCTGGCGGGCGTGACCGGTTGTTCCTCGAAAAAAACGGCCATCTACGAGCACGAGAACTTCGACGACTCGGGGACGTTCTCGCGCAGCTTTCCGGTGACCGATGCCGGCTCCTGCGAGGCCGCTCGCCGTGCCTTGCTCAGCCAGGGCTATATCATCACCAGCAGCGGTGCCAACCAGGTTACCGGCAACAAGAGCTTCCAGCAGAACAGCGAAAACCACCTGCAGATCAGTTTCAACGTCACCTGCGCGCCAGACGTGAGCGACGAACAGCGTTCGACCATGTTCGCCAACGCCCTGCAGGATCGCTACAGCCTGAAGAAGTCCAATACCTCCGCCAGCCTGGGTGTGGGCGTGCTGGGTTCGGTGTCGATGCCGATCGGTTCGAGTGACGACTCGATGGTCAAGGTGGCCAGCGAGACGGTGACTGCGGCGCAGTTCTACGACCGGTATTTCGCACTGGTAGAGAGCTATCTGCCCAAGCCCAAGAAGGTCAGCAAGGCCAAGGCCAAGGTCGAGCCTGAGGCGCCTGCGCCGAAGCTGGAAAAGCCTGCGGTTGACCTGGGCCTGCCAGAGCAGGCGGCTGCCGCCCCTGCAGCGGTTCCCGCGGCGGCCCCAGCGCCTGCCGCCGTTGCCCCGGCTGCCGAGGTGCCAGTAGCGCCTGTGGTCAATGACAGCCAAGGCTCGCAACCTGTAGCACCGCCGGCAGAGCCGGCACCGCTCCAGACGCAACCTGCTGAAGCCCCGACGGCCACCCTCTGAGCCTCTTTGCGCCTGCGGCTACGCGCGGGCACATCACACATTCCCTGTTACAGACGGGCGGCGATAACGCGTTCGATACCTGCTACGTTTACTTCTCAAAGATTCCGGAGCGTCGTTAACGGTTACATATACAAAAATTCTTATTAATCAGTACTTTATAAGTTTTAACGTTATTTGAGCTTGCGACCTTGGAGCGACAGGCGGTTCTGTAGGTACGCACCCAAATTTAGAGGTGTGCTCGCGACATTTGGGGGTTGGACGTCAGCTACCTATCCCCAAACCGCGGCCCATCAAGTGTTACACTGATGATGGGCGCTACTGGGTAAGCCGCCGGGAAGCCACATCGCGATGCGCTAAGCTGTAATCCTGTAGGATTGAGGTCTCAGCATGGAATGCCACATTCGTCCCGCCACGAGCAGAGATGTAGCAGCAATAAGCTGCGTAGTTTTAGCCACCCTGCGTCAGTCAAATTCACATGACTATCCTCCTGACGTGGTCGCTCAGGTTGAGAAGAGCTTTTATCCTGAAGCAATCATCACGCCGCTTACGTCGCGTAGGGTCTACGAAGCCTTATTGGGGGACAACATTATTAGCACTGCCGGTCTCGACCGTGATGTGGTCAGAAGTGTTTTCGTTGACCCGGCTCACCAGAAAGGCGGGATCGGGCGGCATTTAATGGAGGTCATTCATACAACGGCTGCCAGCGCAAGAGTTGGAGCTGTACATGTGCCATCGTCGATTACAGCTGAAAGGTTTTATACCGCGTTGGGTTATCAAAAAATCCGCGACGAGTTTTATTGGGCGGAGCGCACCATCGTTATGGAGAACCGGCTGTAGGATTAGCCCAGACTATTTATCCAATTCTGACTAGGAGTTAGGGCTGGCGATGAGAAAACCCGATATTGTGTTGACAGGCGAAGAGCAAAAGCTTTTTTTGTCTATAAAGTTCGATTGGAATAGTCATGACGAACTACGTGGCTCGCTAGAGCCTATGAGTTTGCTTACGAAATGTCTTTTTGAAAGAGGCGCAATTCCCGAAATTCGTATTGCATATTTTACGGATCCAGAGTTTAACCCGGGTGGGCGAGGAAAGTCGCGACAGCGAGTGTTTGAAAATAACGGAACAAGTGGGGGTGAAATTATCCGTCACCCGCACTTTATGAAGTATCTTGAATATTTTCTGTGCGGGCCTAAGCTTCCATCTGCGGCAATTGATAACTTCAAGAAGAAGGCATCAAGCTCAGGCTATCTGACAGGAAGCGACATTAATGATCTGACACCTTTCGCGAGGTCGTGCGTGCGTGAAAACAGATTAGACCCTCACAATGCTGCGGATGAGTTTTTCAAACTAGCTGTTGAATGTGGCGCCAGGCCTGCCTATGCAGATAATGTGCGTAAATCTGTTCGAGCTATTAGGTGAGTCGTGCACTAACGTCGGCAGAGAGCTTTCACATGGCGCTTGGTGTCTAGCATGAGCTAGCATGGTCTATGAATCAGGCATGCGCCATCGCCGGAGACTGTATTGCAATAATATATTGATAGTGGGCGGGCATTTTATTTTTAGTCGGGGTTAGTCAGTGAAATTTTCCCATCGAAACGGTTTTGATCCCACTCGTCAGATGGAGACAATCCCGCAGCGCCCGATGTCGGTGATTTCGTACTGGATGCTATGAGCGCGGTTAGCCATGTGCGAATTTCCAAGGTTGCGAACGGTACTCATTTTGATAATTTGAAACTACTATGCATGATCTTTAGCAGGAAGGGTGCTCGTTGAGGTCTCGCAACGGGCAATTCCTTACGAGTAGCCGCGATGCGTAGGTTGCTTGAAGGCTCATGCCAGCTGGTCGTTGATCGACACCCCAAAATCAGCGGTTCTCTCTACTGGTGCCTCACCGCGCGGCGGAATGCGTTGCGAGGCAGAGACATGCGAAAACGTGATGTGTTTGGCCTCATGAACTGCTATTTTGTGATGCCAAAATGATGTCATGGCAATGGACGTTGGCTATGTTTGCCCTCAATACTGCAGTCATTCACAGCTTCAAAAAACTAGCACATACGGAGTTCGTTGGTGAGGTTGTGAAGAAAGATGTCATTCTTCAGCCGGATAACCCCGCGTTGCAGTCTTTGGTAGAAGGCATCAACGGCCTGATTGGAAAGGAAGGAAACAGCGTCGTCTACGGCCAGTTTGCTGCCGATGATCGACAGGGACCGTTTCCGGACCGCTTTGCTGACTTTGTGACGGGGCTTGGTGAGGACGGTCAGTTCATTGAATTGACGCACCTTGCTATGGATGAGCTGGTTGATCAGGCTTCTAAGCAGGTCCTGTCGACTGGCGGTCATATCCTATGCGCTCAGTACATGTCGGCTGGCGAAAATTTCTTCTTGGTCGCTAGCATGAAAGAGCGGGGCGCCATCCAGCTAGATAAGGACTATGTGCCAACCGCAATTCAGGAGATTGACCTGAGCAAGGTGCAGCAGGCGGCTCGGATAAATGTTAACCGTTTCAAGGAGATTCGCGCAGTTGAACAGGCGGCTGCTCTGCTGCTGGCCAAGCAGCAGGAGGATATTGACCCTGCTGACGAAGAACTGGACGTAACCTACTTGTGCTTCATCAGCCGGGGGCGTGATAGCCAAGCGTCGGACTACTTCATCGCCGCGCTTGGGTGTGCCAAAGGCGTGGCGTCTGGGCGTGCAACCAAAAACGCCATTGACCAGGTGTATAAATTCTTCAGGAACAAGAACACGTTGAGGGCCCTAGCTTATCGAGCCAAGGATGCTGTTGTTCGCTACCTGCAGAACCAATTGGAGGATGGTAAGTCGGCTCGTCTAGATGCCATTTGCCACGTCGCAGTTCAGCATGTACCCGCTGAGCTGGTAGAAGACATCATCGGTCTCAAGGATTATCTCAATCATGAGAAAAACCGTGTGCCGGATGACTTCACTGTCAATGCAACCTCGTTACGCCAAAAAACACGGATCAAAGGCGAGGCCAGCAACTGGGTGTTGCAGTTTGACCGCGGTGCTTTGGGAGAGGATCCAGCAGCGGATGTTTACTTTGACGTCGTGAAACGCAGGCTGACTCTGTCAAACCTGAGCGCTGATTTGGTCACACTGATCGATAAAGAGCTCAAGGCAAGGGCGGGCTGATGTTTGCTTTAGTTGTCGGGCTCTATCGTGCCGTAGGTAGACCTGAAATCCGCGACGGCATGTTCTCTTACCAGGGGCCTGCTACAACGGCCATTCAGGCTGCCTTGGATGCGTGCTCTCAACTGCCGGCCGCCTACGGTTCTCTTGAGCAAGCAGACGATGAGCAAGGAGATCTCGATTTCGATTTTCGGTTGCCAGGCAATGAGAATGGTCGGTTTTATCCAGATGTTCGCGAATTTGTGCAGCGCAACGGCTCGCTAGGTAAAGGCCGTTTTCCTCGCAACGTGTACATCCAAAAGCTTGAGTGGGCAGATTGCGACGGCACTCTGCCGCCCAGCATTCAGCAGCTCATAAGGTTGTGCCGCTTGATTGAGCTTCTCGCTCAGCTGGCCGTCGGCGTAGATCGGGAAAGCAACCCGGATGGTTTCAACCTTTTTTTTGCAATGCCGCCTGACGGGGACAAGCCGCCTCGTACTTTTTTGCTAGCCACCCGGGTTGAGCCGGCTCTCGCCGACTATCCCTTGCCGCATCTCAGTTTACTGGAAGAAATTCTCGACTCCAAAAACGAAGGCAAGGCCCATCTCAGTGAAAGAAAGCTGATGATCCGGATGGCAGTTGCCAGCGTCATTGAGAAGCATGAGGGCGAACCTGGTTTGTTGGCAGTGGTACGCGACTGGCGAGAAGTACTTGCTACATATCGCGCGAACCTCCAGACATACGTGTACCGCTTTTCTTTTGACCGCGTTCGTCGAGAGGTGGCTCAAGCGGAGCTTGACTATGGCAGCAAGCTCAGTGGCGTATTGGGGGATATCGCTGGAAAAATGTTGGCTCTGCCTGTTTCTTTCGCTGCGCTCATACCATTGCACACTGCGCAGAGCAGACTTGAGGCATCGGTCATACTGCTCGGCTTGTTCGTGGTAACGATCATATTGCTGTTGGTTCTGCATAACCAACGACTGCAGAGTGAGCGACTGCTCCACAGTTTTCATGTGATTTTTGACGAATTCAAAGCTAAGATGCGGACATATCCATCCAAACTGCAGTCGTTACTACAGGTCACCATCAATCAGGTTGATGAACAAGGCAGGATGCTCAAGCGGACTTTCCAGGTCCTGCAATGGCTGGCTTGGCTTCCAGCATTTCTGGCATGCGCAGTAATCGTCTTTAAATATTTGTAGCCAAGGTTTCCACGTTTTTGCTATTGGGTCTGAGGATGAACGTTCGGGCGTTAGACTCGTATTTTTAGCCTGTGGGCACTGACATCACCGGCTCAAGCATCTGCAGAAGTTGGCTGATCTGCATTCCGCTCTGTTCAAGGCCTTGGCGGAGTTGACGAGCAACTAAAAGCAGCTGTCTGACTCTTACGCGTAGGGTGGTGCGCTCTACAAGTAGTAGTTGTATCTGTGCTTGGCTTTCCCCCAGCGCCTCTTGCTTAGTACTGAGCTGCCCCTGCAGGTCCGCGTTAGATTTCTCTAGCTCTTCAACCTTAGGGTCATGATCGGGTCGACTTTCGCTATACACATCGCCTTGGGATTTTTTGTACATGGCTCAACGTGATGTGCAACCGCTCTAAGCCCCTATTAGGGTCGTGGATTTGCTCTGACCGGGCGTCGAGCAGATGAGCCTGTCCTCGCTCCAGAGCCTCTTTTAATTGAGTGGGTTACCGCAGGTAGAGAAACAGAAACTAAATTGGTGCTGAAATGCCGATTTCCGGCCCTTTATGGCATTCAAATATGGCTCAGCAGGCCCCGTGCGTTGCGCTTTTTTACGCCTATGCTGCCGTCTTAGTTCTGCAGTCAATGTCTCCGTCTGTGATGACTTCTGGGTAAAATTACTAATCCCGTGGTGCTGGAGGCATAGCCTCACTTGCCATGTCATTCAGCTTGACCGAATTCCATCGATCAACGTCGTCCATCAGGAGAGGCTCAACGATGACCCCAAGCACTTTACCGGCCGGCGGGCGCGCAACAGAGGGCGGTATGGCCTTTCAAGCTGGTGTCGCAGTTTGGTTTGCAGCCCACCTGCTTGCCAAGTTGCCTGTCGGTGGCCGCTTTGGTTTGGATGTTGCGGCATACCCGGTGACCCTGCAGTTGGAGACAGGTGAGGGCCTTGACGATATTTTTGTCACGCTAAGCAACGGCAGTCACATCGCCGTGCAATGCAAGACTCGACCAAGCCTGTCAGCATCCCAGTCGTCTGACTTAGGCGAGACACTCATTCAGGCTGTTCAGTTTGCTGCGGCAACTCCGAGTACGTCTTCTCCTTTCGATATGAACCGCAGCGCTGCGGTGATGGCCGTCGCTAGCGATGCGCCTGCCACCCTCAATGCCCTAGATGACGTCTGCAGGATGTTTGCAACGAGTGATGATTGGCTGGCTGTGCATGCACGCGTGAGCAAGTCCCATCGACATGCGATGAAGATTTTGCGGGACCATGTCACTGCGGGGTACGCTGCCGTCGGCCTGGCAGCCCCAACAGAGCGCCAGGTGGCACATCTGGCGAGGAGTTTTCATATCGAGCGCTTCGCTACCATCCAGGGCGAAGCGGATTGGCGCGAAGCCGCGAACATCCTCGGCGCTCGACTTTATGGTGGCGAAGAATACGGGGCGGCTCCGCTCATTTGCTTAGTAGACATTGTAAGGCGCTTGATCAAAAGTGGTGCGCCTGCTGACCGTGAGGGACTTCTCTCGCAGTTACGAGCTGCAGGTCACAATGACCAAGCATCGCCACAATTCAACGAGGACATTGCCGCCTTACAACGAAAGACGCTTGCTGAGCTAAAGCGGCTTCAGATTCACATGCAGTTGCCTATTGGTGGCGGGTTGCCCCTCGAACGCACCTGCATGCCAGCATTAAGGGCTGCGGCAGAGGCCGGCAGCTTTTTGGTGATCGGTGAGCCAGGTGCCGGCAAGACCGGTGTGCTGGTCGCACTGGCGGAAGAGCGGCTTTCGGATGAACAAACGACCATTTTTCTATCCGCTGATGATTTGGCGAGCGTCACTTCTGAGGTCTCGCTGCGCACTACGCTTGGCCTGCAGCACTCCCTGATCGAAGTATTGGCCGCATGGCCCGGTCTGAGCCGCGGCCTTCTAGTCATCGACGCCTTAGATGCATCACGTGGTGGCTGTTCTGAAGCTGTTTTTGCAACCCTGATCACGGACCTTCAAGCGAGATTGGACGACCGCTGGTCAGTGGTAGCGTCCATTCGATCCTTCGACCTTCGGCACGGTAAACGCTTTCGACAGGCCATGCCTGGAGCGCTTCTCGATACGAGTTATGTCGACTCCAATGCCTCAGGTGTCAGGCATTTTCTGATACCGGCTCTCACCGATGAAGAAGTGATGTTCATCGGGAAGAAAGAAGGCCGCCTCGGTGAATTGTTAGGTATGGCTCCGACATCGGTTCAAGTCCTACTGCGTAATATGTTCAACCTCTCCATTGCGGCTCAACTAATCGACGGTGGTACCGCGGCTGCAAACATTGCGACCGTAACAACACAGTCAGAACTGATCGACCGCTACGAGGATGAGCGGCTGCCTACCGCTGACTTGCAGCTAACTGTGGCAAAAGCTGTGGAGGTGATGGTTGAACGCCGGCGCTTGCTGGTGAGAAAGGTTGATATTGCTAGCCCTGGATTAGAGGCTGTACTGGCAGCAGGGGTATTGGTTGCTAACGGTGATCGGGTAGGCTTTCTCCATCATGTCTTGTTTGATCACGCGGCTGGCCGCTTTTGGCTTGACTGGAATGATCCAACGCGGCTGATCACGCAGATGTCTGGAGCCAATCACCTGGGGCTTTTGTTAGGACCATCACTGAGGTTCGCCATTGAGCGGGTATGGCGAGATGATGCTCTTGGTCGTCCGCGCAGCTGGAGTCTGACTCTCGATTGGATCGCCACTGCCGGCATTGATCCGGTGGTATCCAGTGCCGCGCTGCGATCAACAACAGAGCGAGTAGCGGATACGGGAGACATCGGATATCTCTGTTCGATGATCCTGCAACCTTCGCAGGTGAGTCGGGTAGGGCCACTGTTGTCGAAGATCGCTCGATATGCCGGCTTGGGTCTTACTGATAAGGTGATTCCTTCCGACTCCATCGCGACAGCGTGGGCAAGCGTAGCGGCTGCAGCGGCCAGCATGCAGCGAAATGAGTATGCTGACGGCACCCGAATTCTTTTACTCACATTGTTCGAGAAAGCCAATTTCGCGAATCGTGATTTCCAACAGAGCTTTGGCAAAGCGGCCCGTGCCTTTCTTTCCCTAACCTGGGCCGGTGACCGTCGCCTCGCGAGCTTTTCCAGTAACGCAATTCGTTTTGTTGCCAAATCGTATGGCAGCGATCCAGATGCATCGAGGCAACTGCTCCAGCGGGCCTTTGATGAGCCTCATTTCTCGGAGCATGCGCACGAAGAAGCACCTTGGCTGGCAGAGGGCACGAAACACATCGCTCCAGTGGATCCCCCGTTTGTGATCTACGTCTTCGCTATCCTATTTGGGAGGGCAGCTCCTTCTGAAGGCGATAGCTGGATCGGGGGAGCACCAAGCCGGATCATGGCGCTACGCTCCAACCGTCGACAAGATTATGAACATGCCCGCTGGAGCCTTTTGCATATGCTCCCTGAGTTTCTGGATGTGTCTCCTGTGGAAGCAACGCGAGCCGTGAATGCGGCGGTATTGGGTATTGCGCGGCGCGAGCGGACTCGTGAAGAAGACCGTCCAGTCTACGTTGCCCAGGGCTGTGCCCATGCGATGCGGATCATGGAGGATGGCCTGTCCTATTCTGAATGGCGAGGCAGCCAGCGGTCGGCTGGATCAGGTGGTAGGGAAGTACTCGAATCGTTCGTTGATTTTCTCTCAGCATGCCAGCCCGACGTATTTCGGCTTGTCGTGGAGGATCTCAAGCGGACGCAGGTCGTCTCCGCATCCCTATGGGCTCGAGTACTTGGCATCGCTGCGGACAGGAACGGGGTTGCAGACGATCTACTTTGGCCGGTCGTTTCGACTCCTGAGGTTGGAAATGTGTCTGATCTCATACGGGATTGGGCGGCGTATCTTTCAGTGGCGTACCGGACAACATCGCTCGAGAACCGTAAAACGTTCGAGCATCGGTTGATTGAACTCGCCCTTTCCGAAGACCCGGTGCAGGCTGCTCGGACCAGTCGATGTGCGGCTCGGCTGCTATCTGTCCTGGACGAAGACTTGGTCGCGACAGCAGAATTTTTGGACTTCAAAAGACTGCTTGAGGCAGATGGTCAACTCAGTGGCAACCGTCCGTTGATCTCGATCTCTACTGGGTGGCAGTCCACCGCAACCATCACTCAAGACATTCTTAGATCGTATGGTGTCGATGTCGACAACGCATGTGACCAAGCGGTGTTGGATGCAGAGCAGGCTTTGAGGACGCTATTGAGTGATCACGTCGAGAATTCAACATGTGAATCAGTGAGATTGATTTGGTCTCAGGTAATGGCGGCTGCAGAGGTAATTGAAGTTAGTTGTTCTTCAGCCGCCCAAGCCACGCTGAAGGCAGCCAGGGGGTGCATTAGCCGCGCTCTGAAACGGATTGCGGGGGAAGCTCATTTTGATCCCGCCAAGGCGGGGCATCCGACAGTGGCACAGCTGGTTGGAAGTTTAGACGGCCTTGCCTGCAGGCCTGCTTTAGGGATGCAGCTGCAGGAAGACTTGGATAGCGATTTTCAAGGAGACTGGGGCATGCGTAGCAATGTGGCTGCCGGTTTCTTGAAGTTGGCGCATCGCTTTGGTGATGCGGATGTCACGCTGGTTGATCGTGTTGAAAAATTGCTGGACGACCCAGAGCCAGAGGTGCGCCAAGAAATATCTAGATCGTTGAACCTCCTATGGGAGGTTGATCACGAGCGGATGTGGTCAATGATGACCAAGGTCGCGCAACTCGAGAGTGATGTCCGAAGCATGGCTTTTTTCGTCGATGGCCCTTTGAGCCGCGCTGCGACGGCCGATGCTGAACGAGTCGAACCGCTACTCGTGACGATCATCGAGCGCTTGCCCCCAAAACGGGAAGGCGATACAGATCATTTGCGGCATTTTCATGAGGCATTAGGCGCATTGGTAGCAGGCCTCTATGTAAACCATGGAAAAGTGGTTTATCTGGCTTACCTCAAGGGCTGGCTTCGACAGGTCACCGATTCCTATGAGTTACTTTGGGCTGTCGTTTCAATGCTTCGTGAACCCCTATTTATGTCGTACAGAGCAGCAGCGTCGAAGGATGACCAGGCCCTTCAGAGTAGGGCACATGAGCTTCTGCTTTTAATTGTGAATGCCACAGCCGATGAAATGCCGGTAGCACTCTCGATCTGCAACGCTTCGGCCAAAGGTTCACCTGATTTTGTTGTCAGCGAACGCGCCTATCTCTCCTGCGTGCAATTGATTGAACATTGCGTGAATCAGTTCTACTTCGGTTCGGGGGCCTCCTCTCTAGGCAACGTGGAGAGCCATGTGATCCTCGACTCAACCCGTAAAAGCACCTTTTTACGTGATTATCAGTCTACGCTTTCCGCAATCGCTCAATCGTCTGGCCCAGCAGCAATTCATCATCTGCTACAGCTCTACGAATTCCTCATGGATGGGGATCCAGCCACTACATTCGACCAGGTGTTTGCCTTACTCGTTGGGCCAGCAGCGCGCGAGCTTTATCACTTCGAGAGTTTGGGCCTCGATGCGGTGGTTCGAATAGTCAGACGGTTTCTCGCGGATAATCGTGAGCTTTTTGAGAGTCCCTCGAGACGATCTGACTTGATCGAGATCCTGGATCTGTTTTCTGAAGCCGGTTGGTTGGAAGCGCTGAAGTTGCTCTATGAGTTGCCGGATCTGATGCGCTGAGTCGCCGATGTTAAATGGCGGAACGGTGAACGACGGCTGGCCGCTACCTCTGGGCGCTTGAGCCGACCAACTGAGCCGGCATGATGAAGGTCACAAAGATAAGCGAGCAGCCACCTGATGGGCTAGGCGTGAGCAAAAACCGGTGAAGCGCCCGGCCATTACACGTTGTCATCGAGAAACTCGTAAAGGCAGACTTCCCATCTGAGCGCCTTCTAGATGGAGCGCTGATTCACCCTGCACCCTGGCCGATAAAGCTTCGCAGCGCAGCGGCCCATGGCATATCACTGTCATCATGGCTATGCAGCACGTCATAATAGTGACGTGGCAGACCGGCCTATCTTGACCCTTTCATGGCTAGGCCGCTTGACCAGGGGATGGGGTATTCACCTTAAGCTTTCGAAGCGACTGAGGTTTGATTACATGGGAATGAGGGCCAGTAGGTAATGAGTTCGACGGGTTCAATCCGCGGCGCGGCCGCAGCACAGCTTGGCTTCGACTATCAGCTCGACGTCTCGATTCTCGCGGCTTTGCAGCTACTTCTCATCTCAAAGGCTGCGACTCGCCTGGTGCTTGAACCCGCAAACGAGGAAGATCTTGAGGCAGACCTTGAGCCCCAAGCTCCGGGGCGTATGCAATCAAGCGCGGTGATAGCTGGGGCATATAAGCTCGTGGTGCAGGTAAAAAGGAACATGGGCGAACCTTGGTCGATCACCGAGTTCAGAAGCTTACTGACGCACGGATCCGACAAGTCTGGCGGCCGGCGCAGAGCTCTTCATCATCTCGACGACCTCAAAACCCGTTATCTACTCGTCACCACTTGCGGTGTAAAAGGTGTTGCCCGTGGTCTGATGGTCCACGGTTTTGAAGAGGAGCCTGACCAGAGCAGGTTTCCCAGCAGTCTTAAGGACATCCTTCAAACATCACCGGAAGGCCGTGTCGCGATATGGGCCGACCTGACGGAAAGGCAACTCGCATCTGAGCTGCGCGAACTGATGACCGATTTGCTGCACGTACCGCGTCCAAAACAAATGGGCTTGCTCGAGAAACTGCGGCTTGAGGCAAAACGACGTACCCAAGGAACTGAGCCTGGGATTTGGACTCGTGAGGATCTCCTTTCGACGGTTCGTGACTACGGCGGGTTTCTCTCAAGCAATGCCAGTCTGGAGAGTTTTGTACCTCCGACCAACTTCCAGGAGATGGACAAGCAACTGACAGACAAGGGAGCAATCGTAATCCGTGGTCCGTCTGGCTCGGGTAAAACGCAAGCTGCGCTTAAACTGTGCGAACTCGCAAGAGCGCGAGAGGGCAGCCTGGAAGTGGTGGTGCTTGGCGCGGATGATGCGCCAAGTCGCGCGAGGAAACTCACCGATTGCGGGCCGACCCTGTTTTACATTGAGGATCCATGGGGCCAGTACCGCTTGCGAGATGGTGCGGATAGCTGGACTGATCAGTTACCGCGCTTGTTAGCCAAAGCGTCGCCCGGGCATCAGTTTGTGATCACATCGCGCACGGACATGATGAGCAAAGCCCAAGACGTTCTGAATCCGTGGTCAGTAGAGCTTGACGGCTCCCAGTATCTGAGCGGTCAGCTTCGTCAAATGTACGATACTCGAATGGACCAGCTTCCCCCTGCCTTGCAGACAAAAGCCCACGATTTTCGCAGGGAGGCGCTGGACGAGCTTGAAACGCCTTTAGAAATTGACCTTTATTTTCAGCAACTGGAGCAGGGTCCGGAGGAAGGGGAGGAGGATTACGCTTTTTCAAGACGATTGCTTGACCAAGCTCATCGAGACGCGGTCGAAGATGTTGTTGTCAAGACGCTGGAAGTGGTCGATGCCGCGGGAACTGCTGCTGCAGTTTGGGCGCTACTTGATGCACGACGTCAGATCGACCGAAGTAAGCTCGGACCTTTGAAGCGCACGCTGCGGCCACTCAATCAACAGCTAAGCGAGGGGTTGGATAAGCTGATTGATCGGTTGGTGGCGTCACGTCACCTGCGTCAGCCGTCGCGTACTATTTCTTTCGCCCATCCGAGCGCTCGAGAGGGATTCGAAGTCTTTGTAATGCGCGATTGGCTGGGTAGCGAGGAAGCGATTCAGACCTTAATCTCGGCGTTGACGCGGCTGTCGGAAGAGCACCACGCCTGGGGTATGGAAACCGCTGTTCGCATTTTCGACGCGGCGCGTAGCTTCGCCGAGCAGAGCGATGTTGATGTCCCGTTCAGCATTGATTCTAGTAGTCAGGCCGCTATAGATGCATGGCTCGATGTAAGCTTGCTTGACCCGGCGTCGGATTTCTCCGCCCTGCTAACCCTCGCCTCGGAAGTGGGGTCAGAGGCGTCAATCCCAAGTCGCATTGCCCGTTGGTTACTCAATGGTACACAGCATCGCGCATCGTTCTTCATCGAAGGTTGGCAACCACCAGTGTATGACGAAGCCTGGTATGCAGTTGTCTTTGCAGACCCGCGTTCTCGTATGGTGGCCAATCGTGTTATTCGCGAAGAATTGGGACTTGACCGAGAGAGTTATGGTTTTCAATTTGTCGAGCACCTCGATCGTATTGCGGTCGATCTCACTCCCGCGTACCTCGATGCAGCGCGACGGATGGTCGGCAACGGCTACGAGGAGAATGCAGTTGTTTTCGCTACCGGTGCTATCCGAGATCTCGAAGGATATGAAGTGATCGTCAACGCTGCACTTGACGACCTTGCCGGAATCCAGTTCGGTTACGACCAATCCTATGCGGAAGAATGGCGTGCGATTGAGGACGGAGAGCGTGATGCTGTCGCCGAAGAGGATATGCATTTGAATCACGAAGATGATGGCTACACGTCAGGTGTTTTCGTCGATACCTATGTCCGACATTTGCGCTGTGCTGGTCAATGGAAGGTGCTCGCTGAGCATCCTCGCATGACCGAGTTGTTGGGCTCTTGGGCGCGGGATTTACGTAGGAACAAAAAACCAGGACCAGTAGCTGAAGTCAGCGCCATTGTCACTTGCGCAAAAGGGCTCAATGCCGAGCCGGAGGTGTGGGAGGCGCTTGGCCGGCATTGGTTACCTGAGATAGAGCCGGCGCTTAAAATGCGGATTGCTGAGCGTGTGGCGTCTCTCCCCTTACGTAATGCTCTGACCGAGACTGCTTTGATCCACGCGCCAACTCTTCTGGCCAATCAGATAATGAGTCTTTACGCGAAGCCTAGCCAGCAGCTTATCCTGCTAGCAGATGTTCAGCGGGCCAGCTCGCAGATAGACGTCGAGGATAGGATTGCAGCCCGGCATAAAGTGATCGAGGACCTGTCGCCAGAGCTGGTCGAAATCATCGAGGCCTTCCGGTCTGTTAAGAGAAGCCCCATTGGCGTAAGCGCTACTGCGCTGAAGATTCTGATCGATAGCACGTTCGAGTTGGATTTGGAAACGCTTGCCATGGTTGTGCCAGTGATTGTTGCTAGCGGGGGCGATGCCTCTCGGCAAGTAGAATTCTGGCTCAAGAGCGCTGAGAGTAACGGGGATGCGCTCGCGGCAACTAGAGCGGCGATTGAGATTGGCGATACCGCGCTAGTCGAGCTCGCAGTCCGACACAATCGGGCTGACGCCAGGCATGCGGCACTGTTACACCTGGCGTCATTCTACCCGAAGGCGCTGCCAGCATTTCTACGTGCGTTGTCAGCAGACCCCAGCGCGAGAGTTCGGCGTGCCCTAGTCGCCGCCATCAGCGAGAGACCCAATGTCGAACACCTGCAGCCTCTGATAACGCTCATGGGCGACCAGTGGTCGAGCGCTGATGTTCACACTGAGGAGCTAGAGAGCTACAGCATTGCCCGGGAAGCGGTGATTGCTCTCGCAAATAACGGGCCGCTGGCTGATTGGGTTGGCGATAGGCTGCTCGATTTGGCCTGTACCACGCAGGATCGCACCCTCAGTCAGTTAGCGCTAGCTGTCGCGGTGGATTTCTGTAGCTCTGTGATTCAAAAAAAGATCTCTAATCTGGTCACGGTCAAAGGGCCTAGCTGGATACGTCTTGATGCACTCACGGCACTCGCTGATGCAGAGAAACTTGACTTTGACGTCATTGCCCATCTAAGTCCGGCTTTCCTGATGCGTTTGCCGGTGATTCTGGCACCCCATGCCGCTCATTTGGTCGGCGCGCATGCTGACTCCGACGTGGCCCTAAAGTTTTTCACGAATATCGCCAGTGTGAACCGCCGCCAAGTCTTGCTCCTTGTGGGCGCAAACGCAATGGCGCCGCGCGATTTTAAGACCGCCGAGCGGATTTTAGATCTCCTCGAATCCAATCACCCCGCGCGCCGATTACTGGATTGCTCGCAACCGCTTCCGTTCTCTGCTCTCGACGATCTCGGGGCGGTTGCATTGAGAAAGTACGCGGGCGAGCGCCTGGGCGAGCGCATCGCAAAATGCTGAATCTAAAAAATTCGGAAACCAAGAGCAGCGATCGGAAGCCTTTGAAGGTCCATTCCCATGATGGCAGAATGATTTTCCAAATAAAAATCCCAAGGAATGGTTCTGGCTACCCTCGTAGACGCCGATCTGGCTGGCCACTGAACCGATGGACATGCGCGCTGGTACTGAAACCGCATTAGCCCGGGTGATCTCGGTATTCGGTGCGGCGAAGCCGCACTGTGCTTATCAGTTCGCCTATCGCCGGACTAATTGGATGAAGTGCTGGTGACGGAGTCGAGCAAAGCAAATGACCGTGATCAGAATGGTTGCATAGGCTCAGTAGTCTGCATTATGGGTCCTGGAACAAAATTCTCCATTCCGCGATGGCTCGTGATGTACATCGTTACGGTAAAAGAGGCCGAGACGAGCCGGGTCAGGTGCTGGAAGAAGTCTGTCGGGATCGGGAGCCAATGGTCATAGTGCGCAAACGCGGAAGGCCTGTTGTTTTGCTTCCCTCACGCGATTTCAAAGGTTTCCACGAAAACGATGTATCGACTGCTAATGCTCAGCGATTACAGGCGTCCATCGCTCAGCATCGTGCCTGCTCCGGCAATGCCAAATGAGGCCGCGGATCTGGCAGAGGAGTGCTCGTATGAAAATCACTGGTCGGGTAAAAAACAGACATCGTGGTGGATGTGCATTGCGACGTTTGCGGTTGCTCCATCCGTTTGGAAAGCGGCAATTTACAATATGGCATGCTGCAGGCGCACTGGGGTTATGATGCAGTGCACGATGGCGAACGCTAAGAGCTACATCTGTGCGAGAGCTGCTTTTTCGCGACCATCTCTTACATCAAGCAAGAGCGGCGCACAGCGCACATGTTCGAAGACGATCCTCAACTGCCTCGGGACCATTTCGGGCTGGCTGCCAGGGACGACTTTTTCCGGGATGGTCGGTGACTGTCTCAAAACGGCCAATTGGCCTGTTCCTGCTGGCATTTCGGTGCAGCCTCCATGACTACAGTGCGCTCGTTACAAAGTGTGCGGCGTGCTGTAGCGACTGAGGATCGATCGAGACCAAGTAATGATATTCGCGCGGAGAAAATCGACCAGCCGGGCCGAAGAGTAAGTGAGCAGTGGAATGCTCTAGAAATGCCAACGCTTCGGAGTTCACGTACTGATCGTAGTGGGGGCGGTGAATGAGCGGCACCCTCGCGCGATTGTCCAGGCAGAGCCTGACCAATTCAGCCAACACATATCCGCGAATGTCGTAGCGGGCGTCCACTGCTTTCAGGACCGAGCGGTAGCATGACTGGAACGCGAGATGTGGATGCTGCGAGCTTTCTGTTGATCTTCGAACGTTCATCTTGAATCTCCCAAAGTGCCTCATCAGCCGAACCCCTGAAGTGGGTGCTTGGCTGAGCCTCTCATTTCCGGCGCCACGGTGGGCCGATTTGAAGGGGGCGCGGATATCTTGGACGAGTTCAACGCCGCGCCCGGCCGTCGGCCTTTTGCGGCTACTCAGTGTACTCCGTTGCTCGGTCTGCGGAACGCGCGAAGCTGATACTCTGTCACGGCTTGAAATGAGGCTTCAGCTATCAGACGCAAGCGTTCCACTTCTTCGGGTGCAACACCTGAACTTTGTGCCGCATGGTAACGGCGCATTGCATCGACCGCTTCGCTATACGCCGGGTGATCGGGTAACAGGACATTAAGGTGTTTGGGCATTATAAGCGTCTCAGTGGAATGGCTTCGAGGGAAACACCCGTCACAAGCAACTGGTTATCCACAACTGCGTCATACAGGGAGTCGGCTAACAAGCGAAGGCGGGCCAGCTCATCCGCCGAGGCGCCGGCGTCTTGCGCCTGGTGGAGAGCGCGAATTGCCTCCAAGGCCTGACGTAGCAGAGGTTCGCCGGCCAATGCCATTCCTTCAACGGTTCGTTTCACTGGCCGCTCCTGTCATTGATCGAGACAGCTGAGATTCCAACTTGGCGATCTGAATATTCGCTGCATGGAGGCGAGCGGTCATCAGTCACTTTCACGCTTCGACGTCGAAACCTGCTGGCCCTCATCGTGGAGCAGTTTTGCTTCGGTGCGCAAGACGCGGCGGTTTTCTCGATGATCCAGCACATAACGGCGAGCCTTTTCCCGCAGCACCGAATGACCAGCGTGCAGTGTCTGAGCGTGCTGCTTTGCTGCTTGTAATACGCTGTGGGTAGGCCGCTTGAGGACGATAAAATGCTGTGTTTTAGTCGCGCAGAGTCTGGTAGGACGTTCCGCTGTGCCAAGGGCGGGTTGATCTGCGATGCCTCGTTAAAGAATCATCGCAGCCAAATCAATGAGAAGAGTGCATGACCTGATGACAGTCAGTCAGCCATTTTGGCCCTCGATGTCAATTTCAGTTTTTCTCCAAGCAAGCCATGCCTTCTCGATGTTTTCTGGAATCGCATTGCGTTCATTCGAGTGGCTTTCGAGATAGTCCTCCTTGAACTGCTTTGCCTTTCGCATGAAAGTGGCATCAGCTAGATTCTTACTATCGAGCTTGGCAATGGAGTCCCAAATTTTTGCGCTAAGCTCCAAATCCTTCTCTTTTTGAATCGCTGCAAAATCTAGAAGATGTGCCAGAGAAGACTGTTTGGCATTCTTTTTTGCAATCGACAGGAAATCAATAAGCATGATGGGATTCATAACGTTGTAGCCGTCTAACCCAGTAGGGTTTAGCAGGAGATGGACCTTATCCCATGTGCACAAGATTTTAGCGTAGCCCGAAGGCACGTTAGCCCCCGAAAGGTATTGAATGACGGCCGCATCATGTTTGATGAGGACGGGGGGTTTTCTAATTCCCTGTTCAGAAATGATATCTTCGATCTCTGTGATTTTTCTATCCAGGTATTGCGTTTTTATTGTTAATACGTCAAACCCATATTTGCTCGCAATAGAACTTATCTCACGGCACGCTCTATCTCTGAGTCGATAGAATAACGTATCTGCCATGTCAATGGTTATATCTGAGAGTCTCAACCCGAAAACACGTACATAGTCGCTGAAACTAAGATCTACACCAGCAGTTGTTTTTCGGTAGTGCGAATAGTGGCTTACAAAGGCGTTGCCTGAGCGGGACATGTCTATCCCTTCCCCCAAAATTTCTTTGTAATCCCGGCATGCTTCAATAAGATGTGCTCCAATTTCTTCTACGTAGTCGGCAGGAATGACGGATGAGAACTCATGTGTCTGCATCAAAGCATGTAGGGCTTGCCCAGAGCGGCTATATCTGTCATCAACCGACTCATACAGTAGCCCGCAAAATAGGGGAATTACTACCGAGGAGTCGAAATACACGTTAATGCTTTGGTGCCCACCCAACGCACTGATTAGGCGAGAGGAGTCGGAGTTAAGCATGCAATCATAAAGCTTGGCCGATGCCACAAGTTGTGCAAAGTCCGAATTGGCGACAATCTGGGAAATGTCTTCAAAGGCTTTATCGGTTTCTATGCTTCCCTCCGTAGATGCAAGTAAGCTTCGAATGCTCAGGTACGTCTCATTCTCACCATTCATTTCCTCAGTAAGAGTAAAATTTCTTTCAATCAGAGTAGCCGAAAGCGATAAGAAATTGTCAAGCACTAAATCATGGCTTTTGGTGTTTTTGAGGCCTTTTTGACTGGACAGATAATCTGCAATTTTTTGTCGAAGCGCTGAAAGCTCAACCTCTGCAGCAGCTCTCAATCCTTGGTATTCTGACAATTCTTTTGGCTGGAGGCTGAGATTACCTTCAGTTGATTTTATCTCGCCTTTTTGCAGGAGACGATCTATGTGGGAGTTGATAAGCACGCCCTGTGCTTGCTCCATCTCATACAGTTCTAAGATTGATGAGATAAGCTCGGGGCGTTTGATCTCCTCGGTTTGGCGTGCTAGTACAGACTTTACTATAGAGTCGTACAGGCGCACCCGAAAATCTTGCGCATCATTATCAAATAAGAGGAGTGCCGCTACTGCTTCATTCTTAGCGCCAAGATATTTTCGTTCGCCGGCTGACGGTTGGTCTAGCTTGATTCCCAGAATTTCTAAAAAACGGTTAACCTTGTTGTTTTGTATGAATTTTGTGGCTATTGCCTGGGAGTCATATTTGAGAACTGTTACCCCATGAGCGGTTAGAATTTCCTTCCGAACCTCCTCAAAGCTGCCGTCAGGAATTCTTCTGCTGGACACAAAGTACATGATATTTGTTTGAAAGTTTTTATTTGTTTTGGCTGCATCGGTCTTGATCTTTTTTTCCCACTTGGCCTCGACAGAAAGCTGGATACCGATTTTAACACCTTTGATAGCATCATCATGAACTGCGTAGTCTTTGCCGCCGTCGTATGGTCCGTCCGAAAAGACGGCGGAAGGCAGTCCGATGAGGGGTAAAAATTCGGCACTAAGCGATCGCAAGTCCGTTACATTGGCGCCTTCAATCAATCGGGTGAGGGATTCAATGTTCATTTCGGCTCCATGTCCGGGTAGAAGATCGTTTCGAAGTCAGCGTGGAAAACCATCAGGCCTAGTCGGCGGGCGCCGTAGTGCCTAGCATGCACTTTCCCCTATGTTAGAGGGCGTGTGCGGTGATGCCGCGGATCTCGCCCCCTGTTTTGGATGTTATCCGTTCCGGGTGTTACTTACGAAAAGTTCGCATATGTTTTCAAGGCGTGTGGCCTTAATCAATGTCGGCAATGCCACCCTAACAGGGTTCCGTAATGCAATCAACTCCTGAGCAGTGGCTTGGGCGAGAAACTTAGCAGTCAGCTGAACTAATAAACAGCCTGCACGCTTTAAGAGTGCAGGCGGATAGTGATGGAGTGTTTGTCGCGAGGGGCGGCGTATCTGATTTCAGTTGGCTTTCAGTTCGCACTTGTGGAGGGTTATAAAAGTTGTTTAATTAAATTTGAGATTTTAGAGCTGATTGCACACAGCTTGGGTAATTGTACACGTGTCAATTTACTCGTCACAGTCTACTTAGGCGTTCTATCAGTTTTTGCGCCTCGAGCAACTTCATTTGCGTATGATTTTTTCTGACCTTATCGGCTAAGTGGTAATCGCATAGGTGTCGATACCTTTTTAACGATCGTATGGCTTCTGCTAGTGTCTTGGAGTTCTGGCTTCCAATACGATGAATGGTCATGATGAGCGATTCATGGCTGCCAGCTTTCTCAAGCTTGGCATAAGTGAGCTCTTTGTTGTCAATTACTTCTCTGGCTTTATGGTACACGCCATAATAGGCCCTGCTGCCAGCGGAACGTATGTCTATCTCGTTTAAATCTTTTGATTCCAAGGCAGATTTAGCCAAATTAATAAAGTCAGAGCTATTTACTGTCATGTCGGTTCTCCATCGGTGAGACACCTACGCTGACATGTTGCGCGTAAGGGAAATCAAATTTTCTTGCAAGCTCTTCATAGAGCATTAAATTGAAGTCCGCAAGAGCTTCAATCTTGTCGTCAATAATGACTTCGTAAGTTATGCCAAATTCGTTGACTAGCACCCGTGATGACCTAAGCATGTAGGAAGATTCATTAACCAGCTTTGTGAGGGTCAATACGCGCTCGGATATTCTAGTTTCTTCCAAGTTATGCTCATTGATGTATATTGCTGCGGGTATGATATATGGCTGGCTTTCTAAAATTTTCTGTGTGACGGAGGAGCTGAGTTTGTTTATTTCGAGTAGTATTTTGTATGCGGTCGAATAAAATCCGGCGTCAGTGCAAGAGCTTAGTGTGCTTGTTAAATTATTGAGGTTCCCGTAAGGAAGTCCTGATTCAAGCATGTCGGTAATTGGGGTGGTGGTTCCAATTATTCTAGACATGCTCGCCCTGATGATATGCCAGGCTGTAGTTTTTCCATGGTTGGCTGAGTAGATGTCGAAAATTTTTTCTGCTTGTGCTGCGTCACCTTTAATTCCGTGCATTGTTGCTTGTAGCAATAGCGATGCGGCCGAAAACTCTGATTTTTCTCCTAGTTTTCTTACTTTATTGAATAATCTTGCCCAGCCAATTTCATCTAGACGACCTGCCCGCTTTTGGTCGTCGCCGAAGACTATGATGGCATCATGCAACTCGCTGATTTCTGTTTTTTGGGCTGCGCCTGACAAATTTAGTACCTGATGGATGGATTTTATGTCTGTGTTTAGTGCTTTAGTTTTTCTTATGCACCGCCATGATGTCAAGTGCAAGGGGCTATAGAAGGTCAAGGCTAGGGAGGCCATTCCATATGCAATGTTTTGATAATTAATGGTGTTTTAGGCTAAATAATCTTATATGGACAAGATTCGCGTAGTGTCTTTTCAGTATTAGGCTATTTCTTGATCAGGTCATTGAGTAATTTCGCTTGTAGGGGCAGGGCTCGGCGGCCGTCCCGATGGTCGAGCCCATATCGCCGAGCCTTTTCCCGCAGCACCGAATGCGCAACGTTCAGCGCCTGGGGGCGCTGCTCGGCTGCTTGCCAGGCGCTGTGGGTTTCCGTAAGAGTCGATTGAAGGTGTTGAAGTGCTGTGGTTTTGTTGCGCAGTGCCGGGGCGTGGCTCTGTTGCTCGCGGGTGAGCCGCTCAACGTCGCGGTAAGCCTGGGCCAACTCTTCCTGTTTGCTCATGAGTTGCTCCTGCAGACGGCGCGCCTCTAATTGCAGTTGCTGTATCAACTGCTCATGTCGCTGCAGTTCCTGCTCTCGCTGCGCCAAATGTTGATGTCGGTAATGGCTCAACGCATCCCGGGCATGCAGATGTTTGTCCTCCAGTGAAGCGATCTGGCTGGCGCGCTCCTGTAGGAGATGCTGTTGGTGCTGCTCAACGGCGAGCAGATGTTGCCGCTCCCCCTCGAGCTGCTGGACCTGCTGATGCAGCGCCTGCTCCCGTTGCTGCGCATCGCGTCGTTCAGAGGACACCGCATCGTGCGCGAGCTGCAGTTGTTCAAAGCGGGCCTGATCCATTGCTAGCTGCTGCTCATACGTCGACTGCTGTCGTTGCAAGCGTGCGCGGTCTGCCGCCACGGCTGCCTGGGCGTCGGCGGCCAACCGCGGGGCTAGACTGTCAATAAGGGCATGCAACTCTTCACTGAGGCTGACGCTTGGCGGGTGCGGTTCAACTGTCTGGTAACCCAGGATGGTGCTTTTGGAGCCCGTGTTGCCCAGCTCTGCACGCACTGCCTCGATACTTGAGTGAACGCCGCAGGCGAGTAGCGCGTCACGCGCCCGTTGCACCAGCGCCTTGTTGATCCGGACCGGGCCACGGTCTGACTCCGACGACTTCGTACCGTACAGGCAGTATGCGCGTACAGGTACAATGAGAGTAGAGATCGACGCTGCACAGGCGACGGACTGACGTTCAAGAATACGGATTTCTCGAACGTGATAGATGTTTTGGGCGGATTTTGTGGCTGAACCAGTGTTTCGGAGAATCGGCCGATGGGGGCATTCAGTGAGCAGCCCCTCCATTCCAACAGCGTCTCCCGCTTATTGCGCGGCGCGCTGATGCGCAGCGGCATCGAGGCTCAGGGTTATTCGGCGCACTCGCTACGCCGCGGCTTCGCCACCTGGGCCAGTCGCAACTAATAGAGCCTTGAGCAGTTGATGGCCTATGTCGGTTGGCGCGATGTGCAGTCGGCGGCGCGCTACATCGATGCCGAGATGCCGTTCGGCGAGTGGAGTCGCCATTAAAGGCCAGCGATGGTCCAGGCGTCGAATCCCCTTTCAACTGCCTGCGCTTGCAGAGCGCGCAGTCGGCTGTGAGGTACGGGGGGCCGCGCGTCCCAGAACACAAGGCCGCGCCCAGTGCGCTCGCTCTCGCCGCGCCTCCTGAGTGCTTGGACGTGACGTGTTCCAGCACTGCCTCGGCGCAGGTGTTACCTGTATGATCGGCCTAGGACAAGTGCAACTTGCAGGCATTGTTGTTCTAGAGCAGGTTGGGTTTTGGAGATAAGTGCATGCCAGTGGAAGGACCGTTGCCTCAAACGGGGGATCAGCACGACATCAATGCCGACGCTGAGCGGTGTCTGCGCGGTCGGTGTCCACGGGATTGGCGCCTGCAAAGCCTGGAGGGCACGGATGACTACGGTTTTGACTATCAGGTCCAGACCACGCCGAATCAGCAGGCCACCGACATCTTCCGTATCCAATTGAAGGGGACACGCTCTCCCCAGATTTCCGCAGACCAGGCGTTCATTTCCATTACCCTGAAGGCGTCGACCATCCGCTACTATGACCGGGCGGTTGAGCCGGTGCTGCTGGTCATCTGCGATTTGGCCGTGGCTGAGGACCCGCTGGACTGCAAGCTGTATTACGCTTGGGTTCGCGATGAGTTGGACCGCATCCAAGTGTCCGACCTGCCTGCTGAGCAAAAGTACGTCACCCTCCGCGCCCCACTCGCCAATCGCCTGACCATTAAAACCAATCTCGCCTCGGAAATCGCCCGGCAAAATGAATACTCGCGTGCGGGTCACGTACTGAGCCGTTACACGGAGCAGACCCATCCGCAAATGCCGGCGGCGGAGCGCTTGTCCTTGGTGCAGGGCGCTTTGCAGGGTATCGCCGCGCGAGGCGGCGCCTTTATCGAGGCGCTGGCGGCCCCGGTAGATGGACACTGGGTGGCCCCCAAGCCTGGCACCCTCGCTTGGCATCTCAGCCAGGCAAAGGCGGAACTGCAAGTAAATGCGTTGACCCCCGCTCGCACGCTGCTCGATAGCGCCGAGCTGATGCTGGGGCAGGCGACCCCCTATGAATTGGCTGAGTACTGGTGCCTGAGAGGTCACTGGGAGGTAGAGGAGGGTACCGATGAGGCGGCGAGCTCAGCCTATCATCGGGCCTACCAAGCCAACCCCCTGGCGAAATACCTGACGGCCTGGGTTGAAGCCGAGATCCGGATACGCTTTGACAGCAATCCGGCATCGCTGGATGAACTGCACGCATTGCTCGAAGGTGACGATCCGCTCGTTCTCTTCACGAAGTCGCGACTGGCGGCGATCCAGGGCGACTACAGTAGCGCTCATCGCTTTGCCGAGACGTTGCCAGCTGTTGAGCAGCACAGCGCAAAGGCGCTCGCCTTCTGGCTTGCACGGGATTACCCGGCGGTGGTGGCTTGCTGTGAGCAAGGCCTGTCGCTGGGTGATCGCCAGGGTGCATCGCACCACATGCTGCTGCTGTTGAGGGCCCGTGCAAAATTCACCCTCGCTCACACGGCCGTTATTGATCCAGATAGTGCCACTCTGCCTGCCACCGGCTTACCCGGGGTAGAACGAGGAGCCCTGAGGGACGCGTGGACGGCGATTGAGGCAGCGGTGACGGCGTTAAAAACGGCCGGCTGGACATCGAATATCGAGCACATCGCGGATATCTGGCCGGCGACAGCGCTGGCGTTAGGTAAAGCTGCAAGCATCCTTCCGCAGCTGACCGAGGCGACCCGCATCCGCCCGCACCTGCCGGGGATTCGGGAAGCATTGCGCGCAGTGGCGGCTGACTGCCGGAACTTTGAACTTGCATTCAGCGCCAATGATGCGTTGCCGCCCAGTGAGACTCAGCAGTTGTGGGCAGTGCTGCTCTCACAGGAGTTAGGGAAACACCGTCTGTGTGTGCAGCATTTTCAGAAGTGCGTCAGCACAGTAGATCATCGGCACCCGATGTGGGGAGCTGCCGCCGTCGCCGCCATCTTGTCAGCGCAGCGAATGGTCCAGCCCGACCTGGTGCATGCCTGGCTAGCACTCCTAAAGGCGCATGCCGAACTGGCAGGCTTTGCGGCCCAGGCCACTTATTATCTGACCATCGAAGGTAGCCCGATCGCCAAACAGGACGCATTGGAGCTATTGCACGCCGCGTATGAACGGGGCGGTCAGCCGCATGATCTGGCCCTGACATTGCTGCAGGAGCTTGATCCTGCTGTTTTCGAGCAGGCGCAGCTCTGCGTCCAGGTCGCTCAACGGATCACCCGGCAGAGCCTGCTTTCACCCCATTTGGCATCGCGGCTCGGCGTTGCCTTAATTACGCTGAAAGAATGGCAGGCACTGGTCAGCCTGTGTCAAGACGGCTCGATTCGCGCTGAGCCGGGCGATCGGATGCTGGCCTTCGAAGCGCTGGCACTGGATCATCTGGGGCGGTCCAATGAGGCCCGTGATCGTCTAGCCGGGCTATTGGCGGGCGGTTCGGATGATCAGGTGGCGTTGGATAAGTACGTTACCATCGCCACACGCTGCGGCTATGTGCACGAGGCCATTGATGCAGCCGAGCGCTTCCTGGAGGTGGCAGAATCCAAAGATCAGCGTCGCGAATGCCTACGGTTGTTGTATTCACTCATTCAATTTGCGGATCCTACCAGCAGTCGATTGCGCGCCTTGGCGCTTGAAGTCGGAGAGCTGGTGGACTGTAATGCCGAACGGCAGGAAGGGGGCTTCTTGGTGATGTTCCTCGCTTCAGCGATGGGGGGAGTAGACGTCGATCTCGCCGCTGATCGTGAGCGGTTCCAGCAGCGGGCTCAGGCCTTTTTTAAGAAATTCCCAAACTCTTCCATTTTACGCAAAGGCGAGTTGCGAGCAGACTCGTCGCCCGCCGAGTGTCTCTCTGCAATCAAGGCTCTGGCGGGGATCACGGATGATCGCGAAGCGTTGCAGCGGCGCTTGGAAAAGGCCATGCAACAGGGCTTCACCGCCATTCCGTTTGCCTGGCGGCCGCGCCTCGCACTCTCCTGCGTATCAGACGTGGTGCATCTCTGGGAATTGGCGAAATTATCCAGTCGAGATGACTTGAAGTATCACCTTTCCATGATGACGGACCCCGACCGTCCTTGCCCGTCCGCGCTGGATCTCCGCCAGCGAGTACCCATATTGGACCTAACCGCGTTGTTGGTGGTGCACGACTTGGGACTGATCGAAGAGCTCATTGCATTCTTTGGCACCATTGCCATTAGCAAAATCACCCTTGAGGAACTCGTTGAGTTGTCCAGCCCGCTCTTTGGCAGCCCCATGCGTGAACGGTGCCTGGCGTTGCAGCAAGCGTTGAAACCGCATCTGGGCTCCATTCTACAGCCATCCTCGGTGACGACGCGGGGTAAGGCTGCCCCCCCCCCAGTACTCGGCCGGGCCAACGCAGAGATTGTCGATATCTGTACGACCTGGCCCACGCAGTTCAGGTTGTATTCCGACGATTCTACTTTTCGGATCTTCGCCGCCGGAGGGGCTGAACCTGATGGCACCTGCACGCTGGATGTGCTGAACGCCTTGGTCGAGGCCGGTCAGCTCACTCCTCATGGAAAAGCCGTGAAAATTGCCCAACTGTGCCGCTGGAAAGTCGGCGTGCTGGTGAGTCTGGTGGATTTTATGGCGCTCATTCCTCCTGCCCTGTTCATTGCGAAGAATGTGCGTCACGGCGTCCAGATACTCGATGCTGCTGAAGACCTCATGGCGCTGATTGCGGCGCTGTGGGACTACCGCTTGCCGTTCAGTAAAAACCTGCACCATGCTGCCGCGATTCTGCGGCTCTTGATCACTGTCGATAAGCTTTCGGATGTGGCAATTGCGGCACTGATGCAACACTGGTTTGTCAAGGCAGCGATGAAGTCCGATGCGCCTAGCCAGGCTGTGCGGGCGTTGTGCCAGTTGGCTGTCACCGCCGCACGCGAAGAGCCCCTGGAACGCGCGTGGGCTTTACGGCTGTGGCGAATTTACCTTTTGTTGGTGGAGACTCACCATGGGCTAGGTATCGATGATGCAAGATTCCAAGCGGCAATCCGGTCATTAGGCATCGAATGTGCTCGGCTGCAGCACACATCGCCCGGCGAAGGCGAGCAGGTGCTATCCGCCCTTGCCAACTGCCTGACCAAAGGTGCGATTGAGCAATCCCTATTCTGCTCCGGTTATTCCGCCGGGCTCGCGCAGCTTAAGGCTGGATTGGCCTGAAGCGCCGAGCCTGTGGAGCGGTGCCGATCATCGAAACACTGCATGACTGGATGCTGGCCCAGCGCGACCTGGTGCGCAACGGATCGGCCACGGCCAAAGCCCTCGACTACAGCCTGAAACGCTGGGTAGCGCTGACGCGCTACTTGGACGATGGAGCTGTGCCCATCGATAACAACCAGGTCGAGAACCCGATACGGCCATGGGCACTCGGGTGCTCGAACTGGTTGTTTGCTGGATCCCTGCGCAGCGTTAAGCGGGTTGCGGCCATCATGAGTTTGATCCAGTCGGCAAGCATGAATGGGCATGATCCGTATACCTATCTAAAAAGATTTGCTGGCGCGGCTGCCGACGCAGCGTGCCAGAGAGATCGCCCAACCGCTACCGCATCAATGGATGCCCGTCTGAGTCACGCAAGGTGTCTTCGGCGAACGCTTATCACCAATGGCGTCTTATCCCACTATCTCGGAGCCAACCTCAAAACTAGAACACTATCGGCCAAGCACAATGTCCGAGGCATCAAGGACCCGTAGCTCTAACGCTTCTCTTAGGTAAGCGATCTGGTCATCAAAGCTGGGGCTGTAGATGCTGCTTGTCATGCTGCCTTCCCGATTTTCCTACCGGTAACTCTATCCTAATTCAGCGATGAAACCTTGTTATCTGCTCTGTGAAAATGCAGGTGGTAATATTCTAGAAACCGCGCCAACTGGTAGGTCGGGGGTGCAACATGATTCATTCCAATATACGTCGTCCTGTCGATCAGGCCGCTAAAAGACGAGTCCATGAGTAGATTTCCGGGCAACATAAATTCCTGATGGTCTCCTGAGGGTACGGCTTGGGAAGGTGTATCGGCCAGGCGGTTACCTCAAGAGAGGCAATCTTCGCGGTCATCTGGGCGCCATCATCATCCCTCTTAGTGAATTTAGATGCGCCCTGAGCCGAACTTCAAAGCACATGACATGATCATCAGCGGTATTTTTCTCAGCAATTTCGGACTTACCAGGCGAGGGCTATGCTCAAAATGACCGAACTCAGTGTCCTCGTATCCAGCACACCGTTTCTCGCTAGGTGCTGGAGCCTCAGACACCGCTGCTTCATGACGCGGCGCGAACAGATTTTAACAGCGGCTGAGCAAATATTTGGCAACCGTAAATTGGCTGAAGCATGGTTTACCAAGCCGGCGATCGGACTCGGCCGGCGTCTGCCGTGCATGCTTTTGGAAACCAGTGAGGGGTACGCGGAGCTCGCGGATTTCCTCATACGACTTGACTACGGTGTTTACTGATCGTCATGGAGGTTGTAAGTAGTAGAGCCCAGCCTGCTCTGCACTGGCGCTGTCGAGTATGATGTGACGAAGCGTCTTGTCATCGCCATCGAGCAGCAATCCTAGCCAACCGAAGGTCATGACACTTGAGGGGTCTATGAAGCAGATCAAGCAGGAACCCAAACCCCAGATGGCCGCACGTTTTCAAGCAGAGGCACGCCAAGCGCTGGCCAAGCACAGTAGCCAAGGCCGCTTTCTCGATATTGCAGCCTCCAAAGATCGAAGTTGGGAGCCAGTAGGGCGTATGGCAGGTTGAGTTTCCATCGAAAAAATTGTAGCTCTAGGATTTTATGGTCGGGTATGTACACGGCTTAGGCAAAGGCACGGCCAAGCAGTGGGATAAACCATCAACCATTTAGTGCCACGTACGGCTCGCCTCGGGCTGCATCGAGTACTCGTCCAGGGTCGTCGATCAATACATCATCCGGCATCCGACCTCCCAGGTAGCTACTGGAAAAGCGGAATCAGACCGCCATAGGCCAGTCATGCTTGCTGGAGCCGAGGGGTCGTGATTATGGCTGCCAAGCAAAAAGGGTCGGTACCCAGACGCGTGGTCAAAGGCATAGACGGGAAAGTATTTATTGCCTTCATGAGTCATCGAGAAAATGTTTTCTGCTCGTTTCCACTCCATGAGTTCAACACTGGATTGATCCATGCACAGCTGAGCCAGGAGTGCAAACGCTTTAGGGGTCAAGAATTCACCGCTTTTTAGGAGACGTGCTTCGCACATCTCCAACATAGCCGCTTCACGGCGAAGGTGTGGGCGTATTGACATGGACATTCCTCTGGTGATCGGTGGCCACCTCAAGTTAACGATGAGATCTGTAAGGCCTGTGCGGGCAGGATCCAGCGCCAAGCGGGGGGCATAGGTAGCTTTCGCGGCGGGCCCATTGTTTGAATAATGTGAGGGAGATCCTAAATTTCCCGTTCGAACAGACTAGGTCGTCAGATTTTTCTTAAGCGGCCCATGAAAATCTTCAGTTCTTGAGTTTTTCCACATTTTTTCTTCACCGTGGGCCCCGCGCGCGCTGTGACGTGTACAGATGCACGCGCGCGCGAATGATACAGCGCTAGGTTTTAACCATCCATTGAGAAATGGGACTGGCGAGTGGTCCTGGTTCGAGTGGTCGAATCCGGCTCAGTAAATAGAGAGTATTTCTGTTCTAAATCTTGAGGAAAGCTCCATGTGAGACAGCTTATCTTCCGCTACTGCTCCTTCAGTATTTTCCTCCACTCGCATCGGGGAGCGGTCCAGTTGAATTTCTAATGACCCGCCTAAGTTCTTATCGTTGATTTCGTTGGTAGACGTTTGGTTATCATGTGTAGTGTGTGTGAATTGTATATAATCCAGCACGGCGAGGTCATCGGGTAAGTCCTCTGCAACCCGGCGAGAGAATTGCAGTAAAGACGGTTCGGCAATTACATAGAGCCATGCTTCTCTGTCTTCGTGCCCGGTGCGCCTGAGCACCCGCCCAAGTACTTGGCGAAAATGCAACTCCGTTCGTACGCGGCTAAGATAACAACAAACCTGTAGTCGAGGGATGTCGGTCCCTTCACTTATCATCCCTACTGCAACAATCCACTTTCCTAGCCCTTCTCGAAAGTCATTGATTGCCTGCTGAGCGCCTGGTGTTTGTGTTGTAACTACCAAACATTCATCACCTTGTCTTCTAAGGGCTGCTGCGACTTGATGCGCATGTCGAATATTCGTCGCTACCACAAGCCCTCCAGCGTCAGGATTTTTACGGCGGATTTCATCTAAACGACTGCGGCCAAAATTCAATACGGCGTCGACAACCTCCTGGTGGGCAAGTAAGTTCTCAAAATTTATTGACGATTCATTTAAGAGTTGAGCGACACTTGTATAGAGTTTTACAAAAGGTGATTCGCCAGAAAGTTCGGTAAGTTTAATTGCGCTATTGTCAATGATAGCTATCCGCGGAGCGCGGCAGACGCTATCAGCTATTGCCTCTTTAAGTCCGTACCGGAAATCACAGACTAACCGTCCTTCGGGATCTGAGTATCGAGCCAAGGCAATTGCTTTCTCATCGGACCTCCATGGGGTGCCCGAGAGCGCGAGGGTGAACGCGGCCTGATCCTGTAAGCGCTGGAGAATCACCTGGCCCCAAGCATTGCTTAAAACTGGATCGTGCCCGGCGCAATGGTGAATTTCATCGAACACCGCAAGAACTCTGTAGTTCTCAAGCAGCTGCCAAAATGCAGCATCGTGATGACCCATGGCCTGGTAGGTAGAAGCGACACCTAGCGAACCCAATCTTCCATCAAGAGGACGGCCAAGTACTCTAGTGAATGTCCTCTTTAGTCCCTCCACGACCTGACAGGAGGGAGCAAAGCAAAGGACAAGATCGATCAAGTCAGCTTGTAATAAGCGGTGTGCAACTTCTGCCGCCATCCTGCTTTTGCCAGAGCCAGGAGTGGCCTGGCAGAAGAAATGGGGGGAGCACTGATAACGTTGCAAAGCTGCAGACACGCAGGATTTCTGCCATACACGCAGACTCATTGCGTAGATACCAGCATTTTCAGCGTGTTCTCAATCGCGCGTAGATGACCGAGCAGACGTGAACTGCGATCTCTCGCCTGAATGTAGTCCTCTTCCACTCGTACCCGTAGAGATGGGATTTCCTTGAACAGTTGCTTGTATCTCTCCGCCTCTCCAAGAGCAGACAGCATGTCTATGCGGATCTCTTTAGCCAGCGACTCTAGCCTTTCCGTTGGGCATAGGTCTGAATGGGCATTGGGACGATCAGTCTTGGCGCATTCATCACTTTGCGTTTCATCAAGGCAGGTGAAGTAGCGGTGCTGGACTAGGGAAAGTGTCAAATTGGCGGGGCTTTTCAGAACGTGAAAAACCTGATCGCGCTTGCGACGTATGGGATCTTGCTTTACCCAGCCCACTCGCTTGAGTCGCTGGACCTGATCGTAGAGGTAGCGCCAAAGCTCTACCTCTGTAACCCCCCTCTGAAGCTGACGGGCATAGCCGGCCCTCAGACTGCGGATCGTAAATTGCTGGAAGTCCCCATCCTGGAGTAACTCGAAGACATGCCTGTCTAGCTTGAATGTAGCTGGTTTCATACAGGCACCAGTGACGCTGAAGCGGGCAAAATGCGGATTATAATCCGTCGCCTAACTCTTAGTAAACGACGGATAGTGCCGCCTTGATGAATCGAGGCGGTTATGCAGGCGCTGGCAAAGGATCTCGGGCAAAAAATCCGCGAGAAAAGAATCAGCATTGGGCTCACCCAAGACGCTCTAGCGCACGCTTGCGAGATCGATCGTAGCTACATGGGCCGCGTAGAGAGGGGTGAGGTAAATCTCACTGTCGAGAAGCTGTACCGGATAGCGATTCAACTCAGATGCCAGCCTCACACGCTGTTGCCCCGCGTGTCCCGGCAGTAAGAGCGGGCGCAATGAGGAGGCGCTGCGCGCTTGTCGCAAACCACTTTGCATGTGCGAACCCTCCAGGGTGTTTCGGTCAACAAAGGAGCTAGCCGAGGCTATGGGCATGACTGGGATTTTCAAGAGTCCAGCGTCATGACACCACTGAGCTCAATGAGAGCCTGTTCTTGCTTTACTTGACCGCTCAACGAGAGGAGACTGTCGCCCAAGGTATTACAGTCCTGTTGCATGAAGGCGTGATGCCGCTACAGCAGTAAGAAGAGTGATAGTTATGAGGCTGAGTTCCGCTAGTTGGTAGGATCGGTCATGATCTGCAATAAGACTTGCCAATAGTGTAGAGTGGTGCTCATGGCTCGATACTGTCTACTCGCGTTCCTTCATCAGAAAGTATGGGGTGAAGTGTCGAGCGCTTGATAATAAGATTTTTAGAAAAGAAGCAGAGTTTATTTTCCGATATTGACGACCTTTATGTCTTTTAGTTGAGATTTTAGCACGGTGTTCTCGTTCAGCAGCACTTCGTTGATTGAGGCGAGTCGCGCAATCTTGGCCCGAAGCTGCTCAATCTCTAAGCGGTAATTAGCGTTTTTTTTACGTTCTGCTACTAATTCTTGATGTTTCGCATGGCTGATAGCTCGGCTTGAGCGTCCTTGAACATCGCGGATCGCCTCTGCAATTTGGGGGTAATGATTGTGGATCAGTGCCGTCGAGACACCTGCTTCGCGAGCTACAGCCGCGATGGTTACCTTTTTTTCTCCGGAATGAGCGCGCCCTTTCTGGATGCGTAAAAGGGCTAGCTTCAGATCCTTCTCACGATCCTCAGCCGACTTATAGTTAGCACTCGTTTTCTCAGTCTTCATCAATAAGCTGCTCCGGAGGCATGCCTAGTTTTATGAGTACATCTCGGCATCGTCCGAGGTCACGCTCTACGCGTTTGCGACCTGATTCACCGATATCCGGGGAGTTCGCCAATTCTTTCAGATTATCATAGAGCCCTCGATATATCGGGGCGTGTATTTCTCCGATCACTGAATGAACGCAACCGCCACCGCAGCGCGTACGCTCCATAGAATTTCCAATGCACCCGTCATTTTCCGCAGTACACCAGGCGTGGCCGTTACTCCGTATGGCAGTACTTTCCGCTATGGATTTTAACATGGCAGCAGAATTTGGAAAAATAAGCAGGTTACCCGGCTCTCGCTGCCATTTTTTTATAGCCGTCCCGTATCCGCCTGTTAAGTTTTTGTTTGTCATCCAGTCGCGTACGGTATTGGTTTTTATCTTGCTTAGCTCTTGATCGATCTCGCTGTAAAGTTCGAGGTCAAGATGTTTTCCCCAGTTTTCATCCATTGCATAACTTAACGTCATATCGATAGACCAATGGGCGAAATGCTCCTTAAGATAACGTATGTCACCAAATTGGCTGTGGGCTGCATAATTGGCAAATTTTCGACGGAACTGATGGGTGGCAAACTTCCAGTTCAACCCACATGCTTTGGAGAATTCTTGAAAAATATAATTCCAGCTATTTATGCTAAGTGTGCGAACTTGGTTTTGTCTTCTGTGAAGCCCAAGAAAAAGTGATTTTCTGTGTTTGTTTGCTTCTCCTATCTGAGGGTCGTGCGGGTTGATACGACTTAGCTGGGCTATTTCAACTGCAATCATCGTCCGATAAGGAGCAGACCAACGCTCCATGGTGCGCAGGGCACGGACTCCAATCTCAGGGATCATCCACTTTATTAACCCTGCATTAGTTTTTTCGGATTTGGAGCGCATCCAATGGTAGATCGTGCCATCATCGCCTTCTGTGCGACTGTGAGCGCCTAGTTGAAGATTGGCTAACTCGTGATTTCGACAGCCTGAAGTACTCGCTAGAATAATGTAGCAGGATGTACGTAGATTGATTAACGACTTTTGCAGTCCATTAATTCCTCCTTGCCAGTTTTTGGTTTTTAAGTACCTATTTTGAGCATCATTCAATCCCTGTTTAGTCCGACCTTTCCATTTTGCCGCGATTGAGTCTAGTTCGTCGCGTAGATCAAGTATTATTGTGCTTTGCTCAAGTTGTTGATTTGCCGCAGCGAATATTGAGCAAAACACATCATCAGGTAATAGGGGGGTCAACGCTATATTGGGCATCCCGAAACGACCCGCGATAGCGCGAGCAGAGGTGTCAGGCCACGGATGCTCCCGAATTGGTTCGTCTGAATACTGGCTTAATTCATAGATATTCTCCACTGCCATGTATCGTGCCATAAGCTCCGAGGAGCTGAGGGGGTTATTGGTCAATCTGGTTCTGTAGTTTTTGGATGCGTCGATATAGGAAAATGCGATTTCGGGAGTGATGGCGGTTAAATTTCTTATCCCCATTGTCTCTAAATGTCGTAAAAAAAGCTTTGATTTCTCGAAGAAGTCGACAATTGTGCCGCCTCGGAGCCGAGTCGTGCGTATAAGGCCGCGCCTGATGTAGCGAAACATTATCTGTTTCATGATTGCTCGAAACGAGAATGGCAAGCTACAAAAATCGATTTTCCTTTTTTTTGCTACAACATTATTAGGGAAACCATCGATCTGCCATAACTCGTCGCCGTATCGGCTAAGAATAATCCACTTTCCATTTATTTCTTTCGCGCAAACAATTTCTTTATCCCGCTCCGAGGCAGGCTGTTTTAATATATCCAACGATTGGTCGGCGAAACGTGCAAGGGGCAGTGCATTAGTGTCTCTCATGCAAAAACCTCTAGGCTCTGAATTAGGTCAAATGTCCAGAATGGATGGGGTTGAGTCCTGGCCCGTTCGCGGGCGATTTCAACAGCTTTAATTTTGAATGCTCCGCGGCGTACGCCCTCAGCAACGATATAATTGTCGATCAAACGGGGAATGTGAGCGTACTCCCTTGCCCAGCGATGTTTGTCCATACGAGAGCGCTCCGCCAGCACGCGGAAGTAGAAGCTGAACAGCTTATGCAGATCTTCGGCTGTCACTGCATAATGTCTGCAGCGAAGGCAGTTCATGAAGTTTGTGCAGGTCTCCCCTCTTTGCTTTGGCGCGTACTGGCCATCCACTGGGTCACTGCAAGTACCCAAGGGAGTCTTATAAGATGCTCCGATTGATGCGCTAAGCAATTCCTTGACCAAGATTTCTCCCATGAATTGCCAGTTCTTAGTGGCATTCTCCCCAGGCGCAAGATAATTCTGATCAGTTACGCTTGGAGTATTTCCTAGAGCTGCAGACGTAATGGTTATATCACCGTTTGTCAGTTCCCAGATCCTGTTACCAAAAGTTTTGCGCAAACGAGAAAGGTTTACACGCAGTGGCTCCCCGTCGTTGTCCTTCAGGTCGTACTCATCTACAAGGCCACTTATTGCACGACCTAAAACGATTTCCGTCAGTCCTGTAACCTTTCCTAAATTATTACCTCTCTGGCGACTGCGGTACAGCCACACCCGGCCTTTTAGGTCATCAGGTGCTTCTGAGTCCAGCGGTTCAGTGAGCACCATTACTCGCCGAATCAATCGTTCTACGTTGGGCTTCACGCTTGACATGAGCCCCTGCGCGTCCTCTGTACAACTCTGAGGACGCAGAGCTACTTTCGAGTGATTGTAACCACGGCGCTTCCAGAGAACTAGGAATACCATGTCGTCTTTAGGGTGTGGGTGTAAACAACTGCGGTCCATTTCCAGAAGTGGCGTAGTATTACGTCCTGTATGAAGAGCTACGAGTGTTAATGCATATGACAAGATTCGCGATGTCGTAGGTGTGTCGTCAGCCCATATAGGTTTTAAGGCCTGCCTCAATGCAGCGCTCAGCTCTTGTCGTTCGCGCTTCGATAGCGCGGTTTCGCCCATTATCTTTTTATTTGGAAATGGATTGCGTGGGAAAGTGGCTGCATCTCCTGAGTGGATTAAGGGGAAGATTCCGCGCTGCCCAATTAATTTGAGAATGGACTTGGTTTGTGAATAGTATGTGTATTGGCATGAGTCTTTCGTGTCACTTTCAGACAAATGCTTGAGGAATCCATCGATGAGATTTCGATTCAAATCCATTAGGGATAGATTGCGCTCAATAGCCATTGCGTGGAGTGCGCAGTAGTCAAGGAAGCATCGGATGCCAACTGCACAGTATGATGCGATGGTAGAAAGTGCCATCCTTCCATCTTGCCCTTCGATGAGTCGCTCGACCTGGCGTTGGCATGCATAAGTTATGGGGTCTATTTTAATATGGTACCACTTAGAGAAGTCGAAGCTTCGTCTGTGGGTGTTGTTCCTCTCAAACCGTATTAGCGTGTTTTTTGGAGGGATGGCGTCGGGTAGAGTGCTGACGTTGCCCGCTGAGTCGGGTTTGTATTCAGTTTGAGGAGTGCTTAGGTCAGTTTTAATGAAAGATTTTCGTTTTCCCATTGCACTGCTCCCGCTAGAGAGTTCAACTCTTGGTCGTAAGTTAATACTGCTTGATCGGCTATCTCGTTAATTAGATGTAAATACACTATGGTTGTTTGGATAGAGCTATGGCCAAGCTGCCGCTGGAGGAATACTAGGGGGTCAATTCCGTTGATGGGGTTGCGCTGGAGGCTGGCAAGAGTGTGGGTTGCATAGGTGTGGCGCAACATATGTGTGTGGACTTTCAATCCTGCTCGCTTTCCGATCTCGGCAATAATTCTATTTAGGCTTTTCCCATCGTCGCTATAGGGCTTTCCTACGTGATTGAGAAAAAGTGCCTTTTGGCTGTTGCCTGGAGTCGACCGCTGCCCTCGTATCTTAGATGCATAATGGTGAAGTTCGATCATGAGTTCTCGACTGAGATATATGTCTCGTGATTTATTACCTTTGGCCTGAAAGCCACTGCCGTCGAAGGGGTCAAGGCGAATGCGAAGATTGCGTTCGGTACGCCCTTTTTGAGCTGGATCGAATACATATACCAATGGAAAGGTCGCAAGTTCATTGCGGCGGAGTCCAGTGTGCAATGCTAATCGAATCATTAGCCGGTGGTGATAATTTTCTGCTACTGAGAGCAGCGCTCTAATTTCCCCTAATGTCAGATACTTTGGTAGTGCTTTGTGGTGACGTGGTAGTGCATTGTTTGCTAGTGCTGTCCTAGAGTTAGGGTGGCTTAGCCCGAACAAGTGAAATTCACGACTCACATGGCGCTCTTCATAATTGAATGGAAGGCGCTTGACCCACCCTTTCGTATTGGCGAAATCGTAGAATTTGCAGATGTAGATTAGGCGATTGCGCGTAGTGCTTCGTGCAAGCCCGCAGGTGTCCATGCAGAAGCTTCGATAAGCGGCCACGAGACTTTTTTCCTCGCCCCGATCCACATCTCGCCAGTCAAGTTCATGTGCTTGCAGAAAGCTGAAAAAGTCAAACAGCGCCCTTCCAACACTAGGCCAAGAGTTATTCGAACCTATCCCTGCACGAAGAAGGTAATGGCGAAAGAATAGATTGGCTTCAGCGCAGCTGGCCATCGAATCCCATAGCAGAATGGGGAACCCTGGGTACGGCCTCTCGGCAATGACAAAATCTTCGGTGCTCCATAAAAGCTCCATATGCCATCCTCCACCAATCACTCACCCTACACCTTTGGCTGTATCGACTGTATTAGGTCAACAGCTCGCTCTAGCTACGCCTGCTCACATAGGTTCAATACGGATTAGCACAAATTGCTAACGCTTGCTACGCTCCAGAACATGAGCTTGTCATCATTCCTTCACCCAACCTGCTTAGGTTGAAGGCGACACCTACGAAGACAGATGAGAAAAGAGGACGCAGGGCAATGGACGAATATCAGGAAGAGTTGCTCGAGTTCCAGGCATACGAACTGGATACCCCGGAACCTGCCGACGACGCCACCGAGCTTTAGCCGGCCTGCCGCTGACTGCGGCGAAACTCCCCCGGCGTGAGGCCGGTCCAGCGCTTGAATGCGCGCTGGAAAGCCTCTGCCGAAGCAAACCCCAGCAGATAAGCGATTTCGCCGAAAGCCAGCGCCGTGTCACGGATGTAGGTTTCGGCCAGGTCGCGCCGTGTCTCGTTCAGCACGTCGCGAAAACGCGTGCCTTCCTCAGCCAGCTTGCGCCGCAATGTCCAGGTGGGCAATTGCAGGCTCAGTGCCACTTCGTCCAGGTCCGGTTCGCGGCCGCCATTGAGCAACGGGCCGAGCAGGTGCGTGATGCGTTCACCCAGGCTGCGTACCCGTGTGCGCTGGAGCAACTCGGCTTCGCACAGTTGCAGCAGGTGCTGCCAGGTGCTCGGGCAATGCTGCGGGTTGGCTATCTGTAGCGTGGCGCGGCTCAGGCGCAGTTGATTGCCAGCGGCTGCGAACTGCACCGGGGTACAGCACAGCGGCTGATACTGAGTGGCATAGTCGGGCGCTGCAAATTCGATATCCAGCCGTTCGGCCTGCAGCACGCTGCCTGCCAGGTCGCCCAGTTGTGCCAGCCAGCCGGCGAGCAACGAATCGACCACGAAACGGTTGTACGTGTTGTACGGGCTGATGGAATAGAAGCGCAGCCAGGCGCCCTGGGCATCTTCCTGAAAGCTTGAGTGGCCTCGGTAGTTGGCAGCATACAACGGCTCGAAGCGCAGCAAGGTACGCGCCGCTTCGCCCAGGGTTGGCGCCTGGGCCGCTGTGATGCCCGCCAGGCCGGCATGGGCCAGGCGGCTGAGGCGCCCCATGTGCAGGCCCAGGGCCGGCTCGGCGCAGAGCGCGATGGCGGCATGCCCAAGGTGCATGTAGCGGGGGATCGACAAGCGTGCGCCCGCTTCGGCCAGGCGGGCGGCATCGAGGCCATAGCGCTGCAGCAGGGGCGCTGGGTCGTGGCCCAGCGCGCGTACAGCCCCGGCCAATGGCTGGACGAACCCTACCGACAGGTCACCCAGGCGCACGCGGGGGCGGGCCATGGGGTCACAACCACAGGTTCAGCAGACGGGCGCCGTGGCTGGGGTTGCCCGCCAGCAGTTCGCCTGACTGATGGGCAAAGCCCTGGCCGTCGCCGGCCTGCTCCCAGAACTGCCCGCGCATGAACACGCTCATGCTGCTGACACCTGCGCCAGCCGCCTGGGTCAGGCGCTGCCAGGCGGTTTGCTCGCTGACCTCGCCACGCTGCAAGGCAAGCTCGGCCGCCGCCTGCTGGTGGCGGTTGCCGCGCCAGGGCGCCTGCCAGCTGCCTTTGCCGCTGAGGAACACCGGATTGGCGATCAGTTGTACCGACTGTTGCTCCAGTTGCTGGTGGTTTTCCGGGTACCAGCTGTCACTGCCGATCAGTACACCGAGGCGTCCGGCGGGGGTTTGCAGGACCTGCAGGGGGTGCTGGCGGCCATCATGGATGTAGCGGCGCATTTCGCTGTCCGGGTACTGCTGGCGCTGGGGCTGGCCCAACAGCGAGCCGTCGCCGGCAAATACCACGCTGCTGTTGTACAGCGGGCCACTGCCGGCGTGCAGCACGCCCTGTTTGACATAAGGGGCAGGGAGCACGATGGAGCCAGCCACCAAGGTGACCCCAAACTCCTTGGCCAGGCCACCGAACAGCTGCTGATAGTCGGCGGCCATCTGCTCGGCCTTCATGCGCAGGTGCGCGTCGGTGCGCCAGTCGTCGGCGTTGGCGCGCAGCATCGCCAGGCCATAGCGCAGCGGGTTGCTCAGCTCCAGCCATTGCAAGGCCTCGCGGCTCTGCGTGACCTGGTACAGCTCGTTCTTTTCGCCGCGCGCCCACAGCCAGGTGCCGATGTGCTCCGGTAGCACTACCACCGTGCGCGGGCCAACCAGCCCCTGCATTCGGGCCTGCTGCAGATAGGCCGAGAGCTTGCGGTGCAGGCGCTGCAGGTTCTGGTAGTCACTTGGGTAAAGCAGCGGCTCGACGCCCAGCAGGTTGCCGTGTTCGCCCGGCACGCCATGGTTGAGCGCGAGCTCGATGCGCAGGTCGGACAGGTAATGGCCTTCCGGGCGCTGCTGGGTCCAGAAGCCGTAGCCGCACACGGCGGCGATCATCACCAGCGCCAGGGCGCTTGCCAGGAGTTTTCGCATGAAGCGGTACTGCGCCTTGGAAGTCAGAGTTGTCTAGGGTAGCCGTGCTGTGAGGGAGGATCAATAAGTTGTCAGTTTCGATCATTGAGCCTGTTCAAACGGCTGTTTAATGTCATCGGCAGATAAACGACGGGCCCGCCGGCTGGCGAGGTACCCGCATTCCGTGATCACGCCACATGGGGACCTTCCATGGCTGCCGACCGTTATCCGCACCTGCTCGCACCGCTCGACCTGGGCTTCACCACCTTGCGCAATCGCACCCTGATGGGCTCGATGCACACCGGCCTTGAAGAGCGCCCCGGTGGTTTCGAGCGCATGGCGGCCTATTTTGCCGAGCGCGCCCGAGGTGGCGTCGGCCTGATGGTCACCGGCGGCATTGCGCCCAATGATGAGGGGGGGGTCTATTCTGGTGCCGCCAAGCTCAGCACCGAAGAAGAAGCCGACAAGCACCGCATCGTGACCGAGGCGGTGCACGCTGCCGGCGGCAAGATCTGCCTGCAGATCCTTCATGCCGGGCGCTACGCCTACAGCCCGCGCCAGGTCGCGCCGAGTGCGATCCAGGCGCCGATCAACCCATTCAAGCCCAAGGAGCTGGACGAAGCGGGCATCGAGAAGCAGATCGCCGACTTCGTCAACTGCGCCGTACTGGCCCAGCGTGCTGGCTACGATGGCGTCGAGGTGATGGGCTCGGAAGGCTATTTCATCAACCAGTTCCTCGCTGCCCACACCAACCACCGCACCGACCGTTGGGGTGGCAGCTACGCCAACCGCATGCGCCTGGCCGTAGAAATCGTCAGCCGTGTGCGTGAGGCCGTGGGCCCGAACTTCATCATCATCTTCCGTCTGTCGATGCTCGACCTGGTCGAAGGTGGCAGCACCTGGGACGAAATCGAGCTGTTGGCCAAAGCCATCGAGCAGGCCGGCGCGACACTGATCAACACCGGCATCGGTTGGCACGAGGCGCGCATCCCGACCATCGCCACCAAAGTGCCGCGTGCGGCGTTCAGCAAGGTCACCGCCAAGCTGCGGGGGGCGGTGAACATTCCGCTGATCACCACCAACCGCATCAACACCCCGGAAGTGGCCGAGGCGGTGCTCGCCGAAGGCGACGCCGACATGGTCTCCATGGCGCGGCCGTTCCTGGCCGACCCGGACTTCGTCAACAAGGCCGCCGCCGGGCACGCTGAGCAGATCAACACCTGCATCGGCTGCAACCAGGCCTGCCTGGACCACACCTTTGGCGGCAAGCTGACCAGCTGCCTGGTCAACCCGCGCGCCTGTCACGAGACCGAGCTCAACTACTTGCCTGTGCGCGCGGTGAAGCGTATTGCCGTGGTCGGTGCAGGTCCGGCCGGCCTGGCGGCCGCCACTGTGGCCGCCGAGCGTGGCCACCAGGTGACCCTGTTCGATGCCGCTGGCGAGATCGGTGGGCAGTTCAACGTGGCCAAGCGGGTGCCTGGCAAGGAAGAGTTCTTCGAGACCCTGCGCTACTTTGCCAACAAGCTCAGCAGCACAGGCGTGGACGTGCGCCTGAACACCCGCGTCGATGTACAGGCGCTGGTGGACGGCGGCTTCGACGAGGTCATCCTGGCCACCGGTATCGCGCCACGCACCCCAGCGATCCCGGGGGTGGAGCACGCCAAGGTGCTCAGCTACCTGGATGTGTTGCTCGAACGCAAGCCGGTCGGCGCGGCCGTCGCGGTGATTGGGGCGGGCGGTATCGGTTTCGATGTGTCCGAGTACCTGGTGCATCAGGGTGTGGCCAGCAGCCAGGACCGTCACGCGTTCTGGAGAGAGTGGGGCATCGACACCCAGCTTGAGGCCCGCGGTGGCGTGGCCGGAATCAAGGCCGCGCCGCACGCGCCGGCGCGCCAGGTGTACCTTCTGCAGCGCAAGGCGTCCAAGGTAGGTGACGGCCTGGGCAAGACCACTGGCTGGATCCACCGCGCAGGGCTGAAGAACAAACAGGTGCAGATGCTCAATGGCGTTGAATACCTGAATATCGACGACGCCGGTTTGCACATTCGTGTCGGTGGCGGTGAGCCGCAGTTGTTGGCGGTGGACAACGTGGTGATTTGCGCCGGGCAGGAGCCGCTGCGTGAGTTGTACGACGGGCTGGCGGCTGCGGGGCAGTCGGTGCATTTGATCGGCGGCGCAGATGTGGCGGCCGAGCTGGATGCCAAGCGGGCGATCAACCAAGGCTCGCGTTTGGCAGCCGAGCTTTGATAGGGCCGGGGGCTGCTTTGCGGCCCCCCGCTGTTTCACTGATAGACTGATGCATCCGCCTCAGGCCCCGCTTCATGTCCATCGATTTCTTGAACCTCCCCCAGGCCCCTCTGCACCCCCTGACCCTGCCTTGGCTACAAAGCGCCGACGTCGAAGCTGCCATCTTGCGCCTGGACCTGATCGACCCCCTGATCAGCGGCAACAAGTGGTTCAAGCTGCGCCACCACCTCGCACAAGCCCATGAAGCAGGCGCCCCCGGCCTGATCAGCCTGGGCGGTAGCCACTCCAACCACTTGCACGCCCTGGCCGCCGCTGGCAAACGTTTTGGCTTCGCCACCGCCGGCTTGCTGCGTGGCCATGCCCAGGACACCCCGACGGTGCGTGATCTGCAGACGCTGGGCATGCACGTGCACTGGCTGGGCTATGGCGGCTACCGCGCTCGCCATGAAGCGGGGTTCTGGCAACCCTGGCAGGCACGTTACCCCGGCTGGCACTGCATCCCCGAAGGCGGTGGCGGCATGGCGGGCGCGCAAGGCTGCGGGTTGATCGTCGCGCAGGCGCGTGCACAGCTGGCCGGCATCGGTTGGGACGATTACAGCGCCTGGTGGCTGGCCGTGGGTACCGGTACCACGCTCGCTGGCCTGGTGCTGGAAGAGGCCGGCGCGCATGACGTGCACGGCGCGCTGGCGGTGCCAGGCGATCACGGCGTGGCGCAGAATGTGAGGGCGCTGGTCGGCGACAGTGGTTATCGGCTGCACGATGCCTGCCGGGGCGGCTTTGCCCGGGTCGACGACGAACTGTTGGGGTTTATCGACGCTTGCGAGCGCAGCACCGGCGTGCCGCTTGAAGCGCTCTACACCGGCAAGGCCTTGCTGGCGCTGCGTGAGCAGGTCGAGGCCGGCGTGTTCCCGCCCGGCACCCGCCTGATCGTGCTGCACACCGGTGGCCTGCAAGGCCGACGCGGTTACTTGTAGGGCAGCATGCGCAGCAGCGTGTTGTCGCGCTGCACGTAGTGGTGATACAGCCCGGCCAGCGCATGCAGGCCGATCAGCCAGTAACCCCAGCTGCCGACGCGCTCATGCCAGCCTTTGATGAACTTGGCTTGGTCCGGGTCTGCGCCGATCAGGTGGGGCAGCTCCAGGCCATAGAAGGGTACCGGCTTGTCGGCGGCGCTGAGAATCAGCCAACCGGCCAGGGGCAGGCCGATCATCAACAGGTACAGTGCCAGGTGCATCAGGTGGGCAAGGCCGGTCTGCCATGCTGGGGGCTTGGGCAGAATAGGCGGGGTAGGGCGGCTCAGGCGTACCGCCAGGCGCAGCCAGACCAGCACGAACACCGTCAGGCCCAGCATGAAGTGCAGGTCCTTCATCAGGTTGCGCTCGGCGCTGTCCTTGGGGAACAGGCCGCGGAACTCGATGCAGGCGTAGACGGCGGCCAGCAGCACCAGCATCAGCCAGTGCAGGGCGATGGACAGGCGCGCGTAATGAGGCGTCGGGGTGAGTGAAACCATGCTTGATCCTCGTCATCAGGTTTAAGGTGGCGCTCTTGCTGGCGCTCAGGGGTAACTGTAACTGCTGATTTGAGAGGGTGCTTTGCGCTGGGTCGGTGAAAGGTGTTTGGCCGGTGGGGCAGGGCTTGAGGTTTTTAGCGCCTATGAGATCGAGCGCCGCCCGCGCGGCGCTCGATCTTCTGGGCGCCACAAACCTCAAGCCATGCGCACAAACCCACTTATTCGCTCAGCGCCGGCCAGCCATCCGCCACCAAAAATACCCGCTCAACTTCATGCCAGGCCCCATCGGCCTGCATGTGCAACCTGACCAGCATCTGCGCCGGTGCCTGCTCATCCAACTCCGCCAGCCAAGCCTCGAACTGCTGCACTGTCCAGCACGCCTCGGCCGTGACCCGCGCTGGCGCCAACCAGGCATTGCGCGGCAGGGGCTGCCAACGTTCAGCTGTGGCCCTTGGCCAATCGCGCCGGCGTAACCAACGCCCGCGCAGATGCAGCGGGTTGGCCCCCTCGGGCGGTTCTGCATACCCAGGCCATGGGTAGAACAGATAACCCGCAAGCCACAGATGCGCCTGCACCTGCTGCACGCCAAGCCCGGCCAGCGCCACACGGCTGCGCGCACCACTGGACATGGGCAACTGATGCCCGGCCAGGTGCGCCAGCTTGCTGCCCAATCGGTCGTGACACCCCGGCCCGAGCCACTGCGCGGGGTCGCGGCCACCGCTGTGGTCCGGCCCCAGGTAAAGCTTGATCGCCAGCTCCAGGTGGTGGGTGCCTTCAGCGTCGCGCAGCAAGATATCCAGCTCGCCCAGCGTGCGCCCACCTTCACGGATCGCCAGGTTGGCCGCCAGCAGCTCGATACCCGGCGCCTGGCCGAGGGCGAACTGCCACAGGCTTTCATAGTAAAGCCCCAGGCGCCGGCTGGTCAGCCTTGCCAGCCCGTCACGCAGCGGCTGATCATCGGCATCCAAGGCCAGCAACCAGGCCTTCAGGCGCTGCGGCTCATCGGCCCAGCCACTGCCTGCCAGCGGGTGGCGCTGGGGGCAGGGCGGGGCGCTGAGCAACGGTGGGGACAGCAGTGTCCAGGCCAGGTCGCGCACGGCAGGGCGGCGCAACTGGCGGGGTAAGTCGTGGAGTTCGGCGAAGGGCATCATCCAGCGAGCATAGCCGGTTTGCCGCTGCCCGGTCGTTTCGCCCATAATCGGCGCATAGTCACCCGCCGCAGAGCCTCGCAGGAGCCCCATGGAGCAATTTCGCAATATCGGTATCATCGGACGCCTTGGCAGCTCACAGGTGCTCGACACCATTCGCCGACTGAAAAAATTCCTCATCGAGCGCCACCTGCATGTGATCCTCGAGGACACCATCGCCGAAGTCCTGCCCGGCCACGGCCTGCAGACGTCCACGCGCAAGTTGCTGGGCGAGGTCTGCGACCTGGTCATCGTCGTTGGCGGTGATGGCAGCCTGCTCGGCGCCGCCCGCGCCCTGGCCCGGCACAACATTCCGGTGCTGGGCATCAACCGCGGCAACCTGGGCTTTCTCACCGATATCCGCCCCGACGAGCTGGAAGAAAAGGTCGCCGAAGTGCTCGACGGCCATTATCTGGTAGAAAACCGCTTCCTGCTGCAGGCCGAAGTGCGCCGGCACCACGAGGCCATCGGCCAGGGCGATGCGCTCAACGATGTGGTCCTGCACCCCGGCAAATCGACGCGAATGATCGAGTTCGAGATCTACATCGATGGCCAGTTCGTCTGCAGCCAGAAGGCCGACGGCCTGATCGTCGCCACCCCGACCGGCTCGACCGCCTATGCGTTGTCGGCGGGCGGCCCGATCATGCACCCCAAGCTCGACGCCATCGTCATCGTGCCGATGTATCCGCATACCCTGTCGGGCCGGCCGATCGTGGTGGACGGCAACAGCGAACTGAAGATCGTCGTGGCCAAGGACCTGCAGATCTATCCGCAGGTCTCCTGTGACGGCCAGAACCACTTCACCTGCGCCCCCGGCGACACCATCACGGTGAGCAAGAAGCCGCAGAAACTGCGCCTGATCCATCCGCTGGACCACAATTACTACGAAGTCTGCCGTACCAAACTCGGCTGGGGCAGCCGCCTTGGCAGCAGGGACGACTGATGCTCGATCCGGCGCGAAGTTTCGACATCATCGGTGACGTGCATGGTTGTGCGCTGACCCTTGAACGCCTGCTCGACGCCCTGGGTTACAAGCGTGTGGCAGGCGTCTGGCGCCACCCACGGCGCCAGGCACTGTTCCTCGGCGACATCGTCGACCGTGGGCCGCGTATCCGCGAGGCCTTGCACATCGTGCACGACATGGTCGAGGCCGGTCAGGCGTTCTGCATCATGGGCAACCATGAGTACAACGCCCTGGGCTGGGTTACCCCGGCCCTGCCCGGCAGCGGCAAGGCCCATGTGCGCGAGCACACGCCACGCCACGCCCGGCTGATCGACGAGACCCTGACCCAGTTCGCCCACCACCCCGGCGACTGGCACGACTTCGTCAACTGGTTCTATGAATTGCCGCTGTTCGTCGACGCCGGGCGCTTCCGCCTGGTGCACGCCTGCTGGGACCCCCGGTTGATCGAGCCGCTACGCCAGCAATACCCGAATGGGCGCATCGACCAACACTTCATCCAGGCCTCGGCCGTACCCGGCAGTTTCGCCGCCACGGTGTGCAATCGCCTGCTGCGGGGCACCGACATGCGCCTGCCGGACGGGCTGACCCTGACCGGTGGCGATGGCCTGACCCGCGCCTTCTTCCGCACCAAATTCTGGGAAGAAGACCCGCAAACCTATGGCGACATCGTGTTCCAGCCCGACGCCCTGCCCGAGGCAGTCGCCAGCACACCGCTCAGCCATACCCAGAAGAACGCCTTGCTGCGCTATGCCGAGGACGAACCCTTGCTGTTCGTCGGCCATTACTGGCGCAGCGGCCGCCCGGCGCCGATACGCGACAACCTGGCCTGCCTGGACTACAGCGCGGTGCTGTATGGCAAGCTGGCAGCCTACCGGCTGGATGATGAAACCCGTATCGACCCGCACAAGTTCGTCTGGGTCGACGTCGACCGCCCACAGGCCAATCAATGAACATAATCGAAGTGATGCGCCTGCCGCTGTCGGTCGACCTCAGCGGCTTCGTCCATCTGCTGCAGCGCCTGCAGGTGCCGCACCGGGTCAGCGAAGAAGGCGATGCCCAGGTGCTCTGGGCGCCCGACACCCTGGTCGAAGACGTGCTGCAACTCTACCAGCGCTTCCCGGACGGCAACGCCGACCTTGAGCTTGCCCCGGCGCCGGTGGCAGCGGGTTCAACCGCGACTGCCGCTACCCAGCCCTCCCTGAAGGACCAGGCAAAAGCCTGCAAGGTCACCACCGTGATCCTGCTGCTGTGCTTCATCGTCGCGGGCCTCACCAGCCTTGGCGAAAACTTCTCGACCATCGGCTGGTTCACCTTCCTCGATTTCCGCGTACAAGGCGACTACCTGTACTTCACCCCACTGGCCCAAGGCCTCGCCGAGGGCCAATGGTGGCGCCTGGTGTCACCGATGCTGCTGCACTTCGGCGTGCTGCACCTGGCGATGAACAGCCTGTGGTACTGGGAGCTGGGCAAGCGCATCGAACTGCGCCAGGGCCCGTGGCTGTTGCTGGGCCTGACCCTGTTGTTCAGCCTGGTGTCCAACCTTGCCCAGCACTACACCAGCGGCCCGAGCCTGTTCGGCGGCCTGTCTGGCGTGCTCTACGGCCTGCTCGGGCATATCTGGCTGTACCAGTGGCTGGCGCCCAACCCGCACTTCAACCTGCCCAAGGGCGTGCTGGTGATGATGCTCATCTGGCTGGTGGTGTGCCTGACCGGGGTGGTCGGCCAGCTCGGCTTCGGCCAGATCGCCAATGCCGCCCACGTCGGCGGGTTGCTCATCGGATGCCTGACAGGGCTCTTGGGTGGCGGGATGGCCCGGCGTAAACTGTCGGCTTGAATTAGGAGACGCTATGTCCACTTTCGCGCAAATGATCGAAAACATTACCCCCGAAATCTACGAGAGCCTGAAAACGGCCGTGGAGATCGGTAAATGGTCCGATGGCCGCAAGCTCACTGTCGAACAGAAAGAGCTGTCGTTGCAGGCCGTGATCGCCTGGGAGATGCAAAACCTCCCCGAAGACCAGCGCACCGGTTACATGGGCCCGCAGGAATGCGCGTCGAAGTCGGCGCCGATCGCTAACATTCTGTTCAAGTCGGACTCGGTACATTGATCGAACTCGCTCGTGGCTCTTTGAGCAAGATGGCGGTGCGCCTGGAAGCACCGGTCGTGCAATACAGCTTTCGCCTGGGTGAGGAGCAGGTACCGGTCAACCCGCTGATCGGCCAGCGCCTGCGCCTGGAGTACCTCGGCGCCATCCACTGCAGCCATTGCGGCAAGCGCACCAAGACCAGCTTCAGCCAGGGTTACTGCTACCCGTGCATGACCAAGCTGGCTCAGTGCGACATTTGCATCATGGCCCCGGAACGCTGCCACTACGACGCCGGCACCTGCCGTGAGCCGTCCTGGGGCGAGCAGTTCTGCATGACTGACCACGTGGTCTACCTGGCCAACTCGTCGGGGGTCAAGGTCGGCATCACCCGCGCCACCCAACTGCCCACCCGCTGGCTCGACCAGGGTGCCAGCCAGGCCCTGCCGATCATGCGCGTGGCCACCCGCCAGCAATCAGGCCTGGTCGAAGACGTGCTGCGCAGCCAGGTACCCGACCGCACCAACTGGCGTGCACTGCTCAAGGGCGACGCCGAAGTGCTGGACCTGGTCGCTATCCGCGAACAGATCTTCGATGCCTGCGCCGACGGCCTGCGCGAGCTGCAGGCACGCTTTGGCCTGCAGGCGCTGCAGCTGCTGCCGGATGCCGAAGTGGTGCAGATGCGTTACCCGGTCGAGGCCTACCCGACGAAGATCGTCAGCTTCAACCTGGACAAGAACCCGGTGGTGGAAGGCACGCTGCTGGGCATCAAGGGCCAGTACCTGATTTTCGACACCGGCGTGATCAACATTCGCAAGTACACGGCCTACCAGTTGGCCGTGCTCCAGTAAAAAGGACCTGCACATGCGTACCGAACAACCGCAAGTGATCTACCTCAAGGACTACCAGGCGCCCGAGTACCTGATCGACGAGACGCACCTGACCTTCGAGCTGTTCGAGGACCACACCCTGGTCCATGCGCAACTGGTCATGCGCCGCAACCCGGCACGCGGTGCCGGCCTGCCGCCACTGGTGCTCGACGGCCAGCAGCTCGAACTGCTGCGCGCCTCGCTGGACGATCAGGAGCTGCAGCCAAGCGACTACCAGCTTGAAGCCGACAGCCTGACGGTCCACCCCAAGGCCGAGCGCTTCACCCTCGACACCAGCGTTAAGATCCACCCCGAGAGCAACACCGCGCTGGAAGGCCTGTACAAGTCCGGCAAGATGTTCTGCACCCAGTGCGAGGCCGAGGGTTTCCGCAAGATCACCTATTACCTCGACCGCCCGGATGTGATGAGCACCTTCACCACCACGGTGATCGCCGAGCAGCATCGCTACCCGGTGCTGCTGTCCAACGGCAACCCGATCGGCAGCGGGCCGGCTGAAGAAGGCCGGCACTGGGCGACCTGGGAAGACCCGTTCATGAAACCGGCCTACCTGTTCGCCCTGGTGGCCGGTGACCTGTGGTGCGTCGAGGACAGTTTCACGCGCCAGTCGGGCCGCGACGTGACCCTGCGTATCTACGTCGAACCCGAGAACATCGACAAGTGCGACCACGCCATGGTCAGCCTGAAGAAGTCCATGCGCTGGGACGAGGAAGTCTACGGCCGTGAGTATGACCTGGACATCTTCATGATCGTCGCGGTCAATGACTTCAACATGGGCGCCATGGAAAACAAGGGCCTGAACATCTTCAACTCGAGCTGCGTGCTGGCCCGCGCCGAAACCGCCACCGACGCCGCCCACCAGCGGGTCGAAGGCGTGGTTGCCCACGAGTACTTCCACAACTGGTCGGGCAACCGCGTAACTTGCCGCGACTGGTTCCAGCTGTCGCTCAAGGAAGGCTTCACGGTGTTCCGCGACGCCGAGTTCAGCGCCGACATGAACTCGCGCACGGTCAAGCGCATCGAGGACGTCGCCTACCTGCGTACCCACCAGTTCGCGGAAGATGCCGGCCCCATGGCCCACCCGGTACGCCCGGACAGCTTCATCGAAATCTCCAACTTCTACACCCTGACCGTCTACGAGAAGGGTGCCGAAGTGGTGCGCATGGTCCGCACCCTGCTGGGCGCCGAGGGCTTCCGCAAGGGCAGCGACCTGTATTTCGAACGCCACGATGGCCAGGCGGTGACCACCGACGACTTCATCAAGGCCATGGAAGATGCCAACGGCGTCGACCTGACGCAGTTCAAGCGCTGGTACAGCCAGGCCGGCACGCCGCGCCTTGAGGTGAGCGAAGCCTATGACGCGGGTGCCCAGACCTACAGCCTGACGTTCCGCCAGAGCTGCCCGCAGACGCCGGACAAGGCCGACAAGTTGCCGTTTGTGATCCCGGTCGAACTGGGCCTGCTGGATGCCGAAGGCAACGACCTGCCACTGCGCCTGGCCGGCGAAGCCGCCGCTGCCGGCAGCAGCCGCGTGCTGTCGGTGACCGAGGCCGAGCAGACCTTCACCTTCGAAGGCATCACGGCCAAGCCGCTACCCTCGCTGCTGCGAGGTTTCAGCGCGCCGGTGAAGCTGAGCTTCCCGTATGACCGCGACCAGCTGATGTTCCTCATGCAGCACGACAGCGACGGCTTCAACCGCTGGGAAGCGGGCCAGCAACTGTCGGTGCAGGTGCTGCAGGAGCTGATCGGCCAGCATCAGCGCGGCGAAGCGCTGAAGCTCGACCAGCGCCTGATCACTGCGCTGGGCACCGTGCTGGGCAACACGTCGCTGGACGCTGCCATGGTCGCCGAGATGCTGTCGCTGCCGGGCGAGGCCTACCTCACCGAGATCAGCCAGGTGGCCGACGTCGATGCCATCCACGCCGCCCGCGAGTTCGCCCGCCAGCAGATCGCCGAGCAGTTGTTCGATGGCCTGTGGGCGCGCTATCAGGCGCACCGCGAGGTCTCGCGCAGCACAGCCTACGTCGCTTCGGCCGAGCACTTCGCCCGCCGCAGCCTGCAGAACATCGCCCTGTCGTACCTGATGCTGAGCGGCAAGCCGCAGGTTCTGGAAGCGACCCTGGAGCAGTTCGACCAGTGCGACAACATGACCGAACGTCTGACGGCCCTGGCGGTACTGGTCAACTCGCCGTTCGAGGCTGAGCGGGCCAAGGCGCTGGCAACCTTCGCCGAGCACTTCAAGGACAACCCGCTGGTCATGGACCAGTGGTTCAGCGTGCAGGCCGCCAGCTCCCTGCCGGGCGGGCTGGCGCGGGTCAAGGCGCTGATGCAGCACCCGGCGTTCACCCTGAAAAACCCGAACAAGGTGCGCGCGCTGGTTGGTGCCTTTGCCGGGCAGAACCTGGTCAACTTCCATGCGGCGGATGGCTCGGGCTATCGCTTCCTGGCAGACCTGGTGATCGAGCTGAATGCGCTGAACCCGCAGATTGCTTCGCGTCAATTGGCGCCGCTGACCCGCTGGCGCAAGTATGACGCTGCGCGTCAGGCGTTGATGAAGGGCGAACTGGAGCGGATTCTCGCTTCTGGGGCGCTGTCCAGTGATGTGTATGAAGTGGTGAGCAAGAGCCTGGCTTGATTGCCAGTGGGGCCGCAAAGCGGCCCCAGCCTTTTATGCGCTTAACAAAACATAACGTCCCGCTCGTTGTATCCGCGCAACGTTCCCCGCTACGATCCCCTCAAGCTATTGCAGGCCTCTACCGCAGGCTTTTCGCAGTACCTGCAAAGGCATTGACCCACTAAGAAGAACACAACAGGGGACAGTCATGAGGGAGCAGCTGATGGCGCAGCCCAGGCGTGGTGCCTGGCCGCTGGCCGCCGGTACGATGCTGGCGCTGGCATTGGGAATGTGGACGGGCAGCGTCGAAGCCGCTGCCGCCGACGAATACTCGACCGAATCGGCCAAGGCCAGCCAGAGCCTGCTGATCGACGCCGCCCACGCCGGCAAGCGCCTGGTAGTGGTGGGCGATCGCGGTCATATCCTGTTCTCCGACGACCAAGGCAAGACCTGGACCCAGGCGCGGGTGCCCACCCGGCAACTGCTCACCGCCGTGTTTTTCCTCGACGACAAACGTGGCTGGGCAGTCGGCCATGATGCGCAGATCCTCGCCAGCACCGACGGCGGCGCGACCTGGAGCAAGCAGTTCGAAGACCTTGCTCGTGAAGCCCCGTTGCTCGATGTCACCTTCCTCGACGCCCAGCACGGGTTTGCCGTAGGTGCCTATGGCGCCTTGCTGGAAACCCGCGACGGCGGCCAGCACTGGCAGGACGTCGCCGAGCGGCTGGACAACCCCGACCAGTTCCACCTCAACAGCATCGCCGTGATCAAGGGTGCCGGCCTGTTCATTGTCGGCGAGCAGGGCAGCATGTTCCGCTCCAGCGACGACGGCCAGGCCTGGGCCAAGGTCGATGGCCCTTACGAGGGCTCGTTGTTCGGCGTGATCGGCACCGCCCAGCCGCAGACCCTGCTGGCCTACGGCCTGCGCGGCAACCTGTTCCGTTCAACGGACTTCGGTGACAGCTGGCAGCCGATCGTGCTCAAGGCCGTGCGCGGCACCCTCGAATTCGGCCTGGCAAGCGCTACGCTTGTCGAGGATGGCAGCGTGGTGCTGGTCGGTAACGGCGGCAGTGTGTTGCGCAGCCATGACGACGGGCAAACCTTCAGCGTCTACAACCGTGCCGACCGCATCGCCCTGGCCGGCGTCACTGGCCTGACCACGGGCGGCTTGCTGCTGGTGGGGCAGGGTGGCGTGCACCTGGCCACCGCCGAAGGTGCCGACCAGGCTGCCAAGGAGCCGCGCCCATGACCAGCAGGGAGAGCATCACCATGCACCCGCATCATCAGGACAAGGCCACGCTGCTCGAACGCCTGATCTTCAACAACCGCCCCGTGGTCATCGCCCTGTGCGTGCTGGTCAGCATTTTCCTGTTCTGGCAGGCCACGCAGATTCGCCCCTCCACCAGCTTCGAGAAAATGATCCCGCTCGAACACCCGTTCATCGAGCAGATGATGGAGCACCGCAACGACCTGGCCAACCTCGGCAATACCGTGCGTATTTCCGTGGAGGCGGTCAACGGCGACATCTTCGACAAGGACTACATGGAGACCCTGCGCCAGATCCATGACGAGGTGTTCTACATCCCCGGTGTCGACCGCGCCGGGCTGAAGTCGCTGTGGAGCCCCAGCGTGCGCTGGACCGAAGTGACCGAAGAAGGCTTCTCCGGTGGCGAGGTGATCCCCAATACCTACAACGGCTCGGCCGAAAGCCTCGACGCGTTGCGCGACAACGTGCTCAAGTCCGGCCAGGTCGGGCGCCTGGTGGGTAACAACTTCAAGTCCACGATCGTTGACGTGCCGCTGCTGGAGAGCTACCCCGACCCGCAGGACCAGGGCAAGCAGGTCAAGCTCGACTACCAGCAGTTCTCGCATCAGCTGGAAGAAAAGATCCGCGACAAGTTCCAGGCACAGAACCCCAACGTGAAGATCCATATCGTCGGCTTCGCCAAGAAGGTCGGCGACCTGATCGACGGCCTGGTGATGGTGGTGATGTTCTTCGGCGTGGCCCTGGCCATCACCTGTGTGCTGTTGTACTGGTTTACCTGGTGCATCCGCAGCACCATCGCCGTGCTCATCACCACCCTGGTGGCGGTGGTCTGGCAACTGGGGTTGATGCATGCGGTGGGCTTCGGCCTGGATCCGTATTCCATGCTGGTGCCCTTCCTGATCTTCGCCATCGGCATTTCCCATGGGGTGCAGAAGATCAACGGCATCGCCCTGCAGTCCAGCGACGCCGACAACGCCCTGACTGCGGCCCGGCGCACCTTCCGCCAGCTGTTCCTGCCCGGGATGATCGCCATCCTCGCCGATGCCGTGGGCTTCATCACCTTGCTGATCATCGACATCGGGGTCATCCGCGAGCTGGCCATCGGCGCTTCGATCGGTGTCGCAGTCATCGTCTTTACCAACCTGATCCTGCTGCCGGTGGCGATCTCCTATGTCGGCATCAGCAACAAGGCTGTCGAGCGCAGCAAGAAGGACGCGACCCGTGAACACCCGTTCTGGCGCCTGCTGGCCAACTTCGCCAGTGCCAAGGTGGCGCCGGTGTCGATTGGCCTGGCCCTGGTGATGTTCGCCGGTGGCCTGTGGTACAGCCAGAACCTGAAGATCGGCGACCTCGACCAGGGCGCCCCGGAACTGCGCCCGGACTCACGCTACAACCAGGACAACAACTTCATCATCAGCAACTATTCGACCAGCTCGGACGTGCTGGTGATCATGGTCAAGACGCCGTCGGAAAGCTGCTCGATCCACTCGACAATGGCGCCGATCGACGAGCTGATGTGGACCATGGAGAACACCCCGGGCGTGCAATCGGCGATCTCGCTGGTGACTGTGTCCAAGCAGGTGATCAAGGGCATGAACGAGGGCAACCTGAAATGGGAGACCCTGTCGCGCAACCCGGACGTTCTCAACAACTCCATCGCCCGCGCCGACGGGCTGTACAACGCCGACTGCTCGCTGGCGCCGGTGCTGGTGTTCCTCAATGACCACAAGGCCGAGACCCTGGAACGGGTTACCGCCGCCGCCAAGGCCTTTGCCGACAGCCACAACAAGGAAGGCCTGCAGTTTTTGCTGGCAGCCGGCAACGCCGGGATCGAGGCGGCCACCAACGAGGTCATCAAGTCGGCCGAGCTGACCATTCTGGTGCTGGTGTACATCTGCGTGGCGGTGATGTGCCTGATCACCTTCCGCTCGTTCGCGGCGACCTTGTGCATCGTCCTGCCGCTGGTGCTGACATCGGTGCTGGGTAATGCACTGATGGCCTACATGGGCATTGGCGTGAAGGTCGCCACCTTGCCGGTGGTGGCCTTGGGCGTGGGCATTGGCGTGGACTACGGCATCTACATCTACAGCCGCCTGGAAAGCTTCCTGCGCGCAGGCCTGCCGTTGCAGGATGCCTACTACGAAACCCTGCGTTCGACTGGCAAGGCCGTGTTGTTCACGGGGTTGTGCCTGGCCATTGGCGTGTGCACCTGGATCTTCTCGGCGATCAAGTTCCAGGCCGACATGGGCCTGATGCTGACCTTCATGCTGCTGTGGAACATGTTCGGTGCGCTGTGGCTGCTGCCTGCGCTGGCGCGGTTCCTGATCAAGCCCGAGAAGATGGTGGGCAAGGAGGGTGGGTCGATTTTCGCCCACTGATTGGTGTATCTTGGGGCCGCGTTGCGGCCCTTTCGCCACGCAATGTGGGAGCGGCCTTTCGTCGCGATGGGCTGCACAGCAGCCCCAGGGTTATAATGCCAGCACATCTCTAACTGGTACCCCCATGTCCCCCCTTGCCACCGCCCTCGCAGCCTGCGACATGCTGCTGATCGACGGCCTGCACGCCTTCGACTTCACCGCCAACGAAACCGGCCTCACCGTCGAATGCATGGACGGCCGCCAGCTGCGCCGCTGGGCCTTCACCGCCGAACAGGTCGCCGCCGCCATCGCCACGGGTGACGAGTGGCAGCTCAGCGATGCCCAGGGCGAGCATCGTCTAGTCTGTATGAGTGCCTTTCGTGCCCCGGATGAAGACGACGATGAAGCGAATCTGGACGAGCCTGCTGACCGCTAGCCTGATGACCCTGACCCTCGATGCCCAGGCTGCCACACTGCTGGTGGGCAGCTACACCGATGGCGCCAGCCAAGGTATCTACCGCTACCGGTTCGACAGCACGACAGGCCATATCGACCCCACCGCGCAACAGGTGGTCAAGAGTGTGAGCCCCTCCTGGCTGGTGCTCTCGGCCGACCAGCGCCAACTGTTCGCCGTCAACGAAACCGTTCAGGGCCACGTCAGCAGTTTCAGCGTGAGCAGCAAAGGCGAGATCAAACCCCTCAACCAGGTGGCCAGCCGGGGCGACGAGCCAACCCACGCCAGCCTCAGCCGCGACCAGCGCTACCTGTTCGTTGCCAATTACGCGGTCAAGCCTGACCCCGGTGGCAGCCTGGTGGTGATCCCGGTGGCCAAGGACGGCAAGCTCAAGGCGGTGGTGCAGCAGGCCCGGCACAAACCAAGTGGCGCCAACCCCGAACGCCAAGCCGGCGCCCATGTGCATTCGCTGGTGCTGTCGCCGGATGGGCAACACCTGTATGCCAGCGACCTGGGCGCCGACAAGGTGTTCATCTATCGCTACGATGGCGCCAGCGCAGACCACCCACTGACCCCGGCGATTCCTGCTTCAGTGGCCTTGCCGCCGGGCAGCGGCCCGCGCCACCTGCTGTTCGACGGCAAGGGGCGACACGCTTACCTGACCCTGGAAATGAGCGCCGAGGTGGTGATGTTCGATGTTCAGGAAGGCAACCTTGTCGAACGCCAGCGCCTGCCCCTGACCGAGCGCCAGGATGCCGCGGCAAAGGCCGGTGGTGGCTTGCACCTGTCGGCGGATGGGCGCTTCCTGTATGTCAGCAATCGGGGCACGGCCAACGAGATCGTGGCGTTCAGCGTAGGTAAGGACAACGGCCAACTGGCATTCTTGCAGCGCCGTTCGGTCGAAGGTGACCACCCTCGGGAATTTGCCCTGGACCCCAGCGACAACTTCCTGCTGGTGGCCAATCAGAAGAGCAACCAGATCGTGGTCATGCGTCGCGATCCGCGTAGCGGCAAACTGGGGGATACGGTGCAGACGCTGCCACAGGATGCGCCGTCGGACCTGAAATTCATCGAGTGACTATCGATCAGCGTGATAATGGTTACTGTCGCAATGAATTTCTAGCGGCGACCTTGGCGGCGTAAGTTTGACCCAAGGCCCAAACGGGCCAACGTCAAACCACCGCTGTCGAGGTAAGCCCAGATGAACTTCAATCTCTTCCCGGTCATCGCCGCATCCGCCATCTCCGCTTCGGTCGTGCTGCCGGCACAGGCCCATGCCGACACCAGCAGCAAGGCGTCCAGTACCCACAGCTATACCGAACAGTACCTGCGCCAGAGCGCACATTTTCATGCAGCCTTGAGTGGCAAGCACGGCCACTGAGCATTACCCGGCTTTTGTGTAATCGATGGACTCGCCCCCGCCGAGGCATCACAGTGCCACGGCGGGGGCGAGTCCATCGATTACACAAGGGCCGCGTCAGGTCACTTGGCCATGACGGCCTTGAACAGGTCCGACGCCAGCCACCCCTCCAGCCAGCTCCGCACCCGCGGATAAGCCGCCTCGGCGAACCACTGCGGTTCGACCCCGGCAAACTGGCGCATCAGGGGCAGCAACGCGGCATCGGCCAGGCTCGGGTGATCGGCCAGCAGGTAAGCCCGGCCTTCAAGCAATTCTTCGAGCGCTGCCAGCCAGGTTTCGGCCTGCTGTCGGTAGTGCTCGCGGGAATGCTCAGGGTATCGCTCGGCGTACTTGTACAGGTTCACCTGCGCCTTGAACGTGGAGTCGTTACGGGCGATCAGCGCCTCGGCCTGTTGCGCCGCCGCCGGGTCCGCCCGTAGCCGCCAATCCTGCGGGTCGTTGCGTTCCAGCGCCCAGCGCATGATGTCCAGGCTTTCCTCCAGCACGCCGGTACCGGTGTCCAGCACCGGCACTGTGCCCTTGGGCGACAACGCCAGCAGCGCGGCCGGTTTGTTCTTCATCGCCACTTCCTCGACCCGTACCTCGCACCCGGCATAGCGCAGGGCGAGGCGCGCGCGCATGGCCCAGGGGCAGCGGCGGAACGAGTAGAGGATCACCCGCACACCTCGACGTCACTCAGGCCGTTGCCCTGGCGGCGCACCTGGATCTGCACCGGGATGCGTTCATGCATCTCCTGCACGTGGGAGATCACCGCGACCTTGCGGCCCTGAGCCTGCAGGCCGTCGAGGGCATCCATGGCCAGTTGCAGTGATTCTGGGTCGAGGCTGCCGAAGCCTTCGTCGATGAATAACGATTCGATGCGCAGGGTGCTCGAGGCCATCGACGCCAGGCCCAGTGCCAGGGCCAGCGATACCAGGAAGGTTTCACCGCCCGACAGCGAATGCACCGAGCGCAGCTCGTCGCCCATCTCGGTGTCCAGCACCAGCAGGCCCAGGGCACTGCCGCCGCGCTTGAGGCGGTAGCGACGCGCCAGCTGGCGCAACTGGCTGTTGGCATGGTGCAGCAGCAGGTCGAGGTTGTAACCCTGGGCGATCTTGCGGAACACATCGCCAGAGGCCGAACCGATCAACGCATTCAGGCGCGCCCAGCGCTGCCATTGCTGATGGGCCTGTTCGATGTCCTCTGCCAGCGCCTGATACGCCAGTTGGCGACGCTGGTCTTCGGCCTGGGCGGCGCGCAGCTCGGCGCACTGCTGTTCATGGTTGGCCAGCAACGCGCGCAGTGCTGCGAGGGACTGCTCAAGGTCTTCGGCCGTGGCCTCGACGCTGGCTTGCGCGGTATGTTGCTGCAGGCGCTGTTCACGCTCCTGCAACAGCACGCGGCCTTGTTCGATGGCCTTTTGTGCAACTTGCAGGCGCTGACGCAGTTCGCCCACTTGTGCGTCGTCCATGGCCAGCAGGCGGTCGAGGCCGCTATCGTCGAGCTCGGGGTGTGCGGCGCGCCACTGAGCGATTTCACCCTGCAACTGCTGGTGTTCGTGGTCCAAAGCCTGCTGGCGAGCGCTATTGGCCTTGAGTTCGCCGGCCAGCTGCAGGGCATGGGTGCGGGCCTGTTGCAGCTGCTCGGCAGTCTCGGCTTCGCCTGTGCGGGCGTGCTCTACCTGTTGCTCCAGATGGCGTTGCCAGTCCTCGGCACGCGGGTGTTCACCCAGCAGCTCGGCCAGGGCGGCGCGGGCCTTGTCCATCTGTTCGGCCAGCCCGCTGACCTGCAGTTGCAGTTCTTGCTGGCGCTGCACACGGGTTTGCTGTTGGTCGTGCAGGCGCTCCAGCTGTTGCAGGCGCTGCTGATGTTCTTGCAGTTCGTCCTTTTGCTGGTCCAGCTGTTGCTGGCGCTGGGCGATCTGCTGGTCGAGGCTGAGGAAGGCCTGCGCCGGCTCATCGCGCAGGGCCTGCAGCACAGGGGGCGGCAGCAGGTTGGCGAAATCGGCCAAGGCCTGCTCAAGGCGTTCCTGGTCGGCGGCCAGAGCTTGGTGCTGCTGGTCCAGGCGGCGTTGTGCCTGCTGTTGGGCTTCGCTCGCGGCTTGCAACTGCTGATTGAGTCGGGTGGCATCCCTTTGCAGGGTCAGCAGCGTGGCTTGGCGCTGTTCGTCACGGCCGATTTCCTGGTCGAGGCGGCGCAGTTGGCTGTCCAGCCAGGCACTGCGGGCCTTGTCGTCATGGGCACTGAGTGCGGGCCACAGGGCATGGGCCGCCAGTTGCTCGGCCAGCGGCTGCAGCTGCTCACTCAGTTGCGCCTGTTGATGCTGATACTCCTTGATCTGGCCATTGACCACACCCACCTGGGTGCGCAACTCGATCAGGCGGGTATTGAAGTGCTCTACCTGTGCCAGGGCGGTGGCTTCTTCGGCCTGGTCATGCCGGCCCAGGCTTTGCAGCAGCGCTTCGGGCTGATGGAAGGGGTGCTCGGCGCTGCCACAGACCGGGCAGGGTTCGCCATCGTGCAATTGCGCACGCAGTTCTTCGACGCTGGTGCTGCGCGCCAGGCGCTGACGCTCCAGCAGTTGCCGGGTGAGCGCCAGCGCCTGCTCGGCAGCTTCAAGCTCGGCCTTGGCGGCGGTGCCTTCGCCAATCAGTTGCTGGCGTTGCTGCAGGGCCAGTTGCTGGCGTTCGCGCAGTGACTGGATATCGTGTTGCAGCTCCTGCTCGCGGGCATGCAGGCGCGACAGTTGTTCCACGGCACGTTGCTGTTTGCGGTTTTCCTGCAGCATGCCGCCCAGGAGGTCGAGCTGTTCGGCCAGGGCCTGGGGCTCTGCTGCGGCTTCGCGGAACAGCACTTCGAGGGCGTCGCGCTGGGTTTGCAACTGCGCATTGGCCTGGCTGGCCTGGGCCTGCAGGCCCGGCAGCTCTTCGCCGCCCTGGTTCAGGCGGTTGCCGATCTGCAGCAACTGTTGCAGCTGTGGGCGATAAGCCTGCCAGGCGCTGGTGAGGGCAGCCAGGGGGGCACTCTCGGCCAGGGCAGTGTCGATCTGCGCCAGTTGCTGCTGGCCGCGCTGCTGGTACTCGGCCAACTGCTGCAGTTGTTGCTCGAGCTCGGCGGCGGCCAGGTCGGCCTGCTGGCCAGCCTCGCGGGCCTTGGCCAGTTCTTGCTCCAGGCGGGTGAGGGTGTCTTGCTCGGCGAAAGCCTGGCGCAGGCGCGGGGCGTTTTCGCCCTGGCTGGCCTGGGCCTGGCTCAGCGCCTGACGGGCTGATTCGAGGGCCCGTTCAAGTTCGCCGATGCGGCCTTGCAGGTCGCTTTGCTGGCGGTGTTGTTCGCTGAGCTCGCTGGCCAACGGCGCGAGCTGCGCCGCCAGGGCCTGCTGACGGTGGAACTGGTGGCGCTGGGGCGCCAGGCGCTCCAGGCGCTCCAGGTCCAGGCGCTGATCGGTGAGGTGCTGCCAAGCCTGCTCGGCGGCCTGCAATGTTGCGCTGGCTTCGCCCTGCTGAACCAGCAGCTGACGCTGTTCATCGAGCCAAGTACGCTGCTGCTCAAGCTGGCGCTCTTGCGCCTGGTCGGCCTTGAACTGCTGCTGCGCCTGCTCCAGGCGCTGGTCGAGTTCGGCGCGGGCATCGCTAGGCATGGGCAGCAGGTGGCTGGCGCGGTCCTTCAGGGCATTGTGCGCTTCGCCAGCCTCGCGGGCCTTGCTGAAGGCACGCTGGCCAAGGCGGGTATAGATCGCCGTGTTGGTGAGCTTTTCCAGCAGTTCGCTGCGTTCCTTGTCGTCGGCCTTGAGGAAGGCGCCGAACTCGCTCTGGGCCAGCATCACCGCGCGGGTGAACTGCTCGAAGTTCAGGCCCAGCCGCGCTTCGACCAGTTGCTTGTATTCCTGCTTGCCACTGGCCAGTACCTGCTCGCTGTCCAGGTCATAAAAGCTCTGGCGGCTGTGTTGCAGTTTGCCGTTGGCCTTGTCGCGGGCGCGGTTGGCTTCCCAGCGGGCACGGTAGCGACGGCCGTCGATGCCGACGAAGTCGACTTCGGCGAAACCGCTGCCGGTGCCTCGGCGCACCAGATTGCGTGGGTCAGAGGTCGGGATCTCGCCGTCGGCGTCCGGCACCTTGGCTTCGCGGCCAATGTCGTTGAGCCGGGGGACAGTGCCGAACAGGGCCAGGCACAGGGCATCGAGCAGCGTGCTCTTGCCGGCGCCGGTCGGGCCGGTGATGGCGAACAGGCCGGCGCTGGCCAGGGGCTCAGCGGTGAAATCGATGTCGATCGGGCCGGCCAGGGATGCCAGGTTCTTCAGGCGGATGGCGAGAATCTTCATGGCTGTTCCTCCTCCAGCTGTGCGTCCTGCAACAGCAGGGCGAAGTCGGCCAAGGCCTGTTCATCGGCGGGGTTGCCGTAGGCTTGCTCCCAGGCGCGGCTGAACAGGTCTTGCGGGGTCATCTGGGACAGTTCGACGAAGGCCAGGTCGTCGTCCTCGGCGCTGGCGCGCCCGGCATATTCGGCGCCAATGCGGATCAGCCGCACGGCTTTGCCTTGCAGGGCACCTTCGATTTGCTGGCGCAGGTCGGGCTGCGGTTCGTCCAGCACGACGCGTACTTCGAGCCAGGGCTGGCGGTTAGGGTCTTCGAGCAGGTCGATCACCGGCAGTTCGGCGAGCTGTGCGAGCAGCTCGCCAAGCGGTGCCGGGCCGATGCGTTGCAGGGCCACGGCGCGAGGCACCGGGCGCGCTTCGACGCTGACCAGCTCGGCGCCGTCCAGCTCTACCTCCAGCACCTGGTGCGGGTAGTTGATCTCGGCGAACGACAATGGGATCGGCGAGCCGCTGTAGCGAATGCGGTCTTCGCGGTTGACCTTCTGCGGCTTGTGCAGGTGGCCCAGGGCGACATAGCTGATGGCCTTGTCGAACAGCTTGGCCGGCAAGGCCTCGGCGTTGCCGATGATCAGGCTGCGCTCGGAGTCTTCCGACACGGCGCCGCCGGCCATGTGGGCATGGCTGATGGCGACCAGCGCCTGGTCCTTCTTGCGTTTTTGCAGGGCGGCGGCAATCAGTTGCTGGTGCACCTGGGTGATGCCTTGCAGGTAGTCGTCACCCAGCTGCGGGCCGGTCACTTCCGCGGGGCGCAGGAAGGGCAGCGCCAGGCACCAGGCGCTGATTTTGCCGCGGGCGTTGGTCAGTGGAATCAGCAGGCGCTCGGCATCCAGCTGGCCTTCGTCGAGCCAGTGCACACGGCCCAGGGCGTGGGTGCGCAGGCGGCGCATCAATGCTGCGGGCAGTTCGATGCGCGAGCCGGAGTCGTGGTTGCCGGCGATCATCACGATGTCCAGCTTGGGCTGTTGCTCGTGGGCCTGGACGATGAAGTCGTAGAGACGTTCCTGGGCTTTGACCGGTGGGTTGACCGTGTCGAAAATGTCGCCAGCGATCAGCAGCGCATCCGGCTGGCGCAGGTGCAGTTGGCCGAGCAGCCAGTGGAGAAAGCAGGCGTGTTCGAAATCGCGTTCCTGGCCGTGCAGGCTTTGGCCCAGGTGCCAGTCGGAGGTATGAAACAGACGCATGGATGACCTGTTGGTGTCGAGTCGAGCAAGCAGGGGGCTTGGCTTGGATGATGGGCGTTGCGCAGGGGGGTATGGTAACTCAATGGTGGGGGGAGGGGCATGCCTGGGGGGGATTGCATGTGGGGGAATGGATGTGGGCGTACAGGTGCATGTCATGAGTCTTTCAGCGCCCATCAGATCGAGCGCCGCGCGGGCGGCGCTCGATCTCATAGGCGCTGAAAATGCCAAGCTCTGCACCCGCTGCACCCCATATGTCACTTCGGATACAACGGCGGCAACCCCCCCGTCTCCCCGGAAGGCAGCAGCACCTGCTCGGCCGGCGGAATGGTACCGATCGCCCGCCACAAATCCTCACCCTGCCAATACTGCCCACTCTCGCTATACAACGCGCCGTTCAGCCCATCCAGCGCATCGGACAACGGCACGAAACGCGCCGCCATCTCCGCCAGCGTCTGCGGTTGCTGGCGTGCCCAGGCGTCGAGCGCCTGGCGCGTGGCCTGGGGGTCGTTGGCCTGGCAGGCGCGCTTGAGGTCGTCCAGCAGGGTGCGTGGGCTGGGGCCTTGTTGCGCGGCGCGCAGCACCGCCGGTTGCGAGCGCGCCCGCCACCACAGGGTGAAGCCAAGCAGCGTAGTCAGGGCCAACACCAGCGTGGCAAGCTGCCAAGGCCACAGCAAGCCGCTGCCAGAACGGCTGTCGCCGATCGGGGTGTCGGCACTCAGCGCCGGGTTGTCCTGCACGCTCAGGGTTCGCGCCGGCAGGCTGGTGTGCTCGAGGTGATCTTCACGGGTGTTCCACCACGACACTTCCAGCGCTGGCAGGGCCAGCTCGCCACTGTGGGTAGGCACCAGGGCCTCACGCTCCTCGCGGTTGGCGGTCATGCCGCGGTCGTTGATTTCGTTGCGTAGCAGCGGCTGGTCGGGGTAGCGGCGCAGGCCGGTGATCTCGGTGGCCGGCAGCGGCGGCAGCTGAGTGCTGGACAAGCCGTCAGCGCGCAGGGTGATGTTGCGGGTGAGGGAATCGCCAATTTGCGTCTGCTGGCTGCCTGGGTCGGGGTTCCAGTGCTCTTCAAGGGTCAGGCTGCGCGCGGGCAGCCACGGCGCACCGGCCGGCCAGGCCGCCGGAATAGGGCGCACGGCGAGGCGCAGCGGCAGCGAGCTGACCTGCACCTGGCGGCCGGCACGCGGCGCGGCGGCGGGCGACTGTTCGTCGTCGACGCTGGCGGCGGCGGTGGCGGTAAAGGTCAGGGGGGGGATCTCCAGGCCGCCGCTCTGCTGCGGATAGACGGCATAGCGGGTTTCAATCACCCCGTGGCGCACGCCGTTGATTTCCTTTTCGTAAGTGCGCGACTCGCCCAGTGGCTCGACCTTGGCGTTGTCCAGCTGCAGCGGGCTGAGGCTGCTGTCGTCATACAGCGCCACCGAATGGTAGATGCGCAGGGTCAGCACCGCCTGGGCCTGGACATACACGTCGGTGCTGTCCAGGGTCGCTTCGATGAACACTTGGGAGGCGCTGTCCTGGCGGCTGGCATCGGCCTGCAGCACTTGCAGGTCGATGGCCTGGCTGCGTGACTGGCCCAGTTGCAGTTCCGGGATGCGCAGGCTGCCGCTGCGCCGTGGCAGCAGGGTGATGATCCAGCGGGTGCTGGCGCGGGTTTCGCCGTCGAGGGTGTGCAGGCTGTTCAGCTGGCGAGTGCCACGCACCTCGAAGTCGCCCTCCAGGGCACGCAGGTCGGGCTTGCCAAACTGGGTCACGTCCTGGCTTTCGAGGGTCAGTTCAAGGCTTTCGCCGGCGCCCAGGCGGGTACGGTCGACGCTGGCTTGCAGCATCGGTTCGGCCTGGGCCAGCAAGGCCCATAAGAAACCGAGGAGAAAGACGCCGAAGCGACTCATTGTGGGTTGTCCTGATGCAATTGCTGTTCATACCAGAATTTGCGCCGCAGCAGTTCCGCCGGGTTATCGGGGATCTCCCGCAGCCACTGTTCAAGGGCTTGACGCTGTTCGGCGTCGAGGCTGGTGGACACCGGGCGCTGGGGTGGCTGGATGATATCGTCGTCGGCGCCGCCCTGATTGCCCGGTGTGGCCTGGCTGTTGTTGCTGCCTTCGCCGGGTTGTTCGGCGTTGGCGTGTTCGTCACTGCCGGGCGTGCCCTGTGCCGGGTTGCTGGCCGAGCTGCTGTTGCCTTCGGTTTCGCTGCCGGGTGTGCCTTGGGCTTCGCTGCTGGCGGCTTGTTGTTCGGCCTTGGCCTCACGCTGTTGCAACATTTGCTGGACCAGCGCCTGGTTGTCCAGTGCCGGTTGCAGGTCGGGTTGACGCTCCAGAGCCTGTTCATAGGCGTCCAGCGCGGCTTCCAGCTCACCACTGCGGGCCAGGGCATTGCCTCGATTGTAGTGCGCTGCCGCCGTATTGCCTTCTGAAAAGGCCTGGGCGGCACCGGCATAGTCGCCGGCCTGGTACAGCGCCATGCCGCGCCATTGCGGGTCCTGGAAATGGCGCGCGGCGCTGGCCGGGCGGTTCTGTTCGAGCAGGCGCTGGCCTTGCTGGTCGGGGCGCAGCCACAGGTCATTGAACTCGAAGGCCTGGCTGGGCTGCGGCAGGGCCAGCAACAGCGGCAGGCAGAACAGCCAGCCGCGACGGCCGGCGCAGGCCGCCAGCAGCAGCAGTGGAATCAGCAACCAGTAGCCCTGGTCGGCCCAACTGTCCAGTTGCAAGGTCTGGCCGTCATTACGCAAGGCGCGCGGATTGTCGAACAGGCCCAAGCCGCGCAGGTCGAGGTCGTCGACCCGGGCATTGCGGTAGCGCCCGCCGGTGCTGCTGACAAATGCCTTGAGGCTGGCGCTGTCCAGGCGTGGCAGCAGGATGCCGCCTTGGTCATCCTTGAGGAATTCGCCGTTGGCCTGCCGCACCGGGGCGCCGTCGCGGCTGCCGATGCCCAGCATCAGCAGGCTTGGGCCCTGGCGGCCGAGGGCCTGGACGATGCCTTGGCGTTCCGCTGCGCTGAGCGAGGAGCCGATCAGCAGCAGGCGGCCTTGCCCCAGGCCGCTCTGGGCCAGCAAGGCCAGGCCTTTTTGCACCGCCAGGTCTGCGCGCTGGCCGGGTTTGGGCATGATCGACGGGTCGATCGCCTCCAGCAGGTTGCGGGTGGTGCCCAGGTCGTCGGACAGCGGCACCAGGGTGTGGGCGGTCCCTGCGTAGACGATCAGTGCGGTCTGGCTGTCGTGGCGGTGTTCGAGCAGGTCGAGGACCTTGCGCCGGGCCTGTTCCAGGCGGTTGGGTGGGCTGTCCTCGGCGAGCATCTGTGGGGTCAGTTCGAGCAGGATCACCAGCGGGTCGGCCGGGCGTTGGCGGTTTTCTTCCACGCGTTGCCAGCTCGGCCCGAGCAGCGCCATGACCACCAGTGCCCAGGCCAGGCCCAGCACGACCCAGGGCAGTTTGCTGGTGCTGCCGCTGCCGCCCCCAAGCAGCACGGCATGGAAGGCCGGCGGCAAGATCATCTGCCAGCGCCCGGCGCGTTTGCGCCGGTGCCAGAGCTTGAACAGCAGCCAGCCGAGCAGCGGCACGACCAGCAGCCAGAGGGGGCGCAACCATTGTGGCCAGAGCTCGATCATCGCCGCCTCCTCAGCCGCAGGCGTTTGAGGCGCTGGCGCCATTCCGGGTGCGGCTGCAGAAAGCGCGGTTTGCGCAGCAGGCGCTGCAGCCGGTTGTCGGGCCATTGCACGGCCACTACCAGCAGCACGCTGAGCAACAGCGCCAGGGCCAGTGGCCAGGCATACAGGGCCTTGGCGGTGCGCGCCTGGGTAGGCTGCTGGGCCACCGGCTCCAACTGGTCGAGGGCGTCGCCGATGGCGTCCAGTTCGGCGCCGTCGTGGGCGCGGAAGTAGGCGCCGTGGGTCATGTCGGCGATTTCCTTGAGCGAGGCTTCGTCCAGGTCAAGGCTGGGGTTGAGGCCCAGCAGGCCAGGGGTGCCGCTGGCCTCGGGGTTGGCACCGATGCCGATGGTATAGATGCGCACGCCTTCCTGGGCGGCCAGGCGGGCGGCGGTCAGCGGGTGGATCTGCCCGCCGTTGTTGGCGCCGTCGGTAATCAGCACCAGTACCCGGCTCTGTGCCGGGCGCTGGCGCAGGCGCTTGACCGCCAGGCCGATGGCGTCACCGATGGCGGTGTTCTTGCCGGCGATGCCGATCTGCGCTTCGTCGAGGAAGGTACGCACGGTACGCCGGTCGAAGGTCAGCGGGGCCTGCAGGTAGGCCTGGCTGCCAAACAGGATCAGGCCGACCCGGTCGCCTTCGCGGTCCTGAAGAAAGTCGCCCAGCAGCGCCTTGACCAGGTCGAGGCGGCTGATCTCGTCGTCCTTCCACTGCATGTCGGGGAAGTCCATCGAGCCCGACACATCCACCGCCACCAGCAGGTCGCGACCGCTGGCCGCCACCGGTACCGGGTCGCCGAGCCATTGCGGGCGGGCTGCGGCCAACAGCAGCAACAGCCAGATGATGACGAAGGGCGCCTGTTGGCGCCAGGTCGGCAGGTTGAGCCGCGCCCGGCGCCCGGCAAGGCCCTCCAGCTCGTTCAGGAAACCCACCTTGAGCACCGGCTCGCCACTGTCGGCGGCGGGCAGCACCATGCGCGCCAGCCACGGCAGCGGCAGCAGGGCGAAGACCCACGGCCAGGCCAGTTCAAACATGCTTGCGGATCCAGGTTTCGACAGCCTGGCTGAGGCCGACGATGGCTTTGTCGTCGAGTTTGCACTCAGGCTTGTAGGCGCCTTCGACCAGCACCATCCAGCGGGTCAGGCCGGCGGCCGGGCAGCGGTTGTCGAGAAATGCCAGCCACTGGCGACCGTTGAGCGTGTGGCTGTTGGCACCGGGGTAGTGGCTGCGGCACAGGCGCTTGAGCAAGCCGTTGATCTGCTGCAGCCAGGCGCCAGCCGGGGCTCCGTCATAGGGGCGCGGCAGGCGAGCAAGTTCGGCCAGGGCGGCCACGCGCACTGGGTCGAGCGGTTGCTCGGCGCGCACGATGCGGCGTTTGCCGGGGCGCCAACGGCGCATGCGCCACAGGCCCCAGGCAAGCAGCGGCAGCAACGCCAGCAACACCCACCAACCCGGTGCCGGTGGCCACAGGCCGATTGCCTGTGGGGTGATCAGCGGGTGCAACTGGTCCAGCGGGTTCATTTACTGCTCCCCGCGCGCTGGGCGTTGAGGTACTCGCGCAACTGCTCGACCATCTCGCTTTGGGTGCTCAGCGGCATCAGCACCACGCGCAGCTTCTGTGCCATCAGTTCCCAGCGCTCGATACGCGACTCGGCTTGCTGGCGGTAAGCCTGGCGCAGGCTGGCGTCCAGGGTGTCGAGCTCCAGTTGCGCGCTGCGCTGGGCGAAGCGCAACAGGCCGGCAGCGGGCAAGGCGTGGTCGAGCGGGTCGGAGACGGGCAGCAGCAACAGGTCGCAGTGGCGCGAGAGCATGGCCAGGTGTTGCTCGACCTGGTCGGTCAGCGCCCGTTCGTCGCAGATGATGATCGCCAGGCTGCCAGGGCGCAGCACTTCGCGCGCCCGGCGCAAGGCCAGGCCAAGGCTGTCGGCCTGGGGCGTGGCTTCGGTGTGCAGCGACTGGTTGACCTTGGCCAGGCGGTTGAGCAACTGCAGCAGGCTCTGCTTGCTGCGCCGCGGCTTGATTTCGTGGTGTTCGTTGTCGCCGAACACCAGCCCGCCAATGCGGTCGTTGTGCCCCAGCGCTGCCCAGCCGAACAGTGCTGCGGCCTGGGCTGCCAGTACCGACTTGAACATCAGCCCCGAGCCGAAGAACAGCCGCTGGCTCTGCTCGACCAGAATGAAGATCGGCCGCTCGCGCTCTTCATGGAACAGCTTTGTGTGTGGCTCCTGCGTACGCGCGGTGACGCGCCAGTCGATGTTGCGCACATCGTCGCCGGCCTGGTAGACGCGCACCTGGTCGAAGTCCACGCCGCGTCCGCGCAGCTTGGAGTGGTGCAGGCCCACCAGTGGGCTGCGCTGGCCGGGCCGGGAAAACAGCTGGATTTCGCGCACGCGGTGGCGCATGTCGATCAGCTCGGCAAGGCCGATGCGGATGCCGGGTTCGGCCAGCTGCGCGGTGGGCATGGGCTCAGGCAACGGCGACGACGTCGAGGATACGCTGGACCACCCGGTCCTGGTCGATCCCCGCAGCCTCGGCCTCGAACGACAGGATGATGCGGTGGCGCAGCACGTCGAACAGCACCGCCTGGATATCCTCGGGGCTGACGAAGTCGCGCCCAGCCAGCCAGGCATGGGCACGTGAGCAGCGGTCCAGCGAAATCGAGCCGCGGGGGCTGGCGCCGTAGGCGATCCAGTCGGCCAGTTCGGTATCGAACTTGGCCGGGGTACGTGTGGCCATCACCAGTTGCACCAGGTATTCCTCGACGGCGTCGGCCATGTACAGGCCGAGGATTTCCTTGCGCGCGGCGAAGATCGCCTGCTGGCTGACCCGGCGCTCGGGCTTGGTCTCGCCGCCCAGTGCTTCGCCGCGGGCCTGCAGCAGGATGCGCCGCTCCACCGCAGCGTCCGGGAAGCCGATTTTCACGTGCATCAGGAAGCGGTCGAGCTGAGCCTCGGGCAGCGGGTAGGTGCCCTCTTGCTCGATGGGGTTCTGGGTGGCCATGACCAGAAACAGCGGTGACAGGTCGTAGGTACTGCGGCCCACGCTGACCTGGCGCTCGGCCATGGCTTCGAGCAGCGCCGACTGCACCTTGGCCGGGGCGCGGTTGATTTCGTCGGCCAGCACCAGGTTGTGGAAGATCGGCCCCTGCTGGAACACGAAACTGCCGGTTTCCGGGCGGTAGATTTCGGTGCCGGTAATGTCGGCCGGGAGCAGGTCGGGGGTGAACTGGATGCGGTGGAACTGCGCTTCGATACCTTCGGCGAGCTCCTTGATGGCCTTGGTCTTGGCCAGGCCCGGGGCGCCCTCGACCAGCATGTGGCCGTCGGCCAGGAGCACGATCAGCAGCCGCTCGACCAGCTTCTCCTGGCCTAGGATCTGGGAGGAAAGAAAGGTGCGCAGCGCGATCAGCGCTTCACGGTGTTCCATCGGCGACGGTTCCTGGTATTGGGCCGCAGGCGCGCTGGGGGCAGCTGCCTCGGCAAGGGGTGATACTTTAATCTATCCGGGGGGGTGGCGACCAATGGCGGCTGGCAAATTTATCCAGGCCGTTGCCTGCGGCGTCATCGAAAAGTCCCGTGCAAGGTTCGGAGTCGGCTGATGGTTTGCCGCTGCGTCCTGACGCCTGCTGGTGCTCTTTGGGCAAGCAGGATGCACGATGATGGAAGCCAACAGCCTCACCTTCGCTAAAACCGCACCAATGACGTTGCGCATTGGCGTGTTCTTCGATGGCACCGGGAACAACCAAGGCAACGCGATGACCGCAGGCCGGACCTCGGGCCATCCGGCAGGTGCCAGCTACGGTAATGCCTGGAGCAATGTAGCCCTGTTGTATGCGTTGTACCCCTTAGACGAAAGCCCTGCGGCGGGCGCAATGGCCTTTCTCAAGCTCTATGTCGAGGGCGTCGGCACCGCGGTGGGGGAGCCTGACTCCAGCTTTGCGTCGGCTACCGGGTGTGGGCGCATGGGCGCCGAGGCGCGAGTGGGCGAAGCGGTGACGATGATTGTCGAGCAATTGCAGGCGTGGCGCGAGGCGCATTCGCAGTGGCGGCTCGAGCGAATCGAATTCGACCTGTTCGGTTTCAGCCGTGGCGCGGCAGCCGTCAGGCACCTGGCCAATGTGCTGGGTGATGGCGCTGGCAGCCTGCTGGGCAGCACGTGTGGCATCACCCTCAATTTCATCGGCCTGTTCGACACCGTGGCGGCCATCGTTGCGCCGCTTCAGGGTGATTTCGACCCCGCCGATGACCACTATGGGGGGGTGCGCCTGGGGCTGGGCAAGGGCATTGCGCGGCAGGTGGTGCAGTTGGTGGCGGCCGACGAGCGCCGGCATAACTTCCCCTTGGTGCGTTGCGAGCACGACATCGTCGTGCCGGGTGTGCACTCGAACATTGGCGGCGGGTACCTGCCTTGCGAGCAGGAGCAGGTAATGCTGTGCAAGCCGCAGTCGCAGCGGGTGCCGGTGGCGACATGTGCCGAGCAGACCCGTGCCTACTCTGCCGTCAGTGCCTTGGTGGCATCGACGTTCGGCGAGATGGGTGAACCTCGGCCGCAGGTGCTGACCTGGGAACAACCTATTGCCGGCGGCATGCCGGCCGAGGCGCAGAAACAGGTGTTTGCGGTGGTGTATCGCGAGCGAGAGGTGGCGGGGCATTTGTCGCGGGTCTACCTGAGCATCATGCGTGAGTTGGCGCTGCGCGCGGGCGTGCCGTTTGCCGAGTTGGGCGGTGATGAGGCCCATGCGGTGCCAGATGAGTTGGGCGAAATCAGCCGCAAGCTGCATGATTTTGCCTTGGGGCGTAGTGACCACGCGCGTTTGACCGAGCAGGAGCAACGGTTGTTGCGCGAGCGCTACATCCATACATCGGCGAACTGGAACCCTGTTAAAGGGCTGCGCAACAGCACGCTTGACCTGCTGTTCGTCAACCGGCCCGGTGAGGCGGGGCGGGTGGTGCATTCGGGTGGCAGTGTAGGTGGCTGAGGGTAGGAGCGGCCTTGCGTCGCGAAAGGGCTGCGAAGCAGCCCCCTGATTTCCGTGTCGCCGCCGAAATTGCTAGGGCTGCTTCGCACCCCCTTTCGCGACGCAAGGCCGCTCCTACAGGGCGTGCATTACTGGGGAGCGAGCGCGTCCAGCAGCCCTTTGAGGTAGGCACTGCCTTGTGGGTCCAGCGGCTGCAGGGGCAGGCGCGGCGCGCCCACATCCTGGCCCCGCATTTTCAGCCCAGCCTTGATGGTGGTGGGCAGGCCACGGCGGGTGATGTACGCCAGCAGTTCGTATTGGCGGTAGAACAGCGCACGCGCCGCTGCCAGCTCGCCGTTCTGCACGGCGTCCCACAAGGCCAGGTTCAACGCGGGGATCAGGTTTGGCGCCGCGGTGCACCAGCCCGTAGCGCCGGCAACCAGGGCTTCCAGGGTGAGCGGGTTGCAACCGTTGTAGAACGCCACCTTGCCCTCGGTCGCGGTGTACAGGCGGTGCATGCGCTGAATATCACCGGTGCTCTCCTTGACCATGGTGACATTGGCGACTTCGCCCAGAATACGCAGGATCAGCTCTACCGACAGGTCGGTGCCGCTGGTGCCCGGGTTGTTGTAGAGCATGATCGGGATGTCGATCGCCGCGCCGACCGTTCTGTAGTGGTCGACCACCTCGGCCTCGGTCAACTTCCAATAGGAGACGGGCAACACCATCACCGCCGTGGCCCCGCACGCCTGGGCCAGGCGGGCACGCTGCACGGTACGCGCGGTGGTCAGGTCCGAGACGCTGACCACGCTGGGTACGCGGCCGGCGATTTTCTCCAGGCTGAAGCGAACCACCGATTCCCACTCGCCATCGGACAGGTAGGCGCCTTCGCCGGTACTGCCCAGCGGGGCGATAGCGTGCACGCCGGCCTGGATCAGGCTGTCGATGGATGTGCCCAATGCGTTCAGATCGACCGAGCCGTCTGCCGCGAAGGGAGTGATGGTGTAGCCGATGACGCCGCGAATTACAGGTGTAGACATGACCAGGCACCTTTGCCGTTGTTCAGGAAGGGGTGACAACATCGATCAGCCCAGGCAGTCGCCATGGGCACGCAAGGCACGACGCGCGTAATAGCTGAACGCGGCGCCATGGCGTTTTGGCGTGGAAATCCAGTCATGGGCTTCTTTGCCAAGTGCTTCGGGGATCGCGCGGATCTCACCGGCGCCCATGGCCAGCAGCTGCATCCTGGCGGCGCGTTCGAACAGTAGAGCAAGCACACAGGCTTCCCCGATCGAGCGGCCGGCGATCAACAGGCCATGGTGGGAAAGCAGGATCGCCCGCTTGTCGCCGATGGCCCCGGCGATGATCTCGCCTTCTTCATTGCCCACCGGCACGCCCGGCCATTCCTTGAGGAAGGCGCAATCGTCGAACAGCGGGCAAAGGTCCATGTGCGAGATGGCCAGCGGCACTTCGAGCATCGACAGGGCGGCGCTGTGCAACGGGTGGGTATGGATGATGCAGTTCACGTCGGGGCGTGCGCGGTACAGCCAGCTGTGAAAGCGATTCGCTGGGTTGGCCATGCCGTGGCCGTGCAGCACGTTCAGGTCTTCGTCGACGACCAGCAGGTTGGAGGCCGAAATCTCGTCGAAGCCCAGGCCAAGCTGTTGGGTGTAGTAGGTGCCAGGCTCCGGCGCCCGTGCGGTGATCTGCCCGGCCAGGCCGGAGTCGTGGCCGCCGTCGAACAGGATTCGGCAGGTCAGGGCGAGTTTCTGCCGCGGAGTGTAAGTGTTGTCGGCCAGCGCAGTCAGCATCTGCTGCTGGGCATGTTTGACGAGCTGGTCCTTGGGGGTCTGCATGGTCGTGGTCACGGAAAGTACCTGCATGAGAAGGCGGTAATGACTACCTGGCTGGCACAGCGTGCAAGTCAGGACACACGTCGATACTAATGACACTTTGTGTCATAAGCAAGCAATGTGTCATGGCTTCTCGATGATCAGATGCAGGTCGCCATGAAAGGCCCGCGTTTACCGCCCCCCGGCAGCGCCGCCGTTTTCCAGGATCCTGGCCCCCGAACCCTCCTTGCCGAGCACGTCCTCGGGGTTGCGCAGCGGGCAGTCTTGCAACGACAGGCAACCGCAGCCGATGCAGTTGTCCAGGCTGTCGCGCAGGGCCTCCAGCGTGCGGATGCGCGCGTTCAGGTCTTCTCGCCAGGCCGATGACATCTCGCCCCACTGGGCGGCCGTGAGTTTGCTGTTCGGCGGGTAGCGGCCCAGGGCGCGTTTGATTTCTTCGAGGGGGATGCCGGTGCGCTGGGCCACCTTGATGATGGCGATGGTGCGCAGCACCAACGCGGGGTAACGCCGCTGGTTGCCGGCGGTACGGGTGCCGGCGATCAGCCCTTTGGATTCGTAGAAGTGCAGGGCGGAGACCGCCACGCCACTGCGTTTGGCGACCTCGCCGACGGTGAGCAGCCGCGAGCTGTCGGTGGATGATTTAACTGTCACGCCGGTTGACCTCAAGTTAACTTGAGCTTTTATAGTCCCGCCCGATCGTTCCTGCAACCACCCAGCAGGTGCGCATCCGGCCAATGGCCGCCTAGTTTCAGCGAATTGCTCAAGTAGCCCAGTGCTCGTTGAAAGACCGGGTGGCACTCGGCATAGGGCAAATGGTCGGGCGCAGCCCAGAAGAACTCGAACGTATGGCCATGGTCATCCAGTGTCTGGTGAAGCCATCGCTCAGGTAGAACACCCTCTGCCCGGCACAGGTGAAACGACCAGGTCTGCCCAAGATGGCCGGAATCCCAGCACCCCAAATCGTCCCCGATCGTGGCGTTGTGGATACCAGACTCTTCATGCAATTCACGCAGGGCGGCTTCCCGCGGCGTTTCGCCGTTTTCAATGGAACCCTTCACCAGCTGTACGCCCGCCAGGGGATGACGGAACAACAGAATACAGGGCGGCGACGAGGGAGAGAGGACGACTGCGCACGCCTTGTCCGGGAGCATGTTGATTTCCGTATCGGTAAACAGGGGGGGCAGCATCATACGCGCTCATGCGCTCGCAGGTGTCGACAGCGCTTGCAGGCAGCACACAGCCGCTCACTTGCCGCTGATCACCCGGGTCCACAGCCGGGTGCTCAAGCGCATGCCCGCCGGTGACAAGGTCTGGATCGGGAACAGCGTATCCAGCACGGCCTGGGGCGGGTACACCGCCGGGTTGTCGCGCAGCGCCGGGTCCACATACGGTAATGACGCCGCATTGCCGTTCGGGTACTTCACCGCATTGCTGATATGCGCCATGACCTGGGGGTCGAGCAGGTAGTTGAGGTAGGCGTAGGCTGCATCCAGGTGCGGCGCAGCTTTTGGAATCACCACCATGTCCACCGCCACCGTCGAGCCTTCACGGGGAATGCTGTAGCCCAGGTGCACGCCGTTGTTGGCCTGCTGCGCGCTGTTCATCGCCTGCAGCACATCGCCGCTGAAGCCGATCGCTACGCAGATGTTGCCGTTGGCCAGGTCGCTGACGTACTTGGACTGGTGGAAGTAGCTGATCGACGGGCGAATCGCCATCAGCGCCGCCTCGGCATGCTTCAGGTCTTCAGGGCGCTCGCTGTGCGGGTCGAGCCCCAGGACCTTGAGGGTGATTGGCAACACCTGCGTCGGGTTGTCAAGGAACGCCACGCCACAGGCACTGAGCTTGCGGATGTTTTCTGGGTTGAACAGCAATTGCCAGGACTGGGTGACATCGGTGTCGCCGAAGATCGCCTTGATCTTGTCGACGTTGTAGCCGATGCCGGTGGTCACCCACATGTAGGGAATGGCATGGCGGTTGCCGGGGTCGCTGGCCTGCAGCAGTTGCATCAGCTTGGGGTCGAGATTGTTCCAGTTGGGCAGCTTGCTGCGGTCGAGCGCCTGGATGGCGCCGGCCTTGATCAGCCTGGGCAGGAAGTGGTTGGACGGGCTGACCAGGTCGTAGCCGCTGCCACCGGTCATCAGCTTGGCTTCGGTCGTCTCGTTGCTGTCGATAAGGTCGTAGGTGGGCTGGATGCCGGTGCGGCGGGCGAACTCGGCCAAGGTGTCATCGGCAATGTAGCCGCTCCAGTTGGCGATGTTGACCGATTCGGCGGCCTGGGCCGTCAGGCTGAACAGCGCCGCGGACAGCACGGCCATGCAGGTACGTTTCATCATCTTGCCCTCTGTTGTTGTAAGTGTTCGCAAGTGCTCATGGCAGTCAACGTTCGCGCCGCGCGCGGCGTACTTCCCAGGCCATGCGCAGGGAGGCGCCGATATCGAAGAACGGGCGTGGCGGCAGGTAACCGGGTTGGGCCTGGCCGAGCACGTCGGTGAGCAGCGCCGAGGTCGATGTGCTGGCCATGTCGACCAGCAGCCTGCCCCACAGGGTGCCGCGGGCGACGCCCGAACCGTTGCAGCCGGCCACGGCATGCAGCCCTTCATCGATCCGCGCGAAGCACGGCTCGCCGGAGCGGGTGCCGCTCAGGTGGCCGGTCCAGGTGTATTCGAGGTCCGTGGCGGCCAGCCCGGGGAAGCGTTTTTCCAGCCCTTGCAGATGTTGCTGGCGACGGGCCTGCAACTGCGTGCCATTGAGGTCGCGCTGGCGGTACTCCACCGTGTTGCGAATCAACAGCCGTCGGCCCGGCAGCAGGCGCAGGGTCGCGCCGCCCGGCAGGGTCGACAGCACGCCCCAGGTGCGCTCGCCGAACTGGCTTTGCCAGCGAGCCTCGGTCAAGGGGCGGGTGATGCTGGCGCTCAGTTCCAGCGCGAAGGTGCCGCTATGGTGCACGCCGACCCGGGGCAAGAACGCCCCGACGCAGGCCAGCACTTGGGGCGCATTTATAACGCCGGCTTCGGTCTGGGCCTGCCAGCCACGCCCGGCGCGGCGAAGGCTCAGCACCGCGCTGTGCTCGTATACCTCCACCGCCTTGGGCAGGCTGTCGGCAAGGCCGCGCACATACTTCGCCGGCTGCAGCAGTGCGTTGCCACCGGCGCAATGGATGGCGCGGGTGTAGAAACCGCTGCCAAGGCGCTGCTGCAACGCTTCGCCTTCCAGGTAGCGAGCGTTGGCGCCAACGGCCTCCAGTGTGTGGATCACGGCGTCAGCCTGCTGCAGGTGCGCGGGTCGATGCACGGCAAAGTGATAGCCCGCGTCATCGTATTCGCAGGCGATACCCAGCTCGCCGATACGCTGGCGAACCTCCTGTGCGGCCGCCACACCAATGCGCGAAGCCACGGCAAAGCCGGCAAACCCTGGGTTGCCGAGCAATTCATTGGGCGAGGGTAGTTCATGGCTGACGGCAAAACCCGAGTTGCGTGCCGAGGCACCCTGGGCCACTCGCTGCCGGTCAAGCACGACAATGCGTTGCCCTGGGAAACGTGCGGCCAGCGTGTGGGCTGCGGCAAGGCCGGTGATGCCGCCGCCAATGATCAGCCAGTCGCAGGCGTGCTGGCCTGAAAGGCGCGGGTGCGGGGCAGACTCGCCCGCCAACGCGATCCATCCACAGCGGTTGTCGATTGCCATCAGCTCCTCCACAATCAATGCGCACCGGTTATCGGTGTTGGTCTTGGGTGCGCCTTCAGGGCTTAATCTACGGGGGCTGTGGCCTTGTTTCTAACGCTAAAATTTCATTCAGCTATTCTTGAAACGCATGGATAAAATCTTTCGTGTGCCCTCGCTTCAAGCCCTTCAGGCGCTTATCCACGTAGCGGACAGCAGCAGCTTTACCGAGGCCGCCAGGCAGCTGCACTTGACCCAGAGTGCGATCAGCCGCCAGGTTCAGCAGCTGGAGGAGCATTACGGTGTGGCGCTGTTCGACCGCACCAGCCGCAAGGTGGCGCTGACCGAGCAGGGCCGTGATGTGTATGCGGTGGCTTGCGAAGCGCTGAACGATCTGCGGGCCCTGGCGCAACGGCTTTCCCCGGCGCCGGTGGATCGGCCGTTTCGTATTCGTATCTTCGTGTCACTGGCGGTGCGCTGGCTGCTGCCCAGGCTGAGCAGCTTCTACGCACTCAACCCGGCGTTATGCCTGTCCATCGAAACCGTGAGCGGGGAGGTGGTGGACACCAGCGGTGATTGCGATGCCTACGTGCTGTATTTGCGTGACGGCCTGGATGGTCGACCCTTGACGGTCTTGTTCGATGAGTACCTGGTGCCGGTCTGTGCGCCAAAGCTGGGCGACGGGCAGTTGCCGCCACGCTCGCTGAAGGCGCTGGGTGAGCATGCGCTGATCCATGGCTCGACCGCGCGTCACGAGTGGAACCTGTGGCTGCAGGCGCACCAGGAGGGCCCCGAACGCAGTTACAAACACCTGATGTTCAACCTTGACGACCTTGCCCTGGATGCTGCCGCCCGCGGCCTGGGCGTGGCCATGAGCGACCAGGTGCTGGCGCACGACGCACTGGCCCGGGGCGACCTGATCGTGCCGTTCGGCGCACCGCTGAAGACCGGTGGCGTGTACGCGCTGTGGTTACGCGACAGCGGCGTCGCGCACCCGGCCTGCAAGGCGGTATTGCAGTGGTTTGAGGCGCAGCTGGAGCGCACGCGCCAGGCGAATAGCGAATGGCATGATCTGGGCGTGACCAGGTCAGCGCCCTGATGTAGTCCATTGCCGAAACAAACTTCTGCCTTCGCGGCCCTTCAGGCTTGCATCAGACCTCGCAGACGAACGTCCCGGTCCCCTGCAGAATGTTCTGCAGCGTTTCCTTCACCTCGTCCATATCGCTCAGTTCGCTGGTCAGGATGATCTCCAGCGTTTCATCCCCCTTCAAGGCATCGCGATCCCCGGTCGCCACTTCGATCAGCAGGCGCTGGGCAGTCAAGGTCACCTTCAAGCCATCCAGCGTCGAGGGCTCGTCATCGAGCGTCAGGTCGACCGTGTCTTCATCCGGGTAGCGGGTGAGCAGGACCATCTGACCCTTGTCGCCGTGGCAGCAGAGGGTCGCCATGTTGTCTTCCTCGTCATCGCAAGGGTTGGCGAAGAGCAGGGCGGTCTTGATTTGCATGAACAGGCTCGGGTCAAAGGAAACGGAAGGGAATTCTGACAGTCTTGTGTACATCCATAAACGTAAAGTTACCGCCCCTTGACCGAAATTGTCGCAGCGCTGCAAGCGTTGGTGACTACTCAGTCGTTAAGCTTCGGCGAGCCCTGAGCGTGCCACGCACGTTCAACGCCTGGTTTAACCGTCCGCCTTGCCACGGGTTGGCTATCGTTGATTCGTACACGGCGCACGCGAGCGACGCTTCAATTATTACAAAGCCCAAGCGGAGTACCACAGATGGCGTTTTTCACCGCAGCCAGCAAGGCCGACTTCCAGCATCAACTGCAAGCGGCTCTGGCGCAGCACATCAGCGAACAGGCACTGCCACAAGTGGCCCTGTTCGCCGAACAGTTCTTCGGCATCATCTCAATGGACGAACTCACCCAGCGCAGGCTTTCCGACCTGGCTGGCTGTACCCTTTCTGCCTGGCGCATCATCGAGCGCTTCGACGCCGAACAACCCCAAGTGCGGGTGTACAACCCTGATTACGAACGCAATGGCTGGCAGTCGACCCACACCGTGGTCGAGGTGTTGCACCACGACCTGCCGTTTCTGGTGGACTCGGTGCGCACCGAGCTCAACCGCCGCGGCTACAGCATCCACACCCTGCAGACCACCGTACTGAGCGTGCGCCGCGGTGCCAAAGGCGAGCTGCTCGAGCTGCTGCCCAAGGGCACCCACGGCGAGGGAGTGCGCCATGAGTCGCTGATGTACCTGGAGATCGACCGTTGCGCCAACGCCGCCGAACTGACGGTGCTGACCCGCGAGATCGAACAGGTGCTGGCTGAAGTGCGTGTGGCGGTCGCCGACTTCGAACCGATGAAGGCCAAGCTGCGCGAAGTGGTGGCGCAGGTCGAGCAGACCGCGTTCGGCCCCGCGCAGCACGAGAAGGGCGAGGTGAAGGCGTTTCTCGAGTGGTTGCTGGACAACCATTTCACCTTCCTGGGCTACGAGGAGTTCACCGTCCAGGGCGGCAGCGATGGCGGCCAGATGCTCTACGACGAGCAGTCTTTCCTCGGCCTGCCGCGGCGCTTGCGCGTGGGGCTGACGCCTGAAGAGCTGCGCATCGAAGACTACGCCGTGGCCTACCTCAACGAGCCCCTGCTGTTGTCCTTCGCCAAGGCCGCGCTGCCCAGCCGTGTGCACCGCCCGGCCTACCCGGACTATGTGTCCATCCGCCAGCTGGACGCCGAGGGCAAGGTGGTCAAGGAATGCCGCTTCATGGGCCTGTACACCTCTTCGGTGTACGGCGAGAGCGTGCATGCCATCCCTTACATTCGGGTCAAGGTTGCCGAAGTCGAGCGCCGTTCGGGCTTCGACCCCAAGGCTCACCTGGGCAAGGAGCTGGCCCAGGTGCTCGAGGTGCTGCCGCGCGACGACCTGTTCCAGACGCCGATCGACGAGCTGTTCAGCACCGTTATGGCCATCGTGCAGATTCAGGAGCGCAACAAGATCCGCGTGTTCCTGCGCAAGGACCCGTACGGCCGCTTCTGCTACTGCCTGGCCTACGTACCGCGTGAGATCTACTCCACCGAAGTGCGGCAGAAGATCCAGCAGGTGCTGATGGAGCGCCTGAAAGCCAGCGACTGCGAGTTCTGGACCTTCTTCTCCGAGTCGGTACTGGCGCGGGTGCAGCTGATTCTGCGGGTCGATCCGAAAAACCGCATCGACATCGACCCGCAACAGCTGGAAAACGAAGTAATCCAGGCGTGCCGCTCGTGGCACGACGACTACTCGACCCTGGTGGTGGAGAACTTCGGCGAAGCCCAGGGCACCAACATCCTGGCCGACTTCCCCAAAGGCTTCCCGGCGGGCTACCGCGAGCGCTTCGCTGCGCATTCGGCCGTGGTCGACCTGCAGCACGTGCTGGGGCTGTCCGAAAGCAAGCCGCTGGCGATGAGCTTCTATCAGCCATTGACCCAGGTCGGCGAGCGTACCCTGCATTGCAAGCTGTACCACGCCGACACCCCGCTGGCGCTGTCCGATGTGCTGCCGATCCTGGAGAACCTCGGCTTGCGCGTGCTGGGCGAGTTCCCGTACCGCCTGCGTCACGCCAATGGCCGTGAATACTGGATCCACGACTTCGCCTTCACCTACAGCGAAGGCCTGAGCCTGGACATCCAGCAGCTCAACGACACCTTGCAGGACGCGTTCATCCACATTGTCGGCGGCGACGCCGAGAACGACGCCTTCAACCGCCTGGTGCTGACCGCCGGCCTGCCCTGGCGCGATGTGGCACTGCTGCGTGCTTATGCCCGCTACCTCAAGCAGATCCGCCTGGGCTTCGACCTGGGTTACATCGCCAGCACCCTGAACAACCATACCGACATCGCCCGCGAGCTGACCCGGTTGTTCAAGACCCGCTTCTACCTGGCGCGAAAGCTCACCCAGGACGACCTGGACGACAAGCAGCAACGCCTGGAACAGGCGATCCTGAGCGCCCTGGACGATGTTCAGGTACTCAACGAAGACCGCATCCTGCGTCGCTACCTGGACCTGATCAAGGCCACCCTGCGGACCAACTTCTACCAGCCGGACGGCAACGGCCAGAACAAGTCGTACTTCAGCTTCAAGTTCAACCCCAAGCTGATCCCCGAGCTGCCAAAGCCGGTACCCAAGTTCGAGATCTTCGTCTACTCGCCACGGGTCGAGGGTGTGCACCTGCGCTTTGGCAACGTCGCCCGCGGCGGCCTGCGCTGGTCGGACCGCGAGGAAGACTTCCGCACCGAGGTGCTCGGCCTGGTCAAGGCCCAGCAGGTGAAGAACTCGGTGATCGTGCCGGTCGGCGCCAAGGGCGGCTTCCTGCCGCGCCGCCTGCCACTGGGTGGCAGCCGTGACGAAATCGCCGCTGAAGGCATTGCTTGCTACCGCATCTTCATTTCCGGCCTGCTCGACATCACCGACAACCTCAAGGACGGTGGCGTGGTGCCGCCGGCCAATGTGGTGCGCCACGACGATGACGACCCGTACCTGGTGGTGGCCGCCGATAAAGGCACCGCGACGTTCTCCGACATCGCCAACGGCATTGCCATCGACTACGGCTTCTGGCTGGGCGATGCCTTCGCCTCGGGCGGCTCGGCCGGCTATGACCACAAGAAAATGGGCATCACCGCCCGTGGCGCCTGGGTTGGCGTACAACGCCACTTCCGTGAGCGCGGCATCAATGTGCAAGAAGACCCGATCACCGTGATCGGCGTCGGCGACATGGCCGGCGACGTGTTCGGCAATGGCTTGCTGATGTCCGACAAGCTCAAGCTGGTGGCGGCGTTCAACCACCTGCACATCTTCATCGACCCGAACCCGGAGCCGGCCAACAGCTTCGCCGAGCGCAAGCGCCTGTTCGACTTGCCGCGTTCGGCCTGGAGCGACTACGACACCAGCATCATGTCCGAAGGCGGCGGGATCTTTCCGCGCAGTGCCAAGAGCATCGCCATCAGCCCACAGATGAAAGAACGCTTTGCCATCGAAGCCGACCGTCTGACCCCGACGGAGCTGCTCAATGCACTGCTCAAGGCGCCGGTCGACCTGCTGTGGAACGGCGGCATCGGCACTTACGTCAAGGCCAGCACAGAAAGCCACGCCGATGTCGGCGACAAGGCCAACGACGCCCTGCGCGTCAACGGCAACGAGCTGCGCTGCAAGGTGGTGGGCGAGGGTGGCAACCTGGGCATGACCCAGCTCGGCCGGGTCGAGTTCGGCCTCAATGGCGGCGCGACCAACACCGACTTCATCGACAACGCTGGCGGCGTCGACTGCTCGGACCACGAGGTCAACATCAAGATCCTGCTCAACGAAGTGGTGCAGGGTGGCGACATGACCGAGAAGCAGCGTAACCAGCTGCTCGGCAGCATGACCGAAGAGGTCGGCGCGCTGGTGCTGGGCAACAACTACAAGCAGACCCAGGCGCTGTCCCTGGCAGCCCGTCGCGCCCGCGAGCGGATCGCCGAATACAAGCGCCTGATGGCGGACCTGGAAGGGCGTGGCAAGCTGGACCGTGCCATCGAATTCCTGCCGTCCGAAGAACAGTTGGCCGAGCGCCTGGCCGCAGGCCAAGGCCTGACCCGTGCCGAGCTGTCGGTGCTGATCTCGTACAGCAAGATCGACCTCAAGGAGCAACTGCTCAAGTCGCGGGTGCCGGACGACGACTACCTGACCCGCGACATGGAAACTGCGTTCCCGCCGTCGCTGGTCAGCAAGTTCGCCGATTCCATGCGTCGCCACCGCCTGAAGCGCGAGATCGTCAGCACCCAGATCGCCAACGACCTGGTCAACAACATGGGCATCACCTTCGTCCAGCGCCTGAAGGAGTCGACGGGCATGAGCCCGGCCAACGTGGCGGGTGCGTATGTGATCGTGCGCGACATCTTCCACCTGCCGCACTGGTTCCGTCAGATCGAAGCCCTGGACTACCAGGTGCCGGCCGAGGTCCAGCTGACCTTGATGGACGAACTGATGCGCCTGGGCCGGCGCGCCACCCGCTGGTTCCTGCGCAGCCGTCGCAACGAGCAGGACGCCGGGCGCGACACCGCGCACTTCGGGCCGAAGATCGCGCAACTGGGGCTCAAGCTGGACGAGTTGCTGGAAGGGCCGACCCGCGAGCGCTGGATGGTACGTTACCAGGGCTTTGTCGAAGCCGGTGTGCCTGAACTGCTCGCGCGCATGGTGGCCGGTACCAGCCACCTGTACACGTTGTTGCCGATCATCGAGGCGGCTGATGTCACCGGCCATGACCCGGCGCAGGTGGCCAAGGCGTTCTTCGCCGTGGGCAGTTCGCTGGACCTGACCTGGTACTTGCAGGAAATCAGCAACCTGCCGGTGGAAAACAACTGGCAGGCCCTGGCCCGCGAGGCATTCCGCGACGACATCGACCTGCAGCAGCGGGCGATCACCATCTCTGTGTTGCAGATGGCCGATGCGCCGCAAGACATGGATGCCCGCGTGGCGCTGTGGGCCGAGCAGCACCGGGTGATGGTCGAGCGCTGGCGCGCGATGCTGGACGACCTGCGCAATGCCACCGGCACGGACTATGCGATGTATGCGGTGGCCAACCGCGAGCTGGTCGACCTGGCACTGAGCGGGCAGGCGGCGGTGGTGCCTTCATAAGTCGCAAGCTGTAAGCTACAAGCTGCAAGCAGACCTTCGCAGGTTTCGCTTGCAGCTTTTGTCTCCGTCACCATTGGTTGTCTTGGCGCAGTCCCGCTTTTTTCTTGTAGCTTGAAGCTTACAACTTGAAGCTTTCTTACTTGAACCGACGCTCCACGCCTTTTTCCACCAGAATCTTCGCCGAGATCTCCTCCACCGAAAAATGCGTGGAATTGATATTGGGAATGTTCTCCCGGCGGAACAGGCTCTCTACCTCGCGGACTTCGAACTCGCACTGGGCAAAGCTTGAGTAGCGGCTGTTGGGCTTGCGCTCGTGGCGAATGGCGGTCAGGCGGTCGGGGTCGATGGTCAGGCCGAACAGCTTGTTGTGGTGCTTTTTCAGCACCGCCGGCAATTGCAGGCGTTCCATGTCGTCTTCGGTCAGCGGGTAGTTGGCCGCACGGATACCGAACTGCATGGCCATGTACAGGCAGGTTGGCGTCTTGCCGCAACGCGAGACCCCGACCAGAATCAGGTCGGCCTTGTCGTAGTAGTGCGTGCGCGCGCCATCATCGTTGTCCAGGGCGAAGTTGACCGCTTCGATGCGCTCCATGTAATTGGAATTGCCGCCGATCGAGTGCGATTTGCCGACGGAATACGACGAATGGGCGGTCAATTCCTGCTCGAGCGGGGATAAAAACGACGAAAAGATGTCGATCATGAAGCCGTTCGAGGTGGCCAGGATCTCACGGATGTCCTGATTGACGATGGTGTCGAAGATGATCGGCCGCACGCCATCACGCTCGGCAGCAGCGTTGATTTGCTGCACCATGGTTCGCGCCTTGTCCGGCGAATCGATGTAGGGACGGGTGAATTTGCTGAACGGAATGCTTTCGAATTGAGCGAGCAGGCTTTGCCCCAGGGTCTCGGCAGTGATGCCGGTGCCGTCGGAGATGAAGAACGCGGTTCTTTTCATTTGCACCCTGGGCCTTAAGCTGATGACGTTTCTTGGATATGATAAGTTCGGTTTGCCGAATGCGGCTGTCGGCATTCTCACTTATTTTCCAGGTACAGGCCACAAACGCCCGGCCAAGTCAAAGAAGACAGGCGGGCGCCTTTGAGCTTTTCCAACACAGTTAGTGGAGAGATCACCTTGGTAGAGTACGTAGTTTCCCTCGAAAAGCTCGGCGTCCATGATGTGGAGCATGTGGGGGGCAAGAACGCATCCCTGGGCGAGATGATCAGCAACCTTGCGGGTGCTGGTGTATCGGTGCCGGGCGGCTTTGCCACTACGGCGCAGGCGTACCGCGATTTTCTCGAACAGAGTGGTCTCAACGAGCGTATCCATGCCGCGCTCGATGCGCTGGATGTCGATGACATCAATGCCCTGACCAAAACCGGCGCGCAGATTCGCCAGTGGGTCATGGAAGCCGAATTCCCGGCGCGTCTTGATTCGGAAATCCGTACGGCCTTCGCTGAAATGGCCGCAGGCAACGACAACATGGCCGTAGCCGTGCGCTCGTCTGCCACCGCCGAAGACTTGCCGGACGCCTCGTTCGCCGGCCAGCAGGAAACCTTCCTCAACATCCGTGGCGTCGACAACGTGATCCGCGCGGCCAAGGAAGTGTTCGCCTCGCTGTTCAACGACCGCGCCATCGCCTACCGCGTGCACCAGGGCTTCGACCACAAGCTGGTGGCCCTGTCTGCCGGCGTGCAGCGCATGGTCCGTTCGGAAACCGGCACCGCCGGTGTGATGTTCACCCTCGACACCGAGTCGGGCTTCCGCGACGTGGTGTTCATCACCGGCGCCTATGGCCTGGGTGAAACCGTGGTGCAGGGTGCGGTCAACCCTGACGAGTTCTACGTACACAAGCAGACCTTGCAGGCCGGTCGCCCGGCGATCCTGCGCCGCAACCTGGGCAGCAAGGCGATCAAGATGGTCTACGGCGACGAAGCCAAGGCCGGTCGTTCGGTCAAGACCGTCGAGGTCGACCGTGCCGAGCGCGCCCGCTTCTGCCTGAGCGACGCCGAAGTCAACGAGCTGGCCAAACAGGCCATGATCATCGAGCAGCACTACCAGCGCCCGATGGACATCGAGTGGGCCAAGGACGGTGACGACGGCAAGCTGTACATCGTTCAGGCCCGCCCTGAAACGGTGAAAAGCCGCTCCAGCGCCAATGTCATGGAGCGCTACCTGCTGAAAGAAAAGGGCACCGTACTGGTCGAAGGCCGTGCGATCGGCCAGCGCATCGGCGCCGGCAAGGTCCGAGTGATCAACGATGTGTCCGAGATGGACAAGGTGCAGCCCGGTGACGTACTGGTCTCCGACATGACCGACCCGGACTGGGAACCGGTCATGAAGCGCGCCAGCGCCATTGTCACCAACCGCGGCGGGCGTACCTGCCACGCGGCGATCATTGCCCGTGAGCTGGGTATCCCGGCAGTCGTCGGTTGCGGAAACGCCACCCAGTTGCTCAAGGACGGCCAGGGCGTGACAGTGTCCTGCGCCGAGGGCGACACCGGCTTCATCTTCGAAGGTGAGTTGGGCTTCGACATCAAGCAGAACTCGGTCGACGCCATGCCGGACCTGCCGTTCAAGATCATGATGAACGTCGGCAACCCGGACCGTGCCTTTGACTTCGCCCAGCTGCCCAACGCCGGTGTCGGCCTGGCGCGCCTGGAGTTCATCATCAACCGCATGATCGGCGTGCACCCCAAGGCGCTGCTCAACTACGCCGGCCTGCCGGCAGAGTTGAAGGACAGCGTCGACAAGCGCATCGCTGGCTACGACGACCCGGTCGGCTTCTATGTCGAGAAGCTGGTCGAAGGCATCAGCACCCTGGCGGCAGCCTTCTACCCGAAAAAGGTCATCGTGCGCCTGTCGGACTTCAAGTCCAACGAGTACGCCAACCTGATCGGCGGCAAGCTGTACGAGCCGGAAGAAGAAAACCCGATGCTGGGCTTCCGCGGTGCTTCGCGTTACATCAGCGAATCGTTCCGTGACTGCTTCGAGCTCGAGTGCCGTGCCCTGAAGCGCGTGCGCAACGAGATGGGCCTGACCAACGTCGAGATCATGGTGCCGTTCGTGCGCACCCTGGGCGAAGCCAGCCAGGTCATCGACCTGTTGGCCGAAAACGGCCTGGCCCGTGGCGACAATGGCCTGCGCGTGATCATGATGTGCGAGCTGCCGTCCAACGCGATTCTGGCCGAAGAGTTCCTCGAGTACTTCGACGGCTTCTCGATCGGCTCCAACGACCTGACCCAGCTGACCCTGGGCCTGGACCGTGATTCGGGTATCATCGCGCACCTGTTCGACGAGCGTAACCCGGCCGTGAAGAAGCTGCTGGCCAACGCCATCCAGGCGTGCAACAAGGCCGGCAAGTACATCGGCATCTGCGGCCAAGGCCCATCGGACCACCCGGACCTGGCCAAATGGCTGATGGAGCAGGGCATCGAAAGCGTGTCGCTGAACCCGGACTCGGTGCTCGAGACCTGGTTCTTCCTGGCCGAGGGCCAGGGCGCAGCCTGATACAGTGGATTGCGGGGGCGCGTCTGGCGCGCCCCCGCCTGGTTTGATCCAGGGCGAGTTCCAGTAATGGTTCCCGCCCTTTTTTGTGCACCAAGCAACCTTATGCAAAGCAGCAGCACTTTATTTCCCGTGGCCTTGCTCAGCGCTGAGCGGCGAGGCGACTTGAGCGAAGACGTGTACCGGATCAAGGCCGGCAACAGCCCTGACCCGAGCGTCGAGCTGGCCGTGACTCGCCTTGGCCTGGCCGATCAGGGCGAGGTTCAAGGCGTGCCGGTCATTCTTCTGCACGGCAGTTTTTCCAATCGGCGCTTCTGGTATTCGCCCAAAGGGGTCGGCCTGGGCGCGTTTCTGGCCCGCGCAGGTTTCGATGTGTGGGTACCGGAGATGCGCGGCCATGGCCTGTCGCCGCGCAATCGCCAGTGGCAGCACAACCGTGTCGCCGACTATGCCCGCGATGACTTGCCGTTGATAGGCGCTTTCGTGCTGGAGCAAACGGGCCAAGCGCCGCACTGGCTTGGCCATTCCCTGGGCGGGACAACCCTGGCCGCCGCACTGGGTGGCAGCTACCTGCCAACCGAGCAGGTGGCCAGTGCCGCGTTCTTTGGTACCCAGGTCAGCCGTGTGTACTGGCCGTTGAAAGTGCCGCCGGTGGTGTGGGGGGCGAAGTTGCTGCTCAAGCGCTGGCGGCAGATTCCCGGGCAGCGACTTAAGCGTGGCCCCGAGGACGAACCGATCGGCTTGGCACTTGAAAGCATGCGCTGGCATGGCCTGTTCGGGCGCTTTGGCGACAAGGACAACGACTGGTGGGCGGGCCTTGCGCAGGTGGATGTGCCGGTGCTGGCGGTGGCCGGTGCGGGCGATTACCAGGACCCGGTCTGGGCTTGCCGCAAGCTGTTCGACCAGTTGGGCGGGGAGCGCAAACAGTTTCTGCGCTTGGGCCGCGAGGAAGGCTTCGATGCGTTCGGGCATGTCGACATGCTGGTCAGCAAGGCCGCGCAGGCACAGGTCTGGCCGTTGGTCGAACGCTGGTTGAGGGACCCGTCGATGCCGGTGCATGCGTCGACTCTGGTGGCGTCGGCTGTGCCAGCCAGCTGATTCCATGCTGCCTGCACTGGCCCCGCGAAGAGGCCAGTGCCGAAGGAATGCAACTGACTGCTCGGTCCCGGATGACGTCAACAGCTTCCTCGGTGTAGCCTTGGCCCATACCCGCTTTCGTTGTGACTGACAGGAGCTTCCCATGCAGCATTACGTAACGCCCGACCTGTGTGACACCTACCCTGACCTGGTCCAGGTGCTCGAACCCATGTTCAGCAACTTCGGCGGCCGCGATTCGTTCGGTGGCCAGATCGTCACCCTCAAGTGCTTCGAAGACAACTCGCTGGTCAAGGAGCAGGTCGAGCTCGACGGCAAGGGCAAGGTCCTGGTGGTCGACGGTGGCGGTTCGCTGCGATGTGCGCTGCTGGGCGACATGCTGGCCGAGAAAGCGGCCAAGAACGGCTGGGAAGGCCTGGTGATCTACGGTTGTGTGCGTGACGTGGACATCTTGATCCAGACCGACGTCGGCGTGCAGGCCTTGGCCAGCCACCCGAAAAAAAGCAACAAGCGTGGCATCGGCGAGCTCGACGTGCCGGTGACCTTCGCCGGGGTGACCTTCCGCTCGGGTGAATATGTGTATGCCGACAACAATGGCGTGCTGGTTTCGCCAAGCCCGCTGAAAATGCCGGAGTGATGCGCCGCACGCGCTGATGGAGCTTTGATGTTCGAGGAAGACAACGCGCAGTGGGGGCTGGTGCATGCCCTGGTGCTCGATGGCAAAGGCGGCGCGCGCTCGATTGCCCGTACCGAACTGGACGACCTGCAACTGCACCCCCAGGAAAGCCTTTGGCTGCACTGGGACCGCAGCCATCCACAAACCCGCACCTGGCTGCTGCGCGACAGCGGCCTGAGCGAGTTCGCCTGCGAACTGCTGCTGGAAGAAAACACCCGGCCGCGCTTGTTGCCGCTGGTGGACGAACAGTTGTTGCTGTTCTTGCGCGGGGTCAACCTCAACCCGGGCGCCGAACCTGAAGACATGGTCTCGGTGCGCATCTTCGCCGAGGCGCAGCGGGTCATCTCGCTGCGCTTGCGGCCGCTTCGGGCCAGTGACGAGATGCTCCAGTTGCTCGGCGAGGGCAGGGGGCCGAAGTCGGCTTCGGAGTTATTGCTGCTGATGGGTGAGCTGCTGACCGAGAAGGTCCAGGGCCTGGTCAGCGACCTGTCCGAGCTGGTCGACCTCGAGGAAGAAAAGGTCGAATCCGACGAACGGTACACCCCGGAGCAGGGCAGCCTGCAGCAGATCCGCCGCCGCGCGGCCGGCTTGCGACGTTTTCTGGCGCCGCAGCGGGAAATCTACGCACAGCTGTCACGCAGCAAGTGGAGCTGGTTCGCTGATGCCGATGCCGACTACTGGAACGAGTTGAACAACAGCCTGATCCGCTATCTCGAGGAGCTGGAGCTGACCCGCGAGCGGGCCGCATTGGTGCTTGAAAGCGAGGACCGGCGGCGCAGCGAGCGCATGAACCGCACCATGTACCGCTTCGGCATCATCACCTGCATCTTCCTGCCCATGAGCTTCATCACCGGCTTGCTGGGCATCAATGTCGGCGGCATTCCGGGGGCGGAAAACCCCTACGGCTTCTTGTTTGCCTGCATCATCGTGCTGGGGCTGGCGGTAGGGCAGTGGTGGCTGTTCCGTCGGCTGCGGTGGGTCTAGGTGTTGAATTCCTTGCCTGCGAAGCAGGCGACAGCGGTTCATTTTGCACCACACGCCCCCAGGCGATGTGTGACCCATGCCCCGGCGCTCTCGTCTCTGTCAGATACTGCGCGAGGTGCCCATGCACGATCCGTTTGAAGAATCCCTGCGCGACCTGCTCAAGGCGTCGCCGTCCGGCCAGGACCGAGACGACGCCGCCTGCCTGGGTCGTGTGCTGAAAACCGCCAACCGCCAGGTCGGTGCGGGTGATCTGTTCAGCCTGCTTGGCCGTTGGAGCCAGGCGCTGCTGATCGCCGTCAACAATGGCTCGGCGCATGTAGCGCCGGTGCGCAGAAACTCTACCCGCAACGCTGCCACCGGCAGCAAAGCAGATAAGGCCGATTGAATATGGAACTGGATCTCTGGACCCAAAGCCTGGTCACCGCCATGACTGCCCTTTGGACCAAGGTGGCGAACTTCATCCCTAACCTGTTCGGCGCCCTGGTCGTGGTGCTGCTTGGTTTCGTGGTGGCCAAGCTGCTCGATACGCTGCTGTCCAAACTGCTGGCCAAACTCGGCCTGGACCGCCTGATGGCAGGTACCGGGCTGACCAAGATGCTGAGCCGCGGTGGCATCCAGGTGCCGATTTCGACCCTCATCGGCAAGATCGTCTACTGGTTCGTATTGCTGATCTTCCTCGTCTCGGCCGCGGAATCGCTGGGCCTTGAGCGGGTTTCGGCGACCCTCGACATGCTCGCCCTGTACCTGCCGAAAGTATTCGGTGCGGCGCTGGTGCTACTGGCCGGTGTGCTGCTGGCGCAGGTGGCCAATGGCCTGGTGCGCGGCGCTGCCGAAGGCATTGGCCTTGAGTATTCTGCAGGCCTTGGGCGTATCACCCAAGGCCTGGTGATCATCATCAGCATCTCGGTGGCCATCAGCCAGCTCGAGGTCAAGACCGACCTGCTCAACCACGTGATCGTCATTGGGCTGATTACCGTTGGTCTGGCCGTTGCCTTGGCCATGGGCCTCGGCAGCCGCGAAATCGCCGGACAGATACTGGCCGGTATTTACGTGCGTGAGCTGTATCAGGTCGGCCAGCAGGTGCGGATTGGAGAGGTCGAAGGGCATATCGAGGAAATCGGCACGGTCAAGACGACGCTGTTGACCGATGATGGCGAACTGGTGTCGCTGTCTAACCGTGTGCTGCTTGAGCAGCGCGTCAATAGTCGCTAACCGCACAAAAGCTGTTAATGTATGCCGCCGCGAAATCGACCCCCGGGGTCGCGCGGCGACATTGACCTGACTGTCGGCCAGATTCGTTTTGAATAAAGTTCATTCGCCGCCCATGCGTTATGACCCCCGCGAGCTCACCGACGAAGAGTTGGTGGCGCGTTCGCATGAGGAGCTGTACCACGTTACCCGCGCCTATGAGGAGCTCATGCGGCGCTACCAGCGGACCCTGTTCAACGTCTGTGCGCGTTATTTGGGGAACGACCGGGATGCCGACGATGTCTGTCAGGAGGTGATGCTCAAAGTGCTGTACGGGCTGAAGAACTTCGAGGGCAAATCGAAGTTCAAGACCTGGCTCTACAGCATCACCTACAACGAGTGCATTACCCAGTACCGCAAGGAGCGCCGCAAACGTCGGCTGATGGATGCCTTGAGCCTGGACCCTGTTGAAGAGGCGTCCGAGGACAAGGCTCCGAAACCCGAAGAAAAGGGCGGGCTGGACAAGTGGCTGGTGCATGTGAACCCGATCGACCGGGAAATCCTGGTGCTGCGATTTGTCGCAGAGCTGGAATTTCAGGAGATCGCCGACATCATGCACATGGGCCTGAGCGCGACGAAAATGCGTTACAAGCGCGCGCTAGACAAGCTTCGGGAGAAATTTCACGGGCTCGATGAAACTTAAGCGTGTGCAAATATCTCTAACGAATCGGCGAGTTCTGCTAGACTTGCCGTCGAGTTGTCCCCCTTGTTGTTGGTGGGACTGCTTAACTATCACCAGATGGGGATTTAACGGATGAAATTGAAAAACACCTTGGGCTTGGCCATTGGTTCGCTTGTAGCCGCCACTTCGATTGGCGCTATGGCACAAGGTCAAGGCGCCGTCGAAACTGAAATCTTTTACAAAAAAGAATTCTTCGACAGCCAGCGCGACTTCAAGAACGACGGCAACCTGTTCGGCGGTTCGATCGGTTACTTCCTGACCGACGACGTTGAACTGCGTCTGGGCTACGACGAAGTTCACAACGCTCGTGGCGAAGACGGCAAGAACATCAAGGGCTCGAACACCGCCCTGGACGCCGTTTACCACTTCAACAACCCGTACGACGCCATCCGTCCGTACGTTTCCGCTGGTTTCTCGCACCAGTCGCTGGGCCAGACCGGCCGTGGCGGTCGTGACCACTCCACCTTCGCCAACGTTGGCGCTGGCGCCAAGTGGTACATCACCGACATGTTCTACGCCCGTGCCGGCGTTGAAGCTCAGTACAACATCGACCAGGGCGACACCGAGTGGGCCCCGAGCGTTGGCGTTGGTCTGAACTTCGGCGGTAGCCCGAAGCAAGCTGAAGTTGCTCCAGCCCCAGTTGCCGAAGTCTGCTCCGACAGCGACAACGATGGCGTCTGCGACAACGTCGACAAGTGCCCAGACACCCCGGCCAACGTCACCGTTGACGCCGACGGCTGCCCGGCTGTTGCCGAAGTCGTTCGCGTTGAGCTGGACGTCAAGTTCGACTTCGACAAGTCGGTCGTCAAGCCTAACAGCTACGGCGACATCAAGAACCTGGCTGACTTCATGAAGCAGTACCCATCGACCACCACCACCGTGGAAGGTCACACTGACTCCGTGGGTCCAGACGCTTACAACCAGAAGCTGTCCGAGCGTCGTGCCAACGCTGTCAAGCAAGTACTGACCAATCAGTACGGCGTAGAATCCAGCCGTGTTGAATCGGTTGGCTACGGCGAGACCCGTCCGGTTGCTGACAACGCCACCGAAGAAGGTCGCGCTGTTAACCGTCGCGTTGAAGCGCAAGTAGAAGCTCAGGCCAAGTAATTGGTTTGATGCTTCATGAAAAACCCGGCCTCGGCCGGGTTTTTCTTTGCCTGTGATTTAGGGGGTGACACTGAGATTCTGGGGCTGCTACGCAACCCTTTCGCAATGCAAGGCTGCGCTTACAGCGCCGGTGACGACCTCGCCGATCACCAGAATCGCCGGGCTGCTTAGCCCGAACGCCCGCGCATCCTCAACCATCCCCTGTACATCACTGCGGCATTCGCGCTGCTGCGCCAATGACGCATTCTCGATCATCGCCACCGGCATATGCGCAGCCATCCCGCCGGCCAGCAGGCCTTGGCGAATCTGCTCCAGCCGCGCAACGCCCATGTACACCACCAACGTCGTACCGCCCTGGGCCAGCGCCGCCCAGTTCAGCTCGCTGTCATCCTGGGTGTGTGCCGTTACCAGGGTCACGCCGCGGCTCACCCCGCGTGAAGTCAGCGATATACCGCATTGCGTCGCGCCTGCCAGGCCCGCGGTAATGCCGTTGACCAGCTCCACGTCTATGCCATGCCCTTGCAGCCAGGCAGCCTCTTCGCCGCCACGGCCGAAGATGCACGGATCGCCCCCTTTGAGCCTGACCACGCAGCGCCCCTGGCGCGCATGGCGCAACATCAGGCGCTGGATAAAGGCTTGAGGCGTGGACCGGCAGCCGCCGCGCTTGCCCACGGCCATCACCCGTGCCTGGGGGCAATGCTCCAGCACTGCGGGGTTGACCAGGTCGTCGATCATCACCACCTGGGCTTGCTGCAATGCGCGCACGGCCTTGAGGGTAAGCAGTTCGGGGTCACCAGGGCCGGCTCCGACCAGCCAGACTTTCGCATTCATCGTTGTTTCCTCATCGGCAAGGTGTACTCAGCCCTTGAGCAGGACGAGCAGCACTATCAGGTTGCACAGCAGGGACAGCAGGGCCAGGGTGCGCCAGACTTTCAGCGGTTCGCGCTCCAGCAAGGGCCGGGGGCGGTGGGCCAGCTCCTGGCGGTCGCCGCGTTCGAGCAGCAACAACCAGTGCTCGGCGGTTTCAAAGCGTTGCGCCGGGTCGGCCGCCACCGCTTGCAGCAGGTTGTGCTGCAACCATTCCGGCAGGTCGGGGCGATAGCGCGAAGCGTTGACCGGCTGGCCGAAGCGTGGTCGCTGGAACGGCTCCACTTCGCCATAGGGGTAGTGCCCGGTCAGCAGCTGGTAAAGCGTCACGCCGACGGCATAAAGGTCTTGCCGCGGGCTGGGTGGTTGGCCGTCGAAGGCTTCCGGGGCGATATAGGATGGCGTGCCAGGCAGCTCGTGCTGCGGGTCTTCAGACAAGCCGGGGCAATACGCCAGGCCGAAGTCCAGCAGCCGCAACTGTCCATCGGCGCCAAGGTGCAGGTTGTCTGGCTTGATGTCGCGGTGCAGCAAGTTGCGCCGATGCAGTACGCCGACCGCTTGCAGCAGTTGACGGGCGATCTCCAGCCACTGCGCCAAGGGCAGCGGCCCGTGCTCGGCGAGCAGTGCCGAAAGGCTCTGGCCGGGGTATTCGCGCATCACGTAATACAGGTGCTGGCGCTGGCTGGCGACGTGGAGTTCGGGGAAGTGTCGCCCTGCGACCCGGCGCAGAAACCACTCTTCCATCAACAACCCTTGGGCTGCCCCTGGCTCCTGTTCGCGCGCGCTGGGCAGGGTCTTGAGCAGCCAGGGCTGGCCGTGGCCGTCACGTACCCGATACAGCAGCGATTGACGGCTGTGGGAGAGCAGGGTGTCGACCTGCCAACCATCGAGCGCCTGGCCTTCGCGCAGGGGGCCGGGTACAGGCCACTGTTGCAACTGCGCCAGGGTATCGCCCAGGTTGGCCGTACCCAGCTGTTGCACCTGCACCAGCAGGGCGCTGGCGTTGTCCTGGCTGCCATTGAGGTGAGCGCTGGCGACCAGAGTGTCGGCGGCCAACTGCAGGTCGGGTTGCTCGCGCAAGACCGCCTGGATGTGCTGGTCCCCCAGGCTGGCCCAGACGCCGTCGCTCACCAACACGTAGCACTCGCCCGCCTGCAGTTCACCTTCCAGGTAATCGACCAGCAGTTGTTGGTCCAGGCCCAGCGCGCGCTTGAGCACATGCTGCATGCCCGGTTGGTCCCAGACGTGGTCTTCGCTCAGGCACTGCAGGTGCCCTTGGTGCCAGCGGTAGACCCGGCAGTCGCCAACATGCGCCAAGGTAAAACGCCGCCCGCGTAGTACCAGTGCGCTGAGCGTGGTCAGCAGCGGTTGGCCGCTACCCTGGGCACGCAGCCAACGGTTCTGCGCAAGCAGCAGGCGGTCCAGCGCCTGCGCCACGCTCCAGGTGGCGGGGGTGGCGTAATAGTCCAGGGCCAGGGCCTGCAAGCTGGCGCGTGCTGCCAGGCCGCCATCGGCGCACTGGCTGACACCGTCGGCGAGGGCGAACAGGTAGCCTTTGCTGGCGGCCAGTTCCGGCGCCGGCGTGACCAGGCGCAGGGCATCCTGGTTTTCCGCGCGCGGCCCGGTGGCGCTGGCGTGGGCAAAGCTCAGTTGCAGGCTCATCGGCGTGCCTCAGACCCGCGCCGCAGTCACGGCGGCCGAGCCCCAGGTGGTGCGCCAGCGCTGTTTGACGCCATGCAGGCCGAACCAGGCCAGCAGGCCGAGGCTGGCGAACAGCCACAGCCCCAACTGGTAGTCACCGGTGTGCTGCTTGATGGTGCCAAGCCCCGCAGCCAGCAGGAAGCCGCCAATACCACCGGCCATGCCGATCAGCCCGGTCATCACGCCGATCTCCTGGCGAAAACGTTGCGGCACCAGCTGGAATACCGCGCCATTGCCGGCGCCCAGGCCGAGCATGGCGCTGACGAACAGTGCCAGGGCAGCGGTTGCGCTGGGCAGGTTGAAGCCGACTGCGGCGATGCAGATGGCGGCCACGCTGTACATGCCCAGCAAGGTGCGGATGCCACCGAAGCGGTCGGCCAGCGCGCCGCCGAGTGGGCGCATCAGGCTGCCGGCAAAGACGCAGGCGGCCGTGTAGTAGCCGGCGGTGACCGGGCTCAGACCATATTGGTCACTGAAGTAGCCGGGCAGGGCGCTAGCCAGGCCGATGAAGCCGCCGAAGGTCACGCTGTAGAAGAACATGAACCACCAGCTGTCGCGGTCACCGAGGGCCTTGAGGTAGTCGGCCATGGCCTTGCGCTTGGGCCGCTCGGGTGCGTTGCGCGCCAGCAGGGCGAATACCACCAGGGTCAGCGACAGCGGGATCAGGGCGAAGCCGAACACGTTGTTCCAGCCAAAGCCTGCGGCCAGGGCGGGCGCCAACAACGCCGCGAACACCGTGCCCGAGTTGCCGGCACCGGCGATACCCATGGCCTTGCCCTGGTGCTGAGGCGGGTACCACTGCGAGGCCAGCGGCAGCGAAACGGCGAACGAGGCCCCGGCAAAACCCAGGAAGACGCCCAGCAGCAGGGCTTGCTCGTAGCTGTGCACGCCCAGGTACCAGGCGCCGGCCAGGGCAATGATGACCACGACCTGGCCGATCAGGCCGGCGGTCTTGGGCGACAGGCGATCGACCAGCAGGCCCATGGCGAAGCGCAATATCGCACCGGCCAGAATGGGTGTGGCCACCATCAGGCCCCGTTGCTGTGCACTCAGCTGCAAGTCGGCGGCAATTTGCACCGCCAGCGGGCCGAGCAGGTACCAGACCATGAAGCTCAGGTCGAAATACAGGAATGCAGCGAACAGTGTGGGCACATGCCCGGATTTCCAGAAGCTGGTACTCATTGAACACCTCACTCGGCAAAGCAACGGAACGAAAAAGACGCCGCTACCCGGTCCACGGCTGTGGAGGGGTGAGCGACGTCTTTGTCGGGATCAAGTGGGGCAACCGCCGTTGGCTACCGGTGTGGTTTCTTCAGCAAGAGCTGGGCCAACTCGCTCCTTCGGGTTTCAGCCCAACATTTCGTGCATGGCGATGATCTGCTCGGCCACCTGGATCAGCTTTTGTTGCCGGCTCATGGCCTGGCGGCGCATCAGGGTGTAGGCCTGCTCTTCGTTGCAGTCCTTCATCTTCATCAGCAAACCTTTGGCCTGTTCGATGCGCTTGCGCTCGGCCAGCTGCTGGTCGCGCGCCACCAGCTGCGCCTTGAGCGCCTGGTCGCTCTCGAAGCGGGCCATGGCCACATCCAGGATTGGCTGCAGCCGCGCGGCGTGGATGCCCTCGACGATGTAGGCGCTGACCCCCGCCTGGATAGCCTGGCGCATCACGCCCGGGTCATGCTCGTCGGTGAACAGCACGATGGGCCTTGGGCGGTCGCGGCTGACCAGCACCACTTGTTCCATCACGTCGCGATCCGGTGAGTCGGTATCGATCAACACGACGTCCGGGTGCACCGTTTCGACGCAGGCGGGCAGGTCGATGGTCAGGCCCGGGGCTTCGATGACGTCAAAGCCGGCCTCGCTCAGGGCCGCCTTTAGCCTGCCCAGCTTGTTTTGAGTGTCGTCGATCAACAGGATACGCAGCATGTTCATCCCCTCACAGGCCAGCGCAGGCTTCGGGTGTGTCGCCCAGGGCATGCAGGCGGAAGCTGCGGGCATAGCCGTAGGGGTCGCTGCCGTCCCAGCGTGTACCGTCGATCAGCAGGCTGCTGCGCATCGGCAGGCCGTGACAAGGGATACCGAGGGTGTCTGCGGCTTCGCGGTAGAGCCCCAGTTGCTGAACCTGGCTGGCCACGCCGAGGTAGTCGGGGTCGTCGCGTAGCAGGCCCCAGCGGCGGAACTGGGTCATGAACCACATGCCATCGGACAGGTACGGCAGGTTGGCCTGGCCCTGGTTGAACAGGCGCAGGGCGTGGGGGTCGTGCCACTGGTTGCCCAGCCCGTCCTGGTAGTCGCCGAGCAGGCGTGGCTCGATGTTGCCCACCGGGGTGTCGAGGTAGGCACTGGCGCTGAGCAACTGCGCGGTGCTGCGGCGGTTTTCAGGGCTTTGCTCGATGAAGCGGCTGGCCGCGAGGATCGCCTTGATCAAGGCGCGGGCACTGTTGGGGTACTGCTCGGCGAAGGTGCGGGCGCACGCGAGGACCTTCTCCGGGTGGTCCGGCCAGATCGACTGGCTGGTTGCCAAGGTAAAACCCTGGCCCTTGCCGACAGCATCGGCTGACCAGGGCTCGCCGACACAGAAACCGTCGATGCGGCCTGCCTGGATATGCGCGGCCATCTGTGCCGGCGGTACCACCACGCTGTCGACATCGCGCAGCGGGTGGATGCCTTGGCTCGCCAGCCAGTAGTACAACCACATGGCGTGGGTGCCCGTGGGGAAGGTCTGGGCAAAGGTCAGGCGTGCGCCATGCTGGTGCACCAGGCGCGCCAATGCCTCAGGGCTGGTCACACCCTTGCGTTGCAGGGCAGGGGAAAGGTTGATGGCCTGGGCATTCTGGTTCAGCCCCATGAGCACGGCCATGTCACTGGCCGGCACACCACCGATGCCCAGGTGCACGGCATAGGCCAGGCCGTACAGGCAGTGCGCGGCATCCAGTTCGCCGCTGACCAGTTTGTCGCGCAGCCCCGCCCAGGAACCCTGGCGCTTGAGGTTGAGGGCCAGGCCGTGCTGCTGGGCAAAACCCTGGGTGGCGGCGACCACCACCGAGGCGCAATCGGTCAGGGCCATGAAGCCAATGTTCAGGCTGGGTTTTTCCGGCGCGTCGCTGCCGTTGACCCAGGCCAGGGGCGTTGCTCGGGGTGCTGTGTTCACAAGGTTCCTCGCCCGTACTGAAAAGGCAGTGCGGTGTGCGAAGCAACGCATGTGCCAAGCGGCCGAGGATTTACTGTCATGCCAGCCGTGCGCTGGCTATAATCGCCCCCTCATTCACCCCGAGCCTTGCCCGCCCATGTATACCCTGGCCCGCCAGCTGCTGTTCAAGCTTTCCCCGGAAACCTCCCACGACCTGTCCCTGGACCTGATCGGTGCCGGTGGCCGTCTTGGCCTCAATGGCATGCTGTGCAAGCAGCCGGCGGCCTTGCCGGTGTCGGTCATGGGCTTGAACTTCGCCAACCCGGTGGGCCTTGCCGCTGGCCTGGACAAGAACGGCGCGGCCATCGATGGCTTTGCTCAGTTGGGCTTCGGCTTCGTCGAGATCGGTACCGTCACACCGCGCCCGCAGCCGGGCAATCCGAAGCCGCGGATTTTCCGCCTGCCGGAAGCGACGGCGATCATCAACCGCATGGGTTTCAACAACCTGGGCGTCGATCACCTGCTCAAGCGCGTGCGAGCTTCGCGCTACAACGGCGTGCTGGGCATCAACATCGGCAAGAACTTCGACACCCCGGTCGAGCGTGCGGTCGATGACTACCTGATCTGCCTGGACAAGGTCTATGCCGACGCTACCTACATCACCGTCAACGTCAGTTCGCCGAATACGCCGGGGCTGCGCAGCCTGCAGTTTGGCGACTCGCTGAAGCAGTTGCTCGATGCCTTGGCCGAGCGCCGCGAGCAGTTGGCGGTTACGCAGGGCAAGCGCGTGCCGTTGGCGATCAAGATCGCCCCGGATATGAGTGATGAAGAAACCGCACTGGTGGCTGCTGCGTTGATGGAATCGGGCATGGACGCGGTGATCGCCACCAACACCACGCTGAGCCGTGAAGGCGTCGAAAGCTTGCCTTATGGGGGCGAAGCCGGTGGTTTGTCGGGTGCACCGGTACTGGAGAAGAGTACTCACACGGTGAAGGTGCTGGCAGGTGAGCTGGGCGGCAAGCTGCCGATCATTGCTGCCGGTGGTATCACCGAGGGGCGTCACGCCGCCGAGAAAATCGCCGCGGGGGCCAGCCTGGTGCAGATCTATTCGGGCTTCATCTATAAAGGCCCTGCGCTGATCCGCGAGGCGGTGGACGCCATCGCCGCGATGCCAAGGTAACCTTCAGTTTTTAACCGGCCATAAAAAGGGCCCCGTCAAGGGGCCCCTGGGCCTTCGCCCGCCGCCCGGATGGGGCGTGCATGGTAAATCGAATTCAGTGTCCTCGATCAGCCAACGGCGTGATTTTCGTTGAGTCTATGGATGCCAGCGGTGCCAGTCATGCCGTCCCAGTTATCACCGCGACCTTCACGCCAGCCGTTGATCCAGGCTTGGCGAACAGAAGGAAGATTGAACGGGCAAAGTTCGCGGGATTTGCCGGTGACCCCGTATTGGTAGCCACGTGAATATGCTCTTTCCAACGGATCACGCTTAAGTCTTCTCATAGGGTGTTGCCCTCACTTGTTGACTGTAATGTCCCGTCGGCCTCTCCGAGGCCGGGCAGAGTCTTTCTGCCGGTTTGCGCTCGCTGCCGGCGTGGCGAGCTGAAGGTGCCGCCTCGTTGCGAAGCGGCCTAAGACCAGTTCTAACGAATGCGAGTCACGGTGTGAATGATCGATTTGTCATAAGCACGTAACCTTTCCAAGGGTGAAGTGATAAGTAAATAAATGCGACTCAACCTTATTTGGCGTTGAGCCCGCTATGATCGGGGTTTGCCGATCATTGACGTCATTTCGCCAGCGTTGCTGGGCCATGACAGAATTATTTTGAAATGCGACGAAGGGTCACATCGGTCCCTGAATCGCTCGAATTTTTCAAACTGCCTGATGATCTAAGCTGTCTTTGCCCCTGGCGAAGTGCTGATCGGTCAGGCGGCCCGGTCGTTCTGCTGCGCAGTTGTGCGCAGGGGAGGGCCACTCGGATGCCTGCTGGAAGGGTGTTCGGGCAAACATCGCGGGGCGATGCGTCGCCTCGTCAGTCAAATAGCCAAAGGCTCTGGAATCCTCATGTCGGACCGTTTCGAACTCTATCTCACCTGCCCCAAGGGCCTGGAAGGCCTGCTCGCCGAAGAGGCCAAGGGCCTCGGCCTCGATGAGGTGCGCGAGCACACCTCGGCCATTCGCGGCGCCGCCGACATGGAAACCGCCTACCGCCTGTGCGTCTGGTCGCGCCTGGCCAACCGAGTGTTGCTGGTGCTCAAGCGCTTCAACATGAAGAACGCCGACGACCTCTACGACGGCGTCAACGCGGTTGACTGGGCCGACCACCTGGCCGCCGACGGTACGCTTGCGGTGGAGTTCAGCGGCCATGGCTCGGGCATCGACAACACCCATTTCGGTGCGCTCAAGGTCAAGGACGCCATCGTCGACAAGCTGCGCAACCGTGAAGGCCTGCGCCCGTCGGTGGAAAAGATCGACCCCGATGTGCGTGTGCACCTGCGCCTGGACCGCGGCGAGGCGATTCTCTCGCTCGACCTGTCCGGCCACAGCCTGCACCAGCGCGGCTACCGCTTGCAGCAAGGTGCCGCGCCGCTCAAGGAAAACCTGGCGGCGGCTGTGCTGATCCGCGCCGGTTGGCCGCGCATCGCTGCCGAAGGCGGCGCCCTGGCCGACCCGATGTGCGGTGTGGGTACCTTCCTGGTCGAAGCCGCAATGATTGCCGCCGATATGGCACCTAACCTCAAGCGCGAGCGTTGGGGCTTCAGCGCCTGGCTTGGCCATGTGCCGGCACTGTGGCGCAAGGTCCATGACGAGGCGCAAGCGCGCGCGCAGGCCGGCCTGGCCAAGCCACCGCTGTGGATCCGTGGCTACGAGGCCGACCCGCGGCTGATCCAGCCGGGGCGCAACAACGTCGAACGTGCCGGCCTGAGCGACTGGGTAAAGATCTACCAAGGCGAGGTCAGCACCTTCGAGCCGCGGCCAGACCAGAACCAGAAAGGCCTGGTCATCAGCAACCCGCCTTACGGCGAGCGCCTGGGCGACGAAGCCAGCCTGCTGTATCTCTATCAGAACCTGGGCGAACGTTTGCGCCAGGCCTGCATGGGCTGGGAAGCGGCGGTGTTCACCGGGGCGCCGGAGCTGGGCAAGCGCATGGGCATCCGTAGCCACAAGCAATACGCATTCTGGAACGGTGCGCTGCCGTGCAAGCTGCTGTTGTTCAAGGTGCAGCCTGACCAGTTCGTTACCGGCGAGCGTCGCGACCCTCAGGCTGAAAACGGCGAGGCCCGGCGCCAGGAGCCACAGGCAAGCGAGCCTGCGCGCCTGTCGGAAGGTGCGCAGATGTTCGCCAATCGTCTGCAAAAAAACCTCAAGCAACTGGGCAAGTGGGCCCGTCGCGAGCAGGTCGACTGCTACCGCCTGTACGATGCCGACATGCCCGAGTACGCCCTGGCAGTCGACCTCTACCAGGACTGGGTGCACGTGCAGGAATACGCGGCACCCCGCTCGATCGACCCAGAGAAGGCCCAGGCGCGTCTGCTCGATGCCCTGGCCGCGATTCCGCAGGCACTGGGTATCTCGCCCCAGCGCGTGGTGCTCAAGCGCCGCGAGCGCCAGAGCGGCACCCGTCAGTACGAGCGCCAGGCCACCGAAGGGCGCTTCCAGGAAGTCAACGAAGGCGGCGTCAAGCTGCTGGTCAACCTCACCGACTACCTGGACACCGGCCTGTTCCTCGACCATCGCCCGATGCGCATGCGCATCCAGCGCGAGGCTGCCGGTAAGCGCTTCCTCAACCTGTTCTGCTACACCGCCACGGCAACCGTGCATGCGGCCAAGGGCGGCGCGCGCAGCACCACCAGCGTCGACTTGTCGAAAACCTACCTGGACTGGGCGCGGCGCAACCTGTCGCTCAATGGTTTCTCCGAGCGCAACCGCCTGGAGCAGGGCGATGTGATGGCCTGGCTGGAAGCCAACCGCGACACCTATGACCTGATCTTCATCGACCCGCCGACCTTCTCCAACTCCAAGCGCATGGAAGGTGTGTTCGACGTACAGCGTGACCATGTGCAACTGCTGGACCTGGCGATGGCGCGGCTGGAGCCAGGTGGCGTGCTGTACTTCTCCAACAACTTCCGCAAGTTCCAGCTGGATGAGCACCTGATGGCGCGTTACGCAGTGGAAGAAATCACCGCCCAGACGCTTGACCCGGATTTCGCCCGCAACAACCGTATCCACCGCGCGTGGCGCCTGCAATTGCGCTGAAGCGACGAGGTGCATTGCGCCGCTAATGGCCAATAGCTATAACTGACGGCAGGGCAAGATAATCCGCAGGACGCTGACGTGACGAGATGGGTTTATGTCCAAGTTTGGCGTACGTGCGAGGTTTCTTGGCCTGTGCAGCGAAGGGGTGTCCGCCTGGGCCGTGGCGCTGGTGGCCTTGGTGGCTGGCGGCCTGCTGTCGGCCACCCTGGCGCTTGCCGCGCACACCTTCTACAAGCAGCAACTGCGCCAGCGCTTCGAGTTGCTGGCCAGCGAGCGCTACAGCCGCATCGCCGAGCGTTTTGATGATCAGCAGCAGCGCCTGGACGGGCTGCGGCGGTTTTTCAGCTTCTCCAATGAAATCACCCCCCGCGAATTCGAAGGTTACGCACGGCCCTTGCTGCAGCGCACTTTGGCTTACGCCTGGGCGCCGCGCGTAGAGGCGGCGCAGCGTGCCGATTTCGAGCAGCGCACCTCGGCCTGGTTGGGCCAGGGCTACGTGATCCGCGATCAGGATGCACAGGGCAACTGGCAGCCGGCGCCACTGCGTGACCATTACTTTCCGGTGCTCTACACCCAGTCAGCTGATCAGCCGGCACTCCCTTACGGGCTCGACCTTGCTGGCCAGGGTGCGCGCCAGGCAACCCTGGCGCGTGCGCTGGAGCCTGGCAGCATGGCGGTGTCCGAACCCCTGCACATCATGGATGCCGGGGCTGGGCGGCCGGCAGCGCAGGCACGTGGCCTGCTGATGGTGGCGCCAGTGTTCTCCGACGCAGCGCCGCATGGCGCGGCGGTGGGTTATGTGATGGCGTTGCTCAACCTGCGCGAGCTCATCAGCGATGGGTTGCCGGCCCCGGCCGATGACAATCTGGTCGTGCGCATCGAAGACCCTTCCGGGCTGCAAGGGCCTGAAGTGGTGTTCGACTCCCAGAACGAGGCAGCACCCCTTGCGTTGGCGAGCAGCCAGTTGCTGCACCTCGCCGACCACCCATTCCAGCTGTTTGTCCGGCCGAGCATGGCGTTTCTGAAGGCCAACCGTTCATCGGCTGCACTGGCGGTGGGGCTGTTGGGCGGGCTGTTGAGCCTGTTGCTCAGTACCTTGCTCTACAGCCTGTTCAGCCAGCGCCAGCGCGCCTTGACCCTGGTCGAGCAGCGCACCGCAGAGCTTCGAGTCAGCGAGCAATCGCTACGCGGTACGCACAACCAGTTGCGCAGCGTGCTGGATGCCGCGACCCAGGTGGCGATCATCGCTACCAACCTCAAGGGGGTGGTCAGCACCTTCAATGCCGGTGCCGAGCGCATGCTCGGCTATTCGGCCAGCGAGGCGATCGGCCAGCTGCGCCTGGAGGACCTGGTGCTGCCTGAAGAGCTCAGCCAGCGCGCCCATGCCTTGAGCCAGCGCTACGGGCGGCGTATTGCCGGTGGCCAGGCGATGTTTGCCGAAACGGTGCAGGAAAGCGGTGCCGAGCCGGGCGAGTGGACCTTGCTGCGCGCCGATGGCAGCCATCTGCTGGCCAACATGTTGGTCACGGCCATGCTCGATGAACAAGGCCTTTGGGTCGGCTACCTGGCGATCTGCATCGATGTCACGGAACGGCGCCGGGTGCATGAGGCGCTGGCGGCGCGTGACCGGCTGCTGGAAAAACTCAGTGCCGAGGTACCCGGCGGCATCTATCAGTACCGCCTGGATGCCGATGGCAGCTCGTGCTTCCCGTATGCCAGCAAAGGCCTGTACGACATCTACGAGGTCGACCTGCAGCAGCTGCGCGAGGACGCCACGCTGGTGTTCGAGCGTATCCACCCCGATGACCTGGACCGCGTACGCCGGTCGGTGCGCTACTCGGCCGACCACCTCACGCCGTGGCGCGAGGAGTACCGGGTCTGCCTGCCGCGTGTGGGCTTGCGCTGGGTGCGCGGCGAAGCGACACCAGAGGTCGGCGATGCGGGGTGTACCCTTTGGCATGGCTACCTGACCGACATCTCCGACCTCAAGGGGGTGGAGGAGGAGTTGCGTGCGCTATCGGTGACCGACGCGCTCACCGGTATTCATAACCGGCGCTATTTCCAGGAGCGGCTCAAGGTCGAGCTGGATCGCGCTCAGCGTGATGGCTTGGCGTTGGCGGTGATCATGCTCGATATCGATCACTTCAAGCGCATCAACGACCAGTTCGGCCACGCGGTGGGTGACCTGGTGCTGCGCAGCCTGTGCCAGCGCATCGCCCTGCGCTTGCGACGAACCGACGTGTTCTGCCGGCTGGGCGGGGAGGAGTTCATGGTGCTGTGCCCGGGTAGCGATGCCGAGCAGGCGCGGCTGCTGGCGATGGAGCTGTGGCAGGGGGTGCGCAACGTACCGATCGAAGGGGTAGGCGAGGTGACTGCGAGCTTCGGTGTGGCGGGGTGGCGGCCAGGCGAGGGGGCCGATGCCTTGTTGTGGCGCGCGGATGCCGGGGTGTATGCCGCCAAGCAAGCGGGGCGGGACCGCGTGGAAGGCGAGTTGAGCTGAGCCCTGCACGGGCTCGGTGGCCGGCAAACACGGGGGCCGTTCCTTCGGCCCCCAACCGGTGTTTAGGCCGGGACTGGGTCAGTTGGCCGCAGTACTGGTGCCCAGTTTCGGCTGGCGATAGAGGTCCAGCAGCACCTGGTCAAGCACCTGCGATGCGCCCCACGGTTTCGGGTCGTTGAGAATGGCCGCGACCGCCCAGGTATGCCCGTTGCTGTCGCGGCTGAAGCCCGCGATGGCCCGTACGGTATTCAGGGTGCCGGTCTTGATGTGCCCCTCACCGGTCATGGCCGTGCGTTTCAGGCGCTTGCGCATGGTGCCGTCCATGCCCACCAGCGGCATGGAGCTGATGAACTCGGCCGAGTAGGGGCTCTTCCAGGCAGCCTGCAGCAGCGCGGCCATCTCGCGGGTGCTGACGCGTTCGGCGCGCGACAGGCCGGAGCCGTTCTCCATCACCAGGTGAGGTGCAGTAATGCCTTTTTTCGCCAACCACTGGCGAACGACGCGTTGCGCCGCACGGGCATCATCGCCATCGGCATCGGTACGGAACTGTGCACCCAGGCTGAGGAACAGCTGCTGGGCCATGGTGTTGTTGCTGTACTTGTTGATGTCGCGGATCACTTCCACCAGGTCGGGCGAGAAGGCCCGTGCCAGCAGGCGTGCGCTCTTGGGCACGTTCTCGATACGATCGCGGCCCTGGATGCTGCCACCGAGCTCGTTCCAGATCGCTCGCACGGCGCCAGCGGCGTAGGTCGGGTGATCGAGCAGCGACAGGTAGGTCTGCGAGTTGCAGCCATCGCCAAGTTGGCCGCTGACCACCACGCTGACGCCATCGGCCTGGGGCACAGGGTTGTAGCGCACGTCACCCTTGCACTGCTTGGACGCCACGGCCTTGACCTGGTTGTCGATGCGGATGTTGGCAATCGGCGGTTCGACGGCGATGGTCACCTTGCCACCATCGTTGCGGGCGACAAAGCGCAGTGCCTTGAGGTTGACCAGCAACGAGTCAGGTTTGACCAGGAACGGCTTGTTGACGTCGCCGCCATCATCGTTGAACTGCGGCAGGTTGGGCTGCACGAAGTGGCTGCGGTCCAGTACCAGGTCACCGCTGATGGTGCGCACGCCGTTGGCGCGCAGGTCACGCATCAGCAGCCACAGTTTTTCCATGTTCAGCTTCGGGTCGCCGCCACCTTTGAGGTACAGGTTGCCGTTGAGCACACCGTTGCTCAAGGTGCCGTCGGTGTAGAATTCGGTCTTCCACTGGAACGTCGGGCCGAGCAGTTCAAGGGCTGCGTAGGTGGTGACCAGCTTCATGGTCGAGGCCGGGTTCACCGAGACATCGGCGTTGAACACGGTCGCCGCGCCTGGCCCATCCAGCGGCAGCATCACCAAAGACAGCGCGGTGTCTTGCAGCTTGTTGGCTTTAAGCGCCTGCTGCACCTTGGCTGGCAGGCTGGTATTGACGGCGGCGGCCTGGCTGGGCAGGGCGAAGGGCAGGAGCAGGCCGGCGAGAACGAGGGGACGGAGCGTTTTGATCATATTCAGTAAATACCCTGCGGCGAGGGAGAAGGACATTGGGGCTGTAAGAGATGATGGCCCCAGGACGAAATAGAACGCGCATTATGCCCCAAGCTTAGCCACGATGGGCCACGTTCGACACAAAAGCGACGCCAACAAAAAAGGCCACCCCGAAGGGTGGCCTTTTCAGCGTGCAAGCCGCTGGGTAGCGCAGGTATCACTCGGCCGCGTTGATCGCGTTGCCCGGATACCATGCGTCGAGCAGCGGGCTGACTTCGATCTTGGTCAGTTCGCTGCGGCCCTTGAGCCAGGCTTCGACGGCAGCACGCTGCTCTTCGGTGACCGAACCGCGTTTGGCCGAGCACACCAGACCGAAATCGTCACCGCCTACGTAGTCGAGGCCGTTGGCGTCCATGGCTTCTTCCAGGAAGGCATCGAGGAATGCGTCGATCGCCTGATCATCCAGGTCTTCCTTGAAGTCCAGGTTCAGCTCGAAGCCCAATTCCTGAAACTCGTCGACACACAGCTTTTTGCGCAGGCGGCGGGAGCGGTTAGTGGCCATGAAACAATCCTCTTAGGTAATATCGCCGCGCAGTCTACCAGCTTCGGCGTGTGGCTGCCTTGCTCATTCAAGCCCGCCGGTAGCCTTGATGTCAGCGGCCAACGCCTTCTCCACCCGGCGCATGTGCCGGGCCAGTGCCTGGCGCCGTAGGCGTAGTTGCGGTGTCGGCAACGCGGTGTTCTGCAGCGCTTCGCACGCCGCCATCAGCTCGGGCGCCTCCAGCATGCGGGCGGCGCTGAGGATCTTGTGCGCCTGGTCGGCAACGGCGTCGGCGTCTTGCGCGGGCAGGCTCATCAGAATCACCAGGTCCGTTTGCAGGCTCTCGTGCAGGGCGGCCAGAAAGCGCTGGCGGTCGTTCGGGGCTTGGCCGACGATCGTGCCCAGGCCCTCCAGGTCGAACAGTTTGCGCCGCCATGGCTGTCGGCCCCGTGGGCTGATGCCGGCCAGGCGCTGGCTCAGGGTGGTCAGGCTGATGGGTTTGAGCAGACAGTCATCCATGCCGGCATCCAGGCACTTGCGCATGACCTCGGGCTGGGCGTTGGCGGTATAGCCGAGGATGGTACAGCGCGATTGCCCGAGTTGCCGTTCTTCGGCACGTACGGTACTGGCCAGCTGGTAGCCGTTCATGTGCGGCATGTTGCAGTCGAGCACCAACACATCGAAGGCGCCTGCACGCCACAGGCTCAAGCCTTCACGGCCATCCCTGGCGCAGGTGTGGCCCAGGCCCAGGTAACCCAGCTGCTGCGCCATCAACTGCAGGTTGGCGGGATGGTCGTCGATCACCAGCACGTTCAGGCGTGGATCGGGTACGTCGACAGGTTCGATCACCGGCCTCTCGACAGCGTCGGCGCTGACAACTTGCAACGGCATTTTCAAGCGAACCTGGGTGCCGACATCTTCGAGGCTCTTGATGGTCAGCGTGCCTCCCATCATTTCGCACAGGCTCCGGCAGATCGCCAGGCCAAGGCCAGTGCCTGCGCGGGCACCCTGGCTGTGCGGGTTGGCCTGGATGAATGGGTTGAACAGGCGTTGCAAGTCATCGGCGTGAATACCGATGCCGCTGTCACGTACTTCCAGCTCTAGGGTCGGGTAAGGGGAGGCTTCTGCTTCCTGCAGGCAAACGCAGATGCGTACCTGGCCATGCTCGGTGAACTTGATGGCGTTGCTGACCAGGTTGGACAGCACCTGCTTGAAGCGCAGCGGGTCGAGCAATGCATGGCAGCGGGCCGCCGGTTCGATCATCACCTCCAGGGCCAGGCCCTTCTGCCGCGCCTGGCCATCGAAGATGCGGCCCACCGACTCGACCAGTGCGGCCAGGTCGACCGGCTCCGGAGTGAGTGACAGATGCCCGGATTCGATGCGCACGATATCGAGGATATCGCCGATCAGCCCCAGCAGGTCCTTGGCCGAATGGTGGGCCAGTTCCAGGGCTGAACGGTCCACCCGCCCCTGGTCGGCACGTTTGACGGCAAGTTCGAGCATGCCGATGACGGCGTTCATCGGGGTACGGATTTCATGGCTGATGGTGGCCAGGAACGTGCTTTTGGCACGGTTGGCATCTTCGGCTTGCTGCTTGGCCTGGCGCAGTTCCTGGACCAGTTGGCGCCGTTCGCTGATATCGATCCAGCCGCCGATGATGCCTTGTACCTCGCCCAGCGAGTCGCGGTACGGCAGGATCCAGTGGTAGATGGTCATTTCTCGGCCTTTGACCCGCAGCGGCCGATCGATGATAAGCGGGGTCCCGGCGGCCATGACCTTCAGGTAATCGGCCTGGATCTGGTGAGTATGTTCGCAGTCAGCGAACAGGCTTTGCTCCAGGCGCTTGCCCATGACCTCGTCGCTGCAGGCCTGAACGGCTTCCAGGTAGCTGTCGTTGCAACTTTGCAGGCAACCCTCGTGATCACGCACGTACATGGGGTGCGGTGTGCCGTTGAGCAGCGCACGCATGAATGCCAGCTGGTCGTTCAACGCCCGCTCGGCGCTTTGACGCTGCTTGATCTGCAGGCGCAGGCGGGCATTCCAGATCAGTGCCAGCAGCAGCAACAGCCCGGTACCCAGCAGCACCTGCCAGGCGAGCCGGCGAAAGCTTTGCCAGGTGCTGTCGTCATGCACGCCGTAACCACGCCAGCGGTTGTTGATCACCCCCAGTTCTTCCGGCGGAATGCTCAACAACGCCTTGTCGAGGATCGATACCAGCGTCTGTGAATGGCTGGCGGCTGCCATGGCGTAGCTGGCCGGCTCGCTGCCGACGGTGGCGCGTATGACCAGGTCGGGGTGGGTGGCCACCGCATGGTTGGCGTCTATCAAGGTGGTGATCACGGCATCTACAGCACCACTTTTGAGCAGCGCCGTGGAATAGAAGGAGCTCTCGGTCTCGATCCAGCCAATGTGCGGATAGCGCGTGGAAAGGTCATCCATCGCGCTGTAGCGGGTGATTGCGATGCGTCGGTCCTTCAGTTGTTCCAGAGAGGTGTACTGCCCGTTGCTCGCTCGGCTGACCAATACATAGACACTTTCAAGGTAAGGGCGGCTGATTTGCAGGGTCTGCTCGGCCTCACCGTCGGTAGTGAGCGCCGCAATCACATCCGCCCGGCCGTCCTTGAGGCGGGCGATCATGTCGGCGATGCCGCTGGCGCGCTGCACCTCGAAACGCAGGCCGGTGCGCAGGCGGATGAGCTCCAGCAGGTCGGCGGTGATGCCCCTGAAATATCCCGAACCATCGAAGAAGGACAAGGGCGCCGCAGTATCGTCGATGGCCACGCGCATGACCGGGTGGTGTTGCAACCAGAATTCCTCAGCCTCTGTCAGTTGCAGCTTGCGGTCGGTCAGAAGCAGGTCGCTGCCGGCACTCCAGCGCTTGAAGATACTGGTGCGCACGGCTGCAGGCTGATTGTCGAGAATGGCGTTGACCAGCTCCAGCAGCAACGCATCCGCCTTGCGCATGGCAAAGCTGAAGCCGATCGCTTCGTGCTTGCTGAAATTGGCGATGCGCAGGCCAGGCAGGTGGCCGCGATTGAGCTGGTAATGGGTGGAGATGGTGTCGCCGATGAACACGTCGGCCTGGCCAAATGCAACGGCATTCAAGGCCTGGGAAGACGAGCCGAAGGCCAGCAGCTGGGCCTTGGGGTAGGCACTGCCTATCTCCTGCCTCGGCAGGTAGTGGTAGAGCATGCCCAGCCGCATGTTCTCCAGGCCCAGGTCCAGAGGGCGGCGTTCGTCCTCACGGGTGACCAGCACCGGCTGGTCAATGGCATAGGGGTGCGACAGTGCCAGACCGTCCGTTGTCGCTTCATAGCCGTTGGCACTGCCGAGCAGGTCGATATCGCCGCGTTTGAGTGCCTCTACCGCTGCCTGTCTGCTGTTAAAGCGCAGCACGCGTACAGGCAGCTGCAGGGCAAGGCCGATCAGGTTTGCATACTCGGCGGTGAGGCCTTGATAGTCGCGGCCGCCACTGGTGATGTCGAAGGGCGGATAATCGGGCGCAGAGGTACCCAGCACCAGTTCGTGTCGGCTTTCGAGCCATTGGCGTTGCGGGGCCGTGAGCGAAGGCTGTGCTGGCATTACCGGTGAGCGTGCCAGCAGGGCATACGCGGTAACCCCGTGGTGGTTGGCGTGTAGCGCGCCGCTGACCAGTGCCAGGGCGAGTAACAGCCGGGCGATATGGCGCGCCATGAAACCCCTCAGACCAGTGCGTTGCGTTTGGCCATGTCGATCAGGTCCACCAAGGTCTCGACCTGGAGTTTGTGCATCAGGCGCTTCTTGTAGGTACTCACCGTCTTGTTGCTGAGGAACATGCCTTTGGCGATTTCCTTGTTGCTTCGGCCTTGGGCGAATAGTTGCAGGACCATAAGTTCACGGTCATTGACCTGGCGGAAGAGTTGCAGGTCGGCATCTACCGATTGATTGTGTTTGATCGCCTGGCTGGGGAAATAGTTGTAACCGGCAAGTACTGCCTTGATCGCGCTGAGCAATTCGCTGAGGTCTTCCTGCTTGCACACATAGCCCGCAGCGCCCGAGTGCATGCAGCGTACGGCGAACAACGCCGGGGATTGGGCGGTCAGCACCAGAACCTTCAACGGCAGGGACATGGCCTGGAAGCGGGAAAGCACCTCTAGGCCGTCTAGCTTGGGGATGCTGATATCGAGGATGACCAGGTCAGGGGTGGTTTCTCGAATCATCTGCATGGCGTCAACGCCATTGTCCGATTCGCCGACGATCTTGTAGTTCTGATTTTCCAGCAACATACGGACGGCCAGGCGGATAACGGGGTGGTCGTCGACAATAAATACGGAGTGCATGTTCAACTTCCCTGCGGGCGAGTGAGGGTGACGGGTCGCACCTTATCCCAGTTGGAAGTCGTCGGGCATGTGAGGAAGGGCTATTCGCTGTATATGGGAAATGGCTTACAGGATAAAACAAATCGGGCTACGAATTTAGCCTGTGGAGCTTGATGTCAAACCTTGTTTGGTAACTTTTCATGGGATGTTATTCGTAGTGTTTAATCGGCAGCTACGCAAGTAGGAAGTTTCCTTCAAGAAAGGGTGCAGCCAGAGGCCGTGCTCGGGCTGCACCTGTCGGGCTCAGGTCGGGCTGGAGCGCCCCGTCATTTCGCGGGCCATTTCACTGGCATAGCTGTCGGTCATGCCGGCGATGAAGTCGATCATGCGCAGGAAGGCGCTGTGCAATGAGCCATGCGGGTCCGGTGCATTGTTGCCGATCAGGTCGAGCACACGCCGGCTCTTGAACGACGGGGTGCGGCCGCCATGCTGTTCGAGGGCCGCACCGCAGAAGGTGTTCAAGAGGATCTCGAGCGTGGTGTAGGCGCCTATCTCGTGCAGGGTCTTGCGTTTGTCCTGGAAGATCTTGTTGCGCGCCATGTCCTTGGCTTGCAGCACGCAGTGCTTGGCCGGGCCGTGCATGTGTTCGACCAGGTCGCCGGGCAGATGCCCGGCGAGCAGTGCCTGTTGCTGTTCGACGAAGGCGTGGGCGGCGGCGTTGGTCAGGTGTTCGATGGCCTTGCCGCGCAGGATCGCCAGCTTGCGCCGTCGCGAGTCGCGCGGGCCGAGTTGGCGATAGGTTTCCGGCAGGTCGTCGCCCACCAGGCCGAGTAGCAGCGCCTCGACTTCGGCATACTCCAGCAACTCCATCTCCACGCCGTCTTCCAAGTCGATCAGCGCATAGCAGATGTCATCTGCGGCCTCCATCAGGTAGACCAGCGGGTGGCGCGCCCAGCGTTGATCTTCCAGTTGCGGCAAGCCGAGTTTGCGGGCGATCTGTTCGAGCAACGGCAGTTCGCTCTGGTAGCTGCCGAACTTGTGTTTCTTGTAACCCAGGGCATCGGCATGGCGGGCGCTCCAGGGGTACTTGAGGTAAGTGCCGAGAGTGGCGTACGTCAGCCGGGTGCCGCCGTCGAACTGGTGATACTCCAGTTGGGTGAGTACGCGAAAGCCTTGGGCATTGCCTTCGAAGTTGAGGAAGTCGGCGCGCTCGTCATCGCTCATGTCGTCCAGCCAGCCACGCCCTGCTGCCTGCTGGAACCAGTGGCGAATGGCGTCTTCGCCGGAGTGGCCGAACGGCGGGTTGCCGATGTCGTGAGCCAGGCAGGCCGATTGCACGATCATCCCGAGGTCACTCGGTTCGCACCAGTCTGGCAGGCTGTCACGCAGGGTTTCGCCCACCCGCATGCCAAGCGAGCGGCCGACGCAACTGACTTCCAGGGAATGGGTCAGGCGTGTATGGATATGGTCGTTGCTGGTAACCGGGTGTACTTGAGTCTTGCGCCCAAGCCGGCGGAAGGCGCCGGAGAAGATGATGCGGTCATGGTCCTTGTGGAAAGGGCTGCGCCCGAGTTCTTCGGGGCTGTACAGGGCTTTGCCCAGGCGTTCGCGGGTCAGCAAGGTATGCCAGTCCAAGGCTCGATCTCCTGTCGGTCGATGGGCATAGCTTCCTGTGTCGTGAGTCACCATGCAAGCTGAAGGTTTACGCGACCACCGGCTGGTGATCGCGTCTGTTCAGGTGAGGCTAAAACGTCAGTGTCGGCGGCTGCCTTGCAGGTACAGCCGGATCAGTGGCAGCAGGCTGCCGCCCAGGCGCACCAGCCGTGTCAGGTTGCCACTGCGCACGCCCTTGCCGGTGAGAAAGCCCAGGGCGACCACCGCGCCAATCCCCCACAGCGGCGCATGCTTGATGCCAAGCCCCTCGTGCAGCGAACTGCCCATGCCGCGCATGCGTTGCAGTGGCTCAAGCAGTTGCCCCGACTCGTGGCGGATCTCCTGACGGTGCATCTCCAGACGCAGGCGCAACAGCGCCTTGCGCAGTTCGCGAGGGTTACGGGTATTGGGTAGTTCAGGCAGGCTCATGGCAACAGGCGCTCCCGGTCCTTGGCGAGTTCCTCGAGGGTCGCGCCGAACGGCGATGACTCGTCGAACACCGCAGCCTTCAAACGCAAACCGCAATACAACGCGGCCACACCGTAGAACACGCACAGGCCGATGATGCCAGCCAGGCGATAGCTGTCCCACAGCAGCACCAGCAGCAGCCCGGACAGCGCTGTCAGCAGCAGCAGGGCGAACACCAGTGCCAAGCCTGCGAACAACAGCAGGCTCAAGGTGCGGCCCTTCTGCTCCTGCAGCTCGATACCAAACAGCTCGATGTGGCTGTGCAGCAGCCCGAGCATCGCCGCGCCCAGGCGTTTGCCCGAAGCGCCGGCGCCGATGGCGTCATTCTCCATGGGAACCCCTCAGCGCCGATTGGCCAGCAGGCCGATCAACAGCCCCACGCCGGCCGCAATACCGATGGCCTGCCAGGGGTTTTCCTGCACGTACTGCTCGGCGGTGCCAAGGGCTGCCTGGCCGCGGTCACGCACCGATTCCTGGGTCAGTTGCAGGGTTTCACGGGCCTGGGTCAGGCGGTCATGGATCTGCTCACGTAATTCGTCAGCCTGATCGCCTGCCAGGTTGGCGGTGTCGGCGAGCAGCTTCTCGGTGTCGCGGACCAAGGCCTGAAAGTCAGCCATCAATATCTCTTGAGCAGTCTTTGCCGATTTGCTGGCCATGGGTCTCTCCCTGTCGATGAGTGTTGGTAGTTCGAGTGATAGCACATACCGAAGGTTCAAGTGGCTGTGCGGGTAACTGGGCTGGTATGGGCCTTGCTAAGGCTTTGCCACGTTGCGGGGCGCCGCTGGCGCGCACTGCGCCGATTCGGGGCGCCCTGCGTGACGAACTACCGTAAACCTTAACCCAATCCTCGACAAAGCCAAGAATAAACCATGCAGGCCTCGCCCCATTCAGCAAACGGGGCAGGGGTTGGCACCGATTCGGTGCATGGATGCAGGTTCTTGAACTGTCCTAGTGCCTTTTCAGCAGGTCTGCCTATTCATGGAACACATGCACAGCGCGATGGACTCCCTGGTCCACGGTTCGAATACCCTGTTCATTCTCATGGGCGCCATTCTGGTGCTGGCCATGCATGCTGGCTTCGCCTTTCTCGAAGTGGGCACCGTACGGCACAAGAATCAGGTCAATGCCTTGTCGAAGATTCTCAGCGACTTTGCCATTTCGGCGCTGGTGTACTTCTTTATCGGCTACTGGATCGCCTACGGCGTGAGCTTCTTCCAGCCGGCGGCGCAACTGGCCGTCGACCATGGCTATGCGCTGGTCAAGTGCTTCTTCCTGCTCACGTTCGCGGCTGCCATCCCGGCGATCATCTCCGGGGGCATTGCCGAGCGTGCGCGTTTCGTTCCGCAGCTGTGTGCCACCGCGTTGATCGTGGCGTTTGTCTATCCGTTTTTCGAAGGCGTGGTGTGGAACGGCAACTTCGGTGTGCAGGCCTGGCTGCAAGCACGTTTCGGGGCGCCGTTCCATGACTTTGCCGGCTCTGTCGTGGTGCATGCCATGGGCGGCTGGCTGGCGTTGGCGGCGGTGGTGTTGCTGGGGCCACGGCGCGGGCGCTACCGCGACGGCCGCCTGGTGGCTTTTGCACCTTCGAGCATTCCGTTTCTGGCGCTGGGTTCATGGATCCTGATCATTGGCTGGTTCGGCTTCAACGTGATGAGCGCCCAGACCTTGCAGGGCGTAAGCGGCCTGGTGGCGATCAATTCGCTGATGGCCATGGTCGGTGGCACCCTGGCGGCCTTGCTGGCCGGGCGCAACGACCCGGGCTTCCTGCACAACGGGCCGCTGGCCGGGCTGGTGGCGATCTGTGCCGGTTCCGACCTGATGCACCCGATTGGCGCGCTGGCCACCGGCCTGGTGGCTGGGGTGCTGTTCGTCTGGAGTTTCACCGCGGCGCAGAACCGCTGGAAAATCGACGACGTGCTGGGTGTGTGGCCGTTGCACGGCCTGTGCGGTGTGTGGGGTGGCATTGCCTGTGGGGTGTTCGGCCAGGCCGCCCTTGGTGGCATGGGCGGTGTCAGCCTGGTCAGCCAGTTGCTGGGCAGTCTGATGGGGGTGCTGGTGGCATTGCTCGGTGGCTTTGTCGTCTATGGGGTGATCCGCGCGCTGCATGGCTTGCGCTTGAGCCACGAGCAGGAGTTTCAGGGCGCGGACCTGTCGCTGCACCGCATTGGTGCAACCAGCCAGGATTGAGCGAGGCCAGGTGCGCAGTGGGCGGGACAGACCTAGAATAGGCTTTTCCGAAACCAAACCGAGACCTGCCCCATGCTGCCTGAATGCCAACTGTTCGGCACCCTTGGCTGCCACCTGTGCGAAGTGGCGGAGGCTGTGCTGATGCCTTTCGTCGATCATGGCCTGTTGGTGGAGCTGGTCGACATTGCCGAAAACGAGGCCATGTTCGAACGCTATGGCCTGATCATTCCCGTGCTGCGGCGCTGTGACAACGGCGGCGAACTGCACTGGCCGTTCGATGCCGAGCAAGTGGTGGCGTTTCTCGCGCAATGATCGCCCAATGGGCACGCGTTCCTCACGCCATGGTTGAGATTACAAGTCGATGATCGGGTGCCGGCCACTGCTGCCGGTGTCCTTGAACTGTCATCGAGAATCTAACCATGTTCATCACGCCGCATTTCACCCTGGATGAAATGACCGCTTCGCAAATCGCCGCAAGGGAAGGGTTTGAAAACACCCCTACACCTGAGGTACTGGCCAATCTAACTGTCCTGTGTGGCGTGCTTGAAAAGGTACGTGCGCTGCTCGGGATGCCGATCATCATCAGCAGCGGCTACCGCTGCAGTGCACTTAATCAGCGTGTCGGTGGGGAACCGTCAAGCCAGCATGTGCTGGGGTTGGCAGCCGACTTCACGGTGATCGACGTCAGCCCGCGTGAGGTGATACGCAGAATCAGCGACAGCGACGTACCCTTCGATCAACTGATCCTGGAGTTTGACCGGTGGGTGCATTTGTCCGTGACCACTGGCACTGCGCGGGGCCAGGTACTGACCATTCGCAAAGGCACCGTTTACCTGCAGGGGTTGCAATGACGCGATGGCGAATTGACGTGGATGAGGGGAGGTCCGTATGCTGTATATAAATACAGTGTTCGAGGGGAAGGCCATGCTCAACGTCGAGCAACTCAAGTACAGCGTCAACCACATGCCCGTCGAGCGGGTGTGCGACGCCGTTCTGGAACTGCGCCTCGAAGGCCTGGTGACTGAAGACCGAACGCCGTTCGGCAAGGTTCACTTCAATACCTGTTTTGCCGAGATCGAGGCATTGTTCCAGCGTGCCGGTTACCACCGTGGGCTGGACGTCGTAGGTTACCAGGGTTTGTTATATGCCCTGTACGACCCCAACCGCTGGGAGGCCGTGCAAGTGCTGCGCTGGTTGAAGGCGCGCAGCGAGGCGACGCTACAGGCTGGTTGAGGTGGAAGGCTTGGAGGATAATGCGCGGCCTCCAACCTTTTGAGCGCTGCCATGACCACGCCTTTCGACCCTGCCCGCCAGCAAGCCAGCACGGTGTGCCTGCCCCCCGGCAACTGGGCGACGGTGCTCGATTGCCTGTGTGACCATTTCAAGGCCATCGATCGGGCGCAGTGGCTTGACCGCTTTGCCCGGGGCCGCGTGCTAGATGCGCAGGGGCAGGCAGTCTCTGCTGGGCTGGCTTATAAACGCGGCATGCGCTTGCACTACTTCCGGGAAGTGCCAAATGAGCGGCCGATCCCTGTGCAGGAAACCCTGTTGCACGTGGACGAGCATCTGGTGGTTGCCGACAAACCGCACTTTCTGCCGGTGACCCCGACCGGTGAGTATGTCGAGCAGACTTTGCTGCGCCGGCTGATCCGGCGTCTGGACAACCCGCATCTGGTGCCTTTGCACCGCATCGACCGGCATACCGCAGGGCTTGTGCTGTTCTCCGCCAACCCCCAGACGCGCAGTGCCTACCAGCGCTTGTTCCCCGAGCGGCGGATCGACAAACGCTACCAGGCCATCGCCGCAGCCATGCCCCAGCACAACTTCCCGCTGGTGCACAAAAGCCGCCTGGTGCATGGCGAGCCATTCTTCCGCATGCAGGAGGTGGAGGGCGCTGACAACAGCGAAACCTTGGCACAGGTGCTGGAGACGCGTGGCGAGTTATGGCGCTACGGTCTGTCGCCGGTGACCGGCAAGACCCATCAATTGCGTGTACATATGGCGGCATTGGGTGCGGCAATCTGCAACGATCCGTTCTACCCCGAACTGCTGCAGACCGATGACGATTATCAGCGGCCGTTGAAGTTGTTGGCGCAGAGCCTGCGTTTCGTAGATCCGTTGACGGGTGAGGAGCGGTATTTCGAGAGCCGGTTGCAACTGGACTGGTAGGAGCGGCCCGGCAAGGCCGCTCCAATATCACACAAGGCCCAGTGTCTTAGCGGTTGAAACGCTCCACCAGCGAATACTGGCTACCGGCAGTGCTGGTCAGTTCCTCGCTGAGCAGCGCCGAATGCTGGGCCTGTTCAGCTGTCTGGTCGGCAAGGTCGGCAATGGTGCTGATGTTGCGGCTGATCTCGTCGGCGACGGCAGTCTGCTCTTCGGTAGCGGCTGCGATCTGGGTCGCCATGTCGGTGATATTGGCCACCGCTTCGCTGATACCGACCAACGCTTCATCGGCCTGCATGACCCGGTCGACCCCTTCCTGTGCCTGGCGGTGGCCGGTTTCCATGGTCAGTACGGCATTGCTGGCAGTCTGCTGCAGCTTGGCTATCAGGCCGTGGATCTGCCCGGTGGACTCGGCGGTGCGCTGGGCCAACTGGCGGACCTCGTCGGCCACGACCGCAAAACCACGGCCCATTTCACCGGCGCGGGCCGCTTCGATGGCGGCGTTCAGCGCCAGCAAGTTGGTCTGGTCGGCGATGCCCTTGATCACATCGACCACACCGCCGATTTCGTCGCTGTCCTTTGCCAGTTGCGTCACCGTTGCACCGGTTTCACCCACTGCCGCCGACAGGCGCTCGATGGCCTCGCGGGTTTCACCGGCGATCTGCCGGCCCTGGCTGGTCAGGCGATTGGCTTCCTGGGTGGCGTCGGCAGTGCGCTGCACATGGTTGGCCACTTCCTGGGTGGTGGCAGCCATCTGGTTGACGGCGGCCGCCACTTGCTCGGTTTCCACCCGCTGGCGCTCCAGCCCCGAAGAGCTCTTGTGGGCCAGGGCATCGGATTGCCGCGCCTGTTCGCTCAGGTGTTCTGCACTGTCCTGCAGGCGTGTCAGGCAGGTTTTCATGCGTGCATCCTGGCTGAGCATGGCCATTTCCAGGCGGGCCTGAACGCCGCGGCTATCGGTGTACATCTGCGCGATGAGGGGGTCGGACGTGGTTTGTTCCGCCAGGCGCAGCAGGCGCTTGAGGCCACGTTGCTGCCAGCTCAGGCCGAGCAGGCCAAGGGGCACCGACAGGGCCGCCGCCAGGCCGAAGCCCCAGGAGTGGCCGAGCCAGTTGCCAATCAGGAAGCCCACCTGGCTGACCAGAATGAACGGCAGCCAGTCCTGCAGAATCGGCAGCCACTGATCACGTCGCGGCACCGCCGACTTGCCCTGGTTCAGGCGCTGGTAGAGGCCTTCGGCCCGGCGGATCTGTTCGGCAGTGGGTTTGGCCCGCACCGATTCGAAACCGACCACCTGGTTATTGTCGAAGATCGGCGTGACATAGGCGTTGACCCAGTAGTGGTCACCGTTCTTGCAGCGGTTCTTGACGATACCCATCCAGGGCTGGCCCTGTTTGAGGGTTTGCCACATGTGGGCGAACACGGCCGCGGGCACATCCGGGTGACGCACCAGGTTGTGCGGCGCGCCGGTCAATTCTTCGCGGGTGAACCCACTGATTTCGATAAACGCGTCATTGCAGTAGCTGATCACGCCCTTGGCGTTGGTGGTGGAGATCAACCGCTGCTGGGCAGGGAAAGTCCGTTCTCTCTGGGTAATCGGCTGGTTGTTACGCATGGGTGGGTAATCCGCAAAGAATCCGCAAGGCTTTCGTGAGGTATCGGCAAGCCGCTGGTTTTATTGAATGGATATTTAATAGGCTTGATTTATGGCAATAAGCCATTGTTCAGATTGAGCTAGGGAACAGGCACGTTTGATCAAAATGGCGTCATTTTTGCGTTTTTAAGGCTGTTTGGTGACGTGTGAGTCTGATGATGACTCAATGGCTGGCCAAGAGCCAGTAGCCGATAGCGGAATGAGGCCGCCGAGAGGGGGAGGGTGGTGGCGTTGGCTGGGGATTTGCGCTGCCTGTGAAATCCCCAGCCAAGCCTTGCATCTCAACCAGCAATCAACTGGCGCAACACATAATGCAGAATCCCCCCCGACTTGAAGTACTCCACCTCATTCAAGGTATCGATGCGGCACAGCACCTCGATCTGCTCCTGCTGCCCGTCCTCGCGGGTGATACGCAGCGTCAGGCTCATCCCTGGCCGTAGATGAGCACCGCTCAACCCCAGCACATCGATGCGCTCCCTGCCGGTCAGCGCCAGTTGCTTGCGATCGTGCCCGGCCTTGAACTGCAGGGGCAGCACGCCCATGCCCACCAGGTTGGACCGGTGGATGCGTTCAAAGCTTTCTGCCAGCACCGCCTTGACCCCCAACAGGTTGGTGCCCTTGGCGGCCCAGTCACGGCTGGACCCTGTGCCGTATTCCTGGCCGGCGATCACCACCAGCGGCGTACCCTGGGCCTGATACTGCATGGCGGCATCGTAGATCGACAGCTTTTCGCCCGTTGGCACGAACAGGGTATTGCCCCCTTCCTCACCCCCAAGCATCTCGTTGCGAATACGGATGTTGGCGAACGTGCCGCGCATCATCACCTCGTGGTTACCCCGGCGCGATCCGTAGGAGTTGAAGTCCCGCGGTTCTACACCCTTGCTGCGCAGGTAGCGCCCGGCGGGGCTGTCGGCCTTGATGTTGCCGGCCGGGGAGATGTGGTCGGTAGTGACCGAGTCGCCGAGCAGGGCCAGCACGCGTGCACCCTCGATGTCCTTGACCTGCGGCGGCGGCCCGCCGATGTCGTCGAAGAACGGTGGATGCTGAATGTAGGTCGATGCCTCCTGCCAGACATACGTGGCCGCTTGCGGCACCTCGATGGCCTGCCACTGCGCGTCGCCTTCGAAGACTTCGGCGTACTCCTTGTGGAACATCGCGGTGTCGACCTTGGCCACGGCGGCGGCGATCTCCTGCTGGCTGGGCCAGATGTCGCGCAAGTACACAGGCTGGCCGTCCTTGCCAGTGCCCAACGGGTCGCGGGTCAGGTCCAGGCGCACGCTGCCGGCCAGGGCGTAAGCCACTACCAGCGGCGGTGACGCCAGCCAGTTGGTCTTGACCAGCGGATGCACGCGGCCCTCGAAGTTGCGATTGCCCGAAAGCACCGAGGCAACGGTCAGGTCGGCGCTGCCGATGGCTTGCTCAATCGCTTCATCCAGTGGGCCGGAGTTGCCGATGCAGGTAGTGCAGCCGTAACCCACCAGGTCAAAACCCAGCTCATCCAGATACGGCGTCAGCCCGGCAGCCTTGAAGTAGTCGGTGACCACCTTGGAGCCAGGGGCCAGCGAGCTCTTGACCCAGGGTTTGCGCTGCAGGCCCTTCTCCAGGGCCTTTTTCGCCACCAGCCCGGCGGCCATCATCACGCTGGGGTTTGAGGTATTGGTGCAGGAGGTGATCGCAGCGATGACCACTGCACCGTCGCGCAGGGTGTGGGTCTGGCCTGCATGGCTGTAGTCGATTTCGCCCGCCTGGTCGGCGTTGCCCACCGCCACACCGCCGCCGCCTTCGCTTTCCAGGCGGCCGACTTCCTTGGCCAGTGGCTTGGGCTGCAGTTCGATGAAATGGTCGAACGCCTGGCTGACCTGGCCCAGGGCGACCCGGTCCTGGGGGCGTTTGGGCCCGGCCAGGCTGGCCTCGACATCGTTCATGTCGAGGGCCAGGGCATCGCTGAACACCGGGTCCTGGCCAGGCAGGCGCCACAGGCCTTGGGCCTTGCAGTACTGTTCGACCAGTTGCACTGTCTGCTCGGGGCGCCCGGTCAGGCGCAGGTAGTCAAGGGTCACGTGGTCGACCGGGAAGAAGCCGCATGTGGCGCCATACTCGGGGGCCATGTTGGCGATGGTGGCACGGTCGGCCAGGGGCAGCTCGGCCAGCCCATCGCCGTAGAACTCGACGAACTTGCCCACCACACCCTTTTTGCGCAGCATCTGCGTCACGGTCAACACCAGGTCGGTGGCGGTTATGCCCTCGCGCAGCTTGCCGGTCAACTTGAAGCCGATCACTTCCGGGATCAGCATCGACACGGGTTGGCCGAGCATCGCGGCTTCGGCCTCGATGCCGCCAACACCCCAGCCCAGCACTCCCAGGCCGTTGATCATGGTGGTGTGCGAATCGGTACCGACCAGGGTGTCGGGGAAGGCATAGGTACGGCCGTCTTCTTCACGGGTCCAGACGGTGCGGCCAAGGTATTCCAGGTTGACCTGGTGGCAGATGCCGGTGCCCGGCGGTACTACCCGGAAGTTGTCGAAGGCGCTCTGGCCCCAACGCAGGAATGCATAGCGCTCGCCATTGCGCTGCATCTCGATGTCGACGTTCTCGCTGAACGATTGGGGCGTGCCATAGCGGTCGACCATCACCGAGTGGTCGATTACCAGGTCGACCGGCGACAGCGGGTTGATCCGCTGCGGGTCGCCACCGGCCTTGGCCATGGCGGCGCGCATGGCTGCCAGGTCGACCACGGCGGGTACGCCGGTGAAGTCCTGCATCAGCACCCGGGCAGGGCGGTACTGGATTTCCCGGTCGGAGCGGCGCGCCTCCAGCCATTGGGCAATGGCGCGCAGGTCGTCACCGGTGACGGTCTTGCCGTCCTCCCAGCGCAGCAGGTTTTCCAGCAGCACCTTGAGCGACATGGGCAGGCGTTGCAGGTCGCCCAACTGGCGGGCGGCCTCGGTAAGGCTGTAATAGTGGTACGTCTGGTCGGCGACCTTGAGGGTTTTGAGGGTGTTCAGGCTATCGAGCGAGGGCATTGCCAACTCCTTCTGCGCCGGTGCCCGGCAAATCTGGGTGTTTGCCGGTGTCACCGCTCTGTTTCGATCCGCACGGTACGGACCTGGCTGAATGGTCAGGTTAGACCGGTTTGGCCTGCCTGACCCTTTTCTGGACCGGCGGGACGTGTCGCAGGTTCCGAACTTCCTTTATCATCGCCGCCCTGCCGGCGCCTGTGGTGCGCCCGCCGTAGTGGAGTGAGAGATGAGTACCCTGTTCATGCATTGCCGGCCCGGTTTCGAGGGCGAGGTCTGCGCCGAGATCAGCGAACATGCCGCCCGCCTGGGGGTTGCCGGCTATGCCAAAGGCAAAGCGCAGAGCGCCAGTGCCGAGTTTGTCTGCACCGAGGACAATGGCGCCGAGCGCCTGATGGGGGAACTGCGCTTCGCTGAGCTGATCTTCCCGCGGCAGTGGGCCCGTGGCGGTTTCGTCGAGTTGCCGGAGAGCGATCGCATCAGCGTATTGCTCGAGCACCTGGCCGGCCTGCCTGTGTTCGGCAGCCTGTGGCTGGAAGTGCTCGACAGCAACGAAGGCAAGGAGCTGTCGACGTTCTGCCGCAAGTTCGAGGTGCCGTTGCGCAAGGCCCTGGAAAAAGCCGGTCGCCTGGTTGAAGACACCAGCCGTCCACGCCTTCTGCTGAGCTTCATCACTGGCCGGCGGGTATTTGTCGGCCAGGCTGCGGCCAACAACAGCGCACTCTGGCCAATGGGCATCCCGCGCCTGAAGTTTCCCCGTGAAGCGCCCAGCCGCTCGACCCTCAAGCTGGAAGAAGCCTGGCATCAGTTCATCCCCCGCGAGCAGTGGGACCAGCGCTTGGGTGATGATATGACCGGTGTCGACCTGGGCGCCTCGCCAGGCGGCTGGACCTACCAGCTGGTGCGCCGCGGGATGCTGGTCACCGCCATCGACAACGGCCCGATGGCCGAGAGCCTGATGGACACCGGGCTGGTCCAGCACCTGATGGCGGATGGTTTCACCTGGCAGCCGAAGCAGCCGGTGGACTGGATGGTCTGCGACATCGTCGAGAAGCCGGCGCGGACCACCGCATTGATCGAAACCTGGCTGGGGGAAGGGCTGTGCCGCGAAGCGGTGGTCAACCTCAAGCTGCCGATGAAGCAACGCTACGCCGAGGTGCGGCGCCTGCTCGACCGCATGCAGGCCACGTTCAAGTCGCGCAAGATCAGGGTTTCGATCGCCTGCAAGCAGCTGTATCACGACCGTGAGGAAGTGACCTGCCATCTGCGCAGGCTGGACCTGAAGCCGCGTTGAGTGCGTGGGCGGCGCGCGGCCCTTGGTGCGCGCCGTACGATGCGCGACAATGATGAACATTTTGGAGCCGCCCATGACTGATTTCACCCCCGACGCCGTCCTCGATGCCACCGGCCTGAACTGCCCCGAGCCTGTGATGATGTTGCACCAGCACGTGCGTGGCCTGGCTGCCGGTGGCTTGCTCAAGGTCATTGCCACCGACCCGTCGACCCGCCGCGACATCCCCAAGTTCTGCAACTTCCTCGGCCACGAACTGCTGCAGCAGCAAGAGGACGCGGGCACCTTCCTGTACTGGATCCGCAAGAAAGCCGACTGAGCCGCTCTGGAACACGCCGCGCGTAGCGCCTACACTGCGTTCCCCTGACAGGAGAGCGCCATGCTGATAGTTGCCGACGAGAACATTCCGCTGCTCGATGCCTTCTTCGAAGGTTTCGGCGAGATCCGCCGCTATCCGGGCCGAAGCCTCGATGCCGCCAGCGTCAAGGACGCCGATGTACTGCTGGTGCGCTCGGTGACCAAGGTCGACCGCCAACTGCTTGAAGGCAGCCGCGTGCGTTTTGTCGGCACGTGCACCATCGGCACCGACCACCTCGACCTGGACTACTTTGCCGAGGCTGGCATCCACTGGAGCAGTGCGCCGGGCTGCAATGCCCGCGGCGTGGTGGATTATGTGCTGGGTAGCCTGCTGACCCTGGCCGAGCTGGACGGTGTCGCGCTGCCCAAGCGCACGTACGGCGTGGTGGGCGCGGGGGAGGTCGGTGGCCGCCTGGTGCGTGTGCTGCATGGCCTGGGCTGGAAAGTGCTGGTGTGCGACCCGCTGCGTCAGGCCGCCGAGGGGGGCGATTACGTCAGCCTCGAGACGGTACTGGAACAGTGCGACGTGATCAGCCTGCACACCCCCTTGCAGCGCGGCGGCGAGCACGCCACCTGGCACTTGCTGGGCCAGGCGCAACTGGCACGATTGCGCCCGGGGGCGTGGCTGATCAATGCCAGCCGTGGCCCGGTGGTGGACAACGATGCCTTGCGTGAGCTGCTGTTGGACCGTGAAGACGTGCATGCCGTGCTCGATGTGTGGGAAGGCGAACCGCAGGTCGACCTGCAACTGGCCGACCTGTGCACGCTGGCTTCGCCGCACATCGCCGGCTACAGCCTCGATGGCCGGCAGCGGGGCACTGCGCAGATCTACCAGGCGTTGTGCCGTCACCTGGGCGAAGCGGAGCAGGTGCGCCTGGCCGATTTGCTGCCCAAGCCGCCGCTGGCGCAGGTTGAACTCGATGCCACTACAGACCCGGCCTGGGCCTTGGCCACCTTGTGCCGCGCCGTGTACGACCCGCGCCGTGACGATGCAGACTTCCGCCGTAGCTTGAGCGACGACCCGGCCGAGCAGCGGGCGGCATTCGATCAGTTGCGCAAGCAGTATCCGCCTCGGCGTGAAATCGAAGGGCTGGCGGTGCGGATTCGTGGCGATTCGCCGCAACTGGCGCAGTTGGTCAGTGCGCTGGGTGGGATGTTGGTCTGAGTGATGTGCCTGCGTCGGCCTTTTCGCCGGCCCAGTCAATAAAAACCCGGCGCAGGCGCCGGGTTGCAATGAATTAGCCGATCAGCCTTTACGGGCTTTGGTGCCCCGGCTTTGTTCCAGTTCCTGGCAGGCTTTCTGGATCATCTGCTCGGTGATTGGAACCTCGCGCCCTTGGGCGTCGATGATCGAGCCGCACACCTGGGGTTGCGGGTTGTTCTGGGGTTTCGGGGTATCGCTGCTGTGCTGCAAGCTCATGTCCTGTCTCCTCATCAGGTTCAAGCTCAGGGTAATCCTGCGCCGTGACTGGCCTGTGACAGATCCTCGACTGTCACGGCCCTGACAGTCCAACAGAAACGGCGGTAAAGCTCCAGAGCCCTTTTAGATCGAAAGGCTATAGTCACCCCCAAGCGTTCCGCGCGCTCCGATGAGTGGTAGTCTGCTACTTCCTTGCCGCTCTGGTCGCCGCCATGCCCGAATCCGTCTCTCCTGGCCAACGTCGCGCCCTGCGCCTGGGTTGGCAGTTCGTTCGCCCGTATCGCCGGCAAATGCTCCTGGCATTGCTGGCACTGGTGGTCACGGCGGCAATCACCCTGTCCATGGGGCAGGGCATCCGCCTGCTGGTTGACCAGGGTTTCATGACCCGCTCCGCACACCAGCTCAACCAGACCATTGGCCTGTTCCTGCTGTTGGTGCTGGCACTGGCGGTGGGTACCTTCAGCCGCTTCTACCTGGTGTCGTGGATCGGCGAGCGCTGCGTGGCTGATATCCGCCGTGCGGTGTTCGATCACCTGGTCGGGCTGCACCCTGGGTTCTTCGAAGACAACCGCAGCTCCGAGATCCAGTCGCGGCTTACGGCTGACACAACTTTGCTGCAATCGGTGATCGGCTCTTCGCTGTCGATGTTCCTGCGCAATGCCTTGATGGTGGTAGGGGGCGTGGTGCTGCTGTTCATCACCAACCCCAAGCTCACCAGCATCGTGGTGGTGGCCTTGCCGCTGGTGCTGGCGCCGATCCTGCTGTTCGGCCGGCGCGTGCGCAGCCTGTCGCGGCAGAGCCTGGACCGGGTGGCGGATGTCGGCAGCTACGTCGCCGAAACCCTGGGGCAGATCAAGACCGTGCAGGCCTATAACCATGAGCCGCTCGATCGCGAACTGTTCGCCGGCACCGTCGAGGCGGCCTTCAGCGTGGCCCGCCAGCGTATTGCCCAGCGTGCGTGGCTGATCACCCTGGTCATCGTGCTGGTGCTCGGCGCGGTGGGGGTCATGCTCTGGGTTGGGGGCATGGACGTGATTGCCGGGCGTATTTCGGCAGGCGAGCTGGCAGCCTTCGTTTTTTACAGCCTGATCGTCGGCAGTGCGTTCGGCACGCTCAGCGAGGTGATCGGTGAGCTGCAGCGCGCCGCCGGCGCGGCCGAGCGCATTGCCGAGCTGTTGGCGGCACGCAGTGCAATCCTGCCGCCGCGCATAGCCGCCTCGCTGCCTGAGCGGCGTGCTGTCGGGCGTATCGCGTTGCAAGACGTGCATTTCGCCTACCCGTCGAGGCCTGCGGTTGCGGCCATTGACGGCCTGAGCCTGGCGATCGAGCCGGGGCAGACCGTGGCCCTGGTCGGGCCTTCGGGCGCCGGCAAATCCACCCTGTTCGACCTGCTGCTGCGCTTCTACGACCCTCAGCAGGGGCGCATCTTGCTCGATGGCCAGGCCATCACTGAACTCGACCCGGCCGAGCTGCGCCAGCAGTTCGCGTTGGTGGCGCAGAACCCGTCGCTGTTTCGCGGTACGGTCGAGGCCAACATTCGCTATGGCCGCCCAGGGGCGACGCTGGCCGAGGTCGAGGCAGCGGCGCGCGGTGCGCATGCCGACGAATTCATCCAGCAACTGCCGCTGGGCTACCAGACGCCGCTGGGGGAGGGTGGCATCGGCTTGTCGGGCGGGCAACGGCAGCGCTTGGCGATTGCCCGGGCGCTGCTGGTCGATGCGCCGATCCTGTTGCTGGATGAGGCTACCAGCGCCCTTGATGCGCAAAGCGAACACCTGATTCAGCAGGCGCTGCCCAGTGTGATGGCCGGTCGCACCACCTTGGTGATCGCCCATCGTCTGGCCACGGTGCAGCACGCCGATCGCATCGCGGTGATCGACAAGGGACGCCTGGTGGCAGTAGGCACGCATCGCCAGTTGATCGAAGAAAGCCCGCTGTATGCCCGGTTGGCCTCGTTGCAGTTCACCACGGGCTAGCCTGTCGTGGTTCTGTAACAATTCTGTAGGAATTGCCTGACACTATTTGTCTCAATTGTTGTGCAAGTGCTCAAGCTGGCTGCTATCGAACGATGGCAGCCTTTTTTTTGCGAGTGAGCCTACGGAGACATGGAATGTCTTGCCCGGCGCCGCAGACGTGCGCCGTTCCTTTCCTTTGGTCTTGAGATCGCGATGTTGCGTAAATCCCTCAGAGTGCAAATTCTCGCCCTGCTCGGCGGCAGCCTGGTAGCGATGTTGCTGATCGCGCTGGTGTGTTTCCAGTTTCTGTCTTCCAGCGTGCGCGGCTACGCCGAGCTGGTGGATGGGCCCTTGCGGGCTTCGCAATTGATCGATGAGGCCAACCTGCAGTTCAAGATCCAGGTGCAGGAATGGAAGAATGTGCTGCTGCGCGGTCGCCAGCCCGCCGAACTGGACAAGTACTGGCAGCAGTTCCAGGCCCGCGAGCAGCAGGTGCAGCAGGTGCTTGGGCAACTGATCGACAGCAGCGATGCCAGGCTCAAGGCGTCGCTGCAACAGTTGCGTGCCAGCCATCTACAACTGGGCCAGGCTTACGCGCAGGGCCGCCAGGCGTTTATCGCCGCGGGTGGTGACCCGGTTGCAGGCGACCTTGCGGTCAAGGGCGTGGACCGTGCCGCCAGCGAACAGATGAGCGAGCTGGTCGAACAACTGCGCGCCGATGCGCGTGAGCGTGCATCGAGCATCAACGCCAGCGCCGAGCGTACGGTGTGGCTGGGCTTGCTGGTGATGCTGGGCTCGGCGGTGCTGGTCGGCCTGTTCAGCCTGTGGCTGGTCAATCGCAGCCTGATCGAGCCGATTCGCCAGTTGATCGAGTATGTTGCGCAGTTGAGCCAGGGGCGCTTCGCTGCGCGTGTGGACAGCCGCCGTGAAGATGAACTGGGGCGCTTGGCACGTGCGGCCAATACCCTGCGTGATTTTCTTGCCGAGACAGTCGGTCGGCTCAAGGACAATGCCCAGGAACTGGAAGGCGCCAGTGGCCAGTTGCGCAGCATCGCGGCTGACATGGCCCAGGGCACGCATGACCAGTTCCAGCGCACCGATCAGGTGGCGACGGCCATGCATGAGATGTCCGCCACCGCTCAGGAGGTGGCTCGCCACGCCGCCGACGCCGCCCGCGCGGCCGATGATGCCGATCACAGTGCCCAGGCTGGCGAGCAGGTGATGCAGCAGACCATCGACATCATTGGCGTGGTCAACCGCGAAATCGCCGGTACCGCTGCGGTGATCCGTGACCTGGAGCATGACAGCACGCGGATTGGCAAGGTGCTCGAAGTCATCCGCGGCATTGCCGAGCAGACCAACCTGCTGGCGCTCAATGCAGCCATCGAGGCGGCCCGTGCGGGCGAGGCCGGGCGCGGCTTTGCGGTGGTCGCCGACGAGGTGCGCAGTTTGGCCCAGCGCACCGCTGCATCGATCGCCGAAATTCACCAGATCATCGAAGCGGTGCAGTCGGGTGCGGTAGAGGCGGTCAAGGCCATCGAAAGTGGTCAGCAGCGCAGCGAGGAAGGTGCCGAGCAGGTGCAGCAGGCGGGGCAGATGCTGCAGCGCATCACCTCGGCGGTGGAGGCAATCCGCGACATGAACCGGCAGATCGCCACGGCAGCCGAAGAGCAGACCAGCGTGGCCGAGGACATCTCGCGCAACCTGATCGAAATTACCCGCATCGCCACCACCAACCAGGAAGCTGTGCAGCAGACCGAGCAGGCCGGGCAGCGTTTGCATGGGTTGTCCGGGCAGTTGGGGGAGGTGACTTCGCGGCTGACGGCCTGACCTTCCGGCGCGGGGAAATCCGCCACTGTTGCGTTGAACCTGGCGCAACTGTGGCGGATTGTCGCCATGCGACCGGGTGTCTCACCCCTTAGTCATTGGTCTAATGCCAGTTGGCACAATCCCTGCTCTAGCGCGCCAATCCTTCACTTCAATCGGATTGCGCTTCTAATGAAAAAAATCCTGCTGACGCTCCTTTGCCTGAGCGTCATCGGCTGCTCCAAACCCGCAGAGCCGGACAAGACCGTTGACGTCCTGCTGATCGGCGGCGGCATCATGAGTGCCAGCTTGGGCACCTACCTCACCGAGCTGGAGCCGAACTGGAAGGTTGACGTCTACGAGCGCATGGACCAGGTCGGCGAAGAAAGCTCCAACGCCTGGAACAACGCCGGTACCGGCCACTCCGCGTTTTGCGAACTGAACTACACCAATGTCGGCACGGATGGCAGCATCGACATCAGCAAGGCCGTGGGGGTCAACGAGCAATTCGAAGTCTCCAAGCAGTTCTGGGCCTACCAGGTCGAGCAAGGCGTGCTGAGCAGCCCGAAAACGTTCATCAACAACGTGCCGCACATGAGCTTTGTGTGGGGTGACGACAACATTGCCTTCCTCCACAAGCGCGTCGCTGCCCTGCAGCACAGCTCGCTGTTCCGTGGCATGCAGATCAGCGAAGACCACGAGCAGATCCGCCAATGGGCCCCGTTGGTGATGGAAGGCCGTGACCCTCAACAGAAGGTCGCAGCCACGCGCATGGCGATCGGCACCGACGTGAACTTTGGCGAGATCACCCGTCAGCTGTTCGCCTCGATGACCCGCAACCCTAACGTCAGCGTGAACCTCAGCCATGAAGTGCGTGACATCGTGCGCAACGATGACGGCACCTGGCGGGTGGTGGTGGCCGACCTGGCCAATGGCGGCAACGAAGTGGCGGTCAACGCCAAGTTCGTCTTCATCGGTGCCGGTGGTGGCGCGCTCAAGCTGTTGCAGAAGTCGGGCATCCCCGAAGCTGAAGGCTATGCCGGGTTCCCGGTGGGTGGCCAGTTCCTGATGACCGACAACCCGGACGTGGTCGCGCGCCACCAGGCCAAGCTGTACGGCAAGGCGTCGGTCGGTGCACCGCCGATGTCGGTCCCGCACCTGGACACGCGCATGATCGACGGCAAGCAGGTGCTGCTGTTCGGCCCGTTCGCGACCTTCTCCACCAAGTACCTCAAGCACGGCTCGCTGCTGGACATGTTCGCGTCGCTGAACAGCCACAACATCCTGCCGATGGTGAACGCCGGCATCGACAACATCGACCTCAGCACCTACCTGATGGGGCAATTGATGCTGAGCTTCGACGACCGCATGAATGCCCTGCGCGAGTACTTCCCCAATGCCAAGAACCAGGACTGGAAGCTGCTGCAAGCCGGCCAGCGCGTGCAGGTGATCAAGAAGGACCCGGTGCTCGGGGGCGTGCTGCAGTTCGGCACTGAAGTGGTTGCTGCCCAGGACGGCACTATCGCCGCGCTGCTGGGTGCCTCGCCAGGCGCCTCGACTGCCGCGCCGATCATGCTGACGGTGCTGGAGAAGACCTTCAAGGACCGCCTCAAGAGCCCTGAATGGCAGGCCAGGCTCAAGCAGATCGTGCCCAGCTACGGGCAGAAGCTGAACAACAACCTTGAGCTGACCAACCAGACCCGGGCATGGAGCAGCGAGCGTTTGCAACTGCTGTACGTGCCCGTGCAGGCCGAGCAGTAAGCCGCGCCTGTCGCCCCCTGTGCATGCAGGGGGCATTTTCCGCGCACAACAAAAAGCCCGCGCAAGGCGGGCTTCTTGAATAGGATTTGGTCGGAGAGACAGGATTCGAACCTGCGGCCTTCTCGTCCCGAACGAGACGCGCTACCTGGCTGCGCTACACTCCGATGAACGAAATCCTACTGCATCCCTTTTTTGCACGCAAGCCCTTGTTGTTAAAAGGGCGTTTGCCAAAAAGGGAGGCCATATCACAGCTCTTTGACGGTACGGATCTGGTCTTTGTTCAGGCGCGTACGCTTGCCATCAAGTTGCTCGAATTCGTAGAAGCCCGAGTCCTCGTCGAACGAAGGGGTGTCCACTGCCTGGATCTCGCGACCATCGTTCAGGGTAATGACGGTTGGCGATGCGCAGCCCGCGAGGGCGCCCAGGCCCAGGGCAAGCAGAAAGGCGGGAAGGGTCCGTTGAATCATCGTGTTTCTCCAGTGCGATGGTGCTAGATGACAGTTATGACGCAGGGCGTCCGCGCAAGTTCCTTTACAGTGCAGCATAGCGGCAAAACCTGGGTATTGACCAAGGGCAAGGGCACGGGGGGGCGCCGCTGTGTCGGGGGTGTGCTGTGTTATAAATGCGCCATCCCATCTTCTTGTGACGGACACTCATGAAAGCCAAGGCAGATACCCCCTTCGTGCCGCTGAACATCGCCGTGCTGACGGTCAGCGACACGCGCACCTTCAACACCGACACCTCCGGCCAACTGTTCGTCGACCGCCTGACTGCGGCCGGTCACCAACTGGCGGCGCGGGTGCTGCTCAAGGATGACCTGTACAAGATTCGCGCCCAGGTCGCGACCTGGATCGCCGAGGAAGGCGTGCAGGTGGTATTGGTTACTGGCGGCACCGGTTTCACCGGCCGCGACAGCACCCCCGAGGCCGTGGCCTGCCTGCTGGACAAGCAGGTGGACGGTTTCGGTGAGCTGTTCCGGCAGATCTCCGTGGCCGATATCGGCACTTCTACCGTACAGTCGCGTGCGCTGGCAGGCCTGGCCAATGGCACGCTGGTCTGCTGCCTGCCGGGCTCTACCAATGCAGTGCGCACCGGCTGGGACGGCATCCTCGCCGAGCAGCTTGATGCCCGCCATCGCCCGTGCAATTTCGTGCCACACCTGAAGCAGGCAGCGGCCTGTGAAAGCCGTGGCTGAGGTCAATCAGGCCCGGCCGCTGATGCCGGTGGAAGACGCCTTGGCGCGGTTGCTTGCGCTGGCAGAGGCTGCACCGATCCGGGAAACCGAAAATGTGCCGTTGGCAGAAGCCGAGGGGCGTGTGCTGGCCAGCGACCTGGTGGCGTCTCTCGACCTGCCGCCTTGGCCGAACAGCGCCATGGATGGCTACGCCCTGCGCCTGGCGGACTGGCAGGGCGAGCCCTTGCCGGTCAGCCAGCGGATCTTTGCCGGCCATGCCCCGCAGCCCCTGCAGCCAGGTACGTGTGCGCGCATCTTCACCGGCGCACCGGTGCCGGCCGGCGCTGACTGTGTCGAGATGCAGGAAAACGCCGACGTGACTGACGACGGTCGGGTACGCTTCCTCGAACCACTGAAAACCGACCAGAACATCCGCCCACAAGGCCAGGAAACGCGTCAGGGCGAGCAGGTGATGAGCGCCGGTACACGCCTGGGGCCGATCGAGCTAGGCTTGGCTGCAACCCTCGGCCAGGCCCGCCTGGACGTGGTGCGCAAGGTGCGCGTGGCCGTGCTGTCTACCGGTGACGAGCTGATCGAGCCTGGCCTGCCCTTGGGGCCAGGGCAGATCTACAACAGCAACCGTCGCCTGTTGGTCAGCTGGTTGCAGCGTTTGGGGTGCGAGGTGCGGGATGCGGGGATTCTGCCCGATGACCTGGCGCGTACCCGTGAATGCCTGGGGGCACTGGGCGATGTTGACCTGATCCTGTCCACCGGCGGTGTCTCTGTGGGCGAGGCCGATTACCTCGGGGCCGCCTTGCGGGAAGCGGGCGAACTGGCCTTGTGGAAGCTGGCCATCAAACCGGGCAAGCCACTGACCTTCGGCCATTTCCGCGGTGTGCCGGTGATCGGCCTGCCGGGTAACCCGGCCTCCACGCTGGTCACCTTTGGCCTGCTGACGCGGCCGTACCTGTTGCGGCGCCAGGGTGTGGCCGATGTCACGCCGCTGCGCTTCGACATGCCGGCAGGCTTCGACTGGCCCAAGCCAGGCATGCGGCGCGAATACCTGCGTGCCCGCATCGAGCATGGCCAGGTGCGCATCTACAAGAACCAGAGCTCTGGGGTGCTGCGCAGTGCAGCCTGGGCCGAAGGCTTGGTGGAGGTGCGCGAAGGCAGCACGCCCAAGCTGGGTGACAGCGTGCCGTTTATCCCGTTCAGCGAGCTACTTGGCTGAACGACCGAGCCAGCCTCCCGCCAGTTGCGTAGCGTCGGTGGGCTGTGCCTGGTGCAGGCGCATGTGGACGTTTTCCAGTTGCTGCGCCGCGACACTCCAGTCGTGACGCTGGCGGGCGAATTGCCGGCCGGCTTCGCTCAACTGCGCCATGCGCCACGGCTGGTTGAGCAACTGGGTGATCAGCAGCGCCAGTTGGTCGCCATCGTCGCTGCCCAGGTAATGCTCAGCGTTGTTCACGGCCAGCCCTGAAACACCCTTGCTGGTGGTGATCACCGGCAGCCCGGCAGCCATCGCTTCGAGCACCTTGGCCTTGGAACCCCCGGCATAAAGCAGGGGGGCGAAGAACAGCGCCGAGCGGCGCTGCAGCTCGCGCAGGTCGGGGCGATAACCGATCCATTCGATGCGTGGGTCGTTCCAGTGCAGCCTCCAACTGGCGGGCAGCGCATGGCCGGCAATGGCCAGGCGCACTGCCGGGTTGCTCATCCACACCTGCGGCATGATCTCTTCCAGCGCCCATTCGATGGCCTCCAGGTTGGAGCCATATTCGAAGTTGCCGACAAACAGCAGGCGCTGGCTGTGCAGCGAGGGTTGCACCTGCTGATAGAAGTCGCAATCCACGCCACTGACCACCACGTTCACCGGGCGGCCGCTGATCTGGGCGATCAGCTCGGCGTCATGGCTGCTGACGGCCACCACTTCAGTGGGTTGGCGCAGTACCCGTTGCTCCCAGCGCCGGTAGCGCCAGCGATCAAAGGCGTTGAGCGGGCGCAGCCACAGCGGCAGGCGGTCATGGCGAGCGCCGCCCATGACCGATTCCAAGGTGTGTTCGCTGAGCATGTAGGGCAGGCCGCGGGCCTGCAGGGCCTTCTCGAACGGTTGGAAGCTGTAGCTGTGCTCGATCTGGATGACGTCCCAGGGCTCGTCCAGCAATTGCTCGAAGCGGTGCCTGAGGCAGGGCGCCAGGCCATTGATGATCGCCCGCATGGGGTAGTCGATGATCGGTGATGCCAGCAGGTTGAGCGGGCTGTGCAGGGCACGCCTGGGCAGTACGATCAACCGTTCGAGCAGGGGCTCGAGGGCTTCGCGGGCAGCGTCGCTCAAGGGGATCTTGGACTGCACCAGCAGGGTGATCCGGTGGCCACGCTGGGCGAGTGCGCGCATCAGGTGGTATTGCCGGGTCTTGCTGCCGCTGGTGGTCGGCCAAGGCAGGTAGGGCAGTGTCCAGAGAATGCGCATGTCCCGGAATCCTCGCTACAGATCGCGGATGAAAAGACGCGCCCATCGGCAGTCAGCTGATCACTGCTGCCGGGGCGCGTCCATGGCTATCGGAAATAGGGGCCCAAGGGTGACCGAGTCAATATGCTGACTCGCGGGGTGATTTTCAGCGCTTGGGTCAAATACTTGTCAACTGTGCATTTTCTGAGCATAGCCGGGCATTGGCGGGTGTGTGGAAAATGGCTGAAATCCATTGTTTATTGTGTTCGGTATGCAACGATCAGTGTGCGTCGGTGGTCGAGATCAGGGTTGGTCATTTTTCTCGGAGAAGCGCGATGCAAGGGCGCAAGGCAATGTTGATCCTGCACGGCAAGCAGGCGATGAACGAAGCGCTGCGCAGTGCCGTGCTGGCGATGCGCGAGACCGGCTGGGTGCTGGATGTGCGGGTAACCTGGGAGGCCGGGGATGCCCAGCGCCTGGTGGCCGAAGCACTGGCAGCCGGCTACAGCCATATCGTCGCCGGGGGCGGTGACGGCACCTTGCGCGATGTGGCAGAGGCCATGGGCCTGGCGGCGACCGACGCCAGCCTGGCGCTGATGCCGCTGGGCACCGCCAATGATTTCGCCAAGGCTGCGGGGGTGCCCTTGGAGCCGGCAGAGGCGCTGGCGCTGCTGAACAACCCGGCGCAACCAATCGACCTGGGGCAGGTCGGTGATCAGTTGTTTCTCAATATGGCCACCGGTGGCTTCGGCAGCCAGGTCACGGCCAACACCTCCGAGGACCTGAAAAAGGTCCTGGGCGCTGCTGCCTATCTGTTCACGGGGTTGTCGCGATTCAGCGAGTTGCAGGCGGCGTCGGTAGAGCTGCAGGGCCCGGGTTTTCACTGGCAAGGTGACGTGCTGGCCCTGGCTATCGGCAATGGCCGGCAGGCCGGCGGTGGCCAGGTACTGTGCCCGGATGCGCTGGCTGACGATGGCCTGCTCGACATCGCCATCCTGCCGGCGCCGCAAGAGGTGCTAGGGGCATTGCGTGACCTGGTGGCCGGCGATGGGTTGTTTGTGCGGGCCAGGTTGCCGTGGGTTGAAATCAAGAGCTCGCAGGGCCTGGACATCAACCTCGATGGCGAGCCGCTGCAGGCCGATAGCCTGCGCTTCGAGGCAAGGCCAGCGGCGCTGCGCCTGCACTTGCCGGCCGGGTCGCCGTTGCTCAGTCGTCCAGGCTGATGATTTTTTCGCGCACCGCGTACAGCACCAGGCCTGCCACATCGTGAATCTGCAGGCGTTTCATGATCTGCGAGCGGTGGGTTTCCACGGTTTTTATCGAAAGCCCCAGGCCGCTGGCGATCTCCCGGGTCGATTTGCCCCGCACGATCAGGCGCAGGATTTCCAGCTGGCGGGCGGTCAGGGTGTGGCGCTCGCCGCTCGGTTGCTTGCGATGCTGGGTGTGCAGCAGTGCCTGGTTGATGACCGTGTGCGCGATTGCCGGGCTGAGGTAGCGCTCGCCGTTGCGCAGGGCGCACAGGGCCTGCTCCAGTTCGGTGGCGCTGGTGTCCTTGAGCAGGTAGCCATGGGCGCCGCTTTCCAGGGCCCGCATGATCAGGTCCGGGTCGGTGTGCATCGACAGGATCAGCACCTTGCAGCTGCTGCCGCTGGCGCTCAGTTGCGTCAGGGCATCCAGGCCGCTGGTCGAGCGCATGGAGATGTCCAGCAAAACGATATCGGGTGCCAGCGTGCGCACCTGCTCAAGTAACAGATTGCCGTCGTCGGCCTCACCGACCACGCAGTAGCCAGGGATGTCGGATACCAGTGCGCGCACCCCGGCGCGGATCAGTGAGTGGTCGTCCACCAGCAACAGTTTACAGGTCATGGGCGGTCAAGGTCCTGGCGCGTTCCCGGGTGCGCGGCGGCCACGGGAACAGGGCTTCGATCTGCGTGCCGAGCCCCGGCTGGCTGGTGATCTCCAGGCGGCCTTGCAAGGCTGTCACGCGTTCCTGCATGCCAGCCAGGCCACGGTGGCCCGACGCGGCCGGGTACCTGGCGGGGACGAAGCCGCGACCATCGTCCTCGATCGTCAAGGCAAGCCCGGCGGGGCTGCGTTGCAGCCGGACCGACAGGTTACGCGCCTGGGCATGGCGCAGCATGTTGGTCACGGCCTCCTGGGTGATGCGAAACACTGCCATCGCGACGGCTTCGTCAATGCCCCTGAGGCGCTGGTTGCATGCCAGGCTCCAGTGCACGTCGGTGTTTTCCAGCGTGCGCAGCAGGTGGGCGCGAAGGCTGGCTTCGAGCCCAAGGCTGGCCAGTTGCCGCGGGTTGAGCAGGGCGGAAACATCGCGCACGTTGCCAAGGGCGTCGTCGAGCGTGGTGCGCAGGGTGTCGCAGTGGCTGTGCAGTTCATCGGGCACCCGCCGTTGCAGCCATTGCAACTGAAGCTTGGCGGCGGTGAGCAGTTGGCCGATGTCGTCATGCAGTTCGCGGCTCAGCTGCTGGCGCTCGCCCTCTTGAACCTTGAGCATGCGCTTGGCCAGTTCTGCCGGGTGCAGGCGGATCGACCCTGCCCCTAGGCTTACCTGCAGGCCCACGCCGAGCATCGCCGCAGCGTGCAGCAGCAACAGGCTGGCTGGCATCGGTTGGCTGGCCATGTACAGCAGCAGGTTGGCGACCACCGAGGCTACGCACAATACTATCGTCGTCCAGCGCAGCAGGGCAGTACGGGAGCAGCAGCGCAGAGGAGTCTTCAAGCGTGGGAACATAAATAGAGAAGCCACTGAAGTGTTGCTGATGGAGGCCTTGCACACGTCTTGCCAGAGGCTTTGGCGCAGTACTTTCGAAGTTTTGCCGGGTCACGTCCTCAATCAGCCTTGTTACAGACTGCAGGCATTCGCTGGCGAGCATGGTAACACTTCGCGTGGCGTTGGTCGCTGCTGGGCAACGCTTTGAAACCTCATGGTTTACGGGGTATTCCGGGACGTCCGTCCGATTAGCGCAAGTAGCAAAATGCCATCCGTTATTCGGCTGGCAACCACTTTCAGAGCAACTAGCGGGTTAATGTCAGCGGTATTGCGGCCGACACTTGGGGGAACTTCCAAGTTAGACCATCGTGGGCTTGAACAAGGCCCTTAGTTGCTCTTCGGGTGAGTTAATGCGCAGCGCGAGGGCGCGTGTCGGGGGCAGCGTCTGCGTGTGGGTGAAGGCAGTGGCTACCCTGTTCTTCGCACGAGGCACACGTTTGCGGTAGCGGTTGTTCCAAGACACTGGCCAGTTCGGTGAGCAGCGTGACCTGTTCACCGCTATCGAGGTTCAGCTGCCCGGTGTTGGGGTCTGTCAGCTCCAGTTGCCAGGCCAGCAGAGTCAGGCAGGCATCCGTCGCCGGCAAGGCCCCACGCAGCAGGCGTTGCTGCTGGCAGGCGGGTGCCAGCAGTTGCTGCAGTACGGTGGTGTAGTGGGCAACCTCAAACAGTTGCAGGCGGCTGGCACGGCGGGCCAGGGTGTCGAGGGCGGTGTTCAGGCAATTGCAGGCGTCTGCATCGTTGTCGATCAGCTCCAGGTGCTGCAGGCACTCTTGGGACTGGGTCAGCAAGACTTGCGCATCCAGCAGAAACTCCTGCAGGGCACCTTCAAACGATAAGGCACTGTCCATCAGGACGCTCCGCCGCTAGGAGCGGGAGCAAGGGGCGGACACGGCGATACGATAGCGAGCAAAAGCCTGACTCCATTCATGCAATGAGAATGGTGTCACATTAATGGCTAATGGATATCGCGAACATCAGGTTGCACCCGATTGCCACTAAGGGTTTCCCTGATGAGCGGCTAGGGTGCAACAAGGTGCAAACCGACCGACAACCACCGTGAAGTGCCCGCAGTAAAGCATGATGGTAAAGTGATATCAATTGCCTCGGCGGCATTTTCCAGCAAGGGTCAAGGTGTGCGTGAATCCGCCGATACAGGGTGAAGAACTCAACTTTTCGACTCAAGCCTGGGGGCTTCCAATGGCTGGCATTCTCGACACGGTAGACCAACGCACGCAATTGGTGGGTGAGAACCGCCTGGAAATTCTGATGTTTCGCCTGGCAGGTCGGCAGCTGTTCGCGATCAACGTGTTCAAGGTGCAGGAAGTGCTGCAACTGCCGAAGCTGACGTTGATGCCGCAGCGCCATGCCTTCGTCTGCGGGGTGGTCAACCTGCGTGGGCAGACCTTGCCGGTGATCGACCTGTCCCAGGCGATTGGTATGCGCCCGCTGCAGCCTGGGCCGAACAGCACCATCATCGTGACGGAATACAACCGCTCGGTGCAGGCCTTCCTGGTGGGTGGCGTGGACCGCATCGTCAACATGAACTGGGAAGCGATCATGCCGCCGCCTACCAGTGCCGGGCGCCAGCACTACCTCACCGCCATCACCAAAGTCGACGAGCAACTGGTCGAAGTGATTGATGTGGAGAAGGTGCTGGCTGAAATCGTGCCCTACAACGCCAAGGTCTCCGGCGAACGCCTCGCCGACCCGGTGCTGGCTCGCGCCAGAGGGCGTGAAGTGCTGCTGGTGGACGACTCCAGCGTAGCCCTGGCGCAGTTGCGCGACACCCTGTCGCAACTGGGCATGAAGCTGCACGTGGCCAGCGATGGCCTGAAAGCCTTGCGCCTGCTCAAGAGCTGGGCCGATGCCGGTGAGGATGTTTGCGAGAAGCTGCTGATGGTGTTCACCGATGCCGAAATGCCGGAGATGGACGGCTACCGGTTGACCACCGAGATCCGCAGCGATGCCCGCCTGCGTCAGCTCTACGTGGTGCTGCACACCTCGTTGTCGGGCAGTTTCAACGAGTCCATGGTCAAGAAGGTTGGCTGTGACAACTTCTTGTCCAAGTTCCAGCCGGATCGTCTGGTCGAGGTGGTCAAGCAGCGGTTGCTGCTGGATTCCGCTACTGCGTGATAGCGGGCCCTGCGGGGTATAAGCTTGGCGTTTTGAATGACGCGAGGCGGCAGGGATGTTTCTGAGTGAGTTGTATCGGTACCCGGTGAAGTCGGGGCGGGCGCAAAGCCTGCAGGCGTCACCGGTTGGCCAATTGGGGTTGTTGGGTGACCGCCGCTGGATGGTGGTGGAGGCAGACAATGGCCGCTTTCTCACCCAGCGTGCCTGGCCACAGCTCGGCCAGCTCAGGGCGAGCTACGATGCTGCCGGGCAGTTGTTGCTGGAGGCCCCAGGGCAGGCGCCACTTCGCGTGCGCGTACCGCTTGCAGACGACGACCTGCGGGGGGTGACCCTCTGGCGTGACACCCTGCGGGTACCGGATGCCGGCGAGGCGGCAGCGCTGTGGCTGTCGGCGCTACTTGGCAAGGACGTGCGGCTGGTCTATTGCCCGGAACAGCGGGCGCGTTATCTGCCAAATGGTTATGGCCTCAACAGTGACCGTGCGGCGTTTCCGGATGGTTTTCCGCTGCTGTTGATCGGCCAGGGTTCGTTGGACGAATTGAACCGGCGCATTGGCCGGCCGATGGAGATGCTGCGGTTCAGGCCGAATCTGGTGGTGCAGGGTGCAGAGCCGTTTGCCGAGGATGGCTGGAAGCGGATTCGCATCGGCGCGCTGGAGTTTCGAGTGCTCAAGCCCAGTGTGCGTTGCATTTTCACCACGATCGACCCGTTGACCGGCGAGCGCAGCGCAGACCGCGAGCCGATGACCACGCTCAAGACCTTCCGCGAGAAGGAGGGGGATGTGTTGTTCGGCCAGAACCTGGCCGTGGATGGCAGTGGCGTACTTGAAGTAGGTATGGAGGTCAAGGTCTTGTAGGCGCGGCCTTGCCGGGGCGCCGGACCGGTCGGAAAGGGCCGCTAAGCGGCCCCTACACGACCCCGACGCAGCTACATATCGTCGAAGTACCGCTCGTGCCAATCCACCAGCGGCTGCGGCGAGTTGAGCTTCTGCCCGTAGATCACCGAATACGACAGCACGTTCTGCACATACTGACGTGTCTCATCGAAGGGTATCGATTCGACCCAGACATCGAAGCTCAAATGCTTGGCGCCCTTGAGCCACTGGCGTACCCGCCCGGGGCCTGCGTTATAGGCCGCAGAAGCCAGTACCCGGTTGCCATTGAACTGGCTGTGCACCTGGCTCAGGTACGCGGCCCCCAACTGGATATTCTTGTCCGGGTTGAACACCTGCGCAGGCGAGGCCAGCGGGATGCTGAACTTGCGCGCGGTTTCCTTGGCGGTGGCCGGCATCAGTTGCATGAGGCCGCTGGCGCCCACGCTGGAGCGTGCATCTTCCATGAAGGCGCTTTCCTGGCGGGTGATGGCAAACACCCAGCTTGAATGCAGCCCACGGACCTTGGCCTCGCGCACCAGGGTGTCGCGGTGGGCCATCGGGAAGCGGATATCCAGGTCATCCCAGTACTTCGCCTGGCTGATGGTGCGGATGGCCGGGAAGTACCAGCGCAGGTCGTAGGCCAGGCGTGCCTGGGCGACCATCTCGTCGCGGTTGAAGTGGCGGCTGACGTGGTACCACTCGCGGCGCCCATCGACGATCTGCCCGCGGGCATGGAATTCCAGCGCGCGCTGGATGCCCGGGGTGTTGCGCACCTTGCTGACCAGTTGCGGGCTCAGTGCCAGTGGCTTGTTGTTCAACTGGTAGGGGGTCTGCGCCCGGTCGGCTGCAAGGAACCCATAGAAATCCCGCTCGCGCGCCACGGTCTTGTACAGCAGGGTGACCTGCGGGTTGTTCGGCTGGGCCAGCTCAAGGCTGCGGGCTTGCCAGTACTTCCAGCGGCTACTGCTGGCCAGGTCCTGGGGCAGGCGTTTGGTCAGCTCGTAGGCATCCTCCCAGCGGCCCAGGCGCAGCAGCAGGCGCAGGCGCCATTCGCTGACGGTGTTGTCACGCAGCTCGGTGTCGTAGCGGGTCATCAGGTCGAGCGCGCGAGGGTCGTAGCGGCGCGCGAGGGTCAGGCCGATTTCGCGGGCGATGGCGACCTTTTCATCGCGCGAGAAGTGCATGCGCTGGGCGTAGTCATCGAGCAGCCCCATGGCCCGCTCCGGGTCCTGCCGGGCCAGGCGGCGCAGGCCGAGGCTGACCACGTCGGACATGGCTTCGTTGACCGGGCTGAAGCGCGATGGCTGGTTGAGCAGCTCGGGCTTTTGCGCCACGTCGATCAGCAGACGCCCTTGCGGGCCGAGGGTGGTCAAGGTCTTGACCAGGTTGTTGGCCAGGCCATAGTTGCGTGCCTGTGCCGCCAGTTTGGCGCGGTTCCAGCGCTTGGCCTCGGTCAGTTGGCCCTCGGCGGCCCACATGCCGAACAGCGTGTCACAGGCCGCCGGTTGCGACTTGCCGACGTTCCACAGCTTGTCGGCCGTGGCATAGCCTTCGGCGCGCAGGCCGTGGCTCAACTGGTACTGGCCGTTGAGGCAGTCCAGTTCGGTGAAATTGAGTTTGGGGTCGTAGTACTTGACGAAGGTATTCCATTCGCCGCGCTCGGCCAGCCAGCGCAACCAGCGCAGTTTCATCCAGTTGGACTGGGGCAGGTCGCCATGCTTGGCCAGGAACCCTTCGATTTCTTCGTTGCTGGCGCTTTTCAGGCGCGCGGTCAGCTCGTCGTACGTGAGGTAAGGCGTCAGCGGGTAGTCGCGCAACTGTTGGGCATAGCGCAGGTAAGGGCCTTTGTCGCCCTTGGCCAGGGCGCGCTTGGCCTCGTCGTAGTACTGGCGTTGTTGAGTGAGGTCGAGGGCCTGCGCCGCGCTGGCGGTGGCGGCGGTAAGCAGCAGGCAGGATGCAATCTGTAACAGGCGGCTGCGCATGATACGTCCGGGCAGTTGAACCATGGGGAAGTGACGGCGAAGCCAGCACTGTTGGAAGCTATGGCCTTAGCTTAGCCGTTTGCCGGCGGCAGATGAAAGCACAGTGCTTGTATCAAGACATTAAGTTCGACCAGATGTCGTAAAGCCCTCGCAGGGTGGTCAACTTAATGCCCTCGGGCCCCAAGTCAGGTAGAATGCGCGCCCGATTTCTGGAGACCAATATGACCCTGCTCAAATTCAGCGATGTGTCCCTCGCATTCGGCGCCATGCCGCTGCTGGACAAAGTGTCCTGGCAGATCGCTCGTGGTGAGCGGGTGTGCATCATCGGCCGCAACGGCACCGGCAAGTCGAGCATGATGCGCCTGGTCAAGGGCGAACAGAAAGGCGACGACGGCGAGATCTGGCGCGCCCCGGGCCTGAAAATCGGCGAGCTGCCGCAAGAGTTGCCGCTGGCCGACGAGCGCAGCGTGTTCGATGTGGTGGCCGAGGGCCTTGACGGCGTGGGTGCGCTGCTGGCCGAGTTCCACCACCTGAGCCAGAACATCCAGGGCGACGAAGACCTGGAAAAACTCATGCACGTTCAGCACGAGCTCGAAGCCCGTGACGGCTGGCGCCTGCAGCAAGTGGTGGATAGCACCCTGAGCCGCCTGCAACTGCCCGCCGACAAGACCCTGGCCGAGCTGTCCGGTGGCTGGCGCCGCCGTGTGCTGCTGGCCCAGGCGCTGGTGTCCGAGCCTGACCTGCTGCTGCTCGACGAACCGACCAACCACCTGGACATCGGTGCGATCGCCTGGCTTGAAGAGGCGCTGCGCGGGTTCAATGGTGCGGTGCTGTTCATCACCCACGACCGCTCCTTCCTGCAAAACCTCGCGACCCGCATCCTCGAACTGGACCGCGGTGGCCTGATCGACTGGAACGGCGACTACGCCAGCTTCCTGGTGCACAAGGAAGCCGCGCTGGCTGCGGAAGAAACCGCCAACGCGCTGTTCGACAAGCGCCTGGCCCAGGAAGAGGTGTGGATCCGCCAGGGCATCAAGGCCCGCCGTACCCGCAACGAAGGGCGTGTGCGTGCCCTCAAGGCCTTGCGCGTTGAACGCGGCGAGCGCCGTGAGCGTCAGGGCAAGGCGAACATCCAGATCGAAGCGGCCGACAAGTCCGGCAAGCAGGTCATGGTGCTGGAGAACGTCAGCTTCGCCCATGCCGAAGGCCCGATGCTGGTCAAGGACTTCTCCATGGTCCTGCAGCGCCAGGATCGCATCGGCCTGCTGGGTGCCAACGGTACCGGCAAGACCACCTTGCTCAAGCTGATGCTCGGCGACCTGGAGCCGACGTCGGGTAAGATCGAGCGTGGCACCAAGCTGGAAGTGGCGTATTTCGACCAGATGCGCCATCAGCTCGATCTGGAAAAAACCGTGATCGACAACCTGGCCGAAGGCCGTGACTTCATCGAGATCGATGGCCAGAACCGCCACGTGCTGAGCTACCTGGGCGACTTCCTGTTCAGCCCCCAGCGTGCCCGTACCCCGGTCAAGGCGCTGTCGGGTGGCGAGCGTGCTCGTTTGCTGCTGGCCAAACTGTTCAGCAAGCCGGCCAACCTGCTGGTGCTCGACGAACCGACCAACGACCTGGACGTGGAAACCCTCGAATTGCTGGAAGAGGTGCTGGCCAACTACAAGGGCACGGTGCTGATGGTCAGCCACGACCGGGCCTTCCTCGACAACGTCGTCACCAGCACCCTGGTGTTCGAAGGTGGGGGCAAGGTGCGCGAGTATGTCGGCGGCTATGAGGACTGGATCCGTCAGGGCGGTTCGCCCAAGCTGCTGGGGGTAACCGAGAGCAAGGGCGGCAAGTCCGAACTCAACAGCGCGGTGGTCGAGAAGCAGGAAGTGCAAGCGGCACCGGTGCCGGTGGCGGCTGCTGCCGATGCCTCGAAGAAGAAGCTCAGCTACAAGCTGCAGCGTGAGCTGGAGATGCTGCCTGGGCAGATCGACGAGGTCGAACAGCGCATGGCGGCGGCCCAGGAAGAGGTCAATGCGCCAGGTTTCTATCAGCGGTCGATCGAAGAGACCACCGCAGTGCTGGCCAAGATCGAGCAGTTGCAGGCAGAGCTGGATGCGCTGGTAGAGCGCTGGGCCGAGCTGGAAGGGTGATCAGCTTTTGATCTGCACTGGCTTCTTCGCGGGTAAACCCGCGAAGAAGCTGGCACAGGTCAACTCATTCCTTCTTCAGCAGACGCACCGCTAGCACATCGCAGGGTGCGCCGTGCAGTACATCGTTGGCGGTGGAGCCCAGCAGCAACGCCAGGCCATGCCGGCCGTGGCTGCCCACGACGATCAGGTCGCACTTCTGGTCCTTGGCCAGTTGGTGGATTTCCTGGCGTGGCTGGCCGTAGGTCAGGTGCGAATCGCCGCGCTTGATGTCCGGGTACTTGTTGAACAGGCGGTCCATGCGCTCTTTGGCCTGGTCGAACTGCTGTTGCTGCAGTTGCGACAGGTCCATGGGGACGTCACCGCCAAAAGCCATGGCCATGGGTTCGACGATGTGCACCAGCGAGACCTTGGCGTTGTACGGCGCTGCCAGCGCCATGGCACGCTTGATCACCGGGTCGCACTCCTCGGTCAGGTCGACAGCAACCAGAAGATGTTCGTAGGACATGAGCGGTACTCCTGACAATCGCGATAGAAGAAGTATGGTCGCTTTCGGGCGGGTCTTCCGTGAAAAATGGCTAACCAGCTCATTTGCAACGCTTTATGGGGTCTACTGATATGACGGTATTGCTGGTGGTGTCAATCCTTGCGCTGATTCTCAGCCCGCTTTCCTGGTTGCGCACGTCGCGCAAGCAGAGCGAGCAGATGAACCTGCGCCTGGAAGCGCGGCGCATGGGGCTGGCCATGCAGCTGGCGCCCCAGCAGTGGCCGCACTGGCTGGAAAAGGAGCCGCCAAGCCCCTGCCCGCAGTACCATCGCGCACGGCGCCGGGGGCGTGAGGACAGCTTCTGTTACTGGCAGGTTACGCCGGGCGTGTGGTGGAACCAGTGGCGCGAGCCGTGTGAGGACCCGCGCCTTGCCGAGGCCTTTGCGCGCTTGCCCGCCAGCGTCTACAAGGTCGAAGCCGACCCGCGCATGATCGCCTTGTACTGGACCGAGCGGGGCGATAAATCTGTATTGCAGGATATTGCCCAGGTCCTCGAAACACTCGCCTGACACATTGCTTAACGACAAAGCGGCGGCTTGGCAGAGCCCCTGAAGGGGTGGGGTGCCAAGTCGCCGCTTTGCGTTCTGCTGCGCAGAAAAGGCCAGGCAGGCCGGGAATGCTTGAAGCCATTGGCAGTGTAGTCGGCTGCCAGTGAAATGCCGGAAAAATCTTCCCCCGCAGGGTCATGCCCTCCTTCTCGTGGTCAATCGCTGACATGAATGCCCCGTGATCACTGACGTCATGCTTTGTACCCAGACGCTACAAAATGACCGGAAAGTCGTGTTTTCACTCTGTGCGTGAGCATTTGACAACGCTGATCTTTTCGGAGAATGTGTGCACACCCAAATCAAACGGGCGTATGAATTGAGCGTTTGTATGTCACACGGCTCGTTCATAGTCCCGACTAGCGCGCTGACGGGTGTGCCTGGGGCAGGGCCACATGGCCTGCCTGGGCAGCAGCGACCGGCGTGTACAGTTAGCTTCCATATCGTGGAGATCAGTTGATGATTTACGAAGGTAAAGCCATCACGGTTAAGGCTCTTGAAAGTGGCATCGTCGAACTCAAGTTCGACCTCAAGGGTGAGTCCGTCAACAAATTCAACCGCCTGACCCTGAACGAGCTTCGCCAGGCCGTCGATGCCATCAAGGCCGACGCTTCGGTCAAAGGCGTAATCGTCAGCAGTGGCAAGGACGTGTTCATCGTCGGCGCCGACATCACCGAGTTCGTCGACAACTTCAAGCTGCCCGAGGCCGAACTGGTCGCCGGCAACCTGGAAGCCAACCGTATCTTCAACGCCTTCGAAGACCTCGAAGTGCCGACCGTAGCCGCCATCAACGGCATCGCCCTGGGCGGCGGCCTGGAAATGTGCCTGGCGGCCGATTACCGGATCATGTCCAGCAGCGCCAAGATTGGCCTGCCTGAAGTCAAACTGGGTATCTACCCAGGCTTTGGCGGTACTGTGCGCCTGCCACGCCTGATCGGCTCGGACAACGCTGTCGAGTGGATTGCCGCCGGCAAGGAAAACCGCGCCGAAGACGCCCTGAAAGTAGGCGCCGTCGATGCCGTGGTCGCCCCGGAGCTGCTGCAGGCTGGTGCCCTTGACCTGATCAAGCGCGCCATCAGCGGCGAACTGGACTACAAGGCCAAGCGCCAGCCGAAACTGGAAAAACTCAAGCTCAATGCCATCGAGCAGATGATGGCATTCGAGACGGCCAAGGGCTTCGTCGCAGGCCAGGCTGGGCCGAACTACCCAGCGCCGGTCGAAGCGATCAAGAGCATTCAGAAAGCCGCCAACTTCGGCCGTGACAAAGCCCTGGAAATCGAGGCCGCAGGCTTTGCCAAGCTGGCCAAGACCTCGGTTGCCGAGAGCCTTATCGGCCTGTTCCTGAACGACCAGGAGCTCAAGCGCAAGGCCAAGGCCCATGACGAAATCGCCCATGACGTGAAGCAGGCTGCCGTGCTCGGCGCCGGCATCATGGGTGGCGGCATTGCCTACCAATCGGCGGTCAAGGGCACGCCGATTCTGATGAAGGACATCCGCGAAGACGCCATCCAGCTGGGCTTGAACGAAGCCTCCAAGCTGCTGGGCAATCGCGTCGAGAAGGGCCGCCTGACCCCGGCGAAGATGGCTGAAGCACTCAATGCCATCCGTCCGACCCTGTCCTATGGTGATTTCGCCAACGTCGATATCGTCGTCGAGGCCGTGGTCGAGAACCCGAAGGTCAAGCAAGCCGTGCTGGCAGAAGTCGAAGGCCAGGTGAAAGAGGACGCCATCCTCGCGTCCAACACCTCGACCATCTCCATCAACCTGCTGGCAAAGGCGCTCAAGCGCCCCGAGAACTTCGTCGGCATGCACTTCTTCAACCCGGTGCATATGATGCCGCTGGTCGAAGTGATTCGTGGCGAGAAGTCCAGTGATGTGGCGGTTGCCACCACCGTGGCCTACGCCAAGAAGATGGGCAAGAACCCGATCGTGGTCAACGACTGCCCGGGCTTTTTGGTCAACCGCGTGCTGTTCCCGTACTTCGGCGGCTTCGCCAAGCTGGTCAGCGCTGGTGTCGACTTCGTGCGTATTGACAAAGTCATGGAGCGCTTCGGCTGGCCCATGGGCCCTGCGTACCTGATGGACGTGGTCGGCATCGACACCGGCCACCACGGCCGCGACGTCATGGCCGAGGGCTTCCCGGACCGCATGAAAGACGAGCGCCGCTCGGCGGTAGACGCCCTGTACGAGGCCAACCGCCTGGGCCAGAAGAACGGCAAAGGCTTCTACGCCTACGAGACCGACAAGCGCGGCAAGCCGAAGAAGGTGTTCGATGCCGCCGTGCTCGACGTGCTCAAGCCGATCGTGTTCGAGCAACGTGAAGTCAGCGACGACGACATCATCAACTGGATGATGGTCCCGCTGTGCCTGGAGACCGTGCGCTGCCTGGAAGACGGCATTGTCGAGACCGCCGCCGAAGCTGACATGGGTCTGGTCTACGGCATTGGCTTCCCTCCGTTCCGCGGCGGTGCGCTGCGCTACATCGACTCGATCGGTGTCGCCGAATTCGTCGCCCTGGCCGATCAGTACGCCGACCTGGGGCCGCTGTACCACCCGACCGCGAAGCTGCGCGAAATGGCCAAGAGCGGCCAGCGTTTCTTCAACTGAGCGGCCAACGCAAGAGTAGAGCGAGAGATTTGATATGAGCCTCAATCCAAGAGACGTGGTGATTGTCGACTTCGGTCGCACACCAATGGGCCGCTCCAAGGGTGGCATGCACCGCAACACGCGCGCCGAAGACATGTCGGCGCACCTGATCACCAAGCTGCTGGAGCGCAACGGCAAGGTCGACCCTAAAGAGGTCGAGGATGTGATCTGGGGCTGCGTCAACCAGACCCTGGAGCAGGGCTGGAACGTCGCCCGCATGGCCTCGCTGATGACCCCGATCCCGCATACGTCGGCGGCGCAGACCGTCAGCCGTCTGTGCGGGTCGTCGATGAGTGCGCTGCACACCGCCGCCCAGGCAATCATGACTGGCAATGGCGATGTGTTCGTGGTCGGGGGTGTTGAGCACATGGGCCACGTCAGCATGATGCATGGCGTCGACCCCAACCCGCACCTGTCCTTGCATGCCGCCAAGGCTTCCGGGATGATGGGCCTGACTGCAGAGATGCTCGGCAAAATGCATGGCATCAGCCGCGAACAGCAAGATCTGTTCGGCCTGCGTTCGCACCAGCTCGCCCACAAGGCGACGGTAGAAGGCAAGTTCAAGGACGAGATCATCCCGATGCAGGGTTATGACGAGAACGGCTTCCTGAAGGTCTTCGATTTCGACGAGACCATTCGCCCGGAAACCACCCTCGAAGGGCTGGCCTCGCTCAAGCCGGCGTTCAACCCCAAAGGTGGCACCGTTACCGCCGGTACTTCGTCGCAGATCACCGACGGCGCTTCGTGCATGATCGTAATGTCTGGCCAGCGTGCCATGGACCTGGGCATCCAGCCATTGGCGGTGCTTCGCTCGATGGCCGTGGCCGGTGTCGACCCGGCGATCATGGGCTACGGCCCGGTGCCGGCGACCCAGAAAGCCCTCAAGCGCGCCGGCCTGACCATGGCCGATATCGACTTCATCGAGCTCAACGAAGCCTTCGCTGCACAGGCCCTGCCAGTGCTCAAAGATTTGAAAGTGCTCGACAAGATGGATGAGAAGGTTAACCTGCACGGCGGCGCCATTGCTTTGGGCCACCCGTTCGGTTGCTCTGGGGCACGGATTTCCGGCACCCTGCTCAACGTCATGAAGCAGAACGGCGGTACTCTGGGGGTCGCCACCATGTGCGTCGGCCTCGGCCAGGGCATCACCACTGTCTTCGAACGCGTCTGATCGCGTTGCGGGACAGCAGCCGGGGCCATGTGCCCCGGTTTTTGTTTTTTACAAGATTTGTTCAAGAGGGTGAGTAGCATGCAGATACAGCCAGGCGTATACCGGCACTACAAGGGGCCTGAGTACCGTGTCTTCAGTGTTGCGCAGCACTCCGAGAGCGAAGAGTGGATGGTGTTCTACCAATGCCTGTATGGTGATTACGGGTTCTGGGTACGCCCCCTTTCGATGTTCCAGGAGTCCGTCGAGGTTGACGGCGAGCAAGTGCCACGCTTTGCTTTGGTCAAGGCCGAAGAGGGGCTGCCAGGGTTGCTTGGCAAGTCGCACGTGTGAACGACCGCGCTTGACCTCACTCTTTTGCCACTATATATAGCGGTGCCGCGTCTGGCACCTGACGCGTTTTTCATCTTTCAGATTCAGGAATACTCCGATCCATGGGCAAATCGCTGGTCATTGTGGAATCCCCGGCCAAGGCCAAGACCATCAACAAGTACCTGGGCAACCAGTACGTGGTGAAGTCGAGTATCGGCCATATCCGAGACCTCCCCACCAGCGGTTCGGCCAGCGCTAGCAAAGAGCCGGCCGCCAAGCGTGGTAAGGCTGCGGGTGAGGCGCCGGCCCTTTCGCCGAAAGAAAAGGCACGCCGCCAGCTGGTGGCGCGAATGGGTGTCGACCCCGATCACGGCTGGAAGGCCAAGTACGAGATCCTGCCTGGCAAGGAAAAGGTGATCGAAGAGCTGCGCCGCCTGGCCAAGGACGCCGACACCATCTATCTCGCAACCGACTTGGACCGCGAAGGGGAGGCCATCGCATGGCACCTGCGCGAAGCCATCGGTGGTGACGACAGCCGCTACAAACGCGTGGTGTTCAACGAAATTACCAAGAAGGCCATCCAGGAGGCCTTCTCGCAACCGGGCGAGCTGGACATCGACCGCGTCAACGCCCAGCAGGCGCGACGCTTCCTCGATCGCGTGGTGGGCTACATGGTTTCGCCGCTGCTGTGGGCCAAGATTGCCCGTGGCTTGTCGGCCGGCCGGGTCCAGTCGGTTGCGGTGAAGCTGGTGGTCGAGCGCGAACGCGAGATCCGCGCCTTCATCCCCGAAGAGTACTGGGAGATCCACGCCGACCTCGGTACCGCCAAGAACGCCAAGGTGCGTTTCGAAGTGGCGCGCGAGAAGGGCGAGGCTTTCAAGCCGCTGAATGAAGCACAGACCATGGCTGCACTGGAGAAGCTCAAGGCTTCCAGCTACAGCGTGGTCAAGCGTGAAGACCGCCCGACCAGCAGCAAGCCGTCGGCGCCGTTCATTACCTCCACCTTGCAGCAGGCGGCGAGCAACCGCCTGGGCTTCGGGGTGAAGAAAACCATGATGATGGCCCAGCGTCTGTACGAAGCCGGCTACATCACTTACATGCGTACCGACTCGACCAACCTGTCGGCTGATGCCCTGGACATGGCGCGTGGCTACATCGAGCGCGAGTTCGGCAAGCAGTACCTGCCGGAAAACCCGCTGGTGTATAGCAGCAAGGAAGGGGCCCAGGAGGCGCACGAAGCGATTCGTCCTTCCGACGTCAACACCCACCCGACCAAGCTCAGTGGCATGGAGCGCGACGCAGAGCGCCTGTACGAGTTGATCTGGCGCCAGTTCCTGGCCTGCCAGATGCCGCCGGCGCAGTACCTGTCCACCAGCGTCACTGTAGCCGCTGGCGACTTCGAGCTGCGTGCCAAGGGCCGTATCCTCAAGTTCGACGGTTACACCCGCGTGCTGCCGCAACAGAGCAAGCCTGGCGAAGACGACGTACTGCCGGAGATGGTCCAGGGTGAAGCGCTCAAGCTGATCCAGATCGACCCGAGCCAGCACTTCACCAAGCCGCCGGCGCGGTTCACCGAAGCCAGCCTGGTCAAGGAAATGGAAAAGCGCGGCATCGGCCGCCCGTCGACCTACGCCGCGATCATTTCGACCATCCAGGACCGTGGCTATGTGACCCTGCACAACCGCCGCTTCTACTCCGAGAAGATGGGCGACATCGTCACCGAGCGCCTGTCCGAGAGCTTCGCCAACCTGATGGACTACGGCTTCACCGCCGGCATGGAAGAAAACCTCGACGACGTGGCCCAGGGCGAGCGTGACTGGAAGAACGTGCTCGACGAGTTCTACGGCGACTTCAGCAAAAAACTGCAGACAGCCGAGTCGGCCGAAAACGGCATGCGTGCCAACCAGCCGACCATGACTAACATTGCCTGCAAGGAATGTGGTCGCCCAATGATGATTCGCACCGCCTCGACGGGCGTGTTCCTTGGCTGCTCGGGCTACAGCCTGCCGCCCAAGGAGCGTTGCAAGGCCACCGTCAACCTGGTGCCGGGTGACGAAATTGCAGCGGACGACGAAGGCGAGTCGGAATCCCGTGTTCTCTTGGGCAAGCACCGCTGCCCGATCTGCGCCACGGCAATGGATGCTTACCTGCTGGACGAGAAGCACAAGCTGCATATCTGCGGTAACAACCCGGACTGTGTGGGCTACGAGATCGAAGAGGGTAGCTACCGCATCAAGGGCTACGAAGGGCCGAGCCTGGAGTGCGACAAGTGTGGCAGCGAGATGCAGCTCAAGACCGGCCGCTTCGGCAAGTTCTTCGGTTGCACCAACCCTGCGTGCAAGAACACCCGCAAGCTGCTCAAGAGTGGTGAGGCGGCGCCACCGAAGATGGACAAGGTGGACATGCCGGAGCTCAAGTGCGAGAAGGTCGATGACACCTACGTGTTGCGTGACGGTGCTTCGGGGTTGTTCCTGGCGGCCAGCCAGTTCCCGAAAAACCGCGAGACACGTGCACCGCTGGTGTTGGAGATCGTCCCGCACAAGCATGAGATCGATCCGAAGTACCACTTCCTCTGCGATGCACCGCAGAAAGACCCAGAAGGGCGTCCAGCGGTGATTCGCTACAGCCGCAAGACCAAGGAGCAGTATGTGCAGACCGAGGTCGATGGCAAGCCGACGGGCTGGAAGGCGTTCTACGACGGCAATGCGTGGAAGGTTGAAGACAAACGCTGATTGGCGTTGAACTGGGGGCCGCTTTGCGGCCCCCAGTCATTTCAGGGACATTCAGCTTGCGGCCGGGCAGGGCTTGCCGGAAACTGGCTGCAATCGTTCTGCATCTCAGGGGAGGGCATTGAAATGGCCCAGGAACTCTACACCCGCACCAATCAGAAGCTGTTCTTCGCAGGCCTCGCACTCGAGTCCATGGCCAAGGCCGAACAGGGCCAGGCCATGAACGCCCAGGGCATGGTTCAGGCCGAACGCGAATCGGCACTGTTCCACCTGTACGGTGCACTGCTGGGGCTGTGCCATGAGATCGGCGGTTTCTACCGCTTGCCGGCAGGGGCTAATGTCGAGCAGCTGCTGGCTGGCGATGCTTTCAATGAGATTGCTATCCCAGAGGTGGCCGAGCTGCTGGAATTGTCCCGCCAACGGGAAACCTGGCTGGCGCAAATGCTCAGTGCTTATGCCGATCTGTTCCGACCACCGGTCGCGAAAAAAACGCCTAAAACCGATGTCACCCAGCCGTTGATCCAGGCCGTCAATCTCGATGAGCCCGAGCAGCCCGCGCTGTCGCGTGAAGAATTGGAAAGCTGGCGCAGCAACCTCAAAAGCTTGGTGAGGCGTTTCCGTGACGCGTTGAGTGAGTGCTGATAGCCGCTGCGGCTGGTACAATGCTGGCCTTTCGTGGAGAACAGCCTTTTATGTCTACGTCTTTTCTGGAAATTGTCGAGTTGCCTGATGGCCGGATCGAACTGCGTCGTGCGGAGGATGAGGGCTCTCTGGTAACCCTGGATTTCTCGGAAGACGCCAAGGCGTTCCTGCAGGGTCAGCATGTAGAAGTGGCCAAGGCCATGCTCAGTGTGGGCGTGCAAATGGCAGGTCGCCTGATGGACGGCGAGCTCGAACGCGAAGAAGGCCCTCGCGTTCTGCATTGATCGGCGTGCAGGGTCTCAGCGGTTTCTGAGTGACAGGCAAAGCCTGAACATCAGCCGAGGCGGATGTTCAGGCTTTGTGCGTTTCCGGCACTGGCTGAGCGAAGCAGCAGTTGACGCGCGCTGGCATTGACGCTGCCAAGCCAACTGACCACGGTGTGGCTACGGCCCAGGCGCAGCGCTTCACAAGTCAGTTGCAGTGGGCTCTGATTGCCCCGAGGGTGCAGCAGCAGGATGCGTTCGCGGTTGAGGCCGGCATCGCGCAACCAGGCCTGGGTCAGGCTTGCGGGTGGGGCGATCAGGGTCAACCAGCGGGCATCGTCCTCTTCGCTCAGTTCGCGCAGCACCGGGGCCAACAGGCTCTGGCAGTGCCCGGCAGCGCCGCGCAGCGACAGCTCGCTGAACAGATCGGGCTGGCTGATCTTGCGCGCCTGCTCGCTGGCTTTCAGGCCGGGCAGGATGGGCTGGGCTAGAAATGCTTCGAACAGTGGCAACTGGGCTTGCTCGGGTGCGTGAATGAACTGCTGCATGGCGCCTCCTGGATCAGCGGCGTATGACGCCGACGCTCAAGCCCTCGATCACCAGTTCCTGTTCTTTCAGGTCGACTTCGATGGGGGCGAATTCGGGGTTTTCGGCAAGCAGCCAGACCTTGGTGCCTTCGCGCTTGAAGCGCTTGACGGTCACCTCGTCACCGATGCGGGCGACGACGATCTGGCCATTGCGGGCTTCGCGGCAGGTGTGCACTGCCAGCAGGTCGCCGTCGAAGATGCCGACATCCTTCATGCTCATGCCGTGTACGCGGAGCAGATAGTCGGCGTGAGGGTGGAAGAAGCTCGGGTTGATGTTGCAAGATTGCTCGATGTGCTGCTCGGCGAGGATCGGTGCACCGGCTGCGACCCGGCCAATGATCGGCAGGCCGTTCTCTTCGGCTTTGGTTTCCAGGCCCGGGATACGGATGCCGCGGGATGCGCCAGGGGTCATCTCGATGGCGCCTTTGCGGGCAAGGGCCTTGAGGTGCTCTTCGGCGGCGTTGGGCGATTTGAAGCCCAGTTCCTGAGCGATTTCAGCGCGCGTTGGAGGGAAACCGTTGTCTTCAAGGCAACGTTTGATGAACGCGAGAATTTCGGCTTGGCGTGGCGTCAGTTTCAACATGGTGAGCGCTCTGTCTTTTTATACAGTGACTGGGATTATATACAGTACTGGATGAGCTGCAAGCGCCAAGCAGCAACAAAAAGTGCCGCGCTGGCCAACTTGTCGCTTGCAGCGTGTAATGGGGCGCTTTTAAATGGCGACCGCCCGGTCACCGAGCCTTGACAGAAGCAGGGCTGAAACGTATGTTTCAAACACCTGTTTGTCTGGCGGAATAATCATGGCCCAATCGGAAACCGTTGAACGCATTCTCGATGCTGCCGAGCAGTTGTTCGCGGAAAGAGGGTTTGCAGAAACGTCGTTGCGGCTGATTACCAGCAAGGCCGGGGTGAACCTGGCAGCGGTCAACTATCACTTCGGTTCCAAGAAGGCCCTGATCCAGGCGGTGTTTTCGCGCTTCCTTGGGCCGTTCTGTGCCAGCCTCGAGCGTGAGCTGGAGCGTCGTCAGGCGCGCCCGGAGCAAAAGCCCAGCCTCGAAGAGCTGCTGGAAATGCTCGTCGAGCAGGCCCTGGCCGTGCAGCCGCGCAGCAATAACGACCTGTCCATCTTCATGCGCCTGTTGGGGCTGGCTTTCAGTCAGAGCCAGGGCCACTTGCGCCGCTACCTGGAAGACATGTACGGCAAGGTGTTCCGCCGCTACATGCTGCTGGTCAACGAGGCTGCGCCACGGGTGCCGCCGCTGGAGCTGTTCTGGCGCGTGCATTTCATGCTCGGCGCCGCCGCGTTCAGCATGTCCGGCATCAAGGCCCTGCGTGCCATCGCCGAGACCGATTTCGGCATCAATACCTCGATCGAACAGGTCATGCGCCTGATGGTGCCATTCCTGGCTGCGGGCATGCGCGCCGACAGCGGGGTTACCGACGAAGCGATGGCAGCGGCCCAACTGCGCCCACGCAGCAAGACCAGCACCAGCGCCACCACCGCCAAGGCCTGAAGGCTGGGCGGGGCAGGGCGCTTCGGCTAAGCTAGCGCCCATGCCCGATCTCGATTTTTTGCACATATCCCTTGCCGACCAGTGCCTCTATGGGTTCACCCAGGGGCGGCTGTGCGTGCGCCTGGCGGTTTCTACGGCGCGCAATGGCGCGGGCGAGCGCAATGGTTCGGGCTGCACCCCGCGCGGGCTGCATCAGGTGCGGGCAAAGATTGGCGTGGGCCTGCCACTGAATGCGGTGCTGCGCGGGCGGCGCTGGACCGGCGAGGTCTGGTCGCCCGAGCTGCAGGCGCAGTTCCCCGGGCGTGACTGGGTCCTCACCCGCATACTCTGGCTCAGTGGCTGCGAGCCGGGCGTCAACCGGCTGGGTGCGGTCGACACGTTCCGGCGCTATATCTACCTGCATGGCACCCCGCTGAGCGAACCTTTGGGCGTGCCGCTGTCCCATGGCTGCATTCGCCTGCACAACACCGATTTGCTTGCCCTGTTCGACCGGGTGCCGGTCCATTGCCGGGTGCGCATCGAACAGGCGGCTTGCCCCCAGTGGGCTTCTTTAAGTCTTCAATGAAGGATTTCCCATGACCGTCAGCCTGCAAGGCTCCCTGATGGTGGACATCGCCGGTAAATGGCTGACCGCCGAAGACCGTCACCTGCTGCGCCAGCCTGAAGTGGCCGGCTTGATCATTTTTGCCCGCAACATCGACAGCCCGCGCCAGGTGCGCGAACTGTGTGCGTCGATCCGCGCGATTCGCCCTGAGTTGATCCTGGCGGTCGACCAGGAGGGTGGTCGGGTACAGCGGCTGCGCCAAGGTTTCGTGCGCCTGCCGGCCATGCGTGCGCTGGCCGACAACGACAACGCCGAGTACCTGGCGGAACAATGCGGCTGGTTGATGGCCACCGAGGTCTTGGCTGTAGGCCTGGACCTGAGCTTTGCGCCGGTGCTGGACCTGGATCACCAGCGCAGCGCCGTGGTCGGCAGCCGCGCCTTCGAAGGTAACCCACAGCGTGCCACGCAATTGGCGGCGGCCTTTATCCGTGGCATGAACGCTGCGGGCATGGCGGCCTGTGGCAAGCATTTCCCGGGGCATGGTTGGGCCGAGGCCGATTCCCATGTGGCCATCCCCACTGACGAGCGCAGCCTTGAGCAGTTGCGCCAGGCGGACCTGGTGCCGTTCACCCGGCTCAGCGGGCAACTGGCGGCGGTAATGCCGGCGCACGTGATCTATCCGCAGGTCGACAACCAGCCGGCGGGCTTCTCGCGGCGTTGGTTGCAGGACATCCTGCGGGGCGAGTTGGGCTTTGACGGGGTGATCTTCAGTGACGACCTGTCCATGGCCGGTGCGCACGTGGTCGGGGATGCCGCCAACCGGATCGAGGCTGCCTTGAGCGCCGGTTGCGACATGGGCCTGGTGTGCAATGACCGGGCGGCGGCGGAGCTGGCATTGAGTGCGGCGCAGCGGCTCAAGGTCAAGCCTTCGCCGCGCATTGCGCGGATGCAGGGGCAGGGCTTTGCACGTACCGATTATCGCCAGCAGCCGCGTTGGCTGGAGGCGTTGGGGGCCTTGAAAGAGGCGCAGTTGGTCGACTGATTTTCGCCAAGAGGCGCATGTCTTGAGGCTTGAGGTGTATTGGAGATCGAGCGCCGCCCGCGCGGCGCTCGATTCTGAAGGCGCCGAAAACCCCAAGCGGACGCCGTAAGCTCAGCGCCCGCGCTTGCCAGGCAGCGGCGCGAACAGTGCTTCGATCTCCTCATCCCCCAACCGCCACTGCCCTGCCTGCCCACCATCGAGCAGGCTTGAGGCCAGTGCCGCCTTCTCCTGCTGCAACAACTGGATTTTCTCTTCCACGGTGCCGCGGGTGATCAGCTTGAACACGAACACCGGCTTGTCCTGGCCAATGCGGTAAGCGCGGTCGGTGGCCTGGTTCTCGCTGGCCGGGTTCCACCAGGGGTCGAAGTGGATCACCGTGTCTGCAGCCGTCAGGTTCAGCCCGGTGCCACCTGCCTTGAGGCTGATCAGAAACACCTCGCTGTCCCCCTGCTGGAATGCCTGCACCGGTGTGCGGCGGTCACGGGTGTCGCCGGTCAGCAGGCTGTAACGGACTTTGCGCTTCTGCAGTTCCTGCTCGATCAGTGCCAGCATCGAGGTGAACTGGGAGAACAACAATACCCGGCGGCCTTCACTGAGCAGCTCTACGAGCATTTCCAGAAGCGCCCCGAGCTTGCCCTTGTCGGCCTGGTTACCCTTGGTTTCAACGCCCTTCACCAGGCGCAGGTCGCAGCACACCTGGCGTAACTTGAGCAGGGCGTCGAGGATGATGATCTGGCTACGTGAGGCGCCATTGCGGGCGATCTCGTCGCGGACCTTCTTGTCCATGGCTACGCGCACGGCTTCGTAGGTGTCGCGCTGGGCATCGCTGAGCTCGACCCAGTGGACCATTTCGGTCTTGGCAGGCAGCTCGGTGGCTACCTGCTCTTTGGTTCGGCGCAGCAGGAACGGGCGGATGCGGCTGGCCAGGTGGGCCAGGCGCTCGGTATCGCCATGGCGTTCGATCGGGGTCCGGTAGGCCTGGTTGAAGTGCTTGAGGTCGCCCAGCCAGCCAGGCATCAGGAAGTGGAAGATCGACCACAACTCGCCGAGGTTGTTTTCCATGGGCGTGCCGGTCAGGCATAGGCGTTGTTCGGCCTGCAATTCGCAGACGGCGAGGGCCGCCTTGCTGGTGCTGCTTTTGATGTTCTGCGCCTCGTCGAGCACCAGCAAGTGCCAAGGCTGCGCGCGCAGGTGTTCGAGGTCGCGGGGTACCAGGGCGTAGGTGGTCAGGACCAGGTCGTAGTCATGCAGCGCGGCAAAATGCTTGCTGCGCCCCGGGCCGTGTAGCGCCAGCACGCGCAGGTCGGGGGCGAAGCGTTGGGCTTCGTCGAGCCAGTTCGGTACCAGGCTGGTCGGCATCACGGCCAGGGCCGGGGCGGTCAGGCGCCCGGATTGTTTTTCCAGCAGCAGGTGCGCCAGGGCCTGCAGGGTCTTGCCCAGGCCCATGTCATCGCCGAGGATGCCGCCGGTACCCATTTCGCGCAGGGCCTGCAACCAGTTCAGGCCTTGTTGCTGATAGGGGCGCAGGGTGGCGTTCAACTGCGTGGGCGGCTCGACCTGCAGGTCGCGCGCGTCGCGCAAGCGCTTGCCCAAATCGCGCACATGCGCACCACCTTCCCAGTGCAACGGCAGGTGATCGAGTTCGTTCAGGCGCGCGGCATCGGCGCGGTCCAGACGCAGCGAGGGGCCTGCGGCGTGTTCATGCAGGTACAGTTCGCCAAGGGTGCCCATGACGGCCTTGATGCGGCCGTAGGGCAGGGCGACGCGCAACGCAGGGCTGTCGAGGCGACCGCGGTTGAGGTCGATCAGCAGGTGTTCGTCATCGCTGCGCCGGGCCAGTTCGGTGGCGCGCAGCAGCTCCGGGTTGCTGCGCAGTAACTGCAGCACGATCGGTAGCAGGCTGTGGCGCTGGCCATCGACCACGATGCCCAGCTCCAGGTCGAACCATTCATGGCCGGGGGCTTCGTCAATGTTGGCGTACCAGTCGTCCACCTCTTGCAGGTTGAAGGCAAAATCACGGTGGATATCGATCACCCAGCCGTCTTCACGCAGGCGCGCCAAGTCGTTGCGGGCAAAGTGCAGCCAGGCTTCGTCATCCGGCAACTGGTGCATCTCGCCGGCGCTGTCGGGCAGGGCTTTGCTCTGCCGGGTGGCGGCCTTGAAGCCCAGGTCGCGCAAGGCTTTGCGCAGTGCCTGCTCGGCTTTGGGCTGGCGGCGAATGCGCTGGCTGGTGGCATCCACCAGGCGGGTCAGTGGCTTGTCGTCGCTGCCGCTGGTGCGCAGGCCATCGTAGTCGAACGACAGCGCGGCGCGGTGCTGCATCTGGCGCTGCATGCGGCCGGTCTTGGGCATGTAGGCGCTGAATTCGAGGCTGCCCAAGGTCAGGTGAGGGCGCGGCTGGATGTCATCGATCTGTTCGCTGCGCACGGTTGTGGGGGTCGGTACCTGCCGGTTCAACGCATTCAATCGATGGCTCAGCGGGATGATCAGGTGCTCGGGAACTGTGGGTGCGCTCGCCAACTGACTGGCAATGAACGGGTCAAGGTCATGCAGCAGCTTGCCGGTCTGCCCGTTCTGGGTGTCCACGTAATAAAGTGGGTCGAGCGGCAGTGCCAGCCGGTGGGCATGTTCATCATGGTGCCAGGCGCCGCGATAGCTACCGTTGTCCAGCCGCACCCAGCGAAATTCGGCAGGCAGGTCCGGGCCTTGGGCCAGTGGAGCCTGTTGTTCGTCGTACAGCAAGCGGCCGGTGGCCAGCGCATACTCATAGAGTTCGGCGCCCTTTTTGCCTTCCAGTCGCGCAATCGGCAGGCTGTAATCCTTGCCGAGGGCATCGATCAGCCGCAGTGCGCGCAAGTCCTCATCGGTCACGTATTTGGGCGTGTAGTAGATGAGCTCGGGCATCGAACTGGGGCGGCCCAGCTTCAAGGTGCCATCGGCCTGCCGGGTGCCTTTGAAAACGCTGAGCATGCATTGGCCATGGTTGTTGCTCACCACGTAGTAGAGTGCGGGGCCTTTTCGCTTGGCAGGCTCCGCAGTGGGTGCTGCTGGTAGTTCCAGCGCCTCCACCCAGTGCGCGAGTTCGGGGGGCAGTTCAAGGGATTGCTGCGCTGACTGCGTGGCAGCAAGGGGCTGGTCTGGCGCGCCTTCGATAAAGTCCGGGCCACGTTCCAGCACATAGAGCGCCGCCGCGCAGTGCTTGCAATTGTCACCGACCGGGCACGAGCACGTTCCCTCGCATTCAAGGCCGTCCTCGGTCATGTCCAGTTCGATGCGTTGGTAGTATTCGCGGCCGCCGGAACCTGCGCATTGAGCGCGGATGGTCAGGTCGAGGATCGATACGATCTTGCTCCTGCCATCCTCGGCATAGTCCAGGCCGCGCTGCAGGGTTTTGCGGTCAAACGTGAACGTCCACCCGTCATGCTCGCGGACGAAGAACTGCGCATCGCTCTCGCTCACATCACTGCTCCATCATCTCCGGGTCCATCGCTGGCAACTTGCGCATTCCGGCCGGGGTCACCTTCAGCAGCACCGCCAGGTGCCCGCCGTCGAGGAAGGTCAGCTGGCCGGCCTTGACGTTGCTGTTGCTCTGCTTGAATTGCTCGCTGCGCAGCACGCTACCGTTGCTGTCGAGCTGGTTGACCCAGAAGTTGGCCTGTACGGCAATGAAGCGGCCTTCGGCAATGCTCAGGTTGCCTTCGATGGGGAAGTGGCCGAACTGCTCTTCACCCTCGCTCAGGGCGATGCGGCTGGGCTCGCTGCCGGCCTGTTGCTGCCAGGCCTTGTGCATGAGCACGGTGTAGTCGGCGGTGGCCTGCAGGCGGGTGACCTCGTCCTCCAGGCCCAGCGGGCGCTCGGCCGCCTTGTCCAGAGGGTTGCCGTCGGCGCGCCAGTTTTCCGGCGCGAACGGGCTGGTGAAGGCGGGCACGCTGTTTTGCCGCACCAGGATCATTTCTACCTGATACACCCCTTCGGCGAAGGCTGTTGGCGCGAACAGCGCCAGCAGCAGGGTCAGGCAACGGATGGCACGCATGGATCTTCCTTAGGCAGGCTGTGGGGTCAGGCGCTCGAACAGCGCCTCAAGGGTATTGAAACGTTCGTCGGGGCGTTCCATCGGGACCAGGAAGCGGAACTGGGTGGCGCCTTCGAATTTGTAGCGTTTGGGCTGGCCCTGGATCAGCTTGATCAAGGTCAGCGGGTCGACCGGTGTTTCGGCCTCGAACTCGAGTTTGCCGCCGTTGGGGCCGGCATCGACTTTCTTGATGCCGAGCTTTTCCGCCTGCAGTTTGAGCGAGGTCAGGCGCATCAGGTTCTTGGTCGGCTCGGGCAGCAGGCCGAAGCGGTCGATCATCTCGACCTGCAGGTCCTTGAGGCCCTCTTCGTCGGCCGCCGAGGCGATGCGCTTGTAGAGGATCAGCCGTGCATGCACATCGGGCAGGTAGTCTTCGGGGATCAGCGCTGGCAGGCGCAGATTGATCTCTGGGCCGCCACCGAGCGGTTGCTCCAGGTTCGGCTGGTTGCCCTTGCGGATCGCCTTGACGGCGCGTTCGAGCATTTCCATGTAGAGGGTGAAGCCCACGGCCTGGATCTGCCCGCTCTGGCCTTCGCCAAGCAGTTCGCCGGCGCCGCGGATTTCCAGGTCGTTGGTGGCCAGAACAAAACCGGCCCCCAGGTCCTGGGTATTGGCGATGGCTTCGAGGCGCTTCTCGGCGTCGCTGCTGACCTTCTGCCGTGCAGGGGTCAGCAGGTAGGCGTAGGCCTGGTGGTGGCTGCGCCCGACCCGGCCGCGCAACTGGTGCAACTGGGCCAGGCCGAACTTGTCGGCGCGCTCGATGACGATGGTGTTGGCACTGGGCACGTCGATGCCGGTCTCGATGATGGTCGAGGCGATCAGCACGTTGAAGCGCTTGTGGTAGAAGTCGCTCATTACCTGTTCCAGCTCGCGCTCGCGCATCTGCCCGTGGCCGATGCCGATGCGTGCTTCCGGCACCAGTTCGGCGAGGTCTGCGGCGCATTTTTCGATGGTTTTCACATCGTTGTGCAGGTAATACACCTGGCCGCCGCGCAGCAGTTCACGCAGCAGTGCTTCTTTGACCGTGCTGTTGTTGTGCTCCATGACGAAGGTACGCACCGACAGGCGTCGCGCCGGCGGCGTGGCGATGATCGACAAGTCGCGCATGCCGGCCACGGCCATGTTCAGGGTGCGTGGAATCGGCGTGGCGGTCAGGGTGAGGATGTCCACCTCGCTGCGCAGCGCCTTGAGCTGTTCCTTCTGGCGTACGCCAAAGCGGTGTTCTTCGTCGATCACCACCAAGCCCAGGTCCTTGAAGCGGACATCGTCCTGCAGCAGCTTGTGGGTGCCGATGAGGATGTCGATCTTGCCCTCGGCAAGGTCTGCCGCAGCGCTGGCCACTTCCTTGGCCGACTTGAAGCGGCTCATCACTTCGACCGTCACCGGCCAGTCGGCGAAGCGGTCGCGGAAGCTGTTGTAGTGCTGTTGGGCGAGCAGGGTAGTAGGCACCAGTACCGCCACCTGGCGGCCGCTGTGCACGGCGATGAAGGCGGCGCGCATGGCCACTTCGGTCTTGCCGAAGCCCACGTCGCCACATACCAGGCGGTCCATCGGCTTGGCCGCGAGCATGTCGGCGCGCACGGCTTCGATGGCGTTTTGCTGGTCGGGGGTTTCCTCGAAGGGGAAGCCGGCACTGAAGGTGGCGTAGTCGGCGGCCGGGTCGGCGAAGGCATAGCCTTTGCGGGCGGCGCGGCGGGCGTAGATGTCGAGCAGTTCGGCAGCGACATCGCGCACCTGTTCGGCGGCCTTGCGCTTGGCCTTCTGCCAGGCCTCGGAGCCGAGCCGGTGCAGCGGCGCCAAGGCGTCGTCACTGCCGGTGTAGCGGGCAATCAGGTGCAGGTTGGCCACCGGCACGTAAAGCTTGGCGTTCTCGGCGTATTCCAGGGTGAGGAACTCGGCGGCTTGGCCGTCGATCTCCAGGGTCGCCAGGCCCAGGTAGCGGCCCACGCCATGGTCGATGTGCACCACCGGCGCGCCTTCGCGCAGCTCGGTGAGGTTCTTGATCACGGCATCGTTGGCGGCTTCGCCACGTTTGTCGCGGCGCCGGCGCTGCATCACGCGCTGGCCGAACAACGGGCTCTCGGCCACCAGGGCGATGGCCGGGTCGTCCAGCACCAGGCCCTCGTCAAGCGGGGCAACGGTGATCGCCAGGCGCTCGGAGCCGGTGATGAAGTCGGTCCAGCCTTCGACGGTGTGGGGGCGCAGCTTGAGGCGATCGAGCAGTTCCAGCAGCACTTCGCGACGGCCCGCCGATTCGGCAGTGAACAGTACCCGCCCGGGGAACTGGTCGAGGAACCCGGCCAGCGCGGCCAGCGGCTGGTTGGCCTTGGCCTCGATGGCAAGGTCCGGCAGGGCGCGTGCCGGGAAGCGCTCACGGCCGACGCCCGGGTCGACGTCTTCGGCGCTGACCACCACCCGCGGCCATTGCTTGAGCTGGGCGAAACAGTCTTCGACCGGCAGGAACAGTTCGGCAGGCGGCAGCAATGGCCGGCTCAGGTCGCCACGGCGGTCTTCGTAGCGCCCGCGCACGTCGTTCCAGAAGTGCTCGGCCGCCTGCTCGACACCGGGCAGGGAAAACACCTGGGTATCGCTGGGCAGGTAGTCGAACAGGGTCGAAGTTTCTTCGAAGAACAGCGGCAAGTAGTACTCGATGCCGGCCGGGATGATGCCGCTGGCCAGGTCCTGGAAGATCGCGCTGCGGCGGAAATCGACGTCGAAGCGCTCCCGGAAGCGGGCCTTGAAGCGGGTCACTTCCTCTTTCTGCATCGGGAACTCGCGCGCCGGCAGCAGGCGCACCGAGTCGACCTTGTCGATCGAACGCTGGGTCTCGGGGTCGAAGGTGCGCAGCGTTTCGATCTCGTCATCGAACAGGTCGATGCGGTAGGGCAGTTTGCTGCCCATGGGGTACAGGTCGATGAGGGCGCCGCGCACGGCGAACTCGCCATGCTCGTACACCGTGTCGACGCAGCGGTAGCCGCTGGCTTCGAGGCGCGTGCGCATCTGCTCGACGTCGATGGTCTGGCCGATGTCCAGCACCAGGCTGCTGCCCAGCAGGAAGCGGGTCGGCGCCAGGCGATGCAGGGCGGTGGTGATCGGCACCACCAGGATGCCGTGGCTCAGCTCCGGCAGCCGGTACAGGCTGGCAATACGCTGGGAGATGATGTCCTGGTGTGGCGAGAACAGGTCGTAGGGCAGGGTTTCCCAATCGGGGAAGGGCAGCACCGGCAGGTCTGGGGCAAAGAAGCGCAGCTCCTGTTCCAGACGGTCGGCGGCCTGGCTGTCTGCCGTCAGCAGCAGGGTAAAGCGGCCAGCGCTGCTGGCGGCTTCGGCAATGGCAAGGCTGAGGGCGGCACCGGGCAGGTTGCCCCAGGTTTGTTTGCCGGCCGTGGCCGACAGTTGCGGTAGGCGCAGAACTGACACGGGAGATTGCACTCCAAGCGTTGCGGCAAAGAGACCGATTGTACCGGTGCCGGGGCCCGCTGTCAGGCTCCAAAGGCCATGAACACTGGCTCTGGCTGCCGCGACAGGCGCTCATTGCCCGTTCCGCGTTGGGGCGTCATAATGTAGCCCCTTTTTTCTGTCCCTACATGTGGAAGGTTCCCGTGACTCAGAAGCCCGACCAGTGTCTTGGTGAGTGGATTGATCGTGAAGCGTTGGCTGAAGCGATGATCCCGCTTATCGGTCAGCTCTACCGCAACAACAACGTGGTGAGCTCGATTTATGGCCGCAGCCTGATCAACCGTTCGGTTATCTCGATCCTCAAAGCACACCGCTTTGCGCGTCATCGTCAGGCCGACGAGACCGAACTGTCTGTCCACGAGACGTTCCCCCTGCTCAAGGCCATGAGCGAGCTGAAACTGGGCGCCGCTTCGGTCGACCTGGGCAAGCTGGCCAACAAGTTCAAGCTAGAAGGCAACGGCCGCAGCGCCGAGCAGTTCGTGCGTGAAGAACTGGCCGACGTGGTTGGCCAGCAGAACGCTTCGGCGCGTAAAGGCACCGACGTCGTGCTGTACGGTTTCGGCCGTATCGGCCGCCTGCTGGCGCGCATCCTGATCGAGAAGACCGGTGGTGGCGACGGCCTGCGTCTGCGTGCCATCGTCGTGCGCAAAGGCGCCGAGAACGACCTGGTCAAGCGTGCCAGCCTGCTGCGCCGTGACTCGGTGCACGGCCCGTTTGATGGCACCATCACCATCGACGAAGCCAACAACACCATCACCGCCAACGGCAACCTGATCCAGGTTATCTACGCCAAGAGCCCGAGCGAAGTCGACTACACCCAGTACGGTATCGACAACGCGCTGATCGTCGACAATACCGGCGTATGGCGTGATGCCGACGGCCTGGGCCAGCACCTGGCCTGCCCGGGCGCTGCCCGCGTGATCCTCACCGCACCTGGCAAGGGCGCGCTGAAGAACATCGTGCACGGCATCAACCACGGCGAAATCGCTGCTGATGACAAGATCATCTCGGCCGCCTCCTGCACCACCAACGCCATCGTGCCGGTGCTGAAGGCTGTCAACGACCAGTACGGCATCATCAATGGTCACGTCGAAACCGTTCACTCGTTCACCAACGACCAGAACCTGATCGACAACTTCCACAAGGGCAGCCGCCGTGGCCGCGCCGCGCCGCTGAACATGGTCATTACCGAGACCGGTGCCGCCACTGCTGCCGCCAAGGCGCTGCCAGTGCTCAAAGGCAAGCTGACCGGCAACGCCATTCGCGTGCCGACGCCGAACGTCTCGATGGCCATCCTGAACCTGAACCTGGAAAAGGCCACCACCCGCGAAGAGATCAACGAGTACCTGCGCCAGACGGCCATGCACTCGGACCTGCACAAGCAGATCGACTACGTCAGCTCGCAGGAAGTGGTTTCCACCGACTTCGTCGGTTCGCGCCACGCCGGTGTGGTTGATGCCGAAGCCACCATCTGCAACGACAACCGCGTTGTGCTGTACGTCTGGTACGACAACGAATTCGGTTACAGCTGCCAGGTGGTTCGCGTGATGGAAGACATGGCCGGTGTGAACCCGCCAGCGTTTCCGCGCTGATTCGCTTGTAAGGCAATGAAAAAACGGGAACCTTCGGGTTCCCGTTTTTTTGTCCTGACTATTGTGTTGTCCGGGCTGCCTCTTCGCGGGGCAAGCCCGCTCCTACAGGATGAGTGACATCCTCAAGGTTGAGGGTTTTTCTGTGGGAGCGGGCTTGCCCCGCGAAGAGGCCGGCCCGGATAGTCGAGTAAGCGAATGTGCGTACAGTTCTTCTCCTGGCATTGATGCTCCTCACCGCCTGCAACCAAGGCCCGACCCTGGAGCGCCTGGGTGGCCCGACCATGGGCAGCAGCTACAGCATCCAGTACGTGCGCGAGCCCGCAGGCCCGCCCCCGGTCCAGGTGCAGGCGGCTGTCGAGGCAATCCTGCAGGAGATCGACCTGCACTATTCGACCTATCGCAGCGATTCCACCGTCAGCCAGTTCAACCAGCTCGCGGCCAATCAGTGCCTGGCGCTGCCGCGCGACATGCTCGGCCTGGTCCGTTTCGGCCAGCACCTGGCTGTGCAAAGTGCCGGCGCCTTCGACCTCACTGTCGAGCCCTTGCTCGACCTCTGGGGCTTCGGCCCCCAGGCCCGTCACGAGCAGGTGCCCGACCCGCAGGCCCTGGCCCAGGTGCGCCTGCGCGTGGGCTACCAGCACCTGCGTATCGAAGGCCAGGCGCTGTGCAAGGACGCCCCCGTCGAACTGGATTTCAACAGTATCGCCGCCGGCCACGCTGTCGACCTGATCGCCGAGCGCCTGCGCGCCATGGGTATTACCAGCTTCATCGCCGAAGCCACTGGCGAGCTCAAGGCCGTTGGCCGCAAACCCGATGGCAGCGCCTGGCACATCGCCCTGGAGCTGCCCCGTGAAGACCGCCAGATCGCCCGCCAGGTCATCCCGGTCGATGGCCTTTCGGTATCGACCTCGGGTGACTATCGCCATTATTTCGAGGAGAATGGCCGGCGCTATTCGCACACCTTCGATGCCCGCCTCGGGCGCCCGGTCGCGCACGACCTGGCCGCCGTCACCGTGCTCGATGCCTCGGCGCTGCAGGCCGATGGCTACTCGACCCTGCTACTGATCCTCGGGCCGGAGCGCGGCTGGGATTTCGCCATCAGCCATGACCTTGCCGCTGTGCTGGTGACTCGGGCCGAGGGTGGCTTCGTCTCCCGAACCACCCCTGCGTTCGAGCGGGCAATGAAAGGCGAGTGAAAGCGCAAGGATGGATGATCGCCAGGGAATCGGTGAACCACATGTAGTGCAGGCAAAATTGGCCTACGACGCGACCAAGGGTTAATGTGCGCGGCGTTCACGCTTGATTAGACTGCAACCGAATTTTCTCATGGCGCCCCGGCGACATGATCGCGCCCCGCGAGCCACCGTGACTCGCGGGCCAGTTCTGAAGGAGTACGCATGGCTGTCTACAACTACGACGTAGTGGTGCTGGGTTCCGGCCCGGCCGGAGAAGGCGCGGCAATGAACGCCGCCAAAGCAGGGCGCAAGGTGGCGATGGTCGACAGCCGTCGCCAGGTTGGCGGCAACTGCACCCACTTGGGCACCATCCCGTCCAAGGCACTGCGTCACTCGGTGCGGCAGATCATGCAGTTCAACACCAACCCGATGTTCCGTGCCATCGGCGAGCCGCGCTGGTTCTCCTTCCCGGACGTGCTCAAGAGCGCCGAAAAGGTCATTTCCAAGCAGGTCGCCTCGCGCACCGGCTACTACGCACGCAACCGTGTCGACCTGTTCTTCGGCACCGGCAGCTTCGCTGACGAGCAGACCGTCGAAGTGGTCTGCCCCAACGGTGTGGTGGAAAAACTCAACGCCAAGCACATCATCATCGCCACCGGCTCGCGCCCTTATCGCCCGGCCGACATCGACTTCCATCACCCGCGCGTCTACGACAGCGACACCATCCTCAGCCTCAGCCACACCCCGCGCAAACTGATCGTCTACGGCGCCGGCGTGATCGGCTGCGAGTACGCTTCGATCTTCAGCGGCCTGGGCGTGTTGGTCGAGCTGGTCGATAACCGTGGCCAGTTGCTGAGCTTCCTGGATTCGGAAATTTCCCAGGCGTTGAGCTACCACTTCAGCAACAACAACATCACCGTACGCCACAACGAGGAGTACGAGCGGGTCGAAGGCCTGGACAACGGTGTGGTCCTGCACCTGAAGTCGGGCAAGAAGATCAAGGCCGACGCCTTGCTGTGGTGCAACGGCCGTACCGGCAACACCGACAAGCTGGGCCTGGAAAACATCGGCATCAAGGTCAACAGCCGTGGCCAGATCGAGGTCGACGAGGCCTACCGCACGACCGTGCCGAACATCTACGGCGCCGGTGATGTGATCGGCTGGCCGAGCCTGGCCAGTGCCGCCCACGACCAGGGCCGTTCGGCTGCCGGCAGCATCGTCGACAATGGCAGCTGGCGCTTCGTCAATGACGTGCCGACCGGCATCTACACCATTCCGGAGATCAGCTCGATCGGCAAGAACGAGCAAGAGCTGACCCAGGCCAAGGTGCCGTACGAAGTGGGCAAGGCCTTCTTCAAAGGCATGGCGCGTGCGCAGATCGCCGGGGAGCCGCAGGGCATGCTGAAGATTCTGTTCCACCGTGAAACCCTGGAAATCCTCGGCGTGCACTGTTTCGGCTACCAAGCTTCGGAAATCGTCCACATCGGCCAGGCCATCATGAACCAGCCGGGTGAGCTGAATAACCTGAAGTACTTCGTCAACACCACCTTCAACTACCCGACCATGGCCGAAGCTTATCGGGTAGCTGCCTACGACGGCCTGAACCGGCTTTTTTAAGCGGCTCCGGCCGGTGGCCTGAGCCGGTCGGGGAGACCGATTTCAGCCCTACCCGAGGGTGGTCTTGGCCAAACCGGGAAAGTCTGTAATCAGGCTGTCCACGCCAAAATCAGCGAGCCGGCGCATCAGTGCCGGTTCGTTGACTGTCCACACCGACACGTGCAACCCCTGGCCCTGTGCCTTGAGCAGGCGCTCGGGGGTGCACAGTGTCCAGTTCAATGCCAGCAGCTCGCAGCCGTAGTTCTGCGCGACCTTCAGTGGGTCGAGCCAGGCGTATTCGGCCACCAGCCCGCGCGCGACGTCCGGCACCAGCTCCAGCGCAGCACCCAGCACTTCGCGTGAGCTCGAGGTGATGGTGACTTTGTCCAGCAGGCCGTATTGCTGGGCCAGTTCACGAATCGCCAGCACCGTGCTGGCAGCGCGGGTGCGCGAGGCGCTCTTGACCTCCAGCTGCCAATGCTCGAAGGCGCATTTTTCGAACAGTTCTTCCAGTTTCGGGATGGGGCAGGGCTGCACCCAGCCCGGGCCGCCCTTGCGCGCGTCGATCCTGGCGAGGTCGGCCGCCGGCTGCTCGACCACCTTGCCGCGACGGCCGGTGGTGCGTTTGAGGGTCGGGTCGTGGATCACCATCAGTTCGTTGTCGGCCGACAGGTGCAGGTCCAGCTCGCAGCGATTGACGCCGTGGGACAGGCATTGGCGGAAGCTGTTCAGGGTGTTTTCGGGGGCTTCGCCCTTGGCGCCGCGATGGCCGTAGATCAGGGTCACGTTCGTTCCTTCAATTCAAAGGGAAAGGCTCAGGAAGCAGGGTCGTTCTGTTCCAGCTGCTGGCGCCGTTGCTGTTGCTGGCGCTGCAGGATGTAACGGGCCAGCAGTTGGCGCTGGGCGTCGGTCATGTCGATGAATTCGGTGCCGACCTCGAAGCTGCCGTCCGGGCGCGGGTCGCAGTGGCTGACCTTGCCGCGCAGCAGCAGGCCGTGGGCGCGGGGCATCAGCACCATCCTCACCTTGACCCGGGTGCCAGGGGCGATGGGCTGGGCCTGGCTGGACTCGATGCCGCCTTCGGAGATGACCACTGCCTGCGGCTGGCCGATTTCGCCGATGAGGGTCTGCGCGACCACGGCGCTGAGCAGGTCGAGGCGTTTGCTCTGCGCCCGCAGAAACGCCGCAAGGGTGCGGTCCTTGTCACTCAACTGGCGCAGCAGGTGCTGGGCTTCGAAGTCGGACAGGTGCAGCTCGCTGAGCAGGTTGAACAGCGGTGAATCATCCTGCAACACTTCTGGCTCAAGGGCTTCGGCCGCACTCAAGGGGCTGATTTGAAGTGCGATCTGATCTTCGATGCGGTAGTATTCGCGGCGATCTTCTTCGTCTAATGTCGTCATGGCGAACCCATGGTAGCGGCGGTGGTCCGAGTGTAAAGCCGCCGTAAGCGCCTCGCCACAAGGACGTTCCCTTTCATCCGAACAAGCCCCGACATGTTCAGACCTCTTTTCGCATTTATCGGCACGCGTTATACCCGTGCCAAACGTCGCAATCACTTCGTCTCGTTCATTTCCCTGACCTCGATGATCGGCCTCGCCCTGGGCGTGGTGGTGATGATCGTGGTGCTCTCGGTCATGAACGGCTTCGACCACGAGATGCGTACCCGCGTGCTGGGCATGATTCCCCATGCCACGCTCGAGAGCGGCCAGCCGCTTGACGACTGGCCTGCGCTTGCCCAACAAGTAAAGCAGAATCCGCAGGTGGTGGCGGTTGCGCCCTTCACCCAGATGCAGGGCCTGCTGACCCACGACGGCAAGGTGCAGAAGGTGCTGCTCAATGGCATCGACCCGGCGCGCGAACGCGAGGTGTCGATCATCGACAACTTCGTCCAGCAAGGCCGTCTCGACCAGCTGGCGCCGGGCGAGTGGGGCATCATGATCGGCGACAAGGCTGCGGCCAAGCTGGGTGTCGCCATCGGTGACAAGCTGACCTTCGTCGCGCCCGAGGTCAGCGTGACCCCGGCCGGCATGTTCCCGCGCATGAAGCGCTTCACCGTGGTCGGTACCTTCCACGTGGGCGCCGGCGAGATCGACGGTTACCTGGGCCTGACCAACATCAACGACCTGTCCCGCCTGCACCGCTGGAAGCCGAACCAGGTGCAGGGCCTGCGCCTGAAGTTCGACGACCTGTTCCAGGCGCCGCGCGTGGCCTGGGACATCGCCCAACACCTGGGTGACCAGGAGTTCTACAGCCGGGACTGGACCCGCACCCATGGCAACCTGTACCAGGCGATCCGCATGGAGAAAGCCATGATCGGCCTGCTGTTGCTGCTGATCGTGGCGGTGGCGGCGTTCAACATTATTTCCACCCTGGTAATGGTGGTCAACGACAAGCGCGGCGACATCGCGATCTTGCGCACCCTTGGCGCCACACCTGGGCAGATCATGGCCATCTTCATGGTGCAGGGTACGGTGATCGGGGTGATCGGCACCTTGATCGGCGCCGTGGTCGGCATCCTGGCAGCGCTCAACGTGAGCGCGGCGATTGCCGGCATCGAGACGCTGATCGGGCACAAGTTCCTCAACGCCGACGTCTATTTCATCGATTACCTGCCGTCGCAGATCATGGCCAATGACGTGTACATGGTCTGCGCCGCGGCGCTGGTCCTGAGTTTCTTCGCCACCCTGTACCCGGCCTGGCGTGCGGCCCGCACCCAGCCTGCAGAGGCGCTACGTTATGAGTGAGTCGCGCATGAGTGATAAAGCCGTTCTGAGTTGCCGCAACCTGGGCAAGTCCTACGACGAAGGCCCAGAGTCGGTACAGGTGCTGTCGGGCCTGCAGCTGGAGCTGCACCCGGGTGAGCGCGTGGCCATCGTCGGCAGCTCTGGCTCTGGCAAGAGCACCTTGCTCAACCTGCTTGGCGGCCTCGACACGCCCACCCAGGGCAGCGTCTGGCTGGCGGGTGAGGAACTGTCGGCCCTGGGTGAGCGTGCGCGTGGCCTGTTGCGCAACCGGGCACTGGGTTTCGTTTATCAGTTCCACCACCTGCTGCCGGAATTCACCGCGCTGGAAAACGTCTGCATGCCGCTGCTGATCGGCCGCACGCCAATCCCGGAAGCCCGTGAGCGCGCCGAGGCGCTGCTCAAGCGGGTCGGCCTGAGCCACCGGCTCACGCACAAGCCGGCCGAGCTGTCTGGCGGCGAGCGCCAGCGTGTGGCGATCGCCCGTGCACTGGTCAACCGCCCGGGCCTGGTGATGCTCGACGAGCCTACCGGCAACCTCGACCACCACACCGCCCAGGGTATTCAGGAATTGATGCAAGAGCTGTCCAGCGCCTCGCGCACGGCGTTCCTGGTGGTAACCCACGACCTCAACCTAGCGCGCCAGATGGACCGCGTGCTGAAACTCGACGACGGTCACCTGGTGGCGATCTGAGCCGCCTGCACGGGGTGGCCTGAGCCGCCCCGCAACTCTTTCATTGGGTGTTTTACATGTTCAGACCCTTGCCCTTGTTCATTGGTGCTCGCTACACCCGTGCCAAGCGCCGCAACCATTTCATCTCGTTCATCTCGATGACTTCGATGATCGGCCTGTCCCTGGGCGTGCTGGCGATGATCGTGGTGCTGTCGGTAATGAACGGCTTCCAGCGTGAAATGAGCTCGCGCATCCTTGGCCTGGTGCCGCATGCCAGCATCCTGGGCGTGCAGCCGCTGGACGACTGGCGCACGGTCGCCGATGCCGCGCTGAAAGATCCGGCGGTGATGGCCGCCGCGCCGATCACCGAGATGGAAGGCATGCTCTCGTACAAGGGCGCGATGCAGCCGATCCAGGTCAGTGGCATCGACCCGGCAGAGGAAGGCAAGGTCTCCATTGTCGGCCAGCATATTGTCCAGGGCCGTTTGCAAGACCTGCAGCCGGGTGAGTTCGGCGTGGTGATCGGTGAGCTGAGTGCGCGCCGTTTCCGCCTGAACACCGGTGACAAGCTGACCCTGATCGTGCCGGAAATCAGCAAGGCACCGGGTGGCATCACCCCGCGCATGCAGCGCCTGACCGTGGTCGGTATCTTCAAGGTCGGCGCCGAGCTGGATGGTTCGCAAGCCTACATTCACGTCGCCGATGCGGGTGAAATGCAGCGCTGGGCACCGGGCCAGGTGCAGGGCGTGCGGCTGAAGCTGCATGACCTGTATGCGGCGCCCCAGGTGTCCAAGGCCATCGTCGCGGGCCTGGGTGATGCCTACCGCGCCGATGACTGGTCGCACACACAGGGCAGCCTGTTCAGCGCCATGAAGATGGAAAAAACCATGATCGGCCTGTTGCTGATGATGATCATCGCGGTCGCGGCATTCAACATCATTGCCACGCTGGTGATGGTGGTGAACGACAAGGGGCCGGATATCGCCATCCTGCGTACCTTGGGCGCCACGCCTGCGCAGATCATGGGCACGTTCATGGTGCAGGGTAGCTTGATCGGTGTGGTGGGGACGTTGATCGGGGGTGTGCTGGGGGTGATTGCCGCGTTCAATGTCAGCCAGATCGTGGGCTGGCTGGAGCGAGTCAGCGGCCAGCACATCTTCACTTCGGATGTGTACTTCATCAGCAGCCTGCCTTCGGAGCTGCAATGGGGGGATGTGGCGATGATCTGTGCGGCCGGGTTGGTGATGAGCTTTTTGGCGACTATTTACCCGGCTTATCGGGCATCGCAGGTGCAGCCGGCGATTGGCTTGGCGGTTTGAGGGCGTTTGAGCGTTTGGGGGCGCATTGCGCCCTCGGTCACCGACCTTCAGGCAGCTCGATCACAAAGCGCGTCCAGCCGTTTTCACTCGTCGCAGAAATGCTGCCGCCATGCGCTTGCACGATCGAGCGGGTAATCGCCAACCCTAATCCTGCATGCTCGCTACTGCCTTCCCGTCGCGCCGGGTCCACCCGGTAGAACCGATCGAACAAGCGTGGCAATGCAGCCGGTTCGATCGCAGCCCCGGTATTGGCCACGCATATCCGTGACCCCGGCCCCAATGTCACCTGTACCTGCCCACCCGGCGGGGTAAAGCGCAAGGCGTTGTCGAGCAGGTTGGACAGTGCCCGGCGCAGCATGTTGCGGTCCCCCTGCAGCAGCAATTGGCCTTCGCGCAACAGCCTTACATCAGAGTCTTCGGCCAGCGGGGCATAGAACTCCAGCAACGCATCCACATCCTCGTGCAAGGCCAGGGCAGCCTGCCCGGGCACCAGCAGGCCGTGGTCGGCTTTGGCCAGGTACAGCATGTCGTTGATCATCTGTGCCATCCATTGCAGTTCCTCCAGGTTGCCATGCAGCGCCTCGCGGTACTCTTCGAGGCTGCGCGGACGGGTGAGGGTGACCTGGGTGTGGGTCAGCAGGTTGGACAGCGGCGTGCGCAGTTCGTGGGCGATATCGGCCGAGAACGCCGACAGGCGCTGGAAGGCATCGTCCAGGCGTTGCAGCATGGCATTCACGGTGGTGGCCAGTTCGGCCAGTTCTTCCGGCATCTGCGCCACCGGCAAGCGGGTGGTCAACGAGCGTGCCGATACGCTGGCGGCGACCTGGCCCATCTGCCGCAGGGGCCGCAGCCCGCGGCGTACGGCCCAGGCACCGAGCAGCGCCGTAGCCAGGGCCGAGAGGCCGACGGTCAGCCAGATCAAGCGTTGCATGCCCTGCAGAAAATGTTGATGGTGGGTGATGTCGAGGTACAGCGTCAGCTGCGCGGATTGCGGGTCGGCCGGCTTCAGGGGCATGGCCAGGCTGCGGTAGTCGGTGCCGTCCGTGTGCAAGGTCGCAAGCCCCGACGGCGGCGTGCTGTCGGGCAGCTGCGTGCGGCTGTCGAACCACGGTGCGCCGTCTTTACCGCTGATGCGCAGGGCCAGGTCAGCCTGGTGGCTGAGCTCATCGCGCAGGGCAGGGAGCCGGGCCTCAAGCTCGGCGGGTGTGGCGACACCGGCGAGTTGCGTGCGAAACAGCGACAGGCGTGATTCGAGCAGTTGTTGGTCCAGCTCGATGAAGTGCTGTTCGCTGGCACGGTTGAACAGAATGCCGGCACCCAGCGAAACAGCAGCCGTACAGGCCGCGAACAGCAGCGCCAGTCGGCTGCCGAGTGAAAGCCTGCGCATCAATCCTGACGTTCCTCCAGTACATAACCCATGCCGCGCACCGTGTGGATCAGCTTGTTGGCGTGCGGGTCGTCGATCTTCAGGCGCAGGCGGCGAATCGCCACTTCGATGACATTGGTGTCGCTGTCGAAATTCATGTCCCAGACTTGCGAGGCAATCAGTGACTTGGGCAACACCTCGCCTTGGCGCCGCAGCAGCAGTTCGAGCAGGGCGAACTCTTTGGCGGTGAGGTCGATGCGCTGGCCGGCACGCTCGGCACGGCGGCGGATCAGGTCCAGGCGCAGGTCGGCCAGGCTCAAGGTGGTGTCCAGGCTCGGGCTGGCGCCGCGGCGCAGCAGGCTGCGTACCCGCGCCAGCAGCTCAGAGAAGGCGAACGGCTTGACCAGGTAATCATCCGCGCCCAGCTCCAGGCCGTGCACGCGGTCCTCGACGGCATCGCGGGCGGTGAGGAACAGCACGGGTGTGTCCAGGCCGGCCTGGCGCACCGCTTGCAGAATCTGCCAGCCGTCGCGGCCAGGCAGCATGACATCGAGGATCAACAAGTCGTGATCGCCGCTTAGCGCCAGGTGCTGGCCGGTTTCGCCATCGGCCGCCAGTTCGGTGGCAAAGCCTGCTTCGCTAAGGCCTTGGCTGAGGTACTGGCCGGTGCGGGCCTGGTCTTCGACGATCAACAGTTTCATGCGGTGTCCACACTATCGGGAGGCAGCCCTGTGCGGGCGGTGTGATGACTGAAATGATACGTGACTATATCAAGGGTCGCCCAAGCGCCGCCCAAGCTGACAAAGTTGTAATCTTCCTGTCAGGTAGTTGCCAGCCGGCCTTTTCTAAAGTGGCCTTATCCCCGCTGTAAGCTTTGGAGTCATCATGAAACACCTGTTCATCGCCGCCGCCTTTGCCCTGGTAAGCCTGCCCGCCCTTGCAGACGGTGGCAAAAGCTTCGCCTTCGGCGAGCCGGCCCCGGCGGCCAAGGCTACCCGCACAGTCGAGGTCGTGCTCAAGGACATCGCGTTCGAGCCCAAGAGCCTGCACGCCAAAGCTGGCGAAACCGTGCGCTTTGTCTTGATCAACGAAGGCAAGTTGCCCCACGAGTTCAACCTGGGCGACAAGGCCATGCACGTCGAACACCAGAAGCAGATGATCGCCATGCAGGGCAAGCTGTTTACCGCAGGCATGCACCACGAGGGCATGGACCACGGCCAGATGGGCCACGCAGACCATGGCCATGACGCGGGCAACACCGTGCTGGTGCAACCGGGCCAGCGTGCCGAGCTGACCTGGACCTTCCGCCAGTCGGCGCCCATCGAGTTCGCCTGCAACGTGCCGGGGCACTACCAGGCCGGCATGGTCGGGCCGCTGACCATCGAGTGACTTGCCCTGCAAGGCGGGCGGTAAAAACGGTAGACTAGGAAGTATTTCGAACCTTCAGGTCAGTTTCCATGCATCCCGCCGCCGAACACTCCCCGCTGGGCAAGTCCAGCGAATACATCGCTACCTACTCCCCTGAGCTGCTGTTCCCGATCCCGCGTACTGCCAAGTGGGCCGAGCTGGGCGTCACTGCCCAGACCCTGCCATGGCAGGGCGTGGACTACTGGAACTGCTTCGAGTTGTCGTGGCTGTTGCCGTCGGGCAAGCCGGTGGTAGCGATCGGTGAGTTCGCCATCCCTGCCGACTCGCCGAACATCATCGAGTCCAAGTCGTTCAAGTTGTACCTGAACTCGCTGAACCAGACGGTGTTCGCCGCGATTGGCGAGCTGCAGGCTTGCCTGGAGAAGGACTTGTCGGCAGCCGCTGGCAAGCCGGTCAGCGTCAAGGTTCGCACCTTGGCTGAAGTCGAGGCCCAGGGAGTAGTGGCGTTGCCGGGGCAGTGCATCGATGCGCTGGATGTGGCCATCAGCAACTATGAACAGCCGCAACCGGAGCTGCTGCGCTGCAACCCGGAGCGTGTGGTGGAAGAGACTGTGCACAGTCATTTGCTCAAATCCAACTGCCCGGTCACCGGTCAGCCGGACTGGGGCAGCGTCGTGGTCGAGTACAAGGGCAGGGCGCTGGACCATGCCAGCCTGCTGACTTACCTGATCAGCTTCCGTCAGCATGCCGACTTCCACGAACAGTGCGTCGAGCGGATCTACCTGGACTTGAAGAACCTGCTGCAGCCCGAGCATTTGACGGTGTATGCGCGGTATGTGCGACGAGGGGGGCTGGATATCAACCCGTATCGCAGCATGGGGGCGATCAGCCCTGCGAACCTGCGGTTGGTTCGCCAGTAAGGCAGGTAAAAGGCCCCTGTGGGCGCGGATGAGCCCGCTCCCACAGGGGCCTTGCTGAATCAGATCCCCATGCTGTGCAGCGAGTTGGCAATGCTGCGCAGGGTAGCGGTCAAGTCGGGGTGATCAGCCTCGAAGCGTTCAATCGCCAGGTTCACGCCATCCACCAGGTTGTTGTCCGGCGTGGCTTCTTCAAGCTTCAGTTGCGCTTCTATCTGTCTGGCTTCCTCATGCAGGGCGGCCAGCTCTTCTTCCGAAAGCGGTACGTTCCGGTCCAGTTGCTCGCGCAAGCTGTTCAGACGCTCTTGCAATTCGCGGGCAGGCATTGGCTTTTCTCCATCAATGGCTTGGCAAGGCATGGACCTCAGCGAAGCGGCAAAGGTTCTGGCCTGCTTTCAATGTAATCCACTCGCAGCCGCTTTGCATGATCCGCATCAAAGGTGCTGTATCAGGGTTTTTCACCCTTGCGGCGCCGCTGGGCAATGTCCTGCAGGCAGGTGTCCAATGCTTCGAGGTGATCGATCACCGAATGCACGCCCAGGCTGAACAGTTCGAGGGTGGCCTTGCCGCGGGCCAGGTCCCGCTCCTGTTGGCTCATGGCTTGCCAATGGCGGGAACTGAGGTCGCAATAAGGGCTGCAGGCGGCCAGGCCCACGGTCCACAACCCGGCGTTCAGGCCCGATTGCAACAGCGCCGGTTCGCCACTGACCAGTACGCAGCCATCCAGGTGCGCGCTGTCCAGCGCCATCAGTGCCTGCCAGCAGGCGTTCGGTGCCGGCCAGCGCACACCGTTAACCGAATGCCCCGGCAACCAGTCGGGCAGCACGTTGGCCAGGCGTTTGCCTTGCGTGGCACTCAGGTCGTCCAGCCAGATGCAGGGCACCTGGCGCTGGCGCAGGCTGGCCAGTGTTGCCAGGGCGCCGGGCGCGGGCAGCGGGTTGCCGTTCGCCCCCTGGACCAGGCAGCCACGCAGGCCGAACAGCACAGCAGTGAAGGCGGATGCATCGTGCATGGCAACTTCCCTGAAATAGTCCGCAGGCTATGCCGCCATTGTTACCGGGCGATGACGGTGCAACATACGTTCACAAAATCTTTAGGAAAAATGTGTAATGCTGGTGATCAGCCCGCAAGCCCTTATACTTGCGCCTTACCAGCAGCGCGCCAGGTGCGGCTGCGGCCAAGAAATTCGATGGAGAGACATCTATGCGTAGGATCGGTGCCGGTGTGATCGAGCGAGTCACCCAGGCCTGTGTCTGCGCCAGCTTGCTGCTGGCGCCCGTGGCGGCTACCCAGGCGGCCACCGAGGAGGACCCGTGGGAGGCGGTCAACCGACCGATCTTCAGGTTCAACGATACCGTCGACACCTATGCCCTCAAGCCATTGGCCAAGGGCTACGAGGCGGTGACGCCGCAATTTCTTGAAGACGGCATCCACAATGTCTTCCGCAACCTGGGCGACGTGACCAACCTGGTCAACAACGTGCTGCAGCTCAAGCCGCATGCGGCAGGGGTGGACACCGCACGCTTGATCGTCAACACCACGTTCGGCATCGGTGGCTTCTTCGACGTCGGCACCAAGATGGGCCTGCAGCGTAGCGACGAGGACTTTGGCCAGACCCTGGGTTACTGGGGTGTGGGCAGCGGCCCCTACGTGGTCATCCCGTTGCTGGGCCCAAGCACCGTGCGTGATGGCCTGGCCAAGTACCCCGACAGCTACACCAAGCCCTACCGCTATATCGACCATGTGCCGACGCGCAACTCGATCTTTGCACTGGACGTGATCGATACCCGCGCCAGCCTGCTGTCGGCGGAAAAATTGATTCAGGGCGACAAGTACATCTTCATTCGCAACGCCTACCTGCAGAACCGCGAGTTCAAGGTCAAGGACGGCGAAGTCGAAGACGACTTCTGATTCTTGAGCAAGGGGGCTGCCCTGCAGCCCCCGCGTCAATGCATGGCCAGGATGCGCAGGCCGAACTTCTGCTGCCCATCGGGCTGATCGGCAATCCACACCACCTCGGTGCTGGCGTGCAAGCCCTTGAGCGCCGGGTGATCGGAATCGATCCGCACCTCAAGCGTATCCCCCACCTGAAAGCGCTGCGGCGCCTGCACCTGCATGCCCCCGCTGGACAGGTCCAGGCACACCGCCGCAATCACCTGGCCTTCGTGCAGCAGGCTCACCTCGGTATCGATGCGCATGCGGATGAAATCGCGTTTTTCGCTGTGGTTGGAGGGCGTCTGAGGCATGCTGCATCCTTCCCTTTGGGTTGCACGGGTCGGCTTTCTTATAACTCCCGGTGATTTGGCCTGTAAAGAGCAGCGAGGTCGAACCTCGTACGCTTGAAACGCCTGGCGGATGGGAGTACCGTCTGCGCCTTACAGGGTAGTGCTGATAGTTGCCGGGCGGGTCTTCTTGTCCTACAACTCAAGTAGAGTGTTACCACAGAGTATTCCCGTAGCCGGCCGTCAGCTTTGCCGACACCGCTGCACCAACCCAAATCGGCGCCGTTCGCCCACATGCAGAAAACCAGTGCAACGCTGTTGATCATCGATGACGACGACGTGGTCCGTGCGAGCCTCGCCGCCTATCTTGAAGACAGTGGTTTCAGCGTCCTCCAGGCCGGTAATGGCCAGCAGGGGCTTCAGGTCTTCGAAGAACACCAGCCCGACCTCGTGATCTGCGATCTGCGCATGCCGCAGATGGGCGGGCTCGAACTGATCCGCCAGATCAGCGAGCGAGCGCCGCAATTGCCGGTGATCGTGGTGTCCGGTGCCGGTGTCATGAGCGATGCGGTCGAGGCCTTGCGCCTGGGCGCTGCCGACTACCTGATCAAGCCGCTGGAAGACCTTGCCGTGCTCGAGCATTCGGTGCGCCGGGCGCTCGACCGTTCGCGCCTGGTGCTGGAAAACCAGCGCTACCGCGACAAGCTCGAAGCGGCCAACCGTGAGCTCGAAGCCAGCCTGCACCTGCTGCAGGAGGACCAGACCGCCGGTCGGCAGGTGCAGATGAACATGCTGCCGGAAAGCCCCTGGGTAGCCGGCGAGTTCGCGTTCGAGCACCAGATCATCCCGTCGCTGTACCTGTCGGGTGACTTCGCCGACTACTTCCGTGTGGATGACCGCCGCATCGCCTTCTACCTCGCCGATGTCTCCGGGCATGGCGCGTCGTCGGCCTTCGTCACGGTGCTGCTCAAGTTCATGACCACGCGCCTGTTGTTCGAATTCAAGCGCGGCAGCAAGATGCGCGAGTTCAAGCCTTCGCAAGTGCTCAGCCACATCAACCGCGGGCTGATCAACTGCAAGCTGGGCAAGCATGTGACCATGGTCGGCGGTGTCATCGACGAAGACACCGGCCTGTTGACCTATGCCGTGGGCGGCCACTTGCCGCTGCCGGTGCTGTACACCCCGGGCAATACCCGCTACCTGGAAGGCCGCGGCCTGCCGGTGGGGTTGTTCGACGAGGCCAGTTACCAGGACCTGGTGGTGGAGCTGCCGCCTGTGTTCAGCCTCAGCTTGATGTCCGATGGCATTCTGGACCTTTTGCCGGGTGACACGCTCAAAGATAAAGAAGCCGCCTTGCCAGAAATCGTCAAGGCAGCGGGTGGCAGCCTGGATGGGCTGCGCCAACGATTTGGATTGGCTACGCTTGGGGAGATGCCGGATGATATCGCCCTATTGGTGTTGAGCAGGAACCTTCAATGAGTACCGGTAGAATTCAGTTCGCCGAGCAAAGCGGTACCTTTGTACTGAAATTCGTCGGTGAAGTGCGCCTGACCTTGTGTTCGGCGCTGGATGCGACGATCGAAAAGATCTTCACTGCGCTGAATTTCTCGGCCATCGTCATCGACTTGACTGAAACCGAGAGCATCGACAGCACCACTTTAGGCTTGCTGGCCAAGTTGTCGATCCTGTCGCGCCAGAAGGTTGGGCTGCTGCCGACCGTGGTCACCACCAACCCGGATATTTCCCGGTTGCTGCAGTCGATGGGCTTCGATCAGGTGTTCAACATCGTCGATCGTCCGATACCGTGCCCGGAGTGCCTGACCGACCTGCCGTCGCAGGACCAGAACGAAGAGGTGGTGCGGTCCAAGGTGCTGGAGGCGCACAAGATTCTCATGGGGCTCAATGACTCCAACCGCGAAGCCTTCCATGACCTGGTAAATGCGCTAGAGCGTACCTGATTCATTGCCTTTACCGGCCCATGGCAGCGGGCTTGCCTCGTGAAGTGGCCGGTAAAGGTTAAAACCATCGCTCATTCCGGCACGACGAACTCTGTCACTTCCCGCCCACCGGCATCCAGCTGAAACACCCGCGCCGGGCGCCCTTGCTCATCAAAGAACACCTGCCCCAACCCCGCACCATTCCACAGCCGTTCCCCCGCCTTGCTATGGCTGGGCGTACGCGGCACCACCTCCATCTCCCGCCGCTTGGTAAACCAGTTGAGCGGCGAGCGTGGTGAATACAGCCAACGGTTCAGCCGGTCGAGCACATCGAGCAGGCGCCTGGGGAACTCGTTCTTGATGCCGCTGCTGGTGATCTGCCACAAGTGCGGGCTGCGCTGGCGATGGCGAATCAGTACTTCATACACGAACGAATAGTGCACATCACCGGAGAGCACCACGTAATGCCCCGGCGTGCGCGAATGGCGGAAGATATTCAGAATTACCTGCGCGGCGCCGCGGTGGGCCATCCAGTTCTCGGCATCCACCAGCAACGGGTAGCCCAGCCAGCTAAACACCTTCTGCACGGTTTCGATCAGTTTTACCCCGAAGATCGGCGCGGGTGACACGATAATCGCCGACGGATGATCGAGCAGCGCCTGCTGCAGCTCGCTCAGCGCTTCCCAGTCGAGTAGGCCGGATGGCTTGGCCAGGCTGCTTTCGCTGCGCCAGCGGCGGGTGCGGGTGTCGAGCACCAGCAACGGCGGGTTGCTGGGCAAGCTGTACTGCCAACCCTGGAACTGCAACGCTTCGCCGATCAGTTCGTCCTGTGCCTGGCTGTCCAGCGTTGTACCTGTCAGCACCTGGCAGCGCTCGACCAGCCCCGCGCAGCCATCCGGGTCGTTGCCCCAGGCCTGGCACAGCAAGTAGCCAAGCAACGCGTTGCCGATGATGCGCCGCGAGAAGGGGTGGCCATAGGCGGTTTCTTCCCACTGTGCCGAGAGGTTCCAGTCGTCGGTGATGTCGTGGTCATCGAAGATCATCAGGCACGGCAGGTGGGCCATTACCCGTGCTACCTGGCCCAGGTTGCTGGCGAAGGCCTCGATCAGTGGCAGCTCTTGCCGATACCGCGCCTGGCGCTCCTCAGTGAGCCCAGGGGGCATGTCCAGGTTCACCAGGCGCCAAGGCTCGGGTGACCACACCAGCAGGTACATGGCCATGACTTCAGCGAAGGTGACCAGGTGGTTGTCGGCGTTGCTGGACGAGAAGATCGGCTTGCGTTTGCCGCCGAAAAAGCGCTCACGCAAGCTTTCGTTCTGTTCTTGGGCCGGCAGCAGGTCCGCACGGTGGTAATAGCTTGCCGGATGCTGGTACAGCGCTGTGCTGTCGGCCACCACCGCGCCATCGAGCTGTTCGTCGAACAGCCTCAGGCGCTCGATCAGGCTATGGATGGCCCGCAGCATGGGGCCGGCAACATCGTCGGCATACACCTGGTCACCGCTCATCAGTAGCACGGCAGGGCGCTGTTCGGGCTGTTCGCACTGTGCCAGCAAACGGTCGGCGCAGAGCAGGCCATCCGCGGCAGGGTGGTGCGGCTTGCGACAAGAACCATGCAATAAATGGTCGAGGCGGTCCCGCAGCACAAAGCTTGGGCGCTGGCAGCCTGGGTAGAGCAGGTGGGGTGCCCACTCGGCGATGCCCTGGCCATCGATGCGCAGGTCGTAGCCCAGCGCCTGGTTGCAAGGGAGGGGCTGGGCGAAGTGGATATCCAGCAAGTGGATAAACGCGTGCTGGCCTATCGGGATAACTTGGCAAGTGGCGTTGGCTGTACACGCTGCGCCGTCCAGGGTGAATTCGGGTTGCAAGGGTTGCGTGGCGACCAGCCAGATGGCCAGACGCTGGGGCTCTAGCCGGCGCAGTACCGGGCCGGCAAGAACGAGGGGTAGGGATGAGGTCATCAACAGCTCTGTTGGCTAGACAGCCCATCCACGCGTGCAGCGACAGCACTGCACCGGTGGCAGCGGGCTTGCCCGCGAATAGGCCATCGAATTCAAAATACCTCTGAAGCCTGGCGCTGTTCAGCGCCAAACCAAAAACGGGCGGAAAATGCTGAACATTTCCCGCCCGTCAGGCAAACCTAATATGTATCAGGCTTTTTCAGCCATAAGTTTCTCCAGCTTCTCCTGATCGCGGGCGAACTGGCGAATACCCTCGGCCAGCTTCTCGGTGCCCATGGCATCTTCGTTCATCGCCCAGCGGAACTGGCTTTCGCTCAATACCTGCTTGGCCTCGCCAGCGTTGCCCGGTTTGAGCACGCGCGGCAGCTCGCCCTGATCTTCGCTCAGTTGCTGCAGCAGCTCGGGGCTGATGGTCAGGCGATCACAGCCTGCCAGCTGCTCGATCTGGCCGATGTTGCGGAAGCTGGCGCCCATGACCACGGTGTCGTAGCCATTGGTCTTGTAGTAGTCGTAGATGCGCGTGACCGATTGCACGCCCGGGTCCTCGGCGCCCACGTACTCCTTGCCGGTGCTTTTCTTGTACCAGTCGTAGATACGGCCCACGAACGGCGAAATCAGGAACACCCCGGCATCGGCGCAGGCCTGAGCCTGGGCGAAGGAGAACAGCAGGGTGAGGTTGGTCTGGATGCCTTCCTTCTCCAGCTTCTCGGCGGCGCGGATGCCTTCCCACGTGGAGGCCAGCTTGATCAGCACGCGGTCTTTGCCGACCCCAGCTTTGTCGTACAGCGCGATCAACTGGCGGGCCTTGGCCAGCAGGGCCGGTTCATCGAACGACAGGCGGGCATCCACTTCGGTGGAGATTCGCCCAGGGATGGCCTTCAGTATGCCCGAACCCACCGCCACCGCGAACTTGTCGCAGGCCAGGTCCACATCGCCATTGGCATCGCCCTTCACCTGCTTGAGCAGTTCGGTATAGCCGGGCATGGCAGCCGCCTTGAGCAGCAGCGACGGGTTGGTGGTGGCATCGACCGGTTTCAGGCGGGTGATGGCGTCCAGGTCCCCGGTGTCGGCGACCACGGTGGTGAACTGTTTGAGTTGTTCCAGCTTGGAGGTCATGGGCGTGCTCTGTCCTGTGCAATGACTCGACATTACCCGAGCCCCGGCGGCCGCTCAAGGCCCGTCGAAGCCGGGCGTGCAAAGCGCCCTTGCCGGGGCATCGGGCCGGTCGGAAAGGGCTGCGAAAGGTGATGATTCGAGTCCCCTCCCGCCGCGAGGTTCCCAAGTCTGCTGGACTATCTGCTTTTCAGCGCTTCGCCCAAGGTGCCGGATTCCCCTTCCTGGAGCCGTTTGCCGTCTGGCATGATGATTTCCAGCGTGGTCCCCGCAGGGCGCGGTGCTGGCTGTGCCGCCCGCGCCTGCGCCTTCCTCGCTTCAACCCTGCGCTCGATCATGGTCGGGTACTGCGAGGCCACCAACAGGATGATGGCGACCGGAACAAAAATCGCCAGTGCCACGCCCCAGGTGCTCTGTGAGCGAGTGCGCCTTTTCAACGCCCCTCCATCAGTTCCGCCGCTTGATCAAACACCGCCAACGGCTCCGCCGCCTTGTGAATATCCGCCGACAGCAACTGCCGGAACCGCCGCGCGCCCTTGAACCCCTGGGCCAGCCCCAGAATATGCCGGGTGATGTGATGCATTGCCCCACCACTTTCCATATGCGCCACGATATAAGGCCGCAGCAGTGCCAACGCCTCGCTGCGGCTGACCACCGGCGCCTCGCTGCCAAACAATTGCTGGTCCACGTCGGCCAGCAGGTAAGGGTTGTGGTACGCCTCACGCCCCAGCATCACCCCATCGAACGTCTCAAGGTGCGCCTGGCATTGCGCCAAGGTCTTGATTCCCCCGTTGAGCACAAATTCCAGGTCCGGGAAGTCCGCCTTCAACTGCGCCGCCACGTCATAGCGCAACGGCGGCACCTCACGGTTCTCCTTGGGCGACAGCCCCTCAAGAATCGCAATTCGCGCATGCACGGTAAAACTCCGGCACCCGGCCTCACGCACCTGGCCGACGAAGTCGCACAGCTCGGCATAGCTGTCACGGCCATTGATGCCGATGCGGTGCTTCACCGTCACCGGCGTCGAAACCGCATCCCGCATGGCCTTCACGCAATCGGCCACCAGCGCCGGGTGGGCCATCAGGCAGGCGCCGATCATGTTGTTCTGCACTCGGTCGCTCGGGCAGCCGACGTTGAGGTTGACCTCGTCGTAGCCGGCCTCTTCGGCCAGGCGCGCGCAGGCCGCCAGGTCAGCCGGCACGCTGCCACCCAGTTGCAGGGCCAGCGGGTGCTCGGACACGTCGTGACGCAGGAAACGGTGGGCGTCGTTGTGCAGCAGGGCGCCGGTGGTGACCATTTCGGTGTAGAGCAAGGTGTGCTTGGAGAGCAGGCGCAGGAAGAAGCGGCAGTGGCGGTCTGTCCAATCCATCATCGGTGCGACAGAAAACCTCCTAACTACCGTATCGCCTGGGTTTGCTGGGGTTTCTGCTTGTTTCTGGAGCATTTGGGGGTCTCTGTTTGTTGCCGCTTTTTTCCGGCCCTTGCTGGTTTTGCTACAGCCGTTGCTACTATTTAGCAAATCAGCCATGGCGCAAATCCATGGGAACCATCACGCAGCGCAGGCGCAAGGACGGGGCATCTGGCTTCACAGCCCAGATCCGAATCATGAAGAAAGTGGAGGCAGTTTATCAGGAAAGCCAGACCTTCGATCGCAAGAGCCCGGCCCAGGCCGGGAAGCGGACGCGAGAGGCCAAGCTGTACGAACCTGGTGCGATAGCGAAGTCGAAACTAAGGCGATGATCGAGCGGGCGAGCTGAAATCAATGCGGCGCCCGTCGATCAGGCCAGGCGCCGCATGCAATCTAACCTACCTCCTGCCGTTAGCTATTGCTGTTGATGCCGGCAAGGATGTTAGGCATTTTCTGGTACAGCTTCACAGAACCGGTATTGCTCAGGTGGCCTGGATCTCGGTAGATCGGCACGCCATCGATGATGGTTTTGCACGACTTGGCATCGCAGAGTGCGTCGGACAGGTAGATCACCTTGGCACCGAGGCTAGTCTCGGCGTACTTCATCAGGTTGAGCACATTCTTGTGGGAGCGCTCGAACAGCTTCCTGTCGAGCAGGCATTTGCTGGATTGATTGGTGAGCGATGGACTGGCCATTTCGGCCTGAATGCAGCTCACGATGGTGGTGTTGATGGGGGGCGGCGGAGAAATGATGACTACCTGTTTACCCAGTGCCTTCAGCTTCTCGACGACCACCTGCATATCCTTCATGGCGCGCTCTGGGGTCGACTTTTCAATCTGCATTACCCCGCTGGTGTCGAAGGAAATCGACTCGAAGGTGTCTTGCATGTATTGGCCATAGGAGCCGGCCAGGATAACGGTCTTGATCGACGGGGTGTCGCTGATGAACTTGAAGGTACTGTCGTTGAAGCCAACGCACTGACGTGCTTGCGCTTCGAAGTCGCTGCGCTTGGTATTCGGCGCTGTGTTCAGGAAGGGCGCACAGGCACTGCGGGTGGCTTGGCGGATATCGATCTTCTGCGCTTGCGACAGTCCAGGGATGTTGTGCATTGCATAGGAATCGCCCCACACGATGATCTTCGGATCTTGCGAGGTCCGGCACTTCTCGGTGTCTTTGTAGATGTTGGTGCCGCAGGACCGGTCAAGGCCGTAGTTCGGTGCGAACAGCTTCTCGATCTTCTCCGCCGACTGGACCTTGAGGAATGAATGCGAAAGGCCGAACAGTGCCAGGGTAAGGGCAGGGAAGACGACCAGCGATGGCTTGAAGCCGTACTGCATAACCCGGAAAGGCTTTTCCACCAGGTTGTACAGTGCGATGGCCGTGACCAACGAAGCGGCTAGCAGAGTCGCTTTCACCGTCATGCTCTCGGTGCCGATCGAGGCGTTCGCGATCGCGATGATTGGCCAGTGAACCAGGTACAGGGAGTAGGAGATGTCGCCCGCTTTCTCGATGGGTGACCAAACCTTGCTATTGATCAGTCGGTGATTCGCCAGAAGAACGATGGCAGTAGCGAAGCAAACCACCACTGCGTCAAGGCCAGGGTGCGACAGGCCAGAGTTGAAGAAGGGCGATGCCAGCAGTACGGCGAATGCCGGAATTGCCAGCTTCGACGTGACGTTCTTGACAGCGGCGCTGTGCACGAGCATGGACGCGATGCTGCCGATCAGCAGTTCCCAGGCCCGGGTCGGGAGCAGATAGAACGCTGCCGACTGGTTGCTCAAGGACAGGTACAGGCAGCCCACGAAGCTGGCGATGGCGAGCACCACCAGGATCTTGCGCCAATGCCTGGCCGGGGTGAAGGCCAGCAGCGCTGGGACAAAGAAGTAGAACTGTTCTTCAACCGCGAGCGACCACATGTGCAGCAGGGGCTTGGTCGCAGACTCGAGGTCGAAGTAACCCGCCTGGCTCAGCAATACAAAGTTTGTGGAGAAGGTCAGCGCACCGATGATCTGTTGCTTCAGCGATTCAATCTGCATGGGTGGCAGGAAGAGTTTCGCAGCAATGATAGTTGCAAGGATCGTTACGAACGAAGCAGGCAGCAGGCGTTTGGCGCGGCGAAGATAGAATTCTTTGAAGGAGAACTTATCGCGCGCTAGTCCTCTTGAAACAATTGAGGTAATCAAGAAGCCAGAGATGACAAAGAATATGTCTACGCCCAGATATCCATAGTGGAATCCCGGGATAGCCAAGTGTTCTAGAACGACGAATAAGACGGCAAGCCCGCGTAAGACTTGTATATCAACCCTGATAGTAGACATCGAGATCCCGGTTTGTTTTTCTGCGACAGCCGGAAATTGTATCCACAAATCCCCCCGGAACCAATGACTATCGGAGTTGTCAGGGCTGCCTTTTGGTGGCTCGGACCGCGATGCCGGAAATCGTCCCTGCGTCCTGGCGCAGGAACGATTTTGCCAGGTGCCTAGCCAGGCAAGCTCATATGCAACAACGGAAACGGCCGCCCCTCGCCATCCAGCGCAGACCGACCGGTTTGCACAAAGCCGTAATGCAGATAAAACCCCACGGCCTCAGGGTTCTGCTCGTTCACATCAACGCTCAATGCGCTGCGCGAACCGCGGGCGTAATCCAGGAGCGCGCGGCCAATGCCTTGCCCACGCAAATCGGGATCGATAAAGAGCATTTCCACATGGTGCTGATTCAGCCCGATAAAACCGAGCGGGCAGTCTTCAGCATCGACTGCGACCCACAGCTCGACCGCGGGTAGGTAAACGTCGCGCAGCTGAGGTAGCAGCGCGTCTATGTCGGATGCCTGCAAAAAATGGTGAGTGGCGCGAACGGCGCGCAGCCAGATGTCGAGCAGCAGCGAGTGGTCGGCGGCGTTGGCCTGACGAATGATCATGGAAGCAACCTTTTGCACTTGATGACGGATAGCGGCACGCCATTGAGTGGCGACCGTATAAGTGTCGGCATCATGAATGCCCGCTTCGCGATTTAACGCCTGGGCGGTGCACAGCAGAGGTAGCCGAAAAGGAAGGGGCTGAAAAAATACTGGGCGCCGCAGGGGGCGTCAAGGGTAGAGCCCCGCAAACACCACGTGCTCAGATCGAACGCTGGTTCACCCGCGCGGTAAGCTGTTCGGCGCTCTCTTTGCGCTCGGAGTACCGGTCGACCAAAAATTCCGTGCGGTCACGCAGCAACAGGGTGAACTTCACCAGCTCTTCCATCACATCGACAACCCGGTCGTAATACGGCGATGGCTTCATGCGGCCGCTGTCGTCGAACTCCAGGTACGCCTTGGGCACTGAAGACTGGTTGGGGATGGTGAACATGCGCATCCAACGCCCCAGCACGCGCAGCTGGTTGACCACGTTGAACGACTGCGACCCGCCGCATACCTGCATCACGGCCAGGGTCTTGCCTTGGGTGGGGCGCACGGCGCCAAGGGCCAGGGGTATCCAGTCGATCTGTGCCTTGAACACGGCCGACAGGGCGCCATGTCGCTCCGGCGAGCACCAGACCTGGCCTTCGGACCACAGCACCAGGTCGCGCAGTTGTTGAACCTTGGGGTGCTCGACCGGTGCGTCATCGGGCAATGGCAACCCGGAGGGGTCGAAAACGCGGGTCTCTGCGCCGAAGTGCTCGAGCAGGCGTGCGGCTTCTTCCACCATCAGGCGGCTGAAGGAGCGTTCGCGGGTCGATCCGTACAGCAGCAGGATGCGCGGTTTGTGCTGGCTGGTGGGGGCTGTGTCCGGGGCAAGGTCGAACAGGGAAGGGTCGAGGTTGGGCAGTGATTCTGTCATGTGGCCTCCTTAGAGCGTGCCGATGCGGTCCAGCTCACGCTTGAAGTCATCGCGGTCGAGGGTATTGAAGGGGAGGGCGAACAGCGCTTTGCAGCGGCGCTCGATGATTGCCAGCGTGGTCTTGAATGCGGCGTCGATCGCGGTCTCGTCACCCTTTGCTTCGGAGGGGTCTTCCAGGCCCCAATGGGCTTTCAGTGCTGGGCCGAAGTAGGTCGGGCAGGTTTCACCGGCCGCCTTGTCGCAGACGGTGATGACGATGTCTGGCGGGTTGGCTGCGAAGGCATCGTTACCTTTGCTGCTCAGACCTTCGGTAGAAATGCCGGCCTGCTGCAGGCTGGTGAGGCTGCGCGGCAGCACCTGGCCTTTGGGGAAACTGCCAGCGCTGACGGCTTCGAAGCCGGGCGGTGCCAGGTGATTGAACAGCGCTTCGCTGAGAATGCTGCGGCAGCTGTTGGCGGTGCACATGAACAGGACTTGCATGGAAGGCTCGCTCGTGGGGTTGCGGATTCAGCAGCAGGCGGCTGCGCGGACGGGGCGGTCGTCCATGTTCTGCAGGCGGGAGGTGTTCTCTTCGAGCCATGCGGCATTGGCCTGCAGTGTCGCTTGCAGCATGTGCTGCACCCATGCGGGCAGGTCCGGGTTGAGTCGGTAATACACCCATTGGCCCTGGCGGCGATCCAGCAGCAGGCCGCTGCTTCGCAGTTGCGCCAGGTGCCGGCTGATTTTTGGCTGGCTGTCGTTCAGGGCGCACATCAACTCGCAGACGCAGAGCTCGCCCAAGTTGGCGATGAGCAGGGTGGCGCGGGCGCGGGTCTCGTCGGCCAGGTTCTTGAAGACCTCGGGAGGAGTAATCATGGGCGTGCCTTTATATATGGATAATCGAATATACGGATATCCATATGTATTGTGCAAGCTCGAAAATGACAAAACGGCCGCAGATGCATACGGTGCATTGAAGTTCACCCGTGCCGGGGCTGCCTTGCAGCCCTTTCCGACCGGTCCGGCGCCCCGGCAAGGCCGCTCCTACACAGGGCCGAGGTAAGGGTTAATAGCGAATCAGGTGCTCGGCAAAGGTCGCGCCTTGGTACTGCCCGCGGAACAACCCGCGCTCCACCAGGCGCGGCACCACCTCATCAAGGAAGCAGTACACCGAGCCGAACGAGCCCCCCGGCGCGGCAATAAAGCCATCCATCACCCCCGCTTCGGCCCAGTCGACAATCTCTTTGACAGCATCATCAGCCGTGCCGATCACCTGCCAGTGCGCCGCCGAGAGCACTTCCGGGCGCATCAGCAGTTCGCTGGGCAATAGCGCTTCGCGCTCGATCAAGCGCCGCAACAGGCTCACGTGGGTGCGGCTGGCGCCCGGCAGCAGTTGCAGGGGTGGCAGGTCGGCGGCGTGGATGCGCTGGTCGCTAGGCCAGGCCGCCAGGTCGATGCCGATCATGTTCTTGATGGCGGCATATTTACGCGCCTTGTCGACCCGCGCATGGGTGTCCATGAACAGTTCGCGCGCCTGTTTTCGCGTGGGCGCCAGGAACAAACTCAGCCCCGGCAGCAGGCGGATATCGGCAGCGTTGCGGCCATGGCGTTCGGCCCGCTGAGTGAGGTCGCGGCGCAGCTCTGCGGCGGCGGCCTGGTCCGGGGTGGGGGCGAAGACGATGTCGGCGACGCGGGCGGCGAAGTTGCGGCCACTGTCGGAGGCGCCGGCCTGGATCAGCGGAATACGGCTGCCCTGTTCGGGCAGGTTGAGCGGCCCCTGCACTTGCAGAAAATCACCCTGGTGGGCGATGGGCTGAACCTGCGCCGGGTCGGCATACACACCGTTGTCGCGGTCGATCAGCAGCGCCTGGTTGGGGAAGCTGCGCCACAACCGTTGCACCACGTCGGTGAACTCGGCCGCACGGGCGTAGCGCTCTTCGGCGCTGGGCATGGCAGCCAGGCCGAAGTTTTCGTGGCCTTGCAGCGCGGTGACGATGTTCCAGCCCACGCGGCCATTGCTCAGCCAGTTCAGCGACTGCAGTTGGCGCGCCACCAGGTACGGCGGGTAGAACGTGGTCGAAACGGTCGACACCAGGCCAATGCGCGTGGTCTCGCGGGTCAGCGCGGCAAGCAGCACGGTCGGGTCGAGGCTGGTAAATCCCGAGCCGCTTTGCAGGGCGTCGGCGACCACGCAGCTGACATCCGGGCGGAACACGAAGTCCAGGTGCGCGGCTTCCGAGCGGCGCGCAATATCGAGGGCAAAGTCGCTGCCGAACAGGCTTTCGACGCGGCTGTCCGGGCGTCGCCAGCCCTCGCCGCTGAGCCAGGTCGGGGCCAGCGACATGCCGATGTGCAAGCCTTTTTGAAGCGTCATCAGGGTGGGTCTCCAGTTGCTGGCAAATAAATGCAGGCCGGTATGTGCCGGCCTGCTGGGGTGGCTTAAAACGCGCCTTTGACGCCGACGCCCAACGTGCGTGGCTCGGTCATGCTGGCTTCGATTCCGCCGATGCCCCGGTTAGTCTGCATGTAGGTAGGGGTGCGCTCGTCGAAGACGTTCTTGACGTAGGTGTACACCTGGACCTGGTCGTTGAAGCGGTAGCTCATGCGGGCATCGGCCACGGTGTAGCCGTCGATGGCATAGCTTTTGGTGTTGGCGATATCCGAGTAGTAGCCGTCGATGTGACGCACCTGCGCGTTGAGGTTGAGGCGGTCGGTGATGTCCCAGCTCGGGCCGAAACTGACGGTGTAGCCAGGCGAGCGGGCAAACTCGTTATGCGCATAACGGCTGTTGGCGTCGATATCGTCGATGCGGGTCTGCAGGGCGCCGGCGCTGGCCTTGAGGGTCAGGTTGTCCAGCACGCGGTAGTCTGCCGACAGCTCGACCCCATAGGCGTGTGCCTTTTTGGCGTTGATGGTGTAGGACTGCGTCAGGCCCGAGGCCAGCACCACGGGGATGTTGTACTGCGCATCCTGCATGTCCATGTAGAACAGGTTGCCGTTCAGGTGCAGGCGGTCGTCCAGCAAGCTGGCGCGGGCGAACAGCTCGTAGTTCCACATGCGCTCGTCGTCGAACTGCTCGAAGCGCTTGCTGCTCATGTTCAGCGATACACCGCCGGGGTTGTAGCCGCGGCTGACCATGCCGCCCACGGTCCATTCCGGGGTCAGGGCGTAGGCCAGCGATACCTTGGGCAGGAAGGCGTTGAAGGTCTTGTCGTAGTCCAGGCCACCGGTGGCGAAAGGCGAGGTGCCCTCGCGCTGGATCTGGTCTTGCTGGAAGCGCAAGGCCGTGGTCAGGGTCCAGCGGTCGTTCAGGCGGTAGCTGACCTCGCCGAACACGCCCAGGTTGCGCTTGGTGTCGTCGAAGTCGGAGATGCCGCCGTAGTACAGGATTTCATCCGAATCGGTGCGGGCCAGGTACAGGCCGGCCATGCCGCTGAGGGTGTCTTGCTGTTCGCCGAAGGTGACCCGGGTTTCGTTGGAGAAGTTCTTCTGGCGCACATCGGCATCGCCGCTGTTGGCCACACCCAGCACGCGGTGCACGTTGGACAGCGAGTACTGGGTCTGGTTGAACAGCTTCATGCCGTTGTCCAGCTCGTAGTCGACGTCGACGATATGCGTGTTGGTCTGCTGGTGCCAGCTGGGCATGGTGGCGCCGGTGTGGTTCAGCTTGTGAAACGGATACGAGGCAGCCTCTTGGGTGGGGCGGTTGGAGTCGCCGTGGGCGAAGGTGTACTTCAGGCCAAGGCCTGGCACCGATTCGGGCAGCCACAACAATTTGCCGCGCAGGTTCAGCGAGCGGAAGTCCTGGTCCGTGCCGTGGCTGGCAAAGGACGGGTTGGTGTAGTCGATGAACGTGTCGCGTGCCGAGTAGTCCAGCGCCACGCGGCCGGCCAGGTTGTCGGTCAGGGGCCCGGAGACCGCCAGCGAGCTGCGCCGGGCGTGGTAGCTGCCCAGTTCTGCCTGGTAGGCCGCCTCGGGGGTGAAGGTTGGGTCTTTGCTCTTGACCACGATCGCCCCGGCGATGGCGTTGGCGCCCTGGCTGGTGGTCTGCGGGCCGCGGTACACCTCGATGCTGTCGACATCCCACACCGACGGTGCGCCAAAGTACATCTCGTTGTAGTTCAGGTAGTGCCCGTCGAGGTTGATGGTGGCGCGCGGTACCGTGCCGCCCCAGAACACGTTGGCGCCGTTGTTCGGGCCCTGGCTGTCCTGGCCGCGGATGATCGGTGCGCCGACCGAGTCGGTGTAGATCACGTTCGGCACGTCGTTGAGCACTTCGTGCACCGAGGCGTTGCCGGTCTTGAGGGTGTCGATCTCGCGGGCGTTGATTACCGATACCGACGAGGCCGTGTTCTTGAGGTCGCGTTCGACCTTCTCGCCGCTTACCACCACCGGTGCCAGCACCAGTTGCGGGTTGGTGGCTGGTGTCTGTTCAGCCAGGGCGGGTGGGGCAGCGAGCAGGGTGGACAGGGTCAGCACACCGAATCCTTGGCTGATCGAGCGTTGCGCGGGGTACTTCAAGACAACCTCCAAATGAGAACGATCCTCGTTTGCGATAGAAGGTATCACGGTGCCATCTCGTTCCGCAATAAAGAATCTATTCCTCGAAGTGGTATGGTGACTTCGCTCGGCGCGCGACGCCGCACCCTGCATGGGCTGCTGGCGGTATGATAGGCAGCCGCGCTTGCCGGGCGCGGCGATGCCGTTTGGCCAGATAATCAGAAATGAGGAGATAGCCCCGTTGAACACTTTGCAGTCCCCTGCCGATACGGAGCCGGAGAGCCCTGGCGAGAAGCGTTCCGGCACCATCCAGTCGGTGTCGATTGCTGCGCGGTTCCTGAATGTGCTGGCCAATGCCGAGAGTGAGCTGAGCCTGGGCGAGGTTGCCCGCCGCACCGGCACTGGCGGCTCCACGGCGCATCGCTATCTGCAGAGCCTGGTCAAGGAAGGGCTGGCCAGGCAGGACCCGGCCAGTGCGTTGTACGACCTCGGCCCGGCGGCGCTGAGTATCGGCATTGGTGCCCTGAAACGGGTGGACGCGGTGGACATCGCCGCCCAGCACATGAAGGCCCTGGCGCAACGGCATGCTGCCAGCGGTGGCGTGGCGATCTGGACGGATCGCGGCCCGACCTTGGTGCGCTGGTACCGCAGTGCATACTTCTCTATCAACCCGTTGGCCCTGGGCGACATTCTGCCGATCGACAACACGGCGTGCGGGCTGGTGTTCCAGGCGTTTTTGCCCAAGGCCACCATCGATGCGGCGCGCAAGCTGCAGCCGGCGCATTTTCGCGGTACTGCGCCCAGTGCCAAGGTGCTGGAGCAGATTCGCCAGCATTGCTGGGCCGAGCTGACCAGCCACTTGCTTTCCAGCGTGACGGGGCAGGCGGCGCCGGTGTTCGATGCGCAGCAGGAAATTGTCTGCGTGATGACCACGGTGACCGACCTGGGGCAGTTGCGTGCGCCTGAAGATCGCCAGGCGCTGTTCCATGAGGCGGGGCAAGTCAACCAGGCCACCGGCGGCCGTATGCTCGGTGCCCCAGCGCCAGTGCTGCCAGACTAATCCGCCTACGCTCCTACAAACGCGGCACCAGTAGTGGGGTGCCGCTGACCGGGTCTTCGATGATCAGCGCCGACAGGCCGAACACTTGCTGCACCAAGGCTTCGGTGAAAATCTCGGTCGGCGCACCCTGGGCCACGATCGCGCCGTCGCGCATGGCCACCAGGTGGCTCGCGTAGCGGCAGGCCTGGTTGAGGTCGTGCAGCACGGCCACGATGGTGCGGCCCTGCTGGTTCAGTTCGCGCAGCAGCTCCAGCAGCTCGAACTGGTGCGCGATGTCCAGGTAGGTGGTGGGCTCGTCGAGCAGCAAAATCGGGGTGTCCTGGGCCAGCACCATGGCGATCCACACGCGCTGCCGCTGGCCGCCCGACAGCGCCTGTAACGGGCGCTCGGCAAGCGCTTCGACCCCGGTTGCGCACAAGGCCCGCTGCACCGCCTGCTCATCGGCGTGCGACCACTGCCGCCACAGGCGCTGATGGGGGTAACGGCCGCGCGCGACCAACTCGGCGACAGTGATGCCGTCTGGCGCCGAGGCGCTCTGCGGCAGCAAGGCCAGGCGCCGGGCCACGTCTTTGGCGGGGCGTTGCTGGATGTCCTGGCCATCGAGCAGTACCTGGCCGCAACTGGGCGGCAGCAACCGCGCCAGCGCCGCCAGCAAGGTCGATTTACCGCAGGCGTTGGGGCCGACGATCACGGTGAAGGCGCCATCCTCGATATCCAGCGACAGGTCGTGCGAAAGCGTTCGGGTATCACGGCGCAGGGTCAATGCACGGGCTTGCAGGCGAGAGCTCATCGAAGGTCCTTGGCAAGGTTAAATTTGCGGAATGGATTCTACATGATGGAATTAAATGCATGAGAAGTATTATCATGCGCACCTTGATTCCCTTCGAGCGAAGCCAGTCGATGAAGCCTTTTCGTATTTGCGCAGCACTGACCGCGGTTGCCCTGATGCTGTTCGGCCCGTGCGTGGCGGCCGCGCCCACCCGCATCGTGTCCACCACGCCGAGCGTCACCGGCATTCTGCTGGCGATGAACGCACCGCTGGTGGCCAGCGCCGCCGCCACGCCCAGCCGGCTGACCGATGGCAAGGGCTACTTCTCGCAATGGGCGACGGTGGCGGACCAGCGCGATGTGCAGGTGCTGTACCGCAACCTGCAGTTCGACATCGAAGCGGTGGTGGCCAGTGCGCCCGACCTGCTGGTGGTGTCCGCCACCGGTGCCGACAGTGCCGCGCCGCACCTGGCCGAACTCAAGGCTCAGGGCATCCCCACACTGGTAGTGAACTACTCCAACCAGTCCTGGCAGGCGCTGGCCACCGAGCTAGGCGCGCGCACCGGGCTGCAACGCCAAGCGCAGGAGGTGATCCAGCGTTTCGATGACTACACCCGTGAAACCGCCACGCGCCTGCACCCATCGCCACGCCCGGTGATGCTGGTCGGCTACAACATCGGTGGCAGTTATTCCATCGGCCGTGCCATCAGCCCTCAGGCGCGGCTGCTGACGGCGCTTGGTTTCCAGTTGCGTGAGCTGCCTGAAGCCATGGCTGGGCAGGTGATCCGGGCCACCGAGTTCCAGTTCATTTCCCGCGAGAACCTTGCCGCCGCGATTGGCGATGCCGACGTGTTCCTGCTCAGTGCCGATGACAGCGATGCCCAGGCCTTTCGCAGCGACCCGGTGCTGGCCAACCTGCCAGCGGTGCAGCATCAGCGTGTCTACCCGCTGGGGCCGAGCTCGTTTCGCATCGACTACTACTCCGGGCGGCAGATGCTCGATACCGTCGCCGGCTACTTCCGCTGATCATGCATGACCTGTCGACCCAGCCTGTGCGGGCTGCTGGCCAGGTGCGCGGTATGCCGCGCCAGGGCCTGCTGGTGGGCGTGCTGATACTGCTGCTGGCCGCGTTGGCGAGCTTGCTGGTCGGTTCGCACGCAGTTCCCATGGCTGTCGTGTTCGACGCCCTCTACCAGCCCGACCTGCACAATGATCACCACCTGATCGTGCGTGAATTGCGGGTGCCGCGCACCCTGGTGGCGCTGCTGGCGGGCCTGGCGCTGGGGGCTGCGGGCACCTTGATGCAGGCGCTGACGCGCAACCCGCTGGCCGAGCCTGGGTTGCTGGGGGTGAATGCGGGTGCTGCGCTGGCCGTCATCCTTGGCGTCGCGCTGTTTGGCCTGACCCAGGTTGGCCAGTACATCTTGCTGGCCTTTCTGGGCGCTGGCGTTGCCGGTGTTGCCGTGTTCCTGCTCGGCCAGGCGGGCGGCAATGACAGCAACCCCGTGCGCCTGGTGCTGGCCGGGGCCGGGTTGACGATGCTGCTGGCGTCGCTGACCGGTATCGTTGTACTCAACACCCCACCGCAAGTTTATGACCACTTCCGTCATTGGGCGGCGGGGTCACTGGCGGGCAGCAGCACGGCCACGCTGCTATGGCCCGCCCTGGCCATTACCCTGGGGCTGGGCCTGGCGGCAGCGCTGATGCCGCAGCTCAATGCCTTGGCGCTGGGCCGCGACCTGGGCCGGGCGCTGGGGGTTAACCTGCGCCTGACCTGGGCGCTTGCCTGCGTCGCGCTGATGCTGCTGGCCGGCAGTGCCACGGCAATCGCCGGGCCGATCGGTTTCGTCGGCCTGGTAGCGCCCCACCTTGCGCGCGCGCTGGTCGGCCCGGACTACCGGCGCATGCTGCCCTATGCGGCATTGATTGCCGCGTTGTTGCTACTGGGCGCCGACCTGCTTGGGCGGGTGCTGGCTGCGCCGGCGGAACTGGCTGCCGGGACCCTGGCGCTGTTGCTGGGGGGGCCGGCGTTCATCGTGTTGATCGGCAGGTTTCGTCTATGTCAGCTTTGAATACCCCACGCGTACTCAGGTGCGGGCCTTGCAGCCTGCGTCTGCGCCCACGGGCGATATGGGTCGGCAGTGCGTTGTTACTGCTGGTGCTGGGCTTGGCGACCGTGCTGCTAGGTACCGGCAGCCTGCCGATTCGCGCCGGGCAGGTGCTGGCCAGCCTGCTGGGGCAGGGCGACAGTGAAATGACCCAGCGCATTGTCACGCGCGTGCGTTTGCCGCGGGTGCTCACCGGGATGCTGGTGGGCGCGTCACTGGGCATGGCGGGGGCGGTCTTCCAGTCGATTGCCCGCAATGCCCTGGGCTCGCCGGACGTCATTGGCTTTACGACCGGGGCCGCAAGCGGTGCCATCGTGCAGATCATTCTGTTCGATGCCGGCCCGTTGGCCACGGCACTGGCAGCGGTGGCAGCTGGCATGCTCACCGCATTGCTGGTGCTGCTGCTGGCGCGGCGCGGGCAGGGTAGCGAGGGTTATCGGCTGGTGCTGGTGGGCATTGGCATGGGCGCCACCCTGTCGGGCCTGAACCAGTTGTTGCTGGTTACCGGCGACCTTGATCAGGCGCTGTTTGCCCAGCTATGGCTGGCCGGCTCGCTCAGCACCCGGACCTGGGCGCATGTCGTCCCCGCCGCGTTGGGTTTGGCGTTGATCCTGCCGACAGTGCTGCTGCACGGGCGTGAGCTGGCGCTGCTGGAGATGGGCGATAGCACGGCCAGCCAACTGGGGGTGGCGGTCGGCCGTTCGCGGTTGCTGCTGGTGCTTTCTGCGGTGGGGCTGACGGCTATTGCCACGGCGGCTGCCGGGCCGATTGCCTTTGTTGCCCTGGCAGGGCCGCAATTGGCGCGGCGGCTGACGCGTACGGCAGGCGCGCCGCTGTTTTGCTCAGCCTTGATGGGGGCGGCCTTGTTGCTGATCGCCGATTGGCTGAGCCAGCGCCTGGCGGGCACGGCGCAGTTGCCGGTCGGTTTGGTGACGGGGGTGCTGGGTGGCGGCTATCTGCTGTGGCTGATTACCACCCAGCGCACGCGGTCTTCGTAGCAACGCCCCGGCATGGCCGTCAACCTGGCGTGACATCAATGCAAACAGTGCTTGAATTGGCTCGGGCGGCCAAACCCGTTAAGGTGTCGCCCCTCGCAAGGACTGCCCCGCTTCAGGACGTTTACGATGCCACTTTCGCCTAGTGCCACGCCGCCATTTGGCTTGCTCAGCGGTCGCCGGTTCACACCCGCTGCGTCACTCGAACCATTGCTTGAGGGGCATTCGCAACTGCTGGTTCCCGGCGCGGAAACGGTCTGGGCCGTCGGCGAGGTCGACCTCGGGGCTTCGATGCACCTGCTGCGTTTCTATCTGGACGATGAAGACTATTGGCTGCAAGTGCTGATGAACGGTAGCGAAGTGGGTGACACCGTATTGTTCGGTTATCACAGCGCTGTACCGATCCGCGACGCGTCGCACCTTCAGCGCCTTGTCGGCAGCCAGTCCAAGGTCGGCCTGCCGATCTACGAACACGACGGCTACCTGTATTCCCGCCAGTGGGGCCATGAGGCAGGCCAGGCCAAACTGGTCCCGTTGCACGAGCGCGTGACCTGCCCTGATGCGCGCTATGGCATCCAGCACCTGTCGATGCTCTACGCCCGCGATACCGGCCTGCCAGAGCGTCGCGAATTCCTGCTGCTGTCAGCGGAGGAGGACGAGCAGGGCAATGCCACTTTCACCACTTCGTTGGGCGTCACCCTGCACCCCACGGACTTTCACGTAACCTGACAAGGACTCACCATGCTCGACGCTCTCCGCCTGTCGCTCAATGCCACTGCAGTGACTGGCTTCATCCTTTATATCAGCGTGGCACTGTTGCTGTTCTGGCTGTTCCAGTTCATCTATACCCGCCTTACACCGCACCGCGAGTTCGCGCTCATTCGTGAGAACAACCCGGCCGCGGCCATTGCCCTGGGCGGCTCGCTGATCGGCTTTTCGCTGCCGGCCAGCAATATCATCGCCTACAGCGTCGGCATCCTCGACGTGGTGGCCTGGGTTGTGATCGCCGCGGTGGTGCAGTTGCTTGCCTTCGGCCTTACCAGCCTGGTGCTGCGCGGCCTGTCCAGGCGTATCGCCGCAGGCGAACTGGCCGCTGCCATCTACGCTGCCAGCGTGGCGATCAGCGTCGGCTTACTCAATTCGGCTTGCATGACCCCGTCGGCCTGACGCACTAGGAGCCCCCATGAAATCCCCAATGAGACGAAGCTCCGTCAAGCTGGTGCTGGCCAGCTCGCTGCCCTTGGCGTTGACCGCGTGCAGCCCGCAAGAGGAAACCTACACCGTCAGCCAGCAGGTGAACTACGGCAATGTCGAAGCCTGCGTCAACGACAAGGTGCCGGAGAAGGCGTGCAACGATGCCTACAAGCAGGCGCTGGCCGAGTACCGGCGCACCGCCCCGACCTATGTATCGAAGCCCGACTGCGAAGCCGAATTCGCCCCTGACGGTTGCCAGATAGGCGCCGGTGGCCGTTACATGCCCCGCATGAGCGGGTTCGAGCTGGACACCGCAGGTGAAGTCACCCAGTCCCAGGTCGATGCGGCCCACGCTCAGGGCGGCGGCTATGGCCATGTCGCCACCGCCGTGGTCGCTGGCATGCTGCTGGGGCAGATGACCAACAGCGCCGACCGCCGTTATCGCGCGCAGCCGCTGTATACCTACCGCGATGGCGCCGGGCAGCGCAATGGCCTGCTTGGGCAGCGATATGGTTCCGCCGGGGGCATTCAGCGCACCAACAAGGACGAGCAGAGCAGCAGTGGCGGTTCGTCCGGAGGCGGCGGTGCTGGCTATGGCGCCTCAGGCCGCACGGCGTCGCGCTCGGCCGTCTCTGCGTCCATCTCGCGGGGTGGCTTTGGCAGCCAGGCCACGGCCCGCAGTGGCTGGGGCGGCAAGTCTGGCAGCTTCTTCGGGGGGTAGGCATGCGCAAGGTCGAGCTCGCAGAGCGCCCAGGCTGGCGCGCCACTGCCCAACAAGAGGGCTTTGCCTTCCACACCCTCGATGGCGAGCGCTACTGGGACGAGCGGGGCTACTACCAATTCAGCCAGGCCCAGGTCGAGCGCGACTTGCAGGCCCCGACCGAAGCACTGCACGCGATGTGCCTGGACGCCGTTGATCGTATCGTCGACAGCGAGGCGCTGATGACGCGCCTGGCCATTCCTGCGGCATTCTTTGACCTGGTGCGGCAATCGTGGCTAGCGCGGCAGCCGCATCTGTATGGGCGCTTTGACTTCAGCTATGACGGCCATGGCCCGGCGAAACTGATCGAGGCCAACTACGACACGCCTACCTCGCTGTACGAGGCGGCGGCATTCCAGTTGATCTGGCTTGAAGAGCAGATCCAGCGGGGCGTTCTGCCCGCGCATGCCAGCCAGTTCAATACCCTGGCCGAAGACCTCATTCAGGCGTTTGCCGCGCAGCAGGGGCAGGGCACGTTCTACTTCTCGACCATCTCGGGCTCGGTAGAGGACCGTGGCACAACGGACTTTTTGCGCAAGATGGCCGCGCACGCCGGTATTTCCACCCGGCATATCGACCTGGAGGACATCGGCCTGAATGGCGAAGGGCGTTTCGTTGACCTGGAGGGGCAGCCGATTCAGCGCTTGTTCAAGCTGCACGCCTGGGAGCACATCTTCCACGAAGCCTTCGGCAAGGCCATCCCAGGTTGTGACACGCAGTTCATCGAGCCGCCGTGGAAGGCGTTGATCTCCAACAAGGGCATCTTGCCGTTGCTGTGGGAATGGCACCCAGGTCACCCCAACCTGTTGCCGGCCTTCATCGACGATAACCCTTCGCGGCCTGTGCCCAAGGGCTGGGTACGCAAGCCGTATTTCTCGCGGGAAGGGGCCAATGTGGACATTCGCACCGGCGAGGGGCAGCGGGTGTTCGAAGACGGGCCCTACAACGATGCGCCGTACATCCTGCAAGGGTTTGCGCCGTTGCCCAGGTTTGCTGACAGCTACACGCTGATCGGTTCGTGGGTCGTCGGTGACACTGCGGCGGGTATCGGTATTCGTGAGGATGACTCCCTGATTACCAAGGACAGTTCGCGGTTTTTGCCGCATGTCGTGCTGGACTGACGGGCCGCGAAGCGGGGCAGCTGACCCCCCCTGAACCTCACGTCGGTTTCAGGATGCGCCTGGTCGTTCGCATGCAACCCTGCGCCGCCACAAGTGCCATGCTTGCAGGATGCCCTCGGGCCAGTGCGCGCAGACGCACGGCCATGGGCAAGGAGGCTGCCGACACCACGCAACCGTGACGTGGCCGGTACGCCGCAGCAGAACACGCCGGCCCCTGCCCCTACAACGCCAAGGCAGGGTCCGTGATGCCGAGGTCCGCTGTATGCCTGATGAACTGCTCCACCTGCCTTTGATCCACAGCATCCTGGCCCGTGAAAAGGAGACCCCCGGCGCCCTGTTGCCGATCCTTCACGCCATTCAGCAAGGCATCGGCTTCGTCCCCGATGCCGCTGTCGCCGAAATTGCCCATGCCCTGAACCTCAGCCTGGCCGAGGTGCGCGGGGTGATCAGCTTCTACCACGACTTCCGTACCACGCCACCTGCACGCCATACCTTGCGCCTGTGCCGGGCCGAGTCATGCCAGAGCCGTGGCGCCGAGGCCTTGGCCGCGCAACTGCGCGACCAATTGGCGCTGGACGACCATGGCACCAGCGCCGACGGCGCCATCAGCCTGCGCCCGGTGTACTGCCTGGGTGCCTGCGCCTGCTCGCCAGCACTGGAGCTGGACGGCCAATTGCACGCACGCCTCACGCCTGAGCGCCTGCGTGCCCTGGTAAACGGTTGCCTGGAGGGCGAAACATGTTGAAGGTGTTCATCCCCTGTGATTCGGTAGCCCGCGCCGTGGGTGCCGATCAGGTTGCCGAGGCCGTGCAGCGCGAGGCCGAACGCCGGCAGTTGGCGGTCGATATCCAGCGCACCAGTTCGCGTGGCCTGTACTGGCTGGAGCCGCTGCTTGAATGCGAAACCGCACAGGGGCGCCAGGGTTTCGGCCCGGTCACGGTGCACGATGTGCCGGCGCTACTCGATGCCTTGGCAGGCGAGGCCCACGAGCATGCCCTGGCCTTGGGGCCGGTTGAGCAAATCCCTTATCTGAAAAGCCAGCAACGCCTGCTGTTCGCCCGGGCCGGCGTAACCCGGCCGCTGTCGCTGGATGACTACCGTGCCCACGGCGGCTTTGCCGGGTTGCAACACGCGGTGGCGCTGGACGGCGCCGAGGTGGTTGCTGCGGTGCTTGATTCCGGCCTGCGCGGCCGTGGCGGTGCGGCGTTCCCGGCTGGCATCAAATGGCGCACCGTGCGCGATGCCGGGGCCGGGCAGAAGTACGTGGTCTGCAACGCCGACGAAGGCGACTCCGGTACCTTTGCCGACCGTATGCTGATGGAAGGCGATCCGTTTCTGCTGATCGAAGGCATGATCATCGCCGGCCTGGCCGTGGGGGCCGACAAAGGTTACATCTACGTGCGCTCGGAATACCCCGACGCCATTCGCGTGCTGGACCAGGCCTTTGCCATCGCCCGTGACGCCGGTTACCTCGGTGTGAACGTGGCCGGCAGCGGCAAGGCCTTCGACCTGGAAGTACGGGTTGGCGCTGGCGCTTATATCTGCGGCGAAGAAACCGCGCTGCTGGAGTCCCTTGAAGGCAAGCGCGGCATCGTCCGCGCCAAGCCGCCATTGCCGGCCCTGCAGGGCCTGTTCGGCTTGCCGACCCTGGTGCACAACGTACTTACCCTGGCCTCGGTGCCGATCATCCTGGCCAAGGGCGCTGCGTTCTACCGCGACTTCGGCATGGGCCGCTCGCTGGGCACCATGCCGTTTCAGCTGGCCGGCAATATCCGCCACGGTGGCCTGGTGGAGCGGGCGTTCGGCCTGACCCTGCGCGAGCTGGTGGAAGGCTATGGCGGTGGTACCGCCAGCGGCCGGCCACTGAAGGCCGCGCAGGTCGGTGGGCCGCTCGGTGCCTGGGTGCCGCCCAGCCACTTCGACACGCCGCTGGACTATGAAGCCTTCGCCGCGATGGGCGCGATGCTGGGCCACGGCGGTGTGGTGGTGGCCGATGATACCCTCAACATGGCCAGCATGGCGCGCTTCGCCCTGCAGTTTTGCGCCGAGGAATCCTGCGGCAAGTGCACCCCCTGCCGCATCGGCTCGACCCGTGGCATGGAGGTGGTGGATCGGCTGATCGCCAGCACCGATTTCACCGAACGCCACGACCACGCCCTGCTGTTGCGCGACCTCTGCGACACGATGCAGTACGGCTCGCTGTGCGCCATGGGCGGGATGACGGCCTACCCCGTGGCCAGCGCGCTCAAGTACTTCCCCGCCGATTTCGGTCTGACTCAGACGGAGGCCGCACAGTGATCAATTTTTTCGACCCCGAGACCGATCTTGGCACCCCGGCCCGCGACAGCCAGGTGCAGGTCAGCCTGAACATTGACGGCCGCGCGATCAGCGTGCCGGCCGGTACCTCGGTGATGCGCGCCGCCGCCATGCTCGGCACCAGCATCCCCAAGCTGTGCGCCACCGACAGCCTTGAAGCGTTCGGCTCGTGCCGCATGTGCATGGTGGAAATCGACGGCATGCGGGGGTATCCCGCCTCCTGCACCACCCCTGTCAGCGAAGGCATGGTGGTGCGCACCGAAACCCCGCGCCTGGCCGGGCTACGGCGCAATGTGATGGAGCTGTACATCTCCGACCACCCGCTGGACTGCCTGACCTGCTCGGCCAACGGTAACTGCGAACTGCAGACCGTCGCCGGTCAGGTGGGGCTGCGTGAGGTCCGCTACGGCTACGACGGCGCCAATCACCTGGCTGAGAAGAAGGACGTCTCCAACCCGTACTTCGACTACGAGCCCAGCAAATGCATCGTCTGCAGCCGCTGCGTGCGTGCCTGCGAAGACATCCAGGGCACCTTTGCCCTGACCATCACAGGGCGTGGTTTCGACTCGCGGGTGGCGGCGGCCGGGGGCGATAACTTCCTGGCCTCCGAGTGCGTGTCGTGCGGTGCTTGCGTGCAGGCGTGCCCGACCGCCACCTTGACCGAAAAGAGCCTGGTGCAGCTCGGCCAGCCCGAACGTGCGGTGATCACCACCTGCGCCTACTGCGGTGTCGGCTGCTCGTTCCGTGCCGAGATGAAGGGCGACCAGCTGGTGCGCATGGTCCCGGACAAGAACGGCGGCGCCAACCATGGCCACGCCTGCGTCAAGGGCCGCTTCGCCTGGGGCTATGCCACCCACCCGGACCGCATCACCAAGCCGATGATCCGCAAGCGCCTCGAAGACCCGTGGCAGGAAGTCAGCTGGGAAGAGGCGGTAAACTACGCGGCCAGCGAGTTCCGGCGCATTCAGCTCAAGTACGGGCGTGATTCGATTGGCGGCATCACCTCCAGCCGCTGCACCAACGAAGAAGCCTACCTGGTGCAGAAACTGGTGCGCGTGGCGTTTGGCAACAACAACGTCGACACCTGCGCCCGGGTGTGCCATTCACCCACCGGCTACGGCCTCAAGCAGACCCTCGGTGAATCGGCCGGTACCCAGAGCTTCGATTCGGTAATGCAGGCCGACGTGGTCCTGGTGATTGGCGCCAACCCCACCGATGCCCACCCGGTGTTCGGCTCGCAGCTCAAGCGCCGCCTGCGCCAGGGCGCGCGGCTGATCGTCATCGACCCACGGCGCATCGACCTGGTCGACTCGCCCCACGCCCGCGCCGAGCTGCACCTGCAACTGCGCCCTGGCACCAACGTGGCCATGCTCAACGCCCTGGCCCACGTGATCGTCAGTGAAGGCTTGCTGGCCCAGCGCTTTATCGACGCGCGCTGCGAGACCGAGGACTTCGCCCGCTGGCGCGACTTCGTCAGCCTGCCAGAGAACGCGCCGGAAGTACTCGGCCCGGTCTGCGGCGTGCCCGCCGAGCAGATCCGCGCCGCAGCCCGGCTGTACGCCACCGGCGGCAACGCGGCCATCTACTACGGCCTGGGTGTCACCGAGCACAGCCAGGGCAGCACCGCGGTGATGGGCATCGCCAACCTGGCCATGGCCACCGGCAACATTGGCCGCGAAGGGGTAGGGGTGAACCCGCTGCGTGGGCAGAACAACGTGCAGGGTTCGTGCGACATGGGCTCGTTCCCGCATGAACTGCCCGGCTACCGGCATATCTCCAACGAAGGGGTACGTGCCGAATTCGAGCGGGCCTGGGGCGTGACCTTGCAGCCCGACCCGGGCCTGCGCATTCCCAACATGTTCGAGGCGGCCCTGGATGGCAGCTTCAAGGCGCTGTACTGCCAGGGTGAGGACATCGCCCAGAGCGACCCCAACACCCAGCACGTCACTGCGGCCCTGCATGCCATGGAGTGTGTGGTGGTGCAGGACATCTTCCTCAACGAAACGGCCAAGTTCGCCCACGTGTTCCTGCCGGGCAGTTCGTTCCTTGAAAAGGACGGCACCTTCACCAATGCCGAGCGCCGTATCTCGCGGGTGCGCAAGGTCATGGAGCCGCTGGCCGGCAAGGCCGACTGGGAGGCCACGGTGGCCCTGGCCAACGCCTTGGGCTACCCGATGCAGTACCGCCACCCGTCCCAGATCATGGACGAGATCGCCCGCCTGACGCCGACCTTCCACCGCGTCAGCTACGCCGAGCTCGACCGCCATGGCAGCCTGCAGTGGCCGTGCAACGATGCCGCACCCGATGGCACGCCGACCATGCACATCGACCAGTTCGTGCGCGGCAAGGGGCGCTTCATGCTCACGGGTTACGTGCCCACCGACGAGAAGGTCAACAGCCGCTACCCGCTGTTGCTGACCACCGGGCGTATCCTCAGCCAGTACAACGTTGGCGCCCAGACCCGGCGCACCGGCAACGTTGCCTGGCATGATGCCGACCGCCTGGAGCTGCACCCGACCGATGCCGAGAGCCGTGGCATTCGCGACGGTGACTGGGTGGGTATCGGCAGCCGTGCCGGGCAGACGGTGCTGCGCGCCAAGGTCAGTGCGCGGGTAGCGCCGGGGGTGGTGTACACCACATTCCACTTCCCTGAGTCAGGTGCCAACGTGATCACCACCGACAACTCCGACTGGGCCACCAACTGCCCTGAATACAAGGTGACGGCGGTGGAGGTGGTGAAGGTGTTCCACCCGTCTGAATGGCAGAAGCGCTACCAGGACTTCAGCGACGAACAGCGCCGCCTGCTCAAGGAGCGCCGCACCGCCGAGCAACCGGAGAACGCCGAGGTGCGCCGATGAGCAGTGACAACCTGGTCAAGATGGCTAATCAGATTGCCCATTATTTTGACAGCGAACCGAACCGGGTGCTGGCGGTGCAGGGGGTGAGGCAGCACTTGCAGAGCTTCTGGACGCCGGCGATGCGCCGGCAGTTAATGGCGTGGAGCGAGGCCAATGGCGGGGAAGGTCTGGACCCGAAAGTGCGCGAGGCGCTGACCTAGCCCTTCGCGCGAGGCAACGCCTTGCCTGTGTAGGAGCGGCCTTGCCGGGGCGCCGGACCGGTCGGAAAGGGCCGCATAGCGGCCCCAGGTTCTGTGGCGCAGCAAAAATCGCCGGGGCCGCTTCGCGCCCCTTTCGCGACGCAAGGCCGCTCCTACAAAAGCATGCCGACGCTGTGCTGGGCCTACTCGCGGGCCAGTTCCGTCAGGTGGGCAATCGCTTCTTCGCTCTTGAGCACCAGCACATCCCCTTCGAGCGAGTCGAGCACCACCTCCGACGTATTGCCGATCAATGCACCAGAAATCCCCGTGCGGGCCACCGTGCCGATCACCGTGACCACGGCGCCGAACTTCTTCTCGGTATGGGGTATCAGCACATCGGCCGGGCCTTCGGCGACATGCAGGCGTTCATCGCTGATGTCGAACTCGGCCTGAAACGCGCGGCAGGCTTCGCGGTAGCGCTCTGCAATGGTCTCGCTGAGCTGGTAGACCGGGTCCGCAGCCGACAACATGGGAGAGGGGTGCGCACTGATGACGTGCAACTGACCTTTCGCCAGGCCGGCAATGGCATAGCCATGGTCGATGATGCTCGCGTGCAACCGGCGGTGATCCTCATCCTGGTTGCCGACATCCACGGCCGCCAGAATTACCCCGCCCGTCCATGGCCGCTCGGTTTTTACCATCAGCACCGGGCTGGGGCACAGGCGCAGCAACTTCCAGTCGCTGGGCGTCAGCAGTGCTTTTTTCAGGGGGTTGTCCGGCCGGTGCTCCTTGATGACCAGCTCGCAGCCTTCAGCTTGCTGCACCGCGATGATCGACTCGTGAAGGGTGTCATGCCAGGCCTGCTCCGAGGTCACGTTGTCATACCCGTCATCGTGCAACTGGCTGCACAGCAGGCTGAGCAGCGCGCTGTGGTCCTGTTTCTTGTCACACATCAACAGGTGCAGGCGCGCGCCGGTCACCCCCGCGATCAGCTTGGCGCGGGTCAAGGCCCGGCTGTGGGCATGCGCGGGGTCGAGGACGACGAGGATGCTGCGGACGGCTTGCATGGGCTTGAGCTCCGTTCAAAGATGGCGGCCAATGCCTGACTATAGTCGGCGCCCCACCCGCCGCCGCTTGATGTACATCAAGCATAGTCACTGGCGCTGCCGCTTGCCGCCGGTATAATCGCCGGCCCTGCCTGTTCTGTCTGGTTGCACGTTTATGTCCTTGATCCCCGAAATCGACGCCTTTCTTGGCTGCCCGACCCCAGATGCCTGGATCGAAGCGGCGCTTGCCGACCAGGAAACCCTGCTGATCGACCACAAGAACTGCGAGTTCAAGGCCGCCAGCACCGCCTTGAGCCTGATCGCCAAGTACAACACGCACCTTGACCTGATCAACATGATGTCGCGCCTGGCCCGCGAGGAGCTGGTGCACCATGAGCAGGTGTTGCGCCTGATGAAGCGTCGGGGTGTGCCTTTGCGCCCGGTGTCGGCCGGGCGTTATGCCTCGGGCCTGCGCCGCCTGGTGCGTGCCCATGAACCGGTCAAGCTGGTGGATACCCTGGTGGTGGGGGCCTTCATCGAAGCACGCAGTTGCGAGCGCTTTGCCGCACTGGTGCCGCATCTGGATGAAGAGCTGGGTACCTTCTACCACGGCTTGCTGAAAAGTGAAGCGCGCCATTACCAGGGCTACCTGAAGCTGGCCCATCAGTATGGTGAGGCAGCGGACATCGCCCGCCGGGTGGAGCTGGTACGTGAGGCCGAGGCCGAACTGATCCAGTCACCGGACCAGGAGCTGCGCTTCCACAGCGGTATCCCGCTGGCGCAGGCCGCCTGAAACCCATCAGGCGGCGCTGCGGCCGTTAGCGCTGCTTAGTAACGGCGGCCCAACAACAGGCCTACCACCAGGCCGAAACCTGCGGACACGGCAACGGTCTGCCAGGGGTGGCCGCCGATGTAGTCCTGGGTGGCATCCACCACCGGCTGGGCCTTGTCACGCACATTGCTCGCCGCCTGGCGGGCCTGGCGCAGCTTCAGGCTGACTTGGGCGCGCAGGGTTTCTGCCTCCTCGCCAACCAGGGCTGCGCTGTCGTTGAGCAGCTTTTCGGATTCTTCGATCAATGCCTGCAGTTCGCTGAAGACCTGATCCTTGATCTGATCGCTGGCGGCTTGTGCGGCGTTTTTTCGGGCCATGAACTCATCCTCGTCAATGGGGGGGTGAACAATGGATGCCGGCGCGTCGGGAAAGTTGCGCCGGCTTTCCGGTGACGCGTCGCTACGGTGTAAGATAGCGGCCATTTTCAACAGGCAGGTACCTTCATGAGTTTCAATCTGGCCAACAAGAGCTTCGAGGAACGGGCGCAGATCGAGGCAGAGAAGGCGCGGTTGTTCGAAATGTGGCAGAGCAACCTGGGCAAGGCCAAGGGCGAAGCGGCCCGGCTGATTTCCGAAAAGCCACGGCGCAAGGGCAAATGGGCCGAGTGGGTGCGTGCCGAGCTTGAAGGCATGTCGCCGCCCGAATACGCCAGTATGGTGCGCAGTGAGGTCAACAAGATGATGGCCGCCGCCAACAACAGCCGCTGAGGCTGTCTACCCGCCAGCGCCCGCAGCCGTCGGCAAATCCAGCGTGCCTTCGTCGGTGAAGCGGACGGTGCCCAGCAACCCGCCTGCCAGTTTGCCGCGCAGTACATAGGGTAGCCCTTGCAGCGAATTGCGCTGGCCCAGGCCATAGGCTTGGCGCAGGAAGGAGAACGCGGTGACGCTGACCGGCACCACGATTACCGCTTCGTCGAACCGGCCTATATGCCCCTGCTGGTCACTCACACCGGCGGCCAGCGGCTGGCCGTTGACCTGCAGGTCGAGCGCGATGCCGTTGTAGTCGATCGGGGTTTCGTTAGGGTTCTGTACGCGTATTTTCACCGCCATGCGCAGTTCCAGCTCTTGCCCGGGCAGCGGCTCGATGCCGATCACGCTGATGTTGAGCGGGTCGCGCGCCTGGAACAACGCACAGGCGCTGAGGCCGAACGCCAACAGCAGTACCAGGCAGCCGCGGGCACAGCGGTGCAAATGGGCAGTCATGGATTGCAACCTTGCCAGAAGAATTCAAGCGTCAGTGTGGCAAATGCTCTCTGACGTTGAAAGTGGCGTGCACAATGAAAGATACTGTTTCTCATTAACGCCCGACAATTCCTCTTACTGGCCTTTATCCTACCTCATGCTGACGTCTCCCGTGTCTGGTCTGCTGGCGAGTTTCCAGGAGCACTACGACGACCTCCTGCAGTTCCTGACCCGGCGCATGAGCGATCGCCAGCGCGCCGCCGACGTCGCGCAGGAGACGTACCTGAAGCTGGTGAAGATCGACCAGCAAGCGGTCCCGGTGCTGCACGCGCGCAGTTTCATCTTTAGGGTTGCGGGCAACCTGGCGATCGATGCCTTGCGCCGTGAGCAACGCAACGCTGCCCGTCACGATGACAGCGATGGCACAGGGGAGGTGGCGTGCCCGGCGCCGGCGCCCGAGGCGGCGTTGCTTGCCCGCGAGCGCCTGCAGATACTCGACGAGGCGCTGTTGCAGTTGCCCAGCAACGCCCGCCAGGCGCTGTTGCTCAACCGCATCGAAGGCCTGACCCAGGCACAGATTGCACAACGGCTGGGCGTTTCCGAAAGCATGGTGGCAAAATACATCGGCCAGGCGCTGCGCCATTGCCGTGACTGGCTAAAACACAACCATGACTGAGCCTTACGCCATGCCTGCAGCCCAACCGCTCAGCGACCTCAGCGACGATGCCATCGATTGGCAGGTGCTGTTGCACGCGGGCAATGCCACGGCGGCGGACCACGCCCGCTACCAGCGCTGGTGCGCATTGAGCCCGGCGCATGCCGAGGCGGCGCGCGAGGCGCAAGCGCTGTGGCAAGACATTGGCCACACCCCGACCGCCCAGGTTGTCGCGCCACCACCCGCGCGGCGCCGACGGCACTGGGCGGCAGGCTTGGCGGCCTCGGTGGTGTTGCTGGCCGCAGGCTTTACCGGCTGGCAGCAGGCCCCAATCTGGCTGGCGGACTACCACACCGGGCTGGGGCAGCGGCAGGCTATTACCCTGGCCGATGGCTCGCGGGTACTGCTGAACAGCGGCAGTGCCTTGACGGTGGCATTTACCGACCGCGAGCGCCGAGTGGTGCTCAATGCTGGCGAGGCCTTGTTCGAAACGGCCAGCGACGCACGGCCCTTTGTGGTCGATAGCGCAGGCGAGGCGGTGCGGGGCACGGCGGCGACGTTCAGCGTGCGCCGCGATGGCCGCGTGGTGCTGGCCCAAGGCGAGGCCACGGTGGGTGAGCGCAGGGTGCCGGTGTCGCCTGATGCCAGTGCACAGACCGCCTGGCAGCGCGGCAAGCTGATTTTCAACGGCAAGCCGCTGGGGCAGGTGCTGGCGGAGCTTGAGCGTTACCAGCAGGGGCGCATTTTGCTGTCCGATACCACGCTGGCCGCCCTGGAAGTGAGCGGGGTGTTCGACCTCGATGAGCCCCAGGCACTGCTGCGTACCCTGGAGCAACGTTATGGCCTGAAGGTCACCTACCTGCCCTGGTTGGCCGTGGTGCACTGACCCTGCAAAAAATAATCGAAATATTTTTCATCTGCCGCTGCAAGTTCATGCAGGCCAGATCGTCGTAGTGGGACTGATCAGCAACTCATTCTCATTTACGACTTGTCTGGAAGCTCATTTGTGGCCCTTACGCTCAAGCCCTTGCACCGCCCCAGCGGCTCTCTCCATCACGCCTTGCTGTCTTGCAGTGCCCTGGCCATGTTGGCCGGCCCACTGCAGGCGTTGGCCTCGACCGCTGCGCAAGCGGCCCAGGTCGAAGCCCGCCAGGTGCAGCTGGACGTGCCGGCCCAGCCGCTGGACCAGGCCCTGACGGCGTTCGCCGACCAGGCCGGTTTGCACTTGCTGTACACCACCGGTGATGTGGCGGGCCTGAATAGCCAGGCCTTGCAGGGCAGCTACAGCATCGAGCAGGCGTTGCAGCAGTTGCTGGCCGGCAGCGGCATGGGCTGGCAGTTCAGCGATGCCCGCACCGTCACCCTGCGCAAGGCGGACACTGCGCCGCAAGCGGTCAACTTGAAGCCCATCGAAGTCAGCGTCGCCTCGCGCACCAGCACCGCCATCAGTGAAATCCCCGGCACCGTCTGGGTGGTCGACCAGCAGCAACTGCGCGAGCAGATCGACAGCGGTGTGAGCCTGAAGGAAGCCATCGGCAAGCTGGTGCCGGGCCTGGACCTGGCACCAGAGGGGCGCACCAACTACGGCCAGAACATGCGTGGGCGCAATGTGCTGGTGATGATCGACGGGGTCAGCCAGAACAGCTCGCGCGGCCTGTCGCGCCAGTTCGACAGTATTTCGCCGTTCAACGTCGAGCGTGTCGAAGTGCTGTCGGGTGCCAGTGCGCTCTACGGGGGTGGCGCCACCGGCGGCATCATCAACATCGTGACCAAGAAGGGCGAGCCCGGCCCGGCACGCTTCGAGACCCAATTAGGTGCCAGCAGCGGTTTCAACAACAGTGACGACCTGGCCACCCGCATCGCCCAGTCGATCAGCGGCGGCAACGAGCGGGTCAGCGCCCGTTTGGGCATCTCCGGCGAGCAGAATGAAGCCTTTTACGACGGCGCTGGCGACCAGATCTTCATCGACAATACCCAGACCGACCTGCAGTACAACCGCACAATCGACGTGCTCGGCACCTTGGGCCTGACCCTGACCGACGAGCAGAGCCTGGACCTGCTGGCCCAGTACTACGACTCGGGCAACCACGGCAGCACGGGTATCTACTTCCCCAACCTCAACCACAACGCCCCCTCGGACCTGGAAGACGCCGAACTGCGCAGCGGCTATTCCTCCGACCTCGAGCCACGCACCCGGCGCCTGTTGCTCAACGCCAACTACCATCACACCGATGTGCTGGGCCAGGACTTCTACCTGCAGGCCTCGTACCGCAAGGAAGACGACAACTTCTACCCGTTTCCGTACTACAACCGCGCCACCCCCACCGGGTCGCGCGGGGTGTACTTCGCCGCATCACAGCAGAACTTCGAAGTCACCAGCCTCAAAGGCCTGTTCGCCAAACAATGGGATGCGCTCAAGCTGACCTACGGCGTCGACCTGGACCGCGAGCGCTTCAACGCCGAACAGACCACCTTCGATGCCCTGACGTCATCCGAAAGCGGTGGCCTGGAAATGGACAAGGCCAGCAAGGCCGCGCGCTACCCCAGTTACCGGGTTGACGGTGTGTCGGTGTACGCCCAGCTCGACTGGCATGCCACCGACAACCTGACCTTGTCCGGTGGCGCGCGGCGCCAGCAGATGGACGTGGATGTCAGCGATTTCAAAGGCGTACCCGGCGGCAGCAACGATTATCAGGTCAGCCTGTACAACGTCGGCGCCATCTACGACTTCAAGAATGGCCATCAGCTGTGGACCAACTACGGTGAGGGTTTCGACCTGCCAGACCCGGCCAAGTACTACGGCAAGCCAGGCCTGAGCGTCGCCGACAACTCGCTGGCCGGTATCAAGAGCCGCCAGGTCGAACTCGGCTGGCGCTTTGCCGACCTGGACTGGGACGCCCAGGCGGCGCTGTATTACATCTGGTCGGACAAGATCATCAACGTCGACTCGCAAACGCTGACCATCAACGTCGAAGAGCAGAAGAGCCGCGACTTTGGTTTCGAAGGTGCGTTGACCCGTCACTTCCAGAGCGGTTGGGAGGCCGGTGGTACCTTGCACCTGACCCGTTCCGAAGAAGAGGCCGCCAACGGTGGCTGGAACAAGCGTGATGCCCGCTATGCGTCGCTGTCCAAGTCCACCGCGTTCGTCGGCTGGAAGGGCGATGGCCGCAGTGCGCGGCTGCAGACCAACCACGCGTTCAGCCTCAAGGACGATGCCGATCATGAAATCGACGGCTACACCACCTTCGACCTGCTGGGCAGCCAGGACACCGGCTTCGGCACCTTCAGTGCAGGCATCCAGAACTTGCTGGACAAGCAGTACAGCACGGTCTGGGGGCAGCGTGCGACGTTGTTCTATGCACCGACCTATGGGCCAGCGTACCTGTACGACTATCAGGGGCGTGGGCGCACCTACACCCTGACCTGGAGCATGGCGTACTGATTGGCGCAGCCTGAAAACCCTTGGGCTACAGTGACGGGCAGCCCCCCTTCGAGGTGTCCGTCATGCGTCGATCGCTGTGCCTGTTGTCCGTGTGCCTGGCCCTGCCGCTGCAGGCCCAGGAAAAGGTAGTCAACCTCTACAGCTGGGCCGACTACGTCGCCCCGCAAACCCTTCAGCGCTTCGAGCGCGAAACCGGCTACAAGGTGCGCTACGACACCTTCGACACCACCGAGGTGCTGGAGACCAAGCTGCTGACCGGGGGTAGCGGCTACGATGTGGTGGTGCCGTCATCCACCGTGCTGGCCCGTGCCCTCAAGGCCAATGCCCTGCAGCCGCTCGAAGCCCAGGCCATGCCGGGTTATGCCAACCTCGACCAGGACCTGCTGGCCAAGCTGGCCGAGGCCGACCCCGGCAACCGCTATGCGGTGCCTTATACCTGGGGCACGCTGGGCCTGGGGGTGAACGTCGAGGCCGTACGCCAGCGCCTGGGCGATGTGCCGCTGGACAGCCTCGACCTGTTGTTCAAGCCCGAATACGCCAGCCGCCTGAAGGACTGCGGCATCGCGATGCCCGACTCGCCGCAGGAAGTGATCGGCCTGACCTTGAACTACCTGGGCAAGGACCCCTACAGCCAGGACAAAACCGACCTTGCAGCGGCGCAGAAACTGCTGAACCAGCTGCAGCCTTCGATCCGCTATGTCGCCAACGGCCGGCAGATCAGCGACCTGGCCAACGGCAGTGTGTGCCTGGCACTGACCTACAACGGCGATGCGGCGATGGCCGCCGACCAGGCCCGCCGTGCGGGCAAGCCGTTCGAGCTGATCTACCGCATCCCCCAGGAAGGCACCTTGGTCTGGCAAGACAACCTGGTCATCCCCAAGGATGCGCCTCACCCTGAAGCGGCCCGGGCGTTCATCGCCTTCATGCTCAAGCCGGAGTCGGTTGCGGCACTGACCAACACGCTGTTCTTCGCCAATGCCAATCGCGCAGCCACGCCCTTGGTGGACGAAGCCGTGCGCAACGACCCGGACATCTACCCGCCTACCCAGGTACGTAAGCGGCTGTATGCCGACCGCAGCATGGCGCTTTCCGACCTGCGCCAACGCAACCGCCTGTGGATGGCCTTTCGCAGCGGCCAGTAAACCCGCACGGGCGGGTCCATACTGAAACATCAGGAATTATCTCCAGCTGCATTCACACTTTTGCCGCGAACCCCTCGCGCCTTAGGCTATCAAACGCACAAGGCGCGGCATTTTCGTACAGGAGGTGAAGCATGAACCTGACCCTGCCAATCCTGGCCATCGGCCTGGCGTTGTGTATGCCCGCGCGCGCCGAGCCGGTTGCGCCCTTGCAGCTCGCTGCCAGCAACAGCAACCCGTACAACAGCCCGATCCAGCGTGCCAACCCTAACAGTCGGCAAGGCAGCATGCCTGCCACACCGCCGGTGCGCGGCCCTTCGACCGACCCCTACCAGCGCACGCCGTCACTGGACAACCGCGGCATTGGCAACGGCGACAACCTGCGTCGCCAACAGCAGACCCCCAATCTGGAACCCACCCGGCCACCGCGCGATAACCCACGCGCGCCGTGAGCCCCGTTGCAAGGAACCCTGCATGACCAGAGCTACCTGGCTGACCACCATGACCGCTGCCGCGCTGCTGCCTTTGCTGGCGCAAGCGGCCTCCGAACAGCAGTTCCCCAGCGAGCAAGGGCAGTTGACCGTCAATACCGTGGCCGACGGCCTGCGCAACCCTTGGGCACTGGCCTTCCTGCCCGGTGGCAAAGACATGCTGGTCACCGAACGCCCCGGCAACCTGCGGCTGGTGAACGCCGAAGGCAAGGTCGGCCCGCCCATCAGCGGTGTGCCCAAGGTCTGGGCCGAGGGCCAGGGCGGCTTGCTGGATGTGGTGTTGTCGCCGGCATTCGACAAGGACCGTACCGTTTACCTGTCCTATGCCGAAGCGGGCGATGACGGCAAGGCCGGTACGGCGGTTGGCCGGGGCCAGTTGTCAGAAGACCGCGCGCGGTTGGAGAACTTCACCGTGATCTTCCGCCAGCAGCCCAAACTGTCGGTGGGCAACCACTTCGGCTCGCGACTGGTGTTCGACCGTGAGGGTTATCTGTTCATCGCCTTGGGCGAGAACAACCAACGGCCAACCGCCCAGGACCTCGACAAGCTGCAAGGCAAGATCGTGCGCATTCTGCCCGACGGCGAAGTGCCCAAGGACAACCCCTTCGTCGGCCAGGACAACGTGCGGCCCGAGATCTGGTCGTTCGGCCACCGTAACCAGCAGGGGGCGGCGCTCAACCCTTGGACAGACACGCTCTGGACCCACGAACACGGCCCGCGTGGCGGTGACGAAATCAATATTCCGCAGCCGGGCAAAAACTACGGCTGGCCGATTGCTACCCACGGCATCAACTACTCGCTGCTGCCGATTCCGGAGGCCAAGGGCAAGCATGTGCAGGGCATGGTCGACCCGCACCATGTCTGGGAGAAGTCCCCGGGCATCAGCGGCATGGCGTTCTACGATAGCCCGACATTCAAGGGCTGGGACCATAATCTGTTCATTGGCGCCCTGGCCAGCCAGGAGCTGATTCGTCTTCAGCTCAAGGGCGACAAGGTCGTGCACGAGGAGCGCTTGCTGGGGGACCTCAAGGCACGTATCCGTGATGTGCGAGTAGGGCCGGATGGCTACTTGTATGTACTGACCGACGACAAGGACGGCCAGTTGTTGAAAGTGGGGCTCAACGAAGGCTGAGGGGCCGGGCCGGCTTGCCGGCGAGGGGGCCGGTACTGATAATGCCGCATGACCCCAGACCCGCAGACCCTCTACCAACAAGCCCTGGCCGACCACGGCTATGTCCACGACCCTGCACAGGCCGATGCGATCAACGCGCTGCAGGCCTGTTTCGAGGCAGTGGCACACGGCCGCCCGACCCATGGCATCTACCTCTGGGGCCCGGTCGGCCGTGGCAAGACCTGGCTGATGGACCAGTTCCACCGCTGCCTGCAACTGCCCAGCCGACGCCAGCACTTTCACCATTTCATGGCCTGGGTGCACCAGCGCCTGTTCCAGCTCAACGGCACCGCTGACCCGCTGCTGGCCCTGGCCCGTGAACTGGCCAGGCAGATTCGTGTGCTGTGTTTCGACGAGTTGTTCGTCAACGACATCGGCGACGCGATCATCCTCGGGCGGCTGTTCCAGGTACTGTTCGATCAGGGCGTGGTGATTGTCGCCACCTCCAACCAGCCGCCAGACCAGCTCTACTGTGACGGCTTCAACCGTGACCGCTTCGTGCCGGCGATTGCTGCCATCGAGCGGCACATGCGGGTGCTGTCGGTGGCCGGTGAGCAGGACCATCGCCTGCACCCGGGCGCGCAGCGCCAGCGCTATTGGGTAGTTGAACCCGGAGCGCGTGGGGTGCTCGCCGAGGTGTTTCGCCAGCTTAGTCCGGCAGACCCGGGTAATGACCAGCCGTTGGCCATTGGCTCAAGGCAGATCACGGTCATCCGGCGCAGCGAGCAGGCCATCTGGTGCCGCTTTAGCGACCTCTGCGAGCAACCCTTGGCGGCCACCGAGTTCATGGCGTTGTGTGACCGCTTCCCCTCGATTCTGCTGGAAGGGGTACCGGCGTTGGGCGGCGAACAACGGGCCGGCCGCATCGCCCGGGGTACAGAAGATGGCGCGGCGCGGGTCGCGGCAGGGGACCGTGAACTGCCGGCGCTGTCGCCCAAGGACGATGCGGTGCGCCGGTTCATTGCGCTGGTCGACGAATGCTACGACCGCCGGGTGGCGTTGTATGTGGAGGCGCAGGTACCGCTCGATGCGCTGTACACGCAAGGGTACCTGGCGTTCCCGTACCAACGCACCCTGAGCCGCTTGCGCGAGATGCAACTGCAGCGCTTCGGCTCGTAGGCTTAGCGTTCCAGCCACTCGATCAGGGTCCGGTTGAACCGCACCGGCTCTTCGATCTGCGGCGCGTGGCCCATGCCTTCGAATGTCACCAGTTCACCCTGGGGGATCAGCTTGGCAACCTGCGGCCCCAGCACCTGGTACTTGCCCAACTGTGCCTTGACCTCTGGCGGTGCGATATCGCTGCCAATGGCCGTGGTGTCCTGATCGCCGATCAGCAGCAGGGTCGGCATTTTCAGGTCCTTGAACTCGTGGTACACCGGCTGGGTGAAGATCATGTCGTAGATCAGCGCCGAGTTCCACGCCACCGCTTCGTGGCCCGGGCCTTGGTTCAGGCCCACCAGCATCTGCACCCAGCGCTCGTACTCCGGCTTCCAGCGACCGGCGTAATACGTCTTGCGCTCATACTCACGTACCCCAGCGGCATCGAGCTTGAGCTCCCGTGCATACCACTGGTCCACCGTGCGATATGGCACGCCCAGGGCTTTCCAGTCCTCAAGGCCGATCGGGTTGACCATCGCCAGGCGCTCGACCTGCTGCGGGTACATCAGTGCATAGCGGGTGGCGAGCATGCCGCCTGTGGAGTGGCCCAGCACAATGGCCTGCTTCACGCCCAACTGTTCGAGCAGGGTATGGGTGTTGTCTGCCAGTTGCTGGAAGCTGTACTGGTAATACGCAGGTTTGCTGGAGGTGCAGAAGCCGACCTGGTCCGGGGCGATGACCCGGTAGCCGGCCTTGCTCAGGGCATTGATGGTGGTTTCCCAGGTGGCGGCGCAGAAGTTCTTGCCATGCATCAGCAGCACGCTGTGGCCATTGGCCTGGCCTTGGGCGGGCACGTCCATGTAGCCCATCTGCAGGGGTTGGCCCTGGGATTTGAAATCGAAATGCTTGAGCGGGTGAGGGTAGCTGAACCCTTCGAGCTGTTTACCGTAGGTGGGCGACTCGGCGGCGATGGCCGGGCCGCCGACAAGGCAGGCAAGGGCCAGGGCGGTTGCGCGCAGCATGGGGGCACTCCGTGTAGGGCCATGTAGGAATTGGCGACTGTAACAGTGAGTTGACCCCCGCAAGCGGCAAAGGTGTTACCAAGCGTGAAACCAGCCCAGGGTAATCATTGCCACAACCGCATACCGGCCGGCCTTGGCCAGGGTTACCAGCAGCATGAAGCGCCAGAACGGCTCGCGCATGATCCCGGCGATCAGGGTGAGCGGGTCGCCGATCACTGGCATCCAGCTCAGCAGCAGCGACCACTGCCCCCAGCGCTGGTAGCGCTGCTGGGCCCGTTCCAGCTGGCTGGCACTGAACGGGAACCAACGCTTGTCACGCCAGTGTTCGATGGCCCGACCCAGTAGCCAGTTGACCACCGAGCCGAGCACATTGCCCAGGGTAGCCACCAGCAGCAAGGTTACCCAGGCATCGGGCTGGCGCAGCAGCAAGCCGACCAGCACGGCCTCCGATTGCAGTGGCAGCAGGGTGGCGGCGCCGAAAGCGCTGAAAAACAGCGCCCATAGGCTGAGCATCAGTAGTTGGCGACCACGGTGTCCTTGCCATCCTGGGTCACGCCGATGACCTGGTAGGCGTCTTTGTGGTCACCCATTTCCATGCCCGGCGAGCCCATGGGCATGCCCGGCACGGCCAGGCCCTTGAGGTCGTCGCGCTTGGTCAGCAGGCGAACCTGTTCGGCCGGTACATGGCCTTCGACGAACTTGCCGTCGATCACCCCGGTATGGCACGAGGCCAGGCGCGGCGCCACGCCCAGGCGTTGCTTGACCGCGCTCATGTTGGGTTCGACGTGGTCGTTGACGGTGAAGCCGTTGTCGCGCAGGTGGCTGATCCAGGCCTTGCAGCAGCCGCAGTTGGGGTCGCGGTACACATCGATGGTTTCGGCGGCCTGGGCCAGGCCGGTGATGGCCAGCAGGCCGACGGTGAGCAGGTGTTTGCGCAGCATGGTGAAGCACTCCTTTAGAAACGCAGGCGGATACCGGCCACCAGGCGGGTCTGGCCTGTGTCTTCGCCGTCTTCGCGGGCCTGATCGGCGCGGTTGCCGTGCAGGCGATTGAAACTGACCCCGAGGTAGGGCGCAAAGCCACGGCTGATTTCGTAGCGCAGGCGCAGGCCGACCTCGCTGTCAGCCAGCCCTGTGCCTTGCTCACGGCCGCCATCGTTGCGGCCGAAGAAGTTGGCTTCCAGGGTGGGTTCGAGTATCCAGCGGTTGGTCAGCAGCATAGCGTAAGCGGCTTCCAGGCGCAGCGCGGTCTGTTGCCGCTCGCCGGCGTAGGCGGTGGCCTCCAGCTCTACGCCATACAGCGGTGTGCCCTGGATGCCGAAGGCTGCCCAGGCCTGGCCGCTGGCGGGCTTGAAGTCTTGGCGCAGGCCGCCGACCAGTTCCCACCAGGGGCTGATGGCGTTGCCCCACAGCGCCTGCAGTTCGGCCTTGTGGGTCTGGCCTTGCTCGTGCTCGCCTTCGCTGCGCAGCCACAGCCGGTCGATATCGCCGCCGACCCAGGCGCTGGCGTTCCAGTTCAAGGCACTGCCGTTGTCCACATGCTGGTATTCGAGCTGGTCGACGATCACTGCCCAGTTGAGCGCGCGGTCATGCACCTGGTGCCCTGGCAGCGGCGCGAAGGCGGCGTGGCGGTCGGCGTCGCTGAGCATCGGTAATGGCGTGCGCGGTTGCTGCGCAGGCGGCGTGGCGTGGTTCATCTGGCGGTGGCTCATGGGCATGGCGCCGTGGTCCATGTGCTGCATGCCGGCGGCCAGGGCGCGCTCACTGGCGAACAATGCCAGCAGGGCCACGCCGGTGATGATGCGGCGGTTGTTGGGCTCATTCATCGACCCGTACCTCGCGGAACATGCCGGTCTCCATGTGGTAGAGCAGGTGGCAGTGGTAGGCCCAGCGGCCCAGGGCGTCGGCAGTGACCCGGTATGAGCGGCGGCTGCCGGGCGGGATGTCGACGGTATGCTTGCGCACCTGAAAGCGCCCGTGCTCGTCCTCCAGGTCGCTCCACATGCCGTGCAGGTGGATGGGGTGGGTCATCATGGTGTCGTTGACCAGGGTGATGCGCACGCGCTGGCCGTAGGTCAGGCGCAACGGTGCGGCATCACTGAACTTGACCCCGTCGAACGACCAGGCGAAGCGCTCCATGTGGCCGGTCAGGTGCAGCTCGATGTCGCGTGACGGTTCGCGGCCGTCGGGGTCGGGGTAGGGGCTGCGCAGGTCGGCATAGGTCAGCACCCGCCTGCCATTGCCGCGCAGGCCGATGCCTGGGTCGGCGAGGTTGGGCTGTGGGGCCATGGTCTGCATGTCCACCAGTGGGTTGTCGGTTTCGCTGGCCGGGTGCTGCTGCATGGCGGGCATGGCCGAATGGTCCATGCCGGCCATGTTGCTGTGGTCCATGCCGGCCATGGCGCCGTGGCCCATGTCGGCCATGCTCAGCACCGGCCGAGGGTCGGGCTGCGGCACCGGTGCCTGCAAGCCGCTGGCGCGGGCCAGGGTGCCGCGGGCGTAGCCGCTGCGGTCCATGCTCTGGGCGTACAGGGTGTAGGCGGGCAGGTTGCCCACGGTTACCAACACGTCGTAGGTTTCGGCCACGGCGATGCGCAGTTCGTCCACGCTGACGGGCGTCACCGGCAGGCCGTCGGCGGCGATCACCGTCAGCTTCAGGCCGGGGATGCGAAAGTCGAAATAGGTCATGGCCGAGGCATTGATCAGTCGCAGGCGCACGGTTTCACCCGGTTGGAACAGGCAGGTGAAGTTGCCGTCCGGCGCCTGGCCATTGAGCAGGTAGGTGTAGGTGGCTGCGCTGATATCGGCAAGGTCGGTGGGGCTCATGCGCATGCTTGCCCAGCCCATGCGTTCGGCGACCGTAGCGCCCCAGCCGTTGTCGGCCACGTCATCGATGAAGTCACCGAGCGTGCGCTTGTGGTAGTTGAAGGCGTCGGACTGCTTCTTCAGGGTCGCCAGCAGTTGCTCGGGAGGCTGGTCCGACCAGTCGCTGAACAGCAGCACATGGTCACGCTGGTAGCGGTGCGCCTCGGCTTCGCGGGGTTCGATGACGATCGCCCCATACACCCCCGCCTGCTCCTGCAGCCCGGAATGGCTGTGGTACCAGTAGGTGCCGCTTTGGCGCAGGGTGAACTGGTAGAGGTAGCTGCCCCCGGGCTCGATACCGGCAAAGCTCAGGCCAGGGACGCCGTCCATGTTGGCCGGCAGAAGGATGCCATGCCAATGGATCGAGGTGGCCTGATCGAGGTGGTTGCGCACGCGCAGGCTGACCGTATCACCTTCGCGCCAGCGGAGCACCGGGCCGGGCAGGCTGTTGTTGACGGTGAGGGCTGTGCGCGGGCGGCCGGTGATATTGACGGCGCGCTGGCCGACCGACAGCTCGAAGTGCTGCCCGGCCAGGTCGCGGCCATCGGCTGCCTGGGCCAGCGGCCGCCACAGGCCCAGGCCTGCCAGTGTGGTGGCGGCGCCCAGGCCTTTGACGAAGGTACGACGGGAGGGGGTGCGCAACATGGCGAGGCCTCATGCGAGAGAGCCCCGATGTTCGCCTGTGCCGGCTGTCAGCCAGCTGAGCTGCACATTACAGCGTTGTCAGGCGGCGGCTTCTTCGTGGCGCAGGTCGCGCATCAGCAGGCCGTACTCCAGGGAGACCTGTTCAGGGATCGGCAGGTACACCACATGGCCGTCCCCAGGGGCTACTTCGAGGGCTTGCTGCTGGCGGCCGCACAGGCGGTGCAGGTCGAAATGGTAGTTGCCACGCGGTGTCATCAGCTCCAGGTGGTCGCCCACGGCGAAGCGGTTCTTGACCTTGACCTCGGCCAGGCCGTCCACGCGCGCGCCGGTCAGCTCGCCGACGAACTGCTGGCGTTCGGACAGCGAGTTGCCACGCTGGTAGTTCTGGTACTCGTCGTGCACATGCCGGCGCAGAAAACCTTCGGTGTAACCGCGCTGGGCCAGGGATTCGAGGTTGTCCATCAGGGCGCGATCGAAAGGCCGGCCGGCCACGGCGTCATCGATCGCCTGGCGGTACGACTGCACCGCGCGGGCGCAGTAAAAGTGCGACTTGGTCCGGCCCTCGATCTTCAGCGAGTGCACGCCCATGCCGGCCAGGCGCCCGACGTGCTGGATGGCGCGCAGGTCCTTGGCGTTCATGATGTAGGTGCCGTGCTCGTCCTCGAACGCTGGCATCGCGTCGTCTGGGCGGTTGCTTTCGTGCAGCAGGAAGACGTGCTCGGTGGGCGCACCGAGGCCCAGGGTCGGCTCGACCTGGCGCACGATGTCGCCCGTGGCGTCTTCGCCGGCGGGCGTGGCCTGGTACTTCCAGCGGCAGGCATTGGTGCAGCTGCCCTGGTTGGCGTCGCGCTTGTTGAGGTAGCCCGACAGCAGGCAGCGGCCGGAATAGGCCATGCACAGCGCGCCGTGGACGAAAACCTCCAGCTCCATGCTCGGCACCTGCTGGCGGATTTCTTCGATCTCCTCCAGCGACAGCTCCCGCGACAAAATCACCCGGCTTATCCCCTGCTGTTGCCAGAACTGCACGCTGGCCCAATTGACCGTGTTGGCCTGCACCGACAGGTGTACCGGCATCCCTGGGTAGTGCTGGCGCACCAGCATGATCAGGCCGGGGTCGGACATGATCAGCGCATCCGGTGCCATCGCGATTACCGGTGCGAGGTCCTTGAGGAAGGTCTTGAGCTTGGCATTGTGCGGGGCGATGTTGACCACCACGTAGAAGTGCTTGCCCAGGGCGTGTGCTTCCTGGATGCCCAGCGCCAGGTTGGCGTGGTCGAATTCGTTGTTGCGCACCCGCAAGCTGTAGCGCGGCTGGCCGGCATAGACCGCGTCGGCGCCATAGGCGAAGGCATAACGCATGCTCTTGAGGGAGCCGGCGGGGGCCAGCAGTTCGGGCTTGGCGGGAGGGTTCATGGACGCACCGGGGCAAAAGGCGCGGATGCTAAGCATCTGCCGGCCACAGCGTATTGACCTGAATCAACGGAGCAGCGGCACTTTTGCGGCAGCGGCGGGCACTAATGTCCAAGAACCCGCGAGGAAGTGCCATGAACCAAACCGCTCTACAGAACAAAGCCCTGGCAGTCCTCCTGACGCTGGTGACCATTGCCTTCATCTGGATCCTGCTGCCGTACTACGGTGCGATCTTCTGGGCGGTGATACTGGGCATCCTGTTTGCCCCCTTGCAGCGAAACCTGCTGATCCGCTTTGGGCGGCGGCGCAACCTGGCAGCGTTCACCACCTTGATGGTGTGCCTGCTGGTGGCGGTGCTGCCGGTCATCATCACCAGTGCCCTACTGGTACAGGAGGGCGCCACGCTGTACCAGCGCATCGAGAGCGGGCAACTGGATATCGCCGGCTACGTCGAGCGCGGCAAAGACATGCTGCCGGCCTTCGCGCAGCACAGCCTGGACAGCATGGGCATGGGTAACCTGGATGGGCTGCGCGACAAGATCACCAAGTGGGCCACGCAGGGCAGCCAGGTGCTGGCCAGCCAGGCATTCAACTTTGGCCAGGGCACGTTCGAGTTCCTGATCAGCTTCGGCATCATGATGTACCTGTTGTTCTTCTTTCTGCGTGAGGGGCCGGAAGTCGCCAGGCGAGTGCGGTTGGCGGTGCCACTGCCCGAGCACCAGAAGCGCCGGTTGCAGCTGAAGTTCAACCGAGTGGTGCGGGCGACGGTCAAGGGCAACGTGCTGGTTGCCATTACTCAGGGCGCGCTGGGTGGTCTGATCTTCTGGGTGCTGGATATTCCGAGCGCGCTGGTGTGGGCGGTGCTGATGGCGTTTCTGTCGCTGTTGCCAGCGGTGGGGGCGGGCATCGTGTGGGCGCCGGTGGCGGCGTACTTCCTGCTGACCGGGGCGATATTGCCGGGGGTGATCCTGAGCGCGTTCGGCGTGCTGGTGATCGGCCTGGTGGACAACGTGCTGCGGCCGATTCTGGTGGGCAAGGATACGCGCATGCCAGACTACCTGATCCTGGTTTCCACCTTGGGCGGGCTGGCGGTGTTCGGGCTCAACGGGTTCGTGATCGGGCCGTTGATCGCGGCGTTGTTCGTGTCGAGCTGGGCGATTTTTGCCGCGACCAAGCCGCAGGTGCAGTTGCCGGAGTAAAGGTTACGCCGCTGATGCTGGACGCTGGGCAGGGGCTTTCGTTTACCCTGTGGCCGTTATCTGCCTACGATGCCTGAGTATGGATACCCGCAACCGCGACAAACCCGGCTTCACCTACCAGGCGGTCTACCGCTACCTGCTCGACTGGATCGAGGCGGCGCCTTGCGACGTGGAGCAGCGCATGCCGTCGCTGCGCGATCTGGCCCAGCGGCTGAGTGTTTCGGTCTCCAGCACCAAGTACGCCTATGCGCTGCTCGAGGACCAGGGGCGGGTGATTGCGCGGCCCAAGCGGGGCTACTTCACCGTCACCCGCAGCGCGCCGTTGCTCAGGGAACCCTCCGCGAGCTTGCTCGACACCGTGTTTGCCAGCGCTCGCCAGCCTGGCATGCTGGCCCTTGGCAGTGATGCGCCGGCCATGCTGCTGTCGCTGGATAAACCGCTGCTGATGATCGAACGGGAGCTGGCGCGCCAATACCCGCGTGCCCAAGCGCCGCTGTATCAACCGTTCGGTGAACCTGAATTGCGCAGCGTGCTGGCGGGCATTTATACCCGCTCGGCGCAGCTTTGCTGGCAAGCCGAGCACGTGTTCATCGGTGCCGACCTGCGCAGCATGCTGGAGCTGGCGGTGCGTGCCCTGAACCTCGAAGGCGAGGTGGCGCTGGTCGAGTCGCCCTGCAGCTGGGCGGTACTGAGGCAGTTGCAGGCCGCGCGCATGACCATCATCGAAGTGCCCTTGGGCGACGACGGTCGGTTCGACCTGCAGCAGTTGCATCAACTGCTGAGCAACGCGCCGGTACGCCTGGCAGTGCTGTCGTCAACCACCAATGCGCCTCAGGGTGGCCTTATGCCGGCCGAGGACAAGCAGCAGATCTGCCGCTGGCTGGCCGAGCGCGAGGTGTGGCTGTTCGAGAACGACGGGTATGGCGAATTGTGTTTCCACGAGGCGGCGCCGCGCTATCGGGATTTCGCCGACCCCGACCGGCTGTTGGTGTTCGCTGCCTTCGACAAGGTGATCGGTGCCGAGGCACCTTATGGCTATCTGCTTTGCAGGCGCCATGCCGAGCGCTTGCAGCACGTGTTTCTGGAGCGCGGTTTCCGGTTGTCACCGATTCGCCAGAAGGCGATCGCCAGGTTGTTCACCTCGCGTCGGGTAGAGCAGCATCTGCAACGCCTGCGGCCGTTGCTGCGCGCTCGCATGCTGCACATGAAGGCGTTGCTGGAAGCCCACGGCCAAGGCTGCCTGCGTATCGTCGAGCCGCAGGGCGGGGCGAGCCTGTGGCTGGCGGCGACCCGGCCGGTGGACATGCGCCAGGTCTTCGAGCGGCTGTTGGCCCAGCGCATCGTCATCGCGCCGGGGGAAATCTTCAGCCAACGTGGCCTTTGGCAGGGCCACCTGCGGCTGTGCTACACGCTGGACTGGGACAAGGACATTGGCCAGGCGCTGCAACGCTTGGTCAAGGCGATTCAGGACGAGGCTCAGACCCCGTAGCAGTGATGCATTTCGGGGAAGGCGCCGTCGCGCACTTCGTCAGCGTAGCGGGCGCAGGCCTCGCGGATCACCTGGCCGACGTCGGCATACTGCTTGACGAAGCGTGGCACGTGCTCGCCGCCCAGCCCCAGCAGGTCTTCGGTGACCAGCACCTGGCCATCGCAAGCGGGTGAGGCACCAATGCCGATGGTCGGTTTGTCGGTGGCCTCGGTGATGGCGCGGGCAATGGGTTCGGCCACGCCTTCGAGCACCAGGCTGAAGGCACCGGCCTCAAGGTTGGCCCGCGCATCGGCACGCAGTGCAGCGCCACTGTCGGGGCTCATGCCTTGGGCCTTGTAGCCGCCCATCACATTGATGAACTGCGGCATCAGGCCGATGTGCGCCATGACCGGTATGCCGCGCGCGACCAGAAACGCCACGGTGCTTGCCAAGGCCTGGTTGGCCTCCAGCTTTACCGCGTCGCAACCGGTGCTGGCGAGTACCTGGGCGCAGTTGCGAAACGCCTGCTCATGGGATTCCTGGTAGCTGCCGAATGGCATGTCGGCGATCACGCAGGCCAGGCGCGTGCTGTCTACGACCGCCCGGGTATGGCCAATGATCTCGTCCAGGCGCATGCCCAGAGTGGACGGGCGGCCGTAGCCGACCATCGCGGTGGAGTCACCCACCAGAATGAAATCGACCAGCGGGTCGATGACCTTGGCAATAGCGCTGGAGTAGGCCGTCAGCGAAACAATTTTCTGCCGGCCTTTCATGGCCACCAGCTGCGGTACCGTCAGCCGTCTGTTGCGGGTATGCGTGCTCATCGGTGTTCCCTTTGCGGTGTAATCGTCAGGAAAGAGGTGGCCCGATTATTGAGTTTCGCAGTCACGGCGCAATGTACAGAATGGCCCTGGAAAACAACCCAGATGCGCGCCTGGGGCTGCAAGGCAACCCCAGGCGCCAAGCGCGACGGTCAGCAGGCCTGCGGCATCTCGCCCTTGGCCAGGCGCTGGTTGATATCGGCAATCACCTCGGGCAGCTCGTTGATGGTGTCGATCAGGTAGTGCGGGCGGGAACTGGCGAACAGCGCATGAATGCGCTTGCGCTCGCTCTCCAGCGCCTCGGCACTCAGCGCCTGGTAGCCTTCCCAGGTCAGCCCCAAGGCATTGCCGGAGCACACCAGGGCCACGGTCCACATGCCCGCACGACGGCCTTCGAGGATGCCCGGTACGGTGTCATCGACCTTCACACAGGCCGCCACGTCATCGATGCCCAGGGCAATCACGTTGGCCAGGGCCTGGGCCGGCCATGGGCGGCCATTCGGGGTTTCGTCGGTGGCCACCACATGGTCGGCCACGTAGCCGTTCTGCGCGGCCAGCTCCACCACCTTGTCCATGACCACCTTCGGGTAACCCGAGCACGAGCCGATCTTCAGGCCGCCCTGGCGCAGGCCGGTGAGGGTGTCCAGCGCGCCGGGGATCAGCGCCGAGTGCACGGCGATCTTTTCGATCTGCAGCGGCATGAAGCGGTTGTAGAGCGCCGTGACGTCATCGTCGGTCGGGGTGCGGCCGAACACCTTGCGGTAGCGCTCGGCGATGTCTGGCACGTTGCACAGGGTGCGGATGTGGTCCCACTTGCCCATGCCCATCGGGCCACGGGCTTCTTCGATGGAGACCTGGACATCGAACTCGGCGAAGGCTTCGACGAAGATCTGCGTCGGGGCGAACGAGCCGAAATCGACCACGGTGCCGGCCCAGTCGAGGATGGCGGCTTGCAGCTGTGTTGGGTTGCTGTAGTTCATGTGCGCTATTTCCTGAAGTCGGGTGGGCAAAGGGTCAGATGGTCAGTACTTCCATTTCCCGCAGTACGTCGGCCACGGCATTCACGGCGGCCTGCATGCCGTCTGGCCCGACCACGCCGATGCAGCCGACGCGGAAGGTTTCGACCTGGGTCAGCTTGCCGGGGTAGAGGATGAAGCCCTTGGCCTTGACCCGCTCGTAGAAGTCCTTGAACTGGTAGCGGGCGTCGTTCGGGGCATGGAAGGTGACGATGATCGGCGCCTGGATGTCGGCGGGCAGGAAACTGCGCAGGCCGATGGTGGCCATGCCGTCCAGCAGCGTCTTGCAGTTGTCGGCGTAGCGCTGGTGGCGGGCGGGCAGGCCGCCTTCCTCGTTGTACTGTTGCAGTGCTTCGTGCAGCGCCGCGACCACGTGGGTGGGTGGGGTGAAGCGCCACTGGCCGGTCTTGGCCATGTAGGTGTGCTGGTCGTACAGGTCCATGGCCAGGGAGTGGGCGTTGCCTTCGGCTGCGGCCAGTGCGGTTTTTTCGGCGAAGACGAAGCCCATGCCAGGTACGCCTTCCAGGCATTTGCCGGAGGCGGCGATCAATGCCTCGAAGGGGACTGCGCGGGCATCGATCGGCAGGGCGCCGAACGAGCTCATGGCATCGATGATCAGGCGCTTGCCGTGGCGTTTGATCACCTGGGCGATCTCTGGCAGCGGGTTGAGGATGCCGGTGCTGGTTTCGCAGTGGATCAGCGCCACGTGGGTGACACCCGGGTCGGCAGCCAGCAGGCGGTCGACGTCGGCGGCGGTGGTCGGCTGGTCTTCGGCGGTTTCGAAGGTGCTGTAGGTGCGCCCCAGCACCTTGCAGATCTTCGCCAGGCGTTGGCCGTAGGCCCCGTTGATCAACACCAGCACCTTGCCGTCACGCGGTACCAGGGTGCCGATGGCGGCTTCCACGGCGAAGGTGCCGCTGCCTTGCAGGGGCACGCAGTGGTGGCTGGCGCTGCCGTCGATGATCGCCAGCAATTGCTCGCAGACACTGGCCGTGAGTTGGTTGAAGTCGCGGTCCCAGGAGCCCCAGTCCACCAGCATGGCTTGGCGGGTACGGGCTGAAGTGGTCAGGGGGCCGGGGGTCAGCAGTATCGGGGCGTTGCTCATTCCGTGGTTCCTCACAAGCGGCGGGTGGTGAGCCGAAAAATCTGGCGCTGAAACTACGGAGCCAAGGTTGCAATTCACTGTGCTATCAATCAAATTGTTTGTTGTTATGCCAGCAATAAGTCGGGCCGATAGATATGAACCTGTTCCAGCTGCGTGCCTTCGATGCGGTGGCGCGTGAAGGTAGCTTCACCCGCGCTGCGGCGCGGTTGTTCATCAGCCAGCCGGCCGTCACCGGCCACGTCAAGGCGCTGGAAGAGCACTACCAGATCACCTTGTTGCGGCGTACCGCCCGGCGCGTGGAGCTGACCGAGGAGGGCACGCGGTTGGCAGCCATCACCCGCGCCATGTTCGGCTTGGCGGAAGAGGCCCAGGCCATGCTCGAGGCCAACCGGCAATTGCTGACCGGGCGCCTGGAAGTGGCCGCCGACGGCCCGCACCGGGTCATGCCGATGCTTGCCCTGCTGCGCGAGCGCTACCCGGGCATTACTGTCAACCTGCGCCTGGGCAATGCCCAGGAAACCCTGGCTGCGTTGCTCAGCGAGCATGCCGACGTGGCCGTGCTGACCGAGATCGAACCGCGCAAGGGCCTGCATTTGCAGAGCCTGTGTGAATCGCGCCTGTGCGCCTTGCTGCCGGCGGGGCATGCCTGGGCCAGTGGCGAAGGGGACTTGCCGCTGGCCGAACTGCACCAGCAGATCATGGTGCTGCGTGAGCCGAGCTCCACCACCCGGCGCACCTTTGACAAGGCCTGCGCCAAGGCGGGCGTGCAGCCGCGGGTACTGTTGGAGCTGGACAGCCGCGAGGCAGTGACCGAAGCGGTGGCCTCGGAGCTGGGCATTGGCGTTGTGTCGTCCACTGAAGTGGCCCATGACCCCAGGGTGGTGGCTCGGCCGCTGGCCGGCGACGGCCTGCTCAACCAGCACATGATTGGCTGCCTGGAGCGCCGCCGCGAACTGCGCCTGATCCAGGCCTTCTTGAGCCTGGCGGCGGGGCTGTGATGGCTGTTTTCAACTGGGCGCCCTAACATGGCCGGCACAGAACCGACAGGACTGTCGATGAGCGATAAAGACACTATCTCCATGCAACTGGTACGCGAAGCGCTGTTGCAGACCTGCCCGAAGGGTGAACCCGACAGCGGCTTGCTGGCGCGGGCTGGCATTGCCGTCGAGCACTTGCACCTGCCCGCTGCCCGGGTCAGTGCCGACGCCTATGCCCGCCTCTGGCGTTTGCTGGCGCGGCGATGCAATGACGAGTTCTTCGCCATGGACCCGCGTGGCCTGCGCAGCGGCAGCCTGGCGTTCATGTGCCGGGCGAGCATGGGCCAGCCGAGCTTGGGCACGGCGCTGGAAACCGCGTTGGCGTTCCTGTCGCTGATGCTCGAAGACCTGCAGCCAAGTTTGGTTCGCCAGGAAGGCCTGGCCGAGATCGTCATCAACGAGCCGCGTGACGAACCACGTCGCGCCTTCACGTATTTCACCTTCTGGATGATCGTGCATGGCGTGGCCTGCTGGCTGGCCGGGCGGCGCATCCCGATTTTGGCCATCGACCTGCGCTGTGCCGAACCCCCTTTCTGTGACGACTATCGGGTGATGTTTTCGGAGAACCTGCAGTTCGAGCGCCCGCGCACGCGCATGATCATCGCCGCCGAATGCCTCGAGCTGCCACTGCGGCGCAGCGAGGAGGAACTGCAGCGCTTTCTTGCCGAAGCGCCGGGCAACATCCTGGTCAAATACCGTGACCCTGCAAGCCTTGGGCGGCGTATCCGCACCGACCTGCTGCGCCTGGCCCCGGAGCATTGGCCCGACGGTGACAGCCTGGCGCGCCAGTTGTGCCTGTCGCCCTCGACCTTGCGCCGGCGCCTGGCCGAGGAGGGCCAGAACTACCAGGGCTTGAAAGACAGCGTGCGCCGTGAGCTGGCCATCGCCTGGTTAAGCCAGGAAGAGGCGGCCATGGGCGAGATCGCCGAGCGCCTTGGGTTTGCCGACAGCAGTTCGTTCTACAAGGCGTTTCGCAAGTGGTTTGGCTGTAACCCGGGGCACTACCGGGCATTGATTCAGGCACGCGATTCGGGGCACTGAGGGCGCTGCAGTGGCAAGGCCTCGCGGGCCGCTTCCCTCTGCGTCTTGATCTGACGCTTATGCAGCATGGTTGACTCCGCCCACTACCCAGGGAGCCCACCATGCCCAACCCCACCACTGGCCACGACACGTTCATTGGCGCCACGTTACCCGAGTGGCTCAAGCGAGCTTCAAAAGGCCAGATCAACACCCTGCGTACCAGCCTGAACGCGCACCATGCGAGCCAGGCCCGCTTGCGTGAGCTCACGGTTGAGCTACTGCCACTCCAGCAGTTTGCCGAGCAGCACCTGGCGGCACTGCTGGATGCACCGTTGCCAGACGGGCAGGCATTTGCCCAGCTCGAATGGCTGCGGATTGCGCCGCGCTTCGGCACTCTGCCCGGCACCTTGCAGCCCACCTACGAGTACAGCCAGACGCGTGAAAACGGGCTGCTGCAGCTGATGCGCAATTTTGCTGCTGGCACGGGTTACTACAAGGGTACGGGGTTAGTATTGCCTGGCCGCGAGCAACCTTTGAATGCGTCACTGGAGGCGTTGATCGAGGCCTGCCGCACACTGAACGTTGGCCAGCGCTATCAAGATGAGCTGGAAAGGATCTTTCACCCGGCCACCTTGGCGACGCTGGCCGAGGACAAGCGCTCAGGCCTCAAGCTTGCGACCGAAGTGGCCGCTTTGCAGGGCGCCATCAGTACCGATGTACAGATTGCCTTGCGTGAAGTGGCGGACCACGGCCAAGCGCATCGGCAGCAAGGGCTAAAAGGCACGCCCATGCTGCTGACGGCCCTTGAGCAACCGGTGGCTGATGGCTTGCTGATCCCGTTGCGTGACACTGCCGGGGATGACCGGGGTGTCGTGCTGTACCTCCCCAGTGACCCCCATCAGGCGCTGCGTTTCTTCGCCACTGCGCAGGCCATGAACAGCGCCCTGGCGCGGCTGCTGCAGAGCGCTGACTACTGGCAGTACTTCACTCAACTGATCAGCCTTGAGCACCGTGCAGATTTCGTCACTACTCTCGCCAAGCGCCTGAAGGACGACCAACCAGGCCTGCAGCTCGAAGGTGCAACACAGGGGGCGGGTATTTTCGCGCAACTGGCTACCCAGCAAGTGCAACGGGTCAAAGGGGATGCCCGGTTGTTGCTGGTACCGACGACCGATGCGGATAGCCTGGCGGTGCGCGCCAGGCACGCGGAGTGGAAGGCCGTGGGACTGGACCTGGTGAACCTGGCGGGGTTTTTCATTCCGGTCGTGGGGGCCTTGTTGTTGGGGCAGCTAGTAGTCCAGACCTGCTCGGAAGTGTTCGAAGGTGTAAGGGACTGGTCCAGGGGCCATCAGCACGAAGCACTGGAGCATCTGCTGGGCGTCGCCGAAACCCTGGCTGCCACCGCTGCCACCGTGGCGGGGGTCAGTTACCTGCGCAGCGCGTTTGTCGCAAGTCTTGAGCCTGTAACGCTGGGCAATGGGCGTGCTCGCCTGTGGCACTTCGACGCCGCGAACTATCGATCCATGCCAGGCACCATCGACTTGCTCGAAGAAGGGCGCTACGGCGAGGGAGGGCGTCGCTGGGTCCGTCTCGACGGACGCTACCACGAGGTGCATCAGCCAATACCCGATGGCCCCTATCGGCTGCGCCACGCCGCGGGTGAGGGGGGTTATGGGCCGATTGTGCTGCACAACGGTGAGCGAGGCTGGCGACTGATGCGCGCGCAACCGCTGACATGGCAGGAGCCTGCACGCATGCTCGATGTGCTGTGGCCGCAACATCCGCCTATCGAACCTCGACAGGCCGAGCGGATATTGCAGGTGGCGGGTGTCAATGAGGACGAGTTGCGCGGTGTGCTGGTGGAGAACCGGCCTGCGCCGGTGAACCTTGGGCAAACCCTGCGTGCTTTCCAGGCGCATGCACGCATTGACACGTTCTTCGCACGTGTTCGCCTGCAGACCTTGATGCCATCGGACAGTGAGTTGCTGGCCTGGAGCCAGGGCCAGCCAGGGGTTGGCAAGGGGCTGGAGCAGACGCTGGCGCATGAGGCGCAATTGCGCCCGCAGTTGTTTAGCCACCTGACAGCGCAGCCGTTTGCCGAAGACCCTTTGAGCCTGTTGGTCAAACGGGACTTCCCTGGCTTGCCTGCGGCCTACGTCAACGAAGTGGCTGGCCAGGCGGGCGGAGTTGAGCGCGCAATGGCGCGGGCTGAGCAACGCCTGCCGTTGTCGTGCGCGAGTAACGCGAACGCACTGCTGCGTCTGGCACGCTTGAACCAGGGGCTGGCTGGGCTTTACCTGAGCACGGCTTACAACGATGTGACAGGCGAGTTGGTGCTCACGTTGCTGGACAGCTTTGAACCCGAAAATCTCGACATCGACTTGCGCGATGGCGCGGTGGATGGGCGCTCGGTCAAACACCTGGGTAGCGGCGGGCACAGTGAGGCGGAACGCATACTGGTCCACCATGAAGGCACGTTTGAGGTCTACAACGGCCTGGGTGAGCAGCAGGTGGTTACGCTTGAAGAGCCTGGCTGCATTTTCGAGGCAATCGTTGCTGCGCTTACCCCAGCGCAGCGGGCAGCTATGCAGCTGACAGCCAAGGGTTCGGCAAACCAGCTGCGCGAGCAACTGCTGAGCCGGTTACCCGCTTCGCATTCGGGGGTTGTACGTATGCTCCGTTGGCCAGAGCAAGGCGCCTGGTTCAATCCAGGTCGTCGTCTGGACGATGGGCGCGTCGGGTACCCACTCAGCGGCCGCCCTTCGGCTGGCCCCAGGGATGAACAGGCGATCATCCGCGACCACTTGCGCTCACTCTATCCTGGCCTGGATGAGCAAGCGCTGGATGCCGAGCAGGCGCGTTTGCAGCAAGGCCCGCGTCCAGCGTTCGAGGCCCTGGTGGCGTTGCAGGACGATCATGATCAACTGGTGCAGCACCTCAACCACTGGGTCGGTGCCGAGTTGCAGGCCGGTCGGCAAGCCGCGCGCAGGTTGACGGCAGACAGCATTCTGCGCGCATGGCGGCTGCAAGGCGAAAGCGTGCCGGCAGGCGATGGGCAAGCGCATGGGCAGCGTTTGTCGCTGAGCGGCGGGCACCTGAACACGCTGCCGCCGTTACCGGCACAAATTGATTTTCATCGCATCACGGTGCTGAGCCTGAACGATTCGCAGGTCACTGATATCCCGGTTGATTTCCTTCGCCCGTTCACTGCCCTGACGCACCTGAACCTCAGTCAGAACCAGTTGTTGCGCCTGCCAAGGGGTATTGCATATCTACCGGACATTCGCGTGCTGCGCCTGGCGCATAACCAGATTCGGCTCGATGCGCAGGCAATCGAGATTTTGCACGACCTGCCCAATCTTGCTCACCTTGACCTCAGCTATAACCGGCTGGAGGTGCTTGACTTGAGGCTCCATCAATTTTCCTGGTTGAGCAGCCTGAACCTTCGTCATTGCCGCTTGGGCGTCTGGCCGCAACGCCTGGAGCTGTGCGGTTTGCTCGAGCATGCTGACCTGCGCGACAACCAACTGCGCAGGGTGCCGAACGAGATCCAGGAAATGCCCTATGCATTTCGGCGTGCCCTTTTGGTCGAGCGCAACCCACTGCCGGCCGTGCAGCTACGTAGGCTGTACGCACTCGATGTCATCGATGAGCACGGGCACCTGCCTGAGGCTTCAGCGCTCATTGACCTGCCCAGGGCCCGTACGCTCATGGTCGGACATGCCGACGAGGCGGCCCAGGTGACCAGGGACGCGCTATGGCAGCGGTTACTGGAGCAACCTGGCAGCAGTGGGCTATTCAGGTTGCTGGCGCGCTTGGAGTTCACGGCTGACTACAGTCAGGCAGGCGGAGGGCGTGCTGCGCTGGTGGAAGGCGTGTGGTCATTGCTCGAAGCGCTGGATGGGGACCCGGTGCTTTGTCGGGACGTCTTTGAACGTGCCGATCAGCCACTCTCCTGTTCGGACGCAGTTGCCAACCGTTTCAGTGCACTTCAACTGGTGGTGAGGCAGGCGCAGGCCGAAATCCGCGCGCTGAACCCTGAAAGCAGGGGCGAGTTGCTGGAGCTGGGCCGCCAGTTGTTTCGACTGGACCAGCTGGAATGGGTGGCCTACCGGGACAGCCGACAGCGTCAGGCCACGGGGGAGCATTTCGACCAGTTGGCACTGGGGCTGGCCTACAGGGTGCAGCTTCGCAGCCGCTTGACGCTGCCCAACCAGCCGTCTGCCATGCGCTACCCCGACGCTGCCGAGCTGACCCAGGCCCAGGTAGAGGCTGCATTCCTGCACGTTACCCGCGCACAGACCCTCGAAGCCCTTGCCGATAGCCTGAGCCAGCGTGAGTTCTGGCGCCGTTACCTGCGTCAGCAACATGGCAGGATGTTCGATGCCATCAGTGCGGACTACACCCAGCGCATCATTCGGCTACAGGCTCAGCAGCCTGCATTGTCGCCAACAGCGCTCGAGGAGCAGTTAAGCCGCCTGCGGGAACAGCAGAGCGTGGATACCGAGCGCCTGATCAGCGAGCTCACCCAGTCCTACCTGCGTGCAGCCAAGCGCGCAGCGGGGTGAACGAGGGCGGCCAAACCGGTCATCCAGATTGACAGCTTTGGCCATTGCCGCCGCGATTGAGCGGCGCGAACATCGTCGGACTGATGGTTAAACTCCAAAAACAAGAACCAGGAGTCCGACGATGCGTGATTACGCCGAGGCCGTTCGAGCGTTCGACCTTGCCCAGGCCGCCAGCACGGCGCTGCATGGCAACCTCGCTGCCCTCAATGCCTGTGTCGAATGCTGTGATCGGCATGCCGTTGACGGCAAGCTGGCGCTGATCCACGAGGACCGCGAGGGCAACAGCACGCGCTACAGTTTCGATCAGCTGAAGGCGCAAGCTGCCCGTTTTGCCAATGTGCTCAAGGCGCAGGGCGTGGGTGCCGGCGACCGGGTTGCCGGCCTGATGCCGCGTACCCCCGAGCTGCTGGTCACCATTCTCGCCACCTGGCGCCTGGGGGCGGTGTACCAGCCACTGTTCACCGCGTTCGGGCCCAAGGCCATCGAACACCGTCTTGAGCAGTCCCACGCCCGGGTCGTCGTCACCGACAGCCACAATCGCGCCAAGCTGGACGATGTGCAGGCTTGCCCGACGATCATCACGGTCAAGGCCCGCAGTGGCGAGCTGGATTTCCAGCAATGCCTGGCGACGGCCTCAGCCGCTTGTGAGCCAGTCATGCGCTCGGGCGATGACCCGTTTCTGCTGATGTTCACCTCCGGCACCACCGGCCCTGCCAAACCCTTGGAGGTGCCGCTGCGCGCGATCGTGGCCTTCCAGGGCTACATGCGCGATGCCATCGGCCTGCGCCCCGAGGACAACTTCTGGAACCTGGCCGACCCAGGCTGGGCGTATGGCCTGTATTACGCGGTGACCGGCCCGCTGTCGCTGGGCCACGCCACCACCTTCTACGATGGCCCGTTCAGCGTCGAGAGCTGCGCGCGGGTCATCGACAAGTTGGGCATCACCAACCTGGCGGGGTCACCCACGGCCTATCGGCTGCTGATTGCCGCGGGTAGCGCGTTTTCCGCGCCGATCAAGGGGCGCCTGCGGGTCGTCAGCAGCGCGGGCGAACCGCTCAACCCGGAGGTGATTCGCTGGTTCGCCGATGAGCTGGGTGTGACCATCCACGATCATTACGGCCAGACCGAACTGGGCATGGTGCTGTGCAACCATCATGACCTCAAACACCCGGTACACCTGGGGTCAGCCGGGTTCGCCATTCCCGGTCACCGCATCGTCGTGCTGGATGAACAGGGCGCAGAGTTGCCAATCGGCCAGCCAGGCATCCTGGCGGTTGACCGCGAGCAATCGCCGCTGTGCTGGTTCGGCGGTTACCACGGTGTGCCTACCCGATCTTTCGTGGGCAAGTACTACCTCAGCGGCGACACCGTCGAGCTCAACGCTGACGGCAGCATCAGTTTTGTCGGCCGCAGCGACGACGTGATCACCACCTCCGGCTACCGGGTTGGCCCGTTCGATGTGGAAAGCGCGCTGATCGAACACCCGGCAGTCATCGAAGCGGCGGTGATCGGCAAGCCCGACCCCGAGCGCACCGAACTGATCAAGGCCTTCGTGGTATTGGCCAACGGTGTGCCAGGAACCGCCGAGCTGGAAGAGACCTTGCGCCAACACGTGCGTCAGCGCCTGTATGCCCACGCTTACCCGCGTGAAATCGAATTCGTCAGCGAGCTGCCCAAGACCCCGAGCGGCAAGCTGCAACGCTTCATCCTGCGCAACCAGGAAATCGCCAAACAACACGCGCTACTGGCCGCCAGCGCCAGCGCCTGAGGGACCCATCATGCAGATCATCAACAAACATTTCATCGTCAGCGGCGCGGCTTCCGGGCTCGGTGCCGCCACCGCACAGATGCTGATCGAGGCGGGAGCCAAGGTCATGCTGGTCGACCTTAATGCCCAGGCCGTCGAAGCCAAGGCACGTGAACTGGGCGACAACGCCCGTTTCGCGGTCGCTGACATCAGCGACGAGCAGGCCGCCAAGGCTGCGGTCGACGCCGCCGTCAGCGCGTTTGGCAGCATTCATGGTCTGGTCAACTGCGCCGGTATCGTCGGTGCCGAAAAGGTCCTGGGCAAGCAAGGGCCGCATGGGCTGGCGAGCTTCGCCAAGGTCATCAACGTCAACCTGATTGGCACCTTCAACCTGCTGCGCCTGACGGCGGCGGCAATGGCCGAGGGCCACGCTGACGAAGGCGCTGAACGGGGCGTGATCATCAACACCGCGTCCATCGCCGCCTATGACGGGCAGATCGGCCAGGCCGCCTACGCCGCGTCCAAGGGCGCCATCGCCAGCCTCACGCTGCCAGCGGCCCGTGAGCTGGCGCGTTTCGGTATCCGCGTAATGACCATCGCCCCGGGCATTTTCGAGACGCCCATGATGGCCGGCATGACCCAGGAAGTGCGCGACTCGCTTGCCGCTGGCGTACCGTTCCCGCCACGCCTGGGCCGCCCGCAGGAATACGCCGCACTGGCCCGCCATATCATCGAGAACAGCATGCTCAACGGCGAGGTGATCCGCCTCGACGGCGCACTGCGCATGGCTGCCAAGTAAGGAGAAATGAACATGACCCTCGCCAACGACCCGATTGTCATCGTCAGCGCCGTGCGCACGCCCATGGGCGGCCTGCAGGGCGACCTCAAGAGCCTGACCGCGCCGCAACTGGGCGCCGCCGCAATCCGCGCCGCCGTCGAGCGCGCCGGCATCCAGGCCACCAGCGTCGAGCAGGTGCTGTTCGGTTGTGTGCTGCCGGCAGGCCTGGGGCAGGCGCCTGCACGTCAGGCGGCGCTGGGCGCCGGCCTGGATAAACACACCACCTGCACCACCCTGAACAAGATGTGTGGTTCGGGCATGCAGGCGGCGATCATGGCCCATGACCTGCTGCTGGCTGGCAGCGCCGATGTGGTGGTGGCCGGTGGCATGGAGAGCATGACCAACGCGCCCTACCTGCTGGACAAGGCCCGCAGTGGGTACCGCATGGGGCATGGCAAGATCATTGACCACATGTTCATGGACGGCCTGGAAGACGCTTACGACAAAGGGCGCCTGATGGGCACCTTCGCCGAGGATTGTGCGCAGGCTGGCGGCTTCAGCCGCGAAGCCCAGGATGCCTTTGCCATCAGCTCGCTGACCCGCGCCCAGGACGCCATCAACAATGGCCGTTTCAGCGCCGAAATCGTCCCGGTAGAGGTCACCGTAGGCAAGGAAAAGCGCGTGATCAAGGATGACGAACAACCACCCAAGGCGCGTCTGGACAAGATCCCGCAGCTCAAGCCGGCCTTCCGTGAAGGCGGTACGGTGACAGCGGCCAACGCCAGCTCGATTTCCGACGGCGCCGCAGCACTGGTGCTGATGCGCCGTAGCGAAGCTGAAAAGCGCGGTTTGAAACCCCTGGCCGTCATTCATGGCCATGCCGCTTTTGCCGATGCCCCGGCGCTGTTCCCTACCGCGCCGATCGGCGCCATCGACAAGCTGATGAAACGCACCGGCTGGAACCTGGCCGAGGTGGACCTGTTCGAGATCAACGAAGCCTTTGCCGTCGTCACCCTCGCAGCCATGAAGCACCTCGACCTGCCGCATGACAAGGTCAATATCCATGGCGGTGCCTGCGCGCTGGGCCACCCGATCGGTGCCTCGGGCGCGCGGATTTTGGTGACCTTGCTTTCGGCCTTGCGCCAGAACAACCTGCGCCGGGGCGTAGCCGCCATCTGCATCGGCGGTGGCGAGGCCACGGCCATGGCCGTCGAATGCCTGTATTGAGGTGAACCATGCTGGTAACTGACGAGCAACAACAAATCGCTGACGCTGTCCGTGACTTTGCCCAGGAACGCCTGCGGCCGTTCGCCGAACAGTGGGACAAGGCGCACCGCTTCCCCCGTGAAGCCATCGACGAGATGGCCGCGCTGGGCCTGTTCGGCATGCTGGTGCCGGAGCAGTACGGGGGCAGCGACACTGGCTATGTGGCCTACGCCATGGCCCTTGAAGAAATTGCCGCAGGCGACGGTGCCTGCTCGACCATCATGAGCGTGCACAACTCGGTGGGTTGCGTACCGATCCTGAAGTTTGGCACCGAGCAGCAAAAGCAGCAGTTTCTGACGCCGCTGGCCAGCGGTGCGATGATCGGCGCCTTCGCCCTGACCGAGCCCCAGGCGGGCTCCGATGCCAGCAGCCTGAAGACCCGCGCGCGTCTGGAGGGCGATCACTATGTGCTCAACGGCAGCAAACAGTTCATCACCTCAGGGCAGAACGCCGGTGTGGTCATCGTGTTTGCGGTGACCGACCCGCAAGCGGGCAAGCGCGGGATCACCGCCTTCATCGTGCCCACCGATGCGCCGGGCTACCAGGTGGCGAGGGTCGAGGACAAGCTGGGGCAGCATGCCTCGGACACCTGTCAGATCGTTTTCGACAATGTGCGCGTGCCCGTTGCCAATCGCTTGGGCGAAGAAGGGCAGGGCTACAAGATCGCCCTGGCCAACCTTGAAGGTGGGCGTATCGGCATTGCGTCCCAGTCGGTCGGCATGGCACGTGCCGCGTTCGAGGTGGCGCGCGACTATGCCAAGGAGCGCCAGAGCTTTGGCAAGCCGTTGATCGAGCACCAGGCCGTGGCGTTCCGCCTGGCTGACATGGCCACGCGCATTGCCGTGGCCCGGCAGATGGTGTTGCATGCCGCCGCGCTGCGTGACGCCGGGCGCCCGGCGCTGGTGGAGGCGTCGATGGCCAAACTGTTCGCCTCGGAAATGGCCGAAAAGGTCTGTTCGGATGCCTTGCAGACCCTGGGCGGATATGGCTATCTGAGTGACTTCCCGCTGGAGCGGATCTACCGCGACGTTCGGGTTTGCCAGATCTACGAAGGCACCAGCGACATTCAGCGCATGGTCATTGCGCGCAATCTTTGAAGGAGCAGTCTGCATGGCATTCGAAACCATCCTGTTGGACATCCACGGCAAGGTCGGCCTGATTACCCTCAACCGGCCCCAGGCGCTCAATGCGCTCAACGCGCAGATCGTGGGCGAGATCAACCAGGCCCTGGACCAGCTGGAAAAGGACCCGAACATCGGCTGCGTGGTGCTGACAGGCTCGGCCAAGGCGTTTGCCGCCGGTGCCGACATCAAGGAAATGGCCGACCTCAAGTACCCGCAGATCTACGTCGATGACCTGTTCAGCGATGCTGATCGCGTCGCCAACCGGCGCAAACCGATCATTGCTGCGGTGTCGGGTTTTGCCTTGGGTGGCGGCTGTGAACTGGCGATGATGTGCGACTTCATTCTGGCCGCTGACAATGCCAGATTCGGCCAGCCTGAGGTCAACCTGGGTGTATTGCCAGGCATGGGCGGCACCCAGCGGCTCACCCGCGCAGTCGGCAAGGCCAAGGCCATGGAACTGTGCCTGACCGGCCGCCTGATGGGCGCCGAAGAGGCAGAGCGCGCCGGCCTTGTAGCGCGCATCGTGCCCCAGGCCGAGCTGCTTGAGGAAGCGCTGAAGGTGGCTGCGACCATTGCCAGCAAGTCGATCCCGGTGAGCATGATGGTCAAGGAAAGTGTCAATCGGGCCTTTGAAGTTACCCTCAGTGAGGGCGTGCGGTTCGAGCGTCGAGTGTTCCATGCGGCCTTCGCCACTGAAGACCAGAAGGAAGGCATGAGTGCCTTCATTGGCAAGCGTGAGGCGCAGTTCAAGGATCGCTGAGTGCGTTGTGCTTGCCTTGAGAGGTGGCGCGCTTCTTCTCGAATGCACCCGCCCTCTCAAGGCATGCCCGCCCAGGGCGCCGACCAGCGGATTCTGGTCAATGGGCGTAAATTCCCCCCCAATTGCAGTTGCTCCACGCGACGTGGCGCCTTAGACTGCCGCCCCCTGTAAAAGAGTGCCGGTTGGCGCTTGAAGAATTCCGCTGCCGATGCACTGGCGTCGGCGGCACCCGAATCGCCCAAATGCACATTTTTCATAGAGAAATCGATGACCAAGGAACAGTTGCTGGCCATGTCGGCCGATGACTACATGAACGCTGATCAGCTCGCCTTCTTCTCCGGCCTGCTGCAGTCGATGAAAGTCGAAACCCATGAGCGCATCGAGTTGAGCCGTGCCACCATCGAGGGCCTGGACACTCCGTCGGACCCTGCTGACGTGGCTTCGGTAGAAGAAGAGCGTAGCTGGTTGGTCAATGCCATCGACCGCGACCAGCGTTTGCTGCCGCAGCTGGAAATGGCGCTGGACCGTATCACCGACGAAAGCTTCGGCTGGTGCGATGACAGTGGTGAGCCGATTGGCCTGAAGCGTCTGCTGATCAGCCCGACCACCAAGTACTGCATCGAAGCCCAGGAGCGCCACGAGCAGCTCGACCGCCACCAGCGGCAGATCTGACCGAGCGCGGTGCGTGAGCCCCACGGAGAAATCCCTGGGGCTTTTTGCGTTGTTGCGGCAAACGCTGCTGAATTTGTTGCTTGTGGCGTAACACTGCTGTACCGAGATGCGCTGTTTCCAGCCTGCAGGCAGGCGTATCATGGCTTTATCGTTAGGGTGCTAATTAAATTCCGGAGGGGATGATGAATAGCCGAGTCGATGTAGCCGTGATGATTGGCTCTGGGGTGCCTGCCACCTTGCAGGCGCTGGGCAAGCGCATTTGTTGGGTGGTGCTGGTTAATGGCGAGCGCCGCGGTACTGCGTTCGCCACGCGTGACGAGGCGGTGGAGTGCCAGGCGGCCTGGTTGCAGCAACTCAGGAAGGGCCTTGCCGCTTGAAGGCGGTCGCAAGAAATGTTGTTTGCCTCTCGACGGATTTCAGTGTTTTCGTGCATATTCCTTCCCCAGTAATGCGCTGATGGATTTCAGAGCCCGTTTTGTCGGGTGCTCTGCAACTCCCTATCGCATCTTTTCTGGCGGCTTTATTGTCAGGCATTACACTTCCCGCGTTGGGAATTTGCCGAAAGCCTGTACTGAGGCCAGATCTGGCAAGTCAGAGTAAAGAATCCTGCATGCTGCATCGCCAGCAGGCACAGACATCAGCGCATCGCTTTATTACTCTTTTCGCCTATCGCTATGTAATGGCCGTGCCTCACCGAGCGTGTGTGGGGGCGGGATGTAACCGGTTGAGGATCACTTCATTGGCAGTCAGCACTCTTGATACCCACGCCTTGTTCGCCCTGGGCGATTTGCGCGGTAAATTGGCCCAGCTGTTCCAAGGCCGCTTTATCTATGTCACCGAACAAAGTCCTGAAGGCCTGTATATGGCCGAGATCGACACCGAGAGCGCATTGGTGGTCGATGACAAGCAGCGCCTGGAGCTGAAAGTAGGCGATCACTTCCGTGCCGCCGTTCTGCCCAGCCGCGAGGGCGGCAAGTTGGAAATGCGCTTTCGTGATATCAAGCTCAACGTCTACGGCGTGGGCGACTATGCCTTTGTTTCGGTGCCTGAAGGCGAGGGCATCGTGCTGCGCGAGGGCCATGGCGTGATGTTGGTCTTTGCTGCGCAACAGCAAGTGCAGGAAGGCCTGGGCAAGCTGCTCAAGGCCGTGACCGGCAAAGTCGCGAAATGGCGCAAGGGTGAGCTGACCACCTTCAAGGCCAGTGAATGACTGACCGCAACGGCTCGCCTGTTTCGCGTGCCGAGTTCCATCAGCAGCACCAGGCGGATGCGCTGGCGCAAGCCGAGCGCCTGTTGGCTCGGCGTGAAGACTTGCAAGGGGCTTGGCTGAACTGGGTGGCCGGTGAGCTGTATCGGCTCGGCCCGCCACCGTATGCGGCCATGGTCCGGCGCGAGCTGCAGCGCCTCAGCCAGGGCTGAGGCTGCACGCTGTCAGTGGCCGCGGTCGCCGCCGCTGCTGACTTCCTCGGGCACCGCTTCTTTCGACATGCGCTTGCGAAACAGCGCAGCCCTGGCCAGCAAGAGCGTGGTGACCGGTACGGTGATCGACAGCAGTATCGGGATCAACCAGGCGTGCAAGATGGGCGCTTCCTTGAGCCACGAGAAGTAGATGATCGAGGCCAGGGCCACGCACCATGCGCCGATGGTCGAGGCCAGCGCGGGCGGGTGCATGCGTTGGAAATAATCCTTCAGGCGCAGCAGACCCACGGCACCGATCAGGGCAAACAGGCTGCCGATCACCAGCAGCGCGGCAGTGACCAACTCCAGCCAGAAGGGCAGTGCTAGCGTTTCGGTCATTCGATCACCTCACCACGAAGCAGGAACTTGGCCAGGGCGAACGAGCCGACAAAGCCGAACAACGCAATCAGCAGCGCACCTTCGAAGTAGGTGTCACTGGCATAGCGAATCCCCAGTACCAGCATGGTCAGCATGGCCAGGATGTACAGGTAGTCCAGCGCCAGGACCCGGTCCTGGGCGGACGGGCCGCGGAACAGCCGGATCAGCGCCAGGGCCATGGCCAGGGCGAAGATGAACAGGCTGGCGAGTACAGCGTTGGCGAGCAGGCCTGTCATTGGAAAATCTCCATCAGCGGGCGTTCATAGGTGGCCTTGAAGTGCTCGATGAAGGCGGCTTCATCCTCCAGGTCGAACACATGCAGCAGCAGGACGCTGCGGTCCAGTGCCAGCTCGGACCAGACCGTACCCGGTACCACCGTGGTGATCATCGAAAGCGCGGCCAGCCCATGGGCATCACGCAGCGCCAGCGGGATGTGCACGAATGCCGAGCGTGGCGGCTGTTTACCGGCGCGCAGCACGCCACGGGCCACCAGCAGGTTGGACACAATCACATCAAGGCCTACCCGGCCAATCAGCTTGGCAATCACCAGTGGGCGCCGCACATGGGCATGCTGGGGGCGTAGGGGTGCCATCAACAGCGGTGCAAGGATGCCGAGCAGGGCAGCGAGCAGCAGGTTGCCGGCGCTGACCGACAGGTTCAGCAGCAACCACAGGCCAAACAGCGACACCGACAGCAGCGGGGCGGGGAACAGACGGTTCATGGCTGTACCTCCACGTCGAGGGAGGTCGGGCCAGGGATCGGTTGGGCAGCCATCACCGCCTTTATGTAGGTGTCCGGCGCCTGCAGGCTGGCAGCCGTGTCCTGGGTGTAGCGCAGCAAGGGCTCGGCCTTGAAGCTGAGGATGATGCACAGGCCAAGCAGGATGACGATCGGCAGGCACTCATAGCGACGCAGCACAGGCGAGGGGCGTTCCTCGGGCTTCCAGAAGCGCTGGATACCCACGCGGCCAAAGGCGATCAGCGATGCCATGCCGGACAATACAAGCAATGCCACCAGGCCCCAGCCAGCTGTAGTCAGCGGTTGCTCCGGTGCTATGCCCAGCCCCAGCGGGTTGAACAGCGCACTGATCAGGTTGAGTTTGCCGACGAAGCCCGAAAGCGGCGGCATGCCGATGATCAGCAACGCACAGGCGATGAAGCTCAGGCCGAGGAAGGCCATGGTCCATGGGATGATCTGGCCGATCACGACCTTTTGTTCATCATCGAGGTTGATGCCCTTGGGCGGGTGCAGCGACTCCAGGGGCGAAGGCATAGCGTCTTCTTCTTCATCCAGCGGCACTTCGTTGGCCGAGCGCGAGCGCTCGACCAGCTCGGCGAGCAGGAACAGCGCGCACAGCGCCAGGGTCGAGTTGACCAGGTAGAACAATGCCGCGCCGGTGAGCACCGGTTGGGCAAAACCGACGGCCGCGAGCAGCGTGCCGGCGGAGACCAGGATGCTCAGGGCAGCCATGCGTTCCAGGCGTTGTGCGGCCAATATCGATACGGCGGCCACCGCCAGGGTGACCAGGCCGCCGTAAACCAGCCACTCGCCACCGAAGTGCGCCGAGGCGCCGGCTTGCCCGGAGAACAGCAGCGTCCACAAGCGCAGCACGGCATACAGGCCGACCTTGGTCATGATGGCAAAAAGCGCGGCAACCGGTGCGCTGGCCGAGGCGTAGGCAGGCACCAGCCAGAAGTTGAGCGGCCATATGCCGGCCTTGGCCAGAAACGCCATGGCCAGTATCGCGGCGCCTGCGTGCAGCAAGCCGCGATCGGCCTCCGGCACCAGCGGGATCTTCAGCGCAAGGTCGGCCATGTTCAAGGTGCCTGTCACGCCATAGAGCATCGCCGCGCCCACCAGAAACAACGACGAAGCGAACAGGTTGATGGCGATATAGTGCAGGCCGGCCCTGACCCTTGCGCGGCCCGAACCGTGCAGCAGCAAGCCATAGGAGGCTGCCAGCAGCACCTCGAAGAACACGAACAAGTTGAACAGGTCGGCCGTCAGGAATGCACCGTACAACCCCATCAGCTGGATCTGGAACAGTGCGTGGAAGCTGGCACCGGCGCTGTCCCAGCGGGCGCGGGCAAACAGCAGGGCGCTGAAGCCGATGATGCCGGTCAGGGTCAGCAGCAATGCCGAAAGATGGTCGACTACCAACACGATGCCGAACGGTGCCGGCCAGTTGCCCGGCAGGTACACACCGATCGATTCGGCCTGGCCTTGGGTGCGCACCCACAGCAGCAGGCTGACCGCGATGGCCAGGCCGGCGAAGGTGGACAGCAGGTTCAGTTGCGCCTTGATACGCCGGTGTTTCTCGCCCAGCAACAGCATCACCGCAGCGGTGATGAGGGGCAGCAGGATGGGGGCGACGATCAGTTGACTCATGCCACTCATTCGTCACGCTCCCGGCCATCCACATGGTCGGTGCCGGTCAACCCGCGTGAGGCCAGCAGCACCACCAGGAACAGTGCGGTCATGGCGAAGCTGATGACGATGGCGGTCAGCACCAGGGCCTGGGGCAGGGGGTCGGTGTAGTGCAGCAGGTCCTGGGTCACGCCGTCCTTGATGATGGGCTCCTTGCCGATGAACAGGCTGCCCATGCTGAAGATGAACAGGTTGACGCCGTATGACAGCAGGCACAGGCCCATGATCACCTGGTAGGTCCGTGGGCGCAGGATCAACCAGACCCCCGAGGCGGCCAGTACGCCGATGGCGACTGCAATGACTTCTTCCATCAGGCGGCTCCTGCTTGGCTGGATTTCGACGGGTTGCCCGGGCGGTAGGCGCGCACCGACTGGTGCGCCAGGGCAGTGAGGATCAGCAGGGTCGAGCCGACCACCACGGTGTACACGCCGATATCGAAGAACAGCGCGCTGGCCACGTGCACATCCCCCAGCACGGGCAGGTGCAGGTGTGCCGTGTGCGTGGTCAGGAACGGATAACCCAGCAGCATGGCGCCGACCCCGGTCAGGGTCGCGCACAGCAGGCCGGTGCCCATCCAGCGCAGCGGCCGCAGGCTCATTTGCGCCTCGACCCATTGGGTGCCGGCGACCATGTACTGCAGGATGAACGCCACCGACATCACCAGGCCGGCGACGAATCCGCCGCCAGGCTGGTTGTGGCCGCGCATGAACAGGTACATCGATACCAGCAGGGCGATCGGCAGCAGCAGCCGCACCAGCACCGCAGGCACCATCATGAAGCCCAGCGCGGTGTCTGTGGCGTGACGCGGGTTGATCAGGTCTGTGACCACGTCGGGCGCCAGCTGGCGCTGCTGGGTGGGCAACTGCATGCTCTCCTTGGGCGGGCGGAAGCGTCGCAGCAGGGCGAACACGGTCAGGGCCACGGCGACCAGCACGGTGATTTCACCGAGGGTGTCGAAACCACGGAAGTCGACCAGCATCACATTGACCACATTGGTACCACCCCCTTGCGGCAGGGCGCGGCTCAGGTAGAACGAGGAAATGTCGTTGGGCGTCGGCCGGGTGAGCATGGCGTACGACAGCACCGCCATGCCGCCACCCACCAGCACCGCCAGCAGCAGGTCGCGCAGGCGGCGCATGCGGGCGCGTTCCAGGCTGCCCGGCAGCGGTGATACGCCTTCGATACGGCGCGGCAGCCAGCGCAGGCCGAGCAGGATCAGTACAGTGGTGACCACTTCCACGACCAGCTGGGTCAGGGCCAGGTCGGGCGCTGAGAACCAGACGAAGGTGATGCAGGTCATCAGGCCGCAGACGCTGACCATGATCAAGGCGGCCAGACGGTGGTATTTGGCCTGGTAGGCGGCGCCGATGGCGCAGGCAATGGCGATCAGCCAGAGTGCGACGAACACGCCCGAACCAGGGATTTTCGGGCGCTCACCCCAGGTCAGCCCGCTGTACAGCATGGGCGTGAGGCCGGCCAGGAAGGCCGCCAGTACCAGCATGAACAGCTGCGATTGCAGGCGACGCGTGGTCAGCAAGCCTTCGATTCGGCGGGCCAGCAACATCAAGCGCACCAGGCCGTGCTCGAACAAGCGCTTGCCGTTGAACCGCTCGATCAGTGGTGGGTAGGGGAAGCGGCCCATGCGCAGTTGCTTGCGCAGCAGCAGGTAGAGCACGATGCCGCCGCTCATGGCCACCAGGCTCATGATCAGTGGCGCATTCCAACCGTGCCAGATGGCCAGGCTGTATTCCGGTAGCGTACCGCCCACCACCGGCAGGGCCGCCGCAGCCAGCAACGGGCCGACCGACTGGGCAGGGAAGATGCCGACCACCAGGCAGGTGAGCACCAGCAGTTCGACCGGCGCGCGCATCCAGCGGGGGGGTTCGTGAGGTGTGTGGGGCAGGTCCTGGGCGGTTGGCCCGAAGAAGACATCGACGGTAAAGCGTAGTGCGTAGGCCACGCTGAAGGTACCGGCCAGCGTGGCGATCACCGGGAGGGCGGCTTCGACCCAGGCCGTGGAGCTGATGAACACTGTTTCTGCGAAGAACATCTCCTTGGACAGGAAGCCGTTCATCAGCGGCACGCCGGCCATCGAGGCGCTGGCCACCATGGCCAGGGTGGCAGTGTAGGGCACCAGGCGGATCAGGCCGCTGAGGCGCCGGATATCGCGCGTACCGCTCTCGTGGTCGATGATGCCGGCGGCCATGAACAGCGAGGCCTTGAAGGTGGCATGGTTGAGGATGTGGAAGACGGCGGCGACCGCCGCCAGCGGGCTGTTCAGGCCCAGCAGCAGGGTGATCAGGCCCAGGTGGCTGATGGTGGAGTACGCCAGCAGGCCCTTGAGGTCGTTCTGAAACATCGCGGCAAAGGCGCCGAGCAGCAGCGTGATGGCGCCAGCACCGCCGACGATCCAGAACCACTCCTCGCTGCCTGACAGCACAGGCCAAAGCCGCGCCAGCAGAAACACCCCGGCCTTTACCATGGTTGCCGAGTGCAGGTAGGCAGACACAGGGGTCGGCGCCGCCATCGCGTGGGGCAACCAGAAGTGAAACGGGAACTGCGCACTCTTGCTCAGGGCGCCGATCAGAATCAGTGGCAGCAGCACCGGGTACAGTGCGTGCTGGCGGATAAGGTCACCCGCGGCCAGCACCTTGTCCAGGTCGTAGCTGCCGACCACGTGGCCCAGCAACAAGGCACCGACCAGCAGGCACAGGCCGCCGGCACCGGTCACCATCAGCGCCATATAGGCGCCGCGGCGGGCGTCGGCGCGGTGGTGCCAGTAACCGATCAGCAGGAAGGAGAAAACGCTGGTCAGCTCCCAGAAGAACACCAGCTGGATCAGGTTGCCAGAGATCACCAGGCCCAGCATGGCGCCCATGAACGCGAGGAAGAAGGCGAAGAAACGCGGCACCGGGTCTTGCGGTGACATGTAGTAGCGGGCATACAGCGACACCAGTGTGCCGATGCCCAATACCAGCAGCGAGAACAGCCAGGCGAAGCCGTCCATGCGCAGCACAAGGTTCAACCCCAGGCTGGGCAGCCAGAGGAATTCCTCGCGAATCACGCCACCGTGGGCGACCTGAGGGTACAGCAGTGCTACCTGGACCGTACCGACCAAGGCGACGAGCCCCGCCAATATGGACTCGGCGTTACGTGCGTTGTGCGGCAGCACGGCTGCCAGGCAACTGCCCACGAACGGCAGAAGCAATAGCACTATCAAGGACATAGCGTTCTATTCTGGAGAGGTTTGCAAGGATCATACGTGCCGATCAGTTGATCACCAACACGCAAGCTGTCGCAGAATCGTACAAATACGCTGTGACAAGGTGTTTTTTTATAACAGTTTTTTACAAAGCATAGCTGGAGTTGGCCGCTTTACAGGCCGGCTTGCTGCTCGCGTTCGGCCTGTGCTTCGCGTGCCTCGGCGTCTTCGCGGGGGCGGCGCACCTTCAGTTCGCTGACCACCACTGCGATCACGATCAGCAGCCCGCCGATCAATGCAACGCCAGGCAGGCGCTCGCCGGCGAGGCGCCCGACGATCCCGGCCCACACCGGCTCGCCAGCATAGATCAGGGTGGCGCGGGTGGGCGAAACCGACTTCTGTGCCCAGTTCATCGCCACCTGGATCACGGCGCTCATGGCGCCAAGCCCCAGGGCACTGGCCAGCAGCAGCCAGGAGAAGTCGGGGATGCGTTCCTGGGTCGGCACGATCATCAGGAACGACAGCAACGAGGCGGTCGCCAGCTGCACCACGGTTACACGGCGCACATCAACCTGGCCGGCATAACGGCTGATCAGGATGATTTCGCCAGCAATGGCGATGGCGCTGACCAGGGTTACCATCTCGCCTTCGCTGAAGTGCAAGGTGCCACCCTCTGGTCCGGCCAGCAGCATCAAGCCGCAGAATGCCAGGCAGATGCCAATGCTTGGCATCAGGCCGGGCCGGCGGCCGAGCACCAGCCATTGCAGCAGCGGCACGAAGGGCACATATAGCGCGGTAATGAAGGCTGACTGGCTGCTGCTGATGGTTTGCAGGCCCATGGTCTGCAAACCGTAGCCCAGCATGATCGACACGCCGATCAGCACGCCGGCCTTGAGCTCGGTAAGCGTCAGCCCCGGCAGTGCACGCGCCGAGACCACCCCCACGAACAACGCCGCCGCAGCGAAACGCAGGCCGACGAAGAACATCGGGCCGCTTACCGTCATCACGTTATGCACCAGCAAGAAGGTGCCGCCCCACAGCATGGTGATGAAGACCAGCACCAGTTCAGCCTTGCTCAGGCGAAAAGAGACGGCAGTGTTCGGTTTGCGGGTGGGGTGGGTCATGGTCTTGCACACTCGGAGGGGCCGGCGCACAATCTGCGCAAAGTGGGCAGTATACTGCGCAGCCACGATCAGCGAGCAACAGCGTGCACAAAAATCCCACACACCGCGCCTCGGTGCTGCAGCATGTCAGCCTCAACGTTCGGCGCCTGCGTAACGCAGCCGGTATGAGCCAGTCGGCCTTGGCCGAGCGCTCTGGCGTCAGCCGGCGGATGCTGGTGGCGATCGAGGCGGGAGAGAAGAATGTCAGCCTCACCACCCTCGATCTGATCGGTGAAGCCCTCGGTGTAGCGTTCAGTACCTTGATCCAGGCGCCGGAGCAGCGCGACCCGAGCCGTATCGATGAGCTGGCCTGGGCTGGCGAACATCCGCAAAGCAAGGCAGTGCTGCTGGGTAGCAGCACCGCCCGGCGTGAGGTCGAGCTTTGGGAATGGACGTTGGCGCCGGGCGAGTGCTACCTCAGCGAGGCGGATGCCGATGGCTGGAGCGAGCAGATCTATGTGGCCGAAGGGCAGCTCACACTGGTCATCGAAGACGCCGAGCACCGCTTGCAGGTCGGCCAGTTTCATGTGTTTCCCAGCAACTGCCGTTATGCCTATCGCAACGATGGCGCCGTCGCTGTGCGCTTTGTCCGCAACGTGGTGATCTGACCCTTGTATGAGCGGCCTTGCGTCGCGAAAGGGGCGCAGCTCACAAGCGTCAACCCTTGGGAGGCAACAGGTCGTCGGTCTTCACCACCTTGGCATAGGCAAATGCCAGTGCAGCCATCGCCGAGTCGTGCACATGGGCCGCCGGCACCTGTTTGCCATTGAAATCCAGGGGCAGGGTGGCGCAGGCATCGTGGGCCACGGTCACTTCGTAGCCAAAATCGGCGGCGGCGCGGGTTGCTGCATCGATGCACATATGGCTCATGCTGCCGATGATGGTCAACGCCTGAACCCCATGCTGGTCCAGCGTATCCTTGAGGCCGGTGCCGAGAAACGCATTGACCTTGTGCTTGAGCAGCACGGGTTCACCGGCCACGGGTTCGACCTTGGCATGGATGGCCGCGCCTGGTGACTGCGGCGCGAAGAACGGCGCATCGGCGCTTTCGAATTCATGCCGCACATGCACCACCAGGTCGCCCCGGTCGCGTGCGGCGGACAGCAGCCGGGCGGCGTTGTCGGCTGCCTGCTCGGCGCCGTCAAGGGTCCATTTGCCACCGGGGAAATAGTCGTTCTGGATGTCGATGATGATCAGCGCTTGCTTGCTCATGTTGCCTCCTGCGGCAGTAGTCGTTGAATGACCATAGCGGGTGTACATCGACCTGAGGGTTTGGCGGCAGCGCTTTTGCGTCCTCTGACGAAAAAACCACTTGACCTTGACTTAACTTGAGGTTTTACCCTGCTCACCATCACGCTGATAGCGTCCAGAGCAAGGAGACTGTTCATGAGGGCGACGCCTCACTCTCTGTGGTTTACCCAGATGATCGAATATGAAGTGCCGGCCATGCGCCAAGTGGCATTGGCTCAGGCGTTGGTGGCGCGCAGCGAGGAACTGGCAACACGCTGCGAAGGCTTGCAGGGCGTGAGTATCCAGGCCAGTGACGATGGCAGCCGGGTCTTGCAGTACCTGCAATGGCAATCGCGCCAGGCATGGGCGGCGGCTGCGGCTGACTTCGTCGAGGAGCCTTTCCTCGACCTGCTGTGCCAGCATCAGGCGCGCGGCGTCAACTTTGCCGCCTACCAGACATTGCGCAGCCTCGTACGTGGCGCCGATGGTGGCCTGCACTGCCAGGTCGGCGAGCCTCAGGCATACCAGGGCGCGTAGTGCGGGTAGCGGTCCAGGCGCGCGCCTATGACCATTTCGCCGATCCAGGAGGCAAGGATCGAACTGTAGGCTTTCTGGCTCTCTTCGCTGGACAGCGCGTGGTCGGCACCGTCGACGATGCGGTGGGTCAGCGAATGGGCGCTGACGAACGCCGAGCGGTAGCTCATCAGTGTGCTGTGGGGAACATAGTCGTCTTGTTCAGACTCCACGAGTAGTACATCACCACCGAATTCCGCGCACGCGGCCAGGGCACGGTTGTCTGCCGGGCCAAGCTGGCGCTGGCGATAGGCGTTAAGCTGCTGCCGATCAAGGGTTTGCTTGGGGTTCTCCCACTCGTCGTCCCAGTACATTGCCGGTACCCGCAGTGCCAGCCATTTCACTGGCCGCAGCCGGGTCAGCAAAGTGGCCAGGTAGCCACCGTAGCTGCTGCCGATGATGGCGATGGCACCACTGTCCACCGACGGGTGGCTGACCAGTCGGTCGTAAGCGGCCAGCAAGTCCTTCAGGTTCTGTTCGCGGGTGACGGTCAGGCGCTGGCTTTCGGTCTTCTCGTGCCCGCGCAGGTCGAAGGTCATGCACACGCAGCCCAGCCCGGTGATATGCCGGGCGCGGGCCAGGTCGCGTTGCTGGCTGCCGCCCCAGCCGTGGACGAAGAGTATGCCTGGCATCTTGCTGCCAGGGCTGACCAGGGTGCCGACGATGGTGTCGTTCTCGACCTGCAGTTCGATGGTCTCACTCTGAATAGTCATGTTCGCGAATCCGTGCATATTTGCTGAGTTGTCCGAGTTCACTGTCGATTCCTTGGTAAAAGAGGGTGGCGTCAGTGGGCAGGTCGGGCGTACCGAACACTTCATGGGTGGAAGCGCGAACCCGTTGCAGGGTGGGGTCATCGGCGAAGGCCTGCAGGGCCAGCAGTTCTGCACTGCTGGCGCCCCCTAGGCGCCAGGACTGCTCAAGCACGCCGCTGCGCACATGGCCTTGGGCGGTGGTGCCGCGCGCGATGTCGTAGTTGCGCCTTGATGCGACGAAGCCCGGGAAGTGCTGCTCGGCCGCCCGTTCGTAGGCCATGGCCTGGTTGATCGCCAGGCGCAGGTGGTCTTCCAGTGGCAGTTGCAGCAGTGCCTGATAGTCACCGCGCACCACGATCAGGTCGGAGCCGCCATAAACCTCTGTGCCTTGATGGTCGTGGGTCAGCTGCTGGGTGCCGTGGTAGCTGCAGGTCAGGCCGGCGACCCGCACCTGGCCGACACTGAAGGTCTGTACCTCGCTCAGGTCTTCTTCAAGTACCAGGCCCCACACTGCCAGGGCCTGGTCATCCATGTCGGCCAGCAAAGGCTCCAGCGCATCCGCTGTATCGATCACCTGTTGCCCGCGGCCGGCGCAAGCCAACACCGGCTTGATGCGCACTGGGCCGTCGAGCAGCAGCAGGCGTGCCGCAGTGCGGGCATCGGTTTTGCTGAACACGGTGTAGCCCCGCAGCAGCGCATCGCTGGCCTGCAGGGCGAAGGCGTCGGTCCAGCCTGGCGGGAAGCTGGCGTCGGCCGGCAGCGGATGGGAGATCGCCTTGGTCGCCATGTAGGGGTAGGCGACCAGCCCGCCGAACAGGTCCTGCTCGGTACGGATACCCAGCGCGGCATGGCGCTGTGGGTCGATCAGCGTTTCGGTCGGTACATAGTAGTAGCGGTCTGCAGCCGTGGCAGGTGCGGCAGGGTCTACGCGTGGGCAGCCCAGCAGCTGTGCCAGGCCATCGGCGAGCTTGAGGTGGGCGGCATGTTCGTGGTCGGGCGTGTGCTCGCGGGTGTCGAGCAGCACAACGCCGGTTTTCGAGTCGCAGGCAGCGGGCATAGGGGTTGGCCTGTCTGCAATGAATGTACTGTGTGTGAATCCGTCGTTTTGGGGAAGTTCATCGGGATGTGATCGGTGGTCCGCGCGACTCTGTAGGGTCAGCTGTAGGAAACGTCTTGATTGCAGAGGGCGTGCCGGGCATTGCATGCCGTTAGCCGGTCGCCGTGATTGCAGGGCTCGGGTGGCTGTTCCATTATCGACAGCCTGGATTACCCAAGATGTTTCGCAGGAGTGCGCATGAACGTTCAGACCACGATTGAGCAGAGTGTGCCGGAGCGCCTGATGCAGGTGCGCCAGGCAATGGCCGCAGAGGGCATCGATGCGCTGCTGGTGCCATCGGCCGATCCCCATCTTTCCGAATACCTGCCCGGCTTCTGGCAGGGGCGCCAATGGTTGTCCGGTTTCCACGGCTCTGTCGGCACGCTGGTGGTCACGGCGGGCTTTGCCGGGCTCTGGGTCGACAGCCGCTACTGGGAGCAGGCCGAAAACGAGCTGGCCGGCAGCGGCATCGAACTGATGAAGCTGCTGCCAGGCAAGCCGGGCGCGCTGGAGTGGCTGGGTGAGCACATCGCGCCGAAGGGGGCCGTTGCCGTGGACGGTGCCGTCATGGCCCTGGCGTCGGCGCGGCTGTTGGGCGAGCGCCTGAAGGCCCGCGAGGTAAGGTTGGTGACTGACAAGGACCTGCTCGGCAAGGTTTGGCAGGGGCGCCCGGCGTTGCCAAGCAACCCCGTCTATCAGTACTTGCCGCCACATGCGACGCAGAGTCGGGCGGACAAACTCGCCCAATTGCGCGACAGCCTGAAGGCCAAGGGCGCCGACTGGCACTTCATCGCTACCCTGGATGACATTGCCTGGCTGTTCAACTTGCGCGGCAGTGATGTGTCGTACAACCCGGTATTTGTCTCGTTCGCCCTGATCAGCCAGCAGCAGGCGACTGTGTTCGTGGGGCGCGACAAAGTCGATGATCATCTGCGCCATGTGTTGGCGGTAGACGGCATTGAGGTGCGTGACTACGCCGATATAGGTCAGGCCCTGGGTGCGGTGCCCTCAGGGAGCCGGCTGTTGCTCGACCCGGCGCGAGTCACTTGCGGCCTGCTGGAAAACCTGAGCCCTGGAGTGGAACTGGTCGAGGGGGTCAACCCCACTACCCTGAGCAAGTCGTGCAAGCGTGAGGAGGACCTTGTGCACGTTCGCCGGGTCATGGAGCAGGATGGCGCCGCCTTGTGCGAGTTCTTCGCCTGGCTGGACGCAAACCTGGGCCGGGAGGTCATTACCGAGTTGACGGTCGATGAGCAACTGAGCGCCGCGCGTGCCCGACGCCCCGACTTCGTGTCGTTGAGCTTCTCGACCATCGCGGCCTTCAACGGCAATGGTGCGATGCCTCATTACCGCGCCACCGAGCAGTCCCATGCCACGCTCGAAGGTGACGGCTTGCTGCTGATCGATTCGGGTGGGCAGTACCTGGGCGGTACCACCGACATTACTCGGATGGTGCCGGTGGGCAACCCGACGCTTGAGCAGAAGCAGGATTGCACGCGCGTGCTCAAGGGTATGATTGCATTGTCGCGGGCCACCTTCCCGCGCGGGATCCTCTCGCCACTGCTCGATGCCATTGCCCGGGCACCGATCTGGGCTGATCAAGTGGACTATGGCCACGGCACCGGTCATGGGGTGGGCTACTTCATGAACGTGCACGAGGGGCCACAAGTAATCGCCTATCAGGCGGCAGCCACGCCGCAGACTGCGATGCAGGCGGGCATGATCAGCTCAATCGAGCCAGGCACCTACCGGCCGCGCGAGTGGGGCGTTCGTATCGAGAACCTGGTGGTCAGTCGTGAAGCGGGCAAGAGTGCTTTTGGTGACTTCCTGAATTTCGAGACCTTGACGCTTTGCCCGATCGACACGCGTTGCCTGTTGCCCGAGTTGCTCTCCAGGGAAGAGCTGGCCTGGCTGAACGATTACCACGCAATGGTGCGTGAGCGCCTTGCGCCTTTGTTGAAAGGCGAGGCCCTGGCCTGGCTGCAGGCGCGCACCGCGTCGCTGTGATGGCCGGCAAATAAAAAGGGCAGCGTTCGCGCTGCCCTTTTCAATTGCGTGTGGTCATCACTTGCAGATGACGATCATGCTGCGGCTGGTATAGCCAGCCGGGTTGATGCCGAACAGGTAGTCGCCTGCTTCTTCGTCGGTATCGCCCGAGCGCGCAATGACCTTGTAGCCACGTGTACTGCAGGATGTCGCGGCCTTGCTGTAGCAGTTGTCCCACGACGAGGAAAGGCCGGAACAATTGATATGCAGGCCTTTCTTACCCCTTTTGACCTCAGTCTTGGCCGTGGCGGCACATCCAGCAATAGCCAAGATGGCCAGGATGAGCAAAATACGTTTCATTCCTGTCCTTAAATGCAGGGCGGAGTAGCCGTCTGGCCCTGTCGTTATCGCTTTGGTTCTTCCTGAAGTTTCCCCAGCGTCCGTGTTCGGTCCAGTAGATAGCGTAAAGATGTTGAAGCTGTGACAGCTTAATCAGCGAGACGGGCCGCTACAATCACTATTCCCGTCACAAATGAAAATATTTCTCATATCAGTCGGCGGCGACGGGTGGGGTGGGCGTCTGTCGCATGGACAGCGTGGTGCCTACCGACGCGACGATGATTGCCAGAATTGCCAGCCATTGGGTGGTACTGAGTACTTCGCCGAGAAACAGCAGGCCAGACAGCGCGCCAAAGGCCGGTTCGATACTCATCAGCGTGCCGAAGGTGCGTGCAGGCATGCGTGTCAGGGCGACCATTTCCAGGCTGTAGGGCAGGGCGGTGGACAGTACCGCGACAGCCAAGGCCATCGGGATTACGGCTGGGGTGAGCAATGCGCTGCCGGCGTGGATTACGCCGATAGGGGCAACGAACAGGGCGGCGACGACTACCCCGAGTGCGGCGCTCTGGATGCCGTGCTCGGCGCCGGCGCGTTGGCCAAAGAGGATATACAGCGCCCAGCACACGCCTGCCCCCAATGCGTAGGCGGCGCCCACCGGGTCAAGTGCTTGCCCACCATCGCCTGCCGGCAGCAACAGCAACAAGCCAGCAATCGCCAGGGCGATCCAGAGGAAGTCGATCGGGCGGCGCGAAGAGCAGATCGCCACGGCCAGGGGCCCCGTGAATTCCAGTGCCACGGCAATGCCGATAGGTACCGTCTGCAGAGACATATAGAAGAGGAAGTTCATGCCGCCGAGTGCCATGCCATAGATGATGACATTGCGCAGGGTGTTGGCGGTCATGCGGACACGCCACGGGCGCAGGATCAGCAGCATGATGATGCTGGCGAAGATCAGGCGCAGCGCTGTGGTGCCCTGAGCGCCGATGATAGGGAACATGCTTTTGGCCAGTGACGCACCGGATTGTATCGATGCCATGGCGATAAGCAGCAGGCCAATAGGGAAGAGCGTGGCGGCCAGGCTGCGGGCTTGGGTGTTCATTTATGTGCGGCGATCCTTGAGCAGGCGTGGGTGTGCACTATAGTGCGCACTTGTGGGGCTGCGGGGCAATGGGTTATTGAGTGTAAGGGTGAGGGCCGCGCGCCAATCCCTCAGGAATAACTGGCCCGAAACAAATGTAGGAGCGAGCTCGCTCGCGATGCGCCGCGCGGGCGGCGCTCGATCTCATAGGCGCCGAAAGGGTAATGGCGGGCACCTGTCAGCCTTGATGCGGTCTTTTTCCCTCTATATGTCACTTTCTTGAAATTAAGGGTTGACGCGGTTTCGAATCCCCTTATAATGCGCCCCACTTCCAGCGTAGTCGGAACGAAAAACTCCTTGAGTTTCAAAGGGTTAAATAGTCAAGACGAAGTTTGAAGGGCTCCGATCGAAAGATCGTCAGCGGTTAAGATGGTGGTTGACAGCGCTTCTAAACGCTGTATGATTCGCCTCCCGCTACGAGAGATCGCAGCGAGTCAAGTGTTTGAAGCTAAACGAGTTTCTCGCAAAAAACTTCAAAATAAACGCTTGACAGCAAATGAGGAGAGCGTAGAATGCGCGCCTCGGTTGAGACGAAAAGCTCTTAACCAACCGCTCTTTAACAAATTGAATCAAGCAATTCGTGTGGGTGCTTGTGAGTATGGACTGATAGTCACAAAGATTATCAGCATCACAAGTGACCATGCGAGAAATCACATAGTCATTTGAGATTGCTGAGCCAAGTTTAGGGTTTCTTAAAAACCCAAGCAGTATTGAACTGAAGAGTTTGATCATGGCTCAGATTGAACGCTGGCGGCAGGCCTAACACATGCAAGTCGAGCGGATGAGAAGAGCTTGCTCTTCGATTCAGCGGCGGACGGGTGAGTAATGCCTAGGAATCTGCCTGGTAGTGGGGGACAACGTTTCGAAAGGAACGCTAATACCGCATACGTCCTACGGGAGAAAGCAGGGGACCTTCGGGCCTTGCGCTATCAGATGAGCCTAGGTCGGATTAGCTAGTTGGTGGGGTAATGGCTCACCAAGGCGACGATCCGTAACTGGTCTGAGAGGATGATCAGTCACACTGGAACTGAGACACGGTCCAGACTCCTACGGGAGGCAGCAGTGGGGAATATTGGACAATGGGCGAAAGCCTGATCCAGCCATGCCGCGTGTGTGAAGAAGGTCTTCGGATTGTAAAGCACTTTAAGTTGGGAGGAAGGGCAGTAAGCGAATACCTTGCTGTTTTGACGTTACCGACAGAATAAGCACCGGCTAACTCTGTGCCAGCAGCCGCGGTAATACAGAGGGTGCAAGCGTTAATCGGAATTACTGGGCGTAAAGCGCGCGTAGGTGGTTTGTTAAGTTGAATGTGAAAGCCCCGGGCTCAACCTGGGAACTGCATCCAAAACTGGCAAGCTAGAGTACGGTAGAGGGTGGTGGAATTTCCTGTGTAGCGGTGAAATGCGTAGATATAGGAAGGAACACCAGTGGCGAAGGCGACCACCTGGACTGATACTGACACTGAGGTGCGAAAGCGTGGGGAGCAAACAGGATTAGATACCCTGGTAGTCCACGCCGTAAACGATGTCAACTAGCCGTTGGAATCCTTGAGATTTTAGTGGCGCAGCTAACGCATTAAGTTGACCGCCTGGGGAGTACGGCCGCAAGGTTAAAACTCAAATGAATTGACGGGGGCCCGCACAAGCGGTGGAGCATGTGGTTTAATTCGAAGCAACGCGAAGAACCTTACCAGGCCTTGACATGCAGAGAACTTTCCAGAGATGGATTGGTGCCTTCGGGAACTCTGACACAGGTGCTGCATGGCTGTCGTCAGCTCGTGTCGTGAGATGTTGGGTTAAGTCCCGTAACGAGCGCAACCCTTGTCCTTAGTTACCAGCACGTTATGGTGGGCACTCTAAGGAGACTGCCGGTGACAAACCGGAGGAAGGTGGGGATGACGTCAAGTCATCATGGCCCTTACGGCCTGGGCTACACACGTGCTACAATGGTCGGTACAGAGGGTTGCCAAGCCGCGAGGTGGAGCTAATCTCACAAAACCGATCGTAGTCCGGATCGCAGTCTGCAACTCGACTGCGTGAAGTCGGAATCGCTAGTAATCGCGAATCAGAATGTCGCGGTGAATACGTTCCCGGGCCTTGTACACACCGCCCGTCACACCATGGGAGTGGGTTGCACCAGAAGTAGCTAGTCTAACCTTCGGGAGGACGGTTACCACGGTGTGATTCATGACTGGGGTGAAGTCGTAACAAGGTAGCCGTAGGGGAACCTGCGGCTGGATCACCTCCTTAATCGACGACATCAGCCTGCTGATGAGCTCCCACACGAATTGCTTGATTCATATGTGAAGACGATCAAGACCCTATATAGGTCTGTAGCTCAGTTGGTTAGAGCGCACCCCTGATAAGGGTGAGGTCGGCAGTTCAAATCTGCCCAGACCTACCAATATGCGGGGCCATAGCTCAGCTGGGAGAGCGCCTGCCTTGCACGCAGGAGGTCAGCGGTTCGATCCCGCTTGGCTCCACCACTCTTGCAGTACCTTGATCAAACTCAGAAATGAGCATTCGCGTCGAATGTTGATTTCTGGCTTTTGTCAGATCGTTCTTTAAAAATTCGGATATGTGATAGAAATAGACTGAACACTACTTTCACTGGTAGTGGATCAGGCTAAGGTAAAATTTGTGATTTGCTCTTAATCGAGCAGCATGCGAATTTTCGGCGAATGTCGTCTTCACAGTATAACCAGATTGCTTGGGGTTATATGGTCAAGTGAAGAAGCGCATACGGTGGATGCCTTGGCAGTCAGAGGCGATGAAAGACGTGGTAGCCTGCGATAAGCTTTGGGGAGTCGGCAAACAGACTGTGATCCAGAGATCTCTGAATGGGGGAACCCACTCAGCATAAGCTGAGTATCTTGTACTGAATACATAGGTGCAAGAGGCGAACCAGGGGAACTGAAACATCTAAGTACCCTGAGGAAAAGAAATCAACCGAGATTCCCTTAGTAGTGGCGAGCGAACGGGGACCAGCCCTTAAGTTGGTTTGAGATTAGTGGAACGCTCTGGAAAGTGCGGCCATAGTGGGTGATAGCCCCGTACACGAAAATCTCTTATCAATGAAATCGAGTAGGACGGAGCACGAGAAACTTTGTCTGAATATGGGGGGACCATCCTCCAAGGCTAAATACTACTGACTGACCGATAGTGAACTAGTACCGTGAGGGAAAGGCGAAAAGAACCCCGGAGAGGGGAGTGAAATAGATCCTGAAACCGTATGCGTACAAGCAGTGGGAGCCTACTTTGTTAGGTGACTGCGTACCTTTTGTATAATGGGTCAGCGACTTATATTCAGTGGCGAGCTTAACCGAATAGGGGAGGCGTAGCGAAAGCGAGTCTTAATAGGGCGTTTAGTCGCTGGGTATAGACCCGAAACCGGGCGATCTATCCATGGGCAGGTTGAAGGTTAGGTAACACTGACTGGAGGACCGAACCGACTACCGTTGAAAAGTTAGCGGATGACCTGTGGATCGGAGTGAAAGGCTAATCAAGCTCGGAGATAGCTGGTTCTCCTCGAAAGCTATTTAGGTAGCGCCTCATGTATCACTGTAGGGGGTAGAGCACTGTTTCGGCTAGGGGGTCATCCCGACTTACCAAACCGATGCAAACTCCGAATACCTACAAGTGCCGAGCATGGGAGACACACGGCGGGTGCTAACGTCCGTCGTGAAAAGGGAAACAACCCAGACCGTCAGCTAAGGTCCCAAAGTCATGGTTAAGTGGGAAACGATGTGGGAAGGCTTAGACAGCTAGGAGGTTGGCTTAGAAGCAGCCACCCTTTAAAGAAAGCGTAATAGCTCACTAGTCGAGTCGGCCTGCGCGGAAGATGTAACGGGGCTCAAACCATGCACCGAAGCTACGGGTATCATCTTAGGATGATGCGGTAGAGGAGCGTTCTGTAAGCCTGTGAAGGTGAGTTGAGAAGCTTGCTGGAGGTATCAGAAGTGCGAATGCTGACATGAGTAACGACAATGGGAGTGAAAAACTCCCACGCCGAAAGACCAAGGTTTCCTGCGCAACGTTAATCGACGCAGGGTTAGTCGGTCCCTAAGGCGAGGCTGAAAAGCGTAGTCGATGGAAAACAGGTTAATATTCCTGTACTTGCAGTTATTGCGATGGAGGGACGGAGAAGGCTAGGCCAGCTTGGCGTTGGTTGTCCAAGTTTAAGGTGGTAGGCTGAAATCTTAGGCAAATCCGGGATTTCAAGGCCGAGAGCTGATGACGAGTTGCCATTAGGCGACGAAGTGGTTGATGCCATGCTTCCAAGAAAAGCTCCTAAGCTTCAGATAACTGGGAACCGTACCCCAAACCGACACAGGTGGTTAGGTAGAGAATACCAAGGCGCTTGAGAGAACTCGGGTGAAGGAACTAGGCAAAATGGCACCGTAACTTCGGGAGAAGGTGCGCCGGCGAGGGTTAAGGACTTGCTCCGTAAGCCCATGCCGGTCGAAGATACCAGGCCGCTGCGACTGTTTATTAAAAACACAGCACTCTGCAAACACGAAAGTGGACGTATAGGGTGTGACGCCTGCCCGGTGCCGGAAGGTTAATTGATGGGGTTAGCGCAAGCGAAGCTCTTGATCGAAGCCCCGGTAAACGGCGGCCGTAACTATAACGGTCCTAAGGTAGCGAAATTCCTTGTCGGGTAAGTTCCGACCTGCACGAATGGCGTAACGATGGCGGCGCTGTCTCCACCCGAGACTCAGTGAAATTGAAATCGCTGTGAAGATGCAGTGTATCCGCGGCTAGACGGAAAGACCCCGTGAACCTTTACTATAGCTTTGCACTGGACTTTGAATTTGCTTGTGTAGGATAGGTGGGAGGCTTTGAAGTGGGGACGCCAGTTCTCATGGAGCCATCCTTGAAATACCACCCTGGCAACTTTGAGGTTCTAACTCAGGTCCGTTATCCGGATCGAGGACAGTGTATGGTGGGTAGTTTGACTGGGGCGGTCTCCTCCCAAAGAGTAACGGAGGAGTACGAAGGTGCGCTCAGACCGGTCGGAAATCGGTCGTAGAGTATAAAGGCAAAAGCGCGCTTGACTGCGAGACAAACACGTCGAGCAGGTACGAAAGTAGGTCTTAGTGATCCGGTGGTTCTGTATGGAAGGGCCATCGCTCAACGGATAAAAGGTACTCCGGGGATAACAGGCTGATACCGCCCAAGAGTTCATATCGACGGCGGTGTTTGGCACCTCGATGTCGGCTCATCACATCCTGGGGCTGAAGCCGGTCCCAAGGGTATGGCTGTTCGCCATTTAAAGTGGTACGCGAGCTGGGTTTAGAACGTCGTGAGACAGTTCGGTCCCTATCTGCCGTGGACGTTTGAGATTTGAGAGGGGCTGCTCCTAGTACGAGAGGACCGGAGTGGACGAACCTCTGGTGTTCCGGTTGTCACGCCAGTGGCATTGCCGGGTAGCTATGTTCGGAAGAGATAACCGCTGAAAGCATCTAAGCGGGAAACTTGCCTCAAGATGAGATCTCACTGGGATCTAGAATCCCCTAAAGGGCTGTCGAAGACTACGACGTTGATAGGTTGGGTGTGTAAGCGCTGTGAGGCGTTGAGCTAACCAATACTAATTGCCCGTGAGGCTTGACCATATAACACCCAAGCAATTTGCTCATGCAGATTGCGGTGGTGAAGACACACGAACCGAAAGTTCGAATGCCCATCACAAATCACATATCCGAATTCGCTAGGCTGTCCATCTGGACGTTCTGGCAACAGAATTTCTTGACGACCATAGAGCATTGGAACCACCTGATCCCATCCCGAACTCAGTAGTGAAACGATGCATCGCCGATGGTAGTGTGGGGTCTCCCCATGTGAGAGTAGGTCATCGTCAAGATTCATTTCGCAAAACCCCTATCTGCGCAAGCAGGTAGGGGTTTTGTCTTTTCCGGCTTGCACTATCTATCGCGCCGCCGGGCACCCGATAATGAAATCTGCGTCATCTATGCCTGATCAATCGCGGGGTAGTGCTACCCTCGCGTAAATACTCAGCATGGATACCCATCATGGAAATGAACTGGCACCAGGCCCTGCAAGAGAGTCTGAGCTGGCTTGCAATTGCCTCGTTCATCACCTTGGTCTGCTTCACCGCAGCCGCCACACTGGCAGTACGTTGCACACGCTGGGGCAGCCAATTCTGGCAGCTTGCCGGGTCGTACTTCAGCTTCAGGCGCAGCTGGCGGCCGTTGTTGGTGTTTGCCTTGCTACTGGTGCTGACACTGTTCTCGGTGCGCCTGAACGTGCTGTTCTCGTTCTGGTACAACGGGTTCTACAGCGCCCTGCAAGGCCTCGACCAGAATGCCTTCTGGTACCTCCTTGGGGTATTTGCGGTGCTGGCGACCATTCACGTATTGCGCTCGCTGTTCACGTTCTACGTGACACAGGCTTTCAGCATCCAATGGCGAGTCTGGCTCACCGAGCGGCTGACCCGCGACTGGATGCATGGCGATGCCTATTACCGTAGCCAGTTCCTCGCCGAGCCGGTAGATAACCCTGACCAGCGTATCGAGCTGGACGTAAATGCGTTCGTCACCAACTCGGTGTCGCTTGCGCTCGGCGCGGTCAGCGCGCTGGTCTCGCTGGTGGCCTTCACTGGCATCCTCTGGGGGTTGTCGGCGCCGCTTGAAGTGGCGGGGTACGAGGTACCACGGGCGATGGTCTTTGCCGTGTACCTGTATGTGATCGTCGCCACCTGGATCGCCTTTCGTCTCGGGCGCCCGCTGATTCGCCTGAATTTCCTCAACGAAAAACTCACCGCCAACTTCCGTTACGCCCTGATGCGTCTGCGCGAAAACGCCGAGAACATTGCCTTTTACCAGGGCGCGAAGGTCGAGCGGGGCACGTTGATGGGCCGCTTTGGCGCATTGATCGTCAACGCGTGGGCATTGGTCTTCCGAAACCTCAAGTTCAGCGGCTTCAACCTGGGCATCAGCCAGGTCGCCGTGGTGTTCCCGTTCATCCTCCAGGCGCCGCGCTTCTTCAGTGGCGCGATCAAGCTGGGTGACGTCATGCAGACCTCCCAGGCATTTGGCCAAGTGCAGGATTCGTTGTCTTTCTTCCGCGAGTCCTACGATGCGTTCGCCCAATACCGTGCCACCCTCGATCGTTTGACCGGCTTCCTGGATGCCAACGAGCAGGCCAGTTCACTGCCGCGCGTCAACACCGAGGAACAGGCGCACGCCCTGGATATCACCCGCTTGCAGGTGCTTCGCCCCGATGGCCATCACCTGATCGCCGACCTCGCCCTGAGCCTGCGTGCCGGTCAGGCGCTGTTGATCAAAGGGCCGTCGGGTAGCGGTAAAACCACCTTGTTGCGTGCCCTCGCGGGCCTCTGGCCATACGCCGAAGGTGAGGTGAAACGGCCTGTGGGGCACCAGGCGTTGTTCCTGTCGCAGCGGCCATACCTGCCGTTGGGTGACCTGCGCACCATCATCGCCTACCCCTCGGCCAGCGTGCCCGAGGACGAAGCGCGCATGCAGCAGGCTTTGCGTCAAGTCAACCTGGCCCACCTTGCCGAGCGCCTGGATGTCAGTTGTGACTGGTCGCACATACTCTCGGTCGGTGAACAACAACGCCTGGCGTTTGCCCGCGTGCTGTTCAACCAGCCCCAGGTGGTGTTTCTCGACGAGTCCACCTCGGCAATGGATGAAGGGCTGGAGCATGCGCTGTATGCGCTGTTGCGCAGCGAAATGCCAGACACCTTGCTGGTCAGTGTCGGCCACCGCAGTACCTTGGCGCCGTTCCACACCCACCGCCTGGAAGTGGATGGGCATGGGGGGTGGTCTGTGCAGGAGCAGCACCCGGCGCAGGTTCCGGTTTAGCGACATTGCACACGCGGATAACGGCAAGACGACGTCAGGGCTGGTGCTCGGTATGCTGCATCACGATCAACTCGGCACCGTCGTTGCGCACATTCCCGACGTCCTTGCCCACCGCAAACCACTCGAACGCCTCCACCGGCAGGCATCGCTCCCGCGCCAGGCGTTCGGCTTGTGCGGCCGGCACATCAGCGTCAATCCACGCGCGCGCGTCCGCCGGCCCCAGCACCAGAGGCCGGCGGTCATGGATGTCGACCATTCCCTCATCACTGGCGGCGGTGATGATCACGAAGCCATCGCCCTCGTTGGGCGCCAGCCCCGTGTGCACCTCGGCCAACGCGGCCATGAACATCGGCGCGCGGCTTTTCAGGCGGATGTAGTAGGGCTGCTTGCGCTTGGCATCGTGCGGGTCGGCCACCCATTCGTACCAACCATCCGCCATTACCAAGGCCCGCCCCTGAGGCCACAGGGCCTTGAAGAACTTGCCGGTGGTCACTGTCTCGACCCGCGCATTGATGGGGGCCGGGTGTTTGCGAGTGGCCCAGAAAGGTGCCCAGCCCCAGTGGCAAGGGTCGATGCGCAGGCCGTCCTCGGCATTGTGCAGGATCAGCACCCGGCTGCCGGGGGCAACGTTGTAGCGTCCGATTGGCAGGTTGTCGTAGCCGCTGATCACGTCCTGTTCGGCGTCCAGTTCACGCAGGTAATCGGCCAGGCCCTGATATTGAGCGAAGCGTCCGCACATGGCATGTACCCCCACTTGTCGAAATTTCCTACGCCGAAATTGACCTGATACTCAGCAGGTCGATACTGTATCTATATACAGTTAATTTCAAGGCCGTGCCATGACATCCATCCTGGGCCCCATCACCTGCGGTAGCGGTGTTGTTCCGCGTTATCTGTTCCGTATCCCGGCAGGCTTTCCGTCACCGGCGGCGGATCACATGGAGCAGCCCATCTCGCTGGACGAACTGTTCAACCTGCGCGCCCCGCACATGTATCTGGTCAGGATAGACGGCGACAGCATGCAGGGCGCCGGGATCTTCGACGGCGACCTGGTGCTGGTCGACCGCTCCCTCGAAGCGCGGCATGGCCAGATCGTGATCGCTGCGGTCAATGGCGAGCCGCTGTGCAAGCGGCTGCACCGCATTGGCGGGCAGGTGGCGTTGCGCTCGGAGAATCCGCGTTACCCGCCGAGGTACATCCTCGAAGGCGACGAGTTGACGATCTGGGGCGTGGTGACGTTCAGCGTCCGCAGCCATGACCTGAAATAGCGGCGCAGCCCGTTCAGCGCAGCAGGCCAAGCCCTGCAAGGGTAACCCCGGCACACACTGCGCCGAGCAGAAATGTAGCCTGGAACCCGACCCCGTCCCACATCAGCCCAGCCACTACACTGGCGATCAGCAGCGCAACTCCGGTCAGCAGATGGAACAGGCCGAACGCGGTACCGCGCAGGTTGGCCGGGGCGCTGTCGGCGATCAGCGCGGCAAAGATGCCTTGGGTAAAGCCCAGGTGCAGCCCCCACGCCACCACCCCGAGGGCCAGCCCGGCCCACCCCGGCCACAAGGCCAACAGCAGGTCAGCTGCTACCAGTAGCCCTAGCCCGGTCATCAGCACGCCACGGCGGCCGAGCCTGTCCGACAGTACACCGGCGGGGTAGGCCGACAGCGAATAGGCCAGGGCCATCACCACCAGCACCGCCGGCGCCCACTGTGCGGCCAGGCCCATGTCCTGGGCGCGCAGCAGCAAAAAAGCCTCACTGAAGCGCGCCAAGGTAAACACCATGGCCAGCACGATCAGCCGCCAGTAGCCGGCGCCAAGCCGCAGCAGTTCGCGCATGGCCAGGGGGGAGCGCACAGGCCGTGCCGCAGCCGTGGCCTCGGGCTCGTGCACGAACACCACGAGGGTGCCGACCGCCAGCAGGGCAGGGATCACCGCGACCCAGAACACCGTCTGGAAATGGCTGGCCGTAAGCCACATCAACAGGATTGCCAGCAACGGCCCAAGAAAGGCGCCGACCGTGTCCAGGGCCTGGCGCAGGCCGAACGCAGCGCCGCGCAACTCGGGCGGTGTCACATCCGCCACCAGCGCATCCCGCGGCGCACCCCGGATACCCTTGCCGATGCGGTCGACAAAACGCGCCCCGATCAGCCACTCCAGGCCCGAGGCCAAGGGGAACACCGGCTTGGTCAGCGCGCCCAGGCCATAGCCCAGTACCGTCAGCAGCTTGCGTTTGCCCAAGCGGTCGCTCAGCGCGCCGGAAAACACCTTGGTGATCGACGCCGTGGCCTCGGCAATGCCTTCGATAACGCCCACCGCCACCACCGAAGTGCCGAGCACGGTCACCATGTACAGCGGCAGCAGGGCGTGGATCATCTCCGAGGAGATGTCCATGAACATCGACACGATACCCAGCGCCCAGACACTGCGTGGGATCTTCGGCAAGGCCTTGGCGGTGGCCATGTGCTGGGTTTTCTCGACGCTGCGCATCGCTGGCCTCGGCCTGGTGGCTACGTTCGAAACTGTAGGAGCCCTGGCCCAGGATGCAAATCGGATGAGCGGGTAGCAGCATCCGCGCAGCGCTGTGTTTAACTGTATATAAATACAGTATTCGTGTTGCCGCCCGATGAATCCTTCTCCCGTTTTCGCCCTGATCGATTGCAACAGCTTCTACGCCAGTTGCGAGCGTGTGTTCCGCCCTGATCTGTTGCGCACACCCATCGTCGTGCTGAGCAACAACGACGGCTGCATCATCGCCCGCAGCGCCGAGGCCAAGCAGTGGGTGAAGATGGGCCAGCCGTATTATCAGGTGAAGGAGCTGCTGCACCGCCATGGCGTAGTGGCTTTTTCATCCAACTACGCGCTGTACGGTGACATGAGCCAGCGCGTGATGACGGTAATCGAAGGCATGGTCCCGGCACTGGAGGTGTATTCCATCGACGAAGCCTTCGCGGACCTGGCCGGCGTGCCTGGCGACCTCGACTACCTTGGCCGCTGCATCCGTGAGCGGGTGCTCAAGCACACCGGCATCCCCGTGGGCGTTGGCATCGCCGGTACCAAGACCCTGGCCAAGCTGGCCAACCATGCGGCCAAGCGCTGGGCGGTGCATAGCGGTGGGGTGGTCGACCTGCGGGTTGCGTCGCATCGTGAGTGGGTGCTGAAGAAGTGCGACGTGTCAGAGGTCTGGGGCATCGGCAAGCGCCTCACCGCGCACCTGCAGGGCTTGGGCATCCGCACGGCCTGGGACCTGTCCCGCGCCGAGCCGGGTTTGTTGCGCAAGACCTTCAGCGTGGTGGTGGAAAAGACCGCGCGCGAACTGGCCGGCACGCCGTGCCTGCAACTGCAGGACATCGATCCGCCACGCCAGGAAATCTGTTGCAGCCGTATGTTCGGCCAGCGCCTGACCGAACTGGCGCCCATCAAGGAAGCAGTGGCCACCTACGTGATGCGCGCCTCGGAGAAGCTACGCGGCCAGGGCTCACTGGCGAGCAAGATGCGTGTCAGCATCCGTACCGGCATGTTCAACCCGGACGAAGCCAAGTATGCCAATGGCGTGGCGGTGCAGTTGCCATACCCTACCGATGACGTGCGGCTGCTCACGCGCATGGCCCTGGAGGCGGTGGGCCGGGTGTATCGGCAGGGCTTTCGCTACAGCAAGGCAGAGGTGTTGCTGTTGCAGTTGTGCCGGCGCGGGGAGTTCACCGGCGACTTGTTTACGCCGTCGCAGACGCTGCAGACGGAGCGGGTGATGAGCGTGATCGACGGTGTGAATGCGCGCTGGGGCAGGGGCACGCTGCGCAGTGCCGCGGTGCCGGCGGCGGCGCAATGGGCGATGCGGCGGGAGCTGATGAGCGCAGGCTTTACCACACAGGTGGATGGGTTGTGGCGGGTAAACCGCGCGCCCATAGAGCGCCGGTGCACCTAAATACTCAAGCGCACCGCCAACGCCGCCAATGTCACCAGCAACACCGGTACCGTCAGCAGTACCCCGACCTTGAAGTAATACCCCCAGCCAATGCTGACCCCTTTGCGCGCCAGCACATGCAGCCATAACAGCGTGGCCAGGCTGCCGATCGGGGTGATCTTCGGCCCCAGGTCGCAGCCAATGACGTTGGCATAGATCATCGCCTCACGCACGACACCCTGTGCCTCGCTGGCATGGATCGACAGCGCGCCGATCAGCACGCTGGGCAAGTTGTTCATCACCGACGACAACAGCGCAGCAATCAGCCCGGTACCCAGCGACGCAGCCCACACCCCATGCCCGGCCAGCCAGTTCAGCACGCTGGCCAGCGCATCGGTCATGCCGGCATTGCGCAAGCCGTAGACCACCAGGTACATCCCCAGCGAAAACACCACGATCTGCCACGGCGCTTCGCGCAGCACGCGGCGGGTGGCAATCACATGGCCACGGGCAGCTACGGCGAACAGAACAACTGCGCAGGCCGCGGCCACGGCACTGACCGGTATGCCCAAAGGCTCAAGCACGAACAGGCTGGCAAGCAAGGCCAGCAGCACAACCCAACCGACCCGAAAGGTGGCGCGGTCGCGAATGGCCATGGCCGGTGGCTTGAGGTCGGCGGTGGCATAGCGCAGCGGGATGTCGCGGCCGAAGTACAGCCTCAATACCAGCAGGGTCGCCGCTACCGCCACCAGGTTCACCGGGACCATGACCGAGGCATAGGCATTGAACCCGAGGTCGAAGTAATCGGCCGAGACAATGTTCACCAGGTTCGACACCACCAGCGGCAGGCTGGCGGTGTCGGCGATGAAGCCTGCGCCCATGACGAAGGCCAGAGTCGCGGCAGGCGAGAAGCGCAGCGCCAGCAGCATCGACATGACGATCGGGGTGAGGATCAACGCCGCGCCGTCATTGGCGAACAGCGCCGACACGGCCGCACCCAGCAACACCATGAAGGCGAACAGGCGGCGCCCGTCACCCCGCGCCCAGCGCGCCACATGCAGCGCCGCCCACTCGAAGAAGCCGGCCTCGTCCAGCAGCAGGCTGATGATGATGAGGGCGATGAACGTGGCGGTGGCATTCCAGATGATGGCCCAGACCGCAGGGATGTCGTGCAGCGAGACCACCCCGCACAGCAGGGCGAGCACCGCGCCGATGGTGGCGCTCCAGCCCACGCCCAGGCCTTTGGGTTGCCAGATGACCAGGGTGAGGGTGAACAGGAAAATCAATGCGGCTGCAAGCATGAACAGAAGGTCTCGATGGGCCAAAGAGGCCGCCACAGAGTAGGGCAAGCTCGGGCGTTTCAGCAAAGTTCCGTTACAAACATGTAAGTTTCGTAAATAAGATTTAAACTCATTTGAGAATCACTATATTTACCACCCCTATTGACCTCCACATTGTGTTTGCGAGGGCGGTGGGCGAGGGCTCTCCGGCCTGGCAAGGATGTGCCTTTCGCTCATGAACCGCAGGAGATGTACCGATGCAATCCAGAACCTCACCCAACAGCCTGGCCCTGGCGTTCGTCGCGCTGGCCTCGCCGGCCATGGTCGCGACCGTAGCCCACGCCGAAGAGCAACGCACGGGTGAAGTGCTGGAAGTACCGGCTGCTGAAAATGCCCTGGTCATCCAGGACACCCTCGTCACCGCCGAGCGCGAGGCGCGGCAGGCACTGGGTTCGTCGATCATCACCGAAGAAGACATCAAGCGTCACCCTCCGACCAATGACCTGTCCGAGCTGATCCGTCGCGAGCCCGGGGTCAACCTGACCGGCAACAGCGCCAGCGGTGCGCGCGGCAACAACCGGCAGATCGACCTGCGCGGCATGGGGCCGGAAAACACCTTGATCCTCATCGACGGCAAGCCTTCCAGCGCCCGTAACGCGGTGCGCTACGGCTGGAACGGCGACCGTGACACCCGTGGCGAAACCAACTGGGTGCCGGCTGAAGCGGTCGAGCGCATCGAGATCCTGCGCGGGCCGGCGGCGGCGCGTTACGGCTCCGGCGCCATGGGTGGGGTGGTCAACATCATCACCAAGCGCCCGACCGATGAGCTCAAGGGCAGCGTCAGCCTGTACACGCAGATGCCCGAAGACAGCGCCGAGGGTGCCAGCCGCCGCGCCAACTTCAACCTGGGCGGCGGGCTCACCGAAAACCTTGGGTTCCGCCTGTACGGTGGCCTGGCCAAGACCGATGCCGACGACCTGGACATCAACGCCAGCCATGCCAACAGTGCGTTGTCGGCTGGCCGCGAAGGCGTGCGCAACAAGGACATCAACGGCCTGTTGAGCTGGAAGCTCAACGACGAGCACCGCCTCGAAGCCAGCGCCGGCTATAGCCGCCAAGGCAACCTCTACGCCGGCGACACCATGAACAGCAACGGTGGCAGCAATGTCGAGCTGATCTCCAGCCTGTATGGCCACGAGACCAACGTGATGCAACGCAACACCTACGACCTGACCCACCTGGGCGACTTCACCTGGGGCACCAGCAAGACCACCCTGGCCTATGAATACGTGCGCAACTGGCGCCTCAACGAAGGCCTGGCCGGTGGCCCGGAAGGCGCGATCAACGACAGCGGCGCGGCCATGTCGCGGCTGCGCAATACACGCCTGAGCAGTGAAGTGAACCTGCCGTTCGCCATGGGCAGCACCGAACATGTGCTGACCCTGGGGGGAGAGTACCTGTACGAGTCGCTGAACGATCAAGGCTCGTTCCGCCCGCAGAGTTTCGACCCGAGCGGCGGTGGCAACGACGCGATCAGCGGCTTCGATCGCAGCAACTCGAAGATGACCGCCAAGAGCTACGCGCTGTTCGTCGAAGACAACATCATTGTTGGCGACACCACCGTCACCCCGGGCCTGCGTTTTGACCACCATGAAACCTTCGGTGACAACTTCAGCCCTAGCCTGAACCTGTCGCACAAGCTGACCGAGGCGCTGTCGCTCAAGGGCGGTATCGCCCGGGCCTACAAGGTGCCGAACCTGTACCAGTCCAACCCTAATTACCTGCTCTACAGCCGGGGTAACGGTTGCAGCGTGCAGCAGACCAACTCCGGTGGCTGCTACCTGCAGGGCAACGCCGACCTCAAGCCCGAGATCAGCGTCAACAAGGAGATCGGCCTGCTGTACGACCGTGGCACCTGGCGTACCAGCGCGACCTACTTCCGCAACGACTACAAGAACAAGATCATCGGTGACACCGATGTGCTCTACACCATCAACAGCGGCCGTCGCGTGACCCAGTGGGAGAACGCCGGCGAGGCGCGCGTGGAAGGTATCGAGGGCAACTTCTTCATCGAGCTGACCCCGACCCTGGACTGGAACACCAACCTGACCTGGATGCTCGACAACGACAGCCGCGAGACTGGCGAACCGCTGTCGGTGATCCCGGAGTACACGGTCAATACCACCCTCGACTGGCGCGCCACCGACAAGCTGTCGTTCCAGGTCGCGGGTACGTACTTCGGCAAGCAGAAATCGCCGACCTACAACTACCGCACCCAGGAAAGCTACGACCAGGATGCACAGCAGGATGTGGAAGCCTACGGGCTGGTGGACGTGAGCACGGGCTACAAATTCAACGCCAACTATGACGTGCGGGTGGGGGTGAACAATGTGTTCGACAAACAGATCCTGCGCGGTGGCAATGCCAGCAGCTCGGGGGCCAATACCTATAACCAACCGGGTCGGGCGGTGTTTGCCTCGTTGAACATCACATTCTGACCCCTGGGGCCGCTGTGCGGCCCTTTGCGATCGGTCCGGCGCCCCGGCAAGGCCGCTCCTGTACGCAGGCGCGGCCTTGCTTCGCGCCCCATCATGACCTCTGAGGGACACCCGATGATCCAAGCCCCCGCCTGGCTGCAGATCCTCTCTCGCAGCGCGGCCGCATTGTTTGGCGGCTACGCGCTCAGCTACGCCGCCAGTGCCTGCCTGGCCCGGTTGTTGCCGCTGTCGGCCGCCGACGCAGTCATTGTCGCGACCCTGCCAGCGTTCGTCTTCTACACCGGCGCAATCCTCTGGGCCTTTGCCAGCCGTGACGCCGTGCGCGCCTGGGCACCCTTGGCCCTCGCCGTACCGCTGGCATTGCTCGGCTTCTGGCCGCAGGCATTGGGGTGGCTGGCATGAAGAATACCTTCACACAATCGATGGCCTGGCTGCATACCTGGGCCGGGCTGATCTTCGGCTGGCTGTTGTTTGCCATCTTCGTCACCGGCACCCTGGCGGTGTTCGACAAGGAACTCGACCACTGGATGCAGCCAGAGGTCCCGGCTACCGAGGTTTCCCAGGCCGATGCCGCGCGACGGGCCGTTGCCTACCTGCAGGCCCATGAACCGCAGGCCGGCAACTGGGGCATCAGCCTGCCGACCGAACGTTCGCCGGGGTTGCGCGTATCCACCGGCGACCGTCGCCATGGCGGTGGCGTGCAGCTCGACCCGCGAACCGGCGAGGCCATCGAGGTGCGTGACAGCGTTGGCGGCAACTTCTTTTTCCGCTTCCATTTCACCCTCGACCTGCCGCGCAACTGGGGCATCTTCGTGGTCGGTGCGTTGGCGCTGGTGATGCTGGCCGCACTGGTCACCGGTATCGTGATCCACAAGAAAATCTTCAAAGAGTTCTTCACCTTTCGGCCCGACAAGGGCCAACGTTCGTGGCTGGACTTTCACAATGCCAGCGCTGTGCTGTTGCTGCCGTTCCACCTGATGATCACCTATACCGGTCTGGTGATCTTCATGCTCATCTACATCCCGGCTGGGGTCGATGCGCTGTTCGAAGGCGACAGCCGCGCCTACTTCAATGCCCAGGGCAATGCCCGCCTGGAGCAGCCTCGGCAGCTGGCCAGGCAGCCGGGCCAACTGGTCGATGTGGCACCGTTGCTGGCCCAGGCCGAGGCCCGGCTGGGGCCGCTGGGCGGCCTCAACATCCGCAACCCCAACACGGCCGGTGCGCGCATCGAAATCCGCCCCGAGCTGGGCAACCGCATCGCCCTCGCCAAAGGCCAGGCCATGGTCTTCGATGGCGTCAGTGGCGAGCTGCTCAGCGATGTACCGCAATGGCGCGCGGCCCCCCTGACCCAGCGGGTGATGGTGGGCCTGCACTTCGCGCAGTTTGGCGGTTACCCGATGCGCTGGTTGTACTTCATCTGTGGGCTGGTCAGTTGCGTGATGATCGCCAGTGGGTTGGTGCTGTTCTGCGTCAAGCGTGGGCGCAAGTATGCCAACGGTACGGCCCAGGCTTCGGCGCGGCGCTGGTACCGGGTGGCCGAAGTGTGCAATGTCGGTTTCATCAGCGGCTTGCTGCTGGCCTGCGTGGCTCTGCTGTGGGCCAGCCGCGTGCTGCCGGTCGAGCTGGCGCAACGGGAAAGCTGGGAAGTGCGTACGTTCTTCGGTGTGTGGTTGTTGGCGCTGTTGCATGCAGGCGTCAGGCCGGCCCGGCGGGCTTGGGTCGAGCAACTGCTGCTGGCGGCCGTGCTGTGCATCGGCTTGGGCGCACTGGGCGGCGTGGGGGATGCGATGCGCGTGGGCGTGGTACTTAGTGCCTTGGTGATGGGCGTTTTGCTGGGGCTGGTGGCGTGGCGGGTGGGCAAAGCGGTACCGGCGCCGATCCGGGCCAAAGCTGGGCGCAATGTGGAGGCTGGCGCATGATGATGTGGGTCACAGGTGGCGTGTTGTTCGCCTACGTTGGCATGCTCGGGCTGTGCCAGGGCCTGGAACGGCATTACAAGCAGGTATGGCAGCGGCCCTGCCCACGTGCGCTGCGTGTGGGGTTGCGCGGCGCGGGGTGGCTCGCGTTGCTGGTCAGCCTGCTGTTGTGCGCTCAAGCCTGGGGGTGGGCCATGGGGCCGGTGGCCTGGCTGGGCGCGATGTCGTTGTCGGGGATGCTGCTGGTGATGCTGCTGCCGTACTGGCCACGGCTGGCCGTCGGCTTGGCGGCGGTTGTGCCTGTGTGGGGGATGGTGCAGCTGTTTGGGTGATGCCCGTTACTGAGCAGGGGTCAGGCCCAAAAGCCAAACAGCAGCAACGCTGCAACGCCTAGGCCCATTGCAATCGAACAACCCCCCAACGACAGCGCCGCGCGCCCTTGGCGGTACCAACCGTCCTGGCCAAGTTGCCGGGCCGGGGCCAGCAGGCTGCGCCAGCGCAGCTCGGTGTCGTGAAACGCCTGCAAGTTCGCCGGGTCGGCATCCAGCCAGCGGCGAAAGTCGATGCGCTCGCACGCGCTCACGTGGGGGCTCTGCAGGCGCACGTACCATTGCCCGGCAACGCTCGCCAGCACATCGAGGCGCGAACGGCCTGCCTGCAGCGCCTGGTTCATATGGCGCTCGATGCTGCTCAACGGCAAATCAAGCCGGGCAGAGAGGGTGGCGAAATCCAGTTGGTCGAGACGGTTGAGCAGGAACACTTGCTGGACGCGTCGGGGCAGGCGTTTCAGGGCATGCAGCAGGGCGTCTTCGGCAGCGTGCTCGGCAGTGGGGGTTGGGTGTTCAAGGGGCAGCAGCAGACGTGTCATGGACAGCTCCTTGCTCAAAGGGGGAGGTGTGGGGGCATCTTCCTTGATGCCTCATCAGCGTAGGCGAAACGAGATTGATTCTCAAGTGCTGATTCGGCAAAGTTTTGTAATGAGCGTTCACGGTCTGACACACTTTTGCTATCATGCCGGCCATTCACGATCTTCATTAGCCTGAAGAGCAAAAAAAAAGACCCGGCAAAAAGCCGGGTCAAAAACCGTGATTAGCCTGATGAGGAGATAATCTGAGAGCGACCTAAGCTCCAGGTTATCCAGCAGATCTCGCGATCAGCTGAGTGCAATAATAATCGTTATCATTTGCCAGTCAAATGATTTTTCGCTAATTCGGTAAAATAGTTTTACCGATGCGCTTCCTTGTCCCGGCAATCGGGGCCTTTGCCGTTACCCCGGCCATCACGTATCTCCCTTCCTTGTTACCTACAAACCCGTCTGCGCGGTGCGTTTGTGCTCCAGCAGTGCGCGCGCCATGTCCATCATGTGCATCAATGCGAAGGTCAACTCGCGCTGGGTGCCTTGCTGATGGACAGCGGTTTCCTGCGCCGTGGCGGCGGCACAGCGGAGCAGGGCGATGGCGTGCTCCTGGGCTTGCTCACCGGTTACGCCTTCGTGGAGCGTCCAGATCTTGTTCTCGATACTGGGGCGCGTCGGGTTGGGGTTGAGGTAGTAGTCGAGGGCGCGGCGGGCCGCTTCGCTGTCGAGATCTGTTTCGTCGTTTTGCGGTGGTTTCATCCTGATACCTGCGAATGCCAATAGGGAAAGGGTTCAGGTCGATACTAATACCTAAAGTATTTTCGCGCTTTCTGATAAATAATACTGAATGTTTATTGAGCGCCGGAAGGCAGTCCGTATCGTGCCAGCGATGAATATGGATAAATGGATTGCCCTCGTCCGTGACCGGATGGAGGAGCTAGGGCTTACTCAAGAGCAGCTTGCCGAGCGCGTTGGCGTGTCGCAAGGCAGCGTAGGGCATTGGGTGAACAAGCGGCGACAACCGAAGATCGAGTCGATGAACCGAACGTTCATCGAGCTTGGCATGCCTCATTACAATGTCAGCTTACGGCTGCGCATCGTGGGGCAGGTTGGCGAGGCGCGAGGCATCTATGATGTGGATGATGCCGACGACGACCTGGATCTCATGCAATACATCGTGTGTTTCCGCTACCCGGTACTGAGTTGGGATGAGCTCGGTGCAGAGGCGCTGGCGGAGCCTGTTGCATACGAGCAGACGGACTACATGGCCCAAGGCAAGGCGTTCTGGCTGACCGTTGAAAACGATGCGATGAGTGCCGCCAGTGGCCGCAGCGTGCCGCAGGGCATGCGCATGCTGGTGGACCCAGGGGTGGAGGCTGAGCCGGGGCGCTTGGTCATCGCCCGCCAACCGGGCAAGCAGGCGATTTTCCGTGAGCTGGCCGAAGAGGGTGGGCAGCTGTACCTGAAGGCGCTGAACAGCAGCTACCCGGCACTGTTGTGCGAGGAGGGCTGCGTGTTTCTGGGCGTGGTCGTGCGGGTGCATGGGGCGTTTTGACTGCTGATTTTTTGTAGCGCCCATGTGATCGAGCGCCGCCCGCGCGGCACTCGATCGCATAGACACCCCAGACCTCAAGCCGGGCCGCCTTGAATCATTCCACCAATTCGACCAGCACCGTCCCTTCGCTGACCATATCCCCTTCCTGACAGAACAGCGCCTTCACCGCCCCAGCATGCGGTGCGCGAATGCTGTGCTCCATCTTCATCGCCTCCAGCACCACCAGCGCCGTACCGGCCTCCACCACCTGCCCCGGCTCGACCAGCACCCGCACGATGCTGCCGTTCATGGGCGCGCCCAGGCCACCTTGGTGGCTATGGCTGGCCTCAGCCTCGGCAATCGGGTCGAAGGCTTCGATCGCGTGCATCTCGCCCTCCCAGCGCAGGTACAAGGTGCCACCGCGGCGTATCGCCAGGTGCTGACGGCGCACGCCTTCCTGGTCGTGCACCAGTTGCTCGCCATCGAGCTGCCAGGTGGAGGCCGCGCTGCGTTCCAGCGCCACCGCCTGGTCCTGCCCGGCACTGGCCAGATGCAGGCAGCTACGCGCTGGCAGCCCCAGGCGCAGGCCGTTGCGCTCAGCCCAGGGCGAACGGTTGTCGTCGTCACGTTGCTGGCCGGCCTGGCCCTGCAGCCAGGCTTCGGCGGCCGCCTCCCAGAAAGGTGCTGGCAGCGCTTGCGGGGCGGGCAGCAAAACATCCTGGTGGCGCGGGATGAACCCGGTGTCGAGCTCGGCCTCGGCAAACGCCGGGTGGGCGAGAATGCGCCGCAGGAAGGCGATGTTGGTCTTCAACCCGCCGATGGCGAATTCGTCCAGCATCGCCAGCAAACGCAGGCGCGCCTGTTCGCGGTCCTCGCCCCAGGCAATCAGCTTGCCCAGCATGGGGTCGTAGAATGGCGACACCTCGTCACCCTCGCTGACCCCGCTGTCCACCCGGCGGCCTTCGCCCGGCGCCGACTCGCGGTACAGGGCCAGCTTGCCAGTGGCTGGCAGAAACCCGTTGGCCGGGTCTTCGGCATACAGGCGCACTTCGATGGCATGGCCGATCAGCGGCACTTGTGCCTGCGTGATCGGCAATGCCTCGCCGCGCGCCACGCGGATTTGCCATGCGACCAAGTCGAGGCCGGTGATGGCTTCGGTAACCGGGTGTTCGACCTGCAGGCGGGTGTTCATCTCCATGAAGAAGAACTCGCCGCGGGCATCGAGCAGAAACTCCACCGTGCCCGCACCCACATAGCCGATGGCCTGGGCAGCGCGCACCGCGGCCTCGCCCATGGCCTGGCGCTGCGCGGGGGACAGGCCAGGGGCAGGGGCTTCTTCGACCACTTTCTGGTGGCGGCGCTGAATCGAGCAGTCACGTTCGTTGAGGTACAGGCAGTTGCCGTGCTGGTCGGCGAACACCTGGATTTCTACGTGGCGTGGCTTGAGTACGTACTTTTCCACCAGCATGCGAGCATCGCCAAACGACGATTGCGCCTCACGCTGCGCCGAGGCCAGGGCGTCGGCCAGCTGGCTTTCGTCTTCGACCACTTTCATGCCTTTGCCGCCGCCACCGGCGCTGGCCTTGAGCAGCACCGGGTAGCCGATGCGTTCGGCGGCGGAACGGAAGGTGTCCAGGTCCTGGGCTTCACCGTGGTAGCCCGGCACCAGCGGCACGCCGGCAGCGTCCATCAGGGCCTTGGCAGCCGATTTGCTGCCCATCGCGTCGATGGCGCTGGCCGGTGGGCCGAGGAAGATCAGCCCGGCGTCTTCGATGGCGCGGGCAAAGCCTGCGTTTTCCGAAAGAAAACCATAGCCCGGGTGGATGGCTTGGGCGCCGCTGGCCTTGGCCGCGGCAAGCAGTTTGTCCACCAGCAAGTAGCTTTCGGCGGCCTTGGTGCCGCCGAGGTCGACGCGGATATCGGCTTCGCGGCTGTGCCGTGCGTCACGGTCGGTGGCGCTGTGCACGGCAACGGTGGTCAGGCCCATGGCCTTGGCGGTGCGCATCACCCGGCAGGCAATCTCGCCGCGGTTGGCGACCAGCAGGGTGGTCAACGGGGTGCGGCTCATGGGCGCGGCTCCTTGTTGTCGTCGGTTTGCCAGGCCGGGTGGCGCTTTTCGAGGAAGGCGCGCAGGCCCTCCTGGCCTTCGGCGCTGACGCGGATGCGAGCGATGGTGTTTTCGCAGTAGCGGCGCAGGGCAGGGCTCAGTTCGCCGTCATCCACCTCGCGCAGCAGGTCTTTGCTGGCGCGCAGGGCTTGCGGGCTGTTGAGCAGCAGGTTGGCCACCCAGGCTTCGACCTGGGCATCCAGTTCATGGGCCGGGTACACCTCGGCCAGCAGCCCCATTTCACGGGCGCGTACGCCGCTGAAGCGTTCGGCGGTCAGGGCATAGCGGCGCGTGGCGCGCTCGCCGATGGCCTTGACCACGAAGGGGCTGATGACCGCCGGGGCCAGGCCGATGCGCACTTCCGACAGGCACAGCTGGGCGTCTTCGGCGCCGATGGCCATGTCGCAGCAACTGATCAGGCCCAACGCGCCACCAAAGGCCGCGCCCTGCACCACAGCCAGGGTCGGCGCCTTGAACCGGTGCAGGGTGTACATCAGCTCGCCCAGCTCGTGGGCGTCATCGAGGTTGGTGTTGAAGTCCAGTTGTGCCGACTGTTGCATCCAGGCCAGGTCGGCGCCGGCGCTGAAGTGCCGGCCACGGCCGCGCAGCAGCAGAAAACGCAGGCTGCTGTCTTCGGCTAGCTGGCCGAGGGCAACGATCAGCTCGCGGATCATCTGGGCGTTGAAGGCGTTGTTCTTGTCTTCGCGGCTGAGCCACAGGGTGGCGAAGCCGCGAGGGTCGTTGACCACTTCAAGGGTGCTGAAATCGCTCATGGATCACATCCGGAAAATGCCGAAGCGGCTCTGTTCGATCGGGGCGTTCAGCGCGGCGGACAACGCCAGGCCGAGCACGTCGCGGGTCTGTGCCGGGTCGATCACGCCGTCGTCCCACAGCCGGGCGCTGGAGTAGTAGGGGTGGCCCTGGTGCTCGTACTGGTCGAGGATCGGCTGCTTGAGCCTGGCCTCGTCCTCGGCGCTGAAGGGCTGACCGCTGCGCTCGCTTTGTTCGCGTTTGACCTGGGCCAGCACGCCTGCGGCCTGTTCGGCGCCCATCACGCCGATGCGTGCGTTAGGCCACATCCACAGCATGCGTGGGTCGTAGGCGCGGCCGCACATGCCATAGTTGCCGGCGCCGAAGCTGCCGCCGATGATTACCGTGAACTTCGGTACCTGGGCGCAGGCCACCGCGGTCACCAGCTTGGCGCCATGCTTGGCGATGCCGCCTTCCTCGTACTTCTTGCCGACCATGAAGCCGGTGATGTTCTGCAGGAACAGCAGCGGGATGCCGCGCTGGCAGGCCAGTTCGATGAAGTGCGCGCCCTTTTGCGCGGCTTCGGCGAACAGAATGCCGTTGTTGGCCAGGATCGCTATCGGGTAGCCGTGCAGGTGGGCGAAGCCACACACCAGGGTGGTGCCGAACAGTGCCTTGAACTCATCGAACACCGAGCCATCGACCAGGCGGGCAATGACCTCGCGCACGTCGAACGGCTGCTTGGCGTCTGCCGGTACCACGCCGTACAGCTCATCGGCAGGGTACAGCGGGGCGATCGGCGCCTGGCGCTGCAAGGTGCCCAGCTTGTGCCAGTTGAGGTTGGCCACGCTGCGCCGGGCCAGGGCCAGGGCGTGTTCGTCATTGTCGGCGTAATGGTCGGCCACGCCGCTGATGCGGCAGTGCACATCGGCGCCGCCGAGGTCTTCGGCGCTCACCACCTCACCGGTGGCGGCCTTCACCAGCGGCGGGCCGGCCAGGAAGATGGTGGCCTGCTGGCGGACCATGATCGCTTCGTCAGCCATGGCCGGCACATAGGCGCCGCCGGCGGTACACGAGCCCATCACCACGGCGATCTGCGGGATGCCCAGCGCGCTCATGTTGGCCTGGTTGAAGAAGATCCGCCCGAAGTGCTCGCGGTCAGGGAACACTTCGTCCTGACGCGGCAGGTTGGCGCCACCGGAATCGACCAGGTAGATGCACGGCAGGCGGTTCTGCAGGGCGATGGTTTGCGCGCGCAGGTGTTTCTTGACCGTCAGCGGGTAATAGGAGCCGCCTTTGACCGTGGCGTCGTTGGCCACGATCATGCACTCCACGCCTTCGACTCGGCCGATGCCAGCAATCACGCCCGCGGCGGGCACGTCTTCGCCATATACCTCATGGGCGGCCAGCTGGCCGATTTCGAGGAAGGGTGAGCCTGCGTCCAGCAGGCGGTCGATACGCTCGCGCGGCAGCAGTTTGCCGCGCGAGGTATGCCGCTCCTGGGCCTTGGGGCCGCCGCCCTGGGCAATGTGGGCAAGCAGGCCACGCAGGGCCTGGACCTGTTCGAGCATGGCCGCGCTGTTGCCGGCGAACTCCGCCGAACGCGGGTTGATCTGGGTGTGCAAGGTAGCCATGTGCGCCCGTCCCTTGTGCTCAGCGGGTTTCGTTGAACAGTTCGCGGCCGATCAGCATCCGGCGGATTTCGCTGGTGCCGGCGCCGATCTCGTAGAGTTTCGCGTCGCGCAGCAGGCGCCCGGCCGGGAACTCGTTGATGTAGCCGTTGCCGCCGAGAATCTGGATAGCCTCCAGGGCCATTTGCGTGGCGCGTTCGGCGGTATAAAGGATGACCCCGGCAGCGTCCTTGCGGGTGGTCTCGCCACGGTCGCAGGCCTGGGCCACGGCGTACAGGTAGGCGCGGCTGGCGTTGAGCTGGGTGTACATGTCGGCGATCTTGCCCTGGATCAGCTGGAACTCGCCGATGCTCTGGCCAAACTGCTTGCGGTCGTGGATGTAGGGCACTACCAGGTCCATGCAGCTTTGCATGATGCCGGTCGGGCCGCCGGAGAGCACCACGCGCTCGTAGTCCAAGCCGCTCATCAGTACGCGCACGCCGCCGTTGAGCTGGCCGAGGATGTTCTCTTCGGGCACCTCGACGTCATCGAAGAACAGCTCGCAGGTGTTGGAGCCGCGCATGCCCAGCTTGTCGAACTTGTTGCTGCGGCTGAAGCCTTTCCAGTCACGTTCGACGATGAACGCAGTGATGCCATGTGCGCCCTTGTCCAGGTCGGTCTTGGCGTAGATCACGTAGGTGTTGGCGTCGGGGCCATTGGTGATCCAGGTCTTGCTGCCGTTGAGCACGTAGCGGTCGCCGCGTTTTTCGGCGCGCAGCTTCATCGAGACCACGTCGGAGCCGGCGTTGGGCTCGCTCATGGCCAGCGCACCGATGTGTTCGCCGCTGATCAGCTTGGGCAGGTACTTGAGCTTTTGCTCATGGGTGCCGTTGCGGTTGATCTGGTTGACGCAGAGGTTGGAGTGCGCGCCGTAGGACAGCGCCACCGAGGCCGAACCGCGGCTGATTTCTTCCATCGACACCACATGGGCCAGGTAGCCCAGGCCAGCGCCGCCGTATTCTTCCGATACGGTGATGCCCAGCAGGCCCATGTCACCGAATTTGCGCCACATGTCGGCGGGGAACAGGTTGTCGTGGTCGATTTGCGCGGCACGCGGCGCCAGTTCGGCGGCGACGAAGCTGCGCACCTGGTCGCGGAGCATGTCGATGGTCTCGCCCAGGGCGAAGTTCAGGGAGGGGTAATGCATGGGGGCACCTTCTTGTTCTTGAAATAGGGAAAGCACAGTGTCTTTTTCACCTTTACGTTAACGTAAACCTGCCTTCCATCACTGTCAATCTCAGCATCACCTTTACGTAAACGTAAATCTGCGCCAGAGTATCTCCCGCTTGCTTCAATCGTGCCCAGAACAACCACAAGAAGGGACACCCATGAGTCAACCGAGCTATACCTGCGGTCGCCAGGACCGGCCCTTGCTGACCCTGACCATCGGCCAGGCCTTCGACGCCACCGTGGCCCGTTACCCCGACCGCGAAGCGTTGGTGGTGCGCCACCAGGGCCTGCGGTACACCTGGGGGCAGTTGGCCGAACAGGTCGATGTACACGCCCGCGCCTTGATGGCTCTGGGCGTAGGCACCGCCGACCGGGTCGGCATCTGGGCGCCCAACTGCGCCCAGTGGTGCATCCTGCAACTGGCCAGCGCCAAGGTCGGCGCGATTCTGGTCAACATCAACCCGGCCTACCGCGTGGGTGAGCTGGAATACGTGCTGCGGCAGTCTGGCTGCCGCTGGCTGGTGTGCGCCGATACCTTCAAGACGTCCGATTACCACGCCATGGTCCAGGAGCTGGTACCGGAACTGGCTGCAGCGGCCCCCGGTGAGCTGGCCAGCGAACGCTTGCCCGATCTGCACGGGGTGATCAGCCTGGCCTGCAACCCGCCGCAGGGCTTTCTGCCTTGGCCTGCGCTGGCAGAGCGGGCAGGGCAGACGCCTGCCGAAGCCTACCAGGCCCGCCAGCAGAGCCTGCAGTTCGACCAGCCGGTGAACATCCAGTACACCTCCGGTACCACTGGCGCACCCAAGGGGGCGACGCTCAGCCACTACAACATCCTCAACAACGGTTTCATGGTCGGCGAGAGCCTGGGCCTGACCAGCGACGACCGCATGGTGATCCCGGTGCCGTTGTACCACTGCTTCGGCATGGTCATGGCCAACCTCGGTTGCATTACCCATGGCAGCACGATGGTCTACCCCAATGACGCCTTCGATGCCGAGCTGACCCTGCGCGCGGTTGCCGAAGAGCGCGCCAGCATCCTCTACGGCGTGCCGACCATGTTCATCGCCATGCTCGACCACCCGGCCCGCCAGGGCATGGACCTCTCGACCCTGCGCAGCGGCATCATGGCCGGTGCCACCTGCCCGATCGAGGTGATGCGCCGGGTCATCGACCAGATGCACATGGCCCAGGTGCAGATCGCCTACGGCATGACCGAAACCAGCCCGGTATCGCTGCAGACCGGCCCGGATGACGCGCTTGAACTGCGCGTGACCACGGTCGGCCGCACCCAGCCGCAGTTGGAGAACAAGCTGGTGGATGCCGACGGCTGCATCGTGGCCCGGGGCGAAATCGGCGAACTGTGCACCCGTGGCTACAGCGTGATGCTGGGATACTGGGACAACCCGCAGGCCACGGCAGATGCCATCGACCCCGCAGGGTGGATGCACTCGGGCGACCTGGCGGTGATGGACGAAGAGGGCCATGTGCGCATCGTCGGGCGCAACAAGGACATGATCATCCGCGGTGGCGAGAACATCTATCCACGCGAGCTGGAGGAGTTCTTCTATACCCACCCGGCGGTGGCCGATGCGCAGGTGATCGGCATTCCGTGCAGCAAATATGGCGAAGAGGTGGTGGCCTGGATCAAGCTGCATCCGGGGCATAGCGCTACGGTTGATGAGCTGCACGGCTGGTGCAAGGCACGTATCGCGCATTACAAGGTGCCGCGGCATTTCCGCTTTGTCGACGAGTTCCCGATGACGGTGACGGGCAAGGTGCAGAAGTTTCGGATGCGCGAAATCAGCTCAGCGGAAATTTCGGCGGTCTCTGCAGGTTGACAGGTTCGGGCTGCCGGCCTCTTCGCGGCCAAGCCCGCGAAGAGGCCAGTGCAGCCACTGTAAAAGCCTCTATCCTTAAGCCTTCACCGGTGGCTCCTGGCTCGGCGGGTCGCCCACTGTCGGCGGTACCGTCGGCTTGATCGGCAGCTCGTCCGGGTCTTCTTCCGGTACGGGGGGCGGCAAGCTGGGGTCGTCGATGTTGGGATCGGGTGTCTCCGGTGGAATGGGAATGTTCATGGCCTGACCTCGCGTGGGTGAATGAAGAGGTGCTGCAGGCTCTGACTGTCAGGGGCTGCCATTCGCTCAATTTTTTTGAACCCCCACGCCCGCGCTCGGCTCTGAACCCTTACCGCCACCAGCCTAAGGGAGCAAGGTCCGATGTCACGAAACGAGCCCTTCCAGAGCGTGCCCGCGGCGAATGATCATCCGGAGCAGGCCATCAGCCTGTCCCAGGCGCTGCTGGCACCGCGCATCGTGATCGAAGGCACCCAACCCGCGCTCGACGGCGGTACGTTCGCCGTCAAGGCCATTAGCGGCCAAGCGGTCGCAGTCAGCAGCAAGGTCTACAGCGACGGCCACGACCGTCTGGCCGTGATGCTCAATTGGCGCCAGGCGAACAGCCGGCGTTGGCACTGCGTGCCGATGCACTCCCCCGGCAATGACCTGTGGCTGGCCGAGTTCACCCCGACCGAGCTCGGCCCGCACCTGTTCAGCATCGAAGCCTGGATCGACCCGTTCGCTACCTACTGCCACGACCTGGAAAAAAAGTACCACGCCGGGGTGGAGGTGAAGCTGGAGCTGGAAGAAGGCAGGTTGATGCTGGGCAAAGGCATCGAGCTGAGCCAAGGTGCGTTGCGTGACGAGCTCGTAGCCGTGCAGCAGCGCTTGCCTGGGTTGAGCGCCGATGATCAGGTGGCGGTGTTCCTGAGCGACAGCACCGCGCGCCTGATGAGCGAGGCCGAGCACCGCAGCTACTTGACCCGCAGCAGCGACTTCCCCCTCGACGTCGACCGCCCCGCCGCGCAATTCGCCAGTTGGTACGAGCTGTTCCCGCGTTCGATCACCGACAGCCCCGAGCGCCACGGCACCTTCAACGACGTGCACGAACGCCTGCCGATGATCCGCGACATGGGCTTTGACGTGCTGTATTTCCCGCCCATTCACCCGATTGGCAAGCAGCACCGCAAGGGCCGCAACAATGCCTTGCAGGCAACGCCCAGCGACCCGGGCAGCCCATACGCCATCGGCAGCGACGAAGGCGGGCACGATGCCATTCATCCTGAGCTGGGCACCCGTGATGACTTCCGCCGCCTGGTAGCCGCCGCTGCCGAGCACGGCCTGGAAATCGCCCTGGATTTCGCCATCCAGTGCTCCCAGGACCACCCGTGGCTCAAACAGCACCCCGGCTGGTTCAGCTGGCGCCCCGACGGCACCATCCGCTATGCGGAAAACCCGCCGAAGAAGTACCAGGACATCGTCAACGTCGACTTCTATGCCCCCGACGCCGTGCCTTCGCTGTGGCTGGCGCTGCGCGATGTGGTGGTCGGCTGGGTCGAGGAGGGGGTCAAGACCTTCCGCGTTGACAACCCGCACACCAAGCCGTTGCCATTCTGGCAATGGCTGATCGCCAATGTGCGCAGCCAGCACCCGGACGTGATCTTTCTCGCCGAAGCCTTCACCAAGCCCGCGATGATGGCGCGCCTGGGCAAGGTCGGCTACGCGCAGAGCTACACCTATTTCACCTGGCGCAACACCAAGCAGGAATTGCGCGAGTTCTACGAACAGCTCAACCAGCCACCGTGGAGCCTGTGCTACCGGCCCAACTTCTTCGTCAACACACCTGACATCAACCCGTTTTTCCTGCACACCTCAGGGCGTGCCGGTTTTCTCATTCGCGCGGCCCTCGCCACCATGGGCTCGGGGTTGTGGGGCATGTATTCGGGCTTCGAGCTGTGCGAAGCCACACCGCTGCCCGGCAAGGAGGAATACCTCGATTCGGAGAAGTACGAAATCCGCCCGCGTGATTTCACCCAACCCGGCAACATCATTGCCGAAATCGCCCAGCTCAACCGTATTCGCCGGCAGAACCGCGCCCTGCAGACGCACCTGGGGGTGGCGTTCTTCAATTGCTGGAACGACAACATCCTGTACTTCGCCAAGCGCACGCCCGAGCGCGACAACTTCATCCTGGTGGCCATCAGCCTGGACCCGCACAACGCCCAGGAAGCCAGCTTCGAGTTGCCGCTGTGGGAGTTGGGGCTGGACGACAATGCCGACACGTTGGGTGAAGACTTGATGAACGGCCACCGCTGGACCTGGCACGGCAAGACCCAGTGGATGCGTATCGAACCCTGGCATCAGCCGTTTGGTATCTGGCGCATAGAAAAGGCCCGTTAGTCCCTCAGGGGCGGTGCTGAACCCGCAATTGAAAGGAGTCACCCATGGCCAAGCGTTCCCGCCCGGCAGCCTTCATCGACGACCCGCTGTGGTACAAGGACGCGGTGATCTACCAGCTGCACATCAAGTCGTTCTTCGACGCCAACAACGACGGCATTGGCGATTTCGCCGGGCTGATCAGCAAGCTCGATTACATCGCCGAACTGGGCGTCAACACCCTCTGGCTGCTGCCGTTCTACCCCTCGCCACGGCGCGACGACGGCTACGACATCGCCGAGTACAAGGCCGTGCACCCCGATTACGGCAGCATGGCCGACGCCCGGCGCTTCATTGCCGAGGCGCACAAGCGCGGCCTGCGGGTGATCACCGAACTGGTCATCAACCATACCTCCGACCAGCACCCGTGGTTCCAGCGCGCCCGCCTGGCCAAACGCGGCAGCAAGGCGCGCGACTTCTACGTGTGGTCGGATGACGACCAGAAGTATGACGGCACACGCATCATCTTCCTCGACACCGAAAAGTCCAATTGGACCTGGGACCCGGTCGCCGGCCAATACTTCTGGCACCGCTTTTACTCGCACCAGCCGGACCTCAACTTCGACAACCCGCAGGTGCTCAAGGCCGTGATCGGGGTGATGCGCTTCTGGCTCGACCTGGGCGTCGACGGCCTGCGCCTGGACGCCATCCCCTACCTGATCGAGCGCGACGGCACCAACAACGAAAACCTCCCCGAGACCCACCGGGTGCTCAAAGCCATCCGCGCCGAGATCGACGCCAACTACCCGGACCGCATGCTCCTGGCCGAAGCCAACCAGTGGCCCGAAGACACCCGCCCGTACTTTGGCGAGGGCGACGGCGACGAGTGCCACATGGCCTTCCACTTCCCGCTGATGCCGCGCATGTACATGGCCCTGGCGATGGAGGACCGCTTCCCGATCACCGACATCCTGCGCCAGACCCCAGAGATCCCCGCACACTGCCAGTGGGCGATCTTCCTGCGCAACCACGATGAGCTGACCCTGGAGATGGTCACCGACCGCGAGCGCGACTACCTGTGGAACTACTACGCCGAAGACCGCCGCGCGCGTATCAACCTCGGCATCCGCCGCAGGTTGGCGCCTTTGCTGCAACGCGACCGTCGGCGCATCGAACTGCTGACCAGCCTGCTGCTGTCGATGCCCGGCACACCGACCCTGTACTACGGCGATGAGCTGGGCATGGGCGACAACATCTACCTGGGCGACCGCGATGGCGTGCGCACCCCCATGCAATGGTCGCCGGACCGCAACGGCGGGTTCTCTCGCGCCGACCCGCAGCGCCTGGTGCTGCCGCCGATCATGGACCCGCTGTACGGCTACCAGACGGTCAACGTCGAAGCCCAGGCCCACGACCCGCATTCGCTGCTCAACTGGAACCGCCGCCTGCTGGCGGTGCGCAACCAGCAAAAGGCCTTTGGCCGTGGCAGCATTCGCATGCTCACACCGAGCAACCGGCGCATCCTCGCTTACCTGCGCGAGTACACCGACCAGGACGGCAACAGCGAGGTGATCCTGTGCGTGGCCAACGTGTCCCGTGCCGCACAGGCCGCTGAACTGGAGCTGTCGCAATACGCCGATAAAGTGCCGGTGGAAATGCTCGGTGGCAGCGCCTTTCCGCCGATCGGCCAGTTGCCTTTTCTGCTCACGTTACCGCCGTATGCGTTCTACTGGTTCCTGCTGGCCTCGCACGACCGTATGCCCAGCTGGCACATCCAGGCTACCGAGGGGTTACCCGAATTGACCACACTGGTGCTGCGCAAGCGCCTGGAAGAGCTGCTCGAAGCGCCTTCCAGCGAAATACTCGAAGGCTCGATACTGCCGCAGTACCTGCCTAAACGGCGCTGGTTCGCCGGCAAGGAAGGGCCGCTCGACCAGGTTCGCCTGCGCTATGGCGTGCGCTTCGGCACCGCGACCACGCCGGTGTTGCTCAGCGAGCTGGAGGTGCTCAGCGACGGTGTGGTCAACCACTACCAACTGCCCTTCGGCCTGTTGCCCGAAGAACAGATCAACAGCGCCTTGCCCCAGCAGCTGGCGCTGTCGCGGGTGCGCCGTGGCCGCCAGGTCGGCCTGATCACCGACGCGTTCGTCCTCGAGCCGTTCATCCGCGCCGTGCTGCGTGCCTGCCAGGAGCGCCACCGCCTGCCGTGCGGCAATGGCCTGGGCGAGCTGCGCTTCGAGTGCACCGATCAGCTGGCCAGGCTGGGGCTTGGCGAAGACAGCCCGGTGCGCTACTTGAGTGCCGAGCAGTCAAACAGCTCGGTGGTGGTCGCTGACCGGGTGGTGCTCAAATTGATCCGCCGGGTCAACCCAGGCATTCACCCCGAGCTTGAGATGAGCGCCTACCTGACCGCAGCGGGCTTTACCAATATTTCACCACTGCTGGCGTGGGTCAGCCGCGTGGACGAGCACGCCACCCCGCACCTGCTGATGATTGCCCAGGGCTACCTGAGCAACCAGGGCGATGCCTGGGCCTGGACCCAGAACACCCTGGAACGGGCCATCCGCGACGAAATGGAGCCGTCCAGCGCGGCCAGCGAAGCCCACACCGATGCGCTGGCCGAACTCGACGGCTTCGCCGCCTTGCTCGGCCAGCGCCTGGGCGAAATGCACCTGTTGCTGGCGGCACCGACCGAAGACACTGCCTTCCAGCCGCGCCCAAGCGATGCCCGGGACAGCGAACGCTGGAGCCGCCAGATCAGCGCCGAACTGACCCACGCCCTCGAGCTGCTGGCTCAGCACCGCGACAGCCTCGACAGCGACAGCCAGGCGCTGGTAGATGACCTGCAGCAACAGCGCGACGGCCTTGCCCAGCACATCGACAACCTCGCGCACCAAGCCCAGGGCGGCTTGCTGATGCGGGTGCACGGCGATCTGCACCTGGGCCAGGTGCTGGTGGTGCAGGGCGATGCCTACCTGATCGATTTCGAGGGTGAGCCGTCCCGCCCCGTGGAAGAGCGCCGGGCCCGGCACAGCCCCTACAAAGATGTCAGCGGCGTGCTGCGATCCTTCGACTATGCTGCTGCGATGATTCTGCGCAGCGCCTCTGCCGTGGACCTTTCCGACCCTGCACGCAAGGCGCGGCAACGGGTGGCCAGGCAGTACCTGCACCAGTCGCGGCATGCCTTTGTCGAAGCCTATGGCCTGGCCACCGCTGCCATGCCCCACGCCTGGCAACAGGCGGAAGGCGAGCGTGCCGCGCTGGAATTGTTCTGCCTGGAAAAAGCCGCGTACGAAATCACATACGAAGCTGAAAATCGACCGAATTGGCTGGCCGTGCCTTTGCATGGCTTGCATGGACTGATCAGTACCTGGGGAGAGTCATAGATGAATGCAACCACGCGTGAAAACGGCGGTCTTCGGCAACGGGACCTCGACGCCCTGGCCCGCGCCGAGCACGCCGATCCATTTGCGGTACTTGGCCCCCATGGCGATGGCGCGGGTGGGCAGTTCGTGCGCGCCTTCTTGCCCACTGCCCTGAACGTGCGCGTACTGGCGCGCGACGATGGGCGCGTACTCGCCGAAATGCGCCAGGGCAGCCTGCCGGGGCTGTTTACCGCGCACCTTGATGAGGCACAGCCGTACCAGCTGCACATTGCCTGGGCCGGCGGCGAGCAGGTGACCGAAGACCCGTACAGCTTTGGCCCGCAGTTGGGCGATATGGACCTGTACCTGTTCGCAGAGGGCAACCACCGTGACCTGTCGGGGCGCTTCGGTGCGCAGCCGATGCAGGCCGACGGCGTCGACGGCGTGTGCTTCTCGGTGTGGGCACCGAATGCCCGACGGGTGTCGGTGGTGGGTGACTTCAACAACTGGGACGGCCGCCGTCACCCCATGCGCCTGCGTCACAGTGCAGGGGTCTGGGAGCTGTTTGTGCCACGCCTTGGCGTTGGCGAAACCTACAAGTTCGAGGTGCTGGGCAAAGACGGTGTGTTGCCCTTGAAAGCCGACCCGCTGGCCCGTGCCACCGAGTTGCCGCCGAGCACGGCGTCGAAGGTGGCCAGCGCGCTCAGCCACCCCTGGCAGGACCACGACTGGATGGCGCAGCGTGCGCAACGTCACGCCTACAGCGCGCCCCTTTCGATCTATGAGTTGCATGTCGGCTCGTGGCAATGCGAGCTGGATGACTTGGGCGAAGTTGCGCGTTACTACAACTGGCGTGAGCTGGCCGAGCGCCTGGTGCCCTATGTGCAGGCCCTGGGCTTCACCCACATCGAACTGATGCCGATCATGGAGCACCCGTTCGGCGGCTCATGGGGCTACCAGCCCCTGTCGATGTTCGCGCCCACCTCACGCTACGGCAGTGCCGAAGATTTCGCCGCCTTCATCGACGCCTGCCACCAGGGCGGCATCGGTGTGATCCTCGACTGGGTGCCGGCGCATTTCCCCACCGACGAACATGGCCTGGCGCGTTTCGACGGCACCGCCTTGTACGAATACGAGAACCCGCTGGAGGGTTACCACCAGGACTGGAACACGCTGATCTACAACCTTGGGCGTAACGAAGTGCGCGGCTTCATGCTGGCCTCGGCGTTGCTCTGGCTCAAGCAGTTCCACATCGACGGCCTGCGGGTCGACGCGGTGGCATCGATGCTCTACCGCGACTACTCGCGCAAGGCCGGCGAGTGGGTGCCCAACCGCCATGGCGGGCGCGAGAACCTGGAGGCCATCGACTTCATCCGTCACCTCAATGGCGTGGCGGCGCACGAGGCTCCTGGCGCGTTGATCATCGCCGAAGAGTCCACCGCCTGGCCGGGCGTCAGCCAGCCGATCCAGCAGGGCGGGCTGGGCTTTGCCTACAAGTGGAACATGGGCTGGATGCACGACACCTTGCACTACATCCAGAACGACCCGGTGCACCGCACCTATCACCACAACGAGATGAGCTTCGGGCTGATCTATGCCTACTCCGAGCATTTCATCCTGCCGATTTCCCACGACGAAGTGGTGCATGGCAAGCATTCGCTGATCGACAAGATGCCGGGCGACCGCTGGCAGAAGTTCGCCAACCTGCGTGCCTACCTGACGTTCATGTGGGCGCACCCGGGCAAGAAGCTGTTGTTCATGGGCTGCGAATTTGGCCAGTGGCGCGAGTGGAACCACGACAGCGAGCTGGACTGGTACCTGCTGCAGTACCCCGAGCACAAGGGCGTGCAGCGCTTGGTCGGCGACCTCAACCGGCTGTACCGCGAGGTGCCGGCGCTGCACGAACAGGATTGTCAGCCCCAGGGCTTCCAGTGGCTGATCGGCGACGATGCGCAAAACAGCGTGTATGCCTGGCTGCGCTGGAGCAGCAATGGCGAGCCGTTGCTGGTGGTGGCCAACTTCACCCCGGTGCCGCGTGAGGGGTATCGGATTGGCGTGCCGTTTGGCGAGCGCTGGGAAGAACTGCTGAACAGCGATGCCGAACTGTATGCCGGGTCGAATGTAGGCAACCTGGGGGCCGTGGAAAGTGATCAGGTGTCCAGCCATGGGCAGTCATTGTCGCTGGCGCTGAACCTGCCGCCGCTGGGCGTATTGATCCTCAAACCCGCCTGATCGGCCTGCCAACTCGGTTGCTGTTGTAGGAGCGGCCTTGCCGGGGCGCCGGACCGGTCGGAACGGGGTGCGTAGCAGCCCCAAGGTTTCAGCGTACATGCTGAAATTGCTGGGGCTGCTACGCACCCCTTTCGCGACGCAAGGCCGCTCCTACACACAAACCGAGCTTACCGGCTACCAGCGCATCCGCACCCCAAGGCTGCCGATCAACCCATTCAGGTCATTGTCATCTACATCGCTGCTGTAGTCGGCACTCACAAACAACGCCACATTCGGCGTCACCCGGGCCACCAGCCCCAACCCCAATTCCACCGTGGTCGAATACCGCGAGCTGGAAATTTTGTCGACCTGGTCCAGCTTCACCTCGTCGGCATTGCTGAAGTCATACCAGACGTTGGTCCGCACATAGGGTTCAATCGGCATGCCACGCACCTCGTAGCGCCCGGACAACTTGGCACCGACCCGGCCGCTCCAGCTGGGCTGGCTGTCGAACGCCTGCAACGTCTCCTCCTGCACGCGACTGCCGGGGAAAAACTGCTGGTTGATCAACTGTGCCTGCGGCTCGATCACCCAACCCCCGCCCAGGCCGATCGGGTAGCCACCTTCCAGCGAGAAGGTCATGGCATGGCCGCTGTCGTCCAGGCGCTGGCCGCTCTCGCCACGGCCATTGATATCGATACGCGAGCCCATGGCCACGGCATCCAGGTGCCAGCCCCGTTCATGGGTCATGCTCCAGTACACGCCCAGGCTTTCGCCACTGAGGTTCACGGCATTGCGCTGCTTGTCGCCCAGCAGCGGGCGAATGCCATTGAAGCTGCTCTGCAGATTGTTATGGCCAACGAAGATGCCCGCCCGGTGCACATTGCCCGCCGTGGTTTCACGCATGAACAGGTCCGGACCGATCATCAGTTGCTGGCTGGGGGCCTCTAACTGGTCGGGCGGCTGTGCACCGGTGCGCGGGGCGCCAGGGAAGAATTGCGACCACTGGCTGGCGACCAGGTCGGCTACTCCCTGGCCGTGGCGCTCGGACATCTTTTCCGAGAATGCGTTGAGGGTACCGATGTTCAACCCGCTGGCGCTGACCGGGTCGAGCGATAGCTGCGGGACCGCCGTTTGTTGCAGAAAACGGGGGGAGGTCGGGTCGTCCTGCAAGTCGAATGCGAAAGTTTCCACCGGGGTTGCCAGAAGCAGCGACGTGGAAACCGCGCAGAAAATGCTGTCGAAGCGCAAGGGATTCGAGGTTCTTTTCATGGCGGATCTCCGTTGTTTTTGTGGTACAGCCCAAGGACCTGGCCTGTTGTCACGAGCTGTACGGCAAAAACAGGGGGCGACCCAAACCAGCACGCCTGCTTTCGCAAACGCGCACGAAGGCGCGAGCTAGAGGCCCGGCGCGAGATCTTTACGACTAGATACTGTTCAGCTAAGGAGAGGTCTGGGCTTGCGTCAAGAAAGCGTGAAGGATCTGTTCATGGCCTGTGATTCGGTACAAGTAGCTGATTTGTTGAGTGAAATACTCGGGTATATCGAAGTTCGCTATTTACCGCTGCTTGGCTATGAAGAATGATTGCTACAGCTTGACCTCGACGGCCAGCGGCAGATGGTCGGAGAGGTGCGTCCAAGGTTTGTGCCCCAGAATCCGCGGCGCATGGCTTTCGGCGTTGCGCAGGTAGATACGGTCCAGGCGCAGCAGCGGCATGCGCGCGGGGTAGGTGCGCGCCAAGTGCCCGTGGTGGCGCTCGAACGCTTCATGCAAGTCGTTGCGCAGGCCCAGGGTACGATTGCCGCGCAGCTTCCAGTCGTTGAAGTCGCCGGCGATGATCACCGGGGCGCCTTCCGGCAATGATTCGAGCAACCTGCGCAGCAGCTGCAACTGTTGCTGGCGGTGGCTTTCCAGTAGCGACAAGTGCACGCAGATGGCATGCACCTGGTGTGGGCCGGGCACATCGAGGATGCAATGCAACAGGCCACGGCGCTCAGGGCCGGTGATGGAGACGTCGAGGTTGCGGTGCTCGATGATCGGGTACTTCGACAGCAGGGCGTTGCCATGGTGGCCGTCGGGGTAGACCGCGTTGCGGCCGTAGGCGAAGTCGCTCCACATGCTGTCGGCGAGAAATTCGTACTGGGAGGTTTGCGGCCAACCGGGGTAGCGCGCAGCGTGGCGGTCATGGCTGCCAAGCACTTCCTGGAGGAAGACGATGTCGGCCTGGGTGCTGCGCACCGCCTCGCGCAGTTCCGGCAGGATGAAGCGCCGGTTGAAGGCGGTAAAACCCTTGTGGGTGTTGACCGTGAGTACCCGCAGCCGATGCACGGCCGGGGCCTGGTTGACGGTGGCGAAACCTGCACTGCCGGCTTCGGGGTTCACAGTGCCTCCTCTGTTAAAACGTCACGCACGGCCTTTGTAGGAGCGGCCTTGCGTCGCGAAAGGGCTGCGCAGCGGCCCCTGGATTTCAGCTTCGCCGCAGAGCTGGATTTCAGCTTCGCCGCAGAGATTGCTGGGGCCGCTGCGCAGCCCTTTCGCGACGCAAGGCCGCTCCTACAAGGGACCGGTCATGGCCCTTCGGGTTCACTCCTCCTCGTGCTGCAACACCATCAACAACATCGAGCGCCCCTTCACTTCGAACGTACTCTCGAATGCCAAGTGCTGCCCCTTGCGCAACTCTGGCCGGTCGGTATCCACCAGGCAGCTCCAGTAATCACCGTCAGGCACGGTCGGCAACTGGAACGGCACCACGTCATGATGGGCATTGACGATCAGCAGCACCGTCGCCTCGGCGCCTGGCCGGGCGATGCCACTGACCTGGGCACGCCCGTCGATCAACATGCCCAGGCACCGGCCATGGGGGTCTTCCCATTGCTCGACGCTCATCTCGCTGCCATCCGGCGCCAACCAGGTGACATCCTTGACCCCGATCGCCTCGTTGTAGTCGCCCACCAGAAAGCGTGAGCGGCGCAGCACCGGGTAGGCCAGGCGCAGGCGGGTCAGGCGCTTGACGAAGGCCAGCAGCGCGGCGCCCTCGTCGTCCAGGTCCCAGTTGACCCAACCGATCTCGCTGTCCTGGCAATAGGCGTTGTTGTTGCCGTGTTGAGTGCGGCTGAACTCGTCGCCGGCGACGATCATCGGCGTGCCTTGGGCAAACAACAGGGTGGCGAAGTAGTTACGCATCTGGCGCATGCGCAGGGCGTTGATTTCCGGGTCGTCGGTGGGGCCTTCGGCGCCACAGTTCCACGACAGGTTGTTGTCGGTGCCGTCCTGGTTGTTCTCGTCGTTGTCCTCGTTGTGCTTGTTGTTGTACGACACCAGGTCGCGCAAGGTGAAGCCATCGTGGGCGGTGACGAAATTGACCGAGGCATAGGGGCGCCGGCCGCGGTTGTTGAACATGTCGCCCGACGCGGTCATGCGCGAAGCGAAGTCGGCCAGCTGGCCTTCGTCACCTTTCCAGAACGCCCGCACGGTATCGCGGAAGCGGTCGTTCCACTCGGCCCAGCCGGGCGCGAAGTTGCCCACCTGGTAGCCACCGGGGCCGCAGTCCCAAGGTTCGGCAATCAGCTTGACCTGGCTCAGCATCGGGTCCTGGCGGCAGGCGACGAGGAACCCGTGGCGTTCGCTGTAGCCGTCATGGTAACGGCCCAGGATGGTCGCCAGGTCGAAGCGGAAGCCGTCCACGTGCATCTCACCGGCCCAATAACGCAGTGAGTCGGTGACCAGTTGCAGCACGCAAGGGTGGCTCAGGTCCAGGGTATTGCCGGTGCCCGAATCGTTGATGTAGTAACGCTTGTCATCGGGCATCAGGCGGTAGTAGGAGGCGTTGTCGATGCCGCGCATGGAAAGCGTCGGGCCGCGCTCGTTGCCTTCGGCGGTGTGGTTGTAGACCACATCCAGAATCACCTCCAGGCCGGCGTCATGCAGGTGCGCGACCATCTCCTTGAATTCGGCGATCTTGCCGCTGGCCAGGTAGCGGGGGTGGGGGGCGAAAAAGGCAATGCTGTTGTAGCCCCAGTAATTGTTGAGGCCCTTGTCCAGCAGGTGCTGGTCGTTGACGAAGGCATGGATCGGCAGCAGTTCGATACTGGAAACGCCCAGGTCCTTGATGTGCTTGAGCAGCTCGTCATTGGCAAGGCCGGCGAAGGTCCCGCGCAGCGCTTCGGGCACCGCCGGGTGGCGCATGCTGATGCCGCGGGTATGCGCTTCGTAGAGGATGGTGCGCTCCCACGGAATCTGCACGCGCTGATCGCGGCCCCAGGTGAAGGCCGGGTCGATGACCTTGCATTTGGGCACGAAGGGCGCGCTGTCACGCTCATCGAACGACAAGTCGCCGTCGGGGTGGCCGATGGTGTAGCCGAACAGGGCCTCGGACCATTTCAGGCTGCCGACCAGTTGCTTGGCGTAGGGGTCGATCAGCAGTTTGTTGGGGTTGAAACGGTGGCCGTTCTCGGGCTCGTAGGGGCCGTAGACGCGGTACCCGTAGACCAGGCCCGGGTGCGCGTCGGGCAGGTAGCCGTGGTAGATCTCGTCGGTGTACTCGGGCAGTTCGATGCGTTCGATTTCCTGCTCGCCGCTGGAGTCGAACAGGCACAGTTCGACCTTGGTGGCATTGGCCGAGAACAGGGCGAAGTTGACCCCAAGCCCGTCCCAGGTGGCGCCGAGGGGGAAGGGCATGCCTTCGCGAATGCGCGATGGGGCGACTGAGCGGGTTTTCTTCGGAATGCGGGGGCTCATGGCGGTCCTCGTGTGGCCGTGGTGAAGGGGGAAACAGTGCAGCGACTGTACCGGCCTCTTCGCGGTGCGGCGATCCGACTTGCCCCGCGAAGAGGCCGGTACAGGTTTAACCAGCAGCTGGTTTCTTCACAGCCCGGGGCTTCTTCACCGCTGCAGGTTTCTGAACCGGCTCTGCTACTACCTTTGTCTTGGCTGGCGCTTTCTTGCGTGGCGCTGCCTTGGGCGCAAGTGCTTCAGCCTCGGCGAGCTTGCGCGCCATCTCCCAATGGCGTTCCTCCTCACCGACCGGCTTACCTTCCGACTCCCAGATCTGGTAGGCAAATTCACGAATACGTTTTTCATCGACACTCATCATGACGCTCCTGATGCTCAAGATTGTTGTATCAACACATTGACTGGAAATTCCGACAGTACGGCGCTCAACGGCAGCTCCTTTGAAAGGCTGACCGCAGCACTGGGGAAAAGTCCCGTCGAGTTGGCAGGCGACAAGGCAAACGGCAGTATCAGCCGGGTGTCGTCCCAGTTATGGGCCGGGATCAACGGTGTAGGGGCGCTACCGAGCAGGCCGCTGGCCAGGCGCGGCGCAATCACGATGGCGCGCTGGTCGTCACCCAGGCGGGCGAAGGCCAGCACCTTGTCGGCATGCCGGCCCTGCACGGTCAGCGGCAGGTAGGCGCCACGGCGGAACAGCTCGGCATGCGCCTGGCGACAGTCCAGCACCCGCGCCACCAGGGCTTGCTTGATGCGGCCATCGCGCCAGTGCGCCAACAGCTCGGCAACCGGCGTGGCATCGTCCAGGGTACGGCGCCTGCTGGCGTAGTCGACCGGGCGGCGGTTGTCCGGGTCGACCAGGCTGAAGTCCCAGTATTCATTGCCCTGATACAGGTCGGGCACGCCGGGCACGGTCATGCGCAACAGCGCCTGGACCAGGCCGTTGAGCGCGCCTGGGCAGGCGATGAGCTGGGCGGCATCGGCCAGCGACTTGCGCAACTGCTGGTTTTCGCCATCGAGCAGCAGGCCATCGATGTAGCGTGCGCAGGCGGCCTCGTAGGCGTCGTTCGGGGCGCTCCAGCTGCTGCGCAACTTGGCTTCGCGCAGGGCCTTCTGCTGCCATTGCCGCAGGCGCTCGGCGTACTGGCGCAGTGCGCCGTCATCGTGTGGCTCAAGGCTCAGCGGCCAACTGCCCAGCAGCGTCTGCAGCAGCATCAGCTCATCGCCGGGGCTGGGTGCCAGGCCATCGTCCAGTTGCGCCCGCAGGGGCGCCGCCAGCTCGCGCCAATGCTCCACCCGGCTGGCCAGCCACGGCCCGCGTTCGCTGAGCACCGCCAGGCGGGCGCGGGTGTCTTCGCCGCGTTTATGGTCGTGGGTAGCGGTGGCCAGCAGGCTGTCGGGGAAGTCGCGCAGGCGCCGCTGGGCCTCGTTGTGGAAATACGCAGGTCCCGCGCTGAAGCGCTCGGCCTCGAAGCCCACGTCGTTACGCGACAGCAGCCGCGCACTGCGGTAGAAGGCGGTGTCTTCCACTGCCTTGGCGGCGCTGGGTGCGGTCAATTGCTGGAACCGTACGCAGGCATGGCGCAGGTGCTTGCGCGGCCGGCCTGGTGGTAGGCCGCGCCAGGGCTGGCCGCCCAGCCATCGTTCGAGCTGTTCGAGCAGTGGCCAGTCCGCCTCGCCAAGGTCCTGGCGGGCAGCGGCCAAGGCCTGCTGGAAGAACGCTTCGTCCTCGGCTGGGCGGCCGCAGGCGTTGAAGTAGGTGCGGTACACCGGGTAATGCGCGACCAGCGCCTGCAAGGCCCGGCGGATGGCGCCAAGGGTCAGGTCACGGGTCATCAGGTCGTCGCGGGCCACCTGCAGCAACGCCTGCGCCACCGATTCGCAGTCACCGGCCAGGCTGGCGTTGAGCACCAGGTGGCGGGCCAGGCGCACCTCCTCGGCGAAGTCCGGGCGTTCGCTGACGTTGGCCCAGAGCTCGGTCAACGGCGCTTCGCCCGCCGGGTCGTGTTGCAGCAGCGAAACCTGGTTCATGAACTCATAGCCGGTGGTGCCGTCGGTGAGCCAGTCGCGGTGCAGGTGTTCATTGGCCCCGAGAATCTTCTCCACGTAGATCGGGAAGTGCTCCAGCGCTGCATGCATGGGCCGCCGGGCCAGCAGGCCATCGACCCTTCGGCGCAGTTTGCGGCAATAGCCGCGCGGGTCGGCCAGGCCGTCGATATGGTCGATGCGCAGGCCGTCCACCAGGCCGCGTTCGATCAGTTCGAACAGCTTGGCGTGGGTGGCTTCGAACACCACGGCGCGCTCGACCCGCAGGCCGCCCAGCTCGTTGATGTCGAAGAAGCGCCGCCAGTTGATGTCGTCGGCGGCGGTGCGCCAGCTGGCCAGGCGGTAGGTCTGGCGTTCGAGCAGCAGGTGCAGGCGCTTGAAACCGGCCTCGCTGCGGCTATCGAAAGCGAGCAGGGCCGTGTCGAGGTCGGCGCCGTCTTTTACCAGGCGCGCCAGTTCAGCCTGCAAGGGCAGGGCAGCGGCCAGCGGTTGGGCGCTGTCGTGCAGGGCAGTGAAATGCGCGGCCAACGCCTGCAAGGCAGGTTCGGGGCTTTGCGCGAGGATCCAGCCGTAGTCGATCGGGCAGATGGGGAACCGGTGTTCGTAGTGGGCAATCTGCAGCACACCGTGGTGCTTGTCGAAGGTCAGCGGCATATCGCCTTGCTTCAAGGCCGCGCCGTAATCGCTGCCCAGGAAGGGCAGCAGCAACTGGCCGGCCAGCAGCGGGTCGCTGGAGTGCCACTGGATATCGAAGAACGCCGCATACGGGCTGCGCCGGCCCCAGGCCAGCAGGCTTTGCCACCACGGGTTGTCGGCGCCGCCCACGGCCATGTGGTTGGACACCGTGTCGAGGATCAGCCCCATGCCGTGCTGGCGCAGGGCGGCCACCAGGCGCTCCAGCGCAGCCTCACCGCCAAGCTCCGGGTTGACCTGGGTCGGGTCGACCACGTCGTAACCGTGGCGGGAGCCGGCGCGGGCCTTGAGAATCGGCGAGGCATACAGGTGGCTGATGCCCAACTGGGCAAAATACGGCACCAGCGGCACGGCGTGATCAAGGGTGAAGTCGCTGTGAAATTGCAGGCGCAGGGTCGCGGTCAAGGGCTTCATCGGTCACGCTCCCAGGCTTGTTCACGGGCCTGGGCCAGCAGCTCCAGGCGCCGTGCGGCGTCTTCGTCGTCGAGCAGTTCGCGCACCGGCAGGGCGAAGCGCCGGCGCCAATTGGGGTGCCCTTCGGTGGTACCGGGCAGGTTGGGTTGTTCGTCGCAGCCCAGCAGGTCTTCAAGTGGCACCAGCACCAGCGGGGCGCGGGTGTGGCCGACGTAGCGCAGGGCGGCGTCGATCACCGCGTCGTTGTCGGGCAAGGGGCCGTAGTTGGCCTCCAGGGTGCGGCGCAGGCCGTCGTGTTCTTGCTGGCGCTCCTGGCGCCAATGGAGTTCGGTGGCGGCGTCGATCAACTGCAGGCGATGGCTCCAGTCGATGTCGCGGTTCTGCAGCCAGCCGGCCAGCGGGGCCAGGTCGTGGGTGCCGGTGGTGGCCAGGGCGCTGTCCGGCCAGTCGAGAATGGGCTTGAAGTGGCCGGGCCGGGTCTGCTCGAAGGGCAGCACGCGCATGCCCAGCACGGCCTTGTCGGCCAAGTGTTCGCGCAGGCCTTCGGGCACGGTGCCGAGGTCTTCGCCGAGGATGATCGCCTGGTGGCGCACCGACTCCAGCGCCAGCAGGCGCAGCAGGTCTTCGAGGGGGTAGTTCAGGTAAGCGCCCTCGCTGGGCTTGGCGCCCCGGGGGATCAGCCACAGCCGACGCAGGCCCATGACGTGGTCGATGCGCAGGCCACCGGCATGGGCCATGTTGGCCCGTAGCATCTCGATAAAGGCGCGGTAGCCATTGCGCTTGAGGCCTTCGGGGGAGAACGCGCAAATGCCCCAGTCCTGCCCTGAGCGGTTGAGAATGTCGGGCGGCGCGCCGACCTTGAGGTTGGCCAGCAACTCGTCCTGGCGGCTCCAGGCCTGGCTGCCGGCACCGTCGGCGCCTACCGCCAGGTCGGCGATCAGGCCGACGGCCATGCCATTGCCACGGGCGGCCTCCTGGGCTCGTTGCAGGCTGCGTTCGGTCAGCCATTGGCAGAAGGCGTGGAACTCGACCTTGGCCGGGTAGGCATTGGCGAAGGCTTCGACCTCGGCGTGGTAGGGGTCGTGCCAGGCACTGGGCCACTTGCGCCAGTCGGCGCCCAGGCCATGCTCCACGGCTTGTGCCTGCAGCACCTCGAAGCGGCAGTGGTGCTCCAGGGCTTGGCCGGCGGCTTCGCGGTAGCTGTCGAAGTCCTTGCGCAGCGGGTGATCGCCCTGGCTGAAGTCCTGGTACAGCGCTTCGAGCAGGCGCAGGCGGGCACTGGCAGCGCGGGGCCAGTCGACCAGCGGGCGTTGCTCCAGGTCTTCGAGCTGCTGCTCCAGCCCGCAGGCTTCGATGGCCATGCGCACGGCGCGCTCGCCAAACAGCGCGGCCGGGCTGGCATAAAGGCTGTTGAGCAGCAGGCGGCTGGAGGGCGAGTAGGGGCTGTAGTGCTGCTGGTCGATGGACGACAGGGCGTGGATCGGGCTGATGGCCAAGGCGTCGGCACCGCGCTCGGCGGCCGTCCGCGCCAGTTGCTCCAGCGCCAGGCAGTCGCCGTAGCCGCCATCGCCACTGCGGCGCAGGCTGTACAGCTGCACGGCCAGGCCCCAGCAGCGCGGCGGCGGTTGCGACACGCTGTCTTCAAGGCTGTAGCAGCGCGACGGCGCCACGGCCACGGTGAAGGTGCGGCCGTCGATTTCCAGGCTGTGGTAGCCCAAGGGCAGTTCGCCGGGCAGGCCAGCCTGGCTGTCCAGGGCCAGGCTGCGCTGGCTGTGGTCTTCCAAGGTGCAACGCACCGCGCTGCCTGCGCTGAAGTAGCGGTGCAGGGGCAGCGGTTGGCCCAGCTCGACGGTCAGCAAGGGCGGCAGGTGCTCGCTGTCCTCGGCGGCCTCCACAGCGCGCAGGCTGGCCTGGATGGCGGTCTCGTCGGCGGCGGGGTGGCCCAAACCTTCGAGGACGTTGCGCAGTACGGCGTCACTGACTTGCTGCGACCGGGCGTTGGCATCGATCCAGTCACGGCTGAGCCCGACGCGGGCCGCCAGACGGTGCAGGGCGGTTTCGCTCATGGGCGCTCCTGGCCAGGGGGAATCAGGCTGACCACGCAGCTGTACGCGGCCAGATGGGTATCGGGGTGGCGGTTGTCACTGCTGTCGAACAGCCGTGTTGCGGCAGGGGGTAGTTCAACGGCTTGGGGGCTGGCGGCCAGGTTCAAGTCGATGCGCAAGGTGTTGCCATCGCCCAGCCGCCAGCGTGCGCTGAGCGCTTTGTCGCCGTGCACGTCGGCGCCCAGCGCACGGCTGCCAGGCAGGTGCGGGATGACATGGCGACGGCGCAGGTCGAGCAACTGCTGATAGAGGCCGTGCCAGCCGGCAATGACCTCATTGTGCTGCGGGCGTGATGACTCGAATGTCTGCTCGGCGTTGGGGTCGGGAATGCGCTCACGCTGCGCGGGGTCGGCAAATGCGGTGAAGTGGGCGAATTCGCCGCGTCGGCCTTCGCGCACGGCATCGGCCAGTTCATCGTGGAAGTCGGTGAAGAACAGGAACGGGCGACAACTGCCGTCATCGTCGCCCATGAACAGCAGCGGGATCATCGGCGCCAGCAGCAGCAGGCCCGTGGCCGCACGCAGGGCTGGCGGCGGGCACAGGCGGGTCAGGCGTTCACCCAGGGCGCGGTTGCCGATCTGGTCGTGGTTCTGCAAGAACAGCACGAACGCGCTCGGCGCCAGGTGCCCGCTGGGTTCACCGCGCGGCTCGCCATGGCGGTTGGCCTGGCCCTGGAACACGAAGCCTTCCGACAGGCAGCGGGCCAACTGGTCGATGGGGCGCTGTTTGTAGTCGGCGTAATAGCCTTCGGTTTCGCCGGTCAGCAGCACGTGCAGGGCGTTGTGGCCGTCGTCATTCCACTGCGCGTCGAAACCTTGCTCCAGCAAAAAGGCCTGGTTGTGCTCGTTCTCCAGCACCAGCCACACATGCCGGCCAGGCTCCACCGCAGCGCGTACCCGTTGCGCCAGCTCGACGAGAAAGTCCGGCTGGTCGATGGCGTGCACCGCATCCAGGCGCAGGCCATCGCAGCGGTAGTCGCACAGCCACATCAGGGCGTTCTGGATGAAGAACTCGCGCACCTCGGCACGGCGGAAGTCGATGGCCGCGCCCCACGGCGTCTGCTGGTCTTCGCGGAAAAACGGGCTGGCGTACTGGTGCAGGTAGTTGCCGTCTGGGCCGAAGTGGTTGTAGACCACGTCCACCAGCACCATCAACCCTTCGCCATGGGCCTTGTCGACCAGCGCGCACAACTGCTGCGGGCTGCCATAGATATTCTGCGGCGCGAACGGCAGCACGCCGTCGTACCCCCAGTTGCGTTCACCCGGAAACTGCCCAAGCGGCATCAATTCGACAGCACTGATGCCGATGTCGGCCAGGCGTGGCAGTTGCCGGGCAACCCCGGCATAGCCGCCCAGCACACCGACGTGCAATTCCTGAATGACCGCTTCGTGCCACGGGCGGCCCTGCCAGGGGTGTTGCCAGTCATAGCTGGCCACATCCACCAGTTCGCTCGGCCCCTGCACGCCCTCGGGCTGGTAGCGCGACGCGGGGTCCGCTACCTGCAATTTGCCGTCGATTCGATAGTGATAGCGATCGCCGGCCTGGCACGGGGCTGTGCCGGTGTACCAGCCATCATTGTCGGGCAGCAGCTCGACCGGCGGCTGCTGCTCGATTTCCACGCTCACGCTGCGCGCATCCGGCGCCCAGAGGGCGAAGCGCGCCGACGTGGCGTCCAACAACTGTGCGCCATGCCTGTGCATCTTCGATTCTCCGCTCAGTTGTGGCTGAACTGTGCCTGCTTGACCAAGTCCTCATAGAGGCGAGCGTAGGGTTCCACCGCCTGGCACCAGTTGAACGGCTGGGTCATCGACAGGCAGCGCATGGCGTTGAGCAGGTCTTTCTTGCCGTACACATAGAAGGCGCGGCTCAGCGCTTCGCGGTAGCTCTCGACGGTCGATTCGTTGAACAGGAAACCCGTCACCCCACACTCGATGGTATCGGCCAGGCCGCCGGTGTTGCGCGCCACCGGCAGTGAACCGAAGCGCTGCGCGTACATCTGGCTCAGGCCGCACGGTTCATAGCGCGACGGCATCAGCAGGAAGTCGCTGCCGGCGAACATGCGCCGCGCGTCGGTCTCGTTGAAACCGATGCGCACGCCGATACGGCCCGGGTGGCGCAGCGCCAGTTCGCGCATGGCCTGTTCTTCTTCCGGCTCGCCACGGCCGATGATCGCGATCTGCCCGCCTTGCTCGACGATGTAGTCGGCCACGCCCAGGGTCAGGTCGAGGCCTTTCTGGTAGACCAGGCGCGAGACCACGGCAAACAGCGGGCCCTCGGAGGGTTCGAGCTCGAACAGCTGGCGCACGGCTTCGGCGTTGCGCGCCTTGCCGTCCCAGTCATTGATGCTGAAGTTGTGTTGCAGGTGCTTGTCGGTGGCCGAATCCCAGCTTTCGTCGATGCCGTTGGGGATGCCGCCCAGCAGGCCTTGCTGGGCCTTGGCCGCAAGGAAACCGTCCAAACCGCAGCCAAACTCGGGGGTGGTGATTTCCCGGGCATAGGTGGCGCTGACCGTGGTGATGTGGCTGGAGTAGGCCAGGCCGGCCTTGAGGAACGACAGCTTGCCGTAGAACTCCATGCCTTCCTGCTGCATGGCATGCTCGGGGATTGCCAGCTCCGGGCTGCAGCCACGGCTGTAGACGCCCTGGTAGGCCAGGTTGTGGATGGTGAACAGGGTCGGCGTGTTCAGCCCGCGCCAGTGCATGTAGGCCGGGGCCAGGCCTGCAGGCCAGTCGTGGGCGTGCACCACTTCGGGCTTCCAGTGGATCATGCCTTCGCCGGCGGCAATCTCGGCGGCAGCCAGGCCCAGGCGGGCGAAGCGGATATGGTTGTCGGGCCAGTCGCGGCCATTGTTGGCACCATAGGGAGTGCCGTCGCGCTCGTACAGCTCGGGGCAGATCAACACATAGATCACCAGGCCATCGGCCAGGTCCATACGGCCGATCTTGCACGGCGGCAGTGCGGCGTGGCCGCCCAGTTCGCCGACGACGTGAATCGGGTTGTCGCTCTCCATCACCTGGCGGTAGCCGGGGATCAGCACGCGTACATCGTGCAGGTGCGCCAAGGCGCGGGGCAGGGCGGCGGAGACGTCGCCCAGGCCGCCGGTCTTGATCAGGTCGGCGATTTCCGAGGTGACGAACAGGATCTTGCGTTTGTTCGGGTTGTGCTGGCGCTGTGCGCCGGGTGCCTTGCCTGTCGTGGCGAATTCCGGGGTAAGCGGCTCGCGGTTGTCCGGTTTGAATGAATCTACGTGAGGCTCGACAGCGGCACTGATCATACTTCTCTCCGTCCCTATGCTTGGCCGGGTGCTGGCACCCGCGGCGTTATCTCGTGTTGGTTCTCTCTGGTTCAAATCCGTGTAGTGCTATCCATGCCCCTGAGTCGTGCGCGCAGGCACAGCGCGATCAGCATTCCGGCCGAAGGCGATTGGACTGAATGGGGTTGGTGGGCCGAAGCGGGGGAGGTCCCTTTGCATTTGGCCTACTTAGTTCCTGACCCACCGCCGTTTGTGAAAGTTCGACTTTTTTACGTCACTCTTCCTATGAGCAAATGGCGGGCCGAAAGCTGAGTGTAGGAGAGAAGAAGTAAAAAAGGTGACCCACTGGTCACTTTCGTTATGGCCGGTTTAGACGCAAACGTTGGCGTCTGTGACCAGATGTGAACGGGGTGCTCGAGGGTAGGGCACAGGGTTTCAGACGCGCATCATTTCGTCGCGCAGAGAACGGCGACGCCCTGTTTTGGTGCGTGTGCAGGGGCAAGCGGAGAGGGGGAGGTACAGCAGCGTGGGAGCCGGTCAGCCCCCACCGGGGAAGGTCACGATCAGAGATTGATAGCTTTGTCGCCGGAGCGAGCTTGCTCAAGCATCATGTGCAACTGAGCGACCTGCTGACGCAGTTGGTCACGTTCGTCCTTCAACTTACGCAGCTCATCACGGCGTACGGAGACATAGAGGGTCTGGGTTGGAGTAGCAGGCATCAAGGTACCCATGAGCACACCTCGCGGTTTTGGCTGGTGACAGTTAAAGCGTAGTCGCTTCACGCGGTGCGCATTCTGAATTCTTTCGCCGCCCATGGGAACTTTTTTGTTTATCGTGGTCTCGCCGTTCGTCGCTGAACCCTTGGGCGGTACGCTGGACTAATCTGAAACGCTTAACTGCATCATCATCCATTTTCGAAAGGGGAGCATCGGCTCATGCAACTGGGAATCGTCGGGCTGGGCCGCATGGGCGGCAATATCGCAAGGCGCCTGATGGGCGCCGGCCATCGCACCGTGGTGCACGACCGCAACCGCGACGCCGTCGTCGGGCTGGAGGGCGAGGGCGCACAAGGTGCCCACGACCTCGGCGCCCTGGTGCAAAAACTCAAGGCCCCGCGTGCGGTGTGGGTGATGTTGCCGGCCGGTGACCCTACCGAGCAGACCATTGCGCAACTGGCCGACCTGCTGGAACCGGGCGATGCGATCATCGACGGGGGCAACACCTTCTATAAAGACGACATGCGCCGTGCCGCTGATCTGGCAAAACGTGGCCTGCACTACCTGGACGTGGGCACCTCTGGCGGTGTGTGGGGGCTGGAGCGTGGCTACTGCATGATGATCGGGGGCGAAAAGGACGTGTTCGAGCGCCTCGAGCCGCTGTTCAAGGCCTTGGCGCCCGGCGTCGGCGACATCCCGCGTACCCATGGCCGCGAGGGCGAGCACCAGCGCGCCGAGCATGGCTACATCCACGCAGGCCCACCCGGTGCCGGGCACTACGTGAAGATGGTGCACAACGGCATCGAGTACGGCCTGATGCAGGCCTACGCCGAAGGCTTCGACTTGCTGCGCAGCAAGGGCGGCAACGAGCTGCCCGAAGACCAGCGCTTTGACCTCGACGTAGCCGAGATCGCTGAGGTCTGGCGCCGCGGCAGTGTGGTCACGTCCTGGTTGCTCGACCTTACCGCCGACGCGCTGGTGGCCGACCCGCAGTTGGTGCAGTTCAGTGGTTCGGTGTCCGACAGTGGCGAGGGCCGCTGGACCATCGATGCCGCTGTTGAGCAGGCCGTGCCAGTGCCGGTGCTGTCCAGCGCGCTGTTCGCTCGCTTCCGTTCGCGCCAGCAGCAGGGCACGTATGGCGACAAGATTCTCTCGGCCATGCGCCTGGGCTTTGGTGGGCATGTCGAGAAGAAAGGCGAATGACTAAACAGACGATCCCTGCAGCGCCTCCCTGCACCCTGTTTCTGTTCGGCGCCAACGGCGACCTGGTCAAGCGCCTGCTGATGCCGGCGCTGTACAACCTCAGCCGTGACGGGTTGCTGGACCGCAACCTGCGCATCGTCGGCGTCGATCACAATGCCGCCACCGCCGAGGCGTTCGCCGAGCGCCTGCACGCCTTCATGCTGGAGCGTGACAAGGGCGGCGAAGGCAGCGCCAAGTGCCTGGACGAAAAACTGTGGGCGCGGCTGGCCAAACGGCTGGACTACCAGACCGGCGACTTTCTTGACCCGGCCACGTACCAGGCGATTGCCAAGCGCATCGAAGCGACCCGTCATGGCAACGCGATCTTCTACCTGGCCACCTCGCCACGCTTCTTCCCCGAAGTGGCCCTGCGTCTGGGCCAGGCCGGCCTGCTCGACGAGTCGGCCGGGGGCTTTCGTCGCGTCGTGGTGGAGAAACCCTTCGGCACTGACCTTGCCAGCGCCGAGGCACTCAACGCCTGTTTGCTGAAGGTGATGGGCGAGCGGCAGATCTACCGCATCGACCATTACCTGGGTAAAGAGACGGTGCAGAACATTCTGGTCAGCCGCTTCTCCAACGGCCTGTTCGAGTCGTTCTGGAACAACCACTACATCGACCACGTGCAGATCACCGCCGCCGAGACCGTTGGCGTCGAAACCCGCGGTGCGTTCTATGACAACACCGGGGCCCTGCGCGACATGGTCCCCAATCACCTGTTCCAGTTGCTGGCGATGGTCGCCATGGAGCCTCCGGCGGCCTTTGGCGCCGATGCCGTGCGCGGCGAAAAGGCCAAGGTGGTCGGCGCCATTCGCCCGTGGTCGGCGAAGATGGCGCTGAAAAACTCGGTGCGTGGCCAGTACACGGCGGGCAAGCAGGGGCGCAAGCGCTTGCCCGGCTATCGCCAGGAAGCCAATGTCGGCGAAGGCAGCCAGACCGAGACCTACGTGGCGCTCAAGGTGATGATCGACAACTGGCGCTGGGCCGGCGTGCCGTTCTACCTGCGTACCGGCAAGCGCATGAGCGTGCGCGACACCGAGATCGCCATCTGCTTCAAGCCCGCGCCCTATGCGCAGTTCCGCGAGTCGGAGCTGGAGCGGCCCAAGCCCAACTACCTGAAGATCCAGATCCAGCCCAATGAGGGCATGTGGTTCGACCTGCAGGCCAAGCGCCCAGGGCCTGAGCTGGTGATGGAGAACGTCGAGCTGGGCTTTGCCTACAAGGACTTCTTCAAGATGACCCCGGCGACGGGCTACGAAACCTTGATCTACGACTGCCTGACCGGTGACCAGACGCTGTTCCAGCGGGCCGACAACATCGAGAACGGCTGGCGCGCGGTGCAGCCCTTTCTCGATGCCTGGGCCAACGATGGCGAAGTGCATGAATACCCGGCAGGTGAAGATGGGCCAGAGGCTGGCAATGAACTGCTGACCCGCGACAGGCGGGAATGGCACCGTTTGGGGTGACCTGATCAAGCTGGCACAGGCAACCAACCGGCTCAACCGAAAGGAGACTCAATGCCCGCCCACATCGAAGACTACGCCTTGCTCGGCAATTGCCGCAGCGCCGCCCTGGTCAGCCGCGATGGCTCCATTGACTGGCTGTGCCTGCCCCGCTTCGACGCCCCCGCCGTGTTTGCGGCCCTGCTGGGCAATGAAGAAAATGGCCGCTGGCGCCTGGCCCCTTGCGACCCGGTCGAGCACACCAGCCGGCAATACCTGGAGGACACCCTGGTGCTTGAAACCACCTGGGTCACCGCCTCTGGCCGGGCGCGCGTGCTCGACCTGATGCCGCTGGGCGAGGTCAACTCGGTCGTGCGCATCGTCGAAGGCCTGGCCGGCGAAACCAGCTTCGAGATGGACCTGGTGCTGCGTTTCGACTACGGGCGCAGCGTGCCTTGGGTAGAGAAGCTCGACCCCCTGACCCTCAGCGCAGTAGCCGGCCCTGACCGCCTGATCCTGTGCAGCACGGTCCCCTCGCACGCACGTGACCACCACACCGTCGCACGCTTTCGCGTCGGTGCCGGCGAACGTCAAGTGTTCAGCATGCGCCACCAACCCTCGCACCTGCCTGTGCAGCCCGATTGCGATGTCGAGGCGGCGCTGGCGCAAACCATCAACCAATGGCAGGCCTTTGCCGTCCGCTGCCCGGAGGTCGGTCCCTACACCGCCCTGGTGCGGCGCTCGCTGCTCACGCTTAAGGCCATGACCTACGCGCCCACCGGCGGCATCGTCGCCGCTGTCACCACCTCGCTGCCCGAGCGCATAGGTGGCGAACGCAACTGGGACTACCGCTTCTGCTGGCTGCGCGACGCCACCATGACCCTGCTGGCGTTCATGAACCTGGGCTACTTCGACGAAGCCCAGGCCTGGCGCGAATGGCTGTTGCGTTCGGTGGCCGGCAACCCCGAACAGATGCAGATCATGTACGGCCTGGCCGGCGAGCGTGACCTGCAGGAGTACACCCTGCCATGGTTGGCCGGTTACGAGCACTCGCAGCCGGTGCGGGTGGGCAATGCGGCGGCCGGGCAGATGCAACTGGATATCTACGGCGAGCTGGCCGATGCCATGACCCAGGCGATCAAAGGCGGTTTGCCTCGGCACCCACGCAGCGCCGCGATTGCCCGGTTGATCCTGCCGTACGTGGAGCGCATCTGGCGAGACCCGGACGAAGGTATCTGGGAAGTTCGCGGTGGCAGGCAGCATTTCGTGCATTCCAAGGTCATGGCCTGGGTGGCGTTCGACCGCGCGGCGGGGTTGGCCGAAACCACCGAAGAGGATCGCGAGCGCGGGCGGCATTACCGCCAGGTGGCAGACGAGATTCGCCGTGAGGTGTGCGAGCGCGGGCTGGACCCGAGCGGGGCGTTTTTTGTCCAGGCCTACGGCGCCAACGAAATGGACGCCAGCCTGTTGCAGATCGCATTGACCGGCTTTCTGCCGGCGGAAGACCCACGGTTTTTGCGCACGCTGGCAGAAATCGAAAAGCGGCTGCTGAAAAATGGCCTGTTGTCGCGCTATGACACCGACAGCTGCAGCGACGGCCTGACACCCGGGGAGGGTACGTTCCTGGTGTGTTCATTCTGGCTGGCCGATGTCTATGTGCTGTTAGGCCGGCAAGCCCAGGCACAGGCCCTGTACGAACGCTTGAGCGGCCTTTGCAACGACCTGGGGTTGCTGGCGGAGCAGTACGACCCGGCAGGCAAGCGAATGCTGGGCAATTTCCCCCAGGCGTTCAGCCATATCGGCATCATCAACACGGCGCTGAACCTGCACCGCGCGCAGTGCCCGGTGCGCGATCGGGCGCGTTGTGGTTAGGTCTGCGTGTGTGCACTGACTCAAGTAGACTGGGCCATTACCCATTGGCAAGGAGCACGCATGAGCGTTCGTGGCCACGATCGACAGATCGACAACATCGAATTCAATGTCAGCGATATCGCACGGAGCAAGGCCTTTTACGGCAGCGTCTTCGGCTGGCGCTTCACCGATTACGGCCCTGCCTACACGGAATTCAGCGATGGTCGGCTGACGGGTGGCTTTACTACAGGCGAGCCGGTACGCCCGGGTGGCCCGCTGGTCATCCTGTACGCCGACGATCTCGACGCCACGCAGCAGCGGGTCGAGGCCGCCGGTGCGCAGATCAGCCGTGCCACGTTTTCGTTCCCCGGCGGGCGACGGTTCCACTTCGTCGACCCGGACGGCTATGAACTGGCGGTGTGGACGGCCCAAGCTTGATGGCCAACCACAAGATCGAGATCCGCCGGCGTAACATCGAGAAGATTCTCCAGGCTGCAGAAAAGGTGTTCGCCGAGAAAGGCTATGGCGCCACCTCGATGGGCGATATCGCCGAGCAGGCCGAGTTGCCGCGCTCCAACCTTCATTACTACTTCAGCACCAAGGACGACCTGTTCCGCGCCGTGCTGCAGGACCTGCTGGATGTGTGGAAGCAGGATGCGCTGTGTTTCGAGAACTTCGATGACCCACGTGTGGTGCTCACCAGCTACATCCGCGCCAAGATGGGCCATTCGCGTTCACGCTCGCTGGGCTCGAAAATCTGGGCTGAAGAAATGCTGCACGGCGCGCCCGTGCTGGGCGTGAGCCTGGACGAAAGCCTGGTGCCCTGGGCGAAGCTGAAGGAGACCAAGATTCGCCGGTGGGTGGAAGACGGGCGCATCCTGCCGGTGGAGCCGTCTGCGCTGTTGTACATGATCTGGGCATCGACCCAGCATTATGCGGACTTTGGCTATCAGGTGGCGTTGCTCAATGGCGGCGAGCCCTTGTCGGACATGGCATTCGAAAACGCGGTGCAGACGGTGACCAGTGTCATCCTGCGTGGCATTGGTTTGGAACCTTGATATGACTTTGAGTGAACGGGCTGTACGCAGCATCCACGATGTACATGATCTGATCCATGCAGTATTCACCCGGCCTGCTGCGCAGACCGAGGCGCTTCGCAGCGAGTTGATGGCGGTGTTTGCCGACAACTTCAGTATGGTCACCACGGCGGGCGCGATCGTTGATCGGCAGCAGGTGGGGCAGTTGTTCGAGCGGGGGGCCGGGGCTCGGCCAGGGCTGGAAATCGAGGTCAGTGACGTGCAGGTAGTGTGGCAGGCGGGGGCGAGTGTGGCGGTGCGCTACAAGGAGACCCACCGGTTGCAGGGGCAGGAGACTGCGCGGTATTCGTTGGCGATTGTGGCGTGTGACGAGCAGCGGGTGGTGTGGGTGTACCTGCATGAGACAGCGGTGGCTTGACCAGAGATGGGGCCGCTTCACAGCCTTTCGCGGGGCAAGCCCGCTCCCACAGGATTTCTGCCTGCCTGAAAAAGCACACAACGCCTGTGGGAGCTTCAGCCTCAGCTCGCCTCGCGATAGGGGTTACGCGGATCCTGCGTCCAGTTCAGGTAGGGCTTGCCGGTATCCTGCGCCACCATGTCGATGCAGTTTTCCACCGGGCAGGTGATCTGGCACAGGTTGCAGCCCACGCATTCCTCCTCGATCACGCTGTAGAGGTGGGTGCCATCAGCCTTGGCCGTGCTGGCAATGGCCTGGTGCGACGTATCTTCGCAGGCGATGTGGCAGCGCCCGCAACCGATGCAGGCGTCCTGGTCGATGTGTGCCACTGACTTGTAGTTGATGTCCAGGTACTTCCAGTCGGTGGTATGCCCCACGGCCTGGCCTCTGAACGCCTCCAGGTTGCGGTGCCCATGCTGGTCCATCCAGCGGGCCAGGCCATCTTTCATGTCTTCGACGATACGGAACCCATGCAGCATCGCGGCCGTGCACACCTGCACGGCGCCGCTGCCCAGGGCGATGAACTCGGCAGCGTCACGCCAGTTGCCGATACCGCCGATGCCGCAAATCGGCAAGCCACGTGTCTCGGGGTCGCGGGCGATCTCCGCGACCATGTTCAGGGCAATCGGCTTGACCGCCGAACCGCAGTAACCGCCATGGGTGCTCTGGTCGCCGACGATGGGGTGGGCCACCATGCGGTCCAGGTCGACGCTGGTGATCGAGTTGATGGTGTTGATCAACGACACCGCGTCCGCCCCGCCGCGGTGCGCGGCGCGGGCCGACTGGCGAATGTCGGTGATGTTTGGCGTGAGCTTGACGATCACCGGCAGGGCGCAATAAGTCTTGCACCAGCGGGTGACCATCTCCACATACTCCGGCACCTGGCCGACCGCCGCGCCCATGCCACGTTCAGGCATGCCGTGGGGGCAGCCGAAGTTCAGTTCGATGCCATCGGCGCCCGTGGCCTCCACCAGGGGCAGGATGAACTTCCACGATTGTTCCTCGCACGGCACCATCAGCGACACGATCAACGCGCGGTCGGGCCAGTCCTTCTTCACCTGGGTGATCTCACGCAGGTTGATCTCCAGCGAGCGGTCGGTGATCAGCTCGATGTTGTTGATACCCTGCACCTGGCGGTTGGCGCCGTAGTGCGCCGAGTAGCGCGACGACACGTTGACCGCCGCCGGGTCCTCGCCCAGGGTCTTCCAGACCACGCCGCCCCAGCCGGCCTCGAAGGCGCGGACCACGTTGTAGGCTTTGTCGGTGGGTGGCGCCGAGGCCAGCCAGAAAGGGTTGGGCGCCTTGATACCGGCGAATTCGATAGACAAGTCGGCCATTTACGCAGCCTCCATATTGAGCATGAGTTGGGCATGGATGGCTTCAGCGGCCAGCTTGCCGTGTTGCACGGCCTGGACGGTGAGGTCCTGGCCCAGGGCGGTGCAGTCGCCGCCCGCGTAGACACCCGCAAGGCTGGTGCACATATGCGCATCGACACGGATGCGTTCACCGTCGCGGGCCAGTTGCGCGGCCACGGGGTCGATGAGGCTGGCGTCGTCGAAGCGCTGGCCGATGGCCTTGAAGATCGCATCGGCGGCCAGCTCGAAGGTTTCGCCGGTGTCGCGCAGGCGCCCATCCGCCAGTGCCGTGCGGGCGAAGCGCATGCCGCGCACCTTGCCGGCGTCATCCAGCAACACGGCATCGGGGCGCGCCCAGGTGTGCAGGCGCACCTGGTTGGCTTTGGCGATGTCCTGCTCGTGGTCGGTGGCGCCCATGTCGGCGTGGCCGCGGCGGTACACCAGGTTGACGTCACGGGCGCCCAGGCGGCTCATCTGCACGGCCATGTCGATGGCGGTGTTACCGGCGCCGATCACCAGGCAGCGGTCGGCCAGCGGCAGTTGGCTCAGGTCGTCGGCCTGGCGCAGTTCGCGGATGTACGCGGTGGCGGCAAGCACGCCGGGCGCCTCTTCATCGGCCAGGCCGAGCTGACGCACCGCATTCAGGCCCAGGCCCAGGAATACTGCATCGTACTGATCGCGCAGCTCGCCCAGGCTGAGGTTGCTACCCAGGCGTTGACCGTGGCGGATTTCGATGCCGCCGATACCCAGCAGGAATTCCACCTCGTGCTGGGCGTAGTCGTCCACCAGCTTGTAGCGGGCGATGCCGTACTCGTTGAGGCCACCGGCCTTGTCGCAGGCTTCGAAGACCACTACGTCGTGCCCATGCATGGCCAGGCGGTGCGCGCAGGACAACCCGGCCGGGCCTGCGCCGACCACGGCGATGCGCTTGCCGGTGGCCGGCGAGCGGGTGAAGGGGTGCTCGGTGAAGTGGGCGTTGTCCACGGCATAGCGCTGCAGTTGGCCGATCAGCACCGGTGCGCATTCCTGGGCGTTGTTGCGCACGCAGGCTTGCTGGCAGAGGATTTCGGTCGGGCACACACGGGCACAGCTGCCGCCGAGGATATTCGCCGACAGAATGCGTTCGGCGGCGCCTTGCAGGTTCTCGTCACTGATGCGGTGGATGAACGAGGGGATGTCGATTTCGCTTGGGCAGGCATTGACGCAGGGGGCGTCGTAGCAATACAGGCAGCGGGCGCTTTCCACGGCGGCCTGGCGGGCGGTGAGGGGCGGGGCGAGGTCGCCGAAGCGCTCGGCCAACTGGTCGGCGCCGGCCCGGGGGCGCGGCAAGTGGTTCAGGGCATCGATCACGGTTGTAGCCTCTCTTTTCTTTTTTGGATGTGGCAGTCAACGGCAATACGGCGCCGCCCAGCCTCTTCGGGGCCGGTACGGCAGTGCGGGTGCTGTGGGTAAGGCTCAGCGCTGGACGGGTGTCGGGCGCTGCTGCTCGGCGCGTCGGCCCAACACCTCGTACACCGAGGGGTAGGCCGGGCGCTCCACGTAACGGCCGGCGCCAGGTTCGGCGCGCAGGTCGCCATCGGCCCAGAGCACGCGGCCCTGGCTGATGGTGTGGCTGGGGATGCCGCGCACGGTGCGGCCTTCGAAAATGTTGAAGTCCACGCGCTGGTGGTGGGTCTGCGCCGAGATCATTCGCGTGCCCTCTGGGTCCCACAGCACCAGGTCGGCATCGGCACCGACGCGGATGGCGCCCTTGCGCGGGAACAGGTTGAAGATCTTCGCGGTGTTGGTGGAAGTCAGTGCGACGAACTCCTGCATCGACAGGCGCCCGCTGTTGACCCCGGCATCCCACAGCACGGCCATGCGGTCTTCAATACCGGCGGTGCCATTGGGGATGCGGCTGAAGTCGTCGCGGCCCATGGCCTTCTGCTCGGCGCAGAAGCAGCAGTGGTCGGTGGCGGTTGTGTGCAGGTTGCCCGATTGCAGGCCGCGCCACAGGGCTTCCTGATGTTCCCGTGGGCGGAAGGGCGGGCTCATCACGTAGCCGGCGGCAGTGGCCCAATCCGGGCTGCGGTAGACGCTGTCATCGAGCAACAGGTGGCCGGGCAGTACTTCACCGTACACAGGCTGGCCTTTGGCCCGGGCATAGGTGATCTCGTCCAGCGCTTCGCGGCTTGAGATGTGCACCACATACAGCGGCGTACCGATGGTTTCGGCAATGCGGATGGCGCGACTGGCGGCTTCGCCTTCGACCTGCGAAGGGCGCGACAGGGGGTGTGCCTCGGGGCCCGTCATGCCCTGGGCCAGCAGTTTTTTCTGCAGGTGGTAGACCAGTTCGCCGTTCTCGGCATGCACGGTGGGCACCGCGCCCAGTTGCAGGCAGCGTTCGAAGCTGGCCACCAGCGTGTCGTCGGCGGCCATGATGGCGTTCTTGTAGGCCATGAAGTGCTTGAAGCTGTTCACCCCGTGCTTGGCCACCAGCTCGCCCATTTCTTCGGCGACCTGCTCGCTCCACCAGGTGATGGCGACGTGAAAGCCGTAGTCGCAGGCGCTCTTCTGTGCCCAGCCACGCCAGGTGTGGAAGGCCTCCAGCAACGACTGCTGCGGGTTGGGGATGACGAAGTCGATGATCGAGGTGGTACCGCCGGCCAGGCCTGCAGCAGTGCCGCTGAAGAAGTCCTCGCTGGCCACGGTGCCCATGAAGGGCAGTTGCATGTGGGTGTGCGGGTCGATGCCGCCGGGCATCAGGTACTGGCCAGTGCCGTCGAGGATTTCGCAGTCGGTGGGGGGTTCGAGGTTTTCGCCAATGGCGCGGATCACACCCTCGACACACAAAACATCGGCGGGGTAACGCTCTTCGTGGGTTATCACGGTGGCACCACGGATCAACAGGGACATGCCGTCTTCCTCGCAGGCTGACCGGTCTGGGCCGGTTCTTGAATTGTTATCGGCCAGTGGCTGAAGGGTAACTTGCAATCCTGTCAGACCTGACAAGAATGAAATTTAGATGGTGATTTGGGATTGTTCAAGAAAATAATTTATTAGCTTATAACATTTATAAATTATTGATATTAAAGGGAAAAATGTAGAAATCACCAAAATGGTGAGGCCCTTCACCATTTTGACGCACTTGACAAGAAGCCAAATTGGTCAAGATTTTCCATGCAAAATCAGCTGCTTGATAACCGGTTCGAAGGGCCGGCTATCCTGCTCAAAAAACCAGCCTGCACCAGATTGAAACCAAAGGCAGGGTGCAGGGGCGGCCGAAGGTGGTATGCGCAGCAGGCGAGGGGAACACCGTACTTTCGCCAGGCGCAGATAAATGCTTTGCAGTTCAGTTGATTACCTCCGGTAGGCGGCGGCCACCCGGGACGGCGCAGGCCAACCCGGCACGCAATTTGAGTACGGCCACAACCGCCAGGCCGGACCGGAGGAGCAGTACTGGTGGTGTGTGTACTCCGGCCATCGCGTTAGCCCGATGAGCAAACAATTAGAAAAACCTGGAGAAGGCCCCATGCAACAGAGCAGATCGCAAGTGATCGAGCAGGAAGGCCTGTTCGAGCTGGAGGCGGGCAGTGACGTGCTCGACAGCCCGCGCTACAACCACGACATCGCGCCCACCAAGGTGCACCAGCGCACCTGGAACAAGTGGCATATCACCGCCTTGTGGGTAGGCATGTCCATCTGCGTACCCACCTACACCCTGGGCGGTGTGCTCACGGCCTACTTTGGCCTGAGCGTGGGCGAAGCGTTGCTGGCGATCCTGTTGGCCAACCTGATCGTGCTGATCCCGCTGACCCTCAACGCGTTCCCCGGCACCAAGTACGGCATCCCCTTTCCGGTGCTGCTGCGTTCCTCGTTCGGCATTCTTGGCTCCAACGTGCCGTGCTTGATCCGCGCCGTCGTCGCCTGTGGCTGGTTCGGCATCCAGACGATGTTCGGCGGCCTGGCCATTCACCTGTTCCTCGGTTCGATGTTCGATGGCTGGAAGGCCCTGGAGGGCACCGGTGAGGTGATTGGCTTCATGATCTTCTGGGCCCTCAACCTGTGGGTGGTGCTGCGCGGGGCGGAGTCGATCAAATGGCTTGAAACCCTGTCAGCGCCATTGCTGGTGGCGGTCGGCATCGGCCTGCTGGTGTGGGCACTGCCGCACATGTCGATGACCGAGTTGCTGGCGCAGCCGCCCAAGCGGCCCGAGGGCGCCAGCGTGGTCAGTTACTTCTGTGCCGGGCTCACCGCCATGGTCGGTTTCTGGGCCACGCTGTCGCTGAACATTCCCGATTTCAGCCGCTACGCGAAAAGCCAGAAGGACCAGATTCTGGGGCAGATCTTCGGCCTGCCGCTGACCATGTTCCTGTTCGCCGCCCTGGGTGTGGTGCTGACCGCCGCTTCGGCGTCGCTGGTGGGCGAAACGGTGTCGGACCCGGTCAGCCTGATCGGCAAGATCCAGAGCCCAGGCTGGGTCGCCCTGGCCATGGCACTGATCGTGATTGCCACACTGTCGACCAACACTGCGGCGAACATCGTGTCGCCAACCAACGACTTCCAGAACATCGCCCCACGCCTGATCGGGCGTAGCCGCGCGGTGTGGCTGACCGGCTTTATCGGCTTGGCGCTGATGAGTCATGAACTGCTCAAGAAACTGGGCTTGATCGTTTCCGACCTGAGCCTTGAGAGCGTCTATTCCAACTGGTTGCTGGGCTATTCGAGCCTGCTTGGGCCCATTGCCGGGATCATGGTGGTGGACTACTTTCTGATCCGTCGCCAGCGTCTGGACCTGGCCGGGCTGTACCGTGACGACGTGTATCCGGCCTGGAACTGGGCGGGGTTTGCGGCCTTCGCACTGCCGGTGGCGCTGACCGTCATGGCCATCGGCAACAGCAGTTTCAGCTGGTTCTATGACTACGGCTGGTTCACCGGTTCGCTGCTGGGTGGGGCGCTTTACTACGTCCTCGGCGGCGTGGCGGCGCGCAGCCCGACGCGGCTGGCCAAGCCCTTGCCGTGACCGCTTGCCAGTACCGACAACTAGAAATGCCTGAGGAAAACGACCATGACCCCAGCCAAGCAAGTGCTGCATTCCACCCAACGCCACGTCGACAGCGCGCGCCTGTGGCAATCGTTGATGGACCTGGCCCGCCTCGGCGCCACTGCCAAGGGCGGCGTCTGCCGCCTGGCGCTGACCGACCTCGACCGCCAGGCCCGTGACCTGTTCGTCCAGTGGTGCGAGGCGGCCGGTTGCAGCGTCAGTGTGGACGCGGTCGGCAACATCTTTGCCCGCCGCCCAGGGCGCAACCCCAAGCTGCCCCCGGTGATGACGGGCAGCCACATCGATACCCAGCCCACCGGCGGCAAGTTCGATGGCTGCTTCGGGGTGATGGCTGGGTTGGAGGTGATCCGTACACTCAACGACCTGAGCGTGGAAACCGAAGCACCGCTGGAAGTGGTGGTGTGGACCAACGAGGAAGGTTCGCGCTTTGCGCCCTGCATGATGGGCTCGGGGGTGTTTGCCGGGAAGTTCACCCTGGAAGACACCTTGGCCAAGCGCGATGCCCAGGGCGTCAGTGTTGGCGAGGCGCTCAACGCCATCGGCTACGCGGGCAAGCGCGCCGTGCCAGGCCACCCGGTGGGGGCTTATTTCGAAGCGCATATCGAGCAGGGGCCGATTCTCGAAGACCAGGCCAAGACCATCGGCGTCGTGCTTGGGGCCTTGGGCCAGAAGTGGTTCGACCTGACCTTGCGCGGTGTAGAGGCCCACGCAGGCCCGACGCCCATGCACCTGCGCAAGGATGCCCTGGTGGGGGCGGCGGCGGTGGTCGAGGCGGTCAACCGCACCGCCCTTGGCCATCAGCCGCATGCCTGTGGCACGGTGGGTTGCTTGCAGGCCTACCCTGGGTCGCGCAACGTGATTCCGGGTGAGGTGCGCATGACCCTGGATTTTCGTCACCTTGAAGGTGAGCAGCTGGATGCGATGATCGCCGAGGTGCGTGGGGTGATCGAAAGTACCTGTGCCAAGCATGGCCTGGCGCATGAGCTGACCCCCACGGCGGATTTCCCGGCGTTGTACTTCGACAAGGCGTGTGTCGATGCGGTGCGTGATTCGGCAGATACGCTGGGGCTGGCGCACATGGATATTGTCAGCGGCGCCGGGCATGACGCGATCTTTTTGGCTGAGCTGGGGCCGGCAGGGATGATTTTTGTGCCGTGCGAGAATGGCATCAGCCATAACGAAATCGAGAATGCCACGCCGGAGGATCTGGCGGCGGGGTGTGCGGTGTTGTTGCGGGCGATGCTGGCGGCTTCGGAGGCGATTGCCAGTGGGCGGTTGGCGGCTTAAAGCTGCTAGGCCCTTGGTTTGAGGTTTCAGCGCCCATGAGATCGAGCGCCGCGCGGGCGGCGCCCGATCTCATGGGCGCCACACCCCCAACGGCATGCACCTGTCAGCCCAACCCCAATCTACCCAACCGCCACCAGACACCCATCGCGCCCAATGTGATACCGCTGCAGGTCCCGCGCCAAGGTCAAATGCCCGTTGTAATGGGCCAGCGCCTCGACCCGAACATCATCAATGGATGGACTACGCCGCGAATCACTCTGATACCGCGCACTGAAATGCGTCAGCACCAGGTTACGTACCCCCGCAGCCTCGGCAAACCGTGCCACTTGCGCCGCCGTGCTATGGCCGAATGTAGCCCCCGTGCGTTCGACGATCGCCTGGGTGAAGGTCGCCTCATGCACCAGGACATCCACGCCCTTGGCGACCTCCGCCAGCAGCTCGGGCCTGTCGTTGTCACCGCACACAATCACTCGCCGTGCCGCTCGCGACGCGCGCTGGTAGTCATGCCCGTGCAGGGTTCGCCCCTCATGTTCCACCGACAGCCCCTTGGCCAAGTCGCCCCACAACGGCCCGCGAGGGATGCCTTCGGCATCCAGGCGTTGCACGTCCAGGCGCGGCTCAGGGTTGAGCTCGGTAAACACGAAGCCAACGCTCGGCACCCGATGCGACAGCTGCACGGTACTGACCTGCAGCGTCTCGCTACGCCAGTCAGCCAGGCTCTCTACTGCCAGCAGGCGCACTTCGAAAGGCAGGTAGCTGTCGCTGGCAGCCAGGCTCAGCCTCACCCAATCATGCAGCGCAGCGGGCAGGATCAGGTCCAGCGGCTGGGTACGCCCGCTCATTCCGGCACTGGCCAGCAAGCCCGGCAGGCCGAAGCAATGGTCGCCATGAACGTGGGTGATGAAGATGCCGCGCAGGTCGCGTATCGATAACGGCGTGTGCAGTAGCCGGTGTTGCGTGCCTTCGCCGCAATCGACCAGGTACCAGTGGCTGCCGCTGGCTTCGATCACGGCGGTGGCACTGACGTTGCGGGCCTTGGTCGGCACACCGGCACTGGTGCCTAGAAACAGCAGGTCCATGATCTGCCTCCTTCAGTTCAACCGAACAGCGACAGGTCGCGCAGCATGGCTTGCAACCCTTCGGGGACAAGCGGGCCGATACTGTCGAAGTCGGCGCTGTCGCACCACTTGGCGCGAAAAGGGTTGCCGTTGGATTCGCGGCCTTCCAGCCAAGGCTGCTGGTACAGGCTGGCATCATCGAAGCGGGCATCGAATACCTGCACAATCTCATGCCCCGGTGCACCGGCATAGGTGAACAGGCTCTCGAGCGTACCAAGCAAGCGCACATCGCTGATCGACTGCCCCAGTTCTTCTTCGATTTCCCGGGCGATGGCTGCACTGCCCCGTTCACCAAACTCGATGCCGCCACCGAGCGGTCGGCACAGCGTCCGTTGGGTCACAGGGTCATCGAAGACGTTGACCAGGATCTTGCCCTGGTGATGGAACACACACAGGGCAAGTGAGCGAATGCGCGGCTCGAGCAGTGGCTTGAGGAAGCTGCGCTCATAGCTGAGGATAAACCGTTGCTCAGTGGCCAGGGCCACCGCGGCGATGCATTCGGGGTCGGTCTCGGCCTGTTTGCGGTATTGCTCGTAGGCCGCCAGGCTGGGAAAACTGAACAGGCAGTAGGCAACATTGTTGGCGCCTTCGGCAGGCAGGAAGTAGCCGTGGTGCTTGCCGCCCATGCGCGTAACCACGCCCATCCACAGGCGCGAATAGGCCTCGAACGCTGGCAGCTGGTAAGGGTCGACGGTGTATTTGACGTGGCAGGTGATCAACGGCTCGTTCCTTCGAGGGGATGCGGGGCGCACACCTTAGCTTGATTGCCCCGCGTCGTCGACGAGCAGCCGTGCGGCGGGCTAGCCCTCCTGGCGCCAGATCAGTTTGCTGGTGTCATAGCCTTGCTTGCGGGCTATCGACAGCAGCTGTTCGCGCTCCTGGTCGGTGACCGCCGGGGTGCGCGAAAGCAGCCACAGGTACTCGCGGTTCGGATGCCCGACCAGGGCTACGCGGTAGTCCTTGTCGTGGTAAAGCACCCAGTAGTCACCCTTGGTCAGGCCCGGTGCCAGGCGGCTGAACCAGTTGTCGAACTGCACCCAGAGCTTGTCGGTCTTACCTGGCTGCTGGGCTTCGGCGATGCCCTTGGCTTCATTCCATTGGCCGTCCTTTTCCTTGCAGCGGTTGTTGACGTCGATGCGACCGTCCTCGCGCAGGCCGTAATGCGCTTCGGACTGCACGCAGTTGCGCTGGAAGAACATCGGCAGGCGCGCCAGCTCGTACCAGGTGCCTTGGTAGCGTTGCAGGTCGACCTGCTGCGTGGTGGGGGGCGTCTTGTGTTCGTCGTTGGACCCGGCGCAACCGATCAGGGCAAGGGTCATGCAGGAAAGCAACAGTGCCGAGCGCATCGCCATGGCGAACCTCCTTGAAGCGGATGGGGACTTACTGTGATTCGATGCGGGTTGGCGGCAAAAGTTGTATCGGGTTGGGTGTGGGATGTTTGTCTTTAGGATTGCAGCGCTTATGAGATCGAGCGCCGTGCGGGCGGCGCTCGATCGCGCAGACGCAGCAAAACCCAAGCCAGGCCCTCACAGCCAGTAAGTCACCGCCCACCACCCCAGCCCACCCATGACCACGGTATAAGGCAAGGCCATCCACACCATTCGGCCATACGACAGCCGGATCAGCGGCGCAACCGCCGAGGTCAGCAGAAACAAGAACGCCGCCTGCCCATTTGGGGTCGCCACGCTCGGCAGGTTGGTACCGGTGTTGATCGCCACCGCCAGCGTCTCGAAATGCTCGCGGCTCATGCCACCATTGAGAAACGCCTGCTTGACCTCGGTAATGTAGATGGTAGCGACAAACACGTTGTCGCTGATCGCCGACAGCAAACCGTTGGCCAGGTACAGCATGCCGGGTTGTTGTTCGGCGGGTAGCGCCAGTACCCAGGCGATCAGCGGGCTGAACAGCTGCTGTTGATGGATCACCGCGACCACGGCGAAAAACACCACCAGCAGCGCGGTGAACGGCATGGCGTCCTGGAAGGCACGGCCCAGGCGGTGTTCATCGGTAATGCCGGTAAACGCGGTGATCAGCACGATCACCAGCAGGCCCACCAGGCCAACCTCGGCAATGTGCAGGCCCAGGCAGATGATCAGAATCAGCGCGGCGCTGCCTTGCACCCACAGCGCGGCTCGCTGTGCCGCGGTGCGCGCGGCATCGTCTTCGGCGGCGTAGGCGGCCAGCACCTGGCGTACGCGCTCGGGCATCAGCGTGCCGTAGCCGAACAGGCGCAGTTTTTCCAGCAGCACACAGGTCAGCAGCCCGGCGCCGAGCACCGGCAACGACACGGGCGCGACCTTGAAAAAGAAGTCGGCGAAGTGCCAACCCATCTCATGGCCGATCAACAGGTTCTGCGGTTCGCCCACCAGCGTGCACACGCCGCCCAGCGCGGTACCGACCGCACCGTGCATCAGCAGGCTGCGCAGGAAGGCGCGGAACTGGTCGAGGTCTTCACGGTGCAGTTGGGGGATCTGCTGGTCGCTGTCGAGCGCGCTGTCTTCGCGCGGGTTGGCCCCGGAGGCGACACGGTGAAAGACCGCGTAGAAGCCTACCGCAGCGCTGATGATCACCGCGGTAACCGTCAGGGCATCGAGAAAGGCCGAGAGAAACGCCGACAGCACGCAGAACAGGACCGACAGCAGCGCTTTCGAGCGCACGCCAAGCAGGATCCGCGAGAACAGGAACAGCAGCAGTTCCTTCATGAAGTGAATACCGGCAACCATGAACATCAGCAGCAGGATCACCGGGAAGTTGTGCTGCAGTTCTTCGTACAGCGCCTGAGGCGTGGTCATCTCCAGCAGCAGTGCTTCAACCAGCAACAAACCGCCAGGCATCAGCGGGTAGCACTTGAGCGCCATGCCCAGGGTGAAGATGAATTCGATCACCAGCACCCAGCCCGCCGTGACCGGGCCTGCAGTCAGCAGCAGCAACGGGTTGAGCACCAGGAACAGGCCGATGACGGCCTTGTACCAGAGCGGTGACTGGCCCAGGAAATTGTGCGCGAGCGCGCCGGCCACGGAGCGTGACATGAATATGTATCCTTATAATTCGGCAATGCCGCACGGTGCCGGATCGGGCCGCCTTAGGCAAGGTGTGCAGTCCCGTTTTTGGCACAAGTGCGGCCTCGCGGCTGGGTTACCATCCTGCGCTATGAACCCTTTACCCTCAGGAGTGCCGCACGTGACCGAGTACAGCGCATTCAAGGTCGAACTGACCGATAATATCGCCCACGTTCAGATCAACCGCCCGGAAAAGGTCAACGCGATGAACGCGGCCTTCTGGGAAGAGATCATCGACATCTTCCAGTGGGTTGACGACACCGATGCCGTGCGTGCCGTGGTCATCAGCGGTGCGGGCAAGCATTTTTCCGCCGGCATCGACTTGATGATGCTGGCCTCGCTCGCTGGCCAGATGGGCAAGGACGTCGGTCGTAATGCGCGCTTCCTGCGCAGTACCATCCTGCGCCTGCAGGGCTCGTTCAACGCCGTGGACAAATGCCGCAAACCGGTGCTGGCGGCGGTGCAGGGCTACTGCATTGGGGGCGCCATCGACCTCATCTCGGCGTGCGACATGCGCTACTGCAGCCAGGATGCGCAGTTCTCGATCAAGGAAATCGACATGGGCATGGCCGCCGATGTCGGCACGCTGCAACGTTTGCCACGTATCATCGGCGACGGCATGATGCGTGAGCTGGCATTCACCGGGCGCAACGTCGAGGCCGATGAGGCGCTGCGCATAGGCCTGGTCAACCGCGTCTATGATGATCAGGCCGCGCTGCTCGACGGGGTCTTTGCCATTGCCCGCGAGATTGCCGCAAAATCGCCGATCGCCGTGGCCGGCACCAAGGAAATGCTCAGCTACATGCGTGACCATCGCATTGACGATGGCCTCGAATACATCGCCACCTGGAACGCTGCGATGCTGCAGTCCGAAGACCTGCGCGTGGCGGTGGCGGCGCACATGAGCAAACAGAAACCGACGTTCGCCGACTGACAGCTCGGGGGGCGCTCAGCAAGGAACCCCCAACATGTCAGCACGCTGGACTACCGCAGTACTCGACCCGCAGATCACCGGGGGCTGGGCCGTCGCCCGCAGCCCGGGCGGGTTCCTGGTGGACGACAACGGCGCGCTGTTCCCCCGCGAGTGGCTCAAGCGCCAGGACCTGGATGTGCTGTGCGAACATGGCATCGGTCACTTCGATGGCCAGCCGGTGTTCCTGCTCGAACTGCGCACCGCCACCGAGGTGCCGGGGTGTGCCTGGCGTGGGTTGCGTGCGTTCATGCTTGAAGGCGACTTCGACCTGTACAAGGTGCTGGGCTACGCCGCGCAGATCGGCACCTGGGCCCGCGAACACCGTTTTTGCGGCAGTTGCGGCCAGGCGATGACGCAAATCCGTTGGGAGCGGGCAATGTATTGCCAGCCGTGCGACCTGCGCAGCTACCCACGCATTTCGCCGAGCATGATCGTGCTGGTCACCCGCGGTGACGAGATTCTGCTGGCGCGCTCGCCGCGTTTTGTCACCGGTGTCTACAGCACCCTGGCGGGCTTTGCCGAGCCAGGCGAGTCGGCCGAGGACTGCCTGGTACGCGAGGTGCGTGAAGAGGTGGCGGTCGAGGTGCAGAACATCCAGTACGTTGGCAGCCAGTGCTGGCCGTTCCCCCATTCGATGATGCTGGGCTTCCATGCCGAGTACGCGGGCGGGGAGATTGTGATGCAACCGGACGAGATCGAAGACGCCCAGTGGTTCAGCGTGCACGACCTGCCGCCGCTGCCGGCCGGGCGTTCCATCGCCCGCTACCTGATCGACCTGTATGTGGCTCGGCGTCTAGGCCTGCCCGAACCAGTGCTGCCACGCTAGGCGCACGGTCAAGGCCAGCACCACGGTGATGAACACCGGGCGGATGAACTTGCTGCCGCCGCTGATCGCCGTGCGTGCGCCGAAGAAGGCGCCGACCATCACCGACAGGCCCATGGCCAGGCCGACGATGTAGTCCACCTGGCCGGAAATGATGAATACTGTCAGCGCCGCGATGTTGCTGACGAAGTTCATGCTGCGTGCCACGCCGCTGGCGCGTACCAGGTCGATGGGGTACAGCAGCAGGGTGCTCACGGTCCAGAACGCGCCGGTCCCGGGGCCGGCCACGCCATCGTAGAAGCCCAGGGTGAAGCCTTGCGGCACTTGCCATTTCTTCTTGATCGGCGCATCGGCATCCAGCGGTGCCTTCGGCGTGCCGCCGAACAGCAGGTAGACCCCGCAGGCGAAGACCACCACCGGCAGCATCTTGTTCAGCCATTCGGCGGGCAGGTAGTGGGCGATCACTGCGCCCAGCGAGGCGCCGACCAGGGTGGCGAACAGTGCCGGGCGCCACTGCGCAGGGTGGAACAGTTTGCGCTTGTAGTAGGTGAAACCGGCGGTGGCCGAGCCAAATGTGGAGCTGAGCTTGTTGGTGCCCAGCACCAGGTGCGGTGGCATGCCGGCCGTCAGTAATGCCGGCGTGGTGAGCAGGCCACCACCGCCGGCGATGGCGTCGATGAAACCGGCGACGAAGGCGACCAGGGCCAGGATCAGCAGCGTGAGGGGTTCTACGGTGAGTTCGAAGGGCATTGGTATCTGGCAGGCAGGGAGGCAAGGGTGCGGCAAACGGCCGCGCTAGAAGTGGGACATGGTAATCCTGACGAGTGGGTGTTGCCAGTGCGGGCCCTCTCGCGGGTAGACCCGCCGCCAGAGGGGCCCGCACTGGCACCGCCTCAGCTGCGGATGAACGCCAGCAAATCGGCATTGATCACATCGGCATGGGTGGTGGGCATGCCGTGCGGGTAGCCTTTGTAAGTCTTCAGCGTGCCGTTAGGCAGCAACTTAGCTGACAACGGGCCGGAATTCTCGTAGGGCACGATCTGGTCATCGTCGCCATGCATCACCAGAACCGGTTGGTTGATGCCCTTCAGGTCTTCGGTGAAGTCAGTCTGCGAGAACGCAACGATGCCGTCGTAGTGCGCCTTGGCGCTGCCGATCATGCCCTGGCGCCACCAGTTGCCGATGATGCCTTCAGCAGGTTCGACGCCAGGCCGGTTGTAGCCATAAAAAGGCCCTGTCGGCACGTCGCGGTAGAACTGCGCCCGGTTATCTGCCACCTGGGCTTGGAAGCCGTCGAACACCGACTTGGGCAGGCCGCCCGGGTTGGCAGGTGTTTGCACCATCAGCGGTGGCACGGCGGCAATCAGTACCGCCTTGGCGACCTTGTCGCCGGGGTAGCGCGCCATGTAGCGCACCACTTCGCCGCCGCCGGTCGAGTGGCCTACATGCACCGCGCCCTGGATGCCCAGATGTTCGACAACGGCCGCCACGTCGTCGGCGTAGTGGTCCATGTCATGGCCGTCCCACACCTGGCTGGAGCGCCCATGGCCGCGGCGGTCGTGGGCGACCACGCGAAAGCCCTCGGCCAGGAAAAACAGCAGCTGGGCGTCCCAGTCGTCGGCACTCAGCGGCCAGCCGTGGTGGAAGTGGATGACCGGCGCATCGCGCGGGCCCCAGTCCTTGTAGAAGATCTGAACGCCATCCTTCGTGGTTACGTAGCTCATGGTCGCGGCTCCTCTGTGCAGGGGGATTGCCAAGTGAGCTATTGAGAATAGGAGAGATTTTGGTCTTGTCAGTACCGGCCCTTTCGCGGGGCAAGCCCGCTCCCACAGGTCTCCCACAAGGTTGGAGATTGTAGTGGGAGCGGGCTGGCCCCGCGAAAGGGCCAGCACTGACAATCAAGTCATTACAGGAACCATCGATATTCTCTGGCACTGACCTCCTGCATGAACGCCAGATGGTCCTGACGCTTGTTCTCGCAATACACCATCACGAACTCTTCGCCCAGCCCCTCATTCACCGCCGGGTGATTGCGCATCGCGGTTACGGCACTGAGCATGTCCTTCGGGAAGTCGATACCGCTGCCACGGTCTTCGTTCAGCGGCGCAATCGGCTCCCGCGCCGCATCCAGCCCATGCTCCATGCCACACAGGATCGCCGCCAGCACCAGGTACGGGTTGGCGTCGGCACCCGCCAGACGATGCTCGATGCGTAAATTGCGCGCATCGGACTCGGGAATGCGGATGCACGCATCGCGGTCCTCGAAGCCCCAGCTCGCACGGCTGGCAGCGTTGACCATGGCGCCATAGCGGCGAAATGCATTGTGGTTGGCGGCAAAGATCGGCATGCAGTGCGGCAGGGTCGCCAGGCAACCTGCCACCGCATGGCGCAGCGGGCGCTGCCCGTCGGCGGCCAGCAGGTTGTTGCCGTCGTTGCCATAGAGGCTCACATGCACATGCATGCCGCTGCCCGGGGCTTGCAGGTAGGGTTTGCTCATGAACGAGGCGCGCAGGCCATGCTTGAGCGCCACGCCACGGGTGCTGCGGCAGAACAGGGCTGCCCAGTCGGCGGCGCGCAGGCCGTCGTCGCAGTGGCCGAAATTGATCTCGAACTGGCCCGGCCCCAATTCCGCCGTGATGACGTTGGCGTCGACGCCCTGCGCGTTGGCCGTTTCGACCATGTCGCGCAGCACGTCGCTGAAACGCGACAGCCGCTCGATATGCATGTTGGGCTGATCGTCCGGGTCATCGCTGAACGGGTCGCGCGGAAACTGCGGCAGGCCTTCCTTGAGTGCCCGCTCAAACAGGTAGAACTCCAGTTCGAACGCCACCACTGGGCGAATGCCACGCCGGGCCAGGCGCTGCAACACGCGGGCGAGCACCTCCCGTGGCTCGAACTCGATGGGCGCGGCGGTGCCGTCAGAGCTGATCAGCATCTGCCCCAGCGGCTCGCGTTCCCAACTGACCGGCTTGAGCGTGCCGGGGATCAGGCGGCGCAGGGCATCCGGGTCGCCGTCGTTGAAGCAATAGTCGCCAATCGGGAACAACCCGCCCTGTACCCCCAGCAGCACGCAGTTCTGTGGGAGTTTCAGCGGGCTGCCGGCGGCGACCTTTTCCAGCATGTCGATGGGGTAGCGCTTGCCGTAGAAATGCCCGGGGATATCCAGGCTCAGCAGGTCGACGTGGCGTACGTCGGGGTAGCGGGCACGGAACGCGCGTACTTCACTGAGCAGATCGGGAAAACCTGTGGTGATGGTCATGCTGTGCTCTCATCGGAAGACCCAGAGGACCCGGGTCATCTGGTCGGTCAGGTTGGCGTAGCGGAACTGGTTGTGCGGGGGGAGCTGAAAGCTGTCGTTGCGCCGCAGCGTTACCGCCTCGGCGTGGCCTTCGCGCCAAAGCGTCAGCTCGCCTTCGAGGACGAAGCCGCCTTGCTCGGAACTGTCGTTCAGGTGCCCCTCGCCACTGCTGGCGCCAGGCGCCAGGTGGCTTTCGAGCATGGAGAAGCCGCCATTGAGGGTGGGCGATACCAGCACGTCGCTGATGCCTTCGGCGTAGTAGATCGTGCGCCGTTCGCCGGGCCGGGTGACCCAGTCCAGCGGGCGTGGCTGGCCGGCCTGGTAGAAGTAGGTGGTCGGTACGTGCAGGGCTTCGCTGATGGCCGTCAGGTCGGCCACGGTCGGCCGCGACAGGCCGCGCTCGACCTGCGAGAGAAAGCCCAGTGAGCGCTTGACCTTGCCGGCCAGCTCGTCAAGCGTCAGCCCGCGGTGCTTGCGCAGGTCGCGGATCAGCACCGCCAGTGTTTGAACTTCATCAGACATGGTCGCGCAACCTGTACCAGGCTTTGGCCGCGGCCTCCAGCGGTGCGGCCATCAAGTCGCCGCCAGGGAAGCGACCGTTGTCGATGCCTTGGTACAGCGTCAGCAGGTCGTCGTTACCGAGGATCGCATCGCTGACGGCCCGCGCCCCAGCCAGGGTCGGCAGCACGCCATGGCCGGAGAAACCCTGCAACCAATAGCGCTGGCCGTCACGGCCGATGTCGGGCGTGCGCTGGATGCTGCAGTCGATGTGGCCGCCCCAGGCAAAGTCGATGGCCACCCCAGCCAATTGCGGGAACACCCGTTCAAGGTAGGGGCGGGTGGCGCCGGCCACGTCCTTGGGGATGCCGCCCAGGTAGGTGCAGCCGCCGCCGAACAGCAGGCGGTTGTCGGGGGTAAGGCGGAAATAGTCGGGCACGAACTGGTTGTCGATCACGCAGCTGTTGCGCGGCAGTAATGATTTGGCGACGTCGGCTTCCAGTGGCGCGGTCGTTACCTGGTAGGAGCCAGCGGGCAGCAAACGGCGCGACAGTGCCGGGTCGAGGCGGTCGATGTAGGCGTTGCAGGCCAGCACCAGGGCCTGGCTGTGCACCTCGCCATGGTCGGTGCGGGTGACATAACCGTTGCCGGTCTGCTGGTAGTCGAGCACCTGGCTTTGCTCGAAGATGTGCCCGCCGGCAGCCTCGATAGTGCTGGCCAGGCCCTGGGCCAGCTTGAGCGGGTTGAGGTGTGCACCTTTGGCGTCATACAGCGCAGCCTGGTAGCGCGGGCTGTCGATCCACTGAGGCAGCTCATCGCGGCCAATCAGGCGCAGGGCGTCATAGCCCCACTTGGCCTGGGCGTCATGCAGGGCTTCTTCAAGCATCTTCACCCGCCGTGGCAGCACGGCGGTCCACAAGCTGCCAAGCCGGTAGTCGACATCGAAACCGTGGCGTTGCGGCAGTTCACGCATTTCATCGGCGGCCCAGCACATGCTGTCCCACAAGCGCCTAGTGCGTTCGATGCCTAAGGCTTTTTCCAACGGCGGCATGTCGCATGACCAGCCCAGCAACGCCTGGCCACCGTTGCGCCCGGACGCGGCCCAGGCCACGCGGCTGGCTTCCAGCAGCATCACTTGCTTGCCGGCCATGACCAGGCGCAGGGCGGTGTGCAGGCCGCTGAACCCGGCGCCGACAATCAGCACTTCGGTGTCGTGTCGGCCTTGCAGAGTAGGGCGTAGAGGAATAGGGGTGGGGTAGGTCTGGGCGTAGTAGGTGGCAATGTGTTGCGCGGATTGCTTGAACATGCCGGGGCCTCATGAAAATTTTTATGATTATTTTCATGAAAATTTAGCAGGTAAATTTCACGGCGCCAGTTTGTTTGTCGGCTTTTGTGGTTTTGGCATTGCAAGGGTTCAGGTTGCCGCCTTTTTCCTCGGTTGCCTTGGCTTGCCTGCGGCCGCCTTGCTTGCGGTGGTTTTGCCTTTCCCACCGCCCCGACGCTTCTTTTTCCAGGGGGGCGCGGCGCCGGCTGCCGGCCCTGTGATGGTCATGCGCATGCCGCTGCAGCGTTCAACCAGCTTGCCCATCCAGGCCGACTGCCGAGCGACGAACTCTTCCAGACTCATTTCACCGCTCTGCACCATGTCCAGGGCCTGCTCCCAGATTGCCGTGGTGCCGGGGTCGGCGATGGCGCGTGGCACGGCGTCGATCAGGCTGAAGGCCGCAGGCGTCGCGGCCAAGGCCTTGCCATGCTTGACCAGGTAGCCGCGGTCGAGCAGGCCCTGGATGATGCTGGCCCGGGTCGCTTCGGTGCCGATGCCGGTGGTTTCCTTGAGCTTCTGTTTCAGCCGAGGGTCATCTACCAGTTTGGCGACGTTCTTCATCGCCTTGATCAGGTCGCCTTCGGTGAAGGGTTTGGGCGGCTGGGTCCACATGTCCTTCAGCTGCAGGCCTTGTACGTTGCAGTCCTGGCCTTCGCGCAGGGCTGGCAGGACCTGGGCTGGCGCTGCCTCGCGGCCTTTGGCCGGGGTCAATGCCTCGGGCAAGGCACGCCGCCAGCCAGGCTCGACGATCTGCTTGCCCACGGCGCGCAGGGCATGGCCTGCACAGTCGAAATCGGCCTGGGTGCGGTCGTACTCGTGGTTGGGCAGAAACTGCGCCAGGTAACGGGCACGGATCAAGGTGTAGACCGCCTTGTACTTGGCGGGCAGGCGCGCGGGGTCGCTGGCTGCTGCTGTGGGAATGATGCCGTGGTGGGCACTGACCTTGGCATCGTTCCAGGCACGCGAGCGGCGCTGGGGCTCAAGGTGAGGCTGCAGCGGCGCAAGGCTGGCATCGGCGCGCTGCAACGCTGCGAGAATGGCGGGCGCCTCGGCGTGCTGGCTCAGTGGCAGGTAGCCGCAGTCGCTGCGCGGGTAGGTGATCAGCTTGTGGGTTTCGTACAGGGCCTGGGCGATGTCGAGGGTTTCCTGGGCGCCGAGGCCAAATTTTTTCGAGCACAGCTCTTGCAGGGTGCCCAGGTCGAAGGGCAGGGGGGCAGCTTCGCGCACGCGTTCTGTCGCCACCTTGACCGCTCGGGCCGTGCCTGCATTATTCATGTCGGCGGCAGCCTGTTGCGCCAAGGCCGGGTTGAGGCACCGGCCCTGGTCGTCACAGGCGTCCTCCGGGGCTCGCCATTGGGCATTGAAGCCTTGGCCGGCATGTTCGAGTTGCACGTCGATGGCCCAGAACGGCACCGGCACGAAGTCGGCGATGCTGCGATCACGGTCCACCACCAGCCGCAGGGTCGGCGTCTGCACCCGGCCTACCGGCAGCACCCCTTGGTAGCCGGACTGGCGGCCGAGCAGGGTAAACAGCCGGCTCATGTTCATGCCGATCAGCCAGTCGGCGCGGGAGCGGCCCAGCGCCGAGTGGTAAAGACTGAACGTCTCGTGGCCGGGCAGCAGGCGCGCCAGGGCCTTGCGGATGGAGGCATCGTCGAGTGCCGACAGCCACAAACGCTGGATCGGCCCGCGGTAACGGCAGTGCTCGACCAGTTCGCGGGCGATCATCTCGCCTTCGCGGTCGGCGTCGGTGGCGATCACCAGTTCGCGCGCCTCGCCGAGCAGGCGCTTGACGGCCTTGAACTGGCTGGCGGTCTTGGGTTTGACCAGCATCTTCCATTTTTCGGGAATGATCGGCAGGTCGGCGAGGTTCCAGCGCTTGTAGCGTTCGTCGTAACTGTCGGGCGGGGCGGTTTCGAGCAGGTGGCCGATGCACCAGGTCACGCAGACATCGGTGCCTTGCCAGCAGCCGTCGGCCTTGCGAGTGGCGCCGAGTACTTTGGCGATGTCTTTTGCCTGGGAGGGTTTTTCGCAGAGGAACAGGCGCATGGCCGCAAACGCTTCATCGGGGGTGATGGGCCCTAGGATGCGCAAGCAGGGGCGCAGAGGCAAGTTTTATCTGGATGGATGTACAGGTTTTGTCAGTCGAGATGTTTTGCCTGCGCTGCCCCTTTCGCGGGGCAGTGCAGGCAAGCGCTTAGGGATCAGGCGATTTCGCGAGAGTCGCGCACCATGTCCACATGCGGGATGCCGGCTTCAAGGAACTCTTCGCTGACGACGCGAAAGCCCAGGCGCTCGTAGAACGGCGTGGCGTGCACCTGGGCACTGAGTGTCTGCTGCTTCAGGTCGCGCTGCTGGGCTTCGATGATGACCGCATTCATCAGCGCATCGCCCACCTTCAGCCCGCGCCAGTCCTTGAGTACCGATACTCGGCCGATAGTGCCGTCGGGCAGCAGGCGGGCGGTACCGATCGGGTAGTCACCCTCCAGGGCCAGGAAGTGCACCGCAGTCGGATCGTCCGAGTCCCACTCTAGCTCCGGCGGTACGTGCTGTTCGGCAATGAACACCGCTTCACGGATACGCCGGATGTCGGCGTTGTCCTTATGCCAGTCGGCGAGGCGCACACGAATCTTATTCATTGGCGAATCCCAGGCTTCCTTGTTTGATCAGTTGCTGTACCAGCATAAGGCCATCTTCATCCTCCAACCACTCTGCAAGGTTTTCGATGTGTAACGCGTCCGCCGCACAGACCAGCTTCAACAGCTCACGCAGCTTGGCAGGCAGCGGGCAGCTACGGCCGCTGGCGAACAGCATCAGGTCGTCGTTGAGCTCGGACCAGGCCATGCGCGCACTAGGGTTACGGATCAGGATGGCGCCATCCTCAAGGGCTTCGATCAGCTCTTTCTCGTTCAGCTCTTCACCCACCACCTGCTCCGGGTAGCGCGGCTCGGTCATGAACTGGCCGAACCAGGTCAGCAGCAGGTCCTTGTCACCCATGTGCTTGTCGAGCAGGCCCTTGAGGCGGTCGAGGGCATCGTGCTGGATCTGGTGTGGGTCGCTGACCGGCTGCGCGTCGGCGTCGCTGTAGCGCTCTTCGTCCGGCAGGAACTGGCCGAGGAAGTCGGTGAAGTGGGTCAGCACTTCGGCAGCGCTCGGGGCACGGAAACCGACCGAGTAGGTCAGGCAGTCGTCCTCGGCTACGCCGTAGTGGGCCAGACGCGGCGGCAGGTAGAGCATGTCACCGGGCTCCAGGGTCCACTCACCGCTCTGTTCGAAGTCGGCCAGGATGCGCAGGTCGGCGTGCTCGATCAGCGGGCTGTCGCTGTTGCACATCTGGCCGATCTTCCAGTTGCGCTTGCCGTGGCCTTGCAGCAGGAACACGTCGTAGTTGTCGAAGTGCGGGCCGACGCTGCCACCGGGGGCAGCGAAGCTGACCATCACATCGTCGATGCGCCAGCTGGGCAGGAAACGGAATTCTTGCAGCAGTTCGGCTACTTCCGGGACGAACTGGTCCACGGCCTGTACCAGCAAGGTCCAGTCACGCTCGGGCAGGGTGGCGAAGACATCCTCCTCGAACGGGCCGCGACGCAGTTCCCAAGGGCGTTCGCCGTGTTCGAGCACCAGGCGCGATTCGACTTCTTCTTCCAGCGCCAGGCCGGCCAGTTCGTCGGGTTCGATGGGGCTGATGAAGTCGGGGAAGGCCTGGCGTACCAGCAGGGGCTTCTTCTGCCAGTAGTCGCGCATGAATTCGCGGGCAGAGAGGCCGCCCAGCAGCTGCAGTGGAGTATCAGGATTCATGTTCAACCTATTGAAAAAACGTAATTTTCGTCCGGGAATAAAAACGCCCGGCTAAGCCGGGCGTTGAACGCGACGGTCAGCTTAGATGCGTTTGGCCTGTGCTGCCGCGTTACCGATGTAGGTAGCAGGGGTCAGCAGCTTGAGCTCGGCCTTGGCGTCGGCTGGCATGTCCAGGCCGTCGATGAAGGTCAGCAGCGCTTCAGGGGTGATGCCCTTGCCACGGGTCAGCTCTTTGAGCTTCTCGTAGGGGTTTTCGATGTTGAAGCGGCGCATGACCGTCTGGATCGGCTCGGCCAGCACTTCCCAGCAGGCGTCCAGGTCGGCGGCGATGCGTGCGGTGTTGACTTCCAGCTTGCCGATGCCCTTGAGGCTGGCTTCGTAGGCGATGACGCTGTGCGCGAAGCCCACGCCCAGGTTGCGCAGCACGGTGGAGTCGGTCAGGTCACGCTGCCAGCGCGAGATCGGCAGCTTGCTGGCCAAGTGCTGGAACAGCGCGTTGGCGATACCCAGGTTGCCTTCGGAGTTTTCGAAGTCGATCGGGTTGACCTTGTGCGGCATGGTCGACGAGCCGATTTCGCCCGCGACGGTCTTCTGCTTGAAGTAGCCCAGGGAGATGTAGCCCCACACATCGCGGTCGAAGTCGATGAGGATGGTGTTGAAGCGGGCGATCGCATCGAACAGCTCGGCAATGTAGTCGTGCGGCTCGATCTGGGTGGTGTACGGGTTGAACTGCAGGCCCAGCTCGTCTTCGATGAAGGCGCGGGCGTTGGCTTCCCAGTCGATCTGCGAATAGGCCGACAGGTGGGCGTTGTAGTTGCCTACGGCGCCGTTGATCTTGCCCAGCAGCGGCACGGCTGCCACCTGGGCGATCTGGCGCTCCAGGCGGTACACGACGTTGGCCAGCTCTTTACCCAGGGTGGTCGGCGAAGCCGGTTGGCCGTGGGTGCGCGACAGCATCGGCACGTCGGCCAGGGCGTGGGCCTGGGCGCGGATGGCGTCGGCGATCTGGCGCATCAGCGGCAGCAGCACTTCGTCACGGCCGGCGCGCAGCATCAGGGCGTGGGACAGGTTGTTGATGTCCTCGCTGGTGCAGGCGAAGTGGATGAACTCGCTGACCTTGGCCAGCTCAGGCAGCTGGGCAGCCTGCTCCTTGAGCAGGTACTCGATGGCCTTGACGTCGTGGTTGGTGGTGCGCTCGATTTCCTTGACGCGTTCGGCGTGCTCAAGTTTGAAATCGGTGGCCAGGGTGTCCAGCACGGCGTTGGCTTCGGCGGAGAACGCCGGCACTTCGCCGATTTGCGGGTGGGCGGCCAGGCGCTGCAACCAGCGTACTTCGACCAGGGCGCGGAAACGGATCAGGCCGTATTCGCTGAAAATGGGGCGCAAGGCCTGGGTTTTGCCGGCATAACGGCCGTCTACAGGGGAAACCGCAGTGAGCGAGGAAAGCTGCATGGGGTGTTCTCGGACAGTCAGGCTTTTGGAAGGGCGCATATCATACATGAAAAATGCCTGTAGGAGCGGCCTTGCGTCGCGAAAGGGCTGCGCAGCGGCCCCGGCAATCTATGCTGGGGCGGCGATTCTGGGGCTGCTGTGCAGCTCTTTCGCGACGCAAGGCCGCTCCTACAGGTCCGGCGTTTTTCTTCAGGACGGCGTGCGCATCATGTCGTACAGTTCGTTGAGCAGCTTGCGGCGGCTGAACACCAACTGCCAGCGATGGCCGCCCAGTTGGCGCCACAGTCGCGCGGCGCGGATGCCGGCCAGCAGCAGGGCGCGGATCTTCGAGGCGTTGCTGGGCTGCTGCAGGAAGCGCATGTCGCCGTGTACCTGAATACGCTGGCGCAAAGTGCTCAGGGTGTCCTGGTACAAGGCTCCACTGGAAGCGATGACGTTTTCATGAACCAGGCCGAAATGGTCGGCCTGCGACTGGATCTGCGGCAGGCGGTTGCCGATGGTGTCGAGCAGGTCGCCGCGCTTGGCCAGCTGGCGTTCCAGGCCCAGCATCGACAGGGCATAGCGCAGTGGCTCGCGCTGCAGGCTGCTGGGGTCGCGCTCGAGCGCGCCGACCAGGGCGCGGTAACCGTCGCGCAGGTTGAGGTCGTCACCGCCGAACACCTCCAGGGTGTCCTTGGGGTCGCGTACCAGCAGGCTGCCCAGCATGCAGCCGATGTTGGCCTCGCTGGCCTGACCGGTGCGGGCGATGCGGTCGACCAGCACGGCGGCCTGGAACACACCGCCCAGGGCAATCAATTGCTCCTGCAGGTTGCTCATGCGCGCGGGCTCCAGGGCTCGGCGGTCTCGATCACGCCGCCACCCAGGCATACCTCGCCGTCGTAGAACACCACCGACTGGCCGGGCGTCACGGCCCGCTGCGGCTCGTCGAACACCGCGCGGTAGCCGTTTTCGCTGCGCTCAAGGGTGCAACCCTGGTCGCCCTGGCGGTAGCGCACCTTGGCAGTCAGGCGGCGTGGGCTGGACAGGTCGACAGGGTTGACCCAGTAGATGTCCGAGGCCAGCAGGGCGCGGGAGAACAGCCACGGGTGCTCATTGCCCTGACCGACCACCAGCACGTTGCGCGAGAGGTCTTTGTCGAGCACGTACCACGGCTCGTCACCGGCATCCTTGAGGCCGCCGATACCCAGGCCCTGGCGCTGGCCGATGGTGTGGTACATCAGGCCATGATGGCGGCCGATGACTTCGCCGTCGGTGGTCTGGATTTCACCTGGCTGGGCCGGCAGGTACTGCTTGAGGAAGTCGCTGAAGCGGCGCTCGCCAATGAAGCAGATACCGGTGGAGTCCTTTTTCTTGGCCGTGGCCAGGCCGTGCTTTTCGGCAATGGCGCGAACTTCGGGTTTTTCCAGTTCGCCGACCGGGAACAGGGTGCGGGCGATTTCCTTGCCGCCGACGGCATGCAGGAAGTAGCTCTGGTCCTTGTTCGGGTCCAGGCCCTTGAGCAGCTCGGTGAGCTCACCGGTGTCGCGGCGGCGCACGTAGTGGCCGGTGGCGATCAGGTCGGCACCCAGCGACAGGGCGTAGTCGAGAAACGCCTTGAACTTGATTTCGCGGTTGCAGAGGATGTCGGGGTTGGGCGTGCGGCCTGCCTTGTATTCTTCGAGGAAGTGCTCGAACACGTGGTCCCAGTACTCGGCGGCGAAGTTGGCGGTGTGCAGCTTGATGCCGATGCGGTCGCACACGGCCTGGGCGTCGGCCAGGTCTTCGCGGGCGGTGCAGTATTCGGTGCCGTCGTCCTCTTCCCAGTTTTTCATGAACAGCCCTTCCACCTGGTAGCCCTGCTCCATGAGCAGAAGGGCGGAGACGGAAGAGTCCACGCCGCCGGACATGCCGACGATGACGCGGGTCTTGGCGGGGTCTTTGAGTGCTGGGCTGGTCATGGCTACCGATGTGTATCAGAGGGGAAAAACGCCGATTCTATCAAACCCGAGGCCGCGCGTCAGTCGCGCAGCAGGGCGAGGCTGTGCAGCGGGCCGGCCAGGTAGTCGTCGAGGCAGCGCGGCACCAGCTCGCTGCGCCAGCGGGTGGGGTCGGCCAGCAGTTCATCGCGGGTCAGCCAGACGGCGCGGACGATGTCGCTGTCCAGCCCCAGGTCGGCGTGATGGCGCACCGGGCGTGCGGCGAAGCAGATGCGCTGGTAGGTCACACCATTGCTGGGTGCGGTGTACAGGTAGATGCCGACCACTCCGGTCAGTTCGACTTCCCAGGCGGTTTCTTCGAGGGTTTCGCGCAGGGCGGCCTGGGGCAGGGTTTCGTTGGGTTCCAGGTGGCCAGCGGGCTGGTTGAAGACATGCTGGCCAGCTTTGAACTCTTCGACGAAGAGGAATTTGCCCTCGTGCTCGACGACGGTGGCGACGGTGATATGGGGTTGCCAAGACACGGTCGATGCTCTCCCTAAGTAGCAAGTTTCAAGCTGCAAGCCACAAGTCGAAGCAGTACGCGGGCTGCTTTGACTTGTGGCTTGCAGTTTGCGGCTAAAAAGCACAAACCCCGGTGCGTGGCCGGGGTTTGTGGTGTTACATCAAGCGAACCTTACAGGGCGGCAATGGCGCTGTTGAAGGTCTGGCTTGGGCGCATCACCTTGGCGGTCAGCTCGGCATCCGTGGCGTAGTAGCCACCGATGTCGGCCGGCTTGCCCTGAACGGCGTTGAGCTCGGCGACGATGGTCGCTTCGTTCTCGGCCAGGGTTTTAGCCAGCGGGGCGAAGCGCGCCTGCAGGGCGGCGTCGTCAGCCTGGGCGGCCAGGGCTTCGGCCCAGTACAGGGTCAGGTAGAAGTGGCTGCCGCGGTTGTCGATGCCACCGACTTTGCGCGAAGGCGACTTGTTGGTGTCGAGGAACTTGCCGGTAGCCTGGTCCAGGGTGTTGGCCAGGACCTTGGCGCGCGGGTTGTCGTAGGTGTTGCCCAGGTGCTCCAGGGAAGCGGCCAGGGCCAGGAACTCACCCAGCGAGTCCCAACGCAGGAAGTTCTCTTCGACCAACTGCTGCACGTGCTTGGGTGCCGAACCGCCAGCGCCGGTTTCGAACAGACCACCGCCGTTCATCAGCGGCACGATCGACAGCATCTTGGCGCTGGTGCCCAGCTCCATGATCGGGAACAGGTCGGTCAGGTAGTCGCGCAGCACGTTGCCGGTCACCGAAATGGTGTCCTTGCCTTCGCGGATGCGGGCCAGGGAGAACTTGATGGCGTCGACCGGTGCCAGGACACGGATGTCCAGGCCGGTGGTGTCGTGATCCTTCAGGTACTGTTGCACCTTCTCGATCATCACGCCGTCGTGGGCGCGCGCTGGGTCCAGCCAGAACACCGCCGGGGTGTTGCTCAGGCGGGCACGGTTGACGGCCAGCTTGACCCAGTCCTGGATCGGCGCGTCCTTGGTCTGGCACATGCGGAAGATGTCACCCGCTTCGACGTTCTGCTGCAGCACGACCTGGCCTTTGCCGTCGACCACACGCACCACGCCATCGGCCTGGATCTGGAAGGTCTTGTCGTGGGAGCCATACTCTTCGGCTTTCTGCGCCATCAGGCCGACGTTCGGTACGCTGCCCATGGTGGTCGGGTCGAAGGCGCCGTTGGCCTTGCAGTCTTCGATGGTGGCCTGGTAGATGCCGGCGTAGCAGCGGTCCGGGATGATCGCCTTGGCGTCCTGCAGCTCACCAGCGGTGTTCCACATCTTGCCCGAGTCACGGATCATGGCCGGCATCGAGGCGTCGACGATGACGTCGCTCGGCACGTGCAGGTTGGTGATGCCTTTGTCGGAGTTGACCATGGCCAGGGCCGGGCGAACGGCGTACAGGGCCTGGATGTCGGCTTCGATCTCGGCCTGCTTGTCAGCTGGCAGGTCCTTGATGCGGGCGTACAGGTCGCCGATGCCGTTGTTGGCGTTGAAGCCCACTTCAGCCAGTGCGGCGGCGTGCTTGGCCAGCACGTCGTTGTAGAACGCTTCGACGATGACGCCGAACATGATCGGGTCGGAGACCTTCATCATGGTGGCTTTCAGGTGCACCGACAGCAGCACGCCAGAGGCCTTGGCATCGGCGATCTGCTCGGCGATGAAGGCTTGCAGGGCCTTGCGGCTCATGGTGGCGCAGTCGACGATCTCGGCAGCTTTGACCGCAGTCTTGGCTTTCAGAACGGTGGTGGTGCCGTCTTTGCCGACCAGCTCGATGCGCAGGCTGTCGTCAGCCTCGATCAGCGCGGCCTTTTCGCTGCCGTAGAAGTCGCCTTGGGTCATGTGGGCAACGTGCGACTGCGAGTCGGCAGCCCAGGCGCCCATCTTGTGCGGGTGCTTGCGTGCGTAGTTCTTGACCGACAGCGGGGCGCGGCGGTCGGAGTTGCCTTCGCGCAGTACCGGGTTGACGGCGCTGCCCTTGATGCGGTCGTAGCGGGCGCGGGATTCTTTCTCGGCCTCGGTGGACGGCTCGTCGGCGTAGTCGGGGATGTTGAAGCCTTTGCCTTGCAGTTCCTTGATCGCGGCCTTGAGCTGCGGTACCGAGGCGCTGATGTTTGGCAGCTTGATGATGTTGGCTTCAGGGGTGGTAGCCAGTTGGCCCAGTTCCGCCAAGTGATCGCCTACTTGCTTCTCGGCGCCCAGTTGCTCCGGGAAAGCCGCGAGGATACGGCCAGCCAGGGAAATGTCGCGAGTTTCGACGGCGATGTCGGCCGAGGCGGTGAACGCTTCGACGATCGGCAGCAGCGAGTAGGTGGCGAGGGCAGGGGCTTCGTCGGTGAAGGTATAGATGATCTTGGAACGGGTGGGCATGCGGTTTAACTCTCTATGTGCTGAGCGTACTCGAGTCTCGAGGTGCGCAGGGTAGGCGCTTCGCCCTGGCGACGCCATGAGCGGAAAGTCGAGAGGCTGCGAGCGGTGATGGTGGATGCATCAGTCGAGCGTCAAGTGCTGAACTGCGGTAACAGCCCAGGCTTCGTGGCCGTTCTTGGCCAAGGGCGAGCCGCATTTTCCAAGGGTTCGCCCCGATGACCCTACGGTCGCGGCGCAGTATATCAAACCAATCGGGCTATTCAGCAAGGCGAAGTGACATCGGCGCCATTTATAAGACCAAAGACGTAGGGGCAATGTGGCGCGTTGTCGCAGCGCTTGCAGGTCAGCAGATGTGGTTTAGGCTCAGTGGATCGCACGATGTCCAATCACACCCGAAAGCGGAGTAGTGCAAGCATGGGATACCAGAAAATCAAGGTTCCGACCGACGGCACCAAGATCACCGTCAATGCAGACCATTCGCTCAATGTGCCCGACAACCCCATCATTCCCTATATCGAAGGCGACGGGATCGGCGTCGATGTCTCGCCGGTGATGATCAAAGTGGTGGATGCTGCCGTACAGAAAGCCTACGGCGGCAAGCGCAAGATTGCCTGGATGGAGGTGTACGCGGGCGAGAAGGCCACCCAGGTCTATGACCAGGACACCTGGCTGCCGCAGGAAACCCTCGATGCGGTGCGTGAGTACGTGGTGTCGATCAAGGGCCCGCTGACCACGCCGGTCGGCGGTGGCATCCGCTCACTGAACGTGGCCTTGCGCCAGCAGCTTGACCTGTACGTGTGTCTGCGCCCGGTGGTGTGGTTCCAGGGCGTGCCGAGCCCGGTGAAAAAGCCTGGCGATGTCGACATGGTGATCTTCCGTGAAAACTCCGAAGACATCTATGCGGGCATCGAATGGAAAGCCGGTTCGCCTGAGGCGAACAAGGTGATCAAGTTCCTCAAGGAGGAAATGGGCGTCACCAAGATCCGCTTCGACCAGGACTGCGGCATCGGGGTCAAGCCCGTCTCCAGGGAGGGCACCCAGCGCCTGGTGCGCAAGGCGTTGCAGTACGTGGTGGACAACGACCGCGAATCGCTCACCCTGGTGCACAAGGGCAACATCATGAAGTTCACCGAAGGCGCCTTCAAGGACTGGGGCTACGAGGTGGCCCGCGACGAGTTTGGCGCCGAGCTGCTCGACGGCGGCCCCTGGATGAAGTTCAACAACCCCAAGACCGGTCGCGAGGTCATCGTCAAGGATGCCATCGCCGACGCCATGCTCCAGCAGATCCTGCTGCGCCCGGCCGAGTACGACGTGATCGCCACCCTCAACCTCAACGGTGACTACCTGTCTGACGCCTTGGCGGCGGAAGTGGGCGGTATCGGCATCGCGCCGGGCGCCAACCTGTCCGACACCGTGGCCATGTTCGAGGCCACCCACGGCACTGCGCCCAAGTATGCCGGGCAAGACAAGGTCAACCCGGGTTCGGTGATTCTGTCGGCAGAAATGATGCTGCGCCACATGGGCTGGACCGAGGCGGCCGACCTGATCATCAAGGGCACCAACGGCGCGATTGCTGCCAAGACCGTGACCTACGACTTCGAGCGCCTGATGGAAGGGGCGAAGCTGGTGGGCAGTTCGGGCTTTGGCGATGAAATGATCAAGCATATGTGAGGCAAGAGAAAACCGGTCGCCTGGCTAAAGAGGCGACCGGTTTTTTCGTATACCGACACGGAGCAGGGTTCAGGCTCTGGCGGTTTCGCTCGCGGTCTGGCTTTGGGCCTTGGCAGCCGCAGCGGTAACGGCGTCCATTATCTTGACCGCGTGCAGGCCTTTGGGGCCCTGGATGATTTCGAATTCCACGGCCTGGCCAGCCTTGAGCGTCTTGTATCCGTCCATCTGGATGGCCGAGTAGTGAGCGAACAGGTCATCGGATTTACCATCCTCGTTGATGAATCCGTAGCCCTTGGCATTGTTGAACCACTTGACTTTACCGCTTGCCATCCCTATGTCCCTCTGCAAAGGACTCCATCACTGGAGTATCATCCACTTCATCCGCATACGAACCATGCGAAAAATCTGGTTGACTGCGCGGATCTTTATCGACCACGGTGGGTTCTTATTGGTTGTAACACCGTTTTGCCGATAGTCAAGGTCAGGCGGCGCGTGCGCCGTAGGCGAACTTTGCGCTCAACCGACAACTTTAACCTGTCGATCATGATGAAATTCTTTCCATGCATGCACCTAGTGAGATTCGACTAACATTCAATCAGGATCGCCCGCAATCGAATGAGGACGACGGCTCAGGTCTTGCTGTCCAGGAAGCCAAGCCGATCCTGCAGGCGCCACCGATGTACAAGGTGGTTTTGTTCAACGATGACTACACACCGATGGATTTCGTCGTCGAAGTGCTCGAGACGTTCTTCAGTCTGAACCGCGAGCTGGCGACCAAGATCATGCTGACCGTCCATACCGAGGGGCGGGCAGTGTGCGGATTGTTTACCCGTGACATCGCCGAAACAAAGGCCATGCAGGTCAACCAATACGCCAGGGAAAGCCAGCATCCGCTACTCTGTGAAATCGAGAAGGACGGTTAATCGCCGACCACTTGGGTATGAGGTGAAGCTATGTTAAACCGCGAGCTCGAAGTCACCCTCAATCTGGCCTTCAAGGAGGCTCGTTCGAAACGTCATGAATTCATGACCGTCGAACATCTGCTGCTGGCACTCCTTGACAATGAGGCTGCCGCGACCGTTCTGCGCGCCTGTGGCGCCAATCTCGACAAACTCAAGCACGATCTGCAAGAGTTCATCGATTCCACTACGCCCCTGATTCCGGTCAACGATGAAGACCGCGAGACCCAGCCAACCCTGGGCTTCCAGCGTGTGCTGCAGCGTGCCGTGTTCCATGTGCAAAGCTCCGGCAAGCGTGAAGTGACCGGCGCCAACGTGCTGGTGGCGATCTTCAGCGAACAGGAAAGCCAGGCCGTGTTCCTGCTCAAGCAGCAGAGCGTGGCCCGGATCGACGTGGTCAACTATATCGCCCATGGCATTTCCAAGGTGCCGGGCCATGGCCCGAACACTGAAGGCGACCAGGAAATGCAGGACGAGGACGGTGGCGAAACGTCATCGTCGAGCAACCCGCTGGATGCTTACGCCAGCAACCTGAACGAGCTGGCCCGCGCCGGGCGCATCGACCCGCTGGTCGGGCGCGAGCAGGAGGTCGAGCGCGTCGCGCAGATTCTGGCGCGTCGGCGCAAGAACAACCCGCTGCTGGTGGGTGAGGCCGGGGTAGGCAAAACTGCCATTGCCGAAGGCCTGGCCAAGCGTATCGTCGACGGTCAGGTGCCAGACCTGCTGGCCCAGAGCGTGGTGTACTCCCTCGACTTGGGTGCGCTGCTGGCCGGCACCAAGTACCGTGGCGACTTCGAGAAGCGTTTCAAGGCGCTGCTCGGCGAGCTGCGCAAACGCCCGCAGGCGATCCTGTTCATCGATGAGATCCACACCATCATCGGTGCCGGTGCGGCGTCTGGTGGGGTCATGGATGCGTCCAACCTGCTCAAGCCGCTGCTGTCGTCTGGCGACATTCGCTGCATTGGTTCGACCACCTTCCAGGAGTTTCGCGGCATCTTCGAGAAGGACCGTGCCTTGGCGCGGCGCTTCCAGAAGGTCGATGTCAGCGAGCCTTCGGTGGAAGACACCGTGGGCATCCTGCGCGGGCTCAAGGGCCGGTTCGAGAGCCATCACAACATCGAGTACAGCGACGAAGCCCTGCGCGCCGCCGCCGAGCTGGCCTCGCGCTACATCAATGACCGGCACATGCCGGACAAGGCCATCGATGTGATCGACGAGGCGGGTGCCTACCAGCGCCTGCAGCCAGAGGCGAACCGGGTCAAACGCATCGACGTGCCGCAAGTTGAAGACATCGTCGCCAAGATTGCACGGATTCCGCCGAAGCATGTCAGCAGCTCCGACAAGGAACTGTTGCGTAACCTGGAGCGTGACCTGAAGCTGACCGTGTTCGGGCAGGACCCTGCCATCGACTCGCTGTCGACCGCGATCAAGCTGTCCCGTGCCGGGCTCAAGGCGCCCGACAAGCCGGTCGGCTCGTTCCTGTTCGCCGGGCCTACCGGTGTCGGCAAGACCGAAGCGGCGCGGCAGCTGGCCAAGGCGCTGGGCGTGGAGCTGGTGCGCTTCGACATGTCCGAGTACATGGAGCGGCATACCGTTTCGCGCCTGATCGGTGCTCCGCCCGGTTATGTCGGGTTCGACCAGGGTGGCCTGTTGACCGAGGCAATCACCAAGCAGCCGCATTGCGTCCTGCTGCTGGACGAAATCGAGAAGGCGCACCCGGAAGTCTTCAACCTGCTGCTGCAAGTGATGGACCACGGTACGCTGACCGACAACAACGGGCGCAAGGCGGACTTCCGTAACGTGATCCTGATCATGACCACCAACGCCGGGGCAGAAACCGCGGCGCGGGCATCGATCGGGTTTACCCATCAGGACCATGCGTCCGATGCCATGGAAGTCATCCGCAAGAGCTTCACGCCGGAGTTCCGCAACCGTCTGGACACCATCATCCAGTTTGGCCGCCTGAGCCACGAGACGATCAAGAGCATCGTCGACAAGTTCCTCATCGAGCTGCAGGCCCAGCTGGAAGACAAGCGTGTGCTGCTGGAAGTCAGTGATGACGCCCGCGGCTGGCTGGCGGCCTCGGGCTACGATGTGCAGATGGGCGCGCGGCCAATGGCGCGGCTGATCCAGGACAAGATCAAACGGCCACTGGCCGAGGAGATCCTGTTTGGCGAGCTGGCCGAGCATGGTGGCGTGGTGCACGTCGACCTGCGCGATGGCGAACTGGTGTTCGACTTCGAGACCACGGCTGAGGTGGCGTGACAGTGGGGCCGCTATGCGGCCCTTTCTCGCCGTACCTACAGGTTTCCGCGATCCTGTAGGAGCGGCCTTGCGTCGCGAAAGGAGGGCAAAGCCCTCCCAGTTCTTCAACCCAAAAAAAAGCCCGGCACATGGCCGGGCTTTTTCATGGCTTGGGCTTAGCGCGCACGGTAAGTGATGCGGCCTTTGCTCAGGTCGTAAGGTGTCAGTTCGACGCGGACCTTGTCGCCAGTGAGAATACGAATGTAGTTCTTGCGCATCTTTCCGGAGATGTGCGCGGTTACGACGTGCCCGTTTTCCAACTCCACGCGGAACATGGTGTTGGGCAGGGTGTCGACGACAGTACCTTCCATTTCGAAGCTGTCTTCTTTCGACATGCAGTTGAGCCCTCGGTGTCCAGTGTTGGCCCGACGCATAACCGCACCGGGCAAAAAAGTGGCGTGGATTATGCCGGAAAATAGTGTTTCAAGCCAATGCTTTCAGTTGAGGGTGACCCAGCGCTGGTTGATCAGCAGCTCGATGGGGCGATACTGCGTCTTGTAGTTCATCTTCTTGCAGTTCTTGATCCAGTAACCGAGGTAAACCGCCTCAAGATTCTGGCGCAGGGCTTCGGTGATCTGCCAGAGGATGGCGAAACGGCCCAGGCTGCGGCGCTCTTCATCGGGCTCGTAGAAGGTGTACACCGCCGACAGGCCGTTAGGCAGCAGGTCGCACACCGCCACCGCCAGCAGGCGCCCCGCCAGGCGGAACTCGTAGAACCAGCAGAACGGCAGGTCGCGCACCAGGAAGGTGGAGAACTGGTCGCGGCTGGGCGGGTACATGTCGCCGTCGGCGTGACGGGTCTCGATGTAGCGCCGGTACAGGTCGAAGTACTCTTCCTTGAATGCCGGGCGTGCCGCAGTCACGGTCAGGTCGGCGTTGCGCTTGAGGATGCGGCGCTGCTGGCGGTTGGGGATGAAGCGCGCTGTTGGAATGCGCGCCGGCACGCAGGCATTGCAGTTTTGGCAATGGGGGCGGTAGAGGTGATCGCCGCTGCGCCGAAAACCCATTTCAGACAGGTCGGCATAGACGTTCACGTCCATCGGCTGGCTGGGGTCGAGAAACAGCGTGGTGGCCTGCTCCTCGGGCAGGTAGCTGCAGGAGTGGGGCTGAGTGGCATAGAACTTCAACCGCGCCAACTCTGTCATGATCAACCCCTTCGGTGAGACTTTGCCTTTAAGTGTAAGCCAGCTCTGGGAACTCGCCTAGGGAACCCAGGTGGCGCTGTTGGGCTGGTCAAGGTAACGCGCGAGGTACCCGGCAAACTCGGCGCGGCTGATGGCGCGGGCGCCAAGGCTGTGCAGGTGATTGGTCGGCATCTGGCAGTCGATCAGGACAAAACCGGCCTGGCGCAGGTGCGTGACCAGCGTGACGAAGCCGACCTTGGAGGCATTGTCGGCACGGCTGAACATCGACTCGCCGAAGAACAGGCGGCCCATCGCCAGGCCATACAGGCCGCCGACCAGCTCGCCGTCCTGGCGCACTTCCACTGAATGGGCGTGGCCGCGACGGTGCAGCTCGCAGTAGGCGGCGCGCATGGTGTCGGTGATCCAGGTGCCGTCGGCATAGTCGCGGGGTGCGGCACAGGCGGCGATCACGGCGGCGAAGTCGGTGTCGAAGGTGACCTGGTAGTGGCCCTGGCGGATGAACTTGGCCAGCGAGCGCGAGACGTGCAGCTCATCTGGCAACAGCACCGTGCGGGGGTTGGGTGACCACCAGAGGATCGGCTGGCCCTCCTGGTACCAAGGGAAGCAGCCATGGCGGTAGGCCTGCACCAGGCGTTCGGGGCTCAGGTCGCCGCCGGCGGCGAGCAGGCCGTTGGGTTCGTGCAGGGCCTTTTCCAGGGGCGGGAAGGTCAGCGAGTCGCGGGTCAGCCAGGTGAGCATGGTCTATTGTGCGGTGGGGGAGGGGAGCGGCCAGCATGGCGCGGCTGAAAAGCAGGGTCAATCGCTGTCGTTCATTCGCCAAGGTACGGGCAACCGTTTAGGTAATTTCCTACACATTCATGAGGCCACAGGCACCATCCGGGACATTTGCTGTCATACCTGTGCAAAAACACAGCATAAGCCTTTGTCACAAAAGAAAATGCATGCTCAAATTGCAGCTAAGTGAAAGTAGCCCCCTCAAGCCCATGTGCGGCGCGCCGTCATGGCGGCTGACGGGCAGTAATGTTAAAAGTAGTGGTTCATTGGCCATGCATTGGCCGATCACTATTGGACGCGCAGCACGCGCAGGAATAGACGCGTTTTGAAGAAATCCACCGCAACTCCAGCTCCCTTGCCAGTGCCCATGTGGCGGCAGCAGCTGCACTATCGCCTGAAGGAAGGTGCGTTGATCGCCGTCGGCGCCATGTGCCTGTATCTGTGGATGGCGCTGCTGACCTACGACACGTCCGACCCTGGCTTCAGCCACACCAGCAACGTCGACCAGGTGCAGAACGCCGCCGGGCGAGCAGGGGCCTACTTCGCCGACATCCTGTTCATGGTGCTGGGCTACTTCGCCTACATCTTCCCGCTGCTGCTGGCGATCAAGACCTTGCAGATCTTCCGCGAACGCCACCAGGCCTGGGAATGGAGCGGCTGGCTGTTCTCCTGGCGGCTCATCGGGCTGGTGTTCCTGGTGCTGTCGGGCGCGGCCCTGGCGCATATCCATTTCCACCCGCCGGCGAGCATCCCGTTCTCTGCCGGGGGCGCCCTGGGCGAAAGCCTGGGCGAGCTGGCGCGCAACCTGCTGAACGTGCAGGGCAGCACGCTGATGTTCATTGCCTTGTTCCTGTTTGGCCTGACGGTGTTCACCGACCTGTCCTGGTTCAAGGTGATGGACCTTACCGGCAAGATCACCCTCGACCTGTTCGAACTGGTGCAAGGCGCCGCCAACCGCTGGTGGGAAGCCCGCAACGAGCGCAAGCGCCTGGAGGCGCAGTTGCGCGAGGTCGATGAACCTGACTTCGGCGCGGCGCCCATGGTGGCCCAGAAGCGCGACCCGGCCAAGCCACAGCTGCGCGAGCGCAGCGTCGAGCGTGACGATGTGCCCGCCCGGCCTGTAGCCGCGCCGCCTGCTGCGCCGCGTGAACCCGTGGTGGCGCGTGAGGCCGTGGTGCCCCGCGAGCAACCTGCGGCCCCGGTAATCGTCCCGCCCGCGCCGGCCAAGGCGCCGGAACCGAGCAAGCGGGTGATGAAGGAGAAGCAGGCGCCGCTGTTCGTCGACAGCGCCGTGGAAGGCACGTTGCCGTCCATTTCCATCCTCGACCCGGCCGAGCAGAAGAAGATCGAGTACTCGCCAGAATCCCTGGCCGGCGTCGGCCAGCTGCTGGAAATCAAGCTCAAGGAATTCGGCGTGGAAGTCTCGGTGGACTCCATCCACCCAGGCCCGGTCATTACCCGTTACGAGATCCAGCCAGCGGCCGGGGTAAAGGTCAGCCGTATCGCCAACCTGGCCAAGGACCTGGCGCGCTCACTGGCAGTGACCAGCGTACGGGTGGTCGAGGTGATCCCGGGCAAAACCACTGTGGGTATCGAGATCCCCAACGAAAACCGGCAGATGGTGCGCTTCTCCGAAGTGTTGTCGTCGCCGCTGTTCGACGAATCCAAATCACCGGTCGCGCTGGCCCTGGGCCACGACATCGGCGGCAAGCCGGTCATCACCGACCTGGCCAAGATGCCGCACCTGCTGGTCGCCGGTACCACTGGCTCCGGTAAGTCGGTGGGTGTGAACGCGATGATCCTGTCGATCCTGTTCAAGTCCGGGCCCGAAGATGCGCGGCTGATCATGATCGACCCGAAGATGCTCGAACTGTCGATCTACGAAGGCATTCCGCACCTGCTGTGCCCGGTGGTCACCGACATGAAGGATGCCGCCAACGCGCTGCGCTGGAGCGTTGCCGAGATGGAGCGGCGTTACAAACTGATGGCCGCCATGGGTGTGCGTAACCTGGCCGGCTTCAACCGCAAGATCAAGGATGCCCAGGAGGCAGGCGAGGTCATTCACGACCCGCTGTACCGCCGCGAGAGCATGGACGACGAGCCGCCAGCGCTGAAGACCCTGCCGACCATCGTGGTAGTGGTCGACGAGTTTGCCGACATGATGATGATCGTCGGCAAGAAGGTCGAAGAGCTGATCGCCCGTATCGCCCAGAAGGCGCGGGCTGCCGGTATTCACCTGATCCTCGCCACCCAGCGTCCGTCGGTTGACGTGATCACTGGCCTGATCAAGGCCAACATCCCGACCCGCATGGCGTTCCAGGTGTCGAGCAAGATCGACTCGCGCACCATCATCGACCAGGGCGGTGCAGAGCAGTTGCTCGGCCACGGTGACATGCTCTACATGCCGCCGGGCACCAGCCTGCCGATTCGTGTGCATGGCGCGTTCGTTTCCGACGACGAAGTGCACCGCACGGTTGAGGCCTGGAAGCTACGTGGCGCGCCGGACTACAACGACGACATCCTCAACGGCGTCGAAGAGGCCGGCAGCGGCTTCGAAGGCGGTGGTGGTGGCGGTGACGGCGACGATTCGGAAAGCGATGCGCTGTATGATGAGGCGGTGCAATTCGTGCTGGAAAGCCGTCGTGCCTCCATTTCGGCGGTGCAGCGCAAGCTGAAGATCGGCTACAACCGCGCCGCACGCATGATCGAGGCGATGGAGATGGCCGGCGTGGTCACCCCCATGAACAGCAACGGCTCGCGGGAAGTGATTGCCCCAGGCGGCCCGCGCGATTGATGAACACATTGCCGGGCGCCTCGAGGGCGCCTGGTTCATAGACTGCCCTACGAGGATTTCCATGCGCGCGATTCGCATGCTGTTGGTTTCTGCCCTGGCCATGGGCTCTGTGCCGGCCCACGCCGGCGAGCTGGACGTAAAGCGCCTGACCCAGTTGCTGGAAAAGTCGCAAACCATCGATGCCAAGTTCTCTCAACTGACGTTGGGCGCCGATGGCACCAGCCTGCAGGAAACTGCCGGGCAGATGACCGTGAAGCGTCCGGGCCTTTTCTACTGGCACACCGATGCCCCGCAGGAGCAGGTGGTGGTGTCCGATGGCAAGATGGTCACCCTGTGGGACCCGGACCTGGAACAGGCCACCATCAAGAAACTCGATGTACGCCTGAACCAGACCCCGGCGCTGTTGCTGTCCGGTGACGTGTCGAAGATCAGCCAGAGCTTCGATATCGACTCCAAGGAGCAGGGCGAAGTGATGGACTTCACCTTGAAGCCGAAAACCAAGGACACCCTGTTCGACTCGCTGCGTGTTTCGTTCCGCAAGGGCCTGATCAATGACATGCAACTGATCGACAGCGTCGGCCAGCGCACCAACATCCTGTTCACCGGGGTGAAGGCCAACCAGGCGGTGCCGGACAGCAAGTTCAAGTTCGATGTCCCGAAAGGCGCGGACATCATCCAGGAGTAAGCGGAGCCCGTGATGGACCTGTTTCGAAGCGAACCCGTCGCCCAGCCCCTGGCTGCTCGCCTGCGCCCGTCCAACCTGGACGAGTACGTCGGCCAGGAGCACCTGCTGGCGCGCGGCAAGCCGCTGCGCGAGGCGCTGGAGCAGGGGGCTTTGCACTCGATGATCTTCTGGGGCCCGCCCGGGGTCGGCAAGACCACCCTGGCGCGGTTGCTGGCGCAGTTCTGTGATGCCCACTTCGAAACCGTCTCGGCGGTGCTGGCGGGGGTCAAGGAAATTCGCCAGGCGGTCGAGGTGGCCAAGCAGCAGGCGGCCCAGTATGGCCGTCGGACCATCCTGTTCGTCGACGAAGTGCACCGCTTCAACAAGTCCCAGCAGGACGCTTTTCTGCCCTATGTGGAAGACGGCACGCTGATCTTCATCGGCGCCACCACTGAAAACCCCTCCTTTGAGCTGAACAACGCCTTGCTCTCGCGGGCGCGGGTGTATGTGCTCAAGAGCCTGGACGAGCCGGCCCTGCGCAAGTTGGTCGACCGGGCCCTCAGCGAGGAGCGCGGCCTGGGCCAGCACAACCTGCGGGTTGGCGACGAGGCCTTCAAGATGCTCATGGCTGCCGCCGACGGCGATGGCCGACGCATGCTCAATTTTCTCGAAAATGCCTCGGACCTGGCTGAAGATGGCAGCGAAATTGCTGTCGAGCTGCTGCAAAGCCTGCTCGGCGACAGCCGCCGCCGCTTCGATAAAGGTGGCGAGGCGTTCTATGACCAGATCTCGGCGCTGCACAAGTCGGTGCGCGGCTCCAACCCCGATGCGGCCTTGTACTGGTTCGCGCGCATGCTCGATGGTGGCTGCGACCCGCTGTACATCGCCCGCCGCGTGGTGCGCATGGCCAGCGAAGACATCGGCAACGCTGACCCTCGTGCCTTGAGCCTGTGCCTGTCGGCCTGGGACGTGCAAGAGCGCCTGGGCAGTCCCGAGGGTGAGCTGGCAGTCGCCCAGGCCATCACCTATATCGCCTGCGCGCCGAAGAGCAACGCTGTGTACATGGGCTTCAAGACCGCCCTGCGCGAGGCCGCCGAGCACGGCTCGTTGGAGGTGCCGCTGCACCTGCGCAACGCCCCGACCAAATTGATGAAGCAACTGGGCTATGGCGATGAGTACCGCTACGCCCATGACGAGCCCGATGCCTACGCGGCGGGTGAAGATTACTTCCCCGACCAGCTTGAACCCCGCCAGTACTACCAGCCCGTCCCCCGTGGCCTGGAGCTGAAGATCGGCGAGAAGCTTCGGCACCTGGCCGAGCTGGACCGCAGCAGCCCCCGGCAACGGAGAAAACCGTGATTGCACTGATCGCCGCCGTCAGTGCGGGCGGTGTCGCGGGCACGTTGCTGCGCTTTGCCACTGCAAACTGGGTGGTTGCCCACTGGCCACGGCACTTCTATCTCGGTACGCTGGCGGTCAACCTGATCGGCTGCATGCTGATCGGCCTGCTCTACGGCCTGTTCTTGCACAAGCCGATGGTGCCGGCCGAGCTGCGCGCCGGGCTGATGGTCGGCTTTCTTGGCGGCTTGACGACGTTTTCCTCTTTTTCGCTCGATACCGTACGCCTCATGGAAAGCGGGCAGATGCCCCTGGCTTTGGGCTATACCGGTATCAGCGTGGTGGGCGGGCTGCTCGCGACCTGGGCCGGCCTGTCCCTGACCCGATTCTGAACCAACACTTACATATAACGAGAGAACGATATGCTCGATTCCAAACTGTTACGCGGCCAACTTCAGGAAGTGGCGGATCGCCTGGCCTCCCGTGGCTTCAGCCTGGATGTCGCGCGCATCGAATCACTGGAAGAGCGCCGCAAGGCGGTGCAGACCCGTACCGAGCAGCTGCAGGCCGAGCGCAACGCCCGCTCCAAGTCCATCGGCCAGGCCAAGGCCAAAGGCGAGGACATCGCGCCGCTGATGGCCGATGTCGAGCGCATGGCCAATGAACTGGCCGCCGGCAAGGTCGAACTGGATGGCATCCAGGCTGAACTGGACGCCATCCTGCTGACCATCCCCAACCTGCCGGACGCCAGCGTGCCGGTCGGCGCCAGCGAAGACGACAACGTCGAAGTGCGCCGTTGGGGCACGCCGACAGCGTTCGACTTCGAGATCAAGGACCACGTTGCCCTGGGCGAGGTCAGCGGTGGCCTGGACTTCGAAGCCGCTGCCAAGCTGTCTGGCGCACGCTTTGCCGTGCTGCGTGGCCCGATCGCCCGCCTGCACCGCGCCCTGGCGCAGTTCATGATCAACCTGCACACCGGCGAGCACGGCTACGAAGAGCACTACACCCCGTACCTGGTACAGGCACCGGCCCTGCAGGGTACCGGCCAGTTGCCCAAGTTCGAGGAAGACCTGTTCAAGATCACCCGTGAAGGCGAAGCCGACTTCTACCTGATCCCGACGGCCGAGGTTTCGCTGACCAACCTGGTCGCGGGTGAAATCCTCGATGCCAAGCAACTGCCGCTCAAGCTGGTCGCCCACACCCCGTGCTTCCGCAGTGAAGCCGGCGCTTCGGGCCGTGATACCCGCGGCATGATCCGCCAGCACCAGTTCGACAAGGTCGAGATGGTGCAGGTGGTCGAGCCGTCCAAGTCGATGGAAGCCCTGGAAGGCCTGACAGGCAACGCCGAGCGTGTGCTGCAACTGCTGGAGCTGCCGTACCGCGTATTGGCGCTGTGCACCGGCGACATGGGCTTTGGTGCGGTGAAGACCTACGACCTGGAAGTGTGGGTGCCAAGCCAGGACAAGTACCGCGAGATCAGCTCCTGCTCCAACTGCGGTGACTTCCAGGCCCGTCGCATGCAAGCCCGCTGGCGCAACCCGGAAACCGGCAAGCCAGAGCTGGTGCACACCCTCAACGGCTCTGGCCTGGCGGTAGGCCGCACCCTGGTGGCGGTCCTTGAGAACTATCAGCAGGCCGACGGTTCTATCCGTGTGCCAGAGGTGCTCAAACCGTACATGGGTGGCGTCGAGGTCATCCGCTAAATGGATTACCTGCCACTGTTCCACAAGCTGCAGGGCGGCCGGGTACTGGTTGTCGGTGGCGGTGAAATTGCCTTGCGCAAGGCGCGCCTGCTGGCTGATGCCGGCGCCGCGCTGCGCGTGGTGGCGCCCGAGGTTGATGGCCAGTTGGCTGCATTGGCCCGGGAAGGTGGCGGTGAGGTGCTGGTGCGGGGGTATCAGGCGTCCGACCTGGTCGGTTGCCGGCTGGTGATCGCGGCCACCGACGACCCTGGGCTCAACGCCCAGGTGTCGGCCGATGCCCAGTCGCTCAACCTGCCGGTCAATGTGGTGGATGCGCCGGCCCTGTGCACGGTGATCTTCCCGGCCATCGTCGACCGCTCGCCGTTGGTGGTGGCCGTCTCCAGTGGCGGTGATGCGCCGGTCTTGGCGCGCTTGATTCGCGCCAAGCTGGAGGCGTGGATCCCCTCGGCGTACGGCGAGCTGGCCGGGTTGGCCGCGCGTTTCCGGCACCAGGTCAAACGCCTGTACCCGGACGTCAACCAGCGTCGCGGTTTCTGGGAAAACGTATTCCAGGGCCCGGTTGCCGAGCGCCAGCTGGCCGGGCAGGGCGCGGAGGCCGAGCGCTTGTTGCAGGCGATGGTCGATGGTGCACCGGTGCAACAGGGCGGTGAGGTGTATCTGGTGGGCGCGGGGCCGGGCGATCCGGACTTGCTGACCTTCCGTGCCTTGCGCCTGATGCAGCAGGCCGACGTGGTGCTGTACGACCGCCTGGTGGCCCCGGCCATCATCGAGATGTGCCGACGTGATGCCGAGCGTATCTACGTGGGCAAGCGCCGCGCCGAGCATGCGGTGCCGCAGGACCAGATCAACCGTCTGCTGGTCGACCTGGCCAAGCAGGGCAAGCGCGTGCTGCGGCTCAAGGGTGGCGATCCGTTCATCTTTGGGCGGGGTGGCGAGGAGATCGAAGAACTGGCCGAGCAGGGCATCCCGTTCCAGGTGGTACCGGGTATCACTGCGGCCAGTGGTTGCTCTGCCTACGGCGGCATCCCGCTGACCCATCGCGATTATGCGCAGTCGGTGCGCTTCGTGACCGGGCACCTGAAGGACGGGACCAGTAACCTGCCTTGGAATGACCTAGTGGCGCCGAACCAGACTCTGGTGTTCTACATGGGGCTGGTGGGCTTGCCGACCATTTGCGCCGAGCTGATTCGTCATGGGCGTGCGGCCAGCACACCTGCGGCGCTGGTGCAGCAGGGGACAACGCGTAATCAGCGGGTGTTCACCGGTACCCTGGCGGATTTGCCGGGCCTGGTCGCCCAGCATGAAGTGCATGCGCCGACCCTGGTGATCGTCGGGGAAGTGGTGCAGTTGCGTGAAAAGCTGGCTTGGTTTGAAGGGTCGCAACAAAGCTGAAATCGAACGGGGCCGCTTTGCGGCCCCGGCGTTATCAGCTATTAAGCCATATCCCACGCCCCGCCAAACGCTCCCGATCATGCGCCAGGCCAAACTCCTGCAGCGGCCCCTTGGGCACGATCCCATTCGGGTTGATGGTCTTGTGGCTCATGTAATAGTGCTTCTGGATGTGCTCCATATCCACCGTCTGCGCCACCCCTGGCCACTGGTACAGCTCGCGCAGCCAGTTTGACAGGTTCGGGTAATCGGCCAGGCGCCGCAGGTTGCACTTGAAGTGCCCGTGATACACCGCGTCGAAGCGCACCAGCGTGGTGAACAGGCGCACATCGGCCTCGGTAAGGTACTCACCGGCCAGGTACCGCTGGCGGCTCAGCAGCGCTTCCAGATGATCCAGCTCATTGAACACCTCGTCGAATGCCGCTTCGTACGCGTCCTGCGTCGTGGCGAAACCTGCGCGGTATACGCCATTGTTCACCGCCGGGTAGATCCGCTCGTTCAGTGCGTCGATCGTTGGGCGCAACGGCTCGGGGTACAGGTCCAGGCGGTTTCCGGTCAACTCGTCGAAGGCACTGTTGAAGATGCGGATGATCTCGGACGATTCGTTGTTGACGATGCGCTTCTCTTTCTTGTCCCAGAGTACCGGCACGGTGACACGCCCGGTGTAATGCGGGTCATCCTGGGTATAGCGTTGGTGCAGGAACTCGAGGCCGTCGAGGTGATCGCCGCTGGAGCCCTGTTGCTGGTTGAATGTCCAGCCGTTTTCTTGCATCAACCAGCTCACCACCGACACATCGATAAGCGGCTCCAGGCCCTTGAGCGCACGCACGATCAGGGTGCGGTGGGCCCATGGGCAAGCCAGCGAGACGTACAGGTGATAGCGGCCGGCTTCAGGCGCGGGCAGGGAGTTGCGGCGCTGGGCGTTTTCGCGTTTGAAGGCACCGTCTTTGCCTGTTTCATACCACTGGTCATGCCAGCGGCCGTCGATCAAAAGGCCCATGCTGAGCTCCTCGGAACAAAGTTGTTTGTCGTTGGAGCCCAGTCTAGGGAAAATCGTTCGAACAAATAGCGCAAAGACTCGGGGTCTTTGATCGATTAAATCGATGTGTTGCGTTCGCTCCAGTAACGGCGCGCGGTGGCGAAGGCGTCTTCACGATGCTGGCCAAGGCCGCGCAGGGCCAAAGCCATGGTGGCGACCACCGCCATTTCGCCGTAACTGTCCTCGGCATCACCTTGCCACACGGCAAGCAGCTGCTGCGGTTGCAGGCTAGGCGGTTTGACGTGACGCCGTTCGCTCAGGGCTGGCCATTCTTCATCCCAGGCCTCGCCAGCGGTGGTGCCGTAGAGGTGGCTGATGACGTCGGGGTTGACTTCGATTTCGCCGCCGTCGCCCTTGATCACCACGGCGTGGTCGCCGAGCAGGCGGCTGGCTTCGCGGTGCACCGCCTGGTAGCCCGGGTGGAAGATGCTCTGCAGGCCGCAGCGTGCGCCCAGCGGGTTGAGTACCCGTGCCAGCGAATGAATCGGCGAGCGCAGGCCCAGGGTGTTGCGCAGATCAATCATGCGTTGCAACTGCGGCGCCCAGTCCTGCAGCGGGAAGAACGCCAGGCGGTGCTGGTCGAGCGCGGTACCGACTGCCGACCAGTCACGGCACAGTGGGATGTGCAGCAGTGCAAGCAGTTGTTCGGTGTACATGCGCCCGGCGGTATGGGCGCCGCCACCGTGCATCAGGATACGCACGCCGTTGTTGGCCAGGCACTTGGCGGCCAGCAGGTACCAGGGCAGGTGACGTTTCTTGCCGGCATAGGTGGGCCAGTCCAGGTCCACGGCAATGTGCGGGGCCTGCAGGTGCGCACGCAGGGCCTCGGTGAAGCCGGCCAGCTCCTCGGCGCTTTCTTCCTTGTGGCGTAGCAGCATCAGGAAGGCACCCAGTTGAGCGTCTTCGACCTTGTCCTCCAGCAGCAAGGTCATTGCTGCATGGGCTTCCTCGCGGGTCAGGCCGCGCGCGCCGCGCTTGCCTTTGCCAAGTATGCGCACGAATTCGGCGAACGGGTGTTCGGCGGGGGTTTGCAGGGTGAGCGGGCGTGGTTCGATCATATGCAGTTGGTCGGCTTGGGCAGGCCCGCCAGCTTGGCGGCAAGTTTGGCGGGAGTGCCGTTGAACAGGCGGTTCAGGTGCGCGCTGTTGCCCTTTTCGGGCCCCAGCTTGAGGGCGGTGTACTTGATCAGTGGGCGTGTGGCCGGGGAGAGCTGGAATTCCTGGTAGAACTGGCGCAGCAGTTCGAGGATTGCCCAATGGTCCTCGGTCAACGGGATACCTTCGCGTGCGGCGAGGGCATTGGCAACGGCAGGGGACCAGTCTTGCAGGTCGACCAGAAAGCCGTCTTTGTCCAAGGCAATCGCCTGATCGCCAACGTTGAGGGTACTCATAACCAGCTGTTGACCTTGTCGTAATGCAGTGACAGCTCGACGAATGCGGCGTAGTCCACGGGCGTGGCCAGGTGGTTGGCAACTGCGCGGGCTTGCAGGTCTTCGTCGAGGGCGAACAGGCGCTGGCTGAGGTTTGCGCCCTGCAACAGGCGCTGTGGTTCGCTGCCGGCGTGCAGTGCATAGACCGCATCGCCACACAGCAGCAGTGCATCGTCGGCACCGAGCAGGCGCAGGCAACTGGCCAGCCGGTCGTCACCAAAGGGCGAATGGGCAATTACATGCAGGGTCGTCATCAGAGCGTTACCACCTGGTCGAAACGGGCGATCAATGCAGCCAGGGCCGCATCGTCCAGCACTTGTACGGGCAGTTCCAGGGTGTCGGCTGCCAGGCCGCGCTGGCGCAGGCTGTGGCTGCAGGCGAACAGTGCTTCTACGCCGAACATCGGCAAGGCCTGCAGGTTGGCGCCAAGGTTTTTTTGTTGCAGGGCGGTGGGCTGCTGGCCTGGGGCAAGCTGGAACACACCGTCATCGAGGAACAGCATGCCCAGCGGCAGGTCGAACGCGCCCCCGGCCAATGCGATGTCCAGCGCTTCGCGGGCCGATGGGCCGTTCCAGGGGGCCTGGCGGCTGATGATCAACAAGGACTTGGCCATTTCAATCGCCTCCGAAGCAGATCAGGCGATCGGCACTCTGCGCCGCCTCGTGCAGTTGGCCGAGCCCCGACAGCTCCCAGGGCTTGGGCAGGTTCGCGGCCGGGCGTTGATAGCGGCTGGCCTCGGCTTCGTCGAGCACGCCACGGCGCAGGGCGGCGGCAATGCACACCACAGCGTCCAGTTGGTGGCTGTCGATGAAGGTGCGCCATTGGGCGGCGACATCCAGCTCATCCTGAGGGGTGACCACATTGGCCGAGGCACTGTGTACCCCGTCCTGGTAGAAGAACAGCCGGGCAATCTCATGCCCGCCGGCCAGCACCGCCTCGGCAAAGCGCAGCGCGCGGCGCGAGGAGGGCGCATGGGCCGGGGAAAATACCGCGATAGCGAATTTCATGGACAACTCATGCAAGGGAATGCCGCCATGATAAAGCAAAAAAGCCCATCCCCGCTCATGCAAGGGCCTTGTGGCCTTGCGCAAAGGGGTGGGCTTTTTAGCTGAGGCGCCGAGTGATCAGGCGCGCTCTTTACTCTCTGGCAGGAACCAGTTCAGTACCAAGGCGCAGATACCGCCGGTAGCGACGCCCGACTCCAGTACATTGCGGATCGCCGCTGGCATGTGGGCCAGAAACTCTGGCACCTGAGCCACACCCAGGCCCAGGGCCAGCGATACCGCGATGATCAACAGGGCACGACGGTCCAGCTGAGTGCTGGCCAGAATGTTGATGCCCGAGGCCGCTACCGCGCCGAACATGACCATGGCTGCGCCACCGAGCACCGGCTCCGGTACCGCCTGGATCACCCCGGCAACCGATGGGAACAAGCCCAACAGCACCAGCATGACAGCAATCCAGATGCCGATGTGGCGGCTGGCGATACCGGTCAGCTGGATAACGCCATTGTTCTGGGCAAAGATCGAGCTGGGGAAGGTATTGAACAGGCCAGCCAGCAGCGAGTTGGCGCCGTTGACCAGCACCCCGCCCTTGATCCGTTGCATCCACACCGGGCCTTCGACTGGCTGGCGCGAGACCTTGCTGGTAGCCGTGACGTCACCGATGGCTTCCAGCGACGTCACCAGGTAGATCACCAGCATCGGAATGAACAGCGCCCACGAGAAGCTCAGGCCAAAGTGCAAAGGTGTTGGCACCTGGAACAGCGCGGCCTCGTGCATGCCGGTGAAGTCCAGGCGGCCCAGGTAGCCGGCCAGCGCATAGCCAACCGCCAAGGCGATGACGATGGCGCAGCTGCGCATCCAGACCACAGGGATGCGGTTGAGGATGACAATGATCGCCAGCACCACACCCGACAGCAACAGGTTCTCGCCATTGGCGAAGGTGCCATTGGCCATCGCGCCAAAGCCCCCGCCCATGCTGATCAGGCCGACCTTGATCAAGGTCAGGCCGATCATCAGCACGACGATGCCGGTCACCAGCGGGGTGATCAGGCGTTTGACGAATGGCAGGATGCGCGACACGCCCATTTCCACGAAGGAGCCCGCAATCACCACACCGAAGATGGCTGCCATCACGCCTTCAACCGGCGTGCCTTGCTTTACCATCAACGCGCCACCGGCAATCAGCGGCCCGACGAAGTTGAAGCTGGTGCCTTGGACAATCAGCAGCCCCGCACCGAAGGGCCCGAAGCGCTTGCACTGGACGAAAGTGGCGATACCGGAGATCACCAGCGACATCGACACGATCAGGTTGGTGTCACGCGCCGAAACGCCAAGCGCCTGGCAGATCAACAGGCCAGGCGTGACGATTGGTACGATGATCGCCAGCAGATGCTGCAACGCCGCCAGCAGGCCGATCAGCAGCCGCGGTTTGTCCTCAAGGCCAAGCACCAGTTCATTGGCAGGCGCCGATGCGCCTGGGCTGTGTTCGTGTGAGCTCATTGCACAAGGCTGCCCTGGGAGAAAAAAGGAGCGCATTCTACGGGCTCAGGCGCGTTAGGGGTAGTGGCAAGCACGATGGCAGCATGATCGGTGGCTATTCACCCAATAAGCTGACTTTTAGGTCAATCTTCGCTCATGAAAAAGCCCGCCGAAGCGGGCTTTCCTTTTACTGCATACAACCGATCGCAATCAGTCGTCGCGGCCCATGATGCCGAACAGCTGCAGCAGGCTGACGAACAGGTTGTAGATCGATACATACAGGCTGATGGTCGCCATGATGTAGTTACGCTCACCGCCATGGATGATCGCGCTGGTCTGGAACAGGATGCAGACCGACGAGAACAGCACGAAGCCAGCGCTGATCGCCAGTTGCAGGCCGCTGATCTGGAAGAAGAAGCTGGCAACCACTGCACCCAGCAGCACGAAGAAGCCTGCGGTGATGAAACCGCTGAGGAAACTCATGTCCTTGCGGGTGATCAGCACGTAGGCCGACAGACCACCGAACACCAGCGCGGTCATGGCGAAGGCCGAGCTGACCACTTCAGCGCCACCGGCCATACCCAGGTAGCGGTTGAGGATAGGGCCGAGGATGAAGCCCATGAAGCCGGTGAGGGCAAAGGTGGACACGATGCCCCAGGCCGAATCACGCAGTTTGTTGGTGAGGAAGAACAGCCCGTAGAAGCCGATCAGCACCACGAAAATATTCGGGTAGCCGACACGCATCTGCTGGGCAACGAAGGCCATGACACCGCTGAAGGCGAGGGTGAGTGCCAGCAGGCTGTACGTGTTGCGCAGGACCTTGCTGATCTCCTGCTGCTCGACCTGCTGGCCGTGGTGTACGGCGTAATCCTGTTCGCGCATGGCGACACTCCTTGGTAAACCTGTGGTTTCAGACGTTCAGATGCTAGGAGTCTATCAGAGCTCCTGCAACCGGCGACATAGAGAGTTTGACAGCGTGTTTCATTACGGTATTATGGCGGCCGCAAAACGAGCTGGAAGCGTGGCCGAGTGGTTTAAGGCAACGGTCTTGAAAACCGTCGATGGGCAACTATCCTAGAGTTCGAATCTCTACGCTTCCGCCATATTCAAAGCCCTGATTATTCAGGGCTTTTTGCGTTTTTGGCATGCAAAAATTGTCATCAAGTGCACCCAGTTGGCCGCTGACCGGTCTGCTATGAAGCGATGTTTTCCTAACTGGAATGAGGCAGCAGGCGAGTCAACGTTGGGCTTTTTGCTGCTGCATGCGCTGCAAACGCGAAACCGCGATCTGCACGGCCGCTGCCACGAGGCAGAGCAAGCCGATTTTCCAGCTGCCCTCAAGCCCGAAGTGCTCGGCTAGCTTGCCGGCGATGAGCACGCTAAAGAAGATGGCGGCAGGTAGGATCAATTTATTCATGGGCGCTTCCAACGGCGAATGGCATAAGGCGTACAGGGTACACAATTCGCGTCGTGAAGCTTGGTCATCTTTGCCTGGCTGAACCTTTCGCAGGGTTACTTTTGCGCCAGTTACCGAGAGCCTACGGGGCAGGCGCAGGCATGACCGACGCACCTTTCACCAATGTTCGCCAAGGGCGCGTACCCGCCGTACACGAAAATGCTTGGGCTCACTGCAAAGTTGGCGGTCTGATCGTACCTTGCATAGTGCTCAACACCCTCTCGATGCGCGCAATCTGCTGCGCAAGCTGATCCGCTTCCTTGTCATTGCCTTCCTGCCTCAGGCGGTCACGCGCTCGGCGCAGTGTCAGCAGGTTTTTCTGTAGTTTCAGGGCTGAGGAGTCGAACGGGTCCATGCTTTTCTCATGCGGTAGGCGTCCGTGCCGTTGTAGGAAAACTGGACCGTATCAGCTCGATTTTGCCGATGAAACTGATGTTTCATACAGGGGCCAAGCTGCTGCCTAAAGTTCTCCTACGAATCGCGGGATAAAATCCTACAAATCTTTAATCTGTCCGTTTCAAGAAGTGTGTTTCAGATGGCGCTCAATACTGCGGACTGACGGGTTTTGAAGCGATTTCGAGAGCGCCATCAGTTGCAGCGATCTGCAGCAGGTGCGCCGTGAGCTTCGAAATCTTGTGTAGCAATTACAGGCCCTGAAGCGGGCTGTTGGCGAGGGCAATGGGCCACGGCATTTAGCAAATGCATATCAGACAGCATCTGCTACGATCGCTGGTTTCCCAGGCCAAGGAGAGGCCCCATGCATTACATCGTGATCGAGCCCCATCGCAGCGAGTACCCACGCCCGCTTCGTTTCGCCAAGGGCACGCTGCTGGATATTGGCCCGCGCTATGAGGGTGAGCCGGGCTGGCAGGACTGGTACCTGTGTTCGTGCGCCGGCCAGGAACCAGGTTGGGTGCCGGCCCAGCTCATCGAGCCGATCAGCGTGGGGCGGGGCAGGGCGCTTGATCACTACTCGGCCCATGAACTGGACGCTGACCCTGGGCAATTGGTGCAGATGCTTCGCCCGCTCAATGGCTGGATATGGTGCCAGCGCCATGGCGATGGCGAGCTGGGCTGGTTGCCAGCGGAGAAGCTCAAGCAACTGAGCTGATTCAACTTGATTCGATTAATGCGGCGTATCTGATCTGCTTTTTTTCTGCAAACCTGAATCTGTAACCGTATCAGGCCAGGTACGACAATATGCCCATTCCCCGCATCACACTGTAGAGGTTCCGATGGGCAAGCTGACGCTGTTCCTGGGTGGTTTTCTGCTACTGACCATTCTGATAGGTCTTTTAGGCACCATCCCGCCAAGCTGATATTCACCACACTTCCCCCTCTGCGGCCCGTCTGATTCGCCAGATGGGCCTGCACGTGCGCGACCTTCGCCAACGCCGCCCGACGCCATCGCTTGACCAGCGGTAGCTGCAAGTCATTCTCAAGTGCAAATGGCTCGTGTAGTCTCCCGCCGCCGTCATACGGCCCGCATTGACGGGCCGGTCTTTTGCCTTGGAGTCGAACATACATGGAATGCAAGAAAGGCACTTCAGCCATGCTGGAGTGGCGTTGCCGTTTTCTCGCTGAAGGCTCCCTCGACGAGGAGGGCTACGATGAGGCGCTACGCAGTGCCGGCGCGCTGGAACAGTCGGGAGTGATCAGCACCCTCGAATGGATCGAACTGGTCAAGCTGGCCAATTCGGCGTTGCTGCATGTGCGATAAGTCGTTCTTTGCGCTGGGAAATCTGTCCACAAAAAACGTGGGTAGGTCTGTGGATAAAATGCTGTAAGCCAAGCCGGAAGCGGGCTCTGTTAAATTGAGCAGAATTTGAACAGTCCTTTTCGGTGCTTGGGTCAGGCCGATAGGCCGGCGCGGCGCAGGGCCTGCAACAGCTCACGCACCCGTGCGGGCAACTCGCCAGCGGGGTACACCGCGTGCATTTGTGGGTCCTGGCCTGTGCTTGAAGTCAAGTGGTATTGCGGGCACACCCGCACCAGGCGCCCGGCTTCGACCTGGGCTTCGCCAACCCAGGCTGCCAGGCGCGCGATACCACCCCCTGCCAGGGTGCTGTGGTACACCGCATCGCCCGAATCCAGGCGCAGCCGTGGCGTCGGGCGCAGGCTGGTGATCTGGCCATCACGGCAGAAGTGCCAGGCTTTGAGTATGCGCGGGGCGGTATGCAGAATCAGTGCGTGGTCTTCCAGCTGATCGGGGTGTTGCGGGTTGCCCGCCATGGCCAGGTAACCCGGGCTTGCATAGAGATGGCGGCGGTAGCCCCACAGCGGATAACCGATCAGCTCGCTGGATTGCGGAAAGGCACCGCGCACCACGAAGTCGAATTTATCCAGTAGCGGGTCCAGGGCGGCATCGCTGTACTGCACGTCCAGGGTCACTTGTGGGTGGCGTTGGGAGAACGCGGCGAGTACCCGTGGCAGCACATGTTCACCGAGCAACTGCGGCACGGCAAAACGGATCCAGCCTTGCGCGCTGCCGCTGAGCGCGGCCAGCTCATCGGCTGCATCACGTTGCACATCCAGCAAGCGTTCGGCATGGGGTAAGAAGCGCTCGCCGGCTTCGGTAAGGGTCACGGCATTGGCGTTGCGGTTGAGCAGTTTGCTGCCGGCATTGTCTTCCAGGGTTTGCACCGCACGCGTCACTGCACTGGGTGAACGGCCCAGGGCGCGCGCTGCGGCAACGAAGCTGCGCTTGTGCGCCACACTGACGAACGCCTGAATCTCCCGCAGCATGTCCAATGCCATTGCCTAGCCCTCGTTGCAGTTTTCGCAATGTGGCATTTCAACACAAGTGCGGCACTTTGATTAGCCTTGCAGCCTGACTCACTGCCTGGAGCCGCATCATGATGGATATCGCCGTACTTTCTGTATTCGCCTTTGCCGCCGGTTTGATCGACGCCGCCGTGGGCGGTGGAGGGCTGATTCAGATCCCGGCGTTGTTCAACGTGCTGCCCACCGCGCAACCGGCGGCCTTGCTGGGCACCAACAAGCTGGCCTCGGTGTGTGGTACGGCCTTTGCGGCGCGCTCGTTCATTCGCAAGGTCACGCTGGACTGGGGGCTGATCGTGCCCGCCGCACTCAGTGCCTTCGTCATGTCGTTCGCTGGCGCCGCCACGGTTTCGCTGGTGCCGCCCAGCGTGATGCGCCCGGGAGTGCTGGTGATGATCGTCCTGATGGCGATCTACACCTTCTGCAAGAAGGACTTCGGCACCTTGCACAAGCCCACGCAGATCGGTCGCAAGGAACAGTGCCTGGCGGTGCTGATCGGCGGGGCGATTGGTTTTTATGATGGCCTGTTCGGGCCGGGCACAGGCAGTTTCCTGATCTTCCTGTTCATTCGCTTCTTCGCCCTGGACTTCCTGCATGCCTCGGCTTCGGCCAAGGTGGTGAACATTGCGACCAACCTGGCGGCGCTGGTGTTCTTCGTGCCGTCGGGCAACGTGTTGTACGCCATCGCCTTGCCGATGGCGGCATGCAACATCCTCGGCGCTTTGACCGGCACCTGGCTGGCGGTGCGCAAGGGGGCAGGGTTCGTGCGCGGGCTGTTCCTGATTCTGCTGTGCGTACTGATCGCCAAGCTGTCCTGGGACTTGCTGGCTGGGTGAGTCAGACCACCTGGCGCTGTGCCTCGGCCTGTTCGACACGGTTGCGGCCATGGGCCTTGGCCCGGTAGAGCGCCTGGTCGGCGCGCGCCAGCAGTTCGTCCAGGCTCGGTGCCGGGGTATCGGCGGCGCAGCCGTCCAGGCCGATACTCACGGTAATATGCAGGCGATGGTCGGCCTGCACCACATGCAGGTCCTGCACCGCCCGGCGCAGGCGTTCGGCGGTGAATTTGGCACGCTCCGGCGCAAGGCCCGGGAGGACCACGACAAACTCCTCGCCGCCCATGCGCGCGAACAGCTGCCCTTCGTGCAACTGGTCTTGCAGGGTGCGGGCGAACTGGCGCAGCACTTTGTCACCAACCGCGTGGCCATGCGCGTCATTGATCGCTTTGAAATGGTCGATGTCCAGCATCATCAAGGTCAGCGGCAGTGCCGGGCCGTGTTGTTGGCGGCTGTCGAGCAGCGCGCTGGCACGGCGGGTGAATGCGCTGCGGGTCAGTACACCGGTCAGGTGATCGATGGTGGCCTGATGCGCCAGGCGCGCCAGCAGGCTGCGGTTGGCCTGGCTGACACAGGCCACCACCAGCGGCCCGAGCACCAGCATGGCGATGCCCAGGCGGGCCGACATCAGCGTAGTGACGCCCGGTTCGCTTTGCGGCACGCTGAAGTGCATGAGGTTTTGTGCGACCGCGACGATCAGCGTGCTGCCAGCGGTGAGCGTCAGCAGCGAGACCAGAAACGGCGGGTAAGTCCAGGCACACCACAATAGCGCGGCAATGGGGAAGGCAATGGCGCCTGGCCCACCAAAGGCGATGCTGAAGGCCAGCGAAGCAAGCAGCACCAGCAGGGGCGGCAACCGTACCGGCTGGGCGCCGCTGCGCATCAGGGCGCGTACCGAGGGGGCGGTCAGCAGCACTGGCAGCACCAGTACGCCGGTCGAGAACTGTTCGCTGAACCAGGCCAGCCAGGTGGCCTGCAGGGATTGCTCGAACCAAGGGGCGGCCATGACCGAGGCCAGGCTCGCCGCGACCATGGCACCGGCCGCGCAAGCGGCAAACACGCTGAGTACGCCATGCGGGCTGCGCATGCGGCGGTGCAGGCGCGGCACGCGTGCCAGCAACTGCCACACGCTGAACACCATGCCGAGGTTGCACAGGTTGAACCACAAGGCCGGCTTCCAGTCACTGCCGCACAGCAGGTCGGCCGCCACCATGGCCAGCCACACCAGTGTGAAACCAAGGGCATTGGCCTGGCGGGGGTAACGCAACAGCACGCCGACCAGTACCGCATTGACTGGCCAGAACAGCGACAGGGACTCGATCGGGCGTGCCAGGATGCCGCCCAGGGTCAAGGCAAAGGTCAGGCAAAGCAGAGCGACGTAGGGCAACAAGCGCGATTGGGCTGGAAAAACCATGAACTCGACCGGCAAGCGGAAACGAAATCCAGGAAAACGCCTTGAAGCACCTGGGGCAATTACGTATCAGTGTGTTTCCACAGGGCAGTTGATGTCAATCTGCCGCGATCCTTCTGGATAATGCCAAATTGCCTGCATTCCCTGTCGATTTCTTCACAAGCCGAAGAACCACGGCACCATCAGTACGGTGACCAGCATCACCAGCAAGGTGAAAGGGACGCCGACTTTGACGAAGTCACCGAAGCGGTACTGCCCAGGCCCGAGCACCAGGGTGTTGACGGGTGACGAGACGGGCGTCATGAACGCGGCCGATGCGGCGAGGGCCACAGTCATGGCGAACGGGTAGGGCGACATGCCCAACTGCGTGGCGGTGCTGATTGCTACCGGTGCCATCAGCACGGCGGTGGCGGTGTTGGAGATGAACAGGCCGATCACTGCGGTCATGGCAAACAGGCAAGCCAGAATGGCCCTCGGCCCGGCGTCGCCGAGTACACTGACCAGGCCGGTCACTGCCAGGTCGATACCGCCGGTTTTCTGCAGGGCCAGGGCGAAGGGCAGCATGCCGACGATCAGCACCAGGCTCTGCCAATGGATGGCCCGGTAAGCGCTGTTCATGTCGATGCAGCGGCCCGCGCCCATCAACAGGCAGCCGATCAAGGCGGCGATGACATTGGGCACCGCGCCGCTGACCATCAGCCCGACCATCACCGCCAGGCTCAGCAAGGCCTGGGGTGCGCGCCTGCGGGCCGGGGCTACCTGATCGACTTCGGCAGGCAGGCTCAACACCAAAAAGTCGTGGGGGTTGCTTTGCAGTTGACGCACGGCTTTCCAGGGGCCGACCACCAGCAGCGTATCGCCCAGGCGCAGCTTTTCTTCCACCAGTTGCTCTTCGATGGCGGCCTGTTCACGGCGCAAACCCACCACGTTGAGGCCGAAGCGGCTACGGAACGCCAGCTCGAGGATGCTCTTGCCGACCAACTGCGAGCCGGGGGGCAGCGACACTTCAGCCATGCCCAGCTCCTGGGACTGGTCGATGAAGTACGCCGCCTTGAAGTGCAGGGGTTCCAGTTGCATGGTCTGGCACAGGCTGCGCAGGTCGTCGCGGTTGGCGAACAGGTCGAGCAACAGCACGTCACCTTGGTGCAGTACTGTGTTGGAGTCGGCCGCGATGACCCGCGTGGTGAACTTGTGCTGGCGCTCGATGCCGATCACGTTGGCGCCATGCCGGGTGCGCAGCTCCAGCTCGCCCAGGGTGTGGCCGATCAGCGGCGAATGGGGGCGGATGCGCAGGCGCCGCTCGCGGCCGTTGAGCTTGTAGTCCAGCACCAGGTCGAGCAGCGTACGGCGGGTTTCCACGCGGCCGTCCTTGCGCACTTCGCCATTGAGCCAGTGGCGCGTCAGCAGCATGTAGCCGATGCCCAGCACCAGAACCACCAGGCCGAACGGGGTAAAGCTGAAGAAGTTGAAGCCCTGCTCGCCATGGCGCACCAGTTCACTGTGCACCACCACGTTGGGGGGCGTGGCCACCAGGCTGAGCATGCCGCTGATCAGGCCGGCGAAGCTCAAGGGCATCATCAGGCGGCTGGGTGACAGCTTGAGGCGCGCGGCGATGCTCAGCACCACCGGTATGAAGATCGCCACCACCCCGGTCGAGCTCATCACCGAGCCCAGCCCCGCTACCGCCACCATCAGCAATACCAGCAGGCGCGCTTCACTGTTGCCGGCCCGCTCGCTCATCCACTCGCCAATGCGGTAGGCGATGCCGGTGCGTACCAGGCCTTCGCCGATCACGAACAGGGCAGCGATCAGCACCACGTTGGGGTCGCTGAAGCCGGCCAGGGCCTGTTCCACGGTAAGGATGCCCGATAACGGCAGGGCGAGAATCACCATCAGCGCCACCACGTCCATGCGCGGGCGGTTGATGATGAAGAGGACGACGACGATGGCCAACAGGCCGAGGACCCAGAGCAGCTCTTGGTTCATGGGGAGGGGGTGTTCCTTCACACGGGGGCACGGTAGACAGTAGCAGCCAGTGTGCCAGCTTGCGGTGAAGGGTGTGTTGACGTGTTGCAGGGTTTCACAAGCAAAAGGGGCTGCCGAGCAACCCCTTGGTCAGCTGGATCAGTGGCGGTGACGGCGGTGTTTCTTGCCGTTGTTGTCGCCCAGGTGGTTGCCGATGGCACCCCCTGCAGCACCGCCCAGGCCGGCACCGATGGTCGAACCGGCAGAGCCACCGACCTTGCCGCCCAGCAGCGAACCGCCCGCCGAACCCAGGCCACCGCCGATGGCGGCTTCGGTGCGGTTGCCCTTGCGTGCGCCTACCGCACTGCCGGCCGCGCCGCCGACACCGGCACCAATCGCAGCGCCAGTGCTGCCGCCGATCTGTTGACCGACAACGTTACCCAGTACACCACCCAGGCCACCGCCAATGGCGGCGGTACCGTCACCGGCGAAAGCGCCCTGGCACAGCAGCAGGCCGAGAGCAAGGGAAGGTAGAGTCAGACGCATGGTACGAACCTCAAAAGGAATCATCAGGTTAAGGTGCCGCGCAACGGGCGGCGGGTCAGGGGTGCAAAGACGCTTCAGCGGTAGTAGCGGTCACCGCGGTATTGACGGTTGTCATCGTCATCGTCGCGGTCATGCCGATGATGGTGGCGCTGGCCACGGTCGCGATCACGCCAGCCATCGTCGTCGTCATGGTAGCGATGGCTGTGGCAGCCAGCGGTCAGCAGGATGGCGGCAACCAACGAGAAGCTTGCAAGGCGGGTCATCACGATATAGGTCCTTGATCCGCAAAGGTTTACGGGGCACTTCCTGAGACTGGGAACGATCCATTTGGTTTCCTTGGCAGGCAAAATTTTGTCATGCTCGCGATCAGCGGCGTGCCTGCCGGCTGCTGTTCTGTCCCGCTCGGTCATGGCCGAGCTGCGGGTCGGCCACTAAACTGCACAGCAAGCCGCAGCCAAGACGGCAAACTGCCACACGGTGAATCACGATGATCGCCCACACCCCCACGTTGTTCGCCGCCGTTGCCCTGGTTGCAACCATTCTGGCCTTCTGCCTGCTGCTGGTCGGGCGCAGCAACCGCCGCGACAACCTGATGCTGACCGGTTGCGGGCTGCTGGTGCATGCCTTGGCCTATGTGTGCTACACGCTCTATGCCCAAGCGCCGTTGTGGGTCAGCTATGGCTTGGGCAACAGCCTGCTGTCCCTGGCCTTGGCGTTCTATTCGGCCAGCCTGTTCCGGGTGCGCGAGCAAGTGATCCCGTGGCGGATGATCTTCGTCATTCCCGCCGTCATGCTGGTGGGGCTGATGCTGCTGCTCGATACCCTTGAGCCCCGCATGTTGCTGGCGACGTTGGTGCTGATGCTGCAATGTTCGATGATCCTTTATTGGGCGCGGCGTTACGTCGAGCGGCCGGGCAGGGCGCACCTGCTGCTGCAGATCGGTGCGCTGATCAGCCTGGTCGGGCTGGGCATGCGCGCCGTGGCCGTGGCCAATGGCACGGCCGTGGAACTGCGCTACGACACCAGTAACGTCAAGCAAAGCATTTCGGTGGCGATCGGCACGGCCACGGTGATGATGTATTCGATCGGGCTGGTGCTGATGGCCAAGGAACGCAGCGAATCACGCCTGCAGCACCTGGCCCTGCGCGATGTGCTCACGGATACCTACAATCGCCGGGCGATCCTCGAGCGCTTCGTCGTCGAGCTGGACCGCGCCCGGGACGCGCAGAGCAGCCTGGCCGTGGCCATGATCGACATCGACCACTTCAAACGCATCAACGACTTGTACGGGCACCTGGCCGGTGACGAGGTGCTGTGCCATTGCGTGCGTCAGTTGCAGCAACGCTTGCGCCAGGGAGACAGCCTGGGCCGCTATGGCGGCGAGGAATTTTTGCTGCTGTTGCCCGAAACCGACCGCGTTGGCGCAATGGCGGCGCTGCAGGGCTTGCGAGAGGCCATTGCCCGCAGCCCCGCACGCTTTGCCAGCGATGAAATCGAACTGCGTTTCAGTGTCGGATTGTGGTGCAGTGTGCCTGGCGTCAACGACAACACGGCCAGCCTGCTTGCCCAGGCCGATGCAGCGCTGTACCAGGCCAAGGCCGCCGGGCGCAACACGGTGCACATGGCGGCCTGTGTGTAGCTCGGCAGGGTCAGGACGCGGGGTGGATGGCCAGGACCACACCGTTGGTGATCTGCACCAGCACATAGTGCTCGCCCATGCGCACCCAGTGGCTTTCCTTTTCGGGTGCCGGCAGGCCTTTGGCTTTCCAGTCTTTTACCGTCTGGTCATCGCGTTTGTATTGGTCGGGGGCCTTGTCACCTACCTTGAGTTCGCGGTTGTGGGTTTCCGGCCCGGTGATGCTTTCTTCGGCCGAAGGCGCGGCAGAGGCGGCCAGCGGCAGGCAGGGCAGGGCGGCGAGCAGCAGTGAAGGCAGCAGGTGATGCAGTTTCATGGCGGTTTCCTTGTGACGGCATGTCCTTACTGCGACAGCGGCGTGCCGCCGACAATTCACTCGCGGTGCCTGCGAGTGCTAGAGTCGCCTTCTTTTTTGCCCTGAGGGTTGAACATGCGAGCAATTCTGCCGATGGCCGCGATACTGATGCTGGTCGGTTGTGCTTCTGCGACCATGGAAACGGCACGTGGCGGCAAGCCGACCGCGCAGCTCGATTCGCACAAGGCGCCCGCGCTGGTAGCCCAGTGCATCCAGTTCAGCTGGCAGGAAGAGGCGGTGTTCGGGGTCGATGCCAGTGGCTACCTGGAGCCGCGCAAGCTGGGTGGTTTCACGGTGTATACCCGCGATGCCGAAGCGTTCGTGGATATCTATCCGCAAGCAGGTGGAGCGCGGGTCGACTACTACGCGCAAAACAATGACAGTGTGGCCCTGCAACGGCGCGCGGCGGCGGCGACCTGCCTGTAATGATGAAGGCCTGACCAGGGCCGCCAATACACGACACGTGGACAAGGACGTGAGTATGGACCGATCACTGCAACTCAACCGCAGCAGTTGGGACGAACGCGCCCCCTTGCATGCCGCCTCGAAAGACTATGAGGTCGAACGGCTCGTCGAGCACCCGGCGCATCTTTCCGAAACCGTTCGCTTCGACCTGCCGTTGCTAGGCGATATCCGCGGGCTCAACGCCGTTCACCTGCAGTGCCACATCGGTACCGATACCCTCTCGCTCGCCCGCCTGGGCGCGAAGGTCTGCGGCCTGGATTACTCCGGGGCTTCGCTGGCCGAGGCGCGGGCACTCGCCGAGCGCTGCGCGGTGCCGATCGTCTATGTGGAATCGGATGTCTATGCCGCCGACCAGGTGTTGCCCGCGGGTAGCTTCGACCTGGTCTATACCGGCATCGGCGCACTCTGCTGGCTGCCCCACATCGAACCGTGGGCGCGTACGGTGGCAGCCCTGCTCAAACCGGGTGGGCGGTTGTTCCTGCGCGATGGCCACCCGATGCTGATGGCGGTCAACGAAGACCATCAGGACCGCCTGTTGATCGAGTATCCGTACTTCGAGCACGACACTCCGACGGTCTGGCATAACGACCAGACATACGTCGAAACCGATCAGCGCCTGGTCCATACCGAGACCCATGAGTGGAACCACGGCCTGGGCGAGGTGATCAGTGCGTTGCTGGCGCATGGGCTGCAACTGACAGCTCTGGTCGAGCACCAGAGCATCCCTTGGGAGGCGCTGCCGGGCCAGATGGACAAAGGCGCCGACGGCGAGTGGCGCTTGCGCCAGCAGCCGTCACGCCTGCCTTTGAGCTACACCCTGCAGGCAATCAAGGCCTGATCAGGACAGGTAACCGCCGTCGACGTTGAGTGCGGTGCCGGTGGTGTAGCTGGAGGCATCGCTGGCCAGGTACAGCACCGCGCCGGCCATTTCCTTGGGGTCGGCCACGCGCTTGAGCGGGATCTGCTGCAGGGCGGCGTTGAGGATAGCGTCGTTCTTCACCAGTGCCGAGGCGAACTTGGTGTCAGTCAGGCCTGGCAGCAGCGCATTGCAGCGGATGCCGAACTGTGCACATTCCTTGGCGAAGACCTTGGTCATGTTGATCACCGCAGCCTTGGTCACCGAATAGATGCCCTGGAAATGCCCTGGCGAGACGCCGTTGATCGACGCCACATTGATGATGCTGCCGCCGCCGTGTTCGCGCATCAGCTTGCCGGCTTCCACCGACATGAAGAAGTAACCACGAATGTTGACGTCCACGGTCTTCTGGAAGGCGTTCAGGTCGGTGTCCAGCACGTTGCAGAACTGCGGGTTGGTGGCGGCGTTGTTGACCAGGATATCCAGGCGCCCGAACTGTTCGCGGATACCGGCGAACACCTGCTGGATCTGCTCCATCTCGCCGATGTGGCAGGCCACTGCAGTCGCCTTGCCCCCGGCGGCAATGATCGCCTCGGCGACCTGCTGGCAGCCGTCCAGCTTGCGGCTGGAGACGATCACGTGTGCGCCCTGCTGGGCCAGCAGGTGGGCAATGGCTTCACCGATGCCGCGGCTGGCGCCGGAAACGAAGGCGATTTTGCCGTCAAGGTCGAACAAGTGGGTCTTGGACATGCTGTTTTCCTTGTTGTCTGTCGTCAGAGCGTGGTGTGGGCGATGACCTTCAAGGCCATCTGCTCCAGCAGCCGGTTCATGTGGATGAACTGAGCGAAGCGCTTGTCCTGAGTCTGGCCGTGGTAGAAGCGGTAGTAGATCTGTTGCACGATGCCGGCGAGGCGGAACAGGCCATAGCAATAGTAGTAATCGAAGTTGTTCAGGCGGATACCGGCGCGCTCGGCGTAGTAATCGACGAACTGGCGACGGCTCAGCATCCCGGGGGCGTTGCTGGGTTGGCGGCGCATCAGTTGCACCGGCGCCGGGTCGCCCGCTTCGATCCAGTAGGCCAAGCTGTTGCCCAGGTCCATCAGCGGGTCGCCAATCGTGGCCATCTCCCAATCCAGCACGCCAATGATGCGCATCGGGTTGTCGGCGTCGAGGATCACGTTGTCGAAACGGTAGTCGTTATGCACGATGCCGGGGCGCGGATGGTCGGCGGGCATCTTCTCGTGCAGCCAGGCGATGACCCGCTCCCAGCGTGGCGCATCCTCGGTGATGGCTTTTGCATAGCGGTTGGTCCAGCCCTCGATCTGGCGCTGCACATAGCCTTGCGGCTTGCCCAGGTCGGCCAGCCCGCAGGCCTGATAGTCGACCTGGTGCAGTTCCACCAGGCGGTCGATGAAGCTTTTGCACAGGGCTTCGGTCTTGGCGGCGTCGAGGTTGAGTTCAGCGGGGATGTCCGAGCGCAGGATGATGCCCTTGACCCGCTCCATCACGTAGAACTCGCCGCCTATCAGGCGCTCGTCGGTGCAGTGCACGTACGCCTTGGGGCAGTACGGGAAGCCATCGTTGAGCTGATTGAGAATGCGGAACTCGCGGCCCATGTCGTGGGCCGACTTGGCCTTGTGGCCGAACGGCGGCCGGCGCAGCACGAAGTCGCGGCCCGGGTAGCTGACCAGGTAGGTGAGGTTGGAGGCGCCGCCAGGGAACTGGCTGATGCTCGGCAAACCCGCCAGGCCGGGGATATGGGCCTTGAGATAAGGGTCGATGACGGCCGCGTCGAGTTCTTCGCCGGGGCGTACCTGGGTGGACTGATCGGTGAGCGTCATGCGTTTTCCTTATAATCGATCGCAAGGACTATTGGCTAATTTAATGGCCTGCGGGAACTGGAACAAGCGTCCTGGCAGTCATATAGACAAGGGTGTTGCAGGTGGATCAATCGCCTTGATGGGGTGGGCAAAAAAAAACCGAAGCCGGTCAGGCTTCGGTTTTTTCATCGCTCGGCGTGCCCGTCACTCAGGAAGGGAACAGCTCGCTCAGCTTCATCGACAGCATCATGTCGCCCTCGACGCGCAGCTTGCCGCCCATGAAGGCCTGCATGCCGTCGGTCTCGCCACTGACGATACCCTTGAGGGTCTCGCTGTCCAGCACCAGGGTGCAGTTGGCGTCTGGGTTCTCGCCTTCCTGGATGTCGCAGGTACCGTCCTTGACGATCAGCGCGTACTTTTTGCCTTCGTCGGTGATGTCGAAGCCGAACACCAGGTCCAGGCCGGCGGCAGCGGCTGGGTTGAACTTCTCTTGCATCTTCTTAACGGCATCAGCTACGGAGGTCATGGCGCATTCCTTATAGAGTGATTTTCACGTCCCCGCAGGGACACAACAAGCCGGGCTCATCGGTAGGTAATGAGCTCCGGCGCCCTCAACAGCTGCACATGGGCTTGGCTGTTGAAGGAAGCCAGTGCCACGTCGCGGCCGCGGAACTTCAGCTGGCTGAGCGACGTGTTGATAATTTGCCAGTTCAGCGCGAAAGCCTGGCTGGGGGTAATGCAGGTGACCAGGTGGAGCAGGGCGGCGATGGTGCCGCCGGAGGTGAAGATGGCGATGTTGTCGCCACTGCCTGCGGTTTCGAGCACACGTTGCAAGCCCTTCTGGACGCGGGCGGTGAAGCCCTGCCAAGTCTCCAGGCCGTCATCGGCATGCTCGCCATCGTGCCAGCGCTGCACCATCAAGGCGAACAGGCGCTGGAATTCACTGCGGTGCTGTGCGCCATTGCGCAAGATGTGCAGGGCGTTGGGTTCTTGCTCCATCAGCCCCGGCAGCAGGGCGCGGATCACCCCGTCGGCATCGAACTCATTGAACGCCGCGTCGGTCTCGACAGCAGGCACCTGGCAGCCGCTGGCGTGCAAGGCCTCCAACGCCAGGCGTGCGGTATCCTGCTGACGGCGCAGGTCGCCGGCCACGCAACGATCCAGCCGCACACCGAGCTGAGCCAGGTGTTCGCCCAGGGCCTGGCTCTGACGCACACCGACGGCTGAGAGGGCGTCGTAGTCTTCGGCACCGAAGGAGGCTTGGCCATGTCGGATCAGGTAGAGGTTGCCCACGAAGGTATCCGGCCTGTTGGAGGTTGCTGCGAGGTTAGGATGTGCCACACAGGCTGTCAACGAAAAAACATACAAGCGTTTGAAAAGGTTGTTTGAACTGTGTTGCCAGCGTTTACACCGGCTGGCAGCGCCTCAGGCGCACCGGTATGCTTGTAGCAGTTACGCGCTGAACCGGCGCCAGTCTTTGAAGGAGTCAACGTGGAGTTTCTTGCAGAATACGCAAGCTTTCTCGCTAAAACCGCCACCTTGGTGATTGCGATCCTGGTGGTGTTGTCGGCCATTGCCGGTTTGCGCGGCAAGGGGCGGCGCAAACCGGGCGGGCAATTGCAGGTCACGCGCCTGAACGAGTTCTATAAAGAGCTGCGCGAGCGCCTGGAGTCGGGTTTGCTCGACAAGGCTCAGCTCAAGGCCTTGCGCAAGCAGCAGGCAAAGGCGGAAAAACAGCAGAAAAAAGCCAAGGCTGAAGAAAAGAGCCGGGTCTTCGTGCTCGATTTCGATGGCGACATCAAGGCCTCGGCCACCGAGAGCCTGCGCAACGAGATCACCGCCCTGCTGACCCTCGCTACCCCACGTGACGAGGTAGTGCTGCGGCTCGAAAGCGGCGGTGGCCTGGTGCACAGCTATGGCCTGGCCGCTTCACAACTGGCGCGAATTCGCCAAGCGGGCATCCCGCTGACCGTGTGCATCGACAAGGTGGCTGCCAGTGGTGGCTACATGATGGCCTGCATTGGCGAGAAGATCGTCAGCGCACCCTTTGCCGTGCTGGGTTCGATTGGCGTGGTAGCCCAATTGCCCAACGTCAATCGTCTGCTGAAGAAGCACAACATCGATTTCGAGGTGCTCACCGCCGGCGAATACAAGCGCACCCTCACGGTGTTCGGCGAAAACACCGAGAAGGGCAGGGAGAAGTTCCAGGAAGACCTGGACATCACCCACCAGCTGTTCAAGGACTTTGTCGCTCGCTATCGGCCACAGCTGCACATGGACGAAGTGGCCACCGGCGAAGTCTGGCTGGGCGTGGCAGCGCTTAACCGCAAGCTGGTGGACGAGCTGCAGACCAGCGACGAATACCTCAGCGACCGCGCCCGCAACGCCAATCTGTTCCATTTGCACTTTGCCGAACGCAAGAGCCTGCAGGAGCGCATCGGCATGGCTGCCAGCGGCACGGTGGAGAACACCGTGGTGGGGCTTTGGAGCAAACTCGGCCGCTTGCGCTAACACCTTGAACCCCTTGAAATTTTTTTCTGTTCAGGGGGTTGCAAGGTTCATTGAATGCAGACATAATGGCGCCCATCGAAACGCAGCGAACTTTGAAAAAGGTTCAGTGTTTCAAGGGGATAGCAAAGCGCAAGCGGCTAACTCCGAACTTTGAGGCCGAGTAGCAAAGTGGTTATGCTCCGGATTGCAAATCCGTCTACGCCGGTTCGATTCCGACCTCGGCCTCCATTATTCGAAAGCCCCGCAGATTAACGTCTGCGGGGTTTTTCTTTGTGGGTCGAAAAAGACCGAAGTCCCAAAACAGATTATCCCCAGTCCCCAAGTTTTCTCGTAGGGGAAAGCGAAAACTCGCTTCAACGCCGGGCTTTTTGTGATGATGGCCTTTTGCTATATTCCGCACCCTCAATTCGGAGGGAATCATGAAGAAAGCCGTACTTGCACTCATCGCCGCCACTGCCGTTGTTTCAGGTTGCACCGTTCGAGTCGCAGACATGACTGTTGCCAGCACCAAGAATTACAATATCAACTCTTCGAAATTCGTGAAGGGTGCGCGTGTAACCGGGGAAGACAACTACCCGGTCATCATTTTTCCGCTGGGCATCCCTAACATGAAGACAGCGATGGATAACGCTATCCAGAAGGATAAGTGCGCCGTGGGCCTTTCGGATGTGGTGATGAGCCAACTCAATCACTCTTTCCTGGTGGGTTCAATCGGTTACCGGGTGGAAGGTGATCTGATTATTGACACTACCCGCACTGGCTGTGAGGCCCGCACCTAAGGTTGCCCGGTTTAAGCTGCCAGCGCCTTTTCAGTGCAAGCCCGCCGAGGTGGCGGGCTTGCAGAGATGGCAGTTTAAATGCTCATGCGTTCAATCTTCGACGTGTTGCCCAACAGATCGAGCGGATTGCCCCAGGGCCGCGATAGGCTGGGGGACTTGACCGGATTCTACTACGGAGCGGCCAATGATCTCAGATCCGACCATGCTGATGTGGCCGCTGTCAAAGTAGAGAAGCGTGTCTTTGTCGTAAGCCGAGCACGTTCCGTTTTTGCAGATTTGCGGCCGAACATCGAACGTGGTTACGTTGGCGTACTGGCTTGCGAGTTCCTTGAGGTAGAGGTTGACTTCGCTTTCGCCTTGATCGGGAGTCATCGCGGTTGCTGGACAGTTCATTCCTGGGATGCGTATGGCTTTTGCCGTACACATGCGGTCCAGGCCTACGAATACGGGGACATTCAGGGCAATGATCACCTGATTGTGGTTGCCGGCCAGTTCAGCGATGGTATCGGCGAACTTCTCCTTCCCGCCTTTCGCAGCATAGCCTTCCCAATATGCTCCGATGATTACGGTTCTATAGTGCTTGGACTCGGCGAACGCCCGCTCATTAAAGTCATTGCAGGACTTTGCGCGATCCGGACCAATAAGGCCTTTTGTATCATGCACCGGAGGGCACGATGTAAGAGAGATATTTCGGATGGAGAAATGCGCGCTTTCTCCTACAGCCTTCAGATACCCAACGTAATGCGCTGCGTTTGAGTCGCCCCAAAGCAGTGTTTGCGCAGGCACTGTCTTATCACCATTGACGCACTGATCCTCGGTCCATTTTTTCGGATCGTACTGCATCATCTGGCAGTTGAATGGGAACCGGCTCGCAGGTTTCGTGTTGTAGTCGTGTAAAGAGATTTCTCTCTTGTATGCGGCGCCTGCAGCGGTTGGCCAATAACCATTGTTCTTCACCAAGACGTATCCCAGTACCATCACACCCGCGCTGGTCGCAATGATCGGCCCAGCCTTGGTGATCAGCCACATTGGAGTGCGAGCCCTGAAAGGCGTCTCTATCAGGTGATACGAGATGAGGGTGAGTAGGCACATCAGCAGTGCGCAGGCGATGCCACCTGACAGCGTCGGCTCACCGTATGCGTAACGGTAGAACGCCAGAACAGGCCAGTGCCAGAGGTAAAGCGAGAATGAACGCAGCCCCACATAACGGGCGACTGGGTTCCCAAAAATTCTGGATAGAAGGTTTCTTTGGTTAGTGCCTGAAAGGATCAGCAGTGCCGCGCCCAGGGACGGAATAATCGACCGAACGCCAGGGAAACCATTCTTCTCGTCAAGATAGAGAATCGATCCGGCAACCATGGCCAGGCCCACTGCACCTGCCAAGTTGGCAGCGGAGGCAGGGATGCGTCGCGAGTCCTGCCACAGGAACAGAAGGGCACCGACCAGAAGTTCGCCTGCCCTGGAAGGCAGCATGTAATAAGCGAACGAGGGGTCGCGAGCCAGGAAGTACTCACTCACCGCGAAGGAACCGATAGCGAGAATGACGCCCGTTGCCACCAGCAGGCGCTTACCTCCGACCTTCATGGCGATGATCATCAACGCCGGCCATATCAGATAGAACTGCTCTTCAACGCCGAGCGACCACATATGCAGCAGTGGCACGGTGTCGGACGAAGCGGCGAAGTAACCCGTGTCCAAGAAGAGCCAATAGTAGATGTTAGCTGCAGAAAGGGTAGCGCCGATCGCCGACTCCGAAAGAGACTTGACGTCGGCAGGCAAGAGTAAGAACGAGCCAGCGATTAATGTGACGATTGTTACAAACGCAGCTGCAGGTAGGATCCGACGAACACGGCGACCGTAAAAATCAGCGAAAGAGAAGTTGGGCCCTTTTCCGTAGATGATCCCTGTGATCAGGAAGCCGGAAATGACGAAAAAAACGTCAACGCCGACGAAGCCGCCAGGGAGCCATTGCTTGTTGAAATGGAAAATTGTGACAGCCAAAACGGCCAGAGCCCTGAGCCCGTCTATGTCCGGTCGATAGGCCAAGTGTTTGCCTTGCATTTCTGAATTCCCTGTCATGGGGGCTGAATAAACGGCGGATGATACCTTTTTGCCTGCATTCGCGGGCAATTTTGTGCTTGGTGAAATCGGCGACGGATGTGCCCTGTCTATCTCCATAAATCGCGAGGCGAGGCGACATTTCCTGCAATCGGCAAGTCGTTATCCAGCATCGTGTCGAATGGCTAGACAGTATGGCGGATGAGTTAATCAATCGGTGTTGCCGTCATCGCTTCCTTCGACGCAGCCATTCATCTGCAACGTCGCCCAGTGTTACGGGCTCGCCGCTCTTGACCCAGGCCATGAAGGTGCGATCGAACTTGAAGCCATCGCCGCACTCGCCGACCATGAACTGCCGGACCTTCTGCGTGTTGCGGTAGTTCTTGTCCAGCGGGGTTGCACGGGTGATCGGCCCTGCGTGCCAGTCAAAAATCATTCCCTGCTCCTTGGGTGGCGAAGTCGCCCGTAGCGTAGCACTGCTCGTGCTGCAGAACTCTGACGGTGTAAGTACTCTCTGTGCCCGGCCACACACGGGTAGGTAAATTTTTAAGTAGCGCTTATGTTGCCGGAGGAGGAGTATCGATGGCTTCCCGGCGCAATGTCGGAGGGAGTCACCTCAATGGATCGCAAGCCCAGCAATCAGGAAGTCGCAGTGGCGATCGGCATAAGCGAAGCGGAAGTTCTACGATACCGAAGCGATACGTTGTTGCTCGGCGACGGCTCATGGCTGATCCACTTCACCTTCGTGATGCCCAAAGAGCTTCGGTTCGGCTTGACCGGGAGCTTTTCCCACATCTTGAAAGCGCCGCCGCCTTCCGGTGACCGGCGGATGGAGGCTCTTTAACTGCCGGCACCTGGGGGCGGGCAGGGGAATTCACCCCGTCAGTGACAGATGCGGCGTATAGTGACAAACGAGTTGCTGCATTCCAGTGACTTCCCTATCGAGGTTCAGTCATGAATGCCTCCCATCAGTCCCCCACGCACAAAGCCCACCAGCGGCTCGACGAGCAGATCAAAGCGTTCCTCTCAAAAGGCGGATCCATCCAGGAGGTGGCTTCCGGTATTGGCGCTTCCGATCGTGTCGGCCCCAGGCAGCCTTCGGCCAGGTGGTCCAATTCGAAGGGCTAGGCCTTGCGTTTGAGACGTTAAAGGAAAACCGGCCAGTGGCCGGTTTTTTTGTGGGCTTTCAGCTGTCTGCTGATGGACGTGTGGGGAAATGCTGAGGATACAGCGCCCTGTCCACCTCCAGCTTCTCAGCGTCGCCAATACGCTTGCGCACTTCGGCGTAGAACTGCTGGCTCTGATTTTGGAACCTGATGAAGTCGCGGTCGCACTCCGCCTGCGCGGCCATCAGCTCCAGGCCGGCAAGCCCCTGGGTGGACTTGCGCGACAGGACATAGGCCTGCCAAGCGTTTTCAACCTTCAGCAGCCCTCTAGCGAACGCTTTTGTCTCGATTGTCGCCATTGGAACACCCTCTTTGAGCCAAATAGGCTCGTCGGTGTGGATCGCCAGAGCGACGATGGGCAAGCGTGTGGGAGCGCCGATTACCAAGGCATCGGATAGCTGAGCTTAGCGTGTTTTCTGGGTGACGCCGCTTAGTGGTTGGCGCGAGGGAAGGGCTAGATCCAACATGGGGTCAGGCAATTTTCAAGCGACAAAAGAAAAGCCCGCCGACAATCGGCGGGCTAAAGAACGTACGGAGCAAGGCCAGTGTGCCAAGCAGGTTGTCGATAATATGTGAAGAGGGTGTCATACGGCTGTCGTTTGCTGCGGGTATTCAAGCCAGGTGCTTCCCTGCCATTAACAAACCCCCCGCGCAAAAAAAAACCGCCATTGAATGGCGGGTAAGGAACGCTTGAAGGGAGAGCCTGCAGACTGCCCGCGCCCGGTTAACCCAGCATTAAGCGGCCATCCATTGACCTTGCCCACTGTTCAGCCTATATAGGCCTCCCGCCAATCCAGGAGCCAGCATGCGCGACGAAGACGACCTGCACGAACCCGAGCATGACCACCTGCTCGACCACGAATTCCTCTACGACGACATCGAGCACGAGGCTGACGCCCAGGGCGTGCTAGACGAAGTAGACGAAGATGAGGAAACGCTGGATGACCTCGATGACGAGGACCGTGACCACCCAGCCTGGTACGACGACTGCGAAGACGATTGAGTCAACGGCGGTCCAGCGAGAAACGCCCGGGGCCGCTCACTGCCAGCAACAGCAAGCCGCCAATGATGCTCATGTTTTTCAAGAACTGAGTCATGTTGGCGCTGCGTTCGGGGTCGACCATGTTCCAGAATGGATGGCCGATCAGCGCGGTGCCCAGCACGAAGAGTGCGAACAGAAAGGCCAGTGGGCGGGTATAGAACCCCAGAATCAGCACGATGGCGACAAAGAATTCCATCACCACCGCAACTGCTGCGGCAAGCATTGGGGCAGGTGCGCCTAGTGAGGTCATGTAGCTGACCGTACCTTCAAAACCGGTCAGTTTGGCCCAGCCGGATACAACAAACAGAATCATCAACAGTATGCGGGCAATCAGGATGATGACGTCGCGTTGACCATCGAACAGGGAGTAGCGCATGGCGGCGTTCCAGTGGACGGGGACAAACTCCACTCTAGCAGTTGCGCCGGGAATTTCCGCAGGACGAAAAAAGGCGCCACAAGGGCGCCTTTTCGAAGGAATTTGGTGCGAGTGGCGGGACTCGAACCCGCAAGGCTCACGCCGACAGATTTTAAGTCTGCTGTGTATACCAATTCCACCACACTCGCACTTGAATGGGTCTGAGCGACCGGCATGCTTCTAAGTCAATGCTTTTAAGTAGAAGTGCCTTACATTCAAGCGCGCTTTATAACCCATTGTTATAGTTGAGTCAACCGCAGCACCTATGATCAAGGGTGTGAAGGGGTGCTCGAATGGGTGATTGACACCTTGCTGTCATTACGCCAGTGTTGCCCCCTCATTTGGATCCAATGGTTGTGAATCGATGACTCGGGCCAGTTCGTCCGATGCTAGTGGTCGTGTGGTGCGCCCGCGGTTTATATGGCGTCTGTTGTTCGCCCTGGTGACACTGCTGGGGGCGTTTCTCTATGTGAGCCTCATCAGCCTCGGCGGTTATTTGCTGATGCTAGGGTTCGACGCCGAGCACCCGCAACCCCAACGCATGATGGCTTTGGCGGGCGGCGGCGGCATTCTGCTGGTGGGCCTGTGGCTGCTCAAGGTGGCGCTGCCGCGGCGAGTGAGCCCTGTACTGGTCGACCGTGACCGCTGACAATCAGTTGCCACAGGGCGAACGCAGGGTGACACTGCTGGTTAGGCCTATTTTCTCCCTCCCGCTGTGCCTGTGGAGTTTGCATGGTTTCAGCTGATTGCCTCGATCACCCCGTCATGCCCGCTCACCGCTATGAACAGCTGGTTCAGTCGGTGGTGGACTACGCCATCTACATGCTCGACCCGGATGGGCGCGTGGTTTCCTGGAACGCTGGCGCCGAACGGATCAAGGGCTACCGCGCCGATGAAGTGGTCGGTCGGCACTTCTCGTTGTTCTTCACCCCTCAGGATTGTGCCGAAGGGCGCCCCGAACGCCTGCTGCGTCAAGCGCTGGAACAGGGGGTGGCGCAGGATGAGGGCTGGCGCGTGCGCAAGGACGGCTCGCAATTCTGGGCGCTGGCCGCGCTGGACGTGATCCGTGACGATCTTGGGCAGATCGTCGGCCTGGCCAAGGTTACCCGGGATATCACTGACCGGCGCGATTCTGCGCTGCAGCTCGATGCTGTGCGTGCCCAGCTGTTCCAGGCGCAGAAGCTCGAAGCCCTTGGTCAACTGACCGGTGGGCTGGCGCATGATTTCAACAACATGCTGACCATTATCCTGAGTTCGGCACGGCTGGCCATGAACGCTCAGGATCCGGCGCGTATCCAGCGAATGCTGCAACACATTGTCGACGCCGGGCAACGGGGTACCGAACTGACCCAGCAACTGCTCAGTTTTGCCCGCCACCGCAAACTCGATGTCACTCGCATTGCGCCCCTGGAGTTGATCACCGCTACCCGTGGGCTGCTGGAGCATTCGCTGCCCAGCGACATTGATCTGGAGCATCACCTGCCACCGAACCTGCCATCGATAGAAGTGGATGCGGGGCAGTTGCAGATGGTGCTGCTGAACCTATTGTTCAATGCCCGCGATGCCATCGAGGGCAGTGGCCATATCCGTATGGCGGCCAAGGTTGTAGAGCTAGCCGGTGAATTGGAGGGGTTGCATGGCAGCTTCGTGTGCTTCGAGGTGCAGGACAGCGGAAGCGGGATCGCCCCTGACGTGCTGCCACGCATTTTCGAGCCGTTCTTCACCACCAAGGCATTCGGCAAGGGCACCGGCCTGGGCCTCAGCCAGGTCTATGGCTTCGCCAAGCAGAGCAATGGCGCCATCAGCGTCGACAGCGTGCTCGGCAAGGGCACCTGCATGCGTCTTTATTTACCCACGTCTGACCCACAAGCAGATCGCCAACTCGACAGGTAGAAACCATGGCACAGGCACTCAAGCGGCTGGTGACGGGGATCGAGGGGCTCGATGCGCTGCTCAGGGGGGGGCTGGTGGCGGGGGCGTCCTACGTCATTCAAGGCCCACCTGGCGCGGGTAAAACCATCCTGGCCAATCAGTTGGCCTGTTACCACGTGCAGGCGGGTGGAAGGGTGCTGGTGGCGACGCTGCTCAGTGAATCTCACGAGCGGCTGTTCCAGTACCTGGGCACCCTTGATTTTTTCGACCCGAGCCTGGTCGGCGACCAGATCCAGTTCGTCAGTGCCTTCGACGCCCTCGAGCAGGAAGGGCTCGATGCGGTGGTCAAGTTGCTGCGCCAGGAGATCGGCCGCCAGCAGGCCAGCCTGCTAATCGTGGACGGGGTGCTCAATGCCCGTGTGCGTGCGCAGACGCACCTGGACACGAAAAAATTCGTCTCGGAACTGCAAGGCCACGCAGCCTTTGCCGGCTGCACCGTGTTGCTGTTGACCAGTGCACGGCTGGACGAAGGCAGCCCGGAACACACGATGGTCGATGGGGTGATCGAGCTGGGCGAGCAACTGGTCGGCAGCCGTGCCGTACGCCACATTCAGTTGCGCAAGACGCGGGGCAGCGCAGCCTTGTCGGGCCGCCACGAATGCCTGATCGATGAAGCGGGCATGCATGTGTTTCCGCGGCTGGAGTCGCTGCTCGGTCACCCCAGCCAGACAGGCAACGCCACGCTGAGCCGTGTCACTTCTGGCATCATGAGCCTGGATGAAATGTGCGGTGGCGGGCTGGCCGCAGGCTCGGCCAGCCTGTTGATGGGGCCGTCCGGTATCGGCAAGACATCCCTGGGCCTGGCATTTCTGGGCGCGTGTACCGCGCAGGCGCCAGGGGTGCACTTCGGCTTCTACGAAACGCCCCAACGCTTGCGCCTCAAAGCGGCGTCGCTAGGCTACGATTTTGCCGCACTTGAGCGTGAAGGTGCCCTGCAGTTGTGCTGGCAGCCCACCACGGAGGGTTTACTGGACCAGGTTGGCGCGCGCTTGCTCGAACGTGTCGAGGCGCAAGGCAGCAAGCGTGTGGTGATCGACAGCCTGGGTGCCTTCAGCCGCCTGGCGATCGACCCGGCGCGGCTCAACGCGTTTTTCCGCGCCTTGACTGCTGAGCTGCGAGCACGTGAAGTCAGTGTGCTGTTGACCTGGGAAATGCGTGACATCTTCGGGTCGGAAATCACTGCGCCAGCAGCGGACCTTTCGAGCATCGTCGACAACCTGATGTTGATGCGCTTCGTCGAGCAGCAGTCGCAGCTGCGGCGCATGCTGTCGATCCTCAAGGTGCGTGACAGCCACCATGACCCTTCGTTGCACGAGCTGCTGCTCGGCCCCCAGGGCATCACCTTGCGCAAGGCCTTCGAGGGCGCCAGCGGCGTGCTCTCCGGGACCCCTGTGCCGCAAGGGAGCGGGTGACGGGCCCTCTGATGAACACCATTCTGATCGTCGATGACGAATACCTGATCGCCGACATCCTCGGCTTCGCCCTGGAGGATGAAGGTTATCTGGTGGAGAAGGCGAGCAATGGCCTCAAGGCCCTGGAAGCGCTCAAGGAAAAACGCGTCGAGCTGGTGATCACCGACTACATGATGCCCCTGCTCAATGGCGAAGAGCTGGTGCGCTCGATGCGCGATGAGCTGCACCTGAGCGACCTGCCGGTCATCTTGATGAGCGGTGGCCAGGTTAGCCAGGCCAGCCACGGGTGCCCGGAACTGTTCGCCGCGGTATTCGACAAACCCTTCGATATGGACAGGATGATCGCCAAGGTGCGCGAACTGCTGGGCACCTGAGGCACAGTCGATCAAGCGCGTCCGTGCGGCTTGAGGCGGGGCCGCTCAGTGCGAGTCGTCGTGTTTTTCCGGGGCCGGGTTGCCAGCCTGGATACGCTTGAAGATCTCTTCGCGGTGCACCTGGACATCTTTCGGTGCGTCGATACCAATCCTCACCTGCATCCCTTTGACGCCCAGAATGGTGACTTTGATGTCATCGTTGATGACGATGCTTTCGCCAACCTTACGGGTGAGTATCAGCATGTAGTTCTCCTTGGTAATGTTGAAATCCGTCGGGCTATTTGCCGCGGCGGTGGGAGCCAGTCCCTCTTCCTTCTCATTAAAGACGCTTTCGGCGGATAGGAATTCCCCGACAGACAAATTCTGTTGCGTGTCTTCAGTTGCAGGCGCCGATAGTTACCGCAAGCGGATTGTCGGCGAAGGTGCTCGGTGGCAAGAATAGGGGGGTTCAGCCCGTATGGGAAATTTCTCTGCATCATGGCCTAAATAGACAGTGTCAATGATCGTACTGTTCCTCTAGTGCCTGAAGAAATAACAGCAACGCGACTTCCTCCGGGTCCAGGCCCTTGCGGTTACGCTTGCGCGGCAAACTGGCCAGCCGCCCGAGGGCAAAGTGTTCCAGCACCGCCGGGTGGATGTAGCAGCGTCGGCACACGGCCGGGGTATTTCCCAGGCGTGTGGCGACCTGTTTGACGATGGCCGCGACCTGGCGCTTCGCTTCGCTTTCCGGCTCCCATGCCAGCGGCCTGAGCAGGTCCAGCGCCAGGCTGCTGCCGGCCCAGGTGCGGTAGTCCTTGGCGGTGAAGTCGGCGCCAGTGAGTTCCTGCAAAAACTGGTTGATCTCGCTGGAGCCGACGCTGCGGCGTTGGCCGTCTTCGTCCAGGTACTGGAACAGCGCCTGGCCCGGCAGCTCCATGCAACGCTTGAGCAGGTTTGCCAGGCGCCGGTCATGCAAGGTGACGTCGTGCTCGACCCCGCGCTTGCCGCGGAACTGGAAGCGGATGGTGCCGCCTTGCACCTTGACGTGGCGGTTGCGCAGCGTGGTCAGCCCGTATGACTGGTTGTCGCGCAGGTAACGCTGGTTGCCGATGCGGATCAGGGTGTGGTCCAGCAGGCTCACCACCAGTGCCATGACCTTTTCCCGGTCCAGGCCCGGGCGGGCCAGGTGCGTTTCCAGTTGCAGGCGCAGTTTCGGCAGTGCCTGAGCAAAGGCCAGCATGCGCCCGTATTTGTGCTGGTCACGCAGTTCGCGCCATTGCTCATGGTAGCGGTACTGCTTGCGGCCACGGGCGTCGCGGCCAGTGGCTTGCAGGTGACCCTGCGGGTCGGCGCAGATCCACACTTCGCTGTACGCCGGCGGAATCACCAGCGCGGCGATGCGCGCGAGGGTGTCGGCGTCGCGCACCCGTTGCCCCTCGGCGTCAAAGTAGATGAAGCGGTCGCGCCAGCGCCGCCGGCTCAGGCCCGGTTGGCTGTCGTCAACGTAATGCAAGGTGCGGGGCAGGGGGCAGTCGAGCATTGGCGGCAGGCCTCGATCAGGTCACTGATCAATGGACAACGGCCGCGTGGTGGTTGCTCAGCCCAACAATGCCACCGACTTGATCTGGGCAAACAGTGCCTGGCCCGGGTGCAGGCCCAACTGGTCTGCCGAATAGCGAGTGATACGCGCCAGCAAGGCATTGCCGCCGGCATCCAGGCTGACCAGGACATGGGCCGGGTTGTCTGCCGGGCGGCTTTCACGCACCCGCACCGGCAACCGATTGAGGATGCTCGAGGCGCTGTCTGCGGCCAGGGCCAGGCTTACATCGCGGGCCTGAACCTTGACCCGCAGGGTACTGCCCATGACATGCGCAGGGTGGGCGATGCGCAAGAGTGGCGCGCTACTGCCGGGCAGGCGTAGGTCGAGTAAATCGTAATGAGGGTCATGACCGACCACCAGGCCTTCGAACACCACCCCGGCGTCCTCGCCCTGGGCCAATGAAAGGTCGAGGCGCGCCAGCGTTTCGCCGATCGGGCCGCTGGCCACGGCCTGGCCTTGCTCCAGCAACACCAGGTGGTCTGCCAGCCTCGCCACTTCGTCCTGGGCGTGGCTGACATACACCAGCGGGATGTCCAGTTCGTCATGCAGGCGCTCCAGGTACGGCAGAATCTCGCGCTTGCGCGGCCCGTCGAGGGCCGCCAGTGGCTCGTCCATCAGCAACAGCCGTGGGCTGCTGAGCAGCGCACGGGCAATGCCGACGCGCTGGGCCTCGCCGCCGGACAAGGTGGCCGGCCGGCGTGCCAGCAAGTGGCCGATGCCCAACAGTTGGCAAGCCTGATCGAGGCTGACCTTGCGCTCGCCCGGCGCAATTCGCCGCCAGCCGAACTCCAGGTTGCCGCGTACCGAGAGGTGCGGGAACAGGCTGGCTTCCTGGAATACGTAGCCCACCGGTCGCAGATGCGGCGCCTGGAAATAGCCGCGCGCGCTGTCTTCCCAGACCTCGCCGTTGACCTCGATATACGCGCTGGCAGCCCGCTCCAGCCCCGCCAGGCAACGCAGGCACGACGTCTTGCCCGAGCCGGAATGGCCGAACAGCGCGCTGATACCGCGCCCTGGCAGCAACAGGTCGACATCCAGGGTGAAGTCGTCGCGCGCCAACGCCAGGCGCGCCACAATCGATCCAGTCATTTCAGCTCCAGCCAGCCTTGCCGCGGCGCCCAGCGTATAGCAATAGCAGCACCAGGAACGAGAACACCAGCATGGCACCGGCCAGCCAGTGGGCTTGCGAATATTCCATGGCCTCGACGTGATCGAAGATCTGCACCGAGACCACGCGGGTCTTGTCGGGGATGTTGCCGCCAATCATCAGCACCACGCCAAACTCGCCCACGGTATGGGCGAAACCCAGGATGCTCGCGGTGACGAAGCCGGGGCGGGCCAGCGGCAATACCACATGAACGAAGGTGTCCCAGGGGCTGGCACGCAGGGTGGCTGCAACTTCCAGTGGCCGTTGGCCGATAGCGCCAAAGGCATTTTGCAGCGGCTGCACAACAAACGGCATGGAGTAGATCACCGAGCCGATCACCAACCCCGTGAAGCTGAACACCACGCTACCCAGGCCTAGCGCCTGGGTAGCCTGGCCGAGCCAACCGTGCGGGCCGAGGGCGATCAGCAGGTAAAAGCCGATCACCGTCGGTGGCAGCACCAGCGGCAACGCCACCACGGCGCCCACCGGCCCGCGTAACCACGAACGCGTGCGCGCCAGCCACCAGGCGATGGGCGTACCGAGGACCAGCAGAATCAGGGTGGTCAAGCTGGCCAGTTTGATGGTCAGCCAGATTGCCCCCAGGTCACTGGCGTCCAGTGGCATCAGATTTCATAACCGTAGGACTTGATCACCGCTGCGGCTTTCGGGCCCTTCAGGTACTCGACCAGCGCCTTGGCGGCGGCATTGTCTTTGCCCTTGTTGAGGATCACGGCGTCCTGGCGGATGGGGTCGTGCAGCGCGGACGGCACCATCCAGGCCGAGCCGCTGGTTACCTTGCCGTCCTTGTAGATCTGCGACAGGGCAACGAAGCCCAGCTCGGCATTGCCGGTGGATACGAACTGGAAGGCCTGGGTGATGTTCTGGCCTTCGACGATCTTGCCCTTGGTGGCCTCGGTCAGGTTCAGTTTGTCCAGCACCTGCGTCGCGGCCAGGCCGTAGGGGGCGGCTTTAGGGTTGGCGATGGACAGGTGCTTGTAGGCGTTCTTTTTCAGCACTTCACCCTTGGCGTCCACGTAACCTTCCTTCGCCGACCACAGGGCCAGGGTGCCGATGGCGTAGGTGAAACGCGAACCGGGTACGATTTCGTTTTCTTGCTCAAGCTTGGCTGGGGTGCTGTCATCGGCGGCGAGGAACACTTCGAACGGCGCACCGTTCTTGATCTGTGCGTAGAACTGCCCGGTGGCACCGTAGGCTGCGACCAGCTTGTGGCCGGTGTCTTTCTCGAAGTCCTTGGCGATGGCCTGGATCGGTGCTGTGAAGTTAGCTGCGACCGCGACCTGGACCTCGTCGGCCCAGGCAGTGTTGAGGCAGATCAGGCTGGCCAGTGCAGTGGCGGCCAGGTGCAGTGGGCGGATACGCATGAAGACAGCTCCTTGGGGTTATCGTTATAGCGTGAACTATATAGCGATAGGCCATTGGCCGGGAAGAGGCCTAGAGGTAACTGTGTTGCAGGCGTTCGCCTACCGTGTTCAGCGCCCGACCTGTTGCAGGGCCTTGTCGGCGATATCCCGGGTCAGCTCACCTGCCGGCAGGTGCCGTCCCAGGCGCAGGGCCTGGCCCGACCAGAGGTTGCTGAAGTCGCTGTTGCCCTGAGGGTCGGTGATTGCGCGCAGTGGCATCAGCGCACCACCCGCCAGCGGAAAGCGCGGTGCCAGCTCGCTCATCGGCCCCAGCTCGCGCATGACGCGGTTGATGATGCCCCGCGCCGGGCGGCCGGTGAACAGGTTGGTCAGTGCGGTTTCGCTGGCCGGCGCGGTGTCCAGAGCGTGGCGGTGAGCGGCAGAAACCTTGGCCTCAGGGCAGAACAGGTAGGCCGTGCCGATCTGCACGGCCGACGCGCCGAGGGCCAGGGCCGCGACCAGGCCGCGGTGGTCGCCGATGCCGCCGGCTGCAATCACCGGCACCTTGACCGCATCGGCAATCTGCGGCACCAGGGCGAACGTGCCAATCTGGCTGGTGATGTCTTCGCTGAGGAACATGCCGCGATGGCCGCCGGCTTCATAGCCCATGGCGATGATCGAGTCGCAGCCGTGGCGCTCCAGCCACACCGCTTCTGCCACCGTGGTGGCGCTGGACAGCACCTTGGCGCCGGTTGCCTTGACCCTCTGCAGCAACTGCGGCGCGGGCAGGCCGAAATGGAAACTCACCACTTCAGGGCGCAGTCGCTCGACCAGTTGGCAGCTTTGCTCATCGAAAGGCGCACGGTTGGAGACCGGGGTGGGGGCCTGGAAGTCGGCACCCACTTCGCTGTAGTAAGGCTTCAGGGCCTGCTTCCAGCGCGCATCGCGCTCGGCATCGGGCAGCGGTGGCTGGTGGCAGAAGAAGTTCAGGTTCAGCGAGCGCCCAGGGCAGGCGGCGCGAAATGCCGCGATCTCTTCAGCGATCTGCGCGGCGGTGAGCATGGCGCAGGGCAGCGCACCGAGGCCGCCCGCAGCGCACACGGCAATGGCCATGGCCGAGCCGGTCGCACCGGCCATCGGCGCCTGGAGAATGGGCAGCTCGATGCCCAGCAGATCGAGGATGCGACGGTCGGGCCACTGGCTCATGCGATTCTCCTTGCGGGCAGCGTGATCGGTACGGCAGTGCACGTAGGGCGTTTACAGGGCCTTGCTGACCTGGATGTCGCTGATCTTCACGGCATCGTCGCCGTGGATCTTTTGCAGCGCTTGCAGGGCCTGCTCCACGGAAGCCTCGGGCATGAACGCGAATTCGAAGCGGCGCTCGCCGTCGAGTTTGTATTTGATGACGTACTTGATGGGCTGGGTCATGGCGGTCTTATCTGAGTTTCGACGACGAGCGACGGATGATCTTGATCTTGTGGGTCAAGGTCGGTTTGCGCGTTACCGAGATCGGGCGAGTGGTCACGGTATCGAGGGTGATGTTCCAGAAACCGGTACTTGGCACGGTGATCTTTGCCGGGAACTGGTCAAAGGCACCCCCATGGTAGGTGTGCCGACCGCCATTTTTGAAACTGCGGAAGTTGGCGTCGTTCATCAGGCGGATGTTGCAGCGCTGGGAGCACTCGATGACGACGATATCGTCTTCGTTCAGGTGCTCGCGCTGGTGTACGAATTTCATGTGATGCTCCGCAAGGTTTGGATCTGCAAAGGCGAAAGATACCACGATGTAGCGTTACACTGCCGCGCCTGTTGGCCAGGCGTAGATAAATCTGCCAAAGCAGGGAGCAAAATAGCCCGGCGGTGGTCGAACGGGATTCTTGAAAGGCAGAGGTGCTGCAAATGAAATGGATGGTAGCGGCGTTGTCCCTGACGCTGGGTGGCTGTGTCAGCGTTTCGGAGCTTGAACAATCGCGCGAAACAATGGATGTGATCTCTGGCAAGACGCCGCGTGAATACGCAGATTGCATCAAGCAGAAGCTGGCCGATACCCGTGATCCGTTGGTCGAGGAGCCGCGAGGCGATGGCCTGCGCCTGATCGTGCCGCAGAAGCTGACGTCCGGGGCCGGGCCTGCGGCGCTGGTCGATATCGACAAGCGTGGCAGCGGCAGCAGCATCAAACTGCGTGAGCGGTTGAACAACTTCCCGCTGCGCCTGGGCGACGTGCGCACGGCGACGACGCAGTGCATTTCTGGCCATTGATCTGGCGCAATTGATTCGCGGTTAAAAAGCCAATAACCCTCGCTTGGCGAGTCTGGCGTTGTTGCGATTTGCCTTACGGGGCTAGTATCCATTTGCTTATGTTTTTTAAGCCTAAGCTTATAACAAAAGAAATGGAGATTCGTGATGACACCGTTGAGTCGAGTCGTGATCGGCAGCCTGCTGATCCTGGCCTGGCCCACGGCGCATGCCGCCGATGGCCAGAAAATCTTCACCCAGGGCGGGGCGAACCCCGCCGCCATGGCCTGCCTAGGTTGCCATGGGCCAGACGGCAAGGGCATTGCCGCCGCTGGGTTCCCCCGTTTGGCCGGGTTACCCGCCGGCTACCTGAGCAAACAGTTGCACGACTGGCGTGATGGCACCCGCAAGCAGCCGGTCATGGAACCGCTCGCGAAAGCCTTGAGCGACGATGAGATCAAAGCAGTCAGCGCCTACCTGGCCAGCCTCCCGGCCGAGCCTGCGGTTGACCTGCGCCGCCAGCAGATTGCCGATGACCCCACCACGCGCATGGCCCTGTACGGTGATTGGGGGCGACAGATACCCGGTTGTGTGCAATGCCACGGCCCTGGTGGCAGTGGTGTAGGTGAGCATTTTCCGCCCTTGGCAGGCCAGCCTGCGGCTTACCTGATGGCGCAGCTCAATGCCTGGCGCGACGGCAGCCGCAGCAATGACCCCAACCAACTGATGGTCGGCGTGGCCAAGGCCATGACCGATGACGAGGTCAAGGCCATTGCCGAGTTCTTCGCCCGCCCCGCCAGCCAGGAGGTCACGCCATGAAGCCCTTGATTCCCGCCGCGCTGCTGTTGGCCATGGGCAGTGCCCAGGCGGCCACGATCGCCATGGAAGACCAGTCGCAGTTGAAGGTGCCAGGCGTGCAGGCCGCGCCGCAGTTCGTGCCGCCCGCCGAAAGCGAGTTGCCGGACAATGCCTTTGGCAAGATGGTCCGCGAGGGCCATGCCTTGTTTGTCGATACCCGACGCAAGATGCCGGAAGCCGTGGGTAACGGTTTGAACTGCAGCAACTGCCACCTCGACCAGGGGCGGCTGGCACACTCCGCGCCGATGTGGGGCGCGTACCCGATGTACCCGGCCTATCGCAAGAAAAACGACAAGGTCAACACCTATGCCGAGCGCATCCAGGGGTGTTTCCAGTTCAGCATGAACGGCAAGCCACCGGCGGCAGACAGCCCGCAGATGACGGCGCTGTCGGTGTATGCCTACTGGTTGTCGACCAAGGCACCCACAGGCGTCGAGATCGCGGGTCGCGGCTACCCGGACGTGGCGCAACCCCAGGGTGGCTACGACTTCAAGCGCGGACAGCAGGTTTACCGTGAGCAATGTGCGATATGCCATCGTGACAACGGCGAAGGGCAGAAGGTGGCCGGTGAGTATGTGATGCCGCCGCTGTGGGGCAAGGACTCCTACAACTGGGGGGCCGGTATGCACCGGATCAACACGGCAGCGTCCTTCATCAAGTACAACATGCCACTGGGTAAACCGGGCAGCTTGAGCGATCAACAGGCCTGGGATGTGGCGGCGTGGATCAACCGCCACGAACGGCCGCAGGACCCGCGCTTGGTGGAGGGGTCTGTGGAGAAGACGCGGCTGAAGTTTCATGCCAATGACGGGGTGAACCTGTATGGCCAGCAAGTCGAGGGGGTGTTGATCGGGCAGGGAACGGGTAGCTGACGGGTTTGCTGCGCCGGCCGCGTTCTTTTGTCATCTGCCCGTCACCGCCCTGCAACCACCTTCGGGTTGGAATGACCGCCATCATCCTCAAGGAGCGCGGCCATGGAACTCTGTGTGATCGGGGCGGGGTATGTCGGCTTGGTAACGGCGGCCTGTTTTGCCGAAATGGGCAACCGGGTGACCTGCCTGGAGCGTGATCCGCAGCGCTTGATGCAGTTGCGCCAGGGTCAGAGCCCGATCCACGAGCCAGGCCTGCCGGCGCTCTTGCACAGCGGCATGCAGGCGGGCCGCCTGCTGTTCAGCGATGACTGGCAGCAGGCGCTGGCCAGTGCCGAGGTGGTGTTTATCGCCGTGGGCACGCCCAGCCAGGAGGACGGCTCGGCCGACCTGCAGCATGTGCTGGGCGTTGCCGACAGCCTGGGGCGCCACCTGACACGCCCAAGCCTGGTGGTGAACAAGTCGACAGTACCGGTGGGTACTGCAGAGCGGGTGGCCCGGCACATTGCAGTCGGTTTGCGCGCGCGTGGCGCAGGCTTTGCTGTCGAGGTGGCGAGCAACCCCGAGTTTCTCAAGGAGGGCAGCGCCATCGATGACTTCATGCGCCCCGACCGCATCATCATCGGCAGCGACAGTGCGGCGGCCGGCCAGTGCCTGCAGCGGCTGTATGCACCCTTTGTGCGTAACCGCGAACGCATCCTGTTGATGGCGCCCCGCGCCGCCGAGTTCAGCAAATACGCCGCCAACGCCTTTCTGGCCACCAAGATCTCCTTCATCAATGAGCTGGCCGGGCTTTGCGTACAGCTGGATGTGGACATCGAGCAGGTGCGCCGGGGCATCGGCAGTGATCGGCGCATCGGCAGCCATTTTATCTATGCCGGGTGTGGCTACGGCGGTTCGTGCTTCCCCAAGGATGTCCGGGCCCTGCTTCGCACTGCCGAGCAGCAGGGCTACCAGGCCGCGATTCTGCAGGCGGTGCAGGCACGCAACGACGAACAGAAGACCTTGCTGTTCAAGGCGTTGCACCAGCACTTTGGCGGCTTCATGCGTGGGCGCAGCGTCGCGCTCTGGGGGCTGGCCTTCAAACCCGGCACTGACGACCTTCGCGAGGCGCCCAGCCTGGTGCTGATCGATGCGTTGCTTGCGGCGGGGGCCCGGGTACAGGCCTGCGACCCGGTGGCACTTGGTGGCATGCAGGGGCGTTATCCGCAGGCCGTGACCAATGGTCAGTTGCGCCTGAGCGAAGACCCTTACGCCTGTGTCGAGGGCGCAGACGCCCTGGTGCTGGTGACCGAATGGAAGCAGTTTCGGCAGCCGGATTTCGTGCGTGTGCGGGGGCTTATGCGTATGCCAGTGCTATTTGATGGGCGCAATATTTACGATCCCCAGGAACTATCTACACTGGGTTATCTCTATCATGGCATCGGTCGGCCTCAGGCGGGGCATTGTAAGGTGACTGCCGCCTGATTAGACTGCGCCGAATTCCACAGGCCTAGCCTTTGTTTAAGGACGTATATGATCAAGAAATGCTTGTTCCCGGCCGCCGGTTACGGCACCCGCTTCCTGCCCGCTACCAAAGCCATGCCCAAGGAAATGCTGCCGGTGGTCAACAAGCCACTGATCCAGTATGGCGTTGAAGAAGCGCTGGATGCCGGCCTGAACGAGATCTCCATTGTGACCGGCCGTGGCAAGCGTGCCCTGGAAGACCACTTCGACATCAGCTACGAGCTGGAAAACCAGATCAAGGGCACCGACAAGGAAAAGTACCTGGTCGGTATCCGTCGTCTGCTCAACGAGTGCTCCTTCTCCTACACCCGTCAGACCGAAATGAAGGGCCTGGGCCACGCGATCCTCACCGGCCGCCCACTGATCGGTGACGAACCGTTCGCGGTGGTGCTGGCTGACGACCTGTGCGTCAACCCGGAAGGTGACGGTGTACTGACCCAGATGGTCAAACTGTTCAAGCAGTACCGCTGCTCGATCGTCGCCATCCAGGAAGTCGACCCGCAGGAAACCAACAAGTACGGTGTGATCGCCGGTGAGATGATCCGCGACGACATCTACCGTGTCACCAACATGGTCGAAAAGCCTGCACCGGAAGACGCGCCTTCGAACCTGGCGATCATCGGCCGCTACATCCTGACCCCGGACATCTTCGATATCATCGCCAATACCGAGCCTGGCAAAGGCGGCGAAATCCAGATCACTGACGCCCTGCTGCAGCAGGCCAAAGATGGCTGCGTGATTGCCTACAAGTTCAAGGGCAAGCGTTTCGACTGCGGTGGCGCCGAAGGCTACATCGACGCGACCAACTTCTGCTTCGAGAACTACTACAAGACTGGCAAGGCTTACTGATAAGCCCCGCTGGTCTGCAAGCCACCCCTCGGGGTGGCTTTTTTGTTTGCGGCGGCCAACGGCGGTATGCTGGGCGCCAGCCTAGGAGACTGAATAAATGGCCTACGATTTTGATCTGTTCGTGATTGGTGCCGGGTCCGGCGGTGTGCGCGCAGCGCGTTTTGCCGCGGGCTTCGGCGCGAAGGTGGCGGTAGCCGAAAGCCGCTACCTGGGCGGTACCTGCGTCAACGTCGGCTGCGTGCCGAAAAAACTGCTGGTGTATGGCGCGCATGTCGCCGACGAGCTGGAACAGGCTGCAGGCTTCGGCTGGACCCTGGAAGAAGGGCATTTCGACTGGGGCACCCTGATTGCCAACAAAAACCGGGAGATCGAGCGCCTCAACGGTATCTACCGCAACCTGCTGGTCAACAGCGGGGTGACCCTGTTGCAGGGCCATGCACGCCTGACCGGCGCCAACGAGGTGGAAGTCGACGGCCAGCGCTATACCGCCGAGCACATCCTCATCGCCACCGGCGGCTGGCCGCAGGTGCCGGACATCCCTGGCAAGGAACTGGCCATCACCTCCAACGAAGCGTTCTACCTCAAGGCGTTGCCGCGCCGCGTGCTGGTGGTGGGCGGTGGCTACATTGCCGTCGAGTTCGCTGGCATCTTCCAGGGCCTGGGTGCCGATACCAGCTTGCTGTACCGGGGCGATCTGTTCCTGCGCGGGTTTGACGGTTCGGTGCGCACGCACTTGAAGGAAGAGCTTGAAAAACGCGGCCTCGATCTGCAGTTCAACGCCGATATCCAGCGCATCGACCAGTTGGACGACGGCAGCCTCAAGGCCACCCTCAAGGATGGCCGCGAGCTGGTTGCCGACTGCGTGTTCTACGCCACCGGGCGGCGGCCGATGCTCGACAATTTGGGCCTGGAGAACACGGGCGTCGAGCTGGATGCACGGGGCTACATTCGCGTCGACGAGCAGTACCAGACCACAGCGCCGTCGATTCTGGCCATTGGCGATGTGATCGGTCGCGTGCAGCTCACCCCAGTGGCGCTGGCCGAAGGCATGGCCGTTGCGCGGCGTTTGTTCAAGCCCGAACAGTACCGCCCGGTGGACTACCAGAACATCCCCACTGCGGTGTTCAGCCAGCCGCCGATCGGCACCGTTGGCCTCACCGAGGAACAGGCGCTGGAGGCCGGCCATAAGGTGCAGATCTTCGAGAGCCGTTTCCGGGCCATGAAGCTGACCTTGACCGACATCCAGGAAAAGACCCTGATGAAGCTGGTGGTCGATGCCCAGACCGACAAGGTGCTGGGCTGCCACATGGTCGGGCCGGATGCCGGCGAGATCGTGCAGGGCCTGGGCATTGCGCTGAAGGCGGGCGCGACCAAGCAGCAGTTCGACGAGACCATCGGCGTTCACCCGACCGCAGCCGAAGAATTCGTCACGATGCGCACCGTCACCCGCTAAAAGCACCTCTGGCCTTTGTAGGAGCGGCCTTGCGTCGCGAAAGGGCTGCGCAGCGGCCCCAGGATCTGTGTTTCGACGCCGAAATCCTGGGGCCGCTTCGCAGCCCCGTCGCGACGCAAGGCCGCTCCTACACAAAGCAACCGCCGCTCAGCGCTATCTCTTCTATTAATAAACCCTGGTTATAGCCAAAACCAATCGCCAGCATCAGGTTTGCCAATGAGCCTTTCTGGCGACCAGCGGTTAGGATTCTCTCCGTCAACTGATTTCAACCCCATGAAGGAGCGTCTCTCATGCCTATCATCAACAGCCAGGTCAAACCGTTCAACGCCACCGCCTTCCACAACGGCGAATTCGTTCAGGTAAGCGAAGCCGACCTGAAAGGCAAGTGGTCTGTCGTGTTCTTCTACCCGGCCGACTTCACCTTCGTTTGCCCGACCGAGCTGGGTGACCTTGCTGACAACTACGCAGAGTTCCAGAAACTCGGCGTGGAAATCTACGGCGTGTCCACCGACACCCACTTCACCCACAAAGCCTGGCACGACACCTCGGAAACCATCGGCAAGATCAAGTACCCGCTGATCGGTGACCCGACCCACGTCATCTCGCGCAACTTCGACGTGCTGATCGAAGAAGCCGGCCTGGCCGATCGCGGTACCTTCGTGATCAACCCGGAAGGCCAGATCAAGATCGTCGAAATCAACGACGGTGGTGTAGGCCGTGATGCCAGCGAACTGCTGCGCAAGGTCAAGGCTGCCCAGTACGTCGCTGCCCACCCAGGCGAAGTCTGCCCGGCCAAGTGGAAAGAAGGCGAAGCCACCCTGGCGCCATCCCTGGACCTGGTCGGCAAGATCTAATCGTCGTCCGATAAGTGCCTGCGCGACGATCATGCTGCGTTGAAACTCATCGCCGCTCGGCACTTCTCGAACGAATTACGTCATGCGCCAGTCGAGGGCGGTAAGCAGCCGCCAAAGCTGAAGTACTTACCGCCCCGCCAAACGCCCGGGCGCTGTTGCCTGGGCGTTTTTGTATCCGAAGATTGAAAAAGGAATCGCCCGTATGTTGGACGCCACGCTTAAATCGCAACTGAAAACCTACCTGGAGCGGGTCACCCAGCCGATCGAGATCGTTGCTTCCCTCGACGACGGCGCGAAATCCCGCGAATTGCACGACCTGCTGGTGGAAATCGCCGGCCTGTCGAACCTGATTACCCTGCGCGCGGACGGGACCGACGCTCGTCGTCCATCGTTCTCGCTCAATCGCCCTGGGGCTGACATCAGCCTGCGTTTCGCCGGCATCCCCATGGGCCACGAATTCACCTCCCTGGTGCTGGCGCTGCTGCAAGTCGGTGGCCACCCGTCCAAGGCCAGCGCCGAAGTGATCGAGCAGATCCAAGGGCTGCAAGGCGAATTCACCTTCGAAACCTACTTCTCGCTGTCGTGCCAGAACTGCCCGGACGTGGTCCAGGCGCTGAACCTGATGGCGGTGCTCAACCCCAACGTGCGCCACGTGGCCATCGACGGCGCGCTGTTCCAGGACGAAGTCGAATCGCACAAAGTCATGGCAGTGCCGAGCATCTACCTGAACGGTGAAGTGTTCGGCCAGGGCCGCATGGGCCTGGAAGAGATTCTGGGCAAAATCGACACCAGTGCCGGCAGCCGCCAGGCCGAAAAGATCAACGCCAAGGACGCTTTCGATGTATTGATCGTCGGCGGTGGCCCGGCCGGCGCTGCGGCCGCGATCTATGCCGCGCGTAAAGGTATCCGTACCGGTGTTGCCGCCGAGCGTTTTGGCGGCCAGGTGGTCGACACCCTGGCCATCGAGAACTTTATCTCGGTGCAGGAAACCGAAGGGCCGAAACTGGCCACTGCGCTGGAAGAACACGTCAAGCAGTACGACGTCGATATCATGAACCTGCAGCGCGGCGAAGCGCTGATCCCGGCCATCGATGGTGGCCTGCACGAAGTGCGGCTGGCGGGCGGTGCGTCGCTCAAGGCCAAGACCGTGATCCTGGCCACCGGTGCACGCTGGCGCGAAATGAACGTGCCGGGCGAGCAGCAATACCGTGCCCGCGGCGTGGCTTACTGCCCGCACTGTGATGGCCCGCTGTTCAAGGGCAAGCGTGTGGCGGTGATCGGCGGCGGCAACTCGGGCGTGGAAGCGGCCATCGATTTGGCGGGCATCGTCGCCCAGGTGACCCTGATCGAGTTCGACAGCCAGTTGCGTGCCGACGCCGTGTTGCAACGCAAGCTGCACAGCCTGCCGAACGTCAAGGTGATCACCCGCGCATTGACCACCGAAGTGGTCGGCGATGGTGAGAAGGTGACGGGGCTGCGCTACAAGGATCGCGCCAGCGATGAGCTGCATGACCTGGCGCTGGAAGGCATCTTCGTGCAGATCGGCCTGTTGCCCAATACCGACTGGCTCAAGGGCACCGTCGAGCTGTCGCCGCGCGGCGAGATCATTGTCGATGCCAAGGGCGCGACCAACATCCCCGGCGTGTTTGCCGCAGGTGATGTGACCACCGTGCCGTACAAGCAGATCGTCATTGCGGTGGGTGAGGGCGCCAAGGCTTCGCTGGCGGCCTTCGACCACCTGATTCGGGCTTCGGCCCCGGCGTAAGTCAGCAGCAGCCTGAGGGTGTCTATCATTACCCCAGACACCCTCAGGAACCTCACCATGACCCTGATCAGCCGCGAACCCTGGTGGCTAGTGCCACCCAAGCCCGGGCAGAAAGAGCAGGACCTGCACTGGGGCTACCTGGAAATCTACGCCGACGGCCGCACCGTGTTCGTCGACCAGCGCCCCAGTGAGCGGGAGCTGGCCGAGCGCAAGAGCTGTCGCAATTTCCCCGACCCCGAGCACTAATGGCTCAGCCTTCGAGTTCGGCCAGGCGCGCCTCCAGCGCAGCTATCCGGGCCTCCAGGGCCTCCATTCGCTCTTCCGAAACACTGCCACCGCTGCTGCGGGCACCGCCTTCCTGTTGGCGTGCGGCCATGATCGCTTCGATTTCTGCCGGGTCGCCCAATGCATGGGTGTAGCGGTCTTCGCGCTGGCCTGCCTGGCGCGGCAGGTGCAGGGCAAGGTCACGAGAAATCAGGCGTTCCAGCTGGTGCTGGATCTGCTCGGTGTCATCGAATTCATGCAGGCGGTTGCTGCGGCTGAGCAACTCGTTGAGGGTTTGCGGGCCGCGCAAGAACATCAGGCCCATCAGCACCAGTTGCGCCGGCACCAATTCCAGAGCCTTGTCCACCCGCTGCTCCCAGCGGTCGGCACGGCTGCCCATCTGCAAGCGGGTCATGCCTTGGCCTTCGAGCGCCCGCAGGGCTTGGCCGACCTGGCCTTGGGTGAGGTTCATCACAGGTTCCCGGCTGGTCTTCTGGTTGCAGGCCAAAACCAGGGCATTGAGGGTCAGTGGGTAGCTTTCCGGGCTGGTGGCCTGCTTTTCGATCAGCGAGCCGAGAATGCGGATCTCGGTGCTGTTGAAACGGCCTTCACCTACGGTTTCGTGTTCTGACATGGCCCTGTCTCATTGCGAGGAAAAGGCCACTAGCGTAGGTAAAGCCGTTGATTAAGGCAATTGGGGCCGCAACACGGCCCCGACAGCCTCACGCCCCGCGTCGTTCCTCAGCCTGGCACGCCGCCGCCGTGAACAGCACGTCGGTCGACGAATTCAGCGCAGTTTCCGCCGAGTCCTGCAGCACACCAATGATGAAGCCCACCGCAACCACCTGCATGGCAATCTCGCTGGGGATGCCGAACAGGCTGCACGCCAGCGGGATCAACAACAGCGAACCACCTGCCACGCCCGAGGCGCCGCACGCACAGACAGCCGCCACCACGCTGAGCAGCACGGCAGTCGGCAGGTCGACCGGGATACCCAGAGTATGCACTGCGGCCAGTGTCAGTACGGTGATGGTGATCGCTGCGCCCGCCATGTTGATGGTCGCGCCCAGCGGGATCGACACCGAATAGGTGTCTTCATGCAGGCCAAGGCGCTCCGACAGGGCCAGGTTGACCGGGATGTTGGCCGCCGAACTGCGGGTGAAGAACGCCGTGATACCGCTCTCGCGCAGGCACAGCAGGGTCAGCGGATACGGGTTGCGGCGAATTTTCCAGTACACGATCAGCGGGTTCATCACCAGGGCCACAAACAGCATGCAGCCAATCAGCACGGCCAGCAGGTGCAGGTAGCCGAGCAGGGCTTCGAGGCCCGACTGGGCGAGGGTGGCGCTGACCAGGCCGAAGATGCCCAGCGGGGCGAAGCGAATGACCACGCGCACGATCAAGGTCACCCCGTTGGACAGGTCCTCGACCACGGTGCGGGTGGTTTCGCCGGCATGGCGCAGGGCCACGCCCAGGCCGATGGCCCAGGTCAGCACGCCAATGAAGTTGGCATTGAGCAAGGCGTTGACCGGGTTGTCGACTGCGCTCAGCAGCAGGTTCTGCAGGACTTCGCTGATGCCGCCCGGTGCACTCAGGGTTGCCTCGCCGGTGCTCAGGACCAGGTTGGACGGGAACAGCATACTGGCCACCACGGCCACCACCGCTGCGGCGAAGGTGCCCAGCAGGTACAGCCACAGGATCGGGCGTATGTGGGTTTCCTGGCCGTGGCGGTGGTTGGCGATCGAGGCCATGACCAGAATGAACACCAACACTGGTGCCACCGCCTTGAGGGCGCTGACGAATACCTTGCCAAGGAAGGCCAGGTCGCGGGCGACGTCGGGTGCGAGCAGCGCCAGGGCGATACCGGCCAGCAGGCCGATGACGATCTGCGTCACAAGGCTGGTGCGGTTGAGAAGGCGGAAGAAGGGGGTCATATGCAGCGATATCCCAGCATGTTCAAAAAGGGCGAAACTTTACCATAGACCTTTGTCGGGCAGGTTCGCGGTCTTCGAGGGGGCACGCGCGAAGCGGCCAGCACATCACCAGTGGAACAACTCTCGCCGCGCCCCCTCGGTAATGGCGACGATCCCCGGGTGCTTGACCTTGCGCTCCACCGAAATGGCATAGAACGACTCATGCACCGCTTCGGTCTGCCCGATCAACTGCACGCCATACTGGCGGCACACCTCCTCGGCAATCACGCTGGGCGCCACGAATATGCCGCTGCCCGATTGCCCAAACGCCTGCATCAAGGCGCTGTCGTCGAACTCGCCAACGATCCGCGGCTGCACCTGCTGTTCCCCTAGCCAGCGCAGCAAACGGCTGCGCACCACGGTCTCCTGGCCCGGAATCAACAGCGGTGCATCGTCCAGGCAGGCAGGGAAGGGGCCGGCAAGGCGTTGCGCCAACGCCTGGGTGGCGAAGAAGCTCAGGCCACACTCGCCGAGCTTCTGGCTGTAGCCCTTGATATCCAGATGGTTGGGCATCGGGCTGTCGGAAATGACCAGGTCCAGGCGCTGGATCGCCAGGTCCGCCAGCAGCCGCTCGAGTTTGTCTTCTCGGCAATTGATGCGCAGCACCTCGTCCAGCTCCATGGTCGGCGCCAGCAGGCGATAGACGATGGATTTGGGGACCACGTCGGCCACCCCCACGCGAAACAGAATCTGCTCTTGCGGGCCGGCGCGCAGCATGGCTTCCAGCTCGCCGCCGAGCTGGAACATCTGCTCGGCATACACCAACGTCTGGCGGCCGGTCTCGGTCAGCTCCAGCTGCCGACCGACCCGCTGGAACAATTCAAGGCCATACGTCTGCTCGAACAAGCTGATCTGCCCGCTGATGGTCTGCGGGGTGAGGTTCAACTGCTCGCTGGCACGCGCGATGCTGCCGGTCTTGGCCACGGCCCAGAAGTAGTGCAACTGGCGATAGTTGAGCATCGGTGTATTTCTCGATTCGTAAAAACCGAAGTATAACCGCTGAAAATACGAATTTTCCTGATGTATTCGCCTCTCTAGAATGCGACTCCATTAGGCGCGTTGCGCGCCGCCGGAATATCGACAAGCGAGGAACCCATGTTGCAGCTTAAATCCATTGGCACGCCTTTGGTGCTGGCCCTGGCCCTGTTCACCCTGGCCGGCTGCGATCAGGCCGAAAAATCTGCCCAGCAGATGCTCGACCAAGCCGCCCAGTCGGCCAAGCAGGCCATCGACAAGACCAACGAAGCGGCCCAGCAGGCCCTGAGCGATGCCATCGGCAGCGAAGGCCAGCCGCCCAAAGATGCTGAAAAGCACGAAAAGACCCAGGACATCTGACCCCAAGACCCGATGCAGGATTGATTAAATGGAATATTTGCTGGAACTCGCCGCAAGCCCGACCGCCTGGGTCGCCCTCGCCACCTTGGTGGCCATGGAGATCGTGCTCGGCATCGACAACCTGATCTTCATCTCCATCCTGACCAACAAGCTACCCATGGAATACCGTTCCAAGGCGCGGCGCATTGGTATCAGCATGGCCCTGGTCATGCGCCTGGCGCTGCTCAGCACCGTGGCCTGGATCGTGCAGCTGACCGAGCCGGTGATCGATGTGTTCGGCCACAGTTTCTCGTGGAAGGACATGATTCTGATCGCAGGTGGCTTGTTCCTGCTGTGGAAGGCCACCAAGGAAATCCACGAGAACGTCGACCCGCATGGTGCCAAGGAAGAGTCCAAGGCCGGTTCCACCATCACCTTGGGCTTTGCCGCAGCCATCGGCCAGATCCTGCTGTTGGATATCGTCTTCTCGATCGACAGCATCATTACCGCCGTGGGTATGACCGAGCACCTGCCGATCATGATCATTGCCGTGATCGCTGCCGTCATCGTGATGCTGGTGGCGGCCGACCCGCTGGCCAAGTTCATCAATGACAACCCGACCGTGGTGATGCTGGCCCTGGGCTTCCTGATCATGATCGGCATGACCCTGATCGCCGAAGGCATGGGGGCTCATGTACCGAAAGGGTATGTGTACGCAGCGATGGCCTTCTCGACCTTGATCGAGGTCCTCAACATCATGGCCCGTCGGGCGCGGCTCAAGCGCGAAGCGGCAGAAGGTTGATGTAAAAGGCGCAGGCCCACCGCTGGCCTTGAAGCCAGGGGTGGGTCTCGCGAAAGGACCATCACAAAAGCGTGAGTTTAATGCGCCTCCACTTGCCGCCGTACCCTGCGCCCAACCTGAGGTTTGGCCAGGCCCTGCGGTGGCAGGGAGTGATGATGGGAATGACGCCGTACGATACGCAGTACACCCCACAGCATGGCGGCTGCGACGCTCAGCCACATACCTACCAGCATGAGGATTGCCAGGGTCAGGCTCATGTGTGCCTCCTTCTCTCGGGCAAGCGCGCTGTCAGCCAGGGCTCGCCTTACAGACACTGCATTAGTCTAGCTCGACCCGTGTGACGTTCCATTGATCAAAGGTCTATTGCTTGGTCCGATTGGCTACAAGCCTGTGTCGGACTATACCCGCGCACCTGTGGGCCCTATGATCTGAGCCCAGAGCCGGGCGCTGCCTGCCTGGCATCGGAACAAGCGAGTGCCCATGGAGCAAGTTTCCTTCAAACCGCTGGCCTCAGCCCCGCGCCGGCTGTTGCTGGCCTGCCTGATGGCGGCCACCTTGGCCGGTTGTGCCAGCGCACCGCCCGCGAACCTGAAAGGCCTGCCGCAGCGGGTCGAGATCAGCAGCGTGCCGTTCTACCGCGGCAATGCCAACCACAGCGGCGCGATGGCCCTGGCAGCGCTGCTTTCGCAGCAGGGCGCGCCGATCACGCCAGGCCTGCTGGACAAACCATTGAACCTGCCCCAAGGCGCTGAAACGCTGGACACCAGCATCCCCCGCGTGGCGCGTGACTACGGCATGGTGGTGTACGCACTGGACAAGCAGATGGACGCTTTGCTGACGCAGGTGGCGGCGGGCAACCCGGTTTTGCTGCGTTACGAGGAGGGTTCAGCCTGGTGGAGCGAACCACGCTACGCGGTGCTGATCGGTTATGACCGCTACAAGCAGCGGGTACTGTTGCGCTCAGGCATGCACCGCAGGCAACTGATGGCCTTCGATGATTTTGCTTCGGCCTGGGCCAAGCAGGGCAGTTGGGCGGTGCTGGTGCAACCGCCGCGGCAACTGCCCGCCCAGGTAGACCGGCAACGCTGGTTGCAGGCGGCTGACGAACTGGCCCGGGCAGGGCAGGAAATCGCCGCGAAGCAGGCCGTGAACAGCCTGGGGCGGTAAACGTACACCGGCCTCGTGAAGAGGCCGGTGCCAGGTTACCGAGGTATCAATCAGAAGCCCAGGCGGTCACGCAGGCTGTAGTACCAGGCACCGATGGCGCTGAATGGCACACGCAGCATCTGGCCACCCGGGAACGGGTAGTGCGGCAGGCCGGCGAATGCATCGAAACGCTCGGCCTGGCCACGCAGCGCCTCGGCCAGCACCTTGCCTGCCAGGTGCGTGTAGGTGACGCCGTGGCCCGAGCAGCCCTGGGAGTAATAGATGTTGTCGCCGATGCGGCCAACCTGTGGCAGGCGCGACAGGGTCAGCAGGAAGTTGCCGGTCCAGGCGTAATCGATCTTCACGTTCTGCAGCTGCGGGAAGGCCTTGAGCATCTTCGGACGGATGATCGCCTCGATGTTCGCTGGGTCACGCGCGCCGTAGACCACGCCGCCGCCGAAGATCAGGCGCTTGTCGCTGGTCAGGCGGTAGTAGTCGAGCAGGTAGTTGCAGTCTTCGACACAGTAATCCTGCGGCAGCAGGGTACGTGCCAGGTCATCGCTCAGGGGCTCGGTGGTGATCACCTGGGTGCCGCACGGCATGGACTTGGCGGCCAGCTCTGGCACCAGGTTGCCCAGGTAGGCGTTACCGGCGACGATGATGAACTTGGCGCGCACCTTGCCTTGCGGTGTGTGCACGACCGGGTTGGCGCCACGCTCGATACGGATGGCTGGGGTCTGCTCATAGATGATGCCGCCCAGCGACTCGACCGCGGCCGCTTCGCCCAAGGCCAGGTTCAGCGGGTGGATGTGGCCGCCGCTCATGTCCAGCATGCCGCCGATATAGCTGTCGCATGCGACTACTTCACGGATGCGCTTCTGGTCCATCAGCTCGAGCTGGTTGTGGCCGAAGCGTTCCCACAGGCGCTTCTGCGACTCCAGGTGGCCCATCTGTTTAGGGGTGATGGCTGCGAACACGCCACCGTCTTTCAGGTCGCACTGGATATTGTACTTGGCGACACGCTCACGAATGATGCGGCCACCTTCGAATGCCATCTGGCCCAGCAGTTGTGCCTGCTTGGGGCCAACGGTGCGCTCGATCACGTCGATGTCACGGCTGTAGCTGTTGACGATCTGGCCGCCGTTGCGGCCGGACGCGCCAAAACCAACCTTGGCGGCTTCGACGATGCTGACCTTGAAGCCGTTTTCCAGCAGGAACAGGGCGCTGGACAGGCCGGTGTAGCCGGCACCGATGATGCACACATCGGTTTCCACCTCACCCTGCAGCGCCGGACGTGGCGGCACCGGGTTAGCCGAGGCGGCGTAGTAGGACTGGGGGTAGGGGGTGTTGGCCATGCTCGAGAAACCTCGTGTGTTATATTTTTAACGAATGTAGCGATGCTATCAATAATAATAAACACCCGCTAGTCGTCCGTTGAAAATCCTTTACCCGGCCGTCGCCGAAGCCTTCCTATAAAGAGGTTAAGATTCAGTAAGTTAGCGCGAAAAAAAGTGTTGACATGGTTTTCGGAATGCGTAGAATGCGCACCACACGACAGGCACATAGCTCAGTTGGTTAGAGCACCACCTTGACATGGTGGGGGTCGTTGGTTCGAGTCCAATTGTGCCTACCAAATCGAAGAAGGGGCAATCCGAAAGGGTTGCCCCTTTTTTCATTGGGCGGCCTTGCGAGGGCGTCGATCCGGTCGAAAAGGGGCATGAAGCAGCCCCTCCGGTCAAAACCGAAAGTTTTTGATTTTTCTGAAAAAAAAGCTTTACAGGTACGCATTCGATCCCTAATATGCGCACCACACGACAGGCACATAGCTCAGTTGGTTAGAGCACCACCTTGACATGGTGGGGGTCGTTGGTTCGAGTCCAATTGTGCCTACCAAATCGAAAAAGGGCGATCCACACGGATCGCCCTTTTTTATTGCCCGCTAAACGGCTGCCGGCAACCACAACGCCAGTTGTGGAAAGGCGATCAACAGCGCGATCAGCACCAGCAACGCCAGGCAGAACGGCAGCGCGCCGTACACCACGTCCATGAAGTTGCCCCGGCCACGAATGCTCTGCACCACGAACAGGTTCATGCCGAACGGTGGCGTAATCTGGCCCATCTCGCACAGCACGATCAACACCACCCCAAACCACAACGGATCGAAGCCCAGTGCGACGATGATCGGCACGATCAGCGGCGCGGTGGTGATCAACATGGCCAGCGTGTCCATGAAGCAACCCAGCACGATGTAGAACAAGATGATCGCCAGCAGTGTGGCCGTGGGGGAAAGGTTCAGGTCAGTGACAAAATGGACCAGCGTGGTGGTCAGGCCAATGGAGGCCAGCACAAAGTTGAGAAAGAACGCCGACAAGGTGATGAACATGATCATGCCGGTGGTGCGCAGGGTTGCCTCGAACGCCTGACCCAGGCTCTGCCAGGTGAACGCCCGGCGCCACAGGCCCAGGCCGAAGGCGCTGAGCACACCCAGCGCGGCCGACTCGCTGGCGGTGGCGAAGCCGCTGTAGATCGAACCTATCACCAGGGCGAAAATCGCCAGTGGCGGCAACAGGTCAGGGAGGCAGGCCAGGCGCTCGGCCCAGCGCGTAGGCGCCTTGCGGCCGTCCAGCTGTGGCCGAATCAGGCAGGCCAACACGATCAACGCGATAAACAGCACGCTCAGGATGATGCTGGGAACGGTCGCGGCCAGGTACAGCTTGGGCACTGACACGTTGGCGATCAGGGCAAACAGGATCATGTTGATCGAAGGCGGAATCAGGATGCCCAGTGTGCCACCGGCGGCAATCGAGCCGAGAAACAGTGGCGCGTTGTAGCCTTTGCGTTCCTGCTCGGGGATGGCCAGGGTCGAGATGGTGGCCGCAGTCGCCACGCTGGAGCCGCTGGTGGTGGCGAACAGCGCGCTGGCGCCGATGTTCGAATTCATCAAGCCACCTGGCAGCCACGACAGCCACTTTTCGACGGCCTGGTACATCCGCCCGGCCACGCCTGAGCACACCAGCAGTTCACCCATCAGGATGTACAAAGGGATCGCTACCAGAAGGAATTCGCTACTGGTATTCCAGGCAATTTCACCCATGGCGCTGCTTAACGGCAATGTCGAGAACAGCTGCGACAGGGACATGCCCAGCAGGCCGACGCTGACTGCAGCGGCCACGCTAAGCGCCAGCAGTGCGAGCAGCACGATCAGGGTGAGGCTCAGCATGGCTTTTGCTCCGTGCCAGCAGCGGGGCTACCGTGGTAGCGCTCCTGCTGAATGTCCTCCTCGACCGAGTTGATGCCGATCAGTTTGCTGACAGCGTGCCAGCGGCCGTGCAGCAAGTGGCGGGTGCAGGTGACCATCAAGCTCGACAAGGTCAGGGCAAAGAACACGTAGCCGGCGAACCAGAGTGATTGGGGCAGCCATTGTGGTACCTGCAGTGGCGTGTTTGACACTGAACGGTATTCGATGGAGTCCCACAGCACGTTCCACGCGTGGTAGGCCAATGTGCTGGCAAGCACCAGCATGCAGGCGAGGGCGAACAGGTCGAGCGCGACCCTGGGGCGCAGGCCAAGGCGGGTGTAGAGGATGTCCACGCGGATATGTGCGCGCTTCAGCAAGGTGACCGGGAACGCCCAGGCGCTGGTGATCGCCAGCACGTAACCGGCTATTTCGTCGGCGCCGCCCATGGAGATACCCAGGGCCTTGCGCAAGATCAGGTCGATGCCGATCAGAAGGGCGCAGGTGAGCAGCGCGAAGCCGCCGACCCAGGTACTGGCCTTGGCAATGGCGCTGATGGCTCCCATGCCTGAGCGGGCGGTGTGCATGTGGGTAGTCTCCGAAGCAGGGTAACTCATGGGGCCAGGCGCATGCCGATGGCATCGCCCACGGTGGCATTCCAGCGTGCCACGCAGGGGCCGCCGCAGCGTTTGCCCCAGTCGTTGGCAATGGTCAGTGCGGCCTGGCGCAGGGTCTGCTTCTCTGTTGCGGTCGGGGCCGAGGCGGTCATGTGTGCGGGGTGATGAATCTGGCAGTCAGGGCCGCCGACATTGCAGGCCTGGGCATAACGGTTCTCGTTGGCGGTCGCTTGCCACAGGGCCTGCTCCAGCACTTGCGATTGCACCTGCAGCAATTGCTGCACCTCGGGCGGCAGTTGCTGCCAGCGCTTCAGGCCGATGCCATAGAAGCCGATCGACCAATCCACGGGCAGGTTGTAAAGGTAGCCTGCAACGTCGTACCACTTGGCGGCGTTGCCCGAGCCAATGCCGGTGATGGCGCAGTCGATGACACCGGTTTGCATGGCGGTTACCACCTCGGCAAAGGGCAGGGTGACGGGGGCCGCGCCCATGGCCTTGACCAGCTCGGCCATGTTGCGCCCGCGAGTGCGCACTTTCCTGCCCTTCAAGTCAGCCAGCGAGTGCACGGCATCGCGGCAAAAGAAGACCTGCGCGGTATAGGGGACGGTGGCCAGCAACTTGATGCCGTGACGCTCGGCCATGCGTTGTTCGAGCACCGGCTTGTAGGCATTGGCGACCCTGTGGGCGGTGTCGATGGTATCGGCCAGGCCGGGCAGGTCCACACCTTCGAAGGTGGCATCGTCGCCGGCGACGAAGGCGAACACGCCCATGCCGATATCGACTGCGCCAAAGCGCATCAGGCGAATGATCTCCGGGCCTTTCAGGCCACTCTCCGACAACCCCAGCAGTTGCGCGGTGACCCTGCCTTGCGAGCGCGCGGGCAACGTCTGATTCCAGAACGGCTGTTCAACCGCCCGGAACGTGTAGTTGTGGCTGCCACCGCCCACCACGTTGAAGCGCATCACGGGGTAGTCCTGCGCGCGCGCCAGCGAGGTACCGAGCAGCGCGCCGAACGCCAGGGGGATGAGCAGCGAGCTGAGTTTCACGGCAGTCCTCTTGTGCTTGTTCGGGAGCTACTTCGGGGCTGTTCACGATCAACGAGGGCGGCGTGCGGCCTCGATGGTGGTTCGCGAACCGACGATATCAGGGAATTTCTCACCCTTGGCCAGCCGCGCCAGCGTGTGCTTTTCGTTGTGCTGGAAGTCGATGGCACGCTGAGCCATTTCGATCACCTGGCCGGGGCGCAGAAACACCATGCCGTTTTCGTCTGCCACCACCGCATCGCCGGGGTGGACAATCACCCCGCCACATTGGATGGCGGTACAGAACTCGCCTTCCAGGCCCATCACGCGGGTGGTAATCGCGCTGGCACCGCGTGACCACACTGGCACACCATGCTCGCGTATTTCGCCCAGGTCGGTGACGTAGCCGTCGACGATGATCCCCGCCACGCCAGCCTGCTTGGCGGCGTAGGCCATGGCGCCGCCCAGGGCGGCGGTGATGCGTTCACCGCAGCGGTCCACTACCAGAAAGTCGCCTGGGCGCACGCAGCCCATGGCGTAATGCAGAATCCCGCCATCGTTGCCTGGCATCCTCACGGTCACCGCAGTACCCACGGCCCTGACATTCTGAAAGTGTGCCTTGATGTGCGGGTTGGCAATACCGTGGGTAATGAAGTGGCCGATGGTCGCCGGTTCGGCGTTGATCAAGACTTCAAGTTCAGCGGCGCTGATCGGGGCGGGCAGTGCTTCGATAATATACATAGGGTGTTGTTATTAGGCCGGATGCTTTTTCGAAGGGTTTCGGTCATCCTAACAAGCACGCTTAACGGTCGATAATAAAAATCCGTAAGCAGTAACCGGAGCAGTTTTTATCATGCGTATCACGCTGATGCAGATCGAGGCGTTCTACTGGACCGCCCGCCTCGGGGGCGTTCATGCCGCCTCCCGTCATCTTCACCTGACGCAACCTGCAGTGTCGGCGCGGATCAAGGAAATGGAATCGCTGCTCAGCGTCAAGTTGTTCGACCGCAGCAAGCAACGCATGAGCCTTACCGCAGATGGCCATACCGCTTTGCGCCACGCCGAACAGGTGCTCAACAACAGCACGCAACTCGAGCAGTTTGCCGCGCAGCAGAAAAAGCACCGGCGCTTGCGCCTGGGCGCGGACGAATGTTCGGCGATGGTCGGGCTGACGGCGGTAATCAGCGATATAAAGGCGCACTTCCCCGAGATCACCCTGGAGATATCCATCGATGTCGGTGCGGTGCTCAACCGCAAGCTGAACGACCACGAACTCGACATCGCGCTGCTGACCAACCCGGCCACGCGTGAGGATGTAACCGATGTATTCCTTGGGTGGATGACCTTCCAGTGGGTGGCGGCGCGGCACCTGGACGTGGCCCCGGGGCCTTTTCTGGCGCAGCAGGCCCGGCAATATTCGATTGTCACCCACAGTGCGCCCTCGACACTGTATTCAGTGGTGGACCGCTGGCTGAAGGAAAGTGGCTCGGTCAGCCATGCCTTTCATTCGAGCAACTCGCTGGCCTTTATTGCCAAGATGGTAGCGGCAGGGCATGCCATTGGTATTTTGCCGGTACCCTTGATTCGCGACCTGCTGGCTGTCGATTTGTTGAAGACATTACCGTGCGATCCGCCGATCCCGCCGGCCAAGTTCTGCCTGTCTTATTTGACCGAACGCCCGGATATGCAACTTGATACCTTGGTTTCGATTATCCGGGCGACCTTGGTCAAACAGAATTTTCTGGTCGATTGATCAAACCGGGTGTGCCCGGCCGCGGCGCAGGCGCCTTGGCCGGGCCGGCGTTCAGGCCAGTGCGCGTTTAACGGCCGAGATCTGTTGCCCGGCCTGGTTGAGCCAGGACAGGTCGCTGCCCATCAACAGCATTTCGCTGCCCATTTCGATGAGGCGCTGCGCGGTGGCCTGGTCTGCGGGGAAGCACGGCACCATGACCTGGATCGCGCGGGCATGGCACTTCTCGATCAGCAGCTCAAGGCGTTGCAGCACTTCGGGGTTGCCAAGGCGGTAGTCGACCGGCAAATGTCGCGACAATGAATAATCGGCAGGGCCGAAGTGCACGGCGTCGATGCCCTCCACGTCGAGTATTTCATCGATGTTGTCAAAGAACTCGTAACTTTCGGCCATCGGCACGATCACGCTGCGGGTATTTTCGGCCTGGGTGTAGGTGGCCCAGTCGAAGCCGGGCCCGGCGAACCCTGCCGAGCGCACCGAACTGTCACCGCCGCGGCGCCCCAGCGGGGGGAACTTGCTGTAGCGGATGATTTCGCGCATCTGCGCCGCCGTGTGGACCTGCGGCACGATCACGCCCGAAGCGCCCATCTCCAGCGCCTTGCGGATGTCCCACTCCAGCGTGCCACGCACCCGTACAAGGCAGGGGATGGCCGTGCTGTTGGCGGCCAGCAAGAGCTTCTCCATGTGGCTGTCGACACCCAGCGCAGTGTGCTCGGCATCGATGAAGACGAAGTCCAGTCCCCAGTTGCCGGCCACCTCTATGGGCATGCAGGCCGTACTGTAAATGTTCATGCCGAAGGTAGCACCGCGTGTCATGCGCGCCTTCAGCGTTGTGTGTGTGATGTTTGGGTTCATGATCAAGGTCTGCCTTGGGCTGATATCAGAGGCGATAGGTTTCGGGCAGGCGGTCGCGGAACGGGTGCACCTCGAACACGCCCGGGTCACGTATCAGCGACTTGTTGCGGGCCTTGGCCAGGTCGATTTCGACGCTGTACACACCGTCTTCCAGCCCTGCGCGTACCAAGGTCTTGCCGGAGGGTTCGATGATGTGGCTGGTGCCGATGAACTGCATGCCTTCATCCATGTCGTTGCGGTTGGGAGCGACGAAATAGACCATGTTCTCGGCCGCGCGCACGGTGCTGAAAATGTCTGGCAACATGCGCGCCTGCTCGGGCCAGGCGGCAGGCAGCACGACAATATCGGCGCCTTCGAGCGCCAGCGTGCGGACGACCTCCGGGAAACGGATTTCATAGCAGATGGCCAGGCCGATTCGGCCGATCTCGGTGTCGAACACCGGCGGCGCCCACTCGCTCGGGCGGTCGGTGAAACGGTCGCCGATCATGAACGGCAGATGGCGTTTGCGGTGCAGGCCGATGATGCCCTGTGCGCCGATCAGCGCGGCGGTGTTGTACACCGAGGCTTCATGCCGTTCGTAGAAACCGACCACGATCAGGATGCCGCTCTGCGCCGATACCTGCAGCAGCGGTGCCAAGGCATCGAGGGTAATGGCGCCGCGTTCGAGGTCTTCGCGGCTGTCGAAGGCGCCACCGGTAATCAGGCATTCGGCAAAGGCGATCAGGCGCGAGCCTTCAGCCGCAGTCTGACGTGCCAGTTCGGCAACCTTTTCCAGGGTGAGGGCCGGGTTGCCGGCCACGGGATGAATCTGGGCAACGGAGATTTTCATGCGGGTCCTTGTGGCAATTGAAGGGCGCCGCCACGGGCGGCGCGGGTAATGTCACTGCGCCTGGTAGCCCATGGCCTGGTAGACCTTGCTGACCAGTTCGGGGTTGATCTGGGCGGCGTACTTGTCGACCACGGGGCGGATCCTGGCCTGGATCCGCGCGACCTCTTCGGCTGGCATGTCGTTGACCTGCATGCCGTCGCTGCGCAGTTCGGCGATGGCCTTGCTGTCGGCCTCGCGGGAGATCCTGCGCTGCTCCAGGCGCACTTCCTGGGCCACCTCGGTCAGCAGTTGCTGCTCATCGCGGTTGAGGGTGTCCCAGAAGGTCTTGCTGATCAGCACAATCTGCGGGTTGTAGTTATGCCGGGTCAGGCTCAGGTACTTCTGGACCTCGTTGAAGCGCGAGGCCAGGATCAGCGCCGCCGGGTTTTCCTGGCCATCCACGGTGCCGGTCTCCAGTGCCGTGTGCACCTCGGTGAAAGGCAGAGGGGTGGGGTTGGCACCCAGCGCAGCCCACACGTCGAGGAACAGCGGCGATTGCTGCGCGCGGATCTTCAGGCCGGCAATGTCTTCAAGGCTTTGCACCGGGCGCGCATTGTTGGTCAGGTTGCGTACGCCCAGCTCCCAGAACGCCAGGCCGACCAGGTTCTTTTCGGGCAACTGGTCGGTGAGCATCTTGCCCACTTCGCCATCGAGCATGGCATCGACCTTGGCGGTGTCGGTGTACAGGAACGGGAAGTCGAGGATGCCGAAGTCGGTGACGTGGTTGATCATCAGCCCGGCGTTCCAGGTCATCATTTCAACCACGCCGCCTTGCAGCGACGACAGCACTTGCACGTCGCCACCCAGGACGCCATTGGGGAAGGTGCGTACCTTGATCTTGCCATCGCTGCGCTCTTGCACTTTCTTGGCGAACAGCTCCATGCCGATGGCCGGTGGTGTGCCCTTGGGGCTGGTGGCGGCGAATTTGATCACGCGCGGATTGTAATCGGCGGCCATGCTCAGGCTGCTGGAGAGCAACAGGGCGGCGATGACGGCGAGCTTCTTCATGGTGTGTGCCTTTTATTGTTGTAGGGGGATCAGTGGCCGAACCACTGAGCGGGGACGGTGACCAGTTCGGGGAAGATGACCAGCAGGAACAGCACGATGATTTCGGCGATCAGGAACGGGAACGTGCCCTTGAGCAGCGCCTCGTAGCGCATCCTGCCGATGCCGCACACGACGTTCAGCACCGTGCCCACGGGTGGGGTGATCAGGCCGATCGAGCAATTGATCATGAACAGCACGCCGAAATAGATCGGGTCGATGTTGGCGGCGGTCACTACCGGCACCAGGATGGGCGCAAGCAGCAGTATCGTCGGCGTCAAGTCCATGACCATGGAGATCACCAGGATCAACAGCATCAGCACCACGATCAGCAGGCGTGGGTTGTCCATCACTGGCTGGATCAGGTCGATGATCTGCCCCGGGATGTCGGCAATGGTGATCATCCAGGCGGGTATCGAGGCAGCGGCGACCAGGAACATCACGGCGGCGGTGGTCTTGCCGGCGCGCAGCAGCAGGTCATTGAGCGACTTGAGGCTGAGTTCGCGGTAGATCAACGACGACACCAGCAGGGCATAGACGCTGGCAACCGCACCGGCCTCGGTGGGGGTGACCACGCCAAAGCGCAGGCCTACCACGATGATGACCGGCAGCATCAATGCCCAGAAGCTGTCGACCAAGGCCTTGAGGCGCTCCTTGGCACTGGCCTTTGGGCTCAGCTCGACCTCGGTATTGCGCCGCGACATCAGCCACCAGGCCACGACCAGGGCGGTGGCGATCATCAGCCCCGGGGCGATGCCGGCAAGGAACAGCTTGGTGATCGACAGGCCGGAAGCCACCCCCAGCACGACGAAGCCGATACTGGGCGGGATGATCGAACCGAGTACCGAGACCGAGGCGATCAAGCCGCCGGAGCGGTCGCGGTTGTAGCCGGCGATGACCATCATCGGCAGCAGCAGCGCGGTCAGCGAGGCCGCGTCCGCCAGTGCCGAACCGGACAGGCTGGACAGCAGCACGCCGGCGATGATGGTGACGTAGCCGAGCCCGCCGCGCAGGTGGCCGACCAAGGTGATGGCCAGGTTGATGATGCGCTTGGACAAGCCACCGCTGTTCATGACCTCGCCAGCGATGATGAACAGCGGAATGGCCAGCAGGGGGAAGCTGCCTGCAGAGTTGATGATGTTCTGCGCGATGATCTGGCCATCGAACAGGCCCAGCAGCCACATCAAGGCAACGCCGCAGAGGATCAGGGCGTAGGCGATGGGGGCGCCGATCAGGATGGCGGCCATCAGCACGCCGACGAAGACAGACAGGGCCATTATTCGACTGCTCCGTGTTCGGCTGCCGAGGGTTCGGCCGGGGTGTGCGCGGGCAGGGTGCCCGTGAGGTTTCTGACCAGCTGGGTAAAGATCAGCAGGCCGCTGAGTATGCAAAAGACCAGGCCTGCACCATGGAACAAGGCCATGGAAATGCCTGTGGAGGGGGCGCCTACATGCAGGTTGATCACGGTCTGTTTCCAGCTGCCGTCAAGGAACAGCCAGGTCACGTAGAGCATCAGCACTTGAGTGAGCGCCAGCAGGCACCTGGCCACGCCGGGGGAGACTCGCCGTGTAACGATGTCCACGCCGATGTGGCCATGTTCGTGAAGCATCAGTTGTGCGCCGGCGAACACCAGCCAGACGAAGGCCAGGCGCGAAATCTCCTCGCTGAAGAACAGGCCCGAGTTGAAGCCGTAGCGCAGCACGACATTGGTGAAAATCAGGCAGGTGATGGCGACAAGGCACCCGATCACCAACGCCTTCAGAACCAGGAAGTAACTATCGATCAGTGTTTTCATGGCGCCTCCTGGAGCATCACTGCCCAGGGAGCGCCGAAAGCGCTTGGTGCGAGAACGCGGACAGGAACATCCACCTGTAGGTGTGAGCGGGGCATGGAGTCACCTTTTTATTATTGGACGTACGTCGTCGTACGACTGTGTGGATTGTTCTACGAAACGCCTGGTTTCTGCTGCCTCAAGTTTTTTATCAGGGGGATAAGAAATAGCGATCAGTGGGCTGGCGCCGCGCGTGCAAGGGACGGTCGTCGCAGCGTCGCGGTAGCAGGGTGTAACGTATGGTCGCGGTCCTTGCCCTGGGTCGGCATGCTAGACTCCGCCCCTTCGAATCTGGAGGTACACGCGTGCGCAAACTGGCTGTGGTAATGGCAGTGCTCGCCCTGGCGGGCTGTGAGAACGAGGTCGAAGGCGTGCACAAGCAGGTGGCCGAGCACCTGCACAACCCCAAGACGGCCAAGTTCGGCAACGTGCGGATCGACACGAATGGCACCCTCTGCGGCCAGGTCCGCGGCAAGGACGATGCCGGGCAGTACGAAGCCTACCGCAGCTATGTGGCGATCAAGCGTGATGGCCAGTATGAGATCATCGTTGACGACAGCGGCAACAACCTGCGCATCCGCGAACTGTGTGGCGGAGCCGACCTGCAGCGCCGCGCCGAGGCGCTTGCCGGTGAGCCTGCCCCTGAAGGCTGGGATGTCGAAGTGGTGCAGGGGGCGAACATGGGCGCATTGAGCGACATGACAGCGCGCCTGATCGAGAAGGGCATCCCCTCTTCTGTCGAATACCGCAACGGCAAGCCGGTCGTGCTGATGGGGCCGTTCCCCACCAAGGAAGAAGCCGAGGCGCGCAAGGCCGAGGTGATGGCCAAGCTGGGGACCGATTCGGTGGTGATCCAGCACGGCGCCCAGCGCTGAGGGCTTCCTAGTCTGCAACGCAGGCTGCAAGGGCTCTATTGCCGGCAGCCGACCTGTCATCTGCGACCAGTGCGGGCTATGCTTGCACTGGGAGAGCTGAACGGGGAGGGGCCTCATGTCTACACTAGAGCGGGCCATTGCCGTGGCAGCCAAAGCACATGAAGGGCAATACGACAAGGGTGGGGCGGCGTACATCCTCCACCCATTGCGCGTGATGATGCGGGTATCCACGCCCGAGCAGCGGATCGTCGCGGTGCTTCATGATGTGATCGAAGATACCCCGCTGACCCTGTCTGACCTGGCACGTGAAGGTTTTGCACTGAAAATTCTCGCCGCCTTGCTGGCGCTGAGCCGACGTGACGGCGAGGCCTATCAGGACTTCGTCATACGGCTGGGCGTCGATCCGCTGGCGCGTACCGTCAAACTGGCCGATCTGGCCGACAACAGCGACCTCTCGCGCATCGCCTGCCCAGGCCCTGCCGACCTGGCGCGGCTGGCCCGTTACCGGGAGGCCAGCGCCTACCTGCAGACACTGGCCTGACCCTCAGCCGCAGGCCTTGAGGTTCACCGGCCCGACGAATGCGTTACCACGCCCCATCACGCAGGCCACCTGCTGGTTGCGTTGCAGCTCCCAGGCCTGCGGTGGGTACGTCTTGTTCCAGGCTTCGAACAACTGGCGGTCCTGCTTCGACAGGCGCAGGTTGTACTGCTTGCTCATGTAGAAGTAGGTACGCGCGATCATGCCGCGGATCGAGGGGCGCGGCATGACCTTCTTGGCCTTGAAATCGACCTGGGTCAGGCAACTGCCGTACTGGCCCCGCTGTTCGGGCAGCCAACCGAAACTGAAGTTGCTGCGGTCGCCGTTGACCTCGCCAATGCTGGGCACCAGGTTGTGCAGGTCAGCCTCGGCGCGCTTGTACACTTCATCCTGTTGCGAGCATTGTTTGCGCCCTCCGGCCTGCCAGCACTGGCGCTGGTGCCCAATGTGCCAGGCCGGCACGATGTGCTCCCATTCGATGCGCGAAGCCCGTTGCGCATTCTTGCGCGGCGCATAACCGCAAGAGGCCAGGTCGACCTTGTTGCCTTTATATTTGCAGCCGCAATAAAACTCCGTCGACTGGGGCGCGTACAGCTTCCAGGCGACCTTCTTGGCCTCCTGGAAGGTGCGCGGGGCATCGGCTTGGGCGAGCGGGGTGGCCAACAGCAGGCAGGTTGCAGCGAAAAGCGAAACTCTCATGCGCGGTCAGTCTTCCTTGGGCACGGTCCAGAAAATCTGCACGCCACCGTCGTCGCGATGGGCGAGTGTGACGTTGTCGTTTTCGGCGATTTCCTCAAGCAGGGTTTCCCAGTCGTCCGGGGACTCCTGCTCCAGGCGGAAGATCAGCGCGGCGCGGTTGCGCTGGGCGGATTGGCTGTTGATGATCTTCTGGATACGGACACCCAGTTGTTCATAGCTGCTCGGCGTTGCTGAGGAGGTGCTGGCCACAGGCATTTCCTTGTTTTTGCTGTATGTGCATACAGTATTTCACTGTAAGTAAATTCGCAACTGCCTGTGAGGCGAAAGAGTGTGTGACTGAGGTGAAGGATTGATACCATTCAGCCCATCACCCCTCCGCCATCATTCGCGCGCGCTGTGCATGGCCACAGCAGCGACGCCTTGGGCGTGGCCCGCAACGGGTCAGGCGCAAGTTTCAGGAAGCTTCACATGTACCCACTCCCTTTGCATCGACCTGCCCACTTGCGCACAGGCCTGGCCCTGTTGCTGACCGGTAGCATGAGCCCCTTGAGCCATGCCGGCAGCGAGGTAACCGATGTGCTGATCACCGACCCTGTGGTGGTCACCGGCGCCTATGCGCCAACCGGTAGTTTCGACTTGCCTTTTTCGATCGATACCGTCGACCTTTCACAGGGCAACGACGGCCAGTTGGGCGTCAACCTGTCGGAAGTGCTGACCAAGGTGCCTGGCCTGGTGGTGCAGAACCGGCAGAACTACGCGCAAGACCTGCAGGTGTCTTCGCGGGGTTACGGCGCACGCTCGGCCTTCGGCATTCGTGGCCTGAAGCTGCTCAGCGACGGCATTCCGGCCAGTACCCCGGACGGGCAGGGGCAGGCGGCCTCGCTGAACCTGGATGTGGCCGACCGTATCGAAGTACTGCGTGGCCCGGCCGCGACCCTTTACGGGAGCAACGCCGGCGGCGTCATCCAGATGTTCAGCCGGGACGGGCAGGGGCCTGCCAGGGTCGGGGCCGAAACCACCTTCGGCAGCGACGGTTTCAACAAGAATCACCTGTCGGCCGAGGGCGGTAACGAGACGGCCGGCTTTGTGCTCGATGCCTCGCGCATGGACACCGACGGTTACCGTGACCACAGCGCTGCCCGCCGCGACCAGACCTTCGCCAAGGTGCACGTCAGGCCAGACGCCGATTCACGCCTGGCACTGATCTACAGCAGCCTTGAGCAAAACAACACGCAAGACCCGTTGGGGCAGACCTGGAGCGCTTACCAGCACGACCCGCGCTCCACCGCGACAGTGGCTGAAACCTACAACACCCGCAAAAGCATCGACCACCAGCAGTTGGGCATGAACTACGAGCGCTATTTTGGCGATGCCACGTTGCAGTTCAATCTCTATGCGGGGCAGCGCAGCGTTATTCAGTACCTGTCCATCCCCAAGACGGTGGCCTCCAACAGCCAGCGTGGCGGTGGGGTCGTCGACTTCGACCGTGAGTTCCACGGTGGCACCTTGCGCTGGATACAGCCGGTTACCGCCGCACCCGGCAACCTGACCGTCACGGTGGGCGCGGACTACGACCAGAGCAAGGATGACCGCCGCGGCTACCAGAATTTCAGCGGCGACACGCTAGGCGTCAAAGGCGAGTTACGCCGTGACGAGCAAGACACCGCCACCAGCCTGGACCCATACATCCAGGCGCATTGGGAAATCGGCGACTGGACCACCCAGCTCGGCGTGCGCCACAGCACCCTGCAAATGCGCGTCGATGACCACTACCTGGCCAATGGCGACGCCAGTGGCAAGAAGAAATATCAGCAGAACACGCCATCGCTGTCGGTGATGTACGCATTCACTGCCGACTTGCGTGGTTACGTGAGTGTCGGCAAGGGTTTCGAGACCCCGACCCAGGCCGAGATGGCTTACGCGCCCGGCCTGGTCGAAAGCTTCAATTTCGGGCTCAAGCCTGCCACCAGTACCCAGTATGAACTGGGCGTTAAATACCGGCTCGGTGAGCGCACCCGGATCAACGCAGCGGTCTACGAAATCCACACCGATGATGAAATCGTCGTGGACCGCTCCACCGAAGGCCGCACCAGCTATCGAAACGCTGGGCGAACCTTGCGCCGCGGTTTCGAGGCGAGCCTGCACAGTGACCTGAGCGATCAGTGGCAAACCACCGTGGTGTACACCCGCACCGATGCCCGCTATGCCGAAGATTTTGCCCAAGGCATGCAGACCATCGACAGCGGTAACCGGCTGCCTGGGGTACCGCTGAACAACCTGTATGGCGAGCTGGTATGGAAGCCTGCGACGTTCGTCAGCATGGGGGTGGAAGGGCAATACCGCAGCAAGGTGTATGTGGAGGACAGCAACAACGCCAAGCCGGCGCCTGCCTATGCCGTGTTCAACTGGCGAACGCGCTTTGAGCAGCACGTCGGGCCTTGGACGTTTCATCAGCTGATCCGCTTGGATAACCTGCTTGACCGGCAGTACGTGGGGTCGGTGATCGTCGGCGACAGCAACTCGCGTTATTACGAAGCAGCGCCTGGGCGCTCGTGGTATGCCGGGGCGGGGCTGGAGTATCAGTTCCGCTGATGGGGTGGTCTGTGCTGTGTTCGAGATGTTTGGGGCTGATTCGCAGCCCCAAGGTCTTCTCAAGCTACCGCTTGCGCACCCGTGATCTCGACCAGTGACCCGCACATGAACGCGGCCTCGTCCGAGGCCAGGAAGGCCACCAGCGCTGCGACCTCCTCGGGTTTGCCAATACGCCCGAACGGTACCATGCGGTCCAGGTCGGCAAGGGTTCGACCCGAACGCAGCACGCCGGCTTCAAGCATCGGCGTATGGATCTCCCCGGGGCAAACCGCATTGACCCGAATCTTGTGCGGCGCATAGTCGCGCGCCAGGTTTTGCGTAAACGAAGCCACCGCCGCCTTGGTGACGTTGTAGGCAATATGCCCGGGCGCGGGGTAGAGGCCCCATTGCGAGGCGGTGTTGACGATCGCGCCACCGCCCGCTTCGATCATGCCTGGCAGCACGGCCCGGCACAGGTGGAACATGGCGTCCAGGTTGATCGCAAAGCTGCTGTGCCAGTCCTCTTCGCTCAGTGCCAACAGGTTGCCGCGACGGTTGATGCCGGCGTTGTTCACCAACACATCAATGCGCCCGAACGTTGCTGCCACCTCCAGCACCAAGTCACGGCAGGCCTCACCCGAAGCGATGTCTGCGGCAATCGCTTTGGCTTTGCCCCCCGCCTGCTCGATGGCGTGGGCCACTGTCTGCGCCGCTTCGAGGTTGACGTCAGTCACCACCACCGTTGCGCCTTCGCTTGCCAGCCGGCCGGCAATGGCAGAGCCGATGCCGCCAGCGCCACCGGTCACCATCGCCACTTTGTTCATGAACCTGTGCATTCTCGACTCCTGAATTATTGTATGCAGAGCTGCATGCAATCTAGTAAGGGGGTGTGAGTGTGTCAACAGGGCTGAGCGGTCTCAGTCCTGGCAGTGTCAGCGGGGCTGATTAGCGTCAGGCGATGGACATGCGCGCTGTCAGGTTCTGTTGCAGGTAATCCAGGAACCGGCGCTGGAACAGCATCGTATGTTCATGAGCCGCAGCTTCTGCGGCATCGGCATCGCGGGCGGCAATGGCCTCGATCATTTCATCGTGGTCACGGCCAAGGCGGTGCGCTGTGGCAGAACTGACAACGTGGTCGAAGTGCAGGTGCAGCAACCGTTGGCCTTCACTCAACAGGCGTTCGTAGTAGTTGATGAAGTAGGGGTTGCGCCCGGCCTGCGCGATGGCCATATGGAACGCCTTGTTCAGTTCGGACATGGCCTGGAAGTCGCCGCTGGTCACGGCCTCTAGGTAAGCCGCGTCGGCCTTGCGGATGGCTTCCAGGTCTTCTGCCCGGTGCTGGGTGGCGGCCAGGCGGGTGACGGCGCGCTGGATCAGGTCCAGGGCAGAGATGTAGTTGGGAAACTCCTCGATCTCGAAAGGAGTGACCAAGGTGGTGCGGTTAGGCAGGATGACCACGAGGCCCTCGGTGATAAGCCGTGCAAGTGCGTCGCGTACCGGTGAGCGGGACAACCCGAACTGCGCGGCCAGCGAGACTTCGTCCAGTTGTACGCCCGGTTTCAGCTTGAGGGTCAGGATCTGCTTGCGCAGCTCCTCGTATATGTAGCGACCGCTATGGCGACGCGGGGCGCCTTCGGTTTCGGTGTCTTTGGCCATCATCAGGTCTCGGTTGGGCTCGCGGGTATCATACAGGCCGGTGTTTGTTGTTTTCATCTGCAGTGCACGGCGGGCCCCATCCCTGGCAAACCAGCCACGGGGCCATCCACCGGCTCAGGAAAGCCCCGCCCCCCACGTATCGCTGAGCATGAACCCAGCCGCCAGCGGGTCATCCGGGTCCACCCCCAATTGCTGCAGCCCATACAGCCAGGCCCGCCCGGTTACCCGCGGCAGTACCGCAGGTTTGCCGGCAACATCGGTGTGGCCGAGCAGGGTGACCTGGAACTGCCCACCAATGGTCGAGCGCGACACCAGCTCATCACCCGCCTGCACCAGGCCGCGAGCCGCCAAGGTGGCAAGGTTGGCCGAGCTGCCGGTACCGCAGGGCGAGCGGTCGACACGCCCCGGTGGCAGGGTGGTGCAGGTCTGGTAGGTGCGGTTGTCCACACGCTTGCGGAACATCACATAGGCCACTTCGTTGACCGAAGGCAGCAGCGGGTGCTGGATGCTCAGCTGGCGGTTGATCACCGCTTTCAAGGCGACGCCGGCGTCGGCCAGCACACGGGCATTTTCAGGCGCAATGGCCAGCCCGGTCTGCTCCACGTCGATCAACGCGTAGTACACACCGCCGAATGCCACATCGATGTTGAGGGTGCCGAAGTCGGGCGTCTCGATGGCCAGGTCCAGGTGCTCGACGAACGCCGGTACCATGTCCAGCGACACGCTGAGGCAGCGTCCGTCCGCGCACTGTGCTCGGGCGGTGACCAGGCCTGCCGGGGTGTCGAGCACCACCGTGGTTTCTGGTTCCTGCATCGGTACCATGCCCAGTTCGAGCAGCGCAGTGACGACGCAGATGCAGTTGCTGCCGGACATCGGGTGCGCCTTGTCGGCCTGCAGCACGATGAAGCCTGCGTGTGCTTCGGGGCGGGTCGGCGGCAGCAACAGGTTGACCGACATCTGCAGGCAGCCGCGTGGCTCCAGCGTCACCAGGCGCCGCAGGCTGTCGTCGACTTCGTTGATGTAGTTCATCTTGTCGAGCATGCTGGCGCCTGGGATGCCCAGCACGCCACCGGTGATGACCTTGCCGATTTCGCCCTCGCAGTGCACTTCGGCCAGCTGCAGGGTCTGTTTCCAACGCATGGCGTTACCTCACTTGATATACCAGCCCCAAGGCTGCTCGGTGTCGTAGCGGGTGATCTGCTTGGTTTCGAGGTAGTTGTTCAGGCCCCATTCACCCAGTTCGCGGCCGATCCCGCTTTGCTTGTAACCGCCCCAGGGTGCCTCGGTAAAGGTCGGCTGCGAGCAGTTGACCCAGACGATACCCGCGCGGAACTTGCGGGCCACGCGCTCGCAACGTTCCAGGTCCTTGGACATCACTGCGGCGCCGAGGCCGAAGCGTGAATTGTTGGCGGCGCGTATTGCTTCGTCTTCGCTGTCGAATGGGCGGATGCACACGACCGGGCCGAAAATTTCTTCGTTCCAGATCCAGCTGTGTTCCGGTACGTCGGCGAACACCGTTGGCTGCAAGTAGAAGCCTTTGTCCAAGTGCGCTGGGCGTTCGCCACCCGCGACCAGGCGGGCACCTTCCTCCAGGCCGCGCGCGATGGCGCGCAGGGTGCCCTCGTACTGGCTGCGGTTGACCAATGGGCCGAGCAGCACGCCTGCTTCCATACCGTTGCCGATCTTGATCTTGCGCGCTTCTTCGGCAAGGCGAGCCAGCAGCGGCTCATACACCGAACGCTCTACCAGCACCCGTGAAGTCGCAGAGCAGACTTCGCCTTTGTTCCAGAAGATGCCGAACATGATCCATTCGACGGCGGCTTCGATATCGCTGTCGGCAAAGATCACGAACGGCGACTTGCCGCCCAGTTCCAGGGTGACGTTCTTGATGTCCTGAGCGGCCGCTTGCATGATGCGGCTGCCGACCGGCACGCTGCCAGTGAAGGCCAGTTTGTCCACGCCGGGGTGTGCGGTCAGGGCTGCGCCGACGGTGGTGCCTGGGCCGGTCACGATGTTCAGGACACCGGCGGGCACGCCGGCTTCATCGGCAATGCGGGCCAGCTCAAGCGCGGTCAGCGACGTTTGCTCGGCAGGTTTGAGGATGCAGCAGCTGCCGGCTGCCAGGGCGGGCGCGATCTTCCACGAAGCCATCAGCATCGGGAAATTCCACGGCACGATGGCACCGGCTACGCCGATGGGTTCCTTGCGCGCCACGCAGCTGAATCGGTCGTCGGACAGCGCTACCGGTTTTTCGCGTTTTTCATCCAGTTCTTCGGCCAGGTTGGCGTAGAACTCGAAACAGCCGGCCGTGTCGCCGATGTCCCACATCGCTTCCGGGAAGGGTTTGCCGTTGTCGCGTACTTCAAGGGTGGCCAGTTGTTCCTGGCGGGCACGGATGCCCTCGGCGATCTTGCGCAGGTAGGCGCCACGCTCGGCACCGCTCAGGCGTGGCCATGGGCCTTCGTCGAAGGCGGCGCGGGCGGCCTTGACGGCGGCATCGACGTCTTCGGCGGTACCCGAGGCCACGCGGGCGATCAGGCTTTCATCACTGGGGTCGAACGATTCAAAGGCACCGCCCTGAATGGGGCTGACCCATTGGCCATTGATGTAGAGCTGGTCGTAGCGGTTCATGCGGTTCCTCCAATGAGCGCGAAACGTCGGGCGCTGAATGCGCGCAGGTCTTGTGCTGGCGTACGCTGGGCGACCAGGTCGGCAATCAGGCGGCCGGTGGTGGCGCCGAGGGTGAGGCCGAGCTGGCCATGGCCGAAGGCCATGACTACGTTGTGCAGGCGTGGCGCGCGGTCGATGACAGGCTTGGTGTCTGGCAAGAAGGGCCGGTAGCCGACACCGAACTCCATGCCTTGCGTGTTGAGTTGCGGCAATACCCGGCGGGCCTTTTCCATGATGATTTCGGCGCGCCTGAAGTTCGGCTCGGCGCCTGGCGCGGCGAACTCGAGGGTGCCGCCTATCTGCAGGCCTCGGGTCATGGGCGCAAAGCAGAAGCCACCGTCGGCATAGATCACCGAATGGCGGATCTGGACCCCAGGCTGGGGCAGCACGGCCTGGTAACCGGCGATGCCAGCCAGCGGGATGCTCACCCCAAGGGTGTCGAAGAACGGGCGGGCACCGGTACCGGCGGCCACCACCACCTGCTCGGCCGGCAAGCGCGTGCCGTCGGCCAAGGTCACGCCGGTGGCACGGTCGTGGTGCTGGTCGACCTTCACTGCGGTTTGGCGCACGCGCACGCCCCCTTGGGCAATGAAACTTGCGGTGAGGGCCGCGATGAAGCCTTCGGTGTCATTGACGGCGCGCCAGTCGGGGAACAGCAGACCGTGGTGGAACTTGCCCGCCAGAGCCGGCTCAAGGTCGGCGATGGCCGCGCCATCCAGCTCTTGCGACTTGAAGCCCAGCTGCTTGCGCAACTCAAGGTGCGGGCGCTCATGGGCCAGCCCGGCCGGGGAGCCAAACACTTCAAGGATGGGGCGGTCGCCCAGCAGGGTCTTGTCCGGGCAAGCGTTCAGTAAAGGGGCATAGTCGTCGTAGACATGCTGGGTCAGGCGGGCCATGTCCTGGGCAATCTGGTTGATCTTCGAGGCGCGTGCGCAGGCCAGAAAACGCAGAAACCACGGCAGGATCCCTGGCAGTGCGCTGGGGCGCAGGGCCAGGGGGCCTTGCTGGTCGAGCAGCCAGCCAGGGACTTTCATCAGAATGCCGGGCTTGGACAGCGGGATGACTTCACTGACCGCCATCTGGCCGCAGCTCCACTTGGCGGTGCTGTCGCCCGGGGCGGCGGGGTCGATGAGGGTGACCCGGTGGCCGTCGCGCTGCAGGTACAGCGCGCAGCAGACGCCGACGATACCGCCACCGATGACGATGGCCTGTTGCGGTGCAGGGTGCGGGTTGTTCATGGGGTGGCTCTTTTGTGCGAGATCGATGCGAAGGCGTTGCCCTCGTTTGCAGGTGAACCCGCGCCAACAGGGTTCACCTGCCCGTTGCCGTTACTGCTGCGAAGCTTCGAACACGTTGCGGAACTCGGCCTTTTCCGTATCGGTCAGCGGCAGCAACGGGGCGCGCGCGTTACCGACCTTGAAGCCCGCAAGCTCCGCCCCGTATTTGACCTTTTGCACGAACTTGCCGCTTTCAAGGTTGGCCATGGCCGGGAACAGACTGCGCATTACCTGCTGGGCACCGCGGATGTCGCCACGGCTGAAGGCATTGTGGAAGGCCACGACCTTCTCCGGGAAGATGTTGGCCGGGCCACAGATCCAGCTGTCGGCGCCCCACAGGTAGAAGTCCAGCGCCTGGTCGTCCGACCCACAGGACAACTGCAGGCCTTTGTATTTCTCACCGATTTCGATGGCGCGCAACAGGTTGCCGCTGCTTTCCTTGATGCCGATCACACGCGGGTGTTCGTGCAGCGCTGCAATCACCTCCAGGCCCACTTCGACGTTGGTGCGGATCGGGTAGTTGTAGAGCACCACGTTGATCTCGGGGAAGGTCTGCAGGATAGTGTTGTAGTGGGCCAGCAGCTCCTCCTGGGACGGCAGCGCATAGTAGGGCGGGGCAATCAGCAGGTTGGTGTAGCCGGCGTCGACGGTCTGCTTGATCTGCTCCAGCACTTCGCGGGTGCACGAGCCGTTGGCACCGGCGATCAGCGTGCCGCGGTCACCGACCACTTCCTTGACGGTGGCCAGGATCTGGCGCCGCTCGTCATTGGCCAAGGCATAGTATTCGCCAGTCGAACCCAGTGGCACGAACCCGCTGACGCCAGCGGCCAGCTGGTGTTCGAGGATGGCGGCCAGGGTGTCGTGGTCGACCTTGCCGGCGGCGTCGAAAGGGGTGACCAGGGCGGGCAGGATACCGTTCAGTTTCATGGTGTAGTTTCCGGGGTTGGTTGCAGATCGGTCGGGTCAGTAGGCGTAGCGACGCAGCAGGCGCCCTTCGACAACGCCCACCAGGCGGGTCAGCGGGAAGGCCACAAGGAAGTAGATGACGGCCACCGCCGAGAGGAACTCGACCGGGCGTGCGGTGCTGTTGGAGATGTTCTGACCGACGAACATCAGGTCGGCGACCCCGACCGAAGAGATCAACGCACTCTCCTTGAACAGGCTGATCACGTTCGACAGCAGCGGCGGGACGGCACGCAGCAGGGCCTGGGGGAAGATCACGTACAGCACCTTGACCTTCGAAGTCAGGCCCAGGGCTGTACAGGCATCGTGCTGCTCGCTGGCAATGGACTTGAGCGCGCCGCGGAAAGTCTCGCTGGTGATTGCCCCCATGAACAAGGTCAGGGCGATCAGTACCGAGGCATAGGGCGGGATGTTCAGGCCAAATACCACGGGGAAGCAGAAGAACACCCAGAACAGCTGGATCAGCAGGGGCGTGCCGCGGAAAAACTCTACGTACAGGGTCAGCGGCAGGCGCAGCAGCGGAGACTTGACCTGGCGCAGCATGCTGACCACAAAGCCCAGCAGGCTGCCTAGCAGGGCACAGATGCCGGTGAAGGCCAAGGTCAGGGCCAGGCCTTTGAGCAGCACTGGCCAGTAGTGCAGAACAACCGAGAAATCGAGTGGCATGGTTATCTCCTCAGCGCTGGCCGGCCAGGTCTTGACGTCGCTCGTACCACTGCACCAGCTGTGCGATCGGCAGCGACAGGGCGAAATAGACCAGGGCGATCAAGGTGTAGGTTTCCAGTGGGCGATAGGCTTCGGTGGCCAGGCTCTTGCCGACGTACATCAGGTCGGCGACGGCGACGATCGCCACCAGCGCGCTCTGCTGCAGGGTGCCGATGCCGTTGGTGATCAGTACCGGCAGGGCGCTACGCAGCGATTGCGGCAGCACCACGTACAGCGTGCGCTGCCAGGGTTTCAGGCCCAGCGCCACACAGGCATCGAGGTGTTCGCGCGGTACCGCTTGCACACCGGCGCGGTAGGCTTCGGCATTGAATGCGGTGAGGTTCAGGCCCAGCGCCAGAAAGCCCATGGCAATCGGGTCGATGAACACGTCGAACAGCATGGGCACGCAGTAGAAGAACCAGACGATCTGCAACAGCGCCGGGGTGCAGCGGAAGAACTCGATGAACAGCTGCGCCGGCCAGCGAATGAAGAACCAGCGGCTGAGCGCCATCAGGCACAACACGAAACCGCACACCAGGCCGATCAGGTTGGACACCAGGGCCAGCTGCAGGGTGACCTTGAGGCCGTCCAGCAGTGCCGGCAGGCTGCCGTTGAGGAAGTGAAAGTCGAATTGGTAGTTCATCGCGGCGCCCTCAATCCAGGTGCAGGACTTTTTCCAGAAACTCGCGGGTACGAGGCTCGCGAGGGGAGGTGAAGAGCTGGTCCGGGTGGCCCTGCTCGACGACCTTGCCGTTGGCGCAGAACACCACGCGGGTGGCGATGTGGCGGGCGAAGTGCATATCGTGGGTGACAATGACCATCGCCATCTTCTGTTCAGCCAGCTGCATCATCACGTTCTGCACCTCGATGACCATTTCCGGGTCGAGCGCCGAGGTGACTTCGTCGAACAGCATCAGCCGTGGTTCGAGCATCAGGGCGCGGGCGATGGCCACGCGTTGCTTCTGGCCGCCAGAGAGCTGGCTGGGGTAGGCGTGCAGCTTGCTTTCCAGGCCCAGCCGGGCGAGATAGGCGCGGGCTTTTTCGGTGGCGTCGGCCTTGCTCAGGCCATGCACCTTGACCGGGGCAAGGATCAGGTTGCCCAGCACCGACAAGTGCGGGAACAAGGTGTAGTGCTGGAACACCATGCCGATCTGCTTGTGCAGGGTTTCATCCAGGGGCTTGCCCTGTTTGCGACTGCCATCGATGTAGGGCTGGCCCTGGAAGCGGATGGTGCCGCCCTGGATGCCTTCAAGGCCCATCAGCACCCGCAGCAGCGAGCTCTTACCGCTGCCGGAAGGGCCGATGATCACCAGACGGTCGTCGGCGCGCATGTCCAGGTTCATCTGGTCCATCACCACCAATTGCTCGCCATAGGCCTTGCGGACGTCACGCAGCTGGATGAAATCACCGCCGTTGACCGAATCTGGGATGAGCGAAGCCAGTGGCTGGGCAGCCACCACAGGGGAAAGGGACCGTGGCATTTTGAATCTCTCCGGTGATTGTTCTTGTAGGCAGAAGAGCAAGCAAAAATCGCAGTAGTTGTTATGAGTGCTGCGTTGTATGCAGCGATGTATTCAGGCTATTTCGCTTTCGCTGAAGCTGTCAACACATCGAACTAAAAAATTCCTGGCACGGCGATCGGGTCCTGGGCCAGCGTAGGCAAATAATTTCCATCACCCTCGCGACCGGCTATTGACAGGCCTGCACAACCCTTTCTACTGTGAATACAGCATTGCATACATGCAAGCATGCAGATGTTCGCCTTACCTTCCTGCCAAAAACAATGATGATCAGTGAGGTCAAAAAATGGTTGTTTCGGTTCGCTCCTCTCTCAACGTACTGTTGGCAAGTGCCAGCCTTTTCGGCGCGCTGATGGCCCAATCCACGGCCCAGGCTGCGCAGGCTTCGCTGTGGCAAGACGTGCAGAAAGCCGGGGTGTTGCGCTGTGGTGCCGCCGTGGCAGCGCCGTATGTAATGCGAGACGCCAGCACCAGCGCCTACAGTGGCTACTTCGTCGACCTGTGCCGCGACTTTGGCGAGAAGGTGCTCAAGGTCAAGGTGGAGTTCGTCGATACCAGCTGGGACAACCTGGTGGCCGGGTTGCAAAGCAGCAAATGGGACCTGGCCATGGCGTTGAACCAGACACCGGAACGGGCACTGGCTGTCGCGTTTACCGTACCGGCCACCGACTATCAGGTGTCGCTGCTGGTCAACAAGAACAACCCCAAGCTCACCGACGTGAAGGACGACATCGCCGCCCTCGACAAACCGGATGTCACCTTTGCAGTGATGTCTGGCACGGCGCAGGACAAGGCCATTTCCTCAGTGGTGCGCAACAGCAAGATCATGCGTTTGCCGGGCATGGACGAAGCGCGTCTGGCGGTCATGTCCAAACGCGCCGATGTGCTGGTCGATGCCAGTGATACCAACCACCTGTTCGCCCTGGCCAACCCTGACTGGACCCGTGAGATATTGCCCAAGCCTGCATTGGCCAAGCAGGGGGTTTCGTTTGGTGTGCGCCGCGACATCAGCTCGGCAGACCTGGAAGTACTGAACATCTACCTGCGGCAGCGCCGCGACACCGGTGAAATCCAGCAACTGGTAGATAACGCTTCGCTGGCAGCCAACGCTGCGAAGTAGGGCATCGCCGTGCCGCTTGCCTGTAGCCAGGCAGGCGGTTTTTCTCTGACTTCAGTCGATGGAAGATGAGCCTCATGAGCCAATTCACGCGGCCCCTCGAAGGGCAGGTCATTCTGGTAACGGGGGCATCGGGTGGCATTGGTGCGGCGATTGTCGAGCAACTGGTGGCCGAAGGCGCCAGGCCGTTGATCCATTACAGCCGTGATGCCAAAGGTGCCCAGCGCCTGCTTGAGCGGGTCGCAGGCCAAGGCTGGATCGTGCAGGGCGACCTGAGCGAAGACACCGGCCCCGAGGCGCTGTGGCATGCGGCGCTGGAACTGGCCGGTGGTCGAATCCATGGCCTGGTCAACAATGCAGGCATCCGTACCGAGGTCCCGCTGGATGCGCCTTCGGTGCAATGGCGGGCGGCATGGCGTCGCGAGTTTCAGGTCAATTTCTTCGCGGCAGCCGACCTGTGCCGTGAGGCGGTAGCGCATTTTCGCACCCAGGGCGGTGGGCGCATTGTCAACATGGCCAGCCGCGCCGCTCAGCGCGGCTATGCGGCCGACGCCTTGCCCTATGGCAGCAGCAAGGCCGCGCTGATCAACCTGACCAAGTCCTTGGCGCGGAGTGTGGCAGGCGAGGGCGTGGTGGCGGTGGCGATTGCCCCGGGGTGGGTCCGTACAGACATGGCAGAGCAGTTCGTCGCCCAGCACGGTGAAGCGGCCGCGGTGGCGGACATCCCTCTTGGGCGGATGGCCAGCCCGGCTGAAATCGCCGAGCTGGTCGCCTTCACCCTGCGACCGTCCCAGGCCTCGCTCAACGGCGCGACGCTGGATGTCAACGGCGCCAGCTATATCCGCTGAGGGTTCAGGCGAAGCGTTCGAACCGATAAGGGCTTGGATCGATCAGCGGTGGCGCTTGCGACACCAGGTCTGCCGCCAGTTGGCCGGCAGCCGGCGAGGTGCCGAAGCCATGGCCGGAAAAGCCGGTGGCCAGGGTCAGGCCGGGTAGGGCCGGCACCGGCCCGATGACCGGGTTGGAGTCGGGGGTGACGTCGATGGTGCCGGCCCAGGCTGCGGCGATTTGTGCTTGCTCGAAGACCGGCCAGGCCGCCTTGAGGTTACGCAGGGCTTCGTCATTGAGTGCGGTGTTGGCCTGTGGGTCCTGAACCCTGACGCGTTCGAAGGGCGTGACTTGCGAGGCCTTCCAGTGCCGGGCCAGGGCCAGGTCCTTGAAGAAATACTTGCCGAAACTGATGCGCAAAAAATCACGTTGCGCCCGCAATTGCGGCAGGTAGCGCCTGCCCAGCAGCACATGGTCCCAGGTCAGGAACGCATCGAGCGCGCCGCGTTGGGTGATGATGTAGCCGCCATCCTTGTGTTTGCGAAACGAAAAGTCCGGTGCGCCCACGGCGATGTCAGTCGGGCCTTGCAGCGGGTGTGTCCGCAGCACGGAACAGGTCAGCGGCAAGGTGGGCAGGCCGATATCGAGGTTGCCGAGAAACTTGCGTGACCACATGCCCCCGGCCAGCAGCACCTGCTCGCAGCGGATCTCGCCTTGTTCGGTGACCACGCCGCTGACCCTGCCAGCGGCGGTGACCAGCGTGCGCACGGCGCAGTTTTCCACGATCACTGCGCCTTTGGCGATCGCCGCCCGGGCAATGGCGCTGGCTGCCAGGGTCGGCTCCGCGCGGGCGTCGGAGGCGGTGTAGATGCCCCCGGCCCATTCGGCACGGCCACCGGGCACCCGGTTGGCAATCTCTTTGCTGCTGAGCAGGCGAGAGTCCAGGCCAAGGTGCTCGATGCTCTTCAGCCAGCTCTCGTGCATGCCCATCTGCGTGTCGTTACGGCCGATGAACATGATGCCGGCTTGCCGGTAGCCGACATCGCAACCAACCCGCTCTGCCATCTTCGCCCACAGCCGATCGGCGGCCAGGGCCAGCGGAATGTCGTGCGCATGGCGGTTGGTCTTGCGCACCCAGCCAAGGTTGCGCGACGACTGCTCGCCCGCCAGGCGGCCCTTCTCCAGCACCACCACCGGGATGTTGCGCTCGGCCAGGGTCAGGGCTGCGGTCAGGCCGATGATGCCTGCGCCGATGATCACCACGCTGGTGGCCTGAGGGTGGGTGGTACTGGTGTGCACAGGATCGATGACGGGGGACATGGCTTCACTCGGCGGCAGTGTGAACAGAACGTGGCGGGTTCAAGGCGGGCAGGTCACTGGCCCAGCCGGATCAACGTGACCTGCGCGCGGGAGGCACCCCGGTACGCCGTCACTTCCAGCTCGACCTTGTACACGGTCGACCCCAGCGGCGGGCAGGTGACGGTGGTGGCCGGGTCGACGCCCCTGAATTTCTCGCCGATCACGTCCATGACCTTGGGTACATCGTTCGGGTCCTGGATGAACACGCGCGAGCTGATCACATCGCCCAGCCCAGCGTCGACGGCCGCCAGTGCGGCTTCGATGTTGGCGAACACCTGATGAGTCTGTTCGATCACGTCTTCGGGGATGATCTGGGTCTGCGGGTTGCGGCCGGCGGTGTTGGACACGTAGATCCAGTTGTCTACCGCCACCAGGCGGGAGTAGCTGGCCATGTCTTCGAATTTGGAGCCGGTTTTCAGTTTGGTGATTTGCGTCATGGGGGAGCCTTTTGAGGTGAGGAGGGTCAGCTGAGGACAGGTTTTTCCCAGAGGTTGAGCTTTACGCCGATGCCTTTCTCGACAGCATTGCGGTACACCACGGTGCCCCAGGCGACGTCTTCCACGGGCATGCCGCCCACCGACATGATGATGATTTCATCGTCGTTCAGACGCCCTGGCGCATCACCGCTGATGATCTTGCCGATGTCTTCGACCTGCGCGGCGTCGAGCGTGCCTTCGGCGATCATGTCCATGAAGCGCACGCCTACCAGCGGCACGTGGTTGTGCGCAGGCTTGGGCAGTTCGTCGAACCACGCTTCGTACAGCCCGGTGTTGTCCACCACCTTGCGCACGTCCGAACGCTCCATGCCTGCATCGATGCTGCAGGGGGCGGGCATCGCCAGAAACGCGCCGGGCTTGACCCATTCGCGGCGTACCAGCGGGTAGGTGCTGGGGTCGCCGACTTCGCCCGAGCTGCAATAGCTGACCAGGTCGGCATCACGCACCACCTCTTCCAGGGTTTGCACGACCTGGATCCGCGTGATCTGCGGGAAGGTGGCCTTGACCCAGGCCACGAACTCATCGAGGTTCTTCTGGCCACGGCCTTTGATCTTGATCGTGTCGATCAGCGGGCACACGGCCATGAACGCGGCGACCGTGGTCTTGCCCATCACACCTGGCCCGGCCAGGCCGATGACCTTGGCGTCCTTGCGGGCCAAGTGGCGCGCGCCAACACCGGGGATGGCGCCGGTGCGGTACGCCGACAGCAGGTTGGCCGACATGTGCGCCAGGGGCGCGCCAGTGTCGGCGTCGTTGAGGGTGAACATCAGGATGGAGCGCGGCAGGCCCTTTTCCCGGTTGGCGATGTTCGAGCCATACCATTTGGCGCCTGCGGTGCGGAAGCTGCCGCCCAGGTAGGCGGGCATGGCCATCATACGACGGTCTGCGGTGGGCTTGGGCATGTGCGGGAAGGGCGACTGTTCGGGGAACGTGATCATCGCGCCGTGGGAATCGTTGTTCGGGCCGGCCATGCGGTAGTCGCCCTGGTAGAGCAGGTTGAACATCGCCTCCATGGTGTCGACACAAGCGGGCATGTCGGTCACGCCGGCGCGGATCATGTCCTGCTCGGACAAGTAGATGAAGTCAATTCGGGTATCGAGGGTCATGGCGGGTCTCGCAGGGCGGCCGTTGTCAGGGACGACGGCGTCATCGGGTTTTGTTGTTGTGGGCTGGCGCTAACACGTGCGGCCAGTTTCGCTAACGGCTGGCAGGGCGTCTTGTGCCTGCGTGCCAGCCGTTTTGACCTGCCGTGCCATCGGCGTATTGGCAAGACGGTGACTGCCATCAGGGCCTAGAAGGGCACCGCGATGGTCAGCTGGCTGTAGACGTTGGTGCCGTTGCCACCCACCTGGTTGCCGCCGTTGCTTTCGCCCTTGCGTGGCTGATACAGGCCGACCAGCGGGCTGATGACCAAGTGCTCGTTGACCGCCCATTCCAGGTACAGGTCGAGCTCCCTGGCATCAAGGTTGAGGCTGTCGCGGGTGCGCACGGTATCGAAGTCGAAATACAGCGCACCGACCGTGAGGTTTTCCAGCGGCGTAGCCTTTACGCCAACATGGTGAATGCCGGTGTTGCTGTTGAACGGGCCGGCGTAGTTGGCGGCGACCTCACCTTGGAACCAGGTGCCATAGCCACTGGACAGGCCACTGAACAGCGAATCCCAGCCTGCCGAATAGCGCGTGTAACGGTAGGTCACCTGGGGTGCCCAGGGCAGGTCGGCGAAGGTGTAGCCGGCCTGCAGGTACCAGGCTTTTTCCGCGCCGCCTTGCTTGTCTTGCCACGCGTATTCGAAGGCGAAGCTGGCGTTGTCGATGCCGGCGCTGCCTTCGCCACGCAGGCTGTAGACATCCATGCCCTCACGCGCCTTCTGGAAGTCGCTGGCCCATTGGTCGGTGACGCCGATGCCGTGCACCCAGGTCAGCCCCAAGGTGCCCAGGGCATGGGTGTAGTCCAGTGTGCCTGCGGCCAGTTCGGTCTCGGCCTGCGCGCGGTTGTCGGACTTGAGCCACAGCAGGCTGCCATGCAGGCCATCCTGCCCGCCCAGGCGCAGCACGGCGGTGCGGTCGAAGGCATGGCGCGCCGCCAGGTAGTAGGCACCGCCGCGGTCCAGGGTGCCATCCGCCACACCGTTGCCCAGGTTGGGCCCGTCGTCGTTGATCAAGAAGCCGCTGCCCAGGCGGACCACCTGGCGCCCTCCGGAGATATCCACGCCATCCTTGCCCAGCCAGGGCAGCAGATCGCCCGAACGCCAACCGAGGTAGGCGTCTTCGATCTTGGTGGTGCGTTCGGAGCCATCGGTATTGCCTGCGGCATCGCCATCGCCCCAGGTGGCGGAACTGACCCAGTTCAAGGCGCCATAAAGGCTGCCGTTGCCGGCCAGGCCCTGATCGCCGCTAACGCCATACTTGATGAAGCCCTCGCGCCAGGTCGAGCCACCGGGGGTGCCGTCATAGTTCTTGCGGCTGTTGAACATGCCCCACACCGCGAGCATGTCGGCATTCAAGTGGCTGTCGTCGTCGGCGTAAAGCTCGTAGGCCGGCGCGGCCTGGCTGGCCAGTAAGGTGGCCAGGGCCAGGGCGGACAGCCGTTGCGGTTTGAACATTGCACTTCCCTCGATTGTTCTCGGCACCTTGCAAGGCGTCCTTTGTTTTTCGGGGGCACCCGTGTGGCACGAGGCGCCGTCGCGGTTGGCTGCGACGGCCTATTAGCGCGTGGATGGCAGGGTGGGGTCTTGTTCGTGGCTGCCAAGGCGTTTGCACGCCTTGGCCAGGCCTGTTCGATTGGCCTATTCAGTAACGGATCATCACCGACTTGAGCTCGGTGAAGTCATCGATGAACGCCGAGCCGAACTCGCGGCCGATGCCGGACGCCTTGATACCGCCAAACGGCACGGCTGGGTCGAGCAGGGTGTGCATGTTGACCCACAAGGTGCCGGCCTGGATTTCTGGCACCAGGCGCATGGCCTTGCCCAGGTCGTTGGTCCACAGGCTGGCGCTCAGGCCATAAGGCGTCGCGTTCATCAGGTGCAGCAGTTCGTCTTCGTCGTCGTAAGGCAGGAAGGTCGCCACCGGGCCGAAGGTTTCCTGGTTCAGCAAGGTGTCGCTGGCGGCCTTGGCGAGGATCACCGTCGGTTCGACGAAGCAGCCCGGGCCCTCGCCAATCTGCCCGCCGTGGATGATCTGGCTGCCCTCGGCGCGCGCGGTGGCGAACAGCTCGGCCAGTTTCTGCTGGTGCGGCTTGTTGGCCACTGGGCCGAACTGGGTGGCCTCATCCAGCGGTGAGCCGACCTTCAGCTGGCTCAGGCGCTGGGACAGCGCATCGAGCAGCGGGTCGATGCGCGAGCGGTGGACGAAGAAGCGCTCACCCGCTGCGCAGATTTGCCCTGAGTGCAGGAAGCCTGCCTCGATGATGCCATCGACGGCCTTGTCGAGTGCCACGTCAGGCAGGAATGCCACTGAGTTCTTGCCACCCAGCTCCAGAGTCGCCCGGGTCAGCTTGGCGCCCATGGCGGCCTGGCCGACGGCGATGCCGGTAGGCACCGAGCCTGTGAACGAGACCTTGTCGGTGCCGGGGTGCTCGATCAATGCCTTGCCCACCAGGCCGCCGCCGGTCAGCACGTTGAGCGCGCCCGGCGGCAGGCCGGCCTGGCTGGCCAGCTCGGCGATGCGCAGCAGTGTCAGGGGCGTGAACTCGCTGGGCTTGAGGACGATACTGCAGCCGGTGGTCAGGGCCGAGGCCAGTTTCCAGATGGCGATCATGGTGGCGAAGTTCCACGGCACGATGCCCACGACCACGCCGATCGGTTCGCGCAGGGTGAATGCACTGTAGCGCTCACCGGCGAACGAGGGCAGGGACGGGGTGATGGTCTGGCCGGTGATCTTGGTGGCCCAGCCTGCGTAATAGCGCAAGAAGTGCGCGGCCTGCTCGACTTCGAAAGCGCGCGCGATACCGATCAGCTTGCCCGACTGCAAGGTTTCGAGCTGGGCCAGCTCCTCTCGGTTGGCTTCCAGCAGGTCGGCCAGCTTGAACAGCACGGCGGCGCGGGCGGCGGGGCTGGTGCGCGACCACGTGGTGAAGCCCTGGCGGGCCGAGCTCACGGCATGCTCCACATCGGCCTGGTTGGCGTCGGCGATGCGGGCGATGGTTTTGCCATCGGCCGGGTTGACCACCGCAAGGGTCGCAGACGATTGGCTGGCCAGGTGTTGGCCGTGAATGAACACGCCATGTTGTCGGGCCATGAATGCGGTGACCGCGGGAAGAAGGGTAATGTCGCTCATGCAGGCTCCTGAGGCAGAGACGCGGCCCGGCAGGCCGCCAAAGCGTCGAGCATAGTGAGCGGGCACGGTGTTGATCTTGCATCTCCCTGACGCCGGCATGACGCTGCCTGCCAGGCGTGATGGCATTGGCAGGCAGCAACAAGGGCGACGGCAGCCATGGGCAAGACGCCCTGCCAGCTGCGGCGCACAGTGGCGGCGCAGGGAGGCAAACAACAGCCGTGCGTGCAGGTTCGCTTGCCGCGTTCAACGCCACAAAAACAAGCTGGGGCATAACGATGTCACTCAACAATAAGCTCACCGAGCATCTCAACCGGGGCACTGTCGGGTTCCCCACGGCGCTGGCCAGCACCGTCGGGCTGATCATGGCCAGCCCGGTGATCCTCACCGCAACCATGGGCTTTGGCATTGGCGGCAGTGCTTTCGCCATGGCCATGGTCATCGCGGCATTGATGATGCTGGCGCAGTCGACCACCTTCGCCGAGGCGGCGGCGATACTGCCGACCACAGGGTCGGTGTACGACTACATCAACTGCGGCATGGGCCGGTTCTTCGCCATCACCGGCACCTTGTCGGCCTACCTGATCGTGCACGTGTTCGCCGGTACCGCCGAGACCATTCTGTCTGGTGTCATGGCCCTGGTGAACTTCGAGCACCTCAATACCCTGGCCGAATCCGCAGGTGGCTCGTGGCTGCTCGGCGTGTTCTTCGTGTTGGCGTTCGCGGTGCTCAATGCCTTTGGCGTCAGTGCCTTCAGCCGCGCCGAGGTGATCCTGACCTTCGGCATGTGGACCACGCTGATGGTGTTTGGCGTGCTCGGCCTGATCGCTGCGCCGGCGGTTGAGCTGGAAGGGCCGTTCGGCGCTTCGCTGGTCGGCACCGACCTGATGACCATCCTCTCGCTGATCGGTATGGCCATGTTCATGTTCGTCGGGTGTGAGTTCGTCACCCCGCTGGCGCCGGAGCTGCGCCGTTCGGCCTGGGTGTTGCCGCGGGCCATGGCGTTGGGCTTGTTTGGCGTGGCCAGCTGCATGTTCATCTACGGCGCGGCGATGAAGCGCCAGGTGGAAAACGTCGTGCTCGATGCCGCCAGCGGTGTGCACCTGCTCGACACGCCCATGGCCATCCCGCGTTTCGCCGAGCAGGTGATGGGCGATATCGGCCCGGTGTGGCTGGGTATCGGCTTTCTGTTTGCCGGCGCTGCCACCATCAACACCTTGATGGCCGGGGTGCCGCGCATCCTCTACGGCATGGCGGTGGATGGTGCACTGCCCAAGGCTTTCAGCTACCTGCATCCGCGCTTCAAGACGCCTTTGCTGTGCATTCTGGTGGTTGCCTTGATTCCGTGCCTGCACGCCTGGTACCTGGGGGGCAACCCGGACAACATCCTGCACCTGGTACTGGCGGCGGTGTGTGCCTGGAGCACCGCTTACCTGCTGGTGACGTTGTCGGTGGTGATCCTGCGCATCCGCCGCCCGGACCTGCCACGTGCCTACCGCTCGCCGTTGTTCCCGCTGCCGCAGATCCTCTCCAGCAGCGGCATCGTCATCGGCATGGCATTCATCACCCCACCGGGCATGAACCCGGCCGATATCTACGTGCCGTTCGCCATCATGCTGGCCGGCACCGCGACCTATGCGCTGTTCTGGACGCTGTGCGTACAGAAGGTCAACCCGTTCAAGCCGGCGCGGGTCGAGGATGTGCTGGCGCAAGAATTCGCGGCAGAGCCGGGCCATGCAGTGGAGCATATGCAGCATGATCAGACATTTGCGTGAGCGCCTGCTGGCGCCGCGTGCCCCAGCCGGTTACCGGCCAGGGGCCACGCTGGGGCTGTTGTCGCGTAACCTGGGGCAGGTACAGATGCGCCTGCTGGAACCCGCCTGCGCGGTGCTCGACAACCCCGCCCAAGGCTGGCGTGCCGAGGTGCGCGAGTGCGTCGAGGCGCACTTGCTGATGCACGTGGTGACCTGCGAATTCCAGCTGTGCCTGCCTGCCCTGCAAGGGGGCGAGGTGAAGCTTGAATTGCGTCACGCGGGTGCAATCCGCCGTACGGGCCTGGCCTGCGTGTACCGCGGCGGTGACAAGGCGCGCTTCATCCAGGCACGTGACCTGCTGCTGAGCAATGCACAACTGACCGCCGCGCTCATGCCGCTGGATTTCAAGCGCCTGGCCCTGGAATGCCGCGATGGCCACTGGTGGCTGACGCTGGAGCACATGGGCGGCAGCGAAGTGGTCAACCGCATGCCGGCGTTCCGGCGCTACATCCAGATCAGCCCGCCGCAACGGGCGCACCTGGTGGCTTGCCTCGCCCTGTTCGGGGAGTCGCTACCCCGCCTCTGACCTTTTTCTGGCACGTGCCTTGCTCCTGTTTCAGACGAGAGATCACAGTTGTGCGGCCATTGATAACATGTTAACAATGGCCGCATAACAACAAATTCTGCGTCGAGGGCATCCATGCACACTCAACAACCCAATCGTCAGGGGCTGGAAAGCTGGACCACGGCCATGCAGCAGATCTGCGGCCGTTTCGAGACAGCGCTGGCCTCCAACCATTCCTTGTTCATCGGCGAAGTCTCCACGTTTTCCCGTGCGGGCCTGCCGCTGGCCAACCTGCGCACTAACGCCGGCAACATCCGCCGGCTGGGCGAAAACCCGACCCTTGACGATGACCAGCATTGCTTCCTGGTCAGCCAGCGCATGGGGCATTCGACGGTGGCGCAAGGCGGCATGAGCGTCAGCCTGGCGCCGGGTGAATTGTTGCTGATGGATTCGGTCGGGCGTTGCGAAATCACCCCCAACGGCTTGATCGAACATGTGTCGCTGGCCCTTTCCCGCGAGCAGGTGCGCAAGCATGTACAAGGCGCGGGGGCAATGTTTGGCAAGATCTCCTCGACCAATGCCTGTGGGCGCATGCTGCATGTGCTGATGGACCAACTGTGCAAGGACGACCATGTCAGCGGTGATGGTGCACAAGGCGATGCGCTGCAGACTGCATTCATTGCGCTGCTCGACCCGGGCTTCGAGCGTAATGGCGACGGCGCTTGCAACCTGGGGCCGCTCAGTGGTGGCAACCTGCGCAGCTACGTGCAGCAGGTGATTGATGAGTCCCTGTCGCAGCCGGGGCTGACACCGGCCAACCTGGCGGGCCGGCTGAATATTTCGGTTCGCCACCTGTACCGGTTGTTCGAGGAGGAGGGCGACAGCGTCTGCCGCTACATCCAGCGAGCGCGCTTGAAGCGCAGCGCGGACGACCTGGCCAACCCATTCTTCAAGCGCGAGTCGATTACCTCGATTGCCTACAAGTGGGGCTTTACCGACTCGGCGCATTTCAGCCGCTCGTTCAAGAAGCAGTTCGAGCAATCGCCCAAGGACTTCCGCGCACAGGCCATGGTCATGTAGGCCTCAGCTCACCGCCCATTGTACGCCCTGCCGGGTGGCGGTGAGGGTCATGACGGTGCTTCAGTAATGAAAGCAAAGGTTCAGCGGCGGCCGTTGAAATAGCCCGAAAGCTGGTGCACGGCTTTGCCGGCGGTAAGCAGTAGCGGGCGGAAATGGTCCTTGCCGAAGATCCGCGCATGCTTCACCGAGCTGACCAGCTCATAGCGTGCCGACCCTTCGTGCATGCCTTCAGCGAGGAGTTTGCAAATGATGTGGCTGGGGGTGACGCCGAAACCCGAATAGCCCTGGACATAGAACGCGTTGGGGCGATTGCTCAGCGTACCGATCTGGGGGAACAAGTTGGCGCTGGTGGCCATCGGGCCGCCCCAGGCCAGGTCGATGCGCACGTCCTTGAGGTACGGGAAAATCTTCAGCATCAGGGCGCGGTTCCACGCCTTGAGGTCCAGTGGGATGTGCTCGATGCAGGAGGTGGCGGCGCCGAAAAGCAGGCGGTTCTCGCGGGTGACGCGGTAGTAGTCGATCACCGGGCGGATATCGCTGTAGGCGCCACGGATCGGGCTGATGCGCGCGATCAGTTGATCCGGCAGCGGCTCGGTCATCATCTGGAAGGCATAGGTGTTGACGGTGCGCGCGTGCAGCTCCGGCTCCAGCTTGTTGAGAAAGCTGTCGCACGCCCACAGCAGTTTGCTTGCACGTACCGAGCCGCGGCCGGTGCGCACCTTGATACGCTCGCCGTAGGTCACTTCGAGCGCCGGGCTGTGCTCGAAAATGCGCGCACCGTGGCCGACCAGGGCCTGGGCCTCGCCAAGCAGCAGGTTGAGCGAATGCACGTGGCCACCGCCCATGTGCAGCAGGGCACTGCTGTAGGCGTCGCTGCCGATGATCTGGCGCACGTCCGAGCCTTCCAGGTAGCGGATTTCGTCTTGCGAATTGATGGCCTTGAACTGCTTTTCCCACGCGCGCAGGGTGTTCGCCTGGCGGCGATTGAAGCCCATGTAGCCGTAACCATGGCAGAAGTCGGCGTCGATGGCGTAGCGGGCGATGCGCGCCTTGATGATGCCGGCGCCCAGTTCGCTGAGCGCGAAGATTTCCTGCAGGCCCTGGTCGCCGACACTGCTTCTGATCTTCTCCAGGTCATGGCCGATGCCCGCCATGATCTGCCCGCCGTTGCGCCCGGTGCCGCCGAAACCCAGGTAGCGGGCTTCGAGCACGACGATGTTGGTCACACCTTTTTCGGCCAGTTCCAGCGCCGTGTTGATGCCGGAAAACCCACCACCGATGACCACCACATCCGCCTCGATGTCATGTTCCAAAGTGGGGTAGTTCAGATTGTACTTTTTGGTCGCGCCGTAATAGGTCGGGCTTTCGAGGGTGATCATGACGCAGCCTGCCGAATGGGAGTTGTGATAGGGCTGTTTCGCAAGCGCACTGGCACATGCGGCCATTGAACGCCTGGCTATCGCCGGGGGTCTTGTCCTTGCCTGCCCCCCGAGTGTAACCAGCCTGCCAGCGCGGTGTACGGGCCCGTCATCGGCAGATTGGTTAATGTATTAATGAGCCCGCGATGGCATACTGGCCTGCTCGCCACTTTCCATGATGCTCGGGCACGCATGACCACACCAAGACCCTCTTTGACCCTGACCCTGCTACAGGCGCGTGAAGCCACGATGGCGTTCTTTCGACCGGCATTGAATGCCCATGACCTGACCGAACAGCAATGGCGGGTCATTCGCATTCTGCGCCAGCAAGGCGAGCTGGAAAGCCATCAGCTTGCCGAGCTTGCCTGCATCCTCAAGCCCAGCATGAGCGGCGTGCTCAAGCGGCTCGAACGCGACGGGGTGGTTGCCCGGCGAAAGTCGCCGGAAGACCAGCGGCGTGTGTTCATCACGCTGACCGACAAGGGGCAGCAGGCGTTTCTGGCCATGAGCGAAGAAATGGCCCGCAACTACGACAGGATCCTCAGCCAGTTCGGCGAGGCAAAACTCGAGCAACTGATGCAACTGCTCAACGAGATGAAAAAGATCAGACCGTGATACGCCAACGGCCTCGATTCACGGGCTGACGGCGCCATGGAAAGTACAATTTTCCCGCCGTAACGTGCATTCCGAGGTTTGGCCTTACCTCACATACTGAACGTGTCATTGCAGACTTCCCGGCTGTTCCTTCGCACCCAAACGCCCGCAACGACGGGCTTGGCGCAGCCGCTGTCGACTATCCAATAACAAGAGACCGTTCATGAAAAAGCCAAACTCCCTGCTGGAAGACCTCACGTCGATCTTGCCGACGATTGCCGCCAATGCTGTGCGCGCGGAGCAAGATCGCAGTGTCCCGGCAGAGAATATCGCGCTGCTCAAAAGCATCGGCATGCACCGCGCCTTCTTGCCAAAGCATTACGGCGGCATGGAGATTTCGCTGCCGCAGTTTGCCCAGTGCATCGCCACGCTGGCAGGCGCCTGCGCCAGCACCGCCTGGGCCATGAGCCTGCTGTGCACCCACAGCCACCAGATGGCGATGTTCTCGCCCAAGCTGCAGCAGGAGGTGTGGCAAGCCAACCCGGATGCAACGGCCAGCAGCAGCATCGCGCCCTTTGGCCGTACCGAAGAGGTCGAAGGCGGCGTGACCTTCAGCGGTGAAATGGGCTGGAGTTCGGGTTGCGACCATGCCGAGTGGGCGATCATGGGGTTCCGCCGGCAGAATGCAGAGGGCACCCAGGACTACTGCTTCGCCATTCTGCCGCGCAGCGATTATGAGATCCGTGATGATTGGTATGCCGTCGGCATGCGTGGCAGCGGCAGCAAGACCTTGATCGTGCGTGACGCCTTCGTGCCGGAACACCGCATCCAGAAGGCCAAGGACATGATGGAGGGCAAGTCGGCAGGCTTTGGCCTGTACCCGGACAGCAAGATCTTCTTCGCCCCGTACCGCCCCTATTTTGCCAGTGGTTTCTCCACCGTCAGCCTCGGTGTCGCCGAGCGCATGCTGGCGGTGTTCCGCGAGAAAACCCGCAACCGCGTGCGCGCCTACACCGGTGCTGCGGTGGGCGCGGCAACGCCGGCACTCATGCGCCTGGCCGAGTCCACGCATCAAGTCGCCGCCGCACGGGCCCTGCTGGAAAAAAGCTGGGAAGAGATCGCCGAACACAGCGAGCGCCACCAATACCCGACCCGCACCACCCTGGCGTTCTGGCGCACCAACCAGGGCTATGCCGTGAAGATGTGCATCCAGGCGGTAGACCGGCTGATGGAAGCTGCCGGTGGCGGCGCCTGGTTCGAAAGCAACGAGATGCAGCGCCTGTTCCGCGATGCGCACCTGACCGGTGCCCATGCCTACACCGATTACGACGTGTGCGCGCAAATCCTCGGCCGCGAGCTGATGGGCCTGGAGCCTGACCCGGCGATGGTCTGAGCCGCCGGCTGGCCGATCCCCCTTACAAATACAACAACGAACAGGGCAGGTCTTGGTCTGCCCGGGAGTCTTGCATGTCCAATGAAACCGCAACTGCCACTGGCTTCGATAGCCGTGCCTTCCGCCGCGCGCTGGGCAACTTCGCCACCGGCGTGACCGTTGTCACCGCCGCAGCCCCCGACGGGCGCACGGTCGGCGTCACCGCCAACAGCTTCAACTCGGTATCGCTGGAGCCGGCGTTGATCTTGTGGAGCATCGACAAACGCTCCACCAGCCACGAGGTGTTCGTGCAAGCGTCGCACTTTGCCGTGAACATTCTGGCGGCGGACCAGATCGAGCTTTCCAACAACTTCGCACGGCCCAGGGACGACCGTTTTGCCGGTGTCGAATGCGAGCAAGGGGCGGGCGGCGCACCGCTGCTGGCCGACTGCTCGGCGCGTTTTCAGTGTGAGAAGTTTCAGCAACTGGACGGTGGTGACCACTGGATACTGATCGGCAAGGTGGTGGCGTTCGATGACTTCGGCCGCTCACCGTTGCTGTACCACCAAGGGGCCTACTCGATGGTGCTGCCCCATACCCGCATGACCCAGCGTGCCGAGGGCCAGGCGCCGAGCAGCCACTTCCAGGGCCGCCTGCAGCACAACCTGTACTACCTGATGACCCAGGCGTTGCGGGCTTACCAGAGTGACTATCAGCCACGCCAACTGAGCACCGGCCTGCGTACCAGCGAAGCGCGGATGCTGATGGTGCTGGAGAACGATGCCGGGCTAGGCCTGAACGACCTGCAGCGTGAAGTGGCTATGCCGGCCCGGGAAATCGAGGAAGCGGTCGCCAACCTCAAACGCAAGGGGTTGATTGCTGATGAGGAGGGCCGTGTGCGGCTTTCGGTCAAAGGTGTGGACGAGACCGAGATGCTCTGGACCATTGCCAGGGAGCAACAGGACAAGGTGTTTGGGCAGTTCAGCGATGAGCAGATGGACACCTTCAAGACGGTGTTGAGGGCGATCATCCAGGGGTAGGGCATTGCAAACTGGGGCCGCGTTGCGGCCCCGTTCGCGACGCAAGGCCGCTCCTACCGTCAGAGCCATGCGCTGTGCCTGTAGGAGCGGCCTTGCGTCGCGAAAGGGGCGCAAAGCGCCCCCAAAGGTTGTCAGTAAACGCCGCCCCCATCACCGACCGCAGCCGCCCCCCCCTTGAACGCCCCCGCCAACGCCGTGAGCCCACGCATCAGTACCGTGGTATCCACCCCCACCGCCACAAACGCCGCGCCCAACGCAATATAGCGCCGTGCCAGCGTCTGATCCGCGCTGAGAATCCCCGCCGCCTTGCCCGCCTGGCCGATACGCACGATCGCGCCCTCGATGGCCGCTTGCACTTCAGGATGCCCAGGGTTACCCCGATGGCCCATGGCGGCGCTCAGGTCGGCCGGGCCGATGAATACGCCATCGACACCCTCGACCGCCACGATCTCATCCAGGTTGGCCAGCCCTTCCTTGTTCTCGATCTGCACCAGCAAACACATTTGCGCATCAGCCTGGTCGAGGTAGCCGGGGATGCTGTTCCAGCGTGATGCCCGCGCCAGCGCGCTGCCCACGCCGCGTATGCCCTTGGGCGGGTAATGCATGGCCTGCACCAGCTGGCGCGCCTGCGCGGCGCTTTCCACCATTGGCACCAGCAAAGTCTGTGCGCCGATATCCAGCACTTGCTTGATCAGCGCGGTATCGCCAATCACCGGGCGGATCACCGCCTGGCTGGCGTAAGGCGCCACCGCCTGCAACTGGGCGAGCATGCCGCGCAGGTCGTTGGGTGCGTGCTCACCGTCGATCAACAGCCAGTCGAAACCGGCGTTGGCGGCAAGCTCCGCGCAGTATGCATCGGCCAGGCCGAGCCACAGGCCGATCTGCGCCTCGCCACTGCGCAGGCGTTGTTTGAAACGGTTGACGGGCATGTCCATGGGCAAGTCCTCAGACGAAACGGCAGGCAATCGAGCCGAGCAGGTCGTAGTCGACGTGGAAGGTGTCGCCCGGCCGTGCGGCCACCGGGCGCGTGAAGGAGCCACCCAGGATGATCTGCCCCGGTTGCAGCGTGACGTCATACGCGGCCAGCTTGTTGGCCAGCCAGGCGACGCCCTTGGCCGGGTGATTGAGCACCGCAGCGCTGACCCCGGACTCCTCGATCACGCCGTTGCGGTACAGCACGGCCGGCACCTTGCGCAGGTCGATCTCGGTGGGGCGCACGGCGCGCCCGCCCATTACCACGCCCGCATTGGCGGCGTTGTCGGAAATGGTGTCGAACACCTTGCGTGTGGCCTGGGTCTGCGGGTCGACCTGCTGGATACGGGCGTCGATGATCTCAAGCGCAGGGATCACCCACTCGGTGGCGTCCAGTACATCGAACACCGTGACATTCGGGCCCTTGAGCGGCTTGCCGAGAATGAAGGCCAGCTCCACTTCGACGCGCGGCACGATGAACCGCTCGAAGGGGATGTCGGTGCCTTCATCGAACAGCATGTCGTCCAGCAGGGCGCCGTAGTCAGGCTCGGTGATGTTCGACGACACCTGCATGGCGCGTGAGGTCAGGCCGATCTTGTGGCCGACCAGCTTGCGCCCGGCCGCGATCTTCTTGGCGACCCAGGCGCGCTGGATGGCGTAGGCATCTTCGATAGTGATAGCGGGTTGGTCGAGCGAGAACTGGCGCACCTGTTCGCGCGTGCGCTCGGCCTGGTCGAGGCGCTCGGCCGCCTGTTGGATAAAAGCGTTATCAAGCATGGTCAGAGTCTCTGCGTTCAAGGGTTGACGATGGCGGCGCGGGTGCGCAGCACCAGCAGGCCGCCGAGGGTGATGAAAGTGGCGAGCACATACAGCGCAAGGCTGGCGCTTTGCGTGGTGTCGCGGACCCAGCCGATGAAGTACGGTGTAGCGAACGAGGCGATGCTGCCCAGCGAGCTGATCAGGGCAATACCAGCCGCCTGGGTGCGGTCATTGAGAAACGCCGGTGGCAGTTGCCAGAACATCGGCAGGGCGGCGCTCGCACCCATGCCTGCCAGTACCAGGCCGGCCAATACCGGCAGCGGCTGAGAGGGCGCAAGGGCGGCGATCGCGATACCGGCAGCGGCCATCAACAGCGGGATGGACAAGTGCCAGCGGCGCTCGCGGTGGCGGTCGGACGAGCGCCCGCAGGCCAGCATGAATACGCAGCCGGCCAGGTACGGCACGGCGCTGAGCAGGCCGACACTGGCGTCGCTGGCGATGCCGGCGGTGTGGATCAGGCTGGGCATCCAGAATGCCAGGGTGTTCACCGCCAGCATCACCGCGCTGTACACCGCCACTAGCAACCACAGCGCAGGGCTGGCGAGGATGCCGGCGAACGAGGTAACCGGCTTGCGCTGTTCTTCCTGGCCGAACTGGGCGCGCAGGGCGGCTTTTTGCTGCGCGTCGAGCCAGCTCACCTGCTCGAAGCGTTCCGGCAGGGTGGCCAGCACCACCAGGCCAAGCAGGATGACCGGTGCGCCTTCGAGCAGGAACATCCACTGCCAGCCACGCAGGCCCGCAGCGTCATGCATGAACGCCAGAATACCGCCAGACAGCGGCCCGCCGACCACCCCCGCCAGCGGCACGGCGATGGCGAACAGCGCGGTGATCTGCGCCCGGCGGCCGGCCGGGTACCAACGGTTGAGGTACACTAGAATGCCTGGGAAGAACCCGGCTTCGGCCGCGCCCAGGGCGAAGCGCAGCAGGTAGAACGCGCTGCTGCTCTCGATCAGCAGCATGCAGGTCGACAGCGCGCCCCACACCACCATCAGGCTGGCGATCCAGCGCCGTGGGCCGAAGCGTTCGAGCATCAGGTTGCTGGGCACGGCGAACAGCGCGTAGGCAATGAAAAACAGCCCGGCGCCCAGCCCGTAGACCGTGTCGGACAGGTGCAGGTCCTGGCTCATCTGCATCTTGGCGAAGCCGATGTTGATGCGGTCCAGGTGGGCGAACAGGTAACACACCAGCAGCAGCGGCATCAGCCGCCAGGTGATGGCCCGGTGTGTACTGTCGATGAGTGTGGCTTGCGCCGTGCTGCGCGAGGCGTGCTCCAGTGTGCTCATATTCTTGTACTTGTAGTGGAGGAGACGTTGAGAGGGGCTGGCGGTGGCTTCAGGCCGGCCTGTTGAACAGCGGGTGCAGGGTGCTGTGCTTGGCGTCGTAGACCTGCGCGGTGCTCTCGTCGATCTGCACGGTGATGCCGATCGGGCGTTGCTGCAGCAGCCTGTCCAGGCGTTGTTTGAGCACTTGCAGCAGGCTGTCGCCCACCGTTTTGTGAACCTCGGCAGCGCGGCCGCTGCCCATCCGCAGGTTGGCGTACAGGAAGCCATAGTCGCCGTTGCCATCGGCCACCGCGCAGTGGGCGGCGGGGTAGGCCAGCACGCGCGTACCGCCGGTGGGGAATACCGCCTTGCCGGCGGCATCGCGCTGTTCAAGCATGGTGTCGGCCAGGGCGCGGCACAGGGCCGGGATGTCGGCGTCGGCTTCCAGGTCGGGGGTGTAGAGCAGAACCAGGTGTGGCATGAAGGGCATCCTCAGGGCAGAAATGCCTGGCCGCCGGGCAGGGCGGCCAGGCAGCGGGGTCACAGGCGGCTGGTGGAAAGCACAGCGGCCGGGTTGGCGGCCTGTGCGGCGGGAATGGCCGAACCATCCTGAGGCGTGACAGGGAAGATCGCGTTGATCTGGCCGGTGCCCGACGAGCCGAAGTAGGGCGTTACCACGTCCGCCTTGCCGTCGTACTTCGACCAGCCCAATGCACCGAGCAGCATCGCGGTGTCATGCATGAACCCTTCGCCGTGGCCCTTGGCAGCGTATTCGGGGAGCATGCCGCAGAAGTCCTCCCATTCGGCGTTTTCCCACATCTTCACCACGCGGTGGTCCAGGGTTTCCAGGAATGGGCTCCACACCTTGGTGGCGAAGTCCGGCGCCTGGCCGTTCTGCGCGAAGCGGTGGGACAGCGAACCGCTGGCCAGGAAGGCCACGGTGCCGTCGTAGTGGTCTTCCACGGCCTTGCGCATGGCCCAGCCGAGGCGGGCACTGTCGGCCAGGTAGTGGGAGGTGCACAGCGCCGAGACCGAGACCACCTTGAAGTGCTGGTCCTGGTTCATGTAGCGCATCGGTACCAGGGTGCCGTACTCCGGGCCCAGGGTGGTGGCGTGGTGGGCCATGGTCTCGACGTTGAAGCGGTTGCACGCTTCGGCCAGGATCAGCCCCAGGTCCTTGTTGCCCGGGAACTCGTACGCCATGTTGCTGATGAAGTGCGGCAGTTCGTTGGAGGTGTAGACCCCCTTGAAGTGCTCACCACAGAGGATGTGGTAGTTGGCATTGACCAGCCAGTGGGTGTCGAACACCACAATCGTGTCGACCCCCAGCTCACGGCAGCGTCGGCTGATCTCGTAGTGCCCGTCGATGGCGGCTTGCCGAAAGCCCTGACGCGGGCCAGGCAGCTCGGACAGGTACATGCTGGGCACGTGAGTGATTTTGGCTGCGAGCGCCACTTTACCCATGATCAGACTCCTTATTCTTGTAAGTCCCGCAGCGCCGGGGCGGGTTTGCTCGGCGCTGCAGGAGGATGATCACACGCCCCAGCGCGGGATGTGGTGGCTGCCCATGGAAATGCACACGTTCTTGATCTCGGCGAACACTTCGAAGCTGTATTGCCCGCCTTCGCGACCGGTGCCGGAGCCTTTCACGCCACCGAACGGTTGGCGCAGGTCACGTACGTTCTGGCTGTTGATGAACACCATGCCGGCTTCGATGCCGCGCGCCAGGCGGTGGGCCTTGCCGATGTCCTGGGTCCAGATGTAGGAGGCCAGGCCGTACTCGGTGTCGTTGGCCAGCTGCAGCGCTTGGGCCTCGTCCTTGAACGGGATCAGGCACACCACCGGGCCGAAGATTTCTTCCTGGGCTATGCGCATGCTGTTGTTCACGTCGGCGAACACGGTCGGCTGGATGAACTGCCCCTTGGCCAGGTGCGCTGGCAGGTTGGCCGGGCGTTCCAGGCCGCCTGCGACCAGGCGTGCACCTTCCTCGATACCGATGCGGATGTAGCCGGTGACCTTGTCGTAGTGCTGCTGGGTGATCATCGAGCCGACTTGGGTTTTCGGGTCGGTCGGGTCACCGACGATCAGGCGCTTGGCGCGGGCAGCGAACTCGGCCACGAACTGCGGGTACACGCTTTCCTGGATGAAGATGCGGCTGCCGGCGGTGCAGCGTTCGCCGTTCAGCGAGAAGATGGTGAACAGGGCCGCGTCCAGGGCGCGCTCTAGGTCGGCATCCTCGAAGATCAGCACCGGCGACTTGCCGCCCAGCTCCATCGAGTACTTCTTCAGGCCTGCGGTCTGCATGATCTTCTTGCCGGTGGCGGTGCCGCCGGTGAACGAAATCGCCCGCACGTCCGGGTGACGCACCAGCGCATCGCCGGCAGTGGCGCCATAGCCCTGGATCACGTTGAGCACGCCGTTGGGGATGCCGGCTTCAACGGCCAGGCGGCCGAGTTCGTTGGCGGTCAGCGGCGACAGTTCGCTCATCTTCAGCACCGCGGTATTGCCCAGCGCCAGGCACGGCGCGGTCTTCCAGGTGGCGGTCATGAACGGCACGTTCCACGGCGACACCAGGGCGCAGACACCCACCGGCTGGTACAGGGTGTAGTTGAGCATCTGGTCGTCGACCGGGTAGCTGTGGCCGTCCATGCGCGTGCACACTTCGGCGAAGAAGTCGAAGTTGTGCGAGGCACGCGGGATCAGCACGTTCTTGGTCTGGTGGATCGGCAGGCCGGTATCGAGGGTTTCCAGCTCGGCCAGTTTCGGCACGTTCTGCTCGATCAGCTCACCCAGCCTGCGCATCAGGCGGGCGCGTTCCTTGGCTGGGGTGTTGGCCCATTTGGGGAAGGCTTCCTTGGCCGCAGCAACCGCCTGGGCCACTTCCTCGGCACCGCCGCTGGCGACTTCGCAGATGGCATCGCCGGTGGCCGGGTTGTAGTTGACGAAGGTGTCTTTGCTCTCGACCTCACGGCCGTTGATCCAGTGCTTGATCATGCTGCTGATGCCTTGTTGTTCTTGAAGAAGTCAGCTTCGCTGACGATACGGTTGACCAGGCGGCCGACGCCTTCTACCTCCACCACCACTTCATCGCCCGGCACCACGTCGGCCAGGCCCTCTGGGGTGCCGGTGGCGATCATGTCGCCAGGTTGCAGGGTCATGAAGCTGGAGAAGTATTCGATCAGGTAGGGGATGTCGAAGATCATGTCCGAGGTGCTGCCTTCCTGCTTCAGCTCGCCGTTGATCCAGGTGCGCAGTTTCAGGTTGCTTACATCCGGCACGTCGGCGGCGTCGACGATCCACGGGCCGACCGGGGTGGTGGCGTCGCGGTTCTTCACCCGCAGGTTGGGGCGGTAGTAGTTCTCCAGGTAGTCGCGGATGGCGTAGTCGTTGCAAACGGTGTAGCCGGCAACGTAGCCCAGGGCGTCCTCGCGCTTGACGTTCTTCGCCGCTTTACCGATGACCGCGACCAACTCGCACTCGTAGTGCATGTAGGCGACGTTGTCCGGGCGCCAGGTGACCTGCTTGTGGCCGGTGTAGGTGCCGGGCGACTTGATGAACGCCAATGGCTCGGTGGGCGGCGAGAAGGCAAGCTCGGCAGCGTGGTCGGCGTAGTTCAGGCCAAGGGCGAACATGCTGCCGGTGGCCGGCGGCAACCAGGTCACCTGGTCTTCATGCACCAGGCGGCCGTCGGCCAGGCGCAGGTGCTCGTCTTCGACGGTGACGGTGTGGGCTTGGCCGTCGAACTGGATACGGGCGTGTTTCACAGGGTGAGTCCTCATTCGGCGACGATGTGGTTGGTGAGCTTGCCCAGGCCGTCGATCTCGACCTCGACGCGATCGCCTGGCTGCACATCGACGCGGCCTTCGGGGGTGCCGGTGATCAGGATGTCGCCTGCATGCAGGGTCATGAATTCGCTGAGCTCGGCGATCAACTGGGCCACTGTGCGCACGCAGTTGGCGGTGGTGTTGTGCTGGCGCAGTTCACCGTTGACCCACAGGCGCAGGCCGAGGGCGTCCGGGTTGGCGACCTGGGCCGCAGGCACCAGCTCGGGGCCGACCGGGCAGAAGCCATCGCGGCACTTGGCCTTGACCGCAGGGCGGTAGTAGCTGGTTTCAGGCAGGCTGATTTCGTTGACGATGGTATAGCCCGCCACATAGCCCAGCGCGTCTTCGGCGCTGACCCGGCTGGCGTCCTTGCCAATTACCACGCCCAGCGCAGGGCCCGGTTGCAGGCGTTCGACACCGGCCGGGTACAGCACATTGCCCTCATGGTGATTGCGGGTGTTGGGCGTCTTGATGAACAGCACCGGCTTGACGGGCGGTTGTTTGTAGGGCGCTTCGTGAAACGCCGCTTCGTGCTGCTGCAGCAGACCCTGGTAGTTCAGCGCAACGCCGAACAGGGTGCCGGTCGCAACGTCATGCAGGGCATGGCTCATGCTTTTCTCCAGGCGGTGCAGGGCGGTGGTCGCTCTGCCGAGATTGTTAACGTGTTAATGTTATAGTTAATATGTTAACGAAGGTCAACACATCCGTCAGTGGTATCTGCTGGGCAGCCGGGGCACCATGGGTGAACGTCAACACGGTCAAGCGATTTGCGGGTAAGCAGGCATGAGCGATCGGCATCCGATTCCGAACATCAACATCGGCCAGGTCTACGACCAGCGCTACAGTGACAGCGAGGTGCATTACGACCGGCTGGGCAACCTTGCCGGGTTCTTCGGGCGCAACATGCCCGTGCACCGTCACGACCGGTTTTTCCAGGTGCATTACGTGAAGTCCGGCACGGTGCGGGTGTACCTGGACGATCAGCAGTACATCGAGTCGGGGCCGATGTTTTTCCTGACGCCGCCGACGGTGGCGCACGCCTTCGTCACTGAGGCAGACAGCGACGGCCATGTGCTGACGGTGCGTCAGCAGCTGGTCTGGCAATTGATCGAAGCGGACGCCAGCCTGCTGCCGGCGGGGGTGCAGGTGCAGCCTGCCTGCGTTGCCCTGGGCAACGTGCCGGCCGCGTACACGGCCGAAGCGCGCCGGCTGGAGCGCTGGCTGGATGCGCTCAGCGATGAGTTTGCCAGCCCCCACCCGGGGCGGGAGGCGGCGCTGCAGTCGCTGACCCGGCTGATCATGGTCAGCTTGCTGCGGCTGTGCCCCAACTCGCTGGAGTCGACGCCGGCCCGGCATGAAGACCTGAAAATCTTCCACCGCTTCAATGCGCTGATCGAGGCGCACTACCTTGAGCATTGGCCGCTGGCGCAATACGCACAACAGATCGGCGTGACCGAAGCACGCCTTAACGATGTGTGCCGACGCATTGCCGACTTGCCGTCCAAACGCCTGGTGCTTGAGCGGCTGATGCAGGAGGCCAAGCGCCTGCTGTTGTTTTCCGGCAGCACGGCAAACGAAATCTGCTACCAGCTGGGCTTCAAGGACCCGGCCTATTTCAGCCGGTTCTTCAACCGTTACGCCAAGCTCACGCCCGGCGAATACCGCCAGCGGCAAGCCCAGTTGCAGTGATATGGCCACGTCGGTACGCCCGGATCGGGTTGTGAGTGTTTGATCCGGATGGTCGCAGCTTGCCCCTTGGCCTTGAATGGGTTTTCCATGGAACAGATTGCACTTTCCAGGTGCCTTGTCCCTTTTCGTCTATGCCCCTAATCTTGCCCGCTGTACTCCTATTACAGGCGCCAACATGACCAAGACTCAACCCTCGCTGACGCTGAGCCTGCTGCAGGCCAGGGAGGCTGCGATGGCATTTTTCAGGCCGTTGCTCAACGAACATGACCTGACCGAACAACAGTGGCGAGTCATCCGTATCCTCAGCCAGCAGGGCGAGCTGGAAAGCTACCAGCTTGCGCACCTGGCTTGCATTCTCAAGCCGAGCATGACCGGTGTATTGAGCCGGCTTGAACGCGACGGCCTGGTGCGCCGGCAAAAGGCCGCCCAGGACCAGCGGCGCATGTTCGTGAGCCTGACCGAGCGTGGCGAGGCCTGCTTCGAGTCGATGCGCGAGGGTATGGAGGCCAACTACCGCAAGATCCAGCAGCAGTTCGGCGAAGACAAGCTGGAGCAACTGATGGGCTTGCTGAATGAGCTCAAGCGCGTTGCGCCGTAGGCTTGGCTGAAGGGAAGGGCCGGCGCAGGCAGCGCACCGGCCTTGCTGCTACAGCACTCAGTATTCCCAGAAGATACGCTGCAGCTCTTTGCTGTCCTGGGTCTTGGTCATTGCCACCATGGCCAGGATGCGGGCTTTTTGCGGGTTGAGGTCGTGGGCCACGACCCAGTCGTTCTTGTCGTCAGGCTGCTCGGCGTTACGCAGCACGAAACCGCCTTGGTTGACGTGGGACGAACGGATGATCTGCACGCCGTTCTTGCGCAGCTCTTGCAGCGCCGGCACTACCCGCGACGACACCGAGCCATTGCCGGTGCCGGCATGGATGATCGCCTTGGCGCCGTTCTGCGCCAGCGCCTTGTAGGCGGTGTCGGTCACGTTGCCGTAGCCGTAGGCGATGTCGACGGCAGGCAGGCTGCTGATCTGCTTGATGTCGAATTCCGAATTGACCGTGTGGCGCTTGGCCGGCAGGCGGAACCAGTAGGATTTGCCTTCCACCACCATGCCCATCGGGCCCCAGGCGCTCTTGAACGCTTCGGTCTTGATGTTGACCGACTTGCTGACATCGCGGCCGGACTGGATTTCATCGTTCATGGTCACCAGTACGCCTTTGCCGCGCGACTGCTTGTCGCTGGCCACGGCCACGGCGTTGTACAGGTTGAGCATGCCGTCTGCCGACATGGCGGTACCGGGGCGCATCGAGCCGACCACCACGATGGGCTTGTCGGTCTTCTCTACCAGGTTGAGGAAGTAGGCGGTCTCTTCCAGGGTGTCGGTGCCGTGGGTGATGACGATGCCGTCGACGTCGTTGCTCTCGGCCAGTTCGGCGACGCGTTTGCCCAGTTTCAGCAGGTCTTCGTTGGTGATGCTCTCGGAGGCGATCTGCATCACCTGTTCGCCGCGCACATTGGCCAGGTCTGCCAGCTCCGGCACGCCGGCGATCAGCTTGTCGACGCCAAGCTTGGCGGCCTGGTAGGTGGCGCTGTTGGCCGCGCTGGCGCCCGCGCCGGCAATGGTGCCGCCGGTGGCGAGGATGACCACGTTGGCCAGTTTCTGTTGGGTTTCGGCTTCCTTGGCCGAAGCCGTGGCCGGCAGGATCAGCAGCAGAGCGAGTGCGCTGGGGGCAAAGGTTTTAAGTGCAGCATTCATAGTTATTGTTCTCTCTTCCTAATGAGGCGATTGCTGAAGTGCAACTAACGCCAGGCATGTTTCGTACCAGCCCAGATGTGGCTCGTGGTAGGAGCGGCCTTGCGTCGCGAAAGGACCGCAAGGCGGCCCCCGGATTTATGCGTCGCTGCAGATATCCCGGGGCCGCTATGCGGCCCTTTCGCGACGCAAGGCCGCTCCTACAAACATCAGGTTTAATTCGGGATCCCGAACAAGCATAGGAAAACCTGTTCGGTTTTTCGGATAAATTCCGGATACTCTGCCCCAGGCGTGACTCAGGCCCAGCCAGCCAAACGGATTTGACAAAACCAGGTCCTGTTTCCATAGTGAGTCAACGCAAACGTTTGCGATCCGATAAAAAACACAAGATTCGGAGTCATCGTCCATGAAACTGCCGTTCCCCGGTCGTCTGCTGGCCCTCGCTGTCGTCTCCACCCTTTCCCTGGCCCTGCCGCTGTCTGCGGCCCATGCCGAAGAAAAGCCCAAAGTCGCCCTGGTGATGAAGTCCCTGGCCAACGAATTCTTCCGCACCATGGAAGACGGCGCCAAGGATTATCAAAAAGCCCACGCCAATGATTTCGAGCTGGTCGCCAACGGCATCAAGAACGAAACCGACACCGGCGAGCAGATCCGCATCGTCGAGAACATGGTCAACTCGGGGGTCAAGGCGCTGGTGATTGCGCCAGCGGACTCCAAGGCCCTGGTTTCTGCGGTTAAAAAAGCCATGGACAAAGGCGTGGTGGTGATCAACATCGACAACCGCCTCGACCCTGAGTTGCTCAAGAGCAAAGGCATCAGCGTGCCCTTCGTCGGCCCCGACAACCGCAAGGGCGCACGCATGGTCGGTGACTACCTGGCCCAGCAAAAGCTCAAGGCCGGTGACCAAGTTGGCATCATCGAAGGCGTGTCGACCACCACCAACGCCCAGCAGCGCACGGCAGGCTTCAAAGATGCCATGGACGCTGCGCAGATGAAGATCGTCGCGGTGCAATCCGGCAACTGGGAAATCGACAAAGGCAACGCCGTCGCCGCCGCCATGCTCAACGAATACCCCGAGCTCAAGGCTCTGCTGGCCGGCAACGACAGCATGGCCCTGGGCGCAGTGTCGGCGGTGCGTGCGGCAGGCAAGGCCGGCAAGGTACAAGTGGTCGGTTACGACAACATCAATGCCATCAAGCCAATGCTCAAGGACGGCCGCGTGCTCGCCACCCTCGACCAGGCCGCCAGCCAGCAGGCGGTGTTCGGTATCCAGGCGGCGCTGAAGATGATCAACGGCGAGAAGCCGGGTGTGGATGCCGACAACGTCATCCAGACCCCGGTCGAACTCATCACCCAGCCCTGATACCCGCCAGGAGAGAGGGCCATGCCTGCTACGGCAAATCAAGTGGTGCTCGCCGCCAGCGGGCTGGGCAAGACCTACGCCCAGCCCGTGCTTGGTGATGTCTGCCTGAGCCTGCGGGCCGGTGAAGTGCTGGCCCTGACGGGCGAGAACGGCGCCGGCAAGAGCACCTTGTCCAAGCTCATCAGTGGCCTGGAAGTGCCCACCACCGGGCACATGACCTACCGCGGTCAGGCCTACGCACCCGGCAGCCGCAGCGAGGCCGAGCGCCTCGGTGTGCGCATGGTCATGCAGGAGCTCAACCTGCTGGCGACGTTGACCGTGGCCGAAAACCTGTTCCTCGACAACCTACCTAGCCGCTTCGGCTGGATCAGCCACAAGCGCCTGCGCCAACTGGCCACGGCGGCCATGGCCCAGGTCGGCCTGGACGCCATCGACCCGGACACGCCAGTCGGCGAGCTGGGCATCGGCCATCAGCAGATGGTCGAGATTGCCCGCAACCTGATCGGCGATTGCCACGTGCTGATCTTCGACGAACCCACTGCCATGCTAACCGCCCGCGAGGTGGAGCTGTTGTTCACCCAGATCGAGCGCCTGCGCCAGCGCGGCGTGGCCATCGTCTATATCTCCCATCGCCTTGAAGAACTGCAGCGCGTGGCGCAGCGGATTGTGGTGCTGCGCGACGGCAAGCTGGTGTGCGACGAACCGATCCAGCGCTACAGCAGCACCGAGTTGGTCAACCTGATGGTCGGCCGCGAGCTGGGCGAACACATCGATCTGGGCCGCCGCGAGATTGGCGCGCCCTTGCTGCAGGTCGATCGGCTCAGCCGCGGCGACAAGGTGCGCGACGTGTCATTCCAGGTCAGGGCAGGGGAGATCTTCGGTATCTCCGGCCTGATCGGCGCCGGCCGCACCGAGCTGCTGCGCCTGATCTACGGTGCCGACCGCGCCGACAGCGGCAGCATCGCGCTGGGCCAGCCGCCACAGGCCGTGACGATCGACTCACCCAAGGCGGCGGTAAAAGCCGGCATCGCCCTGATTACCGAAGACCGCAAAGGCGAAGGCCTGCTGTTGACCCAGTCGATCAGCGCCAATATCGCCTTGGGCAACCTTGGCGCGGTATCGCGTGCCGGTGTGCTCGACGGCGCGGCAGAAAGGGCCCTGGCCGAGCGCCAGATCCAGGCCATGCGCATCCGCAGCGCCGGCCCGCACCAGGCCGTGGGTGAATTGTCGGGCGGCAACCAGCAGAAGGTGGTGATCGGCCGCTGGCTGGAGCGTGATTGCCAGGTGCTGCTGTTTGACGAGCCGACCCGTGGCATCGACGTCGGCGCCAAATTCGACATCTACGGCCTGCTGGCTGAACTGGCGCGCCAGGGCAAGGCCCTGGTGGTGGTGTCCAGCGACCTGCGCGAGCTGATGCTGATCTGCGACCGCATTGCCGTGCTGTCGGCAGGCCGCCTGATCGACACGTTCGAGCGTGACCACTGGAGCCAGGACCAGCTACTTGCCGCCGCTTTTGCCGGCTATCAGAAACGTGACGCACTGCTGCATGACGCAGCGCCCAGGATGGATGCATGAAAACCACCCCTCTCGACAGCCAAAGCGCCGCCCCCGTGCGCCGCACTGGCACGTATTTCGGCCTGGGCACCTACCTGGGCCTGGCCGGCGCCTTATTGGCGATGATCGTGCTGTTCTCGTTTCTCAGCAGCCACTTCTGGTCGTACGCCACCTTCAGCACCCTGGCCAACCAGATCCCCGACCTGATGGTGCTCGCGGTCGGCATGACCTTCGTGCTGATCATCGGCGGCATCGACCTGTCGGTCGGTTCGGTGCTGGCGCTGGCGGCCTCCACGGTCAGCGTGGCCATTCTCGGCTGGGGCTGGGGCGTGCTGCCCTCGGCGCTGCTCGGCATGGCCGTGGCCGCCCTGGCTGGCAGCATCACCGGTGGTGTCACCGTGGCCTGGCGCATCCCCTCGTTCATTGTCTCGCTCGGCGTACTGGAGATGGCGCGCGGCCTGGCCTATCAGTTCACCGACTCGCGTACCGCCTATATCGGCGACGCCTACGCCTGGTTCTCCGAACCGGTCGCGTTCGGCATCTCGCCGGCCTTTATCATCGCCTTGCTGGTGATCGTGCTGGCGCACCTGGTGCTGACCCGCACAGTGTTCGGCCGCTACCTGATCGGTATCGGCACCAATGAAGAGGCCGTGCGCTTGGCCGGCATCGACCCGCGCCCCTACAAAGTGCTGGTGTTCGCCCTGATGGGCCTGCTCGCCGGCCTGGCAGCGCTGTTCCAGATCTCGCGCCTGGAAGCCGCCGACCCCAACGCCGGGTCGGGCCTGGAGCTGCAGGTGATCGCCGCCGTGGTAATCGGTGGCACCAGCCTGATGGGCGGGCGCGGCTCGGTGATCAGTACCTTCTTTGGCGTGCTGATCATCTCGGTGCTGGCCGCAGGGCTTGCGCAGATCGGCGCATCGGAACCCACCAAACGCATCATCACCGGGGCGGTGATCGTCATCGCCGTGGTGCTCGACACTTACCGTAGCCGGCGTGCAGGCCGGCGGAACTGAAAACATGGCAACCATTAAAGACGTCGCGGCACTGGCGGGTATTTCCTACACCACCGTGTCCCATGTACTGAACAAGACTCGTCCCGTCAGTGAACAGGTGCGCCTGAAGGTCGAGGCCGCCATCGTCGAACTCGACTACGTGCCCAGTGCCGTGGCGCGTTCGCTCAAGGCGCGCAGCACCGCCACCATCGGTTTGCTGGTGCCCAACAGCGTGAACCCGTATTTCGCCGAACTGGCACGAGGCATCGAAGACGCCTGCGAGCGTAACGGCTACTGCGTGATCCTGTGCAACTCCGACGACAACCCGCAAAAGCAGCGCAGCTACCTGCGTGTGCTGCTGGAAAAACGTATCGACGGCCTGGTGGTGGCGTCCGTGGGCGAGGACAGCGATCTGCTGCACAGCCTGGCCTGCGTGCGCACGCCGATGGTCATCGTCGACCGTGAGCTGGATGGCGTCGACGCCGACCTGGTACGCATCGACCACGAGCACGGCGCCTACCTCGCCACCCGCCACCTGCTTGAGCTTGGCCATCGCGACATCGCCTACATCGGCGGCCCGGCCGAAACCGGCGTCAGCCAACTGCGCCTGGCCGGTTTCCGTCGCGCCATGGGCGAGGCGGGCGCAGCGGTGGGGGCGAGCCGCGTGCTGCATTGCGACTTCACCAGCCCGGGCGGCCACGGGGCGGCTGCACAGTTGCTGGATGGCAACCGGCCTACGGCGATTTTTGCCGGCAACGACATGATCGGCTTTGGCGTGCTGCGCGCTGCGGCCGAGCGCAATATCAACGTACCGGGCGAGCTGTCGGTGATCGGCTTCGATGACATCGAGCTTAGCCGCTACGTGTACCCGCCGCTGACTACCGTGGGCCAGTCGATCCGCGAGCTGGGCGAAAACGCTGCTGCGTTGCTGCTTTCACGCATCGCCACGCCTCGGCAAGGCTCGGCGGAGCAGCGCATCGTCGCCCCGCGCATCGTGCAGCGCGAGTCCACCGGGCCACGCCCGGACCTGTTCAATGATTACCGCTAAGGAATTCCCATGCATGCCAAGGTAGTGGTGGTCGGTAGCCTCAACATGGACCTGGTGGCCCGCGCCCAGCGCCTGCCACGGGCCGGTGAGACCCTGCCCGGCGAGGCCTTTTTCACCGTGCCCGGCGGCAAGGGTGCCAACCAGGCGGTGGCGGTGGCGCGGCTGGGCGGCAGCGTGGCGATGATCGGCAACGTGGGCGACGACGCCTACGGCCAGCAACTGCGCAAGGCGCTGGAAGTAGAAGGTATCGACTGCCAGGCAGTGAGCGTGTGCGAAGGGGTTTCCAGTGGTGTGGCGCTGATCACCGTCGATGCCGCCAGCCAGAATTGCATTGTCATCATCCCTGGCGGCAATGGTTTGCTGACACCGCAGGCGGTGCAGCGCTTCGACGCGCTGCTGCAAGCGGCCGAGGTTATCATCTGCCAGCTGGAGGTGCCCTACGACACCGTAGCCTGGACGTTGGCGAGGGGGCGTGAGCTGGGTAAGCAGGTCATTCTTAACCCGGCACCCGCCACCGGGCCGTTGCCACCGGCATGGTTCGCTCATATCGATTACCTGGCGCCCAACGAAAGCGAGGCCGAAGCCCTGACCGGGATCGCCGTCAGCGACCAGGCCAGTGCCCGGCGCGCCGGCGAACGGCTGCTGCAACTGGGGGCTGGCAAAGTGATCATCACCCTCGGCGCCCAAGGCGCCTTGCTGGTGACCGAACAGGGCCATCGGCACTTTCCCGCGCCCACCGTGCAACCGCTGGACACCACGGCGGCAGGCGACACCTTCATCGGTGGCTTTGCTGCCGCCCTGGTGTGCGGGCTGGAGGAGGGCGAGGCAATCGCGCTCGGCCAGCGCGCCGCGGCCTTGTCGGTCACTCGCGCCGGGGCGCAGCCGTCGATCCCTTACCTTGCGCAGCTGCAGCCATGAAGAAGACCGCGCTGCTGAATGTCGCCCTGTCACGGGTCATTGCGGGGTTGGGGCATGGCGACATTCTGGTGATCGGCGATGCCGGGTTGCCGGTGCCGCCGGGCGTTGAGCTGATCGACCTGGCGTTGACCCCGGGCATACCGGATTTCGCCAGTGTCTTGCGCGTGGTGCTGAGCGAGTTGCAGGTGGAGCGGCATGTGCTGGCCGAGGAAATGCAGAAAGTGGTGCCGCCCGGGCTGGTGGAAATCGAGCGCTTGCGCGCCAAGTTGGGCAAACGGGAATGGATGCCCCATGAAGATTTCAAAGTGCTCTCACGCAGCGCGCGGGCCGTGGTGCGCACGGGGGAGTGCCAGCCGTACAGCAACATTGCTTTGATCTCAGGCGTTACGTTCTGAGCGCATCGCCGCGCCTACAAAACCCGGTAAATACCCCAAGGCAACAGGAGTGCCTCATGCTCAAACCCCTGCTACAAGGACTCACTTTCATGGCTGTAGCTGCCACCACCACCCTCCAGGCCGCACCACGCGACCTGATCATCGACACCGACCCCGGCGCTGACGACGTGGTCGCGCTGTTCCTGGCCATGGCCTCGCCCGATGAGCTGAACATCCGCGCCATTACCACGGTGGCCGGCAACGTGCGCCTCGACAAAACCTCACGCAACGCCCGCCTGGCCCGCGAATGGGCTGGCCGCGAAGACATCCCCGTCTACGCCGGGGCAGGGCGCCCGCTGGTGCGCGCCCCCATTTACGCCGCCGAGGTCCATGGCGAAGAAGGCCTGACCGGCGTTCCGGTGCATGAGCCGAAAAAGCCCCTGGCCCAGGGCAATGCCGTGCAGTACCTGGTCGACACCCTCGGCGCCGCCAAGCCCAACAGCATTACCATCGCCATGCTCGGCCCGCAGACCAACCTGGCCCTGGCACTCATCCAGCGCCCGGAAATCGCCAAAGGCATCAAAGAGGTGGTGGTCATGGGCGGCGCCCACTTCAATGGCGGCAATATCACCCCCGCCGCAGAATTCAACCTCTACGCCGACCCGCATGCCGCCGAGGTGGTGCTGGCCAGTGGCGTGCCGCTGACCTACCTGCCGCTGGACGTCACCCACAAACTGCTCACCAGCGAGGCACGCCTCAAACAGCTTGCAGCGGTGAACAACCGGGCCAGCCAGCGTGTGGTGGACATTCTCAACGCCTACATTACCCATGACATGGACCTGTACGGCATGCCCGGCGGGCCGGTGCACGACGCCAGCGTCATTGCCTACCTGCTGAAGCCCGAACTGTTCAGTGGCCGGCGCATTCACCTGGCCATCGACAGCCGCGAAGGCCCGACCTTCGGGCAGACCATCGCCGACTGGTATGGCGTGCTCAAACAGCCCGCCAACGTGATGTGGGTGGAGGAGGGTGACGCCCAGGGCGTGTTCGACCTGCTCAGCGTGCGCCTGGCTCGATTGCAATAGCCGGATGCGGTGCGAAGCGTTCGAGCACCTGGTCGATGAAGCTGCGCGCCGCTTCACTGCCGCGATCGCGTACCAGCAGGTCGATGGCAATCAGTAGCAACTCTTCCGGTGTGCTGGGGCTGTAGGCGCTCTGGCCCTCGGCCCATTTGACCTTTATATCGGCGTCGATGCTGTGGCTGCTCATGAAAGGCTCTCACTGGGGGCCTGGGACGGAAGGGCGAACACCGGACCCTGGTGTTCGGCGGAGGCACGGTGCGCTCCACTTTTTGCAGTAAATCATGCCGTTGCGTCAATGACTCTGCGACTTAAGAATAAAAAGCTTTGCGCAGCAAACCAAGCCCATTGTGCAAAATCCGGTCACGATTGCATTTCGCCTCCTTGGGCGTGTTCAGGCAGACTTGTGCGGTTCTGCAACAAACTATGCGTGCAGCTGTCGGATCAGACAGTGCCCAGATCGATTTTAGGAGGATTCATGTTCCGTACCCGTGCTTACCTGGCAACCCTGGCGGTGGCTGCTGTCCTGGCTGGTTGCAGTACAGGTGGCAACTCTGGTGGTGGCGCCCCTGCCGCGCCAGCAGGCAACGACGGCCGTTGTGAGGCCAGCGGCGCCGATTTCGCCATCGGCAAGCCGGGCAGTGCAGAGCTTCTGGAGCAGGCGCGCAAGGCCAGTGGCTCGCAGATGGCACGTATCCTCAAGCCGCATGACGTGGTGACGCTGGAGTACCGCTCCGAACGCCTGAACCTGAATGTGGACGAGCAAGGTGTGGTCACGCGCGTCAACTGTGGTTGAGCCTTTGCAAACCCCATAAAAAAACCCGCCACCAGGGCGGGTTTTTTTACAGCTACCCGAATTACTCCGGACGAACCTGTGCAGCCTGCATGCCCTTCTGGCCTTTTTCGGCTACGAAGGAAACAGTCTGGCCTTCTTTCAGGCTCTTGAAGCCGTCAGATTCGATGGCCTTGAAGTGTACGAACAGGTCGTCGCCGCCGCCTTGTGGGGTGATGAAGCCGAAGCCTTTCTCATCATTGAACCATTTAACGGTGCCGGTTTGGCGATTGGACATGGGGTGAATCTCCAGATTTGATATTTTTCAGTAGTGCGATGTTGCCGAGGCTTCGATGCACCGGACACATCATAGTCTAATTCTGCGCATCTAGCGCCTTTTACCTTCGCCAAATGTTGATCCAGCGCAAACGCTGGGTGGCGAACCCCCGGCTTTATGGTTTCAGCCCTTCATGCACGCTTGCTGTACGACCTTCTGTGCCTTCTGCATCAGTGCAGCGTCAACGCCATCCTTGCTGTCCAGGTCCTTGATTTCCTCAGTGCTGAAATTCTTTTCGATAGCGGTTGCGCCGCAGGTGCAGTGCTGCTGCGCCGATTTGGCGTCCAGGCCCTGGCCGGTGGCGGCCTCGGTGCACTGGGTCATGTAGTTTTGCTTCGCGCCAGCCGGGAATTCACCCGCATTGGCGGCCACAGGTAGTAGCAGGGCGCCAGCAACGCTCAGGGCCAGAAGAGACGGAAATCTCATAACCAGACACTCCTTGGTTTAGGTCTCATCAAGAGTAGGATGCTTCCCAAAGTCTGATAGGGAATTTTCCGCGGAAGTTCACCTCCGCGGTGTAATTTCCAAATATTTCTGCATAGCGCCCAACCCCGCGTGCTAGCATGCTCGGCTTGCAGTCCCGCAGCCGCGGCCTGCAGCTATTTCTTACTTTCCAGTCACTCTGGTTCGCCCCTGGTAAGCCGAAAGGCTTCTGCCACTGTGAGGCAGGCTTTCTCTTGAGAAAGACAGCGCGGATCTTGTACTGGCTCATCCCAACCCACGTGACCTTTGGTAGGGGTCACCACTAGGAGAGGAGGCGCCATGCCCACTATTACTCTTCCCGATGGCAGTCAACGCTCGTTTGATCACGCCGTATCCGTAGCCGAAGTCGCAGCCTCCATTGGTGCAGGCCTGGCCAAGGCCACCCTGGCCGGCAAGGTTGACGGCAAGCTGGTCGACGCTAGCGACCTGATCACTCACGACGCCACCCTGCAGATCATCACCCCTAAAGATGAAGAGGGACTGGAGATCATCCGTCACTCGTGCGCCCACCTGATCGGCCACGCAGTGAAGCAGCTGTACCCGACCGCCAAGATGGTGATCGGCCCGGTAATCGACGAAGGCTTCTATTACGACATCGCCTATGAGCGCCCCTTCACCCCAGAAGACATGGCCGCCATCGAAAAGCGCATGCTGCAGCTGATCGAGAAGGACTACGACGTCGTCAAGAAGATGACCCCGCGCGCCGAAGTCATCGACGTGTTCAAGGCCCGTGGCGAAGACTACAAGCTGCGCCTGGTCGAAGACATGCCGGACGAACAGGCCATGGGCCTGTACTACCACGAAGAATACGTCGACATGTGCCGCGGCCCGCACGTGCCGAATACGCGCTTCCTCAAGGCATTCAAGCTGACCAAGCTGTCCGGCGCCTACTGGCGCGGCGATGCCAAGAACGAGCAGCTGCAACGCGTCTACGGCACCGCCTGGGCTGACAAGAAGCAGCTGGCTGCTTACATCCAGCGCATCGAAGAAGCCGAAAAACGCGACCACCGCAAGATCGGCAAGCAGCTCGACCTCTTCCACCTGCAGGAAGAAGCCCCGGGCATGGTGTTCTGGCACCCGGACGGCTGGACCGTCTATCAGGTGCTCGAGCAGTACATGCGCAAGGTCCAGCGCGACAACAACTACCTCGAGATCAAGACCCCGCAGGTCGTTGACCGTATTCTCTGGGAGCGTTCCGGCCACTGGTCCAACTACGCCGAGAACATGTTCACCACTTCGTCGGAAAACCGCGACTACGCGGTCAAGCCGATGAACTGCCCGTGCCACGTGCAGGTGTTCAACCAGGGCCTGAAGTCGTACCGCGACCTGCCGATGCGCCTGGCCGAGTTCGGTGCCTGCCACCGTAACGAGCCGTCCGGCGCCCTGCACGGCATCATGCGTGTGCGTGGCTTTACCCAGGACGACGCGCACATCTTCTGCACCGAAGACCAGGTGAAGAAAGAAGCCGCCGACTTCATCAAGCTGACCCTGGACGTCTACAAAGACTTCGGTTTCAGCGACATCGCCATGAAGCTGTCGACCCGCCCAGCCAAGCGTGTGGGCTCTGAAGAGCTGTGGGACCGTGCCGAAGGTGCACTGGCCGATGCCTTGAATGAATCGGGCCTGGAGTGGGAATATCAACCGGGCGAGGGCGCCTTCTACGGCCCGAAAATCGAATTTACCCTGCGCGACTGCCTCGGCCGTAACTGGCAGTGTGGTACCCTGCAGTACGATCCGAACCTCCCAGAGCGTCTGGATGCCAGCTACATCGCCGAAGATAACAGCCGTAAGCGCCCGGTCATGCTGCACCGCGCCATTCTCGGCTCGTTCGAACGCTTCATCGGCATGCTCATCGAGCACTATGCTGGCGTGTTCCCGGCTTGGCTGGCGCCGACCCAGGCGGTGATCATGAACATCACCGACAAACAGGCCGATTTCGCCCTTCAGGTAGAGAAATCTCTGAACGGTAGCGGTTTCCGTGCCAAGTCGGACTTGAGAAATGAGAAGATCGGCTTTAAAATCCGCGAGCATACTTTGCTCAAGGTCCCGTACCTTTTGGTTATAGGGGATCGCGAAGTCGAAACGCAAACCGTCGCTGTGCGTACTCGCGAAGGCGCAGACCTGGGCTCCATGCCCGTCGCGCAATTTGCTGAGCTGCTGACACAAGCGGTTTCCCGGCGTGGTCGCCAAGAATCGGAGTAATGACTATTAAGCGTGAAATGAGAAACGATAAACGTGCTGCACCGAAGGCCCCGATCAACGAGAATATCTCGGCTCAAGAGGTTCGCTTAATCGGTGCTGACGGTGAGCAGCTGGGCATCGTCTCGATCCACGAAGCGCTTCGTATCGCTGAAGAAGCGAAGCTGGATCTGGTAGAAATTTCTGCCGACGCCGTACCTCCTGTCTGCAAGGTCCTCGACTACGGCAAAAGCCTCTTCGAGAAGAAAAAGCAGCAGGCTGCGGCGAAGAAGAACCAGAAGATCATCCAGATCAAAGAAATCAAGTTTCGTCCAGGGACGGAGGATGGGGATTACCAGGTAAAACTACGCAACCTGGTACGTTTCCTTACCGATGGGGACAAGGCCAAAATCTCTCTGAGATTCCGTGGTCGTGAGATGGCCCACCAGGAGCTGGGCATGGAGCTGTTGAAGCGGGTCGAAGCTGACCTCGCCGAATACGGCACCGTTGAGCAGCATCCTAAGATGGAAGGACGCCAGCTTATGATGGTCATCGCCCCCAAGAAAAAGAAGTAATCTCCCGGGCACGGCAGGCCTGATGATTATGTGTAATTTTATCGAATGCGGAGTTCCAACATGCCAAAAATGAAAACCAAAAGCGGTGCTGCGAAGCGTTTCCTGAAAACGGCTACCGGCTTCAAGCACAAGCACGCTTTCAAGAGCCACATCCTGACCAAAATGTCGACCAAGCGTAAGCGTCAACTGCGTGGTAGCAGCATGCTGCACCCGTCTGACGTCGCGAAAGTCGCGCGCATGCTGCGCGTTCGTTAATTCTGGTCAAAGATAGAGGAAGTTACTCATGGCTCGTGTAAAGCGCGGCGTTATCGCTCGTAAGCGTCACAAAAAAATTCTGAAACTGGCTAAAGGTTACTACGGTGCACGTTCGCGCGTATTCCGTGTTGCCAAGCAGGCTGTCATCAAGGCCGGTCAATACGCCTACCGTGACCGTCGCCAGAAGAAGCGTCAGTTCCGCGCACTGTGGATCGCTCGTATCAACGCTGGTGCACGCAACAACGGTCTGTCTTACAGCCGTCTGATTGCTGGCCTGAAAAAAGCGTCGATCGAAATCGACCGTAAGGTTCTGGCCGATCTGGCAGTGAACGAAAAAGCGGCGTTTGCTGCGATTGTCGAGAAAGCTAAAGCCGTTCTGGCTTAAGTACCCGCGACAATCACCCGGCGGCGCTTGCGCCGTCGGGCATTGAACGTCATCGATAGGGGAAGAGCCTTCAAAGCTCTTCCCCTATTTTCGTATCTGGAGTCTGTACATGGAAAACCTGGATGCGCTGGTCTCCCAAGCCCTTGAGGCCGTAGAGCGCGCTGAAGACATCAATGCCCTGGAACAGATCCGGGTTCAATATCTCGGCAAGAAAGGCGAGCTGACCCAGGTGATGAAGACCCTGGGCAACCTGCCAGCCGAAGAGCGGCCGAAAGTCGGCGCGCTGATCAACGACGCCAAGGAACGCGTCACCGTGGTGCTCAACGCACGCAAGGCCGCCTTTGAAGAAGCCGAGCTCAGCGCTCGCCTGGCTGCCGAATGCATTGACGTCACCCTGCCAGGCCGTGGCCAGACCACCGGTGGCCTGCACCCGATTACCCGTACACTCGAGCGCATCGAGCAGTTCTTCACCCACATCGGCTACGGCATCGCCGAAGGCCCAGAGGTCGAAGACGACTACCACAACTTCGAGGCGCTCAATATCCCCGGCCACCACCCGGCCCGGGCGATGCACGACACCTTCTATTTCAATGCCAACATGCTGCTGCGCACCCACACCTCGCCGGTGCAGGTGCGGACCATGGAGTCCACCCAGCCGCCCATCCGCATTGTCTGCCCTGGCCGCGTCTACCGCTGCGACTCGGATATCACCCACTCGCCGATGTTCCACCAGGTCGAAGGCCTGCTGATCGATCGCGATATCAACTTTGCCGACCTCAAGGGCACCATCGAAGAATTCCTGCGCGTGTTCTTCGAAAAAGAACTGGCCGTGCGCTTCCGCCCGTCGTTCTTCCCCTTCACCGAGCCGTCCGCCGAAGTCGATATCCAGTGCGTGATGTGTTCCGGCAACGGCTGCCGCGTGTGCAAGCAGACCGGCTGGCTCGAAGTCATGGGCTGCGGCATGGTCCACCCGAACGTGCTGCGCATGTCCGGCATCGACCCTGAAGAGTTCCAGGGCTTCGCCTTCGGCATGGGCGCCGAGCGCCTGGCCATGCTGCGCTATGGCGTCAACGATTTGCGTCTGTTCTTCGACAACGACCTGCGCTTCCTCGCGCAATTCCGCTAGGTCAATGCCCGACGCAACTTTCAGGAGAACAGCATGAAATTCAGTGAACAGTGGCTGCGCGGTTGGGTAAACCCGCAAGTCTCCCGTGACGAACTGGTCGCCCGCCTGTCCATGGCCGGCCTTGAAGTCGACAGCGTGACCCCCGCTGCCGGCCAGTTCAGCGGCATCGTCGTGGGCGAAATCCTCGCCACCGAACAACACCCGGACGCCGACAAGCTGCGCGTCTGCCAGGTCAGCAACGGCCAGGAAACCTTCCAGGTGGTGTGCGGCGCCCCCAATGCGCGCCCGGGCATCAAGATCCCGTTCGCCATGATCGGCGCCGAACTGCCAGGCGACTTCAAGATCAAGAAGGCCAAGCTGCGCGGCGTCGAGTCGTTCGGCATGCTGTGCTCGGCGGCTGAGCTGCAGATCAGCGAAGAAAACGACGGCCTGCTCGAACTGGCTGCCGATGCCCCGGTTGGCCAGGACATTCGCCAGTACCTGAGCCTGGACGATGCCAGCATCGAAATCGGCCTGACCCCGAACCGCGGTGACTGCCTGTCCCTGGCCGGCCTGGCCCGCGACGTCAGCGCGCTGTACAACGTCCCGGTCACCCGCCCGGTAGTGCCAGCCGTGCCGGCTGCCCACGACGAAGTGCGCCCGGTCGAAGTGTCCGCCCCGGCTGCCTGCCCACGCTACCTGGGCCGCGTCATCCGCAACGTCGACCTGTCCAGGCCGACCCCACTGTGGATGGTCGAACGCCTGCGCCGCAGTGACGTGCGCAGCATCGATGCCGCCGTCGACATCACCAACTACGTGATGCTCGAGCTCGGTCAGCCGATGCACGCCTTCGACCTTGCCGAAATCAACGGCGGCATCCGCGTGCGCATGGCCGAAGAGGGCGAGAAGCTCGTCCTGCTCGACGGCCAGGAAGTTGCCCTGCGCGCCGACACCCTGGTTATCGCCGATCACACCCGCGCTTTGGCCATTGCCGGCGTCATGGGTGGCGAGCACAGCGGCGTCAATACCGAGAAAACCCGCGACCTGTTCCTCGAAAGCGCCTTCTTCGAGCCGATCTCCGTTGCCGGCAAGGCCCGTTCCTACGGCCTGCACACCGACGCCTCGCACCGCTACGAGCGCGGCGTCGACTCGCAGCTGGCCCGCGAAGCCATGGAGCGCGCCACCGCGCTGATCCTGGAAACCGTCGGCGGCGAAGCCGGCCCGATCGTCGAGGCCGTCAGCGAACAGCACCTGCCGCAGGTCGCCCCGGTGACCCTGCGCGCCGAACGCATCACCCAGATGCTCGGCATGCAGATGGACCCAGCCCAGGTCGAGCAACTGCTCAACGCCTTGGAGCTGACCACCACGGCCAATGGGGCAGGGCAGTGGACCGTCAACGTCCCAAGCCACCGCTTTGACATCAGCCTGGAAGTCGACCTGATCGAAGAGCTGGCCCGCCTGTACGGCTACAACAACCTGCCGGTCCGCTACCCACAAGCGCGCCTCGCGCCCCAGGGCAAGCCGGAAACCCGCGGTGACCTGCCGAACCTGCGCCGCCTGCTGGTTGCCCGTGGCTACCAGGAAGCCATCACCTACAGCTTCATCGACCCGAAACTGTTCGAGCTGTTCAGCCCTGGCGTCGAGCCACTGCTGCTGGCCAACCCGATCTCCAGCGACATGGCCGCCATGCGCGCGTCCCTGTGGCCGGGCCTGGTCAAGGCGCTGCAGCACAACCTCAATCGCCAGCAAGACCGCGTCCGCCTGTTCGAAAGCGGCCTGCGCTTCGTCGGCCAGCTCGGTAACCTCGAGCAGCAGCCGATGATCGCCGGCGTCGTCACCGGCAGCCGCCTGCCAGAAGGCTGGGCGAACGGCCGCGACGGCATCGACTTCTTCGACGTCAAAGCCGACGTCGAAGCCCTGCTGGGCTATTCCGGCGCCCTGAGCGACTTCACCTTCAGCGCCGGCAAACACCCCGCCCTGCACCCAGGCCAGACCGCCCTCATCGAGCGCGACGGCAAGCCAGTCGGCTACCTCGGCGCCATCCACCCGGAGCTTGCCAAAGCCCTGGACCTGGACCGCCCAGTGTTCCTGTTCGAGCTGGTGTTGGGCGACGTGGTCGAAGGCCGCCTGCCAAAGTTCAGCGAACTGTCCAAGTTCCCAGAAACCCGTCGTGACCTGGCCTTGATCGCAGGACGTGATGTAGCTTCTAGCGCGGTGCTTGAATTAATTCGTGACAATGCAGGCGAATGGCTCACAGACCTCAGGCTGTTTGATGTCTACCAAGGTAAAGGCATTGATCCTGATAGAAAAAGCCTGGCCGTCGGCTTGACCTGGCAGCATCCATCGCGCACTCTTAACGACGATGAGGTGAACACTACCCTGCAAAACATCCTCACCTCGCTTGAACAAAGGTTGAACACCACGTTAAGGAAATAACGGCATGGGTGCTCTGACGAAAGCTGAGATGGCCGAAAGGCTGTACGAGGAGCTGGGGCTTAACAAGCGTGAGGCCAAGGAGTTGGTCGAGCTGTTTTTCGAAGAAATTCGGCACGCACTTGAAGAGAACGAGCAGGTCAAGCTGTCCGGTTTCGGCAACTTTGACCTTCGCGACAAACGCCAGCGGCCGGGCCGCAACCCCAAGACTGGGGAAGAGATCCCGATCACCGCTCGCCGCGTCGTCACCTTTCGTCCAGGGCAGAAGTTGAAGGCCCGGGTTGAGGCCTATGCTGGAACCAAGCCATAACGACGAACTGCCCCCCATACCGGGCAAACGCTACTTCACCATTGGTGAAGTGAGTGAGCTTTGTGCGGTAAAGCCGCACGTGCTGCGGTATTGGGAGCAGGAGTTCCCTCAGCTGAACCCTGTGAAGCGGCGGGGGAATCGGCGGTATTACCAGCGCCAGGATGTGCTGATGATCCGCCAGATTCGGGCGCTGCTTTATGATCAGGGGTTCACCATTGGCGGGGCGCGGTTAAGGCTCTCCAGTGATGAGGTGAAGGATGAGTCAAGCCAGTACAAGCAACTGATTCGGCAGATGATTGTTGAGTTGGAGGATGTGTTGGTGGTGTTGAAGAAGTGATCTGCTCCGACGAATGGAAATTTTTTTGAGAAAAAGCTTTCATTTATCAAAAGGTTAGGGTAGATTCTTCATCGTTCTCAGCAGTATCGAGAATAGAGTCGGGGCGTAGCGCAGCCCGGTAGCGCACTTGCATGGGGTGCAAGGGGTCGAGTGTTCGAATCACTCCGTCCCGACCAATAATCCCAATGACTTAGCCACCTACGGGTGGCTTTTTCATTTCTGCGTGTGGGGACTTTTTCGGGACATCATCCGATTTTCCTCTTCAGTATTGTCAGCACCGGCCCACGCGAGTCCGTTGTTGATACCATGTTCGCAGCCTCAATCAGCTTTCCCAGCTCAGCGCCGGAGTAGTGGCTGGTGATGCTGCCGTTCTTGTGCCCGAGCAGTGACTTCCGATCCTCTTCAGTAACGCCTGCTGCCCGCAGTCGTCGACCGAAGGTGTGCTTCAAGTCGTGAATCCTGATCGAGGCATATCCAGGGTGAGCGGGGCGAAGGTTTTCCTCCTGCCAGAGTTTCGCCGCTCTCACCCGCGCCTTCTTCCATGCCGAGTCGTTCATCCGGTGCATCGCGGTGCCGTTGTATGGGAATACCCATTCCTTGCTGATCCCGCGCTGCCTTTCAATAATCGACTTGGCCACGTTGTTCAGCACCACCAGACGCTCGTCGCCATTTTTTACGCCCGACCGGGCGTGTCTCCCGCCGAAGTCAGCAGGGATCAGGAAAACACTGGTTCCCAGTTCCGGCACCGATATCTCCCAATCCCACCTCAGCTTGCACACTTCTTGCTCCCGGCAGCCCGTGTTTACCTTGAACAGGGCCATCGTTTGCAGGTGGCCCGGTAACTCGTTGAAGAGGATCGACTGCTCTTCCCATGACATTGGGTAGGGCTTACGGCTCGACTTCTTCTCTTCGAGCTTCCTCAGCATGGGCACACTGTCCAGCCATGGCCGGCGGTCATCGTCTCGCCACTTCCTGGCGCAGAGCGTCAAAACCCGGACCGCGCGCTCGATGGCGATGTTGATCGTCCGGTTGCTCACGGCCTTTTCAATGGCCCCATCCGGCAGAACCTTTTCTGTCTGCCGATCCCTGATAAACGGCTCCAGCGCCTGGTCATCGATGTGCGTCAGCGGCAGGTGGCCCAGGTAAGGGTGAAGCTGCTTCATGCACAAGGCAGTCAGGTGAATGGAGGGCTGATCCTTGACCTCAAGGAGGTAGCGCATTGCCGCTTCCTCGAATGTCCGTATCTGCCGTACGCCGTACACCTTCTGCTGTCGCAGCTTTTCCAGCTTATGGATCAGGTACTGCTCTGCCTCTTCCCGGTCACCAGTTCCAGTACTTTCTCGAATTCGCTCCCCTTTGTAGACTTTGTCGATTTGCCAGACACCGCCCTTCTCGTAGAGGCCGGTGATCGTTTTTCGCGCCATGTATCATCTCCTCGGCGCTCGCTGCGGGGCCGATTGTTGTCCTGTCCGGTGGCTTTTTCAATTGCCCTGGCTTCGATGTAGGCGTCAGCCCACTCGTCGAGCTCCTGACGGTCGAAGGCTACGCCCTGTTTTCCGATAGGGAATTCACGCACGTTCGGCCTGACCGTCTTGTTGAACTCATCCCGACACATGCCGAGATACCCAGGCGCATCGCCAAACCGGATGAACCGCGGCTGAATGCTTGAAGGCTTTGCTGCTGTGGCATTCGCCATGTGGGTCTCCACGCCGCCGGTGGCGGCAGGTTGGTGGTTAGGCTGCGGCTTGCTGATCAAGCGTGGTGCGAAGTTCGTCCGCAGCTACTGCGGCGGCATCTATGGTGCTGTGGTAACCGCCGTAGTGAACCTTGCGGTTTCGAAATATCTGAACGACCCACTTGTTCTTGCGGCCATCCCAGTACACGCCTGTAACACCGCTCGCTGGCGGCTTCCTGGTAACAACTCGATGCGCTCGGTTGTCTTCCGGTGTAAGCAGCCGCAGGTTTTTCCACCGGTTGTCATCGCGTATGCGATTGATGTGGTCGACGTGCATGCTTTCGTCTGGATGCTCTCCCGTCATGTAAAGCCATGCCAGGCGCCCAGCACGGTGCTTTACTCGGTCGATTGCGATGGCCAGGTACCCATCCTTGTCGAGTCGACCAACCTTGCGGTTGTGATCGGGCCAAGTCCGTGTGAATTTTCCGGTTTCGGGGTCGTAGTGGATCTTCTCTTTCAGGCGCTCGTACGTGAGCTCTCGTGTTTTCATGAGTGCAAACGTCCTCGCCCGCGCATGTCGGCGGGCTTGAGTTGTAGGGGGAGGGGTTAACGCTTTTCGAGATCGGTGGTTACGGCTTCGACGACGATCGGGCCGAGAATACGGGTGGTATCAAGGTGGTCCTTGAATACCTTGTTCAGGCGACCGATCGCCGCCTCTCGGGCCTGCCGGTAGACCTGGTCCAGTGTGCAGTCCGGTCCCCAAGATCCTAGGTTCGTCAGTTCGACGGTGAGGGTAACCTTCGCACCGGTGCGGGTTCGTGCATGCGGCTTGCTCATCGCGGCGCCTTCCATACTAGGTAGGCCATGTAGGCGAGGGCGATCATGGCATCAGCTCCTTGGGCACCTGGACGGTACCGCCGAGCGTGGCGGCGACGATTGCGCGGCCAGAGGCAAGCAAGTGGGTTTCTGCGCGAGCCATTCCGACAGACTGACCTACCGAAACAACGGCCCTCAGCAATCCAGGGCGCGCCCATTGAAAGTCAGCCTCGTACTTATCGATCAGCGGCCCGCCCAGCGCCCAGTCTTCCCACGGGTTGAAGCGCTTGGTGTGCTCGATGGCCTGGCCCTGGTACCGGGCAAACACGCGCCAAGGGTTGCCGTACTCTGGCGGGGCCAGGAACACGTCCAGCCCTTCCGCCTTGCCCACGGCCCACCCCAGCGCCTCGCCGGCCAGGTCTGCCGTCTTCACTTCGATCAGGTCGGTCATGGCTGCACCTCGGGAAGCTCTGGGAATGAGGCTTCAGCTTCGGTGCGAAACTTGATATCGCTGGAGTCACCGTGGCGACCTTCCGACCAGGTGATTCGCTTGCCGCAGTAGCAGCCGGTCACCTGGGCCAGGTCGAAGTTCTGCCGAAACTCCATGGAAATACCGGTCATGCCGTGCTGGCGCGCCAGGGCGACCACAGCCTGCGCAAATTCAACATCTTGATCAGTTACTGCGCTCACAGCTGATACCTCTCATCAATCCAGCGCCCAGGCGCCAGAGCGGGTGTAGGTTCTGGTTGGGTTTCGTGCGGGGAGAGCTGGCGCTGGTTGCCGGCCTGCAGCTGGCTGTCGGGGATGCAGAAGATTGCTTGCGGGGTGTTGTAACCGTTTCGCGGCACCCAGCAGGTCACGCCGCGCTTCTGGTCGTGCACGACCTCGATGTCTTCGGTCAGTCGCTCCGCGCTGGCGCCGGTGGCCAGCAGCAGGAGGCAGAGGGCGAGGCGGGTCATCAGCAGTCCACCCAGTTGAGCTGTTTGATGTAATCGCCGCCGGCACACACGTGCTGGTCGTTGATCGCTTCCATGTCCTTGATGTCGGCCAGGGCGGCCTTGGCCCGCTCTAGAGCCAGCTCGGCATGGCTTAGCTGGTGGCGTTTTCTGGCCTTGTAGCTACTGAGCGCCTCCTCTTTGCCGGGGTAGGCGAACCGGCGCCAGGAGTTTTTCGATACTCGCTTGGCGTTGCCCCAGACTTTCCCGGTGGCTTCCTGGCGGGCCATGGCGTAACTCTCGCTGCCTTCGGGAACAAGCCAGTAGCAGTGCTCGCTCTCGCGGATCACCACGTAGCGCCGGCACACGATCGTGACGCCTTCGGGGCCGATGGAATCGATGTAGCGGAAGTGGTCCGGCCAAGCCGGTTTCGTTTCTACGGGCATGACTTCGTCCTTGGCCGCCATATCGCGGCAGTGAATAGAGGGGAGAGGGGTTAGCAAAAGCCGTGCTAGCCAATTGTCTGATTCAAATCACAAATCAGGCTGGTGCAGTTGCGAACCGCTTCGCTTTGGCTATGGTGGCTTGATAGCATTCAACTAAAGTCGTGGAGTACGACATGCGTATTCGCGGAGACGTTTATTGGCAGTGGGCGGACCCGACCCTGCATCACCGGGACCATGAAGAAACTCTCGATGACGGGACTTTCATCGACGTCCAGGTGAGATTGTCGCGAACAGGCAGTACGCAGATGTTCATCGGCGTTTATGCCCCTAGCGGCATGGCCATCCATGAGGAGGCCTTCGATTCTCGGCCTGGCGAGTCGATGACTAGGGCGTTGGCGTGGGGCGTGGGCCGGGCCCGCCGCGCTGCCACTGAAGGCGTACCAGTTGCCGACCTTCTCGTCGCCTCGAAATAGAGGGGGAGAGGGGTTACAGCGAAAGGAGTACGGATGTACTCCGATCAGGATTTGGCCTTTGCGACGAGCACGCCCTTGTGGGTGCTGGTGCCGTCGACGGCCATCGAGGTCACGAAGTAGTGATTCTTCTGGCGGTTGTAGACGATCTCTTCGCGTGCCGTGCCGGGGTCGATAACCAAGCGGGTCTGAGCACAGATGAGACTGCCGGACACAGTGAAACTGAGCCAGTCGCCTTCTTGGATTTGGCCAGGAGCGGTGAGCGGCTGCCATGGCCCGCGCTCAACCAGACCGCTCGACTCTGATCCTGAAAACGCCTCGCCGCATTCCGGACAGCCGAGTTTGTTGGCGTAGCTGTGCGCGCACTCTTCGCTCGGCTCTACGCTGGCGGATAGGGCGGCTTCCTCCAGACCGTCACCGAGAGGGAGGCCGAGGGGCTTGAGCGCTTCGCGATGTTTGCTGACTGCCGCAAGAGGAGCTGCAAGCTGGGCGCGCAGGGCGTCGCAGTTCTGCGTCTGGACCTTCAGGGCAAGGTCGGCATTCTCAACCCTGCGGCGCAGGTCGATAGCGTTCTGCGCATATGCCTCTTTGTCGGCAACGGCGCTGGCCAAGTCTTCGCGCAGCCGCTCAACCTCGCCAGTATCGGCGTGGGCGTAGAGCGGCCCGAGCTTTTCAACTTCGGCTAGGCAGGCGTTCCATGCTTCGGCATAACCCTTGGGTAGGTTTCGGCCTTCTGGCATCCGCACAGGAAGGCGCTTCGGCAACGCCACCGGCTCACCTTGCGCAGGGCGGGTGTAGAGCGGAACCATGCCAGGCTCTGGTTCGGCCCACATCCATTCATGCAGATAGATACCGCCAAGACGCCCAAAAGACTTCAAGTTCTCAAATGACCTGGGGTCTGCGTAGGCCACCGGCTCGCCCTTGTGTTGCTCGGCTGGCTTGCCGAACCCGTTGCAGATTTCTTCCCAGATCTCGAAGGCGCCGCCGCCGCATACACGGGCTCGGGCAGCGATCAGTTCTGTCAGGTCATCTGAGAGTTCGCGAGGGAAGCTGACCATCTCTGTGTTGCTGGATCGGTTTTCTGTGGGCATGGGGATAGCTCCTGCCTGCAAAAACAGGTCTAGAATTGCAGTGCTCAAGTCGAAGGGGACCGTCATGGACTTTCCGAGATGCTGGATCTGCGGCGACTACATTCAGGCTCTGGAGGAGGCTCACGACCACTGGAAGGTCGTCTGCGCTGGATGTGACAAGTTCAGTATTGCCGCACCGGTCTTGTTGGCGATCAGGGATGGTAGAAAGCTGAACGGGGCAGCTATGACCACCTGGCTTGGCACAGAGCGCCAAGCAGGCACGCCGGAGCCAAGAATCACGATGCACAGCGCGGTCTGGCTCAATTTTTGAGTATCTCTAGTTGACGTTGTATGCGCTGGCCGATCCAGCGGACGACGAAGACGGCCTTGCTGTTGCCGATCGCCTTGTAGCGCGGCCCGTCAGGGCATTCCTCTGCTGGCTTACCGCGATATGGGATGCGGGTGTGATCGCCGGGAAAGCCTTGGAGCCACTCGCACTCCCGTGGAGTGAGGCGGCGCACCTGCGCATTGGTCTGAATGGCTTGGACTTCTGCCCGTGCTTCCAATGTGTATGCGTGATCGGCCTGCACCCCAACGCCATCTGGGCCGCTCGCTGGGTTTTCGCGCAAAGCGCCGGCCTGGATGGCGTGAGCAACGATTGGCTGCCCACGGCCCGTGCCGTCCTCGCTGGCGTCGAAGCCCTCGGCCTTCAGTGTGTGCGTGATATCGCCGGTGATGCACACCGCGACCTGTCCGCCGGCGTTGGGGTGGCTGGCGCCGTGACCCATGGCCCGAAGCGTCGGGGTCAAGTCGCCTGCATCGGCTCCGTGGTCCTTGCAGCTGAAAGCGAGTAGGGCGTTTTCTCGTCCGCTGTTCCTGCCCAGCGGGTGGACAAGGTCATTCAGCACGTCGGAATCCTGCGTGCCGTGCACCACCAGCATTCCATTCTCAGCATCCTGCTGGGTAGCGCTGCCGGCCGCTTTCCCATTGGCCTGGAGCGTGCCGCTCACAACAAAAGCCTCGGATTCGAAATCCAGCCTTCCGCTGGCGCTGGCGCATGCGTTGCGCGCAGGTGCTATATCGATCGGTCCCGCTGTATTGTTCCCGCCGAATACGGTCAAGCGTCCGTCTGCTGCGTCGTTTTCGTCGACGCCTCCAGTGCTTGCTGTAATTGTGCCGGCAGTTGCTTGCCCCTCGCCTCGGCGCGGCGGAGTATCCCGGCGCAGGCCTTCGCGCTCAAAAAGTACTTCGAGTGGATCGAACCCTGCTCGAGCACTTGCGACAACGAACACACGGCGGCGTCGTTGGGCCAGGCCGAAATATTGGGCATCCAGAATCCGCCATGCGGCTGTTCGCGTGGGTCCATACACACAACCAGCGTCCTTCCATTTGCCCCCTGGCGGTTGGAGTTCTTCGGATTCGCCCACCAGGGCGCCGAGGAAGCAGCCAAACGCGTTGCCTTTGTCGGAGAGGACGCCGGGGACGTTTTCCCAGAGGCAGGCGGCCTCGGGATCACCGCGCTTGATTCGAACATGGTCAATTGCATCGAGGAGTTCCACGTATTTGATGGTCAGGGCACCGCGGGGATCAGCTAAGCCTTCGCGCATGCCGGCCACGCTAAAGGCCTGGCAGGGAGTGCCGCCGACCAGCACCTCAGGCGCCGGGATCTTGCCGGCCAGCACCATGGCAGCCAGGCGGGTCATGTCGCCGTGGTTCGGCGTCTCCGGGTAGTGGTTAGCCAGCACTGCGCTGGGGAATGGCTCGATCTCGGCGTACCAGGACGCTTGCCAGCCCAGCGGGTGCCAGGCCACGGTCGCAGCTTCAATGCCGCTGCAGACGCTTCCGTAGGTGATGGGCATCGGTGATCCTCGCCGGGGTGGCGTTATCGTTGAATAGGGGAAGGCGCTGGCGGGCAGCGCCGAGGTGGCGTAATCCACGGAAGTGAGGTATTGCTGTTGCCGGCTCAGCTCTAGGCAAGGGTAAAACGATGTACCAGAAGCAGTATTGGACGGAGCTGTACGAGCTCAAATGCCATCAGAAGTACTTGGCTCTCCATCAGGAGAGTGCTGAAAATTGGGAGCGTCGGATCAAGGTTTTCATGGCAATCGTTTCCAGCACCAGTATTGGTGGTTGGGCGCTGTGGAAAGATCTTGCGCCACTCTGGGCGACACTCATCGCTGCGTCTCAGGTAGTGACGGCTATCTATGCATTTCTTCCCTTCAAATCAAGGATTAAGCCAATCAGCCTGGCTGTGACGTCATTGACTGTGCTGTTCGATCAGGCTGAACATGGGTGGTTTGCGGTTGCGGAAGGGAAGCTGACCGACGCCGAAGTGAACGATGCAAGGTACAAAATCAGAAAAGCGAAAACAAAAATCATGTCGGACACGATCGGTGTCTTGGTCATCCCTCATGATGCTGACCTGATGGAAAAGGCAGAGCGTGAAGCAAAGCTGTATTTCAAGAATTATCACGGGGAAACTGAAGATGTCGAATAAGGTTATCAGGCCTACGCCGAGCGGGAAGCATCAGGGCGGTAAGCCACAGGTAAGTGACAAAAATCTTCCGGCCACGGTCGGGGGCGTCGCACCAATGCCTAAAGTGAAGCCAACCAAAAAGGATAAGTGAATCACGGAGACAGTATTTCGTCGCCAGGGTCCTGCTGAATCATCAGCATGCTCTTCCGGTCGAAGGCCAGGGCCAGGCGGGGTGAAATACTGATCTCGTGCCGCGGCGGGGTGAGGAACTTCGCCGCGTGCAGCCGGCCCAGGGCGTGGATACCGTAGATCAGCGCCTCGATCATCTGGCTGTAGGTGGCATCAGCCCAGCCGCAGATTGCCCGCAGGTGCTGGCCGGTTCGTTTCCTGGCTGACAGCGTAGCGGCTCGGTCCGCGCCACGGTTCGGTGAGCTTCGATTTCGTGGCGCGCGATCCGGAACAGTGCGTGATGCCCGAGCGCTTCGATGTGATGAATCATCAACGTCATCGCCTCGCCCTGTTCCTCGATCCCGGCCCACTCCATCAGCTCCAATAGGGCCTGTTTAGTCCCTGGTCTAACCTTCAAACGCAGGTCTTCTTCCTGCAGGCGCTCGGCCTTGGCCCTGCGCTTCTCATCACGCTGCTGCTGCGTCAGAGCCATCATCGCCTCCATTGCGCACGAAGGTGGTACCCGGCCCGATGTCGAGCAGGTCGCACACCCGGTTGATGATCTTGAGCGCTGCGTCGAACACCTTGGCGTCGTCCGGCTCGCGGGCCAGGCGCTTCATGTTTGGCTGGTGCTCGAGGCAGACCTTGTCGACCAGGCGCCGGGCCAGGCGGCGCAGTTCATCGGCGCTGTCGTGCTCGCGCAGGCTGAGCGCAAAGGCCAGGGCCACATCGTCAGGCCGGTACTGTCCGCCGCTGCGGGTGTTGTACAGCTTCTTCACTGGCCGATTCATCCAGGCCGGCAGGGTTACGACTCCAGAGGGTGCTTTCTGCATGTCTGTGCTCCGTGAGGCCGCTGGGCGGCAGGTGGAACTGTTCTTGCCGCCGGCGCTGGCGGACCAGAGTTTTGATGTGCCTCATGTGCCGCGTGCCGTTTCGATCTGGTCGGTTATCTCGACCAGCTGCTGGGTCAAGTTCTCGATGGTGGCAGCGCCGCGCACACGTTCGGCGCGACTCCACTGGCAACTCCGGTTGAACAACAGCCGCAGGTGATGCTCCAGCTCCTTCTGGCGCCGAACCAGATCTGGGATAATTGAAATAGGCATGGCTAAGCACCTGCGAGGTGATGGAGCGGGGCGAACGGGATGTCGTCATCGAAGTCATCCGGTGGCGCGGCCTGCTGGTTTTGCTGGGGCGCCTGGCGCTGTTGCCGTTGCTGTTGCTGCTGTTGAGGCGGGCGCTGCTGTTGCTGCTGTCCGCCGCCCTGATTGTCAGGCCTGCCGCCCAGCAACTGCATGGTTCCGTTGATATCGACATGCACCTCGGTGCTGTACCGCTTAATTCCGTCCTTTTCCCACTCGCGAGTCTTGAGCTTGCCTTCGATGTAGCACTGTGAACCCTTGCGCAGGTACTCGCCGGCAATCTCTGCGACTTTGCCGAACAGCACCACGCGGTGCCATTCGGTCTTCTCGACCTTCTGTCCGGTCTGCTTATCGGTCCAGGCCTCGCTGGTGGCCAGACTGAGGTTGGTGACCGCATTGCCATTGGGCAGGTAGCGGACCTCCGGGTCCTGGCCGCAGGTGCCGACCAGGATGACTTTGTTGATGCCTCTCATGCCGCCTCACTCCTAAGCTGTTTCTCGTATCCATCGACCAGTAGCTTGAACTCCCACAGGTCCTGCTCGAGCTGCTCGATGTAGTCGTCGTCGCGCTTGAACTCGCGCCACCAGAGCTGGCGACCTACTGGCTTGAGAAGAGGGCAGTACATCCCGATGTGCCACCACTTGCGGCCGGTGATCCACATGCAGCCCTGCACCTGGTCGATGACTTCGCTGGCGTCGTTGTTGATGTGGAAGGCTCGCAGCTTGTCCGGGGCCAGGAAGCACTTGTACTCGCTGCCTCCATCCTCGCCGATGAAGCCGTCAGCGCTTGCGCCGAACGCGCCGTCGTCGGTTTTGACCAGGCCGACCTGCGTAACGATCAGGCCGGTCTGGATCTCGTGTTCCATCCTGGCCTCAGGTTCTAGCTCGTGGCCGCGGCGCATCTGCCAGGTCTCGAATCCGCCATCGAGCGGTGCACCACCGATTCGCTCGACGGCCAGCTCAAAGGCATAGGTGAGGGCGGCATTGGATGGCTCTCCGATCTTTTCCCCTTCCAGCGCCCTCTGAACCACTTCTGCCTTCGGTGCGGCCTTGTAGCCGGCGAGGTCGCGGGCCTTGGCTTCGCTATGGCCGGCGTTGATGGCGTCAACATAGGTGCGCTGCTGGGCAGTCAGACCATTCACCTTGGATCTGGCGGCGCTGAACATGCTGGCAGTGATCACTCCAGCGCGGGCCTGCAGCCACTCTGGCGAGCCCTGGGTGCAATTGACGATAATCATGGATTGGCCTCCAGTACTGTCTTCCGCTTGGTCACGGCGATCTTCACCGTGTCGTAACCGGCCTTGTCTCCGCTGGCTTGCAGAACCTTCAGCGATGCCTGCCAGACATCCTTCAGCTCGTCAGGTGTGGCTGCTGCTTCGACTTTGGCGAGGATCTCGTTCACCGCCTGGGCGCGCATTTCAGCGGTGTCGGAGCCATCCGACGACTGCGCGTCATCGTCGCGAACGTCGCTGGTAGTGATGTTCAGCAAGGCGCACATGACGTATCGCTTGCCGTAGGTGGTGGAGGAGCCAACCGCCTGGACCTCGTTCCGGCCTTTGCCGATGTCGGCCGGCAGGGTCATCGTGGTTTGCTCACGGTGCCCGTCGCGGTGCATCAGGATGCCGGTTACGCTGATCGCCTTGTCGAGGTTCTCCACTTTGAAGGTGATGGCGAAGCCGTGCCGCTGCATGATCGGCTTGATGATCCGGGTGATGTCATCCAGCGTTGCGTAGGCGTTTCCCGTGTGCAGGTTCACCGCGGCTTCGAACACTGTCGGGATCTCGCACTGCATTTGAGCCATGCCGGCGTTGAATGCCGCTTCGGCGGTCTTGGCCTGCATTCGTTCGTGCATGGCCAGAAGGCGCTCCATCTTCTCGATGTCGCAAGTCGGGTCGGCAGCGGCTCGGCTGATCACTGCCATGATGCTGTTATCGACCGGGCCGGCTGCCGCCACTGCTTGGCGGCGCTGCTCCGGCACAATGATGGTGCTGCTCATGGCGGCTACCTCAGAAATTGATGGTGATGTTCGGGACTTCGCGGCGGGCGATCTTGAGTACGATGGCCTTGGCCAGCTCCTCGGTGATATTCATCGACATCAGGGCCTCTTTGGCCTCGCCCATGATCTTTATCTTGTGCGCCTGATCGCGCTCACGGGCCTGCTGCTGGCGAACGATCTCGGCAGCGGCTGCATCAGCGCGGCGGCGTTCATCCTGGCGCGCCTGCTCTGCTGCTTCCTCTTGCCTGCGTACTGCGGCCTGACGCTCTAGCTCCATCCGCTGCTCGGTGGCAACGCGGTCGGCCTCGGCCTGAATCCGGGCGCGCTCGGCTTGCTCGGCCTGCAACTTGAGCTGCAGCCGTTGGTTCTCGGCTTCGCGCTCTTGCGCGGCCGCCTGGTCGATAAGATCCTGCTCGCGCTTGGCAGCTGCGTCGCGCTCGGCTTGCTGCTCCTGAGCCACGCGCCGGCGCTCAGCCTCGACTGCGGCCTCTTGTGTCAGACGGATGCGGTCCTGCTCGGCGCGCTCTTCAGCCTCGCGGCGCAGGCGGGCCAACTCGGCCTGTTCAGTCTCGAACTGCTCTCGCTTGAGGAGGGCAGCGCGCAACGTGGTCAGCACCTTGTCCTTGGTGTTCGCTGCCTCAGCTTCGAACTCTTCCCAGTGGGCTCCGAGCTGCATGCCCTCAGCCTCAGCGATCAGGCCTTTGATGTGCAGCGAGGATAGTTCGCCCAGGTCGTCTGCCAGCGTCTTCAGCCAGTTCAGGCGGTCGTTGTGGCGGTCGATCCGCGCATCCTCGGCGGCCTGCCAGTCATCCAGAGGTTTGCGCACCTCCTTCTGCCAGGATTCAAGAATGTCCCAAACCCGCTTGCGCTCAGCATCGATGCGGGCTGGCACCTTCTTCTGCTCGGCAGACAGCTCCTTGCCCTTGTTTTCGATTGCAGTCTTGGTGCGTGCAACCTCATAGGCCATCGACGCAATTTCTTTGCGGCCTTTGACCGTTTTCAGGTCCGGCACAACTGCCAAGAACTCGTCGATCTTGACGCGGATCTGCTGCAGCCAAGGCTCAAGGCCCTTTTCAGCGCTATACACCGCCAGGGCTGTTTCCTGCGGAGGAGCGACGATCAGTTCTTTTTCTGCGGACATGCGTTTCTCCCGCGCCATCCATGCGGTGGGCGCTGATTATGTGGTTACTGGGTGATGTTGCCGGCCAGGGCGCTCAGGAGGAGCCAGCCGGTGCAGAAGGTGAGGGCGATGAAGCTGCCGCGCCAGGTGGCGAATCGGCGCGGCACGCTGGTAGCTCGTCATGGCTGAAGGCTCCTCAGCTTTTCCTCCCGCGCCTTGATTGCGCAGTCGGCGTGCTGGGTCCGCCACCCGCCTTGGTAGCGTTCGAAGTGGCCTGCACCTTTGGCAACATGGCCGCCGCAGCGGTAGCAGGTGCCAGGGAATCGGTTCCTCATGCCCGAACCTCATACCCAACCGTCCACTCGCCGCACATCCACCAGCTGCGGGTGATTGCCTCGGGGTTCTCGATGAAAGCCTCAGCTGCGGCTCTCTTGGCATCGAACAGCGTCGGCCCTTTGAACAGCATCAGCACCCGGTCGGCCGGCATAGCCTGGGCCTCGGGCAGTTCGGCTATCTGCTCGTCGATGAGCGTGGTGATGAGTGGCGTGGTCATGCAACCTCCTTGCGCCCATCAACGATCTTGTTGAGGCGCCCGCAGTAGTGGTTGAACTCTTCGATGGTGATGCGCTGGTCGGCCAGCATTTCGGTGAGTAGCTTCTGCACCATGACGCTCCAGCTCAGATCCGTGCCGGGGTGCGCCATGGCGTCGAGCTCTTCGTCGATCAGAACGTGCGGGCTTCTCATTGCGCCTCCTCGGCCTGGGCCAGAACCCCTTCCTTGGCGAAGGGGGTGAGCAGCTGGCGGGCGATCTCTTCAAGCGCTGCCTCGGGGTTGGCGACGCTCATGATCTCGTCGGCCGCTGCCTTTGCGTCGCTGGTGATCTTGGAGCGGGCTGCCAGAACCAGGCGGCCCAGTACCGAGCTGCTGATCCCCGATAGGCCCAGCTGGCCCATCACAAACTCATCCACCGCCTGGGCGAAGCGCTCGTAGGTGACGCCCTGCTTCGGGCGCATCCGGCGCTGGAAGACCACGTCGCGGCGAGCCATCAGCTCAGCGATGCCGTCGTCGATCCAAGTGGATTCCGCGTCGGCTGCTTCGCTCACCGCCGGCGGCATCCGGTTGTCGTACTCAAACTGTGCTGATCGAAGTGCGCCCATGGTCGCCTCCAGGTGGTGGGTTCAGTCGGTGTATGCGATGTACTTGAAGCGGCCATTGCCGAATTGCTCGAAGCGGCCGCCGAAGGTGCCAATGACCTCGCGCTCAACCTCCTCGCGGGTCATGTGCGGTGGATATACCCCTTCCTTGATCATCGAGAAGTGGGTGTGAGGCACGAACCGCCAATCGACCTTGCTAGGGTCCAGCGGGCGCGGCTCTGGCGGCTGCCATGGCTTGCCCTTGTATGCCTCAGGCGCTGGCGGCGGGTCTTCCGACTCTTCCCAGCCACAAGCCTCGCAGTAGCCGCGTGGCGCGGTGCATGCCCCGCAGGGTGGGTTGATATGGCAGCTGCAGTTCTGCACATCGTGCGATTCGATGACGCCCTCGCAGCCGTCACGGCCGCAGGTATCGCCCTCGCAATATCCGAGTTCGCTCATGTTCGTTTGCTCGCGTGGCAACCGCATTGGTCGGGCGCCAGGCGCAGTGACCAAACTGGGCGTGAAAAGCCAGCCTGACACCCGCCAATGCGGTCGATGTGAAGGGAAGGGTGCAGGCGGTGAGCGCTACCTCACATGCATCTGGTCTGGCCGGGTAGGCCCCGGATTCGCCTGCGTGTACGTCGATTAAGGTTTACTGTGGTGCGCCTTAAGTGGCATAAGGCTCACTCTGATGCGCTTTAAATCGATGAAAACTGCATCGGTGATCCACATTCCGGGGCAAACCGGGTGACCGGACGCCTCACCAAAGGGCGAGACGCTACCCAGGCTCACAATTCGCGGCGATCAACTCGCGTTCAATGTGGATCACCGATGCAGCCTGCGATGGGGAGCAGGGCATCGGGCCGTCTTTCCGGCTGTAATGGGTCAGCGATGTGTCAACGAGAGGATGCTGATAATGCAGATCGACCCATCTTCAGCCGGTGTGGCATCCGTGTAATCGACCTGGTTGTAAACGCCACCGTGGAAGTTCAACAGCGATGAGCGCCATGAGTCATCCAGCTCCAGCCGACCAGACGACTCTGCATCGCCATTGCACTCAGCTGTCACGGTCAAAGCGCCCGAGGCCAGCACGCGGATAGTGATTTTGAACTTTGCACCGAGGGGCACGCCTTTGAGCAGCGTCGTGTTGATTGGGGTGGCCTGATTGAACGTCTGCCGGAACCCTAGGGTGATGTTCCCTTTGCTCCAGAAGACCTTCACCGGTGGACTGTCGTCGTCCTTCACGTGCAACTGCGAGATCACCACCTTCTTCGCTGAGTTGACCTTTGTGAGCGTCATTTCCTGCATGTTGATGTGCTCGGCCGCGCTTGCCAGAGCCCAGTACACCGGCTCTTTCCACTCGCACCGCGTGCGGTGTGTGCTCTTGCTCGATGCACCTTTCGTTGGGGCTGAAAACTGTACTGATCCGTCGGACAGGACAGTGACGACGCTGGGGAGCTGAGCGATCGCCTCGGCGCCGCTGAGCTCAAGTGCTACAGGATTGGTGAAGGAAGTAGCTACGGGAGTGGTTATCGTCAGGTTGTTGATGTTTGCGGTCATTGGCACTTCTCCTGATGGTGATAGGGGGAAGGGTGTCAGCCCAGTACGGACTGCGGCTCGGTTGCCGTCGAACCGTTCAGCTTTGTCGGTTGCGAGTTTGGTTGGCTCATGCAGGTGATTTCCCGTCTGGCCCTGTCGCCAAGGCCAGCCAGTGAAATCGTTGTCTTGCTTGCTGCAGCCTCCACCGGCTCCCCGGGGTGGCCCGCTTTACCAGTGCATCAGCCCGTTCTGAGGGCTACCCGGCAGGGAGCGTTTGCAGCTCAACCCTAGGCCCGCTTGACGCTTTCAGTGAGGGAGCGCGCCGCATGGCTTTGAGCTGGCCAGTTCCAGAGCTGGCATGGGGATCGAATTTATTGCTCGCGCTGTGCCGTTGCCGGGATCGATCCGCGAGGTTCCCATCAATGTGAAAGAGCGGTGAGGCTTGAGGGCCTCCGCAGTCCCTGTTCGGTGACTGCTTGAGGTGAAATTTAGCCTTACGCTAAAATTACGTCAATAGCTCAGAGCTAAATTATTTTCGCTGGGCGACAAATTACCTCGGAGCGAAAATTTTCCGTCTAGGGCTTTACGCTGGATTTAGCAGTGAGATAAGCTTTCCTAAAGCACTGTACGAATATACAGCAATCAAGGAGGGAGAATGTCCAAGCAGAAGAAGTCCACCCCCAAGCCGCGCCAGGAAATGAGCGGAGTTGAGCGGCTAGGGCTCCGCGTATCGTCGATGATTAATCACCCTCTGGCGCAGACACAGCGCTGGGTGACGATCCATCGCCTGGACACGGATGGCGACATGGAGTGGGAGGAGGTGATGGGGCTTTTGGCCGAGACGCCAGAGCTTGACCTGACCTTCAATGACGATGAGAGCGTGACGGTGCGATGGGAGCTGCAGAGCGCCGGGGATCGCGACGACTTGGTCGTAGAGAAGGATTGGGAGGAGGAAAAGCTGGAGGAGGCGCCTTTTTGACACAAAAAAGCCCGCTTTTGGGAGCGGGCTTCTATGCTTTCGGAAACATAGGGAAGCTATTTTTCCAGCTGATCCTTACGATCCTTAAGCCTTCGGCTGAGATCGGCAGCCGTCGCCATGAATGCTTTAACAAACGGATCTCCTGGCTGCATCTGTGGGCGATTCGCTTCCTGAAATTTACTGCCAGTAGTCTCGACCTTCAGCTGCAGTACGTCGGTTTTAACGCTGTGCCAAAGAAAAGATTCATATCTAGAAGCTGAAACAGACAGCTCTCGTAAATGATGAATGAGCATGATCCCATCACGTGCGCTGGCCTGCTCAGGCTGAAGCCAATAGCTCATGGCATAGCTTCGAACCTCAGCCACGCTCGCTTCCAGGGATTCAATACGACTCAACTGGTAGCTGAGCTTCTGTTTCTTTGAACTCCGCCATTCGTTGACGAACTGCCAGAGCAAGCTAATACCGGCTAAGACAAACGCCCCCCAAGTGGGCCAATCCCCAATTTCAACAGCAGCAGCTTCAGGCGCGGGCATCGTCGATGTATACCCAGATTTCGTCTACCAGTGAAGGCTCATCATTCGACTTAAATCTCAGTTTCTTTCTCAGGGATTTTGGATCCATATGGTGTTTCCGGACCAAACCTCCGAATGCCTCTTCGAGAAAGGACGAGCCATAACCCATAGCTCCGTCAAGATCGATTTCAACGACGTCATGCCGCTTGAGAGACGGAGCTAAGAGATCGTCTCTGAAGACTTCGCCGGAAAATTTTCCGTCTTGACGGTAGCGCCCCGCAGGGTACTCGCTAAATTGCTTGGTGACACTGATGGAGCCCACGTTCATTTCTCCATACCTGCTTCTGTGAGTGGAATCGACCACTGAATCACTGTACCCATTATTGACCGCTTGTACGTATAGCTTTTCGATGAAACCTGACCAAACCGGAAATCTTTCCTTATGCAGCCTGCATTGCTGTGGATCGTGAGGAGTCCGCCGAGTTCCTGAGATGCCATGGCTATGTTTTTCAGGCCTTTTCCTCGGTGGCCGAGCTCTGTGCGGGTTCTGCCTACCTCGAATGCGCGCTTGATCATCCGGACATCCTTTTTGGCGCTGGAGAGGGCCAGAGTGACGATATCCCCAGCTTCCTCTGACCAGCTCTTGGGAAGGCTACGAGGAATGCCTATGCCCAGGTCGCAAAAGTTGACATGGAGCCAGTCATCAAGCACCTCTGCGAATAGCCACCATCTCCTAGCATCTGCTTCCTCACTGCCTCCACTGAGTCGATCGCCGCGCAATTCGATGTAAGCATGATGGACTGAGTTGTCCATAGCTTCCTCGACTCCGACTACCACGCGTCGGTAATTTTTGGGGATTTGTGCTTTGATGGCTTTCAGAATCGGATCTGCCTGCAGCGGAGATACATCAATCCCGCTGGCGTATTTCCAATGGAAGACATCACGGTCCTCCTCCGTGATCTCCAGACGATGATCCTTTCCTAGCAGTTTCAGCAATCCAATCTGTTGGAAGACCTTTTCTACCTTTTCATCGCCAGGGTAGGTGCATGACAGCTTGCTGTTTTCAAGAGACCTGCTGACACGATCGATTTCGGCAACCAACAAGAGCGTGCCACAGCTGTGGACTGCTTCAGTATTTTTGAAATCGATCTGGACACGCCCACCGCGCGAGGCTGCCTTCCGAAGCTCCTTCAAAAACCTTACAAGCTCATGCCGGCATTCTTGATTGAGGAGCTGAATGCGTTTGGGAGCAGTCAGCGACAGCGGCTTACTCGCTGTCAGCTTGCTTTTTGGCCTTATGCGTTTAAGCGGGCGAGCGCTCGCCAGTCGCCGCAGCTCCCTACGCTGTCTAGTCCGCCTCATTCTGACGCGCTGTGTGTAGCTAATCCTTTTCATGGCGCCTACTTCATGTGTGATTGTTGGGTGCCTTAGGGACGTCTTGTCCGGTGGACTACGAGAGATTTACCGGCCCCTTATCATTTCCATCAAACTAAAAGCGCGTTCCACACCAGCAGCACCCGGGCCTGGATGTAAGTCTCCTCCCGGCGGATCATCCGATCCTTGTGCTTCGGGTTGTCAGAGATCATCTCGAAGTACTCTTCGTCCGCGATCTGCAGCCGCTTGATGTACTCGTGGCCGCCCCAGGAGAAGTAGTAGATCCCATCCCCTACGAAATCGCGGATGCTGACGTCGACGATGAGCGGATCGCGGTTCTTGATCGTGGGGGCCATCGACTGGCCTCGACCGGTGACCAGCTTCAGATGGAAGTGCTCTTTGAACTCGATGCCCAGCTCGCGCAGATGAGTGGGGCTAACCCTCACGTCCTGCAGCATCTCTGGGAAATCGTGGGTAGTTTCCCCATCACCCATGGCCCCGCGCACGTCGTAGTGAGCAATCCATACCTCGTCACCAACCAGGCCGGGGCGGGTCAAATCGGCTTTCACCAACACTCTATCGGCAGCGCCGGCGGTCGCAGCGGGCTCTTCCGCAGCAGCCAGCAACCTCTGGCGGACTTCCTCGGGAATGCCTTTCCCACTTTTGGCCAGCATCTGCTTAACCAAATCGGCAGCCGAGAGCTTGGAGTCTGCAGTATCAGCCTCCGGCAAGGGCTCACCCTCCGCCAGCAATGAGTCAAACCAGCCGCGCGGTAAGCCTTCAATACCTTCGATTCGCCTGGCTACATCATCACCCAGGTTTTTTGCCGTTTTGTCGGAAAGGATCTGGCTCAGATGTGCAGGAGCCATCCCCCAGCGCTCCGCGCAGGATCCTTTTCTCTGGCTGCCAATCAGCTTCACCAGGTTGTGCTTGCGAATCTCGTAGATATCCATGCTGCGCAGAATGCCAGCGTTTAGCTTGATGCTAAATGTGCGCAAAGCTAAATTATCCTTGCTCGAAAATTAGCCATGAGCTAAATTTGCTCGTGTGTGTAAGGAGATCCCACATGAATGACCACCTCCGTGAATGGTTAGCCACCGCCACCAACGATCGCCGGCGGGACGTAGCAGCTGCAGCAAAGACCACAGTCGGCCACCTCTGGCAGCTCGCAGGTGGTCATCGGAAGGCCTCTGTCGATCTTGCCGAACGTTTGCAGGACGCCTCTGGCGGCGAAATCACGATTGCCGGCCTGCGGCCTGATCTGATCCCGTTTGCCCGCAAAGCGCTCAAGGGCGCCGCGTAATCGAATTCTTCAAGCAAGGAGCCACCACCCAATGAGCTACGACGATAGCCGCCATTTGAAAGACCGGGAAATTAAGTCCCGTTACGACGAGGACACCTACGAGGCTGTCAGGGCGGTTGCAAAGCTTCACCGCCTGCAGCCAGCGGTGTTCGTGCGCATGTGTGTAGAGGAGAAGCTCGCTCTGCTGATTGCTCAGGATGATAACGAGACTGCGCACACGGCCTGAAGGCCCGCAAGGGGGACTCATGGCCGAAACGATGATTTGTCACGGCCTCGAGGAGCGCTTCTACCGAAAGCTTGAAGAGATGGCGATGAAAGCCGGGATGACCCCCGAGCAGTACGCCGTCCAGTTAGTACGGGAAAGCCTCCTCGAGAAAACGAGGCCTAAAGGCGCCGGCAAGCTCCGGCACCTGCCTCGGCCTTAAAAGGCCCTGAAAAGGGAGCGCCTGGCTACGGGCAGCGCAACCGGAATGGCTTCATTTTTCCGCGCATGCGCGGATCGATGCCCATGGGCTTCGCACTATCAAGGTACGAACCCCAGGCACAAAAAAACCGCCTGGCGGGGCGGTTCTTCAACTACTGCTTCGAGGACGATTATGCATACCTCCTTCCATCATGTACAGGCCCTGTCCAGGGCCGCGCCACAACATGCGAACCACGAGTTCATGGCGCGCTTTCGAGAAGGCAAGGTTTACGCCCTTCTTTTCTCTGACGGCTGGATCAAGGTTGGCCGTGGGCGTAATCCTGAAGATCGGATTCTTGCCCACTCATCTGCCTCAAGCATGCGAAGCGCGACCCTCGTGAAAACGACGGTGTCCGGCAGCCTTATCGACTCCACCTATGCAGAGGCTGAACTTATCAAGTTCTGCTCCGATCGGGGGCGGACAGTGCATGGTCGTGAATGGTTCGTGGGGGTGGATTATGAGCAGCTAGTTGCCCTGATTGGAACTCGATTCCGGGGTGACTCTCCAGCGAGCATCGAGGCAGCAAGGCGAGCCCAATCCGATAGAACCGAGCAGACACTCTCCTCTGTCTTCGGTGGCCATAAAAAGGCCGCTGAGCCTGATCCTGCCGAGCAGAAGAAGTGGATCGAGTCACTGGCCTATGCGCGCCTGCTTGATAGGATTTTCCTGGATGACGGGTACTCAGGCTGGCTCTTTGAGCCTTCCGACTCTGGCATGTCGAACTTCGGAAACTACGCGTCTCTTGTGATCCACGAGCTCCCGGAAGATGAAGTAGCAGACCTCTTTGTCCGGGCTGGGAGGAACCCTAGCGAGGCCATTGAGCAAGTCACCTGGGCCGCACGAGAAATCATTGATGCGCACGTTAAAAGCGGAGGCGCGTAATGGCCGGAGACTGGATCAAGTTTGAACTCACCACCATGGACAAGCCCGAGGTCTGCCAGATTGCGGATCTTGCCGGCATCGACCCTGACGCGGTGGTGGGCAAGCTCATGCGTGTATGGGGCTGGTTTGACCAGCAAACCGAAGAAGGTAACGCTCCAAGCGTTAGCAAAAAATTACTCGACCGATTGGTTGGCGTTGCGGGCTTCTGCGAGCACATGAAATCGGTTGGATGGATGGCTGAGGCCGATGGCCTTATCTCTCTTCCTCACTTTGAGCGACATAACGGCAAGACCGCTAAAAACCGGGCCCTAACGGCTCGCCGCGTAGCAAATCACAAAACCGCTAACGCAGAAGGTAACGCCGCCAGCGTTAAAGGTGCGTTACCTAGAGAAGAGAAGAGAAGAGAAGATCAAAACCCTCTCTCTGCGCGGGAGGCTGTCGACCCTCGCATGCCCAGCGAGATGACCCTCGACTGGCAGCCAGGCCCGAAGCTCCTGAAAACCTATGCGGTGCACTCAGGCGTAGCGCTTGACCTGTTTACCGAGGAGGCGCGCCGCGCATTCACTGCCCACTACGAGCCCCGTGGCCAAGTGAACACCCAGGCCGAATGGGCACAGATGCTGGTCAAGTGGGTGCTTAACGACCGCAACCGCGCCGCTGCCTCGAACGTGAAGCAGTTCCCGCCACGGCAGAGTAGCGAGCCTGACTTCAACAGCACTGCATGGGCGGAGAACCTGGTGGTGCGCCCATGAAATCAGCAAACCAACTGATGGCTGCGATGCAGAATCGCCCGCCAGAGCTTCACGGCGGGCCGGTGGTGGTTTCCCTGGAGACTGCCGAGGTGGTCAACGACCTGTTCCGCCGTCTGCGCGGCATCTTCCCGGCCTGGCGCCAGGCCTGGCCATCCACCGAGGCCCTGGCCGCAGCCAAGGAGGAGTGGATCAAGGAGTTCGCCTCCGAGGGCATCCGCACGCTCGAGCAGATCGAGTTCGGTATCGAGAAGTGCCGCAAGCTCAAGAAGCCTTTCGCGCCGAGCGTGGGCGAGTTCATCGCCATGTGCCAGCCGACGCCTGAGGACTTCGGGATGCCGGCGCCGGCCGATGCTTGGATCGAGGCCCTGATGGGCGTGTGCAGCCACGAGGGCGTGAAGATCGCCGCGGTGGCCACCGGCCTTTTCGACCTGCGCTCAGCCCAGCAGAACGACAAGGGCCTGCAAGCTCGCTTCGATCGTGCCTACCAGATCGTCCTGCGGCGCGCTCAGGAAGGCGAGCCGCTCGAAGGGAGGATCGCCAGGGGCATCGGCCACGACAGCCAAAAAAGCCTGCTGGAGCTCGCAGACGAGCACGCCAAGCAGAAGCAGGACCGCCTGCTGGAGATCCAGCAGATCCCAACCACAGCCGCAGCCTGCCGTGCGCAGCTGATGGCCAAGTTGAACATCAAGCGCGCCGGGCAGCCGGCCGGGGAGGGGGTGTGATGCGCAAGTTCAAACCTCGCGGCATCAAGCCGTGGATGATCCGCCGCCCATGGCTGGCCCGAATCTACCTGCTGGTGCTGCTGCCAGTTATGCCGGTTTTGTTTGCCGGGGCAGTGCTCTGGCAGAACCGTCGCGACTTTTCAGAGATTGCCCGCGCCTGCGAAGCGATTTTCCTGCCTTGGGAGAAGCACTGATGGACACCAACAAGATGCGCGAGCAGTTCGAGCAGTGGGCCAAGGATCGATACAGCTGGCACCTGCACGACGATGCACGCGATCCAGAAGAGCGGACCTTGGCCAGCTGGAATGGCGAGACCTACGGCAACCGGATCGTCGAGGGTATGTGGCAAGCCTGGCAGGCCAGCCGCGAGGCTGTGGTGGTGGAGATCGAGCACATCCGCAGCGAGGCGAAGCGCCAGGAAGACGGGCTGAAGGAAATGCTGCGCCGCCAGAACAAACAGATCTGCGCTCTCAGGGGGAAGCCATGACCGAAGTTCATCGCTACAAAGTCGTCAAGATGCTTTCCGAGGGCGGCAGCCGGATCACCTACGGCCCACACGGACCGGAGGTGGTGATGGCAGAAGCCTATGACCAGCTCAAGGCCGAGAACGAGGCACTGCGCTCGGCGGCCTTGGCTGCGGGTGAGTTCATCATGCATGAAGCCGAGGTGCGCGGGCTGCTGGATGACAGGGGTCAGGTTTCACATCGCCATCCTCGGCGGCAGCAAGCCATCGCGCAAATCGAGGCGGCCTTAGTCCAAGGAGGCGAGCCATGACTGACTTCGTGATGCACAGCATGGCCGACGCCAGCCGCTTGTTCGGCCTGCTCCAGGCCCAGGACTTCACCCGGCCGAAGAAGATCGTGATCAAGGACCAGGACCGCAGCGGAGAGCAGAACAAGAAGCTCCACGCCTGCCTGAGCGATATCGCCAAGCAGGTCGAGCACGCTGGGAAGAAGTGGGATGTCCTGATCTGGAAGCGCCTCTTGACGGCCGCCTGGCTTCGTGAGGCGGGCGAACAGCCTCAGCTGATACCTGCGCTCGACGGCAACGGCTTTGACGTCGTGTACGAGCGCACAAGCCAGCTCAGCGTGAAGCAGTGCGCAAGCTTGCTGGAGTGGATTCAGGCGTTTGGCGCTGAACACCAGGTTCGCTGGAGCCAGAAGGATCTGTGGGAGGGGCGGTATTGATGAATCATCAATTCAAGCCTGGTGACCTGGCGCTCATTGTCTCCACGGGCCCTCGCTGTGAGCAGAACATCGGGAAAATAGTCGAGGTGATCGAGGTTGAGTGCCCGCCGCTGGATGATCACCCGGTCTGCGTTATCGGCGAAGGAATGGTTGGTCAGCTAGCAGGCTGTGGCGCTGCATTCCCAGTACGCACCAATTGGTGCCGCCCAAGCCAACTCATGCCCTTACGCGGCGACTTCGATCCCGAGCAGCAGAAAGCCAAGGAGGCCGAGCCATGCGCGTAGCCGAGATCAAGCCGAAGAAGTGCAAGGCACCAGGTTGCGGCCAGCGCTTCAAGCCGTCCATGACCACGCAGAAGGTGTGCAGCATCACCTGTGCGCTGGCCGTGTCGAAGGATTCGAAGGTGCAGAAGGTCGCGGCCAGGGCCATCACCAAGCAGGCGCGCCAAGAGCTCCAGGAGCGCCGGGAGAAGCTGAAGACAAAGGGTGACCACCTACGGGAGGCCCAACAGGCGTTCAACGCGTATATCCGCGAGCGGGACCGTTTGGCGGGGTATCGCTGCATCTCCAGCGGTCGACCCCTGGACTGGAACGGCAACGCGGTCGACGCTGGCCACTATCGCAGCACAGGTGCCGCGCCACACCTCCGCTTCGACGAGAACAATTGCCACGCCCAAAGTAAGCACGACAACCGATACCTGTCCGGGAACGTGGCGGACTACCGGATCGGACTCATCAAGCGCATCGGCCTGGAAGCTGTAGAGACCCTGGAAAGGGACCAATCAGTCCGGCGCTACACAATCGAAGACCTGCAGGCCATCAAGGCCCTGTACAGGCAGAAACTCAAAGATCTGAGGAGTGCGGCGGCATGACCTGGACTATTGCAGATACCGCGGGCGCGCTGCTGATGCACATGACCATCGCTTCCACCTGGTGCGTAGTGCGCGCCAAAAGCATCGAGACACGCCGCAAGAAGGAGAACGGCCCATGCAACTGAACAGCGCGCGTCAGGCCTGGCACGACTGCCTCTATACGGCGTGGGATAGCCAGGGCGCTTTCATCGAACAGCTGGGCCTGTTGGGCACCATGGTCCAGACCACGGAGAAGCAGCGGAAGGCGAGCCATGCTGTGCACCAGGCCCTCGCCGGCGGTGTGCAGGCGGCCATCTTCAAACTGCCCGGCAGTCTGCGCGCCTTCGGCAACTTCATGTACGCCCCGGAGAGCGGGGATAACGAGCGCGAGGTAGCCGAGGAGTGCGTGTTTTCGTTGGCCATGGCCAGGTCCGGGCGGATGACCGCGGCCAAGCGCGAGCGCTGCGAGTACGTGGCCAAGGGCGTAATGTTCCGGTACCGGCGCATGCACCAGGGCGGGCAATCGTCAGCGCAGGACCCGTTCGAAAGCCCGGAGTGGTTCAAGCGCTGGATTGACGATGTGTACGGCGTGACGCTTCCCTCATGTGCCTGGGCCAGGGACTGGGAGCCATTCGTGAAGATCTGCTTCGAGGTCTGCGAGGATCTGGACAAGCGCGCACTCTCGCCGGTGGCAGCCGCAATCTACGAAATGAAGGAGGCCGCTTGAGGGCCTATTGCGTTCCCGCACGCGTGATGGCACTATTTGTCCATTGTTAGAGTTTTGCCTCTGGCAAGCTCATCCAGAAACCGGCCTTGGCGCCGGTTTTTTTGTGCCCGCAGAAACGCAAAAGCCCCGAACTAATCGGGGGCTTTGTCATTTGTGCGGCGAGAAAAAAGAGAGGGCGACTCCAGCGGGTGCTGTAACACCCAAGGGAGACGCCAGATCGCAGACTGTACCTGCAAGCCAGCCAAGGCCCTCACTGCTCGCGCGAGCGGGGCGGAGCCTAGCAGAAAAACTTAAGGCTTTGCAGATGCTTAGAGACATTCGTTGCGGAAAATGCAACCGACTGCTCGCCCGATCGGCGGGGGTTACCCATCTCCAGATCAAATGTTCCCGTTGCGGGGCGCTGAACCATGTGAAGACCTTGAGTCTCGAGCAATCGTCATTGGACGACAAAGAGAGCGACCTTGATCGCCACACTCTCTAATCGAACAAGGTAATTACATGAACATTGTCACTAAGCCAATCAAAAGTGCAGATGAGAATATCTGCGGAGCTGAGTTCTCGGTTGTAGGTAATGGAAGCAACCTGGACTACGGTACAGCCAGTCAGGAGCTGACATTTAACGCCTTCTCAGGCGATGATAGCGGGAGTTCTGCATCTGGGGTGTTCGTTTTTGCTAGCGACACAGCCAATGCTACGATTCAACTCGATTATAAACTTGCTGCTCAGTTTTCTGTTCGTGAATTTAAACAGGCCACGATTAAGAAGCCGGATCCGGAATCGGGCGAGACGTCGAGTGAAATTGTCTATCAAGATAATGTCAATGTTAGCTTGGTGGTAATTCGTGACAGTGAAGTCCTGTTCAGTAAGGGGTATAACCTTAAAGAAGAAGATGCGGAAGGTAACTGGGTCAATACAAGTGAGTCTGGTGTTTACTCCGGGGGCGGCTTCTCGATTAGCATGCCTGCCGTTATGGGGGCCCCGTACGTAGCTGCATTGCAGCGTTTAGACATCCACTCCGCGGCGATTCGCATCACTGCTTCCAAGAGCTCAATTACCGCGTCGGTAAAACTGTTATTCCCGCTGGAAGACAAGTCGGGCGGCTTCACCACACGAGAGCAGGAAGCGATTGAAAAATCGCTTAAAGTATTTGAAGGTAACACCGATTTCCTCTATCTGGATAGCGAGGGCAAGGTTACAGTAGGTGTAGGCTTTATGCTTCCGGATGAGAGCTCTGCACTGGCGCTTCCATTCCTCGACTTTGACGATAATCCTGCCAGCGATGAGCAAAAGCGGGAGGAGTGGAGGACTGTCCATGCGCTTGCCACGGGACATTCGGCAGGCTGGTACGAAGATAGTACCAACCTATATTTGTCGGATGATTTCATTGAGTCGCATCTACAATCACTGGTCGCAGAGAGCTTTAATGAGCTCACCAGGATTTATCCAGATTTCGGTAAATATCCTTCGGCTGCACGCGTCGCTCTCCAAGACATGATTTACAACTTGGGCATGACGAAACTCAACGAAAATTTCCCAAATCTCAATGCGGCAGTTAAACGCCAAGATTGGGTAACTGCGGCAGCTGAGTCTCATCGGAAGGGCCCCAATGAAGACAGAAACAACGCTGTGCGCGATCTGTTCTTGAAAGCTGCAGGCTCGGGTCTCTGATGTTCGTGCGTTACTGAAAAAGCATAGCCGTGCACCAGCACGGCTATGTTCAATATTGCGGCTGATTCCGAAGTATATTGCGTATTGCCTCTGTAGAGCAGTGCCTCGGAGGTTATGTCGACTCGACAGACACCACCAGGCGTTTGCCGAGCGCGGCCAGGGCGCTTTCCAGGGCCTCAAGCTTCGTGCCGTGCATGAAGTCAACTAGTCGGTCACCCTGGCTCTGGCTTACGCCGAGCAGGCGACACAGATCAGCCTTGCGCATGCCTTTCTCAACCATCGAGTTCCACAGTTCGATTTTTGCCACTGTGAGTGCGGACAGCGCTACTACTGGCTGACCCTCTTCAGGTGCTGGCGCTCTAGGGATTGCTCGACGTTGATCCACGTAAATCGAAAGTGCGGCAGGCATCAGGATGCCGGCCTCTGCCAAGGCTTCGCCCAGGTCATCCCCGGCGGCGTTGAACTCCGGGATGGTGTCGCAGGTAAGCGCAACACCCGGGGTGTCTTCGGTGTGCACTGTTACCGGGTAGTCAAACATTTCTAGCCCTCCCTCGGGCGGCTCTCTGAGTGATGTTCGCCAGGCGAGGCGATGAATCGGTTTAAACGGTGGTAGGGGCTCATTTGAGCCCCAGTTGCTTGATGATTCCTTTCCGGGTTCCTTCTTTCATTTCCTTTGCACCGTGATCCGGAAAGATCGTTTGTTTGCCTTCGAAGTAGATTTTGAAATGGCTCGTTCCGTTTAACGATTCGAACCTTACTCCTCTGGCTTTAAGCCACCGTTTGAACTCGTTGTAACTCATCACCTCGCCTCGTTGTTGTGTGAGTTCAGTATACAGCAAATTTGCTTTGTGTATAGCAAATTTGGGATATTTATTTCGTGCCGCCTGGAGTCGAGTGCATGGAGAGTTTTCATCGCCTGCTCGACAGGCTTGATCTGCTGATTGCAGGCCTATTCGGGGTCATAGTCGCCAGTTGGTGGCACAAAGACGACCTGACCGACTGGCGCGCCTGGATGATCTTCCTGATCACCGGCGTTGCCTGCGCCCTGTACCTGACGGGCATGGTCAGCGCCTACTTGGGCGTCACCGAGCCGAACACCGTAGCTGGCGTTGGCTTCCTGCTCGGCACCTTCGGCGGCTCCCTACTTGCCGCCATCAACCGGGCAATCAAAGCCGCTGACCTGTGGGCGCTCATCCGCCAGAGGTTCGGGGGAGGCAACCAGCCATGAACCTTGAAACCATCAACACCATCGCCTGCGGCCTGATCGCCTTCTGGGCAACCTGGTGCGTGCTGAGCGGCAGGGTGCGCGACGGGGTGATCGGAAAGCTGATCTATTCAGCGATCGCTATCAGCGGGTTTGTCGTGACGGCCCGCAACCAAAGCCTGTTCTTCGGCCAGACCACTGCGGTGCTCACCTTGCACGTCACGCTGGCCATGGCTGGGGCGCGGCACATCTTCATGGTCACCTGGTGGCAGCGTGTGAAGGCCTGGCTCTGCCGCACGCTAAATTGCGAGCACTGCCTGAAGGACTGCCGGTATGGCCCTGGCGGTATTGAGCGGCGCAAGCAGTAGGCCGCGCCACAAAATCGATATGCGCTGTTTCGTGGTGCGTCGACCTGAACTCCCCCTAGGTTAACGAGGTAGCGATTGTGCGCCGCCTGCTTCTCCGGCACGATGCCGTCGGCTACTAATCAACTCAAGGAATGAGATGCATGGGAAGTGGGGTCAGGGCGGTTTGCGTAGCGGCATTGATGGCGACGGGCATGGCCCATGCTGATGTTGGCCGGGAGGCAGCACTCGACGCGGCGGTGCGTCAGCTTGCAGAGAAGCTGGAGGCCGATTGGCAGCAGTGCTTGAAGAAGCCGGAGACGAAAACCACACATGACTCCGGCTTGTGCGCATATGCGATGCGAGAGGCCGCGAAGGACGCAGTAAACGAGAAGTATCTAAAGACTCTTGCTCGCGTTCAGGAAGACGCCGACAAGAGCTGGCTTCCGAAAGACGTACCCGCGATGCTGCCGCAGGCACAGGCGGCGTGGGAACAGTACGTGAAGATGGATTGCGGTGTGGTCGGGGCGCTGGTAACTGGGACCGCGAGCGCTAACTATCAGACTGTGTGCGAGTACAAGCACCAGATACAGCGTCTGCACGCCTTGGATGAGTGGTGAATCAGCGTCAGTAGTTTTGTCAACTCAAGGAGCGAGGCCTGTGAAGCGTTTGTTTAAAACAGTTTGTGTTGGATCTCTGCTGGTAATGGGTGCTACCCATGCTGATGTAGGGCGCGAGGAAGAATTGGACGAAGCAGTTCGTCAGTTCGCTGCCAAGGTAGAGGCTGTCTGGCAAGAATGCCTACGGAGCCCAGAGGTTCGTACAACAAACGACAGCGATTCGTGTCTATTCGAGATGGTGCGCGCTGCAAACGAGAAAGTAGAGACGAAGTACCAAGAAAAAATGTCAAAGGCCCGGCAGATGACTGAGCATCCCGACAGGTACTCGTCTTATGAGCAGGTTCCCATCCTACTCAAGGCCTCCCAGTCCCAATGGAAAGGGTACGTAAAATCGGATTGTGACGGAATTTACGAGGAGAGCGTGGCAGGAACCGCCCGGTCTGGCTACGCCCTCATGTGCCAGTACAAGCATGCGCTTCAGCGCCTTCGTGCGCTTGATGGGTGGTACTGATCCACTTGAGCTTCTGGCGGTCAAAATAATGGGTCGTTAGTAGCGTTCCTCGAAGATCCAGCATGAGCAACGTGACGCGACTGCGCCACGTCTTGCCGCTTCCGGCCGACGTGGTGGCCGCTACCAGGGCGTCAGGCACGGCGCATATCAAGGCGATTGATACTCAGGGGCTGCTCGTCGCCATCCTGCACGGGCATGCACATGCCGAGACGCACAGGATGGTCGCCAGGAAAAAAGGTTACGAGATTTTTGCGCTAGTGCTTGCCAGGAGTCGATAGCGTGCGAAGGGCGTACCGTCGATATCAACGTCTCCGTCGTGAACAAAACCTAGGCGAAGTACACCTTTGATACGAGTTCTGGTTGGTGGGAGCAGTATGGTAATCGAGTCCAGGCCCAACTCTTGGAAAGCGCGCCGCACTATTTCATCGAAAATTACTCTACCCAGCCCCCAGTAATCCGGGTGAAGCACTAAAGCAAGATCAGCGTCACCGTCTTCATGCTGCAGGCCACCCCAGCCGGCGAATTCATCTTCCACGAAAAAAGCCCAGGGACCGTATCCATTAAGAGCCCATTGGGCCTCTTTTTGAGCGACCCATGCCTTGCACTTGCTTTCGTCAAAGTCGGGACGCCCCAAGGGCATTTGGCGTAAGACATCTGGGTTATTGTTGAGCGCGATGATGTCCTCGGTGGAAACGTCGCTGAGATGCCTGAAATGAAGCTGCATGATTGGCCTTTCGGGTGAGCTGATCTCAACCAATACCTTCAACGCGCCACCATTTCAAGGTGCAGGTGATCTATGAGCAGACCAATGCCGCCGGCTGACCTGCTCGAATCACTGTGGCTAACCCTACGCCCGGCTACCGGTGTTTGGGATTGGATACAGAGCGAGATCCTCGCCGACATCGGCAGCATCCACAACCCAGATCACGCCCACCTGATAGACGCCAACATCGGCGTCCTGTGGGCGTCGAGCGGATTCGGTAAGCAGGGGCGGGTGGTGCTTGGCCAGGCCGAGCAGTTGATGTTCCGAGCTGGCGGATGGCAGAAGGCTCGCCAAGAGCAGCAAATGCGTGACTGGTTCGGCGAAGAGCCCCAGTTCCTCATCACCCTGGCGGGTGACTACTGCGCCCAGTGCACCGAGGCCGAGTTCTGCGCCCTGGTCGAGCACGAGCTCTATCACATCGGCCACAAGCTCGATAAGTACGGTGCCCCGGCATTCGGCGATGACGGCATGCCCAAGCTTGAGATGCGTGGACATGACGTCGAGGAGTTCGTCGGAGTGGTCCGCCGGTATGGTCCGAGCCACGACGTACAGCAGCTGATCGACGCTGCAAGCCGGCCGCCTGAGGTGGCCAAGATCAACATTGCGAGGGCCTGTGGAACCTGCCTGCTTAAGTCGGCTTGATGTTTGACAGGCAATTGACGGAATCCAATTTATGGCAGCCCTGAGCAACGAGGTGAAGGCCTTCATCGTTCAGGCGTTGGCCTGCTTCGATACACCGTCTCAGGTGGCCGAGGCCGTCAACAAAGAATTCGGCATTGAGATCAGTCGCCAGACGGCGGAAAGCCATGACCCAACCAAGCGGCAGGGGCGCAACCTGGCAAAGCGCTGGGTGACCCTCTTCGAAGACACTCGAGCGCGATTCCGCGAAGAGACAGCCGAGATACCCATAGCGAACCGGGCCTATCGGCTCCGTACGCTGGGCAGGCTGGCCGAAAAGGTCGAAGGGATGCGCAACTACGGGCTGACCCTCCAAATCCTTGAGCAGGCCGCCAAGGAAGTCGGCGACGTGTACGTGAATCGCCAGACCAAGAACGAAAATCCCCACGACAACGTGCCGCCAACCCGTGTGCAGGTCGACGTGGTGGACGCGAGGAAGCCTGATGCCGTCGTTGAACGTTCCACAGGCTAACTTCCTGCGGATGGAGAACAAGTTCCGTGGCTTCGTGGCCGGGTTCGGCTCAGGCAAGACCTGGGTAGGTTGCGCGGCACTGTGCAAGCACGTGTGGGAATGGCCCCGGATCGACTCCGGCTACTTCGCCCCGACGTACCCGCAGATCCGCGACATCTTCTTCCCGACGATCGAGGAAGTGGCCTTCGATTGGGGCCTGAAGGTCAAGACGAAGGAGAGCGACAAGGAGGTCGAATTCTACAGCGGCGGCCAGTACCGCAGCACGACCATCTGCCGATCGATGGAGAAGCCGCAGACCATCGTCGGCTTCAAGATCGGGCACGCCCTGGTCGATGAGCTCGATGTTCTGCCCGCGCTGAAGGCTGAGCACGCCTGGCGCAAGATCATTGCCCGGATGCGCTACAACGTGCCCGGGTTGAAGAACGGCGTGGACGTGACCACGACCCCTGAGGGGTTCAAGTTCGTCTATCAGCAGTTCGTGAAGCAACTGCGCGAGAAGCCAGCGCTGCAGGGCATGTATGGCCTGGTGCAGGCCAGTACGTTCGACAACGAGCTGAACCTGCCCCCGGACTACATCCCGTCGCTGATGGAATCGTACCCGGCCCAGTTGATCCTGGCGTACCTGAATGGCCAGTTCGTCAACCTGAACGCCGGCTCGATCTACCACGCCTACGACCGCAAGCTGAACTCCTGCTTCGACACGGTCGAGGCGGGCGAGCCGCTTTTCATCGGCATGGACTTCAACGTCGGCAAGATGGCGGCTATCACGCACGTAAAGCGGCCAGACGGCAAGCCGAGGGCGGTGGATGAGCTGATCGATGGCTTCGATACCCCGGACATGATCCGGCGCATCAAGGAGCGCTACTGGCGGCACAACGGCAGAGATTACGAGAAGACCTGCGAGATCAGGATCTATCCCGACGCCTCTGGCGGGTCGCGCAAGTCGGTTAATGCCAGCGAGACGGACATCGCTATCCTGCGCCAGGCAGGCTTTTCCGTGATCGCGCCAGACGCCAACCCGCCAGTGAAAGACCGTATCAACGCCATGAACGCGATGTTCTGCAATGCGAATGGCGAACGCCGCTACCTGATCAACCCGCTGCGATGCCCGACCTATGCAGACGGCCTGGAGCAGCAGGTGTGGGCGCCCAATGGCGAGCCTGACAAGAAATCCGGCGTGGACCACGCGAACGACGCGGGGGGCTACTTCATCCACCACGACTACCCGATCAGCAGGCCGGTCACTCACGTTCCAATCTCGTTCACTTTCTGAGGCCATCCATGCCTAATTTCCACCCCCGGGCAGAGTACTCGGAGGCCTTGCCCGGCTGGCAGCTGGTCAAGCGCTGCGTGGCGGGCGCCCGCGAGGTGCGCAAGCACGATATCTACCTGCCGATGCCGGACCCGGAGAACAAATCTCCCGAGAACCTGGCGCGGTACAAACAGTACAAGAAGCGGGCGATGTTCCTGAACATCACCGGGCGCACGCGCACCGGCCTGCTGGGTGCGGTGTTTCGCAAGACTGCAGAGCTGGAGTTGCCCGCCGGGGTCGAGTACCTCAAGGAGAACGCCAGCGGTGACGGCACCAGCCTGGAGCAGCTGTCCAAGGACGCCGTGGGCGAATGCCTGGACGCTGGCCGGGGCGGGTTCCTCGTTGACTTCCCTGCGGTTGAGGGCGTGTCCTCAATGGCCGACATGCAGGGTCGCAGCGCGCTGATTCACCACTACGGCGCCGAGTCGATCATCGACTGGGATGAGCAGGTGATCGATGGCGTGAAGCGCCTGGTCTATGTCTGCCTGCTGGAGTGCGTGTCCGTGTTCAGCCCGGACAGCCTTGAGCGCACAACTAGCACCCAGTATCGCGTGCTGCTGCTGGTTGATGGCCGCTACGTCCAGCGCATCTACGCCGAAGACGGCAACAGCTACAGCGAGGTCGCACCGCTCGACAAGAATGGCCGCCCCTTCGACCACATCCTGTTCAGCTTCTACGGCGCCCAGAACAACGACGCGGGCGTCGATAAGTCGCCATTGGAAGACCTGGCCGACGTGAACATCCTGCACTACGGCAACAGCGCCACGGTGGAGGAGAGCGGCTTCATCAGCAGCCAGCCCACGCTATTCATCACCACCGACATCAGCGCCGACGAGTTCGCCAAGGTGAACCCGAACGGCATGCACATCGGATCGACTCGGGGCTACAACCTGGGAAAGTCCGGTGACGCAAAGCTTGTCCAGGCAACCGAGAGTCAACTGGCCCGCACGCTGATGAAGGATAAGGAAGAGCAGATGCTCATGATCGGCGCCCGCATCGTGCAGAAAGCGGGCGGCGCCGAGACTGCTGAGGCGGTGCGCATCCGCTACAGCTCGGACAACAGCGTGCTGGGCACCATTGCTGGCAACGTGTCCGAGGCCCTGAAGCGGGCCATCCTCGACGCCGAGCGCTTCATGCTGGGTGAGCCGGACGAGGCCGGTACCGTTTTCTGGCTCAACCAATCGTTCTTCGACGAGACGATGACTGCCCAGGACATCTTGGCGCAGATCCAGCTTTGGCAGCAGGGCTTCATCGCCAAGAAGGATGTGCGGGTCAACCTGCGCCAGGGCGGCGTGCTTGAAGCAGACCGCACTGACGAGCTGATCGACGAGGACTTGGCCCAGCAACCGCCGGTGATCGGCAACGACACCGGAGAGGGCGGCGATGAGCAGTGACGGCTACCTGTCCGACGCGGCGACTCGCCACCAGGTGCACGTGCAGCGCTACGCCGGGGGAAGCCTCAAGCGCCTGGCCAAGTTCATCACCAAGGCCATCAGCACCGCCAAATCGCGCGTATCAGAAGGATTGAGCCGTTACGGCACCCAACGGTACGAGAAGCAGATTCAAGAGCTACAGGGCGAGCTGGCGGGCGTATACGGCGAGATGAAGCAGCAGGCCGTGCTCGACCTGACCGAATTCGGCGGCTACGAGGCCGAGTTCAACATGACCCTGCTGGGCAAGGTCGTGAAGACAGTCGTCCAGCTGAACAGGCCGAGCATCGAGCAGGTCGCCGCGGCTGCACTGGCTGATCCACTCGACCTGGAGGTCGGCAAAGGCCGCCAGCGCATCAGCATCAACGGCGCGCTCGACCAATACGGCACCAAGAAGAGCGCTGAGATCATCAGCGAGATCCGCATGGGTTCCGCGCTGGGCGAGACGTCCGGCCAAATCAGTCGCCGCTTGACCTCATTGGGCGTCCAGCAGCGCGATCAGGCGCATGCCCTCGTCAACACCATGACCAACCACATCGCCACCACGGCGCGCGTGGAAGTGCTCAAGGACAACGACGACATCCTCAAAGGGATGCGCCGGATTGCCACCCTGGATAGCCGCACAACGCTGTTCTGCATGAGCATCGACCAGACGATCATTCCGCTGGATGGGCCTAAGCCGCCGTATCACTGGCGATGCCGGACCACGCTCATCCCGGTGCTGAAAGACGAGTTCGCCCGCGAAGTCCCCGGCTCCACCAGGCCGGCTATTGGCCCGAATGGCGTCGAGCAGGTGAGCAGCAAGACGAGCTACGGCGAATGGCTGGCGCGGCAGCCTGCATCGTTCCAAAAGGACGTGCTCGGCCCGGCCCGCTATGAGTTGTTCAGCAAGGGCGAGCTGACGCTGGACAAGTTCGTAGACGACAACGGAAAGACGCTCACCCTACAGCAGCTGCGGCAACGCGAAGCGGTTACCTTCAGGCAACCGACCGGCGAGTTCACGGTGTATGACATTGGTTATCCCATCAGAAAACCGGATGTCTCCACGCCTGCGCGGCGTGCCGCAGTCGAGATCGAAAATCGGATTCGTGGGGACGCACTGGAAACGGGGGCGTTCATTGGTGACGACGGCTCGATCCTGCTTCAGCGCCAGGGCCAGCCTGATCGTGTTGGCTTCCCAGAGAGCGAGTTTGGCAAGCTGAGGGGGACGACATTCACGCACAATCACCCGGGCAATAGCCCGTTCTCGATTGAGGATGTTGAGCTGGCATCCTACATTGGTCTTCATGAGCTGCGAGCTGTTGGCCCAACCCTGCGCTATACCATGGTTGCTGAAAAGGGATGGCCAAGTGGCGAGGTCGTCGACAAGCTGTCAGACCAGGTCGAGCAAGAAGCCATCAAACGTGTGTATGATTTGGTCAATCGAGGCGAGCTTGAACGCGAGCACACTCAGTCAGAAGCTGAACACCAGTTCTGGAGTATTCTGAGCGGTAGGGTGGGCTTGAAATACAGTCGGGAGCGATCATGACGACCAACGAAAAAAGCGCGAAGGAGTTGATTCAAGAGGCTCGGCGTGAGCATCAGGCAAATCTTGCCCAAGGCGTTGGCGTTTTTGACGGCGGAAAAGCCTGGAAAGAATTCAGCAAGAAAATGGCAGATGCAGTACTGCAAAAGCTCGAAGACGACTTCGACAAACCCTGAGCTGCAGACATCAACGAAAGCCCTGGCATCCGCCGGGGCTTTTTCGTTATGAGCTGCCGCGCCACAAAACGCTGCCTCGTTGAACGTGGCGCGCAATTCCAAGGCCTCGCCCAGTGCGGGGCTTTTTTATGCCCGCAGGCAGGGCCTGCACCAAGTCTCTGGGAGACAGCAATGACCTTGAAATTCCAACTGGACAGCCTCGAAGGCGTCGAAGAATCCATCCAGAGCCTGTACGTCGAGAAAGACGGCAAGTTCATCCTTGGCATCGAAGGCTTGCCGCAGCAGGAAGACGTCTCCGGCCTAAAGGCCAAGGTGGACGAGCTGCTCGGCGAGAAGAAGGCGGCCGAGAAGGCGCGCAAAGAGGCTGAGGAAGCCGCTCGTCTTGAGCGCGAAGAGGCGGCCCGGAAGTCGGGCAACGTGGAAGAGCTCGAGAAGTCCTGGTCCGAGAAGTACGCCCGCCGCGAAGCAGAGCTGACCGGCCAGCTCGAAAGTACCAACAGCACCCTGCTGGGCCAGATCCGGGACCTGACGGTGGGCCGCACGGCTACCGAGCTGGCTACCACTCTCGCTGTCCCAGGCACAGCAAAGGCATTGCTCCCCCACATCGAACGCCGGCTGAGCGTCGAGCAGCGCGACGGTAAACCCACCGTTGTCGTGCTGGACGCCGCCGGCAAGCTCTCCGCAGCGACGCTGGATGAGCTGAAAGCAGAATTCACCAACGATCCGGCCTTCGCGCCGCTTATCGCAGGTAGCAAGGCATCTGGCGGCGGGGCCGGCGGTGCTGGAAAAGGCGGCGGGGCCGCACAGAAACGCTCCGAAATGACCTCTGTCCAGAAGCGCGAGTACATCGAAGCGCACGGACAAGAGGCATACCTCAAATTGCCAAAATAGGAAGTAGCAGATGCCTACCACCCTCAACTCGGACATGATCATCTATAACGATCTTGCCCAAACTGCCTATCTGGAGCGCCTGCAAGACGTTCTGGAGGTGTTCAACGCCTCGTCAGGTGGCGCGCTGATTCTGCGCAACGAACTGATCGAGGGCGACCTACGCAAGCGTTCGTTCTACAAGATCGGTGGCACTCTGGGTCACCGTAACGTGAACTCCGACGCCGCTGTAACCGGCATCAAGATCGGTGCTGATGAAGCGGTCGGCGTCAAAACCCCTTGGAAGTACGGTCCATACGAGACCACTGAGGAAGCCTTCAAGCGTCGTGCGCGAAGCCCGGAAGAGTTCTCCATGTTGGTTGGCCAGGACATGGCCGACGCCGCCCTGGACTACTACATCCAAACTGCCTTCGCGTCCCTGGGCGCTGCCATTGGCGCAAACGCCAACATGGTTGCCAGTGGCTCCTTCGCGGTCGACCACAAGAAGGTGCTGACCAAGGGCATGCGCAAGTTCGGCGATCGCTTCAACCGCATCGCTCTCTTCGCCATGGACTCCGCAACCTACTTCGACTTGGTTGATGACGCCATCGATCAGAAGATCTACGAAGAGGCGGGCGTGGTCATCTACGGCGGCTCGCCTGGCACGATGGGCAAACCGGTCCTCGTCTCTGACAAAGTCACCGAAGAGCGAATCTTCGGCCTTCAGGTGGGCGCCGTTTCGGTAACTGAATCCCAGGCTCCAGGCGTGCGCTCTTACCCGGTGAACAACCAGGAAAACTTGGCAATCGGCTATCGCGCGGAAGGCGCTTTCAACGTCGACATCATGGGGTACTCCTGGAAGGACACTGCGGGCGTAAACCCCAATCTCGCAGCCCTCGGCGCGGGCGCGAATTGGCGCAAGCATGCGACCAGCGATAAGGCTACTGCCGGTGTCCTGATCGACCTGTCCGCGCCTTAATCGGCTACAGCAAAGGCGGGTCCAGCGGGCCTGCCTTGGAGATAATCCATGGAACTGATTTACACCACCCAGCGTGACGGCTTCGAGCAAGGCCGGACCTATCGCAACCCACGACATTTTGATCAGGCCGAACCTGGCGTTGAATCGGTTGTGGTGATCGGCGATTGGCCCAAGGTGGTCGATGCTTACGAAGCCGCTGGCGCTGATGTGTCAGTGGTTGAGGTACCTACACGTGTGGCTCTTGTCGAAGGTCCCGATCATGCAGCGCTCGATCGCCTGATCACCGAGCTTGCATCCATCGGCGTGATCGTCGAGTCGTTCGCCGCGCAGCGCCTGGAGCGCCCCGACGGCGAGCTTGGCGAAACTGCTGGCCACCTGTTCCAGGTGTTGGAAGCGGTCAACGCCGGTATCGCCAGCCTTCAGCGCGAGCGCGACGGCGAAGTCGAGAAGGCCAGAGTGCTGCAGAAGCAAGTGGACGATCTGCTGGCCCAAGCAGCCAAGCGGGAGCTCGAGACCGACGAAAGCCGCGAGGCCAAAGAGGTCGCCGAGCTCAAGGCCACGTTGGACGCTGCGAACGTCACCTACCGCGCCAACGCCTCGAAAGAGGCGCTGCAGAAGCAGGTCGCTGAACTCGGCCAGCAGTAATCCCGGGGCCTTGGCCCCACTCATTTAAGCGGAGGCTGGATGGCTACCTACATCACCGTGGCCGACGTGGACACCATCCTCGGGCCTGACTGGGCAGCTGCGGGGCTGAAGGAAGAGGCGGTCTTCGAGGCGAACGCCTACCTAACCGCGCTCAACCTAGCCGGCATCGACATGGGCAACATCCCTGACGATGTGAAGCAGGCGGGCGCCAGGCTGGCCAAATGCGCCTCTCAAGGCAAGCTGTACCAGCAGCAGACCGAGGGTTCGCTCGAATCGAAAACGGTCAAGGCTGACTCGGTATCGACAAGCAAGACATTTGGCTCGATCGATAAGGCAGGCTCTCTCGCCCAGCCAGCCGCCGTACAGCTTGCGCTGGCCATTCTGGCACCCTGGCGCAGTAACCCATTTGCCTTTGCGGTGAAAAGGGGATAGCCATGGGCTTGCGTGAAGATATTCAGTCCGACTTGGCCGAGTCATTCGATGATCCCGACGGATTGGCTGATGCTGTAAGGCCAGTCGCCGGCGTTCGCACGGTGAAAGGGATCTACGACCCAGGTTTAGGAGGTGCTGCCCCAGCCAAGACCATCCAATACTCTGGCCGCGGGGTGTTTGGCAGTTACCTGGCCAAGGAGATCGACGGATCACGCATCCAGACTGAGGATGTGAAGCTGCTGGTACTGCAGAACGAGCTGTTTGAGCAGCAGGCCGGGGTGGTTGGGGAAACCCCGGCGGTTCCCAAGATTGGCGATCAAGTCAGTGGTTACCGGGCGCTCAACGTATCTGAGGACCCGGCTAGGGCTACCTGGACCATCCAATTGAGGAAGTGACATGCCGCGCGGCTCGCATATGGTTCAACGATACGGAGGGCTTGAAGGTGGTTTTGCTGACAGCATTCGAGCATTTACGGAGCAAGCTCAGCAGGCGTTGGACTCCACCTTCAGGACAATTGTGATTGAGATCGGCAGCAGCGTCATCCTCATGTCGCCGGTGGGCACCCCGGAACTATGGGCGGCCAACGTGGCCCACCGGGCCAAGGCCAACAAGGCTGCCGACGACTACGACTTCAAGGTCTCGGTGCGCAATACGCTGATCAACCTAAACCATGACAACTTCACCAAGGCCGGCAGGTTGCGCAAGGGCGTGAAATACGCCAAGCCCCTCACCAAGACCGAGCGCGAGCAAAACTTTGCTGTGAACGGACTGGTGGCGGGCCAAGGCTATGTGGGCGGACGGTTCCGGGGCAACTGGCAGTTCTCCATCGATTCTCCGGCGGCAGAAGAGCTCGACCGCATCGACCCGTCGGGCAGTCAAGCTATTGCCGAGCTCATGGGCCAGGTGCAGGCGCTGACCATCGGCCAGACCGCGTTCATCGTGAACAACTTGCCGTATGCCATCCCGCTGGAATACGGGCATTCGTCGCAGGCTCCGGCCGGCATGGTCCGGGTCACGCTCGCAAACTTCCAGCGCATCGTCGACGAAGCCATCAGGAAAAACCGCGTATGAGCCAAGCAAAGGCCCGCCAAGCTATCGAAATCAAGCTGATGGCTTGGGCCGCTGCGCGCCCGATCCGTGTTGCGAACTTCGAACAGGAGTTCGTGGCTCAGCAGGGTGAAACATACCTGCACGCGTTTCAGCTACCTGGTGCGACCACCTGCCGCTACCTAGGCGGTGAGGCCTACGAATACACCGGTGTCTACCAGGTGAGCATCGTTTGCCCGGCGGGCCAGCCTTTGGCAACCGCCGAGACCCTGGTCGGAGAGATTTCGACCCTCTTCCGGTTAGATTCGGAGCTCAGCCGCAACGGCTTCGAGGGCATGGTTGTCGAGCCGGTCGAGCAGGGCCCAACCATTCCCGAGTCGGCGACCTACACGGTCCCGGCCAGCTTCACCTACCGCGGTGTCGCGGACCAACCGCCCGCTGGGGCATAACCAACCGCCGCCTGGCGGGCTATCAAGAGGAAACAACCCATGGCCGCACGCTTCCCGCTGCCGAACGGCTCCGTGCTGGAAATTGCCAGCGTACTCGGCGCCTCAGTCGCCTTCACCGCCCTGACCAACGCGGCGCCACCGGTGGCCACCGCCGCAGGCCACACCATCAAGAACGGAGACGTTCTGCTGGTCAACTCAGGTTGGGCGCTCATCACCGACCGTGCTGTGCGCGCTGCGAGTGTAGCGGCCGACAAGTTTTCGCTTGGCGGCATGAACACCAGCAACGTCGAGAAATTCACCGCTGGCGCGGGTATTGGCTCCGTAGTCCCGGTAACCAACTGGGCCCAGATCTCCAAGGTTACGGCCTTCACCTCCTCGGGTGGGGAGCAGCAGTATCTGACCGTGGGCTATCTGGAAGATGACGACGATCGTCAATTCCCGACAAACCGCAACCCGATCACCCTTTCGATCACTGTTGAAGACCAGCCGAGCGCCGCCTATGTGCCTCTGGTGGAAGGCTATGGCGACAGTAAAGAGCTGACAGTGGTGCGGCTGAAGCTGCCAGGTGGCGACCAGATCGTCTATCCAGGGTACGTGAGTATCACGTCCACCCCGACGATGGAGCGGAACAACCTCATGACCCGCACCATCAGCATCGCGCTCTCGGGCCGACCCACCCGTTACTTGGCCGGTGCTTAAGGACTCCTCATGGCGAAGATCAAAATTGCGCAGAACCCCACATTCACCGCCGTAGTGCAGGTGCCGCGAATTGGCGGCGAGTCAGTGCCCGTGGAATTCCAGTTTCGCTACATGGACCGCATGACCCTAGCCGGGATGTTTGACCGTTGGAATAAGGCGCGCGACGCCTGGACGGAGAAGGCCAAGAATGACGGCGCAACTTGGGAGGAGGTCACCGCCGGCGAGATCACCCTGCAGGCTGAGCAGTTGGGCGAGATCGTCACCGGCTGGGACCTTGAGGACGAGTTCGGCGGCGAGGCTATTGTAGACCTGGTGCGCACCTGCACCGGTGCACCGAAGGCGGTCGTCGATGCTTTCCAGGCTGCTTACAGCCCGGCCCGCTTGGGAAACTGAGAGCGGCGGCCCGGGCCTGTTACGAGCGGGGCCCGTCCGCCGAGCAACTAGCGGCGCTCGGGCTGACCCTTGATGACATCGAGGAGGAGGTACTGGAGGTCTGGCCTGATGCATGGCCAGCCTTCCGACTGTTCGATGCTTTGGGCACGCAGTGGCGGGTGGCGTCAGGCGGCCCGTCCGGCCTGGACTACAGCGCCATTCCCGCAACGGCTGCAATGCTCGGCATCCAGCGCCGCGACCTCACCGACATTTTTCCCGATCTCCGCGTCATGGAGGTTGAGGCCCTGGCCGTCATGGCCGAATCGATGGAGTAGATCATGACCACCATTGCCTCTCTCGGTCTTCAGATCGACTCCGGAGATGCCGTCGAGGCAAAAGACAATCTCGATCAGCTGACGGACGCCGGCAAGCGCAGCGAGGAGTCGGCCGGGCGAACCGGGCGCGCCTGGGAGACTGCCCTGGGCAGCCTGCAGGGTGACACCCGGCAGATTGTGCAAGAGCTGCAGGCGCTCAACGCCAAGCAGGCCGAGCTGGCGCAGCAGATGGCCACCGTGGGGCGCGCCGTTACCAGTGCCTCCACGGCGTTCAGCAGCGCCGCCGCTAACATGGGGGCATTTCGGACTGAGACCGCGCAGGCGGGCAAGGTGCAGGAGGCGCTTACCAGTGCCACGGATGCCGGAGCCCAGGCCGGCCGGCGCGCTGCCGAATCTGCTGACGAGCAGCAAGCCAGAATTCTGGCCGTGGCCAAGGCCTCGCTTGAGGCAAGCCAGTACGTCCAGTCGCTAAACCGGGCGACAGAGCAAAGCGCCGAGGTTACCGCTCAGGCGAACGCCGTGCTGTCGGACAGTGCCAGCCGTCAGGCGTCCATCAATAGCCGGGCCCAGGCCCTTATTGCCACGGAGGAGCGCCAGGCGGAGGCGGCAAAGAAGGCCGCCGGCGCACATCGGGAAGAAGGCCAGGCGCTGGAAGAGCTGCTGGGCAAGATCGACCCAACCGTCGCGGCTATGAGCCGGCTGGACCAGATGGAGCAGAGGCTGAAAGGCTTTCGCACCAGTGGCGCGCTCGATGCTGAGACCTTCGGCGAGTACCAGGCGAAGATCGACCAGGCGCGTGCATCACTGGGAGGGATGGATGTCGCGCTTGGCAAGACTGGGATGAGCGCTAGGCAGACGGCTGCGGCTATGCGCATGCTGCCAGCGCAATTTTCAGACGTTGTGATCAGTTTGCAGGCCGGCCAATCGCCGCTCAGTGTTTTTCTGCAGCAAGGTAGTCAGGTTAAAGATTCGTTTGGCGGAATCGGCGCTGCGGCAAAAGCGATGGGGGGCTACGTTGCCGGCCTGATCAGTCCGCTGACCTTGTCCGCAGCAGCCGTTACTGGGCTGGCGGTGGCAGTCGGCGCTGGATTGAGTGACCTCAATGAATTCAACAAGGCTCTTGCGTCTACGGGCGGTGTCGCAGGGAAATCTTCATCACAGCTCGTTGATCTGCAAAACAAGCTGGCCAACGGGAAGTACTTCAGCCAGGCGAACGAAGCATTGCTCGCGCTGGTCGGATCGGGAAAGCTTACAGGTGAGACATTCGACGCCGTTGCAGGAGCCGCAACCCAGCTCTCCGCGGCTACAGGCGAGAGCGCTGGTAATTTCGCAAAAATGTTTGTCGATGCGAAAAACGACGTCACAGCCTTCGCGTTGGAGTTCAACTCCAAATATCACACGGTGACCCTGGCCACCTTTGACCAGATTCAGGCTCTTGAAGATCAAGGGCGCCACATGGACGCCTTGAAGTTGCTCGCGGGCGAAGTGTCAGAGGAAATGACTCGCCGCAATCAGGAGATAGCCGAGTCTACACGCGGTATTGCCAAGCTTTGGAATGACGCGACCAGTGCTGTGCGTAGGTACTGGCATGAGTTGAAGCAGGGGGTAGCGGCTGATCCAGACCAGTTTCGGATGCAAGTGTTGCAGCAGCAGGTTGCTGATATCGACAAGCAGTTCTGGTTCAGCGATAGCTCCCGAGACGCTCTGAAAAAGCAGTACACCGACGAAATTGCTTTGATCCAGAAGCGAATGGATGCTGGCGCCAAGGAGCGTCAGGATCGCGCGGACGGAGAAGCCGCGATTCAGAAGCAAGCCGACCTCCAGAAGAAGCTGAATGACCAGCTGGACAATGCCAGTCCGGAGCGGAAGAGAAGCAAGGCGTTACAAGATCTCAAGCAGCGATTCTTCGACCTGCGCGATGCCGCGAAGGAAACAGGCAAACAGAGCGCCTTATTGACCGGGGTTTCCTTTGATGGTGACAAGATTTCCGGAGGTGCATTTGACACCTTGGCGAAGACTATCGCTGACCGGAACAAGGTCGGCAAGACTTCAGCGGTCGACCTAACCGGGTTCAACGACCAGAAGAACGCCCTGGCCGCCATCCTGGCCGAGTACAAGAACAACCAGAAGGAACTGGACGCGGCGCAGAAGGCCGGCCTGATCTCACGGGAGTCTTATGCAGCCCAGCGGTCGGCAATCATCGAGCAGCAGAAGGTCGAGGTCACAAACGCCTACGAGGCGGAGATCAAGGCGCTGGAGGAAGCCAAAGGGCGAAGTAGTACCAGCGCGCAGCAGCGTATCCAACTGGACCAGAAGATCGCTGATGCCCAGGCCGCCATGGTGAAGGCGCAAAAGGACGCCGATACTGAGCTTTCGGTGCTGGCGACCAATGAGCAAGGACGCTTGGCCAAGCAAGCCAGGGCTGTGCAGACCTACACGGACGCCCTCGACCAGCAAGTCCTGGCACTGAGGCAGCAGGGGCAGCGCTCCGCCAATAGCCTTGGACTCGGTGATCGCCAGCGCGGCTTACAGGATCAGCAGAACGACATCACCGATCGGATGAACCAGCAGCGCCTCGACCTGGCCAACCAATATGGCGACGGCTCCCGCGGCATGAGTCTTGATGAGTACAACCAGAAGCTGGCCGCGCTGAGCAAAACCGAGCGAGAGCTGCAGGAAACAACCATCACCAACTACGACCAGATGACGGTCGCGCAGGGTGATTGGCGCAAGGGAGCATCATCTGCCTTTCAGAACTACCTGGAGCAGGCACGTGATGTTGCCGGGCAAACGAAAGCGCTGTTCACAAACGCGTTTAGTTCGATGGAGGATGCGATCGTCAACTTTGCCATGACCGGCAAGTTCTCCTTCACGGACTTCACCAAGTCGATTCTCGCTGACATGGTTCGGATCGAGACCCAGCGTGCCGCGTCAGGGTTGCTAGGCGGCTTGGTGAGCTGGGGGACCACTGCGGCTTCTGCCTACTTTGGCGGGGGCAGCGGCAATGGTATGCAGCCCGGGTCAGCAGGTGCTGTTTCCTCTAACCTCGGCGCATCGCAGGCAGGCTATGGCAGCGCCTACTTTCCCCAAGCGCTTGGCGGTGCTTGGTCGAACGGCGTTCAGTTGTTCGCCAATGGGGGGGCATTTACCAACTCCATCGTCAGCACACCCACGGCCTTCGGCATGGCCGGCGGCAGGATGGGGGTCATGGGCGAGGCTGGAGACGAGGCGGTGATGCCATTGACTCGAACAGCTGGCGGCCAGCTTGGCGTGAGGGCAGTGGGTGGAGACGGTGGAACCTCAATCAGCCTCTCGGCCCCTGTCAGCCTGGTTATGGAGGACAGGAGCAGCGAAGGCTTGCAGCTCGATCAGGCACTGCTGCAGCAGAACATGCAGAAACAGGTGCAAATGGCTGCCGAAAAGGCGGTCGCTGACTCTTGGCGCCCTGGCGGGATTAGCCATCGAAACACTCAAGGGAGGCGCTGATGGCGATCGAGAAGTTCAGCTGGCCGACGCAGCGCGGTGAAACGCCGGATATCAACTACCGGGTCCGCGAGTCCCGCTTCGGCGGAGGCTACCGGCAAACGGTGGGTGATGGCCCCAACAACAAGGAAGACAGCTACCCAATCACCGTGACGGGAACGAAGGCCCAGGTCCGCAAGGTCATGGAGTTCTTCGACCGGCACGGTGGCGCCAAGGCATTTCTCTGGTCGACGCCTCTCGGGGATCTCGGGCTCTTCACTTGCACTGACCCCAAGCCCACGCCCGTCGGCGGTGGCCGATTCAAAGTCACCGCTACCTTCGAGCGGGCATTTCACCCGTAAGGATTCACCATGTCACTGATCAAGGACATCCAGACCCTAGAGCCTGGCAGCGAGGTGTTGCTATTCGAGCTGGATGGCTCGGACTTCGGCGCGGACACTCTGCGGTTCCATGGGTACGCGATCCCGCACACCCCAGAGGAACTGGCTGCCGCCGGCACTAACGCGGACCAACTGCCGGCCAAGTCCATTTGGTGGCAGGGCAACGAGTACGGTGCCTGGCCAATGCAGATCGATGGCATTGAGGCGAACTCGGACGGCACCGCCGTGCGGCCCACGCTCACGGTCGGTAACGTCAACGGCAGGATCACCGCGCTGTGCCTCGCGTTCGATAACCTTCTGGAGTTCAAGCTGACCATGCGGCACACCATGGCGCGGTACTTGGACGCAGCGAACTTTCCCGCTGGCAACTCTGAGGCCGACCCCGCAGAGGAAGCTGTCGAGGTCTGGTACATCGACCAGAAGGTGTCCGAGAACGGCTCCACGGTAGCTTGGGAGCTGGCCAGCCCTGGCGATGTAGGAGGCGAGACGCTTGGCCGGCAGATGACCCAGCTGTGCCACTGGGCGATGACCGCCGGCTACCGCGGCCCGAACTGCGGATACACCGGCCCCTACTTCGACCTCGACGGAAAAGCCACGGACGATCCTGCAAGGGACCAGTGCAATGGCTGCCTGGACACTGGCTGCACAGTTCGCTTTGGCCGGGGCAACCAGTTGCCCTTCGGCGGCTTCCCTGCTGTTTCTCTGATCTCACGGAGCTGACAATGCGCAAACACATCTTCGCCGCCGTGCAATCGCACGCTGCGGCAGAGTACCCGCGGGAGTGCTGCGGGCTGATCATCGCTGCAGGCCGCTCGCAGAAGTACGTGCCATGCGACAACACCGCGACCGATCCGGCCGAGGAGTTCCGCATCTCACCGGAGCAGTATGCGGCCGCCGAGGATCAGGGCCAGGTGATCGGTATCGTCCACTCGCACCCGGACGCTACCAGTCGGCCATCGCCCCGCGACTTGGCCATGTGTGAAGCCACTGGCTTGCCCTGGTACATCCTGTCGTGGCCGGAGGGCGACCTCCGCACCGTCATGCCAACCGGTCACACTCCGCTGCTAGATCGACCTTTCGTGCACGGTGCTTGGGACTGCTGGCAGGTCTGTGCGGACTGGTACAAGCGGGAGTGGGATCTGGAGTTTCCGGCGTACGCCCGGGATGAGGGTTGGTGGGAGCAGGCGGACGGCCCGAGTCTGTATGAGCAGACCTATGAAGCCGCTGGGTTCTACGAGGTCAGCCAGCCGCAGCGCGGCGACATGATCGTCATGGCAGTGGGGCGCACCGCCCACCCGAACCACGCCGGTATTTACCTGGGCGCCGATGCGCAGTTGCCCGAGGAGCATTCCCAGGTCTTCGGCCCCGGCCCCTACATGCTGCACCACCTGCTCGGCAGGCCATCAGAAATCATCGTGTTCGGCGGGCCATGGCTCGACCGGACCCGTCTTGTGTTGCGTCATCGGGACGCGAAGTAAAGCGGCAAGGCCGCGGGAGAGTGCGTAATGAGTGAAGCAAAACGAATTGACGAGCTGGAAAAAGGCCTGGACCAGGCGCTCACCATATTGGTAAGTCTTGAGGCTCGCCTCGGTAGCGAAGCGAGCCAACGGATTGCTTCCGACAGTGATTTAGCGCAGCGAGTTAGCTTGCTTGAGAAGACTCAGCAGCGCTAGCGGGCGTGCTGTTTGGCGGCTTCCTGGCGCGCAAGTTCTTCGATCTGGGCGATTGTCAGGTTGTCGATTGGCTGGCCTGGCGTCACCCAAACGGTGGTAGTAGTGTCGGCGGATATGTTCCTCAGAGTGACGTTGATGCGGCCATCAGCGCTTGTCACCAAGGTGTAAAGCTTGAAAGACATTCGGTAACTCCTTGTTGAGCTTGCCCCAGTCCATGGGCTTTCCGGCAACGGACCGGGGCGGTTCTTTACAGCTCTTTTGAGCTCGGGTATTTCGTCTTATACAGAGCAAGCTCATCCACGGTCCCGGGGCCGGAATCTGGACCTGAGTGCGGAATGTAGAAGGTACTGATCGACCGACTATCGTTAACGGCGCGGTCCACTGTATGCATGGAAGCCCAAGGGATGAAAACGTGCCCTCTGGAGAAGCCCGAGTTAGGATCTTTGGCTTCAAGAAAAACCGTAAGACTGTCATTGATTTTTAGAGACTTCTCTTTCCTGAGCTTTCTGGCAGGAGCGTCTTGGAAAAAAGCCTTCAGATAGTCCTCAAGCGTGTCGATTTTGTCTGGGGATACGATAAGGAGCTGGCTAGTGCCTTGAGCCGCCAAAATCAGCATGCGGCGGAATTCTTCTTGCCTCTCCAGATGTTCGGTGCTGTGGTACTGCATACCTTTTTCCTGCGTGTTGTTGGGTTTAAGTAATTAGTGGAGGCACAACGCTACTACGCAGGCTACGTAGCCGGGTACTGGCTTTCCATCCACGCTGGATGGGTGGACAGGAATTGAGAACGAAACACCGGCATGGCACGCTGGACGGCTTTATAGGGCTCGGAAGGAGCTGGGCGTGATCACTGCTGCGGAAAAGAGGATTTTATGCATCCAAGTCATGGGCGCGGAGCTTGGTGCAATGTACTGCGACCTCAACGATCACCTACTCGATATGCTGCTGCTATGGAAGCAATATGAGCAGCTCTTCGGTGTTGACCAGGATACTGTACAGATCCTGAACCGCTCGGCCCCTACGTTTTTTGGTGTCGTGCAAGCGCAGCTATGGGATGCAGTGATGCTCGGGATATCAAGGCTTACTGACTCGCCCGAGAACAAATCCCAGCAAAACCTTTCCATTCGAGCTATTCCTCCAAATATCAGTGATTTGACTGTACGTATTCAGGTGGAAGACGCGGTCAAGGCAGCGCTGGCAGACACGAAATTCGCACGCGATCATCGCAACAAGCGTATTGCGCACACTGACCTTTTGCATATTCAGGGGCGTGCCGCTAAACCACTCCCACCTGCGAGCCGTAATAAGATCAAAGCGGGACTGGATTCGATCTGTGCAGTACTGGAAATTCTCAATGGCCATTACCGGCAGTCGGTAATGCTATACGACGATCTCATCTATGATGGGGGCGCCGGAAGCGTGATTCGCCTCTTGGAGGATGGTCTGAAACATCAAGACTGCGAGTCGATAGGGTAGTTTATGAGCCCAGCCCAGCGCTGGGCTTTTTGCATCTTGGCTAGAGTTGTCGTCAGGCCCAGGCTACGACCTTGCCGATCCGAACTGGTGGTTTCATCAAGACCTCAAGAAGCGGGGGCCTGCGCTCTCCCTCAGCGGGGCAATGGTTCGATATCGCTGCGTACCAGTATTCTCGAATGTAGCCCAATCGAGTTTGTGGGTCAGTGGCGTAGTCGAGCCAGTTCATATCAAGTGACCAGAAGGTCGACGCAAAAACCTCGAAGATTGGAACCTTAGCGTTAGGCTTCTCTTTGCTTTTCTCAACGAAACGACGGGCATCATCAACCGTGTTCGCCGCGAAGAAAACTTGCATTCGGGACGGATATGCCGCGAATTTTGGATCCTGCCTCTCTCGCTCTAAAAGCCATTCCCTTTGTTCTGCTTCGCTGAGTAGCTCAAAAGGCTTCGTGGAAATGGCTTCCCAATACACTGCACCGAATCGAGTTAGCCCATTGCTGTCGAGTTCAATGGTTTGGCCTTCCACGAGATTCAGGTAGCGATCGGCATGGTAAAAGCGATGCATTTTTGTGCGATCCTTTGCTGACTTGGAAGTGCTGGCGGGCGTTGACATCATGGAGTGGGGCGGCCCGGCGCTTGGGCGGGCTGGGGTATAGCCATTGGCAATACCTGGTCAGTTCGATATTTAGCCCGCGAAAACTCGCTGGTTAAGAAGTGAGCGATGAATGGTTGGGCTTGTTTCAGGCCGCATCGAACCCGATCCAGACCGAATCCGGACCATCCCATTCGAACTCGTAACCAGCATCGGAAAGCATCTCACTGAACGCATCTATTAGAGCGCTCGAATCTTCTTCAGGGATAGCTTCCAGATTCAAATCACTGAAATCCACACTGGCGCTGGCATGCCCCATTGAGACAGCCTGGTTGACACTGTCCACGATCCTTTTTTTGACCGTTGCCGGGATGCTTTGTCGAGCAATGGCAGACATCTGCTTAGCCTTCCCGGCTGGTATCAGCTCTTCCGCAGATGCTTCACCCAAAAAACTCAGCTCCAGCCTCGCGAGAATTTCGGCTGTAGCAGATCGTCCGTTCTCCTTTGCAGCCGCCATCACCTGATCTCTAAGCACCTCAGGTATGCGCAGGTTGAATTGGGGGTCGGTGCGGCTCATGACGAATCCAGTTCTATTAAACAGAACGGAAGGATGCATCACGGTGGTATTGACAGCAATGCATCACCGTTCTACATTTAGTCGTGTAAACAACGGTGATGCATCAGGAGATGCGTGATGGCTAGGAAAGATCCGCAGTTCAACCTGCGATTGCCAGAGGAGTTGAAGCAGTGGGTGGAAGCTCAAGCGCAGAAGAACCACCGCTCTCAAACAGCGGAGTTGGTTTATCTGATAGCGGAGGAAAAAAAGCGGCAGGAGCAGGCAGCAGCCTGAAACGAAGAAGCCCCGACGAGGTGAGAGTCGTCAGGGCTTCGAGAAACGTCAATCAGCTTAGGAAAAACGTCGAGATGAATAATAGCACAGAGGTGACGGCGGGCAACCTGCCGCGCATTATGTACTCTGGAAAGCTGGTAGTTACTACCTCTGTCTTGGCACACGTCTACGGAACGGATGATGTCCGGATTCGCCAGAACTATGACAGGAATGCTGATCGCTTTGTCCCAGGGAAGCATTTCATCAAGGTAGAAGGCGCTGAACTCAAAGACCTGAAGAACAGCGTATCCCAAAGCTACTCTGTCGAAATCATCCACAAGCAAGCCCGCAGCGTGATGCTTTGGACTGAGCGCGGCGCCGCTAGGCACGCCAAGATGCTGGATACAGACAAAGCCTGGGAGATGTTCGAAGCCCTGGAAGACAGCTACTTCGGTCGCAGCAATGGTGCGCAACAGCTACCGATTTCAGCTATGCAGACTCTTATTGGTACTGTGATCGGCAGTGATGGCGAGCACGTTCTGGATCAGGTCATCGATCAGAAGGCCAGCGCTCTCCCGCCTGCGCTTCGCCGTAGCTTCAAGCACACCATGAAGAGCCGGCTGCGCACCCGGTTCAGCGTTCAGAAGACTGCGCTGATTCCAGCAGAGGAACTGGCAAACGCCTGTAACTTCGTCGCAGCCTACGTCTTCGAGGGCGATCTGATGCCAAAGCGTGAACAGGTCGAGATCGTAGGAAGTCCGCAACAGCGCTACTTGGTTGCCTTCAACCACAAAGGCGAGCAAACGGTTGAAGAGATTCCGAATGACGCTTACGTGCTTTCTCAGCGCGAGCTGATGGCGGGCATGGTCGCGACCCCAGGCGATATCCCAGTCTCGATTCCTGACATGTTCCAGTTTTTGATGGCAGCAGTCGTGAACCTGAAAAGCCGGTGCGAGTACATGACCCGGAGGGCTGGGAAATGAGCATGGAGCTTCTGATCCTGAGCATCAAGGGGACCTCGCCTCTGATGATGCACAGCGACAAGCTGGCTAACCCGCTGCACCCTGCGACGAAAGCTCACAAGGAGCTTACCGCGAAGCGCAAAAAAACTGATGATGATCACCTGGCCATTGCCCGGTCGGAGTTCATCGCCGGCGCCTATTTCGATTCCTCGTCCGGGTTCTTCATACCTGGCGCGAACTTCGACGCGACATTCCTTGCAGGCGCCAAGCTTCAGAAGCTGGGTACGCACTGGAAGCGCGGTGCCCTGGTAATGACTGACAAGGCTGAGCTTGAATTCGCCGGACCATCGACGCCGGAGTCGCTTTGGGAGGATCAGCGTTTCGTCGACTGCCGTGGCGTGAAGGTTGGTCAGGCCAAGATCATGCGGTACCGGCCGATATTCCTCGACTGGGCCTGCCAGCTTGAGGTGGCGATCAACACCGATGTGCTGGACCTGCAGGAGGTGAAGAAGGCTATCGAAGACTCCGGGAAGCTGATCGGCGTCTGCGAGTACCGCCCACGCTTCGGGCGCTTCGAGGTGGCCTATGTCTGAGGTCACCAAGTATCCAGGCCACAAACAGGCGGTCGAGGACTTCCTCAAGGAGTTCAAGTACGGCGACCTTGTGGGGCACGAATGGCTTGAGACTCGTTTCGGCATGCCCTCCGTGGGCGACTCCAAGTCGCTCACGGTCGAGCAGTTCCGTGACCGGCAGTTCGAATGGCTGGCAAACGTCGAAGCGTTCAAGGCCGATCTTCTTCGCGATCACCAGGTCTGCCTGCAGTCGGTGCGAGGGCGCGGTTACCGCTGGGTGCCACCACATGAGCAGACGGGGGTGGCTATGGAGGAGCTGGGGCGCAACGTGCGAAAGGTATTCCGTGGTGCTGGGCAGAAGCTGCGGCACCTGCGGATCACGGAGCTGACTGACGATCAGCGCCGGGACAACCTAGACCAGGTCGCGAAGCTTTCCGCGCTGCACGGGATGGCAAAAAAGGCCTTGAGTTGAGTAGCGTCATGCCCTTTCTATGAGAGGGCATTGCGGTCGGAGCATCATCCGACACGGCTCGGCATGATTCGGCGGACCATGGCAGGGTAAGGTTTGGTTAAGTTTGGGCTGAAAACAGCGTAATGCTCCTTCAGTGAGGGGGTATTGCGGTGGCATAGGCCATCGTTCGGCATGGCTGGGTTCGGTTAGGTACGCTGAGCTGCTGTGTGCCAGGCAAAGGCTTGGTTAGCCTGGGTTCGATTTGGTAGGGCATGGGCCGTAAACGGCATCGAGAGGGCACCTTCGGGTGCCTTTTCTTTTTCCCGCCTGTGCGTTTTTGTTACTGGTGCTCTGGTAATGTAAATTGGCACCATTCACAAGGAGTGCCCTGTCATGTCCAATGCTTCAAGCCCGATGCTCGGGTTCATTCTCCTCGCACTGGCGGTGCTGGTGTACTTCCTTCCAACCATCGTTGCTGGAAAGAGAGGACACCCCAACGGAACATCCATCTTCCTGCTTAATCTTTTCCTTGGGTGGACTGCTATAGGCTGGCTTGCCGCTTTGATCTGGTCGGCCTCTGCCATCAGTGACTACGCTGTTCCGGCTCCTACGCCTTTTACAGCTGCCACTGAAGCCAAGGATGAAGATCCGTACCGGAAGCTTGAAAAGCTCGCTGATCTGAAGGAGCGCGGACATCTGACTGCAGAAGAGTTTGAGGCCGAGAAGGCAAAAATCCTCAACACTTGAACTTCGCCTTCAACAAGGAGGGATCTCATGCGAATTTTGATCAGTGCTTTGGCATTTGCCTTGCTGGCGGGGTGCGTGACGACCGCAGATTTGGAAGGCAACGATCCTTCGATTAGCGCGGTAACGAAGAAAGACCCAAAGCAGTATGCATTGTGCGTTTTCCCTAAGTGGCAGGCTGCCAGGACAGAATCCTCGATGGTGGAGACCGAAAACGGCTACCGCCTATGGGTGTCGAATAGCAGCATGGCAGACGAGCTTCTTGATATCACCAGAACGTCGACCGGCAGTTCAATAGCTCTTCGGCAGCGCATGCCTTGGTCGGCCATGCCGGGTCGTTCCGCTGTGGAAAGGGCCGTCAGGTCATGTCTTTGATCAATCACCACAAACCGCCCCAGGGCGGTTTTTTCATGCCTGGAGGAAAGCATGTCAGCCACAGCGGCCAGTCATCAACCAATGACCATTATCAAGCTATCGGGATCCTTGGCGCAGAAGTTCGGGCGAACTCATCTTCGACAGCTTGACAGCGGTGAAGTCTGGGAGGCCTTCAAGGCTCTGAAAACTACGTTACAGGGATTCGAGGAGGAAATCAGGCGGCTTGATGGGATGGGATTGCGCTTCGCCATCTTTCGTAACCGAAAGAACATTGGCCTGGACGAAATGAATCTGCGCGGCACTCAGGAGGTTCGTGTAGTTCCGGTTGTCCATGGCAGCAAGCGCGGCGGAGTTCTTCAAACCATTATTGGCATTGCTTTGATGGTATCTGCCATATGGCTGGGTCCATCCGCATTTTATGCCGGCCTTTCCATGACGCTTGGCGGAGTGGTTCAGATGCTCAGCCCCCAGGCCAAGGGCCTGTCACAGAGCGCAGCGCCGGAAAATTTGCCTTCGTACGCATTTGGCTCAGCCAAGAACACCACTGCCAGCGGCAACCCTGTCCCGATCTGCATCGGCGAACGCCGCTGGGGCGGAGCGATCATATCTGCCTCGATCGAGGCGCAAGATAAGGCCTAGGGCCAACTCAGCGAACAGCCGCCTCCGGGCGGTTTTTTTATGCCTGGAGGAAAGTATGGGCTCAGCAGCTCACTTCGATATCACCGGCGCGAAGGGTGGTGAGAGCAAGCCAAAATCGCCCGTCGAGGCACCGGATAGTTTGCAGTCGACCAACATTGCCAAGCTTCTGCTGGCCGTGGGTGAAGGTGAATTCGACGGTACTCCAACCGACCGTGATATCTACTTGGACAACACGCCAATCATGGATGCCAGCGGCAACGTGAATTTCCCAGGCGTGAAGTGGGAGTGGCGCCGCGGCACGATTGAGCAGGACTACATTCAAGGCATTCCGGCAGTCGAGAACGAGACCACCGTCGGTGTCGAGTTGCGCAGCGATAACCCGTTCAGTCGTGCCCTTAGCGACACCAAGCTTTCCGCTGTGCGTGTCCGGATGTCGTGGCCGCGCCTTGTCAGCCAAGATGAAAACGGCAACACCAACGGGTACCGCATTGAGTACGCCATCGACATTGCCACCGATGGCGGCGCCTACGTCGAGGCCCACCTTGGCGCGGCGGATGGCAAGACTACCAACGGTTACCAGCGGTCCGTGCGTATCAACCTGCCCAAGGCCACTTCTGGTTGGATGCTTCGCGTCCGCCGTATCACGCCGAACGCCAACAAAGGCACCATTGCTGACACGATGACCATCGCGGGCTACACGGAAATCATCGACGAGAAGTTGCGCTATCCGAACACCGCGCTGCTGTACATAGAGTTCGACGCCCAGCAGTTCCAGAACATTCCAGCGGTCACCGTGAAGTGCAAGGCCAAGCGTTGGCCGGTGCCGACTAACTATGACCCAGTGACTCGCACCTACACCGGTGTGTGGGACGGTACCTTCAAGCAGGCCTGGACCAACAACCCGGCATTCGTGACTTATGGCTTGTGCGTCGAGGACCGTTTCGGCCTGGGCAAGCGTATCAAGTCTTGGATGGTCGACAAGTGGGAGATGTACCGCATCGCCCAGTACTGCGACCAGCAGGTACCGAACGGGCAGGGCGGCCAAGAGCCGCGATTCCTTTGCGACATGAACCTGCAGGGCCGTGCTGAGGCCTGGACGCTGCTGCGCGATCTGTCGGCCATCTATCGAGGCATGGTGTATTGGGCGCATGGTTCGCTGTTCATGCAGGCGGACATGCCGCGCGCCCAGGACATTGACTATGTCTTCACCCGGGCAAACGTCATCGACGGTGACTTCGTATATGGCGGCGCCGAGCGCAACACTCACTACAGCCGCGCCCTGGTCAGCTACGACAACCCGGCGAACAACTACGACACCGACGTGATTCCGGTGACTGACCTGGCGCTGCAACGCCGGTACCGGGACCGTCCGGTAGAAATCTCGGCCATTGGCTGCACCCGCGCGTCCGAGGCCCAGCGCCGTGGCAAGTGGGCGCTGCTGAGCAACAGCCAGGACCGCACCGTCACCTTCAAAACCGGTATGGAAGGCCGTATTCCGCTGCCTGGCTATGTAATCCCTGTGGCTGACGAGCTGGTGGCAGGACGCCCGAATGGTGGCCGGATCTCGTCCGCCGCCGGCCGTGTGGTCACTTTGGACCGTGACACGCCGATCAAGGCTGGTGACCGGCTGATCCTGAACCTGCCGAACGGTAGCGCCCAGGCGCGCACTGTCCAGTCGGTTTCTGGACGCGCAGTGACTGTGACCACCGCCTATGGCGTGCAGCCGGAGCCAGAGCTTCAGTGGGCGATTGATTACGACGATTTGGCGGTCCAGCTGTTCCGGGTGCTGAAGACTACGCGCACCCAGGAAGGCGACTACGAAATCACCGCTCTCGAATTCAACCCGAGCAAGTTCGCGGCGATCGACACCGGCGCGAAACTGGACGAGCGCCCGATCAGTGTCATTCCGGTGACCACTGTCCTGCCGCCGGCCAGCGTGACCCTGACCTCTGCCTACGCGGTAGATCAAGGTATCGGCGTGAACACCATGACCATTTCCTGGCCCGCAGTGCAGGGCGCGGTCGCCTATGACGTGGAGTGGCGCAAGGACAACGGCAACTGGGTTCGCGTGCAGCGCACCGGTGCGGCGTCTGTAGATGTGGTGGGCATCTATGCGGGTGCCTACCTGGCCCGCGTGCGGGCGGTCAGCTCGTTCGATATCACGTCGATCTGGCGCGACTCGACGCTTACCCAATTGAAGGGTAAGGAAGGTCTGCCACCTGCCGTGGCGTTCCTCAATACCTCGGCATTGGTCTACGCCATTGGCCTGGCTTGGGGTTTCCCGGCTGGCGCCGAAGACACCCAGCGGACCGAAATCTGGTACAGCAAGACCAACTCCCGCGAGGGCGCGACCAAGCTGGGCGATTTCGCTTACCCGCAGAAGGACCACACCCTGCAGCTTGGCGCGGCGGGCCTGCAGTTCTTCTTCTGGGCGCGCCTGGTCGATCGTTCTGGCAACGTCGGCCCGTGGTATCCGACAGGTGCCGGCGTGAGCGGGGCATCCAGCAGTAACCAGGCCGAATATGAGGAGTACTTTAAGGACAAGATCACCAATGGCGCGCTTTACCCTGCGCTGCGTGAAGAGATCTCGCTGATCTCTGGTCCGCCCACTCAGGCCGGTTCGGTTGCTCAGCGCCTTGCTGCTGAGGCAACAGCTCGCGGACAAGCAATCGCGGCCGAGGCCACCGCCCGGGGCCAGGCCATTGCCGCAGAGACGGCAGCTCGAACCCAGGCCATCGCGGCTGAGGTCGTGGACCGCAACAAGGCGATTGCCGTAGAAACCCAAGCGCGCACTAAGGCGATCGGCGACGAAGCCACAGCCCGTGCACAGGGCCTGCTGTCTGAAGCCCAGGCTCGCGGTGCGGCGATCACGAGTGAGGCGCAGACTCGGCAGTCGGCCGACAACGCATTGGGCCAGCGTATCGATACAGTTACCGCATCGACTGGCAACAACGCCTCGGCCATTCAGACCGAGATCACTGCTCGTACCAATGCGGACAATGCGCTCGGCCAACGCATCGACACCGTGGCGGCCAGCACTGCGTCGAACTCGGCCGCGATCGGCAACGAGACCACGGCACGTACCAATGCTGACTCGGCCCTGGCTTCGCAGATCGCCACGCTGCGCGCCGAATCCGGAGGGTTTGACTCGACGTTGAACTACGGTTTTGCCTCCACCACTGAGGGCTGGTCTGGTACTCGCTGCACGCTGGTGGTTGAAAACGGCCGCTTGATCGTCACGAACGACGGCGCTGGCGCATACCTCAACGCTCCGGTTGTCTCGATCAAAGGGCGGGATCACGATCGTATCCGTTGCCGGATCACCCGACGCGCGGGTAGCGGCTGGACTGGCCAGGTGTCCTACGCCACGGTCGGGCACGGCTCGTCGACCGCGTACAACAAGATCATTCCGAACCCTGGTCTGGCTGTCGGGCAGACCATGGTGCTCGAGTGGGACATGTCGCAGCTCACCAATGGTGGCAGCGACTGGTCGGACAGCACGATCACCCGGTTCTACCTGTGGATCAGCGGCACCGCAGGGGATGTTTTCGAGATCGACTGGATTGCCGTCGGCCAGATCGCGCCGTCGGCCTCGGTGGCTTCGGTCGTGGATGAGCGTACCGCGCGGATCAGTGGCGATGAGGCGAACGCCTCGGCTGTCACCGCGCTGGGCAGCAGCCTGACCACTACCAACCAGAACGTCACCGCCGCCCAGCAGGCCGCCCAGGACGCGGCCGCGCTGGCGGGTGGCAAAGGCAAGGTGCTGGTGCAGGCGACTGCCCCGGTCGCTTCCGACCGTCTTCCGCAGAACCTCTGGATCGATACCACCGGCAACGCCAATACCCCGAAACGGTGGAACGGGACCGCCTGGGTGGCTGTGACGGACAAGGTGGCCACGGACGCCGCCGCGGCTGCACAGTCAGCACTGTCGCAGCTGGCCGGGAAGGCCGACGCTTCGGCACTGCAGGCGCTCAGCACGACCGTCAGCAACCACGGCAATACGCTGTCGAGCCAGGGCAGCAGCATCACCGAGCTCAATAACAGCCTGCAGACCACCAACGGTAACGTTGCCACGGCTCAGCAGGCGGCGCAGGCAGCGGCCAGTCTGGCCGGTAGCAAGGGCAAGGTGCTGTATCAGTCGGCGGCGCCGGCGCTGGCTGATCGCCAGGCCGAGAACCTGTGGATCGATACCACCGGTGCAGCCAACACGCCCAAGCGCTGGAATGGCAGTACCTGGGTGGCCGTCACCGATAAGGTGGCGACTGATGCCGCTGCAGCTGCGGCGAGTGCATTGGCCCAGGTAGCGAGCAAGGCCGATGCTTCTGCGCTGCAAGCGCTGGAGTCTACCGTGACCAATCAGGGTTCCAACCTGATCAGTCAAAGCGTCGCGCTAACCCAACTAAAGGCCTCCATCGGGCAGCAAACTGACAATCTGCTGTTGCGTGGTAGCTTCGAAGACGGTGTGACCGATCCATGGACGGCGGCCCCGACGATTGCTGGTGTGACTGGCCATGCCTCGGCGGGTAAGGCGATTTCCTTTACGGCGAACAGCTTCTGCGGCATCACTGCCAACGTGCTGACCACCGGTGGCGAGCAGTTCGACCTCTCTGCCGACATCTATCGGGGGTACATGACTGCCGGGCAGACCGGCAACTTCCAGATGCAGTTCTTCGACAAGGCGGGGGCGTCTATCGGGTACTACAACGCCTTCACGTTCTCGGCCGGTGGCGGTTTCCAGAGCTTTTCTGGTCGCATTACCGCCCCGGTCACCGCGGTATCAGCGCGTTTCCTGACTCGGATTCAGCCAGCTGACGGTACGGGCCGGGCACTCTGGTGCAACATGGTGGCCCGCAGAGTAACGGCTGCCGACGCTGCCAACGCAAGTGCGATCAGCAGCCTCAGCAGCACCGTTACTCAGCAGGGCGCGGCGTTGACCAGCCAGGGACAATCCCTGCTCAGCCTGACCAACCGAGTCACTGGTGCCGAAGGCGTGAACAGCGCCCAGGCATCGGCCATCAGCCAGATGGATACCACGGTGAAGCAGCAGGGTACGGCGCTCACGGCTCAGGCCACCCGCCTGGACGGGCTCTATGTCCAGGTGAATCCCGAGCTTGAGGGCGATGCATCCGGCCTAGCTGGCGCAACGGGCAGCCTAGTCGGTGTCTGGACAGAGCAGTCCGCTCGCGTTGAGGGTGATATCGCTCAGGGCAGGCGCGTCGATACGGTGCAGGCCCAAGTAGGCCAAACCAATGCGTCAGTGCAGCAGGTCAGTGAGGTCCTTGCAGGAGTTGACGGCAAGGTGTCGGCTCAGACCACGCTGAAGGTCGAGACGAACCAGGACGGCCGCAAGGTCGTCTCGGGCATCGCGATCGGCAGCAACGGGGAGGAGGGCGAGATCCTGCTGATGGCTCAGCGGCTGGCGATCATCGATGGCGTGAACGGTCAGACGATCCTGCCTTTCGTGGTGCAGAACGGGCAAGTGTTCATCAATCAGGCGGTGATCAACAAGGCATTCATCCAGGAGATTGTCGCTGGGATGAGCATTCGCTCTTCGGCATTGAACGCCCAAGGGTTGCCGCTGCTGGAGATCAACTTCGCCGCCGGGACGTTCACGCTGCGCGGCCAAGATGCAGCTGGTTCAACGCTGCTGAATAACGGCGGCCTGTATGTGTATGACGTGAATGGGATCGAGCGTGTGGCAGTGGGGAGGTTGACCTGATGGCGACGATCTATGGGCTGCGGACCAAGGATGCGTCCGCAAGGATTACTCTCGATACCGGCACCACGCCGATCCGGTCGCTGAAAATGCTGCAGGTGACATGCAATGGCGGCTTCGAGCAAACCTTTTCGATTCCGGAGATCAAGAGTGATTCTTTCGTGGTGGTGGATCGGTTGGCACCAGTGACCGATCCCACCACCAATTGGTCACCCCAGGCCTGGTATTCAGCTGGCCAGCTAACCATTCGACGCGGCTTCAATGAGACCTGGCAGGTGCTGGTGCTATCCAGTGGTGGTGCGCCATTCTCAGCGTCGGGTGAGTACGGCATTCGCTCGGTGACTAACAGCTTTCAATCACAGATTGATTCGGTCAACCGAGTCCTGAATGTGATGTACCAGGGGTCGTTTACTTTTCCTGCCTGGAGGGACGATCAGCCGTACTTGAATGGGTTTAACTTCCCAGCGCCGATCACGAGCGTTGAGCGCCCCCTGGTGTTCTTCAATGGCCCCGGGCATTTGCTGCTGCAGAATTTCTATGTGCAGGGAACGCCTGGAAATTGGACCGGGTGGCGAGTGGCGAAGTACGCGCATCCTGATCTAGGCCCCGTGTGGATGGAGGCCATGAAGGTAGATTGGTTTGTAGCAAGTTACTCCGCAAGCCCTGTGCCTGCGGGTTCCTACGGCGCAACGGTGAGTGACTCAGCGAATGTGAGGATCTTCACGTCAACCAATAACATTGTTCAGCTGAATAATCAGCCGGCAAGCAATTCCTTTGTTGTCGCTGGCACCCCGATTGTCAACGTGGGCTACTACGCCACAAGTTGCCAGATGCCTTGGACAAACAATGCGTCAGACTATTTTTTAGGCAATGCCTTATTGACACCGACCTATGTTCCTGGCGCAGGCACAGCTTGGCCCTGGCGAGCAACAATTGGAGGTTTCTTAAACGGTCGCCGGGATGTGCTGCAGGCATATACGGAAAACAATGACGGCATCAATCCTGTTGATCCAAACGGTCGAACGCTCTTCGCAGCACGACCCAATCTTTAGCAAGGACTCACATGGCCAAACAAGCAATCAACCTCGGTACCGCGCCAACCGGCGCCGGTGGCGATGACCGCCGCAGTGCCTGGCTCAAAGCCAATGCGAATTTCGACGAGCTTTATCAGTTTGTCGATGGGTTTCAAAGTGGAGCGAATGCCAACGGCTCCTACGTCAAATATCCAGATGGCACGATGGTGGTCACAGGTTTCGTCACGCTTCCGGCTCAAGCCCTGAGCATTGGCGTATCAAACACCAGGCCCTTTGCCGCGCCATTCGTTACGCCGCCTACCGTGGTGTATTCCTGCGATGGCGCCTCCGGTACCGGCGCGCAGAACGACGTCGGTTTGGTGAGCATGAACGGTACGTACACAAACGTCACCGCCAGTCAGTTCACGCTCAACTCCTACTCCTATCGCAGTGCAACGGCCAATGCCACGCGCTGGTCTTTCACCGCAACGGGGCGGTGGAAGTAACTGACCCAAACCTCAATACACCTGCTTCGGCGGGTATTTTTTTGCCTGGAGAAACCCCATGCCTTACATCGCCATCAACCTCAGCAACGCCTACGACGCTGAGAACAACACCCGCTTTGCCACTGCCGAGGAAGCCGACGCCCGCGCTCGCGCGATCCTGAACCAGTTCCCGACCGCGCAGGTGTTCACAGCCCAGGTGCTGAAGGAGTACAGCGCCAAGGTTTCGATCACCGCGAAAGAGCCGGCCGAGCCCGAGACCGCCCCGGCGCCTGAAGAGCCCGCCGCCTAATCCCCTACAACATCCCAAGCCCGCCCAGTGCGGGTTTTTTGTGCCTGGAGAAAACATGGCCACACCACGCGGAGTCCGCAACAAGAACCCCGGCAACATCGATTACAACCCTCGCAACGCCTGGCAGGGCCAGCTCGGGTTGGAAGAGGGAGTCGCCAAGCCGCGCTTCGCCCGATTTGACCATCCCGAGAACGGCATTCGCGCCCTGGGCAAGCTGCTGATCAACTACCGCGGCAAGGACGGGATGCCGGGAGTAGGCGGGAAGGGGATCGACACTGTGCTCGAAACCGTCAACCGTTGGGCACCGAGCAACGAGAACGACACCCGGGCCTACGCCGCTGCCGTGGCCAAGCGCCTTGGCGTTCGGGCCACGGACCCGATCGACATCAAAGACCCGACCACGCTGCGCGAGATGGTGCTAGGCATCATCATCCACGAGAACGGCGGTAACCCTTACCCGTCGATGATCATTGATGAGGGTATTCGGCGGGCTCTGTCATGAGTGCTTGGCCTGCTACGGCTGCCATTGTGCTTGTGCTTCTGGCGTCCCACTGGGGCGCGTACCAGCACGGCATATCGGTAGAGCGGGCGAAGGGCGCTCAGGTATCAGCGCAACGGGACAGTGGCGACCGCTTGGCCGCGGTAATCGGCGAACGATCCGCACGCCAGGAAGAACACCGGAGCGCAGACGCGCAGCAAGAGGCGAGGGTAAAAGCGCATGAAGAAAGAACGATTGCTGATGCTGGCGCTGCTGGCGCCGATGCTGCTGGCCAGCGGCTGCGCGACGAAGGTGCCAAGCTCGCTGCCACCGTCAGTTGCCCCGGCACGGATACCGCCGCTATCGCCCGAGGCCAGGCAGCCACCCGCGCCGCCATGGTGCTCTCCGACCTGTTCGCACGGGCTGATGCTCGAGCGGGAGAATTGGCGAAAGCTTATGACCGAGCCCAAATAGCTGGCCAGCAGTGCGAGCGAGAGCACGACTCGCTGTAAAGGCATCGACCGCCATCTTAGCTGTTGAGCGGAGGAGCGTGACCGTACGGTCAAAAAAACGGAATTTTTTACCCACTGTGTAGCTCCATTGACGGTGATTCTATGGAGGAGAGTCCAATGGCAGAACATAAACTTTACGTGATTGAGTATGAACTTCACGGTGATTACCGAACTTTCATCATCCGGCAGGAACGAATGGACAACGTTGAGGCTTGGCATTGGGCGAGCTGCGATGCTGGGGTGGGCATCATTCCCAGGTTCGGTCAGCACAAGATCAAGAAGGTCAGTCGCCCAATGGCTGAGCGCTATGGCATCTCCAAAGTGCGGTGGCGCCCTACAGGGCAGGGCCCTGAATTTGTGGCGCCTGCAGTTGATATGAAGAAGTTTTCCGCCTCTCCTTAAAGTGCGTAGTCGGCACGTGGTTTGCCAGGGCGACATCTGCCCTGGCGTCCACAATTTGATGTGGCCTAATGCCGCCATCGACTCATTGTTCTGAAGCTGAAACACTCATGGCCTGATCGTGGCTGGAGAGTCTGATGAAACTCGACATGGATCGTCCGTCTTTGTCAGGAATGACTGTAGTAGTTGTCGAGGATGATGAGACTCTTCGAACAGTGCTGGTAGCAATCCTGGCTGAGATGGGGGCCACCTGTGTTGCATTCGGCAACGCCGAAGACGCCCTGATTCGACTTCTTGAATCAAAGGGTGCCTGCTCCTTGATGATCGTCGACCATGGTGTGCCCGGCTGCATCAAGGGCATGGAGTTTATCTCCATGGTTCATGAAAAATGGCCAGGGCTGCCGGCCATCCTGACTTCCGGTTTTCAACTTGATACGTCAACAGTCGCTCCCCCTTTCAGCTACCTTTTCAAGCCTTGGTCGATCGACGAGCTTGTTGCCACTATTGGCCGGACGCTAGCGTCAGCGACCTATGTTCATTCGGCCGACTAAGCTGCATCAGGATCTCAAATCCCACTATCGCGGAAGGCCGTTTCTCTGCCGGCCGTTCGAGGATGTTCGAGTGAAGATGGCTTCCGCTCGCTCTCGCCTCCCATTGCCTGATATTCCTAGTGCGAGCGCCGGTACCGTTACCAGGTCTCGTTGTATTGATATCCCGACCGAACACTTCCATGGTTTCGAGATGGTGCTGGTGGAGGGGATCACAGCCTGTCCCCGCTGTCTGACGAAATATCTGCTACGGCCGAAAGCTGATGTCAGTTCTGGGGGATAATCGAGATCTTGCCGTTTCGCTCGACGATAGCAAATTTGATTTGCTCGACGGTCTCGATGCCTTGGCTGTCGCGTGCAGATTCGAGGATATCGTCCTCGGTCAGCCGTGCCCGGCGCATGCGTTGGTGAAGAAAGCGTCCGTGTTCCACCACCAGCGTTGCATGGCCGTCGAGCAGACGTGCCAAAGGTCTGGAATTCAACTTGGCCAACGACAGACCAACATCCAGCACTATCAGCGTGGCAATCACCAGAACAGCGTTGGTAAAGGAAAAGTCTTCACCCAACAAAGCCTGCTGAGTCGCTTCGCCAATGATCAATAACAGCACGAAGTCGAACGTGGTCAGGTCGGCCAACGAGCGCCTGCCAGCCACACGAAACAGCAACATCAGGACAACGTACATGCCTGCCGCACGAAGGATGGAGTCCATGTCACGCTCCTAGGGGTACAGGAAGGTAGTGAAATGTACCGCGCTGCTCGGGCCTGCCCTGACACTGCCTTCAAGGGTGCCGACATAGTCGCTGCGCAGCGTCAGGTAGAGGGTGGCCACACCGTCTTCGCTGGTGCCAAGTTCCAGCAGCAGTGCCTCGCCATGAGATCGCGACACCTGCGGCTCTGGCTGCAGGGTCTCGATACTGGCCTCCTGCAGCAAGGTTCCGCCCAGCAGCAGTATGACCGGCTTCCCGGGGGCGCCGCGAACTGTGATTCGCATGTTATCGGTACTGCCTGTACGGCTGAGCCGCTGATACTCGACCCTTACACGGCCGTCGCTACTCACGGCCTGGGCGTCACTGAGCGGACCATTGCCAAACAATCCGGCCAGGGCAAGCAACACGATCAGCACCAGCGTGTACCATCCAACCCGCTCGAAGCGCCATACACGGCGCTGCATGGGCATGTCTTCCTCGACCGGGTGGTGCCTTGAGATCAGCTCGTCTTCGCGCACGGCCTTAGCCCTCAGGCGCGCTCTCCGCGCAGCCAGCGTTGGTGGTAGTGCACCAGGTGTGACAACCCGAACAATGCTCCCTGGCGGATGGTGTCTGCGCGGTCACCAAAGAAACGCTGCGTCCGGGTGAAAACGGCAAGCGGTTCGCCGGCGAATGCCCAGGCAAAGCAGACAGTGCCCGGTGCAATGCCGTCTTGCGGCTCTGGCCCTGCGACACCGGTGCTGGCGATGGCAACCGTGGCGTCGCTGTCCTTCAACGCACCCAATGCCATTTCCCAGGCCACTGCCTCGCTGGTGAGCCCGTAGCGTTCAATGGTTTGTTGGCTAACGCCTAGGAGCCTTCTTTTGGCGCTGGGCGAATAAACGACGTAACCGCTTTCAAGTACTTCGCCGGTACCCGGTACTGCCGCCAGCAATGAGACCATGGCGCCAGCTGTGCATGATTCGGCAGTGGTCAGGACCAGATTGTGGGTCCTTAGGTAGTCAAGCGCCTCGAATACTGGATCTTTAGACATAGTGGGCCATCCGAGTGCTGTTTTGCGATGGACGTGTGGCGGGCAAAGTTGGTTCAGTGTGCGTGGCGTCCATTCATCTACGCCGGATAAAGCTGCCTGAACTTTGAACGGCACGCAGGCTTCCCTTTTATACGAGGCCATGGTTTTCGTGGCCTGTCATTTGGAATAGGAGAGGCGGTCATGACCGAGCCTGTGACGTATTTCTGGATCGCCGTGGCGGTGATCATTCTACTTGTCGATCTGTGGGCCATTGTCAGTGTCTTTCGCAGCGACAAAGCCGATGCGACCAAAGCGCTGTGGGCGCTGTTACTACTGGCACTGCCCATCGTCGGCCTGGCTATCTGGGGCATCATGGGGCCGCGTGGCATCAAGCGCGGGACGGGACCGTCATCCCCCGAACATAGTAAGGGGTGAAGCCAAACAGACGGCTACGCAATGCGTTGTGTCTCAGCCAAATTTCACGAAAGAGGCTAATATTCGCAGGGAAACTAGCCTGGGCATGGTAATGGACAAGCGTACTTTCGTAGGAATGGTTGAGGCCGGCGAGCCGCTGATCCAGCAGGCAGTGGACGCATTCCGTGCCTACCACAAGGCTCAGGATTCTAGCGCTCCACCAGAGGAGGTTGAGCGTCTCCGCCTGCTGGCTGAATCTCTGTTCCAGGCGGTGTCCGACTACCAGCTTCGGGTCATAGCCAAGGCTCGTGGAAAGGATCTACCACCATTGCACTGACCCGCTGATCGGCAATTCCCCGTACCAGGTTTCGCCTATAGGATACTGTGTTTTTGTACAGTATCGGTGCCCTATGTATTTCCTCCTCGTTCGCCGCCGCGTGAATGGCGTGGCTATCCCCACCAGTCAGCTCGGGAAGATCACGCCGCTCCGGGCAGACATCCACATCGGCGACAATCACAGTGAGCCACTGGGCCGGGTCGCGACCCAGGCCTGGGTGTTCAATCCGACCCCTGGGCCTGACGTGATACCCCGTCTTCACGATGCCAGGGTCAACGGCATGGCCCAACTAGGCATGAACATCAACGGCATCGAGGAGATCGACGGCGTGATGTACGCGCAGTCGTGGTGGTGCAGGGCGGAATGATGGCCGGGATACCGCGCGCTTGGCTCGACGAGCTGAACGACCAATGCGCCCTTGCCACCGACCCTGATGGCCGGGCCGCCGTGCTCAGCGAGATGGCCATGGCCGCACACCGGCGCGGGGAAGTGGACGCCGACCAACTGTGCGAGATGCTGGAGTTTGCCGAGGCGGCGCGGCTCTACGGCCTGAACGAGCACGATGACATGTACGCCTGCGGCCTGTTCGGCTACCACGACCCTATGTCGGAATGGGGTATCGAGGTGATCAAGGGGCAGGGCAAGGAGCCGCCTGTCTGTGGGTAGCTATATAAAGGAAGTGAGTCGGTCGGCAGAACGCCGGATGCGGGCCGGAGCCCGTGGGGAGTTTTTCGGGGGATGGTGAAAATTGGTTCTGCACAGTGCGGCACCGTTTGCAGCGAGCGCCCGCTCAATGCCTTGGATTTAAAGGCGTTTCGTACATCCCGCACGCATGGGGTGCAAGGGGTCGAGTGTTCGAATCACTCCGTCCCGACCAATAAACTCCAAAGAATCCAGTCACTTAACGGTGACTGGATTTTTTTATGGCTATGGTTTTTTGCGGTGAATTCATTTTTGCCCCACTTTTTGCCCCACCGTGAAATCTCTTGAGTTTGTTGGCTTGTTATTGGTTCCTCTTAGATTGTCTGACCTTCAGCCAAGTGCTTACTCAGGGTTTCGCGTGAAAATCAGGTGTTACCAGGTGGTGTACGCCTTTCAGGATGCGCCTATCGGCTGCTGACAATGACCGCGTGGCGGTCTGATCAATGCAGTTTTTAGGGCGACAACAAGGCTGGCTTATCCAGTCCGAGTATCCGAGTCCATGTGCCACTGCTTCAGCTCCAGGCCCTGCTGAACAAGCCAGGTTTTGAAGGCGGCGTAGTCCTCGTCGAAATCTGGCTCGTCGTCGGGGTGGCTCCACCAGCCGTCTTTGTCGCGCTCGACTGCCACACGTTGGAGCAGCTTGTTTTCTTCCGGCATGATGTTTCCTTAAGCTGCTGAATTCAGCTTTCTTTGGAAATAAAACAGGGTATTTGATGGTCTAGATGGCAGACGGCCAGCAAGCCTACTTAAACGAGCAGGCTGCGCGCGTTATGAGAAAAAATTAAATGCTTAATGCCGACCAGAAATATCGTGCATATCAGCTCCTAAAGGAGCTTGATAAGACGACTTCGTTGCTCATGAATCGTGTGGCGTACAGCCATGGCGCAAAGCTTTGCTGGAGTGAAGATCTCGAGTCTCAACGCAAAGCCTTTGAGGACTGGATGCATTTTCGCTAGAACTATCAGCGACGATCTGTAAAGATTTTCGGAGAAATTGTACAATAATATTAAGATGTTCAGCTTTTGGCCGATTGTCAGTTTCAGTTCTCAATGTTGCAATTTCCGCTTGTCTGTCAGGATATATTCGTTATTTTTGGTTTCTAGTAAGGAATACAGATCAAATTTAACGGAGGAATTATGAGAACTCGAGGACAAGCGTATTGGGATTGGGCAGACCCGAGTCTTCACCACCGCTCCCATGACGAGATCCTTGACGATGGCACTCAGATTGATGTGCAAGTCAGGTTATCTCGCACAGGCAACACGCAGATGTTCATCGGTGTCTATGCTCAATCAGGTATTGCATTGTACGAACAGGCTTTCGATTCCCGGCCCGGAGAGTCAATGACCAAAGCGCTGGCTTGGGGCGTGGGACGTGCTCGCGTATTCGCTTGTGAGCCATCTTCAACCAAATCTACGTCAGCTTTGGCAAGTGTAAGGTAGCGACAGGACGTTCGGAGGACAGACCAATGTCATCAGCCAACGAAGTGGAAATTCAGCTTGAGCAAGCGTTGCTCTCAGTACTTGCGGCAGCGGACCAGTTGGGGGTGGACCCGGAAGACCTGCGACTCGTAGCCATCGGCGGCATCTTGGGACACGGCTCGTGGAGCTGGGTGGATAATGACCAGGCGCTAGGTACCGTTGCAGTCCTGAATCGTGCTGCGGAGACTTTGGAGTTACATTAGGTGGCGCATAGATTCCATTTCATGGCAGGAGAACAGATGTGCTCCTGCCTGCATTTTCGCTACAGGATAGCGTCCGGCTGTAGAGCGAGACCCTTTACTGCCTCGCGGTAAATGAATTTGATATTGTCCCAAAGGGATCGTCTGGCGCTGAGCATATTCACCCTCGCCATCGCAGATCTCGCACCCCTCTCTTGGCTCGTCCAGTTCGAGGCATTCAGGGCATTCGCGGGTTACCTTCAGCTTGAACTCGCCAAGCAATAGGGCTTCGGCTCCATTCTCGGCGGTGAGCCGCCTGGGCATGATGCAGTACCCTTCAGGAATCAATGCAGCCGGCGCGCTCGATTCCGTCATCGGGCCAAGACCCACGTCCGGCAGCCCAGTAGCCGCCGCATCCCTCTCTGCCTGGCGGTGCCGATCAGCAAAACATTACATGAGTGGATGTTGGCCCAGCGCCACCTAGTGCCGACGGATCAGCCACGGCCAAAGCCCTCAATTACAGCCTGAATCGCTGGGTAGCGCTGACGCGCTACCTGGGCGATGGGGCTGTGCCCATCGACAACAACCAGGTTGAGAACCAGATACGGCCATGGGCGCTCGGACGCTCGAACTGGTTATTTGCCGGGTCGCTACGCAGCGGGAAACGGGCGGCTGCAATCATGAGCCTGATCCAATCGGCGCGAATGAACGGGCACGATCCCTATGCCTATCTCAAAGATGTGCTGACGCGCCTGCCGACGCAGCGAGCCAGTGAAATCGGTCAACTGCTACCCCATCAGTGGCTTCCTGCCTGACCAGCGCAAAATACTTTTTCCAGACGATTACCGCGCTATCGCCATCCACCCGGCGCATCCAGTCATGACACCCGCAGAAGTACGATTCAGGCGTTTCATAGCTTTAGGTGATCGAATGGCGCTGAGCAATACAGGACGGACGTTTCCCATGACTTTATCAGCTCCGTCACTGACGAAGTGATGGAGGAAATTTGGGCGTGGCAACAGCGACCGCTTGAGCCAATGCATCCAGTCATTTTCTTCGATGCGCTGCCGTGGCGCGCTTTCAGACGGCAGACCGGGAGACCGCGCCAAGGGCTGTCAGTGAGCGCTGCCAGGACCCAGGCAAACCTCGATCATTTCCGCAACGTCAAGTAAACGCTCGCGCAAAGCGGGAAGCCAGACCACTGCCACGGACGAGTTCCGCTGTGCCAATTCAAGCACTGCCTGAAGCGCATGCTCTGAATGCCGCATTAATTCAACCAAATGAAGGCCGCTGGGACCATGGTTGCCCGCCAGCCAGTGCTTAGCGGTGCGTTCACTGGCATCGGTCCAATGGCGCAGCGTCTTGATTGCTCGATGTGATGTGCCTAATTCGGTGCATAGGGCAGCGGCTACGGCACTGGCGTAGATTTCTGCATTGATTGGAAATGGATTGCCCATTTTCGCGATCATTTTTCTGTGTCTCCTCTATATATTCGTGTGTGGCGCATCTGACGAAGGCCCGTAGGCGTGGCGCGGTCTACGGCTCGGTATGGGTGTAAACCCCAGCCGCTAAGGGGGCATCGATCAATAAATGAGACAAGCACATCTATCCCTGGCAGAGGGCAACAATAGAGCCGCTGCCTACGTCCGCATGTCGACGGAACATCAGCAGTACTCCACTGAAAACCAGCTGCAGGAAAACGCGATCGAGCAGTTGGACGCTCGCATCAAAGAGCAGGCCGCAGAGATTGAAGCGCTCAAGCGTGCCCAGAACGCCTCGCAGCAGAACAGTGGTGGTTTCCTGGCTGGCCTGTTTGGCGGTCGTAGCCAGGCTCAACCCGTTGAGAGTCGCCCAGCCAGTTCCCTGGCTGGCAATACCGGCGCACGACACTCTCTGGCTGGTGGGCGTTTTGGTCAACAACCAGCTGCAGGACAGCAGCCAGGATTTGTCCAGCGCGGGGCGCCGGCGCAAGGTGGCGGCTTCCTTTCGGGCGCCCTGCAAACGGCCGCCGGTGTGGCGGGTGGCATGGTGCTTGGTAACATGCTGATGGATATGTTCCAAGACGATGGTGCTGAGCAAATTGCCGGTCAAACACCAGCAGAAAAACCACCAGTAGCACAGGAAGAGCCTGCATCAGATGAGCACTACGCTGACGAGGGCTTCTTCGATGGAGGAGACGACGAAGATTTCGTTTAACTGCCCAGAATGAGCACAACATGCCGGCCGTCAAGACCGGCACGTTGTGCTGGCTGGCGAGTCCCACCTCCCGCCAAAGCAGGGAGGGTGTCCAGCATTACAGAATGATCTGGATAACGAGTCCGGCCAATGCAGAGGCGCACAGTACTTGGATTACGCCTCGCTTGAAGCAGAAGAGCGCTACCGCGGCACCGGCTGCAATCAGCGCAGATGGCCAGTCAAAAGCGCCTTCAAAGCCGTTCGGCCAAAGCACGTGATAGCCGAAGAACAGCGCCAAGTTAAGGATCACGCCAACTACAGCCGCTGTGATTCCGGTTAAAGGGGCGGTGTACTTCAACTCGTTGTGGGTCGACTCAACCAGAGGACCCCCGGCCAAGATGAAGATGAAGGATGGCAGGAACGTGAACCAGGTGACCAGGCTCGCTGCTATCGCGCCGGCAACAAATGGGTGGCTGGCTCCGAACATCGGATGGACATAGCCTCCAACAAACCCTACGAATGCTACTACCATAATCAACGGTCCAGGCGTGGTTTCGCCCAAGGCAAGACCATCGATCATTTGGGTTGGCGTGAGCCAGCCGTAATGGCCTACGGCACCCTGGTACACGTAAGGCAGTACGGCATATGCCCCACCAAAGGTGAGCAGAGCGGCCTTGGTAAAGAACCAGCCCATCTGGGTCAGCGTACCGTCCCAGCCGAAAGCCCCTACCAATATCCCCATTGGAAGCATCCACAGGACAGCGCCAATCACAGCCAGGCGCAGCAGAAGTGTCCAGCGGAACCGCGCATGCTCCGGTGTTGGCGTGTTGTCATCAATCAAAGCAGGCCCGTAAGTCGCCTTGGTTGCACCGTGCCCGCCGCCAGTCATGAACTTCTCCGGCACCAGCCGACCGCCGATATAACCAATGACGCCTGCCCCTAGCACGATTAGAGGGAAAGGTACGTTCAGCGCAAAGATCGCAACGAAAGAAGCCGCAGCGATCGCCCAGAGCCAAGAATTCTTGAGGGCTCGGGAGCCGATCCGGTGCGCGGCATGCACCACGATTGCGGTCACCGCCGGTTTGATGCCATAGAAGATGCCGACCACTACCGGCACTTCACCAAAAGCGATGTACACCCAAGACAAACAAATCAGGATAAACAGCGACGGTAGGACGAATAGCGCTCCTGCGATAACCCCACCCCACGAGCGATGCATCAACCAGCCGATGTAGGTCGCCAATTGTTGCGCTTCTGGCCCAGGCAACAACATGCAGTAGTTAAGCGCGTGCAGGAAACGTTTTTCACTGATCCAGCGTCGGCGCTCAACCAGCTCCTGATGCATGATTGAAATCTGCCCGGCTGGACCTCCAAAACTGATGAAACCCAGTTTCAGCCAGAACAGGAAAGCCTCAAAAAGCCCCACGGATTGTCGTTCGCCCTGCTGCGGGTCGCTGACGGGAGTGCTGGTATCAACCATTAGCAATGTCCTCGCTGGCAAACGCCGTCAGCAGGCCATCAAAGATGCCTCCGGCAACTTGGCTCAGTTGGTTGTCATCAGGGATGCTTTCCCGTAGCCCTGCGAGAACCCGTTCTATGCCGGCGGCTTCAGCGGGCTGGCTTCCACCGACGTCCAGGTAATGAACGACTGAGGCGAGCCTTTGGAGACCCGGCTCCTCTAGCGCAAAGCTGGCGATGAGCGTTTCGAACGAAACCAACAGCCCGGTATGACTGAATTGCGCGCCACCAAAATCAAAACCTAGTGCATCAGCGGGGCAGTCTTGAGGTTTTTCCAACCAGATAAACTGTGCCTCGGGATCGATGAAGCGGTTGATCAACCAAGCGCACGCAAGCCTATCGACCCATGGGCGCTGTCGTGTTGCCCACGTACGACCCCGATAGTGAAGTCGATCCAGAACGCATATCTGTTCCTCATACGCTATTGGCTCGTCTGAGGACAGCGCTCTGCTAATGGCCGTCTCCAGTTCTCGAAGTGCGGAGTCGGCCCGAACCTTGGCCGGACCGGGAAAGAAGTCGATGGCGGCCAGCTGCCCATAGGATTTGCGAAGCTTTCGAACCTGGCGCGCAACCTTATGCGTATTGTCCTGGGCCAGCTCTGCTTGGGCAGAGCTGATCTCCATTATCAACTTTGCGTAATCGTCACTTCGGTCGAACAACGCGCTGAAGCGATCTTCTTGATCGGAGAATCTCAGTACGTAGGCCGTACCGTTGATGCTCAGTACGTCACGCTCGACCGTCTCAAATGCTTCTCTGGCATCGGTCAAGTCGGGTAACAAATACACACCGTCGCGCAGGGCAGCAGCGCCGCAGGCCTTCAGTGTGCGCCATGCGCGCATTCGCTCGGTGGTGTTGGCCGTCGGAAGGCCCAGAATCAACAACGCCCATCCAATCATGTTGCGTACTCAACATGTTTTGTTATCAATTCTACATTATCCCTTTCGCTGTTGAAGTCAATCGCTAACGTGATGGGTAAGCCATCGCGTTGACCATATCCCCCTGGGGGGGATACGATTCAAGGAATGGCGACTTCTACCGCTTCGGAGAGCTCGATGCTTTCAGTCCTGAAAAACCCTACCTACCGGCATTTGTTCTTTGCCCAGGTAATCGCCTTGGTGGGTACAGGGCTGGCTACGGTCGCACTCGGTCTACTGGCATATGACTTGGCGGGCCCGGATGCAGGCGCAGTGCTGGGTACCGCTCTGGCTATCAAGATGGTGGCGTATATTAGCGTCGCGCCGGTGGCCGGAGCTTTTGCCGAGTATCTACCCCGCAAAGCGATGCTGGTGAGCCTTGATTTAGTCCGGGCTGGCGTAGCGGTGATGCTGCCCTTTGTCACCGAAATCTGGCAGGTCTATCTGCTGATCTTCCTGCTGCAGGCCGCTTCCGCCGCCTTTACACCGACATTCCAGGCCACCATTCCGGATACTCTTCCGGACGAAGGTGAGTACACCCGTGCACTGTCGCTTTCCCGTTTAGCCTATGACCTGGAAAGTGTGATCAGTCCCATGCTCGCAGCAGCTTTGCTGACAGTTGTGAGCTTCCATAGCCTATTCGGCGGCACTGTTATCGGTTTTCTGGTTTCAGCAGCCATGGTGACTACCGCTGTTCTTCCACGCCCCACCCCAGGGCCTAAGCGCAGCGTGTACGAACGGACTACCAAAGGCGTGCGAATTTTCATGCGTACGCCACGCCTACGAGGCCTGTTGGCGTTGAACCTGGCAGTTGCTGCAGCCAGCGCGATGGTCATTGTGAACACCGTGGTGCTGGTGCAGGTAAGGTTCGGGTTAGATCAACGCTCGATGGCTTTGGCACTTATGGCATTCGGAGCGGGGTCGATGGCCGTGGCGTTAGCGCTGCCGAGGCTGCTTGAGCGGCTCGATGATCGAAGGGTAATGCTCGCTGGCGGCGCTATCCTGGTTGTCGGCCTGGCCTTGGGTGTGTGGCTCCCAAACTATGAAGCGCTGATTGTGCTCTGGGTCGTGGTCGGGGCAGGTTACTCGCTTGCGCAGACGCCTTCTGGTCGCATTTTGCGAAGATCGTCCAGCGCTCAAGATAGGCCCGCATTGTTTGCTGCTCAGTTCGCCCTATCACACGCCTGTTGGTTGATTACCTATCCGGTAGCGGGTTGGCTGGGGGCGACGTTCAGTACCACAGCGGCGTTTGGCGGCCTAGCGGTAATCGCAGGTGCAGCCTGGGTACTCAGCAAAAGCATTTGGGATCCTCGGTTTGAAGACGAGGTCGTTGCCCATCGCCATGATGATTTACCTGCGGATCACCCTCACGTCCAAGGGGGAAAACAACATGCTCACCCATTCGTGATCGATGACGAGCATCGAAAGTGGCCCGGCCATTGATCACTAACACTCAGACCCATCCGTTCAGCTCTGAGCACACACAGGAATACCCATGAAAAAGTGTCAAACCGCGTCGTTGTTCGGCGGGTCTTTGCTCTTGGCCATTGCCAGTTGTAGTGCATTTGCCGAGGTCAGGGTTGTCACCAGCATCAAACCACTGCAGCTCATTGCGGCGGAAATCCAGGATGGCGTTGGCGAGCCAGAAGTGCTGGTACCTGCCGGTTCATCCGCACACAGCTTTTCGCTCAAACCATCGACCGTTCGAGATATTCAGGCTGCTGACATCCTGTACTGGATCGGCCCCGACCTTGAGAATTACCTGGCCAAAAGCATCACCGCTCGCAGCGGCAAGACGGTAGTAATTCAAAAACTGCCGGGGCTACACATTCGCCATTTTGGCGAGGAGCATGAGCATGCTGAACATGGTCACGAAGAGCCGGTAAGGTCCACCGCTGTGGGAGATGATCATGACGATCAGCACCGCCCCGGTTCTATTGATGCTCATCTGTGGCTTCGCCCGAGCAACGCGTTGGTGATCGCCAAGCAGATGGCCACCGACCTTTCTGCCGCTGATCCTCAGAATTCCGCTCGCTACCAGGCGAACTTCGAAGCCTTCAGTGCGCGGCTCGGCGAACAAGATCGACGATTAAAAAAACGATTGGCACCGCTCGCGGCCAAGCCGTTTTTCGTATTTCATCAGACCTTCGATTACTTCGAGGCGGCTTACGGCCTGAACCACACGGGTGTGCTGGCTATCGGCGGTGACGTTCGGCCAGGTGCACGTCATATCGCAGAAATGCGGGCCAAGCTTGAGGCCGCAGGCCCTAGCTGCCTCTTCAGCGAACCACCGGTACGCCCAAAGCTCAGTGATACGCTGACATCTGGCCTTCCAGTACGCTTCGCTGAGCTCGATGCCTTGGGCTACGGGGTAACGGTCAGAGCCGGTGGATATGGAGAGCTAATAACTCGAATCGGAGATGAGCTCGCCAAGTGTCTGGAGAGCCTGGACAAGGCGGGGTCCTAGGGATTGCCCCGAAGCCGGCTGAAATAGAGCCATCCTTGGCTCTTTACAATGCTCAATCGTGGGAATGTCCATGTCCGGCACTGTCATTCTTTACCTGTGGCTCTTCGCTGCAAGCACCAAGCAGGCTAAGGAAGCCGATCAGTAGAACAGAGCGCAACAATTTGATGATCATCGTAGGACTCCAAATGGATAAAGGTATGGCTGGTGCCCACGCTGCAGGCAGCACAGGGTTTCACTTCTTGACGTTCAGGTAGTCGCCAGTGGTATTCAGCACGATGGTAACGTTGCCTGTTGTGCGGTTACGCCAGAACCAGCCATGGGTACCATCAAACAAGGCTGTCAGTTCGCCCTTGTCACCTTTGATCTGCCGACCTTTGCTGTAGCTGTGGAAGTCACCCTGAGCGGCGTTGTAGGTCTCTGCGTGGGTGTCATGGTTGACCGGTCCGGAGGCGCTCCATTCATAAGCGACTACGCTGCCTTTGAGCATTTCCAGTTTGATCTCACGGCCTTCACCAGGCTTGAGCGTGAGGCTGACTTCATCCGACTTTGCTGCCGGCGCTGCAGGTTTGGCAGGCTGCGCGACCGCGACTTGCTGAACGGGTGCTGGCACTGTCGCGGGAATGATTGCTGACGCAGCAGCAGGTGCAGGGGCAGCATTCTTCGCGGCAGCTTCGTCGGCCAGAGCTTCCTGGGCAAGGGTTATCTTGATTTCGCCCATCTGGGTCAGACCCATGGCACGGCCCAGCCCGGTTGGGTCAACCGCATACTCGGATGGCATGACGACAGTAACCAGCAAGCCCATGGCCAGAGCTAAGGCGATTGCAGTGGAGCGCACGAGTTGACGGCCGCTCGGCAGTTCATTTGCCGAAGGAAGTGGGGAGTTGAACATTCTGAAGATCCTCAAGCAGTAACAAACAGGCCAGTCAGCTGATAACCCATCAGCAGGAAGCCGGCGCTCATCATGGCAACGTTGGCGGTATAGGCATGACGCCAAAATCCACCGGTTCTCCTCCAGAAGCCCATCACGATCAGAATGGCGCTCAGCGCGAGCAACTGACCGATCTCCACGCCGACGTTGAAGGCGAGAAGGTTCGGGATCAGGCCATCTGAGGAGATCTCATACTCCTGGATCTTCGTGGCCAAGCCGAAGCCATGCAGCAGGCCGAAGATCAGCGTCGCGGCCTTGGTGTTGGGCTGAATACCAAACCAGCGCTTGAACGCCCCCAGGTTATCCATGGCTTTGTAAACCACGGAGAAACCGATAATGGCGTCGATGATGTAGGAACTGATGCTGATCTCCGTCAGCACGCCGAACAGCAACGTCACCGAGTGACCGACAGCGAACAGCGTGACGTAGAGGCCAACGTCCTTGAGGCGGTAAAGGAAGAAGATGACGCCGAAGAGGAAAAGCAAATGGTCATACCCCGTCATCATGTGCTTTGCGCCCATATAGATGAACGGTATCAACATGACCCCAGAACTTTCCTGGATGAAGCCCTTGTCGCCTTCCGCTACGGCGTGTGCCAAGGCTTCTGGCATGCCGATGAGCAATGACGCGACGAACAGGAACAAGAGGAAGATGGGATGGCGAGCACGCGAAGCGAACACGCCTCCACCCGGTATCGAGTGTAGATGCATGGATCAATCCTTTTTGCAGTGATCGAGAGCCGCAGAGCGGCCAGGGTCAGGCGGCAAAAACAGGACGAGGTGGGCGTTCGATCCGGAAAATTGGCGGGTGAGGTACCGAGTCACCTGACCAAGCCACGGAAGTAGAAGGGCCAAAGATCGGTGCCAGATGGCGTGCGGAGGAGAGTTGCGGCGTCTCGTGTTGATGGTCGGGCGTCAGGGGAGAGTGGTAATGGTCGGTGCAGTGCCCGCAGCTGGCAGAGGCGTCGCTGTGGTCATGTCCGTGCTTCGATGCCACTGCATCTTGACCTGAGGCTTGAATCGGTACCGACGACGAATAGGCGTGTCCTGTCCAGGCCAGCATAAAGGCCAGAGCCAGAGCTACGATCATGCTCGGTGACAGGAAACGACGAGACATCAAGAAGCCTTTCTAGATGATTCAACAGAAAGCCGCACGCTTGACCTAACCCCCAGGGGGGGATAGCATCTCAAGCGTAATGTATCACCGACAGAGACTCAAGATATGTCCGATCACTCACATGATCATCCGCACGATGCCCCTCATGACCACACTCATACACACCAAAGCCATGACGCGATTATCAAGCGTTTAAAGCGTGCTGATGGTCATTTGCGCAGTATCATCGCCATGATCGAGGAAGGACGTGAATGTGTAGACATTGCCCAGCAGCTTCATGCTGTTGAGAAGGCGGTGTGCCAGGCTAAACGCACGCTGATCCAGGATCATATCGACCACTGCCTTGAAGACTCGGTAACAGCCTTGAGCAAAGGGGATCGGTCGGCGATTGAAGAGTTCAAGCAGATCACCAAATACCTGTAGAACTCGCTCGCTCATGAGTAGCCCGGACGATGTTTGAATTCACCAGCTATTTGGGCCTGTTCCTGGCGGCTTTTGCGGCGGCAACGCTGTTTCCCATGCAGTCAGAAGCTGTGCTCGCCACGATGCTCGTATCGGAGCATTACGTTCCTCTCGTCCTTCTGGCGGTGGCCACCGCAGGCAATGTGCTTGGCTCGGTAGCCAATTGGGCATTGGGCATAGGGGTTGAGCACTTCAAGCACAAACGTTGGTTCCCGGTCAGTGAGGCGAAGCTGGAAAAGGCTCAGTCTTTCTATCAAAGGTATGGCTACTGGTCCTTGTTACTGAGCTGGGTTCCGATCATAGGGGACCCAATCACGTTGGTGGCCGGCGTGATGCGTGAACCGTTTTGGCGTTTTCTACTCCTGGTTAGCCTCGCCAAAGGCGGTCGATACCTACTCTTGACGCTCTTGGTGCTCGGGAGCATGCCATGAGCCACGTATCGGCGGAGCGGCATGCCGGTCAGGACCTCATCAAATGGATCGCTTTGGTCACGATGGTGCTTGATCACATGCGCCTGGCTTGGCCTGCAACCAGCGACTTATTTGTGCTGGGCCGTCTGTCGTTTCCCTTTTTTTGCTTGGCCTTGGCCATCAACGTTTCGCGCAATCAGCCAGGGGAGCTGTTTACCCGCAGCAATGGCCGATATCTCGCACTGTTGGTGCTGTTCGCTGCTCTCTCGGAAGTGCCTTACCGAATGGTTGGGACTTCGGGGACGTTTAACGTGCTGGTGACCTTGGCGCTTGGCCTGCTAGTAGCTTGGGGTGTTCAGCATCAGACGTTTGAAAGTCTGGTGCTAGCGGTTGGAGCTAACGCGGCAGCTTATTTGTTGAGTGAGCCGCTGATGTATGGCTTTTATGGAGTATTGGTACCGGCCGCCTAAGTCCTAGCCATCAGGCGGCCAGAGCTATTTGCGTTATTGCCGGTTGCGTTGTGTGTGGCGATCAATACGAGGACGGGGCTTTTTGAACGGGCGGCGCAGCTTGAGCCATTCGCCATCCTTTCGCTGCTCATCGCCGCTTTGGCGCCTCTGCTCGGTTTGGCCCTGTTCTGGGCCCGATTGCCGTTTAGGGTCTTACCCGTTACGCAGTGGAGCTACTGGGCATTCGCAACCTGCTGTAGTCGTTGCGGCTGGCATCCTCAAGGTCAAGAACGCCAGCACTCACCGGGCCTGCTGACTGCCTTAGTGGCAGTGGCGCTCACCAGTTTTGTGATTGGTATGGCAACCCTTGGAGTCGGTACCACCGCTGTGGGCGAAGGCAGCAACTGAGGAGAACGACTCCGCAAGACGTGCTGGTGCAGTTCCTGACCTCGCTTGGGGGCATTGGAAATGCAGGGCATCCGTTCGCGACCGATCGGAGCGCAGTGGAGAGCAGCCGCTTGGTTGGACTCGTTGGGGTAGCGAATGTCGAGATGGATCTGGACACCATGCGCCTGCAGATTCTGGCGTTGTCCAGGTTTTGGATCTACTCGCTTGGGACTATCCAGCCGCGCAGGGTTGAGGGCGACGGGACGTAGACCGAGAACCATCCTTTGCTTGGGGAGAAAGCGCGCTAGGCCGCGCCGTTGCAGGCTGCGACAGTTTTAATTCTCAGACACTTGGGCCAGAATCAGTGTTTCAGGAGCTAGCGACAGTTTTTCCCTTTCTCAACGTGACGCTGGAGCCCGCGAATTTCGGGCCCGGTTGCGACAGTTGTAATTCTCAAAATCCACTAGTACCTGTTCTATGCCCTCCCACCTTGGCCGAACAGAGCATCAACCTGGTGCTGTCGATGGTGGCGTTGAGCATTCTGCTGCATGGGTTGAGTGTCCAGCCGCTCCTTGCCAGATACGAAGCGTGGAAGGAGAGGGTCTCCTGATGGCTATTCAACAGAAAAAGTGCGAGGGCAGCAATTGCCCTGGCACTGAATCACCGCCAGTTAGCGGTTCTCTCTACCGCCACCGCCACCGCCGCCGTGGCTGTTTTGCCCGCCTTTACGGCCTGCCTCGGAGGCACGCTCACGGTCGTTGGCAAAATTGCCTCCTGAGCTCTGCCCGCCTTTGTGACCTGCCTCCGACGCTTTCTCGCGATCATTGGCAAAATTGCCAGGATTGGTCTGAGCAGTACCACCTTGATGGCCACGATTGGTTGGGTTGTTAGCCATGATCTTTCACCTCATGTCGTCACACAAGTAAGTCTGTGTTCAACTCGGACATCGCGGCGCGGGGTGTTTGCTCCTTGGGTTTTGGCCAAGGCCGACGGGTTGCGCGAAAGAACCGGTGCAGGCGTGTGTGGCGTCCTTAAGCTTTGTTCGCGAACGTTTGGGAAGGATCAAGCTTGCATCCAGTCTGCAGACGCCGAACCTTCAGCCACGCCGGCGTGGTCAAGCGACCCTCTGGACGCTTCTACGCCGCTGACACCGCTCTACTGAACCTCTTGAATGTTCGTGACTCAACCTTTCATCAGCGTGTGAGGCTTCCTGATGCGAACGTTCGAGAAAAACCTTTGTGCTACCCAATTGCTGAAGCTCAACTGTTTGGCAGCGTGGTACCGCGTGCTGGAAAGTAGGGCTTTACGAATGGACTCGCCGGACGACTATCACGACGAATTGCTTCGCCAGGCGATGAGATGGATCGTCGGGGGATTATCTCCTGGCAGGAATGGCGCGATCTTCGTCTGGAGGCCGACGCTGCTTACCTGAGAGCGGTAGCAGGGGAGGATTATCGTCCGGTAAATCCCACGAATTCGACAGCAGGGTTGGGATCGAACGTGCTCTCGCATGAGACCACGCTCATTTCTCGGTACGCAGACCGTCTCTTGTATCCCTGCGTCGTGAATGCGTGATTGAAAAACCCACAAGGATTCCCAGCGCCGCTGCGCCGATCAGCAGCGGCGTATTGTCTTTCGGCTTTCTCCAACCTCCGTCGATACCCCTCCTGCCACTTGGAGGCAAAGCGGCCTGGGCCCAGCTGATCGTCGCGCTGCCGCTGGTTGGCCTGGGTGTCTGGGGCGTTGCTGGCCCACGCGGTATCAAGCGGCCGGATGTAGCCATGCAAACACGTAGCTCGCCGGTGAACTTGGCATGAGCGCTGGCCATGAAGGCGGCCATTTCCTCATGGCGGGCCTGGATGAATTCGATCTTGCCGTTGGCCCGGCTCAGCGCGCCGAACACGCCATTGATGCCGTCGCCGGGGTAACCGAAGATGCGCCGTACGCCCCATTGATTACAACGGTCCCACCAGAAAGTCGCCTACCGTGCCGGTCATTGCCTGCTCCCGTTCTGTTATCGATGGGTGTCTGGACTTGGCACGTGGCGGGAAATTTTCAACGGTACGTGCACCCGTCTGCCGGCTGGAACCTGGCAACAGCCGACGGGTTCGAAGGTGTACCGATAACCCCATCAGGATATGCATCATGACGCTCATGAATACGGAAGATGCAAGCGTGCAGGTCTTGTATTTCGAAGACGACGGCGCGACGCCAAACAGCCGTTTTCCCGTGCTGTTCTACCGGTTGAAGCTCGATCCGATGGGGGACACTGCCAGCGAATTCGAAGCGATGTTTGCCGCTCATCAATGGACCCCGCTCTGGCGCTTCGGGATTTTCGATTATCACCACTTTCACCCGAACGCTCATGAAGCACTCGGGATTGCCTATGGGCGGGCCCGATTGACGCTTGGCGGAGAATACGGGCAGAGCGTGAGCGTGGAGCGGGGTGATGTGCTGGTGCTGCCAGCAGGCACGGGCCATCGCTGTATCGAGTGCAGCGATAGCTTCCTGGTGGTCGGCGCCTATCCCCATGGGCAGGAAGACTACGACATTCAGCGGCCCGACAGAGCAGCACACCCGCGCAATCTAGCGCGCATCGCCCAGGTGCCATGCCCTGAACAAGACCCCGTCTTCGGTATTCGGGGCATGTTGATGACGCAATGGAGTTGAGTGTGGGGCTAGTGAGCCTTACGCTACGGCGACCTTCTCCGATCACCCCTGTTTTCGCAGGACTTCGACCAACTGGGCCTTGCTCATGCTCGAGCGCCCCTTGATGCCTTTGCTGCGCGCCTCCTTCATAAGGCTTTCCTTGCTTTGCGATTCCAGCGACGCGCGCGAAGAGCGTGAATGCCCCTGGCGAGACTCAGCGGCGCGCTTGGCTGAATCCATGCATGCGGTCTTCTTCTCGCGCGACGGAGGTCCTGCTCCCCGAGTTTCCCGGCTTTTCACCGCCACCGAATTGTTTGTCCACGGTGGCCCAGGCGCGCGCTTCGGCTTCGTCCTTGCCCACGCCCTTGTCCTCATAAAATTGCTCGATGTGCATGGCCCGGCGTTTCAGTTTCGCCATTGATCAAGCAACTCACTCAGGAGTGAATGCCATGCCACGCGGTGACAAAATATACGGACAAGCAGAAACGCAAGAACGGGAGATCCACCGCCATTTGGCCATCCACCTAGCTGCCCGATCCTGCACATGATCCACTGCCGGTTGAGCCACTCGCCGGATCTGCACCGCTACTATCCCCCCGTTGACGCCGGAGCCCGAGTCAGCATCGGTACCGTACCTCCCGAGTTGTCCGTTCCATTGTCATGGGTACCGCCATTACCCGTGCCCATGCCAACGGCTAATGTTCCTGAGCCTGTCGCACCGCCTTGGCCGTTCATGTGCCCATTGCTGTGCGGTTGCGTTCCCGGGGCGCGCTGATCGTTCAGGTCTGTGGCGGCCAGGGCAAGTGGCGCCGCGCAACCCACGCACATTGCGAGCAGCAACGCGTACGTTTTTTCTGCTTTCATGTGAAACTCTCTGGTCGTTCACCTTGTGTTCGGCCTGCTGTTTACCGAAGGGTGCCCGCAGAGCGACGGAAGCTTCTGATGCAGAAAGGCCGGGTCAGGGTAAGGCCGATCGCGATCGACGGATTGGGAGGATCAAGAGCGCTTACCTCCCGAAGCGGGTGAACAGACGCCCCATTCTGATGAAAGGCGTTCAACTGAAAAGGCCCGACTTCGACGAGCTCGTACGCCACTTGTCTAGCTGCAGGCACTCCTGAGCCTCGCCCGCTTCCCAAGTTTAGGTGCAGATACCATCTGCCTCCGAACGGATAAAGGACATGGTCATTGAAGAAAAACGCTCCCGGTAAGGTATCGCAGCAGGGCAGAATTTTTGAACAGGCATGGGAGTTCAACCTCAAAATTAAAACGCCTGAGGGAATGATCATGGATCTGTATGGGCTATCTAATCTAGAAATTCTCCAGCTGATAGAGCGCGCGTTTCTACCAGATGTCTGCAGGTGCACGTTAGCTGGAGACCTCCTGAGCTTGAGCCTTACGAGCTATCGCGACCCCAAAAAAAGTGTTGTGCTGCAGGCGGTTGATTCACAGGTCCTTAATTCCGCCCGTGAAATTGTCGGTTTGATTGCAGATGCACGGATTCAACTCGCAGGACTGACGGCAGTAGACGTGGTGCACGTAGCTGTTTCTGTAGAAGTGGGGCCACGGCGCGACCCGTAGGCCGCCCTGGCTATAGAGTACGTTGCGGTTCGGCGGTGCTCACGGCTGAGCCTCAGTGGAATAACATATGAATTTACGAAATGCGTAATCCTTCGATAGTTTCTATCAGTACCTCATACTGCACAGGCTTGGTCAGGTGCTGATCAAATCCGGATAGAGTAGAGGATACCTTGTCACCATAGCCCGAAAGAGCGATGGCAGGCGTCTTCTGCAAATGGTTGATCTTGCGCAGTTCACCAACCAGTTGATGTCCATCCATACCCGGCATGCCAATGTCCGAGATAATGACATCGTAGTGGGTAACTTTGGCGTGCTCGACCACTTGCAAGGGATCATGAAATGCCGTCACCACAGCTTCTTCCATCTCAAGTAACTGTTGCATGACGTCCAATATTTCGGTCGAGTCGTCGACGAGCAAAATCTTGATGCCATGCAACCGCGCAGCTTGCACCGGATCCTGGGAAGGCCCATTGACCGATGACTGAGCACAAAGCGGCAAAGTGACGGTGAAGGTACAGCCAAGGCCGATACCTGCGGAAGAGGCCGCAACGCTTCCACCATGGGCTTCAACCAGCTGACGAACCAAAGACAAGCCAATACCAAGGCCTTCCCGCTTGTGCGTGGAATGCTGATGCGTGGCTTGACTGAACAGGTTGAATACACGATCCAGATCCTGTTTCGTCAGCCCGACCCCGTTATCGACAAACTGCAGTTTCACCGTGTCGTTCACTTGCTTGACAATAATTTGGATGACGGGATGCGCTGCGCTGAATTTCAGGGCATTGTTGAGTAGATTCCAAATCACTTGTTCAAGGCGCGTGACATCGCCGTTCACCCAGCAGTCACCCCTGGCCTCAGGCTCGATCTCGAGCGTGATGTGGCCTTCAGGACATTCGCTGGAGGCGACGGCAAAGATTTCTTCCAGGATGGCCGTGATTTCAACCGGCTGCTTTTTGAGTTTCAGTTTGCCTGTGCGAATACGGGCGACGTCCAGCAAGTCGTCAATGATTCGCGCTTGGCTGGCAACCGCATCACTGATGGTATCCACGGCCTTGCTGGCGCGCTCCGCTGCCCGAACTGCGGGTACGCGTCGCAAGATTTCAGCATTGAGCTGTATCAAGTTTAACGGGTGCTTCAGCTCATGAGACATCACGGCGAAAAACTCGTCTTTCATGTGACTGCTGGTCTGGGTTTCTTTAAGGATACGGCTTTGCTGCTCTTGCATGCGCTTGTGCCCAGTGAGGTCGCGGGCGATTTTTACATAACCGGTGAGTGAGTCACTTGTCAAAGTGGCGACTTCGCCACTGCAGTAGAAGCGTTCGCCCCCTTTACGCACATGCCAACGTTCGTCTAGGCAGCGGCCCTCCAGGTGAGCCTTGCGCAGCTCCTCTGCCGGTACGCCGCTGGCGCGGTCTTCGGCGGAGAAGATCAGCTCGAAGTATTTGCCGATAACTTCCTCTTTGACATAACCAAAAATCATCTCTGCGCCCGTGTTCCAGTCGCTGATCATGCCGTGTTCGTCCATGACAATGATGGCGAAATCGTGAGTACTTTCCGCTACCAAGCGCATGCGTTCCTGCCCCAGTCGCAGGCTTTCTTCAGCGGCGCGGCGCTTGGTAATGTCGATGAACGTCAGGACCGTCCCATTGATCAGGTTTTCGTTTGACCGGTACGGCAGCAAGCGGGCGATATACCAGCGCTGGTTGTTGCTGGGGACTTCGCGTTCGATGATATTCAACGTTTCAAATACAGCCGCCGCATCGTCGGTCAGCTGCGGATAATCCAGCCGGTGGGTAATGTCTAGCAAGGAGCGGCCCGTGTCGCTGGTCAACATGTTGAAAATATCGGTAGTACGAGGCGTGAACCAACGAATGCGCATACTTTTATCGACAAAGATGGTCGCGATGTCGGTGGACGCTATCAAATTGCTAAGGTAGTCGTTGACTTTGTCGGTTTCTTCGACTTTGGTCTTCAGCTCGTAGTTGACGGTCAAGAGTTCTTCATTGATCGACTGCAGCTCTTCCTTGCTGGTTTCCAATTCCTCCGTGGCTGAGCGCAGCTCTTCGTTGATGGCTTGGGCTTCCTCGTTCGAGGCTTTGAGTTCCTCACTCGAGACTTCCGACTGTTCAATGGTCTCCTGAAGCTGAAGTTTGGTTTGATGTAGTTCCTTTTCCAGCACGGCCAAGGCCGGGTCGTCCGCGCTCGACGATGCCTCTTGCCGCTCAGGCGAAGACGGCGGGCCAACCTGAAAGACGACCAGGAACACGTCATGATCGGTGGCTTCGTCGCGGTATGGCTCAATGAGCACGCGTACACGTTCGTCGCCGAGTGTCGCCACGCGCGAACTCGCCCGCTTACCGCTTTGCTGGGCCTGGTACAGCGTTGTGCGTAACTCCAGACGCAGCGCAGGATCGATCAAATTGACCAGATTACGGTTAACTTCACCGGCGACATAACGCAGAAAGCGCCCCACCCCGTTGTCCAAGTGCAGGATATCCAAATTGCCGTCGACCACCAGGCTGGGCGGCTGGATGCTTTCCAGTGCACGCCGATGGATGTCGGCGAAGGAGATTTTCCCGGCACGTTTGGGCACTACGGGTACAGACTCATCGGTGCCGCTGCGCACATAGCCTGCGCGTGGAATCGTAGGCGAACGCCGTTCCGTACTGCTGAGCTTCGCGCGATAAATACGATTGCGCTTGTCAATGGCGACAAACAGTTCTGGACACACATCGGCGGACTCGGATGAGCCCAGAAACAGGTAGCCACCGGTGCGAAGCGCGAAATGGAACATTTGCAGAATTTCACGTTGAACTTCGCGGTCGAGGTAAATCATCAAGTTGCGGCAGACAATCAAGTCGATTTGCGAGAACGGCGGATCCGCCAGGATGTTGTGCTTGGCAAACAATACGACATCGCGCACTTCCTTGTTGATCCGGTAGTGCGATCCTTCCTTGACGAAGTAGTGGCGTAAACGGGTAGGTGGGACGTCGGTCAAAATGGCTTCGGAGAACTGCCCGGCGCGGCCTTTGGCAATGGCGCGCTCATCCACATCGGTGGCGAACAGCTGAATTTTGCGCTCGCTGTTTTCCAGCGACTGATGCTCCATTGCCAAGATCGCGAGGCTATAGGCTTCTTCACCGCTCGAACAACCTGCCGACCAGATGCGAATCTCTTCTCGCTGGGAAGGGTTCTGAGGCTTTCGTGCGAAAATTTCGCCGAGAACGCTTCGTTCCAACGCTTCAAACGCTTCACGATCGCGGAAGAAATTGGTGACGCCAATCAACATGTCACCTAATAGCGCCTTGGCTTCTTCGGCATGGGTTTCAATGTAGGTGAGGTAGGCGGTCAGGTCAGCTTGCGTCGTCACCTGCAGGCGACGCTCGAGTCGCCTCAGCACTGTAGCGCGCTTGTAGTGTTTGAAATCATGCCCGGTACGGTTACGCAGCACAGCGAGTATTTGCCCCAGCAGGTGTTCATCGTCATATTCGGGGGAAACCGCGACGGCGTCGCAAGGCTGGAAGGCATTGGAGGCGGGGAGTCGAATCGTTTGAGCGTTGCGCCACAGATCGAGCAGTTTTTGCGGCATCTCGGCAACTGGCAATATGACATCCACCAACTGCGTTTCGATTGCAGCCCGTGGCATGCCATCAAATTCCGCATCCTCCGGGTTCTGCACAAGCGTCACGCCGCCTTGCTCTTTGATTCGCGACAAACCCACCGCGCCGTCCGAACCGGTTCCCGATAGCACCAGGCAAAATGCGCGGTGCTTGTGAACGTCTGCCAGGTCTCGAAAGAACAAATCGATGGCGACATGAGTCCCCTGAGGCCGGGTTGCAACATTGGCCTGCAGGTAGCCATCGTTCATCGCCAATTGCCTGGCAGGCGACAACACGTACACGTGATTAGGCTTGATCTCGCAACGCCCGGTCACCTGTTGAACGGGCATTTTGGTGCTTGAGGCGAGAATTCTGTCAATGACGCTTTCGTGATCGGGCGAGAGATGTAGCACCACCACGAATGCCATACCGTTATCGGCTGGCATGTTCTCGAGAAATTTTTTGAGCGCCTGAATGCCCCCCGCCGACGCACCGATGCCAACCACCGGAAATGGCAGCTCGCTCGGCACTATCTCTTTGCGCTGCGGTAATGCGGTTTTGTTATCGTCAGCGCTCATAGCAGGATTCTCATCGGAAGGACAAAAGCGGCCAGTCTAGTTCAGCCCGACGCTCAAAAAAACAGGCGTGTAAGGAAGGCCCTTGTTCAGTCGGTGAACGCGAGCGTACGCACGTGATAATGCTCGTCGTTCGTGGCGGCCGATGCCGGCGCCAGGGTGTGCGCAACGTCGTTGCTGGCCGGGGGCTCAGGGAAGTCCCTGTCGATTACAGCGAGGTGTTCTGATGCGTCGGCATAGCAGCGCAGCGCTGAGGCTTTCAGTCGTATATAGCGTTCGAACTGCTCCGCATCCAATTGGGGGTGAGTCAAAATTTGCTCCGCTTGCTGGAGGCGTCGATGCGCCTCGCCGAGCAGCCGTTGATTCTGTTCAAGAGCAAGGGCTCGGCATCGTTTCAGTTCATTCGCTTCATCAGACTGCATCGCGGCGTTCTCCACAGAATACCCTTTAACTTGTGACTTGGTACGCATCAGTGGGGTGCTATGGAATGTGTTCGAAAATCTGCTACGTGTGAGCGCTTAATGCATCGATTTTTTCAACCGATAAGCCGCCTATGGCTTGAGCATGCAAGTGAGCGAACAGGCGACGGAATATCCCTCGAATCGGATGCCGACGGATCAGGTACCTGCTGCAGCCGTTTGTCCATTTTTCGGCACTCTGCCGAAGGGCAGGTGTTCAACCGTTCACTTAGAGCCTTTCAGGAGTGACGGTCATGCCCCGTGGAGACAAAGACAAATACACCGAGAAGCAAAAACGCAAAGCTGAACACATCGAAGAAAGCTATGAGCACAAAGGCGTTTCCAAAGATGAAGCAGAGTCCCGCGCTTGGGCCACTGTCAACAAACACTCCGGTGGCGGAGAGAAAAAGGGCGGTTCGGGCAAGCAGACGCCGGCGAGCGAGAAGAAAACAGCGCGCTCCGATTCGGCCAGGCGCGCAGCTAAAACCCGAGAGGGCCACCCACGCACATCGGGATCTTCGCTGCAAACCCAGACCAAGGAAAGCCTGATGAAGGAAGCCCGCAGCAAAAACATCAAGGGGCGCTCGAGCATGTCCAAGGCGCAATTGATAGACGCGCTGCAAAAACACGGCTGAATCGCCAGCAGGGATTGCTGCAAGGAGTTTGCATGACGGGCGCCGTTCGCTCACCGTGGTGAAAGCATGCAGTAAATTGCCTGCTTGAACGGGTTGTTGCGCGGGGCCTTCCATTTGCCCGGTCCAAGCGTCCCGTGCCAGCTTGCGATCTAGCAGCGCAGGAAAGAAGAGCGTGCCTATTTAATTACAAGGCTCCAGCGCGTCGATGAGAGAGGGCACTGATCAGCCCACGCCAACGAGCCGAGCTGATCAGCCATGCCAGCGTGAAGCCAGGTCAGCATGCTGACCTGGCCTCGGTCACGCGAGGTCATTCACTCTTGCGACCACCACCGTGGCTGTGCTGGCCGCCAACGCGGCCGGCTTCGGATGCACGTTCACGGTCATTGGCGAAATTGCCGCCTGAAGCTTTCCCCCCTTTGCGCCCGGCCTCGGACGCCTTCTCCCGATCATTTGCGAAATTGCCTGGGTTGTTTTGAGCAGTGCCGCCTTGATTGCCACGGTTACTTTGATTGTTAGCCATGATCTTTCACCTCATGTCAGCACACAGGAAAGTCTGTGTTCAACTAGGACGGTAGGCGCGGCGCGATTGTCTCGGGTGATGTGGACATTTGCCGATGAGTTGCACTAAAGATAAAGTCGGCAATGTGTTGCGCTCAAATGCTGTGGCATCAAGGTATTAGACAACGTCAACACGCTATTGGCTTGAACCTGCGCGGTGAGGAACCAGTCCATCGTAATATGAGAATGGTTAAAGGAGGTGGGCATGTCCAAGCCAGGCAAGCTCAGATCAAGAGCAACAGTGTTGTGCTTTCTCGGGGCCAGGGTATTGCTGGTGCGCCGCAAATCGCGCAAATGGAATTTTCCAGGGGGCGGCCTCAAGCCGCACGAGGCCCCGTTGAATGCAGCCATTCGCGAACTCCAAGAGGAAACTGGCATTTGCAGGGAGCGCCTGGTCCCGCTGTGTACCCTTCGTGCGGGCGATATTGTTCATCACATCTTCACGATGCAGATCGATGAGCGAGACCACCCTGAGCCGCAAAACGAGATCGTGGCGTGTAAATGGGTACAGCGCGACAAATTGGCACCGTCCCTGCTCAAGCCCGCTGCAGCCGCACTGCTGGCACGCGAGCTACCGGCCCTGATCGCCTGACACGGCTCAAGGGCTTGAGCGGCTGTTGGCATCGTTTGGCGTCGGGGACGCTGCAGGGCTATGCACATGCTGGCCGGTCGGGTCCGTGAGCTGAATGATATTGCCCTGCTCCCAACCGTTGGCTGCGGGGTCGAGAGGGGGGATCGGTATATCCGCACGTTGGACCTTGCTTTTGCGAGTATCCAGCTGCAATCGCTGATTGCGTTGCCGAACCATGGCTGGGTCGGCCTGCCCATCTGCGGTGAACCCCATCATCAATTGCGGCACACCCAAGGGCAGGCGCTTGTCCTGATCGGTATGCCATGTATGCCACGTCTTGCCATACGTATGGGCCAGCCGGGTCATCAACGCGTGTTCGGCGCTTGCAGGGATGTTGGGTGCGCTCAACTGCCCGGATGACACTTCATAACCATGGCTATGCCACAGGGGCTTTTCAGCGGCAGGCAGTTTGGCGAACAGGTTGGCATCGATGATGTACTCCACGCCCATGATCTTCGCGTCTTTGGTGGTGCCATCGTAGATCACGCATTGAATGACATCCTCGTTGAGGACAGCGCAGTAATGATGAGCCTCCATTTGTGCGTCTGGCTGGCCATTATAGAAATGAAACCCGTTGAGGTAGGCATTAAGGGCATCTATCGGGGGCTTGGCCTGAAGCACCGCCGCGCCTGCTTCAAGCAGCTGGGTGCCAGCGGTTTCCGGCCTTCCAGGTGCCTCTACGGGGGACTGCGTGGCAACACTGCTGCAGCCCCAGACAAACAGGCTGCAGGCAACAGGAAGGACAGCGCGGAAGGTTTGGATTGCGTGCATGGGGCGTTTTCCAGGGCAATACGCGTCTCGCCGGGCCAAGACGCGCGAGGGTCAATGGGCGTTATCGTTCAGTGCGGTTGCGCAGCAGCGCGTAGGCGCAGGCGCCCACCAGCAACGACACGGCAACACCCATTAATACGCGGGCTTTTTGCTGGCCTTCGCGCCATCCGCCATGTACCTGGCGCTCGCCGCTTGGCGGGGCGAACAGGTTTCCCGATGAAACATCGGCGGCGGGGCTGCGGCTCAATCCGAGACGCGCCAGCCAGCCTGCCATATGGCCAAGCCGTGGAACGATATAGCTGGCCAGGTGCGCTACGCGGGCTGCGCTCCCCACCGTCGTGGATGCCCTCGGTGTGATCGCACAGTTCACCATCGCCTTGGCTACGCGCTCGGGGTCATAGATTGGCCCTGGCGGCTTGAGTGCATGCCCGGTGTAGTTGCCACCGTCACGAAACCCTGGGGTATCCATCACGGCGGGGTAGATATCGCAGACATGAATATCTGCAAACTCGGCGAGCTCGCCGCGCAGGGCTTCGGTCAGGCCACGCAAGCCAAACTTGCTGGCGGAATAAGCAGCCGCATAAGGTTGAGCGACCCAGCTTCCCAGCGACAAGGTATTGATCAAGATGCCGCTTCGCTGCGCCTTGAAGTAAGGCAAGGCAACATAGGCGCCGCGCAAGTAGCCGATCAGATCGGTTTGAATCACTTGCTCATGGGCTTCAAGGGGTATTTGGTCGAAACGCCCCACGGCACCCACCCCTGCATTGTTGATCCATATATCGATGCGGCCTTTGCCGAATTCGACGGCGCGCGCTGCCAACGCCTGCATATCCGCGCTTTGGGTAACGTCGGTGGTCACCGCAACGGCATCGGTACCGCACTCGGTGCATTCATCGAGCACTTCGAACAGGGCGTTTTCATCGCGTGCAGCGAGGACCAGGCGTGCCCCTTTGCAGGCAAACGCATGCGCTGCAGCGCGGCCAATGCCACTGGATGCGCCGGTGATAACCACCACTTTGCCACGCAGTGGTCCAGTGAACGTTTTGCCATTTGGCTCGCTCAAGGCTTGATCAGCCTCTGGCAATTCATCGTCCACACTGGAAGCAGACACATCAGCCTCGATTCGCGACAGTTCGAGTGACGTCCCGTCGACCAACTTCAACGTGAGGTTTTCAATGTGACCGGCAACCCGATCGGGGAAAACCGGTTCGCCCTCGGCATCCAGGCTGTCATAAATGAACCGCTGACCGTCGAGCCAGCCAACGGCGGTCAGCAGCTCGGGCCCCAGATAATACTTGCCGTCCAGAAAAAAGCCTGCAAATTGATGCGCACGTTCAACGTTCTCGACGCAATAGCGGTCCCCTGGCTTCATACCCGTTGCTTTATCGATCATGGCTGACACCTCTGCCTGGTTTCAATGGGTTATGGCGTGGGCATTGCCCAAGCGCATCAGCCATCGGATTGCTCTTCGGGGGGCACCTGATCGTCAGGCCAATCGGGAGCCTGTTGGCCAGGGTCGGGCTTGGGCGCGGGTTCACCTGGGTTCTCAGGGACACATCGACATACGGGTCGTGTTCGTTGGGGGCTGCCATGGGGTGGCTCCTATGCAGTAGGTTTGCCTTCCATTAGGCAGCCGTTATGCCCTGGCTGTTCCATCTGATTGTTCGGCAATTCAACGGTTGCCGACCTCCGCGGTGGGCATGTGCAACGCGCAGGCCACCGGTTGTCATTTTTACCGATCGTTCTTCTTGGTCGGGCAGTCAATGGAAAGAATCCCTGGTGATGGTGACTGAATGGACCCGATTTCTGACAATGATCTGTCGACGCGCAGCCACGTGGTCCGGCAACTGATCGTCGTGTTTACCGGCCTGTTGATGGTGGTACTGATTGTCGGGTTGGGGGCTCTCTACCGGATTGCCGGGTCACTTGATCAACGCGAAATGGCGCAAAGCCGTTTTCATGCTGAGTCTGCAATGGCCCAGCTACAAAAAAATGAGCGCAGCTATGTCCTTACCCACGCCATCTGGCAATCTGCATTTGACCATCTAGGCCGCGGGGTGGATGTGCAGTGGGCTTTTGATGAAGATAACGTTGGCCCCACGCTGTTTACCGCTGACGGTTATGTGGGCGTGTTCGTACTCGATGATGACGGCAGCCGCTACGCCATGGTCGATGGCCAATTGAGCGATGCATCATTCGCCCACTACAGCCCCCAGGCTGACCTGATCCTCAGCCAGGCGCGGCAGGTTGCTGCCAAGCAACAAGCCACTTCAGGCTATTTCCAATTTGGTGGGCAGCCGGCACTGTACACGGCTGCGGTAATCCAGCCACCCTCGATGCCGCATCATCTACCGGCGCCCCGTGCGGTACTGGTATTTGTCCGGCGTCTCGATACCAGCCTGCTCGAGCCTTTGGGCCGTGCTGCTGGCCTGTCTGGCTTCGCCGTCGCGGATCGCATGGCTGCGGACGGGGCAAAGGGTACGCTGCCGCTTGAGGGCAGTGGTCATACGCTGACATGGCACATCGAACGCCCGGGCAGTGAGCTGGTTTCCACCGTGGTGCCTGCGCTGACCTTGGCGGGAGTGCTCATTGGCTTATTGATGACGCTGTTTGCCCGTTATGCCATCCGCGCCAGCACGGGCATGGACCGCAGCCATGAACAACTCGCGGCGTCCAAAGCGGCGCTCGAGACCAGCGAGGAGCGGTTTCGGGCTGTGGCCGAAGCGTCATCCGACTGGATCTGGGAAACCGATGCCGACTTGCACCTGAGCTATCTGTCGGCGCGGTTCGCTGAACTCACCGGGCACAAGGCAGACGCTTGGCTGCATCGACCGATTACCGAGCTGCTCGATTGCGATACCGCGCAGCTTGAAAACTGGCTGCACGGCCTGGCTGCCAGCCACGCTACGGGCAGCTTGCGCTGCCAGTATCATGATCACCTGGGGCAGCAGCGTATTTGCCGCATTGCGGCACGGGCAAGTTTCGATCGTGGTGTCTGCAAAGGGTTTCGTGGCACCAGCAGCGATATCACCGACGAGGTTGCCGCCCATGCACAGATACAACACCTGTCGCTTCACGACGCCCTCACGGGGTTGCCAAACCGCAACAAGCTCTTTCGATTCCTGGAGCAAGCGGGGCAAGGCGCTGTGCCCCAAGCCATCGCGCTGATCTTGCTGGACCTCGACAATTTCAAGCCCATCAATGACAGCTTGGGCCACCCGGCCGGTGATGCTGTGCTGATCGAGGTGGCGAGGCGCCTGGGTGAGATAACGCGCGACACTGACTTGGTAGCACGCTTGGGGGGAGACGAATTCATCATCGTGCTCTCGCGCCCCGGGCAGCGCGTCGACATGGACCGCTTTTGTGCTCGCGTCGTGGAGTCGTTGCAACAACCCATACTGGCTGATGGCCATTCGGTGCAGGTCGGGGTCAGCCTGGGGCTGGCACTGTCAGCGGAGTACCCGGGCACCCCCAGTGACCTGATCCGATACGCAGACATTGCGCTGTACAGCGCCAAGTCTGCTGGCAAACACACCTGGCGTTACTTCTCTGCGCAGATGAACGAGGCGCTGCTGGAAAAGCGCGTGCTTGAACGCGAATTGCGCGAAGGCATCGGCCGTGATGAGCTCGTGTTGCATTTCCAGCCGCGCTACAAGGTCGATGGCACAACGGTCGCCTCGGTAGAAGCGCTGGTGCGTTGGCAGCATCCGCGTCAAGGTTTGTTACGCCCTGATCGCTTTATTGCTATGGCCGAAGAATCGGACCTGATCGTGCAGTTGGGCAACTGGGTGATCCACGACGCATGCGCCAAGGCCAAGGCCTGGCCAGTGGCAATCATGGTCTCGGTCAACATGTCACCCGCGCAGTTCAGCCGTAGTGACGTGGTACGCGATGTCGCCGAGGCACTGCGCCAGACAGGGTTACCTGCCCATCGCCTGGAACTGGAGATCACCGAAAACGTGATGCTCAATGACGTCGAGGGGGCCTTGCAGACCATGAACGCGCTGAAGGAGTTGGGCGTTCGGTTGAACATGGATGACTTCGGCACCGGTTACTCTTCGCTGGGCTATCTGCGAACTTACCCGTTCGACAGTATCAAGATCGACAAACGTTTCGTTCAATCCTTAGGCAAGAGCGCGAGTGACCGCAGCGTGGTTCAGGCCATCATCAATCTGGGCAATGCCATGGGCATGACGGTAACCGCCGAGGGCGTTGAAACCGCCGAGCAACTGGCCCTGCTCAGCGATGATCAGTGCCATGAAGTGCAAGGTTTTCTGCTCAGCAAACCGGTCGACAACGACGACGTGATACGGCTCATGCTCGCTCGACAGCCGAGCGCCGAAATGCCCCGCTCAGGTTGAACGTAAAACCTTCCGGCAGGGGGGCCTTCAGCCACTGAGCCATTGCTTCTTATCTGAGGATGGATCTGTATGCTGGCGCGGTTTGAATCAGGCCGGCGGGGAGGGGGCCGGATACCCCCTCACACCATCTTTCAAGCGCCACTGAGGCCGCGCCCTTCGCGGCTTTGCTCCAGCCGGCTGGCTTCCTCTGGCAATGCGGTAACTTTGATTGCGCGTACCGGCACGGCGAATTTGGCCCCTATCGCGGAGAAGCGCTCCAGCAGCCGAAAGTTGATGGCTTGCTGAATGTCCATGTAAAGGTTGTAGCCTGGGTCCTTGACGATATAGACACATTCGAACTCCAGCGCTTCCTTGCCGAAGCCGCGCAGATGTGCGCGGTCGAAGCGTACCTGCTCTTGGTCCTTGATGGCTTCTTCGACGATGGCAGGCGCCTTTTTCACTGCCTCGGTAGGCGTGTCATAAGACAGGCCGAACTCGAACACGATCCGCCGTTCTTGCAGGCGCTTGTAGTTCTGGATCGTGCTGCTGATCATGCTGGCGTTGGCCATCACGATCTGCTCGCCACCGAGGCTGCGGATGCGCGTGGTTTTAAGGCCGACGTGCTCGACGGTGCCAGCCAGCGGGCCGATGACGATGAAGTCCCCGACCTCGAAGGGCTTGTCCACCGCAATCGACAGCGAGGCGAACAGATCGCCGAGGATGTTTTGCACGGCCAAGGCTACCGCGATGCCGCCCACGCCCAGGCTGGCGACAAAGGCGGTGATGTTCACCCCCAGGTTCGACAGCATTGCCAGCAGCACCACGGACCATAGCAGCACCCGCGCGCCCCAGGCCGAAAGGGTGGCCAACGCACTGCCTTGGTTCAGGCCGGTGGCATTGTGGCGGGCGAAATAGCGGCTCAACCCCAGGCCAATGGCGCGGTTGGCCCACAGGCCGATCTGCAAGGCGGCAACCACGAACCACAGGCTGCTGACCCGAGTCAGCCAGCGCTCCGGCAGGTCGAGCATGCTCAGGCCCACCAGCAACGAGGCGAGGAACAGCAAAAAGTTGCTGGTGCCTGACAACACCTTGGCCAGTACCTGGCTCAACGCGCCATCGTGCTCGGACCAGTGCCGGACCCGGCGCAACAGAAAACTGATGGCAGCGCGGGCTACCAGAAACGTAAGCAGTGCCACGCACAGTGCTACAAGTACATTGAGAATGGAGATACCGAATACGGTGGTGTCGGTGAACAATGCGATGAGTCGATCATTCATTGGCGGTTAGCCTCCTTGGTTGCCCTGGAGTGATAAGCAGGTCATGTGCTTGGACGTCAATGAGGCGCCGCAGGTCGATCGGATTTCACAAACCCTGCATGTTGTAATGCACGTAGTACATGATCCACAGCGAGAGCCCCACCAGCAGCACGATGATCACGACCGTAAACACCAGGGCTACCAAGCTCCAGCGTTGCTCCACGGTGCGGCGTTGGCCAACCCGCTGACGCGTCGGGCGAGTTGGCCGTTGAGGCAAACGGAACAAACTTTTTGCCTGCCTTCGGGTTCTTCTGAAATGACTTCAACAGTATGAGGAAATCCCAATGAAGCGCACCGATGACAACACAGGCGACAAGGTCCCTCAGCCGCTTGCTTCTGAACAGGCGCAACGCGGCGAACAGGTGCCAGGCCCGGTGCTCAAACAGCCGGAGCCGGAAACCGAGGCGGTGGACAAAGTCATAACGCCTACCTCGATCAAGGAGCAGGCGCAACAGACCCAGCACATCAAACAGCGTCTGGCTGAGGTCGAGGAAAAGAAACAGTCCTGATCGCCACGACCTGGGACCGGGTGTCTAGCCCGGCTTCATGGCGAGCTTCGCGAAGGCATAGCGCCTTCGCGATCGCAATGCGAAACGCGTAATGACCAGTCAGTCAAAATTTCTGAATTTTTTTTGCTTTCGCCCGCTCCATTAGCCTGAACAATGGAGGAGAGTCCCATGGCAGGACCGCAACTGTATGTAATCGAATATGAGCTACATGGAGAATTCCGCACCTTCATCATCCGGCTTGAGTGTATGGACAACGCTGAAGCCTGGCACTGGGCGAGCTGCGATGCGGGGGTAGGTATCATTCCCAGGTTTGGTCAGCACAAGATAAAGAAGGTCAGCCGGCCCATGGCGGAGCGTTACGGTATTGCCAATGTACGTTGGCGGCCATCAGGGCAAGGGCCCGAATTTGTCGCGCTGCCTATCGATGTCAAGAAATTCTCTAACAGCGGCACAAGCAGCGCCTGAGGCGTTGCTTGCTGGCAGGCAAGGCCAGGGTCGTCGCCCTGGCTATTTCAAAAGACAGAGGTAGCCCCATGGAAATCATGCCGCTGCTAGAAGCCTTGTTACTGGCCCGCGGCCCAGGCGGCCAAGAAGATGAAGTGCGGGCGGTATGTCGCGATGCGCTTGGGGCGTACTGCGACGATGTGCATACCGACAACGCCGGCAACCTGCTCGGGGTGATCCGCGCCGCTGGCGATGCCAAGCCCGACGCGTCGATCAAGGTCATGGCTCACCTGGACGAAATTGCCATGATCGTAAAGAACGTCAGGCCGGACGGCACGCTCGAAGTGCTGGCACTCGGCGGCGCGCAGCCAATCAGCTTTGGCGTCTGCCCTGTGGACATCCTGGGTGATCGACAGATGCTTCCCGGCGTCCTGTCTTTCGGGTCGATGCACAGCAGTGGGCAGACCGCCAGCGGGCGTGACGTGTTGGCTGGAGCGGTGCAGTGGTCTGACCTCCATGTGGTCACGCGCAAACCCAAGAAGGCGTTGGAGGCAGTCGGCGTACGGCCAGGTACGCGGGTGGTGCTGAGCCGCCATTGGCGGCAACCGTTCAAGGTCCACGACAGCATTGCGGCGCATTTTCTTGACGATCGCGCGCCCTTGGCTGCGGTGATCCATTGTGCTCATCAGCTACAGCTAAGGCGCAGCGAATTGCGCCAGGATGTGTGGTTCGTATTGACGACGTTGGAGGAAGAATCCAACGCGGGCGCTATGTATGCGGCGTCCAGGCTGCCGGGCGATACCACCATTGCCGTCGAGGTCGGTCCGGTGCTGGAGGAGTACGGAACCAGGCTGTCTGCCGACCCGATCATCAACACGGGTGACCAGAAGGGCTATTACTCCCGCCAAGTGGTACAGGCCCTGATCGCGGCCACGCACCGGGCTGGTTACACCCCCCAAGTCGCACTGCTGGTTGATTTTGCGTCCGATGCAAGCGCGGTGCTCAGTACCGGTACGGACGCCCGAGCCGGCTGCATCGCCATACCCACAGAAAACACCCATGGTTTCGAGATGGTGGTGCAGGAAGGCATTAACGCCTGTGCAAGCAGCCTGCTGGAATACCTGCTGCAACCAGAGCAGATCATTCCTGAGGTATGATCGAGATCTTGCCATTGCGCTCGACGATGGCGAATTTGATTTGCTCGACGGTTTCGATGCCTTGGCTGTCGCGTGCAGATTCGAGGATATCGTCCTCGGTCAGCCGTGCTCGGCGCATGCGTTGGTGAAGAAAGCGTCCCTGTTCGACCACCAGCGTTGCATGGCCGTCGAGCAGACGTGCCAAAGGTCTGGAATTCAACTTGGCCAACGACAGACCTACATCCAGCACAATCAGCGTGGCAATCACCAGAACAGCATTGGTAAAGGAAAAGTCCTCACCCAGCAACGCCTGCTGAGTCGCTTCGCCAATGATCAACAACAGCACGAAGTCGAACGTGGTCAGGTCGGCCAACGAGCGCCTGCCAGCCACACGAAACAGCAACATCAGGACAACGTACATGCCTGCCGCACGAAGGATGGAATCCATGTCACGCTCCTAGGGGTACAGGAAGGTAGTGAAATTTACCGCGCTGCTCGGGTCTGCTCTGACACTGCCTTCAAGGGTGCCGACATACTCGCTGCGCAGCGTCAGGTAGAGGGTGGCCACACCGTCTTCGCTGGTGCCAAGTTCCAGCAGCAGTGCCTCGCCATGAGACCGCGACACCTGCGGCTCGGGCTGCAGGGTCTCGATACTGGCCTCCTGCAGCAAGGTTCCGCCCAGCAGCAGTATGACCGGCTTCCCGGGGGGGCCGCGAACTGTGATTCGCATTTTATCGGTACTGCCTGTACGGCTGAGCCGCTGATACTCGATCCGTACACGGCCGTCGCTACTCACGGCCTGGGCGTCACTGAGCGGACCATTGCCAAACAATCCGGCCAGGGCAAGCAACACGATCATCACCAGCGAGTACCATCCAACCCGCTCGAAGCGCCATACACGGCGCTGCATGGGCATGTCTTCCTCGACCGGGTGATGCCTTGAGATCAGCTCGTCTTCGCTCACGGCCTTAGCCCTCAGGCGCGCTCACCGCGCAGCCAGCGTTGATGGTAATGCTCCAGGTGTGACAACCCGAACAATGCCCCCTGGCGGATGATGTCTGCGCGGTCACCAAAGAAACGCTGCCTCCGGGTGAAAACGGCATGTGGCTCGCCGGCGAAGGCCCAGGCAAAGCAGACAGTGCCCGGTGCAATGCCGTCTTGCGGCTCCGGCCCTGCGACACCGGTGCTGGCGATGGCAACTGTGGCGTCGCTGTCCTTCAACGCACCCAATGCCATTTCCCAGGCCACAGCCTCGCTAGTAAGCCCGTAGCGTTCAATGGTTTGTTGGCTAACGCCTAAAAGCCTTCTTTTGGCGCTGGGCGAATAAACGACGTAACCGCTTTCAAGTACTTCGCCGGTACCCGGTACTGCCGCCAGCAATGAGACCATGGCGCCAGCTGTGCATGATTCGGCAGTCGTCAGGACCAGATTGTGAGTCCTTAGGTAGTAAAGCGCCTCGAATACTGGATCTTTAGACATAGCGGGCCATCCGAGTGCTGTTTTGCGATGGACGTGTTGCGGGCAAAGTTGGTTCAGTGTGCGTGGCGTCCATTCATCTACGCCGGATAAAGCTGCCTGAACTTTGAACGGCACGCAGGCTTCCCTTTTATACGAGGCCATGATTTTCGTGGCCTGTCATTTGGAATAGGAGAGGCGGTCATGACCGAGCCTGTGACGTATTTCTGGATCGCCGTGGCGGTGATCATTCTACTTGTCGATCTGTGGGCCATTGTCAGTGTCTTTCGCAGTGACAAAGCCGATGCGACCAAAGCGCTGTGGGCGCTGTTACTACTGGCACTGCCCATCGTCGGCCTGGCTATCTGGGGCATCATGGGGCCGCGTGGCATCAAGCGCGGGACGGGACCGTCATCCCCCGAACATAGTAAGGGGTGAAGCCAAACAGACGGCTTCGCAATGCGTTGTGTCTCAGCCAAATTTCACGAAAGAGGCTAATATTCGCAGGGAAACTAGCCTGGGGATGGTAATGGACAAGCGTACTTTCGTAGGAATGGTTGAGGCCGGCGAGCCGCTGATCCAGCAGGCAGTGGACGCATTCCGTGCCTACCACGAGGCTCAGGATTGTAGCGCTCCACCAGAGGAGGTTGAACGGCTCCGCCTGCTGGCTGCATCTCTGTTCCAGGCGGTCTCAGACCACCAGTTCCGGGTCTTAGCCAAGGCTCGTGGCAAGGATTTGCCACCATTGCACTGACCTGCTGATCGGCAATTCCCCGTACCAGGTTTCGCCTATAAGATACTGTATTTTTGTACAGTGTCGGTGCCCTATGTATTTCCTCCTCGTTCGCCGCCGCGTGAATGGCGTGGCCATCCCCACCAGTCAGCTCAGGAAGATCACGCCGCTCCGGGCAGACATCCACTCGGCGACAATCACAGTGAGCCACTGGGCCGGGTCGCTACTCAGGCCTGGGTATTCAACCCGACCCCTGGGCCTGACGTGATACCCCGGCTGCACGATGCCAAGGTCAACGGCATGGCCCAACTCGGCATGAACATAAACGGCATCGAGGAGATCGGCGGCGTGGTGTACGCGCAGTCGTGGTGGTGCAAGGCAGAATGATGAGCCGACTACCGCGGGCCTGGCTGGACGAGCTCAACGACCAGTTCGCCCTGACCACCGATCCAGATAACCGAGCTGCCGTCCTGGCTGAGATGGCCATGGCCGCCCACCGGCGGGGGGAAGTGGACGCCGACCAGCTGTGCGAGATGCTCGAGTTTGCCGAGGCGGCTCGGCTCTATGGCCTGAACGAGCACGAAGACATGTACGCCTGCGGCCTGCTCGGCTACCACGATCCTCTGCCGGAATGGGGTGTCGAGGTGATCAAGGGGCAGTGCAGGGAGCCGCCTCTCTGTGGATAGCTATACAAAGGAAGGGAATCGGTCGTCAGAGTGCCGGGGAGGCCTGGCCAGGGCCATGACTTTTGAAGTGACGTTTGCCAGGATGCGTCCGTACGGGTGAAGCTTCGTTGCAGCGAAAGCAGGGCCGGAAGTCCTGTGTTATCAAGCCATTACCGTGGCTTGTCATGCATGGGGTGCAAGGGGTCGAGTGTTCGAATCACTCCGTCCCGACCAATAATCCCAATGGGAAAGGCCAATGTTCAGAGCATTGGCCTTTTTCATTTGCGTGACTTTTGCGTGACTCCCTCTTACTCATGCCTTCCTCCTGGTCAGCATCGTGAGTACGGTCCACGGGAATCTGTTGCGGACACCTTGTTGGCCGCCTCGATCAGTTGCCCGATCTCCGCGCCTGAGTAGTGCCTGGTGATGCTGCCGTTCTTGTGCCTGAGCAGCGCTTCCAATACCCTTCCGTTACACCTGCGGCCCGCAGTCGGCCACCGAAGGTGTGTTTCACATCGTGAATCCTGACTGGGGCGTACCCAGGGTGAGTGGGGCGAAGGTTTGCCTCCTGCCAGAATCACGCCGCTCTCACCCGTGCCTTCTTCCAGGCCGAGTCGTTTTTGGACCCGATCCATGGGCTCCTGCAACGGACCGGGGCGGTTCGTTGAAGGCACAACGCTACTGCTGCTTTGAATGGCATGCTAAATCCAGGAATGTTATGGTTTGCCTTTTAGATGTTTGGGTAGTGTCAAATGGTAAACAACACCCTTGGGTACTCGAAAGTTGATGTGGCGACTTGGGCCCGTAAAGAGCATTTCGAAATATTAAGTACGGTGGGCGCGTGTACCTTTAGTCAGACTGCGCAGCTAGACGTAACAGCGTTACTAGCCTACACAAAAGCTGCAGAGCTAAAGTTTTATCCGGTGATGATTCACGTTATTGCCAAGCTGGTGAACAGGTTTCCTGAGTTTCGAATGGCAATGAAAAACGGTGAGCTGGTTTTATGGGATGTGGTTCATCCGAGTTACACCATTTTCCATCAAAGTACAGAGACCTTTTCGTCGCTATGGACCTGCTATGCAGACGATCTGGGTGCCTTTCTGCAAGGGTTTTCAAGTGATCGAGAAAAGTATGGGCGCGATCATTCCTATTTTCCTAGGCACGAATACGCTGAGAACGTTTTTTACGTCTCAGCGAACCCATGGGTAAGCTTTACCAGCTTTAATTTCAACGTGGCAGATGCAAGTAATTTTTTTGCGCCAATGTTTACGATTGGTAAGTATTACTCGCAAGGTGAGAGCATTTTCATGCCATTAGCAGTTCAAGTGCATCATGCTGTTTGTGACGGCTTTCATGTGGGTAGAATAATCAATGAGATCCAGAAGTCGTGCAACGCGTTAAGTGGGAACTGATAAAGGAAATTGATTACGTATGCCAAACAAGCCCACGCCCACGCTGGGCTTTCTGAATATGTGCCATTTCCACAGCGGCACCTTTGCGGGCGCTCCATCCACGCTGGATGCTTGGCCAGGCGGACAGATCCGCTGCCGTTAGCCTTCAGGCAGGGTGGTACCGCATACGAATTCCTTCGAGCCAAGGCGGTGTGACCCGTACTCAACGACGTAGCCATCACCAAGGCGCTCCGCCTCCGCCTTGGCTGTCTTCTGGTCTGCATAGACGTCGACAAAATGCCATGGATGCCTATCCCGAAGGACGCCCCACCCAAGCACCCAGCCTTCTTTGGCGGGGTCTGGAGGCAGGTTTTTCGCTAAGCTGCGGATGCCCATATAGCGGTCCTCTGAAGCGATAGCTATTAAAGCGCCGGATTCACGATTTTCTACAGCATTGAGGATCTTAGTTCCATATACGCATAGTGTGCTCGCGGTTCTACGCGCATCCCGGTATCGTCTATTGAGACGATCAACTCAAATCCAGACGTCGTTCAAAGCCGTCCGCTCACCGCCTTCATGGCCGGTATTCACCACGCCGCGTGGCTCGATCATCATCAGTTTCGCTTCCCCCTGCGCCGCTGTCCTGTGTTCCACCCCACGTGGCACGACATACAATTCGCCGGGGTTCACATAAACGCAGCCCTCTGGCAGATCGATGCGCAAGGTGCCTTCAAGCACAAGAAACGCTTCATCGGTCTCCGGGTGCGAATGCCAGATGAATTCACCTTCGATTCGCACGACCTTGAACTGGTAGTCGTTCATTTCCGCGACCACCCTGGGGCTCCACTGCTGTTCAATCAGTGAAGCCTTCTGGGTCAGGTTCACAGGGCATGATGCGCGTTGCGCGTTGGCGTCGGACATGACGGATCCTCTGTAGTTGAGGTGATCAGCCTACCCAACCCAACGCACGCCGCTCTTGTACGATCCTGCAAGTCAGCGGGCAGGCCGCAAGCGTTCCAGCCAGCGCAATGGCGACACGCCATAGCTGCGGGTGAAGTGCCGTGTCATGTGGCTCTGATCGTGAAAGCCCGCAGCCAGTGCTGCATCGACCAGCGTGAAGCCATCCAGCATCAGCCGCCGAGCAGTGTCCAGGCGCCGCAGCGTGACAAAGCGGTAGGGGCTGGTGCCATAAAGGGCGCGGAAGTCGCGTGACAAGCTCCATTGCTCGCGGCCGCTGGCCTGTTCGAGCATCTCCAGGGTGATGCCCTGTTGAAGGTGTTCCATGATGAACGCCCGGGCGCGCTCGGCCGAGCGGTAGTCCAGGCGTTTGCGGCCGCGTGGCTTGCTGCCGACCGCACGCAGCGCCATGGCCAGGTCATAGACGGCGTCCTGCTCCTCCAGCGTTTCCAGTGGGTGATCCAGTGCCTGCACGAAGGCTTCACTGGCGCGGTACAGGCGCGGGTCGCGGGTCAGCCCGCCGGCAATGAAGGGCAATGGCTCACCGCTGAGCACGTTTTGAATCAGCGCCGGGTCGATGTAGGCCATCCGGTAGCGAAAGCCCGCATCCGTACCGGCCATACCATCATGGACTTCGTCAGGGTGGAGGACGAGCGTATTACCTGGTACGCCGTGGCACAGCGCCCCCTTGTAGTGAAAGCTCTGCACGCCGGCGAGGGTGCGGCCGATCGAGTAGGTGTCGTGACGATGCGGGTCGTAGCCATGGCTGCCGAACCATGCTTCGATCCGTTCTACGCTGCCAGGTTGAGCGCTACGTATGACCCAGTCCGAGGTGGCAGCGGGGCTTGCTTTTCGTACCATGAAGGGTCTTTCCTGCGAGTTACCTCGCGTGATGGTCACATGAAAACGGTCGCCTTTCTGTAAGGCCGCTCTCAGCCAGAGGCCCTGAACCTCTAAAGCAGATCGGCGTTCCCATGTGCTGTCTGAAACGAGGTGTCGCAGACAGCGCATGGAACACGCCAACGAGACCATGGCGGCGTAGCTTTATGCAAGCTTGTCGAAGCACGTGACATTTCGGAGGCTTTCTTTCAGCCAGCCGAACATGCGCTTGGGTCAACATCCCACCGATCCAGCCTGGCCGCCCACGTAAGATCGCTTCATTCTCTCCGCGCCCCTTCAGGGTGCGAAGTGGCCTGGAATACATCCCTCATGCACCAGTAGTGAGCGTCTAGTGGTAGCCACTACCCGGTATTAAGCTTGGATTACAGTTGGCCTGGAAGTTGCTGGCATTTTGATATCTGTGTCGCTTATGGTGAACTTAATGTCGCTTTCAAGTAGTTCCATGCAGTTGTCATCGAGCGAGCGGGGCTGGCTGCCCTGGTTCGGCAAAGCCGGCAAGTTCAGCATGAGGTGGGCGTGCCGCCTCAATCGTTCGAACTATGTAGAAATCGAGCAGACGTTCGAAGCCATTGCCCAGACGCGGGTGCAGTTGCTGCACAACTGGGCGCGCGAACAATGGGATCACCTGGCAGAGTTGGCGGAATGCCTGGCAGTAGACTTCGCTCATATTCAGCCCTCGGCATTACTCGACAAGCTGGCACAGGCCGAAGATTTTTCGGAACTGAGTGTGATTGACTGCACGGGCAACGTCAGGGTATCCACCTGGCCAAAGCGTGGCAGTACGCAGAGCGAGCAGCTCGCGGCGTTGGCCCATGGCCTGAAATCGCCATTTCTTCACGGGCCCTACAGCGACCCGATGACCTTGCAGATCGGCCCATCCTCGTCGCGTTTTCACGATGAGGTGACGCTGATGTTCTACCAGCCGATCAGGCACGCGGGCAACGTCCTGGGCTGCCTGTGTGGCCGGGTCCCCAATGATGTGCTGGGCGACCTGATCCAGCGCGAGGCCGGGCATATTTATGCCGAGTCGGGCGACAACTATCTGTTTATGGTGCAATCGCGTTTCGACCCGACCGTGCAACCAGGCACCGCCTTGTCCCGTTCGCGCTTTGAGGACGGGACGTTTACTCATGGCGAAAACCTCAAGAGTGGCGTGCGTACGCCCTGGAGCACTGTGCAGGTGCAGCGCCATACCGAGCTGGAGCTGCGCTTCACCGACCCCGCGACGCGTGAGCTGCACCCCGGCGTGCGGGAAACCATCCGGCGTGGCGCCAACCTGTTCGTGACTTACCCTGGTTATTCGGACTACCGCCATGTGCCGGTGGTCGGCAAGGGCGTGACCTTCCAGTTGCCAGGGTCGCTCGACCGTTGGGGCATGATGTGCGAGGCCGACTTGGAGGAGGTCTATCGCCGCCGTTCGCTGAGCTACCGGCTGATGAAACCCTACGTGGCGACCATGGTTGGGCTGTTCGGCTGTAATTACCTGGTGCAGCATTACGCCGGATTGCCACAGGGGGTGAACGACGCCATCCAGGCCCTCAGCATGGTCGGTGCTACGCTGCTGTTCGGCGTGCTCGGGCCAAGGCGCCTGGCGGCCAGGTTGAACGGCATGAGCGGTGTGCTGCGTACCATCGCCGAGGGTGAGGGCAACCTGCGCCAGCGCCTGGACACTGGCGCCCTGGCCAATGACGAGAGTGGCGACATGGCGCGCTGGATCAACAGTTTCATCGACCGCCTGGACGCCGTGGTGGGGCAGGTGGTCAAGGCCAGCCGCACGGTTGGCAGCACCAACCAGATGATGCTCGGGCGCAGCCAGGAAGCGAGCGTGAGCTCTGTCGAGGTGGCCGATGCGGTGCACCAGATGATGATCATCATGGAGGAACAGCTCGGTGAGCTGCAGCAGGCTTCGGTCAGCGCCGAACACATGAAGCAGGCCATGGACGAGGTGGTCAGCCGCGCCCGCGAGCAGTACCTGGCAGTGCAGGCGGGCACCCAATCGATTCGCGATGTGGTGGCCCGCTCGGCCTCCAGTGTGCAACTGCTCGACAGCCGCATGGCGCAGATTGGCAATATCACCGGGCTGATCAGCGACATTACCAACCAGACCAACCTACTGGCGTTAAATGCCGCCATTGAGGCGGCACGGGCGGGCGAGCATGGCCGTGGGTTCGCGGTGGTGGCAGATGAAGTGCGCAGTCTGGCGGCCCGCACCGCGCGGGCGGCCGACGATATCCGGCACATGGTCGAAGGCCTGCAGAACGAAACGCAGCAGGCGGTGAGTTTTATGGAGGAGGGGGTGCAGAATGTCGATGATAGTTTGCGCCTGGCCGAGGATGCGTCGTCGGAGAACGTGCAACTTCATCAGGCGGTGGAGGGCATGTTCGCCATCATTCAGCAGCTCAATCGCCGCAGCATCGAGTACGGCAAGACCATCGAACAGGTTAACCACTCCTCCAGCGAGATGCGCCAGACCGCAGTGGTGCTGCAAAACAGCGCGCAGAAGGTAAAGGTGGATGCCGGCAAGCTGCAGAAGCTGGTGGGGCAATTCGAGGTCAGCGGTGATGGCGAACGGGTCGCTGCTGCTTGAGCGCTGATGGCGCCTCACACAAGTAACCCAGAATTCGCGTAAAAGCGCGAATTCCGGGTTGTGCGCTGCCAATTAGAAGTAGGTAGTTACCCCAGCAAAGTACGCCCGGCCAGGCACGTAATAGCTGGTCGAGTCATCACGCGGGTCTTCATCCAGCAGGTTCTGCACGCCGACATTCAGGGTAAGCCAGTGGGTGGCTGCCCAGTTGGCGGTCAGATCGTACGTGGTGTACGGCTTGACGAAGTCGGTACCCAGGCCGCGTTGCTTGCCCACGTGCTGAGCTGACAATTCGGTACCGAACCGTTCGGTGATCTGCCAGTCGATGGCGCTGTACAACGACAGCTTCGGCGAGCTGATCAGGTCTTTACCGGTCGACAGGTTGCGGCTTTCGAGCATGTAGGTGGCGTTGGTGCGCCAGCTGGCGCTTTCCCACAACGGCACTTTGGTGCTGCCTTCCCAGCCACGGGTGCGGGCTTTGTCAGCATTTTCCAGCATGGTCCACCAGCGGCCCTGGAAGTACCCCAGCGGCGCATACTCGATTTTGTCTTTGAAGTCGGTGTGGAAGTAAGTGAGGCTGGCTTCCCAACCGTCGTGGTCGAAGGAGACGCCAATCTCTTTGTTGGTGCTGATTTCCGGACGCAGGTTCGGGTTGCCTGCCATCCAGCAACTGCCGGTCACATAACCCAGCGGGCGCAATGATGTACAACCGCGGCCGCCAGAGTTGGTCGCCGCGCCAGCACTGCCTTCTTTCAGGCTGGGGGCACGGAAGCCGCGTGACACGCCACCGCGTACGGTCCAGTCAGGGTGAGGGTGATACACCACGTAAGCACGTGGGCTGTTGTGGTTGCCGTACTCGTCGCTGTGGTCGAAGCGGTTGCCCAACGTCAGCGATAGGTTGTCGAGCAGAAACAGCTCGTCCTCGATGAACAGCGCAGAATAGTCGCCCTCAAGCTCCGCGCCGCCCACCACTGCCCCTTGGTAATCAACCGGTACGGTGCCCAGGGTGTCGGTGTTGGTCAGTTGCTCACGTTTCCACTGGCCGCCTACGGTGAGGCGCTGGTTTACCAGCAGGTCAAACGGGATGTTAAGGCTACCCTCGACGATTTTTTCTTCGGAGTTGGCCTTGCCCTCGCTGAGTTCGTTGTTGAACTTGTTCAGGTAAGCGTCGATACGCGAGGTACCAAAGCCCCAGTCGCCGTGGTGAGAGACCACGAAGCTATCACGGGTCAGGCGCCCGGCACCGAAGCCCTCACCGACCGTATCACCCCAGTCGCCAAAGGTTTTCTTCGACGACCACGAGCGCTCCACGCCTTGGATAGCCTCGAAGGACAACTCATGGTTGTCGTTGATCTGCCAATTAAGCAAGGCATTGACGCTGTGGTCTTTGGAACCGCCGGCGCCGTCGTTGTAAACGAAGTCACCTAGTGCATCGAGGCGCGGCTCGGCTTCGTCGGCAGCGCGCCGAGTAAGGTTGGCGCCCAGGCGCAGCCCCAGGGAGTCGGTGACAGGGCCAGAGAGGTTAACGCTGGTCTGGTTGGTCTGACCGCGGTCGGAGTCTTCTGGGATCGTGGTATTGACGTTGAGCGAGCCGCTCCACTCACGGGATACCTTGCGGGTGATGATGTTGATCACACCACCCATGGCGTCCGAGCCATACAACGACGACATCGGCCCGCGCACGATCTCGATCCGCTCAATCATGTTCGGCGAGATCCAGTTGATGTCCTGGCGACCCAGATCACGGCGGTAGTTAGTGTCGGCGGAGCTGCCGATGCGTTTACCGTCCACCAGGATCAAGGTGTATTTGTCGTCAAGGCCGCGCAGCTTGATCTTCGACTGCTCGCCCACGGGGCCGTAACCCCCTGTGACGCCGGGGATGCGGCGTAGCAGGGTGTTCAGGTCGTAGACCGGCTGGCGCTCGATCTCTTCCCGGGTGATAACGCTGACGCTAGCCGGTGCATCTCGCACATCCGTGCCGCCGCCCGTGGCGGTGACGAACGAGGCTTGCAGTTCTGTGGCGGGGAGCGGTTCAAGCTCGTGAATTTCCTCGGCCTGCACCGCAGTCGCGGCGAGCAGTGCGACGGTGAGCAGGGCACGGGAAAAAGGTGGGAATGGCATCGTGTAACTGTCCTTGTCGAGCGGTTGGATTCCAGGGGCAGAATGCAATCGGGGCGGGACATTAACGCAAACGAGAATCATTTAAAAGAAAATGTGAAAAATAATTTACCTAGAATTTACAAAAATTGACTGTGGGGAGGGGGCTTGCAGACAGGGGATGGCCAGGCGGGTACCTGTATTCCTGGGCGCTGTATGAGTCCGTGGTGGTAATTGAGTTGCTGGGCCGCTTTTGCGGCCCTTCGCGGGGCAAGCCCGCTCCCACAAGTGGTTACTTTTGAGTTGTCATCATGCCCAGTTCGGCATCGTCGAGCAGGGCCTTGGCCAGGGCGCAGAGGTAGTGCGAGGCCCAAAGCAACTGGGGTTTGTCTTCCGTCAGGCCGTCGATGGACAGGTCGCGGGCGTAGATGCCTTTAGTGCCGCGTTCCCGGCTCAGTCGGCATTTGCACCTGCGCCAATGCCACCTCAAGCAGTCTGCGCAAGGTTTCAAGCTCGTGCATCGAGGTCATGATCAACAAGGAGGAGGGCGACTTGGGTTGCATCAACATCGCCTGCTGGGCAACGGCTTCGGCAGGGACTATCTTCAGCATCAAAAACGACCGCAACGAAAAACAGGCGCAGCGAGTATCTTTGGGAAATGGACTACAAGGGTTTAAATCTGATTTTTAGGCCGTTCGCCGCAACAACTTGCAACGCTCGGGCTTCGAAACTAACCCGTGACAGGCATTCAAACCAAGGAAGGTCATGACTAACTTAAAATCCGCAAGCTCCCTCTTGTTGTTGCTGGCCATGACCACCCTGGCCGCGTGCGTCCCCTGGAAGCGCGAACGCGCCGCCTACGCGGACCTCTGCCAATCCGAGTTCCAGTTCAAAGTACCTGGCCCGCAAGGCGAGACCACCCTCTACCTGGAAACGTACCTCTACGACCACGCCGCCCAGTGGAGCGACCGGCCATTTTCGCAAGGCCTGCACGTCAACTACCCCGGCGAGAAATACTCGCGGCCGGAGTTCTACGTACAGCTCATCGCCTACAACAAAAACCGCCAGCGCCCCTCGTCCACCTCCAACCGTGGCGAGCCGCCGATCCCGATCCTGTACGACAGCCGCCAGGCCTATATCACTTTCGAAGACGGCTCGCGTCTGAATGCGCGGCCAGAGGTCTACCTGGGCATCGACAAGACCTACGACTTTCCGCTCGTGTACCCGTCCTCAGCACGCCCGTCGCCCTACGACATCAACAGCGACGAAGTGCACCGCAACATCCCTAAAATCACCAACAACAAACGCTACGGCTCCGCCTATGTGATTTTCCAGACGGACAAGTTCAACGCCGATGCCAAGTGGACCATTCACCTGGGCGCATTAGAGGCCCAAGGCCGAAAACTGCCGATCCCACCCATCGAGCTCTGCTACCACCCCGTGAAGAAGTGGATCGGTATCGAGCCTTTGATGCGGCCATGAAGTAATGCATTGACCGACAATGCAAAGCCTGTGTACTGCGAGCCGGTCTTCACCGCGCAGGCGTGAGCGGCCAGCGTCGCACATTCGCTTGAACTGCCCAACTGCAGGGGTGCCTAACGTTCATCAACCTGAGGGCAGTACGATGACTGAGCGCAAAGACGATACGCAACAAAGCCAGGTACCGGCGCATTCCACGGAAGAGGAAAAGGCCAAGCTCAAGGACAAGAACAAGGACGGTATCCCCCCGGGCGCTGAATGAGGCCGGGGCGTTCGGTGTAGTCGTGCACCCCGGTTTGAAGCGCCAATAGGCGCTGCGGGGGCACGCTCTCTCTATTGAGGCGTTGGCACGCAAACTGGAGAACTATCATGGCAATTGATCACAACGGCCCCGATGCGCCCTATCCAGGCCCAGAAGAAAAAGCACCTGACGTCGGCGCGGCCCATGGGTCAGGGCTGGAGCAGACTGAGTCTGAACCCAAACAGGGCGCGGGCGAAAAATGGTCCGAGAAACGACCGGAAGACTGGAACCCTCCACCCGGCGACCCAGGCTCGGGTCAGGACGCCCAGGATGACGCGGCGCAAAAGGCTGGCCCTGATGAAGGCGAAGTACCATTGCCGGCGGACGATGAGTCGCCGATTGAGGAAGAGATGAGGGATGTCGACGCCAACAATTCAGTGTCCAGCGAGCATCCGTAAGCTCGCTGGGTGACCCAGCGTTTCTTCCGAGGCGTACAGCGATGAACAGTGACCACACCGCGCAAGGCGGCAGCAACCGTGACCTGCCCACTTCGCCCGACCCTGCCGTGAACCCGGACAGCCCTACAGTCCCGAACCCTGATGACGACCCGCTGATGAATGAGCAAGAGGGCGCAGATTGGCCAGCGCGTGATGACGCCACGGACGAGGAACGGCAGAGCGTTGAACAGCCGTATGAGTATCAAGCCCCTCGTAAACGATCGGATTGAACGTTTCAGCACGCTGTACCGTCGGTACTTCCAAGTCGTTTGCATTTGGAGGTACTCACCATGAAATACCGCGCACTTGGCAATACCGGCCTGCTGGTTTCGGAACTGGTCATCGGCACAGTCCCGTTCGGCGGCCGGGGCGCATTCGAAAAAACCGGCAGCGTGGATGTAGCGCTGGCCAGGCGCATGTTCGACATGGCCTTCGACGTTGGGGTCAACCTGGTCGACACAGCGGACCTTTACTCCCACGGTCTGGCCGAAGAAATCGTCGGCCAGGCGCTGGGGCAGCGGCGCCAGTCGATCATACTGGCCACCAAAGCGCGCAGCCCGATGGGCGACAACCCCAACGACAGCGGGGCTTCGCGCTATCACCTGATCCGCGCTTGCGAGGCGAGCCTCAAGCGCCTGGGCACCGACCATATCGACCTCTACCAGATTCACAATTGGGATGGACTCACGCCAGTTGAAGAGACGCTGTCGGCGCTGGAGCAATTGGTGCAAAGCGGCAAGGTGCGTTATTTCGGTACCTCCAATTACACCGCGTGGCAGATGATGAAAACCCTCGGCACCGCCCAGCTCAAGGGCTGGCAGCAGCCGGTCGCCCAGCAGATCTACTACACCCCCGAGGCGCGCGAGGCCGAGTATGAGCTGCTGCCGATGGCGCTCGACCAGGGCATCGCCACACTGGTGTGGGGGCCGCTGGGGGAGGGGTTGTTGACCGGCAAGGTACGGCGCGGGCACAAGACGCCGAGCGGCACGCGCCAGGGCAATGGTTGGCCAGAGCCCTACGTGCACGACCAAGAGCGCGCGTACGACATCATCGAGGCACTCATCGAGGTGGGGCAGCGCCATGGCTGCTCGCCGGCGCGGGTGTGCCTGGCCTGGCTCAAAGGCCGGCCCGGTATCACCAGCGTGATCACGGCGGCGCGCACGGCCGAGCAGTTGCACGATAACTTGCAGGCGGTGGAGCTGCTGCTGACCGCCGAAGACCAGCAATTGCTCGAACGGGTGACGCGGATTGCGCCGCAGTATCCGTACTGGCACCGGATTGCGGCTGGCATGGACCGAATCGACCCGGCCGAGGCGCCATTCATTGAGTTGCATCGGCAGACCATGAAGCAGCAGAAACAGTAATAGCTTGCGCCATGAGGCGGTGCCTGGGCGTACAGGTGCCACCTCTTTCAGGTCACGATGCCCGTGGGGCTCCCTGACGGTTAGTCGTTGTGGTCGGCTACTGGCCCTCCTGCGCTCAATAAGTGCGCGTGCAATTGCGAGGTCAGCATTTCAATCCTCTCGCTCATCTGCTTGGTGGCTTCGGTCAAATGGGTATTCACCTCCAATAGCTGCTGCAATTGTTTACTGTGCGTCTCAGCATCGCGCTGGCGGCGTTGGTTGGCCATGGCAATGGCTTCGCGGTGGCGGGCATCTGCCTCGGAAGAGGCCTTGTCACGATCGGCCTGGCGGGTTTGAGCGAGCAGAATCAGGGGCGCCGCATAGGCCGCCTGTAAGCTGAACGCCAGGTTGAGCAGAATGAACGGGTAGGGGTCGAAATCGGACAGCCCTGACAGGCTGATGCCCACCCAGATCAATACCACGAGTGACTGTGACCCTAGAAACAAGGGCGTGCCAAAGAAGCGAGCGAAGGCTTCTGCCTTGCGGGCGAACGCGTCGTTGCCAAACACTGGTTGCATGTGCGCATGGGCGCGGTGAAACCTGAGATGGTCGACGTGTTCGGAAGGCTCGGAGACAGAGGGCTGTGCAGGTTTGGAAGGGTCCATCGGCGGGCTCCGGATGGCTGGGGCATGTCCAAACTAGCTTAGCCCGCAGCTACGCGATGGCCGCATGGCCTAAAGTTCAGTAAACCGCTTCACTGAAAAAGGGTGTCGTAATGGCCAAGTTGCACGTGTTGATTGCCGCAGTAACCTCAATGGCGCTGTTAGTGGCCCCTGGCGCTTCGTACGCCGACCCGGGAAACGGTAACGGCAATAACAAAGGGCACGGGCAAGGTAAGGGGCAGGGCCAGCATTCCCAAGGGCAGGGCAATCCTGGCGGTAAAAAGTCGAGCTCGGGTGGCGGTGACTGGCACGGCGGGCCAGCAATCGACCGAGGCGATGTGCTGGGCATCTTGAGTGGCCATCGCAGCTATTGGAGCCCAGGCCCTGCATTGCCGCCTGGCATTCAAAAGAACCTGGCGCGCGGCAAGCCGTTGCCGCCGGGTATCGCCAAGAAGCTGGATGGCCGGTTGCTGGGGCAACTGCCTCATTATGATGGCTACGAGTGGATGCAGGCGGGGGTGGACTTGCTGCTCGTGGCGGTCGCGACCGGGATCATTTATGAGGTTGTGAACGGGGCGTTTGATTGAGTTGCCGCAGTTAAAGCGGCCAGCGACGCATCTGGCTTGATTGGCGCCCCCATAGCGTTGCTGAATTTAAATGAGAAGGGAGAATTATTGCACATGGATTTGAAGGTTCAATTAGATGGAGTTCAAGCAAGGATACAGGGCCGCGTTCTCCAGACGGTGGCGTAAATTTTGGGAGTGCCTGAAGTATGCTGTGCTCGCCGCGATTGCGCTTGCTCGTTCCTTGTGGTTGGCGTTTTTCGCTATGATCTTGAATATCTGATGCTTTTGACAGTGACCGTGCCCATTTTTGGTACCTTGGCAGTCAATTCATTGGTTAATTATGTAAGGGTTGGCTGTGCGGAAGAACGTGTGAAAGAGCAACGCATGCATACACCGCTTATTAATCTCGAGCATTTGGGCAAGGCCGTAGCTCGGCATCGAGCTTAGGATGCAAAGTAATAGGACTTGGCTCAAGTGGCTAAGTGCTCTGGCGTGGCTCGGAAGAGCCACGACTACTGATGTTAATATCGTGATTTTTCAGATTGAGAACATGCATTTAAATCACTGCCCTATCACCCGCTTCTGCATCACAATCGTACGTTCCTCGCCATAAAACGCATCCCGCACCTTGCAGAACCCCAACCCTGCATAGAACCCTTCAGCAGTAACGGAAGAGGGCACTCGCAACCCTTCCAGCCCTCGGGCAATCGCTTCATTTTCGATCACCTCCATCATCTGCTTGCCGACCCCATGCCCCTGAAATTCAGGGTCAACGAACACACTCCTGACCACATCTGCGTCAAGGCTGGCGGTGGCAATCACTTGGCCCTCATTCAATGCCACGAATACCAGGCGTCGCGTGAGCAGTTCAAGAATGGCACTTGCGCTGAAGGACCCTTCCACGCGCAATATCGTGCCGTCATCGTAGTCAGCTGCGTTCGACCGGCGTAATGCAGCTATCACGACGCGGCTTATGTCCTCGGCATCTTCTGGTTTCGCCAAGCGGATATGGCAGTTCATCACTCGGTTCCTTGTGTAGTGCCTGCTTTGCAGATCAGAACATATTTTTTGCACTGGCGGGGTATGGCACCGGCGTTGCCGGTGTTCGCGGGGTAAACCCGCTCCTACAGGCAGTGTGGAAGCGTCATAGAAGAAGCTGATAGCAAATCGCTACCCTCTGTATTCCAAAATAAACGAAGCCCCCTGTCAAAACGCTCCTACTCTCTCCGTCGATGGACCAACCTGCCCCCCGGAGCAAATCATGGAAAGATTAGCGTCGTCGCCCCCGCACGCCCGTACCCCCGTCACCGTCGTCCCAGAATCGCGCTTCATGCAGAACTACCGCGTGGCCAGTGCGGTGCACGGTGGCAGTTCGGCATCGGCCATCGTCAATGGCCGTGGCGATGTGGAGCTGTTCACCAGCGGCAGCAATACCGAGGTCTGGAACATCTACCCCGACCCGCAAAGCACCACGGCCAACAGCGCGACAGCCACCGGGCTGACCGGTGAGGTGATCGCCACCGGCCTGACCCCGAGCGGCGACATCGTGCTGTTCGCCGCCCAAGGCACCAACCTGCTGTACTGCGTCGAGCAGCCCACATCGGCGTCGCGCTGGTCGGCGGTGAAAATGATCGATGTGCCGTTGCCTTCCAATGCCATCCGCATTGCGCGTATCACCACCACGCGCATCAACAACAAGCTGTACATCGGGGTGCTGATCGAAGCCAAGGGCCTGGTCGGCACGCTGTACAACTTCAGCTGGGGCGTGTGGGCTGGGCGTGCACCGGCCTCGCTTAATGGCACCACCTTGCAGTTGCAGACCCTCAATGCGGTGTGGACGGGCAACAGCGACGCCAATGTGGCGTTCTCGGTGTTCGATACGGTCATCCTCGAATACACCCTCAGCACCGGGCAGCTCGACCGGCCGGCGATTGCCGCCAACTTCCGCAGCCTGGATGTGGCGGCGGCGACCGATGAGGTGGGCAATACCCAGGTGCTGGCCGTTCTTTCCGATGGCAATGCCTATTGCCTGGTCGGGGGTGGCAAGCAGCCGTACAGCTGGGCGCAGTTGACGGTGGCGTCGTCGTTCAAGCAGGTGGCTGTGCTGCCTTCGCGCCCGGCGCTGAATGCGCTTTTGCTGGGTGTGGACAATACGCTGTACCACGCCAGCCAAAGCGCCCCTTCAGCCACCGGCTGGTCGCAGCCGACGCCGATATACAACGGCGTGCAGTCGTTTCAGGCCACGGTGGAAGACGGCGGGCTGGCGGTGTTCGCGATTCAGGCGCAGCAAAACACCGTCACTCAACTCACCCGCGAAACCCTCAGCGGTAACTGGAATATTGCGGCGCTGCAGGTGCAGGCGGGCGGCAAGATCGAGGACTTCGCTTCGTACAGCACGGATGTCACGTTGTTCAGTGAAGTGGGCACGCCACTGGCCGATACGCCGGTCGAAGTATGGACCGAGGAGCCGTCGCGGCTGGCCATCAATGGTGGGGTCTACTACGCCACGCCGCGCCGGCCGGTGCGGTTGCTGACCAACAGCGCCGGGGTGCTGTCGATTGCCCAGCAGGTCAGTGCGTTGGCGGCTCCGGCGATTCTGGTGGCGGTGCCGTCGTTGATGTCACCCGGCGAGCGCATCGAGATCCGTCAGGATGCCGAGGTGCAGGACAGGCTCAGCGTCACCACGGGCGAGGAGTTGATGAACGCCAAGCTGGCCGGTGGTGCGCCGTTGCTGCGCGATCAGTACCACAAGCAGGAAACCGCCAACGCGGTGGCCGAGGCGGTCAGCCGCAGCATGCAGTTGGCAAGCCCGCTGTACCGCAAGGCTTCGGCGGCAACGCCGTATGTAGACCCGCGCCGGCCTCGCGCTGGGGTTTCGTTGCGTAGCGATGCGCTTGCAGGCGCGCGCTTGCTCGACCTGGCGCTGGTGCCGGAGCAGCACTGGCATTTGAGTGTTCAGGATGGCGAGGTGCGCTTTACCGATTTGTCCGCCGATGCGGCGTCGGGGCTGCTGATGGCCTTGCGCAGCAGTTCGCTGTCGGGCGGGTGGTTCAGTTGGTTGACCGACATCGGTGATTTTATTGCCGGGGTCGCCCAGGGCATCATCAAGGTGGTCGATTTCGTGGTGACCACGGTCAGTGCCGGGATACAGGCGGCGTTTCACTTTGTGGTCGACGGCGTCACCTACCTGTTCGAAACCCTGGTGGACACGGTCGAGAAAGCGTTCGACCTGGCCGAGGCGGTGTTCTCGGCGGTGAAGGTGTTCTTCCAGCAGCTCTACGAATGGCTGGCATTTCTGTTCAACTGGGGCGACATTCTGCGCACACATGACGCCATTGCCCACATCGTCAACACCGGCTTCGACTTCCTGGTCGGCGCCACCGGGGGTATCCAGCGCATCGTCGATGGCAGCATCAACACCTTGCAAAGCCAGTTGCAGCAGTGGTTCGCCGAGGCCCGCAACACCTTGGCCGGCAGCTACAGCCTGGGTGGGTACGAGCAGGCCAATACGCCGGATGACCCGGCCACGTCCAAGGCGGTGGCCAACAACATCGTCTACAACGGCCTGATCAACAACGCGCCGGCCGCGCAGTCGAGCATGGCTGCCGCGGCGCTGATCCAGGAGGCCGACGGCCCGTTCACCCAGTTCATGGAGGCGCTGGCGAACTTGGTCGACTTTACCGAGTCGTCCCAGGCGTTCGCCCAGGCGCTGGTGTACCTGCAAGACCTGGGCACGGCGCCGGACGAGATCTTCCGCAAGCTGCTGGCAGCGTTGATGAGCGTGGTCGAAGGGGTGCTGCAGGCGGTGCTGTCGGGCGTGCAGGCAGTGATCGATGCGATGCTGAAAACGGTCGCGACGCTGATCGCGGGCCTCAAAACGCTGATGAACGCCAAGTGGAACATTCCGTTTGTCAGTGACCTGTACCGGCTGATCACCAACGGCTCGGACCTCACCACCCTGGACTTGATGTCGTTGGTGCTGGCGGTGCCGGGCACGGTGCTGTTCAAGATCCTGCAAAACAAGGCGCCGTTCCCGGACCAGGCGAGCGTGCTGCGCTTCAAGGCCGCGTTCAATGCCGACACGCTGCTCACCGCCACCGGGCTCAAGCCGGCTGGCCGACAAGTGCTGGCGCAGGCCGAGGATGGCTGGAGCGGTTGCCTGCCGCGCGACCTCGCGCTGCTGACCGGGGTATTGGGCTCGGTGGCCTACTTCTTCTACGGCAGCCTCACTGCCCTGGGCGACATCATGCCACCGGAGGCAGGGCCGCCAGCGATCGTCGCCTACGTCGCGCTCACCCTGGAGACCGCTGCGCAATTGTGCAGTTGCCCGTGGATCTTCTCCAGCGGCGTGCCTGGCTGCGCCACCGCCGACGGCGCCAGCCGCACGCTGTGGATCTACACCTGCGTAGGCGTGCTGCTGGACGGGATCTTTGTGCTGGGCGCCAACAAGATGCCCGAAAACCGCGACGACATGGGTGTGGTCGCAACCTTCCTGTATGGCCTGGGCCACCTCGGCGCGGCCATCCCCGCATCGCTTGGGCAAAGCGCCTCGGTCGTGGCGCTGAACATCGTCCCTTGCCTGCCGGAAGTGTGCAAACCCTTGCGTCTGAAGCGAGTGGTACTGGCCACCGAAGGCCTTTCGCTGGCGGGCCAGGCGGCCCTCGATGTGATCTGTTACACCTCGACCACGGTGCTCAATGTGGTGTCGGTGTCTGCTGCAACCCAACCCACCCTCGTCGATGCCAGTGCGCTGCGCACCGGTACTCGTTCGATGTAGTCAAAAAGGAGTTTGGCAATGTTGATCGTAACCAAGAACCCACCCGTGGTCGGCCATGGCCAGGTGTTGCGCGGGCCGTCCGTGCAGGCACCCAGCCGGATAGCCGCCTTGCAAGGTGCCTACGACAAAGGCATCTACCTGCGTCCCAACCTGAGCAGCGAGGGCACGGTGCCGGCCAGTTCGCCCTTGTCGGCATCGCCCGATATCTGGATCGCGGGCACCCAGCCAGTGGCCAACTTCCTGACCGCGTTGGCCACGCCGAACAGCTATGCGCAACAGTCGCCTGGCACCATTACCCAAGGCACACCCAATTACATCTATGTACGCGGGCGCAATGGCGCTGCCGTCAGCAGCTCGACCAAGGTGCTGCTGTACGGGGTCCCTTGCGCCTCCATTCAGTGGCCCAGCGAGTGGGCCAAATACGGCATCCCCACGGACCGCGACCACCCGGACGGCACGAACCCGCATTACGACTCATCGATCGTCAACCTGGCATCGTCGAGTATCGGGGTGACGGCCGACACCTTTGTCTGGAGCAACCCGCAACCGCCAACCGGGGGCAGTGACCACTATTGCTTCATCACCTGGATGAACAACGCCGGTAACCCGTTCCCGGATGTGTTCTCGCAACTGGACATGGCTGCGCTGATCACCAACAACCTGCAGTTCGGCTGGCGCAACGTGTCGATGCAGTCCGGGCGTTCGCCCACCCGGCAAATGGCCTCGCAGCTGATCATCCCCAGCGACGTGACCGCAGGCAGCCGCGAATACTCGTTGCAGGTCACCAACATGGGCTTCCCGACCACGGGCTGGACCCTGTCGATGAGTTGCAGCCAGCTGGACTCGAAGGGCAACAAGATCGCCATCGACAACGTCGCCATGCCTGCCCTGGGGCAGTTCGTTGGCGTGCGCTGCACACTAGTGCCGGGCTTCAGCGCGCTGCTCACCCTCAACCTGTACAAGAACAACGGGCCCGACTCGCAGCCGGGTGCCTCGATCGACATCACCCCGACGTACTTCTCCGACGGCTCGCCGCAGGAGCTGCAAGAGGCACTGGACCGGGGCCTGGTGGACTTCGCCATGTCGCATGCCCTGCACCGGGCCTACGCCGGCACCGAGGTCGCCGATATTCGTCCACGCCCGGTGGTGCCGCTGGGTGCTGACGGCTTGCACGTCATTTGATGATTACAGGGAGTTAAACGTCATGAGCGAAACAGTCGTCAATTTGTTCAGCAGCAGCCAGCCCGCCAGCCAGACGCTCTACCTGCGCAACAACCTGGCTTCCACCGGCAGTGTGCCGTTCAAGGGGCCGCTGGGCCTGTGCCCGGACATCATCCAGAGCGACCAGCCGGTGGACAACGCGCAAAGCGTGTTCAGCACGGTCAGCAGTTGGGAGCAGGCCTACAACGTGCAGCCGGTCGCCGCCGCGCGCAACTACTACTACCTGCGTGGCATGAACGGCGGCAGCGAGACTGAGAGCAATGCGCTTTCCCTGTACTTCGCGCCGGCCCAGGTGTTGTTGCTGCCGGCAACGTTCAGGGGCAACGCGCTGACCACGGTCGATGGCCTGGACTGCACGCAGGCCAGTGCACCACCAGGGCATATCGGTGTAGGTGAGCAGGCCTTCCTCTGGAAGCCGCCGGCCTTGCCGGCTGACAGCTACTTCAACCTGATTGCCCAAGTGAGCGCGGGTGCCCATCCTGACCCGCTCCCGCAGGTGCGGGACTGGCTCGACCTGGCCAAGTTCATTGGCCAGACCCCGACCTTCGGCATTCGCTCCCAGGCGCTGGTCAGTGACGACCCGTGGGTACGCCGTCAGCAACTGAACGTGCCGGCGAACTTCACCACCGCGCCAATCACCATCACCCTGTCCGCAAGGGGGCTGGCCGGTACCCGGGTGAGCGTGTTGTGTGACACCGTGACCCCGTTACAGACCCCAGTGCTGCTGGGGCCACTGACGCTTGGCAGCGATGGCACGCAAACCGGTGCGGTGTTCATTCTGCCAGCCGGCTATTCGGCCAACCTGGCCGTGCAGTTCTGGAACCCGGACAAGCAGAAGGTCGAGCCGGGCGCGAGCTTGTCGGTGACCTTTGGCTACCCGATCAACCCAGGTGCGGAACTGGAGCGGGCGATTGCCGACAACCTGGTCAACCTTCACCTTCACGGTGCGCTGGATGACAAGGTCAGTGCGTCGATCCAGCCCAAGGCCATGGCGATTGTGAGCCAGCTGACGTTCACCTTTGTTTAGGTGCCGGTAAGCGTTCAGCCAGTGGTGCCCGTGTTTCCACCAAGCGGACACCACTGGTTTTGCCCGGCGCCCTGTTCGCCACCCCAAACGGCACGTGCACCATCGGCAAATCCCCCGCCGGCGATTGCAGGTGGCTACGCTGGTCATCAAAAAACACGTGGGGTTTGAGAATCGACAACACCCGGGGTTTTTCCATCCCGCCAAGGAAGAAGCATTCATCCGGCGACACCCCCCAATCCTTCAGCGTGGTTACCACCCGCTCGTGCGACGGTGCGTTGCGCGCGGTGACGATGGCAATGCGCAGGATGCGTTTGTAGTCCGGGTCTTGTGCCAGCTTCTGGTCTTCGAGCGTGCGAATGTGTGAAAGCTTGCGGTAAAGGTCGGCCAACGGCCCAGGCTGGTGGGGGATGGCTTTGCGTGCTCGCTCATGGGCCTGGAAGTCGTCCAGGTTGTCATTCTGCTTGTACACACTCTCTGCCTCGTCATCGGCAATTACCCCGTCAAAGTCGAAGGCCACGCGCAGTTCGGTATCGATCTCGTCGTCATAGATGCGCGTCGGCAGCACCAGGCCGGCCGGGTAGCTGGCGTCGATGGCGCGCTGCACATCGTCCTCGTTGGCGCTGAGAAACAATGAGGCGTTGAACGCCGGGATGTACTCGTGGGGCGAGCGGCCGGACATGAACGCGGCGCGGGTGATGTCCAGTGCGTAGTGGCTGATGGAGCGAAACACCCGCAAGCCGGTTTCTGGCGAATTGCGCGAGAGCAGCACCACTTCCACCGGCAGTTGATCGGGGAATGCCTGGTTGATGCTGAGGAAGCGGCGGATGAAAGGGAAGGCGACCCCTTTCGGGAACGGTTCATCCAGGTTCTGCTCCTGGTGCTGGCGGTAAGCCTCGACGCCTTCGGTCTTGTAGATGTCGTCAGACACGGTGAGGTCGAAGAGAGCGCTGGAGGCCACGCCGATGACCAGTTTGTGTTCGATGGGGTAGGGCATGAACGTGCTCCGTGAAGGGTGCTGGTAACGAGTATACGGGCATGCAGGCGGGGGCAGGCCTCAACCTTCCGGCACCAGCCCCAGCAGCAGCTGCACCTGGCGGCGCAACTGGCTCACATGCTCGCGCTCGGCGCGCAGGGCAGACCGCAACTCGTTGTTCTCCTGCTTGTGAATGCGCGCGGTTCGCTCCAGTTCGCGATCGCCTTGCAGCAGGTTCCACATCTCACCCTGGCGGGCATGCGTCAGGCAGGCCATCAGCAGGGTGATGCCGGTTGTGCCAAGCAGGGTGATTTCGAGGGCATCCATGGTTGCTTCCTTGAGTAGTGGCGGTTTGCCTGTAGCGAGAAGATATGTCTAGTTTGTCTACATGTCCATATTGGAGACTTGTACAGGTAAAGGAATGGTGCAGGTTTTGCTGGTTTATTCAGGGCAGTTGAAGGGGGATGAAAGGCGACATGGCAGCTGTTTTGCCCGCATGGGCGCAGCTTGCGGGGCGTGGGCGCGGTACCAGGGGGTGTGCGAGTCGCCAGGGTGGCCTGGGCTGCATATGCCTGGTTAGTTTACATATCCAGCCAGCCTTGCATTAAAACTGGGTGGACACGTAATATTTAGCGACACGTAAGTTGGCTGAGCATGCACTGCTGCTCCTCACGCAGGAACCCGTATGAAACGCACGCATCGCATGGAGCAAACCCGTTGGGACCTGGCCCTGCGCTACCGTCTGATTGAAACGGTGGTCTGGTGGGAAGGCCGCCTGACCACCAATCACCTGATGCAGAGCTTCGGCATCAGCCGTCAGCAGGCCTCGAAGGACATCAACACCTACATCAACGACTACGCGTCGAAGAACCTGGTGTACGACAAGCAGATCAAAGGCTACGTGCCGACGCGGCAGTTCAAGCCGTTGTTCATCGACGACAGTGCCAGCGCCTACCTCGACCTGCTCAACCAGAACAACGAGCGCGCACCACACATCGAAGGCCTGGCCTTGGCCTACGCCCACACCGAGGTGCTCAAGGTTCCGGACCGCTCGGTCAAGCCCGAGGTGCTGCGGCCGCTGCTCAAGGCCTGCCGCGAGAAGCGGCGCCTGGATATCGAGTACGTCTCGTTCAAAAGCCCGGAACCGGAAGGCCGTACCATCGCGCCGCATACCCTGGTGTACACCGGGATGCGCTGGCATGTGCGGGCCTACTGCGAAAAAAACCGCATGTACCGCGACTTCGTCCTCAGCCGTTTGCGCGGTGTACCAGAGCTGCACGACGCCGAAACGGAAAACGGCATCGAGCATGACCTTGAGTGGAACACCCCGGTCGATGTGATCTTCAAGCCGGACGAGCGCCTGACACAGGCGCAGCGGGCCATCATCGAGGTGGACTTCGGCATGGCCGACGGCCAGTTGCTGGTGCGCAGCTCGCAGGCCCTGGTGAAGTATGTGGTCAAGCGCTTCCAGGTGAACCCCAACGTGCATGATGCAAGGCCCGAGGCGCAGCAGTTGGTGCTGGCGAACAGGGCGGAGCTCAAGCCGTGGTTGAACCTGGACTGAATGCACAGTGCCGCAGACAGCAGAAAATCTTCTTGTAGGGTGTAGTGAACAGATGGATCGAAACACGTTTCTTGCGCAGCCGGATGTGCGTGGCTTCATCGAATGGCTTCAGGTCAACTTGCCGACACTGGCTGTGCACCTGCGCTTCAAGCCCAGCCATCAGGTCAAGGGCGGCCTGAACCAGCGGGTGGTGGGTATCGAACAGGTGCTCGCGCTGTATCGCTGGGGCAGTGCCTGGCAGGATGCACAAACCGGGCAGTGGGTTACGTCCATGGACTGGGCCAGCACCACCGCCTCGTTGCAGCTTTTGCGCAGCCGGTTGGCGGCAGCGTTGGCGTCAGGCTGCGATGATGCGGCCTACAATGCCTGCTGCGCCGTACTGAAGTGGGGCGGTGTACGCGGGGCCATCCCGTTCCTGGGGGCGCTACGCCAGCAACAGCAACTGGTGAGTTACCTCAAGGCGTGCATACCGTTGTTCGACCTGGGCTCAGGCCAAACGCTCTCTGCGCTGAATGCTGGCAGCATCCAGCGCTTCGATGCGGGGCTGACCAAGATCCACTCGCTGATCGACACCACCGGCTCGCCCATCTACGACAGCCGGGTCGGCGCCGCCATTGCCATGCTCTATGCGCTGTACCGCCAAGGCAAAACCACCCCTGCGCAATTGCGTTTCCCGTCTGGCGGGGCACGCGGTGACCAAGTCCGTGACCCGGGGGCGCTGGGCTTTGCAAAAGCACCGCAGTTCTTCACCAAGGCGGTGCCGGGGTATGCGTGGGCGCGCAGCCAGGTCGAACTGGGGTGGATCATCCAGGCCACACTGGCGGGCGCCGGGCAGCTGTTCGATGGTTCGCTGCAGGCGCGTAGCCACAGCTTCGAAGCGGCGTTGTTCATGCTGGGTTATGACCTGCGCTGCCTGCTTCCAGAGGCTGCCTATGCGCCTGCAGCCAGTGAAGGCGCCGGGGGCGGCAGCACCCGCTCGACCTGGGTGCCGACCAGCGTGACCTTCCCGCAGGTGTTCATCGACTATCTGCACTGCAGCCAGGCTGCCGGGCACAGCGTAAGCCTGAAGGACTTCCGGCAGTGGCAGGTCGAGGTCAAGGGGCGCACGGCCAACACTGCACAAGCGTACTGTGCACCTTTGCAGGCACGCGAGTTCGACCTGGTCAGTTTCAACCTCGAGCAGCTCGCGTGCATCGCGCAGGGGGGCGCGCGAGGGTTGGAAGTGCTCAGTGGCGGCGTTGCGCAGTTCATTGCAGGTGACGAGTACGAGCAGGTGTATCTGACCAACGTGTACCTGAGTGGCAAGGTTGCCGAGCTGGCGCTTGAGCATTCGGTATCGCCTGCCGAGTTGCTGGTGCGCTCAGGGTTTGCAGGCAACCCTGATACTGCGAAGCCTGAAACCGCGAAGTTGATCCTGCGCACGGGCCGTGCACTGGGAGAGCATTTTGGGTTACTGGAAAACCAGCGGCCGACGGACTTGTTCAAGGCCTTTTTTGGCGAAGCCTTGACGGATCTGGACGATCAGTTGTTGGCTGTCTGAGCCAACTGGGGCCGCGAAGCGGCCCCACAGGTTTCAAAGCCAGCAGCGAATAGACCATTAGCTTTGCCATTATTAGGCCGCTATGTATAATCTCGCCAAAACCCGCATCCCAGAGCGTTTTTACAGGGATGGTCAGCATTCTTGATGCGCTTCTAATAGAGGCCCCTCCAGCCGCACTGCCCGCCACTGCATAACCCCGTTACACCCCGGCCAGTACTGAGCGTTGGCGAAGCCATGCCCAGCACCAGCCCGCACGCATTTCTACAAGGATATTCATGAAAAAGCGTTTCGTTCTCTGTGCCCTGGCGTCCGCCTTGGCAGGCTGCAACTCCGAATACAACTTCGACGAAGTCACCAGCTACACCGGCACTGTCGGTTCGCCACATGCGCTGTACCTGGAGCGCAAGTCCGGCGAGCGGCTCAATGGCACCGTGGTGCACAAGGTAGGTGACCGGGTACTGCAGTCGTTCAAGGTGGAAGACGGCAAGGCGGTCGGGGAATGGAAGGAGTTCGACCAGGATGGCAAGCTGCTGGTCGAAGGCCAGTTGCAGGACGGTGCCTTCGTCGGCCCCAAGAAAACCTGGTGCAAGGGTGAATTCGCCGACCATCTGGAAAACGTCCTGACCCTCGAAGGCGGCCGCCGCAGCGAGCAAAGCTACGACTGCGCCACCGGCCTGCAGGTCGCTGACAGCACGGTGCTTCCGACCGTTGATTTCCGCAAGCCCTCCATCCGTGTCGGCACCCAGCGGGAGTGGCGGGTCATCGACGGCGAGCAGAAGCTCACCCTGCTGGAAACCTTTGCCAGTGACGGTACCGGCAAACTCGATGGCCCGGTGGAGCACTATGACTACAAGGGCAACCTGAAAGACCGCGCCACCTACAAGGCCGGCGAGCTCGAAGGCGTGCGTGAGACCTGGACGGCGTTCACCGATGGCACGTCGGTACCGGCCAGCAAGGTCACCTACAGCGCAGGTAACAGGAACGGCCTGTCCGAGATGTACTTTGTCCGCGGCTGGCCGGCCGGCACGGTGGCGGAGAAGGGCAGCTACAAGGACGACAAGCAAGTGGGCGTGTGGGTCAGTTATCAGCCTGGGTATGCCCAGGTGCGTGATATCGACAGCCCGCCAGACACCTCGCCCATGGCCATGCGCGTATGGGATGCCGCACAAGGCCAGGCGCGCAATTCGGACTGGGCGAAAGAGATCAAGGACCTGGACGCCTTTGCCTACCTGCTCAAAAGCTCCGGCATCAACGTCAACCAACGTATTCATCATGAGAACAAGCCGCTGATCGTCGGGGCCGCCGATAACGCCTATGACTACCTGGTATCGATAGGCGCCGACCCGATGGGCCGGGATGTCAACGGCAACACCCGCCTGATCGACTGCCTGGCAGGTAGCGACTACAACAGCTGCAGCTTCGCCCACATGATCACCCTGGCCGGCAAGGAAGACCTCAAGGCCCACAACGTCTATGGCGACACCGCGCTGTCGACCTTCTGCAAAAAAGCCGGCGAGCTGCAACGTCGCCGTGGCGCGGGTCAACAACCAGAAGCGCTGTTCCAGGCACTGCTCAAGGGCAGTGACGTGAACGCCAAGGCCTACGGTGGCGAGACGGCCCTGCACGCCTGCATGGCCCAGCGCGACCATAGCTACGCCGAGGCGTTGATCGCGGCTGGCGCGAACTTGAATGCGGCGGATGTCGATGGCACCACGCCCGTGGCCGCAGCCTTCTTCGACGGTTACAACCTGGCTGCAGGCGGGCACCGCGTGAGCTGGTCGGACAACGTGATTCGCTTCGCTGCCAGCTACCAGGGCAAGTCCGACTTCACCTTCGACACGCCGCTGGCAGGGTTCGGCAAGTCCATTCGCCAGCTGGTGCTGGAAAACGGCGATACCGCCTCGGCGATGTTGATCGACTCCCTGGTGGGTACCGCCAAGGGTTGATTGCCGTTCTGGCGGCACGCGGCTTTCGCTCAGGGCGCGAGGTGTGCCGCCGCCTCTTTAGATGAATGACTGACAAGGAATACCTATGCGTCGCTTCAAATACGTGCTGGCAGCATTGCCATTCTGTGTACTGGCTGGCTGCGGCAACGATGCACTGGATGGCACTTACGAGGCCGAGACCACCGTGATGGGCTTCAGCGCTGGCAAGCAGACGGTCGAGTTCTCCAGTGACTACATCGTCTCTGCGGGCAACAAGATCAAGGTCGACGAGTGGGAGCGCAAGGACGATGTGGTTGTGGCCCGTGATGCCAACGGCGTCGCTCTGATCAACGTGCGCGTGCTGGATGGCGGCAAGCGGCTGGAGTCGATTGGCGGCAACAACATGGCCAAGCAGGTGTTCGTGCGGGTGGATTGATCGCCCGCGTCTTGGGGCTGCCATGCAGCTCCAAAACGCCAGTTTTCGACATTTCAAGCATCCCGGCAGTGGATCCGATGATGTCATTTTGATAGCTTGCCGCCCATGATCGAGCTATCCGGATAGGGATGATGAACCAGCCATACCAACACAGGACGCTGTCGCCGCTCGCCAACCTGATTGTCGACCGTGCGATCGAGAACACCAACCGCAAGCTCGTGGCCGGTTTTCGCAACAAAAAGAATTCCCAGCCCAACGCCAAGTCACCGGACCCGCTACAGGCCGGCAATGACACCCTCGTTGCCACCTCGGCGCAAAGCGCCATGCAGGTTGCCAACCGGGGTGTCGCCTGGAAAGAAATCCTCTTCAAAAGCCTGTCGGCCGGTATCGGTTCGCTGGCCACGCTGCAATTCGACGGCGCGCTCTCGGTAAGCGCCAACGACGCCTCCAGCCTCAACGACTTGCCCGACAAGCCCGGCGTGTACGTGGTGTACGACGCCAGCGGCCAGCTGGCCTACATCGGTGACAGCACCAACATGCGTCAGCGCTGGCAGGACGGCCACATGAACGAATACCGCGGCCGGGCCAACAGCGAAACCCGCAAGCCCTACAAGCTGGCGGACCAGCTTGAGGCCGGGTGCACCGTGAAGTTCGTGGTCATGGACTCGGCCGAAACCGCCGCCGCCCTGGAAGCGTTCCTGATCAAGAACGAAAAGCCGCCGGTCAACCGCAAGCAAGAGCTGAAGGAAGAGCAGGGCATCCGCAGCAACATCGAAGCCAAGAAATTGAAGGACGCGATGGGCAGTGCCGGCGAGGTGGCCATGGGCGCTGGCAAGGAGGCGCTGAAGAACTCGGGGTGGCAGGTATTCGAGCAACTGACCGCTGCCGCGATCATCGCCATCAAGGATGAACTCGTCGACCTTTTCATGGGCGGCACTGCGCGCCTCAAGGCCCGCGTCGAGCGCTTTCTGCAAAAGATCTGGGCCGTGGTCGAGCGTATCGTCGCCGCGCCCCTGAAGCTGCTCAACGGCGTGGTCGAGTTCATCGTCAACGCCCTGTCCAAGGCGGTCCGCCAGGTCTACAACCTGAGCCGCAACCTGTTCGACCTCGCCCATGGCGCCTGGCAGCTCTACAAGGGGGCCCAGTCCATGCCAAGGGAAGAACTCATTCAGAAGATCGTCGAAACCGTGGTGGTCAGTGGCACGCTGATTTTCTGGGACGGCATCGAGCCGGTCATCGAGGCGCAGTTGCTGCCCTTGGTTGGCGTGGCTGCGCCGTACATTTCCTGCGTGATCGCGGCCATCGGTTTCGGGCTGTGCAGTTACCACCTGCAAAAGGTCGTGCCACCCATCGTGGCCTTCCTGGTGGACTTCAAGAGCGGCTGGCACGAAGCGCTGGAGGCCAAGCGCGCGGCGGCGTTGCAACTGATCCAGGTACAAGAGAACGAATGGCTGATGGCCGAGGGCCTGATGGAATACGCTCAGTCGGTCGACACCCTGGCCCGTGAGGCCGGCGCCCACCGCGAGCGCCTGGCGCAGCATCGGGCAGTGCGGGCGATCGACTACTCGGCACTGCTGCAATCGAACAAAAACCGTATTACCCAGGAGTCCTGACAGGTGTTCAACACTACAACCGACCTCGCCGCCAAGCTCTTTGGCCAAGTCAGGCTGGCCGAGTCGCTGCCCGTACCCGCCCCTGCACCTGCGTCGCTGCCGGCGCCCCGCGAGGAGCACGACCAGCTCAAGGACTTCGAGCACGGGCTGCGCAAGCTGCACGAGGCCATCGTCAACAACAAGGGGGCGCGTGAGCAGCTCGAGGCGTTCAAGCAGCAAGGCACCTGGGATTCGTTCTGGGGCGGCCTGACGGGCAAAAACGACAAAGACCTGGCCGACATGGTCAGGCAGGTGGGTGAGAGCCTGGCCGTGACCCAGAGCGTGGTGCAGTTGTTGACCCAGTTGCACACGGCCAACAACAAGGTACTGCGCGGCTTCAATGACGCCCTGGTGCGTGAAATCGAACGCCTGCAGGCCGACGCGGTGACGCTGGAGGGCAACCAGGAAGGGGCCCTGGTGGTGCTGTGCGAATTCAAGCAGCAGATCGACGACCTGCTGGCGATGGCCGATGGCTACGCCTATTGCACCCAGGAGGTGGAGCGGCTGGCCTGGGCCCAAGGCAAGCAGGAGACCGAACTGACGGCCCTGGATGCCAAGATCGATGCGCAACACCAGAAGCTGGTGACCAGTACCCTGGCCCGGGTGCAGAAAGAGGCCGTGATCAGGAAGAACCTGGAGCACCATCAGCACAAGCTCGCTGCCCAGGAAGGGCAACTTGAAGAGCTGAAGAAAAACCTGACCGCCAGCAACCTGGCCCGGGAAAGCCTGTCGACCACCGTGACCACGGCATTGAAGAAGCTCGCCCTGGCCACCAGCACCCAGGCTCAACGCGTGGACCGCATGGAGGCGCAGCTGGCCACGCTGCTGGACAACCAGCGCCAATGCCAGGCCCAGCTGGCGCAACTGGCCGCACCGGGTTGGGTTGCCTACCTAGGCCGCAATGCCGTGTCGCTGGTTGCACTGGCTGCGGCGGTGTTTGCCTTGGGGCTGAACCTGCGGGGGTGAGGCGAAGCGCTCCTGTATCCGATATCAAATAGTACCAAAGACGCCGCGAATTCAGGCTCTGCTGCTGCGTTGCGGCATTTGGGGCCACCAGGTGCCTGGCTTGGCATTTGCAGCGCCTATCAGGTCGAGCGCCGCCCGCGCGGCGCATCGCGAGCTGCGCTCGCTCTTACGTTTGTTCGGGCCAATTATTCCTGTGGGATTTGCGCGCGTACGCCTTGGCGCATGGCGCTACATCGTGTCGTACAAACAAGGCGGTCGCGCGCGCCTGTCACCGGCATGACTGGCCCGAAACAAACGTAGGAGCGAGCGCAGCTCGCGATGCGCCGCGCGGGCGGCGCTCGATCTCCGCCCCACCTCCTTCCTTGACCCACTGTTCAAAACCTGACCTGCAGCAACGCCTCTTCATCAATCCGCCACTATGCTGACCCGGGCACTCTCTCAAGCTCACTCAGCCAGACACGGAGGTATTTATGAAAGCTGCTGTTGTTGCCAAAGGGCGTCGCGTGGACGTGGTGGAAAAAACACTGCGGCCGCTGGCGCACGGGGAAGCGTTGCTGAAGATGCAGTGTTGTGGCGTTTGCCATACCGACCTGCATGTCAAGAATGGCGATTTCGGCGACAAGACGGGTGTGATCCTGGGCCACGAAGGGATTGGCGTGGTCGTGGAAGTGGGGCCGGGCGTGACCTCGCTCAAGCCAGGTGACCGGGCCAGCGTTGCTTGGTTCTTCCAGGGCTGCGGGCACTGTGAATACTGCAACAGCGGCAACGAGACGCTGTGCCGCGCGGTGAAGAACTCTGGTTACACGGTCGATGGCGGCATGGCCGAGGCGTGCATCGTGGTGGCGGACTATGCGGTAAAAGTGCCGGACGGGCTGGACTCGGCGGCCGCCAGCAGCATCACCTGCGCCGGTGTGACCACCTACAAGGCGGTGAAGTCGTCGAATATCCGCCCTGGGCAATGGCTTGCCATCTACGGCCTCGGTGGCCTGGGCAACCTTGCCCTGCAGTACGCCAAGAACGTCTTCAATGCCCGGGTCATCGCCATCGACGTCAATGATGAGCAATTGGCCTTCGCCCGCGAAATGGGCGCCGACCTGGTGGTCAACCCGCGTGATGAGGACGCAGCCAAAGTCATCCAGGCCAAGACCGGCGGCGCCCATGCGGCGGTGGTCACGGCCGTGGCGAAAAGCGCCTTCAACTCGGCGGTCGATGCGCTGCGTGCTGGCGGGCGGCTGGTCGCGGTCGGGCTGCCCCCCGAAGCCATGAGCCTGGACATTCCACGCCTGGTGCTCGACGGTATCGAGGTGGTGGGTTCGCTGGTCGGCACCCGCCAAGACCTGCAAGAAGCCTTCGAATTTGCCGCACAAGGCAAGGTGGTGCCGAAGGTGACGTTGCGCCCGATCGAAGACATCAATGACATCTTCGAAGAGATGCAGGAAGGCAAGATCAAAGGCCGCATGGTGATCCACTTCGCCGATTAACCCAAAGCCGGCCCGCGTTCGCGGGCCGTTTTTACACCGGCGCAGCGGGTTACAAACATGCTCATGCCGGTTGCCGGGTGCGCAGTAACAGTGCCGCCACTGCGCAGCCGATCAATGCCAGGCACGCCAGGTAGAACGCATCGCTGTAGGCCATCAGGTAGGCCTCGCGCCTGATGGTCGCGGCCAACCCTTCCAGCGCCTGTTGCTGGGCCGGCAGCCAGCTCTGCACGGTCTGATTGATGCGCTCCTGCACACTGGGTGCGAACACCGTGACATGTTCGTGAATGCGCTCACTGTGATAGCGCTCGCGTGTTGCCACGATCTGCGTCAGCGTGGCGGTGCCGATGGCGCCACCCAGGTTGCGCAGCATCGAAAACACCGCCGAGGCCGAGCCCGCTTCACGTTTTTCCAACCCTGCCACCGCCAGTACCGACAGCGCGACCATGATGAACGGCTGGCCAATGCCGCGCACCACCGTGGACGGGATGATGACGTTATCGGCGCTGTCGATGTTCAGGCTCGCGCCCAGCCAGCAGCCTGCTGCCATGATCAGAAAGCCACTGGCCACCATGAACTTGGCGCTGGTCCAGGCCATCAGTTTTGGCATCAACGGCGCCAGCAGCAGTTGCACCACGCCATAGGCGATCAACGCGACCCCCACATCCCGGGCGCTGTAGCCCTGCAGTTGGGAGAGGTAGTTGGGCACCAGGAACACCAGGCCAAAGGTGGCGGCGCCAAAGATGAACATGGCGATGCTGGCAACCCCGAAGTTGTAGCGCCCCAGCAAGCGCAAGTTGATGAATGCGCGCTGGCCGTACAACTGGGTGAACACGAAGACCGCCAACGCCAAGCCTGCGATGATCGACATGCCGACGATGAACGTCGAGCCGAACCAGTCCAGCCGGCCGCCTTCCTCCAGCACGATCTGCAAGCCGCCCAAACCCAGGACCATGGCCGCTATACCCACCCAGTCGCCCCGACGCAACAGGGCCAGTTGCATGGGTTTGGCGTCGATCGACCAGGCGATGGCCAGCAGCAGTGCGACGCCGGGAAACAGCTGCAGGTAGAAAATCCAGCGCCACGAATAGACATCGGTCAACCAGCCGCCAATGGAAGGCCCCGCCGCCTGGGCCACGCTGTTGGCCAGGCTGAACAGCGCCATACCCATGGCCATCTTGCTGGCGGGCAGTTCGGTGATGATCAACTGAAAGGAGAGGGGGATGAGCACTGCGCCGGCTGCGCCCTGGATCACCCTGAGGGTGATCATTGCTTCCAGGTTGGGCGCCCACGAGCAGGCGATCGATGCCAGCAGGAAGATGAACGACCCCGTCCACATCACCCGGCGCATGGAAAACACCTCGACCAGCCAGGCCGTCAGCGGAATCATGACGATTTCCGCCACCAGGTACGCGGTGGAAATCCACGAGCCCTCTTCGAAGCTGGCACCCAGCGAACCGCGGATTTCAGGTAGCGCCGCACTGGTGACGTGCACGTTCATGCCGGCCATGAAGCACCCAAGCAAGCCGCCGAACACCGCCACCCAGGCCCGCAACGGTACCCTTTGCTCAGTGCTCATCGGCCGGCTCCACGGGGCGCGTGTCGACCGTGGTCACCACCGACATGCCGGGCAGTATCTGCACGCCGTCTACGGGTTGGTCGAGCACGATGCGCACCGGAAAACGCTGGACGATCTTGGTGAAGTTGCCGGTGGCGTTGTCCGAAGGCAGCAGCGCAAAAACATTGCCGGACGCCGGCGAGAAGCTCGCCACGCGGCCTTGCACAGGCTGGCTGGCGAAGCTGTCGATACGCACCTGCACCGGTTGCCCTGGGCGCATGTGTGCCAGCTGGGTTTCCTTGTAGTTGGCGACCACGTAGGTCTGCTGTAACGGCACCACCGCCAGCAGCGGCTGGCCTGGCACCACATACTGCCCGGCGCGAACGCGGCGCTGGCCGACCACGCCATCGATGGGCGCGCGGATGACGGTGTCCTGTTCATCCTGTTCGGCCAGCGCCTGGCGGGCCTGGGCACGGCTCAAGGCCGCCGTGCGTTGCTTGATGTCGGCATCGGCCGCCAGCGCCAGGGCCTTGGCCATCGTCAGTTGCGAACGCTGTTCTCGTAAGCGTGCCTGCGCGCCCTGCAGCGCGGCACCTGCTTGCACAGCACTGGCATTGGCCGCTTCCAAGCGCTGCACGGTGGCTGCGTTGTCACGCACCAGGCCCCGGTAGCGCTGCATGTCCAGCTCGCTGCGCTGGCGCTCGGCGCTGGCACTGTGCACGGCCGATTCGGCCTGGAAGATGGCCTGCTGTTGCTGGTTGATACGCTCGCCAGCCACTTGCTGGCTGGCCTGCGCCGCCGCCAGCGCGGCCTGTGCTTCGGCCACCCCGGCAGTGGCCAGGTCGAGGCGTGCACGGTAGTCGCGGTTGTGCATGCGCACCAGCACATCGCCTGCCTTGACGGGCTGGTCGTCCTCCACTTCAACCTTGGCCACATAGCCGGCCACGCGTGCGCTCAGGGCCACCCAGTCGGCGCGTACATAGGCATCATCGGTGGTCTCCAGGTAGCGCCCGGTAGTGAACCAGTACCCGCCGAAGGCCAGCGCTGCCAGCAGCGTCAGGCCACCACCGGCGTACAGTGCCAGGCGGCGACGAGGCCTGCGGGCAGTGACAGCCGCCTGGGGCTGGTCATCCGCCAGCGCGTTCTTTGTAACGGCAACATTCATGATTGGCTTCCAGTAGCGGGAGTGGAGCGACGCACCCGGCTTGGGGCCGGTGCCGGTGATGATTGCCAGCGCCCGCCCAGGGCGCGGAACAGGTTGATCTGGGCACGTGCCAGGCGGCCTTGGGCCTCGACATGGCTGGCCCTGACTGCGATCAGGTCGCGCTCGCTGTCCAGCAGCGCCAGTGCGTCGAGGGTGCCGGCGCGGTAGCTGCTTTGCGCCAGGGCAAAGCCGCGTTGGCCCTGCTCCAGGGCTGCTGCCAGGGCCTGGGTCCGTTGCCGTTCACCGTCGAAGCGGGCCAGGGCCTGGCGCACATCCTTGAGTGCCGCCAACGCCACCCCGCGGTAATGGGCGATTTGCGCCTGTTGCAAGGCCTGGGCCTTGCTCACCCGTGCGCGGTTGGCCTTGATATTGGGGAACTCCCAGCGGATCAACGGGCCGATGGCAAACATCAGCGCACGGCTGTCGCCCAGGTTGGCCAGGTGGTGATCCGACGAGGTCAACGAGGCGCCGAAACTGACCTTCGGATACAGGTCAGCCTTGACGATGTCGACTTCCAAAGCGGCAGCCTGCAGCTCGCGTTCGGCCTTGCGCACATCTGGCCGGCGTTCGAGCAGGCGCCAGGCGTCGCCAGCTGGCAGCGGCGCGGCGAGGGTCGGGATGGTCTGGCAGGGGGCGCTATTGTCGATCAGCGCCACCGGTTCCTGGCCACTGAGCATGCTCAGTTCGTACAGGGCCATGCGCCGGCGTGCCTCCAGCATCGGCAGTTGCGCCTGTACCTGTTCGCGTAAACCCAGCAGGCGCACAGCATCGAGTTCGGTGGCGACGCCAGCCTGACGCTGGCGCTCGCTGAGCTGCACACTGCGCTGCAACGTGTCCAGGGACTGGCTGGCTGCCGCGATGCGGGCGCCATAGACGCATTGGTCGATGTAGGCGCGGGTGGTCTGGCTGACCACCTGCAGGTGCACCAGCTCCAAGGCCTCGCGGCTGGCCTCGGCCTGTACCCGTGCCCGTTCGATGGCCGCGCGCACCTGGCCCCAGACGTCTACCTGGTAGGCCAGCTCGATGGCCGGGTTGAACGCCCATTGCGATGGCGCATGGCTGTCGGTGGCCTCCGCCAGGGTCTGGTCATCGGCGCTCTTGCCATAGCTGGCGGCGAACCCGAGGGAAGTGGAGGGCCAGCGCTTGGCATCGAACTCGCCAATGCCGGCCAGCATGGCCTGCACATTGGCTTCGGCCTGCGCCAGGTCCTGGTTGTGCTCCAGGGCCTGCTGCACCCAGGCGTTGAGCTGCGGGTCGTGATACAACGCCCACCAGCGCGCGGGCAGCGCCTGGTCGCTGACCCCGGCAGGCAGGTGCAGCCCGGGCGGCGTTTGGAAGGGGTTGGGGGGGAGGGCGCCTGTGGGTTGCCCGGTGCACGCCGACAGCACGCTGAACACGCCGATGGCGGCAGCCCGCCTGGCGGGGCTGGAAAGGGGTCGTATTGGCATCACGCAAGCCGTATGAGGGATCGTGAGGCCAGATTAACGAGGGCTGGGGTAGCCCCGCTGCCGCAAGCGGGACAACCCTGCGCGCAACTGGGACAACCTCAGCCTTGACGCTCAGGGCGTTGGCGCGGCGCCCGTGCCCAGCACGTTGACCTGCCAGTCGCTGGGGTTGTAGCCAAGGATGCGCTTGAACATCGCGGCAAAGGCGCTGGCGCTCTGGTAACCGTGGTCCAGTGCCACGTTCAGGATCGGCTTGCCATCGGCCAGGCACTGCTGGCTGAGGACCATGCGCGTGCGTGCTCGCCACTCGCCATACGACATGCCCACCTCACGCTGGAACAGCCGCGCCAGGGTGCGCGCGCTCATGTTCAGTTGCGCGCCGCACTGCTCCAGCGTCAGGTCCTGGGCCGGGTCTTCGAGAAAGCCCTCGCACCAGGCGCGCAGCCGTGCATGCTGCGGCACCGGCACGTAGGCATCGATGCGCTCTGCTGTTTCCAGCTCACGCTGGATCAGCGCCCGGGCGTGCTCGCCCAGCGGCTCGTCGCGCTGCAACATCCGTGACCCGGCCAGGATCAGCTCGCGCAGCAAACCGGACACCGCGATGACATGGCAGCGCGTGACGTGCGAACCCAGCAGCAAGGTGCGCATCGACACTTCACCTTGCATGCGGATTTCGTGGCCGACCCCAGCAGGTATCCACAGTGCCTGCCCACGGGGGATCACCCAGTTACCGCCATCGCTGCACACCCGCATCACACCGTTGGCGGCATAGATCAGCTGATCCTCGGCGTGGCAGTGGCTGGCAACCACCTCACCGTGCCGATAGTCCATTCCCAAAGCTTGCATGCCGATCTCCCCAGGCCCTGCGTGGCGCGCGATTGGATCCAATAGTATCGCAAGGCATTCGGCTGTGGTTGCTAAGTGCGCAGGGGCGAGGGCGAGTTATGCGTTTTAATTGCGCTCAGGGTTGCGATGTTGGCTGTGCGTGGCGCTGCGGCCAACCCTGATGATGCTCGACCAGAAAATCCACGAACACCCGAACCCGTGCCGGCATCGCCGGGCCGCCGACGAACACCGCATGAATCGGCTCACGGTCGCCGGGGTTGTAGGCCTCCAGCAGCGGCACCAGTTGCCCGCTGGTGAGGTCATCGGCCACCGTGAAGGTACCGATGCGTGCGATGCCGGCCCCCAGCCTGGCCAATTGCGCCAGCGCCTCGCCGCTGCTGCACTCCAGGTTGCCGCTGACTTTAAGGGCAAACGCCTGCCCATCACGGCGAAACGGCCAGTCGGGCTCGGCACGTCGGAAGTTGAAGCGCAAACAGTTGTGGCGGGCCAGGTCTTCAGGTTCGTTCGGGGTGCCGCAGCGTTGCAGATAGTCGGGCGAGGCGACGATCACCTGGCCGGTGTCGCCAATGTAACGGGCACTCAGGGAACTGTCCGGCAGGTGGCCGAAACGCAGCGCGACATCGGCCTGGCCGCCGGCAATGTCGACCAGTTCGTCGCCTAGCGTCAGGTCGACCAATATCTGCGGGTACAGGGCGCTGAACTGCGCCAGCAAGGGCACCACCGTGAGCCGGGCATGCCCCAGCGCGGCGCTGACCCGCAGGCGCCCGCGCGGTACGCCCTGGTCGGTGATGGCATCCTCGACTTCATCCATGTCGGCGAGGATGCGCCGGGCGCCACGCAAGTAGGCTTCGCCCTCCGGGGTAAGCGAAATGGCCCGTGTGGTGCGCAACAGCAGGCGGGTGCCCAGGCGCTGTTCGGTGCGCGCGATGATCCGGCTGACCGCCGATGGCGTCAGCCCCAGCGCCCGCGCCGCCGCAGACAAGCTGCCCGCGTGCGCGACCTTGGCAAAAATCTCCATCTCGCCGGACCTGCCGTTGAAGTCCATTTGTGCCTCATGCGCAAAGGTGATTGGCAAAAATGCAGTCTAGTGCATTAACGGAGTGGATCGTAGCATTTGCGGCACAGATAAGGAGCCCGTTATGCGCATCAATCCACCCCTCGTCGCACTCGCCATCGGTGCCTTTGGCATCGGTGTCACCGAGTTCGCCCCCATGGGCATGTTGCCCAGTATTGCCACAGACCTCGGGGTCTCGATACCTGCCGCCGGGCTGCTGGTCAGCGCTTACGCGGTGGGCGTGCTGATCGGTGCCCCGTTGATGACCCTGGCCACCGGCAAGGTGCCGCGGCGTTACCTGCTTATCGGGCTGATGGCCATTTTCACCCTGGGTAACCTGATGTCGGCGCTGGCGAGCGATTACGCCAGCCTGCTCGTGGCCCGCGTGGTGACCTCGCTCAACCATGGTGCGTTCTTTGGCATCGGCTCGATCGTGGCAGCCAGTGTGGTGCCGCCGGAAAAACGCGCAGGCGCCGTGGCCGCGATGTTCATGGGGTTGACGCTGGCGACCATTGGCGGTGTGCCGTTGGCGACCTGGTTCGGTGAGTTGCTGGGGTGGCGCACTTCGTTCTGGGGGATCGCGGGCCTGGGCTTGGTGGCCATGTCGGCGCTGTGGTACGCGCTGCCCAATGTGCCGCTGCCCAAAAGTGACGGGGTAATGGCCGAAATCCGCGTGCTCGGCCGTGGGCCGGTACTGGCGGCATTGGCGCTGACCGTGGTCGGCTCCAGCGCGATGTTTACCGTGTTCACCTACATTGCGCCCATTCTGCACAGCGAGGCCCAGGCCTCCACCACGTTCATCACGGTCATGCTGGTGTTGTTCGGTATCGGCCTGACCTTGGGCAACGTGTGGGGCGGCAAGGCGGCGGACCGCTCGGTCGATCGTACGCTGATCGTCTCGCTGGCGGTGTTGATCGCTGTGCTGCTGGTGTTTCCGCTGCTGATGCCCTGGTCGCTGCCCACGGCACTGACGGTGCTGGTGTGGGGTGCGGCCAGTTTTGCCTTGGTGCCGCCGCTGCAGATGCGCGTGATGGAAGCGGCCAAGGACGCGCCTAACCTGGCGTCTGCGGTGAATATCGGCGCGTTCAACCTTGGCAACGCGATAGGCGCCGCGCTGGGTGGGGCGGTGATCAATGCGGGGCTGGGGTACCCGGCGATTTCCCTGGCGGGTGCGTTGATGGCGGGGTTGGGGTTGCTGATGGTGCTGGTGTTTGCCTGGCGCGCGCGGGGCGTGACAGCGTCGAAGGCCGCCTTGGTGTAACTCGGCCTGAGCTGCGCCCCAAATGATGGGCGGGTGTCCAACATTTGGGGCGCAGCTCAGGCGTTCCAAACCATGGTCTGAACCTGGATAGGCGGATGGCTCTTGCCCGCAACGGCCATCGTCACTGTGCCCCGGAGCGCGCTTCAGCTAGCATGCGCTATCCCCCGCCTCAGACCTGAACCTCTGCATGACTGTCTTCTACCTCAAACTCTTCATGACCCCCACCCTGATGCTGGCCATTTCGCTGGCTGGCAAACGCTGGGGCACGCAAATTGGCGGGCTGCTTTCAGGGCTACCCGTTACCTCGGCGCTGGTCATGCTGTTTCTCAGCCTTGAACAAGGCGAGGCGTTCGCCTCATTGGCCGTACCAGGGGCATTGGCCGGGGTGGCTGCCGTGCAGGCAACCTGCTTGTTCTACTACGGGGTGACCCGGCGTGTAGGCGCCTTGGTCGGCTGCATCGCGGCGCTGGCGTTCTTTGTGTTGGCGGCGTTGGCAACCAGCCACCTGGGCGGGGTGGCGTTGTCGGTCATTGCCACGCTGCTACTGGTCATCGCCATCGTCGTGGCCACCGCCAAGCCGGCAGAAGTTAGTGCCGCACGTTACGTGCCGACGCCTCGTTGGGTCATCCCGATGCGCATGATGACCGCCACCTTGCTGCTGCTGGTGATCACGGCCAGCGCGACCTTGCTCGGCCCTGTGGTCAGCGGGATGCTGGCGCCGGTCCCGGTCATCGCCTGGCCGCTGGCGGTGTTCGCCCACGTTCAGGGCGGGCGCCAGGAGCTGGCTGCGATCATACGCGGCAACGGCATTGGCGCCGTGGGCGTGGTCGGCTTTTACCTGACCCTGCAACACACGCTGTTGCAGTGGGGCGCGGTCATGTCGATCGCCGTTGGCGTGTTGCTGGCAGTGGTGGTGACCTTCGTGTTGGCGAAGGTGCTGGAGGCACGCTGAGCAGGGGGGCGGCTTCAGTCAGCGCCTCCGGCCGCCCCAGCGTTAAAGGCCTGTGTTTAAGGCGTGCCGTTTCTGCCATGCAGGCAAAACGCGCGGCGCTGGCTCAGCCGCTCGTAGTAGGCCCTGACTGCCGGCAGGTGAGGGTGCTCGAACGGGGTCTCGAACCAGCGGTTGACCGACAGGCCGATAGGGATGTCGGCCAGCGTGAACCGGCTACCGGCCACATAAGCGCCGGTAGCGGCGAGCTGGCGCTCCAGAATCTGCATGTAGCGGCCCCATTCCGCGCAACCGGCGGCCAGTGCTTGAGGGTCCTGGTGGGCAGGGGAGTGCCTGACCAGCGACATGAACGCGTAGCTCCACGACCGGTTGAGGTCCGATGCCTGCCAGTCGATCCATTGATCGATGCGCGCCCGCGCTTGTGACTCGGTCGGGTAGGTGGCGCCCTGGTCATGGCGCGTTGCCAGGTAGCGGATGATGGTGTTGGATTCCCACAGGGTGAAATCGCCGTCCTGGATCACCGGGATCATGGCGTTGGGGTTCAATGCCAGAAATTCGGGCGTGTTGGTGGGTTGGAAGCCCGAACCCCAGTCTTCCCGCTCGAAGGGGATATCGAACTCGGCACAGGCCCAAAGGACTTTTCGCACATTGATGGAAGAAGCTCTGCCCAGTATCCGTAACATGGTTTGCGTCCTTGTCTGTGGAAGCCTGATCCTCGTTCACGGCATGACCACGGTCAAGGACAAAGCGAATACCGTGATCAGGCCTATGCTGGTAGCGTCACTGCCCGCACTGCTGGGGCGTTGAATGCTTGCCTGGGCGCCACGAAATTGGCACCCTTGGGCCGCTTGAATCGTCAGTACCACGACAGAAGGAAGTTTGTGTTGAGCTGGGACAAAGTCGGGAAATGCCTCGTAGCGCTGCTGATTGGCCTGATGGTCATACTGGTGGCCTATGTGGTGATCAAAGGCCGCCCTCGCCTGGAAGCCTCCCTGACCTATGCCTACCTCACCTACCCGAGCCAGTTCAGCGAGCGGATCAGCAAGGCCAGCGAGCTGCTGAAGTACGAGCAGTTGCAAGGGCGCATCAACAGTATCGGCCAGGGCGAGTTGAGCCATGAGCAGGTCGACCGGTTGATCGAACTGGCCCAGGCGCCTTATGCCCAGCTGTTCGCCAAGCCGTTCGAGGCGGGGTTGGTGGACCACCGCACCGGTCTGCTCATCGACCTGCGCAACACGGGTGATGCGCCGGTGCGCCAGGTAACCATCCGCCTGCCGGTCAAGGGCCTGGTGCAAGTGCGCGATGCCGCGGGTAACGACACCATCATCGAGGCCGCCACGCCCGTGGTCGAAATACCAGCCATTGAGCCGGGTGGCGCCTGTAAGGTGTGGGTGTACTTCGATGCGGACTACTCGCAGATCCGCCAGGGCGGCGTCAGCATCCGTCACGCCGACGGCGTGGCCGATGTGCAGGTGTACCGCGAGTTCAGCGGTTTTCCCGCACTGGTGGCGCGCTACAGCCGTGAGCTGATGGTGCTGTTGGGGGTGTTGGGGTTCGGCGTGCTGGCGTTGGCCTACGCCTGCCTGTCACGCCGCCGCGTGCCGGTGTTGCCGTCCTGACATACATGCCCAATTACTGACAGTCATCGTGCAGCGCCAGGCTTTGGCGCATGTGTTCCAGCAAGGCCTCGCGCAGCGCTTGCGGGGCCTGCACGCGTATCGACCCTGCCTGTGAAAGCAACCAGCCCATCAACGCCCGGCCGTCGTCGACGGTCGCTTGCAGCGAGGCGCCGCCGTCCTGCTGCGGGGTGAGTTGCATGTCTGTGGACAGCGGCTGGTGTTCAAGACGACGGGCAAGTGCATCGTCGACCCAGGCACGTAGCACGACCTGGCGTACCGGGCTGAGGGCATCCGGTTGCAGGTGCCGCGCCTCGCCCAGGCTCAAGCCAGGTTGCCAGTACCAGCCGTAGGGCATGCCTTTGCTGTTGCAATGCAGTGGGAACAGCGCCGACAGCTCGACCAGGTCGCGCTCGACGGTGCGCTTGCTGGTGCTGTGGCCCACGGATGACAGAGCAGCCTGCAACTGCGTGGAGCTCATGCCGGGGTGGCGGCCTGGCAGTAGCTTGAGCAACTGCCACTGGCGGGCGATGGTGTGGCGGGTAGGGTGGCTCGGCAAAGGAGGCTCGTCCATGAATGCCAGGCGCTTGGCGCTCCTGGGTGGTGGCATTTGGCTATCTCGCAGAGCATACCTTGCCCCGTGGATGGGATCCAAACTTTTAGCAGGCCATGGCTTGTCATTGCCCGAGGCATTGACCAAAATATAGGTCTTAATTGAGGTCGATAAATATGCAGAATATTTTCGCCGATGTAGCGGTAAGCGTGTCGGAACTGAAAAAGAACCCAACTGCGGTCATGTCCGGTGCCGCAGGGATGCCCATCGCCGTGCTCAATCACAATCGGGTGATGGGGTACATGGTGCCGGCTGAGCTTTATGAAGCCATGATGGAGCGGCTCGAAGATATCGAGCTAAGCGAACTGGCAAAGTCTCGACTGGGTGAAAAAGGCGTATCGGTGTCTTTGGATGACCTATGAGCTTGAGTTTCTCCCTTCGGCGTTGAAGGAATGGGGCAAACTCGGCCATACAGTGCGTGAACAGGCCAAGAAAAAGCTTCGAGAGCGCTTGCAGGTTCCCAGGGTGCAGGCCGATGCACTGCGGGAGCTGCCGAATCACTTCAAAATCAAGCTCAAGGCTTCTGGGTATCGCCTCATCTACCGAATCGAAGATGAACGCGTCGTGGTAGTGGTAGTTTCGGTTGGCAAGCGCGAGCGCAGCGAAGTCTATGAATCAGCCAAAAAGCGGTAGAGGAAGGCTCGTCGCAAGCACAGCTTCATAGTGCGCGGATGATCAACCAACCCAAATCTACAGATGCCCTTTCTCCAAACACTGTTGCAACGCCTGGATAAACACCTCTTCCGCCCGACTCAGCCGCTGCTCCCTATTCCACAACAGGTGTATATCCACATCCGCGATCCCCTCCTGCGGCGGCAGCTTCCATAACAGCCCGGCGGCCACATCCGGCGCCACCACATGTTCTGGCAGGCAGCCGATGCCGAACCCAGCAATCACCAGGCGGCGCACCTCTTCAAGGCTGGGCGAGGACGCCACGATGCGTCCGGAAAACCCTTGCTGGTCACGGAAGATGGTCAGCGGCGAGAGCATCCCGCCAATCTGGTCGCTGGTAAAACTGACGAAGTTCTCACGCTGCAGGTCGCCTTCAAGCTGGCCGAACAAGGCATGGTGCTTGCCGCAGAAAAACGCATAGCGCTGGCGCAGAAACAGCCGCTGCTCCAGCCGCGGTTGAGGCCTTCGGTTGAGGCTCAGGCCTGCGGTGGCGGTCTTCTCCTGCAAGGCGGCGACAATGTCGGAGCTGCGCATCACGTCGATTTCCAGCTCTACCCGGGGGTGCTGGCGGTGGAAGTCGGCGAGAAAGTCGTCAAAGCGTTCGCTGACGATGCGGCTGATGATCAGCAGGCGCACTTTGCCCACCAGTTCGTCAGCCGGTTGCTCCAGCAACCCGCCGATCTGCGACATCTGCCCGTACACCTCGCCAGCCAGCAAGAACAACTGCTCGCCCATTTCGGTCAGCACGAAGCGCGGTCCGCGGCGGGCGATGAGTTGCCGGCCAAGCTGCTCCTCCAGGCGTTTGAGCGCCTGGCTCACTGCCGGCTGGGTGAGGTGCAGGCGGGCGGCGGCGCGGCTGATGGACAGCTCCTGGCCGATGACCCGGAAGGTGCGCAGCAGGTTCCAGTCGAGGCGGTCGTTGAGCAAGCGGTCAGACATGGTCGGGCTCGAATGATAAGCATGGCTAATAGTGCGAATAATAAATAGAAAATTGACTAATCATAGCCCTGGGACGATAAATCGCAGCCATGCACCGACCAGGCGCCACCAGAGCGCCCCGTGATTCCCGATAACTCCTGCCAAAAAAACAAGCAAAGGAGCCCAGCATGAAGCCCACCGCTTCGCCCCAGCCGCGCCGTGCCGCCGCCGCCGCGTTCATCGGCACCATGATCGAGTGGTACGACTTCTACATCTACGCCACCGCCGCTGCACTGGTGTTCGGTGCGTTGTTCTTCCCCTCCGACAACAGCCTGTTCAGCACCATGGCCGCCTTTGGCACCTTTGCCGTCGGTTTCTTTGCCCGCCCGCTGGGCGGCGTCATCTTCGGCCATGTGGGCGACCGCATCGGGCGCAAGAAGTCGCTGGTCATCACCTTGCTGATGATGGGCATCGTCACCGTGTGCATCGGCCTGCTGCCGACCTACGCGCAGATCGGCGCCACCGCGCCGGTGCTGCTGATTGTGCTGCGTATCGTCCAGGGCATCGCCGTGGGCGGGGAGTGGGGCGGGGCGGTGCTGATGGCGGGCGAGCACGCGCCCAAGGGCCGACGCAACTTCTTTGCCTCGTTTGCCCAGTTAGGTAGCCCGGCGGGCCTGATCCTCTCGCTGCTGGCCTTTGGCGCCGTAACCCGGCTGCCGGAAGACCAACTGATGAGCTGGGGCTGGCGTGTGCCGTTCCTGGCCAGCGCACTGTTGCTGCTGGTAGGCCTGGCCATCCGCCTCGGGGTCAACGAATCGCCGGAATTCATCGCCAGCCGCGAGCAGGCCGAAAAGGCCCACCGCAAGGAGCAGGCGCCGGTGTTCGAAGTGCTGCGCACCGCCTGGCGCCCGCTGCTGCTGTGCATCGGTGCCAATACCCTGGGCATTGCCGGGGTCTACTTCACCAACACCTTCATGATCAGCTACACCACCCAACAGCTGCACCTGGATCGCTCGCTGATCCTTGAATGCCTGTTCTTCGTGGCGGTCATCCAGTTTTGCCTGCAACCGCTGGCCGCCTGGTTGTCCGAGAAAGTCGGCGCTACCCGCTTCCTGGCCCTGGTCGCACTGCTGGCGATGGCCTCGCCGTATCCGATGTTCGTGCTGGTCAGCTCGGGCCAGGGCCCGCTGATCGTGCTTGGCATCGCCCTGGCGGCGGCCTGCATGGCGTCGTTCTATGCGGTGATCGCCGGTTATGTCAGCGGCATGTTCGCAACCCGCGTGCGCTACACCGCGATCTCCCTGGCCTACCAGATCTGCGGTGCAATTGCCGGGGGCCTGACGCCGCTGATCGGCACCTGGCTGGCCCACACCTTCAGCGGCCAGTGGTGGCCGATGGCGGTGTTCTACACCTTGATCGCCTCCATTTCGCTGCTCTGCGTGCTGGCCTTGGCGCGCCAGTACACCCGTAGTCAGCAGCTGGAAATGGCCTGATCCACCCGATTCGATCTGGAGTACCTGTACATGTTGAAAAGCAATGGCGAACGCCTGTGGGCGAGCCTGATGGCCATGGCCGAAGTCGGTGCCACGGCCCGTGGCGGCAGCTGCCGCCTGGCCCTGAGCGATGAAGACAAGGCCGGCCGAGAACTGTTCAGCCACTGGTGCCGCGAGGCCGGCCTGACCCTGTCGGTGGATGCCATCGGCAACCTGTTCGCCCGCCGCGCAGGCACCGATGCGCAGGCTGCACCGGTGATGATGGGCAGCCACCTCGACACCCAGCCCGAAGGCGGCCGTTTCGATGGTGTGTACGGTGTGCTGGCGGGCCTTGAGGTGGTACGCCGGCTCAACGACCTCGGCATCCGCACTCGCAAGCCGCTGGAGATTGCCGTGTGGACCAACGAGGAAGGCGCACGCTTCACGCCGGCCATGTTCGGCTCGGCAGTGTTCACCGGTACCCTTGACCTGCAGCAGGCGCTGGCTATTCGCGATGCTGCGGGCATCAGCGTCGCCGATGAGCTGCAACGCACGGGGTATGCCGGCCAGCGCCCCTTGGGCGGCAAGGTCGATGCTTATTTTGAAGCGCATATCGAGCAAGGCCCGATCCTTGAAGACAACGCCAAATGCATTGGTGTGGTCAGTGGTGGCCAGGCGATTCGCTGGCTCGACGTGACGGTCGAAGGCATGGCCGCCCACGCCGGCACCACGCCGATGCCGCTGCGCAAGGACGCCCTGTACGGCGCGGCACGAATGATCCAGGCGGTGGAGCAACTGGCCGCCGATTTCGCCCCCGAAGGCCTGACCACGGTGGGCGAGCTGTCGATTGCCAAGTCTTCGCGCAACACCATCCCAGGTGTACTGCGCTTCACCGTCGACCTGCGCCACCACCGTGACCAGGCCATTGAGGCGATGGAGCAAGAGCTTGGTCTGAAACTGCAGGCTATCGCCGCGCAGCGTGGCCTGCAGGTACGCATCGAGCGCCATTGGGTGAGCCCGGCGACGCCCTTCGACGCCGCTTGTGTGGCCGCCGTGCAACAGGCCGTGGACGGCCTGGGCTATGCCCAGCAGGCGATTGTCAGTGGCGCTGGCCACGACGCTATTCTGCTCGCCCGTTACTGCCCGACGGCCATGGTGTTCATCCCCTGCGTCGGTGGCCTGAGCCACAACGAGGCTGAAGACGTGCTGCCCGACGATGCCCGCCAGGGCGCCGATGTACTGCTCAACGCCGTGCTGGCCCGTGCCGGCCGGGTCGAACAAGGAGAAGCCTGATGCGTTGCTACTTTCACCCCGAACAGCTGCTGCACCACCCGCGCAGCTACTACTCGCGCGGCGCCATGCGTACCCCGCAGGAAGTCCCCGAACGTGCCCAGCGCCTGTTGCAGGCGGCCAATGACCTCGGCTTCGACATTCGTCAGCCCGAAGATGCCGGCCTGGGCCCGCTCAAGGCGGTACACGGTGAGGCCTATCTGACGTTCCTCGAAGAGGCCCATGCACGCTGGAAGGAAGTGCCCGAGGAGTGGGGCGACGAGGTCATGTCGAACATTTTCGTGCGCGAGCCCAATGCCCTGCGCGGCATTCTCGCCCAGGCTGGCCGCTACCTGGCCGACGGCAGTTGCCCCGTGGGTGAGAACACCTGGCGCTCGGCCTACTGGTCGGCGCAAAGCGCAGTGGCCGCCGCCAAGGCCATTCTCGGGGGTGAGCCTGCGGCCTATGCGCTGTGCCGCCCACCGGGGCACCATGCGCGTTTCGATGCGGCCGGCGGCTTCTGCTACCTGAATAACGCCGCCGTCGCGGCCCAGGCCTTGCGCGGCCGTTATCGCCGCGTGGCGATCCTCGATACCGACATGCACCATGGGCAGGGGATTCAAGAGATTTTCTACGACCGTAGTGATGTGCTGTATGTGTCGGTGCACGGTGACCCGACCAACTTCTACCCGGGGGTGGCCGGGTTCGCGGACGAGCGCGGCGAGGGTGTGGGGGAGGGGTACAACCTCAACCTGCCGATGGCGCATGGGGCCAGTGAGGCGGATTTCATGAATCAGCTTGAGATTGCACTGAGTGCGGTGAAGGACTTTGGTGCCGAGGTGCTGGTGTTGTCGTTGGGGTTCGATATCTACCAGCTGGACCCGCAGAGCAAGGTGGCGGTGACCACCGACGGGTTTGCGGCGTTGGGAGAGCGGGTTCGGGCGCTGCGCTTGCCGTGTGTGATAGTGCAGGAGGGGGGGTATCACCTGGAGAGTTTGGAGGCGAATGCGCGGGCGTTTTTTGCTGAAAAAGCGCAATGGCTGTAAGCCTGTAAAGGCCGGTAGCCGCAGTAGTGGCGGTATATATGTTTCGTTGTGCGTAGTATGAAGCGGTGAGGAATCGCACCCGTGAGGGTATGGTTTCCCCGTCCGTTTTGACGGCAAAGAAAGCAGAAATACCGACAACAAACCGCGGCGAACGCAACAGATAATCCCTGAAAAGAGAGGCGCAAAGCTCCGTAGCATTTGTACGGAGCTTTGTTTGATAGCCTTCTCTGTGCTACTCGGCTTTGAATCCAGGTTTGTGATTAGCCTGTCGCCAAGTTTTCACTTCCTCTACAATTGACGTCGGGCCGCTTTTTCCGGGCTCCGGATAAAATATCAAATCTGATTTCTTAGGGTGCTCAGAAAGTCGTTCGAATTCAAATATCGCGTCAGTGTGGGATTTGTCAGTTGGGTAATCTACTTCATAAATGCGCATTACAAAATTTAAAAATTCAGCTTCGGTAAAATCAGTGATTGTCTTTTTCATTCGATTTCTCCGTGATGAATGTTGATGTGCTGCTTTGGTGTAACAATTACAATGTTTTCTGAATTATATACATCTCCGCCCTCGGATATAGGAGTTTTATGATGAATTTGAAGAGAGGCGAGCGCTCCAACGCGCTCATGCAAACGCGCAAAAGGAGCAAAGCCTTTCCTCATCCTCCCGATGCTGACAGGGTCGAATTGAGCGGCGAGGAAAGCGTCACTACTGACGGCCTTCCACAGTGCTTCTCGATAGGCTCTCCAGTTTCGAAACTGTTGCCCTCTCAATAAATCAGAAATTTGCCTGGGTATGGGCGCTCCCTTACGTGTTTCAACACTCGTGGCCCAATGATCGTCGACCTCAACGCCTAAGCCGCTGGCTGTTCCCATTTCCTCTCGACGATCCCGAAACATCGTGTAGATAGGCGGCAATCCGGAGTCTGCCGGAAAGATGATGACGTAGTCATCCCAGCTTGCATCGGCAACGCCTGGATAGCTGTCGATCCTGATTTCTATGGGCTTGAGCGTTGCCCCTTTGTAAATAGGTGTATCGCGCTGATCGGCGGGCAATCCTGTTGAGCTATCGCCCGGCGTGACGATAGGTGTCCAGGTCAGGGTACGTGGTGGTACGTCTGCCGTAGTGGCCGTATATACATTGCGTTGAGTGTCGTATGAGGCAGTTAGGATACGCACCTGCGAAGGCACGACTTCCCCGCCCGTCTTGACGGCAAAAATTTCCGAATCGTCATTAGCGTTGAGCTGAGAGCTGAAGCGGTAGGGAAGATCGATGTATGAAGCCGAAGCGGCTGCACTTGCGGCCAACTGGACACTGAGTTGGGGATCTAGATCGGATAACGGGGTCTGCAGGGAATAGCGGCGAGGAAGCTCGCCATTCCCGAGGTTTGGAGAGTAGAAAAGAGCCGAAACACCCACCACGAACCCTGCGCCAACGCTAGCAGTAAATCCACTAACTGCGCCAACGGCGGCCCCAATCACGCCTCTTAATAAATATTCTGCGGAAGTGGATACGACTGTGCCTACTGCAGTGATAATTACCGATCCTGTTACTGCGACAGAGCCAGATGCAGAGTAGGTGTTTGCGAGGCGAATTAATTCAGTCTCTGCAGCGATGCGTTCGGCCTCGGCTTTAGCGGCGGCTTCTGCGGCGATGCGTTCGGCCTCGGCTTTGGCGGCGGCTTTTGCGGCGATGCGTTCGGCTTCGACCAAGGCCCGAGCATTTACGCGTGCTCGAATTTCCTCTGTAGTGGACCCGGCCAACAGGGTGGAAAAGTAGTAGATCTCGACAGCTGCATAGTCGCGGCTTCTCGCTGCGGCGTAACTGTATGTGATTCTTTGAATAAAAAGTTACGGGTCATCATCAATGCTTCCGTACCGCTGTTCGTAAGCGATTATCGTGGCAGCAGTGGATTTCCAAAGAGGATGGTGCCCTACCAGTTTGTTTACGTTGGCTTCATGGGTTTCGAGAGCGTCTAATTTCCTTGTTGCGAGCGACTCTATTATTTGTCTTCTGTGGGTGGCGTTATCCCGATTTAACCCGGCCTCCACGATTGCTGATTCAATCTCGACATCCACTGCGGCGGCTAGTGTTCGAAGGTCTAAAGGTTTCTTAGCATCTTCGTGAATTGCTTCAAGAATTTGCGCAGAATTTGGCATTGCTGGAGGCGAAGTTGGGGGGGCTGAAACTAGTGGGCCGCCAGCGGGATAAGGCCAATGAGGAAGGCCGAAGGGAAAAAGGGGTGGAAATAGGACAGATATCGGGGGGGCGGCCGATGACATGCGAATCGGGCAGAAAAACTGTGCCTTGCATTGAAACCTCCATGTGTCAAAACAGCAGGGTGCTGCTTGAACCACGGAGGATCTTTGTTAAATCACTATCAACGCAGCGTGAGAGTATTCCGCTCGCGGAGCTGCGTCAGGGGGCGTTAGTCCCCCGGTGTTCGCCATGGCATTTGCAGCGCCTGTGAGATCGTGCGCCGCCCGCGCGGCGCACGATCTCACAGGCGCTGCAAATGCCATGGCAAGCCCTAAACCCCACTAAACCCCACCCCGCCGCACATGCTTCACCAGCACCTTCTCCAACAACTCCCACATCGCAGGGTCGGTACTGAACGCCACATTGAACCGCATCCACCCCGTCGCCTTGGCATCCACCATGAATAGCTGCCCAGGCCCAAGCATGATCCCTTGCTCCAGCGCATCGTCCAGCAACGCTGCGCTATCTGGAATCGCCGGATGCCGGGTCCAGATGTACATCCCTTCGTCCGACTCGGTGAACAACTCGAAACCCAGCCGATGCAAGTGCCGGCCCACTTCCTGGTGCGCCTCGGCCAAACGCTGGCGCAGGCGCTTGAGGTGCTTGCGCCAGCGTCCGTCGATGATCGCGGCATACACCACGCGCTCCATCACCTGCGAGGTGGTGAGGCCCGAGCGCATTTTCAGGTGTACCAGTTTCTGCATCAGCTCCGGGTTGGCCATCATGTAGCCAACCCGCACGTTGGGCGAAATGCTCTTCGAGTAACTGCCCACGTACACCACCTGCTGCAGGTGGTCGAGGCTGGCCAGGCATGGCTGCGGCTCGGAGACCATGTCGGCGTACAGGTTGTTCTCTACCAGGCGGAAGCCATGCTGGCTGGCCAGTTGCAGCAAACGGTGCAGCTGCGGCAGCGGGGTGCGTGAGCAGGTCGGGCTGTGCAGGTGCGGCTGGGTGAAGAAGGCCGTCGGGCGGTGGTGCGCCAGCAGTTGTTCCAGCTGGTTGAGGTCGTAGCCGTTGGGCGTGCGCGGTACGCCGACCAGCGTCGCGCCCTGGGTGCGCAGGATGCTCATCAGGTTGGGGTAGCCGGGGTCGTCCACCAGCACCACGTCACCTGGGCGTACCAGGGTGCGCGCGGCCAGGTCCAGGGCCTGGCTGGCGCCGTGGGTGAGCATCAGTTGCGCCGGGTTGGCGACAATCGACAGCTCTTGCTGCAGGTTCTGCGCGGTCAGCGCACGCAGTTCTGCCAGGCCCATGGGGTCGCCATAGCCAGACAGTTCCAGCGGGCTCCCGGCGACCTGGCGCAACCCGCGGCGCAGGCCGTCTTCGTACATCCAGTCATTGGGCAACCAGCCGCAGCCGGGCTTGAACGGCAGTTGGCGGATCTCGAAGATCTGCTGCAGGTACCATTCAGAGTTGAACGTTGGTCGACTGGTGTCGGCCTCGGCATTGTGTTTTTCCAGCAACTCGCCGGCCGCGCGATTGATGAAGAACCCCGCGTTGCCCCGGCTTACCAGCAGGCCCTGGGCGACCAGACGATCATAAGCCTCGACCACGGTAAAGGTACTCACCGAGTAGGTCGCGGCAAAGGCGCGGATAGACGGGACCTTGGCCCCAGGCTTGAGCGTCTGGTTGTCGATCAGCTCGCGCAGTCCATCGATGATCTGGTTGACCAGCGGGGTTGGGGAGTCTGGATGTAATTCGAACATTCGGGGGCCTTCAGGGTGCTTGGCGCCAGGCGCCTGCAAGGTGTATTGCATGGGCGGCCTGTACAGTGCAGTGCGAGATTCATGCCACTGTGCATGGCTCTCTGCGTCGGACATTTTTACATTAGGTGTCGGATATCGCCACATAAAGCATGTTCAGTTCGCTCGAAGGGCAAACCTTCGGGCGCGTCAGCAGGCCGCCATGGATGGCCTGCGTGTGTTTGTTCACACCATCCTGCCCGCATTAGCACTGATGTACAGGTGAGGCCGCTAGCCATCGGGGCCTCACAGTTTTCCTTGGATAAAAAGAAGCACGGGGTACACAACTGATGGACGCAACATCCACAACCACCACCGCGAAAGGCGGGCACGAGAGCAAGCTCAGTGCCTCCCTCAAGTCGCGCCACCTGACGATGATGTCGATCGCCGGGGTTATCGGCGGCGCCTTGTTCGTCGGTTCCGGCAGCGTGATCCACAGCGCCGGCCCGGCCGCTGTCCTGGCCTACCTGGCAGGCGGCATCCTGGTGGTGCTGATCATGCGCATGCTCGGCGAAATGGCGACGTCCTCGCCTGACACCGGCTCGTTCTCCACCTACGCCGACCGCGCCATTGGCCGCTGGGCCGGTTTCACCATCGGCTGGCTGTATTGGTGGTACTGGGTAATCCTCATGGCGTGGGAAGCCTACGTGGCGGGCAAGATCCTGCACGGCTTCTTCCCTGACGTCAGTGTCAACGTGTTCGTGCTGGCCACGACTCTGCTGCTGATCACCGTCAACTTCTTCAACGTCAAGCACTACGGTGAGTTCGAGTTCTGGTTCGCCTTGATCAAGGTGATCGCCATCGTCTGCTTCCTGGTGGTGTGCACCGCCGCCGTGATGAACGTCTGGCAGTTTGGTGAAGTGCGCGGCATCAGCCAGCTGACCGCAGAAGGCTTCATGCCCAACGGCATCACCACGGTGATTGGTGCCTTGCTCGGGGTGATGTTCGCCTTCCTCGGTGCCGAGATCGTGACCATTGCGGCATCCGAAGCCAAGGACCCGGCCGCACAGATCGTCAAGGCCACCAACTCGGTGGTATGGCGTGTGTGCCTGTTCTACGTCGGCTCGATCTTCCTGATCGTCTGCCTGGTACCGTGGAACGACCCGCATCTGGGCGTCTCGGGCTATGGCGCCTACCGCCGTACCCTGGAGCTGCTGGGCGTGCCGTATGCCGAGTTGCTGATGAACTTCGTGGTCCTGACCTCGGTCAGCAGCTGCCTGATCTCCGGTCACTACACCGCCTCGCGCATGCTGTTCTCGCTGTCCCAGCGTGGCGACGCGCCGTCGTTCTTCAAGATCACCCGCGCCGGCACCGGTGTACCGGTATACGCGATCATGGGTTCGTGCGCCGTGGCGGTAGTGTGTGCGCTGATCAACTTCAGCGAGACCCTGCGCCCGAAAGATGTGCTGGACACCCTGATGAACACCACCGGCATGATCGCGCTGCTGGTGTACCTGGTGATCGCCTTCTCGCAACTGCGCATGCGCCGCAAGCTGATTGCCGAAGGCAAGGAAGTCCGCCTGAAGATGTGGCTGTTCCCGTGGCTGACCTACCTGGTGATCGCGTTCATCGTGGCCGCCCTGGTGACCATGGCGTTCATGCCTGACTACCAGATCCTGGTGATCTCCACCGGCATCGCTGCGGCGGTCGTGGTGGCCATGGGCGTCGTGCATCAGATGCGCAGCGCCAAGCGCCACTAAGCCTTAGTCGCTGTTCGAAACGGCCGGCTCCCTTGGGGACCCGGCCGTTTTTGCGTTCAGGGCCTGGCTTTTTTCACTCGCATGCCGGTCGGGCAGGTGGAAGCGCTGGTTCATCCAGGGTGAACCGAGCAGGGCGGCGGCAGCGATCAGGGTCAGGATGGCCAGGGCCAGGTATGTTTTCATAGGCATGCGCATGTAAGGACTGACTTCAAGCATAGGCGGTCAGTTCCGGCCTGCGAGGAACCCCTAACAGGCAGCACATGGCTTATGCTCAGCGCATTGCCCGCCCAAAGGAGCCGCACATGGCCTGGTCCGCCACCCAGTATTCCCTTTTCGAAAATGAGCGCACCCGCGCCGTACGCGACCTGCTGACCGCCGTGCCGCCACACCCGGTGCGTCATGCCACGGACCTGGGCTGCGGCCCGGGCAACTCCACCGAAGTGCTGCTGCAGCGTTACCCCGATGCCCAGGTAATGGCGCTGGACAGCGACCCCGACATGATCGACAAGGCCCGTGAGCGCAAACGGTTGTGTGTTCCCCGGGTACGCTGCGCCATTGCCGACATTGGCAAATGGACCGCGCCGCAAGCACAGGACCTGATCCTGGCCAATGCCTCGCTGCAATGGGTGCCCAACCATGCTTCGCTGTACCCGCACCTGGTCAGCCAGTTGAGCGAGGGCGGCAGCCTGGCGGTGCAGACCCCGGACAACCTCGACGAGCCGGCGCACCGGCAATTGCGCGAGATCGCCGGCCAAGGCCCGTGGGCCGCCAAGTTTGCCGACTTCCAGCTGCCGCCCAGGCACAATGCGGCGTTCTATTACGACTTGCTCAGCCCACTGTGCACGCGGGTGGATGTGTGGCGTACCACTTACCATCACCCCTTGGAGGGTGGCGCCGAAGCTGTGGTGGAGTGGTTCAAGGGCTCGGCGTTGCGGCCTTACCTGGCCAGGCTGGACGAGCACGAGCAGGCAGGCTTCCTGCAGATGTACCTGCAGGCGATGCAGCGCGACTACCCGCCGTCCACCGACGGCAAGGTATTGCTGCCGTTCCCGCGGTTGTTCGTGATCGCTACCCGGTAGGGCGGCGCCAGCGCCAGAGCACGTAACCGTAAATGCCGAGATTGAGCAGCAACACCACGGTGCCCAGCAGCAACTGGGTCTGTGGTGTGAGGCCGGCGGGGTAGATGAGCGGCCAGATGTAATGCTCGACGAAGCCGCCCTGGTAGCCCGCATCGCCAGCGGCGCTGCGCATGCGGTTTTCCCAGCGGGTCAGCGGGCAACCCAGGTGCAGGTATTCCACCGCCAGGCCCCAGGCCAGGGCTGGAAGGTGCACCAGCGGGGCAGGGCGCCAACGCAGCACCAGCAGGCCGCCGAACAGCACCAGCAGGATGAAGGCCAGGTGCAGCAGCACCAGCGTGTCGGCGGTCAGGCGAAAGAGCATTGGCAGTTATCCAGGCGGTAGGGTGACGCGAGCTTTGCGTTAGCGGGAAGCTATGGGGCGGATTTACAACCCTTCCTGCACCATTTGCAAGAACGTCGCCACCACCCGCCGTGTACGCTGCTCGCTCAGGCACACCAGCGTCTCGGTCAAGTGCCGCTGGCAATCGACGATCGGCAACGCACACACCCGCGCATCGGCGCCAAACTCCGCCGCCGACACCACCCCCACGCCAATCCCCACCACCACCGCTTCACGTGCCGCTTCCCGGCCCTCTACCTGGATCGCCGGCCGAATCCGCAAGCCGGCCCGCTGCATCTCTTCCTCCAGCGTCTGTCGCGTCACCGACCCAGGCTCGCGCAGCACCAGCGGTGTGTCATCCAGGTCCGCCAGGCTGATCGAGCCACGGCTGGCCCACGGGTGGTGATGGGAAACGAACGCCACCATCGGGTCGCGGCGCAGTGGCAGGCAATGCAGGCGCTCATCGTCGACATCCCGCCCCAGCAGTGCCAGGTCGGCCTGGTAGCTGAACAGCCGGGCCAGCGACTCATCGGTGTTGCCGGTCTCGATCTTCACCTGGATACCCGGGTAGCGCTGGCAGAATCGGGCGATCTGCGGCAGCACGTGCACCGGTGCATCCACCGCCAGCACCAGGCTGCCGGTGTGCAGGGCGCGCGAGTCCTGCAGCAGGTCAAGGGCTTCGGCTTCGCAGGCGAACAGGCGCTGGCTGATGCCCAGCAGGCGCTCGCCCAGGTCGGTCAGTTGCACCGAGCGCTTGTTGCGGTGAAACAGCAGCACGCCAAAGCGCTCTTCGAGCTTGCGCACCTGGTCGGAGACTGCCGGCTGGGTAAGAAACAGCTTTTGCGCCGCACGGGTAAAGCTGCCGTGCACCGCCACCGCGTGGAAGGCCTTGAGTTGAGCGTGTGAGACCGACATGACGACTCCAGTAACAAGCTGAGCTTATGTGTGAAATACGATAAATCGATTTTATTTATCAGTCACCAGCTGTTTCCATAGCCCTCAGCCCAACGCTGGTGCCACAAGCGCCAGCCGGGCCATGGTGCTCTTGCAGCGCCATCTGACCCGATGACGGGCCACCGTCATCGCTGTGCGCAACACAAGAACAAGACAGGCGTTTCTTCACATTCTGCCGGCACACTTGAGCAAGAGGTCAGACTCACATGAACCATTCCCTAGCCACGTTCAAACGCTGGCGTATGCAGATTTTCGCAATTACCTGGCTGGCTTATGCCGCCTTCTACTTCACCCGCAAGGCCTTCTCGGTGGCCAAGCTGGGTATCGCCGAAGACCCAAGCTTCATGCTCGACAAGGCCGCCATGGCCAACCTCGATGCCATCTACCTGGCCGCCTATGCCGTGGGCCAGTTCACCTGGGGCATGCTTGCCGACCGCTTCGGCCCTCGCGTGGTGGTGCTCGGCGGTTTACTGATTTCGGCGGCGGCGGCCGTGGTGATGGGCAGCTACGCGACCTTCCCGATCTTCGCCACCTGCATGCTGATCCAGGGCCTGGCGCAGTCCACCGGCTGGGCCGGCTTGTGCAAGAACATCGGCAGTTTCTTCCCCGCCGCGCAGCGCGGCCGGGTGCTGGGCCTGTGGAGCTCGTGCTATGCCTTCGGCGGCCTGGTGGCCTCGCCGTTTGCTGGCTGGTGGGCCTACACCCTGGTCGGTACCTGGCACGCAGCGTTTTACTCCAGTGCCGCCGTGGTCGCGCTGGTGGCCGTGCTGTTTTTCTTCCTGCAGCGCAACAAACCTGAAGACGTCGGCTTGCCCGCCGTCGAGCCCGAGCCGCAAAGCATGGCGCCGGGCGCCAACCTGTGCAGCGTATGGGCGCCACTGCGCGAGATCATGCGCAACCGCACGGTACTGACCCTGGGCCTGGCCTACTTTCTGCTCAAACCGGCGCGCTACGCCATCTTGCTGTGGGGGCCGGTAATCGTCTTCGAGCAGATGCCATCGGTGGGCAAGGTCGGCGCGGCGATCATCCCGACCGCCTTCGAGCTGGCTGGGCTGTTGGGGCCGATCATGATTGGCCTGGCCTCCGACAAACTGTTCGGCGCGCGGCGCATGCCGGCCTGCGTGATCAGCTTGCTGCTGTTGACGGTGACCCTGGCGGCGTTCATGGCGGCCATGCACAGCGGCAGCATCGTCATGGTGGTGGGCCTGCTGTTTGTCATGGGCCTGACCCTGTACGGGCCGGACTCGATGATCAGCGGTGCGGCTGCCATCGACTTCGGCACGGCCAAGGCCGGTGCCACTGCAGCGGGCTTCGTCAATGGCTGCGGCTCGGTGGGGGCGGTGCTTGGCGGCCTGCTGCCCGGTTACTTCGACAGCGTCACGGTGTTCATCGTGTTCGCCGGCTGCGCACTGTTCTCGGCCCTGGTGCTGTTGCCGCACTGGAACAGCCGCCCGGCCACCCTGGCCGAAGCCAATGACGTGGCACCCAACACCAGCATGGCGATCAAGCCACTGCGTACCTAAAGGAAAGCGAGCGAATGAGACCCTTCTGGCTGCAACAGGCCCTGGATTCGGAGCAGGATGCGCTATGCCCACCGCTGCAAGGCGACGCGCGTTGTGACGTATGCATCGTTGGCGGGGGCTACACCGGCCTCTGGACTGCACTGATGCTCAAGGAGGCGGCGCCGGCGCTGGACGTGATGCTGATCGAAGCAGACATCTGCGGCGCAGGTGCCAGTGGGCGCAACGGCGGTTGCGCGCTTTCCTGGTCGGCCAAGTACTTCACCCTTGAACGGTTGTTCGGCACGGCCGAGGCGGTGCGCCTGGTGCGCGAGTCGGAGCGCAGCATCGCGGCCATTGGCGCGTTCTGCGCGGCCAACGGCATCGACTGCGACTACCGCCTCGACGGTACCTTGTACACCGCCACCAACCAGGCCCAGGTGGGCGCGACCGATGCGGTGATCGCGGCGCTGGCGCAGCAGGGCATTAACTCATTCGAGCGCCTGCCGCTGGAGGCTGTGCAGCGCCTGGCTGGCTCGGCGCGGCACCTGGAAGGCTGGTTCTCACCGGCGGCCGCCACCGTGCAGCCTGGGCGGCTGGTGCGTGGCCTGCGCCGTGTGGCCTTGCAGCGCGGGGTGCGCATCCATGAAGGCACGGCCATGGCCAGCCTGGAACACGGCGCGCCGGTGCAAGTGCGTACCGCCCATGGGACGGTGCGCGCCGACCGGGTGGTGCTGGGCCTCAATGCCTGGATGGCGCGGGCCTTCCCGCAGTTCGAGCGCAGCGTGGCCATCGTCTCCAGCGACATGGTGATCACCGAGCCGTGCCCCGACCTGCTGCGCGAAATTGGCCTGAACAACGGCGTCAGCGTGCTCGACTCGCGGATCTTCGTGCATTACTACCACAACACCTCCGATGGCCGGCTGATGCTCGGCAAGGGCGGCAATACCTTCGCCTATGGCGGGCGCATGCTGCCGGTGTTCGACCAGCCTTCGCCGTACCGGCCGCTGCTGCGCGAAAGCCTGGGCGCGTTCTTCCCGGCCCTGGCCGAGGTGCCGCTGGCGGCAAGCTGGAACGGGCCGTCGGACCGCTCGGTGACCGGGCTGCCGTTCTTCGGCCGGCTGGACGGGCAGGGCAATGTGTTCTACGGCTTTGGCTATTCCGGCAGCGGCGTCGGGCCGTGCCACATGGGCGGGCAGATCCTCTCGTCGCTGGCGTTGGGGCTGGACAACCCGTGGTCCCGCTCGCCGCTGGTCAACGGCCCGCTGGGGCTTTTCCCGCCCGAGCCGATTCGCTACCTGGGCTCGCTGATGGTGCGCAATGCCATCCGTCGCAAGGAGCGCGCCGAGGACCGCGGGCTACGGCCGCGGCACCTGGATGTGCGCCTGGCGCGTTTCGCGGCGGCGGCCGGCAAGGCCGACAAAGCATGAGATTTCTTGTCGATCACAGGCCCGAGGGCGTATAAACTGCACCCACTTTTTGGCCGGTCGCTTCCTGAACTGGCCGTTGAAACAAGAGAGTCGACATGGGCGCACAGTGGAAAGCCAAACATAGAGAAACAGCGGCCAATGCCAAAGGCAAGGTCATGGGCAAGCTGTCAAAAGAGATTCAGATCGCTGCCAAATCGGGCGCCGATCCCGACATGAACCCGCGCCTGCGCCTGGCCATCGTGCAGGCCAAGAAGGCCTCGATGACCCGCGAGACTCTGGATCGGGCAATCCGCAAAGGTGCTGGCCTGGACGGTGATGCCGTGCAGTACCATGCGGTGAGCTACGAAGGCTTCGCACCGCACCAGGTGCCGCTGATCGTCGAGTGCCTGACCGACAACATCAACCGTACCGTCGCGCAGGTGCGTGTGCTGTTCCGCAAGGGCCAGCTGGGTGCAAGCGGCTCGGTGGCCTGGGACTTCAACCACGTCGGCCTGATCGAAGCCACCCCGAACGGCGATGCCGACCCGGAAATGGCCGCCATCGAAGCCGGTGCCCAGGACTTCGAGGAAGGCGAAGAAGAGGGTTCGACCCTGTTCATCACCGACACCACCGACCTGGACGCTGTGCAGAAGGCCCTGCCGGAGCATGGCTTTACCGTGGCCTCGGCAAAGATCGGCTACACGCCGAAGAACCCGGTGAGTGCTGCCAGCCTGAGCGCTGAGGCATTGGCCGAGGTCGAGGCGTTTCTCGAGGCGATCGACGAGAACGATGACGTGCAGAACGTCTATGTCGGCCTGACTGACTGATTTGTGCCCCTGGGGCCGCTTGGCGGCCCTTTCGCGACGCAAGGCCGCTCCTACAGGTACAGCGCTGTACCTGTAGGAGCGGCCTTGCGTCGCGAAACGAGGGCGCAGCCCTCGCCTGCGGCCCGGAGACGAACACCCATGAACTCAACCTTCGCCTCCCTCAGCCTCGCCCATCTGCGTACCCTCGACCACCTGCTGCAGCTGAAAAACCTCAGCCACGCCGCCGAGCGCCTGGGCGTCAGCCAATCGGCCCTGAGCCGCCAACTGGCCCACCTGCGCGAAGCCTTCGACGACCCGCTGCTGGTGCGCCAAGGCCGTGGTTACGTGCTCAGCGAATATGCCGAAGCGTTGGTCGAACCCCTGCGCCAGGTACTCGAAGAGCTTCAGGCCCTGCGCCAACCGGCCGTGTTCGACCCGGCCCGTTGCGAACGGCGCTTCTGCCTGGCGGCCTCCGACTACGTCGCCGAGCACATGTTGCCGTTGCTGGTGGCGGCGCTGGAGCACGAAGCCCCGGGCGTCAGCCTCGAATACCGCACCTGGCAAGCCGGCCAGTATGCCTTGCTGGCCAGCGGCGAAATCGACCTGGCCACCACCTTGTTCGACGAGTCCCCCGCCAACCTGCATGGTCGCTTGCTCGGTGAAGATCGCGCCGTCTGCCTGATGCGCCGCGATCACCCGCTGACAGCCCATTACACGCTCAGCCAGGCGGACTACCTGGCGCACAAGCATGTGCGCATCTCCGGTGGTGGCGACAAGGACAGCTTCATCGACCGTCACTTGCGCGCCCAGGGCCTGCAGCGGCGGGTCAGCCTGGAAGTGCCGTTTTTCTCCGCCACGGTGCAGGTGATCGGCAATAGCCAGGCGGTGGCGACGGTGCCCGAGCACATTGCCCGGCAACTGTGCCGCCTGCATGACCTGGCCTGGCGGCCCCTGGGCTTTATCGACCACAGCCAGCGCTACTGGGTGGTATGGCATCAGCGCCTGCAGGCCTCGGCCGAGCACCGCTGGTTGCGCAACCGGGTGTTCGAATTGTGGCGCCAGTCGCAGTTCGGTGTGTACGGTGGGCATGCGCCAACGCCATAGGAGGTATGCGCGAAGCGGGGTTCATTGGGGGGCAGGCGGCACTTAGACTGAAGGCAGCAAACTGCCCAAAGGAGACCGCCCGTGACCCCCGAACAATTCCGCCTGTACGGCCACCAACTGATCGACCTGATCGCCGACTACCGCCAAACCGTGGGCGAACGCCCGGTGATGGCCCAGGTCGAGCCCGGCTACCTGAAGGCAGCCCTGCCAGCATGTGCCCCGCAGCAGGGCGAACCGTTCGAGGCGATTCTCGACGATGTCAACAAACTGGTCATGCCAGGCCTGTCCCATTGGCAGCACCCTGATTTCTACGGCTACTTCCCCTCCAACGGCACGTTGTCGTCGGTGCTGGGTGATTTTCTCAGCACCGGCCTGGGCGTACTGGGCCTGTCGTGGCAGTCCAGCCCGGCCTTGAGCGAACTGGAAGAAACCACCCTCGACTGGCTGCGCCAGCTGCTGGGCCTGTCAGGGCAATGGAGCGGGGTGATCCAGGACACCGCCTCGACCAGTACCCTGGTGGCGCTGATCTGCGCCCGCGAACGTGCCAGCGGTTACGCGTTGGTGCGTGGCGGCCTGCAGGCCCAGGCCAAGCCGCTGATCGTCTACGTCAGCGCCCACGCCCACAGTTCGGTGGACAAGGCCGCACTGCTGGCAGGTTTTGGCCGTGACAACATTCGCCTGATCCCCACCGACGAGCGCTTCGCCCTGCAGCCGGCTGCCCTGCAAGCAGCCATCGAGCAGGACCTGGCGGCGGGTAACCAGCCGTGTGCGGTGGTTGCGACCACTGGCACCACTACCACCACCGCACTCGACCCGTTACGCCCGATCGGTGAAATCACCCAGGCCCATGGCCTGTGGCTGCATGTCGACTCGGCCATGGCCGGCTCGGCGATGATCCTGCCGGAGTGCCGCTGGATGTGGGATGGCATCGAGCTGGCCGACTCGGTGGTGGTCAATGCGCACAAGTGGCTGGGCGTGGCCTTCGACTGTTCGATCTACTACGTGCGCGACCCGCAGCACCTGATCCGCGTGATGAGCACCAACCCCAGCTATTTGCAGTCGGCGGTGGATGACGAGGTAAAGAACCTGCGCGACTGGGGCATCCCGCTGGGGCGCCGCTTCCGTGCGCTGAAACTGTGGTTCATGTTGCGCAGTGAGGGTGTCGAAGCGCTGCAGGCACGCTTGCGGCGTGATCTGGAGAATGCCCAGTGGCTTGCCGAGCAGGTCGAGGCGACGCCGGGCTGGGAACTGCTGGCGCCGGTGCAATTGCAGACGTTGTGCATCCAGCATCGGCCGGCGGGGCTGGAAGGGGAGGCGTTGGATGCGCATACCCGCGGCTGGGCCGAGCGGCTCAATACGTCTGGGGATGCCTATGTAACGCCGGCAACCTTGAATGGCCGGTGGATGGTGCGGGTGTCGGTGGGGGCGCTGCCCACTGAGCGTGAGCATGTCGAGAAACTGTGGCGGGGGCTGCAGGCAGTGGTCAAGGGCTGAACATGCAGGGGGCCGCAAAAGCGGCCCCCTGCAGTCTGTCAGTGGCTTACGGTCTGGAGGCTACCTTTACGGGTGGCCTCATACGCTTCTTTCTCCATCGGCTTGGCCTGCGGATTGCCCAGGTCTTCCATCGCCATGCGGTGGGTTTCCGGTGCAATATAAGCCGCCAGGGCGCAGATGCAGGTGATGAAGAACGCCATGCTACCGACCACCAGCGGAATGTTGTCCGAGCCTGGCGGTGCCACGATGGCGAACAGCGCGGGCAACATGGCGGTCAGCATGGTGCCGATGTTCTGCGCGATGGCCATGGCCGAAACACGGTAACGGGTGTGGAACAGCTCGGGGTAGAAGCTTGGGAACACAGCGTTGTAGCCCTGGTAGACCATGCCCCACATCACGATCGAGGCGGCAAAGGCCAGCGGCACGTTCTGGATGCTGATCGCATACAGGTAGACGAAGGCCAGCAGGCCTGAGCCCAGGCACCCGGCGATCATGGTCGGGCGACGGCCGATCTTGTCGGAAAGGTTGCCGACGAAGGGAATCACCAGCACCGCAACGATATTGCCGACCACCGGGATCCACAGGTACACGCTCTTGTCGAAGCCGATGCCATAGGCCGGCTGCACCGCGTAGGCCGCGCCGAAGATGGTAGCGACCACCGGAATCACGTTCATCAGTGCCATGAACATCACCAGCACCATGTGTTTCCAGCTGTGGCGGAAGGCCTCGCTGACCGGCGACTTGGCGACTTTGTCCTGCTTCTCTTCCTTCACGAACGCAGGCGTCTCGTGCACTTCCTTACGGATGATGAAGCCGGCGATCAGCACCACGGCGCTCATCAGGAACGGAATGCGCCAGCCCCAGTCATTGAAGGCTTCGCTGGGCATGAAGTAGGCCAGTGGCAGGAATACCGCCGCCGCCAGAACCTGGCCGGCCTGCACGCCTTGCAGGGTGAAACTGGCGTAGTAGCCACGTCGGCCGAACGGCGCATGCTCCATGATCATCGAACTGGCCCCGGAAATCTCGCCGGCCACGGCAAAGCCCTGGATCAGGCGCAGCACCACCAGCAAGGCAGGGGCGAGGATGCCGATGTCGTGGTAGGTGGGCAGCAGGCCCACAGCCATGGTCGACAGGCCCATCAGGAACATGCACAGCAGCAGTACGTTCTTGCGCCCGCGGGTATCACCCCAGTGGCCGAGCACAAAGGCCCCGACCGGGCGGGCCAGGTAGCCGACACCGTAGGTGGCAAGCGAGGCGATGATCGCCATCTTGGGGTCGGTATTGGGGAAGAAGATCTGCGGGAAGATCAGCGCCGCAGCCTGGGCATAGATGAAGAAGTCGTAGTACTCGAGTGCCGAGCCTATCCATCCACTGGCGGTCGCTTTCTTGGCTTGAGAGCTGGAGTGAGCCATTGTTGTCTCCGTTGTTCTTGTTGGTTCCCGCACGGCGCATGGCGAACGTGGGGTTATCTCGGGAGTGGGGTCAAACGTGAAGTGCGGGGGTATTCCGCGCCAAGGCCGTTACAGACAGCCAGGAGACAGGTGCGGAACGCAAGGCCAGAGCAGTGTTCATAGGTCGGTACCCGGTTTTATTGAACTTATTATGTTGTGACGTTGGGCTGGTCAGCGCAGGTTCTGCCGAACGACCGTCTTGGCAAAGGGCATCGGTCGGTGTGCCTGCGTCTGGTTTCATGTTGACCACGGGTTGGCGGTGTAGCAATTCGCGAAATCGTGTTTTGTTCGGTAATCGAACACAAAACTAACCATTCCGTACAAAGGGATTGATGAGGCGACTTTACCTGCGAATAATCGATCGTGCCAGGTACTGTCACAGTAGGTTTCCTGCGCCGTCGTCCCCTAACAACAAGGAAATCCCGCCATGCAGCGTTCGATTGCCACCGTGTCCTTGAGCGGCACCCTGCCGGAAAAGCTCGAAGCCATCGCCGCCGCCGGCTTCGACGGCGTCGAGATCTTCGAGAACGACCTGCTTTACTACGCTGGCAGCCCGCGCCAGGTTCGCCAGATGTGCGCCGACCTGGGCATCGCCATTACCTTGTTCCAGCCGTTCCGTGATTTTGAAGGCTGCCGCCGCGAGCGCCTGCAGAAGAACGTCGACCGCGCCGAGCGCAAGTTCGACCTGATGCAGGAACTGGGTACCGACCTGGTGCTGGTGTGCAGCAACGTTCAGGCCGACGCCCTGGGCGACGAACAGTTGCTGGTGGACGACCTGCGCCTGTTGGCCGAGCATGCCGGCCAGCGGGGCCTGCGCATCGGTTATGAAGCCTTGGCCTGGGGCCGCCACGTCAATACCTACCAGCAGGTCTGGAACCTGGTGCGCCAAGCCGACCACCCGGCCCTCGGGGTGATTCTCGACAGCTTCCATACCTTGTCGCTCAAGGGCGACCCCAGCGCGATCCGCGACATCCCTGGCGACAAGATCTTCTTCGTGCAGATGGCCGACGCCCCGATCCTGGCCATGGATGTGCTGGAGTGGAGCCGGCATTTCCGCTGCTTCCCGGGGCAGGGCGAAATGGACCTGGCCGGCTTCCTCGCCCCAATCCTTGCCACCGGTTATCGCGGCCCGCTGTCCTTGGAAATCTTCAACGACGGCTTCCGCGCCGCGCCGCCTCGGCAGAACGCCGCCGACGGCTTGCGCTCGCTGCTGTACCTCGAAGAGCAGACCCGCCTGCGCCTGGAGCAGGAGGCCGTGGCGGTGGAGCCTGGCGTGCTGTTTACCCCGCCTGCAGCCAGCGCCTACGACGGCGTGGAATTCCTCGAGTTCGCCGTCGACGAGGCGGTGGGCGCACGCCTGAGCAACTGGCTGAAACGCCTGGGCTTTGCCGATGCCGGCAAACACCGCAGCAAGGCCGTGCAGCTGCTGCGCCAGGGCGACATCAACATCGTCCTCAATGCCGAACCCTACTCGTTCGGCCACAACTTCTTCGAGGCGCACGGCCCTTCGTTGTGCGCCACGGCGTTGCGGGTCAAAGACCAGCAGGCTGCGCTGAAGCGTGCCACCGCCTTCCGTGGCCAGCCGTTCCGCGGCCTGGTCGGCCCCAACGAATGTGAAGTGCCTGCCGTGCGGGCACCCGATGGCAGCCTGTTGTACCTGGTAGAGCCGGGCAGCGCTGGCCAGACGTTGTACGACACCGACTTCAGCCTGGACAAAACCGCCAATGCCAGCGGTGGCCTGCGCCGTATCGACCACATGGCCCTGGCGCTGCCGGCCGAGTCGCTGGACAGCTGGGTGCTGTTCTACAAGAGCCTGTTCGATTTCGCTGCCGACGACGAAGTGGTGCTGCCGGACCCTTACGGCCTGGTCAAGAGCCGTGCCCTGCGCAGCCAATGCGGCACCCTGCGCCTGCCGTTGAACATTTCCGAGAACCGCAACACGGCCATTGCCCATGCACTGTCCAGCTACCGGGGCTCGGGTGTGCATCACATCGCCTTCGATTGTGACGACATCTTCCGTGAAGTAGCGCGCGCCAAGCTGGCCGGTGTACCGCTGTTGGAGATTCCGCTCAATTACTACGACGACCTGGCAGCGCGTTTCGACTTCGATGACGAGTTCCTCAGCGAATTGGCGTACTACAACGTGCTGTACGACCGTGATGCCCAGGGTGGCGAGCTGTTCCACGTCTACACCGAGCCGTTCGAGGAGCGTTTCTTCTTCGAGATCATCCAGCGCAAGGGTGGCTATGCCGGGTATGGCGCGGCCAACGTCGCCGTGCGCCTGGCGGCGATGGCCAAGGCCCGCAGTGGGGCGGCGCGCAAGCCGGTGCTGTAAGCGCAGCAGAACTCATGTTTCATTGAGTCGGCAGGGGCGTGTGGCTGCGGTCACCGAAGATCCTTCGGCGTAGGCTCATCGCCCCTCGGCCACCATCAGCAGCGCCTGCGGCACCGCACTTTGCGGGTGCTGCGGCTCCTGCAGGCTGACCAGGCGCAGCCCGGCCATGTCCAATGCATTGAGCCAGCTGGCCAAGGTGCGGAAATACCACGGCATCGGCCGCCAGGCCCCGGCAAACCCTGCGAACGACTCTTCCCGCCAGCCATCCTGATAATCGCCCGCTGCCACGCTCCAGGGGTGCAATGTCTGGATCACCAGAGCACCACCGGGTGCCAGCAAGCCCTTCAGCGCTGCCAGCAGCGCAATGATGTCCTGGTGCAGCAGCGCGAAATTGGCACAGATCAGGTCATAGTCACGGCCAACGTTGATGTCGCCCTCGGCTAGCTGGGCGTAGCTGGCAAGGTGCACCTGCGCGGACCCTGCCGCGCGTGCCGCGGCCACCAGGGTCTGGTCGCCATCCACCCCGGCCGCCTCGATGCCGCGGTCGGCAAGTGCCCGCAGCAACCAGCCTTCACCACAGCCAAGGTCCAGCACGCGCTCGGGCTGGCGGCCGAGAATGGCCAGCAGGATGGCCTGGTCGGTAACCTGGCGGCGGCTCTCGATGGCGCCGCTGCGCACCGCGTCGATCCAGGCTTGGGCGTTGTGCTGCCAGCTGTGCAGCACGGTGTCTTCGGGGTTGGGCATGAGGGTGTCCGCAGCATTGGGTTGATTCAAGCATAGGCCGCCATCGCGGCCCCTTGGGGGCCACCAGGTGCCTGGCTTGGCATTTTCAGCGCCTATCAGATCGAGCGCCGCCCGCGCGGCGCATCGCGACGCAAGGCCGCTCCTACATTTGTTTCGGGCCAATTATTCCTGGGCCATTGGCGCGCGGCCCCTTGGTGCCCGCCTCAATATCGCGTCGTACAAACAAGGCGGTCGCGCGCAAATGCCACTGGCCTCACTGGCCCGAAACAAATGTAGGAGCGGCCTTGCGTCGCGATGCGCCGCGCGGGCGGCGCTCGATCTGCGCCCCACCTCCAAACCCAAGACAGGCACCTAGCCGCCATCACTTACTGACCATCAGCTCCGGCCCCAGGTAGTCGTTGACCAGCTCGATATCATCATCCCCCAGGCTGCCCACCGATGACGCCAGGCGCAGGCGCGACATCAGGTAGTTCAGCTTGGCCTCGAACAGGTCATGGCGCGCGTCGAACAGCAGTTCTTCAGCGTTGAGCACATCCGAATTTGTGCTGGTACCACCCTCCTTGAACCCTTTGCGCGTCGAGATCAGCGAGCGTTCGTTGGACGCCACGGCCTTTTCCAGCGCCTGGATACGCATGGCCCCACTCTGCACGCCGCGGTACTCACGGGTGGTGCCCGAGATGACTTCCTGACGGGTGGCGTCGAGTTCGTCCAGTGCTTTCGAACTGTTGGCGCTGGCCTGGCGGGTCAGCGCGCTGGTGCTGCCGCCGCTGTACAGCGGGATGTTCAGTTCCAGCCCGATCGAGTTGTACTGGTTGCGCTGATTCAGCTCTGAAATCGACTGGCTGCTGCCTGCGGTGTAGCCCGCCACAAAGTCCAGCGTCGGCCAATGCCCGGCCCTGGCCCGGTTGACCTCTTCTTCGGCAAGCTCATAGCTGTGCCGGCGTGCATGAATCAGCGGGCTGTCGGCCTGGGCCTTGACCAGCCAGTCCTGCAGGTTGCCCGGCAGCAGTGGCGGGGTGCTGAAGCCCGGCTGCAGGGTGGTCAACGATGCCGGGGTTTCACCGATGTATTCCTCAAGCGTGCGGCGGGCGTTGACCAGGTTGTCTTGCGCCTCGATCAGGTCGGCCTCGGCCAGGTCGCGACGGGCGACCGATTCGTCGATGTCGGTCACCGTGCCGGCGCCCAGCTCCATCCGCCGCTTGGCCGAGGCAAGCTGCTCTTCGAAGGCGTTCAGCTTGGCCTTGGCCAGGGTGATGGTTTCGCTGGCCAGGAGTACATCGAAGTAGCTGTCGGCCAGGCGCACCGCAGCATCCTGGCTCTTGGCGTCGAACACCGCGACGCTGTAGTCGGCACGCTGCTCGCCCTGGCGGTATTCAGCCATTTTCTGCTTGTTGAACAGCGGCTGGCGCAGGCGCACGCTGGCGCCCTTGGAGTCGTAGTCCAGATCGTTCTCGAGGCTGTTCTGGTGCTGGGTGCCATTGACCTTGTTGTAGTAGGCCGTGGCATTGATCTGCGGCAGCAGGCCGGCCTGGCCAATGGCGCGGTTCTCCATGCCGGCTTGTTTTTCATGCTCGGCGGCGCGGTAGACAGGGCCTTGGTATTGCAACAGGTCCCAGGCTTGTTTCAGGTCCATGGCACTGGCCGGCAAGGACAACCCCAACAGGCACAACAACAGGCAGTGTCGGTTCATTTCATTGCTCCTTGAAAGCACTGTCCACGCGTTCGAGCATTGGCTTGAGCAGGTAACTGAGCAGGTTGCGCTCACCGGTCTTGATGGTGACGGTGGCGGGCATGCCGGGCCGTATGTGGTTGCTACCCAGCAGGCTCATGCCGGCGGGCGAGACGTCCACCTGGGCCAGGTAGAACGGTTGCTTGCTCTCTTCATCGAGCAGGCGGTCGGCAGAGATGGTCTTCACCCGGCCAGGAATGTTTGGTGTCTGGGCGTGGTTGAAGGCCGGGAAGGCGATGTCCACGGCAAGGCCTGGGACCATCTTGTCGATGGCCTGTACCGGGATCATCGCGTCGACCTGCAACGGCTCGTCGAGCGGGACCACTTCCATCAGCTTGGCGCCGGGCTGGATCACCCCGCCGACCGTGGCGATCCCCAGCGCCTGGACCATGCCGTCGATGGGCGAGCGGATCACCGTGTGGGTCACTTCGTAGTCCAGCGCCCGCAGGCGGTCGGCCAGGGTGGTGTTTTCCTTGGCGGTGTCGGTCAGTTGCGATTCGACCTCTTTCAGATAGTCGTGCTGGCGCTGCAGAATGCGCAGCTTGATCTCGGTGGTCTGGCTGCGCACCCGGGCGATATTGTTGAGGTTCTCGGCCTGGCCAGCGGACAGGTCGGCGTTGCTGCGCTCAAGTTCCAGCAGGCGGTTGCGTGGCACATACCCTTCGGCCGCCAGCACGCGGGTGCCTTGCAGTTCCTGGCCAAGGAAGTTGATCTGCGAGGCGCGGGCGCCATACACCTGCTGCAGGCCCTTGAGCTGCACGGCCGATGCCGCCAGGTTCTCTTCGAGGATGCTGATCTCGCCAGCCAGGCCGGCGCGTCGGGTATCAAGCAAGCGTTGCTGCAAGTCCATGGCGGCCAGCAGGCGCGGGTCAGTGCCGAAACGCGTGAGCAAGGCCGGGTCGAAGTTGACCGTGTCGCGGCTGTCGCGCTCGGCTTCCAGGCGGTTTTCCACGGTCTTGCTGACAATGTACTGGGCGCTGACTGCGCCTTGTTCGGCCACGGCGCGCAGGGCATCGAGGCGCACCAGTTCCTGGCCCTTTTTCACCACTTCGCCTTCGCGCACCAGGATCGCCTCCACGGTGCCGCCACTCAAGTGCTGCACCGCCTTGCGGTTGCTGGTGACCTTGACTGTGCCGGTGGCGACCACGCCGGCATCCAGCGGCGCCAGGCACGACCACAGCAGGAAGCCGCCGAAGCCGGCAACGACCAGCCATACACCCCAGCGCGCCGGTTTGCCGGCATCCAGGTCGATCAGGTTTTTCGCCTCGGCGGGGATCAACTCGGTAGGTTGGCTCATGTGCATGATCGGTCACTCCCGTACTTTTACCGACGCCAGCGGCGCCGCTGTGCCCGCCGGTATCACGCTGGCTTTACGCAGCGCTGCGAAGACTTCGTCCCGCGTGCCCAGCATCTGCACGCCGCCGTCACGCAGCATCAGCACTTTGTCGACGGCGCACAGCACGTTGGGCCGATGGGAAACCAGTATCACCGTGGCGCCACGCGCCTTGAGTTCAGCCAGGGCATCGACCAGGGCCTTTTCACCGACGTCGTCGAGGTTGGCGTTGGGTTCATCCAGCACCACCAGGTTGGGTTCGCCGTACAACGCACGGGCCAGGGCAATACGCTGCTTCTGGCCACCGGACAGTGGGCTGCCATCGGTACTCAGGCGGGTGTCGTAACCCTGCGGGAAACGCAGGATCATCTCGTGCACACCGGTGCTCTTGGCGGCGCGGATGACCGCCTCGCTGTCCACCTCGGCAAACCGCGCGATGTTGTCGGCGATGGTGCCTTCGAACAGCTCCACGTCCTGCGGCAGGTAGCCGAGCCAGGGGCCGAGTTCGCTTTTGTTCCAGTTGAAAATGTCGGCGCCGTCCAGGCGCACCTTGCCGGCCTGGGTCGGCCAGACGCCAACCAGCAGGCGGGCGAGGGTGGACTTGCCCGAGGCGGAGGGGCCGATAACGCCCAGGCTTTCGCCCGGCGCCAGGCTGAAACTGACCCCACGCAGAATGGTGGTGTTGGTGCCGGGGGCGCCGGCAAACACATTCTCTACGGCGAGCATGCCCACCGGGCGTTGCAGTGACATGCTCGGTGGCCGGCGTGGGTAGTCCTGCAGCAACTCGTTGAGCCGGCCCCAGGCCGTGCGGCAGCCGAGCAGTTGCTTCCAGGAGGCGATCACCTGTTCGACCGGCCCCAGCGCGCGGCCGGTGAGGATCGAACAGGCGATCATCATGCCCGGGGTGATCTTGCCTTCGATTGCCAGCAGCGCGCCGGTGCCGAGAATCAGCGATTGCAGGGTAATGCGCACAAAGCGCCCGGTACTGCTGATCAGGGCTGCACGGTCGGAGGCCAGGGTCTGCATCTGCAGGATGCGCAGGTGGCTCTGATACCAGCGCTTGCTGATCGACGGCAGCATGCCCATGGCCTCGATGACTTCGGCGTTGCGCAGGTTGTTGTTGGCGTAGTTGGCGGAGGACAGCGCCGCGTGGTTGGCCTCGGCCAGCGGTTTGTGCGTGGCCTTCTCGGTCAGGTACGCCAGGCCCGCGAGGATCATCGAACCGATCATCGTGACCAGCCCGAGCAGCGGGTGGATCAGGTAGCAGACCAGCAGGTAGATCGGCGTCCACGGCGCATCGAAGAAGGCGAACAGGCCATTGCCGGTCAGAAACTGGCGGACCTGCGCGAGGTCTTGCAGGGCCTGGGCCGGGTTGCCCCCGGCGCGGTTCAGGTTGCGCTCGAAGGCGGCGCTGAAGATGCGTTGGTTGAGGTCCATGTCCAGGCAATTGCCAACCCGGATCAACACCCGGGTGCGGATCATTTCCAGGGCGGACATCAGCAGGAACAGCCCCACCACCAGCAGGGTCAGCATTGTTAACGTGGTGATATTGCGGCTGACCAGGGCGCGGTCATAGACCTGGAGCATGTACACGGCTGGCGTCAACATCATGACGTTTATCACGCCGCTGAAGCCTGCCAGGGCGTAGAAGCTGCGGCGCAGGCGAAAAAGCGCCTCGGCCAACTCGGAACGGGTGCGCGGCTGCTTGTGCATCTGGGGCCTCCCTCTTCACAAAACCGGAGGCCGTTGCGGCGTCCCGGACAGCTCTAGCTGTGGCTTCTGATCGGCTCGCAGGCGGGTCGCTCTATAGTCCGAAAACGCTGCGTTGCTCCCACAAGCAGCAGCGTAGGTTGCAGAGAAAAGTCTTGTAATATCATTTTGCTCTATAAATGCATTGAACTTCTCATAAGTCACGTAAAAACAGCGAGTTGCAACGCATTATCATCGAGAGTCATTTTTACGGCGTCTTATTGACAAGGTTTGACTCTACGACTTTAGTCTTGGTTATTCGGGCCCTGAATGGTTGCCGGCAAGGCCGTACCTACAGGGATCGCGTTTGACCAGAAGTCATCGCCTGTACATCCCCGGAAAACCGAACCACGAACTGCGCACGTCAACTGACTGGGCGCGGGAAGGACCCTGTTGCCCCGCTTGTTTCTTCGATACATCGAGGGCAATTGAAATGGCCAATTTCAGCAAGTCGGACCTGGAGTTCATCCTCAAGCAAATCTTTATCGCCGAAGCCCACGCCAAGGGCGCCAACCTCATCGATCTGCTGCCCAACAGCCAGGTGCCGTTCGGCTTGCGCACCGTGGACGGCAGCTTCAACAACCTGGTGACCGGGCAAAGCGAGTTCGGCGCTGCCGACAACGCCTTCCTGCGCCTGCTCGACCCCGCCTACCGTGCGGCCTACGCCGGCACCGGCACGGTGGTCGACAGCCAGCCCCGCACCATCAGCAACCTGATCGTCGACCAGACCGCGAACAACCCCGCAGCGGTCGAGGCCAACGGTGGCGCCGCGCCGGTGATCAGCCCCGGCCTGGATGGCGTGTTCGGCACCGCCGACGACAAGCCAGTGTTCTTCATTCCCAACCAGTCGGCAGACGCGGGCCTGACCGCGGGCTTCAACGCCTGGATGACCTTCTTTGGCCAGTTCTTCGATCATGGCCTGGACCTGGTGACCAAAAGCGCCACCGACATCGTGTTCATCCCGCTGCAGCCCGATGACCCGTTGTTCGTGCCCAACAGCCCGACCAACTTCATGGTGCTGTCACGTGCCGTGCGCACGGCCGGCGCCGATGGCGTGGTCGGCACGGCCGACGACAGCCAGCCCAATACCACCTCGCCCTTCGTCGACCAGAGCCAGACCTACAGTTCGCACCCCTCGCACCAGGTGTTCCTGCGCGAGTACATGCTCAACGCCGCCGGCGACCCGATTGCCACCGGGCGCCTGATCACCAACCGTGACCTGGGCGCCGACGGCACATTCGGCACGGCCGACGATGGCGATGGCGAGAGTGGCGGCATGGCCACCTGGGCCGTGGTCAAGGCCCAGGCCCGCGACGTGCTCGGTATCAACCTGACCGATGCCGACGTGCATAACGTGCCGCTGCTGGCGACCGATGCCTATGGCAACTTCCTGCGGGGGCCCAACGGCATGCCGCAGGTGGTGATGCGCATCAGCAACGGCGCCGACGGTATTGCCGGGACTGCCGATGACGTGACCCAGTTGGTCGAAGGCAATCGCGCCGCGCCCATCAGCCTGGCCAACGCCGTGAGCACCGGGCATGCCTTCCTCGACGACATCGCCCACAACGCCGCGCCGGTGGTGGTCGGCGGCGTGCTGCAGGCCGACGCCGACAGCGACGTGGGCAATGCGCAGCCGGTGGGCGCAGGTGGCAACAACCTGACCTATGACAACGAACTGCTCGACGCCCACTACATCGCTGGCGACGGCCGGGTGAACGAGAACATCGGCCTGACCGCCGTGCACCACGTGTTCCACTCCGAGCATAACCGCCTGGTCCAGCAGTCCAAGGACACCATCCTTGCCGCAGGCGACCTGGCCTTCCTCAACGAGTGGCTGGTGGATGACGTTGCCGCGATACCGACCACACCCGGCGCTATCGCGGCCTTGGTGTGGGATGGCGAACGCCTGTTCCAGGCCGCCAAGGTCGGCACCGAGATGCAGTACCAGCACCTGGTGTTCGAGGAGTTCGCTCGCACCATTCAACCGCAGATCGACGAATTTCTGGCGCCCAATGGCTATGACACCTCGATCAACCCGGCCATCCTCGCCGAGTTCGCCCACGTGGTGTACCGCTTCGGCCACTCGATGCTGACCGAAACCGTCGACCGCCTGGACCCTGAGTTCAACCCGATCCTCACCGACCCCAACAACCCCGACCAGCAGCTTGGCCTGATCGCCGCCTTCCTCAACCCATTGGCGTTCGCCGGCAGCGGGGCGACTGCGGATGAAGCGGCAGGGGCGATCATTCGTGGCGTGACGCGCCAGGTCGGCAACGAGATCGACGAGTTCGTCACCGAAGCGCTGCGCAACAACCTGCTGGGCCTGCCGCTCGACCTGCCGGCACTGAACCTGGCACGCGGGCGCGATACCGGCATCCCCACCCTGAACGAGGCCCGCCGTGAGTTCTGGGCCGCGACTGGCGACAGCCAGCTCAAGGCCTACATCAGCTGGGTCGACTTTGCCGATCACCTCAAGCACCCCGCATCGCTGGTCAACTTCATAGCCGCCTACGGTACCCATGCCTCGATCACCGGGGCGACCACCATGGAAGACAAACGCGCCGCCGCCATGGCCCTGGTGTTCGGGGGCGAGGGTGCGCCGGCCGACCGCCTCGACTTCCTCAACGGCACTGGTGCCTGGGCCAACGTGACCCTGGCCGGCAAGGACGGGGTACTGGGCACTGCAGACGACGTGACCGGGGTGACCATCACCGGCGTTGACACCATCGACTTCTGGGTCGGTGGCCTGGCCGAGCAGAAGATGCCGTTCGGCGGCATGCTCGGGTCGAGCTTCAACTTCATCTTCGAAACCCAGATGGAGGCGCTGCAGAACGGCGACCGGTTCTACTACCTGTCGCGCATGGCGGGCACCAACTTCGGCACCGAGCTTGAAAACAACTCTTTCGCCAAGCTGATCATGCTCAACTCCGATGTCACCCACCTGTCCAACACCGTGTTCCTGACGCCCACCTTCACCCTCGAAGTGAACCAGGCCAACCAGTTCACCGGGCTGGGTGCCGACGGCAAGGCCGACCCGACTGGCGGCATCATGATCTACGGCCAGGAAATCGTGCCCCTGGTGATCCGCGACAACCCGGATACCGTGGGCGCCGACAGCAACTACCTGCACTACACCGGTGAAGACCATGTGGTCCTCGGTGGCACTGCGGGCAACGACATCATCATCTCTGGCGAAGGTGACGACACCGTCTACGGCGACGGCGGCAATGACCGCCTCGAAGGCGGCGCAGGCAACGATGCGGTGCTGGGCGGCGCGGGCGATGACATCATCACCGATTCGTTTGGCGACAACCGCCTGGAAGGCAACGCCGGCAACGACGTGATCGTCGCCGGCAGCATGGGCGTTGCCGGCAACCTGATCCTGGGCGGCGACGGCCAGGACTTCATCATCACCACCGAAGACATCAGCACCACCTTCGGCGGCCAGGGCGACGACTTCATCCTAGGCGCCAAGACCAACCTGCCACCGACCGGCAACGAGGGTGATGATTGGATCGAGATGGGTACCCAGGACGGTGCGCCCGGCGACAACTTGGCGCCCCTGCTGGGTGACGAAGTGATCGGCAACGACATCTTCGTCGGTGGCCCTGGCTTCGACGAAATGATCGGTGAAGGTGGCGATGACATCTTTGTCGGCAGCGATGCCCAGGACAAGATGGAAGGCATGTCTGGCTTCGACTGGGTGACCCACAAGAATGACAAGGTCGGTGTGACTGTCGATCTGAGCCTGGCCGCATTGGCGCAGCCCCATGGTAATGCGCCAAACCAGAACAATGGCGTGTTCAGCCCGGTCGGTGCTTCACCGGCCTCGATCCTCGACCGCTTTGCCGAAGTCGAAGGGTTGTCCGGTTCCAGGTTCGGCGATGTACTCAAGGGTGACGACGTCGATGCGGTCACCATCCTCAATCACGGCGGCACCACAGGCAGTGCACTGACTAACGTGGCGTTGATCCACGGGCTGGAGCAGTTCCTTGCCGATGCAGGTTTACCCACCACCGGCTTTGCCACCGGCAACATCATCCTGGGCGGCAACGGCAGCGACCTGATCGAGGGCCGTGGAGGCGATGACCTGATCGACGGTGACAAGTGGATCAACGTGCGGATTGCGGTGTACGCCGCCGACGACGTCAACCACACCGGGCCGGAAATCGCCAGCTTCGACAGCATGGTCGACATGATCCCGTTCATGCTCGACCGCACCTACAACCCCGGCCAGCTCAAGGCCGTGCGGGAAATCCTGCCAGGCACCTCCACCGGTGGTGCAGCCTTCGATACTGCGGTGTTTTCCGGGCTTCAGGCCGACTACGTTGTCACCCAGAACACCCGCGGCACGGCCGATGTGGCGGACGATGTGTGGACGGTAACCGATACCGTCGGCAATGACGGCACCGACACTCTGCTGCATATCGAGCGCCTGCAATTCTCCGACGGCCAGCGCGTGCTGGTGGCGGGCGTGAACGCCCAGCCTACCGGCAGCCCGACCATCACTGACAGCAACGCTGGCGCGATCACCGTCGGCGACATGCTGACCGTGAGCATGGCCGGGGTACTGGATGGCGACAACATTTCGCCGACCAACCCACAAGGGCTGCTCAACAACACGTCGGTGTCCTACTACTGGCAGTTCGAGGCCGACCCGGGCAGCGGTGTGTTCGAAGACATCATCCTGTTGCCGGCCGGCGACTTGGCGTTCCAGAGCGCCGATGGCACCGCGTTCAAGGTCTCGCCGGACCTGGCCGGGTTGTCGCTGCGGGTCAAGGCGATCTACCAGGATGCCCACGGCACCACCGAAGTGCTGTTCTCGCAGCCCACTGCCGTAGTCGAAGCGGGCGCGCCCGTGGTACCAACGGCGCCAACGCCGGTGGTCGATGCCAGCGAAGGGGGAGAGGGCCTGCACATGGTCCGCTCCGACCTGAACTTCATCCTGGCCCAGATCAAGATCGCCGAGGCCGATGCTGCCGGGCAGGACATCCTCTCGCTGATCCCGAACATCCGTTCGGCCATGGGGCTGCGGGCAGTTGACGGTTCAAACAACAACCTGATGAACCTCAATGGCATCAACAACACCCAGTTCGGTGCTGCCGACAACGTCTTCCCACGCCTGACCGACCCGGTGTTCAACCCGGCCGAAGGTGCGCCGGCCGGCTTCTTCGGCCCCGGCTCGCCGGCTATTCCGGGGTCCTCCTATCAGCAGACCAGCGGTGCGGTGTTCGACTCGCAGCCGCGTACCATCAGCAACCTGATCGTCGACCAGACCTCCAACAACCCGGCCGCCTATGCCACGGCCTATGACCCGGGCGCGGACGGTGTGCTCAACTTCGGCACGCCGGGCAACGACGACGTGCTCAAGGATGGCGTACGGGTGGTCGCCAGCCCTGGCCTGGATGGCCAGTTCGGTACCACTGACGACCACGATGTCTACCTGTTCGAAAACACCACGGCGGATGCCGGGCTGTCTGCGCCGTTCAACGCCTGGATGACTTTCTTCGGGCAGTTCTTCGACCATGGCCTGGATCTGGTCACCAAAGGCGGTTCGGGTACCGTGTTCATTCCGCTGCAACCGGACGACCCGCTGTACGTGCCCGGTGGCAACGCCAACTTCATGGTGCTGACCCGCGCCACCAACCAGCCAGGGCCGGATGGCATTCTCGGCAATGCCGACGACATCCATGAGCACAGCAACACCACCACGCCGTTCGTGGACCAGAACCAGACCTACAGCTCGCACCCTTCGCACCAGGTGTTCCTGCGCGGCTACCAGATGACCGACCAGGGCCCCGTCGCCACCGGCCGCTTGATCACCAACCGCGACCTTGGCGCCGATGGCAAGTTCGGCAGTGCGGACGACAGCGAAATCGGCGGCATGGCGACCTGGAAGGTGGTCAAGGCGCAGGCCAACGACCTGCTCGGCATCCACCTCACCGATGCCGACGTCAACAACGTGCCGCTGCTGGCGACCGATGCCTATGGCAACTTCGTCAAAGGGCCCAATGGCTACCCGATGGTGGTGATGAAGGGCGCTGATGGGCTGGGCGGCACGGCGGATGACGTGCTGGTCGAAGGCAACCCGCTGGCGCCGATCGACCTGACCAATGCCGTGCGCACGGGCCACGAGTTCCTCGCTGACATCGCCCACAATGCCGTACCGGTGTTCAACGCAGGCGTGCTGGCGCCCGATGGCGATGCCCTGGTGGGCAACGCCGTGCCGGTCAACCCGCAGACAGGCGCCAACCTGGCCTACGACAACGAGCTGCTGGATGCGCATTACATCGCGGGCGATGGCCGGGTCAACGAAAACATCGGCCTGACCGCCGTGCACGCGATTTTCCACGCCGAGCACAACCGGCTGGTGGCGCAAACCAAGGACACCGTACTCGATGCGGGCGACGTGGCCTTCCTCAACGAGTGGCTGCTCAACCCGGTGACCGCACTGCCTGCCAGCCAGGCCGAGATCGATGCGCTGGTGTGGAATGGCGAGCGGTTGTTCCAGGCGGCCAAGTTTGGCACCGAGATGCAGTATCAGCACCTGGTGTTCGAGGAATTCGCGCGCACCATCCAGCCGCGCGTCGACCTGTTCTTCGCCCCGACCCAGGTGTATGACGTCGACCTCGATGCCTCGATCGTCGCCGAGTTCGCGCACACCGTGTACCGCTTTGGCCACTCGATGCTGACCGAGACCGTCGACCGCTTCGACATCGACTTCAACGTGGTCAAGGACCCGGCCAGCGCCAACCCCGAGCAGCAACTCGGCCTGATCGCCGCGTTCCTCAATCCGTTGGCGTACGCCGCCAGTGGGGTCACACCAGAGGACGCGACCAGTGCCATCGTGCGCGGGGTGACGCGCCAGGCCGGTAACGAAATCGACGAGTTCGTCACCGAGGCGCTGCGCAACAACCTGCTGGGCCTGCCGCTCGACCTGCCGGCGATCAACATCGCCCGTGGCCGCGATGTGGGTATTCCTTCGCTCAACGCCGTGCGCCGCGATATCTACGAGCAAACCGGCGATACCCAACTCAAGCCGTACACCAGTTGGGTCGATTTGGTGCAACACCTCAAGCATGCGGAGTCGTTGATCAACTTCATTGCCGCCTACGGCACGCACAGCACCATCACCGGTGCTACCACCCTGGTGGACAAGCGCGCGGCGGCCATGGCGCTGGTGTTCGGTGGCGACGGTTCGCCGGCGGACCGCCTGGACTTCCTCAATGGCACCGGAGCCTGGGCCAACGTGACACGGCCCGGCAAGGATGGTGTGCTGGGCACCGCCGATGACCTGAGGGCAGTGACAGTGACCGGGGTCGATGCCATCGACCTGTGGATCGGTGGCCTGGCCGAAGCGAAAGCACCCTTCGGTGGCATGCTCGGCTCGACCTTCAACTTCGTGTTCGAGAACCAGATGGAAAAACTCCAGGACGGCGACCGCTTCTACTACCTGGAGCGCACCTCTGGCCTGTCGATGAATGCCGAGCTGGAAAGCAACTCGTTCGCCAAGCTGATCATGGCCAACACGTCGGCCACCCACTTGCCAGGCCTGGTGTTCTCGGACCCGGCGTTCTATCTCGAAGTGGACCGCAGCAAGCAGTTCAACGATGGCCTGGGCAATGCCGACCCGCTGGGCGATAACGGCCAGCAGGTGGTGTTCCGCGACAACCCGCTGACGGCCGGGCCCGACACCAACTACATTCGCTACGCCGGTGAAGAGCATATCGTGCTGGGCGGCAGCAACGGTAACGACATCCTCGTCTCTGGCGGTGGCGACGACACGGTCTGGGGCGATGCCGGCAATGACCGCATCGAAGGCGGCAACGGCAACGACCAGCTGCGCGGCGGTGCCGGCGACGACATCATCAGCGACGTGGGCGGCGACGACAATATCCAGGGCGGCGACGGCAACGACGTGCTGCACGGCGGTAATGGCATCAACCTGATCATCGGTGGCTTTGGCAACGACTTCATCGTCACCGGTGAAGACGCCTCCGAAGCCATTGGCGGCCAGGGCAACGACTTCATCCTGGGCAGCAAGGCCAACGAACAGGACATGGGCAACGAAGGCGACGACTGGATCGAGAAGGGCACCTCGGACGGTGCACCTGGCGACAACTTCGACCCGCTCGGCAACGACCCGGTGATCGGCAACGATGTGTTCATCGGCGGCAACGAGAACGACAAGTTCAACGGCGAAGGGGGCGACGACATCATGGTCGGCAGCCTCGGCTTCGGTGACCGCTATATCGGCGGCTCGGGCTACGACTGGGCGACCTTCAAGGGCCTCGCCCAAGGCGTGACCATCGACTACACCGACCGCTTCTTCGATGTGCCGCCGGTGCCGGGCTCGGGTGCTTCGGCACTGGTACGCTTCGACATCATGGAAGGCCTGTCGGGTTCGGCGCACGGTGACTTCCTGCGTGGCGACAATGAAGATGCCGCCTCGCTGCCCACCGCCGGTGCCACCGGCAGCGTGCTGACCAACATCAACCTGATCAACGGCCTGGCCGACCTGCTGGCTGCCGGTGCGACCTTCTACGACGGCGGCAACATCATCCTTGGCGGCAGCGGCAGCGACCTGCTTGAAGGCCGCGGCGGCGATGACATCCTCGACGGTGACAAGTGGCTCAACGTGCGCATCAGCGTGCGCGCCAACAGCGATGGCACCGGCCCGGAAATCGCCACGTTCGACAGCATGGAGCCGATGGTACCGCTGATGCTCAACGGTACTTACAACCCGGGCCAGCTGGTGATCACCCGGGAGATTGTCAGCGGTACCGACAACTATGACACCGCCTTGTTCTCGGGGGTTGCGACCGACTACAGCGTCGTGGTCGATGGCAATGCGGTCATCGTCACCGACCTGGTGGCGGGGCGTGATGGTGTCGATCGGCTGACCGGCATCGAGCGGCTGCAGTTCTCTGACCGCGCCATTGCCTCTGGCGTCGGCACGGCCGTCAACGCCGACCCATCGGGCCACCTGGCGATCCTTGACGATGCCACGGGCGGGCGTGAGGACACACCGGTTGCCGGCCAGTTGCTGCGTGTCTCTGACTTGGCGGTGCACGATGCCGACAACGTCAGTGCGGCCAACCTGACGGGTGCGGTCAACGGGCCTGTGGCCTACTACTGGCAGGTCGAGCAACTGCCGGGCTCGGGTGTCTATGAGGACATCACCTTCGTCGCCGCAGGCGAAGCATCGCGGGCGATCGGCAGCACCTATCGGGTGACCGACGACGTGGCGGGGCTGAGCATTCGGGTGCGGGCGGTGTATCAGGATGCCAAGGGCACCCTGGAGATCGTCGACTCCGCGCCAAACAGCGCACCGAGCGCCGGGCCGGCCGTGACCGGGCTGCTGGTGCAGAACCAGACGCTGACGGCCAACCCGGCGACCATCGTCGACGCCGACGGCCTGAGCAATCCGCAGTTCAGCTTCCAGTGGCAGGCGAACCGCGGTGTCGGTTGGGTCAACATCGCAGGCGCCATCGGCAGCACCTTCGTCCTGACCCAGGCGCAGGTGGGGCAGAACATACGGGTGGTGGTCAGCTACGTGGATGACTTCGGCGTGCAAGAAAGCATTGCCTCCGACATCCTCGACCCGGTTGCCAACGCCAACGATGCACCGACCGGTGCGGTACTGATCAGTGACACTACGCCCGTCCAGGGGCAGACGCTGACGGCACTTACCGGCAGTATTGCCGACCTTGACGGGCTGGGGGCGTTCAGCTTCCAGTGGCAGCAAGGCACTGGCGGCGTCTTCAGCGACATCATCGGCGCCACTGCGGCCACCTTTACCCCGGGCCTCAACCATGGGAACCAGCAACTGCGGGTGATCGTGCGCTACACCGACGGCTTCGGCGCCCTGGAGACACTCACCTCGGCGGCGACTGATGCAGTGCCAGGGTTGACGCTGGTCGGCACCAACGGTAACGACATCCTGATCGGCAGCACGGGCGATGACGTGATCTCCGGCCTGGACGGTGCCGACCTGCTGTTTGGCGGGCTTGGCAACGACATCCTCAACGGTGGGCTTGGCAACGACAGCCTCGACGGCGGGCTTGGCGCGGATACCATGACCGGCGGTGATGGCAACGATACCTATGTGGTGGATAACGCTGGGGATGTGGTGATCGAGGCGGCGGCGGGCGGTACGGATACCGTGCGTACCACGTTAGCCAGCTACAGCCTGGGTGCCAACGTCGAGAACCTGACCTATACCGGGGTGGGCAACTTCGTCGGTAGCGGTAACGCGCTGGACAACATCATGGTCGGCGGTGTCGGCAACGACCTGCTCAATGGCGGTACCGGTGCCGACCGCCTGGTGGGTGGTCTCGGCAACGACACCTACGTGGTGGATAACGCCGCAGATGTGGTGATCGAGGTCGCGGGGGCCGGTACGGATACCGTGCGTACCACGCTAGCCAGCTACAGCCTGGGTGCCAACCTCGAGATCCTGACCTATACCGGGGTGGGCAACTTCGTCGGTAGCGGTAACGCGCTGGACAACATCATGGTCGGTGGTGTCGGCAACGACCTGCTCAATGGCGGTGCCGGTGCCGACCGTCTGGTGGGTGGCCTCGGCAACGACACCTACGTGGTGGATAACGCCGGGGATGTGGTGATCGAAGCCACAGGGGCTGGTACGGATACCGTGCGTACCACGCTAGCCAGCTACAGCCTGGGTGCAAACCTCGAGAACCTGACCTATACCGGCATAGACAACTTCATCGGTAGCGGTAACGCGCTGGACAACATCATGGTCGGCGGTGTTGGCAACGACCTGCTCAATGGCGGTGAGGGTGCCGACCGCCTGGTGGGTGGTCTCGGCAACGACATCTACCTGGTAGATAACGCTGCAGATGTGGTGATCGAAGCCACAGGGTCGGGTACGGATACGATACGTACCACGCTAGCCAGCTACGGCATGATCGACAATCTTGAGAACCTGACCTATACCGGCGTGGGCAATTTCGTCGGTGCCGGTAACACGCTGGACAACGTCATGGTCGGCGGTGCTGGCAACGACCTGCTCAATGGCGGTGCGGGTGCCGACCGCCTGGTGGGTGGTCTCGGCAACGATAACTACGTGGTGGATAACGCCGGGGATGTGGTGATCGAAGCCACGGGGGCCGGTACGGATACCGTGCGTACCACGCTAGCCAGCTACAGCATGAGCAGTAATGTCGAGAACCTGATCTATACCGGGGTGGGCAACTTCACTGCTGGCGGTAACGCGCTCGACAACATCATCAGCGCAGGCGCTGGCAACGACTTGCTCAATGGCGGTGCAGGTGCTGACCGCCTGGTGGGTGGCCTCGGCAACGATACCTACGTGGTGGATAACACCGGGGATCTGGTGATCGAGGCCGCAGGGGCCGGTACCGATAGCGTGCGTACCACGCTAGACAGTTACACCCTGGGTGCCAACGTCGAAAACCTGACCTATATCGGAGTGGGCAACTTCGTCGGTAGCGGTAACACGCTGGCCAACACCATCAACGGGGGCACTGGCAACGACAGCCTCGATGGTGGCCTGGGCAATGACATCCTGAGCGGTGGGGCGGGCAACGACACGCTGTTCGGTGATGATGGCAACGACATCTTGTCAGGTGGTAGCGGCAGCGACTTCCTCAACGGCGCGATTGGCGATGACAGGGTCAACGGCGGCGCGGGTGATGACACGATGATCGCCAGCGATGGCAACGATACCTTCCAGTTCGGTGCGGGGTCTGGCGCCGACCTGATCATCAACTTCGATGCCAACCTGGTGGGCGGGCAGGACTTGCTGGATATCTCCGCGTTCAACATCACTGCGGCGACCTTCGCGACCAACGTCACCATCGCCGATGTCGGTGCCGATACGCTGGTCAGCATCGGCGCTACCGACTCGATCCGCCTGGTAGGGGTTGCCGATGCCACGACTGTGACGGCAGCGGACTTCGTGCTGGCGGGGTGAGTCGCAAAGGTGAGGGCAAGGGAAGCCCTCCAGGCTTGACATTGGGGTTGCTTCGCAGCCCATCGCGACGCAAGGCCGCTCCTACATGAGATCGCATATTCCTGTAGGAGCGGCCTTGCGTCGCGATGGGCCGCAAAGCGGCCCCAACTTACTCCCGGTCTAACGCGGCATGCAGTCTCAGCTCTTCATCGATGAACGCCGCAATCATCGCCCGGTACACCCGTTCCACCACCTCGGGCGATGCCCCGGTATCACCGGCAATGGCACGCACTTTGGCAATCACCTGCTCGACCCGCGCCGGTGCGCGCACATCGTCGCGGGTCTTCTTGAAAGTCGCCGCCTGGGCGACCAGTTGGCCGCGTTGGGCAAGCAGTGCGACCAGGTTCTGGTCGATGTGATCGATGCGCGAGCGAACGTCCTCGATCGAGGTGCAGCGTACGTCCATGTGGGGGGCTCCTTGAGGGTGTCACAGCACAGTACCACACGCACTCTCGAATGCAGCTCAATGCCCCACCAGCTCACCCAGCAGCCGCTGCTTGTAAGCCTGCAACACGGCACTGTCACGTTCGCGCGGGTGCGGCAGGTCGATGCGCAGGTCCTCTCGGATTCTGCCCGGGTGGGCATCCATCACGATCACCCGGTCGCCCAGGTACAGCGCTTCCTCGATGTCATGGGTGACCATGATCACGGTGCAGCGCTCCTGCACCCAGATGCGTTGCAACTCTTGCTGCAACCTTACCCGGGTCAGGGCATCCAGAGCGCCCAGCGGCTCGTCCAGCAGCAGCACCTTGGGTTTGTTCACCAGCGCCCGGGCAATGGCCGCGCGCTGGGCCATGCCGCCGGATAGCTGGTGCGGGTAGGCCTGTTCGTAACCGCTCAAGCCCACCAGGGCGATGTGCTCAGCTACCAGGCGGCCCTTGTGGGTCGTCGGCATGGTGTGGTTCTTCAAGGCCAGGGCGATGTTCTGCTGCAGGGTCATCCACGGGAACAGGCGGTGGTCCTGGAACACGATGCCGCGTTCCAGGCCCGGCCCGTGCACGGGCTGCTGGTCGAGCAGGATCTGCCCCTGGTAGGCCTGGTCAAGGCCGACGATCAGCCGCAGCAAGGTGGACTTGCCACAGCCACTGGCGCCGACAATGCTGACGAATTCGCCAGGCTGGATGTTCAGCTCGATGTCCTTGAGCACCTGCATCGGCTTGCCCTTGAGCGCGTAGCTTTTGCTCAGGCCGCGAATGTTCAGTGCGCCGTGGGTGGCGGTGGTGGGTAAAACGTGGGCGATGGCGTTCATGGTCGGGCCTTTCAACGGGTCGGGCGCCAGCGCAGCAGGCGGCGGGAGAGGAGGGTGCAGAGCCAGGACATCAGGTAGCCGCACAGGCCGATGCACAGCACGCAGACCACAATGATCTCCATGCGTGCGCCGGCCTCGGCGTTCATCATCAGGCTGCCAAGGCCTGCCCCCGAGGACAGGAACAGCTCGCTGCCCACCGAGGTCACCCAGGCGAACGCCAGCGCCTGCAAGACGCCGGCGGCGATGCCCGGCAAGGCGGCGGGCAACAGGATCAGGCGCAACTGCTGTGCGCGGCTGAGCATCAGCACCCGGGCGGCTTCGCGGTGCTGGCCCTCGACCTGGCGCAGGCTTTCGAGGGTGTTGAGCACCATCGGGTACAACGCCGCCAGGCTGACGATGAGCAGCTTGGCACTTTCGCCGTTGCCAAAGCACAAGGCGATCAACGGGATCCAGCCCAGCATCGGTACCTGGCGCAGGGCGTGGAACAGCGGCGCGATCAGGCGGTTGGCCGGTGCCGACAGGGCCATCAGCGCCCCCAAGCCGATGCCACCGACAATGCCCAGCGCCAGGCCTGTGCAGGTGCGCAGCAGGCTCGCCCACAGGTTGACCAGCAGCTCGCCGCTGCCCAGCAACTCGACCCAGGCCGCACCCACCTGGGCCAGCGGCACAAAGGCATAGGCGCCAGCGGCGTCCTGGCGCGAGGCATACTCCCACGCGCCGAGCAGCAGCAATGGCAGCACCAGGCCACGAAGACTCTTCAGGTTCATCAGCAACTCCTTAGCGGCTCTGCCAGCGGGTAAACCGTCGCTCGACGCGACGCAGGCCGAAGTCCAGGGTGAAACCAATCACCCCGGTGATCACCACCCCGACCATCACCACATCGATACGCAGCATCTGCCGGCCCATTTCGATCATCTGCCCCAGCCCACTGTCTGCAGCCAGCAGCTCGCACGCCACCAGCACCACCCAGGCGCGGGTCAGGGCCACGCGCACGCCGGTGACGATCGCGGGCACGGCAGCGGGCAGGGCGATAAGGCCGACCAGCGTGGTCCAGCGCAGGCGGTACACCGCCGCGACTTCAAAGTGGCTGCGCGGGATGGCGCGCACCCCTTCACAGGTGGCCAGGGCCACGGGGAAGAACGCAGTCTTGGCGACGATGACGATCTTGAAGGTTTCATCGACGCCGAACAGCAGCACGAACATCGGGATCAGGGCGATACTGGGGATTTGCCGGAGGGTGTGAAACAGCGGCGCACAGTAGGCCTCCACGGTTTTTGACAAGGCCAGGGCGGTGCCGAATGCCAGGCCCGCCAGCGCACCGACGCCAAAGCCCAACGCCAGGCGCGAGAGGCTGCCGGTGAGGTGCTGCTGCAGTTCGCCGGTGGCCAGCAGGTCGGTGAAGCTGTGCCAGACCTCCAGCGGCGGGATCAGCAGGTTGGCAGGGAACAGCCCGGCGTTGGCCAGCAGGGCCCAGAGGGCGAGCAGGGCCACGGGGGAAATCAACCAGGAGAGGGGCGAGAGCAAGCGCATGGCAGGCCTTGGGGGGAGCAGACGATGGAAGGGCTATCGCAAGAGCTGTGCCAGGCGGCGGGGGCCCGGAAATACGGCGGCTGCCGAAGGGGTGATGCTGGAGCAGCACAGGGCTGCTGCTCCAGCAGCAGGCTGCCAGCAACAGGGGGTCTTCGCGGGTGAACCCGCGCCCACGAGGATCAGAAGTCGTAACTGACGCTTGTGTAGTAGAACGCCCCCTGCGCGCCCTCGGGGCTGGTGATGGAATACTTCGGCACCCCATACAGCTGCGCGCCTTCCAGCTTGTCCGGGTGGCTGTCGAACAGGTTGATCGCGCCCGCCGACAAGGTCAGGCCCAGGTCAAAGCGGTACGACACATCCAGGTCGGTCACCCATTGCGCGCCGAAGGTCTGGTCCAGCGTCGGGTTGGCGGCGTTGCGGCTCTGCCACTCGCCATAGCGTCGCTGCGCCACGGTGACGCTCAAGCCGTCGTACAGCCAGTTGGCGCTCAAGGTCAGCTTGTCTTTGGGCGTACCGTCCTCGATCAGGCCCTGGGTGTTGCGGCCGATGATCTGGTTGCCGGGGATGCTGCCAACATCGTCCAGCCCGGTGATGCGGGTATTGTTGCGTGCATAGCCGCCATTGAAGTCCAGGTGCCCCCAGCGGCCCACGTCCAGTTGGTAGTGGCCGGCCAGTTCGAACCCGTCGGTGCGGGTGTCGGCGATGTTGCTGTAGAACGCTGCGCTCTGGATGTTGGCGTAGGGCGTACCCGCGAAGATCGGGCCGACTACCGAGGCCGGCAACTGGTCGGACAGGGTGATGCGGTTGTCGATGTCGATGCGGTAGGCATCGAGCGTGACCGAGGCATTCGGCAGCGGGCGCCAGACCAAGCCTACGGAGAAGTTGGTCGACTCCTCGGGCTTGAGCGACTTGCCGCCCAGCAACGCTGCCTCCGGGCTGTCGGCGCGCAGGGTGCGTTGTTGCACCTCGACCCAGTTGCCACTGCCCGGCGGCTGCTCGACCACCTGCACACTGAACGACGACAGCCCGCTCTGCACCAGCGACGGTGCGCGGTAGCCGGTGCTGGCGCTGGCCCTGGCAGCAATTTGCGGGGTGAAGTCATAGCGCAGCGACAGCTTGCCGTTGGTGGTGTCGCCAAAGTCCGAATAATGCTCGCTGCGCACCGCGACGCCAGCCTGGAATTTCTCGGTCAACTGGGCTTCGACATCGAAGTAAGCACCGATCACCCGGCGGTCGAGCGACACGGCATCGACCTGGGTGATGCCTGAGTAATAGCCCGGAATCCGTCTGCCAGTGACTGGGTCCAGGGTGTTGAACAGCGGCCCGTTGGACCAGCCGGCTGCATCACCTGCCGTCAGGTCGTAGTTTTCCTGACGCCAGGCCAGCCCTGCCGAAACGGTCAGTGGCTTGAACAACCAGTCGTTGGCGAAGTCGCGGGTCCAGTCCAGGGTCAGGTTGGTCTGGTCGGCCTCGCGGCGGCCGGTATAGAGGGTCGATGGGCTGGCGTTGCCCCAGCTGGGGTTGATCGCGTCGCGGTCGGTAGAGTCGACGCGGTTATTGCCGTAGTTCAGCGCCAGGTCGAAGTGGCCCAGGGTTTCGTCTTCGAAGCGCAGGCCGCCGGTGACGGCGTAGTCTTCCAGGCCATAACGGGTCACCGGCAGACGGCCGTCGGGGTAGCGCGCCAGGGCCACGCTGCCATAGTTGTTGCGCAGGGTGGTGGGCGGGTCGAAGAAGTTCTCGGCGTCGGTGTTCTTGTGCGCGTAGGTAGCGAAGCCGTAGGCGCTGAGGCCCTCGGTGAGGCCCATCTCGGCGTTGGCGGTGAAGTTGTACTGGTCGGAAACGTTGCCCGAGCCCCAGCGCCAGTTGCGGTAGCGGTTGTTCTGCTCGCGCGGGGTGTCGATGCTGGTCGAGCCGGGGTAGAACAAGCGGTTGTCGTCACGGGTATCGCTGGCCGGGTCCTGGCTGCCGGCGTCGAAGGCCAGGGTCAGGAAGCCGTCGTTGGGCAGGGCAAAGCCTTTCCAGCCGCTGAGCTTGCGCTGCAGGCCGTCGCCCTTGTTGTAGCCGCCGAAGCGGTAGCCGGCGTTGCCGCCGTCATCGCGCTCCTTGAGCACGATGTTGATCACCCCGGCGATGGCGTCCGAACCATACTGGGCAGCAGCGCCATCGCGCAGGATCTCCACCCGTTCGATGGCTGACAGCGGGATCAGGCTGAGGTCCACCGCTGCGGCACCGCGGGCGTTGACCAGGCCTTGGCGGGTGACGTTGGCGCTGGTGTGGCGGCGTTTGCCGTTGACCAGTACCAGCACCTGGTCGGAGGCCAGGCCGCGCAACGAGGCGCCCTGGGCGATGGAACCGGCGAATGCGCCCTGTGGCGACTGCGGGAAGCTGAACGACGGTGACAAGGCGGTGAGCGCGGCAGACAGGTCGCTGGCGCCGGTTTCCTGCAGTTTCTCGCCGCTGAGGACGTCGACCGGCGCGGCGCTTTGCAGGGCAGTGACGTCGCTGCGGTGGGTGCCGACCACGACCACGGTGTCGAGGTTGGCGGCGGGTTCGGCGGCGAATGCGGGCACGGCAAGGCTGCCGATGGCCAGGGCGATGGCGCTGGCCAAGGGGGTGTAGTGGGGCATGGGGATATCCTTAGTAGGCGTTGTTGCCTTGCGTCGCGATGGGCCGCGCAGCGGCCCCTTTGTGAGAAAAATCAGAACCGGCTGGTGACACTCAGCCCGACCGTGCGCGGGTCGCCGTAGGTGATCACGTACTGCCCGGCAGTGCCATTTGGCCGGCCATGCACCTGGTAGCGGCGGTCGGTGAGGTTGTTGACGAAGCCGCTCACGCTCAACTTGTCATCAGGGCTGAACCAGGTCAGGCGGGCGTTGGCCAGGGTGTAGTGCGGCTGGCTGAGGGTCTCGTCCGCGCTGCTCTGGCGGTCGGCGAGGAAGTATTCCTTGTCGCGGAAACTCACGTCGCCGCCGGCCACCAGCTTGCCGCCGACCTGCAGCGGGATGGTGTAGTCGGCACCCAGCGACACCACGTTGCGTGGCGAGCGCACGAAACTGTTGCCGCTGTAGTCACCGGTCACCGCGCCCGTGGTGGGGTTGGTGTTCTTGAAGTCGGTGTACTCGGTGTCGAGGAACGACACCGCCGCGCGCAGGTGCAGGCGGTCGGTCGGTTGGCCTTCGATCTCAAGCTCGGCACCTTTGACCGTACCTTTGGCACCGTTGGTCAAGGCGGTGGTGAGTACACCATTGTTGACTGTCAGCAGGTTCACCTGGATGTCCGAGTAGTCGTAGTAGAAGACGTTGGCGTTGACCGTCAGACGGCGGTCGAACCACTCGGACTTCAGGCCAAGCTCGTAGGCATCCAGCTCTTCCGGGTCGACCGTGGTCAACTGCGCAAGGCTGGTCGACAGCCCGGTGTTGAAGCCGCCGGAGCGGAAGCCATGGGCGTAGCGGAAGAACACCCGCAGGTTGTCGTTGATGCGGTACTCGGGGGTCAGGTCGTAGGTCCAGGCTTCCCAGGTCTTGTCTTCCTGGCGGTTGCCGTTGCTGCCCACGCCACCCAGCGGGATCAGCGGGCCGTTGGCCGTGGCGCGGGTCAGTTGCACCAGGTCCAGGTCGATGTCCTTCTTCTCCTGGGTCCAGCGCAGGCCGCCGGTGACGCTGAAATCATCGGTGAAGTCGTAGGTCAGGTTGCCGAACAGCGCGTAGCTGTCGGTGCGGTGGTCATAGCCCAGGTCGCGCAACGCAGTGGTGCCGACCTGGTTCGAGCCGGTGCCGTTGGGCGTCGGGCCTGGGGTGACGATGCGCTGGGCCGAGCTGTCCAGGTCTTCATGGAAGTAGTGGGCGCCCGCCAGCCAGTGCAGCGGGCGGTCTTCCGGCGAAGCCAGGCGCAGCTCCTGGGACCACTGGCGGTAGCTATTGTCAGTGATTGCCGCGCCGTTGACTTCATAGGGGGTGTAGTCGGCGTCGCTGGTGGAGCGGTTGCGGATGTAGTCGTAGGCACTGATCGAGGTCAGGGTGTAGTCGCCCAGGTACCAGTTGAAGGTCAGTGACGCGCCGTCGTGGTCGAGGCGGTAGTCCTCGTTGACGTTGAGCGAGATATCGCGGCCATTGGGGCGCTCGTAGCCGACGTTGTAATAACGGCCCACCGGCAGCGAGCCGTTGCTGCCGTCGCCCTTGAACTGGCGGCTGTGCAGCTTGAGCAGGGCGTCCAGGTCGGGGTTGAGCTGGGCGAGGAACTGCAGGCGGATCGCCTTTTTGTTCACGTCGCCATAGGTGTTGCCGTCGAAATCGTTGTTCTGGAAGCCATCGCGTTCTTCGGAATACAGCGATACCCGCCCGGCCAGCTTTTCGTCCACCAGCGCGCCACCGATGGCACCGGTGACAATGCGCTCGTTCTTGCTGCCGAAGCCGAGGGTGCCGTAGCCGTCGGTGTCGAAGGCCGGCTTTTTCGAGATGACATTGACCGCACCGGCGGTGGTGTTCTTGCCATACAGGGTTCCCTGCGGCCCGCGCAGGATCTCGATGCGCTCAAGGTCGAACAGTGGGCCGCCCCCGGCGATCGGTGCATTGAGGTAGACGTCGTCGGCGTAGATGCCCACCGGGAAGACCGTCGCCGCACCGGTATCACCGGTGCCCAGGCCGCGGATGTACCAGCGCGGGCGGCCATCGCCGTCGGGGTTCTTGGCCGAGGCGTTGGGCACGAAGGTGGTGATGTCGCCCATCGAGCGCACGCCATCGGCGGTGATGCTGGTGCCCTTGATCGCCGACACCGCGACGGGCACTTCCTGCAGGGTCTGCTCGCGATGCTGGGCGGTGACGGTGACGGTTTCCAGGGCTGGCTCGGCCTTGGTGTCTTCGCCGGCGGCGACGGCTTGGCCGCCGGTGCCGGCCAGCAGCAGTGCAAGGCTGATCTGGCGGGCTAGTGGATGGCGCTGGTGCATGGTGAATCTCCCCGTATGTAAAGCGTTGTTGGGGAGAGCTAGAGCAGGGACTGTGCCAGGTTGATAAGCTATTGATTAATAAGGGCTATTTGATTTGATTTGTAGGATGTTGCCGATCTGGCAGCAGTGGGCTGCTTGGCGGGTGCTGCTGGGGCAGCAGCTGCTCATCAGGAATGCTGGGGCAGCCAAGCGGCCCCCCTGCAATCACACCGCCAACCGCGAAGTCGAGCCGATCACACTCTCCAATACCCTGAAGTCGATCCATTCGCGCACATCGAACCGGCGCGGTATGAACCCCCACCTGAACAAGAACTCGGTAAAGTCCTGCAACGCGTCGATCGAACGCCCATCCAGCGTCGTGCGCAAGCGCCGGTGGGCATCATCACCGTAAGCCGCCGCTACCCAGTACTCGCTGGTGTTCAGTTCGCGCGCCAGAAAACGCCGGGTCTCCTCCGGGTTGGCCCAGGCCCACTGCTCGGTGCGCAGCACGGTGTCGACCAGTGTGCGGCTGGCATCGAAGTGCTCTTCCAGCAGGTGCCTGTCCACGGTCAAGGTGCGCGGCGTACCGTTGTTGCTGCGGATCAACGGGTCGGGGTGGCTGCCGGTGTCGACCACCACCCGCAGGCCGAACTCGTGGGCCAGGTGCACCGCGTGGGCGCCTTTGAGGAAGATCGCGTCGATGTCGCCGCGCAGCAGGCCGATCAGCTCATTGTTGCGCCGGCTGAAGCGGCTGGTGTCCAGGCTCACTTCGGCGCCGTACAGGTGCTGCTTGGCATCGTCGCTGTAGGTGCCGCCGTAGGGGTAGTCGACCAGATCGACATCAGCCACGCTCAGGCCTTCGAGCTTGAGCGCGTTCTCCAGCCCGCGCAGGGCCTGCGCGCGGGTGAAGTCGATCTGCACGTTGGCCCACTTGGGCAGGCCGAAGCGGCGGTTTTTCAGGTCGCGGATACTGCGCACACCGCTTTCTTCGGTGGTCAGAATCAGCTGCACCTCGTCGCTCCACGACAGCCCCAGCACCCGGGTTTCGACCCCGCTGGCATAGGCCCAGATCGCCGGGATGTTGCCACCGTGGCGCACGGAGTTCTGCAGGTGATGGTCGTAGTGGGCTTCGCGCACCTCCCGTTCGCTGGACTCGCGCAACGACTGGATGTTGGTGCCGAACGGCGCAAAAGCTTCGGCCAGGCGCCCGGATTGCACGGCAATGCCGAGCCCGGTGGGCACAGGGCTGTGGGTGTACCAGAGAGTTTCCAGTGGCTTGGTCATGGTGTAACGGGCTTCCTGTCCAGGGGAGTGGGTGCCAGCAAGTGGTCCAGCGGTTGGCGGTCGATCCAGTCGCGTACCTCGAAACGGTTCGGGATGAAGCGCCAGCGTTTGAGAAATTCGACAAAATCTTGCAGGGCGTCGATGGCCTGCTCCTCCAGCCGGGTGCTCAGACGCAAGTGGGCATCGGCGCCGTAAGCGACCGTGACCCAGTATTCGCTGCTGTTGGTTTCCCGGGCCAGGTAGCGGCGGGTTTCGTCGGGGTGCTGATGGGCCCAGCGCTCGGCGCGCAGTACTGACGACAGCAAGGTGCGCACCACCTGCGGGTGCTGCGCCAGCAGGTGGCTGTCCACCGCCAGGGTACGCGGCGTGCCGTTGTTGCTGCGGATCAGCGGGTCGGGGTGGCTGCCGGTGTCGATCACCGTGTGCAAGGCAAAGGCATGGGCCAGTTGCACGGCGCTGGCGCCCTTGAGGAAGATGGCATCGACCTCGCCGCGCAGCAGCCCGGCCAGCTCCAGGTTGCGGCCTTCGCTTTGGCTGCTGGATACCGGTGTACCGGCCACATTGCGCACCGGGCGGTCGCTGAAGGTACCGTCGTAGTGGTAGTTGACCAACGCCACGTCGCCCACTTGCAGGCCTTCGAGCTTCAGGGCGTTTTCCAGCCCACGCAAGGCCTGGGCGCGGGTGAAGTCGATCTGCGCCGAGGCCCAGTCGGGCAGGCCGAAGCGGCGCCCCTTGAGGTCTTTGACCGTGTGGATGCCACTGTCTGGGCGGGTCAGGATCAACTGCGCCTCATCGGCCCAGGACAGCCCGATCACGCGTGTGTCCCGCCCTTGGGCACGGGCCCAGATCGCCGGAATGCTGCCACCGTGGCGCACCGAGTTGCGCAGGCTGTGGTCGAAGTGCGATTCGCGCACCGCCTGCTGGTCGGCCTCGCGCAGCGACTGCACCTGGGTGCCGAGGCTGGCCAGGTCGTCCTGCAGCCAGCCTTGCTGCACGGCGATGCCCAGGCCGGTGGGCACTGGGCAGCGGGTATACCACAGGGTGTCGAGGGGGTTGCTCATGTGCATGCTCCGGTCGGCTTCAGGCGCTGGCCTTCAAGGGGGTGGTGGCCGCAGTCTGCTGCACCAGTGGCAGCACTTCCTGGCCAATGCGCAAGGCCTCTTCCAGGTGCGGGTTGGCGGCCAGGATGAAGGTGCTGAAACCGGCATCACGGTATTCGGCCAGGCGCTCGGCGATGTGCTGGTGGCTACCCACCAGGCCCACGGTCGGGCCGGGTTTGGCCTTGGCGAAACCGGCCCACAGGTTGCGTGCCAGGACCAACTCGTCGAACCCTTGCAGGTGTTGGTGGTAGGCCGCCTGGCGTGCGCCGCCGACCGAGTCGGAGCCGCTGACGAAGCCCTTGGCCGAGGCGCTGGCCTTGCCTTCCAGGCGCTCGAACTGCTGGCGCAGTTCACGCCAGGCCTGCTCTTCGGTCTCGCGGGCGAACAGGTCGACGCGCAGGCCGAAGCGCACCGTGCGCCCTTGTTTGTCGGCCAGCTCGCTGACCCGCTCGATATGGGGTTTGAGCTTGTCGATCGGCTCGGCCCAGTTCAGGTACACATCGGCGTGGCGCGCAGCCACCTCCAGCGCGGCATCGGAAAACCCGGAGAAGTACACGCCCGGCTTGCGTTCGTGTTGCAGGCCCGCTGGCAGGCTGCCGTGTTCCAGGCGATAGATGTCGCCTTCGTAGGAGAACGTGTCCTGCTGCCACAGGCCCTGGATCACATCGAGGAATTCGCCGGTGCGCTTGTAGCGCAAGTCGTGTTCGAGGAAGTCGCCGTTGGCCCGCTGGCTGGCCGGGTTGCCGCCGGTGATGATGTTCCAGTCCAGCCTGCCGCCGCTCAGGTTCTGCAGGATGGCGGCCTGTTGCGCGGCATAGGCGGGGAGGGTCCAGGTGGCCTGGAACGCGATCAGAAAGCGTATGCGGCGGGTTTCGCGGGCCAGCGCGGCGGCGGCGATCCACGGCTCGGGGCCGGTGGGCAGCAAGGCCCCCTCGAAGCCCGCCAGTTCAGCGGCCTTGGCCACCTGGGCGATGTAGTCGATGTAGGTGAAACCGTCGTTTTCGCCATTGGGCAGGCGACCGGGGGCGATGTTGCCGGGGCGGTGGTGGGGGTTGCCACGGTTGTGGCGGTCGGTGGACAACTGCGGGCCATCGGTGCCCAGGGGCAGGCGCCAGAAGAATTCGGTGGTCATGGGGGCTCCTGAGGGGGGCGGTTGTGCGGATGGGGAGGCAGGTGCAACGGCTGTGCCATGCACGGCTGCAGCCTTATGGGGCAGGGGTTTGCGCAGGGGGCAGAGGGCCGGGTGCTGCTGTGGCAGCAATCGGTAAGCAGTGGATGCTGGGGGAGCAGCATGAGAGAGCCTGCGAAGTGCAGGGGCATTTGAGGTCATGGGGAAGCCAGGTCGCATGGCTTTGGATTTTTAGCGCCAGGGAGATCGAGCGCCGCCCGCGCGGCGCTCGATCTCCCTGGCGCTAAAAATCCCAAGGCATGCCAGCCGCTACATCACGCTTGCGCACCTGCAACAACCTCCCCGGCACTGCGCAAATACGCCTCATACAGCGCCGCATAAGCCCCCCCACGCTCCATCAGCTCTGCATGCGCGCCGTGCTCCACCACCTGCCCATGCCGGACCACGGCAATGCGGTCGGCATCGCGGATGGTCGCCAGCCGATGGGCAATGATGATCGCCGTGCGGCCCTGGCACAGCCGGCGCAGGGCTTGCTGGATGCGCCGTTCGGTATGCACATCCACCGCTGAAGTGGCTTCGTCCAGCACCAGCACCGCCGGGTCGGCCAGGTAGGCGCGCACCAGGCACACCAGCTGGCGCTGGCCGTGGCTGAGGTGCGCGCCCAGCGGGCCGACTTCGGTGTGGTAACCCTGGGGCAGCCGTTCGAGCACCTCATCGGCCCCCAGCTCGCGGGCTGCCGCTTCCAGCCGTGCAGCGTCGGCACCGGGGGCGGCAAGGCGCAGGTTGTCGAGGATGCTGCCGCTGAACAGCACGTTGTCCTGCAACACCACACCGACGTTGCGCCGCAGGTCATGCTGGGCCAGTTCGCGCAAGTCGATGCCGTCCAGTTTCACGGCGCCGCTTTGCACCTCGTAGAACCGCGTCAGCAACTGCACCAGGGTGCTCTTGCCATGCCCGGACGGGCCGACGATGGCCAGCACTTCGCCGGCGCGGATGTGCAGGTCGAGCCCGTCGATCACCCGGCGCGGGCTGTTCGGCGCATAGGCAAAACCCACGTGTTCGAAGTCCACCTGGCCGCGTGCCCTGGCCAGCGGGCGGGGCGAGGGTGGGTCAAGGACCTGTGGCCGGGTGTCGAGCAGCAGGAAGATCCGCTGCGCCGAGGCACTGCCGGTAGCGTAGCGTTCGAACAGGTCCGACAGCTCTTGCAGCGGCCCCAAGAACAGGAACACATAGAACAGGCTCTCGGCCACCTGGCCGACGCTGACCTTGCCTTCGGCCAGGCCATGGCCGCCGACCAGCAGCAACACCGCCATGCCGGCCGTGCTCAGCAGTGCGGTGAACGGCGCAAACCAGCCGGCGCGCAGGCTGCCGTGTATCAGTGCCTGGTTGAAGTCCTCCAGCAGGCGCCGGTAGCGCGCCTGGTTGGTCTGTTCCTGGCCGCACTGCTGAATCAGCCGCACCCCGCTCACGCTCTCGACCAGGTGGGCGGTGAAACGGCTGCGCTGTTCGGCGACCTTGGCCCAGTTGCGTTGCGAAACCCGTTTGAAACGCCAGGTAGCCAGGGCCAGCAGCGGCACCGTGGCGGCCAGGCTGTAGAAGAAGCTTGGCTCGATACGCCACAGCATCACCGCTGCCAGGCCGCAGCGCAGCAGAGCACCGAGCAGCTCCGGCGGGCCTTGCACCAGCAGCGGCTCCAGGGCATCCACATCACGATCGGCGCGCGAGATGATGCGCCCGGCGCGCGTCTGGTCGAAGTAGCTCACCGACAGCGCCTGCACATGGGCGAATACCTTCACCCGCAGGTCGTTGAGCACGCGGATCGCCGCCCGCCCGGCAATGAACTGCGACACCCCCGCCAGCAGGAAGCGCCCCAGCCAGCTGGCCGCCAGGCCCAAGCCCAGCCACAGCACCAGGCGTTCGTCCAGCAACCAGTGATCGGCGCTGGGTACCAGGCCCTTGTCGAGCAGCTCGCGCACGAACCAGGGCCGCAGAAACACCGTGAACACCAGCAGCAGTTCGATGCCGATCACTGCCAGGATCTGTCGGCGGATCGGCCGCAGCAGCGGTAGCAGGCGGTGGAACATGCCACGGTCCAAGGCCTGGCGCGCCAGATGTTGTTCGATCTCGATGTCGCTGGGGGTCTTGTTGCGCGTATCAGTCATGGTCGATCCCCAGCAGGTCGCGGTAGTGGGCATTGTTCGCGCTCAGCTCGGCATGGCTGCCACTGGCGCTGATGCGGCCGTTTTCCAGCATCAGCACGCGGTCGGCCAACAGCAGGGTCGAAAGGCGGCTGGTGATCAGCAGCAAGGTCGGCCCCTGGCCTGTGCTGCCGCGCAGGCGGCGGATGTTGTGCAGCACCTGGCGCTCGCCCAGGGCGTCCAGCGCGCTGGTGGCGTCGTCCAGGCAGAGGATGTCGGGCGCGCCGAGCAGTGCGCGAGCCAGGCACAGGCGCTGGCGCTGGCCGCCGGAGAGGGTCACGCCGCGGTCGCCCAGCGGGGTGTCGAGGCCGTGGGGCAGGCGTTCGAGTACGTCCTCTGCCGCCGCCAGGCGCAGCCCTTCGCGCAGTTGTGCAGGGCTGGCCTGCGGGGCCGCCAGGCGCAGGTTGGCGGCCAGGCTGTCGGAGAACAGAAAGCTTTCTTGTGGCAGTACCTGCACACGCCGGCGCAAATCGGCCAGGTCGAGTTCACGCACATCGTGCCAACCTGCAGCGTCACTGCCGACCAGCACAGCGCCGCCCTGCACGTCGGCCAGGCGCGGCAGCAGGCTGGCCAGCAGGCTCTTGCCGGTGCCCGTGGCGCCGACCAGTGCCACCACCTCGCCGGGCTCCAGGGTCAGCGAACAGTCATGCAGGATGTCGCGCTCACCCGCTGGCGCACCGACCCGTACCTGGGCCAGTTTCAGCCCCAGCGGCCCCAGGGGCAGGGTGGCTTGGCCGCCGACGATCGCCGGGCGCTCGTCCAGCAACTGCCAGATACGTTCGGCACTGGCACGGGCGTCGGCGAAGGTCTGCATGACCCGGCCGATGCCTTCGATACGGAACACCAGCGTGGTGGCCACCAGCAGCGAGGTGACCAGCTCGCCGATGCCCAGCGTACCCGCTGCCACACAATGGGCGCCGTACACCAGGATCCACACATGCCCCAGTGCCACCACCGCCTGTGGCAGCGGAATGCGCGAGCTGGCGTAGGCCAGGGCTGCCCGTGCGTGGCCGGTGAACACGTTCACTTGGCTGGCGAAACGCTCGATGCGCTGGCCCTCCAGGCCGAATGCCTTGATCACCCGTACACCACCGATGCCTTCGGCCAGGTCCTGGCTGACCTGGTCGTAGGCGGCGCCTACCGCTCGGTCAAGGCTGACCAGGCGATCGGTCTGCACGACGAACAGCCACAGCCCGGCCCCGGTCAGCAACAGTGGCACCAGGCCGAGCAGCGGGTCGTACCCACTCAGCAGCCCCACGGCCGCCATCACCACCAGGGGTGTTTCGATGATCTGCCGCCAGAAGGTGATCAGCGCATCGCGCACCTTGTCGGCGTCGCGGGTGGTGCGGGTGACCAACTCACCCATGCCGTGGCGCCAGTGGTAGCCCAGGTGCAGGCGCTGCACCTGGGTCAGGATACGTTCACGCAGGCGCGTCAGCAGGGCCTGGCTGAGCACCAGCGACAGCACCGCTGCCGCGTACTGCAGCAGGCCACGGCCCAGCGCGATGGCCAGCAGCAGCCACAGCCAGTGCCAGGCCACGGCGGCGTCCAGGCCGCCATCAGCCAGGCGCACCACGGCACGGCCGGCGCTGACATCGTCCACGGCGTGGCCGATCAGCCATTGCTGCCAGACCAGGCCAAGGTTGCCAGCGATGTACAACGTGGTGACAAGCGCAAAGCGCCAGGGCATTTCACGATAAATGGCCAAGGCACGAAGAAGCGGATGGTTCATGAAAAGGCTCGATCAAAAGCGACACGGCCCCTGTAGGAGCGGCCTTGCGTCGCGATGGGGGCGCAAAGCGCCCCCCGGGTTCATAAGCTCAACGGCGCGTCGCGCCCTGCGCTTCCTTGGCATTGAGCACAGCGGTGTACTCCCCCGGATCGGCACCGTTGAGGTAATAGTTACCCACGTTGTGCAGCCGCCAGCGAATCGGGTCATGGGTGGTATGCACCCGCGCGTTTCGCCAGAATCGGTCAAGGTTCCACTTGCTCAACGAAGCACTGGCCCCCAGCAGCGAAAACAGGTCGCTGGCGATCTTCAGCGACGCGCCATCGGAATGCGCACGGGCAGTCGCCACCGAGAGAATCAGCTCGTCCTGCAGGGCCTTGTCCTCCGGGTCACGCTCATGCGCGTCGAACACCCGCGCAGCATCACGCAGCACTGACTCGGCCCCGCGCAGGGCCACCGCGTACTCGCCTATCTGGCGAATGACATGCGGCTCGTCGCTGGCGCGCTCGACGCCACTTTCCACCCAGGCCCGCGCATGCTCGCGCAGGTAGTCGACGCCCGCCTGCAGCGCGCCGGCCGCGATGCCGGTGTCGATGGCCGCGTGGAGAATCTGCGGGAAGGTCAGGCCGGTGCGCTTCATCGGGCCGCTACGCCGCGACAGGTAGCGCTCGTCGAGCACGATTTCGTCGAAGTTCACCGTGCCGCTCACCGAGTTCTGCTGGCCGAAGGCCTGCCAGTCGTCGACCAGGGTCAGCCCGGGAGTGTCGCGGTGCAGCAGGACACCAACGCCGCCGTCCTCGCTGGCGGCGGTCAGCGAAATCCAGTCGGCGAGGTATGAACCGGTGGAGTAGAATTTGCTGCCATTGAGCACCAGCTTGCCATCGGCGCGGCGCTCGACGCGGGTCTTGAGGGCGAACTTGTTCTTGCCGCCGACCTCGGCCAGGGCATTGCCAAAGCGCTTGCCGGCCAGCACGTCGGCGATCAGGCGGTCACGTACTTCGCTGGCGTAGCCGGTGAAAATGCCGCGCAGCATCACGTTGTGAATCTGCAGCAACTGGCCGACGCCGCCATCGGCAATGGAGATCAGGCGCACGGTTTCGACGAGGGTTTGCACCGAGGCACCCAGGCCGCCGAACTCGGCCGGTACGCCAATGGCGGTGAGGCCGCTGCTGGACAGCAGTTCGGCCTGGCGGCGCGGCAGTTGGCCGTTGTTGGCCGGGTCGGCGGCGAGTACCGCGATCTGTGCGGCGACCTCGCGGGCAGCAGCGATGGCTTCGGCCTCGCTGGTCAAGCGGTGGGTGGGGCTGGGTTCTATGGCGCTCATGGAAAGGTCTCGGTTGCTTGAGGGGCCAGTGCGCCTGCTGCGCGGGTAAACCGCCCCTGCAGGGCGTGCACGGCCCCTGTGGAGGCGGTTTACCTGCGGATGGCGACACCGCGGTCAAATGCCCTTGAGCAATATCTTTGCCACCCCTCGCCAGGCCCCATTCCACGTGGCCCTCGCCAGCTTTTGCTGCCCCAGCAGCAGTGCCCCTGCTGGTCTGGCAGCAGCCCGCCCGCAATCCTGCTCCGTGCCCAGCAGCCAGGGCCTGCGAGCGACTACGAGCTCCGCGTAAATCAAGGCCTCCAGCGGTTGGCACGCACGCTGCAATGGGGCTTTCACGACGCCCAAGGAGCCACCCCATGACACGTGCTACTGCCGCAACGCATACCGACGACCCTACCGCCCTGGACCGCATCTGGTTCACCCGCTGCCCTGTGCCCACCGCCTCGGGCATTGCCTACAAGCTTGGCTGGCTGGACGAAGAGTTCGCCCGTGACGGTTTGCCGGTCTCGACCCTGCAAGAGGCCCGTCAGCTCGGCCACCACCATTACGATCACCAGCTGCCAGGGCTGTTTCGCGAAGGCGGTAACGTGCCGGCACTGGCCGCCCGTGCCGCCGGTTCGCCAAGCCGGCTGATCGGCCTGACCTGGATCGAAGAATGGCAGACCATCCTGGTGCGCCCCGACGCAGGCATCCGCAGCGCCGCCGACCTGCGCGGCAAGCGCCTGGCCCTGCCGGCCTGGGGCGACAGCCGCCCCGGCAGCATTGCCCGCGCCATGAGCCTGCAGGGTTACAAAGGCGCCCTGGCCTCGGCCAGCCTGCAGCTCGATGACGTGCAACTGGTGGAAGTGGCGCTGCTCGACCAGGCCAGCGCCGCTACCCCGCAACTGGGCCTGCAGCGCCTGTGGTCTGGCCTTGATTACCTGGTGCGCGGCGAAGTCGACGCCGTCTACGTGAAGGGCGCGGCAGCTGCCGATGCGGCGCGGCGCCTGGGCCTGGTGGTGGGCGTCGACCTCGACCTGCTGCCTGACCCGCGCCACCGCATCAACAACGGTACGCCCAGGCCGATCACCGTTCACCAGAGCCTGCTCGACAACCATTTCGACCTGGTCGCGCGCTTCCTCGCCCAGACCTTGCGCGCTGCCGAGTGGGCCGCGGGCAACCGCGAGGCACTGAACCGCTTCCTCGAAGACGAAACCCGCGCCGGTAGCCAGGGTGTGGCCGACGCCTACCGCGGCGCCTTCCACACCACCTTGGCGCCGGACCTGTCCGAGCAACGCCTGGCCTTCCTCGGCAGGCAAAAAGACTTTCTGTACCTGCATGGCTTCCTGGAAGCCGATTTCAACATCGCCGACTGGGTCGACCCAAGGCCCCTGCAAGCTGCCCATGAACTGCTGGCCCAGCGCCGCGCCTGACCTTGCACTAGCAACCGGAGATTGAACATGACCGTACTGATCAACGAACGCCCCGTCACTGCCGAACTGCAAGCCTTCATCGACCAGGTGGTGGCTGAAGCCGAAGCTGCGTTTACCGTGTTCCGCGAGACCAACACCATCACCGCCAATGGCACGGTCGGTTTCATCGAGCGCGTGCCCGGTGAAGAGCTGCTGGTGTCGGTGAACTACGGCGGCCCCTGGAACCACCGCAAGCCGCTGCAGGCCACCGTGACCGACTTCTCTGGCAACGTCATCGTCGGCAAGGGCAAAGGCGGCCTGGGCCGCTACACCAAACTGTTCCACACGCACCCTGACATCACCACGGTCTCGCATGTGCACAGCCCTTACCTCGGCGCCTGGGCCCAGACCCACCGCACCTTGCCGTTCCACTATGTGCCGGTGCAGCGCTACCAGCTGGCCAGGGAGTTGCCGGTGTACATCGACCGGCGTCAGGCCGAGGTGGACTTCATCCTCGACAAGATTGCCGAAAACCCGTTCAACCTGGCCATTCTGGAAGCCAACGGCGGCTCCACCGTGTGGGGCAAGCAGGGGCTGCGGGCAACGGCCGAGTTCATCTTGTTGCTGGAGGAGGGCGCGCAGATTCAGTTGCTGGCTGATGCACTGGGCGGCTCGCGGCCCTATGGCCCTGGGGTGCTGACCCAGCAGTGGAAGATGAGTGGGTTGTATGAGCGCGCAACCGAACTGGGGCTGGTGCCAGGCATTGATCGGCGTAGCTGATGCGATAGCTGGGGCTGCATAGCAGCCCCCCAAGGCCTACTCACCCGCTCAAGGAACAGCCCCATGGCAGTAAAAATTCTCTGGTACCTCACCACCCCCGACGGCCCCTATCCCTGGGAGCCAGAAGGCCGCTGGAACACCGATTTCGAGCACCTCAAGCAACTGGCCATCGCGGCTGATCGCCTGGGCTTCTACGGCTCGCTGCTCGGCTCCAGCCCCAACGAAAGCCTCGCAGTGTCGGCCGCCCTGATCGATGCCACATCGCGGCTGCGCTTCCTGGTCGCCCAGCACCCAGGCGAACTGTCACCTGCGGTACTGGCCAAGTGGGCACTCACTTTCGACCAGTTCTCCAACGGCCGCCTGCTGTTCAATGTGGTCAATGGCAACGACGCAGGCCTGGCCACACTGGGCGTACATTACCCGCACGATGAACGCTACGACTTCAGCCTGGAATACTGGCGAGTGTTCCAGGGCTTCTACGCCGGCGAAACCGCGGGCTACCACGGGCGCTACGTCAAGCTCTCGCCACGTGCGCCAGCGGCGGCCAGCCACCCGCTGGGCGGCTGGCACCCCCCTAGGCAGAAACCTGGCATCCCGCTGTGGGGCGCAGGCACTTCAGCGCCGGGCGTAGCCCATTCGGTGCAGTTGCTCGACGTCTACCTGAGCTTCGCCGATACCCCGCAAAAACTCGGCGACAAGTTCCGCCGGGTGGCGGCAGAAGCCGCAAAAATCGGCCGCGAGCTGACCTATGGCACGCGCCTGCAAATCATCGTGCGCGAGACCGAAGAAGAAGCCTGGGCCCATGCCGAGCGGCTGCTGCAGCGCACCTCGCTGGCCACCGCCCGGGCGGCCATCGAGCGCCAGCTGCCGGCGGGGCAGACCCTGGACAGCTACGTCAGCGACGACCCGCGCATCCAGCGCAACCTCGACAGCATTCGCGCCGGGCGCCTGCCCACCGCCCGTGAGCTGGAGATCCACCCCAACGTCTGGCTGGGCCCCAGCCTGTTCGGTTTCAACCTGCTGGGCCCGGCTGCCGGCACCTACCTGGTTGGCAGCGCCGAACAGGTGGCCGCGCGGATCCGCGAGTACGAAGCCCAGGGCACCTCGGCGTTCATCCTGTCGGGCTTCCCGCTGATCGACGAAGCCCACCGGGTGGCAGACCTGCTGTTCCCGCTGCTCGACCTGGACCATGGTTTCGACGTGCCACGCCTCGGCGCCCAGGCCAAACCGACCGTGGCGCAACCGGCGTAAGGAGAGGGTGATGAGTGAGCTGTTTTCGCGCCGGGTGTTTCTCGGCAACAGCCTGGCCGTGGGGGGAGGCTTGCTGCTCGGTGGCGGGCTGCTCAGCGGCTGCGACGGCGGCGCGCCTGCGGCAACGGCTGGCGCCGCCGCATTGGCGGCCACGCCGGTGCACGGTGGGCGTTTGCGCGTGGGCATCATCGACGGTGACCAGGCCGGCAACCTCGATGCTCACAAACCGGTGGGCGGCGGGATCATCCGCGGCTGGGCGCTGTATGCCAAGTTCTGGGAGTGGAACCCGGATGTCAGCACGCGCCTGGCCCTGGCCGAATTCGCCGAACCGAATGCCGATGCGAGCGCCTGGACCATCCGCATCAAGCCGGGGCTGGAGTTCCACCATGGCAAGAGCATCACGGCCGACGACATGCTGTTCTCGATCCTGCGCCTGACCGACCCGCAGTTGGCGTCGCCGTTTGCCGGGCTGGTCGGTGCCATCGACCGCCAGGCGCTGCGCAAAGTCGACCCTCGCACCCTCGAAATCCGCTTCAAACACGGGCAGAGTTTCTACCCGCTGGATGAAACGCTGATCAGCTTCGGCGGCATCGTGCCCACCGACTACCACCCAGTGACCAACCCGGTCGGGGCGGGGCCTTACAAGCTGAAAAGCTTCATCCCCGGGCAGCGCTCGCTCTACACCCGCTTCGAAAACTACTACAAGCCCAACCGCCCCTATGCCGATGAGCTGGAAATCATCGAATTCAAGGACCAGGTCTCGCGGGCCGCCGCCTTGCGTGCCGGGCAAGTGGACGTGGCCAGCGGGGTGCAGGCCGAACACAGCGCCTTGCTCAAGGCCGACCCGCGCCTGCGCCTGTACGCCTCGCCCAGCACGTCGTTCACCGGCTTCAACCTGAACCTGGCCAAGGCACCCTTCCAGGATGTGCGCGTGCGCCAGGCATTGCGCCTGCTCGCCGACCGCCAGGAACTGGTAGCGCGCGGGCTCAATGGCTTCGGCCGCATCGCCAACGACCTGTACTCGCCCCACGACCCGACCTACAACCATGCGCTCGCCCAGCGCCCCTACGACCTCGATCAGGCCCGTTCGCTGCTGCGCCAGGCCGGGCAGGACGACTTGCGCGTCGAGCTGACCACCACGCCAGGCCCCGGCGTGAATGCCGCCCTGGTGTTTGCCCAGCAAGCACAGAAGGCGGGCGTTCAGGTCAAGGTCAACCAGGTCGATGGCTCGGTATTCAACGGCCCGCAGCGCGAGCAGTGGCAGCTGTCGCCGGGCTCTACGCCGGCCCGCGGCTTCCTCGCCTCGGCGTTGCACAACGATGCCCCGCAGGCCATCTACAACCGCAGCAACTTCCATGACCCTCGCTTTACCGAACTGTTCCACCAGGCCCTGGCCCAACCGGATCTTGAGCGGCGTAAAGCGCTGGTGCACGAGGCCCAGGTGATCCAGCACGAACGCGGCGGCCTGTTGATCTGGGGCTTTTCCGACGTGCTCGATGCGGCGTCCGCCAAGGTGGGTGGGCTTGCCCCGGAACAGACCACTTTCGCCTCCTGGCGCTTCGATGAACTCTGGTTGAACCATGCCTGATCACGCTCACCGCTCCCCACGTACGCCGGCCTGGCTGGCCTGGTTCATAGGCCGTCTGGGCTACGGCCTGCTGACCGCGTGGGTCATCAGCCTGGTGGTGTTCATCGCCACCCAGGCGCTGCCCTCGGACCCGGCGCGGGTCATTCTTGGCCCCGATGCGCCGCTGCAAAGCATCCTGACCTTGCAGCGGCAACTGGGCCTCGATCAGCCGATCCTGGTCCAGTACCTGCGTTGGATGGGCGCGGCGCTGCGCGGTGACCTGGGTATTTCGCTGGACTCGCAGGTGCCCGTGGCGCAGCTGCTGTTCGGTCGTCTTGGCCATACCCTGGCACTGCTGGCCGGCGTGCTGGCGCTGGTGGTGCCGCTGGCACTCACCCTCGGCGTGAGCCTGGCCTTGCGGCGTGATCGGCCGCTGGACCGCTGGGGCCTGTCGGCATTGATCCTGTTGAAGGCCACGCCGAGCTTTCTGCTGGCCATCGGCCTGGTGCTGCTGTTTTCCATGCCTGGCATGGGTTGGCTACCGGCGGTGTCGATCCTTGACCCGCAACTGCCCCTGTGGCGGCAGCTGCCGTCGCTGGTGCTGCCGGTGGTTGCCCTGAGTTTGTCGGCGCTGCCGTACCTGACGCGGATGGTGCGTGCCTCGATGATCGAGGCGCTGGAGTCCGATTATGTGGTTGCCGCCCGCCTGCGCGGCATACCGGAGCGGCTTATCGTCTGGCGCCATACCTTGCCCAACGCCCTGACCCCGGCGATCCAGGGCGTGGCGCTGACCCTGCGCACACTGGTCGGCGGCGCGCTGCTGGCTGAGGTGATCTTCAGCTACCCCGGTATCGGCACCGCCCTCAATGCGGCGATCCAGATGCGCGACTTGCCGATGATCCAGGGCGTGGTGTTGGTCATCACCCTGGCCGTGGTGCTGATCAACCTGCTGGCGGATCTGCTCACCGTTCTGCTCACCCCCAAATTGCGCACCGCGCGCCGGGTCAAGATGATCCGCCGTAACCGGCGCGGCATCCGCCCCTGGTGGCGGCGCGCACGCAGCACACCTGCCCAGGAGGCTACTCATGACTGACGCACGCTGGCTGGCCGACCCGCAGGTGCGGCGCGGCGCCGTGATTACCTCGTGGGTAGTGCTGGTGGCTGTACTTGGCCCCTGGCTCGCGCCCCATGCCCCCACGGCCATGGTCGGGCCGGTGTACGGCCCGCCGACTGCCGGTGCGCCGTTGGGGCATGATTTTCTTGGCCACGACTTGCTGTCACGCCTGCTCAGCGGCGGCGTGTCGGTGCTGTGGATGTCGGTGGCGGCGGCCACCCTGGCGTTGCTGGTCGGGGGCAGCCTGGGCCTGTTGGCCGGGTTCTCGCGCCGTCGGCTGGACCAGGCGATCAGTTGGGCGGCGGATGTCTCGTTGGCCTTCCCGGACCTGATCCTGGTGCTGCTGATCGTATCGATGCTTGGCCGTGCACCGTGGCTGATTGTGCTGACCGTGGCCATCGCCTTCACCCCCGGGGTCATCCGCCTTGCGCGTGGCAGTGCGGTGGCGGTGGCAGGCCAGGAGTTTGTCGAGGCCGCGCAGATGATGGGCTACTCCCGCTGGCGCATCCTGTTCAACGAAATCCTGCCGAACATTCTTACGCCGCTGCTGGTGCACTTCGGCAACATGTTGACCTGGGCGGTGGGCATGCTCTCGGGCTTGAGCTTCCTGGGCTACGGCGTAGCGCCGCCTGCGGCCGATTGGGGCCTGATGATCAACGAAAACCAGGCCGGCCTGCTGGTCCAGCCCTGGGCGGTGCTGGCGCCGGCACTGCTGATTGCCGTGTTCGCCTATGGCACCAATATCCTGGCCGAGGGTATCGGCCGGGTCAGTGCACGTATCGGGGAGAAGCAGCCATGACGGCGGCGGTGAAGATTGCCAGCGACGTGTTGCAGGTCAGTGACCTGCGGGTGGAACTGGCCGGGCAGGTGGATGTGCTGGCCGATGTCTCGTTCAGCCTGGCAGCGGGTGAAATCGTTGGGCTGGTGGGCGAGTCCGGTTCGGGCAAGACCACCCTGGCCACCGCCTTGTTGCGCCATGCGCGGCAGGGTGCGCGGATTACCGGTGGGCACATTGCGGTGGCCGGGCAGGCGGTGCTCGAACTCGAGGGCGAGGCCCTGCGCCTGGCGCGCGGCGGGTTGGTCGGCTACGTCGCCCAGGACCCGGCCACCGCGCTGAACCCGGCCCTGCGCATTGGCGCATTGCTGCGCGAAACCGTGCGGGCGCATTTGCCGAAATTGCCGGGCGATGCAGTGCAGCAGCGTATCCAGGAGACCCTGGTCGATGTCGGCTTGCCGGATGATGCGGCCTTCCTGCGGCGTTTCCCCCACCAGTTGTCCGGTGGGCAGCAACAGCGGGTGATGCTGGCGCTGGCGTTTGTGCTGCGGCCCAGGCTGATCGTGCTCGACGAGCCCACCACGGCGCTGGACGTCAGCACCCAGGCGCATGTGCTGGACACCCTCAAGCGCCTGTGCCGAGGCCAAGGCGTGGCGGCGCTGTACGTGACCCACGACCTGGCCGTGGTACGTGACCTGGTCGACCGGGTGATGGTGATGTATGCCGGCCGGCTGGTTGAAGTGACGGGCCGCGAGAGGCTGTTCAGCGCCCCGGCGCACCCCTACACCCGCGCCTTGCTCGCGGCGATCCCTGACATTGCCAAGCGTCAGCCGCTGCAAGCCATCGCCGGGCACGCGCCGGCACCGGGACAGCGGCCTGCGGGCTGTGCCTTCGCCCCGCGCTGTGCCCGGCGGCGTGCCGAGTGTGCGGTGATAGAACCTTCGCTGTCGGCGCTCGACGCGGGTCATCAGGTCGCCTGCCTGGTGCCGCACCGTGAGGTATTGCCCCTTGGCGACGTCGCTCTCGAGGCGGTTACGGCGCCGGGTGAAGGTGCGTTGCTGGAGGTCCAGGGGCTGGATGTGGCGTACGACCGCCAGGTGCTGTTCGATGTGTCTTTGCAGGTGGCACCAGGCGAGTGCCTGGCGCTGGTGGGCGAGTCCGGCTCGGGCAAGACCAGCCTGGCCAGGGCCATCGCCGGGTTGGCCGAGAACGTGCAGGGCCAGCTGCGCTATGGCGGCGAGCCGTTGGCGTTTGCGGCGCGTCAGCGTGATGCGCGGCGGCGTCACCAGATCCAGTATGTGTTTCAGAACCCTTACCGGGCCTTGAACCCACGCCAGACGATCGCGCAAACCCTCAGCGCGCCGTTGGCGCATTTTTTTGGTGTACGCGGTGATGAGGCGCATCGCCGGGTCGAGGCGGTGCTGGCGCGGGTGTCGCTGCCGGCGCGTGTGGCAGGCCTGTACCCGCAGAGTTTGTCGGGTGGCGAGCGGCAGCGCGTGGCGATTGCCCGTGCGCTGATCTGTGAGCCGCGGTTGTTGGTTTGCGATGAGATCACCTCGGCGCTGGATGTGTCGGTGCAGGCGTCGATTCTGGCGCTGCTGCGGGGGTTGCAGGGGGAGGGGCTGACGGTGTTGTTTGTGACCCATGACCTTGGGGTGGTGCGGGCGATTGCTGATCGGGTGCTGGTGTTGCGGCGGGGGCGGGTGGTGGAGGAGGGGGCTGTGGAGCAGGTGCTTGGGTGGCCGGTTGATGATTACACCCGAACGTTGGTGGCGCATTCGCCTCGGTTGCATTTGGGGGGGTAGGGGCATGGCTTGAGGCTTTTGGCGCCTGTGAGATCGAGCGCCGCCCGCGCGGAGCTCGATCTCAAAACCACCCAATGCATCAAGGCGAGCACCTCCGCGCCCTCAGCCACACCCCAGGCGATCCACAAGCTTTCCCATTACGCTAAGATGGCCGCCCACGTCTCTGGAAACTGCCTGGATGAGCAAGCCCGGTCAATTGGTGCTGGTTACGCTACGCAAGATGATCGCCTCCGGCGAGCTGGCCGCCGGCGAGCGTCTGATGGAAATCCCCACCGCCGAACGCTTCGGTGTTTCGCGCATGCCGGTGCGCATGGCATTCCGCACCCTTGAGCAGGAAGGCTTGCTGGTGCGCTTTGGCGGGCGTGGGTTTCAGGTGCGCTCGGTCAGCGCAGACGACATCGCCGGCGCAGTCGAGGTTCGCGGTGTGCTCGAAGGCCTGGCCGCCCGCCAGGCGGCAGAGCGTGGCCTGTCCCCCGAAGCACAAGAGGCGCTGCAGCGCTGCCTGGTCGAAGGCGACCAGCTGTTCGGCAAAGGCTTCGTCACCGAAGAGGACCTGCAGGCCTACCATGACCTCAACATGCGCTTCCACCAGGTGATCGTCGAAGCCAGCCACAACCCGGCGATCGCCGATGCCCTGGCGCGCAATGACCACCTTCCGTTCGCCTCGGTCACCGCCCTGGCAGTGGACCGCCATGACCTGGCGCGTGAATACCGGCGCTTCAACTACGCCCACATGCAGCACCATTCGGTGTTCGATGCCCTGGTCAGCAGGCAGGGTGCCCGCGCCGAAGCCATCATGCGCGAGCACGCCAATGCCACCTTGCGTTATGCCGAGACCTTCGGCGCGGCAACGGCCGACGCGCGCATGAAGGTCATCCTGCCCTCGACGTGAGGCCCCTCAGAGGTCAAGCACCAGCAGCGGGGTTTTCGACCGCGAGCAGCAGGGCGTGAACTGATCGTTCAGGGCCTGCTCCTGCTCCGTGAGGAACAGGTCGCGATGCTCGGGCGTGCCGGACAGGACGCGTGTCAGGCAGGTGCCGCAGATGCCTTGCTCGCATGACATGGCGATCGCGATGCCGTGCTGTTCAAGCACGTGCACCACGCTCTGGTCGGCGGGCACTTCGAACACCTGGCCGGTGCTGTTCAGCTGGACCGAGAAGCTGCCATCGCCCTGGGTATCGACCGGCGCGGCGGCAAAGTATTCGCGGTGCAGGCACGCCTCCTGCCAGCCCTGCGCCTTGGCGTTTTCCAGCACGTGCTGCATGAACCCGCCCGGGCCGCACACATACAGGTGCACATCGGCTTGCGGGTTGGCCAACACCTGGGCGATGTCCAGCACGGTCTCGGGTTGCTCGTCGAAATGCACGAACAGGCGATCGGCAAAGGCGGCGCCGCGCATTCGCTCGACGAAGGCTGCGCGATCGCTGGAGCGGGCGCAGTAATGCAGTTCGAAATCCGCGCCGCTGGCGGCCAGCTGCTCAGCCATGCACAGGATTGGGGTGATGCCGATACCGCCTGCGAACAACAGGCTGCGGCGGGCGCCCTGGGCCAGTGGGAACAGGTTGCGCGGTGCGCTGATACGCAGGCGGGCGCCGTTGTGGATCTGCTCGTGCAAGCTGCGCGAACCGCCGCGTGAGGCCGGGTCTTTGAGCACGCCGATCAGGTAGCGGTGGCGTTCTTCGGGGTGGTTGCACAGCGAGTACTGGCGAACTTGCCCTTCGGGCAGGTGCACGTCGATGTGTGCGCCGGCGCTGAAGGGCGGCAGCAGGCTGCCATCGACGGCGGCCAGTTCGAAGCTGCAGATGTCTTGTGCTTCGTCGTTACGGGAAACCACTACGGCATCGATCATGTCCGTTCCTCGTCAGGCTGGGCTTGCGCTGGTCGCGATCAGTTCGGCTTGGGGCATGCGCTCGTTGGCGATCAGGCGCTCGAGGATCTTGCGCGACTGCACGCCACCGGCATCGATGTTGAGCTTGAGCAGGTTGCGCTGGGGGGAGGCGAGCAGGTTCTGCTGCTGGCGTTCGAGCATTTCCAGGTCTTCACTGAAGATCTTGCCCTGGCCCTCGCGGATGTTTGCAGTCAGCGCTTGGTCCTGCGCTGCGAAGTTGCGGGCCATGCCCCAGAAGTACCAGATCGAGGTGTCGGTTTCGGGGGTGATGAAGTCGACCACGATGCTGGATGCCTTGTGCTGCGCGTCGGCGTGATAGCCACCTTTGCCCGCGTGGGCCACGCCGACTTCGATCAGCACATGGCTGGGCGGGGTGAAGCGGCAGATCTGCCAGCGGTCCACCGGTACATCGTCGGCCAGGCCGTTGCCGCGAAGGGCCATGCGCCAGAACGGCGGTGCCATGATGTTTTCCATGTGCCGTGCAGTCACCACTTCATCGCCGGTGACGGTGGTCACGGGCGGTGCTTCATCGATTTCCTTCTGGCCGATGCTGGAGGCGTGCACGTAGGTTTCATGGGTCAGGTCCATGAGGTTGTCGATCATCAGGCGGTAGTCGCAGCCGATGTGGAACAGCCCGCCGCCATAGGCCCAGTCATCGTTTACCGCCCATTCCAGATGGGGGATCAGGCTTGGGTCCGCCTGTGCCTGGTCGCCCGGCCAGACCCAGATGAAGCCATAGCGCTCGACCGCGGCAAAGGTCTTGTTGCAGGGGAAGCCCCTGACCCGTTGGCCTGGCATCTCGACAGTCTTGCCGTCGCAGCCCATCACCAGGCCGTGATAGCCACACACCAGGTTACCGTTTTCGACATAGCCCAACGACAGTGGCGCGCCGCGGTGCGGGCAAAAATCTTCCACCGCCGCCACCCGGTTCTCGTGGCCTCTGTAGAACACGATCTTTTCCCCGCAGATTTGCCGGCCCAACGGCTTGTCGGCGATTTCGTCAGGGGTGCAGGCGACATACCAAGTGTTTCTCGGGTACATGAGGCTCTCCGGAGTAGCGATTGTTTTTATTTAATGGATCCATTAAATAGGGCGCCTGATGGTTTGGTCAAATTAATAAGCCTGTAATTCGCCGCTTTATGGGCGATTATCGAACCTTGATGGGCTTGGTTTATTATTTGTGGATCCATTAATTCGTTGCCTGGCGGTTGTAGTGCCTGGCTGTGCTATTCCTAAGGGGGCACTCAGCCACCGCTTGCGAGGTGGCGCCACGAGGAACACTCCCGATGCTGGTGGTCGAGCAACTGCACAAGTCGTTCATCACGCCCCAAGGCCTGCTGCCGGTGCTGCAGGGCATCGACATGTGCCTGGCGCGTGGCAGCAGCCTGGCGCTGATGGGCGAGTCCGGCAGTGGCAAGAGCACGTTGCTGCACCTGATTGCCGGGCTGGACCGTGCCGACAGTGGGCGCATCCTGATTGACGGTGAACCGCTGGATAGCCGCTCGGAATCGTCCCTGGCGCGCTGGCGACGCGAAGGTATCGGCCTGGTGTTTCAGCAGTACAACCTGATCAGCAGCCTGGATGTGGGGGCGAACCTTGCTTTTCAGGCACGGCTTGCCGGCCGGCATGATCGGCCTTGGCTGGCGTACCTGGCTGCGCGTCTGGGCCTGGCCGAGCTGTTGACGCGTTACCCCGAGCAGTTGTCCGGCGGCCAGCAGCAGCGGGTTGCCATCGGCCGCGCCCTGGCGGCTCGCCCCGCATGGGTGCTGGCCGACGAGCCCACCGGCAGCCTGGACGAAGCCAGCAGCGACGAGGTGCTGGGCCTGTTCCTGCAACTGGTGGCCGAGGCCGGCAGCAGTGTATTGATGGTGACCCACAGCCAGCGCCTGGCAGCGCGGTTGGCGCATTGCTGCTACTTGCAAGCTGGCCGTGTGCGCGACGAGCACGGCCCATGAACCCGCTGATGCTCACCTTGCGGGCGCTGTTGAGCCATTGGCAGCGTCATCGCGTGCAGTGCTTCAGCATTTTTACCGGCTTGTGGCTGGCCACTGCGCTATGGACCGGTGTCCAGGCGCTCAACACCCAGGCGCGCAGCGACTATGCGCGCGCCAGTGCGGTGTTGGCGGGGCCGCTGCAAGCGCAGTTGGTGCCGCGTGAGGGGGAGCGGTTCGATCAGGCGCTGTACCTGCAATTGCGCCAGTTGGGCTGGCCGGTTGCCCCGGTGCTGGAAGGACGGTTGCGGTTTGCCGGGGAGCAGCCCGTGAGTGTTCGGCTGGTGGGTATCGAGCCACTGAGCCTGCCATCGACCACCGCCGTTGCCGGTGTGCGGGCGGCAGACTTCGATCTGCAGGCCTTTATCGGTACGCCGGGGCAAGCCTGGGTAGGGCCGGATACCTTGCGCCAGTTGGGCAAGGCCGTTACCGACCAGGCCGTGAGCAGTGAGGGGCAGGTGCTGCCGCCTTTTGTGCTCAAGCCGGAGCTGGCGCCAGGCGTGATCGTGGTCGACATCGGCCATGCCCAAGCCTTGCTGCAGGCGCCTGGGCGGCTGTCGCGGCTGTTGCTGACGGGGCCTGTCGAGCCACTGCCTGCAGATATTGCCGCGCAGCTCGAAATGCAACCCCCCAGTGACGACGGTGGCTTGCAGCGGCTGACCGAGAGCTTTCACCTGAACCTGACCGCCCTCGGCCTGTTGGCGTTCGTGGTCGGGCTGTTTATCGCGCATGCCGCCATTGGCCTGGCACTGGAGCAACGCCGCAATCTGATCAGAAGCCTGCGTGCCTGTGGTGTCAGCTTGCACAGCCTGTTGTTTGGGTTGGCTTTGGAGCTGGGGCTGTTCGCCGTGCTGGGCGGTCTGGCCGGGGTGGCCAGCGGCTATGGGCTGGCGGCGCTGCTGCTGCCGGACTTCGCAGCCAGCTTGCGTGGCCTGTATGGCGCACAGGTTGGCGCAGCGTTGCACCTGCCGGCGTGGTGGTGGTTGGCGGGGGTGCTGGTGAGTGTGCTGGGGGCGCTGCTGGCCGGGGTCGGCAGTGTGCTGCAGGCCGCCCGCCTGCCGTTGCTGGCGCTTGCGCAACCCCAGGCCTGGCGGCTGGCACAAGGCCGTTGGTTGAGGCGCCAGCGCTGGCTGGCGGTATTTTTGCTGCTGGTGATGCTGGGCGGTTGGCAACTGGGTCAGGGCCTGGTCAGTGCATTTGTCACGGTGGCGGCACTGCTGCTGGCTTCGGCACTGGTGTTGCCGGCCTTGCTCGACGGTGTATTGGCCTGGGCCGCGCGCGGGCGCCGTCGGCCCCTGTCGCAGTGGTTCATCGCCGATAGCCGCCAACAGTTGCCCGCGTTGAGCCTGGCGTTGATGGCCTTGCTGCTTGCGCTGGCCGCCAGTGTTGGCGTGGGCAGCATGACCGAAGGCTTTCGCAAGACCTTTGTCGGCTGGCTTGACCTGCGCTTGGCCGCCGATCTCTACGTGACGCCCCGGGATACTGCGCAAGGTGTGCAGATGTACCAATGGCTCCAGCAGCAACCTGCGGCCAAGGTGGTACTGCCAGGCTGGCGTGTGGAAACGCGCCTGCAGGGTTGGCCGGTGCAGGTGCAGGGGGTTGTCGACCACCCGGCCTACCGCAGCCGCTGGCCCTTGCTGGAGCAGCACGCGCAGGCCTGGCAGCAATTGGCGCAAGGCAAGGGAGTAATGCTCAGCGAGCAGTTGGCCCGCCGCCTCGGCCTGGGCGTGGGCGATACCCTGGCACTGGCAACCGATGGCGCGCCGCCCATGACGGTGGTGGGGGTGTATGCCGATTACGGCAACCCCAAGGGGCATGTGCTGGTCAATGCCGACTGGCTGCGCAAGCACTGGCCGCAGGCAACGCTGACCGGCCTGAGCCTGGATATCGCCCCCGCGAACTTGCCGGCCCTCAAGGTCGCGCTGCAGCAGCGTTTTGCCCTGGACGACAGCCGCGTGGTCGAGCAGTCGCGCTTGAAGGGTTGGTCGACTGACGTGTTCAACCGTACCTTCGCCGCCACCGCGGCCCTCAACAGCCTCACGCTGGGGGTTGCTGGCGTGGCCATGTTCATCAACCTGCTGACCCTGGGCCAGAGCCGGTTGGGCCAGCTGGCGCCGCTTTGGGCACTGGGGGTGCGCCGCAGGCAACTGGTCTGGCTGAGCTTGGGCCAGACGCTGATGCTGAGCAGCCTTACCGTGCTGCTGGCGATCCCGGTAGGGGTTTTGCTGGCGTGGTGCCTGGTGGCGGTGGTGAACGTGCAGGCGTTCGGCTGGCGATTGCCGCTGTATGTCTTCCCTGCGCAACTGATGCAACTGGCCGTGCTGGGCATCCTGACCAGCCTGCTGGCCAGCGCCTGGCCGTTGTGGCAACTGGCGCGGCGTCAGCCAAGCGATTTGTTGAGGCAGTTTGCCGATGAAACGTAGCGCGTCTGTGCTGTTGTGCCTGTTGCTGTGTGGGTGTGATGAGCCTGCGCCCGAGAGCTTTGCCGGGCTGGGACAGCAGGTTAGCGGGTTCAACCAGGTGACGCGTGATCACCCCTTGGTGTTCCCGCGTGATCACGGGGCCCACGATGGTTTTCGCATCGAGTGGTGGTACGTCACCGCGAACCTCAAGGATAGCCAGGGCCGTGACTGGGGGGCGCAGTGGACGCTGTTCCGTTCGGCGCTGCGCCCAGGGCCCGAGACCCGCGACTGGAACAGCCCGAACCTGTGGATGGGGCACGCGGCCTTGACCGGGCCAGGTGGGCATCGTTCTGGCGAGACCTTGGCGCGCGGCGGTGTCGGCCAGGCAGGCGTGGTGGCCGAGCCGTTCCGGGCCTGGATCAATGACTGGTCATTGCAGGGGCACGAGGGTATCGCGGGGTTGCAGATGAAGGCTGCCGGCGAAGGCTTTCGCTACGACCTGAGCCTGCGCAGTGACAGGCCGCTGGTGTTGCACGGCAGCCAGGGCTACAGCGAAAAGTCGGGCAAGGGTCAAGCTTCGTATTACTACAGTCAGCCGTTTTATCGGGTCAGCGGTGAGGTAGAGCGTGATGGCCAGTGCATTGCGGTGACCGGCCAGGCCTGGCTTGACCGGGAATGGAGCAGCCAGCCGCTGGCTGCCGGGCAGACGGGGTGGGACTGGTTTTCACTGCACCTGGACAGTGGTGCGAAGCTGATGCTGTTCCAGGTGCGCGACACCGGGGGATTGCCGTATCGGGCGGGGACGTGGGTCAGCCCGCAGGGAGAGGTGGTGGCGCTGCGGGGGGATCAGATTCAGTTGGAGGCGTTGGCCTGGAATCGGCAGGAAGACGGTAGGGCGGTACCGACGCGTTGGCGGGTGCGGGTGGTGGAGTATGGGGTTGATGTGCGGGCTGATGCCGTGGAACCGCGTGCCTGGATGCGGACACGGTTTGCTTATTGGGAAGGGCCGGTGCGCTTGCAGGGGCGTGTGGGGGGGCGGGGGTATCTGGAGATGACGGGGTATTAGGGGGGATTTAGCGTGAGTTTGGGGGGGGCTTGAGGGCTTTTGCGCCTGTGAAATCGAGCGCCGCCCGCGCGGCGCATCGCGAGCGAAGCTCGCTCCTACATTTGTTTCGTTCCTGGGGGGCATTGGCGCCCGCCTTAATATCGTGTCGTATAAACAAGGCGGTCGCGCGCAAATGCCACAGGCCTCACTGGCCCGAAACAAATGTAGGAGCGAGCTTCGCTCGCGATGCGCCGCGCGGGCGGCGCTCGATCTCACAGGCGCCAGAAAAATCAAGCCATGCGCTTCAAGGCACAGGCCCTAGAAAAACCAAGCCATGCACTTCAGATCAGCGCCCGATCCTCAATCCCTGACCAACCCCAGCAACGCCGCCCTGGCCTCAGGCGTGCGCAAGCACTCGATAAACAACTGGCTCTCCCGCTCCACAGTCGCCTCCAGCGCCTCACGCAGCCCATCCTTGAGCAGGCGCTTGCTGACCCGCAACGCTTCCTGCGGATAACCCTGCAGGCGCCGTGCCAGTTGCCGTGCAGCCGCCAGGCACTGCTCGCCATCGTCATGCAGCTCATTGGCCAAGCCCCAGGCCACCGCCCGCTCGCCATCGAGCAGCTCGTTGGCCATCAGCAAGCGGGCGGCGCGGGCGTGCCCGAGCATACGTGGCAGCAACAGGCTGGAACCAAACTCCGGGCATACCCCCAGCGGCGCAAACGGCATGCGCAGCTTCGCCGAACGGCTGACCAGCACCTGGTCGCAATGCAGCAGCAGGGTGGCACCGATGCCGATCGCCGCGCCACTGACCGCAGCGATCAGCGGCTTCTCCAGGCCCATGACAATGCGCATCAGGCGGAACACCGGGCTGTCCCTGTCGCTGGGCGGGTTGTCGAGGAAATCGCGCAGGTCGTTGCCGGCGCTGAAGCAGTGCGCGCCCCCGGTGATGAGGATCGCCTCCACCTGCGGGTCTTCACCCGCCGCCAGCAGCAGGTCGCCAAACTGGCGGTACATGGCGATGTTCAGGGCATTGAGCTTGTCGGGGCGGTTGAAGGTCAGGGTCAGCAGGCCCTGGTCCAGTTCGCGTGTGATCAGGTCGTTCATGGCAGCCGCTTTTTGTTGTTGTGGGTGGGCCCGGGAAAGTGTAACCGCCGGGCAGTGGCCATCAGGGTTTATCATGGCGTTCGGCTTGTTGTACAGTCGTTCAGCCCCGTCAACCGCCCGAGAACCGCCGATGAGCCAGGAAGCCCGCTACCACCGCATGCTGCCGCAATTGCGCAAGGCCAACCTGGTCGAGGCGACCTTGGTCTGCCTCAAACGCCATGGTTTCCAGGGGGCCTCGATCCGCAAGATTTCCGCCGAGGCCGGGGTGTCGGTGGGGCTGATCAGCCACCATTATGCCGGCAAGGACGAACTGGTGGCCGAAGCCTACATGGCGGTCACCGGGCGGGTCATGGGCCTGTTGCGCGAAGCCATGGCCCAGGCCGCGCCCACGGCCCGCGAGCGGCTGTCGGCATTCTTCCGCGCCTCGTTCTGCGCCGAACTGCTCGACCCGCAGCTGCTCGATGCCTGGCTGGCGTTCTGGGGCGCCGTCAAGACCGCCGAGGCGATCAACCAGGTGCATGAACACTCGTATGGCGAATACCGCAACGAGCTGAGCCGGCTGCTTGCCACGCTGGCCGTGGAAGAGGGCTGGCAGGGCTTTGACGCCGACCTGGCGGCGATCAGCCTGAGCGCCTTGCTCGATGGCCTGTGGCTCGAATCGGGTCTGAACCCCGGCACCTTCACCCCGGCCCAGGGCGTGCAGATCTGCGAGGCCTGGGTCGATGGCTTGCAGGCCGGTGGGCGGCAACGCTTCCGCCTGCCCGAGGGCTGTTGATCGCCCGTTCAGTAACGAGTACGCTGCTGTCGCGAGTGTGTAGACCAAACCAATAAAAAAAGAGACGACACGCAATGACGCCTCGGGTATTGATCGTCGATGACGATCCGCTTATTCGTGACTTGCTGCAGGCCTATCTGTCCCAGGAAGGCTACGACGTGCACTGTGCCGACACCGCCGAAAAGGCCGAGGCGCTGCTTGGCAGCCAGGACGTCGACCTGGTGCTGCTGGACATCCGCCTGCCCGGCAAGGACGGCCTGACCCTGACCCGCGAGCTGCGGGTGCGCTCGGAGGTCGGCATCATCCTCATCACCGGGCGCAACGACGACATCGACCGCATCGTCGGCCTGGAGTGCGGCGCCGACGACTACATCATGAAACCGCTCAACCCCCGTGAGCTGGTGTCGCGCGCCAAAAACCTGATTCGCCGCGTGCGTCATGCCCGCGAGGTGCACCCAACCCCCACCTGCGCACAATCGCTGAAGCAGTTTGCCGACTGGGCGCTGGACACCGACCGCCGGCGCCTGATCGACCCCCGTGGCGGGCAAACCTTGCTGACCCACGGCGAGTTCCAGTTGCTCAGCGTGTTTCTGCGCAACAGTGGCCATACCTTGAGCCGCGACCAGCTGATGGACCAGATTCGCAACCGTGAGTGGATGCCCAACGACCGTTCCATCGACGTGCTGGTCGGCCGCCTGCGCCGCAAGCTGCACGACGACCCGGCCGAGCCGCAGCTGATCATCACCATCCATGGTACCGGTTACCTGTTCACTGCCAGTGTGGCGGCGTGAACACCCTCGGCCGCCTGCTTGCCCTGGCCTTGCTGCTGCCAGGCGTGCAGGCCGCAGCCGTCGAGCCGGTGCGCTACTGCGACTACCCGGTATACCCGCCAATTTCCTGGAGCGACGGCCACCAGGTGCGCGGCCTGGCGCCAACGGTGGTCCGTGAGCTGTTCGCGCGGATGGGCCGAGACGTGCAGACCGTGGTGCTGGGCAACTGGAAGCGTTGCTTGATGGACGTTGCCGCCGGGCGGGTGGATGTGGTGCTGGCCTACGACAGCGACCAACGTGACCAAGGCATGCGGTTTTCTTCGGTGCCGGTGATCCGTGAGGAAGTGGCGGTGTTTTACAACCGCCGTCGGCCCGTGCAATTCGAGCACCTGGAAGACCTGGCCCGGTACCGTGGCGGGTTGCTCTACGGTGAAAGCTATGGCGCCGAATTCGACCGTTTCGTCGCCCGTCACCACAACATCGAGCGGGTCTCGTCCAGCCAGCAGAACTTCGGCAAGCTGATCCGTGGGCGCATCGACTTCGTGATTCAGGAGCGGCGCACCGGTGAGCTGTTCATCGAGCACCTGCCCGGCGCCGTAGACATCCGCGCCTTGCCCGCCGCCCTGAGCGTGGACTACCTGCGCGTTGCGGTGTCGCGGCAATCACCGTTGAGCCAGCACATGGACGAGATCGACCGTCAACTGCAGCGCATGCGCGAAGCCGGCGAGATCGACCGTTGGCTGGAGCAGAGCGAAGTGACCTACCGCGACATGATCGACCTGCCGGCGGACGCGCGATGATCCGCCTGCGCACCGATGGCCTGCTGCGGCGCCTGCTGCTGTTCATCCTGCTGTTCAGCCTGTGCTTCACCGTGCTGGCCAGCTCTGTGCAGTTGTACTTCGAATACCGCCGTGAGATGCGCGATATCGAAGCGCGCATGGCGTTGATCCGCGCCGGTTACCTGGCGAGCCTCGAGCGCAGCCTGTGGGACCTCGACGAAGCGCAACTGGATGTGCAGTTGCGTGGCCTGGTGGACTTTTCCGATGTGGCCCGGGTACGACTGGTCAGCGATGACTTCACCCTGTTGCGCGGTGATGCCGAGCCCAAGGGGCCCCTGCGCATCGAGCGCTTCCCCCTGGATTACCAGCCGCCCTCGGGGCCGGCGCGGCACCTTGGCGAACTGGAGGTCAGCATCGACCTGGGTGCGGTGCACCGGCGGCTGTATGCCACAGGCCTGGCCAGCCTGCTGTGGATGGGCGTTTTCCTGTGTGGCCTGGCCGTCGCGCTGTCGGGGTTGTTCTACCGCCTGGTGACGCGGCATTTGCAAGTGATGGCCGAATTTGCCCGGCGCATCGGTGCCGGGCATTGGCAGCAGCCGCTGCGCCTGGACCGGCGCCGCTCTGCGCGCCCGGACGAGATCGACACGGTGGCCCATGCGCTGGACGATATGCGCCGGGCTATCCTCAGCGACATCGAGCGCCGCGAGCTCGACCGCCTGGCGCTGCAGGGCAAGCGCGATGAGCTGCAGGCCATGGTCGAGCGGCGCACGGCGAGCCTGGCCCGGGCCAAGGACGAGGCTGAAGCCGCCAACCTGGCAAAGTCGCGCTTTCTGGCGACCATGAGCCATGAGTTGCGCACGCCGCTCAACGGCATTCTGGGCATGGCCGAACTGCTGCGTGGGGCCCGGCTCGACGCAGCCGACCGGCAACGCCTGGAGGCCCTGTACAAGGCCGGCGAAGGGCTGCTGGCCATTCTTGACGAAGTGCTTTGCTTTGCCCGCCTGGAAGAGGGTGAAAGCCACGCCGAAACGCTGGTTTTCTCGCTGCGCCAGCTGTGCGGGGAGGTGCTGGCATTGCTCGAACCCATGGCCCTGGCGCGTGGCGATACGCTGCACGTGGCGATCGACGGGCAGCTGGCCGAGCACCAGCACGGCGCCGAGCAGTACCTGCGCCAGGTGCTGAGCAACCTGCTGGCCAACGCCATCAAGTTTACCGAGCACGGCCAGGTCACGCTGAGGGTGCAGGTGCTGGCCAGCGATGAACGCGGGCAGCGGCTGCGGGTGTCGGTCAGTGACAATGGCATCGGCATCGAACCGGCCATGCAGGCGAAGATCTTCGACCGCTTCATCCAGGCCAGCGAAGCCGTGGCACGGCGCTACGGGGGCACCGGCCTGGGCCTGGCGATCTGCAAGCACCTGGTGCAAAAGCTGGGCGGGTGCATAGGCCTGGACAGCGTGCCAGGGCAGGGCAGTTGCTTCTGGTTCGAGCTCGACATGGCGCGTGGGCAGCCTGCAGTCGCCCGTGAGCATGCTCACGTGGCCTCGGCCAGCCTGGATATCCTGGTGGTCGAGGACGTGGCGCTGAACCGCGAGGTGGTGGGCGGCTTGCTGGCCCGCGATGGCCACCAGGTGTGCTTTGCCGAGGACGCCGAGCAAGCCCTGCAAGCCTGTGCCCAGCGGCGGTTCGGCCTGATCCTGCTGGACGTGCACTTGCCCGGCATGAACGGGGTGGAGTTGTGCCGGCGTATCCGCGCTACCCCAGGGCCAAACCGTGACAGCCGCATCCTGGCGCTGACCGCCGGGGTGCAGCCAGCGCAGGTGCCCGGTTACCTGGCCGCCGGCATGCAGGGCGTACTGGCCAAGCCGCTGCGGCTGGGCCAGCTGCGCCAGGCCTTGGCCGAGGCGGCGCCTGCCGAGGTGGCCGCGCCTGCCGATGGCGCGGGCATGGACTGGTCGCTGCTGCAAACCCACCGCAGCTTGCTCGGTGAGCAGAAGCTTCAGGACCTGCTGGCGGTGTTGCGCCAGTCGCTCGAGCAGCACGCTACCGCGTTGGCCGATGCCCTGCAGGCCATGGACTGCACAGAGGTGTCGCACCTGGCGCACCGCCTGGCGGGCAGTTGCGATTCCCTGGGTTTTGCCGGCCTGGCTGCGCTGTTGCGCCGCCTTGAGGCGGCAGCGCAGCGTCACGACGCGCAGGCGCTGCTGGCGCTCGGCGAGCCGCTGACAGCCCAGCTGGAACAGGCCCGCACGACCCTGCAACAGCTGACCCAGCGCTGACGTACAAAAAACTTACGACTTTTTACATCTTCGAGCGGTTCGTACAACGGCACCTTACATCCGTTTCCAATAATCGATGGCAACCGTGTTGCACGCGGTCCATGAGGCTTATTGGAGATAACAATAATGACATGCCGTAGCGCTCAGCCCCTCCTTGAACCAACGCTTGTAAGCGGCGCGCCCGCGTTGCCACGCACCCCCTGCAACGGTGGGGTGCGCCATGACTGACACCCACGAAGGCAAGATCCAGCTTACCCGCGCGCTGAAAAGCCGGCACATCTTCATGCTGTCGCTGGGCGGCGTGATCGGCACCGGTCTGTTCATGGGCTCGGGCGTGACCATCAACCAGGGCGGGCCGATGGGCGCGATCCTGGCCTACCTGGTGGCGGGGCTGTTGATGTACCTGGTGATGGTCTGCCTGGGCGAGCTGTCGGTGCAGATGCCGGTCTCCGGTTCGTTCCAGGCCCATGCCACCAAGTTCATCGGCCCGGCCACCGGCTTCATGATCGGCTGGGTGTACTGGATGAGCTGGGCCACCACCGTGGGCCTGGAGTTCACCGCTGCAGGCATGTTGATGACCCGCTGGTTCCCCGAGGTGCCGATCTGGTACTGGTCGGCGTTGTTCGTGGTCGTGCTGTTCGGCCTCAATGCCTTGGCCACGCGGGCCTTTGGCGAGGCGGAGTATTGGTTCTCGGGGATCAAGGTGGCGACCATCCTCGGCTTCATCGTGATCGGCCTGCTGGTGATCTTTGGCGCCATCCCGCTGAACAGCGGGGCGCCGGCACCGATGCTGAACAACCTGATGGGCGAGTCGGTGTTCCCCCACGGGCTGTCGGCGGTGTTCGCGGTGATGATGACCGTGGTGTATGCCTTCCAGGGCTGCGAAATCATGGGCGTGGCGGCCGGCGAGACCGAGCACCCGGAAAAGAGCATCCCCCGCGCCGTGCGCAACGTGGTGTTCCGCGTGTTGATCTTCTACGTGCTGGCGATTGCCGTGCTGTCGGCCATCGTGCCCTACGAGCAGGCCGGCTTGATGGAAAGCCCGTTCGTGCAGGTGTTCGACATGGTCGGCATTCCTTATGCGGCCGACCTGATGAACTTCGTCATCCTCACCGCCATCCTGTCGGTGGGTAACTCCGGGCTGTATGCCTCCACGCGCATTCTCTGGGCGATGTCGAAGACGGGCATGGCGCCCAGAAGCCTGTCGCCGTTGAGCAAACGCGGTGTACCGCTGCGTGCCCTGAGCATCACCCTGTGCTTTGCCCTGGTGTCGCTGATGACCAGCTTCATCGCCGCCGACACCTTGTTCATGGTGCTGATGGCAGTGAGTGGCATGTCTGGCACGGTGACCTGGATCGTCATCGCCCTGGCGCAGTACCGGTTCCGCAAGGCGTTTCTGCGCGATGGTGGGCAGCTGCAGGACCTCAAGTACAAGGCGCCGCTGTATCCGCTGGTGCCGCTGCTGTGCATCACCCTGTGCTGCTCGCTGTTCGTGTTCCTGGCCATGGATGAGACCCAGCGGCCGTCGTTGTATTGGGGCTTTGGCTTCATTGCCCTGTGCTATGCGGCGTATTTCGTGGTGAACCGTCGGCGCCAGGGGGCCTTGGCGCCGAGTGTGGGGTAGGGCTTGGGTCTGCCGGGGCCGCTCCTCCAACAGAACGCGGTCGTCTGTAAGAGCGGCCTCGCGTCGCGAAAGGGCTGCAAAGCAGCCCCCCGCTATCTCACAGCTCACCGCAAAAACCCGAGTTGTGCAAAGTTGTAACAACCCACTCCACCTTGTTGAACACTCGTTTAGTATCACCTCGTCAAGCTTTCCACCCCTAACAACAATACCGAGAGGCCCCCATGACTACCCCGTCATCGTCACTGTTGAGCAAGGTCGAAGCCGGCGTTGCCTGGATCACCCTCAACCGCCCCGAACAGCGCAACGCGCTGGACATCCCCACCCTCAAGCAACTACATGCCCTGCTGGACACCTGTAACAGCGACCCGGCTGTACGCGTGGTGGTGCTGACCGGCAGCGGGCGCAGCTTCTGCGCCGGTGCCGACCTTGCCGAGTGGGCCGAAGCCGAAGCCCGGGGCGCGCTGGAAAGCTACGGCTGGACCGAGACTGCCCACGCCCTGATGCTGCGCCTGCACACCCTCGACAAACCCACCCTCGCCGCCATCAATGGCACCGCCGTCGGCGGCGGCATGGACCTGACCCTGTGCTGCGACCTGCGCATCGCTGCCGCCTCGGCCCGTTTCAAGGCCGGTTACACCAGCATGGCCTACAGCCCCGACGCCGGCGCCAGCTGGCACCTGCCACGGCTGATCGGCAGCGAGCAAGCCAAACGGCTGTTGTTCCTCGATGAGCTGTGGGGCGCCGAACGCGCGTTGGCGGCAGGGCTGGTGAGCGAGGTCTGCGCCGACGAGCAATTGCCTGCAGTGGCTGCCGAACTGGCCGGCCTCCTGGCCAACGGCCCGACCTTCGCCTACGCGCAGACCAAGCGGCTGATCCGCGAGGGCGCGCAACGCACCCTGGCCGAGCAGCTCGAGGCCGAGCGCCAGGCCGGCTTGCTGTGCGGGCGTAGCCAGGACGGCGCCGAGGCGCTCACGGCCTCGGTGCAACGCCGCCCGCCACACTTCGTCGGCCAATAACCCGTTCCCCCTCCAGGACCTTCGCAGATGAATTTCCAACTGACCCAAGAACAAGAAATGTTGGTGGAAGCGGTACGCAGCTTCGTGGCCAAGGAACTGCTGCCCCATGAAGACGCGGTAGACCGCGCCGACGCCGTGTCGCCGGAGCTTGCCGCGCAGATCCGCGGCAAGGCCATCGCCGCCGGGTTCTACGCCTTCAACATGCCCGAGGAAGTCGGCGGCGGTGGCCTCGACTACCTGTCCCAGGCACTGATCGAGCGCGAGTTGTCCAAGGTTTCCTGGGCACTGCACGTGTTCGTCGCGCGCCCCTCGAAAATCCTTATGGCCTGCAAGGACCAACAGATCACCGATTACCTGCTGCCGTGCGTGCAGGGTGAAAAGACCGATTGCTTCGCCCTGACCGAACCCGGCGCCGGCTCTGATGCCAACGCCATCAAGACCCGCGCCGTACGTCAGGGCGACGACTACGTGATCAACGGCAGCAAGCACTTCATCAGCCACGCCGGCCATGCCGACTTCGCCATCGTCTTCGCGGTCACCGACACCTACGAGCACAACGGGCGCAAGCGCAATGCGGTCACCGCCTTGCTGGTCGACCGGGATACCCCCGGCATGACCATCCGCCGCGGGCCCAAGTGCGTGAGCAACCGGGGTTATCACACCTACGAGCTGTTCTTCGACGACTGCCGGGTACCGGCCAGCAAGGTGCTGGGCGAGGTCGGCAAGGGCTGGGAAGTGGCCAACGCCTGGCTTACTGCCGGCCGCGTGATGGTCGCTGCCAACTGCGTCGGCCAAGCCCAGCGCGCACTGGACGCCTCGCTGCAGTGGGCTGCCGACCGCAAGCAGTTTGGCCAACCCATCGGCAGCTACCAGGGCGTGTCGTTCAAGCTGGCCGACATGGCCACGCAGATCCGCGCCGCCGAACTGCTCACCCTGCACACCGCCTGGAAGATGGACCAAGGCAACATGACCGATGGCGAAGCGGGTATGGCCAAATTGTTCGCCAGCGAAGTGCTGGGCAAGGTCGCCGACGAAGCCGTGCAGATTTTTGGCGGCATGGGCCTGATGGACGAAGGGCCGGTCGAACGCATCTGGCGCAACGCCCGCATCGAGCGGATCTGGGAGGGCACCTCGGAAATCCAGCGGCACATCATTGCCCGCGAACTGCTGCGCCCGTTGCTGCGTTGATCGCCCTGGAGAATCAGCATGTCGCATTCGATTCGTGACAACCTCAAGCGCCTGCTGGCGCCACGGCACCTGGCCTTCGTGGGCGGGCGCAGCATGGCCCGGGCCCTCAAGCGCTGTGCCGAAGGTGGCTTTGCCGGCCCGCTGTGGCTGGTCAACCCGCAGCACGCCAGCCTCGAGGGCATCCCCTGTGTGGCGCAGGTGGCGGACTTGCCCTGCGCGCCTGACGCGGTGTTCATCGCCACCAACCGCGAGCTGACCCTGCACTGCGTCGAGGCGCTGGCCGCCCTCGGTGCCGGGGGTGCCATCTGCTATGCCTCGGGCTTTGCCGAGAGCGGCGAGCAAGGCCGCCTGCTGCAGCAGCGCTTGCTGGCGGCGGCCGGCAACATGGCCTTGCTCGGCCCCAACTGCTATGGCCTGCTCGACTACCTGCACGGCGCCGCCCTGTGGCCGGTGGCCCATGGCGGCAAGCAGGTAGAGAAGGGCGTGGCGATCCTCACCCAAAGCGGCAACTTCGCCTACAACCTGTCCATGAGCGACCGTTCGTTGCCGGTGGCTTACATGGCGTCGGTCGGCAACCAGGCGCAGCTGGGCGTGGCCGAGCTGATGGACGTGCTGCTCGACGACCCACGGGTGACCGCCATCGGCTTGCACCTCGAGGGCCTGAAAAACGTGCCCGGCTTTGCCCGCGCCGCGTACAAGGCGCTGCAGCAGGGCACGCCGATCATTGCCCTGAAGACTGGCGTGTCGCAGATCGGTGCGGAACTGGCGCTCAGCCACACCAGCTCGCTGTCTGGCTCCGATGCCCTGTATGACAGCCTGTTCCAGCGCCTGGGCGTGATTCGCGTGAGTGGCCCGGTGAGCTTCGTCGAGACGCTCAAGGCCGCCGCTTGCGGCCGCCTGCCTGGCGATGGCCGGCTGCTCGCGCTGGCCTGTTCGGGCGGTGACGCCGGTTTGATCGCCGACTACGCCGAGCGCAACCAGCTGAGCCTGCCCAGCCTGGAGCAGGGGCAGGTCGCCGCGCTGGCCCACGTGCTGCCGGCCTACGCCAACCTGGTCAACCCGCTGGATTTCACCACCGCGATCTGGGGCGATGAGGCGGCCCTGCAACGCATGCTCGACAGCAGCCTGTGCGGCGCGGCGGATGCGGCCATGCTGGTGCTCGACTACCCGGCGCAGTTCACCGGCGAGCGCAAGGAATGCGACCTGTTGCTGGCGCTGTACTGCGATGCGCTGGAGCGCCACGGCAAGATCGGCTTCGTCACCTCGGCGTTTCCCGAGCTGTTGCCGGCAGCCGCCCGTGAACGTCTGCATGCGCGCGGCATCGCTGCGCTGCAAGGGGTTGAAGATGGCTTGGCGGCGTGGGGGCGGATCGTGGCGTATCAACGCAGCCGCCAGCGCCTGCTGGAGCAAGGCGAGGCGGCGCAGCTACCGCTGAGCCCACAGCCCCTCGAAGGCGCTGGCCGTCTGCTGGATGAATGGCAGTCCAAACAAGCCCTGAGCGCCTTTGGCCTGCCGGTGCCGGCCGGTGTGCTGAGTACCCCTGAACGCGCGCTGGACGATGCTGCCGGGGTGGGCTACCCACTGGTGCTCAAGGCCGTCAGTGCGCAGTTGCCGCACAAGACCGAAGCCGGTGCGGTGGCGCTGAACCTGCGTGATGCAGCGGCGCTGCAGGCCGCCCTGGTGCAGATGCGCGAGCGCATCGGCGCCTATGCGCCAGGCGTGCCGTTCGACCAGATACTGCTCGAACCCATGGCGCCGCCGCCGTTGGCCGAGCTGATCGTCGGTATCAAGCGTGAAAACGATTTCGCCCTGGCCTTGGTGATCGGTGCTGGCGGCGTGCTGGTGGAGCTGCTCAAGGACAGCGTCAGCCTGTTGCTGCCGACCACCGACAGCGCCATCCGCGCCGCGCTGCTGGGCCTGCGCAGCGCCAGCCTGTTGCAAGGCTTCCGTGGCCGCCCGGCGGCCGACCTGGAGGCACTGGTGGCGGCGATCCGCGCCGTGGCCGACTACGCCTGTGAAAACGCCGGGCAATTGCTGGAACTGGATGTGAACCCATTGATGGTTGGTGCCCACGGCACCACTGCGGTCGATGCGCTGATCCGCCTCGGCCAGCTGCAAGGAGATCAACATGCATGAGCGCCCGATGACTGCCGGCCAGGCGCTGGTACGGCTGCTGGCCAGCTACGGGGTGGATACCGTGTTTGGTATCCCTGGAGTGCATACCCTGGAGCTGTACCGCGGCTTGCCCGGCAGTGGCATCCGCCATGTGCTGACCCGGCATGAGCAGGGCGCCGGCTTCATGGCAGATGGTTATGCCCGGGTCAGCGGCAGGCCGGGGGTGTGCTTCGTCATCACCGGCCCAGGTGTGACCAATGCCGCCACCGCCATTGGCCAGGCCTATGCCGACTCGATCCCGCTGCTGGTGATTTCCAGCGTCAACCACACGGCCAGCCTGGGCAAAGGCTGGGGCTGCCTGCATGAAACCCAGGACCAGCGCGCCATGACTGCGCCGATCACGGCGTTTTCCGCTGTGGCGCTGGGCGCCGAAGACCTGCCCGGGCTGATTGCCCGTGCCTGGGCGGTATTCGACAGCGAACGCCCGCGCCCGGTGCACATCTCGGTGCCGCTGGACGTGCTGGCCGCGCCCGTTGCCCGCGACTGGAGCGACGAGGTGGTGCGCCGGCCAGGGCGGGGCCAGCCCGACCAGGCCACGCTGGGCCAGGCCGCGCTGAAGCTGGCCGCAGCCAAACGGCCAATGATCATCGCCGGCGGCGGTGCATTGCGCGCTGCCGAACAACTTCAGCAGCTGAGCACGCGCCTGGCCGCGCCGCTGTTCACCAGCGTCGCCGGCAAGGGCCTGCTGCCTCCCGAGGCGCCGCTCAATGCCGGTTCGAGCCTGTGCGTGGCGCCAGGCTGGCAGCTGATCAGCGAAGCCGATGTGGTGCTGGCGGTGGGCACCGAAATGGCCGACACCGACTTCTGGCGCGAGCACCTGCCGGTCAATGGCGAGTTGCTGCGGGTGGACATCGACCCGCGCAAGTTCAACGACTTCTACCCTTGCGCCGTGGCCCTGCACGGTGATGCGCGGCAGACCCTCGACGGCTTGCTGGCGTCCTTGCCCGAGGGCGATCGCGACCCTCGTCAGGCCATCGCAACGGTGGCCGCCCTGCGCCAGGCCATCCGTGACGGGCATGCGCCGTTGCAGGCCATTCACCAGGCCATCCTCGATCGCATCGAAGCGGTGCTGCCGGATGACACCTTCATCAGCAGCGACATGACCCAACTGGCCTACACCGGCAACTACGCCTTTGCCAGCCGGGCGCCGCGCAGCTGGCTGCACCCCACCGGTTACGGCACCCTAGGCTACGGCCTGCCGGCAGGTATCGGCGGCATGTTCGCCACTGACCACCGCCCCGGCCTGGTGCTGGTCGGCGACGGCGGTTTCCTCTATACCGCCCAGGAGCTGGCCACCGCCGTCGAGGAACTGGACCGGCCGCTGGTGGTGCTGCTGTGGAACAACGATGCCCTCGGGCAGATCCGTGACGACATGCTTGGCCTGGACATCGAGCCGGTTGGCGTGCTGCCGCGCAACCCCGACTTCATCGGCCTGGCTCGCGCATTTGGCTGCGCAGTGCGCCAGCCGCGCGACCTGGATGCCTTGCAGGCAGACCTGGCCTGCGGCTTCGCCACGCCAGGCGTGACCTTTATCGAACTCAAACATACCTGCGTCTGCTGACAGCGGCGCATTACCCATGACAAGAGAAACCCCCATGCCATTTCGCCGCACGCTTCTGGCTGCTTCCCTGGCCCTGCTGATCACCGGCCAGGCCCCGCTGTATGCCGCACCACCGCTGTCGATGGACAACGGCAGCAACGCCCTGACCGTGCAAAACAGCAATGCCTGGGTCGAGGTCAGCGCAAGCGCCCTGCAACACAACATCCGCACCCTGCAAGCGGAGCTGGGTGGCAAGTCCAAGCTGTGCGCCGTGCTCAAGGCCGATGCCTACGGCCACGGCATCGGCCTGGTGATGCCCTCGGTCATCGCCCTTGGCGTGCCCTGCGTGGCGGTGGCCAGCAACGAGGAAGCCCGCGTGGTGAGGGCCAGCGGTTTTACCGGGCAACTGGTGCGGGTGCGCCTGGCCAGCCTGAGCGAGCTGGAAGATGCCTTGCAGTACGACATGGAAGAACTGGTGGGCAGCGCCGAGTTTGCCCGCCAGGCTGACGCCATCGCCGAGCGCCATGGCAAGACCTTGCGCATTCACCTGGCGCTCAATTCCAGCGGCATGAGCCGCAACGGGGTGGAGATGGCCAGTTGGAGCGGGCGCGGTGAAGCGCTGCAGGTCACCGACCAGAAGCACCTGAAGCTGGTGGCGTTGATGACCCACTTCGCCGTGGAAGACAAGGACGATGTACGCAAGGGCCTGGCAGCGTTCAACCAGCAGGCCGACTGGCTGATCAAGCATGCAAAGCTTGACCGCAGCCAGCTGACCCTGCACGCGGCCAACTCCTTCGCTACCCTGGAGGTGCCCGAGGCGCGCCTGGACATGGTCCGCACCGGCGGTGCGCTGTTCGGCGATACCGTGCCGGCGCGAACCGAGTACCAGCGCGCCATGCAGTTCAAGTCGCGGGTGGCCGCCGTGCACAGCTACCCGGCCGGCAACACTGTCGGCTATGACCGCACCTTTACCCTGGCGCGTGACGCGCGCCTGGCCAATATCACCGTCGGCTACTCTGACGGCTACCGCCGGGTATTCACCAACAAGGGCCATGTGCTGATCAACGGCCACCGCGTGCCGGTGGTGGGCAAGGTGTCGATGAATACCTTGATGGTCGATGTCACCGACTTCCCCGACGTCAAGAACGGCAACGAAGTGGTGCTGTTCGGCAAGCAGGCCGGGGGTGAGATCACCCAGGGCGAAATGGAAGACATCAACGGTGCATTGCTGGCTGACCTGTACACCGTGTGGGGCAGCTCAAACCCGAAGATTCTCGTCGACTGACCCCGTACTGAAGGGAGATTGCCATGCATTACGCCAAGCTGACCCAACGTATCGCCGGCGACGGCGCCGCCGCCTGGGACATCCACTACCGCGCCCTGGCGCTGCAGGCCGAGGGCAAGGACATCCTGCTGCTGTCGGTGGGGGACCCGGACTTCGACACCCCGGCCCCCATCGTCGAGGCTGCCATCGACAGCCTGCGAGCAGGCCATACCCATTACGCCGATGTGCGCGGCAAGCTCGCCCTGCGCCAGGCCATCGCCGATCGCCACCGGCAACGCAGCGGCCAGGCCGTCAGTGCCGAGCAGGTCACGGTGCTGGCGGGTGCGCAGTGCGCGTTGTTCTGCGTGGCCCAGTGCGTGCTCGACCCCGGCGATGAGGTGATTGTCGCCGAGCCCATGTACGTCACCTACGAGGCGGTGTTCGGTGCCTGCGGCGCCAAAGTGGTACCGGTGCCGGTCAAGCCGGAGAACGGTTTTCGGGTGTGCCCGCAGGACGTCGCGGCGCGCATCACCCCGCGTACCCGCGCCCTGGCCCTGAACAGCCCGCACAACCCCTCGGGGGCAAGCTTGCCGCGCGCGACCTGGGAGGCACTGGCAGCGCTGTGCATCGCCCACGACCTGTGGCTGATCTCTGACGAGGTGTACAGCGAGCTGCTGTACGACGGCGAGCATGTCAGCCCTGGCAGCCTGCCGGGCATGGCCGAGCGCACCGCCACCCTCAACAGCCTGTCGAAATCCCACGCCATGACTGGCTGGCGGGTGGGCTGGGTAGTGAGCTCGCCTGAGCTGGCCACGCACCTGGAAAACCTGGCCCTGTGCATGCTGTATGGCTCGCCGGACTTTATCCAGGACGCCGCCGTGGTGGCCTTGACCCAGCCGATGCCAGCACTTGAGGCCATGCGCGACGCCTATCGCCAGCGCCGCGACCTGGTGTGCGAACACTTGGCGGGTTGCCCGGGCGTCAAGGCCCTGAAACCCGATGGCGGCATGTTCGTGATGGTCGATATTCGCGCAACCGGCCTCAGCGCGCAGGCCTTTGCCGACCGCCTGCTGGACCGCGAAGGTGTGTCGGTGCTGGCCGGCGAGGCCTTTGGCCCCAGCGCCGCCGGGCACATTCGCCTGGGGCTGGTGGTGGGCCCCGAGGCGCTGGTCGATGCCTGCCAGCGCATTGCCCGTTGTGCCCAGGCACTGATGCAACAGCAGGCCCCTGCGTGAGTAAGCGCGGCTGTATCGAGTGTTGCGCCGTCGCTGACGCATCCCGTTTTGTGTGAGGAGAAACGTTGTGAATGTACTGATCGTCCACGCTCACCCCGAGCCACAATCCTTCACCGCAGCCCTGCGTGACCAGGCCGTGGCCACCTTTCGCGACCAGGGCCACCCGGTGCAGGTCAGCGACCTGTACGCCATGGGCTGGAACCCGGTAGCCAGTGCTGATGATTTCGCCCAGCGCGAGAACCCCGAGTACCTGGTTTATGCCCTGGAGCAGCGCCTGGGGGTCAAGAGCGGCGCTATCGCTGCGGACATCCAGCAAGAGCTGGACAAGCTGTTATGGGCGGACCTGCTGGTGCTGAACTTCCCGATCTTCTGGTTCTCGGCGCCGGCCATGCTCAAGGGCTGGATCGACCGGGTGCTGGTGTCGGGCGTGTGCTATGGCGGCAAGCGCTTCTACGATCAGGGCGGGCTGGCTGGCAAGAAGGCGCTGGTGACGGTGACCCTGGGCGGGCGTGAGCACATGTTTGGCGAAGGGGCGATTCACGGGCCGCTCGAGGACATGTTGCGGCCGATCCTGCGGGGGACGCTGGCCTATGTCGGGTTCGAGGTGCTGCCACCGTTCGTGGCCTGGCACGTGCCGTACATCAGCGCCGAGGCCCGCCAGGGGTTTTTGCAGCAATACCAGCAGCGTCTGGAGCAGTTGGCAGACGACCAGCCGCTGGTGTTCCCGCGCTTGGCGCAGTTCGATGAGGCGTTGTATCCGCTGGCGTAAATGCCAACCGCCCAAAAACGACCACCCACACATTCGGGGTATGTTGCCCTCAAGCAAATCCCCCGATAGTGAACCCATCGGCTCGATCCGGAGCAGTCACACGATGGAGTTGCTATGCGCAAGGCACTGAAGGTGATTGGCGGTCTGCTGCTGGCGTCGGCCGCCACGCAGGCACTGGCGGTGGAGGAGGGCAGTGCGAACACGTTAAGGCTGTACAACTGGACCGACTACATCGGCGAGACCACCCTGGCCGACTTCGAGAAGGCCACCGGCATCAAGGTCGTCTACGACACCTTCGATGGCTACGAGACCGTCCAGACCAAACTGCTGACCGGCCGCTCCGGCTATGACCTGGTGATGCTCAACGCTTCCCTGGTACCCCCCTTGATCCAGGCTGGCGTGTTCCAGGCGTTGGACAAGCAGCAACTGCCCAGTTGGCACAACCTGGATGAGCAGGTGGTCAGCAACCTGCAAGGGTACGACCCGGGGCTGAAATACTCGGCACCCTACACCTGGGGCAGTTCAGGCATCACCTACAACGTCGACAAGATCACCGCGCGCATGCCCGATGCACCGATCGGCTCGCTGGCCATGCTGTTCGACCCCAAGATCGTCTCGCGCTTCGCCGACTGCGGCGTCACCTTGATGGACGCGCCGACCGAGGTGATCCCGCTGGCCCTGCAGTACCTGGGCAAGGACCCACGCAGCGCAGCGCCGGCCGACCTCAAGGCTGCCGAGCAACTGCTGATGGGCATTCGCCCGTACATCCGCAAGTTCGATTCGGTCAACTACCTCACCAGCCTGCCCAATGGCGATGTCTGCCTGGCACTGACCTGGTCAGGTGACTACGCCACCGCCCAGGCCCGTGCGGTAGAAGCGAAGAAGGCCATCAAGCTGTCGTTCTTCATCCCCAAGGAAGGCTCGCTGATCTGGTTCGACAACCTGTACATCCCCAAGGACGCGCCGCACGCGGCCAACGCGCACCGCTTCATCGAGTTTCTGCTGCAGCCGCAAACCATGGCCAAGGTCACCGACTACATCCACTACGCCAACAGCAATGCCGCTGCCACGGCGTTGGTACAGGCCGACATCCGCCAGGACCCGGCGATCTACCCCGATGCCAAGACCCGCGAACGCCTGTTCGCGCAGAAGACCCAGAGCCCCAAGGACATGCGCGCCATTACTCGGGTCTGGAGCACGGTCAAGACCGGTTTCTGAACACTGCCAACCGATTCCCGCCAAGGAGCTGCCCATGGCCACCCCAAGCAAAGCATTCGCCATCGCCCACGACCCACTGGTGGACGCCGACAAGGCCCACTACATGCACGGCTACCATGTGTTCGACGAGCACCGCGAACAGGGCGCGCTGAACATCGTCGAAGGTGAAGGCGCCTACATTCGCGATACTCACGGCAACCGTTTTCTCGATGCGGTCGGCGGCATGTGGTGCACCAATATCGGCCTGGGCCGCGAAGAGATGGCCCTGGCCATCGCCGACCAGGTACGCAAGCTGGCCTACTCCAATCCGTTTTCCGACATGGCCAACGACGTCGCCATCGCGCTGTGCCAGAAGCTTGCGCAACTGGCGCCGGGCGACCTCGACCACGTGTTCCTCACCACGGGTGGCTCCACCGCTGTCGACACCGCCTACCGGCTGATCCAGTACTACCAGAACTGCCGCGGCAAGCCGCACAAAAAGCACGTGATCGCCCGTTACAACGCCTATCACGGCTCCACCACGCTGACCATGGCGATCGGCAACAAGGCGGCCGACCGCGTGCCTGAGTTCGACTACGCCCATGAGCTGATCCACCACGTCTCCAACCCCAACGTGTACCGTGCCCCGGACGACATGGACGAGGCCGAGTTCCTCGACTTCCTGGTGGCCGAGTTCGAAGACAAGATCCTTTCCCTGGGCGCCGACAACGTGGCCGCGTTCTTTGCCGAGCCGATCATGGGTTCGGGCGGGGTGATCATCCCGCCCAAGGGCTACTTCGAGCGCATGTGGCAGGTGTGCCAGACCTACGACATTCTGTTCGTCGCCGACGAAGTGGTGACCTCGTTCGGTCGCCTGGGCACCTTCTTCGCCAGCGAGGAGCTGTTCGGGGTAACCCCGGATATCATCACCACCGCCAAAGGCCTGACCTCGGCTTACCTGCCGCTGGGTGCGTGCATCTTCTCGGAGCGGATCTGGCAGGTGATCGCCGAGCCAGGCAAGGGCCGCTGCTTCACCCACGGCTTCACCTACAGCGGGCACCCGGTGTGCTGCACAGCGGCCCTGAAGAACATCGAGATCATCGAGCGCGAGCAGTTGCTGGCGCACGTCAAGGATGTTGGCAGCTACCTGGAACAACGGCTGCACAGCCTGCGCGACCTGCCCTTGGTCGGGGATGTGCGCTGCATGAAGCTGATGGCCTGTGTCGAGTTCGTTGCCGATAAAGCCAGCAAGGCGTTGTTCCCCGACGCGGTCAACATCGGTGAGCGCATCCATAGCAAAGCCCAGGCCAGGGGGTTGCTGGTTCGGCCGATCATGCACCTGAACGTGATGTCGCCGCCGTTGATCATCACGCACGCGCAAGTGGATGAAATCGTCGAAACCTTGCGCCAGTGCATCATCGAAACGGCGCGTGAGCTCACCGCGCAAGGGCTGTACCAAGGCCGATGAGCCTGGCGCAAAGGGCTGTGCGTGGGCGTGCCTGGCAGGCTAGACTGCCGGGCATGACCCAAGCCTCTCCCGACACTCCGCTCAGCCTTTCGCTGGGGGCACTGCAGCAATGGCATGCGGCGCTGCAGCGTGCCCTGAGCCACAGTGAAACGGCCGATGCTCTGCACTACGTGGCCGCCGCGATTGGCGAACTGGTGCAGGTGGAGTCGATGATGATCAGCCTCGAATGCCAGGGGCAGGCACCGCAGCTGCTGTATCAGCAGGGCATCCCCGAAGTGCACCGTGCTGCGGTGCTGGAGCGCTATTTCGCCGCCGGCTATCTGCTCGACCCCTTTTGCCTGGCCGTGCAGAGTGGCCTGGCCGAGGGGTTCTATCACCTCGAAGAAATCGCCCCGGACCACTTCTTCGACAGCGACTACTACAAGGCCTATTACCTGGGCACCGGCTGCAGCGAAGACAGCTACTACATCGTCGACCTCAGCCAGGGGCGCAAGCTGTCCTTCAGCCTGTTCCAGGGGTGCAGTGGCACGCGCTTGAGCAGCGGGCAGATCGACTTGCTGCGGGCGGTCGAGCCGATGGTGCGCGAAGTGCTGGGGCGTTATGCCCGTTACAACCTTGAAGCCGCCACGGCTTCGGCCGAACGCGGCAGCGTTCAGGCGGCGTTCGAGAGTTTTGGTTGCCAGGTGCTTACCGATCGGGAGCGAGAGGTGGCGCACATGATCTTGCGGGGGCATTCTGTGAAGTCCACGGCGGTGCAGCTGGGGATTTCACCGGAGACGGTGCGGATGCACCGCAAGAACCTGTATCTGAAGCTTGAGATCAATTCGCAGTCGGAGTTGTTTGCGCGCTTTATCGACTGGTTGCGGCAGGGGGCGGCTGATAGGGTATGACTTGAGGGGGGGTGGCCTTGAGATCGAGCGCCGCAATGTTAACGTCAAGCCCTAAAGCCATCGTAACCGTTAGTCTTTTCGCAAACACGTTTTTAGTGTTTTCGCGTAAATTCACAGATCTGGTAGTCTTTTCGGTCTGTGAGTAAAGGATTAATCAATGCAAGTAGGTTTCAAGGCACTGGCAGATCAATATGGCATCTCGCTGGTGCAACCTCTTCGCGTTGAATCGCTGATAGGCACCGTACGCGTAAGCCGAGACAGTGACGGGTTTCTCACGAACCAATATCCACCGAGCTATCGGCCGGCAGAGAGCTTCGCGGGGCAGTTCGAATTCGGGCTCAAGTACGAAGAGATTCACCTCGAGTTCTTCGCTCGATTGTTTACCGCTACCGGGCCAGCACCGATTGAAGCATGGTGTCGGCAGTCGCCGTTCGGTCAATACGCCCGCAGAGCCGGGTTTCTATACGAATGGTTGACCGGAGAGGCCCTGGATGTTCCCGACGTAGGCAATGGCGCTTACTACGACGCCATCCCAGCGCAACGATACCTCGTTCGAACCCACTCCATGCGGGTGCGGCGATGGCGGATCAATGACAACCTACCGGGAACACCTGACTTCTGCCCATTGCTGCGGCGCACCCCAGAGATACAGGAAGCCTTGAGGTTCGACCTAGGTGCGGCACTGAGTGAGCTGGATCAGACGTTTGGCGCTGACATCCTGATGCGCACCGCTACCTGGTTGACCTTCAAAGAGTCTCGCGCCAGCTTCCTGATCGAGAAAGAGGCTGATCAGGCCGACAGGATCCAGCGGTTTGCACAGGTCATTGCAAAGTACTGCGGCCATATCGAAGGCCCACTGAGCGAACGCAGCCTGCACACCCTGCAGGCCCAGATCCTGGGGCGTGAAGCTATCGGGCTTGGATTGCGGCATTCACCTGTCTTTGTGGGGCAAGCAACGATGCGCGAGGATATCGTGCATTACATTGCCCCCCATTTTTCGCAGATACCCATGCTCCTCGACGGCCTCAGTGCTTGTGAGGCAGCGACACGGGGTGCTGAACCATTGGCGAGGGCAGCAGTCCTGGCGTTCGGCTTCGTGTATATCCACCCCATGCGTGATGGCAATGGCCGGATTCATCGTTTTCTGATCAACGATACCTTGATCCGTGACAAGGCCGTGCCACCCGGGGTTATCTTGCCGGTGTCGGCCACGATCACCAGCTCTATCGAATTCCGGGCGGGTTATGACCAGACGCTAGAGGTCTTTTCGAGACGGCTTATGCAACGCTACGCCGCGTCTTATCGGTTCGGCGAAATCACCTCCTACGAAGATGGAACGTCGAGTAACTTCATCTTTGAAGACTACGAGGATGCCTGTTTTGCCTGGCGATACCCGGATCTGACGGCGCATGTGCTGTACACCGCGCGCGTCGTCGAGCATACCGTGCGTACGGAAATGGCCGAAGAGGCGCGCGTGTTGGTGATCTTTCGACGTGCCCAAGAGCGACTCAAGGATGTACTGGAGATGCCCGATCAGGATGCCAATCGCATCATTCGCTCACTCAAGGAAAATGGTTGGCGGCTGTCGGGTAAGTTGAAGAAGGCTTACCCCCAGCTGGAAGATACCGTCAGGGCCGCTCGCGTGGTAGCGGCTGTGCGCTCGGCTTTTGAGGGCGATATGTAAGAATCAGCGTTTCACGATGCGGCCAGCTTCGCCTCCAGCGCCGCAATGTGCGCCTGCAACCGCTCATGCTCCTGCCGCTCGGCGGTGATGTCTTCAAACACGCTGATCAGGTGCTCCGGCTCACCGTTGTCGCGGCGCTGCAGCGAGGTGCGGGCGCGCACCCAGATGTATTCGCCGCTCTTGTGGCGCACGCGTTTTTCCACCTCGTAGCGTTCGGTTTCACCCGCCAGCATGCGCGCCAGCAATTGCAGGTTCAGCGCCAGGTCGTCGGCATGGGTGATGTGCTGGAAGGTCATGGCGTACAGCTCTTCGGCGCGGTAGCCGAGCATCTCGCAGAGGCTGTTGTTGACCCGCTGCCAGGTGCCGTCCGGGTCGATGTAGGCGAGGGCGCCCCAGGCCAGCTCGAAGATCGCGCGAAAGCGTTCTTCGCTGTTGCGCAGCGCCTGCTGGGCAACCTGGCGCTCGGTGTTGTCCATGCTGATGCCGACCATCTTCACCGAGCGCCCGGCGCTGTCGCGTACCACCGTGGCGCGGGAGGAAATCCAGCGCACTTCACCCTCAGGCCGGGTGATACGGAAATCACACTCGCAGCCACTGCCCTCGGCGACGGCCTGGGCGTACATTGCCTGCATGTGCGCCACGTCTTCATCCGGCAAATGGCGCCAGAAGTCTTCGTTGCGGTGCACCGGCCAGCCATACACCTGTTCGACGTTTGGCGAATAGGTGACCTCGTCGCTGATCAGGTTCCATTCCCAGGTCACGATGCGCGCACCTTCCTGGGCCAATTTCATGCGCGTTTCGCTTTCCATGATTTCGGCGGTGTAGCGCCTGCGCAGGTCGGTCATCGGCAACTCGACCACCTGTGGCTGCTGGATGTTCTGCAAGGCTTCGTCGCCATAGCGCAGCCAGATCCAGTTGACCTTCAGAAAGTCGGCCAATTTACGCAGGTTGTCGTAGTCGATCTCCCCGCCGCGGGTCCATTTGTGCACCGCCGTGCGGGAAATACCCAGGGCCGTGCCCACGGCTTGCAGGGTCAGCTTGTGATGCTCGAGCAGTTCCTTGAGGCGAAAGGCAAAGCTGTTTTCCAACATCGGCAGGGTGTCCTGATCGGGGCCAAGAGCCTGCCAGTATACTCAAGCTGTCAACTTTTGGTTGACGGTGAAACCCCTGCGGCCCCGATCGCGCGTTACAGGTCCAGCACCAGGCGTGCCGAGCGTGCCCGCGACACACACAGCATGATGCTCTGCTGGGCGGCCTTTTCGTCATCGCTCAGGTACTGGTCGAAGTGCTCGGCTTCGCCTTCCAGGATGGCGGTTTCACAGGTGCCGCAGACGCCTTCTCGGCACAGGCACTCGACCTTGGCGGCCTTGGACTTCTCGATGGCTTGAAGAATGGTCATGCCTTCTTCCACCTGCAACTCGATGCCCGACTGCGCCAGCACCACGGTGAATGCTGAACCGGTCACCGGGGCTGCGGCAAACTGCTCCCAATGCACGCGTTGCTCGGCAATGCCGGCCTTGGCGGCGCAGGCGATGACCGCATCAATCAGTGGTTTGGGGCCGCACACGTACAGGTGCGCGGACGCATCCAGGCCCGCACACAAGGCCGCCAGGTCAAGCTTGCGATCGAGGCTGTCGACGTAGAAGTGGGTGTTGTCGGCATGCGGGCCGTTGGCCAACTGGGCCTGGAACGCGCCATGTTCCGGGGCGCGGAAGGCGTAGTGCAGTTCGTAGTCGGCGGCGCCGCCTTCGAGCTCGTGCAGTTGTGCCAGGAAGGGGGTAATGCCGATGCCGCCGGCAATCAGCACATGGCGGCCGGCCGCTGGGTCCAGGGCGAACAGGTTGTTGGGCGAGGAGATGGTCAGGCGGGTGCCGACCTGCACCTGCTGGTGCATGAAGGCCGAGCCGCCCTTGGATTGTTCTTCCAGGCGCACGCCAATCTGGTAGCTGCGGGTATCGCGTGGGTCGCTCATCAACGAGTAGGCGTTGCTGAACTGGCTGCCGTCGGCACCCTGCATCTGCACGATGACATGGCTGCCACCGGTGAAGGCCGGCATCGCCGCGCCATCTTCGCGGGCCAGGGTAAAGCGCTTGATCAGCGGCGTGGCCTGTTCCACTTCGGTCACGCACACGCTGAACATTTCATATTTGTTGGCCATGGTTCACCTCGACTGCCAGGGTGCGCGGCAGGCCGTGCCGCGCACCAGTACGTGCAAATGACTCAAGCGGTAGCGATCAATCGTCGAGGTGGGCCACGGCGATCAGGTTGTGGAAGTGGGCAATGCCGTGCTCGCTCATGCCGCTGCGCTCGCGGTCGGCCATGATCCGGCCCTGGCCACGGTAGCCGCGGGATTTCAGGCCCTTCTGCACGCTTTCGACCAGGCGCAGGTCTTCCGGACGGAACACTTCGCGGTACCAGTCGATCAGCTTCTGCTGCTCCTCGGTGATGTCCGTGTTGAGGAAGTAGATGTCGTAGTGCTGCAGGGTCGTTTCCGCATCCACCGGGAACTCGTAGATCACGGTCATGAAGTTGGCCCCTGGCGGCACGTTGAACATGGTGCACGGCCAGGCCCAGAAGCCGGCGAAGGACGGGTCTTTCACGCTTTCATCGAAGGTAAACGACTGCTCCGACGGTTTTGCCAGGCCGTACTGCAGGGTCCAGTTGCCATGCATGCTGTGGCTGTACTGGCCGACGTCTACCGAATCGGAGAAGCCGGGGTGGGCAGGGGCGCAGTGGTAGCACTCAAGGTAGTTGTCGACGATCGACTTCCAGTTGGCCGGGGTGTCGCTGACGAAGCGTGCGGCCAGGTGCAGGTCGTCGATCACGCCACAGGCTTCACGCATGCGCGTTTGCAGGCCCGGCAGCTGGTCTTCGACCGAGCCTGCGTCCATGTCCATGTTGATGAAGATGAAGCCTGCGTATTCTTCGACGCGCAGCTGTACGAGGGTGGAGTTCTCTTTGTCGAAGTTCACCACGTTGTCGCAGTTACGGGCGTGGGCGAGCTCGCCGTCGAGCTTGAAGGTCCAGGCGTGGTACGGGCAGGTGATGACGTTCTTGGCCTTGCCGCTGCCGCTGAGCAGCTGGTGGCCGCGGTGCGGGCAGACGTTGTAGAACGCGCGCAGCACGCTGTCACGACCGCGCACCACGATGATGCTCTCGCCAATCACTTCGCGGGTGATGTAGGCATTGTTCTGCGCCACTTCGCTGCGGTGGCCGACACAGATCCAGCTGCGGGCGAAGATGGCTTCCTTCTCGTGCTCGAATACCGAGGCCTGGGTGTAGAAGCTGGCAGGGATAGTGAACGCCTCTTCGGCGTTCGCGCAGAAATCGGCGGGCAGGCGTTTGAAGTCATTCATGACGGGTTCTCACAAGCTCGGTTTATAGTTATTGGTTAACACGTATCTATTGGTTAACAAGCCGGGCAAAAAAATTTGCCGTCGTGGGGCGAGGCCGCCCCACCCAGGCCAGTTCAGTTCAACTCGTTTCAATGCACGGCGGCGGCACTGCGCGGGGCATGCTGGGCAGGTGTTTCACCGGCCAGGCGCGCAGCCTCTTCCTCGATGCGGTAGGCCGAGACCTGGCCGTAGTCTTCGAACATCCATTTGAAGAAGCCGTAGATCTTCACCAGCAGAATCACCATGAACGGGATCGCAGTCAGCACCACGGCGGTTTTCATGGTCGACAGCGAAGCCTTGGCGAACAACATGGCCAGTGGCACCAGGGTCAGCACCACGCACCAGAACAGGCGATGGGTAGGCGTCGGGTCATCGCCTTCGCGCAGATTGCGGGTGCTGGTGGCCGCTACCGCATACGCGGCGGCGTCCATGTGCGAGGCGCAGAAGATCGCCATGATGAACAGGTACACACCCAGGAACACCTGGCCCCACGGCAAGGCCAGCAACAGGTGCGTCACGGCCGATTCGCCGCCTTGTTCACTGAGCATTTTCGGCACGTCGATGGCCCCGGTGATGAACTGGTGCATGCTGTAGCTTTCCAGCGCGCCGAAGAAGAACCAGCAACCGAAGCTGCCGCCCATCAGCAGGGCCATGACCACTTCCTTGATCTGCCGGCCGCGTGACACGCGGGTCACGAACATCGCCACGCCCGGTGCGTACGACACCCACCAGAGCCAGTAGAACACCGTCCAGTTGCGGGTGAAGGCACCGTCGCCGGCCGGGTCGGTGAACAGGCTCATGTGCACGTAGTTCTGGATCATCAGGCCAATCGAGTTGGCCGTATTGTTGATGGTGAACTGGGTCGGGCCAACCAGCAGGATGACGGCGGCAAATACCAGCGCGCCGATGCACACCATCTTGCTCAGGCGCTGCAGGCCGCCATCGATACCGATGTAGGAGCTGAGCGAAAACATCACCGCGACGGCACCGATCACCAGCAATTGCACGGTGAAGGTGTCAGGGGTGCCGGTGAGGTCATGCAGGCCGCGGGTCAAGGTCGAGGCGGTAAGTGCCAGCGATACCGTCAGGGCGCCCATCATGGTCAGCAGGAAGATCAGGTCGACGCTGCGGCCAACGGGGCCGGTGGCCTTGAAACCGGTCACCGCTTCGATGATCGAGGCCAGGTTCAGGCCGCTCTTCTTGCGCACGTGGAAGTGATAAGCCATGGCCAGTGAGGCCAGGGCATAGATCGACCAAGCGCTGACGCCCCAGTGGAAGAACGAATAGCCAATGCTGTACTCGAGCGCCTTGGGGGTGGCTGCGGCGATGTTGAGGCCGGGGGTCTGGTAGTAGTAGGCCCATTCCATCACGCCCCAGTACAGGGTCGAGGAACCCATGCCGGCGCAGATGAACATGAACACCCAGGTCGCGGTGGCGTACTCGGGTTTGCCACTGCCCAGGCGGATATTGCCGTACTTGCTGAACGCCAGGTACAGCACGGCCAGGGTGCTACCGAACACCAGCACCTGGACACTGGTGCCAAAGGTACGGGTGGACAGTTCGAACAACTGGTTGGCCGCGTGTTCGGCTTCGGCGGGGAACATTGCAAGGCCCAGCACCGTGAGCAGCACGGCGATCAGGCTCATGGTAATCAGGAACACATCAATCTTTTTATTCTTGTGCGACATCATCGTCTCCTGGACGTTGGCGTACTTGTTATACCCGGCAGGCATCCGGGGTGTTGCAGTACCACTCCTTCCTTGGTTGTTAACTATGGGTTAACGCACATCTAATGGTTAACAGATTTTGCATTTAATCCGCGCCGCTCGCAAGAGGGGGGAGGGCCGATTGTCAGACACGTGTGCTAATCGGCCCGGCCGGGTCAGGCTTCGATCAAGGCCGTGATGGCCCGGCCGACTTCCTGGGTGGACTTCTGCCCGCCCATGTCGCGGGTGGTGTCACCGGCGGCAATGACCTGTTCGATGGCCGTGAGGATGTCATCGTGGGCCGCACGGTAGCGCGGGTCGGCGCCGTCGTTGCCGAGGAACTCGAGCATCAGCGCACCGGACCAGATCATCGCGATCGGGTTGGCGATGTTCTTGCCGAAGATGTCCGGTGCCGAGCCGTGTACCGGTTCGAACAGGGACGGGAACTTGCGCTCGGGGTTGAGGTTGGCCGACGGGGCGATGCCGATGGTGCCGGCGCAGGCCGGGCCGAGGTCGGACAGGATGTCGCCGAACAGGTTCGAGGCCACCACCACGTCGAAGCGGTCCGGTTGCAGGACGAAGCGGGCGCAGAGGATATCAATGTGCTGCTTGTCCCAGCTGATTTCCGGATAATTGGCAGCCATGGCCGCCGTGCGCTCGTCCCAGTACGGCATGCTCACGGCCATGCCGTTGGACTTGGTCGCCGAGGTAACGTGCTTGCGCTCGCGGGTTTGCGCGACATCGAATGCGTACTTGAGAATGCGGTCGACACCGCGGCGGGTGAACACCGATTCCTGCAGCACGAACTCGTTCTCGGTGCCTTCGAACATGCGCCCGCCCAGGGACGAGTATTCGCCTTCGGTGTTCTCGCGGATCACCACGAAGTCGATGTCACCGGGCTCGCGGCCTGCCAGCGGGCAGGGTACGCCCGGGAACAGGCGCACCGGGCGAATGTTCACGTACTGGTCGAAGTCACGGCGGAACTTGAGCAGCGAACCCCACAGGGAAATGTGGTCCGGTACCTTGTCTGGCCAGCCGACCGCGCCGAAGTAGAGGGCGTCGAAGCCCTTCAGCTGCTCGAACCAGTCGTCTGGCATCATCTTGCCGTGGGCCAGGTAGTAATCGCAGCTGGCCCACTCGAAGAATTCGAAACTGATGTCCAGGCCATGCTTGCGGGCGGCAGCCTCGACCACGCGGATGCCTTCTGGCAGCACTTCGATGCCGATGCCATCGCCAGGGATTGCTGCAATTCTGAATGTCTTGCTCATGGGGGCGCACTCGTTGTCTAGGGAACAGGTGCGGGCCATGCTATAAGGCCTTGAATCGGAGATAATCTAGCCATTCATGGATTCTTGGAACACGAAGTGTGAATAATCTGCCAAACCTCGACGACCTCAATATCTTCCTTCTGGTGGCCAAACGCGCCAGCTTTGCTGCGGTGGCCGACGAGTTGGGCATGTCGGCGGCGTACATCAGCAAACGCATTCGCCTGCTTGAGCAAAACCTCGAGGTGCGCTTGTTGCACCGCACCACCCGGCGGGTGACGGTCAGCGAGGAGGGCGAGCGGGTGTACCAGTGGGCGCTGCAGATTTTCGATGCGGTGCAGCGCATGGGGGATGACATCAGCGCCCAGCACCGCGAACCGGCGGGGCAACTGCGCATTGCCAGCAGTTTGGGCCTGGGTCGGCGGTTTGTGGCGCCGGCCTTGTCGGAGCTGGCCGAGCGCTACCCACGTCTGGATATTCGCCTGGATGTACATGACCGCCTGGTGGACTTGATCGAAGAGGGGGTCGACCTGGACATCCGCGTGGGCAATACCATTGCGCCCAACCTGATCGCCAAGCGCCTGGCCAGGAACCGCCGGGTACTCTGTGCCGCGCCCGGCTACCTGGCGCGCCACGGCACGCCGAAAGTGCTGGCCGACCTGGGCAGCCATGACTGCCTGGTGATCAAGGAACGTGACCACCCGTTTGGTATCTGGCAGCTGGAGGGCCCTGATGGCGAAGAGAGCGTGCGGGTGACCGGGGGCTTGTCGAGCAACCACGGCGAGGTGGCCCACCAGTGGTGCCTGGATGGGCGCGGGATCTTGCTGCGGTCCTGGTGGGATGTGCACGACAGCTTGCTGGATGGGCGGCTGGTGCAGGTGTTGGCGGACTATCACCAGCCGGCGGATATCTGGGCCGTGTACACCTCGCCACTGGCCAGCTCGGCCAAGGTGCGGGTGGCGGTTGAGTTCTTCCGGCGGTATTTTGCCGAGCGGTATAGCTTGCCGGAGTAGGGGGCATGCCCCCGCCCCCCCATCGCCCTTACCTGACAGGCACCCGGCTAACCGCCTTGATTTCCCGCAAGGCCAAGCTCGACTGAATCGAAGCAATGCCCGGTTGCCGACGCAACACCTCCTCGACAAAGCGCCCATAGCTCTCCAGGTCGGTCGCCAGCACCGTCAGCACATAGTCAGCCTCACCCGTCACCTTGTGGCACGACAACACCTGCGGCAGCTTCAAGATCACCTGCTCGAAGTCATCAGGCGCTTCGGCCGAATGGTTGCCAAAGCGCACCTGGGCAAACGCCATGACGTCATACCCCAGTTTCTTGCGGTCCAGGTTGGCCTGGTAGTCCTTGATCAGCCCCAGCTCCTCCAGGCGCTTGCGCCGGCGCCAGCAGGGCGTGACGGTCATCGACAGGCGCTCGCCCAGGGCGGCGCTGGACAAGGTGCCGTCTTCCTGCAGCAAGCGCAGCAGCTCGCGGTCTACCTCGTCCAGTTCTTCGTAAGCAAAAGCTTTGCTCATCTTGTGGCTACCGGCTGAATATTTTGCTCAAGCATCCGGTTTGCCTGAGCATAAAGCAAAGCATTTTCACCGCTCTCTCGCGAAAATTGGTTATCCGACAACACCTTGAAAAAGGACATTCGCGTGCTGACAGTCTTTAGCCACAAACATCGCTTGCACCATGGCTCCGAGCTCAAGGACGGGGCGATCACACCCTCATTCGAAAACCCCCAGCGTGCCGACACGGTGCTGGCTCGGGTCCAGGCCACGGGCCTGGGCGATGTCATCGCCGAGCAGGCCTTTGACCGTGCCTGCTATGTCGCGGCGCACAGCGAGCGCTACGTGAGCTTTCTGGAAAATGCCTGGGCAGAATGGACGGCCACCGGCAAGACCCATGATGCGCTCCCGCTGGTATGGCCGGTGCGCGACCTGGCCATCGACCGAGAACCGGGCTTCATCGACGGCAAGCTGGGCTTCTACGCCATGGACGCCGGCGCGCCGATTACCGGCGGCACCTGGGAGGCCGTGCGCAGCAGCGCCAACGTGGCCCTGACCGGCATGCAACGGGTCATCGATGGCGCGCACAGCGCCTTCGCCTTGTGTCGTCCACCCGGGCACCATGCGGCCCGTGAGTACATGGGCGGCTACTGCTACCTCAACAATGCCGCCATTGCCGCCGAACGCTGCCTGAGCCAGGGCGCGCAGCGGGTGGCCGTGCTGGACGTGGACTTTCACCACGGCAACGGCACGCAGAACATCTTCTACGACCGCCCCGACGTGTTCTTCGCGTCGATCCACGGTGACCCGCACTTCTGCTACCCGTACTTCTCCGGCTATGCCCACGAACAGGGCTCGGGGGCGGGCGAGGGCTTCACTGCCAACTACCCGCTGAACAAGGGCACCGCCTGGGCGCAGTATCGGCAGGCCTTGCAGGAGGCGCTCAAGCGCATTGTCGCGCACCAGCCCGACTTTCTCGTCGTATCCCTTGGCGTCGATACCTTCGAGGACGACCCGATCAGCCACTTCAAGCTCACCAGCGAAGACTTCCTGCGCCTGGGCGCCGAGATCGCCCGTGCGGGGATCCCGACGCTGTTCGTGATGGAGGGCGGCTACATGGTCGACGAAATCGGCATCAATGCCGTGAACACCCTGCAAGGTTTCGAAAGCGCCTGTAGATAGCACGTGCAAATAGCACCGGGGCAAGGCCTGTGCGGGCCTTGCCCCTGGCACCCATTCCAACAATAAAAAGAGGTCGCTCATTTCGTGCTGCTGGGCCTGAACATGCTGGCGGTGCGAATCTTCGGCGAAGTGGAGTTCTGGTTCGCGATCATCAAGATCGTCGCCATCGCCCTGCTGATCATCGCTGCAGCCGTGATGATCGCCACCGCCTATGTATCACCCAATTTGCCGCGTACCTCGCCTACCGCAAGCGCAACCCGGCCGCGCACCAGGCGTCGACGTTCAAGCTGCCAGGTGGCGTGCCCATGGCCGTCACGTCGCTGGTTTTCCTCGGCTTCGTGCTGGTGTTGCTGGCCCTGGAGCCAGATACGCGGATGGCGCTGTGCGTGATGCCGTTGTGGTTCGTCTTCCTGCTGCTGGCCTATCGCCGGCGCATGGCTTAGCGCCCCTTGGCCAGGTAGGCGGCATACTCCTCATCCGGCACCATGCTGCCACCGGTGCCCCACACCAGGTGCGTGGCATTGGCCATGCGCTGCGCCGTCAGCCCCCTGCGCGCCAGGTACTGCGGCGCTTGCAGTACCTGCAGCATGCCGGGCATGCCGGCCAGCGCCGAGGGCTCCAGCCGTACCTGCTCCAGGTCATAGGCCAGTACCAACAGTTGGTACAGACGCTCGTCCGTTACCGTGTAGTAGCCGTCCAGCAGGCGTTGCATGGCCTTGCCGACGAAACCGGAAGGGCGGCCCACCGCCAGGCCGTCGGCGGCGGTGACGTTGTCGATGCCGAAGTCCTGCACGCTGGTCTGGTCATGCAGGCCGGTGTAAACGCCAAGGAACATGCAGGGCGAATGGGTCGGCTCGGCGAAGAGGCAGTGCACATGGTCGCCAAACACCAGCTTCAAGCCAAACGCCACTCCGCCAGGCCCGCCGCCCACGCCGCAGGGCAGGTAGACGAACAGTGGGTGCTCGGCGTCGACCTTGATACCGGCGGCGTTGAATTGGCCCAGCAAGCGTTCGGCTGCCACGGCATAACCGAGGAACAGGTGCGGCGAGTTTTCGTCATCGACGAAGTAGCACGCAGGGTCTGCCGCGGCCTGCTGGCGGCCTTGCTCCACCGCAACGCTGTAGTCGGACGGGTACTCGACCACGTTCACGCCGTTGGCGCGCAGCTTGTCCTTCTTCCACTGCCGCGCATCGGAAGACATGTGCACCGTGGCCTGGAAGCCCAGCCGGGCACTCATGATGCCGATCGACAGGCCCAGGTTGCCGGTCGAGCCGACGGCCACTTTGTACTGGCTGAAGAACTGCCGGGCTGGGTCGCTGGCCAGTACCCGGTAATCGCTGTCCAGGGTGATCAGGCCGGCCGCCAGCGCCAGGTCTTCGGCATGCTTGAGCACTTCGTGGATGCCGCCGCGGGCCTTGATCGAGCCAGAGATGGGTAGCTCGCTGTCGGCCTTGAGCCAGAGTGAGCCGCTGGGCGCGAGGCCGGCTGCTTGCTGCAAGGCGTGTTGCAAAGTTGGCAGCGGGCGAATCGGTGATTCGATGATGCCGCCAGAGGCGGCGGTGTCTGGGAACACCGTGGCCAGGTACGGAGCGAAGCGCAGCAGCCGGGCACTGGCTGCGTGCACGTCGGCGGCAGTCAGGCCGACGTCTTCCAAGGCCTCTGCGGCTGGCGCGATGCCAGGGTTGAACCAGCAGGTTTCGCGCAGTGCCACCAGGTCCTCGACCAAGGGGTGGGAGGCGTACCAGGCGTCTAGTGTTTTGCCGTGAATCATTCCATTGCTCCTGTGGTGTTGCTGTCTGGGAACTGCATATACCTCCCGGTATATGGACAGCCCGCTGCCTGCCGAATAGCTTAACCGTCGACGGGGCGCACCTTGCATGCGCGATAAAAACAATTACGCCCCCGTGTCTTTCAGTCCTGCCAACCCTATAACGCTTACAAGAATGAGGCGGCAAATGGAAAACATCGGCACCTATGTCATCTACGTCATCATGGTGTGCGCGGTACTGGGCGCCGTGGCATCCATCTACAACCCAGAAGGTGAACTGGGCCAGGAATTCATCGCCGGCCTGCACAGCATTGGCCCGATCTTCATCCCCGTGGCCGGCATCATGGCGGCAATCCCGTATATATCCGCAGGCATCAGCCAGCTCATCGCGCCGCTGTTCCAGGCCATCGGCGCCGACCCCGCGATTGCCGGGCCGATCTTCATCGCCTCGGACATGGGCGGCTACCAGCTGGCCAAGGCCATGGCGCAAAGCCCCGAGGGCTGGATCCTGGGCCTGATCACCGGCTTCCAGTGCGGCTCCACGATCATCTTCGTGATCCCGGTGGGGCTGGCCATGCTGCGCAAGGTCGACCACAAGTACATGGCCTTGGGGATCATGGCCGGCTTGTTGACCATTCCCGTCAGCATCATGGTCATCGCCATGACCATGCAACTGCTCGGCCTGGAGGTGCGGCCGGACATCGCCACCACCGGCGCGGCCACCCAGGCGCTGCATTTCACCTGGCCGATGCTGGTGCGCAACCTGATGCCGTTGATTCTGTTCTGCATCGTGCTGGCCGCCGCGCTGCGCTACTTCCCGACGCTGATGGTGTACCTGTTCCTCAAGCTCGGTCAGTTCATGTATATCGGTGTGGTGCTGGTGCTGGTGGCCTCCATCGTCCAGTACTTCACCGGCTTTTTCAGCGCTGTGTTCGGTAGCTGGGGCTTCGCCCCGATCATCGCCGATGCCGACGACCAGTTCCGCGCGCTGGAAATTGCCGGCTACGTTGGCCTGATGCTGTGTGGGGCGTTCCCGATGGTGCACCTGCTCAAGCGCTTTCTGGCACGGCCCATCGAGCGGGTCGCCTCGCGGTTCGGCATGTCCGGGGTCGGCGCCGCCGGGGTGCTGGCCGCCTCGGCCAACATTCTGGCCATGTTCAGGCTGGTGAGCGAGATGCCGCCCAAGGACAAGGTGCTGGTGATCGCCTTCTCGGTGTGCGCCGCCTTCACCTTCGGCGACCACATGGCCTTCTCCGCCAACTTCCAGCCCTCGCTGATTCTGCCGCTGATCATCGGCAAGCTCAGCGGTGGCCTGTTCGCCATGCTGCTCGCCAGTTGGCTGGCCGTACCCAAGGCTGTGGAGATGGGGCGCGAGGACGAGGCCGCCAGTGCCTACAAGGTGGCTGCCGAACCGTCCTGACCGAAAAACGTCGCCGACATGATCCGGAGCGCCCAGGGCGCCCCGGATTTTGTGCTTTTTGCGGTGCAGGGCGGTAAGTTGCCCAGGGGCTTGTGTGCACGACAGCGGGGTGAGTGATGACATTGGAAGAAGCGAACAGGCTGGCGGCGGTGATCGATGCGATCGGCACGGACGCTTTGGGGCCGGCCATCGATGCGCTCTTGCGCGCAAAGCTGGCATTCGAGATGAGCTGTGGTTATCTGTTCAAGTTCAACCAGCATGCGCTGCTGGTGCATAACGGCTACAACGATTCGGTGTCCGAGCGCACCCTGAACGCCTACGTGCGGGGCGGTTACCTGCTCGACCCGTTCTATGTTGCCTGCGTCAACGAGCACCCGGGCGGGCTCTGGCGCATGAGCGAGCTGGCGCCCGACAGTTTCTATGCTTCAGGCTTCTCCATCTCCAAGGACATCCACCCGTGCGTGTCGTCCGACTACGGCACCTCGGTGGAGGAGGTGGGCTTCATCATTGCGCTGCGGCCTCAGGTGGCCGTCGTCTACTCGCTGATGCGCAACCTCAGCAGCGGCAGCTTCAGCGAAGACGACATGCAGGTGCTGGCTGCCATGGCGCCCGTGCTGGCCTCGGTGCTGGGCCAACATTGTCGGCTGCGCTACGCCGATTACCTGCGCGATGCGCCTGCCGAGGGCGGGGTGCTGGAAGATGCCTTTGTCGAGATTTTGCAGGGGCAGTTGACCGAGACCCAGCGCTACATCGCCAAGTTGCTGTTGCAGGGGCACAGCAATGCGTCGATTGCCAGGCAACTGAACATCTCGGATGGCACGGTGAAAGTGCACAAGCACAATATCTACCAGCGGCTGGAGATTTCCACCAACGCCGAACTGTTTCGCCTGTTCATCGATTACCTGGCCAAGGCCTGAACGCCTGAAACGCACAACGCCCGAGGGGCTGCCTCGGGCGTTGTGCCAAGCCGTTGCGGCTTACTTGAACAGCGGGCTGAGGTGCTCGCTCAGGTAGATACCCTGGGGGTCGAGCTGGCGGCGCAGGTTGCGAAAATCCTGGGCACGGGGGTAGAGGGCACTGACGTCGTCACCGGTCAGAAAGTGCAGCTTGCCCCAGTGCGGCCGAGCGCCGTATGCGCGCAGGATCTGGTCGACCGCCCGCAGGTAGTCCCAGTAGTCGGTGCCCGGCTGGCCAGACACCGAAATGGTCACGCTGTCCTGCTCGAAGAACGGGCTCATCCAGGCGCCGTCGCCGGCGGTGAAGCGGTACTCGATGGGGTAGATCGCCTCGGGGAAGTCCTCGAGCATCAGCTTGCGCACCGCCCGCAAGGCTTCCTTGCTGTGCCGGAGGGGCACGGCATATTCCAGTTCATGGAAGTTGGGCAAGTACTCGATCGGATACACGTCCGAGCTGTAGGCGACTTTCTCGAATTCGCTTTCCCAGGCCGGGCGGTCGGTGATGTCCATGACTTTCACCTCGCACACATCGGTGGTGCGCCCACTGGTGGAGGTTGCCGCCGTGTCCGGCAGGCAGTAGCAGTGCCGGCTCTGCTCGTAGGGGCACCAAAAGAAGCTGAAGTGGCGGTGCGTGCGCGCCAGTTCATCGTGCTTGTCCATCACGCTTTCGAAGTCTTCACGCCAGATGCGTTCGTGCAGGTTGAAGCTGTCGGTCACCTGCAAGGTCAGCTCCGACACGATCCCCAGCACGCCCAGCGATACTCGGCCCGCCTGCAGCAGGTCGGGCGTGCTTTCATCCACCACGATGATCTCACCGTTGGGTTGAACCAGCTTCAGACCAACGATCGACGAGGCCAGGTTGCCCAGGGTCAGGCCGGTACCGTGGGTGCCTGTGGTCAGGGCGCCGGCGATCGACTGGCTGTCGATGTCGCCCTGGTTGACCATCGACAGGCCGGCCGCCCGCAGCGCCTTGCCGAAGGCGTTGATGGTGGTGCCGGCGGCTGCGGTGACGCGCTTTTTCTCAGGGTCGATGTGGCGCACACCGCTCATGTTGCCCAGCGACAGGTGCAGGCCGTTGGTCAGCGCCACCGGGGTAAACGAATGCCCGGAACCCGCCACGCGCACGTTCATGCCATTGGCGCTCGCCTGGCTGACCAGGGTGCACAGCTCGTCTTCGCTGGAGGGGGCGCCACGTGCCGCGCGGATACACGACTGGTTGCCCGCCCAGTTGCGCCAGTGCGCCTGGTCGAGCCCGAACTCGTTGATGTGCATGTTGTTCGATGAGGTGCTCACGTTGCTCTCCTGCCCATTATTATTGTGATCAGATGGCGGTGTAGCCGTTGTCGGCAAACAGGTGGGTGCCGTTGACGAAACTGGCATCGTCGCTGGCCAGGAACAAGGCCGCGGTGGCCACCTCCGAGGGTTGGCACAAGCGCCCCTGGGCGGCGGCGATCGCGTGTTCGCTGACATCCACCCCGTGCTTGCGCAGCATGTCGATTTCGCGCAGGCCGTGGTCGGTGGCGATGAAGCCCGGGCAGATCGCGTTGGCACGGATGCCGCGGTCGCGGAACTCCACGGCGATGGCCCTGGCGAACATGTGCGTGGCGCCTTTGCTGGTGCAATACAGCACCTCCATGGGCGTGCCCACCACCGCCGAAATCGACGACGTGCAGACGATGCTGCCACCGCCCGCCGAGAGCATGCCCGGCAATACCGCCTTGGTGACCAGGAACATGCTTTTCACGTTCACGGCCATGATCCGGTCCCACTCTTCTTCGCTGGTTTCCAGGAAGGGCACGGCGGCCAGGATGCCGGCGTGGTTGAGCAACACGGTGATTGGCCCGAACGCTTGTTCCACGGCCGCGACTGCGGCTTTGACCTGCTGCGCGTCGGACACATCGGCGGGTGCGAACAGCACTTGATGGCCGGCATCGCGCAATTGCCGAGCCACCTCGGCGCCTTTGCTGCCCGGCAAGTCGACGATACCGACCCGCGCCCCCTCTGCCGCGAACAGTTGCGATGCGGCCAACCCGCACCCACCCGCGCCGCCTGTAATCAGCGCGACCTTGCCATTGAGACGTCCCGTCATGTTCGACTCCGCGCTGCGCCGGTAGCCGGCGCAGCAATGGTTTTCTATTGAGTGTTTGTGATGCCTCGGCACTGTGCGATCGCGTGTCGGAGCATGAAACACTTCAACGGGAACATCCATATACCGAAGGGTATACGGGGCAGGTCAGGGGGTCTGTTGGGCAATCAACGCCAGGCAGCGCTGCACGATCGGGCTCACATCGCCCTTGCGACGGCTGAGAATGATCGGGCTGACGGCACTGCTGTCGAGCAAGCCGACATACGCGATGTCGGTACGGTGCTGCTGTTGCACAGAAGCCGGCACCAGGGTAACGCCGAGCCCGACCGCGACCAGGCCGATGGCGGTCTGCAGTTCGTTGGCCCATTGGCTGATGTTCAGGGTCATGCCGTGATGGGCGAACAGTGCCAGCACATGGTCGGCGTAGCTGGGCCGGGGGTTGGCCGGGTAGAGGATGAAGGGCTCCTTGGCCAGTTGGGCGAGGGTCAGTGGGTTGCCCGTCAGCGGGTGGCCCTTGGGCAACACCGCGACCAGTGGGTCTTCGCACAGCACCTGCTGGAGGATGGCCGGGTCATCGATACGAATACGGCCGAAGCCGATATCGATGCGGCCACTCTTGAGCGCCTCGACCTGCTGCAGCGTGGTCATCTCGCTCAAGCCCAGCTCCAGCTCGCTGTCCTGGCGCAACTCGCGGATCAGCTCTGGCAGCACGGTGTACAAGGTCGAGGGGGCAAAGCCGATGCCCAGCCACTGGCGTTGCCCCTGGCCGATGCGGCGGGTGTTGTCGCTGATGTTCTCCAGCTGCTGGAGCAGGGTGCAGGTCTGCTCGTAGAAAAACCGCCCGGCCTCGGTCAGGCGCAGCGGGCGTTCACGCAGCACCAGCAAGGTGCCGAGCTGGTCTTCTAGCTGGCTGATCTGTCGGCTCAGCGGCGGCTGGGCGATATGCAGCAGCTCGGCGGCGCGGGTGAAGTTCAGTGTTTCGGCCAGCACCTTGAAATAGCGAAGGTGGCGCAGCTCCATCAGACCTCCAGGGTATGGTGGGAGATTCATTTGATATTGGACGGCCGGCAGGTTGTCGCGCAATGCTTGATTAATCAAGTAAATGCAGTGTCGGGCCCGCAGCGTGCGACCCGACCAGACGGGACCTGCCGACCATGACCAATGCCCTGATCGAACGTGTAGACGCCATTATCGTCGACCTGCCGACCATCCGCCCACACAAGCTGGCAATGCACACCATGCAGCAGCAGACCCTGGTGGTCTTGCGCCTGCGCTGCAGCGACGGCGTCGAAGGTATCGGCGAGGCCACCACCATCGGTGGCCTGGCCTATGGCTACGAGAGCCCCGAGGGTATCAAGGCCAACATCGACGCGCACCTGGCGCCGGCCCTGATCGGCCTGCCGGCAGACAACATCAATGCCGCCATGCTCAAGCTGGACAAGCTGGCCAAGGGCAACACCTTTGCCAAGTCGGGTATTGAAAGTGCCTTGCTCGATGCCCAGGGCAAGCGCCTGGGCCTGCCGGTCAGCGAACTGCTGGGCGGCCGCGTGCGTGACAGCCTGGAAGTGGCCTGGACCTTGGCCAGCGGCGACACCGCCCGCGATATCGCCGAAGCCCAGCACATGCTGGAAATCCGCCGCCACCGCGTGTTCAAGCTGAAGATCGGCGCCAACCCGGTGGACCAGGACCTCAAGCACGTGGTGGCGATCAAGCGCGAGCTGGGCGACAGCGCCAGCGTGCGGGTCGACGTCAATCAGTACTGGGACGAGTCCCAGGCCCTGCGCGCCTGCCAGGTGCTGGGCGACAACGGCATCGACCTGATCGAACAGCCGATCTCGCGGATCAACCGTGGCGGCCAGGTACGCCTGAACCAGCGCAGCCCGGCGCCAATCATGGCTGACGAATCGATCGAAAGCGTCGAGGACGCCTTCAGCCTGGCCGCCGACGGCGCGGCCAGCATCTTCGCCCTGAAAATTGCCAAGAACGGCGGCCCCCGTGCGGTGCTGCGCACTGCGCAGATCGCTGAAGCAGCCGGTATCGCCCTGTACGGCGGGACTATGCTCGAAGGCTCGATCGGCACCCTGGCTTCGGCCCACGCGTTCCTCACCTTGCGCCAATTGACCTGGGGCACCGAGCTGTTCGGGCCGCTGCTGCTGACCGAAGAAATTGTCAACGAGCCACCGCAGTACCACGACTTCCAGCTGCACATTCCACACACACCGGGCCTTGGCCTGACCCTGGACGAGCAGCGCCTGGCGCGCTTCGCCCGCCGCTGATCTTGAAACTGAACGCCTAAGGAGAACCCGCATGCTGTTCCACGTGAAGATGACCGTGAAACTGCCGGTCGACATGGACCCGGCCAAGGCCGCCCAGCTCAAGGCCGACGAAAAGGAACTGGCCCAGCGCCTGCAACGCGATGGCACCTGGCGCCACCTGTGGCGCATCGCCGGGCACTACGCCAACTTCAGCGTGTTCGACGTCCCCAGCGTCGAGGCCCTGCACGATACCCTGATGCAACTGCCGCTGTTCCCCTACATGGAGATTGAAGTGGACGGCCTGTGCCGGCACCCTTCGTCGATCCACAGCGACGACCGTTGAGTCGTCCCTGACTACCTGACAAGAACAATACGAGGTAAGCAAAATGACCGTGAAGATTTCCCACACTGCCGAGATCCAGTCGTTCTTCGAGAGGGCCGCAGGCCTTGGGCACGCCGAGGGTAACCCGCGCTTCAAGCAGATCATCCTGCGGGTGTTGCAGGACACTGCCCGCCTGATCGAAGACCTGGAAGTGAGCGAGGATGAGTTCTGGCATGCCGTGGACTACCTCAACCGCCTGGGCGGTCGCAATGAGGCAGGGCTGTTGGCGGCGGGCTTGGGTATCGAGCACTTCATCGACCTGCTGCAGGATGCCAAGGATGCCGAAGCCGGCCTCACCGGCGGCACCCCGCGTACCATCGAAGGCCCGCTGTATGTTGCTGGTGCGCCTGTCAGCCAAGGCGAAGCGCGCATGGATGACGGCACCGACCCGGGCGTGGTGATGTTCCTCCAGGGCCAGGTATTCGATACCGAGGGCAAGCCGTTGGCGGGCGCTACCGTCGACCTGTGGCACGCCAATACCCAGGGCACCTACTCGTACTTCGATTCGAGCCAGTCCGAGTACAACCTGCGCCGGCGCATCATCACCGATGCTGAAGGCCGCTACCGCGCCCGCTCGATCGTGCCGTCCGGCTATGGCTGCGACCCACAAGGGCCGACCCAGGAATGCCTGAACCTGCTCGGCCGCCATGGCCAGCGCCCGGCGCACGTGCATTTCTTCATCTCGGCACCGGGGCATCGCCACCTGACCACGCAGATCAACTTTGCGGGTGACCAGTACTTGTGGGATGACTTTGCCTATGCCACCCGCGACGGGCTGATCGGTGACCTGCGCTTTGTCGAGGATGCAGCGACGGCGCGTGACCGGGGTGTGCAAGGTGACCGCTTCGCCGAACTGGCGTTCGACTTCCAGTTGCAGCCTGCCAAGGCGCCTGAGGCGGAAATCCGCAGCCATCGGCCGCGTGCTTTGCAAGACGGCTGAGGTCAGGGGGGGCGTGCGCTTGTAAGATGACAGCAAGCGCGTTTCTACAGGATTTATCGTTTGTGCCTGGGCCTTTCCGTGCGGGGAGGGCCCGGGCTTTTTTGTGGGTACACGGCGGTGGCGCGCAAATGCCACAGGCCTCACTGGCCCGAAACAAATGTAGGAGCGAGCTTTGCTCGCGATGCGCCGCGCGGGCGGCGCTCGATCTGAAGGGCGCTGAAAATGCCAAGCCAGGCTTGTCGGGATATAGCGTGAAGGCGACTAGGTGCTTGTCTTGGGGTTGGAGGTGGGGCGGATATCGAGCGCCGCCCGCGCGGCGCATCGCGAGCAAAGCTCGCTCCTACATTTGTTTCGGGCCAGTTATACCTGAGGGATTGGCGCGCGGACCCTTGGTGCCTGTCCCGATATTGCGTCGGACAAACAAGGCGGTCGCGCGTAAATGCCACAGACCTCACTGGCCTGAAACAGACGTAGGAGCGAGCTTCGCTCGCGATGCGCCGCGCGGGCGGCGCTCGATCTGAAGGGCGCTGAAAATGCCAAGCCAGGCTTGTCGAGATATAGCGTGAAGGCGACTAGGTGCTTGTCTTGGGGTTGGAGGTGGGGCGGATATCGAGCGCCGCCCGCGCGTCGCATCGCGAGCGAAGCTCGCTCCTACATTTGTTTCGGGCCAGTTATACCTGAGGGATTGGCGCGCGGACCCTTGGTGCCTGTCCCGATATTGCGTCGGACAAACAAGGCGGTCGCGCGTAAATGCCACAGATCTCACTGGCCTGAAACAGACGTAGGAGCGAGCTTCGCTCGCGATGCGCCGCGCGGGCGGCGCTCGATCTGAAGGGCGCTGAAAATGCCAAGCCAGGCTTGTCGGGATATAGCGTGAAGGCGACTAGGTGCTTGTCTTGGGGTTGGAGGTGGGGCGGATATCGAGCGCCGCCCGCGCGTCGTATCGCGAGCGAAGCTCGCTCCTACATTTGTTTCGGGCCAGTTATACCTGAGGGATTGGCGCGCGGACCCTTGGTGCCTGTCCCGATATTGCGTCGGACAAACAAGGCGGTCGCGCGTAAATGCCACAGATCTCACTGGCCTGAAACAGACGTAGGAGCGAGCTTCGCTCGCGATGCGCCGCGCGGGCGGCGCTCGATCTGAAGGGCGCTGAAAATGCCAAGCCAGGCTTGTCGAGATATAGCGTGAAGGCGACTAGGTGCTTGTCTTGGGGTTGGAGGTGGGGCGGATATCGAGCGCCGCCCGCGCGGCGCATCGCGAGCGAAGCTCGCTCCTACATTTGTTTCGGGCCAGTTATACCTGAGGGATTGGCGCGCGGACCCTTGGTGCCTGTCCCGATATTGCGTCGGACAAACAAGGCGGTCGCGCGTAAATGCCACAGATCTCACTGGCCTGAAACAGACGTAGGAGCGAGCTTCGCTCGCGATGCGCCGCGCGGGCGGCGCTCGATCTGAAGGGCGCTGAAAGTGCCAAGCCAGGCTTGTCGGGATATAGCGTGAAGGCGACTAGGTGCTTGTCTTGGGGTTGGAGGTGGGGCGGATATCGAGCGCCGCCCGCGCGGCGCATCGCGAGCAAAGCTCGCTCCTACATTTGTTTCGGGCCAGTTATACCTGAGGGATTGGCGCGCGGACCCTTGGTGCCTGTCCCGATATTGCGTCGGACAAACAAGGCGGTCGCGCGTAAATGCCACAGACCTCACTGGCCTGAAACAGACGTAGGAGCGAGCTTCGCTCGCGATGCGCCGCGCGGGCGGCGCTCGATCTGATGGGCGCTGAAAGTGCCAAGCCAGGCACCCACCCCTCAGCCCCCGACCGGATGCTCGCGTTGCATGCTGTGCCGGAAGCACTTGCAGCCTTTGGTCAGCAGCACGATGGCCAGCAACGACGCGGCGAAGCTGACGATCGACATCGACGAACCAACGGCTGCCGGCACACCGAAGTAGCGGTCGGTGATCAACGCCACCAACGTGGTCCCCAACCCCAGGCCCAGCAGGTTGCTGATCAACAGGAACACCGCCGATACCTGCGCACGCACCTGGTTCGGCGAGAGGATCTGCATGGCTGCAGTGGACGCTGGCATAGGGAACGAAGCGAAGAACATGGCCGGCACCAGCAAGGTCACCGACAGCCACAGCTGGTCCACCTGCGAATACAGCACGGCCGGTACGATCATGCCCAACGCGCCAATCACCCCGGTGCGCATGGCCGCATCGCTGCGCCCACGCTTGGCCAGGTGGTCGGTCAGCCAACCGCCGAATACCACCCCCGTGGTGTTGGCCAACAGCAAGATGGTGCCGAGCATGAAACCGGCCTGCTCAGGGCTCATGCCGAACTTGCGGATGTACAGCGCGGGTGTCCAGCTCATCATGCAGAACAGTGCCATGGCGTAGAACGAGAAGCCCAGGTAGTGGCAGCTGAAAGTCGCCCGGTGACGGCCGATGAAGCGCAGGCCATCGGTGAGTTTCACTTTGCGCACGTTACCGTCAGCATCCAGCTGCGCGCCCTTGCGCTCCGGGTTGCGCACCGTCAGCCAGATCAACAGGCCAACGATCACACCGGGCAAGCCGACAATGAAGAACGCCAGTTGCCAGGCCTTCATGGCGCCCAGGAAGGCCACCTCGATGGTTTGTGCGTCCTTGAGCAAGGTAATCACGTAGCCGCCGACCAGAAAGGCAATGCCACCACCGACGAACGAGCCGATGGAGTAGATGCCCACTGCGCGGCCGAGCTTCTCCTTGGGGAACAGGTCGCTGAACATCGAATAGGCCGAAGGCGACAGCGCCGCTTCGCCGACCCCCACGCCGATACGGGCGAGGAACATCTGCGTGAAGTTCTTGCTCAGGCCGCAGGCGGCCGTGGCGAAGCTCCAGAAAATCACCCCGACCGCGATGATGCGTGGCCGCGAGAAGCGGTCGGCCAAGTAGGCGATGGGCATGCCCATGAAGGCGTAGAACAGCGAGAACGCCAGGCCGTGCAGCAGGCTGAACTGGGTATCGCTCAGTTGCAGGTCGGCCTTGATCGGTTCGATCATCAAGGCCAGGATCTGCCGGTCAACGAACGAGAAGATGTAGGCCACCATGCACAGCAGGACCACATACCATTCGTAGACGTAGCGTTTTTTGCTTGGCTTGAGGTGTTGCGCTTGGGTGAGGGTGTTCATGCACGCGAGCTCCTGATTTGGACAGCCCTGATGTGGAAAGCCTGATGGCCTCATCGCAGGAGCAGGCTGCTCCTGCCAAGGGGGCTACCGTCAGTTATTTTCTGCAGCGGTCTGTGGCTTGATGGAAATCACCGCCAGGGTGGTAATCGCGCCCATCACCATGAGCATCACCGACACCGGCCAGGCGTCTTTGTACACACTGAACAGTGCGGTCGCCGCCAGTGGCGCCAGGCCACCCGAGAAAATCGAGGCAATCTCGTGCCCCATGGCCAGCCCCGAATAACGCACCTTGGCCGGGAACAGCTCACCCATCAGCGCGGGCTGGGTGCCGATCATGGCGCCGTGACAGAAGGCCATGCCCAGCAACGCCGCCAGGTACACCCACACTGGTGAGTGGGTATCGAGCATCCAGAAGAACGGGAACGCCAGTACCATCAAGCCGACCGAGCCGATGGCATACACCACCCGCCGGCCAATGATGTCCGACAGCCAGCCCCAGAACACGATGGTGCCGGCCTCGACGATCATCGCCACCATCACGCTGGCCAGCACCAGCTGGGTATCCAGCCCGGTGAACTTGGCATAGGCGATGGTGAAGGCCAGGAACAGGTAGGCACTGCCGTTCTCGGCGATACGGATACCCATGGCCTGCAGCACCGCCTTGGGGTGCTTGCGCAGCACTTCCATGGCCGGCATGTGCTCGGGTTTGTCCTGCTGGGCCTGCTCTTCGACGAAGGCCTTGCTCTCTGGCAGGCTGCGGCGGATGTACACGCCCACGCCAAAGATCAGGATGCTGGCCAAGAAGGGCACCCGCCAGCCCCAGCTCATCATGTCGTCGACCGGCAGCATCTGCACCAGGTAGAACGCTGCGGCAGACATCACGAACCCGCCGGAAACACCCAACTGGCTCCAGGCCGCATAGAACCCGACCCGGTCCTTGGGCGCATTCTCGCTCAGCAGCAGCACGCCGCCGCCCCATTCGCCACCCGAGGCGACGCCTTGCAGCACGCGCAAAATGACCAGGCAGGCGGGGGCCAGGTAGCCGGCCTGCTCGAAGGTGGGCAGCAACCCCATGGCAAAGGTTGCCGCACCCATGATCGCCAGGGTCATCACCAAGGCCTTCTTGCGCCCGGCCTTGTCGCCGATGTGGCCGAAGATCAGGCCACCCAGCGGGCGGGCCAGAAAGCCTACGGCGAAGCCTGCGAACGAGGCCATGGTGCCGAGCACCGGGTCGGTACCGGCGGGGAAGAACAGCGGGGCGAAAATCAGCGCCGCCGCCGTGCCATAGAGGAAGAAGTCATACCATTCCAGGGCGTTGCCCAGGACCGAGGCAATGACGATGCGGCGCATGGTGCGCGGGTCGGTATCACGGGTGATGTTGGTGTTCAGGTTACTCATGAGCCATCTCCATGCGGGCCGGTCACCAGAACTTCCAGGTGTAGGAAGTGATCAGGCGATACTCGTTGTAGTCGTTGCCGTACTGTTGCTGGGTACGCATGTTCTTGAGGTCGAAGGCCAGGTCCTTGAGCGGGCCGCTCTGGACCACATAGCTGAGCATGATGTCGCGCTCGCTTTCCTGGTCCCGTGCAAGGCCCGGGCCGCGGTCGATGTCGGTGCCTTTGATGTAGCGGGTGAACAGCTTCAGCCCGGGCAGGCCGATGGCGGCGAAGTTGTAGCCGTAGCGCACCGACCAGCTGCGTTCGTCCGGGCGAATGAACGGCAGGCCTGCCCAGTTCGGCAACCACAGCTGCGGCACGTAGCCGTTGAGCGTCGGGAACACGGTGTCCCCGGTCATGCGCTGGTAGCTGAGGCCCAGCATGTGCCCGCTTTTTTCCAGGGTGACCAGGCCGAAGTAGGCGCGGTTATCCACGGCGCCGCTGCGCGCGGCGCCGTCTTCGCGGTTGTTGAAATAGCCGACGTCGGTTTTCAACTGGTAACCATCGGCAAACTTCAGGGCGTGCTTGATGCCACCGTAGTCCTGCTTGTAGATGTCGTTGAGCACGCCATGGAAGTAGCTGGCTTGCAGGTCCGGGGTCAGCGCATAGGTGGCGCCGGCGAAGTCCAGGCCATCACTGTCCTGGTCGTCGCGGGTGCCGTAGCGGTACAGGCGCTCGTGGTTGGACGACTCGCGGGTGACGATCGACCAGAAGCGCCCGCCGACCAGGGTCAGGTTGTCGATGTCGCGTGATTCGATTACCGCGCCCTGGTAAAGGGTGTCGAGCTGGCGGCTGGGGTCGTTGGAGGCGACTGGGTAGAAGGGTTTCTGGTCACCGATCAGCACCTTGGTCTTGGCGTACTTGAGCTTCAGCGTCGCACCGCCGCGGCTGTAGTCGTCGGCGGCTTGCTGGCGATGGCGGCTGTAGGGTAGTGAGCCATCATTGCCGGTGGCGTCCAGGCGCAAGGCGTACTGGCCGTTGAGGTCGAGGCCGACTGCCAATGGAGTATCGGTGTAGCCAGATTCGAACTGCAGGTCGAAGCCCTGCGACCAGTTGCCGACCTTGGACACCGGTGCACTGGGGTTGGTGAAGTTACGGTTCAGGTAGAGGTTTCTGAAATTGAGCGAGAGGTGGCTGTCATCCACCACGTCGGCCAAGCAGGTCAGGGGTAATACGGCGCCCACACACAGGCAAAACGGTTTCGCACGCAACGGCCATTTGAGTTCCATGGGGTAATCCTGGAAGTGTGATCAGTACAAGTCCTGGGCAGTCGTTCAACTGGGCAGAAGGGGCTGCAGGTCTTGCGCCCGCTTGTCTGTCACGTATTTGTTTTTGTTTTTCTAGATATCCAGCACCAGGCGCTTGCCGCGCGCCCGGGAACAACACAACACGATCTGTTCGTTGGCGTGTTTCTCCTCGTCGGTCAGGTAGTGGTCACGGTGGTCGGGTTGGCCTTCGAGCACGTCGCACAGGCAGGTGCCACACACGCCTTGCTCGCACGACACCTCGACCTTGATGCCGACGCTGCGCAGCGCTGCGGTCAGGGTCTGGCCCTGCTGCACCTGCACGGTCTTGCCGCTGCGCGCGGCCACCACCTCGAAGCTGCCGCCCGAGGTGTCGACCTCGGCCTGGAAGTACTCGTGGTGGATATGCGCGTCGTCGTAGCCTTGCTGGCGTGCGCCCTCGATCACCCAGTCCATGAAGCTCGCCGGGCCACAGGTATAGAGGTGCACACCTGGCGTAGCCGGGCCGAGTACCTGGGCCAGGTCCAGTTGCTGCTCAGGGCCTTCGTCGCTGAAGTGGGTGAACACGCTGGCGGCAAACGGTGCGGCGAGCAGTTCGTCGACGAACGCGCAGCGGCTGCGCGAGCGGCCGCGGTAGTGCAGTTCGAACGGCTGCCCTTGGGCATGCAGGGCATGCGCCATGGCGATCATCGGGGTGATACCGATGCCGCCGCCCAGCAACAGCGAGCGCGTGGCGTCGCCGGCGAGCGGGAACAGGTTGCGCGGCGCACTGATGCGCATCGGCGTGCCGGGCAGCAGGTGCTCGTGCGCCGCCACCGAGCCGCCGCGGGACTGGCTGTCCTTGAGCACGCCAAGGCGGTAGACATTGGCGTGCGCGGGGTCGCCGCACAGCGAGTACTGCCTGACCAGGCCGGGCGCCAGGTGCAGGTCGACGTGGGCGCCCGCCGCAAAACGCGGCAGGGTCTGGCCGTCGACTGCGGCCAGCTCCAGCACCAGCACGTCGCCGCCTTGCACCTCGCGGGCTTGCACGATCACATCGAGCAGTGGGTCGATCATGCCGGTGGCCCTAGAGGATGTAGCCGATACCGGCAAGGGTATCGTCGCTGTTGATCAGGCTGATCACCTTGCGGTGGATCTTGAAACCGCCCGCCGCCCGCACCAGGGTGTAGGTCAGGTCGGCGCTGTAGTGCTTGAGGCTTTCCTTGCGAAATTCCCGCACGTTCTGCGCGCAGCGCACGCTGACGTTGACGCCGTCGTCGCTCAGCACCCGAAAGCGCGACAGCGTGCGCACGGTACGCGGTTGTGGGCTGGTGGAAATCGACTCGCCGCCGATCAACCGCTGCACCCGCAGGCCGCGCATGTGGTGGTCGTCGTAGGCGTAGTTGAGGGTGTTCTCGTAGTCGCTCTGCTTCGGGTCGATGGGGATGATGTACGTGCCTTTTTCGGTCCATTGGCCGAGCCAGGTGTCGTACTCGCCGTGGTCGAGCATGTCGCCTTCCTGCCAGATGAAGGCGGTGACTTCTTGCAGCAATTGCAGGTTCATAGGGTTCTCCATGCTCACGCCGACATCATCTTTTTCCACTGCTGGTACGCCGCGCGCATGCCGGTTTCGGCACTCACGTCGGAGACCAGGCCGTCTGCGCTGGGCGTCTCGCCGGGCAGGCCGCGGTTGAGCATGATCCACAGGTCTTCACCGGCCCGGGCGCCTTTCTGCACCCGTTCCCAGGCTTCAGAATCGTCCGGGGTGCCGAAGCCCATCGGGCCTTGGAAGTGCTCGTGCAGGCGCAGGCGGTAGCGGTTGGCTGCGGCCGGGCCGCCGTCCATGGTGATCACCGAGTGATGGATTTCGGTCTCGGTCACCGAGATCGGCTGCAGCACGCGGAAGAACGCCATCGAGCAGGCGACGTTGGGGAACAGGTTGAGGTTGAAGCCCGAACCGCCGACGGCGCGCACGATGCGGCGCACTTGTGGCTCGTCGATGCCTTCGTCGCGCAGCTCGGCGGCCAGGGCCTCGAAGCGCTCCGGGATCGGTTTGTCGAGGTCGGCTTCCAGGTCCACCAGCTCGGGGATCATCACCATCACGCTGTGGCCGTTGCCCAGGTCCTCGACGTAGCCGGGGCCTTTGACGAAGTCGAACAGCTCCAGGGTCTGCTCGTCGACCGAGGACAGGAAGCTCTTGTGCACCAGCGGGAAGTGGTAGGCGTCGGTGGTGTTTTCCAGCTGGATCTTCCAGTTGCCGGGGAAGCGGAAGCGGTGCTCGCCGGGGACCTTGATGCCGTAGCCGGCGCCTTGTTTCATGAACAGGTCCATCCACTTCCTGGCTGCGCCGAGGAAGTCTTCGAGCGGCTCGATGTCGTCCTTGAAGGTGGCGAAGACCATGCCGGCGTAGCTTTCGGTGCGCAGACTGACCAGTGGCAGTTCGGCCTTGTCGATGCAATCGCCGTAGCTTTCCGGGTGGGGGATGCCGCGCAGCGAGCCGTCGAGGGCGTAGCCCCAGCCGTGGTAGGGGCAGACGAAGCTGTTGGTCTTGCCCTTCTTGTGCTCGCAGACCGTGGCGCCGCGGTGGCGGCAGCGGTTGAGCAGCACGTTGATGGCCTTCTTGCGGTCGCGTACCACGATCACCGGCTGCTTGCCGATGAAGGTGGTCTTGTAGCTGCCCGCGTCCGGGACTTCGCTGTCGTGGGCGACCCAGACCCAAGTGCTGTGGAAGATCTTCTGCAGCTCGGCGTCGAACAGGGCCGGGTCGGTGTAGAGGGAGGTATGGACGCGGTCGTGCTGCACCAGCGCGGCCGGGTCGACCGTCAGGTTGACGGCGGGGATCAGGTTGCTCACGGGGGTCACCTATGGGGCGTTTTCTTATGGGAGCAACGCTAAAGGGCAGGGGGGTGGGGCTCAATGACAGGGGCGATCAATGTCGTTGCGTTTTGTGCAACGGGGGGGGGATGGCGGTGCGTACGTCGTTGTTTTTTTTTGTTGGGGCGGCGCTCGATCTCCGCCGCGCCACAAAAACAACGGCAAGCACCCTGGCACACATCACAACGCCATACGCACCGCCTTGGCCATCTCGGTCGCCAATTCCCGGCTCATGCCATCCAGGGTACGGCCCCGGCGCGTGACGATCTGGATATCGGTCGCGTTCATCGCCTCGCAATCAATGGCCAGGGCCTTGAAGGTGCCGCTCTTGAGCTCGTCGATGATCGGCAGCTCAGCCAGCAACGTGGCCCCCAGCCCCGACCGCACGAAATCCAGAATCACCGCCAGGGAGTTGGACGTGAGGGTCGGCACAATGGCAAACGGCTGGTCCTTGCACGCGGCATCCGCCAACTCGCGCACGCGGAAATTGGCACCGGGCAGCACCAGCGATTCCCGGGCCACTTCGGCAAGGCTGACCGTGGAGCGTTCGGCCATGCGGCTGTCGCGGTGCACGATCATCCGCAGTGGCTGCGCCAAGCTGAACAGCCGCGTGAGGCGGGCTGCAGGGTTGGGCGCAAACACCACGCCCAAATGCGCCTCGTCGGCCAGCACCATGCGCTGCACCTCCAAGGACGGGGCGCTGATGATCTCGGCCTTGTGCGCATTGTGCGCATGCAAGAAGCCCTGCAACGAATTGATCGCCCGGGCGCCCAGCAGGCCTTCGCCAATGGCGATCACCGTCGAGGCCTGCTGGCGGGCGCGCAGTTCGTCCAGGCGGTTGACCAGCAGCGCGTGCTGGCGGGTGCGCTCGATGTAGTAGTCCACGGCCGCTTCGCCGGCGGCGGTCAGGCTGATGCGATGGGTGCCGGGGCGGACCAGTTCGATGCCCAGTTCTTCTTCCAGCCGGGCGATCTGCCGGCTGACCGATGAGGTGGCGACACCGAGCACTTCGGCAGCGGCGCGCATCGAGCCCTTGTCATGGCTCAGGTGCAGGTAGCGCAGGCGATGGTCCTGCAGATCGATATGGCGGGTGGGCATGACCTCGACCTCGGGGTAATCACGGCAGGCATTGGCGTGTCCCCATCGATCCTGGTGGGGCGCTGGCTTGATGTTTTTCTTGTGTGCTCGGCGTGGGTTGGCCGGCGTTGTCGCGCTCCATGCCAGGCCATCCTACACGCGTTTTTTTCTGGCAGAAATCATGTGAAAAAGGCACTAAAAATTTTTCGTGATATCAGCGTTGGTCTTTAGTTTTTTTTGCGCTGTTCAGCTCAGCCTATCTCAGCCTTTAAATTCATTTAAATCAGATGGATAAGCGGTTTTTTATGAATCTTCCTGAGTGCTGCTAGCAGATTTTTCGTGAGTTTTAGCGTGAAAATTCAATTGACAATTCACGTAAATCGCCGCAAATATTTGTCACCGGCACCTAAAACAAGAGAGACAGACCATGCCGCCCAAAGCTGCCTACGCCCCTCTGCATGGCCAGTGCTTGCCTTCACCGAGCCCAGCCAACACCCCCCACAAGCATCAGTACAAAAACCGCGCCTGAGACGGAGAAAGTCCATGGAATCGCTTTGCCTGCGTGCCGCGCCTGTGTCGGCGCTCGCCTCTGGCCCTGCCTTCGAGGCCTTGCTTGACGGTGTTCGTGATCGGGCTCGCCTCGGTGAGTTCGACCGCCAGCGCCACATATCCCGCGATGTGATCGACGCGTTCAAGGCCCATGGCGTGTACCGCGCCCTGGTGCCCAAACGCTTCGGTGGGCTTGAATGCTCGCCGGGTGCCTTCTGTGAAATGGTCGAACGCATCGCCCATGCAGACGGCTCCGCCGGCTGGGTGGCCAGCTTCGGAATGAGCCCCGTGTACCTGGCGGCGCTGCCGCTGGAAACCATCGCCGAGATCTACGGCAACAGCCCCGACACGGTGTTCGCCGGTGGCATCTTCCCGCCACAGCCCGCCGAGATCGTGCCCGGCGGCTTCAAGGTCAACGGCCGCTGGAAGTACTCCAGCGGCTCCATGGGCGCCGACATCGTCGGTGTCGGCATCGCCCCGCGCAATGGCGACAAGCTTGACTTGCCACGCCTGGCAGTGATGCCGCGCCAGCAAGCGCGCATCGAGCAGACCTGGGACACCGTCGGGCTGCTCGGCACCGGCAGCCACGACCTGGTGGTCGAGGACGTGGTGGTCGGCGAGCAGTGGACCTTCGTGCGCGGTGGCAAGCCCAACCTGGACGAGCCGTTTTTCCGTTACCCCTCGCTGTCGTTCGCCACCCAGGTGCTCTCGGTGGTCGGCTTGGGCATCGCCCGCGCCGCGCTCGACGAACTGTCGGGCATGGCCAGTGGGCGCATTTCGGTCACCGGCGCCCCGGCACTGGCTGACCGGCCGCTGGCCCAGGTCGATGTGGCCAAGGCCGAGGCGGCGCTGCGCTCGGCTCGCGCGTTCTTCTACGAGTCCATCGAACGAGCCTGGGAGCACGTCCTGGCGGGGGATCCGGTACCGGTCGAGGTCACCAACCTGTTGCGCCTGTCCTCCACTCATGCCGCCCGCGTGGCCGCCGAAGTGGCGCGCAGTGTACAGATGCTCTCGGGCATGACCGGCATCTACAACGAAAGCCCGCTGGCCCGCTGCGTCAACGATGCGCAGGTGGTGACCCAGCACGCCTTCATGGGCGACGTCACCTACCAGAACGCCGGGGCGATGTTCTTCGGTAAACAGCCCCTTCCGGGCTACCTGTAACTTTCAGGATATTTGTCATGAGCGATAAGAAAACCTTGCGCGTGCTGTTCTGCATGGGCATCAACCAGAACTTCTTCGATGCCCCTCGCGAGGAGCAGCTTCAGGTGTGGGCCGCCTTCAGTGCGATGTGGAATGGCATCCACGACCTGGCCGGGGTGAACGTGCTGGGCAACATGGACGATGACCAGGGCATGGTCGGCCCGTCCGACGGCTTCCCCTGGACCACCTACCTGTTGGCTGACGTACCGGACATCGAGACCGTGCACGCCGCCTGCAACCTGTTCCGCACTACGGCCGTGGGCGAGGGGCCGTACAAGCTGTGGCGCTATGCCAAGGTCGAGGCCCGTGTCGGCCGCGAACTGATCATCCAGCGTGCCTGAGTAGAGGAAGCCCCCGTGAGCAATCTGATCCCCGCCGTCAACCTGACGGTCGACCCGGCCGCGCTGGTGCAGCACGACCGCGTCCACACCTCCCTCTACACCGACCCGGCCCTGTTCGACGCCGAGCTGCAGAAAATCTTCCACAGCACTTGGGTCTGGGTCGCCCACGACAGCGAAGTCCCGGACGCGGGCAGCTACAAGACCACCTTCATCGGCAAGCAGCCGGTGATCGTGGTACGTGACCGCAAGAAGGCCATCAACGTGCTGCTCAACCGCTGCCGCCACCGCGGCGCCACGGTGTGCGAGCACAAGAAGGGCAAGACCAACAGCTTCGTCTGCCCCTACCACGGCTGGGGCTACGCCCTCGACGGTTCGCTGCGCGGCATCCCCCACCCGGAAAGCTACGGCGATTGCATCGACAAGGCCGAACTGCCACTGGTCAGCCTGCGCACCGAAAGCTACGCCGGCATGGTCTTCGCCACCTTCAAGGACGACATCGAGCCGCTCGAAGACTTCCTCGGCGCAGCCAGGAAGTGGATGGACCTGTTCATGAAACAAGGCGCCGGCTACGGCATCAAGGTCCCCGGCGAGCACCGCTTCCGCTTCCCCGGCAACTGGAAGATCCAACTGGAAAACACCACCGACGCCTACCACTTCCCGTTGGTGCACAAGAGCTTCCTGTCCTCGGTCGACGAGCAGACCCTGGAGCTGTTCGACTTCGTCAAAGGCCCCGGCTACGTCGAGGACCTGGGCAACGGCCACAGCGTGATGGTGATGATCCCCGAGCTGGTGGACCTGGAAGCCGACCTCGACAAACCGATCCCGGAGCGCTTCGAGGCCCTGGCCGCCGAGCTGCGCGACGAAGGCATCGACGAGCCACAAGTGCGCCGCATCGTGCGCGCCGTCGGCGGTTCGGGCTTCAACCTCAACCTGTTCCCCAACGTCGCCTGCTCGATGGCGTTCTTCCGCGTGCTGCAGCCGATCTCGGTGACCGAGACCGAAATCCATCACTCTGTGATCACCATGGACGGCGGCCCGGCCGCAGCCAACCGCTACCGCCTGCGCCTGCACGAGCACTTCCAGGGCCCGATAGGCTTCGGCACCCCGGACGATTCCGAAGCCTGGGAACGGGTGCAGAAAGGCGCCCGGGCCGGTGAAGACCTGTGGATCATGCTCAACCGCGGCCTGCCCGGCGAGACGCCCAGCGCAGACGGCCTGGTCTCCGACGTGAGTGCCGAAACCGGCATGCGCGCGGCCTACCAGCAGTGGAAAAAGATGATGTCGGCGTGAGCATGGAGAACACTATGAACCTGCAATTGCTGCAAGAAGTCACTGCCTTCATCTGGCAGGAAGGCGACATGCTCGACCACGGCGAGTACGACACCTGGCTCGGCCAATGGACTGAAAAAGGCACGTACATCATCCCCATCGACCCGAAGCAGAGCGACTACGAGAACACCCTCAACTACGCCTACGACGACCACCACATGCGCGGCCTGCGGGTGCAGCGGTTGATCGGCGGCGAGTCGATTTCCACCAGCCCGCAACCGCGTACCGTGCGCACGCTGTCGCGCTTTCGGGTGCTGAGCGACGACGGCGTCAACGTCACCGTGCGCTGCGCGCAGAACGTGCGGGAATTTCGCAAGGAAAGCCTCAAGCACTACAGCGCCGACCTGACCTACACCCTGGTGCGGGCGGCGGGCGGTTTCAAGATCCACCGCAAGGTGATCAGCCTGATCAACAGCGACGATACCCTTGCCGGTATCGGCTACATCCTTTGAGGAACTGGCCATGAACCAAGTTGCATTGGTAACCGGCGCCGGCCAAGGCTTGGGCCAGCGCTTCTGCGCCCAACTGCTTGCCACGGGCTTTGACGTGGTGGTCTCGGACCGCGATCTGGCACTGGCCCAGGCCAGCGCCGCACACCTGCAGCAAGCGCAGCAAGGGCAGGGCGGCCGCACCCTGGCGGTCAAGCTCGACGTCGCCAGCAAGGCCGATTTCGAACAGGCCCTGGCCCAGGTACTGGCGCATTTTGGCGCCTTGCACGTGGTGGTCAACAACGCCGCCGTGACCAAGACCACGCCGCTGATGCAGATCACCCCGGAGGAGCTCGACGCAGTGGTCGGGCTCAACCTGCGCAGCGTCTTCCTCGGCTGCCAGGTGTTTGGCGCGCACCTGGCCGAGGCCGGCTACGGACGGATCATCAACATGGCCTCGCTGGCCGGGCAGAACGGTGGCACCGCCACGGGTGCCCATTACGCAGCGAGCAAGGGCGCGATCATCACCCTGACCAAGATCTTCGCCAAGGAATTCGCCGCCCGGGGTGTCACGGTCAACGCCATTGCCCCCGGCCCGATCGATTCGCCGGCGGTGCATGCCGCGGTACCGGCCGAGCGCCTGCCGGGCTTGCTGGCGAACATCCCGGTGCAGCGCCTGGGTGACGCCGGCTTCCTTGGCGACCTGATCGTGCAACTGGCGCGGCCCGAGGCCTATTTCACCACCGGGGCAACCTGGGACGTGAACGGCGGCCTGTTCATGCGTTGAAATTTTCGGGGGCGCAGCGCGCCTCCTGTCGTTACACGGGACACCGGCCATGAATGAACAATTGTTGAACGTAGTCGTGCGCAAGCGCGAGATCCAAGGGGCCGACGTGGTCGTCCTCGACCTGGGGCGTGCCGATGGCACGGCGTTGCCGGCCTTCGAGGCGGGGGCGCATGTCGATATCCACGTCGCGCCTGGCCTGGTGCGCCAGTACTCGCTGTGCAGCGACCCGGCCGATGCCACGGTGTATCGCCTGGGCGTGCTCAAAGACCCCGCTTCACGCGGCGGCTCGGTGGGGGTGCACGAGACCTTGCTGGAAGGGCGCGCGTTGCAGATCAGCGCGCCGCGCAACCTGTTCCCGCTGGCGGCGCAGGCGCGCCGCTCGATCCTGCTGGGTGGCGGTATCGGCATCACGCCGATGATCGCCATGGCCCATGCCCTGCACCAGCAGGGCGCGGACTTCGAACTGCATTATTGCGGGCGCTCGCGCAGCCGCAGTGCGTTTCTCGAGGCATTGGCGGCGGCGCCGTTTGCCGCACGGGTAGTGACCCACTTCGACGACGAAGACCCGGCACAGCGCCTTGACCTGGTGGCGGTGCTAGGCACTGCCAACCCAGGTACCCACCTGTACACGTGCGGCCCGTCCGGCTTCATGGACTGGGTGATCGAAGGGGCTCGCCGGCAGGGTTATGCCGAAGACCATATCCACAAGGAGTACTTCCAGGTCGAGGTCGATGCCAGTGGCGCAGGCTTTGAAGTGGTGGCCGCGCGCAGCAACAAGATCGTGCAGGTCGGCGAGGGGCAGACGATTCTCGAAGCGCTGGCTCAGGTCGGCATCAAGATTGATATTTCCTGCGAGCAGGGCGTCTGCGGGACGTGCATGTGCGAGGTGCTCGAAGGCGAGCCGGACCACCGCGATGTGTACCTGACCGATGACGAAAAAGCCGCGAACGACCAGATCCTGGTGTGCTGCTCGCGGGCCAAGTCCAACAAGCTGGTGCTGGATATCTGAGGAGCATGACCATGGTAGACGTAAACCAGTTTCGCAATGCAATGGCGCTGCTCGGCGGCGCCGTATCGGTCATCACCACTGATGGCCCAGCAGGGCGTTTCGGCTTCACCGCATCGGCAGTGTGCAGCGTGACCGACGCACCGCCCACCTTGCTGGTGTGCATGAACCGCGCGTCTTACTCCAACGAGCAATTCAAGGCCAACGGCGCGTTGTGCGTGAACGTGCTGGCCGGCACCCATCAGGAACTGTCGGGGGCGTTTGCCAACCGTAACCTGAGCACGGAAGAACGCTTTGCGACCACCCACTGGACCGTGCTGGAAAGCGGCGCGCCGGTGATGCAGGAGGCGTTGGTGAACTTCGACTGCCGTATTGCCCAGGTGCATGAAGTGGGGTCGCACAACATTTTCTATTGCGAGATCCAGGATATCCGCCATGGCGGGGCGGACGATGGGCTGGTGTATTTCAACCGGGCCTATCACCGGGTGTGCGAGGACTCTAAAGCCTGCTGAATTTGGGGGCCGCCACGCGGCCCCAGCTTTCACGGTGTCTCGAGGTTGTGAAACACCACTTCCAGCATCCGGTTCAGCCGCTGCACCTGCGCCTCGGTCAGCCCCTTGAAGCTGCGCTGGAACAGCTCCCGGGTCACGTCCTGCATGCGCTCGATGTTCTGCAGGCCGACTTCCGTGATGCGCACCTGGGTCACGCGCCCATCCTCAGGGCTTGGCGCAGTATCGACCAGCCCGTCGTCTTTCATGCGGTAGACGATCTTGGTGATGGTCGAGAGTTTGGCAATGGCATGGGTGGAGATCTCGGAAATACTCGATTCACCGTTCTCGTTGAGGATCCACAGCACGCGCCAGCGCGGCACGTCGAGGTCGATCTTCTTGAGCAGACGCTCCATGTTCTGGGTGTAACGGCCATGCACACGGGCCAGCCAGTAGAAGGGGAAATCCTCCTTGCGAAATTCATCGCTGGCCGGGTCGTGATGGCTGTGGCCTTTGTTTTTCGAGTTGCTCATCGGTTCACTACTTGTGCGGAAATAGTCGCGACATCATAGCCGTTTCCGCGTATTTGGCTACCGCAAAACGGTCGGTAATTACTGGAATATTCAGTTGACATTTCAAGTAATCGGCCCGCATTTTATCGGCTGGGCAAAGGCCCGGCATCCATTCTTGAAGAGGGCTGCACAACAATGACAATCATAGTAGAAACCCTTGATCTGGGCGGCACCGGCCCCCGGGTCGTGGTCAAGGACACCATCGATGTCGCCGGTACCGCCAGCCGCGCCAGCAGCCAGGCGTTGGAGGACGCGCCGCTGGCCGAGCGCCATGCCGAGGTGGTCAGCCAGTTGCTGGCCGCCGGTGCCCGATTGACCGGCAAGGTCAGCCTGCACGAGCTGGCGTTTGGCACCACCGGGATCAACCGCTATACCGGCACGGCAGCCAACCCGCGTTTTCCAGGGCGCATTCCCGGTGGCTCGTCCAGCGGTTCGGCCGCTGCGGTGGCGGCGGGCTTGGCAGACTTCAGCCTGGGTACCGACACCGGCGGTTCGGTGCGCGTCCCGGCCTGTTGCTGTGGGGTGTTCGGCCTCAAGCCGACGTTCGGCCGGGTAAGCCGCAAAGGCGTGATGCCAGCGCGCACCAGCCTCGACTGCGTTGGCCCGTTCGCCGCGAGCCTGCCGATGCTGGTGCGAGCCATGAGCATGATCGACCCCACCTTCGTCCCCGCCCAGGTGCCGACCAAGGCGCGCATCGGTGTGTTGCGGGTGACCGCCGAGGCTGCCATCCACAAGGTGGTACACGGGGCGCTGACGGCCAGTGGCTTGCCTTTGGGCAACGTCGAGCTCAAGCATTTTGGCGCTGCCTACGACGCCGGCATGGTAGTGATCAACCGCGAAACATTCGAAGGCTGTGGCCACCTTCTGCAAACCGGCAAGGTCGGCAGCGATATCGCCGGGCGCCTGGCGGCAGCGGGGCAGACCACGGACTCGGCGCTGGCCGAGGCTGAAGAGGTGCGTCGAAGGTTTACCGATGAAGTCGACCAGGCCCTGGCCAGCTTCGACGTCCTGGCCCTGCCGACCCTGCCGGACTTCCCGCTGCGCCTGGAGGATGCTGCCGACACCCGGGCGGTGCTGGGCATGACCTCGCTGGTGCGGCCGTTCAACCTGTCGGGGCACCCGGCGTTGAGCATCCCGCTGGGCAGCGAGGCCGGCTTGCCGGTCGGCCTGCAACTGGTGGCGGCGAAGGGCGCCGACGAAAAACTGTTGGCGGTGGCCGAGCGCTTGCTGCTGAACCTGTATGCCGGTAACGAGCACTGAGGCCAGCGTAGCCATGACCGATATCCTTGAACTGCAGGCCCGGCTGCTCTGCTTCGAACACCAGCAGGCCATCCGCGTCTGCATGAACCGCTACATGGCGCTGTGCGACCAGTTGGACGCCAGCTCACCGCTCGATGAACTGGCGGGGTTGTTCTGCCGTGAGGCGGTGTGGGAAGGCAAGGGCGCCAAGTACGCCGAAAGCTTTGGTGGCTACCATGGCCGCGAGGCGATCCGCGCGATGTTTGCCACCTACATGAAGACGCCGGCGCACTTTGCCTTGAATGTGCACTTCCTGACCAGCGAGGTGATCGAGGTGGCCGGTGATGAAGGGCTTGGGCGCTGGGTGATGTTGCAGACCAGTACCTTTGCCGACGGCGCGTCGCACCTGAATGCCGCCCGGTTGACGGTGCGCTTTGCGTTGGAAGAGGGGCGCTGGCGCATGGCGCATTTCCAGACCGAGAACCTGTTCAGCCGGCCGGTTACGGGGTGGAACAGCGAGGCGCCGTTGCCGGTGCCTGAGTAGAGCGTAGGGCCATTGTTGCTGGGGCCGCTTTGCGGCCCCAGCAGTCTCCCGCTCAAAACGTGCTGACGAACACCACCTGCCCATACAGGTTGTCATTGTTGCTGCCCAACTGCGTCCCCCCTTGCTCGGCACTGCGATCCGGCTGATACAACCCCACCAAGGGCACGACCATCAGGTGATCATTGATGGTCCATTCGGCATAGATATCCAGCTCACGCCCGTCCACATTGCCTAACCTGCGGTCGATGGTATCGAAGTTGAACGCCATCACCCCGAGGTTCAGCGTGGGGCTCGGGCTGACCACCAGGCCAACCTTCTGCACCCGCGCATTGCTATTGAACGGCCCGGCATAGTTGCCCGCCACTTCGCCCTGGAACCACGTCCCAAGCCCGCGCCCAAGGCCGTAGAACAGGGTGTCGTACTGCTCTGAAAAGCGGCTGTAGCGGTAGCTCAGGTTCGGCTGCCAGGGCAGGTTGGCGAAGGTCCAGCCTGCTTCCAGGTACCAGGCATCCTCGGTGGCGGTGTGGGGCTTGTCCTGTTTGGCGTATTCCCCGGACAGGAACAGGTTGTCTACCCCGGCATTGCCCTGGCCACGCAGGCTGTAGGTTTTCATGCCGTCGCGTTCCAGTTGCTGGGGCGAAGCGTATTGCTCGTCGACATGGGTGGTGGCGATGTAGGTCAGGCCGACCGTGCCAGCGTCCGCCACGTGTTCCAGGGTAGCGACGTGCATTTCGGTGTTGGCCTGGGCGCGGTTGTCCGATTGCAGCCACATCAGGTCGCCGCGCCAGCCGCTGCTGCCACCCAGGCGCAGCACGGCGGTCTTGTCGAAGCTCTTGCGCGCCGCCATGTAGTAGGCGCCACCCCGGTTGAACTGCCCATCGGCCAGGCCATGGCCAACGTTCAGCGAGTCCCCCTGAAGCAGAAAACCATCGCCCACGGCGACCATCTGTTTGCCGAACGACAGGTCGATACCGTCCTCGCCCAGCAGCGGTACCAGGTTGCCGGACTTCCAGCCCAGGTAGGCATCTTCGATCTTGCTGGTGCGTTCGCTGCCGTCGCTGAAGCCTGCAGCGTCACCGTCCCCCCAGGTCGCCGAGCTGAGCAGGGCAAAGGCGCCATACAACGCCCCCATGCTCCCCAGGCGCTGGTCGGCACTCAAACCATACTTGATGTAGCCCTCCTGCCAGGAGGTAGAGCCGGGTTGGTCACGGCCAATCACGTAGCTTCGTTCGCTGTGGAATGCACCGAACACGGCTTCCACATTGGCGTTCAGGTGGCGTTCGGCATCGCTGTACAGCTCGTGCGCGGACGCACCCAGCGAAGCCCCGGCCAGGAGTGCGGCCAAGGTACGGCGGTACGGGCGGTGGTGCATGGTCTGGCTTCCTTTGTCATGGTTTTTGGCAGAAGTTCCGAAGACATGCCAATGATCATGAAGCAAGCCCCGGCACGGGCTTTTGCCCTGGCTGCCAGTTGCCTTTGGCGTTGTGCCAAGCTGATGCGAGGGGTGGGAAAACGCAGAAGGCCCCGTTGCGGGGCCTTCGTGGGCAGGTAGCGTTACTTGAGGCCGGCGAGGAAGCACGTCACCGACTGGCGCTCGCCGGCATCCGGCAGCCCTGCGTAAGGCATGTAGGTGCCGGGCACCGCGGCTTGTGGCTGCGCGATGAAGGCGCCGATGGCTTGTGCCGTCCAGGCCGCCTGGCGGGTTTTCATGGCCTGGGAGTAATTGGCCCCTGGCACGCTACCGGGGGTGCGGCCCACCACGTCGTGCAGGTTGGGGCCCATCAGGGTCGGGCCATCCTTTTGCGCCGAGTGGCACGCCGCACAGTCGCGCGCGAATACCTGTTCGCCTTGCTGGCGTTGCGGGGCTGCACACTCTTCGGCCAAGGCCAGCGGGCTGGCCAGGGCGGCAAGCAGGAAGGTCACTATGAACTTGCTGGATACGACGGTCGACATCACGCACGGTTCCTGGGTAAGGCAGCGCCGGGCTGCTTCTTGTTGGTGTTCGGTTTGATTGTGTGCCAGTGCCGGCCGGCAGGTTTTGTTGTGCCTGCCAGGGTGTTTGCTGGGCTTGTCAGTTGCGTGAGGCCCGCCACAGGGGTCAATTGGCGTGACGCTTGCGGTACTCGCCCGGGGTCATGCCAAAGCGGCCCTTGAACGCGGTGCTGAAGTAACTCGAATCGGAAAAGCCCCAGGCATAACCCAGCGACGATACTTTCTGGTCCATCGCCGGGTTGCGCAGGCTTTCGGCGCAGAAGTCGAGGCGGCGGTTACGGATGTACTGGGCGATGACCAAGTCGTGCTTGGCGAAGATGCGGTACAGGCTGCGCATGGAGATGCCCACTTCATGGGCGATGAGTTCAGGGGTCAGCTGCTCGCAGGTGATGCGCTGGTCAATCAGCGCCAGGGCCTTGCGGAACATCCGTTCATGGCTGCCGGGCACTGAGTCATGGGTGATGGCCGGGCGCAGCAGGGCGATCAGCGCATCGAGCACGGCCTGGCTTTCGTTGTTGGCCATGTGTTGGGTGCGGCCGGCCTCGAGCATCATCTGCCGGGCCATGCTGGCCAATGGGGTTTGCGCTTCGATGCGTTTTGCGCAGGCCACGCTCACGCCGCGGGTACCGCTCTGCACCTGGGGGCGCGGCAGGATCAGTGACAGTTGCCGTGAGCGTTGGTGGAAGTGCATGTCCAGTGGGGCGCTGGCGTCGATCAGGGTCAGGTCGCCGGGCCGCAGCTCGATGCGGGCATCCTGGTGTTCGATATGCGAGGTGCCGGCCATCTGCAGCACGGCGTAGTAGTTGTCGGCGCCGCTGGCGCGAATCTCCCGGGCGCTGCGGAACAGGTGGACGTGGGTCATGTCGACGATGCTCATGGAAATCTGGCCTACCTGGCACTTTTCGAGCTGGCCGACGAAGCCTGCGTCGAGCTTGCGGGCGTTGAAGTGGCCGCAGGCTTCGTTGACCTGGCTGAGCCAGGCCTGGAAGTGATCGTCGCAAACACGGGTCGCTGGTGTCATGGGGGGCCTCGCACGGTAAGACGTGGAACGGATCGCTTGGGCGAACTCTTGGATGGGGGGTAAAGCATTACAATTCACTTGAAATTTCAAGCAAAAAACGGGCCTGGGTTTTAAGGGGGTGGAGGGGTTAATTTGCTAATTATTTGTTTTTTAATGAATTTAATTTTTAGGGGATGAGGGTGGCGGGGGGAATTGGAGGATTTTCTTGGGTGGGATGCGTCGGGAGGTATCAATTTCGGGACAGGGGTGTTTCTAGATGTTGCAGTCGAAGTGCATGGCTGGGGATTTTCAGCGCCTATGAGATCGAGCGCCGCCCGCGCGGCGCATCGCGAGCAAGCTCGCTCCTACATTTGTTTCGGGCCAGTGAGGCCTGTGGCATTTGCAGCGACCGCCTTGTTGGTACGACGCGATATTGAGGCGGGCGCCAAAGGGGTCGCGCGCCCATGGCACAGGAATAATTGGCCCGAACAAATGTAGGAGCGAGCTTGCTCGCGATGCGCCGCGCGGGCGGCGCTCGATCTCACAGGCGCTAAAACCGTCATGGCGAACCCCCACCAAAACAACCACAATTCAGCGCCCAAGCCCATCCCCAATAACAATCCCCTCGGCCCGCATCGCGTCAATCAACCCGCCCCGCACATCCGGCAGGTTGAGCATGCTGCTCTGGCGCACCCGGCGCACCTCTTCGCCGCTGTACGGTGGCCATTGCTCGGGTGAACTGTTGCCAGCCATCCCGTCCCGCGCCAGTAGCCAGTTCAGCAAATCGGCTATCTGCTGATCGTTGAGCGCCGACTGTGAAATCCCCGGCACCCGCACCAGAAACTCGCGCCCACCCGGTACCCTCAGAAAGTTGCCGACAAACCCCTGCATGCGCGGCGTGTCGTTGGCCGCCGAGCCCTCGCCGTGGTCCCGGTGGCAGCCGGCGCACTGCAACTGGTAGTTCACCGGCACCGAGTACCCGGCCTGGGCAATCGGCACCGGTGGCACCTCGTTACCCTGTGCCGGGCGCTGGTTGGGGTTGGGCAGGGTCCTGGCCTGGGCGACGGGCGCCAGCAGGCACAGGAGCAACAGCGCCGTCAGACCCTTCACGGCGCTATACCGCCACGCCGCGGATGATGGTCACGGTGCAGTTGTAGATCTTCGACTCCGCACCCAGGCACCAGTTGATGTCGTTGTTGTTGAAGGGCCGATACAACGGCTGTTCATCGTCGTTGCGCGAGCAGGCGCACTGGCCGCAGGCGTGCTTACCGCAGCAATCGTTGTACGAGATGATGTAGTTCTTGCCGTCGGCCGGGTTGCGGCAGGTGCCGATCCAGGTCACCAGCGAGGCATCGGTACCGGGCGGGCATGAAGTGATCGAGCCGCCGCAGCACGAGCACAGAAAGCCGTCGATCGAGCAGTTGCGCCAGTAGTCGCAGCTGGTCGGGTCGCCAGGATCACCCATCTTCGGTTGCTCTGCGGCCAGCGCCTTGGCGGTGCGGTCGATCGGCAGCAGCACCGGTAGCGCCGCGCCCGCGACGATCAGCGAGCCCAGGCGCGCCAACACCTTGCGCCGTGAGGTGGTGTCGGCAACGTGGCGGCTGGAGCGTTCAAACAGTTTGTCGAGAAAACTCATGGTGTGCTCCGCGATCAGTGCTGCGCGCTGTGTGGGTGGGCGTGGTCGTGGCCATGCGCGTGGTTGCCGTGCAGGTACTGCTGCAGGCTGGCGCTGCCCAGGTGCACGGCCTCGAACAGGCTGTCCAGGTGCTCGCGGGAGTTGACCAGGCCCTTGGCGCGCAGGGTGCCGGCCTGGTCGATCAACACGGCGTAGGGCAGCTTGCCGATCTGGTAGGTCATGCCGATCTCGGGGCCGACCACGTAGGTGGCCTGCTGCAAATCGTTGGCTTCGATCAGCGCTTGCTGTTCGGCGAAATCACCGTCGCTGACATAGATCACGTCCAGCGCGCCGCTGTTGTCCTTGGCGATCGACTTGACCGCCGGCAGCAGCGATTTGCACACCGGGCAGCCAGGGGCAAGGAAGAACAGCAACTGCGAACGCTCGCCGTGGTAGCCGATGTTCACCGGGCGGCCGTGGCGGTCGGCGGCGGTCACCTGTGGGGCGGGGTCGTTGACGGTTACGCCTTTGTCCACCATCAGCGCCCCGGCCGGGGCGATACGGCCATGCAGCACGCCGATCTGGCGCACCAGGGCCATGACCGTGAAGGCCACTGCAATCAGCAGCAGCCAGAGCAGAATGTTCGATGCGATGAGCAGTTGCATGGGTTATCTCCCCGTCAATTTGGCAAGACGCGGCTGGTTGGCCAGCAGGCCATCCACCGCGACATGAAGCAGCAGCGCCACGGCACTTGCCGCGATCACCACGAAAATATCCAGGCCACCGAGTGCGCGCTCTGCCATGGGCAATGCCGCCAGGCCGGCCAGCACGGCGATCACCAGGTTGCGCAGCAACAACACCGGGCGCAGGGGCTGGGTGGCGCCGGGGCCTGAACAGCCGCAATCGATGTCGCGGCGCCCGCGCCAGAGGTTGACGCCGATGGCGCCGGCATACAGCGCCATCAGCAGGGCTACCCCCAGCGCTGCGCTGGCGCGCCAGGCGGGCAATAGCAGGGCCAGCGCCAGGGCCAGCTCAGCCAGCGCCAGGCTTGCCGTGGCGGCGGGGGCCAGGGGCGAGGGCAGCACCTGGTAGGCGCGCACGATGGCGCTGAAGGCGCGCCGGTCGCGCAGCTTGTGGCTGGCGGCGCTGGCCAGCAGCGCCGCCAGGGCTGTGCTGCTGGCAATCACGAGGACAGGGTCGAGCATGGTCGGGTCTCCTGTTTACCAAGGGGCGAAGGTAAGCACTGGTGTGTCGGCGATCTGGTCCATGGCACCGCTGTGCTTGCCTGTGGTCAGGTCGAAGAACTGCACGCCGCCTTCCAGGTCGGTGGCCACCAGGATGGGCGCCTGGTCATGGCTCGCCTGCAGGCTCCAGACCGGCTTGGGTGAGTCGAGGGTGCCGAGTTTTTTGCCGGTCTTCAGGTCGAAGGCCCAGATGGTGGTACTCGGGTCTTCCCATTTGCCATCGGTGTGCTGGTCATGCATCAGCGCATACAAGCGGTTCAGGCCCGGCGCCAGGGCCAGGGCTTGCCAGCCACCCGGTGCCCAGCCTTGCTGGCGCTCCTGGTCACTGACCAGCGACCAGGTGGGCTGCGGCTTGGCCTTGCCCCCTTCGAAGCTCACCGGGTACACCTCGCCGTGGGTGGTGGTGAAGTAGTAGGTGTCGCCATTGGCGATGGCGCGCTCGTTCAGGCGGACCTTGTTCGGGTCGAAGAAGGGCGTCTGGGTGCGCGAGACCTCTTTGCCTTCGTCATCCAGCGTCACCACCAATAGCTGGCCGTCACCGCACAGCGAGGCGAAGCTGCGTTTGCCGACCGGGTAGTTGAGCACGCAGCCGCTGATGGCGACTTCGCTGGCGACCTTGTGCGTCTGGGTATTGACCACGGTCACCGAGGTCGACGGCGTGAGGTTGAAGACGTAAGCCAGCTTGCTGTCGGCGCTGACGCCCATGGCGTACTTCTCAGTGAGCGTCGAGGCGCGCTTGGTGGGCAGCACCACTTCCCATTGCGGGCGCAAGGTCTGGGTGTCCCAGGCCACCAGCACGTCGGTGCGCTCGCCGTAGGTGCCGCGCGAGTAGAACAGGTTGGCCGAGTACAGGGTGCGGTTGTCCGGGCTCAGCGCGGTGGGGGCGACAAAGGCGTTGGTGGTCATGCCGAGCATGCGTTTGGCCTTGGGGTCGACCACCACTACCTTGCCGGCGATGGGGTTCTTGAAGTCCACATCGAGGATGTACACACGGTGTGGGTCCGGCGGGAACGGCAGGCTGTTCTGGCCGATCTCTTCGGCGGGCAGGTCGGCCCGCACCGCGCTTGTGCTCGCGGCCAGGGCCAAGGCCAAGGCTGCCGAGATGCTAAGCCTGTCTACGCGACGCATTGGCTATCTCCGATGTTGTTATGGGTTATGCAGAAATCGCAGTGATCGCAGTGTGCCGCCTGGGCCGCGGTGGTGATTTGGCCAGCGTGACATTCTCTTGAGGCTCCCTGACAAAACGCCCTTCGGGGCTGGCAGGCGGGTGGGCAAGGGCCTGAAGATCGGCCCGCACCTACTTTTTCGCTGCCCTCCAGGAGTCATCTCATGAGCGATATCCAGCTGTTACCTGCCGTGGTCGAGTTCCTTGCCAGGCCCCACGGCCACTTCATCGATGGCCAGTACCAGGCGGGTGAAGCGGGGCCTTCGGTCGACATTCATGACCCGTCGAGCGGCGCCGTCATCAGCGGTGTCGCCGAGGCCAGCGAGGCGGAAGTGGCGCGTGCGGTGCTCAGCGCTCGGCAAGCCTTCAAGGGCAGTTGGGCGCAGGTTTCGCCTTATCAGAAAGGCGTGGTGCTCAACCGCCTGGCCGACCTGATCGAGGCCAATACCGAGGAGCTGGCACAGCTGGAGACCCTGTGCTCGGGCAAGTCGATCAACCTCTCGCGCGGGCTGGAGATCGCCCAAAGTGTAGTCTTCCTGCGTTACTTCGCGGGGTGGGCAAGCAAGATCACCGGCCAGACCATGACCCCGTCGCTGCCGTCATTCGGCGGCGAGCGCTATACCGCCTTCACCTTGCGCGAGCCGGTGGGTGTGGTGGCAGGGATCGTGCCGTGGAATTTTTCGGTGATGATCGGCATCTGGAAAATCGCCTCGGCCTTGGTGACCGGTTGCACCATTGTGGTCAAACCCAGCGAATTCACGCCACTGACGCTGCTGCGCATCGCTGAGCTAGCGGTGGAAGCGGGGGTCCCGGCGGGCGCGTTCAACGTGGTCAACGGTCGCGGGCAGGCGGGCCAGTGGTTGATCGAGCACCCGCAGGTGGCCAAGGTGGCATTCACCGGGTCGGTGCCAACCGGTATCGCCGTGGGCAAGGCCGCAATGGCGGCCAACCTGACCCGCGCCACGCTGGAGCTGGGTGGCAAGAACCCGGCAGCGTTGCTGGCCGATGTGGATGTGGACAGCGCTGTGGCGGGCATTCTGCAAACGGCCTTTGTGCACCAGGGCCAGGTGTGTGCGTCACCGGAGCGGGTGTATGTGCACCGCAGCAAGGTCGAGGCCTTCACCCGCAAGCTGGGGGAGGCACTGGGGCAGTTGAAGATAGGTTCGGCGCTGGACCCCGAGGCCCAGTTCGGCCCCCTGGCCAATGCTGCGCACCTTGAGAAAATTCTTGGCTTCTTTACGCGTGCGCGTGCCAGCAATACGGTGATCTGCGGGGCGAGGGCGCTCGATCGGCCGGGCTATTTCGTCGAGCCCACGGTGGTGCTGGCGAACGATGCCAACGACCCGTTGCTGCACGAGGAAACCTTCGGCCCGATCGTCTGTGTGCTGCCGTTCGATGACGAGGAGCAGCTGCTGGCGTTGATGAACGACAGCCCCTATGGCTTGACCGCGAGCCTGTGGACCAACGACCTGTCCAAGGCGCTGCGGTTGATTCCGCAGATCGAGGCGGGCACGGTCTGGGTCAACATGCACACCTTCCTCGACCCTGCGGTGCCGTTTGGTGGGACCAAGGCATCGGGGGTCGGGCGCGAGTTTGGCAGTGCGTTCATCGAGGATTACACCGAGCTCAAGTCGGTGATGATCAGGTATTGATCAAGGGTCAGGGATGATTGCGCAGCCGCCTCCAAATCTTCAAACACCAAAGAACCGTGCAGCAAAATTTTGTGATCCACTTCACAAAATCCAGGTGAGCGGCATAATGCCACTACCTCTGTACAAGACCCCGCCGCGCAACTGCCGGGGTTCCTTTTCGTACCCGTCGAAGGTTCAGGTTAATTTCATGTCGCTAGTCGCAAGCCCCGACATCATGTACCGGTTTTTGATCCAGAGCGTGGTGGACTATGCCATCTACCTGCTCACCCCCGAAGGCATCGTCGCCAACTGGAACCCCGGCGCCCAGCGGGCCAAGGGGTACCATGCCGACGAGATCGTCGGCCAGCACTATTCGGTGTTCTACAACGATGCCGAACGGGCTGCCGGGCTGCCCGAATACAACCTTGAACAGGCGCGTTGCACGGGGCGTTTCGAAGAGGTCGGCTCGCGCCTGCGCAAAGATGGCTCGGCGTTCCATGCACATGTGGTGATTGACGCGGTGCACGACGATGACGGCCGCCTGGTGGGGTTCGCCAAGGTCACCCGTGACATCTCCGAACGCCACCACCAGGAGCTGGAGCTGCTCAAGGCCAAGGAACTGGCCGAGCAGTACAGCCAGGAAATGGCCAAGCTTTCGCAGTTTCTCGACTCGGTGATTGCCAACATCCCCGCCAGTGTCATCGTTCAGGACCTGGAGAGCCAGCGCATCCTGTTGGCCAACCAGCAGGCCGAGCGCCTGTTCGGTGGGCCAGGCACGCGCATGATCGGGCAACGGCCCGCCGACAGCCTGGCGCCGGCCGCTGCCGAGTACCTGGAGCAGCAGCTCGCCCGGGGCGCGCGCAGCAGCAAAGGCTACGCTGCCGAGACCCGGGTCGACACCCTGCGTGGCCCACGCACCCTGCGCAGCCGTACGCTGCTCAGCCAGAACCGCGAGGGCCAGGCCGACTACGTGCTGTTCGTGGCCGAAGATGCCACCGAAGAGTTGGCCGCCCATGCGCAGATCCACCATATGGCACACCACGACGCCCTCACCGGGTTGCCCAACCGCACGCTGTTCCATGAGCGCCTGCGCCAAGCCTTGGTGCGCGGTGACGAGAACGCCAAGCTGACCGCAGCCCTGTGCCTGGACCTGGACAACTTCAAGAACATCAACGATTCACTCGGCCATGCGTTCGGCGACAAGCTGCTGCGTGCCCTGGGCAAGCGCCTGCGGCGCGAACTGCGCGAGCACGACACCCTGGCCCGCCTGGGCGGTGACGAGTTTGCCGTGGTGCTCACCGGCCTGGATGGCCGCGATGCCGCGTGCAACACCGCCCAGCGCCTCATCAACGCGATCTGCCCGCCGTTTCAGATCGAGGGGCACCAGTTCACCGTGGGTGTGAGTATCGGTGTGGCCATCGCCCCGGACGACAACGACCAGGCAGAGCAACTGCTCGGCTATGCCGACATGGCCTTGTACGAGGCCAAGCGCAATGGCCGCAACCGCTACGAGTGCTTCAACGTCGAGTTGGACGTCGCCGCCCGCCAGCGCCGCCTGGTCGAAACCGACCTGCGCACGGCGTTGCACCTGGGCCAACTGGAGCTGCATTACCAGCCAGTGGTCGACCAGCAGACCAGCAGCGTGACGGGCTACGAGGCGCTGCTGCGCTGGGAGCACCCGACTCGCGGCATGGTCATGCCCATGGACTTCATCCCCATCGCCGAAGAGACCGGGCTGATCCATGAACTGGGCATCCGCGCGTTGAACCTGGCCTGCCAGGAGGCGGCCAGCTGGGACAGCGAGCAGACGGTGTCGGTCAACCTGTCACCGGTGCAGTTCAAGAATGCCAACCTGGTCGACACCGTGGCCTTGGCCCTGGCCGACTCGGGGTTGCCGGCGCGGCGCCTGGAGCTGGAGATCACGGAGTCGGTGTTGCTGGGCAACAGTGAAGAAAATGTGCGCACCCTGCGGGCACTGAAAGACCTGGGCGTGTCCATTTCGCTGGATGACTTCGGCACGGGTTATTCGTCGCTGGGGTATCTGCGCTCGTTCCCGTTCGACCGAATCAAGATCGACAAGTCGTTCGTGCATGACATGTGCGACAGCCGTGAGGCGATGTCGATCATTCGGGCCATTACCGATTTGTCCAACAGCTTGATGATCAAGACCACGGCCGAGGGCGTGGAGTCGCAAGAGCAGATGCGGCGGCTGGCAGCGGAGGGCTGCTCGCATTTTCAGGGGTATCTGTACGGGCGCCCGGCGCCGGCGAGCGAGCGCTTGAAAGAGGTGGTAGTGATTGCGGACTAGCTGAAGCCCGGGGCGCTTTTGCGCCCCGGCTTCACTGGGTTCAGAAGCTGTACTTGAAGCTGGTCATCACATTGCGCGGCGTACCATAAACCCCGTACAAGCCCGATTGGCTGTAGTACTCGCGATCGAACACGTTGTTCAGGTTCACCGACGTACTCAAGTGCTGGTTGATGTCATAGCGCGCCATGAGGTTGGTGACCGCATAGCTGCCCTGGCTGAAGGTGTGCAGGTCGGCGCCGACCTTGCTCTGCCAGTTCACCCCACCGCCGATGGTGATCTTGTCCAGCGGCCCATGCAGCCGGTAGCTGGTGAAGGTCTTGAAGCTGTTGCGCGGCAGGTTGGTGTTGATGCGCTGGTCGTCGGCATCGGTGGTGACCGAGTAGGCGTAACCGGCCGACGCTTGCCAGCCTTCGGCCAGCTCCCCGTTCAGCTCCAGCTCGATGCCCTTGGAGGTGGTGTCCTGTTCGGCGCTGTAGACGTTGTCGTGTTGCCAGATGGCCAGGTTGTCCTGCTCCAGCTTGAACACCGCGAGGCTGGAGTTGAGCTTGCCATCCAGGTGAGTGCCCTTGATGCCGATCTCGTAGCCTACGCCTTCCATGGGGTCGAGCGGTTTGTTGCTCTCGTCGGTGACCCACGACCCTTGCGGGTTGAAGATCTTGGTGTAGCTGGCGTACAGCGACCAGGTGTCGTCCAGGTCGTAGACCACGCCAGCATAGGGGATGAAGACGCCGTTTTCCTCACGATTCACTTCGGTTTCCTCACCGCCATAAGGCCGGTCCGAGGTGTCGCGTTTCCAGTTGATCAGGCGGCTGCCGAGGATCAGGCTGAGGTCGTCGGTGACGCTGAAACGCGAGGTCAGGTACGCCGCATACTGGTCTTCGTCGATCGACGACTTGCCACTTTCGACGAAGGCCGGCTTGGCCGACTTGCCATCCCAGTTGAACAGGTTGTCGATGGCCCCAGCGGGCGAGCCGGCGTAGTCATAGCGCCAGCCGCCCCAGCTCGGGGTGTTTTCCCGGTACTGGGACAGGGTCATGCCGGTGATCAGTTCGTGCTCGCGGCCGAACAGGCTGAACGGCCCGGTAGCGTACAGGTCGAGGTTGTCCTGGCGCGGCGTGCCCGAGAAGCGCACCGGCAACTGCGACAGGCCGCTGCCATCCGGGTTCAGCTCACCCATGGCAAAGTTGAACAGTTCGTCGAACTTGTTCTCGGCATGGGTGAGCTCGATCTTGCCGCTCCAACCGTTGCCCAGTTGCTGTTCGATGGAGGTGAAGAAGCTGGTCTGCTCGTGGTCGTTGTAGGACCAGTCCGGCGCGGCGTTGAGCGAACGTTTGAGGTTGGTGCGCTCACCGGTCGAGAAGCGTGTGGGCAGGCCGGAGCGCAGGGGCGAGTCGATGTCGCTGCGCAGGTAGCTGAAGCCCACCGTCAGCAAGGTGTCTTCGCTGAGGTCGAATTCGGTAATGCCATACATCAGCTGCGACTGCTGGTTGTAGCGGTCGATCCAGGCTTTTTCGGTTTTGTAGTCGGCGACGAAGCGCCCGCGAATGTTGCCGGTTTCGGTCAGCGGCCCGGACACGTCGAAACCTGTGCCGTAGCGGTCCCAGTTACCGGCCTCGCCGGTGATGCTGGCCTGGGCCTCGGCAGTCGGGCGTTTACGGATGAGGTTGATCGTCGCCGAAGGGTTGCCCATGCCGCTGATCAGGCCGGTGGCGCCGCGCACGATTTCGACACGGTCGAACATCGCCATGCTTTGCGAGTAGTTGTCCAGGCGGGTGCTGGTCGGAACGCCGTCGACCTCGTAGTTCTGAATGGCAAAGCCGCGCGACCAGTACGAGTCGCTTTCCGAGCCAAGGCCATCGCGCACCACGGTGATGCCTGGGGTGGCTTCCAGTGCGTCGGTGAGGTTGGTCAGGCGTTGGTCGTCCAGGCGCTGGCGGGTCATCACCGTGAGCGATTGTGGCGTCTCGCGTGGGGTGAGGTTGAGGCGCGTCGAGCTGCTCGACGAGTAGGTGGTGTAGAGCCCGGTGCCTTCTGTGGTCGAGCCTGGCGCCTTGCCAGAAATGGACACCGCGCTCAGCTCCAGGGCGCCTGTGCTGGCACTGGCTTGCAGCGAGTAGCTGCCGTTGGCGCCGCGGCTGGCCTCAAGCCCTGTGCCGGCGAGCAGTATCACCAGGCCCTGGTCGATGTCGAAGCGGCCAGCAAGCCCGGAAGTGCTGCGGCCCTCGGTCAATGCGGTGGGGTAGGACAGCAGAATGTGCGCACTCTGGCCGAAGCGGGCCAATGCCGGCGCCAGGGGGCCTGCGGGGATGTCGAAGTCTGCCTGCGCCTGTGCGGCGGCCGTGGCCCAGGCGGGCATCAGCAGCAGCGGGGCGCTTGCGCCCATGTAAGCGATGCCCTGGACCACGGCGCCGGCGAGTTTCTGCGAGACTGAGCGTTGCCAGCCCTGGCGTTTGCGTGCGGTGCGATTCACAAGTGTTCCCCCATTGATTTGAAGTGCTGAGGGTTAAGTCTCGTGAGACGCGAAATCGGACCACCCCTGCGCAATTTTTTTTGCGTCAGGCCATGCGCGGCTTGAATGTCACCCAGTAGCGGGTGAAATGCTGCACCTCCAACTGCAAGGTATCCGCCACGGCAGCAATGATCTTGTCGGTGTTTTCCAGCGGGAACGTGCCGGATACACGCAGGCCGGCCAAGGCCGGGTCGCAGGCCAGGTGCCCGCGGCGATAGCGGCCCAGGTCTTCGATAAACGCAGCCAGGGGCTGGCCTTGAGCAACCAGCATGCCGTGGCTCCAGGCGGGGGCGACAGCGGCCACGGCCTGCCGCGCCAGCAAACCCTGCTGGTTGAAACTGGCCTGTTCACCGGCGCCCAGCAGGATGGGCGGGTGGGCATGCAGGGCAGGTTGCAGCGCCACGCTGCCCTGATACACGGTGGCCTGGGTGTGTTGGGCGTGCAGCCGCACATTGAACTGCGCCAGCGTCGACTCAAGGCGGCCGTGCTCGGTGTCCACCCACAGCGGGCGGCTATCGGCGAGGGCGGGGCGGATGATCAGCATCTCGCCGCGCAGCAGCCTCAGGCGGCGTGCCTGCTGGTCGAATGCCACATTGAGGGCGCTGTCGGTGTTCAGCTGTACCTGGGTGCCATCGGCCAGGGTCAGGCGCCGCTGCTCGCCGATGCGGCTGTGGTAATCGGCGCGCCAGTCTTGTACCAGCGCGGCGTCCTTCAGGTACCAGGCCCCTGCGCCTGCGGCCATCAGCAGCGACAGCTGCTTGAGCGCAGTGCGCCGCGACTGCTGCGGCCGCAGCGCCGCATGGGCCAAGGGGCGCTGGCCTGGGCTGCGCATTTCGCGCAGGCGTTGGGCAAACACTTGGGTCCGTTGCCAGGCATGTTCATGCAGCGGGTGCGCCTGGCGCCAGCTCATGCAGGCGGCCAGGGTGGCGGCACTGACGGCCGGCTCTTGCAGTTCGAGGTGCCAGTGCATGGCCTGCTCAGCCACCTCGCCCGGGATCGACGTTGCGCCCTGGCCGTTCATGGCAGGTCCAGGCTGTGGTCGAGCATGATGCACAGTGCACCTGCCTTGATGATGTAGCGCTTGACCGTGGTGATCGACACAGCCAGCCGTTGCGCGATTTCGGCGTGCCCCAGGCCATCCACCTGCGACAACAGGAACGCCTCGCGCACCGGGCGCTCCAGGCCATCGAGGGCCGCGTCGAGGGCGATCAGGGTTTCCAGCAGGATCGCCTGGGTCTCCAGGCTTGGCACCACCGGCTCAGGCAGCGTCGCCAGCGCCTCAAGGTAGGCGCGTTCGAGCTTTTGCCGCCGGTAGTGGTTGCACAACACGCTCTGCGCCACCTTGGCCAGAAAGGTACGCGGCGCATGCAGTTGCGGCACCTGCTCCTTGTTCAACAGCCGGATGAAGGTGTCTTGGGCCAGGTCCGCTGCGCTTTGCGAGCAATTCAGGCGCTGCCTGAGCCAGCGCGTCAACCAGCTGTGCTGCTGGCGGTAGAGCAGCGCGACATCGCACAAAAGGGGATCAGGGGAAGGGAGCATGGTGTGCGGCCGCCAGGTGAGTCATTGCTGCAAAAGATAATGCTTATCATATATACATGCCTGGCGGCCCTGCAACACGCGCGCGCGACAAATGCCGCGACGGCAACTGGTCCGATATAAAACTGCGCCGAGCCTGGAAGGCGCACACTCGTCTTAGCTCAGGACTTCTGAGCATTGAGAGGTGCGTATGACCACTGGCAAGCGCTTCACAGATGTCGATGCCACAGGTGTCGAACCTGGGCAAGACGAAGACTGGCCAACCGGGAAAGATGAAGACGATAGCGAGGACGTCAAGCGTTCTCGACCCGAAGATCGCGATGACTACCTCGATGAGTCGCCCAGGGAAAGCGAAAAAGGTTCAGGTCGTCCCGACCCCTCCAGAGCCTCGGCGGCTGAGCGCTACAGCTATCAGCCACAGCAGAAGATAAGGCCATAGGCTAATGCTGCTCACTTAGGGCTGCTTCGCAGCCCATCGCGGCACAAGGCCTACACAACGACCGCGCAAGCCAACATGCACAGGCCTCACGCGGATACTATAGGCGGCCTCGGCGATCTTGAGTGAACAGCATTGGGCCGTAGGCCTGTTATCCGTGACCCGTAGCTAAAGGGTGGGGCGTGCTGGTGGCAGATAGGGGAGCAGGCGCTCGGTCTCTTTCCTGACCACGGCGTAGCATTCGCAACTGAGCTGTTCCAGGTGCGCCCTGTCGAGCACCCTGATGTGCCCTCGATTGTATTCGATCACCCCCAGCCGCTGGAGTTTGCCAGCGGCATCGGTCACCCCCTCGCGACGTACGCCCAGCATGTTGGCGATCAGCTCCTGGGTCATGCACAGCCGGTCACCCGACAGCCGATCCAGCGACAGCAGCAGCCAGCGGCACAGTTGCTGGTCGATGGAGTGATGCCGGTTGCACACCGCTGTCTGCGCCATCTGGGTAATCAGCGCCTGGGTGTAGCGCAGCATCAGCATCATCAGCTCGCCATGGCGGTTGAACTCGTCCTTCAGGCGCTGCCCGGGCAGGCGGTAGGCATGCCCAGCGCTTTGCACGATCGCCCGGCTGGGGGTGCTCTCGCCGCCCATGAACACGGCGATGCCGACCAACCCTTCATTGCCCACCACCGAGATTTCCGCTGAGGCGCCGTTCTCCATCACATACAGCAGCGAGACGATTGCATCGGTTGGAAAGTAGACATGGCGCAGGGTATCGCCGGACTCGTAGAGCGCCTTGCCGAGCGGCAGGTTGCTGCGTTCCAGGTGCGGTTGCAGGCGGCCGAACGTTTCTGCCGAAAGCGCGGCCAACAAGTGATTGTGCAGGGGGCTGGACGTAGGGGGCATTGCTTGGCACCGTCGGGGGCTGCGGCTGAAGCAACAAGGTTAGCCCAGCGCGCAGGTGCTGCCGTGCGGCAGGCCTCAATGGGTGGGCAAGGCTGACGGCTGGTACTCGGCGATCACCTGGTGCAACACGCCATCATCCTTGAGTGGCAGCACCGCTTGGGCCAGTTGCTGGCCGTCGAGGGTCAGGGTCAGTTCGGTGTCAGCGCCGTTGCGCACTTCTATGCGGTACGGGGTGCTGCCAAAACGGTAGTGCAGGGTTACACCTGGCCAGTCCGCTGGCAGCAGCGGCTCGATCCGCAGGGTGTCACCGCAGCGTTGCAGGCCCAGCAGGCTTTCCACGATCAGCCGGTACATCCAGCCCGCCGAGCCTGTGTACCAGCTCCAGCCACCGCGCCCGGCATGGGGGGCGACGGCATAGACATCGGCGGCCATCACATAGGGTTCGACCTTGTAGGTTTCGATCAGCCCGCTAGCACCCTGGCGCACCGGGTTGATCAAGCGCAGCAGTTCCCAGGCCTTGGCGGCATCGCCCAGGCGGGCATAGGCCATGCTTGCCCAGATGGCCGCGTGGGTGTACTGGCCGCCATTTTCGCGCACGCCGGGCAGGTAGCCCTTGATGTAGCCGGGGTCCAGGTCGCCGTGGTCGAAGGGTGGGTCGAGCAGTGTGACGATACCGATGTCGCGGCGCACCAGGTGCTTGTCCAGCGCCGCCATGGCGGCCTGCGCGCGCGCCGGCGGGGCAACCCCGGAAAGCACCGCCCAGCTCTGCGCCACGGAGTCGATGCGGCACTCCTGGTTGCTTGCCGAGCCGAGTAGCTGGCCGTTGTCGAACCAGGCGCGGCGGTACCAGTCACCGTCCCAGGCATGCTGCTCCAGGTGCTCGACCAGGGTGGCGGCCTGCCGGCTGCACTGCAGGGCGAAGGCGCTGTCGCCATGGCGCAGGGCAACGCTGGCGAATGCCCGCAACACCTCGTGGCCGAAGAACCCCAGCCACACGCTTTCGCCAAGGCCTTGTTCACCGACGCGGTTCATGCCGTCATTCCAGTCCCCGCTGCCCATCAACGGCAGGCCGTGGGCGCCATACTGCAGGGCACGCCCGAGGGCGCGCTGGCAATGCTGGTACAGGCTCTCGACCAGGTTCGCCTGGGTGGGCAGGTCATAATAGGACTCTTCACCCGCGTTCAGCGCACGCCCCTCCAGGTAGCCGACCGGCTCGTCGAGCACCGCGCGGTCACCGGTCAGCGCCACGTAGCGGCTGGTTGCCAGTGGCAGCCACAGCAGGTCATCCGAGCAGCGGGTGCGTACACCCCGTTGCAGGGGTGGGTGCCACCAGTGCTGCACATCGCCTTCGGCATACTGGTGAGCGGCGCAGTCGAGCAGGTGCTGGCGCGCCAGGGCCGGGGCGGCGTGGAGCATGGCCATGCTGTCTTGCAACTGGTCGCGAAAGCCGATGGCGCCGCCAGACTGGTAGTAACCGCTGCGCGCCCAGAAGCGGCAGGCAATCACCTGGTACAGCAGCCAGCCGTTGGCCAGCACGTCCAGCGACGGCTCCGGGGTTTCGATCTGCACGCTGCCCAAGGTCTGGCGCCAGTAGGCCCGCACCGTCTCCAGCGCATCCATGGCCGCGCGCAGCCCGCGGTATTGCTGTACACAGCGGCTGGCAGCTTCGGCGTTGGGTCCGGCACCCAGGCGAAACACCACCTCTCGGCGTTCACCAGGCTGCAGCAGCACGCTGACCTGCACCGCCGCGCACGGGTCCAGCCTCGCGCCCGTGCGCCCCGACAAGCGTGCCTGGCGCATCCCGGCCGGTGCCTGGCAATCGCCATTGCGCCCAAGGAACTCGCTGCGGTCGCAGGTAATACCGTAAAAGGGCAGGTCGCAATCGACAAACCCCACATGCCTGGAAAACCCCTCGGCATAGCTATTGCGGGCAAACAAGGCGCCGCTGACCGGATCGATCTCGCTGACCACATGCAGGGCCGACTTGCTGCGCAGGTCACCCAGCACCCACTCGACGTAGCAGGTCAGCGACAACCGCCGCGGCTGCGCCGAGCGGTTGTGCAGCTTGAGCCGGCTGAACTTGATTGGTGCATCCAGCGCGACATGTACCCATAACTCACTGTCCAGGCCGTCGTCGGTGTATTCGAAGACGCTGTAGCCAAAGCCATGGCGGGTGCGATAGCGGCCAGGGCCGGGGCACGGCATCGGCGTGGGTGACCAGTACTGGCCGCTGTCCTCGTCACGCAGGTAGAGGGTTTCGCCGCTGGGGTCGCAGACCGGGTCGTTGTGCCAGGGTGTCAGCCGGTACTCGTGCGCGTTCTCGTACCAGGTATAGGCACTGCCGGCCTCCGACAGCACGCTGCCAAACTGCGGGTTGGCGAGGATATTGGCCCAGGGCGCCGGGGGGGGCTGAGCCTGGTCGTGGTGGATGACGTATTCCTGGCCGTCGCTGCTGTACCCCCCGTAGCGGTTGGCAAGCATCAGCGCGGGTGCGGGGGCCGGCGCGGGGCTATCGGCTTTCGCCTGCGGGGCTGCCGGGGCTGGCTCGAACGCGGCGGGTGCGGGCGGTGTGCGGCGGTGGTGCAGTTGTTCGGCGAGGGTGCCAAGGCTGTCACTGAGCACCAGCCGCGCTACCGAAAGGGCCAGGGTGCGGTCTTCTGCCGACAGCTGCTGTGCGGGGCGCACAAAGATGCCCCCGGGGCGGTCGAGCAGCGCAGCCTCGCTGCCGGAGGTGACGATGCCCATGATCAGATCCTGCAATTGCTGGCGGTAACCGGCCTGGTCTTCGTTCCAGATCACCAGGTCCAGCGCCAGGCCCTTCTGTCGCCAATAGGCATGGGCAAGCACCATCTGCTTGACCAGGTTGATGTTGGCCGGGTCGCTGATCTGCACCAGCACGATCGGCAGGTCCCCCGACAGCCCTTGGCCCCACAGGCCTGACTGGCTGCGCCGGTTGTCGGCCAGCAGGACGCCGCTGGGCCGTAGCGCCGCATTGGGGTAGATCACCGAAGCGGCCATCTGCTCGAACAGGCTGGCATCGCTGAGCGAGCCGTTGAGCTGGCGCAACTGCACCTGGCTGTGTGGCCAGGCGAGGTCGAACACCCGGTCGGCCAGGTGCCGGTCGCGGTACTTGGCGATCTGCTGCAGGCAGGCGTCGCGGCTGTCGGACACCCCTGTGACCAGGTCGACCGTGGCTTTCTGGCCGGGTGCCAGGCTGATACGGCAGCGGATCGCCACGATCGGGTCAAGCACCGCCCCGGCGCTGTCGGACAAGGCCTCTGTCTGCGCGTCCAGGGCCGCCGGGGCGACCAGCGTGCGGCCGCGCCCTATGAAGCGGGCGCGGTCGGTTTCGTAGGACACGGCATCGATGTCGGCGCCATGCACCGCGAGCACATGGCACATCCACGGCACGGCGTCCTGCTGCGAGCGCGGCCGCCGGGAACAGATGATGGCCTGCAGCGGGCGGACCAGTTCGGTCTGCACGAACAGCTTGCTGAACGCCGGGTGCAGCGCATCGGCAAGGGCGGGTGCCAGCACCACCTCGGCGTAGCTGGTCAGCTCCAGGGTGCGCTGTTGGTCACCATGGTTGGTCAGGTGCAGGCGCCGCAGTTCGATGTCGTCCTCAGGGGAAACGGCTATTTCGGTGTGGCAGTCGAAGTCGCCTTCACGGATGCGGAACTCGGCGCGGCCATCACTGAAGATCGCCTCCTGGTTCTTGCCGCGATGCCGCGTCGGTTGGTAGGTGGTTGACCAGAACGCTGCGCTGGCGACGTCACGCAGGTAACAGAAGCTGCCCAGGGCGTCGCAGCTGGCGTCCTCGCGCCACCGTGTCAGCGCCATCGCGTCGCGCTTGCTGTAGCCACTGCCGACATGGTTGACCATGACGTGGTAGCGGCCGTTGGACAGCAACTGCACGGCGGGGTGACGCCGATTCGGCTCGCTGAACACCCGCAAGCGTGTCTCGCCGGTTTGGCCCGCAGCGTCCACGGCCGGGGCCTGCAGGGTGTGCAGGTAGGGCGCGGCCGTTTTCGGTACGCGCTCCTGTAACAGCAGCATGCTTGCCTGGAACTGCGGGTCTGAGGCGAAGCGTCGTTGCATGGGTTTGTCCAGCAGCAGGGAGGTCAGGGCCAGCAAGCTCATGCCCTGGTGGTGGGCCATGAACGAGCGGATCACCACGGCCTGCTGGCCGGGGGGCAGCCGTGACTCGCTGTAGTCAATGGCCTCGTACAACCCGAAGCGGCCGGCCAGCCCCAGCGTGCACAGGCGTTGCAGGTTTCGGCAGGCGGCGCCTGGCGCCACCAGCAGGGCGAGTGCACTGGCGTAGGGGGCGACCACCCGTTCTTCACCCAGGCCGCGCTTGAGGCCCAGGCCCGGTACGCCAAAGGCCCGATATTGGTAGTTCAGGTGAGCGTCCAGGGCGTTGTAGGCCGACTCTGAAACGCCCCAGGGGATGCCCAGCACGTTGCCGTGGTCGATCTGCCGCTCGACGGCGGCCTGGCAGGTCTGGTCGAGCAGGGTGCCTTCGTAGCTCGGCATCACCAGCAGCGGCATCAGGTATTCGAACATCGAACCCGACCAGGACAACAGCACCGGCACCCCGGCATTGCTGGTCAGCAGCCGGCCCAGGGCGAACCAGCTGGCCTGGGGCACCTGGCCCTGGGCGATGACCACGAAGTTGGTCAGGCGCATCTCCGATGCCAGCAAGTCATAGAAGGCTGAATCGAGGCGATGTTCATCGGCGTTGTAACCGATGGCGAACAGGTCACGCTGGTTGTCGTAGAGGAAGGTGAAGTCCATGTCGGCCATGGCGGCGATGCGCAGCGCCAGGCTTTGCGACTGGGCGATGCGCTGGCGGGCCAGCGTGCGTATGTCGGCCACGGCCGGGCGTTCGGCGGTGGGCCACTGCTCTGGCAGCAGTTCGGCCAGCTGGCGCCAGCTCAATGGCGCCTGAAGCGTGGGGTCGTCGTTGCCAGGTGGCAACTGGAAGGCCTGCACTTCGCCGCCCAGGTCCAGGCATTGCTGGTGCAGCGCCTGCAACCAGAACAGGCAGTCGTCGGTCTCGCCCGCGCGTGGCGCATACTGCTGGATCAGCCCCTGTAGCTGTTCGGCGAGCTGTTCCAGCAGCGAGGCGGGCAGCGGGCCTGGCTGTTCATGGGCTTGCCAGAGCTGTTTGCCCAGGGCCTGGAGCGGGTCGTCGGCACGGCCCGCGGTGGTGAACGCTTCGCGCAGGATGTCCAGCGTGTCCAGCAGGCCCTGGCTCAGGCGGCGGTCCAGCACAGGGGTATCGGCCATCGCCAGCAGCCCTGGCCGCAGCGTCAGCAGCAGGGCGGCCAGGTTGCCGCTGTCCACCGCAGAGATGTAGAGCGGGTGCAATGGTGTTCGGGTCTGGGTGTCGTACCAGTTGTAGAAGTGCCCCTTGTAGCGCTCCAGCTGGCCCATGCTGTCGAGCATCTGGGTCAGGCGCTGGAACAGTCGGGCGGCAGTCAGGTAGCCGAAATCATGGGCTGCCAGGTGCGAAAGCAGGGCCATGCCGATATTGGTCGGCGACGTGCGGTGGGCGATGCTGGGGAAAGGCGGTTCCTGCAGGTTGTCAGGTGGCAGCCAGTTTTCATCAGGCCCGACATGCCGGTCGAAGAACGCCCAGTTGCGCCGGGCCAGCCGATGCAGAAACCGCAGCTCCTGTGCCTGCGGCGCGAACGCGCTGCGCCCCCGCGTGCGGCTGAGCCACCAGGCCAGGGCCGGGCCAAGCAGCCACAGGGCAAGGATGGGGGCGGCCAGCAACAGCTCACTCGGGCGCATCGCCAATGCCCCCACCAGCAACAGCACCAGCCCGGGTTGTACCCATTGTTCGCGATAGAACGCTTGCAGGGTATCGGCACTGGTGCGTTCGTCATCCCGCGAGGGGTTCCACTGCAGCAGCCGGCGTTTGCTCACGGCCAGGCGCCACAGCGTGCGGCAAATCGCATCCAGGCTGTAGAGGGTCTCGAACGGCAACCAGGCCAGCGACAACCCAGCCCGCACGAAATAGATACCTGAGGTGTGCAGGGCCGCCAGCAGGTGCTCGGCCAGCGGCACATCGGTGGTCTTGCGCAGCAGTTCGAGCAGCGAATCGAGCACAGGGCGGGTCAGCAGCAGGCCCAGCAGCGCGAGCGTCCACAGCAGCGGCGAGGCGCTGGCCAGCCAGCCCCACAGCAGCGCGCTCAGCAGGGCGGCCGGCTCCAGGCTGCGGCGCAGGTTGTCGACGATCTTCCACCGCGACAGCGCGCTCAGCCCGCTCTGGCCTTGCACCCCGGTGCGTAGCCACGGCAGCAGCCAGGGCAGCAGTTGCCAATCGCCCCGTATCCAGCGGTGGCGGCGCTTCACATCGGCGCTGTAGCGTGCCGGGTAGGCCTCGAACAACTGCACGTCACTGAGCAGACCGGCATGGGCGTAGCAGCCCTCGATCAAGTCGTGGCTCAGTACTCGGTTGTCGGCAAAGCGCCCCTCCAGCGCGCGTTCGAAGGCATCCACCGCGTAGATGCCTTTACCAATGAACGAGCCACTGAGGAACAGGTCCTGGTACACATCCGACACGGCCAGGGTGTAGGGGTCGACCCCGGCATCGCTGCCGAACAGCCGCGCGTAGGTTGAGCGCGACACGCTGGGCAGGCTGATGCCCACCCGTGGTTGCAGGATCGCGTAGCCTGACTGCAGGCGACCGCTCGTGGCATCGAAACGTGCGCGGTTCAGCGGGTGCTGCATGGCGCCGACGAACTGCTGCGCCACATCGCGCGGCAACTGGGTGTCGGTGTCCAGGGTGATGACATAGCGCACCCGGTCCAGCGCGCGCAGGTCGCCGACGATGCGCATGAAGCGCTCGGCGCCGCGCCCACGCAGCAGGGCATTGAGCTCAGCCAGCTTGCCGCGCTTGCGCTCACGGCCCATCCAACAGCGCTCGGTGGCGTTCCACTCCCTGGGGCGATGCAGCAGGAAGAAGCGCTCGGCGCCGCTCGGGTACTTCGCGTTCAATGCGCGAATACCGTCGCTGGCAAGGTCGAGCAGGGCCATGTCGTCGGGTCGGGTCTGCTCGGGGGCATCCATGAAGTCAGTCAACAGGGCGAAATGCAGGTGCTCGTCACGGTTGGCCAGAAAGCGCACCTCAAGGCCTTCGACCAGTTCCTCGACGTCGCCGGCAGCGCCCAGCATGCTGGGCACCACGACCAGGGTACGGGCCTCGACGGGAATCCCTTCGGTGTAGTCCAGCCGGGGCAGGAACGCAGGCTTCACGGTCAGCGTCACCAGCCAGTTGACCAGGCCGAGGGCGAGCCGGCTGGTGGTCAGCAGCACCGGCAACGCCATGGCCGCTGCCACCCAGGTGGGCCAGCCTTCGGCGGCAATGCCGGCCACGAAGCCCCAGGCCAGCAGGCACGACAGCAGCGCCGCCGGCACCAGGTAGAAGGCCAGCGGCGCCCGGTGCAACAGGCGCTGCCAGCGCTCGGCAAGCGCCACCCGCGCAGCAAGCTGCCGTTCGAGCAGCAGCAGGCCATCGCCAGCCAGGTAATAACCGACGTGCGCTGCCTGCTCGCGTGGTTGTGCGTGTGTGGCCAGCGCCAGCTCGATAGCCGTGCGCGCCACCTGTTCTTCACTGAAGGCGCTATGCCGTGCCAGCTGTTCGACGATGTGCCGATAGTGATCGCGGCTGGCGAAGTCCATGGCGGCATACACCGCTGCCGGGTCTTGGCCGAGGATGTGTTCGACGTGGCTCAGGTGTTCGACGAACAGCCGCCAGTCAATGGTCGACAGCAGGCGCAGGCTGCCGATGCTGTTGCTGATCGACACCTGATCGATGGCTTGCTGCTGCGCATCAAGCTGCACATGGCGCTCGATACTCAAGGCCGACTCGCTGAGCAACTGCTCGATCCAGGCCAGCGGTTGGGTCAGCGTGCTGCTGTGGCCCTGTAGTCGCCTGGCCAGTTCGGCGACGAAGGCGGTGGTCATGGGTGGGTCCGAGCGGGCCATGTCGGCCACCACCAGCACCACGCTCTTGGCATCCCGTTCGGCGGTTTCGCCAAGCTTGTCGGCCCAGTCATTGGCCAGGTCGCGGTCTGCCAGGCTGGCCATGACCCGGGCGGCGACGCGGCGCAGGTTTTCGATCAGCGCCAGCCTGAGCATGATCGGGATCGCCCACAGCTCGCCGAGGGTCAGCGTGGCGGTGTGCTGATAGGCCTCGACGAAATGGCTGAGGCTCTCGGCATCGACCCGGCCATCGCCGTGGCAGATGGTTTCCAGGGCAATGTCATAGACCCGCGGCAAGCCGCTCGAAGCGCCGGTGTCCAGGCGTGGCAGTTGCAGGCTGTAGTCGGCCGGCAGGTGGCGTTTGGCAATGCGGATATGGCTTTCGACCAAGTAGAAGTTGTCGAGCAGCCACTGCGCCGCAGGCAAGGTCGGGCGCGCGTCGGGCAGCGCGCTGGCGAGGGCCGAACAGCTGGCGTAGAGCATGCGTTCGTTGTCGGCCAGGCGGTCGAGCAGCGAGTCGTCGGCCGGCAGTTTGCTCAAGCGGTGCTGGCTGGCCAGCCAGCTGCCATGGTCGGCCAGTTGCTGGGCGCTGTAGAGCTCCGAGCGCAGCAGGCTTTCGTAGGTGAACGTGTGGCGCGGCGCACGCCAGCGCCGGGCACGGTTGGCCAGGCGTTGCACGTAGGTGAGTGCGCGAAGCCAAGGGTTGTCCATGGTGAGTCGGGTGCCGTGAGCTGACCGGTCAGGTGGGCAGTGTGCGCCGGCCAGGCCGTGCCGGTCTGTTCGGTAGCGTACAGACCCGCCTCATTCCGGTGCGTGAGCCCCGGCAATATGCCGCCCGGCCACGTAGCCGAAGGTCAGCGCCGGGCCCAGATTGATACCGCCGGAGGGGTACCAGCCGCCAAACACGCTGGCCATGTCGACGCAGGAAGCGGTGGTCGCAGACCAGCCACGAGCAGGCTTGCTCGCCCTGGGGCACCGCCTCGAGCATGGCCGATGCCTCGTTGACGAAGCGTTTGCCACTGGCCAGTACCCCGATAACCCCCGGCTTGCCACGCTCGATGATGTGCGGGAAGTGGCCGATGCTGCCGTCGCGGTGCCGCACCTTGGAGACCGGCGCCAATGACCAGTACGTCGTATTCGGCTTGCAAGGTGTCGGTGGGCATTGCAGGGACTCCGGGGCTATTATTGGAACGTGATTCCATATTCTTCCCGTGTGGGGACTTAAGATACAAGCCGCGCCGCGTGGTACTGGTCGATTACCGGACACTTCGGCGTAGCGCTGCTGCACGGCGGCTGTTCTTGTGGAATCATCTTCCAGAATTCGCCACATTTTCAGGGACCTTAGTCATGGCTGGTAGTCAGATCGAACGCGCCTTCAGTCTTGTAGAAAGCCTTACCGGCGAGCCTGAGGGCCTTGCCCTGCAGACCCTGGCCGAGCGCCTGGAGATTCCCAAGAGCGCCACCCACCGCATGCTGGCCGAGCTGATTCGACTGGGCTACGTGCGGCAGAACCGCGACAACAGCCGCTACCAGTTGTCTGCCAAGCTGGTGGCGCTGGGCTTTCGCTACCTCTCCAGCAGTGGTGCCGACATCATCCAGCCGATTCTCGACCGCCTGGCCCAGGACAGCGGCGAACTGGTGCGCCTCGGTGTGATCGACGGTAGCCGCCAGACTTGGATCGCCAAGTCCCAGGGGGCGCGCTCGGGTTTGCGCTACGACCCCGACATGGGCCGCGATGCGCCCCTGTTCTACACGGCCTCCGGGCATGCCTGGCTGGCCAGCCTGAGCGATGCCGATGCCGTGCAGATGGTGTTGCGCCAGGGCATTGCCGACCCCGCGCAGTTCGGCCCGAATGCACCGCGCTCCACGGACGAGCTGCTGGGCTACCTGCAACGGGCACGCGAGCGGGGCTATGCCTGGGTCGAGCAAACCTCGGCAGTGGGCACATCGGCGTTGGCCGCCGTGGTGCGGCGCCCCCGTACCGACGAAGTGATTGGCGTGCTGAGCATCGCCGGCCCCAGCGCACGGCTGGCGCCCACGCGTTTGCCTGAACTGGCGGCGCAGCTGTTGGCCGCAGCCGACGAGCTGTCCGCTGCCAGCCAGGCCAGTGAACTGTTTGCCTGACAGGCGCAGGCCTGTGCGTTTGTGGTCGATAACCGCACAGTCTGTGCGTGCGGTGCTTCTGTAAAGCGGAACGTGGTTCTAAATTATCGATTGTGGATTCTGGAACAGCGTTCCGTAATCCGTGACCCGACAACAATGACAAGAGGACACTCCGTTGAACGCACCGCTTCGTATCGCCCTGATTGGCGCCGGCATCATGGGCCGCCAGCATTACCAGCACCTGCGCCAGGTTCCGCAAGCCCAGTTGTGCGCGGTGGCAGACCCTGGCCCGCAGGCCGAGGCCTTCGCGGCCGAATGCGCGGTACCTTGTTTTGCCGACCACCGCCGCATGCTGGAGATAGTCCAGCCCGAGGCGGTGATCGTCGCCAACCCCAATAACCTGCATGTGGCCACCGCGCTCGATTGCATCCAGGCCGGTGTGCCGGTGCTGTTGGAAAAACCGGTGGGCGTGCACCTGGATGAAGTCCGTGCGCTGGTGGAGGCGTCTCGGCGCTGTGGCGTGCCCGTGCTGGTCGGCCACCACCGACGGCATAACCCTCTGATCGCCAGTGCCCGTGGGATGATCGCCGACGGTGCCCTGGGCAGGCTGATCAACGTCACTGCGCTGTGGCAGTTGCAGAAGCCCGACAGTTACTTCGACACCCCCTGGCGCCGCGAGCCAGGCGCCGGTTTCTTGTTGACCAACCTGATCCACGACCTGGATCTGCTGCGTTATCTGTGCGGCGAGGTGGTGCAGGTACAGGCGTTCACCCGCAACGATGTACGCGGTTATGCCAATGAAGACAGCGCGGCGGTACTGCTGCAGTTCGCCAACGGCGCGCTGGGTAGCCTGACGGGCTCCGACGCGGTGGCTGCACCCTGGAGCTGGGAGCTGACGTCCGGCGAGAGCCCGATCTACCCGCGCCAGGATGGCCAGCCCTGCTTCCTGCTGGCGGGCACCCAGGGTGCGCTGAGTATTCCGCAGCTCAAGCGCTGGCAGTACGCCGAAGCCGGTTCGGGTTGGCACACGCCGTTGCTGCAAAGCGAGGCCGGCACCCCGGCGGGCGAGGCATTGACCTTGCAACTGCAGCACTTCGTGCGCGTTGCCCGCGGTGAAGAAGCACCGCTGACCGACGCCGCAGACGGCGCCCGTACCTTGGCCCTGGTCGAGGCGATCCGCCAGGCCGCCGAAAGCGGCCGAGCGTGTGCCCCCGCGATCATCGCCTGACGCGCGAGCAAAGCGCGACCTTCGATCACACCTTTTTTGCTTTCAGGTAACGAACATGACTGACCGTATTTTTTCCCTTGCCGCGCTGACGGTGCTCGAGCTTTCGCCGCCCGCCATGGTGGAAGCTGCCGCCCGTGCCGGCTACAGCCACGTGGGCCTGCGCCTGGTCGCGGCCACTCCAGAGGAACAGCACTTCCCGCTGGTTGCCGATGCCGAGTTGCGTCGCCAGACCCAGGCGCGCCTGCGCGACACCGGTATCAAGGTGCTCGACCTGGAAATCCTGCGCCTCAAGCCTGAAACCTGTGTGGCTGATTTCGAGGCCATTCTGGCGGTGGGTGCCGAGTTGGGGGGTACCGAACTGCTGGTTGCCGGCAACGACCCGGACGAGGCCCGCCTTACTGAGCGCTTTGCCGAGCTGTGCGACCTGGCGGCGGGTTACGGTATCCATCCGCATCTAGAGTTCATGCCTTGGACCGACGTTCGTGACTTGCGCCAGGCCATGCGCGTGGTAGCCAACGCTAGCCGGGAAAATGGCTGTGTGCTGGTGGACGCGTTCCATTTCAACCGCTCTGCGTCCTCGCTCGACGACCTGGCGCGCCTGGCACCACAGCGCATGCGCTACGCCCAGTTGTGCGACGTGGCCGGCCCGGTGCCGGAGGATATGGACGAGATCTTGCGCCAGGCGCGTAATGAACGGCGCTTCCCCGGTGACGGCGATGCTGACCTGGTCGGGTTGTTGCGCGGCTTGCCGGCAAGCGTGCCGCTGAGCCTGGAGATTCCGACGCGGCAGTTGCTGGAGCAAGGTGTCAGCGGCGAGCAGCGGGCGCGGCTGGCGCTGGAGAAGGCCAAGGCGGTGCTGGCGCGGGTGTGAGATAGGGTAGGGGCGGCCAAGTGCCTGGCTTGGGTTTTGAGGTGGGGCATAGATCGAGCGCCGCCCGCGCGGCGCATCGCGAGCAAGCTCGCTCCTACATTTGTTTCGGGCCAGTTATTCCTGTGCCATGGGCGCGCGACCCCTTTGGCGCCCGCCTCAATATCGCGTCGTACTAACAAGGCGGTCGCTGCAAATGCCACAGGCCTCACTGGCCCGAAACAAATGTAGGAGCGAGCTTGCTCGCGATGCGCCGCGCGGGCGGCGCTCGATCTATGCCCCAACACACATCCAATGCCAGGCACTAAGCCCCCTCAACCCCACGCGGCGCCATGAAGTACATCCACACCAGCGCCAGGAAATACATCACCGGAATCATGGTGAACAGCACCGCATAATTGTTGTGGGTGACCGTCAGCACGCTGCCGACGATCTGTGTCATGAACATCCCACCAATGGCCGCACACATGCTGCCAAAGCCGAACACCGTGCTCACCAGGTGCTTGGGTGTGTAGTCCATGACCAGGCTCCAGATATTCGCGGTCCAGGCCTGGTGCGCGCCGACCGCCACGGCAATGGCGAGCACTGCGACCCACAGGCCACTGGCGTGGGCAGCAAAGACCACACTGACAATGGTGCAGGCAAAGATCAGCATCGAGATCAGCCGTGCGCGGATCGCACGTACGCCGCGGCCGATCAGCCACGACGAAAGTATCCCGCCGCCAATGCTGCCGAAATCCGCAGTCAGCCAGATCAGGATCAACGGGATACCCATCTGCGTCACACTGATGCCCAGCGCGTACTGCTGGTTCAGAAACGGTGGCAGCCAGTAGAGGTAGAACCAGAACACCGGCGCCGTGATTGAGTAAGCCACGGCGAAGGCCCAGGTGCCGCGCTGGCGCAAGATGCGGCGAAACGGCATCGGCTTCGCTTCGGGCTCGTCATCCTGCTGGATATAGTCCAGCTCGCTCTGGCGCACGTGTGGGTGCGCTTCCGGGTTGAAGTACTTCAACCCCCACAACACCACCCACACCAGGCCAAGGCTGCCCATGGCGATGAACGCGGCCTGCCAGCCCCAGGCAGCCAGGATCAGCGGCAGCAGCGCCGGGGTGACCATGGCTCCGACGTTGGTGCCGGCGTTGAACAGGCCGGTGGCGATGGCGCGTTCGCCGGCAGGAAACCACAACCGCGTGGTCTTCACGCAGGCCGGGTAGTTGGCCGCCTCGGTCAGGCCGAGGATGAAGCGGCAGACCATGAAGCCGGCCGCCGAGGTGGCCAGGCCGTGGGCGCCGGTGGCCAGGCTCCACAGCAGCACCGCAACGAAGAAGGCGTGCTTGACCCCAACCCTGTCGATCAACCGGCCCTGCAGCAGAAAGCCGATCGCGTAGCCGACCTGGAACCAGAAATTGATGTTGGCGTAGTCCATCGCCGTCCAGCCCATGTCCTTGGCCAGGACCGGTTGCATGATGCCGAGGGCGGCGCGGTCGATGTAATTCAGGGTGGTGGCGAAGAACACCAGGGCCAGCATGCCCCAGCGGGTCTTGCCGACGGCGAAGGCGCCACGCACCTTGTCACCGATGGAGCCATGGGCGAGGCGGGGGGGGGCAGTGTTGAACTTGGAAGGGGTCATGTGAGGTCGTTTCTTGAAATTGTTTTGAACGGCAGTGCGTCTGTAACGCGGTTTTGCCCATGGCTGGGATGGGCGCGCAAGGTCATTTAATGGTGAGCAGTGAATGATTGAGCGTCAATTCAAAGATGGGGCTACTGTTCGCTGATCGAACAAAAGTGCTGCTGCGCTAAGTCGCGGGGCCGCACAGCGCTTTGCCTGCCAGGTAGCCGAAGGTCATGCCGGGGCCAAGGGTGATGCCGCCGCTTGGGTAGTGCCCGCCCATGATGCTGTGCATATCGTTGCCGACTGCGTAGAGGCCGGGTATCGGGCGCTGTTCGCTGTCCAGGACCTGGGCCGAAGCCTCCGTGCACAGGCCGGCGAACGTCCCCAGGCTGCCCGGCAGCAGCTTCACCGCATGAAAGGGGCCGTGCAGCAGGGGCCGCAGTGACGGGTTGGGCGCTTGCAGCGGGTCGCCCTGCGCGCGGTTGTAGCGCGAGGCGCCACGCTGGTAGTCCGGGTCTGCGCCCTGCGCCGCGTGGTGGTTGAACCGTGCCACGCTGCGCTGCAGTTGCTGGGCGTCGATCCCGCAGCGTGCGGCCAACTGTGCCAGGTTAGGGCCACTGAACAGGTAGCCACGCCGTTCATAGAAGCCGGTAGGGAAGGGGAACGGCTTGGCCCAGCCGATGCCATGTCGGCGTTGCGCGGCGTGATCGCAGATCAGCCAGGCCTCAGGTGCCTCGCCTGGCGGCGTGGCCGCGAACAGCGCATTCATGAAAGCATGGTAGCTGTCGGCCTCGTTGACGAACCGCCGGCCGTCACGGCGCACGGCAATGAAACCGGGCTTCGCACGGTCGATCAGGTGCGGAAAATGGCCGAAGCTGCCGTCGCTTCGTGGCACCTGTGACACCGGCGCCCAGGCCCCGGCGTGGGCCGCCGTGGTGACGACTTGTGCGCCAACCTGCTCGCCCAGGCGCAGGCCGTCGCCGCTGTTTTGTAATGGTGCAGCGGAGTAGTGGCGATCGCCTTCGGGCGCATGGGGTATCAGTTGCGCGATGCGCTGGCGGTCATGCGGGAACCCGCCGCAGGCCAGCACCACACCGCGTCGTGTGTGGATCACCTGACCATCGCTGAACTGAACGCCAGTGATGCGCCCATCCCTGAGCAAGCCGGTGGCCTGTCGCGCATGCAGCAGCGTCACGCCCAGGTCGAGGGCGCTGCGCAGCAGGCGCGCCACCAGCGCATTGCCGTTGACCAGGTGCAGGCCGCGACGATGCAGTAGCAAGTCGCGCCCATGGCGCAGCAGGCGCTCGCCGACGTGCCAGGCGGCCTTGGGCGAACGGCTGGCATTGAAGAACGCGGCCATGTCCGCCCCACCGGCGATGCCCATGCCGGCCAGGCTGACGATGTCCAAAGGGGGGCGAAGGCGGTGCACCCAGTGCCCGAGCAGGCGCCCGTCGAATGGCTGCGCGCACAGGGAGCGCCCACCCTGTGCGCTGCCGTCGCCCTCGTGCATGTCGGGCATCTTCGTGCCGGACTGGAACTGCACAGCGGTGTGCTGTTGAAAGAACGCCACCATTTCCGGCCCATGGCGCAAGAACGCCAGCTGGCGTGGGCCCAGCTCGGCGACGTGGGTTTGCGCGCGCAGGTAGCGTTCGGGCGCATCGTCGGTTTCGACGATGCCTTCGGCGATGGCCAGCGGGTTGCGGGGTATCCACAACCAGCCCCCCGACCAGGCGCTGGTGCCGCCGAACTGGCTGGCCTTTTCGGCGACGATCACCTTCAGGCCATGATGCGCGGCGGTTACTGCGGCAGCCAGGCCAGAGGCACCGGAGCCGAGGACAAGTACGTCACATTCCAGGGATTGCATGGGTGCGCTCCGGTCAGGTTGGGGGCAAGGCATTCACTGCAGGGGCGAAAAGCCGGTCGGGCGCATTAGCCGCGATTGCAAGCGCAGCACGGCGCCCAGTTCGCGATTGCGCTTGGAGAACTCCGCCCAGCGCGGGTCCGCAGCCATCGCTGTGCGGCGCTGCATGCGCTCGTCGAGGCTGGCATAGCCCCACAGGTGCACCACCTGGTTGACCTCGCCGAATTCGCTGGTGAAAAAGCCGACCAGGTTGCCCAGGTGTTCGCTCTGCACCGCCAGCGCATGGCTCTGGTACAGGGCCAGCCAGTCGGCCATTTTCAGCGGGTCGAGGGTGTAGGTTCTCAGTTCAAAATACATGCGACAGTCTCCGGATGAGGGGCCGACGCCTACAGGCGTTCGGCAATAGGGTTGGCGACGAGCCAGCCGACGGTGAGGGCAGGGCCTCAGATCTCCAGCGGGGTGACGCCCATGAAGGCGCCGAGCAGTCCGAGTTGGGCAAAGGCCATCTGTGGCCCGGTCTGGATCGCACAACCGAGCTGACGTGCCCTGTGCAGCAAGGGGGTGATCTCTGGCGAAGTGACCACGTCGGCAACCAGGGTGCAGGGCTGCAGGGTGTCCAGCAGGGCGCCAGGCAGAGGCAGCTCGTCGCTGCCGCCCATGCCGACGGGCGAAGCGTTGACCAGCAGGTCGAACGCCTCCAGCGAGTGGTATTGGGTAGCGACTTCGAGGTTGGGGAAGGTGTTGCCAAGCAGTTCGCAAAGCGCGCCCGCCCGTGCCGAGCAGGGGTCGCTCAGGGTGACCTGGCCCACGCCAGCCTCACCCAGGGCATAAGCGATGGCGCTGCCGACCCCACCACTGCCGATCACCAGTGCGCGTTTGCCCGCCGGCTGAAAGCCCTGCTTGCGCGCGGCGCTGAGGAAGCCTGCGCCGTCGACGTTGTCGCCCAGCAGGCACCCGTCGCTGCCGCGCCGCACCACATTGACCGAGCCCAGTGCGCCAGCGCGTTCGCTCAGCCCGTCCAGGCGCGTGGCCAGCGCCTGTTTGTAGGGCACGGTGACCACGCAACCGCGCAGGTTGCGCCAGCCCCGCAGGCTGTCGACGAAGGCGTCCAGCGCCGTTTCCTGCAAGTCGATGGGGAGCATCGCCAGGTCGCAGCCATGGCTGGCGAACCAGGTGTTGAAGTTTTCAGGCGATTTCACCTGGGCGATGGGTGAACCGACGATGGCGACCAGTTCTGTCGAACCCCGAATCATGCTGACCTCCGTGCTTGCTGTTGTTGTGCAGGCAAGGGTGGCGTGAGAGGGGATGGGGGACAATGCGCTTGTCGGGCAAGTAGTGCGATAATCGCAGTGGCCTGGCGATTATCGAACCAGAGTGCTGAACAATGTACAGCCCGGATCACGACAGACCGCACGAGGTGAAGGCATGGACAAACCGCAGATACACCCCCGCGACCTGATCGCCGGCTTGCAGAAAGGCCTGGCGTTGATGCAGCTGTTCAGCGTCGATCAGCCGCGCCTGACCGTGCCACAGGCGGCCAGGCAGTCAGGCCTTACCCCCAGCGCTGCGCGGCGCTTCCTGCTGACCTTGGTACACGAAGGCTTTGCCGACACCGATAGCCGCCATTACTGGCTCACGCCCAAGGCGCTGCGCATTGGCCAGGCCTACGTGGATTCGGCGCAACTGCCGCGCATGCTGCGGCCCATCGTCGAGCAGGTTGCCCGGCAGACCCAGGAACATGTCTCTGTCGGCACTCGAGACGGCGATGAAATCATCCACCTGGTGCGCAGCCGGTACAGCCACATCGCCTCGTTGTCGATCAGGCCCGGTTCGCGGGTGCCGATGTACTGCACGGCCGGGGGGCGAATCTGGCTGGCCACGCTGAGCGAGGCGGCGCGCGACGCGTATTTCTCGCGCAACCCGTTACGCCAGCTCACACCCTACACGCAGACAGACAGGGCGCTACTGGAGCAAGCGCTGCAACGTGTACGCCAGCAGGGCTTCTGCATCGTCGACCAGGAGTATGAAGTCGGCATGCGCGTGCTGGGCGTGCCGCTGCTGGACCGCAGCGGTGAATTGAAGGCGACCCTGACGATCACCACCCACGCCTCACGGTTGAGCGTTGACGAGATACGGCTGCGCTATTTGCCGCCGCTGTATGAAGCGCAGGTGTTGTTGAGGCCAGTGGTTGGTTGATCTGCAGTCTGACCTGGCGGCCCCGACAAACTTAAGCTTTGCCCCCCAGTAAACCCCGTGCAGGCCATTGGTGCAGAGGGCAATGGCTGCCGATCACTCTGACTGAACTCCCGGCCCCAGCGCTACGTCCCCCGAATGAAGGCACACAGTCCGGCACCTGCCGGTTGTTCATTTGCGAGGGATATGACCATGGAACGCGATCAAGGCTCGGCAGCACCGCCGAGCAGCCCCCAGGATCACCTGCACGCCATTACCGACGAGGCCGGCGCCCTGCTGAGCGAGGCAAAGCACCAGGGCACCGAGCAGTACGAGCACTACCGCACCACAGCCGCCGAGCAACTCGACTCCTTGCAACAGGGTGCACGCTCGGCCGCATCCGCGTTGCAGGGCAACGACAGCCTGGGGCTTTCCCATTACCTGGGCGAAGCTGCCGAGTGGATGGGCAATTTTGCCGAGCAAATCCGCCATGAAAGTGCTGAGGACCTGCTGCACCGAGGGTCTCGCCTGGCGCGGGACAACCCGGCGCTGTTCCTGGCTGGCAGTGTGGCGGCAGGGTTTGCCTTGTCCCGCTTTCTGCGCGCCAGCGCCAGCCACGCCACCACGGCGCCGTCGCCGGTGCCAGGGCAACGCAGCAGCGAGCCCAGGCACGCCGCTGCGCCGATGCCGGACCGCGCCAGCGACGTGTCCACGCACAAACCTTACACCCCGGTCGACCCTGTCGGCATGGGCGGCGGCACGCCGGTAAGCGGTGGCCCATTGGAGCGTGACCCGCTCAAAGGAGGTGAATGATGAACAAGGACCCTCTACAACCTGCGCCGGGGCTACATACCCCGGCAGAGGACACGGTCGGGGTGGGCGGTTTGCTGCGTCAGTTGATGCGCGAAATCCCAGAACTGTTCACCCAGGAGCTGGCCCTGGCCAAGGCCGAACTGCAACGCAATCTCAACGCCTTGAAGGCCGGTACGGCAGCGGTGGCGGTAGGGGCCATCGTGCTGTTGGCGGGCTTCATCATCCTGCTGCTGGCAGCGGTGTATGCCTTGTCGATGGTGCTCGTGCCCTGGCTTGCAGCGCTTATCGTCGGGGCGGTAACGGTGATCATCGGGTTCATCATGCTGCAGGCCGGCAAGAAGCAGTTCGAGCCAGCTCACCTGGCCCCCGATCGCACGCTGCATGCCCTGCAGCAGGACAAGGACGCGCTGAAGAGGAAACTGCCATGAGCACTTCTTTCGAGCAAGAAACGCAGAAAGACCCTGACCTGCTCGAGCAACAGATCAATGCCAAGCGCGAGCATATCAGTGACCTGGTCGATGCCCTGGAGCAGCGCCTGAGCCCAGGCCAACTGATGGACCAGGTACTGGCTTACAGCAAGGGCAGCGGCGGCGAGTTCTTCCATAACCTGGGCACCACCTTGAAGAACAACCCCGTTCCGACCACCCTCACGGTGCTTGGCCTGGCGTGGCTGGGCTTCAATCAGAATCGCCCGTTCAACCCTGGCCCTGCGCACACTGGCCCCGGCCTGGGGGAAAAGCTGGGTGATGCGGTCGACAGCGTGAAGGGGGCTTTTGCCCATGCCACCGAGGCGCTGCACGATGCCGGCCACGCCGTGAGCAGCAAGGCCCATGACCTGCGTGACCGGGCCGGCGAGCTGGGGCAGGGCGCGCGCGACACGGTGCACGGGTCGGCTGACAGCCTGCGTGGCAGCGCCCAGCAGATCGGTGACCAGGCCACGGCGCTGAAGGGCCAGTTCGATCAGTTGCTCAAGGAGCAGCCCTTGGTACTGGCCGCGCTGGGCATAGCCTTGGGTGCAGCCTTGGGTGCGGCACTGCCCGGCACCCGTAAAGAGGACGAGCTGATGGGCGCCAGCAGTGACCGCTTGACCGACACGCTGAAGGCCAAGGGTGAGCAAGCCAAGGAGGCGGTAAAAGAGTCGGTAAGGGAAGCCACCGCGAAAGAGGCGCCCACGGGCACGCATCGAACGGCGGACACTGACTTGTCTTCGGGGTTGGGCTTCCCGTCCTGAAACCTCCGGGGGCGTCGCTGCCAGCGGGCGACGCCCCCCCTGGGGGATTATTGGCCGCGGCGTTTGCGGCCGGCTTCGTAACGCGCCAGCAGGGGTTGGACGCTTAGCCCATGCACCACGATGCTCAGCGCCACCACCGACAACGTGAGGTTGGTACTCGAAGTGGCGACGCTGGGCAGCATGTCGTGATTGAGCGCGTAGAACAGGTAGTAGAGGCTACCGATACCGCGTATGCCGAACCAGCCAAGCAGGCCGCGCTGGCGCAGGTCCAGCAGGCCGTGCCCGGGGATCAGCAGCGTGCTCAGTGGCCGAATGATCACGAACAGCGCCGCGCCGACGACCAGGGCTCGCCAGTCCCAGTGCTCGATCAACACGACCCCGAGCAACGTCACCAGAAAGACCTCCATCGCCCGCTCCACCAGCCCGCCGAACGAGAGCATGTCGCCGAGCATGATGCCCGCTGCGACCTGTGTGTCTTCCAGTGCGGCGATATCCCCTTTCACCGCATGCTCCGGGGCGACATGCTGGTGACCGACGACGGGCTGTACAAGGTGCTCGGCGGGCGCTTGCGGGGTGGGGCTGGTGTGCACCTCGGCCTGTCGCAGGCCGAGCCCCGCCGCGAATACCGCGAGAAAGCCATAGCCATGGATCAGGTCGGCGACCACATAAGCCATGGCAATCAGCGCCAGTGCCAGGTAGTCGTTGGGCGAAAGCGTGCTGTCGGCATGCTGGGTGCGCAGGTACAGGCTCAAGTGCCCAAGGCCGCGCCCCATCCAGTAGCCACTGAGCAAGCCTGCGGGTACCGCCCACAGCACGTCCTGCAACAGCCAGTCGGTAAGCCACTGGCTGCCTTCGGCGCCCTGCACCAGCAGCAGGCCGAGGATCACGAACGGAAAGGCGATGCCATCGTTGAGCCCCGCTTCGCCCGACAGGCTGAAGCGCACCCGGTCGTAGTCCTGCGCGTCGTTGACCTGTACCAGCGTGGCCAGCACCGGGTCGGTCGGGGCCAGGATGGCGCCAATCAGCACCGACACCCCCCAGCCCAGGTGCAGGCCGTAGTGCAGCACCAGACTGACCCCCGCGATGCAGGCCAGCATCACGGGCCCGGCCAGGAAGAAGGCCACCCGCCAACTGCGGCTGCTCAGCGGCAGGCGCAGCTTGAGGCCGCTGACGAACAGGGAAAACAACACAGCGACCTCGGTCAGGTGCTCCATCCAGCCGCTGGCCTGGGGCAGGTCGAGTTGCAGCAGCCCGAGGCCGCCCGGGCCAAGGCCTACGCCCAGCCCCAGGCACACCACCGAGGTGGTGACAGGGATCCAGCGCAGGTAAGAGGAAGTCAGCGCCAGCAGCAGCAAGACGGCGCCGAGCATGGCCACCCAGACAATGAAACTCATGTGCGCAGGTGCCTCCAGCGAGTCGGGTTGTGACGCGGGTACAGACAGTCAGTCTAGCCGTTGCTGTCGCGTAGCAGCGCCTTTGCGCTGTACAGGGCGGTTGACGTAGCGGCATTTTGATGGTCATCTGCGCGCCTGTTTCAGGTGCCCCCTGCCGCCGTGCATGGGGTGAAACGGGAAGCCGGTTCGTCATCGAGCGATGATCAGTCCGGCGCTGCCCCCGCAACGGTATGCGAGCGAAGCATTCAACACACCACTGTGCCACGGCATGGGAAGGTGAATGCTTCATGCCCCTCGCGAGCCCGGAGACCGGCCTGAAGCATCGTTTGGCAAACCCGCGGTGGGCGGGCGCAGGCCGGTTTCCGTAGGCGTGCGCGCCTGCGATGCCCCTTTGCGTTGTTCCCCCGGGATTCTTTCATTCCTGCTTCAAGTGGAACGACATGTCCCGTTATTCGCTGTTCAGTTCTTTGCCAGGCCCGCTGCTGCATGCAAGCCTGGTGCCCTGTGTTTTCCTTAGCGTTGCAGCCCACGCCGCCGAGGCGGACAACGCCCTGGCGCTGCCGGCCACGGACATTACCGGCACGGCCGAGCGCAACCCGCAGCCCGACCTGCATACCCCAGGCACCAGTGGCTCGCGGCTTGGCCTGACGCCGCTGGAAACACCCGCCAGCGTGACCAGCATCAGTGCCGAGCAAATCCTCAAGCGCAACAACGCAACGGTTCAGGACGCGGTTACCCGTTCGCCCGGCATCACCTTCATCGGCACCCCCGGCAACGGCGGCACGGCGCTGTCGGCCCGTGGCTTTACCGGGCACAGTTCGACCATGCAGCTGTACGACGGCACCCGGCTGTACGTAGGCGCCGGCACGGTGACCTTCCCGGTGGACACCTGGTCGGTAGAGCGCATCGATGTGCTGCGCGGCCCGGCATCGGTGCTGTACGGGGAGGGCGCCACCGGCGCGGTGATCAACGTGGTGCCGAAGAAGCCGTTCGAGGGTGAAATCCGCAACCACCTGCGCCTGGGCTACGGCTCGGATGACCGCCGGCAGATGGCCCTGGACAGCGGTGGTTCGCTGACCGATACCTTGAGCTATCGCCTGAACCTGAACAAACAGGCCAGCAACGGCTGGGTCGACCGCGGCGACTCGCAGAGCCTCGCCATCAGCGGCTCGCTGCGCTGGCAGCCCAGTGATGAGCTGAGCTTCACCCTCAGCCACGACTACGGTGACCAGAACCCGCAGCAATACATGGGTACGCCGTTGGTGGGTGGGCACTACCGCGAGTCGCTGCGCGATCACAATTACAACGTCGACAACGCCGAGCTGCATTACAACGACCAGTCCACGCGCCTGGTGACCGACTGGGTGATCAACGACAACCTGACCGCCAGCAACCAGTTGTACTTCCTCAAGGCCCAGCGTCGCTGGCGCAACGCCGAGACCTACACCTGGTTGCCAGGTGACCAGGTGCGCCGCAGCAGCTTCATCAGCATCAAGCAGACCCAGGAACAGCTCGGTGACCGCCAGTCGTTCACCTTGCAACACTCGCTGTTCGGCCTGGACAGCCAGACCGTGGTGGGCGCCGACTACAACACGATCCGCTTCGTGCGCAAACACGACTTCGGCAACACCCTGACCGATACGGTGCCGTTGTCGGGTTCGGGGGGCGGCGAATACATCAGCAACGACCCCTTCCGCTCGCGCGAAGCCAACCAGGCCAAGCAGTTTTCGCTGTTCGCCGAGAACCGCACGCAGTTGACCGAGCGCCTGTCGCTGATCACCGGTGTGCGCCGCGACCAGGTGCACTTGCACAGCGACGACCTGGATACCGATACCCGCACCGACCGCAGCTTGTCCGGCAACAACTGGCGCGCCGGGCTGGTGTTCGCGGTTACCGAAGACCTGTCGGTCTACGGCCAGTACGCCACCAGTACCGAAGGCGTAAGCGACCTGCTGACCCTCGACGCCGCTCAGCAGCAGTGGGACCTGAGCACCGCCAAGCAAACCGAAGTGGGCATCAAGCAGATGCTGCCCGAGGGGCGAGGGGAGTGGACCTTGGCGGCGTACCACATCGTCAAGAAAAAGCTGCTGAGCACCGACCCGCTCAACCCGACGCTGCAACAGCAGGTCGGCCAGCAGTCGTCGGACGGTATCGAAGCCACCCTCGAACTGCGCCTGCCCTACGACGTGCAGCTGTCCGCCAACGCCGCCTGGGTGCGGGCAGAGTATGACGAATTTACCAATGGTACCGACGACTATTCCGGCAACCAGCCCACCGAGGTGCCACGCCGTTCCGCCAACCTGTGGTTGAGCAAGGACTTCGGCCAACGCTTCAGTGCCGGTGCCGGGGCGCGTTATGTCGACAGCCGTTACGCCGACAACGCCAATACCGTTCAGGTGCCCAGCTACACCGTGGTCGACGCCACTGTCGACTGGCACGTGCAACCGGACCTGACCCTGGGCCTGCAGTTGAACAACCTGTTCGATCGCCAGTACGCCATCACCACCGGTAACAACGGCCGGCAGTGGTACCTGGGTGAGCCGCGCTCATTCTTCGTCACGGCTGACTACAGCTTCTGAGCCTGTCGCACCGGTCTTTGGCCGGTGCCTCCTGGAGGTGATGCCCATGACGCAACTGCACATCGAGGCCCTCGCCTGGGCCCCGCAGGAACGGGGGCGGGCACCGCGCCCGCTGTTGCAAGGCGTGGACCTGCACGTGGGGCAGGGCGAGTTCGTCGGCCTGATCGGTCCCAATGGCAGCGGCAAGACCAGCCTGCTGCGCTGCGCCTACCGCGCCAACCCACCTGACCTAGGCCGGGTGAGCCTTGGCGCGGATGACATCTGGCAGCGCAGCGCGCGTTGGTGCGCACAACGCATCGCGGTGGTGCTGCAGGAGTTCCCCGATGAGTTCGGCTTGAGCGTTGCCGAGGTGGTTGCCATGGGCCGCGCGCCGCACAAGGGCCTGTTCGATGGCGACAGTGCCGAGGATGCCCGGCACGTAGCGCAGGCACTTGCGCAGGTGGGCCTTGCCGAGCAGCGCGAGCGGGCGTTTGCCAGCCTGTCCGGGGGCGAGAAACAGCGCGTGCTGCTGGCCCGGGCCTTGGTGCAGGCACCGCAGTTGCTGATGCTCGATGAGCCGACCAACCACCTGGACCCACGCTACCAGCTGGAGCTGCTCCAGCACCTGCGCAGCCTGGGCCTGAGCATTCTGGCCAGCTTTCACGACCTTAACCTGGCGGCCGCGTTCTGTGATCGGCTGTACGTCATCGACGGCGGGCGCCTTGTCGCCAGCGGCACGCCGCAAGCGGTGCTGACCCCCGGCCTGCTCAGGCAGGTCTTCGGTGTCGAGGCGCTGGTCGACCGCCACCCCCTGCACCCTTACCCACGTATTACCTGGATCACACGACCATGACCCTTCGCTACCTGATCGGCTTGCTGTCGATCCTGACCGCGCTGCCTGCCGCGGCCAGCGACTACCCCTTGAGCGTGCGCAGCTGTGACCGCGACGTGACGTTCAGCCAGGCACCGCAGCGGGTGGTGGTGCACGATGTGAACATGAGCGCAATGCTGCTGCACCTGGGGCTGCGCGAGCGCATCGTCGGCTACACCGGTTTCAGCGCCCGCAAGCATCGCGACCCGTGGCTGGACACGGCACTGCAGGGCGTGCCGCAGCTGGCCAGCCGCTACCCGGCCATCGAAACCTTGCTGGCGGCTGAAGCCGATCTGTTTTTTGCCGGCTGGAACTACGGCATGCAGGTTGGCGGCCCGGTGACCCCCAGCACCCTCGCGCCTTTTGCCATCCCGGTGTACGAGCTGAGCGAGTCGTGCTCGTGGGTCATGGCCCAGCAGCGGGCCAGCCTGGACGATGTCTACCGCGACCTGGGCAACCTGGGGCGGATATTCTCGGTCGAGCCCCAGGCCGACCGCGTGATCGCCAGCATGCGCGCGCGTATCGGTGAAGTGCAGCATCGGGTCGGGCAGGCGCAGTACATGCCACGGGTGTTCCTTTATGACAGTGGCGAAGACCGCCCGACCACCTCGGGAAGGCTTGGCGTGCCCCAGGCCCTGATCGAAGCCGCCGGCGGGCGCAACGTGATGGACGATGTGGCCGCCAGCTGGACCGAGGTGAACTGGGAAAGCGTGGTGGAGCGCGACCCGGAGGTCATTCTGATCGTCGACTACGGCCCCAGCACCTGGCAGCAGAAGCGCGACTTCCTGCTGCGCCAACCTGCGTTGAAAGACGTGCGGGCGATTCGTGATCAGCGCTTCATTGTGCTGACTTACCTGGAGGTGACGCCGTCCGTGGAGAACGCAGTGGCCATCGAAAAACTTGCCGATGCATTGCATCCCCCGTTGTTCCAAGGTGCTGCCCGATGAGGGTCGGGCACAGCACTGCGGCGTACCGGTGGCTGATCGTGCTGCTGAGCGTGGTGTTGCTGCTGTCGTGCCTGATCGCCCTTGCCTTTGGCCCCGCGTCGGTGCCGTTGGCCAAGGTTGCCGGTATTGTCGGCCAGCAACTGGGCATCGACATGCCGGGTGAGTGGAGCCAGAGCCAGGCCCATATCGTCTGGCTGATCCGCGCGCCCCGGGTGTTGCTGGGGGCTTTGGTGGGTGCCGGCCTGGCGCTGGTCGGCAGCGCGCTGCAAGCCGTGACCCGCAACCCCCTGGCAGACCCGCACCTGTTGGGTGTCAGCTCGGGGGCGGCGCTGGGGGCAGTGCTGGTGATGCTCTACCTGGGCGAGTTCATTGGGGTCTTCAGCTTGCCACTGGCGGCGTTCATGGGCGCGGCAGCGAGTATGTTGCTGGTGATTGGCGTGGCCCGGCGCAATGGCCGTATGGACAGCGACCGCCTGCTGTTGGCGGGCGTCGCCGTGTCGTTTGTGCTGATGGCGGTGGTCAACCTGCTGTTGTACACGGGCGATCAGCATGCCGCCGCTTCGGTGGTGTTCTGGATGCTGGGTGGCCTGGGCGCGGCGCGCTGGCATGTCATCTGGCTGCCGGCACTGTGCGTGGTGCTGGGGCTGGTCACACTGCAAGTGCTGGGGCGTGGCTTGAATGCGCTGATGAGTGGTGAGCAGACGGCGCTGAGCCTGGGTTTCAACGGCCGACGCCTGCGCCTGCAGGTGTTCACCTGCACCTCGCTGCTGACCGGCGTACTGGTATCGCTGTCGGGCGCCATCGGCTTCGTCGGCCTGATGGTGCCGCACATGGCGCGGGCGCTGGTGGGTGCGGAAAACCGCCGGCTGATGCCGGTGAGTGCACTGCTGGGGGCGATTTTTCTGATTTGGGTGGATGTGGCTGCACGCACTTTGATCGCCCCGCAAGACCTGCCCATCGGCATTGCCACCGCAGCGCTTGGCGGGTTGTTTTTCATTGCCCTGCTCAAGCGCTGAACGGCTGCGGCAAGCGACCGCTACGGTTGCAGAAAATCGGTGACTGCGGTGGCGAACGCCTGCGGCTGGTCGAGCATGACGAAGTGGAAGCTGTCGTCAATGCGCTTGAAGCTGATGTGTGGGGTGGTGGCGTAGGCGTTGCGGAAAGTCGCCTCGACGTTGGCAGCCGGTATGCCGTAGAGGGGGTCGTAGGCATAGACGACCTCTACCGGCACCTGGATGCGCCCGAGCTCAGGGCGCAGGTCGGTGGTCATCAGTTCATACGTGGCATCCGCCGTGGTCTGCCGGTCCGAGCCTAGCGCCGCCGCAAGCAGTGCAGGCCTGGCCGCTTCGCTTTTTGCCAGGCGGGCTATGGAGGCGCGCTGCATGGCCTCGGTTTGCGCCGGCGGTGACGCCAGCAGCGCATCACGGAACGCCGCTGCATGCGGTGCGGCAGTTTCGCGAGTGGCGGCGGGGTCCATCAGCAGGGTGTAGAAGGGCAGGGCATCGACGATCATCAGGCGTGCGACCTGGTCGGGATGACGCGCACCGAGCATCAGCGCCACCTCGCCACCCAGTGAGTGGCCAATGATCACCGGGGCCTTGAGGTGCTGGGTGCGGATGTAGTCAGCGATGGCCTCGGCCGTTGGGTCGGCCACATTGCCTTGCGGGTTGGAGACGGCCGGTGCTCCAGCAAAGCCTGCGACCTGCACCAGGTGCAGGCGGTAGCTATGCTTTAGCCTGGCGGCCAGGTCTTGCCACACTTCGCGGGAAGACGCCAAGCCCGGGATCAGGATGACATCCGGGCCGGCGCCCTCAACGGTTACCGAGATGCGGTCTTTGCTCAACGTTGCCGACGCCTGCGCTGCGGGCTGGGTGGCTGATGCCGGGGCTGAGATCAAGGTGAAAGCGGTACCGATTGCCGCGAGGAGGGTGCGTGTGCGCATGACATTTTCCTTTTGTCCTTCGTTCGCCGTCCAATACCGCCAAACGGGTTGAAGTGTCGAGGATAACATCCAGCCCTGCGTCTTCGGCGTCGGCTGGCAGAATGACGTGAGGGGTCTGTTCGGTAGCGTACAGACCCCTACCGCCATTGCGCACATCCTTGAACAGTCAGCATCTCAGTTGCAGCAACTGTGGGGTTTACTCAGGGAGTGCGGACATGGCAGATAAATATGTTGGGAAGATCGTCGGGGTGGGTACGGATAACGTGGTCTACGTGATCAACATTTATCAAGACGAGACGATTGAGCGCTCGCCACATGGCATGATTCGGCATGAAGGGCTGAAGCATTTCGAGATGCAGTTTGGTGGGGCGGTGCGCAGGATTTCTGAATCCGAGTATGAAATTGCAAGCACGGGGGTGAGGGTTACTGTGCAGGAGGGTGACAGCTAGGGCGGCTCACATGCTGCCTACGCCTGGCCGTAGTCGTTCTTCCTGCCGTCTGTGGGAGCGGGCTAGCCCCGCGAACACGGGCGTAGCCCGTGCCAGTCAACCCCATTTTCTGGCTCGGCCTCTTCGCGGGGCAAGCCCGCTCCCACAAAATGGACTGCCGATGGTGAGCCGTGTCAGGGTATAGGGTGAGGGCAGCTAGGTGCCTGTCTTGGGTTTGGAGGTGGGGCGGATATCGAGCGCCGCCCGCGCGGCGCATCGCGAGCGAAGCTCGCTCCTACATTTGTTTCGGGCCAGTTATTCCTGAAGCCACCGCGCGCGCCCTTGGCGTTCGACTCAATATCGAGCCGTACAAACAAGTTGGTCGCGCACGCTGGCACAGGCGTGACTGGCCCGAAACAGATGTAGGAGCGAGCTTCGCTCGCGATGCGCCGCGCGGGCGGCGCTCGATATCCGCCCCACCTCCAAACCCAAGACAGGCATCTAGCTGCCCTCACCCTATACCCCGACAAGCACATGGCAGCCCCACTTCCCCAACATTACTAGCCTGTGTTGACCAACAGTTTACGAGCCATAGCTATCAGGCAACGGGCCTCATACCGCATTGACGCCCTCCAACGTCGCAAAGGAAATATCTTTTGCTGTAAGCAGGAAGTCCCTCATGTAGGGCATTTCCAGCATATCGCTGCGAACCGCCGCGAATAGCGTGGCTTGCAGCCCTTTCTCGCCCAGGCGCTTGGCAATGACATAGCCGCGCGAGGTGTATTCATGCACCGCCCAGTTCGGTAGGCAGCAAACCCCGCGGCCGCTGGCCACCAGCTGCATCATCATCACGGTCATTTCGGCGGTGCGTACCTGGGCGGGCTCGAGGTCGGCGGGGTCGAAGAAGCGGGTGAAGATGTCCAGGCGGTTGCGCTCGATCGGGTATGTGATCAGGGTCTGGCTGGCGATGTCGGCGGGTTCCAGGTAGGGCTTTTCGCGCAGGGAGTGGTGCTTGTCGATGGCCAGCATTGCCTCGTAGCCGAACAGCGGCACGTAGGTGATACCTGGCAAGGTCACCGGGTCGGAGGTCACCACCAGGTCGAGGTCCCCCCGTTCCAGGGCCGGCAGTGGCGCGAACGACAACCCTGAGGCCAGGTCCAGTTCAACCTCTGGCCATGCCTCGCGGAAATCGTCCACCGAGGGCATCAACCATTGGTAGCAGCTGTGGCACTCGATGGCGATGTGCAGCCGGTCGGCCGTACCGCCAACCAGTTTGCTCAGCTTGCGCTCCGTCGTGCGAATCAGCGGCAGCACCTGGTCGGCCAATTGCAACAGCTTGAGGCCGGCCGTGGTGAAGCGCACCGGCTTGGACTTGCGCACGAACACGGGCATGCCGAGGCGACTTTCCAGCTCCCGGAACTGGTGCGAGAGCGCCGATTGCGTCAGGTGCAGGTACTCGGCAGCCTCGGGCAGGCTGTCCGTTTCGCGCAGGGCATAAAGGGTGCGTAGGTGTCTCAAGTCGATCATGAGAAGAGGGCAACGCTCAAACCGCGCAATGCGCGGCGAGGTTGCGATATTGTCCTTTGAAATACAGCAAGGGTTGCGTCGCTGCGGCGTCCTGCACGTTCAGCGCTTTCACTTCGCCAATCACGATCACGTGGTCACCGGCTGCGTGTTCGGCGTGAATCTCGCAATCCAGCCAGTGCAGGCTGCCGGCAATGACCGGATTACCCAGCGGCGACGCCTGCCACTTGACCCCATGCCATTTGTCCGCGCCTTTGCGGGCGAACTGGTTGGAAATCCCCACCTGTTCACCTGAAAGGATATTGACCGCGAAGCGGCCCGCCTGGCGAATGCCGGGGTAGCTGGCCGAACTGGCCATCACGCTGAATGACACCAGCGGCGGCCTCATCGACACGCTATAGAACGACTGGCAGGTGAAGCCAATCGGCGCGCCATCGATGAGCGAGGTGATCACCGTGATACCGGACGCGTAGTGCCCGAGCGCTTCGCGAAAGCGCGAGGGCGCGATGGCAGTACTGGGAAGTGACATGGTAGGTCCTGACGTGAGGGGGCCTTTAATGGGCCAGGAGTTCTCTGCGCACGATGTCTGCGCCTGCACTCAGCGCATTCAGCTTGCCCCTGGCGACCTGGCGAGGTAATGGGGCCATGCCACAGTTGGTGCACGGGTAGAGTTTGTCGGCATCTACGAATTGCAGTGCTTTGCGCAGGGTAGCCGCGACTTCCTCGGGGGTTTCAATGGTGTGGTTCGCCACGTCAATGGCGCCTACCATCACTTTTTTACCGCGGATGAGTTCCATCAGGTCCAGCGGGACGTGCGAGTTGTGGCATTCCAGCGAGATGATATCGATGCTGGATTTTTGCAGTTTGGGGAACGCTTCTTCATATTGGCGCCACTCACTGCCCAGGGTCTTTTTCCAGTCGGTGTTGGCTTTGATGCCATAGCCATAGCAAATATGGACGGCCGTTTCACATGTGAGGCCTTCAATGGCCCTTTCCAGCGTGGCCACACCCCAGTCATTGACTTCGTCGAAGAAGACATTGAAGGCGGGTTCATCGAACTGGATGATGTCCACACCGGCAGCCTCTAGCTCAAGGGCTTCCTGGTTGAGAATCTTGGCAAATTCCCACGCCAGTTTTTCGCGGCTTTTGTAATGGTTGTCGTACAGCGTATCAATCATGGTCATGGGGCCTGGCAGCGCCCATTTGATGGGCTGCCGGGTTTGCTGACGCAAAAACTTGGCATCTTCTACAAACACGGGCTTTTGCCGAGCGACAGCCCCCACCACCGTCGGTACGCTTGCGTCGTAGCGATCGCGGATACGCACGGTTTCACGTTTCTCGAAATCAACGCCGCTGAGGTGCTCGATGAAGGTCGTCACAAAGTGTTGGCGCGTTTGCTCGCCATCACTGACGATATCAATGCCGGCGTGTTGCTGCTCTTGCAATGACAGGCGCAGTGCATCCTGTTTGCCTTCGGTCAACGCCTCGTCCTGCAACTTCCAGGGGGACCAAAGTGTCTCGGGTTGTGCGAGCCAAGAGGGTTTAGGCAAACTGCCGGCAGTCGACGTGGGTAACAGATTTTTCATGAAAGAAGACCTTGTATTTGCGTAAGTCAGGAAGCGTAGTTGGCGGACCACTGCTCAAGCATGGCGTGGTAAGGTTTGATGAAGTGCTCTTCGACAAATCGTCCCTGTTCAATAGCCAGCCGGCTACGCTCTTCCCGATCATAAACAATGCGTGTCAGCGAATAATCTTCGTGCTTCAAGCTGGGCTGGTAGGACTTTCCTGCCACCGAATTGGCATTGTAGATTTCGGGGCGGTAGATTTTTTGGAAGGTATCCATGGTGCTGATGGTGCTGATCAGCTCAAGGTTGCTGTAGTCACTGAGCAAATCGCCGGAGAAATAGAAAGCCAACGGCGCAGCGCTGTTCGCAGGCATGAAGTAACGCACTTTCAATCCCATCTTCCCGAAATATTCATCGGTCAAGGAATATTCATCTTGCTGGTATTCAAAGCCCAGCACCGGGTGCTGGTTTTCAGTGCGATGGTAAGTCTTGCTGCTCGACACGCTCAGGCAGATGACCGGGGGCTTGGCAAAGTGCTGTTTGTAGGTGGCGGAGTTCACGAAGCGCTTGAACAGCTTGCCATGCAGCTCGCCAAAATGCTCAGGTGTGCTGAACGCTGGCTGGTTTTTGTTGTGCCCCAGTAGCAGTACGCTGAAGTCGTAATCGCGCACGTAGGACGAAAAATTGTTCCCCACCATGCCGGCGATGCGCTCGCCGGTTTTTCGGTCGACGATGTGGGTTTTCAGTATTTCAATCAAGGGCAGGGGGTGATCGCTGCGTTCAGCATCGATCGTCATCGCGACGGAAATTATCTCAAGCTCGACGCTGTAACGGTCGCCTTTTGGGTTGTCCCAATGCGCCAGGGCGTTGAAGCGGTTGTCGATCATCCCCAGGGTGTTGCGCAAGTTTTCCTGGCGGCTCGCGCCCCTCGCCAGGTTGGCGAAGTTGGTCGTGAGGCGTGTGTTTTCGGCGGGGTGATAATGTTCGTCGAAACGAATGGTCTTGATGGAAAAGTTGAAATCTGTGGTCGTCATGGTCGGCTGTCCCACTCGAATATTTATAGGCTCTCTAGTTGAGACGTATTCTAGGTTGCGGCCTGATCGAGGGGTACTGAATTGATTTCACAGGGGCTTTAGCCATCTTCATGATGGCGGTGGCGATGACCGTGACATCCTTGTACGGTAAAAATTCTGACCACTCACCATTCGTCCAATTCAGTCAGGCGCTGGAGGGCCATGCGGTATCTGCAATATTGCGAAACGGAACCCCGAATAGTCCCAGCGATACTCTGTTCGTATAACCCATTGCATTCCGCCTCGGCGTATTGCTCCCAGAGTGCCTGAGACTGTTGAAGCATTTCTGGAACCCGCTCTGAGTCATTGGGCGCTTTGGGCTTGAGATTATCCAATGTGCGGCCGCTATGTGCTTGTCGGGAGATAGGGTGATGGCGGCTAGGCGCCTGTCTTGGGTTTGGAGGTGGGGCGGAGATCGAGCGCCGCCCGCGCGGCGCATCGCGAGCAAGCTCGCTCCTACATCCGTTTCGGGCCAATTATTCCTGAGGCATTGGCGCGCGGCCCCTTGGCGTCCGCCTCAATAATGTGTCGGACAAACAAGGCGGTCGCGTGCGTTGGCACAGGCGTGACTGGCCCGAAACGAATGTAGGAGCGAGCTTGCTCGCGATGCGCCGCGCGGGCGGCGCTCGATCTGATAGGCGCTGAAAATGCCAAGCCAGGCAACACATCGCATAGGCCCTTAATGCCGAGTACGCGGCTCTGCTGGCATCTGCACCTGAATCAACGCCGACTCAAGCAGCACACGCAGCGCCTCCAGCTCATGCATGGTTGTCATCATCAGGATCGACACGGGTGATTTGGGCTGCAGCAGAATCGCCTGATGGGCACACGGTCTGTGCGCACAGCGCGTAGTCCACAGCCTGGATGAGGGTGTCTTCGAGAGAGTGGTGGTTGTGGGGTGGATCGGGAACGATCTTGAGCATGACTACGTCCTTTTAGAGATGCGGTCACCTGCCTGCTGTCAAACAGAAGGGTGGCAGCTGTACGTGGGTTGACAGACCGGCGGACATAGCAAGTTCCGGCGCACGCAAGCGTGCCCGCACGTACAGCCGCCATAAGGACGAGCTGTGCCATGTACCGTCGCAGCCTGTCAAAGCCGATCGCTGTTTGCAGCGACAGGCCGAGACTAGAGCGGTGCCTGAGCGGCCGCAACGGATAAAAGGCGGCAGGAGTATGTTTGGGAAAAGGCCTACAAGGAAGGGGTTATATCTGATTATTCATCACTGAAAAGCAAACCCCCGATCAATACTTCCAGGTCACCGACGCCGTCACGTTGCGCGGCGCGCCATAGCTGGCAGTGGTGGCGTTGTCGTACAGCGACAGCAGGTATTTGCGGTCGGTGACGTTGTTCAGGTTCAGCGAAGTGCTCCAGTTGCTGTCGATGTCGTAGCTGGTCATCAGGTCAACCAACCCGTAAGCGTTCTGGTGGATGGCGCTGTTGCTGTCGTTTTCCACTGCGGTTTGCCAGCTTGCACGGGCACCCACTTTCATCTGCGGCAGGCCCGGCAGGCGGTAGGTGGCCATGGCGCGCACGCTGTGCGTCGGCACGTATTTGCGTGCCCGTTCGCCGTTGTCATCGTCGATGCGCACATAGGTGTAGCCGCCGAGCAGGTCCAGGCCAGGCACCACTTCGCCGGAGGCCTGCAACTCGACGCCGTGGCTCTTGAAGTCGCCCGGTGTGTAGACTTCCTGAACCCCGTCGAACCCTGCATCCACGGCCACATTGCGTTGCTCGGTCTTGAACACCGCAGCCGTCACGTGCAGGCGCTCGTCCATCACGCTGCCCTTGACGCCGAGCTCCATGCTTTTGCCTTCCAGCGGGTCGAGCAGGGTGCCATCGGTGCCAACCACGTTGTATTGCGGGTTGTAGATCTTGGTCCAGCTGCCGTAGACACTCCAGGCGTCATTCAGGTCGTAGACCAGGCCGGTGTAAGGCGTCACTTTGCCGTGGGCGCGGGTGGAGTGCTCGGTGCCGTAGCTTTCACCCTTGCCGTCGGCGCTGAGCATGCGCGCACCGACGATCCAGTGCAGGTCATCGGCCAAGCTGAAACGCGCCCCGGCAAATACGCTCTTCTGCGTGTCTTCGAAGTTTTGCGACAGGCCTTCGCTGGTGACGCCGAACGATGGCATGGGCGTAGTGCCCGCCAGAATGCCCGCGAACGAGGTATTGAAGGCGCTGCCGTCTTCCAGGTTTTCGTCGTACTCGTGACCTTTCTGATGGGTGCGCCCATACGCAGCGCCGAAGGTCAGCTGATGCTCGCGCCCGAACAGGCTGAACGGCCCCTGCACCTTGGCCTCGCCCAGCAGTTGGTGAGCTTCGCTGCTGGTGTGGTTGGCATACGCCAGGGCGTCGTCACCGCTGACCGAGCCGACGTACAGCATGTTGGTGTTCTGCTTTTCCTGCACACCGGTGGCGGTGAGCGTGGCGTTCCAGTCATTGCCAAAGTCATGCTTGAGTTCGACGAACGTGCGCTGGGTGTGCAGGTTCCAGTAGGTCCACGGTTGGCCGATGCTGTTACTGCGGCCGCTGTAGTGGATGGCATTGCCCGCGCTGTCGACCAGCGGCAGGTTGCCCCAGGTGCTGCCGTTGGAGTCGCTGTTGTGCTGGGAAAAACCCACCGTCACGGTGTCGGTGTCGGACACGTCGAATGCCAGCAGGCCTGCGGCAACGTTGCGCTCGTGGCTGTAGCGGTCCATCCATGAGTTGCCCTTGTCATGGGAGTAGATGAAACGGCCACGCACATTGCCGGCATCAGTAAGTGGGCCGGCAACGTCGACGTCCACGCGACGGCTGTCCCAAGAGCCGACACTGGTGTCGATCTGTGCCTGGAAGGTGTCGGTCGGGCGTTTGCGCACGAAGTTGACCGTGGCGGACGGGTTGCCCGCGCCACTCATCAAACCATTGGCGCCGTGCAGCACGTCGATCTGCTCGTACTCGGCCAGGTCCTGGTCGCCTACCAGCACCGTGCTTACGAAGGGCATGCCCATGCCGTCGTATTCGAACGTATTGATGTCAAAGCCGCGCGAGGTGAACTCGGTACGGTCGCTTTCGGTTTGCTCCACGGTCACCGACGGCGCTGCACGCAGCGCGTCCTTGATACCGGTGATCTTGAAATCGTCCAGCTCCTGCCGGGTGATGGTCGTCACTGCCTGTGGCGTTTGCTTGTCGGTCAGGCCCAGTTTGGTGGTGCTGGTCGATGGCTTGCCTTCATAGCCCTGGCTTGGGCCGTCGCCGCTGTCCCGGGTGCTTTCGATCTGGGTGGCAGGCAGTGTGAGGTCGTCGGCCGCATGAACAATGGGCATGGCGCTGCACGCGCCGGCCAGCAGGAGACTGGCGGGGAGGTGGCGTTTCAAGGGGAAGTCCTGGGGCGTAGATGCTAACGGGAAGTGTTTCTAACTGTTAATGAGAAACTAACCCATTTGCCAAGCAGGTTCCGTTAACTTTTATTCATACACCTTCATGTGGCGAAATGGCCACAGCGGCAAGGTGGACGAACGCCGGAGCGGGTGAGTACCCGCTCGGGGATTGATGCCGGTTTTTTACTACGGCCTGTCAGCAGGGCTGAACGGCCAATCGGTTAGTGACGCTACGCCCCAGCACCAGCACGGTGACAAAGCCGCAGCCCACCAGGGCCGTGGCCAGGCTCAATAGCACCGAGCTGCCCAACTGGTCGACGATCTGCCCGCCAAAGAACGAGCCCAGCGCAATAATCACCTGGAACATCGCCACGAACAGGGGCATGCCGCGTTCGACATCCTTTGGTGCGACCACAAACATCCAGATACTGGCACACGCCGGGAAGGCGCCGAAGGCGAAGCCCCACAGTGCGATCAACATTGCAGCGCCGGTCATGCCCGTGGCGAAGTGGGGGAACAGGGCGGTGCTGACGCCAATCATCACGGCCACCAGCATCAGGGTGTGGCGCACGCTGCGGTTGGCGGCGAAGCCGGCGAAGATGTTGCCGATTACCCCGGCCACGCCATACAGCAACAGCAGCGAGCCAATCGTCGGCCCATCGAAGCCGGCGTTCTGTTTGAAGAAGGGTGCCACATAGGTGTACGCGGCAAAGTGCGCCAGGCCAATCAGCAATACCGCAATCAACCCAACCCGCGCTTGTGGGTTGATGAACAGGGCCGGCAGGTCACTGATGCGGATGGCCTTGTCCGGGTTGAGCCGCGGTAGCAGCAGGACCTGCGCCAGCAGCACCGGCACGCCCACCAGCGCGGTAACCAGGAAGGTCATGCGCCAGCCCATCAGGCCACTCAGCCAGGTGCCCACGGGCACGCCCAGCACGGTGGCCAGGGTTACCCCGACCATGATGATAGAGGTGGCCTGGGCAACGCCCACGCCTTTGGGTGCCAGGCGGCCGCTGAGGGCAATGGCCGTGGCCCAGAAGCCGCCGATGCTCACGCCCAGCAGGACGCGGCCGAACAGCAGCAGGCTGAAGTCACTGGCGTAGGCCACCACCGCGTTGGCGATGATCATGATCAGCGTCAGGCCGATCAGCAGGTAACGGCGGTCCATGGCGCCAATGCCGACCGACAGCAAAGGGGCGGCGAGGGCGGCCATGATGCCGGGCAGGGTCACCATCAGGCCGGCCTGGCCTGCGCTGATGCCGAGGTCGCTGGCAACGTCGTTGAGCACGCCCACCGGCAGAAACTCACTGGTGACCAGGGCGAAGGCACCCACGGCGACCGAAAGAATCGCCAGCCACTGCTGTTTGACGCTTTGTTGGTTATGTTCGGGAAGGCCGCTAGGGGCCTGGCTGTCGCTTGGCATGATGCTGGGTTCCAAGGGGGATGTCGCCTGCAGCAGGCGAGGAGAGGGCGAAAATTGAAGGCGATTATACGAGTGGGTGGGCGCCACCACACAGGCGCGCCGCTCGATAGTAATCATCAGTACGATCGATAAGACGCCCAATGCAGAGCGTCTGCTACAGCGCGGCGGCTTTCAGTAGGTGGCTCGATAGGAATGGGTGTTCCGTACCGAATGTCCATCTGTCTCGCAACGCCACAGCTGTATGAAGGGCTGGGTGGTTGAGGGCGGTCCAACCCAATGGCTCATGGCGTGACACACCTGCTCAAGGCATAGCTGATAGTCGCCAGCTTCGGGGGTGCGTCCTAGTTTCAAAGGTTGCAGGGGCGGCAATGTGCGCTTGAAATGCCAACTGCCCAGCTCCAATCGAGCATCATCGGGTATCTCCATGCCTGCACCATTACCTCGAATCCTGGCGCCTTCCAACACCAGGCCTTCGCGGGTGAGGCGATAGTCTTCCTCCCAGCGTATCTTCTCGATGCTGTGATTCCATGCCAGGGTGAAATGGGACACCGGCAGTTGCGCCCAGACCCCGCCATCCAGCCCCAGGCACAAGCCGATCATGCGTTCGCCGTCCCTGCGTGCCTGGACCTCCAGACATGCTGCAGCAATACCAGAATCCCAAGCGCGAAACCGATCTCGTCGGTCAGCGGCAGCGCCACGATCAACAAGGCCCCCGCACCCAAACTCAACAAGCGCTCCCAGATGGCCATTTTCTGTTGCAGGTAACCGGTGGACGCTACTCCCCAGAGGCCGACTGCCAGAAGGGTCTTGATCAACATGTAGGCCGTCATCCACAGATTATCGCCCTGCAGCATCAGCGCCGGGTTATAGACCGCCATGAATGGGATGACGAAACCTGCCAGGGCAATGCGTACCGCCCACAGGCTGATCTTGAATCCGCTTTCTTTGGCGATGGGGGCTGCGGCGAAACAGGCGAGGGCGACCGGTGGGGTCAGATCGGCGAGGATCCCGAAATAGAACACGAACATGTGCGACACAATTAGCGGCACGCCCAGTTCCAGCAGCGCAGGGGCTGCGATCGAGCTGGTGATGATGTAGTTGGGGATGGTTGGGATACCCATGCCTAGCACCAAGCAGGTGATCATCGTCAATATCAGTGACAGCAGCAGGTTCTCCCGGCCGATCGCCAATATGTAACCGGCAAAGGTTGAAGCAACGCCTGTGAGCGAGACGATGCCGATGATCACCCCCACCAGTGCGCAGGCGATCCCCACCGGAACCGCATGCCGTGCACCTTCGACCAACGCGTGCAGGCAAATGGTCAGGGTTTCCCGGCCGCCCTTGATAAACCAGCAAAACACCATCAGCACGGCAACGACCGCAAAAATCACACCGATACCGAGTTGAAAAAAGCCTGTGCAGAGAATACCCAGCGCAATCCAGAATGCACAGCGCAAGCCGAAGCTCTGCACCCTGAGAATGATCGCCGAGCCGAGGATGACAATGGCGGTCAAGGCTAACCCGACCATGCCGGAGAACAGCGGGGTACGCCCGGAAAACAGCAGGTAAACCAGCACTACTAGAGGAATCAGCAGGTACCAGCTTTCCTTTACCGCGCCGAAAGCGCTGGGGCATTGGTCTTTGGGCAAGCCTTTGAGGTTGGAACGCTTGGCCTCCAGATGGACCATCCAGAACACCGAGCCGAAATACAGCATGGCGGGTATCAACGCCGCTTTGGCAATTTCCACGAACGGCACATTGATGGTTTCGGCCATGATGAAGGCAACCGCGCCCATGACTGGCGGCATTATCTGGCTGCCCATGCTGGAGGTAGCTTCCACGCCGCCGGCAAATGCGGCCCGATAACCAAAGCGCTTCATCAGCGGGATGGTGAATTGCCCCGTGGTCACCACGTTGGCAATGCCTGAGCCAGTGATGGTCCCCATCAACGCGGATGAAGCGACGGCGACCTTGGCCGGTCCTCCCAGCTTGTGACCGAACAAGCCCATGGCGAAGTCGGTAAACAGCTTGATCATGCCTGCTTGCTCCAGGAAGGCGCCGAACAGGATGAACAAGAAGATATAGGTAGCCGAAACGTAGGTGGGTGTCCCATAGAGCCCTTCAGTGCCGAAGGACAGTTGATTGATGACCTGGTCGAAACCATAGCCTCGGTGGGCCAGTTCGCCGGGCAAGTATTCACCGAACAAGCCGTAGGCCAGGAACAAGCCACAGATGATTGGCAGTGCAATGCCCATCACCCGTCGAGCGGCTTCAAAGATCAGCGCGATCAGCAGCACGCCGATCACCATGTCAGCTGGCGTCAGGTCGCCGGAGCGCTGGATCAGGTCTGCCTCGAACACCCATTGATACAGGGCGGTGACGATGCCAGCCAGGCTGAGCAGCCAAGCCAGCGGTTGCCAGGGGCGGGCCTTGCCATGGGCTGGATAGCTGAGGAATACCACCCAGAGCAGGAAACCGACGTGTACCGCACGCAGCACCTGGCTTGAAATGGGGGAGAAGGCTGCGGTGACGATCTGGAAAATCGAAAACAGCAACGCTACATAAAACAAGGTTCTTGGCCAGTCCCGCGGGTTTGCGGAAATACCCTGATGCTCGTCACTCATTGATTGCCTGCCTCATGGCCACACTGGAAAGAATCGATGGCGCAGTGGCAATACAACCCACTGCGCCTCGTGCAGCTACAGCGCGCCCTTTTCCTTGTAGTAGCGTTCGGCGCCTGGGTGCAGTGCAATTGGCAGATTCTTGGCTGCGCTTTCCAGTTTGATGTCCTTGGCTGCCGAATGTGAGTTACCCAGCCGTGGCAGGTTTTCGAACAAGAGCTTGGTCATCTCGTAGACGACTTCATCGGACATGTCTGCGCGGGTCACCAGTATGTTGGTGATGGCAACCGTCGGCACCGCCTCGGTTTGCCCGTCATACGTGTTGGCCGGAATCATTTCGCTCTGATAGGCCGGGTTGCCAATCTTCGTGACCACCTCAGGCGGGATGGCGACGTAGTTGAGGGGCATGACAGAGGCCAGGTCGCGAATCGCAGCCATGCCCAACCCGGACGATTGCAGGGTCGCGTCCAGTTGCCTGTTCTTGATCAGTTCGACGGATTCAGCAAACGGCAGGTATTGCACTTTACCCATGTCCTGATAGGTAAGCCCCGCAGCCTTGAAGATCGCACGGGCGTTCAGCTCAGTACCGGACTTGGGTGCCCCGACCGAGATCGTCTTGCCTTTGAGATCGGCCAGCGTCTTGATCCCTGATTCCTTGCTGGCAACAATTTGAATGTAGTTGGGGTAGGCCCCGCCAAGGGCGCGCAATTTGGTCAGCGGTGTCTTGAAGCCTGCGTCCTCCACACCGTTTTTGGCATCGGCAACCGAATCGCCCAGCGCCAGCGCTAGCTCGCCTCGACCAGCCTGCAGCAGGTTCAGGTTCTCCACCGAGGCCTTGGTGGCTTGGACCGAGGTCTTGGAGCCGGCAATGCCATCGCTGTAGATCTGCGACAAGCCGACACCGATCGGGTAGTAAACTCCGCTGGTCCCACCGGTGAGAATGTTGATGAACACGGGTGCGGCCTGAGCTGAAGTGCTGACTGCCAATGTGGCAGCGACCAGTAGGGCGAAGCGTGTCTTTACTCGCATGGGGAACCTCTCCGTGTTGTTATGTCTTTATCCAGAGTGATTGCACTGTAGTTGATCGGAGCGCCAAAGGGGGCGGGCAGTCGACTTCAACTCATACCCAGCCAGGCCGGCAGGACCAGCGAAATCCAAGGTACATAGGTAACCAGCACCAGGAACAGCACAAGAATCATCAGCCAAGGCATCGCCGCTTTGATGGTCGCGGGCAATGACATCCCGGTCACTGCCGAGGTGACGAACAGGTTCAGGCCCACCGGCGGTGTGATCAGGCCGATTTCCAGGTTGACGACCATGATGATGCCGAGGTGAATCGGGTCGATGCCCAGTTTCATGGCAATGGGGAAGAGAATCGGCGCCAAGATCAGGATAATCGCCGACGGCTCCATGAACGCACCGGCAATCAGCAGCACGATGTTGACCACCAGCAGAAAGGTCACGGGCGTCAGGCCCGCGTCGATCACCCAGGCGGTTATCTGTTGTGGCAGCTGTTCGGTGGTCAGTACATGGGCGAAAAGCATGGCGTTGGCGATGATGAACATCAGCATGATGCTCAGCTTGGCGGATTCCAGCAGGACTGTGGGCGTTTCACGAAACGTCAGGTCCTTGTAGACGAACAAGGCAATGAACGCCGAGTAAACCGCCGCAACAGCTGCCGCCTCGGTTGGGGTGAACATCCCGGAATAGATGCCGCCCAGGATGATCACCATCAGCAACAAGCCCCAGATTGCCTGGCGCGCCGTCCCCAGCAGCTCGCGCAATGTCGCGCGCGGCAGGGCGGGCAGGTTTTTCTTAACGGCGACGATATAGATCGCCACCATCAGCGCTGTTCCCAAAAGCAGGCCAGGCACCACACCGGCCATGAACAGCTTGCCGACGGAGGTCTCCGTGGCCGCGGCGTAGACCACCATCACGATCGAGGGCGGAATGAGGATGCCCAACGTACCGGCGTTGCAGATAATGCCTGCACCAAAGGCCTGCGGATAACCGGAGCGGACCATACCGGCAATGGCGATTGACCCCACGGCAGCCACGGTCGCCGGACTGGATCCGGAAAGGGCAGCGAATAACATGCAGGCCAGTACTGCGGCGATGGCCAGGCCGCCGCGAATGTGCCCGACACAAGCATTGGCGAAGTCGATCAAGCGGCGGGCAACACCACCGGTGGTCATGAAGGCACCGGCCAGCAGAAAGAACGGAATGGCCAGCAGCGTGTAATGTTCCGAGGTTTCGAACAGCTTGATCGCCAGCGAACGCACCGAGTCTGGGCTGAAGAAAATGATGGTCATGGAGCCGGCCAGGCCGAGGGAGATCGCGATGGGAACGCCGATGAACATCAGCACGAACAGGGCTACGAACAAGAACGCAATGGTCATGGCTTGTCATCCTCGTGCTCGGCGAGCTTCAGCGCGTCAGCGGCTTCGTCGGCCAGGCCCAGGCCGGTCTGGTAGTTGCGCAAGATGCGCACAAGGATTTCGGCGAAACGGATGAAAACCAAGGCAAACCCCAAGGGGACGATCAGCCCGATATGCCACTGCATGATGCCGAAGTGGCCAAGGTCCTCGGCGCCGATGCTGGCGATCATCAACGTCTGAATCCATTCGAAGCTGGCGACACTGAGCAATCCTGCATAGGCCAGGCAGCACAAGCAGGCCACGATACCGATGAACTTTTGCACCGGCCGGCGGGTGAGTTTGACGAGTGCATCCACTCCAATATGCCCGCCCGTGCGCACGCCATAGGCAAGCCCGAAAAAGATCAGCCAGCCAAACAGCGCCTTGGTCAGCGCGGTGCTCCAGGTCATCGCCTGAGCCATTTCCATGATTTCGTCGCCGATGACAAACAACGGGGTGCTTGCGCTCGGCCAGCGATCGGCAAGCCAATAGAACAGGCTGTAGAAATTGTTGAGGATCACGTAAATGAACGTGACCAATGTCATGGCGGCCAGCAGGAAGACGATAAAGCCTTCCTCGAAGTGTTCCCAGATTCGCCGAAGCGCTTTCATCGATGGTATCTCACGTCGAGTGGCGACTGGCAGACGCCGCCCCGGCAGCCTCTGCCTTTGCGATCATTGAGCGTTGTTGGCAGTTTCGGCTGCCTGGATCAGTTCGGGCCCGATATCGCCCTCGAACTTTTTCCAGACCGGTTTCATCGCGTCTCGCCATTGCTCACGTTGCGCTGGGGTCAGGACGATGATTTCAGTGGTTTTCGCCGCGAGGATGCGTTGCTTGTCACTGTCGTTGAGTTGCTCTGCTTCCTTGTTGACTTGAGCCGTGACTTCTACAACGATCTTGTCCAGCTCGCTGCGTACGTCCGCTGGTAACCCGTTCCAGAATCGGGTGTTGGTGATCAGCATGTAGTCGAGCACACCGTGGTTGGATTCAGTGATGTACTTCTGCACTTCATGCATTTTCTGGCTGTAGATATTCGAGTAGGGATTTTCCGCACCATTGACCACACCGGTCTGCAACCCTTGATAAACCTCGGCAAAACTCATTTTGCGCGGGTTGGCGCGAACAGCCTTGAACTGCTCTTCGAGTACGGCGGACGCCTGCACCCGGAACTTCAGACCACGGGCATCGGCGGGCACCCGCAATGGCTTGTTGGCCGACAGTTGCTTCATCCCGTTGTGCCAGTAGGCCAGGCCGGTAATATTCTTGCTTTCCATCGACTTCAGCAGCCCCTGGCCCTGGGGACTCAATTGAAAGCGGTTGACGGCAGCGATGTCATTGAACAGGAAGGGCAGGTCGAAAAGTTGCAGGGACTTGGTGTACTGTTCGAACTTGGCCAGGGAAGGCGCAATCATCTGTACGTCACCTAGCAACAGGGCTTCCATCTCCTTGCCGTCGCCAAACAACGAGGAGTTCGGATAGACCTCGACCTTGACCTTGCCGGGCAAGCGATCCTCTACCAGTTTCTTGAACATCAGGGCGCCTTGCCCCTTGGGCGTCTGGTCCGCGACCACGTGCGAGAACTTGATGATGACCGGATCTGCCGCATGGGCAAGGCTCAGGGTGCCTAGCGCAAACGCGCAGGTGAAGACGATGGATAGAGATTTGAACATCAGGAGCATCCTCTCGTTTTTATTTTTCCCAGGGTTCTACGCCGCGCGCGCTTTGGCGTAACAGAACAACAGTCAGTCTAGGCAGAAAACCGCAAATTGCAGGGTAATGACCAACGCCTGAGGGGTATCCGGAGTTCGCAACGCCTAGGATGATTCTGTAAACTTCGCCTGGGTGCTAGCCGCATAGGGCGGTGAGGCAGGTTAAAAGTTACGCCGGTCGGGCCGCCGCGCGCGAGTGACCTTGCCTATGCGAACAGTAGAATTGCCCCGTGCTCAGCAACTGGCCCAGCGAGCGTTTGCCAACCTGGAGCGCTTCCTCCATATCGAAGCGGTCAGTGGCGTCGTGCTGCTGATTAGCGCCATAGCCGCGTTAATCTGGGCCAACTCCCCAGCCGCTGCCAGCTACGAAGCCTTGTGGCACACCGCGGTGTCATTCGGCATTGGCTCGCACGTCGTCTCGCAGTCCCTGCATTTTTGGATCAACGATGGTTTGATGACCATTTTCTTCCTGGTTGTAGGCATGGAAATCCGCCGCGAGATCCATGAAGGGGCGTTGTCCAGCCTGCGCCAGGCGAGCTTGCCGATGGCTGCAGCATTGGGTGGCGTTGCAGTCCCTGCGCTGCTCTACCTGGCATTCAACCATCAAGCACCGCAACACAACGGCTGGGCAGTGCCCACCGCCACTGACATTGCGTTTGCGGTGGGCGTGTTGGCACTGCTGGGCAAGTCGATACCATCGAACATCCGTGTGTTCCTGTTGGCCCTTGCGATCATCGACGACATCATAGCTGTCTTGATCATCGCGTTCTTTTACTCGGGCGGGTTGGATTACTCAGGTTTCGCAGTGGCTGGAGTAGGGCTGGCAATGGTCATCGGCCTGCAAAAAATAGGGGTCGGGTCAGCCTATGCCTATATTCTTCCAGGCGCGGTGACCTGGGGCGGGATACTGATGACGGGGGCTCACCCGACGCTGGCCGGTGTGATTCTCGGCATGATGACCCCCGTCGCCGCTATGCCAATGCGCGAGCGCCCACTGGATGCGATCGGACGCTTTACCGGGGAGCTGATTGGCAGCGCAAAGGCACCAGAGCAGGGCATCAACGAATTAATCGATCCACTCAAACGACTGCGTTTGGCTCAGCGCGAGCTTTTGCCGCCGGTAGTGCGGATACAAAATGCGCTGCACCCTTGGGTGGCGTACGCGATCATGCCGCTGTTTGCGCTGGCCAATGCGGGGGTCAACCTGCAGGGCATCGACTTGTCCAGCGATACGCCACATTGGGTGATGCTGGGTATCGGTATTGCATTAGTGGCGGGTAAACCACTCGGGGTGTTGAGCGTGAGCTGGCTGATGGTCCGTCTGGGGTGGTGCACATTGCCAGCGGGTGTCACTTGGACCGGCGTCACCCTGATCGGCTTGCTGGCCGGCATCGGCTTCACCATGTCGATCTTCATCGCCACATTGGCGTTTGCCGATGCCAGTCTGCTCGGCGCAGCAAAGGTAGGCGTGCTTTGCGGATCGGTAATTTCCGCCGTGCTGGGTATCGCCTGGGGAATCCTGAGCGTACGCCGAAATCATTCAGCCTGCGCGAAGACGCTCTGACGTTGCACGCGCCCACAGATCTGCTGTGACGCTGGACCTGCAGTGCAACAGGAGATGACAGATCGCTGTCATCTCCTCATGTATGTTCACCTGCTGTGCGTCATCGCCTTGAAAAGCACAGCAGGTGCGTGATTGAACTCAGTCCGGAGTCTGCTCCGCTGTGGCATCGGCGGCAGGGGCCGGGGCACTTGTTTTTGACTTCACACGATCCCGTCGGCCCTGGCTGCGTTGTCGCGAAGCTTGTTGCTTCGCGTGCAGCGCCTGTGCGGCGGTCACAATGCCGGATGCTTGCCCATTCAAGTCCAAGCGCGGTGCATTCTCCACCATGCTTGCCCAGTATCGAGCTCCCCGACACCAGGTCGAGATACCCAGTTTAAGCTGCTCGCGGGTTAACCCGAGCAGCTCCAGGTGTTGCTCGGCATCCTTGAAAATACCCTCCTTGAGCGGCACCTTCGGGGCCGGGTTGACAGGAAAGGCCAGTGGAAAATGCTTCTGTAATGGCCAGATCGCCGCCACCGCAGGATCCTGGGCACGAGGCTTCGCCTGCGGGGAAGGCTTGCGCTTGGGGTGTTTCGCGCTATCGGCCTTGACCTGTTGTTTTTCCGACCTTAGGCGGTCACGTAGCTCAGCTAGTTGTTCAAAACCCATCGTTCAGTTCACTGCTTCGAAGTTGATTGCGTGGCACAAGGATATTCCATATAGCGCTTGGGAGCAGCTCAAACAGGATGAATCGCCGCACTTTCTGTGAACCCGCCCTTACTGCCTCGGCGATTTCTCACCTGTCAGGGACGTTGTACCGTTGGCGGTCCAGCTCACGCTCAAGCGCTTCCCCCTGTGCCGCGCAAACAGTTCTTGCGGCGGTTTTACGTTCAGCTTCGGGTAGACATGCCGGCGGCGCACCGGTCGTACCTCGTTGGCGAAAGGCAGCAACCGGCCAGAAGCAGTCATTTCAATGCGCTACAACAACAGGCGCGATTCAGTGTCAACGCGCCCAGGCAGCAAGACTATTAGCCTGCTCATCTGCCTTGCTCTTGAAAAACTCCCTGAGGTGTTCAATGAAAAAGGACACTTTCGCAGATAAATTTAGACGCTCCAAGTAAACGGCATAGATGTCCGCCGGAGGCGTTTCATAGTCCGCTAACACCTCTTCAAGCCTGCCGGATCGTAAATGATCAGCTAGGTTCCACTCTGCACGCATCAGTATCCCATGCCCCTCCAAGGCCCAATTCAAAGCGACCTCACCGTCATTGGTACTCAAGCCACCATGAACCTTTATGGACTCAATTTGCCTACCCCGACTCAATCGCCAAGTGCCAAATGCCGCATCGTTTTGCCGCAACACTATGCAGTTATGCCTCATGAGATCACGTGGAGACTCCGGTCTGCCGAAGGTGTCGAGATAGCCCGGTGTGGCACAGAGACGTCGGCGGTTGGTGGCAATCTTTCGAGCAATCAGTCTGGAGTCCGGTAGCTCACCGAACCGAATAGCCACATCGATCGCGTCATCAGGAAGGTGGATTGGACGGTCGCTCACGTGCAGCTGGACTTGCACCTCAGGGTAACGCTTAGCGAAGGATGAGATGGCCGGCCCCACATGGGTACGCCCAAAACCAAGAGGCGCATTCACACGCAGCAAACCCTTCGGTTCAGCGCGGCTGCTTGATACCTGGCGCTCCATCTCCTCAATCTCCTCGAGTATCCGCTTGGCATTAACCAGATAGGTCTCACCTTCTGCCGTGAGGCTGATGCGGCGTGTCGTCCGATTAAGCAAGCGCACCCCAAGGCGCTTTTCCAATTGCGCAAGACGCTTCGTCACTGCAGGCGGAGTGAGGTTCAGCTCGCGAGCGGTGGCCGCCAGGCTGCCCGCCCCGACCAGTTGACTGAAGAAAGCAAGCTCAGACACTGGGTTCATAGTTAACTCCAGGTAAACAATGAGTTTAATTTCATTGTATTACAGCATTCTGAAAAAACCATTACCTTAGGCCTGCGGTGATTAACCACAAAGAATCTGGGCTATTAGCTGCGAGCCTGTGAGGAGGATTGCCTCCCGCAACGTAGCCCAGTCGCCACATACATCCGACTCACAACAATAATTCGGAGACGGCAATGGCCAAGCGATTGGTAGGTAAGTTGTACGTGCAGGTTCTGATCGGGGTTTCGATCGGCATCCTGCTAGGCGTGTTCTGGCCGCAGGTCGGCGTGGACATGAAGCCGCTGGGTGATGCGTTTATCAAGCTGATCAAGATGGTGTTCGCGCCCATCATATTCGCGACGGTGGTGCTGGGCATCGCCAAAATGGAAAACATGAAAGAGTTGGGCCGGGTAGGTGCGCGCGCCCTGATCTACTTCGAGGTACTGTCAACTTTCGCTCTCGTTCTGGGCCTGATTGTCGTCAACCTGGTGCAACCGGGACAGGGGATGAACATCGATCCTGCGACCCTGGACACCCAAGCGATTTCCACTTACACCTCGGCCGCAGCCACCGGCACGGGTGGTTTCACCGACTTCCTACTCCATCTGATCCCGGGCAGCGTAGTCGACGCATTCGCCAAGAATGAGATCCTGCAGATCCTGCTTTTCTCTTCTTTGCTGGGCATTGCCCTGGCCAATCTCGGCGAACGCGGCAAGCCGGTCGTCGACGTGCTGGAGGCCTTCTCCCACGGCATGTTCTACATCGTTGGCTTGGTCATGCGCGTCGCGCCGTTGGCAGCCTGTGGCGCAATGGCGTTCACCGTAGGCAAGTACGGCTTGGGCTCAATCGCGTCGCTGGGCAAACTGATGGCGACCATGTACCTGACTTGCTTCCTGTTCGTGGTGATCATCCTGGGCAGCATCGCGCGGATGTCGGGCTTCAGCTTGTGGAAGTTCCTCAAGTACCTGCGCGAAGAACTGTTCACCGTGCTTGGCACCAGTTCATCTGAGTCGGTGGTGCCTCAAATGATGAACAAGCTGGAAAGGGTTGGGGTGTCTAAGCCAGTCGTCGGCCTGGTTATCCCATCCGGCCTCACCTTCAATCCTGACGGCCAGTGCATCTATTACACCATGGCCGCGATCTTCATCGCCCAGGCCACCAACACCCCGCTGTCCCTGATGGATCAACTGATCGTACTCGGCGTACTGCTGCTCACCTCGAAGGGGTCGGCAGGTGTAACTGGCTCAGGCTTCATCACGCTCGCCGCGACCTTGGCAACCATGGACAACATTCCGGTAGCCGGCATGGTGCTGCTGCTCGGCGTCGATCGTTTCATGTCTGAGGCTCGCGCCATCACCAACACCATCGGCAACGCGGTCGGAACGATGGCCATCGCGAAGTGGGTTGGTGCACTTGATAGCGACCGGATGAACCAGGTTCTTGATGGCAAGGCCTGCGCAGAACCAGAGAAAGAAGCGTTACAGGGGGCGGCTTCAGAAACTGCCGTCAGCCCTGAAAAAAAACACCTTGTGATGCACTGAGGAAATAACCGTGGATACCCTAGATAAAGAAACAGCCGTCTCATCGCTGACCGACACGTTGGCCAAGTTCACTGCCTACATTGGCAAACGCCTGCCCAAAGACGTCAAGGAAAAAACGGCCAAGCTGCGTGCAGCGGAAACCAATCCACTGGCCATTGCAGTGTACGATTCGATGGCCGACAACCAGGAATACGCCGACAAGCTCAACCGCCCCAGCTGCCAAGACACCGGCGTGATCCAGTATTTCATCTCGGCCGGCGCGCGTTTCCCGCTGCTCGGTGAAATGGAAGGCATCCTCGAAAATGCTACTAAGGAAGCCACCATTCACGGGCCCCTGCGCCATAACGCAGTGGAAACCTTCATCGAGAAGAATACTGGCACCAACACCGGCTCAAAGATCCCTTGGCTGGACTGGGAAATCATCCCCGATGCCGACTACGCCATCGTCGACGTGTACATGGCCGGTGGCGGTTGCACATTGCCGGGTTCGGCCAAGGTACTGATGCCAGGCCAAGGTTATGAAGGGGTGACTGAGTTTGTCTTCGATGTAATCACCTCCCGTGGTGTAAACGCCTGTCCACCTTTGCTGGTAGGTGTGGGGGTCTCCACCTCGGTGGAAACCGCAGCACGCCTGTCGAAGAAGGCCATTCTGCGCGAAGTGGACTCCAGCCACCCGAACGAAAGCGCGGCGATGATGGAGAAGCTGTTGGAAGAAGGCCTCAACGAAATCGGCATTGGCCCCCAGGGCCTCACCGGCAATAGCAGCGTGATGGGCGTGAACATCGAGTCTTCGGCCCGTCACCCCTCGACCATTGGCGTGGCAGTGTCCACCGGTTGCTGGGCGCACCGCCGCGGCAAGATCCGCATCAACGCCGACCTGAGCTATGACATCCTCTCCCATGAAGGGGTAGTACTGTGAAAAAGATCATCAATACCCCAATCAGCGATGAAGATCTGGCCAACCTCAACGTCGGCGACGTGGTTTACCTTACCGGCCAACTGGTGACCTGCCGTGACGTTGCCCACCGCCGGCTCATCGAACTGGGCCGCGAGCTACCGGTCGATCTGCGTGGCGGCGCTATTTTCCACGCCGGCCCTATCGTCAAGAAGAAAGAGGATGGCAGCTTCGAGATGGTGTCCATCGGCCCGACCACCAGCATGCGCATGGAAAAATTCGAGAAACAGTTCATCGAGCAGACCGGTGTCAAGCTGATCGTAGGCAAGGGCGGCATGGGGCCAGAGACCACCACCGGGTGCCTGGAGAACAAAGCTGTACATGCAGTGTTCCCCGGTGGTTGCGCAGTCCTGGCCGCCACCCAGGTCGAGGAAATCGAGCGTGCTGAATGGCAGGATTTGGGCATGCCGGAAACGCTGTGGGTCAACCGAGTGCGTGAGTTCGGGCCTCTGATCATTTCCATCGACACCAAGGGCAACAACCTGTTCGAGCAGAACAAGGCGCGCTTCAACGAACGCAAAGGTGCGGTCATCGAAAAGATCAATAGCCAAGTTCGTTTCATCAAGTGACGCGCATGGGGCAGTTTAGCGAACACACCTAAACTGCCCATCGCTCAGCCTAAGTACGGCTCTTATCGACAACTTCGAACATTCAACAAAGCGCCTGGCACGGCCTCAATTAACGCCTCATTAGATAATTTAAGAGATCGCCATGCGAAACCGTTCCCACCATGACTTACGTAAGTATGGACATGTTTCGTCCTCCACAGGGTGGCCCGCCCACCTTCCCAACGAAATTCACTGAGCTCTCCGGGCCGTTATTTCGCCATTCAAAAATCGATGAACGTGAAGATCGCATTGAATATCAGGGCCGCGACGAAACCCAGAGGTGCGGCACGGAAGAGCAACTGCGGAAACAACGAGGAGCGACTTTGTTCCGTCGGGCAGGAGCCAAGTATCAAGCTGCCGCCTGAGGAGAATGGCGAAATAGAAGTGGCCTGTGCGCCGACCACGATGGCCACGAACAGGAGCATCGGGTCTATCCCGAGCGCGGCGGCGATTGGCGGTGCCATCGGGAATAGCGCCGGAGTGACGACGCCCAGGGTGCTGGAGAACAGCGACATGCACGCCGCGACGATGCCGAAGACGATCGGCACCAGGATCGGCGGGATGCTGCTGCCCATCCACGCGGCCAGCAGGTCAATGGTCCCGGCCTTGATCGCGACCGAGATGAGCATGCCCACCCCACAGATCATGATCAACGTCGCCCAGGGTACCGAGGCCAGGACCTTCCGTTCATCACCCAGCTTGAGCAGCAGCGCGATGACCGAAAACAGGCTCGCGATCAAGCCAATATCGATCTTGGCGTTAATGAAACGTACTGTCGCGTTATCGGGGAAGGCGATCTGGGCGATAGGTGCCGCGAGAACGATGACCATCATCGTCAGTGTCAGCCAAAGCGTGATTTTCTGTTCGCGGTCCAGCGGCGTAGGTGCGGTGGCTACGTAGGCAGAGGCCTTCATCGCCTTGCCATGCCCGGAAAGGAATACCAACACCGAAATCACCAGTAACGGAATCACCAGCGTACTGACGAAGATTGCCGCCGCGTTGATGAAGGCATCATTCTCTGCAATGCCGGCGTTGACCATCAAGCCCCGAAAGATAATGCCGCTCTGGCTGGAGACGAAGTTGGCTCCGCTCAGGGCGCCATAGTTTACCGCCATGCCGCCGATGATCAGGCTCATGCCGGTGCGTTCGCATAGCAAAAGGGTAATCGGCGCCATGAAGGCAAGAACCGTATAGTAGCCAGCGCCCATTGCCGAAATGACCGTAGCGGTGAAGAAAACCGCGAAGGGAAGCAGTTGCGGCATCGTTCGGCAGCGGTAAATCAAGTGTTCGGCCAGCTTTTCCAGTGTGCCGTTAACCGTAGCGAAGCTATAAAAAAGGCAAACAGCGAAAATGATGAAGAAGATTTTCAGCGGCCACATGCTGATGACTTCGGCGGGGCTCAGGCCCATCCCGAAACATCCAATCAGGTAGGCAAAAGCAATGGCGAAGAGACCGATGTTGATCTTGGTCTTGTAGCCAAGGGCGACGGCAACCACGATTGCCGCCACGACGAGCAAGCTCATCATAAGGAACGTCCTATTGTTGTTATGGGGCGGTTAACGCGAAACGTCGAAGCTGAACAGCTTCGCCGGGTTATCCCGCAATACTCGAGTGCGTTCGCTGGGTTCCGGGAGCAACGCTTCGAAGAAGGCAACCTGCCGGTCGTAGTCGGTCTGGTCTTCGAACTGGGTGTTGGGCCAGTCACTGCCCCAAAGGAATCGCGCAATGCCACCGCTAGACTCGCGCAGCTGAGCCAGAACAAGCCGTGCCTGGGCAAGGTTGAACTGGCTGCGGTAGGGCGCCGAGAGTTTGAGCCATACGCGTTCGTCGGCGAGTAAGGTCAGAAATGCCTTGTGGGTGGGCTTCTCGATTTCGATGTCGCCAGTGGGGAGGCCAAAATGATCGATCACCACTTCGACGCCACACGCCAAAATGTCTGGCACGATCAGTGCCACATCATGGATTGCGCGCTGAATTTCGACGTGCCAGCCTCGCCGGGCCAGCCGCTTGAACAGGCCGGTCCAGGCGGGGCCTGTATAGTCGGCTAATGCCTTACCGACCAGATTGAGGCGAATACCTACCACGCCCGCCTCGGCAAGTTCGTCCAGTTGCACCTCACTGATCTGGGTGTCAACCACTGCCACGGCACGTAGCCGCTTTGGATATCGGCTTAGAGCGTCCAGCAAGTAATGGTTATCGGTGCCCAGAAAACTCGGCTGGATCAGCACGCCATACGCCAGGCCATGACGATCAAGGTGCCCGAGGTAGTCTTCGACCAGCGCATCATAGCGAGGGCTGTAGCGTCGCTCGGGAGCCATCGGCAAATGCTGATGGAAGATGTGTGCGTGCGTGTCCACGCCGTGCAATCTGAGAGACAGAGAATGATCCATAAGCGAAACCCTGATTATTGTTGTCCTGACACGCCCGCTGCTGGCAATCAGGGCTGGAAGCGAGCCGAATCGTTACGTCGCCCGTAATTCATATAGATGACTGCATGACCATATCTTCAGCGCTTGGTATCTGTCAATTCACGCAACAGTGATAAAGTGAATTCGCCTCGGACAAGGATTGATCAATAAATGAACACCCCAACACTCGGATACGACGAGCGGCTGCCGCTGTATCAGCGCCTCAGAGAAGAAATGCTGGCGAAGATTTCTGCCGGCGAATGGACCCCGGGTGCCCCTATTCCCACCGAGGCAGAGCTGACTCGGCATTACGGCGTCGCCATCGGCACGGTGCGCAAGGCGGTGGATACGCTGGTCAACGAGGGGCTTCTGTTGCGCAGCCAGGGCCGAGGCACCTTTTTGCGGCGGCCTAATTTCGAGACTTCGCTGGCTCGTTTCTTTCGCCAAGTGAATGCAGGCGGCGGGCGAGAAACCCCCACCAGCCGTATCCTCTCCAAGACCCTCCAGACACCCTCGCAGGCAGTAACCGACGCGCTAAAGCTGAGCGAGGGTGAGCAGGTCGTGCACATGGAGCGCCTGCGAATGGTCGAAGGCCGCGTGTTGTTTCACGAGGATATCTGGCTATCCGCCAGCCGCTTCGGTGACTTGCTGGAAATCGACTCGGCGAGCTTCGGTGAACTGCTCTATCCGCTTTATGAAAAGCAGTGCGGGCAATGCATCGCCTCGGCCAAGGAAACCCTCACAGTTGGCGCGGCCGACAGGTCCATGGCTGACATGCTGTCAATCGAGATCGGTGCACCGATGGTCAGCATCGAACGCACGGCAATGGGCTATGACCGATCCCCACTGGAATACCGCCTTTCCCGCGCTGCGGCCGATGGCTTCAGGTATCAGATCGAGATTTCCTGAGGTTTATGCGCCGACGCCATCGATTGATAGGGGATTGAGTACGCGGCGCGAGGTATTTCCCATCCTGGAGAACGAAGCGAATGCGGCTCCGTCCCCTTGGGCAGGCTACCTTTCTGAATTCACCTTACGGCATGAGGCTGAAGGCTTAATTCGCCATCACTTCGTCCAGTGCCTGCTCTAGGATGCTGACCGTGCGCTCGATATTGTGTAGTTTTTCGAGCCCGAACAGACCGATGCGGAAGGTTTGGAAGTCGGCCGGCTCGTCGCATTGTAACGGCACGCCGGCAGCTATTTGCAGGCCGTGATTGGCAAATTTCTTGCCGCTCTTGATGTCGGCATCACCGGTGTAGCTCACCACGACGCCTGTGGCATGGAAGCCGGCTGCGGCCACACTTTTGAAGCCTTTGCCGGTCAACATGGCGCGCACCCGATCACCCAGCGCCTGTTGCTCGCCACGGACCTTGTCGAAACCGTAGGCCTGCATCTCGTTCATCACGTCGTTGAATCGCGCCAGCGAATCGCTGGGCATGGTCGCATGGTAGGCGTGTCCGCCTTGTTCGTAGGCCTGCATGATCTGCAGCCACTTTTTCAGGTCGCAGGCAAAGCTGCTGCTCTGCGTGTGCTCGATGCGCTCGAGGGCCAACGCGCTGAGCATCACCAGGGCACAGCAAGGGGAGGCGCTCCAGCCTTTCTGCGGTGCGCTGATCAGCAGGTCGACTGCGCACTTGTGCATATCAACCCAAAGCGTGCCAGAGGCGATGCAGTCCAGCACGAACAGGCCACCCACCGCATGTACGGCGTCGCCGACGGCCCGCAGGTACTCGTCGGGCAGGATGATCCCTGACGAGGTTTCAACGTGGGGGGCGAAGACAATCTGCGGCTTGTGCGCCTCAATGGCCGCCAGCACTGCCTCCAGCGGCGGGGGCGCGTAGGCAGCCTGGCGCCCGGTGTCGACCGGTCGGGCTTTCAACACCGTGGTGGCCGCCGGGATGTTGCCCGTATCAAGGATTTGGCTCCAGCGATAACTGAACCAGCCATTGCGTATCACCAGGCATTGCTGGCCGGTGGCAAACTGTCGCGCTACCGACTCCATGCCGAATGTACCGCTCCCTGGGACCACCGCAACAGCCTGGGCGTTATAGACCTGTTTCAGGGTTTTGGAAATGTTCTTCATCACGCCCTGAAATGTCTGTGACATGTGATTGAGCGAGCGGTCGGTATAGACCACCGAGTACTCGACCAGCCCCTCAGGGTCAATACTGGGATAAAGCCTCGACATGGGGTGACTCCTTTGGCAGAGATGTCAGTGGTATCGACCCTGCCTTAAGCCTTGGCAAATGACAAGACTTGACGCCTTACCCGAATGGCCCACTACTGATCGAGCTGATCGTTCAGACCGCCCGACATCAATGATGATCGAACGTCAGCCTTCGAACTGATGGTAAACCTTGGCGATGACTTGCCATGTGCCGGCGATGCGGATCAACGTCAGATAGTCGTTGTAGTCGGCGCCGATGGCGTCGTTTTCCATGTCCACACGCACGACGGCGGTCGTTGGGGTAATCGCCAGCACATCCAGGCGAGTGGTGATATCCGGGGCGTTGCCGTGCTTTCTGACGAAGCCGAACAAGTTGGAGATCGGGCCTCCTAGCAGCTCGCCGTTGGTGAAACCATACATGACGGCATCCTTGTGGAAGGCCTGCGCCAACCCTTCAGCGTTGCCGATGCGCAGGCTATCGACATAGTGCTGAGCCACGGCGATAACGGCGTCATATTCGGCCGTGGCAACGGTCTTGATGTTTTGCTCATGATTAGCTATCCAGGTGCTGAGAGACGCATGATGCGTCGAAAGACTGCCCGGTTTCGGGGGACACCGGGAGCCGGAAGCGCGCAGTTCAGGGCGCGATGTGGGGGTGGTAGATCTGCTTCAGTAGTTGCCATTCGGCCAGTCGGTGTAGCCCTTGGCCCCACCGCCGTAATAGCTCTCTCTGGGAGCGGTGCTCAGTTCTGCTCCATGGCGAAGGCGTTCAACCAGGTCTGGGTTGGAGATAAACAAGCGGCCGAAGGCCACTGCATCGATCCTGTTCTGAGCGCGGCGCTCGATGGCCATTTCCAGGTCGTAGTTGTTGTTACCGATATAGGGTCCTGCGAACAGGCCGCTGAGGGCATCCATATCAACGCCCGCAGGGATGTCGCGGCTAGTCGCAGTGGCGCCTTCCACGAAATGCATGTAGGCCAGGTCGAGCTTGTTCAGCTCGGGCACCAAGTAACCGAACAGGCCCATGACGTTGCTGTCGGGAGGTGTGTTACCGGCGTCCGGGGTCACCGGTGACAGTCGGATGCCGACCCGGTCGCTCCCCCAGATCTCGATCACCGCGCGGGTGACTTCAAGGGTGAGGCGTGCTCGATTTTCGATCGAGCCACCGTACTGGTCGGTGCGCTGATTGGTAGAGTCACGCAGAAACTGATCGAGCAGGTAGCTGTTGGCAGAATGCACTTCCACGCCATCGAACCCCGCGTGCATGGCGTTTCGCGCGGCAACTCGGTATTGCGCGATAACACCGGCTATCTCGTCAGTTTCCAGCGCGCGCGGTGTCGACACTGGCACGAAACCGTCGACCGTGTAGGTATTGCCCTCGGCCCGGATCGCAGAGGGTGCTACCGGTGCCTGACCGGCAGGCTGCAGTTCGACGCTTGAGAAGCGGCCGACATGCCACAGCTGCAACACGATCTTGCCGCCTTTGGCATGCACAGCTTCGGTGACTTTCTTCCAGCCATCCGTCTGTTCTGCGCTCCAGATACCGGGCGTCGCAGCGTAGCCACGGCCTTGGGCGCTGATGTTGGTCGCCTCGGCGATGATCAGGCCAGCGGAGGCGCGCTGAGCGTAGTAGGTAGCATGCAGTTCATTGGGCACGCCATCCTCGGCGTAACGGCTGCGCGTCACGGGTGCCATGACGATGCGGTTGGTGAGTTCGATGGCACCCATCCGGGTGGGTTCGAACAAGTCGGTACGGGTACTGTTATCAGTCATGAGTGGTTCCATCAAATTCATCTAAGTAGACCAGTCGTCTACAAACTGGTTAAAAAAAGCCGCTCAACCGAGCAGGCTTTTCGTCATGGCCAGCGCCGATTGGAAGGGTTGGGTAGAACGGTTCACCTTTGCCATCAACGATGCGCCCAACCACAGTTGATACAGCGACTCGGCCAGCGCCTTGCTGTCTTTGGTAACGATGCTGCCATCAGCGATACCACGCTCAATGCTATCGCTGATCAGTCTGATGATGCGGGACGTGCCTTTATCCAGCACGTGGCGCATCACTTCAGAAAGGTCGCAGACTTCAGCGCCGAGCTTGACCACCAGGCATTTGTTATCCACGGCCTCGTCATACTGGGTTTCGCTCCAGTACTGGAAGTACTTCAGAAGACTTTGCGCACCATTCGCCTTCTGCTTGAGGATCGGCTCGATACGGGACAGGTACTCGTCGAAGTAAACGTCGAGTAATGCCTGGCCAAATTCTTCCTTGGACTTGAAGTAGTGGTAGAACGAGCCCTTGGGTACTCCGGCCGTGCTCAACACCTCGTTGAGACCGACAGCCGTGTAGCCTTTGTGGGTCATAAGTGCCCTGGCAACATCGAGGATGTGCTCACGCATTTCGTTGGCTGGTTTCTTCATGATGAGCGAAGCCTAACCCAGATTAGACCAGTCGTCTACTTTGGTGAGCGACCAGGTTGAACGTTGCGAGTTTGATCGGGCCTTGGAACGCCTGCAGGGACGATAACCTTCATTCAACGCAGCGCGATCGACAGGAACGAGTCGATGACCTGGCTGCTGCTCCGCTCGGCCAGGTAATACAGATACGTTTCAGTAAATACCACATCGCCAGCAATGCGGATGACTTTCAGGCAGGGGGCGCCAATGTATTCCGCCTCCGACACCGCGCCGATGCCGAGCTTGCGGATGACCGCTTCGCGCAGCGCCTCGCGGCTGCCGATTTCCATGGCCACCCGCGGGCTGACGTCAGCCTCGTGCAAGGCCCGTTCCAGTGCCAGGCGGGTAGTCGAGCCGTGCTCGCGACGGAGCAGTGGCTGCCCCTGCAAGGCTTGCAGGGACACTTCGTCATACCTGGCGAAGGGGTGTTCGACATGGACGAACAAGATGACCGGATGGCGCGCGTAGCGTTGGGCGACAAATGCCGGGTTTTCCGGCCGCCCGGCGAGTACACCGATGTCGCTCACGTAGTTTTCCAGATCGGCCAGCACCGAGGCCGAGTTGCCGACACGGATGGAGACATCGATTTGCGGATAGCGGGCTTGGTAGCGGTCAACCATTTCGATCACATGGAACGGGCCAACCGCGCCAATGCGCAGTTGCCCGCGGTTGAGCTTGCCGGCGTCACGCAGCAGGTTGGTGGCTTCGGCATCGAGCAGCGCCAGTTGGCCTGCGATCGGCAAAAGTGCACGGCCCACGGTGGTCAGTTCGATACGGCGCCCGCGCCGGTGGAACAGTTCGACATTGAATTCGCGCTCCAGGGCCTGGACCTGGTTGGTAGCCGTCGGCTGGCTGACGCCGATGGCCCTGGCCCCGGCGCTGAAGCTGGCATGGCGGGCGACGGCAAGAAAAGTACGCAGGCGTGCAGAAGACATCCATAGATCCTTTGAATGGAAAGGGGTCAAAAACCATATTGAATTGATGCGGTGACTGTCACATGACAGCCCTAGCTTTGGCCTCACCAAAAACAACCCTGCGGTGACGCCATGATTTCCCTTGCCAGCCTGCGCCGTTCTGCCCGCTTTATCCTGCTGCCCCTGATGTTTACTCCGGCAGTGCAGGCCCAACAGACCCTGACCGTCGGCCTGATACCTTCCGAGGACTCTCAGGCAATGATCAAGAGCAGCCAGTTGGTGCTCGACCAGCTTGAGCAGCGTCTAGGCATGCCGGTCAAACCTTTCGTGGCCACCGATTACAACGGCGTGATCGAAGCCCTACGTGCCGGCAAGCTGGATGTGGCCTACCTGGGGCCGTTCTCGTACGTGCTGGCCAAACAGATGGCTGATGCCGAGGCGTTTGCCGTGGCCGTGACCCGCAAGACCAGCAGCAGCGCCTACCACAGCCTGATCATCGCCCGTAACGACATTGGCATTCGCAGCCTGCAAGACCTGCAGGGGAAGACCTTCGCCTTCGTCGACCCCAGCTCGGCTTCCGGGCACCTGTTTCCCAAGGCGGGCCTGGAACAGGCTGGCCACGATCCGAAGACCCTTTTCTCGCGGGTGATCTTCTCTGGATCCCACGACGCGAGCATCCTCGCCGTGGAAAACCGCAAAGTGGACGCCGCAGCGGTGGCCGATCGCATCCTCGCCAGCGCGGTGCACAACGGGCAGGTCAAACAGCAGGACTTCCATGTGGTGTGGACCTCGCCGGACATTCCCGAATCGCCGATGGTCTGGCGCAAAGGCCTTGACCCTGAGTTGCAAGCCAAGCTGCGCAGTGCATTCGCCGCGATCAAGGATGTGCCCTGGGGCGACCAGGGCATGCTCGACGGTTTTCAGCCCACCAGCGACGCGGCTTATGACGTTGTTCGCGATACCGCCACGGTGCTCGATCTTGACCTGCGGAGGCTGAAATGATCCGCATCCAGCAATTAAACAAGGGCTATGCCGATAACCCGGTGCTGCGTGGCATCGACCTGCAGGTCCAGGCCGGCGAGTTCTTGGTCATCCTCGGTCAGTCCGGTGCCGGAAAATCCACCTTGCTGCGCTGCATCAACCGCCTGGCACACGCCGACAGTGGTGTGCTGGAAGTCGGCGGGGTGGACGCCATGCAGGCTTCCCAGCAGCGCGAACTTCGCCGGCGGGTAGCGATGATTTTCCAGCACCACAACGTGGTGCCGCGCCTGTCGGTGCTGAAAAACGTGCTGACCGGGCGTCTAGCGTACTGCAGCACCCTGGCCTCGCTGCTGCAGCTGTTCCGACGAGAGGACGTAGCCCTGGCCCATGATTGTTTGGGCCGCGTCGAACTGAGCGACAAGGCCAGCGCGCGCGCCGATTCGCTGTCTGGCGGACAACTGCAGCGGGTCGGCATCGCCCGGGCACTGGCCCAGCGCCCCGATGTGATCCTGGCTGACGAACCCGTGGCCAGCCTAGACCCGAAAACGGCACACCTGGTGATGCGCTATCTGCGCGAGGCGACCCGCACCCTCGGCATCACGGTGGTGTGCAACCTGCACCAAGTGGATCTGGCACGGGCCTTCGGCGACCGTATCGTCGGCTTGGCCAGTGGCCGCCTGGTATTTGATGGTCCGGCGCAGGCCTTGGATGACGCTGCGCTGCAGCGTATTTACCACAGTGCCGCGCCTCGCCAGCCAGGCGATACCCCGCTTGCTGAAAATCTTCCCATCGCTAGTGGCACGAGGGCCTGAACATGAATCCACGTACTCACCAATGGCTGGTGCGCACGCCGGCCACATCACGCGGCTGGCTGGGCAGCGCTGCATTGCTGGTGTTAGTCCTGTGCATCCTGCATTTGAGCGCCGAGGGGGCGCAGTTGAGCTGGACCGAGCTGGCCAGCGGCCTGCCACAGATTGGCGACTTTCTCGGCCGCTCGCTGCCGCCAGACCTGAGCATCCTGCCAAGCCTCTGGCACCCAGCGCTGGAAACCCTGCAGATCGCGCTGTGGGGCACTTTGCTGGGGATTGTCGGCGCCATCCCGCTGGGCTTGCTTGCCGCGCGCAATCTGCACAACAAGCGTTGGCTGTATCAGGCTACTCGGCAACTGCTCAATGTGATTCGTAGCATCAACGAACTGATCCTGGCGCTGGTGTTCGTTTCGGCAGTCGGTCTGGGCCCGTTCCCTGGCGTGCTCGCTTTGGCGCTGCACGGTGTGGGCATGCTTGGCAAATTTTTCGCCGAGAGCATCGAGGAAATCGACCAAGGTCCGATCGAGGCCTTGCAGGCAACCGGCGCTCGGCCGCTGCAGGTAATTATCTTCGGTGTGTTACCGCAGGTCATCACTGCCTGGATTGCCGTGGTGCTCTACCGCTTCGAGGTCAACCTGCGTTCGGCGACCGTGCTGGGCATGGTCGGTGCGGGTGGCCTTGGGTTCGAGCTGGTCAGCAGCTTGAAGCTATTCAAGTACCAAGAAACTGCGACTTGCATCCTGCTGATCACCCTGATGGTGGTACTGGCGGACCTGCTTTCCAGCCGGCTCCGCGAAGCCATTCAGGGCTCGGCCCGTCACTGATCCTGTTACCCGGCCTTGCCTTCTGCGCCCTTCGCTTGCGCAGGGGCGGGGCTTGCCTGGAGAAACCGCGATGCCTGCTGCCGCTGTTATCGGTCTCACCGATACCTGCCTGCATTTAAACGATTGGAACGAAAGCTGCCAGCCGACGAGCATGGCTGCACCTTCCAACAACAATAAGGAACTGTCCATGCCTGCCTGTTTCCATAATCCTGTCTCGACCGTCTTCGGCGCTGGCAGCCTGGAGCGGATCGCCGACCTGTGCCCGGGCAAGGTCGCCTTGGTGACCTTCCCCGAGGCCGTGCAATTGGGGCTGGTGGAGCGGGTGCGCGGCCTGCTCGGCGAGCGCCTGGTTTGTGTGATAGACAATGTGCAGCCGAACCCGGACGTGGCGTGGTTGCGCGAAGTCCACGAGCGTTTCTGGGCCGACCATGGCGATTGCGACAGCGTCTTCGCCTTGGGCGGTGGCAGCGCCATCGATACGGCCAAAGCGTTGATCGTAGGGACCGCCTCGGGGCACTTCGATGAACTGCTGGAGTTGTTGGCCAGTGGCAAGCCGTTCACCCCGGCTCGGTACAAACGGCTGATTGCCGCGCCCACCACGGCGGGTACCGGCAGCGAGGTCACGCCGTGGGCCACGCTGTGGGATGCCGGCCGGCAGAAGAAGTACTCCCTGCATTTGCCGTGCACCTGGCCTCAGGTGGCGTTGATCGACCCACAGCTGATGCTCAGCGTACCCGGCGCAGTGACGGTGTCTACCGGGCTGGATGCGTTGTCACATGCCCTGGAAGCGATCTGGAATCACAACGCTAATCCTATTTCGGACACCTTTGCAGTGTCGGCCATCGAGGACATCCTGGACTGCCTGCCACAGTTGCACCAGGACCTGGGCAACCCCGAGCTGCGCACACGCATGGCGTTGGCCGCGCTCAAGGCCGGGATGGCGTTCTCCAACACCAAGACGGCCCTGGCCCATTCCATCTCGTATGAAATGACGCTGCGCCATGGGCTGCCCCATGGCATCGCCTGTTCGTTCACCCTGCCGATGGTCCTTGGCCTGGCCTGGGGCCGTGACGGCCAACGCGACCGTACCCTGCAGAAGGTTTTCGGCCCTGACCTTGACGCCGCCCAGCAGCGCCTGCGGGGTTTCTTGCATCGCTTGGGCGTGCGCACCGAGTTTGAAGACTACGGCGTGACAGCCGCCGAGGCCGAAGCGATGATCGATGACGCCATGCAGGGTCCACGCGGACGCAATTTCATCGGCTCCCAAGCCGCCTGACGCATCACGCTTTTCCTCCCGCACCGAACAAGAGTGCCGACTCGCCGCGCCCCCGTGCCGGCGGCAGCGAACAAAAGGAAACCGTCATGAACCGTGCACAAACACTGCCTGGCTCGATCCCGACTACCATGCCGTTCCGCCTGGCCCAGTGGCGCATGCTGCTGGCTGCCATGTTCTGCTACCTGTTTTTCTACACGGGTCGTCAGACCTTCGGTTTTGCCATCCCTGGCATCCAGGCCGAATTCGGCCTGAGCAAGGAGACGCTCGGTTGGGCCTCCAGCGCGATGTTGTGGATGTACGCGATAGGCCAGGCCATCAATGGCAACCTGGCCGACAAATTCGGCGGGCGGCGCATCATGACGCTGGGCGCAGTGCTGTCATGTGGCGCCAACTGGGTGACCAGCTTCGCTGGCGGCTTGCTGAGCCTGGTGCTGCCCTGGGGCGTCAACGGCTACTTCCAGGCACTGGGCTGGGCGCCGGGCAGTCGCCTGCTCTCGAACTGGTGGAGCGCCGCCGAGCGGGGCAGGGTCTACGGCTTCTATGTGTTTGCGGCCGGTTGTGCCTCGGTGCTGTCGTATGTCACCTCCGTGGTCATCCTCGATGTGTTGCACCTGGAGTGGCGCTGGATCTTCCGCCTGCCCGTGCTCTTGATGCTGGCAGGAGGCATCGTCTTCTACCTGGTGGCCCGGGAGCGGCCGCAGGACATGGGTTACCCGGCGCTGGACAACACCGGCGTGGCCAATGCCCAGGACCGCAGCAGCGAGGCCACGCAGACGGACCAAGAGACCTCGCGGCAACGCTACCTGGCGGTGCTGAAGAACCCGCGCTTGTTGGTGGCTGCGGTTTCCCTCGGCTTTCAGAACGCCGCTCGCTACGGCTTGATCGTCTGGGTCCCGGTGCACTTCCTCGGTGCCAACTGGCAGAAGGGCGACAGTTTCATCGACCCCAAGTGGATCACCATCGCCTTGCCCGTGGGTATGGCGGTCGGAGCACTTAGCAACGGCTGGGTCTCGGACAAGCTGTTCGGCAGCAAGCGGTACCTGGCGATCATGCTCTACATGGTGCTGGGCGCACTCACCAGCTTGTGGATGTGGAGCCTTCCGGCGCACAGCGCAGTAGGCCTGCTAGCGTTGTTCCTGTGCGGCTTCTTCGTCTATGGGCCGGCATCGAGTTTCTGGGCACTGTGCCCGGACCTGGTAGGTGCCCGCCGCGCCGGTACTGCGACCGGCATCATGAATTTCTCATCGTATCTCTTCGCCGGGCTGGCTGAGCCGTTGATCGGTCGTATGCTCGATACAACGGGCAATACGTCGCTGATTTTCATCGTGGTCACCACGGCTTGTGCCTGCAGCGCCCTGGTTGCGCTGTTCGTACGCCGTTGAGGGCGCCGCTATGCTTTCAGCTTGCAGCTGTTTCTTGATCGAGAGAAGCCATGTACCAGTACCACAAGTGGTTGCGGTCCTTTCATGCAGTCGCCAGCACAGGCAGCTTTACCCAGGCGGCGCAGTTGCTGAGTATCGGCCAGCCCACCATCAGCGAGCAGGTGAGCGGGCTGGAGAAGCGGTTTTCGGTGGAGTTGTTCCATCGCCGCGGCCGCTTCATCGAACTGAGCACAGCTGGCCGCCAGCTGTACGACATCACCCAGGGTCTGTTCGGCCAGGAAGACGAGGCATTGCAACTGCTGCAGAGCTTCCACCAGCGCAAGCAGGGCATGCTGCGGATCGGCGCGGTATCACCTCCCATCGCCATGAGCCTGACCTACGAACTGATGCAGCATTATCCGCAGATCGAGCTGGAAACCTCGTTCAGCAGCGAGGCCGGGACATTGGAGCGGCTGTACAACTTCGACATCGACCTGGCGATCCTCGCCTTGTCGGAGTTCGACCACCGGCTCAGTACGCGGTTGTATCGCACCTGCCCGATTCTTGCGGTGGTTCGCGACGATCACCCTTGGGCCGGGCAAGCCAGTGTGAGCGTCAAGGAGATAGCCGGTCAGCCAGTGGTGCTGCGCGAACCGGCCTCGCGTACTCGCCAACTGGTAGAAGAAGGCTGCCGCCAGCATGCAGTGGCGTTGGACTGCGCCATGCAGTTGAACAGCCGCGAGGCGATTGTCCATGCAGTGGTGCACGGCATCGGTGTGGGTTTCGTCTCGGCTGTAGAGCATGCCGATCGGCCGGGTACGCGCTCAATCGCCTTCGCCGAGGACCCGTTCCATATCAGCTACTTCCTGTGCTGCCTGGCCATCCGCCGTAAGCGGCCAATCATCGGCGAATTGTTCGATTCGTTGACCAATCACTGATTCAAGCGCTCAACGCCAGCGCGCTACCGTGCTAGGCGGGCTTCGCTCATCGCTTTTTCACTCAAGGAGCAATGTCATGAACTATCAGCAACCCAAGCAACTGCAGGCCGTGATTCTCGATTGGGCCGGCACCGTGGTGGACTTTGGCTCATTTGCACCGACCCAGATCTTCGTTGAAGCCTTCGCCGAGTTCGGCGTGCAAGTCAGCCTGGAAGAAGCCCGCGGCCCAATGGGCATGGGCAAGTGGGACCATATCCGCACGCTGTGCGACCTGCCGACCATCGCCGAGCGCTATCGGCTTGCGTTCGGCCGCACGCCCACCGACAACGATGTGACCGCCATCTACGAACGCTTCATGCCATTGCAGATCGAGAAAATCGCCGAGCACTCGGCGTTGATCCCGGGGGCTCTGGAGGCCATCGAGCAATTGCGCGCAAAGGACCTGAAAATCGGCTCATGCTCCGGCTATCCGGCAGTGGTAATGGATAAAGTGGTGGCGCTGGCCAGGACCAAAGGCTACGTGGCCGATCATGTGGTCGCTACCGATGAGGTGCCGAACGGGCGCCCCTATCCGGCGCAATCCTTGGCCAACGTCATTGCCTTGGGGATCAGTGACGTGGCCGCATGCGTCAAGGTCGACGACACCTGGCCCGGGATCCTCGAAGGCCGCAGTGCTGGAATGTGGACGGTTGCCCTGACCTGCTCGGGCAATGCGCTTGGCCTGACATACGAACAGTACAAGGCACTGCCGGAGGCAGAACTTGAGCAGGCGCGCACGCGCATTGGCCAGATATTCGAGGGCGCACGGCCGCACTACCTGATCGATACCATTGCCGAGTTGCCGGGAGTGATCGCCGATATCGAAGCGCGACTGCAGCAAGGTGAGATGCCCCAGAGCGTCTGACGCTAAGCATCGTCGATGTCTTCCTGTCGAACGTGAACCTTGCAACGATCATTACCCGAAGTGTCCGCTACTGGCCTGATCACATTGCCGTGGCGGACTGCCAGGCGCGCCTGACCTATGCCGAGTTCGCCCAAGGCAACCTCGGCCCCGGCCGCCCTGGCTACGGCTACCGTTGGTGATCATGAAGCTGTCAGCCGCATTTGATCGGGTTTCTTACATTAAGAGGAAAATTTCTCACCCGCGTCTACTCTCTCTAAGCGATATGAAACCCTAGCTGGCAGTTGCCGAACCGGTACAGCGCATTGTTAAAAAGGAGCTGGCAATGACTGTGTTCGTAGAAGCTTTCTGTAACCCAGGCCGCACTGCCTCGGTGGGCAAAGTCTGGAAACTCAGTTCTACTTTCTTTTTAGCCGCAGCCATCAGTATGGCCTCACAGGCGTGGGCTGAAGAAAAAGCGAAACCGGCAACAGCAGCAACTAAAGATGCCAACGATGCATTGCTCAAGGAACTGCCGTTCAACGACAAGACCTCCTTCGAACTGGCTCACAAAGGGTTTATCGCCCCTTTGCCGAAAGAGCCGATCAAGGGCGCCTCGGGCAACCTGATCTGGGACCCGGCCAAGTACAACTTCATCAAGGAAGGCGAGGCCGCCCCGGCTTCCACCAACCCCAGCCTCTGGCGGCAGTCACAGCTGATCAATATTTCCGGCCTGTTCGAAGTCACCGATGGCATCTATCAGGTGCGCAACTACGACTTGTCGAACATGACCATCGTCGAGGGCAAGGAAGGCATCACCATCTTTGACCCGTTGATTTCGGCGGAAACTGCCAAGGCCGCACTCGACCTCTACTATCAGCATCGACCGAAAAAGCCTGTGGTCGCAGTGATCTACACCCACAGTCACGTCGACCATTACGGCGGTGTTCGTGGTGTGATCGACGAGAAGGATGTCAAGGCAGGCAAGGTCAAGGTTTATGCCCCCAAAGGCTTCCTGGAACACGCCGTTGCCGAGAACGTGATGGCCGGTACCGCCATGAGCCGCCGGGCCAGTTACATGTACGGCAACCTGCTGCCGCCGAATGAAACGGGCCAACTGGGTGCAGGGTTGGGGACCACGACTTCCGCCGGTACCGTCACCCTGATCCCGCCGACCGACATCATCGAGAAAACCGGTGAGAAGCGCACCATCGACGGCTTGACCTACGAGTTCCTCTACGCGCCGGGCAGTGAGGCGCCAGCCGAGATGCTCTATTACATCCACGAGAAAAAAGCGCTCAACACCGCCGAAGACTCCACCCATACCATGCACAACACCTACTCACTGCGCGGTGCGAAGATCCGCGAGCCGTTGCCATGGTCCAAGTACCTCAACCAAGCGCTGAAGATGTGGGGCAACGACGTCCAGGTCATGTATGCCATGCACCACTGGCCGGTGTGGGGCAACAAGGAGGTCAAGGAGCAACTGTCGTCGCAGCGGGACATGTACCGCTACATCAACGATGAAACCCTGCGCCTGGCCAACAAGGGCCTGACCATGACCGAGATTGCCGAGCAGGTGAAACTGCCGAAATCGATCGCTTCGCGCTTCTCCAACCGTGGGTATTACGGGTCTTTGAACCACAACGTCAAGGCCACCTATGTGCTGTACATGGGCTGGTTCATCGGCAACCCGGCGACGCTGCATGAGTTGCCGCCTGAAGACTCGTCCAAGCGCTACGTCGAGATGATGGGCGGCGCCGATGCGGTGCTGAAGAAGGCCAAGGAGTACTACGACAAGGGCGACTACCGCTGGGTAGCCGAGGTGGTCAACAAAGTGGTCTTCGCCGACCCGAACAACCAGGCAGCGAAGAACCTGCAAGCCGACACACTCGAGCAGTTGGGTTACCAGGCCGAAAGTGGACCCTGGCGCAACTTCTACCTCACCGGTGCCAAGGAATTGCGCGAAGGCGTGAAACAGTTGCCGACGCCAGACACCGCCAGCCCCGATACGGTGCGGGCGATGGACCTTGACCTGTTCTTCGACTACCTGGCCATGCGCCTCAAAGGGCCTGAGGTCGAAGACAAGCACATCACCCTGAACTTCGACTTCACCGACCTCAAGCAGAAATACCTGGTGGAAATGGTCAATGGCGTGCTCAACCACACCGAAGGCTCGCAAGCCGAGAAAGCCGACGCCACGGTCAGCCTGACGCGCGACACCTTGAACAAACTGATGCTCAAGGAAACCACGCTCAAGGACGCGGTGAGCGCAGGTGACGTGAAAGTCGAGGGTGCCGAAGGCAAACTTGAGGAGCTGATGAGCTACATGGACAACTTCGACTTCTGGTTCCCGATCGTTACACCTTGATTGCTCCCTTGGCGCAGGTTGCGTCAAGCAGGACATCGAGCCATCGGTGTCCTGCTCTTTCTAAAGTGTGGAGTCAGGGATTATGACCATGACGAATCGAATGGATCACGCCAAAGGGTGGCTGCCTGCAACCTTTATTCTGTTGTTTGTTCACAGCACCAACGTGTCAGCCGGAGGCATCTTCATTTATGAAGCCGGCCAGGAAAGTAACGGCCTGGCCAATGCTGGCTCGGCTGCGCTCGCCACCGACCCCAGTGTGTTGATGACCAACCCCGCAGGCATCGCCCTGCTGCCCGGCACGCAGATCAGCGCCAACGCCCAGGTCATCTTGGGCGACCTGCGCTACTCACGTGACAGTAGCAACCAGTTCGATGGCAACGAGGGCGGTAACGCTCTGCAGTACCTGCCAGGCGCCAGCTTGTTCATCAGCCACCAGCTCGATGACCGCTCAGCCATCGGGTTCGGCATGTACGGTAACTTCGGTTTGGCGCTGGACTACGACGACGACTGGGCCGGGCGCTACTTCACCCAGGAATCGGCGGTGATTGGCGTCTCGTTCCAACCTACCTTTGCTTACAAGTTTACCGATGACCTTACTGTCGGCATCGGCCCACGCATGATGCTCGGCTATTACCGCACCGAGATGGCCATCAACAACAGCCTGCTAGGGTTGGTCGAGCGCCCCGACGGCCAGCTTGAATACAAGGACACCGACTTCGGCATTGGCGTGAACCTGGGCCTGCTTTACCAGCTCGGCCCCCGCACACGCATTGGCCTGGCCTACACCAGCAAGGTGAAGCTGGAGTTCGAGGACAGCCCACACGTCAGCGACATCAATAACCCTCTTATCAATGCCGCACTCAACCGTCTGGCGGTGGACACGCTGGAACTGGACATGAACGTGCCGCAGACCGCGACATTCAGCGTGGCCCACCAGCTAGACGAGCAGTGGACATTGCTGGGAAGCCTGGGTTGGCAGGACTGGAGCGAGTTCGGTGACATCGGCGTCGAGGTGGATGCCAATGCCGCCGGGGTTAGCCGCACGGTCGATCGCAAGTACAAGGACACCTGGCACGCCTCGGTCGGTGCCCAGTACCAGATGACCCGCCAGCTGCGCTGGAGTTTTGGGGTGGGGTATGACAGCTCGGCCGTGGATGACAAGGATCGTACTGTGGACAACCCGATGGGCGAGGCGTGGCGCTTTGCAACGGGGGTGAACTATCAGGTTGAGGAAGGACTGGACCTGCACTTGGCTTACACACTGGTCTGGCTCGGCGACATGGACGTGGAGCAGACCAAGGCACGCTCCGGCGACACGTTGTCAGGCACATTCGATAACGCCGCCCTGCACATCGTCGGTGGCGGTGCCACTTGGCGATTCTGAAGGTTTTGATGCTTGGACAATGCTTATACGTGGAAGGAGAAGTTGCATGAAAAGTAAGTCGCTTATTGCAACAGTTTGTCTCGCATCGCTGTTACTGCATGGCTGTGCGAGCAAATACGTGGAGCCCGATCAATACTCTGGTTTCCTGAAGGACTACAGCAAACTCAAGGAGGACAAATCCCCCTCGGGCGCGGAGGTCTCGCGCTGGATCAAGCCGGGTATTGATGCCAACCAATTTACCAGCGTGTATGTCGAACCCAGCCAGTTTTACCCCAAGCCGCAACCCACCGCGAAGATTCCGCTGCAAACCTTGCAAGGCATAACCCAGTACTACGATCAGGCGTTGAAAAATCAGTTTTCCAAGGCCCTGCCGCTGGCTACGAGCCCCGGGCCCGGTGTACTGGTGGTGCGCCCGGCAATCACCGGGGTGAGTGCTAAAACCAAGGGCCTGCGCCCGTATGAGGTGATCCCGATCGCGCTGGTGGCGGCCGGCATCAGCACGGCCACGGGGATCCGCGACCAAGACACCAGCGTGGCCACCGAGGCCGCATTCCTTGACGGGAGTTCCAACGAGGTGGTGGCTGAAGTGGTACGCAAAGGTGCCGGCGCTGAACTGGACAATTCTTCGCAGATCATGCAGGCCAAGGACGCACGTGCCGTGCTCGATGGTTGGGCGAAAGACATGGTCAGTTCATTCCAGGCCCTGAAGAAGTAGCCCGCAGCTCCCCCCTGCCGTGGGTGTGCGTCAGGGGGGGCACCGGAATTTGATGCCAAGATTTGATGGACTAAGGATGCCCCGATGACCGTTCAGATCTTACTAATCATCAAATCACGCCTGATAGCCGAATACGCAGTCCGGTCACAACGACGTGGCGTCAGTTGACGGGAGATAAACTGTTGAACAGGAACTGCTACCCGCTTTATGCACTTGCCTTGCTGGCGCACGCCGGACAAGGGCAAGCAGAAGACTCGGCAGAGCTTGCCAAGAAAGCGCTGAACCCGGTTGCGGCCATGTACAGCTTGCCGGTGCAATATAACTGGGACCAGAAAATGGGCCCAGGCGGCGATGGCAAGCGCAGCCTGACCAACATCCAGCCAGTTCTGCCTTTCAGCCTGAATGATGACTGGAACCTGATCTCCAGGACTATCCTGCCCGTCATCGACCAGCATGGCCTGGGTGGCGCGGCAGACACCTCCGGCGTGGGCGATGTGACCCAGAGCTTTTTCTTCTCACCGAAACAACCCACTGCCAGTGGCTGGATACTCGGCGCAGGGCCGGCGCTATTGATACCAACAGGCAGCAACGACGTGCTGAGCACTGAACAATGGGGGCTCGGACCGACTGCGGTAGCCTTGAAGCAATCCAACGGTTGGACGCACGGGATACTGGCTAACCATATCTGGGGGCTGGAGGGCAGCCCCGCAGACGGTAAGGAGAAGGTCAACCAGGCGTTCATGCAGCCGTTTCTTTCGTACACGAACAGCACATTGACCACATTTGGCATCAACAGTGAATCAACCTACGACTGGCAATCCAAAGAATGGGCGATTCCGATCAACCTGATGGTCACCCAATTACTAAAGGTTGGTGGCCACCCCATCACGCTCCAGGCTGGGCCGCGCTACTGGCTCGAATCACCGGATAATCGCCCAGAAGGGTGGGGCTTTCGCTTTGCTGTGACGCTGTTGTTCCCGCGCTGATAAATCCCGCACATGCTACCGGTGCTGCAGCATTGGTTAAGCCGTTTGGAAGCGGATCGGCGCCGCCTGGAGAGCTAAATCACAGGTGGAGTGCCGACCCGTTCAGTACAGTGCCATCTACCGAAGGCACTCGCACACGCAATGCAATCAGCAACGCGGCCAGCAGCATCAGCACGGCCGCCGCCACGAATACGCCTGCGCTGCCACCGAGGCTGAACATTGCCCCGCCCGCGGCTGCGCCTGTGGCGATGGCCGACTGTACAGACGCTACCACCATGCCCCCGGCGCTTTCCGCCTGGTCAGGGACCGCGCTGGCGACCCAGTTCGACCACGCCACCGGCACACCCCCAAAGGCCAGGCCCCAGACCGCCAGCAGTACGGCTTGCCCTGGCACCGACGCCGGCAACAGGACCAGCGCCAGTGCCGCAACGCCCACCAGCGCGGGCATCAACACCAGGGTGGCCAACGGGTGACGAGTCAGCATCCACCCGGCCACCAATGTGCCGACAAAGTTCGCCACACCAAAACCCAGCAACATCAGCGACAGCCCCTGCGGGCCAATGCCGCTCGTACTTTCGAGGAATGGCCGAATATACGTGAACATCGCAAAGTGGCCGCTGTGCACCAGCACACAACCGAACATCCCCATAGCGATGCCTGGGCGCTGCAACACTTCAAGCACCGTGCGCAGGCGTGCCGGCCGACGTGGCGCAAGGCTCGGCAGTGTGAGTGACTGGAAAGCCAAGGTCACCACCCCCACCGCCGCCGCTGCAAAGAACGCGCTGCGCCAGCCATATAGCCCGCCCAGATAACTACCCAGCGGGACCGCAACCACCGTCCCGATGGCGATGCCGCTGAAAATGATCGAGAGCGCGCGCGGCAACAAAGCCCCCGGCACCAAGCGCATCGCCACCGCCGCCGCCATGCTCCAAAACCCGCCAAGTGCGATGCCCAGCAAGATACGCATCAACAACAGCACCGCGAAACTGGAGGAAACGGCGACCAACAGATTGGAAGCGATCATCAACGTGGAAAAACCCAGCAACACCCAGCGGCGATCGATACTGCGAGTCAGGCCTGGCACCAACAGGCCGGCGAACAGCGCCACCACGGCTGTCACCGTTACCGCTTGGCCAGCCAGCGCTTCGGACACCCCCAGCTCGGTCGCCATCGGCGTCAACAGGCTGGCCGGAAGGTACTCAGCGGTCAGCAAGCCAAACACGCCCATGGCCAACGACAATACGGCCATCCACGCGGGGGTTGCAGGTTCTGCATCCGGCCCGGCGCCGGGACGGCTGTCGGGTACGGCATTGCATACAAGGTCAGTCATTGCATGGATCTCCCAATCTTCAATTGCGACCCGTAGTCTAGGCGCGAGAATCCGGATGATCTATGATCAAAAAACTCAATTTTTTGACTGAAACACCTGAGCAATGTCGACAGATCAATTTGCCCTTTCTTCCGACCTCATCAACGAGCTGTTGCGCGGCATGCGCCTGCGCGGTGTCGAGTACCGGCGTATCCAGGCGGGCCCGGCCTTCGGCTTGGGCTTCGCTGCCAAACCCGGGCATGCCTGGTTCCACTTCCTGGCGGTCGGCAACGCGGTGCTGCGTATGGAAGACGGGACAACGTATGCGCTGTGCGCCGGTAACGCCGTCTTCATCTCCCATGGCGCGGCCCATCAATTGCTCTCGCATACGCACGTGCCCGTGCAGGACATCGACCTTCTGGGCGGCGAGCCTCTGGGCGACACCGTCAGCGCGGTTGCCACCGGAACCGATGCCGGCCCCATGCCGACCACGCTTTTGTTCAGTGGATGCATGGAGTTCGAATTGGGCAGCCTCCATGGCCTTGGCAAGCTGATGCCGGGCTTGATGCTGATTGATGCCGGCGGCCAGCGTTACCCCGGGCTGGTGCCTATTCTCACCACTATGGAGCGCGAGGTCAGCGCCGCACGCGTCGGCTTCGCCGGCATCCTCGCGCGATTGGCCGACGTGGTCGCCGCCATGGTCGTTCGTGGTTGGGTCGAGTGCGCCTGCGGCAACGCCTCCGGCCTGGTTGCCGCCCTGCGCGATCCGCGGCTGGCAGGTGCACTTCTGGCGCTGCATCAACAACCGGGCCGCGACTGGACCGTCGAGCAGTTGGCGGAGCAATGCAATACGTCCCGCTCGGTCTTTGCGGAGCGTTTTCAATTGACGATTGGCATGACCCCGCTGCGCTACGTCACCGAAGTACGAATGCGGCTTGCCAGCCAGTGGCTGACGCTGGAAAGGGTGCCGATTGAAGAGGTCGCGCAGCGTTTGGGCTATACGTCTCAGGCGGCGTTCAGTCGGGCGTTCAAGCGTGTTACGGGTAAGACGCCTGGGTCGAGTCGCACGTTGAGGCAGTCCGCTGCCACCTGAAACTGAGTGGAATTAGTGGGGGGCATAATGGGCGGCGTTGGGTTGGATTTTCACGGAATGTTGGGGAGTGGGGCTGCTATGTGCTTGACGGGAGATAGGGTGATGGGGGCCAGGTGCCTGTCTTGGGTTTGGAGGTGGGGCGGAAATCGAGCGCCGCCCGCGCGGCGCATCGCGACGCAAGGCCGCTCCTACATTTGTTTCGGGCCAGTGAGGCCAGTGGCATTTGCGCGCGACCGCCTTGTTTGTACGACGCGATATTGAGGGGGGCACCAAGGGGCCGCGCGCCAATGCCCCAGGAATAATTGGCCCGAAACAAATGTAGGAGCGGCCTTGCGTCGCGATGCGCCGCGCGGGCGGCGCTCGATCTGATAGGCGCCGAAAATGCCAAGCCAGCCACCTGGTGGCCCCGAATACAAGCTCCAGGCATTCACAACCCCCCTGAAAAAGCCGAGGACACCCTGGCCTCCATCGCCCGTGCGGCACGGGCCTTGGGCATGTAATTTTCATTGGCACTTCTGAAACACCACACTAGGCGACCCAATTTTTCTGGAGATATCTTCGTCAAATGCGATGAATTTCGATCCGGAGCCCCGAGCGCACACCGTTTTCGTATTGGTAGATATCGGCATGCTGAGTGAAGTTGACGATGCGTATCCAGGCGGGATTGGGCTCGTTTTCAGGCGCGATGAAGTAATCGGTATGGGGGAAATATTGGCAGCCCGCGAACAACGGCAGGATCAGCAAGCAGCGTGCAATACGTAGGGACATGGTGCATATCCTTTGCAGAGTGGCTGTTCAGACCACACGCCAGGGGATGCATTTCGTGGCAGGTTATTGAATTTTCCATTGAATTGTCGGGTGGCCGCCGTCCGAACATGGCTACTTGAACAGGCAAGGCTATAGATTATCTACTGACATTAACAAGCGTTGCTGTCTCTCTGAACGGTGCTGAGCGGTGCTAGTCTCAATTCACCAACCACCCATCCACGCCTCACTCAGGAGGATGTATGTCAGTAGAAAAAGTAGCAATAGTCACTGCCGGTGGTAGCGGCATGGGAGCGGCAGCAGCACGTAGACTGGCTGCCGACGGCTTCAAGGTCGGTATTCTTTCTTCCTCTGGCAAGGGGGAGGCCCTGGCGCAAGCGTTAGGCGGTATCGGTGTAACCGGCAGTAATCAGTCAAACGAAGATCTGCAGCGCCTCGTTGATGCAGTCTTTCAGAAATGGGGCCGTATCGATGTGTTGGTTAACAGCGCCGGCCATGGCCCGCGGGCACCGATCCTTGAGATCAGCGACGATGACTGGCACCTGGGTATGGAGACCTACCTGCTCAACGTCATTCGTCCTACGCGATTGGTGACGCCGTACATGCAGCGCCAGAACGGCGGTGCAATAATCAACATTTCTACTGCATGGGTGTTCGAACCCAGCGAACTCTTCCCTACCTCCGCAGTTTTCCGTGCCGGTTTGGCGTCGTTCAGCAAAATCTTTGCTGACAAGTACGCCCCTGACAACATTCGCATTAATAACGTGCTGCCGGGTTGGATCGACAGTCTCCCTGCTACCGAGCAGCGTCGAGAAGGTGTGCCACTTAAGCGCTATGGCACGAGTGAGGAAATTGCCGCCACTATCGCCTTCCTGGCGAGCGAAGGGGCAGCCTACATTACCGGCCAGAACATCAAGGTCGATGGCGGTGTTACCCGCAGCGTCTGAGCCTCCGGGCCGCACCCCGTTCGCGGCCCTTTTTAATTTTAGGCGATTGCCATGCTTGATCTGATCTTGACCAAGGTATGGTCGGATTTATCTATACCTGTTGGCGGTATTCCCAATCCCTTTCGCTTGATGCAACTGGCAACCGTCAATACTGAAGGGCAGCCAAAAGTAAGTACCGTGGTCTTGCGCCATGCGGATGAATCTACGCAGTCGATCATCTTTTATGCGGACAAGCGGTCGGCAAAATGCGCGGAGATACTTGCCGAACCTAGAGTCGGCATAACCTCCGTCGACCCATCCGGCAAGCTTCAGCTGCGGATGGAAGGCCGAGGTGAACCTGTGTCGGATGTTTCGTTACTTACCAAGCACTGGGAGCAGGCACGAGGAAGAACTCAAGCACTCTTTCGCCATGGAAGCATCCCCGGTGAGGCGATCTCTGCACCTTCATCAGCCTATGAAACGCACCTGGAGGGTTTCGAAAACTTCGCGTTAGTGACTGTCCACCTGAGAAAAATTGAGTGGCTCGACCTTACCCAGGATATCCACCAGCGGGCACGCTTCATTCTGCAAGGCGAACATTGGCAGGCGGGTTGGATCGCGCCCTAAGACAGGATCAATTTTGATGAGCAGAATGGGGCAGGGCAAATAGCTGGCCAAGGCAGCTGATCTCGTTGTGCGATGTTTGGAAAGTCGAAAGCAGCCACTCGCGATTGGCCACGTTCGACCCTAAGCTGACAGCTCCCCAGTCGCACAGCAGTTCGATGTCAGGCAAGTCACTTGTGTCTGCTGCTCATGCCAATACCCCGCAGCCGAGACGCTGCAGGTTCGCGCGCAGCCGATGCGCTGCACACGCACATTGCCGATTCATTGCGCGACCCACTGTGCAACTGAGCAGCGCGCTACCAGTCCTGCGAATGCGGTGCTGGCCCTGCCAGCGCCGGAAATAGCGGCAGTACCTCTTCTGCCAGTTCCTGAAGGATGTCCTGGGCCGGGCGCCGCGCCATCTGCACCCCCAATGCTGCATGGTTGACCCCGGCCTCGCGCCATTCGCCGAGCAGGTCGATCAACCCGTTGCGCCCTGTGCGCAGCACGTAGCCGCCTTGCAGCGGTGTACGCGGGAAGTTCGGGTCGTCGTCCAGGTCGATCCATTCGTTGGTCATGTGCGGGCGGAAACCACCGCCCGGTATCGCTGCGCGCCAGGCGCGGATTTTTTCGGCCAACCGTCGTGGTCCAAGCACGTTATGGGTGGCGTCGGGGTAGGTGAGCCAGCCATCGGCGTGTTCGCCCAGCCACTGCAGGCTTTGTCGCGACGAGCCGGTCACCACCAATGGGATGCGCCCTGATACTGGCCTTGGCAGCAACCGGGCGCTGCCGAGTTGGCCCAGCGGCGACTGGATCGGCCCAGGGTGCTCGGCCAACAGTTGCCGGAAGTAGTCCACGCTTTGCGCAAAGCGCTCGCCGCGGCTGTCGTGGTCCAAGCCATAGGCTGGAAACTCCACGGGCCGGTCGCCCGAGGCGATGCCCAGCACCAGGCGCCCACCCGACAGGGTATCGAGGGTGGCAGCGGCCTTGGCCAGGTCGATCGGGTGGCGCAAGGCGAAGATCGCGCTGCCGGTCACCAGGGCGATGCGCTGAGTCTGCGCGGCCAGGTAGGCCAGGTAGGTGAACGGGTCGAATACCTGCCCGGCGTCACCGAAGGCCGGGTCGAACAAGGGCACATCACGCACCCAGGCGGCGGCAAAGCCCAGGCGGTCGATGTCGCCGACCAGCCGTGCCTGCCCGGCCAGTGCCTGCATGTTGCCGTCGTAGAAACGCAGCGGCATGAAGATGCCCAAGGTCAGTTGATCGGGCGCGAACATGCGCCGGTAGCCGGGGTGCTGGGCGAAGGCGCTGGCGTTGGCGCCGCAGGTGGGGGTTGTAGGGTTCATGGCCGTTCCTTGGTTGGGCGATTTCATGGGCCAGTGGCCGGGGCGGGCAGGCGGATACCCCGTTGCACGGCGGGGCGTTGCTCGACCTGGCGGTACCAGCGGGTCAGGTGGCGGTGGGGGCTGAAGTCGAAGCCCACCAGGGCGGCGATGTGCAGCCAGGCAAAGGTCGCGATGTCTGCGATCGAATAGCGCTCTCCGGCCAGCCATGGCTGGGTGGCAAGCTGCTGGTCGAGGACGCTGAAGGTGCCTTCGGTAAGGCTGCGGTAGCGCTTGAGCGCCGCAGGGTTGGGCGTGGCCTCGAAGCATTCGAAGTGCACGCGCTGGCCGAGCAGCGGCCCCATGCTGGCGCTGTGGTACATCAACCAGGTGATCGCCGCCCAGCGCGGCTGCGGCGCGAGGTCGAGCAATTGGCCGCTGAGCTGTGCCAGGTACAGCAAGATGGCAGCAGACTCGAACAGCACGATGTTGGCAGCATGGTCGACCAAGACCGGGATGCGGCCTGCCGGGTTGAGCGCGAGAAAGCCTGGTTGCAAATGCTCACCGTGCTCGATGCGAACATGCTCCAGGCGGTAGGGCAGGCCCATCTCTTCGAGAGCGATGGTGGCTTTGAAGCCGTTGGGCGAGCTGTCGGTGTACAGCACCAGTGAGGGATCATGCATGTCGAATAACCTCAGGAAAACTAACGCAAGTTGTTTGGCCTGAGCGCTATGCTATGCAGATCGAGCGCGATACTAAAACGATTGCTTCTTACGCCAGCGTTAGTTTTTCTAAATCGAGGAGTTCCATGGGTGCCGTTCTGCCACTGCTTGCCTTGCGCGCCTTCAGCGAAACCACCCGCCTGGGCAGCCTGAAGGCGGCCGCCGAGCGCATGGGGGTTACCCCGGGGGCCATCAGCCAGCAGATTCGCCTGCTGGAGGACCGCCTCGGCGTCACCCTGCTGACACGCAGCCGCCATGGCGTGCAGCTCACCGAGGCCGGGGCGGGCCTGTACCCCGGCGTTTCGCGCGGTTTCGGCGAAATCGAGAGCGCCTTGCTCGACCTTGAAGCTTTGGCACGGGCCAGCACCCTCACCATCAGCACGCAACCTTCCTTCGCGTCCAGCTGGCTGGTGCCGCGCCTCAGTAGCTTCAGCGCGCTGCACCCTGGTATCGAGGTTCGTGTCGAGGCCACCGCGGCACTGGTCGACCTGCAGCGCGAACGTGTCGACATTGCCCTGCGCCATGGCCTGGGCGATTACCCGGGGCTGCAGTCGATGCCTTTGCTGGCGCCCGTGCTGCTACCCGTTTGCAGCCCGGCGCTGCTCGCCAGTGGGCCGGCACTGGATGAACCCGTAGATTGCCTGCAGTACCCGCTGCTGCAGGATGCCGACCGTGTCGACTGGACGCTGTGGTTGCAGGCCCACGGCTTCGAGCCTGACAGCCGCAGCCGGCGCGGGCCGAGCTTTGACGAGGAGCTGCTGTTGCTGCGCGCGGCCGCGAGCGGTCAAGGCATTGCCCTGGTCCAGGCGCAGCATGCCGAGGAGGGGCTGCGTGACGGCAGCCTGGTGGTGGCCGTGGATCGGCCCTGGCCGTCACGCTTTGCCTACTACCTGGTCGCCCGCAAGGAGCAGTTGAAGCGGCCCCAGGTGCGTGCCTTCATCGACTGGATCGAGGGGCAGCTTGCGGGAAGCCGTAGTACAGGGTAAGCCGAGCGTGGTCAGACGCCAGCCTGGTGCATGCAGGTGTGCAGGTCTTCAAGAAACGCCCGCAGGATCGGTGGCGGCGACACGCCGCGCCGGGTGATTACATCGAAGGGGGAGGTCAGGTCCAGTGTGCTGGCGCCCAGGCGGCGCATTTCGCCGGTCTTGACCCACTGCTCGGCGAAATGCACGGGCAGGAAACCGATGTAGGCGCCGGAAATGATCAGGATCGCCGCCGCCTCGATGTTCTCCACGGTCGCGGCGGCCTTGCTGATGCCCAGTTGCTCCAGGTCGTACTGCTGCATGTAGCCACGCACGACGATATGGCACTGGCGAACTTCTTCAAGCAGGCGGCCGTTGGCCGCCTTGCTGGCATACAGCGGATGGCGACGACCACAGTAGAGCCCCAGGGCTTCGTCGTACAGCGGCAGGTACGACAGCCCCGGCACGCGCAACGGGAAGTGGCCGATGGCCAGGTGCAGCCGGCTGTCCAGTACCCGCTCTTCGAGCTCCGCCGGGGCGCCGATGTAGATGTGCAGGTGGGCATCGTGCCCGCGTGAGACAAAGCGCTGGGTGGTGCGCGGCAGGGGCGAGGCGTTGTCGGTCAGGGTGGAGTCGATGATGCCCAGGTTGAGCTTGCCGCTGATGTGCTGCTTGAGCACGTCGGCATCCATGCAGAAGCTCTCCACCGCGCTTAGCAGGCGCAAGGTGGCCTCATGGATGGCCACGCCCTGTTCGGTCAGGCGAAAGCCGCTGCGCCCGCGCTGGCAAAGCTTGACCCCCAGGCGGGTTTCCAGGTGCGTCATCTGTTCGCTGATGGTCGACTGGCCGGCGTTGAGTGCTGCCTGCGCGGCGGAAAAGCCCCCGCACCTGACGATGGTGGTGAACACCCTGAGAAGCTTCAGATCGACATCGTGGAGCTGGATCACTGTGGCCTCCTGGCGGTGCTTCACATCGCTGCGTCACATCGCGCTGGCTGATATGAGCGTCCGGCCATTGTTTTTTTTCAAGCTAACCACGCAGCCGTGATCCCTGCAATGCCTGGCGCCTGGAAATGCCGGCGGGCTTTGGGCATTCGGGCGAATACTTCGGGTTGCCCGATGTATGCATCTGCACTTGCGCATTTTTCCGCTCTTGGCCTGCCGCCATAGTGGCTGCAACGGCGGTCGAGCAGTCGCCCCGTCTCCTGACCAGAACAATAAGTGGAGAAACCTGAACATGGCAAAGCACGGTTATGAATCCGGCCGCCTGAACCTGCCCTTCGTCGGGCATTGCACCTTCGCCAAATCGCCCATCTGCACCGACTGGGATGCCATCGACGCCGATGTGGCGATCCTCGGTGCGCCCAACGACATGGGCACCCAATGGCGCTCTGGCGCACGTTTCGGACCGCGCGGCATTCGCGAGGCATCGACCCTGTTCTCGTTCGGCCATGCCGGCGCCTACGACTTCGAAGATGACGCCACCTACCTGACCGATGACCAACTGCGCATGGTCGATGTCGGTGACGCCGATATCGTGCACACCGACATGGCCAGCAGCAATGCCAACATCGAGTCGGCCGTGCGCCAGATTCTCAAGGCCGGCGCCATGCCGGTGGTGCTGGGCGGCGACCACTCGATCCATGCGCCGGTGATCAAGGCCTTTGAAGGGCATGGGCCGATCCACATCGTGCACTTCGATGCCCACCTGGACTTCGTCGACGAGCGCCATGGTGTGCGCTACGGCCACGGCAGCCCCCTGCGCCGCGCCTCGGAGCTGGACCACATCGTCGGCATGACCCAGATGGGCATCCGCAACGTGTCGTCCTCCAACCGCGATGACTACGATGCCGCGCGCGACGCCGGCTCGCAGATTCTTTCGGTACGCGACGTGCGCCGCCTGGGTTGTGAAGGCGTGATGGCGAAAATCCCCGAAGGCCGCGACTACTACATCACCATCGACATCGACGGTTTCGACCCGTCCATCGCCCCAGGCACCGGCACACCGAGCCATGGCGGATTCTTCTACTACGAAGTGCTGGAGATCATCCAGGCGCTGGCCCGGCGCAGCCAGGGGCGGATCGTCGGCATGGACCTGGTGGAAGTGGCCCCGGCCTACGACCCGGCAGGCGTGACCTCGATTCTTGCCGCGCAGTTGCTGATGAACAGCATCGGCTTCATCTTCCACGCGCGCGCCAACGCCCGCTGATCCGGAGACTGTACCGTGGACAACAAGGTAAAAGCCTACCTGCAGGCCTTCGGGGTTTCAGAGGCCACCCAGCGTTTCCTCAGCAAGCCTCAGCGTATGTTCATCGGCGGTGCCTGGCTGGAGGCCAGTGATGGTGCCAGCGCCGAAGTCATCGAGCCGGCCACCGAGGGCGTGCTGACGCGCATCCCCATGGGCACCCCGGATGACCTGGACCGTGCGGTGCGTGCCGCCCGCGCGCAATTCGATGGCGGCCCGTGGAGCCAGCTCAAGCCGCTGGAGCGCGAGCGCCTGATTCATCGCCTGGCCGACCTGGTCGAGGCTAATGGCGACGAGCTGGCGCAGATCGAGTCGATCGACATGGGCAAGTCGGTCGCCCAGGCCCGTGCCGTGGACATCCAGGGCACCGTCGATACGCTGCGCTACTTTGCCGGCTGGGCCAGCAAGATCCATGGGCGCACCGTCGAGCCCTCGCTGCCGGGCAACTACCTGGCCTATACCCGCAAGGAAGCCGTCGGCGTGGTAGGGGCCATCGTGCCCTGGAACTTCCCCCTGCAAACCATGGCCTGGAAGCTCGGCGCGGCGCTGGCGACCGGCTGCACCGTGGTGGTCAAGCCGGCGGAGCTGACCTCACTGTCGGCCTTGCGCTTTGCCGAGCTGGTGCAGGCGTCGGGCATCCCCGACGGTGTGCTCAACATTGTCACCGGGCGCGGCAGCGTGGTGGGCACGGCGATGTCCAGCCACCCGGGCATCGACAAGCTGAGCTTTACCGGTTCGACCCCGGTGGGCTGCTCGGTGGGCAAGGCGGCGATGGACCAGATGAAGCGCCTGACCCTGGAACTGGGCGGCAAGTCGCCGGTGATCGTGTTCGCCGATGCCGATATCTTTGCTGCGGCCGAGGCGGTCGCCAACGGTGTGTTCTTCAACTCGGGGCAGGTGTGCGATGCCGGTACCCGTGCTTATGTCGAGCGCAGTGTCTACCCGGCCTTCCTCGAAGCGCTGGCGCGCTACACGGCGACGTTGAAGATCGCCCCGGGGCTGGACCCGGACTGCTTCATCAGCCCCATGGTGTCGCGCCAGCAACAGCAGCGGGTGCTGGAATACATCGCCCTGGGCAAGGCCGAAGGGGCGCAGGTGTACTACGGCGGTGAGCCGGTCGAGGGCGCTGGCTTCTTCGTGCAGCCGACCATCTTTGCCCACTGCACCAACGACATGCGCATCGTCCGTGAGGAAATCTTCGGGCCAGTGTTGGTAACCATGCCTTTCGACGCCGAGGAGCAGGCGCTGGCGCTGGCCAACGATTCGCAGTACGGCCTGGCGGCGGCGATCTACTCCAACGACCTGGGCAAGGTTCACGGGTTGATCCCGCGCCTGCGTGCCGGCACGGTCTACGTCAATGCCCACAGCACGCTCGACCCGTCCATGCCGTTTGGTGGCTACAAGCAGTCGGGCTATGGCAAGGACATGGGCGCCGAACAACTGGAGTTTCTGCTGGAGACCAAGGCGGTCTGGATCACCTTGCCCTGAGGGACAGGGCCGGCCTGCGTCGCCTGGTTTGGCGAGCGACGCAGGCAACACGAACGCATCGAATTTCAAGAACAAGAACCCGTCGAGGTGATGCCCATGAACAGCCAAGTGGATACCGAGCGTGCACAAGACCTGGAACGGCGCCTGCGCGCCTATGAAGAACTGGAGGGCAGGGCGCACTGGCCCGGCGCGCTGAAGGCAACGGACGTTATCGCCCTTGCCGTGCTGACCCTGGTCATGGTGGTCGGCGCGTATGTGCTGGGGGGCCAGCCATGAGCCGGGCCAGAGAGCAGGAATTTCGCCTGGCCGCCGAACGCGGCGACACGCCCTTGCTGCCGGGTGAACGGGTCTGGGGCTTCTGGGGCTATGCCTACGCCAACTCGGCGTTGGCGGTGGCCACCTGGGTGTTTTTGATCGGCGGTGCCACCGCGCTGTTCGTCGGGCCGTTGCAAGGGATTGCCGCGATCATCATCGGCAACATCATCGGCGTGGTACTGGCGGCATCGTCCACCTGCCTGCCGTGTGGCAAATACGGCGTCGAGCAGTTCACCTTCCTGCGCAGCATGTTCGGCGTCAATGGCAGCCGCCTGGTGTACATCCTCTCGGTGGTGATACTGACCATGGGCTGGCTGGCGGTGCTGGGGTTGATGTGCGGGCGGGCGCTGGACAACCTGGAAACCCTGGTACAGCACAGCGAGCCCGACGCCGGCGACTGGCTGGTGACCGCCGGGGCCCTGCTGGCCATCGTGCTGGCGGCGCTGGTGGCCATGCGCGGGCCCGACATGATCCGCCGCCTGAGCGCGGTGATCGCGCCCAGCCTGATCCTGATCATGCTGGCGCTGATGTACTTCATCTCCCGCCGTTACAGCTTCGGCGAACTGTTGGCCATGCCGCCCTTGCAGCCACCCTTCGAAAACCCGCACGTCAACTTCATGATCGCGGTGGAAATCAACATCGCCGCAGGGTTCTCCTGGTGGCCCTACATTGGCAACCTGTCGCGCCTGTGCAGCAACCAGCGCACGGCCTTCTGGCCCAACCTGGTGGGCATCTTCGGCGCCGCTTCGCTGGGCGAGTCGGTCAGCCTGTTCGCCGCCACCACCCTGGGCAGCAGCGACCCCACGGCCTGGATGCGGCTGGCCGGCGGCATGACCTTCGGCGTGATTGCCCTGAGCTTCCTGGCACTGGCCAACCTGACCGGCATGGTCAACATCCTCTACACCGCGGTGATCGGCCTGCGGCAACTGGCCGGGGAGCGTTTGCGCAGCCTGGGCTGGGGGGTATTGATCGGGCTGTTCTGCATCATCCCGGTGGTGATCGTGCTGTTGGCCCCGGGCATCTACGACGGCTTCTTCATCTTCCTGGTGTGGACGTCGGCACTGAACAGCGCCCTGGCCGGCATTGGCATTGCCGATTACTTCTTCCTGCGCAAGCAGCGCCTGAACCTGCGCCATCTGTATGCCGAGCAAAGCGGCTCGCCGCTGCGCTTCTGCAAGGGTTTCAACCCCATCGCGCTGCTGGCGCTGGTGGCAGGCTTTGCCATCTACGTGGTGGTGTTCAACCCGCAGACCCTGGCCCATACCGACTTCTTCACCTTCGCCACCGCCTCGCTGCCGTCCTGCCTGTTGGCCGGGCTGGTGCATTACGGCCTGACCCGTCTGCTGGCTACGCGCCTGGGCTGGGGCGGCTACCCAAAGGGCAATGAACGCACCATCGAGGCCGCAGGCCTTCGCGTACAGGACTAGAACAATGAACAAACGATACGACTACATCATCATCGGCGCAGGCTCTGCCGGCTGCGTCCTGGCCAACCGCCTCAGCGAAGACCCTGCCACCACGGTGCTGGTGCTGGAGTTCGGCGGCAGCGACCGCAGTGTGCTGATCCAGATGCCCAGTGCGTTTTCCTTGCCGATGAACACCAAGAAGTACAACTGGCGCTACGAGACCGCCGCCGAAACCCACCTGGACGGCCGACGCTTGCACTGCCCAAGGGGCAAGGTGCTGGGTGGGTCGTCCTCGATCAACGGCCTGGTCTACATCCGTGGCCATGCCTGCGACTTCGATGAGTGGGAAAGCCTGGGCGCGAACGGCTGGGGTTATCGCAACTGCCTGCCGTACTTCAAGCGCGCCGAAAACTTCAAGTTCGGCGGCGACGACTACCGCGGTGGCGCCGGGCCGCTGGCCACCAACAACGGCAACAACATGCAGAACCCGCTGTACGGCGCCTGGATAGAAGCAGGTGCCGAGGCCGGCTACATCAAGACCGACGACTGCAATGGCTACATGCAGGAAGGCTTCGGCGCCATGCACATGACCGTGAAGGACGGGGTGCGCTGGTCCACCGCCAATGCCTACCTGCGCCCGGCCATGAGCCGGCCGAACCTGACCGTCGTGACCCATGCCATGACCCGGCGCATCCTGCTCGATGGCAAGCGGGCGGTGGGTGTCGAGTACGACGAAGGCGGCCAGACCCACACGGTTCATTGCAGCCGCGAAGTGCTGGTGGCATCCGGCCCGATCGGCTCGCCACACCTGCTGCAGCGCTCGGGTATCGGCCCCGAGGCGGTGCTGAAAAAGGCCGGGATCAAGGTGCTTCATGCCCTGCCGGGTGTGGGTGAAAACCTGCAGGACCACTCCGAAATCTACATCCAGTACGCCTGCAAGGAGCCGGTGACGCTCAACGGCAAGATGAGCCTGCTAGGCAAGGCGATGATCGGCCTGCGCTGGTTGCTGTTCAAGGATGGCCTGGGCGCCAGCAACCATTTTGAGGCAGGTGGTTTCATCCGCTCGGCCAAGGGGCTGCGCTGGCCGGACATTCAGTTCCACTTCCTGCCGGCGGCGATGCGCTACGACGGCGACAAACCGTTCAAGGGCCATGGTTTCATGGTGCTGACCGGGCCGAACAAACCCAAGAGCCGCGGGCATGTGCGGGCGCTGTCGGCCGACCCTTACCAGCACCCGGAAATCCGCTTCAACTACCTGCAACGTGAAGAGGACCGCGAGGGCTTCCGCCGCTGCGTGCGCCTGACCCGCGAGATCATTGCCCAGCCGGCGATGGACCGCTTCCGCGGCGAGGAGCTGGCGCCGGGGCCGCAGGTGCAGACCGATGAGCAGATCGATGCCTTCGTGCGTGCCAACATGGAAAGCACCATGCACCCCTGCGGCTCGTGCCGCATGGGCGAGGACGACATGGCGGTGGTCGACTCGGCGTTGCGTGTGCACGGCTTGCAGGGGCTGCGGGTGATCGACTCGTCGGTGTTCCCGAGCGAGCCCAACGGCAACCTCAATGCGCCGACCATCATGCTCGCCGAGCGCGCTGCCGACCTGGTGCGCGGGCGCGAGCCGCTGGCACCGGCCGATGTGCCGGTCGGGTTGGTAGAGGATTGGCAGGATCAACAGCGCAGCCGCGCACCACGGCGCGAGGTGCGCACAGGTTGAAACATCCCTGGTACGGACTGTAGGTACCCCAGCGGACGCGCTATTGCTGTGGGAGCGGGCTCGCCCCGCGAATGGCGCGCCGCGGTGTATGGCACCGGCTTCGCCGGCGTTCGCGGGGCGAGCCCGCTCCCACAGGGGGTACACCTGGTTTAGACGCTGGAGCAAGGCTTGGACTGATAGCGCTCCATTGTAGTGATATCAATACAGCGCAGGGCAGGGCACGGTACACGACGCTTCGGTGTCGTACACCGTGCCCTTTGGCCTTGCCACTGGAGTGGCTTCATTACAGTGACAAAAGTGGGTAGTTGCACAATACCCCGTGTTTAGCGGGCTGTAGCCCTTGGCATAGTCCTTGCTGTTTCCCTTGTGCTCGTCCGGATGTTCCACGGCATATCCGGCCAGAAAGTTGAACTTGTGACGTTATAAAAACAATTAAACTAGCAAGGTAAATAACAATGAATAACCTGCCGCAGGGTCACTGTCCGCCTGAGGGTGACACGCACGAACTCAAGCGTAATCTTTCCAACCGCCACATCCAGTTGATCGCCATCGGCGGTGCGATTGGCACCGGCCTGTTCATGGGCTCTGGCAAGACCATCAGCCTGGCTGGGCCTTCGATCATCTTCGTCTACATGATCATCGGCTTCATGCTGTTTTTCGTCATGCGGGCCATGGGCGAATTGCTCTTGTCCAACTTGCAGTACAAGTCGTTCATCGATTTTTCCGCCGATTTGTTAGGCCCGTGGGCAGGCTTTTTCACCGGCTGGACCTACTGGTTTTGCTGGATTGTCACCGGGATTGCCGATGTGATCGCCATTTCCGCCTATTCACAATTCTGGTTCCCGGATATTCCCTTGTGGTTACCAGCGCTGGGCTGCGTCGGGCTGTTGCTGAGCCTCAACCTGATGACGGTGAAGATGTTCGGTGAACTGGAGTTCTGGTTCGCCATGATCAAGATCGTGGCCATTTGCGCATTGGTCTGCACGGGGGTGTACATGGTGGCGGCAGCCTACCAGTCGCCCGCTGGCAACGTCGCCACGCTGGCCAACCTGTGGAACGACGACGGGATGTTCCCCCATGGCCTCATGGGCTTCTTCGCCGGCTTCCAGATTGCGGTGTTCGCCTTCGTCGGCATCGAGCTGGTCGGCACCACGGCTGCCGAAACCAAGAACCCGGAACGCAACCTGCCGCGGGCCATCAACTCCATCCCGCTGCGCATCATCGTCTTCTACGTGCTGGCGTTGATCGCCATCATGGCCGTAACCCCTTGGCGAGAAGTGGTGGCCAACAAGAGCCCCTTCGTCGAGCTGTTCGTGCTGGCCGGGCTACCCGCCGCAGCGGGCATCATCAACTTCGTGGTGCTGACGTCAGCGGCGTCTTCGGCCAACAGCGGCGTGTTCTCGACCAGCCGCATGCTCTACGGCCTGGCGATGGAAGGTGATGCACCGGGCACGTTCAGCGCACTGTCGCGCCGCGCGGTGCCGTCCAACGGCCTGATCTTCTCTTGTGTGTGCCTGACCGCCGGTGCGCTGGTGATCTACCTGGTGCCCAACATGCTCGACGCCTTCACCCTGATCACCACGGTGTCGGCCCTGCTGTTCATGTTCGTCTGGTCGATGATCCTGCTGTCGTACCTGGCGTACCGCAAGCAGCGCGACCACCTGCACCGTGCGTCGAAATACAAGATGCCGGGCGGCACCATCATGTGCTGGGTGTGCCTGGCGTTCTTCGCCTTCATCCTCGGCTTGCTGGCCCTGGAAGCGGACACCCGCATGGCGTTGTTCGCCATGCCGGTGTGGTTCGCGCTGCTGGGCCTGTTCTACCGGTCCGTCCGCCAGAAAAAACAGGGGAACAGCGCGTTGTCCTTCGAAGCGGATTGATCGCCAACGTCACGTTTACCCAGGGGGACAGCGCAGCGTGCGCCGTCCCCCTGTTGTCGTTTTGCCAACCAGGGAATCACGATGAGAATCCACGTCACCTTCATCGACCGCGTCGGCATCACCCAGGAAATCCTGGCACTGCTGGGGGCGCGCAACCTCAACCTGGATGCGGTGGAGATGATCCCGCCCAACGTCTACATCGACGCCCCGGCGCTGCAGCAGGCGGTGCTGGACGAACTGCATGCTGCGCTGCTGCGGGTAGCCGGTGTGCAGGCGGTCGAGCTGGTCGACTTCCTGCCCGGCCATCGCCGGCGCCTGCAATTGGAGGCGCTGCTGGCGGCGATGAGTGACCCGGTGCTGGCGGTGGACGCTGGCGGCCATGTGCTGCTGGCCAACCCCACGCTGGTCAGCCTGATTGGCCGCGAGCCGGCCGGTGAGCCGTTGTCGCGGCTGTTTGCCGAGGCAGACCTGGCCCAGACCTTGATCGACAAGGGCTTTCGCCTGCCCATGTGCGAGGTGGGTTTCCAGGGCCAGGCGCTGTTGCTGGAGGCCACGCCCATCAGTGGCGGTGCCGAGGCCTTGGTCGGCGGCCTGCTCACCCTTTACCCGCCAAGCCGCATCGGCGAGCGCCTGGCGTCGTTGCTGCACGACCCTGGCGAAGGGCTGGACGGGCTGCTCGGTGACTCGACCGCGCTCAAGGAGCTCAAGGTGCGCCTGCACAAAGTGGCCGGCCTTGAAGCGCCGCTGCTGATCCAGGGTGAGACAGGCACCGGCAAGGAGCTGGTCGCCCGTGCCTGCCATGCCCTCAGCGCCCGGCGTGACGCGTCGTTTCTGGCGCTCAACTGTGCGGCACTGCCAGAGAGCCTGGCCGAAAGCGAACTGTTCGGCTACGCCGCCGGCGCCTTCACCGGCGCCCAGCGCGGCGGCAAGCCTGGCCTGCTGGAGCTGGGCGATGGCGGCACGGTGTTTCTCGATGAGGTGGGGGAGATGTCGCCCTACCTGCAGGCCAAGCTGTTGCGTTTTCTCAATGACGGCAGCTTCCGCCGGGTGGGCGGCGGCGGTGAGGTGCGGGTGAATGTCCGGGTGGTCTGTGCGACCCACCGCAACCTGGAAAACATGGTGCTCGAAGGCAGCTTTCGCGAAGACCTCTACTACCGCCTCAACGTGCTCAACCTGAAGGTGCCGCCCTTGCGCGAGCGTGGCAAAGACATCCTGCTGCTGGCCGAGCACTTCCTGCGCCAGGCCTGCGCGCAGATCCAGCGCTCGCCCTGCCGGCTGGCGCTGGCCACCCACCCGTTGCTGCTGGGCAACCGCTGGGCGGGCAACGTGCGCCAGTTGCAGAACGTGGTGTTCCGTGCGGCAGCCATCAGCGAAGGGGAGGTGATCGACTGCGACGACCTGGAGCTGGCCGGCACCGCCTTGAGCAGCCAGCAGCCTAACGCACAAGCAGTCATCAGCCTGGAAGCGGCGGTGCAGGGGTTTGAAAAGTCCCTGCTGGAAAACCTGTATGCGACGTACCCCTCGACCCGGCAATTGGCTGCGCGCCTGCAGACCTCGCACACCGCAATCGGCCAGCGCTTGCGCAAATACGGCATCGCCAGCCGGCCCTCGTAGCCGCCCTGGTGCCAATACGTTCCAGTGGAGTGAATGCACTCCACTGGAACGGGGCCCCCACATTCATTGGCACGCCCCTTCAAGGGCGCCTCTCGGCGCGACGCACTGGAGCTGTTTCGTTCCGCAGAAGCCGTTTGAAAATAACCCCGATATTCAACTAACTAGTTGAAATTAAAGGCTTTATACAAGTTGGCATCGCCCTTGCTCTTGTAGTTTCAGTCCTGGACCGGGACCCACCTGATAACAAGAGAGGAAGACCCATGAGCACGCTGCGTTTTACCCCCGAGCACGAATGGCTGCGTCTGGAAGCGACTGGCGAGTTGACCGTCGGCATCACCACCTATGCCCAAGAGGCGCTGGGTGACGTGGTGTTCGTGCAGTTGCCGGAGCCGGGCGAGTACGCCGAGGGCAATGAAGTCGCGGTGCTGGAGTCGGTGAAGGCCGCCAGCAACATCAGCATGCCCCTGAACGGTAGCGTGGTGGCGGTCAACCAGGCCCTGGCCGACGACCCGGAACTGGTCAATGCCTCACCGATGCAGGACGGCTGGTTCTTCCGCATCCAGGTCGCCAACATCGCCGACCTCGACACCTTGATGGACCAGGAAGGCTATGAGCGCTTCCTGGCCGACAACGCCTGAACCAGGGTATCGACATGACCAACGCACCTGTCGCATTGACCACGGATAACGCGTTCATCGCACGTCACATCGGCCCTCGCGAGCACGACATCGAGGCGATGCTGGCGCTGACCGGCCACGACACCCTGGATGCCCTGATCGACAGCGTCATCCCCGACAGCATCAAGGGCACCAGCGTGCTCGCGCTGAGCAAAGGGCAGGGCGAGGCTGAAGCCCTGGCAGCACTCAAGGCCATCGCTGCGAAGAACCAGCTGTTTCGCAACCACATCGGCCAAGGTTACTACCCGTGCCATACGCCGACGCCGATCCTGCGCGACCTGCTGGAAAACCCGGCCTGGTACACCGCGTACACGCCTTACCAGCCAGAGATTTCTCAAGGCCGCCTGGAAGCGCTGCTCAATTTCCAGACCCTGGTCAGCGACCTCACCGGCATGCAGATCGCCAACGCCTCCTTGCTCGACGAGGCCACCGCCGCCGCCGAAGCCATGACCTTCTGCAAACGCCTGGCCAAGAGCAAGGCGCCGGCATTCTTTGCCTCCCGCCATTGCCACCCGCAGACCCTCGACGTGCTGCGCACCCGCGCCCAACCCCTGGGCATAGAAGTGGTCATCGGTGATGAAGCGGCGCTGCAGGGGCAAAGCCTTGAGCCGTACTTCGGCCTGCTGCTGCAGTACCCGGCCAGCACCGGCGCCATCGCCGACCACCGCAGCCTGGTAGCACGCGCCCATGCCGTCGGTGCGTTGGTGGCGGTGTCTGCCGACCTGCTGGCGCTGACCTTGCTGACCCCACCGGGTGAATTCGATGCCGATGTGGTGCTGGGCAGCGCTCAGCGCTTCGGCGTGCCGCTGGGCTTCGGTGGCCCGCACGCGGCGTATTTTGCAACCCGCGATGCGTTCAAGCGCGACATGCCTGGCCGCCTGGTTGGTGTGTCCATCGACCGCTTCGGCAAGCCGGCCCTGCGCCTGGCCATGCAGACCCGCGAGCAACACATCCGTCGCGAGAAGGCGACCAGCAACATCTGCACCGCGCAGGTGCTGCTGGCCAACATTGCCAGCATGTATGCGGTCTACCATGGCCCCGCGGGGCTGGCGCAGATTGCCCGGCGGGTACACCGCCTGACCGCGATCCTGGTGCAAGGGCTGCAGCAGCTCGGGCACCTGGTGGAGCAGGCGCACTTCTTCGACACCGTCAGCGTGGTGACTGCCCAGCCTGTCGCCGAGGTGCTGGCCGCCGCCCACGGTGCGCAGTTGAACTTGCGCCTGATTGACCAGACCCGCGTCGGCCTGTCGCTGGATGAAACCTGCGAGCAGGCCAGTGTCGAGTCCCTGTGGCAGGTGTTCGCCGCCCCTGGCCAGGCGCTGCCCGATTTCGCCGCCCTGGCCGCTGACAGTGGCGATCGCCTGCCAGCCCAACTGTTGCGCGAAACCGCGTTCCTGCAGCACCCGGTGTTCAACCGCTACCACTCTGAAACAGAGCTGATGCGCTACCTGCGTAGCCTGGCCGACAAGGACCTGGCCCTGGACCGCACCATGATCGCGCTGGGCTCGTGCACCATGAAGCTCAACGCCGCCAGTGAGATGATCCCGATCACCTGGCCCGAGTTCGGCAACCTGCACCCGTTCGCCCCGGCCGAACAGTCACTCGGTTACCGCCAGTTGACCGATGAACTGCAGGCCATGCTCTGCCAGGCTACCGGTTATGACGCAATGTCGCTGCAGCCCAACGCCGGCTCCCAAGGCGAATACGCAGGCCTGTTGGCCATCCGCGCCTACCATGCCAGCCGCGGCGAAGCGGGCCGCGATGTGTGCCTGATCCCGTCGTCGGCCCATGGCACCAACCCGGCCACGGCACAGATGGCCGGCATGCGTGTGGTGGTGGTCAACTGCGACGAGCGTGGCAACGTCGATGTGGCCGACCTGCAAGCCAAGGCCGAGCAGCACCGCGACCAGCTGGCCGCGCTGATGATCACCTACCCCTCGACCCATGGCGTGTTCGAAGCGGGCATCACCCGCATCTGCGAGATCATCCATGCGCACGGCGGCCAGGTGTACCTGGACGGCGCCAACATGAACGCCATGGTCGGCCTCTGCGCGCCGGGCAAATTCGGTGGTGACGTGTCGCACCTGAACCTGCACAAGACCTTCTGCATCCCCCACGGCGGCGGCGGCCCCGGGGTCGGCCCGATCGGTGTCAAGGCGCACCTGGCGCCGTTCCTGCCCGGCCACGCGCACATGGCGCACAAAGAGGGCGCTGTCTGCGCGGCGCCTTATGGCAGCGCGAGCATCCTGCCGATCACCTGGATGTACATCCGCATGATGGGTGGGGAAGGGCTCAAGCGCGCCTCGCAGCTGGCCATTCTGAGTGCCAACTACATTGCCCGGCGGCTGGAGGAGCACTACCCGGTGCTGTACACCGGCGAGAACGGCCTGGTGGCCCACGAGTGCATCCTTGACCTGCGCCCGCTCAAGGACAGCAGTGGCATCAGTGTCGAGGACGTGGCCAAGCGCCTGATCGATTTTGGCTTCCATGCCCCGACCATGTCCTTCCCGGTGGCGGGCACGTTGATGGTCGAGCCGACCGAGAGCGAGTCCAAGGAAGAGCTCGATCGCTTCTGCGAGGCCATGATCTGTATCCGTGAGGAAATCCGCGCGGTGGAGAACGGTACCCTCGACAAGCTCGACAACCCGCTGAAGAACGCACCGCATACCGCCAGCGAACTGGTCGGCGAATGGCCCCATCGCTATGCCCGCGAGCTGGCGGTGTACCCGCTGCCAGCGCTGCGCGACAACAAATACTGGCCGCCGGTGGGGCGCGTGGACAACGTCTACGGTGACCGCAACCTGGCGTGCGCCTGCCCACCCCTGTCGCTCTACCAGGATGCCTGACCGCTCGGGCCCGGACCCACTCCGGGCCTTGCCTGCCCCCAACAACAAGGAAGCACACGCATGTTCCATAAAAGCCTGACCCTGTCCGATTTCGACCCTGCACTGCATGCGGCCATCAGCCGCGAAGTGCAGCGCCAGGAAGACCATATCGAGCTGATCGCCTCGGAGAACTACACCAGCCCGCAAGTGATGCAGGCCCAGGGCACCGAGCTGACCAACAAGTACGCCGAAGGCTACCCGGGCAAGCGCTACTACGGCGGCTGCGAACACGTCGATGTGGTTGAACAGTTGGCCATCGAACGTGCCAGGCAGCTGTTCGGTGCCGACTACGCCAACGTCCAGCCGCACTCTGGCTCTTCCGCCAACAGCGCGGTGTACCTGGCCCTGCTGCAAGCTGGCGATACCCTCTTGGGCATGAGCCTGGCCCACGGCGGCCACCTGACCCACGGCGCCAAGGTGTCGTCTTCGGGCAAGCTGTACAACGCGGTGCAGTACGGCATCGATACCGACACCGGCCTGATCGACTACGACGAAGTCGAGCGCCTGGCGGTCGAGCACAAGCCGAAAATGATCGTTGCCGGCTTCTCGGCCTACTCCAAGACCCTCGACTTCCCACGCTTTCGCGCTATCGCCGACAAGGTCGGTGCGCTGCTGTTCGTCGACATGGCCCACGTCGCCGGCCTGGTTGCCGCTGGCCTGTACCCGAACCCGCTGCCGTACGCCGACGTGGTCACCACCACCACCCACAAGACTTTGCGCGGCCCGCGTGGCGGCCTGATCCTGGCAAAGGCCAACGCAGACATCGAGAAAAAGCTCAACGCTGCCGTATTCCCTGGCGCCCAGGGTGGCCCGCTGATGCACGTCATCGCCGCCAAGGCCGTGTGCTTCAAGGAAGCGCTGGCGCCTGAGTTCAAGCGCTACCAGCAGCAGGTCATCGAAAACGCCCAGGCCATGGCCCAGGTGTTCATTGACCGCGGCTACGACGTGGTGTCCGGCGGCACCGACAACCACCTGTTCCTGGTCAGCCTGATCCGCCAGGGCCTCACCGGTAAAGACGCCGACGCCGCCCTGGGCCGCGCGCACATCACCGTCAACAAGAACGCCGTGCCAAACGACCCGCAGTCGCCGTTCGTGACATCGGGCCTGCGCATCGGCACCCCGGCCGTCACCACCCGCGGCTTCAAGGTTGCAGAGTGCGTGGCCCTGGCGGGGTGGGTCTGCGACATCCTCGACCACCTTGGTGATGCCGATGTCGAGGCCCAGGTGGCCGGGTCGGTGGCCAAGCTGTGTGCGGAATATCCGGTCTACCGCGCCTGAATCGGCCAAGGGGAATCGTTCATGACTACAGAACAACTGAAGCAAACGCCGCTGCATGACCTGCACCTGAAGCTGGGCGCACGCATGGTGCCTTTCGCCGGTTACGCCATGCCGGTGCAGTACCCGCTTGGGGTGCTCAAGGAGCACTTGCACACCCGCGAGCAGGCCGGCCTGTTCGACGTTTCGCACATGGGCCAGATCCGTTTGCGGGGCGCTGGCGCTGCCAAGGCCCTGGAAGCGCTGGTACCGGTCGACATCATCGACCTGCCGGTGGGCATGCAGCGTTATGCGCTGTTCACCAACGATGAAGGCGGCATCCTCGACGACCTGATGGTTGCCAACCTGGGCGATGACGAACTGTTCCTGGTGGTCAACGCCGGCTGCAAGGACCAGGACCTGCTGCACCTCAGGCAGCATCTGGAAGGGCAGTGCGAGGTCGAATCGCTGTTCGAAAGCCGCGCCTTGCTGGCTCTGCAAGGGCCGGCGGCAGCCAAGGTGCTGGGGCGCCTGGCATCCCAGGTCGGCGCCATGACCTTCATGCAGTTCGCCCGTGTGAGGCTGCTGGGTGTCGACTGCTACGTCAGCCGCTCGGGCTATACCGGCGAGGATGGTTACGAGATATCGGTGCCGGCAGACGCTGCGCCAATGCTTGCCCGTGCGCTGCTGGCCGAGCCCGAGGTCGAGGCCATCGGCCTGGGCGCCCGCGACTCGCTGCGCCTGGAGGCCGGGCTGTGCCTGTACGGCCATGACATGGATGCGCGCAGCACGCCGATCGAGGCCAGCCTGACCTGGGCGATCTCCAAGGCCCGGCGTGCCGACGGTGCGCGTGCCGGCGGTTTTCCCGGTGCCGAACGGCTGTTTGCCCAGCAGCGTGAAGGCGTGGCCAGCAAGCGGGTGGGCTTGATGCCCAGCGAGCGCGTGCCGGTGCGTGAAGGGGCACTCATCGTCGATGCTGACGAACAGGAAATCGGCCGTGTCACCAGTGGTGGTTTCGGCCCCAGTTTGGGCGGGCCGTTGGCGATGGGGTACGTGCAGAGCGCGTATACGGCGCTGGAGACCGAAGTGTTCGCCCTGGTACGGGGCAAGCGGGTGCCGATGCGGGTGGTGCGCACACCGTTCGTGGCGCAACGTTACTTTCGTGGGTGATGCATCGTGGCTGAAGCATCGTGGATGAAGCAACCGTGGATGAAGCCCTGACTGGCGGAGCATGAACATGAACCAGACCCTGCCTGCGGCCACGCGCCCGCAGCCCCTGCAAGCCGGCGTGAAACTGCGCGGCGCCGAAAAGGTGGCGCGCATCCCGGTGAAGATCCTGCCCACCGAGGAAGTGCCGCGCAAACCCGACTGGATCCGCGTGGACATCGCCACGTCACCCGAGGTCGCCCGGGTCAAGGCGCTGCTGCGCAAGCACAAGCTGCACAGCGTCTGCGAAGAAGCCTCATGCCCGAACCTGGGCGAGTGCTTTTCCGGTGGCACGGCGACCTTCATGATCATGGGCGACATCTGCACCCGGCGTTGCCCGTTCTGCGACGTCGGCCATGGCCGGCCGAAACCGCTGGATGCCGATGAGCCGAAGCACCTGGCGATTGCCATTGCCGAGCTGCGCCTGAAGTACGTGGTAATCACCTCGGTGGACCGTGACGACCTGCGCGACGGCGGTGCCCAGCACTTCGTCGACTGCCTGCGCGAAATCCGCAAGCTGTCGCCGGGCACGAAGCTGGAAACCCTGGTGCCGGATTACCGGGGGCGCATGGACGTAGCCCTGGCCATCACCGAACAGGCGCCGCCGGATGTGTTCAACCATAACCTGGAGACCGTGCCGCGCTTGTACAACGCGGCACGGCCGGGGTCGGACTTCGAGTGGTCGTTGGACCTGTTGGAGAACTTCAAGCGCCGGGTGCCCGGGGTGCCGACCAAGTCCGGGCTGATGCTGGGCCTTGGGGAGACCGACGACGAGGTGCTGGAAGTGATGCAGCGCATGCGCGAGCATCAGGTCGACATGCTGACCCTGGGGCAGTACCTGCAGCCTTCGCGCAGCCACCTGCCGGTGCAGCGGTTCGTGCACCCGGATACCTTTGCCTGGTTCGCCGAGCAGGCTGTGGTGATGGGCTTCAGGAATGTGGCGTCGGGGCCGCTGGTGCGCTCGTCCTACCATGCCGACCAGCAAGCCTTGCACGCGGTTCGGTAAACGCCGGGGCTGCGCAGCAGCCCCCCAGAAGCCATTAAAAAAAGCGCCCCTAAGGCCCTTATTGCATCGTTTTTCAGGGGCGTATGCGCGCTCTATAGTCCTCGCAGACCAGTCGAAACACCGTCGTGTTTCATCGATGCGAGACAATTACATGAATAACCAAGCAAAGGTCGCCCACGGCGTGCAGCCCGGTATCGGTACACAGGTGGTGTGGGAGGGTGAACAGGTCGAGCACCCCTACAACGCCACCCAAACCCCGATCATCGCCAGTGCCGCCTACGGCTATCAGGACATCGACGCCTGGTACGACATCGCCCTGGGCAAACAACCTGGCTTCATCTACAGCCGCATGAGCAACCCGACGGTTGCGGTCCTTGAAGACAAACTGTGCGCCCTGGAACACGCCGAGTCGGCCGTGGCCTTCAGCACCGGCATGGCCGCCATCAGCGGTGTGCTGCATACCTTCCTGTGCAACGGCAAGCGTGTGGTCTCGACCCGCGACAGCTACGGCGGCACCAACAAGATCTTCGAAGAGTTCCTGCCCCGCCAGGGCATCGAGGTGACGCTGTGCGACACCCTCGACAGCGATGCCATGGAGCGTGAAATCGCTCGCGGTTGCGATGTGGTCTACCTGGAGACGCCGAGCAACCCGACGCTGAAAATCCTCGACATCCGCCGCCTGGTAGCTGCCGCCAAGCGTGTGGGGGCACTGGTGGTTGCCGATAACACCTTCGCCACGCCGCTGAACCAGAACCCGCTGCTGCTGGGCGTCGACGTGGTGGTGCACAGCGCGACCAAATTCCTGTCCGGGCATGGCGATGTGCTGGGCGGTGTTGTCTGCGGCGCCGAAACCTTGATGGCGCAGGTGCGTCACTACCGTGAAATCAACGGCGCCTCGCTGGACCCGTTCTCCGCCTACCTGATCATTCGCGGCATCAAGACCCTGGCGCTGCGCCTGCGTCAGCAACAGGCCAGCGCCCAGGCCCTGGCCGAATACCTGTGCACCGAGCCGCTGGTGGAGGCGGTCAACTACCCCGGGTTGCCGCAGCATCCCGGCCACGCGATCGCCAACGCGCAGATGCGCGGTTTTGGCGCGATCGTCAGTTTCGTCCTGGCAGGCGGGATGGACACCGTCGTCGCGCTGCTGCCCAAGCTGCGCTATGCCCACCGCGCCGGCAACCTCGGTGCGGTGGAAACCATCTACGGGCCGGCACGGACAACCAGCCATGTGGAAAACACCCTGGAAGAGCGCCAGGCACTGGGCATTTCCGAAGGCCTGGTGCGGGTTTCGGTCGGCATCGAGGATACCGCTGACCTGCTGGCAGACCTGCGCCAGGCGTTCGCGACAGTGCGCGCCCAGCAGGGGCAGGGCAGCGACCGCTGCGATCGGCACGTTGAAGTGTCGACCTGAGGCGCTGGGCGCGCCCTTCCTGATTCATGAAAGCCATAACAATAACAGCCGCAGACACATCGACGGGGTCGGCCAGAAGGCCGATTGCCGGTTGATTGCCAGCCACTTCATGAGAACTCGATTATGTCCACCGAACAATCAAACCCGGCGTCGGCCCAAGCGGCCGGGTACAAGAAAGAGATGCACACCCGCCATATCGTCATGTTGGCGCTGGGCGGGGTGATCGGCACGGGCCTGTTTCTGACCTCGGGCTACACGGTCAACCAGGCTGGCCCCCTGGGCGCGGTGATCGCGTATTGCGTCGGCGCGGTGATGGTCTACCTGGTCATGGTCTGCCTGGGTGAGCTGGCGGTGCAGATGCCCGAAACCGGCTCGTTCAGCAGCTATGCCACCCGCTACCTGGGACCAGGCACCGGCTACACGGTGGCCTGGTTGTACTGGCTGACCTGGACCGTGGCCATCGGCTCGGAGTTCACCGCGGCGGGCATCCTGATGGTCCGCTGGTTTCCCGACACGCCGGTGTGGATCTGGAGCGCGCTGTTCGCCATCACGGTACTGGTCAGCAACGTGGTGTCGGTGCGCCTGTTCGCCGAGACCGAATTCTGGCTGTCGCTGGTCAAGGTGCTGACGGTGATTGCCTTCATCGCCATCGGCGCTGGCGCCATCTTCGGCCTGTTCGATGTGCAGCATGTGCAGGGTATCGGGCTGTCCAACTTCACCCGTGAGGGGTTGTTCCCGACCGGCGTATTGCCGATTGCGATGACGCTTCTGGCGGTGTCCTTTGCGTTTTCCGGTACCGAACTGATCGGCATTGCCGCCGGCGAGGCAAAAGACCCGCAGGTGAGCGTGCCCAAGGCCATTCGGACCACGGTGGTGCGCCTGGCGCTGTTCTTTGTCGGCACCATCATCGTGCTGGCCACCTTGCTGCCGCGCGAACAGGCAGGCCTGGTCGAAAGCCCGTTCGTCATGGTCTTCGACCTGATCGGCATCCCGTATTCGGCAGACATCATGAACTTCGTGATCCTTACCGCCTTGCTGTCGGCCGCCAACTCCGGGCTGTACGCGGCCTCGCGGATGCTGTGGACGCTCAGTGACCAGGGCCATATGCCCAAGTGCTTCGCCCGCCTGTCGCCGCGTGGTACGCCGGTCAACGCGATTGTGCTGAGCATGGCCGGGGCCGTGGCGTCACTGCTCAGCAGCGTGCTGGCACCGGACACAGTGTACCTGGCGCTGGTGTCGATTTCCGGCCTGGCGGTGGTGGTGGTGTGGATGAGCATTGCCGGCAGCCAGATCGCCTTCCGCCGCCATTACGTGGCCAATGGCGGGCGGGTCGAAGACCTGCACTTCAGGGTGCGCGGCTACCCCTGGGTGCCGCTGGGCGCGATTGCCTGCTGCGTGCTGGCCTGTGTCGGCATCGCCTTCGACCCCGAACAACGCGTCGCCCTGTACTTCGGCATCCCGTTCATTGGCTGGTGCTACTTCGTCTACTGGGTCACCCGCAACAAGCGTGCACAGCGGCTGGCGGCCCTGGCGCCGGCAGGTTCGAGTGTTGGCGTGAGCTGAGCCTTCCGGTTCATGATGCACGGACCCCACTGTGAACGAGGTCGTGTCGATGAAGCAAAAAACCCTGCCGCCGCTCAACTGGCTGCGGTCTTTCGAAGTGTCGGCACGCGCCTTGAACTTTACTCACGCAGCCGAGGAGCTGCACCTCACCCAGGGGGCGGTGAGCCAGCAGATTCGGCAACTCGAACACCACCTGGGCGTGGCCTTGTTCAAGCGCCTGCCCAGGGGCCTGGGCCTGACCGAAGAGGGGCAGTCCTACCTGCCGGTGGTGCAGGATGCGATCAGCCGCCTGGCGGTGGGCACCAACGAGATCTTCGGCCAGCACCAGCGCGGGCCGGTGAAGGTGCGCGGCAGCTTGTCGTTCCTGCAGTACTGGCTGGCCCCGCGGCTGCCTGACTTCAGCCGCCAGCACCCGCACATCGACATCCGCTACATCAGCAACCTGTGGGTCAAGGCGCCGGATGGCGAGGACGACCTGGAGGTGCGCTGGGGCAACGGCGAATGGCCCGGGCTGCATGCCCAACGCTTGACCTGGGACGTGCTGGTGCCGGTCTGTTCGCCGGCGCTGATGGCGCGCTCGCCCATTCGCCAGCCGCGCGACCTCAGGCACCACCCGCTGCTGCATGTGCTGGGCTACGAGGAGGGCTGGGGCTACTGGCTCAAGCGGGTTGGCGCGGACGATGTCGATTACTCGCGGGGGCTGCAGTTCGACACGCTGGTGTCCACCATTCGCATGGCCGAACTGGGGCAGGGGGTGGCGCTGGCGCGATCGTCCGTGGTCGAGGACCTGCTCAGGGACGGCCAGCTGGTCGCACCCTTCAGCCAGCGCATCGAAGCGAGCGAATCGTTTTACCTGGTACGCGAGCAAGGGCGGCCACTGCCGCCCGATGCTGCGCTGTTTTCATCCTGGCTGGTGGCACACGCGCACCGGCCTTAGTAACTCTGGGGAGTTTTCATGCATTACGTCAGTACCCGCAACGCTGATGTGCGAGCGGACTTCCGTGAAGTCGTGCTGTCGGGGCCTGCCGCCGATGGCGGGCTGTATGTGCCGGCGTACTTGCCGGTAATCAGCCCCGAGGCGATTGCCAGCTGGTCCTGGCTGCCCTTCGATGAGCTGGTCTGGCGGGTCATCGCGCCCTTTGTTGGCGATGCCATCGATGACCCGTGCTTGCGCGTGCTGCTCAGCGACAGCTACCAGGCCTTCAGCCACCGCGCGATCACACCCTTGCAGCAGATTGGCCATAACGAATGGATCCTGCAGTTGTTCCATGGCCCCACACGCACCTCGAAGGACTTCGCCGCGCAGCTCCAGGCACGGCTGGTCAGCCACTTTCTGGCGCACTCCGGCGGCGAGGCACTGGTGGTCGGGGCCACCAATGGTGATACCGGCATTGCCGCGATCGAGGCCTTTGCGTCCAGGCCCAATGTGCGCCTGGCCATTCTCTACCCGCAGGGCGAGATCCCGGCAGACCGCCTGGTCGCCTTGCAGGCGGCGGACCCCGCCAGTGTTCAGCTGCTGCCGGTGGAGGGCAGTTTCGACGACTGTCAGACCTTGGTGGCGCGGCTGTTTCGTGCCTGGCCGCTGGAGGGTTTGATACCGGTGTGTTTCAACTCGACCAACTGGGTAGGGGTGCTGGCGCAGATCGTGTTCTACTTCCACGCGGCCCTGCAATTGGGTGGCGGCACCCGGCCGGTTGCATTCAGCGTACCGGCGGCAAGCTTCGCGGAAATCTACGCCGGCTTCATTGCGCAGAAAATGGGGTTGCCGATCAACCAAGTGATCGTTTCGACCAACAGCAACGATGCCCTTCACCGTTTCATTCATCGCAACCGCTACGCCCCCCATGCCAGCCAGCGCACGTCGTCACCGGCCATGGACTTCTCGTTGTATTCGAACCTGGAGCGCTTCATCTGGGAGTTGTATGGGCGCAGCGGCAGCCGTGTCGCAGCGCTGATGGAGCATTTCGAGGCCTGTGGTGAATTGAGCATCGGCAATGCGCAATGGCTTGAGGCGCGGGTGTTGTTCGACTCCTATGCGGTGGACGAAGCCGAAGTACGCCGCGAAGTCATCACGCTGCGCGAGCAAGCGGCAACGTTGGTCGACCCTCACACGGCCGTCGGCGCCCTGGCGGGCCGCATGCATCGGCGCAGCCTGGGTGCGCCGATGGTGACCCTGGGCCAGATCGCGCCAAGCAAGTCTGCCGCGCTGCTGGCGCAGCTGGGTGTCTGGGAGGGTGAGCTGGCCTGCCTGCCACCGGTGCAAAAGGGCCCACCGGCGTTGCATCGGGGTGACCTGGATGGCTTGTGCAAGGCCTTGCTGGTGGCGCAGTCGAGGCCCGCATGAAGCGTATTCTCGACCCGCTGGACGAGCGCATCCTGGCCGAATTGACCGCCAACGCACGCATCGCCCACGCCGAGCTCGGGGCCAAGGTGAACCTGTCGCGCAATGCGGTGCGCCAGCGTATCGAACGGCTTGAGCGCGACGGTGCGATACAGGGCTATACGGTTAGGCTGGGGGACGCCCGCCGGCCATCGTCGTTGATCAGTGCGGTGATTTTCGTCTATCGCTACGACCGCATGCGCGGTGACGACGTGCTGGCCACCTTGCGGAGCATCCCCGAGGTGGTGCAGTGCGAAGTGCTCAGCGGCGAGTTTGACCTGATGCTCAGGGTTGCTGCCGCTACCCCGGAGCGGGTCCACGCCGTGTGGAAAGAAATCGCCGGCATCAAGGGTGTTGAAAACACCGTCACCTCCTTCGTCCTCTCCGCCGTCTTTTAACCCCGCTTCTATCCCCCCGAACAAAATTTATCTCATTGATTACGCAGCGACCCTGTGGGCGCGGGCTTGCCCCGCGAACACCGGCAAAGCCGGTGGCAGCTACCGCGTGGCCCCATTCGCGGGCCTGCGAGCCTGTGCAGATCGCCCAATAAATACGGCGTTTTGGCCAATTCAACTGCCCGCCGCCTCCTCGTACGCTGAGCCCATCAAACAACAGCAAAAAAGGAACGCCTTCGTGACTGAATACAAAATTGCCCTGGTAGGTTTTGGCGGTGTCAACAGAGGCCTGGCCCAGCTGATTGCAACGAGCAACGACAGCTGGCAGGCCACTCTCGGCTTCAGCCTGAAAATCGTCGGCGTCACCGACCTGTTCCTCGGCTCGCTGGTCGACCGCAATGGCCTGGACGCAGCCGCGCTGGCGGCCTTGCCAGCCGAAAAGGGCGCGTTTGCACAGCTGCCAGGCGGCACCGCCGAGGCGTTCAACGAAACCGTCATCAAGCAGTCCGGCGCCGACATCATCGCCGAGGCCACCTTCACCAACCCGGTCGATGGTGAGCCGGCCGCCACCTTCTGCCGCTGGGCGCTGGAGAGCGGCATCCATGTGGTGACCACCAACAAAGGGCCGATCGCCTTGCACGGTGCCGAGCTCAAGGCGCTGGCCCAGCGGCACAACGTTGCGTTCGAATACGAAGGCGCGGTGATGAGCGGCACGCCGGTGATTCGCCTGGCCAAGCAGGCCCTGGCGGGTGCGCAGATACAAGGTTTCGAGGGCATTCTCAACGGTACCTCCAACTATGTCCTGACCCGCATGAAAGACGGCTTGTCGTTCGCCGATGCGGTGGCCCAGGCGCAGCAGCTGGGGTATGCCGAAGCCGACCCGACGGCCGACGTCGAAGGCTATGACGTGCGCCTGAAGGTGGTGATCCTGGCCAATGAGTTGCTGGATGCACGCTTGAGCGTCAGCGATGTGACGTGCTCGGGCATCAGCGGCATCAGCGCGTCGGACATCGTCAAGGCGCAGGCCACAGGCCAGTGCTGGAAGCTGATCGGTGCTGCCAGCAAGGCGGCTGACGGTGCGGTGTCTGCGAGTGTCGAAGCCCGCTTGCTGACACTTGAGCATCCGCTTGCCGGCATCAGCGGCGCAATTAATGCGGTGTCGTTCGACACCGGGCTGCTGGGCGCTGTCACCGTGTCCGGGCCGGGCGCAGGGCGCATCGAGACGGCCTACGCCTTGCTCTCCGACGTCATTGCCCTGCACACCACCCACCGTCAGTAACGGAGCCTTTATGAGCGTATCTCGCATGGCCAGTGTTCACGCTGTAGCGCCAAGCCACATAGACGTGTTCAGCCCCTTTGACGGCCGCCTGGTGGGGCGTGTGCCCTGCCTGGACGCCAGTGCAGTGCCCGCCTTGCTGGCGCGTGCACGGGCGGGGTGCCTTGAAAGTGCAGCAATGCCCCGGCACCGTCGCGCGCGCATTCTGGAAGAGGCGGCGCGGTTGGTGGAGGCCGATGCCGCCGCGTTCGCCGAGCTGATCGTGGCCGAAGCCGGTAAAACCCTGCGTCAGGCCCAGAAGGAGGTAAAGCGCTGTGTCAACACGCTGAAGCTGTCGGCCGAGGAGGCGCGGCGCAATGCCGGCGAAGTGGTGCCGTTCGAAGCCTATGAAGGCTCCGAGGCCCGCCAGGGCTGGTTCAGCCGCGAACCGCTGGGGCTGATTGTGGCGATCACGCCCTACAACGACCCGCTGAACCTGGTGGCGCACAAGCTGGGCCCGGCGATTGCCGGTGGCAATGCGGTGATCCTCAAGCCGTCCGAACTGGCGCCGCTGTCGGCGTTGAAACTGGTCGATTGCCTGGTACAGGCCGGGTTGGGCGAAAACGTGGTGACCACCGCTACCGGCGGTGTCGAACTGGGCAAGGCGCTGGTCGAACTGCGCGAGGTGCGCATGGTTTCCTTCACCGGTGGCTTTGCCACCGGCGAATCGATCGCCCGCAGCGCAGGGTTGAAAAAACTCGCCATGGACCTGGGCGGCAATGCGCCTGTGCTGGTGCTGGCGGACTGCGACCTGGGGCCGACAGTGGAGTCCTGTGTCTCGGGTGCCTTCTGGGCGGCGGGGCAGAACTGCATCGGCACGCAACGGATTCTCGTGCAGCGCGCGGTGTACGCGGCATTCCGCGAACAGTTCGTGGCGCAGTCCAAGGCGTTGCAGCTGGGTGACCCGGCGAACCTGGAAACGGATGTCGGCCCCATGGTCACCGAACAGGCGGCCCGTCGCACCGAGCAGTGGGTGGACGAGGCGCTGGGGCAGGGTGCAACGCTGCTTTGTGGCCATCGCCGGCAAGGCGCCCTGTACGCGCCCACTGTGCTGGAGCAGGTCAGCCACAGCAGCCGTATCTGGCTACAGGAAGTGTTCGCGCCGGTGGTGATCCTTGAGCCGTTCGACACCCTGGATGAGGCCGTTGCCCTGGCCAATGCGCCGGAATACAGCCTGCATGCGGGGGTGTTTACCCGGGACCTGTCGACGGCGCTGAAGCTGGCGCGGCGGATCGAGGCGGGGGGCGTGATGATCAACGACTCGTCCGATTACCGCTTCGACGCCATGCCGTTTGGCGGCTTCAAGTACGGCAGCCTTGGCCGCGAAGGGGTGCGCTTTGCCTATGAAGACATGACCCAGCCCAAGGTGGTGTGCATCAACCACCTGGATGCGCAGTAACGGCCTGGCTGGCCTTGACTCTCCTGTTACGGGCAGCCTTTACCCTGAAGGCTTCACGTTCAGGATGTGGTCATGATGAGTAAGCGCGTACTGGTGGTACTGGGCCACCCTTCTGGCGATAGTTTCTGCGCTGCACTGGCCGCGCGTTACGTCGAGGCAGCCAGCAGTGCCGGGCATGATGTACGGGTGCTACGCCTCGGTGCCTTGAACTTCGACCCGGTGCTGCGCGAAGGCTACAGGCAGGTTCAGCCGCTGGAACCCGACCTGCTCAAGGCCCAGGCAGACATCACCTGGGCTGAGCACCTGGCCTTCATCTACCCGATTTGGTGGGGCGGCATTCCCGCTTTGATGAAAGGTTTTTTCGACCGGGTGTTCCTGCCCGGTTTTGCTTTCCAGTACCGCGCAGGCAAAGCCTTCCCCGAGCAACGCCTGAAAGGGCGAACGGCGCATCTGCTGGTAACGATGGATACCCCCCCGTGGTACTACAGATGGGTTTACCGCATGCCTGGCCTTCATCAGGTACGCAAGACGACGTTGCAGTTCTGCGGCATAAAACCGTTGAAGACCCTGACGTTCGGGCCGCTGCTCGGCTCCAGCCCCCTGCAACGCGAAGCTTGGCTCGCGAAGGCCAACAGTATCGCCAGCCGATGACCGGGCCCGGGTGGTTCCCGATCCGGCAGCGCTATGTGAAGATGTGGCGCACCCGAACGAAAAAGGACGTTCATGTACATCGGCAAAGCCGCCCAGCTGTCGGGCACCACGGTCAAGACCATCCGCCACTATGAAGCGATTGGCCTGCTGCCGCCGCCCGAGCGTCAGGGAAAGTACCGCGTTTACAATCAGCAAAGCGTTGAGCTGCTGACGCTCATCAAATGCGCGCAGCAGTTGGGCTTCAAACTCAAGGAAATGCAGGCGATCCTCCAGGGGCACCGTGGGCAAGCGTTGCCGTGGGCGCTGGTGGGCAAGGCCATTGCCGACAAGAAGTTTGAAGTGATGGCGCAGATCAGTGGGTTGCAGCAGGTGTACGCGGGGCTTGAAGCGTTTGAAGCCAGCCTCGAGGGTGCCAGCTATCAGTGCGGCGCTGAGCGCCTGCCAGTCATTTCAGGATCAGGGGGTTCTTGAAATCACACCGGTCATGTATTGGTTCAGGTCGCGGAAATCGTTAACGCTCCAGGCGTGCGGCGGTATTTTTACACCGTTCTGCTGGAGCGTCTTTGGGATCAAGTTGCCATTGGGGCGAAGTATCACCGACGCGACGATAACGCCTGGATAATTGCTCAGCCGCTTTTTGAAGGCAGCGCTTGTAAGGTCGGGGGTTGGCGGGTTGCTTTTATTGGCCAGCGGCCCGGTGCCCTTGATATCGGCGCCGTGGCACACGGCACATCGTTGTTTGTAGAGGTTTTTGCCGTTGGTCATGTCCGCGAGGGTGTGCGGGGTTTGCGTAAATGAGAAAACCCCTAATAAGGCGATGAGGGATAGTTTAATGGGGTGGTGGTGTTGAACATGGTGTTGCAGCATCCCGTTCTTCCTTGGGTGACCGTGCAGGGGGCAATAGCGAACAGGCCCGAAGATGCTTTAGGCGCATGTTCTGTAGGGTTTTACAGAGCCGTTAGTGTATCGGCATTTTGAGGGAAAGAATGTACATCGGGAGATAGGGTAAGGGCACCTAGCCGCCCTCACCCTATCTCCCGACAAGCAAATAGCACCGGTAAAACGATCAGCGTCGGAGCAGGCGGCTCAAAACCAGCGTGACAGCCGCGCCAATCGCCAACGCTGCAATCGGCTTCTCTCTTACAAAGTTGGAAACGCTATCCACCGCGTCACCGTAGCTTTTGGTGAGTTGCCCCGCGACCTGACGCCCATCCCCCTCTGCCTCCAGGGCGGGATCGTCGAACAGCCGGCCAACCGCGCTCTGTGCCTTGCCTGCTACCTTCTCTGCAACACCTTCAATCTGTTCGCTTTTCATAAATACTCGAACCTTCCAGTTAAGTGGCAATGGGCTTGCTGCACAGGTTAGGGCGCGGGGCCAGTGGAATAGTTCAAAGAAGCTGCAGCCAGCCCGGTTCACGGATGCTCAGCCGCACGAAGAAACACCTCGCTCTTTGAACCATCCAGTTACTTTTCCCAACTAAGCCCCCTCTTGTTAGTGCACTGTGTCGCTATATCAACTTTATATGTCCCCTGCACGATAGTTACGAAATCCCTGAACTAATTATTTGTCCTCAGCGATTCCACCGTCTGCCCAGCATCACCAGAATGCCCGCCCTCAATTTGAACCGTCAGCCTGACGCGATGGCCACAAAGTTGGCCACGGGGGCTGTCGGCCAGCCTATGGCCCATTGCCTGGGCTGATGCAACCCACACCGAATGCTTGGAAAGGAAAGTGTCATGGGAATGACAAGGCGTAAGTTTTTGATTGGCGGCGGCGTCGTGGCCGCTGCGGCGGGTGCGGGTATTCTGACGCCCATGCTGACCCGCGAAGGTCGGTTGATCCCGGGCAAACCGCGCTTCGGTTTTGTACAGGGCACCGAGGGCACGCTGCCCAAGCAAGCAGACGTGGTCGTCGTTGGCGCTGGCATTCTGGGGCTCATGACCGCGATCAACCTCATCGAGCGTGGCCTCTCCGTCGTTGTCGTCGAAAAGGGTGAGATTGCCGGCGAGCAGTCGTGCCGTTTCTATGGTCAGGTCATGACCTACAAGATGCCTGATGCGACGTTCCAGTTGCACCACCTGGCCAAGCAACGCTGGCGTGAAATGAACGCCAAAGTAGGTGCGGATACCAGCTATCGCACTCAAGGCCGGGTCGAAGTGCCTTTCGATGAAGAAGACCTGGAAGGCGTCAGAAAGTGGATCGATCTGAAAACCCGCGAAGTCGGCTCGGACATCCCCTTCAAGACGCGCATCATTCAAGGCAATGAGCTCGATCAACGGCTGCGCGGTTCAGCCTCCAGCTGGAAGGTCGCAGGCTTCGAGGAAGACTCCGGTAGCCTGGACGCCGAGCGCGCGTCGTACGTCATGGCCGAGTACGCCAAGAAAATGGGTGTGCGTATCTACACCCACTGCGCGGCAAGGGGCCTGGAAACCCAGGCAGGTGCCATCTCTGATGTGGTGACCGAGAAGGGCGCCATTCGCGCGTCTCGCGTGATCGTCGCGGGCGGTGCCTGGTCCCGCTTGTTCATGCAGAACCTGGGCGTCGACGTGCCAACCTTGCCCGCCTACCAGTCCCAGCAAATCATCAGCGCTGCGCCCCGGGCACCGGGTGGCAACGTTGCATTGCCGGGGAATATCTACTTCCGCGAGCAGGCTGACGGCACCTACGCCACCTCGCCGCGCGTTGTCGTTGCTCCGGTGGTCAAAGAGTCGTTCATGTATGGTTACAAGTACCTGCCACTGCTGGCCATCCCCGACTTCCCGGTACACATCTCGCTGAACAAGCAGCTGATCGACTCGTTCACTCAGCCAACCAGCTGGAGGCTGGATGAGGTGTCGCCGTTCGAGAAGAACAGGCTGATGACCGCGGCCCCTGATATTCCAGAGCTCGATGCATCCCTGGCCAAACTCAAGGTCGAATTCCCTGCCTTCAACGACTCGAAGCTGATCGATCAGTGGAGCGGCGCCATGGCCATCGCCCCGGATGAGAACCCCATCATTTCGACGGTCAAAGAGTACCCAGGCCTGGTCATCAACACCGCGACCGGCTGGGGCATGACGGAGAGCCCGGTGTCCTCCGAGTTGACGGTTGACCTGCTGCTGGGCAAGGCGCCAGTGCTTGATCCAGAGCCGTTTAGCTTGTATCGATTCTAAACCTGCTACGACAATGGAATGACCCGTGCACGCGTCATCGATGCGTGCGCATCACCCTTGGTAATCATTTAGGAGAAACACATGAAGGTCGCTTTCAAGACCGTTGCTGCATTGGCCCTGACGATCGCCGGTGCCGGGAGCGTTCATGCACAGGATGTTGTGCGCCATAGCGCAGGCAGTTTCCCCATTTCGGCCGCTGTGGAAGTGCCTGCTGGCAAGACAGTCGTTTACCTGAGCGGCTCCGTTCCGTCGGTCATCCACCCCGACGCCGCCAAGGATTCGCTGGAATCCTTCGGTGATACCAAAGCGCAGACCATCAATGTGCTTGAAAACATCCAGAAGCAGCTCAAAGACCTCGGTCTGGGCCTCAAGGATGTGGTGAAGATGCAGGTATTCCTGGTAGGCGGGCCGGAGAACGGCGGCAAGATGGACTTCGACGGCTTCATGGCCGGCTACACCCAATTCTTCGGGCCAGCGGCCAAGCAGCCAGTACTGCCTGCCCGCTCGGCGTTCCAGATTGCAGGCTTGGCACACCCAGCCTGGCGCGTCGAGATCGAAGTCACGGCGGTTCGTCCCTGACATGATCGTTGCTTGAAGCAGGCGTGGCCCAGCCACGCCTGCCTGCGTACCTTGCCTCAGCGTGGGTTGACCACGGCAGCCGAGGTGCGCAGCACCAGCAAGGCGCCCAAGGCGATCACCAACGACAACAAGTAGAGCGCCAGGCTGGCGCTTTGAGTGTTGTCGCGCATCCAGCCGATCAGGTAAGGCGCGACAAACGCCGCCACGCTGCCCAGCGAGCTGATCAGGGCCAACCCCGGCGCCAGTATCGGCCCGGCCAGGTAGGCCGGAGGCAATTGCCAGAACATCGGCAACGCACTGCTGGCACCCATGCCGGCAATGGCCAGGCCCGTCATCACCCACAGCGGTGACTGCGGCTGCAGGCCGGTCAGGGTCAACCCCAGCGCGCACATCAGAATCGGCACGCACAGGTGCCAGCGCCGCTCTTTGTGGTGGTCGGAAGAGCGCCCCACGGCAATCATGAAGAAACACCCGGCCAGATAGGGCAGTGCACTGAGCAGGCCGATCTGGCTGTCGTGGGCAACGCCCGCGCCGTGGATCAGGGTCGGCATCCAGAACGCCAGGGTGTTGACCGCCAGCATGACCGCGAAATAGATCGCCACCAGCAGCCAGACCTGGCCATTGGCAAAGATCCCGCGCCAGGAACTGATCTGTTTGCGTGCTTCTTCACGGGCCAGCGTCTGGCGCAGGGCGTGCTTCTGTTCGTCGCTGAGCCAGCGTGCGTCTTCGATGCGGTCGTCCAGCCGCGCCAGTATCACCAGGCCCAAGGCCACGACCGGCAGGCCTTCGATCAGAAACATCCACTGCCACCCGCGCAGCCCGGCGGTGTCTTGCAGGTGTTCGAGGATCCAGCCCGATACCGGGCCGCCGACCACGCCGGCCATGGGGACTGCCAGGGTGAACAGAGCGGTGATCGAGGCCCGGCGCCCGGCCGGGAACCAGCGGTAGAGGTAGACCAGAATGCCCGGGAAGAAACCGGCCTCGGCCACCCCGAGGCCGAAGCGCAGGGCATAGAAGCCGTGGGCGCTTTCAATCAGCAGCATGGCGCTGGAGAGCAACCCCCAGGTCACCATCATCAGGGCGATCCAGCGCCGTGGGCCGAGCTTGTCGAGCACCAGGTTGGCCGGCACGCCGAACATCGCGTAGGCGACGAAGAACAGCCCGGCACCCAGGCCGTAGACGGTGTCGGAGAACTGCAGGTCGTTGCTCATCTGCAGCTTGGCGAAGCCGATGTTGATGCGGTCCAGGTGGGCGAAAACGTAGCTGATCAGCAGCAGCGGCATGATCCGCCAACTGATCTGGCGGTGGGTATTGGCAGTGCTCTGCGCGTGTTGCAGAGACTCGAAGGTCTGGCTCATGGGGTTACCTCGAAGGGCAGGTGCAAGGGGGTCACCAGAGTTTCAGGGTGTAGCTGAGGATCAGCCGGTTCTCGTCCATGTCGCTGGCGTAGCTGGAGCGATAGGCCGCGTTGCGCCAACGCACGCCCAGCCCTTGGAAGTAGCCGGCCTGGATGACGTAGGCGATGTCAGTGTCGCGTTCCCACTCATGGCCGTCGGCCGCGCGGGTGCGGATATCGTCGCCGCGCACGTAGCGGGTCATGAAGCTCAGCCCGGGTAGCCCGAGGGCGACGAAGTTGTAGTCATAGCGGGCTTGCCACGACACTTCGCCGGCGCTGGTGAAGGTGCCGATCGTGACCAGGTTGGCGGTGTAGGGCGGGGTGTAGCCGTTCAGGGTAGGGAAGGCATCCTTGCCGTACATGCGCTGGTAACCCACGCCGACCTTGTGCGCGCCGACGCTGAGGGTGCTCATCATATTGAAGTTGCGGTTGTCGACGCTGCCGGCCTTGGCAGTGCCGGCGCTGGTGCTGTCGAAGTAACGCAGGTCGGTGAGCAGCGACAACCCCGGCCCTAATGGCAGCGTGTGCACCAGGCCGTAGAAGTCTTGCCGGTACACGTCATGCAGCTCGCCGCGAAAGGCACTGGCGATCAAACCGTGGCCAACGTCATAGCTGGCGCCCAGTACATCGAAGGCGCCGCTGTCGAACTCGGCGCTGCGCCCGGCCAGGTACATGCGGTCGCTGCCCGACGACTCACGGGTGCGCGAGCGCCAGAGCTGCCCGGCGGTCAGGGTCAGCCGCTCGACGTCCTGCGATTGCAGCAACGCGCCATCGAACGTCTGGGGCATCAGGCGCATGTCATCGCGAAAGACCACGGGCAGCGTCGGGGTGAGGATGCCGACATCGAGGCGGGTCTTCGACACCCGCAGCTTGCCGGTGACGCCCATGTGGCTGAAGTCGTCCACCGGCCGGCCTGACTGCGAACCGAAGGGCAGCGTGCCGTCGCCGCTGCGGCCGCGCCCCGAGTCGAGCTTGACCCCCAGCAGGCCCAGGTAGTCCAGGCCAACGCCGACCGGCCCTTCGGTGAAGCCCGATTGCATTCGCAGCATGAAGGCTTGCGACCAGTTGCCGACCTGGGAAGCCTGGGCCCCGTGCTGGCGATAATCGCGGTTCTGGTAGAAGTTGCGCAGCTCCAGGCTGCCCTGGCTGTCGCCGATGAAGTCGGCGCGGGCGGGCAGTGGCAAGGCCAGCGCTGCCACCAGCGCCAGGCGCAGGCAGGTGATAGCCGGTTCAGGCTTGAACATGTGATGTCCCTTTTATTGTTGTTATGGACGGCGGCCAGCGCTGCCTTCAGCCCACCTTGCGGCTGTCGTGCTGGCGCTCGGCATCGGCGCGTTTCTTCAGGTAGAGGCGGGTGGCGACGGCAGGGGCGTCGCTGGCCACGGATATTTCGTAGTGATGGTCGTCGCGGTCGTCGAGCGCGGCCTCCAGTGCACCGAGGCCTTCCACGTCTTCGTTGAAGGCGGCGAACAGCTGCTCGTGCATGTACTCGCCCAGGGCTTCGTCGTGCTGGGCGAAGTCGCGCCCATGGACGATGAAGTAGTGCAGGCTGTTGGCGGTTTCCGGGGTCAGGATATGCGCGGTGCGGATGTGGAACTGCTGGCGCTGCTCCAGCGGCTGGGCGCTGTCGTAGAAGGTCACGCTGACCCGGTGCAGCCCCGGCGAAAGAAACTCCGACGTGGCGATGCGTGCCGCGCTGGCGCAGCCTTCCAGCCCTGTGGTCTTGCCCCACACTGGCGACAGGGTGGTAGGCACCACTTCGCGGATCAGGGTGTAATGGCCTTCCTTGAGGTCCAGCTTGTAGGGCGCGCTGGCGTAGTCCGGGGTGCCGATGGTGTTGGCATGCAGGAAGCTCAGGTGGGTCAGGTCCATGAGGTTTTCATGCAGGCTGACGTAGTTGCCCGGGTGATGGAAATACCCGGAGGTGCAGGCCCAGGCCGGGTCGTCGATCCATGCCTGATGGGGGATCTGCGCCGCGTCGGCGAGGGCTTCCTCGCCCAGCCAGATCCACAGCAACGGCCCTTGGCGCACCAGCGGGTAGCGGCGTACGCCAATACCACGTGGGCAGTTTTTCTGTGACGGCACCTCGGTCAGGTCGCCGGCGGCGTCGTAGCGGAAGCCGTGGTAGCCACAGACGATAGTGTCGCCTTGCAGATGGCTGCGCGAGAGCGGGAACGAGCGGTGCGCGCAGCGGTCTTCCAGGGCGACCGGCTCGCCTGCCTCTGTGCGGTACATCACCACGCGGCGGTCGAGCAGGCGCCGGGCCAGCAAGTGCCGGCCGACTTCATCGTCAAAGGCGGCGACATACCACTCGTTGTAGATGAACGGGGTTTCGCGGTTGGCCATCGGTTCACTGGCTTTGCGGGCATGCGCAATCAGGTTGCTGGTGGGCAGTGACATGGGGATGCTCCTTGAAAAAGGGTGAGGCGGTTCAGAGGTCCAGCACCAGGCTGTCGCCCAGGGCACGCGAGACGCAGATCATCAGGCTCTGGCCTGCGGCCCTGTCGGCATCCGAGAGGATCAAGTCGCGGTGGTCTGGCACGCCTGCGCAGACGCGGGTCTGGCAACTGCCGCAGATGCCGGCTCGGCACGAAAACGGCAGCTCGATGCCGTGGGCCTCGAGGGCTTCGAGGATGCTTTGCTGGGGGGCGACCCAGATGCTGCGGTCGCTGAGGTTCAGGTGCACGGTGAAGCCACTGTCGCCCTCGGTGCTGGCCGGTGCGGCGCTGAAGCGTTCGATGTGCAGGCGTTCGGCGCGTGGCCCGGCAGCGGCTTGCAAGGCGTCGAGCATCGGCGCTGGCCCGCAGGCGTACAGGTGCTCGTCATCGCGCAGGGTGTCGAGCAGTTGCGCGGTATCCAGACGGCCGCCTGCTTCGTCGTCGAAGTGCAGTTGCACCCGGGCAGGGTCCAGTGCGCGCAGGGTTTCGTAGAACGCGGCGCGTTGCCGGTTGCGGGCGCTGTACACCAACCGCCAGTCCTTGTCGTGCGCCTGGCACCAGCGCAGCATCGCCAGTATCGGGGTGATGCCGATGCCGCCCGCCACCAGGCAATAGCGTTGCAGGTGCTCGTCCAGCCCGAAGTGGTTGCGCGGCAGGCTGCAGGCAAGGGTGTCGCCCAGGCGCAGTTGCTGATGCATGAAACGCGAGCCGCCGCGGCTATCAGGCGCCAGGCCCACGCCGATCAGGTAGCGGTCGCGTTCATCGGGCGCGTTGAGCAGTGAGTAGTGGCGCGGCAGGTCGCCTGCGACGAGGATTTCCAGGTGGGCACCCGCGCTGAAGGGCGGCAGTGCCCGGCCATCGTCTGCACGCAGCTCGATCAGTGCCACGTCCTTGGCTTCTGCGGCGTAGCGCGTGACGCGCAGGTTCAGTGGGTGCTGGTTCATGGGTGTTCCCGATCATTGTCGTTGTCGGGGCCAGCTTACGGACGCGCGTTTGCCAGGGCTGTCACCCGTGAGGTGGACAAGGTCGTGGATTGGCGGCAGACTGATAGTTAATAGGTTAACTATTTATCGGGCGCTGTTCGCCCGAGCCAATAACAATAAATATCCGAGTGCCGCCATGATTCGTCTCAGCACCCCACAGGCATCGACCTTGCCCGCGCAAATCCGCGCTTTCAGCGACCTGACCCGCACGTTGGGCACGCCTGGCTTTCCCGCTGCGTTGCTGGACTGCCTGGGCCAATGGGCGGCCTGCGAGCATTTTTCCGTATTGCGCATGGACGGCGCGCGGCCGCAGCTGCTGGCGGCCGGCACCCGCCACCCTGACGCCAGCCTGGTGCTGCGCTGCGGCCAGGCGTACATCGAGCACTACCATCGTTATGACCCCTTGTTCGAGCCGTTGAAGGAGGCCCCCGGGCAGGTCGGCCACCTGCTGGCCCAGGACATCCGCCATGGGCCCTACCGCGAGGCGATCTACCAGCGCAATGGCATGATCGAACGGTTGTCCAGCGTGTACCTGGACGAACAGGCGCGCCCGGTGCAGTTCAACCTCTACCGGCACCACGATCAGGGTTTTTTCAACGACCAGGAATTGCAGATGTGCGAAGCGCTCAGCCCGGCGCTGCTGCAGCTGTTGCGCGGGCACCTGGCGCTGAGCGGCCTGAACCCGGTCAAGAACCCTCAGCAGCAGTTGCTGCAGCGCTGCCCCGAGCTCACCACGCAAGAGTTGAACATCTGTGCCCGCCTGCTACAGGGCATGACCCATGCCGGCATCGCCGCCGACCTGGGCATCAAGGAAAGTACCGTGAAGACATACCGTAACCGGGCCTTCGACCGGCTAGGCATCCACTTTCGCAGCCAGCTGTTCGCGTTGTTCTCGGCCCAGGGGTAGGGCGCCCTGGCAGCACGATCAAATGTGCTTGTCGGGAGATAGGGGGATGGCGGCTAGGTGCCGGTCTTGGGTTTGGAGGTGGGGCGGATATCGAGCGCCGCCCGCGCGGCGCATCGCGAGCTATGCTCGCTCCTACATTTGTTTCGGGCCAGTCATGTCTGTGCCAGCGCGCGCGAGCCCTTGTTTGTACGGCGCAAAATCGAGGCGGGCGCCAAGGGGCCGCGCGCCAATACTTCAGGCGTAACTGGCCCGAAACAAATGTAGGAGCGGCCTTGCGTCGCGATGCGCCGCGCGGGCGGCGCTCGATCTGATAGGCGCTGAAAATGCCAAGCCAGGCACCTGGTGGCCCCCAATACAATCTCCAGACATCCACACTCCCCCTCAAAAAGCCAAGGACATCCCTGCCTCAGTCACCCGTGCGGCACGGGCGCTGGGCAAGTAATTTTCATTGGTGTTTCTGAAGCACCACAAGTTTGGCCGGCCTGGCTTGCCCAACCAGAATGTCTTCGAAAAACGCCCCGACCGGCTCGGTGGGGTGACACAGCTGAATCTCCAGTACCCAGACCATCTCGCTCGGTACGATGTCCAGGTCGGCCAGTTTGTCCTGGCCGAACAGCGCATGGGGGAAGTCGGCGATGCGGTGCCCGGCCAGGTTGCGCTCCAGCTGCCAGCCTTTGGCCAGGGCGCTGCGCTCGGCGACGTCGTACAGTTCGCGGCCGGTCAGCCCGTCGCACCAGGCTTGGCGCGTCTCTTCGAACACCTCGTGCAGCGCGGTGACGCAAGCCTGATGCAGCGGGTGCTCGCCGAACACGAAGGTGTCGCCATAGTCGCCTTCATAGCCATCCCACACCGGGCCGAGGTCGACCACGGCGATGTCGGTGGCACGCAGCCGGCGCTGCAGGTCGATGCCCTGGCGCGGTGTGCGGATGGTGTCGTCGCCAAAGCGGATATAGGTCGGGTGCCAGGTGTGCGACGCGCCCATTGCCTGCAATGTCTGGCCTGCCATGTGCAACGCCTCGGCGGTGGTCATGCCGACTTTCAGTTGGCTGACGATGGCCGCCAGGGCCCGTACCGACTGCTCGCGGGCGGCGAGCATGCCGTCCAGCGAGTAGCGCGGGCCGACTTTTTCCAGCACCGGGTGCAGTGTGTCGAGCATCGCGGCCTCCGGCACCGATGCGCCGCTGGGCACAAACGCTTCGGCGACAAAACGGTGTGCCTGCACGCCCGCTGCAAGGCACAGCGCGCGGGCCTGGCTGATCATCGCAGGGTTGCCGCAGGCATAGACCTGGGTGTCGGCCCACGGGTGAGCATGCGTCAACGCAACCTGTTGCACGCGGGCTTGTGCCGACAGTACCCGGTGCCAGCGAAACCGTGGATGGGCCTGGCTGGCCTGGTCGAGAAACGCGCTGTCATAGAAGTCGTCCAGCGCTGAACCGCCCCAATACAACGTGACCTGTGCAGTGCCAGACAGGGCCGTCAGCAACAACGGCTTGATGCCGGCATAGCCGGTGCCGGTGGCGAACAACACCACGGGGCGTTCACCTTCGTGTTGCCAGGTGCAGGCGCCCACGGGCCCTTCGAGCTGCAGCGCGTCGCCCACCTGCAGGGACGGCAGGGTGCCTGCGGTGAACAGCCCGCCGCTGAGGGTGCGAATATGAAACACCAACCGCCCTTGGTCCTGCGCTGGCAGGTTGGCGATGGAGAAACAGCGGCTGTCGCCGTTGGCCAGGCAAAACCTCAGGTACTGGCCGGCGCGTACCTCGAGGGGCTGCGTGGGCTGCAGCACCAGTTCGGTGATGTCCACGCTGAGGGCGCGTTTGCTCAGCACATGGGCGCTGATCTGCAGGGTCGGCGTGTCCACTGACCAGCCGGGTATTTCCAGGCGCATGTCGCTGCAGGCATGGCTCTGGCACAGCAGCATCTCGTTGGCGGCGAGGGGGTAGCAGGGCGCGGGCGTGTCGTCGCTGCGTTGTTTGGGCCGATACTGGCCCGCCACCACCTTGACCTTGCACGACCCACAGGCGCCGCGGCGGCACGAGAAGGGCACGGACAGGCCGCTGGCGAGCATTGCATCGAGCAGCAAGCCTTCGGCGGCTTCGAAGCGCTTGCCCGAGGGCGAGAGTTCAATCACATGGCGATCGTGCATACAGACCTCAGGGCGCAAGGGTGGGCTGGAGAGGCCTGATTGTTGCGTTTAGACTAGGACCACAAGAACCTCCAGTTCTGGATAATTCACATGGTCCAGCTTCGCAAATGGCGGCCGCTGCTCAAGCTCGATGGGGCTCAGCCGCAGGCCTCGTACCGCAAGATCGTCGAAGGCCTGGTGACCGCCATCGTCGAGGGCCGCCTGCGCCCCGGCACACTGTTGCCCGGCACGCGGGAGATGGCGCAACTGCTCGACGTCAATCGCAAGACGGTGATCCTCGCCTACGAAGAGGCGGTCACCAAAGGCTGGCTGGAGAGCGTGCAGCGCCGGGGCACCTTCGTCAGTACCCGGCTCGCGGCGGGTACGCTGCCTGCGCGCGGCGCGCCGCCGACCTTCGCCCTGGCGCTGAACGACGCGCCTGCGGTGGCGTATTTCACCCACAGCGAGCAGGTGACGACGCTGCACCATCGGCCAGGCGCGCTGTTTTTCGATAACGGCGCCTGTGACCATCGCCTGCTGCCCCAGGCTGTGTTGCATCGCTATTACCGCAAGGCCTTGCGCACCAGTTTCACCACCAACACCGTGCGCCATGGCTGCGAGGGCAGCAGCCAATACCTGCGCAGCGCATTGGCCGACATGCTGCGCCATAACCGCAGCCTGAACGTGGGGGCAGAACACATCTGCCTGACCCAAGGCGTGCAGATGTCGCTGTACCTGACGGCCAGCGCATTGCTCAAGCCGGGTGATGTGGTGCTGGTCGAGCGCCTGAGCTACCCGCCGGCGTGGGAGATATTCCGCCAGCTGGGGGCGCGGCTGGTTACCGTCGACCTGGACGAGGAGGGTTGCCGGGTCGATCAGGTCGACGCGTTGTGCCGTGCACACGACGTTCGCATGATGTACCTCACCCCGCATCACCAGTTCCCGACCACGGTCAGCCTGCATGCCGCACGCAGGCAGCAATTGCTGGAGCTGGCCAGGCTGCATGATTTTTGCGTGATCGAAGAAGACTACGACCACGAGTATCACTTTGCCGGGCGCCCCTACTTGCCGCTGGCCAGCGACCCCTCGCAGCGCCATGTGATCTACATCGGCTCGTTGTCCAAGTCGTTGGGCAGCACCTTTCGTTGCAGCTTTATCGTGGCGCCGCCGAATGTGATCGAGGTGCTTGAGCGTACTGCGGTGCTGACCTTGGGGCAGGGGGACGCGGTCATGCAGCGGATGCTGGCGGACCTGATCAATGACGGCGAGCTGAAAAAGCACCTGCGGCGGGTGTCCAGTGAGTACCGTCGGCGTCGGGAGACCTTGTTGAATTGCCTGCGCGATGCTTTTGGCGAGCAGATAACGGTGCAGGCACCGGAAGGCGGGTTGGCACTGTGGGTGACGTTCGACGATGCGATCGATGTCGATCAGTTGGCGGCCAAAGCGTTGCAGCTGGACCTGGTGCTACGCGGCGGCGGCCAGTTTTCACCGTTCGGCCACCGCGAGAACGCCTTGCGCCTGGGCTTCGCCTCGCTCGATGTGGACGAGATCCGCCGTGCCACCCAGCGGCTGGCACAGGCGGCAAGCGCCCTGGGCAGCCTCAGTCGCCCGCAGCTGCCCGCACCGTCCGAAACCCCACATGAGACGTCGCCAGGTACACCGTCTGTGGCTGCCGTGCCGAAGGCCGGTAGCGCATGCAGGCATCCGCCGAGCACAGGTGTGAACCCCCTTTGATCACCACCACCGGCGTCCCGGGTTGTACGGGGTCGTAGCTGTCGCTCAGCGCCGGGCCCGAGGGGTCGAGGGCGGCGTCGCGTGCCTCATCATGCCCGGGGCGATAGCCGCTGCGCGTCAGCTCCCAGACGTTGCCGCCCGCGTCGAACAGGCCAAAGCCATTGGCCACGAAGCAGCCCACCGGGGAGGTGCCGGTGAAACCGTCGAGCGCTTGATTGTGATACGGGAACTGTCCCTGCCAGGTGTTGGCCATGGGGTTGCCGTTGGGGCGCTCGGCCGTGCCCCAACTGAAGTCCGCATCCTGCAGGCCACCGCGCATCGCGTATTCCAGCTGCGCCTCGCTGGGCAGTGTGCGCCCGGCCCAGCGGGCGTAGGCCTGGGCATCGCGCAGGGTCACCTGCACCACCGGGTGGTTGGCCCGCTCGCGCCAGTGGCTGCCGGGCCCCAGGGGGTGGCGCCAGTTCGCCCCGGCAACGAATTGCCAGCCGGGCCGCAACACCTGCGCGCCTTGCTTGAACACCATTGCGCCTGGCACCCGCAGCGGGTCTGGCAGGTCGGGGGCGGCCTGTGCGTCGATGCCCTGTTCGGCCTGGGTCACGTAGCCGGTGGCCTGCACGAAGCGGGCGAACTGGGCATTGGTGACCGGGTGCACGTCGACCCAGAAGGCCGAGACCTTGGCCCGGTGCGGCGGGCCTTCTTCGCTGTAGAAGCGGTCTGAGCCGAAGCTGAACGTGCCCCCGGCAACGCGGACCATACCGTCTCGCCAAGGCCCCTGGTGGGGCTCTGGTACGCCGCTGTAACTGCTGCACAGCAGCGCCGGTGCAGGGGGCACTGGCCAGGCGGCATACGCGGCGGCAAGCACGCCGAGGGCGAGTGCCACGCCTCCGAGCCTGCGGGGTGTCATGGCGTGCGGACCAACGCGGGGGAAACAGGCCGCCCCTCGGCCGTGGTCACGATGTTGTTGCGCTGGGCGTAGCTTTTCCAGTCGCGCAGCAGTTCGGCCACTTGCTTGGGCTGTTGCGGGGCCAGGTCATGGCGTTCGCCTGGGTCCTTGCTCAAATCGAACAAACGCCAGGCCGGCGCTGCGTCGGTGGTATCGAACAACAGCTTGAGGTCGCCCTTGCGCAAGGAGGCATTCCCGTTGATTTCCCAGCCCAGGGCCTCGTCGCGGGGGTGGATCTGGGTGTCCTTGCCTTCGAGGTAAGCCAAAGCTGATGTGCCTTGGGGTGGCACGATATCGCGGTCGCGGTACTTGATGCCTGGCAAGGACGCACCGGCCAGTTGCAGCAAGGTCGGCATGATGTCGCGGACGCTGGCGAGTTCTTCGCTGCGCCCAGGTTTTATCGTCGCCGGGTAGTGGACGAAGGCCGGTACGCGAATACCGCCCTGGTAGGTGGTCATCTTGTAGCGGCGGCTGGGCAGGGCGCTGACCTGGGCCCAGGCCGAGCCGATCATCAGGAACGAATCGGGCCGGCCGTAGTTTTCCAGACGGTTGTCGAAGTTGCTTTTGATCCACGCCGGGTCTACACGGTTGGCGTTTTCCGGGCCATTGTCGGACATGAACAACACCAGGGTATTGTCGAGTTCGCCCGTGGCCCGCAGGTGCTCCACCAAGCGTCCGACCTCGGCGTCCAGCGCCGCTACCATGGCTGCGTAAACCTCCATGGTGCGGGCTGACTGCTGCTGCTGCTCAGGGCTCAGCGACGCCCAGGCCGGCACGCCTTCCAGTTGCGGCTCCAGCGGGAAGTCGGCGGGCACCAACCCCGCCTTGCGCTGGCGCTCAAGCCGTTCGCGGGCAATCTGCTCATAGCCTTGGTCATAGCGGCCGCGGTATTGCGCCAGGTACGCGTCGGGCGCCTGCAGCGGCCAGTGCGGTGCAGTGTAGGCGGCAAAGGCGAAGAACGGCTTGTGGCTGGCCTTGCCCTGGTCGATGGCGTCGATCAGGCGGTCGGTGAACCAGCGGGTCGAGTAGAAATCGTTAGGCAGCTCCACCGGCTCGCCGTTGTGGCGGAAGGTCCAGCTGTAGTTGGGCAGCAGGCCCATGTTGGTTTGCTTGAAGTGCGCCGCGCCCCCTTCGAGCAGTACATAAGCCTGGTCGAAACCGCGGTTCTGCGGCTGCTGCGCCGGGGTCATGCCCAGGTGCCATTTGCCGGCGATGTAGGTGCGGTAGCCGGCATCGCGCAACAACTCGGCGAGCGTGGCCACGTTGGCCCCCAGCACACCTTCATACCCCGGTTGCACTTCGCTGCCCGCCGGCAGGCGCCCGCGCGACTCGGCCATCATGCCAACCCCGGAGAGGTGCGGGTCGTTGCCGGACATCAGCATGGCGCGGGTGGGGGAGCAGCTGGGTGCGGCGTGAAAGTCCAGCATCAGGCGCCCATCCGCCAGCAGCTTGTCCAGGTGAGGGGTAGCGATTTCACTGCCCAACGCAGACAGGTCGGAAAACCCCAGGTCATCCGCGACCACCAGCAAAATGTTGGGTTGTTTAACGGTTGGCGCGGCGAACGCTTGGCTCGCGCCGAGCAGAAGCAGGCCGAAAGCAAGCAAGGGCTTCGAGGGTGTCATGGGGTTCTCTTTATTATTGTGGGTGGAATGCACCACATGATTTTTTTATTTAATGATCTTGTCAAGGAATGCAAACCGCAGGCGCCCGTGGCTGAAACGCTTCTTTACGGGCTTTGCATGGCAACGGCCCTGAATCGGGGGTTTCAAAAGTGTTCGATCAGCGAACACTGATCGCGCAGCCCCAGCGGTGATATGCGCTGGCGCCTATTGACGGCATCATCGTTAATCAAAATAATCGTTAACAGAGTTATCCATTTTCACAACAACAAGAAAGGATATTCTGATGACCAAGCCGTTGACGGGGGCATGTCTGTCCCTGGCGCTGTTATCAATCGCTCCGCTTTCACAGGCTGCCAGCCCCTTGGAGGACAGTCGGCCGGGGCGTCCCGGCGCGCCGCGCTGGGTCGAGGACTACCGCTTTCTGGATGCACCGGGCAAAGCCACCGATCCGTTCGATGGCCTGCGCTACCATCGCTTGTCCGACAGCGCTTGGCTGCAATTGGGCGCAGAGGCGCGCTACCGCGCCGATGCAATGGACAAACCGTTCTTCGGCTTGCGCGGCATCAAGGACGATTCCTACCTGATGCAGCGCCTGCAGGCGCACGCCGACCTGCACCTGTTCAACGATGCGCTGCGCGCCTTCGTGCAGGTCGAGAACACCCGCGCCTTCGGCAAAGACCTGTACTCGCCCAATGACGAAAGCCGCAATGAAGTGCGCCAGGCCTTTATCGACCTGAACCATGACTTTACCGGTGGGCGCTACACCACACGCGTCGGCCGCCAGGAAATGGCCTATGGCAACCAGGTGTTCGTGACCTACCGCGATTCGCCCAACATCCGCCAGACTTTCGATGGGCTGCGCGCCAGCCTCAACCTCAAGGACGGGCGCAAGCTCGATGCCTTTGCCGTGCGGCCCGTGGAAACCGGCGAGGACAGCTGGGATGACGGCAGCAACAATGCAGTCAAGTTCTATGGCCTGTATGGCACGCTGCCGCTGACCCTGGCGTGGAACATCGACCTGTTCGCCTTCGGCCTGGAAACCGACGACCGCACCCTGGCGGGGGAAACCGGTGACGAGAAACGCTACACCTTCGGCACTCGCGTGTTCGGCCGCTACCAAGCCATCGACTGGAGCTGGGACCTGGCGGGCCAGCGCGGGCACCTGGGCAACGCCGATATTCGGGCCTGGGCGGTGTCCAGCGACACCGGGTACACCTTCAGCCACCCGTGGAACCCACGCTTGGCCATGCGCCTGGACGCCGCCAGTGGTGACAGCGAGGTGGGCGATGGCAAGGTCGGTACCTTCGACCCGTTGTACCCGCGCAATGGCGTGTACGGCGAAGCCAGCCTGACCACCTTGAGCAACGTTATCGTCATTGGCCCGACCTTCGGTTTTTCACCTTGGCGCAACCTGCGTTTCGAGCCCGGCGTGTTCGAAGTGTGGAAACAGAACACCAGCGACGGGGTATACATGCCTGGCATGAGCGTACTTGCCAACACCCGCGGCACTGGCCGACACGTGGGCACCATCTACCGGGTCAACACCCGATGGTTGCCAACGCCTAACCTGACGCTCGACCTGGACCTGAAGTACTACGACATAGGCGCTGCCATTCGCGATGCCGGGGGCGACGACGCCTCGTTCGTGTCCATGCGCGCCACCTTCAGGCTCTGATTACCTTACGCATAACAACAAGAGGGCTGCACATGAGTGGTTCAATCGCACATTCGCACCGACCGGTACTGACTATCGGTTTGTGCTTTCTCGTCGCCCTGCTCGAAGGGCTCGATCTGCAAGCCACCGGTATTGCGGCGCCGCACATGGCCAAGGAGTTCGCCTTGACCCCGGCGATGCTGGGGTGGGTGTTCAGTGCCGGCTTGCTCGGCCTGTTGCCTGGCGCCTTCGTTGGCGGCTGGCTGGCCGACCGCCTGGGCCGCAAACGCATCCTGATCATGGCCGTGTTGCTGTTCGGGCTGTTCTCCCTGGGCACCGCACATGCCTGGGACTATGCCTCGCTGCTGGTTGCCCGGCTGATGACCGGGCTGGGGCTGGGGGCGGCATTGCCGATCCTCATCGCCATGGCCAGTGAAGCGGCCCACGAACGCTTGCGCAGCACGGCCGTCAGCCTGACTTACTGCGGCGTCCCCCTGGGCGGCGCCATCGCGTCGGTGATTGGCATGGCAGGCTTGGGTGAGGGCTGGCGCCTGGTGTTCTATGTCGGCGGTTTCGCACCGATCGCGATTGCCTTCGTGCTGATGGCCTGGCTGCCTGAATCCCAGGCGTTTCGTGCCCAGGCCGCGACCACGGGCACGCAGAACGGGCTGGCAGCGCAACTGTTCGGCCCAGGCCGGGCGAGCCGCACGCTGCTGCTGTGGCTGGCGTGCTTCTTTACCTTGACCGTGCTGTACATGCTGCTCAACTGGCTGCCTTCGCTGTTGATTGGCCAGGGCTATACGCGGCCGCAGGCCGGCGCGGTGCAGATCCTGTTCAACCTGGGCGGCGCGGCGGGGTCATTCCTCACCGGGCGCATGATGGACCGTGGCCACGCAGGGCGTGCGGTGTGCATCGCCTATGCCGGCATGCTCGCCTCGTTGGCGGGCCTGGGCCTCTCCGCCAGCTTCGGCTTGCTCTTGCTGGCGGGCTTTACCGCAGGTTATTGCGCCATCGGCGGCCAGTTGGTGCTGTATGCGCTGGCCCCCACGCTGTACCCGACACACGTGCGCGCCACGGGGGTGGGCGCGTCGGTGGCCGTGGGCCGGTTGGGGTCGATGGCCGGGCCGTTGGCGGCCGGGCAGATCCTCGCTGCCGGCGCAGGCGTAGGCGGTTTGTTGCTGGCGGCCTCACCGGGGCTGGTGGTGGCTGCCGTGGCGGCGATGGCACTGCTGGGGCGCGGTGCAGTGCAGGCCGAAGCTGCAGCCTCGGGAGGTGTTGCGCCATGAGCCTGGGTAAAGCACTTGCCGTCATGCTGTTGAGCGGTTGCGCCGCACTGGCCCAGGCGGCCAGCTATGAACCGCCGCCGCTCAAGCTTGAGCCACTGGCGCGCTTCAGTGTCGACCTGGTGGCACCCATCTGGGAGCTGGGCAGCACCAGCGGGCAGGGCAAACGGCGCATCATCCCCATCACGGGTGGGCATTTCGAGGGCGCTCGGCTCAAGGGCACCATCCTCAACAACGGCGCGGACTGGCAAGTGGTCACCCCTGAGGGGGTGGCCATCATCGACACCCGTTACCTGCTGCAGGCCGATGACGGTGCGTTGATCTACCTGCGCACCGAGGGCTACCGCTTCGGCCCGCCCGAGGTGATGAAGAAAGTCGCCGCCGGCGAGGACGTCGACCCCAGCCTGTACCAGTTCCGCATCACGCTGCGCTTTGAAACCTCGGCCCCGCAATACGCCTGGCTGAACCGCACGGTGGGCGTGGGCAGCGCCATGCGCCTGGGCAATGCCGTGGTCTACGACGCATTCGAAGTTAAATAGATAATTTTATTAATGGTTAATTGACTTAACTATTTGGCCGGGCTAATGTTCGGCCAACCACAACGAACAATCAGTACAAGAGGTGTGTGATGGGCCAATACGACAACCGCTGGCAGACCGTGAAAGTCACCGTCGAGCAAGGCATCGCCTGGGTCAGCTTCAACCGTCCTGAAAAGCGCAACGCCATGAGCCCAACGCTCAACCGTGAAATGCGCGATGTACTGGAAACCGTCGAGCAGGACGCCGACGCACGCGTGCTGGTGTTGACCGGTGAGGGCAGCGCCTGGACTGCCGGCATGGACCTCAAGGAGTACTTCCGCGAGGTGGACGCAGGCCCCGAGATCCTTCAGGAGCGCATCCGCCGCGATGCCTCGGAATGGCAGTGGAAGCTGCTGCGCTTCTACAGCAAACCCACCATCGCCATGGTCAACGGCTGGTGCTTCGGCGGTGGCTTCAGCCCGCTGGTCGCTTGCGACCTGGCCATCTGCGCCGACGAGGCCACCTTCGGCCTGTCTGAAATCAACTGGGGTATTCCACCGGGCAACCTGGTCAGCAAGGCCATGGCCGACACCGTGGGCCACCGTGAATCGCTGTACTACATCATGACCGGCAAGACCTTCGACGGGCAGAAAGCCGCGCAGATGGGGCTGGTGAACAAGAGCGTGCCGTTGGCGCAGTTGCGCGATGAAGTGGTGCTGCTCGCCCAGGACCTTCTCGACAAGAACCCGGTTGTGCTGCGTGCTGCCAAAAACGGCTTCAAGCGCTGCCGCGAGTTGACCTGGGAGCAGAACGAGGACTACCTGTACGCCAAGCTGGACCAGGCCCAGTTGCGTGACCCGGAGCACGGCCGCGCGCAAGGCCTGAAGCAGTTCCTCGACGACAAAAGCATCAAGCCAGGCCTGCAAGCCTACAAGCGCTGAGCGGCCGCGGTTTTCATTCCCGAACAACCAGAAAAGAGGAATGCCCGATGTTCGAGGTGCCCTTGTTAATTGGCGGTAAGGCCCGTGCGGCCAGCGACGGCGGCACGTTCGAACGTCGCCATCCGGTCAGCGGCGAGGTGGTGTCGGTGGTGGCCGCCGCCACCCTGGCCGACGCCGACGCGGCGGTCGAAGCGGCGCAGGCGGCGTTCCCCGCCTGGGCCGCGCTGGGGCCGGGCGAGCGCCGTGCGCGCTTGCTCAAGGCAGCCGATGCGCTGGATGCCCGGCGCGACGAGTTCCTGGCCATGGCCGGGGAAACCGGGGCCAAGGCCAACTGGTACGGTTTCAATGTGATGCTGGCGGCCAATATTCTGCGTGAAGCGGCGTCGATGACCACGCAGATCCAGGGCAGTGTCATCCCCTCCGACGTGCCCGGCAGCTTTGCCATGGCCCTGCGCCAACCCTGTGGGGTGGTGCTGGGCATCGCACCCTGGAATGCCCCGGTGATTCTGGCCACACGCGCCATTGCCATGCCCTTGGCGTGCGGTAATACCGTGGTGCTCAAGGCCTCCGAAGCCAGCCCGGCGGTGCATGGCCTGATCGGTCAGGTATTGCAGGCGGCCGGTTTGGGCGACGGTGTGGTCAACGTCATCTGCAATGCCCCGCACGATGCACCGGCAGTGGTTGAGCGTCTAATCGCCCATCCGGCGGTGCGGCGGGTGAATTTCACCGGGTCTACCCATGTCGGGCGCATCGTTGGGCAACTGGCGGCGCGTCACCTCAAGCCTGCAGTGCTCGAACTGGGTGGCAAGGCACCGTTCCTGGTCCTGGCCGATGCCGACCTGGAGGCTGCGGTCGATGCGGCGGCCTTTGGTGCCTACTTCAACCAGGGCCAGATTTGCATGTCGACCGAGCGGCTGATCGTCGACCAGGCGGTGGCCGATGAGTTCGTGGCCAAGCTGGGTGAGAAGGTGCGCCGCTTGCGTGCGGCAGACCCCTCGCAACCCGACGCGCCGCTGGGCTCTTTGATCGATGCCGGGGCCGGTGAGCGCATACAGGCGCTGGTCGATGACGCCGTCGGCAAGGGTGCGACCCTGGTGGCAGGCGGCGAACGTACGGGCAGCGTCATGCAGCCGGTACTGCTTGACCACGTCAATGCGGGCATGAAGCTGTACCGCGAAGAGTCGTTCGGGCCGGTGGCAGTGGTGCTGCGCGCCAGCGGCGACGAAGCGCTGCTGGCCCTGGCCAACGACTCCGAGTTCGGCCTCAGCGCGGCGATCTTCAGCCGTGATACCCAACGTGCCCTGGCCCTTGCCCAGCGCCTGGAGTCGGGCATCTGCCATATCAACGGCCCGACGGTGCATGACGAAGCGCAGATGCCGTTTGGCGGGGTCAAGGCCAGCGGTTACGGCAGCTTCGGCAGCACGGCGGCCATCGATGCCTTCACCCAGTTGCGCTGGGTTACCGTGCAGCATGGCGCGCGGCACTACCCGATTTGACCCACAACCTCACAACAACAATAGCGAATGCGCCTGGCGGCCCCTCGGCCCTTGGCGCACTCACGCAGAGGTAGCCTTCATGGACTGCGAAACCCTCTCCGTTGCCCAGCGTGCGCCGTTGCGCGCCGTCAAGATCGGGCAGCCCCAGGTACAGGTGCGCCAACAGGGCGACGTGCTGTACCTGGACCCCGTGGAAACGCTCGACGCCTACCCGGCACGGCTGATGGAGCGCTTGCTGCATTGGGCGCAGCAGCGCAGCGAGCAGACGTTTGTCGCGCGCCGCGCTGCCGACGGGCAGTGGCAGCACATCACTTACGCCGCCATGTTGCAGCGTGTTCGACGTATCGCCACGTGGTTGCTGGGCCAAGGCCTGAGCGCCGAACGCCCGCTGCTGATCCTCTCGGGCAACGACCTTGAGCACGTGCAACTGGCCACGGCCGCGCTGTATGCCGGCATTCCCTATTGCCCGGTATCGCCAGCGTACTCACTGTTGTCCCAGGATTTTGGCAAGCTGCGCCATATCGTCCAGACACTGCAACCGGGCCTGGTATTCGCGGCTGATGCCGCCTACGGCAGGGCCATCGATGCGGTGTTCGAGCCCTCGATTACCCTGGTGCTGGGCCAGGGCGAGCTGGCGGGGTGGGCGAGCACGCCATTCGCCGAGGTACTGGCCACCGTCGCCCAACCCTGTGCCGACCAGGCTTTTGCCGCCTTGCGCCCGGACAGCCTGGCCAAGTTCCTGTTCACCTCCGGCTCCACCAAGCTGCCCAAGGCGGTGGTCACCACCCAGGGGATGCTGTGTGCCAACCAGCAGATGCTGTTGCAGACCTTCCCGGAGTTCGCCGAAGTGCCGCCGGTGCTGGTCGACTGGCTGCCGTGGAACCACACCTTTGGCGGCAGCCACAACGTCGGTATCGTGTTGTACAACGGCGGCACGCTGTACATCGACGATGGCAAGCCGACGCCGCAGGGCTTTGCCCAGACGCTGCACAACCTCAAGGACATTTCCCCCACGGCGTACCTGACCGTGCCCAAAGGCTGGGAGGAACTGGTCAAGGCACTGGAGCAGGACAGCGCCCTGTGCGAGCGGTTCTTCCAGCGCATGAAGCTGTTCTTTTTCGCCGGTGCCGGGTTGTCCCAGGCCATCTGGGACCGCCTTGACGCCGTGGCCGTGGCCCACTGCGGCGAACGCATCCGCATGATGGCGGGCCTGGGCATGACCGAGACTTCGCCGTCGTGCACCTTCACCACCGGGCCGCTGTCGGTGGCCGGCTACATCGGCCTGCCGGCCCCGGGGTGCGAGGTCAAGCTGGTGCCGGTGGACGGCAAGCTTGAGGCGAGGTTTCGCGGGCCCCATGTGATGCCGGGGTACTGGCGCTCATCGCAGCAGACCCAGGAGGCGTTCGACGAAGAGGGGTTCTACCGCAGCGGTGATGCGGTGCGCCTGTGCGACCCCGGCAACCCGCAGCTGGGTTTGATGTTCGACGGGCGCATTGCCGAGGACTTCAAGTTGTCCTCCGGGGTGTTCGTCAGCGTTGGGCCGATGCGCACCCAGGTGATCTTGCAGGGTGCGCCCTATGTGCTGGATGTGGTGGTGTTGGGCCCGGACCGCGAATGCCTGGGTTTGCTGATCTTCCCGCGCTTGCCGGAATGCCGGCAGCTGTCCGGGCTTGGCACCCAGGCCAGTGACGCCCAGGTGCTGGCATCGCCCGCCGTGCGTGACTGGCTGGCCAGCCTGCTGGCCACGCTCAACCGGGGCGCGACAGGCAACGCCAGCTACATCCGCTTCGCCGGCCTGGCCGCCGAAGCACCGTCCATCGACCGTGGTGAGATCACCGACAAGGGCTCGCTCAACCAGCGCGTGGTCCTGCAATTGCGGCACGGTCTGATCGACAGCTTGTATGCAGGGCCTGGGCCGTTGCGTGTAGACGCACCATGACGGCCCGGGGGCAGTTCCGCACGTTTGCGGCGACCGCGTTGCTAGAGGGCATCCGTACGCCGTGGGTCGATATCAATGGCGCATTCGGCCTGGTCTCGCCGACCGACCTGGGCATCAAGGCCGGCCGCGCGGTGTTGCAGCGTGCCAGGCTCGATGCCGGCGAAGTCGACAGCGTACTGGCCGGCTCCATGGCCCAGGCAGACTTCGATGCCTACATGCTGCCCAGGCATATCGGGCTTTATTGCGGTGTCGACCAGGCAGTGCCGGCGCTGATGGTGCAACGGATCTGCGCCACCGGTTTCGAGCTGCTGCGCCAGGCCGGTGAGCAGATTCAGGCGGGGGAGGCGGGCACCGTGCTGTGCGTGGCCGCCGAGTCGATGTCGCGTAACCCGATTGTCGCCTACACCCACCGTGGCGGGTTCAAGCTGGGCGGCGAGGTCGGCTTCAAGGACTTTCTGTGGGAGGCATTGTTCGACCCTGCGGTGGGCATCAGCATGATCCAGACCGCCGAGAATATCGCCCGGCAATACCGCATCCCCCGCGAGGCCGTAGACGCCTGGGCTGCCATGAGCTTTGCGCGGGCCATGGAGGCGCGGGCGCGCGGGTGGTTCAGCGACGAATGCGTCAGCGTCTGCAGCGAAGTGTTCGAAGCGCCCGGCTTGCTGGCGCGCGGTATTCGCCTGCCGCGTGGCGTTGAAGCCGTCACTGAAGACAGCCATCCACGCGCGACCGCTTTCGAACGTTTGCAGCAACTGCCCGCGCTTTACCCGCAGGGGGTACAGACTGCGGGCAACAGCTGTGCGGTGGTGGATGGGGCGGCGGCGGTGCTGATGTGTTCGGCCGACGCGCTGGCCGGGCGTACGCCTTTGGCCTGGTTGCGGGCCAGCAGCGTGGTGGGCGTGGCGCCCGAGGTGATGGGGCTGGGCCCGGTACCGGCCATCCGCTTGCTGCTGGCGCGGGCCGGGCTGGCGCTGGACGACATTGCCTGCTTTGAAATCAATGAAGCCCAGGGGGCGCAGATCGTAGCGGTGCAGCAAGCGCTGGGCATTGCCCCCGAGCGGTTGAATGCCTGCGGCGGCGCTATTGCCTTGGGCCATCCGCTGGCCGCTACCGGCCTGCGCCTGGTCATCAGTGTGGCCCGGCAACTGCGCGCCAGTGGCCAGCGTTTTGGTGTGGTCTCGGCCTGCGTCGGTGGCGGCCAGGGCATGGCCTTGCTGCTGGAAAACCCGCTGGCCATGGTTTGACAAGGAGTTTCACGTGCACACCTATCGCGCTCCGCTGCAAGACATCCGTTTTGTGATCGATCAATGGCTGCAGGCACCGGCGGCGTGGGCCGAATGCGAGCGCTTCGCTGGCGTCGACAGTGCCTTGGCGCAACAGTTGCTGGAGGAGGGCGCGCGCTTTGCAGAACAGCAACTAGTGCCGCTGAACAAGCCCGGTGATCGCGAAGGCTGCCGGTTCCAGGACGGCCATGTGAGCACGCCAACCGGGTTTCGCCAGGCCTACCAGCGCTATGTGGACGGCGGCTGGCCAGGCTTGGCCTGCGCGCAAGCGCACGGCGGGCAAGGGCTGCCGCTGCTGCTCGGCGCTGCGCTGCACGAAGTGATCTACGCCTGCAACCATGGCTGGGCCATGTACAGCGGCATTGCCCATGGCGCCTACGAATGCCTGCGTCAGTTTGGCTCTGCCGAGCTTCGCCAGGCCTGGCTTGGCAAGATCGTCAGCGGTGAGTGCCTGCCCACCATGTGTCTGACCGAACCCCAGGCCGGTAGCGATGTGGGGCTGCTGCGCACACAGGCGCGGGTAGATGAGGCCGGGGCTTATCGGCTGACCGGCAACAAAGTATTCATTTCCGGCGGCGAGCACGACCTGACCGACAATATCCTGCACCTGGTGCTGGCGCGGTTGCCCGATGCGCCCGCAGGCAGCCGTGGGATTTCGCTGTTTCTGGTACCCAAGCTGACTGAGCAAGGCCGGCTCAATGGCGTTCATTGCACCGGCATCGAACACAAGATGGGTATTCACGCCAGCGCCACCTGCAGCCTGAGCTTCGATCAGGCCGAAGGCTGGCTTGTCGGCGAGCCGCAGGGTGGCTTGGCTGCGTTGTTCGTGATGATGAACAGTGCCCGTACCTACGTGGGCCTGCAGGGCTTGGCCCATGCCGAAAGCGCTGGCCAGCACGCCTTGGCGTATGCGCAGGCGCGCGTGCAGATGCGCGCGGTGCTACGCCCCGAAGGTGCATTGGCCGCTGCGGCGGACCCTGTGGCTTTTCACCCGGCGGTGCGCCAGGTGCTCTGGCAGTCTCGGGCGATGACCGAAGGCATGCGGGCCATCGGTTATTGGAGCGCGCACCTGATTGACCTTGCCGAACAGGCGCAAGGCATGGCCCGGCAAGCGCTGGAGGCGCGCATCGCCTTGCTCACCCCGGTGGTTAAGGCCTTTTTCACCGAGCAAGGGTTTCAACTGGCCAGTGACGCGCTGCAGGTGTTCGGCGGTTACGGTTATGTCACCGAGTCGGGCATCGAGCAAACCGTGCGCGACAGCCGCGTGGCGATGATCTACGAGGGCACCAACGAGATCCAGGCCAACGACCTGTTGCTGCGCAAGGTCTTGGGCGATGCTGGCGAGGCCCTGCAAGCACTGTTGGCCCACGTGCTGGAAGAAGCAGGCCTGGCCAGCGATGCTGAAGGCATGCGCTGGGCGCAGCAGCTGCGCGTTGCCAGTGACGGCTTGCAGGCGTGGGTGGGTGGGCTTGTCGAGCACGATGACCAGGAGTACGCCTACCGCGCTGCGGGTGATTTTCTCCAGGCATTGGCAATGTTGTTGCTGGGCCATGCCTGGGCCCGGTCGGCGCGCCTGGCACTGGTGCACGCGGATCAACCGTTCTACCGGCGCAAACGCCAGACGGCGGCGTATTTCTTTGACCATCTGTGGTTGCGTTTTGCCTATCGGCTGCAGCGGCTGCACGCGGCGCAGCTGCCATTGCCGTTCGTGGGCTGACACCACCCTTCAAGCCCGCTCCCACAGGTTCTCTGCGCGACAGCGCAGTTCAAAGGGCTGGGCAACCCTTCCGGCAGCCTAATAAGCCTTGCGCAGCAGGGCGAGCAACTGCTGGCGCTCGTCATCATTCAGGTTGGCAGTGGCGGCGCGGTCGCTTTCTTCGGCGACGCCGTACAGCGTTTTCAGCAGCTTCTCACCCGCCTTGCTCAGGTACAGGCCATACGAGCGCTTGTCTGCCTTGCTGCGCACCCGCAGGGCCAGCCCGGCTTCTTCCAGTTTGTTGAGCAGGGGCACGACCTGGGGCGGCTCGATGTTCAGCGCCTTGGCCAGCTCGGCCTGCGTGGGGCCGGGGTTCTGCGCGATGATCGCCAACGCGGAAAACTGTGCAGGCCGCAGTTCGTACGGTGTCAGGCAATCGACAAGGTGCTGGAACACCTTCATCTGCACGCGACGCAAGGCGTAGCCAACCAGGTCATTGAGGTCTGCCGGCGCACTGGCCTCGCTGCCGTCGGCGCCCGATTGGACTGCAGGGGAAGTCTTCATGCGGTCTCGTGTGTCAGGGGTGGTAGGGACAAAAATGATTAACAAGTATAACCGATGCCGAACCTCTGCAAACAGCGCTGCCTTTGTGGTGAGGGGCAGCCTTCGCAACCGGCTGCCACCGCTCAGGCTTACTCCATGGCCTCCGCCACCCCCTGGTCCTCACCCAGGAACCCGCCGCTCTGGTGCTGCCAGAGCCTGGCGTAGGTGCCGTTGCGGGCCAGCAGTTCGGCGTGGGTGCCTTGCTCGATGATGCGCCCTTCATCCATGACGATAAGCCGGTCCATGGCCGCGATCGTGGACAGCCGATGGGCGATGGCGATGACGGTCTTGCCTTGCATCATCTCGTTGAGGCTTTCCTGGATGGCGACTTCGACTTCCGAATCCAGCGCGCTGGTGGCTTCGTCGAGCAACAGGATCGGCGCGTTCTTGAGCATCACCCGAGCAATGGCAATGCGCTGGCGTTGGCCACCGGAGAGCTTGATACCGCGTTCACCCACCAGCGTGTCGTAGCCGCTATGGCCTTGCCGGTCGCTCAATTGTTCGATGAAGCCGTCGGCCTGGGCATTGGCCGCAGCCGTGCGGATTTGCGCGTCGGTTGCGTCGGGGCGGCCGTAGGCGATGTTGTCGCGGATCGAGCGGTGCAGCAGGGAAGTGTCTTGCGTGACCATGCCGATGGCGCTGCGCAGGCTGTCCTGGGTGACCTGGGCGATGTTCTGCCCGTCGATGCGAATCTCGCCGCTGTCCACGTCATAGAACCGCAGCAGCAGGTTGATCAGCGTCGACTTGCCGGCGCCGGAGCGCCCCACCAGGCCGACTTTTTCGCCCGCGCGGATGTTCAGGCTCAGGCCGTCGAGCACCTGCCGTTCACCGTTGTAGTTGAAGCTGACCTTGTCGAAGGCCACTGCGCCGCCGCGGGTTTCCAGCACGCTCGCGTTCGGCGCATCCTGCACCTTGGGGCCGCGGGTCAAGGTGGCCATGCCGTCCTGCACGGTGCCGATGTTCTCGAACAGCGCGGTCATCTGCCACATGATCCAGTGCGACATGCCATTGACACGCAAGGCCATGGCGGTAATCGCCGCCACGGCGCCGGTGCCTACCTCGCCCTGGTGCCAGAGCCACAGGGCATAACCGCCTGCGCCCAGGATCAAACCGACCACCAGGGCCTGATTGACGATCTCGAACTGGCTCACCAGGCGCATCTGGCGAAAGCCGGTTTGCTTGAAGTCCTCCATCGCCGCACGCGCGAAGTGCGCTTCGCGCTTGGAGTGCGAAAACAGCTTCACGGTGGTGATATTGGTGTAGGCGTCGGAAATTCGCCCGGTCATCGATGAGCGCGCATGGGCCTGTTCCTGGCCGACTTTGCCCAGGCGTGGCACAAAGTACACCATCGCCAGCCCGAACAGCGCGACCCAGGCAATAAACGGCAGCATCAGCTTCAAGGCGAAGCCGCCCGCCAGGGCAATGATGGCGATGAAGTACACACCGATACCGGGCGCGATCTCGATGAGGGTGAACAGCACTTCGCGCACCGCCAGCGCCGTCTGCATCACCTTGGTGGTGACCCGGCCAGAGAACTCGTCGGAAAAGAACGACAGGCTTTGCCGCAGCATCAGGCGATGGAAGTCCCAGCGCAGGCGCAGCGGCAAATTGATCGCCAACACCTGGTGCTGCACCATCGTGCGCAGTGCCACCAGCCCGATACTGGTCATAAGCACGATGCCGATACCCCACAGCACGCGGCGTTCCTGCCCGGCTGCAGCGCCGCCGGCCTGCCAGGTCGAGAGCAGGTCGACGACCTGGCCAAGGAAGGAAAACAACCAGGCTTCGTAGATCGACACCGCCGCGCTGAGCAAGGCCAGCGCAAGCACATAGCCACGGGCACCGCGCGTACACGCCCAGAGGAAGCGCAGCAGGCCGACCGGTGGGGGTGGCGCCTCGTCGGGCGGGAAGGGGTCTAGCCGTCGTTCAAAAACACCAAGCATGGTGGGCTCCCAAAAGGTTCAGTTGTACCGCGCGCTGGCGTCAGATGCCAGACCGACATGGAAACCGAACCCTCAGGCTTGCCACTGGCCCATGCGCTGCGCGGGTCAGGCCTGGGCCGCACGCATCCCATCAGAGGCCACGGATTGCTTGCGCACTGCCCGATAGAGCAGGCTGGACACCATGAACCCTGCAAGGGCCAGCAGGCTCATCAAGGTGAAGACGACGGTATACCCCTGCTGGCCAGGGAAGTGGTCGAGGATCGCGCCGTAGATGACGTAGGCAAACATGCCGGGTGCGTAGCCGATCAGGCAACCGATGCCGAAGGCAGACCCGGTGATGTGCTGGGGTATGCCGACTTCACCCATGGGCGCCCAGAACACGCCGCGCATGGAGAACACGATCAGCGCAAAGGACAGGGTGGCGGCCATGCCGGCATAGATGAAGCCCGGGCTTTTGGGGATCAGCAGGATCACCGCCATCACTGGCAACAGCGCCAGAAATGCCCATTTCAAGTAGCGGCTGGTGCTTTTGAACTGTTTGTCGGCAATGAAACCGCCGGCAGGCCCGCCCAGGATCTTCAGGAAGTACTGGTTGATGATGCCGTAGGCACCCACCAACGCCACGGGCAAGCCGTACATTTCCTTGAGGTAGGGGATGAAGTAGGTCAGGCCGCAGTAGACGATGTAGACCATGAACACGTTCAGGCTGACCAGCCAGATCCCCGGTACCTTGATCGCTTCCATCAGGTTCGCCAGGCCGTTTTTCGGTTTGGCCACCGACGGCGTGTTGCCGCCTTTGAGCAGGAACCAGGTCAGGGTGCCGGCCAGCAAGTCGATCACCGAGTAGAACAGGATCGCCGACTTCAGGCCGTTTTCGCCCGAGCCCATGGCAACGAACACCCCCAGTGCGGCAAAGGCGACCAGCGTATCCACCACGCCACGCCCGCCTTCGAGCAGGCCGAACAGGCGCCCTTGCTCCTGGTCGTTACCCAGGTTGCGGATAGCCTTGAGCAGCGAGGGCCAGAACAGGCAATCGGCGCACACGGCCAGCAGGCTGAACACGATCAACAAACTGCTGAACGGGGGGAAGGTCGCCAGGTACACGCCCAGGCAACCGGTGCCGATCAGCCCGAGGGGGATCAGCTTGCGCGTCTCGAAGCGGTCGGCGAGCAGGCCGCCAACCACGAACAGGGCTGTGGCGATGACCGCATTGGCACTGAGCAGCAGGCCGATTTCAGTGTGGCTCAGGCCCATGAATTCCTGCATGGGGACGTAGAAGGCGTCCTTCAGGTTCGCCAGCTTGTAGACGGTGCCGCCGCCCAGGATGAGGATCAGGAATCGGAGCCATTTGGCTTTGTTCTGGGATGTCATTGTTGTTCTCCGCAGGTAATCGGGTCGCCAGGGTCAAGCGTTGGCCAAGGTCAGCTCGGCCAGGGTGCGAAATTCGCCCAGCAGGCCGCGCACATAGGCCACCTGGTTGTTGGCCCAACGGTGTTCGTCGGCCAGCATGCGCGCCAGGGTGAAACCGGCAGGCAGCGGTGTTTCGCTCATTTCCCGATAAGCGATGAAGGGGTCGGCCGCTTCCTGCTGCTGGCGGAAGGCCGGGGCCACGTAGTGGTTTTCCTGTTCGAGGATGAAGGCGATCACCTGCGGGGCTGTGTCGCCCAGCATCAGCAATTCGTACAGCATGCGTGCACTGGGCAGGTCGTCCTCGGCGCTGCCCTGCAGCACGCCGTAATGGCCGAAGCCGTTCTGTTCGGCGACGATGCGCACCCCCTTGAGGTGGCTTTGGCGGATGTGCGGCGCCAGGTTGCGCAGGGCTTGCAGCGGCTGTTCGCAGGCATTGATCATGTTGCCGAAGTCGAACAGGGCATGCAGGCGTGGGTGGTCGAGGCGCTTGAGCAGTTGGGCGATCTCGTCGCTCTTGAGCTCTTCGTGCTGCTCGAAGTCAAAGTACAGGTCGTGGGCGTCGGCCTGTTGCGCCAGGTAGTGCAGGTCGCTCTCGATGATGTCCATGACCCGCGACAGCGTGCCCTCATAACGCGAGTAGACGCGGATGTTGCGTACCCCCAGGGCCTTGGCGATGGCGATCACCTGGTCGACATCCTGTTTCAGCGTGCTGCTGATTTCCACGTGCACGTCCAGCCCCAGTGCCTGGGCCTTGTCGGCAAACGCCTGGAGCTGGCGGGGGGACATCTGGCTCAGGCTGTTCTGCTCGCCGTCGAGCACGTGCAGGCTCAGGCCTTGCAGTTCGTGGCGATAGGCGAAGTCCAGCAGGTCGGCGGGGGTGACGTGGCCGTGGGTGAGGTTGGTCAACAGCGGATAGGCGTGAGCAAACAGGCGCACCTGTGCAAGGCGTTCGAGCAACCGTTGGGCCAAGGCGGGCGTCAGCACGGGGGCTGCCGCGTGTTCGACCACGTTGTGGCTGAGCAAGGCGTTGAAACGTTCCTGGATCTTATTGTTCATTAGCGTCGTTCCTGGTTCAGGCGCCGGGTTTTGCCGGCCCAGTCTTTATCGCGCCAGTCAGGAACGTTCGATAGATCCATTATCCATCAATCGATAGGACCACTTGCCCGGCCTCAAGCGTTGCCGGGCAGATACCCCAGTGCGCGCAGGGCCCGGGCCAGCGCCTCGACCCGCGTCGCGGCCTGGTTTTCAGGCGTGCCGGCAAAGCCGATCAGCAGCGCCGGCGGTTGCGCATGGGCGATGCTGTAGTCGCTCAAGGGGTAGGTGTGGATGCCATGCTCGGCCAGTTGCCGGGCGATGTCTGCGTCGCTGAGGTGGGTGGGCAACCAGGCGATCAGGTGCATGCCGGCATCGGCCGGGGTGAGGGTGAAGAAGCCGCCAACCTGCAGTTCGAGTTGTTCGATCAACGCCTGCTGGCGCGCCTTGTACAGGCCGCGTATGCGGCGGATGTGGCCAATGAAGTGACCTTGGGCCATGAAGTCTGCGGTGGTTGCTTGCAGCAGCGTCGGCGGGCTGCGGTCCATGACTGCACGCAGGGTGCAGAAGGGCTCGACCAGCGCCGGCGGCAGAATCACGTAGCCCAGCCTGAGTGATGGAAACAGCACCTTGCTGAAGGTGCCGACATAGATCACCCGGGCCATCTGGTCCAGGGCGTACAGCGCGGGCAGCAGGCGGCCGCTGTAGCGCAACTCGCTGTCGCAATCGTCCTCGATGATCCAGCTCTGTTGCTGCGCGGCCCAGTCGATCAGTGCCTGGCGCCGCGCATAGCTCAAGGTGACGCCCAGCGGGTGCTGGCGCGAGGGTGTGCAAAACACTAGCCGCGCCTCAGGGCACTCGCTCAGCCCTTGTTCGACATCGATCCCGTCAGGGTCGACACGCAACGCCGTCACCCGTGCCCCTTGCGCCTGCAACGCAATGCGCGCGGCGATGTGCCCCGGGTCTTCCATCCACACGCTGTCCTGAGGGTTGAGCAACAGCATGCCCAGCAGGTTGAACGCTTGCTGCGCGCCGGACACGATCACCACCTGACCGGCCTCGCAGTCAATGCCACGGGCATCGAACACGTACTCGGCGATCGCGCTGCGCAGGGCGTGCAAGCCTTGCAACTCGCCGTACCCCAGCATCGCCTTGGTAGGTTTGAGCAGGTGCTGGTTCATCAGGCGTCGCCAGACCGCCTGGGGGAACGCTTCATAGGTGCTGTGGCTGGGCAGGAAAGACGTCGGTGTGGCGGGGTCCCAATCGGCGTACGAAATGCCGCGAAAATGGTCGCTGCGCAGCGACAGCATCGACTGGCTCAAGTCGGACAGGCGCGGTGGCGGCTGCTGTTGCTCGGCCTGGCCGCCCCGGCTCTCCCACTCGCTGCCGACATAGGTGCCGGCGCCGGTACGCGAGGCCAGAAAACCTTCGGCAATCAACTGATCGAACGCGTTGAGAATGGTGATTCGCGACAGCCCCAACTCGTGGCTCAACGTGCGGGTCGAGGGCAGCCGCACGCCTCCCTGGATCCTGCCGTTGAGTATCTGCTTGCGAATCTGCAGGTACAGTTGGCGGTACAGGGGAAGGGTGCTGGCGCGGTCCAGCTCGATGGCCGACAGCAGCAAACCTGCGGCAGTTTTCATGGCATGTTCGTCTGCGGGGGAAGTGAGTGGGCCTGAAACCCTCAGGCCTGCAGAAGCCAAGGGTATCGGGCGTTACCCGATAAGTCATCCGTAAGCTGAGCATGGCTGCGCCCGCCGCTCAGGGCTGCGCCCGCAGCCGCCGCCACAGGGTGCTGCGGCTGACGCCCAGGCTACGTGCGGCTTGTTCCATGTTGCCGTCGTAGCTGGCCAGCGTACGCCGGGCATGCGCCGCCTCGGCGGCCTTGCCCAGGCTGCGCAGGTTGTCGTTGAGGGCCAGTGGCTGGGTGGGGGCCTGCGGATGTTGGAAAAACTCCGGGAACAGGTTGGCCAGGGCGATGCCATCGGCGCCCTCCAGGGCGGGGGCACACAGGGCGGCGCGCTCGGCAATGTTGTCCAGCTCACGGATGTTGCCCGGCCAGCTGTGGCGCAGCAGCAAGGGCAGCAGCGGCTGCAACTGCGGTGCGCCAAGCCGTGTCGTGCCGTGCCGGGCGAGCAGCGCTTCGAACAGCGGCAGGATGTCTTGAGCGCGCTCACGCAGGGGCGGCACCACCAGGCGCAGGATGTTCAGCCGGTAGAACAGGTCGGCGCGAAACTGCCCGCTGGCGATGCGCGCAGACAAGTCGCAATGGGTGGCGGCAATCACGCGGATATCCACCGGTGTCGGCTCGCAGGCGCCCAGGCGCAGCACCTCACGCTCCTGCAGCACGCGCAGCAGGCGGGTTTGCAGGGCCACGGGCATGTCGCCGACTTCGTCGAGGAACAGCGTGCCACCGTGGGCCAGCTCGATCAGGCCAGGCTTGCCGCCCTTGCGCGACCCGGTGAACGCGCCATCTTCATGGCCAAACAGCTCGCTTTCGAGCAACGACTCAGGCAAGGCCGCGCAGTTGATGGCCACGAACGGCCCCGGCTGGCGTGCGCTGGCGTGGTGCAGGCTCTGTGCCAGCCATTCCTTGCCGGTGCCGCTTTCACCGGTGATCAGCACCGTGGCGTTGCTGGTGGCGTAGCGCTGCGCCAGTTGCACGGTCGCGCGAAACGCCGGGGCATCGCCGAGCAACTGATCGAAACGATAGCGGGTGGTGAACGGCTGTGGGGTGGGCGGCTTGCGCGCGCGCCGGGACCGCGCGCGCAGGCGGTCGAAGGCCTGGCGCAGGCTGTCGCTGTCCAGGGCGAGCACGCCTTCGGCGCCGGCCGCATCAGCCAGCTGGCAGACCGTAGGCGAACCGATGATGACTTCGACGCCGTCCTGCACCAGGCGCTCGACCTGCGCCCGGGCTTGTTCCAGGCTGGTATAGGTATGTTGCTGAACCCGCAGGTCGAACAGTGGCGGCAGGGTCGCTGGGCCGGGGTGCTGGCCAAAGTTGAGCACGCCGACCCGCTTGGCACGGCTGCGGGCCAGGGTGAGGGCGCGGGCCAGGTCGCATTGGCCTGGGTGCAGGGCCAGCACCTTGGTCGTCAGGTGCTGGCGCAAGTACTCGGCGACGGCACCGGAACACAAAATGATGTCTGCCCGCTGGTGGCGGTCCAGGTCGCGCGCCAGCGGCAGCAGTTCGGCCAGGGTGGTTTCGATCACCTCGATATGGGCCTGCTGGCGGTAGTCGGCGCTGACCTGTTCGATCAGGCGCGCCATGCGGCTGGGGGCCGGTGGTTGGCGCAAGTGGGTGACCAGCGCGACCACGCGTGGCAGGTAGGCGGCAACGGGCATGCAGGCTCCTTGCTATAACGGGTTGACCAGGTGCCCGCCATCCACGGCCAGGACACTGCCGGTCATGAAGCCACCGGCGTCACTGGCCAGTAACAGCACAGGCCCGTCCAGCTCGCTCAATTGGCCCAGACGCCGCATCGGCACGTGATCCTTGATGTAGCCCTGGCCGGCCTCACTGTCGAAGTAGGCCTCGTTCATTTCGGTCTTGAAGTAACCCGGGGCGATGGCATTGACCCGGATCCGGTGGCGGGCCAGCTCCAGCGCCATGGCCTTGGTCAACTGCACCACACCGGCCTTGGCCGTGCAGTAGTGGCTCAGGCCGGTGCCAACACGCAGGCCCAGGATCGAGGCGATGTTGATGATGCTCCCGGCGCGGCCGGCCTTCACCAGGCGCTGGCTGGCGCATTGCGCCACATGAAACACGCCGTCGAGGTTGGTCGAGAGCATGTGTTGCCAGTCCTCCCCGCTCAGTTCGAGGAAGCGCCCAGGGTCGCCGATGCCGGCGTTGTTGATGACCACATCGACCACGCCAAAACGGGCCTCGGCCTGGTCGAACGCCTGTTCGACACTGTCGCGCCGGGTGACATCGAGCACTACGGCCAGCGCTTCGCCGCCTTGGGCTTGAAGTTGCTCGACCCGCGCCTGCAAGCGCTCGGCCCGGCGCGCCGCCAGCACCACGCGGGCGCCTGCGGCCTGGGCCAGACGCGCGAAGTGGGCACCCAGGCCGCTGGAGGCACCGGTCACCAGCACGGTCTTGCCGGCCAGGGAAAAGGGGGTAGCTAGCATGGTCTCTCCTTGTTCGATGATTCAGCTGGGACTTGTGGAGGGCTGGGGTTTCTTCACAGCACTTCGAACAGGCCGGCCGCACCCATGCCGCCGCCTACGCACAGGGTCACCACCACATAGCGCACCCCGCGCCGTTTGCCTTCGAGCAGGGCATGCCCGACCATCCGCGCGCCGCTCATGCCATAGGGGTGACCGATGGCGATGGCCCCACCGTTGACGTTCAGGCGCGCCGGGTCGATGCCCAGTTTGTCGCGGCAGTACAGCACCTGGCAGGCAAAGGCTTCGTTCAGCTCCCACAGGCCGATGTCGGCGACCTTGAGCCCGTGTTGCTTGAGCAGGCGCGGCACCGCGTACACCGGGCCGATGCCCATCTCTTCCGGCGCCAGGCCGGCCACGGCGATGCCCCGATACAGGCCCAGCGGCCTGAGGTTGCGCTGTTCGGCCAGGCGCGCATCCATCAGCACGCAGGCGCTGGCCCCGTCGGACAGCTGGCTGGCATTGCCAGCGGTGATGCAGCCGCCCTCGACCACCGGCTGCAAGCCTGCCAGGTCGTCAAGGCGAGTCTGCGGGCGGTTGCCTTCATCTTGCGTCAGGGTCACCTGGCGGTAGCTGACTTCGCCGGTGTGCCTGTCCTTGATCAACTGCTGGGCGGTCACTGGCACGATCTCGGCCTCGAACAGCCCGGCTTGCTGGGCGGCGGCAGTGCGCAGCTGCGATTGCAGGGCGTAGGCATCCTGCGCAGCACGGCTGATGCCGTAGCGTTGGGCAACATGCTCGGCGGTGTGCAGCATCGGCATGTAGGCGTGCGGTACCTGTTGGATGACCGCGTTGTCTTGCTCGGCCAAGGCCCATTCGAGGTTGCGCACCTGCACCGCGCTGATGTTCTCCTGGCCGGCGCCGACGGTAACGTGCATGCCATCGACAATGATCTGCTTGGCGGCGGTGGCAATCGCCATCAGCCCGGAGGCGCATTGCCGGTCCAGGGTCTGGCCACTCACCGAAACCGGCAGGCCGGCCGCCAGCGCGCTCATGCGGCCCAGGTTCCAGCCGGCGGTGCCAGAGGGCATCGCGGTGCCCATCACCAGGTCTTCCACTTCGTCGGCGGCGATGCCGGCGCGGGCAACGGCAGCCTTGATGGCATGGGCGGCCAGGCTGGGTGAGCGCAAGTTGTTGAGGGCACCGCGAAAGGCCTTGCCAATCGGGGTGCGGGCGGTCGAGAGAATGACGGCTTCTTTCATCAGGGTTTCCTTGTTGGCGAGGGTTTTTGCAGCTCAGTGGCCTTGCACGCGCAGCTTGCCGCTGCCGGCCAGGCGCCGTAGCAAGGGCGCTGGCTGAAACCACAGTTGGCCATAGGCGCCGAGGCGCTCGCGCAGTTGCTCGATGCCTGCCAGCACGTTGTCCAGGCCCAGGTCGCGGGCATAGTGCAGCGGGCCGCCACGCCAGGCAGGGAAGCCGTAGCCGTTGGTCCAGACCAGGTCGATGTCGCCACTGCGCAAGGCGATGCCTTCGTCGAGCAGTTGCAGGCCTTCGTTGATCAGCATGAACAGGCAGCGGTCGTGGATTTCTGCGTCACTGATGCTGCGCCGGTTGATGCCCAGCTTGCCAGCCAGTCGCGCTGCGATCTGCACCACCTCGGGGTCTTCGATGCGCTCGCGGCCTTCGTAGCGGTAGAACCCGCGCCCGCTCTTCTGGCCGTGGCGGCCCAGGCTGTAGAGTTCGTCGGCCAGGCGGAAGTAGCTCGGGTCGTGGGCCAGTTCGTTGCGCCGCGCCTGCCGCACCAGGTAGCCCACGTCGATGCCGGCCAGGTCGTACATGGCGAATACCCCCATGGCCAGGCCCAGGTCGGTGAGCACCTTGTCCACCTGGGCCGGCGAGGCGCCTTCGAGCACCAGGCGATGGGCTTCGCGGGCGTAGGGTTCGAGCATGCGGTTGCCGATGAAGCCGAAGCACACGCCAGACACCACCGGCAGCTTGCCGATGCGCTTGGCGATTTTCAGCGTGGTGGCCAGTACGTCGGGCGCCGTGGCCCGGCCACGTACCACTTCGAGCAGGCGCATCACATGGGCCGGGCTGAAGAAGTGCAGGCCGACCACGTCTTGCGGGCGGCGGGTGCTGGCGGCGATGCGGTCGACATCCAGGGTCGAGGTGTTGCTGGCCAGGATCGCGCCGGGCTTGCACACCCGGTCGAGGGTGCGAAACACCGACTGCTTGATCGACAGGTCCTCGAATACTGCCTCGATCACCAGGTCAGCGTCAGCCAGGTCGGCATAGTCGAGGGTGCCTTGCAACAGGCTCATGCGCTGTTCGAGTTGCGCGGGGGTGAGCTTGCCGCGGGTGATGCTGCTTTCGTAGTGTTTGCGGATCTGCGCCAGGCCACGGTCCAGCGCCTCGGGCTTGAGCTCCAGCAGGCGCACCGGCAGGCCCGCGTTGATGAAGTTCATGGCGATGCCGGCGCCCATGGTGCCGGCGCCGATCACGGCGACCTGAGCGATGCTGCGCAGCGCGGTGGCAGCGTCGATACCCGGCACCCGCAAAGCCTCGTGTTCGGCGAAGAACTGGTGACGCAGTGCCGTGGCCTGGGGGTCTTGCAGGGCTTCGCGGAACAGTGCTTGCTCGCGTGCCAGGCCCTCGGCCAAGGGCAGCTCGCAGGCGGCGCGCAGCGCTGCCAGCACCCGCAGCGGTGCCCGTTGGCCGGGTTTGCGTGCAGCCAGTTGCGCCGCGTGCGTGTCGAAGAAGTCATCGGCCAGGCCCTGTGACAGCGGCGCAGGCGTGAGCGCAGGGGCGGGGCGCGCGAGCTGCCTGCGGGCAAAGGCGCAGGCCTGTTCGAGCAGGTCTTGGCCGGGCTCTACCAGGTGGTCCACCAGGCCCAACGTCAGGCCCTGGCGGGCATCGATCGGCTCGCCGCCGAGCATCAGTGCCAGGGCGGGTGCCACGCCGATCAGCCGTGGCAGGCGCTGGGTACCCCCGGCACCGGGCAGCAGGCCCAGGCGCACCTCCGGCAAGCCCAGGCGGGCAGTGGCGCTGGCGACCCGGTGGCTGCAGGCCAGGGCCAGTTCCAGGCCGCCACCCAGGGCCACTCCGTCGAGCGCGGCGATCAGCGGTTTGCTGAAGCGGGCCAGATCATCGAGCAGTTGCGGCAGGGCGGGTTCCTGCCAGGTGCGTGGGCTGCCGAATTCGCTGATGTCGGCGCCGGCACTGAACGGCAGGTGGTGCCCATGCAGGATGATGGCCTTCACTTCAGGGTCGGCGGCGGCCCGTGTGCAAGCCTGCATCAGCGCCTGGCGCAGGCCGTGGCCGAGGGCATTGACCGGGGCGTTGCACAGGCCGATCAGGGCCAGTTGGTTGTCGCGACGGTAGTCGATCAGCTGCATGGGAACCTTCTTGTGAGTGTCCTGGAAAAACAGGTGGCGGCCCGGAGCCTCGGCCACCACCGAAAAAACCGCTGCCGTGCAGGGTCAGCGGGCAAAGGCGCTGTCGCTGATGCGCATCAGGTTGTCACTGCCGGTGCGGATCAGCGTTTCGTGCAGGCTTGCCCTGGGCAGCAGGCGCTGCAGGTAGAAGCGCGCGGTCTCGCGTTTGCCCTGGTAGAACGCGATGTCCTCGCTGCCGGCCGCCAGTGCCTGTTCGGCGACGCAGGCGGCACGCAACCACAAGTAGCCAATCAAGGTGTAGCCGCAGAGCATCAGGTAGTCGTACGCGCTGGCACCAACCAGGTTGGCATCCGTGGCGCTGGCGTCGCTCAGCCACTCGCTAACCTCGCGCCAGGCGATCACACGGTCGTGCAAAGCCTGGGCGAGGTCGGCCGACGCCGAAGTGGTGTGGATGAAGGTTTCGATTTCAGCCAGCAGTTCTGACAAGGCCTCGCCGCCATCGGCCAGTACCTTGCGGGTCAGCAGGTCGATGCCCTGGATGGTGTTGGTGCCTTCGTAGATCGCGGTGATGCGCACATCGCGGGCGATCTGCTCCATGCCCCATTCGCGGATGAAACCGTGGCCGCCAAATACCTGGATGCCCAGCTGCGCCGCCTCGTTGCCGGTCTCGGTCAGGAAGCCCTTGGCAATCGGCGTGAGCAGGGCCAACCGGCGTGCTGCCGCCTGGCGCACACCCGGGGTGGCGCCGTGGTGCAGCAGGTCGACGCCTTTGGCACAGGTGTAGGCGAGCATGCGACCGCCTTCGGCGTAGGCCTTCTGGGTCAGCAACATGCGCCGTACATCGGCGTGGCCGATGATCGGGTCGGCCGGCTGGTCGGCCCGCAGGCGCGGCGTGGTGCGCATCTGCAGGCGGTCGCGGGCATACGCCAGGGCCCCCTGGAACGAAGCTTCGGCGTGGGCCTGGGCCTGTTGTGATACGGCCAGCCGCGACTCGTTGATGTAGGTGAACATGGCGTTCAGGCCACGATTGGCCTCGCCCAGCAGGTAACCGGTGGCGCCATCGAAATTGAGCACGCAGGTGGCGTTGCCGTGGATGCCCATCTTGTGCTCGATGGCGCCGCAGCTGACGCCGTTGGGTTGGCCCAGGTTACCGGCTTCATCCACCTGGCGCTTGGGCACGGCGAACAGCGAAATGCCTTTGACCCCCGCTGGCGCGCCTTCGATGCGTGCCAGCACCAGGTGCACGATGTTTTCCGTCAGGTCGTGCTCACCCGCCGAGATGAAGATCTTGCTGCCGTTGATGCGGTAGCTGCCGTCGGCCTCGGGCCGGGCGCTGGTGCGCAGCAGGCCGAGGTCCGAGCCGCAGTGGGCCTCGGTCAGGCACATGGTGCCGCTCCAGCGGCCGGCAATCATCGGCGGTAACAAACGCTGGCGCAGCGCCGCGTCGGCATGCTCGCTGAGGGTGCTGATGGCGCCACCGGTGAGGTTGCCGTACATACCCCAGGCGTGGTTGGCGCTGCAGACCATTTCGTGGTTGACGAAGCCCAGCGAGGGCGGCAGGCCCTGGCCGCCGTAGATGGGGTCCTTGTCCAGGCCCAACCAGCCATTGGCGGCGAAACGCTGGAAGGCATCGGCGAAGCCCGGCGGGGTGCTGACCTTGCCATCCTGCCATTGGCAACCGTGCTGGTCGCCGACGGCGTTGAGCGGCGCCAGTACCTGTTCGGCGAACTTGGCGCCTTCCTCGACGATGGCGGCGAAGGTGGCCGCGTCGGGGGCTTCGCAGCCGGCCAGCTGTTGATAGTGGCTGCTCAGGTCGAGCAGTTCCTGGGCAACGAAGGTGATATCGCGCAACGGGGCTTTGTAGCTGGGCATGCCGGACTCCTGGCTGGGTGGACTCGGCATGTTGTAGCAGGCAGGCCTGGGCGCCGCGTCCACCCCCCCGGTGGAATGGGGGGTGGAATCGGTGTTGCGCGGGGTGGAGTCAGTTCAGCAGTTGCAGTTCGCGTGCCGAACACAAGGCGCTGTCGCGGTCGACCACGTCGAGTTTGCGGAACAGGTTGTTGATGTGGGTCTTGACCGTGCTCAGGCTGATGAACATCGCTTCGGCGATCTGCCCGTTGCTCTGCCCACGTGCCATGCGTTGCAGCACCTCCAGCTCACGGCGTGACAATGGCACGATCAACGCGCTGTCGGCGTGCTCTCGGCCGGCCAGCAACGGGCGGAACAGGCTGTTGAGGCGTTCGCGTGGCGGTGCCGGGGCGGCCAGGGCCAGGCGTTCGCGAACCTGCGGCAGCAGCAGTTGGCGCAAGGCTTCGAGGAAGGCGTCGCCCTCGTACTGCAACAGTTGCCCGAAACCGTGCTGACACGCCAGTTGCAATGCTTGTTCCAGGCTGTGCAGGGCGTCGTCGTGGGCGCTGCGGTCCTGGTGCAGGGCCGCGTCGAGCAACAGGGTGTCGAGCAACAGCCGGCGGTTCAGCTGGGCCTGGGCCTGAGCCTGCAGTGTTGCCAGGATCTGCCGCGCCTTGTCCCGCTGCCCCAGGTGGCGCTGCACCCAGGCATAGGCCAGCCACTCCTCCGGCAGCAGTTGCTGGTCATACTGGCGGTTGCACCAGTGCCACTGGTCGAGCCAGCCGGGCAGGTAGTCCGTGTCGTTGTCGCGCAGCGCCAGGCGCGCCAGCCAGGCACCGGCCTGGCGATACAGGGTGAACAAGCGGTACTGCAGGGCCAGGCGCCGCACTTCGGCCCAGCGCGCCTTGGCCTGGCTGGTCTCGCCCAGCGCCCAGTGCAGGCAGGCCTGGTGGTGGAACACCCAGGGCAGCGCGGCGCTGTGCGGGAAACCCAGGGCCAGCACTTCGGCCTGGGCCAAGGCGTGGCGCGCCTGAGTCAGCTGGTTGGCCTGAAGCAGCGCCAGCCCTTTACCCAAGTGCCGGAACAGTTCGTAGAAACGCCCCGAACTGCCGGCGGCGGGCAGTTCGGCCATGTTCTGCAGGCGCGCCCAGGCCGCTTCGCTGGCACCTTGGGCCAGCTCGATCTGGCCCAGCAGCAGTTGCAGCAAGTTGGTGTAGCCGCTCAGGCCGAAGCCCTGCAACTCGACCAGGGCACGGCTGGCTTCGGCGTGGGCCGGTTGCAGTTGACCCAGGGCCGCCAGGCAGTTGGCCCGGTCGAAATACAGCACCGAACGCGCCGCGTTGTGTTGCCCGAACTGCTGCAGTGCCCGCGCCGCAAGGGCCAGGCCGTGCGCCAGGTTGCCGCCCAGGTAGGCCAGGCGGCTGCGCAGGAACATCACCGTCTGCTGTACCCGCTCGGGGTGCCGCGGCACTGCCTGGCGACGCTGCAGGGCGTACAGCTGGCGAAGGCATTGGCACGCCTGGGCGATATCATTGGTGACCATCACCGTGGAGGCTTCGGTCACCGCCAGGGTGAAGCTGTCGTTGCCGGCATGGCCGGCCACTTCGTCGAGCACATCGACCAGGGTGTTGACCTTGCCCTCGCGCAACAGCTCGAAGCCATGTCGGTCGACGATGCCGAGCACGGCATCCAGGTCTCTGGCCCGGCCGAACTGGTAGATCGCCTCGGTGTAGCGCCGCTGCACCAGCAGCCAGTTTGCCGCCTGGCGATGGAGCAGGCGCAGGCGCTGCGGGTCGCGTTGTTCGAGGCGCTGGTAGAGGCTGTTGCGCAGGGCAGGGTGGTAGCGGTATTCGGCGTGGCTGGCGTGCGGCACTTCGATGATCAGGTCCAGGCGCTGCAACTGGCGCAGCGCGGCCGCGACATCGGTGTCGGCGGCCAGTTCGCGGGCGAGGCCTGCATCGAACACCTGGGCCACGGCGGTGTGTTCGAGAAAACCGCGCAGCGCCGTGGGCAAGTGGCGCAGGCGTTCTTCTTCAAGAAACTGCCGGGCATGGGCATAGGCCTGGCGGGTGATCGGGCGCAGGTCGGCGGGTGGCTGGCCGGTACTGTGCAGTGCCTCGCGGTAGGCCTCGAACCAGAACAGCACGCCACTGGGCCAGCCCTCGCTGCCAGCGCGCAGTTGGTACAGCGCATCGCTGCCCAGCCTGACATCGCGGGCCAGTGCCAATTGCCGGGTTTCTTCGCTGTCCAGGGCCAGTTCACGGGCGCCCAGCAGCACCAGCCGACCGTTACGGCGCAGGTGGGCCAGCGGCAGTGGCGGCGGGCCTTCGCTGGCGGCAATCAGGCGCAGTGCCGCGGGCGGGTCGTGCAGCAGGGTGTCGAGGTAGTGCCAGGCCTGGGCGGCGTTGAGCAGGTGCAAGTCGTCGATCAGTAAGGTCACGGGTGCCTGGCGGGCTTCGAGGTCGGCCAGGATCTGGCTCCACAGCAGTTCGCCGTGGGGCGTGTCACGCGCTTGCGCGGGCAACTGCAGTGCTGCGTGCAGGTGCAGCAGCAGGGCCAGGGGCTGGTTCTCGGCACGGGTCAGGCGCAGCCAGGCGAAGGGGCCTGCCAGGCGGCGGGCGAACTGGCCAAGCAATGTGCTTTTGCCATAGCCCAAGGGCGCTTGCAGGAGGATGACAGCGCCGTCGTCCAGCGCACTGGTCAGCTGGTCGAGCAACCGTATGCGCACTAGGCCCTTTGGGGGATCTGCGGGCGGGCGCAGCTGGTTCGGTTTGAGCGCGGGAAGGTGCATGGCAAGCAGTGCTCCGTCGGGTCAGCCAGACATCCTAGCCTAGGGGGCGCTTGGTGCGGGGGGAATTTTGGTTATTGGTGGGGGGGCGGGTGGGTGAGGGGGCCGCAAGGCGCTTGGCTCAGGTGTTGAGGTGGGGCGTAAATCGAGCGCCGCCCGCGCGGCGCTCGATTTCATAGGCGCTGAAGATGTCGTGTCGAGCGTGCACCCCTGAACAACCGTTTCAAAAATGAAACCGCCCCGTTCAAACCTGCCCAGAACACCCCGCAAAACCATACCCAACCCATTGATAAACAAGACTTAACTAAATATCAAAAAACCTGGCAGTCATCTTGCTATTGCCCTGTTCACCTACGAACAGCCAACCGGACCGCCTATGCCATCCCGTCACCACGCGCCGCAACCCAGCGCTCGCCTCGACATCGCCAGCGCCCATGCCCCACTGTCTACCTACCTGACTCAGCAATTCGACACCCCGCCAGTGCACATCACCCGCAGTGAACGATTGTCAGGCGGTGCCATCCAGGAAAACTGGCTACTCGAAGCCGATGTCGCCGGCAAGCCCCAGCGTTGGGTCCTGCGCACTGACGCGGTGTCCGCTGTGGCCGCCAGCCTGAGCCGCGCGCAAGAGTTCGCGGTGCTCAGCGCCGTTCACCAGGCCGGCGTCAAGGTGCCCAAGCCACTCTGGCTGTGCCAGGACGTGCAGGTGATCGGCCGCAGCTTCTTCATCATGCAGGCCCTCGACGGCAATGCCAGCGGCCACCGCCTCACCCACGACCACGCCGCGCCTGAGGGCAACTCGGCGCTATGCCGGCAGTTGGGCGCCAACCTCGCGCGCCTGCATCAGTTGCGTCCGCCGCAACCGGCGCTGGCGTTTCTGCCCGCTGCAGCGCCTGACGCGGTGCAGGCCAGCGTCGATCAGTACCGTAGCTTTCTGGATGCCTTGCCAGGTAGCCACCCGACACTGGAGTGGGGCTTGCGCTGGTGCGAGCTGAACAAGCCTGCGCCCTTGCCCGCGTGCCTGATCCACCGCGACTACCGCACCGGCAACTACCTAGTCGAGGCCGGCGCGTTGACCGGCGTGCTGGATTGGGAGTTCGCCGGCTGGGGTGACCCGCGTGAAGACCTGGGCTGGTTCACCGCACGTTGCTGGCGGTTCGGCCGGCCGGACCTGGAGGCCGGCGGCGTCGGCCGCCTGGATGACCTGCTCGCCGGGTACCGCAGCGTGTCGGCGCTGGAACTGGACCGCCAGGCGCTGCGCTTTTGGCAAGTCATGGCCCACCTGCGCTGGGCAGTGATCGCCCTGCAGCAGGCTCAACGCCACGTGTCGGGCCAGCAACGTTCGCTGGAGCTGGCGTTGACCGGGCGGATGGTCAGTGAACTGGAACAGGAAATCATCTTGCTCACCCGTGGAGGCCACGCATGAACCAGCCCGATGCCCATGACCTGCTTGTGACCGCGCGCGAAGCCCTGCTCACGCACTTGCTGCCGGCGTTGCCGAAAGGGTTGCACTACGAAGGGCGGATGGTCGCCAGCGCCATGCTGATTGCCAGCCGCGAACTGGCGCAGGCAGCGGACTGTACCGAGGTCGAGCGCCAGGCCCTGGAGGCCTTGCTGGCACAGGGCGGCCACGCAGTGACCGAGCTTGAGCAGGCCCGCGAGTGGCTAGCGCGGAACATTCGCCAAGGGGCCTACGATCAGCACGCTACGCGCTTGCTGGAGGCACTGCGGGCAATCAACCGGGCGCAGTTGAGCATCAGCAACCCCAAGGTGCTGGCCCATGACTGAATTGCCCGTACAGCGTCGCCGCTGCTATCTGGTTCGGCATGGCCATGTCGATTACTTCGACGCCGACGGCCGCCCACTCGACCCGCGCACTGTACCGTTGTCGGCGCAAGGCGTGGCCCAGGCCCGGGCGTTGGGCCGTGTGCTGGCGCACACTCGGTTCGACCGTGCGGTGTGTTCGGACTACCCGCGCACCCGCCAGACCCTCGACCAACTGCTGGGCCACCGCGCCCTGGAGGTGGAACAGCGCGCCGCCTTGCGCGAGGTGCGGGCCGGCCGCCTGCGGGAAATCCCCCTGGATTGCCTGTACCGCGAAGTGGCCCAGGCCTACCAAATGGCCGACCACCGCGGCGCTGCCTTTCTGCGCGGTGAACCCTGGGCGGCGTTCCAGCAACGGGTGCTGGACAGCTTTCAGCAATTGCTGGCCGAGCCCGGCTGGACATCGCTGCTGCTGGTCAGCCACGACGCCGTCAACCGCATCCTGCTGGCCTGGGCCAGCGGTGCCGGGCTGGGCGGGCTTGCCGCCTTCGAACAAGACCCTGCCTGCCTGAACATCGTCGATATCGACATGGCGGGCGCGCAGGTAACCCACGCGTGCATACGCACCCTCAACTACACCCCCTACGACCCCGGCAAGGCATCGATCGACAAGACCGTCATGGAGCAGTTGCATGCCGCCATCGACCCGCGTCGCCTGCACGCCTGAGCCTCTACAAGGAACCCCACCATGCATTTTGCCCTGCCAGCCGAACAGCTCGCCCTGCAAGCCAAAGTCCGGCACTTCATTGCCGAATCGGTACTGCCGATGGAGCATGACCCCCGCCAGACAGCCCATGGTCCATCGCCTGAGCTGCGCCAGACGCTGCTCGACAGGGCCCGTGAACACGGCCTGCTGACCCCGCATGCCTCGCGTGAAATGGGCGGCCTGGGTCTGAGCCATATCGAGAAGGCGATCATTTTCGAAGAGGCGGGCTATTCGCCACTGGGGCCCGTCGCCCTGAACATCCACGCGCCCGACGAAGGCAATATCCACCTGTTGGAACACGTGGCCACGGCGGCGCAGAAAGACCGCTGGCTGCGGCCACTGGTACAGGGCCACATCCGCTCGTGCTTCGCCATGACCGAGCCGAGCCCAGGTGCCGGCTCCGATCCCTCGATGCTGACGACCCAGGCAGTGCGTGACGGTGACGACTACGTCATCAATGGCCAGAAGTGGTTCATCACCGGTGCCGAAGGCGCGCAGCTGGCGATCATCATGGCGCGCATGGAGGACGGTAGCGCGTCCATGTTCCTGACCGACACCGACCGCCCGGGCTTTATCCTGGAACGCATGATGGGCTCGCTGGACAGCTGCTTTGCCGGCGGCCATGCGGTGTTGCGCTTCGACAACCTGCGGGTGCCGGCCAGCGATGTGCTGGGCGAGGTGGGCAAAGGTTTCCGTTACGCCCAGGTGCGCCTGGCGCCGGCCCGCCTGACCCACTGCATGCGCTGGTTGGGCCAGGCCCGCCGCGCCCATGACGAGGCCTGCCACTATGCCAACCGGCGAATGTCGTTCGGCAAGCCGCTGGGCGAGCATCAGGGCGTGGGCTTCATGCTCGCCGACAACGAAATCGACCTGCATACCACGCGCCTGGCTATCTGGCATTGCGCCTGGGTACTGGACCAGGGCGAGCGTGGCAATTTCGAGTCGAGCATGGCCAAGGTGCTCAGCTCCGAGGCCATCTGGCGGGTGATCGACCGCTGCGTGCAGGTGCTGGGCGGGCAGGGCGTCACGGGCGAATCGATTGTCGAGCGGATCTTCCGTGATGCCCGTAGCTTCCGCATCTATGACGGCCCCAACGAAGTGCACCGAATGAGCCTGGCGAAGAAGATCCTCGCCCGTGCCGCCACGGGGGGCGGGCAATGTGTGCCCGCGAAAACAGCTACATGACCGGCCAGGCCATCGCCGTCGATGGTGCCCTTTCAGCGTTCTGAGCGCTTGTGCCATGCGCGCTGTCATCAACTGAAAAACCGTTGTCGTCCGATGATAAGCGCCGCTTGGCGCAACGGCCTAAATTGCCCTTCAACACGCGGTTTATCGGTTAACAAGAACGACAAGAAAGGAGATTGGCATGGCCAAAGCGGTACGTTTCTACGAAACCGGAGGGCCTGAGGTCCTGCGCTACGAAGACGTCGAAGTCGGCGAGCCGGGCCCTGGGCAGGTGCGCCTGCGCCACGTGGCGGTTGGCCTTAACTACGCCGACACTTATTTTCGCAACGGCACCTACCCGATCCCGCTGGCCAATGGCATGGGCGTGGAAGCGTCGGGTGTGGTGCAGTCGGTGGGCGAGGGCGTCAGCCATGTGGCCGTTGGCGACCGGGTGACCTACACCGGCTTTATCAACACCCTCGGCGCCTACAGCACCGAACGCCTGATCCCCGCAGCAGCACTGATCAAACTGCCGGAAACCCTGTCCTTCGAGACCGCCGCCGCCATGACCATGCGCGGCCTGACGGCGTCGTACCTGATGCGCCGCCTGTACGACTTCAAGCCGGGTGACAGCATCCTGCTGCACGCTGCGGCGGGCGGCGTCGGCCTGATCGTTTCGCAGTGGGCCAAACTGCTGGGCCTGACCGTGATCGGCACGGTGTCCACCGACGCCAAGGCCCAGGTGGCACGCGCCCATGGTTGCGACCACACCATCAACTACAGCCACGAGGATGTGGCCAGCCGCGTGCGTGAGCTGACCGACGGGGTGGGCGTCAACGTGGTCTTCGACAGCGTTGGCCGCAACACCTTCATGGGCTCGCTGGACTCGCTCAAGCGCCGCGGCCTGATGGTCTGCGTGGGCACTGCGTCCGGCCCCATCGAACCGTTCGACCCGCAGATCCTGGCGATCAAGGGGTCGCTGTTCATGACCCGGCCGGCCCTGGCCGACTATATCGCCGAGCCGGCGGAAAAAGCCCGCCTGGCCAGCGAGCTGTTCGACCATGTCAGCAGTGGCCGCATCCGCATCGAGATCAACCAGCACTACGCCCTGCAGGATGCGGTGCAGGCCCACCGTGACCTGGAGTCACGCAAGACCACGGGTTCGTCGATCTTCGTCATCTGAGGGGGCACTGCCATGCAAGTCGAACAACTGACCTGCGCCATCGGTGCCGAACTGGTGGGCGTCAGGCTGGCCGATGCCATTCATGATGACGGCCTGTTCGCCGAGATCCGCGCCCAACTGCTCAGGCACCGGGTGCTGTTCTTGCGTGAACAGGCCATCAGCCGCGCCGAGCATGTGGCCTTTGCCCGCCGCTTCGGCGAGCTGGAAGACCACCCGGTCGCTGGCAGCGACCCGGAGCATCCCGGCCTGGTGCAGATCTACAAGCGCCCCGATCAGCCGGCCGACCGCTATGAGAATGCCTGGCACACCGACGCCACCTGGCGCGAAGCGCCGCCGATGGGCTGCGTGCTGCGCTGCGTCGAATGCCCACCGGTAGGCGGCGACACCATGTGGGCGAACATGGTGCTGGCCTACGACAACCTGCCGGCCGAGATCAAGGCCAGGGTCGAAGGGCTGCGCGCCCGGCACAGCATCGAGGCCAGCTTTGGGGCGGCCATGCCGCTGGACAAGCGCCTTGCGCTCAAGGCGCGTTACCCCGACGCCGAGCACCCGGTGGTGCGCACCCACCCGGAAACCGGCGAGAAGGTGCTGTTCGTCAATGCCTTCGCCACCCATTTCAGCAATTACCACACCCCCGAACGTGTGCGTTTCGGCCAGGACGCCAACCCCGGTGCCGCCGACCTGCTGCGCTACCTGGTGAGCCAGGTGTACATCCCCGAGTATCAGGTGCGCTGGCGCTGGACACCCAACAGCATCGCCATCTGGGACAACCGTAGCACCCAGCATTACGCCGTCATGGACTACCCGGCCTGCCATCGCAAGATGGAGCGTGCCGGGATCATGGGCGACAGCACCTTCTGAACAGACAAGAACAAGACTGAGGATCAGACATGCAATTCTTCGACGACTCGCTGCACCCGGAAAACATGGAAAAGGTAGTCATCACCGTGGCGCCCTATGGCCCCGAGTGGATGCCGGATGATTTCCCGCAGGACATCCCGGTCACCATGGATGAGCAGGTGCAAAAGGCAGTCGACTGCTATGAAGCGGGCGCCACGGTGCTCCACCTGCACGTTCGCGAACTCGATGGCACCGGCTCCAAGCGCCTGTCCAAGTTCAACGAACTGATCGCTGGGGTCCGCGAAGCGGTACCGGACATGATCATCCAGGTGGGTGGCTCGATTTCCTTTGCGCCCGAAGGCGAAGGTGAAGCGGCCAAGTGGCTGAGCGACGACACCCGGCACATGCTGGCCGAGCTGACCCCCAAGCCGGACCAGGTGACGGTGGCGATCAACACCACCCAGATGAACATCATGGAGCTGCTGTACCCGGAGTACCTGGAAGGCACATCGCTGGCCAGCCCCGGGATCCAGGCCGCCTACAGTGAAATGACCGTGCCTGCGGGGCCGGCCTGGGTCGAAGAGCACTTGCGCCGCCTGCAGGCGAGCAACATCCAGCCGCACTTCCAGCTGACCGGCATGCATGCCCTGGAGACCCTCGAGCGCCTGGTGCGCAAGGGCGTTTACAAAGGCCCGCTGAACCTGACCTGGATCGGCATTGGTGGCGGCTTTGACGGCCCCAACCCGTTCAACTTCTTCAATTTCGTGCACCGGGCGCCGGACGGTTGCACCCTGACTGCGGAGTCGTTGCTCAAGAATGTGCTGCCGTTCAATACCATGGCCCTGGCCATGGGCCTGCACCCGCGCTGTGGCATCGAAGACACCATCATCGACCAGCACGGCAAGCCGTTCACCTCGGTGCAGCAGATTCAGCAGACCGTGCGCGTGGCGCACGAACTGGGGCGTGAGGTGGCCAGCGGCAAGGAAGCGCGCGCCATCTACCGCATCGGCGAGCAGTACGCGACCGTCGAGCAAACCTTGCTGGCCAACGGCATGGCGCCGAACCGCCGGCCAGGGCAGAAGGGCGTGCCACAGCGCGCGTGATGAATGAGCAGGGGCTTGTGGGAGCCGCTTGAGCAAGGCAGTTGCTCCCACATGTTTTTGCAGGGCCCATAGCGCGCTGTTGTTCTTCCAGTAGAACCTGATCGGCTGTTATCCATAACAACAAAAACAACCCAAGCCAGATACCCGAGGAGGCAGCATGGCCACCTACCACGCCAGTGCGTCAGAACCCGGCACTGATACATCACTGGGCATCCCCCGGCGCTACGCCTGGATCGTCTTTGCCCTGACCTTCGGTTTGTTGATCTCCGACTACATGTCGCGGCAAGTGCTGAATGCCGTGTTCCCGCTGCTGAAGCAGGAGTGGCAGCTCAGCGACAGCCAGCTCGGCCTGCTCAGTGGCATCGTTGCCTTGATGGTCGGCCTGCTGACCTTTCCGCTGTCCTTGCTCGCCGACCGCATCGGCCGGATCAAGAGCCTGACCTTCATGGCGGTGATGTGGAGCCTGGCCACGCTGGGCTGCGCTGTCGCCGAGAACTACCAGCAGATGTTCATCGCGCGCTTTCTGGTCGGTGTTGGCGAGGCCGCTTACGGCAGCGTCGGCATCGCCGTGGTGGTGGCGGTGTTCCCGCGCGAGATGCGCGCCACCCTGGCCGGCTCGTTCATGGCCGGTGGCATGTTCGGCTCGGTGCTGGGCATGGCGTTGGGCGGCGTGATGGCCCAGCACCTGGGCTGGCGCTGGGCGTTTGCCGGCATGGCGTTCTTTGGCCTGGCCCTGGCGGTGCTCTACCCGTTGATCGTGCGTGAGGCGCGCATTGCCCCGAGGGGCCTGGCCGATGCCGCCGACAAGGCTGCGCTGAAGGCATTGCGGCCATTGCGCACGCTGTATTCCAGCCGTTCGGTCATCAGCGCCTACGTGGGCAGCGGCTTGCAGCTGTTCGTCGGCGGCACGGTGATCGTCTGGTTCCCCAGTTACCTGAACCGTTACTACGCCATGAGCACCGACCAGGCCGGCGCGGTGGCGGCGCTCATCGTGCTGTGCAGTGGGGTGGGCATCGTGCTGTGCGGCATGCTGTGCGACCGCATGGGGCGCAACCGCCCTGATCGCAAGATCAGCCTGGCCATCGCCTATTGCCTGGGCAGTTGCGTGCTGCTGTCGGTGGCCTTCGCCTTGCCGGCGGGCATGCCGCAGCTGGTGCTCATCTGCCTGGGCATGATGATAGCCGCCGGCACCAATGGCCCGTCCAGCGCCATGGTCGCCAACCTGACCCACTACACGGTGCATGGCACTGCCTTCGCCACCCTGACCTTGAGCAACAACTTGCTCGGCCTGGCCACCGGCCCGTTGATCACCGGCAAGGTGTCCGACCTGATCGGTTTGCAGGCCGCCTTTGAACTGGTGCCGTTGATCAGCATCGCCGCCGCGGCGGTGTTCTTCTACGCCAAGCGCCACTACCACCGTGACATGGCGCGCCTGGCCCTGGGCGAAAGCATGCCAGCGCCTGTCGAGCCTGTACTGGAGGCCCGAACGTGAACCCTTCATTGTCGATTGATGTGTACGTCGATTTCATCTGCCCGTGGTGCCTGATCGGCAAGCGGCAATTGCAGCGTGCGCTGGCGCAGTTGCGCGAAGCGCGGCCCGAGGTCGTGATCAATCTGGCTTGGCAGGGCGTGCAGTTGTTGCCCGACATGCCTGTGGCCGGCCAGCCGTTCGCCGCGTTCTACCAGCGCCGCCTGGGCAGTGACGAGGCGGTGCGCCAACGCCAGGCCCAGGTACAGGAGGCCGCCAGTGCGGTAGGTGAACAGCTCGATTTCAACCGCATTGCGCGCATGCCCAACACTGCAGACGCCCATCGCTTGCTGTTGCATGCCGCCGAGCTGGGCAGCGAGCAGCAGCTCGAAGCGCTGCTGGAGCGGCTGTTTGCAGCGTATTTCCGGCTGGGCGAAGACCTGGGCGACCGCACCACGCTGTTGCGTATTGCCGAGCAGTGCGGTTTTGCGCCTGCCGCGATGGCCGGCAGCCTGCGCGGCGATGGCCGGCCGTTTGCCAGTGCCAGCGCGAACATCGCCAGCCGGGGTGTGCCGTGTTTCGTGTTCGACGATCATCTGCCCGTGTTCGGTGCGCAGCCGCCAGAGGCGTTGCTCGACGCCATGCAGCTGGCGCTGTCGCGTTCGGCAGCAGCGGGGGCCGGCGCATGACGCAGCGTATCGAGGTGCCGGCCCAGCGCGTGCCCACTGTCGGCGGGCGCGCGTTGTTCGAGCATGCAGGCAAAAGCCTGGCGCTGTTCAATATCGCCGGGCGCTTGTTGGCCATTGACGACAATTGCCCGCACCAAGGGTCGTCGCTGTGTGCCGGCCAGCTGGACGGTGGCGTTATCCAGTGCCGGGCCCATGGCCTGCGCTTCGACCTGGCCAGCGGCTACCTGCTCAATTCCACGGCGCTCAAGGTGGCCAGCTACCCCGTGGAGGTGGAGGGTGACCGGGTGTTCATCGTGATGGCCTGCCAGGAGACCCTGTCATGAACAGCCTGGCGCTTGCCCAGGCGACGGAGGCCAGGATGGCCTCGGCTTTTTTAGGTTTCTTCACGGAATGTTGGGGAAGTGGGGCTGGTTTGTGCTTGTCGGGAGATAGGATGATGGCGGCTAGGTGCCTGTCTTGGGTTTGGAGGTGGGGCGGAGATCGAGCGCCGCCCGCGCGGCGCATCGCGAGCGCAGCTCGCTCCTACATTTGTTTCGGGCCAGTGAGGCCTGTGGCATTTGCGCGCGACCGCCTTGTCGGCACGACGCGATATTCAGGCGGGCGCCAAAGGGATCGCGCGCCCATGGCACAGGAATAATTGGCCCGAAACAAATGTAGGAGCGAGCTGCGCTCGCGATGCGCCGCGCGGGCGGCGCTCGATCTGATAGGCGCTGAAAATGCCAAGCCAGGCACCTGGTGGCCCCAAATACACCAGGCGCTCAGCGCGTGGTGACAGGCCCTTGCGCGGCGCTGCGGGCGCGTTTGTGCGGCGTGTGCAGGTCATGCTGCACACGCCAGGTGGCCGGTGGCTGGCCGAACTGGTTGATGAACCAGCGGGTGAATGAACTGTGCATGGAATAGCCAAGCATGTCGGCGATACGCCCCAGTGAATAGCCGGGGCTTTCCAGGTAGCGCAGCACCAGGTCGCGGCGCACGCTGTTGACCAGCTCGCTGAAGGTGGCGCCATCTTCTTCCAGACGGCGCTGCAAGGTGCGCACGTTCATGCCCTGGGTCTGGGCGATGTGCTCGATGGTGGCGCGGCCCATCGGCATCAGCAGAAAGATCGATTTGCGCACCTCGTGCACCAGCGAAGGGTTGCCGTCATCCTGCAGGGCACACACGTAGCGTTGAGCCAGGCGCGCCATGGCTTCGTTAGCCTGTGGGTTGGTCGTGTCCAGGTCGGCGGCGGAACAGACGATGCCGTTGAAGTCGCTGTTGAACTCCAGCTTGCAGCCGAAGATGCGGCGGTGGATGGCCAGGTCGGCGGGGGCTGCGTGAGTGAAATTGGCGCTGACCGGGTGCCAGTGCGCGCCCAGCAACGCCGAGCAGAAGCGGTGCATGACACCGATGGCCAGCTCGATGGCCTGGCGGCTGTGCATGGGCTGCTCGGTGATGACTTCCTGGCGAATGATCACCGTCTTGCCGGTTTCTTCGACGTGAATCGCCAGGGCATTGTTGAGCACATGGCGATATTGCACGATCACCTGCAGCGCATCGCGCAGCGAATGCTGGTGGCTGATCAGCAGGCTGACTTCACCAAAATCCGACAACTGGCGCAGTTCGGCCATGCGCAGGCCGAAGGCTTCGCAGCCGCTCAGGCGCGCCGACTCTTCGAGCACGTTGATCGCAGCAGCGACTGGAATGCGCTGGTCGGGGGCTTCGAGCAATGAAGCGCTGAGGCCAGCCTGGGCCAGCAGCCCATGGCCATTGAGGCCCAGATGGCGGGAGACTTCCAGGTAATTGGTCAGCGAAGCAGCACGGGCGAGCACGGTCATATTTGTTGTTTTCCACGTGTTCTTGATGGGCGTCCCGCTGCGCTGGCGGGTAGTCACTTATAGCGTTTGTGTCATCGGATGCAAAGCCATTTTCAGACCGCTGGTCCCACTCACCAAGGGCGTGCGGGCCGCCATGCCAACTGTGTCATCAACTGAAAAATGGCTGACGCGCAATGTAAAGCGTGTGCCGGAACGACGCTTTACTCTGGCCCTCAAGCAGTCGGCAATCGACCGAGTGATCCAGAGCAAAGGGCCCTGACATGGAAAAACTGCAAACCGCCGCTACCGTGCTGATCGTTCCCGGTCTGCGCGACCATGTGGCAGAACATTGGCAAACCCTGTTGCAGGCTCGCCTGGCCAAGGTGCGTGCCGTGCCGCCGCTGACAACCGACGGGCTCAGTTGCACGGCGCGGGTCGAGGCGATCGAGCGTGAACTGGCCGCAATCGATGGCCCGGTGATCCTGGTCGCGCACAGTGCCGGTGTGCTGATGGTGGTGCACTGGGCCGCACGTTATCAGCGCCCGATCAAGGGCGCCTTGCTCGCCGCCCCCCCTGACCTGCAAAGCGACTGGCCGCAAGGCTACCCCAGCCCTGACAGCCTGCGCGCCCACGGCTGGGCGCCGCTGCCGGGCGGCCCGCTGCCTTTCCCAAGCCTGCTGGCGGCCAGCAGCAATGACCACCTGGCCAGCCCCGCCGCAGTGGCCGGCATGGCCGCGCAGTGGGGCAGCGAGCTGCTCGAGCTCGGTGCCGTCGGCCACCTCAACCCTGCCTCGGGCTACGGCCCATGGCCCCACGCCGAGGCCCTGATCCGGCAACTCGATTACTAGGGCGCACCTATCACCCAAGCAGAGACTCACCCAAGCAGAGACATCGCATGAACAACAATAAGAACGTTCTCTTCTGCCTTCCCCGCCGTAACCTCATGGTCACGCTGCTGCTGATCGCCGGTGCACCCGCTGCCCAGGCATTCCAGCTGGACATCGCCGACCCCGATTGGAGCGTGCGCTTCGACAACACCGCCAAGCTGAGCTACGGCCAGCGGGTCGAAGGCGAAAACGCCAAGGTCGCCCGCACCTCCAATCTCAATGACGGCGACAAGAATTTCAGTGTGGGTAGCGCGGTGACCCAGCGCCTGGACCTGCTCACCGAGCTGGATATCGTCTATCAGGGCAGCATGGGCATGCGCGTCAGCGCCGCCAGCTGGTACGACCATGCCTATGACGACGTCGGCTCGAACAGCAACCCGTTCCCCGGCCAGCAGGGCAATGCCGGCAACCTGGTGCTGGCGCGCCCGGCCGCAGGCTTGCCGGCGGGCACCGTGCTGGCCGGCGGCCCGGCGCGTCATCATGGCCTGAGCCGTTACAGCGACCGTTACTACAATGGGCCGTCCGGCGAGTTTCTCGATGCCTTCGTCTTCTACAACACCGAGATCGGCGACGAGTCGATGTTGAGTGGCAAGCTTGGCTGGCACTCGGTGTACTGGGGCGAGACATTGTTCAACGCCGCCAACGGCATCAACTATGGCCAGTCGGCACTGGACCTGGCCAAGCTGTACAACGTGCCGGGCACCGAAACCAAAGAGCTGTTCCTGCCGCGCAAGCAGCTGTCGTTGAGCTTCACGGTCAACCCCGAGCTGACGCTGGCGGCGCAGTACTTCCTCGAGTTCGACAACTCGCGCCTGCCCGAAGGCGGTACCTACATGGGCGCCTACGACATGCTCGGCGAGGGTGGCGATATCTTCTGGCTGCCGGTGCCCAATGCCGTTGGCGGGGCCGGTGCGTTCTACGGTGCGCCCCGCGGGCATGACATCCGGCCACGCAACGCGGGCGACTTCGGCCTGATGGCCAAGTGGAGCCCGGAATGGCTCGACGGCACCCTGGGCTTCTACTACCGCAACACCTCCGACCCGACCCCGGCCGTGCTGATCAATGCGCCCAACCTGCACACCGGCAGCCTGGACGGTACCAGCTATATGGCGGCCTACGCCGACGACATCGATATCTACGGCATCAGCCTGGCGAAGAACGTCGGGCCGGTGAGTGTCGGGCTGGACGTCAACTACCGCGAGAACATGCCGCTGATCAGCAACTTCACCACCATCAACGGGCCGCTGTACCAGGCCTTGGCGGGCACGGCGGGCGGCACCAACCTGATCGGCGAGGTGCCGGGCAACGGCGAGACCGGCCTGGCCCGCGGCAAGACCTTGCATGTGGTGCTCAACGGCCTGGTCACGTTCGGTGCCACGCCACTGTGGGACGCCTCGTCGCTGGCGGTGGAGGGCGCCATGACCCACCTGGTCAGCGTCGACAAGGGTGAGCAGACCTTCAAGGGTGATTCCAGCTACGAGGGTGTCGACAAGGTCACCACCAACGCCTACACCCTGGCGGTCAACTTCACGCCGACCTGGTTCCAGGCGCTGCCTGGGGTCGATATCTCCATGCCGCTGTCCTACAACGTCGGCCTCAAGGGCAACTCTGCCGTGCAACTGGGCGGCAACGAGGATTCGGGCAGCTACTCGGTGGGCATCGCCGCCGATGTCTACCAGAAGTACAAGTTCGACCTGAAGTATGTCGACTCCTTCGGCAAGTTCGATACCTGCGAAACCGGTACCGACAACAACACCCCAGGCACCAACGGGCGCTACCAGTGCATCCCCGGCCAGATTACCTCGCAGGCAGGCCTGGCGCCGTTGTTGAAGGACCGCGGCATGGTCACCGCGTCGTTCAAGACCACCTTCTGAAACGCCACTACAACAACAAGCGGAGAAACGCGATGAAGCATCTCAACAGCCTGCTGTGCGCCTCGCTGGCGGTCATCTTCGCCGGGCATGCCCACGCGGGCGCACCGGCCCAGGACATCGCCCGGCTGGGCAAGGACCTGACCGTGGTGGGGGCCGACCAGGCGGGCAACGCCGACGGCTCCATCCCGCCCTACGAGGGCGGCCTGAACACCCCGCCTGCCGGTTTCAAGCAAGGCGATACCCTGCGGCCTGACCCCTATACGGCGGAAAAGCCACTGCTGGTGATCGATGGCAAGAACGTCGACCAGTACCAGGGCTCGCTGACCGCCACCACGGTGGAGCTGGCCAAGCGCTTCCCCACCTTCCGCATCGAGGTCTACCCAAGCCACCGTACGGCGGCATTGCCCAAGGCGCTGCTGGACAACACCCTGAAAAATGCCGCCAACGCCAAGTCGCTGCAGGATGGCCTGGCCATCGAGAATGTGTTGCCTGGCGTGCCGTTCCCCATCCCGCAGTCGGGCGCCGAAGCCATGTGGAACCACCTGCTGCGCTACCAGGGCGTAGCGCAGAAGGCCAAGTACGATTCGTGGAACGTCGACGCAGCCGGTGTGGCAGCCCTGGCCACCACGGGCCTGGCCTACAACGCCTACCCGATCTACGAGGACCTGAACAAGGTCATCGGAGCCAAGGACATCTATTTCCAGACCAAGCTGTACTTCGAAGGCCCGGCACGCCGTGCCGGTGAGTCGATGATGCTCAAGGATGCCGCCAACCCACTGGTACAGGAACGCCGTGCCTGGCAGTACCTGCCGGGCCAGCGCCGGGTGAAGTTGGCACCGAACCTGGCTTACGACACGCCAAACCCCGGTACGGCCGGCTCCGGTACCTTCGATGATGTGTATGTGTTCAACGGTGCGCTGGACCGCTATGACTGGCACCTGGTGGGCAAGCGCGAAATGTATGTGCCGTACAACACCTACCGGTTGACCTACATTCACGACCCGAAAAGCCTGACCACGCCCAACCACCTGGCGCCAGACCAGGTGCGCTGGGAGAAGCACCGGGTCTGGGTGGTCGAGGGCACCCTCAAGGGCAATGCCCGGCACATCTATGCCAAACGCCGCTTCTACCTGGACGAGGACAGCTGGTTCGCCCTGGCGTCCGACCAGTACGACGCCCGAGGCCAGTTGTATCGCGGCTCCTACAGCTTCTTCACGCAGAGCTACGACGTGCAGATCCCCAACAACAACCCGCATGTGGTCTACGACCTGGTCGGCGGCAGCTACAACATCAACGGCCTGATCGGCCCGCACGGTGGTATCGAGTACATCAGCCCTCTGTCCAAGGCGCAGTGGTCGCCCGAAGCCCTCGCCGGCGCCGGTATTCGCTGACCCCCGACGATCAACCTGCCGGCTGCGCCAGAAGGGCAGCCGGCAGAGTCTGCAGAGGATGTGGCATGGCTTGTTCAAGAAAATGGGCGCCCTGGGCGCTGGCGTTGGCCATGGCTGTGGCTGGCGTTCAAGGCCCGGCGCGGGCGGCTGGGTATGTCGATGTGCTGGACTTGCCGGCCAAGCCGAGCGCGCTGGCGGTGCTCAGCCCCCTGCGCGATGTGACGCGGGCGGGGGATCGGCTGGTGGCGGTGGGGCCGCGTGGGCACATCGTGTATTCCGACAACCAGGGCCAGGACTGGCACCAGGCCAGTGTGCCGGTCAGTGCCGACCTCAACGCCCTGGTCTTTGCGAACGCGCGCGAAGGCTGGGCGGTGGGCAACGATGGCGTGGTCCTGCACAGCCGCGACGGGGGGGCGAGCTGGGCCCGGCAGCTTGACGGCCGGCAGATCGGCACGCTGGTCGAGGCGCATTACCAGGCCTTGGCCAAGGCGCATCCGGACGACCCCCAATGGCCGGCATTTGCCGCCGAAGGCCGGCGGCTGGTGGAGGAGGGCGCCGACAAACCCTTGCTTGGCGTGTGGTTCGTCGACGCCCGGCACGGGTACGTAGTGGGCGTGTTCAACCTGATCCTGCGCACCGACGACGGCGGCAACAGCTGGGTGCCGATGCAGGACCGCACCGACAACCCGCAAGGCCTGCACCTCAATGCCATCCATGCAATCGGTGATGAGCTGTACGTGGCCGGTGAACAGGGCTTGCTGCTCAAGTGGCAGGCTGGGCAACAGCGTTTCGTCAGCTTGCCCAGCCCCTACCAGGGGACCTGGTTCGGGGTGCTCGGCAAACCCGGCGAAGTGCTTGCGTATGGCCTGCGTGGCCATGTGGCGCGCAGCAGTGACGGCGGGCAGAGCTGGGCCCGGGTGAACACGGGGGTTACGCAAAGCATCACGGCTGCCAGCATCGACAGCAACGGCGACTACTGGTTGTTCAGCCAGGCCGGCCAGGTACTGCGCAGCCGCGACGGCGGCCTGAGTTTTGCCGTGCAGCCGCAGGTGCCGCCGGCGCCGGTGACCGCTGCGGTGCAGGCCCGCAGCAACGGCACCGTACTGGTGGGTGAACGCGGTGTACGCGTGCTACCGGCCCGATAACAACCCTGAGCATTCGAAGAGAACTCGTGATGGCCAACATCAAGCAAGACACCCTGCCGGTGATCCGCGACCTGAAGGATTTCGATCCCCGCTCCGGCAACCTGCTGGAGCGCATGGTCTTCAACTACCGCCCGCTGTTCATGCTGTTCATGGTGCTGGTCACGGGGGTATTGGGCTACCTGGCGCTGACCCGCCTGGAGTTGCGGCCCAGTTTCGAGAAAATGATCCCGCAGAGCCAACCCTACATCCAGAACTACCTGGACAACCGCAAATCGCTGCGCGGCCTGGGCAACTCGGTGCGGGTGGTGGTGGAGAACACCCAGGGCGACATTTTCGACCCTGAGTACTTGACTGTGCTCAAGCAGATCAACGACGAGCTGTTTCTCGCCCAGGGCGTGGACCGCGCCTGGATGAAGTCGTTGTGGAGCCCCGGGGTGCGCTGGACCGAAGTCACCGAGGAGGGCTTTCAGGGCGGCACGGTGATGCCCGACGACTACCAGGGCAAGCCGGCCGACATCGAGCAGCTGCGGCAGAACATCAACCGTGCCGGCATCGTCGGCAGCCTGGTGGCGACCGACTTCAAGTCGAGCATGCTGGTGGTGCCGCTGCTCGACCACGACCTGGCCACCGGCCGCGGCATCGACTACCGGCAGTTCTCGCAGATGCTCGAACAGCAACTGCGCGACAAGTACGAGTACGCCGGTGACAGCAAGGCGCGCAGGGCAGGCGAGGAGGGCCACGGCAAGTACAAGGTGCGGGTCATCGGTTTTGCCAAGCTGATGGGCGACCTGAGCGACGGGCTGGTCCAGGTGATGATGTTCTTCGCCTTGGCGGTGGGCACTTCGCTGCTGATCATCTACCTGTATACCCGCTGTGTGCGCAGTACCTTGCTGGTGGTGTGCTGTTCGCTGGCGGCGGTGGTGTGGCAACTGGGTATCGTCGGCTGGCTGGGGTATGCCATCGACCCTTATTCGATCCTGGTGCCGTTTCTGATCTTCGCCATCGGCGTCTCTCATGCGGCGCAGAAGATGAACGGCATCATGCAGGACATCGGCCGCGGCACGCACAGGCAAGTAGCCGCGCGCTATACCTTTCGGCGCCTGTTCGTGGCCGGGGTCACCGCGCTGCTGGCCGACGCCGTGGGCTTTGCCGTGCTGATGCTGATCGACATCCCGGTGATCAAGGACCTGGCGATCACCGCGAGCATTGGGGTTGCGGTACTGATCTTCACCTCGTTGCTGTTGATACCGGTGGCGCTGTCGTATGTCGGCGTGGGCCGCAAGGCCGCCGAGCGTGCCCTGCGCATCGACCGCCGCGCCGCAGAGCACCGCGGCTTTGGCAAGCTGTGGGATGCGCTCGACCGCTTCACCACGCGCAAGTGGGCGACCGGCGCGGTGCTGGTGGCCGTGCTGATGGGCGCAGTTGGCTTCTGGGCAAGCCTGCAACTGAAGATCGGTGACCTCGACAGCGGCGCGCCGGAGCTGCGCGCCGACTCGCGCTACAACCGCGACAACGCCTACATCACCCGCCACTACGCACTGTCCAGCGACCTGTTTGCGGTGATGATCAAGACCCCACCGGAAGGTTGCCTGAGCTACCAGACGCTGATGCTCGCCGACCGCCTGGCCTGGGAGCTGCAGCAGTACCCGGGCGTGCAGACCACCGTTTCGTTGGTCAACGCCGTGCGCCAGATCACCGCAGGCTCGTTCGAGGGCAACCCGAAGATGAGCAGCCTGCAGCGCAACCAGGACATGCTCAACTATGCCGCCCAACAAGCGTCGGTCAACGCCCCGGAGCTGTTCAACAACGACTGTTCGCTGATGCCGGTGATCGCCTACCTCAAGGACCACAAGGCCCAGACCCTCGACGATGTGGTGGCTATCGCCGACCGCTTTGCTCGCGAAAACAGCACCCCAGAGCGCCAGTTCATGCTTGCGGCCGGTAGCGCCGGCATCGAGGCGGCAACCAATATCGTGGTCCGAGACGCCAACCGCACCATGCTGCTGTTCGTCTACCTGGCGGTCACGCTGTTTTGCCTGATCACCTTCCGCAGCTGGCGGGCGACCTTGGTGGCGCTGTTGCCGCTGGTGCTGACCTCGGTGCTGTGCGAGGCCTTGATGGTGGCGATGGGCATTGGCGTGAAAGTGGCCACGTTGCCGGTCATCGCCCTGGGTGTCGGGATTGGCGTGGACTACGCCTTGTACCTGCTCAGCGTGCAGTTGCACTACCAGCGCCAGGGCCGCTCGTTGGGCGAGGCCTACCAGAACGCCGTGGCCTTCACAGGCCGGGTGGTCGGCCTGGTCGGCATCACGCTGGCGGCGGGCGTGGTCGGTTGGGCCTGGTCGCCGATCAAGTTCCAGGCCGACATGGGCATCCTGCTGACCTTCATGTTCCTGTGGAACATGCTGGGTGCCCTGGTGCTGATCCCGGCGTTGTCGTACTTCCTGCTGCCGGACAAGCGCTTTGTTGCCGCCGAGCCCGAGACGTGTGCTGCGCCGACGCCACCTGACGAGCGCGTGTGCCAACCCCAGGCGCCCACGCGGATGAGCGCGTGAGTGCCTTTTAGTCGAACCGAACACGAACAACTGGAAGCTACCTACATGGCCAAGACAAAAATAATGCCGCCGGCAGCCGGTGCCTATGCCTACCCCCTGCTGATCAAACGCCTGCTGATGTCAGGGGTCCGCCACCAGCCGGAACAGCAGATCGTCTACGCCGACAAGCTGCGCTACACCTACCGCGACCTCGACCAGCGGGTCCGGCGCCTGGCCAATGCGCTGCGTGCGGCCGGGGTGCAGGCCGGGGATACCGTGGCGCTACTGGATTGGGACAGCCACCGCTCGCTCGAGTGTTTTTTTGCCGTGCCGATGCTGGGTGCGGTGTTGCACACGGTGAACGTGCGCCTGTCCCCCGAGCAGGTTGCCTACACCATGAACCACGCCGAAGACGAAGTGGTGCTGGTGCATGACGACTTCGTGCCGCTGCTGGAGCAGATTCACGGTCAGCTGGGGACTGTGCGCGGCTACGTGCAGCTTACGGACGCGCAGGCGCCGGCCACTTCGTTGCCCGTGCTGGGCGAGTACGAAGCGCTGCTGGCCGCCGCCAGCCCTGAAGCCGAGTTCGACGACTTCGACGAGCACTCGGTGGCGACGCTGTTCTACACCACCGGCACCACGGGCAACCCCAAAGGGGTGTACTTCTCCCACCGCCAGCTGGTGCTGCACACCCTCAACGAACTGGGCACCTTCGCCGCCTACGATGGCCAGCCACTGTTACGGTCCAGCGACGTGTACATGCCCATCACGCCGATGTTCCATGTGCACGCATGGGGCGTGCCTTACGTGGCCACGATGCTGGGGGTCAAGCAGGTGTACCCCGGGCGCTACGAGCCGAACACCCTGGTGCGGTTGTACCGCGACGAAGGGGTGACGTTCTCCCACTGCGTGCCGACCCTGTTGCAGATGATGCTGGACTGCGAGCAAGGCCAGCACACCGATTTCAGCCGCTGGAAGATCCTGCTCGGTGGCAGCGCGTTGACCCACGGCCTGGCCCGCCAGGCCAGCGAGCGTGGCATGTTGATCTACAGTGGCTACGGGATGTCCGAGACCTGCCCGCTGCTGACCCTGACCCACTTGCGCGAAGCCGACCTGGCCTTGCCCATGGCCGAGCAGGTCACGCAGCGGATCAGAACCGGCGCCCCCGTGGCGATGGTCGACCTGCGCATCATCGATGCCCAGGGTTACGCCATGCCCCACGACGGTGAGTCGCTGGGTGAAATCGTGGTGCGCTCACCCTGGTTGACCCAGGGCTACCTGCACGAGCCGCTCAAAGGCGCCGAACTGTGGCAGGACGGCTGGCTGCACACCGGTGACATGGGCTCGATCGACCGCCACGGGGTGTTGGAGATCAAGGACCGGATCAAGGACGTGATCAAGACCGGCGGGGAGTGGATCAGCTCGTTGACCCTGGAAAACCTGATCAGCCAGCATGCGGCGGTCAGCGCCGTGGCGGTGGTCGGCATCCCTGACGAGCAGTGGGGCGAGCGGCCTATCGCCCTGGTGGTGCGTGCATCAGGCGGCAGCCTTGACCAGCCGATGCTCGAGGCGCACCTGAAGCAGTTCGTCGACTGCGGGCAGATCAACAAGTGGGCGATTCCGCGGCAGGTGCATTTCGTTGCCGACATCCCCAAGACCAGCATTGGCAAGATCAACAAGAAGCTGATTCGCGAGATGCACATGGGGGCATGAGCGGGCTGAACGCATTCATCAATGCATGGATAGGGGGAATGCACGGCCAAACTTGTACACTTGCCGGCTTTTTTCGCCACAGGAAGCCGCCATGCAACGGATTGTGATTCTGGGAAATGCCGGCAGCGGCAAGTCGACCCTTGCCCGCGCCCTGGGCAAGCGCCTCGGCCTGCCGGTGGTTCACCTGGACACCTTGTTCTGGGAGGCCGGCTGGGTCGAGCCTGACGCCGAGCAGTTCCGCACCCGGGTCGGCGAGGCGATTGCGGGGCAGGCCTGGGTGTGTGAAGGCAACTATGCCCGGCGCACCTTCGACCTGCGCCTGCCCCGTGCCGACCTGGTCATCTGGCTCGATACGCCTCGGCTGACCTGCTTCAAGCGGGTGATCGTACGCAGCGTGATGAACCGGCCCCGGCCTGACCTGCCCGCGGGGTGTACAGAGAAGCTCGACCGGGCGTTCCTGACGTTCCTGAATTTCGTGTGGCAGTTCGACCGTGGCTACCGCCCAGGTATCGATGCACTGCGCCAGGCGATCGGGCCCGATGTTGCTACCGTGCACTTGCGCGGCAGCCGGCAGATCGCTGAATTTCTAGCCAGCTTGCCCGCAGCCGGCGGGCAGTAGCGCCCGCGAGGCGGCGGTCACGACGATGGCGAGGTTTAAACGGCGGTTCATGCATGGCTGGGGAAGTAGGGGGCTGCGATTTGCTTGTCGGGAGATAGCTCGTCGCCAACGCGGGCCGTAAACATGGCCTAGAGTTAGCGGCACGCATGGCGGCGCAATGCAATTAATTGCCGATCGCCACAACTATTTTCATTGGCAAATGTCACTTTCCGGAGCCGGCACGATTCTCGAGGCACCGGCGAGGCATATCGGAGCGAACTTGACATGGCAGCACTGCAAAGCAGTACGTTGGAAGCGATTGTCGGCAATCAGGCGCAATTGCAGCGTAGTTGGCTTGAAGCACTCGAAGCCAAGGGGGCGGCGCGGAATATCCGTGAACAGGACCTGCGCCAGGAGACCCGTGATTTCCTGCAATTGGTGATCGACGGCCTGGGCCGTGAGAGCGGCACCAACATTGGCGCCGAAGGCTGGGAGGAGACGCGCCGCTTCCTGGAAAAACTCTCTGCCAGCCGTGCGCAGGTCGGTCAGGAATCCCACCAGACCGCGTTCTTCATCTTTGCCCTGAAAGGGCCGCTGTTCGACCTGCTGCAAGCCCATTACCGCGAGCAGCCCGCGCTGCTGGCCGAACAGCTATGGGAAATTTCTTCACTGTTCGATGCCTTCGGGTTGCATACCATCCGCACCTACCAGAAAAACCGCGAGGCAGTGATCAAGCGTCAGCAAGAGGAACTGCTGGAGCTGTCCACCCCGGTGGTGAAACTGTGGGAGGGCGTACTGGCGCTGCCATTGATCGGCACGCTTGACTCCCAGCGCAGCCAGACGGTGATGGAGTCGTTGTTGCAACGCATCGTCGACACAGGCTCGGAAATCGCCATCATCGACATCACCGGTGTGCCGACGGTCGATACCCTGGTGGCCCAGCACCTGCTCAAGACCGTAACCGCCATCCGCCTGATGGGCGCCGACTGCATCATCAGCGGCGTGCGCCCGCAGATTGCGCAAACCATCGTGCACCTGGGCCTGGACCTGGGCACCCTGACCACCAAGTCCAACCTGGCCGATGCGCTGAAACTGGCGCTGTCGCGCCTGGGTACCACTGCTGGCGAGCGAGTGTGAGGCAATGGAGCGTATCCCCATATTGCAAATGGGCGAGTTCCTGCTGGTGACCATCCAGGTCGACATGCATGACCAACTGGCACTGCGCCTGCAGGACGATCTTACCGATCGCATCGAACACACCAGCGCCCGGGGCGTGCTGATCGACATCTCGGCGCTGGACATGGTCGATTCGTTCATCGGCCGCATGATCGCCACTATTTCGGGGTTGTCACGGATCATGGATGCCGAGACCGTTCTGGTCGGCATGCAGCCAGCGGTCGCGATCACGCTGGTGGAGCTCGGGCTAACCCTGTCCGGGGTCAGCACTGCACTCAATGTCGATCGTGGCATGCACCTGTTGCGCAAGCGGGTAGGCCGCCCATGACCATTCGCGAGCATGGCAGCCAGCCGGTACGCATCGAACAGGACGTCGTGCTGGCCCGCCAATTGACGCGCAAGCTCGCCAGTGACTGCGGCATGCGCCTGGTCGACCTGACCAAGCTGGTCACGGCCGTGAGTGAGCTGGCCCGCAACACCGTGGTGTACGGCGGGGGCGGCGACATGGACTGGGAGGTCATCGAAGAGGCTGGGCGTACGGGTGTACGTCTGGTCTTCCGGGATGAGGGGCCAGGCATTGCCGACATCAAACTGGCCTTGACCGATGGCTGGACATCCGGCAGTGGCTTGGGCCTTGGCCTGACCGGGGCGCGACGCCTGGTCGATGAGTTCGAGCTGAATACCGCGCCCGGGCAAGGCACCCGGGTAATGATCACCCGATGGATATGAACCTGACCGCAAGCCTGACCCAGGTCCTGCGCATTGATGATGGCACCCAGGTCGGGCACGCCCGACGGGTCGCGCAGAAACTCGCCGAACAGCAGGGCTTTGACGCCACCGATGCGGGCCGGGCGGCCATTGTCGCGACCGAACTGGCCAGCAATGTGCTCAAGCATGCCAAATGCGGCGAACTGCACCTGCGCGTGCTTGGCTCTGCCAGCCAGCCTGGCATCGAACTGCTGGCGGTGGATCGCGGCCAAGGTTTCGACCTCAACCATTGCCTGGTCGACGGTTACTCCACCGGCGCAACCGCGGGTATTGGCCTGGGCGCTGTCAGCCGCTTGGCGCAGGTATTCGATGTGCACAGCGATGCCCAAGGGGCCGTGGTGCTGGCGCGCCTTTATAAACAGGCTGATACGCCCAGGGACATTCGCCTGGGTATCAGCCAGCATTCGCTGCATGACGACCCGGCCTGCGGTGATACGTGGCACGTGACGCTCGGCGAGCAGCGTTTGAGTGCGTTGCTGATCGACGGCCTGGGCCATGGCGAGGAGGCTGAACGCGCCGCCAAGGCCGGTGCCCAGGCGTTCGCCCAGAGCCCGTTCAGTGCACCGCTACATCTGCTGGGCGAATTGCACCAGGCCATGGCAGGTACGCGCGGTGGGGCTGTTGCGATTGCCCAGTATGAAGGGGGGCACGACAGCGTGAAGTTCATCGGCATCGGTAACATTGGCGCAACATTGGTCGGTGGCGATAGACCGCGTGGCCTGGCCTCTCACCCGGGCATCGTCGGTGGTCAGTACCGCAAGGGGCAAGTGTTCGACTACGCTCATGTGAAGGGGAATCTGTTGATCATGTTCAGTGACGGCCTGCAATCTCGCTGGAACCTCCAAGCCTACCCGGGCCTGCTGCACCGCCACCCGGCCGTGATCGCTGCGGTACTGCATCGCGACTTCTGCCGTGGGCGGGACGATGTGACTGTGCTGGTGCTCGACCTGGAGACCGTGCATGCCTGAGTCAACGCCCGAAAACCGCGCCGCGCAGGCTGCCTGTGTGGCACGCCTGCAGGCCGAAAATGAAGCGCTGCGCGCAGAACTGGAAGAAACCAACCAGGGGGTGCTGGCGCTCTACGCAGAGCTGGACACCCAAGCCGAGCAGTTACGCCAGGCATCGGACCTGAAAAGCCGCTTCCTTTCCTACATGAGCCATGAGTTCCGCACGCCGCTGGGCTCGATCCTGAGCATCACCAGCCTGCTCGCCGATGAGGTGGACGGGCCGCTGAGCAAGGAGCAGCAATTGCAGGTGGCCTTCGTCAGCATTGCAACGCGCGAACTCAGCGACATGGTCGACGACCTGCTCGACCTGGCCAAGATCGAGGCCGGCCGTATCACCATCTCGCCAGCCTGGTTCGACATGCTCGACCTGTTCGCCGCCTTGCGCGGGATGTTCCGGCCAATCGTCGACACCGGTAGCGTGGACCTGATCTTCGAAGAGCCAGAGGGGTTGCCGCAGATCTACACCGATGACAAGAAGCTGGCGCAGATCCTGCGCAATTTCATCGCCAATGCGCTCAAGTTCACCACCCGCGGAGAGGTGCGGGTGTCGGCGCAACTGCTGGGCAACGACCAGATCCGTTTTGCTGTCACCGACACCGGCATCGGCATCGCCCCTGAGCTGCTGGGTGGCTTGTTCGAAGACTTCGCCCAGATCGACTCGCCGCTGCAGAAACGCCTGCGCGGCACCGGCCTTGGCTTGTCACTGTGCAAACGCTTCGCGGCCCTGCTGGGCGGCGAGGTGGGGGTGGAGAGCGTACCGGGCGCCGGTTCCACGTTCTTTGTCATCATTCCGCTGGCTCTGGCTCAGGAGAGCGCTGATGAACCCTGACATTCGCCTGCTCATCGTCGACGACAACGCAGCCACCCGCTATGCGCTGCGCCGGCGCCTGGCGTTGCATGGCTACCAGATCCTCGAAGCGGGCACCGGTGGCGAGGGGTTGGCACTGATCCACAGTGAGCAGATCGATGGGTTGATCCTGGATGTCAACCTGCCCGACATGAGCGGCTTCGATATTGTCCGGTTGCTCCGTGCCGACCCTGAGACCGCCTTGCTGCCGGTAATTCACGTGTCGGCGGCGTCGATCCAGACCGGCGACATCATTACCGGGCTCGATGCCGGTGCCGACGCCTACCTGGTGCACCCGGTGGACCCGGATGTGCTGGTCGCCACCCTGCGGACCCTGATGCGGGTGCGCGATACCGAGCGGGCGCTGCGCGCAAGCGAGGCCAACTTCCGGGAAATTTTCAACAATGTGTCGGCACCGATCGCCGTGCTCGATGCCGGGCTCAAGGTGCATGAGTGCAACCGTGCATTTGCCCAGCTGATCCAGGACAACTGCAACCCCGACACACTGCAGGAGTGCTTTGTCGACGGCCAGCAAGCCGCCATTGTCGCCTTGCGCCAGCACATGGCCGATGGCCGGCGCTGGCGTGGCACCCTCGGCATGAGCGTGCGCGGCGTGCAACGCGACACCGAATGGCAGCTCTCGCCCTACCGGGCGCCGGGGTTATGCCTGGTGTTTGTCGAGGACGTCACCGAGCATCGCCACCGCGAGCGCTCGCACCTGGCGCGCCTGGACGACGCCAATACCCGCCTGGCGCGGGAAATGGCGCAGCGGGCGCAGACCGAGGCGCAATTGCTGCAATTGCAGAAGATGGATGCCCTGGGCAGCCTCACAGGCGGGATCGCCCATGATTTCAACAACCTGCTGACCGGTATCATTACCAGCCTGGAACTGATCCGCAAACGGGTGGGGCAAAACCAACTGGAGAAAATCCCCACTTACGCAGACGCTGCGCTCAGTTCGGCCATGAGCGCGGCATCGCTGACCCACAGGCTGTTGGCGTTCGCACGCCAGCAACCGCTCGACACCCGCCCGGTGGACGTCAACGAACGGGTTCGCTCGCTTGAAGAGCTGATCACCCGCACCATTGGCGAACGTATCGTGCTGCAGCTGGAGCTTTCCAGCGAGCCGACGATTGCCCTGGTCGACCCGATCCAGCTGGAGAGCGCAGTGCTCAACCTGGTGATCAACGCCCGTGATGCCTTGGCCCAAGGTGGGCATATCTGGGTCAACACTGCCGCGAGTTGGTCGCACGGCAATGCCTACCTGCAAGACGGCCCCTATGTGGCGGTGACCGTACGCGACGATGGCGCTGGCATCGAGCCAGAGGTTCTGGAAAGGGTCTTCGACCCCTTTTTCACCACCAAACCGGTCGGCCAAGGTACCGGGCTGGGGTTGTCGACCATCTACGGCTTTGCCCGCCAATCGAGCGGGCATGTGTCGATCCGCAGCGTGCCAGGGCAGGGCACCGAGGTGACGTTGATGTTGCCGGCCAGTAGCCGTCAGGTGGCCTGTGAGGAGCAAGCGTCGCCGTTGGACCAGCAGGGTGCCGGCGAGCATGTGCTGGTTGTCGAGGACATGGCCTCGGTACGCCTGTCGGTGGCCGAAGTGCTGGCCGATGCGGGTTATCGTTGCACCTTGGCGGAAACCACCGAACAAGCGCTGGACTGCTTGCGTGAAGACGCCAGTATCGAATTGCTCTTGACCGATGTGGGGCTGCCAGGCATGAGCGGCCGCGAACTGGCGGATATGGCGCGTAGTTACCGCCCGGCGCTACCGGTGTTGTTCATGACCGGCTACGCCGAGACTGCGCTGGATCGTCAGGCGTTCCTGGATACCGGGATGGACCTGCTGATCAAACCGTTTCAGGTCAGTGACCTGCTCGACAAGGTGCGAATAGGCCTTGGGTAGCGCAGGGCGTATCTGCTTGCCGCGCAGTTAGACTGTTTTCGTCGTTGCGCCCAGGCGATAAGCGGTGATAAACCAGATAGCTGAATTCACGTCTGTCAGCCATGTTCTTAGCTTGGCATCTGCTGCTATGTTACTTGGCGTCTGGCACAGCGGCGCAACCGTTTCAGCGTGCATCTCAACCAGCTTTGGATATCGTCCCCATGCATCAAACCCCTGACGAAACGATTCGCGCCGCGTTGCAGAAGTCGCACGCCAGGCTTCATCGCCAGCATGAACTGGTGGTCGAGTACGGCGTCATGTCACTCAAGTCGTCTGACCTGGATGGGTTGCTGACCCAAGCCTGCTCTGCCGTGGCCAAGGGCATGGACACCCGCTTTGCCAAGGTGCTTACGCCGATACCCGACAGCGATGAGTTTCTGCTGTCCCATGGTGTGGGTTGGGATGACGCTGATATCGGGCACGCCACGGTAGGTGGCGATATCGCCAGCCCTGCGGGCTACGCCATTTCGACCTACAGGCCTGTGCTGTCGAACCATCTGGGGCAGGAGCAACGTTTCAGAACCCCCTCGCTGCTCAAGAAGTACGGCATCGAGCGAGCGATCAACGTGCCTATTCGAGGCACCACTGCCCCCTTTGGAGTACTCGAAGCGGACAGCAGTAATGGCGAAGACTTCATCGAAAGCGACCTGGTGTTCCTGGAAGGCATTGCCAACGTCATCTCCATGGCGGTGGAAAGGATCACTGCAGGCGCAGAAATGCAGTCTTCGGACCCCTATTCCGAAAGTGTGCTGAACGCCAGCCCCGACTGCGTGAAAATCCTCTCGGCGAGCGGCGACATCGAGTTCATGAACGATGCCGGCATGTGCCTGTTGCACATCGGCGACCTCGCTCAGATACGTGGGGTGGCGTGGCCGCAGATCTGGCCAGATGAATCCCGCAGTGTGGTGCTGGACGCTATCAGAAGAGTAACGAGTGGGGAGTCAGCGCGTTTCGAGGCCTTCTGCCCAACGCTGCAGAACGAGCCGAAATGGTGGGATGTGACGGTGGCGCCTATATTTGGTGAACAAGGCGAATTTGCAAAGATCATCGCAGTGTCGCGTGACATTACCGAACGTCGGCATCATGAAGCCCAATTGTTATCGTTGATCGATGCACAAAATACCAAGTTGAATAGAACCGACCTGCACCTGGAAGAAATCCACCACCGGGTGAAGAACAGCCTGCACTTGGTCAACACCTTATTGCTGTTGCAGGCAAATATGGCCGCTGATGAAGCGGTCAAATTGCAACTGGAAACAGCCGCGACCCGCGTATTGACCATTGCCAGCGTCCATGAGCGTCTTTATCAGAATGCTGAAACGCAGCACGTGCGCGTCTCGGATTATCTGGAGGCGCTGCTGGGTGATCTGGGCAAGGCATTGGCCGACCGCAAGATAGTGCTGCATGCTGACACGTTCATTCTTGCGCCCGAAAGAATGGCGCCACTGGGCCTGGTGATATCCGAACTGATCACCAACTCGCTGAAGTATGGAAGAGGCACGGTGGACGTCAGCGTAATGGGCCACGGTGATCATGCCCTGATCACGGTATCGGACGAGGGCGATGGCTTTCCGGAGTCTTACCCCAAACCCACCGGCACCGGGCTGGGCATGCGCCTGGTAAAAAGCTATTCGGGCTATGGCAGTCTGGCGATTACGGTGGATCGCAGTGAACGTAAAAGCACGATTCACGTGCGCTTCAAACTCTAGCAACATACGCCTGCGTTATGGCCCCAGGGCAGCAATGCCACCCCGGGGCCACTGGCATCAACGATTCTTGTCCTGGTGCTGCGTATCGCCTTGATCGGCTTGACCGCCGCCCATACGGCCAGGGTCAGACGGGTTTTGCCCGGTGGATTGATCGGTACCTGCCTGCCCACCCTGGCTGCCGGTGTCCCTGGAGCGTTCCCAATCCTTGTTCATCTTGTCTTCAGGCTTTTGCCCAGGTTGCTGGCCGCCTTTTTGTTTGTCGGGCATGTCACCGCCCGCACCCTGGCCACCTCTTTGGCCTGCATCGCCGGCCTTGGAGTCGGCGTTGTCGCCTTGATTTGCGCCCCTGTCCTGATTGTTAGCCATGACCGCATACCTCTATTCGAACACAGGAAGGTCTGTGTTCATTTGTGACTCCGTGACCGTTTGAGGCTGTTCATTTATTGCTTCAGATTCAGACAAAACGCCTGAACAACTGGGGGAGCGGCATTTGTGGCTCCAATAGCCTCGGTGCTGTTGGCATTGGGTGCCGCGAATTAAAAAACTTTGCATGAGTCGTCTTGAGTCTTTGTCATAGTCGGACTAATACTAAAGAACTGCCGGAAGAGGGCTGATCATGCATAGGCGCTTTGTTGTGGTTCCCGCCGTACCTCGTCAGAAAGAGATCTTGCCTCGGCGCATCGGTTTCCCCAGTGCCCTGGGCGAGGGCTACGACTTATACGACACACAAGACAAAATCCGCCTCAGTTTGAGTTTTCCAACACGCGCCGAAGCCGAGTTCGAATGTGCAACCCGCAACACTTACGACGATGCCAATGATGTGAACTTCGCCGGCAGCGGTTGAGCTGGCAAGGGCCAGGCATTTCACAGCACAGGCTTGCCGCCCGTTACTGCGTAGCGCGCGCCAGAGATGTAGCTGGCCTCATCGGACCCGAGCAATACGTACACCGGCGCCACTTCGACGGGCTGCCCCGGCCTGCCCATCGGGTAGCCCGAGCCAAAGTTCTTCACAGCCTCATCGGGCATGGTCGCCGGGATCAGCGGCGTCCAGATTGGCCCAGGTGCCACGCTGTTGACCCGGATGCCCTTGTCTGCCAGCAACTGAGCCAGGCCTGCAGTGAAGTTGGCGATGGCGCCTTTGGTGGCGGCATAGGCCAGCAACTTGGGCGAGGGGTCATCGGAGTTGACCGAACTGGTGTTGATGATCGAGCTGCCCTTGGGCATCGACGGCAAGGCCCGTTGGCAAATGCGGAAGATGGCAGTGATATTGACATCAAAGGTCATCACCCACTCGTCATCGTCGATTTCATCCAGCGACTCATGTGCCATCTGAAACGCCGCGTTGTTGACCAGGATGTCGATACGGCCAAATTGCGCCACGGTCTTGTCGACGATGTCGTAGCACTGCTGTTTTTGCCGCAGGTCACCGGGCAGCAGCAGGCATTGCCGGCCTGCGGCCTCGACCCAGCGCGCGGTTTCCTGCGCATCGTCGTGCTCATCGAGATAGGCAATGGCAACGTCTGCCCCTTCGCGGGCATAGGCAATGGCCACCGCACGGCCGATGCCGCTGTCGGCACCGGTTATCAGCGCGATCTTGCCATCGAGCCGGCCGCTGCCGGTGTACGTCTGCTCGCCACAATCGGGGTAGGGCTCCATCTTGCGTTGAGCGCCTGGCACGTTTTGCGGCTGTGACGGGAAGGGTGGGGTGGGGTAGTCGCGCATGGCAGAAGCTCCATCAGTTGAGAACGTTCATACCGATTCGAAAGGGGGGTAACGCGAGTGTTGGAGTGGATGCCGGGTTTCAACGACGGACGGTCAGGCCACGCAGATGCACTGAATTTTTCGCTCGCTCGATGGCTCTATCGCTGAACAGCCCGCATTTCGCGCAACGCTTAACGACACCGGAGCCTGCAAGTGCCTCGTATCATCACGCCATCGACGCCCGAACATGAGATCGAGGAAAAGAATGCAAGAATGTTTGGTACCGCCAAGGAACGTCTTGATTTCTATCGAAGGGAAATCCAGTACGAAACCACCATCCTGGCCAACCGTACCGACGCCTATCTTGCTGCACAGTCTTTTCTGGTGATTGCGTTCGTGTCATCCATGGGCAACCTGAACCAGAGCTGGGGTGAGATGTTCACCCTGATCGTGCCTGCCTTTCTCGCGCTGCTGGGTGTTTTGAGTTCGCTCAATGCCTGGCCGGGTATTCGCGCTGCCTATCGGATCATCGATCACTGGCAGCTCAAGCAAAGCCACCTGCTGCGCAGTGAGCCGATGATGGGCTTGGCCTACGACGAATCGCCGCTGTTCTGTGAGGCTGAAACCTCCCGGGCAGGGCATCGCAAATCCCTGCTGTTCTCACTTCGCACGCCTTGGATCTTTCTCGGCTTCTGGGTGCTATTGGGCACTTACGCGGTGTACATCCAGCTGGCCTGATCGGTTGGGGAGGGCGGGGCCTGGTTGCACCGCCCTCATCAGCGCTATGCGAAGTCGCTGCCCAGGGTTCCGGGTGCCGCCCCCGGAACAAGAATGACTTTTCGGCAACTGTCCTGTTTCTGGTCGAACAGCTTGTAGCCAAGGGCTGCTTCTTCCAGGGCAAGTCGGTGCGTAACGATCATCTCCGGTTGCAGGCGCCCGGCCTCGATATGCTCCAGCAGTTCAGGCAGGTACTTGTGCACATGGGTCTGGCCCATCTTGAACGTCAGGCCCTTGTCGAACGCGTCACCGAACATGAAGGCATGAATGAAGCCGGCGTACACCCCGGGCACGCTGACCACGCCGCCGCGACGAACGGCAGCGATGCTCTGGCGCAAGGCCTTGCCGCTGCTGCCCTCGATCTTCAGCGCCGTCATCACGGTCTCTGCGGTGCTGCCCTTGGCCTCGAAACCGACTGCATCGATCACGGCATCCACTCCGCGCATCCCTGGCGTGTGGCGGATGATGCTGTCGGCCGGGTCGTCATCCTGCTCGAAGTTGATCGGGACCACTCCGTAAGCCTCCTGGGCATACGCCAGGCGGTAGTCATTGTCATCGACCATGAACACGGTCTGTGCCCCAAGCATTCGCGCGCAGGCAGCGCTCAGCAGCCCCACCGGCCCGGCACCGTAGATTGCCACCGACGAACCTGGGCCGACTTCAGCATTGATCACCGCCTGCCAGGCGGTCGGCAGGATGTCGGAGAGAAACAGTACCTTGTCGTCGGCCAGGTCGGTGGGCACTTTGAACGGGCCGACATTGGCTTTGGGCACGCGCACATAGTCGGCCTGCCCGCCAGGAATGCCGCCATACAGATGGCTGTAGCCAAACAAGGCTGCCCCCGGTGGGATGCCTTTTTTGTTGACGATGGAGCCGCGCCCCGTATTGGTGGTTTCGCACGCGGCAAACAGATCGTGCTGGCAGAAGAAACAACTGCCGCAGGCGATGACAAAGGGGATCACCACACGGTCGCCAACCTGCAGGTGGGTGACGTCCTTGCCGGTGGCCTCGACGATGCCCATGAATTCGTGGCCGAAGATATCGCCCGATTCGGTCTGCGGGATCTTGCCCCGATAGAGGTGCAGGTCCGAGCCGCAGATGGCGGTGGCCGTCACCCTGAGGATGATGTCGTCCGGCTCCTGAAGGCTGGGGTCAGGCACGGTATCGACCCTGACATCGTTGGCTCCGTGATAGGTCAACGCTCTCATGGCATGCATCTCCTGCAGTGGTGGATGTACGAGGCTATGCAGAGGAAACTGACGGGCACCGCAAAGTTCAGACCAACAGGTTCAGCGGCGACTTCGACCGTTGATAGTTCTGAATGAACCTATTTTGCTGCCGACGGCTCGATTGTCAGAAGCGCGCGGGATGACCGGGATGAATGCGTTTACACAGCAGACAGGGCTGGCGCAGCGCCGCCTCGAAGCCATCAATCGATGGTTCCAGCATTTCGACGACCACCAATTGCGCCGCGATTGCCCCAGCAGCTATCACGAGCAACTGCTACGCCAGGCCGATGAAATGGACCGCTTGCACCTGATCCAATGGCAAGAGTGGCGTGACTTGCGGCGCCTGGCCGATTGGGCCTTTCTCAAGGCGGTTGCGGGGCTGGATTATCATGCTTGTCATCCCCCCGTTGTGCATGCAAACGGGCGTGGTACCGCGCCGGCACCTCATTCAGGAACACCAGGATGATTGATTTTCAGGTCGCCTGAGTGGCTGCCAGCCCGGCGCGGTTTGAGGCCGATGCAAAACCTGGCGGCACGGCTGCAGCGCAGCCATGCTGCGGGGGTGCCGACCTGGTGCATCTTCGACAATACCGCTTCGGGCGCAGCCTTGGGCAATGCCCTGACAACGCTGGCCTGCCTGAGCTGAGGGCGTGCTACAGCAGTTTATCGAGCGTGATCGGAAATTCCCTCACCCGCTTGCCGGTGGCGTGGTAAATGGCGTTGGCTACCGCCGCCGCCACACCGACCACGCCGATTTCCCCCACGCCCTTGGAGCCCAGCTCGTTGACGATGTCGTCGTGCTCTTCGACGAAGATGACCTCGATTTCACCGCTGTCGGCGTTTACCGGTATGTGGTATTCCGCCAGGTTGTGGTTGAGGATTCGCCCCAAGCGGTGATCGGTTTGCGTCGCTTCGTGCAATGCCATGCCGATACCCCAGATGACACCGCCGAGGATCTGGCTGCGTGCGGTCTTGGGGTTGACGACGCGGCCCGCTGCCACAGCGCTGACCACCCGGGTGACCTTGACCGAGCCCAGGTCTTCATCGACCTGCACCTCGACGAACACGGCGCAATGGGTCGCGGTGGCGAAGGGTTTGCGCTTGGCGCTGGGCGCTGCTTCGACCTGCACCTCGAAAAACCCCTCGGGGGCACTGGCCACGATGTCCGCGAGTGCAAGGCGGTGGTTACTTGCCAGCAGGTAGCCGTCAGCGAACGTGATTGCTTCCACCGGCGTGTTGCCGACCTCAGGGTAATGCTGGCGTGCATGCGCAAGCACGTTGCTGCGCAGGGCCAGGCACGCTTGGCGCACGGCCGAACCTACCGACGACACCGTGAAAGACCCACCCTGCAGCGGCGCGGTCGGCAGCGAAGAGTCCCCCAGCACAAAGGTCACGTCTTGCACACGGGCGCCAGCGGCGTCGGCCGCGATCTGCGTCATGACGGTGTAGGTGCCGGTGCCGATGTCGGTAGTCGCGCTGCTGACGGTCAAATGCCCTGCGCCATCGATGCGCGCCTTGGCACTGGCTTTCATCTGCATGGCCTCCCAGACCCCGCCTGCCATGCCCCAGCCAACCAACTGCTGCCCATGGCGCATGCTGCGGGGTTGTGGGCGGCGGTTGCCCCAGCCAAAACGCTGGGCACCCTGGTCATAGCAGGCCAGCAGCTCCTTGCTCGAATAGGGTTTGCCCTCGTTGCCATTGATAGCGGTGAAATTGCGACGGCGCAGCTCAAGCGGGTCGATGTCGGCTGCGCATGCCAGTTCATCCATGGCGCATTCCAGGGCGATCATCCCGGACGCGGCACCCGGTGCGCGCATGTCCAGCGGGGTGTACACATCCAGGGGCGCAAGGCGGTAGCTCAGGGCAACGTTGTCGCACTGGTAGAGCATGCCGCTCCATTCCACCAGGTGCTCGGTGAAGTCCTCGAAGCGTGAGGTCTGGCCAAGCGCGTCATGGGCAATCGCCAGCAACCGCCCCTGCGAATCGGCCCCCAGGCGCAGCCGTTGCTGGGTGCGGGGCCGGTAGCCGAAGGTGAACATTTGCTGGCGGGTCAGCGTGACACGCACCGAACGTTGCAGGTGCAAGGCCGCCATCACCGCCAGGGGCAGCTGGTACTGCGGGCGCAACCCCGAGCCGAAGGCACCGCCGACGAACGCTGCCAGCACCCGGACTTTTTCCTTGGGCAGGTCGAATACCTTGTGCAGGTAGTCCTGGCAATTTTGCGTACCTTGGGTCTTGTCATGGATTTCCAGGCTGCCGTCGGCCTGGTACAGCACCGTCGAAGCATGGGGCTCCATCGGGTTGTGGTGTTCGTTGGCGGTGAGGTAGGTCGCGTCTACCTGCACCGCGGCGTTGGCAAACTGCCCGGCAAAATCGCCGCGAGGGGCGGGCGTTTCGGCGGGTGCCGGGTGCGTTTTGTCGAGTACGCTGGCCAGGTCGGTTTCATGGGGTTCTTCGAGGTACTCGACCTTCACCAGCGAGCCTGCATACCTTGCCAGCTCCAGGCTTTGCGCGACCACCAGCGCCAGGGGCTGGCCGCTGTACAGCACGCGATCGTTGAACAACGGCCGAAATGGCGTGCCCTCGGCCGAGTCGGCGTCACTGTAATCGTCGTCGTAACTGGAAACGCGAGGGCGATGGGCATGGTCCAGCACGGCGATTACCCCCGGCACGCTCAGTGCCTGGGCAGTGTCGATGCTCAGCACCCGCCCACGGGCGATCGTGCTGGACACCACGCTGCCATGCAGCAACCCGGCCTCTGGGTACTCGCCCGCATAGCGCGCCTGCCCGGTGACTTTCGCCACCCCGTCGACACGGTCCATGGCCGTGCCCACTACCGCTGTTTTGATGTTCATGACGTTGCCCCCCTGGCTTTTGCCCCGAGCGCCGCATCGCTTAATGCGCGCACGATGGCACGTTGCGCGAGGGGCACCTTGAAGCCGTTGTGGGCCAAGGGTTCTGCGCCTTGCAGCAGGGCGTCGGCCGCTTGGGTGAACAGCGCCTGCGTGGGCGCCTGGCCGATCAACGTGCGTTCGACAGCCGGGTCTCGCCAGGGCTTGTGGGCCACGCCACCCAGCGCCAGGCGTGCGTCCTGGATCACGCCGCCATCGAGGTTCAACCCGGCGGCAACCGATACCAGTGCAAACGCATAAGACGCCCGATCGCGGATCTTCAAATAGCGGTAGTGGTCTTCGAACGTGGGGGGCGGCAGTTCGATGGCGGTTATCAGCTCATCGGCGGCCAGTTGATTGTCGCGCTCCGGTGCGTCCCCGGGCAGGCGGTGGAAGTCGGCGAAGGGTATCTGGCGTTTGCCGGCCCGGCCCTGCACATGGACCACGGCCTCGAGCGCCGCCAGCGCCACACACATGTCCGAAGGGTGTGTCGCAACGCAGGCATCGCTGGCACCGAGGATGGCGTGGATGCGATTCAGGCCTGTGCGCGCCGGGCAGCCGCTGCCTGGCTCGCGCTTGTTGCAGGGTGTGCCGGTGTCATAAAAGTAGTAACAGCGGGTGCGTTGCAACAGGTTGCCGCCGGTACTGGCCATGTTCCGCAACTGCGGCGAGGCGCCTGCCAGAATGGCCTCGGCCAGCAGGGGATAGTGCAGTTCGATCACAGAGGCCCAGGCCAGCTCGGCATTGCTGACCAGTGCGCCGATCAGCACGCCACTGTTCGCGGTGGCCTGGATACCGTTCAACCCGAGGCCGGTTATGTCGATCAGGCGCTCGGGGCGCACCACGTTTTCTTTCATCAGGTCGACGAGGTTGGTGCCACCGGCGATGAAGCGTGAGGACGCGTCGGCCAGGCCGACGGCTTCGCCGACCGATGCCGGCTTGTGGTAGCTGAACGGCGTCATGCGCGCGGCCCTCCCTGCAGGTTGGCCTTGGCGCGCATCAGCGGCAGTGCTTCTTCCACCGCCGCGATGATGTTGCTGTAGGCCCCGCAGCGGCAGAGGTTGCCGCTCATCTGCTCGCGAATGGCGTCGCGCGTGCAGGCGCGCCCTTCTTCTGCCAGGCCAACGGCGGAGCAGATCTGGCCTGGGGTGCAGTAACCGCACTGAAAGGCATCATGGGTAATGAATGCGCGCTGCAGGGGGTGCAGTTCGTCACCCACGGCCAGGCCTTCGATGGTGACCAGGTCGGCGCCGTCACACATGACGGCCAGGGTCAGGCAGGCGTTGACGCGTTTGCCGTCCCGTAACACCGTGCAGGCACCGCATTGGCCATGGTCACAGCCTTTCTTGGTGCCGATCAGGTCCAGTTGCTCGCGCAGCAAGTCGAGCAGTGTCGTCCAGGGGTGAACCTGCAGCGACCTGGCCTGGCCGTTGATCGTCAGGCGGAGGGGGTGTGCTTCGCCACCCTGGGGGGAGTTTGCGCTCATTGGGTGTCCTCACGGTTGGGGGTCGCACAGTCGACTGCGTCTACGGTGTGCGACTGACCCCGGCGGGCAAACGTTCAGCGTTTCTGCCCAGCTGCCGTCACTTCTTCCCCGGTAACACCGAACTGAGCACCTGCTTGGCCGTCTGCACGATGACCCCGGCCTGGTCGGGGTCGCCCTTGAGCAAGGTACTGGCGAATTTCTTCGCCTGTTCCAGCTTGATATGCGGCGGCAGGGGCGGCACGTTGGGGTCGGTCTTGAACTCGATCAGCACCGGGCGATCGGCGTTCAGTGCGCGTTCCCAGGCGGCTGCGATGTCTTCTTCACGGTCGACGAAAATGCCCTGCAGGCCGATGGAGATCGCGAACAGGTGGTAGGGCACGTCGGGAATCGACTGCGACGCTTCGAACTTGGGGTCGCCTTCCATGACCCGCTGTTCCCAGGTGACCTGGTTGAGGTCCTCGTTGTTGAACACCGCACAGATCCATTGCGGGTTCTCCCACTGCTGCCAGTACTTGGCCACGGTGATCAGCTCGGCCAGGTTGTTCATCTGCATCGCGCCATCGCCGACCAGGGCCACCACCGGGCGCTGCGGATGGGCGAATTTCGCGGCAATGGCATAGGGCACGGCGGCGCCCATGCAGGCCAGGCCGCCGGACAATGAACACTGCATGCCTTGGCGTATCTGCAGGTCGCGCGCATACCAGTTGGCGCAAGAGCCGGAATCGCTGGTCACGATGCTGTCGTCTGGCAGGCGCGGGGACAGCTCGTACACCACGCGCTGCGGGTTGATCGGCTCGGCATGGACCATGGCACGTTTGGCCAGGGTGTTGTCCCAGCGTGCGCGCCAGCCCTCGACCTTCTTGCGCCAGCGCCGGTCGGTCTTGTGTTGCAGCAGGGGCAGCAATGCACGCAAGGTCTCGCCAGCGTCACCGACCAGGTTGACCTCCATGGGGTAGCGCAGGCTCAGCATGTCGGGTTGCAGGTCGATCTGCACGCCACGGGCCTGGCCCTCCTTGGGCAGGAACTCGGCATAGGGGAACCCCGAACCGACCATCAGCAGGGTGTCGCATTCGTTCATCATCTGGTAACTGGGCTCGGTCCCCAGCAAGCCGATGGCGCCGGTCACCCAAGGCAGGTCATCGGCTACTGCAGCCTTGCCCAGCAGCGCCTTGGCCACCCCAGCGCCCAACGTGTCTGCGATGGCGATGATTTCTTCGGTTGCCTGCAAGGCCCCGGCGCCCACCAGGATGGCGACCTTGCGCCCGGCGTCGAGCACTTCGGCGGCGCGTTGCAGGTCGCTGTCATAGGGCACCACCTTGGGTTTGCTGTAGCCGATGCCCGAATGCACGGTGCCGTGGGCACGTGGCGGTTCGTGGTAGGGCAGGTCCTGCAGGTCGTTGGGCAGAATCACCGCCGTCACCCGCCGCTCGCCGACGGCAGTGCGCACGGCGCGGTCGAGCAGGTGGCGTACCTGCGAAGGTGTGGAGGCCTGCTGGACGAATGCACCGGCCACGTCCTTGAACATCGACAGCAGGTCCAGCTCCTGCTGATAGTGCCCACCCAGTGCCGCCCGCGCCTGTTGGCCGACGATGGCCAGCACCGGCATGTGGTCCATGCGCGCGTCGTACAGGCCCGTGAGCAAATGCGATGCGCCGGGGCCTGAAGTGGCAATGCACACGCCCAGTTCGCCGGTGAACTTGGCGTGGGCACTGGCCATGAACGCGGCCATCTCCTCGTGGCGCGCCTGGATGAACTGGATCTTGCCGTTGGCCCGGCTCAGCGCGCCGAACACGCCGTTGATGCCGTCGCCGGGGTAGCCGAAGATGCGCCGCACCCCCCATTGATACAAACGCTCCACCAGAAAGTCGCCTACCGTGCCCGTCATTGTCTGCTCCCGTGCTGTGGTCGATAGGGGTCTGGACTGGGCTTGCGCTGGGAAAGTTTCAACGGTGTGAACAGTTGCTAGAGGTTCGGCTGGCCCTGCACGTTGAGCAGGCGCTGGGTCATCTGTACGAAGTGCGCTTCCAGGCGTGAGGCTGTCCACGCGGGCGATGTGTGGCGCAGCGCGTCGGCGGTGCCCACCAGGGCCATGATCGCCAGCGCGGCCAACTCGGCTTCGATACCTGCAAAAATCCCTTGCTTGAGGCCTTTGTGCACCAGGGCCTGCAACTGCAGCCGCAGGTTATCCGGACGGCGTGCCAGCCAGTGCTGCAGGTGCGGTTCCAGGTGATGCTGTTCGCGCTCCAGCACCTTGACGTGCAGCGGGTGCGCGGCCTGCCAAGCCAGAACGAAGCGTATGAAACTGTGCAATTCACCCAGTACGCCACGACGCTTTGGGAACGCGCGCCAGGCGCTGTCGCGTGTTTCGAGCAGGTCCATGAGTACCCACGACAACAAGTCCTGCTTGCTCGCTACATGGTGGTAGAGGCTGCCTGGCAGCAAGCCGGCACGGCTTGCCAGCTGGCGCATGGACATGGCGCCGTAACCCACCTCGGCAAGCAGTTCGGTGGCCGCGTCAATGATGAACCGTGCGCATTCGGCATCCGCCGCCAGGTTGCCTTGCTTAGGCATAGCTGGCCCCCCGGACGAGGCCGTTCAGGTGCTGGTGGGTGCGCCACAGCAACGCCAGCGGTATGACGATCGTGCAACTGACCAGCAGCAAGGCGTAACGCAGTGATTCCTCGGCAAACACCGGCATCAGGGCATCGCTGAGCAACCCTGTGGCCAGCGGGCCGATACCGACACCACACAAGGTCGAGACAATGGTTTGCAACGCTACCGCCGTTGCCCGGCGCGAGGCCGGTACCATCTGCGTCAGCAGTGAGAACGAAGGGCCCACCCACCACACCGAGAAGAAGCTGGTCAGTGCGCACCAGAGCATCGCGCTGGGTACCGGAACGCTACCCACCTGCATCAGGATATCGCGGGGCCACAGCAGGTAGATGATCAGCGCACTGCTGCCCAGCAGATGGCCGATCACCGGTACGCCAATGTGCCAACGCAGGCTCCTCACGGCCAGGTGGTCGGTCAGCCAGCCACTGAACAAGGCCCCGAGCCCGGCACAGGTGCCGCCCACCAGCCCCGCGAGGATGCCGGCGTACTGCAGCGGCATACCGTGCGAGCGCACCAGGAAACTGGCGTTCCACATCGCATAGCCATAGGCGCTGAAGGTGGTGAGCCCGCAGGCCAGCACCAGGCAGCGGTAAGGCGGCTGCGCCCACAGTTCACGGGCGCTGGCCCACAGGCCCGGCAAGGGATGGGCGGCCTGTACCGTGAGGTCGAAACGCCCGCGTGCCGGGTCGCGCACGACAAAGGCGCACAGCGCGCTGATGACAAAAGCGGGCACGGCGACCGCAAAAAAGGCGCTGCGCCAGCCGTATTCATCCACGACCCAGGCGCCCACGCACAAGGCGATGATCGTGGAAAAAGTCGGCGCAGCGGTGTAGCAGGCGATGGCGAACGAACGTCGGTGGGGTGGATAGAGGTCGGCAATGATCGACATCGAGGTAGAGGTGCTGGGCGACTCGCAGACCGCCACGGCCATGCGGGCGATCACCAGCATCGCGAAGCTGCCGGCCAGGCCGCAGACCACGGTCGCCAGCGCCCACAACAGCGTGGACGCGGCCAGCAGGCGGGTCCGCGGCATGTGGTCGGCCAACCGCCCGGCGGGCAGGCCCAGCAGTACATACACGGCCGCAAATGCCAGGCCTGAAACCAGACCCATGGCGGTGTCGCTGACTGCGAACTCCTGTTTGATCGGCTCTATCATCACGGCAATGATCTGCCGGCCGACAAAGTTGTCGGCGTACATCATCGCCAGCAGCAGCAGCAGCCCATGGCTGCGCCAGCCAAGGGGCGAAACAGGCGTAGTGCGCATGGGTGACTCCTGCAGGTGCCGAGCGCGAAGGCCCAGGCTGCGCCCGGGCCACAGGGGAGGTCAGGCGTGTGCCTTGCGTTGCCTGGCCAGGGTCAGGGCGGTGTCTTCGATCATGTCCTCCTGGCCGCCGACCATGCCACGGCGGCCCATTTCCACAAGAATCTCCCGTGCCGGCACGCCGTATTTCTGCTCGGCGCGTTTGGCGAACAGCAGGAACGAGCCATAGACGCCGGCATAGCCCATCGTCAGGGCATCGCGGTCGCTGCGGATGGGGAAGTCCATGATCGGCACCACCAAGTCTTCGGCCACATCCTGGATGCCGAAGACACTGACCCCGGTCTCGATGCCCATCCGGTCGCACACCGCAACCAGCACTTCCATCGGCGTGTTGCCGGCACCGGCGCCCAGGCCGGCGCAGGCCGCATCGATGCGCGTGGCACCCGCAGCGATGGCGGCGATGGAGTTGGACACCCCCATCGACAGGTTATGGTGGCCATGGAAGCCGATTTCGGTACCGGGTTCGAGCGCTGCGCGCAGCGCCGCCACCCGTGCGCTGACATCGTGGGGCAGCAGGTAGCCGGCCGAGTCGGTGATGTAGATGCAATTGGCGCCGTAGCTTTCCATCAGCTTGCCCTGCTGGGCCAGGCCTTCCGGGCTGTTCATATGGGCCATCATCAAGAAGCCGACAGTGTCCATTCCCAGCGTTCGCGCAGCAGCAATGTGCTGCTGCGAAACATCGGCTTCGGTGCAGTGGGTGGCGACCCGAAGGGTGCTGACACCGAGCTCGAACGCCATGCGCAGGTGGTCGACCGTGCCGATCCCGGGCAGCAGCAGGGCCGAGACCTTGGCGTGGGTCATCAACGGAATGACCGCCGACAGGTACTGCTCGTCGGTGTGCGCAGGGAAGCCATAGTTCACCGAACTGCCGCCCAGGCCATCGCCGTGGGTCACTTCGATCAGCGGCACACCAGCGGCGTCCAGCCCATAGGCAATGTCTTTCATCTGCTGCAGGGAGATCTGGTGGCGTTTGGGGTGCATGCCGTCGCGCAGGCACATGTCGTGTACGGTGATGCGTTTGCCGTGAAGGTCCATGGCGCGTTCCTTAAACGGTGGCAGGTTGGGGGGCAGGGCGGGGCAGCGCGAGTTCGCCCTTGAGCATCGCTTCGGCAAACATTTCGGCGGTGCGCGCGGCGGCAGCGGTCATGATGTCGAGGTTGCCGGCGTACTTGGGCAGGTAGTCGCCCAGGCCCTCGACTTCCATGAAGATCGACACCCGGTTGCCGTCGAACACCGGCCCGTTGACCAGCTTGTACCCCGGCACATAGCGCTGCACCTGCTCGATCATCTGCGCGATGGCGGCGCTGATGGCGGCTTGGTCGGGCTCGTCTTCGGTCAGGCAATGCACGGTGTCGCGCATGATCAGCGGCGGCTCGGCAGGGTTGACGATGATGATCGCCTTGCCCTTTTTCGCCCCGCCCACCTGCTCGACCGCCGCAGCGGTGGTGCGGGTGAACTCGTCGATGTTCTTGCGCGTGCCGGGGCCCACCGACTTGGACGCTGCCGTCGCGATGATTTCGGCATACGCCACCGGTTGCACGCTGGATACCGCAGCCACCAGCGGAATGGTCGCCTGGCCACCGCAGGTGACCATGTTCACGTTCATCACGCCCAGGCCAAGGTTATGTTCGAGGTTGACCGGCGGTACGCAGTAAGGGCCGATGGCGGCGGGTGTCAGGTCGATCATCAGCACACCCAGGGCATTGAGCTTGCGGCTGTTTTCGGCGTGCACATATGCGGAGGTGGCATCGAAGGCGATCTGGATACCGTCTTCAAGGACATGTGCCAGCAAGCCGTCGACACCGTCGCTGGTGGTTTTCAGGCCCAGTTCGGCGGCGCGGGCAAGGCCTTCGGAGTTGGCATCGATGCCCACCATCCACACCGGCTCCAGCACTTCACTGCGTTTGAGCTTGTACAGCAGGTCGGTACCGATATTGCCGGGCCCGATGAGGGCGCATTTGATCTTTTGGCGCATGGCATTGTTCTCGATCAGAAGAAGTTGAAGCGAGCGGGTCAGGGCACGAAGTTCAGGTGCAGCACGCCCATGCCGCTCAATGACAGGCTGACGAAATCCCCCGCTGCGACGGGCACCAGGGGTGCCAGGGCACCGGACAGGATGATTTCGCCCTTGCGAAAGGGGATGCCCAGCTTGCCCAGGGTGTTGGCCAGCCACGCCACGGCATTGCAAGGGTGACCTTGCACGGCGGCGCCCAGGCCGCTGCCGGCGGTGTGGCCGTTCTTGAACAGCTGCAGTTGAACCTGGGCCAAGTCCAGCTCGCGCGGGTTGATGCGCTGCTGGCCCAGGGCGAATACCCCGCAGGAGGCGTTGTCGGCCACCGTGTCCTGAATGCGGATCTGCCAGTTGTCGATGCGTGAGTCGACGATTTCGAAGCACGGCAGCACCCACTCGGTGGCCGCCAGTACATCGTCTGCACTGACCTCGCCGCCTTTCAGGTCGTCGCCCAGCACGAAGGCGATTTCGCCTTCTGCACGGGGCTGGATCAACCGGTGGGTGGCAAAGCTGACGTCGCTGTCGCCAGCAACCTGCATGCGATCCGTGAGAAAGCCGAAGTCCGGTTGATGCACGTCGAGCATTTCCTGCACGGCCCGGCTGGTCACGCCGATCTTCTTGCCGATCACCCGCTCGCCCATGGCTTCACGCCGGGCGAGCAGGCGCAGGGAGATGCGGTAGGCATCGTCCAGGCTGATGTCGGCGTGGCGCTGGCTCAGCGGCGCCACGCTCTTGCGTGTTTGCAGGGCGCTGAACAGCTCGTCGCCCAAGGCTTCAATCAGGTGCGCATCCATAAAAAGGTCGCTCTGTGACAAGTGAACGAAAGGCCAGCCTGCTTGCGCCAGCCGCGGCAACGAGGCTCAGCCCGGCCAGACGCTGGCGTCGGCGCCGCCATCGACATCGATGATCTTGCCGGTGACCCAGGCCGAGGCGGGCGACGCCAGGTACAGGGCTGCTGCGGCAATGTCCTCTGGCTGGCCCAGGCACTTGAGCGGGGTGTTGGCTTCCATCGCGCTGCGCATGGCAGCCGGCATCACGCCGGCCAAGGCGTCGGTGAGGATCGGCCCAGGGGCGATGGCATTGACCCGGATCTGCGGTGCAAACTCTTGTGCCAGCAGCCGTGTCAGGTGGGTCAATGCCGCTTTGGCCGTGCCATAGGCGCTGAAGTGGCGCTGGGCATAGCGCGCTGCCACCGAGGTGATGTTGATCAGGTTGCCGCCGCCGGCTTCGCGCATCAGCGGCACGCACAGCTGGGACAACGCATAGGCGGCGCTGACGTTGAAGCTGAGCACCTGCTCGAAGGCCTCGGGGCTCATCGTCAGCGGGTCGTTCGGGCCGCCACCGCCGGCGTTGTTGACCAGGTGGGTGACGCGCCCCAGTTGTTCGCGGGCCTGGCTGACCAGGGCGATGCGTTGCTCGCTGTCGGTGACATCGCAGCTGATCGCCAGGGCGCGGCGCCCTCGGCTGCGCACGGCATCGGCGACGGCTTCGACATCGGCCAGTGACCGCGCGCTACAGACCACATCGGCGCCGGCATCGGCGTAGGCCAGGGCAATGGCACGGCCGATGCCGCGGCCGCTGCCGGTGACAATGGCGACACTGCCGGTGAGGTTGAAACGTTGCAGAATGCTCATGGCTGTCCTTTCAATCCAGGGGGCTATCGGGGTGCTGCCGGGGCTGCCTCAACGTGGCGCCCAGAGGTCCGGCAAGCCAGGGTCCGAGGTGGCGATCAGGCGCTTGAGCAACACCTTGAGTGCCTGGGCATCGCCGGCGCCCAGGCGTGCGGCGATGTCCTGCTCGACGGCCTTGGCCAGTGCCACTTCCTGCAGTGAGGCGGCGCGGCCATCGGCGGTCAGCACATAGCGCACCTGGTTGTCGTCGATTTCCCTGGCCACCAGGTTCTGCCGTTCGAGAAAGCGCATGCTCGACGCGCTGACCACGTGGCCGGTGTAGCCGACGAATGCGTTGATTTCATCAAGGCTCAGGTTGTCGCGGATGCACAGCGTCGAAAGGATGAAGAACGCGTGCTCGTCGAGCTGTTGGTTTTTCAACAGCCGGCGCAAGGCATACAGCATCTGGTAGTGCGAGCGGCCGAGCAGGTAGCCAAGCAGGTCTTCGGTGTAACTGCATTCAGGCGGCGGCGGGGTGGTGGCCAGGCGCAGTTCGCTGCGCGGCTTGCGCATCGCCAGGGCGTACTGGCCACTCTGGAAGGCCAGCGGCGCGCGGTCGCTGTGGTCGAAGGCCAGTACTTCACCGACAAAGATCACATGGTCGCCACCTTCGTATTGGAAGGCGGTGCGGCATTGAAAGCGCGCGGTGCAGTCCTGCAGCAAGGGCGCGGCGCTGATGCCGGTGTCCAGCTCGATTTCAGCGAACTTGTCTTCGCCCTGGCGCGCGAAGCGCCCGGACAGGCATTCCTGTTCGGTGGACAGCACGTGCACGTTCCAGTGGCGGCCACCGCTGAACACCGGCAGGCTTCTGGCATTCTTCGCCAGGCTCCAGAGCACCAGCGGCGGGTTGAGCGAAACCGAGTTGAAGCTGTTGGCGGTGATGCCAACCGGCGTGCCGTCTTCAGCCTGAGTGGTGATGATGGTCACCCCTGTGGTAAAGGTGCCGAGCGCGGCGCGAAACGCTTGGGGGTCGAAACAGGCAGGCGTTGCCATGATGGGCCTCATGGAGTGGTTGTGCGTGTTTGCAGTATTCCCAGCGTTGCGGGGCTTTACATCGTCTCAATGGACTAACGTTTGCGGCCTACTCGTCTACATGGACGAGGCGCCCGGCGCAGGTCTGGGGCTAGTTTGCGGTGAGGGCGTCGAGGTGGGCGGCCATGGTGGGTACAGCGCGCACATGCTGGCCTTTGAACAGTTGAGGAGGCACCAATGGGTTGTGCAATTTCATCCGTCGACGGTCTGTCGGCCCTGTTGTCAGAGCAAAAGGCTGCGTTTGCCGCAGCAGGGGCCGTTAGCGCGCAGGCGCGCCGGGCCCGTATCCAGCGCGTGATCGACATGCTGGTTGCGCACCACATGGCGTTGGCCGAGGCCATGGATGCCGATTTTGGCGGCCGCCCCCAAGGCTTTTCACTGATGAACGATGTGTTGGGTTCGCTGGGGTCGCTCAAGCATGCGCGCGATCACCTGGAGGGCTGGATGCAGGATCAGCCTCGGAAAGTCTTCACGCCGTACGACCAACTGGGCGCCGAGGCCTGGGTGCTGCATCAGCCCAAGGGCACGGTGGGCATCCTGGGTACCTGGAATGCCCCGCTGTATACCTTGCTGAGCCCCTTGGCCTCGGCCCTGGCGGCGGGCAACCGGGCCATCCTCAAGCCTTCGGAGGTGGTACCGCATACCGCCGCGCTCATTGCCCAGCTGATAGGCGATTGGTTCGACCCGCTCGAAGTGGCCGTGGTCACCGGTGGCGAAGACCTGGCAAAGGCGTTTACCGCGCAGCCTTTCGACCATCTTGTGTTCACCGGCGGCACCGAGGTGGGCAAGTCGGTGATGCGCCACGCCGCCGACAACCTGGTGCCGGTAACCCTGGAGCTGGGCGGCAAGTCGCCGGTGATTGTCGGGCGCAGTGCCGATATGGCCACGGCGGCGTACCGCATTGCCGTGTCCAAGACCACCAACGGTGGCCAGGTGTGCATCAACCCGGACCTGGTCTACGTGCCGCGTGAGCAGCTTGAAGGGTTTCTCGACGCGTTTGCCAGTACCTACCGCGAGCTGATTCCTGAGGTCAGCGACAACCCGGATGTGGTCGCGGTGGTCAATGCCCGGCACCTGGCGCGGGTTGAAAACCTGGTTCAGCAGGCCCAGGGCGCCGGTGCCCGCGTGGTGAGCCTGCCTTACGCGCTAGCGGTCGATGCGGGCAACCGACGCCGTCCGCTGCAACTGGTGATCGACCCACCTGCCGACAGCCTGATCCTGCGGGAAGAGATCTTCGGCCCGGCAATGGTGGTACTGCCGTATGACGAGGTCGACCCCGTGCTGGCCCGGATCAACGCCGGGCCGCGGCCGCTGGCCCTGTACTACTTCGGCACTGACCCGCAAGAGCAGCAGCACGTGCTGTCGCACAGCCTGTCGGGCGGTGTCACCCTCAACGACGTCATGATGCATGCCGCCCTGCATGACGCCCCGTTCGGCGGTGTGGGCGCCTCTGGCATGGGCCATTACCACGGCCGTGAAGGTTTTCTCGAATTCAGCCACATGCGCACGGTGCTCAAGGCGCCCGAGCACGACCCACGCCGCGAATGGGGCTTGTTGCCGCCGTACAGCGAGCACTTTCTGGCAGCCATGGTGGCGCAGATCACCCCGGACTGAGCGCGGTTGTGCCCGCGGGTGCATCGACCATATGACAATCACAACAAAAAAGCGGAATTCAGTACATGGATAAGAACTCTTTGCCCCTCGGCGACAGTGCAGGCTTGGCAGCTGAGGGGGCCGTGCAGGTGTGGCCGCGGCGCCAGGTCCTCAAGGCCGGTGCCGTGGCCGTGGGGGTAGGGCTGCTGGGGCGTTTTGCCGATGCTCGGGCGGCGGGCCTGTCGGCCAGCGATTACCTTGGCCTGGACGCCTGGGACATGGTCAAGGGCCTGCAGGCCGGCCAGTTCAGCGCCGAAGACCTGCTGGCGGCGGCCATTGCGCGCTGCGAGCAGGTCAACCCGAAGCTCAACGCGGTCAATATGCGCCACGATGATTACGCCAAGGCGCTGCTTGCCGCCAGGCGCCAGGCGGGCACCCTGAGCCAGGGCTCGCTGGCAGGGGTGCCGATTCTGCTCAAGGACCTCAACACCTTCCTGCAGGGCACCCGCACCAGTAACGGCAGCCGCTTGTTCAAGGATGCGCCGCCGGCCAGTGTCACCAGCACCTTGATCAGCCGCTATGAAGCGGCCGGCGCGGTGCCGTTCGGCAAGACCACCAGCCCCGAGTTTGGCCTGACCACCACCACCGAGTCGCTGCTCTGGGGGCAAACGTGCAACCCATGGAACCTGGCAATGAGTGCCGGCGGCTCGTCCGGTGGCTCCAGCGTCGCAGTGGCCGCTGGCATTGTCCCGGTCGCCCATGCCACCGACGGCGGTGGCTCGATCCGTATTCCCGCGTCCTATTGCGGTGTGGTGGGGCTCAAGCCGACGCGTTACCGCACACCCAGCGGGCCGATGCGCCTGGAAGCCTCGTTCGGTGCCAGCGTCGCCAACGTGGTGTCGCGCAGCGTGCGGGATACGGCCTTGTTCCTCGACGCCGGGCAAGGGCATGAGCTTGGCAGCCCCTACTGGACGCAACCGCTGCAACGGCCCTACGTGCAAGAGCTTGGCCGCGACCCGGGCCGCTTGCGGGTGGCCCTGGTGCGCGAGTCCATGACCGGTGCGGCGCTGGACCCTGCGGTTGCCAAGGTGCTTGAGCAAACCGTCAAGCAATTGCTCGGCCTGGGCCATGAGATTGAAGAATTGCGTTTGCCCATTGCGCCCCAGCAGTTGTTCGGCGCGCATGGCGCGGCGATGGGCAATGCCTTGCTGGCCATGGTCAATGACCGGGAGAAAGCGCTCGGCCGTGCGTTGGGCCAGCAAGACCTCGAGCTGATCACCTTCGGCGTGTTGGCGCGCGCCAGCAAAGTCACGGGCGAGGGCGTGGTGCGCGCACGGCAATCGTTCGAAGATATCAGCATGGCCATGGAGCAACAGTTCGAGCGATTCGATGTGATCTTGTCGCCCGTCACCTCCAGCCTTACCCCGGCCCTGGGGGAGCTGTCGCTGAATCAGCCCTACGAAACCTATGCGCAAAAAGCCATGGGCAGTGCCGGCTTCACCGTGCTCGCCAACGTCAGTGGCCAACCGGCGATTTCACTGCCGCTGGGCATGAGCGACAGCGGCATGCCGGTGGGCATGATGTTCACCGCGCGACTCGGGGGCGAGGACGTGCTGCTGCGCCTGGCTTCGCAACTGGAACAGGACCGCCCCTGGGCTGCACGACGCGCCCCGGTGTAACCCGGACGGTGCCACGGAAGGCGCCACAGGCCTGTGCTCTAGTCCGCTTTGACGATGAATAATCGTTTGCTGCGTTCGATCATCAATCACCGCCCGCGCAACCGCGCAACGAGATTGGGAGAACGAACGGATGGACAGCATGCGAGTAAAAACGCCCGAAGAAGTCGAACTGCTGGAACGCGCCCGGCGTATGGTGCCCGCGCTGAAAAGCCGCACGGCGCAGGCGGACCGAGAGTTCCGGGTACCTGACGAGACGATGTTCGAGCTGCAGCAGGCCGGTTTGCTGCGGGCCTTGCAGCCGCGGGCATTCGGTGGCTACGAAGTGGACCTGCGCACCTTCTTCGAAATCCAGATGACCCTGGCCGAAGGCTGCATGTCCACGGCCTGGATCTACGGGGTGATCGGTGTGCACCCCTGGCAACTGGCGCGCTACCCGGTCGAGGCCCAGCGCGAGGTATGGGGCCAGGACCAAGCCACATTGATCTCGTCCACCTACATGCCTGTGGCCAAGGTCGAGCCGGTTGAAGGCGGTTACCGCATCAGCGGCCGCTGGGGGTTTTCCAGCGGCAGTGAACACTGCCAATGGTGCTTCCTCGGCGGCATATTGCCGGCAAGCGGCGAGCAGCCTGCCGAGCACGGCACCTTCCTGATCCCGCGCAGTGCCTACCGCATCGAACACAACTGGGACGTCCTGGGCCTGCGCGGTACCGGTAGCCACGACATCGTGGTCGAAGACGCCTTCGTGCCGGCGCACCGCGTGCAGCGCACCAACAACTGCACCCTTGAGGCGACACCGGGGCGCCTGGTCAACACCAACCCGATCTACGCCATTCCCTTTGCCCAGGTGTTTACCCGTGCCGTGTCGTCATCGGCCATCGGCGCCTTGCAAGGGGCCATCAACGAGTTCCGTGCCAACGCCGCCGCACACATTGGCAAGCATGGCATGCGCACGGCCGACGACCCGGTGGCGCAAACCACGGTGGCCGAGGCGACGATCATCGTCGATGGCCTGCGCCTGGTGCTGGAGCGCAACTACGCGCACCTGCTGGCGCTGGCCGAGGCGGGCGAGTACCCGGACGTCGAAACCCGTCTGCTGTACCGCTACCAGTCCTCCTATGTGACCAATATCTGTGCCGAAAAAGTCAACGAGCTGCTGCGCTGCATGGCCGCGTCCGGGCTGTACAACACCAACCCGGTGGCCAGGCTGTTCCGCGACCTGCACCAGGCGCGCGGGCACATTGCCAACAACTACATGGCCTTCAGCCGCAGCCTGGGGGCGGTGCAACTGGGCCTGCCCAACCCTGACCCCTACGTGTGAGCCGCGCCCGCAGCCCCCTGGCCGCAGCGCCGGGATTATCCGATCACACAGCCAAGGCATAACAACAATGAACGCTAACGCTCAGCCTGCTTCCCACTATGACGTGATCGTCGTTGGCTCCGGCGCCGGTGCGATGACGTCGGCCCTGTTTGCGGCCGACCAGGGCCTCTCGGTACTGGTCGTCGAAAAAAGCGACAAGTTTGGTGGCACGTCGGCGATTTCCGGCGGCGGTATCTGGATCCCCAACAACCACTACTTTGCCGCCAAGGGCGGCCGCGACAGTGTCGACCTGGCGCTGCGCTACCTCAAGGCCGCCACGGGTGAACACGGCGACGAGAAGCGCTTGCGCGCCTACCTTGAACACGCGCCGCAGATGATCCATGCCCTGGAGCAGAGCAGCCATGTGCGCTACGCCGTGGCCGAGAAGTACCCGGATTACTACCCGCAATTGCCCGGCGCACTGCAAGGCGGCCGCACCCTCGACCCGCAGTTGTTCGACACCAGCCTGCTCGGCGACGAGCTGGAGAACCTGCGCAAGCCATCGCCTTCGACCTTGCTCATGGGCCGGGTGGCCTGGACGGCCCGGCATGCCCATAAAGTCATGTCGCGCTCATTCGGTTGGCGCTTGCTGATCGTGGGCCTGATGCTGCGTTACAAGCTGGACTTCAAGTGGCGGCGCAAGGGCCGCCGTGACCGCCGTGCGGCGTTGGGCAGCGCGTTGGTCGCTTCGCTGCGCCGTTCATTGATGGACCGCCAGGTACCGCTGTGGCTGAACACCGACTTTGAAGCGCTGTTGACCGAAAACGGCCGCGTCAGTGGTGTGCAGGTACGCCGTGACGGCCAGGTCGTCGAACTGCATGCCCGGCATGCGGTGATCTTCGGTTCGGGCGGCTTCGAGCAGAACCAGGCGCTGCGCGAGCAGTACCTGCCGCAACCCACCCAACGCAACTGGAGCGCCACGCCACCGGGCAACAACACCGGTGCGGCCTTGCAGGCCGGCCAGGCGCTGGGGGCGGCAACCGCCTTGATGGACTGGGCCTGGTGGGCACCGACCATTGCGGTACCCGGCGAAGACAAACCACGCGGGGTGTTTGCCGAGCGCGCCTTCCCCGGCGCCATCGTGGTCAACGGGCGGGGCCTGCGTTTTGTCAACGAGGCCGCGCCATACCTGGAGTTTGTCGATGCCATGTACCGCGACAACCAGGGCGGCGGCAAGAGCATTCCGGCCTGGGTCATCTTCGATGGGCACTTTCGCTTCAATTACGCCATGGGCCCGTTGATGCCGGCCCAGGTGATGCCCGACAGCCGTTTGCGCAAGGAGTGGCTCAACAGCCTGTACTTCAAGGCCGACAGCCTGGCGGCACTGGCCGGGCAGATCGGCGTCGATGCACAAGGGCTGCAAGAGACCGTGGCGCGCATGAATGCTTACGCGCAAAGCGGTGTCGACCTCGAATTCGGCCGTGGCGGCAACGTCTTCGACCGTTATTACGGCGACAGCAACGTCAAACCCAACCCGTGCCTGGCACCGCTGAGCAAGGGCCCGTATTACGCCATGCGCCTGGACGCCGGCGATATCGGCACCAAGGGTGGGTTGTTGACCAACGAGCATGCGCAGGTGGTTTGCCAGGACGGCGTAGCGATCCCGGGGTTGTATGCCATTGGCAACTGCTCGGCGTCGGTCATGGGCACCAGCTACCCCGGCGCCGGCGGCACGCTCGGCCCGGCCATGACCTTCGGTTACATCGCGGCCAGGCACATTGCCGCCCATGCGTGAGGATTCGCCATGTCTGCTGCTGACAAATCAACCTGCACCGATATCCAACCCGCGCTGCAGGTGGCCGATGCCGAGGCGCTGCGCTGGGATCAGCACTGTGATGTGCTGGTGATTGGCTGGGGCGCTGCGGGTGCCTGCGCAGCCCTTGAAGCGCGCTCCCAGGGCGCTGATGTACTGGTCGTCGACCGCTTCACCGGCGGCGGCGCCAGCGCCAAGAGTGGCGGTGTAGTCTATGCCGGCGGTGGCACTCGCCAGCAGCGTGCTGCGGGTTTTGACGACACGCCCGAGGCGATGTTCGCCTACCTCAAGCACGAGACCCAGGGCGTGGTGGCGGACGCCACCTTGCAGCGCTTTTGCCAGGACAGCGCCAGCAACCTGGCGTGGCTGGAGCGCCAGGGTGCGCCTTACGACCACCGCATGCCGCCCGGTGGCAAGACCTCGTACCCACCCGATGGCTGTTTTCTGTATTACTCCGGCAATGAGACGGTGCCTTCGCACCGCGGTGATTTGCCACCCGCCCCGCGTGGCCACCGTACCGTGGGCAAGGGGCAGTGCGGCGCGGTGCTGTATTCGCACCTGAAGGCTGCATGTTTGCGCGAGGGTGTGCGCGCCCAGGTGCAGGCTGCGGCCCGGCGCCTGGTGGTCGATGACAGCGGCTGTGTGCTGGGCGCGGAGCTCTGGTGCCTGCCTGCTGGCAGCGAAGAGGCGCGGCTGCACGCCAAATGGGCAGCACGTGCCGAGCGTCTGCAAAACTTCGCACCGCGCTACTGCGACACGTTGCGCAAGCGCCTGCACCACCTCGAGCGCACCTTTGCCAGGCCACGGCTGGTGCGGGCCAGGCGGGGCGTGGTGTTGAGCACCGGTGGGTTCATTTTCAACCGCGAACTGATCAGCCAGCATGCGCCGAAGTTTCGTCGCAACTTCAAGGTGGGTGCCACCGGCTGCGACGGCAGTGGCTTGCGCCTTGGGCTAAGCGTCGGTGCCGTGGCCGATCGCCTGGCGCGGGTTTCTGCCTGGCGCTTCATCAACCCGCCGCTGTGCTGGCCCAAGGGCATCGTGGTCAACACCCTGGGCCGGCGCTTCGTCAACGAAGAGGTCTACGGCGCCACCCTGGGCCAGCCGCTGTGCGAAGAGCAGGGGGGCAAGGCATGGCTGGTGCTCGACGCCCGCTTGCGCAAGCAGTCCATCAAGCAAGCGCTGTTCTCCGGTTACTGGTGGTTCCAGAGCTTGCCAGCACTGGTGCTGATGCTGTTGCAGGCGCGCAAGGGCCAGAGCATCGAGCAACTGGCGCAGGCCACCGGCATGCGCAGCGATGAGCTGCGCAATGCACTGCAGACCTACAACGCCGCAGCCCGCGGCGATGCCAGCGACCCTTTCGGCAAGTCTGCGCAAAGCCGGCAAGTGCTCGACAAGGGGCCGTTCTATGCCTGCGACATCTCGGTGGGCAACCCGCTGTTTCCGCTGGGCGCGCTGACCCTCGGCGGCCTCAAGGTCGATGAGCACAACGGCGCCGTGCTTGATGGGCAAGGCCAGGCCATCGCAGGCCTGTTCGCGGCGGGCCGTACGGCAATCGGTATCCCTTCGCATTTGTACGTCAGCGGCTTGTCGCTGGCCGATTGTGTGTTTTCCGGACGGCGTGCGGGGCAGGCGGCGGCCGCTGCAGTGGCGCGCAGCACAGTCCACAGCCGTGAGCATCTGATATGAGCCTGGATTACCTGACCCTGCGCGTCACGCGCGTGATTGAAGAAACCGCTGACAGCCGTTCGCTGGAGTTCGAACTACCTGAAGCGCAAATCGCGCATTTTCGCTACCGGCCTGGGCAATTTCTGACCTTGCGTGTGCCCTGCGGTGATGGCTGGTTACCGCGCTGCTACTCGCTGTCCAGCACCCCACTGCTTGATGAGCCGCTGCGGGTGACCATCAAGCGGGTTCGCGACGGGCGCGCCTCGAACTGGCTGTGCGATGCCGTGCAAGCCGGCGATAGCCTGCAGGTGCTGGCCCCGGCCGGTGTCTTCGTGCCGCCGCAGCTGGACACCGACCTGCTGCTGTTCGGTGCCGGCAGCGGGGTAACGCCGATGCTGTCGATCCTGCGCTCGGCGTTGTTGGCCGGTAGCGGGCGGATCTTGCTGGTTTATGCCAACCGCGATGAAGCCTCGGTGATCTTTCGCGAACAGCTCAAGCTGCTGGCCAGCGCCCACCCGCAGCGCTTGCAGGTGATCCACTGGCTGGACTCGGTGCAAGGCATACCGTCAGCCAGCCAGCTGGCCGAGCTGGCACGCCCGTTTGCCCATGCCGAAGCCTTTATCTGTGGGCCCGGGCCGTTCATGGATGCGACGGTCAGCGCGCTGCAGGCCCTCGGCATGCCGGCGGCCAAGGTGCATGTGGAGCGTTTTGTCTCGTTGCCCGAAGAGGGGGCGGTTGCCGTGCCTGTCGCCGTCGACACTGCGCACCCCACCAGCCTGCTTTCGGTACGCCTGGACGGTGAGGAGTTCGAGGTGCCGTGCGCCGAGGGCGAGACCTTGCTCGATGCCATGCGCCGTGCGGGCCTGAGGCCGCCCAGTTCGTGCCTGGTCGGCGCCTGCGCCACCTGCATGTGCACCGTTGAAAGCGGCGCCGTCGAGATGCTGCGCAACGACGCGCTGGAACCCCACGAAATTGACCAGGGCTGGACGCTGGCGTGCCAGTCGCTGGCCCGCAGTGAGCATCTGCGCGTGCTCTTCCCCGAATAACCCGACTGCCGAGTCCGTGACCATGACAGCATGTTCCGTTTCCCCAAGCACCCTGAATACCTGGGACCCGTTGCCCCTCTCGATCCCCGCCCTGCTGTTCGCCAGTGCCGAGCGTTACGCCGGCCGGGCGGCGATCGAGGAGCAGGGTGTTGTTACCGATTACCGTGACCTGCCCGCGCTGGCCCTGCAGGTGTGCCGCAGCTTGATGGCCCTGGGCATCGAAGCGGGTGACCGCGTGGCCATCTGGGCGCCTAACTGCCGCGACTGGGTGATCGCTGCGCTCGGCGTGCATTGCGCCGGCGCGGTGCTGGTCCCGATCAACACGCGTATGAAAGGCGCCGAGGCGGCCGACATCCTGCTGCGCAGCGAGGCCCGTGTGTTGCTGATGCAAGGGCAGTTTCTGGGTGTGGACTACCCGGCAATGCTGCAGCCACTGTGCCCCGTGAGCCTGCAGCAGCGGGTGTTGCTGGGGGCAGCGCAGGCCTGTGCGGGCATAGACCTGGACTGGCCGGCGTTCATTGCCAAAGGCGCTGCGGTCAGTGACTTGCAGGCGCGCCAGCGTGCGGCGGGGGTCGGCCCACGGGACTTGTCCGACCTGTTGTTCACCTCCGGTACCACCGGCAAACCCAAGGGCGTGATGAGCGCCCATGGGCAAACCCTGCGCGCCTTTCACCAGTACGTGAAGGTCATCGGCCTGCTGCCAGGCGACCGCTACCTGATCATCAATCCGTTTTTCCATGCTTTTGGCTACAAGGCCGGCTGGCTGACCTGCCTGCTGGCCGGCGCCACCATCCTGCCGCATGCCGTGTTCGATGCCGAAGCGGTGTTTCAGCGCATTGCCGCCGAGCGCATCAGCGTACTGCCCGGGCCACCGACTCTGTACCTGTCGATGCTGGCGCACCCGCGCCTGGCCCAGACTGACCTGTCGAGCCTGCGCATTGCCGTCACCGGCTCGTCGACCATACCGCCGGTGCTGATCGAGCGCATGCGCCATGAGCTCGGCGTGGCCGTGGTGACCACCGCCTACGGCCTGACCGAATGCGGCGGGTTGGCCACCATCTGCAACCCTGATGACCCGGCAGAAGTGATCGCGGGCACCAGCGGTCGGGCGATCGAGGACACCCAAGTGAGCATCCGCTCGGCGCGCAACGAACCGGTGGCCGCCGGCGAATCGGGGGAGATCTGCCTGCGCGGCTTCCATGTGATGCGCGGCTACTTCAACGACCCCGAGGCCACCGCGCAAGCCATCGACGCTGACGGCTGGCTGCACACCGGTGATATCGGCCACCTCGACGCCAATGGCAACCTGAAGATCACCGACCGGCTCAAGGACATGTTCATCGTCGGGGGCTTCAACTGTTACCCGGCAGAGATCGAGGCCGGCCTGATCGAACACCCGGCCATTGCCCAGGTGGCGGTCATCGGCGTGGCAGATGAGCGCATGGGGGAGGTGGGCTGCGCCTGTGTGGTGCTGCGCCAGGGCCAGCAGCTGGACGCGCCGTCACTCATCGCCTGGGCGCGGGAGCGCATGGCCAACTACAAAGTGCCGCGGCATGTGCGCTTCTTTCAGGCGTTGCCGGTCAATGCATCGAACAAAGTGGTCAAGGGTGAGCTGCGCGACGCAGTGGGTGCCTGAAACGGCAAGGGCGGCGTTGCGCCGCCCTTGCCGTGGGCTTCAACGCCCCTCGAAACGTGCCGGGCGTTTCTCGATGAACGCCTGCATGCCTTCTTGCTGGTCGCGCGAGGCAAACAGCAGGGCATTGGCCTTGCGCTCCAGGGCAAGGCCGGCTTCCAGCGGCGCGTCCATCCCGGCCAGAATCACTTCTTTTATCTGCTCGGCCGCCAAGGGTGGCATCGCGGCGATCACCTCGGCCAGCTTCAGCGCCTGCGCCAGCACCTGGTCATCCTCCACTACCTCGCTGACCAGCCCTGCCACCCAGGCCTCTTCGGCTGTGATCGGCTGCCCGGTCAGCGCCATGCGCATGGCCTTGACCTTGCCCACCGCGCGCACCAGGCGCTGGGTACCGCCGATGCCGGGCATGATGCCGATGCGAATCTCGGGCTGACAAAACCGCGCACTGCGCCCGGCAACGATGATGTCGGCCAGCATCGCCAGCTCGCAGCCACCGCCGTAGGCATAACCACACACCGCTGCAATCACAGGCTTCGGGCAATGCTGGATCGGTGCCCAGACGCGCTCGGTATGGCGCTGGTAGATGTCGATCGGCCCCACCCCCGCCAGGCTGTTGATGTCGCCACCGGCGGCGAACACCGTGTCGCCGCCGGTCAACACGATACAGCGCACCTCGCTGTTGTTGGCCAGCTCGCTGAAGTACTGCGACAGCAATGCCTGCAACGCCAGGCTCAGGGCATTGGTGGCGTGCGGCCGGTTGAGCCGCACCAGGGCGACGCCTTGGGCCGGGTACTCCAGCAGTACCGGCGCGGTCAGTGAGTCAGACATGGTCAACCTCAGGCAGAAGGCGCCAGCGGGCGGGCGCCGTTGCGCGGATTGTTGCGATCACGCCCCCGGTTTTCATCGTCCGTTCAGACGACGAGGGCGGCGCGCATTGCCCTTAGAGTGAAGCTCAATACAGGCTGAGGAATACGCCATGAGCAGTCACGCGGGGCTGGATTACATAGGCAAGGTGGTGTTGGTCACCGGGGGTACCAAAGGCATCGGCGCAGGCATTGCCCGCAGCTTTCTGGCGGCCGGCGCCAAGGTGGTCGTGTGTGGCCGCACAGCGCCCGAGCAACTGCCCCGCGTGGGGCACGCCCAGGCCGATTTCATCGCCGCCGACGTGCGCGACCTGGCCGCGCTGCAAGGCCTGTTCGACACCCTGCGCAAGGACTACGGGCGCCTGGATGTGCTGATCAACAACGCCGGCGGCAGCCCGTCGGCAGAGGCCGCCAGTGCCTCGCCACGGTTTCATGAGGGGGTGATCCGCCTCAACCTGATTGCCCCGTTGAACGTTGCCCAGCAGGCCAACCTGTTGATGCAGGCGCAGGCCGACGGCGGCTGCATCGTCTTCATCGGCAGCATCAGCGGCTTGCGCGCATCCCCAGGCACGGCCGCCTACGGTGCCGCCAAGGCCGGTGTATTGGCCCTGGTGCAGTCGCTGGCTGCGGAATGGGCACCCAAGGTGCGCGTGGTGGCGGTCAGCCCGGGCCTGGTACGCACCGAGCTTGCCCACCTGCATTACGGCGACGATGCCGGTATCGCGGCGGTCAGTGCCGGCATCCCGGCGGGGCGCATGGCCTCGCCCGAAGACATCGGCAACGCCTGCTTGTACATCGCATCCCCCCTGGCCGGTTACGCCAGCGGTTGCAACCTGTTGCTGCACGGGGGCGGCGAGCGCCCGGCTTATCTCGGCGTGGCGCAGGTCGCGCCGCACTGATCGACCCACGTCGGCGTTGCAGTCGCGGGCGCCGCTTAGAACACGCAGGAGACGAACTTGGCTGATCCACAATTGCTATCCGAAGTGCGCGCCCTGATCGGCCGCCAATACGGGCGTGTCAATGCCTGGGACGAGGTCAACGCGCCGATGATTCGCCAGTGGTGCGAAGTCATCGGCCTGGACAACCCGCTCTACACCGACCCTGTGGCTGCAGCCAACAGCTGCAACGACGGCATTGTCGCACCGCCGCCCATGCTGCAGATCTGGTGCATGGAAGGCTTCCACATCAACAACTATGCCCCAGGTTCGACTGCCGAAAACCCTTATGAGGTGCTCGGCCTGATCGAGCGTTATGGCTACCCCTCGGTGGTGGCGGTGAACTCCGAGCTGACCTTCGAGCGCAACCTGCGCCTGGGCGAGAAGCTCTACTACACCACGCGCCTGGAATCGGTCGGCGATGAGAAAACCACCGGCCTGGGCACCGGCTTTTTTGTCACCTTGATCATGGACTACTACGCACAACAGGCCAGCGGTGACGAGAAAGTCGGCGAACTGCTGTTCCGGGTGTTCAAGTTCCGCCCAGCCCAGGCGCACACGCCCGACAAGCCCGCCCAACCGGAGCCGGTGCTGGCCAAGCGGCCGAAGCCTGGGGTCAGCGATGACACCCGGTACTTCTGGGACGGCTGCAAGCAAGGCCAGTTGCTGATCCAGCGTTGTACCCAGTGCGCGATCTTGCGCCACCCGCCAGCGCCGGTCTGTATCGCCTGTCACAGCTTCGAATGGGACACCCTGGCGGCCAGCGGCAAGGGGCAGCTGTATTCCTTCGTGGTCATGCACTACCCCGAAGTGGCGCCGTTCGACCACCCCAACCCGATCGGTCTGATCGAGCTGGACGAAGGCGTGCGCCTGATCGCCGGCCTGGTCGGGGTCGCGCGTGAAGACCTGCGCATCGGTCAGCGTGTGCAGGTCGAGTTCCAGACCTTCGACGACGACCTGGCGTTGCCGTTGTTCCGGCCACTGGCAGAGTAGGGGGCAGCATGGATTTCGAACTCAATGAAGACCAGCGCGCCATTGCCGAAATGGCGGGCAGCCTGATGAGCGATTACTGCACCGACGAGTGTTTGCGCGACTGGGACCTGTCGGGGCAGCCCTACATGCAAGCGCTGTGGGCAAGCTGTGTCGAAACCGGCCTGCACGCACTGGCCATACCGGAGGCTGCCGGCGGCAGTGGCCTGGGCATGACCGAGTTGATCCAGGTGCTCGATGCCCAGGGCGGTGCCTTGGCGCAGGTGCCGCTGTGGCGGCATCAGCTGGCGGCGGCCACCCTGGCTGAATTCGGCGGTGCGGCCCTGGCGCCTTGGGTAGCGCAAGCGGCGACGGCCAGCAGTTTGCTGAGCCTGACCCTCGACGGCCTGAGCAACGTGCGCGGTATCGAGCTGCTGGCGACGGCTGACGGGCCTGACTGGCAGCTGAGCGGGCGCGTTGCAGCGCTGCCGCTGGCCGAACAATCGGCGGCAGCGCTGGTGCCGGCGCGGGTGCTGGGGCAGCCGCGGCTGGTGTTGCTGGACCTGGCTCAAGCCGGTATCTGCAAGGTGCCTGGGGTGATGACCCATGGCGAAGCGCACGCTGAATTACACCTGCAGGGCGTGCGCATCAACGCCAGCCAGGTGCTGCCCGAAGCGGCCCTGGGTTGGCTGGCGCCGCGTGCGATTGCTGCATTGGCCGCATTGCAACTGGGCGTCAGCGCCGAGCAGGTGCACCGCACGGTGGCCTACATCAGCGAGCGCCAGCAGTTCGACCGCGCCATTGGCAGCTTCCAGGCAGTGCAAATGAGCATGGCCGACACCCATGTGCAGCTGGAGGTGCTGCGCAGCGCGCTCTGGCAGCTGTGCTACCGCCTCGACGCGGGCCTGCCGGCCCCCAGCGAGGCCTTGGCCACGGCGTACCTGGCGTGTGAGGCCGGGCACCGTATCGGCCACACCGCACAACACGTGCATGGCGGCATCGGGGTTGACCTGACGTACCCGATTCACCGGTTCCTGTACTGGAGCCGCGCCCTGAGCAGTGCTTTGGGAGGGTCGTCGGCGATCCTGGAGCAGCTTGGCGACTGGCTGAACGAAAACGACACCTTGGGATGGAAATATGACCTCGAAGAACACCAAGCGCTTTGACGACGTGCAGCCCGGCGAACGACTGCCGGAGCTGACGATCCCGATCACCGTCGGCCTGATTGCCGGCGGGGCGATTGCCACCCGTGACTACTTCCCGGGCCATCACGACCTGGAGGCGGCGCGGGCGCTGGGCTCACCGCATATTTTCATGAACATCCTCACCACCAATGGCCTGGTGCAACGCTTCATCGAGCAGTGGACCGGCCCCGAAGTGCAGTTTCGTGCCCTGAAAATCAAGTTGGGGGCACCGAACTACCCCGGGGACAGCATGACCTTCAGTGGTGAAGTGACGCATCAGGATGTCGCGACGCGCAGCCTGGAAGTGACCCTCCGGGGCAAGAACTCCATGGGCAATCACGTGACCGGCACGGTCGCGCTGGTTCTGCCTTAATTCGCGGGGACAACACAGATGATGCATTCGTCGATTTCCGGGCGCGCCGCCATTGTCGGCTTGGGCGCGACCGAGTTTTCCAAGCACTCCGGGCGCACCGAGCTGCGCCTTGCCATGGAAGCCACATTGGCCGCGCTCAAGGACGCGGGTATCGACCCCAGCGAAGTGGAGGGTTTCAGCTCCTACTCGGTGGACAAGGTGCCCGAGTACGAGATTGCACGCTTGCTGGGCTGCAAGGACGTCAAGTTCTTCTCCCAGGTGCCGCACGGCGGCGGTGCGGCATGCGGGCCGGTGATGCACGCGGCGATGGCCGTCGCCACCGGTGTGGCCAAGGTGGTGGTGGTGTACCGGGCGATGAACGAGCGCTCCTGGTACCGCTTTGGCACCGGCAACTATGGCTTCGCCTCGACGCCGACCTTCGAGAACGTCAATTACGGCTGGTACATGCCGCATGGCTTCCATACCCCGGCGGCTTGGGTGGGGATGTTCGCGCAACGCTACATGCACACTTACGGCGCCACCTCCGAAGACTTCGGCCGGGTGGCGGTGGCCGTGCGCGATTTTGCCGCCAGCAACCCCCAGGCGTTCTTCTACGGCAAGCCGATTACCCTGGAAGAGCATCAGGCCTCGCGCTGGATCTGCGAGCCCCTGCACCTGCTCGATTGCTGCCAGGAGTCCGATGGGGCGGTGGCGATGGTCATCACCTCGGCCGAGCGTGCCCGTGATCTGAAGCAAAAACCGGTGATCATCAAGGCCGGCGCCCAGGGCATCAGTGCTGGCCAGCAAGTGATGACCTCGTATTACCGCGACGACATTACCGGCCTGCCCGAGATGGGCGTGGTTGCCAAGGCGCTGTACGGCCAGTCGGGGCTGGGCCCGGACGCGTTTCAGACGGCAATCATCTACGACCACTTCACCCCCTTCGTACTGCCGCAGCTGGAAGAGTTCGGCTTTGTCGAACGCGGGGAGGCGAAGGCGTTCATCCGCGCCGGCCACCATGCCCGTGGTGGCAAGCTGCCGATCAATACCCATGGCGGCCAGTTGGGCGAGGCCTACATCCACGGCATGAATGGCATTGCCGAAGCGGTACGCCAGGTGCGCGGTACGGCCGTGAACCAGGTGGCCGATGTAGAAAACGTGCTGGTCACCGCCGGTACCGGCGTGCCCACCAGCGGCCTGATTCTCGGCGCGGTTTGAGGAGTGCCCCCATGTTCGTCGACCTTACCCCCGAGCAGCGAGCGCTGCGCCTGAAGGTTCGGGATTATTTCCAGAACCTGATGACCCCCGAACTGCGCCAGCAGATGCGCGGCACCGAAGGCGGCGAGCTGTTTCGCCGCACCATCGCGCAGATCGGCCGTGACGGCTGGCTCGCCGTAGGCTGGCCAAAAGCCTATGGCGGCCAGGGCTACGCGGCCACCGAGCAGTTGATATTCTTCGAAGAGGCCAATATTGCCGGTGCGCCGCTGCCGTTCGTGACCATCAGCACGGTCGGACCGGCCTTGATGGCCCATGGCTCGGCGCTGCAGAAAGAGAAGTTTCTGCCCGGTATCGCCGCCGGTGAAATCAACTTTGCCATCGGTTACTCCGAAGCCAGCGCCGGCAGCGACCTGGCGGTGCTGAAAACCAGCGCGCGTGAAGATGCCGAGGGTTTTCTGGTCAATGGCAGCAAGCTTTGGACATCCGGCGCCGACTCGGCCGATTACATCTGGCTGGCGGCCCGTACCGACCCCGAACGGCCGCGCCACAGGGGCATATCGATCCTGATTCTGGACACCCAGGCCGAGGGCTTTTCCAGCACGCTGATCCCAACCTCGGGAAACCCCACGGCGGCCACGTATTACGATAACGTACGGGTCCCCCGGGAGATGCTGGTGGGCGAGCTGCACGGTGGCTGGAAGCTGATCACCGCGCAGCTCAATCACGAGCGCCTGGGCCTGGGCGCCTGGTCGGACAAAGTGGTCAGCCTGTTCAGCCGGGTGTACCTGTGGGCGCGTTGCGCCGACGAGCAGGGCCAGCGTGCCACCGACCATGCCTGGGTACGGCGTGATCTGGCAGAGTGCTATGCCAGGCTTGAGGCCATGCGCCTGATCAACTTCCGCATCGCCGCCGACCTTGAGCGCGACCGGGTTGATGTCGCGCTCGCGTCGACCACCAAAGTTTATGGCTCGGAGTCGGCTATCGAAATCCTGCGCAAGTTGTCGGCCATCGTCGGTGCCAGTGGCTTGACCCGTGCAGGCTCAGCGGCCGCCTACCTGCTGGGTGAGCTGGAGTATGAAGTACGGGCTTCGGTGAACCTGACCTTTGGCGGTGGCACCAATGAAATCCAGCGCGAGTTGATCGCCCAGTTTGGTCTGGGCATGCCACGCGCGCAGCGTTGAACCACCGCCAAATGAATAACAATAACGTCCCTGCAAGGTGAACGAATGAGCGCAATCGAGCAATTCAGGCAAGCGACGCGTGACTGGCTGGAGGCCAATTGCCCCGCGTCGCTGCGCACGCCTACCCCCGACGGGGAGATCGTCTGGGGCGGCCGTCAGGTGGACTTCCCGAGCGACGATGCCCGCGTGTGGTTCGAGCGCATGCGCGACAAAGGTTGGTTTTGCCCACAATGGCCCGTCGAGTACGGCGGCGCAGGCCTGAGTGCCGAGTACAACGCCGTGCTCGAAAGCGAACTGCGCAGGCTCAAGTGCCGGCCGGCGCAAATCAACCTGGGTATCTGGATGCTCGGCCCGGTGCTGCTGGAATTTGCCAGCGAGGCACAGAAGCAGGCGCTGCTGCCGCCGATGTGCCGCGGCGAAGTGCGCTGGTGCCAGGGCTTTTCCGAACCCAATGCCGGCTCCGACCTTGCCAGCCTGAAAACCTCGGCCATCGCCGAGGGCGATGACTTCGTGATCAATGGCACCAAGATCTGGACCTCCTACGGCGACAAATCCGACTGGATGTATGCGCTGGTGCGCACCGACCCCAAGGCGCCGAAGCACCAGGGTATCAGCCTGATCGTGCTGGACATGACAAGCCCCGGGGTGAGCGTAGCGCCGATCGACCTGATCAGCGGCAAGTCGGCGTTCTGCCAGGTGTTTTTCGACAATGTCCGGGTGCCGCGAAGCCAGCTGATCGGCCCGCTCAACGGCGGCTGGGACCTGGGCAAGCGCTTGTTGCAGCACGAGCGCAAGGCCATGTCCAAGTTCGGCGAGTTCAGCCTGCCAACGCATTTCCACCTGCTGCCGCTGATCGAGCAATACCTGCCCGCCAGCCAGGCACCCGCCGACCAGGCGTTGCGCGCCCGTGCCCAGGCCTGTGCGATGAACGAGCACGCCTACAACCTGACCGTGCAGCGCATGGGCGAGGAGGGGCGGGCCGGCAGGGACACCAGCGCGCTGATGGCAATCATGAAGCTGGTGCATACCGAGCAGGAGCGCGACAAGTTCGAGGTGCTGCTCGACGCCCTCGGCTATCGCGCGCTGGGTGTTGCCGATCAGCCGTTCAGTGCCCAGGAACTGGCGATTACTCGCGGCTGGCTCAACAGCTATGCCTTGACCATCTCTGGCGGCTCGTCGGAAGTGCAGTTGAATGTGATCGCCAAGCGGGTCTTGAACCTGCCAAGCGCCTAAGGGGAGTTTGACCATGAGTCTGGTGTATAGCGATGAGCAACGCCTGTTGGCCGACAGTGCCCATGAGTTTCTGGCGGCGCGCAGCCCGGTAGCGGCGCAGCGCCAGCTGCGAGACCTGGCACAGCCGTCGGGGTATGACCGGCAGGTGTGGCAAGAGGCTGTTGGCCTGGGTTGGACTGCCATACCGTTTCCCGAGGCCCTGGGTGGGCTGGATTTTGGTTGCATGGGCCTGGGGCCGATTTTCGAAGCCATTGGCAAGAACCTCTCGGCGTCGCCATTGTTGTCCAGCGTGGTGCTGGGGGGCTCGCTGCTGCACTTGGCGGGCTCACCTGCGCAGCAGGACCCGTGGCTGACGGCGCTGATCAGCGGTGAGCGGCGCCTGGCCCTGGCGCTGGATGAAAAGCCGCGGCACGACCCGGCCCACACCGCACTGGCGGCGACGGCCGTGCCGGGCGGTTACCGCCTGGATGGCGAGAAGTATTTCGTGATTGACGGCCTTGGTGCGGATGCCTACCTGGTGGCGGCCCGTACGGCCGGGCAGGCCGGGGAAGAGCAGGGGGTCAGTCTGTTCCTGGTGCCGGCCGACACGCCGGGGCTGCAGGCCAATGCGCTGTCGTTGATCGATTCACGCAACTGCGCGTGGCTGCGCCTGAATGCCGTGCAGCTTTGCGAGGATGCCTTGCTCGGCAGCGCAGGCGCGGCCTGGGCAGCGCTGGACGAAGCCCTCGACCGCGGCCGGGTGTGCCTGGCGGCAGAAATGCTTGGCGCTGCCGAGCAGCTGTTTGCCATGACCCTGGAATACCTCAAGACCCGCGTGCAGTTCGATGTGCCGATCGGTTCGTTCCAGGCCCTGCAGCACCGGGCGGCACGCTTGTACGTGGAGTTGCAGCTGGCCCGCAGCGCGGTGATGGCCGGGTTGTCGGCACTGGATGACGGCACGCTGAGCGCCAGCGAACGTGGCCGCCTGGTCAGCCTGGCCAAATGGAAGGCCGGTGAAACCGCGGCGCAGGTCAGCAATGAAGCGGTGCAGATGCATGGCGGCATCGGCGTCACCGACGAGCTGGACGTCGGCCTGTACCTCAAGCGCATTCGGGTGGCTCAGGCCTGCCTGGGTGACAGTGACTTTCAGTGCGCGCGCTATGGCGCCCTCAAGTCTTTGGAGAAGTGAACAATGAACCTGCAACAGTGGCGTACCACCTGGCAGCAGTTGATTGGCCCAGGCTCGCCGTACGAGGTGGTGTCTGCGGCCGAGGGTGGGGTACGGTATTTTCGCTATGCGGCTGCGAACCTGCTTGAGGCCATCGATATCGGCCGTGCGCACGGCGAGCGTGAGTTTCTGGTATGGGAGCAGCAGCGCCTGACCTTCACCGCGTTCTTTGACCAGGCCGACCGGCTGGCCGCGCAACTGGTGCAGCGCTTTGCGGTGCGCCCAGGTGATCGGGTAGCCATCGCCATGCGCAACCAGCCGGCGTGGCTGGTGGCGTTCGTCGCCATCCAGCGCTGTGGGGCGGTGTGTGTACCGCTCAACAGCTGGGGGCTGCGTGACGAGTTGTTCCATGGCCTGCAGGACAGCGGCGCCCAGGTGCTGGTGTGCGACGAACAGCGCCAGCAGCTGTTGGCAGGCGACCTGCTCGAAGAGCGGCTACTCAGTATTGTGGTCGGCATGCCGCCGGGGCAACCGTTGCCAGCCAACTGCCAGCGTTTCGAGGCGCTGATCGAGGCCCCCGCGCTGAGCTTGCCAGCGATCACCATCGCCCTGGATGACCCTGCGCTGATCCTCTACACCTCTGGTACCACCAGCCGCGCCAAAGGTGTGCTTTCCAGTCACCGGGCCATTTGTCAGGCATTGGCAGCGCTGGAGTTTCAGGCCGCGTTCTGCGCCATGAGCTCGCCCGAGCGGATCAAGGCGGTAATCGCCAGCGGCCTGGCGCCGACCAACCTGATGGCGGTGCCGTTGTTTCATGTCAGTGGGTTGCATGCGCAGTTCTTGTTGGCGCTGCGCAGTGGCCGGCGCTTGTTGCTGATGTACAAGTGGGACGTGGACAAAGCCTTCGATCTGATCCGCGACGAGCGTTGCACCCAGTTCAATGGCGCGCCGGTGATGATGCAGCAGTTGCTCGGCTCGCCGCGCTTTGACAGCCGTGACAGCGACAGCTTGTACGGCCTTGGCCTGGGCGGTGCGGCGGCGTCCGGCCGGCTGCTGTCGCACATCACCAAGCGCAAGCCCCTGGCCATCAGCGGCAGTGGCTACGGCCTGACCGAAAGCAATGGCATCTGCGCGGCGGTGGGCGGCGATCAGTTCGTCTACAAACCTGACTCGGTCGGCTGGCCGCTGCCGATCGTCGATGTGTGCATCGGCCCCCACCCGACGTCGCCGCTGCCGCCGGGCCAGACGGGGCTGATCTGGTTGCGCTCGCCGACCTTGATGACGGCCTACTGGCAGTTGCCGCAGACCAGCGCCGAGACGCTGCAGGACGGCTGGCTGGACACCGGCGATATTGGCCATCTGGACGAGGAGGGCTTCCTGTTCATCACCGACCGGGCCAAGGACATGATCAACCGCGCCGGCGAGATGATTTCTGCCAGTGAAGTGGAGTCCTGTATCTGCGAGATGCCTGGGGTGCTTGAAGCGGCCGCCTTTGCGGTAGCCGACGAGGCCTTGGGTGAGCGCCTGGCGCTGGTCGTGCGCAGCGAGCTGCAGCCACCGCCCTCCAGCGAGCAGGTGTGTGCTTTCATCGGCCAGCGCCTGGCAGCCTACAAAGTCCCGGCAGAGGTCCATACGGCATACACCCCGTTGCCGCGTAATGCGTCGGGCAAACTGGTCAAGGCGCAGGTCAGGCAATTAGTGGTCGGCGCGTGACTGTGTAGTCTTTCCGGACGATGTTCTCCCCAGCAGATCAGGAACAATGGAGTACCCCAGTAGTCCTGGTCTGCGAAGGAGCCACCCGATGAAAATAACAAAAGGCGTGATGTTCGTAGCTTCATTGGCCGTCAATGTCGGCCTGCAAGGCAACGCACTTGCGCAAGTTTCGCCCGAAGAAGCGGCGAAGCTCGGCAAGGAACTCACCTGTGTCGGTGCAGAAAAAGCCGGCAACGCCGAAGGTACCATCCCGCCCTACACCGGTAAGTTCCTGGGAGAAGTGCCGGGCTGGAACCATGTGAAATTCTCCGGTGATCAACCGGTGGACCCCTACGCGAACGAGCAGCCGATCCTGGTGATCACGGCGCAGAACATGAGCCAGTACGAAAGCCACCTGACCGAAGGGCAGAAGGCATTGCTCAAGCGTTACCCGACCACCTACAAGATGAACATCTACCCAGGCCATCGCGACTTCCGCTACCCGGACTACGTCTGCGAGCGGGTCAAGTACAACGCCTTGAATGCCAAGCTGGTCGACGACGGCATGGGCATCGAAGGCCTCGGCCAGGTGCCGTTCCCGATCCCCAGGAACGGTCTGGAGCTGCTGTGGAATCACCAACTTCCGGCGCGTGCCTATACCGAAGAAAAGATCAGCGACCTGGCGTCGGTACTGCCCAACGGCAGCATCGGCTGGGGGCGTGCCCATGCGCGAAACATGTCGCAGGCCAACTCACCGACGGTCGAGCCCAAGACCGAGGACTCGGTCCAGGCGATGAGCTGGAACACCACCTTGAAGCCTGCCCGGGACAATGGTGTGGTAAGCATCTCGCATGAGCCCTACAACTTCCTCGCCAACCCGCGCCAGGCCTGGAGCTACAGCCCTTCGACGCGGCGCGTGCGGCAGTTGCCCGGGTACGGTTACGACCAACCGATGATCGGTACCAACGGCACCATGACCGTGGATGAAGACCGCCTGTACAACGGCTCGCCCGAACGCTACAACTGGAAGCTGATCGGCAAGCGCGAGATCTACGTACCCGCCAACGCGTACAAGCCCAACGCCGGCGATGTGAAATACGCAAGCTTGCTGACCCCTAACCACCCCAACCCGGACTACATGCGCTATGAGTTGCGTCGGGTGTGGGTGCTGGAGGCAACCTTGAAGGAAGGCTATCGCCATGTGTATGGCAAGCGCGTGCTGTTCATCGACGAGGACACCTGGAACTCGGTGCTTTCGGACAACTACGACAGCCGTGGCGCATTGTGGAAGCATGCGATGGTCAACTACTACTACCACCCGGACATGAGCGCCTGGCAAGCGGGTTCGCAGTTCTTCATGGACCTGAACTCGGGCCAGTACACCGGCTACGGCATGACCAACGAAGCGAAGAAGGGACCGGTCCTCAACGAAGCCAAGTTCACCCCCGACATGTACACCGCTGATGCGGCGCGGGCGATGGGGCGTTAACGAGGCCTGTATTGGTTACATCGGGGCCGCTTTGCGGCCCTTTCGCGTCCTGCACCTCAAGCTCAATCATCAAGGTTTGATCGACATGCAAAAACGTGATGATGGCTCAACCGCAGTACGTGTAACCCGAGCCTCCAAATTCCACATGCTCTGCGACGCCAACGGGACACCGTTGCGCTTCCTACTCTCTGGCGGTCAAGCCAGACATCAATTACGCCCAGCCGCTGCTGGACGAAGTCAGCATCCCGTCAACCCAACGTGGCCGCCCGCGCAAACGCTGTAAATGGCTGTCTTGGGTTTGGAGGTGGGGCGGAAACCGAGCGCCGCCCGCGCGGCGCTCGATCTGATAGGCGACGAAAATGCCAAGCCAGGCACCTGGTGGCCCCGAATACAAGCTCCAGGCATTCACAACCCCCCTGAAAAAGCCGAGGACACCCTGGCCTCCATCGCCCGTGCGGCACGGGCCTCGGGCATGTAATTTTCATTGGCACTTCTGAAACACCACACTAACGAGATCAAGCTTCGCGCCCCGCCCGGTGACCCGCCGCAATCGCCCCTTCGATATAACCCAAGTTCTGACAGTCACCAATACTGACGACCTTGAAACCGGCACGGCCCAGGGCATCGCTCAAGGTGGTATCCGGCATTGCACCGCTCGCCAGTACCACTGAATCGCCGCGCACCTCGCCCGCTTCACCCTCGGCCGTTTGATAGCGCACGCGGTTGCCTTCAATCGCCGTGACGGTAATCCCCGCCAACAGTTGCCCGCCATGTTCACGAATGCCATGCAGTACCCGCCAACGGCGCACGATGGCCAGTTCCCGGCCGAGGTGGCTCGAACTTTCCAGCACGCACACCTGGCGCCCACGCTCGATGAGGAACTCCGCCAGCTCCAGCCCCACCAGCCCACCGCCGATGATAGTCACGCGCTTGCCCAGGGGCATCCAGACATGCGAAAGCTTTTGCATGGCTTCGGTGCTGTCGGTAACGCCGATCAGGCTGCCGGCCTTCATCATGGCGCGCTGGGCCAGCGACAGTTTGCGTTTGGCGATGGCCTCGGCGCGATCTCCGGTCATCAAGCGGCGCAGCTCATCGCCACTCCACACATGGTCCTGGTCGGCGCCGGGTATGTCAGGGGCTGCGCGCTGGGCGCCGGTGGCGACGATCACCTGGTCGACCGCAAGTTCACGCAGCAGCGCTGCATCCACCGCGGTGCCAAGGCGCACCTCGATGGGCAGTTGGCGGACCTGGTGCTGCAGGTTGTCGAGCAGGCGGCCGTTTTCCGGGTAGGCGAGGGCGGCAAAGAACAAGGTACCGCCGAGGCGCTCGCCACGTTCCAGCAAGGTCACTCGGTGCCCGCGCAAGGCGGCGACACGTGCGGCTTCCAGTCCGGCCGGGCCGGCGCCGACCACCGCCACGTGCTGCGCCGTGGTGGCTGGGCTGATCACCCGCTCGGCCTCGTGACCGGTTTGCGGGTTGACCGCGCACTTCACACGTTCATTGATGAAGATCTGGCTGACACACACATAGCAATAGATGCACGGGCGGACAGCCTGCAGCTGGCCAGCGGCGAGCTTGTTGGGCAACTCGGGGTCGGCCAGCAGCTTGCGGCCCATGGCGATGTAGTCGCATTGGCCGGTGGCAATGGCCTGTTCGCCGACCTCCGGCTCGATGCGCCCCACCGCGATCACCGGCACATTCACACACTGCTTGATGGCTGCTGTCCACTCCAGAAACCCCGCGGGTTTCTGCACCAGCGGCGCTTGCGTGAAGGCGACGCCACTGGTGGTGGCGGCATACGCCGACACGCTGATGGCGTCCGCCCCCGCGGCCTCGGCCAGCTTCGCCACCGCCTGCGCGTCAGCCAAGGTGATACCGCCAGGGGTGTGCATTTCTTCGGCATCCAGGCGCAGCCACACACCAAAGCCGGGCCCGACCCGGGCGCGCACGGCGGCCAGCACTTGCAGCAGCAAGCGTGCGCGGTTTTCCAACACACCGCCGTACTGGTCTTCGCGGCGGTTGTAATACGGCGACAGGAACCCGGCGAGGATGTAGTTGTGCGCGGCATGCAGCTCGACGCCATCGAAACCCGCCCGCTGTGCCCGCTCGGCTGCGGCGGCGAACCATTCGACCATCTGCGCGATGTCGTCCTGGTCCATCACGCGCATTTCGATACCGCCCTTGCGCCCGCGCACGGCGCTGACAAACGAGGCCAGCTCTTCCGGGGTCAGGGCCTGCATCATGTCGGAGCTGCTGGCAGGGGGCAGCGAAGGCACCCACAACGGCCGGCCTGCAGCCATGTCGCGTATGGCGTTCTTGCCCGCGTGCTGCAGTTGCATGGCAATTTTTGCGCCGTGCTTGTGCACGCGTTCGGCCAGGCGCTCAAGGCCTGGGATGAACGCATCGGAAGAGACGCCGACCTGGTACGGTTCGGCAGTGCCGGCCGGAAACGCGATGGCACACACGCCCATGATGAGCAAGCCCGCGCCACCGGCGGCGCGGGCTTCATAGTAGGCCTGGATGCGTTCGCCGCAGTGGCCGTCGGCCTCGGCATAGTTGGAGCCCATGGGCGCCATGATCAGGCGGTTACGCAACTGCAACGGGCCTATGCGCCCAGGTGCAAGCAAGTGGGACAAGTTTGTCATTGTTATTCAGCCCTTGGAGGTAACGAGCGTGTGCGGCAGCGACCAGGCTGTCGCTGCCGCACAGGGCTCATGCGTGGCGAAGGAAGTCCAGGCACTCGCGGTTGAACAACTCACGGTGTTCGACCTGAACCCAGTGGCCGCATCGGTTGAGCACAATAAAGCGGGCGTTGGGGGCGTTGTCGAGCACTTTCATGGCACCGCCCACCGGGTTGAAGTTGTCGTTGGTGCCCCAGAAACCGAGGATCGGCACCTGCAACTCTTCAAGGCGCTCGGTCATGTTCGGCACCATCATGGTCGAGAACAGGCAGCGCGGCTGATGCGCCGCTACCGCCACACGCTCGGCTAGCAGGCTGTCGGGCAGCTGTGAGGCATCGAACAGTTGCAGGCTCATGATCTGGCGCATTTTGTCGATGTCCAGCGGGCCTGCATTGAACAGCTCGACCATGCGCTGGATGCCGATCTTCTTGAAGTAGGTTTCACGCTCTTCGACACCGCCCGGTGCCATCAGGATCAGCTTGTCGAGCAGCGCGGGCTCGGCCAGGCCCAGGCCGATGGCAATGGCGCCGCCCAGGGAATTGCCGAGCAGGGTGCAGCGCTGGATGTCGAGGGCCTTGAGCAGGCCGGACACCGCACTGACAAAGAAGTCCAGGTCGTACTGGATGTTATCGGGTTTGTCCGAGCGCCCGAAGCCTGGCAGGTCGATGACCAGGTTGCGAAAGCCGGCGGCCACGAAGTCGGGGTAGTTGCCTTTGAAGTTGCTGTAGCCACTGGCGCCTGGCCCACTGCCGTGCAACCACAGCACCACGGGGCCACTGCCTTCGTCGAGGTAGTGCAGGCGCAGGCCGTTGTCCAGGGTGACGAAGTGGCCTACGGGCAGCGGTAGGTCTTGTTCTGACATCTTCTGTTCTCCATTCATCAGGCGGTTACTGCGGTTTCAGGGGCGGCGGGCTGGGCTGCCGATTGCACCATGCGAGCGCGGTAGCGCGGCAGGGCCATGCCCAGGAATACGGTGGAAAGCATCAGCATCGATATCGACGTCGCCAGCGCATAGCGCAAGGCTTCAGTGCCCAGGGCCGGGGCGAACCAGTCGCTGAGCACGCCGATCAGCAGCGGGCCGACGCCAACCCCGAGCAAGGTCATGGCCATGACGAATATCGACGTGGCCTGGGCCAGGCGCGCTGCCGGGAACAGGTGGGTGACCGCGCCCAGGCACGGGGTTGCCCACCAGGTGCCGAAGAAGGCGAAGCCTGCATAGAACAGGAACGCAGTAGGGACCGGCGTGTTGCCCAGGTGAAACAGAATGCCGGTAGGCCAAAGGAAATACGCCAGGCCGAACGGGATGCTGACCAGGGTGGCCAGCAACGGCACACCGATTTGCCAGCCCGCGTCGCGGCGGGCCATGCGGTCAGAGATGATGCCGCAGGCCAAGGTGCCGAAGGTGGCACCTGTGCCGCCCACCACGCCGACCAGGAACCCGGCATCCTGCAAGTTCAAACCGTGGGAGCGGATCAGAAAGCTGGGGCTCCAGGTACCGATCGCGTAACCGGCAATCGCGCTGGAAGCACCGGTCAGCAGCAGCCAGACAAACGAGGGGGTTTCCATCAGTTTGGCCACGGTGGTGGCCCAGCCTTCCTGAATCACTTCGACCTTCAGTTGCGCCTGGCTCGCGATTTTTGGCGCGCGCACCGTCAGCCACAGTAGCAGCCCGAGCAGAATGCCCGGTACGCCGATGATCAGAAACGCCGAACGCCAGCCGTAGTGCTGGGCGATCCAGCCGCCGAAACCCAGGCCGAAGATTGCCCCGAAACTGGAGCCGAGCATCAGGATGGACAGCGCGGTAGAGCGGTTTTTCGCCGGGTACAACTGCGAGATCATCGCCACCGAAGGTGCAGTGCCCCCCGCTTCGCCCACCGCTACGCCGATGCGCGCCAGTACCAGCAGCCAGAAGCTGGTGGCCAGGCCGCAGGCCATGGTCATCACGCTCCAGGCGATGCAACAGGCGGCAATCACCGGTTTTGGCCCGATGCGGTCGGACAGCCGCCCCAGCGGGAACCCGAACAGGGTGTAGAACACCGCGAAGGTCACGCCCGAGAGCAGGCCGATGCCGGTATCGGAGATGCCGAATTCGGCCTTGACCGGTTCGATCAGGATCGCCATCAGCTGCCGGTCGATGTAGTTGAAGATGTAAATCACGGCCAGCACGAACAGTGCGTAGTGGCTGCGCCAGGTGACGCGGATCGATGAGTTCACAACGGATGCTCCCGGTCTTGTTCTAGTGAGCAGGAGCCTCGCACTTATTGCAGCCGCCTGCATCGTCCGTTCAGACCAGCCGCGTGCCCTGCGCTGGGCAAACGACGCTGCGTAGTCTTATCGGACGATGTTGGGGTGTTGGCCAGCGTTGATGATTTGTCCCGTGCTCGACCGCCCGGCCTACCGTGCCGGCGATCGAGGTAGCCAAGGCATGCGGGAGATCAACGATGAAGTTAGCGAACAAAGTGGCCCTGATCACCGGTGCCGGGCAAGGCATGGGCCGGGCGATCGCCCAGCGCTTTGCCCAGGCCGGCGCTTGGGTGGTGGCGGCCGACATCAACCTGCAGGCTGTCCGGCAAACGGTCGAAGGCCTGGGCGAGAACGCCCTGGCATTGGCCTGCAATGTCGCCGACAGCGCCTCGGTGGTGGCTGCCATGGCGGCAATCGAAGCGCGCTTCGGGCGGCTGGACATTCTGGTCAACAACGCCGGTGTGGGCTCGGTCGACACCCTGGTCGACACCCCGGATGAGCATTGGCAGCGGGTCATCGGCGTCAATCTCACGGGCACCTTCTTGTGCAGCCGCGAAGGCGTGCGCCTGATGCACAAGCACGCCACCCAGGGCGCGCTGATCAATATTTCCAGTACGGCGGCCATGACCGGTGAAGGCCCGGGCCATTACTGCGCGGCCAAAGCCGGTGTGATGGGGCTGACCCGCAGCATGGCGCGGGAGCTGGCGGCCAGTGGCATTCGCGTCAACACCTTGGTCCCTGGGCCTACCAACACGCCAATGATGGCCGACATCCCCGAGCAGTGGCTGCAGGACATGCTCAAGGCCATCCCCCTCGGACGCATGGGCGAGACCGATGAAATTGCCCGGGCGGCGGTGTTTCTGGCCAGCGCGGACGCCAGCTTCATTACCGGTCAGAACCTCGCCGTCAACGGCGGCATGGCCTTCATTTGAACCGGGAGCAGAGCATGAGCAGACGACTGCAAGGCAAGGTGGCATTCATTACCGGCGCGGGTTCAGGGATCGGTGCTGCCACCGCCACGCGCATGGCTGAGGAAGGCGCCAAGGTAGTGCTGTGCGGGCGCACCCTGGCGCCCCTGGAAGCGGTGGCCAGTGCCATTCGCGAGGCCGGCGGCCAGGCCGAATCGGCTGTGGCCGACGTCAGCGATGAACAGGCCTTTGTCGGCGCCATCGAGGCCGCTGCCAAGCGCCATGGGCGCCTGGACATTCTGGTCAACAATGCCATGGCCTACACCTGGGGCCCGATCGAGGCCACCACCCGCGCTGACTGGCACGCCAACTTCAGCACCACGGTCGACGGCACGTTCTGGGGCACGCGCACGGCAATGGCGCTGATGAAGGCTCACAGCGGCGGGGCGATCGTCAATATCGCGTCGATCTGTGGCCTGTTCGGCACCCCCGGCATGGCCGGTTACTCTGCCGCCAAGGCCGCCGTGATCAACTTCAGCCGCGCGGCCGCCAGTGAGGGCGCTAGCCACGGTGTGCGGTGCAACGTGGTGGTGCCAGGGGTGATCGACACCCCGGCGACGGCGGGCATGCTGGCGGATGCACGCGCACGCGCCAACACCGAGAAGCTGATCCCCCTGCGTCGGGTGGGCCTGCCCCTCGAAGTGGCCAACGCGATCGTCTTTCTGGTCAGTGACGAAGCCTCCTACATCACCGGCGCCTGCCTGCCGGTGGATGGCGGACGCAGCTCGGAACTCTACACGGTGCTGGAGTGATGAGTATGGAGCCGAACCTGTTGTTGGCGCGCATCGAGCGCCTCGAGTCGATCGAAGAGATCCGCCAGCTGGCCGCCAAGTACTCGCTGTCGCTGGACATGCGCGACCTCGACGCACACGTCAACCTGTTTGCCGAAGACATCCGCGTGGGCCGCGAAAAGGTCGGGCGTGCGCACCTCAAGGCCTGGGTCGACGCCACCCTGCGTGACCAGTTCAGCGGCACCTCGCACCACCTGGGCCAGCACCTGATCGAGCTGCTCGACGCCGACCACGCGGTGGGCGTGGTGTATTCCAAGAACGAGCACGAGACCGGCCCGGAGTGGGTCACCATGCAGATGCTCTATTGGGATGACTACGAGCGCATCGAGGGCCGCTGGTACTTCCGCCGCCGCCTGCCGTGCTACTGGTACGCCAGCGACCTGAACAAACCGCCGATCGGCGAGCGCAAGATGCGCTGGCCAGGGCGTGAGCCCTATGCCGGCACCTTCCATGACCTGTTCCCGTCCTGGGCCGAGTTCTGGGCGCATCGCCCCGACAAGGTACAGCTGCCGGACGTGGCCGCTGCGGCCCCGCTGGAACACTTTCTGGCCACCCTGCGACGCGGCGCCTCGGCGCCGAAAATTCGCGTGCGCTGAGGACCTCCGATGAGTCTTTTATTCGAACCGGTGCGCCTCGGTGAGCTGGCGCTGGCCAACCGTATCGTCATGGCCCCGATGACCCGCAGCCGTGCCACCGACCAGGCGGTACCCACGGCCGAAATGGTCGACTACTACCGCCAGCGTGCCAGTGCCGGGTTGATCATTGCCGAAGGCACCGCGCCGTCTGCCGATGGCCTGGGTTATTGCCGCACACCGGCGATCTACAACAGCGCGCAGATTGCCGGCTGGCGCAAGGTGACCAGCGCCGTGCGCGAGGCGGGCGGGCAGATGGTGTTGCAGTTGATGCATGTAGGCCGCGCGGCCAGCTGGCTGAACAAACCGGACGGGGCGCGCACCCTGGCGCCATCGGCGATACGCGCACGGACCCAGCTGTTCAGCGACAGTGCCGGCCTGGTTGACACCGATGAGCCGCAGGCCATGACCCTGGAAGACATCGCCCAGGTGATCGAGCACTACCGCCGTGCGGCGCTGGATGCCCGTGAAGCGGGGTTCGAAGGGGTCGAACTGCATTGTACCAGCGGCTACCTGCCCATGCAGTTCATGGCCTCGGGCAGCAATCAACGCACCGACGGCTATGGCGGCTCGGTCGAAAACCGCATGCGCTTCCCGGTCGAGCTGCTCAAGGCCATGAGCGCGGCCATCGGTGCCGGGCGTGTGGGTGTGCGCCTGTGCCCGGGCAACCCCTACAACGACATCAGCGATGCCGACCCGGCCGCTACCGCTGCCGCCTTGTGCCGGGCCGTCGACCCTTTGCGGCTGGCCTACCTGCACATCATGCGCTCGCCCCTGGCCGAGCTGGACGCCTTCGCCCTGGCGCGGCGCCACAGCCGCAGCGGGCTGATTCTCAATGATGGTTTCGACGGCCCCTCGGCGGCGGCTGCCTTGGAGGCAGGGCAGGGCGTGGCGGTGTCGTTTGCCCGGCACTTCATCGGCAACCCAGACCTGGTGGCACGCCTGCGCGCAGGCCTGCCGCTGGCGGGCTTCGACCGCAAGACACTTTATACGAAAGGCGCGCGAGGCTATTCGGACTATCCGAATCACGCCTGAGCACCTGCATGAACAGCCGGTATTTCGGAGGTAGGGATGAACAATTTCAATAACGCCAGCCTACGGTCCAGTGTCGAGTTCGGCCCCGTGCCGCGCGAGCAGACGCAGGCCATCCTTGATCGCCGGGCCGAGGCCAGCGCACGGATCAAACCGGCCGACCGCTACACCTTGGCCGACCGGGTGGAGGAGCAGGCGCTGCGTCATGCGGACCGGCCCTTCATTATCTATGGCGAACAGCGCCTGAGTTACGCCCAGGTCAACGCCGAGGCCGACCGTATGGCTCATGTGTTCCACGCCCGCGGCCTGCGCCCTGGTGATGTGTGTGCGTTGGCCATGGAGAACCGCCCGGCGTTTTTCTGCTGCTGGTTCGCCCTGGCCAAGCTGGGGGTGGTGGTGGGGTTCGTCAATACCCAGGTCAGCGGCCCGCCGCTGGTGCACGCGCTGCAAGCCATTGCGGCCAAGGCGGCGATCGTCGGCGAGGAGGTGCTCGGCAACTTTGTCGCCACCGAAGGCTTGCCGACGCTTCCCCTGTGGTTGGCAGCAGACAGCGAACGGCCCTGGGCCGGGGCATTGCCGGGCAACCTCGATACGGGCTTGGGCCAGGCCTTGGCCAACGCTCCGGCCACGCCGTTCCCGCGTGACCTGCGCGCCAACCTGCCGGCAGAAACGCCCAGCTTGCTGATCTTCACCTCGGGCACTACCGGCTTGCCGAAGGCGGCGCGTTACAGCCACATGCGCTGGATGTCGACGGGCGACATCATGGAAGTCACCCTGCAAACCACGGCGCACGACGTGTTCTATTGCTGCCTGCCGCTGTACCACGGTGCGGCGGCCACCTCGGTGACCTCCACGGCGCTGAAGACGGGCGCGGCAATCGTTGTGCGGCGCAGGTTCAGCGTGCGCGAGTTCTGGAAGGACGTGCGCGAGCACCAGATCAGCGTGTTCCAGTACATCGGTGAAATCTGCCGCTACCTGCTCAACCAGCCTGAGGTGGTGGGCGACCGCGAGCATGGCCTGCGCTGCATGCTGGGGGCAGGGCTTTCACGCGACACCTGGCAACACTGGGTGCAGCGCTTTGGTGATATCCAGGTGTTCGAGGGCTGGGGCTCGACCGAGTCCAATGCCAACCTGGTCAACGTCGACAACTACCTGGGTGCCTGTGGCCGGGTACCGTTCTGGGACAAGAGCAACCTGCGCCTGGTGCGCTATGACGTGGAAACCGACAGCCACCCACGGGACGAACAGGGTTTCTACCAGCTGTGCGAGGTGGGCGAAGTCGGCGAGGCCCTGGGCTTTATCATCGACCACCCGGAAATCGGTGGCGGTCGTTTCGAGGGCTATACCTCGGCCGAGGCGACGGCCAGCAAGATCCGTCGCAACGTGTTCGCCGAGGGTGATGCCTACTGGAGCTCGGGGGACCTGCTGCGCTATGACGAAGACGGCTACTTTTATTTCGTCGACCGTGTGGGCGACACCTTCCGCTGGAAGAGCGAGAACGTCTCGACCCAGGAGGTCGCTGCCGCTCTGGGCGATTTCCCCGGCCTTGAACTGATCAATATCTATGGTGTGCGCGTGCCTGGCCAAGAGGGGCGGGCGGGCATGGCCGCCGTACTGATGCAGCCTGGGCAGAGCTTTGACCCGGCCGCGTTCTATGCCTTGACCGAACAGCGCCTGCCGCGCTATGCCGCGCCGGTGTTCGTGCGGGTGTCGGCCGCCGCCGACCTGACCAGCACCTTCAAGTTGCGCAAGGTCGACTTGCAGCGCCAGGGCTATGCGCCCTCGGCGTTCAGCGACCCGTTGTTTATCCGCGACGACAGCAGCCGCAGCTACGTGCCCTACAGCAGCGATGTACTGGCCAGCCTCGGCCTGGCTGCCTTCGCCGGTGATGCCCGTGAGTAGCCTCGACGCGCACGGCCACGAATGGCGTGCAGGGCTGCGCTTTCCGTGGCCCACGCCGCCCGCCAACGGTGAAGTGCAAGCCGTCGCGGAAGGCATGCTATGGCTGCGCATGCCACTGCCGTTCGGGCTCGACCACATCAACCTGTACCTGCTCAAGCATGCACAAGGCTGGGTCGCGGTGGATACCGGGCTGAACAACAGGCAAACCCGCGACGCCTGGGAGCGGGTGTTCGAGCAGGTGCTGGGCGGGCTGCCATTGCTGGCGGTGATCTGCACGCACTTTCACTCCGACCATGTCGGTGTGCTCGGTTGGCTGACCGAACGCTTTCGCTGCCCGGTGTTCATGAGCGCCAGTGAGTACCAGGCCATGCACCAACTCGGTGCCAACAACGACCCCAGCAGCAGTTGGGCCTTTCGTGAGCATTACCGCAGGGCGGGCTTGAGCACCGAGCAGACCGAAGCGCTGTTCCCGTTGCTGAACTCGGCGCATTTTCGCCCGCAAGTGCCCACCAGTTTTCACCGCTTGAGCGAAGGCAGCGAACTCAACATTGGCGGGCGCCGCTGGCAGGTGCGCATTGGCCGTGGCCATTCGCCAGAGCATGCCTGCCTGTACTGCGCCGAAGACCAGTTGCTGATTGCCGGGGACCAGGTGCTGCCGCGTATCACGTCGAGTGTCTGCGTGCAGGTGACCGAACCGGACGCCAACCCGCTGCGCGAATGGCTCGACTCCATCGAAGGGTTGCGCGGCGTACCGGATGACGTGCTGGTACTGCCGGCGCACGAGCGGCCCTTCTTCAACCTGCACCTGCGCCTTGACCAATTGCGTGACCACCACCTGGTGCATCTGCAGCAACTGCTGGACGCCTGCACGGCGCCGCGCAGCGCAGCGCAGCTGATGGCGGTGCTGTTCCCCAAGGTGAACGGGCAATTCGATGAACTGATGGCCCTGGGCGAGACCCTGGCGCACCTCAATTACCTGATTGCCCAGGGGCAATTGGGGCGTGAAGAAATCGACGGGGTGTTCCGTTACGGGCGCACACCGGTGGGTGCCGTTGCTCGGCCTGTGCTGGGGCAGCTCTGAGCAGCGGGTGAACGAGACGTGGTGTTGTTGCACTCAAGCGCGGCCAATGGGCCGTAAAACGGGAGAGGCATGGTGACGAATAAAAACAACAAGAAAGGTGCTGGCCCACGCGTTCCGGGCGTCGCGTTGTCGGGGCTGGTGGTGGCCATGGGGCTGGTGGCGACGCCAACCTGGGCGGGCGAAACCATCGAGTTCGACAACGGTGCGACGCTGGACTGGACCGTGACCACCAGCTATGGCCTGGGGGTGCGTCTGGCCAGCCCGGACAAGGACCTGTTGACGCTGAACGCCGACGACGGCGACCGCAACTTCGACAAGGGCAGCCTGGTCACCAACCGCATTGGCGCCCTGGCCGAGATGATCCTGCGCAAGGACAACTACGGTGCGGTGCTGCGCGCCAGTACCTTCTATGACGATGTGTACCACCGCAGCAACGACAACGATTCGCCGGGCACGGTGAACAAGGACGGTGACTTCAACGAGTTCACCAGCGACACCAAGTATTACAGCGGCGGGCGTAGCAAATTCCTCGATGCCTATGTGTTCGGTGGCTGGCGTTTCGCCAATGACTCGATGCTCGATGTGAAGGCGGGCCGGCATGTCGAGTCCTGGGGCGAAAGCTTGTTCTACCCAGGGGTGAGCGGTGTGCAGAGCCCGTCCGATGCGGTCAAGGCGGCGCAACCGGGCGTCGAAGTCAAGGAAGTGCTGTTGCCGGTCGGGCAGGTCTCGGCCTCTTATCGCCTCAACCCGCAACTGAGCTTTGGTGCCTATGTGCAGTACGAGTGGCTGGGCACAGAGCTGCCACCGGTGGGCAGCTACCTGTCCACCAGCGATGTGGTCGGGCCGGGGCGCGAGTTTATCCTGGGGGCCGATGGCTCGCGGATCAACTACCGGGGTACCGATGAGCCGCGTGACAGCGGGCAGTGGGGCGTGCAGGTGCGGTTTCGCCCCGTGCAGGCATTGGAGCTGTCGCTGTTCCATGTCAACTACCACGACAAGAACCCAGCGACTGCCTTGGTGGGCTATCGCGTCAACCCGGCCGGGCCTGGCGTGTTCTTCGGTAGCCCGGACGGGTATCGGATCACCTATTTCGAGGACATCAAGCTGACCGGTGTCAGTGCGTCGACCAAGATCGGCGAGACCCAGGTGGGGGCCGAGTGGTCGTACCGCGACGGTGCGCCGGTGATGGTCAACACTGGGCTGGGGCCTACCCCGGCACGTGGCAAGGGCCAGCAGATGCAGCTTTCGGCCATCCGCATCCTCGGCGACCGGCCGTGGGCCAGCCAGACGTCGCTCACTGCCGAGATCGTCCATGTACGGGTCGACAGCGTCGATGAGGCGTCTGCGGCGCCGAACCTGCTGGGCTTGGGCAACAGCTTGATCCCCTCCATGCGCCCGTTGGTGCAGCCGTCGGACGACTACACCTACAAGACTGCATCGGGCTGGCGTAGCAAGACGGCCAGCGCTTATACCGTGGGTGCATCGTTCAGTTACCCGGGCGTGTTCGAAGGGTGGGACCTGGAGGTGCCGGTGAACTTCTCCAACGTGTTCAGTGGCGCCACGCCGATGGCAGGCACCATTTCTGGGCTGCAGGGGGATCGTCGGTTGAGTGTGGGGACGACCTTCAAGTACCTGGGCAACCTGGAAGTCGCGCTGCGTGTGACCAGCTACCTGGGGGATGCCGACCCGGTCAAGCGCTTACTGGCGGACCGTGATTATGGGTCGTTTTCGGTGAAGTACAGCTTCTGAGGTGCTTGGCTTTGGGGGGGCGGCGCTCGATCTCACAGGCGCTGAAAATGCATTGCGATCCCCTGTTAGCCCCCCCACCATCTCCAACCTCCCCCTAATCAAAACGGACGATTACCCGCTCCCCCCAACTGTGTCATCGTCACCCCACAACAAAAACCTGATTCACAAGCCTTCGAGCGAGGGATACATGGGTCTGAAAGGTCATGCGGCGATTGTAGGCGCCGCCCAGTACAAACCAGAAAAATACGCCACCGCGCCGAGAATGTTCCACCTCGAGCAAGTCGCCGATCTTGCCGCGCAAGCGTTGCAAGACGCGGGCCTTCGCGCCGAAGACCTCGACGGCCTGGTGATCAATGGCCCGCATTTCCACGAGGCGTCGGTATTCGTGCCGGCCATGGCCGCCGAGTACCTGGGCCTGAGCGTGAACTTCGCCGAAGTGGTCGACCTCGGCGGTTGCACCTCCGTGGGCATGGTATGGCGCGCCGCTGCCGCCATCGAGCTTGGCTTATGCCAGGCGGTACTGTGCGTACTGCCCGCACGGCTGGCGCCGATGGGGCCGGACGAAGACCCCGGCGCCATGGCCCGCGCCATGCGCTACGGCGGGCACAGCACGGCGTTTGGCGCCCCCGAGGCGGAATTCGACCTGCCCTACGGCCACATGGGCCAGAACACCGGCTATGCGATGATCGCCCAGCGCTACGCCGCGCAGTACGGCTATGACCCGCAGGCGCTGGCCAAGATCGCGGTCGACCAACGCACCAATGCCCTGGCCAACCCCCAGGCGATGTTCCACGGCCAGCCCTTGAGCATCGAACAGGTGCTGGCCAGCAAGCGCGTGGCCGACCCGCTGCACATTCTGGAAATCGTCATGCCGGTGGCCGGTGGCGCAGCGCTGATCGTCGCCTCCAAGGAAGTGGCCGCCAGGGCGCGCAAACGGCCGGCGTTCATTACCGGTTTTGGTGAACACCTGGCGTTCAAGTCGCCTTCCTATGCCAAGGACATGCTCGACACCCCGATTGGCCCCGCGTCACGTCGGGCGTTCGACATGGCCGGGCTCAAGCCTGGCGATGTGCATGCCGCGCAAATCTACGACTGCTACACCATCACCGCCTTGCTGACCCTGGAAGATGCCGGGTTCTGTGCCAAGGGCGAGGGCATGCGCTTTGTCCGTGAACATGACCTCACCTGGCGCGGCGACTTCCCGATGAACACCCACGGTGGCCAGCTCAGCTTCGGCCAGGCGGGTGCAGCGGGGGGCATGTCGCAGGTGATCGAGGCGCTGACGCAGATCAGTGGCGAGGCCGGCGAGCGGCAGCTCAAGCGCTGCGACAGCGTGTATGTCTCCGGTACCGGTGGGGTGATGAGCGAGCAGGCCGCGTTGATTCTTCAGGGAGCATGACCAGCATGTCGAACAATAAGCCAATGCCGGTGCCAACCGAGATTTCCGCACCGTTCTGGGAGGGCCTGAAGGCACAGCGGCTGTTGATCCAGCAGTGCACTGCCTGCGACCACTGGGTGTTCTACCCACGCCGTCATTGCCCACGCTGCCTGGCCCATGCCCTGAGCTGGCGTGAGGTCAGCGGTGGCGCCAGCCTGTACAGCTTTACCGTGGCGCGGATTGCCACCTTGCCGGACTTCGTCGATGAGATGCCGCAGATGCTGGCGGTGGTCGAGCTGGATGAAGGGGTGCGGATCAACACCACGCTGGTGGGGCTGGACGAGCAGGCGATCAAGGTCGGCATGCGCCTCAAGCCCGTGTTTGCCGAAGTCGATGCCCAAGGCTCGCGCTTGCTGCGTTTCACCGGCCTGGGCAACGACCCATTGCCGCTGCAACGTTGGGCAGGCGCCCAGCAGGTGCACGCCGAAGCCACCCCCGAAGCGCCCCCCGTGCGCAAAGTGGCCATGGACGATGAGCCGGCACTGCAAAGCCTGGTCAGCGAAACCTTCACCGGCTGGAGCAACGAGATCGTTGTCGACCAGGCGTTGATCGACGCGTTCGCCAGCCTCTCGGGTGATGACTACTGGATTCACACCGACCCGCAGCGCGCCCGCAAGGAGAGCCCGTTTGGCGGCACCATTGCCCACGGTGCGCTGGTGCAGGTGTTGCAGTCCCGGCTGAAATTGCCGTTGGGCTTCGAGATCACCGGCTTCAGCACCCTGGTCAACTACGGCTCCGACCGCCTGCGTTTCCCGGCACCGGTACCGGCAGGCTCGCGGATACACGCGCGGGCCAGGGTCAAGCAGGTGGCGCAGGGCAAGCGTGGCATGCAACTGACCCTGGAGGTGAACACCCATGTTGTCGGCAGCGAGCGCCCTTCGGTCATCAATGACCTGGTGATCCTGTACTTGTAATCGCCGGCAATGACGGCACGGGGGCGCGCTGCGCCCCTTTTGCTTTTGCCCGCTGCCGGTTTGTTTTCCCACTCCGATCAGTTGCTTAGTCTCAACGGACGATGAGGCAATGGCTTGCCCTCAGCACAATGGACTTCATCAAAGGTCCAGTCGTTGGGGAGCAAGGCATGATGGATATCCGAGGTCTGAGCTACTTCGTCGCTCAAATCGAAAACCTCAGTCAATGGCAACGTTATGCCGAAGACGTGCTGGGCATGATGGTCACGCCAGCACCCGGCGGCGGTCTGTACGTGAAAATGGACGAGCGGCCCTTTCGCATGTTGATCGTCGAAGGCGCCGAGGCGGGCTACCTGGCCTCCGGTTGGGAGCTGGCCAGCGAACGCGCGTTCAACGCTGCGCTTCGCTCGCTGGACGAGGCAGGCGTGCGCTGGGAAGCCGGCAGCGCCGCCGAGCTTGAGCAGCGTGGCGTGCAAGCCCTGGCGTGCGTGGTCGACCCGTCCGGTAACCGCCACGAACTGAGCTGGGGCCACCGCTCCGATTGCCTGCCGTTCGTTTCGCCACAAGGAGTGCCGTGCTTTCTCACCGGCAACATGGGCCTGGGCCACACCGTGCTGCCTGCCCCGGACTTCGACGCCACCGTGGCCTTTGCCAAGGACGTGCTCGGCTTCGAGCTGTCGGACATCTTCAACTTCCGTCCGGACCCGGCGGCAGCACCCATCCGCATCCACTTCCTGCACTGCCAGAACAGCCGCCATCACTCCTTGGCACTGGCCGAGTTCGCCGTGCCTTCGGGGTGTGTGCACGTGATGGTGGAAGTCGACTCGATGACCGAGGTCGGCCGCGCCCATGACCGGCGCCAGGCCCACCAGGTGCCATTGTCGGCCACCCTCGGCCAGCACCTGAATGACCGCATGACCTCGTTCTACATGAAAACCCCGTCCGGCTTCGACCTGGAGTACGGCTACGGCGGCCTGCAAGTGGACTGGGCCGAGCACTCGGCCTTCGAATTCACCCGCGTGAGCGTGTGGGGGCACGATTTTTCGGTCGGCCAACAGCAAGGAGATACGCAATGAACAAGCAAATGACAGCGGCCGATGCGGTGGCTCAACTGCGCGATGGCATGACGATCGGTTTCGGCGGCTGGGGCCCGCGGCGCAAGCCCATGGCCATTGTGCGCGAGATCCTGCGCTCTGCGGTCAAGGACCTGACCGTGGTGGCTTACGGTGGCCCCGAGGTGGGCATGCTGTGCGCGGCAGGCAAGGTCAAGAAGCTGGTGTTCGGCTTTGCCACGCTCGATGCCATCCCGCTGGAGCCTTACTACCGCAAGGCGCGTGAAGCTGGCGGGCTGGAGCTGCTGGAGGTCGATGAGGGCATGTTCCAGTGGGGCCTGCGTGCCGCAGCCATGCGCCTGCCGTTCCTGCCCACACGCTGCGGCCTGGCCACGGACGTGACAACGCACAACCCTGCACTGAAAACCATTCAGTCACCCTATGCCGACGGTGAAGTGCTGCTGGCCATGCCGGCGCTGAACCTGGATGTGGCCTTTGTCCACGTCAATGTCGCCGACCGCTTGGGCAACACCCTCCTGACCGGCCCGGACCCGTACTTCGATCACCTGTTTGCCCGTGCCGCGCAACAGTGCTTCGTGTCCTGCGAACAGCTGCACGAGCGCCTGGAGCTGACAGCCGAACAAGCACGCGGCAACACCTTCGAGCGTTACCTGGTCAGCGGTGTGATTCACGCGCCGTTCGGCGCCCACCCGACCTGCTGCCAGCCCGAGTACGGCTGGGACCTCAACCACCTCAAGCAGTATGCAGCCAGTGCCGCAGAGGCGGGGGGCTGGCAGGCCTATGTCGACGCGTTCGTGGTTCCGGGCGAGTCGGCTTATCACGACAAGAATGGCGGTGCCGCACGCATGGGCGCCTTGCCCCTGCCGGTGTTCTGAGGAGTATGAACATGAAGAACCCCTGTGATTTCACCCTCGCCGAACTGTTGATCGTCGCCGCCAGCGAGGCCTGGCGCGACAACGGCGAATGGTTGGCCTCGGGCCTGGGCGTGGTGCCGCGCCTGGGCGCGAGCCTGGCCAAGCTCAGCCACAGCCCGCAACTGCTGATGACCGACAGTGAGGCCTTCCTGGTGGAAGAGCCGATCCCGCTGGGGCCGCGCGGTGACTACGTGCCGAAGTACTCCGGCTACCTGAGTTTCGAGCGCGTGTTCGAGTGCGTCTGGGGCGGGCGCCGCCACGCCATGATCGGCCCGACCCAGATCGACCGGTGGGGCCAGAGCAACTTGTCCTGCGTGGGCGACTATCACCAGCCCAAGGCGGCCATGCTCGGCGTGCGTGGCCTGCCTGGCAACAGCATCAACCACATCAACTCGTTCTTCGTGCCTAACCATAACACCCGCGTATTCGTCAGCGGCGAGGTGGACATGGTGTCTGGCGTCGGCTTCAAGGCCGAGCGCTGGCCGCAGGGCGTGCGCCGTGACCTGATGGATATCCGCCGCATCGTCACCGACCTGTGCGTGATGGACTTCGAAGGGCCGGAACGCGCGGTGCAGGTGCGCACCTTGCACCCTGGGGTGAGCTTTGAAGAGGTGCAGGAAAAGACCGGTTTCCCGCTGCTCAAGTCGCCAGCGCTGATGGAAACCGCACCACCGACGCCTGAGCAACTGGCCCTGATCCGTCGGCTTGACCCCCACGATTACCGCAGCGCGGCGATCAAGGGCAATCCGCCTGGCATCCGTCAGGTGTAGGGGAGGGAGGTGAGCATGAGCAGCCCTGACAGTGAATTCGTCCAGCGTGAAGACCACGCGGTCTATGAAACGCAAGAACCGGTGCTGTACAGCGTGGCCGACGGCATTGCCACGCTGACCCTGAACCGGCCAGCCTTCAATAACGCGCAAAACTCGCAGATGACCTACGCGCTGGATGCGGCGCTGCGCCAGGCCGTCGACGATGACGGCGTCAAGGTCATCGTGCTGCGCGGGTCGGGCAAGCACTTTTCCGCGGGCCATGACATCGGTACGCCCGGGCGTGATATCAACCGACCGTTCGAGCGCGCCCACCTGTGGTGGGACCACACCAACAAGCCGGGCGGCGAGCAGCTGTATGCACGTGAGCAGGAGGTGTACCTGGGCATGTGCCGCCGCTGGCGCGAACTGCCCAAACCGACCATCGCGATGGTGCACGGCGCCTGCGTGGCGGGCGGGCTGATGCTGGCCTGGGTGTGCGATTTGATCGTCGCCAGCGACGATGCCTTCTTCCAGGACCCGGTGGTGCGCATGGGCATCCCGGGGGTCGAGTATTTCGCCCACCCCTATGAGCTAAACCCGCGCATCGCCAAGGAGTTTCTGTTTACCGGCGACCGCATGGGCGCCGAGCGCGCCTACCAGATGGGCATGGTCAACCGGGTGCTGCCGCGCGCAGAGCTGGAGCAGGGCACCTACGCGCTGGCGGCAAACATTGCCCGTCAGCCGCGCATGGGGCTGGCCTTGACCAAGCAGGCGATCAACCACGTCGAAGACCTGCAGGGCAAGCGTACGGCGATGGATGCCGCGTTTGCCTGGCACCACTTTGCCCATGCCCACAATGAACTGCTCAGTGGCGACAAGCTGGGCGGCTTCGATGCCAAGGCCATGGCCCAGGCCAACAAGCAGGCTGCCAGTGGAGAGCAGGCATGAGCCGCTGGATGAACACGCCACTGACCGACGCGTTGGGCTGTCGTTACCCGATTGTGCAAACCGCCATGGGCTGGGTGGCCGATGCCAACCTGGTGATTGCCACGACCAAGGCCGGCGGCTTTGGTTTTCTGGCCGGGGCCACCATCGCCGCGCACGCCCTGGAGGGCGAGATCAACAAGGTGATTGCCGCCACCGGTAGTCGCAACTTTGGCCTGAACTTCCACATGTTCCAGGAAAACGCCGCGCAGTGCGTCGACCTGGCCATCCGCCACCGCCTGCGTGCCGTGAGCTATGGCCGTGGGCCAGACCAGCAGACCATCGCCCGCTTCAAGGCTGCCGGCGTGCTGTGCATCCCCACCGTGGGGGCACTCAAGCACGCGATCAAGGCTGTGGCGCTGGGCGCAGACATGGTCACCATCCAGGGCGGCGAGGGCGGCGGCCACACCGGGGGCGTGCCCAGTTCGATCCTGCTGCCGCAGGTATTGAACGCCGTGACGGTGCCGGTCATCGCCGCCGGGGGCTATTCCACCGGCCGTGGCCTGGCCGGTGCCCTGGCGGCAGGCGCCGTGGGCATTGCCATGGGCACGCGGTTCTTGATGAGCCGAGACTCACCGACGCCCTCGACCACCCTGGTGCACTACCTCAACGTCAACGACCCGCAGCGGGTGCGGGTGACCACCGCCGTCGATGGCATGCGCCACCGCATGATCGACAACCCGTACATCAACCGACTGGAACAGGCCGGGCCGCTTGGGCGCTTGGGCATTGCCCTGCGCAGTGCCTGGAAGTGGAAGCAACACACCGGCATGAGCCTGGCGCACCTGGTTGCGGTGCTGCGCCAGGCACTGGCAGAGGACCCTGGCGCGGTCTCGCAGGCGGTGATGGCGGCGAACCAGCCGGTGCTGCTGCAGCGCTCGATGATCGATGGCGTGCCGGACGAGGGCATTTTGCCCAGTGGCCAGGTGGCGGCGGCGATTGGCGAACTGAAAAGCTGCCAGCAGTTGATCGACGAGATCGTCCAGGAAGCCGAGCAGTGCCTGGAGGCGTTGCTGGCCCGCCATCGCGACCAGGACCTGCCTGAGCCGTTAATTGAATTGCCCCGCTGAGCCTTGGAGAGAACCATCGTGAATCAAGCATTTACTACACAAATCGAGGCGGGCATTGCTGAGCTGGTGCTCGCCAAACCGCCGGTCAACGCCCTCGACAGCCAGGAGTGGTTTGACCTGGCGCAGCACGTCGAGGCACTGGGCAACGACCCGCAGGTGCGGGTGATCGTCATCCGTGCCGAGGGCCGCGGCTTTTGCGCAGGCGTCGACATCAAGGAGCTGGATGCCCACCCCGAGCGGATCGTGGCGGTGAACGCCGGTAACTACGCCGCGTTCAAGGCGGTGCATCGCACGCCGGTGCCGGTCATCGTCGCCGTGCATGGTTTTGTGCTGGGTGGCGGCATTGGCATCACCGGGGCGGCCGATATTGTCGTCGCCTCCGAGTGCGCCAGCTTTGCCTTGCCTGAAGTGGACCGCGGCGCCATGGGCGGCGGTGCGCACCTGCAGCGGTTGTTCCCGGTGCAGAAGGTGCGCTACCTGTTTTTCACCGGCGACAAGATCAGCGCGGGCGAGGCGGCGCAGTACGGCTTTATCGAGCGTGTGGTGCCGCGCGAGCAACTGCGCGAAACCGCCCTGGAAATCGCCGCCAAGATAGCCGCCAAGAGCCCGGCGATGATCCGTATTGCCAAGGAAGCCCTCAACGGCATCGAAGACGGCAACCTGGAAGACAAGTACCGCTGGGAGCAGGGCTTCACCCTTCAGGCCTACACCAGCCCGGATTCCGCCGAAACCCGCCGCGCCTTCGTCGAAAAACGCGACGCGAAGTTCTGAGAGAGCGCCATGGAACTAGCCTATACCGCAAAGCAGAAGGCCTTCCGCCAGGAAGTCCGTGAATGGCTGGCCGCAAACCTGCCGACCAGCCCCCTGGGCAGCTACGACACCCGTGAGGGCTTCGAGCAGCACCGCGCCTGGGAGGCCAAGCTGTTCGAGCATCGCCTGTCGATGGTCATGTGGCCCAAGCACTTGGGCGGGCGGGGATGTGACCTGATCGAGTGGCTGATTTTCGAGGAAGAGTACTACGGCGCCGATGCGCCGATGCGCGTCAACCAGAACGGCCAGTTGATGCTCGGCCCGACCCTGATGGAGTTTGGCACCGAGGCGCAGAAGCAACGGTTCTTGCCGCGCATGGCCTCCAGCGTCGACATGTGGGCGCAGGGCTGGTCAGAGCCCAATGCCGGCTCGGACATGGCGGCGATTACCAGCAAGGCCATTCGCGACGGTGACCACTACGTGCTCAATGGGCAGAAGACCTGGTCCAGCCGGGCGCTGTTCGCCGACTGGCTGTTTGGCCTGTTCCGCAGCGATCCGCACTCCAGCCGGCACCATGGCCTGTCGTTCATCACCGTACCGCTCGACTCACCGGGCGTGACCATTCGCCCGATCAAGGCCCTCAACGGCAAGAACACCTTCGCCGAAGTGTTCTTCGACGACGTGCGGGTGCCGGTGGAAAACTGCATCGGTGAAGAAGGCCAGGGCTGGCAGGTGGCAATGGCCACCGCCGGCTTCGAGCGTGGCTTGCTGTTGCGCTCGCCGGCGCGGTTCCAGGCCACGGCGCGCAAGTTGGTGCAGCTGTACCACGCTAACCGGGAAAGCGCAGACCGTGACCCGAGCATCCGCGAGGCGGTGGTCGAGGCTTGGCTGGGCGCCGAAGGCTATGCGTTGTCCTCTTACCACACGGTGGGCCGCTTGAGCCGTGGCGCGCAGATCGGTGCCGAATCGAGCATCAACAAGATCGTCTGGTCCGAACTCGACCTGAAGATGCATGACACCGCCATGCGCATCCTCGGCGCCCACGGCGAGTTGTTGAGCAGCGCCCCGCAAGCGGTCGCGGGAGCCTGGCTCGAAGGCTTCCTGTTTGCCCAGGCCGGGCCGATCTATGCCGGTACCAACGAAATCCAGCGCAACATCATCGCCGAGCGGATGCTCGGCCTGCCGAAATAGGAGCCGGCCATGGACTTTACCTTTACCGATGATCAGCTCACGTTTCGTGAGGCCATCAGCCGTTTTCTGATGACCGAAGCCGCGCCGGAGATGCTCCGCGAAATCTGGGAAACCGACGTGGGCCGTTCTGCCGACCTGCGCGGCAAGATCGCCGAACAGGGCTTGACCGCCTTGTCGGTGCCCGAACAGTTCGGCGGCCTGGGCATGGACGATGTCGCCTGGTCGTTGATGACCCAGGAACTGGGGTATTACGCCATCCCCGATTCACTGGCCGATACCGCCTATGTGGTCACCGGCCTGCTCAACGGCCTGCCCGCCGAGCACCCAGTGAAAGCCAGCCTGTTGCCGCGCATCGCCGAGGGCAGTGTGCGGATGGCCATCGGGCACCCGATCAACCCCTTGGTGCCCGATGCGCCCGTGGCCGAGTGGCTGATACTTGCCCACGGCGATGAGGTGCATGCGGTGCCGCGTGCGCAGGTCGATGTGCAAGCCAACGCCAGCATCGATGCCTCGCGCCGGCTCGGAAAGGTCAGCTGGCAGCCAAGCCCCGATACGCTGTTGATCGGGGGGGAGCAAGGCCGCGCGTTGTGGGCCGAAACCTTGAACCGCGGCGCTTTGTCGGTTGCCGGCCAGTTGCTTGGCCTGGCCCAGCGCATCCTTGACTTGTCGGTGGACTACGTGGCCCAGCGCAAGCAGTTCGGCAAGCCGATCGGCAGCTTCCAGGCGGTCAAGCATCACCTGGCCGATATCGCCAGCAAGATCGAGTTCGCCAAGCCCGCGCTTTATCGCGCCGCCTACGCATTGGCCCACGGCGAGCGGGGCGCCGATGTATATGTCTCGCAAGCCAAGCTGGCCTGTTGTGATGCCAGTTGGCTGGCGGCGCGCCATGGCATCCAGGTGCATGGCGCGATGGGTTACACCTGGGAAGTGGACCTGCAGATGTTCATGAAGCGTGTCTGGTCGCTTGACCCGTCATGGGGTGACCGCGCCACCCACAAGGCCCGCGTAGCCGCCTATGTACTCAGCGATCAGGCCCGGCTTGGGCCGGGCGCCACCTTCGAGGAATGAACCATGCCCCAAGCCTATATTGTCGATGCCCTACGCAGCCCGACCGGCAAGCGCAAGGGCAGCCTCGCCGATGTGCATGCCATCGACCTGGGCGCCCATGTGCTGCAGGCTTTGGTCGAGCGCAATGCGATACCGGCCGAGGAGTATGACGATGTGATCTTCGGCTGCGTCGATGCCATCGGCTCGCAAGCCGGTGACATCGCCCGCACCAGTTGGCTGGCCGCCGGCCTGCCGCTGAATGTGCCGGGTACCACGGTCGACCGCCAGTGTGGTTCGTCTCAGCAGGCGCTGCACTTTGCCGCCCAGGCAGTGATGAGTGGCACCCAGGATGTGGTGGCGGTGGGTGGGGTGCAGACCATGACCCAGATCCCGATTTCGTCGGCCATGCTGGCCGGCCAACCCTTGGGTTTCAGTGACCCGTTTTCGGGCAGCAAGGGCTGGCAGGCGCGTTTCGGCAGCCAGCCGGTCAACCAGTTCTACGCCGCGCAACGGATTGCCGATCACTGGCAGCTCAGCCGCACCGACATGGAAGTGTTCGCCCTGGAAAGCCACCGGCGTGCGCTGGCAGCAGCCGATGCCGGCTATTTCACCCGCGAGATCGTGGCTTGCCAAGGCCTGGCACACGATGAAACCCCACGTGTCAGCAGCCTGGAAAAGATGGCCAGCCTGGAGCCGGTAAGCACGGAGTACCCCTCGATCACGGCGGCCGTGTCCAGCCAGACCTGCGACGCCTCGGCGGCCTTGCTGGTGGTGTCGGAAGCTGCGCTCAAGCGCTACAACCTGACGCCCAGGGCGCGTATTCATCACTTGTCGGTACTGGGCGACGACCCGATCTGGCACCTCACCGCGCCGATTGCCGCGACCCGTGCGGCGTTGAAGAAGGCCGGCATGCGCATGGCCGACATCGACCTGGTGGAGATCAACGAAGCGTTCGCGTCGGTGGTCATGGCCTGGGCCAAGGAGCTCGACTACGACCCGGCCCGCACCAACCTCCACGGCGGCGCCATCGCCCTTGGCCACCCGCTGGGCGCCACCGGGGCACGCTTGATGACCACCTTGCTGCATGCGCTGGAGCGCACGGGCGGGCGCTATGGCCTGCAAACCATGTGCGAAGGCGGCGGCCAGGCCAACGTCAGCATCATCGAACGGCTCTGAAGCCGCCAACACTCAGCAACAGGAGCACTCCCATGGCAATCTGTGAAGGCCGTACCGTGATTATCACCGGCGCCGGTGGCGGGCTGGGCCGCGCCTATGCGTTGGCGTTCGCCGCCGAGGGCGCCAATGTCGTGGTCAACGACATCCGCCGCGAGGCGGCCGAGGCGGTGGTGGACGAGATATACACGCGGGGCGGCCAGGCCATCGCCAACGACGACGATATCACCACCCTGAGTAGCGCGCAGCACATCGTCGACGCCGCGCTGACGGCGTTTGGCGAGGTGCATGTGCTGGTCAACAATGCCGGCATCCTGCGTGACCGCATGTTCATCAGCCTCTCGGAAGAAGACTGGGACCTGGTGATGCGCGTGCACCTCAAGGGGCATTACTGCCTGGCCAATATTCTCGGGCGGCGCTGGCGTGACCTGGCCAAGGCCGGTACACCGGTACCGGCGCGGATCATCAACACCAGCTCCGGCGCAGGCTTGCAAGGCTCGATCGGGCAGTCCAACTATGCCGCCGCCAAAGGCGGCATCGCCTCACTGACGCTGGTACAGGCCGCCGAGCTTGGGCGCTATGGCGTCACTGCCAACGCCCTGGCCCCGGCGGCGCGCACGTCGATGACTGAAAGTGCCATGCCTGACATGGTCAAAAAGCCCGACGACGACAGCTTCGATGCCTGGGCGGCCGAGAACGTCGCACCCTTGGTGGTGTGGCTGGGCAGTGCTGAATCCGGGCATGTCAGCGGTCAGCTGTTCGAGAGCCAGGGCGGGCGGATTTCCCTGGGTGATGGGTGGCGAACCGGGGTGACCCGCGACAAGGGCGCGCGCTGGCAGGTCGGCGAGGTGGGCGAAGTGGTTGCCGCCATCTTGCACGAAGCGCCCAAGGCGCAGAAGGTCTGGGGCGCCTGAAGCCCCAAAGGTGCAGGCGTGGGGCAACCCCGCGCCTGTGTGCGTCAGCCCGCTGCAAAACCCAGCCCGCAATGCCTTCCCCCGTCCGTTTTGACGATGTGCCCGATGGGCTCGGGCTTTATACCTGTCGGCAACCTGTATTCCGTCAGAGGTAGTCATCGTGAAGCAAGCCCCTCCCTATGTACCCGGCCATCAGCTGTTGGCCGGTAAATCCGTACTCATCACTGCTGCGGCAGGTGCCGGTATCGGCTATGCCGCTGCCAGGCGCTGCGCCGAAGAAGGCTGCCGGGCGTTGATGATTTCCGATGTGCACCCCCGCCGGCTGGAGCAGGCGGTCGAGCAGCTGAAAGCCGAAACCGGGCTGCAGACGGTGTATGGCCAGCTGTGCAACGTCACCGTCGAGGACGAGGTGCAAGCCCTGGTCAGTGCCGCCGAACAGGCCCTGGGCGGGGTCGATGTGCTGATCAACAACGCAGGCCTGGGTGGGCAGAAGCGCGTCACTGCCATGAGCGATGAGGAATGGCTGCGGGTGCTCGACGTGACCCTGACCGGCACCTTCCGCATGACCCGCGCGATGTTGCCGCACATGGAACGGCGCGGTACTGGCGCCATCGTCAACAACGCCTCGGTGCTCGGTTGGCGTGCACAGAAGGAGCAGGCCCATTACGCCGCCGCCAAGGCCGGGGTCATGGCGCTGACCCGCTGCAGCGCCCTGGAGGCCGCCGAGTACGGCGTGCGCATCAATGCCGTGGCACCGTCGATTGCCTTGCATGCGTTTCTGAAGAAGGCCGCCAGCGAAGCATTGCTGGCCACGCTGGCCGATCGCGAAGCCTTCGGCCGCGCCGCCGAGGTGTGGGAGGTGGCCAATGTGATGGTGTTCCTGGCCAGCGATTACGCCTCGTACATGGTCGGCGAAGTGCTGTCGGTCAGTTCACAACAGGCGTGAGGGCAAGCCATGAGCACACGATTCAGCAATGCCACGCAGCTGCTGGCGGCCCAGGGCCTGAACCTGGGCGTGACCGACTGGCTGGAGGTTACCCAGGCGCGGGTCAACCTGTTTGCCGAGGCCACCGGCGATCAGCAATGGATACACGTCGACCCCGAGCGCGCCGCCAGCGGCCCGTTCGGCGGTTGCATCGCCCACGGCTACCTGACCCTGGCCCTGGCCAACCTGTTCATGCCGCAACTGATGGCCATCGACAACCTGGCCATGGGGGTGAACTACGGCACCGACCGCGTGCGTTTCCCGGCAGTGGTGAAGGTGGGTGCGCGGGTACGCGGCCAGGGCCAGGTCGTCAGTGCCGAAAGGATCGGTACGGCAGTGCAGGTGGTGGTGCGTATCAGTATCGAGATCGAGGGCACCGAGCGCCCCGGCTGCGTGGTCGACACCATCAGCCGCTACACCTTCAACCCCACGAGTGAGTGAGCCTGAACATGAGCATGAATGACGTAGTGATCGTTGCAACTGCGCGTACCGCATTGACCAAGTCCTTCCGTGGCGCGTTCAACGACACCGAAGCGCCGGTACTGGGTGGCCATGTAGTACGTGCGGTGGTCGAGCGCGCCGGTATCGAACCGGGGGCGGTCGATGACGTGATCATGGGGGCGGCCGTGCAGCAAGGTACCCAGGGTTACAACATCGGCAGGCTGTGCGCCTACACCGGCGGCCTGCCTGACAGCGTGCCCGGCATGGCCCTGGACCGCATGTGCGCGTCTGGGCTGATGAGTATCGGCGTGGCGGCGAAGAACATCATCGCCGGTGAAATGAGCATTGTCGTGGCCGGTGGCGTCGAGTCGTTGTCGCTGACCCAGAACAAGCACAAGAACACCTATCGCAACCAGTCCGAGGCGGTGCTGGCCTGCATGCCCAGCGCCTACATCCCGATGATCGAAACCGCCGAAATCGTCGCACGCCGCTACGGCATCAGCCGCGCCGCCCAGGATGACTATGCACTGCGAAGCCAGCAGCGCACGGCTGCGGCGCAGCGTGATGGCCTGTTCGTGGATGAAATCGTGCCCCTGCAGGCGCACAAGCTGCGCTTCGACAAGGAGGGCCAGCCAAACGGCCACGAGCAGGTGCTGGCCGATCGCGACGAGTGCAACCGCCCCTCGACCCGGGCCGAAGACCTGGCGGCATTGAAGCCGGTGTGGAAGAACGGCCAGTGGGTAGCGCAAGGCGAGTTCATCACCGCCGGCAACGCCTCGCAGTTCTCCGACGGCGCTTCGGCCAGTTTGCTGATGAGCCGCGCCCAGGCCGCTGAGCATGGCCTGCAGCCTCTGGGCATCTACCGAGGTATCGCGGTGGCCGGTTGCGCCCCAGAGGAGATGGGCATCGGGCCCGTGCTGGCGGTACCCAAGTTGCTCAAGCGCTTTGGCCTGTCGGCCGCCGATATCGGCTTGTGGGAGATCAACGAAGCCTTCGCTTGCCAGGTGCTGCATTGCCGCGACGCCTTGGGGATTGACCCGCAACGCCTGAACGTCAACGGCGGCGCCATCGCCATTGGCCACCCGTTCGGCATGTCGGGTGCGCGCATGGTCGGCCATGCCCTGCTTGAAGGGCGCCGCCGAGGCGTGCGCTACGTGGTGGTGGCGATGTGCATCGGCGGCGGCATGGGGGCGGCGGGGCTGTTCGAGGTCTGCTGACCAGGCTCTGCTAACCAGGGCTTGCCTGCTTGGCGCCGGCTTAGGCCATTTGGACGATGTACCGGCAGCCAAGCAGACGGACTATCTACACACCTCAGTCACGACCCGTTGCGCGCACTGCACCTCGGGGCGCTGATTCACTATTACAAGAAGAGGGTGGGCCGTATGGATAATGTCGAGCGCCTGGATGTTGCTGCAAGGAGTCGCCCATGCGCCAGCTGATTGCCTATCTGGTGTGCATCACGGTCGCCGGGGTGGTTGCCTTGGCGTTCACGCCTCGCCAGCCCGTGAGTATCGCCGACACCCAGCTCGACACTGGCCGCATGCAGGTCAACGGGCTGCTCAACCTCGGCAAGCGCCAGGTCGCGGTCGGCGAGCGCGGCACCATTCTCATCAGCGATGACCGCGGCCACAGCTGGCAGCAGGCCACTGTTGAACCGCAGCGGCATATCTCCCTGACCGCCCTGGCAGCGCTGAACACCGAGCAACTGATCGCGGTTGGCCAGGACGGCTTGATCCTGCGCTCGCAGGACGCCGGCAGCAGCTGGCACGAGGTGCATATCGAGGCCGATGCCGGCGAGCCCTTGCTCGGTGTGTGGGCCGCTGGCGGCCAGCAGGTCTTCGCCTTCGGCAGTTATGGCAAGTTCTATCGCTCTGATGACGCGGGCCTCAGCTGGCAGGCGCTGGCGCTGCCGGTCGACCGCGCGCACCTCAATGCCATGGATGGCGGCCCGGACGGGCGGCGCATGCTGGTGGGCGAGCAGGGCCTGGTGATGCTCAGCGTCGATAACGGCCTGCACTGGCAGCAGCTGCCTGCCTTCTACAGCGGCTCACTGTTTGGCGTGGTGCGCCTGAGCGCCGAACGCTGGGTGGCCTATGGCATGCGTGGCAATGTCTTTGTCACCGACAACTTCGGCCAGTCGTGGCAGGCCCTCAAGGTGGGCAGTAACCAACCGCTGTACGGCCATGTGCTGCTGCCCGACAACGCAGGTGTGCTGATTGTCGGTGCGGGCAGCTCGATGGTACGGCTGGATGGGGAGGGCCGATTGCTCGGTATTCATCGTCAACCCGGTCTGGGGACGTTGACCTCGGCCATTGTCATGGGGGCTGACCAGGTGCTGGTGGCCGGTGAGCGTGGTGTATTCCAGGGAAACGGTAACAGCGTTGCCGCCCTTGGCAAGCGGGGGGCTGTACATGAAGCGCGCTGATTCCTGGGTTGAACGCAAGGTCGAGCGTTGCGCCGACTTGCTGCTGGCTCGCCGTAAACTGCTGTTGACCTTGTTCATGCTGCTGACCCTGGGGTTGGGCTACAGCGCCACGCACACCCAACTCGACCCTGGGTTCAACAAGCAGATCCCGGTGCGCCACGCGTACATGCTCAATTTCCTCACGTTCAGCCAGTACTTCACCGGCGCAAACCGCTTTCTGGTGAGTGTGAAGTGGAAAGGCGAAGGTGACATCTACAACCCGCAGTTTCTGGAGACGCTGCGCAAGGTCACCGATGATGTGTTCTTCATCAATGGCGTCAGCCGGGCGAGCGTGACCTCGCTGTTCACCGCCAATGTGCGTTACATCGAGATTACCGAAGAAGGCTTTTTTGGCGATGTGGTGGTGCCGCCGCGCTTCACCGGCACCCCGCAAGACCTGGCCCAGGTGCGTAGCAATGCGGCGCGTTCCGGGCAAGTGGGCCGCCTGGTGGCCAATGACCTGAAATCGGCCATGGTGCGTGCCGACCTGCAGGACATCGACCCGCAAACGGGGAAAGCGGTCAACTACGTTGAAGTGGCCGAGCGCCTGGAAGCCATTCGCGCCAAGTACGCCAGCGACCAGGTCGAGATCAACATCGTCGGTTTCGCCAAGCTGGTGGGCGATGTGGTCGAGGGGTTGATGACGGTCATCGGCTTCTTTGCCGTCGCCTTCCTGATCACCGGGGCGTTGCTGTGGCTGTACTCGCGCTCGCTGCGCCTGACCGTGGTGGCCTTGCTGGTGGCGCTGCTGCCGGTGGTGTGGCTGTTGGGCTTGCTACCGCTCATGGGCCTGGGCATTGACCCGATGTCGATCCTGGTGCCGTTTCTGATTTTCTCCATTGGCGTCTCCCATGCGGTGCAGATGACCAACGCCTGGAAGCAGGAAGTACTGGCCGGGAAGGACTCGCTGCAGGCGGCGCGGTCGGCCTTCTGCAAGATCTTCATCCCCGGTTCGCTGGCGTTGTTGATGAATGCGCTGGGTTTTGCCGTGATCATGCTGATCGATATCCCCATCGTGCATGAGCTGGGGGTGACAGCCTGTATTGGTGTGATGCTGATGATCATCACCAACAAGTTGATGCTGCCGATCATCATTTCGCACCTGCGCCTGGAGCCGGCGGTGTTGCGCAAGGGGCAGGTTCAGCAACACGGCAGGCACCCGCTGTGGTGGCGGCTGTCGGCGCTGGCCGAGCCACGCCCGGCGCTGGCGGTGCTGGTGCTCAGCGTGATGCTGCTGAGTGTTGCGGTGGTCAAGGCGCGGCAGCTGGAGGTGGGCGACATCGGCGCCGGGGCGCCGGAACTGCGTGCCGAATCGCGCTACAACCAGGACAACGCGAACATCATCAGCAGTTACTCCATCGGTCTGGATGTATTGGCCGTGTTCGTTCAGGCCCAAGGTGTGGAAGAGGCCTGCCTGTCGCCGACGGTGATGCGCGCGGTCGAAGCGTTCGACTTCCAGATGCGCAGCGTCACCGGGGTGCAGTCGGTGCAGAGCGTGGCAGGGTTTGGCAAGACCGTGATTGCCGGCAACAACGAAGGCAACCCGCGCTGGGCGGCCATTCCGGGCTCGGCCCGTGGCCTTAGCCAAGGTGCGCGGGCTTATGTACCCGAAGACGGCTTGGTGACCGATGGCTGCCAGCACATGCAGATTCTGGTGTTTCTCACCGACCACGATGGCGCCACCGTGGCCCATGTGGTCAAGGAGGCCCAGCGCATCATTGCGCAGGTGCAGGTGCCGCAGATCACGTTCCTGCTGGGCGGGGGCAACGTCGGCGTCATGGCGGCGTCCAACGATGCCGTCAAACATGCCGAAGTGGTGATGCTGGTGGCGCTGTTCGGCTCGGTCTGGCTGTTCTGCTGGCTGACCTTCGGCTCACTGCGGGCGGTGCTGTGCATTCTGGTGCCGCTGGCGATCGTGGCAGTGCTGTGCAATGCGTTGATGGCCATGCTCGGTATCGGCCTGAAGGTGGCGACGTTGCCAGTGATGGCGCTGGGGGTCGGGGTTGGGGTGGACTATGGCATCTACCTTTATGAGCGCATTCAGCACGAAATGGCTGCCGGTGCCGACCTGCGCCAGGCGTTTTACCAAGCCATGTGCCAACGCGGCACAGCGGCGGTGTTCACGGCCCTGACCATGGCCATCGGCGTGTGCACCTGGGCGTTCGCACCGCTGAAGTTTCAGGCCGATATGGGGGTCTTGCTTTCATTCATGTTCTTGGTCAATGTGCTGGGGGCGATTTTCCTGCTGCCGGCATTGGCCGCCTGGTTCAATCAGGGTAAACCCCTCGTGCTGGCCAAGCCTGGCCGCACACCGCATGCGCAAGTGTTCGAATCATAACAATAAAAACGGGCACGGCCTGGGCTGTGCCCTGCGAGGAGACGGGCGATGGAAAATGCCAGCTTGAGCGTTCAAGCCTTGGCCGAAATGGGCCTGGAGCTTGATGAGTACGATCGGCTGATTGGCGAGTTTTACGACGGTGCGCTAGACCAGAAGCTGATGGCCAAGTCCTTGCGGCACATCCGCGGTCTGTTCCAGGCCAACTATGTGACCTTGATCTTGCGCGTGCCCGAGCAGCCCGACATGGGCTTGATGATTGTGGTGGGCGACATCGAAGGCGAAGGCGAGGTCAGTTACTGGGCCTACCCGCAAGCGGTCACGCCTTTCAGCAACCAGCCGCTGGACCGTGTGTTCACCGTCGAAGACCTGATGACCGAGGCCGAGTGGACGGGGTCGGCCTACTTCAAGACCTACTGCATCAGCCAGGACATCTACCATGTCATGGGCGCCGACATCTCCACGCCCGATGGCGGCAAACTGCGCTTTCGCATCACCCGGCCGAAAAGCGCGCCGAAATTTTCCGCGGCCGAACGCACCCTCTGCGAGATGTTCCTGCCGCACCTTCGGCGGGCCATGCACGTGCACAACCTGCTCGACCGCAGCGAGTCCATCAGTGAGCTGTACTCCCAGGCGATCAGCCGCTTGTCGGTGGCCACCATCGTGCTTGACCAGACGGGCAGCGTGTTGCGCCTGAACCCTGTGGCCCGGGAGCTGCTTGAGCGCGCCGACGGCCTGAAACTGGTCGGCGGGCGCCTGGAAGCGACCTACCCCAGCGATAACCGCGAATTGCAGCGCCTGGTGCGCAGTGCCTTTGCGCGCGACATGGGCAATGAAAAGGTCAGTGCCGCTGCCGAGGCCATGTCGGTGGCCAGGCCGTCCGGCAACGTCAACCTTGGCGTGGTGGTCGAGGCCATTCCGACCCAGGACTGGGCAGAGGGTAAAACCAAACCGGTGGTGGTCGTGTATATCCGTGATGCGGTGGGCCGCTCCATGGCCAACGAGACCGTGACCAAGCAGTTGTTCAACCTGACCCGCGCCGAAACCGCGCTGGCCATGGAGTTGGCCAACGGCCTGTCGCTTGAAGAAGCGGCCGAAGTGTTGAACGTGCGCCGCAACACCGCCCGCGCCCACTTGCGTTCGATATTTTCCAAGACCGGCGTACGCCGCCAGACGGAGTTGGTGCGCATCATCCTCAACAGCGTGGTTGCCCTGGGAAAGCCCAAGGCAGCCCTGCTGGCACCCGATAAGCTCGAAGCACCTGCCTTGAAGCTGGCAGCGCCGCTGCGCAACAGCGCCTGACCCTCACCGGTCACCACACGAACGCCCCGCGCCTGCCTGCCAGGCCGGGGCGTTTTAGTCCGTGCGGACGATGTTGGCGGGTGGCTGCGCCACCAATACTAGCCCGCACCGTTATTTAACGAGGAACGACGTTATGCCAGTTACAGCCGTCAGCGGTTCTGCTTCAGGGATCGGCGCCGCCGTGTGCCAGTTGCTGCGTGCCGCAGGCCATCGGGTGATCGGCATCGACCGGGCGAATGCCGAGGTGCTTGCCGACCTGTCCAGCGCCGCCGGGCGCCAGGTCGCCATCGCTGCAGTGCTCGAACAGGGTGAGGGTGTGCTCGACGGCCTGGTCTGCTGCGCCGGGGTGGGCTCCAGCGCGTTGTCCGATACCATCGTGTCGGTGAACTACTTTGGCGTCACCGAGCTGCTCGATGGCTTGGCCGAGGCCTTGGCCAAAGGCCAGGCGCCGGCAGCGGTGGTCATCGCCTCGATTGCGGCAACCCATGTTAACCCCGACCAACAGCCGATGGTTGCCGCCATGCTCGCGGGCAACGAAGCCCTCGCCCTGGAACAGGCCAATGCGCTTGAGCAGTCGCACGTGGCCTACGCCTGCTCCAAATATGCCGTGACCGCCAACGCGCGCGGCAAGGCGGTGGACTGGGCCCGGCAGGGTATCCGCTTGAATGTGGTGGCGCCGGGTGCAGTCGAGACCCCCTTGCACCAGGCAGCGCTCAATGACCCACGTTTCGCCAAGGCGGTACGCGAGTTCGTCGCGCCGCTGGGGCGCTCGGCCCACCCGGAGGAAGTCGCCCAGGTGGTGGTGTTTCTGCAGTCGGCGCAGGCGAGTTTCGTGCACGGCAGCGTGGTATTCGTCGATGGCGGAATGGATGCCAGGGTTCGCCCGGCACGCTTCTGACTTTTATCCCAGGGAGAGCACGCATGACCAAGGTGGCATTCATTACCGGCGCCAGCCGCGGTATCGGGCGCGAAACGGCATTGGCCTTTGCCCGGGCGGGGTTCGATGTGGCCATCAGTGCCCGCACGGTGGAAGAGGGCACCCACCTGGAGCACCGCTTGCATGATGCGCAAGGCAAGCCCTTGCCCGGCAGCCTCAACGACACCGCGGCAGCCATTCGTGCACTGGGGCGTCAGGCGTTGGTGGTGCCCATGGACTTGCTCGACAGCAAATCGGTATTGCAGGCCAGCCAGGCGGTATTGTCGGCCTATGGCCGGATCGATGTGCTGGTCAATAACGCCATCTATCAAGGCAATGACCTGAACGGGGCGTACATGAGCCTGCAGGCGCACACCCTGGACCGCGTGTACAGGGCCTATGTATTGGCACCGATGCTGCTGACCCAGTCGGTACTCAAGGCGATGCTTGCCCAAGGCGCCGGGGTGGTGATCAACGTCACCTCGGGCGCTGGCGAAAGCGACCCCCCGATGGCGGCGGCGGACGGGGGCTGGGGCTATGCGTATGGAGCCGGCAAGGCGGCAGTCTCCAGGGCCAGCGGGGTCATCGCCGCCGAGTTGGGCGGGCAGGGGGTTCGCGCGTTCACGCTCAACCCCGGTGTAGTCACCACCGATGCGCTCAAGGCCACGCTGGGCGAGCGCGGCGTGCTGGCCATGCGCAGCGGCACGGCACCGCCGCAGGTGCCGGCCCAGGTAATGGTATGGCTGGCCACTGCGGAGCAGGCCGCACGCTTCCAACGGCGCACGATTGCCGCGCAACCCTTTGCCCTGGAGCACGGTATCGTCGACGACTGGCGCTGAGACAAAGCCTGCGAAGTGGTTTGTGTGGGGGCTATCTAGTCCATGCGGAGGATGAGCCTCGGCGCCTGCTCGGTGAAGATTGGCCGGGCAAGTTACCGGGGATTTCCACACGAGGAACAATAACAATGACCAAGCTCGCAGCAATCAATGTCGACAGTGTTCTGGCCCCTCGCTTTGGCCGAGGCTGGCATTGCCTGGGTGAAGCGGCCGATTACCGTGACGGCCAGTTGCATACCCTGAATATCTTCGGCACGCGCTTGCTGGCCTTCGCCACCTCCGCGGGCCAGATCAGCGTGATTGATGCGCACTGCCCGCACATGGGCGCCGACCTTTCGCGCGGCACGCTGGAGAACGATCGGGTGGTCTGCCCCTTCCACCACTGGCAGTACGATGCGACCGGCAAATGCGTGGAAATTCCTTACTGCAAGCGCATACCGCCCAAGGCCAAGACCCGCAGCTGGCTGACCTGTGAAGAAAACAACCTGTTGTTCGTCTGGAACAACCCGGAGGGCAACGCCCCGGCCGCCGACGTGGTGATCCCGCACCTGCCGGAGCAAGACAGCGACGCCTGGCTGCACGACTGGCACATGGACAAGCTGATTATCGAGACCAACCCGCGGGAGCTGGTCGACAACCTGGCAGACGCCCAGCACTTCGGCCCGGTCCACGGCACGCCGACCAAGTACTTTGCCAACGTGTTCGAAGGCCATATTGCCCAGCAGATTTTCCATGGCGATTCCGAGCGCCTGGGTGGCGACCTGGTGGCGGAGTCGGCCTACTACGGCCCGGCGACCCACCTTACCCGCATGCGCGCGGTGTTCGAGGGCATGGAGATCCATTCGATCCTGCTCAACTGCCATGTACCGATCAACGCCAACAGCTTCGAGCTGCGCTTTGGTTGCATGGTGAAAAAGATCGATGGCTGGAGCGAAGAGCAGAACCGCGCCCTGGCTCAAGACTATGTGATGCGCAACCGCGAGTCGTTCTACCAGGACGTGGACATCTGGGCGCACAAGGTCCGGGTCAACAACCCGGTCCTCGCGCAAGGCGATGGCCCGGTCTATCAGCTGCGTGAATGGTATGAGCAGTTCTTCATGGACGAAGCCTGCGTGCCCCCTGCCATGGCCGAGCGGCGCGAAATCATCACCGTCGGCCAGCGCTGATACCCAGACGAGCAGGAGTGCGCAATGAACATGAATGGCCGTAAAACGCTGTCGATCATGCTGGCCGCCAGTTTCGCTTCGACGATTGGAGGGCTGCCGTTCAACACCTTGCCTATCCTGCTCGGCTCGATGGTCGACAGCCTTGGCTTCAATACCGGGCAGATCGGCATGCTGGGGGCGGTGTGTTTTGCCGGCTATCTGCTGGGCACCGTGGTGGCTGTGGCGTTGATCGACCGCATGAACTGGCGTGGGCTGACGCTGGGCTGTGCCCTCGGCGCTGCGGCGGCGTACTGGATGTCGTCCTGGCTGCCCGCCGCGGCGCAGTTGCCGGTGTGGGCGTTGATCGGTTTCTTTGCGGCGCTGATGACCTGCCTCGGCATGCGCATCATGGGGCAGATGGCCAACAAGGAGCGTGCCCTGGGTATGCGCCTGGGGATCGAGCTGGCGGTGGTGGCGGCCGTGTTGTTCGCCTTGCCGCCGTTGGTGATTGCGCACTTTCACTACGCCGGCGCAGCGCTGATGCTGGCCGTGATGATTCTGCTGTTGAGTTGCAGCGCCCTGGCCTTGCCCAGGCGCGAGGACTTCGTCGGTGAGGGTGGCCCGGCCCACCACGGGTCGCTGCTTTCACGCTTCAGCTGCCCACCCGCCGCCTATGCCGCGCTGGCATGCTTTTTTCTGTTTGGTGCCGGGCAGATCGGGTTGTGGGCGTTTCTGGAGCGTTTGGGGCATGCCCTGGCCCTGCAGCCGACTGAACTGGGGGTCGTTTTCGCCGTGTTGAAGCTGTTGGGCGGCGCGGCGGCCCTCGCATTGGCTTTGGTCGGTGACCGCCTGGGTGTGCGCTTGCCGCATGGGGTGGTTCTGGCCGTTCTGGGCTCCGGGCTGTTGCTGCTGGCCAATGCCGAGGGCTTTCTGGGCTATGCCCTGGGCGCCTGGATCTGGGAGGTGGGGTTCACCTGGGGCTGCGTGTATCAGACTGCGGCCATCGCGCGTCTGGACAGCAGTGGCCGGTCGATCATGCTGATTCCGGGGGCGTTTGCCCTGAGCTCCATAGCAGGGCCGGCGTTGGCCGGGCAACTGGTCAGCGGGGGGTACAGTGCGCTGTTGTGGGTGGCCGCCAGCTGTGCGGTGCTTCCTGTGCTGGTGTTCTCCTGCCTGCTGGCGCGGCCCTCAGCGCAGACGGCGGCGCTAGGGGCGGCACGGTAAATTCGCAGCTTCAACCATTGGCAGGGCAAGTGCCGCTCGACGACGCGGCGGCCTGGCTGATCAGGGCCGCCAGACGCTTGACGTTGGCTTGCTGGGCAATCACCACGTCATCGATGCTGCTGCCAGCGGCGGTCTGCAAGGTGCTGCGGCAGGTCAGCTGGGTATTGGCTTCGCGGGCGCGCAAGCGCCACCTGGCGTCCAGCAGTGCGTACTGCCCCGGCAGTGAATCGAAACGTTGCACATCCACGCGCAGGGACAGCTTGCGAGCGGGGCGAGTATTGCTCAGTTGGTCGACCAACGCGCTGCGCAGCTCATCCACCAGCGTGGCGCCCCACCACTGCGTCTCGAGAATCGCCAGGCTGCTGTCGCCCTGGCGGATGACCAGTTGTGGCCGGTCGACCTGTGGCGGAACGCTGACACTTTCGATCAGGATCTCGTCCGCGGCGTTGTGCGACGTGGGTGCCGGCTGCGCCGGCGTGAGGGTATGGAACTGGATCGGGTCGCTGCGGCAAGCGCCCAGGGCCAATAGCGCGACCAGCAGGGTAATCCTTGGCAGCTGGGTCATGTTCAACACTCCTGTGGTCATTTGCGGGGCGGCCCTTGCAAGTCCATCGGCCCCGCGTTGTCCGGGCGGCCACGGATCAGCGACTCGGGGTTGCGGCCCAGGTAGTCGGCAAGCTCGCGCAGGGAGCGCGACATGCGCCCCAGCTCGTCGAGCGTCTGGGTCAGCTGTTCACGCTGTGGCGAGTCTTCGGCCAGGGTCGAATTGGCCGACTTCAGGGTATTGCTGACCTCTGCCAGGGTGTTCTGCACCCCTGGCAAGGTCCGTGCGTTGAACTGGGTCAGGCCCTTGCGCAGCTCTACCAGGTTGGCATCGAGGTTACCGGCAATACGCTCCAGCGGCAGCCGGTTGAGCTTGTCGACCATGGTCTGCAACTGCTCCTGAAGCAGCTCCAGGCTGCCTGGAATGGTCGGGATGACCACCGGGCGGGCCGTCGGGTCGAAGGCCACCTTCTCGGCTTTGGGGAAGAAGTCCAGGGCGATGTACAGTTGGCCGGTGAGCAGGTTGCCACTGCGCGCCTGGGCACGCAGGCCGTTGTCGATAAAGGTGCCGATCAGCTTGGCGGCGGAGGCTTCGTCATTGGGGTCGTGCTGCAACACCTTGAGCATCTTCTCGTGCGCCCGGCCCAAGCGTTGCGGGTAGATGACGATGCCGACATTGACCGGGAAACTGCGTTTGACTTCATCGAAGTCCAGGTTCACCGCGACCACTCGGCCAATCTCCACGCCCAGGAACTCGACCGGCGCACCGACCTTGAGGCCGCGCATCGCCTGGTCGAAGCGTAGCGCCAGGTACTGCGCCTTGCCGGCGGGCGGGGCCAATGCACCGGCCTGGTCGGCGAACAGTTCAAAGCGCTGGTTCTCGCTGGCGGCCGTGTCGTTCGGGTTGTAATCCGGCGCGCGGAAGGCGATGCCGCCGACCAGGATCGACGACAACGACTCGGTTTTCAGCGCAAAACCATTGGCGCCGACCTCCACATCAATGCCGCTGGCGTTCCAGAAACGTGTGTTGGCGCTCACGAAGGCGTCGTTGGGTGCATGGATGAAGATCTCCACGTCCACCCCTTTACCTTCCTGGTCGAGGGCGTAGGCGACCACCTGGCCGACCGGGATCTTGCGGTAATACACGGGCGAACCGATGTCCAGCGAGCCCAGGTCCTGGGTGTGCAGGGTGAAGTGCTTGCCGGGCTCGCCGTAGGTGATGGCCGGCGGGTTCTCCAAGCCGATGAAGTGCTTCACGCGGGTGCTCGACTGGCCGATGTCGGCGCCGATGTAATCGCCCGAAAGCAGGGTGTCGATGCCCGACACGCCACCGGCGCCGATGCGTGGGCGGACTACCCAGAACTTCGAGTCCTCGCGGGTGAAGCTCTCGGCCTGCTTGTCGAGCTTGACGGTGGCGTTGACGTTTTTCTGGTCGTCACTCAGGGCCACTTCGGTGACGTGACCGATCACCACGTTACGGTAACGTACCTCGGTCTTGTTGGCCGCCAGCCCCGCGCCGGTCTTGAAGGTGAGGGTGATGGTCGGGCCTTCCTGCATCAGGTTGTGCACGACCAGGGAAAGCCCGACCAGCACGGCCACGATGGGCACGATCCACACCAAGGAAAAGCCGAAGCGCCGAGTCTTGACCGGTGCAGGGCCGGGAGTGGGCGCGTGGTCATTGCTGGATGGGGTCATCCATGAGCTCCTTGTCAGGTGGCGTGTCCCAGATCAGGCGGGGGTCGAAACTCATTGCTGAGAGCATGGTGAACACCACCACCAGGCCAAAGAACAGGATGCCCGGACGCGGCTCGATGTCACCCAGCGCTTGAAACTTCACCAGCGCCGCGACCAGCGCTACCACCAGCACATCGAGCATCGACCAATAGCCGATCAGTTCAACGAAACGGTAGAGCTTCGAGCGCTGCTGTTGCGCCCAGGTACTGCCGCGCTGGACGGTGATCAAGAGCATCGACAGGGCCACGAACTTCACCCCGGGCACAGCGATGCTGGCGATGAAGATGATCAGCGCAATGTCCCAGGCGCCGTGCTCCCAGAACTCCAGCACACCGCTCATGATGGTGCTGTCGGCGCCGCTGCCGAGCATCATGGTGTTCATCACCGGCAGCACGTTCGCCGGTACATAGAAGGCCAGGGCGGCCAGCAGGTAAGCCCAGGTGCGGCCCAGGGAATTGGTCTTGCGCCGATGCAAAGGGGCGTCGCAGCGCGGGCACTGGTGCGGTTCGTCGTGCATGTCGCAGGCCAGGCCACAGCTGTGGCACAGGCACAGGTCAAGCTCGCTGGCGGTTGGCGGCCGGCTCATGGCATGTCCCACAAGTCACGAATATCGCGCCCGGCGATACGGATCATCAACAGGCTCAACACGGCCAGTGCGAGCAGGCCGATACCCGGCAGCACATCGAGCATACCGGCGAGTTTGAACACCGCCACCATCGCCCCCAGCAGGCACACTTCGAGCATGCTCCAGGGGCGCAAGGTCTCCAGCCAGCGCATGCACAGCTTGAACGCGGGCGAGCGGCGGGCGGTGAGGGCAAAGCCCAGTACCCAGATGAGCAACAGCAGCTGGAAGGCGGGGGCGATGATGATCGAAATGGCCGCGACCATGGCCATGAAGGTAATCGGCCCCTGGCTCAATGCCAGCACCGAGTCCCATAACGTGGCACTGTTTTTAAGCCCCTGCAGGCTGATGCTCATCACCGGGTAGAAGTTGGCAAACAACCACAGCACCGCAGCGGTGAAGCTCAACGCCAGGCGTTGTTCGACCGTCAAGCCGTTGTGCCGCTGCAGCACACCGCCGCAGCGGGTGCACACGGTTTTCTGATGCTTGGCGAGCGATGCCTTCTGATAAACGCAATCGCAGTGCTCGCAGATGATCAATTGCTCGGGTGTGGACATCATGATGCTCTGATCAACCGGCAGTGAGGCCTTTCTGAATATAGAAGCGCTCTGGCATTAGGCAAATGGCCGGCGGACGAAACACGGATCGGCCCCTGGCTGGCCAGGGGGCGTACGCCCTTGGTGTAACCCGGTAGTGGGCCATAATCACCGCGCCATGCCCGCCGGCCCAAAGCACCTGGCAACCCCCTCCAAGGCAGCGTACCCGGCTTCCGGCATGCTTCTGATAATCGCCTCCGACATCGAGTCCACGTTTTCGGAGCGCGCCATGCACAACAATAAGAACTTGCAGCCACGTTTGCTCGCGGCGGCCATCGCCAGCTTTTCGACCCTGGGCCTGAGTGGCGTCGCAGAGGCCGAGATCATGCTGTACGACAAGGACCAGACGACGTTTTCCACCGACGGCTACATCAACGCCTTCTACGTCAACAGCGATGTCGACCGGGCCGGTGAGCAGTACGACCGCCGGCAGTCGCGGGTGAAGATGGGTTTTTTGCCCAACTACCTGGGCTTCAACATGGGCAAACAGGTGGATGACCTGAAGCTTGGGGCGCGTGCCTCGTTCTGGGTGACCATCAACGACAGCGAAACCAATGGCACCGACACGGCCATCGATGTGCGCCAGTTCTACGGCACCGTGGCCAATGCGCAATGGGGCGAGGTGTTGATCGGCAAGGATTTCGGGCTGTTCGCGCGTTCCAACATTCTGCTCGACGAGTTGCTGGCAGGTTACGGCCAGGTCAGTGACAGCCTGGGGCTGGTGGACGGCGGCGGGGTGTCGTTCGGCAACATCGGCAGCGGTTACCCCTACCCGTTCCCCACGTCGCAGATCACCTACCGCACACCGGTGATGGACGGTTTACGGGTGGCGGTGGGCATCATGGACCCGGTGGACACCAACGACAGCAGCCCGACCGGCAAGGCCTACCAGGAAACCCCTCGCACCGAGAGCGAAATCACCTACCAGTTCGACCTGGCCGGGGCCAAGATCTACAGCTGGGTCAACGGCAGCTACCAGACCTCCGATAACACCGACTCGACGGTGGAGACGATCACCTCCAAAGGCGTGGGTTATGGGGTACAGGCGAAGATGGGCGGGCTGTCGCTCACGGGGTCGGGTTTTCAGGCGAAGGGGATCAACCCGTTCTTTACCAACAATGCTGGCGAACCGACTTTGCGTAATGTCGACAGTGACGGTTATCTGCTGCAGGGGTCGTACAAGGTCGGCAAGAATCGCCTGGCGCTGTCTTATGGCAAGACCCAGGACGATGGCAACGGCGTGGTGGGCAGTGGCGCGGATTATCGGACCCGTGGGGTGGCGTTGTTTCATGACGTCAACGACAACCTCAAGCTGGTGGGCGAGTACAACCAGTTTTCCATCGACGGACATGATGGGAATGAGCAGAATGAAGATACCGATACCTTTGCGGTGGGGGCGGTGTTGACTTGGTAAGGGGGTAGCGGCCAAGTGCCGCCCTCTCTCTCTACACCCATCGAACCCCAAACCCGCTACCCAAGTAGCATTCGTCCGCCCGTGCGCCCTCCGTACACTCAAGCCTCAGACACCTCGCGCCGGAGACCAAGATGCAGCAGGCTCAAAACGACGGTGTTGTCAGCGCCATGTCCCAGGCAACCGACGCGCGGCTGGCGGCCCAGGAGCTGGCACGGCAACTGTTGCACCCGCACCTGGGCTTCGTGCTGTTCTTCTGTTCGGCCGAATACGATCTACGCGAACTGGGCGAGGCCTTGGAACAAGGCTTCGGTGGCATCCGCCTGGTCGGCTGCACCAGTGCCGGCGAAATCACACCGCTGGGCTACGGCCGCAATTGCGTGACGGCAGTGGGGTTCGATCATCGGCACTTCTCCATCGCCACCGAGCTGATCGATGAAATGGAGCGCTTCAGCCTGATCGACGCCCAGCAGCGGGTCGAGCGCCTGGTCGGCACCTGCCGCAGCAATACCCTGGCGCCGATCAAAGGCCACAGCTTTGCCCTGACCCTGCTCGATGGCTTGTCCAGCCGCGAGGAGATGATCCTCGCCGCCCTGAGCGCAGCACTGGGGGACATCCCGCATTTCGGTGGTTCGGCCGGCGATGACAACTACCTGACCCGCACCCATGTGTACTTCGGCGGCACCTTCCACAGCGGTGCGGCGGTGGTGGTGCTGGTCAATACCTGGCTCGATTTCGAAGTGTTCACCACCCACCATATCCTGCCGCGCCAGGAAAAGCTGGTGGTGACCGGCGCCGACAGTGCCCAGCGCCGGGTCTTCGAGCTCAATGCCGAACCCGCTGCCGAGGAGTACGCCCGGCACATCGGCGTGCCGGTGGGCGAGCTTGATCACCGGGTTTTCGCCGCCCACCCGCTGGCAGTACGTATCCACGACCAGTACTACGTGCGGGCGATCCAGCAAGTGCACCCGGACCTGAGCCTGAGCTTCTACTGCGCGGTGGAGAACGGCATCGTACTCACGGCCATGGCCCCAGGCCCGCTGCTGCCGAACCTGCACAACCTGTTCGATGGCTTGCGTCAGCGCCTCGGCCCGCTGTTGCTGACCATCGGCTGTGACTGCTTCCTGCGGCGCCTGGAGCTGGAAGACCACGGCAGCCTGGCGCAGGTCGGCGGGTTCTTGCGCGAGCAGCGGGTGATGGGCTTCAACACCTACGGAGAGCAGTTCAATGGCATGCACATCAACCAGACCTTCACCGGGGTCGCCATTGCCCGCAACCGAGCTGCGCTCAGCTGCTGAACTGCAGGCCGAGGTCGCCCGGCTGCAGCACGAAAACCATAAGCTGCAGCGGATCAATGGCGCACTGATCGAACGCATCGAGTCCGGCGTGACCCGCGGCAACGACCCGTACGCGGCGTTCCAGCATTCGGTGGTGCTGGCCGAGCAGGTGCGTGAACGCACCGATGCCCTGAACCAGGCCATGGCCGAGCTCAAGGCCGGCAACCATCTGCTCGGCGAAGCCCGACTGCGGGCCGAGACGGCCCACCAGCACCTGATAGACGCCATCGAAAGCATCTCGGACGCCTTCGTGCTGTTCGATCAGAACCAGCGGATCGTGCTGTGCAACAGCCGCTTCAAGGCGTTCTGGGCCAACAGCCGGGTGCGCATCATTGCCGGCATGCGCCTGGCCGAGGTCAAGCGGCTGATGACGGCCAGTGGCCTGTTCAGCGAAGAAACCCGCGGTCACGCCGACGAGCACCTGCTGTACCGGCTGTACAACGGGCGCTGGCTGCAAGTCAGTGAACGGCCGACGTGCGAAGGCGGGCGGGTGATCCTGTTTACCGATATCACCGAGGTCAAGCTCAGCGAAACCCTGCGCCGCGAGCAGGCCGTGGCACAGAAGTCGCACCTGTTGCAGCGGGCGGTGGACAACCTGTCGCAAGGGGTGGCCATGGTCAATGCCGAGGGGGTTCTGGAGCTGTGGAACCGGCGTTTTCTGGAACTCAGCGGCTTGGCGCCAGTCGCTGCCCACCGGCCCTTTGCCGAGGTGATTGGCGACAGCGAACTGAGCTTGTTGACCCCCGACAGCCGCGACGCCAACGGGCGGGTCATCCACGAGTGCGAACAACGCCTCTACGACGGGCGTATGCTGGAGATCCGTACGCATCCGCTGCCCACCGGCGGTTTCGTCAACACCTTCACCGATATCACCGAGCGCTACCAGCACGCCGAAGCCCTCAGCGAAAGCGAGCGCTGGATACGGCTGATTACCGACCATGTGCCGGCGCTGATCGCCTACCTCAATGCCGACCTGGTCTACGAGTTCACCAACAAGGTCTATGAACAGTGGTATTGCTGGCCGCGCGGCGTCATGCTCGGCCAAAGCCTGCGCGAGGCCCACAGCGAGCAGCACTACCAGCGCCTTGAAGCCTATGTGGCGCGGGCGCTGGCGGGGGAGAGCGTGACATTCGAGTTTGCCGAAACCAACATCAACGATCAGGAGCGCTACATGCTGCGCTCCTACGTCCCCAACCGCCTGGCCAACGGCGAAGTGGTGGGGATCTTCGTGTTGATCCGCGACATTACCGAGCGCCGCAGAACCGCCGAGGCGCTGCACCAGGCTTATCAGAACCTGGAGCAACGGGTGCGCGAGCGCACCGCCGAACTGACCCGCCTCAACGACCAACTGCTGCGCGAGATCGATGAGCGCAGCCGCGCCGAAGCGCGCTTGCGCGAGGCCAAGCGGGAGGCCGAGCAGGCCAACCTGTCGAAAACCAAGTTCCTGGCCGCCGTCAGCCATGATCTGCTGCAACCTCTGAACGCAGCGCGGCTGTTCACCAGCGCCTTGCTCGAGCTCCGCGAGCCACAAGAGAGTGTTCAGCTGGTGCGCAATGTCAGCAATTCCCTGGAGGACGTGGAAAACCTGTTAGGCACCCTGGTGGACATTTCCAAGCTCGATGCCGGAGTAATCAAGGCCGATATCGCACCCTTCGGCCTCAGCGAGCTGATGGACAACCTCGCCGCCGAATACGCCCAGGTGGCACGCAGCGAAGGGCTTGAGTGGCACTTCGTGGGCTGTTCGGCCGTGGTCCACAGCGACATCCAGCTGCTGGCGCGGATTCTGCGCAACCTCCTCAGCAATGCCATCCGCTACACCCGCAGCGGCCGCGTGGTGCTGGGCTGTCGTCGGCAGCGCCGCGGCCTGTGGATCGAGGTGTGGGACAGCGGGATCGGCATCGCCGAAGAACGCCTTGACGAAATGTTCCAGGAGTTCAAGCGTGGCGATGTGCAGCGCCCGGACCAGGACCGTGGTTTGGGCCTGGGCCTGGCCATCGTGGAGAAAATCGCCGGCATCCTCGGCCATCGGATCCGCGTGCGCTCATGGCTCGGCAAGGGCTCGGTGTTCGCTGTCGAAGTACCGCTGAGCGCCACCGCGCCCAAGCCTCAGCCGAGCCTGGCAATCAGCGAGCCGATGCTCGAACGCCTGCGCGGCGCGCGGGTCTGGGTGCTGGATAACGACGCGGCGATCTGCGCCGGCATGCGCACACTGCTGGAAGGTTGGGGTTGCCGGGTGGTCACGGCACTTTCGGAGCAAGACCTGGCACGCCAGGTGGACAACTACCACGCCGAAGCCGACCTGCTGATCGCCGACTACCACCTGGACAACGGCTGCAATGGCGTCGATGCGGTGGCGCGGATCAATGCCCGCCGTGCGGTGCCCTTGACGGTGATGATGATCACCGCCAACTACAGCAACGAACTCAAGCAACAGATCCGTGAGTTGGGCCACACCCTGATGCACAAACCGGTGCGGCCAATGAAACTCAAGACCGCGATGAGTCACCTGCTGGCCGGCAAGGCCACGCAGCCTGATCAGCGGCGCAGGTAGTCGCCAAAGTCGATATCGCCGGCACTGAGGATCGCCTGTACCCGGTTGTGCACGTTGAGTTTGCGCAGGATCGCCGAGACATGGGCCTTGACCGTGGTTTCGGCGATATCCAGGGTGTAGGCGATCTGCTTGTTAGACTCGCCCTTGGTCATGCGTTCCAGTACCAGCAGTTGCTTGCGGGTCAGGGCCTGGAGCATCTCGGGCGGGAAACTTGGGGCCTCGTTCAGGCGCCGGCTGGTGCCGGACTTCTGGGCGCGGATGATGTCGGGCGGCAGATAGACATTGCCGTTGAGGATCTGCTCGATCGCTTCGATCATCTGCGAGCGCGGTGAAGACTTGGTGATGAACCCCACGGCGCCATAGGTGATGGCCTGCAGCACGATCTGTTTTTCCTGCTCGGCCGAGACGATCACCACCGGTGTGGTCGGTGCCTCGTTGCGCAGGGTGATCAGGCCATTGAGGCCGTGCATGCCTGGCATGTTCAGGTCGAGCAGGATCAGGTCCAGATCGTCATGTGCCTGGGTCAGCGCCAGGGCACTGTCCAGGTCGGCGGTTTCCATGACTTCGCTGCCTTGGAAACCATCGCTGATGACGTTGTGGATGGCTTCGCGAAACAGTGGGTGATCGTCGGCAATCAGAATTTTGTACATGGCCTTTTCACCTCGTTGTTATTGGATAGGGCGGGCACGCGTTCGCAAGCGGTCAGTTCAGGGAAAGGGCTCTGGCTGCGCGGGTTGCAGGGGCAGCTTGGCGTTTTGCCAGGCGTCCAGGCCATCGCGGTACCAATACAGGTGCTTGTAGCCCAGGGTTGCTGCGCGTTTTACCGCGTTCCAGCTTAACCAGCAATCGGCGCGACAGTAAAAGACCAGCGGTTGATCCACATCGCCGCCGGTGGCTTTTTGCAGATGGCGTGCGAAGTAGGCTTGCCAGGGCGGGCTCAGCTCACCGTCACCGGTGTTGGCCAGCCAGTAGCTGCCGGGAAGGTTGGCATGGGGTTGGTCTTCGATGAAGCGTCCTTGCAGCCATTGTCGGCGATACACATCGACCAGCACCGGCCTGGGCTGTTGCCCCAGCAGGCCTTGCAGCGTGGCGGTATCGATAATCTGCGCGCCGTCCACCTGGTGCGGGGTCGGGCTGCGATAGCGGGCGGTACGATAGCCCTCGGCGGAGAACAGCGGCGTGGTGTCGGCTTGAGCGACGCCCAGCGACAGACTCAGCGAAAGGGCCGCCAGCAGAGGGCGCGGCAGCCTGGGCAGGGCACGTGGCATGGGCTTTGTCCTTTTTGTTATAGGCCCATTACATGCCAGCAGGGGTGCTTTGTGAATGCGACGATAGACAGCAAAGCCAGTACTAAAGTAGTAGATGGCCAGGGCTGATGACCCCATTGGGTTGCGCGCCTATGCAGAAAGTAGCGGTTACCTGGCACCAAGGTAGTAAATCCGCCAGGCATCCTCGGTTCTACGATGAGCAGCAGCGCCCCGAGCCTGGGCGCGCAACCCTTGAGGGGAACCGCCCATGCGCCGGGTCAACGTGCTGCTCCTGCTGTTGCTGCAAATCCGCTGGGCGGTGCGCCGGGGCAGGGGGTTGCTGGATGAGCTGGCCCAGGCCCAGGCCGCCAATGCCCAGCTGACCCAGGCCCTGCTTGCGGTGCAGGAGCAGGAGCGCACACGGCTGGCGCAGGCCCTGCACGACGACCTCGGGCAATGCCTGGCGGGGATCCGCGCCCAGGCCTGCCTGCTGCGCAGGGTGGTTGACCAGCCTGCGCGGGTGGAGCAGACCGCGCAGGCCCTGGCACTCCATTGCGAACATTTGCAGCAGGGCTTTCGTGCGCTGGTGCACGACCTGTACCCGGTGGCCTTGCAACAGGTACCGCTGGCCGAAGCCTTCGGTCAGTTGGTGAGCCAATGGCAGGCCAGCCAGGGCATCGATTGCCGCCTGCGGGTCGCTGAGCCGCTGCCGATGCTGAGTGGGGCAAGCCGAGTGCACTTGTATCGGTTGCTGCAGGAGGCGTTGACCAATGTCGCCCGGCATGCCGGTGCCAGCCAGGTGCGGGTACGCCTGCAACGCAGCGCCAAGGGCGTGCGCCTGCTGATACGCGACAACGGCTGCGGCGCATGCCTGCCCCAGCGCCCCGGGGTGGGGCTGCATTCGATGGCCGAGCGCGCCCGCAGCCTGGGCGGCGAATTGCGCATCCTCAGCCGGCCGGGTGCCGGTTGGGCGCTGGCCCTGAACATGCCCGTGGAGGTTTGATGAATATCGTCCTGGTCGATGACCACGCCGTGGTCCGTCAAGGTTATGCCAGCTTGCTGCGGGCGGTGCTGCCGGCGTTGCAGGTGCGCGAGGCCGCCAGCGGCGAAGAGGCCCTAACCCGAGTTCAGGAGCAAGTGCCGAACCTGGTGATCATGGACTTTGGCCTGCCAGGCATCAGCGGTCTGGAAACCACCCGCCGCCTGCGCCAGCGCCTGCCACAGTTGCGGGTGCTGTTTTTCAGCCTGCACGATGAACTGCCCCTGGTGCGCCAGGCGCTGGATGCGGGGGCCTCGGGTTACCTGACCAAGAACGCGGCGCCCGAGGTGTTGATCGAGGCGGTGCAGCGGGTGTTGGCTGGGCATGCCTACATCGAACAAGCGTTGGCCACCCAGCTGGCGTGTGTCCCCCAGCAGAGCGCCAGCGACCCGCGTTTGCGGCGCATGACCCAGCGTGAGCTGGAAATTTTCGTGATGCTGGCCAAGGGCACACCGATGCGGGTGATTGCCGAGCAGTTGTGCATCAGCGCCAAGACGGTGTCCAATCACCTGACCTTGCTCAAGAGCAAGTTGCAGGTCAGTTCCCATGCCGAGCTGGTGCACCTGGGGATCGACATGGGGGTGGTGAGGGTGGCGGGGTGAGGTTGTGGACGTACACCACAACTCATTTATCCCAAGTCTCAGGACACCCCGCACACCCCTCCATATTCGCCTCCTGGAAGTTCCCATAATGCTGCCGCGCCCCGCGTAAATCGGCCCCTGCCAGATTACTCTGGCCAAATTTGGCTTCCTGCAGGTTGGCATCGCCAAGCTTGGCACCTTGCAGATCAGCCTTGCTCAGCCAAGCCATTTCCAGGTCCGCCGCCTGCAGGTTGGTCTGGTGCATCTTCGCCCCAGAAAGCCTGGCGAACTGCAGGTACGCAGCGCTCAAGTCGGCATTTGCAAACTGCGCGCCCTGGGCGAACAGGCCCCAGCCTTGAATGGCAATGAGCCGGGCATGGCTCAGGTCTGCCAAGCGCAGGTTGCTCTGCTGCAGGCTGGCGCGGGTCAGGTTGGCGCCCTGCAAGCGGGCTTTTTCCAGGTTGGCCAGGTCCAGCCGGGCATGGCGCAGGTCGGCATCACGAAGGTCGGCGCCGGCCAGGTTCATCTTGCGAAGGTCCTGGTTGGCCAGGTTGGCCCCACGCAAATTGGCCCCCGGGCATTGGCTTGCTTCGGCGATGACACAGCCGTTGACGGTCAAAGGGGTATCGTTACCGTCGTCGTCGGCGTTCTCGGCCAAGGCAGGTGTCAGGGCCAGCAGCAGGGCAAAAGGTAGGTAGTTCATGGCAAAAGGCTCTCGGCGAAAGGGGGCAGTTGCGGGAGCGGGCTGACCGCTCCCCGCAAGGGGTCAACGCTGAGCGGTCTTGGTGTCCCAGCTCGGGATCTTGAATACCCAGAATGAGCCGCCCTGGGCCACCGGCTTGGTCAGCTCGGCCATGTCGCCACCCCACAGCGGCACGGCGCCGCCGTAGCCCACGGTCACGCCGATGTACTGCTCGCCATCCTGTTCCCAGGTGATCGGCGGCGAGACGATGCCGCTGCCGGTCTGGAACTTCCACAGCTCCTTGCCCGTCTTGGCGTCGAAGGCCTTGAAGAAGCCGTCGCCCGTGCCGGTGAACACCAGGTTGCCCTTGGTCGCGAGTACGCCGGCCCACAGCGGCAGGTGCTCCTTGTGCTCCCAGACCAGCTTGCCGGTGCTCGGGTCCATGGCGCGCAAGGTGCCGACGTGGTCGTCGTACATGCGCTTGATGCGAAAGCCCATGCCCAGGTAGGCCGAGCCTTTCTTGTAGTTCACCTCCTCGGTCCAGTACTCCTCCTTCCACTGGTTGCCGGGGATGTAGAACAGGCCGGTGTCCTGGCTGTAGGCCATGGGGTTCCAGTTCTTGCCACCCAGGAACGGCGGCGAGACTTCCACCGGCTTGCCCTTGGTTTCACCCGGTAGCGGCTTGGCCGGACGCTGGCCGGGGTTTTCGACCGGGCGCCCGGTCTTGAGGTCGATATGGCTGGCCCAGGTGATGTTGTCGACGAAGGGGAAGGCGTTCTGCAGTTTGCCGTTGTTGCGGTCCACCACGTAGAAGAAGCCGTTGCGGTCGGCGTGGCCGGTGGCTTTGACCACCTTGCCGTCCTTGTCCTTGTAGTCGAACAGCACCAGCTCGTTGTTGCCGGAGAAGTCCCAGGCATCGTTCGGCGTGTGCTGGTAGAACCACTTCACCTCGCCGGTGCTTGGGTCGACGCCGACCTGGCCCGAGGTATAGAGGCTGTCATAGTCATGGGGATTGCCATCCTTGGAGGTGCGCGCCCAGGTATTCCAGGGGCCGGGGTTGCCGGCGCCGACGATGATGGTGTTGCTCTCGGCGTCGAAACTGGCGCTTTGCCAGGGGGCGCCGCCGCCGTGGCTCCAGGCCTCGACCTTGCCGGTTTCGGTGGTGGCGTCGTCTGGCCAGGACGGCGCCTTGACGTCGCCGGTCGGGGTGCTGTCCTTGCCGTTCAGGCGGCCCATGTGGCCCTCCACGAAGGGCCGCATCCACACTTCTTCGCCCGTGTCCGGGTCGCGGGCGAACAGCTGGCCGACCACGCCGAACTCATCGCCGGAGCTGCCGTGGATCAGCAACACCTTGCCGCTGGTCTTGTCCTTGATCAGCACCGGGGCGCCGGTCATGGTGTAGCCGGCGCTGTGGTCGCCGAACTTCTTGTTCCACACCACCTTGCCGGTGCGCTTGTCCAGGGCGATCAGGCGGGCGTCGAGGGTGCCGAAGTAGATCTTGTCGCCGTAGATCGCCGCCCCGCGGTTGACCACGTCGCAGCACGGGCGAATGTTGTCCGGCAGGCGGTGGTTGTAGGTCCACAGGCGTTTGCCGGTCTTCGCATCGAGGGCGAATACCCGTGAGTACGAACCGGTGACGTAGACCACACCGTCGCTGACGATGGCCTGGGATTCCTGGCCGCGCTGCTTTTCGTCGCCGAAGGAATACGACCAGGCCGGCGTCAGCTTGAACACGTTCTGGTCATTGACCTGGGCCAGGGGGCTCCAGCGCTGGGCGTTGGTGCCCATGCCGTACTGCAGTACGTTCTGGGTCGTCAGGTGGTCGTTGGCGATGTCTTCCCAGGTCACGTTCTTGCCGGCCGGTGCCGTGGGGGCGGTGGCTGCCGTGGCCGCCGTGCAGAGGGCCAGGCTACCGGCCAGCAGCAGGGCCCGCACGCTCAGGGCCAGCGGGGAAAGGGCGGGTAGCGATCTTATTGTCATGGTTGCAGTTCCCTGTGGAGTTTTGGCCTGCACAGGGTGGGGCGGGGCGGCTGTCGGGGATACGGAAAAAGTCCCGCCCTTACCGGGAAAAGTTCCCGGTCGGCACCTCATTTGGCCCTTCGCCACAAGCCCTACTACCAAGGGAGTACGGCCCGGCCACCAAAGCAGCATACGGCCGCCTGCGGGCTGTTTCTAAGATGGCGGCACGGCCTCTGTGGTTGAGGCCTTGCGTGCAACTTGAGGGCATAACAATGACAACAAAACGCAACGTCTTGCTCGCTACAGGCCTGTTGGCCGGCGCTTTGCTGGCCGGTACGGCCTGGGCCCATGGCAACGTGGTGCCCCAGGCAGTGGAAACCAAGGGCCTGACCCCGATCAAGGACGCCGGGGTCAGCCTGGACGGCGACGGCTGGGCGGCGGTCAACCCGTACCGTACCTCCGCCGAACATGACAAGGCCGTGGAAATCGGCGCCTCGGCATACAACCAGAACTGCGCCGCCTGCCATGGCCTGGAAGCCAAGTCCGGTGGCATCGCCCCGGACTTGCGCATGCTCGATGTCGGCGAGGCCGGGGATGAATGGTTTGTCGAGCGGGTACGCCACGGCGCGGTGCGTGACGGGCGGGTGTACATGCCAAAGATGGCCGACTACCTGAGCCAGGAAGCCCTGTGGGCGGTACGCACCTACCTGGACAGCGTGCACGTGGAGGAGTGACAGCCTTAGGAGCAGGTAATGAACTGGCGAACGACGATGCTGCTGGCCTGCTGGATGCCTTGGGCAGCCCAGGCCCTGGCCACCGAAGCGAGTGCCCACCCAGATCCGGTACCATCGGTGATGTGGGACTTCTACCACAAGCAGTTGCTGGGGCAGGCCGCTTTCGTCTTCGATGATCGGGTCAAGCTGCTGGCGCCGCCCTTTGCCGAGGACGCACGCCAGGTGCCGCTGGAAATCGACGCCCGGGCGTTCGCGGGCGAGGTGGTACGCATCATTGCCTGGGCCGAGCTCAACCCGCTGCCGCGCATCGTCGATTTCGAGCCGGGCGAGCGCGTGCTGCCATGGCTGTCGGTGCGCATCCGCATCGAGCAGGCCACGCCGCTGCGCGCGGCGGTGCTGACCCGCGACGGATTGTGGCATGTGGGCTCGACCTTGATCGATGCTGCAGGTGGGGGCTGTACGGCGCCCAGCGTGGTGCGCACCCAGCCCGGCTGGGAGGACCACCTGGGTGAAGTACTGGGCGGGCGCTACCCGCGAGGCGATACCAGCCGCCTGCGGTTGCAGGTGGCCCACCCGATGGACAACGGCCTGGTCAGCGGCATCCCCGAATTCTTCCTCAACCATGCCGAGTTGCAAGATGCGCAGGGCCAGCGCCTGGCCGGCCTGGAACTGTACCCGGCGGTCAGCGAAAACCCCAACCTGGGTTTCGATATCCAGGGCCCTGGGCTGACCCGGCTGGTGTTGCAGGACAACAGTGGCAATCGCTTCGAGGCGACCGTTCGCTGAGCGCGTTGCTCGTTTCCATCCCCTGACCCGAGGCGCCTGTCATGCGTTGGACCTTGCTATTGCTGCTGTACCTGAGCCTGCCGGGCTGGGCCGACCTGGATTATCACCTCACGCCCCGGCAGATCGCGCAGGGCACCTGGCTGCTGGAGGGCAGCACCGACAATTTCGCCAAGGGCAATGGCGGCAATGTCGTCAACACGGCGTTCATCGTCACCGACAGCGGCGTGGTGGTGATCGACAGCGGGCCGTCCAAACGCTATGGCGAAGCGATGCGCCAGGCCATTGCCGCAACCACCGACAAGCCGGTGGTCGAACTGCTGCTGACCCACCACCACCCCGACCATGTGCTGGGCAACCAGGCCTTTGCCGATGTCCCCATCAGCGCCCTGGCAGGCACCGGCGAGCTGCTGCGCCAGCAGGGCGATGCCATGGCCGAGAACATGTACCGCCTGGTCGGCGACTGGATGCGCGGCACTGAGGTGGTGCTGCCGACCCGGGTGCTGGAACCAGGCGTTCATGAGGTTGGCGGCCACCGGCTGCGGCTGTTGGCGTTGGGCGGGCATACCGGCGCTGACCTGGCGATTTTCGATGAGCAGACGGGCGTGCTGTTTGCGGGTGACCTGGTGTTCCATGAGCGTGCTCTGACCACGCCCAACAGCCCGGGGCTGGAGGTTTGGCTCAAGGACCTGGATACCCTGCAAGCCTTGCCCTGGAAGCGGGTTGTACCCGGGCACGGGCCGGTGGCCAGCGATGCGCGGCCGTTTGCGCAGATGCGCGACTACCTGGGCTGGCTCGATGGCCTGATGCGTGAGGGTGCAGCGCGGGGGGATGACATGGTCGAGATGATCCGCAGCCCGATTCCCGAGCGGTTTGCCAGTATCAGCTTGAGCCGGTATGAATTGATCCGCAGTGTCAGCCATCTTTATCCGCGTTACGAACGTCAGCGGTTGCAGCGCGTTGATGGGGGTAGGGTGGGGTTGTAGGGATCAGGATATACGCACCACCACAACCCTCAAACTGACCCCCCGACCCTTCGTGCCTTACTACCAAATGACGAGACCTCCACTGCCAACGATGCATTCGTCCGGCACGCGGGGCTTTTTACCATGGCTCCATCGCCCGTCGTCGGACAGGCATCGACCCGCAGAGGCTCAGCATGATCTACGCACAACCCGGAACGCCAGGCGCTGTCGTGGCCTTCAAACCCCGCTATGGCAATTTCATCGGCGGCGCGTTTGTGCCACCGTTGGGTGGCCAGTACTTCACCAACAGCTCGCCGGTCAATGGCCAACCGATTGCCGAATTCCCACGCTCCACTGCCCAGGACATCGACCTGGCCCTGGACGCCGCGCACGCCGCCGCCGAAGCCTGGGGCAAGACCTCGGTGCAGGAGCGCGCGCGGGTGCTGCTGAAGATCGCCGACCGCATCGAGCAGCACCTGGAAGTGCTCGCTGTGACCGAAAGCTGGGACAACGGCAAGGCCGTACGCGAAACCCTCAATGCCGACGTGCCGCTGGCAGCAGACCACTTTCGTTATTTCGCCGGCTGCATCCGCGCCCAGGAAGGGGGCGCGGCAGAGATCAACGAACTGACCACGGCCTACCATTTCCATGAACCGCTGGGCGTGGTCGGGCAGATCATCCCGTGGAACTTCCCGCTGCTGATGGCCGCCTGGAAACTTGCCCCGGCCCTGGCCGCCGGTAACTGCGTGGTGCTCAAACCCGCCGAGCAGACGCCCTTGTCGATCACGGTGTTTGCCGAGCTGATCGCCGACCTGCTGCCCGCAGGTGTGCTGAACATCGTCCAGGGCTTCGGCCGTGAAGCCGGCGAGGCCCTGGCCACCAGCAAGCGCATTGCCAAGATCGCCTTCACCGGTTCCACCCCGGTGGGCTCGCACATCATGAAGTGCGCGGCCGAGAACATCATCCCGTCCACCGTGGAGCTGGGCGGCAAGTCGCCGAATATTTTTTTCGAAGACATCATGCAGGCCGAACCTGCGTTCATCGAAAAGGCCGCCGAAGGCCTGGTGCTGGCGTTCTTCAATCAGGGCGAGGTTTGCACCTGCCCGTCACGGGCGTTGATCCAGGAGTCGATCTACGAACCGTTCATGGCCGAGGTGATGAAGAAGATCGGCAGGATCACCCGCGGCAACCCGCTTGACACCGAAACCATGGTCGGCGCCCAAGCTTCGCAGCAGCAATACGACAAGATCCTCTCCTACCTGCAGATCGCCCAGGACGAGGGCGCGCAGTTGCTCACCGGCGGCGGCGCCGAGCGGCTCGACGGCGACCTGGCCAGTGGGTACTACATTCAGCCGACCCTGCTCAAGGGCCACAACAAGATGCGCGTCTTCCAGGAAGAGATCTTCGGCCCGGTGGTGGGCGTGGCCACCTTCAAGGACGAAGCCGAAGCCTTGGCGATCGCCAACGACAGCGAGTTCGGCCTGGGCGCAGGGCTGTGGACCCGCGACATCAACCGCGCCTACCGCATGGGCCGGGCGATAAAGGCCGGTCGCGTGTGGACCAACTGCTACCACCTGTACCCGGCGCATGCGGCGTTTGGTGGTTACAAGAAGTCTGGGGTGGGCCGCGAGACCCACAAGATGATGCTCGACCATTACCAGCAGACCAAAAATCTGCTGGTGAGCTACGACATCAATCCGCTGGGCTTCTTCTAAGCGCACACAGGCCCAGCGGTAGGGTGCCGCTGGGCCTGGATGCAACGACGCACGCGGGGAGGGCTCTGGGTGGGCGCCTCCCCGCGCGCGTCACCCGTTTGCGTAATGTCCCGTGTCACCCCCTACCAACGCACCCCGCAAGCTCGTTCCAAAGTAGCATTCGGCCCCGTCGCCCCCCGTGCATTAATGCCTCTACCGGAATCGCCCGGCATTAGAAGAGGACTGCCCCATGTGGACTAAACCCGCTTTTACCGACCTGCGCATTGGCTTCGAAGTGACGATGTACTTCGCCAATCGTTGATGGCCTTGCGGCCATCGTTGCGATGGCCGTTTCTTCTCTGGGAATTGCAGCCCATGCTGGAGATCCTCCAGTTCAAGCTCGATGTGCTGTGGAGCATGCTCGATGCCATGAGCATGGCGTATGGGCTGCAGCGGCTGCCGTATCACAGCGTCACTCGGGACAACGTCTGGCATCGGAGGATTACCCTGTGAAGCTGATCGAGCGTGAGCAGGTGCTGGGCTTGCGCCGCGGTTTTCGCCTGCAATGGGAGCCACGCCAGGATTGCCATGTGCTGCTGTACCCCGAAGGCATGATCACCCTCAATGCCAGCGCCGGCTGGGTCCTCGAATTGCTCGACGGCCAGCGCAGCGTGGCGCTGATCATCGACAGACTGGCGCAACGCTTCCCCGGCGTGTCGGGGCTGGATGAAGATGTGCTGGCGTTTCTGGAGGTGGCTCGTGCCAAATACTGGATCGAATGAGCCACGCCCGGGGCCGCCGCTGTGGTTGCTGGCGGAACTGACCTACCGCTGCCCGCTGCAGTGCCCGTATTGTTCCAACCCGCTGGACTTTGCCCAACAGGGCGAGGAGCTGACCACTGAAGAATGGATCCGGGTGTTCCGCGAGGCGCGGGCGATGGGCGCCGCGCAACTGGGCTTCTCTGGCGGCGAACCGTTGGTGCGCCAAGACCTGGCAGTGCTGATCGAGGCCGCGCGGGGCATGGGTTACTACACCAACCTGATCACCTCCGGCATCGGCCTGACCGAACAGAAAGTCCGCGACTTCAAGCGCGCCGGGCTTGACCATATCCAGATCAGCTTCCAGGCCGCCGACGAGGCGGTTAACAACCTGCTGGCCGGCTCGCGCAAGGCGTTCGCGCAGAAGCTGGCGATGGCCCAGGCGGTCAAGGCCCAGGGTTATCCGATGGTGCTGAACTTCGTGACCCATCGGCATAACATCGACCAGATTGCCGAGATCATCGAGCTGTGCCTGGCCTTGCAGGCGGACTTCGTCGAGTTGGCAACGTGCCAGTTCTACGGCTGGGCCGAGCTCAACCGTGCAGGCCTGTTGCCGACCCGTGAGCAGTTGCAACGGGCCGAACGGATTACCCAGGTTTATCGCCAGCGGTTGGAGGCCGAGGGACATCCATGCAAGCTGATTTTCGTCACGCCGGACTACTACGAAGAACGCCCAAAGACCTGCATGAACGGCTGGGCCAATCTGTTTCTCGACATCACCCCGGATGGCACTGCGCTGCCGTGCCACAGCGCCCGGCAGCTGCCCGTGAGCTTCCCCAACGTGCGCGAACACAGCATCGAGCATATCTGGAACGACGCCTTCGGCTTCAACCGTTTTCGCGGCACGGCCTGGATGAAGGAGCCCTGCCGCTCCTGCGATGAAAAGCACCAGGACCTCGGTGGCTGCCGCTGCCAGGCCTACATGCTCACCGGCGATGCGGCCAATGCCGACCCTGTGTGCAGCAAGTCGCCGCACCACGGCGTCATCCTCAAGGCCCGGGAGGAGGCGCAGGCAGCGGGGCAGGGCATGGTGCAACTGACCTTGCGCAACGAAAAGGCGTCGCGCCTGATTTTTCGGGGCTGAGCCCTTGCCACCCTTTGGTCTGGTTGCTTTCGTTGCGGGATGCTTTACGCTGGCGGTTACCTTTCAGAACAAAAAAAACAGGCTTTCCGATGAGCCAGAGCTTCAGCCCGCTTCGCAAGTTCGTTTCGCCTGAAATCATCTTTGGTGCCGGCTGCCGGCATAACGTCGCCAACTACGCCAAGACCTTCGGTGCCCGCAAGGTGCTGGTGGTCAGCGACCCCGGCGTGATTGCCGCCGGTTGGGTGGCGGATGTCGAGGCCAGCCTGCAGGCGCAAGGCATCGATTACTGCCTGTACAGCGCCGTGTCGCCCAACCCACGGGTCGAAGAGGTAATGCTCGGTGCCGAGATCTACCGGGAAAACCACTGCGACGTGATTGTCGCCGTCGGCGGCGGCAGCCCGATGGATTGCGGCAAGGCGATTGGCATCGTGGTCGCCCACGGGCGCAGCATCCTTGAGTTCGAAGGCGTGGACATGATCCGGGTGCCCAGCCCGCCACTGATTCTGATCCCCACCACGGCCGGTACCTCGGCCGACGTCTCGCAGTTCGTGATCATTTCCAACCAGCAGGAGCGCATGAAGTTCTCCATCGTCAGCAAGGCCGTGGTGCCGGACGTTTCGCTGATCGACCCGCAAACCACCCTGAGCATGGACCCCTTCCTGTCTGCCTGCACCGGCATCGACGCGCTGGTGCATGCCATCGAAGCCTTCGTCTCCACCGGCCACGGCCCGCTGACTGACCCCCATGCGCTGGAGGCCATGCGCCTGATCAATGGCAACCTGGTGCAGATGATCGCCAACCCGGGCGATATCGCCCTGCGCGAGAAAATCATGCTGGGCAGCATGCAGGCCGGCCTGGCGTTCTCCAATGCGATTCTTGGCGCGGTGCACGCCATGTCCCACAGCCTGGGCGGGTTCCTCGACTTACCCCATGGCTTGTGCAACGCCGTGCTGGTGGAGCACGTGGTGGCGTTCAACTACAGCTCGGCCCCGGAGCGCTTCAAGGTGATTGCCGAGGTATTTGGCATCGACTGCCGCGGTCTCAACCACCGGCAGATCTGCGCGCGCCTGGTGGACCACCTGATCGCGTTGAAGCGCGCTATCGGCTTCCATGAAACCCTTGGTCTGCATGGGGTGCGCACGTCCGACATTCCGTTTTTGTCGCAGCACGCGATGGGTGACCCGTGCATCCTCACCAACCCTCGCGAGTCGAGCCAACGTGATGTCGAGGTCGTCTATGGCGAGGCCCTCTGACGAGCAGCAGCGGGCACTGGCCGGGCTGTTGGGGCTGGGCGACCACTCGGCGCGCAAGAGCCATTACCCGGAACTGGCGGCGCGCCTGGACGAACTGGAAGCCGAGCGCAACCGTTACAAATGGCTATTCGAGAACGCCGTCCATGGGATTTTTCAGGCCAGCCTGCAAGAGGGCATGCGTGCCGCCAACCCGGCGCTGGCGCGCATGCTCGGCTACGAGAGCCCGCAGGCGGTGTTGTTTTCCCTGACCGACCTGGCCGCCAACCTGTTTGTCGGCGGTGCCGAGGAGCTGCACGCCATTACCGCGTCCCTAGCACGTGAACACAGCCTGCATGGCTACGAAACCCGTTTGCGGCGCAAGGACGGCAGCCACCTCGATGTGCTGATGAACCTGCTGCTCAAACCCGGCCAGCAAGGGCTGGTGGAAGGTTTTGTCGCCGACATCACCGAACGCAAGCAGGCCCAGCAGCGCCTGCAACAGCTCAATGACGAACTGGAGCAGCGGGTGGCTGCCCGTACCGATGAACTGCTGGAGGCCAACCGCAACCTGCAACAGCAGATTACCGAGCGTAAACAGATCGCCCGGGCCCTGCGCGACGCTCGCGACGCCGCGGAAACCGCCAACCGCAGCAAGGACAAGTACCTGGCTGCCGCCAGCCATGACCTGCTGCAACCGCTCAATGCCGCACGCCTGCTGATCTCGACCTTGCGCGAACGGCCATTGCCGGAGGCCGAGGAGGTGCTGGTGGAGCGTACCCATCAGGCTCTGGAGGGCGCCGAGGACCTGCTCACCGACCTGTTGGACATTTCCCGGCTCGACCAGGCGGCGGTCAAGCCTGACGTGGCGTTGTACCGCCTCGATGAACTGCTCGGGCCGCTGGTCTCGGAATTCCGCTCGGTGGCCGACGCGGCAGGCCTTAAACTGCGGGCACGCATCGGTGACTACGCTATCAGCACCGACCTGCGGCTGATGACGCGGATCCTGCGCAACTTTCTCAGCAACGCCTGCCGTTATACCGACCAGGGCCGGATCTTGCTGGGGGCCAGGCGTCGCGGCGCCTGTTTGCGCCTGGAGGTGTGGGACACCGGGCGTGGCATCGCGCAGGATCGGCTGGAGGCCATTTTCCTTGAGTTCAACCAATTGGACGTTGGCCGCGCCGCTGATCGCAAAGGCGTAGGCCTGGGTTTGGCCATCGTTGAGCGGATCGCCAAGATTCTCGGTTACCGGATCCAGGTGCGGTCATGGCCGGGCCGTGGCTCGATGTTCAGCATCGAGGTGCCGATCGGCGAGAAAGTACCGTTGCCAATCCACCAGAGCGCGCCGCAGCCCGGCGCCGGTAACCCGTTGCCCGGCCGCCGGCTGCTGGTGCTGGACAACGAAGTGAGCATTCTCGAAAGCATGCGCGCGCTGCTGGCTCAGTGGGGCTGCGAGGTGGTGACCGCAACCGACCAGGCAGGGGCCTTGTTGGCCTTGCAGGGGCAGGCACCGGAGCTGATCCTGGCGGATTTTCACTTGGATCACGGGGTTGTGGGTTGCGAGGTGGTCCGGCACTTGCGTGAGCATTTCAACGCCACCATCCCCGCGGTGATCATCACCGCAGACCGCAGCGATCAGTGCCGGCGTGCTTTGCAAAAGCTCGGTGCGCCGCTGTTGAACAAGCCCGTCAAACCGGGGAAATTGCGCGCGGTATTGAGCCAGTTGCTGGGTTAACAGGCCCCTGCAGCCAAGGTGAACGTCACGACTGGAGCTCGGCAGCCGTGTTCTTCTTCCAGCCCCTGAGGTTCATGAGGCATAGCACTACCTGCAGCACAATCAACGCCCAGGCCTGAGCGTGCCAGCCCCAGACTGACCACAGTAGGTTGCTGGCAATGAAACAGCAGAAGCCAATCTTGCGACGCCCGGCGCGGCGCGAGCCTATGCACCAGGCGGCCAGTACCGTGACCGCCATGGCAGGCCATTCCAGCAATTCGATCCAGTTCGCCATCAACGCCAATCCCAACGCATTTTCTTACTGGGCGCCTGCCAGGGCGAGCCGAGAGGGCCCCGGCACGGCGCACTCGATTCAAGCGGCGCGCTGCTCGCTCTTGAGCAGTTTCTTCTGCGCTTCCATGGCCAGCCCCAGCTCTTCCAGCTGGCTCTTGCCCAGCAGCTTCTTGGCCGTCGGGAACAGCTCGCCTTCCTCTTCCTCGATGTGATGCTCCAGCAGCTCTTTCATCACCTTGACCCGCCCGGCGAATTCCAGGGTGCCGGTTTCGGTATGAAGCAGATCAGGCAGCACCAGTGAATCGACGGTGCGGTGCTCTTCCTTCGCTTCGTAATACATCTTGGCTTCTTCCTTGCCACCGGCCTGTTTGATCGCGGGGTAGAGGATGTCTTCCTCCAGGGCGGTGTGGACCTGCAGTTCCTGTTCAATCCGATGCAGCAGTTCAGCGCGTTTCTTTACGGCACGTTCAGTGGTCGAAGACAGTTCTTCCAGCAGCTTTTTCACCACCTTGTGGTCTTGAACCAGCAGATCGATAGCATTCATGTCGTCACCTCAGTGCGGGGGGTTGATACAGGCTTCCTAGGCATTGAGTCGAGCTTGTGCAGCAGGGTTCAACAAGGATGATGGTTGGCGTGCTTGTCTTGGGCTTGGAGGTGTCGCGAAGATCAAGCGCCGCCCGCGCGGCGCTCGATCTGACAGGCGCTAAAAATGCACTGGCGAGCACCTTGTAGCCCAAATGCAATCCCACCCCCCAAAAAACAGGGAATTTCGAATTGGCATGGAAATCTCATGGTAACTATGAGAAATAGTTCATCTCGTTAACCCTGTTTCAACCTCCTACCAAAAATAAGCAGAAGGGGGCTTCATGAGTTGTCTGATTTGCGCGGGAAATGCCGAATCCGTCGAGTGTTCGGCGGGGTGGGAAGAGCGTCACTGTTCGCAATGCGGGTGCTACCGAATGTCCCAAGCGCTGGTTCTGGTGATGATGGAAGAGGGGCAGATCTTCGATACCGCACGGATGCGTGAGTGGCTGACGACGCGGCGCAGTGTGGTGCCCGTCCCGTCTATCGAGGTTCATCACGCCATCCTGGTTCAGTAAACCCTGGACGAAACTGTGGCCCTCATGAAGTGTCCGTTATTCAGGCGCGGTCCCCGCGCAGCCAGCGCTCGTAGTAGTGACCCAGCCGGGTCAGCCCATACAGGGCGCCCTCGTGCATGACCTGCGCACGTTCCCCAAAGAATCGCTGGGTACGGGTAAACACTGCGATGGGTTCGCCGGCAAAAGCCCAGGCAAAGCACAGTGTGCCGGGTAGAACCCCCGATGCCTGGCCAGGCCCGGCTACGCCGGTGGTTGCGATAACGACATTGGCATCGCTGTCCTTCAACGCACCTAATGCCATTTCCCAGGCCACGGCCTCGCTGGTCAGGCCATAGCGCTCGATGGTTTGCGGGTTCACGCCCAACAGACGCTTCTTGGCCGTGGGTGAGTACACCACGTAGCCGCTTTCAAGCACTTCCCCTGCACCCGGGTAGGCGGCCAGCAATGCAATCATGCAGCCTGCCGTGCAGGATTCCGCCGTGGTGAGTACCAACTGGTGGTCTTTGAGGTAGCCGAGCACTGCCAGCACGGGATCGCACGCCATTTTGGTTTCGACTCATGAATGCTTGTGCGGTGGACGTGGCACACAGGCAAATGGTTCAGCGTGTTATTGCCCGTTTCGTCTGAGCTGAGGCGTGCAGGCCCCTTGAGCGATGCAAGGGGCTGCAAGGGGCAGGTTCAGCCTGCCAGGGCGCTGATCAACTGCTGGTTGAACGCGGGAATATCATCTGGCTGGCGGCTGCTGATCAGGTTGCCATCCACCACCACCTGTTCATCCACCCAGGTGCCGCCGGCGTTGCGGATATCATCCTGCAGAGTCTTGTAACTGGTCATCCGCTTGCCTTTGACCAGGCCGCTGGACACCAGTAGCCATGCACCATGGCAGATCACCGCCAATGGTTTACCGGCCGAATCGTGAGCTTTTACCAGTTCCTGCGCGCCGGGTATCAGGCGAATGGTGTCGGAGTTCTGTACGCCGCCAGGCAGTACAAGGGCATCGTAGAGGTCGAGCTGGGCATCGTCGAAGGTTGCATCCACGCTAAATTCGTCGGCAGGCTTGTCATGATTCCAGCCGCGAACGGTGCCTGGCGTGTCACTCAGGATATCGACCACTGCGCCGTTATCTTTCAATGCATCACGAGGACCGGTCAGTTCCACCTGTTCGAAACCATCAGTGACCAGAAAGGCCACGCGCTTGCCACTGAGTTGCGCACTCATCGGGTATCTCCTTTTATCAATACACCTGAGAAAGAAGGCCTGCGACAAGCCAGCAAAGTTCCGACGCTGTGCGTCAGCGTCCTCACATTTTTTTGTGCAGGGGTGCATCCAAACAGGACGGTGGCGGGTAATCAGGACAGGGGCAGCCTTGCTGCAGCCCCGACCACCCCCTATCAGGAGTTTGCACGATGACCTTCACATCCGTTTCCTGCTCGCTCGTCGCTGGCCTGGCCCTGGTTCTGGCCTCACACACAGCCCACGCTCAACAAGGCCTGCCTGATGCCGTGAAGGTGCCCGAAGGCCACAAGGTGGTCCTGGAAACCGTGGGCGTGGGCGAAATCACCTACGAATGCCGCGACAAGGCCAGCATGCCGGGGCAGACCGAGTGGGTATTCGTAGGCCCGAAAGCGGTGCTCAATGACCGTTCGGGCAAGGCAGTGGGCGACTACTTCGGCCCGCCTGCCACCTGGCAAGCCAAGGACGGTTCGAAAATCACCGGGACCCAGCTCGCTGTGGCGCCCGTGGACAAGACCGCGCTGCCGTATCAACTGGTGAAGGCCAACCCCGCCGAAGGCCCAGGTGCCATGCACGGCGTCAGCTACATCCAGCGCGTTGCGACCCATGGTGGCGTTGCGCCGCAAAGTGGCTGCATGGCGCAGAACAAAGGCGAGCGACAAATCGTCAAGTACCAGGCTGACTACGTGTTCTGGGCCGCCAAATGATCGATGTTGTGGCAGCCGGCGGGTGATTGATCATCTACCCTTACCGCCAGACCTGGCCTCAAGGCTGGGGCTGCACTCGGTAATGCTAGGAGTGATCGAACGTTGAACCTGCCTGTTACCCCCTTCGATTTTCAGGCATGCCTGGCGGCGTGCGCTCAAGGCGATCGGCGCGCCTTGCAGGCGCTCTACACCCATGAAGGCGCACGCTTGCTGGGCGTCACGCGGCGCATCGCCAGGGATGACGCAACCGCCGAGGATATCGTCCACGATGCCTTCATCCGCATCTGGACCGGCGCCGCGAGTTTCGACCCGGCGCGCGGTTCGGCACGGGGCTGGATCTACAGCATCACCCGGCACCTGGCGTTGAATCACATACGTGACGTGCGCTGTGAAGTCGCTTTTGACGAAAGCGATATCGACGCCATCGGCGCCGTGTTCCCGGGTGCCGATGATGAGGCATGGTCGGGTTCGAGCAGGATCTACCGCTGCCTGGAGCAACTGCAGCCGTCACCTCAACGGTGCATCCTGCATGCTTATGTGGACGGGTGCAGCCACATCGAGATCGCTAGCCTGCTCGACGCGCCACTAGGTACCGTCAAAGCCTGGATCAAGCGAAGCCTCAAGGCTCTCAGAGAGTGCATGGGATGAAAGCGGATGCTGCCGATCAAGACCAGGACGCGCTGGAGGCGCTGGCAGGGGAGTACGTACTCGGCACACTGCCTGCCGACCAGCGCGCGGCGCTGGCCGCGCGCATGGCGCATGACCCGCGCCTGCAGCGGGCTGTGGATGCGTGGGAAGAACGCCTGCTGGCCCTGACCGGTGTTGCCCAACCCTCGACACCCAGCCCCCGCTTATGGGGGCGTATAGAGCGCAGCCTGGACGAGCGCGCGGGGTGGTTTGCCAAACCGTCCGTGGCGTGGTGGCAGCGTCTTCGCCTGTGGCAGGGGGTGAGTGCCGTGGGCATCGCAGCGAGCCTGGTGCTGACGTTTCTGTTGCTGGTCAGCCAGGCACCGTCGCCGCGCTACCTGGTGGTGCTGGTTGCACCGACGGACCAGGCGCCGGGATGGGTGGTGCAGGCAAGCGATGGGCGGGCCTTGGAGCTCATCCCCCTGGGCCAGGACGCTGTACCTGACGGCATGGCGCTGCAGTTCTGGACCAAGGGCTCGCAATGGCCCGCGCCCGTTTCGCTGGGGCTGATCAAGCCAGGCGAGCAATACCGCGTCCCCGCCAGCAGCATGCCGCCTTTAGAACCCGACCAACTGTTCGAGCTGACGCTCGAAAAAGCCGGTGGCTCGCCCACCGGGCGGCCGACCGGGCCGGTGAAGTTCATAGGCCGTGCGGTGAAGGTTATTTGAGTATGGAGGCTGCTCGGTCGCCAGCCGACGGCGTGTTTCGACCTCGCTCATTGGGCCATGAAATCCCGTGGGGGTGGCGTGAGTTCGGCCAGCAGGTTTTTCAAGCCATCACCCCATTGCTTGCGGATCTGGCTGTAGTAAGGGTCGTCGTGATGAATGCGAACCGGCTCCCTTGCTGTGCAGCTGTCTTTGCCATACACCAGCAGATCCAGGGGCATGCCCACGGACAGGTTGCTGCGGATGGTGGAGTCGAATGAGATCAGGCCGCAGCGCACCGCCTCGTCCAAGGGCGTGTGGTAGGTGAGGTTGCGGTCCAGAATCGGCCTGCCGTACTTGCTCTCGCCCAATTGCAGGAAGGGGGTGTCCTGGGTGGCCTGGAAGAAGTTGCCTTGCGCATAGACGTTGTAGATGCCCATGGGGCTGCCGGCGATCTGCCCGCCCACCATGAACGAGGCGCTCAGGTCGATCTGGGCTGTCAGCTTGCTGCGGTCACGGGCAACCACTTCGCGAAGGGTTTCGGCCACCAGTACCGTTGCATCGTAGAGCGTGGCGACGTTCAGCAGGTGGGTGCCGGTGCCCCGGCTGCGTTGTTCGAGCAGGTTGACCACCGATTGCGAGGTGGCGAGGTTGCCGGCGGTCTGCAGGACGATCAGCCGCTCGCCCGGCACGCTGAAAACGAACAACTTGCGAAACGTGGATATCTGGTCGATGCCGGCATTGGTGCGTGAGTCGCAGATGAATACCAGCCCGTCCGCCACGTGCATAGCGACACAGTAGGTCATGCTGTTTACCTTGTGCTTTGAATGGAGGGCCCCGCCGCACACGGCACGCCGGGGCCTGCTGGTGTTGCGCCGGGGGGTTACTGGCGATGCACCTGAACGCTTGCCTGCATGGATTCGACGCCGCCACCCCGGCGCACGCCGCGGACTGGGCAGGCATCGAGGTAATCCAGCCCGACGGCCAGTTTCAGGTGACGCTCGGGCCGGGTGAGGCGGTTGGTGACGTCGAAGCTGTACCAGGCTTCATCGATCCAGGCTTCGGCCCAGGCGTGGCTGGCCAGGTGGGTTTCGTCTTCGGTGCACAAGTAGCCGGAGACGTAGCGTGCCGGGATACCCAGGCTGCGGGCGCAGGCCAGGAACGCGTGGGTATGGTCCTGGCACACCCCGGCACCGCCGGCAAACGACTCGATGGCCGTGGTGCCTACCGAGGTCGCGCCTGGGCTGTAGGGCATATGGTCGGCCAGGCCTTGCATCAACGCAGTCAACGCTGCCCGGTCGCGGCGCTCGCCACACTGCTGAGTGGCGAAGGCCTTGAGCGCGTCACTGGCCTGGGTGAGGTGGCTGCTGCGCAGGAACGGCAGGGGCGACTGGCTGCCGGCCTCATGCTCGCAGTCCGGGTCGATTTCCACCTGGCCGCTGGCCGTGAGGGCCAGGTGGCCATGGGGCTTTTCCAGGGTCAGCACGTGCAGGATGTTGCCATAGGGGTCGATCTGGCTGTTCACCTTGCAGGGCAAATCCAATTGCCAGTCGAGGATGCGCTGGCGCTCGCTGCTGCGCGGTGTCAGGCGCAGGAACTGGATGCTGTTGCAGACGTCACTGGCGTAGCTGTAAGTGGTGTCGTGGCGGATGGACAGTTTCATATGACCTCCAGATAGGCGTTATGGACGGTCTGGCCCAGTTGGTGGATGCGGCCGATGAAGTCGGTCAGCCACAGGTGCAGCCCGGCTTCGAGAATCTCGTCGATGGCGGTGTAGCGCAGTCGTGCGTTGAGTTCGGCGGCCAGCCTTTGTGCGGCGCGGCCGGTATTGCCAGGCAGGCCGGCAAGAATCTGGTCGAGCTCGTCGATGCAGGCATGCAGCGAACGCGGCACGTCGACGCGCAGCAGCAACAGCTCCGACACCGGTCGCGCGCTGGGCGCGTTGCGGTAGATTTCGTTGAAGGCTTCGTAGGCGGTCAGGGCGCGCAACAAGGCGCTCCACTGGTAGTAACCGCGTGCAGAGTCGTCGCTGACCTCCTCGGAGGTTTCTCCGAACATTTCATAACGGGCATCGAGCAGGCGCAGGGTGTTGTCCGCCCGCTCGAGGAAGGTGCCCAGGCGAATGAAACTGTAGGCATCGTTGCGCATGATGGTGCCGGAGGTCGCGCCACGGAACAGGTGCGAGCGCTCCTTGACCCAGTCGCAGAACTGGCTGATGCCATAGCGCCCAAGGCCGTTGCTGGCGATGTTGCGCATATCGATCCAGGTGGCGTTGATGTTTTCCCACATGTCGGCGGTGATCCGCCCACGTACCGCATGGGCGTTGGTGCGGGCAGCTTGCAGGCAGCAATAGATGCTGCTGGGGTTGCTCGCGTCCAGCGCAAAGAAGTGCAGCATGCGCTCGGGGTCCAGCTCGGTGTGCTTGCGGATGTAATCGTCCAGCGTACCGGACGCCAGCAGCGACATGGCCAGCTCGGCGTGGCCATCCGAACGCCCGGCTTGCGGCATCAGCGACAGCGAGTAGCTGACCTCGAGCATGCGTGCGAGGTTTTCGGCGCGTTCCAGGTAGCGGGACATCCAGTACAGATCGGAAGCGGTTCTCGAAAGCATGGGTCAGTCCTCCACCACCCAGGTGTCCTTGGTACCGCCGCCCTGCGACGAGTTGACCACCAGCGAGCCTTCTTGCAGCGCAACGCGGGTCAGGCCACCGGGCACCAGGCGGGTTTCACTGCCTGACAGCACAAACGGACGCAGGTCGATGTGGCGCGGCGCGATGCCGCTTTCGACAAAGGTCGGGCAGGTGGATAGGCACAGCGTGGGCTGCGCGATGTAGGCGTGCGGGCGCGCCTTGATGCGGGCGCGAAAGTCCTCGATCTGCGCCGCTGTGGCGGCGGGGCCGACCAACATGCCATAGCCGCCGGAGCCTTGGGTTTCCTTGACCACCAGCTCGGGCAGGTGGGCCAGGACGTGGGAAAGGTCCTGTGGCTTGCGGCATTGCCAAGTGGGCACGTTCTTCAGGATCGGCTCCTCGCTCAGGTAAAAGCGGATCATGTCGTCGACATAGGGGTAGATCGACTTGTCGTCGGCAACGCCGGTGCCCACCGCGTTGGCCAGCACCACGTTGCCAGCCCGGTACACCGAGATCAGCCCCGGTACGCCCAGCATCGAGTCAGGGTTGAACGACAGCGGGTCAAGGTATTCGTCGTCCAGGCGGCGGTAGATCACATCCACCTGCTGTGGGCCGGCGGTGGTACGCATGTAGAGATGGTCGTTGCGCACGAACAAGTCGGCGCCTTCGACCAGCTCGATGCCCATCTCCCGAGCCAGGAACGCATGCTCGAAGTAGGCGCTGTTGAAGCGCCCCGGGGTGAGCACCACGGCGGTCGGGTTGTCCAGCGGGCTGGCACTCTTGAGTGTGTCCAGCAGCAGGTTGGGGTAGTGGTCGATGGGTGCGATGCGCTGGGCGGCGAACAGTTCGGGGAACAGGCGCATCATCATCTTGCGGTCTTCGAGCATGTAGCTGACGCCGCTGGGCGTGCGCAGGTTGTCTTCCAGTACGTAATACGTACCGTCACTGTCACGCACCAGGTCGACGCCGGCGATGTGGGCGTACAGCCCACGGTGCAGGTTCAGGCCCTGCATGGCGACCTGGTAGCCCTCGTTGGCCAGCACCTGCTCGGGCGCAATGATGCCGGCCTTGAGAATGCGTTGATCGTGGTAGATGTCCTGCAGGAACAGGTTCAGCGCCTGGACGCGCTGGATACACCCGCGTTCGACGATGCGCCATTCGCTGGCGCGGATGCTGCGCGGGATGATATCGAAGGGGATCAACCGCTCGGTGTCTTGCTGGTCACCGTACAAGGTGAAAGTGATACCGGCCCGATGAAACAGCAGGTCGGCTTCGTGCCGCCGCTGCTCCAACAATGCCAGCGGCGTGTTCGCCAGCCAGCGGGCGAACTCCTGATAGTGCGGGCGGCAACTTCCGTTTGCCTCATACATTTCATTGAAAAAAGCCCGGGACATACCCACTCCTTGCCACGACTCGTCGGCAGTGTTGTTGCACATTCATCCATTCACAACAGGGTGCGGTACTGCATTTACTTGTGGATGCGGTTTCTATGGATCGCCTCGGGTTAAGGGGTGAACTCGCTTTGCAATGACAATGCCGGAACGGGCAGGGCGGATGGATCGGGAGGGAAAATGGCGCTAAAAAAGCAGATGTGCGCGTTCAAGTAGCAGAACTGCAGCGGTATCAGACGAATTGGCGGGGATTTGTGGCAGCTGGATGCAGGGGCGCATGCCGAGCGCGTGGCTGCCCTGCATCAATTGAGTGCAAGGTTTGGCGTGATGGCAGGGTTGAACCAAATCGGGGCAGACTTGCCTCTTGTCAGACGGCGGCGGGCATCTGGTCGACGACCGTCACCCGGTTACGGCCGGATGCCTTGGCGTGGTACATGGCTTTGTCTGCGCTACTGAGCAACGCACCGAGTTCACTCGCGGGGGCTGTTGCGAACGCCAGGCCTATGCTTGCGGTCACCGGGTGTTCGACGTTGACGTTCAGTTTGGCTATCAGGGCCCGTAAGCGCTCGGCGATCTCGGTGGCGGTGTGCAGAGGCGTATCGGGCAGCAGGATGGCGAACTCCTCGCCGCCCAGCCTGCCGGCTATGTCGTCATCACGCAGGCTGGCGCTGATCACGGCACCGATCCGCTGCAGCACCTGGTCGCCCGCCGCGTGCCCGGCCGTATCGTTGATCTGCTTGAAATGATCGACGTCCAGCATCAGCACGGCCACGAAGGTACAACCCGCCCTGCAGCGGGCATGCTGCACCGATGCCGAGTCGAAAAAGGCACGTCGGTTGTTCAGCCCGGTCAGTTCGTCCGTGCACGAAGCCACCATGGCAAGGCGGTGGGCGTGTTCCATTTCGTGTTTCAGGCGCCACGCGGTCAACAGGGCTGAGGACAGGCTTTGCGTCGCGTTGACGACGAACGATGCGAACACCAGTACCGCCAGTGCGATCCCCTGTTGCAGCGCGGAAGGCTGCAATAGCAGCCAACCGGTGCAGGGCAGCAAAACCAGGGCGATCGATACCACGGTCATGTTGCGGTATGACGAGTAACACGACACGGCGCTGACCGACATGCCCACGGCAAACAGCATGATCAATGTCTGCCCCAGCAGGTCGTCGGCCGGCATCACAGCCAATGCACCCAAGCCCCAGGTTGCCGCCGACAGTACCAGCGTGGCCCAGTAGCGCCACTCCCAGCGTTCAGCCGTGCGCTGGCTGGCGGGAGCGCGCAGGTAGGTGAGGAACATGGCGGTACGCAGGGCCGTCGAAAGGCTGAGTACAGCCATCCAGGCGACCACCCTTTGCTGGTCGAAACGCTCCCAGCCCAGCCAGCACAACATGATGGCTGCCAAGTAGCTGCCCAGCACAGCGGGCGCCGACTGGACGAACAGCTGTTTCAGGCGGTCCGTCCTTACCGAGTGCGCTATTTCATCGCGAGGATCAAGGTCTGTCATGGCTGCCGCTGCCACGCTTGAACGGTAGCGCGTTGCGGCACTTCGCAGGCACCTGCAACGGTTGTCAGCAGTTCACGTTGCTGCATGAAGTTTCCCTTGATCGAAGTCGGTGCTGGCGACGCGCAGTCGAGTCTCGCCGAACATAGCCTGTTTCATGACAATCCGAAAGCCAGGCACCCGGGTGTCAGTGCGGGCTGATTCCCGCCGGTGAGGCGGCGTTTGAACCTCAGAGCAGGATGTAGTCGCTGTATTGACGCAGCCCGCCATGGGCACCTTCGATCAAGTGCACATAACGCTCGCCCACCCGGTCGACGGGCAGGCAGTCGTCAACCTCCAGTACTGCATCGGTATGAGGCTTGAGCCAGCCCGCCTGCAGGCGTTGCTTGCCCAGTTGCTTGGCCTGGGCTTTGTCCCTGGCCACCACCAGCAGGTAGCGGTGCGCCTCGCCAAACACGTTGGGCTCGTAGCCGCCCAGGTTGATGAAGAACAGCCGTGGGTCATCCGCGCCTGGCGCCAGCTGGCTGAACGCGACACGGTAGTGATCGATGCCGTCGACTTCCAGCCACGAGTCGATGTGCAGGCCTGCACGGCTGCCGAACCAGTCCTGGCGCAGTTGCGGGTACGCCTGCTGCAGTGAGTCCGCCTGTGCGAACAGCACGTCGTGTACCTCGATACTGGCCCGTGGGTGGCGGCCACCGAGCATGACTACGTACAGCATGAGCAATTCCTTCAGGGAGCAGTAGACGGCGTATTTTGCGGGATTTGCAGGGCAAGTGTGGAGTTCCTAGAAATCTATACAAACCCAGGTAATATCTATGCAATAAGCTACTATTGTATAATATTTGTCGAGGTGTCGAGGCCTGCAGGGCGTTCTTCGCCCTCTGGCTCGGTCCGCTGGCCAGGGACTCGGGCTGGCGGGCAACGACCGAGGTAGCTGAACATGTACAAAGCGCTGTTGCTGGTTGCCTGTCTGCTTCTGGGAAGCTGTGGCAATGTCGGTGTCGAGCACTATGCCCAGACGCAACCGAAGTTGGACCTGGCGGCGTTCTTCTCGCGCCCGGTGCAGGCCTGGGGGATGTTCCAGAAGCGTTCCGGCGAGGTGGTGAAGCGCTTCCACGTGCGCATCGACAGCCGCCGCGAAGGTGAGCGGCTGATCCTCGACGAGCATTTTCTATACAGCGATGGCACGCGCCAGCAGCGCACCTGGACACTGCTGCCGGACGGCCCTGGCCGCTGGCGCGGAACAGCGGGGGACGTGATCGGCGAGGCGCGTGGCGAAGTGGCGGGGAATGCGCTGCGTTGGCGTTACCAACTGGACCTGCCGGTCGACGGGCGGCACTGGCAGGTGGACATGGACGACTGGATGTACCTCATGGATGAAGACACCCTCATCAACCGCACGAGCATGAGCAAACTGGGCGTGGAAGTCGGCCAGATCACCCTGTTCTTCCGCCGCTTGCCAGCGGGCACGCCCTGAAGCTGAACGCGCTTGCCCCGCTCAACGTGACGGCGACGCCGCGAGACGCGAAAGCAGTGGCAGGGCCAATGCCCACACCGGCATCAATAACAGGCCGGTTTCCATCGCGCCCAAAGGCAAGGCGACATCCGCCAGCCTGGCGCCGCCGACATACGCCAACGGGCCGCCGAATGCGCCCAGCAACGCGCCGAGCCAGTAGCGCTTGCCGGCCCATGCCAGGCTGTGGCGCATGCCGCTGGCCAGCACCCACCACAGCAGTGCCAGCCACAGCGGCAGCGGCCAGGCGTCGAAACTGAACACGCCCAGTGCCCCCATCATGCTATCGAGCAGGCAGCCGGCCAACGCAACGCGCCACAGCGCCTTGACCTCGGCGTTGAAGCCCAGGCACAGGCGCAGGTGCACGGCCAGGCCCAGTGGCACCAGCAGCAACAACCAAGGGCGGTGCGCGCCGAGCACGCAGGCCCACCACCCAGCCTGTAACCAGAGCGCATTGGCGAGCAGCCAGCGGCCGCGCATCACGCGTAGCCAGACAAGGGCGCGCGCCGTGCCTGGGGGGCCGCCCACAGCAGGTGCGCCACACCGATGGCGCGCTCCTCGAAGCCGCCTTGGCAATAACACAGGTAGAACTCCCACAGGCGCTGGAACATGTCGTCGTAGCCCAGGTCCATCAGCGCTGTGCGCGCCTGGCGCAGGTTTTCGCGCCAATGCTGCAAGGTGTGGGCATAGTCCAGGCCGAAATCCTCCAGGTGCACCAGGTTGAGTGCAGTCTGCCGGCTGGCGGTGTCCAGCATCACGCTCAGCGAGGGCAGGGCGCCACCGGGGAAGATGTAGCGCTGGATGAAGTCCACCGAGCGCCGTGCCTGGGCATAGCGCTGGTCGCGGATGGTGATCGCTTGCAACAACATCAGGCCTTCGGGCTTGAGCAGCGAGGCGCACTGGCGGAAGTACACCGGCAGGTAACGATGCCCGACTGCCTCGATCATCTCGATCGATACCAGTTTGTCGAAGCTGCCTTGAAGGTCGCGGTAGTCTTCGCGCAGCACCGTCACGCGCTGCGTCAGCCCCAGGGCCTGAACGCGCTGCAAGGTATGGGCGTACTGGGCTTCGGAGAGTGTCGTGGTGGTGACCCGGCAGCCGTACCGAGTGGCGGCGTGGATCGCCAGGCTGCCCCAGCCGCAACCAATCTCCAGCAGGTGATCGTCAGGGCGCAGTTCGAGCTTCTGGCAGATGCGCTCCAGCTTGTGCAACTGGGCGTGCTCCAGGGTTTGCCCGGGGTACTCGAACTGTGCGGCAGAATACATCATGGTCGGGTCCAGCAGCCGCTCGAACAGGGCATTGCCCAGGTCGTAGTGCGCCAGAATGTTGCGCCGGGCGCCGCGCCTGCTGTTGCGGTTGAGCCGGTGCAGCAGGCGCAGGGCAGGGCGGCCGAAGCGGGCCAGGCCACCTTCGAGCGCATCGAGCACTTCCAGGTTGGCGACGAACAGGCGCGTCACCAGTGCCAGGTCGGGGCTTCGCCAGTAGCCGTGGATGTAGGCTTCGCCCGCGCCGATCGAGCCATTGCCGGCGATCAGGCTCCAGGTAGCGTCATCGAGGATCTCCACCTCGGCCTGCAGCAGGCTTTCGGCATCACCGAAGCTCCACTGCTGCCCGTGGCTGAGCAGGCGCAGGTGGCCGTGGCGCAGTTTGCCCATCTGGGCAAGCACGGCGCTTCGTGCCAGCCCGCCGAGTAAGGGCGCAAGGCCGGCGAACTTGCTAACGCTCAGGGTGGGATTCGACATGTTCAGGGTCCTCGCAAGGTTGGCCGAGCGCCAGGTCGCCCTGGCGGGTGGTGTGGTCATGGACGGGGGTGCGCTTGCACAACAGGCGCAGCGCTTGCCAGTAGATGGCCAGAACGGTGTGCAGGCTCATCCAGGGGAAGGTCAGCACGTAGCGGCGCAGCGCCGGTGCATCCAGTGGCTGGCGCTGCAAGGTGAGGTCGGCCTCGAACACCTTGCGGCCGCCTTGCCAGTTCTGCATGTGAATGCGTACATGCGCCGCGTCCAGGCTGAAGCGCAGGTGATAGTCCATGTTCAGGGGCATGAACGGCGACACATGGAAGGCCTTGGCCACGGTGAAGCGCTTGGCAAGGTTGCCCTGCACTGGCAGCACGTAGTGAAAGCGTTCACGCCACGGCGTGTTGCGCACCTCCAGCAGAATCGCCGCGAGGCGCCCGTCGCGGTCATGGCAGAAGTAGAAGCTCACCGGGTTGAACGACAGCCCCCAGCAACGCAGTTGCGTGAGCAGGCGCACAGGGCCTTCGGGCAGATGCCCTGTCGCCTGGTGGACCAGCAAGCGTGCGGCCTGGGCCAGCGGCTCGCCTTGGCGGGTCAGCGCGGGCAGGTAGTCGGTCTCGCGCCAGCACAGCGGCGCCAGGCGCCAGCGCCCCAGCCAGCGTGACAGGCCCAGCAGCCAGGTTTGCTCGTCCAGGTCCAGGTAGAACATGCCGATCCGGTAACGGAACGCGTGGCGCCGCGGCGTCAGGCGCCGGTGGCTGACCCAGCCCAGGCAAAGGCTGCTGTTCACAGCTGCTCTCCAAAATGCGCGGCCACCTTCAGCGCGCTGACTACCCCGTCTTCGTGAAAACCATTACCCCAGTAGGCGCCACAGAAGTAACTGCGTTGCTGGCCCTGCAACTGCGCCTGGCACGCCTGCGCGGCGGAGGCCGCAAGGCTGTACTGCGGGTGGGCGTACTGGAAGCGGGCGATGATCTGCGCCGGGTCTACTTGCGCGGTCTGGTTGAGGCTCACGCAGAAGGTGGTCGGCGCCTTGATGCCTTGCAGCAGGTTCATGTTGTAGGTCAGCGCCGCAGGGGCCTGCTCTGGCCCGCCCAGGCGGTAGTTCCAACTGGCCCAGGCGCGCCTGCGGCCTGGTAGCAGACGGGTATCGGTGTGCAGCACCACGTCGTTGCTGGCGTAGCCGATGGCGCCGAGCACGGCGCGCTCCTGCGGGCTTGGGGTGTCCAGCAGCGCCAGGGCCTGGTCGCTGTGGCAGGCGAACACCACATTGTCGAAGCGTTCGCTGCCGGCAGCGCTGACGACGGTGACGCCACGTTCGTCGCGGCTGACCCGGTAAACCTTGCAGTTGAGGCGGATGCGTTCGGCAAACGGTCGGCACAGCGGCGCAACATAGCCGCGCGAACCGCCTTTGATCACCCGCCACTGCGGCCGTTGGGTGACCGACAGCAAGCCGTGATTGCGACAAAAGCGCACGAAAAACGCTAGGGGGAAGCTAAGCATGTCTGCGCGGGACATCGACCAGATCGCCGAACCCATCGGCACGATGTAGTGGTCGATGAAGCGCCGACCATAGCGGTGCGCCTGAAGGTAGGCGCCCAGGGTGGTGTTGGCGTCGATGCGCTGGGCGTCGAGGTCGGCGACTGCCTGGCGGTTGAAACGCAGAATATCCCGTAGCATCCCCCAGAACCCTGGGGACAGCAGGTTGCGGCGTTGGGCGAACAGTGTGTTCAGGTCATGACCGTTGTATTCCAGGCCGGTGATCGGGTCATGCACCGAGAAACTCATCTCGGTCGGCTGCGAGGCGACCTTGAGCTGGTCGAGCAACCGGATGAAGTGCGGGTAGGTCCAGTCGTTGAAGACGATGAAACCGGTGTCTATCGCATGGCGCTCGCCTTGCCAGATCACATCGAAGGTATGCGTGTGCCCCCCGATCCATTGCTCGGCCTCGAAAACAGTCACTTCGTGCTTGCGTGACAGCAGATGGGCGCAGGTCAGCCCCGCGATGCCACTGCCGATGATTGCTATACGCATGAATCATCATTCCTGTTCATGGCGGGCAAGGCGTTGGCCCAGTGCCAGGCGCAGGCGCGCGGGCAGCGCCCCGAGCAGGCGCAACACCCAGGTAAAAAGGCCGGGGAAATTGATTTCCAGCGGGCGGTGCTGCAGGCGCCTGGCGATATGCCGGGCTGCGCGCTGCGCGGGCCACAGCTGCGGCATGGGGAAATCGTTGCGCCGGGTCAATGGCGTGTCGACGAAGCCTGGGCTGACCAAGGTGACTGCGATGCCCTCGTGTGCCAGGTCGATGCGCAGTGACTCCACCAGGTAGCGCACCGCAGCCTTGGATGCGCCGTAGGCGCCAGCGCGAGGCAAGGCCAGCCAGCTTACCGAGCTGCCCATCACCACCAGGTGGGGACGTTGGCCGGCGCGAAGCAAGGGCAGTGCCGCCGCCAGGCAGTAGCTGACACCCAGCACGTTGGTGCGCAGCACACGTTCGACCAAGGCCGGATCAAAATGGCCCGGCTCCAGGTATTCGCAGGTGCCTGCATTGAGAATGGCCATGTCCAGCCCGCCCCAGGCCTGCTCGATCCGGGCGGCGATAGCGGCCACCTGCTGCGGGTCGTCAATATCGCCAATGGCCAGCAATACCTGCCCGGGGAACCGTTCAGCCAAGGGGGCAAGGCGCTCTGCGAGGCGCCCCCCCAGAGCAACCTGGTGGCCTTGTTCAAGCAGTATCTGCGCGAGTGCGGCACCGATACCGCTGCTTGCGCCGGTCAACCAGCAGCGGCTCATGCCAGCCTGCCTTTGAGCCAGCGGATAGCACTGCCCATGACCGGGAGGTGTTCATACAGCAGGGCGCCGGCGTCGAAATAGTCCTGGTGAAAATGCACACGGTCGCGCCAATGCAAGCAGCTGCAGCCTTGCAAGGTGATCTGCTGGCCGCGGGCCAGGCGTGGGTGGCAAAACTGCAAGGTCCAGCGCAGGTAACCCTGCCCGGGCCTCACCTCGTCGACGCTGGTGAAGGCATAGCGGATATCGTGGGCGTTGGCGTACAACTGCTCGAAGTAGGCCCGCAAGGCCGGTAGCCCCTGTATCTGATGCAGGGGATCGCGAAAGGTGACCTCTTCGCTGTACAGTTTTTCCAGCGCGTCTAGGTTATCCCCATCGAGGCTGGCGAAGCGCTCGGCGAATTGTTGTAGGTACGCTGACATACTGGGCTCCAGGCAATCCTGTACAACAATGATTTGTTGTACAGGTATAGCTGAAGCCTGAGCGTTAATCTATACAAATAAACGATCTTGTATAGGTTTTTGGGTCAGCCCTTGGCTTGGCCCAGTTGCCGACGCAACTCAGCCACTTCCGCCTCCAGCTCGCGTACCTTTTCCTCGGCAAACACCTGCGCTGTGACGTCGCGCTGGATACCGATGTAGTACGTCAGCTGGTCCGCTTCGTTGTGCACGGGCGTGATGGACAGCTCGTTCCAGAACAGGCTGCCGTCCTTGCGGTAGTTGCGCAGTACCTGGCAGCAGGGGCGGCCTTCGCGGATCGCCTCGCGGAGGGTGGCGATGCCGACCTGGTCATGGTCCTCGCCCTGAAGAAAACGGCAGTCCTGATAGAGGATGTCCTCGGCGCTGTAGCCCGTCAGGCGCTCGAAGGCAGGGTTGACGTAGATAAGGATGCTGTCATTGCCCTCCTGCTCGGCGACGACGACGCCATCGTTGGACTGCTCGACCATCAGTTGCAGGAGTTTTGCGTTGATCATAGGGCCCACCCACATAAATCTCGTATGCGATATGCGCAGCGTAGCCTCTGTGCAGAAGGCTTCGGCGCCGTTTGCTGCATGATGAACCAAGGCCGCTCGCCGCAGAAGGTGCAGATGGGTTTAGAATAGGGCACCCCCCGGAAGCCCCCTCGCCATGACTGACGCCACCCCACCTGATTTGCTACCCATGCGCGATGTGGTCAGCCTGACCGGCATCAATCCGGTGACCTTGCGTGCCTGGGAGCGGCGGCATGGGCTGATTCGCCCGCAGCGCACCGAGGGCGGCCATCGCTTGTACACGGCCCGGGATGTCCAGCGTATACGTGACATCTTGCGCTGGACCTCCAACGGCCTGCCCATCAGCAAGGTTGGCGACATGCTCGCAGGCCAGCCTGAGGCGCCTGTGCAGCCGCACTCGGCCTTTGACGATTGGCGCGCCGCCGTAGTGCGCGCAACCCAGGCATTCGATGCGCAGGCGCTGGAAGGGCTGCATGGCCAGTTGTTCACACTCATGCCCAAGGCCACCGTACTGCGTGAAGTGCTGCTGCCGGTGTGGCATGAGCTGGCTTCAGGCAGTGCGTTCGGCCAGCGTAGCCAATGGCTGTTTCTCGATACGTTCCTGCGCGCCCGCTTGATGCTGCGCCTGCAGATGAACCAGGCCGATGCGCCGCGCGTACTGCTGGCAGGCACCGAAGGGCAAGCCGAACTGCAAGTGTTGTGTGCCGGGCTGCTGTTGAGCGGCGAGCATCAACGCATCGAGGTGCTCGGCTGCGGGCAACCGCTGGAAGAGCTGCCCCTGTTGTGTGCGGCGATGCAGCCGGCGGCACTGGTGATTGCGCTGCAGGCACCGGTTGGCCCTGTGTTGGCCAGGCGCCTGCGCGCGTTGCAGATGGAGATTGCCTGCCCGCTGGCGCTGATAGGTGCGGGCCTCGCCGGCTCTCAGGCGGCGTTGCAAGGCATTGCGTTGTGCCTGCTGGACGAGCAAGGCGCCGACGTCGCGGGCAAACTCAACGCCTTGCTCAGCGGCGCCCTGGATTTCTGACCCTGTAGCGGCAGGCATCTAGGAAAGCACGCGATCTTCAGCCACCACACGGTTACGCCCATTTTCCTTGGCCAGGTACAGGCGCTCGTCGGCACGCTTGAGGATGGCTGCGGCGGTGGGGGTCTCTGTACTGCGGCAAGCCACACCGATAGACAGCGTCAGCGTGCCGACCTGCTTCATGGGCGTGGCGCTCAGCATCGAGCGAATACGCTCGGCGACCTCTTTCGCAGTACTCGGCCCGGTGTTCGGCAGCAGCAGGCAGAACTCTTCGCCGCCGGCCCTGCAGGGCAGGTCCCCTGCACGCGTACAGGCACGGATCACTTGCGCCACCTGCTGCAGGGCCAGGTCGCCGACATCATGGCCGAAGGTGTCGTTGACCCGCTTGAAGTGGTCGATATCCAACGCCAGTACCGCATAAGCCTGCTGCGATGCATCCAGGGCCTCGAGTGCCGCCTTCATCGCGCGCCGGTTGCCCAGGCCGGTCAACAGGTCGGTTTCGGCAGCGGCGTTCAAGGTGCCGATCTTCTGTTGCAGGTGTTGCGCCTGCAGCACCAGTGCCTGGCGGATCGCCGCGGCCTCTGCGTACCAGGCATTGATCGCGGACAGTTCTGCCGTGGCATTGGGCGCCGAAAGGTCGATGGCATGGCCGGCCAGTGCACGTAACGGGCGGGTGATCAGCATCACGCCGAGCAGTATCAGAGCAAAGCCGACCACCCCGGCCGGGATGATCTTGATCAGCATGTCGCGCATCAGCTTGCCCAGTGGTGCCAGTGCCTGTGCCTGCGGTTGTTGCACCACCACAGCCCAGTTGGACCCCTGCACATGGGCAAACCCGGCAAGCATCGGCACCCCCCGGTAATTGACGGTTTCCAGGGTGCCGTTTTCACCGTGCAGGGCGATGTCCACCGTCTCGCTCCAGCCGAGCACTTCACCGATGCGCTGTTGGTCGGGGTGGTAAAGCAAGCGGCGGTTGCCGTCGGCGACGAAGGCGAAGGTGCCATCGAGGTGATGTTCGCCAATCAGCGAATGCATCACGCCACGCTGCTGCAGGTACACCGAACCGCCCACCAGCCCGAGAAACTGGCCGGCCGGGCTGAAGATCGGCTGCGACACAAAGATGATGAGCTTGCCGTTGGCCGCAGTGAATGCCTGGCTGACCAAGGGCTGCCGTTGTTTGAGTGCTGCGTGCAACTCAGTAGAAGCCACCGTCGAACCGATCTGCACCCCAGGCGGGTATGCCTGCAGGATCTTGCCCGCAGGGTCGGTGATCAGCACGCTGTTCAGTTCCGAGTCCTGGGCCTGCAAGCGAAGCGCTTCCTCCTCCAGCAAGGCTGGGTTGCCAATGTCGCGGCCCAGGCGTTGGCTGCTGTATTTCAGGCGCTCATTGACCGAGTACAGGAACCCATCGATGCTGGAGGCCACCTTGAACGCGTAGGCACGGTTGGCTTCCAGCGCCGAGTGGACCAAAGCATCGCGTTGCACGCCGTAGGCGGTGATCAGGCCATTGCACAGCGTGCCCAGCACGGCGAGTAGAACAAAGCTCAAAATCAGGCCACGCAGGCCGATATGCGATGACAGAACGTTGCCCATGAGTACGTCGTAAGCCTCAACTGCTGGAAATGCTGGCAGAAGCTTAGACAGGAATCGGGTTGTGCACCGCGCAGCCCTGCAAACTGTCTTCGCCATTGCGCAGGAACGTCCTACCTCGTTGATTCAACGCGCGGCAACGGTGGATGAAGATCGAGCGCCGCCCGCGCGGCGCTCGATATACGCACCCCTGAAGAAACCAAGCCAGGCACCCCTTCCCCATACGCCTCACAGCCCTAACCGAACATCTCCTTGCAATTAATTACATTTGAGCGCGCCAGCATTTTGCCTTCGTGCTGTAAGATTGACGGTTACGCTATATCGCAAGCTAATTTGCTATTTTTTTGACGAAGATCAAAATGCCACCCTAGCGCGCATGCGATATTCCTCCCGAAATCCGTTTCAATTCTTAATTTAGAGCCAGTGTTTTGACGAATGGAATGCCGTTGTTGGCAATCTCCGGCTTAGGCGCCGAAAGCAGCCAGCTTCATCTACAGGGACTGTATTGGTTGGCCTGTGACACCGCAGAAGACGCCACCTTGCTCTGCCGCCAGGTGGTGGAGGGGTTGCCCGAACCAACGCGGGCAGCCCTGATCGCCAATGCGCAAGGCATGGGTGATGTGCTGAGTGCACTGGATGCCGCAAAGGGCCCGGGCGAGCTGGCGCTGTATGAAGCCAACCCTCACGCCACCCTGCACCTGGTCGATGATCTGCCCCGTCTCGATGTTCCTGGCCGTGTGCTTGTCGCGCTGGCGCCTGCCGGTGCCTGGGCAGACGGCAAGGTCGAGCGCTGGTGCGAGGCGCTGCGCCCGCTGTTGTTGGCCGAGGCGGCGCTGCTGCTGGTCATCAGCGGTGGCCAGAGTGCCGGCCTGGTGGAGTGCCTGCGCGTGTTCAACCAGGGCGTCGACGGCCTGGCCCAGGTGTATCGCGGCAAAGGCGGGGTCCGTTACCTGCAGCACTTCTGGAGCAACCCGCTTGGCAAGGCGGGCACCCGGGACATGGAGCTGGTGCGCCTTGACGCGGGGTTTGCCGTTGCCGGTACGCCGCAGGCGCCCACCGATACCGGTGGCGATGAGCTGTTGTGCCTGGCCCAGCGGCCGGTCCTTGAAGGGGCGCCTGCCTTCTCCGAGCACTGGCAGGTCTGCGAAAGCCTCGACGAACTGGCTGACCGCGCCAGCCGAGCGGTGTCCGCCACGGTCATTTTCGCCATGGATGGCGGGCAGCGGCTGGACAGCCTGGCGCGCCAGCTGCACCGCTTGCGCCAGTTGCGTGGCAATGCCTTGAAGCTGGTAGTGCGCGAAATGGCGCCCACCTTGCGCTATCAGGATGAACAACTGCTGCTGGCCTGCGGCGCCACCCAAATCGTGCCGTTTGGCGCCAGCCTGTCACGCTTCCTGACCATGGTGGAAAGCATCCAGGGTTATGTCTGGCGCCGACACCTGCCAACCGACTTCGATGCCTTGCTCACGCGTTTGCGGCCACTCGCGATCTGCGGCTTGGTAGCGCCTGATGCGTTCGCCGAAGCAGTGCAGAGCATGTGGCACGGTGTACGTAACGGCGAAATCGTCCACCAGTTGCTGGTATTGCGCCCGGCCCCAGGTCTGACCCCGCTGCAGGCATGCTCGCGTACGGTGTTCCGCCGCGACGGCGACATCGCTTGTGTGGTCGGGGAGGTGTTGTTCCTGTTCCTGTTTGCCTGCCGTTCCGAAGGCGTCGAACAGGCGCTTGATCACATCTTCCAGTTGTCATGGAAAGAGCTGTTCATCAGCCAGGAAGTGCTTGCCGGCGTCGACAGCCTGGCCGCCCCGGCCTTCCTCGATAACCGCTCGCCGCAGCCGCCGCGGGTCGATGCAGCGGCGCAGTTGCCCACGCCCGCGCGGCCGGCACTGGCACCGCGCCGGGTCGCCCTGGGCAAGCGGGGCGCAGTATGAACTTCGCGCAATTGCTGCAAGTGATCGCCCTCACTGCGTTGGTCACCTTGGGCCTGGCCTTGCTGGTGGTGCGCCTGCGCGCAGTGTTGCGCGGCTGGTTGCACCGCCGCCTTTCCCCCCGTTACCTGAAACCGCTGGGCGTACGCCACCGCGCTGCACGCCAGGAACCCCGTAATGACTAATACAACCGTCACGCTCCCGGTTCTGGCCCGATGGCCTGGTCTGGGAGCGTGGAACCTCTATTTTCTGGCCAAGTTCCTGCTGGTCGCTCTGGGCATGCTCGACTTCCAGGCGCTGCCGAACCTGTTGTTCGCAGCGTTTCTGCTGATCCCGTTGCCGGGCAAGTGGTTGCGCATTGCGCGCCAGCTGGCGGCGCTGCCGATTGGCATCGCGTTGTTCTACCAGGACACCTGGTTGCCGCCGTTCAGTCGCCTGCTGGCGCAGCCGGGGGTACTCGATTTTTCGTGGAGCTACCTGCTCGAACTGCTGGGCCGTTTCATCAACTGGAACCTGATGGGCGCGCTGGCACTGCTGTTGGTGGGGTATCTGTACCTGCGCCATTGGCTGCGCCTGAGTACCCTGAGCCTGTTAGGGCTGGGCTGGCTGGCCGTCGGCGGGCTGCCGTCACTGGGGTTCACTGCGGGCCAGGCGCCTGGCACGGTGACTACCAGCCCCGCTGCGCAGGCGCAGGCCACGGCGCTGGCCGACAACGCCACGCTCGACGGCTGGCTTGAGCGGTTCTTTGCCAGTGAGCGTGAACGGGTAACGGCGTTCCCTGCCATGAATGCCGAGGAGCAGCCGTTCGACCTGCTGGTGATCAACATCTGCTCGCTGGCCTGGGATGACCTGTCGGCCGTGGGGCTGCGTGACAACCCGCTGCTCTCGCGCCTGGACGTGGTCTTCGATCAGTTCAACTCGGCCACGTCCTACAGCGGGCCGGCCGCCATTCGCGTACTGCGTGCCAGCTGTGGGCAGTCGTCCCACGCGGGCCTGTACCAGAGCGCCCCGGAGCAGTGCCTGTTGTTCCAGAACCTGGCCAGGCTTGGCTTCCAGAGCAATACCTTGCTCAACCACAGCGGGCGCTTCGACAACTTCATCGGCGATATCACCCAGCAGCACATGCCGCAACCCGGCCTGCGCAACACCGATTTCCCGCGGGCACTGGTCGGCTTCGACGGCTCGCCGATTGCCAGCGACCTGGACGTGTTGCGGCGCTGGTGGGGGCAGCGTAAAGGCACGCCGGCCGAGCATGTGTCGCTGTTCTACAACAGCATCAGCCTGCATGACGGCAACCGCATCGTCACCGCCGACGGCGGCACCCGCGTCGCCGACTACGCCACCCGCGCCAACCGCCTGTTCGGCGAGCTGGGCACCTTCCTCGACGAACTGGAGCGCAGTGGCCGCCGCGTGGTCGTGGCCATCGTCCCGGAGCATGGCGCCGCGCTGCATGGCGACCGCATGCAGCTGTCGGGCATGCGCGAAATCCCCACGCCGTCGATTACCCATGTGCCGGTTGGCCTGAAGTTCATCGGCATGGGGCAGCCTGGGCGCAGCGAGCCGCTGCGGGTCTCGGCGCCCACCAGCTACCTGGCGTTGTCCGAAGTGATATCGCGGGTGTACGCCGGCCTTGGCCAGCAGCAGGTACTGGATGTGCCCAGCCTGCTGAACGACCTGCCGACCACCGAACAGGTCGCGGAAACCTCCGGTGCGCAGGTCTTGAACTACCAGGGGCGCGCCTATATGCGCCTGCAAGGCCAGCCTGACTGGCAGCCTATCCCCGAGGAGAGCCGATGAAGCCTGGCAACGCTGACCCTGCCGACCGTAGTGACGACATTGCCCAACTGCGCCAGCACCTGGATATGCCGGACCTGAACTATCAGGATATTTCCATGCTGGTGGGGGTTCAGCAGGCCTTGCAGCGCTGGCCGTTGCTGGGTGAAAGCTGCCGGTCCAGTGCCCAGGATGGGCTGCCTATGCCTGTACCCAAGCGCGAGGCGGTGTTGCCATGACCAGCCTAGCGTTGCACGGCGTGCGCGGTGGCCTGGGGCGCAGTGCCTTGCTGGCCGCGCTGGGCTATGCGCTGCAGGGCGTGGGTGAGCGGGTGCTGTTGATCGACCTGTGCCCGGACAACCTGCTGGGGCTGCATTTCAACCTGCCGCTGGAGGCGCGCGAGGGCTGGGCGCTTGCCGAGCGGGAAGGGCGGCCGTACACCGACGCTGTATACGAGGTGCTCGATGGGCTGTGCCTGATGCCGTTCGGCAATGCACCTGGCGATGCGCTGCACCCGGCGGCCGACGCTGCAACCTGGGCCGCTCGCCAAGTTGAACTGGCCGAACACTTCGACTGGTTGCTGTTCGACGTGCCGCAGTTACCGGCCGCGGCTGCGGGCCACTGCGTCGAGACCGATGTGCGGGTGCTGGTGGCCGAAGCCGAAATGGCCAGCCATCTGCTGCTCGGGCGCCGAGCCATCGAGCGCTACGACCTGCTGCTGGTCAACCGTTACGACCCGGCCAGCCGCTTGCAGAGCGACCTCCTGATGGTGTGGCGCGACCTGTTCCGTGATCGCTTGCCCCTGCAGGTGGTGCACCGCGACGAGGCCTTTCTCGAGGCCTTGGCGTGCAAGGCCCCGCTTGGCCATTATGCGCCGCAGAGCCTGGCCTGCCGGGATGTGCAGAGCCTGGCGGTGCGCTGCCTGACGAGGCGGCAGTCGTGACCCTGAACCCTCTGTCGGCTTACGCCTGGTTCACCACACGCGGCGCGCAGCGGCCGGTCGCCTGGCTGTTTACCTTGGGTGTGGCGCTGGCCGTGCTGTTCTTGCGCCTGGAGTCGCCCGCCTGGCAGGCCCTGTTGGCCGAGCGTCAGCGCCTGTACCCGCAGTTGGCGGGCAAGCGCCCGAGCCTGGGCGACCCCGTGCGGGTGTTGATCCAGAGCCTGTGGCTGCTGCTACGGCGCCAACCGCTGCCACGCCAACCAGGGCCGGCCAGCAAGGCCTGGCGTGCCGTGCGCGGCCAATGGCACACCACGCGTCAGAGGGTGCAGCACTACCGTGGCCGGTTGATCGACCGGCTGCAACGGTTGCCCGCGCGCTATCGGGCCAGTGCCTTCAAGCAGGTAGCCTCGGCACGCTTGCGCGGCCTGAGCGTATTCGCCCGCTGGGCCTTCTATGGTGTGCTGACGCTCTGCGCCTTTGGCCTGGCCTTGCTGTGCGTGACCGAGCCGTTCGGCTACCTGGCACAGTTGACGTTCATCTGCCTGCTTCTGGGTATTGCCATGCTGGTGCGGCACATGCCGGGCCGCTTTCCGACCCTGATGCTGATCGTGCTGTCGACCATCATCTCTTGCCGCTACCTGTGGTGGCGTTATACCTCGACCCTGAACTGGAACGACACCACGGACCTGGTGTGCGGGGTGATCCTGCTGGCTGCCGAGACCTACTCGTGGTGCGTGCTGATTCTGGGCTACATCCAGACCTGCTGGCCGCTGCAGCGCAAGCCGGCGAACCTGCCGGCCAACCCCGGGCACTGGCCGACGGTCGACCTGATGATCCCCACCTACAACGAAGACTTGGCGGTGGTGCGCACCACCGTGCTGGCCGCCCTGGGCCTGGACTGGCCACGCGAGTGCCTGCGCATCTACATTCTCGACGATGGCCGGCGCGACGCGTTCCGCGCCTTTGCCGACGAGGTCGGCGTGGGCTACATCGTGCGCCCGGACAACAAGCACGCCAAGGCCGGCAACCTCAACCATGCGCTGGGTGTGACCGACAGCGAGCTGATCGCCATCTTCGACTGCGACCACGTGCCGGTGCGCTCATTCCTGCAGATGACGGTGGGCTGGTTCCTCAAGGACCCGAAGCTTGCGCTGGTGCAGACGCCGCACCACTTCTTCTCGCCAGACCCGTTCGAGCGCAACCTGGGCTCGTTCCGCCGCCGGCCCAATGAAGGGGAGCTGTTCTACGGCCTGATCCAGGACGGGAACGACATGTGGAATGCGGCATTCTTCTGCGGCTCATGCGCGGTACTGCGGCGTACGGCGCTGCAAAGCATTGGCGGCTTTGCCGTGGAGACCGTGACCGAAGATGCCCACACCGCCTTGCGCATGCACCGCCAGGGCTGGTCTTCGGCTTACCTGAGCATCCCCCAGGCGGCGGGCCTGGCCACCGAGAGCCTGTCGGCGCACATCGGCCAGCGTATTCGCTGGGCGCGTGGCATGGTGCAGATCTTTCGTACCGACAACCCGATTTTCGGCCGCGGGCTGAGCCTGTTTCAGCGGGTGTGTTACGCCAACGCGATGCTGCACTTCTTGGCCGGCCTGCCGCGGCTGGTGTTTCTGACTGCGCCGCTGGCGTTCCTGTTGCTGCATGCCTACATCATCTATGCGCCTGCCTTGATGATCCTGCTGTACGTGTTGCCGCACATGATTCACGCCAGCCTGACCAACTCGCGCATGCAGGGCAAGTACCGGCAAACGTTCTGGGGCGAGGTCTACGAGACCGTGCTGGCCTGGTACATCGCCCGCCCCACCACGGTCGCGCTGTTCGCGCCGAAGAAGGGCACCTTCAACGTCACCGCCAAGGGCGGCCTGATGGAGCAGGGGCAGTTCGACTGGCGCATCGCCCAGCCCTACCTGTGGCTTGCGGCACTCAACGTGGCCGGCCTGGGCTTTGCCGTGTGGCGGCTGTTCACCGGCCCCGCGGCGGAAGTCGGCACGGTGATCGTCAGCTCGTTGTGGGTGGTCTACAACCTGCTGATCATCGGCGCCGCCGTTGCCGTGGCCGCCGAGGTGCGCCAGGTACGCCGCGCCCACCGGGTGCAGATGCACTTGCCGGCGGGGCTGGTGCTGGCCAGCGGTCACGCCTACCCCTGCACCCTGGTCGATTACTCCGATGGCGGCGTCGGCCTGCAGTTGCACCAAGGCCTTGCGCTCAAACCCGGGGCGCAGGTACGCCTGCTGCTCAACCGTGGCCAGCGCGAGTTTGCCTTCCAGGCCTGCGTTACCCGTACCGTCGGGCAACACGTGGGCCTGGTGTTCCACGACCTGAGCCAGCAACAGCGCATAGACCTGGTTCACTGCACCTTTGCCCGTGCCGATGCCTGGCTTGGCTGGCACCAGCAACACGAGGCCGATCGCCCGCTGCGCAGCCTGGTCGAGGTGCTGAAGCTGGGCGCTGTCGGTTACCTGCGCCTGGTCGAGCACATGCCGCCGTGGCTGCGGACGTGGTTGCGCCCGCTGCGCGCGCTGGTGCATTGGCTGGCCAGCTACAGGCCCCGCACGCCGCGGCCTATCCCTTTCATGAACCCTGTTGATCGAGACGCATGATGACTGGTTATCCCGCGCGTACCTGGGGCCTGGCGATGGCGCTGTTTGCCGCCTTGTCGCAGAGCGCCGCTGCCGCCTCCGAAGCCCCGCTTGCCGAGCCCGCCGTACCCAAGGTGCCGAGCTGGCCGGTTACGAAAACCTTCGAGCAGCTCGGGCATGCGTCCGACAGCCTGCTGCTGGGGGTGCGCAACAGCGAACACATCGAATTCGGCCTGCGTCGCGACCGCCTGGCCACCGAAGCCACCTTGCAGCTGGACTACACGCCTTCGCCCGCGCTGTTGCCGAACCTGTCGCACCTGCGCGTCTACCTCAATGACGAGCTGATGGGGGTAGTGCCGGTGGAGAAGGAGCAGCTTGGCCAGCGCGTGCGCCGCCAACTGCCGCTGGACCCTAAGCTGCTCAGCGACTTCAACCGGGTCCGCCTGGAGTTTGTCGGGCATTACACCGACATCTGCGAAGACCCGGCGCACAGCGGCCTGTGGCTGAACCTGAACCGCAAGAGCCAGGTGCAGTTGCACGAGCAGGCACTGGCGCTGGACAACGACCTGGCGTACTTCCCGCTGCCGTTCTTTGACGCGCGCGACACCGGCAAGGTCGAGCTGCCGGTGGTGTTCAGTGGTGTGCCGAGCCTGGGTGAGCAGCGTGCGGCCGCGATCCTGGCGTCTTACTTCGGCAGCCAGGCCGGCTGGCGCAAGGCAACCTTCCCGGTGCTGTACAACCGCCTGCCGGCCAGTGCCGACACCCCCAAGCCGAGCATCGTGTTTGCCAGCAATGAACGTCGCCCGGCATTTCTCGCCGACCTGCAGCAGTTTCCGCTGGTCGACGGCCCGGTGTTGCAGATGATCGACCATCCGCACGACCGCTTCAGCAAGGTGCTGTTGGTACTGGGGCGCAACGATGACGACCTGATCAAGGCAGCTTCGGCGCTGGCGGTTGGCAACAACCTGTTCCGTGGTGCCCGGGTGCAGGTCGAGCAGATGACCGCGCTGCAGCCGCGCAAGCCCTACGACGCGCCAAACTGGACGCGCACCGATCGGCCGGTGCGCTTCGCCGAACTGCTCGACTACCCCGAGCAGTTGCAAGTCAGTGGCCTGCAACCGCGGCCGGTGACGCTGTCACTGAATTTGCCGCCAGACTTGTTCGTCTGGCGCAACCAGGGCATCCCGTTGCGCACGCTGTACCGTTATACGGCACCGGCAGTGACTGACGAATCGCGCCTGAGTATCAGCGTCAATGACCAGTACATCACCAGCATGCCGCTGGTGGGCAACGACCGGCGCGGCGGCACGCTCGAGCAGGTGCGCCTGGCGGTGCTGTCAGGTGACAGCAGCGCACTGACCGAAAACTCGCTGGTGCCGGCGTTGAAGATCGGCGACCGCAACCGCCTGCGTTTCGATTTCAGCTTTGCCAGCACCCTGGGCAGCGCCCAGCGCGATCATTGCCAGACGTCGCTGCCGGTGGATGTGCGCGCGGCGATCGACGAAAACTCGACCATCGACTTGTCCGGCTACCACCATTACATCGCCATGCCCGACCTGCGCGCCTTCGCCCGCAGCGGCTTCCCGTTCAGCCGCATGGCCGACCTTTCCGAAACCCTGGTCATCATGCCGGCAAAGCCCACGGCGATGCAGGTTGGCACCTTGCTCGACGCGGTTGGTGGGCTGGCCGGGCAAATCGGTTACCCGGCGCTTGGTCTGAAGCTGGTCGATGACTGGAAGCAGGCAACGGCCGCCGACGCCGACTTGTTGCTGATTGGCAGCTTGCCCGAGGCTTTGAGCGATGCGCCTAACCTCGGCCTGCTGCTCAGCGCCCAGCGTGACTGGTTGCTGCAAGGCCGTAGCGCAGGGTTGCCAGGCAGCCAGCGCTTCGACACCGCACCGGTGGCCGCAAGCAGCCGTGTGGCGGTCAGCGCGCAAGCGCCGATCGCGGCCATCACCGGGTTGAAATCGCCGTTCCACGAGCAGCGCAGCGTCGTCGCCCTGCTGGCCAACAGCGACAGCGATTACGCATTGCTGCGCGACGTGCTGGGTGATGTGGGCAAACTCGATGCAGTGGCCGGTTCGGTGACGCTGGTGCGCAGCAGTGGCGTCACCAGCCAGTTCGTCGGCGAGCACTACTTTGTCGGTGCGCTGCCCTGGTGGATGTTGCTGTGGTTCCACTTGTCCGAGCACCCGGTGTTGCTGGCGGCGATCGCGGCCCTTTGCGTGGTGCTGTTTGCCTTCTTGCTGTGGCGGGCATTGCGCTGGGCAGGCCGTCGTCGCCTGGGCGAGCGCGGGTGATGGTGCGTCCGTTGCTGGTAGGGCTGGTCGCCTTGGGCTTGCCCGTTTTCGCCAATGCCGCACCCGCCTGCCCGTGGCCGGCCTGGGAGCGCTTCAAGGCCGAGCTGGTGAGCGTGGACGGGCGGGTCATCGACCCGAGCGATGAGCGCCTGATCACCACCTCGGAAGGGCAGAGTTATGCGCTGTTCTTCGCCCTGGTGGGCAATGACCGGGAGGCGTTCGCGCAGGTGCTGGGCTGGACCGGCAACAACCTCGCCGAGGGCGACCTGGCGCGTCACCTGCCGGCCTGGTTGTGGGGCCGCAAGGGCCAGAACCAGTGGCAGGTGCTGGACGCCAACAACGCCAGCGACGCCGACCTGTGGATTGCCTACAGCCTGCTGGAGGCGGGGCGGCTTTGGGAGATGCCTGCCTATACGCAACTGGGGCAGCACATGCTATGGCGCATCGCCGCCCAGACCGTGCGCAAGCTGCCGAGGCTGGGGGTGATGCTGCTGCCTGGTGACTACGGCTTCGAGGATGCCAACGGCACCCGCTTGAACCCAAGCTACCTGCCGCTGCAGGTATTGGACCGCTTCAGCCTGGTGGACCCGCTGTGGGGCGAACTGGCCGCCAACACGCGGCGTCTGTGGCTGGCTTCGTCGCCAAAGGGCTTCGCCCCGGACTGGCTGCTGTGGACGCCGGCCGGTGAGCTGGCTGCGGACCCGCAGCATGGCAACGCCGGCGACTACGACGCCATTCGCGTGTACCTGTGGGTCGGCATGCTGGCCGAGGGCGCGGCGCAACGTGCCGAACTGCTGGCCCACTATGCCCCGATGGCGGCAGTGACCGCACACCAGGGGCTACCGCCAGAGCGCGCGGATGCGCACAGCGGTAACACCAGCGGCCATGGTCCGGCGGGGTTCTCTGCAGCATTGCTGCCATTGCTGGCCGCGTCGCCAGCGCACGTTGCCAGCCTTGCCGCCCAGCGTCAGCGCCTGCACGAGCAGCCAGTCGAGGCCAAGGCCTATTACGGCCAGGTGCTCGCGCTGTTTGGCCAGGGCTGGGATGAAGCCCGTTACCGTTTTGACTCGCACGGCCGCTTGTTGCCGGCCTGGAGCGCGCCATGCAGCGAATGATTGGCGTGGTGATGCTGGCGACGCTGGCGTGCCAGGCCGTAGCGCAACCCAAGGATGCCGCTGAACAGCGCCAATGGCTGCTGGACCAGGTGCGTCGGGGCGAGGCATTGCACCGTGACGATCTGGTGCGCGATGCACTGGGCCGCCTGCAATTGCTGGAGCCGCGCAACCCGGACGTGCTGCTGGCAGCCCTGAGTCTGGCGTTACGTGACAAGAACACCACCGAGGCCCAGCAGTTGCAGGCCAGGATCAATGCCCTGGCGCCTGGCAGCCTGCAGGCACGCCAGGCCACGCGCCTGCTTGCGCTGCAGCAGCCAGAGGCGGCGCGACGCTTGCAGCAGGCACGCCTGTTGGCCGTTACCGGGCGCAATGAAGAAGCGCTGGCGGCGTATGAGCACTTGTTTGCGGGTGAACCGCCCAGCCTTGAGCTGGCCCTTGACTACTGGCGCGTGCGCGGCAACCTGCCAGGCCAACGCCCTGAAGCCATCCGCCAGTTGCAGCAACTGGACCGGCAGTACCCTGGCAGCGCCGGGCTGCGCCAGACCCTGGCCGGTTGGCTGTTCGCTGAAAACCGCGACCGCGAAGCGCTGGCGCTGCTCGATCAACTGTCACGCGACCCTGGCGCACGCGATGCCGCTGCCCAGCGCGAGTTCGACTACCTGTCCGGGCAGGCGGTGAGCACCGCCAGTGCGGCGGCCTGGCAAGCTTTCCTGCAACGCTACCCGGCCTCGCCGCTGCTGGCCCAGGCCAGCGATAACCTGCAACAGCAGCGCAAACTGCTGGCCGACCCATCCTGGCAGGCTGGCCAGCGGGGCAAGGCGTTGCTCGACAAGGGCCGTAACGCCGAAGCTGAAGCACAACTGCGCCGGGCGCTGCGCCAGTACCCGGACGATGCCAGCCTGTACGGTGCCCTGGGTTATGCGCTGATGCGCCAGAGCCGCTACCAAGACGCCAACGCTGCGTTCCGGGCGGCCAGCGTCAAGGAGCAGGACACCTACTGGATCAGCCAATGGAAAGACCTGGAGTCGTCCAGCCAGTACTGGGCGCTGCTCAACAAAGCTGAGCGGGCATTGCAGGCAAACGACCTGCGAGGCGCGCGCGCCCTTTACCTGCAGGCACGCCAGCAGCGTCCCAAGGATGAATACGCCTTGCTGGGCCTGGCGGATGTCGCGCTGGCAGAGGGCGATGCGGCAGCTGCCGAGCGCCAATTCCTGCAGGTGCGGCGCATGGCGCCGGATAACGAAAGCGCTGTGCGTGGCCTGATGCGTGTGTACCAGGCGCAGTCGCCAGACAAGGCGCAGGCATACCTGGACAGCCTGCCGCCACGCCAGCAAGCGCAATTCGCCAGCCTGCGCCGCAGCCTGGAACTGGCGCGCCTGCGTCAACAGGCTGATGAAGCCCTGCAGCGCGAAGACTGGCAGGCGGCCAGCCAGGCGCTGGGCCAGGCAACTGCCTTGGCCCCCGATGAGCCTTGGCTGGTCTATCAGCTGGCCAACAGCTTGCGTCACCAGGGGCGCACCGCCGAGGCCGACGCGGCATTCGCCAGGCTGGTGCAGCACCAGCCACTCGACCCGGCGACGCGCTATGCCCACGGCCTGTTTCTGGAGTCCAGCGACCGTGATGCCTTGGCTCTGGACAGCCTGGGCGCGGTACTGCAGGCAACCTGGAACCCGGACATGCACGCGCTGCAGCAGCGTATTCAACGGCGCATGACCCTGGCCTCGGCGCAACAGCTGCAGGCACAAGGCCGTAGTGCCGAGGCATCAGCTTTGCTGGAAGCCAGTCTGGCGCGTGGTGAAGGTAGCCCGGATGACGTGATGCTGTTGGGCGACTGGGCAGCAGCGCGCGGTGAACCTGGCAAAGCGCGTGGCTATTACCAGCGTGTGCTTGCCGTACAGCCTGGGCGTGCTGATGCGCGGCTTGGGGTGATGGAAAGCGCCGTGGCCCAAGGCAACCTGGCGCAGGCCCGGCACATGCTGGGCGTGCAGGTGCCACAATTTGCCGCTGATGACAGCAACGCCCAACGGCGTTTGGCGGCGATCTGGGTCGCCTTGGGCGAACACGAGCAAGCGGCGAGGCTGCTCGACCGGATTGCAGCGCAGCAGGTGCGCCCCGATCCGTTGTTGCGGCGTGATGCCGCTCGCCTGGTGGCGCAGGATGACCCGCAACGGGCGCTGGACCTCTATGCGGCGGCCATGGCCGATGCGCAGTTGCTCGACCGCGCCGCCGTGTCGCCACGCGACGACCGCGCGCTGACACTGGCCAGCCGCGAGCAGGGCGCCGATGACTGGCTGGCGCGCAGCTTGCGCAGCGACGTCGATGCCCTGTATCGCCAGCGCAATACCCACGTGACCCTGATGCATGATTACGGCTGGCGCGAGGATGACGGTACGCCGGGCACGTCCGAGCTGAGCACCCAGTCGACCTTGTTGCATGTCGATACCCCCTGGCAGGACGGCACCGCCTTTGCGCGTATAGAACGTATCGGCATGGATGCGGGCTCGTTCGAGCAGAACGATCAGGGGCGCTACACCCCCGACTTCGGCAGCTGCCAGTTTGTTGGCCAGACGGCTGACGGAAAATCGCTGCCCGCGTGTACGGGCGGCTCGCAGACAGCCAACGGCAGTGTGCTGGCGCTGGGTTGGCAGGGCAACCGCTGGGCCTTCGACCTGGGCACCACCCAGGGCTACGCAGTCAACAACTGGCTGGGTGGGGCAACGGTCAACGGCGACCTGGGCCAGGTCGGCTGGTCACTGACCGCTTCGCGGCGGCCGATGAGCAACTCGCTGCTGTCGTTCGCCGGGGCACGCGACCCGGCAACCGGCGTACGCTGGGGCGGAGTCACGGCCAATGGCGGCACGCTTGGCCTGAGCTGGGACCAAGGGGGCGATAACGGCGTCTGGGCCAGCCTGGGGCACCACTGGCTGTATGGCGAGAACGTCGCCGACAACCAGCGCACCCGCGCCATGGCCGGCTACTACCACCGCCTGGTGGAAAAAGCCGACGAGCGCGTACGCGTTGGCCTGACGCTGATGCACTGGCGTCACGACAAGGACCTGGGCGGCTACAGCCTGGGGCAGGGCGGCTACTACAGCCCGCAACGCTACACGTCGGTGGGCGTGCCGGTCAGTTACGCCTGGCGCAACTACGACTGGTCGTTACTGCTGGAGGGTTCGGTCGGTTGGTCCCAAGCCCACAGCGGCCGCAGCCGCCTGTACCCGGACGCGCCCATCAACCACAAGGTACTGGCGCAGTTTGACGTGCGTTCGAACATCGATGCCATGAACGATGCCAGCGACAGCAGCGGCCTGGGCTACCGCCTGCGCGGCCTGTTCGAGCGCCGCCTGAGCGACCACTGGGTGCTGGGGGGCGGGTTCGATTGGCAGCACAGCGATGACTATGCACCAAGCCACGGCATGCTTTACTTGCGCTACCTGTTCGAGCCGTGGCGGGGCAACCTCGCGCTGCCGGTGACGCCGCTGGAGCCGTACAGCGAGTGGCGTTGAGGCACGGTGAGCCTAGTGTGGTGTTTCAGAAATATACCAATGAACATTACATATCCAGGGCCCGTGCCGCATGGGCGACTGAGGCCAGAATGCCCTCGGCTTTTTTAAGGGGAGATGGGATGCCTGGAGATTGTATTCGCGGCCACCAGGTGCCTGGCTTGGCATTTTCAGCGCCTGTCAGATCGAGCGCCGCCCGCGCGGCGCATCGCGAGCTACGCTCGCTCCTACGTTTGTTTCGGGCCAGTAACGCCTGCACCCGTGCACGCGACCGCCTTGTTTGTACGACACGATATCCAGCCAGGTGCCCAAGGCGTTCGCGCGCAAATCCCACAGGAATAACTGGCCCGAAACAAACGTAGGAGCGAGCGTAGCTCGCGATGCGCCGCGCGGGCGGCGCTCGATCTTCGCCCCACCTCCAAACCCAAGACAGACACCTAGCCGCCATTACCTTATCTCCCGACAAGGGCATAGCAGCCTCACTTCCCCCACATTCCTTGAAGAACCATAAAAAGCCGAGGACATCCTTGTCTCAGTCGCTCGTGCGGCACGGGCCTGAACAGCATCATGCCCATGTTTTTAGACACGGTCTTCGCCTGATCTATGCTAGGGGCGAAAACCTGTTATCGATCAAAGACTGTTGAGGCCTCGCACGTGGGGCAGGAGCAAGGATGGCCCAGTCAAAGAAAATCAGAGTCATGTTGTCCAGTCGCTGCAACGACCGTTTTCCCGCTGGCAGCGATCAAACCCTCAGCAGTATCCGCGCGCAGCTCAAGCGTGAAATAGAAGGCACGACGCTGTTCGGCAAACAACTGTTCGAAGTCTGGATCAACGAAGATGCACCCCCGGCCGATGGCATGCATGACAGTTGGGACGCTTGTTTACAAGCCGTGCGCGATTGCGATGTGTTGTTGGTGCTGTCCAATGGCAATGCCGGCTGGGCCAGTGGTGACGGTGACATCGGCATCTGCCATGCGGAGTACATGGAAGGGCTTGCCACCACGCGCGGGAAGGTGCGCTTCATCGCCATGCCGAATATTCCGGTCGGTGATACCCGGGAAGCTGAGGCAGCACGTAACCAGCGCTTCCAGGCGTTTATCGCGCAACAGACCCCGTTCAGGGGGGGAATGGTCTCAACCGTCGAGCAGTTGCGCGACCGCGTTCAGGAAGCGCTGCTCGACGCAGTGGTCGTTCTGACCCAGCGTGGGGTAACCGCTGCCGCTTCGAGCCGCTTCGACATGGGCCAGGCGCTCGATTGGACACGGATGGACTTTCGTCAGCGCAAACGCGCGATGGAAACGGTGTTGCTGCAGGCGCTTACGGGGGGCGAGGCCCCTGTGGGCGATGCGTATGCCATTGTTCCAATGGCCGACGTGAATATCGCTGTGTTTGTCCATGCAATCCCGGCTGCGTTCACCGTTGCCGCTGCGCGTGAGTTGGTGGGCAAGCCCTTTCTTCGGGACCATGAGCATGCTCATTTATTGCAAGACGCGCATGGGCCGGTGCACCTGATTGCCTGCCATCGGGGGGCTACAGAGACTCAGGCCACGGCGTTGCTGGGCTTTGCTGATGCAACGGTGGTCAGCGGACCCTTCGGTGTGTTTGTCGCCGATGATGTACAGAAGGTACAGTTTGCCTTCCTGGCCAACTGCCGCGATGCGTCGCAAACGCGCCATGCGCTGCAGCGCTTCAGAGAATGGCTGGACCAGACCGGTGAAGCGCAGAGGTTGGCCAAGAGAGCCGTTTCGCGCGCCAGAATTGTCAGCGTTGTTGCTGCCGAGCTTGAGGGGAGATAACAGGGATGTCCAAAGCACGCTTTACCGTAGGGCCGGTGTTGTCTTTTCGCGGCGTCAGCGAAGCCGGGCAGTGGCAAGTGACTGCGTTGCTCGGGGTTGCAAAGGGTTCTGCAGTCCCCGCGCTGGTTATTGAAGGGCGGGCATGCGCTGCGCCGAAGGTGTTGCTGGAGCATGGCAAGGAAACCATCCTTCGCTATGACCTGAGCTGCGAGCAACAGGCCCAGGAGCGAACGGTGCAATTTGGTGTAGCGCAGGGCGGGCCGCAATGGCAGTTCTGCGTGCCCGGCCGAGACTATGCCCCGAGAATGGCCTACGTCTCTTGCAATGGCTTTTCCGACCCTAGTGGCATGCGCAAGTTGGTGCGCCCTGAAAACGCCGTCTGGGCTGACCTGATCAGCAACCATGACAGTGCGCTGCGCGATGCAGGTTACGTGCTGGACAAGGAGCAGCTTTGGCACGAAGCCCGTATCCATGACAAGGGCTTGAAGCGCTTTCAATTGCTGTTGATGGGGGGCGACCAGATTTACTTCGACTCGATCTGGGAAGATATAACCGCGCTCAAGAAATGGGTCGGGCTGTCGCGCAAGGAGCAGTTGGCATTCAAGGTAGGCGTGACGCTGGACAAGGAGATCGAATCTTACTATTTCGGGCTCTATGCCAAACGTTGGCTGCCGGATACTCGGCGTGACTGGGGCCAGGCCAAGCCGAACCTGGATGCCGCTGATGCGATGGCGAGAATCCCCACGGTGATGATGTGGGACGACCACGACATCTTCGACGGCTGGGGGTCTTACAGCCCCGCCATGCAGCACTGTGAGTTGTTCCAGGTGATGATGCGCCACGCGCGCAAGGCGTTCTGGGTGTTTCAGTTGCAGCATGCCCTGAATGACTTGCCGCCGCTGCAAGGGCTGAAGCGTGCAAATGTTTCCCAGCAGGACCCTCAGTACGAGCCGATAGCATGGCGCACACGGCTGAAAGGGGACCGTTTGGCCTTGCCACTTCTGGATGGCCAACCGGGCTTCAGTTTCGGCTTTCACATAGGGCCGGTATCACTGTTCGTGGCTGATTTGCGCACCGAGCGTTCACGCACCCAGGTGATGGGGGCCGCGACCTGGGCTGCCATGCAGGCTTGGCTCGGCACACTGCGTGACGGTGAGCCTGCTCATCCGGGGAGCAAATGCCAGCACCTGATCTTCATGTCCTCGGTGCCAGTCGCGCACCCCAAACTGTCCCTGGCTGAAGGGTTACTCGATACCTTCGGCCAGGACCATGTGCTCGACAGCAATGCTGACGACCTCAAGGACCATTGGTCGCACGGCGATCACGAGGGCGAGCGCAAGCGCCTGCTGGAATCGCTGACCCGGATTGCCGAGCAGAGGTTGCTGCGGGTATCCATCGCGTCTGGGGATGTGCATGTCGCGGCGTGGGGCAGCTGCTATCGCCGAGACATCCCGCCGACCTCGAACTGGGCGCAGATTCAGCAATTCACCTCGTCGGGTGTGGTGCATCCATCGTTGATCGGCGTGGCCGAACGGCTGTTTCTGCAGTTGCTGAACCACACCGCCAGCAAAGTACAGTCCATCGATGTGCAGCACTGTGTCGAGATGATGCTGTTCCCGGGGTTCAATCGCTATGTGATGCCATCCCGGAACTGGTTGGCGTTTGAGTTGGACATGGGCGGTGAGGTCGGTAGCAAGCTGTGGGCGACCTGGCGCTGTGAAACGGAGGCAGGGTTTTCCAACCACCTGCAGGCGGTGCATCCGGCTCAGAAGTAGAGCGTGCCAACAAATCCGGGCCTCAGTGCAGCCGATCGGCATCCTGCGGCCATTGCGAGCATCAGATTGGCTCACTCGGCTTGACCCTGATCAGACCACGGTCGGTGTGGGGGCAAGCCAACGCCCGCCCCGTCAGATCAATCTACCCGCACAAACACGTTCTTGGCCATGTCACTGCCACCAACGGCTTCCAGGCGTTTGCCGCCATCCAGTACGCGAACGTTGATCAGGGCTACCCCGTCCTTGTTGCGAGCAGTGACCACATCATCTTTGCGCTCCCACTCGTCGACCTTGACCTTGTTGCCGTTGGCGATGATGTAGTCGCTGGAGAACTCTACCGTCTGCTTGGGACCCTGGAAGCCCATCACGGTGGTGGTTTGTTCGTAAGTGCCTTCCAGCGCGTCGCCGCCGCAGCCGGCCAGTACGCAGAACGGCAACGCCATGAGCAAGAATTTGAGTTTACGCATGAGATTTCCTTATCGGTTGGTGGTGATGTCGGCGGGTCAACCCATGGCGGCCGTTGATTCAATCAAGACGCGCCATGCGCTGCCTTACAGGGGGCAGAGCTTACCTGAGTGACGCCGAGGTATCACGAAATGTCATCAACGCCTCTCACTAACGCGCACTTGGCCCAGCTCGGCCAAGTAGAGCCGCCCGGGGATTCCGGGCGTCATACGGGCAGGGTGGATTACTTGAACAGCGGCACGCCGCTGAGCTTCTGCAACTCGTCGAAGTCGATGTCGGCGCAGATCTCTATCACCTGCAGCCCATCGGACGTCACCTCCAGCACGGCCAGGTCGGTGTAGATGCGGCTTACGCAACCGATACCGGTCAGCGGGTAGGTGCACTCGGGTACGAGCTTGCTTTCGCCGGACTTGGTCAGGTGGTCCATCATCACGAACACTTGGCGGGCGCCCGTGGCGAGGTCCATCGCACCGCCTACGGCCGGGATCGAACCTTCGGCGCCGGTGTGCCAGTTGGCCAGGTCGCCCTTGACCGACACCTGGAAGGCGCCCAGTACGGCGATGTCCAGATGGCCGCCACGCATCATCGAGAAGGAGTCGGCGTGGTGGAAGAAGGCACCGCCGGTGAGCAGGGTCACGTGCTGCTTGCCGGCGTTGATCAGGTCATCGTCTTCTTCACCCGGCGCAGGGCTTGGGCCCATGCCCAGCAGGCCGTTTTCGCTGTGCAGGAATACTTCCTTGTCGCCCAGGTAATTGGCCACCAGGGTCGGTGCGCCGATGCCCAAGTTTACGTACGCGCCTTCCTGAATGTCTGCGGCCACGCGCTGGGCCATCTCGGTACGGGAGAGTTTTTTTGTGATGGTCATGGCAGGCCTCAGACAGCGTTGGCGATCGAAGAAGCGGCAGCGCCGGTGACGGCGACCACGCGCTGGACGAAGATACCCGGGGTGATGATGTGTTCCGGGTCCAGTTCACCGAGTTCGACGATCTGGTCAACTTGGGCGATGGCGGTCTTGGCGGCCATGGCCATGATCGGGCCGAAGTTGCGGGCGGCCTTGCGGTAGATCAGGTTGCCCCAACGGTCGCCCTTGTGCGCCTTGATCAGCGCGAAGTCGGCGTGCAGCGGCATCTCCAGAACGTACTGGCGGCCGTCGATTTCACGGGTTTCCTTGCCTTCGGCCAGCAGGGTGCCGTAGCCGGTCGGCGAGAAGAACGCACCGATGCCCGAGCCCGCAGCACGGATACGCTCGGCCAGGTTGCCTTGCGGTACCACTTCCAGCTCGATCTTGCCGGCCCGGTACAGTTCGTCGAACACGTAGGAGTCGGACTGGCGCGGGAACGAGCAGACCACCTTGCGTACGCTGCCCGCCTTGAGCAGTGCGGCAAGCCCGACCTCACCGTTGCCGGCATTGTTGCTGATGATGGTGAGGTCGCGGGTACCGGTGGCGATCAGGGCATCAATCAGTTCAGACGGCATGCCGGCAGTGCCAAAACCACCGACCATGATGGTCGAACCGTCGGTGATGCCTTCCACCGCGCTGGCGATGGACTCAAACGTTTTATTGATCAAAGCGAGCTCCTGGTTTTTCCTGGAGTGTGGGTTATCGACCTTGTCTTCGCGTGGCGAAGCGGTGGGCCAATCAGCACCTAGGAATTGTTGGGTGACTGCGTACTAGCGTGCCGCAAGATCGTGCACAAGTAGAGGGAGCTAAGCGGATTTTGTGCGATTATCGAACTGTTGTGCGATGTGTGAGTATTGAGTGCAACGCCTGTCGACCCGCTGCATTCTGATCTGAGAACCGCTCAAACATCAGCTCCCGCAGCCTGCGTTAGGGCTTTCGACGAGTTCGCCGCGATGCTTTACAATAGGCACATGTGCCTACGAGGCTTTCCATGTACCCGAAAGACAAGCTCCTGTGGCTTATCGAGCAATCAGGCGTCACCCAAGCCCAAGCGGCTGAACTTATTGCCCAGGAAACCAAGCGTCCATGTAGCGTACGTAGTGTGCGAGCTTGGCTGGCGGCCTCTGATAAATCCAGCGCACGACCCTGCCCAACCTGGGCGGTCAGCGCGTTGGAGACTCGACTACTTTTCCTGAATAGGATTGCTCGATGACAGGTGCAAGTACCTTGTTGCCGGACAGCACCCTACGGTTTTGGGAGCATTCCATTGCGCCTACGGGTCGGCCCTGAATGACTGGAGACACCGCCCATGCTTAAAAACCTGACGTTTGAAGGGGTTGGTCCTGCAGAGAGGCTCGCCATCGACTTCAAACCGCGCTTGAACTTCCTGACCGGTGACAATGGCCTGGGAAAAAGTTTTGTTCTGGACATCGCTTGGTGGTCATTAACGCGCACTTGGCCCAGAGATGGCATAGCCACCCCGCGTAAGAATGCCAGGCAGTCGAGCATCGCGTACTGCTATCAAGGTAGCACCGGCGAATTTGCTTACAAAAGTAACTTTGACCATGAGTCCCAGCAATGGTCGGTCAAACAGAGCCGCCCGGCGATTCCGGGAGTAGTGATCTATGCAGGCGTTGATGGCAGCTTCTCCGTCTGGGATCCGGCGCGTAACTACTGGAAGGGAGACACAGGAGAGACCGCAGCGCCGAACCGCCCACGTAGCTTCGACTTTTCGCCTGATGCGGTTTGGAATGGCTTGCTTTCCAGCGACGGCAAAACCCAACTCTGCAACGGGCTGATCAGTGATTGGGTTCTGTGGCAGGAAGGTAGCAAGCCTGCTTTCGATGATCTGGTCAAAGTGTTGGATGCTCTCTCACCTTCTGGTGTAGAAAAAATGAAGCCAGGGGAGCCGATGCGTGTAGGGGAGAGTGTTCGTGACATTCCCTCGTTGCGCATGCCATACGGGCAAGATGTACCGTTGACTCAGGCATCGGCTGGAATGCGTCGTATCGCGGCATTAGCCTACCTGTTGGTATGGACCTGGCGGGAGCATCAACTGGCTTACGAGCGTTACCGGGTACAACCGGCAAGAGAGATCATCTTTCTGATTGATGAAATAGAGTGCCACCTGCATCCGGAGTGGCAACGCCGTATCGTCCCAGCGTTGCTCAATGTGATGAATGCACTGACCGGAAGCCGTGAGGTACCTGTACAGCTATTGGCGGCGACTCATTCGCCGCTGGTGCTGGCTTCGGTCGAACCTGATTTTGATGAGTCGCGTGACTGCATCTGGGATTTCGATCTTGTCGGTACCGAAGTGCAAGCATCGCTCTATCCGTACTCGCGTAAAGGGGATGTGAATGCCTGGCTGTCTTCTGCGGTTTTCAACCTGAAGGAGCCCAGCTCCGTGGCTGCAGAAGAGGCGCTGGGGCGTGCGCGGACATTCTTGCGGGAAGTCAGCCTGCAGAAGGCGCCATTGACAGCTGAGCAGAAGCACACGCTCTGCGATATTGATTCGGCACTTCGGGGTAGCCTGAGTGATGTCGATTCTTTCTGGATTCGCTGGAGCCATTTTCGCGAGCAGAGGCTGGGCAACGAATGATCCGAGTCGAGCCAGAGGGTGAGCCTGAGCGCTTTGATGAGACAGTAAGACAACCCGGGCTTCGTGCCATTGCCGAACTGGTAGGTGAAGAGGGCTTGCCCGCGCGTAGAGGGCGGCCCAGGAAGGTAGTGGCGCAGACCCGGGACGCTATTCCGGCCGACAAGTTTCCAGCTGTATGGACTCAGGCCCTGCCGGACTTGATGGCGGCATACGGCCGTCTCTGCGCTTATATCTGCATCTATATTGAGCGCGTCACCGGCGGCGGTTCAGTGGACCATATGCTACCCAAGTCTTATGCGTGGCAGGATATTTATGAGTGGCAGAACTATCGTTTGGCCTGCACCCTGATGAATGCCCGCAAAAATAACTATCAGGATGTACTCGACCCTTTCGAGGTTGAGGATGGGTGGTTTCGTCTTGAACTGGTCAGCTATCAGGTCATACCAGGCGAAGGCCTTGATCCAATGATCGAGGCGCGGGTGCTCGCCACTATCGAGCGCCTGAAACTGAACGATCACTATTGTTTGAAGGTTCGTGAGGAGTACGCAACCGCATTGTTCGATGGTGACATCACATTGGACTATTTGCGTCGGCGCGCGCCGTTTTTGGCAAGGGAGATCGAAGGGCAGTTGGGGGCCTAAACGCTGCAAGAGATCCTCGGTTGCTGTACAGGGCTCGTCAGGCTCGGTGGGCCTTCCAGCATAGTCAGCGGCAGAAGATGCACCCGGGTCCAAATGTGGGTAGCAACGCCGCCAGCAAGGTAACCATCAACCTGATTACGCCCCCCCGAAGCGCTGGCGGCCAGCCGTGCCAAATGCAGCCCTGCCTCCCTTACTGCGAAAAATAGCGCTGGACTGTATCGAGATATCAGTCAACGAAGTCGATGACCTTTTTCTCGTCTGTTGCCTTCTCGAGGGGTGACGGAACGGGTACCCATTGAGGGTACCTTCAACCCAACATTCGAGTCTGCGTCCACTGCAAGTCCATCATAAAGCTGGAGAGGGACTGCGACGAGAATGAACACTCAAGCCACCTCAATCCCCCGTCCCAGCGAGTAGTGCCAACAAGGCGTCGGCATCCAGCTTTGCGCTCACTTCACCACCTTCCAGCAGGCTGTCGGCCAAGTCCCTTTTGCGAGCGTGCAAGCCGACGATCTGCTCCTCGATGCTGTTCTCGGCGACCAGCCGGTAAATGGTCACCGGGCGCTGCTGACCAATGCGATAGGCGCGGCCACTGGCCTGGTCCTCCACCGCCGGGTTCCACCAAGGATCAAGATGGATTACATAGTCAGCAGCGGTCAGGTTCAGGCCACTGCCGCCGGCCTTCAGGCTGATGAGGAAGATCTCACCTGAACCCGCTTGGAAGGCATTCACTCGGCGCTCCCGTTCTTTGGTGGGTACGCTGCCATCGAGGTACTGGTAGGCGATACGCTTTTCCGCGAGCAGGGTGCGGACGATGCTCAAATGGTCAACGTACTGGCTGAACACCAAGGCCTTGTGGCCATTAACCGCAGGGCACCATCGGCCGCCCCCAGCAGACTCAGCAGCACACTGTTGCGCCGCTGTGCAGCCACGGCGAAGTACCGCCCTTCGTTACGCTGCTCCACGTCGACCCAGCCTTGGTCCTGCAGCAATTGCAGCAGGCTGACCAACGTAGCGGCATCAAGCAGCTTGCCACCCGAGTCACAGATACCCATGGTTCTCAGCTGTTTGAGCAGCGAAGCTCGCCCCTTGCCAGGGAACGCCGTCGCCAGGGCATAGAGCAGGCCCCTGCAGTTATCGGGCAGAGCGTCTGGGCAGAGCAGTTGAAGAGACATCCTGGGCCCCGTTGGAGCGGTTGGGCGTTTGTACGTATGCCGATTCAGAGGCTGTCCGGGTCGCCGAAAAACATTTGACTGGGCTCTAGTACGGTAATTTCAGGAAAGGGCGGGAGTGTACTTCAGACACAGACCGGACGGGAAATGCCGGGTTGCCATAGGGGTCGTCTACCGGAAAAGTGCTCCAACCTCAGGTGTCGGGGCGCATTGGCCTTTCATTGTCGGCCCCATGCGCTAGCCTGATCACGCAGGCATAGGCGCATGGCGCGCCAGAAGAGCCCAAAGGGCCGATTGTTCGCGTTGACCGTGGAGCTAAGGGATGGGGCGTCGTACCGACAAGAAGGACCTGGGTTGGCAACTGAAGGCTTGGTGGTGTGTGGCGGTGTTGATCACCCTGGTGCTCGGCCCGTCGGGCTTTGCGTTAGCTGCTCAGGAAGCCGGCCAGGCACCCAGGCCTGTGACCGAGTCCGAAGGTTACGTGGCTACCACGACATGCCTTGGCTGCCATGTCACGCAGGCCAAAGCATGGAAAGATTCAGATCACGGCTGGGCCATGCGCGATGCCACCGAGGCCAATGTCCTGGGCAATTTCAAGCGGGCATCGTTCGACGAGGCCGGGGTAACGGCACGCTTCTTCCGCAACCAGGGTGGTTTTTTCGTCAATACCGAAGGTGAAGACGGTAGACCGGCAGATTTTCAAGTGCTCTACACCTTCGGCCACTATCCGCTGCAACAGTATCTGGTAGCCCTGCCCAGGGGGCGCCTGCAGGCCTTGACCATCGCTTGGGACAGCCGAACCAAGGGGGAGGGCGGGCAACGCTGGTTCTCGCTCTACCCAGGCCAACGCTTTGCCCCCGATGACCCCTTGCACTGGACTGGCCGCTACCAGAACTGGAACGGCATGTGCGCGGATTGCCATTCAACCCGCTTGATGAAGAACTACGACGATCGTCAGGACAGCTTCGCTTCCACCTGGAAAGAGCAGAATGTCGGTTGCCAGAGTTGCCATGGACCCGGCCAGGCGCATGTCGACTGGGCGAACAAAGCTGCGCCTGGCGATCACACCCACGCGTCGGCCAAGGACATCGGCCTGGCAGTCGACTACAAGGCACTGGGCAGCCAGGGCCAGGTCGAGCAGTGCGCGTTCTGCCACAGCCGCCGGCAAACGCTGGGCGTGGGCCAACTGCCCGGTCACCCGCAGCTTGACCAGAGCCTGCCGGCGACGCTGCGTAGCGGCCTGTATCACGCCGACGGCCAGATCGACGGTGAGGTGTACGAGTTCGGCTCGTTCACGCAAAGCAAGATGTACAACGCAGGTGTTGGTTGTACCGATTGCCACAATCCGCATACCAGCAAGGTGAAAGTCGAAGGCAACGGCCTGTGCCTGCAATGCCACAACGGCAACCCCCCGGTGGCCCGCTTCGCCACGTTGCAGGCCAAGGATTACGATACCCCCGCCCATCATCATCATGTTGCGGGCAGCCCCGGCGCCCAGTGTGTCAGCTGCCACATGCCGACCAAGACCTACATGGTGGTCGACCCCCGTCGTGACCACAGTTTGCGGATCCCGCGGCCAGACCTCGCCAGCAAGGTCGACAGCCCCGATGCCTGCACCGCCTGTCACAAGGACCAGCAACCGGCCTGGGCGGCCAAGGCAATCGAGCAGTGGTTCGGCAAGCAGCAGCGGCCTGCACTGTTTGGTGAATCGTTCCAGGCGGTGCGCAACGGGGAAGGGATACCGTTGAGCTTGTTGAATACGGTCCTGGCAGACAAGAGCAAGCCGACCATCGTTCGCGCCAGTGCCGCCGAACAGATGGCCGACCTTGGCCCGCAGGCGTTGATCAGCCTGGGCTGGGCACTCAAGGATCCGAGCCCGCTGGTGCGCGCGTACGCAGCGTCGGGCTTTTCAAGCGTGCCGCCGGAGCAGCGCCTCAAGCCGTTGCTGCCCTTGCTTGAAGATCCCGCCCTGGCAGTACGCGACGAGGCGGTCCGAGCGCTCGCCGATGTGCCCAAGGCGCAGGTGCCGGTGCAATCGCTGGACACGTTCAGCGCTGCGTTGGCGGACTATGAGACACGTCTGCGCGGCAATGCCGACCTGCCCGGTGGGCGCTTGAACCTGGCGGTGCTGTTGAACCGCCAGGGGCGCCAGGAAGAAGCCATGGACCAGTACCGTCAGGCATTACGCCTGGACCCGTACTTTGTCCCTGCACGGGTCAACCTGGCTAACCTTGCAACGGCCGAACAACAGCTGGATGAGGCGGAAAAGGTGCTGCGTGCAGGCCTGGCACTGGAGAAGATGCCGGCCACTGACCACGGCAACCTGGCCTATATGCTGGCACTGCTGCTGGTAGAGCGACGTCAGCCTGAGGAAGCGCTGAACTGGATGGAAAATGCGGCCGTTGCGCTGCCGGGTAATTCGCGCATCCGCTACAACCAAGGCCTCTTGCTGTCGCGCATGAACCGCCGCGATGAAGCCTTGGTGGCCCTTGAGCGTGGGCTGCAGCAGGCACCGGAGAACGCCGATCTGCTGTACTCGCTGATCTACTTGCATGCCTTGGCCGGTGAACGCAGTGAAGCCTATGCGTATCTCCAGCGCATGCGCAAAGTCGCCCCTGACGATCCTCGATTGCAGAGCATCGAGCCCTATTGGCAAAAGTATGAAAGTACTCACTGAGCTGGCGCTGTCGAGCTAAGCGTCTAGATTTACCTCGTCGCCTTCAGCAGTTGCGAACATCCAGGGGGCATCCTGTCGGTGCCCCGGCTGACAAGGAAGGGATCAGTGGATATACGCGAGCAAATAGCCGAGCTTGAGGCCAGCGTGGCGCAGAGCGTGCTGGGCCAGGCGGATACCATACGCCATGTGATCCTTGGCTTGCTGGCCAATGGGCATGTCTTGCTGGAGAGCCTGCCAGGGCTGGCCAAAACGCGCACGGTCAAGGCCCTGGCGACGCATCTGGAAGCCAGCATGCGGCGCATTCAGTTCACTCCGGACCTGCTGCCATCGGACATCACCGGTGGCGAAATCCTCCAGCAGACCGCGCAGGGCAACGAGATCAAGTTTCAACCCGGGCCGCTGTTTGGCAACGTGATTCTTGCCGACGAAATCAACCGGGCCCCGGCCAAGGTTCAGGCGGCCCTGCTCGAAGCCATGGAAGAGCGCCAGATTACCGTGGCCGGCCAGAGCTACCCGATGTCTGGGTTGTTCATGGTGCTGGCAACCCAGAACCCCATCGAACAAGAGGGCACCTATCCGTTGCCCGAGGCGCAGATGGACCGCTTTCTGATGAAGCTGCAACTGGACTACCCCAAAGTCGAGGATGAGACCCAGGTACTTCGCCTGGTGCGCAGCGAGGAACAGCAAGCCGGACACGCGCACCAGGCGCCTCAGCGCTTGCCCCAAGAGGTGGTGTTCGCAGCGCGCAGCGCCATTGCCGGGATTGAAGTTTCGCCAGCGGTCGATCGCTACCTGATCGATCTGATCAATGCCACTCGCCACCCGGCCGAGCATGACCCCGACCTTGGGCGCTGGATCAAGATCGGCGCCAGCCCGCGTGGCGGCATCAGCCTGGACCGGGTGGCGCGCGCCCATGCCTGGCTGGCCGGGCAGGATTTCGTCACGCCGGACGATGTGCGGGCGGTGGTCCACCCCGTGTTGCGCCACCGCCTGCAGCTGTCCTATGACGCCGTCGCCGATGGCATCGGTGCCGACCAAGTGATCGATCGGCTGCTGGACAAAGTGGCGATCCCGGCCTGAGCGGAGTGAGCCCATGCAACCGACCCAGGATGGTTTCGTCTATGCCTCGCTAAGCCAGCTCATGGCGTTCGAGCATCGCGTGCGCGGGTTGAGTTTCTTGGCCCGGCAGCCGTTGGCCAGCATCCTGGCGGGCAACCATGCCTCACGCCTGCGGGGTCGCGGCCTGAGTTTCGACGAGCTGCGTCGCTACATCCCTGGCGATGATCTGCGCCACCTCGACTGGCGTGCCTCGTTGCGCTTCGGCAAACCGTTCGTGCGCACCTTCACCGAGGAGCGTGACCGGCCGACCCTGCTGCTGGTGGATCAACGCATGAACATGTACTTCGGCTCACAGCGCAGTTTCAAGTCGGTTACCGCCGCCGAGCTTGCGGCGTTGTCGGCATGGATTGCCCTGCACGCCGGCGACCGGGTAGGCGGTTTGGTCTTCGATGATAAGCAGGTGGTGCATATCAAGCCGCTGCGCAGTCGCGCACGGGTACAGCAGTTTTGCGCGGCCGTGGTGCGCAGCAACAACAGCCTAAGCGCAGCAGGCCCGGACAGTGAACAACAGGTGCAACTCGATAACATGCTGCGCGACGCCATCGGCATCGCCGGGCATGATGCCCTGGTGTGCATCATCAGTGACTTTGCCGGGGTTACCGAACAGACCCTGAAACTGCTGCGCCAGCTCAGTGCGCACAACGATGTGATCGCCATGCAGGTGTACGACCCCATCGCCCTGGAAGTGCCAGACAAGGGGCGGCTTACCGTGACCCAAGGTGAATTGCAGGTCGACCTTGAAGTCGGCCGCCGCCACGTGCAGCGGCCGTTGAGCGATTATCTCTCCGGGCGCTTGCAAGCGGTGGCCGAACTGCTGCGGCGCAGCCAGATTCCGTTGATGCTGATCAGTACCGGTGAAGAGGTGCTGGACCAACTGCGGCGCGAGCTTGGCCGGCTTGCGGGAGGTGCCCGATGAGCGCGCCTGCGCCTGCGGCAACGATCGACCAGCTCAAGGAGCTACCGCTACCGGTACCCCCGTTCAGCTATGCCCCGCAAACTTGGGGCTGGTGGGTATTGCTGGCGATGGCCTTGGCGGCGGCGCTTGCCTATGCCGTGCTTGCCTGGCGGCGCTGGCAGCGTGAACGTTACCGGCGTGAGGCGTTGCAACGGCTGAACCAACTCGATGCGGCTCTGGCTATCCCCGAGCAACGCCTACAGGCCTTGCGGGAACTACCCGAATTACTCAAGCGCGTCGCGCTGTCGATGCCCGATGCACCGCCCGTGCACAGTTTGTCAGGCCCGCACTGGCAGGCTTTTCTTCAGCAACGGGCACGCTTTGCGCTGCCCGAACAGTTTGCCGAGCGCCTGCAGACCCTGGCCTATGCGCCTGATGCGCGGGTGCAATCGCTCGGCGCCGAAGAACTCAGCACCCTGGTGCACACCTGCCGACGCTGGATCGAGGCCCACCATGTGGCAGTTTGACTATCTCTGGGTGTTTTTGCTGCTGCCGTTACCCTGGCTCGCGTACCGGTTTCTGCGTCCGTATCACGAGGCGCACAGTGCGTTGCGGGTGCCGTTTTTCTTTGCAATGAGCCGGGCGGTCAATCAATTGCCAAGCACCTCACAAGGTTCGGGCGGTCGCTGGCAAGTGGTTATCAACCTGCTGGTGTGGGGGCTGCTGCTGGCGGCCTGTGCGCGGCCGGTGCTGGTGGAGAAGGCCATCGAGCACGACCAGCCGATCCGCGACATGCTGCTGGCCATCGATATCTCCCAGTCCATGCAGGCCAAGGACTTCACCGATGCCAACGGCCAGCAAGTGGACCGTTTGAGCGCGGTCAAAACAGTGGTGCGTGACTTCATCGCCCAGCGCAAGCAAGACCGCATTGGCTTGATCGTCTTCGGGACCGGTGCCTACCCCCAGGCACCCTTGACCCTCGACCATGCCAGTCTGTTGCTGCTGCTCGATGAGGTAGGGGTTGGCATGGCCGGGCCGAACACCGCGATCGGTGATGCCATTGGCCTTGCCATCAAACTGCTGGACCAGGCCAAGGAGCAGGAGAAGGTGCTGATTCTGCTCAGTGACGGCAATGACACCGGCAGTGCGATCACGCCGGAGCACGCCGCAGCCCTGGCACATGCACGCGGCATCACGGTTCATACCGTCGGCATTGGCGACCCTCAGGCCAGCGGTGAGGACAAGGTCGACCTGCAGGCGCTGGAAAATATCGCGCGCACCACCGCCGGTCGGTTCTTCCGCGCCGACGACCGCAGTGCCTTGGCCCAGGTGTACGCCACGCTCGACCAAATCACGCCGCACACGGTCAAGACGTTCAGCCACCAACCCAAGCGGGACCTGTTCTGGTGGCCGTTAGGCGCGGCTTTGCTGTTGCTGGCCCTGAGTCACGGCCTGGCAGCGATAGCCGGCCCGTTGCGGGCAAAGCCCGCGCCGGCGAGGCCTTGATATGGACATCGACCTCAACGCGCTGCATCTGCTTCGCCCTTACTGGCTGTTGCTGTGGGTTCCGGCCGTGTTGCTGCCCTGGGCCTGGCAGCGGCGCAATGATCTGAAGCGGCAATTGCAGGGCATCATCGCCCCGCACCTGGTCGCGCATTTGATCATCACCCCAGAAGAACAGCAGCGCGTACGGCCGGTCCATCTGCTCGCTGCACTGCTCGGCATCGGGGCGCTGGCCGCTGCCGGGCCGACCTGGCAGCGCGATGTTCCGGCGTTCGTCGACAATCGAGCACCGTTGATCCTGGCGCTGGACCTTTCGCCCTCGATGGATGCCGACGATGTGCCGCCCTCGCGCCTGCAGGCCGCCAAACACACGCTGCACGACCTGGTCATGCGCAGGGCAGGGGCGCGAACCGCGCTGGTTGTCTATGCCGGTAGCGCGCATCTGGTCTTGCCAGCGACGCAAGACCCGCAACTGCTCGACACCTTCTTGCAGGCGCTGTCCACCGATCTGATCAGCCAGCCAGGCAAGGACGTGCTGGGGGTGATCGAGGTGGCCAAGCGCTTGCTGGCCGCCGAGCAAGTACCTGGCACACTGGTCCTGCTTACCGATGGCGCCGATGCCGGGCAGTTCGCAGCCATCCCAAAAGCGCTCGAGGGCAGTGATCTGCAAGTGATGGTGTTGGCGGTCGGCAGCCGCGATGCCGGCGTGCTGCGGGATGCTCAGGGCCGTATGCGGATCGGCGCCGATGGGCGGCCGCTACAGGCGGGTTTCGACGAAGACGCTTTGCGAAAGCTGGCCAAGGCCAGCAATGGCCCGTTGGGCAGCCTGACCTTGAACGACGATGACCTCGATTGGGTCGAGTTGCATGCGCAGCAGCATTTTCAGGCGGCCCAGGGCGACCCGCAGCAGGTGCACTGGAAGGACGCAGGCTATTGGCTGTGCTGGCCATTGGCGCTCATTGCACTGTTGTGCCTGCGCCGTGGTTGGACGGTGCAGTGGATGGCTAGCGTACTGGTGGCAGTGCTACTAGGCGCCCAGCCACAAAACGCCCAGGCCGGGCCTGTGGCCGATGCGTTCTTCACCGCCAACCAACAGGGGCGCTGGGCCTTCGAACATGGCCACTACCCTCAGGCCGCTGCGCATTTCACCGACCCTTACTGGAAAGGCCTGGCTGCATACAACGCTGCCGACTACGACGTCGCCCTGGCCAGCCTCGGCAAGCTTGACAGCGCGCAGGCCTACTTTCACCGGGGCAACATCTACGTGCGCCAGTTCAAGTTTCCCCAGGCGGTCCAGGCCTATCAGCAGGCTTTGAAGCAGCAGCCCGTATTTCCTGAGGCCACCGCCAACCTGGCGCTGGCCGAGGCGTTGCTCAAGGACTATGAAGATCAGCAAAAAGCCGGCACCCCGGATGAGAAGGCTGACAAGGTGGTAGAGGACCAGACGCCCTCCAAAGGCGCCAAGCAAAAGGAACAGCAGACGCCGCAGGCAGCTTCCGATCAGGTCTGGTTGAACAACCTGACCACCTCGCCGGCCCAGTTTCTCAGGCGCAAGTTCCTGCTGCAGGACGCCTCGCGACAAACTGCGGAGGGTAGCTGATGAAACACTTGCTGTTACTGCTAGGGCTGTACCTGCCGTTGCTTGCGATGGCGGCGCCCGAGGCGCGGGTGCAGACGCGTCTGGTGCCTGGCGGCGACACGGTGGTAGGCGCCACCGTCGAATTGCAGGTCGATCTGCTGGTCGATACCTGGTTCACCCAACCGCCAGTGCTGCCTGTGATCGACTTACCGGGCGCCACCGTGAGTGCGCCGAGCGGCGAGGCCCAGCACCTGAACCAACAGCACGATGGCAAGACTTTCTTCGGCCTGCGCTACACCTACCAGATCACCCCGCAGGCAGCCCAGACCTTCACCCTCCCGGCGCAATCCTTTCAGGTGTTCCCGGGGCAGTCGGATGGCCCGTTGACGCTCACCAGCGAACCGCTATCGTGGGTGGCCAAGGCACTGGCGGGTGACACGGGTGGGCATCGCCTGGTGGCGCGCAAGGTCAGCCTCGAGCAACAGACGCAGCTGTCACATGCGCCGCTGAGAACGGGCGACAGCATTACCCGGCGTGTACTGACCCGGGCCGAGGGCGCCCAGGCAATGTTGCTACCGCCACCGCCCTTGAGCGAAGTTGCCGGCCTCAAACGTTATGTGCAAACGCCCAGAGTGACGCCCCTCAGTGATGGTCGTGGTGGCACGAGCGGCGGCCAGCGTGAAGACAGCGTGACCTACGTGGTGTCCGCCGCCGGGCACTACCAACTGCCTGCCATCGAACTGCAGTGGTGGGACGCCGCCAGCGGCCAAGCCAGGCAGGCAACGCTGCCGCCCGTCGATTTGAACGTCACCGAAGGCACCTATAAAGCACCCTTTTCCATCGACGGAGACTTGCGCGCGCTCGGTCGCCAGGCACAGTTGCGCCTGTCAGCGCAGTGGCTGTGGTTGATCGGCCTGTTGCTGTGCGGTGGGGGGCTGATGTATCTCTGCAGGCCTTGGCTGTACGCGGCCTGGCGCCGGTTCGAAGGTTGGCAGGCGGCGCGCCGCACGGCACGCTTGCAGTCTGCGGACTACGCGTGGCAGTTGGCCCGCAAGCAACTTGCACAAGACCCCCCTGAGCTTGGCGGGCTGTACCTGTGGGTTCGACGCCGTACCGGGTACTACACGTTGTCTGATTTTTCCCAGGGTTTGCCCCCCTCATCAGGAATTCGTCTACTAGACTGGCTCCAGATCCGCTACGGCAAGCCAAGTGGCACCGCTCACGTGACGCCGCCGCTGGGCCCGACGCTTTCGCAGGCCAGGCGGGTGCTGGCACCCGAACACGTCCGCAGCAGTCAGCGCAACGGTTTGAAACCGCTCAATCCATGATACGAGTCGAACAGGGTCGGTAGTACAGAGGAGGGATTCTGCATGCTTGACCTACAACGCGTACGCTGGTGGTGGGCGCTGTTGCTCATGCTGCCCTGGCTGGTGCAAGCCGCGGACCCCTTGCCGTCGTGGCGTGATGGGCCGTCACGCCAGGCCATCGAAGCCTTTGTCACGGCTGTGACCACCGAGGGCGGCAAGGACTATGTGCCAGCGGTCGAGCGGGTTGCTGTCTTCGACAATGACGGCACCTTGTGGAGCGAACAGCCGTTGTATTTCGAAGTGCTGTTTGCCCTGGATGAGGTGAAACGACTCGCGCCTCAGCACCCTGAGTGGGCAAGCCAGCAGCCGTTCAAGGCCGCTCTGCAGGGTGATCAGAAGACGCTGAGCGATAGCGGCATGGACGGCCTGCTGAAGATCGTTGCCGCGACCCATGCCGGGGTCAGTACCGAGGCTTTCATCGCCAACACCAAGCGTTGGCTGGCAACGGCCGTGCACCCCCGCAGCCACAAGCCGTACACCGAAATGGTCTTCCAGCCCATGCTCGAACTCTTGCAGTACCTGCGGGCCAACGGCTTCAGAACGTACATCGTGTCGGGCGGCGAGGTGGCCTTCATGCGTGCCTTCGCTGAAGAGGTCTACGGGGTGCCGCCGGAGCAAGTGATCGGCACCACCCTGGACGCGCGTTTTATCGATGACAACGGCAAACTGTCGATCGAGCGGCTGCCCAAGTTGCTGCACAACGATGACGGGCCCGGCAAGCCGGTCAGCATCGACGCGCGCATTGGCCGTCGACCGATCCTCGCTTTCGGCAACTCCGATGGCGACCTGCAAATGCTGCAGTGGACCATGGCCGGCGATGGCAAGCGTTTTGCCGGCCTGGTCCACCACACCGATGCAACACGTGAATGGGCTTATGACCGTGACAGCAAGGTCGGGCGCCTGGACAAGGCTCTGGACGCCGCCAGGCGCGCGAACTGGACCGTGGTGGACATGGCCCGGGAATGGCAGCGCATCTACCCATTTGAAAACCAGCAGGCTCAATGAAAGAGACACCGCAGGGGCACAGGGAACCAGCCGAGCAGTAGGTCGAACGTGCACGTAGTCGTGGCACATGCCAGTAAACGTGATACGGAGAGATCGCCTTATGAAGTCCAGTAGAAGATGGATATCGACACTCGCGCTCGCCGCCACTGCGGCGATGGGCGTGTGCACGGCCAATGCCGCAGAAAAGCCCAATATCCTGGTGATTTTCGGTGATGACATTGGCCAGACCAACATCAGTGCCTATGGCCAGGGGGTGGTCGGCTACCAGACACCGAACATCGACCGCATCGGTAAAGAAGGGATGATGTTTACCGACTATTACGCCGAGAACAGTTGCACCGCCGGCCGTTCGAGTTTCATCACTGGCCAGACGCCGCTGCGCACTGGGTTGTCGAAGGTTGGCATGCCCGGTGTGCCGGTCGGCCTGCAAGCCCGTGACGTGACCATCGCCCAGGCATTGAAGGCGCAAGGCTATGCCACGGGCCAGTTCGGCAAGAACCACCTCGGCGACCGCGACGAGTACCTGCCCACCAACCACGGTTTTGATGAGTTCTTTGGCAACCTTTACCACCTCAATGCAGAGGAGGAGCCTGAGCGCGAGTTCTGGCCCAAGGATGACGCGGAATTCGTCAAGGCCGCCTCACCACGCGGGGTGATCAAATCCAGCGCCGACGGCAAGATCGAGGACACTGGCGCCTTGACCAAGAAACGCATGGAAACCATCGACGACGAGACCACGCAGGCGGCGATCAACTTCATCGACAAGCAGGTCAAGGCCGACAAACCGTTCTTTGTCTGGATGAACACCACGCGGATGCATGCGTTTACCCATGTGCGTGAATCCATGCGGGGCCAGAGCGGAATGGTCGGCAATGAATACGCCGATGGCATGCTGGAGCATGATGGCGATGTAGGCAAACTGTTGAAGACACTGGATGATTTGAAAATCACCGATAACACCATCGTGGTCTACACCACAGACAATGGGCCGAACCAGTGGTCGTGGCCGGACGCCGCCACTACGCCGTTCCGCAATGAGAAAAACTCCAACTGGGAGGGTGCTTATCGGGTGCCGGCGATGGTCCGCTGGCCAGGCAAGGTCAAGCCGGGAACGGTGTCTACCCAGATGTTCTCTGGATTGGACTGGTTCCCGACTCTGCTGGCCGCAGCAGGGGATACCGACATCAAGGACCGCTTGCTCAAGGGCACTGATGTGGCAGGCAAGAACTTCAAGGTCCACCTCGACGGTTTCAACCAACTCGATTACCTGACGGGCAAAGCCGACAAGAGCGCGCGTAACGAGTTCTATTACTTCAACGATGACGGTGTGCTGGTCTCCATGCGTTTCCAGGATTGGAAACTGGTGTTCTGCGAACAGCGCGCCCCTGGCGGGCTGCAAGTCTGGAGCGAGCCATTCACCTGTTTGCGCGTGCCGAAGATGTTCAACCTTCGCATGGACCCCTACGAGCGAGCTGATATCGTCTCGGATCAATACTACGATTGGTTGACCAAAAACGATTACTTGATCTTCCAAGGTACTCGCAAAGCAGCGGCATTCTTGCAGACCTTCGTCGAGTATCCGCCGAGCCAGCGTCCAGCGAGCTTCAGCATCGATCAGATCCGTGCTGACGTGGACAAGAAAATCGAAGAGAAAATGAAGAACTGAGCGTACGGCCCCGCGCCCGCCGTTGGCGGGCGCATTTTTTCTACATCCATTGCGGACTTGGCAACAGGTCCGCTAAGGCTTATCGATGCCAGCAGCTGTGAATTGCGCCCGCGTTCATACCCCTCAAGCCACCGAAAAACGGACACCGCTGCAACTGATGCTGCCAGCGGCGCTGCTGTTCGTTTCTGGCGGTGCAGCGCTGATCTACCAAGTGCTCTGGGTCAAGCAGCTGTCTTTGGTGGTTGGGGTGGAGGTGTACGCCATCACCGCAGGCATCAGTGCATTTTTTGCCGGCCTGGCGCTGGGCGGGCTGGTGTTCGGCCGCTGGGCCGACCGCTTGCGGCGTCCGGTCAAGCTCTATGCCGGCCTAGAGCTGGCGGTGGCAATCGTGGCGGTGGCGGCGACCTCGGCCCTGGCGCAGAGTGCGGCGCTGTTTGCCCGCCTGGAGGCGAGCGTCGGCCTGTTGGCTTGGCTGCTGCCATTCAGCCTGGTCGGGCTGCCGGCGTTCCTGATGGGCGGCACCTTGCCGGTGCTGGTTCGGGCGCTGACCCCAAGCGAAGGGCAGATGGGCGAGGCGGGTGGTCGGCTGTACGCCGCCAATACCGCCGGGGCAATCCTCGGCACCTTGTTGGCGGCGTTCGTCCTGTTGCCCCAGCTCGGCGTAACCGGGGCCGCCGGTGTGGCCGCCTTGTTGAATCTGCTGGCCGCGCTGGGTGCATGGGTTGGGCGCGCCAAGGATGAGCGGGCACTGCCCACTGCTACGGATACTGCGCCAACACGTTCCCCGCAGGCGCGCTTGGCCCTCACCTTGTATTGCCTGGCGGGGGGCGTGGCGCTTGGTTACGAGGTGGTGTGGACGCAATCGATCGTGCAGTTCATGAGCACCCGCGCCTTTGCTTTCTCCGTGGTGCTGGCCACCTATCTGACCGGGTTGGTACTGGGCAGTGCCGTGTACGCCCGGCGCGCCGACCGCATCCGCGACCCGTGGGGGTTGTTCGGCCTGCTGATCGCGGCTGCTGGGCTACTGGCCTTGCTGCAGATCGCCGGGCTCGGGCGTTGGCTGGTGATCCTGCAGACCACGTTGGAAAGCCATGTATTGCAACTGACCGGTAGTCAGCTGGCAGGTATGTGCGCGCGCTTCGCCGCTGCCGCTTTGTGCGTGGTATTCGTGCCCACCACGTTGCTGGGTGCGGCATTCCCGCTGGCGTTGCGCCTGGCCGTGGACAGTGGCCAGGTGGGACGGGACGTGGGCGTGGTGGTGGCGCTAAACACCCTGGGCGGGATTGTCGGTGTCATGCTGACCGGGTTTGTTCTGGTGCCAGAGGTCGGGCTGGTACGCACCTTGGTCGTGCTCGCCTGTGGGGCGGCAGCCATCGGCGCAGTGGCGGCGTGGCGTGGCCACGCCGTGCACAAGGGGAGGCGCGCAGCGATCCTGCTGGTTGCCGTCGCCACCCTGGTCAGCGGCGCGCTGACTCCGCCACAGCGCCTGGCGCAATTGTTGCCCGGGGCGCGCAGCGGCGAGCTGGTGTTCTACCAGGAGGGCCGCGGCGGCACGGTGGCGGTGGTCAACCAGCAGCGTCAGGGCCAAGCGTTCAACCGCCTGTACATTCAAGGGGTGTCCAACACCGGCGATGCCATGCCGTCACTGCGCTATATGCGCCTGCAGGCGTTGCTGCCGTTGCTGATCCATCGCGGTGAGCCGCGCTCAGCGCTGGTGATCGGCTTCGGCACCGGCATCACCGCCGGCGCGATGCTGCGCTACCCAGGCCTGGATCACCCGGTGGTCGCCGAACTGCTGCCGCAAGTACTGGCAGCGGCGCCGCTGTTTTCCGGTAACTACGACGCTGTGAACGACCCACGCCTGGACATCCGCCTGCGTGATGGGCGCCGTGAGCTTCTGCGCAGTGAGCAACGCTACGACGTGATCACCCTGGAACCACCGCCGCCGTCTGCGGCAGGGGTGGTCAACCTGTACTCGCGCGACTTCTACCAGTTGGCGGCGTCGCGTCTGCAAGAACATGGGCTGGTCGCCCAATGGCTGCCGCTACCAACCCAGAACGACGAAGACAGCCGCTCGTTGGTGCGCAGCTTCCTTGACGTGTTTCCGCATGCCACGTTGTGGACCACCGAGTTTCACGAAATGCTGCTGATCGGCTCGGCCACGCCCATGGTGCTGGATGTGCCGCGTATCCGCCAACGCTTCGAGCAGCCTGAGGTGTCAGCTGCGCTGTCACAGGTCGGTGTGAGTTCGCTCGGCGCCTTGCTGGCCACTTGGGTCACCGATAGGCAGGGCCTGGAGCGCTATGCCGGCGATGCTCAGCCGGTTACCGATGATCGACCACGCATCGAATACGCCCCGTGGGTCCGGCCGCGTGAAATCACCCGCGTACTGCCAGCGCTGCTGGCATTGCGGGTAGCGCCGCCGTTGGAAAACGCCAGCCCTTCAGTGCGGGCGGCGGTGAACGATGAGTGGCAACTGTTGCGACGTTTCTATGGCTTGTCGCTACTGGCTTACAACGGCGATCGCCAGGGCTGGATGCGCGAGGCGCGGGCCTTGGCGCCGATCAGCGCACAGAATCCGTACATGCGCTGGTTCACGGGTGGCGAGCGCTGAAGGGGTGGCGCACTCGGCGAAGCTGCAGCTTGGCTGATCAGGGCTGCTGGCGAGCCGTTCAGGCGACAGCTATCCTCCAGCGCACAGCGTTGCGTGGACGCGCCCAGGGATGAACGGCAATGATCGAGTTTGTGCTCCATGCCTTGCGTGCAAACCCAGAAATTGCAGTGTTCCTGGCCATCGCATCAGGCGTTCTGATCGGCCGGATACGCGTGGGCAGCTTTCACCTCGGCTCGGTTGCCGGGGCGCTGCTGATGGGCTTGGTCATAGGCCAGATCGGGCTCGAAGTGCCACATGAACTGAAGTCGGTATTTTTCGCCTTGTTCATCTACGCCGTCGGCTTCAAGAGTGGGCCGGAGTTCTTCGGTAGCCTCAATCGAGGCACCTTGAAACTGGTGCTGCTCTCGGTGGTCCTGTGCGGTACTGCGCTGGCCACGATACTGGCGATGTACAGCGTGTACGGTTTCGATGCGGGTTTCACGGCCGGGCTCGGTGCCGGGGCTTTGACTGACACGGCCATCATGGGCACGGCCAGCAGTGCCATCGCCCAGCTGTCTATCGACGAGGCGACCAAGGCGCAACTCAACAGCCATATGGCAGTGGCCTACGCCATCACCTACGTGTTCGGTACCATCGGCCTGGTGGTCTTCGTTGGCAGCATCGCACCGCGGCTGCTGCGCGTGGACCTGGCCAGTTCTGCGCGGGAATTGGAGCGTTCGCTGGGGATCGAGCAGGAGGACGCTGCGTTGAGCATTCCCTATACGCGTATCGTGGTGCGTGCCCATCAATTGACTGCATCGGCGGCCGAGGGCATGCGCATTGCCGATATCGAGGCAGTGCACCGCAACCTCAGTGTCGAGCGGGTTGTGCGTGACGGCCGGGTGCTTGAGCGCGACGCGCAATTGCGCCTGCAGCGTGGCGATGTGCTAGGCGTTTATGCATTACGCGAAGCCGTTGCCCAGCTCAACCCGTGGATCGGCCCCGAGGTGGATGACCCGCTCTCGATGTCGTTTGCCACCCGCACGGCGCACATCGTGCTCACCTCGCGCAAGCTGGCAGGCAAAACCCTGAAGCAGATCAAGCATGAACTGGTCGGCGCCATGCGCATGGGCTGTTACATCGTCGGCATTACGCGCCAGGGGCTGGATTTACCGCTGCTGCCCGACACGGTATTGCGCCGTGGCGATGTGATTACCCTGACCGGTCGCACCAGCAGCGTCGAAGCGCTGGCCGAGCAGTTGGGGCGGGTGCGCGAGGATCATCACAAGAGCGATATCGCGATCCATGCGTTGGGGTTGGTGCTCGGGTCGTTGCTCGGCATGTTGTCTACCCACATCGGCATCATTCCGGTCGAGTTGGGTGTGGGTGGCGGGGTGCTGCTGGTGGGCCTGCTGATTGGCTGGTACAACTCGCGTCATCCTGATTTCGGCGCGCTGCCGCCGGCCGCTCAATGGGCATTTTCAGAGTTCGGCCTCACCGCGTTCGGTGCAGTCGTCGGGCTGCTCGCAGGCCCTGCCGCGCTGGCCGCGATCGAGACGCAAGGCCTGGCGTTGTTGATCTCCGGGGCCGCAGTCACGCTGATCCCTCCCGTGGTGACCTTGTACTTTGGCTACTATGTGTTGCGCCTGCACCCGATGATCCTGTTCGGTGCCCTGGCCGGAGCGCAAACCGAAGCGGCGTCGATGAACAAGATCCTCGAGCAGTCCGGCAGCAATACGCCGGTCATCGGCTTTACCGTGTGCTATGCCATCTCCAATGTTCTGCTGGCGGTCTGTGGGCCTGTGATCATTGCGTTGACCGCTACCTGAGGGTGCACTGCTCAGGTGAGGTTCAGGGTTTGGATGGCGCCCCATGGGAGTAGGTATGTCGTTACGCACTAAACTGCTCTGGCTGTTCGCGCCGCCACTGTTGCTGGTGCTGCTCCTCAGCTACGTTGCCGCTCATGCCTTGCTGCTCGAACGGCTGGACAAGCAAGACGAGCGACTCCTGGTCATCGAGGCAGGCCGCATGCGCGCGCTGTTGGGCAGCATCTTCGAACGCGATGCCGATCGGTTGCAGCAGTTGGCCGAGTCACTGCCTCGCCCCATCGGCCCGGCGTTCCCTTTGCCCGCGCAAATATTCAGCCGGACCGGTTTCGACTTTTTCGTACTGGTCACGGATACAGGGCAACGAGCGGCCTGGAAACCCCTGGACCCTGAGACGTTCAGGGCCACAGGCAACAGTACGCCTTTGTCATTGGCAGCACTGCAGCGCGAAGTGTCGACGCAGCTTGAGCGCTTGACCAGGGCCATGGCTTCAGCGCCAGCGCCTCAGCTGATGCTGGTGCACGGCCAGCCGTTCATTCTTGTGGCTGTCGATGGCGGCCCGGCAGGCGCAGGAGACGTCTTGTTTGCAGGCACGTTTCTCGATGCCGCGCGGATCGCCGCCCTGCAACGGCAACTGGGCGCAGTGCTGCAGTGGAATGCTGCCGGCGCTGAACGCAATGCCTCGCGAGCGGATGGCGAGTTCATCAGTATCGGCAATCGCCAGATCAGCGACGCGCGCCAGCACAGCATCGAGCTGATCTTCCATGACAGCCTGGGCGAGCCGCAGGTGAAGTTGCAGTTGCAGCGTGAGCGGCACCTGTATATCGAGGGCAGCGAACAACTGAAGCTGTTGCTGGGGGCTATGGCCGCGATCATCTGCCTGGCCTGGGCGCTGATCTATTTGGCCTTGGACTTCACAGTGCTCAGGCGGATTTCTACCCTGCATCGAGAGTTTCATGCCATAGGCGCGGATTCAACGGGCGGGCGTTTGTCGGATGCAGGGCATGACGAGTTGGGCCTGCTGGCGCAGGAAGCCAACCGGACCCTGGACCGTCTGGAGCAGAGTGAGAGCCGCGGGCGGGTGATCCTGGACGGCATGGAGGATGGCTACTTCGAACTCGACCAACAGGGCAGGATCCAGTCGGTAAACCCTGCATTCTGCAAAATACTTGGCTACGCTGCGGCGGATGTCATCGGCCACAGGTTCGCTTCACTGCAAGGCAGTACGCAGGCCAACTCGACCACCCCAGCTGTGGTGTTCGACACCGAAGCAGGTGCGCCGCTGTCGGCCCGGCTGCAGCGTGCGGATGGAAGCGTGGGCCATTACCAAACGCGATTTACCAGGATCAATGGCCCAACTGGCAGCGTGATCGGCTACCGCGGCATCCTGCATGACGTGAGCGAGCATGTTCAGTACCAGCAGGCGCTGCTGGACATGGCCTACCATGACGCACTGACCGGCTTGGGCAATCGCAAGGCTTTTCACCAGCAGTTGGAGCGGCAACTCGATACGCAGCGCTGGCCGTTGGCATTGGTTTTTCTCGACCTGGACCGTTTCAAGCAAGTCAACGATCGCTTTGGCCACGATGTCGGCGACGCCTTGCTGTCCTGCATGGCCGAACGCCTGCGCAATGCCATGCGCGAGCAGGACTCGGTCTATCGATTGGGTGGCGATGAGTTCACGGCGATCCTGCCTGGCATCGACGAGGCGGCGGCCAGAGCACTGGCCGAGCGGCTATTGGCGGTGTTGAGTGCACCGGTGAGTATCGGCGACGTGTTGATCGATTTCGTCACACCGAGCATCGGCCTTGCGTTCGCGCCTGCGCATGCCACCTGTGCGGACATGCTGGTCAAGGCGGCAGACCAGGCGATGTACCACGCCAAGCAGCAACGTGGGCGAGTCTGTTTGGCTGGCTGAGGGCAATGCTAGCGGCAACATCATAATCGTATGGAAGGAGAGCCTGCATGAAGATCAAGACGTTGGCTGCAACGGTGTGCCTCAGCACATTGCTGTTGCAGGGCTGTGCGAGCAAGTATGTGGAGTCCGATCAGTACTCGGGCTTTCTCAAGGATTACAGTGTCTTGAAGGAAGACAAATCCCCATCAGGGGCTCCGGTGATGCGCTGGATAAAGCCGGGCACCGATGCAAAGCGGTATACCAGCGTGTACCTGGAACCCAGCCAGCTCTATCCCAAGCCGCAACCGACTGAAAAGATCCCACAATCCACGCTGCAGGGCATCACCCAGTATTATGACCAGACGCTGAAAAACCACTTCTCCCAGGTTTTGCCGTTGGCGACAAGTCCAGGCCCAGGGGTGCTGGTGGTTCGCCCGGCGATCACCGCTGTCAGTGCAAAGACCAAGAGCCTGCGGCCTTATGAGGTCATCCCGATTGCCCTGGTAGCCGCCGGTATCAGCACCGCCACCGGCATCCGTGACCAGGACACCAGCATTGCTACTGAAGCCGCGTTCCTGGATGGCGATACCAACCAAGTGGTCGCTGAGGTCGTGCGCAAGGGGGCGGGGACGGAACTGGATAACTCGTCTCAGGTCATGCAGGCCAAGGACGCGAAAGCAGTGCTCGATGGTTGGGCCAAGGACATGGTGAGTTCTTTCCAGGCACTCAGGAAGTGACCCAGACCGCCCCACTGAGACACAGCGTGGGGCGGTTTTCATGAACACAGAGAGCATTGACGATGCGACCGGCCACAGCATGTGCGATGCCAGTGGCGGGCAGAGGTCAGCGAACGATATTCCATTCGTCCATTAGTCGGCACTCCGCCGAAGGGCAGGCGTTCAACCGTTCACCGAGAGCTTTTCAGGAGTGACGGCCATGCCACGTGGAGACAAGAGTTGTTGATGGACCGTATGTTCAGACGCCGCGGGCTCATCACGGCGCGCATCGGCTCACTGGAACGGCTGGCCTACATCGGTAGCAATGCGATGGGTGCCATGACGTTTGAGCCCGTGGCACCCGAAGGGCAGGAATCTGAAGTCCACATCCCGCTGGAGCAGCTTGCCGCCCAAGTGCAGGCAGTGCTCCATGGAGACGGTGGCGAGTTCCTGCAGACGTTGCTGCTGGTGGGCGGCTCGCCTCAAGGTGCGAGGCCTAAGGCCCTGGTCTATCGCGACCCTGAAACTGGCGGGTTTACAACTGCAGTCACGCCGGGCTTTGAAGCATGGTTGATCAAGTTCCCGGCCAAAGAAGAACATGCCGAGGTGTGCGCTATCGAAATGGTCTACGCCGAGTGCCTGCGTAGGTGCGGTATCGAGACCCCTGACACGCAGTACTTCAGTCTGCCTAATGGGTCGGCAGCGTTTGCCAGTAAGCGATTTGACCGCCGGGATGGTCTGCACGTACCCATGCAAAGCCTCGCGGCCTTTACGGGGGCAAATTACCGGTCTCCGGGGGTGTTGGACTACGTCAACTTCTTGCGGGCAACACAGATGTGTACCAACGACGTGCGAGGGATGGCGGTGGCCTTCGAGCGTGCCGTCTTCAATGTTGCGTTTAACAACAGAGACGATCATCCAAAGAACTTTGCCTACATCATGTCGCAAGACGGTCAGTGGAGACTGTCGCCGGCTTACGATGTGACCTTCTGCGAGGGGCCAAGTGGGTATCACCAGATGGATGTGATGGGGGAAGCCCTGTCGATTTCCCGCACGCAAATGCTTCGGCTTGCCGAGGAAGCCGAGGTGCCCCCGGACGCTGCAGGAAGAGTGATTGACGGCATTTGTGATGTAGCGAGCCGGTTTGCAACCATCGCCGAGAACCTATACCCACAGGTTATTACTCAAGACACCTTGCGCACGATCCAAGACCGCATCGATCAGAACGTCGCTCGGTTACACCACGGTCACGCGGGCAGCGGTCGCCGTTAAAGAACGGGAGGAGCGGGTGATTCACAACGGCGGTTTGGGAGCAGCAGCGTGGGATTTTTCGAGATCAGCTAAACAGCCCGCTCGACGACGCCTAGAGACTCTCAGGGTCGCCAAAGAACATTTGGACATCCATATAAATCAAAAGGTTATGAATAGAGAATTGGTTTTGTACCCCCAGATGTACCCTTTTTTGCAGCAGCTACGAGTGGATTACAGTGGACGCACCGAGGGGAGGGCCGGTGTCAAATGTGCAATCCCTCACCCAGTCGCGCAACTTATGCTTTGGGCTCGTCCCAGTCGCTACGCGTCGCAGCAGTCAGCGCATCCCAGTCATCAGGAGGGTTACCGCGGCCCAGCATCTTCTCGAATACGGCGTAGGGATCGGATTTGCTGCCTGCGGACCGTAGGGTATTTTCGTCGTTGACCCATGCATAGACGATGACCTTGGACCTCGAGTCGTAGCGAAAGAACAGCCGAAAGCGCCTGCCGATTTTTGCACGGCGCCAATGTCTGTAAGCGGTGCCCAGCGTGTTGCCTTGGCGGAACTCATCACGACCTGGGTCGGCAGGCACAGCCTCCATGATCAGATGGCTCAATACCCGAAACAGTTTGACGTTGGCATTGCTCTCAAAACCTTGCGGATCGTTCTGCTCGGCTCGGGCGGCGGCTTCTTGCAATTTACGTAGCTGTAATGTCACACCTTCATGGAACAACAGTGTCCAGCCATGTCGCAGCATCAGATCGCGACCTCACCATCGATATCTTCGTCCAGGTTCACGGAGTGGTTTGCGTTGGCGAGCATGGTTTGCGCCAAGTCTTCCGGTAGGGTGGTGAGGTTGCGGCCGCTTCGGATATCAGCCTCCAGCAAACCCAGGAATGCACCGATGGCAGGGTCTTCGTGGGTGGTTTCTACGCGGCTGACCACGATTTCACCACCGCGTACGTCGAATGCGATCTTGCCACCAGTGTCTATGCCCAAAAGCTGGCGAACGGATTTGGGCAGTGTGACCTGTCCTTTCGAGGTTAGCGTTGCGATTTCGTGGATGGCAGGCATGGGCGTTCTCCCGGATGTATTGATTGAATCGTAAGGAATAATCCTTACTTGGTCAATCTTGGTTTTCTGCTGATTAAGCATAAGCAGGATGAAAGCTCGGAAGCACCGCAGCATGAGTTACACCATCCCTTAGGACACGATAGGAGCTTTTACGGCGCCGCGAGTTTTGAGTCTGACGCGGATTGATCCACAAATGGTTGGTTATATATCCAGTCCTTTCGCAATCTCAGACGATTTGCACCAAAATTGTCCTCAATCTTGTTTACCGCTCCCCATTATTCAGGCTAATTTGCGGCAGTGCTGGCAGAGTGCTGCTATCGGTCGTCCTTCGACTAGTCCTCGCATGCGCGCACCGCTGCTCAGCTGGTACCTACCCTTAATCAGGGCGGGATCATTGATCGTGCGCAGCAACCGCATGAGGATTCTGCGGTTTCGTGTTTGTGGGAAGTAAACCTTGAGCTTTTGCACCACCAGGGCAAGGCATTGCGCCGTTGCGGCAGATTGCATGAGGCTCTGACCTGCTTTCAAAAGCTTCTGGAGATTCGGCCCGAATGGCATGCGACTTGTCTGCAGATTGCGCATATGGGAACACAAAAGGAAGCCGATGACCCAATCAAAATGGCGGGAGCACATGCGATGCAAACCCTCGTCGACCGAGTTATCGAAGCTCCGTGGGATTTGCCATTGCGGGTCTCGTTGGCGTCCGTCGCGCGACTCCGGTCTTACAGGAAAGTCGCCAACGAGACGGTGAGCAATACCGAGCAGGTTCGGGCTCTCGCAGACGTGATTGCTCTGTCGGCTCTAGAGGGACTAGACCAATTTTATGAAGCCTACCTGTCCTTCACCTCGATTTTTGCATATCAGCACCCGGAGATTTGCGTGGCGCTGGCTGAGGGATTACCGGAGATTCTCGCGACACCCCCTGAGTTGGTTGATAAGGGCCAATGGAGTAGCGCGTGCGAGTCGCTTGGTAATACTGCAGCAGCTGCCGGCAGTGCAGGCAAGACTGATTTGCGCGACCGAATCACGGCGGCGGGCGTTGCATTTGCCACGGCTCTGGGGAGCAAGCCTGGAATCAGGAGCTTTGACGCACGCGCAGTAGCCAAAATGCTCCTTTTCGCAAGGATGCCGGCGGAGGCGCTGGATGTAATCATGAAGATTCCGAGTGAAGCCCTCAACAGGGACCATTGGCTCCTATACCGCAAGGCTGAAGCAGAATTGGGAGTTCATAAGCTGGAGGATGGACTGAGCACCGCTGAACGTGCTCTTGCGCTTGCTAAAGATGATAAGAAAGGGCTTGAGCGCATCGCTAGTTATTATGAGTTGCTCAGTAAATGTCACGAAGCGTTGGGTGCGACAGACGCTGCGATCGCGCAAACGGAGGCAGCGCTTGAGTCGTGCTAGGCCGGGAAGTATAGGAACGCGTTGTCGGGGAGGTTGGAAGAGCTGAAACGGCGAGCAAGCACTCACTGACCGAGGATTTAGAATCGCCTCGGGCGTTCTCAAACGCCTGCATTTGGCCGATTTCTGCCGATGGCCAAAGGCAGCAATCGGCCGACTTCAGTCGGTCGAGGACGAAGCCCCTAAAGACTGTCAGGGTCGCCAAAAAACATCTGTATCCGCGACCGCAACCACCGCTCCGCCGGGTCGTTATCCTGCGCCCCTCGCCAAGCCATGTGCAGCTCGAAACTGCGCACTTCAATCGGCAGATCTTCCGCCCGCAAGCCCCCCGCAGCCGTCAGTGCATCCGCCGTGTAGTCCGGTACCGTGGCAACGATATCGGTCCCCGCCAGCAAACTCCCCAGCCCGTTGAACTGCGGCACCGCAAGCACCACGTGGCGCTTGCGGTCAATTTCTTCGAGCGCTTCATCGATGAACCCGGACAGGTCGCCGGCGAACGACACCAACGCATGCGGCCGGGCGCAGAAGTCATCCAGGGTGATGCTGCCAGGCACGCTGTCGGCACGCAGCAGTTTCGGCTTGCTGCGGCGCAGCACCTTGCGCTTGGCGTTGGCGGGCAGCTCGCTGGTGTAGCTGACCCCCACCGAGATTTCGCCCGAGGCCAGCAAGGTAGGCATCAGCAGGTAATTGACCCGGCGCACCACCAACACGATACCCGGCGCTTCGGCGCGGATACGCTTGAGCAGTTGCGGCAGCAGGGCGAATTCGGCGTCGTCCGACAGGCCGATGCGGAACACCGCATTGCTGGTGGCCGGGTTGAACTCGGCGGCGCGGCTGACGGCAGTGGAGATAGAGTCCAGCGCCGGAGAGAGCAGGGCGAAGATCTCATGCGCTCGCGCCGAAGGCTCCATGCTGCGGCCGGTGCGCACGAACAACGGGTCGTCGAACAGGTTGCGCAGGCGCGACAGGGCCGCGCTGATGGCCGGCTGGCCAAGAAACAGTTTTTCGGCGGCACGCGTCACGCTGCGCTCATGCATCAGCGTTTCGAACACGATCAGCAGGTTGAGGTCTACACGACGCAAGTCGTTTCGATTCATCGGTGCGCTTCGTCTAAAGTGGGGCAGGGGTGAATCTTAAGGCCAAAGGCTGTTACCCTGCACCGATTTCCGGGTGCCAATTCATAGGAATGTCAGGTGCCCAATCGATGACAAGCATGTCGACTATTAATGACCACTGATGGTCTAACGGCCAAAGCCCGGATAAAGTCCGTGGTATTAGAGGTTCACAAGGCGAGGTATGCGATGTCCCGCATGATCCGATTCCACAAGTTCGGCGCTGCCGATGTGCTCCGTTGCGAGGAGCAGGCCGAACCGTCGCCCGCCGCCGACGAGGTGCAGATCCGCGTCGAGGCAATCGGCGTCAGCTGGTATGACGTGCTCTGGCGTCAGAACCTGGCTCCCTCCCAGGCCCGCCTGCCGGCGGGGATCGGTCATGAAATGGCCGGGGTGGTGACGGCTGTCGGCGAAGCGGTCGAGGACATTGCGGTGGGCGACCGGGTCGCCAGCTTCCCGGCCACCAGCGCCAATGATCACCCGGTATACGGCGACGTGATCGTGCTGCCACGCACGGCAATCACCCGGTATCCGGATATCCTCACGCCGATCGAAGCCAGCGTGCACTACACGCCGCTGCTGATCGCCTATTTCGCCTATGTCGACCTGGCCCGCGCCAAGGCCGGGCAGACGGCGCTGGTCACCGATGCCAGCCACTGCGCAGGGCCTGCGTTCGTGCAACTGGGCAAGGCCCTGGGACTGAAAGTGTTTGCCGCCACCAAGGCGCCCGAGCAACGCGAGTACTTGCTGGGGCTGGGGGCGGACAAAGTGATCGTCACCGAGGAGCAGGACCTGCTGCTGCAGATCGGCAAGTACACCGACGGTCGCGGCGTGGACATGGTCCTCGATGGCATGGGTGGGCCGCAGATGTCGCTGCTCGGCGATGTTCTGGCGCCCCGAGGCAGCCTGGTGCTGTATGGCCTGCAAGGTGGCAACCAGACGCCATTCCCGGCTTGTGCGGCGTTCCAGAAGAACATCCAGTTCTATGTGCACTGCATCGGTAACTTTACCGGCAAACCGGAACTGGGCATCAGCCAGGACCAGGTCGCGCTGCAGCGTGCCTTGCGCGATATCAACCAGTTCACCGCCGACCAGCTGCTGACGCCGCAGATCATCAAGGTGTATCCGTTCGATCAGGTGGTCGAGGCGCATCGGTATATGGATGAATGCCCTTGCGGGGGGCGGGTGGTGCTGGATATGGCGCAGCCTGCGTGATCTGACATTGATGACAACAGGAACCCGGGCACAGTCCCGGGTTTTTGTGTTTTGCGGCTGCAAATTTTCAGCGTGATACTTGTAGATAATCAGATGCATCCTACAAATTAATAGTACGTGGACTACATACGTAAAAGGGTTGCCGATTATTGCGGTAATATCCTGGAAGAGATTTGAAGTTGAGCGCTTGCAGTATTCCCTTCATTGTGTATTGACGCACTGGCTGAATGGTTTTTTTACCCTTATCTGTATCTTCTATTCGATGTGCAACTCTCGATAATGGCCTAGTGATAGTTTGCGCAAGGAGCGTGGAATGAGCATGGCTATGCCCGAGCCAGGGCAGTGTATGGCGGCAGCCGGTCATCAGTGCGGGGCATTTTTTTCGATGGCTTGGCGACAGAGCATGTCACATCGTTACTTCCCAAGACTTGTAGGAAAATTCTTCAGGATCGATGCACTACACGGTGTGCAGTTTGCCGTGTAATGGATGCATGAAGTTGATGAGGTGATTACGTGAGCGCTATTCACGAACAGGCTATGCACTATATCTACCAGCAAGTGCTGGAACGCTTGTTGAGCCATATGTCCCAGGCGCAGCGCGCGTCCGTGCAGTTGCTGATACAGCGGCTGCTGGTGGCTGCCGGTGGCCCCGAATACATCGGCACATTCCGTTTGCTGGTACTGCAGGGCAATGACCGCCGAAGTGCCCACCTGTTGGCCATTCTGCGCGCCGCCCAGTTGAGTATCGCCTTGCGCGCCCCGGTGACCTTCCAGTTGCGGGTACTGGTGGTCAACCTGCCGACTGCCGGCAATGCCGCGCTGGACAACCATGAGCGCAGCTTCAACGCCTTGTTCATGCAGGATGACCCGCGGGTACAACTGCAGATGACCGAAGGCTGCGAGGTGGTGCCGTTCAATCGTCGGCCCTCGGCGTCCACCGAGCGCTGGGCCCTGGCACGCAATGCCATGCTGATGTTCGGGCACGGGGTCGATGCCCGGCCCGAAGCCCTGCTGGGCAGCCGGCTGCATCTGGAACTGGCGGGTGCCGTGGGTGTTGCGCTGCAGGCGCAGTCGCGTGCGGATGTGCTGATTACCGCCGTACCTGCCCGGCAGCGACGCCGTTACCTGGCCTGGGCCCGGCGTAGCCTGTGCCAGGCAGGGGAGCGCGGGCCCCATCTGCTGCATCAGTGCCTGGCGACATTGGCCAGCGGGCTGGGCAGGTTGCAGGGGGTTGCCGGGTCACCCCTGGAGCCTGTGGGCGACCCCAGCCGCGTGGTCGCGGAGGATGCCACGTTGCGGGTCATCGCTATCGATGACTTGCTGCCGCATCTGCTTGAGCAAGAGCAGCTCGACCTCATGCTCGGCTGCCGCCTTGACCCTGACCAGGACGCCTGGCCGCTGGCGGCATTCATCGACCCTAGGGCCCTGGCACAGCTGCACGAACTGCGCGCCCGTTGCAGCGAGCCAATGGGCCATCGACAGGCGTTGCGGCTGGCCGGCCCTTGCGCTTTCGATGGGCAGCGCGAGCCAGCTTCGGGGCATCCGGGCAAAGCCTACGGCATCAGCCAGACCCAGCTGGTATGCCTGTTGTTCAGCCCCTTTGCCAGGCAGGGCAAGGGCCTTGAACGTTTTCTGCAATGCCGTCATCCCGACATGCAGGTGGCGTTGCCCTACCTGCATCGGGCCTTGCAAGGTAAACCGTGCCCCGATGCGGTGAAGGACTGGCTGGTGAATACCAGTGGCTTGGCACTTGTGCAACTGCGCGCGATTTATGAGGGGCGTCTGCAACCTGCGTCCAGGCGCTTGATGGCGAACCTGGCCCGGCGTGATGTGCACCTGAAATTGTTGCCGGCGCCGTTCGTAGCGGGACGACCTGGCCTAGAGGGCTTGCCCTGATGGGGCGATCGCTGCCGGGCGACTACGCCTATCGCAAGGTGTATCACTACCTCGAATCGCTGATCGACGAGGCCCAGGGGCTTGAGCCCTGGCGCCTGCCCTCGTTGCGCACGCTGTCCCGGCGCTTGCGCGTATCGCTGGCCACTGTGCAGAGCGCCTACAGCTTGCTTGAAGAGGAGGGCCGGGTGCATTGCGTGCCGAGGTCGGGCTACTTCGTGCGCGTGGATGTGCAGGCGGGTGGCCCGCCGTTGCCACCACCGAGCGGGCTAAGCAACGTACCGACGCAGCCCATGCTGGAACGTTCATTGTTTACCCACGAGCGGCGCCTGGCACGCCAGCGGGCTTGGGCGGCTGCCCCGCTGGAGGAGGTCGGCAGCGCGCGGCTGCGTAACGCGCTGGCCGAACGCTATACCCGCTCATCCAGCCATTACTGGCGTGCCGAAGAGGTGCATCTTGCCCCCGATGTACAGGCGTTGCTTGAGGTTGTGCTGGCGGCGCTGGCCCTGCGCGGGGGCACCGTGCTGGTGTACTCGCCGTGCTGCTGGCAAGTGCTGCGCGCGTTGCAGCGTTGCGGCATGCGCGTGCTTGAGGTGCCACTGAACGCGTGCGGCGCTGCAGACCTGCAGGCGCTGGCGCGTTTGCTCAGCGCGGAGCCGGTGGGCATGCTGATCATGCCGTCCTGCCTGAGCATGCCCCAGGGCCGGCTGATGTCGCAGCACGACCAGCAGCAGATAGGCCAACTGCTGGGCGACTACCCGGTGTGGTTGCTGGAGAACGACCTGGACAGCGAGTTGTGCTTCAGTGGGCCGCCGGCTGCGCGCTTGCGCGATTGGGTCGACCCGCGCTGGCTGTTGATGATGGGCTCGTTCGAGGCTGCGGTGGGCGGCGAAGCGCCCTACGCCTATGTGCTGGGGCGGCATGCAACGCTGACCGAGGCCTTCGCCCAGCGTGCCTTTCAGCTTGCGCCCTTGCGGTTGCAGGCGCTGGCGCTGATGCTCGGCAAAGGCGAAATCGAACGCCAGTCAGAAAAGCTGCGCGCAGAACTGCAATGGCGCATGGAGTGCCTAGGCCAACAACTCAGGTTGCAACTGGGTGAGCAGGTCTCCTTCCAGATGCCCGAGGGTGGTTGGACCCTGTGGCTGCGGTTACGCCGGCCAGTGCCGTTGGATGGCATCGTGGCGGCGCTGTCAGGCACCGCCTTGCGTGTGGTCCCGGGCGGGCAGCACAGCCTGCAGGTGCGTCATCAGCAATACCTGGCGCTGCGGTGGGTGGGGGAAGGGCTCGATGCGCTGCAACAGGCTCTGGAGAAGCTGGCGCAGGCGCTGGAGCTGCGTTGCGGCCGGCCAGTGGGATAGCAGTCGAGGGTGAATGGTAACAGGGGCCACTTTGCGGCCCCTGTTGCGGGTGCCCGTCTGCCTACTGTTCCTGCCCCTGGCGCAAGCGGGTGCTGATCAATGCCGCCAGTACCAGCATCGAGGCGATGATCCACAAGCCGTTGCGGGTGCTGCCGGTTGCCTGCTCGATCAGGCCCATCACCGACGGCCCGACGAAGCCGCCAAACAGGCCGCACGTGGTGACGAAGGCCAGGCCCGCCGCCAGCGCGTTGCCGCTCAAGCGGCTGGAGGGGAAGACGAAGATGATCGACTGCACCACGAACAGCATCAGCGCGGTCAGCGAAAACCCGATCAGGCCGATGAACGAACTGGACAGCGAGGCGAGCAGCAGCCCGGCCGACATGGTCAGCAACCCGAAGAACAGCAGGGTGCGGCAACGGCTGGGCGAGGTCGCCAGGCGGGGGAATGTCGCAGCGCCAATGGCGGCGGCAATCCACGGCACCGAGGTCAGTAACCCGACCTGGAAGGGCGACAGCGCGGCATAGGTGCCGATGATGCCAGGCAAGAAGAAGATCACCGTGTAGATGGTGATCTGGTGCACGAAGTACACCGCGATCGCCAACCAGATCTGCTTGTCGCGAAACATCTGCCCCAGCTTGCTTTGCTGCGGCGCCGCAGCCCGTTCGGCGTTCAGGCGGCGCTCGATGTCCTGGGCATCGGCGGCTGACAGCCAGGGCGCCGATGCCGGGCCATCGGGCAGTTTTTTCCACACCACGTAGGCCAGGGCCACCGCAGGCAGGCCTTCGAGCACGAACAGCCATTGCCAGCCGTGCCAGCCCAGCACGCCGTCCATTTCCAGCAGGGCGCCGCCCAGCGGCCCGCTGAGGATGTTGGCCACGCATACCCCCAGCAGGAAGTAGCCGGTGGCACGGGCACGCTGTTCGCGGTCGAACCAGTACGTCAGGTACAGCATGACACCAGGGAACAGGCCGGCTTCGGCCACCCCCAGCAGCAGGCGCATGATGTAGAACGAGGTTTCGCCCTGGACGAACGCCATGCCCGCCGAGAGCAGGCCCCAGGTGATCATGATGCGGGTGATCCAGAAGCGCGCGCCGACCCGGTGCATGATCAGGTTGCTCGGCACTTCGGCCAAGGCATAGGTCAGGAAGAACAAGCCCGCGCCCAGCCCGTAGGCCGCCGCCGACAGGCCCAGGTCGATGCCCATGCTGGCCTTGGCCAGGGCGATGTTGGTGCGGTCGAGAAAGCTCATCACGTAGACGACGATAAGCAGCGGCATCAGTTTGCGCAGCAACAGGCCGTTAAGGCGCTGTTCGGTAGCGACGGCAGGCGCGGCGGCCGCTGTCGTGCCAGTGAGGATTGTCATTGTTTTTTCCCCGTGAAAAGTGCTGGTGGTGTGCCGCGACAATGGCGGCACACCAAGGTGGGTAGGTCAGGAACGGTGGATGTCGAGCCACACCGCGCCATTGGGGTACTGGTAGCGCTCCAGGGTCTCAGCGTGCATTTCGATGCTGTAGCCCGGGCGCTGCGGTGGCATGTAGCGACCGCGACGGATCACCACCGGGTCGAGGAAGTGTTCGTGCAGGTGATCGACGTATTCCAGCACCCGGTTGTGCAGCGAGGCCGACACGGCGATGTAGTCGAACAAGGCAATGTTCTGCACATATTCGCACAGCCCGACCCCGCCGCCATGCGGGCAGACCGGCACATCGTACTTGGCCGCCATCAGCAGCACGATCAGCACCTCGTTGAGGCCACCCAGGCGGGCTGCGTCCAGCTGGCAGAAGTCCAGTGCGCCGGCCTGGAACATCTGCTTGAACATCACCCGGTTGTGGCAGTGCTCACCGGTAGCCACGCCAATGGGTGCGATGCGCTGGCGGATGGCGGCGTGGCCGAGGATGTCGTCCGGGCTGGTGGGTTCTTCGATCCACAGTGGCTCGAACGCCGCCAGGCGGCGCATGTTGGCCACCGACTCATCGACGCTCCAGACCTGGTTGGCGTCCATCATCAGGGTGCGTTCCCAGCCAATTTCGTCGCGCAGGATGCTGGCGCGGCGGATGTCTTCTTCAAGGTCAGCGCCGATCTTCTGCTTGATGTGGGTCCAGCCGTCCGCCACCGCCTCACGTGCCAGTTGGCGCATCTTCTCTTCGCTGTAGCCGAGCCAGCCGGGTGCGGTGGTGTAGCCGGGGTAGCCTTCGCGCAGCATTTGCGCTTCGCGCTGGGCCTTGCCTGGCGCCTGGCGGCGGAGCAGGGCGATGGCCTCTTCGGGGGTCAGCACGTCGGTCACGTAGCTGAAGTCCAGGCAACGTACCAGTTGCTCAGGGGTCATGTCGGCCAGCAGTTTCCACACCGGTTTGCCTTCGTGCTTGGCCCACAGGTCCCAAATGGCGTTGATGATGGCCGCCGTGGCCAGGTGGATCACGCCTTTTTCCGGGCCCAGCCAGCGCAGCTGGCTGTCGCCGACGGTGAAGCGGTGCCAGAACGCGCCCATGTCGGCGGTGATGTCTTCCAGGGTCTGGCCAACGATCATAGGTGCCAGCGACTGCACCGCCGCCGCGCAGATCTCGTTGCCGCGGCCGATGGTGAAGGTCAGGCCGTGGCCTTCCAGGGCAGCGGCGTCGGTGTGCAGCACGACGTAGGCGGCCGAGTAGTCAGGGGCGCTGTTCATGGCGTCGGAGCCGTCCAGCGACAGCGAAGTCGGGAAGCGGATGTCACGAACGCTCAGGTGGGTAATGCGTATGCTCATGGCGGACTCTTGTTCTGGTCGGGCAGTGGGAGACCTGACTGTAGGTTGTCGAGCGATACAGGCATAATCGCCAATTCCTAAGTAGGGATATCGAAATTGATATGTCTCAGATGCCCCCGAACACGCCGCCGCTGACGCAATCTCTCGGCACATTGAAGATTTCCAGCCGCCAGATCACCTTGCTCAACGCACTGGGCGAATTTGGCAACCTGCGCCGCGCCGCTGCGGCCATGCACACCACGCAACCGGCGGCCAGCCTTCTGTTGCAGCAACTGGAAGAACGCCTGGGCGTGCGCCTGTTCGAGCGCCTGCCGCGCGGCATGCAGCCGACGCTGTATGGCGAGGTGATGATTCGCTATGCGCAGAACGCGCTGCACGAGTTCGAGCATGCCCAGGCCCAGATCGCCGAGCTGGCCCGCGGTGCCTCGGGCCTGGTCCGGGTGGGCAGTGTCATGGGGCCGGTGCCCGGCCTGCTGACCAAGGCGGTGCTGGCCTACAAGCGCGACCACCCCAAGGTGCGGATCTCCCTTGAAGTCGGGACCAGCGACACCTTGCTGCCGGCGCTGTTACGCGGTGATTTCGACATGGTGGTCGGGCGCCTGCCAGACCAGAGCGACAGCCAGGACCTGAACATCGAACTGTTCGAAGGCGGTGAGCAGATGCGCGTGATCGCTCGCGCCGGGCACCCGTTGGCCAATGCCAAGGCATTGCAGCTGGCAGACCTGGTGGCCTTGACCTGGATCCTGCACCCCATCGGCAGCCCCATGCGCCGGCGGGTCGAGAGCGCCTTGCAGGCGGGCGGCATGGTGCAATCGCTGGACATCGTCGAAACCGCCTCGATCCTGGCCACCACCGCCATGCTCGAAGCCTCCGAAATGATTGCCGTGGTGCCCAATGATGTGGCCCAGCACTATGCGCGCTACGGCATGGTCGCCATCCTGCCGGTGGAGCTGCCGATCAGCATGGCCAACCTGGGCTTGCTAACCCTGCGCTCGCGGCCCAATTCCGTGGCCCTGAACCGCTTGCTGCAGTACCTGCGGGCGCAATAGCCATGCCTTCACACCTTTTCGAGGTTGCCCTCTGATGCCGTCGGACATTACCCATTCCAGCTTCTGCAACTGGGTCCGCTTCAAGCACCTGGTGCTGATCGACACCCTGGCACGCACCCGCAACATGCACGCCACCGCCACCCGCATGAACCTCAGCCAACCGGCCCTGAGCAAGATGCTGCGGGACCTGGAAGAGCAGTTCGGCTTCGCTTTGTTCGAGCGCCTGCCACGCAGCATGCCGCCTACCGAGCTTGGCGAGTACGTGGTGCGCTACGCCCAGGGGGTGCTGGCCGACTCGCAGCAGTTCGTCGACCAGGTCAACCGGCTGCGCAAAGGCGGGCATGGGTTTATCCGGGTTGGCGGTATCTTCGCGGCTACCCCCGTGGTGCTGCCCCAGGCGATTGCCGCCATCAAGGCGCGCAGCCCGTTGCTGTCGATCGAGGTGGTGGAGCACTCCAGTGACCATCTGCTGGCCATGCTGGAGCAGAACAAGCTCGACATCATGATTGGCCGCTTCACCGAAGAGCGCTTCAGCCAGTTGTTCGATTATCAGCCCCTGGAGCCCGAGCCCTTCAGCCTGGTGGTCAACAGCCGCCACCCGCTCAATGCCCTTGCCAGCACCCCGTTGGAGGCCCTGGGTGACTGGCCATGGGTGCTGTACCCCGTGGGTACGCCGATCCGCAACCGCTTGGAGCAGGCGTTCAGGGTTGCCGGCATTGCCACGCCGGCGGACAGCGTCGAGACCATTTCGATGCCGATGTTCCTGCAGTTGCTGCAGTCCGGCCCGATGATCGCCATGCTGCCCAGGTCGATGGTCACCGCGCAACTGAACAGCGGCCAGTTCAAGGAGTTGCAAAGCCCCTTGCACTTGCCGGCACTGGAATACGGCATCGTCACCCGCAAGGACGAGCCGCTGACCCCGTCGGCCCGGGAGTTCGTCGACATTCTGCTCGACTTCGCGCAGCAACGGCGTGACGCGCCAGGTGCGCCAAGCGATTGATAAATGACCGCTGATAGGCGTTATCGATAACCCAGGGTTATCGCTTGATCGGATCATCTCATTGGGAATGTTGCGCAAGGCTTCTTACAGTGGTCGCAGATTCGCCCGGCATCGAACGGGCGTCGCCATAACAAGAAGTCAGCCGCACCGCCCTGAGAGGTCCCATGCAACTGATTGCCCGATCCGGTGACCTTGCCGTCATCCGCCTCAACCCGCTGGACAACGTCCTTATCGCCCGCCAGGCCTTGCCTGAAGGCCTGCACCTGGACGCCGAGGCGATCACCGTGCGCCAGGCGATCCCCTCGGGGCACAAAGTGGCCACGCAGCGTGTGGAACAGGGCCAGCCCCTGCGCCGCTATGGCCAGATCATCGGTTTTGCGTCCCAGCCCATCGACGCTGGCGACCATGTACACGTCCACAACGTGCAGATGGGCGATTTCGCCCGTGACTATGCCTTTGGCGTCGATGCCCGCAGCACGCCGAGCCGTGAGGCGGTGTTCGAGGGCATCGTGCGTGCCGACGGGCGGGTGGCCACCCGCAACTACATCGGCATTCTCACCTCGGTGAACTGCTCGGCGACCGTGGCACGGGCCGTGGCCGACCACTTTCGCCGTGACATTCACCCCGAAGCCCTGGCCGACTACCCCAATATTGATGGCGTGGTGGCATTGACCCACGGCGCCGGCTGCGCGGTCGACCCCTCTGGCGAGGCGCTGGGCTTGTTGCGTCGCACCCTGGCGGGTTACGCCGTACACGCCAATTTCGCTGCCGTGCTGATCATCGGCCTTGGCTGTGAAACCAACCAGATCGAAAGCCTGCTCGAAACCCAGGGGCTGACTACCAGCACCCAGCTGCGCGCCTTTACCATCCAAGGCATCGGTGGCACCTCGAAGACCATCGCCGCCGGTATCGAGCAGGTCAAGGGGCTGCTGGCCGAGGCCAACCAGGTGCAGCGCGAACCGGTCAGTGCGCGCCACCTGATCGTCGGCCTGCAATGTGGTGGGTCCGATGGCTACTCGGGGATCACCGCCAACCCGGCGTTGGGCAATGCCGTCGACCGCTTGGTGGCCGCCGGTGGTACGGCGATCCTTTCCGAAACACCTGAAATCTATGGCGCGGAGCACCTGTTGACCCGTCGCGCGGTCAGCCGTGAGGTGGGCGAGAAGCTGGTCGCCCGCATCCACTGGTGGGAAGACTACTGCCAGCGCATGAATGCCGAACTGAACAACAACCCTTCGGCCGGCAACAAGGCCGGTGGCCTCACCACCATCCTCGAGAAGTCGCTGGGCGCGGTGGCCAAGGCCGGTTCCAGCAACCTGGTCGATGTCTACCAGTACGCAGAAGCGGTGCGGGCCCAGGGCCTGGTGTTCATGGACACGCCAGGCTACGACCCGGTCTCGGCCACTGGCCAAGTCGCTGGCGGCGCCAACCTGATCGCCTTCACCACCGGCCGCGGCTCGGCCTACGGCTGCGCGCCGGCACCGTCCATCAAGCTGGCGACCAACAACCGGGTGTTCGAGCACCAGGAAGAAGACATGGACGTCAACTGCGGTGGCATCGCCGATGGCTCCACCAGCATCGAAGAACGCGGCGCGTACATCTTCGAACAGATGCTGCGCATCGCGTCCGGCGCGCGCAGCAAAAGCGAACAGCACGGCTACGGGCAGAACGAGTTCGTGCCCTGGCAGATCGGCGCCGTGACCTGATCGACAGCCCAATCCTGATTTTTGAGGCAACCCCTATGCACGTTAGCGGATACAACTTCATTGCCGGCCAGCGCAGCGCTCAGGGCCAGACCCTGGTCTACAGCGTCGATGCCCACACCGGTGAACGCCTGCCGGTCGCTTTCCACCAGGCTACCCTGGCCGAAGTCGATAACGCCGTGAATGCTGCCACTGCGGCCTTCCCGCTGTTTCGCAACCTGGCATCCGTGCGCCGCGCCGAGTTCCTGGAGGCCATTGCCGACGAGCTCGACGCCCTCGGCGAAGACTTCATCGCCTTGACCTGCCAGGAAACGGCCCTGCCAACGGCCCGTATCCTCGGCGAGCGCGGCCGTACCAGCGGGCAGATGCGCCTGTTCGCCCAGGTGCTGCGCCGGGGTGACTTCTATGGCGCCCGCATCGACCAGGCACTGCCTGCCCGTACGCCTCTGCCACGCCCTGACTTGCGCCAGTACCGCATTGGCGTAGGCCCGGTGGCGGTATTTGGGGCCAGCAACTTCCCCCTGGCGTTCTCCACGGCGGGGGGGGACACCGCAGCGGCCCTGGCGGCCGGTTGCCCGGTCGTTTTCAAGGCCCACAGCGGCCATATGGCCACCGCCGAGCGGGTCGCCGAGGCCGTGACCCGGGCCGCTGAACGCACCGGCATGCCGGCCGGTGTGTTCAACATGATCTTCGGTGGCGGCGTTGGCGAGGCACTGGTCAAGCACCCTGGCATCCAGGCAGTGGGTTTCACCGGTTCGCTCAAGGGCGGGCGTGCGCTGTGCGACATGGCGGCGGCAAGGCCCCAGCCGATCCCGGTGTTCGCCGAAATGTCGAGTATCAACCCGGTGCTGGTACTGCCTCAGGCCTTGGCCAAACGTGGCGCGCAACTGGCCAAGGAACTCACCGCTTCGGTGGTGCAGGGCTGTGGCCAGTTCTGCACCAACCCGGGCCTGGTCCTGGGCATTCGCTCACCGGCGTTCAATGCTTTCATCGAGCAGTTGGCCGGGCACATGGCTGACCAAGCGCCACAGACCATGCTCAACGCCGGCACCTTGAACAGCTACGGCAAAGGCCTGCAGGCCTTGGCTGCCCACCCGGGGGTGAAGCGGTTGAGTGGCCTGGCGCAACAGGGTAACCAGGCCCAGCCGCACCTGTTCGAGGCCGCTGTCAGCCTGCTACTGGAGCAGGACGAGCTGCTTCAGGAAGAAGTGTTCGGCCCTTGCACGGTAGTGGTTCAGGTAGCCGACGACGCCGAGCTGCTGCGTGCGGTCGCGGCCTTGCGCGGGCAATTGACCGCCACGCTGCTGGCGGACGATGCGGACCTCGCGGGCTACGGCCATCTGCTCGGTGCGTTGGAAGAGAAAGTCGGTCGCGTTCTGCTCAACGGCTACCCCACCGGGGTCGAGGTGAGCGATGCGATGGTGCACGGTGGCCCGTATCCGGCCACTTCGGACGCCCGTGGTACCTCGGTCGGCACCCTGGCCATCGACCGCTTCCTGCGCCCGGTGTGCTACCAGAACGTGCCGGATGCCTTGCTGCCCGTCGCCTTGCAGAACGCCAACCCGCTGGGCATCCAGCGCCTGGTCGATGGCAAGCCAAGCCGCGCGGCCCTGAACTGATCGTGGAGTGCCAGGCATGACTCAAACCAGACGCTACGACGTGCAGGCAATCACTGCATTCGTCGAGCAACTGTTCGAAAAAGCAGGTGCCGATGCCGAGGTCGCCCAGGTGGTGACCCAGGTGCTGCTCGAAGGCGAATTGCTGGGCCATCGCACCCATGGCCTGAACCTGGTCAGCCGCTATGTCGGCGGCATGCTCAGCGGGCAGGTCAAGGCGCAAGCCCAGGCGCTGGAGCAGGTGTCGGACAGCGGGGTCTCCAGCCTGTTCGACGGCCATTACCTGCTCGGCCCGTACTGCGTCAGCCGCGCCCTCGACTGCGCGGCCACAGGGGCCAGTGCACAGGGCATCGGCATTGCTGTGGTGCGCCGGGCCGCGCACATCGGCTGCCTGGCAGCGTACCTGAAACCCTACACCGACCGTGGCCTGGTGGCCCTGGTGTATTCGTCGGACCCGTCGGTGGGGCTGGTCTGTGCCCATGGCGGGGTCGACCCGGTGTTCACGCCCAACCCGATTGCCGCCGGCATACCGACCCAGGGCGAGCCGATCCTGCTGGATGTGAGCATGTCCACCGTGACCCTGGGCCTGGTCGGCCAGTGCCGTGATGCCGGCAGCAAGCTGCCGCACCCGGTGCTGATGAGTAACGACGGCCAACTGAGCGATGACCCGCGCGACTTCTTCAGCCAGCCGCAAGGCAGCATCCTGCCGCTGGGCGGCCAGGCCTTTGGTCACAAGGGCTTTGCCTTGGCGATCCTGGTCGAGGCGCTGACCTCGGGGCTGGCCGGCCATGGCCGCAAGGACGCCCCGGACCAGTGGGGCGCGTCGGCCACCGCCGTGGTCATCGACCCGCGCTTTTTCGGCGGCCTGCAAGCATTCACCGACGAAACCAGCTTCCTCGGCCAATTGGTCCTCGCCAGCCGCCCGGTAGACCCCGAACGCCCGGTACGCCTGCCAGGGCAGGCCGGCCTGGCCTTGCGCCGACACGCGCTGGAGGAGGGGGTGAGCCTGTCGGCGCACGTGCTCGATGACCTCGACCAGTTGGCTGGGCAGTTGCAACTGGCGCCACTTTCGCAGGCGCTGGCTCAATGAATGACAATGACAACAAGGGTACCCACATGACCGACCAATCGAATGCAACGCCACCGCTGCAACTAAGCCACGACATCGCCGTGTTCGACAGCGGCACCTGGGTCGGCCGGGTCTGGCTGCCCGATCAGGGCCCCGCCGTGGTGCTGGTCAAGGCGGGCGCCGTGCACGATATCAGCGCCCATGTAGCGACCGTTTCGGCCTTGCTCGAAGTGGCCGAACCGGTAGCTTATCTGCGCGCGCTGCCGTTGCCCGAGGCGTTGATCGCTCTGCCGGCGTTGCTGCGCAACAGCGACCCCAACCAGCGTGACGCACGTTTGCCCTGGCTGCTGGCGCCGATCGACCTGCAAGCGGTCAAGGCCGCCGGTGTGACCTTTGCCGCCAGCCTGCTGGAGCGGGTGGTGGAAGAGCAGGCCAAGGGCGACCCGGCCAAGGCCGATGCCATCCGCGACACCCTGGCCAGCCGCATCGGTGCGGACCTCTCGCAGATCATACCGGGTTCTGCCCAGGCCGAAGCGCTGCGCAAGGTGCTGGTGGAGCAGGGCCTGTGGTCGCAATACCTGGAAGTGGGCATTGGCCCGGACGCCGAAGTGTTCACCAAGGCGCAGCCGCTGTCGGCGGTCGGGCATGGCGCCGACATCGGCATCCACCCCAAGTCCAGCTGGAACAACCCGGAGCCGGAAGTGGTGCTGGCGGTATCGAGCGACGGCAGCATCAAGGGCGCCATGCTGGGTAACGATGTCAACCTGCGCGACTTCGAGGGGCGCAGTGCCTTGCTGCTGTCCAAGGCCAAGGACAACAACGCCTCCACCGCGCTGGGGCCATTGCTGCGCCTGTTTGATGAAAGCTTTGGCCTGGACGATGTGCGTAACGCCGAAGTGGACTTGCGTGTCGAAGGCCAGGACGGCTTCATCCTTTCTGGCCGCAGCTCCATGCGCCAGATCAGCCGTGACCCGCAAGACCTGGTGCAGCAGACCCTCAACGAAAACCACCAGTATCCCGACGGGCTGGTGCTGTTTCTCGGTACTCTGTTCGCCCCCAAGCAGGACCGCGACCAGCCCGGCAACGGCTTCACCCACAAGCCAGGCGACCTGGTCGCCATCAGCAACGCGCAACTGGGTACCTTGTGCAACCGTGTGACCACCAGCGACCAGGCGCCGCAATGGGGCTTTGGCCTGCGCGCGCTGATCGACAGCCTGAGCCGGCGCGGCCTGCTCGAAGCAGCGGTGACGGCACGCCAGCCTTGACGGCTGCCGTGCCCCAGGGATGAACGCAACAGGATAGACGGACCGCCAAGGCGCTGAACGCGCTGCAACAATAATAATAAAGGCCACCCAATGAACCCTATGAAGAAGTATCAGCGCCTCACCGTTGTGTTCCTGCTGTTGATCGGCATCGTCAACTACCTGGACCGCAGCGCGCTGTCGATCGCCAACACCTCGATCCAGAAAGACATGATGATCAGCCCCTCGCAGATGGGCATTCTGTTGTCGGCGTTTTCCATCGCCTACGCCTTTGCCCAGTTGCCGATGGGCATGATCATCGACCGCCTGGGCAGCAAGATCGCCCTGGGCGCCTCGTTGCTGGCCTGGTCGGTGGCCCAGGCCACTTTCGGCATGGTCAACAGCTTTGCCGGCTTCATGGGCCTGCGTGTGTTGCTGGGGATTGGCGAGGCGCCGATGTTCCCGTCGGCGGCCAAGGCCTTGTCCGAATGGTTCGATGCCAATGAACGCGGTACCCCGACTGGTATCGTCTGGTCCTCGACCTGCCTGGGCCCATGCCTGGCGCCGCCCTTGCTGACCCTGTTCATGGTCAATTTCGGCTGGCGTGGCATGTTCATCATTACCGGCCTGATCGGCGTGGTGCTGGCGCTGTGCTGGCTGACCTTCTACAAGAGCAAGGCGCAGTACCTGGCTGAACTCGCCGCCGAAGGCAAACCGCTGCCGAACGCGCACAAGCAGTCGCCAGCCACGGCCATCCCGCAGGCGGCGAAGCCTTCGTACTTCGCGGGCTGGCTCGACCTGTTCAAGCACCGCAGCACCTGGGGTGCGGTACTGGGCTTCATGGGCGTGATCTACATGCTCTGGTTGCACCTGACCTGGTTGCCCGGTTACTTCGAACGTGAGCACGGGCTGGACCTGTACAAGACTGCCTGGGTGGTGTCGCTGGCCTATGGCTTCGGCGCGGCGGGCACGATCGTAGCCGGGCGCTTCTGCGACCTGCTGGTCAAGCGGGGCATGAGCATCCTTGGCAGCCGCAAGTTCAGCGTCATCACCGGTCTGGTGCTGGCCGCGCTGTTCACCCTGCCGTTGTCCTACGTCAGCGGCCTGACCGGCTGCGTGATCCTGCTGTGCCTGGCGCTGTTCAGCATCAACATGGCCAGTGCCACCGCCTGGATGATCGTCAACACCATCGTCGACAGCCCACGGGTGGCGTCATTCGGCTCGATCCAGAACTTCGGCGGCTACATTGCAGGCTCCGTGGCACCGATCGTCACCGGCTTCAGCATTCAGTACTCGGGCTCGTTCAACACGGCGTTCATGATCAGCGCGATCGTGGCGCTGTGCTCGGCGGTGGCCTACTTCCTGCTGCTGAAGGCGCCGATCGGCAGTGCCAAGGTCGAGTCGGGGACGCTGGCGGGTGTGACCGAGTAATCGATCGGGCGTGCGCAGATCCCTGTGGGGCGGCCTTTCGCGACGCAAGTCCGCCCCCCCATACAACAGAACGGACCTACGGTTATTGCCAGGTCCGGCTATCTGTATGTATAACCAGTATCCATTCTCCACTGCCCGACCTCGCCCCGTGATTGCCCATTCCGTCGACGACCCGTTCTATTACCTGCACAACTTCCGCCAGGTGCTGTCATGGGTCGAACAGCGCTATGACGACCTGCTCGACGAGCAGGAGCTGGCGTTCATCCAGGCCTTTGCCCAATTGGACAGCTGCGCCCAGGCCCTGATGGTGCGTATGGTCATGCGCAAGGGCGAGCTGTTTCGCAGTGACAAGCTTGTGTACGCCGAAGTCGGCGATACCGAGCAGGCCTTGCAGCCGCTGCAGGCCTTGGGGTGGGTGCGGGAGCCTGCACAATTGGCGCTGGAACAGCTGTTCACCATGCTGCGCAAGGACGAGCTGGCGCAGTGCTTCGCCGGGCAGTTGAGCCGCCCACGGGCCGCCAAGCACGACCTGCTCGCACAGCTGCAACCCCTGGGGCTCGCGCCCCGGCCGTTGTCACAGTGGTTTGCCGGCAGCGACGTGCGCGTCTTCCAGTGGTGCCTGCAACCGTTGTGTGACCGCATGCGCCTGTTGTTCTTCGGCAACCTGTACCAGGACTGGTCGGACTTCGTACTCGCCGACCTTGGCTTGTTGCGCTACGAGCGCGTGCCTTTCAGCAGCGATTCGCGGGCCCTGCGCCATCGCGCCGAGGTCGACCTGGCCATGGCCTTGCACCAGTGCGCCGAGCGGCTGGAGCAAGGTGACGAGCCGCTGTCGATCCTCAACGCGATGGCAGGGCTGCACAGTGACAACCCCTGGTTGGCCCGGCGCCATGCCCGCCTGCTGTTCGCCCTGGGCCAGCAATGCGAACGCCAGGGTGACTGGGACCAGGCCATGGCCGTGTATGGCCAGTGCAGGCATGCCCAGGCGCGTATCCGCCAGGTACGCGTGCTGGAGCGCAGCGAACAGTGGCCACAGGCACATGCGCTTGCCCTGCAACTGGCTGCGGCCCCGGCCAACGCGCTGGAGGTGCAGGCGCTCGAACGCATGCTGCCGCGCCTGGCGCGCAAGCTCGGCGGGCCGCCGCAACGGCGCCAGCGCGCTGCGCAACTGCAACTGATAGAGCTGGTGCTGCCCCGCGAGCACGCCGCCCTGGGCGTCGAGGAGGCCGTGCGCCAACACTTGGCCGAGGCCGGAGGGCAGGTTCATTACGTGGAAAACACGTTGTTCAACAGCCTGTTCGGCCTGTTGTGCTGGGAAGCGATTTTCGCGCCGGTACCGGGCGCGTTCTTCAACCCGTTTCAGGCCGCCCCCCAGGACTTGCACGACAGCGACTTCCAGCAACGGCGCAGTGCCCAGTTCGAGCGCTGCCTGGGGCGGTTAGACGATGGCAGCCATCGCCAGGCTATTCTCGACTGCTATGCCGCCAAGCAAGGCCTGCAGTCGCCGTTCGTGTTCTGGCCCATGCTCAGCGAAACCTTGCTTGAACAGGCGCTGGCCTGCCTGCCGCCCGCCCATCTGAAGCAATGCTTCCTGCGGCTGTTGCAGGACATCCGCAACAACCGCGCCGGCATGCCCGACCTGATCCAGTTCTGGCCCGACCAGGGTGGTTATCGCATGGTCGAGGTCAAGGGGCCGGGCGACCGCCTGCAAGACAACCAGTTGCGCTGGCTGGAGTTCTGCCGTGCGCAGGGCCTGCCCGTTGCGGTGTGCCATGTGCGCTGGAGCGAGGCGGCGTGAGCTACAGCGTAGCCGTGCGCGCCTTGTGCGAGTTCAGTGCCAAGGTCGGCGACCTGGACCTGCGCTTCACCCCATCGCCCACCGCCCAGGAGGGCATGGAAGGGCATCGGCGGGTGGTGGCGCGGCGCGCCGCCGATTATGAGTCGGAAGTTGCTCTCGAAGGCCAGTTCGAAAGCCTCAGGGTGCGAGGCCGCGCCGACGGTTACGACCCCAGCTGCAATCGCCTGGAAGAGATCAAGACCTACCGCGGCGACCTCGCGCGCCAGCCGGCCAACCATCGTCAGCTGCACTGGGCGCAGGCCAAGGTCTATGCCTGGCTGATGTGCCAGGCGCGGCAATTGCCGGCCATCGATGTGGCTTTGGTGTACCTGGACGTGGACAGTGACGGCCAGACGCTGATCAGCGAGCACCACGGTGCTGCCGAGCTGCAAGCCTTCTTCGAGACCCAGTGCCGGTGCTTTCTGCGCTGGGCCGAGCATCAGCAACAGCGCCTGGCCGAGCGCGACCGCGGTCTGCAGGCCCTGGGCTTCCCCTATGCACAGTTCCGCCAGGGCCAGCGCCAGTTGGCCGAGACCCTGTACAAGGCGGTGAGCACAGGCCGATGCCTGATGGCGCAGGCCAGTACCGGCATCGGCAAGACGCTGGGTACCTTGTTCCCGTTGCTCAAGGCGATGGTGCCGCAGCAACTCGACAAAGTGTTCTTCCTCACCGCCAAGACACCGGGCCGGGCGCTGGCCCTCGATGCCATGCGCCAGATTACCGATGCCACGCCGCAACCGGCCTTGCGCACCCTGGAGCTGATTGCCCGTGACAAGGCCTGCGAGCACCCCGACAAGGCCTGCCATGGCGAGTCCTGCCCCTTGGCGCAGGGTTTCTACGACCGCCTGCCCGCTGCCCGCGAGGCGGCGGCAGGGTTGCCCTTGCTGGACCGTGCCCAGCTGCGCGAAGTGGCCTTGGCGCATCAGGTATGCCCGTACTACTTAGGCCAGGAAATGGCCCGCTGGGTGGACCTGGTGGTGGCCGATTACAACTATTACTTCGATGCCCATGCCTTGCTGTTCAGCCTGGCCCAGGCCAACCAATGGCGGGTGGCGGTGCTGGTGGACGAAGCGCACAACCTGGTCGAGCGCGGTCGAGGCATGTACAGCGCCAGCCTGGATCAAGGCCAGTTGCTTGCCTTGCGCCAGAGCAAGCCACAAGGGTTGAGCAGTGCGCTGGACCGCCTCAACCGGCAGTGGAACGCGTTGTACAAAGAGCAGCGGGCGCCGTATCAGGCCAGCGAGCAGTTGCCGGATGCCTTCTTGCGTGACTTGCAGCAATGCATCGGGCTGATTCAGGAGCGCTTGAATCAGGCACCTGCCGAGGTGGATGCGCAGGTGCTGCAGTTTTTCTACCAGGCGTTGCAATTCAGTCGGGTCGCTGAACTGTTCGACGAGCATTTCATCTTCGACATTACCGTGCGCGACAGCCTGCGCAAGCGGCGGCTGGCGACCCTGTGCCTGCGCAATATCACCCCGGCGCGGCTGTTGGCGCCTCGCATGCAGGCGGCGCGCAGCGTAACGCTGTTTTCCGCCACGCTGAGCCCACGGCATTTCTACAGTGACCTGCTCGGCATGCCGGCCGACACGGCCTGGCTGGAAGTGGCGGCGCCGTTCCGCGCCGAGCAGCTCGAAGTGCGCATCGCCAGCCAGGTGTCGACCCGTTATCGTGAGCGCCACGCCTCGCTGGCACCGATTGTCGAACTGATCGCCGAGCAGTATCAGCGCAAGCCCGGCAACTACCTGGCGTTTTTCAGCAGCTTCGAATACTTGCAGCAAGTGGCCGCTTTGTTGGCTGAGCGTTACGGCCACATTCCGCACTGGGCCCAAGCGGCGGGCATGGATGAAGCGGCGCGTCAGTCATTTCTCGATCGTTTTGTACTGGACGGCTGCGGCGTTGGCTTTGCGGTGCTGGGCGGGGCGTTTGGGGAAGGGGTGGATTTACCCGGCACACGGTTGATCGGGGCGTTTGTCGCCACGCTCGGCCTGCCTCAGGTCAACCCCGTCAACGAACAGTTCAAGCAGCGCCTGGGGCGCCAGTTTGGCGCCGGTTTTGACTATGCCTATCTGTACCCAGGCGTGCGCAAGGTCATTCAGGCGGCGGGCAGGGTCATACGCGGGGATCAGGACCAAGGCGTGCTGGTGCTGATCGACGAACGCTTCGCCGAGGCGCGGGTGCAGCAGATGTTTCCCGGATGGTGGCAGACGGCTATTAACTAGTGTGGTGTTTCAGAAATAACGCTCATAATTTCCATCCGCTTGATCCATTTCTCACTCAACGTAGAGAAAAAGCGCTCAACCCTATTCAACCAAGACGCCGACGTCGGTGTGAAATGGACCTGGTAGCGCGGGTGTGCTGCCAGCCAAGCTTTGATCTTGTCGGTCTTGTGAGTCGCATACTCGAGAAACACGAACTGGCTGCTGGCATCCTGGCCGTGATCAATGGCTATGTGGGTGATCAAGGCCTGTCGTTGCGCCAAGGTACCATCGTCGATGCCACGCTGATCAATGTGCCGAGTTCGACCAAGAACAAGGACGGCAATCGCGACCCAGAAATGCACCAGACCAAGAAGGGTAACCAGTACTACTTCGGCATGAAGGCGCACATCGGTGTCGATGATGAGTCGGGTCTGGTGCACAGCGTGGTGGGCACGGCGGCCAATGTGGCCTATATCACCCAGGTCGACAAACTTCCTGCGGAGGTTTCGAGATTGTAATTCTTCACTTCAATGCTACTTCCGGGTTTATATTGCTCTGGTCGAACACTTCCCTTTGTTCCGTAAGGGACTTCCATTCTATCTTTGAATGAAATTTGGGTGCGATAGTTGTCTCCCTCAAGTTTTTTGGCTACATCGGTTTCTGAATCACGCCAGCTTGGACGTTCAGGTGGTGAAGGCTTGTTGTCGGCGGATCCTTTAATTTTCGCCCCGTCTCGGTAGGGGCCGTTTGGCTTGGCAGCGGGAGGGGAGGGTACCCTCTGTATTGATTTTTCCGCTGTCGTTAGCGTACTAGCGCTTCTCTTTATTGCTTTTCCCCGCCACCAATATCGCTCTAGGGGCGTCGAGGCATTTGTGGCCAAGAACCTGCTCGAACGCAACTTCGAGCCAACGGCCATCAATCAGGTTTGGTGCGGCGACGTTACCAGCCTGATGGTCGGGAAGCGTTGGTATCACTTGGCCGTAGTCATTGACCTGTTTGCCCGTCGGGTCGTTGGCTGGGCATTTTCTCTGGTCAATGATGCCAACCTGGTCACCAAGGCTCTGAGAATGGCAGTGGAAGTTCGGGGCGCCCCTGCGGGGTTTGATGTTTCATTCGGATCAAGGCTGCCAATACACCAGTCAACGCTTCCAGTCTGAGCTGCTTGGACATGGCATAACCCAAAGCATGAGCCGCAGAGGCCAATGCTGGGACAACGCACCAATGGAGCGATTTTTCGGCACGCTCAAGTCAGAATGGGTGCCTGCCAAGGGCCGCCCCGGCACTTTCTCTGCTTTCAGCATGCAGCTGCACAACCTTTGCCCTGAGCGCATCACGCTCGGTATTAGGTTTTGAGCGGCGATACGCCCAGTCATAAAATGCGCTGCGGGAAACACCCAGAGCACTGCAAAGCAAGCTGGTATAGATAAGGCTGCTTCCGCCGAACGCATACTCCCACTGCAGCGGTACGGATAGAGCTGGCTGGCTGATGCCCTCGTTGAGCGTGAACGACACGACTTCGAATTGAACATCGCCCACGAGTGGCTGAAAGCTGTAATGCCGATCGGATTGGCGAGGCATGTGAAATCCCTTTTCCCAATAATTATTCCAATGCCTACCGTGGCGTTAGTGCTTGCATTGTTGATGGAGCAACTTGCTGAGTGGTGCGATCAAAGCTGGATATTTGTAGGAAATGCCCTACGCTCTAACTTAGCTGTAAACTAAGTGTGTATTAGTCTGTGCGAGCAGGGCAAATAACCATGTGCTGATAGTTGCTTTTCTGTCGAGTGTTTTGATGTAAGCGAATGTGTGGTTGCTAGTTGTTTTCTGAACTAGTGTGGTATTTCAGAAGTACCAATGAATATTACGTGCCCAAGGCCCGTGCCGCACGGGCGACGGAGGCCAGGGTGTGCTCGGCTTTTTTGTGGATTTTCACGGAATGTTGGGGAGTGGGGCTGCTATGTGCTTGACGGGAGATAGGGTGATGGGGGCCAGGTGCCTGTCTTGGGTTTGGAGGTGGGGCGGAAATCGAGCGCCGCCCGCGCGGCGCTCGATCTGATAGGCGACGAAAATGCCAAGCCAGGCACGTGGTGGCCCCGAATACAAGCTCCAGGCATTCACAACCCCCCTGAAAAAGCCGAGGACACCCTGGCCTCTATCGCCCGTGGGGCACGGGCCTTGGGCATGTAATTTTCATTGGTACTTCTGAAACACCACACCAGCCGGCAGTCCTTCTTTCATTCAGCTGCTGTCAATTGGGGTAAGATCACGCCCCGAACCTTCGCACATCTCCTTGAATATCAAGGTGATGGCCATGCACCGACTCGCTTAGCGCTGTGCCTGTCCCCGTACCGGTCCAAGCGTCGCTACAGGATTCACGTTGTGACCGATTTCTCGAAAAACCCCCTGCTGCAGTACATGGCCCGCCTGGCCCCCTCCAGCCAGCAAACCATGCGCTACATCCTTCAGGACGCCGCTGACCGGCTGGGCTTTGCCGACTGCAATATCGTCGATGTGCCGTGGCACCGGCTCGACCCTGGCCACGTGATCGCCCTGGTGGCTGCGTTGCGTGAAGATGGCTATGCCCCCAACAGTTCGTCGCTGTATGTGAATGCAATACGCGGGGTGATGAACGAGGCGTGGCGCCAGGGCCTGATCGACCACGAACAGTTGCTGAGGATTCGCGAGGTCAAGCCCGCCACCGGCAGCCGCCTGCCACCGGGGCGCAACCTGCGCCGCAGCTTGATCCGCGAGTTGATGGAGGTGTGCGCCGCCGATCCCCGGCCGCAAGGCGTGCGCGACGCGGCGATCATCGCCTTGCTGTATGGCACCGGTATGCGCAAGTCGGAGTCGGTGGACATCGACCTGAGCCAGGTAGACTTCGAAGCCCGCAGCCTGCAGGTGCTGGGCAAGGGCAACCGGCAGCTGATCAAGTACGCGCCACCTTGGGCGTTCGAAAAGCTGCAGGCGTGGCTGGACCTGCGCCGCGATGACTTGCCGGAGGGCGCATCCGACGACCCATTTCTGTTCAACCGCATTCGCCGCGGCAATCACATTACCCGCGCACGCATCACCAAGCATGCGATCTATTACATTGCCCGCCAGCGGGGTGCGCAGGTTGGCGTGAAGATCATGCCTCATGATTTTCGCCGTGCGTTCATCACCCGGGTGATCGAAGAGCACGACCTGTCGATTGCCCAGAAGCTCGCGCACCATGCCAATATCCAGACCACCGCCAGTTACGACCGCCGCGATGACAACGAACGCCGGCGGGCCGTAGACCGCTTCGACTACTGAAACCGCTGGCCCGGCACCGAAACAGGGCCTGCGCGCGCCCCCGCTTTGTGCGCCGTAGCCCCGTGTGCCCGATGCCAGAGCGGCTGCGCTGACGGTTTCATCTTCGTTCACCTGCGTAGTTGGCCCGCAACCTGCTATATCCAGCCTGAGAATTTGATCGAGTGGTCAGGCTGGCAGCGCTTCAGTGCCGCCTGCCTGACCCTCTAAACGGCCGTCAGGTCACGGATTTCAGGGGCCGCAGGATGTCGCTCGCGGAGCAGATCGAACAACAGCAAGACGATGCGGGCTGGAGCGCCTACCTGCAGTTGCGTTTTAGCCGACGCGACGATGTGACCCGCCTTGGTGCGCGGCGGCATTTCGGACCTCTTTTGGTGCAGCGGCCTTTCTATCCTGAGGGGGCGCCGTGCCATGTGTATGTGCTGCACCCGCCTGGTGGCATCGTCGCCGGCGACCGGCTGGAGCTGGATATCCACCTTGAGCCTGGCAGCCATGCGTTGCTGACCATGCCTGGCGCCAGCAAGTTCTACCGCAGCATCGGCCCGACCGCGCGCTTGGCCCAGCGCTTTCACCTGGGCGCCGACAGCACCCTGGAATGGTTGCCCCAGGACAGCATCTTCTTCGCCGGTGCCCGCGCCAGCCTCGACAGCCGTTTCACCCTGGCGCCGGGCGCCCGGTTGCTGGCCTGGGAAACCTTGTGCCTGGGCCGCCCGGTCATGAACGAACGCTTCGATCACGGCGCCCTCGACAGCCGCTTGCACATCGAAATGCCCGACGACCCCGGCCTGTACGAACGGCTGCGCATCGAAGGTGGGCAACTGGACAAGCTCGCCGGCCACCCGCTGCTGGCCACCTTCTGCGCGAGCCCGGCCGACCCCGCACTGCTGGAGCACATCCGGGCCTTGCTCGACGAACTGGACAATCCCGCTGGGGCGACCTTGCTTGGGTCGCTGCTGGTGATCCGCCTGCTCGACCACGACAACCAACACCTGCAACACACCTTGCAACGCCTGTGGCATGTCCTGCGCCCGGCCGTTATCGGCCTGCCTGCTTGCCCGCCGCGTATCTGGGCTACCTGAGAGAAGCGCCATGGAGCTGACCCCGAGAGAGAAAGACAAACTGCTGCTGTTCACCGCCGCGCTGTTGGCGGAGCGGCGCCTGGCCCGCGGCCTGAAACTCAACTACCCGGAAGCGGTGGCGCTGATCAGTGCCGCCGTGCTCGAAGGCGCCCGTGATGGCCGCACGGTGGCCGAGCTGATGAGCCTGGGCCGCGAAGTGCTGAACCGTGAGCAGGTCATGCCAGGCATCGCCGAAATGATCCACGACGTGCAGGTCGAGGCGACCTTCCCGGATGGCACCAAGCTGGTGACCGTGCATGACCCCATCGTCTGAACCCGGCCAGGAGCCCCGCATGATCCCAGGTGAAATCCAGGTCGCCGCCGGCGACATCGAACTCAACAGCGGCCGTGCGACGGTGAGCGTCCGTGTGGCCAACCATGGCGACCGACCGGTGCAGGTCGGCTCGCACTATCACTTCTACGAAGTCAACGACGCACTGGTGTTCGAACGTGCGCCCACCCTGGGCTTTCGCCTGGACATCCCGGCCGGCACCGCCGTGCGCTTCGAGCCGGGCCAGGCCCGCACCGTGCAACTGGTGGCCTATGCCGGCAAGCGTGAGGTGTATGGCTTCCAGGGCAAGGTGATGGGCGCACTGGAGGGCAGGGTATGAGCCGTATTTCCCGTCGCGCCTATGCCGACATGTTCGGCCCTACCGTCGGCGACCGCGTGCGCCTGGCCGATACCGCGCTGTGGGTCGAGGTCGAGAAGGACTTCACGGTGTATGGCGAAGAGGTCAAGTTTGGCGGTGGCAAGGTCATCCGTGACGGCATGGGGCAGGGCCAGATGCTGGCGGCCGAGGCCATGGACCTGGTGCTGACCAACGCGTTGATCATCGACCACTGGGGGATCGTCAAGGCCGACATCGGCGTCAAGCACGGGCGCATTGCCGCGATTGGCAAGGCCGGCAACCCCGATGTGCAACCGGGGGTCACCGTGCCGGTTGGCCCGGGTACCGAAGTGATCGCTGCTGAAGGCAAGATCGTCACGGCCGGCGGTATCGATTCGCACATCCATTTCATCTGCCCGCAGCAGGTGGAGGAGGCGCTCACCAGCGGCGTAACCACCTTCATTGGCGGCGGCACGGGGCCGGCCACCGGCACCAATGCCACCACCTGCACGCCCGGGCCGTGGTACCTGGCGCGCATGCTCCAGGCGGCCGACAGCCTGCCGATCAACATCGGCTTGTTGGGCAAAGGCAATGCTTCGCGCCCCGAGGCGTTGCGCGAGCAGATCGCCGCCGGTGCCGTGGGCCTGAAGCTGCACGAGGACTGGGGCTCGACCCCGGCGGCCATCGACTGCTGCCTGGGCGTGGCCGAGGAGATGGACATCCAGGTGGCGATCCACACCGACACCCTCAACGAGTCCGGTTGCATCGAAGACACCCTGGCGGCCATCGGTGACCGCACCATCCATACCTTCCACACCGAGGGCGCTGGCGGCGGCCATGCGCCGGACATCATCCGCGCTGCAGGGCAGGCCAACGTGCTGCCGTCCTCGACCAACCCGACCTTGCCGTACACCATCAACACGGTCGACGAACACCTGGACATGCTCATGGTCTGCCACCACCTGGACCCGAGCATCGCCGAGGACGTGGCGTTTGCCGAGTCGCGCATCCGCCGCGAAACCATCGCTGCCGAAGACATCCTCCACGACATGGGCGCCTTCGCCATGACCTCGTCCGACTCGCAGGCCATGGGCCGGGTCGGCGAGGTGGTGCTGCGTACCTGGCAGGTAGCCCACCAGATGAAACTGCGCCGTGGGCCACTGGCCCCCGACAGCAGCTACAGCGACAACTTCCGGGTCAAGCGCTACATCGCCAAATACACCCTCAACCCGGCGCTGACTCACGGCATTGCCCATGAGGTGGGGTCGGTGGAGGTGGGCAAGCTGGCCGACCTGGTGCTGTGGGCGCCGGCCTTTTTCGCGGTCAAGCCCGCGTTGGTGATCAAGGGCGGGATGATCGTCACCGCGCCCATGGGCGATATCAATGGCTCGATCCCTACGCCGCAGCCGGTGCATTACCGGCCGATGTTCGGCGCCCTGGGGGCGGCGCGCCATGCCACGCGCATGACGTTTTTGTCTCAGAGCGCCATGGACCGCGGCCTGGCCGAGGAGCTGAACCTGCGCAGCCTGATTGGTGTGGCCCATGGCTGCAGGCGCGTGCGCAAGGCCGACATGGTCCACAACACCTTGCAGCCGGTCATCGAGGTCGATGCGCAAACCTACCAGGTGCGTGCCGATGGCGAGCTGCTGGTCTGCGAACCGGCCCGCGAACTGCCGCTGGCCCAGCGTTACTTTCTGTTCTGAAGGAGCACAGATGATAGTCCTGAATCGTCGGATTACCGCGCTTGGCGCGCTTCCCGAAACCGTCACCGGCACCGTCACCCTGGATGTGGACAGCCGCATCAAGAGCCGTTTGCGGGTGACCCTGGACGATGGCCGTGACGCCGGGCTTATGCTCGCGCGCGGCCACTTGCTGCGCGGCGGTGAACTGTTGGCCGATGCCGACGGCGGCCAGGTCATCCGGGTGCTGGCCGCGCCCGAGACGGTCTCGACGGTGCGTTGCGCCGACCCGCACTTGCTTGCGCGCGCGGCCTACCACCTGGGCAATCGCCATGTACCCCTGCAGATCGAGCCCGGCCTGTTGCGCTACCAGCACGACTATGTGCTCGACGACATGCTGCGTGGCCTGGGCCTGACGGTGGTCACCGAGCAGGCACCGTTTGAACCCGAGGCCGGCGCCTACCAGAGCGCACCGCATAGCCACAGCCATGGCCACGACCACCCGTTCGTGCGCCTGCCTGCCCATTCCTGAACTGCCCTGGAGCAACCGATGAAAAAGACTTTCGCCCTGTTTCTGCTGATGCTGGCCCTGCCGGCCTTCGCCCACCCGGGCCACGACAACAACCCCTTGCAGGATGGCCTGTTGCACCCGCTGACCGGCCTCGATCATCTGCTGATGCTGCTGGGCACCGGCGTGCTCGCCGCGCTGACCCGACGCAACCTGGCGTTGCCCTTGGCAACCCTGGCCGCCATGTTCGCGGGCGCGGTGTGCGGCCATCTGTTTGGCGATGTGCTGGGCATGGAGGCAATGATCAGCGTGTCGTTGCTGGTGGCTGCAGGCGCCCTGTTGCTGCCCAGCCGCCAGCTGTTGCTGGCGCTGGCCATGCCGGTGTTCGCCTTGTTCCACGGTTGGGCGCATGGTGTAGAGGCCACGCCCAGCGCGTTCTGGCAGTTCAGTGCAGGCTTTGTGGCGGTCAGTGGCCTGCTGCTGGCGGTCGGGTTCGCGGTCGGTTGCCTGTTGCGCCGCCACAGCGGCCTGCAAAAAGCCTTTGGTGGTGGCCTGCTGGCCGGCGCCGCACTGGTACTGGCCGGTTGATGGACAGCGACCTGGCGCTGCTGCGCCTGCTGCAACTGGCCAGCCCAGGTTTGCCGGTGGGTGGGTTCACCTACTCGCAAGGCCTTGAGTGGGCGGTCGAAGCGGGCTGGGTACGAGATATCGGCAGCTTCAGCGCCTGGCAACGCGAGCAACAGCACGACACCCTGGGCTGCATCGACTGGCCCGTGCTGGCGCGCCTGTATCAGGCCTGTCTGGGCGCAGATGCCGATGCATTCAGCCACTGGAGCCGCTTTCTGCTGGCCAACCGCGAAACCGCCGAGCTGCGCCTGGAAGAACAGCAACGCGGTTCGGCGCTGGCGCGCCTGCTCGATGGCTGGCAACTGGGGCAGGCGCCGGCCTGGCGGGCCAGCCTTGAACTCACACAACTGGGCGGCATGGCCTGGCTTGGCGCGCACTGGTCGATCCCGCTGCGCCAGTTGGCGTTGGGCCTTGGTTTTGCCTGGCTGGAGGGCGCGGTCATGGCCGGGGTCAAGCTGGTGCCGTTCGGCCAGCAGGCGGCGCAAACCTTGCTCCGCGACCTTGGCCAAGCGCTGCCTGCTGTGCTCGACCATGCCCTGGCCCTGAGCGATGACCAGCTCGGTGGCGGCCTGCCGTTGTTGGCAATCGCTTCATCGCGTCATGAAACTCAATACACCCGTTTGTTCCGCTCCTGAGGACTGCCTTCATGCAAAGCTATCAACAACCCCTGCGCGTCGGTGTCGGCGGCCCGGTCGGCTCTGGCAAGACCGCGCTGCTCGAAGCCCTGTGCAAGGCCATGCGCGATCATTACCAGATCGCCGTAGTGACCAACGATATCTACACCAAGGAAGACCAGCGCATCCTCACCGAAGCCGGCGCCCTTGAGCCCGAGCGCATTGTTGGCGTGGAAACCGGCGGTTGCCCGCACACGGCGATACGCGAAGATGCCTCGATGAACCTGGCGGCGGTGGAAGCCCTGGCGCGCAAGTTCGGTAACCTTGAAGTGATCTTCGTGGAGAGCGGTGGCGACAACCTAAGTGCCACGTTCAGCCCGGAGCTGGCTGACCTGACCATCTACGTGATCGATGTTGCCGAGGGTGAAAAGATTCCGCGCAAGGGCGGGCCTGGCATAACCAAGTCCGACTTTCTGGTGATCAACAAGACTGACCTCGCGCCGTATGTCGGCGCTTCGCTGGAAGTGATGGAGCGCGATACCCAGCGCATGCGCCCGCAGCGGCCCTGGACCTTCAGTAACCTCAAGAAGGGTGAGGGCTTGCAGGCGGTGATCGATTTCATCATCGAACGCGGCATGCTTGGCGTGCGGGGCTGAAAATACAGGGGGCCGCTTTGCGGCCCCAACATTCAATCGTGACAGCAATGCGCCGTGCCAGGCTGCCCTTCATAGCGATCATGGTGCCGCACCCAGTCCATGGTCCCGGCTTCATTGCGCCCCAATGGCGCGATGTCGAGAAAGTTGTAGGTATTGACCAGAATGTCCAACCCACGGGCATAGGTCGAGTAGGTGTGGTAAACGCTGCCGTCATCGTCCCGATAAAACGCGCTCAGCCCTGGCAGCTCGCTTTCACTGCCGGTGTAGGGCTCATAGTTGTACTGCCGAGGGCCTTCGCTGCCAACGCTGACCCCAAAGTCTGCGTTGAAGCCGCTGCCCGCCGACGAGTACCAGGGAAACTGCCAGCCCATGCGTTGGCGAAACGCCTGGAATTCAGCGTAGGGCGCCCGCGACACGGCCACCAGTGACACGTCGTGGTGCGCCAGGTGCAGGTTGGCGCCGTCAAAATGGTCGGCCAGGAACGAGCAGCCTGGGCAGCCTTCATCCCAACCCTCGACAAACATGAAGTGATAGAGCAGCAACTGGCTGCGGCCGGCGAACAGCTGAGCCAGGCTCAGCTCGCCCGCGGGGCCTTGGAAGCGATAGGGTTGTTCGATCTTGACCCAGGGCAGGGCGCGACGGGCTGCGGCCAACGCGTCGCGTTGATGGGTGAAGGCTTTTTCGTGCAGCCACAGTTGCCGCCGTGCGGCCAGCCACTGGCTGCGGGATACCACATCATGCCTGTTTTCATGCGTGCTCATGGCGCTGACTCCGCGAAAGGGTTTCAGCACTAGTCGAGCAGCGCTCGGCCGGATCGACAGGCAGCGATGGCCGAGCGATGAATGGTGGGCTTGCCGTCAGCCCGAATGCGCGATATGCCCTTCGGTCAGTTCGTCCTGCACGTTGTCTTCCCCGGGCAATGCGGTAATCACGCTGAAGTCACTGACCTCGACCGCACCGCCGCCATAGCCCAGCAAATGGAAGGAAAACGCCTTGCGCTCGGTCGGGTTGTCGAAGCCGAACTCCATTTCCAGCGGCTGGTCCGCCGTCACCCGAATCTCTTCGGGCAGCCCCAATGGCACGTCCTGTTCCAGTTGCTTGGCCTTGAGCTTGATGTAAGCCACACGTCGCGGGTCCAGTGAACGCACCTTGACCCGTACACGGGTATGCGAGCCCTCGGGCATCTCCAGGTACTGGGCACCGATCAGGTTGTCGGCCCAGTCATCGTGAATGCGTTTGCGCAGCTGGATTGGCGAAGGGCCGCCGAACTGGTAGCGCAGGTTGAGCGGCGTTTGCAGCAGCGACTGGTCGAGTACCCCGGCCAGGCTGACGATCTGCTGGCCGAGCATGTTGTCACCAGGGCCGAGGTAGCGCGCCTGGTCGGCGATGAAGCCTTCACTGGCATAGCGCCGGCAACGCTGCTGGAAGTCGCACTCGGTGAACACCCCCTGGCCGTTGTGGTAGCGCAGCATGCCGTTGGTGTAGGAGATCATTTCGCGGCCCGTGTCGTAGTCGCGGTACAGCGAGCGCCCGCCCAGCGCGACCGGGATCGGCAAGGCGAAGTAGTCGAGCAGAGAGGTGGTCAGGTCGATATGGCCATAGGTGCCACGCTTGATGTGCGGCAGTTGCGCTTGCTCCGGTGCCAGGGTGAGGTTGAAGCCCCAGGACGACGCCAGGCGCACACCATCGATGCCGTGGGACTCGTCGGAGGTCACCACCACCAAGGTGTCCTTGAGCACACCCTGGCGTTCGAGGTTGTCGAGAAACGCGCCGATCGCGTCGTCCAGGTAGGCGACCGCAGCCTGCTTGGGCGTGTCGTAGCGCTCAAGGTAGTCGGCCGGTGCCGAATAGGGCTGGTGGGTGCCGACGGTGAGCAAGGTCAGCATCCAGGGTTTGTCCTGTTTTCGAAGCTGGCCGACGTAGTCCAGGGCGCCTTCGAAGAAGGCACGGTCGTCCTTGCCCCACGGGAAGTCCAGATAGTTCTTGTTGCGGAACCATTCCAGGCCATGCACCGAGTCAAAGCCGATGTGCGGCATGATGCGGTCCTTGGCCATGAAGCGCAGGCCGGCACCTTGCAGGTAGTGGGTGGTGAACCCGGCCTGGCGCAATTGCGCCGGCAGGCAGGCCTGGTTGCGTTCGTTCTGGGTCAGCAGTTCGACACCCTTGGGGGTGCCGTTGGCCAGTTTGTCGTAGTCACCACAAAGCATCGCGTACAGGCCACGGATGGTCTGGTGGGTATGCAACACGTAGTCCGGGGTGTTCATGCCGCGCTCGGCCCAGCGGCTGAGCTTTGGCATCAGGTCTTCGTCGAAACGGCTGTGCAGTGCCTGGCGGTTGGGGCGAATGTAGGCCCCGGGGATGCCTTCGACGGTGATCACCAGCAGGTTGCGGGCGCTGCCCGCCGCCTTGAGCAGCTTCTGGCCATGCAGGTCGGACTGGGTCAGGCCGCTGCTGGCCAACGGCGTGATCACCTGTTCGTGGCCCATCCAGCCCTGCACCTGGCGTTGCAGGTTACCGACGCCAGCAGACAGCAACTGATGGGAGAGGTTGTACTGCCGCCATTGGTCGGCGTCGGAGGGCAGCAGGTGCTGGCTGCCCCAGTGCGCACCAAACAGCAGCAGCGGGGCTGCCCAGGCCTTGCGCGGCAGGGCAGGGGCAGGTTGGCTGCGGCTGCCCCAGACACTGAGCAGCCAGGCCAGCAGGCCGACCGCCAGCACCCCCGGCAACCAGCCGTGGGCGAGGCCGCCACCGGTGGAATTCTCCATGAATTGTGGGTCGGCGAGGTAACCGAGGTCGGCGCTGGTGGGCAACCTGCCCACCGCGCTCACCAACTCGGCCGAAGCCACCCAGAGTGCGGCCCAGGCCAGCAACACCGGTAAGGCCAGCCACCACGGCCGGCGATGCAGCAGCAAGACCAGCAGGCTGCCGAGGGCGAGGTCGGACAGATAGCCGAGCGGGTTGGACCAACCCAGCATGGCGCGCGTACCCAGTGGGATCACCAGCACCAGGCCCGCCAAAGCGACGAGCCGGGTGCGTGGGTGGTCGAACAGGTTCTTCACAGAAAACTTCCCTTTAGCCATTAAATCGTCATACATCTGTGCTGAATGATAACAGGCTGGGCCAGGGAAGGCGGGCCACTACAAGGCTGGTAACCAAAAGCGGGCGCGCTTGCGCAGGCCCGGCTGGTGGGTACAGGTCAGAAGTAGTAAGGGAATTTGAGGCTGAAGGAGAAGTCTGGGGCATCGTCGGTCAGGCCAATGGAAAGGTTGGGGACGATGGTCAGGTTGTCACTGGCCGCAAAGGTCATGCCGATGTTGAAGTTGGCCGCGTTGTAGTCACTGTTGCTGATCGACTGCCAGTCGCCGCCATCAGGCTTGATCTTGCTCTTGCGGGCAAACTGGTCAGAGAAGGAGAACGACATGCTCATCTTCTCGTTCAAGGCAAAGGCGATACCAGCGCCGATCTGCCAGGAGTCACCGAGCTTCACGTCCCCCGGCACCTTGCTGTTGACCTGGGGGCTGATGTCGCTGAACGAGTCCTCCATGTTGTAGGTGTAGGACAAGCTGCCGAAAAGCACGGCGGGGTCGAAGGTCTTGACCAGCGAGATGCCCGGCGTGATCGCCCAGACGCCGTTGCCCGTGGGCAGGCTTTCCGGTACCGACAAGTTGTCGTTGCCTGGCACCTCGCGCAGCTTGATGCCGTAGGGGTCCTTGCCGGTTGGCGCCTTGATTCGCAGTGTCGCCACCGCGTCGGGCCAGTTTTCTGATTCGTCCATGAACTTGTAGGCAACGCCCACGTTGATGTCGCCGATTTCCGGGTCGCGGGTCACAGTTTCGTCGCTGGTAACCGGCGCCGCGCCGCCTGCACCGCCTGACGAGTAGGTCGATTCGCGGTAGACCACTGGGATGTTGATGTCGAACTGCCAGCGCTGCGCCAGGTTATAGCGGGCGGTCATGTCCAGGGTCCAGTTGTCGGCCTTGATACGGTCGAGGTTGATGTTGCCGAGGAAAATCGAATCCAGTGCCAGAAAACCATTGAGCACCAGTGCGCGGGTGTCGTAATGGGTGTAGGTAACGCCGGTTTCGAAGCTGAACTTGCCGCCACCAAAGAAGCCGCTGGCCTCGTCGTACAGGTTGGACACACTCTGTGCGGGCTCGGCGTCTTCCTTGAGTGATTGGCCATAGGAGCTGCCGGTGGTGCCCGGCGCCCCTGCAGCGACGGTCTGGCCACCTTTGACCGTTTCGGCCGGGGAGCGGGTCAGGCGTTTGGGGGGCGGCGCCGCAGGCGCTTCCTCGACCTGGCGAACGCGCTGTTCAAGCACCATCAACGCTTGCTGCTGTGCTTCGTAGCGCTGTTTCAACGCCATCAGTTCTTGTTTCAGCGCTTCGACCTGTGGGTCTGCTGCTGCATAAAGGGAGGTGGCCGGGGCCAAGGTAGCCAAACAGACAAAAGCTCTGAACGTTAACGATCGGTGCATGGATTTGCCGTCCCTTCCGACTACTTTTGATGAGACTGAGCGTAGATCAGTATCCGAGAGTGCGAAGACCTTTGAGCTGGTCGAGGCTACCGTTCAGTGAAGCGGCGGTGGGTACGTTCTCGCGCATGACGACATTGAGCGACGTGAGGTTGCTGACCTGGTTGCCGTTGCCGAGCAACGTCGAGTTCTGCATCAGGCCACCTTGGGCCAGGCGCTGCACACTAGTGCCCTGGTTGTTGGCGGCATTGATGTTGAGTTGCACACCCACGCCGGTCGAGGAAACGCTCAATGCCCCCGCACCGTTTTCGCCGACCAAGGTCGAGCCGGCGGCCAGGGCGTGGCCCTGCGGCTGCGCCACGGGCGCCTGGTTGGCCTTGGTGACGTTGATGTCGACGTTGTTGTAGGCGGTGTTGTTGTCGCCCGCTGCGCGCACGACCTGGGTCACGCCTTCGGTGGTGTTGAGCCCGCCACCGCCGGTGACGGTGCCGGTGCCGGCGGCGCTGCTGGCGCTTTGCGAGTGCGCCGCGCCGGTGCCTTTTTCGTCAATCATCGACACGTAGAACTGCGGCTTGATGGTGTTTTGCTGCACTTGCAGGGTGGACGATGCGCCGATCACGTCGCCCTTGGCATTTTGCCAAGTGCTGGTCATGACAATGCCAAAGCTGACGATCCGCCCCGGCATCACATAACGACCGCGCAGGTTGGCCAGTTCCTGGTCCTTCAGCTCGATGGGCTTGAACGTCTCGGCATGGGTCGGCAGGCTGGCGGCGAGGCATGCCACGACTAGCCAGAGTGGAGTCTTCATTGATTGCTCCCGGAGCGTCATGCTCCCTTATCGTTAGAAGAGTCGTTAGAAGAAGTCGCTTTTGATGAAGCCGAAGTCCATCAGCTCTGCGTCCTGCACCGGGGCGAAGTTGTTGACGCGGCCCTTGGCGGTCAGTGGCAGAGGCGGGTCGAGCAAGACATTGTTCTTGTCATAGCCCTGGCCGATCACGGCGAAGATGATGCCGTTCCAGCCTTTGACGAAGTCGTCGACCTTGAAGCGCTTGTGTCCCAGTACCGGGTCGCCGATGTACACCCAGCCCTTGTCGACCTTTTGCATGACCACGAAGTGCTTGTAGCCTCGGATGTCCATCAGGACCACGACCGGGATACGTATGCTGGTCAGGGTTTCGGGTGCCACCCGGTAACCGCGGGCGCGCATGCCCAGGCTTTCCACGTAGCGTTTCATGTCCAGCATCGAGAAGCCCTGGGTACGCACCAGGTCCTGGTCCGCGTGCGCCAGCATGCCTTCGATGATGTGTTGTTCGTCCACGTCCAGCCAGTAGGCCTGGCGCAAGATGGTCGCCAGCGCGGCGGCGCCACAGCTGAAGTCGGTTTTCTGTTGCACCAGGTCGGCGAACTTGCGCTCGCGAATGCTCTGGATCGGCTTGAATACCACCGCGCCGCCCGGCAGCACGGACAGTGGCATTTGTGCAGCTTCGCTCACGCTGGCCAGGCACAGCAGCAACGCCAGGGCAATAATGCGCATGATCGGATGCCTTCTTGTTCTGTTGAAGAAAGGCCCCCCGAGGGGGGCCTTGCGTGCACAGCCGTCAGAACGAGGTGTTGGAGATGGCCAGCGAGTTGCTTTGCTGGTTGCCCACACCTGCGGCCACGTTGACGCCGAGATTGCCGCTGCCACCATTCACCGAACCGCTCAGGGTTGCAGTGTTGGTCACAGGGTTAGCCCAGCCAGTTGGGGTCAGCACCTGGAACGAGACGGTATTGCTCAGGTCGTACGAGCTGCTTTCGCTGTAGGCCTTGGCCACGTCGTTCGAGGTTTCCTTGGTTTTTTCGCCGGATTTTTCATACGCAGACTCCGAAGCGTTTGCGTAGGAAGAATCGTGGGCCTTCTCATACGAACGGTCGCGCGACTTCTCGTACGAAGAGTCGCGAGACTTGTCGTACGAAGAGCTGCTGGTTTTGTCGTAGGAAGAGTCGAACGCTTTCTCGAACGAGGAGTCGTAGGCGCTTTCATGCGACTTGTCGATCGAGGCATCGACCGACGCATTGAGCGAACCATCGAAGCTGTCGGTACGCGTACGTTCACGACGGCCATCGTCGGTGGTCACGGTGCGAGTGGCATCGGCGGCGGCAGCAAGGGTAGCGTTCAGGCTGGCACTGCTGGACGAGCTAGCACTGCCGCTGTTGGACCCGCTCGCATTCCAGCCAACGGAGCCGCTGGCATTCGAGTTGTTGGACCCGCTTGCACTGGAGCTATTGGAGCCGCTGGCGTTCGAGCTGCTCGAGCCACTGGAGTTCCAGCCACTGGAGCCGCTGGAGCTTGCGCTTTGGGCGCCCGCCACACTGAAGCTTGAGGACGAGCTTCGGTCATCGCTCGAAGTGAACGTACCGTCGCGCGAGCTCGAACCGCTGGCTGACGTGGTGAAGCTCAGCGTATCGACACGGTAGGTGCGGTCGGCGCTGTTGTTCACGGTCAGGCCAGGGCCGTTCTGGTCGGCAGAAGCGGTGGCGGTGGCATTACCCAATGGCGCATTGGTGTTGGCGATCGCCATGGTGTTTTTCTGTTGGTTGAGGTCGCCGCCCGCAATGTTGACGCCGACGTTGCCGGAGGCGCCATCACCCGATCCGCTCATCACTGCGGAGTTTTGGGTAGACCAGTTGTCGACACGGTTGTTGTCGCTGTGCTGACGGACGTCGGCAGTGGCTTCGGCGGTGCCGAACACGAAGCTGTTATCCAGACTCGAGTCGGACGCTGCGTTGGCGATGGCAGCGGCGTTGTCTTGCTGGTTGCCGTTACCGGCTGCCACGTTGACCCCGACGTTGCCGCTGGCGCCGGTGGCCGAGCTGCTCATTTCGGCTTCGTTGATGGTGCCTTGGTTAGTGACTCTGTTGTCGGTGCTGCTCTGGCTATCGAGGGCATTGGCGGTGGCGTACACAGGGATCCTCGTAGGAGGGGGAGTGTGTTGCCCGTTGTTATGGTGACCATTGTGGTGCCCGCCACGCCGGTCGTTCTGATCAGCTTGTACAGCAACAGCCATGACCGCAGCAATTGCGAAAACCAGAGGCTTGATTGCCATCGAGGGTTTCATGGTGATTCTCCGTACTTTATTTAGGTTAAGTGTTGTTCTTAACTGATTGGGTCAATCCGCGACCCGTATGCTCAGGGTGTTGGCCATTCGGTTTCCCACCCCGGCACTCTGATTCACCTGAATCACCCCACGGCTACCGGTGAATGCCTGGTCACTGGTGGTGACCTGGCGATGGCCGGATGCGGCGTCAGTTGGATCGGAGTTGTTGAGCAGCGCCACGTTCTGTTGCATGAGGACGCTGTCGTCGATGCTTTGCGGTTGAGTACTGAGGCTGATGCGCAGTGCGTTGGCTTGCTGGGTGCCGGCCCCGGCGCTCTGGTTGACCCCCAGCGCGCCGCTGCCTTGGCTGAAAGCATCGCCCTGGATGCTTGAGCTGGCATCCATGGCGCGGTCGACAGGGCTGCCGAGCCTTTGCCTTATCTGGGTGGTGGCGCTGGCCTCGTGCCCCACAGCGATGGCGCGGGCGTTGGCCTGCTGCTGCAGGTCGCCGGCCGCCTGGTTGACCGTGAGGTTGCCCTGGTATTGGCTGCCCGAGCTGTCGATGCTGGCGTTGTTGATCACAGGGGACTGAGCGAAGGCTGGCGCACTGCAGAGCGTGGCCAGAAGCAGCAGCGTAGGCCTCATCTCATTTGCCTCCGGTCAAGATTTGCAGCGGGGCCAGGCCGCGCTGGACGCTTGAATTGACCATGTTCGAGATGCCGTTGCCGGAACCTGAGCCACGTCCCCCGGCGAGGTTGGGCAGTTGTGTCTGGTTGGTAAGATTGCCGCCCAGGTTGTTGGTCTGTTGATTGACCAGGGCACTGATGCCAGCACCGCTGCTGATGCTGGCGAAGTCACCGTCGCTCAGTTCGTGGGTCTGTCTGAGGATCTGCGCGGAGGGGTTGGCATTGACGGTGGTCGGGGTGGGGTCGGGAATCATCGGCGGGATGACTGCGTTGCGCGTCTGCACATCGCGGGTAATGGTGATGATCCCGTTTTCGGCCTGGGCGGGCTGGGTCAACCCTGACCCCACAATGCAAGCGATTAGCAGGAGGCGATGGACGCCTTTATCAAGTATCCCCACGACGGCAATTCCTTCTTTGGCGTGCTGGTCCGATTCAGCGATGCAAAGAAGAGAGCAGAAGCTGTGCCGTGTTTTGAAATTTATTCTGAATCAATGAGTTAGCTCAACACGCTGGGAGTGTTTCGCATTTTCTGTATCAGAGCTGATACAGATTATCGAGGCCGAAGAGGCTGGAGCCAGCATGGGCATGGCTTGGAGGGATTTTGCAAGGGTGTTTCACGGACTTGACACTGCCCCCGAAACGGGGGAAACCCCCGCATTTGCGGGGACTATCACCCACCTGAGTGTGTCAGGGGCTTAACACTCGGTCGGGCAGGCTGGCGTATCGCTATCAAGCAGCGTAGCCACCGTTTGCAGCGCCTGCAACTGGCGTTGCGGCCAATTGCCATCAATCACCTGAAAGGTCTGCCGGTGGCGCTGCAACCAGTGCAGGCTGTCGTAGAAAAAGCGCTGGCGATCGGCCAAATCAGGGTGACAGCGCTGGCCATCGGCAACCCAGTCCACGCCTTGCGGGCTCAGTAACAGGTGCAGGTCGTAATGCCGAGCAAGCAAGGCTTGTTCCAGCCAGGCCGGGCAGTCGTCGAACAGGGCGCGGCTCCAGAGCATGTTGCTGAGCAGGTGGGTGTCGAGGATCAACAGCTCTGGGGCTTGCGCGCGGGCGCGGTCTTCCCATTCAAGCTGGCCGCGGGCGATGGCGGGGATGTCGGCGTAACAAGTATCACGGCCTTCCTGATCAATGAAATGGCGCACGTATTCGGCCACCACCCGCCCACCGAAATGCGCCTGGAGCACACCACTGAGCCAGCTCTTGCCACTGGATTCCGGCCCGCACAGCACCAGCACCTTCATGCTTGCACCAGTGCCGGGTCACGCCGCCATTCCAGCCAGCCGCGCACGGCGATCAGGGTAAGCACCGCGAAGAAGCCAGCGGTGAAGTACAACTGCTGATGCAGGTACTGGCCGACATAGACGATGTCCACCACCACCCACAAAGCCCAGCACTGCAGGCGCTTCTGGGCCATCCATAGCTGCGCGACCAGGCTGAAACCGGTCAGCGTGGCGTCCAGCCAGGGCAGGGCGGCGTCGGTCCAGTTGGCCATGGCAGCACCCAGGGCGGCGCTGAGCAGCGCGCCGATGGCCAGGCCGATACAGATCGCCCGGGTTTGCAGGCGCGTGACCTGGCGGGCGTCCTGCGAGCGGCCCGGGCGCTTCCACTGCCACCAGCCGTACAGCTGCAATATGGCGTAGGCCCCCTGCAGCAACATACCCGAATACAGTTTTACCTCGAAGAACAGCCAGCCATAGATCAGTACCATGACCAGGCCGATTGGCCAGCACCAGGCGTTCTGCTTGACGGTGAGCCAGACGGCGGTAACGCCGAGTACGGCGGCGATGAGTTCAAGGCCGGACATCGGCGATCCTTGGAGGGGCGAGAAGAGGGGCGCGATTGTAGCTTGTCGAGGGTGCCAGGAGTAGGTGCAGCGCACCTGCAACGCGGCACCCTCAAGGGCAAGGCCTCTCTATACGCGGAACTGCCGCAACAGTTGCTCCAACTCCTCGCTCAACCGCCCCAGCGCCGCCCCGGCATCACTCGACTGGCGCGCCGCTTCGGCGGTCTGCTGGGACAAGCCCGCAGTGTCCAGCACATTGCGGTTGATCTCTTCGACCACATGCGACTGTTGCAAGGTTGCACTGGCAATGGACGCATTGAGTGCAGTCAGGTTATGCAGCGCCTGGCTGATGGCATCCAGGCTGGCACCGGCCTCACGGGCCTGCTCGACAGTCTGGCGCGAGGCCTCGCTACTGGTGTCGATCGCCCTGACCGCAGCGTCCGACTGGCCTTGCAGGTGCTCGATCATGGTGTGGATTTCAGCCGTGGACTGGGCCGTGCGCTGGGCCAGCAGGCGCACCTCGTCGGCGACCACGGCAAAACCTCGGCCTTGCTCGCCGGCGCGGGCTGCTTCGATGGCCGCGTTTAGCGCAAGCAGATTGGTCTGTTCGGCAATGGAGCGGATCACGTCGAGCACGCCACCAATGCGCGTGCTGTGCCCGGCCAGGTCACGAATCACCTGGACTGCCTGGTCGATGGTCAGCGACAGGCGATCGATCTGTTCGAGGCTGCCATGAATGGCCTGCTGGCCATGCTCCACCTGTTGCTGCGCCGCGCGCATTTCGCCCGCAGCCTGCTCGGCCGTCTTGGCCACGTCTTGCACGGCATAGGTCACTTCGTTGACAGCCGTGGCAACCTGGTCCATCTGTTGTGACTGCTGGGCACTGTGCTGTTGCGCGGCACCGGCGTTGTCACCGACGTGGCCGGCGGACCGGGCCAGGTCGTGGGCGGCGCCCTGCAATTGGCCGACCACGCCCTGCAGCTTGCCGTTGAAGCGGTTGAAGTGCTCACCCAGGTGGGTGATTTCATCGCGGCCGTGGGTGTCCAGGCGCCGGGTCAGGTCGCTTTCGCCACTGGCGATGTTGCCCATGGCCTGCACGGCCTCTTGCAACGGGCGGGCGATACTGCGGGCAATCAGCATGACCAGCAGCGCCATCAGCAGGGCAATACCCAGGCCCACCAGCGAGGCATCGCGCAATTGCCGGGCGAATTCGGCCTGCACGTCATCGATGTACACGCCCGAGCCGATGACCCAGCCCCACGGCTTGAACAGCTGGATATAAGAGGTTTTCGCTACCGGCTCGCTGGCGCCGGGTTTGGGCCAGCGATAATTGACTGGGCCGGCGCCCTGGCTGCGGGCCAGGCTGACCATTTCGTTGAACACGGCAAAGCCGTCGGGGTCGCGAATGGCAGACAGGTCCTGGCCGTCGAGCTTGGGGTTGGCCGGATGCATGATCATCTTCGGCCCCAGGTCGTTGATCCAGAAATAGTCGTCGTGGTCGTAACGCAGCGCGCGCACCACCTGCAACGCTTGTTGCTGGGCGGCATCGCGGCTCAAGCTGCCGGCCGCCTCCAGGCCCTGGTAGTAGGCCAGTACACCGGCTGCAGTCTGCACCACATGGCGGGTTTTTTCCGCCTTGGCCTGGTACAGGTCGCCGTGGATCTGGCGCAGCATCAGCAGGCCCAGTAACACCAGCATGGCAACCGCCACCAGCAGGATCAGCCACAGACGGCGGCTGATCGACATCGATCTCAGGGTTTTCATCCAGGCACTCCCGCCTTGTTCTTGTTCTTCAGGTGCATCCAAGCATGCTTTGCGACAGCCCCCCACCCGACTAATGGCTAAGTGCTAGTCTAGGCGTACTCTGCAGCAGGCGGCGCAAGCCATTGCAAAGCCGCTCTGATAGGATTTCGGCCGCGCAAGATGAAACCTTTAGGCAGCGTGAACTTTTCCACTGGCATTGCGCCCAACAGTCGCTGTAAAACAGCCGGGCCGCGTGCGGCAACTTCAAGCAAATCAAGAACAAGGGGCCTGCAAGCAGCAGCGCTCCATCGGGGGAATGATGGATTTTTGGACTGCCTTACAGGCAATCATCTTAGGCGTGGTCGAAGGGTTGACGGAGTTCTTGCCGATCTCCAGTACCGGGCACCAGATCATCGTCGCCGACGTGATCGGCTTTGATGGCGAACGGGCCATCGCGTTCAACATCATCATCCAGCTTGCTGCGATCCTGGCCGTGGTGTGGGAGTTTCGCCGCAAGATTCTGGACGTGGTGTTCGGCCTCACCAGCCAGCCCACGGCCCGGCGCTTCACCGGCAACCTGCTGCTGGCGTTCATGCCGGCGGTGGTACTGGGCGTGCTGTTCGCCGACCTGATCCACGAATACCTGTTCAACCCGATCACGGTGGCAGCGGCCTTGGTAGTGGGCGGTGTGATCATGCTCTGGGCCGAGCGCCGCGAGCACCGCGTGGAGGTCGACCACGTTGACGAGATGCGCTGGAGCCATGCCTTGAAGATTGGCTTTGTCCAATGCCTGGCCATGATCCCCGGCACCTCGCGCTCCGGTTCGACCATCATCGGTGGTTTGCTGTTCGGGCTGTCGCGCAAGGCGGCTACCGAGTTCTCGTTCTTCCTGGCGATGCCGACCATGGTCGGCGCGGCGGTGTATTCGGGCTACAAGTACCGCGACCTGTTCCAGCCAAGCGATTTGCCGGTGTTCGCCATCGGTTTCGTGACCTCGTTCATCTTCGCCATGATCGCCGTGCGTGCGCTGCTCAAGTTCATCGCCAACCACAGCTACGCGGCGTTCGCCTGGTACCGCATTGCCTTTGGCCTGCTGATTCTGGCGACCTGGCAGTTTGGCTGGGTCGACTGGTCGACGGCGCACAGCTGACATGGCCAGGGCGCAAAACGAGGAGGGCGTACGCAACGTGCGCCTGAAGTTGCTGGTGTTGGGCGTGCTGTGCCTGCTACCGGGCCTGGGTGCGGCGCAGATGGCCTGGAACGATCAGTCCTGGCTGCCCTTGGCGCTGTACCCGGCGGTGAGCCTGATCAGCCTGCTGCTGTACTGGCAGGACAAGCAGCAGGCCCGCACCCAGGCCTGGCGCACGCCAGAGAACGTGCTGCATGCCAGCGAACTGTGCGGTGGCTGGCCCGGCGCACTGGTTGCCCAGCAGCTGTTTCGGCACAAGACGCGCAAAGTGTCGTATCAGCTGATGTACTGGGGGATTGTGCTACTGCATCAGGTGTTCTGGCTCGATTACCTGTTCCTCGGGCGCCACCTGTTGTCTTGGCTCTGACGCCTCGATCAGAGCAGCAGCCCCACCTGCAGGCGCTTCGCCAGCCGCCGCACCACCAACTGGTGTGAGCGCTGCAGCAGGTCGCACAGCTCGTCGCGCCCCATGGGGTAAGGGGGCGCCATGCTGATCCATCGCGCCCGCGCCAGATACGGCGCGGGGCGCACGCCAGGGCGGTCGCAATAGCCCAGAAAAAGCTCATCGGCGACTTTGAACGACAACCCTGCACCCGCCAGGTCGAGCACGGCGAACATCTTGTTGCCTGCCACCGAAAACACCCGGATACCGCCCCATTTATAGTCTTCTCGAGCACCCGGCAGGCTCAGGCAGAAGGCTGCCACCTGCGCTTCAGTCATTTTTCGCTCAGACATAACGCTCTCCACAGGCCTCGAACGACGCCGCCAGATGATCGATCCACACGCGCACTGCGGGCAATACACCGCGCCGGTGTGGGTACACCGCCTGCAGATAGCCACCCGGCAGTTGCCAGTCGGGTAACAAGCGCACCAGCTCGCCACGTTCCAGTTCCTCTTCGCAGAACATGCTGGGCAGCGCAGTGAAGCCCAGCCCGGCGCGTACCGCGGCATTGCGCACCACGAAATCGTCGATGGCCAGGCGCGGTTCCAGGGCGATTTCCTGTTGGCGGCCATTGGGCCCGAACAGGCGGAAGTGCACCAGCCGGTCAGCCTCGGCAGCGCCCAGCACGGGCAACGAGGCCAGCTCGCCAGGCTCGCGAATGTGATCGGCAAAGCCCGGCGCGGCGACCAGTTGCATCTGAGCCTGGCGTAGCCGGCGCGTGACCAGGGCCGGGTCCTCATCGCCCAAGTCGCGCACACGCAGGGCGACGTCGATACCCTCGGAAATCAGATCGACTCGGCGGTTGAGCAGCACCATGTCCAGTTGCACCAGCGGGTACTGTTCGAGAAAGCGGCTGATCACGTCCGGCAAAAAGGCATGGGCCAGTGCCACCGGGCAGGAGACTCGCAAGCGACCGCGCGGCTCGCTGCTCATGCTGGCCACGGCCTCGTCGGCGGCTTCGGCTTCCAGCAGCATGGCCTGGCAATGGTGCAGGTAGCGCTCGCCCACAGCGGTCAGTTTCAGTTGCCGCGTGGTGCGCTGCAGCAGGCGTGTACCCAGGCGTTCTTCAAGTTCGGCGATACGCCGTGACAAGCGCGACTTGGGGATACCCAGCTGGCGCCCGGCAGCGGCAAAGCCGCCGGCCTCGACGACGCGGGCGAAATAGAAGAGGTCATTGAGGTCTTGCATGGGAATCTCTCACTGTTCCATCAGTGGGACAAACTAACGCATTTTTGCCTGCTTATCAGCTATTAGTCCTCCCGGTAGGATTCTCCCCATCATGATCGCCCACGCCGCGGTCTTCATTACAGGAGAGTCCCATGAAACTGTTGCACATCGATTCGAGCATCCTGGGCGACAATTCCGCCTCCCGCCAGCTGAGCCGCGAAGTGGTCGAAGGCTGGAAGGCCAGCAACCCGAGCCTGGAAGTGGTGTACCGTGACCTGGCTGCCGATGCCATCGCCCATTTCTCCGCCGCAACCCTGGTAGCCGCGGGCACCCCCGAAGACATGCGCGATGCGGCCCAGGCTTTCGAAGCCAAGCTGAGCGCTGAAACCCTGGAAGAATTCCTCGCCGCCGATGCCGTGGTGATCGGTGCGCCGATGTACAACTTCACCGTGCCGACCCAGCTCAAGGCCTGGATTGACCGTGTTGCCGTCGCCGGCAAGACCTTCCGTTACACCGAAGCCGGCCCTGAAGGCCTGTGCGGTGACAAGAAGGTGGTGCTGGTGTCCACCGCCGGTGGCCTGCACGCTGGCCAGCCGACCGGTGCTGGCCATGAGGACTTCCTCAAAGTGTTCCTGGGCTTCATCGGCGTCACCGACCTGGAGATCGTTCGCGCCCACGGCCTGGCCTACGGCCCAGAGCACCGCAGCCAGGCCATCGACGCGGCACAGGCGCAGATTGCCAACGAGCTGTTTGCCGCCGCCTGATTGCACCAGCCTCAAATCGCCGGCTTGCCGGCGATTTGAGGCGTATCAGGCTACCGGTATCGTCGGGTCAGCCGCCGCCAAGGCTGCTGCACGATCATTGGCAGCGGGCGGGTAGATCCAGAGCGTGTTGATCTGCGACTTCAGCAACTTGGCCTCGGCCTTGTCTTGCGGGGGCGATACCTGGCGGTCCCACCCTTCGGTGTACACCGCGCCCCAGGCGCCCAGGTCGAGGCAGGTGACGTACTTGGGTTGGCTGTAGGTCATCGGTGCCACGCCAATCAACTCGGCAACCGCATTGTTGCCGGCGTAGCGGCCCAGTGGGATGGCATGCTGGCACGACATCACCGCATGGTTGCCCACCTCGTCGCAAGCTGCGTAGGCCACGTCGCCCGCCGCATAGACCGCGTCGTTGCCCTTGACCTTGAGGTTGCCGTCCACGTGCAACCGGCCTTGGCGGTCACGTTCGCCGCTGATCTGCTCGGTCAACGGGTTGGCCTTGAAGCCCACGGTCCAGATCACCGTGCTGGCATCGATGCGTTGCCCGTTGTCCAGCAGAACGCCGTCGGGGTCCACCGAGGCCACCGTGGCGCCACAGATCCATTCCACCCCCAATGCCTCGCAGGCCTGCTCGATCGCAGGGCGGATGCCGTCACCCAGGGCTGCGCCGACCCTGGCGCCACGGTCGATCACCACCACCCGCAGTGTTGCCTGCTCACCGAGAATGCTGCGCAAGCGCGCCGGCAGCTCGGTGGCTGTTTCGATACCGGTGAAGCCACCACCGGCCACCACCACGGTGTTACGGGCAGGCGTGTCTGGCAGGTTGGCCAGGGACTTGAGGTGCGTCTCCAGCCGTGCGGCGCTGTCAATCTTGTCGACATCGAAAACATGCTCGATGCCGACCATGTCCGGGCGGTTGAGCACACTGCCGCAGGCCATGATCAGGCGGTCATAGCCCAGTTCGCACTCGGTACCGCTTTGCGTGCGATAGCGCACGCGCCGGGCGGTTTCGTCGATGTGAAAGGCGGTGCCTTGGACGAAATGCACGTTGACCGCTTCGAACAGCGCCTGCAGTGGCGCGGCCATGGTGTGTACATCAGGTTCGTAGAAGCGCGGGCGCACATGCAGTTCGGCCTGCGGCGCCAGCAGCGTCACCTCGACATCCTTGCGCGCGTTAAGGTCCAGCTGGCGTACGGCGCTGAGGGCGCTCCACAGGCCAGCAAAGCCCGCGCCAATGATCAGGATATTTTTCATCGTTGTGCTCCTGGAATGTCCGGGTAAACAAAAGTAGCCCGTCTTTGTGGACAACGATGTTACGAGTGACGAAGTGCTACACCCTAGGCCAAAGAACCCTGAATTTCGGCCAACGATAGATTGCGCGCAAAGCGCGCGCGGTAGTCGCGCGGGGTGACCGCAAGGTGGCGCTGGAACGCCAGGCGCATGCGCTCTTCGCTGCCAAAGCCGCATTGCCGGGCAATCTGCTCGATGTGGCTGTCGGCGCTTTCCAGCAGGCGGCGGGCGGCTTCCAGGCGGAACACTTCAATGGCCTTGGCCGGTGTGCGGCCGGTCTTGAGCTTGTACACCCGGGTGAAGTTGCGCACGCTCATGTGCGCCTGCTCGGCCAGGTGCTCGACGGTCAGGCGGGGGTCGCCGAGGTGCGCGTTCAGCCACAGGTGCAGTGCTTCGAATTCGCTGCAATCGCGCCCCTGCAGCTTGAGCAGTTCACTGAACTGCGCCTGGCCGCCGGGCCGCTTGAGAAATACCACCAGCTCGCGGGCCACTTGCATCGCGACTTCGCGGCCGCAGTCTTGCTCGACCAGGGCCAAGGCCAGGTCGATGCCGGCGCTGACGCCGGCAGAAGTCCACACCGTACCTTGCTGAACGAAGATCGATTCGTGGTCCACCTGCACCGCAGGGAAGTCGCGGCGTAGCACCTCGCACATCGCCCAGTGGGTGGCGGCGCGGCGCCCGTCAAGCAAGCCCGCGCTGGCCAGCAGAAAGGTACCGCTGCATACCGAGGCCGTACGCCTGGCCTTTACTGCGGCGCGGTGCAGCCAGGCGACCAATGCGGCGTGGTCGGGGAGGGTGCGGATGATATCCGGTGCGCCCGGTACTACCAGGGTGTCGACGGCCTGCGCCATCACGGCGTCCAGTGTTTCAGTCGCTACCGCCAGGCCTTCGGCGGTTGGCTGCAGGCCGCCGTCGAGGCTTGCAGTGTGCAGTCGATAGCCCGGCCTGCCCTGTGCAGCCATGGCTTTGGTGGCAGCCCAGAACACCGTCTGCGCACCCGTGAGGTCGAGCAGGCCCATTTGCGGGTAGGCGACGAAGACAACGGCGCGCGGATGGTCGACCGGTTGCAACGCAGGCTCGAGCTGCTGAGCGTGTTCAGTCATAGGCAGATGACCTGATCGAAAGGGGCCGTGTGGCGGCTTCAGAACGTCGGTGGCGTGATGACCCAGATCACCAGGGCATCCACGTCACCGGGGTTGCCATAACGATGGGGTTCCTGGCTGGAGAAGCTGAAACTGTCGCCTTCACCCAGCTGAAAGTGCCGCTCGCCTACCCACAATTCAAAACTGCCGCTGAGCAAATAGCCAGCCTCTTCGCCGTCATGGCTGTAACTCTGCTGGCTATAGGTGCCCGGTGGAAAGCGCGAATGAAGGATTTCCAGCTGGCGGTTGGGTTGCGGCGTGAGCAGCTGGTCGACGATGCCGTCTTCGTAGTGCACGCTGAGGCGGCTGTTACGGCGTACCACGTAGCCCTGGTCCTCGGGTGCGGTACTGGCCTCGCTGGCAAAAAACCACTGGATCGTCACCCCCAGGCTGCGGGCGATGTTGAACAGTGCCGGGATCGACGGGTAAGACAGGTTACGCTCCAGCTGGCTGATGTAGCCGGCCGTCAGTTCGCTCTGTGCGGCCAGCTCCGCCAGGGTCATGCCGCGGCGCTTGCGCAGGCCGCGGATGCGGGTGCCCAGGAACTGCGGGGCGCCGCCGCCGTCTTCGGTGGCGCAGGGGGGCTGCGAGGGTTGGCTCATGCGCATCGGTCCATCGGGAAAGCGGCAGTATGTACAGCCTCAGAGCGCCCAGGCAACCGTCAGGCCATCGTGAATCGCCTCTTCTGCAGTACGCGGCGCCAGGCAGTCGCCGATGCGCCGCACTTCCACCAGGCCGTCCAGCTCCGCCGCCAGGGTGTCATTGGGCTGGTGGCCCAGGCACAGCACCAGGGTGTCGATGCCTTCAAAGATCATCGGTTCGCCGCTGGCCGTGTGCTGCAGGTACGCGGTGTTGTCGTCGCAGCCGTAGAGGCGGGCGTAGGGGGTGATGGGGATGCCCAGGCGATGGAGTTCGCCAGCCAGTTGATCGCGTACATACAACGGCAGGTTTTCCCCACAGTGGGTGCCGTTGACCGCCAGTTGCACCTGATGCCCCTCGCGCACCAGGCGCTCGGCGATGCCAGGGCCTATCCAGTCGCAACGCCAGTCGATGACCAGTACCGAACGCCCGAGTTTGACCTCGTTGCGCAACACTTGCCAAGCATCCACCACCTGCAGGTCACCGGCGCGCTCGAACGCCGGCCAGTAGGGCGTGGCGCCGGTGGCGGCGATCACCAGGTCAGGGCGCTCGCGCTCGACCAGTGCGCGGTCGACTCGCGTGTGGCGCACCACCTCCACGCCTGCCAAGGCCATTTCCCGTTGCAGGTTGGTGCTGGCGCCGCCGAACTCGCTGCGCCGGGGCAGCAGTTGTGCCAGCAACACTTGGCCGCCCAGTTGCGGGCCGGCTTCAAAGAGTGTGACGTGGTGCCCGCGCGCGGCGGCGACGGCTGCTGCCTTCATGCCCGCCGGGCCGCCGCCTGCCACCAGGATCCGTTTGGGCGAAGGGGTTGGCGTCAGGTGGCCGTACTGCAGTTCGCGGCCGGTTTCCGGGTGCTGGATACACGATATCGCCAGGCCGCGATGGAAGTGTCCGATGCAGGCCTGGTTGCAGGCAATGCAGGCGCGCACGTCTTCGACCTGGCCGTGCTCGGTCTTGGTCGGCATCAGCGGGTCGCAGATCAGCGCGCGGGTCATGCCACACACGTCGGCCTGGCCACGCGCCAGGATCAGCTCTGCCTCCTGCGGCTGGTTGATGCGCCCGGTGACGAACAGCGGAATGTCCAGGCGCTGTTTGAACGTGCCGGCTTCGCGTGCCAGGTACGCAGGCTCGATGGCCATGGGGGGTACGATATGCACCGCACCGCCCAGCGACGCCGAGGTACCGGCGACGATGTGCAGGTAGTCGAGCTGGCCTTGCAGCGCTTCGGCGGCGGCCAGCGACTCGTCCTCGCTCAGGCCTTCGCTGTCACGTTCGTCGGCGCTGATGCGCAGGCCGACGATGAACTGCTCGTCGGTGGCAGCACGCACGGCCGCCAGGACTTCGCGCAAAAACCTCAGGCGCTGCGCCAGGTCGCCGTTGTAGCCATCGGTACGCAGGTTGACCCGCGGGTTGAGAAACTGCGCGGGCAGGTAGCCATGGCTGGCCACTACCTCGACGCCATCCAGCCCCGCCTGGTACAGGCGCCGCGCCGCGCTGGCATAGCCCTGGACGATTTCATCGATCATCGCCTGGTCCAGCGCGCGCGGCATCACCCGGAAGCGTTCATTGGGCACCGGCGAGGCTGAGTAGGCGACCGCCAGCAAGCCATCGGCAGACTCCATGATCTCCCGCCCAGGGTGGAACAGTTGCGAGAGCACCACCGTACCGTGCTCATGGCAGGCTTCGGCCAAGCGCCGGTAGCCTTCGATGCAGGTATCGTCGGTAGCCATCAGCACGTGCGAGGTGTAGCGGGCGCTGTCGTGCACGCCGGCCACCTGCAGCACGATCAGGCCGACCCCACCTGCGGCTCGGGCACGCTGGTAGGCGATGAGCTTGTCGTTGACCAGGTTGTCGGTGGGCAGGCAGGTGTCGTGGCCCGTGGACATGATGCGGTTTTTCAGGCGTTTGCCGCGAATCTGCAAGGCTTCGAACAGGTGCGGGAAGGCGGTTTGCATACAGGCGGCTCCGGTGAGGTGTTGTTCTTGTTTTGGTTATGAAAGTGTAGCGCCAGTAAAAAATCAACTTGTTTTTTTACTTTGGCGCAGCTAGGTTTTCATCACCCTCCGAGGAGGGCGTGACCTCACAACAACAAGAAATCGGGCCCCACGGGCACCGGCAGGAGGAAACCTCGATGCATGCATTCCCTCGCAGTACCGGCCTTTGCGCAGCGCTTCTGGCTTTGGGGCTAGGCAGTGCGCAAGCGGCGCCGCAGATGGTTGTGGTCGGCTATGGCGGCGCCGGTCAGAAAGCCCAGGATGAGGCGATCTTCAAACCGTTCAGCGCCAAGGACGGCAGCCAGTTGATCCAGAGCGAGTACAACGGCGAAATGGCCCGCATCCAGGTGATGGCCGATACCGGCAACGTCGACTGGGACGTGGTGCAGATCGAAGGGCCCGACCTGATGCGCGGTTGCGATGAGGGCATCTACGAGCACCTCGACTGGCAGCGCCTGGGCCATGCCGCCGAGTTGATCCCGGACGCCGCCCAGGACTGTGGGTCTGCCGCGTTGGTGTGGAGCGTGGCGATCGCCTATGACCGCAACAAGCTGGCCCATGCCCCGGTCTCGTGGGCCGACTTCTGGGACGTGCAGAAGTACCCGGGCAAGCGCGGCCTGCGCAAGCGTGCGGTGTACAACCTGGAGTTCGCCTTGTTGGCCGACGGGGTCAAGGTCGAGGATGTCTACACGGTGCTGTCAACGCCGGCCGGTGTCGACCGCGCCTTTGCCAAGCTCAGTGAGCTCAAGCCCTATGTGCAGTGGTGGGACGCCGGTGCTCAGCCGGCGCAGTGGCTGGCTGCCGGCGATGTGGTGATGACGTCTACCTACAGCGGGCGCATCGCCGTGGCGGCCCAGCAGGGCAGCCCGCTGGCACTGGTGTGGCCGGGCAGCCTGTATGGCATGGACTATTGGGCGATCATCAAGGGTTCGCGGCATGTCGACCAGGCCAAACGGCTGATCGCCTATGCCAACCAAGCCGATACTCAGGTGCGTTACGTCGAGCAGATCCCTTACGGGCCGACCAATACTCAGGCAGCGGCCAAGCTCGCGCCGTCCTTGGCCAGCTGGGTGCCGACATCGCCGCAAAACCTGGAAGGGGCTTTGGCGATGAATGTGGAATTCTGGGTTGACCATGGTGAAGAACTGGAACAGCGATTCAATGCCTGGGCCAGCAAGTAACCTGACGTTCAATGCTGCCCTTCTACAGGACCAACGATAAATGACCCTTACCGAACAGACCCTGCGCCAGGAGCTGGCTGCCTGTTATCGCCTGATCGCCCACTTTCGCATGAGCGACCTGATTTTCACTCATATATCCCTGCGTGTGCCCGGGCCGGATCACCACTTTCTGATCAACCCGTACGGTTTGCTGTTCGACGAGATCACAGCCTCCAACCTGGTAAAAATCGACCTGCATGGGCAGCCTGTAGCGCCGACCACGCACCCGGTCAACCCGGCCGGGTTCGTCATCCACAGTGCTATCCACGCAGCCCGTGGAGACGCCCACTGCTTGCTGCATACCCACACCCGTGCAGGGTGCGCGGTGGCGGCGCTGGCGTGCGGCCTGCTGCCGGTGAACCAGATGTCCATGGAGTTCCATGGCAAGGTGGCCTACCACGATTATGAAGGTATTGCCCTGGACCTGGATGAGCAGCAGCGGTTGGTCGCCGACCTCGGGGACAGGCCGGTGATGATCCTGCGTAACCATGGGCTGCTGACGACCGGCCGCAGCGTTGCCGAAGCGTTCTTGCGCATGTACTACCTGGAAAAGGCCTGCGAGATCCAGTTGGCGGCGCAAAGTGCCGGGCAGCTGATACTGCCGCCTGCCGCCGTGTGTGAACGGACCGAGCGGCAGTTCAATGCACCGATGCAGGGGCTGAAACAGGGGGAGTTGTCAGACCCGGATGCAGTGGCGCTGGCATGGGGGGCATTGCTGCGGATGCTGGAGCGGGTAGCGCCGGGTTACCGGGACTGAGGCCTGGCGGGCCGGCGCGGCTCCTGTAGGCGCGGCCTTGCCGGGGCGCCGGACCGGTCGGAACGGTGCGCAAAGCGCCACCCACTGTTGCGCAACCCTACCTCCCAACTGTGCTGGTCTCTCGAAAAGGAATAGCCTTATGCTGTAACGAAATATGTCTAGAAAGCCTGAAGAAGGATGTCGCAATGCCACTCAAGGACCTACTGATCGCCCTGGTGGTGATTATTGCGTGGGGAGTCAACTTCGTGGTCATCAAGGTAGGCCTGGATGGCCTGCCGCCGATGCTGCTGGGGGCATTGCGCTTCTTGTTGGTGGCCTTCCCGGCAGTGTTGCTGGTCAAGCGCCCGAAACTGCCGTGGCGCTGGCTGATCGCTTATGGCGCGACCATTTCCCTGGGGCAGTTCGCTTTCCTTTTCCAGGCCATGTACAGCGGCATGCCGCCGGGGCTGGCGTCGTTGATCCTGCAATCCCAGGCATTCTTCACGCTGGGGTTTGCCGCGTTGTTTCTGGGCGAGCGACTGCGCCTCGCCAGCCTGCTGGGGCTGCTGGTGGCCGCCAGCGGCTTGGCGCTGATCGGCAGCGAGGATGGTGGCCATGTGCCGATGCTGGCGCTGGTGCTGACCCTCTGCGCGAGCGCGATGTGGGGCGTGGGCAACATCATCACGCGGCGTTTCGGCTCGGTCGACCTGGTGGCGCTGGTGATCTGGGGTGGGTTGATTCCACCGCTGCCGTTTCTGGCCTTGTCGTGGTGGCTGGAGGGGCCTGAACGCATCGGCCATGCCCTGGCCAATATTGGCTGGAGCTCGGTACTGGCGTTGGCGTACCTGGCATTTGTCGCCACCATGCTCGGCTATAGCCTGTGGAGTACCTTGTTGTCGCGCCACCCGGCCGGCAAAGTGGCGCCGTTCTCGTTGCTGGTGCCGGTTATCGGCCTGAGCGCTTCGGCGTGGTTGCTCGGCGAGCGCCTGACCGAGCTGCAGGGCTGGGGGGCGCTGCTGGTGATGCTTGGGCTGCTGGTGAACGTGTTTGGCGCCAAAATTGGCCAACGGTTGCGGGCGGCTAGCGCGCACTGAGGGCCGGGTGCTCTGTTAGAATCGGCGCTTTTCGCCAGGCCAACGGAGCACCGTCATGATCATCTCTACCACCAGCCAGCTCGAAGGCCGTCCTATTGCCGAGTACCTGGGCGTCGTCAGCTCCGAATCGGTGCAGGGCATCAACTTCGTGCGCGATTTCTTTGCCCGTTTTCGCGACTTCTTCGGTGGCCGTTCGCAAACCCTGGAAAGCGCCCTGCGCGAGGCCCGCGAGCAGGCCACCGAGGAGTTGAAGGCGCGGGCACGGCAGTTGCACGCCGATGCAGTGGTGGGCGTGGACTTCGAAATCAGCATGCCGTCGGTGCAGGGTGGCATGGTCGTGGTATTCGCCACCGGCACGGCGGTCAGGTTGAAATAAGGCATTGTGCCACTGGTCGGTTCCAGGGTTTTAGTCTGGGCGGTCCGCAAATGACCAGCTAGTCTCACTTTTACCGGGCGCGTTCACCTAGGCAACGTATCTGCTTGCCGACGCGACCTCACTGGAGGGAGACAGGGCATGAGCGAATCCTTTTTCGAAGACCTGAACGACGCATTCCCGATCAACAGCCAGGTGCGTTGCGGCCAGTCGGCATTCCGCCTGGGTTTCGCCCACATGACGCTGGATGACTCGGAACAGCTTCAGCCTGCACATCTGCAGCGCAGCAAAAAGGGCCGCTTCATGCCGCGGGTTCCGCTGAAAAAGTGATCCCGCTCCAGCAACCCCGCCGAACGGCGGGGTTTTTGTTGATATTCGTTGACGCTGCTCATGGCATCGCCGGGTTGCACTCGCCGGATAGCCGTGAATGTGGTTTTCTGGCGCGGCATTTCAGCAAAGGGAGATTGAATGCTCATGCGAGTCAGGGAAGAGACCTATTGGCAGTGGGCGGACGCTCAACTGCACAGCCGCAGCCACGATGAAGCGCTCAGTGACGGGACCACGCTCGACGTGCAGGTGCGCCTATCGCGCCTGGGCGCTACCCAGCTGTTTCTCGGTATCTACGCTGGGAATGGCCGGGCATTGCTGGAAGAGTATTACCCAGCGCGCCCGGGTGAGACCATGACCCGGGCGTTGGTCTGGGGCGTCGAGCGGGCCCGCGCGCTGGCCACCGGCGCATTGCCCTTGCCGGCCATGGCGCGCACGCGTCGGCGGGCATGAAAAAGCCCGGCCTTTGCGGGCCGGGCTCAATGGCGGGTGAGGCCACTCAGTTGAGTGGTTCGATCACCTTGACTGCCCCCCGCTCACGGGCGGCGGGCCATTCTTGTTGCAGGGTCTGCAGGACGCGGCCAACGAACTCGGTGTCGGCGGCGGCCTTCTTGCCGACGTAGCCCTGGCCACGGCGGTAGACCTTGAAGCGTGCACGCATGCTTGGCAGGTGCTCTTCGAATTCATCTTCGATGGTGTTCGGTGGCAGGCGGTCGAGACGCACCTCACCGGTCTGGCTGACCCACAGCAGATGGTCGTCGAGGCTGTCTTTGCGCACGGCGAACAGCTGGGCCAATTGGTCGATTGTGGGATTGTTGTTCAAGTTCATCATAAAGCCCCCATTACCCATTCGTAGGTGATTTTCACAGTTGGCGCTACCACGGTGTAGCGCACTACCAACGCTGCTACAGCAGCATCGCAACAGGGGCTTTCACACGCTGCCTTTTGGACAGTTCCCTCTCCACGGACGGCCTGCGTTACCGCGCAGGCCGTCTGGAACACCCTTGCCACCGCTCCCGATCGGGGAGACAGCCTCATCATGCCCAAGGGCGATGAACGGCGTCAACCGTTTTGTAGTGAATATTTTTGCTCACTACATCTTGTCCGACAATCCTGTCGGAAGGGCCTGTCAGTGGTCGAGGGACGAGAGAATCCGGTACGCGGCGCGCACGCGTGCCTCGTTGGGATAGTTGCGGTTGGCAAGCAGTACGATGGCTTTGCCTTGCGCCGGAATGAACGCCACATAGGCACCGAAACCGTTGGTGGCGCCGGTCTTGTTGTACCAGGCGTCAGGCACGGCCGGGAGCGCGGGGTTGAGGCGGCGGGTGGCCTGCGGCGCAAGGGCGAACTTGGAACTGTTGCCGTTGACCAGGGTGTCGAGTGACGCTGGGTAGGGGTAACGTTCCCAGCCCAGGCCTTGGGTCATGCTACCGACCTGGAAGTAGCCGGCCTGGGTAATGGCGGCAGCCTTTTGCAGGGCTGGCGCAAGTTCGGCCGGTTGCATGTGCAGGCGCACGTAGCGCAGCAGGTCGGTGGCGCTGGTCTTGATGCCATAGGCCGCATCGGCAAAGGGCCCCGCGCTGACGCGCACCGGCTGGTCATGCGCGTCGTACCCTTGCGCATAGAGCCGCTGTGCATCGGCCGGAACGTGCAGGTAGGTGTGCTTGAGGCCCATTTGCGGGAGAAGCCCCTCGGTCATCAGCTCGGCGAATGGGCGGTGCTGCGCGCGCGCCGCCAGGTCACCGAACAACCCAAGGCTGGGGTTCGAGTAGCAGCGCTGGGTGCCGTGTTTGGCAACGGGTTGCCAGTGGCGGAAGAAGGCCAGCACCTGTTCGTCTGTGTGCACCGCGTCGGGGAACTGCAATGGCAGGCAGTCGGCGCTGTAGGCACCGAATTCCAACACGCTGGCTTCGCCCAGCGGCGTGCCGGCGAGGGCGGGCTGGTAGCGCTGGGCAGGGGCGTGTAGGTCAAGCTTGCCTTCGGCGCTGGCCAGCGCCGCAAGCGTGGCGGTGTAAGTCTTGCTCAGTGAGCCGACCTCAAACAGGGTATCGGCGCTAACCGGCGAGTTATCGGCCTTATTGGCCACGCCATAGTTGAAGTAATGCGCCTGGCCATCGGCGTACAGCGCCACTGCCATACCGGCGATTTGGTGTTCCTGCATGAGCGGCCGGATGACCTCGTCGACCTGGGCCTGCAGTGGATCGGCCGCCTGCGCGGTGATTGCACTCATGGCAAGTGCAGCCGCGAGAGGGAAGGGCGCGAGGCGATAGCGTGGCATCAAGTACTCCTTTGTCCGTTGAGCGATACCGGTGGGGGTTCCGGCGTTAGCGAAAATTAACCCGAGACCTTATCGTCTGCCGTTGCATAACGACAAGACGGAAACTGTTATGAAGTATTTGCGCATGTTATTCGATAATTTCACCCTGGCCTTGCTGGGGGTGGTGCTTATCGCCACCGTGCTGCCTTGCTCGGGCGACGGGGCGGTGTATTTCGGCTGGCTGACGAACCTGGCTATCGGCTTGCTGTTCTTCCTGCACGGTGCCAAGCTGTCGCGCGAAGCGATCATCGCCGGCGCCGGGCACTGGCGCCTGCACCTGCTGGTGTTCTCCTGCACGTTCGTGCTGTTCCCCTTGCTGGGGCTGGCATTCAAGCCGTTGTTCGTGCCGCTGGTGGGCAACGAGCTGTACCTGGGCGTGCTGTATCTGTGTGCGTTGCCAGCCACGGTACAGTCGGCCATTGCCTTCACCTCGCTGGCCCGCGGCAACGTGCCGGCAGCCATTTGCAGCGCGGCGGCTTCCAGCCTGCTGGGTATCTTCCTCACGCCATTGCTGGTGATGATGCTGCTGGGCGCCAGCGGTGATACCGGCTCAGGGCTGGATGCGGTGCTGAAGATTACCCTGCAGCTGCTGGTACCCTTCGTAGCCGGGCAGATCGCCCGCCGCTGGATTGGCGCGTGGGTCAAGCGCAACGCGCGCTGGCTCAAGGTCGTGGACCAGGGTTCGATCCTGCTGGTGGTCTACACCGCGTTCAGCGAGGCGGTGGTTACCGGCCTGTGGCACACGGTGTCGCCACAACATCTGGCGGGGCTGTTTGTCGTCTGCGGGATCTTGTTGGCGGTGGTGCTGTACGGTACCCGCCTGCTTGGCAAACTGCTTGGCTTCGACCTGGAAGACCGCATCACCATCCTGTTCGCCGGTTCGAAGAAGAGCCTGGCCACTGGAGTGCCGATGGCTCAGGTGCTGTTCGTGGGCAGTGGCATTGGCGCGATGATCCTGCCGCTGATGCTGTTCCATCAGATCCAGCTGATGGTCTGCGCGGTGCTGGCGCAGCGTTATGCCAGCCGTGAGGGGTTGGCCGAAAAGGCTCCTGCGGCGTCATGATGTGTGTGTAGGAGCGGCCTCGCCGGGAGGCCGCTCCTATACGTTACCTTGCCTGGCCGGAACTGCGCTCTCGGAGCGCCTTGGCCACTTCGGCCTCTATCTTGTAAGCGGGCCCTTCAAGCTCATTGAAATCACGTGTGTAGCGCCGGGCGAATTCCTCTACCCCCAGCACCTGGTACTGCTGCACGTGCTTGAGCTCGTGCGCCCACAGCGCCACATTGTCTTCGGCATCGCTGGCATGGCGGAAGATGATCGTGTCGATCAACGTCACCGCATTCACGTCGGGATTCTGCAGCATGGCATTGGCTGCGCTCATCTGCTGTTCGTCGCCCACCCTGAAGCGAACGGCATCGAGCACGGCGAAGTCATACCAGGCTTCAAGCTGGGCGTGGATGTGCAGGGGCATCGGTTCACTGCCGCTGGCATTGGCTTCGTCGCGGGCCTGGCGCAATGCGTAGGCCAGGCTGGTCGACGCCATGGCTTCCACGTCCTTGAGGATCTGCCCGGCCTGCCCTGGGTCGACCGGGGCGCAAAAACACCCCATCAGGCATACCTGATACTGCCCCGGCGGGCAGGCTTGCTCGGCCAGCACCGGCGCGCTCAGGAATAGGCCAAGCAACAGGTCAACGGGTTTCATTCAAGGCCTTTTCAACGAACGTGCGGCTGGCGTCCAGTACCTGCGATTGCACCGCCTCACTGGCCAGCATGCGCCCGACCAGCAACGCGCCGACGCATTGGCTGATCAATACCCAGGCCAACGCTTCATCCTCCAGTGTGGCAGCCCAGGCCTTGTGCAGGTCGACCAGCAAATGCTCGGCCACCTCTCGCACTGCAAGGTCTGCCCGAGCGATCTCCACCCCCAGCGGCGGCAAGGGGCAGCCACCTTCGGCATTGTGCAAGTGAGCCAGGCTCAGGTACTGCTGCAGGCAACGGCCAAGGCGTTCGCGGCTGGCGCCTTGGCTGGCCAGGCGTGCCAGTGGGCTGTTGCAGAGTTCCTGACGCACCACTTCGGTGAACAGATCATCCTTGGACGGGAAGTGGTTGTAAAAGGCACCGCCGGTCAGCCCGATGGCCTTCATCAGCCCGGCCACGCCGGTGCTGGTAAAGCCACCGCGTTTGGCTAGCGCACCGCTGGTGGCCAACAGCTTTTCCCGGGTTTGTTGCTTGTGCTCGCTGGAATAGCGCATTCACGAACCTCTGCGCACTGGCTTGACGATGGGGCCGATCATAACATAGCGTTCGTTTACTAAACGATCATTCACCAAAGAGGCACACATGACTCGACAACAAAAAGTAGTGCTTGTGATCGGCGCGGGGGATGCCACCGGGGGCGAGATTGCCAAACGGTTCGCCAGGGAGGGCTACGTCGCCTGCGTCACCCGCCGACAGGCTGACAAGCTGCAACCGCTGCTGGACGAAATACGCGCAGCGGGCGGCCAGGCCCATGGCTTTGGCTCCGATGCGCGCAAGGAAGATGAGGTAGCGGCGCTGGTGGAGACCATCGAGCGTGATATTGGCCCGATCGAGGCGTTTGTCTTCAATATCGGCGCCAATGTGCCTTGCAGCATTCTCGATGAAACGCCACGCAAGTACTTCAAGATCTGGGAAATGGCCTGTTTTGCCGGGTTTCTGACCGCTCAGGCAGTGGCCCGGCGCATGGTGGTGCGTGAACGCGGCACGATTCTGTTTACCGGCGCTACCGCAGGTACACGGGGTGCCGCCGGCTTTGCCGCATTTGCCGGCGCCAAGCACGGCCTGCGGGCGTTGGCGCAGAGCATGGCGCGTGAGTTGGGGCCGCGCAATATCCATGTGGCCCATGTGGTGGTGGATGGTGCCATCGATACCGCGTTCATTCGTGACAGCTTCCCCGAGCGCTACGCCCTGAAGGACCAGGATGGCATCCTCGACCCGGCCAACATTGCCGACAGCTACTGGTTCCTTCACGCCCAGCCGCGAGACGCCTGGACATTCGAACTGGACCTGCGCCCCTGGATGGAACGCTGGTAAGCCCCCTCATCGATCAAGGACCATATCCATGACCAATACCGTCGAATTCTTCTTTGATCTTGGTAGCCCGGCCAGCTACCTGGCGTGGACGCAACTGCCGGGTATTTGCGCCCGCCAAGGTGCAACGCTGCACTACCGGCCCATGCTGCTGGGCGGGGTGTTCCAGGCCACCGGCAATGCGTCCCCGGCAATGATCCCGGCCAAGGGTCGCTACATGTTCACCGACCTGGGGCGCTTCGCTGCCCGCTACAGTGTTCCGTTCGGGCTGCCGCCGGGGTTTCCGCTCAATACCCTGATGCTGATGCGCGGGGTAATCGGCACGCAGTTGCAAGACCCGCAGCGCTTCGAGGCGCTGTTGAAGGCATTGTTCACTGGGATGTGGGGCGAGCGGCGGAATCTGGGTGACGCGGCAGTGTTGCAACAGACCCTGGAACAGGCCGGCTTCGACATTGCCGCATTCAGTGCGCTGGCGGGCGACGCGCAAGTGAAGGCTGCGCTCAAGCAGGCGACGGAGGATGCGGTGGCGCGCGGCGTGTTTGGCGCACCGACCTGCTTTGTTGGCGATGAGATGTTTTTTGGGCAAGACCGCCTGGACTTTGTCGAGGACGCGCTGCGTCAGCGTGCCAGGCGTGTTTCCAGCTGAGTGCGCTCCCACTGGCTGAGCAGGTCGGCCGGGTTGGTGCCGTAGCGGTACCAGTCTTCAAGCCCGGCTTGATCGCCGTTGGGTGCCTGGCAGTGGACGCAATGGGCAAGGCCTTCAGCGTCCACGGCCAGGGTCATCTGCCAGCCTTCGATCGTCACATCGACCAGGCCATCGTGGCGGTGAGCGCTTATTTGCAGGGCGTGAACACCCAGGGCTGCGTCGCGCAAGCGCTGATAGGCTTCCCGCGTGCTCACGGTACCGCTACGGCTCACTGTCAGAAATTCGCCGGGGTATTGGCGCTGATGATCTCGGCCTCATCCTGGCCGATGTTCTTGAAGCTGTGGGGCAGGGTGGTGGGGATGTAGTAGCCATCGCCCGAATTGAGCACGCTGACCTGGCCATCGACCCACAATTCGACCGTGCCACGGGTGACCAGGCCGCACTCTTCGCCTTCTGCATGCACGATCGGCTCGCCCGAGTCGGCGCCCGGTGCGTACAGCTCGCGCAACATGCGCATCTGCCGTGCCTCGACACTGGCGCCGACCAGCAGCATGCGCAGGCCGTTGCGGCCCAGGTCTGGTTGCTCGCTGGCGCGGAACACGAAGCGCTCTTCCCTTACTGGCTCGTCGAAGCTGAAGAACTCCGCCAGGCTCATCGGGATGCCTTCGAGCAGTTTTTTCAGGGAGCTGACCGAAGGGCTGACGCGGTTCTGTTCGATCTGCGAGATCGTCGAGTTGGTCAGCCCGCTGCGGCGGGCCAGTTCCCGTTGGGAGAGGTTGTTGCGTTCACGCACCAGTTTGAGTCGCGTCCCCGTGTCCATAGCCGCCTTGTAATCAGAGGTGTCAAAAATAATGAGCGACGCATTAAAACACACTCTGCACGCTTGCGCGCTGTGCTTATCAGGCCCGCTTCTCGCGTGGCATCGGCCATAGCCCGACCAGCAGCAAAAGTGCAGCCACCGCCAGGAACGGCAAGCGCGGGTCGAGGGCATACACCAGCGTGCCGGCCAGTGGCCCGATTACCGCGCCCATGCCCTGGGCAGCGCCGATCGAACCGGCGGTGGCACCTTGTTCAGAGGCTTGCATGGCATTGGCGGCGAGTGCCGAGAATGCCGGGAACACAAAGCCCATGCCGGCGGCGGCGACGAAGTAGCAGGCCCACAGCCAGGGCGCCGTGGTCGCCAGTGCGCCGCAGGCAAAACCGACCGCCGAGACACTGGCACCCACCCGAATCATTTTCAATGGCGGCCACTCCAGTTGGCGCAGCACCACCTGCGCCAGGATCAGTGCCACACCCACCGTGGTCAAGGCGATGCCGGCAGCCTGGGCGGCCTCGGCCGGGCCCAGGTGCAGGCGGTCGAGGGCGAAGAAGCCGACGGTGATTTGCGACACCGTGACACTGAGCATGGCGCTGAAGGCCACCAGCAAAGGCCGGCGCAGGCGCGGATCGCTCAAGTGCACAGGGCTGGGCGCGTGGCTTTTGGCCAGTGCCTGTGGCTTGAGGGTGAACAGCAGCACGAAGAACGCGCAGGCCGGCAGCAGCGACATGAGGTGGAACGGCAGGCTCAGGCTGTGCCGCGCCAGCAGTGCGGCCAGGGCCGGGCCCAGCACCAGGCCGACGGCGTTGGCGGCCCCCAGCGAGGCCATGGCCCGCGCCCGCTGCTGCGGTTCGACATGGTCGGCGATCATTGCATTGCAGGCCACCGGGATGGCGGCATAGAACGCCCCGATGCACCCGCGGGCGAGCATCAGGCCAATAAAGGCCAGGGTTGCGCCAGGCAGCCAGCGCAGCGCGCCTTCGACGAACAGGCACAACAGCCAGTAGGCGAGGGTGAAGCCTGCGCTGCCAAGCAGCAGCACGCGCCGGCGCCCGAGCCGGTCGGCCGCGCGGCCCCAGGGGCGGGCCAGCAGTACCCAGACCACACCGGCCACGGTCACGGCGGCACCGGCTTGCCAGGTGGCCATGCCGAGTTGCCGGGCGATCGGGCCGATCAGGGCGACGAAGGCCATCATCGACATGGTACAGGCCATGTTGGCCAGCAGCAGTGGGCGTAAGTCCAGGGTGCTGGCAGGAACGAGAGTGGCAGGATCCTTTGCGACGTTCATAGGGCAGTCCAGAGTTTTTAGCGAAAAGTATGCCGATCTTAATAAGAAGCATTATCGATTGTCGAACACCCTGGACCGCTTCGGCTCAGTCGCTGCGACGCAGGGGGCCAGGCCACATGCTACGCAAGACGCTGTCGCGGCGCACCAAGGCATGCATCAGGGCTGCGCCCAGGTGCAGCACAACCGTCGCGAACAGCAGGTAGCCGGCCCAGCCGTGGGCTTGGCGCAGCACGGCATACAGCTGAAGGTCATGCGGGGCGATCGCAGGCAACTGCAGGGGCCGCGGATAACCGCCGGCCGAAAGCATCGCCCAACCCAGCAGGGGCATGGCCAGCATCAAGGCATAGAGCACCAGGTGCGAGGCCCCGGCGGCGAGCCGTTGCAGCGTTGGCAGGTCGCGTGGCAGCGGTGGGTGAGGCAGCGTCAAGCGCAGGGCAATACGCAGCAGCACCAGTACCAGCAAGGCCAGGCCTGTTGCCTTGTGCAGCTCGATCAGCAACGGATGGCGCAGTGACAGGTCGCTGACCATGCTCACGCCGATGAACAGCATGGCCACGATCAGCACGGCCATCAGCCAGTGCAGCAGGCGAGCGAGGGGATGGAAGGCTTCGGGTTTCATGGGCGGGCTCCGGTGCCGAGCGATTCGCGGCTACGGCGGTTGAACGATTCCGAATACGCGGCCGAACGGGCGGCGAGGATCGGGTCGGCGGTCGCTTCGATGCCATGGGGCAAGATCAGCGGGTCGAAGTTCAAGTCTCGGCAAGCGCCTTGTTCAGCCGCGTCCGCCTGTTCGAGCACGAGCGTGCCGGCATCCACGCTGCGTCGCTGTGCAGGCCAGGGGCTGGCGGGGTCGTCCACGGCGTCGCCGGGCTCGGCCAGGACCAGGCGCAGGGTCCAGCGCAGCGGCCCTTGGGCCAGGCGCTGTTGCAGGTCATGCTGCAGGAACAGTTTGTCGTCCACCTGCCCTGGCAGCGCCGTAAACGCCGTCTGCGGCTCCAGTTGCCAGCGCACTGGCTGGGCCGCCCCGGCGGCGTCGATCAGGCGAAAGGCATTGATGCTGTGGTACTGGGTACTGGCAAAGCTGTTGCTCGGCTTGTAGCTCGCGGCCCACTGGCGGAACGCCGCGCTTTCAGGGTGAGCAGCGAAGAACGCCTGCTGCCTGGCCGGGTCCGGTTTGCCGGTGGCTGGGTCAGGCGTGCTCGCCAGTACCTGTTCATAGAAGGCTTGCGGCGTGCTCACCGCCAGCACGGGCGGGTTGTTCATGCCGGTACGCCAGACCTGCCCGTCGTCGCTGCTCAACTGAAGCGCCAGGCTGCGCACCGGGATGGCGGTGTCTGGCGCATAAGGGTTGGCGCCACCGATGGCGAAGCGGCCGATCACCGGCACCCGTGCCTGGCTGAACACCCGCGCCGTGGACAGGCTGGCAGCCTGCCCGCTGGCCTGGAAGTAGCCACTGACGCACAGGCCTTTGGCGTGGTTCTTGCGGTAGCCCGGGTAGTGCCCGGCCTGGGCTTCGAAGGTGTCGATGATGCGCTGCGGCGTCAGCTTGGCTGCGCCGATCCAGCCCGCGGCATAGGCAAAGCCGACGCCCGCTGCCAGCATCACAGCGCCGATGGCGACCAGGCGCAGGGCCTTGGCGGGGCCGTGCAAGGGTGAGTTCATGGTTGTCGTCCGGTTCAGTGAAGATGCCGGTACGACGGGGCAGGGCAAAACTTATTCCCTGGGAGGGAATAGATTTTGTTGCCGGGCGTCTGCCCCATACACTGACAACCCCAGAGGCCGGGACATTTGCCATGCACGATCTGGACGAACACCAGTGGCGCGAGCTGCTTGCACGTCTGCGCCGCTTTGCCTTGTGGTTGACGCGCGAACCCGGCAGCGCCGACGACCTGGTGCAAGCCACCGTCGAGCGCGCCTTGAGCCGCCATGGTCAGCAACGCGAGGCAGAGGCGCTGCGCGCCTGGCTGTTCACCATCCTTTACCGGCTGTTTCTCGACGGCAAGCGTCGCGACCGCCTGCATGCCCGTTGGCTGTCCTGGTTTGGCCGTGCCGAGGTGGAAAGCGAGCCGGTCGGCGGCAATATCGAGGCCATCGTCCTGGCCCAGGCTGACCTGCAGGCGTTTGCCCGGTTGTCTGCCGAGCAGCGTGCCTTGCTGTTGCTGGTGAGCATCGAAGGCTTGAGTTACAAGGAGGCCGCCCAGGCTTTGGGCATCCCCATCGGTACTGTGATGTCGCGCTTGTCGCGCGCCCGCAATGCCTTGCGCGAACTGACCGAGGGCAACCCTCAACCCCCGGCCTTGCGGAGACTGAAATGACGCGCCTGATCCCCAGCGAAGACGAATTGCATGCTTATGTCGATGAACGCCTGGCGCCGGGGCGTCGGGCCGAAGTGCAGGCCTGGCTTACGGCCAACCCGCAGCAAGCGGCCAGGGTCGAGGCGTGGCGCAGTGATGCCCGCCGCCTGCGTGCGGCATTGGCCGGCCTGGGTGAACAACCAGGGGCTGCGCAACTCGACCTGGGCCAGCTGCGCCTGCGGCTGCGCCAGCGTCGTCAACGGCGCTGGGCGTCGGCGGCGGTGTTGCTGCTGGCGCTCGGCGTGGGGGGGATGGGCGGCTGGCAGGTGCGGGATGCCACGCTGGCAAGGGTCGACCTGCCGATGGCCGATGCGGTCCAGGCTCATCGGTTGTTTGCCGGCAGTGAGGCACTGGATATCCAGGCCAGCGACCCGACCCAATTGCGTGAATGGCTGGGGCGTCACTTCAACCGCGTGGGGCAGTTGCCGGACTTGGCGGGTTACGGGTTCCGGCCGGTGGGGGCGCGATTGCTCAGCAACGAGCAGGGGCCGGCGGCATTGTTGGTGTTTCAGGATGGCAGGGGTGAACGGATCAGCCTGTTCATGCGCTCGCCCAGCGAGCATTACCAACGCATGCCTGATGGGCAGCGGGTTGATGGGCAGCTGGAGGCGCGGTATTGGTCACATGGGGCTTACAACTTTGCGCTGGTCAGTGCGGCGGACGATACGCGTGGGGCGGGGGTCGGGGCGGCGCTGCGTTTGGGGTTGTAGGGCGGCAGGTGCAGGGCGGTGGATTTTCAGCGTTTATGAGATCGAGCGCCGCCCGCGCGGCGCTCGATCTCCCAGGCGCTGCAAATCTACCGCCTACACCCAGCCTCGATCAGCTCAACTCCAGCCAGATCGGCGCATGGTCGGACGGCTTTTCCATCCCACGCAGTTCATAGTCCACGCCCGCTGCCTTGATCCGCGGCACCAGGTGCTGCGAGGCCATGATCAGGTCGATGCGCAGGCCACGTTTTGGATCGTCCTCGAAACCACGGCTACGGTAATCGAACCAGCTGAAGCGGTCGGCCACTTCCGGGTAAAGGTGGCGGAAGCTGTCGACCAATCCCCAGCCCTTGAGGCGCTCCATCCACTCGCGCTCTTCGGGCAAGAAGCTGCATTTGCCAGTCTTGAGCCAGCGCTTGGCGTTGTCCGGGCCGATGCCGATGTCGCAGTCCTGGGGCGAGATGTTCATGTCGCCCATCACCAGTACCGGCTGGTCATTGCGGAACTGACCTTCGAGCAACGCCTGCAGGTCACTGTAGAAGCGCTGCTTGGCCGGGAACTTGGTGGGGTGGTCGCGGCTTTCACCCTGGGGGAAGTAGCCGTTCATGATGGTGACCGGGTTGCCATCGGCATCGGCGAAGGTGCCCCAGATGAAACGGCGCTGGGCGTCTTCTTCATCGGTGGCAAAGCCCTTGTGCAGGCTCAGGGGGGCCTGGCGCGACAGCAAGGCAACGCCGTAGTGACCCTTCTGGCCGTGGTAGTGCACGTGGTAACCCAGCGCCTGGACATCGGCCAGCGGGAACTGATCGTCACTGACCTTGGTTTCCTGCAGGCCGATCACGTCCGGCTGGTGCTTGTCGATCAAGGCCGCCAGCTGATGCGGGCGGGCACGCAGGCCGTTGATGTTGAAACAGACGATCTTCATGGAAAGACAATCCTGGCAAAAGCCGCGATGCTAGCCGACATCGCACGTCATCACCAGCATGGCGGGTTGCGAGTGCTGCTGCTAACGTGCTGTAGGGGGTGAACGATGCGCGGTGGAGCCCCTCCAAGGCACTGTAAGCCCATTCCAGGAGGACTGCCCGCAATGCCCGACACCACTGCCACCCCGGCCCGTATCTGCCAGCTCGACGATGGTTACAGCCGCGAGGCACGTTCGCTGCTGTACAACGCCTACCGCCACGAGCCTACGTTCGCCTACATTTTCGAAGCGCAGCGCCCAGGCTATGAGCGGCGTTTGCGCGTGATGGTGCGTGAATGGGTACGCCAGCATTTCTATCTGCAATTGCCTGCAATCGGCCTGCTGGTGGATGACCGCCTGATTGCCGTGGCCCTGATCGTGCCGCCGCTGCGCAGGCTGGGGGTGGCCGACAGCTGGGCCTGGCGTTTGCGCATGATGCTGGGTACTGGCCTGCGCTGTACGCGGCGCTACATGGATTACCAGGCGGCATTGGCCAGTTGCCTGCCCACAGACCAGGTGCACGTGTTGCCGTTGCTGGGGGTGCATCCACAGTTCCAGGGGCGCCAGTACGGCGAGCAATTGTTACAGGCTGTGCATGACTGGTGCGCAGAAGACCCGAGCACCCAGGGCGTGGTGCTGGACACCGGCAATGAGCACTACCTGGCGTTCTATCAGCGTCAAGGCTATGAGGAAATTGGCGAGGTTGCTGTAGGGCCTATCCGTGAGAGGGTATTTTTTCACCCCAACCCGGTCTCTTCGAATCCTGCTTTTGCCTGACAGGCCGCCAGACGGCTCCCTTGAGCGCCCGGCTCTGGTAGCATGCGCCGCATGACGTATTCAGGAAGATTGACCTGGGGCCTGGTTTTCTGGGTCGCCAGTTTTGCAGCATGGGGCCAGAGCGAGTTGTTGGTGAAGGTAAAGCCCGCCAACAAAGCGCTCAAGGCCAATGTCGAAGGCTATATTGGCAACCTTGGCGACCGCGACGAAGAAGCGCTACTGCGCTTCAGCCGCGGGGCCGAGGAGCAGGCGCGCAAAGCAGCGCAGGCACTTGGCTACTATCAGGCCCAGATCGAAACCGAGGTCAAGCCTCCGACCAAGGCCGACCAACCCGCGCAACTGATCATCCAGATCGCGCCGGGCGAGCCGGTAAGGCTGCGCGACGTGACCGTGCGTATCGAAGGCCCTGCCAGTGAAATGAAGGCGTTCCGGGTGCCCGACAGCAAGGCGTTGCGTGCTGGCGAGCAGCTCAACCACGGCCTGTATGAGGATGCCAAGCGGCTGATCCAGAATCAGGCCTCGCGCTATGGGTTCTTCGCCGGCCGCTTCAGCCGCCAGCGCCTGGCGGTTGACCCCCAGGCCGGTGTGGCCGACATCGAACTGGTCTACCAAAGCGGCCCTCGTTATCGCCTGGGCGCAGTCAAGTTCGGTGGTGACACCCCCCTCGATGATGACCTGCTGCAGCGCATGGTCTCGTTCAAACCCGGCACACCCTACGATTCCGAGCTGATCGCCGAGCTCAACAACGACCTGCAATCGAGTGGCTACTTCGAAGGCGTGCGGGTAGATGCCGCGCCGACAGCTGCCGTAGGTGAGGACATCCCCGTGGATGTCCGCCTGGAAACCCGCAAACCCCGCACCATGGGCCTGGGCCTGGGCTTCTCGACCGACGTCGGGCCACGCGGCAAGGCCAACTGGACGCGGCATTGGGTCAACCCCCAAGGCCACAGCTATGGCTGGGAAACCGAGCTGTCGGCCCCCCGTCAGAACGTCGGCCTGTGGTACGACATCCCGCTGGACCCGCCGCTGACCGACAAGTTGCGCTTTGCCGGCGGTTACCAGAACGAGGAAATAGCCGGTACCGACACCCTCAGCAAGCTGCTGACGGTTGGCCCGGAATGGCACAGCAAGTTGCCCAGTGGCTGGCAGCGGGTCATCTCGCTCAAGTACCAGCGTGAGGAATACCGCCTGGGCGATGACTCGGGGCTGAGCAACCTGCTGATGCCGGGTGTGAGCTTTTCGTACCTGCGCAGCGACAACCGTATCGACCCACACAACGGCTACCGCTTGCAGTTCGATACACAGGTGGCCAAGGAAGGGCTGGTGTCCGACACCAACCTGCTGCACGGCAACGTATTGCTCAAAGGCCTGACCACGCTCGGCCACAACCATCGCTTCCTCGGCCGGGTGCAGTTCGGCGGCAGCGCCACCAACGGTTACAAGCACAACATCCCGCCTTCGCTGCGCTTCTTCGCCGGTGGTGACCAGAGCGTGCGCGGCTATGACTACCAGACCCTGTCGCCGAAAAACAGCGATGGCGACCGCATTGGTGGGCGCTACCTGGTGGCAGGTAGCGTCGAGTACCAATATTCAGTGACTGAGAAGTGGCGGGTGGCGACCTTCGTCGATCAAGGTAACTCGTTCAACACGCTCGAACTGCCCAGCCTCAAGACCGGGGTAGGTATTGGCGTGCGTTGGGTTTCACCGGTCGGGCCGCTGCGCCTGGACCTGGCCAAGGCACTCGATGACGAGGGTGGTATCCGCCTGCACTTCTCCATGGGGCCTGAGCTGTGACACGTGTGTTCAAATTCATTCTGCTGGGGCTACTCGGCCTGGTATTGACTGTGGGCCTGGCGCTTGGCGTGCTGGTAGGTACCGAAAGCGGCAGCCGCTGGGCGTTGGCAAAGGTGCCGGGGCTTGAGGTTGCTGATTTCACGGGCCGACTGGCCGGCACTTGGCAAGCCAGTCGGCTGAGCTGGGTCGACGGCGGTAACCGGGTCGAAGTACAGGCGCCTCTATTGGCTTGGTCGCCCGCGTGCCTGTTGCGTGGCACCTTGTGTATCGAGCAGTTGCATGCCCAGCGCATCGACATGGCGTTTGCGCCGAGTGAAACGCCTGCCGACAGTGGTCCTTTGCAGCTCCCGGCCTTGCGTTTGCCGGTGGCCATCGAACTGGGTGAGGTCAAGGTCGGCCAGTTGCGCCTGGACGGCAGCGACCTGCTCGGTGATCTGCAACTGGCGGCGCACTGGACCCGGACCGGGATGCGCATCGATAGCCTGCAACTGCAACGGGACGACCTGCGCCTGGACTTGCAAGGTGACTTGCAGCCCGAAGGCGACTGGCCTGTGCAATTGCAGGGGCAGGTTCAACTGCCCTCGGTGGAGGGCAAAAGCTGGCAGCTGGCACTGGCAGCAAAAGGCGAGCTGCAGAAAACCCTTACGCTCGAAGGCACCAGCTCGGGTTACCTCGATGCAAGCTTGAACGGTGAGTTGCAGGCGTTGGCCGAACACCTGCCGGCAACGTTGCAGATCCGCTCTAAGGCCTTCAAACCGGCCGCTTCGCTGCCCGACACCGTGCAGTTCAACCAGCTCGAACTGAACGCCAAGGGCGATCTGCTCAAGGGCTATTTACTGTCGGGTTCGGCCAGTCTGCCCGCAGAACAGTCGCCGATCGCCTTGGCCTTGTCCGGGCGGGTAGACAGCAAGGGTGCCAAGCTCGATGCCCTTGACCTCAGCGCCAGCGATAGCCAGCGGCTCAAGCTGCAGGCTACTGCCGACTGGCAACAGGGCCTGAGCGCCGATGCCCAGCTCGAATGGCTGGATTTCCCATGGCTGCGCCTGTACCCACTGGAAACGCCGCCCGACGTCACGCTCAAGCGCTTCAACGCCCAGGTTCGCTACCGCGATGGCAACTACCAGGGCGCCTTCAATGGCGACCTTGACGGCCCTGCAGGTGCCTTCACGCTGGCCAGCCCGTTCGAGGGTGACCTGACTCAGGTGAAGCTGCCACAGCTGGCGCTCACCGCCGGGCAGGGCAAGGCCGCCGGCAGTGTCGCGGTGCGCTTCGCCGATACACTGGCGTGGGATGTCGATCTGCAGCTTTCGGCGCTGGACCCTGCGTACTGGCTTGCCGAACTGCCGGGTACCCTGGCCGGGCCTCTGCGCAGCAAAGGTGAAATGAAGGGTGAGGAGCTTAAGCTCGATGCCCAGCTCGACCTCAAAGGCCGCCTGCGCGGTCAGCCGGCGGTGCTCAAGGTCGAAGCGCAAGGGGCAGGGCAGAGCTGGACCCTCGGCGCCCTGGCGATCCAGTTGGGTGACAATCGCATCAACGGCAGCGGCAGCTTGCAACAGCGGCTGGCAGGGCGGGTGGATCTCGACCTGCCCCGCCTGGGCCAGCTATGGCCCAGGCTGCAAGGGCAAGTCAAAGGCCGGCTGGACATTGCTGGCAACTTGCAAGCGCCCCAGGGCACGCTCACCTTGCAGGGCCAGCAACTGGCGCAGGCCGAGAACCGTATCCAGCGACTGGACCTCGACGCCCGGCTGGATAACGCCCAGCGTGGCGTGATCGAGCTGAAAGCGGGTGGCATACACCTGGGCGACACGGCGCTGGGCACCTTGCAGGCCAATGGCAAAGGTGACATTCGCCAGCAAGCCCTGACGCTGGCGCTCGACGGCCCGCAGCTCAAGCTCGACCTTGGCCTGGACGGCCAGCTGAACAAGGGCGATTGGCGTGGTCGGTTGGCCAGTGGGCGGATCCAGGCCGGTGGCCAGGACTGGCAGTTGCAGGCACCGGCACGCTTGCAGCGCCTGGCCAGCGGCCAGCTGGATTTCGGCGCCCATTGCTGGCGTTCCGGTCAAGCCAGCCTGTGTGGTGAAGACCAGCGCCTGGCGCCGGAGCCGCGCCTGCGCTACCACCTCAAACAGTTCCCCCTGGACAGCCTGGCCCAGTGGCTGCCAAAAGATTTTGCCTGGCAAGGCCTGCTGAACGCCGACGTCAACCTCGATGTGCCGGCCACTGGCCCCAAGGGCAGCATCGTTGTCGATGCCAGTGGTGGCACCCTGCGGGTGCGTGACAAGGACCGCTGGGTCGACTTCCCTTATCAGGCCTTGCGCCTGGACAGCACCCTGGCGCCACGACGTATCGATGCCCGCCTGGCATTTCGCGGCGAGCGCCTGGGTGAACTGAGCGTGAATACCCGCATTGACCCACTGGGCAAGAATAAACCGCTGTCGGGTGATTTCAGCCTGGCGGGCCTGGACCTGTCGGTGGCCCGCCCATTCGTGCCCATGGTCGAGCGCCTGACCGGGCAACTCAATGGCAGCGGTCGTTTGTCGGGCACCTTGCTTGCGCCACAGGTCAACGGCAACCTGGTGTTGAGTGGTGGCGAGGTCAGCGGCGCCGAGTTGCCGCTAAGCCTGCAAGACCTGTCATTGCAGGCAACCATTGCGGGCGAGCAGGTTCAGCTCAATGGCAATTGGCGCAGTGGCGAAGCAGGGCGCGGCCAACTGACCGGTAACCTCACCTGGGGCCAGGCGCTGGGCATGGACCTGCGTTTGCAGGGCCAGCAATTGCCGGTGACGGTGGAGCCCTACGCGACCCTGGAAGTCGCTCCCGACCTGAACCTGCGCCTGATCGACGACAAACTTGCGGTGACGGGCAAGGTCCAGGTGCCAAAAGGCAAGATCACGGTACGCGAACTTCCGCCATCAACCGTGAAGGTGTCCGATGACACGGTGATCATCGGCCATCAGACAGAAGAGGGTAAACAGCCCCTGGCAATGGCGATGGACATCGATGTCGAGGTTGGGCGAGACAAGCTGTCGTTCAGTGGTTTTGGCCTCACTGCCAACCTGCTCGGCCATGTGCACATCGGCGACAACCTCGATACCCGGGGTGAGTTGAGCCTGGCCGATGGCCGTTACCGTGCCTATGGGCAGCGCCTGACCATTCGCCGGGCGCGGCTGCTGTTCGCTGGCCCGATTGATCAGCCGTATCTGGACATCGAGGCCATTCGCAAGGTCGATGATGTGATTGCCGGTATCCGTTTGAGTGGCAGTGCCGAGCAACCGACCACGCAGGTGTTCTCCGAGCCCGCCATGAGCCAGGAGCAGGCGCTGTCGTACCTGGTGCTGGGGCGCCCGTTGGGCACATCGGGTGAAGACAACAACATGCTTGCCGAAGCAGCGTTGGGCCTGGGGCTGGCCGGCAGTGCCGGTATCACCGGGAGCCTGGCGTCGAGCCTGGGCATCGATGATTTCCAGCTGGATACCGAAGGTTCGGGCAACACCACCAGCGTGGTCGCCAGCGGCAACCTGACCGAGAAACTGAGCCTGCGTTACGGGGTAGGGGTGTTCGAGCCTGCCAACACCATCGCGTTGCGCTACAAGTTGAGCCGGATGGTCTACCTCGAGGCGGCCAGCGGGTTGGCCAGCTCGCTGGATATCTTCTACAAGCGGGACTTCTGATAGCCGCGGTCAGCAACGGACCGTGGCCGCTTCGATGAATTCATTGGAGCCGGAGAGGGGTGGGGGACTGGACCTGGGTCTGCGTACCGGTGTGATCAGGCTGGTGTATTCCTCGATCAGCCGGTTCAGCGCTTCAGGCGGCTCGCTGGCCTGAAACTGCATGCGGATCTGCACCTCGTCGGGGTCGCGACTTTCGCCCTGACGGCCTTGGCCGCCAATGGTGACCTTGAAGCTGGCCGCAGTGTGCTCGCTGGCGGTCAGCAATGCTTCTTGCGCCTCGGTGCCCTTGACCCGAACCGACAAGTCGACCTGCATGCGTTCCAGAGCCAGGCCCTTGGGTGATACCAGCGCAAACAAGGGCACGCGCATGATGTGCTGTTCATCCATGGCCACTTCGACCATCTTGGCCTTCATCGGGGCGCCCAGTGCTTCGGTGTCGCAGTCGAAGAACTGATCGAACAGGTTGATGTACTGTTGAGCAATCAGGCTGTTGGTGGCACTGGCGGCTTCTTGCAGGCCCCGCGTGATTTCGCGCAGGTCGATGGATGTCATGGGGGCTAGGGACTTGTCCAATCATTCGGCTCCTGGGTGGGATGGTGCCCCCTGCTGCGAGGGGGCGATTCTTGCCAGCTTCAATTTGTTGGCGGGGTTTCACTGTCAGCTGGTTGTTTGCCAGGGGCCTGCGGATTGGTGCCTGCCGTGGGGCCTTTCAACCTGTCGGCCTGCGAGATAGCGTCTGAGCTATCAAGCGTCGCGCTCTTGACGATGGTGGGTTTGGTTGCGGCTTCGGTCAGGAAGTCGATGACCCTCATCATTGCTTCGGGCGGGTCCTGCCGCTTCAAGGTAGTGTTGAACGCGTAGCGGGCGCGGGTATCGGTCTTGCGGGTTTGCGTGGACTTGTGGCTGATGCTGCCCTTGACGTTGAGGCTGAATGGCCCCCAGCCAAGCGACCCGGTGGCTTCTGCGGCCATGTTCTTGTCGGCTACATCTTCCGACATCTGATTGATGGTCAGTTCGAACTCGACATTGCCTTCTTCGATGGAGATGTTCGGGTGGGTGATCGCTGCCACCAGCGGCACTTTCATCGTTTTGCTGACGACGCCTTGGTATTCGCCCTGTTCATCGACGATGGTTTCGTCATAGTCGAACTGGATCGCGACGGCCTTGCCTTCCTGAACGCAGACTTGCATCAGGAAGTCGGCATAGGACTTGCTGGCGGTGACCTGCGCCTGGACCATGGCTTGCAGGGGGCCTGCAATCATACGGTCCATCGGCAAGGCATTGATGACGGATCCGATGAGGCTAGAGTCTATGGACATAGCTGGATTCTCTTTTTAGTGGGGGTGCATGAAGGGTCGTCAGTAACGACCTCGTTGCTCATTGGCTAGCGAACGCAAGGTTCCTGGCGGCGGATATTGCCGATCTGGCGCAGGCTCAAGCCGTATTTGTCGGCCAGCAAGCTGCGCGACAAACCATCGGCGCTTTCTTTCTGGATCTGCAGGTTGCGCAGCTGGCGCATGAAGTGATCGGCCTTGGGGATTTCCAGGGCTACGCCGGCGAAGCGTTTGATCAGCGCATCGAGCGCCTCGGCCGGGAGTACATCGGCAAGCTTGGTCCGCTCGCGATGCTTGGGGATGTATTTGGGTCTGCCGCCATAGGTGCAGGTCAGCTGGAAGGCGTTTTCGATACCGATGCAGTCGATCAGCGCTTGCAATGAATGCGGCAAATGACTGATGTCTATGCAGGTGAGGTCTGGTAACTCCATGCGACGCTCCTTCGTTCAGGGTTGCGATGCGGTAAGCGATCACCCGCGGCGTTATGTCGAAGGTGTGACTGGATTCTCAGGTAGAGTCAGGGCACGTCGCTAGGCGGCATTTAGGCTGGGGTTTGTAGCCTCGGTGAACAGGGTTTGCAGGCAGCGATTTCGCTTGTTGTAGGACACTGCTTCAACTACTCGCCGCAGCTGTTGATTTTCCGTTGTCGCACTTCATAGCTTGCAAGTTGGGGGTTGGGACCCTCAGTCGCACGGATAGCTGCTCAACAGGCTGGCACTTTTCAAGTAGGCCTTGGGGGTTGTGCCCATGCCCTGTGGCAGGGCGCGCCAGTCCACAAGCAGGCACAGAGCACTGAACGCATGCTCGCCGCGCTTTCCTACAGTGCGATCGGGAAAGTCACGGCGATAAAGTGCTCGGGTCTGCTGCACGGGGTAAACTTGATCGGCCTGCGCCAAGGTCTGGCGGGCCAGCTCTGGCAGCAGCGATGCCGGCACGGTGAAATGAACCTGACCGGTGTGGGCTTGCAGGTAGCCGGCTTCGCGAGCGCGTTGCCAGAGTTGCTGCCATTGGCTGGAACCGGCGTTGGCGGCCAGTTCGCTGCCTAGATTGAGCAACTGCTCGGCGGGCGCCTGGCGAGTGTCCAGCGCGTAGGCAGGGAGGTAAGTCAGGGCAAGGGATGCGAACAGCATGGATCTGTACATGGTGCCTCCGGCACGGGCGATGAGGGCCCAATGCTTTCAGGCGAACGGCACCATGCTAAGCAGGAAATGCAGCGCTGGTGCGGGTGAGCGTTGTATCATTGCCGCGGCTCGTTGCGAGCCATTTGCCCCTGATGTTGCAAGGAACTTTGAATGACACATGTGCAGCGCCTCAAATATTCACTTCTGATCATCCTGGTGGTACTGGGCCTCATGCTGGGCATGTCCCACCTGCAAAAGCAAGGCACGATCAGTGAGCAGACCTTCCAGATGCTGGCGATCGCCATTGCCGTGGTCGTGGTCGTGATAAACGGCATTCTGCGGCGCAAGGTCAAGCGCTGAGCTGTGCGGGCCGGCCAACTGTGGCCGGCCATACGCTCAGCGCGGGGCGGTTTGATCCAGCACGGCGCGGGCCTGGGGGTTGAGGCTGTAGCATTTGTCGCTGCCCAGGTTGATGACGCCTTCGGCGCACAGCCGCTTGAGTACTTCACGCACACTGAGGAACGACAGCGGGATATCCAGTTGTTCCAGTTGCGCGTGCACACCACGCACGCCGATGCTGCGGCCATTGCGGTCTGCCGCATGCAGGGCATCGATCACTTTGAGCCGAATGAGGCTGGTGCGCAGGCCAAAGGTGCGCAACAGCTCGCGAATCTGTTCGTTACCAACACGTTCCTCGACGAAAGCGTCCTGTCCTTTGGGCGCCTTCCCCGGGATGTGCCCGGCCTGCATTGAGGGTTGCGGGTTGTACATGTGAATGCTCCTTTTCGTGGACTAACCCGAAATGTGGTTGCCTCACTTACTAGGACGAATGAGAACGGAAAATCTGCAGCCCGCTCGAAAAAAAATTGCCTGTTGCTGTTCAAGACGTTCTACCTCGTTGTAATACGTAAAATTTTCATTCAGCCATTCGTCTGATCGGGATGACCCCTGAATCCGAGGTGTGCCCGTGTTCTCAATTTCGCGTCCCATGACCCGAGCCAGCTTGGCCGCTGCCCTGGTCGCCTTCAGCATTGCCGCGCAAGCGCAGCCCGCCAGCGCCGATGCCAGCGCGCAGATCCGCCGTACCAGCTTCGGGGTGCCACACATCGTGGCCAAGGATGAGCGCGGCCTGGGGTATGGCATTGGTTATGCTTATGCCCAGGACAACCTGTGCCTGCTGGCCAACGAGGTGCTGACGGTGAGCGGCGAGCGGTCGCGCTATTTTGGTGCCAAGGCCAAGACCTTCGAGCAACGCGACAACTTGGCCAGTGACCTGTTTTTCACCTGGCTCAACACGCCGACTGCCGTGGGTGCGTTTCTAAACGCTCAGCCAGCGCCGGTGCGTGACCTGCTGGACGGCTATGCAGGTGGCTTCAACCGCGCCCTGGCCGAGCGCCGCAGCCAAGGGTTGCCGGCAGAGTGCGGGACTGAGGACTGGGTGCGTCCGATCACCAGCCAGGACTTGATCAAGTTGACCCGCCGGCTGTTGGCTGAAGGGGGTGTCGGCCAGTTCGTCGAGGCGTTGGCAGGGGCGCAGCCTCCTTCGCTGACCAGCCAACGCGCGGCGGCCGGTTTTGCCACGGCGCTGGCTCGGCAGGCGCGTTTCGCTTCGGAACGAGGCAGCAACGCGGTGGCCGTCGGGTCGCAGCGCTCGGCCAACGGCCGTGGCCTGTTGCTGGCCAACCCGCATTTCCCGTGGATGGGCGGTATGCGCTTTTATCAGATGCAACTGACCATACCGGGCCAACTGGACGTGATGGGGGCTGCATTGCCAGGCTTGCCGGTGGTGAACATCGGCTTCAACCGCCACCTGGCCTGGACGCACACGGTCGACACGTCGAACCATTTCACGCTCTACCGTCTTCAGCTCGATCCGAAGGACCCGACCCGCTACCTGCTCGACGGCAAGTCGCTGCCGTTGATGCGCCAAGCTGTCAGCGTCACGGTCAAGGCCGAGGATGGCACCTTGAGCCAGGTCGAACGCCAGGTCTACAGCTCGAAATTCGGGCCCGTGGTGCAGTGGCCAGGGCGCCTGGACTGGGACGCGCAAGCCGCTTACAGCCTGCGCGACGCCAACCTGGACAATACCCGGGTGCTGCAGCAGTGGTACCGCATCAACCGGGCCGACAGCCTGGACGCGCTGAAGGGCTCGGTGGAGCAGTTGCAGGGTATCCCTTGGGTCAACACGCTTGCCGTGGATGAAGACGGCCAAGCGCTGTACCTGAACCAGTCGGTGGTGCCCTATGTCGACCAGCAACTGCTGAGCACCTGCAGCAACCCGAAGGCTTCAGGGCGCCTGGTGGTGCTGGATGGCTCGCGCAGTGGCTGTGCGTGGAAGGTCGATGCGCAGGCCGCGCAGCCCGGGATCTTCCCGGCGCGATTGCTGCCCAGCCTTGAGCGCAAGGACTTTGTGCAGAACTCCAACGACCCCGCCTGGATGGCCAACCCCGCGCAGCCCTTGACCGGTTTTTCACCGCTGGTCAGCCGCAATGACCAGCCGCTGGGCATGCGCGGGCGTTTTGCCCTGAACCGCCTGCAAGGTAGCGCCAAGCTGGGCGTCGACGACCTGCAGCGCATGGTCACGGACGATGAAGTCTACCTCGCAAGCCTGCTGTTGCCGGACCTGCTGGCGTGGTGCAAGGGAGCCGAAGCGGACCTGCAGCCCGTGTGTGACAGCCTGTTGGCCTGGAACGGCAAGGCAGACCTGGACAGCGGCATTGGCCTGGTGCATTTCGAGAACATGTTCAATGCCCTGGCGGCCCACCCTGAAAGCTGGCGGGTGGCCTTCGACCCGGCGGACCCGCAGCATACGCCGCGCGGCCTGGCGGTCGAACAGGCGGCGGTGCGCAAGCTGTTGCGCGAGGCGGCCTTGGCGTCCTTGCAACAGGTGGGTAAAAGCGGAGTAGGGCGCGACAGCCAGTGGGGGCAGGTGCAGCAGGCTCTCGACGGTACGCCTGTACCGGGTGGCCCGCAGGGGCTTGGGGTCTATAACGCGATCCACAGCGTGCCGCATGGGCCGGGCAAGCGCCTGGTGGTCAGTGGTACCAGCTACCTGCAACTGGTCAGCTTCACCGATCAGGGCCCACAGGCTCGGGGGCTGCTGGCGTTCTCCCAGTCGAGCGAGGCGGGTTCGGCGCATGCCCATGACCAGACCAAGGCGTTCTCGGCCAAGCAGTTGGCAGTGATTCCGTTTACCGAGGCGCAGATCAAGGCGGACCCCGAGTATCGTGAATATGTGATCAGTGAGGGGGATAAAGGGGCAGTGGCTCAGCATTGAGCCTCTGTCCGAGGCGGTTGTCGTAGGAGCGGCCTCGCCGGGCGCTCCTACAAGCCGGTTGTCATCCGTTTGCAGAAAACTCGAACGGCGCCAGCTGAAAACCCTGCTCGTCAACCTGCAGGGTCCAACCTCGGCGGTCCCAGTCCCCCAGCACGATGCGCCGTGCGGGCTGGCCTTCCACCACCAGCTTGTGAATCGCCGGCCGGTGGGTATGGCCATGCACCAAAGTCCTGACACCGTGCGCCGCCATCACCTTAGGCACTTCCTCTGGCGTGACGTCGACGATCTCGGTGGCCTTCATGCGGGTCTGCGAGCGGCTTTCGCTGCGCAGCTTGCGCGCCAGCTTGTGCCTCGAAGACAGCGGCAGGTGCCGCAAAATCCACAGGCTCAACGGGTTGCGCAGGTAACGACGCAGCTTCATGTAGGCCAGGTCCCGGGTGCACAGTGTGTCACCGTGCATCAGCAATACCTGCTCACCGCCCAGTTCGATCACGCTCGGGTCGGCCAGCAAGGTGCAGCCGGCGGCATCGCAGAAATCCTGACCAATCAGGAAATCACGGTTGCCGTGCATCAGGTAGATCGCCGTACCGCTGTCGCTCAACTGGCGCATGGCCTGGCAAATCGATTGCTGGAAGGGCGTCATGGCATCGTCGCCGATCCACGCTTCGAAGAAATCGCCAAGGATGTACAGGGCCTTGGCGTGGCGCGCACGGCCGTCGAGCAGATCAAGAAACGCCCGGGTGATATCCGGGCGTTCTTCTTGCAGGTGCAGATCAGAGATCAGCAGTATCACTCAATGATCTCGGCTTTCTCGATGATCACATCTTCTTTCGGCACGTCCTGGTGACCGGATTTGGAACCGGTGGAAACGGCTTCGATCTTGTCGACGACGTCCTGGCCTTCGGTCACCTTACCGAACACGGCATAGCCCCAACCCTGGACGTTTTTGCCGCTGTGGTTGAGGAAGTCGTTGTCGGAGGCGTTGATGAAGAACTGCGCCGAGGCGGAGTGCGGCTCCATGGTACGGGCCATGGCGATGGTGTACTTGTCGTTCTTCAGGCCGTTGTCGGCTTCGTTCTGGATGCTGGCACGCTTGTCACGCTTCTCGTTCATGCCTGGCTCGAAGCCGCCGCCCTGGATCATGAAGCCCTTGATCACGCGGTGGAACACGGTGTTCGAGTAGTGGCCGGCTTCAACATAGGCCAGGAAGTTGGCAACGGTCAGAGGGGCCTTTTCGGCGTCCAGTTGCAGGACGATGTCGCCGTGGTTGGTGCTCAGTTTGACTTTGGACATGCTGAAATTCGCTCTTACAGGGCATTCGGAAATAGGTTGCGCAGGTTCACGCTCAGTCACCTGACGCTGGATCGGGCTGCCGCGGCACACGTACGCGGTGCCCATTTTGCCGGATCGCGACAATTTGCTGCGATAAATCGCGCCACTTTGTCAGCGCCCGGCTGTCAGCAGCTTGACTGCTTCGGCTATGATAGGCCCTTTGATTCAATCGGCCTACCCAGGCCGGACACGTGCATTCAAGGATCCTATGAGCAAGCCCACTGCCGACAACGCGCCCAACGCCGCTGCCAAAGGCGCCCCCGCTGTCCCTGCGAACTTCCTGCGGCCGATCATCCAGGCCGACCTGGACTCGGGCAAGCACAGCAGCATCGTCACCCGTTTCCCGCCGGAACCCAACGGCTACCTGCACATCGGTCACGCCAAGTCGATCTGCGTCAACTTTGGCCTGGCCAAGGAATTCGGTGGCGTCTGCCACCTGCGTTTCGATGACACCAACCCGGCCAAGGAAGACCAGGAGTACATCGACGCGATCCAAAGCGACGTCAAGTGGCTGGGCTTCGACTGGGCCGGCGATGTGCGCTACGCCTCCAATTACTTCGACCAGTTGCACGACTGGGCCGTCGAGCTGATCAAGCGTGGCAAGGCCTATGTCTGCGACCTGACCCCTGATCAGGCCAAGGAGTACCGCGGCAACCTCAAGGAACCAGGCAAGAACAGCCCGTTCCGCGAGCGCAGCGTCGAAGACAACCTCGACCTGTTCGCCCGCATGAAGGCCGGCGAGTTCAAGGACGGCGAGCGCGTACTGCGGGCCAAGATCGACATGGCGTCGCCGAACATGAACCTGCGCGATCCGATCCTCTACCGCATCCGTCATGCCCACCACCACCAGACCGGTGACAAGTGGTGCATCTACCCCAACTACGACTTTACCCACGGCCAGTCGGACGCCATCGAGGGTATCACCCACTCCATCTGCACCCTGGAATTCGAAGGGCATCGTCCGCTGTACGACTGGTTCCTGGATAACCTGCCGGTACCGGCGCACCCGCGTCAGTACGAGTTCAGCCGCCTGAACCTGAACTACACCATCACTTCCAAGCGCAAGCTCAAGCAGTTGGTCGACGAGAAACACGTCGATGCCTGGGACGACCCGCGCATGTCGACCTTGTCCGGCTTCCGTCGCCGCGGCTACACGCCGGCGTCGATTCGCAACTTCTGCGAAATGATCGGCACCAACCGTTCCGACGGCGTGGTCGACATGTCGATGCTCGAATTCAGCATCCGGGACGACCTCGACCGCACCGCGCCACGCGCCATGTGCGTGCTGCGCCCGCTGAAAGTGGTCATCACCAACTACCCGGAAGGCCAGGTCGAGCAACTCGAACTGCCGCGCCACCCGAAGGAAGACATGGGTGTGCGGGTACTGCCGTTCGCACGCGAACTGTACATCGACCGCGACGATTTCATGGAAGAGCCGCCGAAGGGTTACAAGCGCCTGGAGCCAGCCGGTGAAGTGCGCCTGCGCGGCAGCTACGTGATCCGCGCCGATGAGGCGATCAAGGATGCCGACGGCAACATCGTCGAGCTGCGCTGCTCGTACGACCCGGACACCTTGGGCAAGAACCCCGAGGGCCGCAAGGTCAAGGGCGTGATCCACTGGGTGCCGGCCGCAGGCAGCGTCGAATGCGAAGTGCGCCTGTACGACCGCCTGTTCCGCTCGCCTAACCCGGAAAAGACCGAGGACGGCGGCAGCTTCCTCGACAACATCAACCCGGATTCGCTGCAAGTGCTGACCGGCTGCCGTGCCGAACCGTCGCTGGGTCGGGCGCAGCCTGAAGACCGCTTCCAGTTCGAGCGCGAAGGCTACTTCTGCGCCGACCTCAAGGACAGCCAGCCGGGCCGCCCGGTGTTCAACCGCACCGTCACCCTGCGTGACTCCTGGGGCAGCTAAGGAACCGTCGTGCTTAACATCTACAACACGCTGAGCAAAACCAAGGAAGCCTTCAAGCCGCTCGATGGCAACAAGGTGCGCATGTACGTGTGCGGCATGACCGTGTACGACTACTGCCACCTTGGCCATGGTCGCAGCATGGTGGCCTTCGATCTGGTCACCCGCTGGCTGCGCAAGAGCGGCTATGAGCTGACCTATGTGCGCAATATCACCGACATCGACGACAAGATCATCAACCGGGCCAACGAGAACGGCGAGACGTTCGATGCGCTGACCGCCCGCATGATCGACGCGATGCACGAAGACGAGCGCCGCCTCAACATTTTGCCGCCGGATCAGGAGCCGCGTGCCACCGACCACATCGCTGGCATGCACGCAATGATCCAGACGCTGATCGACAAAGGTTACGCCTACGCGCCAGGTAACGGCGACGTGTACTACCGGGTAGGCAAATTCGTCGGTTACGGCAAGCTGTCGCGCAAGAAGATCGAAGACTTGCGCATCGGTGCGCGTATCGAGGTCGACGAGGCCAAGCAGGACCCGCTGGACTTCGTGCTGTGGAAGGGCGTCAAGCCGGGCGAGCCAAGCTGGGAATCGCCGTGGGGCCCGGGCCGTCCGGGCTGGCACATCGAGTGCTCGGTGATGTCCACCTGCTGCCTGGGCGAAAGCTTCGACATCCATGGCGGTGGCAGCGACCTTGAGTTCCCGCACCACGAGAACGAGATTGCCCAGAGCGAGGCGGCGACTGGCAAGCAGTACGCCAATGCCTGGATGCACTGCGGCATGATCCGTATCAATGGCGAGAAGATGTCCAAGTCGTTGAACAACTTCTTCACCATCCGCGACGTGCTTGAGAAGTACCACCCGGAGGTGGTGCGTTACCTGCTGGTGGCCAGCCACTACCGCAGTGCCATCAACTACTCCGAGGACAGCCTGCGCGATGCCAAGGGCGCTCTGGAGCGCTTCTACCACGCACTGCGCGGTCTGCCGCGCGTGGCGGCCAAAGGTGGCGAAGCGTTTGTCGAGCGCTTCAGCATGGCGATGAACGACGACTTCGGCACCCCGGAAGCCTGCGCTGTGCTGTTCGACCTGGTGCGCGAGATCAACCGCCTGCGTGACAGCGATCTTGAGGCTGCTGCTGGCCTGGCGGGTCGCCTGCGTGAGCTGGGTGATGTGCTGGGTGTGCTACAGCTGGAGGCTGATGACTTCCTGCGGGCCGGCGCTGAAGGCAAGGTGGATGCTGCTGAGGTTGAAAGCTTGATCCAGGCACGGCTGCAGGCACGGGCTGACAAGAACTGGGCCGAGTCCGACCGTATCCGCGACCAGTTGACCGCCATGGGTGTGGTACTGGAAGACAGCAAAGGCGCAACCACCTGGCGCCTGGCTGACTGATGGCTGCAGTGAAGGGGCTGCCAGGCAGCCCTTTCACGACACCTGGCCCAGGCTTCAAGCCTTGCGGCACACTACGAAACAGCAGAAACCGCTTTTCTTCCCAACACCGCACGCCCTTTCTTCATGCCGACCGCAAGCGCCAACAAGATCAGCGCGATCGATAGCCAGTCCCATCCGCTCGGAACCTGATGCACGATCACGGCCGAGCTGACGATGCCGAACACCGGTATCAGCAACGACAACGGCGCCACCGTCGACACCGGGTATTCGCGCAGCAGGCAGTTCCACCCCCAATAGCAGAAGTGCGTCGCGGCATACACCTGGAACGCGAGTGAACAGGCCAAGACGGCATTCGCTTGTGTGACCAGCGCCACAAACGGGCTCGTGCCGTGCAGCCACCAGGTCAGCAACAGCAAGGGTGCCGGCGCAAAGAGGCTGGCCCACACGACGAAGGCGAATATCTCCCGCACCTTTGACAGCTTGATGATGACATTGCCGATGCTCCAGGCCAGTGCGCTGATCATCACCAGCGTCAAACCGATGGTCGTGGTCTTGCCAGGGCTCGCGGCGAGGATGCCAAGCAAGCCGGTTGCCGCCAGCACGATGCTGATAAGTTGGGGCCAGGCCAGGGGTTCGCGAAACAGCAAACAGCCCCAGGCCAGCGTAAAGAATGCACTGAACTGGATCAGCAACGAGGCGCTGCCTGGCGGCACACCCATGGCAATCCCCAGGTTGATCAAAGCCCACATGGCGACGCCAAAGATCAAGCCATAAGCACCCAGCCAGCCGATCGCGACATTCGGGCGCTTCACGAAAAACACCCACGGTAAGGCGCACAGCGCAAAGCGGATGCCTGAGAGCAGCAGCGGGTCGACGTGGGCCAAGCCCAGTTTGGTAATCGGAAAGTTGATGCCCCATAGCGCAGTAACCAGCACTGCGAGGATCAGGTGTTTTCTACGCATGGTTTGACAGCCTTGTGAAAGTCGCGGCAGGGGGCCTTGACGCATTTGCCAATATGCCGGGGCGTGGTTTGGCCTGCTTTCAATTCAAGGTCAAATACCATTAAAATCAGGCCATGACGCATGCAGATGACACGCTGTACCAAGACACCGCTTGCGATGTGGTGGTGACGAGGAGGGCCTTTGCCGATGGCGAGCTGTTCCCGATGCACAGCCACAGGCGCGGCCAGTTTGCCTACGCCGCCTGCGGCGTGATCACGGTAGCGACCGCTTCGGGCACCTGGGCAGTACCGCCATTGCGGGCCATCTGGGTGCCTGCCGAGCTTGCGCACGCCATGCACATGCGCGGCCCCGTCACCATGCTCAACGCCTATATTTGCCCCCAGGCAGCCCAGCGGGTGGGCCTGCCTGAGCATTGCCAGGTCTTTGCCGTTTCGCCCCTGGTGCGCGAGTTGCTTGAGAAGGCCATTGACGTGCCCGCCCAGTATCCCGCGCAGGGGCGCGATGCCTGTTTGATGGGGCTGCTGCTTCATGAGGTCGCTGGCATGCCGGGTTTGTCGCTCAATGCCCCAATGCCCGAGGAGCCACGCCTTGCACGTGCTTGCAGGGCGTTTCTGGCGGAGCCCTCGTTGCAAACAGGCATCGACGGGATGGCGGAGCGCGCCAGCATGAGCCGGCGCACCTTCACCCGCCAGTTTCGCCTGCACACCGGGATCAGTTTTAACGAATGGCGCCAGCAGGCATGCTTGCTGGCAGCCGTGGTCCGACTGGGGAATGGGGAGCCCGTTACGCGCGTTGCGACAGCGCTTGGGTACAGCAGCCCAAGCGCTTTCGCGACGGTGTTCAAGCGTTTGCTCGGTGCTGCTCCCAGCCGCTACTTCGCCGATCCCGCCAATGGGCAATGCAGCACCAGCTTGGCCCCGCCCAGTTCCCTGGAGCCGATTTCCAATCCGAACCCATGCAGGTCTACGATCGCCGCCACGATCGACAAACCCAGCCCGAAGCCCGGGTGACGGTGGCCTTCTTCGCTGCGATAGAAGCGCTTCAACACAGCGGTGCGCTCTTCTTCAGGAATGCCCGGCCCAGTGTCCTCGATGGCGATATGCAGGCCCCGTTCATCCTGCGTCGCCGAAACCCGCACGCAGCCGCCCTCAGGCGTGAACTTGATGCCGTTGCCCACCAGGTTGGCCAGCGCCTCGAACAACAATTCGCGGTCACCGTGCAGCGCCGGTAACTGTTCGGGCTGGTCCAATTCAAGCCGAATAGCGCCATCTTCGGCCAATGGCAGGTAGAAGTCGTGCAGTTCCACCAGCAGCCCATGCGGGTCGAGCTGAACGAAGCCGGCACGGCGCTGACGGTCTTCCAGTTCGCTGATACGCAGCAAGCCGCGAAAGCGTGCCATCAGTGTGTCGGTTTCACCTATCGCCTGGTCGAGTGCCTCGGCCTGCGCCGAATCGCTGTCGCTCTGCTGGCGAATGCGGTACAGCTGGGCGCGCAGGCGGGTCAATGGCGTGCGCAGGTCATGGGCGATGTTGTCGCACACGCCCTTGACCTCATGCATCAACCGCTCGATGCGGTCGAGCATGGCGTTGACGATGGCGGCCAGCATGTCCAGCTCGTCGCGCCGGGCCGACAGCGGCAGGCGGTGGGTGAGGTCGCCTGCCACGATCAGCTCGGCCTGGGCCTGAATGGCGCGGATGCGCTTGAGCGGCCTGCGCCGCAGCAGGTACCAGCCGGCAAAGCCTGGGATCAGGGTCAGAGAAATACCCCAGAGCAGGGCATGCAGGATGATCCGGGTGACCACGAACAACGAGCCGTTGTCGCGCACCAGCACCAGCCAGCGGCCATCCTGCACCTTGATCGCCACGGCATCGCAGCTGTCGCGTGGCATGTGCGGGTCGTCGGCGTCCAGGCAGCGTTTGAGCTCATGAACCTTGCCGTCCAGGCCAAGCTCGGAGGGCAGGGTGCGAATACGCCCGCCGAGCGGGTTGAGTTGGGCATCGAACAGGCCGTAGGCGTCGAAGCTGCGTTCTTCGAAGGCCTGGCTGGCAATCAGCGCGTCGTCCAGTTGCTTGCCGCTCATGTGTGCGAACAGGTGCTGGCGCTGCAGCATGGAATGACGGGTGAGTTTGTTCAGGTAGCTGGACACCTCGAAGTACAGCACCCCCATGAGGATGCTGCTCCAGGCCACGAACAGAAAGCTGTACAGCGCCAGCAGGCGGCTGGTCGAGGAACTCCAGCCCTTAGACGGGTTCAGCAATGGCATAGCCCGAGCCCCGTACGGTACGGATCAGCGGCGATTGGCCGGGAGAGTCGATCTTCTTGCGCAGGCGGCCAATGTGGACATCGATCAGGTTGGTGCCGGGGTCGAAGTGATAACCCCAGACCTCCTCGAAGATCATCATCCGGGTGATGACCTGGCCACTGTGGCGCATCAGGTATTCCAGCAGCTTGTATTCGGTGGGCAGCAGGTTGAGCGTGTGCTCGCCGCGCCGCGCTTCGTGGCTGATCAGGTCCAGTTGCAAGTCGGCGACCTGCAGGCGGGTCTGGGTCATGGGCACGCTGTTGCGACGCAGTAGTACCTCGACCCGGGCGGCCATCTCGTCCGAGGCAAAGGGCTTGGTCAGGTAGTCGTCACCCCCGGCACGCAGGCCGCGCACCCGTTCGTCGACGTCGGAAAGGGCGCTGATCATCAGGATCGGTGTGGCGATCTTCAGGCTGCGCAGGGTGGTGACGATGGTCAGGCCATCGACTTCGGGCAGCATGCGGTCCAGGGTAATCAGGTCGTAGCCACCGGCAATCGCCTTGGCCAGGCCTTCCCGGCCATTATCGGCCCAATCCACGTCCAGGCCGTGGCTGGAGAGTTCGGCGACGATTTCCTGGCCGGTGACGGCGTCGTCTTCGATGGTCAGTACGCGTGGCATGCTGGTTCCTGGGCGGCGAATAGAGGCTTGATTGTGCCAAAGAATAGACAAACGGCGATTTAAGAAAAATTCATCTGGCAAAGCACGGTCGACCAAGCGGCCAAAAAAAAGGGCATGCCATTGCCTGGCATGCCCCGTTTCAGGCTGTCGCAGCGCCTCAGGCGACCTTGACGATCCAGCCTGCCGGTGCTTCGACGTCACCGCTCTGGATGCCGGTCAGCTCGTTGTAAAGCTTCTGGGTGACCGGGCCGACTTTCTCCAGGTCGTGGAACACGTGCAGCTTGCCGTTGTACTCGATGCCACCGATCGGGGTGATCACCGCGGCGGTACCGCAAGCGCCGGCTTCGATGAAGCGGTCGAGGTTGTTGATCTCGACATCGCCTTCGATCACTTTCAGGCCCAGGCGCGAGGACGCCAGTTCCATCAGCGACAGGCGGGTAATGCCTGGCAGTACGGAGGCCGATTTCGGCGTGATGAACTCGTTGTTGGCGGTGATGCCGAAGAAGTTGGCCGAACCGACTTCCTCGATCTTGGTGTGAGTCAGCGGATCGAGGTAGATGGCATCTGCGAAGTTGGCCTTCTTGGCTTCAGCGCCCGGCTGCAGGCTGGCGGCATAGTTGCCACCGACCTTGGCTGCGCCGGTGCCTTGCGGGGCGGCGCGGTCGAAGCTGGAGATCTGGAAGTTGTGCGGCTTCATGCCGCCCTTGAAGTACGAACCCACTGGGATGGCGAAGACCGAGAAGATGAACTCGGGCGCGGTACGCACGCCGATGTTGTCACCGGTGCCGATGACGAACGGGCGCAGGTACAGGGCGCCTTTGCCATGTGGCGGCACGAAGCGCTCGTTGGCCTTGACCACTTGCTTGCAGGCCTCGATGAACACATCGGTCGGCACGTGCGGCATCAGCAGGCGAGCGCAGCTGCGCTGCATGCGCGCGGCGTTCTGGTCTGGGCGGAACAGGTTGATCGAGCCGTCCTTGCAGCGGTAGGCCTTGAGGCCTTCGAAGCACTGCTGGCCGTAGTGCAGGGCAGTGGAGCCTTCACTGATGTGCAGTACGTTGTCTTCGGTCAGGGTGCCCTTGTCCCACTCGCCATTGCGCCATACGGACAGGTAGCGCTTGTCGGTCTTGATGTAGTCGAAGCCCAGCTTGTCCCAATTAATGCTCTCGTTACTCATGACACCCTCGATTGTCTTGCAGATGCCCGATTGCTCGGGCTGCTGTTATATGCGCACCACGCCACGATAATACATCCGTCGCGGATCGGGAACGGCCAGTCACGAATTGCTGGCCGCTGATGCGGGGTTGCTGGCTCTAAAGCTGCCAGTAATCATCCAGCGCGAGCCGTTCGAGCAGTACTGCATCATGGGAAACCACCACCAGCGCCCCCTGAAAACCCCGAAGCATGCATTCCAACGCCTCCAGTGACGGAAGGTCCAGGTGGTTGCTGGGCTCATCCAGCAACAGCAGGTCTAGCGGCCGCTCGCGGTACAGCACAGCGGCCAGTGAGGCCTTCAGCCGTTCACCGCCACTGAGCAGGGCGCTGGGCAGCTCGATGCGTCCCGCATCGAGGCCCAGTTGCGCCAGCCGACAACGCAAATCACTCTGTGCCAGCGTCGGGTTGGCCTGTCGCAAGTGGTCGAGCACGGTGGTTTGCCCCGGTAGCACGCTGCAGTGCTGGTCGAGTAAAGCCACTTCGCCGCTAACGTGGACGGTGTCGGACGGCACGGCTAGCGTGCCGTTGAGCACTTGCAGCAGGGTGGACTTGCCAGTGCCGTTGGCGCCGACCAGGCCTACACGCTGGCCCAGACACAGCCGCAGGCACAAGTGTTTGCGGTTGCCGTGCGGCAGGCGCAGCTGATGCACCGCCAGTACTTCCCTGCCTGGGTGGCGTTGAGGCGTCGGTGTGTGCAGGATGATGGTGCTGCTCTGTTCAACCTCGCAGGCTGCATCACGGACTTGGCCCTGCAGGGCCTGCAAGGCATCCCGATGGTCGCGTCGTTGTTTGCCAGCCGTGGCCTGGCTGCGCTCATGCTGGCGATCCAGCAGAATTTTCGCCTGGTTTGCATGCTTGGCCTGCCGCCCGGCACGCGCCTGGTGGCGCTCAAGGTCTTCGCGCTGGCGCTGTAACTGGTGGGCGTGACGTTTGCGCTCCAGTTTGAGCCGCGCAAGTTGCTGCTGGGCCACTTCTGTCTGCTTGGCTTTTTGCGTGACATAAAGGTTGAAATTGCCTCCAAATGCCTGCAAGCCGAGGCTGGACAGCTCGACGATACGCGCCATGTGCTGAAGCAGGCCGCGGTCGTGGCTGATAACCAGCAAGCCGCGGTCCCAAGCCTGGATCATGCTCAGCAACTGTGCGCGGGCTTCGGTGTCCAGATGATTGCTCGGTTCGTCGAGAATCAAATAGTCGGCGTCGCTGAGCCAGGCACCGATCAAGGCCACGCGCATGGCCTGGCCACCGCTGAGGCTGCGGGCAGGTTGGCGCCAGTCGAGTTGGCCAAGGCCCTGTCGGTCAAGGTGCACCTGGAGTTGCTCGCGAATATCCCAGCGTTCACCCACCGTGTCGTAATCGACGGGGTCGACGCTGCCTTGTTCAATACGCTTCAACGCCGCGATCACCGTGCCTGCCTGGGCAAGGTCGGCTACCGTGGCGCTTTGCTGGATGACCTGTTGATGCAGGTGGTGAATGCGACCCTGGCGAAGGCAGCGCCCGCTTGTGGGTTCGCGCTGACCTGCCAGTAACTGTCCGAGCAGGCTTTTACCCACGCCATTGCGCCCAACCAGCCCCGTACGGCGCTGATCGAACGATTCGTTGAGATTGGAAAACAGCAGCCTGCCATCAGGCAAAGCCAAGGAGACGCTATCCAGCGTCAGGATCGACGTATTCGTCATGCACAACTCCACTCAATGCCGCGACATCTCCGGAGCAAACCGGAGGCTGAAGGCTGGCCGTCGAAAAGACGGCGGCATCAATGGCGCATTGGACGAACACCTCGCAGGAATGGAAGACGGATCGTATCGAACCGGTGAAGGCAGGTAAAGCGCCGTCCGCCGATAGGCCTCAGTGCACTTGCAGGCGCTTGTTCCAGTCACCGTTGTGGCTGCGGCTACAGGCCTCTTCACTGTCAAAACGCACATGCCAGGCCGGATGATCCAAGCGTATCCCTACTTCATCCAGCGCCTGACAGGTCAGCGCCAGCATGCGCGCCTTGGCCACCCCAGCCAGCGCTGCAGCTTTGTCTGCCTCGCGCTGGAAAACCCAGGTGATGCGCAAGCTTGCGGGAAAGTTGTCGGGGTCGAGGCGGTGGGTGAGCCAGGTGAACCCGACGATTTCTGCCTTGGCCGTTTCGCAGGCCTCCGTCAGGCAAACTACCAGTTCACGCTCCACGCGTGCCACCTCGCGCTTACCCATAGCCTTCATTGGGCGGCCTCATTATCTATTTGCTGGCAAAAACGCAGGCGGTTGCCGAACGGGTCGTACACCTGCATCTGCAGGCCCCAGTCCAGCCTTTCGGCCTCAGGGCGGGCGTAGCCGTAGCGTTTGGCCTGCAGTTCGCCTTCGAGGGCGCGCAGGTCGTCAATACGGGCAAATACGGTTGAACCAGGGGTAGCGTCTCCATGGTGCTCGGTCAGGTGCAGTATCAGCCCGTCGCGATGAATTTGCGCGTACAGGGGCAAGTCCGGGCTGAAGCGGTGCTCCCAGTCGAGGCTGAAACCGAGAAAATCGAGGTAGAACTCTTTGGCCTTGTCGACCGAAAAAATACGCAGTACCGGGATGGCGGCGGCGAGCGGCATAAGGCGTCCTTGACCGTTGGCAAAGGTGCCACTGTAGCGCAGTTAGGCGGTCGCCTGCGCGTCTCTGGCTGCCGGGCCGACGGCAATGGTTGACCACCTGCCGGCCACTGCGTAGCCTTGCCTGTTCGAGGTTCTTCGGCCAGGCCGAAGCTAAGACGGGAACGCGGTACATGCCGCGGCTGCCCCCGCAACTGTAAGCACCGACAAAGGATCGACACAGCCACTGCGCAAGCGCGCGGGAAGGCGTCATCCGGCCCGCCTTGCTCTTTACCGAGCAGCAGGCATGGTGCGAGCCAGGAGACCTGCCTCGAAGCGCTTTCGACTTTCAACCGGGCGGGGTGATCCGGTGGCGAACAAGCCCGGCCGACCTGGCCCGTGGCTGTCGTCCTGCATGCCCGCGCCATCTGCCAAGGGCACCGCGACATGAAAACACTGGCCAAACTCCCCGTCACCATCGTTACCGGCTTCCTCGGCTCGGGCAAGACCACCTTGCTGCGCCATATGCTCGACAACGCCCAGGGCCGCCGTATCGCGGTGATCGTCAACGAATTCGGCGAGCTGGGCATCGACGGCGAAATTCTCAAGCAGTGCAGCATCGGCTGCACCGAAGAAGAAGCCAGCGGCCGCGTTTACGAACTGGCCAATGGCTGCCTGTGCTGTACCGTACAGGAAGAATTCTTCCCGGTAATGCGCGAATTGGTCGCGCGCCGTGGTGACCTCGACCACATCCTCATCGAAACCAGTGGCCTGGCTTTGCCCAAGCCGTTGGTACAGGCCTTCCAGTGGCCGGAAATCCGCAACGCCTGCACCGTCGACGCGGTGATCACCGTGGTCGACAGCCCGGCCGTGGCGGCCGGTACCTTTGCCGCCTACCCGGACCAGGTGGATGCACAGCGCAAACTCGACCCTAACCTGGACCACGAGTCGCCGCTGCACGAACTGTTCGCCGACCAGTTGGCCAGTGCCGACCTGGTGGTGCTGAACAAGGCCGACCTGATCGACGCCGAAGGCCTGGCCAAGGTCCGTGCCGAAGTGGCTGAAGAGCTGCCGCCCGCCGTCAAGGTGGTCGAGGCCAGCAGCGGTCGCCTGCCGCTGGAAGTGCTGCTGGGGGTGGGCGCCGAGTCCGAGGCGCACATCGATGGCCGCCGTACTCACCATGATTCGCACCACGATGGCGACGACCACGACGATCATGACCACGACGCCTTTGATTCTATCTCCATCGACCTGCCCGAGGCTGACGAAAGCCTGTTGCTCGATGCCCTGACCCAACTGGTGGTCGAGTTCGGCATTCTCCGCGCCAAAGGCTTTGCCGCCATCCCGGGCAAGCCAATGCGCCTGCTGGTGCAGGGCGTGGGTACCCGTTTCGACAAGCACTTCGACCGCGCTTGGCGCGCCGACGAGCCGCGTATCACGCGCTTGGTACTGATCGGTCAAGAGCTTGACGCTGCGCAACTCGAAGCGCGTCTGCGCCAAGCACTGGGCGCCTGACCCATGCACCTGCTGCGGACCCAGCCCGGCGGCTTCGTGCCGGATGACAGCATCGCCGACCTCGGCCAGAGCCCCGCCGATCTGGTGATCCTCTGCAGCGGTGATTCACACCTGGCATTGCTCGCCGACACGGCCGAGCAATTGCCTGACGACTTCCCCAGTTTGCGCCTGGCCAACCCGATGCAGGTGCAGAACCATGCCTCGGTCGACCTGTATGTCGACCAGGTGCTGCGCCATGCCAAGGTCATCCTCGTGTCGCTGCACGGTGGCGTTGGCTACTGGCGCTATGGCGTAGAGCAACTGGTCGCACTGGCGGCCCAGGGCGTGCAACTGATCCTGGTGCCGGGCGACGACCGCCCGGACCCGGAGCTGACCGGCCTGGGCACGGTGACCGGCGAGCAGGCCGAGCGCCTCTGGCACTACCTGCGCCAGGGCGGCAAGGCCAACGCCATCAACCTCTTCAACTGCCTGGCCAACCAGTGGCTGGGCCGCGATTATGGCTGGGACGAGCCGCAGCCCTTGCCGCGCACCTCGGTGTACCACCCGGCCAAGGGCAGTGCAGCGCTTGAAGACTGGTATGCGCAGTGGCACCCGGAACACCCGGTGGCACCGCTGCTGTTCTACCGCTCTCACCTGCAGGCGGCCAATACCGCATTCATCGACGTATTCTGCGAGCGCTTGCTGGCGGCCGGGGTCAACCCTTTGCCGATCGCCGTCGCCAGCCTCAAGGAAATCGCCTGCCTGGAACAGGTCGAAGCCTGGCTGGACGAGGTCGGTGCCGAGGTGTTGATCAATACCACGGGGTTTGCCTTGTCCAGCCCTGAGCGCCCCAACCTGCGCCCGTTCCGCCGCGATATCCCGGTACTGCAGGCTATTTGCGCGCAAGACAACCAACCCACCTGGGAAACCAGCGAGCAAGGCCTGGGCGCGCGCGACCTGGCCATGCACATTGCCTTGCCGGAGCTGGACGGGCGCATCATCACGCGCCCGGTCAGCTTCAAGGACATGGCCTGGCGCAGCGAGCGCAGCCAGTCCGACGTGGTCTGCTACCGCGCCCATCCCGAGCGCATGGACTTCGTCGCTGAACTGGCCCGGCGCTGGGTAGCGCTGGCCCGCTTGCCCAATGGCCAGAAGCGCGTGGCCCTGGTGCTGGCCAACTACCCGACCCGCGACGGCCGCATCGGCAACGGTGTGGGGCTGGACACGCCGGCGGCTGCGTTGAACATCCTCAAGGCGCTGCAGGGCGAAGGGTATCCGCTGGCCGACCTGCCGGGCACGGGCACCCAATTGATCCACCAGTTGCTGGGCGGCGTGACCAACGACCTCGACCATCTGGACCAGCGCCCCTGCGCGCAGAGCCTGAGCCTGGATGACTATCAGGCAGCGTTTTCCCGCCTGCCGGAGGCCAATCGCCAAGCGGTGCTGGAGCGTTGGGGCGCGCCGGAACACGACCCCATGTACCGCAGTGGGCGGCTGATGGTGGCAGGCCTGCGCTTCGGCCAGACCTTCGTCGGTATCCAGCCGGCACGCGGCTACCAGGTTGATCAAAGTGCGGTGTACCACGACCCCGATCTGGTGCCGCCACACGGGTACCTGGCGTTTCATTTCTGGCTGCGCCATGCCTTTGCTGCCGATGCGGTCATTCATGTTGGCAAGCACGGCAATCTGGAGTGGCTGCCCGGCAAAGGGGTCGGCCTGTCGGCGCAATGCTGGCCAGACGCGCTGCTTGGCCCGTTGCCGAACATCTACCCGTTCATCGTCAACGACCCCGGGGAGGGCGCGCAGGCCAAGCGCCGCACCCAGGCGGTCATCATCGATCACCTGATGCCGCCGTTGACGCGCGCCGAAACCTACGGCCCGCTGCGTCACCTGGAGCAACTGGCCGACGAATTCTATGAGGCGCAGTTGCTCGACCCGCGGCGGGCCCGCGAGCTGCAGCGCGACATCCTGGAACTGGTCAAGGCCAACCACATCGATCGCGAACTGCAACTGGAAGGCCAGCTGGACGATGCCGCCGTATGGCTGCCGCGCCTGGACACTTACCTGTGCGACCTCAAGGAATCGCAGATCCGCGATGGTTTGCATGTGTTTGGCCAGTCACCTGAAGGTAGGCTGCGCCTGGACACCTTGCTGGCGTTGCTGCGCGTGGAGCGCGGCGACGGCCGGGGTGGCAATGCCAGCCTGTTGCGCACACTGGCCAAGGCCCTGGTGCCCGGCTTCGACCCACTCGATTGTGACCTCGGACAGCCTTGGCAGGGCCTGTGCCCAGCGCTTTTGCAGGCAGTGAGCGACGCGCCATGGCGCACCTGCGGTGATACCCGTGAGCGCCTTGAACTGCTGGCCCTGCAGGTGATTGAGCAGGCACTGGACGGAGCTTCGGCACTGCCTGCAGTGAGCGAATGGCAACCGGTGCACGAAGTGGTGCAAGCGCTGTGTGCAACGGTGGCGCCGAGCCTGGATGCCTGTGGCGCGGCAGAAATCGACGGCCTGCTGGCGGCCCTGGCTGGCCGCTTCGTCCCGGCGGGCCCCAGTGGCGCGCCAAGCCGCGGGCGCCTGGACGTGCTGCCCACCGGTCGCAACTTCTATACCGTGGATGTGCGTAACCTGCCCACCACCACGGCCTGGCGCCTGGGTTTCGCGTCGGCAAACCTGATTCTCGAACGCCACTTGCAGGACCACGGCGACCACCTGCGCCAATTGGGCCTGTCGGTATGGGGCACAGCGACCATGCGCACCGGCGGTGACGACATCGCCCAGGCCATGGCCTTGATGGGGGTGCGCCCGGTCTGGGCCACCGGCAGCCAGCGGGTCGACGATTTCGAAATCCTGCCGCTGGGTGTGCTTGATCGCCCGCGGGTGGATGTGACCTTGCGCGTCTCGGGTTTTTTCCGCGATGCCTTCGGCAACCTGATTCGCCTGTTCGATGCCGCCGTTCAGGCTGTAGCGGCGCTGGATGAGCCCGATGACCTCAACCCGCTGGCAGCACGGGTGCGCAACGAGCGCGAAACGCTGCAGGCACAGGGCGTCGACGCTGAGCAGGCGGCCCGCCAGGCTGGCTGGCGGGTGTTCGGGGCCAAGCCCGGTGCTTATGGCGCTGGCGTGCAGAACGCCATCGAGGGCCGTTTGTGGCACAGCCGTGACGATCTGGCCGAGGTCTACCTCAACCACGGCGGCTACGCTTACGGCACAAGCGACGAGGGCACCCCGGCCCGCGCCCAGTTCGCGCACCGCCTGGGCCAGGTCCAGGCGGTACTGCAGAACCAGGACAACCACGAGCACGACGTGCTCGATTCCAACGATTACTACCAGTTCCAAGGTGGCATGCTGGCCGCCTCTGAAACCTTGTCTGGCGCGTCGGTAGCCAGTTATCACGGCGACCACAGCCAGGTCGATCGGCCGCGTATCCGCACCCTCAAGGAAGAGCTGAACCGGGTCATCCGGGCCCGTGCGCTCAACCCGAAGTGGATCGACGGAGTGAAGCGCCATGGTTACAAAGGCGCCTTCGAGATGGCGGCGACAGTCGACAACCTGTTCGCCTTCGACGCTACCACGCACCTGATCGATGACCATAATTATCAGTCCCTGGCCGATGCCTACGTGCTCGACCCGGCGACCCGCGACTTCATGCGCGAGCACAACCCCGAGGCCCTGCGCGACCTTACCGAGCGTTTGCTGGAGGCCCAGCAACGCGGCCTCTGGGAGGCGCCTGGCGATTACCGCGAAGCCCTTGAGGAGCAGTTGCTCGACGGCGAGGAACAGGCTTGAAATGAGTGAACCCGTACAATTTCCGCTGGCTGCAGTGGTCGGTGCCGATGAGCTGAAACTGGCCCTGTGCCTGACCGCCATCGACCCGAAGATCGGTGGCGTGCTGATCGAAGGCCCGCGCGGCATGGCCAAAAGCACCTTGGCCCGCGGCCTTGCCGACCTGCTCGGCGAAGGCCCGTTCGTCACGCTGCCATTGGGCGCCAGCGAAGAGCGCCTGGTCGGCACCCTCGACCTGGACGCTGCACTGGGGCAGGGCAAGGCACAGTTTTCGCCAGGCGTGTTGGCCCAGGCCGATGGCGGTGTGCTGTACGTGGACGAGGTCAACCTGCTGCCCGATACCTTGGTCGACCTGTTGCTCGACGTGGCAGCCAGCGGCACCAACCGCATCGAGCGCGACGGCATCTCGCACCGGCATAGCGCCCGCTTTGTGCTGATTGGCACCATGAACCCGGAAGAAGGCGAGTTGCGCCCGCAGTTGCTCGACCGTTTTGGCTTGAATGTGGCACTAGAAGGTTTACCAGAACCGCACGCACGCCAGCAGATCATCCGTCGCCGCCTGGCGTTCGACAGCGACCCGCAGGCCTTTTGCGCGCAATGGGCGGCCGCCCAGGCGCAACTGCGTGAGCGTTGCCAGCAAGCGCGCCACGCCCTTGCCCTGATTGCCTTGGACGATCAGGCCCTGGCCTGGATCACCGAGCGCTGTTATGCCGCCGGGGTCGATGGCCTGCGTGCTGACTTGGTCTGGCTGCGCGCTGCACGGGCGCATTGCGCCTGGCGCGGGGGCGCGGCCATAGAAGAAGCCGATGTGGACGCGGTGGCTGAGTTCGCCCTGCGCCATCGCCGCCGGGTGACGCCGCAGCAACAACAGCCGCCTTCGACACCGCCCGAGGCAGGCCAGCAGGGCGCAGACAATCAAGGCGGGCAGGGTGATTGGGGTGCCCTGCCACCTCAACCGGTAGTGAGTGGCGCGCGTCGCGAGGTGCCGAACTGGGCAAAAAAGCCCTGAGCATCCGCCCGCGGCAGGTTCAAGGGGCGGATGCCAGACCACGCGTGGGCAAGCTGGCAGGCGCCAGCCGTGGTCGTGCGCGCAGTGACGCGGCGGGCCGGGTGGCGTGGTTGCCGACCTTGCTCAAGGGGCGGCCCCGGCTGCGTGACGACCTGTGCTGGCAACAGCGCCAGGGCCAGGCTAACGAACTGTGGCTGGTAATCGTCGACGCATCTGCTTCAACCCGCCGCCATCAGGCTCTCGCGCAAACCAAAGGCTTGCTGGCGGCGTTGTTCGACCAGGCATACCGGCAGCGCGCCCGGCTGGCCTTGCTGACCGCCAGTGGGCGGACACCGCAGTGGCAGCGTCACGGCCTGAAGGCCTCGGCAGCCCTGCAGCCCTGGTTGCAAGCGCTGGGAGCGGGCGGTGGTACGCCGTTGATCGCTGCGCTGGAGCAGGCACGGCAGTGGCTGCAGACTCGGCAGCAGGCCCACCCCAATGAGGCTGTGCGTTGCCTGGTGTTTACCGACGGACGGCTGCAGCGCTGGGATGCCGTGCAGCCCATGCCGTGTGCCACGCTATTGGTCGACATGGAACTGGCGCCCGTTCGTCTGGGGCGCGCACAACAGTTGGCAGAACAACTGCAGGCGGATTATCAGCACCTGGAACAGTTCAAGGTTGTGGATTGAGTTACGGCGGCGGGGGAGGTTGCGACACTATGTCGCAATAACAAAAGTTGCGAGAGCCGCAGCTGGGAAGTTGCGCAAGTGCGTGACAGGGCACGCACTTGGCGGGGTAATCGGTATTACTTCGGCATCGACCACGGTTGCAGGTCGTAACCTTTTTCGCACAGTTCGGCGCGCACTTCCTCGATCAGGCTGGCCCATTGCGCAGGGTCGGAATAAATGCGCGAGGACACTTGCTTGCTGCCGATGCGGGTGCTGGTCCGGTCGATCACTGCCAGGCTCAGCTCACCAGTACCGTTGGGTGCATCCCAGGCTACGCACTGGAAAGGTTCGAAGGCGTGGTCGGCAATCAGCAGTGCTTCGTTGACACGGAGCGGGGCATTCATGGTTCGGTCTCTCTATGGTCCCAAACATCGAAGTAAAGTCCGCGTTGCTTCAAAGTCGCCTCAATAATCGCGAAGTGCAGCGCGGGGTTATGTGTACTGATGCTCGTTGTCCGGGGGGAAGTCACACATTGGATGTAAAAATTTTTGTCAGGGGCGAATCTGTTCACGCTTACGCCGCCATGTGATGTCGATAAAGTGCGAAAATTCCCGTCATGGATTGTAAAAAAATGATTCGGCAGACAGACGGTACTGGGCACCGTCAAGTTCGTTGCTACTGTTAATTGGGCGCCACAACTTGCTGTTTTACTTCACAAAACCAAACTCTGGCGCCAAGGAACGGTCATGCAGCAACCCGCTTCCCAACGCCGTTTGCTCATCGTCGACCCCTGCGACGACTGCCACCAATTGCTGCCGGGCCTGCGCAGTGCCGGCTGGGACGTGGACAGTTGTATCCTCGGCGCCGCGCTGGAGCACACCTGCGATGTTGGCCTGCTGCGCCTGCAGGCATCGCACCTGCGCCATCCCGACGCCGTGAAGGACATGATCAAGCGCAGTAATACCGAGTGGATTGCCGTGCTCAGCGCCGAGCAGTTGCGTATGCAGAACGTGGGTGATTTTGTCTGCGAATGGTTTTTCGACTTCCATACCTTGCCGTTCGATGTTTCCCGCGTGCAGGTCACCCTCGGGCGTGCCTTTGGCATGGCCCGCCTGCGCGGCAAGGGCGCGGCGCGGGTGGACGAGGCGACGCATGAGCTGCTGGGTGAAAGCCGCCCTATTCGCGAACTGCGCAAATTGCTGGGCAAGCTGGCGCCCACCGAATCGCCGGTGCTGATCCGCGGTGAGAGCGGCACAGGCAAGGAACTGGTGGCGCGCACCCTGCATCGCCAGTCACAGCGGCGCGATCAGCCGTTTATCGCCATCAACTGCGGGGCGATACCCGAACACCTGATTCAGTCCGAGTTGTTCGGGCACGAAAAGGGCGCGTTTACCGGCGCCCATCAGCGCAAGGCCGGGCGAATCGAAGCGGCCCATGGCGGCACCCTGTTTCTGGACGAGGTCGGTGACTTGCCCTTGGAGCTGCAGGCCAACCTGCTGCGGTTTCTGCAGGAGAAGCACATCGAACGGGTCGGAGGCAGCCAGCCGATCCCGGTGGATGTACGGGTGCTTGCGGCCACCCACGTGGACCTGGAAAAGGCCATCGAACAGGGGCGCTTTCGCGAGGACCTGTATTACCGGCTCAATGTGTTGCAGGTGGTGACCGCGCCGTTACGTGACAGGCATGGCGACCTGTCGATGCTGGCCAGCCATTTTGCGCATTTCTACAGCCTTGAAACTGGGCGCAGGCCGCGCTCGTTCAGTGACCATGCCTTGGCAGCCATGGGCCGGCATGATTGGCCCGGCAACGTGCGCGAGCTGGCCAACCGGGTGCGACGCGGGTTGGTGTTGGCTGAAGGGCGGCAGATTGAAGCGCCGGACCTGGGCTTGCAGATCGAGCAGGAACAGCAGCCGTTGGGGACGCTGGAGGAGTACAAGCACCGGGCGGAGCGCCAGGCTTTGTGTGATGTGCTTAACCGTCACAGCGACAATTTGAGCATCGCGGCGAAGGTGCTGGGGATCTCACGGCCAACGTTCTATCGGCTGTTGCACAAGCACCAGATCCGCTGACAACAAGCCTTAGACTGTGCGTAGCTGCCGACCTTGTGGGGGCGGGTAAACCCGCCCCCACAGTTCCCTGATACCCCGATCGATCAGTGCGGGGCGCGGTGGATGGTCTTGAGCAGGTCTTCCGGGCTGATATGCCCCACCACCTGGGCCACCGCGCTGCCGGGGGTCGGCAGGTCGATGATGTGGCTCTTCATCTTGCCGACCACGTGCATCTCGCACGGCTTGCAGTCGAACTTCAGGGTCAGTACTTCGTCACCCTGAATCAGCTGCATCGGCGCGACCTTGGTGCGCACGCCGGTCACGCCCTTGGCCTGCTTGGGGCACAGGTTGAACGAGAAGCGCAGGCAGTGCTTGGTGATCATCACCGGCACTTCGCCGTGCTCTTCATGGGCCTCGTAGGCCGCATCGATCAATTGCACGCCGTGACGGTGGTAGAAATCGCGGGCCTTCTGGTTGTACACGTTGGCCAGGAACGACAGGTGCGACTCCGGGTACACGGGTGGTGGCGTGGTCTCGGCCTTGCGCCCGCCACGCGGGTGCGCCTTGACCCGGGCAGCGGTCAGCGCCTCGATGGCCTCACGGCGCAGGGCTTTGAGCTGCGAGTTGGGGATGAAGTACGCCTGCGGCGCATCCAGCTCGATGGCGTTGGCGTGGTACTGGGTCGTGCCCAGTTGGCCCAGCAGGTCGTGCAACTGCTCGAGTGCCTGTTGCGGCTTGTTGGCCGCGCCGAACGGGCCATCCAGGGCCACTTGCACACTGACGCCTTCTTCACTGCTGACGGTCAGCATCAGGCGCTGCTCACGCAGTACTGCGTGCCACTCGACGCCCACCCGTCGCTCGGCCGAGGTGCGCTGCAAGGCTTGCTGCCAGTTGTGGTCGAGGTTGCGCGACAGCGGGTGGTTCGGCCGCAGCTTGTACAGGCCGTCGGGCATCTCGTTGGGTTCGACGCGGTAGCGGTAGCGCTTTTGGCCGTCTTCCTCGAATTCGCCGCGGGGTTCGGCGATGTTGGCGCGGAAACCCACCACCTCACGCTTGACCAGCACGTTGAGGCCGTCGCCGTTGGTCAGCGGCACATCGGTGATGACCAGCATGTCGCGCTTGTTGACCTTTTCCACCACACCCACCGGCAAGCCGGTGAAGGTCGGCGAGTCGAAGGCGCCGATGTCGATCTTGCGGTCGCTGACGAAGTAGTCGGTGCTGCCGCGGTGGAAGGTCTTGTCCGGGTCTGGGACGAAGAAGTGTTCGGTGCGGCCGCTCGAGGCACGGGCCAGGGCCGGGCGGTCTTCGAGGATGGCGTCGAGCTCTTTGCGGTAGTGGGCGGTGATGTTCTTCACATAGCCCATGTCCTTGTAGCGGCCTTCGATCTTGAACGAGCGCACGCCGGCGTCGACCAGGTCGCGCAAGTTGGCGGTCTGGTTGTTGTCCTTCATCGACAGCAGGTGTTTTTCGAAGGCAACCACGCGGCCCTGGTCATCCTTGAGGGTGTAGGGCAGGCGGCAGGCTTGTGAACAGTCGCCACGGTTGGCGCTGCGGCCGGTCTGGGCGTGGGAGATGTTGCACTGGCCGGAGAAGGCCACGCACAGCGCGCCATGGATGAAGAATTCGATGGCCGCATCGGTTTCGGCGGCAATGGCGCGAATCTGCTGCAGGTTCAGCTCGCGGGCCAGTACCAGCTGCGAGAAGCCCGCCTGGTCGAGGAACTTGGCCCGCTCCAGGGTGCGGATGTCGGTCTGGGTGCTGGCGTGCAGCTCGATCGGCGGGATATCCAGCTCCATCACCCCCAGGTCCTGCACGATCAGGGCATCGACGCCGGCGTCGTAAAGCTGATGGATCAGCTTGCGCGCGGGCTCCAGTTCGTTGTCGTGGAGGATGGTGTTGATGGTGGTGAACACGCGTGCATGGTAGCGACGGGCAAACTCGACGAGTTCGGCAATTTCGCTGACTTCGTTGCAGGCGTTATGGCGCGCGCCGAAGCTCGGGCCGCCGATATAGATGGCGTCAGCGCCGTGCAGGATCGCTTCGCGGGCGATGGCCACGTCACGGGCAGGGCTGAGCAGTTCCAGGTGATTCTTTGGAAGGGACATGTCGTTATATTTTCGGGCGGTCACGGTTTAGGCGGGCATTGTAGCGGTGAAACGGGTTGCTGGCATCCCTGCGCTGCATCCCCTGCTTGCGCAACCGGTGTGTGAGCGGCCTGGCCGGCGCCCCGGCAAGGCCGTTCACAAAGGGATCAGCGCTTGGCCGCCATCGCGGTCACTTCCACGCGCATGCCGTCGAACGCCAGCGACGCCACGCCAACGGCGGCGCGTACCGGCCACGGGTTGCTGAAGAAGCGCTGGTACACCTCGTTGAACGCAGCACGGTCGGCCATGTCGGTGAGGTAGATGGTCAGGTGCAGTACGCGGTCCATGCCGCTGCCGGCTTTCTCCAGGGCCACTTTCAGCGCCTGCAGGGTGCATTCGCTTTGCGCAACGATATCGCCCAGCTCAAGGCTGCCATCGGCGTGGGTCGGGATCTGGGTGGTGACCAATACGCCGTTGTACTCGGCGACGTCGGACGAAATGGAATCGGCATCCGGGTCGGGGGTGTAGGTGATGTCTGTATTTGCCATGGGAACGTTTGCCTTGCGACGGAAGGAAAACGGCAAGCCTACGCGAGCAAGCGGCAGGGGTCGAGCCATGGGCAGTGGCGAATGCAGGATAAAAAGAAGGGCGCCTGTTGGCGCCCTTCCTGGTGTTGCTTAGGCTTCAGCGTCCCACGGACGATCGCCTTTCTCATCTTTGACGCGGGTCGGCAGGCCCATCACGTCCAGCGCCTTGAGGAACGGCTCGGCTGGCAGTTCTTCGACGTTGACCATGCGCTTGGCATCCCATTCACCACGGGCGACCAGCAGGGCGGCAGCCACTGGCGGTACACCGGCGGTGTAGGAAATACCCTGGCTGTCGGTCTCGGCGAAGGCTTCTTCGTGATCCGCCACGTTGTAGATGAACACTTCGCGCGGCTGGCCGTCCTTGGTGCCCTTGACCAGGTCACCGATGCAGGTCTTGCCGGTGTAGCCCGGGGCCAGGGAGGCCGGGTCAGGCAGCACGGCCTTGACCACTTTCAGCGGGACCACTTCCAGGCCTTCGGCAGTCTTGACCGGTTGCTCGGAGAGCAGGCCAAGGTTTTTCAGCACGGTGAACACATTGATGTAGTGCTCGCCGAAGCTCATCCAGAAGCGCACGTTCGGTACGTTGAGGTTCTTCGAAATCGAATGCACTTCATCGTGGCCGGTCAGGTAGAGGTTTTGCGAACCTACGACCGGCAGGTCGTCGGTACGCTTGACCTCGAACATGGTGTTGCTGGTCCACTGGCTGTTCTGCCAGCTCCACACTTGCCCGGTGAACTCGCGGAAGTTGATTTCCGGGTCGAAGTTGGTGGCGAAGTACTTGCCATGCGAACCGGCATTGACATCGAGAATGTCGATGGAGTCAATGCGGTCGAAGTATTGCTGCTGCGCAAGTTTTGCGTAGCTGTTCACCACACCCGGGTCGAAACCGACGCCGAGAATGGCAGTAATGTTCTTTTCTTGGCACTCTTCGAGGTGTTTCCACTCGTAGTTGCCGTACCAGGGCGGTGTTTCGCAGATCTTGCCTGGTTCTTCGTGAATCGCGGTGTCCAGGTAGGCGACACCGGTATCGATGCAGGCACGCAGCACCGACATGTTGAGGAAGGCAGAGCCCACGTTGATCACGATCTGCGATTCGGTCTCGCGGATCAGTGCCTTGGTCGCCTCGACATCGAGGGCGTTGAGCGAGAAGGCCTGGATGTCGGCGGGTACCTTGAGGCTACCCTTGGCCTTGACGCTGTCGATGATGGCCTGGCATTTGGAGATGTTCCGTGACGCAATAGCAATACGACCGAGTTCGTCGTTATGCTGCGCGCACTTGTGGGCCACCACCTTGGCGACACCTCCTGCACCAATGATAAGAACGTTCTTCTTCAATTTATCCCTTGCTCCTTACTGAATGCCGGTCTTACGACAGGCTGGAAACGTAGTCTTCAAAACCGAACTCGCGCACCACTTCGACGCTGCCGTCGAGCTGCTTGACCGCGATGGAGGGCATTTTCAGACCGTTGAACCAGTTTTTCTTGACCATGGTGTAACCCGCCGTATCGATGAACGACAGGCGATCGCCAATGGCCAATGGACGATCGAATTGGTACTCGCCGAAGATGTCACCGGCCAGGCACGATTTACCGCAGACCATGTAGGTGTGCTCGCCATCGTTGGGGGCCATCTTGGCGTTGAGGCGGTAGATCAGCAGGTCGAGCAGGTGCGCTTCGATCGAGCTGTCGACCACGGCCAGGTGCTTGCCGTTGTACAGGGTGTCGAGCACGGTCACTTCCAGCGAGGCACTGTTGGTGATGGCGGCTTCGCCCGGCTCCAGGTAAACCTGCACGCCGTATTTTTCCGAGAAGGCTTTGAGGCGCGCGCAGAACGCATCGACCGCATAGTCTTCACCGGTGAAGTGGATGCCGCCACCGAGGCTGACCCACTGCACCTTGTGCAACAGGTGGCCGAAGCGCTCTTCGATGTGGCTGAGCATCTTGTCGAACAGGCCGAAGTCACCGTTCTCACAATTGTTGTGGAACATGAAGCCGGAGATTTGCTCGATGACCTTCTCGATCTTCTCCGGGTCCCACTCACCGAGGCGGCTGAACGGGCGAGCCGGGTCGGCCAGCAGGTAGTCGGAGCTGCTGACTTGCGGGTTGACGCGCAGGCCACGGACCTTGCCTTCGGACTGTTCGGCAAAGCGCTGCAGCTGGCCGATCGAGTTGAAGATGATCTTGTCGCAGTTTTCGAGCATTTCCTCGACCTCGTCGTCGGCCCAGGCCACGCTGTAGGCGTGGGTCTCGCCGGCAAACTTCTGGCGGCCGAGCTTGAGCTCGAAAAGCGACGAAGAGGTGGTGCCGTCCATGTATTGCTGCATCAGGTCGAACACCGACCAGGTAGCAAAACACTTGAGGGCGAGCAGCGCCTTGGCACCAGAGTGTTCACGCACGTAGGCGATCTTCTCCATGTTGCTCAGCAGCTTGGTTTTATCGATGAGGTAGTACGGCGTCTTGATCATTTAAAGGCCCCCGGCAAGGCCGGCCAAAAAAAGGACACGCATTGTGCCTTCACTTGCCGCAGACCGAAAGGGTAAGACATGCATTTCGTCACTGTTGCAGACGTTGCGCAGGGTTTTTTCCGGTTGCGGCAGGCTCAGTAGATCAGGCCCATGTGACCGTCGTAATCATTGCCCGTGCAAAACGGTCACCGCCAGGAGGGAGGGGCAGTCCTCAATCGGCCTGTTGCAACCAGGTGTGGATCTGCTCCAGCGTTGCGGTCGCACCGCCACAGACCACCACCAGCACGTTGCTGTAGCGGGCCAGGGTGTCGGCCTGATAGGCCAGTGCCAGCGCAGCGCCACAAGCAGGCTCTACCAGTACCCGGTGGTCGCGCAAGAAGCGTTCACAGGCTTCAAGTGCCACACGGTCGCTGACCAGGTGGCTGTGCACCGGGTGGCTACGCACGCACTCCAACGCTTGGTCGGCTACGCGCTTGGCGCCCAGGGACGTCGCCACCGATGCTAGGCGCTCGAGTTCAACCGGGTGGCCTGCCTGCACGGCTGCATGCAGCGAGGCAGCACCGGTGGTTTCCACTGCCAGGACCGGCACGTCATCCCAGCCATTGCGCTTGAGGCCCTCGACCACGCCACTGAGCAAACCGCCGCCGCCGACCGATAACACCACCGCATCGGGCTTGACCCTGCTGGCGGCCACTTCGTCGATCAGGCTGGCATGCCCGGCCCACAGCAGGGGGTCGTCGAAGGGGTGGATGAAAGCATCGCCGCTGCCGAGCAAGGTCTGCGCCAGCTCGTTGGCCTCCTGCCAGGAGCTGCCGTGCACCACCACATTGGCGTCTTCCAGGCGCAGCAGTTCCTTGGCGCGCTCGGTGGTGGTCTCGGGCACCACCACCGTCACCGGCACCCCCAGTTTGCGGCCGGCATAGGCCACCGCCAGCCCGGCGTTACCGCCGGATGACGAGACGAAATGGCGTGCGCCCCGGGCATGGTGAACTTCGCAGGCATGGCCCACGCCGCGCAGCTTGAACGAGCCGCAAGGCTGCAGGGCGTCCAGCTTGAGCCAGACCGTACGGCCAGCGGCCAGCGACAGGGGGCGGGATTCGATCAGGGGTGTCTGGATATGCAAGGTCATGGCGTGCTCCACAGGTCAGTCTTCACGGGCAACCGAAGGGCTCTCGCCGCGCAGTTGCTCCAGGTAGTTGTAAACGGTGTAACGGGTCACGCCGAGGGCGTTGGCGGCCTTTTCCACGCCGCCCTTGACGATGAACAGGCCGCGCTCCTGCATCACTCGCACGGCCTCGACCTTGGCTTGCTTGTTCATCCGGCCCTGGCCACTGCGCAACAGCGAGTTCTGGATGATCTCGCTCATCAACAGTTCCATGTCTGCAGGTTCCTGGGGGGTGGTCGATGCAGGCGAAGCGCCCACTGGCTGCAGCTGCTGCAAGAAGCTCAGGGCGGTGTCGAGGCCGGTGACGTCGGTGTTGATGCACAGGCTGGCAAAGGGGTGGCCGCTGCTGTCGCGGAAGATGGCCGTGGCGCTGCGCAGGGTGCGGCCCTTGAGCGTGGTGGGGTAGTCGGGCAGCACCACAGGGTCGCAGCCGTGCCGTTCGGCGCTGGCTTGCATCAGTGCCTTGAAGCCTTGATCCTGTTCGGGTGCGGCGAGAATCGGACTGCCGACGACGCGGCCGGAAAGGTGGCCGTTGACGATCGCCACGACGGAGTGCTCCGGGTGGTCGAGGTCGTGCAGGAGGATTTCCATGTTGCGGGCGGCAACACTGCCCAGAGCCTGGATGGCGGCCTTGAGGATGGTGAGGGTTAGCTGGCGTTCTTCGGGCGGGGAAAGCGGCATGAAAGCATCACCAATTTCAACGGTTTGTGCATTTTTACACACAAAGTTGAAATTGGCGATGCGGGCGCGAATTTACGCGCCCAGTGCTGGCGTACGCGGCGGGATCATGCGGCGCGAGCCGGTAGCCTCGAACGCCGCACCAAAGCTCAGCAGGTCGTTGTCGCTATAGGCACGGCCAGCGAAGGTCAGCCCCACCGGCATGCCGATATCGGCCATCACGCCCATCGGCACGGTCACGGTCGGTACACCCAAGTGGCGGATAGCAAGGTTGCCGTTGGCCACCCAGATGCCGTTGCTCCAGGCAATGTCCGCCGAAGCCGGGTTGACGTCGGCATCTGCCGGCCCCACGTCGGCCACGGTCGGGAACAGCACCGCGTCCAGGCCCAGCTCGTCCATCCAGTCTTCCAGGTCCAGCTTGCGGGTTTTTTCCAGCCCGCGCAGGCCATCGGGCAAGGTCTCGATCTGGTCCCAGGTCTTCAGGCCGCGCTTGGCCATGTTGACGTATTCGTCCATGCCGGCGGCCAGGTCGTCCTCACGGTTGGGCAGGGTGCCTGGGTCGTGGGGGAAGATCTTCAGCCCTTCGACATCGGCCAGGCGGTTGAGCTTGGGGTCGTCGTTGGCGCGCAGGAAGTCATCGAAGGCCCAGCCCGACAGTTCCCATAATTCGTCATGCAGGAACGCTTTGCTGACGATGCCGCGGTTGTACACGGTTGGGGCGCCAGGGCGATCGCCTTCGCAGTTGGAGACCAGCGGGAAGTCCACTTCGAGCACTTCGGCGCCTGCTGCTTCCAGGGCCTGGCGGGCCTGCTGCCACAGCTCGATGACGCTGTCGCGGGTGTTGATGCGCTGGCCGGTCGGGCCGCCGATACCTGGCTTCTCGGAGGTGCCGGCCTCGGGGTCGGCATTGATGTACATGCGCGGCACGCCGAAGCGCTTGCCCTTGAGGGCGCTGGCATCCACTGCCAGGTCCAGGTACGAGGCCGGGCGCACGGAAGAGGCGGCCGGGATCGCAACCCACGGCTGCAGGCGCCACAGGTCGCCGCGCTTGTCGGCGTCATCGGCCACCACGACCTCGAGGATCTCCAGCAGGTCGGCCATGGTGCGGGCATACGGCACCACCACGTCCATGGTCGGCGTCAGCGGCCAGTTGCCACGTACCGAAATCACCCCGCGCGAAGGGGTATAGGCGCACAGTCCGTTGTTGGACGCAGGGCCGCGGCCGCTCGACCAGGTTTCTTCGGCCAGGCCGAAGGCGCTGAAGCTGGCGGCGGTGGCAGTACCGGCACCGTTGGACGAGCCCGAGGCGAAGGGGGCGGTCAGGTAGTTGGCGTTGTACGGGCTCTCGGCTCGACCATACACCCCCCGCTGCATGCCCCCGTTGGCCATGGGCGGCATGTTGGTCTTGCCCAGGCACACGGCACCGGCGGCCCGCAGGCGCTCGATGGTGAAGGCGTCGCGTTGGGCTACCAGGTCCTTGAAGGCGGGGCTGCCGGAGGCGGCGGTGAGGCCTTTGACCAGGTAGCTGTCCTTGGCGGTGTAGGGGATGCCGTCCAGCGGGCTCAGCGGCTGGCCTTTGGCACGTCGGGCATCGGAGGCTTCGGCCTCCTTGAGTGCGTCTGGGTTGCGTACCACCACGGCGTTGAGCGCGGTCGGCGTATTGGCGCCATCGTAGGCGTCGATACGCGCCTGGTAGGCCTTGACCAGCTCGACCGCTGTGGTGCGGCCCGACTCGAGCGCGTCGCGCAGCTCGGCAATGGAAACCTCGGTTACCTCGATCATGCTTTCACCAAAAATTTTTGCAGGTGGGGGCTAGTGCGAGGAGTGTACAAGAAGGCTTTGGTGTACGCAGGTTTGCGCAGGGGCAAATGGTTTTGTGCAGGCGGGCATTGTCGGGGCCGCACGGCGGCCCCGGGCAGTCAATCCAGGTCTGCCGCCGAGTGCCGCTCCGGCACCTGGCTGGCCTCGTCGCCCCAGGTGCGATTGACCCGTGTCCCGCGTTGTACTGCGGGGCGTTGGGCGATCGCTTCGGCCCAGCGTTGCACATGGGTGTACTCGTGCACCGCCAGAAACTCCGCCGCGCCGTAAAGATTGCCGCGCACCAGTTCGCCGTACCACGGCCACACGGCGATATCGGCGATGCTGTACTCATCACCGCCCAGGTAGCGGCTTTCGGCCAGGCGGCGGTCGAGTACGTCCAGTTGGCGCTTCGCTTCCATGGTGAAGCGGTTGATGGCGTACTCGAACTTTTCCGGTGCGTAGACATAGAAGTGGCCAAAGCCGCCGCCCAGGTACGGCGCAGCGCCCATCTGCCAGAACAGCCAGTTCAGGCTTTCGGTACGTGCAGCTGCGGTCTTGGGCAACAGTTCGCCGAACTTTTCTGCGAGGTACAGCAGGATCGCCCCCGACTCGAACACCCGCACCGGTGGCTCGACGCTGCGGTCGAGCAGGGCGGGGATCTTCGAGTTGGGGTTTACATCGACGAAGCCGCTGGAGAACTGGTCGCCCTCGCCGATGCGGATCAGCCAAGCGTCATATTCGGCGCCGCTGTGGCCCAGGGCGAGCAGCTCTTCAAGGGCTATGTTGACCTTCACGCCATTGGGCGTGGCCAGGGAGTACAGCTGCAGAGGGTGCTTGCCCACTGGCAGCGCCTTGTCGTGGGTTGGCCCTGCAACCGGGCGGTTGATGCTGGCGAATTGGCCACCGGAGGCCGCGTCATTGCGCCAGACCTTGGGTGGGGCGTAAGGGGGCTTGCTCATGGGGTGCTCCTTGAATGCCGCGAAAGGGTCAGCTAAAGACGTTGACCTGCATCTATGCCACGGGTTCGTGGAAAAGCGCAATTGCATAGGCGCTGGCGCTGGCTGCATGGCGCGTTTTTCATCCAGTTTTCATCTGTCATTGCCGGCAGCAGCCTTATGCTGGCGCTATCCCTTCGCCCTGCACGGAACAGCCGGCCGATGAACATCCCTCGCTGCTTGCTGGCGCTGGTCCTGCTCGGCGGCCTGTTGGCCCAGGCCGAAGCCGCGCCGTGGGTCGCCGGCCTGCACCACATGACCCTGACCGACCCCGTCGATGACCGGCCCATGCAGGCGCTGGCGTTTTACCCTGCCATTGGCGCCACCCGCAGCAGCCGTATCGACGGCTACCCGGTCGATGTCGCCGAAGAAGCCCCGGTAGCGCTGGGGCAATTCCCTTTGCTGGTGCTCTCCCACGGCAATACCGGCAGCCCGCTGGCCTTGCATTACCTGGCCACCGCCCTGGCGCGCCAGGGGTTCGTGGTGGTGGCGGTCGTGCACCCGGGTGACAACGCGCGCGATCACAGCCGGCTGGGTACCCTCAGCAACCTGTATGGCCGGCCGCTGCAGGTCAGCGCCGCGATCACGGCGGCCCGTGACGATACGCTGCTGGGGCCCTACCTGAACGATGGCAAGGTCGGTGTGATCGGCTATTCGGCGGGGGGCGAAACGGCGCTGATCGTGTCGGGGGCGCAACCCGACCTGGACCGCTTGCGCCAGTACTGCCTGGAGCGCCCCGGCGATGCCGACGCCTGCAAGACCCATGGCGTGCTGATTGCCGACCGCAGCGAGCTGGCGCCCGAGGCCGACTCACGGGTGGGGGCGGTGATGCTGATGGCACCCCTGAGCCTGCTGTTCGGCCGTCATGCGCTGGCCGGGGTGCATATCCCGGCATTGATCTACAGCGGTGACAGTGACCAGTTGGTGGCTGTGGACCGCAACGCCGAAGCCTTGGCCCGCAAGCTGCCCATCACACCGGATTACCGCCTGCTGGCCGGCGCTGGGCATTTTGTGTTCATGGCGCGCTGTGACGATGAACAGCGCGCGCGCATGCCGGCACTGTGCAAGGACGCGGACGGCGTCGACCGCCGGCATATTCACCACTCGCTGCAACGCGACACCGCAGCCTTCTTCAGCCAGACCTTGGGCGCGCCAGCGCTGGACCAGCGCTCAGCCGCGTCGGCTGCGCCGCGCCAACAGCAGCGTTAAGCCGACGCCTACCAGGGCAAGCAGGGCTGCGACGCAGAAGATCGAGGCATAGCCCAGGTGCACGGCCACCGCGCCCATCACCGGGCCAGCGATGGCCAAGGCCATGTCGAAAAACACCGCATAGGCACCCAGCCCTGCGCCGCGGCTGCTGCTGGGCACCTGCTTGATGGCCTCGACGCCCAGCGCCGGGTACACCAGCGACAGGCCGAAGCCCGTGAGCCCGGCGCCTGCCAGTGCCCAAGGCGGTGAGGGCGCCAACCACAGCAGGCCCAAACCGACCACCTCGGTGGCCATGCACACCACCGCCACGTTGTAGCCGCCAAACCGGTTAACTGCGTTGACGAACATCAGCCGCGAAATGATGAAGCACACCCCAAAGGCACTCAGGCACCAGGCCGCACCGGCCCAACCGCGCTCCAGGTAATAAAGGGTGACGAACGTGGTCAGGGTGCCGTAGCCGATCGACGCCAGGGTCAGGCCCAGGCCACAGGGCGCAACCCGGCTGAATGCCGACCAGAACGCCAGCCGCTCGCCACGCACCACCACCACGTCCGGCCGTTTGCGCAGCACCAGCAGGGCAAATAGCGCCAGCACCAGCAAGGTCGGTCCCAGCACGCTGAAGTCCAGGCCATCCACGGCCAGCACACCCACCGGCGCGCCAATGGCAATGGCGCCATATGACGCGATACCGTTCCACGAGATCACTCGGGCCGTGTGTTCCGGGCCGACCTGGCTGATGCCCCAGCTCAAGGTGGCCACACCAATCAGCCCTTGGGCGATGCCCAACATCAAGCGGCCGCCCAGCAACAGCGCCAGGCTCAGTAGCGGCATCGTCAGCGTCCAGGCTGAGAGCAGGGTCAGCACCCCGCAACTGGCAATCCCCAGCAAGCCGAAGCGGATCGCCTGCTTGCCGCCAAGGGTATCCGCCACCCGCCCGGCGAACGGGCGGCTGAGCAGGGTGGCCAGGTATTGCAGGCCAATCGTCACCCCCGCGATCACCGCGCCAAAGCCGAGCTGGTCATGCACATAGCTGGGCAGCACCGCGATCGGCAGGCCGATGCAGAGGAAGGCAATGAACGTATAGAAGACGATCGACAGGATCTGCAGGGTGATGTTGAAGGTGTTGCTGGCGGGGGCGGGTTGTTGCGCGGTCATGGGCTCGTTCGCGGGCAGGCGGTGGGGCGTTGTTTCATCATGGCCGCTGCGCGAAGGAAATGAAAGCAGGCTAACGAATTATTCGTTGAGTGTATCGAGCGCTGGGAAACCGCTTCCACATCGTGGGAGCGGGTTCACCCGCGAAGAGACCGGCCTGGCCAGCTCAAAAGGGCCAGGCCATCTCAGCTACCTCAGACCACGACGCCTTGGCTACGCAGGTAGTCGTCATAGGTGCCGCTGAAGTCGACGACACCGTCCGGCGACAGCTCGATGATGCGGGTGGCCAGCGACGACACGAACTCACGGTCGTGGCTGACGAACAGCAGCGTGCCTGGGTAGTTTTCCAGCGCCAGGTTCAGCGCCTCGATCGACTCCATGTCCAAGTGGTTGGTCGGTTCGTCCATCACCAGCACGTTGGGCTTTTGCAGGATCAGCTTGCCGAACAGCATGCGGCCTTGCTCACCACCGGAAATCACCTTCACCGACTTGAGGATCTCGTCGTTGGAGAACAGCATGCGCCCGAGGGTACCGCGGATCACCTGCTCACCGGAGGTCCACTGGCCCATCCAGTCGAACAGGCTCAGGTCGTCTTCGAAGTCGTGGGCGTGGTCCTGGGCGTAGTAGCCCACTTCGGCGCTGTCGGTCCACTTCACCGAGCCTGCGTCCGGCGTCATCTCGCCTACCAGGGTGCGCAGCAGGGTGGTTTTGCCGATACCGTTAGGGCCGATGATCGCAACGCGTTCGCCGGCTTCGACGGTGATGTCGAAGTTCTTGAACAGTACCTTGTCGTCGAAGGCCTTGGCCATTTTCTCGACCACGACTGCCTGGCGGTGCAGCTTTTTGGTCTGCTCGAAGCGAATGAACGGGCTGACCCGGCTCGACGGCTTGACCTCGGCCAGCTGGATCTTGTCGATCTGCTTGGCCCGCGAGGTGGCCTGCTTGGCCTTGGAGGCGTTGGCCGAGAAGCGGCTGACGAAGGTCTGCAGCTCGGCGATCTGGGCTTTCTTCTTGGCGTTGTCCGACAGCAGCTGCTCGCGCGACTGGGTCGCTGCGGTCATGTACTCGTCGTAGTTGCCTGGGAACAGGCGCAGTTCACCGTAGTCCAGGTCGGCCATGTGGGTGCAGACGCTGTTCAGGAAGTGCCGGTCGTGGGAAATGATGATCATGGTGCTGTTACGCGCCGTGAGGATCGTTTCCAGCCAGCGGATGGTGTTGATGTCCAGGTGGTTGGTCGGTTCGTCGAGCAGCAGCACGTCCGGGTCCGAGAACAGCGCCTGGGCCAGCAGCACACGCAGCTTCCAGCCCGGAGCCACTTCGCTCATCGGGCCGAAGTGCTGTTCCAGTGGAATACCCAGGCCCAGCAGCAGTTCACCGGCGCGGGATTCGGCGGTGTAGCCGTCCATCTCGGCGAATTCGGTTTCCAGCTCGGCGACGGCCATGCCGTCTTCCTCGGTCATTTCCGGCAGCGAGTAGATGCGATCGCGCTCGGCCTTGACCTTCCACAGCTGGCCGTGTCCCATGATCACGGTGTCGATCACGGTGAATTGCTCGTAGGCGAACTGGTCCTGGCGCAGCTTGCCCAGGCGGGTGTTCGGCTCGAGCATGACCTGGCCACCGGACGGCTCGAGGTCGCCGCCGAGGATTTTCATGAAGGTCGACTTGCCGCAACCGTTGGCGCCGATCAGGCCGTAGCGGTTGCCGTTGTTGAATTTGACGGAAACGTTTTCAAACAGCGGCTTGGAGCCGAACTGCATGGTGATGTTAGCGGTGGAGATCAAAGGAGCTTACCTATCAATAACTTACGTGGCTTCGTCGCAGCTGCGAGCCCATTTCGGACCAATCTGGAGCGGTTCCAGCTCCTGCCAGTCGTTGGACGTGTCAATCCAGCGCGCATGAGTCGATAAGAGCATCTGCACGCCATGCCCGAGCTGTTGGGCGATAAATGCGGGGTTGAGACCAGACATTGAGCCTATTGTCGCATAGGTATGGCGGCAGTTATACGGGGGGCGGTATCTGATCCCCAGCGTCTTAGGGGGCGGGCGCCATTGAGGGTGCAGATTTCGAACCGCACGAATCAACCCCTCTCTCGCAGGCGCGCGCGATGGACAAAGAGAGAAAGATGCACACGGGCATGAGCGGAAACCAGCACTTAACGGCTTGGGAGGCCGAGTGGGCTTCACTGAATTGTTCGGCTTTCGATCTGCAGGGCAGTCCTGCCGCCAGACAACCCTGCAGAAGCTTCAGAGCTTGTACTGGATGGTGTAGGACGCATCGGTTCGAGGTTCGATGGTAATTGGCATGCCGAATAGCTTCCCTTTACATTCACTGACGACGCAGCGATACACGGACCCCTGTCTGAGCTGCGCCCACAAGCCTTCGTCATGGATCACGATGCGCACGACATGGCTTTCCGGATCTTCTCTGATCTGAGCAACGTGGTGATCCAGGTCGCAGCCGAATTCAGGCGTGGTGAACTCGGGATCGTAGCCGATCAGTACTCCGTGCCGTTTTAAATCGTCCCTGATACGCTCAATCACGTCATCCGCTTCGTGTTTTAGCATGATCGTCATCTCACGGTGCTTGAACTCATAAAAACTCTAGCTGACCCTGATGGTTTTCGCTGAAATGCGTTTAAAACTTAAACGGCGACCCTTGTAGAATGCCGGTCACAGGCGGTCTAATCCCGCTTTTTTTGGAACCGATTTGTCTGCCAGAGTGTGTGCGTGTTCACGTGCTTCTCATTTTTGCCGGCAGGGGCATTGATCAAGGTGTGTTGACTGTTGCGAGTGAGAACAAAGAAAACCCTCAGGTTGCTACGAAAGTGGTTCGTCTATCTCTGGATTGCAGGCTTGGCGGGCAACTCCAGCAGGTTGTTCGAGCACCTTTCACTCTGGAAGCCCTGGCGCTTGATCAAGGGTGTCGCCGCGTATCTTCTGGCCACCTGAAGCAGGACCTGTCTATTCGTTGTGAACTGGGCGTGGGGCTTCACCTCGATGCTAAGCGGGAGGTGCATACCTGCCGAGCGCTTGAGGTGAAGCTGGCTGAACGCGCTATTGAGGGCGGCGCTAGCCTCGAATCACCTCGAGGCGAGCCCGCCCGGCATCGGTGATGGCGTTCTCTCCTTCATCACGGATGCGATACCGACCCGACACCATTTTGGTAATCGTGAATCGCACCAGCTCGCTCCTCGACAGGGCTTCACCTACTTCAAAGCTCATTGCACGCTCTAGATCGAAGAGTTTTGTTTCTCCGGTTTTGTAGCGGGCAAACGCTATCAGTGCCGAATCCAAAGCTGCTTGATCAACCACCTGAACACGCTGCATTTGACCTCCTGGTCTGAATCGCCCAGGTCCGTGGGCTGCAAAGTGACGGACCTGGAAGTTCGTTGAGGCCGAGACGCTACTACGGAGCAGGGCAGGTGGGTTACTGGGTTTGCGTCCAGGGTGGATGGGTGGCCAGGGGCTGCATGGGCGACCATGAGCCCGACACGATAGGCTAAAGAAGTGTGCAAGGTCGCCGATAAAACGACGCTATATAAGTGTACCTTTGGCACGGGCCCGTTAGCGCTTCAGCTCGGCCATGCTTGCCGCATGGGTCGACAATCCGACCTTAAGCAACCATCACCTCATTGGGCTTACCGCTTGTTTTTATTCATCGCAAAACTCAAACGCAGCTTGACCCCGCGCCAGTTCATGCGATTGCTGGATACCCATGATCTGGGCAAGAAGCAGACTAATCGCCTTATGGCCAAGGCGGGTATTCGCACTGAAGGCAGCGTTGTCATTCGCCCACCGATCTACTTCGAGCGCGGCAACCTGGAACTGGGCAAGGGCGCGTTTATCAATAGCGGTTGCGTGTTACTCGACGAGGCAACTATCCGCATTGGGCGCAAGGCGATGCTGGGACCACAGGTACGACTGTGCACGACCAGCCACGATGTACACCCGGATCGGCGCAAGAGCAACGACTACATAGCGCCGATCACCGTGGGCGACAATGCATGGATAGGCGCGGGGGCCGTGATCCTGCCGGGCGTCAACATTGGCCAGAACAGTGTGGTTGCGGCCAACAGTGTGGTGACTGAGGATGTCGTCGCCAATGCGCTTTATGCCGGCTCTCCGGCGAAATTCAAGAAGTGGCTGGTAGAGCCGGACGCGGTGTAAGTTGCAGCCGCGAGCTTAGGTTCTGTACGAAAAGTATGGTCATTCATCGTTGTGGGAGCGGCGGTGCGGCGATCCGACTTGCCCCGCGATCTGCCGCAACGCGGCAGCAAAGCCTGAGTTCGCGGCTTCTTTGACACCATTTGATATCGGGTACAGGAGCGCTTCGCACTCCATCGCGGGACAAGCCCGCTCCCACAACGATGGATGACCATACTTTTCGTACAGAACCTAGTGTGGTGTTTCAGAAATACCGCTGAAAATCATTTGCCCAGCGCTCGCGCCGCGCGAGCGACTGAGGCAAGGATGTCCTCGGCCTTCTTGTGCCAACGAAATGGCTTCGGGTTCTGGTTGTAGGTTTCCAGGTAGTACTCGATCGACGCCTCCAGATCTTTAACGCTGACATGTGCCTGCCGCTTGATCCACTTCTCGCTCAGCGTTGAGAAAAACCGCTCAACCAGATTCAGCCAAGATGCCGAGGTCGGCGTGAAGTGGATGTTGTAGCGCGGTCGCGCCGCAAGCCACGACCTGACTTTGTCGGTCTTGTGAGTCGCGTAATTGTCCATGATCAGATGGATCGGCATATCGGCAGGCACTGACACATCGATCTCCCTTAGGAAGGCGAGAAACTCGGTACTGCGATGTTGTCGTTTGAGTCGGCCAATCACCTCACCGGTTGCCACATCCAGGGCTGCGAACAGCGAGGTCGTTCCGTGTCGTTTGTAGTCATGTGTGCGGGTTGCTGGGTTACCTGGGGAAAGCGGTAGGCCCGGCTGCGTGCGGTTCAGCGCTTGGATCTGGCTCTTCTCATCAACGCAAAGCACCAAGGCTCGTTCGGGTGGGTTCAAGTAGAGCCCAACGATGTCGTGAACCTTGTCGACAAACAACGGATCAGTGGAAAGCTTGAAGGTCTTTTCCAAGTGCGGCTTGATCCCGAACGCGTGCCAGATGCGCATCACGCTTGCAGGAGACAGGCCCGTCTCACGACTCATCCGTCGCGTGCTCCAATGACTGGAGTCGTCGGGCTTACCTTGCAGCACTTGGTTTACCACTTGCTGAACTTGCTCATCGGAAATAGTGCGAGGCCGGCCAGAGCGCGGTTCATCGTTCAGCCCCAGCAGCCCCAACTTAGAGAAGCGCTGACGCCACCGCGAAACCACATCCTTGCTCGTGCCTAAGCGCTGAGCGATGTCATTGCCTGATTCGCCTGCGGCACAGCCGAGAATTATCTCTGCGCGCAGGCGGGCATCCTGAGCGCCTTTGCGAAGTTTGATCCGGCGTAGCAGTTCCGACTTTTCAGTTTCGGAAAGGGTAATGACGGTTGCTGGTCGGCCCATGTCGATGCCCTTGGAGAGTTGGCTTCCACAGAGCCTAGCTCAGATTTTCAGCGGTATTTGTGAAACACCACACTAGCTTCCGCCGCCACCCGACCCACCGCTTGCCCCACCGCTGCCACCTGCGCCCCCACCGGCACCGCTGCTACCCGTACCACTGCCGCCGGTGCTACTCCCCGGGCCGGCGGTACCGCTATTACCCGAACCCGTGTGATCAGTCCCATCGCCGCCTGTTTTATCGGTTCCGTTTCTTTCGGTGCCTGCGCCGGTGCCCATGGCATCTGCCGGCGTACCAGAGCCACTTGCTCCGCCGCCGCTAGGGCTACCTTGGCCGCTATTTGCGCCTGGCGTACCAGGCGAGCCTGCGCCGTTGTCGTTCATATCGCTGGCCGCGAAGGCCATAGGGGTAATGACGCCCAGGCAAAGGGCGAGCAGCAGGGTCTGCGGACTAGTCCGTTTCATGATGTATCTCCCATTAGGATGAGTACATCTCTTGGGCTACAAGCTGAGGACAGGGTGCCAAGGGACTGACGGATGGCGGCCTGTCGTGGCCGGGATTTCAGCAATTATGTCTGCCCAAAAAAATGATCCCGAGCGAGGAAGACCATGAGCTACGATCAAGTTATCAGACGCGGGAAACCTTGCCCAGTTGGGCAATGAGGTTAACAGTACCTCTCGACATGAAACACGTAGCATTATCCTCTCGGCTCTCGCAGGGGCGGCATTTGCCCTGGTGACGAGCTGGGTAGCATTCAGGGTCTTTTCCTGACTGACAGCTGCCCCGTGCGAAATTGCATCCACTTAACCACTTGATTGTATTCTACTTGAACAGCCAATTGCACTCGGTGTGAACACCCAATTGCGTTTCATTTGAGAAGTGGCATGTGCAGCCGACTGCCCAAAGGTTGATGGAGCCATGTACCCAAAATGCAGAAGGCCCGACAGATTCGGGCCTTCTGTTTTTCACTATGTAGCTCTTACTGCCAGTTAGCAGCGATGACTACATCCAGTTGCTGACGCTGGCCGACGGTCAGATTACCCTCACCGCCAGCCGGCACGCCGAAGGAAGCCATCGCATTCACCAGGTTTTGCACCTGGCTAGCGCTCAGGGCAAGGCCATCTGCCACATGAATCTCCTCGACTTGAGCCGAACTACTCGAATACCAGTTTTTGATACTGACGCTATCGTCTGTGCCAAGAACCTGGAGCTTGAGATCGTTCCCCGAGCGACTCAGCCAGATTGACTCCGCCTCGATACCCTCGCCAAAGTCCAGAACATCGACCGCCCCGGTGTAGCTGCCGGTCTCGACGATGCTGTCCACCCCGTCGCCCAGGTTGAACACGTAGGTGTCGCTGTTGTAGCTGCCGTACAGACTGTCGTTGCCCGTGCCACCCACGAAGAGGTTGTTCGAGGCACTGGTACTGTCCTTGAGCACATCATCGCCGGCATCGCCGTACAGACGGTTGCTGCCGCTGCCGCCGTCGAGGGTGTCGTTGCCCGCGCCGCCGTGCAGTTCGCCCAGATTGTCCCAGTCAGTCAGCACATCGTCATGGTCCGTCCCAAAAAGGGTCATCGCCTTGATGTGGGCATAGCTCCAAACGGTGCCGTCAGCGAAGCGAATCTCTTCCAGCTTGTAGTAGCTTGCGCCGTCGCTGGTGAAGTAGTTGCTCACCGTCACCTTGTCGGTCGAGCCCGCCAGCGACAGGATCAGGTTGTTGCTCGAACGGGTGACCAGGATATCGCTCGACGCGATGTCCGCCGCAAACTCGATAGCATCCACCTTGCCGGTGCTGCTGTCGTAGTTGTTGACCGTGTCCTGGCCCCAGCCACGGCTGAAACGATACACATCGCTGCCGGCATCGCCGCTCAGGGTGTCGTTACCGGTGCCGCCTTCGAGGATGTCGTTGCCGGTGCCGCCGTACAGGATGTCGTTCCCTTCGCCACCCAGCAGCAGGTCGTTGCCATCCTCGCCATACAGACGGTCATTGCCCGCTCCACCACTGATCTGGTCGGCAGTGGCATAGCCGGTCAGCGTATCGTTGCCAGCCGTGCCCAGCAGTGTCAGTTCCTTGACTTTGTCGATGCTCCAGGTGGTGCCATCGGCGAAGCGAATTTCTTCCAGCTTGTAGTTGCTTGCGCCGTCGCTGTTGAAGTAGTTGCTCACCGTGATCTTGTCGTTCGACCCCGCCAGCGACAGGATCAGGTTGTTGCTCGAACGGGTGACCAGAATATCGCTCGACGCGATGTCCGCCGCGAACTCGATAGCATCCACCTTGCCGGTTTTGCTGTCGTAGTTGTTGACCGTGTCCTGGCCCCAGCCACGGCTGAAACGGTACAGGTCGCTGCCGGCATCGCCGCTCAGGGTGTCGTTGCCGACGCCGCCCTCGAGGATGTCGTTGCCATTGCCACCGTACAGGTAATCGTTTCCTTCACCGCCCGACAGGATGTCATTGCCATCGTCGCCATACAGACGGTCATCGCCCGCATCGCCGCTGAGCCGGTCATCGCCGGCCGCACCGTACAGGTAGTCATTGCCCGCTCCACCACTGATCTGGTCGGCAGTGGCATAGCCGGTCAGGGTTTCGTTGCCAGCCGTGTTCAGCAGTGCCAGTTCCTTGACCCTGTCGATGCTCCAGGTGGTGCCGTCGGCGAAGCGAATCTCTTCCAGCTTGTAGCTGCTTGCGCCGTCGCTGTTGAAGTAGCTGCTCACCGTGATCTTGTCGGTCGAGCCCGCCAGCGACAGGATCAGGCTGTTGCTCGAACGGGTGACCAGGATATCGCGCGGCGCGATGTCCGCCGCGAACTCGATAGCATCCGCCTTGCCGGTGCTGCTGTCGTTGTTGTTGATGGTGTCCTGGCCCCAGCCGCGGCTGAAACGGTATACGTCGCTGCCAGCATCGCCGCTCAGGGTGTCGTTACCGGTGCCGCCTTCGAGGATGTCGTTACCATTGCCGCCGTACAGGATGTCGTTGCCTTCACCACCCAGCAGCAGGTCGTTGCCATTCTCACCATACAGACGGTCATTGCCCGCTCCACCACTGATCTGGTCGGCAGTGACATAGCCGGTCAGGGTGTCGTTGCCAGCTGTGCTCAGCAATGCCAGTTCCTTGACCTTGTCGATGCTCCAGGTGGTGCCGTCGGCGAAGCGGATCTCCTCCAGCTTGTAGCTGCTCGCACCATCGCTGTTGAAGTAGTTGCTCACCGTGATCTTGTCGGTCGAGCCCGCCAGCGACAGGATCAGGTTGTTGCTCGAACGGGTGACCAGGATATCGCTCGGCGCGATGTCCGCCGCGAACTCGATAGCATCCACCTTGCCGGTGCTGCTGTCGTTGTTGTTGACCGTGTCCTGGCCCCAGCCACGGCTGAAACGGTACACGTCGCTGTCGGCATCGCCGCTCAGGGTGTCGTTGCCGGCGCCGCCTTCGAGGATGTCGTTGCCGGTGCCGCCGTACAGGCTGTCGTTGCCTTCGCCGCCCAGCAGTATGTCATTGCCATTACCGCCGTGCAGGCGGTCATTGCCGGCGCCTCCATCCAAGAAATCGACACCATCGTTGCCATACAAGTTGTCGTTGCCGGCCTCGCCAAACAGGAAGTCGGAGCTTGCGCCACCTTGCAAGGTGCTGTCGGTTACCGTATCGACCACTAAGCTGCTACCAGTGCCCAGCTGTATTTTCAGCTCGTCGAGCTGCTGGCTATTCAGCTGCCGCACCCAAGTACCAGCCAGCTCGATGTGGCTGGAGGCCCAGCCGGTAATGCCGGCCATCGCTGAGCTGAACTCGATCAGGTCAACGATGCCCTTGACTGGGTCGTTGCCATTTACCTGCGCCACTCGAGCAATGGCACCACTGTAGTCCAGGGTCACGCCGTTCTCATTGAGAGCGAACGAAACCTCTTCAAGGTAGGTTTTGAGACGAGTTTGCAGCAGCAGACCGCTATATACCGAGTCCATCAGCGCCTGATAGGCCGCTCGAATATTGGCCTCCTGATGCGGGCCGAAACTGAAGTCTTCCTCGGTCAGGTAATAGGTCGTACCAAAGGCCAGACTTCCAGAGCCAGTGAGCCCCTGGGCGCCAGCGGAGTACGAAAAACTGACCAAGTCACCCGATTTACTGGATGTGGCTGGCTTGAACTCGAAGAAGTTCTGATTGTTGAACACTTCGAGGACTTTGACCATTTCCAGCAGATCTTTCGTCTCGAGCAGGGCGGTGGTCGGAGAGTCGTCTTCCTGCCCCTCACCAAGCGCGAGCGAACCTCCGCCAGAACCGGAGCCGGAACCACCAGCGGCCAGTTTCATCTCGTGTAACTCCCATGAATAGGCGAAGGCCACATCATAGGAAGCATCACCGGCCAGATCGGCAACCCGTTCGTCAAAAATGCGGAAACCGGAGGTTGCTGCCCAAGCGCTGATCAATTGCCCCAGCAATGCCTGTTGTTCCTGGCGAGTACCAGCCTGGGAATAGGCGGTCAGGGCGCTCTGCAGGGACTGACTGCCTACAGCGGCTTCGCGCAGATCGCGGACAGCCCCAGAGCCGCGCATATTGGGCTCACCAGCCAGCTCAGCGGGGATCTCCACCATATCGTCGAATTCCCGGTAGAACTTGTTCTCTTCGAAATAAACATCGGCGGCAACACCGGTACCGCCGCCATGGGCCTGATCCCACTGGAAGGTGCCGAAACCTTCGATATGGTTGTTATTGCCCAGATTGACTGTCTTGCCATCCGAACCGGTGCTGATGCTCTCGATGCCCAGTTCCTGCAGAGTAAACAGCTCACCGGACTGACTGATACCGTCACCATTCAGATCGCGCCATACACGCAAGTCAGCCCAGACAGCATCGCTGGCATCCAGCTTGCCGTCGGCATTGCTATCAGCATCCTGCATGGCCTCGAAGCCGTCCTTGGCCTCGCTGCCATCGGCCGACAGGGTATTCTCGCCGAACAATTCACGGCCACTGTCGATGGTGCCATTGCCATTGCGATCCAGCACCAGCAGGCCATCGTCGGACTTGACCCAGCCAGAGCCGTGTTTATCGCCGTCGCCATCGTGATCGAACAATACTTGGCCTTCAGCTCCGTATGTTTCGATACCGTCGCCATCTAAGTCTAGGACTATAGGAGATGCCGTTTTAAGTGCGGCTGTGAAGTTTGCGTTAACAAAGTCACTTATAATCCCCGCCCATTTAGACCAGTCAAATTGCTCCATCCATTGTTCAGCCTTTTGTCGGGCCTCAGGATTTTGCGAATTTCGAGCCCCCCACATGAATATTAGCAGCATGAAGTTAATGTTTGCTGCGTCAGCCCAGTCACCACCAGTGTCGCGTATTTGCTCCCACATTCCCTCCACTGCCTGGTCGCCATATTCCTGCCGAATAAGCTCCATTGGGGTATTTAGGGTCCAATTGTCTAGACTTAATCCGTTGTCTCTGAAGACCTTGTCATGGATGTCTTTCGCTTCTTGGTATGTAAGATCGCGATTAAGTGTGCCGCCATTATCTAGTGCGATTTCTCTATATTTCTCAAAGGTCTCGTAAGCCATATCAGTGCGGATCTTGTCAATTTGCTGCTGACTCAAATCTCGACACTGATCCCCCCCCATGCCTGACAAGGCAGTACCTTGCATATAGCTCAATGCTGCCTGGCCACTAACAGACTCCCCTGTGGCAACCCCTTGAACCCAGCCAGCATAGTTATATCCTTGGCTATATAGGCTGCTATATGCATTGGCAGCAGCACTGGCTCCTCCGCTCTGAATAGACAGCTGGTAAGCTCCAAGCTGGGCAACCGTAACCAATTGAGTCATAATTTAATTTCCATTTAAATTATTACAGGGCTCGGGCGAATACTTTTTACGTGTTCGCTGAGGGTCAATTTTCAGGTTTAAGTCCGCTAACAAAGCTCACTACTGCATTTTTAATTTCACGCCACTGCGATAGATGTTCTCTAGAGAATCGAACAGAGAGCATAGCCTTAGCACTAGGCTCCATGCTGAATTTCATGACGCAGGTCGCGACACCTCTCGGCACATAGGTTTTGCCACAGGAGATATATAAGTCAGCTGCGTCAGATTCGTTATGACCAAAGAATTTATCGCTTGCTCTTTCGTTATCTTTTGCAGGTCCCCCCAGTTGTGGGTCAGTCCCTGAAACCACAAAAGCATCTAGACCATATATCATTTCAGGGGTGCGCTCGTAATTATCAAGCCAAAACTCATTCGGAGATTGTATGCTACTTAAAACAGCGTCCAATTGGCGCTGAGCAGCCTGAGGTCCTGGGTATATTTCTCCAGAATTAACCCCAATGCTCAGCCAGAGGCTATGCTTGTTCAGGAAATTTGATCGATAATCGTCTTTTAGTTCTTTGCTGCTTTTGCAGGACATCTCCGGCAGCCGCACATCCATTCCCAAACTACGAATATTTCGCGTATTTCTATTTGATGCGGCATTGCTCGGTCTTTCTCCAAGACCTGGATCGCCGTCGTACTCCACAAGCTCAGCGCAATCGCGTGGGATCTTGATTTTCATCCCGCCGAGCACCCCAGTTATATCTCCGGTAGAGCAAGACCTGCAGGCACCTTCAGAGAGCCAAAATTTACCTAGCTCAACCCAGCCACTGGCGATGTAGCCAATAAAGGACACTGCAAAAACTGCTAGTGTAGTAAATAAAAATCTAGCACCGCGCCAATTTGTCAGCACATTACGGATCATTTTTCACATCCCAATAAAAGCCAAATATACAAACTATCTTTCCATCAAACTTTCATCTTTGTATTCTCGGAGCGGACTCAAGAAATAATCAATAACCTTTCTTTTGTCTGTCTTCACTTCCGCTCGCACTGCCATGCCCGGTGACAGGTCGATACGGTTCTCGCCGACCTGGATGCTGTTCTCCTTCAGTTGAATCCGCGTGCTATACACCAGCCCCAGCTTCTCGTCCTCGATGGCGTCGTTGGAGATGTTAAGCACGGTGCCGTGCACGACCCCGTACTTGGTGAAGGTAAAGGTCTCAACCTTGACCTCCACCTCTTGGCGCGCGCGCACGAAGCCGATGTCCTTGTTCTCCAGCATGGCTTCCACCTCCACCGGCTGGTCCTTGGGCACAATCACCATCAACGGCTGGGCTTCGGTGACCACGCCGCCCGGGGTGTGGATGGCCAGCTGCTGCACGGTGCCGTCCACCGGGGCGGTGAGGCGGGTCAGGCGATCGCGCTGTTCGGCCTTGGCCAGTTCCTGTTGCAGGCCAGCGGCACGCTGCTCCGACTCGTGCTGCAGGTCGAGCATGGTGCGGCGGGTCTGGGCGAGCACGCCCTGGCGGCGGCGTTCGGCCTCCAGCTTGGCGGCCTTGAGCTGGAGGATTCGGGCCTGTTGGATGGCCAGCTCGCGCTCCTGGTCCAGGCGCCGCTGTTCTCTCTCCAGGAAGGCGTGCTTGCCGATGATGGCCTTGTCCAGCAGGCGCTTGTAGTCGGCGACCAGTTGGCGGGTGATGGGCAGGGATTCCTGCAGCTTGGCTACCCAGGCCTGGGCGGCCTGGATCTCGGCCATGCGCTGGGCGACCTCGGCGTCGCTCTGTTCCAGGGCGGCCCGAAGTTCCAGGTACTGGCCCTGGAGCCAGGTCTGCGCCGAGGCCTGCTGTTGCGCAGTGGCCTGGGGGATGCGAACAGCCAGCGGGGCTGGTGGGCGACTGTACTCGATCGACTCCAGCAGCGCGCCGGCACGAGCACTGTCAACTTGGGCGGCGAGTAGATCACTCTTCAGACGCTGCACGTCGGCACCGGTGATCTGCGCATCCAGCTCCACCAGCAGCTCGCCAGCTTTCACCGCCTGGCCGTCGTAGACGTGGATGGCCTTGACCACCGCCACTTCGCTGGGCTGGATGATCTTGCTCTTGCCGCTGGGCACGATCTTGCCGCTGGCGGTGGCGACCACATCGATCTCGCCGACGCAGGCCCAGATCAGCGCCAGCACGGCGAAAGCGATGATGGTCCACTGGATGATCCGCGGCGCCGGGTGCACCGGCGCTTCCTGCAACGCCAGGGCGGCGGGCAGGAACTGCACTTCGTGGTTCAGCCGCGCAGGGGAATCCATGCTTTTGCGCCGCTGCCAGGAATGGCGCCAGGCACTGCGGTAACGATTGAGGAGTTCACATTTGGCGCCCATGGCTCAGCCCTGCTGCAGTCGGTGCAGGCACGAGTAGTGGCCGGCCTGGTGGGAAAGGAGTTCGGCGTGGGTGCCCTGCTCGACTATCTGCCCGCGGTCCATGACCAGGATGCGGTTGGCATCGCGCACGGCAGACAGCCGGTGGGCGATGATGATCACCGTGCGGCGCTTGCAGATGGCCTGCATGTTCTGCTGGATCACCCGCTCGGACTCGTAGTCCAGGGCGCTGGTGGCCTCGTCGAAAATAAGCACCCGCGGGTTGCCGATCAGCGCGCGGGCGATGGCGATACGCTGGCGCTGACCGCCGGACAGCGAGGCACCGTGCTCACCGACCACGGTGTCGTAACCTTCTGGCAGCTCGAGGATGAACTCGTGGGCACCGGCCAGCCTAGCCGCCTGGATCACCGCTTCCAGCGGCGCCCCCGGGTCGGTCAGGGCGATGTTCTCGCGGATGCTACGGGCGAACAGCATGTTGTCCTGCAGCACCACGCCGATCTGCCGGCGCAGCGAGGAGACATCGGCTAGAGCCAGATCCATTCCGTCCACCAGCACGCGTCCACGCTCGGGGGTATAGAGGCGCTGCAGCAAACGCGTCAGGGTGCTCTTGCCGGAGCCGGAGCGGCCGACTACACCGATCACTTCGCCGGCGTTGATCTGCAGGTTCACTCCGCGCAGCACCTCCGAGCCATCAGGGCGGTAGCGGAAGTGCACCTGGTCGAACTCGATCTGCCCCTTGAGCGGCGGTAAGGCGCTGCGGGTGGCCTGGGACAGTTCGGTGCGCGCGTTGAGGATGTCGCCCAGGCGCTGCACCGACACCCCGGTCTGCTGGAAGTTGGTCCACTGCTGGGCCAGGCGCATGATCGGCTGCGATACCCGACCGGCCAGCATATTGAAGGCGATCAGCTGACCCACCGACATGTCGCCGTCGATCACCAGGCGCGCCCCCAGCCACAGGGTGGCCACTGTCACCAGCTTGCCCACCAGGCCGACGGCCTCAAAGGCCAGGGTCGACAGGGTTTGGGTCTTGAAGCTGGCGGCCACATAGCCGGCCAGCTGATTGTCCCACTTGCGGTTGATCTGTGGCTCTACGGCCATAGCCTTGAGGGTGTCGATGCCGTTGACCGTCTCGACCAGGAAGGCCTGGTTCTCCGCGCCGCGCGAGAAACTCTCGTTGAGCCGCGCGCGTAGCACCGGAGTGATCAGCAGGGAGATCAGGAAGTACAACGGCAGCGAGAGGACCACCACCAGGGTCAGCCAGCCGCTGTAGTAGAACATCACGGCGATGAACACGACCGAGAACAGCACATCGAGGATCAGGGTGATGGCGTTGCCAGTGAGGAAGCTGCGGATATTCTCCAGCTCGCGCACTCGCGCCACCGAGTCACCCACCCGTCGGGCCTGGAAGTAAGCCAGCGGCAGGGTCACCAGATGGCGGACAAGCCGTGAGCCCAGCTCCACGTCGATGCGGCTGGCCGTGTGGGCGAACACGTAGCTGCGCAGGCCGCTGAGCAGCGTCTCGAAGAGCATGATGCCGAGCAGGCCGACAGCAATCACGTCCAGGGTCGACAGGCCGCGATGCACCAGCACCTTATCCATCACCACCTGGAAGAACAGCGGCGTGAGCAACGCGAAAATGTTGAGCACGAAGGAGACCAGCAGCACTTCGCAGAGTAGCTTGCGGTACTTGACGATGGCCGGGATGAACCAGGTGAAGTCGAACTTGCTCAGCTCACCGGCAAGCGAGGCTTCGGAGCGGATCAGCAACAGCTCGCCGGTCCAGCGCTGCTCCAGTTGCTCGAAGCTCAGCACTTCAGGACGGTGCGCACGCGGATCGTGGATCAACGCCTTGCCATCGTCGATCCGGGCAATGATGAAGTAGCGGCCGTCACGGTCGGCAGCGATGGCGGGCAGCGGGGTGGTATCCAGGCGGCTAAGCGAGCTGCGCGCGGACTTGGCCTTGAGGCCCAGCTTCTTGGCGGCGATGTGGAGTTCGGCACGGCCGAAGCGGCGGCCATCTTCGGCGAATTCGTGAGCGAGTTGTTCGGGGGAGGCGGCTACGTTATGAAAACGCGCCAGCATGACCAGACAGGCAAGGCCTGTGTCGACCTCAGGCGAAACGCCCAATCCTTGGAGTTCGTCTTGCATTTCATTCCTTTGACACGAGCCTCGCGAGAGCATGCGTGGCCAATGGCTGCGCAATGTACCGGCCATGCGCCACTCCGACAAGGTGCTGGCTACCAAGAGATGCGTGTGGGGAAACCCTCAGCTGCTCAAAGGTGGGTATCCAGGAGCTGGCCTCTCTGCGTCTAATGGGCGCGGAAGCCAAATGCTCTTGGGTGGAAATGGCTCAGGCTGGAGAGCGTTGATACTGCTCCACCCCCATTGCCGGCAGCGCTCATCTTGTTCGAGTCGGTATATGACTTCTGCCGGTACATTGGTGCCTGCGGATATGTACTGGGGTGCCAGGGCATGCACTACATGGAAGCCCGTCATGCCAGCCAGTAACCGACGCATGATGTGCACCCGCTGCAGCCATGTCAGGCCGCGACGCTTACCGTCGGTGGTTTGGTACATAATCAAATTGAGTGCGGCAGAGCACTCAAGCATGTCCTGCCCGCTCATGCAGAAGCGCCGATGGGGTGGCGAACCCAGCGGCAGAATACGCTGCGCAAACAGCTTGAGCAGCGGCTCCGCCAGCTCCCGGTTTTGCCATTCGATGCCCATTATCAGCAGCGCCGTATAAATACTGCGCGCCAATCGCTCCGTATTCTTGCGGTTGCCCTGCACGATGGCTTCGCGCAGCAACTAGGTCAATGCCGCCAGGGCATCCAGGCTAGCAATGCGCTCCAGCTTTCTCATCAGTACGACGGTGACTTTGGCCCGCTGCCAGTAAACCTCGATACCACCGACAGGTTCGAACAGCACCGCCTGCGTAACCACGCCTGTCGCGGGGAGAACCTATGAGACTGACTATTGAGCAACTCCGGCAGGCTATTCGCCATGCCTGCAATCCTTCGCTATCGCATCGGGCGGTGGCGTGCCTAGTGGAGATATCACCCAATACCGTTCGCGGCCTGCGAGATCGGCTGAGCCAGCGGGGTGAGGGCTGGGAACAGTTGCGCGACCTGGAGGATGCCGCCTTGCAGGCCCGCTTCAGCGGTGGCGTACGGGCGGTAGCCGTCGAGCTGTACCCAGTTGGACGACTGTCCATGAGCAATTGCAGCAGCGGGACGTCACGCTGGATCTGCTCTGGCAAGAGTTCCGCGTGGGCGAGCCGGATAGCGTGTCCTACGCGCAGTTCACTCGCCTCTACCGGGCCTGGCGTAACCAGCAGAAAATCAGCATGCGGTAGATCCATAAACCCGGCGACAAGCTGTTTGTGGATTTTTGCGGACGTACCATGCCCATCGTCAACCGCGACACCTGAGAAGTGTCCAAGGCTCAAGTTTGTGTCGGTACTCTGGGAGCCTCGGGCTACCTCTACGCCACGGCAGTGGCCAGCCAAACAGTAGCCGACTGGCTGCACTACTCCGTGCCGTTTCATTATATCCACCTGCTGGTGGATATCCGGGTCAACAGCGATCGCCTGATGGTGTTTCATCAGCGTCGTCAGATTGCCAGCCATGCCCTGGCTCAAGGCGTCGGCGTCACCACGGTGCCGGAGCACCTGCCGCCTCAGCACCGGCATCAGCGAGACATCCAGCCAGAAGCCTTGCTGGTCTGGGCCGAATCCATCGGCCCCTATCAACCTTGACGCCTCGCCATCGCCGGGGCTTTTCGTTTTGCGCCGATGCCTGGTGACGGCAAATGTGGTTTGACTGGCAGTAAACCACTGAGCCAGTATGGCCTTACCTGTCGTTCCTGTGGTTGTCGAGGAATGATCCCCAATAAGCCTCGCCAGAGAAATCTGCCGGGGCTTCGTCGGCTTTGGCTTAGGAGGATATATGACCAGAGCACAACGCCGACACGATACACGCCGAATCAAGGCTCGCTTCTACCGGAAGCAGCGCTTCCACGAATGCTGGACGACTAATCCACGCAATGCAGGGCTGTTCGCCAATCACGGCAAAGTCTGTTCCTGCTGGCTGTGTGGCAATCCCCGTAAGTTGGGATACCTGACCCTGCAGGAGCAGCGAGCAGATTTGGCCTGTGATGAATGAGATAGGCATGCATTCAGCTGGGCTTTTCGCTAATGGCAGTGAAAGAGAAGCTTGATTTCATCTGCCGGCAGACGGCCGAACTGGCAGGGCCCGCCGGTTCGGATACAGTTAGCGGTCAAATGGGGGCTTTGAGATGCTGAGCGCTGATGACGATGGGCGATGGATAACGAGCTTTTATGAGTACATCGAAGACAAGCGCGCCAAGGAGGCGTTCGCGCTTTTGATTGGTACATTCGCGTGTCTGGGAAAGTTTCGTTGCGGGCGTAAGCCCCAGGGCGAAGTCCGCTCGGTAGGTATCGAAGTCGATGGCGAGTGTTGGTACACGATCATTCCTGCCAAGAAGTGGGTAACATTCCAATGGCGGCCGCCAGTGACAAGAACAAAGAGGTTTCGGGTCGCCCTGTTGCGAAACGAGTTTCCAGAAGGCTTCACTGACTCGGCTCAGAAGGAGCACTGGTCAGTGAGGGTCGCTTGCCTTGAAGATGCCCTCAAACTCCTGCGAGTGCTGAATGTCGATTCGAGCCTGGCGACAGAGCGGCGCTAATCTGCGCATCTGTGATTAAGTGATCCATCGCCGCCGGAAGGGGTTGCGCGATCATTCGCACTGGGCTAATTCTAAAACTTTTATAGCCCGCCAAATCAGGAGGTTTTAATGAAGCAGTTACTGCTAGGTGCGGCGTTGTGTTCCATTGCGGGTATCGCCAATGCGCAGATCCCGCTGGTCAATGCCACATGCCCGGGGAATATCGAGGTGCATGCCGATGAGGGCGGCCCTGTCTACATCAACGGCAAGGAAGCGAAATTGAAGAAATTCAGTGACACGTACTTCGAAGCCAAGGGCGCAGGGGTAACGGTATCGATCATGGTTAACCCTGACGGATCGCCGGGCGTTTCGTACACCGGCAAGGGTCGCGCTAATGGTGTCTGTGAACTGACAGAGCAAGATTGAAGAATCTGTAACGGAGCCACGCGCCGAGGCGATGGACCTGAGTGTGCAACAAGGAATGTGTAATGGCTTGGCGTAAAAAACTGGAAACCTTTCAAAAGCGCTTCACGCCCCAAAAACGGCGTATTGTCGGCGGGGCTCTGATGGCGGCCTGGGCCATGGGTGTGGTGGTGCACCCTGGGCAGTACTTGCTCGCGCTCTCCATACCTGGGGTCATCATTTTCATGAGCGCATGGCCGCCAGAGCTGGGCGGTAAACCCTGAGGCGTTGGTATTGCAGAGGCGAAAATGACTTCACTTTCGCCTGACAGCCAGTTGTCCGATTCAGCGCTCATTCCGACTAAGTGCAGTTGCATGCCGTTTGGCTTTGGCTATGGTGGCATTTACGCATACAACTAAAGTCGTAGGAGGGCGGCATGCGGATTCGCGGCGACGTTTTCTGGGGATGGGCGGACCCAACGCTTCACCATCGGTCACACGACGAAACGTTAAACGATGGAACCTACATCGATGTTCAGGTGCGACTGTCGCGAACAGGCAGCACGCAGATGTTCATCGGTGTTTATGCCCCTAGCGGCATGGCGATTCATGAAGAGGCATTCGATTCGCGCCCAGGCGAGTCGATGACTCGCGCTTTGGCCTGGGGCGTAGGCCGAGCGCGGCGTATTGCGAGCGATGCGATGCCTGTCAACGAGCAATTTGCCTGTTCGAAGTAGCGGGCAGAGCGGTGTCTGTGATTTTTGCGGCAACTGACCTCAACTCATCGGCGACGCCGTCGATGGACTTGATATGAGCGCGTACATCGATCTTGGTTTCCGGAGTCGCTCTGGCCTCCATGAACTTGGCATGCCCGGTCATGGCCTTGCTGAGTTCATTGAGGTGATCGGCCGTTTTGACGAGGTCTGATTTGATGGTTTGAAGCGGTTCCATAATCTTGGCTGCGTTCCTTGAAGTGTGCGTCTACGGCCCAGTTGGGCCTCGCTGCGGCATCGTTTGGGCGCAGGGTCAGCGAAGCGATCGCGACATCAGCCACTGCGCCTTGCCCCAGGCCTCGAACTGCTCGATCACCGCCCAGCCTCGCTTGGCATAGTAAGCCTGTTTGTCACTGGTGTGCAGGTATAAGGTTTCTAGGCCGGTGTCACGTGCGTGGGTACATATGCCCTCGATCAACTGCTCGGCGATACCGGCACCTCTGGCTGCCGGGTCCACGAACACGCAGGCGAGCCAGGGGCCTAGCTCCGGGCGGGACGGCAGGTCTTCCTTGGCGAGGGCAGCGCCACCCAGCAAGTGGTCTTGATCCAGTGCGACCAAGCATTGCCATTGGCCATTGCCCTGGCCTTGCGCGAAGTCCAGCTGCCATTGGGCGAGGTCAATGTCCTCGAACTCATACTGGAATTGTTGATGAATCCATTGAGCGAATGTGTCGCAATGGTTCATATGGTTTTCTAGCCAGTCAATTTGAGGCATGGGCGTCCTGCGCTGATCAAGCTGTAAAGCGCATCATCACACACCATTGAAGAGGGTGTGGCAAGTCCAGCTAGCTCGCGTTTTACACGGTTTGGTTCAACGCTAAGCGGGGTCCGTGTCTGACGTTTCGATGTCGCCACCCTGCACCTGGAGCACTGAGCCTTTATCATCCGTAGCCAACAACCCAGTGCCTTGCACAGTGTCAGGCTGCAACTCTGCAAGTGGCATGTCTGCGCTACGAAAGATGACGCGGCTTTCGTCGCCCGTCTTCAATGTGTGGAGGCTGCCGTTCTGGTAGAAGAAAACCGTGCGGTCGGTTGGCATAGGGTAGGGTCCTTGCTGTGTACCAGGTGGGTGAACATCCGTAAGGCAAACTATCTTCCCCCTTTACGGTTTTCGCTACTGGCAGAATTGACAGGTGCCGGCGCGCTTGTACTTAAGCAACATGCCCAGGCATGGACAAACGCTGAGTGTCCACGACCTTGGTTGATTGGTACCCGTGCGTAACCCTCGGTAGAATGCCGCGTACCCCTAATGGCCAATTGCAAATGCCTACATTTCGTATCTTCTTCAGCGTTTTCATGGCTGCCAGCCTTGCCGGTTGCGCAACGCCAGGTAAACCCACAGCCAGCAAGCTGACACATAAAACCCCCGCGCAGTTTGCCGCGTGCGTGATGCCGAAGTGGCGAGCACTGGCGCCACTTGCCAACCAGAAGTCCATCGCCCACGGCTATCGGTTGACGGCGCCCAGCGCGGTGGCCTCTGACGATGTGCTGGAGGTAGTCGACGTACGTGACGGTAGCCGGGCAACGTTCTACAAGGGCAGTTTCCTGTCAGGCGACAAGCTGCGCGTGGCGGCCAGGGAGTGTCTGGACTGAGGTCAGTAATCCGCGCCGCCCATGTTGGTCACTGGCTGCCTGGCCTTGTGCTGGGCATTGCGCCACTTGGCGCAGGTCTTGAAGCCGGTTCTGTCTACTGTTAGACGGCACAAGGCTGCATTGGGGCAGCCTTGTGCTGTGTGCCAATCATCTCATTTCGAGCTTGTTATTCATCCGCTCACATTGCATTTGCGCATCGGTTCTGCTCGGGTAACTGGGTTTCAGCCGCTCCTTCGCCAAGTTGTCATAGATGTCGAAGCCGCCGCTTACGGTAGCCGCGTAATAGCGGCTAGCGATGCGGAAGGACTCCTTTTCGATGGGTACCGCCGGAACGATAACGAATCTTGGTTGCATGTTTCGTGCCTCCCCAGGCAGAGACTTAAGTATTAGTCTCGCAATGGGTAACCATCAAGGAGGCTCATGAAGAAACGACGAATAGTTCAAGTGGCAAAAATGCAGAGGCAGGCCGAAGGCCGGGGAACGGGTACGAAATGCGCAGGTCTGAAAGACACAGCACCTGTATGGAAAACGGTGTGTACTTAGTTTTTGGACAGATCTAGACCCTTCAGTCGCTTTGTGTAAGGTTTATGTAAAAGCGTCCGCTGCGCGTACAAGGATCGGTATCGTGTTTTGTACTGTCCAGTCCAAAGTAGCAAATGATGAACACACTTCCGTCGCAGCCAAGCGCTGAACGCGGGGCGTTCTCCAGTTTCGAGGCGTGTCGCAATACCCAGCAAGGCCCCGTGGTAATTCTGGCTTCGGGCGCCTCAGCCAAGCATTTCCCCCTGGGCGAATTTGCCCATCTACCGATCATCGCCATGAATGGTTCAGTTGCCATGACTGCCGAGCATGGCGTGAAGCCGTTCTTTTACGTGTGCACCGACAAGAGCTTTGGCCAACAGCAACCAGCGCTGTTCGCCACCGCCCTGCGTGACAGCCAGCGCCTGGCGTTATGGCCAGAGCAGTTCGAAGGTGCCGATATTCCTGCCGCCAGCGAATGCTATGCCTTGCACAAGGCGCACATGCCAGGCTTGCTCGACGGTATGCGCGGGCACGGTGACAGTTGTGTCTGCAACCGAGCGTTGTGGAGCAAACGAGCCCGCTCCATTGCCTTCAGCAAAGACCTGTCGCAGGGCTTTTTCGATGCCCGCACGGTCGCTTATGTGGCCCTGCAACTGGCGTATCACCTGGGTTTTGAAGAGGTGTTGCTGGTGGGCGTAGATCTTGATCAGACGGTAGGGCGCTTCTACGAAACCGCCGAAGGTGAACACTCGCCCTGCGGCCTGGACCAACATTGGGACAGCCGTATCCTGCCGTCACTGACGCTGATGGCGCGGCAAGTGGTCAATGAGCACTTTCACGTCTACAACCTGTCGGCGGCTTCGCGTATTCCGACCGAGCTGATCCCCAAGGTCAACCTGTCCGAAGCCAGGCGCATTGCCGGTTGCGCGATTGGTTGAGCAAGAAAGCGGGTGCGCACAGCCTTGTGCATGGGTAGAGTGCGCTGACCGTACCGCACTCAGCAGGAGCCCCCTATGTCCAGCGCCTTCACCTTGATGCAATCGCCCGTCGGCACGCTGACGCTGGTGGCCCGCGGCGAGCGTCTGGCAGCAGTTTTGTGGGAGGAGGAGCGGGAGAACCGCGTGCGGCTCGGCGCCCTTCATCGCGATGATCACTGCCCGGTTCTGCTGGACACCGCCCGCCAGTTGGGCGAGTACTTCGCTGGCAAGCGTCGGCGCTTCGACCTGGCGTTGGACTTCGCTGGCACGCCGTTTCAGCGTGAAGTGTGGGCTGCATTGCTGGCCATTCCCTTCGGCGAAACCCGCAGCTACGGTGACATTGCCCGACAGATCGGTAACCCCAGCGCTGTCCGTGCGGTGGGCGCAGCCAATGGGCGCAACCCGATCTCGATCATTGCGCCATGCCATCGGGTGATCGGCGCTTCGGGCAGCCTTACCGGCTTTGCCGGCGGGCTTGCGGCAAAGCAATACCTGCTGGCGCTGGAAGGGCGGCAGAGCCTGGCCTTGGCGCTTTGAGCCGGGCCACCGCAAGGTATCGATCAGCCAAACCAACTCGCGATCAGGCAAGCCACCAGCGCAAGCGCTGAGCCCGCCATCAAGGTGTACTGCCTGTGGGCCCGTCGTGCCTGCGGCCTGACCTCGCGCAGGTACTCGCCAGGGGTCGGGGCATCGGGCCGGTGGCGCAGGCCTTCAGCGATATTGGCCAGTTGGCCCTGGATCAACAACCCGACCAGGTAATGAGTCGACACGTAGCTCGCCAGCATCACTAACAGATACTTCACGCAGGGAGTGCCCTCAAAGGTACGGCAGTCGCGCTGGCGTTGGCGGTATCCAGCACGATCAGCCCTTCGCAGCGGTCATCCAAGCTGGCCAGCAGCCGGCCTTGGCTGTCCCAGGCCGCCGACCCGCCTGCGCCAATGAAGGTATCGGCCGGCCCCACGCAGTTGGCCATCAATACGCCAAGGCCCAGCTGGCGCGCGACCTCGGGGTAATGCTCATGACCTTCGCGAATACCCTTGGCCGTTTTTGCCACACTCACGAGGTACACTTGCGCACCCTGTGCGTGAGCCTCTGCCGCATGTTCGATGAACATCGACTCGTAACAAATGGCGGGCGCCACCCGATGCCCAGCCACGTCCAGGAGCAAGGGCTGATCACCTGTGGTGAAGTAGGGCAGCTCGTCGCTGTGCAGGCGTTGTTTGGCATAGGCCTGGCGAGGCGCACCCGGGCTGAAGATTGGCATGCCGATCTGGACGCCGTCAGGTGTCGGCAAGGGCAGCCCTACGGCGACCGTGATGCCATGTCGATCGCACAGCGCCTGCAGCGGGTCGAGCCGCGACGAAGACAGCGGCAAGGCGACCTGGCGGGCCAAGGTCGGCTCGTAGCCGGTCAGCGACAGTTCAGGAAACACCACCAGCTCGGCACCCAGCGCCACCGCCTGCTCGATGCAGACAAGGTGGCGTTCGAGGTTGCCCTGTAGGTCGCCCTTGAGCGATGCCAATTGCACGGCGCAGAGTTTCATCTACAGCTCCTTCCCTGGTACAGACAGAAAGGCCGAGCATACTATCGGTGGCAACACCTGTACCAGTGAAGGGTTTTTCAGGAAGCCGGATGCGGCGCGAAGCGCTGGCGGAACCAGTCGTTCAGCATCGCCTTTTCGGCATACAGGCGGTCGCTGCTGCTGGTTACGCGCCCGGGGCGGCTGAGGTACATCTTGTCGCTGACCCGCTCCTGGGCTTGCTGGGCAGGTTTGCCGGGCTGGCTGAGGGTGTAGCTGAGGTCGATGGTCGGCCAGGTGATTTCGCGCATGAAGCGCACATCGTAGGCACGGCTGTGCCAAGGCTCGTAGCGGCCAGCCAGGTCGATGTCACGGATGTCGATGACCAGTTGCTGGTCCGCCTGCAAGTAGCGCTGGCCAAGCTTCTGCAGGTACTCGGTCAGGGACTTCATGACATAGGCATCGGCCCCGCGCTCGTATCCGGGGCTGTCGAGGCTGGCATCGCGAAATTTTTCGGGGTGGTCGAAACGCACCTCGACCTGCGCGGCCGGGGCGCCTTGTGCCATGCTGTTCAGTGAAAGCGCCATGAGCACGGCACACACAAGGGCGGTACGCATGATGCACCTCCGGGACGGTTTGCGTGTAGCTCCATTCTACGCCTGGCAGGGCAGTGCCAGCAGAGGAAGATTGTAATGAGTCGGTTTCTACGGCTAGCCGCCAATACCCAGGGGCGCGACCTGGCGGTAGGCGACATCCACGGGCACTTCGGGCGCCTTGTGATGTGCCTGGAGCAGGCTGGGTTCGACCCAGCGGTAGACCGCTTGTTCAGCGTCGGCGACCTGGTCGACCGTGGCCCTCACAGTGAAGCAGCGCTGCAATGGTTGGACCGGCCTTGGTTCCACGCGGTGCAAGGTAACCATGAGGCGCTGGCGATTACCTACCTGCGCGGTGGCCGGCTCGACCTGCAGATGTATCGCGCCGCCGGTGGTGGCTGGTTTCTCGACCTGCCCAGAAGCGAGCAGGTGCGTTTCGTCGAACGCTTCGAGCAATTGCCGATCGCCATGGAGGTCGAAAACGAGCGGGGACTGATCGGCCTGTTGCATGCCGACAGCCCGTTCGCCGACTGGGCCGTTCTGCGCACCTGGCTGGAGCTGGATGACGACCCCGAAGTGCGTGAAGTTTGCCAATGGTCGCGGCGCCGGCTCAAGGAGGGCGACACCCAACCCGTGCACGGCGTCCGCGCCTTGCTGGTCGGGCACACGCCCGTGCTGCAAGCCAAGCTGCTGGGTAATGTCTGGCACCTGGATACCGGCGGTTGGGCCAATGGCCATTTCAGCCTGATCGACCTGGCAACCCTTGAACTGGTCAGCCCCGGGCAAGGTGCAGGGCCAGCCCCACTGCCAACACGATCAGCATGACCCCTGAGGCCCGTTCCAGCCATGGCAAGGTGCGCGCGAAACGCTGCAACACGCGTTGATTGCCAATGGCCACGGCTACCAGCAGGTCCCAGAGCAGTACCATGCTGAACATCCAGCTCGCATAGACCACTTTCCAGCCGACGCTGCTGCTGGCCACCATGCTGGCGAGGCTGGCATAGAACAGGGCGTTCTTGGGGTTGAGAATGCCCGACAGAAACCCCAGCACCACGCTGCGCCACCAGCCCGGCACCGCCCCATTGCCGACTACGGCGACCAGGCTGGAGCGCCCCGCATGGCGCAAGAACTGGGTGCCGATGTACAGCAGGTAGGCCGCGCCGGCCAGCTGCAAGCCGATGAACAGCGGGCTGCCTTCACGCAGTATCGACAGGCCGGTGAACGCCATGGCGATGAAGGCGCCATTGGCCAGTGCGATGCCCAGGCAGGCGCCGCTGGCGATTCGCCAACCGCCGCTGATCGAAGTGCGGGCGACCAGGAAAAAGTCCGGGCCGGGTGAAAGCAGGGCAAGGAAGTGGGCGAGGGCGATGATCAGCAACTGCTCCATGGACGGTACGACTCCGGCTGGGGAAAGCCGTAGTCTGGCGTCGCGCCGGGTGAGCGTATTGAAGATTATTGCGTGCCCCGGTATTGCCCCGGCGTCACCCCCACATGCGCCTTGAACACCCGCTGAAAATGGCTTTGGTCGGCAAACCCGAGCAGGTAGGCGACCTCCGCCAACGCTTGGCCCTGGTTCAGCAGCTGCCGCCCGCGGTTGACCCTGGCATTGAGCAGGTAGGCATGCGGGGTCAGCCCGGTGGCGCCGCGGAACACACGGATCAACTGATAGCGCCCCAGCCCCGACTCCCGGGCCAGTAGCTCGAGGCTCAAGCGTGCAGGGTCGGCTGCCTCTATACGCTCGACCAGCCCACTGAGCATGGACGCCCCCAGCGCGGGTTCCGCCTCCAGTGTGGGGTGTACGCAGAAGTCCTGATCGCCCATGAAGGCAATCAGCGCCGCCTCTTTCTCGCCATGGCTGGCCGTGGAAAACAGCAGTGCATTCAGTGCGCAGAATTGACGGTACAGGGCGGGCGCGCGGCTGATGCGGGCCGGCTCGCCAGGTTGTGCACCGCGCAGCCCAGACTCCTGGCGCAGGTGCGTCAACCAGCCGGCATCCACATGCAGCATCTGGTAGCTCCAGGCCTGCCCCGGCTCAGGGTTGCAGGCGTGTACACGCCTTGCCGGCACCATCACCAAGGTGCCGGGTGTCAGGCGCTGCGTAGCACGGCCCGCGCCGGTGAAAAGGCTGAAGCCGGCATCCACTGCGCCCATGGAGAAGGTCGGATGGCTATGCGCCTTGTAGCAGGCCCGGCTGTGGCAGGCGCGGCGGCTTTCGACGAAGGGCAGGGCAGCATCGCGCCAGATAGAGGCTTGTGAGCGGGGCATGAAGGGGTCCTCGGCAAGGGCGAAAGCTTAACAGTTGCAGGTGACCCATACAGTTTCTTCGCCTGGCTGTAGCTTGACCCCGCGCGCGTCAGCCGTCGAAATAAGCGCTTGATGTCATAGGAAAACAAAAATGGACCTTTCCAGCCTGCTGCTGTTCATCCCTGCCTGCTTCGCCCTGAACATGGCGCCCGGGCCCAACAACCTGCTGTCTTTGCACAATGCCAGCCGCTATGGCCTGCGCACGGCCTGCGTGGCCGGCGGTGGCCGCATTGTCGCCTTCAGCGGCATGATCGCGCTGGCCGCCATGGGCTTGGCGGTGGTGCTGCATACCAGCGAATACCTGTTTCTCGCCATCAAGGTGATCGGCGCTGCCTACCTGTTCTACATCGCCTGGCAGCTGTGGCGGGCACCGGTGGCTGAGGCCGTGGTCGCGGCTGACCATCCACGCGGCACCTGGCGCCTGGCGCGGCAGGAGTTCTGGGTGGCAGCGGGCAACCCCAAGGCCATTCTGATCTTCACGGCCTTCCTGCCCCAGTTCGTATCGGTCGGCAGCGCCACGCCGGTCAGTGAGCAATTCTTGTGGCTCGGTGTGATGTTCCTGCTGCTGGAGTGGGCGGCCATCGCCATTTATGCAGGCCTTGGCACCTATATGCAGCGTTGGTTCAGCCAGCCAGGGCCGCGCCGGCTGTTCAACCGGGTCAGCGCCGCCTTGCTGGGCTGCGCTGGCCTTGGTCTGCTGGCGGCGCGCCGCTAGAACTGCCAGCGCACCCCCAGGTTGACGCCGCTGGCTTCCTGCTGGCGGCTGTCCAGGTTGGCGCTGTAGTGCACCCCGCCATGCAGGCTCAGGGCTTCGCTGACCTGCGCCACCACACCGCTTTCCAGTTGCACCGAGGTATAGCGGTAGTCGGTCTTGATCGTATCGACATCATCGAAGGTCAAAGTGTCGCGGCCACCGTCGCCGTGCCACAGGTTGACCTGCGCATAGGGCTGTAGCAAGCGCCCGCTGGTACCCGTGAAGGTGCCTTCAAGGCGCACGCCCAGGCGCGCGGTCAGTTCTACCTGCGCGTCATGGCTGATGCGCGAGACGCTGTCGCTGGCGGTGTCGAGCGAGACCTTCTGGGCGATCAGCTGGGCTTGTGGCTCCAAGGACCAGCGTGGCGACATGGCGATCGGGTAGCCGGCCTCCAGCGAAGCGGCCCAGGCATGGCCGTCGAGGTCCAGTTTGTCGCCACGGTGCGAGCGCGCCCGGCCATCCAGGGCGGTGTATTGCAGCACGGCATCCAGATACCCGCGCTGTGGCCCGACCAGCGTCCAGTAAGCACCAACGCTATCGCCATCGAGCTTCAGGTCACCGACGCTGCGGTCTTGCACCGCCAGGGCGAAACCTTTGACGTCGGCGTCAAGGCGACTGTGGCTGACGTAAAGGCCGACCTGCTGGCGATAGCCGCTGTCACTGACCTTGGCATACAGGTCCTGGCCTACCTTGAAGCCATACAGATCGCCGTCCAGGCCAGGGCTGACCGTGCCGCTCCATTGCTGGCGCAGGGTACCGCCGTAGGCTTGGCCCCAGCTGGCTGCGAGGCCCCCTTGGCCGGCCAGCAACTGTTGATCGCCCTGGCGCTGGTGGAAGGTGCCCAAGGCTTGCCGGGCAATGATCGCGGCGCCTCTGGGGGCGGCGGCGTATACAGGCACTTCGGGCCGGTACAGTGCCAAGGGTTTACCCTGCACCGGCAGCGGCAAATCAGCTTGACCGGGCGCCGCCGCGGCGACGGGCGGGGTGGCAGCAGGTGCGATCACGGGCGGCTCCCCGGGTTGCGGCGCTGGTGCTGGAGCGGGTGGGGCGACCAAGGTCGAGCGCAGGTACCAGCTGTTTTCGCTGCCCGCCGTGACGCCGCCCTTGAACAGGCGATAGTCGTAGGCACCCACCGAAAGGGTCTGGGTCTGGACGAAGGCGCTGGCGCTGCTGGTGGCACCGTCGCGGGCTTCGACCACTTCAATACCATTGTGCGCGGTGGACGCGCCTGCGCCCCCCAGGTTGTTGATCTGCAAGCCGGTCGTGCCGGTGATTTTGCCCTGGCTGACCACCAGGCGGTCGGAGGCTGCCCCGTCCGCCGCCAATACGCTGTTCAGGCGCAGGGTGCCGTTGTTGCCTGCGTAATCGCCCTGAACGGTCAGTCGCCCTTGGGCGTCGTTGCCACGTGTGAGGTCGATCAGGCCAGCGTTTGTGACGGCTACCTTGTTTGCGCTCTGGATGCTTGTGATGCTGCCCTGGCGGGCGATCAGCGCGCTGCTTGCATCGATTTTCAAGGCGCCAGTGCCCGTTGCAGGCAGGGTGTCGGTGCCCAGGTCGCCCAGGGTCAAGGTGTCGTCCAGGGTGAACTGGCTACCGTTGGCCAGCGCGACAGACTCCCAGTTGGCGTACAACGCCCCGCGCGTCATCTGGCTACGGTTGAACACCAGCGTGTCATTGCCGGCGCCACCGTCGACGCTGATATTCAAGGTGTTGGCGTTGAGGCTGTCGAGGCGTGCGCTGTCATCGCCGATACCCATGTCGACCCGGCCACCGATGCTGCCGCCGGACCAGGTGAAGCTGTCGTTACCCGCGCTGGCCAGCACATTGCCCTTCAGCGCGCCGCCACTGATGGTGATGATGTCCTGGCCGCCGCTGGTGCTGATGTTGCCGCCGATCGAGCCCCCGCGCAGCAGGATGGTGTCGTTGCCAAAACCGCTCACCAGGTTGCCGTCGATCTGCGTCACCACGGGCGTGTCCTGGGACATCTCGAAGTAGTTGTCAGCCAGCTTCAAGTCAACCCGGCCTATTTGGCCGCCAGAGAACACGGCATGATCGCCATCCTCGAAGGCGCCGACGATGCGCCCGCCAGACATCGTGAAGTCATCGAACCCTTGCCCCTGGTTCAATGACTGCACTGTGCCCCCGGTCATGGTGAAGGTGTCGATCTGCTGGGTTTGCACGAGGGCACCGAGGGTGTCGCCGGGCGAGACCGTCAGTGATGCTGGATGGCCAAGCGAGGGCAGTACCAGCAGAGGCAATGCAGCAGGTGCGAGCAGGCGGTAGTAACGCATAGGCAGGTCTCCGGGCCCTTGGGAAAGGGACCACTACCTGAAGCGGCACATGAACGTGCCGCCTCGGTCCTGCCTGAGTTGTAGGGAAATGCCCGGCGTTGAACAACTGGCAAAAATACTAGGTGGCGTGTTGCCACCCTGTGGTTGTCAATCGCGATAGAAGGTTTGCACCAGGTGGTAGCCGAACTTGCTCTTGATTGGCCCGTGCACCACGCGCAGCGGCTTTTTGAAGATCACCTGGTCGATCGCCCCGACCATCTGGCCGGGGCGCACCTCACCCAGGTCACCGCCGCGCTTGCCTGACGGGCAAATGGAAAACTTCTTCGCCAGCACATCGAAAGCCTCGCCATTGGCGATGCGCTGCTTGAGCTTTTCGGCTTCGTCAGCGGTCTTGACCAGGATGTGGCGGGCTTGAGCTTTCATGGGGCACCTGTGCTTCGGGGTAAAAAAAGGGCGCCATTATGCCTGATCGTGCAGCGCGCTTACTCCACTTTTGCCTTTTGCACGTCTTGCGAAGCCGACCATACGCGGTAGCGCACCTCGACCCCTTTGGGCACATACACCACTACCGGCAACTTGCTGTTGTAGCGCAGCATGAAGCCTTCACCGACCACGGGCACAAACGCGTCGGTCTTCTTGCCATCCGGGCAGGCCATCAGCGTACTGGCCGGGCCGCCGACCTTGTCCAGACGGTAGTAGTTGTAGCCCCAGCCTTCAAGGGTACGTTCTTCGAGGTTGCCACCCAGGTGCTGGCGGTTGCAGTCGACCTTGAGCGTCTTGCCCGCGAGGATCTCCAGTTTGTGGGCCGCTTCATCAGCCTGGGCGGGCAGGTGGATGACCTGCCGGGTGTAGCCTTTTTCCGCCTCGGGATAGGGCGCGACGTCCTTCAAGCTGGCGGCCATCGCCGGAGCGGCAGCAGCCAGGGTCAAGGTCAGGATCGCGGAAAGTGTGATTGGGCGCATTAAGGCCTCCTTGCAGTTGAAAGGTGCGAGACCCTTGCCAGATCAGGGCCAGCCCTCACTGGGCCAACCAGCCGCCATCGACATTCCAGGCGGCTCCGCGGACCTGGCTTGCGGCCTCGCTGCACAGAAATAGTACCAGCTCGCCCAACTGCTCGGGCGTGACGAAGGCCAATGAAGGTTGCTTCTCGACCAGCAGGTCCTGTTGTGCCTGCTGCGCGTCGACACCGTTGGCGGCGCGATCGTCGATCTGCTTTTGCACCAGCGGGGTCAGCACCCAGCCCGGGCAGATGGCATTGCAGGTGACATTGCTGGTGGCGGTTTCCAGCCCCACGACCTTGGTCAGGCCGACCACGCCATGCTTGGCGGCCACGTAGGCGGCCTTGCCGGTGGAGCCGACCAGGCCATGTACCGAGGCGATATTGACGATGCGTCCCCAGTTGCGCGCGCGCATGCCGGGCAGGGCCAGGCGGGTGCCGTGAAATACCGCCGACAGGTTCAGGGCGATGATCTTGTCCCAGCTTTCGACCGGAAACTGCTCCACCGGGGCCACGTGCTGGATACCGGCGTTGTTGACGAGGATGTCCACGCCACCGAATTGCCGTTCGGCGAGGGCGAACAGGGCTTCGATCTGCGCCACGTCCGACAGGTCGGCGGGGTGGTGGGCGACCTTCACGCCGTGGCGGGCAATTTCGGCCAGTGCCGGCGCCGGGTCGCCAAAACCATTGAGCAGAATGTCGGCCCCGGCGCGGGCCAGCACCTGGGCGATACCCAGGCCGATGCCGCTGGTGGAGCCGGTGACGAGTGCAGTCTTGCCTTTGAGGGTCATGCGGATGCTCCCTGTCTACGTGATCAAACTGTCTGAGGCGGCTGTTACCCGCGTGGGTCGAACGCCTCACGCAGTGCATCGCCGATGAATACCAGCAACGACAGCACCAGTGCCAGCGCGAAAAACGCGGTAAACCCAAGCCAAGGGGCCTCCAGGTGCTGCTTGCCCTGGGTCACCAACTCGCCCAGCGAAGCACTCCCGGCCGGCATGCCGAAGCCCAGAAAGTCCAGCGCGGTCAAGGTGGTGATCGCCCCGGTCAACATGAACGGTACATACGTCAGCGTGGCATTCATGGCATTGGGCAGGATGTGCCGCAGCATCACCTGGCTGTCGGGCAGCCCCAACGCGCGCGCGGCTTTGACGTACTCAAGGTTGCGCCCCCGAAGAAACTCGGCACGCACCACGTCGACCAGGGCCAGCCAGGAGAACAGCGCCATGATCCCCAGCAACCACCAGAAGTCCGGTTCGACGAAGCCGCTGAGAATGATCAGCAGGTACAGCACCGGCAAGCCCGACCAGACCTCCAGCAGGCGCTGCCCGAGCAGGTCGACCCAACCACCGTGATAGCCCTGCAAGGCCCCTGCGGTCACACCAATCAGCACGCTGACCACGGTCAAGGCAAAGGCGAACAGCAGCGATACCCGGGTGCCGTACAGCACCCGCGCCAGCACGTCACGCCCCTGGTCGTCGGTACCCAGCCAGTTGGCTGCGCTGGGCGGGCTGGGGGTCGGCACTTGCAAATCGTAGTTCGGCGTGTCGGCACTGAACGGGATCGGTGCGAACAGCATCCAGCCACCCTGGCTGTCGATCAGCTGGCGGACGTAGGCACTGCGGTAGTCCGGCTGAAACGGCAACTGGCCGCCGAATTGCTGCTCGGTGTAACGCTTGAGCGCCGGGGTGTACAGCTCGCCTTTGTAGCCAAGCAGCAAGGGTTTGTCATTGGCCACCAGCTCCGCGCCCAGGCTCAGCAGCAAAAGGCCGGCGAACAGCCACAGCGACACCCAGCCAACGCGGTTGCGGCGAAAGCGTTGCAGGCGGCGGCGCGAGACGGGCGAGAGCATCAGTTGGCCCTCGTGTCGAAGTCGATGCGCGGGTCGAGCAAGGTGTAGCACAAGTCGCCGATCAGGCGGATCAACAAACCTGCCAAGGTAAAGATGAACAGCGTGCCGAACACCACCGGGTAGTCGCGCGACACGGCCGCTTCATAGCTCATCCGCCCAAGCCCATCGAGGGAAAAGATCACTTCGATCAACAGCGACCCTGCGAAAAACACCGTGATCAACGCCTGCGGCAGCCCAGCCACCACCAGCAGCATGGCATTGCGCAACACATGGCCGTAGAGCACGCGGCGTTCGCTCAGGCCCTTGGCCCGGGCGGTGACCACGTACTGGCGGGAAATCTCGTCGAGAAAGGCATTTTTGGTCAGCAGCGTCAGGGTGGCGAAACCGCCGATCACCAGTGCGCCGACCGGCAGCACCAGGTGCCAGAAATAGTCGGCGACCTTGCCCAGCAGGCTCAACTGGTCGAAGTTCTCCGATACCAGGCCGCGCACCGGGAACCAGTTCAGCGACGTGCCACCGGCAAACAGCACGATCAGCAACAAGGCGAACAGAAACGAGGGCAGGGCATAGCCGATCACGATCAGCGCGCTGCTCCAGGCATCGAACCGGCTGCCGTGGCGCACGGCCTTGCGGATGCCCAACGGGATAGACACCAGGTAGGTGATGAGCGTGGCCCAGAAGCCCAGTGACAAGGTGACCGGCAGCTTGTCGAGGATCAGGTCGGTGACCTTGGCCCCGCGAAAGAAGCTCTGGCCGAAGTCGAGCCGGGCGTACTGGCCGAGCATCAGCCACAGGCGCTCGGGGGCTGACTTGTCGAAGCCGTACTGGCGCTTGATCTCTTCGATCAGCTTCGGGTCCAGGCCACGGGTGGCCCGCGATTCGCTGTGCACCCCTTCGGCGCGCGCGCCTGGCGCGCCGCCGCCGATGCCCTGCAGCCGCGCCACCGCCTGCTCTACCGGGCCGCCCGGCGCAGCCTGGACAATGGCGAAGTTGACCAACAGAATCGCCAGCAGGGTCGGGATGATCAGCAACAGGCGACGCAGCACATAGGCGGTCATGGGGTGGCCTGCCTGCGTTCGGCCATCTGCGCGTTGGTCAGCGCGGTAGGGCTGACTTCCCACCAAGTGTCCAGGCCTTCGTCATAGGTGGCCTGCACCTTGGGCAGGCCGAAGCGGTTCCACCAGAGGGTGGAACTGCCGGGTGGGTAGTAGTTGGGGATCCAGTAGTAGTTCCACTGCAGCACGCGGTCCAAGGCATGGGCATGGCGGAGCATGTCGGCTTGCGTACTGGCGCGCACCAGGCCATCGACCAGGCTGTCGACGGCCGGGTCCTGGAGCACCATCAGGTTGTTCGAGCCGGGGTCGTGGGCCGCTGCCGAGCCAAAGTAGTTGTACAGCTCGGCGCCGGGCGACAGCGTCACCGGGTAGCCGGTGACGATCATGTCGTAGTCACGGGCCATCAGGCGGTTGACGTACTGGGCCGAGTCGACATTGCGGATGTTGAGGGTCACACCGATCTGCGCCAGGTTACGTTTCCAGGGCAGCAGCAGGCGCTCCAGGCCAGCCTGGCCATTGAGGAAGGTGAATTCCAGCGGCTCGCCGTGGGCGTTCACCAGGCGATCGCCCTCGGGGCGCCAGCCGGCTTGCTCAAGCAAGGCCAGCGCTTGCAACTGCTGAGTGCGGACAATGCCAGAGCCATCGGTAACCGGGGCCGTGAAAACGCGAGTGAAGACCTCATCAGGTACCTTGCCGCGCAGCGGTTCCAGCAGTTCCAGCTCGCTGGCGTCCGGCAGTTTGCGGGCTGCCAGCGGGGTGTTGGAAAACACGCTCTGCTGGCGGATGTAGAGGTTGCGCATCATCTGCCGGTTGCTCCACTCGTAGTCCCAGAGCATGCCCAGCGCCTGGCGCACGCGGCGGTCGTGGAACTGCGGCTTGTCCAGGTTGAACACGTAACCTTGGGCGACTTGCGGTTTGGCCGGCCCCAGGTGTGCCCGCTGCAGGCGGCCGTCGTCCAGCTGTGCGCCGTTGTAGCCTAGGGTGTAGCCGGTGGCGGAGAATTCGCGGTTGTAGTCGTAGCCGCCGCCTTTGAGCACCTGGCGCGCCACTTCGGTGTCGCCGAAGTACTCGATGCGCAGCCTGTCGAAGTTGAAGCGGCCACGGCTGACAGGCAGGTCTTTGGCCCACCAGTTGGGGTCCCGTTCAAACGTGATGCTGCGGCCATTGTCGATCGGCCCAATGCGGTACGGGCCGCTGCCCACCGGCCGCTCGAATCCGCCGCCGTTGGCGAAATCGCGCTGCTGCCAGTCATGCTCGGGCAGCACCGGCAGGCTCGCCAAGTCCAGCGGCAGGGTGCGGCCGTGGCCTTGCCTGAAGTCGAAGCGCACGCGATGGGGGCCTTCGACCGTCACCCCGACGACATCGGCGAACTGCGTGCGGTACTTGAGGCTGCCCTTGCGCATCAGCAGCTCGAAGGTAAAGCGCACGTCTTCGGCGCGCACCGGCTTGCCGTCGGCGAAGGTGGCGCGCGGGTCGATCTCGAAGCGCAGCCAGGCATCTTCGGGGCCGCGTTCCATGCGCCGGGCGATCAGGCCATAAACGGTGTAGGGTTCATCGAACGCGCGCACGGCCAGCGGCGCGTACAGCCAGCCATCGACTTCGCTGACGCCGGTGCCCTTGTCGATGTACGGCAGAATGTGGTCGAACTGGCCAATCTCGAGGGCCGAGCGGCGTAGCATGCCGCCCTTGGGGGCGTCGGGGTTGGTGTAGTCGAAATGGCGGAAGGTGTCGCTGTAGCGGGGGGCTTCGCCATAGACGGTCAAGGCGTGGCTGGGGCCGGCGTGGGCGGGCTGGGCCAGGCACAGTGCCAATGCCAGCCAGCCCAGGCGATACAAGCCCCGGTAGCAGCACGCGGGTGCTGCTACAGGTGATACGTCGTTCCAGAGGAACAACGTGGCATCAGTCCTGACGGCTGGTCACTTCCAGCAGGTGATAACCGAATTGGGTCTTCACCGGGCCCTGGACAACGTTCAGCGGCGCGCTGAAGACCACGGTGTCGAACTCCTTCACCATCTGGCCTGGGCCGAACGAGCCCAGGTCGCCGCCCTGACGGCTGGAAGGGCAGGTGGAGTTGGTTTTGGCGACTTCAGCGAAGTCGGCACCCGCTTCGATCTGGGCCTTGAGTTCGTTGCACTTGTCTTCGCTGCTGACCAGGATGTGGCGGGCGGTGGCACGGGCCATGGGTACTGCTCCTTAGGGTAAAAATGCAAGCCTAGCGCACTTGTTCGGGAAATGTCTCGCAAGGCTTGCTGGTGGCTTCCTACAGTTTTTGTGCAGCCTCGCGCAGCAGCGTTTCGGTGGCGGCCCAGCCCAGGCAACCGTCGGTGATCGACACGCCGTACTTCAAAGCGCCTTTGCCCAAGGCTTGGCAGCCATCGAACAGATGCCCTTCGATCATCACACCGACAATCGAGCGGTCACCGGCCAGGCGCTGCGCCAGCACGTCCTCGAACACCGCTGGCTGACGCGCCGGGTCCTTGCCGCTGTTGGCATGGCTGCAATCGACCATGATCCGCGCCTGCAAACCGACCTTGGCCAACCCCTGGCGGGCCTGGGCGATGCTTGCCGCATCGTAGTTCGGGCCCTTGTGGCCGCCACGCAGCACCAGGTGGGTGTCGGGGTTGCCGAGGGTCTCGATGATCGCCGGGTAGCCCTGCGCATCCATGCCGAAGTGGCGATGCGGGTGGGCGGCGCTGCGCATGGCGTCGCTGGCAACGCCGATGCCACCGTCAGTGCCGTTCTTGAAACCCACGGGCAAATCCAGGCCGCTGACCATTTCGCGGTGGATCTGCGACTCGGTGGTACGCGCGCCGATGGCGGCCCAGCCCAGCAGGTCGTCGAAGTAGCCCGCGGCCATCGGTTGCAGCAGTTCGGTGGCAATCGGCAGGCCGCGCTCGATCATGTTCAACATCAGGCCGCGCGACAGGGCGATACCCGCATGCATGTCATCGCTGCCATCAAGGTGCGGGTCGTAAGCCAGGCCTTTCCAGCCCACCGTGGTGCGGGGTTTTTCGACGTAGGCGCGCATCACCAGCAGCAGCTTGTCATCCACCTGGCGGCTCAGCGCGGCCAGGCGGTCGGCGTATTCCAGGGCCGAGCGTGGGTCATGGATCGAGCATGGGCCGACTACCACCAGCAGGCGCTCGTCGCGGCCTTCGAGAATGGCGCGGATGGCCTGGCGATGGGCATGAACTTGTTGGGTGAGATCAGCGGTCAGCGGCATTTGCTGCTTGAGCAGGTGCGGGCTGGGCAGGCGCTGGCTGACGGTGGTGTTGGCAGCTTGCGGTTGGGTCAGGGGCAGGGCGAGGTTCGAGGCTTGCATGGCGTTTTTCCCTGGGCGGACGGCGGGTTGTGGCCCGCGCGGTCGGCCCTATCGAGGTGTTCGACAGATCGTTGAGTGTGTGTTGTCTGCAGCGTTGCCACCCTTGAGGGACCGAACGGAGGCGGCAGGCTGGCCCGAACGGGATTGGCTAAATCGCCAGGCATAGGTGCTTGCGGAGTAATAAGTGGCGTAGTTCATGGATCTGTCCTCAATATGAATCGGTGTTGTTCAAAGACCTGAAAAGCAAAACCCCCGGTCGGGGAGCCGACCGGGGGTTTGAGTATTCTCATGTTCGGCGGCCCCTCGTAAGTGGGCGCCGTGTAGGTATCAGCGGCGCCTAGTGGCTAAACCAATACCCAAAATAAAAGCTGGCAGGGGCCATGCTACCGGCAACGGCCAGCACAGGGCGCAGGTTGCGACCGGTGTGGTTGGCGTGATTGCAGGTGTGTTTCGGCATGTTGCTCTCCAGTGAATGAGCCCGAGCTTACTGCAGATCGGGCGCGCCGTTCAATGGGTAAATGCTATGGCGCTGATCATTTACTGTAATATCAGTGGCCGTAACGTCCTACCAAGGTTTGCGCTCCTAGTGCATGGCCTTGCAGCAATTCAAGCAGCCCATTGCGGTCCAGTTCAGCTGGCAGGATGCCGGGTGCCAGGTCGGTGGCGATCAAGGTCAGAGCGTAGTGGTGCGGGTTGTCCCCGGCGGGCGGGCAGGGGCCACGGTAGCTGGCGGTGCCGCGGGAATTGCGCCCCACCGTCACGGCATGGGTGGTTTGCCCGGCCACACCTTCTTTCAAACCATCCAGGGCCGGGTCGATGTTGTAGGCGAGCCAGTGCACCACCCCGAGGCCCTTGCCGCCATCGGGGTCGAACATCACTAACGCCAGCGAGCGGGTGCCTGCGGGCAGGTTGTCCCAGCTCAACTGCGGCGTGCGTTCCTCACCGGCACCACAGGCCGGGTCTGGCCCGACCTGTTGCAAGGCGATCACCCCGCCGTCAGTGAACGACGATGAGCTGATCGACAGCGCACCAGAACCCGGCCCTGCGGCCAGTGCGCTGCACGGCAGCAGGGCTGCGAGCAGCCACGGTTTGATGTTCATGACAATTCCTTGGCAGGGCAATGGGGCGCAGTGTAGTCCAGGCTGGCCTTAACGGCTGTCCTGGTCCTCGGCGGTGCCGCCGCTGCTGCCAGCCCCCGAGCCTGTGGCCTCGCCCGTGCTGTTGGAACCGCCACTGGCGCCGTCTGCGGCATCGCTGCTGGTGCCGGTGTTGCTGCTGTCGTTGTCCTGGCCGCTGCCGGGGCTGTTGACGCTGCTGTCATCACCGGCGGTCTTGCCGCCGGATTGATCGGTCTGCGGGTGGCTGTCGGTATTGGTGGGCTCGGTGGCGGCAAAGCTGGTGCCGCTGATGACGCCCAAGGCCAGGGCCAGGCACAGCGAGAGGGGACGAATGCGGATCATGGTGTATCTCCCTTGCGGATGATCTGTCATTCCTTTGGCCGGGCAGCGCCGGCGCGGTGCCCTTCGGGCGACGGGTGGTCATGCACAGCCCGGATCCCGCCTTGTGTAGGCGCGGCCTTGCGTCGCGAACGGGTTGCGCAGCAGCCCCGGGATTTCAGCTTGGCCGCAGAGATTGCCGGGGCTGCTGCGCAGCCCGTTCGCGACGCAAGGCCGCGCCTACAAAAAGCGATTAGCGGATGGGGTCGGGGCGGGTGCTTTCCACGGGTTCCAGCGGCGGATGCTCCTGCGCCGCATGCATCAGGTCTTCGGTCACCCGCAGCTCCGCGCCGGTGGGCGAAAAGGTAGTCGAAGCGGTGAACGGTGCCGGGTGCTCCGCCGCCGGGCGCTTGCCACGGCGCCACAGGAAGAAGCTCACCATCCCCAAGTTGACCACCGCAAAGGCCCAGAACAGCCCCGCTTCGCCGAACGACGTCATCATCGGCGAAATCGCCAATGGCGCCAGCGCCGAGCCCAGCGAGTTGATCAGCAGCAAGCCCTGGATCATCGGCACCAGGGCGTCGGACGGTGCACGGTCGGCCGCGTGGCTTACCGCCACCGGGTACAGGGCGAACACGCCGCCACCCAGCAGGAACAGCATCGCCGGCAGCAATGACGATTCAGACGGCAGGAACACCGTGATCAACGACAGCACCACGCACAGCCCGGCCAGGGCAATCAGCACGTCCTGGCGGTCTTTGCGGTCAGACCAGCGGCCAACCGGGTATTGCAGCAGCATGGCACCGAGGATGACCCAGGCCATCATGTTGCCGACTTCCCCCACGTCCAGGCCGATGCGCTGCAGGTACAGCGGCAGCAGGGCATAGATGCCGGCAATCGCCACGCCCGAACCGAAGCAGCCGACCAGGCCCGACGGTGCGACCCCCAGCAGTTGCCGCGGTTTCAGTGGTTCGACCTGGTCCAGCAGCGGCGACACCCGCGGCAGGATCACGATCGGCAGCACCGACAGCGCCGCAAGCATGCCGGCGAGCATGAACGGTGCGGTATCGCCCAGGCGAGTGATCTCGCCAAGGCCTGCCTGGGCAATCACGCCAGCGCCATAGAAGGCAATCATGTACAGCGCCAGCAGACGACCACGGATCTTCGCGTCGCCGGCCAGCAGCAGCCAGCTCTCGATCACCAGGAATACGCCCACCGCGGCCCAGCCGTTGATCAAACGCAGGATCGACCACCAAGTCGTGTCGTAGAACATCCCCTGCAGCAGGATGGTTGCAGCGATCAGCGAGGCGAAGCTGGTGTAGGCGCGGATATGGCCGATGCGCAGGATCAGCCGGTCATTGAAGATCGCGCCAAGGGTCAGGCCAATGAAGTAACTCGACGACACGATACCGATGGTGGTTGCCGATTCACCGGCAGCGCCCAGGCGCAGGGTGGTCAGGGAAGACATGAAGCCGTTGCCCAGGGCAATGATAAACAGCCCGAGCAGGGGCGCCAGCGCCATGGCCAGCAAACGCGGAGACATATGTACCTCAAGGTGGATGAGCGGAATGAGCGCCTCTTCGGACGCGCACGCCGACATGGCCCGACAAGGGGCCAAGAGGCTGCACGGATGTGCCTGGGAGGGATGCGACCTGGGCAAGACTCAACCGCTGGGCCTTGGAAGAACTGGGCCGGGCGGGGTGGGTTGAGCCTATTTCACATGTGCGTTCATGTGTTCAGGCACGGACTCTGTCGTTGCTGCCGGTTGCCACCGTTCAAGGCGACGGGCGAAAAGGAAGCGCGATTCTACGTGCTTGCATCGATTTGCCCAAGGGGCATTGGCCTGCGACGAGACGCCGCAGGGGCAGTGCAGCTGCACCCAGAATACGGCCTGCTAATAATAATTTGTAAGGGAAAATAACTTTAGTCGTATTGATTCATGGGGTTGTCGAGTTGCCGAGTCCGTTTATTGATCTGGATCAATACAGTTATGCAGTTATTTGCCATCGCAGTGTATTGATCGATAAAACTTATCAAGCGATCAAGCCGGTCAATTGGTCCCTGCGGCATCCTGCCACTACAATGGCGGCCGCGGCCTGCAAGGGGCGCCTTGATAAACGAGTGATGCCACGGCCCATTTAGTGTTTGCCAACAAGTTGCGTTTATATCAACGCACTGCAAATACCTATTGCCGCCGATTAGTGCCCGTCACCCAACTAGAACTACTTGCCGATAACACCCGTTGATAAGTAACGCCTGTTCGCCCGGTACCGAGCCGGGCTTAGATGAGGAGATGCCCATGGCACTTGGCAGACGACAATTTTTCAAACTTTGCACGGCCGGGGCGGCGGCAGCGACCAGCGTGTCGCTGGGCTTTGCACCGGCGGTGGCCAATGCCAGCCAGTCACGCCAATACAAGCTGTTGCGCGCCAAAGAGACACGCAACAACTGCACCTACTGCTCGGTAGGCTGCGGCATCCTCATGTACAGCCTGGGCGACGGCGCGAAGAACGCCAAGGCACGCATCTTCCATATCGAAGGCGACCCGGACCACCCGGTCAGCCGGGGCTCGCTGTGCCCGAAAGGGGCGGGGCTGGTGGACTATATACACAGCGAACAGCGCCTGCTGTACCCGGAGTACCGCGCGCCAGGCTCGGACACGTGGCAGCGCATCAGCTGGGACCATGCCATCGAGCGCATCGCCCGGTTGATGAAGGACGACCGCGATGCCAACTTCATCGAAAAGAACGCCAAGGGCGTAACCGTCAACCGTTGGCTGTCCACCGGCATGCTCTGTTCCTCGGCGGCCAGCAGCGAAACCGGCTCGCTCGATCAGCGCTTTACCCGGGCCCTGGGCATCCTCGGCACTGACAGCCAAGCCCGGGTGTGTCACGCCCCGACCGTATCGGCGCTGGCACCGACCTTTGGCCGTGGGGCCATGACCAACAACTGGGTGGACATCAAGAACGCCAACGTGGTGCTGATCATGGGCGGCAACCCCGCCGAAGCGCACCCGGTGGGCTTCAAGTGGGTGATCGAGGCGAAGATCCGCAACGGCGCCAAGGTGATCGTGGTCGACCCGCGCTTCAACCGCAGCGCCTCGGTGGCCGACCTGTACTCGCCGATCCGCGCCGGCTCCGACATCACCTTCCTCATGGGGGTGGTGAATTACCTGATCAGCCACGACCGTATCCAGCATGAGTACGTGCGTGCCTACACCAATGCCAGCCTGATCGTGCGCAGCGACTACAGTTTCGACGACGGCCTGTTCAGCGGTTATGACGCTGGCACCCGGCGCTACGATCGCAGCTCCTGGGCCTACGAGCTCGACGAGCAGGGCTTTGCCAAGCGCGACATGACGCTCAGCCACCCGCGGTGCGTGTACAACCTGCTCAAGCAGCATGTCAGCCGCTACACGCCGGAGCGGGTCAACGAGTTGTGCGGTACGCCCAAGGACGATTTCTTGCAGATTTGCGAGATCCTTGCCAGCACCAGCGCACCGGACAAGACTGCGACCTTCCTCTATGCCCTGGGCTGGACCCACCACACCACGGGCGCCCAGATGATCCGCGGCTCGGGCATGATCCAGCTGCTGCTGGGCAATATCGGCATGGCCGGTGGCGGCGTCAACGCCCTGCGCGGGCACTCCAACATCCAGGGCTATACCGACCTGGGGCTGTTGTCGCAACGCCTGCCGGGTTACATGAACCTGCCGTCCGACAACCAGACCAGCGTTGAAACCTACCTCAAGGAAACCACCCCCAGCGCCCAGCTGCCGGGGCAGGTCAACTACTACCAGCACACACCCAAGTTCTTCATCAGCCTGATGAAGAGCCTGTGGGGCGACCAGGCCACCCACGAGAACAACTGGGGCTTCGACTGGTTGCCCAAGTGGGACGACAGCTACGATGTGCTCAACTATTCCAACCGCATGTACGAAGGCAAGGTCAACGGCTACATTGCCCAGGGCTTCAACCCGATCGCGGCCTTCCCGGACAAGAACAAGGCTGCCGAGGCCTTGGCCAAGCTCAAGTTCCTGGTGATCATCGACCCGCTGGCGACCGAGACATCGAGCTTCTGGCAGAACCATGGCGAGTCCAACGACGTCGACCCGGCAGCCATCCAGACCGAGGTCTTCCGCCTGCCCTCCAGCTGCTTCGCCGAAGAGAACGGCTCGATCGTCAACTCCAGCCGTTGGCTGCAATGGCACTGGGCCGGCGCGGCACCGCCGGGTGAAGCCTGGCACGATGGCAAGATCCTCGGCCACCTGTTCATGAAGCTGCGCGAGCTGTATCGCCGCGAGGGCGGTGTGTGCCCGGAGCCCGTGTTGAATATGGCCTGGGACTACAAGAACCCCTACGACCCAGAACCCGAGGAAGTCGCCAAGGAGTCCAACGGCTACGCCCTGGCCGACCTGCATGACGACAAGGGCAACCTGGTGCTGCGCAAGGGCCAGTTGCTGGACAACTTCGCCCAATTGCGTGACGACGGCAGTACCGCCTGCTTCAACTGGGTGTTCGCCGGTTCCTGGACCGAAGCCGGCAACCAGATGGCCCGCCGCGACAACGCCGACAGCGGCCTGGGCTGCACGCCGGGCTGGGCGTGGGCCTGGCCGCAGAATCGCCGCATCCTCTACAACCGTGCCTCGGCCGACCCTCAGGGCAAGGCCTGGGACCCGAAGCGCCAAATCATTGCCTGGGATGGCAGCCGCTGGGCTGGCAGCGATGTGCCGGACTATCCGGTTACCGCCGCGCCCGGCAGCGACGTCAACCCGTTCATCATGCTGCCCGAAGGGGTAGGGCGTCTGTTCTCGGTCGGCGCCATGAACGATGGGCCGTTCCCTGAGCATTACGAACCGATCGAAAGCCCGCTGGTGTCCAACCCGCTGCACCCCAATGTCAGCAAGAGCCCGACCGCACGGCTGTACGAAAGCGACCGGGCGCGCATGGGTAGCCGTGAGGAGTTCCCTTACGTGGCCACCACCTATTCGATCACCGAGCTGTTCCGACACTGGACCAAACACTCGCGGCTCAACGCGATCATCCAGCCCGAGCAGTTCATCGAGATTGGCGAAGTGCTGGCCAAGGAGAAGGGCATCGTCCAGGGCGACCTGGTGCGGGTGACCACCAAGCGCGGCTACATCAAGGCCAAGGCGGTGGTCACCAAGCGGGTCCAGCGCCTGGAGGTTGCCGGGCAGATGGTCGACACCATCGGCATCCCGTGCCACTGGGGCTTCGAAGGCGCTACCCGCAAGGGTTTCCTGGCCAATACGCTGACCCCAGGCGTGGGTGATTCCAACACCAACACCCCGGAATACAAAGCGTTCCTGGTGAACGTGGAAAAGGCCTGACGGAGCGACGCACATGTCCCTGCAATCCCAAGACATCATTCGCCGTTCGGCGACCAACGCCTTCACCCCCGCGCCCCGTGCCCGCGACCACCAGGCAGAGGTGGCCAAGCTGATCGACGTCAGCATCTGCATCGGCTGCAAGGCCTGCCAGGTAGCGTGCAACGAGTGGAACGACCTGCGTGATGAGGTCGGGCACAACGTCGGCGTGTACGACAACCCGGCCGATCTCACGCCAGACACCTGGACGCTGATGCGTTTCGACGAGCACCAGGACGAAAACGGCAAGCTGGAGTGGCTGATCCGCAAGGATGGCTGCATGCATTGCGCCGACCCTGGCTGCCTGAAGGCTTGCCCGCAACCGGGTGCGATCATTCAGTACGCCAACGGTATCGTCGACTTCCAGTCCGAGCACTGCATCGGCTGCGGCTACTGCGTGGCCGGCTGCCCGTTCGATGTGCCGCGCATCAGCAAGAAGGACAACAAGGCCTACAAGTGCACGCTGTGCGTCGACCGGGTCACGGTCGGCCAGGAACCGGCCTGCGTGAAAACCTGCCCGACCGGCGCGATCAACTTCGGCAGCAAGGCCGACATGCTGGTGCAGGCCGAAGAGCGCGTGAGCGAACTGCAAGGCCGCGGCTTCGCCGGTGCCGGCATCTACGACCCGCAGGCCGTGGGTGGCACCCATGTGTTCTACGTGCTGCAACACGCCGACAAGCCGCAGCTGTACCACAAGCTCAACCCGGACCCGCGCATCAGCGGCGCCATCGAGGGCTGGAAAGGCTGGCTGAAGCCGGTGGCCGCCGCAGCGTTCTTCGCCACCCTGGCGGGCACGGTGTTCCACTACATCGGTGTTGGCCCCAACGAAGTCGAGGAAGACGAAAAGGAGACCCAGGTATGAACAAGGACCGACTGATTCTGCGCACGCGCTTCATCGACCGGGCCAGCCACTGGTTCATGGTCATCTGTTTCTTCCTGGTGGCGATGTCGGGGCTGTCGTGGTTCTTCCCGTCGCTGAACTGGCTCAACGGAGTGTTCGGCACGCCACAGCTGGCGCGTATCCTTCACCCGTTTTTCGGGGTGGTGGTGTTTGTGGTGCTGATGTTCCTGTTCGTGCGCTTCGTCAGGTACAACCTGCCCGAGCGTGAAGACGCCATCTGGTTTCGCAACGTCAACAAGGTGCTGGCGGGCGATCACAGCCAGCCGCTGCGCATCGGCAAGTACAACGCCGGCCAGAAGATCCTGTTCTGGGGGATCATGGGCCTGATCACCTTGCTGATGGGCAGTGGCGTGATCATCTGGCGGCCATGGTTTGCCGACTACTTCAGCATCCCGCTGATCCGCATTGCCCTGTTTACCCACGCCCTGGCGGGCATCTCGCTGATCTTGCTGATCATCGGCCACGCTTACCTGGCGTTCTGGGTCAAGGGCTCGATTCGCGGCATGATCACAGGCTACGTCTCGCGTACCTGGGCCAAGTCGCACCATGATCGCTGGTACCAGCAGATCAGCAACAAGAGTGAGAAGAAATGAGCAGCAGCATCAAACTGACGGCGGTCGAGCAGCCCAGCGGTGGCGTGGGCGCTATCAGCGCCTTGTTGCTGCCGCAACTGGGTCAGCACTTCGCCAAGCGCGCAGCGCGTTTGCGCCAGCTGGCCGAGGGGCATGAGCAGGCTGATTACCTGGGCTTCGCCGCCACCGTTGCACAGGCCCAGCAGCGGCTGCTGGAGCGTTTTCCGGTGCCTGCGCCCGAGCTTGAGGCCCTTGCCCAGCGGGTGGGCGACGCTGCGCCGTTAGCGGTGCAGCAGTTGCCGCGTTCGCGTTACTGGCAGCAAGCGCTCGAAGCGTTGATCGAGGACCTGCGCGCTGAGGCCAGCGGCCCGGTACGCGCCGCGCTGGATGCGCTTGCAGCATTGAGCCACGAACAGCGCGAAGCCTGCGCCGAGCACCTGCTGCAGGGCCGCTATGGCGAAGTGGACAGCGGCCAGGCGCTGTTCCTGTGGGCCGCCCTGGGGCTGTACTTCGTGCAACTGGCGGCGGCACTGCCTGCCCATGCCCACGCGGCAGTGGGGGAGCACCGCCAGTTCTGCCCGGTATGCGCCAGCGCGCCGGTGGCCAGCGTCATCCTCACGGGCAAACGTGCCGGGCTGCGCTATTTGCATTGCGGGCTGTGCGAGAGCCGCTGGCACATGGTGCGGGTCAAGTGCAGCAATTGCGAACACACCGGCAAACTGGACTATTGGTCGCTGGAGCGTCAGGACAGTGCGGTCAAGGCAGAAAGCTGCGGCGACTGCGAAAGCTACCTCAAGGCGTTCTATTACGAGCACGACCCGGCGCTGGAACCTGTCGCCGATGACCTGGCCACGCTGCGGCTGGATGCCGAGCTTGAAGGGCAAGGCTTTGCCCGTAGCAGCATCAACCCATTTCTGTTTCCGGGTTGATGCGGCGTAACACTGCGGCATACTGACGCCTTCCCCAACCCAGGAAGGTAAGGCTCATGCTGGCATCGTTGTTCGCCGTTCTGGCACCCGTGTTCATCGTTGCCGGCATTGGTTTCGCCTGGGCTCGCAAAGGCTTGGACTACCCCACCGAGTTCATCGCCAGGATCGTGATGACGGTCGGCACCCCCTCGCTGGTGCTGTCGACCTTGAGCCGCACCGAACTGGACCCGACGGCGTTCACCAGCATGGCAGTGGCCTGCCTGTTGTGCACGTTGGGCATGGCCTTGGCAGGGTTGCTGGTGTGCCGCGTCTCGGGCCAACACTGGCGTGTGCTGTTGCCGGCGTTCATGTTCCCCAATACCGGCAACATGGGCCTGCCGATCAGCCTGTACGCCTTCGGCGAGCATGGGCTGGCCCTGGCGGTGGCGTTTTTCCTGACCCTGTCGATCGTGCAGTTCACCATCGGCATGGCCATCTCGGGCACGGCGGCGTCGCTCAAGGCGTTGCTGCGCAACCCCATCGTGATCAGCCTGGCCGGGGCGATGCCGATCATCTTTCTCGATTTCGAATTGCCGCGTTGGTTGGCCAACACGGCAGACCTGCTTGGCGGCATGACCATACCGCTGATGCTGCTGACCCTGGGGGTATCGTTGGCCAGCATCCGCTTGCAGCATGTCGGCAGCGGCATCCTGTTGGGTGGGCTGCGCATCGTGCTGGGCGCGGCGGTGGGTTGGGCCGTGGGCGCGGGGCTGGGCATGGAGCCGCTGGAGCGGGCGGTGCTGATGCTGCAGTCCGCGATGCCGGTGGCAGTGTTCAACTACCTGATGGCGGTGCGGGCCAATCGCTCGCCCGAGCAGGTGGCGAACCTGGTGATGTGTTCGACTGTGCTGTCGTTTGCCTGGTTGCCGGTTGTGCTGGCTGCATGGATGTAGCGCGCAGGTTTACGTTGTGGGGGGCAGTTGTATTGCTCGCGTTTTTGGGGGGGCTGGAGATTGTAGGGAGGGGCATCAGGTGCCTGGCTTGGTTTCTTCAGGGGGGCGGAAATCGAGCGCCGCCCGCGCGGCGCATCGCGACGCAAGGCCGCTCCTACATTTGTTTCGGGCCAGTGAGGCCAGTGGCATTTGCGCGCGACCGCCTTGTTTGTACGACGCGATATATTGAGGGGGGCACCAAGGGGCCGCGCGCCAATGCCTCAGGAATAATTGGCCCGAAACAAATGTAGGAGCGGCCTTGCGTCGCGATGCGCCGCGCGGGCGGCGCTCGATATCAGCACCACCGCCAAGCCAAAGCCAGACAAACCCCACGGCCTAAAGCGGCAAGACGGCACCTCGGCAGGTACCTACTGCCCGTCACGGGTGTCGATGCTCACCACCACCGACATACCTGGCCGTAACCGCGTTGCCTGCGGCTGGTCGGCATCCACGGTGATGCGCACCGGGATCCGCTGGGCAATCTTGACGAAGTTGCCGGTGGCGTTGTCCGCCTGCAGCAGCGCGAACTCGGAGCCGGTGGCCGGTGAAATCTGCTGCACATGGCCGTACAGCTTCAGGTGGTTCAAGGCATCCACGGTGAAACTCACCGGCTGGCCGATACGCACTGCGGCCATCTGGGTTTCCTTCATGTTGGCGATCACCCACAGGGTGTCGGGCACCAGCGCCATCAATTGCGCACCCGAGTTCACGTAGGCCCCCAGGCGCGTGCCAATCTGCCCCAACTGGCCGTCGCGCGGAGCGGTCACACGGGTGTTGTCGAGGTCGATGCGGGCCAGCTCCACGGCGGCCTTGGCGTTTTCCACCGCGGCTTGCAGCGCAGCCCGGTTGACCACCACGGTTTCCCGGTCCTGGCGGGCGATCTCCAACGCTGCCTTGGCCTGGGCCAGGCTGGCGACGGCAGCCGCCTGGCTGGCACGGGCCAGGTCCAGCTCGCGGCGCGACACCGAGCCGTCGCTGACCAGTGCCTGATTACGGCCGAGGTCGGCCTTGGCCTTGGCCGCCTGGGCTGCCGCATCACCGATGGCCGCCTGACGCTGGGCGATGGTGGCCTCGGCACTGTTGCGTTGCTGCAGGTTATTGGCCAGTGCCGCCTGTTGCTGTTGCAATTGGGCGATGGCCTGGGCCAGGCGTTGCGTGTAGATGCGGTCGTCCAGTTGCACCAGCAGGTCGCCCGCCTTGACGAACTGGAAGTCATGTACCGGTACATCGACGATGTAGCCACTGAGTTGCGGGCCGATGATGGTCACCTGGCCGCGCACCAGGGCATTTTCGGTACTCTCGATGGCGCTGCCGAACGGCGGCAGGCGCCAGGCATAGAGCACCAGCAGGATGCCGGCCAGGGCCACGCAGGCAAAACTGATCGTCGACAGGATGCGCACCCGACGCGAGCGTACCGGGCTGGTCGGTTCACTGGGGGGCGGCGTGCCTTCCGGGGTCTCGGCGAGGGCGGTGGTGGTGGTCGTGCGGGTTTCGTCGGTCATCGGGTAGGCGCGCTACGGCTAGAGTCGGAGGAGGTGGCCTTGGCGGCCGTGTACCAGAGCCAGGTGCTGCGGATGCAGATCCAGACCATGGTCAGGATAGCGATGCTGCCGATCAGCATGAAGACATCGTTGTAGGCCATCACGTTGGCCTCCCGGGTGGCCGCACTGGCCAGCACGCGCAGGCCGGCTTCGCTGCGCAGCGCTGGGTCGGCGAGGAGACCGGCATAACCGCCGCCGCCGCTTTGCACGCGGGCGTTGACCAGCGGTTCAAGGTAGCTGAGGCGGTCCATCAGGTGGCTGGAGTGAAATTTTTCCCGCCAGGTCTGGAAGGTGCCGAGCAGCGCTGCGCCAATCAGGCCGCCGAGGTTGTTGCAGATGCCGAACAGCACCGAAAAACTCACCAGGTTGCGCGGGTTGGCCCGTACATGGCTGATGCCCAGGGCCATCGACGGGCCCAGGAAGAAGGTGCTGCCGAAGGCCAGCAGGAACTGGCTCAGGTACATCTGCGCCGGGCGCGTGAGGTTGCTAGAGCTGCTGTCCATGAAGGCCCCGACGGCCATCGCCAGCAGCGAAACCAGCAGGGGGATGACCAGGTGCTTGGGGTCGATGGTCAGGGCGCTGGTGGCAAGGCCGGCCACCGCGCCGAACAGCATGATCGCGTACAGCGTGCGCATCTGCTCGCTGCCCATGTTCAGCGCCTGCAGAAAACCCACCGCGCCGGTGGACTGCTCCGAGGTCACCATGCGAATCAGGATCACGCACAGGGCCAGGCGGATGATCGTGCCGCTGCCCAGCCAGCGGGTCATCAACAAGGGGTTCTGGCGATTGTGTTCGATGGCCAGGCCGCTGAATATCAGGCCGATCGACGACGCCAGGGCCACACCGATCCAAGGCGTCTCCAGCCACCAGTCGATGCGCCCCAGCGACAGTGCGGCGCAAAGCAGGGCGGTGCCGCTGGCCATCAGGGTGAAGGTCAGAAAGTCGAGCGGCTCGAAGGTCTTGAAGCGGTCGCCAGGCGGCAGCTTGAGCATCAGCACGCAACCCAGTGCGGCCAGTGCCAGGCCCAGCTCGAACAGGTACAACCCGCGCCATTCGGCGATCTGCAACAAGTCTTCGGAGAAGATCCGCGCCAGCGGCAAGGCCAGCTGCGAGGCGCCCAGGCCCAGGACCATGGCCTTGAGCCGCCACTGCGCGGGGAACGCCTGGATCATGTAGTACAGGCCCAGCGAACTGAGCGCGGCGCCGACCATGCCGTGGGCGGCGCGCACCGCGACTGCCGAGTTCAGGTCATTGACGAACAGGTGGGCGAAGGTGACCAGTGCATAGAGCACCAGGAACACTTCGGTGAAGGCGCGCAAGCCGAACTGCTGGCGAAACTTGACCAGCAGCAGGTTCATCGACACGTTGGTCATCACATAGGCGGCCGGCAGCCAGGCCATTTCGGCGGTGGTCGCGCCAAGGGCACCCTGCAGGAACACCAAGTTGGCCGTTACCAGCGCGCTGCCCAGGCCACCCGTGATCGCCACCAGTAGCCCCACCACCCCATAGGCCAGGCGTTTCCCGGGCGTGTGCAGGGGGGTGGAGGGCGACCCAGGCAGGCTGGGTTTTTCGTGAGGGAGCCACTGGCGTGGGGCGTATTTGTTCATGGGGCAGACTGTACGTTAGGGGCATGGGCATTAAAACTGTCTGCGCTCAAGTTTGCCGCGCCTACAACGCCTTGGCCAGGAAGCTGGCGGTGCGGCTGTCTTTGCACTGGGCGACTGTTTGCGGCGTCCCACTGACCACGACCTTGCCGCCGGCGTCCCCAGCCCCCGGCCCGATGTCGATCACCCAGTCGCTTTGCGCCACCACGCGCATGTCATGCTCGACCACCACCACGCTATGCCCGGCATCGACCAGGCGGTTGAGTTGCACCAGCAGCCGGTCGATGTCCTGCGGATGCAGCCCGTTGGTGGGCTCGTCCAGCACGTACAGCGTCGCCCCGCGCGCGGTGCGCTGCAGTTCGGTGGCCAGCTTGATGCGTTGCGCCTCGCCGCCGGACAGCTCGGTGGCCGGCTGGCCCAGGCGCAGGTAGCCCAGGCCGATATCCTGCAGGACTTGAAGGCAGCGTCGTACCGGCGGTTGTTCGGCGAACACCGCGAGGGCTTGATCGACGGTCAGTTGCAGCACCTGGGCGATGTTCATGCCCTGCCAGGTCACTGCCAGGGTATCGGGGTTGTAGCGGGCGCCATGGCAGGTGGGGCAGGGTGCATACACGCTGGGCATGAACAGCAGCTCGACGCTGACGAACCCTTCACCCTCGCAGTTCTCGCAACGGCCCTTGGCAACGTTGAACGAAAACCGCCCGGCATCGAAGCCGTTCGCCTTGGCCTGCTCGGTGCTGGCGAACAGCTTGCGCACGTAGTCGAACAGGCCGGTGTAGGTGGCAAGGTTGGAGCGCGGCGTGCGGCCGATGGGCTTCTGGTCGACCTGCACCAGCCGCTTGATGTTGTCCAGGCCCGCGCGGACACGGCCTGCGCTGGTCTGCTCGGGCTCGTCTTCCAGGCTCTGCTCCTCGGGCTCGGCACGCTGTTCGGCATGGCCCAGGTGGGCACCGACCAGCTCCAGCAGCGCCTGGCTGACCAGGCTCGACTTGCCCGAGCCGGAAATACCGGTCACCGAGGTGAAGCACCCCAAAGGGAACCGGGTGCTGAGGTTGTTGAGGTTGTTGCGCGTGATGCCCTCCAGCTGCAGCCAGGCCTGCGGCTGTCGTGGCGCTCGAGCGGCCGGCTGCTGCGGGGCGAAGAGATAGGCGCGGGTGCGCGATACCTCGACCTCGGCCAGGCCTGCGGGCGGGCCGCTGTACAGCACCTGCCCGCCATGCTCGCCGGCCGCAGGGCCGACATCCACCAGCCAGTCGGCGCGGCGCATGGTGTCCAGGTCGTGCTCAACGACGTACACCGAATTGCCCGCCCGCTTGAGCCGTTGCAGGGCGTCGAACAGCGCTTCGCTGTCGGCCGGGTGCAGGCCGGCCGACGGTTCGTCGAGCACGTAGATGACGCCGAACAGTTGCGAGTTGAGCTGGGTGGCCAGGCGCAGGCGTTGCAGTTCGCCCGAGGACAGCGTCGGCGTGCTGCGTTCCAGGGCCAGGTAGCCGAGGCCAAGGTCGATCAGCGGCGCGATCCGTTCCAGCAGTTCGTGGGCGATGCGCTGGGCGGCCAGGCGCTTTTCCAGGGTCAGGGTGTCTTCGTGCTGTTGCAGATAACCGGGGGCTGCCACCGAGCGGAACACCTCGGCCAGCGTCTGCAAAGGCAGGCGCGACAGCTCGCCGATGTCGCGGCCGGCGAAGGTCACGGCCAGCGCTGCGCGCTTGAGGCGTTTACCCTGGCACAGCGGGCAGGGGCTTGGGCGCATGAATTGGGAGACGCGTTTGCGCATCTGCGCGCTCTGCGAATGCATGAACGTGTGCATCACGTAGCGCCGGGCGCCGCTGAAGGTGCCTTGGTAGCTGGGTTCGAGCTTGCGCTTGAGTGCGGCGCGGGTCTGCGCCGGGCTGAGCCCGGCGTAGACCGGCACGGTGGGGGTTTCTTCGGTGTAGAGGATCCAGTCGCGTTGCTCCCGGGGCAGGTCGCGCCAGGGGGTGTCAACGTCATAGCCCATGGTCACCAGGATGTCGCGCAGGTTCTGGCCCTGCCAGGCCATCGGCCAGGCGGCCACCGCCCGCTCACGTATGGTCAGCGACGGGTCGGGGACCATGGTTGCCTCGTTCACCTCGTAGACACGGCCCAGGCCGTGACATTCGGGGCAGGCCCCTTGTGGGGTATTGGGCGAGAAGTCTTCGGCGTACAGCATGGCCTGCCCGGCCGGGTAGTGGCCGGCACGCGAGTAGAGCATGCGGATCGAGCTGGACAATGTGGTGACGCTGCCGACCGAGGAACGCGCGCTTGGCGTGCCGCGTTGCTGTTGCAGGGCCACCGCAGGGGGCAGGCCTTCGATGGCGTCCACGTCGGGTACGCCAACCTGGTCGATCAGGCGCCGGGCATAGGGCGCGACCGATTCGAAGTAGCGGCGCTGGGCTTCGGCATACAGGGTGGAGAAGGCCAATGAAGATTTGCCCGAGCCGGATACACCGGTGAACACCACCAGCGCGTCGCGGGGGATGTCCACGTCGATGTTCTTGAGGTTGTGCTCGCGAGCGCCACGGACACGGACGAAACCGGTAGGGGTTGGGGTGCGTGGTGGCATTGGGCGCTCCTTGGCTGGGTAAATGGGGCACGGTAGCAGTAATTTGAGGGTCTGTGCGGGGATTGGGGTGGGGCTGGCAGGTGTAGGGGTTGGGAGGTTTAGCGCCTGCGAGATCGAGCGCCGCGCGGGCGGCGCTCGATCTCGCAGGCGCTGAACCTCCCAAGGCATGCCCAGCGGCCCGCCCGCAATCCCCCTCGCTGCCATGTTCCACCCCGTGGAACCACATTCAATTGTGCTCCGGCCCCCGTCGCGCTTATCTGTCCGTAACCACGACCTGCCTTCCCCGTCGTGATCTCAAAGCGAACAACAAGAACGGGACCCACCCGCGCGAGGAGATTCCACATGCCGCAACATCAGCACATCCTGGCCTGGCTCAACGAGGTGGCCAGCGACCTGCACGCCATCCGCCACGATATCCACGCTCACCCCGAACTCGGTTTCGAAGAAAGCCGCACCTCGGCCCTGGTCGCGCAATTGCTCAAAGACTGGGGCTACGAAGTGCACACAGGCATCGGCAAGACCGGCGTGGTCGGCGTGCTGCGCAACGGCAGCAGCCCACGCAAGCTCGGCCTGCGTGCCGACATGGACGCGCTGCCCATTCACGAGGCCACCGGCGCTGCCTACAGCAGCCGCCACCAGGGCTGCATGCACGCTTGCGGCCATGACGGGCATACCACCATGTTGCTGGGTGCCGCCCGTTACCTGGCTGCTACCCGCCAGTTCGATGGCACGCTGACGCTGATCTTCCAGCCGGCTGAAGAGGGCCAAGGTGGCGCCGAGGCGATGCTCGCCGACGGCCTGCTGGAGCGCTTCCCCTGCGATGCCTTGTTCGGCATGCACAACATGCCCGGGCTGCCAGCGGGGCACCTGGGCTTCCGTGAGGGGCCGATGATGGCCTCGCAGGACTTGCTCACGGTGACCATCGAGGGGGTCGGTGGGCATGGTTCCATGCCGCACCTGACGGTCGACCCGCTGGTGGCAGCGGCCAGTGTGGTGATGGCGTTGCAGACCGTGGTGGCGCGCAACATCGATGCGCAGGAAGCGGCAGTAGTGACCGTCGGTGCGTTGCAGGCGGGTGAGGCAGCCAACGTGATCCCGCAGCAGGCCCTGCTGCGTCTGAGCTTGCGCGCCCTGAATGCCGAGGTGCGCGCACAGACCCTGGAGCGGGTGCAGGCGATCATCGTCAGCCAGGCGCAGAGCTATGGCTGCACCGCCAGCATCGAGCATCGACCCGCTTACCCGGTGCTGGTCAACCACGCCGCTGAAAACGCCTTTGCCCACCAGGTCGGTGTCGAACTGCTCGGCGCCGACGCGGTGGATGGCAATACCCGCAAGCTGATGGGCAGCGAGGACTTTGCCTGGATGCTGCAGCGCTGCCCCGGCGCCTACCTGTTCATCGGCAATGGTGTGAAGCGGCCGATGGTGCACAACCCGGCCTATGACTTCAACGACGACATCCTGCTGACCGGCGCCGCTTACTGGGGCGCGCTGACCGAGCGCTGGCTCGAGCCGGCCTGAACCCTGCATTGACGACTGCCGCTGGAACCCGGGCGCGAGCGTGCCTGGGCGATCACTTGAAGCGTTTCTGGCCAACAGATTGATGGAGTGCTCCGCATGCAGATTTCCAATACAGGCGCGTCGCGTACCCGGCAAGTGGTCGCGGCGGTCATCGGCAATGCCCTGGAGTGGTATGACTTTATCGTGTACGGCTTTCTGGCCAGCATCATCGCCCGCCAGTTCTTCCCCTCCGACGACGAGTACGCCTCGCTACTGATGGCCCTGGCCACCTTCGGCGTGGGCTTTTTCATGCGCCCGGTGGGCGGGGTGCTGCTGGGCATGTACTCCGACCGCAAGGGGCGCAAGGCGGCGATGCAACTGATCATCCGCCTGATGACGGTGTCCATCGCGATGATCGCCTTTGCCCCCAGCTACCTGGCCATCGGCATGGGCGCGCCGCTGCTCATCGTGGTGGCGCGCATGCTGCAGGGCTTTGCCACGGGCGGTGAGTACGCCAGTGCCACGGCGTTTCTGGTGGAAAGCGCACCGGCCCACCGCAAGGGGCTGTATGGCTCGTGGCAACTGGTGGGGCAGTGCCTGGCGGTGTTCAGCGGGGCGGCGATGGTGGCGCTGGTCACCCACTTGTGCACGCCCGAGGCCTTGGACAGCTGGGGCTGGCGGATCCCGTTCGTGATCGGCTTGCTGATCGGCCCGGTGGGGCTGTGGATTCGCAAGCACATGGAAGAGCCCGAGGAGTTCCTCGAAGCCCGCAAGCAGGCCAAGGGCCAGGCGCCGAGTTTGTGGCAGGTACTGCGTGAGCACCGCCGCAGCCTGTTGGTGTCGATGGGCTTGGCCTGTGGGGCGACGGTGTCGTTCTATGTAGTGCTGGTGAACATGCCAACCTTCGCCCACAAGAACCTGGGCCTGCCGCTGGACCAGGTGTTGCTGGTGCAGATGCTGGCCGTGGGCCTGATGACCGTGGTGATCCCCCTGGCGGGTGCGTTATCGGACCGCCTGGGCCGGCGGCCGGTGCTGATGGCCTTTACCTTGGCGTTCTTCGTGATGGTCTACCCGTTGTATGTCTGGGTAGCGGCGGCGCCATCGATCGAGCGTCTGCTGGTGATGCAACTGCTGCTGTGCACTGCCATCGGCGGCTTCTTCGGCCCGGCGCCGACCGCCCTGGCCGAGCAGTTCCCGATCGAGGTGCGCTCCACCGGGGTGTCGGTGGCCTACAACGTTGCGGTAATGGTGTTCGGCGGCTTCGCCCCGCTGATCGTCACCTGGCTGAGCAAGGTGCTCGGCACGCCGGTGGCGCCGTCGTTCTACGTGCTATTCGCGTGCCTGCTGACGCTGCTGGGTACCTATTGCCTGAAAGAGGCCCCGCGTGCTGGCAAGGCTGTTGCCTTCAACCTTGGAGTGAAACCGTGAGCCTGTTAGCCATCGACCCGATCGTTGCCCTGGATGCCGAGGCGCTGTCCCAGGCGATTCATGCCCGCCAAGTGTCGTGCCGTGAAGTGATGCAGGCCTACCTGGGCCATATCGAACGCTTCAACCCGCAGGTCAATGCGCTGGTGTCGCTGCGCGAGGGCGCGGTGCTGTTGGCCGAGGCCGACGCGCGTGATCGCGAGCTGGCGGGCGGCCAGTCGCGAGGCTGGATGCATGGCATGCCGCAGGCGGTCAAGGACCTGGCGGCCACGGCGGGGCTGCGTACCACGCTGGGCTCGCCGCTGTTCGCCGAGCATGTGCCCGAGCAGGATGCGCTCAGCGTGGCGCGGGTGCGCGCCAGCGGGGCGATCATCATCGGCAAGAGCAATGTGCCGGAGTTCGGCCTCGGCTCGCAAAGCTACAACACGCTGTTCGGCACCACCCTCAACGCCTACGACCCGAGCCGCGTGGCCGGTGGCAGCAGTGGCGGGGCAGCCGCGGCCCTGGCCCTGCGCTTGCTGCCGGTGGCCGATGGCAGCGACATGATGGGCTCGCTACGCAACCCGGCGGCGTTCAACAATGTGTTTGGCCTGCGCCCTTCGCAAGGGCGGGTGCCATATGGGCCGACACCGGAGCTGTTCATGCAGCAGCTGGCCACCGAGGGCCCGATGGGGCGCACGGTGACAGATGTGGCGCGGCTACTCTCGGTTCAGGCCGGCCATGACGCGCGGGTGCCATTGTCACTGCGCGACGGCCCGCGCGACTTCGCCCATGGGCTGTCGCGTGATTTCAAGGGCGTGCGGGTCGGCTGGCTGGGCAGCCATGACGGTTACCTGCCGATGGATGACGGGGTAATGGGCCTGTGCGAAGCGGCCTTGGCGGACTTCGCCGCGCTGGGTTGCGAAGTCGAGGCCTGCCAGCCAGGTTTCGATATGGCGCGCCTGTGGCAATGCTGGCTGACCCACCGCCACTTCCTGGTGCATGGAAGCCTGGGTGCAGCCTATGCCGACCCCGCGAAGCGCGCACTGCTCAAGCCCGAGGCGCGCTGGGAGGTCGAAGGGGGCCTGCGCCTGACGGCGGCGGACGTTTACCAGGCCTCACTGGACCGCAGCGCCTGGTACCAGGCGTTGAACACCTTGTTCGAACGTTACGATTTTCTGCTGTTGCCTGCTGCCCAGGTGTTCCCTTTCGACGCAGCCCAAGCGTGGCCGAAGGTGGTCGGCGGGCAGGCGATGGACACCTACCACCGCTGGATGGAGGTAGTCATCGGGCCGACGTTGGCCGGCTTGCCGAGCATGAGCGTACCGGTTGGCTTCAATGCCGCGGGGCTGCCGATGGGGCTGCAGATCATAGGCCCCGCCCAGGCCGACCATGCCGTGCTGCAGCTGGCGTATGCCCATGAACAACTGACCCGTTGGGTCGAGCGGCAGCCGCCTAATTGCCTGCAATCACGTTGAGCACCCTGGGCAGGCGCGTTTTTTGCTGGGCATCATGACCATCCACGCAGAGACAGGGAGGTCAGACACATGGGCACCACGACAGACAGCGGCGGCGTGCGCTCGGTGGAGCGGGCGCTGGCCATCGTCGATTTGCTCGGCGAACACCAGGCGTTAGGGCTGGAGGAGCTGCATTACCTGACGACCCTGCCCAAGGCTACGGTGTCGCGAATGCTGGCCACCTTGCAGGAGCAGGGCTGGGTCTACCGGGGCTTGAGTGATCGGCGTTATCGCCTGTGCGCCCGGCGCCTGTTCGGTGACCGCCAGTTGCGTTTCAAGCGGCGCCTGGTCGAACACGCAGCGCCCTGGTTGCTGGAACTGAGCGAGTGCACCGGGCTGGTGGCGGACCTGTCGTGCTTCGATGGTGAGCGCCTTGAAGTGATGGAAAGCGCCATCCCCCTGGTGCTGCGCAAGCGCTACCCGAACAACTGCCAGATCGTCGGGCACCATGCCAGCCTGTTTCACTCGGCAATGGGGCGGGCATGCCTGGGGGAAATGCACAGCGACGAAGTGCAGCGCCTGGCCAGCCACCAGCAGTTGGGTGATGAAACGCTGTTGCGCGATATCGAGGACGATGCGCACAAGGGCTTTGGTCAGCGCACCGAGGGGCACTGGGAGTACCCGGTGCGGTTGCCGTTTCTGATCCGGGCGATCGCGTTGCCGGTGCGGGTTGAAGGGCGGCTGGCGGGTAGCATTGCCTTGCACTGGCCGGAGGACCAGGCGCCGGTAGAGCGGGTGTTGAGCCTGCATCTGCAGCGCTTGGCGGCGACAGTGGGCCAGGTGCAGCACGCACTGGAGGCTTGAGGGTGCTGTGCGAAATTACGGGCCCTTTCGCCCTGCGGCCTCACGAAACCCACTCGGGCTCACCCCTGAATGCTTGCGGAAAAACCGGCTGAAGTAGCCGACATCGACAAACCCCAGCTCATGGGCAATTTCTTTCACACTGAGGCTCGAATGCCCCAGCGCCCGTTTGGCCTCAAGCACCAGGCGGGCATTGATGACATTCATCGGCGTCATGCCCAGATGCTCCTGGCACAACCGCCCCAGCGTCGCCAAGGTCAGCCCGAGCTCACCGGCGTAATCACCGAGCGACCAATGCGCGCGGTAGTGCATGTCCACCAGCTCACGGAACCTGGTCAGTTGCTGGCTGCGCCTCGACGGTAGGCGCTGCTCGCCGGCGCGGGCCTGCGGCTCGTGGCGCAACACCTGGATCACCAGCGTCAGCAGCAGCGACATGCTGCACGCCACATGCTCGCGGGCGCGGTTGTGGTATTCCTCACGCAGTGCGCGGCACAGCGGTAGCAGCGGGTCTTCTTCGGCGTCCCACTGCGGCAGGGCGATCACCTGGGGTTTGCGCACCTGTGCCAGCAGGTTCGGTGCCAGTACCTGGGCGATACTTTCCAGCGGATGCTGCGCCGCCGTGATCACCTGGCCCTCGACCGCGCCGGCCCAATGAAAACCATGCACCACCTGCGCCGGCACGTACACCACGCAGGGCGCCCGGGCCTGCACGTGGTCACTGTCGAACAGCACTTCACCGGCCCCGCTTTGCAGGTACAGCAGCTGCAGCAGGCCTTCATGACGGTGCGCGGCAATCTCCCAGTTGTGGGCGCCGGAGCGTTGCGAGATCGACTCCACATGCAGGGACTCGTGCCACACCGGCTGCGCGGTTTCGCCGTATAGGGCGTAGTTGGGGATCTTGTTCATGGTCTTGTAGTTATTGTTGTGATCGATACCCGGCTACTGTGCCACAGCGGCTTGCCGGATTAAGGGCCAGTGGACGAAATTGTCGGGAATGTGGGGTGGGTTGCAGGTTTTGTCCATTCTGCCCGGGCACGTGCCGGCCCTAGGCTGTTTGCCAGATGAAGCGACACTCTGGAGAGCAGCATGCATAACAACAAGATGACGACTGATCACTGGCTGGGCCTGGACTCTGCCGTTTGCGTGGTAACCGGCGCGGCCGGCGGCATTGGCGCGGCCCTGGCTGCCGCGTTGGTGGGGCAGCATGCCCATGTGGTGTTGCTGGATCGCGACCTGGATAAATGCCGCGAGCTGGCAGCGACCCTGGGCGAGCACAGCGTCGGCGAGGTCAGCGCGCTGGGCTGCGACATCGCCGACCCCGACAGCGTCAGCCAGGCGGCGGCACAGGTGCAGGCGCTGCACGGTCGCTGCGATGTACTGGTCAACAACGCCAGCGTGTTGCGCCCCGGTGCCCTTGAAACGCTGAGCCTGGAGCAATGGAACCAGGTACTGGCGGTCAACCTCAGCGGCTACCTGCTGTGTTCCCAGGCCTTCGGGCGTTCGATGCTTGCCCGTGGCCAGGGGCGCATCGTGCATATTGCGTCCATCGCCGCTCATTACCCACAACCCAATAGCGGTGCCTACAGCGCGGCCAAGGCCGGTGTCAGCCTGTTGTCGCGGCAAATAGCCGTGGAGTGGGGCCCGCGCGGGGTGCGTAGCAATGCGGTGTGCCCTGGGTTGATCCGCACGCCGTTGTCGGCCGCGTTCTACGCCGACCCGCACATCGAGCGCCAGCGCAGCGCCATGACCGCCAACCAGCGGATCGGCGAGCCGCAGGACATCGCTGAAGCAGTCCTGTTTCTCGCCAGCCCGCGCGCCGACTACATCAACGGCGCCGAGCTGACTGTCGATGGCGGGCTGGAGAGCATGCCCATGGCATTGATCCCACGCCCAGGCTTCGAGGGCGTACGTCCATGAACACGCGCAACTGCGATGTACTGGTGGTGGGGGCGGGGGCCGGTGGCCTGGCGACAGCGATCACCGCGAAAAAGCACGGCCTGGATGTGATCGTGATCGAGAAGGCGGACTGCTTCGGCGGCACTACGGCGTTTTCCGGCGGGGTGCTGTGGGTGCCGTGCAGCCGACATGGGGTAAACGACAGCGAGGCGGCGGCACTTACCTACTTGCGCAACGAAACCGGCGACTGCTTCGACGAAGCGGCGGTCAAGGCGTTTCTGCGCCACGGGCCACGTATGGTGGACTTCTTCGAGCGCGAGACGGCCGTCAAGTTCGTCCCCACGCTGTACCCCGACTACCACCCGCAGGTGGAGGGTGGCGTCGAGGTCGGCCGCTCGATACTGGCGGCGCCCTACGATATCCGTGGCCTGGGGCCAGACATGGCACGCCTGCGGCCACCGCTCAAGACCATCACTTTCATCGGCATGATGTTCAACTCGTCGAATGCCGACCTCAAGCACTTCTTCAATGTCACGCGTTCACTGACGTCGTTCGCTTATGTGGCCAAGCGCTTGCTGACCCACTTCAAAGAGCTGGCGCTGTACCGGCGTGGCACTCAGGTAACCAGCGGCAATGCCTTGGCGGCGCGGCTGGTGAGGTCGGCGCTGGACCTGGGTATTCCGATTCTGACCGGCACGCCGGCCAGGCAACTGTTGCGTGAAGGCAACCGAGTCACGGGGGTGTTGGCCGAGCAAGGCAACAACGAACTGCGCATTGAGGCGCGGCGGGGTGTGGTGCTGGCCTGTGGCGGGTTCTCCCACGACCTGCAGCGGTTGAAGCAGGCCTACCCGCATGTGCGTCGCGGCGGTGAGCATTTTTCGCCGGTGCCCGAAGGCAACACCGGTGATGGTGCCCGCATGGCCGAAGCATTGGGCGCCAAGGTCGATATCCGCCTGCAAGCCGCAGCGGCCTGGATGCCGGTATCGAAAGTGCCCATGGGGGCAGGGCGCTACGCTGCCTTTCCGCATTTGCTCGATCGTTACAAACCCGGAGTGATCGGGGTGCTGCGCTCGGGCAAGCGCTTCACCAACGAATCGAATTCCTACCACGATGTGGGTGCAGCGCTGATCGAGGCATGTGCCGAGCAGTCGGAAACCGCCATGTGGCTGGTCTGTGACCGCCGCACCCTGGCCAAGTACGGCCTGGGCTTCGCCAAGCCCGCGCCGATGCCGCTGGGGCCGCTGTTGCGCAATGGCTACCTGCTCAAGGGCCGCAGCCTCGCAGAGCTGGCCGGCAAGGCCGGGATCGATGCCGCCGGGCTGGAGCAGACCGTGCGTGATTACAACCTGGGCGCCGTTCAGGGTGAGGACCGCCAGTTCGGGCGTGGCACTACCCGCTTCAATCGTTATCTGGCCGACCCGCAACACACGCCCAACCCTTGCGTGGCGCCGCTGGGCGAGGGGCCTTACTTTGCCGTGAAGGTGATCATGGGCGACCTGGGTACCTTCGACGGGATCCGCACCAGTGTGGTCGGCGAAGTGCTCGGCACCGATGAGCGGGCCATCGAGGGGCTGTATGCCGTTGGCAACGACCGCGCCAGCATCATGGGCGGCAACTACCCCGGCGCAGGCATCACCCTGGGGCCGATCATGACCTTTGGCTACCTCACCGGGCGCCATCTGGCAGGCGTCGAACAGGGCCTGGCGACTGCGGCCAATGCACGGGAGGTGGCGTGATGGACAAGGCCGTCGTCGACCATCGGATCTACACCATCCGCCCACGTGGCATGGCGGCGTTTCTCGAGGCCTTCGACCAGCTGGCGATGCCGATTCTGCTGCGCCATCTGGGGGCGCCACTGGCCTTCTACACCAGCAGCATCGGCCCGCTGAACCAGGTGGTGCACCTGTGGGGCTACGACAGCCTGGATGACTTCGAAACGCGCAGCGCCGCCCGCGATGCCGACCCGGACTTCGCCGCCTACCTGCACGCCACCCGTGACCTGGTGGTGGCCCAGGAGACACGCATCATCAGGCCGGTGCAGCTGCATAGCCTCGCTCACCGCTAATGCCACCGGGGCCCTGCACCCGCATAAAAACAACAACAGGTGATACCCATGAACAACGCTATCGATGTGCGCCAACTGATCGACCAGCAACCCATCGGCCGCTACCAGAAGTGGGTGGTCTTTCTGGGGTTTCTGATCATCGCCCTGGACGGGCTGGACGTCGCCATCATCGGTTTCATCGCCCCCCAGCTGAAAAGCGACTGGGGCCTGAACGCGCAAAGCCTGGGCCCGGTGTTGAGCGCCGCCCTCATCGGCCTGGCGCTCGGGGCCTTGATCGCCGGCCCCCTGGCAGATCGCTACGGGCGCAAGGCGGTCTTGCTGGGCAGCGTCTTGCTGTTTGGCGTCTGGACCCTGGCCTCGGCGTTTTCGCCCAACCTTGAAACCCTGGTGGCCCTGCGTTTTCTGACCGGTCTGGGCTTGGGCGCCGCCATGCCCAATGCCAGCACCCTGGTCAGCGAGTACGCGCCGGCGCGCAGCCGCTCGTTGCTGATCACCCTGGCGTTCTGCGGCTTTTCCCTGGGCGCGGCGGCAGGCGGCTTTGTCAGTGCCTGGATGATCCCGAACCTGGGCTGGCGCAGTGTGCTGGTGCTGGGGGGCGTGCTGCCGCTGCTGACGTTGCCGTTGCTGTGCTGGCGGCTGCCCGAATCGGTCACCTTCCTGGTCAGCAAGGGTGCCGATGTGCGACGCGTACGCGCCATTGTCAGCCGCCTGGCGCCGGGGCGCATCAGCGCCGACAGCACCTTTGTGCTGCCGCCCAGCACGCCGAGCAGCGGTGGGGCGATTGGCACCATCCTCTCGCCGCGCTATCGCTTCGGCACCTTCATGCTCTGGACCGGCTACGTGCTGGCGCTGTTTCTGGTCTACCTGTTCAGCGGCTGGTTGCCCACTCTGGTGAAGGAGGGCGGTGGCTTCTCGGTAGCCGAAGCGGCCATCGTCACCGCCTGCTTCCAGATCGGCGGGCCGCTGGGGGCGATTTCGGTGGGCTGGGCCATGGACCGCTGCAACCCGCAACGCGTGCTGATGCTGACCTTCCTGTTCAGCGGCGCAGTGATCTTCGCCATTGGCCAGGTGGCCGGGGATTTCACCTGGCTGTGCACGATTGCCTGGGCAGTGGGCTTTGGCCTCAATGGTGCCAGTGTGGGCATGAATGCGCTGGCGGCAGCGTTCTACCCGACCGAAGCGCGCGCGACCGGTGCCAGCTGGATGAGTGGCATCGGCCGTTTCGGGGCGATTCTCAGTGCGTTTGCCGGCGCCCAGATGCTGGCAATGGGGTGGAGCTTCGCGCAGGTGTTCGCGTCGTTGCTTGTACCGGCGGTGCTGGCTGCGCTGGCCGTGCTGCTGCAAGGGCGCCATGCCGGTTCAGGCCGACGCGCTGCACGGCAGGTGGTGTAATCAGTGCTGGTGTGCAAAAGCCCTGCAGGCCTTGTTCAGTTTTCCCGGCTGTACATCCTGCATTGCGCCAGCAACGCCAACAGGTTCGGTTCCCGCTCACGCGCCTTCAGAAACACCACGCCGATATGTTGTTGCAGGCGATAGCGCGGCTGTAGAGCGATCAGCCGCACCCGGTTCTCGTAAACCGCTGCAATCCGCCCTGGCAGCAGGGCAAAGCCCACGCCCGAGCTGACCATGCTCAGCAGGGTGAAGATATCGTTCACCTGCATGGCCACCTTGGGCTCGAACCCTGCCTGCTGGAATACCCGCGCACCGTCACGGTGGGTGGCGAAGCCTTGGGTCAGGGTGATGAACGTGGAGTCGGCGAGGTCTGCCAGGTCCACCTCGGCTTGTTCGGCAAAGGGCGAGTCGGTGGGGACGGCGAGGAAGATATCGTCGGAGAACAGCGGCAGTTGCTCGCAGGCGGGGTCGCTGACACTTTCATCGAGCGATACCAGGATGGCCTCCAGTTCGTGGTTTTTCAGGCGTTGCAGCAGGTCGACGTTCGAGCCCAGGGTCAGGTCGATGTTGAGCTCGCTGCGGCGCAGCTTCAGGCCCATGACCAGTTTTGGCACGGTCTTCACGGTCAGTGAATACAAGGCGCCAAGGCGGAAGCGTTCGGCGTAGAAGCCTGCGGCTTCGCGGGTCTGGCGCACCATCTGCTCGGCGTCCTGGATCAGCTGACGGGCTTTTTTCTCCAGTACGTAGGCGCTCTCCAGCGGAATCAGCTGGCGGCCTTCGTGCTTGAACAGCGGGCAACGCAGGGCGTTTTCCAGCGAGTGGATGGCGCGGTGCACGCTGACGGCACTGGTGGAGAGTTCGGCGGCGGCCCGGCCGAGGTTGCCACTGCGCATGAAGGCGAGGAAGGTTTCCAGCTTTTTCAGGGTCAGTTCTTCGTCGATGAGCATGTGGGGGCCTGGGGGAGGGGAGCGTGGGACAAATGTAGGTGCGAGCTTAGCTCGCGATGCGCCGCGCGGGCGGCGCTCGATCTCATAGGCGCTAGAGCGCTCAAGGCATGCTCCAAAGCCATCACCCCATCGATTCAATCAACGCCCACAACCGCGGATCATCAAAGTCCCGAATCACCAACCCAGCACCCGCCTCCATCAGCCGTTCAGCTGTCTGCGTAGTGGCTACCCCCACCGTAAAGATACCCGCCCCGCTGGCAGCCCTGACCCCGGGCAGCGAGTCCTCGAAGGCCAGCGCCTGACCGGCCACCGCGCCAAGGCGCTGCAACCCGGTCAGGTAGGGCAGCGGGTCCGGCTTGGCACGTTCAAGCTCTTCGGCCACCAGCACATGCTCGAAACGTGCCCCCAGCCCCATGGCCTGCAACATGTGCTCGGCATTGAGCCGCGGTGCGTTGGTGACCACGCACATGCCCAGGCCACAGGCCTGGGCGTGCTCCAGCAGGCGCAACAGCCCCGGCATCGGTTCGAGCGACGGCGCCAGCGAGCGGAATAACGCCTCTTTGCGGTCTGCCAGCGCCAGGCACTCCTGTGGGCTGGCATCGGCAAACAGCTCGGCGAACAGTGCGCCGTTGGCCCGGCCACTGACCTGCGCATCGAACTGGGCCTGGGAAAGTTCGCGGCCATCATGTTCACGCAGCAACTGGCGGAAAGCCTGCAAGTGCAGGGTATCGGTATCGGTAAGGGTTCCGTCGAGGTCGAACAGCAGGGCAGTCAGCATCAGGTATCCAAGTATGAAAAAACACAAGCCCAACGATCATAACCAAAGCTGACGACGAAGGGGGCTGTTCAGTGCGCTGCGAAAAGAGTACAAATGTGCTCCATGGACAATATGACCCCCAAACGCCGCGCCATTCTCGAATTCATTCGTGAGCGCATCACCGACCACGGCCAGCCACCGAGCCTCGCCGACATCGCCACGCGCTTCGGCTTTGCCTCGCGCAGTGTCGCGCGCAAGCACATCACCGCCCTGTGCCAGGCCGGTTACATCGACGTCACGCCAAACCAGGCCCGTGGCATTCGCCTGGCCCAGCCCCTGCGCCGCCCGGAAATCCTCGAAGTGCCGGTATTGGGCCAGGTCGCCGCAGGTGCGCCGATCGGCCCGGACCTCGGTATTCACGAGCAATTGCTGATCGACCCCAGCCTGTTCCGGCGCACACCCGATTACCTGTTGAAGGTGCGCGGCGACTCGATGATCGACGACGGCATCTTCGACGGTGACCTGGTCGGCATTCGCCAGCAGGGCGAGGCTCGTGACGGGCAGGTCGTGGTTGCCCGCCTGGACGGCGAGGTGACCATCAAGCGCTTGCAGCGCCAGGCCGGTGGTTACCGGCTGCTGCCACGCAACCCGGCCTATGCGCCGATCGATGTGGGGCCTGAACAGGCGTTCTTCATCGAAGGCGTGTTCTGCGGCCTGTTGAGGCGCGACTGATGGGCGCGGTGGTCGATCTCGACAGGCTGCTCGACCAGCGTCAGGTCTGGCGCGGCCGGCAGGTTCAGGCACGGCCCCTGGGGTTGCAGCCCACCGGCCATGCCGCGCTGGACCAACGCCTTGCCGAGGGCGGCTGGCCGGCCGCAGCACTCAGCGAACTGTTGCTGGCCAGCCCCGGTTGCGGTGAGCTGCAGTTGCTATGGCCTTCACTGGCACGCCTGACCGCTGAAGGCGGGCGGGTGGTGCTGGTCGCGCCGCCGTTTATTCCCTTTGCCCCTGCCTGGCAGGCAGCGGGGGTGGATTTACGCTGGCTGGTCCAGGTGGCCGCCGCGCCGGTCGACGCGCTCTGGGCGGCTGAGCAATGCCTGCGCTCGGGCAGTTGCGCCGCCGTGCTGTGCTGGCCAGAACGCGCCGATGACCGTGCACTGCGGCGCCTGCAGGTGGCCGCCGAGACCGGCCAGGCGCTGGCCTTCGCCTGTCGCCCGCAGCAGGCGGCAAACAATCCGTCGCCAGCCGCTTTGCGCATTGCCATCGACACCCGGCCAGCACAATGGCGCGTGCTCAAGAGCCGAGGTGGCATGCCCCCGGCGCAGCCCATCGCCTGCCCCGGGCAGGGCTGATGCATCATGCTCTGGGCCTGCATTCTGCTGCCACAGCTGGCGCTGGACACGGTGCTGCGCGAACGCGACGACCCCGATACGCCACTGGTGCTGATTGGCGGCCCCACTCAGCGGCGCGTCTTGCAGGCGGTCAACCCCGCTGCTGCGGCACTGGGCCTGCGTGCCGGGCAAACCCTGACGGCGGCCCGTGCCCTGGCCGATGGCTTCACTTGCGTGGAAGCCGACGGCAAACGCATCGAACAGTTGCAACAACTGCTGGCAGCCTGGGCCTATCGTTTCAGTGCCCAGGTGAGCCTGCATTACCCACGGGCGCTGCTGCTGGAAGTAGGCTCCAGCCTGCAATTGTTCGGCCCCTGGCCATTGTTCGAGGCACGCCTGCGCCAAGAGCTCAGTGAGCTGGGCTTACGTCAGCGCATCGTGCTGGCCAGTAACCCGGTGGCGGCGCGCATGCTCGCCAATGGCCACGATGGCTTGGCGGTGACCTGCGCCGAAGAGGCGCGCGCAGTGCTGGCACGCATGCCAATCGAGCGTGTCGGGCTGCCTCAGGAGGCCGCCGAGGCCTTTGCCCGTATGGGGCTGCGCCAGCTCGGCCAGGTCATGGCCTTGCCTCGCGATGCCCTGGCCAAACGCTTTTCTGCCCAGGTCCAGCTGCACCTGGACCAATTGCTCGGCCTGCGTAGCTTGGGGTTGGCTTTCTACCAGCCGCCTGACCGCTTCGAAGCGCGTCTGGAGCTGAACTTTGACGTTGAATCGCACCAGGCGCTGCTGTTCCCATTGCGCAGAATGCTCAATGACCTTGGCGCGTTCCTGGCCGGGCGCGATTGCGGCGTGCAACGCTTCTGCCTGCACCTTGAGCATGCCGAAGGGCCTGACACGCAACTGCAGGTGGGGCTGCTGGCGGCCGAGCGTGATGCCGGCATGCTCTTCGAGTTGGCCAAAGGGCGGCTGGAGCCGCTGCAGCTGCGCGCCCCGGTTCGTAACCTGCGCCTGGTCGCCGATGACTTGCCACCCTTCGTGCCCCAGTACCAGGCGCTGTTCGACCCCCGAACCCAGCAGGCCCAGCCCTGGGAGCAACTGCGTGAGCGGTTGCGTGCGCGCTTGGGCGATGAGGCGGTAAAAGGGCTGAGCGCCGAGGCCGACCATCGCCCCGAATGTGCCTGGCAAACGGTGGAGCAGGGCGAACGCGCGAGCCTGCAACTGATGCCAGGTAGCCGCCCCGGCTGGCTGCTCCCGACGCCTTTGGCCCTTGACGACGCAGGGCACCGCTTGTTGGGCCAAGCCGAGCGCATCGAATCGGGCTGGTGGGACGGTGGCGACGTGCGTCGCGACTACTACCGCATCGAAACCCGCGAAGGCCTGCGTGGCTGGGCCTACCGCGACCTCAGCCAGCCAGGCCCGTTGTGGCTGCAAGGCTGGTTCGCATGAATACGTTCGGCTATGCCGAATTGCATTGCCTGTCGAACTTCAGCTTCCAGCGGGGTGCGTCGAGTGCCGATGAGTTGTTCCGGCGTGCCCGCGAGCAGGGCTACCAAGCCTTGGCGATCACCGATGAGTGCACCCTGGCCGGTATCGTGCGCGCCTGGCAGGCGGCCAAGGAGCACCAGCTGCAACTGATTGTCGGCAGTGAAATGCGCCTGCAGGATGGCCCCAGGCTGGTGCTGCTGGCGGAAAACCTGGCGGGCTACCAGAGCCTGTGCGCACTGGTTACCCGTGCGCGACGGCGGGCGGAAAAGGGCGCGTATCAGGTGTTCGGCGATGACCTGCGCGCGCACAATGAAGGGTTGCTGGCGCTATGGATTGCCGACGACCCCGATGACCCTGCGCCTGGCCACTGGCTGCACACGTTGTTCGCCGAGCGGCTCTGGCTGGCGGTGCACTTGCACCGAGGCAGTGACGACGAGGTGCGCCTTGGCAAGCTTCGCGAACTGGCGGGCAAGGTCGGTATCCGCGCCGTGGCCTGTGGCGACGTGCACATGCACGTACGCGGTCGCCGTGCCCTGCAGGATTGCATGACCGCCATCCGCCAGCATTGCCAGGTGGCCGAGGCCGGGCGCCACCTGTTCGCCAATGGCGAGCGTCACCTGCGCACCCCGCAGCAACTGCAGGAGCTGTACCCCGCCGATTTGCTGGCCGAGACCCTGGCCATTGCCGAACGCTGCCGTTTCGACCTGAGCGAACTCAAGTACCAGTACCCGCGTGAACTGGTGCCCGAAAACCATACCCCCGCAAGCTGGCTGCGCGAACTGTGCGAGCGAGGCTTGCCGTTGCGCTGGCCGGCCGGGCCGAGCGACAAGGTGCGCGAAGTGCTGGCACGGGAGCTGGCACTGATCGAAGAGCTGGCTTACGAAAGCTACTTCTTGACCGTGCACGACATCGTCGCCTTCGCCCGCAGCCAGCATATCCTTTGTCAGGGCCGGGGTTCGGCGGCCAACTCGGTGGTGTGTTTCGTGCTGGGGATCACCGAACTCGACCCCATGCAGCACCGCCTGCTGTTCGAGCGTTTTCTGTCACGCGAGCGCAACGAGCCGCCCGACATCGACGTGGACTTCGAGCACGACCGCCGCGAAGAAGTGATCCAGTATGTGTTTCGTCGCTATGGCCGGCATCGCGCCGCACTCACCGCCGTGGTCAACACCTATCACGCTGCCGGTGCGGTGCGTGATGTGGCGCGGGTACTGGGGCTGCCGGCCGATCAGGTGGATGCATTGGCCAAGTGCTGCGGCCGCTGGAGTGATCGCATCCCCGATGCACAGCGCCTGGCCGAAGCGGGTTTCGAGGCCAGCAGCCCATCGTTGCGGCGGGTGCTGATTCTGGCCGCTGAGCTGATCGGCTTTCCCCGGCACCTGTCGCAACACCCTGGCGGCTTTGTCATCTCGCAACAGCCGCTCGACCAACTGGTGCCGGTGGAAAACGCCGCGATGCAAGACCGCACGGTGATCCAGTGGGACAAGGACGACCTGGACATGGTCGGGCTGCTCAAGGTCGATGTACTGGCCCTGGGCATGCTCAGCGCCTTGCGCCGTTGTTTCGACCTGCTGCAACGCCACCGTGGCCGGCAACTGACCTTGGCGAGCATTCCAGCTGAAGACCCGGCCACCTACGCGATGATCAGCCGGGCCGAGACCATGGGCGTGTTCCAGATCGAATCACGGGCGCAAATGGCCATGTTGCCTCGGCTCAAACCCACCACCTTCTACGACCTGGTGATCGAGGTGGCCATCGTGCGCCCCGGGCCGATCCAGGGCGACATGGTCCACCCTTACTTGCGCAGGCGCCTGAAGCAGGAACCGGTCACCTACCCCTCGCCGAAGTTGCAGGAAGTGTTCGAGCGTACCCTGGGGGTGCCGCTGTTTCAGGAACAGGTCATGGAACTGGCCATGGTGGCTGCCGACTACAGCCCGGGCGAGGCCGACCAGTTAAGGCGCAGCATGGCTGCCTGGAAGCGCCACGGTGGGCTGGAGCCGCACCGTGAGCGGCTGATACAGGGCATGTTGCGCAATGGTTACGACCTGTCGTTTGCCGAGCGCATCTTCGAACAGATCAAGGGCTTCGGCAGCTATGGCTTTCCTGAGTCTCACGCGGCCAGCTTTGCCTTGCTGTGTTATGCGAGCAGTTGGCTCAAGTGCCATGAGCCGGCCATTTTTACCTGTGCGTTGGTCAACAGTTGGCCCATGGGTTTCTACAGCCCCGACCAACTGCTGCAGGAGGCCAGGCGCCAAGGTATCGAGGTGCGGCCGGTGGATGTGTTTCACAGCGAGTGGGATTGCACGCTCGAGCGCGTGGCTGAAAGTGCCCTGGCCATTCGCCTGGGGTTGCGGCAGATTCGGGGCTTTGCCGAGGCCGATGCCCGGCGCCTGGAGCAGGCGAGGGCGCAACGGCCCTGGCGCGATGTCGAGGATCTGTGCTTGCGTGCAGGGCTCGACCAGCGTGCGCGCGCCCGCCTGGCGGACGCCGGGGCGCTGAGGGCCCTGGCGCGTGACCGCCACCAGGCGCGCTGGCAGGTGGCGGCAGTGCAACCGCAACTGCCCTTGTTCGCTGAAGTTGACGCAGCCCCGGAGGGCGCGGTGGCGCTACCGGCGCCGACCGTGGGTGAAGACCTGGTCAGCGATTATCAAACCTTGGGCACCACGCTTGGGCCACACCCGTTGACACTGCTGCGCCCACGCTTGCGTGCGTTGGGCTGTCGCAGTTCGTGCGAGCTGGCAGCTGTCGAGCATGGCGACAGCATTGCCGTGGCCGGGCTGGTGGTGGGCAGGCAACGCCCGCAAACCGCCAGCGGGGTGACGTTTGTGACGTTGGAGGATGAGTACGGCATGGTCAATGTGGTGGTGTGGCGTGACTTGGCCGAGCGGCAGCGGCGAGCATTAGTGGGCTCGCAATTGCTCAAGGTGAGCGGGCGGCTGGAGCAGGAGAATGGCGTTCGCCACCTGATCGCGCGGCGGCTGGAGGATGTCAGCCCCTTGCTGCAGGGGCTGGATGTCCGTAGCCGCGATTTTCACTGAGCCGTGTAGGGGCGGTGTCGGTCAGACCATCGCCAACCGTTGTTTGCGGGTCGGCGGTGGAAACGCCCGGTCGATTGCCCGGAGGTCTTCGCTGCTCAAGGTCAGCACACCCGCCGCCGCATTCAGCCGCACATGCTCTGGCGCTACCGCCTTGGGAATGGCGATCACCCCATCTTCACGGGTCACCCAGGCCAGACTGACCTGGGCCGTTGTCGCGCCATGGCGCTCGGCGATCTCCAGCAGCACAGGATGCTGCAGCAACTGCCCGGCCTGAGCCAGTGGGCAGTACGCCATGGTTGGCAATGCACGCTTCTGGCTCCACGGCAGCAGGTCGAACTCGATGCCGCGCTGCGTCGGGTTGTACAGCACCTGGTTGGTGGCGCAATCGGGGTTGTTCAGTTCGCGCAGGTCATCGACGTCGAAGTTGGACACCCCCCAGCGCTTGATCTTGCCCTGTTCGCGCAGGCGCTCGAATGCCTCGACGGTCTGCTCAAGTGGATGCTGGCCACGCCAATGCAGCAGGTACAGGTCGATGCAGTCGGTACCCAGGCGTTTGAGGCTGCGCTCGCAGGCAGCCGGCACGCCCCGCGTACTGGCATTGTGCGGATAGACCTTGCTGACCAGAAACACCTGGTCGCGACGCCCGGCGATGGCCTGGCCGACCACTTCCTCCGCGCCGCCCTCGGCATACATTTCAGCGGTATCGATCAGGCTCAGGCCCAGTTCGATACCCTGTTGCAGGGCAGACACCTCAGCTGCACAGCGGCCGGGGTCTTCACCCATGTACCAGGTGCCCTGGCCAATGGCCGGAACGCTCGAACCTGCCAGTTTCACGTGTCGCATGTCACCTCCGGGATCAGGGTATGGGAAAGCAGTACCTCGAGCAGCGCTTGCGCTGCGGTGGACAATTTGTGCTCGCTCAGGGCAATGACGCCGATGCGCCGTTCGACCGAGGGCTCGACCAAGGGCAGGCAGCGGGCGCCGAGCTCCTGCATCTGGTTGATGCACAGCGCCGGTACTGCGCTGACGCCCAGGCCACTGGCAACCATGCGCCCAATGGTAGACAGCTGATGGCTTTCGAACGCCACCGCCAACTTGCCGTGCCTGGCCGCGACGTTCTGTTCCATCAGCAGACGCACCGCCGAAGGGCGCTGCAAGGCAATGAAGTCTTCGGCCAGCAGTTGCGCCCAACTGACCCTGGGCAACAACGCCAACGGTGAGTCAGCGGGTACCACGGCGACGAAGCGGTCCATGTACAACGGGTAGAAAACAAGGCCATCGGTGTTGTCCGGTTCGAAACCGATGCCCAGTTCGACGCGACGATGGCGCACCAGTTCCAGTACCTGTTCGTTGATCACATCGTGCACGGTGACGTTGACCTTCGGGTAGCGCTGGCGAAACACCTTGAGCGAGCGGGGCAGCAGGTTGCCTGCAAAAGCCGGCATCGCCGCCACTGAAACCCGCCCCAGTTGAAGGGTGAAGCGCTGGCGCAGCAGTTCTTCGGTGTCGTCCCAGTCGGCCAGCAGGCGCCGCGCCAGTGGCAGCAGCACTTCACCTTCGGCGGTCAGGCTGACACTGCGGGTGGTGCGGCTGAGCAAGGCGCCGCCTAGGTTTTCCTCAAGGGCCTTGATGGTCAGGCTCAATGCCGGTTGCGAAACATGCAGATGCTCGCCGGCCTGGGCGAAGCTTTGGTACTTGGCCACGGCGACGAAGGCGCGGAGTTGCTTGACGTTCATGACGGGCCTACTGTTTGTTTTGAAATAGTTATCAATCGATGATGAAAACAAAATTAACAAATCAGTCGTCTGCGGTGAAGATGGCAGCACACGCTCACCGACAGCCTCGTCGGTTCAACAACTACAAAAGGCGGATCAACATGGCCGGACTGGACAAGCGCGTAGCAACCTATGAAGAGGCCCTCGACGGCCTGACCGACAACATGACGGTACTGGCCGGTGGCTTTGGCCTGTGCGGCATTCCAGAAAACCTCATCAACGAGATCAAGCGCCGTGGCGTCAAGGGCCTGACCGTGGTCTCCAACAACTGCGGTGTCGACGGTTTCGGCCTGGGTGTACTGCTGGAAGAGCGGCAGATTCGCAAGATGATCGCGTCCTACGTGGGCGAGAACGCCGAATTCGAACGCCAACTGCTCAGTGGTGAACTGGAAGTCGAACTGACCCCCCAAGGCACCCTCGCCGAGAAAATGCGCGCCGGCGGCGCTGGCATCCCGGCCTTCTTCACCGCCACCGGCTATGGCACCCCGGTTGCTGATGGCAAAGAAGTGCGTGAATTCAAAGGCCGCCACTACATTCTCGAAGAATCCATCACCGGTGACTTCGCCATCGTCAAGGGCTGGAAGGCCGACCATTACGGCAATGTGGTGTACCGCAACACCGCGCAGAACTTCAACCCGCTGGCGGCCACCGCCGGCAAGATCACCGTGGTTGAAGTGGAAGAGATCGTCGAACCGGGCGTGCTACTGCCCAGCGAGATCCACACCCCCGGTATTTTCGTGGACCGCGTGATTGTCGGCACCTTCGAAAAGCGTATTGAAAAGCGCACCGTCAAGGCCTGAGCGCCATCCTTCAGAACAACAAAGAGATCCTGACCATGGCACTGACCCGCGAACAGATGGCGCAACGCGTCGCCCGTGAACTGAAGGACGGCTACTACGTCAACCTTGGCATTGGCATTCCGACACTGGTGGCCAACTACGTACCCGACGATATGGATGTCATGCTGCAGTCGGAAAACGGCTTGCTCGGCATGGGCGAGTTCCCTACCGAAAGCACCATCGATGCTGACATGATCAACGCCGGCAAGCAGACCGTTACCGCCCGCCGTGGCGCCTCGATCTTCGACTCGGCGCAATCGTTCGCCATGATCCGTGGTGGCCACGTCGACCTCACCGTGCTGGGCGCCTTCGAAGTGGATGTGCAAGGCAACATCGCCTCGTGGATGATCCCCGGCAAGCTGGTCAAGGGCATGGGCGGTGCCATGGACCTGGTGGCCGGTGCCGACAACATCATCGTCACCATGACCCACGCCTCCAAGGACGGTGAGTCCAAGTTGCTGGAGCGTTGCAGCCTGCCGTTGACCGGTGCCGGTTGCATTCGCAAGGTACTGACCGACCTTGCCTACCTGGAAATCGACAATGGCGCCTTTATCCTGCGCGAGACGGCGCCGGGGGTGAGCGTCGAAGAAATCATCGAGAAAACCGCCGGCAAGCTGATCGTGCCGGATGATGTGAAAGAGATGACGTTCTAACCTCTGCTGTGATCATCAACCCTGTGCGAGCGAGCTTGCACAGGGTTTTTGCTGTTGATTCAAGATCAGTTTGATAAAACCAATAAAAGGACATGACTGTGGCCGCTGAAATCCAAGACAGCCGTTCCGCCCGCTTTGCCTTGCGCTGTTCCAACTGGGCTGAACGCTGGTTCCCTGATTCCTGGGTATTCGCCGCCCTTGCGGTAGTGCTGGTGTGCCTGGGCGCCCTGGTGATGGGCGCCAAACCGACCGACACCGCCAAGGCCTTCGGCGATGGCTTCTGGAGCTTGATCCCGTTCACCATGCAGATGGCGTTCGTGGTCATTGGCGGCTATGTGGTGGCCAGCTCGCCGCCTGCCGCGCGGCTGATCGACCGCTTGGCGCGTATCCCCAGCAACGGCCGCTCGGCGGTGTGCTGGGTTGCGCTGATCTCGATGCTGGCCTCGTTGCTCAACTGGGGCCTGTCGCTGGTATTCGGTGGCCTGCTGGTGCGCGCACTGGCGCGCCGCACTGACCTGAAAATGGATTATCGCGCCGCTGGCGCCGCCGCCTACCTTGGCCTTGGCGCGGTATGGGCGCTGGGCCTTTCGTCTTCGGCAGCGCAACTGCAGGCCAACCCGGCCAGCTTGCCGCCGTCGATTCTGTCGATCACCGGGGTGATTCCGTTCACCGAAACCATCTTCCTCTGGCAGTCGGGGGTCATGCTGGCGGCGCTGGTGATCGTATCGTTGGTGGTGGCCTATGCCACCGCCCCAGGCGCGACCAGCGCGCGTACGGCGGAACAATGCGGCGTCGACCCAAGCTTCACCGCGCCGCCACCGGCCCAGCGCAGCCGGCCCGGCGAGTGGCTGGAGTACAGCCCGATCCTGACCTTGCTGCTGGTGGCCCTGGCCGGTGGCTGGCTGTACCAGGAGTTCGCCACCAAGCCTGCAATCACCGCCATCTCCGGGCTTAACACCTACAACTTCCTGTTCATCATGCTGGGTGCCTTGCTGCACTGGCGCCCGCGCAGCTTCCTCGATGCGGTGACCCGTGCCGTGCCCACCACCACCGGGGTGCTGATCCAGTTCCCGTTGTATGGCTCGATCGCGGCGGTCCTCACCCAGGTCAAGGGCGTGGACGAACAGACCCTGGCCCACCACATTTCCACTTTCTTCGTACAGATCGCCTCCCACGATACCTACGCCGTGCTGATGGGCGTGTACTCGGCAGTGCTGGGCTTCTTCATCCCCTCGGGCGGGGGCAAATGGATCATCGAGGCGCCCTATGTGATGCTGGTGGCCAATGACCTGCAATATCACCTGGGTTGGGCCGTGCAGATCTACAACGCTGCCGAAGCCCTGCCAAACTTGATCAACCCGTTCTACATGCTGCCGCTGCTGGGCGTGCTGGGCCTCAAGGCGCGCGACCTGATCGGCTTCTCGTTCGTGCAATTGCTGGTGCATGCACCCTTGGTACTGGCGCTGCTGTGGGCATTGGGTACGACATTGCAGTATGTGCCGCCTGTGATGCCTTGAGATCAGGGCCAGCATTTCGCGCGCAGTCCACGTATCATCGGTGCGCGCGAGCCTTGCATCTGCCTTCGCCTGGGAAAACTGCGTCACATGTCTATCCGATTGAAATTGCTGAGAAAGAAACTGGGCCTGACCCTGGAATTGCTGGCCGAGAAAACCGGCATGACCAAGAGCTACCTGTCCAAGGTCGAGCGTGGCCTGAACACGCCGTCGATCGCTGCGGCGCTGAAGCTGGCGCGGGCGCTGAACGTCAATGTCGAAGAATTGTTCGCTGAAGAACAAACCGCGCAGCATCGATACAGCCTGGTGCGTCATGCTGAGCGCCAGGCCCTGGTGGGCGACGGCACAGGGCCGGGGTACGCGGCACTCACCAGCCAGGTGGGTCAGCGCAGCTTGTTGCCGTTCTTGATCCAGCCGCCGACCGAGTTCAGTGACCCGACGTTCAAGGAGCACCAGGGCGAGGAGTTTCTGTTTGTTCATGCAGGCCAGGTAGAGGTGGATTTCATGAACGAACGGGTGCTGCTGGAGCAGGGCGATGCCTTGCATTTCAATGCCCAGACGCCGCACAGGTTACGCTCTGTGGGGCCGCAGCCGGCGCAGTTGCTGGTTGTGGTACACGACGACGGCGAATGAGGGCAGGGTGATGATCGAGGTGTCGCGGTTCTGGCGGGATCCGGCATTGCCCTTCGTCGAGGCCCGGCGCGTAGGGGACGGGCGCCAGGTGTGCTACGCCGCCCATTCCCATGAGAGTTTTTCCATCGGCGTCATCACCGGTGGGCGCAGTACTTACCTGACCGGCGATAGCCAGATCGAAGTGAATGCAGGCGCGACGGTGCTGATGAACCCTGGTGTTGTACATACCTGCAACCCCATCGGGGGCCAGGCCTGGTCTTACTTGATGCTGTTTGTTGATCTGCCGTGGCTGCAGGCGCTGGGTTTTCAGCTTCCCGTACAGACCAGTAGCACTTCGCCGCGCCTCTATAGCCACATGTTGCAGGTATTTGCAGACCTGTTCGACGAAGATCTGCCTGGTCGTGAAGGCCGCGTAGCGACGTTTTTTGACATACTGCCAAGCCTGCTAGGTGACACGCCTGCGGTGAACGTGCCGGAACACCCTCGGTTGGAGGCAGCCGCTGCCTTCATTCGCGCACACCGTACCGACCCGCTGAGCCTTGAAGACATCTGCATGGCCAGTGGCTTATCCCGGTCTTACTTGATTCGGGCCTTTCGCCAGCGTTTCGGCTTGACGCCCCATGGCTACCTGGTTGACCAACGCGTGCAGCTCGCCCGGGCGTACCTGCGCAAGGGCCGTGCTATTGCCGAAGTGGCACTGGCGGCAGGTTTCGCCGACCAGGCGCACTTGCAGCGGGCGTTCAAGAAACACCTGGCGGCAACGCCGGGGCATTACTGCAAGAGTGCCCCGTCGCTCAGATGACCAGATACGCAGCACTGGCCACCAGCAACACGGCCAGCCCGCGGTTCAGCAAGCGCATCTGCCGGGGGTTGCCCAGGCACTGGCGAATCACGCTTCCCGCCCATGCCCAGCTGGCCACCGAGACAAAACAGATCGGCCCATAGATCCAGGTGAACAGCCACAGCAGATGCTGTTCGCCGCCGGTGTAGGCGCCGACACCCGCCACCGCAGCCAGCCATGCCTTGGGGTTGAGCCACTGCATCGCTGCGCCATGCCAGGCCGAGGGCGCGCTCTGCCGCTGCTCGCCACTTAGCTGGCCATCATCGCTGGCCAGTTTCCAGGCCATGTACAGCAAAAAAGCCACCCCACCCCAGTGCAGCAGCACGCCCAGCAGCGGCCAGCGCAGCAACAGTTCATGCAAGCCCAGCCCGACCAGTACCAGCAGCAGGCAGAACCCCAGCGTCGCACCGGCCACATGGGCCAGGCTTGCGCGCAGGCCATGGCGGGCACCGCTGCCCAGGGCGACGATGTTGACCGGGCCAGGGGAGATCGAGGCCGCAAGCGCGAAAGCGGCCATGGACAAAGACAGACTCATGAGGGCAATCCTGTGAGGGGAGTTGTCGAGCATCTTCGGGCAGGGGCGCTCGGGCGTATTGAACAAAAGTCCCCAGTGGGCTGTTACAGGTTTTGTAATAGTTTCTCACTGTCAGAAAAACCTGCTGTGATTGTAGGATCACTTACCCAATTTCTACCCAGGTAACTATGAGCACCTTCGCGGAGCCCCCCAGTCTTCGGCCTTCTCGGCCATCTTCCAGCCGTCCCTGTGACGCTTCCCTTGTGAGTACCCGCTAATGGAATGGCTAGCCGACCCCACGGCCTGGCTAGGCCTGTTGACGCTTATCGTCCTCGAGCTGGTGCTGGGTATCGACAACCTGGTGTTCATCGCCATCCTGGCCGACAAGTTGCCGCCACATCAGCGCGACCGTGCGCGGATCATCGGTTTGAGCCTGGCGCTGATCATGCGTCTGGGCCTGTTGGCGAGTATCTCGTGGATGGTGACGCTGACCGCGCCGCTGATCGAGATGTTTGGCAAGAGCTTCTCGGGCCGTGACCTGATCATGCTGTTCGGTGGTGTATTCCTGCTGTTCAAGGCCACCATGGAGCTGCACGAACGGCTTGAAGGGCACGCCACCCAGGCCAGTGGCGTGGTACGCCACGCGGCGTTCTGGCCGATTGTTGCGCAAATCGTTGTGCTCGATGCGGTGTTCTCGCTGGACGCCGTGATCACCGCCGTGGGCATGGTCGAGCAGCTGTCGATCATGATGATTGCGGTGATCTTCTCGATCGGCATCATGATTGTCGCCAGCAAACCGCTGACCCGCTTTGTCAACGCCCACCCGACAGTGATCATGCTGTGCCTGGGCTTCTTGATGATGATCGGCTTCAGCCTGACTGCCGAAGGCCTGGGCTTCCATATCCCGAAAGGCTACCTGTACGCGGCCATTGGCTTCTCGATCCTGATCGAAGTGTTCAACCAGTTGGCCCGCGCGCGCCGCAAACGCAGCCTGCAGCAGCATCGGCCGCTGCGTGAGCGTACTGCCCATGCGGTGCTGCGCCTGCTGGGCGGCCGTCGGGTCGAGGCCGACGAGGTGGGCGAAGAAATCGCCGACCTGGTCGGGGGCGGCGGCGAAGAGGTGCTGTTCGACCGCCGGGAGCGGGTAATGATCAGTGGTGTACTGAACCTTGCCGAACGGCCGATCCGCACGGTGATGACCGCACGCGCCGAAGTCGATGTGATCGACCTTGCGCAGCCGGCCGCGGCCATCGCCGAAGCCCTGGCGAATTCGCCGTACTCGCGTCTGCCGTTGATCCGCGATGGCCGCATCGATGAGCCGCTGGGCTTCGTGCACAAGAAAGAGTTGTACAAGGAGCTGCTGTCGGGTAGCCAGCCAGACCTGGAACGCATGGCGCGGGCCCCGTTGAACCTGCTGGAAAGCTTCAGCATCCTCAATGCCCTGGAACAGATGCGTGGCCAATCCACCCATATCGCCTTCGTGGTCAACGAATTCGGTGATTTCACCGGCCTGCTGACCATGACCGATATCCTTGAGTCGATTGCCGGTGAACTGCCGGATGCCAGCGAGGTGGAAGGCCCGGGTATCGTTGAGGAGGGTAATGGCTTTGTCGTCAGCGGCGCCCTGAACCTCAGCCAGGTCCAGGCACGTACCGGCTTCAGCGCCCGTGCCACCGAGGACTACCAGACCCTCGCGGGCCTGGTGATGAGCTTGCTGGACCGCCTGCCGGTGGTGGGTGATCGCCTGGCCTGGAATGGCTGGACCATGACCGTGGAGGCCGTTGAAGAGCGGCGCGTGCGCCAGGTACGGCTTATACCGAACGGCGACGCTGACGCAGCAGGTGCTTGAAACCTTCCAGTATCAGTACCAGCACCGCGGTCCAGATCGGCAGGTAAGTCAGCCACTGATCTGGGCCGATGCTTTCACCCAGCAGCAGTGCCACGCCCACCAGCAATACCGGTTCGACGTAGCTGAGCAGGCCAAACAGGCTGAACGGCAACAGACGGCTGGCCAGCACATAGGCGATCAGGGCCGAGGCGCTGATCGCCCCCAATACCGGGATCAACGCGTAGAGGCCAGGGTGGGCCATCAAGTCCGCCGCTGACAACGGCCCCTGGATCACGAAGTACAGCGCCCATGGCAACAGCAGGCACATGTCGCACCACAGGCCGCCCAGGTGGTCGGTGCGGCAGCGTCGGCGCAGTACGAAGTAGATCGGGTAGCCGATCATCACCACCAGGGTTTCCCAGGCGAAGCTGCCATGCTGGTACAGCTCGTGCCCGACACCCAGCGCGGCGCAGCACACCGCCACCTTCTGCAGGTGCGACAGGCGTTCGCCGTAGACCAGGCGGCCGGTCAAGACCATGGTCAGCGGCAGCAGGAAGTAGCCCATCGACACTTCCAGGCTGCGCCCATGCAGCGGTGCCCACAGGAACAGCCACAGTTGCACCCCCATAAGCCAGGACGTACCGACCATCCCCAGCAGCAGCACCGGTGTGCGCCGCACCCGCGTCAGCAGCTCGCCGACCCGTTTCCAGTCCTTCGAGGCCAGCATGAACAGGGTGAGGCAGGGCAGCGTCAACAGCGTGCGCCAGCCAAAGATCTCTTCGCCATCGAGCGGCGTGAGCAGGGAGGTATAGAAGTACATCACAGCGAACAAGCAAGACGCCATGACCGATGAAAGGATGCCTTTTGACACGAATGCCTCGAATAGGGGAGTTGAGCGTGTGGATCAGCCGCGCATGATCTCAGGGGGCGCGTCATGCGGCAACCGCGAGACACCGGAGCGTCCGGCCAGCGCTTCGAGGAACGCCTCTGCCGGCATGGGCCGGGCGAACAGGTAACCTTGCTGGAAGTCCACCGCGTGCTGAGCCAGGTAGTCGCGCTGGGCCTCGGTTTCCACGCCTTCGGCGACGATGCCCAGGCCCAGTTTCCCCGACAGCTCGATGATGGTGTCGAGGATGTGCAGGGACAGCGCGTCGACACCGATCATGGCGACGAAGCTCTGGTCGATCTTCAGGTAGTCGACCTTGAACTGGCGCAGGTAGTTGAGGCTCGACTGGCCCGTGCCGAAATCGTCGAGGGCAATCATCACGCCCATTTCATGCAGTTTCTCGAACAACTCCAAGGCCACTGGGGTGGCTTCGATCAGCTTGCGTTCGGTCAGCTCCAGGGTCAGAGCCACCCGGCCGGGCGGAAAGTGCTGAAGGAAGGTCCGGCAGTCGTCGAGCAGGCGCAGGTCGCGGCAATGGTCGGCGGTGATGTTGATGCCGATGTGAAAGCCATCTTCCAGCAGCGCGGCATACGGTGCCAGGCTCTGCGCGGTGTGCAGCATCAGCGCGCGGGTCATGGCGACGATCTGGCCGCTGTGTTCGGCGTAGGGGATGAACAGGTCGGGGCGCACCAGGCCTTCCCGCGGGTGGTTCCAGCGCATCAGCACTTCAGCACCCGCCCAGCGGTAATCGCCCTTGCGCACCACGGGTTGGAAGTACGGCAGAAATTCATCAGCCTCAAGGGCGCGCTGCAACTCGGCACGTGGCGAGGTGGCACGGCGGATTTGCCAGTGGCACGCGGCCCCGGCCAGCACGCCGAGCACCATCAGCAAACTGAGCAGGGCGGGATAGTGGCTGCGCAGCAACTGGCCTTGCTTTTCGGCGCCATAGCCGCCATACACGCTGAACGGGTAGCGGGTCGAGCTCAGCGTCACGGCGGCAGTCGCAGCCGTGGGGGGCACGCCTTTGTGGACGATACCGTCCTTGCCCATCCAGTCGTTGCCGACGCGAATCTGCAACGTATCGTCCGGGCCTATCAGGCGCAGGGCCGTGAGCAGGTGGTCGCCATCCACGGTGCTGATCGCCCCGTGGTCGCCCTCGCTGGCCCGGTACACAAGCAGCGGATGGCCCGGCGTCACTGAGTTGCCATCCATCAGCCAGAGCGTGCCGTTGGTGTACTCGCTCGCGTCGACGACCTCATCGAACTCCCCGAACAGCGACGAGCAATACAGCGTGTTGTGCTGGAACAGGTTGGTCGAACGGACGAAGGCATTGCGGGTGACCTGGCCACGCAGGGCCAGTTTGACCTGTGCGCAGGGGCTACCTGCCAAGGGCAGCAGCGCGTGGGCGGTGCTGGACAAGCTGTCGAGAATGCGCTCGACATGCTCGACCACCTGGGCGGCGGTGGCATGGCTGCTGGCGCGCAGGTCGCGATCGATCTGCCAGTTCATCACCGCCAGGCCACACGCCACCGGGACTACGCCAATCGCCCAGGGCAGCAGGGTGCGCCAACTCCAGCCGGCGCGGCGTCTAGTGGTAAGGGGCATGCTGGCCTAATCTGGTGGAAGATAACGTGCAGAGGATAGCCGCTTGTCGGTGAGGGTGGCTAACTAAAGCGCGACAAAGCAATTTACGCACTGTAGAATCCGGTTACGAATACAACAATAAGGTTCTCCACCTCCGGAGAATCAAGCCCGCCGAGAATGGGTCCATATGACAAACCATGGGTTCAAACTGATCATTGGTGACTTCCTCGCTCGCAGCGTGCGCGGCATCCCGTGCTCACCGCCTTTTTTGTTCTACATCCCCGGAAATCACTAATTTTTCGCTGTAGATGAGGACAAGAACATGGCAGATATTTTCGAAAATCCAATGGGCCTGATGGGCTTCGAGTTCATCGAGCTGGCATCGCCGACACCTGGCGTGCTCGAGCCGGTTCTGCAGATACTCGGTTTCACCAAGGTTGCCACGCACCGTTCCAAAGAGGTGCACCTGTACCGTCAGGGCGGTATCAACCTGATCCTGAACAACGAACCTAAAAGCATCGCCTCGTACTTTGCCGCCGAACATGGCCCATCGGTCTGCGGTATGGCGTTCCGCGTGCGCAATGCCCATGAAGCCTATGCCCGCGCTTTGGAGTTGGGCGCCCAGCCGGTGGAGATCGAAACCGGCCCGATGGAGCTGCGCCTGCCGGCGATCAAGGGTATTGGTGGTGCGCCGCTGTACCTGATCGACCGCTTTGAAGAAGGCAGCTCGATCTACGACATCGATTTCAACTTCATCGAAGGTGTGGATCGCAACCCTGTGGGTGCGGGCCTGAAGATCATCGATCACCTGACCCATAACGTCTACCGTGGGCGCATGGCCTATTGGGCCGGTTTCTACGAGAAGCTGTTCAACTTCCGCGAGATCCGCTACTTCGATATCAAGGGCGAGTACACCGGCCTGACCTCGCGTGCCATGACCGCACCCGACGGCATGATCCGCATCCCGCTCAACGAAGAGTCGTCCAAGGGCGCCGGGCAGATCGAAGAGTTCCTGATGCAGTTCAACGGTGAAGGCATCCAGCACGTGGCCTTCCTCACCGATGACCTGCTCAAGACCTGGGATGCGCTGAAGGGTATTGGCATGCGCTTCATGACCCCACCGCCGCAAACCTACTACGAAATGCTCGAAGAGCGCCTGCCAGGCCACGGTGAGCCGGTGGATCAACTGCAAGCGCGCGGCATCCTCCTTGATGGCGCGGCTGAGTCGGGTGACAAGCGCCTGCTGCTGCAGATCTTCTCGGAAACGTTGCTCGGGCCGGTGTTCTTCGAGTTCATCCAGCGCAAGGGCGATGATGGCTTTGGCGAAGGTAACTTCAAGGCGCTGTTCGAATCCATCGAACGGGACCAGGTTCGTCGGGGCGTGTTGAGCACCGACTGATCCACCCGGGTACCGCCGTCAGGTTTTTTCGGCGGCGGTACCACGCCTGTTGCCCCGCGCCCGGAACAGGCCCCAATAGATGATCGAGCCGGTCACTATGCCCACCAGCACCAGAGAAGGAAGAACCTGCAGCGTCGACTGGCGGATTTCCTGGGCGCTGTAGCCTTTGGCGTATCCCCCCGTGACGGCGTATCCATACTGGGCAGAAATTGACCGCACCGTGTACTCGGACTGTGAAGGCCGATTCGGGTCGCGGCTGTCTCCATGGCTCCAGATGTACTGGTCGCCGAACTCCAGAAGCAGCGTCAGGCCATCCTGGAATGCGCGCAATTCGTTGCGCAGTTCCGCGGCATAACCTGTGACGATCACATTGGGGTTTTGCCCCGGCGCTTGAAAGTGAGTAACCAGCGTGGTGGGCAACACGGGCGAGTCGATCGCCAGCTCAACCCCCTGCCCGGATTGGGCGAAAGCTGACAGATGCTCCAGCGACTCGGTGTGGGTGCTGCAGTACGCTTGCTGGTCTTGCGTCAGGGTCAAGGAGCGTAGCAAGGAGTCGCGGGCCACCTGGTCCTGCAACGTACTGATGACTTCCGTGCATCCCTTGCCTGCCAGGGGCTGGGCGAGCATTGCGGTGCTGTGCATACGGTCCAGCACCTTGTCGATGGTGAACACCGCTTCCTGAACCGATATCCGTGCGTTTTCCTCAAGCTTCTTTTCCAGTTGAAACACCATCACCAGCAACCCGGAAACAACCGGCACCAGGCCGATCGCCATGATTAGCAGCAACTCCAGCAAACTGCGCCCGGCATGCATGATTTTCGACATAGGCCATTGCTCTCCAGTCTGACGCTGTCCGTGTTGGACAGATGAGCTGAAAGCCTATGTACTCAACGGTGTGGCGGATGTAGTCCGGGTGCGGCCTGAACGCCGGGAAATCAGGAAATCAGGCGTAAGCTGTCACTTGGCCTTGAGCCTCGCGAGCACCTTCTCAGCCAGGTCGGCAGTGGAGGCGGGGTTCTGCCCGGTAATCAGGCGATCGTCGCCGACCACGAAGGGCTCCCAAGGGTCATCGTGCTTGCTGTAAATACCCCCACGGGCAACCAGTTCGTTTTCGGTGAGAAAAGGCACTACCTTGTCCAGTTCAACCAGTTGCTCCTCGATGTTGGAAAAGCCCGTGACCTGGCGGTCTTTCACCAGCAGGCTGTTGTCGCTGAGCTTGATGTTCAACAGGCCGACGACGCCGTGGCAAACAGCCGCGATGATGCCTTTGTTCTCGTAGATCTTGCGTGCGAGGTCTTGAACCGGTTTGCTGTCGACAAAGTCGTACATCACGCCATGCCCGCCGGTGTAATAGATGGCGCTGTAGTCGTCAGCCTTGACCAGCCCTGGGCTCAGGCTGGCCCCTAGGCGGCTCATGAACCGCTTGTCGTCATACCACTGCCAGTCCAGGTCCGGGGCCATCTGCAGGCTGTGCGGGTCGACCGGTACGTAGCCACCCTGAGGGCTGACATAGTCGACTTCGTAGCCGGCCTTCTCGACTTTGTCGACAAAATGCACGGCCTCGCCCAACCACAGCCCGGTTGCCCGCTTGAGGTTCGGGTACTTGGCCGTATTGGTCAGCACTACCAGCATTTTCTTGCTCATGACCACACTCCTGTCGGCAGCCTGTAAGGGACCGTTATTCCATGGCTCAGTGGAAAACCTAATGAGCATAGCTGCCACATACCGGTACGCCATTAAAGCAGCGCGCGCTGTGCTACCTTGAACAGCATTCGCCACCCAGAACACCATGGGAGTCACACATTTGGTCGCTAATGGCACCCCCCGCGAAGCTGCGTCAAAGGCCATCCTGCTGGCGCCAAACACGGCAACGGTCGATCCCATGGGCGAGCGCATCGCCCAATTCGATTGGGGGCGCACCGCGCTCGGGCCATTGCCACGCTGGCAGGCTTCGCTGCGTATTGCCGTCGACATGATGCTGTTGTCGCCATTTGCCTGCGCGGTGGTGTGGGGGCCTGACCTCAGCGTGATCCATAACGACGCCTATCGAGCGCTGCGCCACGGCGGCCAGGATGTACTGGGCAAAGCGTTCGACGCAGTCTGGAGCGATGCCTGGCAGACCATGGGGCCTTGGGTGTTCAAGGCACTCGAAGGGCGCTCGAGTTTTGTCGAGGACCCGCCCATGCGTATCGCCGGCGGCCAGAACGGCGACCCTGTGTGGTGTGCCTTCGGCTACTCACCGATTCGTGACGAGCAGGGCAGCGTTGCCGGTTTTCTTCACACACTCATCGAAACCACGGCAAGTGTCGAGGCGTATCACCATTGGCGTGAGCAGGCCGAGGCCTTTGAAAAAGAGCTCGGAAGCTACATGGCCGATCGTGAACAGATCTGGCAACTGTCGCGTGATGCCATGATGATCATCACCCGTGAACTGACGCTGCACGCCACCAACCCAGCCTGGCACCGTATCCTGGGTTGGGGTAAAGACGCGGCGCAGGGCATGCCGATACTGGAGTTGATCCACCCGGCGGATCGCGCAGAAGTGCAGGTGGCGGTATCCGGCTTCGTGCAGGACAAGGCGCTCGAGCAGATTGATATCCGCCTGCGTCACCAGGATGGCCACTATCGCTGGTTTCGCTGGGCTGCCAAATTCGATGGCAACTTGCTGACCGCCGTGGGCCGCGACATCACCGCCGACCGCGAAGAGGCCACCCGCCAGTCCGAGGCCCTGTTGCGCAACAGTGAACGCCTGGAAGTCATTGGCCAACTGGCAGGCGGGATGGCGCATGAAATGAACAACCTGCTGTCGGGTATCGGGGGCAGCCTGGAACTGCTGCAACGGCGCATGCTGCAGGGGCGCCTGGAACGCATGGAGACCTATGTGGAGCTGGCGCGCGACTCGGTGCAGCGCGCCATGAACCTGACCCACCGGTTACTGGCGTTTTCCAGTCATCAGCCCCTTGATCCCAAGCCACTGAATGTCAATCGGCAGCTGTCCATTATCGAACCGCTGCTACTGAAGGTCCTGGGCGCGGAAATGAGCCTGCATTGGCAACTGGATGTGACCCCGTGGACGGTCTGGGTTGACGTTACCCAGTTTGAAAATGCCTTGATCAACCTCTGTGTGAATGCCCGTGAAGCCTGCCTTGACCGCGGCAGCGTGTCGATCCGTACTGTCAACGAACGGTTGACGACGCATTTCCCCGATGAGAACGGCTTGCCGCCAGGCGACTACGTGGCATTGCATGTAGAAGACAACGGCCATGGCATGTCGGCGGCCGATGTCGCCAAAGCCTTCGAGCCCTTTTTCACCACCAAGCCCTTGGGGCGGGGGTCGGGGCTCGGCCTGCCGATGGTCTATGGCTTTGTCGGGCAGTCGGGTGGGTATGTCTGGATCGAATCGAACCTTAACGAGGGGACCAAAGTCTCCCTGTTGTTTCCGCGTAGCCATGCGCCGGTCCCTGCAGAGGCACCGACATGCCTGCCGATCATCGAACGGGCCCAGGGCGGGCGGCTGCTGCTGATCGATGATGAGCTGAACCTGCGCGCACTGATGCGCGAGTTTCTCAGCGAGCGTGGTTTTTCGGTCAGTGATGTCTGCGATGCCAACTCGGCCTTGGACCGCTTCCGCCATGACGGGCCTTTCGACCTGGTCATCACTGACATTGGTTTGCCAGGTGGTTTCAGCGGCCGGCAAGTGGCCAAGGCCATCCGTATGCTCAAGCCGACGCAGAAGATCCTCTTCATCACCGGGTATACCGATCAGCCGATCGAAGCCCAACTGCTTGAGCAGCCTGGCACCGCGCTGATGCTCAAGCCGTTCCCGCTGGAGCAATTGGCCAACCAGGCCCAGCTCATGCTTGCCGATTGAGCCGAATCAGGGCTCGCCGAGTATCTGCGTCACCTGCGCCTGCAACTGTTCGAGTGCGAATGGCTTGCAGATCAGGTGCATGCCCGCGCCAAGAAACCCCTCCCTGGCCATGGCCGTTTCTGCGTAACCGGTGACGAACAGTACCGGCAGGTCTGGGCGCAGGGTGCGGGCGATTTCCGCGAGTTGCCGCCCATTCATGCCGGGCAGGCCGACATCGCTGACCAGCAGGTCGATCCTTTGCGATGAACGCAGTATGTGCAGCGCTTCATTGGCGTTGGCGGCGGTTTGACAAGGGAAGCCGTCTTCGCACAGCGCATGACAGAGTAACTGACGCACATGAGGGTCGTCTTCGACCACCAGCACGTCATGGCCCTTGCTGCCGGGCACAGGCCTTGGGGTCGGGCGCTCGGGCTTTGCCTCGCCAACGTGCCGCGGCAAGTACAGATCGACCTGGGTGCCATGGCCGATCTTGCTCTGCAGGGTCACATGCCCATGGGACTGCTTGCTGAAGCCATACACCATGGACAGCCCCAGGCCTATGCCCTGGCCAACGGGTTTGGTGCTGAAAAACGGTTCGAAGGCGTGCTCCAGCGTGCTCTGCGACATACCCTGGCCGTCATCGATGATGCTCAGGCGCAGGTATTCACCACTGTTCAGGGCGCCCCCCGCGAACTGCTCGTGCTCGACCCGCTGGTTGCTCGCCTCGATGCGTAGCCGCCCGCCGGTAGGCATGGCTTCACAGGCATTGAGCAGCAGATTGTCCACGGCCTCTTGCAGTTGCCCGTCGTCGGCCTCAACTGGCCAGAGGTCGGCGGGCACATGCAGTTGCAGGGTTACTGAATGGCTGAGCCCAGCGGTCAGGCGCTTGGGTTCAAGCAGCGTGTGCAGCTCGACGCGCTGAGTGTGCAGGGATTGCCTGCAGGAAAACGCCAGCAGACGGTGGGTCAACTGACCTGCTCGCGACACGGCCTCCTGGCCCATGCGCAAGATGCCCTCCAGGCTGTCGCTGCGGCCCTGCTTGAAACGACGCTCGATCAGTTCGAGACTGCCACCGATACTGGTCAACAGGTTGTTGAAATCATGAGCGATGCCACCGGCCAGTTGGCCGATGGCTTCCATTTTGCGGATCTGCGTGCGGGCGAGCTCTGTGCTGTGCTGTTCCTGGAAGCGTGCGTCCAGCCGCTGTTGCTGGGCTGAGAGCTGATCACGTGCCTGGTATTGATGGCGGCGGTTACGCTGCGCGATGCGGATCAGTTGCAACACTTGCCCGTCCTCGAGTGGGAAGAGCAACTGCATCAGGTTGCCTGTAGGCGGGTGGCTGGGGCCTGTGGCGGCTGAGCTGACATCCATGATCAGCAGAATGGGCAGGTCTGACCAACTGGGCTGCTGGTCGATAAAACCTTGCAACGGCGGGCTGGGCCCGTTGCTGAACGTCTGCTCGGCGATGATCGCCAGGGCCGCGCCTTCGATCAGGCAGTCGTGCAGGTTGGCGACGTCATGGGCACACAGGCTCTCGATGCCGGCGGTCGCAAGCAGGCGAGCGGTATCCGCAGCAAGCTGTGGGGGTGCCAGGATCAAGGCACGTTCGTCCAACGCCAACGAACTGGCCAAAGTGACGCTCCTGTAGCAATAGGCAGGGCCGAGGCTTGGCCATGCCGCCAGTACTCCGATACTCACTGGACCACAGGCTGTCGCTTGGGGTTCAACGAATCTTGTGGGGGGCTAAAGCCCCTGTTGCAGCGCCGGATCGTCGGGGTTTTGCCGTTCGAGTTCAGCGAGCACCACCTGAACGTTCTGCAGTTGGCCGGTCTCTTTCCAATACTGGATAAGCAACAGCCGCGCCCGGCGATTGGCTGGCTCGCGACTGAGCACGGTTTCCAACTGCTTCTGGGCAGCGTCGACCTGCTCGAGTTCATGCAGGGTCACCGCCAGGGTAGTGCGGTACTCGGCGTTGTCCGGCTCCAGCTCCACCGCACGGGACAGGGCAAGCAGGGCATATTCGCGCTGTTCGTGCCGATTGAGCCAGAGCCCCAGCTCATATTGCAAAAAGGCAGAGTCGGGGCTCAGGAGCAAGGCTTTGGCCAGCACCTGGCGAGAAGCGTCGTGATGGCCTTGGCGCTCCAGCAGGCGAACCTGGGTTGCCAACGCGTCGACGTTGCCTGGGGCCACCGTCAGGGCCCGTTGCAAGGCAGCAGCGGCCTGGGTGTAGTCGTTTTCGTGCAGGTACAGGCGCGCCAGATGTACCTGGGCATCGGCGTCGTCGGGTTGTTCCTCCAGTGCCTGTTGATACTGCTCAAGGGCTGACTGCAAGGGGCCGAAGTACAGGCCGATGGCGTCCGGGTCCAGGCCCAGCAGAGCGTCTACGGCCGCGAAGCGTACACTTTGCTCCGCGTCATCGAGCAAGGGGCCGAGTACCAGGCTGCGTTGTGCGGCCGGTAGCAAGCGGCGAATACCGGCGATGGCTGCTCGGCGTACCAGCGGGTCTGCGTGTTCCAGGTCCAGGCGTGCGAGTTTCAGGGCCTGGGGGGAGGGGTAGTTGGGCAGCTCGGCGTACAGGGCCGCGCGGCGAATGGGGGCCAGATCGTTGCGTTGCAATTGCTGGTACAGCACCCGCGCAGCGCCTGGCAAGCCTTCATGGGCCTGGCGCAGGGCCTTGGCGTAACTGTGCGCGGGCAGCGTGGGCGGTGCCGGCTGGTCGTCTCGCTGCAGGTAGCCGATCATGGTGACCAGCAAAATCAGCAGCATCAAGGCGATCAGGTAGCGGTTGCGTCTGGGCATCGGACGGTCCGTGGCGGCAGGAAGGGCAGAGCTTGGGCCAGCAACGGGTCAAATGCAACCGCTGAAGGCATGGCGGCGCCAAGGCCGTCAGAGGCCCCGCAAGGCGCAAAAAAAAGCCCCGCAGGCCAAGGCCCGCGGGGCAAACGGTTGGGGGAGTAACCAACCAAAGGAGTCGTTGAAAGGGGTTGAATCAGCGCGCGCTGGCCACCGTATCCGGTTGCCAGCCGCCACCCAGGGCCTTGTAGATCGAGACGATGCCGCGGTACAGCTCGACCTCTCCCTGGGCCTGGGCATCTTCTGCGCTCAGGCGCTCGCGCTCGGCGTCGAGCAGCACCAGGTAGTCCACCGTGCCTTCGCGATAGCGGATCGAGGCCAGCGCTGCCGCCTTGCGGCTGGCGTCGCTCTGGCGCATCAGCGACAGCAGGCGCTGCTGGGTCTTGTCGTAATCGCTGAAGGCGTTGGCCGACTCTTCAAGGGCCAGCAACACTTGCTGCTCATAGTTGGCCAGGGCGCCTTCGGCGTCTGCCTTGGCACCACGCAGACGGGCGCGCACGCTGCCCAGGTCGAAGGCCGCCCAGGTGATGCTCGGGCCTAGGCCCCAGGCGTTGGCTGCCGAGGAGCCGATCTGCGAGCCACGCGCAGCCGTAAAGCCGAGGAAGCCACTGAGGCTGACCCGTGGGAACAGGTCGGCAGTGGCCACACCGACGTTGGCCGTGGCGGCGGCCAGTTGGCGTTCGGCACTGCGAATATCCGGGCGACGACGCAGCAGCTCGCCGGGGTCGCCCACCGGCAGTGCTTTGGCGATGGCTGGCAGGGCCTTGGGCGACAGGTCGACGCTCAGCGCGTCCGGGCGCTGGCCAAGCAGGGTGGCGATGCGGTGACGGGCTCGCGCCTGTTCGGCCTGCAGTTGCGGCACGGTGGCTTCGACACCTGCCAAGCGCGCATCGGCACGCACCACATCAAGGTCGTTGCCCACGCCGGCATCGCGCAGGGTTTCGGTGATGGTGCGTGACTCCTGCTGGGTCTTGAGGTTGGCCAGGGCGATGTTCTCGCGCAACTGGGCACCGCGCAGTTGGCCATAGGCGTCGACCAGTTCAGCGATCAAGCTCACCTGCAACTGCTGCAGGTCGGCCGCGGCGGCGGCCTCCTGGGCTTCGCTGGCTTCGATCTGGCGCTGGATACGGCCGAACAGGTCGAGTTCCCAGGCCATGTCCAGGCCCAGGTCATAGCGTTCGCTGTTGACCCGCTGCTCGGTCTGGCCGGGGACCTGGCCCTTGCCGATTTCGCTGCTGGCACGGCTGGTGACCACCGGAAGTTGGTCGTTGGCGGCGTCCTCACGGATCGCACGGGCCGACTTCAAGCGGGCAAAGGCTACCCGCAGGTCGCGGTTACCGTCGAGCGAGGCCTGCACCAACTGGTTCAGCACCGGGTCGTCGAACTGCTTCCACCACACGCTTTCAAACCGGCTACGGTCGTAGGCCTTGGCCTGCATCTGCGCGTCAAACCGGGCAGGCTCGGTGTTCGGCGTCTTGTAGTCCGGGCCCACCGCGCAGGCCGCCAGGGCCAATGCCAGCAGGCTCGGGGTCAGGGGTTTGAGCAGGTTCATGCGGGGTTCTCCAGCGATTGCACGCGTTCGGCCTTGCGGGCTTGGCGGCGTTCGACGAAACGGCGGATCAGGAAGAAGAACACTGGGGTCAGGAACAGCCCGAACACCGTCACGCCGATCATCCCCGAGAACACCGCGACACCCATGGCGTGGCGCATTTCCGAACCGGCACCGGAGGAGAACACCAGCGGTACCACGCCCATGATGAAGGCGATCGAGGTCATCAGGATCGGCCGCAGACGCAAGCGGCAGGCTTCCAGCACTGCGGCCAGCGGGTCGAGGCCCTTGGCCTGTTCATCCTTGGCGAATTCGACGATGAGGATCGCGTTCTTGCACGCAAGGCCCACCAGTACGATCAAGCCGATCTGGGTGAAGATGTTGTTGTCACCGCCCGAGACAATCACCCCGGTAATGGCCGACAGCAGGGTCATCGGCACGATCAGGATCACCGCCAGCGGCAGGCTCCAGCTTTCGTATTGGGCCGCCAGCACCAGGAACGCCAGCAGCACGCAGAGCGGGAACACCAGCAGCGCGGTATTGCCAGAGAGAATCTGCTGATAGGTCAGGTCAGTCCACTCGAAGGTCATGCCGTTGGGCAGTTCCTCTTTGAGCAGTTTCTCGATGGCAGCCTCGGCTTGGCCAGAGCTGTAGCCCGGGGCCGCCGCACCGTTGATTTCTGCGGTGATGAAGCCGTTGTAGTGCATCACGCGATCAGGCCCGGAGGTGTCGCTGACCTTGAGGAAGGTCGCCAGCGGGATCATCTCGCCCAGGTTGTTGCGCACCTTCAATTGGCCGATCTGCTCGGCATCGAGGCGGAACTGCTGCTCGGCCTGGACGTTGACCTGGTAGGTACGGCCAAAGCGGTTGAAGTCGTTGGTGTACAGCGAGCCCAGGTAAACCTGCAGGGTGTCGAAGATGTCGTTGATCGCCACGCCGTGGGTCTTGGCCTTTTCCCGGTCGATGGCGGCATCGACCTGCGGCACGTTGACCTGGTAGCTGGTGAACAGGCCCGCCAGTTCCGGCACGTTGTGGCTCTTGGCGATGATGTTCTGGGTTTCTTTGTACAGCGCTTCGTAACCCAGGTTACCGCGGTCCTCGATCTGCAGGCGGAAGCCGCCAATGGTGCCCAGGCCCTGTACCGGCGGCGGTGGGAAGATCGCGATGTAGGCGTCCTGGATGTCGGCGAACTGGGCGTTCAGGGCGGCGGCGATGGCCGCTGCCGACTGGCTCGGGTCCTTGCGCTCGTCGAACGGCTTGAGCGGGGTGAACACGATGCCGCTGTTCGGGCTGTTGGTGAAACCGTTGATCGACAGGCCCGGGAAGGCCACCGAATCGGCAACCCCAGGTTGCTTCAGGGCGATCTCGCTCATGCGCTTGATCACTGCCTCGGTGCGGTCGAGGCTGGCAGCATCAGGCAGTTGGGCAAAAGCCACCAGGTATTGCTTGTCCTGGGCCGGCACGAAACCGGTCGGGGTGGAGGAGAAACCGAGGTAGGTCAGGCCCATCAGGCCGGCATACACGAACAGGGCGATGCCGCTGGAGCGGATGACCCGGCGCACACCGCCGACGTAACGGTGGCTGGCACGGTCGAAGAAGCGGTTGAACGGCGAGAACAGCCAGCTGCCCAGCAGTTTGTCGAGGAAGCGCGAGAAACGGTCCTTGGGTGCGTGGTGGTCCTTGAGCAGTACGGCGGCCAGGGCCGGCGACAGGGTCAGCGAGTTGAACGCCGAGATGACCGTGGAGATGGCGATGGTCAGGGCGAACTGCTTGTAGAACTGCCCGGTAAGGCCGGAAATGAACGCGGCAGGCACGAACACGGCGCACAGCACCAGGGCAGTGGCAATGATCGGCCCGGTCACCTCGCTCATGGCCTTTTGCGTGGCTTCAAGCGGTTTCAGGCCCAGCCCGATATTACGTTCGACGTTCTCCACCACGACGATGGCGTCGTCCACCACGATACCGATGGCCAACACCAGCCCGAACAATGACAAGGCATTGAGCGAGAAGCCGAACAGGTGCATCACCGCGAAGGTACCGATCAGCGACACCGGCACCGCCAGCAACGGGATGATCGAGGCGCGCCAGGTCTGCAGGAACAGGATCACTACCAGCACCACCAGTATCAGCGCTTCGAACAGGGTGTGCACCACTGCCTCGATGGAGCCGCGTACGAAGATGGTCGGGTCGTAGACGATGCTGTAGTCCATGCCCTCGGGGAAGTCTTTCTTCAGCTCGGCCATCTTTGCCCGTACTTCATCGGAGATCTCGATGGCGTTGGAGCCTGGGCGCTGGAAGATCGGGATGGCCACTGCCGGCTGATTGTTAAGCAGCGAGCGCAGGGCATATTGGCTGGAGCCGAGTTCGACCCGGGCGATGTCTTTCAGGCGAGTGATTTCGCCATCGGCACCGGCACGGATGATGATGTTCTCGAACTCTTCCTCATTGACCAGGCGGCCTTGGGTGTTGATCGACAGCTGGAAGCTGGTGGACCCAGGGGCGGGCGGGGCACCCAGCTGGCCGGCAGCGACCTGGCGGTTCTGCTCGCGGATAGCTGCGACCACGTCACTGGCCGTCAGGTTGCGCGAGGCGGTCTTGTTCGGGTCGAGCCACACGCGCAACGAGTAATCGCCCATGCCGAACAGTTGCACGTCACCCACGCCGCCCAGGCGTGCCAGCTCATCCTTGATATTGAGGATGGAGTAGTTGGACAGGTAGAGCATGTCGTAGCGGTTGTCCGGCGAGGTCAGGTGCACGACCATGGTCAGGTCGGGCGAGGCCTTGTCGACGGTGATACCGATGCGCGTCACTTCCTCCGGCAGCTTGGGCTGGGTGCGGGTGACGCGGTTCTGTACCTGCACCTGCGCGTTGTCTAGGTCGGTGCCCAGGGCGAAGGTGATGGTCAGGGTCAGCTTGCCATCGGCGGTGGATTGCGAGGACATGTACAGCATGTTCTCGACACCGGTGATGGCCTGCTCCAGCGGCGCGGCGACGGTTTCGCCGATCACTTTGGGGTTGGCACCGGGGAAGTTGGCGCGCACCACCACGGTGGGCGGCACCACTTCCGGGTATTCGCTGATCGGCAGCTGGAACAGCGAGATCGAACCCGCAATCAGCAGCACCAGCGACAGCACCGCGGCAAAAATCGGCCGGGTAATGAAGAATTTTGAAAAGTTCATCGGTGTGATCCCTTAACCGCGTGGCGCCTGGACGCTGGCGACTTTCTCAGTGGTGCCCGCTACCTTCGGCGTGGTGTTGCTGGCTTCGAGGGCCTGGCGCTGCTGGGCGAGGGCGGCGAGGGTCTGTTCGCTGGCCATTGGCGTTTCTTCTGGGGTAACCGCCGAACCTGGGCGTACCCGCTGCAGGCCTCTGACTACGATGCGGTCATCCTTGGCCAGCCCGCTGCGCACGATGCGCAGGCCTTCGAGCTTGGGCCCCAGCTCCACAGCGCGGTAGGTAGCTTTGTTGTCCTTGTCCATGACCAGCACGAACTTCTTGCCAAGGTCAGTGCCCACGGCTTCGTCGTTGATCAGCATGGCGTCGTACTGGGCGCTGCCGACCAGCTTCAGGCGTGCATACAGGCCAGGGGTGAACTGGCCGTCGCGGTTGTCGAACACGGCGCGGCCACGGATGGTGCCGGTGCGCGGGTTGACCTGGTTGTCGACGAAGTTCATCTGGCCCAGGTGCGGGTTGCCGGTTTCGTTGGTCAGGCCCAGGTACACCGGGGTGGTCTGGCCGCGCTGGCCTTCACGTGCCAGCTGGGTGTACTTGAGGTACACGCGCTCGTCGGCGTCGAAGTAGGCGTAGACCTTGTCGGTGGACACCACGCTGGTCAGCGGGGTGACATCGGCGGTGACGATGTTGCCGGCTGTGAACTGAGCACGGCTGACACGGCCGCTGATGGGCGCGGTGACACGGGTGAAACTCAAGTTCAGGCGGGCCAGGTCGAGCTGGGCCTGGATTGCATCGACCCCGGCGCGGGCTTCGGCGGCGGCACTGCTGCGCGATTCGGCAAGTTCGGCGGAGATGGCGTTGCTGTCACGCAGGCGCTCGCCACGGCGGGCTTCGTTGGCGCTGCGAATGGCGGTGGCCTTGGCCTGTTGCAGTTGCGCTTCGAGGCGGCGGACTTCAGCCTGGAACGGGCGCGGGTCGATCTGGAACAGCAGGTCGCCTTTCTTGACCTGAGCGCCTTCGGTGAAACCGACCAGGTCGATCTGGCCCGAGACCCGCGGCCGCACTTCGACGGTTTCCGGGGCTTCGAGACGGCCGGTGAACTCGTCCCATTCATTGATCGGCTGTTCGATCACCTTGGCAACGGTGACTTTGGGCGCGGCGGGCGCCTGCACGGCGTCGGGGGTTCGACCGCAAGCGCTGAGCACTACGACTGCCAGGGCAGCGAGTGGAAAGCGCAAGGGTTTGAGTGAGTGGTCCATGGAGAACTCCGCCAGAGTATTAGTAGTGGGCGGAGTGTGAGTGCCTTGCGCGCGGCGCACGAATCGAACGGGGCGAAGGTTATTATCACGCTGAATGATATGTCGGGGTCTTTCATCGATAAGCGGCATCGCGGCCGTTGCCGGTCAGCAGCGAATCGGCCTTGCTGAACACCGCATGGCCGATGCTGCTTTGAGGTGCCGCCGGGCCACAGGCCGCCGCTTCCTGCCGGCGCCTACCTTGTGCGTCATTAATGGCCGGGCGGCACCTGGGTCATTCATAGAGCAACTGCACTAACTTAAAACCCGGAACCCATGCGTACCGTCGCGTTCAAGCTGGGCGATCAGGCCGAACTCCCAGTCCAGGTACCCCTGCATGGCTTCACGCGGGTTGTCGGTACCTTCATAGGGTCGGCGATAGCGGTCGCTGGGCGCCACCGTCAGATGCGTTTCGCCACGCTCCAGCGGTTGGCCTGCAGCAATCCAGTGCGCTGTGCCGCCCTCCAGTACATACACCGGGGTTTGCGTCAGGGCCTGCAGGTCGGCCGCCGCAAAGCGCGCCAGCAAGCTGCTGCCGCAGGTGAGCACATAGCGTTCGGCAACCGGCAGTTGTTCCAGCACTTGCGGCAACTGCGCCCGGATCGCCCAATGGGCATCTGGAATGTGCCGTTTGACGTAGTTGGCGCTAGTGGTGAAATCAAGCAGCACGGTGCCTGGCGTTTGTAGCCAGGCCTGCAACTGCTCGACGTCGATCGCGTTCACCTGGGGCTGCTCCGGCAACGGCGCCTGCCAGTCGCCGAGCTCGCTGAAATCGGCTGTCGACAGGCCCTCCAGCACGGCCACCTGCCACCCCATCTGGGCCAGCCACGAAGCACTCATGTTGGCCCGCACACCGTCGTCATCCACCAGCACGATGCGGGCGCCGCGTACGCTGGCGACATGGTCGGTCTCTTGCACCAGCTGCCCGCCGGGGACTGAGCGGCTGCCCGGGAGGTGGCCTTGGGCAAACTCTTCGGGGGTGCGCACATCGAACAGGTAGGTGGTGCGGTGGCGCTCTGCCTGCCATGCCGCCAGGCCATCGCGATCCAGCCGCGCAACTGCGGCACGGTCGGCCACGGCGCGGGCACGTTCGGCGGCGCTGGCGCGGGTGGTGTCGCTGACGTGGGTAAAGCTGCGCGCTTGGCCGTGGGCCAGTTGCTGGCCGGCCAGGGTCCAGCCGATGGTGCCATTGCGCAGCGCCGCCACCGGGTTGGGAATGCCTGCATTGACCAGCGATTGGGTGCCGATGATGCTGCGGGTGCGCCCCGCGCAATTGACGATCACCTGGGTTGCCGGGCTCGGCGCCAGCTCGGCCACGCGCAATACCAGTTCGGCCCCCGGCACGCTGATGCCGCCGGGGATACTCATGGTCTGGTACTCGTCGAAGCGGCGGGCGTCGAGCACCACCACATCGGCTTTGGCATCGAGCAGTGCCTGGACCTGCTCGGCCGCCAGCGAAGGCGTGTGCCGCTCGCTTTCGACCAGCTCGCCGAAGGCCTTGCTCGGCACGTTGACGTCACGGAACAACTCACCGCCGGCGGTGCGCCAACCGGCGAGGCCTCCCTCGAGCAGCGCCACATCGCTGTAGCCCAACGCCAGCAGCCGTTGGGCAGCCAGCACCGCCAGCCCTTCACCATCGTCATACAGGGTGATGGCAGTGTCGCGCCGCGGTACGCGGGCATACACCTCCAGCTCCAGCTTGGACAACGGGATGTTGGCCGCAAACAGCGGGTGTTCCTGGGCGAACGGGTCTTCCTCGCGGACATCGATCAGCGCCAGTTCTTCATGGGCCAGCAAGGCCCGGCGAATGTCATGGAAGGAGCGGGTGGCGACAGTACTCATGAGGCAGGGTTCTCTTTGGACAGGTCCCAGATGTTGGGCAGAAGGGTATTGGAATAGCCGGAGATAAACGGTTTTTCGGTGCCGTCGGCCAGATAGACCGCTCGGTTTACCGCGCCGATGTTGGCGCCGTAGACATGGATGCTGATCGACACGCGGTCGTCGAAGGCATTGCTGACCTGATGAATGTCGCCGATGCGCGGTGAAACCGCTTCCACATGGCCTGGGTCGATACGCACCGGCGCACCTGCCGGCAGCAACGCACCGTACTCGGTGCGGGCGAAACCTTGCGAATATTCAGCGCCGCGCAACATGCCGATCAGCCCCCAGACCCGGTGATCGTGGATGGGCGTCTGCTGCCCCGGCCCCCAGACAAAGCTGACGATGGAGAAGCGTTGGCGTGAATCACAATGCAGCAGGTATTGCTGATAACGGTTTGGGTCTGGCTGGGCGAGCGCGTCGGGCAACCAGTCGTCATGGGCGACCAGGCTGTGCAGCAGGCCTTGGCCTTGGTCGAGGAGGGTGGCTTCGTCGGGTGCCCGGTCAAGCAGGTCCGAAAGCGCGCCGATGAAGTGACGGAGGCGCTCGAGGCGAAAGGGTTGGCTCATGGTACAGGCTCGGCTGACGGTTTCGGTTAACCCTAGCAAAGTCTCAGAATATTCAGCAAAGTAAAATTATTCATAAGCTAATATGCAAAAAATGCATTTACACGAGGCGTGTTCTGTTTTGAAATAGGCCCTGTCCAAGGCATTAGGTTATGCCTAGAACGAATTTCACAGAGGCTTTATACAACGTTAAATTATAAAAAGTCCGCTTGTTAGACTCAAAGAGCATACCCTTTCATTACGACGAGACCGCACGGGCGGATCGCCTGCTAGCTGCGCCTTTAATGGCCCTGGAGACGAACGTGCGATACCTCAAACAACTGGCCGCCGGTGTGCTGGCCGCCTCGCTGAGCCTGGCCGCTGCTGCGCAAACCCTGGTGGTCGGCGATCAAAGCTTCAATGCCCGTGCCGTGATGGAAGCGGCCGGCGTGCTCGACGACTTGCCCTATACCCTGGAGTGGAAGCAGTTCACCGCCGGCTCCCCCGTGGCCGAAGCCCTGAATGTCGGCAGCCTCGACATTGGCCTGCTGGGCGATGCGCCGCCGTTGTTCCTCGGCGCCCTGGGTGCGCCCATCAAGGTCATTGCCGTCAGCCGGCAGAACCTCGACGGGGTGGCCATTCTGGCGCGCAAGGATTCGAACATTCACAGCCTTGAAGACCTGCGCGGCAAACGCGCAGCCATCTGGAAGGGTTCCTGGAGCCAGCAACTGCTGTTCAGCGCCCTGGACAAGGCCGCGGTACCCCGCGATGCCCTGGAGCTGCGTTACCTCAGCGCACTGGACGCGTCGCATGCCCTGGACGGCGGCTCGGTGGACGTGATCGCAACGTGGGAGCCCTATGTCACCCAGCAGGAGCGCCAGGGCGCGAGAGTGCTGGCCACGGCCGAGGGGGTGATCCCGGCCCAGAGTTTCGTGGTGGCCAATGCCAAGGCCGTCGAGGCCAAGCGTGCGCAGATCAGTGATTTTCTCACGCGGCTGAAGAAGGCCCGTGACTGGACCTTGAGCGACGCCGCCAACACCGAGGCCTACGCCGACGCCTGGGCCAAGTGTACCCGCGCCGACCGGGACATTGCCCGGGCCTGGTTCGCCCGTGCGCGCACCGACGTGGCGCCGCTCAACCCCCAGGTCATTGTCGATGCGCAGAAGACCGTGGACTTCTTTGCCGGGCTTGGGCTGATCAAGGCCTACCCGGCGGCGAGCCTGTTCGACACCTCGTTCGCCGCGGCGCTGGCCAGCGACCACTGAGTTTGGCGGCACCGGCACTTCGTGGCCCACAGAGGCCGGCACAGCCCACAGCATTTCCGAGGAATCCCCATGACCACCCGCAAAATCAAACTCGGCGCCCTGACCATGGGCTGCGGCGGCCCTGGCCGCCATAACCTCTGGCTCGACCCCGAATTGCCTGCCGATGCCAGCGTCAACATCGACTGGTATATCGACATCGCCCGCCAGGCCGAAGCCGCACTGTTCGACCTGGTGTTCATCGTCGACAGCCAGTACATCACCCCCGGCTCCCCCTCACACTACCTCAACCGGCTGGAGCCGCTGACCCTGCTTTCGGCCCTGGCGGTCAGCACTCGGCATATCGGCCTGGTCGGCACCCTGACCACGTCCTACAACGAACCCTACAACGTCGCCCGCCGCCTGGCCTCGCTGGACCTCATCAGCAAAGGCCGCGCCGGCTGGAACGTGGTAACCAGTGGCGATGCCGGCACGGCGGGCAACTATGGCCGTGACGAGCACTACGACTACGACACCCGTTACGCCCGTGCCGAAGAACACGTCCAGGTGGTGCAGGGCTTGTGGCGCTCCTACGAACAGGGCGCCTTCCCGCGGGATCGCGCCACGGGCCAGTTCCTCGACCCGTCCAAGATGCATGCGCTCAACCACAAGGGCGAACATTTCTCGGTGGTGGGGCCGTTGAACATCCAGCGTTCGCCCCAGGGCCAACCGGTGATCTTCCAGGCGGGCGACTCCCCGCAAGGCCGCGACCTCGGCGCCGCCACGGCGGATGTGATCTTCACCCATGCGGCCAGCATCGAGCAGGGCCAGGCCTTCTATCGCGATGTCAAAGGCCGTGCCGCGCGCCTGGGACGTGACCCGGAGCAACTGCTGGTACTGCCTGGCGCAGAGATTTATGTCGGCGACACCGATGCGCACGCCCGTGAAATCGAGCGCCACTACCACCAGCAGGACCACAGCTTTGAGCTGGCCTTGAAAGAATTCGGGCGTAATTTCGGCTGGCACGACTTTACCCAGTACGACCTCGACGCGCCGTTCCCGCAACAGAGCCTGGAGCATGCGCGCAGCAGTTTCTTCACCAATGCCAAACGCATTGCCGACCAGGCGCGCGAGCAGGGCTTCAGCTTGCGCCAGGCGGTGGAGTTCGGCCGCCAGCTGCGCCCGGGGGCGTTCGTCGGGTCGGCCGAAACGGTGGCGGCCAAAATGACCGAGTGGTTCGAGGCGCGGGCGCTGGATGGCTTCAATATCTACATTGGCCACCCCGGCCAGTTCCGCCGCTTTACTGAAGAAGTAGTGCCGTTGCTGCAGGCGCGTGGCGTCTACCGCACGGCTTATGAGGGGACGACGTTGCGCGAAAGCCTGGGTCTTGCCGTTTCAGTGGATGCTTGAGGCCAGTTCGAAGATCGGCATGTACATCAAGATCACGATGAAGCCGATCAGCAAGCCGATGAAGGTCATCAGCAGCGGCTCGAACAGCTTGACGAACCATTCCACCCAACGGCCGATCTCCTGGTCGTGAAAGTCGGCGCAACGCTCCAGCATCTCGCCGAGGTTGCCCGACTGTTCACCCGCCCGCAGCAGCCGCAAAGACACCGGCGTCACCAATTGCCCGGCCTCCAGCGCATCGGACAACGGCAACCCTTCGGCCACGCGTTGGCTGGCTTGTTCAAGGCCTTGGGCTGCGGCACTGCCCAGCAGCCCGCGGGCCATGCCCATTGCCGTGAGGATGGAAATGCCACCTTGCAAAAGGATGCCCAGCGAGCGGTAGAAGCGCGCCAGCTCGTACATCATCAACCGCTGGTGCAGTGCGGGCATGCGTCTTAGCTGGCGGGATGCCCAGCGTCGCACCCGCGGGTGACGGCGCAGCAGCACCAGGGCGGTTATCCCCGCCACGCTGCCCAGTGCCAACGGCAGTTGCTGGGCATGCAGGAACAAGCCGATCTGCATCAGCATGCGTGACAGCCAGGGCAGCTCGGTGCCCATGCCCTCGAACACCTGGCTGAAGCGCGGCACCACGTAGCCGAGCAGAAACAGCACCACGCCACCGCCCACCAGCAACAGCAGCAGCGGGTAGACCGACGCCCCCACCAGCTTCTGCCGGACCAGATCCAGGCGTTGGCGGTAGGCGATATAGCGGCCCAGGGCGTCGCCCAGGGCGCCGGTGCGTTCGCTGGACTGCACCAAGGCCACGTACAGCGCCGGGAATATGCGCGGCTGTCGGGCCAGCGCCTGGGACAGCGAATGGCCTTCGTACAGCTGGCGCACCAGGTCACCCAGCGTTTTGCGCGTGGCCGGGGTCGGGGCTTTTTCCGCCAGGCTTTCCAAGGCGTCGATCAACGGCAGCCCGGCATTCAGCAGGGTCGACAGCTCCTGGCTGAACAGCACCAGGTCAAAGTGTGCTTCGCGGCGCCAGGCCATGCCACGCAATGCGCCGCCTTGGCCCTTCACGCTGACCACCCGCAAACCTTGCGCCTCGACCTGGCGACGCGCCTGGTCGGCATCTTCGGCGTCGATCTGCAACTGCACCACGCCCTGTCTGCCCAGGGCCTTGAGGCTGTAGCGCATGGCCGATCTCCTCATTGCCAGCTGGTGATTTCGGCGTTTTCCCCGTCACCACCGGGCTGGCCGTCCTTGCCCATCGACAGCAGGTCGTACTCACCGCCGTTCTCACCGGGTTGCCGGTAGATGTAGGCGTGCCCCCACGGGTCCTGCGGTACCGCCTTCTGCAGGTAGGGGCCCGTCCAGCGGGCTTCGCCACTGGGGGCGATAACCAGCGCCTGCAGGCCCTGTTCACTGTTGGGGTAATGGCCGACTTCCAGGCGATAGAGGTCAAGAGCCTTGCTCAAGCCCTCGATCTGTGCCCGTGCCACCTTGACCTCCGAGCGGCCTAGCTGGCTGAAGTACTTGGGCGCGACGATGCCGGCCAGCAGGCCGAGCACCACCAGCACCACGAGGAGTTCGAGCAGGGTGAAACCACGTTGGGGGTTGGATCTGCGCTGCATGGTGAAGGCCTCCGCTGCATGGAAACAGGCTGTGTCAGGCACCATGCAACAGCCGTGCACGTCTGCCTCGGGGCCTTGCGCCATGCGGTACAGGAAGCGGCACAGTGCTTGCGTCGTCGACATCGACCTCGGGTTTTCCGGGGCATTTCCCCCACATCGGGGGCCACGACGAAGAGGCAGCCGACATGCGTGGACTCATCCTGGGTTTGATCTGGCTGGCGGCGGGTGCCGCCCAGGCCGATGTGTACATCTCCATCGATGCCAAGGGCGGCTACGTACTGACCAACGTCCATCGACCCGGGCGTCATTACCAGCGGGTGATCAGCGAACCGCTGGCCCAGGCGGGCCCGGCCGGTGCGCAGTTGATCACCGGGCGCCCCTATGCCGAGCTGGTGGCGGCTGCGGCGCTCGCCCACAACGTACCGCAGGCGTTGCTGCATGCGCTGATCAAGGCCGAGTCCGGCTATAACCCCAAGGCCCGCTCGCCAGCGGGGGCGGTGGGGCTGATGCAACTGATGCCCGATACCGCCCGTGAAATGGGCGTGGAAAACGCCCTCGACCCTGAAGACAACGTGCGGGGCGGCGCACGCTACCTCAAACGCATGCTGACCCTGTTCGACAACGACATCACCTTGGCCGTGGCCGCCTACAACGCAGGCCCCGATGCAGTGCTGCGACGGGGTGCGGTGCCGCCGTTCGCCGAAACCCGCCGCTACGTGCCCAACGTGCTGCGCGAGTACCGCAAGCTGCAAGGGTTGGCGGACGATTCGCCGTTGTAGGCGCGGCCACCCTTCGGCGGATGCCATCAATTTACAACCATGGTTCCCCCAACTCTGGGCTATAACCTTCAAAGGTGCCCAGCCGTGGAGTCCGCCATGGACATCGCCCCCCGTTCCGACGCCCTCGAAGTGCCTGCCGGCAGCGAGGCGACAACCCCACGCAAGCCGTTCAACCTGTTGCGCTGGTACGCCTGGGTCAGCCTGGCCATCATCTTTTCGGTGGCTGTCGGCCTGGGGCTGATTTCCAGCCGCTTTATCATCGACGAAAGCGTCGAGCGCGATGCGCTGCTTTCTGCCCAGTTCATTACCTCGATTGCCGACGCCGAAGTGCGCCACGTGTCAATCCCCAATGTGCGCACCATGGGCGAGCTGCTTGACCCGCGCACCGATCGCACGGCGCTGCCGGATGTCGATCCCGAAGCCCGGCGCAAGGCGCGTGGTGAATTCCTTGACCATATCGCGCACCTGCCTGACATGCTGTTGGCCAATATCTATGCGCCGGACCGCACCGTGATCTGGTCCAGCAACCCCGCATTGATCGGCAAGCTGATCGAGGGCGATGACGACCTTGATCGCGCCTTCGAATACAAGATGCGAGTCTCCGCCAGCTACCATGATTTTGAACAGGCACGCGAAGAGCAGAAGTTCGTGACTCCGCCCGTGCAGCTGTTCATCGAGAACTACATCCCGCTGTTCGACGCCGATGGCGAGCATGTCACGGCCATGGTGGAAATCTACAAGGAGCCTCATGACCTGATCGTGCGCATCGAGCACGGCCTGATCCTTATCTGGGCGGCGATCACCGTTGGCGCCGCACTGGTCTATATCGGCCTGTACGGCATCATGCGCCGCGCCGCCAAGCTGCTGGCAGTGCAGCAGAAGCGGCTGATCAACAACGAAACCTACGTAGCCCTTGGCGAGGTGTCTTCGGCGGTGGCGCACAGTTTGCGCAACCCGCTGGCGAGCATCCGCTCCAGTGCCGAGCTTGCACAAGCGTTTGATGACGGCCCGGCACAGCGGAATATCAACGACATCATCAACCAGGTCGATCGCATGTCGCAGTGGATTCGCCAACTGTTGCAGTCACTGCGCCCGCTCAATGACGAAGCGGTGGCGGTGGACCTGGCGCAGGCACTGCAGGAAAGCCTGCAGACCTTTGCCGTACCGCTGACGCGCTGTGCAGTGAGGCTTGACCTGCAGCCGTTACCGGCGGTTCAGGTACTGGGGCACCCGGCATTGCTCAGGCAGATCTTCAGTAGCCTGATCGCCAACGCGCTGGAGTCGATGGAGCAGGGCGGCACCTTGCGTGTCGAAGTGGTGCGCCAGGACAGGCGCAGCCTCACCCTGCGCCTGTCCGATACCGGCAAGGGCATGACCGAGCAGCAGGTTCGCATGGCATTCAGGCCGTTCTTCACCACCAAGCAGGGCGGGCTGGGTGTTGGCTTGGTGCTGGTCAAGCGCATCATGGAGCGCTTTGGTGGGGCGGTGAGGTTGAGCAGCAGTGAAGGGCACGGCACTCGGGTTTCGTTGAACTTCAGGTTGGTCAGCTCTGCGTAATTGGCTTTAAATATATTTAGTAACTATATGATTTATATGTATTTATTGTTTTTTGGGTAATTTTCACCCAATTGTGGGGGTTAGATCTTGAAAAGGGATTAAAAAGCTAAACCAACTAATTGAAAAATATGGATTTATGGATTTCTAGATTTGCTGGCTGAGTTTTTGCAGAGATCGATAGCAACAGATGGCAGCTTCGGCGGCCCAGGTGGAGTGCTATTAAATTGCTACCAACCGTAGCAAGGCTGCGCTTCAGAACGGACTCCCTGCGCGGGAACCACTCAATGCAGATGCTGGACAACGAAATGCCCGACAAAGCCTCTGCGGCCTCCAGTGGTCTCGCGGCACCGCTGCGCGAGTTCAACCTGCTGCGTTGGTTTTCCCTGATCAGCCTGTTGATCATCGCCTCGGTGGCCGGTGGCCTGGGTTACGTGTCGACGCGCTTCGTGGTACGTGACAGTGTCGAGCGCGACGCCATGCTCACTGCACAGTTCATCCAGGCCATGGCCCAGGCCGAAGTCCGCCATTCGCAGTTGCCGCCGGGTACCACCATGGGTGAACTGCTCGACCCCCGCCTGGACCTGCAGCACCTGCAAGTCACCCCGGCGCTGGCCGAGTCGACCCGCGTCGAATTCCTCGACCACGTCGAACACCTGCCCGACACCCTGCTGGCCAACGTCTATGCCCGTGACCGGACCATCGTCTGGTCCACCAACCCTCAGTTGATTGGCAAACGCATCGAGGAGGATGGCGATCTGGAGCACGCCTTCCGCTCGCGCAAGGCGGTTTCTGCCAGCTACCACAAGGCTGAGGAAGACCGTGAAGAACAGAAATTCCTGCGTGAACCCGAGTACCTGTTCATCGAGAACTACATCCCGCTGTTCGACAGCCAGGGTGAGCAGGTGCTGTCGATGGTCGAGATCTACAAAGAGCCGCAGGACCTGATCCGGCGTATCCAGCGGGGCTATGTGCTGATCTGGGCCTCGACCCTGCTAGGCGGGGCGCTGATCTATTTCGGCCTGTTCTGGATCGTGCGGCGGGCGGCGCTCATGCTCGACCAGCAGCAAGACCGGCTGGTGGCCAGCGAAACCTACGGGGCGCTGGGCGAAATGTCCTCGGCGGTGGCCCACAGCCTGCGCAACCCGTTGGCCAACATCCGCTCCAGCGCCGAGCTGGCCCAGGAAATCGCCAACCCCACCGCGCAGAAGAACATCAACGATATCATCGGCCAGGTCGACCGCATGTCACGCTGGGTGCGCGACCTGCTGGTATCGCTGCGCCCGGCCAGTGACGAGCCCGAGGCGGTGGACCTGGTCGCGGCCATCGAGGACACGCACCTGGCCTTCGCCCAACAGATCGCGCGCAACGGGGTGCAGTTCTGCTACGAAGGCCCCGAGCTGCAGTACGTGGCCAGCCAGCCGCTGCAGCTCACGCAGATTCTCAACAGCCTGTTTTCCAATGCCATCGAGGCCATGCCCGCAGGCGGTGTGTTGCGCGCCCAGGTCAGCGTGGCGGACGGCCAGCGTGCGGTCATGCTGCTCAGTGACACCGGCAAAGGCATGAGCCAACAGCAGGAACGGATGGTGTTCAAACCATTCTTTACCACCAAACAGGGCGGCCTCGGCGTAGGCCTGGCCCTTGCTCAACGCATCATGGAGCGTTTTGGCGGCTCGGTCAGCCTGAGCAGCCGCGAAGAGGAAGGAACCCGCGTCAGCCTTACTTTCAATATCGCAGCGGGAGTGGACCATGGAACAGAGCATCCTGGTAGTCGAGGATGATGAAATCCTTGCTGACAACATTCGCACCTACCTGAGCCTCAAGGGCTATGAGGTGACGGTCTGCCACAGTGCCGAGCTTGCACTGGAGCAGGTCAAGCAGGCCCAGCCCGACGCCGTGCTGACCGACAACTCGTTGCCCGGCATGAGCGGGCACGACCTGTTGCGCGCCCTGGTGGCACAGGTGCCGGCGCTCAAAGTCATCATGATGACCGGCTACGGTAACGTCGAAGATGCCGTGCAGGCAATGAAGGAGGGCGCGTTCCATTACCTGACCAAGCCGGTGGTACTGGCCGAGCTCAAGCTGACCCTGGACAAGGCCCTGGCGGCCGAGCGGATGGAGCGCACCCTGTCGTTCTACCAGGAGCGCGAGGCGCAGAAGTCCGGGTTGCAGGCACTGATCGGCGACTCGCCGGTGATGCTCAGCCTCAAGCACACGTTGCAACAGGTGCTGGATGCCGAGCGGCGCATGGCCAGCGACGACCTGCCCCCGGTACTGGTCGAAGGCGAGACCGGCACGGGCAAAGAGCTGGTGGCCCGGGCCCTGCATTTCGATGGGTTGCGCAGCAAGGGGCCGTTCATCGAGTTCAACTGCGCGTCGATCCCGGCCAATTTGCTGGAGGCGGAGTTGTTCGGCCATGAGAAAGGTGCTTTCACCGATGCCAAGGAGCGCAGGGTGGGCCTGGTCGAGGCCGCTGATGGGGGCACGCTGTTCCTCGATGAAATCGGCGAGATGGACCTGGTGCTGCAAGCCAAGCTGCTGAAGCTGCTCGAGGACCGCAGCATCCGCCGCATTGGTGCGGTGAAGGAGCGCAAGGTCGACTTGCGGGTAATCAGTGCCACCAACTGCAACCTCGAACAGATGGTGCAGCAGGGCAAGTTCCGCCGCGACCTGTTCTTCCGGCTGCGCATCATCGCGCTCAAGGTGCCGCGGTTGTATGCGCGTGGGCAGGACATTCTGCTATTGGCTCGGCATTTCCTGGCGCACCATGGCCGCCGTTATGGCAAGCCTAACCTGCGTTTTTCCGCCGAGGCCGAGGCCTTGATGCTGGGCTACAGCTGGCCAGGCAACGTGCGGGAGCTGCGCAACATGCTGGAGCAGACAGTGCTGCTGGCGCCCAACGAGGTGATCCAGACCCATCAGCTGAACCTTTGCATGAGCTTGATCGACGAACCGTTGATTCAGCAACAGGCGCCTATGGTGTTCGAGATGCCACGGCATGAGCCTGAACCCGGCACCAGCCTGCCGGACATGGAGCGGGACCTGGTGCGCAAGACCTTGGACCGGACTGACTGGAACGTGACCAAGTCGGCGCGAATGCTGGGCTTGTCGCGGGATATGCTGCGTTACCGGATCGAGAAGCTGGGGTTGACCAGGCCAGACAAGCGGCAGTGGTAACCCCGCAGTAGTAGCGCCTGGCGCTCGCGCAGCGACGTCAGGGCTTGCTGGCGCCTGCCTTGTTGCTATCTTGCGAACCGCTACCCTCCATGCCGGGCAAATCATGTTCATCATTCTGCGTGGCAGGCGGGCTGTCGGGGTCATTGCCCTGCAAGCGCGGGTCGGTATCCCGTGGCATCGGTTTTTCAATCGGGTTGAGGGTGCTGTCGACACCCGGCTGGGGCGCTGGGTTGTGCGGGTCGTCGGGGTAGGTCGGCCCGGTGCCGACCGCCAGGGCCAGCGGTGAAACAAACACGGCTGCGAGCAGGAAGGGGCGGATCATGGTGCAATCTCCTTTGCATCGGGATGAGGGCTTCTACCTCGATTGGGCCGCCGAGCAGACGCTGGGTGCCCCCATCCCGATCAACGGTCACACCACCATCGACAACAACATGATGAAGATGATGCCCACCACCGAAAGGATGGTCTCCATCATGCTCCAGGTCTTGAAGGTCTCGGCCACGGTCATGTTGAAGTACTGTTTCACCAGCCAGAACCCGGCATCGTTGACGTGCGACAGGATCAGCGAACCCGCGCCAGTGGCCAGCACCAGCAGCTCACGGTTGACCCCCGGTACCATGTCGATCACCGGTGCGACGATCCCTGCGCCGGTGATGGTGGCGACCGTCGCCGAGCCGGTGGCGATGCGGATCACCGCCGCCACCAGCCAGGCCAGCATGATCGGCGAGATTTCCGCCTGCACCGCCATCTGCCCGATCACGTTGCCGACCCCGGTGTCCACCAGCATCTGCTTGAAGCCGCCGCCGGCCCCTACGATCAGCACGATGGCAGCGGTCGGTGCCAGGCTCTGGTCGAGCATCTTCATGATCTGCTGGCGGTTGAAACCACGCGCCGCGCCGAAGGTATAGAAGGCCAGCAGCAAGGCGGCGAGCAGGGCGGTGATGGGGTGGCCGATCAAGTCCATCCACTGCCGCACGATATGCTCGGCGGGCAGCACCACGTCGGCGAAGGTCTTGAGCAGCATCAGCGCCACCGGCAGCAGCACCGTGAGCAGGGTGACGGCGAAGCTCGGCAGGTTGCCCTGATCGGACTCCTTGGCGATCTGGTCCATCAGCTCCTGGGACGGGTTACCCGGGATGTAACGCGAGATGAAGTTGCCGAACAGCGGGCCAGCGATGATCGCGGTAGGCAGCGCCACGATCAGGCCATAGAAGATGGTCTTGCCGATGTCGGCATTGAAGATGCCGATCGCCAACAGCGGCCCCGGGTGCGGCGGCACCAGGCCGTGAACCACAGACAGGCCGGCCAGCAGTGGGATGCCGATTTTCACCAACGAGACCCCGGAGCGCCGGGCGACGATGAATACCAGCGGGATCAGCAGCACGAAGCCGATTTCGAAGAACAGCGGGATGCCGACCAGGAAGGCGGCGAACATCATGGCCCAGTGCACGTTCTTCTTGCCGAAGGCGCGGATCAGCGTCTGCGCGATCTGGTCGGCGCCGCCGGAATCGGCCATCAGCTTGCCAAGCATGGTGCCCAGGGCAAGCACGATGCCGACGAAGCCCAGCACACCACCAAAACCGTCCTGGAACGATTTCATCACCTTGGCCACCGGCATGCCGGAGGTAAGGCCGAGGAAGCCGGCCGCGAGGGTGAGGGCGACGAAGGGGTGAACTTTGAAATGGGTGATCAGCAGGATCAGCCCGATGATGGTTACCAGGGCGTCGAGCAGCAGGAAGGTATCAGTAGCCAGTCCGAACATGGTTTTTATGCCTCGGTCTTATCGTTGTTTTGGGCGTTGCTTTATTGAACTTCAGGCGCTTTCATTGGTCGAGACAGCGCTGTCTTTGGTGAGCCGGAAAAACCGCCTGGATCAGGCAGTTTGCGCCAGGTCCCGCTCACCGCAGGGCTTTAGCCAGCTGTCTACCGTCTCGGCAAGCACATTGATGGGCTGGGTGGCATCCAGTGGCAGGGTCAGCGGCTCGCCATGCGGGGCTTCGAGAGCTGCGAACTGGCTGTCGATGAGGCTTGCCGGCATGAAATGCCCTGGGCGGGCCAGTACGCGCTTTTCTGCCTCGGCAGGGGTGAGTTCGAGGAACACGAACACCAGGCCCGGCATGGAGGCGCGCAAGGTATCGCGGTAGCGGCGCTTGAGGGCAGAACAGGTGAGGATCGGGCGCTCGCCCGCGTTGACCGTGGCCTGCAGCTCCTGGCCCAGGTGCACCAGCCAGCCGGCACGGTCGTTGTCGTCCAGCGGGATGCCAGCGCTCATCTTGCGGATGTTTTCGGCAGGGTGAAAAGCGTCGCCTTCGATCAGGCGGCCGCCGCTTCTGGCGGCAATGGCGGCACCGATGCAGCTTTTGCCGCAGCCAGCCACGCCCATCACCACAATGGCGGACAGGGGAGAATTCATCAGTACCTCCTGCGGGGTGAGGTAGCGCTGTCTCGTCGCTGACGAACAGCCACCTCCCCGGTGTTATTGGTCTTGTCCTTACGCAGTATGGACGCTTGGCAGCGAGCACGCGGAACGGCTACCAAAGATTACATTGCCTGCGTCCTGAGACAGCGCTACCTTAGTGGCCGTTCCCCTCCCTTGGCAAGTAGTAAAATTACAACATTCATGTCCCGAACAGGCTCCCGCACCACCGGTCGTCCCACCCTGGCAGAAGTCGCCAGGCTTTCCGGGGTTTCCCCGATCACCGCATCCCGCGCCTTGCGCGGGGTCAGCACGGTTGCCCCGGCGCTGGCCGAAAAGGTTGCCGCTGCTGCGGCGAGCCTGGGCTATGTCGCCAACCCGGCCGCCCGCGCACTGGCCTCGGCCCGCAGCCAGTCGGTGGTGGTGCTGATCCCGTCATTGTCCAACCAGTTGTTCATCGACACCCTCGAAGCCATTCACGAGGTGATGCGCCCGCGCGGGCTTGAGGTTTTGATCGGCAACTATCACTACGATATTGCCGAAGAAGAGAACCTGATCCGCAACTACCTGGCCTACCAGCCTTGCGGCATGCTGCTGACCGGTTTCGAGCGCAGTGACGCATCGCGGCAGATGCTGGCGGCCAGTGGCGTGCCCTGCGTGCACATGATGGAGTTGGGTGGCGAGGCGGGTGCATTGTCGGTGGGCTTCTCGCAGCAACAGGCCGGGCGTGCGGCTGCCAGGCACCTGATCGAACGCGGGCGGCGGCGCTTGGCGTTCATTGCCGCGCAGCTCGACCCGCGGGTGATGCAGCGCGCCGAGGGGTTCCGCCAGGCCCTGACCGAAGCGGGGCTGCAAGCGACGGAGCTGGAAATCCTGGCGCCCGAGCCTTCTTCCATCGCGTTGGGTAGTGCGTTGTTCAGCCAGCTGTTGCAGCAGGCGCCGGATGTCGACGGCATCTTCTTCTGTAACGACGACCTGGCCCAGGGCGCTGTGCTACAGGCGCTGCGCCAAGGGGTTGAGGTACCGCGGCAGGTCGCGATGGTGGGGTTCAATGATTTGCCCGCCTCGGCGCACATGGTCCCGCGGTTGACCTCGATTCGCACACCTAGGGCAGCCGTAGGCCGGGGGGCCGCGCTGGCGCTGCTGACGTTGCTTGACGGCAAGCGGGTGGCCAACGAGCAGCAGGACCTTGGGTTCGAACTGATGGTGCGCGAGAGTTCTTGAGGCTTAGAGTTCTTGAGGCTCAGCGCCTTGTGTATGAAGGCCTCGGGGACTAATTACAAAGTGATATCAATGTGCTTGCACGGCGCTGTTGCCCATCTATGCTCAGGAAACCCCGCGCATAAAGGAGCCCGGCGTCATGTTCGATTTCCATCGCAAGTCCGACCTCGTCGAGATCCAGCGTAGTCACCAGGCACTGGCCAGTGCGCAAGCAAAGCTCGCGGCAATCAGCCGTTCGATGGCGATGATCGAGTTCGCGCCCGATGGGACCATTCTCGACGCCAACGAGCGCTTCTGCCAGGCCATGGGCTACAGCGTCGAAGAATTACGCAGCAAGCATCATCGGCTGTTCTGCGACTCGGCCTACGTAAAGACAGCCGAATACCAGCAGCTCTGGCGCGAACTGGGGCAGGGAAAGGCTATCAGCGGCACCTTCGAGCGGGTCGACAAGGCAGGGCGTGAGGTCTGGCTTGAAGCCAGCTATATGCCGGTGCTGGATGAGCAGCGGCAAGTCACCAGCGTGATCAAGGTGGCGTCGGACATCAGCCAGCGGGTCATGCAGGAGCACGAGAGTGAAAGCCTGCTCAAGGCCATTGGCCGCTCCATGGCGGTGATCGAGTTCACCCCGGACGGCCGGGTCATCAAGGCCAACCCGAATTTTCTCACCACTATGGGCTATCGCCTGGAAGAGGTGGTGGGGCGCCACCACGGGCTGTTCTGCCTGCCACAGGAGCGGGAGTCGTCGGCGTACCGGGAGTTCTGGGCGTCGCTCAACCGCGGGGAATACCACTCGCACCGCTTCGAGCGGGTCAACAAGCAAGGCCAGACGGTCTTTCTTGAAGCCTCCTACAACCCGATCTTCGACAGCAAGGGCCGGCTGTACAAGGTGGTCAAGTTCGCCAGCGATATCACCAGCCAGGTCTGCACCCAGCAAAGCGCCGCCGATGCCGCCCATGCCAGCTCCATGCAGACCGATGCCTGCGCGCGCAAGGGTACCGAGGTGGTGCAACAGGCGGTGCAGGTGATCGAGCAGATTTCCCAGGAGCTCAATGACGCGGCGCGCAGCATCGACGCGGTGAGCAAACAGTCGGATGTGATCGGGCAGATTGTCCTGACCATTCGCGGTATTGCCGACCAGACCAATTTGCTGGCACTGAACGCCGCCATCGAAGCGGCACGTGCCGGCGAGCATGGGCGCGGGTTTGCCGTGGTCGCTGATGAAGTGCGCAACTTGGCGGCGCGTACCAGCAAGGCAACTTTGGAGATCGTCGATGTGGTGCGCCAGAACCACGACCTGTCGCTGTTGGCGGTGGCCAGCATGCAGTCGAGCCTGACCCGCACCGGCCATGGCGTCGCCCTGGCCAACGAAGCCGGTACGGTGATCATGGAAATCCAGCAGGGCTCACGCCACGTGGTCGATGCGATCAGCCAGATCAGTTCGACGTTGCAATTGCACTGAGGGCGTCGGCCAGTTCGTGCAACAAGGTCTGCATGCTGGTCTGCAATTGCTGCCTCAGTTCAGCCGTAGGCAGCCCTTGGGCTTGCGCATGCTCGATGGCTTCGCAGTCCTTGACCAGTGTGCGTACCTTGAGCATTTTTGCCCCGCCCTTGATGCGATGGGCCAAGGCACGCACAGCATCGCCACTTGCGTCGGGGCCGAGCGCACGCAGCGCGGCCAGGTCTTCGCTGGCGCTCTGCGACAATTGTTCCAGCAGGTGGCGCGTCAGTTGTTCATCGTCCTGAGTCAGGTGGCGCAATTCGTTCAGGTTGAAACCACTGCCTTGGGCTGGCACAGGCTGCGCATGCGCGCTGGCGTGCGGCAGGTGGGTTTTGAGGGTTTGCAGGCCAATGGGCTTGAACAGGCATTCATCCATGCCACTGGCCAGGCAGCGTGCACGCTCTTCAGCCTGTGCATTGGCGGTGACGCCGAGAATCCGGCAGGGCGCCAGCGCGCCTTCGCTTTCCAGGCTGCGGATGCGCCGAGTCAGTTCATGGCCGTCCATGATCGGCATGCTGCAGTCGGTGATCACCAGGTCGAACCGAGCCGCCTGCCAGCGCGACAGCGCCGCTTCGCCGTTTTCAGCCAGGGTCACGCGATGCCCCAGCGTGTTCAGTTGCCGCTCCAGCAACAGCAAATTGGCAGGGTAGTCGTCGACCACCAGAATGTTCAGCGGGCCGCTGCTGCTTTCAAGGGCTGGGGCAAGCGCTTCGGCAGGCGCGGGCGCCTGGCTGTCCGGTAATTGCAGGCTGACCTGCACCTTGGTGCCCACGCCTTCGACGCTGTGCAGGCTTAGCGTACCGCCCATCAGTTCGGCCAGTGTGCGGCTGATGACCAGCCCCAGGCCGGCGCCCTGGCGTGCCCGCGGGCCGTCGGCCTGGGCGAAGGCATTGAACAGGCGGGCCTGGTCCTCAGGGCTGATACCAATGCCGGTGTCACGCACGCACAGCTCAACCAGCACCTCGCCGCTGCTGCCTTGGGCCGACAGGGTCAGGCTGGCATGCACTTCACCGCGCTCGGTGAACTTGATGGCGTTGCTGATCAGGTTGGAGAGCACCTGCTTGAGCCGCAGCGGGTCTGCCATGACCCAACCCGGTGAAGGTGGCAGCGCACTGTGCAGGTGCAGGCCTTTGATCCGCGCATTGCCTTCGAATACCCGCAGCGTGTTGCGTACCAGTTCGACCAGGTTGCAGGGGACCGGTTGCAAGGTCATGTGCCCGGACTCGATGCGCGAAATGTCGAGGATGTCGCCGATCAACTCCAGCAACCCAATGGCCGAATCGTGGGCAGTCTGCAAGGTCTGGGTATCGCAGCGGCCGCCGCGACTGTCTTCCAGGGCCAGTTCGAGCAGCCCGATTACCGCGTTCATCGGTGTGCGGATTTCATGGCTCATGGTGGCCAGGAAGGTGCTTTTGGTCTGGCTGGCCTGTTCCGCGTCGTCCTTGGCCTGGCGCAGCTGTTCGAGCAGGCCGCGGCTCAATGCCAGCTGGGCCTGCAGGGCATGCTGGGCGTCGGTGCGCTGGTGGATCAGTTTGCGCAGGTAGCTGTTCCAGAACACCACCCCGGCCAGCAATAGCGCCGACAGCACCAGCACTTGCAGCGCCAGCGTGCGGTAATCGCGCCATGGGCTGTCACTGACCAGTGTGCTGGTGCGCCAGCGGTTGATCAGTTGGTCCAGCTCTTCCGGCGGAATGCTTAGCACTGCCTTGTCGAGAATGGCCTGCAGTTGCGGTTGGTCCGAAGCCACCGCAAATGCCGCGATGGCCGGGCTGTCGTCCAGCACACTGGCGATGCGCAGCTGGTCCTTGAACACGTGGTTGATGTAGTAGGTGGCGTTGATGTGATTGCTCAAGGCCACGTCGGCGGCGCCGTTGGCCACTGCTTCCATCAGCCCGAGGGGGTTGTCCACTTCGACCACCTTGGCGCGCGGGTAGCGGCGCTCGAGCTCAGCTCGTTGCGGCGAGCCGCGCACCAGGGCTATGCGCTGGCCGTCGAGGGCCTTGGCCTGGGCAGGTGATGTGGCGTCGTTGCGGGTGACCAGTACCCGTGGGCTGACCAGGTAGGGCCGGGTAAAACGCAACTGCCTGGCGCGCTCCGTACCGTAGCCCAGGGCGCCGATCATGTGCGCCTCGCCGCGTGCCAGGCGATCGACCATCGCCTGCGCCGACTGGCTTTCCAATGGCTTGAAGTGCAGCCCGGTGCGCAGGGATATCTGCTTGAGCAGTTCCAGGGTGATGCCGCTGGCGCGGTGCTGTGCGTCGTTGAAGGTCAGCGGTGCGAGCGACGTGTTGACCAGCACCTTGACGGTGGGGTTGCGGGCGATCCAGTCGGTTTCTTCAGCGGTCAGGGCCGCCAGGTGGCGCTCCAGCAGCAGGCTGGTGTTGCCGCTGGTCCAGCGGCGCAGAATGGTCAGGCGCTCGCTTTCGGTGATTCTGCCCAAGGCCTTGTCGATCAGGCTGCGCAGGCGTTGGTTGTCATTGGCCAGGGCAAACGCGAAGGTGCCGGGCGGCACCTTGCAGAAGTGGTCGATCTTTACCGTGCCCTGGTAACTCTTGCCGATGAGAAAATCCGTGCTGATGGCATCGCCCAGGTAGGCATCGGCCTCGCCCAGTTCCACTGCGGCAAGGCCTGCCAGGGTTGAGCGGTACAGGCTCAATTGCGCCTTGGGGTAGAGCGCGCGCACGGTATTGGCGGGCAGGTAGTGGTCGACCATCGCAAGGCGCAGGCCATTGAAGTCTGGGGTGTCTTTCAAGGTGCGGCCTTCGCGCGTAACGATCACCGGCAGGTCGTCGGCGTAAGGCTCGCTAAGGCCGAGCTGGGCATCCGCCGCCTCGAATGCGTTGGAGCTACCCAGCAGGTCGATGCGGCCGTCGCGCAGCGCGGCAATCGCTTGGTGGCGGTTGTCGAAACGCCGGACTTCGATCGGGACGCCCAGTTGCTCGGCGATGATGCCTGCATAATCGGCGCTCAGGCCCTCGTAATCATGCTGGCTGATGTTGATTTCGAACGGCGGGTAATCAGGCCGCGAACTGCCCAGCACCAGGCGGCCGCGCTGCTGCAGCCATTGGCGGTCCTGGTCGCCCAGTTGCAAGGGCGCTGCGGCGCTGATCGAGCGCGCCAACAATTGCCTCGGTTCGCTGTCGGCAAACAGGCCGGTGGAGCCGGCCAGGCCGATGACCAGTAGAACGCTCGCCAGCAGGCGCTTCATGGCAACTGGGCTCAGTTGACGCTGTTGCGCTTGGCCAGGTCGACCATTTCCACCAGCGATTCGGTCTTGAGCTTGTCCATGATGCGGCCGCGATAGGTGCTGATGGTCTTGGCACTGAGGTTCATGCAGGTGCCGATATTCTTGTTGTTTTCGCCGCGCGCAAGGCGCCGCAACACTTCCATTTCGCGGTTGGACAGGCTGCCCAGGCGTATCGACTCGCTCTCCAGCGAGTTGCTGTTGACCGACATCTGCGGGAAGGTCGAATAGCCTTTGACCAGGGCCTTCAGTGCAAACAGCAAGGCTTCGTGGTCTTCGTCCTTGGTGACGAAGGCGCCGATGCCGGCATCCAGGCAGCGCCTAACATAAAGGTCGGTGGCCTGGCCGGTCAGCACCATGATCTTGGGCACCGGCTCCAGGCACTGAAGCCGCTTGATCACCTCCATGCCGTCCAGGCCGGGCAGGCCGATGTCCAGAAGCACCACGTCCGGCCGCAGTTCACGCGCCACCTGGGCGACTTCGCTGCCATTGGCGACTTCGCCGACGACGTTAAAGCGCTCCCGTTCGAGCAATAGGCGCAGGGACAGCCGGACGATAGGGTGGTCGTCGACGATCAGGACGGTTGTCATCAAGAAAACTCCTGTAGGGATGTGGTCCGCTTCCTGGAACACTCAGGAATACGTCTGCAACTGGGGTTATCGGAAGCGCTGCAAGATACGACCATTCCCGAAGTTTGGTAATGCCGAGTATAGGACTGTTGATTAACCCAGTAGGAATTGTTGAAAAGTCCTACAAAAAAACGGGGATAAGCACCGCCAGCGTGGCGTGACGATGCCTATTTGCGCAGGGCTGTCAGGCGCAAGCGGGGTGGGGTTTGACTACGCGCAGGGTCGAGGCAGGGTTGTTGGCCAGCGCTTGGCCGACCCGTGTCGGGCGTGCCAGCAACTGGCCGGCGCAGTTGGGGCAGCGCCCGTGCAGGCGAGTGTCGGCACAGGTTCGGCAGAACGTGCATTCGAACGAGCAGATCAACGCGTCCGGGCTATCCCCCGGCAGGTCGGCGTTGCAACACTCGCAGTTGGGTCGAAGTTCCAGCATTGGCATGGCTCCTGTTTGCAGGCGGGAGCGTTGAGTCTGCTACGCCAGTGCCAAGGCTGGCAATGCTCAGTCGCCGGGGCGATAGAGGTGTGCGTGCCCGGCCCGGTACAGGGCCGATTCGGCGAACGGCGTATCGCCCAGCACATGGCCGACGAGGATCAGCGCGGTACGGCGAAAACCCTTGAGTGCAACGCGCTCGACGATGTCTTCCAGGGTGCCACGCACCCAGTCCTGGTCCGGCCAGGTGGCGCGATGGACCACGGCAACCGGGCACTGTTGGCCATAGTGGGGTAACAGCTCGCTGACGATCCGCGGCAGGTGTTTCACGCCCAGGTGGATGGCCAAGGTGCTGCCATGGCGCGCCAGATCGGCCAGTTGCTCGCCGGGCGGCATCGGCGAGCTGTCGCCGAAGCGGGTCAGAATCACCGTTTGCGAGACCTGCGGCAAGGTCAGCTCGCAGCCCAGCAACGCCGCGCTGGCGGCGGTGGCGGTGACACCCGGAATGATCTGGTAGTCGATGCCCAGCTCACGCAGGTAGCGGATCTGCTCGCCGATCGCGCCATACAGGCTCGGGTCGCCGCTGTGCACCCGGGCCACGTCCTGGCCGTGTGCGTGTGCCGTGCGCATCGCGCTGATGATCTGCTCCAGGTGCAGCTCGGCGCTGTTGATCACGGTCTCGGCCTGGTGGCCATCGAGTACGGCAGCGGGCACCAGGGAGCCGGCATAGATGATCACCGGGCACTGGCGGATCAGGCGCTGGCCCTTGACCGTGATCAGTTCCGGGTCGCCGGGGCCGGCGCCGATGAAGTAGACCGTCATGGAAAATCCTTGCAATGAATGGTTGGCGCAATTATCGCCCGCAGGCCAGGGCGAGGGTAGCCGGCCCGTACACCTGGCGGGTAACCAGCAGCCTGGCAGCGCCGAGGTGCTGTCTGGCCATGGCCAGCGCCGCGCTCTCTGCTACACCCCAGCAACCGCTGTGTGCGTGGGCAATGGCCGAGCGATGGCTGAGCAGCAGTTCGTAGGAGGCAAGTTGCCTGGCATCGTACAGCAGCAACGGCACGCCGAGGCGCGTGGCGAGTTGCTGCAGGCCAGGTTCGTCGGCCTTCAAGGCAATGCTGGCGATACCGCGTAGCGCTGGCAGTGCCAGGCCGTGGTGGTCCAGGGCCTGGCGCAGCAGGGTTTCGAGGGTGTCCGCCGGGCAGCCCCGGCGGCAGCCGAAGCCGGCGTACAGTGTCGGCACCGAGGTGTCGAACGCCATCAAGCCCGGCTGGAGCGGCGGAACAGCCACGCGCTGAGCAGCCCCAAGGCCACCCAGAAGGCCGCGTTGGTCAGCCAGGAGGCGATCTTGAACTGCGCTTCCAGGGCCTCGGGTGCGAGGCTCTGATGAACTTCAGGTTGCGGTGCGCCAATGACATGCGGCAGCACCAGCAACACGGCGCCCAGCGCCTTCACCAGCCAGTGGCGGGCGAACACCAGCAGGGCCAGGCCCAACGCGGTGGCACTTGCGGTACCGATCCACCAGGCCTGACGTTGCCCCAGGTCAGCGGCCGCGGTGCCCGGCAGCTCCGGTGGCAGGCCCAGGGTAGGGGCCAGGCAGAACACGGCGAAGCCCGCCAGGCCCCACAGCGCCCCTGTCGCTGCGCGCTTGGGCTCACGCAGGCTGTACAAGGCGGCGAGTATCAAGGCGAAGCCGACCGCGACAACAAGGTTGCCGCCGGTGGTGGACAGGATGCGCTGCCAGCCATCTTCGGGCGACCAGGCTTCGTCGCTGTGTTCATGGGCTGCGGCCCCTTCGGCGCCGTGTGCGTGATGCTCGGCAGCAGGGGCTGCAGACTCGTAGGTTTCCGCCTCAAGGATCAAAGGAGCAACCCAGAAGCTTTGCAGCAGGGTCAGCAGCAAGGCTGCAAGCAGCCCGCTGAAGCCCGCAGTACGGGCGATGCGCGTGATCATGGGGCGTACTCAGTGGCAGGGGAAGGCAGCGCTGTGACGGGTGTCGTGGGCCGCGTTGTGCACGGCCTCGATGTGCGAGAAGCCGGCAAAGTAGACCAGGCACAGGCCGAGCAGGCTGGCGCCGACGGCGATGACGACACGCTGACTGAGGGTAACGGGGGTGGCAATGCTGTGTTTGGCGCTGGTGACGGGCATGACGCGTTCCTCTGCTTTTTGTGGGCAACGGGCAAGCGCGGCAGCCCCGAACGTGATCCGCCCAGGGGAATGCGACAGCGCCCGCCCACCGCGGGGTGTTGTTCATGAACGCCAGGCCGGTCTCCGGGCTAACGAGGAGGAGCAGCGCTCCTGAAAAGCGCCCCTTCCCATGCCAGGTAATGCGGCACAGTGGTCTAGACGCTTCGCTCGCTTACCGTTGCGGGGGCAGCACCGGGTTTATCCGGCCCTGGTCGAGGGCCTGTGACGCACCGGTTTCCCGTTTCACCCCTGAAGGGGCACCTGAACGCGAGGCATTAGGAGACCACGAGGCAGGTTTTCCGTCAATTGCACAGCGGTTCGCGTGCGAAAAGTATTTCAGAAGTTGTAAGTGACCCGGCCGAAGTAGTAGCCACCGGTAAACCCGTAAGGCGAATAGGCCCCGTAGCCTTTGACCATGGTCTTGCTGCTGGGCGCCTGGCGTTCCGGGTACACGTCGAACAGGTTGCGCGCGCCAATGGCCAGTTCAAGGTCCTTGGTCAGCTGGTAGCCCAGGTCCAGGTCGGTGATCCAGCGCGCCTTGTATTCCCGGTCCAGCGAGCGGTCGTTGGCGTCATTCACCTCGCGCCATGAACCATAACGGGTCAGCCCGAGGTTGACGCGGTAGCGCTCCCAGCGCCAGTTGGCACCGAGAATCAGCTTGGTGTGCGGCTGAACGTCGGTCAGGAAATTGCGCGCCTCGCGGTTCATCAGCTCATACGGCGTGCCCAGGATGTTCACGCTTTCCTTGTAGTCGAGGATCTCGGTGTCGTTCCAGTTGAACGCTGCCGTCCATTTCAGCGAGCCAGCGCCGCCCAGGTCCTGGTCGTAGCTGCCCACCAGGTCCAGGCCTTTGGTGCGGGTGTCGGCGCCGTTGGTGAAGTAGCGCCCGCCGGACGTCGAGTCGATGCCACTGGCCAGCAGCGTGTCGGTCACCTCCGGGCCGAGCAGGGTGCCGGTGAGGGTGATGCGGTCACGCACGTTGATCAGGTACGCATCGGCGGTGAACGCCAGGCGCTCGCTGGGCTGCCAGGTCAGGCCGAGGCTGTAGTGGGTGGATTTCTCCGGTTTCAGCGCTTCGGCGCCCAGGGCTTGTGCGGCTGCGCTGTCCACGGGCAGCACGCCGTAGTTGATGGACTGATACACCCCGTTCACCACGCCATAGGTGGTCGAGCGGGCACTGAACAGGCTGTTGGCCAAAGAAGGGGCACGGAAGCCGTTGCTGACCGTGGCGCGCAGGGCCAGCGCGGGGGTGAGTTCGTAGCGTGTGGTCAGCTTGCCACTGCGCGTGGCGCCGATGCCGCGATCGTAGTGTTCGTACCGCACTGCGGCGCCCCAGTACCACTGCGCCAGCGGGTTGAAGCCGACATCCAGGTAGCCTGCATAGCTGTTGCGGCTGGCGCTGCTGGCCTCGGCTGGTGAGATGCCGTTGGTGACCTGTGCGCCGGAGGCGGCGCAATTGCCGGGGCTGACGCAATAACCCCCATCGGCCCAACTGGCCCAGTCGCCGGCCTGGACCTGGTAAGTATCGCGGCGCTGCTCCAGCCCCCAGGACAGGTCCAGGGGGTTGTTCAGGCCGATGTCGTATGTACGGTGCAGGTCGAGGTTGCTGGTCAGTTGCGAGGCAACCCACGTGCCGGACTCGAAGTGGTTGGGCGTGGCTTCGCCCAGGGACGGGTTCTGGTTGTTCCAGGTGCCTTGTTCGGCTTCGTTGCGGCCATAGGTACTGGACAGGTCCCAGTCCCACTCGCTGACCAGGCCCCTGGCCCCGATCGCCGCCTGGTAATCGTGCTCTTCGATGTACCAGGTGGGGGTGTAGCCTGCCGGGTAGCCATTGGGGCCGGTGGTGATGGTGTTGACGATGCTGGGCAGGCGAAAGTTCTGGCCTTGTTCGGCTTTGCGGTACGACCAGGTGCTGAACGAGTACAGAGTGAGGTCGTCGTTGACCGGTAGTTCGGCGTTGTAGCCCAGGGTCAGCAGGTTGATCTTGGGCGTGCCGTAGCCGCCGTAGGTGACCTTGCCGGCCCGGTCGAGCGCTTCTGCCTGGCTGTAGCCGTTGGCACTGGCCTTGTTATCGTCGTTCTGGCTGCGCGCATCCAGGGCAAGCTGCAGGATGCCGTCGCGGCCAATCTCGAACCCCTTGTTCAGGCTTTGCTGCACGGTTTGCTTCTTGCCGTCGTAGCCTTGCCCGGCGGTGGTCACTGCCGTACCGCTGGCATCGGCCTTGAGGATCACGTTGATCACCCCAGCGATTGCGTCGGAGCCATACTGGGCGGCGGCGCCATCGCGCAGCACCTCGACGTGGTCGATCGCGCTGATCGGAATCAGGTCCAGGTCACTGGGTGCAGCACCGGCGTTGATGCCGCTGATGTTCAGGGTCGCGCTGGTGTGGCGGCGTTTGCCGTTTACCAACACCAGTACCTGGGCGGCATTGAGGCCACGCAGGCTGGGTGCGCGAGCCATGCCGCTGGCGTCCCAGCCGGTTTTTTCCGGCAGGGTCAGGGACGGCACAGTGGCGCTCAACGCTTCCATCAGGCCGGGTTTGCCGGTTTCTTGCAGCTGCTTGGCACTGATCACATCGATGGGTACCGGGCTGGTAGTGACGGTGCGCTTTTCTGCGCTGCGGTTGCCGGTGACGATCACCGTGCCCAGTGCCGAGGTGGCGGGTTCGCTGGCCATGGCGGTTGCGGTGTTAAGCCCGGCGAGCAGGGCGACGGGGAGCAGCGAGGCAGTGGTCAAAGGTTGCTTCATGCACGAAATTCCTTGGCTGACGGCATGGCGCACTCAGGGCGCCTTGGCCGCGATTGCTTCGATTTCCACCAGGGCACCGGGCAACGGCAGGGCCACTACCTGGATCGCGGTACGCGTAGGCTTGCGGGGTTGCTCGGCAGTGGCGAAGAACTCGCTATACGCCGCCTGCAAGCCGGCAAAGTCGAGGTTGCCGCCCTTGTCGGGGTCGCCAACCAGAAACACCCGCAACTGCACGATGTCGCCCAGGCCCAGCCCTTGGCTGCGCAGGGCCGTGTGCAGCTTGCCGAGTACCGAACGGGTCTGGGTCTCGGTGTTGCCGAACGCGGCAATGCTGCCCTTGGCTGCCTTGGGGTCGGCGATGTCGGGCAGGGTGCCGCTGACGAACGTCAGCTGGCTGCCGGCCGGTACGGTCACCAGCTGTGAGATGGGGAAGTTCGAGCCTGGCGGGTCAATGCGCTTGATGCCGTCGGCCTGGGCGTTGAGGGTCAGGGTCATGAGCACTCCGGCGAGCAAATGCAAACGTGGCATGGTCTGGGTTCCTTCTAGAGTCAGGCGGCAACGCCGCGCGCGGTCTGGCTGGCGTGGCGGGCGATCAGGCCGACCACCCGGCGTGCGGATTCGGCAGCGCTGTTCTGCCAGATGCCAACGCCGCCATGGGCCAGGGCATCGCTGGCCAGCCAGGTGCGGCCCTGCGGCTGGTTGAGGATGTCGTACCCCGGCTGGGCGACCTCGTCGTGGACGATCCAGGGGCTTTCACTGAACGGGATCTTCGACCAGTTGATCGCCAGCGGGCGGCCGAGCTTATGGCTGTGGCCCGGGTGCAGCGACTCGACCGCCTGGCGCGAAGAAGCGATCTGCGCCTGCAGGCCTTTGCCCGCAAACTGCTGCGCAACCTCACCGGTGTTGTAGGTGGCGACCAGTACACCCTGCTCGCTGTTGAGGCGGTCGCTGGGGTACCACAGGGTGCGGGCCTCATGGTTGATGTAGGAAAGGCCGCCATAGATCTGGAAGTCTGTTTCCCAGAAGCGCGGCGACTGCCAGGCCACCTTGTTGGCCTTGTCACCCTGGGCCAGGCCGATTGCCTTGCGGTATTCGGCGCTGAAGTTGGTGTCCAGGCGCGCCAGCAGCGGCAAGGGCAGGGTGACGATGGCATAGTCGGCCGTTTCGACATGCTGCCGGCCACTCTTGCGGTCGCGCCAGAGCACACGGCTGCCTTGTTCCCCGGTCTGCACGCTGAGCACTTCGGCACCCAGTTGCACGCTGTCCTTGACCTGCCGGTAGAACGCCTTGGGGATCTGGTCCATGCCGCCGACGGGCTGGAACATGGTGGACGAGAACTCGGGGATCTCGTCGAACACCAGGGGCAACAGCAGGTTGTTGTCCAGCAGTTGATCGAGGGGGACTGGCTGGCGTTGGATCGGGGTCTGGTCGCCGGCACCGGCGAAGCGGGTATAGCCCGAGCGTACCGAACCGCGGTAGTGCTGCTCGGTGTCGAGGTCGCCGTAGACCTTGAGGAAGTCCAGCAGGGCCTTGCGCTGCGGGGCGCTGAGCTCCTGGTCGAGGCTGTTGCGGCTGACGCTGCGGGCCAGCAGCTCGCTGAAATGGCCGCGAGTATCGTTGACGGCCTGGCGCAACAGCAGGGGTGGGCGGCTGAGGTCTGGCTGGGCCAGTGCGTTGCGGCTGCTGTTGACCAGCACCTGCAACTCGACGCCCAGCTCGCGGCAATAACCGAGGATGGTCAGGTGGTGGCTGGGCAGGCGTGCGGCACCGGCGTTGAAGAACAGGCCCTGGTCGAACTCGACGGTTTGGCGGGTGCCGTCGTTGTGTTCGATCCGGTCGCCCTGGCGCAGGGTCCAGACGCGGCCACCGACGCGTTCGCGGGCTTCCAGCACTTTGACTTTGAAGCCGGCTTTGCGCAGCTCGTAGGCCGATACCAGGCCGGAAATGCCGGCGCCGACAATCACCACGGTTTTGCCGTTGCCGCCGTTGGCGGCCAGTTGCAGGGGTTCGAAGGTGGCGGCCAGGGCGTTTTGCCCGAGCATGCCCACGGTTGCCGAATAGCCGCCGAGGGCGGCGAGGCGGGTGATCAGATCTCTGCGGGAAAATCCCATGTCACGGTCTCCGAAAGGGTCGATTCGGATGTGTGCAACAGGGCAGGCGCACGCACGGCGCGGCCCGACGACGGTTGGCACAAATCCATTTGCCTCCGCCAGGTCGGGGTCGGTTTAGATAACTTAATGGTCTTTCAGGTGGCTTGGAAAGGCTTTTTGGGTATATGTTAATTATATTTATATTGATGTTATGTAGTGTTTAAAATGCCTGATATGCATTTTATGATCGTGCGGGTGGTGGCGGCTAGTGCATGGCTGGGGTGGTTCGGCGCCTGCGAGATCGAGCGCCGCCCGCGCGGCGCATCGCGACGCAAGGCCGCTCCTACATTTGTTTCGGCCAATGAGGCCTGTGGCATTAGCGCGCGACCGCCTTGTTTGTACGACACGATATTGAGACAGGCACCAAGGGGCCGCGCGCCAATGCTTCAGGCATAACTGGCCCGAAACAAATGTAGGAGCGGCCTTGCGTCGCGATGCGCCGCGCGGGCGGCGCTCGATCTCATAGGCGCTAAAAAAACCAAGACATGCACCTGGTCCCCCAACCCTGTCCCCTAAGCCCTGCGAGCGCTATGCCCAGCCTCCCGCTCGGCCACCAACCCCCGAATCCGCGGAATCAACACTTGCCCATACTCCACCGCATCGCGCAGCTGATCGAACCCACGGAACAGGAAGGTGCTAACGCCCAACTCGTAGTACGCCAATGCCGCCTCCGCCACCTGATCCGCCGTCCCCACCAATGACGTGGAGTTACCAGCGCCACCCCCCAGCGCGGCGATCTCGGTCCACAACCGGGTGTCATGCACCTTGCGCTGGCTGGCCAATTGCACCAGGCGCTCGGAACCGGCGTTGCTCTTGCCGAAGTTCTTCTCGCGGCGGTTGCCCTCGCGGATGCCGATGCGCGTCTGGGCATCGGCCAGAATGCGCTCGGCACGGGCCCACGCCTCGTCCTCGGTCGCCCCCAGGATCGGCCGCAACGACAGGCTGAAGCGAATGTGCTTTTCGCGCCCATAGCGGGCCGCAGCTTTGCGTACCTTGGCAATACGCTCGCGCACCTGCTCCAGCGGCTCGCCCCACATCATGTACACATCCGCATGCTTGGCCGCGACTTCAACCGCGGCATCCGAAGCACCCGAGAAGTAGATCGGTAGCTGCTGCATGGGCTTGACCAGGGTCAGGTTGTCTTCGACACGGTAGTGCGGGCCGTGATGGTCGAATGGCTCGGTGCGGGTCCAGGTGTCGCGCAGCACCTGCAGGTATTCGTCGGTACGGGCATAGCGGGCATCCTTGTCGAGGAAGTCACCGTCTCGCTGCAGGTCACCGCTGTCACCACCCGTGATGACATTGATCGATGCGCGGCCACGGCTCAACTGGTCGAGGGTGGCGAACTGCCGAGCCGCGAAGGTGGGCGCCTGGAACCCCGGGCGGTGCGCCACCAGCAGGCCGATGCGCTCGGTAAGCGCGGCGACGTAGCTGGCCAGGATCAGCGAGTCCGGGGCACTGGTGTTGACCGCCAGCAGCGCTTTGTCGAACCCGCCGTACTCCTGGGCCTGGGAAAACGCCTTGATGAAATCGAGATCGACCAGCGGGCCACGTGGTGCCTGTGATTCGCTGCCTTCCTGGGGGCCGATGAGGCCAATGAATTCGAGACTCATGGAACAAACTCCTTGTTGTGCTGGGTTCAGGCAACCGCAGTCTGGCTGCGGCGCAGGGTGTGGCGTTTCGGCGACATGCCGAGGCCGAAAACGCTTTGGGAAAGCGAAACACTTCATGCTGCAGTTCTATTGCCAGGGATAGCCGCGATCAGCTCGCGGGTGTACGCGCTCGACGGCCGCTCGAACACCTCGGCTACGGTGCCTTGCTCCACTACTTGACCATGACGCAGCACCAGTACCTGGTCCGCCATGCTCGCCACCACCGCCAGGTCGTGGGACACCAGCACATAGGCGATGCCCAGCTCGCGCTGCAACTCATCCAGCAACGCCAGGATCTGCGCCTGCACCGAGACATCCAGCGCACTGACCGGCTCATCGAGCAACAGCAGCTCGGGTTGCAGGGCCAATGCTCGGGCAATGGCCACCCGCTGGCGCTGGCCGCCAGACAACTCGCGGGGCAGGCGGTCAAGGTAGCTGACCGGCAGGTGCACGCGTTCGATCAGCTGGCGGGCCGCCTGTTCAAGCGCTGGGCCCTTGAGCAAGCCGAATGACACCAGCGGCTCGACGATGCTGTCGAACACGGTGAAGCGCGGGTCCAGGGCGGCGAACGGGTTTTGCTGGACCAGTTGCATGCGCCGACGCAAGGGGCGAAACGCACGCCAGCCATGGCCGGTGACGTCCTGCTGGTCGAACAGCACCTGCCCTTGGCTGGGCGGCTCCAGGCCGAGTGCGATGCGTAATGCGGTGCTCTTGCCAGACCCTGATTCGCCAACGATGGCCAAGGTCTGGCCAGGGTGCACCTGCAGGCTGAGGCCCTGCAGGGCGATGAAACGGTTGTCCTGCCCCTTTACCCTTGGCAACTCGAACGTCTTGCCGACCCCTTCCAGGCTCAGCAGTGGCCAGGAATCCGGTGCCAAAGGCCGCGCTCGGCGGCGATGGGTGAAGGCGGGCGCTGCGCCAAGCAGGTCACGCGTATAGGGATGCTGGGGAGCCTGGACGATTTGCCGAGGTGGGCCCTGCTCGACCAGTTCGCCTTGTTTCATCACCAGCAGACGGTCGGCGCGGTCGGTGGCCACGCCCAGGTCGTGGGTGATGATCAACAGCGAGATGCCACGTTCGGCCACCAGCCGCTGCAGGTGGTCGAGGATCTTGCGTTGCACTGTCACGTCCAGCGCGCTGGTGGGTTCGTCGGCGATGATCAGGCGCGGGTTGCCGGCCAGGGCGATGGCGATCAGCACCCGCTGACGCATGCCGCCGGACAGCTCGTGCGGGTACTGACGGGCACGCAGAGCAGGGTTGTCCAGGCCGACCTGGCCGAGCAGTTCCAGCACATCGGCATCGATGCTGCGAGTGCGGCGGCCCTGGGCCAGCACCAGCGCTTCGCCGATCTGCTGGCCGATGCGCAGTGTCGGGTTGAGGCTGACCATTGGGTCTTGCGGCACCAGGCTGATGGTGCGGCCACGCAACTGGCGCTTTTGCCGTTCGCTGGCACGTGCCACGTCGATGCCGTCGACCCACAACTGGCCACCCTCGACCCGGGCGCTGGCCGGCAGCAGGCCGAGCAATGCTGTGGCCAGGGTCGACTTGCCCGAGCCGGACTCACCGACGATGGCGACCGTTTCGCCGTGGGCCAAGGCAAACGACAGGCGTTTGACCGCCTGGGTGGTATGGCCACCGGCGTGGTAGCTGACGCTGAGGTCGCGCACGACGATCAGGGGGTATTCACTCATCGGTGGTTCTCCTCGAAACTGCGGGCCAGATGGTTGAGGCTGAACACCACGGCGACCACGAACAGGCCAGGCAGCAGCGAGACCCAAGGGGCGGTGATCAGAAAGTGCCGGCCATTGGCGATCAACGTGCCCCATTCCGCTGCGGGTGGCGCTGCGCCGAAGCCCAGGAAGCTCAGGCCAGCGGTGGCCAGGATCGCGGCACCGAAGTCCAGGGTGGCGAGCACCGCGACCGGGCCCCAGGCATTGGGCAGGATGTGCCGCAGCAGCGTACGGCCCCAGCTCGCACCGCCCAGGCGCGCAGCTTCGACATAGGGCAAGGTCTTGACCCGCAGCACCTCGGCGCGGGTGGTGCGGGCGAAGCCTGGGATGATGCCGACGCCGACGGCAATCGCCACAGGCACCGTACCGAAGCCGATGGCGGTGACGATGGCCAGGGCCAGCAGCAGGCCGGGCAGGGCCAGCAGCACATCGACCACGCGCATGATCAGCGCATCGATGCGCCCACCGGCGAAGCCGGCCAGTACCCCCAGGCCAAGGCCACCGGCCAGGGCGATGCCGACGGCCAGCAGCGCGGCTTGCACCGACAGGCTGGCGCCATACACCACGCGGGTGTACAGGTCGCGGCCCAGTTCGTCGGTGCCGAACCAGTGCTCGGCACCGGGCGCGGTCAGCTTGGCGGCGGGTGACGTGGCGTAGGGGTCGAAGCTGGTCAGCCAGTGCGGTACCACGGCGCCGACCAACGCAAACAGCACCACCAGCAGCGCCAGGCTGAAACCTGGGCGCGTCAGCAAAGGCGCCAGTGCCTGGCCAAGGCGTTGCACGCGGCTGCGGCGCTTCCAGGGCGTGGCGGCTGCGGCGGCACGAAACAGGCGGGTATCGGTGGTCATGGTCAGGTCACCTTCGTGGCGTGCGTGATGCGTGGGTCAAGGAAGGGGTAGAGCAGGTCGACGATCAGGTTGACCAGCACGAAGGCGGCGGCCGAGACCGCGACGATCGCCAGCACCACCGGGATGTCCTGGCGCAGCACCGCTTCCTGGGCCAGCCGGCCGACGCCGTTGCGCGAGAAGATGGTCTCGACCAGCACGGCGCCAGACACCGTATTGCCCACCTGCAGGCCAACCAGGGTGAGAATTGGCAGGGCGGCGTTGCGCAGGGCGTGGCGGGCCTGCACCTGGGCACGGCTCAGGCCCTTGGCAAAGGCGGTGATGATGTACGGCTCGTGCCAGACGCCCTGGAAACCACGCTGCAGTACCTGCGCATACACCGCTGCGCTGGGGATGGCCAGGGTCACGGCCGGCAGTACCAGGCTGGCGAAACCCTGGCTGCCGGTGGGCGGGAACCAGCCCAGGCCAAAGGCAAACACCTGGATCAGCAGCAGCCCCATCCAGAACACCGGCACCGAGAACCCCAGTGACGGCAGGCGTGACAACACCACCTTGAGCGGCCGCCATTGCAGGTAGGCCGTGAGGTAGGCCAGGCCAATGCCACCGAGCAACGACAGCACGATGGCCAGGCCGGCCAGCGACAAGGTCTGCGGCAGGCGCTCGGCCAGCAACTCGGTGACCGGCCGGTTGAGCGACAGCGAGCGGCCCAGGTCACCCTGCACGGCGCGCCACAGCAGGTCGAAGTACTGTTCGAAAAGGCCCTTGTCCAGCCCATAGTAGGCGCGGGCCTTGGCCAAGTCTTCGGGCGACAGGCCATCGGCCTCCATGCCCGAGGCGCTGAGCATGATCGCCAGGGTGTCGCCTGGTAGCAGATAAAGGATGAAGTAGGTGATGGTGTAGGCCCCCCACAACACCAGCAGCGCCTGGCCGATACGACCGATCAGGTAGCGGTTCATGGCTGGGCGACCTGGATATCGCTGAGGAAGGCGAAGCCTTCGGCCGTCCAGCGGAAGTCCTTGACCCTGGGTGCGGTGGCGGCCTGCCAGACACGCTCGTAAAGCGGAAACGCCGAGGCTTCGTCGACCAGCAGGTCCTGCAACTGGCCGTAGGCTTGAGCCCGTTGTTCGTCGCGGGTGGCGGTGATGCCGCTGTCGAACAGCGCCTGGGCCTGAGGCAGGGTATGTGGCTCGTAGGTGTTGGTGGCGAGCGTGGCGCTGTTGGCGGCGCGCGGGTCGAGAATGGTCTGCAGGATGATCGGGTCGGCGCGGGTCATGTAGGTGGAGGTGAGGTCGTAATTGCCCGACGCATTGCCGGCAACCCATTCGGCGCGGGTCAGCACGTTGAGCTTGAGGTCGATGCCGACCTTGCGCAGTTGGTCCTGGATCAGCACGTCGCCGGCGCTTTCGGCGGGCGTAAGGTTGTAGCGCAAGGTCAGGCGCTTGCCGTCCTTGTGCCGGTAGCCATCGTCGCCCTTGTGCCAGCCGGCCGCGTCGAGCAAGCGCTCGGCGCCCTGTGGGTCGTAGCCGAGCTTGTCGGCCTGGGCCTTGAAATACGGAGTAGTCACGTCATACACCCCGGACACCACCGGGAATTCGGCGTTGTATACGGTGTGCGCGTAGCTGGTGCGGTCGATGGCCTTCTGCAAGGCCAGCCGTACCTGACGATCGCCCAGCAGGCGGTCGTTGCGGGTGTTGGGGTACAGGTTGAGCGCCGGGCCAGGCAGCGAACGGCTCTGAATGGTCGCACCCTTGGCCTGGAACAGCTTGAGGTCGACTTCGGAGAACGGGTTGCGCGGCCAGAGGATGTCGGCCTTGCCCTGCAGAAACAGGCCGTTGCGCACGCTTTCTTCGGGAATGTAGGTGATTTCCACGGTATCCAGGTGAGCGGCACCGGGGTTTTTCACATTGGCCGAGGCCCAGGCGTAGTCCGGGCGTTTGACCAGCCGTGCGCCGACTTCCGGGGTGTAGTGTTCGAGCACGAACGGGCCGGTGCCGATGATCTTGCCCAGCGAACGTTCCTGGGCGCTCAGGGCGTAGGACGCCGGCGCCAGAATGGCCAGGTTGGTGGTCGAGGTCGCCTGCAGGAAGCCCGCGTTAGGGCGTGACAGCACCAGGCGCACGGTGAAGTCATCGACCACTTCGGCGTGATCGTAGCCGGCGAGGTAGGTCGCGCCGAAGGTGGCCGGCAACTGCGCGGCGAACGCTTTGTTGGTGTCGAAGGCGGTCTTCACCGCGTGGGCGTCGAATCGCTCGCCGTTACTGAAACTGACGTCTTGGCGCAGGTGGAAGGTGTAGCTCAGGGCGTCATCGCTGACTTCCCAGCTTTTTGCCAGCCAAGGGATGATGCGGCCGCTGTCCGGATCCTGGTCGGTGAGGGATTCGGCGACATTGCGCAGCAGCACGCGGTGTTCGAGCCAGTAGACCTGGAAGGGGTCGACGCTGACCAGGGTGGTGTTGTCGCCCCAGAAGGCGATGTTGAGGGTTTTGCTGGGGGCGTTCTCGGGCGCGGGGGAGCAGCCGGCGAGGGCCAGGGCCAGGGTGCAGGCGCTGAGCAGATGGCGGGCACGGCGGAGTCGCGGCATGGGGCGTTCCTTCTCTTGAATTTGGGTTGCCTTTGGCGGCCAGTCAGTCCTGGTAGTCACGCCCCTCGCGGTCCAGCTGCCGGATCAACGCATCCCAGTGCCGCGCAATCCCTTCGCCCAGCCCATCGGAAAACCGCTTCGATTGCTCGTGAACCTTGGCAATCGCCGCCGGTGCCGCATGCAGCAGCTGGTCATTGCCCCCGGCCTGCGCCGCCACTTGAATGTTGCAGGCGCGCTCCAGCCCATGCAGCTCGCGAAACGCATGTTCGACACTGACCCCGCCAGTGAGCAGGCCGTGGTTGCGCAGGATCAGGATGTTGCTGTCACCCAGGTTGCCCACCAGGCGCTGTTGCTCGTCCAGGTCCAGGGCGACGCCTTCGTAGTCGTGGTAGACCACCCGGCTGTAATAGGCCAACGCGTGTTGGGAAATGGGCAACAGGCCATCGCGCTGGGCCGATACGGCAGCGCCGTCGCGCGTATGGGTGTGCAGGACCGCCTTGAGGTCGGGCCGGGCGCGGTGGATGGCGCTGTGGATGACGTAGCCGGCCTGATTGATGCCTAGGCCCAGCGGGTCGTCGATGATCGTGCCGTCGACATCCACCTTGACCAGGTTGGAGGCACTGATTTCATCGAACAGCAAGCCGAAGGCGTTGATCAGAAAGTGTTCGTCTGGCCCCGGTACTCGCGCCGAAAAGTGCGTGTAGATGTGGTCGGTCCAGCGGAACAGGGCGGCCAGGCGATAGGCTGCGGCCAGCTTCACCCGTACCTCCCATTCCTCGGCGCTGACGCGCTGGCGAACGGTGTTGGCTTGCGGGGATACGACGGACAATGAGCTCATGATGTTCTCCAGAAAATAGGGTCAGTAGCCGCGCTGGATATCGACCAGGTTGCGCAGCGGCGCCTGTTCGCGATAACGGGCAAAGTTGTCGAGGAACGCATCGAGCAGCGCGGGGTAGCCGTCCTCGGAAATCGCCGAGGTGTGCGGCGACAGGAATACACGGGGGTGGTCGTACAGCGGGTGGCCTGCCGGCAACGGTTCAGGGTCGGTGACATCGAGGCTGGCACGGCCGATCTGGCCGCTGTCCAGAGCTTCGAGCAGGGCGCCCTGGTCAAGCAGCCCGCCGCGGGCGATGTTGATCAGGTGCAGGCCTGGTTTGGCTGCGGCCAACACCTGGCGGTCGATCAGCCCTTGCGTGGCCGGGGTGAGCGGGGCGGCGATGACCAGGTGGTCGCTGCGTGCGAACAGGTGCTGCAAGTGCTCGGCCCGCTCGACACCGGGCACCTCAGCAAGGGGCTGGCCCGGGCGGTTCAGCGCCAGTATGCGCATGCCCAGTGCGCTGGCCTTGTGCGCCAGGCTCTGGCCTATGCTGCCGAAGCCGAAGATACCCAGGGTGCGGCCGCGCAGGGGTGCCAACGGCGTCAGGCGCCAGTCGCTGTCCTTGACCCACAAGCCCGGCAGTTGCTTGGCGGCGGCGAACACCAGGGCCAGGGCGAATTCCGCGACCTGCTCGGCATTGGCGCCCTTGCCGCTGGTGACCGGTGGCCCCTGGAAGACCCAGTCAGGGTAGAAATCGATGCCTGACGACACCACTTGCACCCACCGCAGCGACCACGGCCAGCCGGGCGGTGGGGTGGCCACGCGGTTACCGCGTATGTTGATCGGGCGCACGATGAACACATCGGCGGGGGCATCCAGGTGCAACTGGCCTGGCGCGATGTCGATGACTTCATGGTCGGGCAGGTGCGCGCGCAGGTAGTGGTTGGCCTGGGGGTCAAGCTGGCTGGCAATGATCGAATGGCTCATGCTGCCACCTCCGCCAAGGCTGCGCGCCCGACCTGGGCCAGCAGCACATCGTCCTGAGGTGTGTGGATGCGGCTGCACAGCACGTCACGGTAGTGCCGCTCCAGCGGGTTGCGGCGCGACAGCCCTGGATTGCCGGCGGCTTCGATGGCCAGCTCCACCGCCTGGATGGCGTTGCGGCTGACCAGGTGCTTGATCTGCCCGGCATGGCGTGGGTCGATTTGCCCGGCAACGGCCGAGTCCAGCAGGCTGCGGTTGGCGAACAGCAGGGTGTCAATGCGCCCCACCACCTCCTGAAAGCGCGGCAGGCTGGCCAGCGGCGCGCCCAGGTTGGACGGTGCCCGGCGGTTGAGGAACGCTACCAGCCAGTCACGGGCCGCCTGGGCGACGCCGTCATAGAGCGCCGGCAGCAGCACGGACATCCACAGCATGGCAGTGCCGTCGAGTTCCGGGCGCGGTGCGCTGGCGGGGCTGACACTGACGGCGTGATCCAGCGGGACCAGCACGTCGTCAAAGCGCACCTCGTGACTGCAGGTAGCACGCATGCCCAGGTGGTCCCAGCCTTCGGCGATGCTGATGCCGGGCGTGTCCTTGTGTACCAGGAAGCCCCCGACCAGCGGGTCGCGGTCGTCGCTGCGGGCCCACACCAGGTACCAAGTCAGGCCGCAGCTGCCAGTGGAGTAGATCTTGCGCCCGGACAGCCGCCAACCTTCAGTGGTGCGCCGCGCCACGGTGGCTGGCAGGCCACCACGGGCGGGCGTGCCCAGCTCGGGCTCGACGCGAAAGGCGTTGATCAGCGCCCCGTTGGCCACCGCGTCACGGGCCACCTGCAGGCGCAGGTGCTCGGGCCAGCGGGCTTCTTCCTGCAGGCGAAAATGCTGCAGGTACTGCATGACCAGAATCAGCGCGGTGGACGGGTCGCCCTTGCCGACGGCAGCAACCACCTGGCGCGCGGTGGCCAGGTCGGCACCGCCGCCGCCCAGCGATCGGGGTACGGTGAGGCTCAGCAGGCCGTGACGATGGAGCAGGCTGAAATTGTCGGCCGGGAACTGACCGCTGCGGTCATAGCGCTCGGCGTTGGCGGCAAGGGCCTGGGTCAGTTCGGCTAGCGCGCTAGCAGATGGGGGGTGACTCATGGAGTATTCATCCCTGGAACACGGTGGGTTTCTAAGACCGTATTCGTATGGATGAACGCTGTAAAAGTCTTTTTAGTTCTATGCTAATTATTTGTTTGTAGAATAGAAGCTATTTTTATTATGCAAAAATTTTATTAAGTTGCGATTGCCATTGCCGGAGCGGCCAGCGTCACGCCTGCAGCCGATTACCGGCAATCTCGCCGAACAGCTCCACCGGCTCCTGCAGGTTGCCCAGATAACGCGGATGGAACAGCCACAAATCCACCTGCGGTTTGAAATCCGTCACGTTGACCACATCCAACGCATCCCGATGGCGGCTGCTCTGCAGCAGCGGCTCGGGCACCAGCCCCAGCCCTTGGCCGCTGGCGACGAGCCCCAGTTGCAGGTCGGTGCCAAAGGTCTCCAGGTTGATCGACAAACTCAGCCCCTGTTCGCTCAAGGCACGCTGTAGCCCCGCGCGAAAACCGCAGCCGTCAGGGTTGAGCACCCAGCCGCGGGTGTAGCAGTCTTTCAACTTGTAACTGCGCTTGCTGGCGCTGCCCTTGGCCGCCACTACCCGTAACGGCATGCGCCCTATCGAGCGGCTGGTGATGCCTTCGGGGAAGATTTTGCCGGGCGGAAACAGCGCGGCGGCCGCATCGAGTTCGCCGTTTTCCATGCGCGCGATCAGGCTGCTGCCCCAGCCGCTGGTGACCTGGGTGCGTAGCACCGGGTAGGTATCACGTATCTGCGCCAGGGCGTCGAGCAGCACCACATCGCCCAGGGTCTGCGGCACGCCCAGGCGCAAGGTGCCGGACGGGGCACCGTCATTGGCCACCAATTCACGCAGCGAGTCGATCTCGCGCAGGATCGCCTTGCATTGCTCATACACCCGCAGGCCCATTGGCGTGGGCTTGAGCGGTTTGGTGTTGCGGTCGAGGAGGGTGGCGCCGAGGTCTTCCTCGAAGTTCTGCACCCGGCGGGTGATGGCCGGCTGGGTCAGTTGCAAGGCCTCGGCGGCGAGGTTGGTCGACTGGCAGCGGATGACCGCCACGAAGGCGTCCATGTCATCGATTTTCATATTCGGCGCTCACATATTGGGGCTGTGGAACATACCTGGGGAGAATAATCCTCATTGCACGGAATGTCATAGCGCCAAGTGTGTCGAGCGCTGCCCGTCAGGCGCTTTCGCGGGCTACCAACTCGCACGTCAGCAGGTTCAGGCGCTGCACTTCGCCTTCATGGGCGACCACGCCCAGGTGCTGCAACACGCGCAAGGCCGCCACCTCGCCAATCTCCCGCGACGGCGGCCTGAGTGTGGTCAGGCTGGGCAACAGCATGTCGGCGAACGGGTAGTCGCCAAAGCCGACGATCGCCATGTCTTGCGGCAGCCGCAGCCCTGCACGTTGGCCGGCGAGCACGGCGCCTGCGGCCAGGTTGTCGTTGGCGAAGATGATCGCTTCGGGCCGCGGCGCACGGCGGATCAGCGCTTGCATCGCCTGCTTGCCCGCCTCGAACGGCGCGCAGTCAGCCGAGGGCACGAAAACCCAGGGCTCAAGCCCGGCATCGCGCAAGGCCTCGATGTACCCGTCGCGCCGCTCCAGCGCACTCAGGTCACCGGCCGCGCTGTTCTGCACGAAGGCAATGCGTCGATACCCTTTGTCCAGCAGGTAGCGGCATGCCTGCACGCCCACCTGGTGATGCAGAAAGCCGACCTGCAAGGGCGCCCGCTCGGGGCGGTAATCCCAGATTTCCACCACCGGCACGTCTGCCTCGGCCAGCATCTTTTCAGTCGCCGGGCTATGAAAATGGCTGGTGACCACCAGCGCTGCGGGCGACCAGCCGAGGAAGGCGCGTACTGCGCTCTCTTCCTGTTCTTCGCTGAAGTAGCTGGACGCCAACAGCAACTGATAGCCGTGGCGGCTGAGGGTGTCGCTGAAGGCCTGGATGGTCTGGGCGAAAATGGGCCCCGAGATGTTCGGTATCACCATGCCAACAATGCGCCCCCGCGCCGAGGCGAGGCCACCGGCAACTAGGTTAGGGACATAGCCCAGCGCCTGCACGGCAGCCTCGATGCGCTCGCGCAGGGGCGGCGACACTTGCTCGGGCTGGTTGAAGTAGCGCGACACGCTGATTGCCGAAACCTCGGCGGCGCGTGCCACGTCGGCCAGCGTGGCACGGCCTGCGCCACGACGCTTGCGGGGTGGATCCTTGGCCTGGCTCACGGGCTCGCCTCCTGGGGAAATGGCGCGATGTTAGCGCTAACGCGAGGGCGGCTGGCAAATAGCTTTATTGCATATCAATCTGACTTTTAAGTATTTGACGTGCTAAGTGACAGGCTCTGATACTTGTTCATGTTAGCGCTAACAAGCGCTGCTGTTGGCAAGCGCCTGCCACTCGCTCGAGCGAGACCAGACAACCACAGCACCCTCCGTGTCGGCCCGTGAATGTGGGCCTGGTCTGGTCCCATAAGGCAGTGAGCAGCATGCAGACAACTCCGTTTCCAACCACGCAACGCCGGCCGCTGGTCGCGGCTATTCTGTTGGCCGCCTTCGGCCATGGCGCCCAGGCCGATGAGCCTGCCCAAGCAGCGCAAGCCACGGCGCTGGGCGCGGTGACCGTCACCGCCACCCGCCGCGAAGCCACCCTGCAGGAAGTCCCCGTGGCGGTATCGGTGATCGACGGTGAGCAGCTCGAGCGTGACAACCGCAACAACGTGGCCAGCATCGTTCAGCAGGTGCCAACCCTCAATTACCGTGCAGGCGCTTCGAACAAGGACACGTCGCTGTTCATCCGTGGTGTAGGCACCATTTCCACATCCCCCGGCGTCGAACCTACCGTGGCCACGGTGGTCGACGGCGTCGTGTTTGGCCGCCCCGGGCAGTCTACCCTCGACCTGCTCGACCTGGAGCGCATCGAGGTACTGCGTGGCCCGCAAGGCACGCTGTTCGGCAAGAACGCCTCGGCCGGTGTGCTGAACGTGGTCAGCAAGGCCATCCCCGAGCACACCCAGGGTTATGTGGACTACTCGCACTTTGGCGGTGGCGATGAGAACCGCCTGCGCTTCGGCATCGGTGGACGCCTCAGCGAACAGCTCAAGGGTTCGCTGAGCACCCTGTGGGGCGACTACGACGGCAATGTCGAAAACGTCGCCAACGGCCACGACGTCAACGGTTACCAACGCAAGGGTGCCCGTGGCAAGCTGGAGTTCGAACCCAACGAAGAGCTGCGCCTGACCCTGATCGCCGACTACATGAACGGCGAAGACACGCTGCCCAGCGGTGTGATCACCCGCGCGAGTGCCGGGGTTGCCGACCCACTGCGCCCCGTCACGCCAAGTGCCCACAACCGCGACATCAACAGCGACTTCAAGACCCATGTCGAAGACCAGAACCAGGGCCTGTCGGCCCAGCTCGACTGGCAGCTGGGTGACTACACGCTGACCTCGATCAGCGCCTGGCGCGGCTGGGACAACACCCAGTACCAGGACGGCGACCGCCGTGCATTGCTGCCCGTGACCGCCTCCCATGACAAGGGCACTGTGGACTATGACCAGTACAGCCAGGAGTTTCGCCTGACCTCGCCCAAAGGGCAGTTCAACGAGTACGTGCTCGGCGCCTTCTACATGCACGGCACCTCCAACGAAACCTACCGGCGCCTGTCGGTCAACGACAGCGTGGCCAACAACGGGCGGGCGGACTACTCGACAAGCAACGACAGCGTCGCGCTGTTCGGTGAGAACACCTTCAACTTCACTGACGACTTGCGGGCCATCTTCGGCCTGCGCTGGACCCACGACGACCTGGAATACGATCACCGCCGCGTCTCTACCTCGGCCACTGCGGTCACCGGCATCCAGCCTTCGACGGCAAGCTCGGGTTCGGTGGATGAAGACGGCTGGAGCGGGCGCACCGGCCTGCAGTACGACTTCAGCGACAACCTGACTGGCTACGTCACCTATTCGCGCGGCTACAAAGGCCCGGCCTACAACGTGTTCTTCAACATGCAGCCGCGCGACACTGACGCCCTCAAACCGGAAACCTCCGACGCCTACGAAATCGGCCTGAAAAGCACGGCGCTAGACAACCGCCTGACGGCCAACCTGGCGGTATTCCACACCGACTACGACAACTACCAGGCCAACTTCTTCGACACGGTGGCCAACCAGGTGGTAACCCGCCTGGTCAACGCCGGCAAGGTCAAGACCCAGGGTGTGGAGCTGGACGCCAGCTTCCAGGCCACGTCGCAGTTGAAGTTCACCACGGCGGTGGCCTACACCAAGGCCCGTGTCGATCACTTCAACTGCCCGGCAGGGGCGGCCGCCAACTGCAACATCGACGGTGGCCACTTGCCGTTTACCCCGGACTGGAAGACCTACGTGCGCGCGGACTACGTGATCCCGCTGGACAACGGCCTGGATGTCGAGCTTTCCAGTGACTACAGCTGGCAGGACGCGGTGCAGTTCAGCCTCGACCAGAACCCCGACACTGTGCAAGGCGCCTACGGCATCTGGAACGCCAGCATCGCCCTGGCCGACTACAACGATGGCTGGCGCGTGGCGTTGCTGGGCAAGAACCTGGGTGACAAGTCGTATGCGCAGATGCTGGCCAGCGGCGGTGACTACATCTACCGCTCCGTGCCGCGCGATGACGGGCGCTACTTCGGCGTGCAGGTGCGCAAGGACTTCTGACCAACCGCAGTATGCCGGGCACGCACGGTTGGGTGGCAGAAGCACCCACCGTGCAGGCAGCTTGCTTGCGACCTTAACCCTTCACAAGGAGATCGACATGCGTCGCCAACTCAGCCTGGGCGCCTTCCTCATGGCCACCGGGCACCACGTGGCCGCCTGGCGGCACCCGGACGTACCGGCTGACCCCATGGACTTCAGCAGCTACCGCCGCGCCGCGCAGATCGCCGAGGCTGCCTGCTTCGATGCGTTGTTCGTCGCTGACAGCGTCGCCGCGCCAACCGATGCCCTGGCCAGCCACAGCGCCCGCTCCACCTACTTCGAGCCGCTGACCTTGTTCTCGGCACTGAGCGCAGTCACCGAACACATCGGCCTGATCGCCACCGTCACCACCAGTTACAACGAGCCGTACCACGTGGCCCGCAAGTTCGCCTCGCTGGACCATCTGTCCGGTGGCCGCGCCGGCTGGAACCTGGTCACCTCCGATGCGGCCGCCGAAGCCGGCAACTTCGGCCGCCAGGCGCATATCCCGCATGCCGAGCGGTATGCCCGGGCCCGTGAGTTCCAGCAGGTGGTGCAGGGCCTGTGGGACAGCTGGGCGGACGATGCCTTCGTGCGTGACAAGGCCAGCGGGTTGTTCCACCGCCCTGATGGCGTGCGCGCACTGAACCATGCCGGTGAGCACTTTCGCGTCAAAGGCCCGCTGAACGTTGCACGTTCGCCCCAGGGGCGGCCCGTGCTGGTGCAGGCCGGGTCCTCGCAAGCCGGTCGCGAGCTGGCCGCGCAAACTGCCGAAGTGGTGTTTACCGCGCAACCGAGCCTGGTCCGCGCCCAAGCCTTCTATGCCGACCTCAAGGGCCGCCTGGCCGCGTACGGGCGGCACGAGGATTCGCTGAAGATCATGCCCGGCGTGTTTGTGGTGGTCGGGCACAGCCAGGCTGAAGCCGAAGAGAAGTACCAGCAGTTTCAGGAACGGGTCGACCCGCGTGTAGGCGTCGGTTTGCTCGGGCGCATGCTCGGCAACTTCGACCTGTCCGGGTACCCGCTTGACGGCCCGCTGCCCGAACTGCCGCCCACCGAAGATGGCCAGCGCAGCCGCCAGCAACTGCTTACCGAACTGGCCGGCAACGAACAACTGACACTGGCGCAGCTGGGCCGGCGCATCGCCGGCGGGCGAGGGCACTACAGCCTGATCGGCACCGCGACGCACATCGCCGATGAACTGCAGGCCTGGTTCGAGGGCCGCGGCGCTGATGGCTTCAACGTGCTGGTGCCGCACTTGCCCCTCGGGCTTGAGGATTTCGCCTGCCAGGTCGTACCCGAACTGCAGCGCCGCGGGCTGTTCCGCCGCCAGTACCAGGGCCGAACCTTGCGTCAACACCTGGGCCTGCAACGCCCTGCCAATCCCTTCTTTACCGAACGAGGTCAACCATGAGCTATGCAGCCAACCCCGAGCGCTACGCGCGCATGCCTTACCGCCGTGTTGGCCGCAGTGGCCTGGTGTTGCCGGCCCTGTCCCTGGGCCTGTGGCACAATTTTGGCGACGCGACGCCTATCGACACCCAGCGCGCCTTGCTGCGCACGGCATTCGATGCCGGCATCAACCACTTCGACCTGGCCAACAATTACGGCCCGCCCTATGGCAGCGCCGAGCGCAATTTCGGCCGTTTGCTGCGTGAGGACCTGCGCAGCTACCGCGACGAGCTGGTTATCTCGAGCAAGGCGGGCTGGGACATGTGGCCTGGCCCGTACGGGCAGGGCGGCAGCTCGCGCAAATACCTGATCAGCAGCCTGGACCAGAGCCTGCAGCGCCTGGGCCTTGATTACGTCGACATCTTCTATTCGCACCGCTTCGATGCCGACACCCCGCTGGAGGAAACCGCCATTGCCCTGGCCGACATCGTGCGCCAGGGCAAGGCGCTGTATGTGGGCATTTCTTCCTACTCGGCCGGCAAGACCGCCGAGATTGCCGCACTGCTGGCTGAACTGAAAGTGCCGTTGCTGATACACCAGCCTTCGTACAACCTGTTCAACCGCTGGATCGAGCGCGACCTGCTGGCCACCACCGACGCGCTCGGCGCCGGGGTGATCGTGTTCACCGCGCTGGCGCAGGGCCTGCTCAGCGACAAGTACCTGAACGGCATTCCCGCCGATGCCCGGGTCAACCGCGCTGGCGGTGGCTCGTTGTTGCCTCAGCACCTGTCGCAGGCCAACATCGCCCGTGCCCGTGCGCTCAACGACATTGCCCGTGAGCGTGGCCAGAGCCTGGCCCAGCTGGCCCTGGCCTGGACGCTGCGCGACCCGCGCGTGAGTTCGGCGCTGATTGGCGCGAGCCGGCCCGAGCAGATCATCGAAAACGTTGCCGCGCTCGACAACCTGTCGTTCACCCCCGAGGAGCTGGCGGCCATCGACCAGTACGCCGTGGAAGGCGGGATCAACCTCTGGGAAAAACCCTCGACCGACTGGAAGGAGTGACCGATGCGTGTGCTGCGCCTTGCCGTCTTGCTGCTGAGCTTTGTTGGAACTGCCCAGGCGGCGGACCCTGCGACGTTACGTATTGGCTATCAGAAGGGTTCGATCAGCCTGGTCCTGGCCAAGCAGCATGGTTTTCTGGAGCAGCGCTTTGCCAATACCCGGGTCCAATGGATCGAGTTCCCGGCCGGCCCACAGATGCTCGAGGCTCTGAATATTGGCAGCCTCGACATCGGCTCCACCGGCGACATCCCGCCGATCTTCGCCCAGGCGGCTGGTGCCGACCTGCTGTACATCGGCGCGGAACCACCCAAGCCGCAAGCCGAGGTGATCCTGTTGCCCAAGGGCAGCGCGGTCGCCAGCGTCGCTGACCTTAAGGGCAAGCGGATTGCCCTGCAGAAAGGTTCCAGTGCGCATAACCTGTTGCTGCGCAGCCTGGCCAAGGCCGGCTTGAGTATCCGCGATGTGCAGCCGGTGTACCTGGCGCCCGCCGATGCCCGCGCCGCGTTCGAGCGCGGCAGCGTGGATGCCTGGGCGATCTGGGACCCGTTCTATTCGGCGATCGACCTGGAGGGCAAGGCGCGGCTGCTGGCCGACGGCCAAGGGCTGGGGTTGATCGGGCCGTTCATGCTGGGGGCGCGTGGTTATGTCGAGGCGAATGGAACGTTCGTTGGCCAACTGCTCGATGAGATCAGCCGGGCCGAGGCCCTCACGCGCAGCGATGAAGCGGGCAGCATTCAGTTGCTGGCACAGTTCATGGGGTTGCCGGAGGAGGTGGTACGGCGCAGCTTCAGCCATCGGCCAGCTTCGCCCGTGATACCGGTGAGCAATGAAATCATCGCGGCGCAGCAGCGCACGGCGGAGCTGTTTTTCCAGAACAAGGTGCTGCCCAAGCAGGTGGATATCGCCGGGGCGGTGTGGCAGCGGGATTGAACCTGTACTGTGGTGGGAGAGGCTGACCCCACCAAAAAAATTAATCTAAATCAGATAGCTAGAGTTATATGTTAATAAGTTACTTAAGGTGACTCTAAAGAGCTGCCGGCGGTTTCCAGGGTCAACCCCGCGCAAACGCCAGCAGCTTCTCGCCATCGAGCCGATACCGAAGCCACTCACTCTGCGCCTCGGCGCCCAACGACTGGTAAAACCCGATTGCCGGCGCGTTCCAGTCCAGCACGCTCCATTCCAGGCGCCCGCAATTGTTCTCCACGGCCTCGCTGGCAATATGGCGCAGCAGTTTGCGCCCAGCGCCATCGCCGCGCTGCTCGGGCGTCACGTACAGGTCTTCGAGGTAGATGCCATTGCGCCCGAGCCAGGTCGAATAGCTGTAGAAGTACACGGCAAAACCAACCGCCAGGCCATCACGCTCGCAGATCAGGCTATGCACGGTACTGCCTTCGTCAAACAGGCTGCGCTCGATGTCGTCGACAGACGCAACGACCTCGTGCCGGGCACGTTCGTAGTCGGCAAGTTCGGTGATGAATGCCAGAATCTGCGCGGCATCGGTACGCACGGCGGGGCGAATGGTGAGGCTCATGGGGCAGGCTTCCTTGAACTGAACGAAATCGGTACAGTATTTGTATCTATTTAATTTAGCGAAATTGTACCGGTCGCAAGGCAGGGCGACTCCGTTAGTGTGACAGCACCAATAATGATTGTGGAATGCCTGCCATGCTTGCCTCTGCCGACCTGCTGACAGCCTTTGTGCTGTTTGCCTTCGTATCCTCCATCACCCCGGGGCCGAACAACACCATGCTGCTGGCCTCCGGCGTGAACTTCGGCGTGCGCCGTTCGATCCCGCATGCCATTGGCATCAGTGTCGGTTTCATGGTCATGGTGCTGGCAGTCGGTTTGGGGCTGGGCGAGGTGTTCAAGGCATGGCCGGCGCTGTACACCATCCTGCGCTACACAGGCGCCGCCTACCTGTTGTACCTGGCCTGGAAGATCGCCACCTCGGGGCCGATCGGCACAGCCTCGGGCAGCGCCCGCAAACCGTTGGGCTTCTGGGGCGCTGCGGCATTTCAGTGGGTCAACCCCAAGGCCTGGGTAATGGCAGTGGGGGCAATCACCACCTACACACCGGCCCAGGGGTACGTGATGAACGTGGTCGTCATCGCCGCGCTGTTCGCCCTGGTCAACCTGCCCAGCGTCGGGGTCTGGGTCATGTTCGGCAGCGCCTTGCGCAACCTGTTGCAGAATCCGCGTTGGCTGATGCTGTTCAATGTCCTGATGGCCGTGCTACTGGTGATTTCGCTATACCCGCTGCTGTTTGTAGAATCGGCGTTTTCATAGACCGATGAGTACAGCAAGCCCATGCAGTTGATCCCGTGGTCCCACCATTGCTCCGAAGGCTTCACCCTGCGCGGCTGGCGTACACCGGCCAGTGGCAAGCCTTTGTTGCATTTTCTGCATGGCAACGGCTTCTGCTGCCTGGCCTACCAGCCGTTGCTGATGCGCCTGGGCGAGCACTTCGACCTGTGGCTGTGCGATGTGCAAGGCCATGGCGACAGCGACCATGGCGGTGCGTTTCGCGGCTGGAACCGCACGGCTGAATTGGCAGTGGAGGCGTTCGAGCGCGGGCGTGGCGAATATGGTGAGGTGTCGCGTGTTGCCCTCGGGCACAGTTTTGGTGGCGTGCTCACGGGGCTGATCCTGGCCAGTAAGCCGCCGTTGTTCGAGCGCGCCGTGCTGCTCGACCCGGTGTTGTTCAGCCGCAGCATGATCGGCGTGATGGGCGCCGCCGCGCTGGTTGGCCTGCACCAGCGCCATGCCTTGGCGCGCAAGGCTGCCAGCCGCCGCAGCCATTGGCCCGATCGCGAAACAGCGCTGGCCTCGCTGCAGGGCCGCGGTATCTTCAAAGGCTGGAGCGATGCGGCGCTGCAAGCCTATGTCGAGCATGCCATTGGCGATTGCGGCGAGGCGGTGGTACTCAAGTGTCGGCCCAGCCGCGAGGTGGAGATTTTCAGTTCGTTCCCCAAACGCATGTGGGCGAACCTGGCCGCGATCCAGACACCGACGCGGGTGCTGTATGGCGAACAGACCTACCCCTTCGTACCGCATTCGGTGAAGCGCCTGGTGGCGCTGAACCCGAACGTGACTGCCCAGCAGGTCGCGGGTGGGCACTGTTTCATGCAGGAAGACCCAGCGCTGGCGGCAGCGTCCGTGCTTAGCTTTCTAAACTGAAGGTTGTCCTATTGGTGGAACGATGCATGCTATTTCAGCCGTCTACCGGCTGATTGGTATCATTGGTAAGGTGATCCCAGCCAAGAGAGAGGAGACTTCTCATGAAAAAGATTCTGGGTATTCACCGCAGCCCTCACCCCCACTGGGTAGGCGATGGCTTCCCGGTGCGCAGCCTGTTCACCTATGACAACCTGGCCAGCCAGATCAGCCCGTTCCTGTTGCTGGACTATGCCGGCCCGCACACCTTTACCCCGACCAGCGCCCGGCGCGGCGTCGGGCAACATCCGCACCGTGGTTTCGAGACCGTGACCATCGTCTACCAGGGCGAACTGGAGCACCGTGACTCGACGGGGGCGGGGGGCCTGATCGGCCCAGGCGACGTGCAATGGATGACAGCTGCCAATGGCATCCTCCATGAAGAGTTCCACGCCCCGGCGTTTGCCCGCAGTGGCGGTACGCTGGAGATGGTGCAGCTGTGGGTCAACCTGCCTGCGCGTGACAAGCGCGCTGCGGCGGGGTACCAGACGCTGCTGGCCACGGACATCCCTGTAGTGGCGCTGGACGGCGACGGTGGCAGCCTGCGGGTGATCGCAGGTGAGTACCAAGGGCAACCAGGCCCTGCGCGGACCTTTACCGCCATGGATGTCTGGGACATGCGTTTGAACGCTCAGGCGAGCGTGCAACTGCCCGTCGCGGCGGGGCGTAATGCAGCCCTGGTGGTGTTGCGCGGCAGCGTGCGGGTCAACGGTGAACGCGAAGCCGGGCCGGCCAGCCTGGTGCTGTTCGAGCGTGGCGGTGAGGGCATTGCCATCGAGGCGCTGGAAGACGCCAGCGTGCTGTTGCTCAGCGGTGAACCGATCGATGAGCCGATCGTTGGTTACGGGCCGTTCGTAATGAACAGCGAGGCAGAAATCGCAGAATCGTTCGATGATTTCCATGCCGGACGGTTCGGGCAGATGCAGGCCGAGACCGCTCGTCGTTAACTGCCAGCAGCCGATCGAACAGTACTGGCCCACCAGCGATCTTCCACTAAGGTGCTAGGTGATTCCCCGCACGATCATTGCTCTGGCGCATGGACGGCCGCCGGAGCATGCGCAATATCAATTGGCACCTTGCCTGGCAAAGGCGTACCTAACCAATAGGCCATCCAGTACAGAGAGGGTCGTACAATGTCGTTGATAGGCGTTTCAATGCTGGAAATGCGGCAGATGATCGAGCAAGCCTGCCTGCCTGATCGCTGCGAAGTCAGTTGCGCGGATGGCGCTCACCTGACCATTCGCCTGGGCCAGGGGCAAAGCCTGGAAGAGGGGGTGACCCTGACCGGGGTAGACCTGCAGGGCCTCAACAGTTGCCGCGACGTGGTGAACCTGGTTACGCAGTTGCACGCGCTGCGTGACAAACCCACCACGCCGCTCAGGGCGATTGCCTGAGCCTGCCCGTAGAGCCCGGTCAGCCCAGGCTGGCCGGGCGCACATACTCCGGCATCAGGCCGTTGAACCAGAACAGGATCATCGACACCAGGATGGTCACCAGCACCAATAGCCCAACCCCCCACACACAGGCGGCGAACAGCATTGCCTGTTCCTTGCGCAGGCGTAAGAAAGTCTGCAAACCGCCGAACAGCAGCACGCTGGCATACGCCGAGGCGGCCAGCAGCGCCACCAGTGCCAGCCAGCGAATCGGCAGCAACCCGACAACCCCGGCAAAAAACCACGGCGTTGCGCAGTAGGCGGCAAAGCCGATGCATTGCTGCAGGCTGGGTTGTGCGTCAAAGCCGCGTGACATCCAGCGGATCATCACCCCCATGATCATCACCCCGACCACCGTGACGGCATACAGCAGGCACGCCAGCTGCGCCGCGCTGACGAGGCTCAGGCGCACGCGTTCTTCGCCGGCAAGGCTCCAGCCAAAGGTGGTAGTGCCGACGAAGAGGCACACGGCAGGGATCAACGCCAGCGCCAGCAGGCGCGGCAGGTATTGCTGCGGGTGGTCTTCTTCGGCCCGGCGGATCTCCATCCAGGCATCAGACGGGTGGGTGAAGAGCTTGAGCAACGGACTGTTCATGGCGATCTCCAGAAGGCATGGGCTCTTGTGCTATGGAGACGTGGTGTTGCCGGCAGGTTCAGCCCACTTGGCCGCCGTTGATCGGCTTATTGCAACTCCAGCAGCAGGTTGAGCCCGCCATCGCCGCACTTGCCTTGGTCACGCACCACGCCGCGGTAACTGCGGCCGTCCCAGATGAACGCCACGCTGTGGGCACGGTCGACCTTGTCAGGCAGTGGCGGGCAGATGTGCAAACGCAGCGCAGGGCGGCCCTGCAGGTTGATGGCGGCGAGCTGGCATTGGCATTCAACGCTCTGCGCCACAGGGCCGAACAACGTATCGCGTACGTAGTCGAGCTGCAGTGAGGCGTTGGGAGAGCGGCCGGGCATTTTCATCGGTGCGCAGCTCCATGGCAGGGCGTGTAGGTCATGTCGGGCTCCTAGAAAAGACTGACGCTGCTCATCTTTAGAAGCCTTGCCGGCGAAGATGTTCAAGTTTTTACGCCATTACCCCGCCTTGCGCAGGGTCAGGTTGATGCGCCGTTCGCCCATGCGCGGATGCACGCCAGGTTTGATTGGCAGCACCCCATGAAAGCGCAAGCGGTCCTCACCGCCCCAGACCAGCACATCGCCATGGTTCAGCGGTACACGCTGGGTCTTGTCCGCGCGTTGTAACCCGCCCAACAGGAACACCGCAGGCAAGCCCAGTGAAATCGACACGATCGGCTGGTCGTAGTCCTGTTCGTTGCGGTCTTGGTGCAAGCTCAGGCGGGTACCAGGCAGGTAGTGGTTGACCAGGCAGGCGTCGGCGACAAAATTGTCGAAGCCTGCGATGGCGGCTGCTCGACCTGCCAGGCTGAGCAGAACGGGCGGTAGCGCAGGCCAGGGCATGCCGCTTTGCGGGTCGGTGGAGGTGTAGCGGTAGCCTTGCGCATCACTGACCCAACCCAGCGCACCGCAATTGGTCAGCGCTACGGCCATGTGCAGGCCGCCTGGCGTCTGCATGTGCCGGAACGGCGCGGCGCGCAGCACTGGGCGCAGGGCGTCGAGCAGGGCCTCGAGCTCGGCCAGGGCGAAACCGGGCAGCAGCACGGTGTGGCTGGCCAGTCGTTGCGGCTGGGGGCCGAACAGGTCGAGGTCGGACTGGATCATGACGGGCGCACCGAATGGGGTGCTGACCATTGTAATGCTGTTGGCGTGCATGGCCTATTCGCGGCAAGCCCGCTGCAACAAAAAGGAACCGCGGCACCCTGGAGAGTGAGCACCGCGGTCCAAGGGGGAAGGGCTTACTTTTGAGTCACAGTGGCCGTGTTCGCGCTGCCCAGCTGGCTGATGGTGGCGGTTTGCGCCATACCGCTCTGGTCGACGAATGCCTTGTTGCCCTGGCCGCCCTGGGTCACGTAGGCGGCGTTGACGCTGTCGGTCTGTTTGATGGTGACCTCGTTGCCGCTACCGTAGAGCTGATTGGTGTGGCTCTGGTTGCTGTAGCCGGACTGGTCCAAGGTGATGGAGTTGCCGGTACCTTCGCTGCTGCCGAAGGCATAGTTGTCGGTGCCACGCTGGTCGGCGATGAGGATGTTGTCGCTGCCGTTCTGCTCGAAGAACAGCTCGTTGTTGCTGTCGGCCTGCTTGGTCTGCATCGCGTTGTTGTTGCCGGTCTGGTTCAGCGTGGCCAGCTGGTTGTCACCATTCTGCGTCAGGTTGACGCCGTTGCCGTTGCCGTACTGGTTGATCACGGCGGTCTGGTTGGTACCAAACTGGCCGCCCATCTTGTCGCCTTTCCAGTTGCTGGCGGTGATCTTGTTGCCGTTGCCTTGGGTGGTAACGGTCAGGTTGAGGTTTTCACCGTTCTGGTAGGTGTAGTGCAGGTTGTTGCTGCCCTTCTGCGAAATGGTGGTGGTCGAGTTGTTGCTCTCGAACTGATCCGACCAGCTGGCGTTGGCCTTGCCATTTTGCGTGAGGCTGGCCTTGTTGGCTTCGCCGAAACTTTGGTCGATGTAGCCTTCGTTGAGCTGGCCGGTCTGAGTGACGTTGGCCTGGCTGCCCACCTGGGTGTCCTGCCATACCTCCACCGAGTTGCCAGTGCCGGTCTGGTTGAGGCCGATGGTGCCGCCTTGGCCGTCGCGCTGGTCACCGTAGGCCCAGTTCTCCTTGCCGTCCTGGTAGATCTGGATGTTGCCGTCGTTGTGGGTCAGGTGCTCGGCAGCGGCATAGTTGTCGGCGCCGGCCTGCATGATCAGGCTCTGGTTGTTGCTGCCGCCGAACATCTGCTCGGCGAAGGCTTCGTTGCGCTGGCCCGATTGCAGGGTGGTGACTTGGCTGCCTAGCTGGGTGTCCTGCCACACGGTCGAGTGGTTCTCGCTGCCTTGCTGGGTCTGCAGGACCTGGTTGTTTTCGCCCAGCGACTGGCTGGCGAAGGCATCGTTGTAGCTGCCCCCGGCCTGCTGGGTGATCTGGCTGCCGTTTTCGAACAGTTGCTCGGCGTACCCCGCGTTGTACGAGCCGGTAGCGCTCTGCTGGATATCACTGGTGCTGTCGGCCTGCACTGCCAGGTGGTTGTGGCCCTTGCCGGTCTGGGTCTGGGTGGCCGAGGCGAACGGTGCGAGGGTCTGGGTCACTTCGGCAATGTTTTCCTTGCCGTCCTGAGTCTGCGTCGAAGTGCTGTCGGCAGCCATGACCTGACCTGCAAGGGCCAGGACGATAGCGGCACTTAGGGGAGCGAGCTTGAACATGGTGGTGCCTCCAGGTCTATCGGTATTGGGTGATCTGAACATGCTGGCCATTGCCGGCTTGGGTCACGGAGCTGTTGAGGCCCGTGCCGGACTGCACGATGCTGGCGCTGTTGTCGTTGCCGATCTGGTCGATGGCAGCGCTGTTGCTGCTGCCGCTCTGGCGGATCGACGCGCTGTTGCCATTACCCTGCTGGCTGATGCTGGCCATCAGGTCACTGCCTTCCTGCAGGATGTACGCCTCCTGTGCGCCCCCGGCCTGGACGATGCGGCCCAGCAGGGCCTGGCCGTTCTGGTCGAGGGCGGCGCGGTTGCCGTTGCCTTGCTGTTCGATCACCGCGGCCTGGCCGGCGCCGACTGGTAACAGGCGGATGATCACGGGGTCGCCGAGATCACTGCCGGGCGCAAGGTCGGCGTTGTCCATCAGGTCTTCGGCCCCCCTGGCCTGGCCCGCCAGGGCCAGGCAGAGCAGCAGTGGATACAGGCATTTCATGGCGTTCTCCGGCCTTTCACTGCACGACTACGTTGACGGTGCGGGTGGTGCCTGGGCTGGTGGTGATAGTCGCCGTCGGCGCGGCGTTCGGGATCACCGTGGTGCTGTTGCTGACGGCCAGGCGCCAGCGGCCGGTGACCGGTACCGTGGTGGTGCCCAGTGTCTGCACGCCAGTGGTGGTGGTGACCCGCACGGTAACGACGTTGCCGGTGGTCACCGATGAGGTGCCGCTGATGTCCCAGTTGTAACGGTTGTTGGAGCGTGCCGTGACCGTGGCTGCGGTGACCGCGAAGGTCTCGGCGGCGGGGCGTGGCGACACGTTGACGGTGACGGTGGCGCTGTTGGACAGCGCCCCCAGCGCGTCACGCACCTGGTAGGTGAAGGTGGTGGTGAAGGCCGTCGTGACGGTCGCCGGTGGTGTGTAGGTGACAGTGGTGCCGTCAGTGCTGACGGTCCCTCTGCCTGCCGCCGGCTGGGTCACACTGGCAACCACCAGGGGCAGATTGCCTTCTGGATCGGTAGCGCCGGCCAGCGCGTTGATGGTGAGCGCTACACCGAGCGTGGCGACGGTTTGAGCGGCTGCGGTCGGTGCCTGGTTGGGTGCGACATTGACCGTAACCGTTGCCGGTTCCGACTTCAGGCCTTTGGCATCCACGGCCCGATAGCTGAAGGTGGCCACCAGCGGTTGCGTGGCCCCGACCGGCGGGGTGTAGGTCACCGACGTGCTGCCGTTGAGTACTACGCCGCCCAGGCCGGTACCCGGTTGGGTCAGGTCGCTGATGGTCAGCGGTACGTTGCCGTCCGGGTCGCTGTCGTTCAGCAGCAGGTTCAGGCTCAGCGGCACCCCGACACTGGTGCTGCCAATATCGGCCTGGGCCAGCGGTGGCTGGTTGGCGGCTTCGACAGGCGCATTGCCGACCACCACTACAGGCTCGACATCGCTGCCGCCATGGCCAGACTTGACCGTGACGGTCGCAGGCGGCTGGGCAATATCGTTGACCGTCAGGCTTTGCAGCGTGCCGGACTTGGACAGCCGTCCGTAGCCTTGGGCCACCAGGTCAGGGATCGCCACTTCGTCACTGGAGCGGGCTTCGATGAACAGGCGTTTATTGGCCCAGTCGTAGCGTGCGGTGCTTACCTTGACCACATCGCTGAGCTTGCTCGACAACGCCGTTGGCTGTGTGGTGCCGGTGGCGCTGCTGCCGGTAACCACCACCACCGGTGGCGGCGCAGCCTGGCTCAGTTGCTGGCTGAAGAACAGCCCGTTGTTGTCCGGCAGCAGGCTGAACTGGCAAGGCGAAGGCGGTGAGCCGATCAATGCCAAGCCATTGCGCATGCACACGCTGGCATTGTTGGGCGCTTTGGCAAAGACCTCGACACGGGTCCCGGCGCCGTTGCGCGAGTAGGTGGCACGTTCCAGGGTGACGGGCGTTTGCGCGCGTTGATCGAGCACTTTGCCGGACACCGTGAAGGCATTGGTCTGGATAGCGCCAGGTGGGCCTTCGATGCGCACGAAGTTGGTGTTGAAGGGGCTGCCGACCACCGCTTCGGTGATGTTCGGGTCGCCGATAAAGGTTTCGGTCGAGCCGGTGTCCGGGTTGACCGCGGTATAGGGGCCGCCGACGCCGCGTAGCCAAGGCCCGAGGTTACCGTTGAGTGGCCCGCGGAAATTGCCTGGCGCGCCGATACCGATGTCGCGGGTGATATTGATCGCCCGCCGGCCGGCCGTGGTGACGTTGACCGTCTCTACCCCATAAGGGTGGGTAATGGTGTAGACGCCTGTGCGCGGCACCGAGGCGCGGATTCGGATGCGGGCAAAGCTCTGCTGGTCGCCGTCCACCGGGTTCTCGGCGGCAAACGCCGCTTCCAGGCCGGCGACGTAAACTTCCAGCTCGTAGCCACTGTTGCCTACCTGCGGTATCTCGGTCTCGGCCAGGAACCAGAACATCTCTGGCGGCCAGTTGTCGGGGAATACCAGCGGCAGGGTATCGTCATAGATGCCAGGTTCGGGCAGCAGGGTGCACATGTAGGCAGGGGCGCCGGGGCCACCAGGTGCTCGGGTGCTGGTTGCCCGCGACTGGCACAACTCCAGCGACAGGTCGTTGGCGTCCTTGTACCACATGGGATAACCGCCAGTGGCAAAGGTGTACGGGCCTGGGTCGACATCGGACAACGCGGCAAACGCGGCGCTGGTGACGGTGAGGGAAAAACCGGCGGCGAACAGCGCACGGCGTGGCCAAGTGTTCATGCTGCCTCCTTGAAGGCTGAGCCTTTGTCTGTTCATGGCACCAGCACCACGTCTTCGCTGTCGCTACCACCATTGGCGCTGGTGACTTGCACCTTGGCCGGCGGAATAGGCGAAAGGGTTGTGCTCAATGTCTTCACCGCACCGTTGCCACTGAGGTTGCCGATCAACGTGCCGTTGGCGGTGTGGGCGGTCAGCACCGGCGGGCTGGTTTCATCACTGGTGCTGGCAACCAGCGTCAGCTGGCCGGTGGACAGGCGGTATTCGGCCTGGGTGATGGTCACCAGGTCGGTCAGTGGCAGGTTGGCTGTGGTCAGGCTGCTGGTCGGGATGGCCACACTGTTGTCGGCGGTCAGCACCAGCGTTGTTGGCACCGCTGGGTTGAGAACCGACTGGGCATACCAGGCACCGGTGCCGTTGGCTTCGGTCAGGCTCAGGTTTGGAATCTGGCTGGTCAGGGTGACGGTCGCAGGCGGCGGCGGGGCCATGACGAACACATCTTGCTGGGCGCGCAGGTCGCCATTTTCGGTACGCCGCGAGTAGGTGGTGCGTAGCGGCATCAACGGGGTAGGCAGGGCGACGTTGGAGAGCTTGCCTGAGATCGAGAACAGCTCGGTACGCAGGTCGATGCCGCCGGGGCCTTCGATGCGCACGAAGTTGGTGTTGAACGGGCTGCCGGTCACACGCTCTTCCAGGTTCGGGTCGCCGATGAAGCGTTCGCTGCCCTCGGTGTAAGGGCCGTTTACGCTGCGCAGGAACGGGCCGACATCGCCTTTGAGCGCACCGGTAAAGTCGCCTGCACCGGCGATGCCGATGTCGCGGGTCATGTTGATTGCCCGACGCCCGCCGGCCGGTACATCGAACACATCGACACCATAGGGGTGGGTGACCACGTAGGTACCTGCCGTCGGCACATCAACCCGGATCCGCACCCGGGCGAAGCTGACTTGATCGCCTTCGACCGGTTCTTCGGCGGCGAACGCTGCCTCGATGGCCGTGCCGTAGCTCAGGTCGATGCCGCGTGCCGCGTCGACGATGGCGGCGTCAGCGGTAAACCAGAAGGCCTCGTCGGGGAAGTTGGTGGGGAAGGCGATGGGTTGGGTGTCATCGAACACCCCGGGGGTTGGCAGCAGTGTGCACATGTACGCCGGTGCACCGGGCGCGCCGGCGGCCCTGGAACTCACCGCTTTGGTCAGGCACAGGTCGAGGGTACGACCGTGGCTATCCTGGTACCAACCTGCAAAGTTGCCGTTGCCAAGGTTATAGGGACCGGGGTCGACAGCGTTCAACGCAGCCTGCGCCGGGAGCTGGAGCATGCCGGCGAAAATCGCCACTGCCAGCGGGTGGGGTATCGGTCGGTGCATGAGTCAATTCCTCCTGCAAACGGGCCCATGGACTTGGGGCGTCTGGCAGGAGATCGGCAATAGGCGTGCCAAAACGATCTCATTGGGTTGCAGACCTTGCGGCACAAGGGCTGCAGACCCTTCGTCAGGTTTTCCTGGACCTTGCCTATGGGCCCCGTACCCCCAGCATTGGGGGTTGGGCCGGTGGTTGCGACCCACTCCCGAGAGCCGGTGCGGCTTGAGCGCAGCCCGCTTCTATATCGGCGATTTTGGTGCTTTGGGTGTACGCGGTTTACGTGGCTTTTTCGCTGGGCGCTTGCCAGGTTTGAGCTGCCAGCGATCGGCATTGGCGAGCAGGCGCTCTTGGATTTCGGGCGGGTAGTCACTCAAGGTAGTGGGTGAAGGTACTGGTTTACCGGGCAAACCGGCCTCACGGATCACCTTCGGCCAGCGGGGTCGCCAGCACAGCAGCAGGCTGATCCAGTGCGCGGTGCCGATGATGACGAAAGCGGGCCAGACCATGAGCATTACGAGTTTGAACAGCCAACTGCTTTTGCGGAAGAAACGGCCAAGGCCTTCGAACTGGGCGCTGAATGCCTGGATGGGCGAAGGCAGCCGGGTGCTCAGTCGGGGGCGGGGGACGGCGTGAGGGCCTTCTTCCATGTAGCGGCGGATGAATTCCCATTCATCACGGAGTTCGCTGCCGCCCTGGCCTTGCTTGCCGATCAGGGCCATTTCCATATGGGGAAGGCCGGTGTGGCTGGGGTGCCAGATCAGGCCAAGTCTCATTCCCACGCTGAGCGAGTCGTCTTCTGGATCAAGACCTGTGCTTCCGGTTGTTCTCCAAGGAAATGTTACGATGCCACCACATGAAGGCGGTCGATGAAGATGAACTTGCTGAGTTTTCCGATTGAAGCGAATAAGTAAGTGGCGGCTGGTCAACATTTCCAGGCGTGTAAATTGCAAGCCGTACCTTATGTAGAAGTAAATGATTGCGCCATCCATCAGACTCATAAGTAAGGCAAGGATAATGTCTAGTGGGGAGGTATCGTAAGGTGAGAATATGTTTAGATAAATTGAGCTAAGCGTCATCGTGACCCCGGTATACAATATCGGAATCAAACTCCCTAAGGTCATCAATGTAATTAGTCCGCGTTTTTCTTCTGAGCCCCCGCAACGCATTTCCATATAGGTATCGTTGAGCGTAAAGACTGGCCCCCGCACTTTTGGCGCTTCGCTGACAGAGCGAAAGTGTGTTTCTTTCTCGAAGTCGCCCTCATAAAAATCCCTATCTGCACGTTTATCCGGCGCACTTCTTTCGGCATCAAATTTCTTGCGTGCGACGTCCGACTCTATGGCCATTTGCCACAAGCCCCATTCAATTATATACATTACAGGGCCTCGCTGAATGCTGAGTACAACGCTGCTAGCTCTTCCTGTTCATCATATGATTTGGTGTTTTTCTCTAAGCGGTAGCTGCTCCGCTTGCACCACTTTTCCAATGCGTCGTCTTCAAATATGTAGATTAATACAGTTAGGATCAAGCCCAGCCAGAAAGTGCCTAAAACTAATCGAGCCAGGAGTAGACGTGCAGCCTGCGTGCCTAGTCGTGAAGCAACACTCCCTAATGAGCGCCCAATAATCCGTAGAGTCTTGTTCTGGTTATTCAGGGACAAATAGTCGAAGAAGGGTTTTGCTAATGCTATAGCTGTTCCAGCTTCTGCCAGCGCCAGTACTATGGTTGCGGCTCCTCGGGTACGGTATGCGTAACCCAGTCTTTGGGATTGAACGCTTGACGCTTTACCCTGTGCTTCACGGAAATGCTTATTAGCATCTACAAAATCCCACCACGCCAGCACAAAGCCTCCCATCCCAGCCAGACCAGCCCCCCAAAGCTTCAACCTCCCCAAGGTCGCCGCAGCGCCTCTCCCGGTCACGCTATTCGCGCCATACCTCACCACCACCTGGTCCACATAGCTGGCGCCAATTTCAAACCCGGCCGCAGCCGTGGTCATGGCCGCTGCCAGAAGCTCGGTCTTCACCCGCGCATCACTGTCGGGCAGCTCTCGTGCCTTGAATGCCATCAGCATTCCTTCCAGTAGGCAAACCAGCCCGGAGACACGCACTTTGTAGAAATCACTGCTGTTGGCCTGCATCAGCCCTTCAGCCCAGGCCTGATCCAGATAGCGTGCAACCTGAGCACCGCTGCGCTGTGCATTCAGTGGTTGCCCACTGCGAGCAGCGTCGCCCAGGCGAATGTCGACAGCCGCTTCATGCACCGAGGCAAACAATGTGAGGCGCAGCCCATGGTGCAGGGCGCGGTCCATGCTGTTTGGTGACCCGGTACGCAGCACCTGCCGTCCCAGCGCGACGTACCAGGCATACAAACCGATGCTGGCAGTGCTGTTCCTGCTCTGTAGCTCTTCATACAGCGTATTGATTCGCCCGAAGGCGTTCGCCGCGATATGCGCTTGGCGGGCGAGCGCTTCACGCAACACGAACGATGTCTCTGCCGGCGGTTCGGCCTTGGCTGCTTCCTGCAACGCTGCTAGCGCTTTCCGGATGTCGTCCTGCAGGTAGAGAAAGCCTTCGCGCAGCGGGCGGATGGCATAGCTGGAGCGGGTCAGTTCACCCACATCCTGAAAGGGGCTGAGATAGCCTGGCAACTTGGGCAAGCGGGCGCGCTGTGCCGAGTTGCCGCCGACAGCGGCATAGCGCAGGGGCAGCAGTTCGAAACGGCGTGTGCAATCAGCGACAGGGCTGTTACGTAGTGCTGGGCGGTAGCCGGCTGTAACACGTCTGCACAGTTCGAGCGTTCGGGTGAGCGAGTCCATGGGGGTGTGCCTCAGGCCTTGGTGCGCAGGCATTGCTGCACGTTGTCGATAAGCGCGGTCCGCTGCTCGCGTGAGCTTTTATGTCGATATTTTTCGCGCTCTGGGCGTACGCGGTTTACGTGGCTTTTTCTCTGGGCGCTTGCCAGGTTTGAGCTGCCAGCGATCGGCATTGGCAAGCAGTCGCTCTTGGATTTCGGGCGGGTAGTCACTCAAGGTAGTGGGTGAAGGTACTGGTTTACCCGGCAAACCGGCCTCACGGATCACCTTCGGCCAGCGGGGTCGCCAGCACAGCAGCAGGCTGACCCAGTGCGCGGTGCCGATGATGACGAAAGCGGGCCAGACCATGAGCATTGCGAGTTTGAACAGCCAACTGCTTTTGCGGAAGAAACGGCCAAGGCCTTCGAACTGGGCGCTGAATGCCTGAATGGGTGAGGGCAGTTGAGTGCTCAGACGGGGGCGGGGGACGGCGTGAGGGCCTTCTTCCATGTAGCGGCGGATGAATTCCCATTCATCACGGAGTTCGCTGCCGCCCTGACCTTGTTTGCCGAGCAGGGCCATTTCCATATGGGGGAGGCCGGTGCGGCTGGGGTGCCAGATCAGGCCAAGTCTCATTCCAACGCTGAGCGGGTCGTCCGCTGGATCAAGACCTGTGCTTCCGGTGCTTTTCCATGGAAATGTGACGATACCGCCGCAATAGCTTGGTCTATGCAGGTGGACTTGCTGTGTTATTCGGTTGAAGCGGATGAGCAGATGGCGGCTGGTCAGTATTTCTAATCGGCTAATTTTTATGCCGTATTTTGAATAGAAGTATAATGCAGCTCCTGAAACCAACCCCAAGATAATTGTAAGTACCACTCCAAAAAAGGAGATTGGGCCGGGCCTGGTGATGTCCAGCCAAATAGAACCTACAGCAATGACTATTCCAACAATGATGCCGGGTAAGATTCCGCCTAATGTAATGAGGGTAATAAGGCCTCGCTTGTCTTCGGAGCCGCCACAGCGCATTTCAAGAAATGTCTTATTGAAAGCAAAAATAGGGCCGCGTGTGTGAGGCTTTTCGCTGACTTGTTGGAAATGTATTTCTTTTTCCAGGTCGCCCTCATAATAATCTTGGCTAGAGCGTCTTTCTGCAGGTGTCATCTCTGCTTCGTACGCCTTCCGTGCGTTCTCTGACTCTGTTGCCATCTGCCAGAAGCCCCATTCAACCAAGTACATTATAAGACCTCACTGAAAGCTGCATGGAGAGCGCTCAACTCTTCCGGTTCCTCAAAGAGTTTCGAATTTTTTCCGATCCGGAAGCAGCTGCGTTTGCACCACTTTCCCAAAGCATCGTCTTCAAAAAGATAAACCACTATCGTCAGGGCGAGACCTATCCAAAAAGCTCCCAGTACCAAACGCGCTAGTAGGAGGCGAGCGGCTTGTGCACCCAATTTTTTTGCAAGCACTCCCATTGATGAGGCCAGCATTCGTACAAGTTTAGTTTTGGCGTTGTGAGATAGATAGTCAAAAAAAGGTTTGGCGATTGCGATGGCTGCTCCTGCTTCTGCGAAAGAAAGTGTAATAGTTGCCAGGGATCTCAATGCATAAGCGGGGGCCAAAACTTGGGGCTTTGTTGTGCTTTTCCCGTTAAGATCGTCTTGACGATAGTTAAAATGTTCAGCCGCATCGGCGAAATCCCACCACGCCAATACCAGCCCTCCCATGCCCGCCAACCCAGCCCCCCAAAGCTTCAACCTCCCCAACGTCGCCGCAGCGCCTCTCCCGGTCACGCTATTCGCGCCATACCTCTCCACCACCTGGTCCACATAGCTGGCGCCAATTTCAAACCCGGCCGCCGCCGTGGTCATGGCCGCTGCCAGAAGCTCGGTCTTCACCCGCGCATCACTGTCGGGCAGCTCTCGTGCCTTGAATGCCATCAGCATTCCTTCCAGTAGGCAAACCAGCCCGGAGACACGCACTTTGTAGAAATCACTGCTGTTGGCCTGCATCAGCCCTTCAGCCCAGGCCTGATCCAGATAGCGTGCAACCTGAGCACCGCTGCGCTGTGCATTCAGTGGTTGCCCACTGCGAGCAGCGTCGCCCAGGCGAATGTCGACAGCCGCTTCATGCACCGAGGCAAACAATGTGAGGCGCAGCCCATGGTGCAGGGCGCGGTCCATGCTGTTTGGTGACCCGGTACGCAGCACCTGCCGTCCCAGCGCGACGTACCAGGCATACAAACCGATGCTGGCAGTGCTGTTCCTGCTCTGTAGCTCTTCATACAGCGTATTGATGCGCCCGAAGGCGTTCGCCGCGATATGCGCTTGGCGGGCGAGCGCTTCACGCAACACGAACGATGTCTCTGCCGGCGGTTCGGCCTTGGCTGCTTCCTGCAACGCTGCTAGCGCTTCCCGGATGTCGTCCTGGTTATAGGTGATGCCGCGCATCGCCAGGTTGCAGCGGTCCGCCACATCGCTGCGCCACCAATGGTCAAGGATGGCCGTGCCCAGTTCGCTGAGCTCCATGCCGATCACGCACTGGCCGGTCTGTTCGGCAAAGGCCAAGCCATTGATCAGGTCGGCGTTGTCGTAGCGGTCCAGCGTTTGTAGCAAACGCTCGCTTGTCACCCAGTAGGCATGGTCCTCGGCGCGGTCCTGAGCAGCCTGCTGGGCCTGCTGCATCGCCTGCTCGAAGCCTTCGAGCTGATCGTGCATGGCCTGGCGGTCGACCAGATGGCCGTATTTCTCGTCGAACTTCTTGCTGAATTCGCCAGCATCCTGACGGGCCTGGACTTTGGCGCGGACTTCGCGCTCGAACTGCGCGAGATGAGGTTTGATGCGTTCGTCATGGGCGTCGGCCTGCTGGCGGGCGTGATCGGTAAATCCATAGAAGTCCACAGGCGTCATCGGCTGCTTGCGCACAGTCTCGGCCATGACCTCTTGCTTGATAATCTTCTCAGCCACCATCTGCGGGTAGAGCTTTTCTATTTCCAGGAACGACTGCGCGACCAGCAATTTGCGCTCGTTGTCCACGCCAGGTTCCACGGTGCGCTGCAGCCATGTCGTCTTCACCTCGTCGACGGCGGCGTTACGCCAGGCATTGAGCTCCTGAGTGATGCCGATGGCGTCTTCGATCACGATGGCGGCGCCACGGGGTTTGGTTTGATTCATAAGCGGCGCCAGGGCGTGCCGTGAGGCATGCGGCGATACGATCTGGTCGTTGTTGAACGGCTGCAGGTCCAGCAGCGCCTGCAGCTGTGCATCGTCTTGCGCCTTGAAGTCAGCCACCCAGCCCAGTTGATCGTGCTTGAGTACGTTTGGCTGAGGCGGTGCATCCGAAGGCTGGATGAAGCGGGCGATATCGATGGAGGGCAGGCTGTTGCGATACTCGTCTTCCAGCACGCGGTAGTTGTCGAGCATGCGCGGTGTGAGCGGGGAGGGGCTGAACAACGGGCGCAGTTCCTGGATGTCGTCCAGGTCGTAGAGGGTGATGGTCCAACCGAAGGCGCTCAGGATTTCGTCCAGGTTGCCTGTGCTGGGGGCAGGCTCCCAAGGGGCGTCGGCGTTGATGTACAGCAGTGAACCATTGGGCGCTACGCGGTACTGGCTGTGCCATTCGTAGGCCGGCGCGCTGTAGCGTTTGATCAGCAAGTAGAGAAAGCCTTCGCGCAGCGGGCGGATGGCATAGCTGGAGTGGGTCAGTTCACCTACATCCTGAAAGGGGCTGAGATAGCCTGGCAACTTGGGCAAGCGGGCGCGCTGTGCCGAGTTGCCGCCGACAGCGGCATAGCGCAGGGGTAGCAGTTCGAAGCGGCGTGTGCAATCGGCGACAGGGCTGTTACGTAGTGCCGGGCGGTAGCCGGCTGTAACACGTCTGCACAGTTCGAGCGTTTGGGTGAGCGAGTCCATGGGGGTGTGCCTCAGGCCTTGGTGCGCAGGTATTGCTGCACGTTGTCGATAAGGGCGGTCCGCTGCTCGCGTGTCGCAGCGATTGCTTCCTGCCAGGACGGTGATGTGCTCAGCTGTTCACCGTCGCGCGCCGTCATCAGTACATAGGTGATGAGGTCCTCCTCACGGTCCAGGCCTTGCTCACGTGCCTGATCGAGATAGTGCTGGATCAGGCCAACCCGTGTGCCGTGGCAAGCAGCGGCCAAGGTGGGGCACGACTGCTCGCCCTTCAGTATCTCGGCAAGTTGGTAGCTCAGTGGGTCTCCCGCCAATGCAGCCCAGCAGTTATCGTCCAGCGTGATGGGCGTGATGTGTGCAGGTGGCGCTTGGTTGCCGCCGGCTATCTTCAACCACAGTGTTTTGTGCGGGTCCGCCACGGGTGCCCACCAGTGATAGATAGGCGCCAACCACTCGCTGACCCCAGGCAACTGGCGGTGTGCAGCCAGCACGCCAAGGGCTGCAGCGGTGTGGTAGCGCATAAGGTAAGCGTGGCCATCTGCACCGGTGACGATGTTGGCCTGGCTCAAGTGTCGGGCGAGCAGGCCAGGTGGCAACGCGCTGACTATCCAGCCGCATACCGCACCCACTGCGCCTTGTTCGAGCTGCCATTGAAAGTCGTATTGGGCTGAGACATCAGAACCGGGGCGCGAACCGAATAGCCAGGGCCCTACTGCTCGCAAGTTGCTGAATTGAGCTTGCTGCAACAGTGGCCAGCAGCGCCCCGAGTAATACTCGGTCAGCTCTTCACGAATTTGAGGTGAAAGATCGGCCATTTCGACAATGGCGCTCAGGCGATACCGATCGGAGGTTCTCAGTACCTCGACCAGTGCTCTGACGAAAGGGCTCGGCATCAGTGGGTGCCCCCCATGCGGATCATGTTGTGGCCGTCCGCGATCGCTTTCAGCATGCAGCTGAGGCAAATGGGCTCGCCGGGCTCCGGTATGCCGGCGGTCGAAGTTGTACGTTGGCTGCCCACTGCCTGCTGGCTGACCGGCCCTCTGAACGCGAGTGCCACGCCATCCAACGTCACACCGGCCCCATCGATCCGCAGCAGCCCGCCCGGGCTTCTGATTGTGAGGCTCTCGCTGACCTGTATGTCGTACACCTTGGTGGTGTGCCGGATGGCTTCCCCGGTTTGCAATAGGTTATGACCTGCCACCACTTGTTCGAGGTGGCCACCGATCTCTACCGTGTGGTTGGCTTTGGTGAAGTCCTGGCGGTGATTGCCAACTTTCTCGATCCGGTCCTGCCCTGTGACGATGGTATGGGTTCGGCCGATTGACAGGCTGTCGTCATTGCCAATTTCGTGTACGCGGTTCTGGCCAATGCTGAGTGACTCGTCTTGGGCGACATCTTCCCGGCGGTCCCGGCCAATCGAAATCGTTTCGTCTTGCTCCACGCGTTCGGCGCGATCGTTGCCGACCTGCGTGGTTTCGTTGTGCTTTACAACGTTGTTCTGGTCCCGTTCTGCGTGGATGAACACTTCTTGTCGGCCCAGTTCGTCTTCGAAGCGCAGCTCGTTGTAACCACCGCCCTTGTGGGTCTGGCTCTTGATGGTCATGCGCGTCTTGTGTTCGGGCAGGTCGTAGGGCGGAAGCTGATTGCCGCAGTAGGTACGGCCGGTGATCATCGGCTGGTCCGGGTCGGCGTTGACATACTGGATGATCACGTCCTGGCCGATACGTGGGATGGCCATCGAGCCCCAGCTACCACCGGCCCAGCCTTGCGAAACCCGCACCCAGCAGGAGCTGAATTCATTGTTCTCGCTCTCCCGGTCCCAGGGGAAGCTGACCTTGACCCGGCCCCACGAATCGCAATAGATCTCCTCGCCAGGCGGGCCGACGACGGTTGCCATATGCGGGCCGTCGATGCGCGGCTTGGCCAGCGGCGCCGGGCGCCACTCGGCTCTGCCCGGCACCAGCACTGCGGCCTGCGAGTAACGAGTACCTTGCTGGGCGCCCGCGGCTTCCTCCTGCAGGCTGGTAAACTGGGTACCTTCATGGTGCACGTTGATCACACGCCAGTGCACGTTCAAGTCGTCCCGAGGGTGCTCGATCAGGGTGAAACTCAGCCCCGGTTGCAGGCGCACATCATCGCCTTCCACTTCGGCAATGCGGGCATCATGGCGCAGAGCGGTGATCCGGGTGGCCGTGAAGGGCACGCCGACAGCGTCACGCTTGTAGCGGCCGGGGTAGTCGAAGTACTCGTACGCTGTAGATTGATGTTTCAGGTCACTGGCGTCTGCGCGATGCTCCTGCCGGTAGGCCGGGTTGGTGAAGGTGTAATCCCGTTGCACCTGGCGCGCAGTACGCACCTGCTCGCTGTAGCGCAACCGGTGCAGGCAAGGCATCGCCTGGTCACCCCCCCGGTTGGAACGGTACAGCACCTGATTGGGGTCGATGTCGTCGTCATCGAAGCCTTCGTCGTCATCGCGCTGGATGACACCACGGCTGATCTGCCCCAGCCACAGCAAGCGGTCGGTGAAGAGCAGCATGTGTTGCTTCGGCGTGTGCTCGAAGCGGTAGACGAACCCTTCTTCGGCAGCCAGGCGGGCGATGAAAGCGAGATCGGTTTCACCGGCTTGCACGCAGAACTCGCGTACTTGATGCTCGCCGCTGCTGTTCAGCTGAAAATGAAGGATGCCTTGGCGCTTAAGCATGATTTCAAGTATTTGCGGCACGGTCTTCTGCTGGAAGATGCGCCAGTTGGAGCGCAGCCCGGCGCGCGCCAGCATGGGTTCGACCAAGGCGCGATAACGTGTACGGCAAAAACCTGTGTCGCCTTGGCTGAAGGTGCTGACCAGGCCGTGCACGTAGCGCAGCGCGCGCTCCCCACGCCAAATGGTAAACAGCACAGGTTTGTCGAGCAGTTGGCCGAAATCGACTTCATCGTCGAAGCTGATCAGCTCCAGGTTGAGCTGGTAGGGTGTACTTATCGCTTCGTTGAGCTCGAACGAAACCACTTCGAATTCACTCTGACCAGCCAGCGGCTGGAAGGTGAAGTAAAAGTCGGACTGGCTGGGCATGCGGATTCCCTCGAAAGTCAGGCAGCGTCTGCAAAGGGCATGGGCCACCCGTGCGATCAGACGTAAGCGTTTAGCTGGAGCCTGAACACTAACGAGGAATCAGTTCACTGGAGAGTATTGAGCGTCCTAAACAGTTGTAGGAAGTTTCGTTTTTTACTTTGCTAGGAAACTATTGGTTGCAGCTAGAGAAGGCCGTGGGTGCTTTAAAGTGCCGGGTGTGAAAAACCTTGGCGAGCCACGGATTCCCGCAGCTTGGCTTTAGCTGTGGCCAGAAAGTCAAGCATGAAACCGGTTTCAAAACATTTCTGAACGCGTTAGATTATTCGGCTGTCTTCTTGATGGCCTATCAAGATCACCCCCCACATTGAACATCAGACGGTTCGTTTCAAGGCCGCCCCCAAGCCGATGAGGATTCGTAATGCCTGAGCATGCCCCCGATAACCCACGCAGGGACTTCCTGCGCAAGACCTTGACCCTGATACCCGTCGTGACCGTCGCCAGCACCGGGCTGGGCGTGGGTGCCAGCCAGTTGCTTGCGGCCCCGCAGCACGCACCCAAAGTGCCTGCCACGCCGCCGGCGGGGCACTACCAGCCGACCTTTTTCACCGCCGAGGAGTGGGCGTTTCTGCAAGCCGCTGTTGCCCGCATCATCCCCGCCGATGAGCTTGGCCCTGGCGCGCTTGAGGCCGGCGCCGCCGAATTCATCGACCGCCAGATGAATACCCCGTATGCAACCGGCGCGCAGTGGTACATGCAGGGGCCGTTCAATGCCGACGCCGCCCCAGAGTTGGGTTATCAGTTGCAACTCAGCCCGCAACAGATCTATCGCCTGGGCATCGCCGCCGTGGATGACTGGTGCAAAGCCAACTCCGGACACGTTTTTGCTGCGCAAGATAGCGCTACCCGGGACCGTATTCTCGCCAAGGTGGAAGCCGGTGAGCTGGTTTTCGACGCCATTCCGGCCAAGCTGTTTTTCAGCTTGCTGGTGCAGAACACCCGCGAAGGGTTCTTCTGCGACCCGATTCACGGCGGCAACAAAGGCATGGTGGGCTGGACCCAGATCGGTTTCCCCGGTGCTCGGGCCGACTTCATGGACTGGGTCGAGCGCAATGAGCCGTATCCGTTCCCGGCTGTGTCCATCCGCGGCGAGAGGGCCTGAACCATGGCGAATGTGTTGAAGAAAGTTGATGCTGTGATCGTCGGTTTCGGCTGGGCCGGCGCGATTATGGCCAAGGAGCTTACCGAAGCAGGGCTGCAGGTCGTTGCCCTGGAACGTGGCCCGATGCAGGATACCTACCCCGAGGGCAGCTACCCGCAGGTGATCGATGAACTCACCTACAGCGTGCGCAAGAAGCTGTTCGTCGATGTGTCGAAAGAGACCGTCACCATCCGCCACAGCGTCAACGATGTCGCGTTGCCCAACCGCCAGCTGGGCGCGTTCTTGCCAGGCAAGGGCGTAGGTGGCGCGGGCCTGCACTGGTCTGGTGTGCATTTTCGGGTAGACCCGATCGAGCTGCGCATGCGCAGCCACTACGAAGAACGCTACGGCAAGGCGTTCATCCCCGAAGACATGATCATTCAGGACTTCGGCGTCACGTATCAGGAGCTTGAGCCGTACTTCGACTTTGCCGAGAAGGTCTTCGGCACCTCGGGCCAGGCCTGGACCGTCAACGGTACGGTGGTCGGCGCGGGGAAGGGCGGCAACCCCTATGCCGCTGATCGCTCCAGCCCGTTCCCGCTGCCCGCACAGAAGAACGTGGTGTCGGCAAAACTGTTTGAAAAGGCCGCGACCAGCCTGGGCTACAAACCGTACAACCTGCCTTCGGCCAATACCTCCGGGCCCTACACCAACCCCTACGGGGCGCAGATGGGGCCGTGCAATTTCTGCGGTTTCTGCAGTGGCTACGTCTGCTACATGTACTCCAAGGCCTCGCCCAACGTGAACATCCTGCCGGCGCTGCGCCAGGTACCGAATTTCGAGCTGCGCGCCAATGCCCATGTGTTGCGGGTGAACCTGGACGACAGCAAACGCAACGCCACCGGCGTGACCTACATCGACGCGCAAGGGCGGGAAGTGGAGCAGCCGGCGGACCTGGTCATCCTCGCGGCCTTCCAGTTCAACAACGTGCGGCTGATGCTGCTGTCGGGCATCGGCAAACCGTACGACCCGCTCAAGAACGAAGGCGTGGTCGGGCGCAACTTCGCCTATCAGAACATGGGTACGGTCAAGGCGTTCTTCGACAAGGACACCTACACCAACAACTTCATCGGCGCCGGCGGCAACGGCATTGCGATCGATGACTTCAACGCAGACAACTTCGACCACGGGCCATATGGTTTCGTCGGCGGCTCGCCCATGTGGGTGAACCAGGCCGGCAGCCGCCCGATCGCCGGCATCGCCAACCCGCCCGGCACGCCCGCCTGGGGCAGCGCCTGGAAAAAGGCCACCGCCGACTACTACACCCACCAGGTGTCGATGGACGCACATGGCGCGCACCAGTCGTACCGGGCCAACTACCTGGACCTGGACCCCACCTACCGCGATGCCTTCGGCCAACCGTTGCTGCGCATGACCTTCGACTGGCAGGAAAACGACATCAAGATGAACCAGTTCATGGTCGACAAACTCAGCAAGGTCGCCCAGGCGATGAACCCCAAGTCCATTGCCGTGCTGGGCAAGAAGGTCAAGGAACACTTCAACACCGCCAGCTACCAGACGACTCACCTCAACGGCGGCGCGATCATGGGCACCGACCCCAAGACCAGCGCACTGAACCGTTACCTGCAGAGCTGGGACGTGCCCAACGTCTTCGTCCCGGGGGCGTCTGCGTTCCCGCAGGGGTTGGGTTACAACCCGACCGGGCTGGTGGCGGCCCTGACGTATTGGTCTGCCCGCGCGATCCGCGAGCAGTACCTGAAAAACCCTGGCCCACTGGTTCAGGCTTGAGGAGCGATGAGCATGAAGATAATGTTGATCGCAACGGCCCTGTGCGCTGCAAGCCTGACGGCTCAAGCTGACAGTACGCTGGTGAAACAGGGCGAATACCTGGCGCGCGCAGGTGACTGCGTGGCCTGCCACACGGCCAAAGGCGGCAAGCCGTTCGCAGGCGGGCTGCCCATGGAAACCCCCATCGGCACAGTGTACTCGACCAATATCACCCCTGACGCCAGCGGTATCGGCCATTACAGTTTTGAAGACTTCGACCAGGCCGTGCGCCGTGGCGTCGGCAAGGACGGCAGCACCTTGTACCCCGCCATGCCGTACCCCTCGTATGCGCGCGTCAACGATGAAGACATGCGTGCGCTGTATGCCTACTTCATGCAAGGCGTCGAGCCGGTTGCCCAGCCCAATAAGGCGACGGATATTCCATGGCCGTTGAGCATGCGCTGGCCGTTGGCGATCTGGCGCGGGTTGTTCGCCCCAGAAGTGAAAGCCTGGCAGGCCTCGGCGGCTGCCGACCCGGTGGTCAATCGCGGTGCCTACCTGGTCGAGGGGCTTGGCCACTGCGGCGCCTGCCATACCCCGCGCGCCTTGACCATGCAGGAAAAGGCGCTGAGCCCGCAGGATGGCGAGCAGTTTCTGGCCGGCAGCGCCCCGCTTGAAGGCTGGATCGCCAAGAGCCTTCGCGGCGACCACAAGGATGGCCTGGGCAGTTGGAGCGAAGCGCAACTGGTGCAGTTCCTCAAGACTGGCCGAAGCGAGCGCAGCGCCGTGTTCGGCGGCATGAGCGATGTGGTCGAGCACAGCATGCAGTACATGAGCGACGCAGACCTCACCGCCATTGCCCGTTACCTCAAGACGTTGCCCGCGAGCAATCCTGACGACAAGCCGCATGTGTATGACAAGCAGGTCGCACAAGCGCTTTGGAACGGCGATGACAGCAAGCCCGGCGCGTCGGTGTACATCGATAACTGCGCGGCCTGCCACCGTACCGATGGCCACGGCTATACCCGGGTATTCCCGGCATTGGCCGGCAACCCGGTGGTGCAGACGGCCGATGCGACCTCGCTGATCCATGTGGTACTGGCCGGCGGCACGGTGCCTGCCACGCACACGGCCCCGTCGAACTTGACCATGCCGGCGTTCGGTTGGCGGTTGAGTGACCAGGAAGTGGCGGATGTGGTCAGTTTCATACGCACCAGCTGGGGGAACCAGGGTGGGGCGGTGAAGGCGGGCGAGGTCGCCAAGTTGCGGACCGATGACATGAAGCATACGTCTGGGGATGACCTTGGGCAGGTGACAACCCATTAACCCTCAGGGGGGGGGCGCTCTGCGCCCCGCTTGGCTCAAGGTAAATCCCGACGAACGGTAGGTGACTAAATGCGCCGGTTTTGATGTATTGAAACCGGTTTCATACCGTCACCGACAATAATCACAAGGGACACCGATGACCGACATGCCTGCCAATGCCCGCGAGCGGGTGACCATCAGCGAAGTAGCCCGAGTCGCCGGCGTATCCAAAGCCACCGTCTCGCGCTACATCGGGGGTGATCGCCAGTTGCTGGCCGAGGCCACCGCCAAGCGCCTGGCAGAGGTCATCGAGCGCCTCGGCTATCGCCCCAACCAGATGGCCAGGGGCCTGAAGCGCGGCCAGACCCGGCTGATCGGCATGTTGGTGGCGGACATCCTCAACCCTTATTCGGTGGCGGTGATGCATGGCGTCGAAACCGCCTGCCGCCAGCACGGCTACAGCCTGGTGGTGTGCAACACCAACCGCGACGACGAGCAGGAGCGCCATCACCTGGTGGCCCTGCAGTCTTACAACGTCGAGGGGTTGATCGTGAACACCCTCGGCCATCATCCCGGCGAACTGCTCAACCTGCAGCGCGAAATCCCCATGGTCCTTGTCGACCGTCAATTACCTGAACTCGAGGTCGACCTGGTCGGGCTGGACAATGCCGATGCCGTCGAACAAGCCCTGGACCACCTGCAGGCGCAGGGCTACCGCGACATTCTGGCAGTCACCGAACCCCTCGACGGCACCAGCTCGCGTGTTGAGCGGGTGCAGGCGTTCGGTGCGTCCATCAGCCGGCGTTCAGGGATGCGCCACCAGGTGCTGGAAGTCACCCCAGACCTGGGAGCCGGCCTGGCTTCGTTTCTTGCGGCCAGCGGCCATGGTCCGCAGGCCATCTTCACCTGCAACGGCGTGGCCACGCTGGCCGTTACCCGCGCCCTGCACGACTCGGGTTGCAGCTTGTTCGAGGACGTCGGCCTGATCGCCCTCGACGAACTGGACTGGTACCCCTTGGTCGGTAGCGGCATCACCGCATTGGCCCAGCCCACCGGGCGAATTGGCGTGGCCGCCTTCAACTGCCTGCTCGACCGCCTGCGCGGCGAAAGCGGGACACCCCGACGTATCGACTTCAAAGCCGACTTGATCATCCGAGGCTCAACACACTCACGCGAATGAACCACAGGCACGTGGCGGTTAGGCCGTGCCGAAAAATGAAACCGGTTTCATAAGGACAATAACAATGCGCTCGAACCCCGTTTCCATCAGTCTGTCCAGCTACGGCGCCACCTTGGTACGCCAGCGCGGCCAGGCGCACTTTCTGGGCTTGCTGGCCGCCGCAGGCGTTGCCCGTGTCGAATTGCGCGAAGAGCTGTTCGACAGTGCGCCGGACGCCGCCGCGCTGGCCAACGCCATCGCCGCGTCAAAGCTCGAATGCCTTTACTCGACACCCCTTGAACTGTGGACCGAGCAAGGCCTGCCCGATGCCCGGCTGACACAGAAACTGGCGTTGGCGCGCGCACTCGGCGCGGTGGCGTTGAAGGTGTCCCTGGGGCACTACAACGACCGCTGCGATGTGGGGGCGTTGGCAACGCTGTTACCTCACGACGGCCCTGTGTTGTTGGTCGAAAACGACCAGACCGAGCAGGGCGGGCGCATCGAGCCGATGCGCCGGTTCTTCCAGCGCGCCGACGACCTTGGCCTGGCGCTGGGCATGACCTTCGACATCGGTAACTGGCAATGGCAAGCGCAATCGGCGCAGCAAGCGGCCCGCACGCTTGGGCGCTGGGTGCGTTATGTGCACTGCAAGGCGGTCATACGTAAGCCTGACGGCCGGCTGGCCGCAGTGCCCCCGCAAGTTCAAGACCTGCTGGCCTGGGAGGCCTTGCTGGGCGAGTTCACACCCGGTGTGGTGCGTGCGGTGGAATACCCCTTGGTCAGCGACGATCTGCTGGCGTTGACCCGTGCTCAGGTTGCCGCCCTGTCCGCACTGGGCGAGGAGGTGAGCCATGCATGAGCATGACGTGCTGTGCTTTGGCGAGACCATGGCCATGTTCGTGGCCGAGCAGACCGGCGACCTGGCGCAGGTCGGGCAGTTCGGCAAGCGTATCGCCGGTGCCGACAGCAACGTGGCCATCGGCCTGTCGCGCCTCGGCTTCAAGGTCCGCTGGCTGAGCCGCGTTGGCGACGACTCGCTGGGCCGCTTCGTTCTCGACAGCCTGCGCCGCGAAGGGCTGGACTGCACTGATGTCGAAGTCGACTGCAAACACCCCACCGGCTTTCAGCTCAAGGCCCGCTGCGAGGATGGCAGCGACCCTGCCGTTGAGTACTTCCGCGGCCACTCCGCTGCCAGCCTGCTATCGCCGAACCAGGTCCGCCCGCATTGGCTGCAGGCCCGGCATCTGCACGCCACCGGCATCCCCTTGGCGCTTTCGACCGGGTGCAGGGCGTTGTCCCACGCGCTGGTGGACGCCATGCGCGCGGCCGGGCGCAGCATTTCGTTCGACCCCAACCTGCGCCCCTCGCTGTGGCCAGACCGCACGTGCATGGTCCGCGAGATCAACGCCCTGGCCGTCAAGGCCGACTGGGTGCTGCCCGGCCTGGAGGAGGGGCGCCTGCTGACTGGCCAGCACACCCCGGCGGACATCGCCGCGTTCTACCTCGACAAAGGGGTGGAGCTGGTGGTGATCAAGCTGGGTGATGAGGGCGCCTATTTTCGCACCGGCAAATGCGAGGGCCAGGTGGCTGCGGTGCCGGTGGCCAAGGTGGTGGACACCGTCGGCGCCGGTGACGCCTTTGCCGTCGGTGTACTCAGTGCCTTGCTCGAAGGCCGCGAACTGCCGCAGGCGGTGGCGCGCGGCAACTGGTGTGGCAGCCGCTCCGTGCAGTCGCGCGGTGATATGGAAGGCTTGCCGCTGCGCCGCGAACTGGAGGAGCACGACCTGCGCAGGCGCGCTTGACGGCCTGATCCCGAACCCTTGGTACCTGTTGCAACAAAAACAAAAAGCTCAGGAGCACACATCATGCAAACGACAAGTCTCGCGCGCCGCCGCTGGTGGTACATCATCCCGATCGTGTTCGTCACCTACAGCCTGGCGTACCTCGACCGCGCAAACTATGGGTTCGCCGCCGCTTCCGGCATGGCCGACGACCTGAAGATCACCCCGGTGCTGTCGTCGCTGCTGGGGGCGCTGTTCTTCCTCGGTTACTTCTTCTTCCAGGTACCCGGCGCCATCTACGCCGAAAAACGCAGCGTGAAGAAGCTGATCTTCGTCAGCCTGATCCTCTGGGGCGGCCTGGCTACCCTGACGGGCATGATCAGCAATGTGTACATGCTGATCGGCATCCGCTTCCTGCTCGGGGTGGTGGAAGCCGCGGTAATGCCGGCGATGCTGGTGTACCTCTGCCACTGGTTCACCCGCGCCGAACGCTCGCGGGCCAACACCTTCCTGATGCTCGGCAACCCGGTGACCATCCTGTGGATGTCGGTGGTGTCGGGCTACCTCATCAAACACTACGACTGGCGTTGGATGTTCATCATCGAAGGCCTGCCGGCGGTGATCTGGGCGTTCTTCTGGTGGCGCCTGGTGGATGACCGGCCAGCCCAGGTCAACTGGTTGAGCGCGCAGGAAAAGGCCAGCCTGGAGCAAGCCCTGGCAGCGGAACAGCAGGGCATAAAGCCTGTGAAAAACTACCGCGAGGCGTTCCGTTCGCCGCAGGTGATCATCCTGTCGATGCAGTACTTCTGCTGGAGCATCGGGGTTTATGGCTTCGTGCTCTGGCTGCCCTCGATTCTGAAGCAGGCGGCGAACGTCGACATCGTGCAGGCGGGCTGGCTGTCGTCGGTGCCGTATCTGGCAGCGGTGCTGGCCATGGTCGGGGTGTCCTGGGCTTCGGACCGCTTGCAGAAGCGCAAGCGTTTCGTCTGGCCACCCTTGCTGATCGCGGCGCTGGCCTTCTATGGCTCTTATGCCTTGGGCAGCGAGCACTTCTGGTGGTCTTACGCACTGCTGGTGATCGCCGGGGCCTGCATGTACGCGCCCTATGGCCCGTTCTTCGCCATTGTTCCGGAAATCCTCCCCAGCAACGTTGCCGGTGGCGCCATGGCGCTGATCAACAGCATGGGCGCGCTGGGTTCCTTCAGCGGCTCTTGGCTGGTGGGTTACCTCAATGGCGCCACCGGCGGGCCGGGCGCCTCTTACCTGTTCATGTGCGGCGCGTTGCTGACCGCCGTCGCGCTCACGGCAGCGCTGAAAACAACCCAAACGCCTGGCCGTGCCAAGCGCGGCGGCTCCCACCTGGCAATGAGCCAACAGGAAACCTTGGTATGAAAAAGCGAATCGTGCTGTACAAACGCCTGTCCGACGACCTCATGGCGCGCCTGCAACAACAGGTTGAAGTGACCTGGGTGGATACCACGCGGCCGGACGGCCTGGCCCGCCTGCGTGATGCCTTGCCTGGCGCTCAGGGGCTGCTGGGCGCGAGCCTGCGGCTGGACAGCAGCCTGCTCGACCTGGCCCCGCAATTGAAGGTGATCGCCAGTGTGTCGGTGGGGGTCGACAATTACGACATTGCCGACCTGACCCGACGCGGCATCATGCTGACCAACACCCCAGACGTACTCACCGAAACCACCGCCGATACTGGCTTTGCCTTGATCCTGGCCAGTGCGCGTCGGGTGGTGGAACTGGCGGGCTGGGTGCGTGACGGCCAGTGGCAGGCCAGCCTCGGGCCGGCGCATTTTGGTAGCGATGTGCATGGCAAGACCTTGGGTATCGTCGGTATGGGGCGTATTGGCCAAGCGCTGGCGCGGCGCGGCGCGGCCGGCTTCGGGATGCGCGTGCTCTACCACAGCCCACGCCCCAAGCCAGAGGTGGAGGCGCTTTACGACGCGCGCCATTGCAGCCTGGACGATCTGTTGCAACATTCGGATTTCGTGTGCCTGACCGTACCGCTGTGTGCCAGCACCGAGGGCCTGATCGGCACCCGCGAGCTGGCACTGATGAAGCCGCAGGCGTTTCTGGTGAACATTGCACGGGGGCGGGTGGTGGACGAAGCCGCGCTGATCGCGGCCTTGCGTGAAAAGCGTATCCGTGGCGCGGGCCTGGACGTGTTCGTTCAGGAACCCTTGCCGAGCGATTCGCCCCTATTGCAACTGGACAACGTGGTGGCGACCCCGCATATCGGCTCGGCGACGCATGATACCCGCGAGGCCATGGCGCGCTGCGCCGTAGACAACCTGCTCAGCGCGCTGGCCGGTGAACGCCCGGCGAACCTGGTGAACGAAACGCCCAGGCGCTGACCCGACAGGGCGCGGCCGTTACCGGCAGTTGCCAGCCTTGCGGTAGCCCGCAGCCTGCGCCTCGCCTTCGGAGCCGAACATCACCTGGTTCTTCGAGGCCACCTGGGCGTAACCCGGGCAACCATTGGCCAGGTGATAGATATGGCTGTTGCGGTTGCCGAGCACTGCGCCGGTTGCTGCGCTGCTGGCCAGGCTGGGCTTGGCCGCGTCCTTGGCGGGCTTGGCCGGCAGGGCTTGCACAACGCCGCTGCCAACGGGCTTGTAGTTGGCTGTCCACTTGCGCTCGCCGGTCACGAACGGGTTGGCGTGCCCCATGATGGCGGCGATGCGCCGGTTGCGCTCCTGCTCCCAGGCCGAGACGGGGTGCTGCTTGTCCCAGGCCATCAGCAGTTGTTGCTGCTGGCGCGACATGCTCAGCTTGTAGCGGTCGAACATGTAGAACGTGGTGCGGGCAACCAGGCCTTTGACCTCGTCGCGGGGTTCGGCGGCGCGCTGCACGAAATCGACCTTGGTCGGGCACTGGCCATATTGGCCGGCGTTGCCGGCAACCATGCCGTAGTTGAAGTTGCTGCGGTCACCGTTGACCTCCCCCACGGCCGGGTAGAGGTTGAACAGGTCGGCTTCCATGGCGCGGAAGACCGGGTCGTCATCGACACAATGCTCGCGACCGCCGTTCTTCCAGCACTGGCGCTGATTACCGAAGGTATAGGCGGGCACGATGTGTTCCCACTCGGTACGCTCGGCGCGGTTTTGCTGCTTGCGGGTCTCGTATCCGCAGGAGGCGGCGTCGATGCGCCCACCCGACTTGCCCACCCAGGTCCATTTGCAACCGCAATACAGGTCGCCCATGGCGCTGCTTGCCTGGTCCAGGTAGATCTTCTGTTTGGCGACGACCTTGGCTTCGGTAAAGGTCGAAGGCGGGTTGGCGAAGGCGGGGAGGTTGACGGCGAGGAGCAGGGATACGGCGTAGAGCAGTTTTTTCATGGGGGAAAGCAGATTTCAGAGACGGGCACGCATTGTAATCAAAAAAAGCCTAAGTAACTGATTTTACTGGGCTGCATGAAGCCGCCTGGGCAACGCCGCCCGGCTGGGTAAAAACTACCCAGTATTGTTCACCTTTGGTGCGTAGCTGCATCAAATCAAGGCATCAAGCACACACCCTGTTCGGATGCACCCTGCTTTAATAGGCACAGTGCACATCTTATGCTGTGCCGTTCGCCACCCATTTCGAGGGTTGCCACCTGCTGTGAAAGCGGCCCGCATATTGCTCTACCTGCTCCAACTACCACCCGGAGCCCCGTGCAATGAGCTCACCTACCGAATTCCCGCTTTGCGAAGCCCCGCGCGCTTCCCGCAAGGGCCTGTTGCCCATTGCCATGGTGTTGTTCAGCTTCACATTCTTTACCGGTACGATGTTCGCCGGTGGCAAGCTGGGCATGGCCTTCAACTTTGCCGACATGCTGTGGGTGGCCACGGTCGGCAACACGTTATTGGCTTTGTATGCCGCCACCCTGGCGTTCATCGCGTCACGCAGCGGCCTCAACACCGTGCTGATGGGCCGCTTCTGCTTTGGTGAGGCGGGCAGCCGGCTTTCGGATTTTCTGCTGGGTTTCGCAGAGCTCGGCTGGTACGCCTGGGGCACGGCCACGGTGGCAATCGTGCTGGTCAAGCTGTTGGGACTGGCAGGGGGCTTTGCCGTGCCCTTGATGGTGCTGTTCGGCTTGGGCTTCAGTGTCACGGCCATCATCGGTTTCAAAGGGCTGGACGTGCTATCACGGGTTTCGGTGCCATTGATGTTCGCGCTGCTGCTGGTGTCGATGTACATCGCCACCCGCGATGCCGGTGGGTTTGCCGGCCTGGCCGCGGTGGTACCGCACGAAACCATGACTTTTTCGGCGGCCGTGACCATGGTGTTCGGCACCTTCGCCAGTGGCGCCACCCAAGCCACCAACTGGACGCGCCTGGCGCGCAGCGGGCGTGTGGCGGTGGTGGCCAGCATCGTTGCGTTTCTGCTGGGCAATGGCCTGATGGTGGTCGCCGGGGCCTGGTGCGCGATGGTGTATCAGCAGGCCGACATCGTCGAGGTGATGATGCTGCAAGGCCTGTCATTCGCGGCCGTGGTGATGTTGTGCCTGAACCTGTGGACGATTCAGGGCCCGACCCTCTACAACGTGTCGGCAGCGGCCTGCCACCTGCTGCGCAGCGAGCGCCGGCGCACCGCGACACTGGTCGCGGCCGGGGTGGGGATCATGCTGGCCATCGGCGGCATGTACGAAATGCTGATCCCGTTCCTGGTGCTGCTGGGCTCGGTGATTCCGCCGGTGGGCGGTGTAATCATGGCCGACTTCTGGTACCGCCACCGCGGCCAGTATCCGGCGCTGGGCGCAACGGCCCTGCCGCGTTACAACCGGGTGGGGCTTTTTGCTTATGCCGTAGGTGCGGTATTGGCGTATGCCTCGCCCTGGGTCGCGCCGCTGGTGGGCATCGCTGCTTCGGCGCTGTGTTACATCGTCATGCTTGAACTGAGCGGGCGGCGCCGGGTGGTAGGCGAGGCGGGTGTCGAGCCGTGAGTCTGGCGCTGGATGAAATTCTGCACCTGCCCGGCCTGCAGGAGATGACCGTGCGCGCTGGCGCGCGCAACCTGCAGCGGCGGGTGCGCTGGCCTTATGTAGCCGAGAACGAAGGCATCGCCGAGTGGGTGATGGGCGGCGAGCTGGTGTTCGTTACGGGCATCAACCACCCGCGTGGCGAGGCCAACCTGCTCAGCCTGGTGGAGGACGGCGAGGCCGTGGGCATCGCGGGCCTGGTTATCCTTACCGGTGGTACGTACATCCAGGGTATCCCGGCCAACGTGCTCACGCGTGCCGAGCAACTGGGCTTGCCGTTGATCGAGCAGCCTTATGCGCTGAAGATGGTGGTGGTCACCCACCTGATCGGGACGGCGCTGGTACAGATGACCCAGGTGCGGCGTTCGCGCAACGATATCTTGGGCCAGCTGTTGACCGGTGACTATCCAAGCCTGGCGATCGCCCGGCAACGCGCGGCCCACCTGGCACTGGCGCTTGACGAGCCGCGGCGCCTGCTGGCGCTGCGCTTGTCGGGCGTCGATGGCTTGTTCGAGCGCCATGGGCTGGCCCAGGGTGAGCGGGTGTGGCAAGGCGTTCGCCAGGCCCTGGAAGACCAGTTGGAAGCGTGGTGCCGTGGCAGGCCGGGCACCGTGACCGCGCACTTGCCGGGTGACCTGTTCGTGCTGTTGCTGCCGGACGCTGCCGGCCTGCCAGCCACGCTGGCCGCGCTGCACCGGCAATTGGTCGCTGTGGCCGGGGAGTTGGGCTTGTACATGGGCCTGTCGAGCCGTGCCGAGGAGTGCGCCCACTACCGCCATGCACTCAACGAGGCGCGTCAAGCCCTGGAGGTGGCGCAAAACCTGCGCCCGGCCAACGGCTTTTGCGACTTCAGCGAACTGGGTGTACTGCGCCTGCTGCAGGGCATCGTCGATCGCTCGCTGATCGACGATTTCGTCGGCCAGACACTCGGCCCGTTGATAGCACCGGGCCGCAAGCATCCCAATACCCTGGTGCATACCCTCGACGCCCTGCTCAAGGAGAATGGCAATGGGCTGAAGGCCGCCCAGCGCCTGGGGCTGCACCGTAATACCATCAACCAACGCATTCAACGCATCGAACAACTGAGTGGCCAGTCCCTGGACGATCCGCTTTTTCGTATGAACGCTTCGGTGGCCATGCTGGTTTGGCGCATGACCGAAGCCCAAGGCAAGGAGTAACGCCATGAACATCATCAACGCACGCCTGCGAGGCAAGGCTGGCCTGTTTCGCATCGAACTGAACGGCGACCGCATTGCCAGCATCCAGCCCCAGAGTGGTACGGTGGCACCGGGGGCCAGCGATGACCTGGATGCCGGGCAGAACCTGGTGGTAGCCCCCTTCGTCGAGCCGCACATCCACCTCGACGCCACCCTCACTGCCGGCCAGCCGAAGTGGAACATGAGCGGCACCTTGTTCGAAGGCATCGAGCGCTGGGCCGAACGCAAGGAAATCACCACCCACGAAGACATCAAGACCCGCGCCACCAAGACCATCGGCATGCTGGTCGACCACGGCATTCAGCACGTACGCACCCATGTCGATGTCACCGACCCCAAGCTCACTGCGCTCAAGGCCATGGTCGAGGTGCGTGAAGAGGTGCGCCACCTGGTCGACCTGCAAATCGTCGCCTTCCCCCAGGAGGGCATCGAGTCGTACGCCAACGGCCGGGCGCTGATGACCGAAGCAGTCGCCATCGGCGCCGATGTGGTCGGCGGTATTCCGCATTTCGAGAACACCCGCGACCAGGGCGTTTCGTCGGTCAAGTTCCTGATGGACCTGGCCGAGCGCACCGGGTGCCTGGTGGATGTGCACTGCGACGAAACCGACGACCCGCAGTCGCGCTTCCTTGAAGTGCTGGCCGAGGAAGCCCGCGTGCGGGGCATGGGCGCCCGGGTCACCGCCAGCCACACCGTGGCGATGGGCTCTTACGACAACGCCTACTGCTACAAGCTGTTCCGTTTGCTCAAGATGTCGGGCATCAACTTTGTGTCGTGCCCGACCGAGAGTATTCACCTGCAAGGGCGCTTCGACAGCTACCCCAAGCGACGCGGGGTAACGCGGGTGGCGGAAATCGACCGCGCGGGCATGAACGTGTGTTTTGGCCAGGACTCCATCGTCGACCCGTGGTACCCGCTGGGCAATGGCAACATCCTGCGCATCCTCGAGGCCGGGCTGCACATCTGCCACATGCTCGGCTATGAAGACTTGCAGCGCTGCCTGGACCTGATCACCGACAACAGTGCACGTACGCTAAACCTGGGGGACCGCTATGGCATCGAGGTCGGGCGGCCAGCGAACCTGCTGTTGCTGTCGGCGCCGGATGATTACGAGATGGTCCGCAGCCAAGGGTACGCGCTGGTGTCGGTGCGCAATGGCAAGGTGTTGATGCGGCGTACGCCTTCGCAGGTCGAACGCCTGGCCTGACCCCGCTACAGGTTCAATCGAACGCCCCGCAGGCTTTTGCCTGGCGGGGCGTTTTGCATTCTGCGAGACGCTACTCGACTGTTGCCGTACGCGTTTCCCACTCGAAATTGTCATTTCCAGCGCCTCACATGCGATAAGCCGTGATTATTCCATGTGATTTAGTACTTGAAATGATGTCACCGCTCGGTCAAAATTAGTACGTAATTACATGTTACGTACCATGGTACAAAATCGTAGGAGCAAGCATGGCCCGGGGCGGTATCAACAAGGTGGTAGTGCAGCAGGCGCGTCAGGCCCTGATCGCCCGTGGCGAGAACCCGAGCATCGATGCAGTACGCATCGAACTGGGGAATACGGGCTCGAAAAGCACCATTCACCGCTACCTGAAAGAGCTCAACGAGCAGCAGGCCGTGGCCACGGCAGGGCCCGCAGGGTTGAGCGAGACGCTTGGGCGCTTTGTCGGGCAGTTGGCCAGCCAACTGCAGGAAGAAGCGGACGCGCGCATCGAAGAGGCCGAAGCTGTTTTCACCCAACAGCGCGAGCAGCTTGAAGGGCAGTTGCAGCTGGCCCAGCAGGCCCTGGCTGCGGCTCACCAGCAACAGCAGATACAGGCCGCCGCACTGGCCGCCGAGTCGGAAAAGCTGCTTTCGACCCAGAGCACTTTGCAGGCAGAACAACTGCGCAGCGCCAGCCTCAACCAGGCATTGGGCGAGTTGCAGGTGCGCCTGGGCGACAAGGAAGAGCAGGTGCGCTCACTGGAAGACAAGCATCGCCACGCCCGCGATGCGCTGGAGCATTACCGCAGCGCCAGCCGCGAGCAGCGCGAGCAGGAGCAACGCCGCCACGAGGCGCAGCTGCAGCAACTGCAAGTAGAAATGCGCCAACTGCAGCAGGGCATGATCATCAAGCAGGATGAACTGACCAGGCTGCACCGCGATAACGAGCGCTTGCTGGGCGAACACCGGCAGGCCACCAGCGACCGCAAGGCGCGTGACGAACTGCTGGAGCAGCGTGACGCGCAGATCCAGGGCTTGCGCACGATCCTGGCCCAGGCCCAAGGCGCCAGTGAGGAGATGCGCCGGCAACTGGACGTGCAAACGCAGTTGCTTGACGCCAAGCGCGAACTGCACGCCGAACAGGTGCGCCAGGTGCAGCATCTGGAAGCTGAGCTACTGGAGCGCGATGAGGCGCTGAAGGCCTGCCACACGCAATTGAGCGAACACACCCAAGCCAAATAAGCCTTAGATAAATCAAACTTCCTCGGGCGGGTGCTTTCTTCCGTAGACCTTCACAGGAGACAGTGCCATGCATACGCCAGGACCAAAGCAAACCCCGCAGAAGGGGCCTCACTCGTCTGATCACGCGGATAAAAAGGAAGACTTGGGTTTTGACCCCGACTCGCCAAACCTGGAAGACCCCCAGGTAGACCCGCAAGGCCCGGCCATCGCGCCCCGGGACGTCGAGAAAGACCAGTGAGCTACGGGGCCGCCGAGCGGCCCCGCATTCACCGTGGTTAGCCTTGCGTTTGCTTGGCGGCTTCCACGCCCGATGCGGACAGCTTGATCGGGTAGTGCAGGCTGACTTGGTGGTTGCCATCGACAGCCACGCTGCCGTCGTGAATCAATCCGTCGTCCTGAAGCGTCTTGAGCATGCCGGCTACCACTTTTTCACCCCGGTAGTTGTCCAGCACTTCCTTGCCCAGCCCCTCAGGGTGGGCGTGCAGCAGACGGGTCAACACTTCAGCGCGCAATGCATCATTAGTCATGTGTGGCCTCACTTGCCGTGTTTGGCCTGAAGCGCCTTGGCATGCTCCAGGTGCTGTTCGAGTTTAGGCAGTGTGTCGCTGGCGAATGCCTTCAGCTCAGCCTTGTCGGACGATGCGGCTTCTTTCTTGAACAGTTCGACGGCCTTTTCATGGGCATCGACCTGGTTGTTGATGTAGGACTTGTCGAAGGATTCTTCACGCCATTCCAGGATCATCTTCTTGACCTTGTCGGTCAGTGCCGCCTCATCGGGCACCGAAATGTCCAGCTTGCGGGCAATGTCGCCGAGTTTCTGGTTGGCCTGGGTATGGTCGGTGACCATCTGCTGGGCGAACGCTTTGATGTCGGCATTCTGGCTTTTCTCCTTGGCCAGGTTGCCCGTCACCACTTCGGCGATGCCCGCTTCGGTCGCCGCGTCGACGAAATCATCGGAACTCGCTGCCATTGCATGCACCGACGCCAGGCCCAGCGCCATGGATAGCCCCACGCGCTTGATGAACAGACTGCTCATGCTTCACTCCTTAACCGTTGGCGCGACTTCAGTGTCGCGTACGGTTGAGCATGTGCAGACGCTAAAGGTTTAAAGTTTTTCCCGACTGGCACTCACCTCGCCAGCAAGGTTGAACGTTGGGCAAGGGCAGGGCTCACACATTCAAAGCAGGCAGCGAGGAGCCACGCACATGAGCATTGACCGCAGCATCCCCGAGCTTGAGGCCTGGTACGCCCAGTATGACGATGTCAGTTACCGGCGCGAGTCGCCGGACGCCTACCATCATGAGCTGGTGCGCACGGCCGAAGCCCTGCGCGACGATGGCGCCATCGACTGGGATGACTGGCTGCAGCTCAAGGCCATGGCCGACCAGGCGCACATCAACGCGCTCGCAGATGCGGTGCGGGCGCATGTGGAAGACCCGGACGCATGAAAGCGCTGAAGATCGCCACCTTCAATATCAACGGTATTCGCAGTCGGCTACCGGCTTTGATTGCCTGGCTGGAGCGGGAAAAACCTGACATCGCCTGCCTGCAGGAGCTGAAAGCGCCCGATCAGCAGTTCCCACGCGACGCGCTCGAAGCCGTGGGTTACGGCTGTTTGTATCAGGGGCAGCCTTCGTGGAACGGCGTTGCCATTCTCGCCCGTGGCAGCGAGCCGCTGGAAGTGCGCCGCGGCCTCCCAGGCATGGAGGCGGATGAGCAGAGCCGCTACCTGGAGGCCGCCGTGCAAGGGCTGGTCATCGGCTGCCTTTACCTGCCCAACGGCAACCCGCAACCCGGGCCCAAGTTCGACTACAAACTGCGCTGGTTCGAATGCCTGATCGAACATGCGGCCCGCTTGCGCGCGAGTGAGCACCCGGTGTTGCTGGCGGGAGACTTCAACGTCGTGCCCACCGATTTCGACATCTATAACCCGCGCTCCTGGCTCAAGGACGCGCTGCTGCAGCCTGAGTCCCGAGACTGCTACCAGCGCTTGCTAAGCCAGGGCTGGACCGATGCGCTACGCCATTTGCACCCGCACGAGCGGGTCTATACCTTCTGGGACTACTTCCGTAACCACTGGCAGCGTAATGCCGGGTTGCGTATCGACCATCTGCTGCTCAACCCGGAACTTGCGCCTTACCTCAAGGCCGCCGGGGTGGATGCCTGGGTGCGCAACGAACCCAAGGCCAGCGACCATGCCCCGGTGTGGATCGAACTGGCGTCACGCAAGCGGCGCTGAACTATAGTCATAAGCGGCGAACGCGGGATCGCAAGGGAATAGAATGTGCGCAGCCAGGCAACAGGATGATGAAGGGCACCTCGCGGTAACCAGCGAGGGCCGGGCCGTGGGGCTGTTCCGCCTGGTCCTGGCGTTCATGGTGGTGGTGATGTTGGCTTTCGTGGTGGTGGAGGGCTGGCGCATCTGGCGCGACTACCGCCATGCCTTCAGCAACGCCGAGAACATGGTGACCAACCTCGCCCGCGCCACGGCCCAACATGCCGAAGACGCCATACGCCAGGTGGATGTAGTGACCGCATCCTTGGCCGAGCGCCTGGAAGGTGACGGCTTCGAGCATATGGACCGCCCGCGGCTGCATGCCTTGCTGGCCCAGCAAAAGGCGCTGATGCCGCAGTTGCATGGGCTGTTCGTGTATGGCCCCGATGGCAACTGGCTGGTCACCGACCAGGCGGCCATACCGCCCAATGCCAACAATGCCGACCGCGACTATTTCGTTTATCACCGCACCCATGCCGACCACCAGGTACGCATCGGCTCGGTGGTGCGCAGCCGCTCCACGGGCGACCTGATCATCCCCATCTCCCGGCGCCTGGAGTATGGCGATGGGCGTTTTGCCGGGGTATTGCTGGGCACCATCAAGGTGGACTGGTTCGTGCGCTACTACGGCGATTTCAAAATCGATGAGCGTGGCGCGCTGGTACTGGCCAAGCGCGACGGCACTATTCTGGTTCGCCGGCCGTTCGTGTCCAGAATGGTGGGGCGGACACTGGCCAACAGCGAGATTTTTCGCAACCACTTGCCTTATGCCAGTGAAGGGGTGGCTGAGGCGGTGGCGGTAGTGGATGGCACGCCACGGCTGTATGCCTACCGTGCCTTATCGAGTTACCCGCTGGTAGTCGAAGCCGGGCTTTCCCGGGAGTCCATCGTGGCACCGTGGCGGCACGATGCGATCAAGTCGGTGGCTGCCTTGCTGCTGTTGTTGGTGGGGTTGGCGGCATTTGGCGGGGTGGTCTTGCGCCAACTGCGCGAGCGCATTGTCATCGAGCGCGCGCTGCACCAGGCGCACCAGACCTTGCGCTCACTGGCGCTGACCGACAGCCTGACCGGGCTTGGCAATCGTCGGCGGCTGGATGCGGTGCTCGCACCGGAGCTACGGCGGGCCCGCCGGCAGGGGCACTCGGTGGCGCTGGTGATGCTCGACCTGGACTACTTCAAGGCTTACAACGACCGTTATGGACACCTTGCCGGGGATGAGTGCCTGCAGCGTTTCGCCGAGCTGCTGCAACAGGCATTGAGGCGCCCGGCGGACTTGGCGGTGCGCTACGGCGGCGAGGAGTTCACGCTGCTGATGCCCGACACTGATGGGCCGGGCGCCGAATTGGTCGTTCAGGCGCTGCAGCAGCTGCTGCGCCGGCATGTGATCGAGCATGGCGGCAGCCCATTGGGGCGCGTGTCGTTCAGCGCTGGGATTGCGATCGGCGACCTGGCCCGCGACACGATCACCGCCGAACGCCTGATGGCGGCGGCGGACGGGGCGTTGTATCAGGCCAAGCGGCAGGGCCGGGACCGTTACTGCCTGGCGGATAGCGTGGCGGCAGGTGTAGACCCCTGAACCGACAAGACAGCAAGGGTGCGCAGCTCAGTCGATACGCAGGCGCATCGCGCAGCGGCCCTTGAGCCCGTGGGCAGCTTCGCTGGCCAGAATCTGCCGCAGCCGCGCGCACAACAGGCCTTCGTCAAGGGTTTCAAAGCCATAGCGCCTGTAGAACGGCGCATTCCAGGGCACGTCGGCAAAGGTGGTCAAGGTCAGTTCCCGGGCGCCTGATGCGCGGGCCACTGCGACCAGCTGATCGAGCAGCTTGCGCCCGATACCTTGCCCTTGTGCCTCCCGTCGCACGGAGATCTCATGAATGTGCAATGCCTGTTGCTCATACCCTGCGCACGCAAAACCCAGAATCTGCCCGGTGTCAGCCTCGGCCAGCCAGCTTGCACCGGCGTCGACGCAGGCCTGATGGGTGGTGATGTCCAGCACATCACCTGCAGCCAGCCAGGCCAGCGCCGGCAGGCTGGCGAAAGCCTGAGCGGCTGACCGCTCGACCTCGGCAAGCCTGGGGATGTCACGGGTGAGGGTAGGGCGTATAAGCACAAGTCGGTCCTGCAAGCCGTCGGGTGGGTGGGCGTCAGTCTGCCGCCGCCACCTGCGGCTGCAGCTGCCAGCGCACCGAGCTTACACCCTTTTCCAGGCTTACCCGGCTGACCAGCCGCTCCAGTTGCGCCGGCGCCTGCGGGTTGCCCAGCAGCTCGGCGCGTACTTCAAGACGCGCCGGGTTGGGCAGGTCCTCACTGTGCAGCGACTGCAGCCGCAGCTCAGGGTCGCCCAGGCTGTGCAGCATCAGGCTGCGCACCTGGATTTCGTCCTCGGCGCGGCACACCACGCGCACCTCGAAGCGTTGTTCCACTTCAGTGGCCGGCACGATGTCCTGGCGGTCCAGGCGCTGGGCGATATCACGCAGCAGGATATTGGCGCACAACACCGCCAGGCTGCCCAGGGTGGCCTCCAGCAGCAGGCCAAGGCTGCACAGTACGCCAACGGCGGCCGTGCACCAGAGGGTGGCGGCGGTGTTCAGGCCGCGCACGTTGAAGCCGTCGCGCATGATCACGCCGCCGCCGAGAAAGCCGATGCCCGACACCACGTAGGCTGCAACGCGCGAGGCATCGTTGGCGGCCATGCCCGGCACTGCCTGGGTCATCAGCACGAACAGACAGGCACCGATACTGACCAGTGCATTGGTGCGCAGGCCGGTCAGGCGTTGACGCAGTTGACGCTCGGCGCCGATGAGTGCGCCCAGCAGCAGGGCGACGCTGACGCGCAGCAGAAAGACTTTCCAATCCATAGCAAACCTCTTCCACGGGCACAGGCCCGCATGAACGCCATCACGTGTTGGCGTGGTTGAATAACCAGAAAATGCGCAGGGCCACGAAGGGTAGGGAAAGAGGAAGGCTTCAGCCAGGGAGGCTGGAGAAAACCACCATCACACCATGACGGCGAGACAGTGGCAGGACACTGCCGGACTAGCTCGCCAAGTGGGCCTGTCGCAAGCGACTGGGGCTACTGTCCAATGCAGGACTCCTGTTCAGGGATGCGAAATTGCGTCGCGGACCTTACGCCGCGAGGTAGACGAGGTCAAGGGCAAAAACATGACAACGGCTTCATCCGGAAAGTGCCTACAGCCTGTCACGGCTTCATGGAAAAAAAAGCCGGCAGTCGTTACCCTTGCGCCTTCCCTTGATACTGCCCGGGCCCTTACATGCTGTTCAATCTCGCCGTGCTGTTCGGCACACTGGTGGCCATGGAGGGCGTTGGCACGCTGGCTCACAAGTACATCATGCATGGCTGGGGCTGGTGGCTGCATCGCTCGCACCACGAGCCGCACCTGGGCATGCTCGAGACCAACGACCTCTACCTGGTGGCGCTTGGGCTGATCGCCGCCGGGCTGGTGGCGCTGGGCAAAGGCGGGTATGCACCGCTGCAATGGGTGGGCGGGGGAGTGGCAGGGTACGGCGTGCTGTATGTGCTGGCCCACGATGGCGTGTTCCATCGCCACTGGCCGCAGAAACCGCGGCCGGTCAATCGCTACCTCAAGCGGCTGCATCGCGCTCATCGTCTGCACCATGCGATCAAGGGCCGCAAGGGCACTGTGTCGTTCGGCTTCTTCTACGCACCCCCGCTCAAGGTGCTGAAGCGCCAATTGCACAGCCGTCGCGACCGGCCCTGAGCTCAGTTGACCGGTTCGCCCTTGGCCTCTGCTGCGGTTGCGCCGTGCCCACGGCTTACCCACCAGCCAAAGCCGGCTGCGGTAAAGAACATGATCAGGCTGTAAAGCGCCGCCGGCACTGCCATGGTCGGGTTGTTCAGCAGCGAAGGGCTCAACGCCAAGGCGATCGCCAGGGTGCCGTTGTGGATGCCGATTTCCATACCGATGGCGATGGCCTGGCGCTTGGGAATGTTCAGCAGCCGGGGCACCCAGTAGCCCACCGACAGGCTCAGCAGGTTGAACAGCAGGGCAGCCAGGCCGACTACCGGGGCGTACGCCAGCACGGTCTGCCAATCCTTGGCCAAGGCCAGCACGATGGTGAACGCCAGAAACAGCGCCGCCACCAGCTTCATGGGCTTTTCCATGCGTACAGCGAAGCCCGGTGCAAAACGGCGGATCAACATGCCCAACGCCACCGGCAGCAGCACAATCGCGAACACCTGCATAACCTTGGCGAACTGCAAGGGGATGGCCTGGTCCGACGCCATGAACCAGCCTAGCGACAGGTTTACCAGCAGCGGCATGGTGAGGATCGCGATCAACGAGTTGACCGCCGTCAGGGTGATGTTCAACGCCACATCACCGTGGGCCAGATGGCTGAACAGGTTGGCCGTGGTGCCGCCCGGCGAGGCGGCCAGCAGCATCAGCCCCACCGCCAGGGCAGACTCCAGGCCAAAGCCGTTGGCGATCAGGAAGCACACCAGTGGCAACAACAGAATCTGGCAGGCCAGGCCAATTACGACCGGTTTGGGGTATTTCACCACCCTGGCAAAATCGGCCAGGGTCAGTGACAGCCCAAGGCCGAGCATGATGATGCCCAATGCCAAGGGCAGGAAGGCGGTAAGCAGGGGCGAGGCAGTCATGGAGGGCTCTCGGATCAAGGCGTCGTACGAAGGATTCCGAGGAGTGTAGGCCGCGCTGTATTGATAGCTAATTGCAAAGCGCCATCTCTTGGTAACCTTTTGTTACCGAACTGGTCGCCTGCAGCGTCTGCATGCCGCGTTGCGAAGGGCGTGCCGGCGCAGTAGCATGCGCGCTTTTACCAAGGATTAGCCTGTCATGCCGTTTCAGCAAGGTCTGCTTGCCACGCCGGTGCCGGCCCATGCCCGCCACCTGTTCTTCACGCTGCACTCCCCCGAAGCGTTGCCCGCTGCACTCGACGCCTTGCTGCCGCAGGTCGATGGCGAACAGCTGATCCTGGGCGTCGGCGCACCCCTGGCCAAGGCCCTGGGCCGCGAAGTCCCGGGCTTGCGGGCCTTCCCGCAGCTGGATGCTGCGGTCGAGAACCCAAGCACCCAGCACGCCCTGTGGCTGTGGCTGCGCGGTAACGAGCGGGGTGACTTGCTGCTGCGCGCCCAGGCCCTGGAGCAGGCGCTGGCACCGGCACTGCACCTGGCAGACTGCATCGACGGCTTCCTGCACCGGGGCGGGCACGACCTGACCGGCTATGAAGACGGCACCGAAAACCCGGTGGACGAAGAGGCAGTGCAAGCGGCCATCGTCGACGCTGGCCAGCCCGGCCTCAGTGGTTCCAGCTTTGCCGCGTTCCAGTTGTGGAAGCATGACCTGACGTACTTCAAGTCGCTGCCCCAGGCAGACCAAGACAACATCATCGGCCGCCGCCTGGCCGACAACGAAGAACTCGACGACGCCCCGGCATCCGCACACGTCAAGCGTACCGCCCAGGAAAGCTTCGAACCTGAAGCGTTCATGGTCCGTCGTTCGGTCGCCTGGGCCGACGCGCGAGGCGCAGGCCTTGCCTTCGTTGCCCTGGGCCACAGTTTCGATGCCTTCGAAGTGCAACTGCGGCGCATGAGCGGCCTGGAAGACGGCATCATCGATGGCCTCTACCGTTTCAGCCGGCCACTGACCGGCGGCTATTACTGGTGCCCACCCCTGGGTGATACCGGCCTGGACCTGCGCCTGCTGCTGCAGGCCTGATCGCTAAACATCCAGATACAGAATCACTCGCCGGCGCAGGGTAGAGCGGCTAGCCTTGAAAGTTTCCGATTCATGACGGGAGCTTTTCCATGTACGCACGTCGTGATGTCCTGCGCGCCAGCGCGGCCTTGGGGCTGCTGGCCGCAAGCCCCTGGTTGCGCGCTGCCGCACCCAGCGGGCTACTGACCCGCAAGATCCCGTCCACCGGTGAAGCCCTGCCGGTGATCGGTGCCGGTACCTCTGGCAGTTTCGAGGTCGAAGCCGGCACTGCCGAGTACCAACAGCTGGCCACGGTGCTCAAGGCCTTCTTCGAGGGTGGCGGCAGGGTCATCGACACCTCACCCAACTATGGCGGCGCCGACAGTATCCTTGGCCAATTACTGGAAGAAGGCGGTTGGCACCGGCAGTGCTTCCTTGCCACCAAGATCGCCGCTGACAGCCTCGCCGACGCGCAAGCGCAGTGGGCCGGCAGTCTTCGCAGCCTGCGCACCGACAAGGTCGACCTGCTGCAGATCCACAACCTGCGCGATTGGCAGACCCAGCTGCCCTATGCCCGTGAACTCAAGCAGCAGGGCAAGACCCGCTACGTCGGCATCACCCACTACCTGAACAGCGGCCAGGATGAAGTCGCCAGGATCGTGCGCAGCGAGCCCTTGGATTTCATCCAGATCAACTATTCGGTCAATGCGCCACATGCGGCGCGCGAACTGCTGCCGCTGTGCCAGGACAAGGGCGTTGCAGTGCTGATCAACCGGGCGTTCGACGATGGCCGGCTGTTCGCCAAGGTCAAGGGCCAGCCCTTGCCTGGCTGGGCTGCAGAGGCAGGTATCGGCAGTTGGGCGCAGCTGTTTCTCAAGTTCGCCATCAGCCACCCGGCAGTGACCACGGTCATACCCGCCACCAGCCGCCCTGATCGACAGCTCGATCAGCTCAAGGCCGGCCACACGCCGCTGCTCAGCCAAGCGCAGCAACAGGCGCTGATCGACCAGTTTGCCTGACGCGATGCAAGGCTGGCGGCGGCGCCTGGGCAACGGGTTGAACCTTCAACCGGGTGAAGGGCCTGCGGTGCTTGCCGGGCTGTTGTTGTTCTACCTGCTGTTCAGCGGTTACTTCATGCTGCGCCCGGTGCGCGAGACCATGGGCGTGGCCGGTGGCGTAGACAACCTGCAATGGCTGTTTACCGGCACCTTCGTTGCTACCCTGGCGTGCCTGCCGCTGTTTGGCTGGCTGGCGTCGAAAGTGCGTCGGCGGCATATCCTGCCGTGGACCTATGGCTTTTTCACCAGCAACCTGCTGCTCTTCGCCGTGCTCTTTGCCCGTGATCCAGACGGTCTGTGGACGGCACGGGCGTTCTACATCTGGCTGTCGGTGTTCAACCTGCTGACCATCTCGCTGGCCTGGAGCGTGCTTGCCGACCTGTTTTCCACCGAGCAAGGCAAACGCCTGTTCGGCCTGCTGGCGGCCGGTGCCAGCCTGGGCGGGCTAAGCGGGCCGATCCTGGGCACCGTGCTGGTGGGCCCGCTGGGGCATGCCGGCCTGCTGGTGCTGGCGGGCCTGTTCTTGCTCGGCAGCACGGGCGCAACGCTGTACTTGCAGCGCTGGCGGGCCCGTCATCCACTACCGGCGCACCTGCAGCGCTCGTCGTCGAAACCCTTGGGTGGCAACCCGTTCGCCGGCGCCACGGCGGTGCTGCGCTCTCCCTATCTGCTAGGTATCGCGCTGTTCGTGGTACTGCTGGCCAGCGTCAGCACGTTCCTGTACTTCGAACAGGCGCGCATCGTCAGCGAGACCTTCACCGACCGCACACGGCAAACCCAGGTGTTCGGCCTGATCGACACCGTGGTCCAGGCCTTGGCGATCCTCACCCAGGTGTTCCTGACCGGGCGCCTGGCCCGGAGAATGGGCGTGGGGGTGCTGCTGGTGGCGGTGCCGTTGGTAATGGCTGCAGGTTTTGTCTGGCTGGCACTGGCGCCGGTGTTCGCCGCCTTCGTCGTGGTGATGGTGGTGCGCCGGGCCGGTGAGTATGCGCTGGTGCGGCCTGGGCGCGAGATGCTGTTCACGGTCCTGTCGGCAGAGGACAAGTACAAGGCCAAGAACTTTATCGACACGGTGGTCTACCGCGGCGGTGACGCCCTTAGCGGTTGGGTCAAGCGGGCACTGGACGTGATGGCCGAGCACCCGCAACTGGCGATGCTGATGGGGGCCGCGATAGCCCTGGGGTGGGCGGCGACCGGCGGCTGGCTGGGGCGGCGGCAGGCGCGTCTCGATACAACGGATACCGAGTAAGCCAGACGTCACTTGGCGCACCAAATATGCAGCTGCCGCTTATTTAATGCCACCGGTCCGAACCTGTCGCAATAAAACGAATCCCTCGATATCGCCGAACTCCGAACCTATGTACGGCACAGTGCCGTGCTTCCTGAAGTCATATGAGGTTTCACGACCATGGCTAACAAAGAGAACAGCCGCACCGGCACCCAGGGCAAGGAAGGCAGCCAAGGCGGCAGCAAGAACCCGGGCAACTTCGCCAACGACCGCGAGAAGGCCTCTGAAGCGGGGCGTAAAGGTGGCCAGTCTTCGGGGGGCAACATGCCTCACGACACCAGCCGTAAAGGCGGCCGTTCGTAATTGAGGAATACGCAGTGCCGGGGCGACCTGGCACTGCAATTGAACACAACGGAGGACTTCCCATGCGATTGACTCATTGGGTCGCCCTGGTGGGCGCCATGACGCTGATGGGTGGTTGTTTCGACCGAGACAACAATCACCCTGGCAAAGACGCCGACCCCAGCAAGCCATCGTTGCAAATGCAAAAACCGGATGATCTGCCAGCGCCGCAGCCTGCGCCTGACCCCGAGCCTATGCCGGGGCAAAAACCGGCCCAATAAGTTCAGAGGAGCTCGGCATGACGGTCATTACCCGCAAGGCCGCTGCTGATGCAGGGGCTCGCGCAGCAAACCTGAGCCTGCAACACCGGTACCAGAACCTCCTGGAAGGCCCGGACGCCACAAGCGCCGCCTGGCTGCGTGAACAAATCGCGCGCGTCGAGCACTGGCCGGATGATTTGCCTGACACCCCCGCACAGCTCCCTGCCTGGAGCGATCATCATGCCGGCGAAGTCGCCAAGGCCTATGCCGACTACCTGCAGCAACGCCGCCAAGGTGCGCCACGCCACTTCTTCAGCAACCGCGCCCATGCCCTGTGGTTTCTGCAGCAGGTTGCACCCACCAAGGCGGTGGACGGTGCCTGGCTGCACGGCACGTTGCAGCACTGGCGCGACCCGCGGTACCACGGGCTGATCCGCACCTACCTGGAAGAGCTGGGCAATGGCGACCCGCGTTGCAACCATGTGCTGATCTACCAGCGGCTGCTGAGCCGTCTGGGCTGCCTGGAACTGCCACAACTGGACGACCAGCGCTACTTGCAAGGTGCCGTGCAACTGGCCCTTGGGCAGCACGGGGACGCATTCCTGCCGGAAGTGCTGGGGTACAACCTGGGTTACGAGCAGCCGCCGCTGCATTTGCTGATTACCACGTATGAGCTGGCGGAGCTGGGCATCGACGGCCATTACTTTCAGCTGCATGTCACCATCGACAACGCCGCCAGCGGCCATGCCCAGCTGTCCCTCCAGGCGTTACGGCAACTGTGCCCGGCACAGGACGCACAGCACTTCTACCAACGGGTGCGGCGCGGCTACCGGTTGAACGACCTGGGCACCCCAGCGAGCGCCTTGGTCGCCGAGTTCGACCTGCAGGCCCAGCTGTTCGCAGCGCTGGAGCGCAAGCGCCAATACGGCCAGTTCATGCACGCCGATCACTGCCGTTTGCAAAAGCGCACCATCAATCAATGGCTGGCCGAGCCCGGCGCCATGCCGGCCTTCGTCGATGCGCTGCAGGCCCAAGGGTGGATCCGGCGCGGGGAGAACCCGGTAAACAGCCGCTGGTGGAAACTGATCGACGGACCTGCTGCGGCCATGTTCGGCGTATTCACGGCCTACGAGAAGCAGTTGTGGCACGACTGGATCGCTGGCGACTGGCAGGCGCCTATCCGGCGCGTCATGCCGGGTAGCTGGGACATCAACGTGTCGGCGGATGACAGGCCCATGGTCAGCCAGCGCCCAGAGACTGTGGAGGCCCTGGTGCAGCGCATGGCCGGCAACCGTCACGCGTCGCCGGAGGGGTTGTTGGCTACTCAGGCCTTCGTCAACGCCACTGGCCTGGTTCAAGAAGGATGTCAGTGATGATGTTAGACCCAGAGCAAGCCCAGGCAGACCTGGCACTGCTGCAGCTAGGCAAGCGCTTGCGTGCGGACGGTTACCGCTTCACCTGTGTAACCCCCGCCACCCATGCGCGCAACAACGCCCGTGACAGCGCCCGGCAGGCGAGCAACTTGCGCGACGTGTTCGGCTGGAGCCGGCCGTTTGCGCCTTCGTTGCTTTCGGCCGACGAATTGCAAGCGTTGCAGCATGCGCAGGTGCTGGAGCAGCGCGGTGAACTGCTGGCCAGCAAGGTGCGTTGGTCGAGCCTGGACGACCTGTTGCTGGTGCATTCCGCGTACCCCACACACGCCAGTGACGCGGTGTTCTTCGGCCCCGACAGCTACCGCTTTGCCCAGGTCATTCATGACCATCTGCAACGCTGCCCGGATCGCGTGGAACACGCGGTCGATATTGGCTGCGGCAGTGGCGTGGGGGCATTGCTCATCGCCCGCGCCGCCCCCCATGCCCAAGTCAGCGCGCTGGACATCAACCCGCTGGCGTTGCGCTATACCGCCATCAACGCGGCCTTGGCGGGCATCAGCAATGTGTCCGTGGAGCCGAGTGATTTGCTTCACGGCATTACCGGCACCTTCGACCTGATCGTGGCCAATCCGCCCTACATGCTCGACCACAATGCGCGCACCTACCGCCACGGTGGCGGGGCGCTGGGCGCCGAGCTGTCACTGCGCATCGTCGAACAGGCCCGGGAACGCCTGAGCATGAGGGGTACCTTGTTGCTCTACACCGGGGTAGCGATTGTAGAAGGCCGGGACGCGCTGCTTGAGGCTGTTCGCCTGCGCCTGGCGGGCCCGCAATGGTCCTGGGTATACCGGGAAATCGACCCCGACGTGTTTGGCGAACAGCTTGACGAACCCGGCTATGAACACGTCGAGCGCATTGCCGCCGTTGCGCTTACCGTTACCCGTAACGGTTGAAGCATGGCCCGGCCTTGTACGTTTGGCATCGAGGAGGAATACCTGTTGGTGGACCTGGCTACCGGCAAGGTGCCGGCGATGCCTGCCTCGGGCCTGGTCAGGCAGTGTCGTGAAGTACTGGGGCAGCATTTTGCCCAGGAGATGTTCCGCAGCCAGATAGAAGTCGCCTCTCCCGTGTTCGCCAACCTGTTCGAGTCGCGCGAGTTCTTCTCGCATGCCCGGCAGCGATTGAGCGAGGTGCTGGCGGCACAAGGCATGGGCCTGTATGGCGCGGGCAGCCACCCGAATGCAGCCTGGCTGCGGCACAAGCCTGCGCCGTGCGTGCACTACCGCCAGTTGTTCGACGACTACCAGCATGTGGCGCGGCGCAGCCTGCTCAATGGCTTGCATGTTCACGTGGGGGTGCCGGCGGACTGCGACCGCATGCAATTGATCAATCGGCTGGTGCACTGGCTGCCGCTGCTGCTGGTTCTCAGTACCTCCTCACCCTTGTGGCTGGGCCAGAGTACCGGCTACATGAGCTACCGGCGGGTCATTTGTGGCGAGTGGCCGCACATGGGGTTGCCCGAGCCGCTGGCCGACTGGTCTGCCTATGAACGCTACCGGGCTTTGCTTCAGCGCACCGGCTCGTTGGCTGCTGACGGTGACTTCTGGTGGGCCATCCGGCCGTCGCGACGTTTTCCCACCGTCGAGCTGCGTATCTGTGATGGCTGCCCCTGCCTTGAGGACGCCTTGAGCATCGCCGGGGTGTTTCGCCACTTGGTGGAACACAGCTTGCAGCCAAGGCAGGCGCGCGCACCTTTCAACCGGGAGTTGCGCTGGGTCGCGCAGGAGAATTACTGGCGCGCCCTGCGCTACGGCCGCCAAGGCCAGTTCATTGGTACCCAGGAGCAACAGCCGGTCACGGCCGAAGGCTGGCTGGCGCAGTTGCAGGGGCAGTTCCCCGTCGACACCGTGGACGCCGAACGCGCCTTCGAGCATGCCCGGCGTATCCTGCGTGAGGGCACCAGTGCCGACCGACAGCTTGAATGCCTGGAGCAGGCGTGCGCCGCCGGGAAGAACGCCACCGAAGCGCTACAGGCCGTGGTCGAGCAGGTGATCAGGCAAGGGCATACGCAACAGTAGCCGGGGCTTGCAATTCGGCAGGGTTGGCCGAAAATGGCCGCGCCTTTTGCAGCCACCCGGAACCCCTGCGCCATGATGCTGATCAAGCAATTCCCCGACATTTCACTGGATGACACGCTGTTCGTCTTCGCCCTCGAGGCCGAGGCTGGCACTGTGTTTGCTGAGGTGAACACCGTGTTCACTGGCATCGGCAAGGTCAATGCTGCTATCGCGCTGACCAAGGCCATCGCCCAACGCAAGCCCAAGCTGATCGTCAACCTGGGTTCGGCCGGCAGCCAGGGCCATGGCAAGGGTGAAGTGGTGTGCTGCACCCGTTTCGTCCAGCGCGACATGGATGTCACGCCACTGGGCTTCGCCCGCTATGAGACGCCGCTGTCGGACATCCCCGTTCTGCTCGAACACGGCGAGCCAATTCCAGGGCTTGCCCTGGAAACCTGCGGCACAGGTGACAATTTCGAAACCAGCCACGGCAAGGCACCTTACGACGTCGTCGACATGGAGGCCTACGTACTGGCACTGATTGCCCGCAGCGAAGGCATTCCATTCGTCTGCCTCAAATACATTTCCGACGATGCCGGCAGCGAAGCCGCAGACGATTGGTCGGTGCAAGTGCACCTGGCCGCCGAGGCCTTCAAGCGCGTGTTGTTCAACTAAGCACCGAGTCGCTGCCCGCCGCAGGGCAGCCTGACTAAACCTTCCCAGCGCGCCGCAGTCACTTCAAGTAGAGGCTCCGATAGGCGCAGGGCTGGAGGGAGGTGACTTAACCATGGCAAGGGCAATCTGGAAGGGCGCGATCAGTTTCGGGCTGGTGCACATCCCCGTCTCGCTGAATACTGCGGTGCGCACCGAGCGGGTCGATTTCGACTGGCTGGACAAACGCAGCATGGAGCCGGTCGGTTACAAGCGAATCAACAAGGTCACCGGCAAAGAGATCGACAAGGACAACATCGTCAAAGGTGTGGAGTACGAGAAAGGCCGTTATGTGGTGATCAGCGAGGAAGAGATCCGCACGGCCCGGCCTGAAGCGACCCAGACCATCGATATCTTCTCGTTCGTCGATGCCGGCGAAATTCCCCTGCAGCATTTCGATACCCCGTATTACCTGAGCCCCGACCGCCGCGGCGGCAAGGTCTATGCGTTGCTGCGCGAAACACTGGCCAGCACCGGCAAGGTGGCGTTGGCCACGGTGGTGTTGCATACCCGTCAGCACTTGGCGCTGCTGCGCCCGCTGGATGATGCCCTGGTGATGATCACCCTGCGCTGGCCCGAAGAAGTGCGCGGGCTGGAGACGCTGGAGCTGGACAAGAGCGTGACCGATACCAAAGTGGACAAACGTGAACTGGACATGGCCAAGCGGCTGGTCGAGGACATGAGCGGCTCATGGCAGCCGGATGAGTATCAGGATGCGTTTCGCCAGACCATCATGGACCTGGTGGAAGAGAAAGCCAGCAAGGGCAAGATCAGCGTGGTGGAGAAGGGCGAGGGCGGTACTGCAGAGAAAGGTGCCGACATTATCGACCTTACCGAACTGCTCAAGCGCAGCTTGGGCGGCAAGGGTGGGGCGGCGGGGAAGAAAAAGCCCGAGGCCGAGAAGAAACCTGCAAAGCGTACGCGCAAGGCTTCATGAGTCATGGCTGAGATTTTGGGGGCAGTCCAAAAGAACGCGATCGGTGTAGGAGCGGCCTTGCGTCGCGAAAGGGCTGCAAAGCAGCCCCAGGATCCCAATCACGACACCGTCACCTCAAGGCTCGCCAAATAATCCCCAAACCCCTCCCGAGCCCGGCTGTCCCGCCGGCTGCTGGTGGCCACACTATGCCTTGCCGTCCACGAAATCTGCGCCCCTTGCGCTTCCAGGTCGCGCACCAACTGTACATCCTCATGCGCTGGCAACGGCTGGAAGCCGCCAATCTGCAGATAGGCCTGCGCGCTGACCCCAAGGTTGGCACCGTGAATATGCCGATGCCCTTCACGCGCCTCGTAGCGGCTCAGGTACAGCCGACGCAAGGCAGCCTTCTGCCAAGGCTGCCAGCATTCCACATGCACCGTTCCACAGACCACATCTGCCCCAAACGCCAGTTGCGACAGCAGCCAGTGCGGCGGCACCTGGCTGTCGGCATCGGTACAGGCCAGCCAGCTGGCGCCTTGTTCGATCACCTTGGCGGCCCCAGCCCTGCGTGCCATGCCAACGTTGCCTGCGTGAACGTCCAGCGTCTGCACGCCATGACGCCTGGCCACCGCCGCGCTACCGTCACTGCAGCGGTCCAACACCACCAGGATGCTGACCTGGTAGCCCGCTTGCTCGGCCTGCGCGGCCGCGACCTTGACCGCCTTGAGGCACCGGCCCAGGCGGCGCGCCTCGTTGTGCGCGGGGATCACCACGGCAATCATGGGCAGGTCTCGTCAAGGTCCACCACGCTGGGCTGGCATGACCAATATTCGAGTAGAAAGTCCGCTTCCTCGTGGCGATACACCGGATACAGCGGTAGATGCTTGCCCAGCATCCGGTGCACCTCGCGGCCATCCTGCGGGCAGCCCGCGATCGGGTGTTTCCAGTGACAGGCCAGCAAGCCGCCGTCATAGCTCAGGCTGGCGACCGACTGCTCGATGACCTGCAGCCAGTCTGTCGGGTCGAGGTAGTAACCCAGCTCACTCAACACAATGAGATCGAAGCGCCCCCCGGGCCAGTCACCCGGTAGCTTGCCTAGTTCGACCGAGGCGTGGCTCACGTTCGCGAGGCGTTCACGGGCCAGGCCCACCGCGGTCGGGTCCAGGTCCTGGCACAGCAGGTCGGCACAACGCTCGGCCAGCAAGGCGCTGAGTTCGCCGTTGGCACACGCCGGTTCAAAAACACGCTGGTAGCATTGGCGAGGCAGGCTGGCCATGACCAGCTCGCGCTTGCGCTTTTCATACCAGCGGGTGCGGAAGGCCCAGGGGTCTTCGCTGCTGGCGTAGAGGTCGGCGAAGTATTGCGCGTCGAGGCTCATGTCGATTCCCTTACAAGAACACCAGTTCGAATGGCTGTAGCAGGCAGTCCTGCAAAGCGGCGGGCAGCACGGGCGGTTGGCCGTCATCCGGCTCCAGCTGGCTGGCGTGCGCAGCCAGGGCCTTGCGCTTGCGGGCCAGGCGGGCTTCATCGAGCTGCACGCGATGAGCCCGCGGCCAGGGCAGGCGAGGGTCGTCCGGTTGCGCCCAGTGCCACGCCCATACCGGTACCTCCACCAGTTGCACCTTGCGCGCCAGTGCCGATTGCGCGGCGGCCCTGCCAACCGCTTCGTGATCACAATGGCCATCGTTGCGCCAGGTGGCCATGAGCAGGTCGTCGGGCTTGAGCAGCTGGCTCAGGTGGTTGACCAGAAAAGCCTCGTCGCGCGGTAGCGCGCCATCCTTCAGGTGCAGCCTGCGCCAGTCCAGGCGGTTGAGGTCGAGGTCGAGCTGTTGCAGGGCGTGGCGGCTCTCCAGCGGCCGTTGCCTGCGCAAGCGGTGCTCGGTCCAGTGCCTGGAGCCTGGGTGGCTGCCCTCGCCATCGGTGGCCGAAATCAGTACCAGGTCTTCTTCGCGCCCGTGAAAGCCCGCCAGCAAGCCGCCCGCCATGAGAATTTCATCATCCGGGTGGGGGGCGATCAGTACCAGGCGACGCCCCGGCGGGCACAGTTGCCCGGGGTCGATCCAGGTGGCCCTGGCCAGGTGCGCGGCATGCTGCCAGTCAGCCCAGGGGGTGCCGTTGCTGGACGCGATCAAATTCATAACTGCCAAGCTCCTGCTGGCAGGTTCGCCAGCTGCTGTCCGAGGGCTGCCAGGTCACGCTCGGCGTGGCTCTGGCGCATAAAGACCGGCAAATCGGCGCTCAACCGGGCAAAGTGGCTGCTGCGGCAGAACGGCGAGGCACCCAGTGCCCGCCCCACGTGATGGATCACCTGCTCGACGGCTTGTTCGACCTGCGCGCGGGTGCGCCGCACCTCGAAACTGGCATCCGCGCTTGGCTCGCGGTCGATCCAGGCTGCACACTCGCGCAGCGCCGCCCTGGCACCAAGCAAGGCCGCGTCGACCGCGCCTAGGTGGGCGTCGGCATGCGGGTCGGGGCGCGGGTTGCGACAGTGTTCGCGCAGGTAATCGGCCAGTGCCTCCGCCGCGCCGTACCAGCAGGCCGCAATGCCAGCCCCGCCGTGCCAGAAGCCCGGGCGCGACAGGTATTGCCCCGGCTTGCCGATGGCGATGCCGGGCGTATGGTTGAACTCGACGTCGACGCTTGCCGTGGTGGCCATGCCCACAGCTTGCCAGTGCTCGATGTTCAAGCCTTGGCTGGGGTGCGACAGCTCTATGGCTACCAGCTGCGGTTGCTCGTCATCGCCCCAGGCGGTGATGAGCGCGCGGTCGATCTGCAAGGCACCTGAACACCAGGCCTTGCGGCCAGCCAGGCGCACCTGCTCGCCCTGGCGTTCGACGATACGTGCGCGGGCATTCGGCGGTTCGGCAGCCCACACGCCCCAGATACCCTCCTGGGCATGGTGCGCGGCGCCGCATTCGGCAAGGATCGCCAAGGCATCGGTATGGCCCTCGTAGAGTTTGGCCAGGGCCATGTCACAGCCAGCGATGCGTGCCAGGCTCTGCCACCGCCGCAAGGTGTTGCCTTGGCCCGGCAAGGGCAGCAGGTCAAGGTGGTCAGCCTGCAACGCCTGGATCAGCGCTGGCAGCTGGGTATCGAGGTTGAGCGCCTGCGGCCGTTCGGTGAAAGCGCGCAACAGCCGGTCAAGGTTGTTCAGATCAAAGTCCTGAATGATGCTCATCAGCCCAGCCCTAGCTGTTTGCGCATGCGCGCGGTGATCGATTGACGGGTCTTGCCCATGTCGGCCCACGGGTCGTCCACTTCGGCCAGGCGTTCGTGCAGGTTGCCGATGTGCCATTGGTTGGCGCCCTTGAGTTGCGCCAACTCTTCGCGCCAGATGGGCACGGACACCGGCAGGCCTTCTCGCGCCCGCAACGAATAGGCACACGCGGTGGTAGCGCCTTGGCCATTGCGCAGATAGTCAATGAAGATGCGCCCGACTCTGTTCTTCGGCCCCGACACGGCGCTGAGCCGATCGGGGAACAGATTGGCCAGGTAATCGACGATGGCATGGCTGAAGTCCTTCACCTCGTCCCAGCCCGCTTTGCGGGTCAGTGGCACGACGAGGTGGATACCCTTGCCGCCGCTGGTTTTCAGGAACACCTTCAGGCCGAGCTCGTCGAGCAGGGTCAAGGTCAGTTGCGTGGCCTCCAGCATGGCCTTCCACGGCAGCGCAGGGTCCGGGTCCAGGTCGAGGATGAAGCGGTCCGGCTTGTCGAAATCCTTGTCGGTGGCGTTCCAGGTATGCAGTTCGAGCATGTTCATTTGCACCGCGCCCAGCAGGGTGTCGGCGCGGTTGATGACCATGGCGGCCTGGCCGGCCGCTTTCTTGTCGTAGCTGACCACATTGGGGATGTGCAGCTGGTCGGCGTTTTTCTGAAAGAACAGCTCACCCGCCAGGCCATCGGGGGCGCGTACCAGCGCCACGGGGCGGTTTTTCAGTTGCGGCAGAATCCACTCGCTGACCTGCGCGTAGTACTCGGCCACCTGGCGCTTGGTGGTTGCGCGGGTGGCGTCGATGATGCGCTCAGGGTGGGTCAGGCGCAGTTCGCCCAGCGCCTCGGGTTTGCGCTGAGCCTTGGGCTTGGCGACGGACTTGCCAGGCATGGCGTGCTCCAGATCGATGGCGGTGGCAGGTTTGTCATCCCGCAGCCCATGGAACACCGCGTGGCGCACCACTCCGTCGCGGGTCATCTGGGCGTAGGCCACTTCGGCCAGCAGGGTCGGCTTGAGCCAATGCACCCCCCGCGCTTCGGCACCGGTCGGTGGTTGGCTCAAGGGTGGTTTGGCCGTTTGCAAAGGCTTGAGCCGCGCATGAATGCTGTCCAGGGTGGCCGCGCTGAAGCCGGTGCCTACCTTGCCGGCGTAGCGCAACTCGCCGCCCTCGTCGTGCACGGCCAGTAGCAACGCGCCAAAGGCGCTGCGGCTGCCCTTGGGGTCGGTGTAGCCGACTATCACGAATTCCTGGCGTTGCTGGCACTTGAGTTTGATCCAGTCGGCGCTGCGTCGGCCGGTGTAAGGGCTGTCGGCGCGTTTGCCAATCAGGCCTTCGAGCTTCATGCGGCAGGCGCTGTCGAGCAGTGAGTCGACTGGCTGATCAAAGCCTTCGGAAAACCGCAGCCACTCTGAGTCGTCCTGGTCCAGCAATTGCTGCAGGGTGTGGCGCCGCTCTTGCAGTGGTAATTGGCGCAGGTCCTGGCCGCCCAGAAAGGGCAGGTCGAACAGGTAATAGAGGATGTGCTGATCGTCTTCGCTATCGAAGGCGTTCTGCAGGGCCTGGAAGTCCGCCACGCCGTGGGCGTCGTTGACCACCATTTCGCCGTCCAGCCAGGCCGAATCGAGGCCCAGGTTGCGCAGCGCGGCTTGCTGATGCGGCAGCTTGGCAGTCCAGTCATGGCCGTTGCGGGTGTACAGGCGTACGTCATCACCGTCGATGCGCGCGAGAATCCGGTAGCCGTCGAACTTCACCTCGTACAACCAATCGCCGGCCGGTGGCGAGTCGACCAGGGTGGCCAGTTGCGGTTGCAGCGTATCGGGTAGCGCGGCCTGCTGGGCGCTCGCCTTGCGTTTGCGTGGTGTACGGGGCGCCGCCTTGCCGGCCGTTTTTCGCGCCCTGGGGACCAGGGTCCGCTCGCTGAGCACGCTGTCGGGCTGAGCCTCGACGATGCTGTACTCGGCCTCGCTGCGGGCTTCGCCATCGTGCGACTTGACCAGCATCCACTGTTCTTTCTTGCCCCCAAGGTGGGTGCGAAACAGGTTCCATACGCCATTGAGTTTCTCGCCCTGCAAGCGAAAACGCAGCTTGCCCTTGGCATAGGCCTGCTGCGCGTCACCTTCGGGCTCCCAGATGCCCCGGTCCCAGACAATCACGTCACCGGCGCCGTAGTGGCCTTCCGGTATATTGCCCTCGAAGTCGGCGTAGTCCAGCGGGTGGTCTTCGACGTGTACGGCCAGCCGGCGCACCTTCGGGTCCAGCGAAGGGCCCTTGGGGATCGCCCAGCTTTTCAGCGTGCCGTCGAGCTCCAGGCGAAAATCGTAGTGCAGGTGGCTGGCGTCGTGCTTCTGGATGCAGAACTGCAGGGCATGGGGCTGCTTGCCTCGGCCACGGCTACCGCTGGGCTCGGGCGTGGCGTTGAAGTCGCGTTTGCGCTGGTACTCCTGCAGGGGCTTGGCCATGGCGGGGTCCTGAAGAATCGCGGGGGCTCTTCAGGTGGGAGAGGGCGGTGCGAAGGGAGTTCAAAATTTCCGTGTGGGCAGCCGCCCCTCAGCGCACCCCGGTGTTCGTCGGGGCGGCTGCACGGCGGCCCTCAGCAGGCTGAACGGCTAGCCTCGCCATCGACCAAGCGCCAGATCCCCAGCGGGTTGGCGTTCTGTAACGCCGGCGGCAGCAGCTCATCCGGGTAATTCTGAAAACACACCGGCCGCAGGAAGCGGTCGATGGCCAGCGAGCCCACCGACGTGCCGCGCGCATCCGAGGTGGCAGGGTACGGGCCACCATGCACCATCGCATCGCACACCTCGACGCCTGTCGGGTAGCCATTGAGCAACACGCGGCCGACCTTTTCCTGCAGCAGCTCGCTCAGCCAGGCGAAGCCCGGCAGCTCCGCTGCTTCGCCCATCAGCGTGGCAGTCAGTTGCCCGCGCAGGGCCTGCACGGCCGCTTTGAGTTGCGCCTGGTCTTCGACTTCGATGATCAGGGTCGCAGGCCCGAACACTTCTTCCTGCAACAGCGGGTCGCCGTTCAGCAGCATGCCGACATCCGCCTGGAACAGCTGCGGCTGCGCTTGGCGCTCGCCTTGCTCGGCGCCTGCCAGGTGGCTGATGCCGGGGTGAGCGTGCAGGTGCTGCAAACCCTGGCGATAGCTGGCCAGGGTGCCGGCGTTGAGCATGGTTTGCGCCGGCTGGTCGGCCATGTGCGCTTGCAGGTGCACGACAAATTGGCTGAATGCGGCTGAGCGCAACCCCAGGATCAGGCCGGGGTTGGTGCAGAACTGGCCGCAGCCAAGGGTCACCGATGCCGCCAGTTCGCGGGCCAGCGTGGCGCCTCGCTGTGCCAGCGCCTCAGGCAGCAGGATTACCGGGTTGATGCTGGACATCTCGGCGAACACCGGAATCGGCTGCGCCCGTTCGGCGGCCATGCGCATCAGCGCGTTACCGCCGTTGAGCGAGCCGGTGAAACCGACGGCCTGGATGGCCGGGTGCTTGACCAGCCATTCGCCGACACCGCCGCCGTAGATCATGTTGAACACGCCCGCAGGCATCGCGCTGCGTACCGCCGCCCGCAGGATGGCATCGGCCACCGCTTCGGCGCTGGCCATGTGGCCGCTGTGCGCCTTGAACACCACCGGGCAGCCTGCGGCCAGCGCCGAGGCGGTATCGCCACCGGCAGTGGAGAATGCCAGGGGGAAGTTGCTGGCCCCGAACACGGCCACCGGGCCGACCCCGATACGGTACTGGCGCAGATCCGGGCGCGGCAGTGGCTGGCGCTGCGGCAGGGCCCGATCGATACGTGCGCCATGGAAATCGCCCCGGCGCAGCACCTTGGCGAACAGGCGCATCTGGCCACTGGTGCGGGCCCGCTCGCCCTGGATGCGGCCTGCGGGCAGGGCGGTTTCGCGGCAGACCGTGGTGATGAAGTCGTCACCCAGCGCATCGAGTTCGTCGGCAATGGCATCCAGAAACACTGCGCGTCGTTCGGCAGGCAGGTTGCGATACGCCGGGAAGGCGGCGGCTGCAGCGGTTGCAGCCGCATCCACTTCAGCTTCGGTGGCTTGGCTGAAAACGCCCGGTAATGCTTCACCTGTGCTGGCGTCGAGGCTGACAAGCCGGGTGCTGCCTTGCGCCGAGCGCTGGCCGCCGATGTAGTTGTGACCAAGAATCTGGGTCATGAAAGCTCCAATAAACGTTAAAACGGGTACGTGAAGCGAACCGTCAGGTGATGGCGCCGATCTGCCAAGGCACGAACTCGTTCTGCCCGTAGCCGTGCTGTTCACTCTTGCTGCGTTCGCCCGAGGCGATGTGCAGCATCATCTGGTAGATGTGCAGGCCCCGTTCTTCGATGGTCATGCTGCCGTCGGCGATGCCGCCGCAATTGACATCCATGTCATCTTCCTGGGTTTCCCACAGGCGCGTGTTGGTCGCCAGCTTGATCGACGGGGAGGGCGCGCAGCCGTAGGCCGAACCGCGGCCGGTGGTGAAGGCGATCAGGTTGGCCCCGCCAGCGACCTGGCCGGTGGCAGAGATCGGGTCGTAGCCGGGCGTGTCCATGAACACCAGGCCATGGGCGCGCACCGGTTCTGCGTATTCGTAGACATCCACCAGGTCGCTGGAACCGGCCTTGGCCACCGCCCCCAGTGACTTCTCCAAGATGGTGGTCAGGCCGCCGGCCTTGTTACCGGCAGAGGGGTTGTTGTTCAGTTCGGCGCCCATGCGTTGGCAATAGGCTTCCCACCACTGGATGCGCGCGATCAGTTTTTCACCGACCTGCTGGCTTACCGCGCGACGTGTCAACAAGTGCTCGGCGCCGTAGATTTCCGGGGTTTCCGACAGTATCGCGGTGCCGCCTGCGGCCACCAGCCGGTCCACGGCATTGCCCAGGGCGGGGTTGGCGGTAATCCCCGAATAGCCGTCCGAGCCCCCGCATTGCAGGCCGACCGTGAGGTGGCGCACGCTGACCGGCTGGCGCTCGACCTGGTTGGCTTCGGCGAGCAACGCCTTGACCTGGGCAATACCGCTGGCGATGGTCTTGCTGGTGCCGCCACTGCCCTGGATGGTGAAGGTGCGCAGGGTGTGGCTGCTTTCCAGCCCCTGCGCGGCGAGCAGGTCGGGGATCTGGTTGGTTTCGCAGCCCAGGCCGATCAGCAGCACCGAGGCAAAGTTGGCGTGCACGGCATAGCCACCCAAGGTACGGCGCAGCATGGCCAAGGCTTCGCCGGAGGGGTCGACGGCGCAACCGACCCCGTGGGTCAGCGCCACCACGCCATCGACGTGCGGATACGGCGCCAGCACCTCGGGGTGGATGTCCCGGCGAAAGTGGTCGGCAATCGCCCGGGCCACGGTGGCCGAGCAGTTCACCGAGGTGAGGATACCCACATAGTTGCGCGTGGCGACCCGGCCATCGGCCCGCACGATGCCCATGAAGGTGTCATCGTTGGGCGCCTGCACACCCCGGGCATCGACGCCAAAGGCGTAGTCGCGAGCAAAGTCGCCCATGGCCAGGTTGTGCACGTGCACATGCTGGCCCGCTGCGATGGCCTCGCTGGCGAAGCCGATGATCTGGCCGTAGCGGCGCAACGGCTGGCCGACAGCCAGGTCACGCGCAGCGACCTTATGCCCGGCGGGGATGGCCTGGCGAACGGTGATGCCTTCGTCCAGCAGCAGCCCTTCGGGCAGTGCCTGGCGGGCAATCAGCACGTCATCGAGCGGGTTGAGTCGGATCACGGCGTTGGCAGTGTGTTCGCTGCCTGTTGTTGTAATGAGTTGCATGACAATCACCTCAAATAGGGTGCGGGGCTCAGGCCAGCCCGCGCTCGCGATAGTCGATCAGGCCAGAGAACAGCATCAGGCCGAAGGCCATGACCACGAAGAAGATCAGGGCAAGGAAGTAGGAACCGGTGAACTGCACGATCAAGCCGATCAGGATCGGCACCAGCACGCCGACCATGTTGCCGCAGAAGTTCATGCTGCCACCCAGCACGCCAGCTTTGGACTTGCCGCCGAGAATGGCCGGCAGGCACCAGTACATCCCGCACCAGCGGATGAAGAACAGCGCCACGCACAGCAGCGCGATGACCCGCGCGGCATCCGGGGTATACGCCACCAGCAGGATGCACAGCGCGGCAACGGCGGCCGAGCCTGCAAACATGCTGCGCATCACCGTGTTCGGTTGGCCGCCGTTGGCTTTCCACTTGTCCGAGATCCAGCCGCCGATCAGCTCACCGATAAAACCACACATGAAGATCAGGAAGGTGGCGCCACCCATGGCCTTGATATCGAGGTTGTGGGCTTGGTGCAGGTAGCTCGGCATCCAGGTCAACAAGCCGTAGAACACGCTGTTGTAGCAGGCGTAGCCGGCGAACATGCACAGCACCGAGCGGCTCTTGAGCAGTTCCTTGAGCACCGCTTTGCGGTTGCCGTTGGCCTGGGTCGCGGCATCGTTGGCCTGGGTGATGTAGGCAAGCTCGGCAGCGTTCACCTGCGGGTGTTCGCTGGGGTGGTTGCGGATGTACCACCAGGCCCAGATACCTGCCGCTACGGTGCCGACGCCGGCGATGATGAAGGCGATGCGCCAGGAGTCGAACCAGGTGATCAGCCCCGCGATGATGATGGCGCCAAACGCGGTGCCCAGCGGCGCGCCGCCGTCGACCAGGGTCGCCCCTCGGCCACGTTCGTTGGGGGTCAGCCAAGCCCCGTTGAGCTTGGCACCCGCCGGCATGATCGGCGATTCGGCCACACCGAGGCCGATGCGGGTGACCAGCAGGGTGATCCAGTTATGGGCAAAGCCGCCCAGTGCCTGGAACGCGCCCCAGCCGATGGTGGCGACACCGATGATATTGCGCACCTGGAAGCGATCGAGCAGCACTCCGGCCGGGATCTGCATCAGCGCGTAAGACCAGAAGAACGCGCTGAGGATCAACCCCTCAAGCGCGGGCGTAAGTTCGAACTCGGCAGAAATCAACGGCAGGGCCACCGACAGCGAAGCCCGGTCGATGTAGTTGATCGCTGCCAGCAACAGCAGGATCAGGAAGATCCGCCAGCGCACGGTGGTCGGTCTGGCGGTGTCTGTGCTGGCCGTGGCGGCGGCCGAGGCCGCGGTGTAAGGGGTGTTCTTCATGCTCATCTCACTTTTGTGATTGTTATGAAATGCCGCGGCGGCGCGGCCCTGCGCCGCCATCGGTTCAGAGCGTCTTCACCTCGCCAGGTGAGATGGCCGAAGGCGTCACGGCAATGCCATTGCACAACGGGGCGCCGAAATCGGGCAGGCTGATCTCGAATACATCGCCCTCGACCGGCTTGATCTGGTCGGCGAACGACAAGGTCGCCGTGCCGAAGAAATGAATGTGCACATCGCCGGGGCGCAGGAACTGGGCGTACTTGAAGTGGTGATACTCCAGGTTGTCCAGAGAGTGGCACATGTTGTCCTCACCGCTGAGGAAGGCCTTTTCCCAGATCACCTGGCCGTCGCGACGAATCCGGCTGATGCCGTCCAGGTGGCGGGGCAGTTCACCCACCCGCAGTTCGGGGCCGAACGAGCAGCTACGCAGCTTGGAGTGAGCCAGGTAAAGGTAGTTGCGCCGTTCCATCACATGGTCGGAGAACTCGTTGCCGATGGCAAAGCCCAGGCGGTAGGGCTGGCCGTCATCGCCGATCACATACAGGCCGGCCAGTTCAGGCTCTTCGCCGGCATCCTCGGCAAATGCCGGGCTCTGCAACGCCTGGCCGGGCCGAACGACGATGGAGCCGTCGCCCTTGTAGAACCACTCCGGCTGCACGCCCGCGGTGCCTGGCGCAGGGCGCCCGCCCTCGATCCCCCACTGGAAGATCCGCGCAGTGTCGGTCAGCGTGGCGGCATCTTCGGTTTTCTGTTGGTGCATCTTGTCGCGGGTCGAGGCACTGCCCAGGTGGGTCAGCCCGGTGCCGCTGATCAGGCAATGGGCCGGGTCTTCGTGGTCCAGCGGGGGCAATACCCGGCATTCGCTCAAGGCCTGGCTGTAGCATTGTTCGGTGCTGTACAGGCCACGCTCGCGTACTTCGGCGGCCAGGCTGTGCTGCTTGCCGATCGCGGCCAAGGCCAGTTCGCGCATTGAGTGGGTATCACGCACGACCTGGATCAGGTCGCCTTCAACTACGCCTACGTGACGTTGGCCTGGGGTGGTTTCAAATTGGATCAGGCGCATGCTGGCTCCTGTGTTGTTCTTGTGGGGATGCCGACACTTTAATTTTCCCCGGCGTTGCTGCCTAATGAGAGCTGCTGACCCCGTGATAACTTTAAGTGATCCCCTATGCTGCCATCCTTGAGCTCCATGGCCTCTCGCCTTCGCTTGCGCCAGTTGCGGCTATTGATCAGCCTCGACGAGCTGGGCTCCATCCATAAAGCGGCCGAGGCAATGTCCATCACCCAGCCCGGTGCAACCAAGGCCCTCAACGAGATTGAATCAACGCTTGGCGCGGTGCTGTTCGAGCGCACCAGCAAGGGCCTCGAAGCCAATGACCTGGGGCGGTGCGTGCTGCGCTATGCGCGGTTGATCAGTAATGACCTGGCACACCTGCGGGAAGAAATGCTGGGGATTCTGCAAGGCCATGGGGGGCGCTTGTCGGTTGGCACCATCATGGGCGCGGTACCGATACTGGTGGAAGGCTTGGCGCGCCTGCGCGACAGTCAGCCAGACCTGTCGGTCTCGGTGGTCGAGGACACCAGCGACCGCCTGCTCAACTTGCTCGACCAGGGCCGCCTGGACGTGGTGATCTGCCGGACCAGCGTCAGCCCGCGCCCCGCCGCGTACGACAGTCGGCCCAAGCACCAGGAACAGTTGGTGTTGGTGGCCAACCCTGGGCACGCCCTGGCCGGCAGTGAGTCGTTGAGCCTGGGCCAATTGGCCAGCTCACGCTGGCTGGTGTTCCCGGTCAACATGCCCATGCGCTTGACCCTGGAGCGCGAATTCCGCGAAGCGGGCCTGAGCTTTCCGCAGTACCCGATTGAAACCTCCTCGACCTTCACCACCTTGTCGATGCTGCTGCAAGACCCTGGGTTGCTGGCCGTGATGCCATGGGATGTCGCCAAGGTCGCGGTGGACCACGGCATGCTGGTGCGCCTGCCGTTGCAGTTGAAGTCGCGCAGTGAGCCGTACGAAGTGGTTACGCGCAAGGACGTGGAGCTGAGCACACCAGCGCAGATGCTGGTGAGCATCCTGATGGCCTGAGCCCGCTGGCGTTGGCGCCTTCAGTCACCGAAAGGTCCGGCGGCGGTGAACGCGCCACCTTGCAGGTGCGCACTGGCATCGTCAGCAGCAGGCTTGGGCTGTTGCGCAAGCTTCTCGCGAAAGCGCTCCGAGCTGTCCTGCGGGTTGAAGCCCAGGTGCGCGGCGAAGCGGTTGTCCCACCACAGCTCACGGTTTGCCGAAACCCCATACACCACGGTGTGGCCAACGTTTTTGGCGAGCAACGCACGTTCTACCAGGTGCGCAAGGTCCGCATAACTCAGCCAGGTCGAGAGCATGCGCAGGTTGCGTGGCTCGGGGAATGACGAGCCGATGCGCAGGCTCACGGTTTCGATGCCGTACCGGTGAAAGTAGAAGGTGGCCAGGTCTTCACCATACGACTTGGACAAGCCGTAGTAGCAGTCCGGGCGGCGCACAGACTGCGCATCCACCGTCTCGTCCTGCGGGTAGAAGCCAGTCACATGGTTGGAGCTGGCGAACACAACCCGCTTGATGCCGTGCTTGCGTGCGGCCTCATAGACATGAAAGGTGCCGCGAATATTGGCGTCGAGAATGTCTTCGAACGCACGCTCCGTGGAAATTCCCCCCAGGTGAACGATGGCGTCCACGCCTTGGGCAAGCGCCAGTACCCCGGCCTTGTCCGCCAGGTTGCAACTGATCACCTCTTCATGGTCGCCAGCCGCTGGCGCCATCGCACTGATATCTGAAGCGCGCACGACAGTGGCGTGGGCCTGCAAGGCTTCGCGCAGGATCTGCCCGAGCCCGCCGGCAGCGCCGGTCAGCAGCAAGCGGTTGAAGGGTTTGCCCGACGTGGGCGAGGCGGGTGTGGTCATGGTCAGCACCTTGGCTTGAAAGGTCGTTGGGGGTAGCGATAACGCCGGGCCACCTGGCAGGCACCCGGCAGCGCGGCATTACATGAAGTTGTACTGGACGCCCAGGCGCCAGCGGGCCTGGCGGTCATCGGTATAGGCGTTGACCTTGATGTCACCCACCTCCATGAACGGCGCCCACTGCTTGTTGAGCTTGTACTTGATGATCAGGTTCTGCTCGTAGTCGCTCTTCTTGTTGTCGTAGCGGATGTAGTCGGTGTCGAAGTGGATGTACTGGTATTCGAAGGCCCACGGGCCTTTCGGGGTGTAGCCCAGCCAACCTTCGAGGCGCGTGGTGTTCTGGTTGTCCTTGGCTCGGTCCGCCTTGGAATGATCGATCTGGTCGCGGTCGAGGTTGCGCGCGTCATGCCGCACACGGGTGGCGACGTACCAGGTGTCGCTGATCTTGTAGCTGTACTTCAAGCCGAACTTGTAGGCGGTGGCGTCCTTGGAGCTGTCCATCTGGAACGCCGGGGTAAGGGTCGACTTGGGGCTCAGCTTGTAGTTGTAGTCCACGGTGAACTCATGGCCGTTGTTGACCATGTTGTCGTAGGCCACGTCCTCACGGTCGCCGGCGGTCTTGTACTTGATCTCGGCGGCGAACCCCAGGCCGGTTTCCATCCGGTAATTCAGCTTGATGCGGTCGGAATGGATGCTGTCGTCTTCGGTGTAGCCGTGGCGGTAGTTGAGGCTGGCCGAGTCTGCGCAGGCATAGAAAGACAGGCCGAGTGTGCTGACAGCAATGAGATTGCGGAGTGTGGTGTTCATTCGATCTTCTTTTCTTGTTTTTGTTGAGGTCGTTTTGAAGCGGGTGGTCACCATCGGATGCGGTGGAGGGCAGGGTGCCGCGATCAGATGCGGCAAAGTTATCGTACAACATTTGGGTTGTCTACGATTTCTTGGGTGGTTGTCGGATGACTTCTTTTTAAACGCCTGAGATGCGCTTTCTAGAGGGTTTTATACGAATAGATAAATGCGACACACGTCCCAAAAGACGCAAATAGGTGCTCGCGCCGGCCGGATTTGAAAGTTTTAAAGGGGTGCTTTTCAAAAGTTGTATGATGACGTAGGATTGCCTCCAGAGCGTGACTCACTCGCCACAAATCCAATAAGAAGGCTCAGACGTCCATGATCATCACTGCTGTAAACGTCCAGGTTTTTTCCTACCCCACGCGCCGCGCTGTCGACAGTGCCGGCCATGCCCACCCCGGTGACGTGACCCAGGCCAAGATGGCGTTGCTGCGCATCACCACCGAATGCGGCAACGAAGGCTATGCACTGGGTGCCCCTGAACTGATCCGCCCGTACGTGCTCGATGGCTTCGTGCGCAAAGTGCTGGTAGGCGCCAATGCCTTTGATCGCGAGAAGATCTGGCACGACCTTGCGCACTGGCAACGCGGCAGCGCCAGCCAGTTGACCGATCGCGCCCTGGCACTGGTCGAGCAGGCCTTGTGGGATTGGGCCGGGCGCAAGTTGAACGTGCCGGTGCACAAGCTGATTGGCGGCTACCGCGACAAGGTGCCTGCGTATGGCTCGACCATGTGTGGCGATGAGCTCGAAGGCGGCTTGTCCACCCCTGAGGAATACGGGCGTTTTGCCGAAACGCTGGTCAAGCGTGGCTACAAGGCCATCAAGCTGCACACCTGGATGCCGCCGGTATCCTTCGCGCCCAGCGTGAGCATGGACATCAAGGCCTGCGCCGCCGTGCGCGAAGCGGTCGGCCCCGACATCGCACTGATGATCGACGGCTACCACTGGTACAGCCGTACCGACGCCCTGACCATCGGCCGCGCCCTGGAAAAGCTCAACTTCGCCTGGTTCGAAGAACCGATGATGGAAGACTCTGCCGAATCCTATGCCTGGCTTGCCGGCCAACTGGACATCCCGGTGCTGGGCCCGGAAAGCCTGGGCGGCAAGCACCTGAGCCGGGCCAGCTGGGTCAAGCATGGTGTTTGTGACATCCTGCGCGCCGGGGTTGCCGGGGTCGGCGGTATTGCACCGTGCCTGAAAGTGGCGCACATGGCCGAAGCGTTCGGCATGGATTGCGAAATCCACGGCAACGGCGCAGCCAACCTGGCCGTGGTCGGGGCCATCAAGAACTGCACCTGGTACGAGCGCGGCCTGTTGCACCCGTTCCTCGACTATGACGAGGTGCCGGCCTACCTCAAACGCCTGGTCGACCCGATGGACAAGGACGGTTTCGTCCACCTGTCGGACCTGCCTGGCCTGGGTGAAGAGATCGACTTCGACTACGTCGAGACCCATACATTGCAGCGCTTCTGACCCGTGCATGGCGGCGCGCGACAGTGCGCGCCGCCCGAGAGTCCAATAACTATAAAAAGGCAATCTCACATGAGCGTACTTCCCACATTCTGGGCAGGGGTCCTTGCCGCATCGCTGGCAATGACCTCGGCACCCACTGCTTTGGCCAAGACACCCGCCGACCAGTTGATCGTCGGCATGAGCATGATCAACCTGTTGTCCCTGGACCCAGCCGGTGCCACCGGGCTGGACGTTTCCGAGGTCAACGCCAACCTGTACGACATGCTGCTGGTGCAGGATGCGCAGCAACCGGACCAACTGGTGCCGGCGCTGGCGCAAAGCTGGCAGGTCAGCGATGACCGCAAGACCCTCACGTTCAAGCTGCGCGAGGGCGTCACGTTCCATTCCGGCAATGCCTTCAGTGCCGAGGACGTCGTCTGGTCGCTGCAACGCATCCTCAAGCTCAACCTGGCCTTGGCCTCGACCTGGAAGGCTTACGGTTTCACGGCAGGCAATGTCGCCCAGTACATGCGTGCCAGTGATGCGCACACCTTCGTCCTCGAGCTGCCGCGGCCGACCGACCCGCTGCTGGTGCTCAACACCCTGGCGACATCGCCTAGTGCCTTCATTCTCGACCGCAAGGTGGTCCAGCAGCACCAGAAGGGCGATGACCTCGGCGCCGCCTGGCTGACCACGCATGCTGCCGGCAGTGGGCCGTTCATCCTCAATGACTGGCGCGCCAACGATGTGATCCTGATGAGCCGTTTCGACGGTTACTGGGGTGGCCCGGCCAAGCTCAAGCGCATCGTCATGCGCAACATGACCGAATCGCAGTCGCTGCGGCTGATGGTGGAGCGCGGCGACCTGGACCTGGCCAAAGGCATGTCCGCCCCGGACATCGAAGCGCTGGAGAAGTCCGACAAGGTGCGCACCGAGACCGTGCAGCGCGGCACCCTCTACTATGTGGCGCTGAGCGTGAAGCAAAAGCCCTACGACGACACCCGCGTGCGCAAGGCGGTACGCTCGCTGATCGACTACCAGGGCATCAACCAGACCGTCATGCCGCATTACGGCCAGCTCAACCAGCGCCCACTGCCGTTGGGCCTGCCGGCACGCCTGGACGACCCAGGCTACCGCCTGAACGTGGCCGAGGCGAAACAACTGCTGGCCGAAGCCGGTTACCCCAACGGCTTCAAGACCACCATCCGCGTGCTCACCGAGCCGCCCTTCATCAACATCGCCTCCAGCCTGCAGGCCACCCTGGCCCAGGCGGGTATACAGGCCACCATCGTCACCGGTACCGGCAACCAGATCTACGGCGCCATGCGCGAACGCAGCTTCGACATCCTGGTCGGCCGTGGCGGCGGCGGTGCCGAGCGCCACCCGCATTCGAGCTTGCGCACCCTGGTGTACAACCCGGACAACCGTGACGAAGCCAAGCTGAGCAACTTCCAGGGCTGGCGCACCTCGTTCTACAGCCCCGAGCTGAACAGCCTGATCGAGCAGGCCGAAGTCGAACCCGACAAGGCCCGCCAGCTGGCCCAGTACCAGCAGATCCAGAACACGCTCGACACCCAGGTTGGGGCGATCCTGCCGGTTTCACAGATGACCGACACCGTGGTGCTGTACCACGACGTGCAGAACTATCAGGCCCACAGCGCGGCCACCACCCGTTACAAAGACGTCTACAAGTCGCGATGAGCGGGACGGGGGCGTGCGCGCCCCTGACGCCTCGGTGTTTGCTGAACGCTTTTTCAGGAGCCTGTTATGTTGCTTTCGACTGCCTCTGTGCTGGGCACCCGCGTGTCTGCCACTGCCCGACGGGCCAGCACGGTGCTGGTGACCTTGCTTGGCCTGTTGGCGCTGACGTTCTTCATTGGTCGGGTGATGCCGCTGGACCCGGTGCTGGCCGTGGTCGGTCCGGATGCCGACAGCTCCACCTATGAGCAGGTCTACCAGGCCATGGGCCTGGACAAACCGATCTGGACCCAGTTCGGGCTGTACCTCAACGATTTGCTGCACGGCGATTTCGGCAATGCGCTGCTCACCGGCCACCCGGTGCTGGACGACATCAAGCGGGTGTTCCCGGCGACCATCGAGCTGGCCACGCTGGCGATCCTGTTCGGCATCCTCATCGGCCTGCCACTGGGCGTGGTCGCCGCCAGCAACCAGGGCCGGCTGGGCGACCATGTGGCGCGGGTCATCACCCTGTTCGGCTACTCCACGCCGATTTTCTGGGTGGGCATGATGGGCCTGCTGGTGTTCTACGCCTGGCTTGGCTGGGCCGGCGGGGCAGGGCGCATCGACCTTGCCTACGACGGCATGGTCCCCGACGTGACCGGCCTGCTGCTGATCGACACTGCCTTGGCGCGTGACTGGGAAGCCTTCAGCAGTGCGCTGCGCCACATCATCTTGCCGGGGCTGATCCTCGGGCTGAACTCGGTGGCCTATATCAGCCGCATGACGCGCAGCTTCATGCTCGAGCAGCTCTCCCAGGAATACATCATCACAGCGCGGGTCAAGGGCCTGTCGCGGCGCCAGGTGGTCTGGGGCCATGCGTTTCGCAACATCCTCGTGCAGTTGCTGACCGTCGTCGCGCTGGCCTACGGCTCGCTGCTCGAAGGTGCGGTACTGATCGAGACCGTGTTCGCCTGGCCCGGTTTCGGCCAGTACCTCACCAGCAGCCTGATGCTCGGTGACATGAACGCGGTGATGGGCTGCGTGCTGGTGATCGGCCTGATCTTCGTCGCCCTCAACCTGATCAGCGATGCCCTGTACAAGGTGTTCGACCCAAGGACCCGCTGAGCCCGAGCGGGCCGCGTGAACACATTGCATAACTATAAAAAGAAGGACGCCCACATGAAGACTGTACTCCCCCCGCTGCACATGAGCCTGCTGGGTGTGATCCTGGCGCTGGGGCCAATGGCTGCCGTGCAGGCCAAGACCCCCGCCGACCAGTTGATCGTCGGCATGAGCATGGTCAACCTGTTTTCCATCGACCCGGCCAACGCGCCGGGCCTGGATGCCTCCGGGGTCAATGCCAACCTGTACGACACGCTGGTCAAGCGCGACCAGGGCAACCCGGAAAAACACCTGCCACAGCTGGCCGAACGCTGGGCCATCAGCGAAGACGGCAAGCAGATCACCTTCCACCTGCGCACTGACGTCACGTTCCATTCCGGCAACGCGCTTACCGCCGAGGACGTGGCCTGGTCGCTGTACCGCGTGATGAAGCTCAACTACGGCCTGGCCACCACCTGGAAGGCCTACGGCTACACCGTCGACAACATTCAGGCACTGATTCGCGCCAGCGATGCACACACCTTGGTCATCGACCTGCCACAGCCGACCGACCCGCTGCTGCTGATCGACTCGCTGGCAACTTCGCCCAGTGCGGTCATCGTCGACCGCCTGCAGGCCTTGAAACATGAAAAGAATGGCGACCTTGGCGCCGCCTGGCTGGTCACCAACGAAGCCGGCAGCGGCCCGTTCACCTTGGCCAAGTGGAGCGCCAACGATGCACTGGTGATGAACCGTTTCGACGGCTACTGGGCAGGCCCGGCAAAGATGAAGCGGGTGCTGGTGCGGCACATGACCGAATCACAGTCGCTGCGCCTGATGCTTGAACGCGGCGACCTGGACCTGGCCTATGGCATGGCCGCGCCCGACATCAAGGCCGTCGAGCGCACCGGCACGCTGCAGGTTCAGCCCTTGCAACGGGGCACCATGTACTACGTGGCGATGAGCATGAAGCAGCCTGAGTTTGCCAACCCGAAAGTGCGCGAGGCCGTGCGCTACCTGATCGACTACAAAGGCATCGACGAGCAGGTCATGCCGCACTATGGCCTGCTCAACCAGCAGCCGATGCAACTGGGCCTGGACGCACGCCTGCCAGACCCTGGCTACCGGCTCGACGTGGCCAAGGCCAAGGCGTTGCTGAGCGAAGCCGGCTACCCGCAAGGCTTCAGCACCACCCTGCGGACGTTGTCCGAACCGCCCTTCATCGACATTGCCGCACGCATGCAATCGACCCTGGCCGAGGGCGGCATCAAGGCCAGCATCGTCACCGGTACCGGCAACCAGGTGTACGGCGCCATGCGCGCACGCAACTTCGAGATGATCGTCGCCCGCGGTGCCGAGCGCTACCCGCACCCTTACTTCAGCCTGCGCACCTTCGCCTACAACCCCGACAACAGCGACGCGGCTGGCCTGCCCAACTTCCAGGGCTGGCGTGCGTCGTTCTTCGATCAACCGCTCAATGCACTGATCGACCAGGCCGGGGTCGAGCGAGACCCTGGCAAACGCCTGAACCTGTACCACCAGGCGCAGAAGCGTTACGACGAACAGGTCGGCCCGATCATGATGATTTCGCAGATGACCGACACCGCAGTCAGCGCGGTGGACGTCAAGGGCTTCACCGGCGATGACGCCGAGGCGACCCGTTACCTGGGCGTCTACAAGCAACGCTGAACACTGCCGAGGGCGCCTGCGGGCGCCCCAGGTGGCCATGAGTTCACATCGAGAGCATGCCGATGATTGCCAACCTGTCTTCTACCGTTTCAAACGACAAGGCGCAGGCCGACCGCGCACCCGCGTCGAGCGTCGACGCGCTGTACAAGAGCAGCCTGCGGGTGCTGCGCCACTTGCTGCGCAACCCGATGACCCTGGCGGGCCTGCTGGTGGCCTTGCTGCTGGTCGTGGTGGCCGCCTTCGCACCCTGGATCGCCACCCATGACCCGGTGGTGCAGAACCTCGCCAATGCCTTGCAGGCACCCGGTGCAGCGCACTGGTTCGGCACCGACGAATACGGCCGCGATATCTTCAGCCGGCTGGTGTATGGCTCACGCATCACCCTGTACATCATTACCCTGGTAACCGTCATCGTCGGCCCGATCGGGTTGTTCATCGGCACCGTGTCGGGTTATTTCGGCGGCGTCGTCGACACCGTTTTCATGCGCATCACCGATATCTTCATCTCCTTCCCCAGCCTGGTCCTGGCGCTGGCGTTCATCGCGGCCCTGGGCCCCGGCCTGGAACATGCCGTGGTCGCCATCGCGCTGACCTCGTGGCCACCGATCGCGCGCCTGGCGCGCGCCGAAACGCTGTCGTTGCGCAAGGCCGACTTTGTCGTCGCGGTCGAGCTGCAGGGCGCCTCGCCGACGCGGATCATCCTGCGCCACATCGTGCCGATGTGCCTGTCGTCGGTGATCATCCGCCTGACCATGAACATGGCCGGCATCATCCTGACCGCCGCTGCGCTGGGCTTTCTTGGCCTGGGCGCGCAGGCGCCGCTGCCGGAGTGGGGCGCAATGATCTCCACCGGCCGGCGCTACATGCTCGAATGCTGGTGGCTGGTAGCCGTGCCGGGGGCCGCGATCATGCTGGTGAGCCTGGCGTTCAACCTGTTGGGCGATGGCCTGCGGGACATTCTCGACCCGCGTAGCGAGTAACTGGAGGCTTTATGTCGACGCTCAAACTCACTGTCGATTCGCTCAACGTGCGCTTCGTCAATGGCAAGAAAGAAACCCATGCGGTGCGCGACGTGTCGTTCACCCTCGGCCGGGAAAAACTGGCCATCGTCGGCGAGTCCGGTTCGGGCAAGTCCACGGTCGGGCGCAGCCTGCTCAAGCTGCACCCCGGTAGCACGCAGATCACCGCCAAGGCCCTGCAGTTCGGTGATGTCGACCTGCTCAGCGCCAGCGAGAAGGCCATGCAGAAGATTCGCGGCCAGCGCATCTCGATGATCATGCAAGACCCCAAGTACTCGCTCAACCCGGTGGTGAAGGTCGGCGAGCAGATCGCCGAGGCGTACCTCGCGCACCACAAGGCCAGCCGCAGCGAAGCGCGCGAGCGGGTCTTGCTGATGCTTGAAAAAGTCCATATCCGCGACCCCGGGCGGGTCTACAACCTGTACCCGCATGAAGTCAGCGGCGGCATGGGCCAGCGCATCATGATTGCCATGATGGTGATCACCAACCCGGAAGTGATCATCGCCGACGAGCCGACCTCGGCACTCGATGTGTCGGTACGCCAGCAAGTGCTCAATGTGCTCGAAGAGCTGGTGGTCGAGCAGCAGATGGGCCTGATCTTCGTCAGCCACGACCTCAACCTGGTCCGCAACTACTGCGACCGGGTGCTGGTGATGTACGCCGGGCGGGTGGTGGAATCGCTGGCCGCCTGCGACCTGCAGTACGCCGAACACCCGTACACCCGTGGCCTGCTGGCAGCCTTGCCGAGCATGGACAACCGCCGGCCGCGCTTGCCGGTCTTGCAACGCGACCCGCTGTGGCTCACCTGCTGAGGTAACTGACATGACCATGATCCAAGCACAATCGCTGAACCTGAGCTTCGGTGTGGGCGCTGCCTGCAACCAGGTGCTGCACGACGTCGACCTGACGGTGGAAGACGGCGAGTCGTTCGGCCTGGTCGGCGAGTCGGGCTCGGGCAAGACCACGGTCCTGCGCTGCCTGGCCGGCCAGTACCGGCATTGGAGCGGGGCGCTGAGCATTGCCGGGGCGCCCCTGCAACACAAGCTCAGCAAGGAACACTTTCGCAAGGTGCAGATGGTCTTCCAGGACCCTTACGGCTCGCTGCACCCGCGGCACACCATCGACACCGCGTTGCGCGAGCCGCTGACCATCCACGGCATGGGCGAACGCGACGACCGCATCAACGACATTTTGCTCAAGGTCGGGCTTAACGACAGCTTCCGCTACCGCTACCCGCACCAGTTGTCGGGCGGGCAACGCCAGCGCGTGGCCATCGCCCGGGCGCTGATCCTCGAACCGCGCGTGCTGCTGCTGGATGAACCGACGTCGGCGCTGGATGTGTCGGTGCAGGCCGAGATTCTCAACCTGCTGGCAGACCTGCGTCAGCGCGAGAAGCTGACCTACCTGATGGTCACCCACGACCTGGGTGTGGTCAGCCACCTGTGCGACAAGGTGGCGGTGATGCAGCAGGGGCGGATTGTCGAGCGCCTGGACAGCCAGGCCTTGAGCCAGGACCTGGCCTGCCACGACTACACCCGCATGCTGGTGCAAGCCAGCCGCGATTTCAGTGCCGAGTCGCCACGCGTGGCATCCGCCTGATCAGCTACCTCACCGCAATGGCAACTACAAGGAAGATAAAAATGCCGTACGCAAGACCACTTCTGACCACGTTGGCCATCAGCTGCAGCCTGCCGCTGTGGGCGATGGAGCCGCCCACCAAGCTGCAGGTGCCGACGCTGGCCTATGACGACCAGCAGATCATCCTGGTCTGGGAAAAGCCGGCCGACCATGCCGACATCACCGACTACCACGTCTACGCCAACGGCAAGCTGCTCGGGGGCAGCAACGCCAACAACGACCAGGTATCGCCCGCCAAACCCTACATCGACCGCTTCTACCAGCAGGACACGCGCAATTTCCATCACCGCATCGCCATCCACAGCTACACCGCACAGGGCCTGGCGCCCGACACCGAGTACCGCTTCACCGTGCGCTCGGTGGGCCGCAACGGCAAAGAGTCGGCTGATAGCCCCGTCATCACCCAACGCACCACCGCCGTGCCGGCGTTGTTCGATGTCAAACAGTACGGCGCCAAGGGCGACGGCCGCGCCCTCGACACTGTCGCGATCCAGCGCGCCATCGATGCCTGCACTGCAGGCTGCAAAGTGCTGCTGCCCGCCGGCACCTACAAGAGCGGCTCGCTGTACCTCAAAAGCAACATGACCCTGGAAATCGCCGAGGGCGCGACGTTGCTGGGCTCCGAGCGCGCCGAGGACTATCCTCGCCAAGGCTACATCCAGTACCCGTACTCCACCACCGTGCGCCCGGCCTCGCTGATCAACGCCTTGCCGCGTGACCCACGCAAGCACCAGGCATTCGAGAACATCCGCATTGTCGGCAAGGGCGTCATCGACGGCAACGGCTGGAAGCGCCATGCCGACGTGCTCGACGAGCGCGGCCAGGCGCTGCCGTTCTACCTGCCCAGCGACAATACCCGTTACCTGCAGGACGGCCTGCTGGCCAAAGCCCAGGTCGAACGTGCAGTGGCCGAGGGCATGAACGTCAAGGACGCCTATGGCCAGATGCGCTCGTCGCTGGTCACTTTGCGCAATGTCACCAATGTCTTCTATGGCGGCTTCACCGTGCTCAACCCGGCCTACCACGGCATCATGAACCTGGAGACCGAAAACGTGGTGCTGGCCAACACCACGCACAAGACCTACGACGCCAACAACGGCGATGGCATCGAGTTTGCCAACAGCCGTGGCGCCATGGTGTTCAACAACTTCTTCGATACCGGTGATGACTGCGTCAACTTCGCTGCCGGCACGGGCGCCGATGCGGTCAGGCAAAAGCCCCAGGAAGACGCCTGGATCTTCAACAACTACTTCCGCAAGGGCCACGGCATGGTCGTCGCCGGCAGCCACACCGGGGCGTGGATCCAGAACATCCTGGCCGAGGACAACGTCTCCGACGGCACCGATACCGGCTTACGCATGAAGAGCACCAACTTCATGGGGGGTGGAGCGCGCAACGTGGTATTCCGCGATTCGGCGATGCGCAACACGGTCAAGCAGGCGTTCATCTTCACCCTCGATTACAACGACCCCAATGCCAAGCTGGATTACCAGAAGTCGACGATAGCGGGGCAGTTCCGCGATGTGCGGGTCAGCGATGTCACCGTCGAGAACGCCCAACTGGCGGCAATCGAGGTCAAGGGCGACAGCCTGCATGGGGCTTATCACCAGGGACTGGCCTTCGAGCGCGTGCGCTTCAGTGGGCCCGCCAAGGTGAAAATCGACGGCCTGCAAGGCTCACGGTTCGAGGCGGTTCACTTCAGCGAAGCCGGCACCGGCAACCCCTGGCAGGTCGGTAGCAGCGAAGGGCTAGTGTTCAAGGATGTACGGCCGGCCCCTGAGCCCGCTCACTCGCTGTAGACCGCCTGAAGCTTCTGCGCCTCACGCAGTCGCATGCGGCTGTTGCTCAAGTGCAGGAACATCGCCGCACGGGCGGCATCGACCTGCCTGCTGACGATGGCGTCGAAGATCTGCTGATGTTCGGCGTTGATGCCTGCCAGGTAGGTGCTGCGATTGCTTTGCCCGGTGTAGGCCGAGTTCATCCGGGTGCGGGGGATCAGCTTGGTGCCCAAGTGCTTCATGATGTCGATCAGGTAGGGGTTGCCGGCAGCCTTGGCGATTTTCAGGTGGAACTGGAAGTCGGCATTGGTGGTGCTACCGGACTTTTCCGGACCTTGCAGCAGCGCCTTCAGCGCCTGCTCCAGTTCGTCGATGGCCTGGGGCGTGGCCCGTTCGGCGGCCATGCCGGCGGCTTGCACTTCCAGGCTCAGGCGAAACTCCAGCAGGTCGAGCACGTCGGACAACAGCATGATGGTCGCCGGCCCGACGTTGAAGCCTTCCGGTGCCGGCATATCGAGGACGAAGGTACCGACGCCGTGCTGGGTCTCGACCAGGCCGGCCGCCTGCATCCGCGACAAGGCGTCACGCACCACCGACCGGCTGACGCTTTCGGCGGCCATGATCTGGGTTTCGGTGGGGAGTTTGTCGCCGCGCTTGAGGGTGCCCTCGCGCATGCGTTGGGCAAAGCGCTCGACCAGCGATTCGGCGAGGCGGCGCGGTTTGATTTGGGCGGTGGCGTTGAAGTCCGACATCGTCGTGCTCTTGGCTGATCAGCGGGCATTATAGTGCGTTTTGCGGCAATACTGCGGTTACAATCCTCCATCGTCTGGTTTGAATGGATCCTCCCATGGAGCGTGTTAACCCTGATCGACGCGTCAGCCTGGCCCAGCAACTGGTGCTGGAGCTGTCGCGCAGCATATTGGCCGGCGAACTGCCGGCCGGTACCAAGCTGCCGACCGAGCAAGCCTTCACCGAAGCGCGCAAGGTCAGCCGTACCGTGGTTCGCGAGGCGATGTCGCGGCTGCAGGCCGAGGGCCTGGTAGAAACCCGGCGTGGCATCGGTACGTTCGTGATGGACACCATCCGGCCGGGCGACCTTCAAGCCCACTCACATGAAAAGGGCAGTGCCCTCGATGCGGTAGCACTGCTCGAACTGCGCCTGAGCCTTGAAGTCGAGTGCGCCGCCCTGGCCGCGCAGCGCGCTACACCCGGCCAGTTGCTGACCATTCGCGCGGCGCTGGACGATGCCAATGCCGTGGGGCCGCTGCACAAGGACAGCACCCGTATCGTCTTCGAGTTTCACCTGCAGATTGCCCTGTGCACCAGCAACAGCTTTTTCATCGATGCCATGCAGCACCTGGCCGATACCCTGATGAGCGGCGCACAACGCACGCTCAGCGACGGGCAGCGCGCCCAGCACGTGCGTGAGCGCGAGCAGCTGTACGTTGCGCTCGAGCATCACGACGCCGATGCCGCTCGGGCCGCCATGCGGCTGCATCTGACCAATGCCCTGCATCGCGCGCGCAGCGCCGCTCAGGCGCCGGGGTAAAGAATGCCGTTCGGACGCCGGCGTGAAAAACTCTGAATCTTCCCGGGGTGGGCGCAGTCGACCGGTTGTAGCCAACTGACGGAGAACGCACATGTCTCGCCCCGATGAACCCAAGCCTTACACGCCAGCGGAAATCGACGATACCGAAGACCGCATGGGCAGCGTCCACGAGCTGGACTTCGATGACCGTAACGACGAACGCGAAGGGCGGGTGGGTGACGAGCGACCTGCCCGTGAAGCTGACCAGGAATTCCCGCCGCAACGTGTCGCCGAAGCCGGCATGACGGGCGGTGAGGCGCTGAGCGACAGCCTCCACGAAGACAATGTCACCTATGACGACATGAGCCCGGACACCTTGCTGGACGAGACCGGTGCCCGTGACCCGTATGAAGCCGGTGACGGCGAAGGCCCGGCTGACCAGTCCCTGCGGCGGGTCGGTGCGGGCGAAATTGGCGGCGGGTTCGGCCTGGACGAGGCAGAGCTGGCGCGTTCGGCGCCGCTGGACGGCGAACCCTGGACCGATGACGTAGTAGACGACGAGGACAAACCCCATGAATGAGCAACGCTGTGCCTGTGCCCACTGTTCTTGCACGGTGGATGTCAATGCCCTGCAACAAGAGGGCAAGGCGTATTGCTGCGAGGCCTGTGCGTCGGGGCATCGCAATGGCGAGCCGTGCCGCATGAGCGGTTGTGACTGCGCTGAGGCGTCGCGGCCAGTCGAAGACGACGACAGCGCGGTGTGAATTGGACCGCCTTTTGGGGTTGCGAGCAGCCCCAAAAGGCGCCATCACGGGTCAATGCGTTTGCCAGATCCCGTCGCTGCGCTCGCAATCTGCCCGCGCCTGGCCAAGGCTGGGTGTGTCGTAATAGTAGGTAATCACCCGCGCATCCTTGGACAACGCCGGCCGTGTCGAAGGTTGCCCACCACCGGCTTTGGGGTTGGCCAAGGCCTCCTGGGTCAAGGGCGCGATGCAACTGCCTACGCTGCCATCCGCGCATCGCGCGACTTTCTGCTTCTGCGTACTGAGCATGTCCTTGCTCTCGTTGCTGCACGACCAGTTGATCGCTTCGGCAGGCAGGTTGCTGTAGCTGTAACAGGTGTGCTGCTCGACCGGCTTGACGGCTTCGCTGGATGAACGGGTGAGCACATTGCAGGCCTCTGCCAGCACATTGGTGCTGGCAAAGCTTGTGAGCATCATCATCAACAGAGCGACTCGCATACGCTACCTCCCGGGCCAAGGCCCTTGAACGCGCTAGGCTGGGTTGTCGCGCTGGCGCATGGCCTTGGCGCGCTTTTCCAGAATCAGATACGTAACGACTGCCAGCACCAAGGGGATCAGGTAATACAGCGTTCGATACCCCAATAGCGCGGCTACCAGCGTGCCTTGAGGGATCTGGCCGTGCAGCAACGCCAGGAACACCGTTTCAAGCACGCCAAGGCCTGCCGGGATATGCGCGACCACACCTGCCACACAACTGATGAGCAGGATCCCGAGAATCGATGGGTAAAAGGCCTTTTCAGGGAGCAGCCAGAAGATCAGCAGCGCCATCAACGCCCAGTTGCTGGCGCCAAGGGCTACCTGGCACAGCGCCAGGCGCAAGGCCGGCAGGGTGACTTCATGTTCGCGCCATTTCCAGGTACGTTTTTTTGCAAAGCCGCAGGCCAGCAGATAGGCAAGGGCGATGGCCAGCAAGCCAAACCCGATCAGTTGCAAGCCTGTAGCGCCCACCGCCCAGCTTTCGGGCAGTTTCACCAGGCGCAGGGCGAATACCGTACCGGCCAGCAGCATGTAGCCCATCCAGTTGGTCAACAGCCCCAGGGTCAGGATGCGGGTGATCGTCGCGGTGTCCAGGCCAAGCCGGCCATACAGCCGATAACGCAAGGCGACGCCGCCCACCCAGGTGGTGAAGTTGAGGTTGAAGGCGTAGCACACGAACGCCACCGGCAACACCTGCCTGGCGGGCAGCGTATGCCCTGTGTAGGCACGTGCGAGCAGGTCGTAGCTGGCAAACGTCAGGTAGCTGCACAAGGCGACGACCAAGCCGATGGCCAGGGTCCCGGGTTTGTAGGCCAGCAGCGACTGACGCACCTCGTTCCAGTCAAGGTTGCGCGCCAGCATGTACAGCAAGGCGGGTATCAGCAACAGGAACAGCAAGGTGAACAGGCGCTTGGCCCAGGTTTGCCACCGTGTGCGCGCCATCAGGTCTGCCCCTCGTGAAAATCGCCGTGTGCTTCGACTTCCGGTTGCACCGAGCGCAAGCGCTGACGGTGCGCCGGGAACCAGCCGGCTATCCGCGGGAAGTGGCGTATGGCGTGGAAGCACAGGAAGATCAGCGGTGCCCGCCACCAGTAGCCGCGGATCATCCGTTCCAGGGTGACCGATTTGCATTGTTCGCTGGCCAGCGCCTGCAGATGCTGGTGCAACTGCTGGTTGAACCCGCGATCGCGGATGAACAGGTTGGCCTCCAGGTTGAACGACAGGCTCAACGGGTCCAGGTTGCTTGAACCCACAGTGGCCCACTGGTCGTCGACCAAGGCGACCTTGCCGTGCAACGGCCGGCTGCAGTACTCGTGAATACGCACGCCGTCGCGCAATAGGTAGTTGTACAGCAGCCGCGACAAGGCCCGCACCCAGCGCATGTCGGGCTGGCCCTGCAGAATCAAGGTCACGGCCACCCCGCGCCGCGCTGCATTACGCAGTTCGCGCAGCAACCGGTAGCCTGGAAAGAAATAGGCATTGGCCACCACGATACGCTGCCGGGCCTCACGAAAGGCTTGCAGGTACTGCGCTTCGATGGCGGTGCTGCGCTGGCCATTGTCGCGCTCGACCAGCACGGCCGTGATCGCCCCGGTAGGCTCGGTGACCGGGCGCACCTCGCTGGGGGGCTGCAGCACCGGCGACATCAGGCGCCGGCTGGTGGCGTGCACCTGGGCCACCACCGGGCCGGTGACCTCGACTGCGTAGTCCTGCTTGGCCATGGGCCCGAAGTCGCCCAGGTGGTCGGCACTGTAGTTGATGCCGCCGATGAACGCGCGCTGCCCATCGATCACCACGATCTTGCGGTGCAGGCGGCGAAACAGGTTGGTGCGCATGCCCACCAGCCTGGGCTGGGGGTCGAAGGCATGAAAGTTGACGCCGGCGTCGGTCATCGCCGAGATGAAGGCGTCGGGCAGGTCGGCAGTGCCGTAGCCATCGACCGCCACCTCGACGCGCACGCCACGGCCAGCGGCCGCTATCAGCACCTGCTGCAACTGCTGGCCGACCTTGTCATCGAAAATGATGAACGTCTCCAGCAGAATTTCTTCCCGCGCCTGGGCCATCGCCTCGAATACGCGTGGGTAGTATTGTTCGCCGTTGATCAGCAACTGCACGCTGTTGCCCTCTAGCCAAGGTCGGTTCACAGGCTTATCTCCGCAGCAAGGGGGACATGGTCAGAAAGGTGCGACCACGGGTACTTCGCCAACACCTGCGCCTTGCCCGGCATGGCATTGCGCAGGTAGATACGGTCCAGCCGCAGCAGCGGCAACCGCGCCGGAAAGCTGCGCGCCGGGGTCCCGAAATGCTCGCCAAAGGCTTCGACCAGGTGTTCGGACAACACCGCATCGGCCTTCAGGCGCCAGTCATTGAAGTCGCCGGCAATGATCACCGGCGCCTTGGGCGGCAAGCTGTCGAGCAGTTCCAGCAACAAGCGCACCTGGCGCTGGCGGTGGGCCTCGCGCAGGCCCAGGTGCACGCATACCGCATGTACCTGCTGATGGCCCGGCACGTCCAGGCAGCAGTGCAGCAGGCCCCGCTGTTCATTGCCCTGAATGGAGACATCGAGGTTGGTGAACTGGCGGATCGGGAATTTCGACAGCAGGGCGTTGCCGTGGTCGCCATGGGGGTACACGGCGTTGCGCCCATAGGCGAACTGCGGCCACATGCTGTCGGCCAGAAACTCGTACTGCGGGATTTCCGGCCACGCTGCATGGCGTATGGCATGTTGCTGATGGCTGCCGTGCACCTCCTGAAGAAACACCAGGTCAGCACCGGTGGCGCGTACGGCCTCACGCAGCTCCGGCAGGATGAAACGCCGGTTGAATACGGTGAAGCCCTTGTGCACGTTGATGGTCAGCACGTTCAGCCGATGCACCGTGGTGACGTTGTCGATGATGCAGCGGGGGGCTGGCAGGGTTTTGTTCAAAGCTCGACCTCCGGTGCGACGCCAGGCTCGGTGACCAGGTCGTAATCGAGTTTCAGCTTTTCCAGCAGGCGCCGGGCGTCGTAGGGCGCATGCACCTTCTGGTCGTTGTCGAAGTAGCAATAAATGTCGCGAGAGGCACGCTGGGGTGGCGCGCCGGGCACAATCAGCTGCGCGTCTTCCACCTGGCCGCCCTGGCTCCAACGCACGATGCGTTGCTTCCAGCGGCGCAAGGCGTGCGCGGTGTAGCCGCTGCTGTACAGTTCCACGTCGCCGTGCAGGCGCATGTAGACAAAGTCGGCGGTGATATCTTCGACATACGGCCATTTGCCTGCACTGTCGGCCACTACCAACGCAATACGGTGTTTGCGCAGCAGCTTGACGAAGGCTTCACACAGAAAGCTCTCGTTGCGGATTTCCACGGCGTGGCGCAGCCGTGCGTTGCCATCGATGTCGGTACTGCCATTGCCCTTGAAGCGCTCGGCACACCCTTTGGCACATTCGCGCGCGGCGTCCCGGTTGCGCGGGAGCAGTTCGAAAAACCGGGCGAAGCGTGCTTCGTCGAACGTCATGTTGGGCGGAAACTGCCACAGGATGGGGCCCAGTTTGTCACCCAGCAACAACGGCCCGGAGGCAAAGAAGTTGGCCACCGGCTCTTCGATATCCTTGAGCCTGCGTACATGGGTGATATAGCGCGGCCCCTTGACCGAGAACACGAAACCGTCCGGCGTCTCCTCACGCCAGCCCAGATACCGTTCGGGGGTTTGCAGGCTGTAGAACGAGCCGTTGATCTCGATGCTGTTGACTGCCCGCGAGGCGAACGCCAGTTCGCTGTCCTGGCGCAGCCCCTTGGGGTAGAAATCCCTGCGCCAAGGGCCGTAGCGCCACCCTGAAATTCCGATGCGGATCTCGCTCACGCTGCCTTCCTCATTGCCAGCTCTTTGAGAGGTCACTCTGAAATTGCGACTGGCACGGGCCTGTGAGGTTCAGCACGGTTGACCAACGGGAGCGCGAGCAAGAGTTGAACTTTGCCGCCGATGGCGTCTCCACCGCATACCAATGAGGGCCTGCCCATTCAATGGATGACCCCCCACCTGGAGGCAAGCATGGCCAGACATATCATCCATTTCACCGGTCCGATCAACTCATCCACCTGCGGCAACCTGATCAGCACCTGCTCGCGGGCCATGCAACAAGGCGCCGAATTGCTGCAACTGAACATCGCCACCATGGGCGGTGAATGCAGTTATGGGTTCACCTTGTACAACTTCCTGCGTGCATTGCCGATTCCGCTGCACACCCATAACTTGGGGACGGTGGAGTCAATGGGCAATATCCTGTTTCTGGCAGGCGAGCATCGCACCGCCTGTGCGTTCAGCAAGTTTCTGTTTCACCCCTTTCACTGGACGCTGCATGGCTCAGTCGACCATGCCAGGATGGCTGAATACGCCATGAGCCTGGACTACGACTTGCGCCTTTACGCGCAGATCGTCGCCGAACGCACCGAGGGCAGTGCCGAAGTGCTGGATGTGCCCCGTTACCTGATGGCATATCCGCGGATACTGGGCCCCGAGGAGGCGCTGGAGAACGGGCTGATCCACGCCATTGACGAGATGCCGATCGAATCGCAAAGCACCCAGTGGAGTGTGCATGCCTGAGGCTGCGGCGCAAACATTTGGCCTGCGGCCGTTTCATGCCACCCGTCAGCCCCGTGCAAAACGATTGAGCATTGGTGCTGATCACTGGCTCGGAACTAAGGCATTGCGCAGACAACTCTTCCATCGCAAGGAGAAACGACATGGCGCTTGAACAAGAGCGGACCAGCCAGCGCGGCGGCACCAAGGAGAACAACCCGGGCAACTTCGCCAATGACCGGGAAAAGGCGTCCCGCGCGGGGCACAAGGGCGGGAAAGTGTCCGGCGGCAACTTCGCCAACGACCGTGAACGGGCGTCGCAAGCCGGACGCAAGGGTGGGCAGAACAGCCATGGTGGCGGGCGACACTCGTGACCCAGGGCCTAGCCGATTGAACGCGTTGTGAGCGGGTTCGGCGCCGCGTTGAACCCGCTTCAACGCCATCCGGGGCCACTGGTACCGAAGGTCGGCAAAAATTTTGAATTTTCTCGCACTGCCCCGATCAATCAGTGAGTCATCCATGGAGAAGAGGAGGCCCCTGCGATGCCTGGTCCACAGCTTTACATCATCGATTATCAACTGCATGGTCAGCCGCGCAGTTTCATCATTCGTCTTGAACGGTTGGACAACGCCGAAGCCTGGCATTGGGCAAGTTGTGATGCGGGCATCGGCATCATTCCCAAGTTCGGGCGGGAGAAAATCAAGAAAGTGAGCAGGCCGATGGCAGAACGCTATGGGATTACGGCGGTGAGCTGGCGTATTTCCGGGAGTAAACCCAATCAGCCAGTGGGTGACCCTGCAGTAGTGGGCTGATCGGTGGTGCGGCGATGGGCTGCACTGCAGCCCATCGATTCGGCAATCAGGCGCCCGATTCAGGGTCGCTGGCAGGCACCCCGGGGCGGTTTTCGTCATCATCGGTCAGGTTCGGATCGGCATCCGGGTCGTCCACCTGATCCTGGCGCCTGTCAGGTTCCAGCTCTGGCCAGTCATCTTCGACGCTGCCACCCCCCATGTGCAGTGTGTTTTTCATCTCGCAACCCTCCGCTTGGTTGAAGCCTGCTTCGATAAAAAAGGGCCCGCGATCAGGCGGGCCCAATACAGGAGTGAGAGGCGAAGCCATTGACCACCCCTCAGGAACTCAGAGCGACCAGCGCCGGGGGAGGTCAGTCCGATAGCCGCACGCCCTGACCAACGGTAAAGCGCGGCTACCCTTGACCCGCGCTCAATCAGGCTTCTTCAGCACCAAGGTGAGAATGTCGTAACTCGCCACCAGCTCGCCCAACTGGTTGGTCACCTCGACGTCCCACGCCACCACACCTTGCGGCTGCCCCAGCGGGCTGGTCTTGCCTTGGTCGATCTTGCGCTTGCAGGTCAGGCGCGCCTGAATCGTGTCGCCAATACCCACCGGGTTGATGAAACGCAAGGTGTCCAGGCCATAGTTGGCCAGCACCGGCCCAGCGCCTGGGGAAACGAACAAACCCGCCGCCGCCGACAGCACGAAGTAACCATGGGCGATACGCTTGCCAAACTGCGACTCCTTGGCGGCGATCTCATCGAAGTGCATGTAGAAGTGGTCACCCGACAAGCAGCCGAAGTTGACCAGGTCCGCTTCGGTCACAGTACGCCGGTGGGTCAGCAACGACTCACCGATACGCAGGTCCTGGAAGTAGCGGCGGAACGGATGCACTTCGCTTTCGATTACCTCGGCACCGCGCACATACTCGCCCGTCACGGCGCTGAGCATGCTCGGCGAGCCTTGCACTGCGGCGCGCTGCAGGTAGTGCTTGACCGCACGCAGGCCACCGAGCTCTTCGCCACCACCGGCGCGCCCAGGGCCGCCGTGCTTGAGCTGGGGCAGCGGCGAGCCATGGCCGGTGGACTCCAGCGCGGCTTCGCGGTCCAGCACCAGCAGGCGGCCATGCCAGGCGGCGGCGATTGGGATGGCCTTGGCGGCAACGGCTCGGTCGGCGGTGACCAGGGTCGCCACCAGGCTGCCCTTGCCGCGGGCAGCCAAGGCCAAGGCTTCGTCAAGGTCGTCGTAGGCCATCAGCGTGCTGACCGGGCCGAACGCTTCGATATCGTGGGCACCGCCTTCGGCATGCGGGTCGCGCGCCTGAAGCAGGGTTGGCGCAAAGAACGCCCCTTCGGCAACGCCCTCGCCACGCGGCGCGAACCCGTCACTGGCGCCAAACAACTGGTCGCAGCTCTGCAGCAGGCTGCGGACCCGCTCGCCAACGTCACGTTGCTGATCATGGGATGCCAAGGCCCCCATGCGCACGCCCTCCAGCGAAGGGTCGCCGACCACCACCTTGCTCAAGCGCTCGCGCAGGCGGCTGGCGACGGCGTCGATGTGCTTGGCCGGTACGATGGCGCGGCGGATGGCGGTGCATTTCTGCCCGGCCTTGGTGGTCATTTCACGCACCACCTCCTTGATGTACAGGTCGAACTCTTCGCTGTCCGGGGTTACGTCCGGGCCGAGGATCGCGCAGTTCAGCGAGTCCGCCTCGGCGGTGAAGGGCACCGAGTTGCGGATCAGGTTCGGCGTGACACGCAATTTGGCTGCGGTATCGGCGGAACCGGTGAAGGTCACCACATCCTGGCCCTGCAGGCGGTCGAGCAGGTCGCCGGTGCTGCCGATCACCAGTTGCAGGCTGCCAGCCGGCAGCAGGCCCGACGCGTGCATCAGGCGCACCACGGCTTCGGTCAGGTAACTGGTGGATGTGGCGGGTTTGACAATGCACGGCATGCCGGCCAGGAAGGTGGGCGCGAACTTCTCCAGCATGCCCCAGATGGGGAAGTTGAACGCATTGATATGCACGGCGACGCCAGCACGCGGCACCAGGATATGGCTGCCGGCGAAATGGCCTTGCTTGCCCAATGGTATCGCCGGGCCTTCGTGCACCAGGTTGCCCGAGGGCAGTTCGCGGCTGCCGATGCCGGCGTAGGCGAACAGCGTGGCATTGCCGCCTTCGATGTCGATCCAGCTGTCGGCGCGGGTGGCGCCACTGTGGTGGGACAGGGCGTAGAGCTGCTCTTTGTGCTCGGCAAGATATAGCGCCAAGGCCTTGAGGCGGGCTGCGCGCTGCTGGAAGTCCATGGCCATCAGTGCGGCCAGGCCCCGGGCGCGGGCAAAGTCCACGGCTTCGGCGAAGTCTGGGCGTTCTTCATGGCTGTAGGCCAGGACATGGCCGTTCAAGGCGCTGCGCAGGGCCTGGGCGCCGTGCTGGCCGATCCAGCGGCCAGCGATGAAGCTCTGCAGGGTTGGGGCGTCAGACATGCTGTTCTCCTTTTGAGGGCGCTGTTACCACAGCGCCAGGGTGTAGCCGATGATCAGGCGGTTCTCGTCCACGGCATTGGTCAGGCCATTGCCGGAGCGGAAGGTGACGTTGCGCCAGCGCAGGCTGACGTCCTTGAAAGGGCCGCTCTGGATGACGTAGGTGAGGTCGGTGTCGCGCTCGCGCTCACGGCCGTTGCTGACGGTCGCGGTCTCGGCGTGGCGGCCGTCGGTGTAGCGGGTCATGAAACTCAGGCCAGGGATGCCCATGGCGACGAAATCGTAGTCATAGCGCACCTGCCACGAATCGAGCCCGGCGCGGGTGAAGGTGTTGTAGGTCACCAGGTTGACGGTGAACGGGTCGCCGCCGTTGACGAAGGGGAAGGCGCTGTCGCCGGACATCTGCTGCCAGGTGGCAGTGAACTTGTGCGCCCTGACGCCGAGGGTGAACATGGCGTTGAAGTTGCGGTTGTCGATGTTGCCGGCGCGTTCGGCGCCATCATTGCGGCTGTCGAAGTAACGCAGGTCGCTGCGCAGGCTCAGGCCTTCGCCCAGCGGGCGGGTGTCGACCAGGCCGACGAACTGCTGGCGGTAGATGTCTTCGAGCTTGGCGTAGTAGTAGCTGAGGCTGGTCTGCGGGGTAATGGCGTAGCTGCCACCGCCGAAGTCCAGGTGGTCGCTGCTGGCGGCGCCGTAGCCGATGTCGTCGCGGCCAGACGAGTCGCGCAGGTTGGCCTTGGTCAGTCGTCCGGCGTTGACGGTCAGGCCATTGAGTTCCTGGCTGGTCAGCAGCCCGCCCTGGAAGGTCGAAGCCAGCAGGCGGGTGTCGTTGTACACCACCACCGGCAGGATCGGCTGCAAGGTGCCCAGGCGCAGGGTGCTCTTTGACACGCGCACTTTACCGGTCAGGCCCAACTCACTGTAATCATCGACAGGCTCGTGGCTGTTCGGGCCAAACGGCAGCAGGCCGGTGTTGCGGCGGTCACGGCTGCTGTCGAGCTTGAGGCCCAACTGGCCCATGGCATCCACGCCGACGCCTATCGGGCCTTCGGTGAAGCCCGATTCCAGGCGGGCAGTAAAGCCTTGGCCCCATTCCTCGGCCTTGGCCTGCGGCGCATTGCTCTGGCGGAAGTCGCGGTTGATGTAGTGGTTGCGCAGTTCCAGGCGCGCATGGCTGTCGCCGACGAAGTCCGCCATGGCCGGCAAGGGCAGGGCGAGCGTGGCAAGCCAGGTGAGGCAAGAGAAGCGAGTGCGGTTCATTGTTGTTGTACCCGACATGGTTGTTCTCGAAATCAGTGCTTGCTGGCGCCGGCGGCGCCAATACCGGTCATGGAGCGAATGAACTGCGCCAGGTAGCGGCCACGTTCTTCGGTGGCCCGCGCCGAACTGTCGGTGACCGAGAACACCCAGGCGCCGAGGAACGCCAGGCTCATCGAGAACAGCGCCGGGTTGCTGTAGGGGAACAGTGCCTGTTCGTTGTGCAGCACGTTGACCCACACGGCCGGGCCCAGTACCACCAGCACGACGGCCGAGAACAGCCCGGCCATGCTGCCGCACACCGCGCCGCGGGTAGTCAGGCCCTTCCAGAACATCGAAAGCAGCAACACCGGGAAGTTGACCGACGCGGCCACGGCCAGCACCAGGCCGGAGAGGAAGGCGATGTTCTGCGACTCGAACACCAGCCCGAGCACCACTGCCAGCAGGCCGATCACCAGGGTGGCGATACGCGAAACCCGCATCTCTTGCTGCTCGGTGGCCTGGCCTTTGCGCATCACACAGGCATACAGGTCGTGGGACACTGCCGACGCACCGGATAGCGCCAGGCCAGCCACGACCGCCAGAATGGTGGCGAAGGCCACGGCAGAAATGAAACCGAGGAACAGGTTGCCACCCACCGCCTGGGCCAGGTGCACCGCGACCATGTTGCCGCCGCCAATGATCGCGCCCGCTGCATCGCGGTAAGACGGCTCGGTGCCGACCATGACGATGGCGCCGAAGCCGATGACGATCAGCAGCAGGTAGAAGTAGCCAATGAAACCGGTGGCGTAGAACACGCTCTTGCGTGCTTCCTTGGCATCGCTGACGGTGAAGAACCGCATCAGGATATGAGGCAGGCCCGCCGTGCCGAACATCATGCCCAGGCCCAGCGAAATCGCGTCCACCGGGTTCGACAGCAAGCCGCCCGGCGCCATGATTGCCTGGCCCTTGGCGTGCACGGCAACGGCACTGGCAAACATCGCCTCGGTGCTGAAGCCAAAGTGCTTGAGCACCATGAAGGCCATGAACGTGGTACCGCTGAGCAACATCACCGCCTTGATGATCTGCACCCAGGTGGTGGCGAGCATGCCGCCGAAGGTCACGTAGGCGACCATCAGCACCCCGACCAGCATCACCGCATACAGGTAGCTGATACCGAACAGCAGCTCGATCAGCTTGCCGGCACCGACCATCTGCGCCACCAGGTACATCAGCGCCACGACCAGGGTGCCGAACGCCGACGTCAGGCGCACGGGGGTTTGAGCCAGGCGGTAGGACACCACATCGGCAAAGGTGTACTTGCCCAGGTTGCGCAAGCGCTCGGCAATCAGGAACAGGATGATCGGCCAGCCGGCGAGCACGCCCAGGGCGTACAGCAGTCCGTCGTAGCCGTTCATGAACATCATTGCCGAAATGCCCAGGAACGACGCGGCGCTGATCATGTCGCCGGCGATCGCCAGGCCGTTCTGCATGCCGGTCAGGCCGCCGCCGGCGGTATAGAAGTCACTGGCCGAACGGGTCCGCAATGCGGCCCAGCGGGTGACCAGCAAAGTGAAGCAGACGAACACCATGAACATCGAGATGGCGGTCCAGTTCATTGCGCGCACTCCTGCTTGACCTTGTCGTTGAGCGGGTCGAGCACGTTGTTGGCGCGGTGCACGTAGATGCCGGTGAGGGCGAACGACAACAGCACCATGAGCACGCCCACCAGCATGCCGACGGTGGTCACGCCACCGCTGAGCGACTGGCCGAGGGTGCTGGGCGAGAACGCCACCAGCAGGACGAAGCCGTAGTAGATCACCAGCATGGCCAGGGTCAGGCTGCCGTTGAGGCGGCGCTTGCGCCGGACCAGGTGCTGGAAGTCGGGGTGGTTGGCGATGCTTGCGATGCGTTCGGGGGTCATGGGTCAGCGATCTCTTGGTGTTGTAGTTGTTTTTTGTGAGGTCACACGGGTGTTGCATGCGGTGTTGTAAAGCGGCGCGGGTTTACAACTGGTCGAAGTCGAGCACCACCTTGTCGCTCACCGGGTAGGTCTGGCACGACAGCACATAGCCCGCCGCCACTTCGTAGTCTTCCAGCGCATGGTTGCTGTCCATCTCTACCTCGCCCTCGATCACCCGGCACTTGCAGGTGGAGCACACGCCCGCCTTGCACGAGTAGGGCAGCTCGGCGCCAATGGCATTACCGGCGTCCAGCACGTTCTGGCTGTTGCGCGGCAGGTCGAACGACAGGGCGCGGCCATCGCTGATCACGGTGATATGGCTGAGCGCCGAATCCACCTGGCGCGCCGCCTCACGGGCCTCGCGGCGTGCTTCGCTGCCAGCGGCGGCAAACAATTCGAAATGGATGCGCTCCTTGCCCATGCCGTTGGCCTGCAGGCTGTCGCGCACGGTTTCGGTCATCGCCTGGGGGCCGCAGATGAACGCCGCGTCCAGCGTGGTGACGTCCAGCCAGCGGGCGAACAACTGGCCGCACTTGTCGGCATCGATCCGGCCGTTGTACAGGTCGACATCCTGCTGCTCGCGGCTGAACACGAAAATCAGGTTCAGGCGGTCCAGGTAACGGTTTTTCAGGTCTTCGAGCTTGTCGCGGAACAACGCACCGGAGCTGGAGCGGTTGCCGTACAGCAGGGTGAAGCGGCTGTGCGGCTCACTGGCCAGGGTGGTGGCGATGATCGACAGGATCGGCGTGATGCCGCTGCCTGCGGCCACGCCCAGATAGTGGCCGTGGCGGGCAGGGTCCAGCGGTACATGGAAGCTGCCAGACGGCGGCATCACCTCCAGTTGCTGGCCAGCCTTGAGCACGTCATTGGCAAAGGCGGAGAAACGCCCGCCCGGCACGCGCTTGACGGCTACCCGCAGCTCGCCATCCTGTACCGCGCTGCAGATGGAATAGGAGCGGCGTACTTCCTCGTTGTCCAACCGGGTACGCATGACCAGGTACTGGCCCTGGGTGAAGCTGAATTGCGCCTGCAAGTGCTCGGGCACGTCGAAGGCGATGGACACCGCGTCGCGGGTCTCGTTACGCACTTGCTTGATGGTCAGGCTGTGAAACTGGCTCATGTGTTCTCCACGGCTCAAATGCATTTGAAATAGTCGAACGGCTCCAGGCACTCGCGGCAGCGGTACAGCGCCTTGCAGGCCGTGGAGCCGAACTGGCTGAGCAGTTCGGTGTGGGGGCTGGCGCACTGCGGGCAGCACACCTGGGGCGCTTCACCGAGCAAACTGCGCTTGCTGGTGCTGCCCTCGGGCGGTGCGATGCCGTAGGCGCGCAAGCGTTGGCGGCCCAGCTCGCTGATCCAGTCGGTGCTCCAGGCCGGGGTCAGCCGCCGCTCCAGCGCAGGGGCAGCAAAACCGGCCTGTTGCAGCGCGTCACGGATGTCGGCCTCGATCACCTCGGTCGCCGGGCAACCGGAGTAGGTCGGCGTGACTACCAGGTGCAGGTGGCCGGCGCGCCAGTCGAGGTCGCGGACGATGCCCAGGTCGACCACGCTGACTACCGGCACTTCCGGGTCCATGACCTGCTCCAGAACTTCCCAGGCCCGGGCCAGGTCATCGCCGCGGGCCGCACGGGCGCCGAGGTCGCTGGCAATCAGCTCACCAGGTTGCATCGGGGTAGGCCCGTGGCAGGAACTGCATTTCGGCCAGCAACAGCCCCAGGTGCTCGGTGTGCAGGCCTTTGCGGCTGTCCAGGTAGAAATGGCTGGCCGCCTTGGGCAGCGGCAGTTGCACCGAGTCGAAAATCGCTGTCACCTGCTTGAGCCAGGCAGCACCGACGCTGCGCGGGTCGGCAGCAATGCCAGCCTCGGCCAGGCGTACTTCGTTTTCGCTGCCTGCCGCCAGTTCGACGGTGAAGCGCCACAGCGCCGGGATCGCATCGAGCATGCGCCGACGGCTTTCGTCAGTGCCGCCGCCCAGTCGCTGCACCCATTCGCCGGAGCGACGCAGGTGGTAGGTGACCTCCTTGAGCGCCTTGGCAGCAATGCCGGCGATACGTTCGTCGCTGGACGCGGCCAGGCCCTGCAGCACCGCGTAATGCCAGGCGTCATAGAAGAACTGCTTGGTCATGGTCACGGCAAAGTCGCCATTGGGTTGCTCGACCAGCAGCAGGTTGCGGTAGGCGCGTTCGTCGCGACGCATGGCAAGGGCATCGGCATCACGGCCGTCATCGAGCAGCTCGGCGGCGTACTCCAGCCAGTTGCGGGCCTGGCCGACCAGGTCGAGGCCGACGTTCATCAAGGCCAGCTCTTCTTCGATGGCCGGCGCATGGCCGCACCATTCACAAAGGCGCTGGCCCTGCACCAGGGCGCTGTCGCCCAGCAGCAGCAAATACGGGATAAGCGTTTCTGTATGCATGGCCAACCTCACATGTGTCCGACTTCGTCGGGCAGTTCGTAAAAGCTGGCGTGGCGGTAGACCTTGTCGTCCGAAGGGGCGAACAACGGGTCTTTCTCGTCAGGCGAGGAGGCGGTGATCAGCGCCGAAGGCACCACCCACAGGCTCACGCCTTCGCTGCGGCGGGTGTACAGCTCACGGGCATTCTCGATGGCCATGGCGGCGTCGGCGGCATGCACGCTGCCGACATGCTTGTGGTTCAAGCCGTGCTTGCTGCGCACGAACACTTCGTAGAGGGTCCAGACAGACATTTTCGATCTCCGCATCAATCGCCGCTCAGGCGGCGTTCTTGTTCTGTTGCTTGCGCGCATAGGCCACGGCGGCCTCGCGTACCCAGGCACCGTCCTCGATGGCCTTGCGCCGGGTGGCGACACGCTCCAGGTTGCACGGGCCGTTGCCCTTGATGACTTCGTAGAACTCGTCCCACTGAATTTCGCCGAAGTCGTAGTGGCCGCGGGCCTCGTTCCACTTCAGGTGCGGGTCGGGCGCGGTGCAGCCGAGCAGTTCGAGCTGTGGCACGGTCTGGTCGATGAAGCGCTGGCGCAGTTCGTCGTTGGTCTGGCGCTTGATCTTCCAGGCCATCGACTGGGCGCTGTTGGGGGAGTGCTCGTCGCTTGGGCCGAACATCATCAGCGACGGCCACCACAGGCGGTTGATGGCGTCCTGGACCATGTCCTTCTGCGCCTGGGTGCCGTGGCGCATCATGGTCAGCAGCAGCTCGTAGCCCTGGCGCTGGTGGAAGCTCTCTTCCTTGCAGATACGGATCATGGCGCGGGAGTAGGGGCCGTAGGAGGTGCGCTGCAGCACCACCTGGTTGACGATCGCGGCGCCATCGACCAGCCAGCCTACCGCGCCCATGTCGGCCCAGCTCAGGGTCGGGTAGTTGAAGATGCTCGAGTACTTGGCCTTGCCGCTGTGCAGCTTGGCGATTTCTTCGTCGCGGTCGGCGCCGAGGGTTTCCATGGCGCTGTACAGGTACAGGCCGTGACCGGCTTCGTCCTGGATCTTGGCCATCAGTTGCAGCTTGCGCTTAAGGCTTGGGGCGCGGGTGACCCAGTTGCCTTCGGGCAACATGCCGACGATTTCTGAATGGGCGTGCTGGGAGATCTGCCGGATCAGGGTCTGGCGGTAGGCCTCGGGCATCCAGTTCTTGGCTTCGATCTTGATCTCGGCGTCGATCTTTTCCTGGAAGTTGCGCTCTTCAGGCGACATCTCGTCCAGCGACTTGACGCGTTTTACACCGGTTTCGACTAGCTGTGCGTACATGTTCTGACTCCTGCCTCAGGGCTGGGTGGGGCATGAGTCATTTATAAGCGATACAAAACACAACATCAAACAGATTATTAAGTATCAGATAATATTTTTGTATCGGATTGCCGGGAAGAAGCGCCCGGAGCGGTTGCTAGGTGCTTGTCGGGGGATAGGGTGATGGCGGCTAGGTGCCTGTCTTGGGTTTGGAGGCGGGGAGGAGATCGAGCGCCGCCCGCGCGGCGCATCGCGAGCGAAGCTCGCTCCTACATTTGTTTCGGGCCAGTCACGCCTGTGCCAGCGCGCGCGACCGCCTTGTTTGTCCGACGCGATATCGGGACAGGCACCAAGGGGCCGCGCGCCAATCCCTCAGGAATAACTGGCCCGAAACAAATGTAGGAGCGAGCTTCGCTCGCGATGCGCCGCGCGGGCGGCGCTCGATCTGATGGGCGCTGAAAATGCCAAGCCAAGCACCTGGTGGCCCCGGGGAAAAAGGATTCAGCGCTGAACGATCAGCCAGCCAAGCGCTTGTCGTAAACGTGGCACGCCTTGCCTTCGGAGCGCTTGAGCGTGCCGCAAGGCTGCAGCCGCACTTGGGTGCTGATGCCGATGTAGGTCTTGATCTGCTTGCTCAACTCAGCCACCACCCATTTGCGCTGCGCCTCGTCGAGTACCTGGCATTCGCCACGCAGCTCCACATGCACCTCGACACTGTCCAGGTTGCCATTGCGATACAGGTGTATCTCATACAGCTCTGAAAGCTGTTTTATTTTAAGCACCTGCTCTTCGATCTGCGTGGGGAACACGTTGACCCCGCGGATGATCAGCATGTCGTCACTGCGCCCGGTGATCTTGCCGATCCGCCGCATCGGCCGCGCCGTACCCGGCAACAGGCGTGTCAGGTCGCGGGTGCGGTAGCGGATCATTGGCAGCGCTTCTTTGCTCAACGAGGTGAACACCAGTTCGCCCAGCTGCCCGTCCGGCAACACCTCACCGCTGACCGGGTCGATGATCTCGGGGTAGAAGTGGTCTTCCCAGATGGTCGGCCCGTCCTTGGTTTCCAGGCATTCCATGGCCACCCCTGGCCCCATGATCTCCGACAGGCCATAGATATCCAGGGCATTGATGCCCAGGCGCTGCTCGATCGAGCGGCGCAACTCGTCGGTCCACGGCTCGGCGCCGAAGATCCCCAGGCGCAGCTTGAGGTCGTGCGGGTCGATGCCCTGGCGTTCGATCTCGTCAGCCAGATTGAGCATGTACGAGGGCGTGACCATGATGATGTCAGGCTGGAAGTCGCGGATCAGTTGCACCTGCTTCTCGGTCTGGCCGCCCGACATGGGGATCACCGTGCAACCCAGCCGTTCGGCACCGTAGTGCGCGCCCAGGCCGCCGGTGAACAGGCCATAGCCATAGGACACGTGCACCTTGTCGCCCTTGCGGCCGCCGGCCGCGCGGATCGAACGGGCGACCACGTTGGCCCAGGTATTGATGTCGTTCTGGGTATAACCGACCACGGTCGGCTTGCCCGTGGTGCCGCTGGAGGCGTGCAGGCGCACCACCTCTTCCTGGGGCACGGCGAACATGCCATAGGGGTAGTTGTCGCGCAGGTCGTTCTTGCCGGTAAAGGGAAACCTGGCGAGGTCTTCCAGCGCGGTAAGGTCGTCAGGGTGGGCACCGCACTCGTCGAAACGCTGGCGGTACAGCGGTACATTGTCGTAGGCGTGCTTCAGGCTCCAGCGCAGGCGGTCCAGCTGGTGCTGGCGCAGCTCGTCGACACTGGCGGTCTCGATTGGGTCAAGCAGGGCGCGTTCGGCATCGTGGTACATGTTCATGGCTTCACTCGAATTGTTCTTGTACGTAGGCGCTAAGGCCTTGAGTGTCATGCGGGCAGCATACTGCCCGTGTCGTGTTCAGTCTCAGGCCATTGGTCTGATGTGCTCAGAGGCGCTCGATGACCAGGGCAATGCCTTGGCCAACGCCGATGCACATGGTGCACAAGGCGTAGCGGCCGCCGCATTCTTCCAACTCGTGCAGGGCGGTGGTCACCAGCCGTGCGCCGCTCATGCCCAGCGGATGCCCCAGGGCGATAGCGCCGCCATTGGGGTTGACGCGCTTGTCGTCGTCAGCCAGGCCCAGCTCGCGCAGCACCGCCAGGCCTTGGGCCGCAAATGCCTCGTTCAACTCGATGACGTCCATGTCGGCCAGGCTCAGGCCGGCTTGCGCGAGTACCTTGCGGGTCGCCGGGACCGGGCCGATGCCCATGATGCGCGGTTCGACCCCAGCGGCGGCCATGCCGAGGACCCGGCCGCGCGGCTTCAGGCCATGGCGGCGGGCCGCATCAGTGCTGGCCAGCAGCAAGGCGCAAGCACCGTCGTTGACGCCCGAAGCGTTGCCTGCTGTCACGCTGCCGCCTTCACGGAACGGCGTGCCGAGCCTGGACAACTGGTCCAGGGTGGTGTCGGCGCGCGGGTGCTCATCATGCTCGACACGCTTGGCCGGGCCTTTGCGCTGGGCGATCTCGACCGGCACGATCTCCCGTGCCAGCCGGCCCCGGGCCTGGGCGGCCGCCGCCTTGTGCTGGCTGCGCAAGGCGAAGGCGTCCTGGTCTTCGCGCGAAATAGCGAACTGCGCGGCGACATTCTCGGCGGTCTCGGGCATCGAGTCGATGCCGTACTGCGCCTGCATCAGTTTATTGACGAAACGCCAGCCGATGGTGGTGTCGAACAGCTCGGCGCTGCGGCCGAAGGCCTGCTCTGACTTGCCCATGACGAAGGGCGCCCGCGACATCGACTCGACGCCACCGGCCAGCATCAGCCCGGCCTCGCCGCAGCGCAGGGCGCGGGCGGCGCTGCCGACGGCATCCAGCCCGGAACCGCACAGGCGATTGAGGGTGGTGCCCGGCACGGCATCGGGCAGGCCGGCCAGCAGGCTAGCCATGCGTGCCACGTTACGGTTGTCTTCGCCCGCCTGGTTGGCGCAGCCGAGGATCACGTCATCAATGGCGCGCCAGTCGAGTTCGGGGTGGCGGGCCATCAGCGCCCTGATCGGCACGGCCGCGAGGTCGTCGGCGCGCACGCTGCTTAACGCGCCGCCGTAACGGCCGATGGGCGTGCGCACGGCGTCGATGATCAACGCCTGGTCGAAGGTCTGGTCAGTCATCCTGGGTCTCCTGCGGCAACACCGTGCCGCGCACTTTGTAGGATTTTCCGTGGAACAGGGCAATCAGTTCGCCGCGCTGGTTTTCCAGGCGCACGTCATACAGGCCGGTGCGGCCCTTGCGGGTGAGTTCGCTGGCAGTAGCGGTGAGCACGTCATGCTCGAACGCCGGCGCCACGTAGTCGATGCTGCAGCCCAGGGCCACGGTGGCTTCGTCGTAGCTGTTGCAGGCGAAGGCAAACGCCGAGTCCGCCAGGCTGAACAAGAAACCACCATGGCAGCTGCCGTGGCCCTGAATCATGTCGGCGCGCACCGGCATGCTCAGGCGGGCCTGGCCGGGGCCGACGTCCAGCAGCCGTGCGCCCAGGGCCTGGGTGGCGCGGTCGCGGGAAAACATTGCATCGGCGCAGGCGCGTGCCAGTTGCTCGGGGGTACGTTGGGCTTCAGTCATGCAGTCGGCCTCCTTGGGCATGCACGCGGCGCAGCAGCAGCGAAGGGCGGTAGCGGGTCTCGCCGTAGCAGCGCTGCAGGTTGTCCAGCACGCGCAGGGTGTAGCCGATGCCGATCTGCTCGGCCCAGGCCAACGGCCCGCGCGGATAATTGACCCCGGCGCGCATGGCCAGGTCGATGTCGGCTGCCGAGCCGACGCCTTGCAGCACGGCATCGGCAGCTTCGTTGGCGAGCGTGGCGACGGTGCGCAACACCACCAGGGCCGGCAGGTCGGCAACCAGGCAAACCTTCAGGCCCGCCTGGCGCAGTAACGCCACGGCGTGTTCGCGCGCCTCGCGGGTAGTGTCGGGGCAAGTGCTGATGGCAATCCGTTCGGCCTTGTTGTAGTCCAGCGCGAGGTCCACCAGCACCAGGTTGCGCAGCCCATCTTCGCGCGCGCGTTGGCTGGCCAGGCGACCGTCAGACAACGCCAAGGTGGCGTCACCCACCCGCAACAGGCCACTGCCCGGGCGCTCGGTGACCTGGACGCCGCTGGCCTGGATGCGCTGCAGCAAGGGCTGCATCACGCCCAGGCTGCCTTCGACCACGCAGCACTCGACACGCGCCGCGCTTTGCACCTCGGCGGGCTGCGGCCGCAGCGCACCTTCGCTGTAATCGTAGAAACCCTGGCCACTCTTGCGCCCAAGACGGCCGGCATCCACCAGCTCTTTCTGCACCAGCGAGGGCTGGAAGCGGAAGTCACCATAAAAGGCATCGAACACAGAGCAGGTGACGGCGTAATTGACATCGTGACCGATCAGGTCGGTCAGCTCGAAAGCGCCCATGCGAAAACCACCGGCGTCACGCATCAGCGCATCGAGGCTCGCGCAATCGGCGGCGCCTTCCTGGTACAGGCGCAGGCTCTCGGCATAAAACGGCCGCGCCACCCGGTTGACAATGAAGCCCGGCGTCGAACGCGCATGCACCGGCTGCTTGCCCCAGGCCGTGGCCGTGTCGTACAGCGTGGCGGCCAAGGCGGGGGCGGTGGCCAGGCCTGAAACGACCTCGACCAACGCCATCAACGGCGCAGGGTTGAAAAAGTGCATGCCGATTACCCGTTCGGGCCGCCGCAGGCCGGCGGCCATGCTGGTGATCGACAGCGATGAGGTGTTGCTGGCCAATATGCAGCTGTCGCTGCACAGGGCTTCGAGCTGCTGCAGGAGTGCCTGTTTGACCTGCAGGTTTTCGACGATCGCTTCGATTACCAGTTGCGCATCGGCCAGTGCTTCGAGTGTTTCCACGGGCTGCAGGCGCGCGCTGATCGCCTGGCGTGCGGCAGCGTCGAGCTTGCCTTTATCGACCAGGCGGCCGAGCTGGCGGTCGATGCCTTGCACGGCCAGGGCCGCAGCGCCTGGGCGATTGTCATACAGGCAAACCGGATGCCCCGCCTGCGCGGCCACCTGGGCGATGCCGGCCCCCATCGCACCGGCGCCGATCACCGCGACCTGGGCGTTACTGTCAAGTGCACTCATGTCAGCACCCCTTGAAGGCCGGTGCGCGCTTGGCCATGAACGCCGCGACGCCTTCGCGGTAGTCCTCGCTGCGCCCGGCCAGGCGCTGCAGGTCACGCTCAAGTTCGAGCTGCTGGTCAAAGTGATTGTCGTAACTGGCGTTAAGCGCACGCTTGATCAGGGCCAGCCCGTAAGTCGGCTGGGTCGCCAGCTGGCGGGCGAGGGCCAGCGCCTCGTCACGCAGTGCGGCGTCGTCGACCACCTGGTAGATCAGGCCCCATTGCTCGGCCTTCTCCGCACTCAGGCGATCGCCGAGCATGGCCAGCGCTTTGGCCCGAGCCATGCCGACCAAACGTGGCAGTTGCCAGGTACCGCCAGAGTCCGGCACCAGGCCGATCTTGCAGAACGCCTGGATAAAGCTGGCCGAGCGCGCCGCAAGCACCAGGTCGCAGGCCAGTGGAATGTTTGCGCCCGCACCGGCTGCCACGCCGTTGACCGCGCAGATGACCGGCATCGGCAGGTCGCGCAGGGCGCGCACCAGCGGGTTGTAGAACGCCTCGATCGACTCGCCCAGGTCGGGCACTTGCGCGCCAGGCGCGACGTTGCGGTCAGACAAGTCTTGCCCGGCGCAAAAGCCACGCCCTTCGCCGGTCAGCAGCAACACGCGCACCTGCGGGTCTTGGCGCACCTGCTTGAGCGCCTCGCGCACTTCCTTGTGCATCTGCGTGTTGAAGCTGTTCAGCTGGTCAGGCCGGTTCAGCGAGAGGAGGGCGACACCGTCCTCGATGGAAAACAGGATGTGCTCGAAAGCCATGACAGGCTCGCTCCGTCAGTCGGTGGGGAAGAGGGGTTACTGGCCCAGGTAGTGCGCCGGGCGTTTTTCCTGGAAGGCGCGGATGCCTTCGTCGCGGTCGGCGGTACCGGCCAGCAGGGTGAACGCGTGGCGTTCGAAGCGCAGGCCGGTGGCCAGGTCGGTGTCCCCGGCCTTGAGCAGGGCTTCTTTGGCCAGGCGCACGGCCAGCGGTGCCTTGCGGGCGATGCTGGCCGCCACTTGCAGGGCGCGCTCGACGGCAAGCTCGGGCTGCGTCAGCTCGCTGACCAGGCCGGCCTGCTGGGCCTGCCGGGCGGTGATCGGCTCGCCGGTCAGAACCATCTGCATGGCCAGCGGCTTGCCGACCGCGCGCAACAGGCGTTGTGTGCCGCCCGCACCGGGGATGATGCCGAGGTTGATTTCGGGCTGGCCGAAGCGTGCGTCTTCGCCGGCGATGACGATATCGGCGCACATCACCAGCTCGCAGCCACCGCCCAGGGCGTAGCCATTGACCGCTGCAATCAGCGGTTTGGCAAAGCCTGCGATGCGCTGCCAATGGCCGACACGCGGGTCATTGAGGATGCCGACCAGGTCGCGCTCGGCCATTTCGCGGATGTCGGCACCGGCAGCGAAGGCCTTGCGGCTGCCGGTGAGCACTACGGCGCGGGTTGCCGGGTCGCGCTCGGCACTTTCCAGCTCGGCCGCAAGCTCGGCGAGCAGTTCGGTACACAGCGCGTTGAGGGCTTCGGGCCGCTGCAGGGTGATCAGGCGGACGCCGTCCTCAGGCGCCTGCAAAACGAGATAGCGAGGCATGTCGGTTTCCTCAGGCTGCACGCACGGCACGTGGGCCGGCATTTATTGGAATTGTCTGCAGGGGCAGGGGAAAACACTGAGGCCTGCCCGGGTGAGGTCCAGTATATGCCTTATCTGATACATAACAGCAATAGCAAAGATTGTATTACGTGTCCCTTGCTGCGAGGTTTGGCTTCCGGCCAGGCCCGGCTTGTGCTCTGAAATCCCAGTAAATACGGCGTTTAAGTCAGGTTTTATGGGCTGAGCGATGTGCATCGTAAAGCGATACAAAGAATCAGCAATTGACGGTTACATTTATCGTGATACATGATCACCCCACTAACTGAATCATTTTGAGAGGTGTGACATGCCTTGCTATCGGCTGGACGGCCTGACCCCCGTGATCCACCCAACGGCGTACGTACACCCGACCGCCGTGCTGATCGGCGATGTGATCATTGGCCCGCAGTGTTACGTCGGCCCCCTGGCGTCGTTGCGCGGCGACTTTGGCCGCATCGTGCTGGAGGAGGGTGCCAACCTGCAGGACACCTGCGTGATGCACGGCTTCCCGGGCGGCGATACGGTGATCGAGCGCAATGGCCATGTCGGCCACGGCGCGGTTTTGCACGGCTGCCGGATAGGCGCCGATGCCTTGGTGGGCATGAATGCGGTGATCATGGACGGCGCACACATCGCGCCACGCTGCATCGTCGGCGCCACGGCCTTCGTCAAGGCCGGCTTCGAATGCCCCGAGCAGAGCCTGGTAATGGGCGCGCCGGCACAGGCCAAGCGCACCCTCAGCGACCAGGAAGTGGCCTGGAAGCAACGCGGCACAGCCGAATACCAGCGCCTGGCCCAGCGCTGCAGTGCCGCCCTGGTCGAATGCCCGCCCCTGAGCGAAGTCGAGGCGCAGCGCCCACGCATGGGTGATTGCGGCTTTCGCCCCAAAGGCGAGGCGCAGGCATGAGCCTGGTGGTGACTGGCAATGGCCAGGCGGCACGGCGGGCAGGTATAGTCGGGGCTCCATCGGCTTACAGTTCCCTCATGAGCAGCCTTGCCCCCCTCAATACCTTGATCACCCGCTTCCAGGAGCAGACGCCGATCCGCGCGAGCTCGCTGATCATCACCCTGTATGGCGACGCCATCGAGCCGCATGGTGGCACGGTCTGGCTGGGCAGCCTGATCAACCTGCTGGAGCCGATCGGCATCAACGAACGGCTGATCCGCACCTCGATCTTCCGCCTGACCAAGGAAGGCTGGCTGACCGCCGAAAAAGTCGGCCGGCGCAGCTATTACAGCCTCACCGGCACGGGCCGGCGCCGTTTCGAAAAAGCCTTCAAGCGTGTTTACAGCGCGAGCCTCCCAGCCTGGGACGGCGCCTGGACGCTGGTGTTGCTGTCGCAGCTGGAGGCCAGCAAGCGCAAGGCCGTGCGCGAAGAACTGGAGTGGCAGGGCTACGGTGCCATCGCCCCGAACGTACTTGGCTGCCCGCGCGCTGATCGTGCCGACCTGGCGACCACCTTGCGCGAGCTGGACGCCACTGACGACAGCATCGTCTTCGAAACCCACACCCAGGAAGTACTAGCCTCCAAGGCCATGCGCGCCCAGGTGCGGGAAAGCTGGCGGATCGAGGAACTGGGCGAGCACTACAGCGAGTTCATCCGCTTGTTCCGGCCGCTGTGGCAGGCGCTCAAGGAGCAGAAGGAACTCGATGCCCAGGACTGCTTCCTGGCGCGCACCTTGTTGATTCATGAGTACCGCCGGCTGCTGCTGCGTGACCCGCAGTTGCCGGATGAGCTGCTGCCTGGGGACTGGGAAGGCAGGGCTGCTCGCCAGTTGTGCCGTAACCTCTATCGGCTGGTATGGGGCAAGGCGGAAGAGTGGCTGGGTAGCGCACTGGAGACGGCAGATGGGCCGTTGCCGGATGTTAACGAGAGCTTCTACAAGCGGTTTGGTGGGCTGGGCTGAGTCAGGGCAATGCATAAACCTTGAACAACCGCCTGGCCGTGTCGCTCACACCGCCGAGGTATTTGACGTAGGCCTGCTCGATTTCGCCCGATCGGTACATCTCGCTCAGCACCGTATCGACCAGCAACCGGAAGTCATCATCGCCGCGCGCGATCATCAGCGAAACCGGCGCATATTCGTAGATTCGGTCGAGCAGCAATAGGCTGCCGTCCGGATAGCCCGACGCGATGTGGGTCTTGAGCAGGATACGGTCGGCAAAGAACGCATCGGCACCGCCCTCGGCCACGCGCCGTACGCCTTCCTCATTGCTCTTGACGCTAACCAAGGTCGCGATCACGCCAAGCAGCCGCATCTGCTCGCCAACCCACTGCTGCGTGGCGCTGCCCGCCAATACGGCATAGGTCTGCTTGGCCAGGCCCCGATTGACCGTGGCGCGCCAGGTCGGCCCGTCATGCGCCACCTCACCGTTGAGCGCCTTGAGCAAGGGCTCAGGTGACTGCTTGCGGACCACAGCCGAGAGCCCCGCGGTATATACCGGCAACGAAAAGCTCACTGCTTTGCGCCGCTCCAGCGTCTGCGGGGTCGGCGTGCAGAGGATATCGACTTTGCCCGAGCTGACCGCAGCAACCGCTTGGGCAATTTCCACGGGCTGAAACCGCACCTGCAACGCGGGTTGCTGCAGCTCGGATTTCACCCGTTCACTGATCTTCAGACAAAGGTCAATGGCGTAACCCTCGACGGTATCGCCGTTCAGTTCACTGAACGGTGCTGACCCAGGCAGGTAGCCCAGCGTCAGGGTATGGCTGCTGCGCACCCGCTCCACGGTGTCGGCCCAGGAAATAACCGCGACACTAGAGAGCGCACCCGCCAGCAGCAGGCGCAAAAGCTTCGCTGACAACGGCTTCATTGCTCGCGCCCTCCGCTCAGGCCGGCAGCTGGCGGGTAGACGAAGCGTTTGGCGAGAAACCCGTACAGCAGGTAGCCAAAGGCGAGCACCAGCAACCCGCCAAACAAAGCCTCCATGCCGCAGGCATACAGCGCGTAAAGCGAGTAGGACACTGCAATCAGCAATACAACCAGGTTGCGCGAGTACACCGTTGGCGGGACGTTGGCCTTGTACATGATCACCAGTAGCCCGGTCAGCGCTGTCACGTAGGGGATCAGGTTGGTCACCGCAGCAAGGTTCACCAGCTTGCTGAACTGCGCACTGGCATTGGGTGAAATGGTCGACACGGCCATTGCAGTCTGCAACAGGCCGCAGACGATCATGCCAATAACCGGTGCCCCAAACCTGTTGAGCTTGCCAAACAACTTGAGAAAAAGGTTCTGGTCGGCGGTCATCTTGGCGGTCTGGGCCAGGGTGAACTGCCAGCCCAGCAGTGAGCCGACACAGGCCATGACCGCCAAGGCCATGACGATATTGCCCACCAGCGGGCTGAACATCTTCGCGTAGACCAGGGCGAAAGGCGCTGACGCGTTGGCCAGTTCAGCGTTGGGGATGATGCCCTGGATGACCGTGGTCGAAAGCACATAGACCACCGCCGCACCCAGGGTGCCGAAGAGGCATGCCAGCGGCACGTCGCGCTTCGGGTTCTCGACCGCATCAGACGCCTGGGCTGCCGACTCCATGCCCAGAAAGGCCCACAGAGTCAGCGGTATGGCCTTGCCGATGGCCTCGGAAAGCGGCAACGCGTTGGGGTTCCAGGCAGCCTGGAGCAGGTCGGGCTTGAACCAGAACCAGCCGATGATGCTCAGCCCCGCAACGGGGATGATGACACCCCAGACCGTGATCGCACCGATCTTGCCGGTGATGTTCGGGCCGCCAAAGTTGGCGACGATGGTCAGCCAGATCAGCCCCACGGTGCCGATGAACAGCGGTACGGCACCGGTGCCCAACCAAGGCACGAACGCGGTCATGTAGCCCACCGCAGAGATTGCCACCGCCACGTTGGCGATCGCCAGCGACAGAAAGTACAGGTAGGAGCAGAGAAAGAAGCCTGATTTTGCGTGGGCTTCTTCGGTATAGGCCGACAAGCCGCCAGAGCGCGGGCAGAAGATGCCGCATTGAGCAAAACAGTAGGCAATGGCCATCGAACCAATCGCGGTGAAGGCCCATGACAACAGCGACACCGCGCCCAGTTGCGCCATGTTGGTGGGCAGCATGATGATGCCCGACCCCATCATGTTGACCGTCACCAGCGTGGTAAGGCCCATCAGGCTCATCTTCTTGCTTGGGTCCGTCATCGCAAACTCCCTTTCAAGGCTTGCTGGCTGGCTGCGGATGTTCTGGCTTGGCAGGGTCGGCGTACCACTGCTCCCTTGGCACCCACTTGGCCTGCAGCGGGTCGCCGAGGTAGTGGGGCGACATGATCTGCACGCCGTACTCGTTGAAAACGTCCTGGATATTGGCGTGCAGCAGGCTGAGGAGGAGGGCGCGTGGCCTGGGCTGCGACGGAACGGCCTGGGCCACCAGGCGGTACTCCGGATAAAAATCCGACAGCGCCGTCTGGAACACCTGGGGTTCGGGCTTTGCCAGTACGCCATCGGTACGCCTGGCCGCCTCCAGCAACATCGCTTCGACCTGCCGCCACGGCGTGTCGTAGCCGATGGTCACCACCGTATCGACCACATAGCCTGGCCCCTCGACGATGCGTGAGTAGTTTTTCGTCACGGTGCCCGTGATCATCGAATTGGGCAGCGTCAACACCTCGCCAAGGCCGGTGCGGATGGTGGTGGTGAACATGCCCACCTCGGTCACCGTGCCTTCATAGTCGCCCACGCGCACGAACTCCCCGGCGCGCAGCGTCCTTGTATAGGTGAGAATCAGCCCGGCCGCCGCCTGGCCGACGACACTGGTGGCACCGAGCGAAATCATCAGCCCGAGCAGTACCGACAGGCCCTTGAACGCATCGGTGCCAGAGCCAGGCAGGTACGGGTAGGCCATCACCAGGGCAAACAGCCAGATCGCCAATGACGTCAGGCGCATGGTGGGCTGCAGGGTTTCTTCGTTGAGCCACTTCAACGTGCCCGGCCGTGCCATGCGCCGCAGCACCCGCTTGGAAAACGCGCTGATACCCCGGGCAATGAAGAAAATCGACAGGGCAACGGCAAGCCCGGGGATGGCGTGAAGGATGCCGCTGACCAGGTAGCTGACCAGCTCCATCAGGTAGACATTCAGGCTTTCGCCCCACGCCCGGGTGTAAGGGAACTGCGACAGCACGAAGCCCAGCCACTGGTAGCAGAGCAACAGCAGCACCAGCCAGTACACCAGCCACAGCGAACGATCGGCCAGGTAGTAGAGGTTCTGCAGGTCGAACAGGGGTGTTTGACCCACCCTGAAACGCTCGGAATGCTTGCCCATCAGCCTGGGCAGCAGCCCCAAAAGCTTGCGCCGCACACCTCGCGCGCCCTTGACCAGCAGCATGAACACCAAGGTGGCCGCAGCCGAATAGCCGACGGCATTGAGCAGAAAACGCACGCTGCGCGCCTGGCGTGTTTCCTCGACCACCAGGCGCAGGTTCTCTGCGGCCAGCTCGGCGGCTTCGCGCGCGGTGATATCGTTGGCGGCGGCGTCCTGCGGCGTGACGATGAACGCGCGCCGATCGCCCAGCAGCACCAGGTAGCTGTTCAGGATAGCGTCGATTCTGATGTGCTGGTCATCTTCATCCTGCAACGCTTCTTCAATGGCCGACTTGGCCCGCAGTGCTCGAACCTGTGGTGTTTCACCCAGCAAGGTGGCCCGAAAGACAAATACCGTGCGGTTGATGATCTGCAGCGCTGCAGGCTCAGGGGTGGCAGCATCGGCTGCCGTCGCTGAAGGCTCCAGGCCCTCTGCATGGAGGAGGGTTGAGCACAGCATCTGTACCGCCAGAGCCAGCCAACACACTTGCCTGAATCCACGCATGATCCTCATGCTTCGCTCCCCTGCGACCCGAGGTTGGGCTGCTTCCAGCATAGTCGGGTTTCTGGCCTGCCCGGTATCGCATCCACGGGTAGCCACCCAAGCAAACATCAATCTATAAAGTCAACCAAGGTAAGCCTTATTGGCTTTAAGGCCTACGGTAACGAGCTTTATCAGCATCGTAAAAAATTTTAATGCGTGCTATGGTTTGCCTTATGACACTTAATGTTAGTGCTGGTAGGCTTTATGAATGACTTTTTCCCCGTCGCCTGCGCCGATACCCTCAGTAAAATAGGGCTTCTGGTCAAGGCAAAGCGCCTGTCACTCGGTTTACGCCAATCAGACCTCACGGCAGCAATCGGCGTCTCCGCGCATACCCTTCGCAAGATCGAAGGCGGCTCCGCACTCGTGGACCTGCGTTCTTTCATGCTGGTGTTATGGCGCCTGGGCATCAGCGACACGGTCTTCGCCTCGCTGGAGGGCATTGAAAAAACCTCCCAGATCACCCGTTTCAGTGATGACGACGATGCCCACCAGAGCCTCGCATCCCGCCGCGTGCGGCTGGCAAAACCCAAGCCCGAGGAATTCTGATGTCCCGTGCCTACATCTATATGGATCACCCCGAGACGGGTGAGGTCATCACGCTTGGCCGGCTGACCCTCAAAGGCAAGCTCGGTGAGTTCCTCTATGCGCCTGACCATGTGGCGCGAGGTGGCTGGGTACCCGACCCCATCAATTACCCCCTGCGTGCCGAGCCCTACACGGGGATCGCCAAGAACCGCGGCATACCCGGCTTCATCAATGACGCCATGCCTGATGGCTGGGGCGAGCGGCTGCTGCATCGGGCGTACGGCCAGGAACTGGGCACCCTCGACTTCTTACTCAAGTCACCGAACAACGACCGCGTCGGCAACCTGATGGCGGGTGGCGCAACCATGCCCGCACCTGGCCTGGGCGACGGCGCGGTACCCACCTTGAAAGGCTTGGCCAAATTCGTCGCCGCGTGCGAGGCGGTGTACGACGGCCAGCTCGACGCCGAGTCGGTGGCAACCCTCAACGTCCGCCAACAGCGTTCCGCCTTGGGCGGCGCGCGCCCCAAACGCACGCTGCAGGACAACGGCATGCTGATCCTGGCCAAGCCCCGTGATCGCTACGACCACTACGACCTGCCCTCCATCGAATATGCCTGCATGACCTTTGCAGCAGGGCAGGGCTTGAACGTGGCAAAAACCGCGCTGCATGCCGAAAACCCTTCAACCTTGCTGATCGAACGCTTCGACCGCACGCCAATTGCGCAGGGCGCCCGACGCATTCCCATGCTCAGCGCATTGACCCTGCTGGATTCGGAATGGAACGGCGCACACCATCGGGATTGGCGCTACGCCGCCGTAGCCGATGAAATGCGCCGGCGGGGTGTGCCCGATGCTGATCTGCAGGAGCTGTTCAAACGCATGTGCTACAACGCCCTGGTGGGGAACTCTGACGACCATCCACGCAACCATGCAGTGATCTGGGTGGCAGGCGGGTGGCGTCTGTCGCCGATGTACGACGTACTGCCCATGCTCGAAGAAGGGCCGGCACAAACCTTGGCTATGGCTGTTGGCCGTGAGGGCAGCCAGATCAGCCGCGCCAACCTGCTCAGCCACCACGCTCACTTTGCCTTGACGCGGGAGCAGGCCGAGCAGGTGCTGGAAGAAGTGGCGGGCTGGGAGCCGGCCTTGAAGGCGCATTACCAGCATTTGCTTGCGGGGGAAGACCTGAGGATGGCGTGTGAGGCGGCGAGTTCGGTGCGGATGCTCAGCTGAGCGAGTACGGACTGTTTAATCAATAAAAATCCCAGCACAAGTTATGCTGGAATATAACTAAACTAAATGAATATTTAGCGTAGTTAAGTTCCAGCCTTAACCAAAGGATACCCGTGGCAGGGAAGGAAAGTGCCATTCAGCTAACTATCAAGCAGCCGTAGCCTGCCTGGACGCGCCAGCCTGCGGGGTTTGCGAGGTTTGCGTACCTTGCAACCAGTCACAGTAGAGGCCCACACCTTGTTCGACGGTCAATGTTGCCGCCTTGTAGCCCGCAGCGCGCAAACGTTCCAGATCGGCACAAGTGAAACACTGGTACTTGCCACGTAAATGCTCAGGAAATTCGCTGTACTCCAGAATGCCTTCCAGCAGGGCGATCTCCAGGGACAATGGGGGGCGTTCCTGGTGCTGGCGTAGCCTATTGATCACTGCCAGGGCCACGTCATTGAACGACTGGGCGCGGCCGCTACCGACATTGAATATACCGCTCGTTTGCGGGTGATCAAGGAAGAACATATTGGCCTTGACCACATCGTCCACTGCAACGAAATCCCGCAAATGGCCACCGCTGGGGTAACCGCCGAAGCTGCCGAACAGGCTGACTTTCCCGTGGGCCTGATACTGGTTGAAACAATGCAGGGCTACAGACGCCATCGCGCCTTTATGCTGCTCGCGGGGCCCGTAGACATTGAAATAGCGTAATCCCACAACCTGGCTGCGCGTGGCCGACAACTGCCGGCGTACATGCTGGTCGAACAGGAACTTGGAGTAGCCATAGACGTTCAGTGGGCACTCACAATCGCGTTGTTCACGAAAGGCCTGGCCAGCACCATAGACGGCTGCCGACGAGGCATATAAAAACGGAACCTGCTGGCTCTGGGCAATCTCCAGTAAATCGCGACTGAAGCGATAATTGTTGGCCATCATGAAACGGCCATCGGCTTCGACGGTACTTGAACACGCGCCTTGGTGCAGCACGGCTTGCACCTTGCCAAATTGCCCGCGACGAAAACGCTCGAGGAAGTCGTCCTTGTCCAGGTAGTCGGCAATTTCACTGTCGGCCAGGTTGCGAAATTTGTCGCCAGCGGTCAGGTCGTCGACGGCGATGATCTCGGTTTCGTTGCGGTGGTTGAGCGCCTGTACGAGGTTGCTGCCAATGAATCCCGCGGCGCCAGTTACGATGATGGTCATGCCAGATCCCCATGAGGGTGCGGAGACCGCAGCTTAGGGGCGGGAATCTGCAGGGGTATTAATCGGGGTCAAAGGATGTGAGGGTTTGTCGGAATTCGGTGTTGGCTGCTTTCAGATCTGGGCACACTCGGGCGCTAGCTGGAATATGAAGGTGCGCATAATGCATATTATGTTAAATGGTGTGTCTGGAGGTGCGCTTTACCTGTGTGTCCAATGTCACTTGTCGGCGTTGAAAATTAATCGGCGGTACGCCATTTCCTTCGCAACCCTCACAGGAATGGATTTCTCGCTGCGCCGGCTTTCGTCTCACTGCTAATTGTCGAAAATTAATCGGCGCACTTTCCTTCAAAAATTTTCGATATTTGATTGTCAGGCCTTACAGGTTTGAATCGCCCCTGGTTTCCTAGACACCTCCAAGCCTCATAATGAGGCCCAAATAGGAGGTGCCATGAGTCGTCAGCGTTACCCCGAAGAATTCAAGATCGAAGCGGTCAAGCAAGTGACCGAAAAAGGCAAATCTGTCGCCGATGTCGCCCAGCGCCTGGGCATGTCCGTGCACAGCCTTTACGCCTGGATCAAGGACTATAGCAAGCGTCAGCAAGACGACGATCGGCAGGCCGAACTGCGCAAGCTACGCGCTGAACTCAAGAGCGTGACGTAAGAGCGAGACATCCAATCGCCCCCTAATGAGCCGCCGCAGCTCATTGCGCCGCATCACGCCTTTGCCTCAGGGCTAACAAGCAGTGGCAGCAGCTCCGAAACTAACGCTTTCGCATCCTGTTCGTACCCTTCGCGCCAACGGCCAGACCAATCGCAAGGACGCCCATCATCCTCCCACTCGGCCAATGCCAGCGCATTTACAATTTCCATCTCAAACCAAAGGGTCTGCCACCTTTCTGCATCTGACACCAAGATTGAGTTTTGCCAGGCGAATTCGGTCTGCGCTACGAAGCTCGACCAACACAGCAGATCCTGAGGTGCTTCCCGCGCCAGTACCATCAATTCCGAAACTGTCATCACAAACTTCCTCCACTGACTAAAGTCGCGATTGGCGCACACACATAACCGTTTAGCACCGCTTCTTAAGCAGGTACCACCCGCCGTGCATCCCTTCGCACCGCTTGTGGCGGTACGCCGAATCCGCGGATGAATACCTCGCGCATATGCCGACGATCCCTAAAACCAGTTTCTTTAGCCACCACATCCAGGCTGTGTCGGCTCTGCTCAATCATCAATCGGGCAGCCTCAAGACGAAGACGCTCTATGGCCTTGGCCGGTGATTGCCCGGTCTCGGCGGTGAACACGCGGGTGAACTGCCGGGGGCTCAGGTGCACAACTTCAGCGAGTTCCTCAACACTCAACGGACGACTCAAATTTTTGCGAGCGTAATCCAGAGCGCTTTGAATCCGATCCGACTTCGGTGCAAGCGTCAGCAGTTCGGAGTGTTGGGATTGCCCACCCGAGCGGCGCTGATGCATCACGAGCTTGCGCGCCACGGACCTGGCCATTTCGGCTCCCAGGTCTTTTTCCACCATACCCAGCGCCATATCCAGGGCAGCGGTCATGCCGGCGGACGTCCAGATCTGCCCGTCCACAATGAATATCCGATCTTCTTCGACTTCAATCTTCGGATGCAGCTCGCGCAGCTTTTTCGCATAGGCCCAATGCGTCGTTGCACGCCGATAATCCAGCACGCCTGCCTGAGCCAACACAAAACAGCCCGTACAAAGGCCCGCAGTGCGCCGTGCGCCGTCGACAAAGCCCCGCACACTGGCCAGCACGTCTGCACCAGGAGGCGTCAATGGCGTCAAAGTCCCCGTAATCATCCAGGTATCGGCCAAACCAGGAGCCCCAAGAGGAAGCGTATCCATGTACATCCCCAGAGAAGAGCGCACCGTGCCACCCTCCATGGAGAAATTCTGGATTCTGTAAACCGTTTCGCCCGCGACGATGTTGGCGAACTCGAATACCGCCTGCGTTGCCAGCGACATGACCTGGAAACCTTCGGTAATAAGGTAGCCGACCCGGTGCATGGTAGAGCTCCACTGTTCGATGTCCTAAAACCGTATTATATGCGTCGTTTAAGACAACAGCGCTATTCTGCATCATGGCTCCACACCCAAACACCGGAGCATCACCATGACGCAGCAATTCAAGGGCACCGCCCTCATCACCGGCGCCTCCACCGGAATCGGATCGATCTACGCAGAACGCTTGGCCCGCCGGGGTTACGACTTGGTGCTGGTCGCCCGTAACCGGGAGCGCCTCAACACCTTGGCCAGCCGGCTCACCAGCGAAACCCGGCAGAACGTAGAGGTGTTTCCGGCAGACCTCGCCAAGGCAGATGACCTCGCCAAGGTAGAACGCAAACTGCGTGAAGACGCCAGCATCAGCCTGCTCGTGAACAACGCAGGCATCGGCACCCACACCAGCCTGCTGGAAAGTGATGTCGAGCGCATGGCCGAAATGATCACCCTCAACGTGACCGCCCTCACCCGCCTTACCTACGCCGCCATCCCAGGATTTACCGCTCGCAAGCACGGCGCCGTCATCAATATCTCGTCCATCGTGAGCCTGGCGCCAGAACTGCTCAATGGCGTGTATGGCGGCAGCAAGGCCTATGTGACCGCGTTCACTCAGTCCCTGCACAAGGAGCTAGCAGATAAAGGCATCAAAATCCAGGCGGTGCTACCAGGGGCCACAGCCACCGACTTCTGGCAGATCGGTGGCTTGCCTGTCGAGAACCTCGATCCGGGCATCGTGATGTCGGCCCAAGACCTGGTGGACGGAGCCCTGCAGGATTTCGACGACAGTGTGTTGATCTCCATCCCCTCGATGCATGACTTGCAAGCTTTCGAACGCTACGAAGCCAGCCGACAGGCCATGTTCAGTCAGCTTTCCAGCAATCTGCTTGCTCCGCGTTACAACGCCAAATGATCAGCAGGTCAAACGCTACCCACCATTTTCACCACAGGCGACAAAGTCTTACTCCATTCAGGCTATTTCTTGAGTGAATCGAAACGTCTAGCCTTAACCCACATTCAATCAGAGAGTCAAACCAATGAAGGCCGTCGTCTACACCCAACCCGGTTTGCCGATCCAAGACGCTCAATCGCTGTACGACACGCAGCTGCCCACCCCGACACCCGGTGCCCGGGACCTCCTTGTCGAGGTCAAGGCTATCGCCGTCAACCCGGTTGATACGAAGATCCGTGCAAGCCGTGGCGGTGAGCAACCACAAGTGCTGGGCTGGGATGCCGTCGGCGTCGTCCGTGAGGTAGGTGCTGAAGTGACGTTGTTCCAACCGGGCGATGAGGTTTTCTACGCCGGTGCTATCGACCGCCAGGGCACCTACAGTGAGCTTCACGTAGTGGATGAACGCATCGTCGGGCACAAGCCTCGCAGCTTGGATAATGCGAGTGCCGCTGCCCTCCCCCTGACCTCGATTACCGCGTGGGAGCTGCTGTTTGACCGCTTGGGCGTTGTCGAAAATGCAGGTAAAGGCCAAAGCCTTTTGGTTATCGGCGCGGCTGGCGGGGTGGGTTCGATTTTGGTTCAGCTGGCCAGCAAGCTCACGCAGCTGACCGTCATCGGCACCGCCTCAAGGCCTGAGACCCAGGCGTGGGTCAAGGAACTGGGTGCCCATCATGTCATCGACCACTCCAAGCCGATCGCGCCTCAGTTGCAAGCGCTCGGGCTCGATACGGTCGATTATGTGATCAGCCTGACGCACACCGACACCTACCTTGCGCAGTTGGTGGAAGTGCTTCGTCCACAAGGCAAACTGGCGCTGATCGACGACCCCGCACAGCTGGATGTAATGCCACTCAAACGCAAGTCGCTGTCACTGCACTGGGAGCTGATGTTCACACGTTCGTTGTACAAAACCGAGGACATGATCAAGCAGCACCAATTGCTCGAGCGTGTTTCAAAGCTGATCGATGACGGTGTACTCAAAACCACCGTGGGTGAGCACTTCGGCACGATCAACGCCGATAATCTCAAGCGCGCGCACGCCGTAATCGAAAGTGGCAAGGCACGCGGCAAGATTGTCCTGGAAGCCTTTTGATGGCTACACCGGTCTGCCCTCATCTTTAAGATGCGGCCATCACATCATGAGAACGTTTCTTTCACTCAATTTTCACGTGGTTTGAGAGAACCTGAAGCTATCCCTACGTGTGATAGACCTTGCCCGCCTAGCAGCGGGCTTTCTTTTGCCCGCAAAATCTCACCGGCATTTAGCCGGTACTGGCTTACTTGCGGCGGGTCATAGCGCTCAGCACAGCTGCAACAAGCAAAAATACTCCGCTGGCTACGAACGTAGCTTGATAGCCCATCCCGTCGTACAGCACGCCGCCTACCGTTGCCCCTACAGTAATAGCCAACTGAATCACCGCGACCATCAGGCCACCCCCGGCTTCAGCATCGCGCGGCAGTGCCCTGGCCAACCAGGTGAACCATCCCACGGGAGCACAGGTAGCGATCAGCCCCCAGAAACCCAGCAGAACGGCGACTGGAACGACCCAGCTACCCACCGCGATCACGGCGAATGCGATGGCGGTCATGATCAACGGTATCCCCATTAGCACCCGATTCAGATGTCGTGCAACGAGGGCGCCCACCAACACAGTGCCTACCAATCCTGCGGCGCCAATGATCAGCAGGAGCAGCGAGAGCGTAGGCACATCCACCTGCGTGACCGTTTCCAGGAAGGGCCGCAGATAAGTGAACAGTGTGAACTGCCCCATAAAGAGGAAGGCAACGGCGGCCATGCCGAGCGCGACCCTGCTGTCTCCCAGCAAGCGCAGCGAGCCGGTGGCCGATAACTTAGCGCGCTCACTCGGCATTGCCGGCAGCGTGAACGCTTGCCAGATCAACGCCAACGCGGCCAACGGCACCACGCAAAAAAATGCTCCTCTCCAGCCAATGATGCCGCCCAAATAACTCCCGACCGGAGCCGCGACTGCCGTGGCCAGTGCGGTACCGCCCTGCATCACGGCAATGGCCTTGGGAACGAGCGCTTTGGGTGCGATGCGCATCATCACCGCTGTGGACATCGACCAGTAACCACCGATGGCAATCCCGAGCACGGCGCGCCCCACCATCAACGTCAGGTAGTCCGGGGCGTATGCCACCATCCCTCCGGAAATCAGCATCAGCGCCGTTGTGGCCAGTAGCACAGGCTTGCGGTCGATCCCCTGGGTCAGGGTGGCCAGCAACAGGCTAGTGATCACGGCGAAGAAGCCCGAGATTGAAATGGCCTGCCCGGCCTGGCCTTCAGTCAGCGACAAATCGGATGCAATGGGGGTGAGCAAGCTCACTGGCAAAAATTCGGACGCCACCAGGGCGAAGGCACAGAGTGACATCGCCAGGACAGCACTCCAAACCTGGCGGCTTGAATGTTGAAGGGGTAGTGAATCCCGTTCGAGCGAAACCGGCTCACGCTTGTACAAACTGTTCGCTCCATGGGGCATGTCCGCGGCTCCCGCAGTGAATGAACTGCCATCTTCCTCGCGTAAACCGGCCTACCAGTAGAGCAAATGGCTAGTTTTCTTGCCTAAATCTCCAAGCCGTGCTGACCGGGCATGGACAGCTCAGGCAGCGCACGCGTAGTGTTTTCCCACGAGATCATCGGATGCTTCCTATGCACGCCAGCCCACAACCGCCCTCTCCCTCTAACCCAATGGCCACGCTGTGCAGGGTCATCGGCGCCCATGCGCCTACCGCTGGCGATTTCGCGACGCGCATTGCAGCGCTCGGCGTCTACCGACGTCATGCACCGGCCCCGCCGATCACGTGCATCGTTGAGCCGAGCATCGTGCTGGTCGCCCAGGGCGCCAAAGAGATGGTCATTGGCAGCGACGTGTTCCCCTACGACACGAGCCGCTTCCTGGTCACTTCACTGAATATCCCCGCCAACTCGGCGGTGACGATGGCCAGCGAGGCAGCCCCCTGTCTTGGCCTGGTGTTCAGGCTCGACCTGCGCACGCTGGCGGAATTGATCGCGCAAGATGGTCGTCTTCCCTTGAGCGGTCAGGCCTTTCATACCAGCGCGGGAGTGGGTGAACTCAGCCCGAAGCTGCTGCAGAGCTTCACCCGCCTGATCGAGTTGCTGGAAGAGCCCGATGCGATCCCTACCCTCTGGCCGCTCATTCAGCGAGAAATCCACTACCGGCTATTGCTCAGTGACCAGGCCCCTCTCCTGCGCTACATCGCTTCCGTGGGCAGCAAGGGGCACCGAATAGCCAAGGCCATCGACTGGATGAAGCTGAACTACGCCGCCCCGCTGCGGGTGGACGAGCTGGCCTCCCAGGTGCAAATGGGGCTCTCGACCTTCCATCATCACTTCCGCCAGCTCACCGCGATGAGCCCGCTGCAGTACCAGAAATGGTTGAGGTTGAACGAGGCGAAACGGTTGATGCTCAACGAGCATCTGGATGCCGCCACCGCTGCCTTCAAAGTCGGCTATGAAAGCCCCTCGCAGTTCAGCCGCGAGTATGGGCGGCAGTTCGGCACGCCGCCAAAGCGCGACATCGCAGGGTTGCGCCTAGGTGCGCAACGATCAGGCGCCACCACGCCCAGCCTGCCCTGAACCTTGAGCACTCACCTACAAGGAGGAGAACATTTGTACTCCACCGGTAAAATGAAGATCGTCCGCCTCATACGTCATGGAGAAAGCGCGGCGAATGCCGGCGCAGCCACCCTGGATCACGCGACCATCCCACTGACTGATAAGGGCCGCGATCAAGCAGCGCGCGTAGCCAGGTCAATCAGCAAGGCGCCTGGATTGATCGTTGCGTCACCCTTCTCACGCGCTCAAGCAACCGCGGATGCCACGATTTCAGTGTTCCCCAGCGTTACCTGCGAGACATGGCCCATCGAAGAATTCACCTACCTCGCGCCTGCGAATTGCGTGAACACTACGGTTGCTCAACGAAAAGCTTGGGTCGACCTGTATTGGGCTAAAGCTGATCCTTCCCACGTCGACGGAGAAGGCGCAGAGTCGTTCCTCGCATTTATTGAGCGCGCGCGGTCGTTCTTGGATCGCCTGGCCTTGCACCCGGCACAAGACATTCTGGTGTTTTCCCATGGTCAGTTCGTCAATGCCGTGGCTTGGCTGATCGAGTGTGAACCACGCATGATCGATGGCCAGGCAATGACTCACTGGCGCGAATTTGAGATCGCGAACCACATTCAAAATGGCTGGGGGCTTGAGCTGGTACTCAATGCCGAAAAACCATCCTGTACGGCCCGGCGCGCCTTTGTATGACCGAGTCGCGAAAAGCGATTAAGCTGCGGCAGTTGGTGCAATGCAGCCAGAATGACTGAGAACAGCTTCTTTTCATGCCCCAAGGATGACCATGGCTACACACAGTTCTACCACCACGCAAAAACACTTAGCAGTACTGATTGACGCCGACAATGCGCCAGCTGCGATCGTAGAGGGGCTTTTCGAAGAGATCGCCAAGTACGGTGTTGCCAGCGTCAAGCGGATCTACGGTGACTGGACTGGCCCGCAACTCGGTGGCTGGAAAAAAGTGCTGCTCGACCATTCGATCCAACCCATCCAGCAATTTGCCTATACCAAGGGCAAGAACGCCACCGACAGCTCGCTCATCATCGACGCCATGGATTTGCTCTACACCCGGCGCTTCAATGGCTTTTGCCTGGTGTCCAGCGACAGCGACTTCACACGCCTGGCCTCAAGGCTGCGGGAGGAAGGCTTGACGGTTTACGGGTTTGGTGAGGAAAAAACGCCCAAGCCCTTTGTGGCCGCTTGCGACAAGTTCATCTACATCGAATTGCTGCGTGACGAAGCCGCTCAGTCGCCCAATGCCGAGGCGTCTGTCGAGTCCTCCGTGACGCCTGATGCAAAACCGGTGGCGGCAGAAAAGCCCAAGAAGCCCAAGGCGCCCATCGGTTTCATTACCAAGATTCTGGACGATATTGCTGATGAGGATGGCTGGGCACATTTAAGTGTGTTGGGTACGAACATCTCGAAGCTTCGCCCGGAGTTTGACCCGCGTACCCATGGTTTCAAGAAGCTGAGCGACCTGATCAAGGCATACCCGCAGACGTTCGAACTACAAGCTCGCGGTGCATCTGCTGGGGGTACCGCGATGTACGCCCGGCACAAGCCACCCAGCAAGTGATGCCATTGTAATCAGGAGGTCCTGTTTCGAAGCCGGCGAGCTGGGCGCCTTCTGCACCTTGGCGAGCGACGCCCGTTGTAGGAGCGGCCTTGCGTCGCGAAAGGGCTGCAAAGCAGCCCCGGCACTATCAGCGGTGACGCACCAATCTGGGGCCGCTGCGCGCCCCTTTCCGACCGGTCCGGCGCCCCGGCAAGGCCGCTCCTACAAGGGACCGCAGAGGGTCACAGGGCGATGCCTTGTTCGCCGAAGAAGGGCTTGAAGGGCGCTCGATGACAAAGGTAAGGCTCCGCAGAACCTACCTTTCACCAACGCAAGATCGCGTCACTACCATCGCCAATCGGTTGCTCGGCTTTACCGTTAATAGTCACCCAGACTGTCAGCACGGTTTCTCCAGGCTTCATTGTGGGATGCAGTCGTGCTCGCAGGGTAAAGTTTTCAAGGCGACGCTCGCCATGCCCGTCGATCGCGCCGAACGCGACCTCGTTACTGTAGGGGACGGGATCAGTCCATGAGAACTTTCCGTCCACACGCCGTCCCAGCGTAAAGTGAATACGATCCACGATGACTGATGCGTCGGTGCGGTTTTCGACCACCAACTCTTTGGAGTCCAGAATCACGATATTGTTCTCGAAGCGCATGTCTCCGTTGGCTCGGATTTTCAGGGGCATCAACTCGGTGCCCGCTACGGTCAGTTTGTCGGACCCATTCGAAAATGAAAACTCGCGTGGCATTTGACTTGCTATCCGAACCGGTTTCTTGCTCGGCGCGGGCGTTTCGGCGCTCATCGAGTAACTGATCCAGCCCATGATGCCTATCGCCATTATCAACGATACGAACAACAGGAATGCAGGCAGCCGGCCTGTTCTCACCACTGCCGCAATGCTGCGAACAAAGCCCCAAGTGATATAGAGCAGATGGAAAATCAAGCCAAGATTGAACACGGCCATCACAACCATCAAATGAGGAGGAAAGTTGTTGATCTCCTCTGCTGTCTTCAATTCCGCTGCACCGCCCTCCTCCAGCGCGTTCATCATTTGCGTGAAGAAGCCATCCGGGAAAAAGCTGACCCATACTGTGAAGTAAAGGACCCCGCACGTGATGATGGCTGCACAGAATCTCAACGCGTATGTAAATCGCCCACGAGGGTGGGCCCTGGCAGGCCCAAAGCGGGTAATCAAAGATGCGAGCCCGTAGACCAGGCCAACAAAGATGACAACCACTCCGAGGATATTACCCAAAGGCACCAATGCATCGAAGTCTTCCCTCAGCACCATGGACAGCATCAGCAGGCCAACTGCCGAGAGGCTGACCCCAAGCAAAGCCGATGTCATGCCTGATGCCGTACCTCGTAATGCAATGCCCCCTGCACTCACTGGGTACAGGAGGCTGTAGAAAAGATCGGCAACCATCGCCCCGATCGATGCCCCTCCTGCCCCTGTAGCGGCCAGAACATTGCTGCCGATGGCACGTTCGAGCGCCTTGATTCGCCCCAGCTCAGGGCCTGTGCAGTCGACCGCATGCAGTTTTGCGAGCCAGGCAATGGCTGCGGGTAGCTCGGTCAGGGCTGATTTCCCCACGCCGCTGCCAACCACCACGGGAATAATTGGCTTGCCAAGGCTTCGGGCAATATTGAGTTCTTCATGCAGGTAGTCCGGGCCGCTTTCGCGTAACGACGGTTCGCTCCAGCTATCACCCACTGCGCAAATAACCACACTGCTTTGTATGACCGCTGCCCTCATCTCCGCTTGCCAGTCCGTGCCGCCGAGAAAGCCATCCTGATCGAGCACAACTGACGCTTGCCCGAAATAACCGCGCAGGTGCTGCTCGAGGGCGCTGACTCCGGCCGTATAGTCTTTGCGACGATAGCTGATGAAGATCGATGCCATCTGAGCCTACCTACCCAATGCCTGGGTAGCGTCCACCGGGTGACTGATGTAACCGCATGGCACGGCATGAGCTGAATAACCCACACGCTAGTCGTAGCGGTTTATCCAAGCGAATCAGTTGCCATGCCTTTCCAATGCTGTCGGATCGCCTGCAGCGTGATGCCTTCATTCGCTTCATAGAAGCCTGAGCCTGACAAACGCGGGCATGTCTGCGAGCCCGCGTGATGCAGCGCTATGACTTCCCAGTCCCTGTTGAACACCGGGCTGCCGGAGCTACCCGGGTCGGTCGGCGTGCGGTAGTGCATCAGTCGCTCGTTGCCGCAGACGTCGAGCAGCACGCTGTCTTGAAGCGAGAACTGCAGTTCGCCGGCTCGCGGGTGACCGACGACGAAAGCTTTGGTTCGCGGTGAGGGCCAAGGGACAGTCGGCGCCACCGGGAGGCCAGCAGCACCGTTTGGCGTGCGGCTCAGGCGGCAGACGCTAACATCCAGCTTGCCCGGCGCCTCCTTCACGTTACCCAGTTGCCCTGGCTCCGAATTGAACAGGATCGCTTGCACCAGACAGGGGGGCACGCTGCCGTCTGCCTCCGTCTCGAAGGTGACGCGTGCATCGCTGCCGCGTATCGCTTTGGTCAAGGTATCGCTGATCACGTGGGCATTGGTGATGAACAGCAAGCCGTCATCGCCGAAAGCTGAACCCTGCACCAGGAAACCGGTGCCCATACGCACCCCTTTGTCGTTCGTCACGCAACCGATGTTAGGTGCGAGCGCGAGCATCTTGCGGATGTCGGCAACCGTGAACGACTTTTCACCGCAAAAGTTCTTTTCGAGCTCTTCGGGATTTTGTTGAAGCCATTGCAACTGACGGGCGTCCACGGACCAACGGCGCTGAGTGCGCAGCATGTGCCGTTCAAAGATCCTGGCCAAGCGCCCCGCACACGTGGATTCGTCCAGTGGGGCTCCACTCCAGATTTCGCGCACCTGGCGAAAATAGCTCTCCATCTCGAACGGGCCGCATTTCGGGTGCGCCAAGAACCGGTACAACCACAATTCGGCCCAGTCGCACCAGCTCTCGTCCGGCAGGAAGCGACTCAAGGCAAGGCACGCTTCGGACGCAGTTGCCAGCGCCCATGGGTCGGCAGGCTTGGTTCGTATAGCGACGGTTGCCTGCTTCAAAACATCGTGGGCCAACTCGATGAGTACCTGGATCGGCTGTGCTATCCGATCGTGCAGGCGTACCCGCAGCGCCAGTACATTCACGTCGAGGAAGAAGCTTGGTTGCGCTAGCTGCTTCTTCTGGTAGTAAGCGATTGACTCGGCGAGTACGTTCACATTGTCCGTCAGCACAAACCGTTGCTTGCGGATACGCCCGCGCAACGCGTTGTAGTCCTTCTCCTCTGCCTGGTATTCCAAGTCTGTCGGGTGCCTGATCGCCATTTGGTCGGCTTCGTCGAGCAGATCGTCGGCCCCTTCCAGAGCGCCAAGCTCCACCTTCGCCTGGGCGAGCAGGCGCTGGATCATGGCGTCGCAACCGAAGGTATCGTGCCAGGCGACGCCTAACTCGTGCACATGTTCGAAATGGCGGTGCCTGCGCAGCAGGTCCATGGCCTCGCGGACGCTCTTGCGCGAAGCCTGCTTGCCATCGAGCACCTCGTCAGCGAGCAAATGCACAGCGTGCGTCAGCAACTGCAACGGTGGGTTGGGAAACTCGCCACGTTTCAGGGCCATGGCGAGTTCACCCGCTGACATGGGCGACATCAGCGTGATATCCCGAGGGTATGCATCAGCAATGAGCGGAACTGCCTGCCGGCAAAATAGTGGGTGACTGTATGGCGCCAGTTTCCCCAGTTGCTCTCTCTAACATCCTCCACCCTACGCCCCTGCGTGGGGCGGAAATCGTCCATTCTCGGGTCAGCACCACAGATGGGGTCGAGGGGGTCGTAGACGTTGATCCATCGACCGAGCCCAGGTGGGAAATCGACGTGTGGCAGCCCATCGGCCCGCAGTTGCTCCTGCACTTCGGTGATGCCCAGCGGCGATCCAAGGGTGAACAGCACCTCCACCGGAGGGCATTGCTTGCAGTTGCGCAGAACGTCGTAGGCGATCATCGTGCCCATGCTATGAGTTACCAGCACCAGCTTGTTGGCCTGCTCCGCCGCTTTTCTCAAGTCATCGATCAGGCGCTGGCGCAGCTCATCACGCACCTTGAAGATCACGCCATCGGCTGGCCGCGCATAGTCCTTGTTGAACAGGAAGTAATACGCTTCCATCGCCGCTTTTTTGATGATGGCCTCCTTCACAGGCCCCGGCAGCCACGAGGCGATCTCCAATTGCGTAGGTTGCTGTGCAGCTGGATGGGCTACAAGGCACGGCGGCTCGGGTGGGAAAGGCGCCTCGCGCATCTTGCGCTCCACCTCAGCAAGGAACCTTGCTTCTTTTTCATTGGCAGGCGTCGGGATGGCAAGCTCGCCTGCTATCTGGTGCAGGCTCCCCAGGTCAACGACAGAACCGTCCCTGGACTCATAAAACGCATCGAGATCTGTTTCGTAATCGGTGCCGTAGAATACGTCTGCATAGTAGTTGAACAGGCCTGGCACGCCCTGGGTGTCGAGGTCGATCCCTGGGTTGTGGCCATGAAAAGGTGCAGGCGTGTCCGCTCGTTCCAGCCCCCAACGCCAGATTTCCTCAAGCTTTTCAGGCGAAGGCTTCTTTGCCAGCCCATGCACAAAGACGACCGCATATCTCCTCATGCTCCTTCCTCCCCACCTGTGCACTGGAACAGCGCCTGGGCGTCGCCGCAGAACGACCGTGGGGCCGGCCCGCCTTCTTTGATGGCATTCGCCATGGCGCGAGCATGATTCATGTCTGCAGGATAAAAACGGACGAGTTTGCCTTTGCTGTGGCCTGCTACGAGTTCGTCGCGGGCGATCGCGCCGCCGCCGATGGCGATCATCACGTCACTGGCATCGACCATGGCCTGTGAGGTGGAGGACAGATGTTCATTGGGCTGCATGCCACCCCAGGTAGGGTCGTCCACCATGAACACACGCTCGCAATCCTTGGAAAACAGCACCCCCTCGGCGCGCGCCCGCGACGAGACGATACCTACGGTGCGAAACCCTTTACGCAGTGCCAGTGGATAGACCATGCCAATGCCTTGCGCAGTGGCACCCGAGCACACGATGGTATCCCGAGGGTCGAAGGTCGCGAGCTCTGCCAGCAACACCTCCCGGGCTCGAGCTTCATCCTCATAGCCCGCGTCGGAAAAACCCAGAAAGGTCACCACTCGCTTCTCGCCGAGGGAGCGAATGCCGTCGACCGCTGCTTGTGCGTCCATGGAGTGGATCTCTTGGCGAAAACCCCGTGCGCTGGGGCAAGGCCTGCCGGTTTCAATTTGATCGTTATGAAAACCGGCATGGGTCAATTACTTGACGAAAGCACTAAACCGAAAGTTCTGCAACTTACCAAGCTGGTTAAGGCCTTCGCAATGAAGGCCCAACGCAGCACACACTAACCCACCACGTTTGAGGTATTAATCCAGGCCACCCTGGCACACATACTTGATGTGCATGTATTCCGCCAGGCCGTGAACGGAGCCTTCGCGGCCATAACCCGAGTCCTTCACCCCGCCGAACGGCGCAGCTTCGGCAGCCAGCGCGCCTTCGTTCACTCCGACAATGCCGCACTCCAGCGCATCGGTAACGCGGTGCACACGGCGCAGGTCGTTGGTATAGAAGTAGGCTGCCAACCCGAACGGCGAGTCGTTGGCCATCTTGATGACTTCCTCCTCGGTGTCGAATTGAGTGATCGGCGCGACGGGCCCGAAGGTTTCCTCATGGAAGCACTTGGCAGCGCGGTCTACGTCGGCCAGAACGGTTGGCGCGTAGTATGTGGACTCGGCGCGCTGTTCGGTGAACAGGCGCTTGCCGCCGGTCAGCACTCGGGCGCCCCGGGCAACGGCATCGTCAACGTGCTCTTCGATTTTGGCGATGGCTTTGGCGTTGATCATTGGCCCGATCTGCGACGCCGGATCGCTCGCCGGGCCGACGACCAGGGCTGCTACGCGGGCTGCCAGCTTCTCCAGAAACCTGCCGTAGATCTTCGACTGAACGTAGACACGGTTGGGGCACACGCAGGTTTGGCCGCCGTTACGGAACTTGGCAACCATCAAGCCTTCTACCGCAGCATCGACATCGGCATCTTCGAACACGATGAACGGAGCGTTACCACCCAACTCCAACGCCAGCTTTTTCAGGGTACGGGAGGATTCGTGGGCAAGGTGCTTACCCACGGGGGTCGAGCCGGTGAAGGTGATTTTACGAACGCGCGCATCGTCCAGCCACACATCGGCAACTGTCTTTGACGAGAGGGTGTTGACGATATTCAGCACACCTGCCGGCACGCCCGCCTCTTGCGCAAGCTTGACCAAGGCCAACGCAGTGAGTGGGGTTTCTGCTGCGGGTTTACACACGACGGTACAACCGGCAGCCAGTGCAGGCGCGATTTTCCGGGCAATCATCGCGGCGGGGAAGTTCCAGGGCGTGATGGCAGCGACGATACCCACAGGCTCCCAGTAGGCTGTCATTTTACGGCCACGCACCGCCTGAGGAATGATGTCGCCGTTCGCGCGCGTCGCTTCTTCTGCAAACCACTCGACATAACTGGCGGCGTAAGCGATTTCACCAATGGCTTCCGCAAGAGGTTTGCCTTGTTCAGAGGAAATGATTTTGCCCAGATCATCGGCGTTCGCCATGATCAGGTCATTCCAGCGTTTCAAAATGACAGCGCGTTGTTTGGCGGGCGTGGCGCGCCAAGCTTCAAAAGCGGCGGCTGCCGCTTCAACGGCGGCTTGAGCATCTTTTTCGTCGCTGTTTGCAACCCAGGCAACAGGCTCCCCAGTCGCCGGGTTATTGACCGGTAGGGTGGCGCCCGATACGGCATCTTGCCACACACCCGCAATATAGTTCTTGGTAACCATCAACGCTTCGCGCTGCAGTTTAAAGCTCATAAAACCCCCAATTGAGTAGTAGACTTCGCAACTAAGCCGACAGGCCGCGACACCGCGCGTGCCCAGTAACTATCGCTTTAAGCGATTGCATCGAATCTGATGCACGATTCCGATAAGCACCAACGCCAGCCCTGCACTGCCCGTAGACACCACCAGCACCTGGTAGTCAGGCATGAACGACATCACCCCCAGGCAAACCACGATGAACACGATCACCGCCCAGGTCAGCCAAGGGAACAGCCACATCTTCAACGGGATGTCACTGCCTTTGAGTTCCAACTTGCGTCGCATCTTCAGTTGAGAGCAGGCGATGACCAGGTAAACCAGCAGTGCAATAGTGCCGGTCATGTTCATCAGCGTATCCAGTACATCCTTGGGCCGCAGCGCCTCACTAAAGTTGATCAGTGCCAGAATCACAGCCACCAGGCACGAGCCAATAATCGCGTAGACCGGGATGCCCGTTCCGGCCTTGGTGAACTTGAAGAACGCAGGCGCGTCACCGCGGGTGGCCAAGGAGAAGAGCATGCGCGAGGCGGTGTAGTGCGCAGAAATCAGGCAACTGCTCACCGAGGTCAGCACCACGAAGTTCATCAGCACTTCTGCACCAGGCACCCCAAGCAGCTCCAGTGTCCGGCGGTACGAGCCATAGCCCGACACGCCCAGCATGGGGTCATTCCACGGCACCAGGCATACAATCAGGAAGATCGACCCCACGTAAAACAGCCCTACACGCCAGACAACCGACTTCGTCGTCTTGATGATCTGCTGCGAGGGGTTTGCAGACTCTGACGCTGCAATGGTCGCAATCTCTGCCCCCAGGAATGCAAACATCACCCCGAGCATTGCGCCGACGACGGGGTCTATGCCGTTTGGCATAAAGCCATGCGCGGTCAGATTACTGATGCCGCTCACCTCCCCCAGCGTCCAGAGGTTGGTCACGGCCAGGCCGCACACAATCAGGAAGCAGAAGATCGCCACCACTTTGATCAAGGCGAACCAGAACTCGAATTCACCGTAGTTCTTCACATTGAAGAAGTTGATACTGAGCAAAACCAGGGTCGTTGCCAGCACAAAGACATTGATGCTGATCGATGGAAACCAGCCGTTGAGGATTTTGCCGGCAACGTACGCTTCCCACGCCATCAGGCTGACCCAGTAACCCCAGTACAGCCACCCAATGGTAAACCCGGCCCAGCGACCAATGGCGCGGTCGGCGTAGGTCGAGAATGACCCAGTATCTGGCGATGACGTTGCCATTTCCCCCAGCATTCGCATGATCAGCATCATCAGAATGCCGCCAACCAGAAAGGCAAGAACGGCGGCTGGCCCCGCGCTGTGAATGATACTCCCCGACCCTACGAACAATGAGCCACCAATGACCCCTGCGATCGACATCATTGTCAGATGCCGGGACTTCAGGCCCGCCTTTAGTTGGCTGTCATGGGTGTTCGGTTTATCGATACTTATACTTGTATTCATGATCGAGGCACCTCTATTAATTGACGGGAACATTGACGCGCGAGAAACCGCCAACCCCCTTCCCGGCACGCTGTTTGATTAACTTGCGGTGTGGTAGCCCCCTGCAGGGAGGGGGCAAGTTCAAGTCGGTGAACGTGAACAGAATGATCCGTTCAATCCCTTCACCGGCAAGCAGTCGGACTCAGGCTTGTGCGGCAACCAGTGCACGCTCGAACATGCCAAGTGCCTTGGCAACGTCCTGTTCAGTGATCACCAACGGGCAGATAAAGCGAACCACGTTGCGGTACACACCACATTTGATGAGCAGCAGGCCCTCTTCACGGGCAGCGTCAATCACGCGCTGCGCCATCGCCGCATCCGGCTCTTTGCTGTCGCGATTGGAAACGAACTCGACCGCTGCCATGGCACCAATGGCGCGTACGTGGCCGATGCTGTTGAAACGGCCCTCAAGTTGCTTGAAGCCTTCCAGCAGTTGCGCACCAATAGCGCGGCTACGCTCGGTCAGGTTCTCGGACTCGAAGATCTTGATCACTTCCAGGGCAGCGGCGCAGCCCAGTGGGTTGCCACCGTAGGTGCCGCCCAGGCCGCCTGGCTGCGGGGCATCCATGATTCGGGCACGGCCGACAACGCCCGAGATCGGCAAGCCGCCGGCCAGGCTCTTGGCAACGGTTACCAGGTCAGGCTGGATGCCGGCGTGCTCGAAGCCAAACATTTTGCCGGTACGGCCAAAGCCGGTCTGGATTTCATCGCAGATCAGCACGATGCCCAGTTCTTCGGTTTTCTTGCGCAGTGCACGCATGAACTCGACGGGCGCTGCGATAAAGCCACCGTCACCCTGTACTGGCTCGATGATGATTGCCGCAACACGATCAGCAGCGATCTGCGTGTCGAATACCTCCTGCAGGGCCACCAGCGCTTTCTCGGTGGTGATGCCTCGGTATTCGTTCGGGTACGGGGTGTGGTAGATGTCCGGCGCGTAAGGGCCGAAGTTCTGGCGGTACGGCTGGCTCATGCCGGTCAGGGTCATGCCCATCAAGGTACGGCCGTGGAAACCGCCGCGGAATGCGATCACACCTGGGCGGTTGGTGTAGCCCCGCGCGATCTTGATGGCGTTCTCAACCGCTTCGGCACCGGTGGTCAGGAACACCGACTTGTAGTGCTCTGGGCCGCCAACCAGGTTATTCAGCTTCGCAGCCAGATCGGTGTATTGGTCGTAAGCCGCAACCTGGAAGCAGATATGCGAGAAGGTGTCCAACTGCTTGCGTACCGCTTCGACCACACGCGGGTGATTGTGCCCCACGTTCAACACGCCTATGCCACCCACGAAATCCAGGTATTTCTTACCTTGATCATCCCATAGGTAGGCACCCGCAGCGCGGCTCACCGTAATGGGGTGAGCGACTGCAACACCGTTGGAAACATGCTGGGCACGCGCCGATACAGACAATTTTTGTTGAGAGGACATAGCATTCACCTTTATGTGTCAGTGTTTAATGCTAACCACTGCCCTTCCCTCCAACTACAACCAGGAAGTAGGAAGCGCGCGCAAACTAATCCTGCTCAAAGCAGGAAAAGCCAATTCAACGCTTTTACTTATCATCCGTTGCCAACACGTACATCTGCGCCGCCACCTGCAATTTGAACTTGTCGTCTGGATTGTCGAGCGAGATATTCAGCATCGACTCGATCCGCTCGACCCGGTACCGCAGCGTACTGATATGAATATCCAGTGCCTTGGCCGTATTGAGTAGTTGAAAGCCTTCTCTGGCCAAGGTCAGTACAGTGTCTATCAGGGCATTGCCGCGCTTGGGGTTGCCGAGCGGCTCGATCAGCTTTTCCATCAGCAAGCGACGGGCATCCGAGTCCCCCATCAAGGCGCGAGGGAATAGCACCTCGTCGAAGTCATGCAGCTTTCCGGGCTTGAGCAGCGGCAGCAGCGCCAGCACGTCTTCTGCCCCTTGAGCCATACCCGTCACCCCCTGGTGCACGCGGCTGACGGCCATCGCGCTACCTTCTGTGCGCACCGACCTCCAGATGGCGTCTGGGGCGTTTTCTGCCGGGAGCAAGAAGCTGACCTGGTTCAGCGAGACGGACATGAGCGGCGCGATGCCCATGCCCTGCATCGACTGGGCAATACGCTCGGCAATTCGCGAGCGCCGGTTGAAGCCTTCCACCGACAACGGGATCGGTTCATTCAACAACACCAGACAAACCCGGTAGTCCCTGTTTTCGCCCCATCCCGAAACTTGCGCCCGCTCTATGGCACTTGGCGTGGCAGAGAACTTGCCCTCCAGCAACCCCGCGACGAATGCATAACCTAAGCGGGTTTCCTGGTCGGACAACTGACGCTGGTAGGCAAGGTGCAACGCCGCAATCACCGAGGCGTGTTCGAGCGCTCGAGACTCCAGCTCCTCAAACGCCCCTTCCTCCCCGTGCAGCCAGACAATGCCCACCACTTCTCCACGAAGCCTGATGGCACCGCCCAGCCTGGGGCGCTGCACGCCCTGCGTCACGACTTTTGCCGTGGTGGCATCGAAAAAGCCCGTGAGCGAGTCCAGCTCGGTGATTTTCTTGATCAGTGCGCGCTCGGCCAGCGCGTCGACCGCGGGGTCGGAGGCCCCCAGAACAGTGCCATCCGCAGAGACCACGGTTGCATGCTTGTCCAGGGCGGATTTCAGCGCCTTGGCCAAGCCCTCCAGGTTGTTGCCCTCCAGGGCAGCCTCGGTCAACGTGCGATGGATATGGTCTGAGCGGCGAATGGTCTCGGCCTGGATGTTGATGATCCGGGCCAGCACATCGTGCATGATCTCGCTGAACTGGATCTCCCACGGCAACTCGAGCAGTGGCAAGTCGCAGCGGTTCGCTTCGTCAATGGCGGCCTGGGTGAAATGCTCGCGAAAATGCGGAACAGCCAGCACCACCCCCGCCAAACCGATTTCACTCAGCCGGCGCACCATCACACGGCATTCTTCGTCGTCTACTGGCCAGTTGTAGCCGGTGGTCAACAGAAGCTCGCCAGGCTTCAACCAATTGGTGATCTCGGGGTGATCGACGATGTGAACCCAGGTGATTTCGCGATCCATGGCTGTTTCGCCGGCCACCACAGTGGCCTCGCGAAGCACAGTGTTACCTATCGCTGCATCGAGCTTCATGACCTATCAATCCCACTCAGAAATAACCACACGACAGCTCTCGAAGGCTGCCAGGTTTGAAACGACCTTAGCAGCCAAACACTGGAGAATGCTGCGCTGCGTGCAACTAACCCAGAATTTTCGCAAGGTACTCAGCCAGGTGCATGGCTTCTCTACCACTCACATTGCGGATCTGCCCGCGGCAACTGAAGCCATCGGCAACCACCGCCACCTGCTGCGGGATCTTGTCGATGTGAGGTTTGAACTCTTTCTCACCGATGATCTTCGCAATCGGAGCCGTCTTGCTGTGGTAAGCGTATGCACCCGCCACGCCGCAGCAACCCGCAGCAATCACCTGGCCCTGGCCGCCCAGCTTTTCAAGAACGCCCTGCTCCCCTGCCATCCCGCCGCAGGACTTCTGATGGCAATGCCCATGTATGCGCACGTCTTCGTTGATCGAAGGCAACTGCAGACCACGCTGTTCGATGAACTCACTCAAGGTCATGATCGACTTCTCGAGCTTTTTGGCGCGTGGGTCCGTCGGGAACAGGCCCGGCATTTCGTCGCGGAACACCGACAAGCAACTGGGCTCAAGGACGATGACTGGAAGCCCTTCTTCGAGCACCGGCGCCAACTGGGCAAGGATCTGCTCAAGGTTCGACTTGGCCTGATCGATCATGCCCACGTCGTAATAAGGCCGGCCGCAGCACACATGGCGCTTCATCAGTTTTACGCTAAACCCAAGCGCCTCGAGTACGGTTACGCCCGCTTCGAGCACGTTGGGCGTGAAGCCATTATTGAAGCTGTCCACCCACAACAGCACCTCTGTACCGGCACGCACACGCTCATTTTTCAGGATGCGCCTGGCCGTAGCGCTGCTACGGAAACTCTGCGAGGCGACCTTTGGGAACTTGGCTTCACGCGCCAGCCCGAAATAAGCACCCGCCGTACGCACCAGCGGGTTACCCATGGCGTAGTTGAGTACAGGTGACAGCTTGGTGGCATGCGGCAGCCATGCGCCGATGCGCCCGATCATGGCGTCCATCACCGGGCGCGGCTTGTGGCTGTAATAGCGGCTAAGGAACTCGGTCTTGTAGCGGGCGATGTTCACATTGGTCGGGCAGTCCGTCTTGCAGCCCTTGCAGCCCAGGCACAGATCCAGGGAGTCCTTGACCTCTTCGTTCCGCCAGGCACCTTCGAGCACCTCGCCCTTCAACAGCTCGAAAAACAAACGTGCACGGCCGCGGGTGGAGTACTTCTCTTCGCGGGTGGCCCTGAAGCTTGGGCACATGGTGCCGCCCTCGAGCGAGCGGCATTTACCCATCCCGATGCAGCGCTCGGCCTCACGCGCCAGGCCCTTGTCACCGAGGCGCGCATCGTAGGTGAACGGGCTGGGGATTTCACGGCGCTCGTAGTCCGGGCCCAACCGCAGGTTGGCATCGACCGGCATGGCATGGATCAGCTTGCCGGGGTTCATCTTGTTCAGCGGGTCCCAGATCGCCTTGAATTCGGCAAAGGCATTCATGATCTCGGCAGAGTACATGATCCGCAGGTATTCCCCCTTGGCCTGGCCATCACCATGCTCGCCCGACAACGAACCACCGTAGCGCACGACCAGGTGAGCCGCCTCCTCCAGGAATGCTCGCCAGTTATCCAGGCCGTCCTGGGATTTCAGGTCGAAGGTAATGCGCGAGTGGATACAGCCATCACCAAAGTGCCCATAGAGGTTGGTCTTGTAGCCGTAGCTGCTGACCAGGCGCTTGAATTCGCGAAGGTACTGGCCGAGGTGCTCGGGCTCGACCGCTGCATCCTCCCACCCTACGACAGGATCAGGCGCATTCGGGTCCAGCCCCAGCGAGGTCGCCGAGGCGCCCGTCTCTCGGATCGTCCAGATTCGATTCATCAAACCTGCATCGGTCACCAGCCGCACACTTGGGCTGCCCGGCAACTCAGGCGCAATGTCCACGGCCTGCTGGGCGAAGGCAACCGCTTGCTCAGTCGACAGGGCACCAAACTCGATCATCAACCAGGCGTTGCCAGCCGGAAGCTCGGCGATATCGGCAAGCTTCATGCCGCGTTCTTTAAGCCCATCGATGATGCCATCATCCAACCCTTCCATTGCGATTGGATTGAGCGGCAGCAACTGCGGTACGGAGTCGGCTGCGTAATAGATCTCGTCATAGCCCAGCACCACCAGCACGCGGTGAGTCGGATTCTTCACCAGAATCGTCTCAGCCTGCAGGACGGTGACGCAGGTGCCTTCGACGCCCACCAGCGCGCGTGCAATGTTGAAGCCGTTTTCAGGCAACAACTGATCGAGGTTGTAGCCCGACACGCGACGTTTGAGCTTGGGGAACCCCTGGCGAATGTGCGCCTCGTTGCGATCGACCAGCGCTTTCAATGCCTGCACGATCTCGGCACGCCGCCCACCGGCCTTGATGTGTTCCTGGTAGGCGGCCTCGTCGGTAGGCCCTACCCAGAAACGTTCCCCGTCATAGGTCAGAATTTCCAGGCGCTCGACGTTTTCGACTGTCTTGCCGGCCATCACCGAGTGAGCGCCACAGGAGTTGTTGCCGATCATGCCGCCCAGCGTGCAGCGGCTATGGGTTGCAGGGTCCGGGCCGAAGGTCAGCCCCACCTTGGCCGCCTCGCTTTTGAGCCGATCGCAGATCACACCCGGCTGCACCCTGGCCAGGCGCCTTGCAGGGTCGATCTCATGAACAGCGTGAAGGTATTTGGAGGCATCGATCACAACCGCCGCGTTCACTGCCTGGCCGCACATGGAGGTACCCGCGCCACGCGGCAAGATCGGCATGCCGGCCTCTTTGCAGAGGCGTACCGTGGTCACGATGTCGTCGACGGTCCTGGGAATGACAATGCCTACCGGCAGCTGACGATAGTTTGACGCCTCGGAGGCGTAGATGGCGTGCGTGGCGGCGTCGAATCGAACCTCCGCCGAGGTTTGCGCCTCAAGCTTGGCGCGCAGGGTCATCAGGAGGTTGAGGTCGAAAGGGATAGGGTTGTTTTTTGTCATTAGGAGAAGCCTGGTCTCGATCATCAGCACGGAAACGCAACGGCCCTACGGGGACTCCCCAGGGTAGAGCGGTGGGCGTTAACTACTGTAAGCCGAGCGCGAGTGAGGCTCTACCAACTCGGAATAGGAAGAAACAGGCTTTTCATGCTTCTCTAGGCAGGATCAAATCGCAACGCCTCAGTACCCCTTGCCGCGATGCACCGTGTTCAGCAAGGGCAGGCCGCTGCGCGCGCGGTGAAGGTTTCGCACGATGACATCAACGGCGCCCTCGACCTGAACATTGCTGGCGATATGCGGGGTCAGCAATACCCGCGGGTGCCGCCAGAACGGGTGGTCGGGCAAGGGAGGTTCCTGATCAAGCACGTCCAGCACCGCGCCTGCGACCTTACCGGTATCAAGCGCCGCCAGCAGATCCTGCTCGACAACATGAGCACCACGCCCCACGTTCACTACACCTGCCCCCGTGGGCAGCGCACCGAGCGTGGTCGCGTTCAATATGCCCGTCGTTTCGGGTGTCAGAGGCAACAGGTTGATCAGGATGTCGCATTGGCCTAGAAATGCATGCAATTGCTCATTACCCACGTAGCAACGCCCACCCGCGACCGCTTTGGGCGAACGGCTCCACGCATGCAGCTGGAAGCCCAGTGGCTGCAACCGCTGCAGGGCTACCTGCCCGAGGTTCCCCAGCCCCATCACACCCACACGCCGCTCGCACGCAGGGATGATCGGCAAAGGCGCCCAGCGGCGCTCGCGCTGACTGTTCTGGTAAGTAAGGATGTCACGGTGCAAGGCCAGCACGGCAAAGGTCACGTACTCGGCCATGATGTCGGCCATGGCGCCATCCACCAGCCTGACCAGCGAAACGTGCTCGGGTAGCTCAGACAGGTCGAACTGATCGACGCCGGCGCCTGCCGAGTACAGCACGCTGAGGTTTGGGAACTGCGCCATCAGCCTCGGCATCGGTTTCCAGGCAATCAGATACTCGATGTCGCGCGCATCGCCCACCTCGGGCCATTCGCGAAACTCAAGTTCGGGGGCACTTTCAAGAAAAGCCTGACGCCATTGAGCAGCACTGCCGGGCTCGGCCATGTAGAGAATAGCCATGTCTGGCTCCTGTTATTCAGTACACACATGATGCCCACCCCAACGACATGATGCCTTCACATGGGTGCACTAAAAGAACAGCCGTTCCTCCTGCCTCGAGTAGGTAGTTTCACCACCGGTACTGAAAGCCCTGAACTGCCAAGTCACAGCTGTTCGGAAATCTCGATCAGATTGAGATCAGGGTCGCGCACATAGACCGAGAGGATAGGCCCGGTCGCCCCGGTCCGCTGAACAGGCCCTTCGATAATGGGCCAGTTCTGAGCCTCGAGGTGTGCGACCACCTGCTCGAGCCCGACACTGGTGATCAAGCACACGTCCAAGGCCCCCGGCACCGGCAGGTGGGCCTTTGGCTCGAACTCATGCCCGCGAACATGGACGTTGATCTTTTGATTGCCGAAACAGAACGCAAGGCGGCCTGCCCCAAAGGTCTGCAAACGCATCCCCAGAACACGGACGTAGAAATCTTTGCAAGCGTCGACATCGATGGTGGTCAGCACCAGATGATCCAAGTGATCAATCATTGCGGTAGAAGCTCCCTTGCCTGTGTTGGCGGGTTTTCTTTATGTGCGGTCCCTTATTGGCCTCGCAACACCTTATGAATCTCGGCAACCACCTGCATCGTCGCCTCTTCGACCGTGCCCTCATTGCGGCACAACACCCACCCCTGCTCCGCAACCGCTCGCTCGAACGCCTGGGTACTGGCAACCTGCTCTTGCAGGTTGAACATCACGGTACTGCCCAGCCCGCGCGACCGCGCCGCTGCCCTGGCCCATGAGATTTCAGGGTCGGTGACTACCCCGACATGCAGGTCTGGCACGCGTACATTGCGCTCGATATTCAAGCGCAGAATGTCTGCAAACGGGACTATCCGGCGAAACGCGGCATCCGACGGGTACCAGCGGTCGATCAGGATGATGCTGCCCGGGGGCTGTCTGGGCAGCACATGCTGTGAAATCCAGCTACGGCTATCGGCCAGGCGCTCGCAAACCGCCATTTCCAGCGCCCGGCTGGGGTTTCTGACCAGCTGGTTGACCAGCGCCATTGTTGCCCCCCTGTTGGGGTCGTTATTGCGCTCGCAAAGCCGGACCACCTTGTTGTTGCCTGCCCTCAGTACTTTTGTAATGGCCTCAAGCAGTGTGGTCTTGCCAGTGCCCTTGGGCCCATCCAGAGAAACGAACAGCGGACGATTCATTGTTTGAACATCACTCACATAAGGCAATAATACGCGCTGACCTCGGCAACGATCGCCCCCTTGGCATCGTACAGCCGCGCCTCAGGCGTCAAGGCCATGGAACGCGCCTCCAGCACATAGCGCTGGCCGGCTTTGAAATGCGGGTAGTTGAGCGTCAGGTAGCACTCGCGCACGGTGGAGCCCCCCATCATGCTCATGCCTGAACCCCCGCTTGCTTCGTAGTCGAACCGGACGATCAGCTCATGGCTGCCGGGGCTGACCTGAAAAAACCGGCCGTCGCGCAGGCGTTGCTGGTCCAGGCGTTCGGCCATCAACAACCTGTCGTTGGGAAACGGCACCGAGAAGTCGACCCAGGCCATCTGCGGATCGGCAGCCGGCATTGGCGCCTGACAACCCGCAATCGCCGTGATCGCGAGCAACACCATCAACCTGCGCATGATAGATGCCCCAAGGGTTCAGGCATTCAGGATAGCGCCCACTGGGCCTGCGTGGTCAAGCCAAACAGCTCACGCAAACCGTTGACACCCAGTTTGCGGTATAGCCGTTTCACATAAGTCGCGGCGCTGACGGGGCGAACCCCTAGATGCTCGGCAATGTCTTCCACTGCAAGGCCGCTCAGCATCAGGCGCAGCAGCGTTTGTTCACGGAAGGTCAGCGCCAAGTGCTGCTGCTTGATCACCCGCTCGGCCAACAGCAAGGGCAGCTCGTTGGCTTGCAGGTGCGCGTGGTAATGCAGGCGCACGGCCTGGATCAGCAACGGCGCCAGGGCCTCCAGGTGCTCCATCTCCTGCGCCGAGAAGCGCCCGTGCTCGCGGCCGCGGTAGAAGTTCACCGACAACCAGCGGTTGCTTTCACAGAGGGTCAGCAAGGCTACCCGCTCGGCAATCTGTGGCTGCTCATAGCAGATGCGCCGGTACTCGGGGTGCGTGATGTCGTCAGCTGACTGGCGTTGCACGATGGTGTTGGCGACGCAGTTGCTTTGGCTCATCACCTGCTGGTTGCCATCCAGGCCGAAGAAGCGTTGCACATATTTGTGGGAGATCGCCGGCAGCGAGACTTCGCGCGCCCGGTCCGCAAACGAGAACACCTCGGCGTTGCGCCGCTGCGGATAAGCGAAGATCGTGCATTGGGCCAACGGCACGCCCGGGCCGATCACCTGCAGCAAATCCGCTGCGAGGAACTTGCTGCGGTTCTGGCCCACCCTGGCGAACAGATTGGCGGTGTGAGCGATATCGAAGCGGTGTTCACTACTGCCGGGGCGCAAGGGCCAGTACTGCATGGCGGTTTCTCTCGACGTGTCGGGCGCAGGTTTTGTGGTTATTGCCTACTACGGCTACCCGACACTCTATCACCCTTCAATGCCCGGGCTCTGGCGGCGCAATGGGCAGGCGCAGGGCCAGCAGTGCGCCGAGGATCAGCAGCAGGGCAGCATAGGCGAAACCTGCGCTGAAACTGGACGTCAGGTCCTTCAGCCAGCCGACCACCAGCGGGTTGACTGCCGAGCCGATATTGCCCATGGCGTTGATCACCGCGATACCCACCGCACGAGCACTGAAACTCAGCACCTGGTCGGGCGTTGTCCAGAAAATCGACATGGCGCTGTAAGAGCCGCTGGCCGCCATACACACCCCCAGCAATTGCACCGCCGGATAGCTCGACAGCGCAGTGAGCACCCAGCCAGCCGCAGCCATCAGCATGGGCAGCACCAAATGCCACCGGCGCTCGCGGGTGCGGTCCGAATGCAGGCCCCAGACGATCATCAGAATAATGGTGCAGATCTGCGGGATGGCCGCCAGAAAGCCGATCGCCTGGTTACTGCTGGCGCTGTTGAAGCTTTTGACGATCAACGGCGTCCATACCGCAATCATTGCCAGGGTGTTGACCAGGCAAAAGTAGACCAGGCAGAACAGCAGGATGCGCGGCGAGGCCAGTTCGCGCCACACGCTGCGGGCAGGCTGTGTGGCAGTTGCCGTACGGGCAGCGCGGTCCGCTTGCAGTGCGCGCTGCAGCAGCGCCTGTTCTTCGCCATCCAACCACTTCGCCTGTTGCGGGCGGTCATCCAGATAACCGAACACCACGCAGCCCATCAGCACCGAGGGCAAGCCTTCGAGCAGGAACAACCATTGCCAGCCCTTCAGCCCCCAGACGCCATCCAGGCCCAGAATCAGCCCCGACAGCGCAGCGCTGAACCCGGCGGTAAATGGCATGGCGATCATGAACAGCGCATTGGCGCGGGCCCGGTAAGCCGAAGGAAACCAGAAGGTCAGGTACAGCAACACGCCAGGCAAGAACCCCGCTTCGGTCACACCCACCAGAATCCGCAGCAGGTAAAGCGAGGTGGCATCGGTCGCAAACAGCGTGCAGGTAGACGCCAGCCCCCAGGCAATCATCAGGCTGCCGATCCAGCGACGGGCCCCGATGCGCGCCAGGGCCATGTTGCTGGGTATGCCACAGGCGATGTAAGCGACATAGAAGAAGGTACTGGCCAGGCCAAACTGAGTGCCCGTGAGGCCCAGGTCGCCCATCATGGTCAGGCCGGCGAAACCGATATTGATGCGGTCCAGAAACGACAATACGAAGCAGGCAAACAAAAAGCCGATCAGCCTTTTCGAGATCTTTTTACACACGTGCTGATAGCGGTCGTCAACACCGGCCACCGTCGGGGTGGTCGCGCTGGCGATAGGACTGCGCGTCATGGGGAACTTCCTGATTATTGTTATAGGAAGGCTCGCCGGCTCGAACAGACAAACCGGCGGCAAATGCACGAAAGCCAGGGGCTGATTACAGGTCCAGCAACGCCGTGCGCGTCAGCGCCAGAAACTGCTCTGCGTCGCCAAGCGCCTGGGCGCTGAGCAGCGCCAGTTTCACCAGAAACAGCTCGCGTTTGCCCTCTTCGATGTGGTCAAGGGCATCCGCTAGCTGGTCGTAGAGGGTCTCAATGTCGCTGATGGTCAGTTGCTTGTGTTCCATAGGGTTCTCACTCATTGCCCAAAGCGGTTTCGACGGCATCACGCAAAGCCTGCCCATTGAGGTGATGCCACCGGGCGCAGACGTGCTGGTCCGGGCGCATCAGGTAAGCACCGCCCGCCGACGCACCATATTTGTTGCGCAGGTGGCCGCCAGGGTCGTCGACCACTCCGTCGGCGCCCCGGACCTCGCCTTGCCGATTACCCACGACAGCCAGCAACTGCAACGGCACGCCTTGGTCGCGCAGGCTTTGCGCCTGCGCTTGAATATCGCTTGGCACTTCAACGGCATCGGTGAAATACAGCAGGCAGAACGACGCCCCCAGCCTGTCGAACAGGAACTGGTCATCGCCGAGCCGCACGTTAAGCAGCGGCGCGCCCTGGTGCGGCCCGCAGCTGAAGCGTGAATTGTCGTCATGCTTGCAGTTGAGTGCAGAGTCCACATAGTCATGTGGCCGCGAAGTGCGCCAGTGGTACAGCGGGCGGACGAACGCCTGGGTCAGTGACAACGACAGTACGGCATCGCGCAACAGGCGATAACCCGCACTGGGCGGCGTCATGAAACGGGTGCTCTTCCCCGCTTCGGCAATGATCTCGCGCGCGGCCCCTACCCGCTCCGTGCTATACGAGGCGAGCAGCCCCGGGCCGGCAACGCCCTTGACGGTCAGCGCCAGCTTCCAGCCCAGGCCGTGACAGTCCTGGAAGCCGGTGTTGGCACCGCGCACGCCGAAAATGGGCAGCAAATGCGCGGCATCGCCGGTGAATATCACGCGATCATGCAGGTAGTCGGGCAGTGTCAGTGCGCGCGCCGAGTACACCGAGCACCAGTCCAGCTCCCACTGCGGGTTCACTACCCCGACGATGCCCAACTGGGCATTGATACGCTCGCGCAGGGAGTCAGCCGACAAGGCCTGTTCGGGCGTTTCGCCCCGTGCCAGTTGATAGTCGATGCGCCAGATATTGTCTGGCTCGCGGTGCATGAGCACGGTATTGCCCGGGTTCCAGTGCGGGTCGAAGTACGCCAGACGCTCAGTGGGCAGGTCCAGGTCGATCTTGATGTCGGCGATAACAAAACGGCCTTCGTATGAAGCACCTTCCAGTTGCAGCCCAAGCAGCGTGCGAATGGCCGAACGCGCCCCATCTGCGGCAACCACCCAGCTGGCTTGCAGGGTGTACTCACCCGCGGGGGTATCCACCTCCAGCGTCGCGCGGTCGTCTGCCTGGGCCAGCGCCTTGACCTGGTTGCCCCAGCGCAGCTCGATCATCGGGTTGGCGTGGCAGGCATCGACCAGAAACTGCTCCAGGCAAGGCTGTTGCAAGTTGGTCATGGGCGCAAAACGGTCATCGGGGTCGTGCGGCGCCTCCATGCGAAATACCCGCTGATTGCGGTAGTAGGAATTGCCAAAGCGCCAGGGCAGGCCCGCTGAGGTGACACGCTCGGAGATGCCGACCTGCTGCAGAATCTCCAGTGATCGACGGGTGAACACGATCGCCCGGCTGCCTTCGCTGACCTGCCGTTCGGCTTCCAGCACGATCGAGGGGATGCCGTAGCGGGCCAGGTCCAGGGCCGTGGTCAGGCCAATGGGCCCAGCGCCGACGATCACCACAGGGTGATGCTGCACCTGGGCATTCACGCTGGCGGTGTGGGCAGGGAAAACCTGGTAATCGAAATAGATAGAGCGACGAGGCTCTGCGAGTGGTGTGTGCATCGCACTGCATCTCCGGATTGTTATGCTTTTTTTGGCCTGAGCCATTTCGGATATGCAGCGGACTGTAAGCGGTGTGAGAAACAGACATGTCCCCTTGAAGGGACAACATTGCACAGCAGAAAGCACGCCCTCAGGAAAAAAACGCAGGATGTTGTGCGCAGAATTCGCTTGAGATAGACGGCCGCATTGCCCAAGGTGGCCAGCCTGACAGCTATTGCCTGAATAAAAGGCTGCAGGGCGTGGACGCAGGCGCACGACGACGCCTGTGTGTGGGGGGTGACTATTTTTGCGGTGGCAAGCCTTGCGCTGCACGAACGTTGCCAATTCCTCCCCGATAATAAGAGAGGACAAGGAAATGCAATCCAACAGTCTGAAGCAAAGCCTGAAACAACGGCACATCACCATGATTGCGCTAGGCGGGGTGATCGGCGCGGGGCTGTTCATGGGGTCGGGCAAGTTGATTGCCTCGGCGGGGCCGGCCGCGATCCTGTCATATTTCATCGGCGGCATCGTGGTCACCTTGGTGATGTTCATGCTCGGCGAGATGGCCTGTCGCAACCCGGACGCCGGCTCGTTCTCGACCTATGCCAATACCTACCTCGGCGAATGGGCGGGTTTTGCCGTCGGCTGGCTGTACTGGCTCAAATCGATGCTGACCATCACCCTGGAGGCGGTACTGCTAGGCGCCATCCTCAACGACTTTCTGCCGTGGCTACCGATCTGGGCGGGCGCTTTCATCATGCTGGTGACGTTGATGGCCAGCAACGCCTACTCGGTCAAATCGTTCGCTGAAGTGGAGTACTGGCTGGCCGCGATGAAGGTCGCCACCATTCTCATCTTCATGGTGCTGGGTGTCTCGATACTGCTCGGCCTGCACAGCAACATCCCCTCCCCTGGCTGGGTCAACCTGACGGCGCACGATGGCTTCATGCCCAATGGCCTGTCGCCGGTGATGGCGGGTGTGGTGGTGGTGATCTTCTCGCTGGGCGGCAGTGAAATTGCAGCCGTTGCGGCCGGCGAATCGGAAAACCCGCGGCAGAACGTCATCAGGGCAATCAAGAGCGTGATTTTGCGGGTGATGCTGTTCTATGTCGGTTCGGTGTCGATTCTGATTCTGTGCCTGCCCTGGACAGACACTGAAAACCTGGCTTCGCCGTATGTGTCGTTGTTCAGCCTGGCCGGGTTCAGTGGCGCGGCGGTGGCCATGAAGATTGTGTTGTTCATCTCGTTCATGTCGGTGATGAACTCGTTCATGTTCTCCAACTCGCGCATGCTGTTCTCGTTGAGCCAGCGTGGCCATGCGCCGAAGCTGTTCTCCCGCACCACCTCCAAAGGGGTGCCGCTCAACGCCCTGCTGCTGAGCCTGAGCATCTGCCTGTTGATCCTGACGGTGCACTTTGTCAGCGGCGGCGACCTGTTCATGACCCTGGCCAAAAGCAGCGGCACGTTCGTGATGATCGTGTGGATCTTCATCATCATCGCCCACTTTGCCATGCGCTGGAAAACCCGGCATGAAGCGGTCGACCCCACGGCGTTCCGGGCGTGGTTCTTCCCTTACGCCAATATCGTTGCGCTGTTCGCGCTGTTGGCCGTGATTGTCACCCAAGCCTTCGACCCGGGGTCGCGCTTCCAGTTCTGGTTCACCACGGTGACCTCACTGGTGGTGGTGGCTGCCTACTTCGTGAAACGTAATCGGATGGCGGCGAAGTCGGTGGGTTACGCAGGGAGCTGACCAGTGCAGGAGCGGGTCTACCCGCTCCTGCCCATGGCGGCACGCTAAACCCCTGTGCTTGCCACCTCTTGCCCTTGATGACGAAGCGTGCCCTGCAAGCTAGACTCCCATGCTGAATTTGACTGTAAACACTTCGTTTGCCTGAAAATGTTCGGCGGTCATGCAGGCAGCCGGCCTCTGGTAAACCGGCAGGGGCCGCCCATGACTTTGCAACCTCCCGTCAACTTGACCAACTGCGATCGCGAACCTATCCAGATCCCCGGCAGCATCCAGCCGCACGGTTGCCTGTTGGCCTGCAACGCGTCGGCAAGCGTCGTGCTGCGGCACTCCGCCAATACCGCCGGCATGCTGGGCGTGGCGGGTGAAATCAACGGGCAACGGCTCGAAACCATCATCGGCAGCGAGGCTGCCCATACGCTGCGCAACGCGCTGGCACGCGTCAGAGAGGCGTCCCGACCGGCGCTGAGCTTTGCCGTGAATCTGCCGTCCGGGCTGGCGTTCGATGTGGCCGCGCATATTTTCAAAGGCACTGCCATCCTGGAGTTCGAGCCCCGCGGTGCGGGCATTGCCGAGCCAATCGAACTGGTGCGTACCGTCATTGCCCAATTGCGTGAGATCGACCGCTCCGACAAGCTGTTCCCCGATACTGCCCGGCGTGTTCGCGCACTACTGGGTTATGACCGGGTGATGATCTACCAACTTGGCGTCGACGGCGCCGGCAAGGTCATTGCCGAGGCCAAGCGCAGCGGCCTCGAAAGCTTTCTGGGGCAGTACTTCCCGGCCTCGGACATTCCTCAGCAGGCACGCGCCCTGTACCTGCGCAACCCGGTGCGGATCATTGCCGATGCCCAGTTCAGAACCGTGCCGATCGAGCCGGTACTGGACCTCTCCGGCGAGCCACTGGACCTGTCCTACGCGCACCTGCGCAGCGTCTCGCCCATTCACTGCGAGTACCTGAGCAACATGGGCGTGGGCGCGTCCATGTCCATTTCGATCATCGTCGACGGCGCGCTCTGGGGGCTGATTGCCTGCCACCATTACGCACCCCGCACGCTGACCATGGGCCAGCGGGTCGCGGCGGAGATGTTCGGCGAGTTCTTCTCGCTGCATATCCAGACCCTACGGGCCAAGCAAACCCTGGAAGCCGCCGCATACGCCCGCCGGGTGTTGGACAACCTGCTGCGCGATGCCCACCGCACCGCGGATATCGAAGAACTGCTGCGTGCCCGCATGACAGACTTCAAGGCGCTCATCCCTTGCGACGGCATCGCCATGTCGCTGCAAGGGCGCTGGTCGGCAGACGCGCTGACACCGCCCAAGGCGGCGGTACCGAACCTGCTGCGCTTTGCCGAGGGAGTCTCCGAGGGGCGTACATGGGCGTCGAACTGCCTGTCGATGGCGCACCCTGCCGCCCAGGATTATGCCGTCGACGTTTCGGGCGTACTGGTGATTCCGATGTCGCAGCAACCGAGGGACTACCTCATGCTGTTTCGCAAGGAGGTGATCGAAACCCTGGATTGGGCCGGCGACCCCAACAAGACCTACGAAAGCGGCCCGCTGGGTGAGCGCCTGACCCCACGCAAAAGCTTTGCTGTGTGGAAGCAGACCGTACATCAACACTCGCAGCCCTGGTCCGAACAGGACCGCCAGTTCGGCGAGGCCATCCGCGCTGCGATCGTCGAGGTTGCCTTGCACAACAGTGAGCTGATGGCCGATGAGCGCTCCAAGGCCGAAGTGCGCCAGCGGATGCTCAACGAAGAGCTCAACCACCGGGTGAAGAACATTCTTTCACTGATCGGTGCACTGGTGGCCCACCCCACCACTGAAAAACAGACCCTCAACAGCTATGTGGCCACGCTGAAGGGCCGCATCCAGGCGTTGTCGCTGGCGCACGATCAGGTGGTGAGGGGGGATGGCGGCGGCCGTTTCGCAACGCTGCTGGAAGCGGAACTATCGCCGTACCGCACTGCGACCGATGCCATCACCCTTAACGGTCCGAACCTGCTGCTCGATGCCCGCGCCTACTCGGTAATGGCGCTGGTGCTTCACGAGCTGGCAACCAACGCCGCGAAGTATGGCGCGTTGTCTCGGGCAGGCGGCAAGCTGGTGGTCAGCTGGACGATCGATTCGGGTGGCGCTTGCGACATCGCCTGGTGCGAAAGCGGTGGGCCGACGGTGCGCCCGCCGAGCCGAAGCGGTTTTGGCTCGGTACTGATTGAACGCAGCATCCCCTTCGACCTGGGCGGTAGCAGCACGCTCGAGTTCAGGCCAGAAGGCCTGCATGGGTATTTCAAGATTCCTGGCAAACACCTGACTCAGCTTGAAACAGCCGACACCCCAGCGCCGCAGGTCGCGCCGGCTGCGCCGCCGGTAAGCTACACGGCCCTGGTCAATGCGTGCGTGCTGATTCTTGAAGACCAATTGGTGATTGCCGTGGGCCTTGAACAGATTCTGGCCGATGCGCTGGTCGAGGATGTGATCACCGCAAGCTCGGAAGCCGAGGCGATGAAACTGCTGGCCAGCCACAGGCCTGATGTCGCCGTGCTGGACATCAACCTGGGCACGGGAACCTCCATTGCCGTCGCCGAAGCGCTCTCGCGCCAGCACATCCCATTCCTGTTTGCCACGGGTTACGGCGACAGTGTCAGCATTCCCGCGCACTTGAAGCACGTTCCCGTGGTGCGCAAGCCCTATGACGCCTTGTCGATATTGTCGAACCTGGAAAGCTTGATCGACATTCGGAAAGCTACGGACCAAGCACAATAGCCTGCCGGGCTGGCATTAAAAACCCGCGCACAGGCGCGGGTCGCATTCGTTCAACACCCGGTCACTTGTCCAACTCATCCTTGGTAATGGCGCCAGTGTGCGGATCGACGTGGAATTCGTACTGCTTGCCATCCGCCTTGATGCCCTCGCCCTCCCAATGGCCATCATCGGCCTCGATCTTGGTGATCTGGGTGTAGCCGGCACTCTTCAGCGCAGCTTCGGCCTGGTCTTTGTTGACCTTCCAGTCGGCGCCTGGCTGATCCGCCCAGGCAGCATTAGTCCCCAGTGCACCCACCAGTGCCAAACCCGTGAACAGTCGTGTCATCGCTTTCATCGTCAACATCCTTTTTGCCAGAGTTAAACACTGCGACCCAAGCACTGTCGCTTCGGTTCAATTAGAGTGGCAAGACGGCTATTCATGACATAAGGGTTGATGTGCACTCATCAGAGCGCCTGAAAGGCATCGATGTATTTGTTTGCGTTGCAGACCTCGGCAGTTTTGCGGCGGCAGCGCAGCGCCTGAACCTGACAAGTTCGGCGGTCAGTAAAGGTATCGCGCGGCTGGAAGCGCGCCTGGGGCTGCGCCTGTTCGACCGCACGACACGCCGGCTTGCCCTGACTGATGCGGGGCAGACCTTCTACAAGACCTGTTCGCGGGTACTGGCCGACCTCGAAGAATCGGAGCTGTCGCTGCACGAGGACTACTTCGAGCCGCGAGGCAGAGTGCGTATCGACCTGCCTGCAGCCTACGGGCGGCTGCACGTATTGCCGGTCATCCTCGACTACGTCAAGCGCCATCATCAGCTGCAGCCACACGTGTCCTTTACCGACAGCTTCGTCAACCCGACCGAACAGGGCATCGATATCGTGGTGCGTATCGGCGGCCCGGACGTTTGGCCGGACGAGCTGGGCCACCAGTTCATCGGCGCTCAGCGGGTCATCTTTTGCGCATCACCGGCCTACTTGCGAGCACGTGGCACGCCCGTCGATGAGCGTGACCTGCACGCCCATGACTGTGTGGTTTACGGGCAAGCCGACGGTTTGGGCAGCCCTTGGCACATGACCGGTACCCAGCCTGGCGAAATGGAACGGCGCTTCATGCCGGCGCGGCTTGCCATTGGCGATGGCGAAGGAGTGGTACAAGCCGTGCTGCAAGGCTTGGGCATCACCCAGGTGCCTACCTGGCTGGTCAACCAGCAACTGGCCTGTGGCGAGTTGGTTGAAGTATTGCCGCACCTGGCAACAGAGGGCTTGGCGATGAACGTGGTATGGCTCAGGAAGCGCGAGGCCCTGCCGCGCGTCAGGGCGTTACTGGACGTATTGCTGCAATCACTGCGCATGGACGGTCACGTTCTGCAGCCCGGTGATTAGTGAATAATATTCGCCAAGCCAGTGAATTTTTGCCAGCGATAAGCTTTTTTTGAATCAATACAATGGCAGCACCTTGATTTCAGGAACTGCCTGCATGACTGCTGTTGAACGCCCTCCCCTGGGCTTGGCGACCGATCGACGCGCCACATTGGGGACTTTGATCCTCGCCACCTCGGCCTTTCTGATCGTAACCACCGAGTTTTTGATGGTTGGCCTGCTGCCGGGGCTGGCGCGCGACCTTGATGTGTCGATTTCCAGTGCCGGGCAGCTGATCACGCTGTTCGCCTTCACCGTCATGCTCGCCGGCCCGCCGTTGACAGCAGCACTTGCCCACCTGGACAGGCGCAAGCTGTTCGCAGCCATCCTGGCCTTGTTCGCTGCGGCCAATGCGCTTGCTGCCATTGCGCCGAACATCTGGGTGCTAGCAGTAGCGCGATTCTTGCCCGCCCTGGCACTGCCGGTTTTCTGGGGGACGGCCAGCGAGACGGCGGCCAGGATGGTCAGCCCCGATCGCCAGGGGCAGGCCGTCGCGCGCGTGTACCTGGGCATTTCAGCGGCCCTGCTGCTCGGTATTCCGCTGGGCACCTTGGCGGCCAATGCCATCGGCTGGCGCGGCGCCTTCTGGGTATTGGCCGCCGCATCAGCGCTGATGGCCTTTGCTGTGCTGGCCTGGATGCCAGCGGTTGCCCGCCAGCCTAAAGTCGACTTCAGCCAGCAGGCGCGAATTTTCCGTGAACCGATCTTCCTGGCCAACGTGGTCCTCTCGGTGCTGGTGTTCACCGCCATGTTCATTGCCTACACCTACCTCGCCGACATGCTTGAGCGCACCGCAGGTGTGGCAACAGCGGATGTCGGCTGGTGGCTGATGGGCTTCGGTGCCATCGGTTTGCTGGGCAACTGGCTGGGTGGCCGCGCGGTCAGGCAATCGCCGATCAAGGCCACTGCGCTGTTCCTGGCCTTGCTGGGGGTGGGCATGGCGGCATTCAGCCCGCTGGCTTCTGCACCGGTTACGCTCTGGGCGGCGCTGGCACTGTGGGGCATCGCCAACACGGCGCTGTACCCCATCTGCCAGGTCCGGGTGATGAACGCGGTGTCGCATTCCCAGGCGTTGGCCGGCACTACCAACGTATCTGCCGCCAATGCCGGGATCGGCCTGGGCGCGTTGCTGGGTGGGTTGGTCATCCCAGCGTTCGGTGTATCGTCGCTCGGTTATGTGGCGGCGGGCGTAGCCCTGCTGGCCTTGCTGTGCGTGCCCGGCGTGGCGCGCCTGCAGGCACGGGGCTAAAGCATGTGCCCCGCCCAGATGCCCTGCGCCACCAGTTCCGCGGCCAGCTCGACGAAGGTTTGCCCCACATAGCGCGTCGCAGGGCTCACATGCCTGTCCGCCGGTGACACCATCACCAGCTTGCGCATCGGGGTCGGTTCTATCAGCGGCGCCGCGCACAGGGTGCCGCTTTGCAGGTGGTTGTAGATCGAAGCCAGGGGCAGCGCAGTCATGCCGAAGCCATGGCGAACCAGGTCGATCATCGCCCCAAACGAGTCGGCCTCGACACTGGTGGCAATCTTGAAGCCGACGTCCGCAGCGCACTGGTCCATGATCTTGCGCAAACCGTGCCTGGGGCTCGGCAGCACCAGTTGCTGTTGGGCCAGGGTGGCGAAATTGACCGGCTTGTCCCACGCCAAGCCGGTACTCGGCGGCCCCACCAGCACCAGGCTCTCCATCATCACCGGCACGATGCGCAGGGTATGCAGCGGCTCCAGATCGTAAGAGATGGCCAGCTCCAGTTCACCGCGTTGAATCCAGTCCACCAGGTAGCCGCTGAATGCCGACGAAAAACGGATCGACAAGTCCGGGTGTGCCTGGCGAATACGGGTAACCAGGGGCACGGTGACGATTTCAGCAATGGTCGGTGTGGTGCCGATCGCTACCGCCCCCCGAAACGAGGCATGCCCGCCGACCACCGCACTGCGAATCGCCTCGAGCTCATCCATGATGCGCGTGGCGTGCTGCAGCACCTCACTGCCGGCGTCGGTGATGATCATGCCGCGGCCATGGCGCTCGAACAGGTAAACCCCCAGCTCTTTTTCCAACTGCCGTATCTGCCGGCTCAAGGCGGGCTGCGCAATGTGCAACCGGTCGGACGCCTTGCTGAGGCTGCCAAGTTCGGCAACATGAATCAGGGTTTTGAGCTGAACGACGTCCATGGGCCGACCCGTGTTGAGGCAGAAGGTAGCTGGCAGTCTAAACAGCGCCCCCGCTGGCAGCTATAGAATTTCGGCATATCAGTTAGTCAATCAGTCCCCTTATTGAGCTGCCCGCTCTGGAGTAGCGTGGAAACAGGGTCGATCACCGATCGGACACCCGCTACAAGAATAAGACCAGAGGCTGACTACCATGCCAACGCCACATTCCACTTCCCACCTTGAAGATGTACCCACCCGGCAACCCAACCGTGTCAGAGCGATCATGGGTGCCTGCTCCGGCAACCTGGTCGAGTGGTACGACTTTTTCATCTACGCCTACACCGCCATCTACTTCGCCGCTTCGTTCTTCCCCAAGGGCGACACCACCACGCAGCTGCTGGCCACTGCCGGCGTATTTGCCGTGGGCTTCTTCATGCGCCCACTGGGCGGCTGGATCTTCGGCTGGCTGGCCGACACCCGCGGCCGCAAGGTTTCAATGATCATCTCGGTGTTCATGATGTGTGCCGGGTCACTGATGATTGCGGTAATGCCCACCTATGAGACGGTGGGCATCGCCGCACCAATCATGCTGGTCATCGCCCGGCTGATCCAGGGGCTGTCCGTGGGTGCCGAATACGGCACGGGCGCCACCTACATCAGCGAAATCGCAACGCCGGGACGGCGCTGTTTCTATGGCTCGTTCCAGTACTTCACCATCATCGCCGGGCAATTGCTGGCGCTGTTTACCGTGGTCATCCTGCAACAGACCCTCAGCGACGAGCAGTTGCGTGAATGGGGCTGGCGTATCCCGTTCTTCATTGGCGCCATCAGCGCCGTGGTGGTGGTGTACCTGCGCCGCTCGATGCACGAAACCGCGTCGAAAAAGGACATGCACCGCGAAGGCGCCGGGTCGTTGCGCGGCATGTTCAAGCACAAGCGCGCGGTTGCACTGGTGCTCGCCTTTACCATCGGCGGCTCGCTGTACTTCTATACCTTCACCACCTACATGCAGAAGTTTCTGGTGATATCGGCAGGCTTCGATGCGGCCACCGTGAGCTTCATCATGACCTCGGCGCTGATCGGCTTCATGCTGTGCCAGCCGCTGTTCGGCCACCTGGCCGATCGGCTCGGCATCAGGACGCACATGCTGATGTTCTCGAGCCTGGGCGTGCTGCTGGTGATTCCCTTGCTGTTCGCCATCAAGGGGACGCATAGCCCGATCATGGCCTTTGCCCTGGTCTTCGGCGGCCTGGTCATCGCCTCGCTCTACACCCCGATCGCAGGCATCGTCAAAGCCGAGTTGTTCCCACCGGCGGTGCGTGCACTGGGGGTCGGCTTCCCGTATGCCATCGGCAATGCCGCGTTTGGCGGCACAGCGGAATACGTGGCGCTTTCGTTCAGGGCCGAAGGCGTCGAAGACTACTTCTTTTTCTACGTGGCAGCCGTCCTCTGCGTGACCTTCATTGCGTCGATATTGATGCCCAACCTGTCCAGGCACGGCTACATCAGTGGCGATGGCAAGGTCGAGGAAAACACCGGCATGCCCGCCAGCAAGGTGCAGGCTGCCAAGGCGTGACCGCCACAAGCTATGCCAGGCCGGCATATCTCAAAGTGAAAAACGGTAGTCGTCGAGGCCGTTTGTTGCCTGCATGATGAGGCAAAACAAGAGCAGCACTGGAGACAACCATGTCATCGCAAGAAGCTGAACAAAGCTGGCAAGAAGACGTGTTCCGCGTCCTCAAGGCCCACGACGTCAAGCATGTCGTGTTCGTTCCGGACGCCGGCCACTCGGCGGCGATCCGCATGTCCTATGACGACCCCGAGATCAAGGCCGTCGTCCTCACCACCGAAGAAGAAGGCATCGGCTACCTCGCCGGCGCCTGGCTGGGTGGCGAGCGCGGCGCGCTGCTGATGCAGTCCAGCGGCGTGGGTAACTGCATCAACACCCTGGCCTTGCAGAATTGCGCCGGCTTCCCCCTGCTGATAGTGGTGACCCTGCGTGGCGACTGGGCCGAGTTCAATGCCTGGCAAAACCCCATGGGCCAGGCCACCGAGGCCTCGCTGCAACTGATGAAGGTAATGACCTGGCGCGCCGATGTGCCTGAAGACGTCGCCCCGTTGCTGCATGGCGCCGCCACCATGGCTTTCAACGGCGACAGCGCCACCGCCCTGCTGCTCGGCCAGCGCCTGATCGGAGAAAAAAAATGGGTCAAGTAAGCGCCAACCACACCCTGTGCCGCCGTGAAGTGGTACGCACCCTGCTCGCCGATCGCCAGGATGTGCTGGTGGTGACCGGCCTGGGTTCGGCGTCCTACGACGTCATGGCTGCCGGCGACCACGACGGTAACTACTACCTCTGGGCGGCCATGGGCAGCGCCATCACCGTCGGGCTGGGCCTGGCCAATGCCCAGCCGCACAAGTCGGTGGTGGTCATCACCGGCGACGGCGAGTTGCTGATGGGGTTCGGTGCCCTGGCCACGGTTGCCCTGCAAAAACCGGCCAACCTGACCATCGTCGTGCTGGACAACGGCCACTTCGGCGAGACCGGCATGCAGGTCAGCCATGCCGGCTTCGGCATCAAGCTCGACCAGGTCGCGCAGACCTGCGGCTTCAGCTGGACCCGCGAAATTCGTGAAATGGAAGGCGTGCAAGGCCTGCGCGAACGCTTCGCCACGCGTGAGGGTGTGAAGTTGGCGACCGTGAAGATCAAGGCCGAGAACCCACCCCGTGTGTTGCCGCCGCGTGACGGCCATTACGTCAAGAACCGCTTCCGCGCCGCCCTCGGCTTCCAGCCTCTCTGACCCTGCGTTGGGTGCAGGTTGGCAGCCTGCACCGCCTGGAGAACAATAATGAACGACTACGAACAACTCGAAGCCATCCGTGAAGGCGTACGCGCCTTGTGTGGTGATTTCCCTGCCGAGTACTGGCGCAAGGTGGACGAGGAAAAGGGCTTCCCGGACGCCTTCGTCAAGGCGATGACCGAGGCCGGCTGGCTGTCGGCGATGATCCCTGAAGCGTACGGTGGCTCGGGCCTGGGCCTGGCCGAGGCATCGGTCATCCTGGAGGAAGTCAACCGCTGCGGCGGCAACTCCGGCACCATCCACGGCCAGATGTACAATATGTTCACCCTGTTGCGTAACGGCAGTGACGAGCAGAAGCGTAACTACCTGCCAAAGCTGGCCAGCGGCGAACTGCGCTTGCAATCGATGGGGGTCACGGAGCCCACCACCGGCAGCGACACCACCAAGATCAAGACCACTGCCGTGCGCAAGGGCGACAAGTACGTGATCAACGGGCAGAAGGTGTGGATTTCGCGGGTCCAGCACTCCGACCTGATGATCCTCTTGGCCCGCACCACGCCGCTGGCCGAAGTGAAGAAGAAGTCTGAAGGCATGTCGATTTTCCTGGTCGACCTGCGCGAGGCCATCGGCAACGGCCTGACCGTGCAGCCGATCGCCAACATGGTCAACCACGAGACCAACGAGCTGTTCTTCGACAACCTGGAAATCCCCGCCAGCAGCCTGATCGGTGAAGAAGGCAAGGGCTTTCGCTACATCCTCGACGGCCTCAACGCCGAGCGCACGCTGATCGCCGCCGAGTGCATCGGCGATGGGCGCTGGTTCATCGAAAAGTCCAGCCAGTACGCCCGAGATCGTGTGGTCTTCGGGCGGCCGATCGGTCAGAACCAGGGCGTGCAGTTCCCGATTGCCGAAGCGCATATCGAAATCGAGGCCGCCGACCTGATGCGCTGGCGCGCCTGTGAAGAATACGACAGCGGCAAGAATGCCGGTGCCGCCGCCAACATGGCCAAGTACCTGGCGGCCAAGGCCAGCTGGGAAGCGGCCAATGCCTGCCTGCAAACCCACGGCGGTTTCGGCTTTGCCAACGAGTACGACGTCGAGCGCAAGTTCCGCGAGACCCGCCTGTACCAGGTGGCGCCGATCTCGACCAACCTGATCCTGTCGTATGTCGCCGAGCACCTGCTGGAGTTGCCACGGTCGTTCTGACCGAAGTCGCCCCTTGTCGCCAAGGCGGCAAGGGGTTCAGCTCAGCCATGACAAGAGAGATAACCACCATGAGCCAGCCCACGGCTACGCGCCCGCTCGACGGCATCACCGTCATCAGCCTCGAACATGCCATTGCCGCCCCCTTCTGCACCCGCCAGCTGGCCGACCTTGGCGCCCGCGTGATCAAGGTCGAACGGCCGGGCGTCGGCGACTTTGCCCGCGGCTACGACCAACGGGTCAACGGCCTGGCTTCGCACTTCGTCTGGACCAACCGCTCCAAGGAAAGCCTGGCGCTGGACCTCAAGCAGGCCATTGCGGGCGACATTCTCGATCAACTGCTGGAACAGGCCGATGTATTGGTACAAAACCTCGCGCCCGGCGCCGCTGCGCGCCTGGGGCTGTCGTTCGAGGCGTTGCACGTGCGCTTCCCCAAGCTGATCGTCTGCGACATCTCGGGCTACGGTGCCGGTGGCCCGTTTGAGCAGAAAAAGGCCTATGACCTGCTGATCCAGAGCGAGGGCGGCTTCTTGTCGGTAACCGGCGGCCCTGGCGACGAGCAGATGGCCAAGGCGGGCAACTCGATCGCCGACATCGCTGCCGGCATGTATGCGTACACCGGCGTGCTCTCGGCGCTGCTGCTGCGTGGCACCACCGGCGAAGGCAGCCATGTCGAGGTGTCGATGCTGGAAAGCCTGGTGGAATGGATGAACTACCCGCTGTACTACGCCTATGAAGGCGCGGAACCGCCGCCGCGAGCCGGCGCAGCGCACGCCACGATCTACCCCTACGGCCCTTTCCCCACCGGCGATGGCAACACCGTCATGCTCGGGCTGCAGAACGAGCGCGAATGGCGGCTGTTCTGCGAGCAGGTGCTGCTGCAGCCCGCGCTCGCAGACGATCAGCGCTTCGCTGCCAACTACCAGCGTGTGGCCAACCGCGACGCCTTGCGCACGCTGATCATCGAGGCATTCGCCGCCCTGGACTTCGACACGGTGATTGCACGCCTCGATGGCGCCAGCATCGCCAACGCCCGGGTCAATGACATGCTGGGGGTTTGGCAGCACCCACAGTTGCAGGCACGCGGCCGCTGGCGGCAGGTGGCGACCGCGAACGGCAGTGTTCCCAGTTTGCTGCCCCCGGCCAGCAGCAATGCCTACAGCCCGCGCATGGACCCTGTGCCTTCGCTGGGCGAGCACAGCGAAGGCATACTTGCCGAGCTTGGGCTGCCTGCCGAACGTATACAGGCACTGCGTACCGCCGGGGTTATCTGACCCTTCAAGCGTTGAATGATCGAGGAAAACCACAATGACAACACAAGACCTCAGCAGCTGGATCGGGCGCAGCGAAACCCGCCACGAGCGCATCACCCACAACCTGGTCCAGCGCCTCGCGGCGACCCTCAGCGAGCCCGCGCCGTCACCGGGGGAGCCGCTGCCACTGTTGTGGCACTGGGCGTTCTTCCAGGACGCTGTCGAAGCCGCCGGGCTGGGTGGCGATGGGCACCCCGCGCGCGGTGGCTTCCTGCCCCCGGCGCACAACCGCAACCGCATGTGGGCCGGCAGCCGCCTGGAATTCCTCGGCGCTTTGCGGGTAGAAGCACAGGTATCGCGCCAGTCGACCCTTATCAACGTCGAGGAAAAACACGGGCGGACCGGGTCGTTGCTGTTCGTCACGGTCAGACACGTGTATGTGCAGGATGGCTGCGAGGTGCTGGTCGAAGAGCAGGACATCGTCTACCGCGAGCCGACCCCACCCAAGCTTGGTGGTACCGAACCTGCTCCAGCCGGCACCTGGCAAGAAACCGTGACGCCCGACGCAACACTGTTGTTCCGCTACTCGGCAGTCACGTTCAACGGCCACCGCATCCACTACGACTGGCCCTACGTCACCGAGACCGAGGGCTACCCGGGGTTGGTGGTGCACGGCCCGCTGATTGCCACGCTCAACCTGCGCGGCTTTGCCCGTGCAAACCCTGCCGCGCAGATACGCCGCTTCAGTTTCCGTGGCCTGCGGCCCTTGATTTCGCCGAACGCCTTCGAGGTGGGTGGGCGCCTGCTGGGCAGCGACAGGGCCCAGCTCTGGGCGACCGCCGAAGCAGGCATGGCCCAAACCGGGGAAGTCGAATTCAACCTGGGGGCAGCTCAATGAACCAGGCCATCGTGCGTTCCGCCCTGTTCGTGCCAGCCAGCCGCCCGGAACGCATCGCCAAGGCGCTGGCCAGTGGCGCCGATCGGGTCATCGTCGACCTGGAAGACGCCGTTGAAGAAGCCGCAAAGGACCAGGCACGCAGCAACCTTCAGGCCTTCCTTGCGGCGCAGCCCCAGGCCAGCGTGCTGGTGCGGGTCAACGCCCCGCAGCACTGGGCGCATGCCGCTGACCTGGCGTTGTGTCAGCGCCATGCCGGTGTCAGTGGCATCCTTCTTCCCAAGGCCGAAACGGTCGAACAGGTCCAGCGTGCACATGCCACCGGCAAGCCGGTCTGGCCCGTCATCGAAAGCGCTCGCGGGTTGCTCGCCCTGCCCTTGCTGGCCAACTGTGAAGGCGTCGAGCGGTTGTCCTTTGGCAGCCTCGACCTGGGCCTGGACCTCAACCTGCGCAGCGCCAGCGAAGCGGCCGAGCAGGTGCTCGGACATGCGCGCTACGCGGTATTGCTGCACAGCCGCACTGCCGGCCTGGCGCCGGCGCTGGAGGGTGTGTTCCCAGGGATTGAGGACGTCGATGGCCTGCAACGGCATGTGCAATTCGCCCGCGACATGGGTTTTGGCGGTGCCTTGTGCATTCACCCCAGCCAGGTCAGCGTGATTCATCGCGCCCTGCAGCCCTCGGCCACCGAGCTGGACTGGGCACGCCGCGTATTGGCTGCCGCCGAGACCGGTGCCGGGGTGTTCACCCTTGACGGCCAGATGGTGGATGCGCCGGTGATACTGCGCGCCCGGGCCGTAGTGCAAATGGCAGGCAGGGGCGACTAGCCATGGCTTACGCCCGCCCAGTGCAGCATTGCCCGGGCCATCTGCTCAGCGTGGCGCAAGGCTTGATGGCCGAAGTCGGCTACGGCGCCATGAGCATGCGCCAACTGGCGGCCCGGGCCGGGTTGCAGCCCGGCAGCCTGTACCACCACGTTGCGAGCAAACAGGACCTATTGCTCGATGTGTTGCTGAACATTCTTGCGCAGCGGCTCAAGGCCTGGCGCCGTGGGCCCTATACCCGTGACTTGCGGGGCTATTTGCGGTTTCTGCTCGCACGGCAGGTATCGCACCCTTGCGAAGCACTGTTGCTGCGCCATGAGTCGCGCCATGTAGAGGCCGGCCAGCGCGCCTGGCTGGAGCAGGCGGTCAGCCGTTCGCACGCGCCCTTGTGCCAGCTCATCGAGCAGGGCCAGCAACAGGGGCACTTCAATGTGCTGGACAGCGCCGGCACGGCCGAGGCGATCCTGGCCCTGGTCGATACCGCCGAGGGTATGCGGCATCGGCCTGTGCCAGTCGATGAGGCCAGGATCGAAGCCTGGGTGATGCAGATGAGCCTTGCGCTGCTGTCGGCCTGCCCGCCTGGCAAACAGCACGTGCGCTCAACCCGGCTGACGGGCACTGCCTGAATCCGCGTATCATCAGGCCTCACAGCCGAGGCCTGTCATGTTCGATTGGGAAGACCTGCGTCATTTTTCTGCTTTCATCAGCGCCGGCTCGCTCTCGGCCGCCGCCAAGCGCCTGGGCGTTGACCACGCCACCGTGGCCCGGCGTATCAGCTCGCTCGAAGCGTCCTTGCAGCTCAAACTGGTGGACCGCCGGCCACGGGCCTACGCCCTCACCGAACAAGGCTTGCGGGTCGGCGAGTTCGCCGAACAGATGCTGGCCTCTTCGTTTGCACTGGAGCACTTTGCCAGTGCCGACCAACACACCGTTGAAGGCGAAGTGGTGATTGCTGCCCCACCTGCGCTGCTGGGCAGCATGGTGGCGCGCAGGCTGGGGGCCCTGTATCAACGCTACCCCCACTTGCAGCTGAAGCTGGTCGGCAGCAAGTCACGCGCCTCGTTGGCGCGTCGCGAAGCAGACGTGGCCATTGCCTTGGCCAGGCCCACCGAACCCACCTTGGTGGCCAGCTTGCTCGGCCATCTGGAATACACGCTGTACGCCTCGGCGGCCTACCTGCGCCAGCGCGAACCGCAGGTGTATATCGGCTACGACGACTCCCAGGCCAAATCCCCACAGCAACTGTGGCTGCTCAAGCACGCCACAGGCCGCCCTTTCGCCCTGCAAAGCAACGACTTGCGCATCCAGGCCCAGGCAGCAGCCGGCGGCGTGGGCATTGCCTGCCTGCCCGCCTTCATGGCTGAGGAATACGGGCTCAAGCCAGCCAACGACAACAGTTCGATGAGCATCGAAATCTGGCTGGCGGTTCATGAAGACGTGCGCAACACACCCCGCATCAAAGCCGTGACCGACTTTTTGATCGAGCAGGTGAAGCCCCTGCTTCGCTTGTGAATTTTTGCAAACATCGCCTGCACATTCCGGGAATTTGCGCAGTGCCGCATCGCCGTTAACCTTGTGCCATCGCTCGGCAACCTGCGCCGGGCAATGCCGCCAGAGAGGGCACGCAGATGCAGTACGTCAAACTCGGAAACACCGGCCTGGATGTCTCCCGGCTGTGCCTGGGGTGCATGACATTCGGTGACCCCGATGCCGGTACCCATCCCTGGACCCTGAATGTGGACCAGAGCCGCCCGATCATCCGCCACGCGGTGGAACAGGGCATCAACTTCTTCGACACGGCCAACAGCTATTCGGCCGGCACCTCGGAGGTCATCCTGGGCCAACTGCTCAAGGCGTTCACGCGCCGTGAAGACACGGTGATCGCGACCAAGGTCTTCTACCCCGCGAACATGTGGGAAGGCGCCAGCAAGCCCAACGAGCAGGGCCTTTCGCGCAAAGCCATCTTCAGCAGTATCGACGCGAGCCTGAGCCGCCTGGGGGTGGATTACGTCGACCTGTATCAGGTGCATCGCTGGGACTATCACACCCCCATCGAAGAAACCATGGAAGCGCTGCACGATGTGGTCAAGGCCGGAAAGGCCCGCTACATCGGTGCCTCGTCGATGTATGCCTGGCAGTTCGCCAAAGCCCAGCACGTTGCCGCGGCCAATGGCTGGAGCCGGTTCGTCTCGATGCAGAACTACCTCAACCTGGTGTATCGGGAAGAAGAGCGGGAAATGATCCCCTTGTGCCAGGACCAAGGCGTCGGGCTGATGCCCTGGAGCCCGCTGGCACGCGGGCGGCTGACCCGGCCCAAGGGGCAGGAGACGGCGCGCACGCTGAGCGATGTTTCCGGCAAGTCGTTCTATGAGCGGACCGAAGCCGAGGATGGCCGAGTGATTGATGTGGTCGAACTGATTGCCGCTGAACGTGGCGTACCCATGGCGCAGGTGGCGTTGGCCTGGGTGCTCGGGCACCGCGGCGTGTCTGCACCGATTGTTGGTGCGTCGAAGCCTGGGCACCTTGACGATGCCATTGCGGCGTTGGAGCTTGAGTTGAGTGATGAAGAGGTCATGCGGCTGGAAGCGCCTTATGTGCCGCATGCGGTTACGGGGTTCAAGTAGGCCTTGGTGTAGGGCTTGGGAGGTTCAGCGCCTATGAGATCGAGCGCCGCCGTGCATGCCTTGGGAGGTTCGGCGCCTATGAGATCGAGCGCCGCCCGCGCGGCGCATCGCGACGCAAGGCCGCTCCTACATCTGTTTCGGGCCAGTTATGCCTGAAGCATTGGCGCGCGGCCCCTTGGTGCCTGTCTCAATATCGTATCGTACAAACAAGGCGGTCGCGCGCTAATGCCACAGGCCTCATTGGCCCGAAACAAATGTAGGAGCGGCCTTGCGTCGCGATGCGCCGCGCGGGCGGCGCTCGATCTCATAGGCGCTGAACCTCCCAAGACATGCACGTCGCAGCCTCGACGTGCCTCTCCCTGATTGACTATGATCCCACCTTGAACGTTTCAGCATGTTTCAATAAGGATTCAAATGTCTGTCCAAGAACCACCACCGCTAGCCCTCCCGAAACGCACTGTCGCCAAGATGGAAGCCGCCATGGCCCTGGGCAGCTTTGCCATCGGCACCGGCGAATTCGCCATCATGGGGTTGATGCCGGACATCGCCAGCAACCTGCAACTGAGCGAGCCTGAAGTGGGCCATGCCATCAGTGCCTATGCGCTGGGCGTGATGGTCGGTGCCCCGACGCTGGCGATCCTCGGCGCCAAGCTGCTGCGCAAGCACATGCTGCTGCTGTTGATGGCGCTGTATGCCTTGGGCAACCTGGCCACGGCATTTGCCCCCTCCTTCGGCGGCCTGGTAGCCTTCCGCTTCATCAGCGGCCTGCCCCATGGCGCGTACTTCGGCATTGCGGCGGTGGTGGCATCGAGCATGGTGGCAAACAACCAGCGGGCGGGCGCTGTCGCGCGGGTGATGATGGGCCTGACGTTGGCCATGCTGCTGGGCAACCCGGTTGCGACCTTCCTGGGGCAGTACTTTGGCTGGCGCTCTGCGTTTGTGTTGGTCGGGCTGATTGCCCTGTGCACCATCGCCCTGGTCTGGCGCTTCGTGCCGCAACCGCACGATGAAGTGCGCAGCGACCCCCGCAAGGAACTGCAGGCGTTCGCCCTGCCCCAGGTGTGGATGGCACTGGCCATTGCCTCGATCGGGTTTGCCGGCATGTTCTGTGTGTTCAGCTACCTGGCACCGACCATGCTGCACGTGACCCAGGTGTCGCCGCAGTGGATCCCCTTTGGCCTGGCCGCCTTTGGCGCGGGTGGCATCATTGGCAACATCGCCGGTGGCAAACTGTTCGATCGCCTGCAGTTCCGCGCCGTGGGCCTGGTGTTGGTCTGGTCGATTGCTGTGCTGCTATTTTTCACCTTTGCGGCACAATCGCTTTGGACGCTGCTGCTGGGCGTCGCCCTGGTCGGCACCATGATTGCCCTGGCCGCGCCGTTGCAGATTCGCCTGATGGATATTGCCCATGAAGCGCCAAGCCTGGCGGCGGCTTCGAATCATGCGGCGTTCAACCTGGCCAACGCGCTTGGGCCGTGGTTGGGTGGCATGGCCATCACTGCGGGGCTGGGCTGGACCAGTACGGGTTACATCGGTGCGGCTACGGCATTGGTCGGTTTGGGGATTTACCTGGTGGCCCGTCGTATGAAGGGGGGCCATTGATTCAATTGCGGTAGTGGGGGGCTGTGGGAGCGGGCTTGCCCCGCGAACACCGGCGAAGCCGGTGCCATGCACCGTGTTCCCCATTCGCGGGCCAAGCCCGCTCCCACAGGATACGCAGCTTACGGGGGCAGTCTGCTAGGCAGCGCCATCGAGCCCCATCTGCCAGAAGTCGGCTTCAAGGCTCGACGCCTGGCCGAAGATGCCTGCCAGCTCGACGAACCGTTGCTCGGTCATACTGCGCGCCGCCAGTTCATCCAGGTGCTTGCGCGCATTGGCCGCCACGGCCTGATAGCCCTCCCCGGCGTACTCACCAATCCATTCACGATAAGGGTGCTGGCTCAGGTCGCCAATACGCTGCGCCAACGTGCGCCCGATTTCGGCATAGCCGATGACACAGGGGGCCAACGCCACATGCAGTTCAAGCAGATCGCCCGCAGCGCCGCAATCGAGCACGTAGCGGGTATAGGCCACCGTGGCCTGATGCTCCGGCGCAGCCTGGATATCGGCCTCGGTCAGCCCCCAGCGAGCGCACAGGCGCAGGTGCAGTTCGGTTTCGTCGAGAATCGCCGCCAGGCCTGCCTGGGCGGCACGAATGTCAGCCGGCAAGCGGCTTTTGTAGGCGGCCAGCGCCCAGGCGCGGGCGAACTGGATCAGGAACAGGTAGTCCTGCACCAGGTAAGTCCGAAACGCAGACTCGCTCAGCGTGCCTTCGCCCATCTGCCGCACGAAATCGTGATCGACATAGCGATTCCATTGGTCGGCACGGGCGGCTTTGAGGCGATCGAAAATATCCATGCTCACGCCTCCCCCTCATACACGGCATCGAAGAAGGCCAGTTCCAGGGCCACGGTACGCAGGTAGAAGTCGGTGCTCAGCTCAGCCTCCTGCGGCCCCACGCGGTCCAGTTCGGCTTGCAGGAAGGCGACGAAGGCCTGGAACGCCGGGTTGTCGTGCAGGGTGATCCATTCGGCATGCACGAAGTGCTCGGGCAAGGGCTTGGGGGCTTTGATCGCCCAGTCCAGGTACAAGCCTTCGGCAACGTTCAGCACAGCCAGCGCGGCGGCATACGAACGGGTGGCCGCTGCTTCGCGCATGATGGCCTTGAAACCTGCAGTTGGGGCAGTGTCCTCGGCTTCTACGCGCTGTGCCGGGCTTACGTCCAGCGCCTCGAAGGCACGCAGGAAATACGTGTTTTCATCACTCGAAATCATCCCGGCGAACTGGCCGAAGCGCAGGCGCGCCTCGAAGGTGTCGGCGGTCGCGATGGCTGCGCCGAGCAGGGTCAGGAAGCTGTCGAGAAAACGATGATCCTGCACCAGGTAGCGGACCATGATCGGGTCCGGCAGGCTGCCGTCGCACAATTGGGTAACGAAACGGTGCCCGATGGCCGCCGACCAGGTCGGCTCGCTTTGGCGGCGCAGGGTTTGCGTGAAACGTTCGGTCATGATGCTGTCCTCTGCAGGGGGTGACAGCGAGACCGTTGCAGCTGGCATGGACTGGCCTCGCAGTGAGGCCGGCAAAAAGGCAGGTCGCAAGTCCCATCCCTTCGCCGGCATGATCCGGATCAGGTTCGAAGGGTCACCGCGCTAAAGCATTCAGCGGTTTCTCAGCCCGTTGCCGGGGCTCCCCTTGGTGGCGCACAGGTATACAGCAGGTACGAAGGTGCTGTCACTACCCAAACAGTGGGTGATGCATGACCCGTTTGTGGGTACTTACACCCGTTTTTTGACGCCTCCTACCGCACCTCATTCAGGTCTTGCAAGGTTTTGTTTAACAAAGCATTACTTAATTATCAGTTGGCACAGCCGTTGCTCAGGTCCATTAACCAGGCAAAACGCCATTGATGGCTCCAAGCCATAGAGCCGCGAGCGAGGCACAAGGCAATGAAAACATCGGCCAAGACCCAACCCACAAGGCATGCATTCAAATTGTCTTCCGTCACTGCATTGATGTTCAGCCTCGGGCTGATCCCGGCCATGGCCTCCTCCCTTGATGACGTCAGCCAGCCCCCGCCGACCGACCCCTCGGCCTACACCAATCAGCCGGCCAACCCGAACCCGGCGCTGCTCAACCTGTATACCCTGCCGGATGCCAACGAAGGCTCACTGGAACTTACCGACGGTGCCTACGGCGACCGCACCACCGTGCGCAAGGACAACGTGCTGCCGCCCGCCCTGCAAACCTCCGAAAAATACCCCACCAACGGTAAACCGAGCCCGCTGTTCGGTGCGCAGCCGTTCACCCAGCAACTGCTGCTGTTCGAAGAGTTCGGCCCCGAGAAGCTCGACCCAAGCATCCCGGTACCTAGCCTGACGTTCCCGGTGCCGACCCTCGGCGCCGCGCCTGCGCAAGACCCCAACATCGTCGCCCGCAGCGGCCCCAGCGGCACGGCGCTGGAGGCGTTTCTAAAACAACCTGGCCTGTACCCTTTCCCGACCCAATACGCCAACGTGCTCGACCGCAACCCGTGGAAGGCGCAGATCGAAATGTTCCTCAACCGCCAACCGGTCGGCTCGCCGGCTGAAGGCCGGCCACCAGGAAAAGGCTGGTCCCATCAGCGCTGGAACGAGTTCTACCCCCAGGCTGCATTCAAAACCGCCCAGGCCGGTGCACGCATCAACCTCGGGCTGCGTGACCGCAAGCAACTGCACAACTATGCGGTCGGCGAGTTCGCGCCGGGCGGGCTGTACTACCAGACTTCGGACATCCCTACCACGCTGGGCACCACCAAAGGCATCGACACCCGTTTTCACCCAAGCATGCCCCTGCAGAACCACAAATCGCTGTGGTCGTTCGATGGCACCTTCCCGCCCAAGCTGCTGATGGTGCGGTATGGCCAGTCAATCCTGATGCGCCACTACAACGCCCTGCCGATCGACCCTTCGGCCAACGGTGGCTTTGGCCTGCACACCCTCTCGACCCACGAGCATAACGGCCACTCACCGGCCGAGAGCGATGGCTTTGCCAATGCCTACTTTTTCCCCGGCCAGTACTACGACTACCGTTGGCCGGTCCAGTTGGCTGGCTACGACACGATCAATACCCGTGCCCAGGACCCGCGTGCAGCGTTCCCTTGCTCACCTGGCGAAACCTTGTTTGTGAATGATGCGTCGCCTGGCCTGAAGACCTGCGAAAACGGCAGCATCAAGATTCGTGGCGACTGGCGCGAAACCATGAGTAGCCACTGGTTCCACGACCACATGATGGATTTCACGGCGCAGAACGTCTACAAAGGCAACGCCGCGATGATGAACTACTACAGCGCCCTGGACCGCGGCAACGAGGCCCTGCAGGACGGCGTCAACCTGCGCTTGCCCAGTGGGGCCGGCATGCCGTGGGGCAACCGCGACTACGACGTCAACCTGGTGATCGCCGACAAGGCCTGGGATGCCAATGGCCAGTTGTGGTTCAACCCGTTCAACACCGACGGCTTTCTCGGCGACCAGATCCTGGTCAACTGGCAGTACCAGCCAAAGCTGAAAGTGCGGGCGCGCAGCTACCGTTTCCGCCTGCTCAACGGCTCGGTTTCGCGCTACTTCAAGTTCGCTGTGGTGCGTGAAATCGCCGGCACCAGCGGCGAATTCAAGGGGCCGACCGGTTCCAACCTGTCGTATGCCCGCGTGCCGTTCCACATGATCGCCAACGACGGCAACATCATGGAACACGCCGTGCCGTTCGACGGCACCCTGGACCTCAACGGTGATGGCGACCTCAAGGACAACAACGGCATCCTGCCGGTGCAAGGTATCGCCGAGCGTTACGACATCATCATCAACTTCGCCAAAAACGGCATCAAGGCCGGCGACAAGCTGTACTTCATCAACCTGATGGAGCACCAGTCCGGCAAGGGCCCGAACATGGCCATTGCGCTGGCGGACGTGCTGTCGGAGAAATACAAGGCCGTTATCAAGCAGACCAGCAAGGGCCCGCAATGGGACAAAGGCGACCCGGTGGTGGGCAAGTTCCTGCAGTTGCTGGTACAGCCCTACAGTGGCCAGGACCTGAGCATGGACCCGGTCGCCTATGAACCGGCCAAGCCGGGCAAGGCTGCAGGCCTGAAAATGATCCCGTTGACCCTCGACCGTAATTCCGCAGCCGACCAGGCCAAGCTCAAGGACGCCCGCCACCGCGAGTTCCTCTTTGGCCGCTCCGACGGTACCGATACTGCACCTTGGACCATCAAGACAGACGGCGGCTTCGGCTACAGCATGGACCCACGGCGCATCAGCGCCTCCCCACAACTGGCCAACGAAGCCACGCCAGCTGGCTTCAGCGGCGACGGCACCCTCGAAGTGTGGAAGATCAAGAATGGCGGTAATGGCTGGAGCCACCCGGTGCATGTGCACTTCGAGGAAGGCATCGTGCTCAGCCGCGACGGCAAGGCACCGCCAGAATGGGAGAAATGGGCACGCAAGGACGTCTACCGCATCGGCTCGGAAACCGACTCTTCGGAAGAACTGGATGTGGCAATCCGCTTCCGTGAGTTCGCCGGGACCTACATGGAGCACTGCCACAACACCCAGCATGAGGATTCGTCCATGCTGCTGCGTTGGGACCTGGAACACCCTGGCCAATTCCAGGTGATGCCAACCCCGTTGCCGGGTTGGGACGGCGTAGAATACGTCGCCTCCGTTGGCCTGCCGACCTTCCGCACGGCTGCCCATGACGATGATGACGATGTCAACAAACCGCCAGTAGCCGTCAGCGACAGTGCAGCCACCACCGCAGGTAAGGCGATTACGCTTAGTGTGCTGGCAAACGACACCGACCCCGAGCGCAACCTGCCCTTGACCATCATTGGCTTGAGCCAGCCGGACTCTGGCCAGGGTACCACCAGTACCAATGGCACCACGGTGACTTACACCCCACCGGCCACTGTCGCCACGCCCTTCACCGCCAGCTTCACCTACTCGGCACGTGATACCAAAGGTGCCGAGTCGGTGGTCCCGGCCACGGTCAGCGTTGCAGTGAGCCCCGCAGCACCCGTCGACGTTATCCAGGTCAGCAGTGCCTCGGTGCAATTGCGCAGCGGCAACCGTTACACCTGGGAGCTGATAGGGACTACCTCGATCGCCACGGGTAACAGCATCAACGTGTCGGTGGCAACCACCAACGGCCCGCTGAACCTGGGCGCGGCCACGCTGACCGCAGCCACCACCGGTGCCCGTTGGCGGGTGTCAGTCACCACCACCGGCTACGGCCCGGCAACGCCAGCGACGGCGACCGTGAAATCGACGCTGGGGCAAAGCGTGACGGTGCCGATCAGTTACAAGTAATCGCTTGGCGAAACGGGGCTGCGGCGCAGCCCCACTGGCTCACCTTCCGAGGCATGCATCATGACCGGCTCATGGCGTGTTCTGCTCGTGCTGTCGCTGTTCGCTGCCAGTGTCCCGTTCTGGCCCGTGCAGCCCCAGCAAGCCCCTACCAACGAAGCTGCTACGCCCTGGGGCGCCGACTACTTCCCCAATACCCCCCTGCTCACTCAGGATGGCGAAAAGGTCCACTTCTTCGACGACCTGATCAAGGACAAGGTCGTCGCCATCAACTTCATCTTCACCGGTTGCTCCGATTCCTGCCCGGTTGAAACCGCCCGCCTGCGCCAGGTGCAGAAGATCCTCGGCGACCGCGTAGGCAAGGATATATTCCTCTACTCCATCAGCATCGACCCCTACAACGACACCCCCGCCACCCTCAAACGCTACGCCGAAAAATTCGCCATCGGCCCCGGCTGGACCCTGCTCACCGGCGAGCCCGACGACATCGAGCAATTGCGCAGAAGCCTGGGCCTGTACATAGAGGGCCTGGAAAACGGCCGCTCCAAAGACCACAACCTGAGCCTGATCATCGGCAACCAGGCCACCGGCCGCTGGATGAAAGCCTCGCCCTTCGAAAGCCCCTACATCCTCGCCGACCGCCTGGGTAACAGCCTGCACAACTGGAAACAGGCCAGCGCCATGGCCAACGACTATGCCCAGGCGCCGGAAGTGCGCTCGCCCAGCAGTGGCGAGCAGATCTTCCGCACCCGCTGCTCCTCCTGCCACACCTTGGGCAACACCGAGCCCGGTATGCAACAGGGCATAGGCCCCGACTTGCTGGGGGTAACACGCCAACGCGATGCCAGCTGGTTGAGCCGTTGGCTGAAAGCACCAGACCAGATGCTTGCACAGAAAGACCCGCTGGCCATGCTGCTTTATGAGCAGTACAACCGCCTGGCGATGCCCAACATGCGCCTGGGCGATGCCGAGGTCAGCGCGTTGATGGCCTATATGGAAGAAGAAACCACGCGCCTGCAGACGCCTTTGGCGGATACGGCAAAACCTTAGAGGCAATTGGCCATCAGTCATTAGCCTGTCATCTTGCTGTCGTATTTTGCCGGCATCACCCTGGGTCGGGACCCTCCGCCGTGATTCGCCGCTCGCTCTCTTCTGCAAGCCTTCTGCGCCTGATGGTCCTGATGCTGTGTGCAGCCACCCTGGCCTTTCTCTGGGGGCTGCACGTTTCGCAGAAGGCCGCCGCACGCCAGGATGCACTGTCGGCCAAGGCTGCCGAACACCTGAACCTGGCCAGCATCGTCGCGCAGAGCCTGCGCCAGCTGGTCGACCGGGCCCAGGCCGTGGGCCGCGTCACCCAGGGCGACATGAAGGCGCTGCGCCAGGGCAACGCCAGCCTGGCGCGGCTGCTCGCCGAAGACCCGGTGTTCAAACGCATGAGCCTGTACGACCGGCAGGGTCGGCTGGTGTCGGCCAGCCATGCCGACGAGGCCGCGACACTGCCTGAAGACTGGCTGCGCCAGTTGCAGTTGCACGTGGCCCGCTATGGCTTCAAACCCTTCCTGCCCAGCGCCGAAGCGCCCGGCATCAACGCCATGCCCAGCTGGCGCCTGCCGTTCGTATTGCCGCTCACCGACCTGCCTGGCCGTGAAATCGACAGCATCCTCGTGGTGCAACTGGACATCGGCTACCTGGCGGTACTGTTCCAGCACATCGACCTGGGCAGCACGGGCCTGATGCGCCTGCTGCAGGACGATGGCCAGGAACGCCTGCGCATCGACGCCAGTGGTGTGCTGATGGCCGCAGACAACCTCGAGCCCGGGCTGCCACAAGCGGGGCCAGACGCCGGGGCGCTGACCCAGTACTCACCCGGTGGCGCCTACCAGAGCCTGTACCGGCGGGTTGCCGAACGCGGCTTCAGCGTGGTGGTCAGCCAGCGCTACGAAGCGATTCTTGCGCCCTCGACCCTGGCCTACGCCCGCCAGTTCTGGCTGAACCTCAGCATGACCCTGATGATTCTCGCCAGCCTGGCCTGGACCTTGCGCCTGCTGCGCAAACGCCAGGAAGCGTTCAGTGCCCTGGAGCATGCGCAACAGGTCAACCAGCAACTGATCGAGCGGCTCGAGGAGGCCCACCGGCGCAGCAGCCATGCCGCCGCCACCGATCACCTCAGCGGCCTGCACAACCGCCGCCAGTTCGTCGAGGTGGCGGGGCTTGCGCTGACCCGACAACGGGGCCAGCGCCGGCTGATGGCGATCCTGTTCATCGACATGGACCGTTTCAAGTCGATCAACGATTCACTCGGTCACAAGATCGGCGACCTGCTGCTGCAAGCCGTGGCCGGGCGTATTCAGCGCCTGCTGGAGCCCGGCGACGAGGCCTCGCGCTTTGGCGGTGACGAGTTCGTGGTGCTGCTGGCCGGGCAGCGCAGCGAAGAGCAGATCAACGCCTGGGTACGCGAACTGGTGCAGAAACTCTCGGCCACCTATGCCCTGGATGGCCAGGAGGTCAACACAAGCCCCAGTGTCGGTGTCAGCATCTGCCCACGCGATGGCCAGGAGATCGACAGCCTGATCCGCTGCGCCGATGCTGCCATGTACTCGGCCAAGCAGGCCGGGCGGGCCCAGTACCGTTTCTTCGACCCCTCGCTGAACCTGGTTGATATCCATGCCTTCACCCTCGAACAGGCCTTTGGTGCAGCCTTGGCAGAGCACCAGTTCGTCCTGCACTACCAGCCGCAGATCCGCCTCGATACCCACCAGGTGCTGGGCTACGAGGCTCTGGTGCGTTGGGACCACCCTGAATTCGGCCTGCTCTACCCCGACCGTTTCATCGACCTGGCCGAGCGCAGCGGCTTCATCATCGAGCTCGGCTGGGAAGTGCTGCGCCTAGCCTGCGAGGCGCTGGCCCGCTGGCACGCCCAGGGCCGTGAAGCGCGCCTGGCGGTCAACGTCTCGGCGCTGCAACTGCGCCAGGCAGACTTCAGCACGCGGCTGTTAAGCCAGTTGCAGGGGTACGGAATTGCCGCGCAACGGCTGGAGCTGGAGATCACCGAAACCACCATCCTCGACCCCGAGGGTACTGCAGTCAGCCACTTGCACCGCCTGCGCGACGCGGGCCTGGGCATCAGCCTGGACGATTTCGGGCGCGGTTATGCGGGCTTTGCCCACCTGCATTCGCTGCCGTTGAGCAAGTTGAAGATCGACCGCTCGCTGATTGCGCCGCTGTCCAACAGCCATGACGACAGCCCGATCGTCTCCTCCACCATCATCCTGGCCAAGCGCCTGGGCCTGGAAGTGGTGGCCGAGGGCGTGGAAACCCGCGAGCAAGTGGTGTGCCTGAAGCTCGCCGGTTGCGACATCGCCCAGGGGTATCACTTCAGCCGCCCGCTGTCGCCAGCGCAACTGCTCGACTACCCGCCCTTCAACGGCATTGAGGACCTGGTGGCAGCGGGTTCACCCGCGTATACACTCGAAACCAGTGCCATGGGCCACAGCGGCTAAGTGTGCCAGGACAGGCCCGCCGATTCGGTTTATCGTGTCACCACTGAATACCGGCTACCGTACCATGACCGACATCGAGCGCTACGTCCGCGCCGCCACCCGCGACAACACGCGGCGCAGCTACCAGGCTGCCATCGACCATTTCGAGACCCTATGGGGCGGCTTTCTGCCGGCCACTGCCGAGGCGGTCGCCCGCTACCTGGCCGACCACGCCGAACTGCACGCCGTGAGCACCCTGCGCCAACGCCTTGCGGCCCTTAGCCAATGGCATATCAGCCAGGGCTTCCCCGACCCGACCAAGGCACCGCTGGTGCGCCAGGTGCTGCGCGGTATCCGCACCCTGCACCCGACCCCTCCGAAGCAGGCCGCACCGCTGTTGCTGCAGCACCTGCAGACGGCGGTGCAGTGCTTCGAGGACGAAGCTCGCCAGGCACGCGAAAACCATGACCTGACCGCACTGCGCCGCGCACGTCGCGATGCCGCGTTGCTGTTGCTGGGATTCTGGAGAGGGTTTCGCGGTGATGAACTGGCCCGGCTGCGCATCGAGCATATCCAGGCCGAGGCGGGTGTCGGCATCACGCTGTTCCTGCCGCGCAGCAAGGGCGACCGGGAAGCGCTTGGCGTGCAGCACCGCACGCCGGCACTCAAGGCGCTGTGCCCGGTCACCGCCTACCTGCAATGGCTGGAAGTAGCCGGCATCGCCCATGGCCCGGTGTTTCGCAAGCTCGACCGCTGGGGCAACCTCGGCGACGCGCCGCTCAACAGCAACAGCCTGGTCGGCCTGCTCAGGCGCATGCTGGAGCGTGCCGGGGTGCCGGCGGCGTTGTACACCGGCCACTCCCTGCGCCGCGGTTTCGCCACCTGGGCCACGGCCAATGGTTGGGAGCTGAAGGCGTTGATGAGCTACGTGGGCTGGAAAGACGCCAAGTCGGCGCTGCGCTACATCGATGCAGCGCAGCGCTTTGGCGAGCTGGCCGTGTTACCGGCCAGCCGGGTGCATCAGCTCACTCCTTGAAGGCGTGGCGGTGGATGCCAGCGATCTCCGGGCGAATGGCGTAGAGGTCGCCGGCATCCGGATAGTGCCGCAGTTCAACCGCGTTCATGCCGAAACGCGCCGTGGTGATGTACAAGGTGGCCATGCCTTCACCGCCAAAGCAGCAACTGGTCGGGCGTGGCACCGGCATCACCACCTGGTCGGTCAGGTGGCCGTTACGGTCGTAACGCAACAGGCAACTGCCATTGAACTGGCAGACCCACAGCCCGCCCTCACGGTCCAGCGCAATGCCATCCGGGCGGCCCAGCTCGGCGGGAGTTTCGGCGAACAGCACGACCTCGGCCAGGCGACCTTCCGGCAGGTATTCGGCGCGGTAGATGGAACGGGCGACCGAGTCGACGAAGTACACGGTATGCCCATCTTCCGACCAGGCCAGGCCATTGGGCAGTGCCATGCCGTCGTGGATCACCTCGTCGCTCAGCTGTGCATCGAAACGGAACAAGGCACCGGTATTGCCGCTCGGCGCTTCGTCCATCAGGCCGCTGACAAAACGCCCCTGGGGGTCGCAGGCGCCATCGTTGAAGCGGTAGGTGGATCGCGGATGGACCGGCACGGAACACTGCCGCACCTTGCGCGCGTTCACGTCAAGAATGGCGACGCTGGAGTCTTCGGTGAAGATCAGGTTGCCCTTGTCGGTCAACGCCAGGGCACCAATGCGCGCCGCCGATTCATACAGGCTCTCGACCTCGCCGTCCGGGTTCAGCCGGTTGATGCGCCCACCGGAGATGTCGACGAAGTACAGCGCGCCGCTTCGCGCGTCCCAGACCGGGCTTTCGCCCAGGTCGGCACGGGTGTTGGCGACCTTGACCGGCACATAGTGGCATTCCTTGATGCGGCTCCAGCGTTCGGCCACTTCCTTGAGGTTGCCCGCCTGCACCCGCGCCAGGTCGCGCGGGTAGCTGACGCCGCTGTTCTCGGTGAAACGGGTGGCGGTGAACTGCCCGTTGCTGGCGCGCAGGATGTACCCCGTGTCGCGGCACAGTGAACTGGCCAGGTACAACACCCCCGGCGTGACCCATTCGGGCTTGAGCTCTTCCGGTGCGTCGGTCACGCCCCACATACGGGTCTTGGCCACCGGCGAGATGGCATTGACCAGAATGCCGTGCGCCTGCCCTTCCATGCTCAACGCGTTCATGATGCCGACCTGGGCCATCTTGCCGGCCGAGTAGGCCACCAGGCCGGGCTGCGAATAGCGCTGGTACATGGCGCGGTCCGAGGTGGTCAGCACCACGCGCGGCGCCGCCGAGTGCTTGAGGTACTTCCAGGCATGCTTGGCCAGCCACACCGGGGCGTGCACGCTGATGCCCAGCGCACGCTGAAGAAAGGCTTCTTCCTGCGCCTCGATACCCTGGTAATCGACCCAGCCGGCATTGTGAATGAGGATGTCCAGCGCACCGAAATGCTCGATGGCCAGCTCGATCAACTGCTGGCACTCACGTTCGTCTTCCAATTGCCCGGCATGGGCGACCACGTTGTAGCCCTTGGCCTGCAAGGCCGCGAGCGCCTGGTCCAGTGCTGACGGGTCTTGCCCTTGACCAGCGCGGTCAGTCCCCAGGTCGCTGATCACCACCCGGGCACCACGCTCGGCCAGCGCCATGGCGTAGGCCAGGCCCAGCCCTTGGGCGGCACCGGTAATGATGGCAACTTTATTATTGAAAGGGTCTGTCATGGGCATTGCGGGGCACCTTCAGATTCTCCTTTTTTACGATAACAATAAAAAAATCAATGACTTAATATTAAAAGCATGCAACTTTGATATCTCAGGGATATCACCGGGCTTTGTCACTCGGGTGCCACGCACTATGATGGCCGCCTTGCAGGGGTGGCCCGGCCGCCTTCCGGGCACCCTGCATGTCGATGAAGGAACGTAGAATGATCGAAACACGTTTGCTCAGGCAGTTCATTGCCGTGGCCGAGGAACTGCACTTCCACAAGGCTGCCATCCGCCTGCACATGGCGCAGCCGCCCCTGAGCCAAGCGATCAACCGCCTTGAAGAAAAGCTCGGCTTCAGCCTGTTCCTGCGCAACAAGCGCGGGGTCAAGCTGACCGCCGCCGGCATGGCCTTCCTGGAAACCGCCTACCGCACGCTGAAGGAACTGGAGCAAGGCATCGAGTACGCGCGCAATGTTTCCGAAGGCATCTGCGGCAAGCTGACCATCACGGCCATTTCCATCGCGTACTACGAGTCGCTGCTCACCACCTTGCGCAGGTTCCGCGAGGTCTACCCGAATGTGCGCCTGACCATCCGTGAGATGCCCTCGGCCTCCCAGGCCAAGGCCTTGTTGGCCGGCGAGGCCGACATCGGTTTCATGCGTAAACTGCCCATGCCGCCCGACACCATCGAGTCGCGGCTGTTGCTCAACGAGCAGATCATCATGGCCCTGCCCGCCAGCCACGCCAGGGCACAACAGCCCCTGGTCGACCTGCGCGACTTCGCCGAAGAGGACTTCGTGTTTACCCCGCAAGCCCTGGGCAGTGGCTACCACAGCCAGTTGATAGCCCTGTGCGAGTCGGCCGGTTTCTACCCCAAGGTGGTCCAGGAAGCGGCGCAGATCCATACCTTGATCGGCCTGGTGGCCTGTGGTTTCGGCGTGGCCCTGGTGCCCGAGTCGATCGCCTACTCCACGCTGCGCGACCGTGTGCAGTTCCGGCCGATCCGCCCGATCAAGGACCAGCCGACCCCGACCATGGGCCTGTACATGAACTGGAACACTCAAAACGCCTCGCCTGCCTTGGGCAGCTTCATCGCCATGCTCGACCAGGGCGCGCCGAAGCGCTTCAGCGACACCCTGCAGAGCCCTTTGATCCTGTAGCCCTACAGCGTCAGGCGATACTCCTGCAGCCAGATATCCAGCGCCAAGGCGGTCTCCAGGTTGTTGCGCCGCAGCTGCGAGTTGAAGTAGCCCTCGGGCTGGCGCAACTCGGCGGCCAGCCGGCCACGGTCGATGAGCTGAAATACCGGCTGGCCTGGCGCATTCAGCAACTGCCCGATGCGCGCCCGCAGGAAGCGTTCATAGGCCAGGTTGGCCGACGTCGGGTACGGGCTTTTGCGCCGCTGCAACACCGCAGGAGGCACCAGGCCGGCGCTGGCTTGCTTGAGCAACCATTTTTCCTCGCCATCCTTGCCCTTGATCGACCACGGCACGTTGTACACGTACTCCACCAAGGTGTGGTCCGTGAACGGCACCCGCACTTCGAGGCTGGCGGCCATGCTCAGGCGGTCCTTGCGGTCGAGCAGAATCGGCAGCCAACGCTGCAGGTGCATGTGGCAGATCTCGCGCATGCGCCGCTCCAGCGGGCTGTCACCCGGCAGGTGCTCGACGCTGTCCAGGGCCTGGTGATAGCAGCTGTCCTGATAGCCGGCAAAGTCGCAGACACGGTTGAACTCGGGGTTGATCAGCCCAGGCTGCAACAGCTGCATACGCGACAACCAAGGGAAGCGCGCTGTCGCCACGGCCTGCGGATCGCGGAACCAGGCATAGCCGCCAAATACCTCGTCTGCCGCTTCACCGGATATAGCCACCGTAGAGTGCGCGCGGATGGCCTTGAACAGCAGGTACAGCGAGGTATCCACGTCGCCGAAGGTTGCCGCGCTGTCATTGGCGCGGTACACCGCCAGGCGCGCCGCGTCCGCCACCAGCTCGCGGTTGTCGATCAGGATGGTCTGGTGCTGGCTGCCGATGTACTGCGCGGCAGCCAGGGCGTAAGGCTGATCGCGTTCCGGGCGAAACGCGTCACTCTGAAACTGTTCGGCCTGGCCGACGAAATCCACCGAGAACGAGTTCACCGCCCCGCCCTGCTCCGCCTGAAGCCGTTGTTGCGCCATGGCGGTGAGCAGGGTCGAGTCCAGGCCACCGGACAGCAGCGAGCAGACCGGCACATCGGCGTGCAGCTGCTCGCCCAGCGCGTTGTCGAGCAGCTCGCGGGTGCGCTCGACCGTGGTCGCCAGGTCATCCTCGTGCGCTCGGCGTTGCAGTTGCCAATAGCGGCTGATTCTGACCTGCCCATGGGGCCGCCAGGACAACCGATGCCCGGGCGGCAGTTCGCTGACCCCGCGCAACGCCGTGCGGGTAGTACCCCGGCTCAGGCTCAGGGCATCCACCAGGCCGAGCGGGTCCAGGGCGCTGGCGAAGTCGGGGTGCGCCAGCACCGCCTTGATCTCCGAGCCGAACAGCAGCCCCTGCTGGTGGCGGGCGTAGTACAGCGGCTTGACCCCCAGGCGATCACGTACCAGCAGGAAATGGCCGTCGCGCCCGTCGAACACGGCAAAGGCGAACATGCCATTGAGGTAGTCGCAGCACTGCTCGCCCCACTCCAGGTAAGCGTGCAGCACCACTTCGGTGTCGCTGCGCGTCTGAAACGTGTGCCCGGCCTGTCGCAGGCGCTCGCGCAGGGCATTGTGGTTATAGACCTCGCCGGTATACACCAGCGCCACTTCCTCACCACTGGCGAAGCGGTAGGTCATCGGCTGCACGCCACCGCTCAGGTCGATGATCGCCAGGCGCCGGTGGCCCAACAAGGCATGCCGGTGCTGCCAGCTGCCGCTGGCATCTGGCCCGCGCAGGGCCAGGGTGTCGGTCATGGCGCCGAGCACCTGGCGCTGTTGGCTCAGGTCGCGGGTGTAGTCCACCCAGCCGGTAATTGCGCACATGGCTCGCTCCTTACACCTGAAGACGGCGGGTAGGCAGCAGGCCGATCAACGCCTGCAGCCGTTTGGCGATGTCCAGCAGCTGCTGCTCGCTGTCGCGTCGGCCCATGATCTGGATGGCCAACGGCGCCTTGCCGTCGGCACTGAGGGCAACCGGCACGGTGATGGCTGGCAGGCCGCTGAAACTGGCCAGTGGGGTGAAGCCGATCTTCTGCGGGTAATCGTGATCGTCGGGTGACGGAATGGTCGAGTCACCCGGTTGCGGGTTGCGCCGGTCGAATGGCCGGTTCGGGTCCATCGGAAAGACCACGAAGTCCACCTGGGCGCTGTCGAACCAGGCATCGATGCCCGCGCGCACGGCGTCCATGCGCCCATGAATGCGCTGATAATCGCTGTCGCTCACCCCTTCACCGACCTTGAGCGCACTGAGGGTCGACCAGTGCAGTTCGCTGTCGAAGCGGCGTGCCCAGGCGGCCGAGGCCAGCCAGGCGTCACGCGCACACAGCTGCCAGGCATCGCCACGGCAGGCCCAGAGGTCAGGCATGGCGACTTCATGCGGCGCCATGCCCAGGTCGGCCAGGGCCGCTCGCGCCTGGCCCAGCATGTCGAGCATGGGCGCGCTGGTCAGTGCCGGGTCCAGGGCGTGCGCCAACAGGCCAACCCGGTAGTGCGGCTTGAGCGGTTGCTGATCACCCAGCAGCGGTGCCAGGCCCAGCATTGGCAGTAACAGGTCGAGGTCGTCGGCACTGCGAGTGACCCAACCGAGGGCGTCCATGCGTGGCGACAGCGGGAATACCCCGGCTAGGCTGGCGGCCTTCTGGGTCATGCGCAAGCCGACCATGCCGCAGTGCGATGCCGGCCAGCGCACCGAACCGAGTACATCGGTACCCAACGAAATATCGCACAGGCCCGCCGCCACGGAGACCGCAGACCCCGTACTGGACCCTGACGGGTCGATGCTCGGGAAGTGCGGGTTGCGGCAGCCTGCGCCGAACGCAATGTTCAACTCGGTGGTCGCCACCTTGCTGGTCAGCACGATGCGCGGGTCGAGGCAGGTCAGCGCCTTGGCGCTGCGCTGCGGGTAGTGACGGTAGCTGCGCAGCCCCAGACGGGTCGGCAGGCCGGCGACATCCACGGTGTCCTTGACCCCCAGCCGAAACCACGGCGCCTCGGCCGGGCGGGTGCTGGTCAGGCACCGATAGTGGCTGTCGGCATGGTCGCGCCAGGCGTCGTACTGCGCGGCCCAGTCAGCCGCCAGCGCGGGGCTGCGCTGCAGCAGTTCGAGGCGCTTGCGCAGGCTGAGGCCAAGGTATTCGGGTTGCTCGCGGCCACTGTCCAGCGGCGCACCGCAGTGGTTCAGGTAATGGGCGATGGTGTCCTGGGTATCAGCGTGGCTCATGGGTGTATTCCTTGACAGAAGTTGCGGCCGCCCACGGCTGGGGCTTGCCGGTGGCAGACAGAGGCAGATGGGCGACCCGGCGCACGGCGACCGGTCGCGGGTGGTGCGCTGGCCAGTGCGTGAACGCTTCACGCACTGCCCGCTCGGTCAACGTTGCCGAGCTGAACAGCACTTCAAACGCCTCGGCGCGCAGCGCATCGCGCACCGCCACGCAGGCCAGGGTCGGGCAGCGCAGTTGCTGGCTCAGCTCGCTGGCCACACGTGCCAGGTCGAGCCGTACCCCGTTGACCTTGATCAGGCTGCTGGCACGGCCCAGCCATTGAAAGCGTCGGGCATCCAACGCCAGCACCAGGTCATCGCAACGGTGACGGCTGGCCGGTGTCGCAGCCCCCTGCTCCCGGGCGATACGCGGGCTGCTGACTTCCAGCGGGCTCGGCGTGCCGATCGGGCTGAGCAACGTGACGTCGCCCAACAGCGTCCAGGGTTGCTCCGCGTTGCTTTGCGCATCCAGCTCGCGAACGGCCAAGGCGCCGGTTTCGGTGGCGCCCAGCAGTTCGATGAAGCGCACCTGCGGCCCGGCATGGCGCTGCACGATGGCCAAGGCGTCGGGCGGCAGCAGCGAAGCGCTGTGCACCACCAGCACCGAACGCCGTACCGACAAGCGCGCCAACAGGGTGGGCAACAGCCGCCAGGTGCTGGCAATGGCGAGGATCACACAAGGCCCGTCGCCATCGAGTTGCGGCAATACCTGCTGCTCCAGGGAGCAGGCCTGCAGCCGCGCGTTCAGCCATCGCGCGCCGACCTCGCCCAGGATCATGCCGTAGCTGTGCGTGCTCGGCGCAAATGACAGGACCTCGGTCGCGCCAGCCGCCCAGTGGCCGAGTATCAAGGCCGCCTCCTGGGTCATCTGCGCGTGGCTGCGCAGCCACTGGCGTGGCACACCGGTAGAGCCCGATGTGGTGAACAAATGGTCGCCGCTCATTCGGCGGCCTGCAGGGTCAATTGATCTTCAAGCTTCTGGGCGACGAACGTTTCCATCTTCTCCAGTGTTTCAAACCAGTAGCGGACATCGTCACTCAGGTAATCCACTTCGATTTCAAAACAGCTTTCAATGGCGGTAATGACTTCGACGGCCATCAGGCTGTCGAAACGCTCGCCAATGAAGTCGCGAAAACTGTCCTGTTTATCGATGACGTGGACCTCCTCGCCCAGTAACTGCGCCAATGCCTGACGAATACGCTGTTCAATAGATAAGTTGCTCACGGGCCTGTTGTTCCTTGTGGGTTGCCGGCATTGATAAGTCCCGCTCCCGCGCTGTAGAACACCTGTTCCGGCAGGATCGGATCGAACTGCAGATAGACAAAAGCATCCGGGTAGTGCGTGCCCAGGCAGCGGTGCAGGCCTTCTGCCAATGCCGCGTGGGCTATAGCGTCGCGCGCCACCGACAAGGTGATGCGCAGGTAGAACTGCAAGGCAGCGCCGTCACCGTCCACGGTAGGCAACGGCATGCCCGCGCTGAACACGCAGCCAGGCGCCAGCGGGTTGAAAAACACCATGCAGTGCGCTGGCTCGGCACCCAGCGCCTTGAGCTGGCGTGTGAAGGCCAGGGCCAGGCGCTTGCGTTCAATGGCCTGCAGCGGCGCGCAGGTAACAGTGATGGTCGGCATGCCTGCTCCTCACGACAACTGCAAGTTGGGCAGGCGCAGGCAATTGCCGTCGGCAAACGCCTGCAACAGGCGCCCCAGGCAGCCCGACAACGCGTCGTGCCCCTGCAGGTAGAGCGGCGACCAGGCATACCCCGGGCCGCTGCGCACCTTGTCGAGGAAGAAGCGCAGGTGCGCCAGGTCGACCGGCAACCCCAACGCTGCGGCCAACGCCACGGCCTGGTAGGTGCTGAGCAGATCAGGGATGCGCTGCCCCTGGTTGGCGAAGCCGCCCTGACGCACCTTGTGCGCGGCCAGCAGGTCGCTTGCCTGCGCGCGAATATCCCGGCCAACATGGCGCAGGCAGATCAATGCCTGCAGGCTGGCGCGCAAAGTGGCCTGCCCACGCGGGTACACGGCATAGCGGCCTTGCTGGCAGCAGCTGGCGACAAAGGCTTCGAGCTCGACAAGGTCGACACCGGCGTTGTTACCCAGTTGCTGCAGAATCGCCACCGCCGATGCAGTGGACACCAGGTCAGAACCACGCCCCTCCCAGAAACCGAAGCCACCGTCGGGGTTCTGCAGCGAGGCCAGCCAGTGTCCGACTGCCTTGCGTGCGTCGGGGCGGTCAGCGAAGGCACCGGCGGCCAGGCCCCAATTGGTGCAACGCACTTCCGCCCCACGCCCCGGCATGTACATGATCCCGGGCTCGTTCGGCATCTGGCAGCCCTCGATCCAGCGCAGCGCGTCCGCCCGCTGTGCATCCGTCAACTGCTCGCCGATCACTGCCGCCGCCGTGGTCAGCACATCAGCCGCAGCGTCGACCTGCCGATAGGTGTAACCCCCCTGCGGCAACGCCAGGGTCGTGATGAAGCTGGCGACGGCATCTGCCAGGTGTGCCACCGGCTCACCGAGCGCCTTGAGCGAGCCCACCGCACAAAAGGCGGCCCAGACATCTTCGACGTCATAGCCCTGCCAGCGCACGAAGGCGCCGCTCGGGCCACGCAGCGCCTCGATCCAGGCCACGCACTCGCCGGGCCCCAGCGGCTGCGCCTGTAATGCTGCGAGGCTGGCCGTGGCGCGGTAGGTCGCCCACAGGCAAGGCCGCTCGGCGGCTTCGCTGAAGCGAAAGCCACCGTCGTCCATCTGTTGCGCCTGCAACCAGCCGATCAACCGCGGCACGTCCCAGGCCGGCGCTGGCAGCCCTTGCCGAGCCAGCGCGCGCGCAGCCATCACGCCATAGAAGCAGGCACGGGTATCGGCCAGGTTGCGCCGGGCAAAGTCCGCCGACCAGCTCAGGCCGCCATTGCTGCACTGCAGCCCTTGCAGCCAGGCATACAAGGCATCGGGGTCGGCCACGCGGCCATCGCAAACCTCGACCAAGGTGCGCACCGCATAGTGGGTGGCCCAGACGTCTGCGGTCTGCCCCGGGCACATGGCGTAGGCGTCACCGTCGAACAGGGTATGCAGCCATTCGGCGGTCTGGGTGCCCTGCTCGATGGCAATGCCCAAGTCTTTGAGCGTTTCGCAGCAATAGAACGTGGCCCAGGCGTCGGACGGCATGCCTTTGCTCCAGGCGAAGCCAGCGTCACGGTTGCGGCGGGACTGAATGTAGGTGTGCAGGCTGGCCGTATCGACGCTGTCGAGGCGCTCGACCCAGGCCAGGCTGCGCACGGCGGCGTAGGTGCACCACAGGTCAGGCTGGCCATTGCCCAGGCCGCGCCCTTGCGCAAAGCGTGGTGCGGTCATTGCTTGCCCCCCACGAAGCGCAGGTTGGTCTTCTTCCAGCTTTTTTGCGAGCCACCACTTTTGTTGATGGCCGACAGGTTGTTGACGAACAGCACGCGGCTCCAGCGCAGGCCCATCAGCTGTTGGGAGCGCTCCAGCAGTTGCGCTTGCAGTTGGCTTTCCTGCGCGTTGTCCCAGTGCACGTCGCGCTCCAGGATCAAGGCGGCGCTGTCGTTCTGGCGGTCGATCTCGATCACGTAGCCGGTAGCGTCACAGGTGCCGTAGACCACCTCTTCGACCGCGCGAATCTCAAGGCTGACACCCGCAACCATGATGCTGTCACTGTCGCGGCCATTGATCAGCAGGCTGGGGCTGAGCTGCCCGGGCTGCCACGGCGCGGTGATGGTCACGCTGTCGCCGGTGTCCAGCCGCAGCAACGGGCGGGCATACAGGTTCAGTGGGGTGACCACGAGGCGCCCGGTAAGGCCCTCGGCGGGCGTCACCAGCCTGCCGTCGGGCAACAGCAGTTCGAAGTAGTGGGTGGCTGTGGCCAGGCGCATCTGCTGGTCTTCGCCCACGGCGGCCAAGGTGCCGGTTTCGGTGCTGCCATAGCTGGCGTCGAACACCTCGCACTGCCAGCCACGGGCCAGACGTTCACGAAACGGCTGAGTGTTGACCTCGCCCAGCAGCATGATCGAGCGCACCGACTGGGCGAAGGTGTGCAACAGGTCCCGCTGCTTGAGGTAGCGGGTCAGCTGTACCAGCACGCCGGGGGCGATGAACAGCACCGTTGGCCGGTAGGTGTCGAAGGTGTTGCACACCCGGTCCCAGTCGGTGATGCCGGTGGTGAACGGATACAGCCGCACATGGGAGACATCCAGGTACTCGCAGACATTGGCGATCAGGTCGCCGACCGGGACGATGTCCGATGGCATCAGGTTGGCCACCCGTGCACCCGGGCGCAGCACCGAGCGCCAGTGGGCGGCGACGCTGACAGCATTCCAGATGATGTCTTGTTTCAGGCGCGGGGTCGGGGTCGGCTCGCCCGTGGTGCCGGTAGTGGCGTAGTACTTGGCCGCATCGCCCAGGGCCACGGTACAGAACGCCAATGGCTGACGTTTAAGCAAGGCCTTGGCCGTCAGCGGTAATTGCTGAAACGCCGAAAAACGGTAGGGGCCTATCTCTGCGTAGTGGGCGCTGTGCTGTGCTCGCATCCAGGCTGCTTGCAACTTTCGCTCATAAAACGCGGCATCGGGGATATGCCCGACATGCTGTTGAAGTTCGCGCTCGGCGTTCTTCAATACTTCGAAATCCTTATCGCCATGAACCAACATCGACTCGCCCTCTCAAATGTGCAGCGCAGAGAATTGGCGAGCGACAGGGGGTTAGTAAAATACTTATTTCTCGGCGACGGTGAGAGTTGCCAGGTATTAATCGGCCTAAATAGGGGCTTTTACGCTCGCTGTATGTAGTCCTTTTCTGGCAAAAGCACCCGATTGGCCTTGTGTTTTGGGCGAGGTATCAGACTAAGATGTTTTTAATATTTCACATGCGTTTTTGGGGCGGTAGGAGCGCAGCGCCACAGCCGGGCGATATCACCCGCGCGCGCCTGCAGTAGCGTTGGCGCGTTGGCGCATGCCTGCTCCAGGCTCATCGGCCCGTTGACCAAGGCAAAAGCGGCGTCAATCCCATGGGCATACAGCTGCTGGTAGCCCTCCCCCAGCGTGCCGGCCAGTACAACCACCGGCACACCGTGACGCTTGGCGACCCGGGCCACGCCCATCGGCGTCTTGCCACGCAGGGTCTGGGCGTCGAAGCGTCCTTCGCCGGTCACCACCAGGTCAGCACCCTGCACCAGCGCATCGAGCCCGGCCAGCTCCGCCACCACCTCCACCCCAGGGCTGAATTGCGCGCCCATGAACGCCTTGGCCGCGAACCCCATGCCGCCTGCGGCGCCACAGCCAGGGAAGTCGCGCACATCCTCACCGCGCAACCGCGCACAGTGATCGGCAAAATGCCCCAGCGCCTGGTCCAGCGCCTGCACCTGTTGCGGGCTTGCGCCTTTCTGCGGGCCGAAGATCGCCGAGGCGCCATTGGGCCCACACAGCGGGTTGTCAACGTCAGCAGCCACTTCGACCTGCACTTCGGCCAGCCGTGGGTCCAGGTCGCTGGCATCGATGTGCGCCAGCCTTGCCAGGGCCAGGCCCCCTTCTTCCAGCGCTTTGCCATCCGCATCCAGCAGGCGCAAGCCCAGGGCGCGCAACATGCCGCTGCCACCGTCATTGGTAGCGCTGCCGCCAATTGCCAGCACGATACGCCGGGCACCAGCGGCCAACGCGGCAGCGATCAGCTCGCCAGTGCCCCAGGTGCTGCTGCGGCACGCATCACGCTGCTCGGTCGGCACCCATTGCAGGCCACTGGCCTGGGCCATCTCGATGATTGCGGTGCGGCTTTGCGCCAGCCACCCCCAACCGGCCTCGACGGTTTGCCCCAAAGGGCCACGCACGGCCAGGCGGCGAAGTTCGCCCTGGCTGGCGGCAAGAATGGCCTCCATGGTGCCTTCACCGCCATCGGCCATGGGGCATTCGACCAACTCGGCATCCGGCCACACCTCGGCCAGGCCCAGGGCAATGGCGCGGGCGACACCGGCAGCGTCGAGGCTGTCCTTGAACGAGTCGGGGGCGATGACGATCTTCATGGGGATTCTCCTGTCCAGATGAGCGGCATGCTGACAGTTGCCTGGCGAGCTGGCCTCGGTCAAATGCACAAGACAGCAGAGGCGTTGTTTGGGCAAATGCCTTCGCCCCCCCCCTCAACCGGCCGGCAGCAGTTGCAACCCCAGGTACAAACTGAGCATGCCTTCCATCCGCAGCGGGTCGACTTCGCCCAGCTCGGCGACCCGTTCCAGCCGGTAGCGCAGGCTGTTGCGGTGAATGCCCAAGGCATCGGCACAGGCCTGGCTCTGGCCATCATGGGCGCACCAGGCCCGCAAGGTGGCAATCAGCTGACCACTGGCGTCCTTGGCCCGGATGCGTTGCAGCGGTTCGAGCAGTTCATCCAGGGCATCGTCATTGCGATGGCGCCACAGCAAGGCCGGTAACCGATAGCGCTCAAGGCTGAGCAGGCGTTCGGCGGGCAGCACCTCCTGCCCATAGGCCAGCAGGTCGCGCACCCGGCGATAGCCTCGGCGCAACTGCTCCAGGCTCTGCGCCACGCAACCAAGGGCCAGGCGCTCGACCTGCCAGCCGTGGCGCTGCAGGCGCTCGAGCAGCCGCGCTTCGTCCAGCACCAAGGCTGCCGGGCGGCACCACAATAGCGACTGGCGTGCGGGGCTGACGCACCAGCTGTCCGGGTAGCGGCTGGTCAGCCAGGCCGACAAGGCTTCGGCCGTTGGCCCCGACTCCAGCTCGAACAGGCAGGGCACCCTGGGCAGCTGGGGTTTCAGGCCCAACTGCCGGGCTTCGTCGAGCAGCCTGGGTGAATCGCCACTGCCGCCCAGCAACAAGGCCAGCAAATCGTCACAACGCTGCCGCCGCCATTGCTGCTCGACCTGCAGATGGCGCTGGGCCAGGAGCATCTCGGCGGTCATGCGCACCAGCTCGCCATAGGTGCGCAACTGTTGTGGGTCGCCGGTCAGGCCCAGCACCCCCATCAGCCGCCCATCGAGCATCAGCGGCAGGTTTACCCCTGGCTGCACACCCTTGAGGCACTTTGCCGCGTCCACATCCAGCTCGACGATGCGGCCGTTGGCCAGCACCAGTTGCGCGCCTTCGTGGCGGGTGTTGATACGCTCCGGCTCGCCACTGCCAAGGATCAGCCCCTGGCTGTCCATGACATTGACGTTGCAGGGCAGGATGGCCATCGCCCGATCAACGATATCCTGCGCCAGGTCATGGTCGAGTTCGAACATTCAACGGTCCTTGGGGTGGTAGGCTTTGGTCGCGGGCACAGCAGCCCTGGCCAAGCGCTGTGCAAAAGCACAAAGACAGGCATGCCGCAGGCCCGCCAGACTCGTCAGGGCGAGCGCCGGAACAGGCGACGCGGTGACAACCATAACAACAGAGAACCCGATCATGGCACACAGCCCCGCCCCTGACCAAGGCACGGACACCACCCGCAACGCGCTGTACCGGCGCATCACCCTGCGGCTGATTCCGTTCATTTTCATCTGCTACCTGTTCAACTACCTGGACCGCGTCAACGTCGGCTTCGCCAAGCTGCAAATGCTCGACGCCCTCAACTTCAGCGAAACCGTTTACGGCCTCGGCGCCGGTATCTTTTTCATCGGCTACGTGCTCTGCGGCCTGCCGAGCAACCTGGCACTCAACCGCTTCGGCCCACGGCGCTGGATCGCGTTGATGATGATCGCCTGGGGCAGCCTCTCGACCTGCCTGCTGTTCGTCACCACACCCACCGAGTTCTACACGTTGCGCCTGCTGACTGGCGCCGCCGAAGCCGGCTTCTTCCCAGGCGTGGTGCTGTACCTCTCGCGCTGGTTCCCGGCCGACCGCCGTGGCCGCATCATGGCCCTGTTCATGTCGGCGATCCCGGTGTCGGGGCTGCTGGGCGGGCCGTTCTCCGGCTGGATCCTCGAACACTTCGCCGCTGGCCAACATGGCCTTGCCGGCTGGCAATGGATGTTTCTGATCCAGGGCGTGCCCACCGTCATCCTGGGTTTCCTGGCCATCCGCCTGCTCAGCGACGGCTACCAGAAAGCCACGTGGCTGAGCCCGGCCGAGCGCCAGCTGATCGAGGCCGACCTCAAGGCCGACGCCGCCAGCAAACCCGCCACCAGCGGTGACAGCGTGCTCGCAGTGCTGACCAACCCGCTGATCTGGACGTTCGGTTTCGTTTACTTCTGTATCCAGAGCGGTGTGTACGCGATCAACTTCTGGCTGCCGTCGATCATCAAGAGCATGGGTTTCGACAACCCCTTGCTGATTGGCTGGCTGAGCGCCATTCCGTACTTGCTGGCCGGGGTGTTCATGATTGTCTGCGGGCGCTCGGCCGACCTGCGCAACGAGCGCCGCTGGCACCTTGTAGTGCCAATGCTGATGGGCGCCATCGGCTTGCTGATCGCCGTGAACTTCGCCGGCAACCCGCCGATTGCCATCCTCGGCCTGTCGATCGCCACCATGGGCGCGCTCACCGGCCTGCCAATGTTCTGGCCAATGCCTACCGCGCTGCTCAGCGCCGGTGCGGCCGTGGCCGGGCTGGCGGTGATCAACTCGGTAGGGCAGATGGCGGGCTTCCTCAGCCCGTACCTGGTCGGTTTCATCAAGGACCAGACCGGGTCCACCGATGCCGCGCTGTATTCGTTGGCGGCATTGATCGTGGTGGGTAGCCTGGTGGCCTTGCGGGTAACCCGCGCTGGCGCGCTGGCCACGGTAAAGTCCACCTAAGGCACCTGCAATGCGCCACAGCCCGTGTGGGAGCCGGCAAACCCGCCCCCACACGGTGCTTCAGAATAATGCCCCGATCGTCGGCTCGGGTCAGCATCTCAACGGCACAGGCGTCAAATGGTTCCAAAGGCCCCCTTTGGAGAAGCCTCATGACCCAGCACACCGTGGCCCGCCTCGATCAGCTCGACCCCCACCGCCCTCTGCGTGTGCAGGCCGGCAACGAAGAACTCATCCTCATCCGCCAGGGCGACCTGGTGCATGCCTACCAGGCCAACTGCCCCCATGCCGGCGCCCCGCTGGAAGAAGGCGTGATCTGCGCAGGCTTGCTGGTCTGCCCGTGGCACAAGGCGGCGTTTGCCGTGGACGAAGGCGCGGTGTGCGAACCGCCGGCACTGGCCGACCTGCGCCGCTATCGGGCGTGGGTCAAGGACGGTGAAGTCTGGGTCGATGACCAGCCGCTGCCAAAGGCCGAGCCACCACGCCACAGTGACGCGCGCTGCTTCGTCGTCATCGGTGCCGGTGCCGCAGGCTCGGCGGCGGTGGCCACGCTGCTGGCCCATGGCTTCGGTGGGCGTCTGGTCTGGCTTGACCATGAACGCCAGCCCGCCTACGACCGCACTGCGCTGAGCAAATTCGTCATCGCCGGGGAGATGCCGCCCGATGAGGTCCCGGCGCTGCTGGAGGCTGGCCAGCTGCGCGCGGGCCCGCTGGAACGGTGCTTGGGCAAGGTGCGCACACTGGACGTGAAAAAGCGCCAGATCACCCTCAGCGATGGCCACCGCATCGACTATGACGCCGCCTTGCTGGCCACTGGCGGCAAACCGCAACGCCCCGACCTGCCCGGTGTCGACCTGGCAGGGGTCATGACCCTGCGCTCACGCGAGGATGCAGCACGCCTGCTGGATGCCGCCGAGCCGGGGCAGCCTGTGGTGATCGTCGGCGACGGGTTCATTGGCCTGGAGGCGGCCTCGGCCTTGCGCAAGTATGGCGCGCAGGTGCATGTGGTCAGCCGCCACGCGGTGCCCTTGAGCAAACAGTTAGGTGAGCGTATCGGGCGCAGCATACGCGCGCTGCATGAGCGCAAGGGCGTGGTATTCCATGGTCCGACCGAGGTCGAGCGCTTCCTCGGTGAAGAACGGGTCGACGCCGTGCTGCTGGCCAATGGCGAGAAGCTGACGACGTCGTTGGTGTTGCTGGGTACCGGCGTCGCACCGGCCACTGCGTTCGTGCAGGGCGTGGAACTGGCCGAGGATCGTTCGTTACGGGTCGACGCCGAACTGCATGCCGCCGACCGCCTATGGGCCGCCGGCGACATCGCCACCTTCCCCCTCGCTGGCCGCCCGGTGCGCATCGAACACTGGCGCCTGGCCCAGCAGCATGGCGTAATCGCCGCGGCCAACATGCTGGGCGAGCAGCGTCGTTACGCGGATGTGCCGTTTTTCTGGACCTATCAGCATGGGCGCACCTATGAAGTGCTGGGGCATGCTCGGGACTGGGACCGAATCGAGTTTGTCGGCGAGCCGGAGAAAGGTGACTTCATTGCCTTGCAGTGTGTCGGGGAGCAGGTTGAAGCGGTGGTGGCCAAGGGGTATTCGGATGCCATGGCGCAGCTGTCGCAGCGGATGAAGCGGCCGTTGGGTCTGGATGAGGCACGCAAGCTGATCGGCTGAAACGCGCCTGCTTTTTTGCTTGGGTTCTTCGGGGGGGCGGATATCGAGCGCCGCGCGGGCGGCGCTCGATATCCGCCCCCCTGCAAAGCTAAAGACAAGCAACTCCCAGACCCAAAATCAGCTATGGTTTCCCCAACTCAAATAACAAGAACTTGGTAGAGCGCCCATGGCCACACCCCGCGCCAGTGAACTGGCCGCCTTCGTCGACTGCCACTTTGCCGAACGTGGCCTGACGCCAGAACCGGTGATCGCTGAATCCTGGTACCGCAGCATCAATCAGCACCACCTGGACCCCGCCCTGCGCCACGTCGACAACATCCTCAGCGCCGCTGAAATCCGCCAGCACCAAGCCCAGCACGAGGCCTACCTGGCCATCGCCAGCCAGGGCGTCAGTGGCCTGGCCAAGCGCGTGGTGGACGCTGGTTTCGCCGTGCTGCTCAGCGACGCCGACGGCATCACGCTGGCCGCCCGCCTGCCCGCCGACCCACAGCGCTACACCCGCTCCGGGCTGATCGTCGGCGCGCGCTGGGACGAGTCGATTGCCGGCACCAACGGCATCGGCACTGCCTTGGCCTCTCAGCAGGCACTGACCATCCACCGTCAGGAGCACTTCCTTGCGGCCAATGCGCGGCTCAGTTGCTCGGTGTCACCGATCTTCGATGCCCACAACCAACTGCTCGGCTGCCTAAACGCGACCTGCCTGTACAACGACGGCCCCAAGCAAGCCCAGCACCTGACCTTGCAACTGGTGACCCTGTACGCCCGGTTGATCGAGAACAGCCATTTCCGCCAGCGTTACCGCGACCGCCTGACCTTGGCCATCAAACCACGCGACGACTTCTGCGACCTGGCCGCCGAGCAACTGCTGGCACTGGACGAAAGCGGCCGGGTAATCGGCGCCAATCGGGCAGCGTTCCTGGCGCATACCGGCAAGCTGTTGGGCGTGGCCATCGAGCAACTGCTGCCCGCCACCATCGACCAGTTGCTGGACCTGACGCGCGGCGGTGCCCGTGGCACTCAACTGCGCGGTCATGAACAAGCGCACCTGCTGGATGTGGGCCTGCGCGTACCGGCCGGTTACCGCCAAGCGCCTTCTGCGCGGCCCGCGCCCACCCGCACTGCACACCCCACGCTCGAGCAACTGGCAGGCCAGGACACACAGCTGCAACAAGGCGTGAAACGCCTGCGCAAGGTGCTGGACCGAGACATCGCGATTCTTCTGAACGGCGAAACCGGCACCGGCAAAGAGGCATTCGCCCGTGCCTTGCACCAGGCTAGCCAGCGCCATGCCAAACCGTTCGTGGCGCTCAACTGTGCGGCGATACCCGAATCTCTGATCGAAAGCGAACTGTTCGGCTACCGCGCCGGCAGCTTCACCGGGGCCAACCGCAAGGGCATGAAAGGCAAGCTGGAGCAGGCCAATGGCGGCACGCTGTTCCTCGACGAGATCGGCGACATGCCGGCGCACCTGCAAACGCGCCTGCTGCGGGTGCTTGCCGAGCGCGAGCTGGTGCCGCTGGGTGCCGAAGCGCCGGTAGCACTGGACCTCCAGGTGATTTCGGCAACGCACCAGGACCTGCAGGCAATGATTGGCGACAGGCGCTTTCGCGAAGACCTCTACTACCGGTTGTGCGGGATGCGCATGACGTTGCCGGCACTGCGTGAACGCAGTGACCGGCGCGCATTGATCGAAGGGTTGTTGGCAGGGCTGCCGGGGGGCGCTGGCATGCACCTGAGCGATGAAGCGTGGCGCTGCTTGCTCGGGCACGCCTGGCCGGGGAACGTGCGGCAGTTGCTCAATGCGTTGCGTCAGGCCGTCGCGCTGGCCGAAGGTGGGCTGATCGAAGTGGCTGACCTGCCGGAGGTAGTGGCCGACCCTGCAGCGCCTGCGCGGCCAAAGGTGCTGGAGCAGCAGGTCGAGGCTGCCGAGGCGCGGCATTTGCTGGAGGTGTTGAAGCGAGAGCGCTGGAACATGAGCGCAGCGGCAGAGGCCGCGGGGGTTTCGCGGTCGACGCTGTATCGCAAGATGAAGCGATACGGCATCGTCCAGCCCAACCAGTTGGGCTGACTGAACCGGCCCCTTCCCTGGTGGCCATGCGCGAGGGCATGGGGTGAGTCAAGTTCAGAAATGTCGTACAGCCATGGCTTTGGCTGCCCTCCAAATGAGCAGCCAGAATTCATGAAGTAATCGGCAAAACGACCCGCTGACGGGAGGCCCTTTCGGACTTACAATCTGCCCGACTCAATTAGGGCCCAAACCACAAAAAGCCATGCACAACCGATTAATAGACACCAGAACGAGACCTGCAGTCGACGTTTGAGATAGAGCGGACAGTTTTTACAATCATCAGCCTCTAACCAGCCTTGGCGAACCCCCAAACTCGGCCATACCGATGCCAATGTCACGCCATGCACTATCCTCGTTCTTTCCCAAGCGAAATAGTACTCCAATATTTCAAATCATCCACTAACCCCTGGCTATTTCTAAATGCCGTGCAAAGCACATCGAAATGCCGAGTAGCGGCTATATGATAACTTATGCCTACCCCGGTGAGCCCAATAATGAAAGGCGCGAGTACAAAAGCCATTTTCAAGCTCATGGGCACATTTGAAAAATCAATCATAGCGCTCCCCAATCTCTCCCCCGCATCACTCGGCGTGATGACCCTAGCGTCTGTCAACAATCGCAGTTAAACCGAGCAGTGCTTCGCATCCACTCAAAGCAGGTGATGCGTAGACCTATACCAACACCCACGACACTCAGGGTAAATGACACTAATCCTAGCGCGATTTTTACGCCAATTGGTAGATCTGATAAGTCAATCATGAAGTACCTTTTACTCCCCAGTATCGATGTGCGTGTACATAGGTAAAGCGCCGCTTTTAAGGCGACTGCTATCCCGTAGGCGACCTACCACCGTGAGGGTTTTCTCTTATAGCTTATCGAATTCGATAAGTACCCACCCAGCCATAATCCAAAAGCCCGCTATTGCAGTACACCAGAATGAAATCTGCAGCCGACGTTTGAGGTAGGCTGGGCAATTTTTGCAATCTTCGGCATTCAACCAACCTCGACGTACCACCAGTGACGGGCAAACCGCCGCTAGCGTTACACCAGCCACTATCATGGCCCTGGTTCGAATCGATATAGTGCTCCAGTACCTTAAATCCTCAATAAGACCAGGGCTGTTCTGAAACGCCGAGCAAAGCACCTCAAAGTGACGTGAGCCGGCAATATGGTAATGAATACCCAGACCAATCAATCCTATAAGAAATGGTGCGAGAAGAAACGCAATATGCAGGCTTGCAGGCCATGTAGTTAAATCAGTCATAAAGTCTCTCGAAGATTGCCTCTCCAGATGTCTCCCCAAGCTTTTCGCCACCCTTACTAAAAGCAAAGGACCCACTACCAACGAGAACGATTCCGCAAGCAACTTTACCATACACCCCAAACGAGCAGACTAGCCGAGCAGCCTCACCCGCGATCTTTGCGCCAACTATTCCGCCAGTTAACCCACCTGAAAAGCTCCCCGTCTCGGTGAATCTAACTCTCTTACAAGCCTCAGTTTCTCCCGCCCGACACACCGCCTGAACTTTCAAATAAGAAGAACCCGCACCAAGTCCAATCGCCGCAAACCCACCATATTTTAAGTAATTCGACATCTTGGCCACCTCATCCAGGTGGGTCGCATATCCGGGTATCTGCCCCGGTACGCCTGCCTTGGTCCAATGATGCACCAGGCTTTTGGTGGAAATGCCCAGATCGCGGCGGAGTGTGTCGTAACTGCCGAGGTTCAATGTCTTGTTCAGAAAAACCTACGCGCAACTGGGCGCCCAGTTGTTCATAAAGCCCCCTGCGCTTGGCGAAGAACTCCGCACTGTTCAAGTGGCCATGCAAAACAAACTGCTGTTGGTGCAAAGTCTCAATGCCCTTCAGCGTGTCCTTGACCTGCCCCAGTCCACGCTCAAGCATGTCCTTGCCCACCCCCATCGACTGGCTGGCTCCATTGAGCACCCCGGCAATCTCGCCGATGTGCTGCATCATGAAGTTGGCTTCTTCACGCGAGAGAATCGACAGGGACTCCCTGGTCTTTTCGGCCACCATGATCAGTTCATTTTCCAGCGCACTGCATGCGTGCCCACTGCTTGGGCTGCCCAGCACAAATATCTCGCCCGCCTTGAAGCCCTCAGGGAAGGTAGGATTCAAGCGCTGCAATAACGCCACTGGCAAAGGGCTATGCGTCGCGCCAAGGCGCTCCAGCACCTGCTCGAACGACATGCTGCGTTGCACAATGTGGAAGCCAGGCTCAAGTGCAGACGATGAGCCGACGGGAAATGCGGGGTACGCCTGTGCAGGGCTTTGCCCTGATGTAGAAGCCGAGTGACGGGCGGCAGAGGCAGGCGATGTAGCCTGAGCAGAATGGCTGCCTGCTCTGTGCATGGCTGACTGCGCGATGACCCGGTTGCTGCCGTTTGGGCAATCACACTTGACCAGCGCCCCATCGACAACAGCCGGTTTACCTCCGATGACGAAAGAATTCACCCCTTCTACAATGACCCCGGCCTTCTTGCAGTTCGGGCACTCGGTCGTGGCATCGCCCAGGCGCAGCGCACGTCGGTTGTCCCCCCGGAAGTTCGTACTGCTGGCAATGCAGACCGCGCCTGTGGTGGTGATATCGCCATCCAGCGCCTGCCCTTTTCCATGTATCGATATGCGCGTCATGAGTAGCCCCCTGCCATAGAACGCTGGAAGCTAACACTGGAAAAACATGCAAAAGCCTGGGTCTGCGAAAATCAGAATTACCCTACAAGCATCGTGCAGGTACTGCCCCGTACGCCATTGATCAATCTGCTGCTGAGCAGGAAAGCACGCACACAGGTATAACACCTGTTCCGCGAATGGCCGTGCACGGTGCCTGGCTTGGGTTTTTCAGGGGGGCGAAGATCGAGCGCCGCCCGCGCGGCGCATCGCGAGCTAAGCTCGCTCCTACATTTATTTCGGGCCAGTGAGGCCTGTACCAGTTGCGCGCGACTGCCTTGTTTGTCCGACGCGATATTGAGACAGGCGCCAAGGGGCCGCGCGGCAATACCTCAGGAATAACTGGCCCGAAACAAATGTAGGAGCGAGCTTAGCTCGCGATGCGCCGCGCGGGCGGCGCTCGATCTTCGCCCCACCTCCAAACCCGAGACAAGCACCTAGCCGCCCTACTTGCCCAACATTCAGTGGGAGCGGGCTTGCCCCGCGAAGAGGCCAGCAAAGCCACCCTCTACCCTTGGATGTACACCACCTGCGTACGCATGTACTCATACAAACCATGCTTGCCATCCGCCCCGCCGACCCCGGACTTGCGCGCCCCGGCGTGGAAGCCCTGCATGGCCTCGAAATTCTCGCGGTTGATGTAGGTCTCGCCAAAGTCGATCTCGCGGCAGGCCTTCAGCGCAGCATTCAGGTCGCGGGTGTAGAGCGAAGACGTCAGCCCGTATTCGCTGTCGTTGGCCAAGGCAATCGCCTCGTCCAGGTCATCGACCACCTGGATGGGCAGCACCGGCCCGAAGATCTCTTTGCGCATGATCTCCATGTCCGACGCACAGCCCGCAAGCACAGTCGGCTGGTAATGGAACCCGGCACCCAGGTCGGCCACCTGCCCGCCGGTCACCAGTTGGGCGCCCTGCCCGACCGCCGTACGCACCATCTGCGCCACCTTGTCGAGCCCGGCCTGGTTGATCAGCGGCCCCATGTCCAGGTCGGCACGGCTCGACGGGTCGCCATAACGGGTGGCCGCCATGGCCTGGCCCACCTTGTCGACGAAGGCGTCGGCCACCTTGCGTTCCACGTACACCCGCTCGGCGCAGTTGCACACTTGGCCAGTATTGATGACCCGCGAAGCGACGATGGCGTTCACCGCCAGGTCCAGGTCGGCGTCCGCCAGCACGATCGCCGGGGCCTTGCCGCCCAGCTCAAGGTTGAGCTTGGTGATGTTCGGCGCCGCAGCAGCCATTATCCGTGCGCCGGTGGCGACGCTACCGGTAAAGCTCACAAGGTCGATGCCGGCATGGCTGGACAGCCCATGGCCGACGCTCGCCCCCTTGCCGCCGACTACGTTGAACACACCCGCCGGCAGGTCGGTCTCGGCCACCAACTTTGCGAACTCATAGCAATTGATCGGCGTTTCCTCACTGGGTTTGATCACGATAGTGTTCCCCGCCAACAACGCCGGGGCCATCTTGCGGGCGATCAAAAAGAACGGGAAGTTCCACGGCAAGATCCCAGCCACCACACCCAAGGGTTTGCGCATCAGGAAGATGTGCTCATTGGCGCGGTCGCTGGTCAGCACCTCGCCTTCCAGGCGTCGCGCCCATTCAGCCATGTAGTCGAGGTAATCGGCCGTGAAGTTGACCTCGACCTGCGCCAGCCCCGGCACCTTGCCGCCTTCCAGGGTGATGATGCGCGCCAGGCGTTCGGCATTGGCGCGTACCTTTGTCGCGATCTGGCGCAGATACCCGGCGCGCTCGATTGCAGGCTTGGCCGCCCAGCCTTTTTGCGCTTGACGCGCTGCGGCAATGGCCCGCTCCACGTGCTCCACCGGCGACTCCGGGACACGCCCCAGCAGCTGTGCGTTGGCCGGGTTGTACACCTCGATCAGTTGCTCGCTGGGCAGGAAGGCATTGTCGATGTAGTTCTGGTAGATCGTTGCAGTCATGGTCATTCACTCCTGTGGGTGGTTGTCGGCCAGTGGCGACTGGGCAGCCGGCTTGGCGCTGAACTGCTGCCAGGTACTGCCCTCGCGCTTGAGGTCATGGGCACGCTTGATGAGGTACTGGTGCACCTGTTCCACCTGCTCGGGCTTGAGGTTGTCGGCAAACGACGGCATGCCATCGGGCACGCGGCCGCCATAGAGGATGCCGAGGAACATCTGGTGTTTTTCCGCGCTGAGCTTGCGCAGGTCAGGCAGTACACCGCCGCTGACGGCATGAATGCCATGGCACTGCGAACAGTTGCCGTCGTACAGGGCAGCACCGGCGGCCACTGCGTTGGCATCAGCGGTCAGGGGTGGCGGTTCGGGCGCGTTGGCGGGCGGTGCCGGCTCACGCAACGTGGCATTACCGCCAAGCTTGTAGGTCAGCACCTGGGAGAAAGGCTGTACCCCGGCACGTAGCGACAGTGCCCCGGCAAACGTCGAGAATGCCCCGCCCCAACCGGCCATGAAGGTGACGTACTGCTCGCCATCGACCGAATAGCTGATCGGTGCCGCCATCACGCCACTGGCGGCCGGTGACTCCCAGAGTTTCTTGCCGGTGTCGGCGGCGTAGGCGATCACCCGGCCATCGGCGCTGCCTTCGAACACCAGGTTGCCGGCGGTGCTCAAGGTGCCGCCGTTGAAGATGGTGATGTAGGGCACTTCCCAGGCCGGCGCCTGTTTAACCGGGTCCCAGGCGATCAGCTTGCCGGACCAGGTCTTGGCCATCTCCAGCAGGCCTTCGGCACCCTCGGGCATCATGCCGGTGCGTAGACCGAGCTGGTATACGCTTTTGAACGGGTTGCGCTTGGGTGCGTCGGGAATGTGCTCGTAGTAGGCCGACATGATATGCGCCGGGATGTACACCAGCCCCGTGTTCGGGTTGTACGACATCGGGTGCCAATCATGAGCGCCCCAGAATGCCGGGGTCACCAGCTTGCGCTTGCCGTCCTTCCAGTAGGCCGCCGCCTCGTCGTCGAGGATGGGCCGCCCGGTCTTCATGTCGATACCCTTGGCCCAGTTCACCGGCACGATGTTCTTGGCCGACAGCAGCTCGCCAGTGGCGCGGTCGAGCACATAGAAAAAGCCATTCTTGGGTGCCTGCATCAGCACCTTGCGTTGCTTGCCGTCGATCGGCAGCTCGGCAAGGATCATGTGCTGGGTGGCGGTGAAGTCCCAGGCATCGCCCGGGGTGGTCTGGTAGTGCCAGGCGTATTCGCCCGTGTCGGCATTGACCGCGACGATCGACGACAGGAACAGGTTGTCGCCTTTGGCCTGGCTGCGCCATTTCGGGTCCCACATCGAGCCATTGCCGACGCCGATGTACAGCAGGTTCAATTCCGGGTCGTAGGCGAACGAGTCCCAGGCCGTGCCGCCACCGCCCCACTCGACGAATGCATCGCCGTGCCAGGTCTTGCTGGCGATTTCCATGGCCTTGTCTTCCGGGGGCAGCTTGGGGTCACCTGGCACGGTGAAGAAGCGCCAGGCCTGCTTGCCGGTTTCGGCGTCATAGGCCGTTACATAGCCGCGCACGCCATACTCCGCCCCACCATTGCCGATGATGACCTTGCCGTTGACCACCCGCGGCGCACCGGTGATGGTGTAGCTGCGTTTATGGTCGCCGCGGGTGTCCACCGACCAGACCCGCTTGCCGGTCTTGGCATCGATCGCCTCCAGGCGCCCGTCCAGTACGCCGACGTAGACCTTGCCCTGCCACACCGCCACGCCTCGGTTTACCGCATCGCAGCAGGCCTCACCGGCACGGTTGCGATCCGACTGCGGGTCGTATTTCCAGAGCAGCTTGCCGTTGCGGGCATCCAGCGCGTACACCACCGAAAACGGCCCCGTGGTGTACATCACCCCATCGACCACAATGGGCGTGGCCTCCACCCCACGGTCCAGGTCGAGTTTGTAGCTCCAGGCCAGGCCTAGCTGATTGACGTTGTCCTGGTTGATGGCTTTGAGGGGGCTGAAGCGTTGCTCATCGTAGGTGCGGCCGTGGCTCATCCAGTTGCCGGGTTCCTGGTCGGCGGCGATGATGCGTTTGCCATCGACGTCGGCGGCATAGGCAGGTGCGCAGCAGGCCAAGGCAAGGGCCAGGCAGCCCAGGGCGTGCGGGAAGGGCCGGCGGTGCGGGCCTGTTCGGTTCATGGTGGCTTCTCCGTTCTTGTTATGGCGACGCCATGGCAGGCGCCTGCAACAGACAGAGCAACGGTTGTGCCAGCGTCGCCCAGCCCCGTCGAAACAGCCATGCCAGAGCGGTTCGAGCGCAAACGGCCTGCGCTTGTCTGCAGGCTGTGGCTGCAGCAGCCATGGCACAGCTGATGCGGCCGTGGCACAGGTGTGTCAGCCCTTGCTGCAGGCTTTCAATGCCGCTTGGTTCTGTGTAAAACAGGCACATCAGCCCACTGCAAAGGACTTACCCGCATGATCTACCGTCCCCTCGGCCAAAGTGGCCTGCAGGTTTCCGCCCTTACCTTGGGCAGCATGATGTTCGGCGAGCAGACCAGCACCGAAGACGCCCTGCGGATCATCGAAAAAGCCTGGGATCAGGGCATCAACTTCATCGACACCGCCGATGTCTACAACGCCGGGCGCTCGGAAGAAATCGTCGGCGAAGCCGTGGCACGTCATCGCCAGGACTGGATCGTCGCCTCCAAGGTTGGTTTTGGCCCCGCCGACGGCCTGCCCAACCGCAGCGGGTTGTCGCGTAAACATGTGTTCAATGCCATCGATGCCACGTTGACGCGCATGGACCTGGACTACCTGGACATCTACTACCTGCACCGCGAGGACCACAAGGTGCCGCTGGAGGAGACCGTGCAGGCCATCGGCGACCTGCTGCGCCAGGGCAAGATCCGCTACTGGGGCGTGTCCAACTTCCGCGGCTGGCGTATTGCCGATATCTGCAACCTGGCCGAGCGCCTGGGCGTGGCCAAGCCGGTAGTGAGCCAGCCGCTGTACAACATCGTCAACCGCCAGGCAGAGCCCGAGCAACTGACCGCAGCGGCCTACCATGGCCTGGGCGTGGTGCCGTTCAGCCCCTTGGCCCGCGGCGTGCTCAGCGGCAAGTACGCACCTGGCTCGGTACCGGATGCCGGCAGCCGTGCCGGGCGCCAGGACAAGCGCATCATGGAAGTGGAGTGGCGCCAGGAGTCACTGGCCATCGCTCGCCAGATCCAGGCATACGTCGAGGCCAAGGGCGTGGGTATCGTGGAATTTGCGATTGCCTGGGTGCTCAACAACCAACAGGTCAGTTCGGCGATTGTCGGGCCCCGCACCGAAGCGCAATGGGACACCTATGCCGGGGCACTGGAAGTGAAGATCACGGCAGAGGATGAAGCGTTCATCGATTCGCTGGTGACGCCGGGGCATGCATCTACCCCAGGTTTCAATGATGTGGCGCACTTTGTCAGCGGGCGACTGGCGCGCAGTTGAAGGCAGATCGGCAAGGGGCTATGAAGCCCCTTGGCCAGCCATCGAGCAGTTAATCTAGTTCAAGGGTGGCTCGTCTTCGATGACGATGTTCACCGCATAGAACAGCCCATCTTCCCGCTGCTCGATTTCATAACTGACGTGCTGACCCTCGCGGATGATCGGGGCACCTTGGCCACCGTCCCCCATCAGAAACACAACCTCGCCAACCCCCGGTGCTACAAACTGGGGATCAACCTGTGCCAACGACATTGCGGTCAGCGACTGCGCTTTTCTGGGCATGAGCAGCACCTCCTGTTGTATCTGAATGGTCACTGTTATCAGTAGCCTGGAACAAACTATTCACGGATCACTGTAAATAATCGCCCATCGGCAGGCAGACGGCTACTAGCACTATTACTAGGTAATCCCTGTTGATCGGGCGACCTCGGCTGCTGTCCAGCCAAAACGAAAAAAGCCCCGTATCTTTCGATACGGAGCTTTTTTTACACGTTACCCAGTTGCCAGGCTTCACATCGTTCGATCAAGTACCCCGGTCAACCCGCAAGGTTGCGGGTGCCTGTTCGAACGTTGAGCCGGCTGGTACGTGTCTTACTCAGGACGCACTTGAGCGGCCTGCATGCCTTTTTGCCCTTTTTCGGCAACGAAGCTGACAGTCTGGCCTTCTTTCAGCGACTTGAAGCCGTCCGATTCAATGGCTTTGAAATGAACGAAGAGATCGTCGCCACCGCCCTGTGGGGTGATGAAGCCGAAGCCTTTTTCATCGTTGAACCATTTAACTGTACCGGTTTGTCTGTTGGACATGCTCTGAGCCCTCGATGGCTGTTTTGATGCGTTTTCCGTGAAATTTACAACGAGGGCCATGTCAAACAACAAGCCCCTGCAAGCCACATATTGAGCGCTTTGTCGGCGAGAAGCTACTAACAATTTTACCAGTGTCGAAAATAGCTGAATCCTGTACCCGAATTCACCGGCAAAATGCCCCTGTACCCCCTTCAAATAAGCGCGTTGATCACCAGCAAATGCACCGGGTAGAACAGGTACCCCCAGCGCCCCACCGCTGGCACGCGCCACTCATCACGACGTAATAGCAAACAGCCGAACGGCACCGCCAGGGCAGCGGCGGCCAAGGTCAGCAGGGTGAACGGCGCGAGCGGATGTTCGCGCAACCAGCCGTTGGTCAGGTTGCCCGCCATTGCCAGCAGGCACGGCAGCAGCCACGTCAGCGCGCCCAGGCGGCGAGCTATGAGCCAGGCGGGCGGCAACAGCACGCCGGCCAGGCCGTACATCAGGCGTTCACTGAACAGGGCCGCAGCCACCAGGGCTACCAGACCAAGTACCCGTGCTACCACCTGATGCTGCTGCACGCCCACGGCTACCAGGAGCCCAAGGGCCAGCGTCGGCATCACACTGAACGTCTGCGAACCGCTGTCTAGCCAACGGTAGGGCCATTCGGACACTACTGAAAACACCAGCATCGCGCCCAGGTAGCGCAGGTTGACGCCGGTTGACGGCGCCCCTCCGTGCTGGCGCCCGACATTGACGGCGATAGCCAGGCAAAACAGCGGGAAGGCCAACCTGCCAAGGATGAACAAACCTTCGGCACGCGGCCATATAAAGCGCAGGTGGTCGGCGACCATGGTCACGATCGCCACCCACTTGACCAGGTCCAGCCCTGCCGAGCGCATCCCCTAGTGCCCGCGCTGTGCCGCCGTCGGCGCCAGGTAGCGGGAGGTCCAGGCAGCCAGCGGCAGGGGCGGTTGCTGGTCGACGATGCGCCGCCAGATCAAGGCCAGGTCATGGCTGTTGAACATCGACGCTACCCCTGCCCCCTGCCATGCCGTGGGGGTATCGGCAATCCAGTGCCCCTGGCTGTCGCGGTGGGCCATGTTGAAACGGAAGGTGTAGTTGCCTGGGATCCCCATGCGCAGGTCGGTCACCACCAGCGCGCCGTCGACCTCGTCGTAACGCAGCCAGTCATCGGTGAACCAGCGCAGGCGTTGATGCAGTGGCGCAGCGGCAAGCGCCGCACCCAGTTCAAGGTTGCGGGGCAGGCGCTGCATTTCCGGCGGATGTTGATCGAGCCAACTGCTGACACCTTCGTAGTAGGCGCCGTCCGGGGTCTTGGCCAGCACGCGCCAGATCAGGCTGTTGAAGGCGATAGGCACGGCGCGTACGTCACTGGCCGTGATGCCTTGGTGGTCCAGGGCTGCCTGAAAACGCTGCTCCGCCTGCATGCGCCCGGCCAGGCCAAAGCCCAGGTAGGCGGTACTGAAGACCAGTGCCAGGGTCATCAGCCTCACGGCTTTGCCCGTCACCCCCTTGGCAAGGGTGTAGACCACTGCGGCCAGCAGCGGCACGGTATAGACCGGGTCGATGATGAACACCGCCGCCCAGCTTTGCGGGGTAACCGACAGCGGCCAGAACAGTTGCGTGCCATACACGGTAAAGGCATCGAGCACCGGGTGGGTGACCAGCACCAGCCAGAACGCCAGGAACAGCCGCGGCAAGGTGTAGCCTTTGCCCGGCCAGCACCTGTTGACGCACCAGGCCAGCAACAGGGCCAGCCCGGTGAGGACGAACAGGGAGTGGGAGAAACCCCGGTGGTAGGTCATCTGCGAGACCGGGTCGGCGTAGCGGATGATCACGTCCAGGTCAGGCAGGGTGCCCAGCGCGGCGCCATACAGCAGCGAACGGCGGCCCTGGATGCGGCCGAGCACAGTGCCCTGCAGGGCGGCGCCGAGTACGGCTTGGGTCAATGAGTCCAAGGGGGAGTTCCTGTGTGGATGACCCAGGAAAACTACCCCCCTCCTGCCCTGCGGTGCAAATGCGGTTCAGTGACAAAAGGTGGCAAGGCCGGGCGATGGGTTTTCACAGCAACTGCCAGGTGTACACCAGGATCAGGCGGTTCTCATCGATATCACTGCGGTAGTTGGACCGTGCCATGGCATTGCGCAACCGAATCCCCAACCCTTTCAGCAGCCCGCTCTGCACCGCGTAGCCGATATCCAGGTCCCGCTCGCGGTCACGGCCCTCGTAGCCCAGCCCGGTATCGACATTGTTGCCGGTGATATAACGCACCCCTGCCGTCAACCCGGGTACGCCCATGGCGGCGAAATTGTAGTCGTAGCGCAGCTGATAGGAGCGCTCGTCGGTATACGCGAACTCGTAGGTGGGAACCTCGTTACCCAACGGTGAAATGTTGGCGAATACCCGGGGGAACGGGCTGTCGCCATAGATGCCCTGGTACCCCACATGCACGCTGTGCCCACCCTGCCGGGCGGTGAACAGCGAGAAGAAGGCTTGGTTGTCGATAGTGCCGAGCAGCGCGTCACCGTCTTCGCGGGCGGTAAAGTACCCCAGGTTGGCACTCAGCACCCAGTCCCCCACGGGTTTGCTGTGCTTGAAGCCGACAAAACCTTGTTCGTAGATGTCTTCCAGCTGCCCGTACCACAGGCTGACACTGCTCTGGTTCGCATTGAACGCGTAGTCGCCCCCGACATAGTTGAACGCATCGCTTTGTGCCTGGCGCATCGGCACATGGCCGAGCATGGCGTTCATCTTGCCGTCGCCGCCTTCGTTGCGCAGGTGCGTGGACCGCAAATGCCCGCCCTGCAAGGTCAGGCCTTGCAGCTCGGACGTGCTCAGGCTCACACCCTGGTAAGTCGGAGGTAACAGGCGGATATCGCTGAAGGTCAGCACCGGCAAGTTGGGTTGCAGCTCGCCAACACGCAGCTCGGTCTTCGACACCCTGGCCTTGAACGTCGGTGCCAGGCGGCTGTAGTCGTCTGCGGCGCGGCCATCGCCATGCACCGGCAGCAGGCCGGTATTGACCCGGTCAGGGCTGCTGTCGAGCTTGATCCCCAACAGGCCCAGGGCATCCACGCCAAAGCCGACCGTGCCGGGGGTGTACCCCGACTTGAAGTCGAGAATGAAGCCCTGGGCCCACTCCTCGGCCTTGGACTGCTGATTGGCCCCGACGATGTCCGAGAAGTCACGGCTGAAGTAGTAATTACGGGCGCTGAGGCTGGCTTTCGAATCCTCGAAGAAGCCGCCATCAGCGGCCAGCACAGGTTGGCTGAGCAAGGTCAGGCCGATGGCAACGCAAGGGGTGTGGTTCATTCCGAAGCTCTCTTGATCTTGTTGTTATGGATAAAGCGCTGGGAACACGGGGTTCATGGGGTACGGCGCAATACCTCGCTCGCTTGCGGCCGACGCAGCCTGAGCAGCGCATGCGCCAACAGGCCGAACAGCAGCCCCCAGAACGCCGCCGACAGGCCAAGGAAAGACACCCCCGAGGCGGTGACCAGGAACGTGAACAGGCCGGCATCGCGCTCCGTAGGCTCGGCCAGGCTGCGCGCCAGGGCTTCGCTGATCGCCCCGTACAGGGCAAGCCCGGCAAGGGCTGCGATCAATGCCGCAGGGAAGGCAGCAAACAGCGACATCAACGTGGCACCGGCAACCCCCAACAGCAGGTACAACACGCTGCCGGCGACGGCCGCGACATACCGCCGGCGCGGGTTTTCATGGGCCTCATGGCCGGTGCACAGGCTGGCGGTGACGGCTGCCAGGTTCAGGCCGTGGCAACCGAAAGGTGCCAGCAAGGCGCCGCCGATGGCGCTGGCACCGATCAAAGGGCTGGCCGGTGTGGCGTAGCCGGCGTTACGCAGCACCGCCATCCCTGGCATGAACTGCCCGGTCAGGGCCACCAGCACCAGTGGCAGCGCCAGGCTAAATACCGCCGCCAGGCTGAACTGCGGGGTAACCCACTGTGGCGAGGCCAGTTGCAGCACCAGGGCCTCGCTGCGAAACGCGCCGCTGGCCACGGTGACGACGGCCCCCACGCACAGCACGGCGGCCACCGCATACCGCGGCTGAACCCTGCGCATCAGCACATAGGTAACGAACATCGCCAGTACCAGCAGCGGTTGCACGGGCAAGGCGCGGAACACCTCGGTGCCGAAACTGAACAGGATGCCCGCCTGCATGCCAGCAGCGATGGACCCGGGCAGGCGCGTGATGATGCGGTCGAAGGCCCCGCTGATGCCGATCAGCAGCAGGATCAGGTTCGCCACCAGGTAGGCCCCCACGGCCTGCTCCAGCCCCAGTGCCGGCAAGGCAGTCACCAACAGGGCCGAACCCGGGATCGACCAGGCGATCACCACCGGCACCCGATAGCGCAGGCTCAGCAATGCGCCGAGCACAGCGCTGCCCATGGAAACGGCCCACACCCAGGACGACAGCTGGCCGTGGGGCATGTGCGCGGCCTCGGCGGCGTGGAAGATGATCACCAGCGGGCCGGCGTAGGAAATCATCGTCGCCAGGCAACCGGCCACGATGGCGGACAGCGAACTGTCCTTGAACAGGGTTTTCATGGCACCTCTCGCAAGGCTTGGGGCAGGTGTGTGGATCAGGCCTCTTGCAAGGCCTGTGGTCTTGCTAGGCCTGTGCAGCCGTAGCCAGGCCATGCCGCCGGCCACTGACCAGGTGCACGGCCATGGCCAGCGCGGCAATCGCGCCAGGGATGGCGAACGCGATGAAATTGAGTTGCAGCGGCAGGTTGATGCCCATCAGTGCGCCCCCCAGCAGCGGGCCGACGATGGCGCCGTTGCGGCCGATCCCCGAGGCCCAGCCAAGGCCGGTGGAGCGTACCGACAGGCCGTACATCTGCGCTGCGCCGGCGTACAGCAGTATTTGCGTGCCGATGGTGGTGGCGCCGGCAATGAAGATCAGCAGGTACAGCACCGGCATCGGGCTGTTCACGCCCAGCAAGCTGATCGACAGTGCCGCAGCGATGAAGAAGCCGACCTTGACCTTCACCAGGTTGTAGCGGTCGCCCAACCAGCCCCCCAGAATAGCCCCGGCCATGCCGCCAAAGTTCAGCACCAGCAGGAACGACAGGCTCGAACCCAGGCTGTAACCTGCGTTGGCCATCAGTTTTGGCAGCCACGAGCTGAGTGCGTAGACCATCAGCAGGCAGCAGAAAAACGCCAGCCACAGGGCCAGGGTGCGCACGGCCAGGCCGTTGCGAAACAGCTCCACGACAGCGTTGCCGCCGCCCTTGCGGTCCGTTGCCTGCAGCGTGTCGCCAGGCTGTATGTCGCAAGCGGGGTCGAGCTTCTTGAGCAGTGCGCGGGCTTCATCGGTGCGCCCTTGGCGTACCAGAAAACCAATGGATTCCGGCAGGTAGTAGAGAATCACCGGCAACAGCAACAGGGGTACGGCTGCGGCGAAGAACATCGACTCCCAGCCGAAACGCGGCAGCATGAAGATACCGACGCCTGCCGAAAGCATGCCGCCCAACGAGTAGCCACTGAACATGATCGCCACCAGCGTGCTGCGCAGGCGTTTTGGCGCATATTCGTTCATCAGTGCCACGGCGTTGGGCATCAACCCGCCGCAGCCCAGGCCGGCGATAAAGCGGTAGATGCCAAACTCGCTGGGGCTGCTGGCGAAGCCGTTGAGGATGGTTGCCGTGGAAAACAGGGCAAAGCACAGGGCGATGCCCTTCTTGCGCCCGATCCGGTCGGCCAGGCTGCCGAACACCAGGGCACCGAACATCATCCCGAACAACGCGTAGCTGCCCAGGGCGCCGGCCTGCAGTGGCGTCAGCCCCCACTCCTTCATGATCACCGGCAAGACCACGCCGTAGATGAACAAGTCATAGCCGTCGAAAATCAGCAACAGGCCGCACCAGGCCATGACCATCCAGTGGAAGGGTGTGAAGCGCGCGTTATCGATGATCGGGTGTACGTCAAGGGTTCGCATGGCAGCTGTCTCTATTGTTTTTGTTGTGGAAGAAAACCTTTGCCTTAGGGTGTGGCTCAGCCGAGGTCGCCGCCCCCTACCGGCAGGGTCACACCGGTGATGTAGGAGGCCTCGTCGGAGGCCAGGAAGAGGATTGCGCCAACCTGCTCGTCGATGCTGCCGTAGCGGTGCATCAGGCTGCTGTCGAGGGTCTGGTCAACGATCTGCTGGTACCAGGCCTTTTCCTGCTCGCTCTGCTCGGCGCTGTTGCGTGGCACCCGCCGCGGCGGCGCCTCGGTGCCGCCAGGGGCGGTAGCATTGACGCGGATCCCGCGGCCGGCGGTTTCGAAGGCCAGGCAGGCGGTCAGTGCGTTCACGCCGCCTTTGGCCGCGCCGTAGGGCACGCGGTTGACGCCACGGGTGGCGATGGACGAAACGTTGACGATGGCCCCTGCCCCCCGTTCGAGCATGTAGGGCAACGCGGCGTGGCAGCACCACAAGGTCGGAAACAGTGAGCGGCGCACTTCGGCCTCGATCTGTTCCACTTCATAGTGTTCGAAGGGCTTGGCCCAAATGGTCCCGCCGACGTTGTTGACCAGGATGTCGAGGTGCCCGAAGGCCTCGACTGCAGCGGCCATGACCCGGGCACAATCGCTGTGCTGCTCGAGGTCGGCGGTGAGGGTCAGCATGCCCTCCCCGGCCAGTTCGTGAACCAGTTCGGAACGGTCCACCGCCACCACTTGTGCGCCTTCGGCCTTCAGCCGCCAGCACACCCCTCGGCCAATGCCCTGGGCAGCGCCGGTGACCAGGGCGACCTTATTGTGAAATCTTGACGTCATCTGAAACGCTCCATATTGATGCTGTCTGTGTGGGAGCGGCAGCCCCCACGAACGCTCAGGCCGCAGCCGCCGCGAACTTCTCGTAGTAGAAGTTCACCGGCGTAATCCCCTGCTCACGCACGTACTGGCTGACCGCCTCGACCATCGGCGGCGGCCCGCACAGGTACACATCCACATCGCCGTCGTTGAGGTGGCGCGGCTCGATGTGCTGGGTGACGTAACCCTTCTGCGGATGTTGGCTGTCAGGGTTGGCCACGCAGGCACTGAAGGTGAAGTTGGGGATGCGCGCCGCCAAGGCCTGCAGGCGATCGAGTTCGACCAGGTCAAAGTCGTTGGTCACCCCGTAGATCAGGTGCAGCGGGTGTTCGCTGCCCTGCTCGGCGATCTTCTCCAGCATCGCGGTGAACGGTGCCAGCCCGGTACCACCGGCCAGCAGCAACAGCGGCCGCTGAATCGGCCGCAGGTAGAAGCTGCCCAGCGGCCCTGCCAGGCTCATGCTGTCGCCGGCCTTGGCCAGGTTGGTGAGGAAACTGCTCATCAGCCCGCCGGGTACGTTACGGATCAGGAAGCTGACTTCGCCGTCCTTCTGCAGCGAGCTGAACGAGTAGGCACGACTCTGCTCGCTGCCCGGCACCTTGAGGTTGACGTACTGCCCCGGCAGAAACGCCAGCCGGCTCAACGCCTCGCCTTTGATTGACAGGGCAATGGTGCTCGCCGACAACTGGCGCACATCGCTGATGGCGGCCTCGAAGCTGGCCTGCTCGGTCTTGCACAGTTGCGAAGACGCCGGGATGCGTAGCACGCAGTCGGCTTCGGCGCGCATCTGGCAGGTCAGCACGTAGCCTTCGGCGATTTCGTCCTCGTTCAGGGCGTCTTCGATGAAGTTGTCGCCCAGGTCGTAACGCCCGGCTTCGGCCTTGCACTTGCAGGTGCCGCAGGCGCCGTCGCGGCAGTCCAGCGGGATGTTGATGCCCTGGCGATAGGCAGCATCGGCCACGGTTTCATGGCCATCGGCCTCGATGAAGCGGGTCACCCCGTCTTCGAAATTCAGTGCGATCTGGAAGCTCATGTAGCACCTCGCGGGCGAGCGTCGCCACGGCGCGCCAAGCGGCACACCGAGCGGCTCGCGTTACCTCGGATCAGATGTGGTAGATGTCGATGACCTGGCGCACGTAGTCGTTCTTCAGCACCACCTTCTTGGCCTGGATCAGCGGTTGCTCGCCGCGCAGGTCAAGGGTGTAGAAGCTGCTGCCGAAGTAGCTGTCGGTGGTCTTGTAGCGAAAGCTCAGGGTGTGCCAGTTGAAGCGCACCTGGCAGTAGCCCTCGCCTTGCTCGACGATCTCGATGTTGCTGATGTTGTGTGAGGTGCGGGTATCCGGCACGGTCGCACTGGAGCGCTCGGTCTTGATGCGGAACACCCGGTCCTCGAGGCCGCCACGGTTGCCGTACCAGATCAGCGATATCTCGCTTTGCGGGTCGGTAGTGAGGCGGTCGTCATCGTCCCACGCCGGCATCCAGAAGCTGGCGTCGGCGGCATACAGCTCCAGCCACTGGTCCCACTGGGCATCGTCCAGGTAGCGCGCTTCGCGGTAGAGGAAGTCGCGCACGGTTTCATAGAGGCTCATTGCACGGCCTCCACGGGGATCAGTTGCTGGTCATCCTTGAGCGCCTGGATCATGGTGTCCTGCCAGTACTTGTGCTGCAGCACGAACAGGCCTTCGTCCTCGGTGCGCACACCCGACAGCAGCGGTTTGAGCTCGATTTCGCGGGCAGCCTCGTCGGCGCCTTCGACCCAGTGCTCAGCGCCGCGGGACATGTCGTTCCAGCCGGTACCGCCGCCGTAGCCGGTCTGGCACGAGCGGAACTCTTCCAGGTCGTCCGGGGTGGCCATGCCACTGACGTTGAAGAAGTCCTCGTACTGGCGGATGCGCTTGGCGCGGGCATCGGTGCTTTCGCCTTTGGGCGCGATGCAGTAGATGGTGATTTCGGTCTTGTTCACCGAAATCGGCCGGGCAATGCGGATCTGCGAACTGAACTGGTCCATCAGGTACACGTTGGGGTACAGGCACAGGTTGCGCGAGTTTTCGATCATCCAGTCGGCGCGTGCCTGGCCGAAGTCGGCAACCAGCTCATCACGTCGCTCGAATGCCGGGCGGTCTTCGGGGTTGGCCCAGCGGGTCCACAGCAGCAGGTGGCCGTGGTCGAAGGAATAGAAGCCCCCGCCTTGCTTGGCCCAGGCGCCTGCGCTCATGGTCTTGATCTCGTCACCCGACTCGCGCTGTTTGCGCTGGTTCTGGGTGGCGGCGTAGTTCCAGTGCACGGAGCTGACGTGGTAGCCGTCGGCGCCGTTCTCGGCAGTGAGCTTCCAGTTGCCTTCGTAGATGTACGAACTGGCGCCACGCAGCACTTCCAGGCCTTCAGGCGACTGGTCGACGATCATGTCGATGATCTTGGCCGACTCGCCCAGGTGCTCCACCAGCGGTTTGACATCGGCCTTCAGGCTGCCGAACAGGAAGCCCCGGTACGACTCGAAACGCGCGACCTTGGTCAGGTCGTGGGAGCCGTCGCAGTTGAAGCTGTCGGGGTAACCGGCGTTGCTCGGGTCTTTGACCTTGAGCAGTTTGCCGCTGTTGTTGAAGGTCCAGCCGTGGAACGGGCAGGTGTAGCTGGCGCGGTTGCCGCGTTTGTGCCGGCACAGCATGGCACCACGATGGCTGCAGGCATTGAGGAAGGCGTTGAGCACCCCGTCCTTGTTGCGCGCGATGAAGACCGGCTGGCGCCCCATGGTCAGGGTGAGGAAGTCGTTCTTTTCGGGGATCTGGCTTTCATGGGCCAGGTAGATCCAGTTGCCCTCGAAGATGTGTTTCATCTCCAGGTCGAACAGCCGTGGGTCGGTGAACATCTCGCGCTTACAGCGGTAGATGCCCTGTTCACGGTCGTCCTCGAGCATGGCATTGAGGTAGTCGAATCCCAGGGACATGGCCAGGGTCTCCATTGTTATTGTTCAGACCATGTCAGGTTAGGGATCAAGGCGTGGTGGCAATATCCTTTTCGTGCAGAGTGCTATCCGCTTTGTGCACATCAACCGCGGTTGCGCAGCGTTACCGAGGGCAATACCCCATAGCGCTGGCGGTAGGTTTCCGAAAAGCGTCCCAAGTGCAGGAAGCCATAGTCCATGGCAAGCTCGGTCACACTCCTCACGCTGCAACTGGCATCGCTCAGGCACGCATGCACCCGCTCCAGCTTGCGCAGCCGCACATAATGTTTGGGCGTGGTACCCAGGTGCCGATCAAACAGCGCATACAGCGACCGCAAGCTCATGCAGGCCTGCTCTGCCAGCACCTCGGCTGACAGCTCAAGCTTCAGGTTGCGCTCGATGTAATCCAGGATCCGCTCCAGGCTCGCCGCCGGCGCACTCAGGCTTTCGCGCCGAATGTTGGTGCTCATCAAGGTCAGCAGTTTGCTCGCGACAATCTGGCTGTAGTGCCCTTGCACGCGAGGCAACGGCTCATTCACCTCGGCTTCATGGCAGACCATGGCCAGCAGGTTCACGAACCCGTCCAGCTCCTCCAGCCGGTAATGGTTGCGCAAGAACCGCACGCCGCCATCAGGCCGCTGCCAGCGGTGCTCGTCACAGATCGAATCGAGCAGCCGGGTCGGCACCTTGAGGATAAATTTCTCGCAGTCTTCCGAGTAGGTCAGGTCAACCGGGTCGTCGGGGTTGATCAGCAGCAGCTCGCCGGGCACCAGGTGATGCTCGCGCTGGTGCCCGCGCCACAGGCAGTTGCCGTTGAGCAGCACCTGCAGGTGGTAGATGGTTTCCAGCGCTGGCGAGGTGACGCGCACGCTACCGCCGTAGCTGATGCGGCACAGGTCGAGTTCGGCGAACTTGCGGTGGCTGAGGCTGGCCTGGGGATGGGTGGTGCGGGACAAGCCGATGCAATGCTGGCCCACGTGCTGGTTCACATAGTCGGACACAGCATAGGGGTCGGCGTGATGAAACACGCTACTGCGCTCGCTCAGCAGGCGGCTTTCCATAGGCAAGGCACTCGGTTTCGTTATTGTTCTGGGCGCCGCTCCCTACGGGCTTGGGGCCAGTGGTTGCGGTCGATCACGGTCATTCTATCGGGCTGGGCGCAGGGAATTGGGGCAGGCGACAGCCGGTGAATGGCCACACTTAAGCAAAAAGGCGGGGGTTGGGCAATGCGACGATTGGAATGGGCGTGCGGATAGCGGACAAGGCGTCAATGCTTAATGTTCGATTACCGAACGCTATTATGCGCTCTGCTGCACCGCCCAGCCTTGGCTGCGCGCCCGGAACTGGCGCGGGGCGATGGCGAACAGCTCGCGAAAACGCCGATAGAAATGCGGAAAACTCACAAACCCACTGGCGACCGCCACCTCGGTCAGTGACTTGCTGGTGTGTTGCAGCAGCTGGCGTGCATGGGTCAGGCGCAACTCCAGGTAGTAGCGCGGCGGTGTCGCCTGCACGTGGCGGCGGAACAAGCGCTCCAGGTGACGACGCGACAACCCCGCATGCTCGGCGATTTCGTCGATGCCGATCGGGTCTTCGATATTGGCATGCATCAGCTCAAGGGCCAAACGTACACCCTTGGGCAGGCTCGGGTCGATTTCCGCTGCGCTGGCCGGCGCATCACTCATCACCCGCGCGCGGTCGCACGCCAGCATCTGTTCCACTGCCCGGCGCAATACCGGGCCGCCACTGTGTTCAAGCAACGCCAGCATCATGTCCAGGGCACTGCTGGCACCCGCGCAGCTCAAACGCCGGCGGTCCAGGACATGGGCCTGGCGGCTGACCCGTACCTTGGGGAACAGCTCGCTCATCATCGCCCGGCCATCGGGGTGGAAGGCGCAGTCGTGATCATTGAGCAGGCCCGCCTCGGCCAGGAAGTAGGCGCCGTTCCACAAACCGCCAAGCTGGCAGCCATGCAGGTCGGCCTGGCGCAACTTGGCGCGCAGCAGCGGCGCGCTTTCCAGGCGCACGCGAAACCCACCGCACACCAACAGGCTGTCCAGAGCCTGCACATCCAGCTCGGCCAGTGGCGTGTTGACCGGCAAGGCGATGCCCAGGTCGCTCATGACCTGCGCCCCGTCCCCCACCACCTGGATCTGGAACAATGGCGTGGCGCTCATCAGGTTGGCGGTAACCAGGGTGTCCATGGCGGCGGTGAAGGCCATCATGGAGAAGTGCTCGCGCAGCACGAAGGCGACGCGTTGGCACGGCATCGACAGCGCGGTGCGGCCCGCCGCGTCCAGGTGGGCCAGGTTGGCGTTCTTGAGGATGCTTTCGAAATGGCTCATGGTTTCAACTCTACTGCGAAAATCGCGGTGCCCTTCATCGCAGGTGAGCCCGCGATGAAGCCAACACCGATGGACCAGGTTACTTGCTGGCCTGGGTCGCCGCTGCGCGCGACGCCTGCAGCCATTCATCGAACTGCTGACGGTGCGCCGCCACCCACTCCTTGGCATGCCGGGTGATGTCGGCAGGCTTCTTCTCGCCCTGCTGCATCTTCAGGTTCTGCGCGCTCTCGTCAGCCGTGGTGATCTGCATCAGTGACAGGAACTTGGTGGCCGCCGGGTTCTCTTCGGCAAACTCCTTGTTCATCACAGCCTCGACCTTGTCGACCGCAAAGCCCAGGTTCTTGCCCTTGTACATCGTGTCGACCGAGTTGTTGCCATCGGGCAGGTCGGTCTTCGGCACTTCCAGCCAGACCACGTCCTTGCCCTCGACCAGCACGGTGGAAATCCACTGTGGCACCCAGGTGAAGTACAGGATCGGCTTGCCTTCCTTGTAGCGGGTGATGGTGTCGGCCATCAGCGCAAAGTACGAGCCCTGGTCCACGTGCACACTATCGCCCAGGCCGTAGGCCTTCATGTGGTGGGCGATGACCAGCTCGCAGCCCCAGCCGGGGTTGCAGCCGGTGAGGTTGGCCTTGCCGTCGCCGTCGGTGTCGAACAACTTGGCGATCTCCGGCTTTTTAAGGTCGGTGATGTACTTGATGTGGTACTGCTCAGCGGTCTTCTTGTCGATCAGGTAGCCCTGCAGCACGCCCGGCATGATGTCGCCGGCCTTGACCATCACGTCATTGCCACCGGCCTGCTGGTAGAACTTGTCGTGCAGCTTGTCCCACAGGTGCACGGTGAAGTCGGCATCGCCGTTGGCCAGCGCCACCATCATCACGCCGTATTCGGTTTCCTTGGGTTCCTGGACCTTGTAGCCCAGTTCGCGCAGGCCCTCCATGGCCACCTCGCCACGGAAGCGCTCCTCGGCAATGGAGGGGAAGATCGGCGTCACCTTCACGCCCTCGCCCGGCTGGTCGGCCGAAGCGTTGGCGCACAGCGAGGCGATGACCAGGGCCAAGGCACTGGCGCCTTGCAGGATGCTGCGGGAGAACATGGATTCCAACATTGTCGCGTACCTTCTTGTGGTTTTTATAGCGTGTGCGGCAGGTCGAATAGGGTTGTATCAGGCGGTCTTGCGCCGCCCTGCAGCTTGCCCTGCACCGAAGAGGCGCAGCACCACGCCCACGGGCCCGGTGTGGTACCAGCGCAGGCTCGGGTCGGCGCTGCTGCGCGCGCCCATGGCCTGGGTCAGGCGGTCGAGGAAGATCGCCAGCAGCACCAGCCCGACGCCACCGACCGTGGCCAGGCCCATGTCCAGCCGGCCGATGCCGCGCAGCACCATCTGGCCCAGGCCGCCGACCGAGATCATCGAGGCGATCACCACCATCGACAGCGACAGCATCAGGGTCTGGTTGAGCCCGGCCATGATGGTCGAGGTGGCCAGCGGCAGCTGCACCCGGGTCAACATCTGCCGCGGCGTGCAGCCAAAGGCGCGGGCGGCTTCGATCTTGTCTTCCGGCACCTGGCGGATGCCCAGGTTGGTCAGGCGTACCAGCGGTGGCAAGGCGAAGACGATGGTCACCAGAACGCCTGGCACGTTGCCGATGCCGAACAGCATCACCACCGGCACCAGGTAGACGAACGCCGGCAGCGTCTGCATGGCATCGAGCAGCGGGCGAATGATACTTTCCAGGCGGTTGCTGCGGGCGCAGACGATGCCCAGCGGAATACCGATCACCGCGCAGAAGAACACCGAAGTGAGCACCAGTGCCAGGGTGGTCATCGACTCCGACCAGACGCCAATCAAACCGAGCAGGGTCAGGGTGACAAAGCACAGCAGCGCCATGCGCTTGCCGGCCAGCTGCCAGCCGAGCAACGACGACAGCAGGATGCCAATGGTGGGTGGAATGCTCTGCAGGGTGAACTCGATGCCATTGAGCACCTGGTCGATCGGCCAGCGAATGGCGCGGAACACCTCGCGGAAGTTGTGCACAAGGAAGTTGAGGGTGGCGGTGACCCAGTCACCCAGGGGGATGGTGGCCGCCTGGAACGGGTCGAGCAGGCTGAATTCGGACATGGGACAACCTCGCGTAGGTTCAGTGGCGGCTCAGGGACTGCAACGGCGCGCTGTTTGCCAGGCTGGCGCACTGGCAGCGGCTATTGAAGGTCTTGAAGAACGCGCGCACATAGTCGTTGGCCGGCTGGTCGATCAGCGCTTGCGGCGTGCCGATCTGCACCACCCGGCCGCCCTCCATGATCGCGATGCGGTGGCCAATGCGGATGGCCTCTTCGATGTCGTGGGAAATGAAGATGATGGTGCGCTGCTGTTCGGCCTGCAGGCGCATCAGTTCGCCCTGCATCTCGCTGCGGATCAACGGGTCGAGGGCCGAGAAGGCTTCGTCCATCAGCAGGATGGTCGGGTCGTTGGCCAGTGCGCGGGCCAGCCCTACCCGTTGTTGCATGCCACCGGAAAGCTGGTGCGGGTAGCTGTGCTCGTGGCCGGCCAGGCCAACCTGGCTCAGCGCTTCGCGAGCACGGCTGTGGCGCTCGGCTTCGCCGACGCCGGCGATTTCCAGGCCAAAGGCCGTGTTCTGCAGCACGCTCATGTGCGGCATCAAGGCAAAGGACTGGAACACCATGCCCATTTCCTTGCGGCGCACATCAAGCAAGGCTTTATCGGACAGCCCGGTGATTTCACGGCCATTGAGGTGGATGCTGCCAGAGGTGGGTTCGATCAGGCGGTTGAACAGCCGCACCATGGTCGACTTGCCCGAGCCTGACAGGCCCATGATGACGAAGATTTCGCCACGCTTGACGGAAAAGCTTGCATCGAACACGCCGACGACGTGGCCGGTCTTGCTGAAGATTTCGTTCTTGTCGGCGCCCTTGCGGAGCATCTCCATGGCCATGTTCGGGTTGGGGCCGAACACTTTGAAGATGTTGTTTACCGAAAGAATCTCATCGGCATGGCTCATACGACCCTCTTTATTATGCTTATAACCAATCTATCAACTTCGCACTTTCAATAAGGCGGGTAGATCAGTGCGAGTACGCTTGGCAGTTCGTTCACACTCGAACGTGAGTCAAAACCGGCACGCAGAAAGTCCTGCTTCAAAAAGTTATTCGACATCGATGTCTCAATGTCGCGCCGGTATTTCACGTTATGCCTAGCTCCAGAGCGGGTCCAACGACATTTGCAGGGCGCTAACCATTACCTGAAGTTATCAATTGGGCGGCAGCCCCGGTGGCAGAGCGCTTGTGCATTTACCGCAGGGTGCGCAAAGGCTAGAGTGAGGGCCTTGGCTAGACGAAGGACCCCACCCCAGCACCATGGTCAGACACTCCGAACCCGATCAGACCCTGCTCAAGATGCCTTCGCTGCGCGCGGTCAAAGTGTTCGTCGCGGCCGCCAAATACCAGAACTTCACCCGTGCCGCCGAAGCGCTGTGCGTGACCCAGGCGGCGGTAAGCCGGCAGATCCGCGAGCTGGAGACCTACCTGGGTGCCGAACTCTTCACCCGGGTCGGCCGCGCGGTGGAGCTGACCGTGGCCGGGTCGATCTTCTTCGATGCGGTGCAGTTATCGTTCGTCAACATCGCCCAGGCGGCCGAGCGAATCCGCAGCAACACCAACACCAAACACGTGGTCACCCTTTGCTGCTCACCGGCGTTTGCCGCCTTGTGGCTGGGGCCACGGATGCCGAAGTTCTTCGATGAGAACCCGGATATCGACATCAACCTGGTGACCACCCAGAACTTTTTGTCGATGGAGCCTGGGGTGCGGCCGGACATCTACATCACCAAGCTGGGCAAGATCCAGGCGGGCTATAGCTGCCACCCGCTCAACCATGACCTGATCTACCCGGTGTGCAGCCCGCACTACCTGGCCCAGCACCCGCAGCTGGCCACCCTGGAAGGCATTCGCGATGGCTCGCTGCTCAACCTCAGCCCTTATGGCCGCTCGCAGGTAGCCGAACACGTGGACTGGAACGTCTGGCTGGCGTTCCATGATGTCGACCTGAAAAGCCGCGCCAGCACAGCGCCGCATTTCTTCAATGCCAATGACTACAACCTGCTGGTGCAGCTTGCCTTGGGCAGCCAGGGGGTGGCGCTGGGCTGGCACCATCTGGTGGCCCCGCTCGTTGCCCAAGGGTTGCTGGTGCGGCCGGTGGCGCAGCAATTGGAGCTCAAGGACACCTTCCACTTCCTGGCCTTCAACGAAGACAAGGAACATGAGCCCAGCTGCCGACGCCTGCGCGATTGGCTGCTGTCAGCGTTCCAGCCGCTGTTGTAGAGCGGCCTTGCGTCGCGCAAGGGCGCAGCTACCGCTCGGCGTTTTTCCCGACATCCAACCCCATGCATCTGGTACAACCGCGCCATGCCTACCTTCTTCCTTACCCACCTGCGCCGCCGCTGGCTCACCTGGCTGTGCGCCACCCTGCTGGTCATCGGCCTCCCCACCGGCTGCGCCGTTCTGCAACACAAGGAGCGCGAGCTGGTGTTCCGCATTGAGCCGGGCCAGGCCAGCTGGTTCCGCGGGCTGCCCAGCGGGGTGCAGGAACTTGACCTGCGCCCGCACAGTTTCACCGAAAACCAGAGCCTGCACGCCTGGTGGTGGCCGGCTAAACGCGCCGATGCGCCTGCAATCCTGTACCTGCACGGCGTGCGCTGGAACCTTACCGGGCAATTGTTCCGCATCGAGCAGTTGCATGCCATGGGCTATTCGGTGCTGGCCGTGGATTACCGCGGCTTTGGCCAGAGCCGTGGCGGCCTGCCCTCCGAGGCGACGGTGTACGAAGATGCGCAGATCGCCTGGGCACGCTTCGCCCAGCTGCAACCTGATGCCAACAAGCGGTTGATCTTCGGCCACTCCCTGGGGGGCGCGGTCGCGGTCGAGCTGGCCACGGCGCTTGCACGGCAAGCACACAAGGACGGCAGCCCGCCCCCCGCCCGGGGTTTGATACTCGAATCCACCTTCACCTCCCTGGGCGACGTCGCTGCGGCTGTTGCCGATACCACCCTGCCCGTGCGTTGGCTGATGTCGCAAAAATTCGATTCGCTAGACAAGATCAAGGACGTAGGCCTGCCGTTGCTGCTGGTACACGGGCTGGACGATCGCTTTGTACCCTCGCGGTTCAGCCGACAGCTGTTCGACGCGGCGCAAGAGCCGAAGACCTTGTTGCTGGTGCCGGGGGCTACCCACAACAACAGCATGAGCCTTGCAGGGCAACGTTATCGGCGGGCGATTCAGGCGTTGTTGTGAAGGCAGGGCATTCACTGCACCGGCAAAAAATTCATCAGCAACAGGCTTTGCGCATAGTTGAGCCCGATCCGCCGATAGCGCTCATCCAGCAGCTCTGCGAGCAAATCCAGGCGCGCGACGATCTTGCCGAACTCGACGGCGAAACTCAGGTTGCTGCCCTCCTCCGAAATCTCGTTGGAGAACAGCAACAGCACGCCATTGGCATCCTGGCGCTGGCTGAGCATCCAGGTGGCCTTCTCGATATTGCGCGCCGCGTTGTTGACGAACAGCGGGTCGATGGTGTCGGTCATGTAGAACTCGGAGCGCCCGCCATGGGCGGTGATCAACATGCTGCCGATGGCGTAGATGAACGCACCGACCCGATCGCCACGAAACTCCGGGCTCAGGGCGTAACTCAGGGCCGCAAGGTCGCGCCGATTGCCCAACTGCGACAAGGGTTGGCGCTGCTCGATGGCGATGCGGATCTGCCGCTCGGCCGTGGCGGCATCGACGTAGCCGGACATCTTCCACTGGTTCGGGTTGCGCAGGTACAGCTTGTTCATCAGCAGGTACAGGCTTTGCAGGTTGTCGCGCATGGACAGCGTCGCCAGGCGGTCGACACTGGTCTGGAACAGCTCGCTGGGCTTGCCGTTGCCAAACTGGCTGACGATGTCACGGCCCTGCTCCTGGGTGCAGGCACACAGGCAGGTCAAGGCGCCTGCCAGCAGCAGGCCAGGGAGGGTTTTGAAAGGGCTTGCAACCATCGGCACCGGGTCGATATTCGGCGGCCGCACCGGGGATCAGCGCGGCCTGGCCAAGCATAGAGCGCACAAACCGGAAAAAGTGCGATGGTTGCGGTAACTGGCTATCGGAACTTACAGGGCGTGGCGCAGCATCTCCACCATCTGCGCATGCAGTTCCGGGTCACCACACGCCACCACACAGCCGCCATGCTGCGCCGAGCTGCCGTCCCAAGCCGTGATCACCCCGCCCGCCCCTTCGATGATCGGCATCAATGCCTGCACGTCATACGGCTGCAGGCTGGCTTCGACGATCACATCGACAAAGCCCGAAGCCAGCATGCAGTACGCATAGCAGTCACCACCATAACGCATCAGCCGGGCCTTGCCGGCAACCGCCTCGAAGGCCGCCTTGCGTTCGGCGGTGTCGAACATGTCCGGCGTGGTGCACATCAGCGTGGCCGAGGCCAGGTCGGCGCAGGCGCGGGTCTTCAGCGGGGTGCCACTGCTCCAGGCACCTTGCGGGGTGCCGACGAAGCGTTCGCCGGTGAAGGGCTGGTTCATCACGCCTACGACCGGGCGTACACCGTCGTTCAAGGCAATCAACGTGCCCCACAGCGGCAAGCCGGTGATGAAGGCGCGGGTGCCGTCGATCGGGTCGAGCACCCAGGTCAGCGGGCTGGTCCCCACCGCCACGCCCTGCTCTTCACCCAGAATGCCGTGCTCGGGGTAGCGGGCTTGGATCAGTTCGCGCATGGCGTCTTCGGCCGCCTTGTCGGCCACCGTCACCGGGTCGTACAAGCGCCCGCCCTTGTCCTCGACGTCCAGGCTGGCGCGAAAATACGGCTTGATCGCCAGCGCGGCGGCATCAGCCAGCTGCTCGGCAAAGGCGCGGTATTCGACGATCTGTTCAGCACTCAGGGACATGGGGCGGGCCTCTTGAAGATAGTGGGGCCAGCATCATACCCGACAAGCCGCGCCGCACCAGCCGCCCAGCAACAGAGGCCACTATTATGACATTATCGCCACTTCATTTAACCGTCACCCAAACGTTGTACTAGGATACCCATCACCTCCCGAATGCGGCCCAGGACGCGGGCCGGCAGACAGACGGGGATCTGCACCACCGAACCTCATGGATGACACGATGAATTCGCACCTGCTCTACCCGCAAATTGGCAAAGTGATTGCCAGCACCGGCAGCCGCCAGTTCCCGCGCATGCTGCACGACCTGATCCAGGCCCACCTGACCATCGATGCCACGCACATACGCCTGTTGCCAATGGCACCCGCCGGCTATGACAGCCACGCCACCCTGATCGACGAGACGGTGTTTTCCTCGGACGAGCCGCCCGCCAGGGATTTCAGCGACCCTTCGCGCTTGCACCTGATCCGCCGCAAAGGCGATTCGCGCTATGAGATCCATGTACTGCGCGCTGACTCGACCTACGGGTTTTCGGCCTTCGAACGCAACCGCCTGGACGATATCTCGCCGCTGCTGTTGCCGATGCTGGAGAAGCACATCAATGCCTTGCAACCCGCCCCAGAGCGCACCACCCAGGAGAGCCTTGAGCAGCGCTTTACCGACCGCCTGGGGCAATCGGGGCTGAAGTTGTCAGAACGTGAGTGCCAGGTGTGCCTTGGCCTGCTGGCCGGGCATACCGCCCCGGAGCAGGCCGAGCGGTTGGCCTTGAAGGTGAATACCGTCGAGAGCTATTTGCGCCGGGCGGCGATCAAGCTGGGGATCAGCGGGCGGCATTCGTTGATGCGCTGGATGTATACCGCCGATTGATCATGTGTTGCCTGTCACGGCCTCTTCGCGGGGCAAGCCCGCGAAGAGGCCGGACAAGGCAAAACTCAATCCCGCGCCAGCGCCTCGATCGGATCAAGCCGCGCAGCATTACGTGCCGGCACAAACCCGAACAACACGCCAATCAAGGTCGAACAGGCAAACGCCATCACAATCGAGGCCGGCGAGAACACCATCTCCCACTGCTTGACGAACAACTCGAACAGATAGCCGATCCCGTACGACAAGCCAATGCCAACCACCCCGCCAAACAGGCAGACCATCACCGCCTCTACCAGAAACTGCTGGCGGATATCCGACTGCCGCGCCCCCACCGCCATGCGAATACCGATTTCCCGGGTGCGTTCGGTCACCGACACCAGCATGATGTTCATCACCCCGATACCCCCGACCACCAGCGAGATCACGGCAATCAGCGACAGCAGCAGGGTCAGCGAGCGGCTGGTCTTCTGCACCGTCTGCATGATGCTGTCGAGGTTGTTGGTAAAGAAGTCCTTGGTGCCGTGCCGTTGCAGCATCAGCTTGGTCACCTCCTCCTCCACCCGCTTGCTCGGCACGCCGTCCTTGATGCGCACGCTGATGCTGTCCAGATGGCGCTGGCCGAGTACGCGGCCAGCGGCGGTCTCGTAGGGCACCCAGATGTTCAGCTGGTTGCTGGCGACGAACAGGTTCTTGTTCTCGGCCGTGACGCCGATCACCGTGCACGGCAGGTTGCCTACCAGGATCACCTGCCCGAGCGGGTCGACATGGGGGCCGAACAGCCGCTTGCGGGTGTTGTGGTCGATCACCACCACCTGTGCCTGGCGCCGGGCGTCGTCGGCACTGAACACGATGCCTGCAGCCAGGGGTATGTTGCGCACCTGGAAGTAGTGTTCGCTGACGCCATTGAGCTGCACGTCGACGTCCAGGTTGCGGTAGCGCACCAAGGTGCTCTGGCCGATCACCGGGGTGGCACTGTCAACGTAGTACAGCGCGTTGAGCGCGGTCACGTCGGCCGGCACCAGGGTCTCGATGGTCTTGGCCCGGCTGTCACCGAAGTTGCTGCCCGAATAGATATCGATGGTGTTGCTGCCGATCGCCTGGATGTCCTTGAGCACATAGCCCTTGGCGCCCTCGCCGATGGCCGAGATGGACACCACCGAGGTGATGCCGATGACGATCCCGAGCATGGTCAGCAAGGTGCGCATGCGGTGCGAGATCAAGGCGATCCAGGCCATCTTGAAGGCCTCGCGGAACATCCCCAGGCTGGCCACCAGGCGCCGGGCAGGTTCGACGGCCCGTGGCGGCTCCGCGGCCGGGGTGGGCACGGCCGCCGTGCCGGTGCGCCGGTCGCTGACAATCTGCCCGTCGCTGACCTCGATGATCCGTTCGGCATGGGCGGCGACCTTGGGGTCGTGGGTGACCAGGATTACCGTGTGCCCGGCCGCGTGCAGCTCCAGCAGGATGTTCATCACCTCCTTGCCACTGGCAGTGTCCAGCGCACCGGTCGGCTCATCGGCGAGGATCACCTGGCCGCCGTTCATCAGCGCCCGGCAGATACTCACCCGCTGCTGCTGCCCCCCGGAAAGCTGGCTGGGGCGGTGCCCCAGGTGCCCTACAAGGCCCAGACGCGTGAGCAACTCACGTGCCCGCGTGTGACGCTGCCCTTGTGGGGTGCCGGCATACACCGCAGGGATCTCGACGTTGTGCAGGGCATCCAGGTGCGGCAGCAGGTGGTAGCGCTGGAAGATGAAACCGAAGTGGTCGCGGCGCAGCGCTGCCAGGGCATCATCGCCCAGCGTGCGGGTCTCCTGCCCGCCAACCTGGTAGCTGCCGCTGCTGGCGTTGTCCAGGCAGCCGAGGATGTTCATCAAGGTCGACTTGCCCGAGCCTGATGCGCCGATGATCGCCACCAGCTCGCCACTGTGAATCTGCAGGTCGATGCCCTTGAGTGCCAGGAACTCGCGGTCGCCCGCCAGGAAGCTGCGGCTGACGCCCTGCAGGCGCAATAACGGTTCGCCGTTGCCGTTGGCCACGGCCAGGGGCGCGCTCAGCTCGACATTCATGTTCATGCTCACGCCCCTGCTTCGCCGGACACCGGCTCACCAATCACCACCCGATCACCTTCGGCCAGGCCGTCCTTCACCTGTACCTTGACGTTGTTGTTGATCCCCGCCTGCACGTTGCGCACCTGGGCAAAGCCCTTGGCATCGAGCACCCGCACCGGGAAGCTGCCGTCGCCATTGCGTGCGCCCAGCGCTGCCACCGGCACGGTCAGCACCCCTTGGGCGGTGTCGAGGACGATATGCACCTGGGCCGTCATCGAGATGCGCAGGCGATGCTCGGGGTTCGGCACTTCGAACAGCGCGTTGTAGAACACCGCACCATTGGGTTTGGCGGCGCTGCCATCGCTGTTGTCGGAGCTTTGCGCGTAGTTCTGCGGGGCAGGCTCGGTGCCGCGCAGCTTGGCGTAGTAGCGTTTGTCTTCGCCCAGGATGGTGAAGTACACCTGCTGGCCGGGGCTGATGTGGATCACATCGGCTTCGGACACCTGCGCCTTCACGGTCATGGTGTCGAGGTCGGCCAGTTTGAGCAGCACCGGGGCCAGTTGGTTGGCGATCACGGTCTGCCCTTCCTGGGTGACGATGCCCACCACATGGCCGTTGATCGGCGCATTGATGCGGGTGTAACCCAGGTTGACCTTGGCGGTGTCGATTTCGACCCGGGCACTTTGGATCTGCGCATCGAGCGAGCGCACGGCGGCCTGCTGCACTTCGTACTCCGACTCGGCATTCTCGAAGTCCTGGCGCGACACCGACTCGTCGGCCTGCAGTTCGCGATAACGCTCATACACCCGCCGGGCCTGCTTGAGCTGGGCCAGGGTCGAACGCCGTTCGGCCTGCAGCTTGTCCTCGTCGACTTCGGCCTGGCGCAAGGTGTTGCGCAGCACCAGCGGGTCGATCTCGGCCAGCCACTGGCCCTCGCTGACCTTGTCGCCCAGCTTGACCTTCAGCGACCTGAGCTGGCCCGAAACCTGGGCACCGACGTCCACCTGCTTGATGCCCTCCAGCGTGCCGGTGGCCAGCACGGCGTTCTCGATATCGCCACGCTCGACCGTGGCGGTGATGTACTGCGGCGGCTTGGCCGGGGCCTGGATGGCATACAGCGTGATGCCGGCCACCAGGGCCACGGCGATGCCGAGGCCGAATTTGCGGAATCTGGACTTTTCCATGAACACTCACTTTCTCTCGGGATTCGCATAACCCGACCCCAGCGGGGTCGGGGAGGCCGATCATTACGGGGTAACCTTGCCGTGCTGCAGCGCCTGCCCGTCGTGCCACCAGGCTGCCAGGCTGAACACGTCCGGCACCTTGAGGATGCTGAAGTGGTCACCCGGCCCCTGCCACAGCGCCAGCTTCGGCATCAGTTGCTGCCAGCCGGCCTGCATGGCGGCATGCTCGCGCGCATTGCCCAAGGCATCCAGGCCCGGGTCGTCCACCAATACCAGCCCGACCGCGCCGCTGTAGGCCAGCGTTGGCCGGTAGGCCGTGCGCAATGCCGTGGCGAAGGTGCGCACGGTGCCGTCCAGCGCAGCGGGCCGCGACCGTGCCGGCATCAAGCCGACCCGGACCATGGCTGCGTGCAGTTGGCTCAGCTGTTGATCGTCGCTGGCGTCGGCAAATGCACCTGGGTCGATGCCCAGCGTTTTGCCAGTGGAAAGCTGCAGCGCGTCGATCAGCCGCTGCAACGCTTCGCCGAAGGTGTAGGGCTGGCCACAGGTACCACCCTCGCCCGGGGCCTCGCTGTCGATCAGCGTCAATGAGCGCACCTGCCGCCCCTTGGCTTGCAACCTGGCGGCGATGGCATGTGCCACCCATCCCCCGAACGAATGCCCGACCAGGTTCAACGGCCCCTGCGGGTACAGCGCCTCGATCGCCAGCACATGGCAATCGGCAGCGGCTTCCACCGTGCTGTGCGGCACCGAGCAGCCATCCAGCCCGCGGGCCTGCAAGCCATACAGCGGCCAGTCCGGCCCCAGCGCTTCGGCCAGGCCAATGAAGCTGGTGACGCTGTCGCCGGCCCCCGGCACGCAGAACACCGGCGCGTGCCCAGCCTGACCGGTCTGGATCGCTACCAACGGCTGATAAGCCGCCACCTCGGCGTTAGGCACCACGCCCAACGCCTGCCCGAGCACCTGCCCCAGCGCGGCCACATGGGGCGCCTGCATCACGCTGCGGTGGTCGCCCGGTACGCCCAGGGCGACCAGCGCCTGAGTCGGCAGCGTCTCGCCCCAACCCAGGGCCGACAGGCTGTCGCTGCCCTGCTCGGCGCGCAGCAGGTGCACCGGTACACTCAGCGGCGCAGGGCGGTAATGCGCCAATGCTCGGCCGTGCGCCAGTTCGCGGGTGAAGTAGTGCTGCAGTTGCGCATCCGTCATGCTCGCCCACAGCCCATACAGCAGCTGATGTTCGCGGCAACTGGCTACCAGGGCGGCAAATTCGGCCTCCCCGGCTTCCAGGTGCTGCAGCCGCGCCAGCTTGTCGGCGCCTGCCGGGCCCTGCGTGCGCCAGAACAGGCTGCAGTTGGCCAGCAACTGCCGCTCCAGTGCACGCGGCCCCTCCCAGCGCGCCTTGCCCTGGTCGGCCAGGCGCGGCACATAGGTGTCGATCAAGCCCAGGAACTCGACCGGCTCGTCCGCACCCAGCAACTGGTTGGCGATCTCGAAGGCCAGTACCCCACCGAACGACCAGCCGGCCAGGCGGTACGGCCCTTGCGGCTGTACGCTGCGCATCTGCTCGATGTGGTAGCGGGCCAGGCACTCCAGGGTGCGCGGTTGTGGGCGGTCACCCGGTACGCCGGGCAGTCCGTAGATAGCGAAGTCACCGGGCAGGTGCTGGGCCAGCACCGGGAAGTAGAAGTCCAGGCCGGTGAATTCGTGAACCAGGAACAGCGGCGTCTGCGTACCGCGGGCCCGCACCGTGATCACACCACGCGGCGCGGCATCCCGGTTGCCCAGCCGCGCCGCCAGCAAGGCGACGCTGGGCTGCTGAAACACATCGTTGATGGCCACTTGCAAACCCGCCTTGGTGATCTTGTCGACCAGCCGGATCGCGGCCAGGGAATGGCCGCCCAGTTCGAAGAAGTTGTCGTGGCGGCCTACCCGCTCCACGCCCAGCAGGTCGGTCCATAGCTTCGCCAACAGGGTTTCGGTGTCGCCTTCGGGGGCTTGGTATTCGCGGTTTTGCAGGGCTTCGGCGTCTGGCAGCGGCAAGGCCTTGCGGTCGAGCTTGCCGTTGGGGCTTAGCGGTAGCGCCGGCAGGTGCATGAACAGCGCGGGCACCATGAACGTCGGCAGGTGCCCGAGCAACGACGAGCGCAGCGCCTCCACCGGGTGGAATTGGCCCGTGTAGTACGCGAGCAGCTGCTGTTCGCGAGCGATCACCACGGCTTCCTTGATCCCCTCTATCCGCGTCAGGCCGGCCTGGATTTCACCCAGCTCGATGCGCAGGCCATGGATTTTCACCTGGTCGTCGTTGCGGCCCAGGTACTCGATATTGCCGTCGACCAGGTGCCGCGCCAGGTCGCCGGTGCGGTACAGGCGTGCGCCGGGGCGAGTGCTGAACGGGTCGTCGATGAAGCGTTCGGCGGTCAGCTCGGCGCGGTTGAGGTAGCCACGGGCGACTTGCACGCCGCCGATGAACAGCTCGCCAGCGACACCTTGCGGTACCGGCTGGCCCAGCGTATCGAGCACGTACAGCGTGGTGTTGGCGATGGGTTTGCCGATCGGGGTGTTGTCCGGCGCCGTCACGCAATGCCAGGCGCTGACATCCACCGCCGCTTCGGTCGGCCCGTACAGGTTATGCAACTCGACTGTTGGCAGTTGCGCGTGGAAGCGCCGTACCAGACTGCCCGGCAGGGCTTCGCCGCTGCACAGCACACGCTTGAGGCGATCTGCCGAAGCGTCGCCGTGGGCCAGGAACACATCCAGCATCGATGGCACGAAGTGCAAGGTGGTGACGCCTTCGCTGCGGATCACCTGGCGTAGGTACTCAGGATCGCGATGGCCGCCGGGGCGAGCCATGACCAGGCGTGCGCCGGTTTGCAGCGGCCAGAGGAATTCCCACACCGACACGTCGAAGCTGAATGGGGTCTTTTGCAAGACCACATCGTCTGCGCCGAGGTTGTAGGCGTCCTGCATCCACAGCAGTCGGTTGACCACACCGGCGTGCTCGTTCATCACGCCTTTCGGCAAGCCGGTGGAGCCTGAGGTGTAGATCACGTAAGCCAGATGACGCGGGGTCAACGCAGAAACTACGGGGTTGCTGGAAGGCTGCGCATTCCAGGTTGGCTGGTCCAGATCAATAAGCTGGGCCGCCTCCGGTACGCGGCGCGTAGCGCTATGCACGAGCACCGCCACCGGCGCGCTGTCGCTCAGCATGTGGCGCACGCGTTCGGTCGGGTAATCCGGGTCCACAGGCACATAAGCGCCGCCTGCCTTGAGGATGGCCAGCAGGCCGACCACCATCGACAGACCACGTTCGACGCAGATCGCCACCCGATCATCAGGCTTCACGCCCAACGCGATCAGGTGATGCGCCAGGCGGTTGGCCTGTTCATTCAACTCGCGGTAGCTGAGCGAGCCTTCCTCGGCCCGCACTGCAACCGCATCTGGCGTGCGCACCACCTGCGCCTCGATCAGCCCGTGCAGGGTCTGCTCAAGCTCGTAAGCCACCGCCGTGTCATTGAAGCCCTGCAGCAACCGCTTGCGCTCAGCGGCATCGGGCAACCCGGTATGGGCCGGGATGGCCCGATCACTTTCAGCGAAGGTCCACAGTAACTGTTCGAGATACCCCGCATAACGCTCGATGGTGGCCCGCTCGAACAGGGCTGTCGCGTAGACGATACCGCCAGCAAAGCCATCACCAGACTCGCCCAGGCTCAGGCTCAGGTCGAACTTGGCAATGCATGCCGACCCACCCACTGCGCTCACCGTCAGGTCGGCCAACTGCAGCGCCTGCCGCTCCGGGCTGGCCTCCCAGTCCAGGGTGGCCTGGTAGAGCGGCGTATGCGCCAGGCTGCGGCGTGGGCGCAACAGTTCGACCACCTGCTCGAACGGCAGGTCCTGGTGCGCCTGCCCGGCCAGCACCACGGCCTTGACCCTGGCCAGCAACGTGGCGACATCCGGTGCATCCGAAGTCTGCACGCGCAACGCCATGGCGTTCACGAACATGCCGACCAGGCCATCCACTTCCGCTTGCCTGCGGTTGGCCACGGGCGAGCCGATCACCACTTCGTCCTGGCCAGCCAGCCGGCTCAACAGCACCGCCCAGGCCGCCATGAACAGCATGTAAGGCGTCACGCCATGACGCCGGCACAGCGCTTTCAGGTCGCGGCTCAAGCGCGGCTCCAGGCACACCGCGACGCTGTCACCGGCATATTGCTGGCGCTCGGGCCGTGGGTGGTCCCAAGGCAGGCTGATCAGCGCCGGTGCCCCGGCCAACTGGCCGACCCAGTAATCGGCCTGCTGGCGCAGCGCATCGCCGCTCAGCCAGCGCCGCTGCCACAGGGCATAGTCGATGTACTGCACAGGCAAGGCTGGCAACGGGTCGTCGCCACCGCTGCCGAAGGCTTGGTACAGCGCGCCAAGCTCGCGTACCAACACCGCCAGCGACCAGCCATCGGCCACCAGGTGATGCAAGGTCAGCAACAGCACATGGTGGTCCGGGGCGAGCTGCAGCATGCGCGCCCGCACCGGCAAGTCCCTGGCCAGGGCGAAGGGTCGGCCGGCCTCCTCGCGAATCAGCGCTGCCTGCGCTAGCTCATCCAGCCCATTGCAGATTTCCCAGCCAAGCTGGAAGCCATCGCTGCCGCTGGCCAATACCACCTGCGGCTCGCCGTCCCGCTCCACAAAATGGCTGCGCAAACTCTCATGGCGCTCGACCAGGCGCCGCAAGGCCCGCTCCAGCGCCGCGCAGTCCAGGCGGCCCTGCAAGCGCAGGGCCAGCGGAATGTGATAGGCCGCACTGGCTTCCTCCATCTGCGCCAAAAACCACAGCCGCTGCTGGGCGAACGACAGCGGCAAGGCACCCTGGCGTGGGCCCGGCTGGATAGCCGGCAACGCATTGCCGTCATGGGCAAGGCGCGCCGCAACCGCCGCCAGGCTGTCATCGGCGAACAGATCACCCAGGGCCAGCTCAAGGCCCAGGCGTTGGCGAACCTGGGCCACCATGCGCATCGCCAGCAACGAATGGCCCCCCAATTCGAAGAAGCGGTCCTGACGCCCGACGCTCTGCAGTTGCAGCAGTTCGCCCCACAGCGTGGCCAACGCCTGCTCGCGCTCGCCTTCGGGCGCCTCGTAAGCCGTCAGCGCAAGGTCCTGGGGCCCCGGCGCCGGCAAGGCCTGGCGATCGACCTTGCCGTTGTTGTTCAGCGGCATCCGTGGCAGCGCGACAAAGGCGCTCGGCACCATGTATTCCGGCAAGCGGCCACGCAGGAACGCGCGCAGCTCTGTGGCCTGCAGCGCTGCCTCGATCCGGGTGAACCAGGCCACCAGCCGCAGCGGCCCCTGTTCGCCAGGCACGGCCATCACCACCACCTCGCCAACCCCCGGTGCCAAGGCCAACTGCTGCTCGATTTCACCCAGCTCGATCCGGTAGCCGCGGATCTTGACCTGGTCGTCATTGCGCCCCAGGCACTCCAGTTGGCCGTCCGGCTGCCAGCGCACCAGGTCTCCGGTGCGGTACAGCCTGGCACCGGGTTGCTGGCTGAACGGGTCATCGATGAAACGTTGCGCCGTCAGTTCCGGGCGATTCAGGTAGCCCAGGGCCACACCGTCACCGCCGATGTACAGCTCACCGACCACCCCCTGCGGCACGGGTTGCTGCCAGGCGTCCAGCACATACACCTGGGTGTTGCCGATAGGCCGGCCAATCGGCACCTGAGGCGCGTTCGGCGCCAGTTCATGCACTTCGAAAGTGACCGCGAATGTGGTGGTTTCGGTCGGCCCGTAGCCATTGACCAGGCGCAACCCAGGCGCCTTCTGCAGCAGCGTACGGAAGGCTGCGGGCTCTGCACGCTCACCGCCGCTGATCAACACGCGCAGCAGCGCCAAGGCCTCGGGGATCAGTTGCACGTACTGGTTGAACAGCGCCGTGGTCAGGAACAGTACGGTGATGCCTTGGTCCACCAGCGCCGCCGCGAAACGCTGCGGGTCGACCAGCGTGTGGTGATCGATCACCCGCACCTGCCCGCCGTTGAGCAGTGCGCCCCAGACCTCCAGGGTGCTGGCATCGAACGCCGGGTTGGAGGCGAAGGCGATACGGTCGCCCGCCGTCAGTTCGGCAAAGCTGTCGTTCAGCACCAGCCGCGCGATGCCCCGGTGCGTGACGCAAACGCCCTTGGGTGTGCCGGTGGTACCGGAGGTGTACATCACGTAGGCCGTGCTCCCGCCATCCTGGGCCAGCCCAGGGTTGTGGCCGGGCTGGTCGTCGAGTGACAGTTGGTCGAGGTTCACACGCCGCACCGCAAGATCGACTGGCGTAGCGGCAAGCGTCAGCACTGCGGCGGCCTGGCAGTCCTCGACCATGAACGCCTGGCGATCGGCGGGGGCATGGATGTCCAACGGTACATAGACCGCACCACACTTGAGCACTGCCAGTTGCGCCACCAGCAGTTGCAACGAGCGCGGCAACAGCACCGCAACGCAGGCGCCCGGCGCCACACCGGTGCCCATCAGGTAATGCGCCAGGCGGTTGGCGCGCTCGTTGAGCGTGGCGTAGTCCACGGCCTGGTCGCCATGCGCCGCCGCGAGTGCCAGCGGGTGGCGGGCCACGCGCTGCTCGAACAGGCGCTGCACCGCACATTCGCGAGGGTAGTCGCGCTGGGTGGCATTGAAGCCATTCAGCAAGGCCTGGCGTTCTGCGTCGCCAACCAGCTGCACCTGCGACAGTGGCTGTTGATCGTTATCGATCATGGCCCACATCAACGTTTCGAAGTAGCCCACATAGCGCCGCACGGTGGCTTCGTCGAACAGCGAAGTGGCGTAGTCGAGGCTGCCACGCAAGTTGTCGCCATGCTCGCCAAGGTTCAGCGTCAGGTCGAACTTGGCCACCTGGCCAGCCTGGGCCACGGCTTCCAGTTGCAGGCCCGGCAACTGCAAGGCGGCACCCTCGGTGGCCTGCCAGTTCAGGGTGGCCTGGAACAACGGCGTATGGCCCAGGCTGCGCAGCGGGTGGACGATTTCCACCACCTGTTCGAACGGCAAGTCCTGGTGCGCCTGGGCGTCCAGTACACGCGCGCGCACCTGCTCTAGCAGGGCGTGCGCTGTCGGTGCCGTTGCAGTGTCGATGCGCAGGGCCAGGGTATTGACGAACAAACCCACCAAGGGCTCCAGCTCGGCACGGCCGCGGCCCGCCACAGGGCAACCGATCACCACCTCAGCCTGGCCGGACAAGCGCGACAGCACGCCAGCCCAGGCGCTGAGCACGGCCATGTACAGCGTCACCCCATGACGCTGGGCCAGGGTGCGCAGGCCCGCCGCCAGGCGCGGCTCCAGCTGCAGCGGCAGGCTTGCCCCGGCAAAGTCCTGGCGCTCGGGGCGTGGGCGGTCGCTAGGTAGCTTGAGCAGGCTGGGCGCACCGTCCAGGGCCTGGCGCCAGTAATCGGCCTGGCGCTGCAACTGGGCGCCGGCCAGCCAGCGGCGCTGCCACACCGCGTAATCGCCATACTGAATGCCCAATGCCGGCAGTGGTTCATCCCGGCCCTGGCAGATGGCGGTGTACAGCGCGCTCAACTCGTGCGTGAGCACACCCAGCGACCAGCCGTCGGCGACGATATGGTGCACGGTCAAGGCCAACACATGATGCTCGGCGCCCAGGCGCAGCAGACACGCCCGCAGCAACGGCCCGTGGGCCAGGTCGAACGGCGCACTGGCCGCTTCATGCAAGCGGGCTGGCAGGGCATCGGCGCCAATGTCTTCGCGCTGGAACCACTCGCCACCCGCTGTGGCGGCAAACACCACCTCGGCACTGGCATCGCGCGGCACGAAGCGGCTGCGCAAGGTTTCGTGGCGCTCGATGATCCGCAGCAATGCAGTCTCGAGGGCATCGGCGTCCAGTGGCCCGCGCAGGCCCAGGGCCAGCGGCACGTTGTAAGCCTGGTTGCCGCCGTCCATCTGCGCCAGAAACCACAACCGCTGCTGGGCAAACGACATTGGCAGCGGCGCGTCGCGCGGCACCGGGCATATCGCCGGCAGCTCGCTGCGCACGGCCTTGGCCAACACGTCGGCGACAGCGGCCAGTTCCGGGTTGGCGAACAGTTCACTCAGGCTCAGCTCGACGCCCAGGCGCACGCGCACTTGGGAGACCATGCGCATGGCCAGCAAGGAATGGCCGCCAAGGCTGAAGAAATGGTCGCGACGGCCGACCCGCTCGACGTGCAGCAGCTCGGCCCACACGTGCGCCAGGGCCTGCTCCAGCTCGCCTTCGGGGGCCTCGTAACCCTGTTCGAACAACGCCGAGCGGTCAGGCTGTGGCAATGCCCGGCGGTCGAGTTTGCCATTGGCGGTCAGCGGCAACGCCTGCAGCGCGACAAACGCCACCGGCACCATGTATTCGGGCAAGTGCGCCTGCAACTGGGCACGCAGGCCTTCGGGGGTGAGCGGCTCGACGTCGGCCTGGGTGGTGAAGTAAGCCACCAGCCGTGGCTGGCCGGGCTGGTCCTCGCGGGCCAGCACCACCGCCTCGTCGATGCCGGCCAAGGCGCTCAGGCGGCTTTCGATTTCGCCCAGTTCGATGCGTACGCCGCGGATCTTGACCTGGTCGTCGTTGCGCCCCAGGTAGTCCAGGGTGCCGTCGGGCAACCAGCGCACCAGGTCGCCCGTGCGGTACATACGCCCACCGGCCGTGGCGACGAAGGGGTCGTCAAGGAAGCGCTCGGCGGTCAATGCCGGGCGGTTCAGGTAGCCCCGGGCGACCCCGGCACCGCCAATGTACAGCTCCCCTGGCACGCCCAGCGCGACAGGTTGCTGATGGGCGTCGAGGACATACAGGCGCGCGTTGTCGACCGGCCGGCCGATGTGCAGCGCCGCGCCGGGCTCCAACACGCCAGAGCTGGCCACCACGGTGGTTTCAGTGGGGCCGTAATTGTTGACCACGGCAAAGCGCTGGGTGCGGTTGAACTGGCGCAGGCGGTCGCCGCCGATCAACAGAGTGCGCAAAGTCGGGTGTTCGAGCTGGTGATTGAAGGCGTATTCGGCCACCGGCGTGGGCAGGAAACTGACGTCCAGCGGTTGTGCCTGCCACCAGGCGAGCATGGCGTCGAGGTCTTCGTTGCCCTGGGATGCTGGCGCCAGGTGCAACGTGGCCCCGGCACACAACGCCGGCCAGACTTCCCAGGCCATGGCATCGAAACCAAAGCCGGCCAGGCTAGACGTGTGCCGACCAGGGCACAGGTCGAAGGCGCGGCAATGCCAGTCGACCAGGTTGTTGACTGTGCGGTGCTCGACCATCACCCCCTTGGGCTGGCCGGTCGAACCCGAGGTGTAGATCACATAGGCCAGGTTGCTCGCGTCCAGGCCCGGCACAAAGGGGTTGCTGTCGCAGGCGGGCCAGCCCGGCTGGTCCAGCAGCAGCACCGGCACCTCGACGGGCCCCAGGCGCGCCTGCAATGCCTGTTGCGTCAGTACCACCACCGGGCCGCTGTCGCTGAGCAGGTAGTGCACGCGCTCATCCGGATGGGCCGGGTCTACCGGCACGTAGCCCGCGCCTGCCTTGAGCACAGCCAACAGGCCAACCAGCGTCTCCAGGCTGCGTCGGGCAACCACGGCGACACGGTCATCGGGCCGCACCCCCAGGCCGATCAGGTGCTGCGCAAGCGCATTGGCCTGGCGGTTGAGCGCGGCGTAAGTCAGGCACGCGCCGGCGCAGGTGGCGGCAATGTGGTCAGGGTACTGCTCGGCCAGTTGTGCGATGCGCTGGTGCAGGGCCAACTGCCGTTCGTAGCTGGCCGGGTAATCGTTGAAGGTTTCCAGCAGTTCCTGGCGCTCGCTGTCAGGCAGCATGGCAAGCGCCGTGACCGCTGCCTGAGGGGCCTGCAACAGGCCTTCAAGGACCTGCTGCAAATAGCCGCAGACGCGCTGCGCCGGGACCTCGGCACTGGCCAGCAAGGTCAGGCGAAAGCCCTCACCCAAGTCATCGACGCTCAGGGTCAACGGGTAGTTGGTGGCCTCGGCGGACTCGACGATGTCGATGCCCGCCAGGGCTGCACGGCGTGGTTGGGTAGTGTCCACCGCGCTGTGACGGTAGTTGAGCAAGGCATTGAACAGCGGCGCCGGCGCTGCCACACCGCTGCAACGCTGGGCCAGCGCCAGGGGCGCGTGTTCGTGGCGCATCAATGCACTCAGCCGCTGATGGGTGGCGCGAATGGCCGTTGCCAGGTCCTCGCTGCCCAGGCCCACACGTACTGGCAGGGTGTTGATGAAAATCCCCAACGCCCGGTCAGTGGCTTCGGCCCCTTGCAGGCGCCCCATCAGTACCGTGCCGAACACCACCTGCTCACGGCCGGTCAGCCCCCCCAGCACACGCCCCCAGGCCAGGTGGAACACGCTGGCGACGCTCACCCCCAGGCTGCGCGCCAGGGTGCGCAGTTGCAGGCACAGGGCGAGCGGCAGGTCGAGCGAGTGCTCGTTGTGCACCTCGCCAACGCCCTGCACATCCTGGATGCCATACGCCAGGGTCGATTCATCGATGCCCCCCAGCATGTCGCGGAAGAACGCCTCGTGCTCGGCCTCGCTGATCCCCAGCACGGCCTGCGCCACGTAGTTGCGAAACGGCACCGGCGTGCCCAGGCGCTCGCCCTCGCCCGCCAGAAACGCGATCAGCTCGTGGCGCACCACCTCCAGGGCACTGTGGTCCATGGCGATGTGATGAAACTGCAGGGTGGCACTCAATGCGCCATCGGCCTCTGGGGCCTCACGCAGCAGGCGGATCAGCGGCGCCTGGGTCAAGTCGAGCATGCCGCGTCGGGGGTCGCTGGCGGGCAGTGTCGCCACTTGCAGGTCGGCACGGCGCCACACTACCTGTACCGGTGTTTCCAGCCCTTCCCAGTGCACCGAAGTGCGCAGGATATCGTGGCGGGCGATCACCCCACGCAGAGCCTCGGCGAACGCCTGCAGGCGTGCTTCGCTGGCGAACACGAAACGCGCCTGCATCACGTAAGGGTCGCTGTCGGTGGCGCTGGCATGGTGGAACAACATGCCCTGCTGCAAGGGTGCCAGCGGGTAGATGTCCTGCACATTGGCCGCGCCGCCGGGGATGCAGGCAACGATGCCATCGAGGGTGTCCTGGTCGAGGTCGATCAGGTTGAGCATTTGCGGGGTGATGCGTGTGCAGCCAGGCGCTATCAGGTTTGCCGGCACCTGCACCGCGCCCTGTCTCACGGCCACGTACTCGCCGCGCTCGATCATCGCCACCAGCGCCGGCTTGTGCTCGCGCAGTTGCGCCACCAGCGCGGCGTCGGTCAAGGCCTGGCGGTTGCCCTGGACGGCCAGCTGGCCGTCCTTCAGCGCCAGCTGCACGTTTTTGGCCGTCAGTGTTGCCAGTAGTTGGTTGATGCTCACAGGACGATCTCCATTCTGTCTGTGATGGCTGCGTAGCCTGCCAATGTCGGTTGGTCGAACAGGGCGCGCACATCGGCTTCCAGGCCTTGGTCGCGCAGGCGGGAGGTCAGGGTCACTGCCAGCAGTGAGTGGCCGCCCAGTTCGAAGAAGTTGTCGTGGCGCCCTACCCACTCCACGCCCAGCAGTTCGGCCCAGATCGCGGCCAGCAGCGTTTCGGTTTCGCCTTCGGGGGCTTGGTATTCGCGATTTTGCAGGGCTTCGGCGTCTGGCAGCGGCAAGGCCTTGCGGTCGAGCTTGCCGTTGGGGCTTAGCGGTAGCGCCGGCAGGTGCATGAACAGCGCGGGCACCATGAACGCCGGCAAGTGGGCCAGCAGTGCGCTGCGCAGGGCTTCCACGGCCTGTTGCTCGCCGGTGTAGTACGCCACCAGACGCTGGTCGCGGGCGATAACGACCGCTTCCTTGACGCCGTCGATGGCGGTCAGGCCGGCCTGGATTTCACCCAGCTCGATGCGCAGGCCATGGATCTTCACCTGGTCGTCGTTGCGGCCCAGGTACTCGATGTTGCCATCAACGAGGTGCCGCGCCAGGTCGCCGGTGCGGTACAAGCGTGCGCCGGGGCGAGTGCTGAACGGGTCGTCGATGAAGCGTTCGGCGGTCAGCTCGGCGCGGTTGAGGTAGCCACGGGCGACTTGCACGCCGCCGATGAACAGCTCGCCAGCGACACCTTGCGGTACCGGCTGGCCCAGCGTATCGAGCACGTACAGCGTGGTGTTGGCGATGGGTTTGCCGATCGGGGTGTTGTCCGGCGCCGTCACGCAATGCCAGGCGCTGACATCCACCGCCGCTTCGGTCGGCCCGTACAGGTTATGCAACTCGACTGTTGGCAGTTGCGCGTGGAAGCGCCGTACCAGACTGCCCGGCAGGGCTTCGCCGCTGCACAGCACACGCTTGAGGCGATCTGCCGAAGCGTCGCCGTGGGCCAGGAACACATCCAGCATCGATGGCACGAAGTGCAAGGTGGTGACGCCTTCGCTGCGGATCACCTGGCGCAGGTACTCAGGATCGCGATGGCCGCCGGGGCGAGCCATGACCAGGCGTGCGCCGGTTTGCAGCGGCCAGAGGAATTCCCACACCGACACGTCGAAGCTGAATGGGGTCTTTTGCAAGACCACATCGTCTGCGCCGAGGTTGTAGGCGTCCTGCATCCACAGCAGTCGGTTGACCACACCGGCGTGCTCGTTCATCACACCCTTCGGCAAGCCGGTGGAGCCTGAGGTGTAGATCACGTAGGCCAGATGACGCGGGGTCAACGCAGAAACTACGGGGTTGCTGGAAGGCTGCGCATTCCAGGTTGGCTGGTCCAGATCAATAAGCTGGGTCGCCTCCGCTACGTGGCGCGTAGCGCTGTGTACCAGCACCGCCACTGGCGCGCTGTCGCTCAGCATGTGGCGCACGCGTTCGGTCGGGTAGTCCGGGTCCACCGGCACATAAGCACCGCCCGCCTTGAGGATGGCCAGCAGGCCGACCACCATCGACAGACCACGTTCGACGCAGATCGCCACACGATCATCAGGCTTCACACCCAACGCGATCAGGTGATGCGCCAAGCGGTTGGCCTGTTCGTTCAGTTCGCGATAGCTCAACGAACCTTCCTCGGCCCGCACTGCAACCGCATCCGGTGTGCGCACTGCCTGCGCCTCGATCAGCCCATGCAGGGTCTGCTCAAGGTCGTAAGCCACCGCCGTGTCATTGAAGCCCACCAACAAGCGCTGGCGCTCCTCTGGCTCCAGCACCGGCAAGCGCTGCAACGCCAGCTCCGGCGTCTGCTCCAGGGCCTCGACCATCGCCTCCAGCACCTGGTGCATCTGCCCGCAAATGCGTGCCGGGCCCACTTCGGCCGGGGTCATGGCAACCAGGCGGAAGCCTTCGCCCAGGTCGTCCACGTTCAGGCCCAACGGGTAGTTGCTGCGCTCCTGGCTCTCGAGGTTCTCCATTCCCTGGGTAGCCTGCCGCTGGCTGTCAGTGACCTGGGTACTGTGCCGGTAGTTGAGCATGGCGCTGAACAACGGCAAGGGTGCAGCCACGCCACTGCAACGCTGGGCCAATGCCAAGGATGCGTGCTCATGGGCCAGCAAGGCACTGAGGCGCTGATGCACGGTCTGCGAGCCCTCGCGCAGGCTCACATCATTCAGGTCGACCCGCAGCGGCAAGGTGTTGATGAACATGCCCAGCGCCCGCTCGGCGCCTTCGCCACCTTGCAGGCGACCAAGCAGCACCGTGCCGAACACCACGCGGTCCTTACCACTGGCAGCCGCCAGCAAGCGTGCCCACGCCAGGTGGAACAGGCTGGCAACGCTGATCCCCAGCTGCCGGCCGTGCTGACGCAGGCGTTGTGCCAGATCGTCCCGCAGCCACAACTGGGCCTCTTCGATGTCGCGGCCATCGCCTTGTACATCGCTGAGGCCGAACGGCAGGGTCGGTTCGTCGATATCCGCCAACTGCTCGCGGAAGAACGCTTCGTGCTCGGCCTGGCTGATACCCAGGCGCGCCTGGGCTACATAGTTGCGATATGGCACCGGCGCCTGCGCCGGCTCGCCAGCGCCCTGCAGGTAACCGATCAGTTCCTCGCCGACCACCTCCATGGCGGTGTGGTCGAGCACGATGTGGTGGAACTGCAGGGTCGCTTCGATACGTTCCGTACCCGGCTGCTGGGTGTAGCGCAGGCGGATCAGCGGTGCCTGGCCCAGGTCGAGCGTTGCATCGCGCTCATCGCCGCCCGGCATGACCGACAACGGCGCATGCCGCCAGACCACCTGCACGGCTTGCGGCAGGCCCTGCCAAAGCACGGCGGTGCGCAGCACGTCATGCCTGGCGATGACCTTGCCCAGCGCTGCGGCAAAGTGGTCCAGGTGCTCGCGGCTGGCAAAGGCGAAGCGCGACTGCAACACATAAGGATCATGTGCCTGCGCGCTGAGGTGGTGATAGAGAATGCCCTCCTGCAACGGCGCCAACGGGTAGATGTCCTGCACATTGCTGGCGCCGCCCGGCACCTGGGCAACGATGCGCTCGATGGCCGCCTGCTCCAGCGTGATCAGGGGCAGCATGCCCGGGGTGATGCGCTGGCAGCCAGCCGGGATCAGGTTGGCCGGCACCTGCACCTGGCCTCCCTGGCCCAGGGTTGCTGCCAGCGCCGCCACGGTCGGTTGGCCGAACAGCGTGCGCACATCGACTTGCAAGCCTTCCCGGCGCAGGCGCGCGGTCAGGTTCACGGCCAGCAGCGAATGGCCACCCAGCTCGAAGAAGTTGTCGTGCCGGCCCACGCGTTCGACACCCAGCATGTCGGCCCATACTGCCGCGAGGGCAGTTTCCACCTCACCTTGCGGGGCAACGTGGGCCTGGCCTGCGAGCAGGTTCGGGTCGGGGTCGGGCAACGCGTTGCGGTCGAGCTTGCCATGGCTGGTCAACGGCAATGCCGGCAGATGCATGAAGGCCATCGGCACCAGGTGCACGGGCAGGCTTGCCTGCAACGCCTGGCGCAGTGTGTCCACGGCCACCGGTGCGGTTTCGGTGAACCAGGCCAGCAACCGCTCGCCGCGCACCAGCACCACCGCATCGCCAATACCGGGCTGGGCGGCCAACACGCTTTCGATCTCGCCAAGCTCCACGCGTACACCACGAATCTTCACCTGGTCGTCGTTACGGCCCAGGTAGTCGAGGGTGCCGTCAGCGTTCCAGCGCACCAGGTCACCCGTGCGGTACAGCCGCGCCTCGGGTTGCCCGCTGAACGGGTCGGCGACAAAGCGCTCTGCGGTCAGTTGCGGGCGGTTGAAGTAACCGCGGGCGACCCCCGCCCCGCCAATGTACAACTCGCCCACGGCGCCCACTGGCAGCGGCTGCTGACGTTCGTCGAGCACATACACCCGGGTGTTGGCGATCGGCATACCGATATGCAGCGCACCGGCCGCCGCCAACTGCCCGGAGGTGGCAACCACCGTGGCTTCGGTGGGCCCATAGTTGTTGACCAGGGCAAAGCCTGGGTCGCGCTCGAACTGGCGCAGGCGATCCCCCCCGACCAGCAGCGTGCGCAAGGTCGGGTGCTGGCGCTCGCGGCGCAGCGCTTGCTCGGCCACCGGCGTTGGCAGGAAGCTGACCGCCAGCGGTTGCGCAAGCCACCAGTCGAGCAGTTCATCGACGTGCTCAGCGGCGATACGCGCAGGCGGCAGGTGCAGCACGGCCCCGGTACACAACGCCGGCCACACCTCCCAGGCCACCGCATCGAAGCCGAAACCGGCCACCGTGCTGGTATGGCTACCGGCGTTCAGGGCAAAGGCCTCGCCGTGCCAATGCACCAGGTTGGCCAGTGTGGCGTGCTCGACCATCACCCCTTTGGGCTGGCCGGTAGAGCCGGAGGTGTAGATCACGTATGCCAGCTGGTGATCATCCAGGCCTGCCACACGCGGGTTGCTGTCGGCTGCGCCCTGCCAGGCATCGCGGTGCAGCTGGACGCAAGGGGTCTCGCCGACCAGCGCCAGGGTGGCGGACTCGACCAGCACCAGTGCCGGTGCGCTGTCTTCGAGCAGGTAGGCGATGCGCTCGGCCGGGTACGCCGGGTCGATCGGCACGTAGGCTGCACCGGCCTTGAGCACGGCCAGCAGTGCCAGCACGCGCTCCAGGGTACGCGGCAAGCACAACGCAACCCGGTCGCCGACCTTTACCCCACGCTCGATCAGGTGGTGGGCGAGGCGGTTGGCGCTGCGGTTCAGCTCGCCATAGCTCAGCACCTGGCCATCCTGCACCAACGCCGCCGCTTGCGGCGTGCGGGCCGCCTGGGCTTCGACCAGGGCGTGCACGGTGAACCCTTTCGGGTAGTCGCGTGCGGTGGTATTGAAGGCTTCCAGCACCTGTCGGCGCGCTGCCGGGTCGAGGATCGACAACGTATCCACCGGTTTGTCCGGCGTTTGGGTCAGGGCCTGCAACAGCTCGATCAGGGCCTGGTTCATCCAGCCGGCGACCCGTTCGGCGCCGATGCCTTCCTGGGCCAGCACGCTCAGGGCAAACCCTTCACCCAGGTCGTCGACACTCAGGGTCAGCGGGTAATTGCTGCGCTCTTCGCCGCCCAGCAGGCGCACGCCCGGGGTGCCGGTATCGGCCTCGGCAGGTGCCCCTGCCGTGCTGTGACGGTAGTTGAACAAGGCGCTGAACAACGGCGTGGAGGCCGCCACGCCACTGCAACGCTGGGCCAATGCCAAGGACGCGTGCTCGTGCGCCAGTAGCGCCGAGAGCCGCTGGTGGGTGATGCGCACCGCTTGCGCCACTGGTGCGCAGAGGTCGATGCGCAGCGGCAGGGTATTGATGAACACGCCCAACGCCCGGTCGGCCCCTTCGCCGCCCTGCAGGCGCCCCATCAGTACCGTGCCGAATACCACATCGGTGCGGTTGGCGAGCACCCCGAGCACCCGTGCCCAGGCCAGGTGCGCCAGGCTGGCGGCGCTCACCCCCAGGCGTCGCGCCTGCTCGCGCAGGCCGCGTGCCAAGCTGGCATCGATGGCCAGGCGGGCTTCTTCGATGGCGCGGCCATCCCCCTGCACATCGGCCAGGCCGAACGGCAAGGTCGGCGCGTCGAGGTCGCCCAGCATGTCGCGGAAGAACGCCTCGTGGCCGGCATCGTCGGCGCCCAGGCGCGCCTGGGCGACGTAGGTGCGGTAAGGCACTGGCGCCGGCAAACGCTCGCCATGGCCCGCCAGCACCGCCTGCATCTCGCTGGCGATGACTTCCATGGCGGTGTGATCCAGGGCCAGGTGGTGGAACTGCAACATCGCCACCACACGCTGGTTGGCCGGGTCGTCGGCGTGCAGCAGGCGCAACAGCGGTGCACGCGACAGGTCCAGGCGCTGGTGGCGGGCGTCGAAGCGTTCCTGCAAGGCGTCGATCACCGAGCCGGCGGCCAAGCCGTCGATTGCGCACACCTGCATCCGCGCTTCACGCCATACCACCTGCACGGCGTGCTCCAACCCTTCACTGACCACCGCAGTACGCAGGATGTCGTGCCGGTCGATGACCTGCTGCAAGGCACCCGCCCAACGCTGCAACTGCGCCAGGTTGTCGAACGCCAGGCGCGATTGCAGCAGATACGGGTCGCCCTGGGCGGCGCTCAGGTGGTGGTACAGGATGCCCTCCTGCAACGGCGCCAGCGGGTAGATCTCCTGCACATTGGCCGCGCTACCGGGTACGGTGGCGACGATACGGTCGATGCTGGCCTGGTCGAGCGTGATCAGGCTGAGCATGTCCGGGGTAATGTGGCGGGCACCTTGCGGCACACGGTTGGCCGGCACCTGCACTTCGCGCCCGCTGCCCACCGCAGCAGCCAAAGCTGCCAGGGTCGGCTGGGCAAACAGCACACGCACATCGGCGCCAAGGCCGGCCTTGCGCATGCGCTCGACCAGGGTCACGGCCAGCAGCGAATGGCCGCCCAGTTCGAAGAAATGGTCGTGGCGGCCGACCTGCGCGACCTTGAGCAGCTCGGCCCAGATCGCTGCCAGGGTGGTTTCGACCTCACCCTGCGGAGCCTCGAACGCACGGTTCAGCACGGCATCACCGCCTGGCTCAGGCAAGGCACGGCGGTCAAGCTTGCCGTTGGCGGTCAGCGGCAGCCCACCCAGGCAGACATAGGCGGCCGGCAGCATGTAGTCCGGCAACTGGCCTTGCAACTGCTGGTGCAGTTCGGCAATGCCTGGGGCAGGCTCACTGGCGGTGAAATAGGCCACCAGGCGCTTGTCGCCCGGCACATCTTCGCGCACCACCACCGCCGTCTCGCGGATACCGGCGCACGCCCCCAGGCGCGCTTCGATCTCGCCCAGTTCGACACGGAAGCCGCGCAGCTTGATTTGCTGGTCGGCACGGCCCAGGTAGCGCAAGGTACCGTCGGCCTGCCAGCAGGCCAGGTCGCCACTGCGGTACATGCGCGCACCCGGCTCGCGGCTGAACGGGTCGTCGAGGAAGCGTTCGGCGGTCAGCGCGGGCTGGCCGAGGTAACCCAGGGCGACGCCGTCGCCACCGATGTACAGCTCACCGACCGCGCCGACCGGCAACGGCTGCTGACGCGCATCGAGCACATAGCAGCGGCCATTGCCGATCGGTTTGCCGATGGGAATGCTGCCCGCATCGACCGCACGGATGGCGTAGGTGGTGCTGAACGTCGTGGCTTCAGTCGGGCCATAACCATTGAGCAGGTGCGCCGGGGCGCCATGGCGCAATACCCGGTTGACCACGGCCGGGTCCAGCACATCGCCGCCAACCATCAGGTAACGCAGCTTGGCGAAGGCCGGCAGCAAGTCGTCGGCAAACTGGTGGAACAGGCCGGCAGTCAGCCACAGCACCGTCACGCCCTGCTCCAGCAACACCTCACGCAGGGCCTGACGCGACAGCACCTGGTGCTGGTCGATGACCACCACTGCGCCGCCGTTGAGCAGCGGCGCCCAGACTTCCAGGGTGCTGGCGTCGAACGCCGGGTTGGAGGCGAACGCGACGCGGTCCTGGCAGGTGAAGTCGGCGAAGCCGTTGTTGATCACCAGGCGCACGATGGCCCGGTGCGGTACCTGCACGCCCTTGGGGGTGCCGGTGGAACCGGAGGTATACATGATGTAGGCGGCGCTTTCGGCATCCACCACCAGGCCCGGAGACTGCTGTGGGTAGCCGGCAAGGTCCAGGCGGTCCAGCTCGACGCGCAGGGCGTGGCCCACCGCGTGTTCACTGCTGAGGGTGAGCAACACCCGCGCCTGGCTGTCTTCGAGCATGAAGGCCTGGCGTTCGACCGGCGCATTGCTGTCCAGCGGCACGAACACCGCAGCGCACTTGCTGGCCGCCAGTTGCGCCGCCAGCAGTTCGATGCTGCGTGGCAACAACAGCGCAACCCGGTCGCCAGGGCGTACGCCCAGGCCCAACAGGTGATGGGCCAGGCGGTTGGCGTGCTGTTCGAGCTGCGCGTAGCTCCATTGCCGGTCACCGTGCAACACCGCCGGCGCAGTAGGGCTGAGCGCGGCATAGGTGTCGAACAGGGTATGCAGCGCCTGTTCGCGAGGGTAATCACGGCGGGTGGCGTTGAAGCCTTGAAGCACCCGCTCGCGCTCGGCCGGCGCCAGGCTGCTCACCTGGTGCAAGGCCATGGACGGTGCCTGTGCAAGGGCCTCGGCCAATTGTTCGAGGGCGGTGCTCAGCAACTGGCAGACCTGCGCGCCATCGACCTCTGGCACCGCTTGCACGGTCAGTACGAAGGCGTCGCCCAGGTCGTCGACATTGACCACCAGTGGGTAGTTGCTGCGCTCATGCGCGGCCAGTTGTTCGATACCCTGCCAGGCCTGGCGCAGCTCGGCCTTGGCCGGGGCACTGTGGCGGAAGTTGAGCAGGCTGGTGAACAGCGCCTGGGACGCGGGCACTGCGCTGCAACGCTGGGCCAGGGCCAGCGAGGCTTGCTCGTGGGCCAGCAGGCGGGCCAGGCGCTGGTGGGTCAGGCGCACGCCCTCGGCCACCGCCATCGCGCCCACGCTCACCCGCAGCGGCAAGGTATTGATGAACATGCCCAGCGCCCGTTCGGCCCCCTCGCCGCCTTGCAGGCGGCCGAGCAGCACGGTGCCGAACACCACCTCTTCGCGCCCGGACAATTGCGCCAGCACCTGCCCCCAGGCCTGGTGCACCAGGCTGGCGACGCTGATACCCAGCACACGGGCCTGCTCACGCAGGCGGCCGGCCAGAGCGCTGTCCAGTGCCAGGCGACTGTCCAGCACCCGGCTGGCGTCACTGTGCGCATCGCGCAGGCCGAACACGGTGGTGGGTTCGTCGATATCGCCCAGCAGCTCGCCGAACATTGCTTGGTCGGCCTGGGCATCGGCGCCCAGGCGCGCCTGGGCCACGTAGTTGCGGTAAGGCACGCTGGCATGCGACAGGGCCTGGCCTTGCAGCACCGCAGTAATCTCGGCCACCAGTTGCTCGACAGCCGCGTGGTCGAGAATGATGTGGTGAATCAGCAGGGTCGCCTCCACGCGACCTTCGCCTGGGCTTGGCACCAGGCGGATCAAGGGGGCCTGGTTCAGGTCGAGGGTGGTGGTGCCAGCCTGGCCGGCCACTGCAGGCGTGCTGCGCCAGACGACCTGCACGGGCTCGTCCAGGCCCTGCCAGTGGATGCTGGTGCGCAGGATATCGTGGCGGGCAATGACCTGATCCAACGCGGCGGCAAAGGCATCGAGGTCGGCCTGCCCCGGGAACGCAAAGCGCGCCTGCAGCACATAGGGGTCGGCGCCCTCGCTGGCGAGGTGGTGGTAGAGGATCCCTTGTTGCAGCGGGGCCAGGCCGTAGATGTCCTGGACATTGGCCACGCCCCCTGGGATCTGCCCGACCAGCGTATCGATGGCCGCCTGGGACAGCTCGGCGAGCGGCAGCATGTCCGGGGTTATGCGGGTGCCCTCTACCGGGATGCGGTTGGCCGGCACGCTCACGCCGGTTTCACCGCCGACGGCGGCGGCCAACGCAGCCAGGGTCGGCTGGCCGAACAGCACGCGGATATCGGCATGCAGGCCTTGCTGACGCAGGCGCGAGGTGAGGCTGACTGCCAGCAGCGAATGGCCGCCCAGTTCGAAGAAGTTGTCGTGGCGCCCTACCCGCTCCACACCCAGCAGGTCGGCCCAGATCGCGGCCAGCAGGGTTTCGGTGTCGCCTTCGGGGGCTTGGTACTCGCGGTTTTGCAGGGCTTCGGCGTCTGGCAGCGGCAAGGCCTTGCGGTCGAGCTTGCCGTTGGGGCTCAGCGGCAGCGCCGGCAGGTGCATGAACAACGCCGGCACCATGAACGTCGGCAGGTGTGCCAGCAGCGCGCTGCGCAGGCTTTCCACGGCCTGCTCCTCACCGGTGTAGTACGCCACCAGACGCTGCTCGCGGGCGATGACGACCGCTTCCTTCACGCCCTCGATGGCGGTCAGGCCGGCCTGGATTTCACCCAGTTCTATGCGCAGGCCGTGGATTTTCACCTGGTCGTCGTTGCGGCCCAGGTACTCGATATTGCCGTCGACCAGGTGCCGCGCCAGGTCGCCGGTGCGGTACAGGCGTGCCCCGGGGCGAGTGCTGAACGGGTCGTCGATGAAGCGTTCGGCGGTCAGCTCGGCGCGGTTGAGGTAGCCACGGGCGACTTGCACGCCGCCGATGAACAGCTCGCCAGCGACACCTTGCGGTACCGGCTGGCCCAGCGTATCGAGCACGTACAGCGTGGTGTTGGCGATGGGCTTGCCGATCGGGGTGTTGTCCGGCGCCGTTACGCAATGCCAAGCGCTGACGTCCACTGCTGCTTCGGTCGGGCCATACAGGTTATGCAGTTCCACCGTTGGCAACTGCGCGTGGAAGCGCCGTACCAGGCTGCCCGGCAAGGCTTCACCGCTGCACAGTACGCGCTTGAGGGCATCTGCCGTAGCGTCGCCGTGCGCAAGGAACACATCCAGCATCGATGGCACGAAGTGCAAGGTGGTGACGCCTTCGCTGCGGATCACCTGGCGCAGGTACTCCGGATCGCGATGGCCGCCGGGGCGAGCCATGACCAGGCGTGCGCCGGTTTGCAGCGGCCAGAGGAATTCCCATACCGACACGTCGAAGCTGAATGGCGTCTTTTGCAAGACCACATCGTCTGCGCCGAGGTTGTAGGCATCCTGCATCCACAGCAGGCGGTTGACCACAGCGGCGTGCTCGTTCATCACGCCTTTTGGCAAACCGGTGGAGCCCGAGGTGTAGATCACATAGGCCAGATGACGCGGGGTCAGTGCGGCGAGTACTGGATTGCTGGAAGGCTGCGCGCTCCAGGTCGGCTGGTCCAGATCAATGAGCTGGGCCGACTCCGGTACGTGTCGCGTAGCGCTGTGCACCAGCACCGCCACCGGCGCGCTGTCGCTCAGCATGTGGCGCACGCGTTCGGTCGGGTAATCCGGGTCCACAGGCACATAAGCGCCGCCTGCCTTGAGGATAGCCAGCAGGCCAACCACCATCGACAGCCCCCGTTCGACGCAGATCGCCACCCGATCATCAGGCTTCACGCCCAACGCGATCAGGTGGTGCGCCAGGCGGTTGGCCTGTTCATTCAACTCGCGGTAGCTGAGCGAACCTTCTTCAGCCCGCACTGCAACCGCATCCGGTGTGCGCACGACCTGCGCTTCAATCAGCCCATGCAGGGTCTGCTCAAGGTCGTAAGCCACCGCAGTATCGTTGAAGCCCACCAACACCCGCTGGCGTTCCTCTGGCTCCAGCACCGGCAAGCGCTGCAATGCCAACTCCGGCGTCTGTTCCAGGGCCTCGACCATCGCCTCCAGCACCTGGTGCATCTGCCCGCAAATACGTGCCGCGCCCACTTGCGCCGGGGTCATGGCAACCAGGCGGAAGCCTTCACCCAAGTCATCCACGTTCAGGCTCAGCGGGTAGTTGGTACGCTCCTGGCCTTCCAACACCTCGATGCCTTGCCATGCCTGACGCTGCTCGGCGCTGGTTTCAGCACCATGGCGGTAGTTGAGCATGGCGCTGAACAGTGGCAACGGCGCAGCCACACCGCTGCAACGCTGGGCCAACGCCAAGGACGCGTGCTCGTGGGCCAGCAGTGCGCTGAGGCACTGGTGCACGGCCTGCGCGCCCTCGCGCAGGCTCACCTCGTTCAGGTCGACGCGCAGCGGCAGGGTATTGATGAACATGCCCAGCGCCCGCTCGGCGCCTTCGCCGCCTTGCAGGCGACCAAGCAGCACGGTGCCGAACACCACGCGGTCCTTGCCACTGGCAGCCGCCAGCAGGCGTGCCCATGCCAGGTGGAACAGGCTGGCGACACTGATGCCAAGCTGCCGCGCCTGGCGCCGCAGCCCTGCGGCCAGCTCGGCCGACAGCGCCAGCTTGGCCTCGTGCATGTCGCGGCCATCGCCTTGCACATCGCTGAGGCCGAATGGCAAGGTCGGCTCATCGATATCGGCAAGTTGTTCGCGGAAGAACCGCTCATGCGCGGCCTGGCTGATGCCCAGGCGCGCCTGGGCGACATAGTTGCGATACGGCACCGGGGTGGCCACCGGCGGCGTGCCGTGCAGGAAGCCGATCAGCTCTTCGCCAACCACTTCCAGGGCCGTGTGGTCGAGGACGATGTGGTGGAACTGCAAGGTGGCTTCGATCTGCTCGGTGCCAGGCACTTGACGATGCAGCAGACGGATCAGCGGCGCCTGGCTCAGGTCCAGGCCGCTCGCGCCTGCTTCGAGGTGCAAAAGCTGCAGCGGCGCATGCCGCCAGACCACCTGCACGGCTTGCGGCAGGCCCTCCCAGAGCACGGCGGTACGCAGCACATCATGGCGGGCGATGACCTGGTCCAGCGCGCTGGCGAAGGCTTGCAAGCGCTCCAGGCTGGCAAAGCGCAGCCGTGAATACAGCACGTAAGGATCGTGCTCGGCGCTCAGGTGATGGTAGAGAATACCTTCCTGCAGGGGCGCCAGGGGGTAGATGTCCTGCACATTGGCGGCACCGCCCGGCACGCTCGCAACGATGCGGTCGAGCGCCGCTTGGTCGAGTTCGATCAGGCTGAGCAGGTCTGGGGTGATACGCGGGCAGTCGGCAGGAATACGATTTGCAGGCACCACGACTTGCTGATTACGCCCCAGTGTCGCGGCCAAGGCCGCAACCGTTGGCTGGCCGAACAGGGTGCGCACATCGACCTGCAGGCCCTCCAGCCGCAGCCGTGCGGTCAGGCTGACCGCCAGCAGCGAATGGCCTCCGAGTTCGAAGAAGTTGTCGTGCCGGCCTACCTGCTGCACGCCGAGCAGCTCGGCCCACAATCGAGCCAGCAGGGTTTCGGTATCACCGAGCGGGGCCTCGTACAGGCGCTCATGCAATGCACCGTCCGGGGCAGGCAGCGCGTTGCGGTCGAGTTTGCCATTCGGCGTCAAAGGCAGCTGGGCGAGGTGGATGTACTGCGCCGGCAACATGTATTCCGGCAGATGCATCAGCAACCCTTCGCGCAGGCTGTCTGCTGCCTGCGGCTCACCGGTGAGGTAGGCCACCAGGCGCGCGCCACTGACCGGGGCGTCGAAGGCCAGCACCACTGCCTCGCGCACGCCGGGAATACGCACCAGGCAGGCTTCGATCTCACCCGGTTCGATGCGCAGGCCGCGAATCTTCACCTGGTGATCGTTACGGCCAAGGAAGACCAGGTTACCGTCCTGGCACTGGCGCACCAGGTCACCGCTGCGGTACAGGCGCTCGTCGTCGACGAAGGGGCTGGCGATGAAACGCTCGGCCTGCTGCGCTGGCAAGCCCAGGTAACCACGGGCCACGCCGGCGCCACCGATGTGCAGGTGGCCGACCACGCCCCAGGGCACCGGTTGGTCGTAGGGGTCGAGTACATACAGGCGGGTATTGTCGATGGCGGTGCCAATCGGCAATGCCCCTTGCGGCAGCTCGGCGCCCGGTTCCAGCGTCCAGGCGCTGCAATCGACGGTGGTCTCGGTCGGCCCATAAACGTTATGCAGGCGCACACCCGGCAGGCGCTGACGCACCTGGGCGGCCAGGGCTTCGGTCAACTCGCCGCCACCGCAGACGATATCGCTGAGGCGGGTGCAGCGGCTGCTGGCGGGGGTTTCGAGGAACTGCTGCAGCAACGCCGGCACGAATTGCACCACGCTGACCTGCTGCGCCTCGATCAGTTGCGCGAGGTACTGCGGGTCGCGCTGGCCGTCCGGGCGTGCCAGCACCAGGCGCAGGCCGCTGCACAGTGGCCAGAACAGCTCCCACACCGAAGCATCGAAGCTGACCGGGGTTTTGTGCAGCACCGCGCCGTCCCCCGCTGGCTGGCAAAGCCGCTGGCTCCAGCGCACCAGGTTGACCACGTTGCGGTGCTCGACCATGACCCCTTTGGGCAGGCCCGTGGAGCCAGAGGTGTAGATCACATAAGCCAGATGCCGCGCGTTCAGCGCAGGCACGCGTGGGTTGCTGATCGGTTGGGCGTGCCAGCACGGCTGGTCGAGGTCGACCAGGGGCGCTTGGGTGCCGTGCGCGGCCTCGCGGGTCGCGCTGTGTACCAGCACCGCCAGCGGCGCACTGTCCACCAGCATGTGGCGAATGCGTTCGGCCGGGTAACCCGGGTCGACCGGCACATAGGCACCGCCCGCCTTGAGGATGGCCAGCAAGCCGACCACCATCGACAAACCACGCTCGACGCAGATCGCCACACGGTCATCGGGTTTTACCCCCAGGCCGATCAGGTGATGGGCCAGGCGATTGGCCTGCTCGTCGAGCTGGCGATAGCTCAGTTCGCCCTCCTCGGCGGCCAGGGCAATGGCATTCGGCGTGCGCCTCACCTGCGCCTCGAACAGCGCGTGCAACGGTTGCTCCGCAGCGTCGGTCTGCTGCGTGGCGTTGGCCAGCAGTTGCTGGCGTTCATTCGGTGTCAGTACTGGCAGCTGCTGCACTGGCGTGTGGGGCGCATGCTCAAGGGCATCCAGCAAGCCGACCAGCACCTGCAACAGTTGCTCGCAGACGCGCTGCGCGCCTACCTGGGCGCTAACCTGCGCGGTCAGGCGCAGGCCGTCGCCCAGGTCGTCGACGTTGACACTCAACGGGTAGTTGCCGTGCCCGCCGCTGGGCAGGGCCTCGATGCCTTCCAGGGCTTCGCGCTGCGCTTGCTGTTCGGGCTGGCTGGCGCCGTGGCGGTAGTTGAGCATGGCACTGAACAAAGGTGTCGGCGCGGCCACACCGCTGCAGCGCTGGGCCAGGGCCAGCGAGGCATGCTCGTGCACCAGCAGCGCACTCAGGCGCTGGTGGGCCAGGCGCACACCGGCTTGCACACCCAGCCCCTGCAGGTCCAGGCGCAGCGGCAGGGTATTGATGAACATGCCCAGGCCGCGGTCGGCCCCCGCACCGCCTTGCAGGCGGCCGAGCAGCACGGTGCCGAATACCACGCGGTCCTGGCCACTGGTGGCGGCCACCAGCCGCGCCCATGCCAGGTGCAGCACGCTGGCGGCGCTTACGCCCAGCTGCTGCGCCTGGCGGCGCAGGCGCCGGTATTGCTCGCTGTGCAACTGCACGGTGGCCAGTTCGAAGGCACTGGCCTGGCCCTGCAGATCGAGCAGGCCATAGGGCAAGGTCGGCGCGTCGATGTCGGCCAGTTCGGCGCGGAAGAACGCCTCGTGTTCGGCCTCGCTGATGGCCAGGCGGGCCTGGGCCACATAGTTGCGGTAGGGCACGGCCGGCTGGCTGGGCTGTTGCCCGCGCAGGTGATCGCGGATCTCCGCAAGCACCACTTTCATGGCCGTATGGTCAAGAGCGATATGGTGGAATTGCAGGGTGGCCTCAATGCGTTCGGCGCCCGGCTGCGGGTTCGCCAGCAGGCGCATCAATGGGGCCTGGCTGAGGTCAATTCGGCCGGCCTGTTCGGCGCACTCAACCAGCACCGACCCTGGCACGCTGCGCCAGACCACCTGGGCTGGCTGCGCCAGGCCGTCCCACAGCACGGCGGTGCGCAGGATATCGTGGCGGGCGATGACCTGGTCCAGGGCAGCGGCGAACGCTTGCAGGCGGGCCTGGCTGTCGAATGCCACGCGCCACTGCAGCAGGTACGGGTCTTGGTCGGCGGCGCTCAGGTGATGGTAGAGAATGCCTTCTTGCAGCGGTGCCAGCGGGTAGATGTCCTGCACGTTGGCAGCGCCACCGGGCACCGTGGCGACGATGCGCTCGATGGCGGCGGCATCCAGGGCCAGCAACGGCAGCATGGCCGGGGTGATGTGGGTGCAGCCCTCTGCAATGCAGTAGTCCGGCACGCTTACCTGGCGACCATTGCCCAGTGCGGCCGCCAGTGCGGCCACGGTCGGTTGGCCGAACAGCACCCGCACGTCGGTCGGCAGGCCCTGTTGGCGCAGGCGTTCGATCAGGGTCACCGCCAGCAACGAGTGGCCGCCCAGTTCGAAGAAATTGTCATGCCGCCCTACCCGCTCCACGCCCAGCACCTCGGCCCAGACGCTGGCCATGGCCGCTTCGGTCTCGCCGATGGGCGCCTCGTAACCCCGGCTGACCCAATCGGCGGTATCCGGTTCGGGCAGGGCGCGGCGGTCCAGCTTGCCGTGGCTGGTCAGCGGCCACTCCTCCACACGGATAAACGCTTGCGGCAGCATGTGCCCCGGCAAGCTGGCCTGCAGCGCTTGACGCACAGCGTCGATCACCACCGGTGCAGACTCGGTAAACCAGGCCAGCAAGCGCTCGCCCCGCACCAGCACCACGGCATCGGCAATACCCGCCTGCGTGGCCAGGGCGGCTTCGATTTCACCCAACTCCACGCGCATGCCGCGAATCTTCACCTGGTCGTCGTTGCGGCCGAGGTAATCGAGGGTGCCATCGGCGTTCCAGCGCACCAGGTCGCCGCTGCGGTACATGCGCGCGCCAGGCTTGCGGCTGAACGGGTCGGCGAAAAAGCGCTGCTCGGTCAGTTCAGGGCGATTGAAGTACCCCCGCGCCACCTGCGCACCGCCGATGTACAGCTCGCCCACAACGCCCACCGGCACCGCTTGGCGATGCGCGTCGAGCACGTAGACGCGGGTATTGGCGATGGGCTTGCCGATGTGCAACGCAGCGCCGGGCAGCACCTGCCCAGAGGTGGCGACTACCGTGGTCTCGGTCGGCCCGTAGTTGTTGACCAGAGCAAAGCCTGGGTCGCGGTCGAACTGGCGCAGGCGGTCGCCACCGATCAGCAAGGTGCGCAAGGTCGGGTGCTGGCGTTCGCGGCGCAGCGCCTGTTCGGCCACGGGCGTGGGCAGGAAGCTGACGGTCAGCGGCTGTTCGAGCCACCAGTCAAGCAGCGCTTCGACATGTTCATTGCCGATGTGCGCAGGTGGCAGGTGCAGCGTGGCACCGGCACACAATGCCGGCCAGACCTCCCAGGCCATGGCGTCGAAACCGAAGCCCGCGACGCTTGAAGTACGTGCACCGGCCTCCAGCGCAAAGGCCTGGCAGTGCCAGTGCACCAGGTTGGCCAGGGTATGGTGCTCGACCATCACCCCTTTGGGCTGGCCGGTGGAGCCAGAGGTGTAGACCAGGTAGGCCAACTGGTGGGCATCCAGCCCGGGCACGTGCGGGTTGCTGTCGAGGGCGCCATCGCTGGCGGCCTGGTCGAGATTCAGGCGCGGTATGCCAGCAGGCAAGCCGTCGATGGCCGCTTCGCTCAACACCAGGGCGGGCGCGCTGTCGGCCAACAGGTAGGCGATGCGTTCGGCGGGATAGCTTGGGTCCACCGGTACATAGGCGGCCCCGGCCTTGAGCACGGCCAGCAGGCCAATCACCCGCTCGGCGCTACGGCCCAGGCACAATGCCACCCGGTCACCGCAGCGCACGCCGCGTGCGATCAACTGGTGCGCCAGGCGGTTGGCCCGAAGGTTGAGGTCACCATAGCTGAGCGCCATGCCCGGCTGGCTGACTGCCGTGGCATCCGGGGTCGCGGCTGCCCGGGCTTCCACCAGGGCATGCACCGTCAGCCCTTGCGGGTAGTGCTGCGCGGTGGCATTGAAGCTGCCCAGCAGTTGCTGGCGAGCTTCATCGTTCAAGATCGACACGCTGTCGACCGGCGCCTCCTGCCCCTGCTCCAGTGCTTGCAGCAGCTGGGTGACGGCATTGGCCATCCACGTGGCAACCCGCGCCGCACCAATGCCCTCGACGGCCAGCACACTGAACGTGAAGCCATCACCCAGGTCGTTGACACTGAGGGTCAGCGGGTAGTTGCTGCGCTCCTCGCCCCCGAGCAGGCGCACGCCCTCCCAGATGCCCTCGCCGTCACGCGCTGCAGCGTCGGCGCTGTGCCGATAGTTGAGCAAGGCGCTGAACAGCGGCGCAGAAGCCGCCACACCACTGCAGCGCTGGGCCAGGGCCAACGGCGCGTGCTCATGGCCGAGCAAGGCCGACAGGCTACGGTGGGTGGCGCGCACGGCGGCACGCACGGCCAGCGTGGTGTCCACCCGCAGCGGCAGGGTGTTGATGAACATGCCCAGCGCCCGGTCGGCGCCCTCACCCCCTTGCAGGCGGCCCATCAGCACGGTACCGAAGACCACGTCATGGCGGTTGGCAAGCACCCCCAGCACCCGCGCCCAGGCCAGGTGCATCAGGCTCGCGGCGCTGACACCCAGTTGCCGGGCCTGGGCGCGCAAACCGAGGGCCACCTCGCCGTCCAGCGCCTGGAAGGCCGTTTCGATACCTCGGCCATCGCCCTGCACGTCGGCGAAGCCCAGCGGCAAGGTCGGCTCATCGACATCGGCGAGCATCTCGCGGAAGAACGCCTCGTGGCCGGCCTGATCACCCAGGCGGGCCTGAGCCACATAGTTGCGGTACGGCACCGCGGCCGGCAGCGTGTGCCCCTGGCCAAACAGCAATGCGCGCATTTCGCGGGCGACCACGTCCATGGCCGTGTGGTCGAGGGTGAGGTGGTGGAACAGCAGAATCGCCACCACTTGGTGGTTGGCGGGGTCCAGGCTGTAGTACAGGCGGGTCAGCGGCGCCTGGGTCAGGTCCAGCCGGTGGTGCCGTGCATCGAAACGCGCATGCAACTGCTCGATCCGCGGCCTGCCATCGTCATCGGCCAGGTCATCGATTTCACTGACCACCAGCTCGGCCTTGCGCCAGACCACCTGCAGCGGCTGCGCCAGCCCTTGCCAGAGCACTGCGGTGCGCAGGATGTCATGGCGGTCGATAACCTGTTGCAGGGCACCGGCCCAGGCCAGCAGGCGCTCGACACTGTCGAAGGCCAGGCGGGTCTGCAGCAGGTAGGGGTCGCCCTGCTCGGCGCTCAGGTGATGGTAGAGAATGCCCTCCTGCAGGGGTGCCAGCGGGTAGATTTCCTGCACGTTGGCAGCGCCACCCGGCACGCTGGCGACGATGTCGTCGAGGGTCGCCTGCTCCAGGGTGACCAGGCTCAGCATCTGCGGGGTAATCCGTTCAGCGTGCAGCGGCACCCGGTTGGCGGGCACCGTCACTTCGCGGCCGATAGCCGCTGCGCTGGCCAGCGCGGCCAGGGTCGGCTGGGCGAACAGCACCCGCACATCGATGAGCAGGCCAGCCTTGCGCAGGCGCTCGACCAGTGTCACCGCCAGCAGCGAGTGGCCGCCCAGTTCGAAGAAGTTGTCGTGCCGCCCGACCCGTTCCACGCCCAGCACGTCGGCCCAGATGGCCGCCATCGTGGCTTCGGTCTCACCTTCAGGCGCCTCGAATGCCTGGCCGAACAACTGCGAGGTAGCCGGGTCGGGCAGTGCGCGGCGGTCCAGCTTGCCGTGGCTGGTCAGCGGCAGCTCAGCCAGGCGCAGCAACGCCAGCGGTACCATGTGCGCCGGCAAGCGGGCCTGCAGGGCCTGGCGCAAAGTTTCGATATCTACCGGGGCGGTCTCGGTGAACCAGGCCAGCAGACGCTCGCCCCGTACCAGCACCACGGCCGCGTCGATGCCGGGCTGCGCTGCGAGGGTGGCTTCGATTTCGCCCAGCTCCACCCGCACGCCGCGAATCTTCACCTGGTCGTCGTTGCGGCCGAGGTAGTCGAGGGTACCGTCGGCATTCCAGCGCACCCGGTCACCGCTGCGGTACATCCGTGCGTTGGGCTGCGCGCTGAACGGGTCGACGAGAAACGCCTGCTCGGTCAACGCTGGGCGGTTGAAGTAGCCACGCGCCACTTGCGCCCCGCCGATGAACAACTCACCGGTGACGCCGACCGGCACCGGTTGCAGGCCTTCGTCCAGCACATAGACGCGGGTATTGGCGATCGGCCGGCCGATGTGCAGAGGCCCGCCAGGCACCACCTGCCCGGAGGTGGCGACCACGGTGGTTTCGGTCGGCCCGTAGTTGTTGACCAAGGCAAACCCTGGGTCACGCTCGAACTGGCGCAGGCGGTCGCCGCCTACCAGCAAGGTGCGCAGGGTCGGGCGCTGACGTTCGCGGCGCAGGGCCTGCTCGGCCACCGGTGTAGGCAGGAAACTGACCGTCAACGGCTGCGCCAGCCACCAGTCGAGCAGTTCATCGACATGCTCGTTGGCGATGTGCGCAGGTGGCAGGTGCAACGTGGCCCCGGCGCACAGGGCGGGCCAGACTTCCCAGGCCATGGCGTCGAAGCCGAAACCGGCCACGCTGGATGCGTGTGCAGTGGCGTCCAGCGCGAAGGCCTGGCAGTGCCAGTGCACCAGGTTGGCGAGGGTGTGATGCTCGATCATCACACCCTTCGGCTGGCCGGTGGAGCCGGAGGTGTAGACCAGATACGCCAGGTGCTGCGCGTGCAACTCAGGCAACTGAGGGTTGCTGTCGTGCGCAGCGATGCTTTGTGCAAGATCCAGGTCGAGGCGCGGAACCCCGGCCGGCAACCCGGTAATAGCCGTCTCGCTCACCACCAGTGCCGGTTCGCTGTCGGCCAGCAGGTAGGCAATGCGCTCTGCCGGGTAGGCGGGGTCTACCGGTACATAGGCCGCGCCCGCCTTGAGCACGCCCAGCAACGCGACCACGCGCCCGCTGTTGCGCGGCAGGCACAGAGCAACACGGTCGCCCACCTTGACGCCACGCGCGATCAGCTGATGCGCAAGCTGGTTGGCGTGGCGGTTGAGTGCGTCGTAACTCAACGCCTGGTCACCCTGCAGCAGCGCCAACGCAGCCGGTGCGCTGGCCGCGCGGGCTTCGACCATGGCGTGGACGGTCTGCCCCTGCGGGTACGCCTGAGCCGTGTGGTTGAACTGTTGCAGCAACTGTTCGCGCTCTGCCAGGGGCAGTGCCTGCAGCCCTTGCATAGGTGCAGTGGGCGCATGTTCCAACGCCTCGACCAGGCTGGCCAGGACCTGCTCGAACTGCGCGCAAAGGCGTGCCGCGCCCCACTCGGGCAGGCTCTGCACGGTCAGGCGCAGATCGTCGCCCAAATCATCGACACTGACGGTCAGCGGGTAATCGGTACGTTCCTCGGCGCCGACGATATCGATGCCGTCGGCCACCGGGATGATGTCGGCAGCATCGCCCGCATCGCTGTGGCGGTAATTGAGCAGGGTGTTGAACAGCGGCGCCGGTGCCGCCACGCCGCTGCAGCGCTGGGCCAGGGCCAGGGACGCCTGTTCGTGGCCGAGCAAGGCGCTGAGCCGCCGGTGGGTGGCCAGCAGCGCATCACGCACGCCGGTTGCGCCAAGGTCGATACGCAGCGGCAGGCTGTTGATGAACATGCCCAGCGCCTGCTCGCTGCCGTCGCCGGTAGTCATGCGGCCCAGCAGCACACTGCCGAACACCACCTGCTGACGCGCCGAAAGCTGCCCCACCAGCCGGCCGAAACCCAGGTGCAGCACGCTCGCCGGGCTTACCCCGAGTTGCCGGGCCTGGCTGCGCAGGCGCTGGCTGAGCGCCGGGGCCAAGGTCAGGCGTGCCTGCTCCAGCAGCGCATCGCCTTTGGCTTGCAGGCCGAAGGCCAGAGTCGGCTCATCGATGTCACCCAGCATCTCGCGGAAGAACCCTTCATGGGCCTGCTCATCCAGTGCCTGGCGGGCGGCGGCCAGCACGTTGCGAAACGGCATGGGCGCGGCCAAGTGGTCGGCCTGGCCGGCAAGGTGCGCCTGGATTTCCCGGCGCACGATATCCAGCGCGGTATGGTCCATGACCACATGGTGGAACATCAGCAGTGCCACCCACGCCTCACCTTCGCCCTGCGCGTGCATCAGCTGCATCAGCGGCGCCTGGCGCAGGTCGAGGCGGTACTCGCGCGGGTCGAAGCGCGCACACAACTCGGCCAGCGCCGCGCTACCGGCAACCGGGACGGCTTCGCGGACCAGCGTCGCCTCCTGCCAGACCACTTGCACCGGTTGGTCAAGGTACTCCCAGTGCAGCGCGGTACGCAGGATGTCATGGCGCTGGATCACCCACTGCAGTGCCTCGGCGAAGGCTTCGAGGTGGGCTTTGCTGGCAAAGCGCAGTTGCACCTGCGACAGGTACGGGTCGCCGTCGCTGGCGGACAGGTGGTGGTACAGCATGCCCTGCTGCAGCGGTGCCAGCGGGTAGATGTCCTGAACGTTGGCGGCGCCGCCGGGCACGCTGGCGACGATGCGGTCGATGGCCTGTTGCTCCAGGGCCACCAACGGCAACATATCGGGGGTGATGCGAAAGGCCGGGCTCAGCCAGTCGTCATCGCGTTCGGCGAGCATCTCCAGCAACGCCGGCTTGTGCCGCGACAACGCCTCCCACAAGCTATCGTCCAAGGTGTCGTCATCGCCGAGGACGATCAGGTCCTGGTCTTCACGCTGGAGTCGGATTGCACGGGTGGAAAGAGCAGCCATCAGTTCGCTGAAGTGCATCGGTAAGCATCCTGCTTTGCCTGGAAATAGGGATCGTGGACACGCTAAAGGATCGTGACCGGTCGGTCTGACATGGGAAGCGGGGACAATTGCGGATAGCACCGGGGCCGCTATGCGGCCCCGGTGCTTTCAGATGCGCCTGCGTTTGCCCAGGCTGGGAATGGTGGTCTGCGGTATCACTACCTCGACCTGTTCGAGGCGGGTGCTGGCCGCAAGCCCCGCCAGCGTCGGCTGGCTGAACAAGGTGCGGGCATCCACATGCAGGCCGGCCTGACGCATGCGTGCCACCAAGCCGACGGCCAGCAGTGAATGGCCACCCAGCTCGAAGAAGTTGTCATCTCGGCCGACTTGCTCGATCTTCAGCACATCGGTCCAGATCTCGGCCAGCGCGGTTTCCAGCTCGCCGCGCGGGGCCTGGTAGGCGCGGCTGATCACCGACTCTGCACCCGGCGCCGGCAGGGCCTGGCGGTCGACCTTGCCGTTGTTGCTCAAAGGCAACTGGGCCAGGGCAACGAACGCCTGCGGCACCATGTACTCCGGCATGCGCGCCAACAGGTGACTGCGCAGTACTTCAAGCGCCGGCGCGCTGCTGCCCTCGCGGCAGGTGAAGTAGGCCACCAGGCGCTCTTCGCGCATCAGCACCACGGCCTGGCCGATTGCCGGGTGCGCGGTCAACGACGCTTCGATCTCGCCAAGCTCCACCCGCAAACCGCGCAGCTTGACCTGGAAGTCGTTGCGGCCGACGAAGTCCAGTTCGCCGTCCAGGCGGTAGCGCACCAGGTCGCCGGTGCGATACAGCCGGTCGCCCTCGACAAACGGGCTGGCGATGAAACGCTCGGCCTGCAACGCCGGCAGCCCAAGGTAGCCACGGGCCACGCCGACACCGCCAATGTGCAACTGGCCCACCGCCCCCAGCGGCACCGGCCGGTCATGCGCATCGAGCACATACAGGCGGGTATTGGCGATCGGCCGGCCAATCGGCGGCGCCAGCAGCGGCAGTGGCTCATGGGGCTGCAAGGTCCAGGCGGTGCTGTCTACCGTGGCTTCCGTGGGGCCATAGACGTTGTGCAGGCGCACCTTGGGCAGGCGCTCGCGCACACGCTGCAGCAACGCCAGTGTCAGTTCACCGCCGCCGCAGAAGATGTCCGTCAGGCTGGTGCAACCCTCGACACCGGGTTCTTCAAGAAACTGATGCAGCAACGCCGGCACGAACTTGATCGTGGTCACCTGGCTGGCCTGGACCCGTTGCACCAGGTACGCAGGGTCACGATGCCCGTCAGGGCGTGCCAGGACCAGGCGCAGGCCGGCGGTCAGCGGCCAGAACAGCTCCCAGACCGAACCGTCGAAACTGAACGGCGCCCGCTGTAGCAAGGCATCGCCCGGGCGTGGCGGGCAGATTCGCGAACCCCAGTGCATCAGGTTGCACAGGCCACGGTGCTCGATCATCACCCCCTTCGGGGTGCCGGTTGAGCCCGAGGTGTACATCACATAGGCCAGCTGCGTCGGGCCCAGGCCAGCTACCTGCGGGTCAGTTGCCGGGCAGGCGTGCCAGTCGCCACGGTCGAGGTCGAGCACAGGGCCTGGCAGTTGGTCGAACAGGCCCTGGGTAGCGCCGTGTACCAGCACCACCGTCGGGGTACTGTCATCAAGCATGAAGCGCAGGCGCTCGGCCGGGTAGCCAGGGTCCAGTGGTACGTAGGCACCGCCCGCCTTGAGCACGCCGAGCAACGCCACCATGAGTGCGGCGCCGCGCTCGACGCACACCGCCACCCGCGCATCGGGGCGCACGCCCAGGCCGATCAGGTGGTGGGCCAGGCGGTTGGCCTGGGCGTTGAGGGTCTGGTAATCGAGGAAACTGTCGTCGGTCTGCAGCGCGATGGCCTGGGGCGTACGCCGCACCTGGGCCTGGAACAGCGCAGGCAAGGTCTGCGTGACCGGGCTTTGCAGGTCTTGCGTGGCGTTGAAACCATGCAGCAAGCGGTGCAGTTCAGCCTCAGGCACCGCGCACAACGCCGTCAGGCTCACGCTGCGGCGTTCGGCAAGGGCGCTGCCCAGCTGGCGCAAGGTCGCCAGCAAGTAGTTCAGTACCCGCTGCGCACCAATCGCTCGCGGCGCACGGACGGCAAGCTGCAGCCCGTCGGCGTGGTCGTCGACCGTCAGCACCAGGCCATGGCTCAGGACTTCACTGGCCTGGACCAGTTCCACACCCGGCAGCACCTGCCCGTGCAACACGGCCCCTTGGCGGTAGTTGATCAGGCTGTCGAACAGCGCGGTGCCCGCCGGCAGGCCGCTGCACCGCTGAGCGAGAATCAGCGGTGCGTCCTCGTGGCCGAGCAATGCGGCCAGGCCCGCGTGGGTCTCGCCCAGCGCCTGTTCGACCGAACGATGCTCCAGCTGCACCCGCAACGGCAAACTGTTGATGAACATGCCCAAGGCACGATCAGCGCCTTTGCCCGCCATGCTGCGGCCCAGCAGCACTGTGCCAAGGGTGACTTCATCACGCCCGCCGAGGGTCCCTAGCACCTGGGCCCAGGCCAGGTGCAGCAAGCTGGCGAGGCTCGCCCCCTGATGCCGGGCCTGGGTACGCAACAACCCCGCCAGCGGCGCTTCGACGGCCTGGCTATGGCTGTGCAGATCAAACGCATCCACCGGCTCGCCGCCGAGCCCGGCAATAGGCGCAAGCGGCTCGATGCCGGCCAGTTGCTCGCGGAAGAACGCCTCGTGCCGTGCCTGGCGCTCGGCAGCCGCACTCAGCGCCACATACTCGCGATAGGGCACAGGCGCCGGCAGCTGTTCGCCACGCCCGGCCATGAAGGCTTCGAGCTCGCCCAACAGCACCTGCAGCGAGACGGCATCATTGACCAGGTGATGGAAGCGCAGCAAACCCAGCCAGCACCCGTGCTGGGCATCCTCGGTGCAGGCCAGCGCCATCATCGGTGCCTGGCGCAAGTCCAAGGGCCGATGCTGGGGGTCGTAGTGGCTGCGCAGTTGCCCGGCGATGTTGCCGTCGGGCGCTGTCGTCAGCCAGTTGTCGACCGGCAGGCGCGCCTGGCGCCAGACCACCTGTTGGGGCTGTTCGAGCCCCTCCCAGGCCAGGCTGGTACGCAGGATGTCATGCCGGTCGATCACCTGCTGCAACGCCTCGCCGAAGGCCTGCAACTGCTGGGCGCTGGCAAAGGCGAACAACGCCTGCTGCTGGTAAGGGTCGCGTACATCGGTGACATGGTGGTACAGCAGGCCCTGTTGCAGGGGGGCCAGCGGATAGATTTCCTGCACGTTGCCAGCACCGCCCGGTACCGAGGCGACGATGCGGTCGATGGCGGTTTGCGTCAGCACGCTGAGCGTGAGCATGTCAGGCGTGATGCGCTGGCACTGCGGCGCTACCCGGTTGGCCGGTATGCGAGCGGCCTCCCCGACCACCACGGACGCCGCGAGGCTGGCCAGGGTCGATTGGCCGAACAGCACCTGCACATCGGCTTGCAGGCCTTGCTGACGCATTCGCTCGATCAGTTGCACGGCCAGCAGCGAGTGGCCGCCCAGCTCGAAAAAGTGATCCTGGCGCCCTACCCGCTCGACCTGCAGCAATTCAGCCCAAAGCACGGCCAGGCGTTGCTCGACTTCACCGAGGGGTGCTTCGTGTTCGCGGCGCACCTTGGCGGCTTCGTCCGCAGTCGGCAAGCCGCGGCGGTCGAGCTTGCCATTGGCGGTCAGCGGCCAGGCCGCCAGGTTGACATAGGCCACCGGCAGCAAAGCCGCCGGCAGGCGTTCGCGCAGGTGTTCATGCAGCGCCCGCGGTGTTACCGCCAACTGGCCGATGTACCACGCTTGCAGTTGGCCTTCGCGCAGCATCACCACGCACTCGCGTACCGCCGCATGGCTGGCCAGGGCGGCCTCGATTTCGGCCAGCTCAACCCGGACACCGCGGATTTTCACCTGGTCGTCGTTGCGCCCGAGGTACTCCAGGGTGCCGTCGGGCAGCCAGCGCACGAGGTCGCCGGTGCGGTACATCCGCGCCCCTGGCAGCGTGCTGAACGGGTCGTCGAGAAAGCGCTCGGCGCTCATCTGCGGCCGCTTGAGGTAACCCCGGGCAACCCCCTTGCCGCCCACATACAGCTCGCCTGGGGCGCCGATGGGCAACAGGCGGCGCTGCTCGTCGAGCACGTACAGCTGCGTGTTGGCCACCGGCCCGCCGATATGCAGCGGGCCACCTGCCGTCACCTCGCCTGAGGTCGCCACCACCGTAGCTTCGGTGGGGCCGTAGTTGTTGATGACCCTGTAGCGCCGCTCGCGGGCCATGCGCCGCAGGCGGTCGCCGCCAATCAGCAAGGTCTGCAAGGTGGGGTGTAGCTCACCTTGGGCGAAGGCATGCTCGGCCACCGGCGTGGGCAAGAAGCTGACATCCAGCGGCTGGGCGCGCCACCAGCGGAGCAAGGCATCGATGTCCTCGGCACCGTCACGCACGGGTGCCAGGTGCAGGGTCGCGCCGCTGCACAGGGCCGGCCACACCTCCCAGGCCATGGCGTCGAAGCCGAAGCCGGCCAGGCTCGACTGATGGCGGCCTGGGCCCAGCTCGAACGCACTGCAGTGCCAGTCGATCAGGTTGGCCAGCATGTGGTGTTCGACCATCACGCCTTTAGGCTGCCCTGTGGAGCCGGAGGTATAGATGACGTAAGCCAGATCGCTGGGCAGCGGCTGCGCAGGCCGGGCCAGGGCGGCGGGCGGCGCGTTCCAGTCCCAGCGATCCAGCTCGATCTGCGCCAGACCATGCGCGGGAAGGCGATCACGCAGCCATGACTGGGTCAACACGACGTCTGGCTCGCTGTCGTCCAGCAGGTAGGCCAGGCGTTCCTGCGGGTGGGCCGGGTCGATCGGCACGTAGGCGGCACCGGCCTTGAGCACGGCCAACAGGCCGACCAGGGTGTCCAGGCTGCGTTGGGCGACCACCGCCACTCGCCGGTCAGGCTTGGCACCCAGGCTCGCCAGGTGCTGGGCCAGCGCGTCGGCGCGGCGGTCGAGTTCGCCGTAGCTCAGGCTCTGGCCATCCTGAAGCGCTGCCAAGGCATGCGGTGTGGCCTTGGCCTGGGCCGCGATACGACGATGGATCAACGCCTCGCCATTGTCGGGCCCTGGTTGCGCCGTGGCATTCCACTGCTGCAGGCGGGCGTGCTCGCTGGCGGTCAGCAGGTCAAAGGACGCGATACTTTGCTCCGGTTGTTGCAGGCCTTGCTCGAGGACGTGCAGCAGGCGCTCGGCCAGCGCCGTAGCGTCCTGTTCGCTGAACCAGGCGCGGTTGTGCACCAGGTGCAGGCAAGCGCTGTCACGTTGGCTGTTGCAGCGCAGGTGAATGCTCAACGGGGTGGGTTCATGGCCATTGCAGACCATCACGGTGTGGCCAGGCACATCACCGAAACGCAGGTCGTTGCCATCCTCTTCGAACGACACCATCAGTTCGAACAGCTGCGGCCGCTCTTCACGCAATGCACCGAGGCTGCGGTTGAGTTCGCTGAGGGCGAAACGCTGGTGGCGGAAGTCTTGCTTGAGCGCGTCGCGAATCCCCTGCACCAGCGCCGCGAAGGTGCGCTCGCGGCCAAAGTCCATGCGCAACGCGCTGACTTGGGTAAACAGCCCCAGGGTCGACTTGAACTGGGCGTTGCCGCGGTTGCGCACCGGCAAACCGACCACCCACTCGTCACGCTGCCAGGTGCGTGCGCTGCACACATGCAGGGCGGCCAGCAGTACATGAAACGGCGAGGCCTGCAGCGTGCTGCCCAGCGCCCGCATACGTGCCAGCAAACGGGTATCGAATGGCTGTTCGAGCACCGCGCTGGGCGGCGAAAGGTGTACCGCGTTACGCTCGCGCGGCGCCAGCAAGGCGTCCGGCAATTGCAGGTATTTAGCCAGCCAATAATCGCGGTCGCGGTCATGGCGTGGCGAACCCTGGTACTGGGCATCGTCCTCAATGAACGCCCGATAGGACGGTGCGCCGCCCGGCAGGGGCAGCCCCTGTTCGAGCAGGTTGTAGTATTCGGCGATCTGCTTGAACCACTGGTCCACCCCCCAGCCGTCGAGGACCAGGTGGTGGGCCTGCACGGCAAACAGGTAGCGCTGCTCGCCCAGGCGAATCAGTGTGGTGCCCCAAAGCGGGCTGGCATCCAGGCGATAGGGCGTCTGCATCCGGGCTTGCAGCAGGGCCTGGGCGGCCGCCCACGGCGCCTCTGCATCGCGCACATCGTGCCGCACCAGTTCCACCTCCAGGGTGGGGGCAAAGTACTGCCGCGCCATGCCCCCCTGTGTCACCAGCACCGTGCGCAGGCCGTCATGCTGGGCAACCAGGTGCGCCAGTGCCTGGCGCAGCCGCGCGGCATCCACCCCGCCATTCATTTCGACATAGGCGCCGATGTTGTACAGCGGCGAGTCGCCGTGGCTGATCTGGTCCAACCAGATGTCGCGCTGGGCAACGGTCAGGGCAAAGGTTTCGGCGGCAGGCATGAGTCGGCAGGTCCTTCTGATTGATCATCGGCGGATTCAAGCACCCCGCCTTCAGCCTGTATGGCCCCTGAAACCCGGACATGCGCTGGGCGTGTAGAAGCCTGCTGAAAAACATGTAGGAGATTTGCCACAGCCTCTACCCGGCATCACCTACACCCGGATTTATCGGCGGGGAAAAGGCCTGGATCGCCACGCTTCTGGCGTCAATTGGCTGGCCAAGCCCTCATTAGCCACTACCCACACCGTCAGAGCCCCTGCCCACCTGATCCGCAATCGGTGGCACTTTGTGTCCCTGTTTTCCACTACAGACGCAGCACCCCGGCCGGGCTTGAATACCGCCACTCCCACCTACCCCCCAGAGGACTCGACCGCGAGACCACCCGCCGTAACGCTTGGAATCAAGGAAGACAATGATATGAAGCTGACCGACAGCCTCGAATACCGCCCCGACCCGCAGTTGTATCTGCAACTGGGCGAACTGATCGCCAGTACCGGCGCCGAGCGCTTCGCCGAACAGATGTTGCATCTGGTCGATGCCCAGGTGCCGGTCCACAGGCTCGACCTCAGTGAATGGACCCTTGCCCCCCGGCAGGCCAGTGTCAGCCGCATCAATGTACTGGGCAGCGCCGGCCCTGCCCCTGAACGGCCCACCGTCAACACCCTGCGCCACCCCCTGCTGCAGAGCATCATGCAGATGAAGGACCCGCTGCTGATCGAATTCAAGGCCCCACAAGACGCAGGCCAACCCAGCCAAAGTGCCCACCAGTGCAACCTGGTGTCGTGCAGCGGTGTGCGGCGCTGGGTCATCTGCTTTCATCGCTTGCCCAGCCAGCGTGGCTTTTCGCTGGGTGAACTGTCGCAACTGAAAAGCCTGTCTGACACCTTGCTGCCGCTGGTCGAGCACCACGGCCAGTTGCTGCGCCAAGGGGGGGCACGGCATGCCGGCTCGCCGCTGGCCGATTTGCCAGCGGGCTCGTTGCGCCATTCGTTTGGCGAGCGCCTGGTGCAGGAAGCCGTGAGGCTGTCGACCCGGGAACAGGAGGTCTGCCTGGGCCTGCTGACCGGCGGCACGGTGCCGGAAATGGCGCAGCGGCTGAACGTGAAAAACAGCTCGATCGAAACCTACCTCAAGCGCGCCACCGCCAAGCTGGGGGTCAGTGGCCGCCATGGCCTGACCAAATGGATGGCCGGCGCCTGACTCTGCGAGACACACCGATGCCCCGATCTAGCCTTATCCTGTGCGCTGCGCTGTTGTGCGGCTGTTCGCTGGCCCCTGACTACCAGCGCCCGGGCGCAGCGGTGGCCGCGCACTACCCACAAGGGCCTGCCTATCAAGGTGATGTGCAGGCGCACCCGGCCATCGATGACTGGCGCCAAGTGTTCCAGGACCCGGTATTGCGCCAATTGATCGACAACGCGTTGGCCAATAACCGCGACCTGCGCAGTGCAGCGCTGAATGTCGAGGCCTACCGCGCCCAGTACCGCATTCAGCGCGCCGAGCTGTTGCCCAAGGTCTCGGCCAATGGGCAGGGGCAGCGCCAGTACCTGCCGCGGCGCATGACCGGCACCGACCAGGGCATGATCAGCTCCACCTATGCCGCGACCTTGGGCGTGAGCGCCTACGAGCTGGACCTGTTCGGCCGCCTGCGCAGCCTCAGTGACCAGGCGCTGCTGACCTACCTGGCCAGCGACCAGGCCCGGCGCAGCACCCAGTTGAGCCTGGTGGCCAGCGTCGCCAGCGTGTACCTGACCTGGCGTGCCGACCAGGAGCTGCTGGCCCTGGCCAACGACACCCTGGTGGCGGACGAGCGCAGCCTGCGCCTGACCGTCAACCAGCGCCGCGCGGGTACCGTTTCGGCCCTGGACCAGATCCAGGCCCGTACCAGCGTCGACAGCACGCGCGCGGCCGTGGCCCGTTACAAACGCCAGGTGGCCCAGGACCTCAACCAACTGACGCTACTGGTGGGTGCCCCTGTGGCCGACGACCTCCGCGCCCTGCCCCTGGCCAACGAACAGATCGCCGGCTTGCAAGCCGGCCTGCCCTCCGACCTGCTGCAACGCCGCCCGGACATTGTCCAGGCCGAGTACCAGCTGCGCGCGGCCAATGCCGACATTGGCGCAGCACGTGCGGCGTTTTTCCCCAGTATCAGCCTGACTGCCAATGCCGGCAGCACCAGCCCTGCGCTCAGCGGGCTGTTCGATTCAGGCTCGGAGACCTGGCTGTTCCAGCCGCAGATCAACCTGCCGATCTTCACCGCCGGCAGCCTGCGAGCCAGCCTGGACTACGCCCGGCTGCAGAAGGACATTCAGGTGGCGCAGTACCAGAAGGCGATCCAGGGCGCCTTCCAGGAAGTGGCGGACGGTTTGGCCGCGCGCGCCACCTACCAGCGGCAGTTGCAGGCCCAGCGCGACTTGGTGGCATCGAACCAGCGCTACTACGACCTGGCCGAGCACCGTTACCGCATTGGCGTGGACAGCAGCCTGACGTTTCTCGATGCGCAGCGGTCGTTGTTCAGTGCCCAGCAGGGGCTGATCAATGACCGCTTGGCGCAGCTGGTGGCGGAGGTGAACCTGTATGCGGCGTTGGGTGGGGGCTGGCAGGAGGCTGCCGACGCTCACGCTCGCGATGGGGCGCCCGGCAGCGCGTTCGTGGGTCTAAACTGAACAGGGCCAGATCACCAGGCATGAACCGGGGGGCTTCCACACGCGGAGGTGTGAGATGAGCCAGTTCAAACGTTTGTTCGTCATGCTCGGCCCGCAGATGCGCCACACGCCCGCGCTGCAACGCGCGGCGGCCTTGGCCGAGTCCAGCGGTGCATTACTCGATATCAACGTATTCGTCGACGATGTCGACACGTTCGGTTTGATGAGCGACGGCCGGGAACGTGAACGGCTGCTCAGCGACAACCGCCAATGGCTGGCCGATGAAGCCGAGCAACTGGCCGATGCCGGCCTGGATGTGTCCACCGAGTTGCTGCTGACCCGCGACCCGTTGGCCAGTGTGATCGAGCGCATCGAGCGCCTGGGCTGCGACTTGCTGGTCAAGGATGTGCAGCACGAACCGGTGCTCAAGCGTTTGCTGGTAACCCCCCTGGACTGGCAGCTGCTCAAGGACAGCCCAGTCGCCGTGCACCTGGTCAGCGACATCCGCCTGCCCCTGCCCCGGCAGATCGCCGCCGCAGTAGACCTCAACAGCCATGGCGCAGGCGAGCACCTGGACGAGCAGGTGATTCACAGCGCCCATGCCCTGGCCTTGCAGTGCAACGCCGAGCTGCACCTGCTGCATGTGTGCGACGCAGCCAAGACCCATATCGCCGACTTCGGCGCCGGCACAGTCACCATGCCCGGGTTCGATGGCAGTGTGCGCACCGCGCAACGGGCGTCGTTCAACCGCCTGGGTGACCATCACCAGGTGCCGTTGGAGCGCAGGCATTTCGTGGAGGGGCCGGCGATTCGTGCGATTGCCCAGTTCATCAGCCATAGCCGGGTCGATGTGATCGTCATGGGCAGCCATCGGCATGACGCCATGCAGACCTTCCTGGGCGGCACCACGGCGCATGTGCTGGAGCATCCGTTGTGCAATGTGCTGGCGATCAAGGCGGGGGCCTGAGGGTTTTCGTTACCTGCAGGTTGCGCGGCGTAGGAGCGGCCTTGCCGGGGCGGCGAGAGGTGAACTGGCACGGGCGCTCTATTTAAAAAGAATGCATTTGATAATGATTCGTAGTAATTTCACGCCGCTTTGTACCCCTTCCCCTAGCGCCCTACTCCAGGATCGTACCGTCGATGCGTCGCACGTTCGTTTCGCTTTGTGTGCTTCATGCTGTGTCCCCGCTAGCCTGGGCTGAGCCCGACTCGCTCAGCGACTCCGCCCAGATCGAACTCCAGGCTTTGAGCATCACCGGTACCGCCGACAGCGAACGTACCGATGGCCCGGTCGTTGGCTACAAGGCAAGCCGTTCGGCAAGCGCCACGCGCACCGACACCGCCCTGCACGAGACCCCGCAGTCGGTCAGCGTGGTACCCAAGGACGTGCTCGAAGACACCGGCGCCACGCGGCTGCAGGATGGCCTGGACTACGCCGGCGGTGTAGGCCGCGCCAACAACTTCGGTGGCCAGGGCCTGACCACCTTCACGGTACGCGGCTTTACCACGGGCGAGTTCTACCGCAATGGCTTCCCGATCAACCGTGGCTACCCCAATGCCCCCGACGCCAACACCGTCGAGCGCCTGGAAGTGATCCGCGGCCCGGCCACCAGCCTGTACGGCCGCGGCGACCCCGGTGGCACCTTCAACGTGGTCAGCAAGCAACCGCAGGCTGAACGCAAGGTCACCCTGGGCAGCCAGATCGACGACCAGGGCATGCACCGCGCCACCCTCGACGCCACCGGCGCGCTAAATGACGAAGGCACGCTGGCCTACCGGCTTAACGTGCTCGGTGAAGGCGGCGAAAGCTTTCGCGATGATGTGGAGAGCGAGCGCTACGACGTGGCGCCCGTGCTCAGCTGGCAGGTCAACGACAGCACCCGGATCGTCTTCGAAGGCGACTTCATGCGCAACAACCACCCGCTCGACCGTGGCCTGACCCGCTATGCCACCCAGACCGGCAGCGCCTCGCGTGACACCTACATCTGGGAGAAAGGCAGCGACAATTTGCTGCACAACGACAACAACATGGCCCAGGTGCGCTTCGAGCACCTGCTCAATGACAACTGGACGCTGGCTGGCGGTTTCCAGTTTCTCGATGGCTCGCTCAAGGGCAACGCGGTTGAAGCCAATGGCGCGCCCGCTGACGGGCGCACCCTGCAGCGCAACTTCAACTACCGCAAGCTGGAATGGACCGACCGTGACTGGCAACTGAACCTTACCGGCCACTTCGATACCGGTGGTTTCAGCCACACGCTGCTGACTGGCATCGAGTACGAGAACTACGACTACAACTCGATCATCCAGCGCTCCTCGGCGGCCTATCCGATCGATATCTACAACCCGGTGCTCGGCCAGCCAAGGCCCGCGCTGACGCGTACCACAACGTGGGACAAGGAAAACCTGCAGACCTGGGCGTTCTTCATCCAGGACCAGGTGGCCCTGACCGAGCGCCTCAAGGCCTTGGCCGGCGTGCGTTTCGAACGCTTCGAGCACGACTACGACGACAAGCTGGCCAACACCCGCGACTTCAGCAAGGGCGAGAATGGCGTGACCCCGCGCTTTGGCCTGATCTACGACCTGACCGACACCGTGGCGGTCTATGCCAACACGGCGCGCTCATTCAAGCCTAACAGTGGCACGCCCGCTGGCAGCGGGGGCTTCGATCCCGAGAAGGGCAAATCCTACGAGCTGGGCGTGAAGTGGGAAGCGCTCGATCGCCAGCTGAGCATTGATGCGGCGGTGTACCACATCGTCAAGGAAAACGTGCTGGCACGCGACCCCAACGACCCCTTGGGTATCTACAGCATCGCAACGGGCGAGGTGCGCAGCCGCGGCCTGGACATCAACATCGCTGGCAATATCACCCCTGCGTGGCGGGTGATGGGTGGCTACGCCTATGTCGATGCCGAAGTGACCAAGGACACCACCGTGCCGACCGGCACCCGCCTGGCCAACATCCCGCGTAACAGCTTCAGCCTGCTGAACACCTACGAGTTCCAGGATGGCCTGGCCAAAGGCCTGGGGCTTGGGGTGGGGGTCAAGTACGTGGATGATCGCGCCGGCCAGACAGCCGCGACGACCTACACCATGGAACGCTACAGCGTGGTCGACCTGCTCAGCTTCTACAAGGTCAATGAACACGTGCGGCTGAACCTGGATATGAAGAACGTCTTCAACAAGGGGTATGACGAAGGGGCGTTCAATAGCTATGCCTACCCAGGCGCACCGCGCACGGTGCAGGCTGGGGTTTCCTACACGTTCTGACCGCCGCGCAATTGTAGGAGCGGCCTTGCGTCGCGAAAGGGGCGCGGAGCGGCCCCCTACGTTCTTGCTGGCACCCGAAAACCCGGGGCCGCTGCGCAGCCCTTTCGCGACGCAAGGCCGCTCCTACAAAGGCACCGGCACCGCGGTTAGAACGCCTTGCTGTAGAACAGCGAGTACGACTCGATCCCGTCGTTCGGCTGCTTGATGCCCGCATTCGAGTAGTGCATGGCGCGGATGCCTACCTTCTGCGCCCCAGGCAGCTTCAGGCCAAAGCCGATGCGGTCCTCGAAGTTGACCGCAGAACCCAGCCGCTGGTTGCCCACATCCGTCTTGGAAAACGCTGCCAGGCCAATACCGGCCTCGATGTAGGGGGTGTAGGTGAAGCCGCTGAACTCGTAGGTGAACACCGGGCTGAACGACAGCGAGTGCGCGCCGCTGGCTTCGCCACCCTCCCAATAGGTGTAAGCCGCATCCCAGTAACCGGTCACATAGCCGGTACTGCTTTCCAGCCATTTCTTGTCCCAATCGAACGACAGGCCGATTCGGTAGGTCATGTCGCCTTGGCCGGTGGCACCCACGGCACCGGAAATCTGCGCAGCCTGAGCCAGATTGGCCCCGGCGAAGGCCAGCACTGCAGCGGCCAGCGAAGCAGCGAGACGGGTTTTCATCAATGACATCTCCTGATGGTCTACACGGCAAGTGGGGGCTTGAGCCCCTCGATCTTGTGCGGTGGCCGGCGCATCCAGACCGGTCACACGAGGTAATACTTTCTCGATTATTGTCCAGATAATCAGAAAGTTGAAAGGGCTTTGCCACTATCGGCTAATACTGACAGCAAACGCCCTGCGCGTGGCCGTACGGGTTCAGTCATACACCCCCTCTTCATGCTCCCCTAACAGCCGCCGCTGCCTGGGCGTGGCCTGCTCCAGCACACGTGGGTTGAACTGCCAATGCAGGTACGGTGAAAACTTCTGCGCCACCATGCGCCGGCCGTAATGCACTTGCAGCATGTCGCGCTCGCGCGCCTGCGTGCAGTTGGCGCCGCCGCTGTGCCAGACATCACTGCGAAACAGCAAAGCATCCCCCGCCTTGCACAACACTGGATGCGCTTCACGCCCTTGCCATTGCACTTCGCCGGCCTGCGGCGGGCGAGCGGCACGATGGCTGCCCGGTACGATCCAGGTCGGCCCGATGCTGTGATCGATATCACTGAGGTACACCTGCGCGGTCAGAATCTGCATGGGCTGGGTAAAGGCCCCGCGCTCGCCGATCCAGGCCGGCAGTTGCAGGGGCAGATGGTCAAAGTGCAGCGCCATGCCGGGGTAACCGGGGTGGCTACGCCAGGCGGTCTGGCCGATCACGTGGCAGTCCTCGCCAAGCGCGGCCTCTGCCAGGTTGATCAGCGGTGGCAGATCAAGAAACGGCAACCACAGCGGGTTGCGGTTGAACACGCACTTGTAGTGTTCGAGCAGCCCCTGGTAGTCCCAGTGAATCGGCTGCAAGTCATCGATGGCGCAGCGCAGCAGCGCGATGCGCAGGGGTTCGAGCACACCGGGGATCAGCACGAAACCCTGCTCGTCGAGCATCTCCAGTTGAAGGTCCAGGCTCATGGCTATGCACTCCTTTTCAGCAGGAGTACAAATGTACCCCTGCCCGAAATATGCCAGTCAACGCCAGTGCAAGTTCACCGTGGCAGGTGCTTTGCCATCCACTACCACCTGTTGCTGGACAGTCTCACCCTCGGCATTGCCGGTGACCTTGTAATGACCCGGTGGTAGCTGCACAAAGAGCAGCGGGCCGACATCGGTAACGCTGAGCACGGGCTGCCCTTGCGCACTTTGAATATCAACAGAGGCACCGCTCTGGAACTTTCCTTCCGCGCCAGTCGAGAGCTCGATGTGCAAGTCATAGCCTTTGGTCTTGCGCAAGGCATTGGCTTCATCCTGGCCGATACCGCCTTGCAGGTAACGCACCCCGTTCTGCTCTTGCGGTTGCAACTGCACGGCCTGCATGTCGATGGGCGCATTGAGGTCGGCGGCTGCCGCCAACGTCCAGGGCAACGCCAGGGTGAGCAGCAGCGCCGCGCCAAGGGCATAGTGATGATTGCGCATGGTATGACCCTCCTTCTGAGGATGGTTTACCTATTATCCGATCATTTGAAGGCACTGGCGTTTGCACTGATGCGTGGTCGTCCAGCCACGTCTACAGCCTCGCGGAGTGCTGCAGCGCGATTGTTCACGGGCTTGTTACTTGCGGTGTTTACGACAGCTATTTTCATAAACAGCCTGGATCAGAAATAACTTGCAAATCACACATTCGCTTACATCCAAACGCTCGACATGACACCAACTATCGGTACATGGTTATTTACCCTGCTTGCACAAACCAATATACGTTCAGTTTACAGCTGAGTGAGACAGTAGGGAATTTCCTACAAACATCTGGCTCAGCATCGCACCACCCAGAGAAACTACTTAGCACGTTGACCTCTATAAACAATGAACGCACGAACGCCACGGTAGGCATTTGATTAATTTTTGGAGCGCGCAGCACGCAATGGACAGGCCCGATGAAGACATACGTCGAAAACAAGCCGATATCGCGCTAAGCAGCGCACACCCGTACGCCTACTTCCAGCTACTGGGACTGATGCACCCGTTGTACGAGGATGTCTCGAACAGCGCCCCCCTGTCCCCAGAGGCCCGGCGCCGATTAAGCAGGCGAGTAGTAGCAGTTAGAAGTTATTCAACACATTATGAAAGAGTTCCTTTATGAAACGACGTCAATTTTTTATGGGTAGCGCGCTTGCATTGGCTTCAACAGCATCTCCTCTGTTCTTAAGAAAACTGGCAGATGCCTCACCACAGCAGAAGGCAGCGAGGCTACCAATAATGCCCACTTGCCCAACGGACGGCGAAGCGATCAAGCTGATCAATGCACAGATGAGTCGTATCGCCGGTGTCCATGCGTGTACCCGTCCATTCCGCCACGCGGGGCCGCGCATAGAAGCAGAGCTGCTGGGAAGCAAGCTTGTGGTACACAATTATGGGCATGGTGGTTCTGGTTGGTCACTCTCCTGGGGTTCAAGTATGCAAGCATTACGCATGGCACAGGCAGCGACGCCTGGGCTGCGTACCCTTGGTGTTATCGGGTGCGGCCCGCTTGGCCTTACTTCTGCGTTATTGGCACAACACGCGGGTCTGTCTGTACGTATATACGCAAAGGCCCTACCACCGAACGTGTCATCCATGGGAGCCACCGGATTATGGTCCCCGGATTCGCGCTTCTGCGACCTGCAACATGAGGCTGACTGGGCGGCACGCTGGAATGAGATGGCTAGAACTTCATTCGATAAGTATCAGCAAACGGCGGGTTTGCCAGGCAGACTAGTCGAATGGTTCAATGGTTATAAACTCTCCGATACACCATTCCCGGTTAAAGACCTCTACGGCTCGCCTCCACAAACAAAAGATGAAGACGAGCCTGAGTATGCTAGGTTTGCAAACGACTTCCTGCCGCCGCAGATAGATCTGCTTCCTGGCGGTCACCCGTTCCCAACCCGATACGCGCGGTGCTGGACCAGCTTGATGTTCAACATCACGCCCTATGCGAGTAAGCTGGTGGCTGATTTCTTGGCCGCTGGTGGAAAGGTTGATATCAGGGCATTCAACCATCCAAACGAGCTGCTGACATTGCCAGAATGCACCTTTATCAACGCTACCGGTTACGGTGCCAAGGCGTTGTTCAATGACGAGACCGTTATTCCTGTGCGCGGGCAAACAGTGCGTTTGATGCCGCAGCCGGAGGTCATCCACGGATTAAGAGCTGAACAGTTTCTCGTCATGCCGCGTCGTGACGGATTGATCGTGCAGAATATGGACGAAACAGGGAACTTCAACAATAGCAACGATGCGCCAGACCTTGTTGAGGCCAAGGCCATTCTTGAGCAAGCTGCAACGTTTATCGCACGCATTGGATAGTTGCATCGCATTGGGTACTGGTCAACTTGCCGCACGCTGCGTCACGTTGAACCGTGGAAGCCGAACCCGCTCGCGTTCTGCATCCCCTGAGCCAGGAGATCTATCAACGTCATGGTGATCCAGCCTGATCGCCAGCGCTTCCCCGGCAGCGTCCATCGTTGAGTCGATCAAACCCAAGGAGAGCGCCTTCGGGTCGTGACAGGCTTCGTATTTCTCGAAGCCCCACCCCCGAGGCCTCCCAAGCTTCCTGAACCCGGCGTGTGCTATACCCCCCCTTCGTTATGGCACCCGAAACATCAACTCAGGCGCCGCTCTTCAAGCAACTTCACAAACATGCTCAAACTCCGCGAAACCGCGCCCCGCCGCCACACCAGCCACGTCTTCAAATAGCGAAAATCCTCCGACATCGGCCAGGCGCTCACCGTGCTGCAACCCGGCATGTTGTCGAGCATGCTGCGCGGCATCATGGCCAGCCCCGCCCCGGCGCTCACGCAGGCCAGCATCCCGTGATAAGACTCCATCTCATGGATCTTGCCCGGCACGGCCTGGTCCTGCACAAACCAGTTCTCGAAATGATGGCGGTACGAGCAGTTGGCGCGAAACGCGTAGATGCTCTCGCCGTTGACGTCCTGGGCACGGGTTACCGGTGCATGGTTGAGGGGCGCGATGACCATCATCTCTTCCTCGAATACCGGCATGCCCTCCAGGGTTGGATGCAGCAGCGGCCCGTCGACGAACGCCGCGACCAGGCGCCCGGACAATACCCCTTCGAGCATGGTCCCGGAAGGCCCGGTCGAGAGGTCGAGGTCGACCTTGGGGTAGCGCTGGTTGTACGCCGCCAGCAACGCAGGAATACGCACTGCCGCGGTGCTTTCCAGCGAGCCCAGGGCAAAGGTGCCCTGCGGGTCCTCGCCCGCCACGGTCAACCGCGCCTCGTGCACCAGGTCGAGAATGCGCCGGGTGTACTCGAGAAAGTTCCAACCCGCCGGCGACAGGCGCAGGCGGCTCTTCTCGCGGATGAACAGCTCTACGCCCAGGTCTTCTTCCAACTGCTTGATGCGCGTGGTCAGGTTCGAGGGCACCCGATGGATATGCTGCGCGGCAGCGCTGATGCTGCCCTGCTCGGCCACTGCCTTGAAGATTTCCAGTTGCACCAGGTCCACAGTCATTCTCCAAACGTGAATGTTTCGCTCATTATTATTCAGTTTTCATTAAAACCCTACACCACTAGTCTGGCGTCACTGATTAACAACAACGAGAGTGTCCGCCATGAGCGCGATCAGCAGCCTGACCCATGCCATCTCCCTCGACCCGCACAGCGGCGAGCAGATTGGCGCCTACCCCTTCGATACCGACGCCGCACTGGAAGCGGCGCTGCAACGTGCCAAGGTGGGCTATGGGCAATGGCGGCTGGTGTCGCTGGGTCAGCGCAGCGAGTACCTGCTTGCCCTGGCCTGCACCCTCGAAGCCAAGGCCGAAGCCTTTGCGCAGATGATCAGCCGTGAAATCGGCAAGCCGATCACGCAGGCCCGTGGCGAAGTGAGCAAGTGCGTGGGGCTGTGCCGCTGGTATGCCGAGCACGGCCCGGCCATGCTGGCAGCAGAGCCGACGCAGATCGAGAAAGCCCGCATCGAGTACCGCCCGCTGGGGCCGATCCTGGCCGTGATGCCGTGGAATTTCCCGGTCTGGCAGGTGCTGCGCGGCGCTGTGCCGGCGATCCTCGCCGGTAACACCTACGTGCTCAAGCATGCCCCGAACGTCATGGGCAGCGCTTACCTGTTGGGTGAACTGTTCAAGGATGCCGGCCTGCCGGAGGGCGTCTTCGAAGTGCTGAACGTGACGCCGGACGGTGTCACCCGCGCCATCAACGACCCACGCATTGCCGCCGTGACCCTGACCGGCAGTGTGCGCGCTGGCATGGCGATTGGTGCACAAGCCGGGGCCGCGCTGAAGAAGTGCGTGCTGGAGCTGGGCGGGTCCGACCCGTTCATCGTGCTGGCCGACGCCGACCTGGATGCCGCAGTCAAGGCGGCTGTCATCGGTCGCTACCAGAACACCGGCCAGGTCTGCGCCGCGGCCAAGCGCCTTATTGTCGAAGAGAGCATCGTTGAAGCCTTCACCCGCAAGTTCGTTGAAGCGACGCGCGCGCTGAAAGTCGGCAACCCGCTGGAAGACGACACTTACATCGGCCCGATGGCCCGCTATGACCTGCGCGACGAACTCGATGGCCAGGTCCAGGCGACCCTTGCCGAAGGCGCTACCCTGCTGCTGGGTGGCAACAAGGTCGAAGGCGTGGGCAACTTCTACGCACCGACCGTGTTTGCCAACGTCACCCCTGAGATGACCGCGTTCAAGCAGGAGCTGTTCGGGCCCGTGGCCGCGATCATCACGGCGCAGGATGCCGACCATGCAGTGGCATTGGCCAACGACAGCGAGTTCGGCCTGGCCGCGACTATCTACACAGCTGACTATGCTCTGGCTGAACGCATGACCGCGGCACTGGATACCGGTGGCGTGTTCATCAACGGCTACTGCGCATCCGACCCGCGCGTCGCCTTTGGTGGCGTGAAGAAGAGTGGTTTTGGCCGTGAGCTGTCGCACTTTGGTGTACGCGAGTTCACCAACGCACAGACGGTGTGGCTGGACCGTAACTGACCGGTGCATTGGGGTCGCCTTGCGGCCCCAATCACTTCAATCCCTGACCTGGTCTTTCACCCAGTCCAGCATCCCACCTGGCACGATCAGCTCATGCCGTGCCCGCGAACAGGCGGTATACAGGCCCGCCAGCATCCGTGCACGTTCGTTGCGATTGCCCGCCACCACCGGCGTGACCATCAGCTCCGGTGACACCATCACCCGGGCGAACTCCATGTTCTTCACGTCGCTCACCCGCCCCAGGAACAGCTTGGGCGCCTTGTCCCAGCGATAACGGCTCTTGGCCTTGGCAAAATGCTCTGGCGTATAGCCCTTGCGCAGCATGTTGGCCACCGCCACGAAGGCCTTGTCATCGCCCTTGTCCTGTTCCAGCGCCTGCCAGCTGGCGTAGCGGAACAACATGGGGTGGCGCGGCCGGGTGCCAAACCGGTACAGCTCGATGCAGTCCTCGACGAACAGCTCGAAATCCTTGCGTGCGCTCTTCAGCAGCACGAAGGGCACGCCTTGGTGAGTGAGGCGCTGGAACCAGCCAAACAGCCCCCATTCATCATCGACGATCAACGCCGTGGGCTGTTCCGGCACCGTGACGGTGTCGAAGAAGCTGACCCGGGTGTAGTGTTCGGCACTGCCACTGAACGCGGCCTGGATCTTGGCCGGGTGCGCCTGGATCAACGGGTTGAGCACGTTGTCCATCGCCGGCCCGGCGCGCAGCGAATGGTCGATGTAGCGCTGACGGATAAAGCCGCCATGGTGCGGGCTCAGGCCGTTGAGGTTCTGCAGCTCGTCGCCCAGGGTGATGACCGATTGCGGGCTGCGGTCCAGCACCGCGAGCATCGGCGCCGAAAGCTCGTGGGCCTCGTCGACGATGATGTGGGTGTAACGGCTGTCGATCACGTCCTGCGTCAACGACAGCAGTTTGACCCGGTGGTAATCACGCACCGGCAGCTGGATTTCCCGCGTTGATGGGCGGATCAGCTCCTGCCAGTACAAGCGCGCCTTCTCCAGCAGCACTTCCTGGTCCAGCGGCGAGGTGCCGGGCCCAGCCCAGGGCAAATGGTGCAACTGCAACTGGGCATCGCCGGTTCGGCAAAAACTGCGCACGGCCTTGATACACAAGGCCACGACATCGCGAGCGTCAAGCGGGCCGATATCGGGGATATTCAACCACTTCACCACCTGCGCTTCCTGCGGGCGCCAGGACAGCTTGGTGCGATACGGGTCGCGCAGGCGCCAACCATTACTGGTGAGGTCACGGTTGAGTAGTTCGTCTGCCAACTGCCCGAAGGTCAGCGCGGTGTAGGCCTGGGCATCCTTGACGCGTGCCTGCAATGCGCGCAGTTGGCCCTCGGTCAAGGCCAGCAGCAGCGTGCGCGGGGGGTCGAGCAAGCGGGCGAACTGGTGGATCAGGAAGGTCTTGCCGGTGCCGGCGAAACCTTGCACCGCAACAGACTCGTCGACGCCGGAGAGAAACTCTCGCAGCAGGCGGTTTTGTTGATCACTCAACAAAAGGTCACTGGCCAATGAGGGCAGGTAGACCGGGTGCAGCGGCGTGACCTGCTGCCGGTAGCTGTCGGCAAAGCGGAAATTCCACTGGCCTTCGGCATCGAGCAACGTGTCGCTGTCGTACTCGACCTCGGTGGCCAGCAGCCCGATGCCATTCTCACCCAGCATGCCCAGCCCCATGGCGAACGCCTCGCGGTCGAAGTGCTGCGCCACCTGGCCCTGAAAGCGGCCCGGTGCGGCGGTTTCGACTTCGCTGGCGATGCGCACGATTTCGGCAAAGCGCCGTTCCTGTGCGTCTGCCGTCCCAATGGCCGGCTGGCGCGGCAGGTTCTGCACAAACAGCACTGCAGCCGCCTGCACAACACTGGCAGTTGAGAAAAAGTCGCTGGCAGCAGGCTCGCTGGCGAGACGGTCGGCTAGGTCACTGGGCAAAGGCAGGTAGAACATCGGGACCTCGGGTGGGAACAGCCCGGCACGATAACAACTTTCCGAGGGGTGTGCTGGGTTCAGTGTTGCCCTCAGCCCCTGCCCCGCTTCAGCGTTTCACTCGGCAACTCGCGGAACAACTGCCGGTAGCTTTCGGAAAACCGCCCCAGGTGCCAGAACGACCAGCGCATCGCCACCTCGGCCACCGTGACATCGGCCTGGCGCAGCAGGTCTCGGCGCGCGCCGTTGAGGCGGCGCAAGCGCAGCCAGTGCGCCGGCGGCATACCGGTGAACGCCTTGAACGCCTGTTGCAACTGGCGCAGGGAAACACCGGCCACGTCGGCCAGCGCAATCAAATTGAGCGTCTCTTCGGGGCAGTCCGCCGCCCACTCACTGACCCGGCGCATGATCTCGCGCGCTTCACTTCGCCTGCCCAGCGCACCACCGTCCAGGCGCTGGCAGGCACTGTCGAGAATGAACAGGCAGTCTTCCAGCAGTTGCTCGGCCAGCGCCTGCCCCTGCAACGGGCAATCGGCATGGCCCAGGCGGGTCAGGGTGGCGCTCAGCCAACTGCCGAACAACGCGTTCTGGCCACTGCCCAACGGCACCATGAACAGCCCGTCCAGGCGCTGGGTATCGAGACCATGACGGGCCAGGAACGCCTGGTCGAACACCACCGCCACCTCTTCGTAGTTTTCCGGGGTGATCCAGATATTACGGCTCTGCTCGTTGAGCAGGTAAAGGCTGTTCTCCGTGCGGTCGAAGCAGAACGCCAGCGAACCGCTCGGGGGGCGGAAGAATTGCTCGACACGGGTGTTGAGACGCTCTTCATACACCTCCACGCCGTCCAGCCCCAGGCAGCGCAGTTCGCCACTGAAGTGCCCCGGCGACATTTGCCGGTACTGCTGTTGCCAGCCTGGGGTGGCACGCACCTGCTCGGTGACATCGGTGGTGTGGAAAGCCTGGACCTGCAAGGCATTGGGCGTTGTCACGCATCGTCCTGTTGCACTCTTTTGGTGCATTGATTGCCGGAGAAAGTGGATAGATTGCCCTGGGGGCTGCGACCAAGATAGTCCCCAGCGCGTCACCTGGGAAGCCACCGGCTCCCGCCGCGCACACAAAAACCCAACCAAGAGGTCTGTATGAACGCCCCCTTCGATCAGCTGTCCACCTGGCTGAAAGAACACCGGATCACCGAAGTCGAATGCGTGATCAGCGACCTGACCGGCATCGCCCGCGGCAAGATCGCGCCCACCGCCAAGTTTCTGCATGAGCGCGGCATGCGCCTGCCCGAAAGCGTGCTGCTGCAGACGGTCACCGGCGACTACGTTGACGACGACATCTACTACAGCCTGCTCGATGCCGCCGACATCGACATGATCTGCCGCCCTGACCCGGCTGCGGTGTACCAGATCCCCTGGGCGATCGAGCCGACCGCGATCGTCATTCACGACACCTTCGACAAGCAAGGCAACCCCATCGAGCTGTCACCGCGCAACGTGTTGAAGAAGGTGCTCAAGCTTTACGCCGACCAAGGCTGGCAGCCGATCGTCGCGCCGGAGATGGAGTTCTACCTGACCAAGCGCTGCGAAGACCCGGACCTGCCACTGCAGGTACCGTTGGGCCGCTCCGGGCGCGCTGAAAGCGGTCGCCAGTCGTTCTCGATCGACGCCGCCAACGAATTCGACCCGCTGTTCGAAGACGTCTACGACTGGTGCGAACTGCAGGGCCTGGACCTGGACACGCTGATCCACGAAGACGGCCCGGCGCAGATGGAGATCAACTTCCGCCACGGCGATGCCCTGGACCTGGCCGACCAGATCACCGTGTTCAAGCGCACCATGCGCGAGGCCGCGCTCAAGCACAACGTTGCGGCTACCTTCATGGCCAAGCCGATTACCGATGAACCTGGCAGCGCCATGCACCTGCACCAGAGCGTGGTGGACATCGCCACCGGCAAGCCGGTGTTCGCCAATCAAGACGGCAGCATGAGCGAGCTGTTCCTGCACCATATCGGCGGTTTGCAGAAGTACATCCCCAAGCTGCTGCCGATGTTCGCGCCGAACGTCAACTCGTTCCGCCGCTTCCTGCCGGACACCTCGGCACCGGTCAACGTCGAGTGGGGCGAAGAGAACCGCACCGCCGGGCTGCGTGTGCCAACCTCAAGCCCCGAGGCGATGCGCGTCGAGAACCGCCTGCCGGGCGCCGATGCCAACCCGTACCTGGCCATCGCCGCGAGCCTGCTGTGCGGCTACCTGGGCATGATCGAGAAGATCAACCCGAGCGCGCCGGTGCAGGGCCGGGCTTATGAGCGACGCAACCTGCGCCTGCCAATCACCATCGAAGATGCCCTGCAGCACATGGAAGACTGCGAGACCGTGCAGCAATACCTGGGCAAGCAATTCGTCCAGGGCTATGTCGCGGTCAAGCGTGCCGAGCACGAGAACTACAAACGGGTGATCAGCTCCTGGGAGCGTGAATTCCTGATGCTCAGCGTTTGATTTGCCCGGGGCGCGCGGCGCCCCACCTCCATCGAAACCGAGAACAAAACCAACGAGGTGTCGACATGCGTCATCTGCAATCCCTGGTTCCTGCTGCATTCACTTTGCTGTTCGGCGCTGCCGCCCATGCCGCACCGACCGTCAGCGTGTACAACTGGACCGACTACATCGGTGACACGACACTGGCCGACTTCCAGGCCAGCAGTGGGGTCAAGGTGGTCTATGACGTGTTCGACTCCAATGAAACCCTGGAGGGCAAACTGTTGGCCGGTCGCACCGGCTACGACGTGGTCGTGCCTTCCAACCACTTCCTCGCTCGCCAGGCCCAGGCCGGGGCCTTTTTACCGCTGGACCGCAGCAAGCTGCCCAACTGGAAGCACCTTGACCCAAAGCTGCTCAAGCAGCTTGAGCAGAACGACCCCGGCAACCAGTACGCAGTGCCCTACCTGTGGGGCACCAACGGCATCGGCTACAACGTCGACAAGGTCAAGGCCGCACTGGGCATCGACCACATCGACTCCTGGGCGGTGCTGTTCGAGCCCGAGAACCTGAAAAAACTCAAGCAGTGCGGCGTAGCCTTCATGGACTCGCCCGACGAGTTGTTCCCGGCGATCCTCAACTACCTGGGCATGGACCCACGTAGCGAAAACCCTGCGGACTACGCCAAGGCAGAAGCCCGCCTGCTCGAATTGCGCCCTTACATCACCTACTTCCACTCCTCAAAATATGTCTCTGACCTGGCCAACGGCGATGTCTGCGTAGCCTTCGGTTACTCCGGCGACGTGTTCCAGGCCGCCAACCGCGCGGTGGAGGCGAACAACGGCGTCAAGGTTGCCTACAGCATTCCCAAGGAAGGCAGCAACCTGTGGTTCGACCTGCTGGCCATCCCCAAGGACGCCGCCAACCCGGACCAGGCCCTGGCGTTCATCAACTACCTGCTTGAGCCGCAGGTGATCGCCAAGGTCAGCACCACGGTCGGCTATGCCAATGCCAACCCCGACGCCCAGGCCTACATGGACAAAGCCCTGGTGCAAAACCCCGAGGTCTATCCACCCCAGCACGTGCTGGACAAGCTGTACATCTCCAGCACGCCCAGCCCCAAGATAATGCGCGTGATGACCCGCTCCTGGAGCAAGATCAAGTCCAACCGCTGAGCCGAGAACACCCATGCCTTTCGATACCCTGCACACCGCTTCGTATTATGCCGCCACGGCACGCGACACGGCGCCCTACCCCAGCCTGGACGGCGAACTGACGGCCGATGTCTGCGTGGTCGGCGGCGGCCTCACTGGGGTCAATACCGCGCTGGAACTTGCCGAACGGGGGCTGTCGGTGATCTTGCTCGAAGGCCGGCGCATCGGTTGGGGCGCCAGCGGACGCAACGGGGGCCAACTGATCCGCGGCATCGGCCATGACGTCAGTGGTTTTGCCCGTTATGTCGGCCAGGATGGCGTGCGTTACCTGCAACAGGCTGGCATCGATTCGGTGGCCTTGGTGGCCAGGCGCATCGAGCAATACGGTATTGCCTGTGACCTGCGCTGGGGCTTCTGCGAACTGGCCAACACCCCCGCGCAGTTTGCCGCCTTCAAGGCCGAACAGGACGACCTCGCCGCGCTGGGTTATCGGCACGAAACACGCCTGGTCAGCCCCGAGCACATGCACCAGGTCGTCGCCAGCGACCAGTACGCCGGTGGTCTGGTGGACATGGGCTCGGGCCATCTGCACCCACTGGACCTGGTGCAGGGCGAGGCGCGCGCGGCTGCGGGCCTTGGCGTGCGCATCTTCGAGCAGAGCCCGGTACTGCGCATCGAGCATGGGCCTACCGTGACCCTGCACACCGCCCACGGCAAGGTCAGGGCACACAGCCTGGTACTGGGCTGCAACGCCCACCTCGATGAACTGGAGCCGCGCCTGAGTGGCAAGGTGCTGCCAGCCGGCAGCTATGTGGTGGCCACCCAGCCGTTGCCAGAGGCGCTTGCCAGTAGCCTGATCCCGCAGAACATGGCGCTGTGCGACCAGAAGGTCGGCCTGGACTACTACCGCCTCACCGCCGACCGCCGTTTGTTGTTCGGGGGTGCCTGCCATTATTCCGGGCGCGACCCCAAGGACATTGCCGCCTACATGCGGCCGAAGGTACTCAAGGTGTTCCCGCAACTGGCCGAGGTACGCATCGATTACCAATGGGGCGGCATGATCGGCATCACGGCCAACCGCTTCCCCCAGGTCGGGCGGCTAAGCCAGCACCCGAACGTCTACTACGCCCAGGGCTATTCGGGGCATGGGTTGAACGTGACCCACTGGACGGCCAAACTGCTCGCCGAAGGCATTGCCGTTGGCCAAAGCCAAGGGCTGGATGTGTTCAGTGCGGTACCGCACCTGACCTTCCCGGGCGGCAAGGCGCTGCGCTCACCACTGCTGGCGTTGGGGATGTTGTGGTATCGGTTGCGCGAGGTGCTGGGGTAGGCGCTGCCTCTGCGCCCTCATCATGCAAGCCTGTGTGATGAGGGCGAACCAATGTAGAACCTGAAGAATATTCGCTAACTTACTGATTTATAAGGCATGCAAGGTAATAGCATTTAGTACAAAGCACTTAAAGAATCGCTTGTAAGCCTTTGCATTGTATAATGTTTATCAATTTAAGCGCCGGCCCTGCAGGGCGCGGGGCAGATCGCGTCGAAATCTCGTAGGGTCACCTTGCCGATAGCACCCGCCTCATGCAGTACGGCAAGGTCATCACGCAACGACTCAATCAGTTTGCTGCTCACAACAGACCTCCACTAAAACACCCGACTGCAACGCCCGGCATACCGCCACCGCCTTTCGAGATTGCCCTTGACCACTGGCCAACTCCCCCGCACCTGCTAGCGTTGTTCTGGCCGACCCCTCATGGATGCATCACGATCATGAAATCACTGCCTCGCATCACCCTGTTATGCGCAGCTTTGCTTGCCGTCGCGGCCTGCTCCAGCAACCGCGTGGACCCCAGCGACTACTCAGGCTTCCTGAAGGACTACAGCCGCCTGCAACCCGCTGAAAGCCCTTCTGGCGCACCGGTGATGCGCTGGATGGACCCCAAGGTCAACGTCAATCAGTACAGCCAGGTGTTCATCGAGCCCAGTCAGTTCTACCCCAAACCGCAACCGACAGCGGTCATCTCGGCGCAGACGCTGCAGGAGATCACCCGTTACTTCAACGAAGCGATGCGCCGTGAACTGGGCAGTGTACTGACCCTGGCCAAGGCCCCCGGCCCGGGCACCATCGTCGTACGCCCGGCGATTACTGCGGTCTCCACCAGCAACGAGGGCTTCAAGGCCTACGAAGTGATCCCGATTGCGCTGATCTCGGCAGGCGTGAATACCGCCATGGGCGGCCGTGACCAGGACGTAGATGTGGGTGTCGAGGCAGCCTTCCTCGACGGCGCCAGCCAGAAGGTGCTCGCTCAGGTGGTGCGCAAGGGCGCAGGCAAGGAGCTAGAGAACGACACCCAGAAGCTGACCCTGGATGACGTCAAGCCCGTGCTGGATGGCTGGGCCAAGGACATGCGCGCAAGCTTTGTAGCGCTGAAACAGAAAAACCGCTAACCAGCCCCGGGGCCGCAAGGCGGCCCCGGGCAGGGTGAATCAGCACTCGACATAGGCGACAGCAAGGCCGCCGCGCGAGGTTTCCTTGTAGTTGGCATGCATGTCCGCACCGGTGTCGCGCAAGGTGCGGATAACCTGATCGAGCGAGATGAAGTGCTCGCCATCGCCGCGCAGGGCCATCTGCACCGCGTTGATTGCCTTGACCGCAGCAATCGCGTTGCGCTCGATGCACGGCACCTGCACCAGCCCGCCGACCGGGTCGCAGGTCAGGCCCAAGTTGTGCTCCAGGGCAATCTCGGCGGCATTTTCCAGTTGCGGTGGCGTGGCACCGAGCACTTCGGCAAGGCCGGCCGCCGCCATCGAGCACGCCGACCCCACTTCGCCCTGGCAACCGACTTCGGCACCGGAAATCGAAGCGTTGGTCTTGCACAGGATGCCGACTGCGGCCGCTGCAAGCAGGAACCTCACCACATCGTCATCGCAGGCATCCGGGTTGAACTTCATGTAGTAGTGCAGCACGGCCGGGATGATGCCTGCCGCACCGTTGGTGGGCGCCGTCACCATGCGCCCGCCGGCGGCGTTTTCTTCGTTTACCGCCAGGGCAAACAGGTTGACCCACTCCATGGCGCTAAGGGTCGAACCGATCACGTTCGGTTTGCCCAACTCCTGCAGGCTGCGGTGCAGTCGTGCGGCGCGGCGCTTGACCTTCAGGCCACCCGGCAGGATGCCCTCATTGCGCAGGCCATTTTCGACGCACTCACCCATTGCCGCCCAAATGCGCAGCAGCCCTTCGCGCACCTCGGCTTCCGTGCGCCAGGCACATTCGTTGGCCATCATCAGTTGCGCGACACTCAACCGGTGCGCCTTGCACAGCGCCAGTAGCTCAGCCGCGCTGGCAAACGGATACGGCTGGTCGACCGAACTCGTTTCACTCTGCGGGGCATCGACCTCAGCCTGCTCGACGATGAAACCGCCGCCCACCGAATAGTACGTCTGGCTGAAGAGGCTGCTCTGCCCGCCCAGCGCTTCCAGGGTCATGGCGTTCGGGTGATACGGCAGGCTTTCGTCCAGCAGCCGCATGTCGCGGGTGTAGTTGAACGCAAGCGGGTGGCTACCATCGAGCATCAGGCAGTGCTCCTGCATCAGCTGGTCGATCCGCGGCTCGATGGTGGCGGGGTCGATCCGGTCCGGCCACTGGCCCATCAGCCCGAGCAGGCACGCACGGTCGGTGGCGTGGCCAACCCCGGTGGCCGACAGCGAGCCATACAGCCGCACCTCGACGCGCGTCACCTGGGCCAGCAAACCGCGCTCGCGCAGGGCTTGGGCAAAGGTCGCCGCTGCCCGCATCGGGCCCACGGTATGGGAGCTCGAAGGGCCGATGCCGATTTTGAAGAGGTCGAAAACACTGATAGCCATACTAATGCCTGACCGGACTGGACAGAAACGCCCATGCACGGTTCTCTGGGAAAATTGAACGCTACTGCGAAGTTGAGCGATACTGACCTGCTGCGGCAAGGATGACCAACGAAACCTCCTAAGCAAGGCTTTAGTGGTACTAAACGATGAGACGACAACTCAATGGCCAGATGTTCGTCTGGCTGCATGTGTTCTCCTGTGCGGCTCGGCATTTGTCATTTACCCGCTGCGCCGAAGAACTGCATATCACCCCGGGCGCCGTCAGCCAGCAGATGCGCCAGCTGGAGGAACGGTTGGGCTATCGCCTGTTCCTGCGGCGCGCGCGCGGCGTCGAGCTGAGCGCCGAAGGGCAACGCCTGGCCCAGACGGTGGCCGAGGCCTATGGCAGCATCGAGGCCGAGCTGCTGCGCCTGGACGCCGGTGAGATCCGCGGCACCTTGCGCCTGCGTTCTATTCCGTCATTTCTGGCCAAATGGCTGACGCCGCGTTTGCCGCGCTTTCAGCAGCGCTACCCGGACATCGAGTTGCGGCTGGTGGCCGAAGACAGCGCACAGGCGCTGCACCCGGGGGACTTCGACCTGGCCATCGACCTGAACGATGGCAGTTACCCGGGCATGCTGTCGACGCCGCTGCTGGACGAGCAGATCTTCCCGGTCTGCTCGCCCACGCTGCTGCGTGGCCGACCACCGCTGCACGGGCCGGCTGACCTTGCGCATTACCCCCTGCTGCATGACATCACCGCCTGGCGAGGGGCCTCGGAGTACGCTGAATGGGAGTTCTACCTGGAAGGTATCGGTGCGGGCGGCCTCGATGTACGGCGGGGGCATACCTTCAACCGCAACCACCTGACCATCGAGGCGGCGATTGCCGGGGTTGGCGTGGCAATCGCCCGGCGAACCCTGCTCAACGATGAACTGGAACGGGGGGCGCTGATCGTGCCGTTCGGGGTAGCGATCGCCAACCACAAACGCTATGTGGTGCATTACCCGCCCGGCGGGCTGACCCAGCCCGGCGCCCGCGCGGTGCATGATTGGCTGGTGGAAGAAGCTCGCGGGTTCAGGGAACTGCACCCGCTGGGGTGAGGGCCGATCAGCGTCGGGCTAGTAGGCCTGCTTGCCGGTAAAGGCATTGAGCGTGCGGACCAAAATGACAAAGTCGAGCCACAACGACCAATTGTTGATGTACTCGATGTCCGAGTCGACCCGCTGGATCATCTGCTCGATGTCTTTGGTTTCACCCCGGAAGCCCCTGACCTGCGCCAGGCCGGTCATGCCGGGTTTGATATTGTGCCGCGCAAAGTAGTCGACAATGTCTTGCGAATACAGCGTATCGTGCTGAAGTGCATGGGGGCGCGGCCCCACCAACGACATTTCGCCGGTCAATACATTGAACAACTGCGGCAACTCGTCCAGGCTGGTCTTGCGAATAAAGGCGCCCACCCGGGTGAGCCTAGGGTCATTCTTCTGAGCCTGTTTGACAACGCCATTTTCCGGTTGATGAACATGCATGCTACGGAACTTCCAGATGCGGAAGGATTCCCCCGTCCAGCCCATCCGTTCTTGCCTGAAGAAGACCGGGCCGCGACTGTCGATCTTGATCGCGATGGCCACCGCCAGCAGCACCGGTGAGGCACACAGTAAAATCAATGCGGCCAGCACCCGGTCTTCGAGGTTCTTCAGAAACAGACTCATGCCGGTCAAGGGTGTTTCCGACAAGGTCAAAACCGGAATACCGGCAATTTCCCGCACACTGTGGTTAATCAAGCGCAACGAGAAGATGTCCGGCACCCAGTTGACCGCAATGCACTTGTCGAGCAACTTCAAATACACATCGTTAATCACTTCGGAGCCACCCAGCGGGGTGACCAGGTACACCGTGCGAATGGCGTGCTTGGCGACAATCTCGTCAAGGTCGGTGACATGCCCGAGCACCGGCAGGCGCTGCTTTGCGTCGGCACTGCCCTGCTCAGCCGAATCATTGATCAGCACGCAACCCAGCACCCGCTCACCGAACCAGGGGTTGTTGCTGATCTTCTGGTGCAGGAAGTTGGCAAGGTCACCCGCCCCGATAATAAGCGCGTTGTCCAGGCGGGCGTGGGCGGTAAAGCGTTTTTGCAATTCACGCACCACCACATGTAAAAACAGCTGGGCAAAATAACCAAAAACAAACAACTGCACCACCAACAGCCGCGAGTACGTCTCGCTTTGTTTGGTAAGAAATGCCATGACCACCAGAAAACAAAAGGTTGCCGACCACGCCTTGAACAACCTGAACGCCTTGATCGACAAACCGACGTTGGTTCGATAAATTGCATAATGGTCGTAAATAACCGCCAGCGCACCAATTAACAACAGCAGCATGATCACATAATCAGAGGTAATGTGACCGAATTGATCATAGATCAAGTACCAGGCAACACCGGTTACTGCAATTCCATCTAGACCCGCTTGAATGGCGTTACTTACGCTGCTTCTTCGCTGAAGTAAGGAACGACTGCTTCTGGGTTCGAGAACCATTTCAGACCTCATTAATTTGAGCGTAGCAAGTGCCTTGCAGCTTACTCAATCAATCAATAACAGCCTTTAAAGTAGAATCCTGTATGCTGAATAATCTTCGCCGCCCCCCAAGGCCGCTTGCTATCACTGTAGCAGTCGCTCGCCCACCCGGCGGGCGGAATCCGCCCTGCCATGGATTTTGGCCATTTCAGACGGTTCGCCTGGCCGAATCGTCAGATACGCCTGGGCGTGTTACCGGCATCGAGCGTCTTTGCCTTGGTGCAGAACAGGGTTCGTAGAAGGAACGCCGGGTTACCCACCACGTAACGCATGAACAGGCGTTTAGGCTCCTTCACCAAACGGAAGATCCACTCCCCGCCCAACCAGCGAAGCCAGGCCGGGGCCCGGCTGACCTTGCCGCCAAGAAAGTCCAGAATTGCCCCACCGCAGACGATCAGGCACGGCCCGCCACTGGCAACCAGCCTTTGGGCAAGCGCTTCCTGCTTGGGCATCCCCATGCCCAGCACGATCAGCTCCGGCTGCGTTGCCCGGGCAAGTTCAAGGTAAGTGGCTACATCGGCAAAACCATCGTGGACCGACACCGGCACCAGGCCGAAGCGGGCCTCGCTGCACTGCACCGCCTGGCCCAGAAACGGCTCTCGGGTACCCCAGAATGCAACTCGCCGCCCCTTGAACGCCGCCATCAGCTTGGGGATGAGGTCTGTGCCATTCATGTTCAGCCCAGGGTCCAGCCCCAGGCGGCGATACAGAATCGCCATGCCGGCCCCATCACGCAGCAGCACATCGGCCGAACACAGCGCCTTGCAGTAATCCGCATTACCCGCCACCAGGTTCATGCCATGGGCATTGACGAAACCCAGTACCGTCGGCGCCTCGGGCCGGCACAGTGCCTCAAGCAGAAGTTGCGCTTGCGCAGGGTCTCTGACTACCCGCAGTTTGCCGATAATCGTTTTCCAGCGGCTTTGCCATTCGCTCATCAGCTGTCATCCCGTTTCGAGCGCACCCATTCAACCTGGCGTTTGATCAAGAAACCCAGATACAAAGGGATCTTTCTCGCGGCGTAGAAAGGGGCGTAAAGCAACACCGAAAACGGGATCAGTTCCCGAGAGAAACGCCACCACGCCAGCAGCACCGCCACACCCAGCATTGCCAAGGCCGCCGTGGCGATCCACGCCGGTGCCGTGATACCGAACAGCAGCGCGGCCAGCCAGCACACGCCTACCACCACTATCAAGGCCAGTACCAGCAACGCCAACGGCGGGACCATCAGGTCCAGGGCCATGGCCAGCAGCGGCCAATTGCGCCGCGCGAGCGCGCCCACCAGCAAGCTAGGCACTTGGGCCACGATCACCCCCAGGTGGCCATGCTCCCAGCGAGTACGCTGGCTGCTCAAGCCTTCCTGGCTAAGCGGGAACTCGCTAGTAACCTGCGCGGCAGGGCAAAACAGCGGTGGTTTGCCGGCCTGGCACAAATCCAGGCCCAGCTTCAAGTCTTCGACGAGGTGCCCATTGGCCAAATCGACCGCTGCCAGGTCCCGCCAGGAAAATGCCATGCCCGCACCCATCAGCTGACAAGGCCAGCCCAGGCGTGCCCACCCTCGCGGGCGCACCAGGTTCTTCACCCGCCAGGCAAATTCGGCAATCTGCACTTTCAGGCCCGCGCCGGCGGGCGCATGCATCAGGTAGAGCGCCTGCACAGGCCGCGCAGCTTCAAGGCAGCGGCGTGCCAGCAGGTCGATGGCGCCCTCACCCACCAGGCAGTCGGCGTCGACGATGATCACCACCTCTGGCGGGTCCTGCGCCAGATGCCGCACACCAAAGTCCAACGCATAGCCCTTGCCACGCAGTTGATCGTTGTGCCGCTCCACCACTTCAGCGCCCGCCCTGCGCGCCAACTGCGCGGTGTCGTCGCTGCAATTGTCCGCCACAACCAGCAAACGGTCATGCACCAGCATTTGCGGGCCGACGCTCGCCAGCGTCGAAGCAATGATCGACGCCTCGTTGTGCGCAGGCACCAGCACCGCCACGCGCGGGCGCCTGGCACTGGCCGCAGGGTGTGGCCGTGCAGGCAGGCAAGCCAGCAGCACCTGCGCGAACAACACCAACGATGGCAGCAGGATGGCAACCGCCACCAGGCCTAATAGCCACGCCAATAGGCTGATCATGCGCAGGCCTTGAAGTAGCTGGCCAACTTGGCGGCCTCGGTATCGATATCGTGGCGTTGCAGCACCCGCTCATACGCCGCCTCGCCCATGCGCTGCAACACGTCGGCGGGTTGCGCCAGGCAATCGGCCATTGCCGCAGCCAGCTCCTCCACCGTGCCCGCCGGGAACAACCAGCCATTCTCGCCCTGGCGAACCAGCTCGGGGATGCCCGCTACATAAGTCGTCAGCACCGGCCGGCGCAACGCCATGGCCTCCATGATGACCACCGGCAAGCCCTCGGCGAAGCTGGGCAACACCAAGGCACGGGCCGCCAGAATTTCGTCCCGCACCTGGGCGCCGCTGATCCAGCCGGTTATCCGCACCTGTGCCTGCAAGCCATGGCGGGCGACCAGGGCCTCGATCTGCCCGCGCATCTCGCCATCCCCTGCCAATACCAGCTCGAATGCAACGCCTTGGGCGGCCAACAGGCGGGCCGCCTCGATCAGCAACAGCTGGCCCTTCTGTTCGCACAGGCGCCCTACGCACACCAGGCGTGGCGCTGCAGGTGCGGCCACAGCGGCGACGGCATGAAACTCGCGCTCCAGGCCACAATGCACCACCTTCACTTTCCCCCAGTGCTCATGCGCCACCCAGCGGAACAACTGGCTGCGCCCGTAAGAACTGACTGCCGCGACAAACGCTGCGCGGCGCACCTTTTCGCCCACGTGCAGAAATTGCGGTTTATCGAATTCTTCCGGGCCGTGCACGGTAAAGCTGTAGCCAGGCCCGCCGAGTGCATGGGCCAGCATCACCACCTCGGTGGAGTTGGTGCCAAAGTGCGCGTGCACGTGCTTGGCGCCAAAGGCCTGCAACCAGAGCAAGACCTTGCACGCCTCTGCCAGGTACACCAGGTGATAAGGCCATGCCCGGTCTGCGCGCTGGCCCATGCGCAAGGCCAGCCACAGGGTGGCGAAGAAGCGCCTCGGCTCGGCGCGCAGTACCTGCAGCGTCGGTGCCAACAACCCCTTGACGCCTTCGTGCAGCACATAGCGGGTCTTGTCCCGCTCGGCAATGTCCTCGGCGTCCTGCAATTCGGCGTCCCAGCCCCGCAGGGCAATGCGCTGGATCTCCATGCCCTGGCGCTCCAGCGCCAGCATTTCGCGTCGAATGAAGCTATGGCTGACCTTCGGGTACTGGTTGATGAAGTAAGCAATGCGCATAGGAATCCAATTCAATGCCTGCGTAATGAACCCTGCCAGCGGCAACCCGTTACTTCAGGCTGTCGATCGCCGGCGGCGGCCCCCCTGCCGATGCACGTTCAAGCACATCCCCCTTCATCCCTTGTAGCCCATGGTTGTGCTCGCTGCCTGACAATGCAGCTTCAAGGCGGGCGAAAACGTCATCCAACAAGGCATGACGCCGGCGGTACATCGCCCGCTTCTTGGGCGCGATGTCGTCTGCCGCACGCTTGGCCGCGGCCAAAGGCAGACTGAAAAAGTCCTCGCGTTCTGAAGCTGTAGCGCCGTTTTCCTGCCAGATGACGTCGTAATGGGCGGCCAGGTCTTGCGCCTTGTCGGCGCCAAAATAGGGATGACGATGGTGGCGGTGCGCATCGCCGACGGCGTAGATGCGCACTACCCCCAGTGCTCTGGCCATGCACTTGAAGGCTTCCAGCAGAAAACTTCTGGGGCGCAGGCCTTCGAAGTCCTTGGTCAGGTCCCTGTAGATGTTCAACGACGTTTCGCTGTCGATGCCCTTGTGAATGCCCTGGACGGCGCCAATGAACAGGCACAACTCACCGTGCTGGCGGCACAGGGTGAACGCCAGTGACGCTACGCGCAGATCGCCCTGGAACAGGTTGAGCACCAGCTCACCTTCACGCTTGAACCAGATGGGCCGGTCCAGCATCAGGGCGCACCCTGTCGAATAGGCCGACAGGTCACACAGGGTCAGGCTGTCGTCCCGGCCCAGCAGCAACAGTTTCGGAAACTGCCTGGCCACCTCTTCGAAGTGCGACGCCACCACCCCCAGGCGCTCCTGCGCCTGCCAATTCTTGCTGATGTAGGGCCACTGCACGACGCCGATGCAATCCACCCCAAGCCTTGCAAAGCGGTCATCACCCAGCGCAGCCGACATGCGCTGCATGAACGCCTTCAGGGCGGGCCACTGCCTGGCGATCTCTACCGTCAACTTGGCTTTGTTGTTCAAGGCCCGCAGCGAGTAGCCGGGTTGCAGGGTGAGCACACTTTTCACTATCGATCTGGCAATCATAGGGCTCTCATTTGTACTCGATCAACGCGGCCTTGCCGGCAGCGAACCGGTTCAACAGGAACTTTACCTGCCCAAGCATTTCAGGGAATTTGCCAATCACCAGGAACACCGCCTGCAACCAGTTCTCGCGCCTCGATTTGCCACCGCGACGCGCCAGGCGCGCGGCCTGCAGCGGGTAGATCAGCAACAGCAGCAGCGCCCAGCCACCCATCAGGCCACCGGCAAGCACTGTCGCCAGCGGGATACCCAAGCCCCACAGCCAGGCGCGGCGAGACTCGCGCAACCAGTGGTGCTCTGGCGCACGCCCATGCAAAAAAGCACCTTCGGCATAGGCATGGCCGGCCCGCAAACTGCGTCGCCACCACTGGCTGAAATGGGTCATGGCCGCATCGTGCAAGGTCATTTCAGCGGCCAGCCGCCAGATCTTCCAACCCTTGGCGCGCAAGCGCACGCACAACTCTGGCTCTTCGCCGGCAATCAGGTCCGGGCGGAACCCGCCCACTTGGGTGAACGCGTCGACACGCATCAATGCATCGCCACCACAGGCCTTGGCTTCACCGATGGGCGTGTCCCATTCCAGGTCGCACAGCCAGTTGTAAATCGAGCGCTGGGGGAACCGTTCGCGGCGACGCCCGCACACCACCGCCACCTCAGGGTGCGCCTGCAGAAATGCCTGTGCGCTGGCCAACCAGCCTGGGTCCACCTCGCAATCACCGTCGACAAACTGCACGTAGCGCATCGATGGCAACAGCCGTTGCAGGCAAGCGAAGCCCTCGTTACGCGCCCGGGCTGCGGTGAACGGGCGGGCCATGTCGAGCGCCAGCACGTGCACGCCCAAGGCCTGCGCCATGGCCACGGAGCCGTCGCTGGAGCCTGAGTCGACGTACACCACCTGCTCCGCGCCGTGCGCCAATGAGCGCAGGCAGCGCTCCAGGCGCAGCCCCTCATTGCGGCCGATCACCACCACGCCGATACCTGTCTCCATGGGCCTCACTCGACCGGGCACGCCGCAGCTTCAGTTGGTTTTCGACGCTTGACGGTCGCGGGTACACCGACTGCCAGTGAGTCGTCGGGCACATCGATCAGCACCACAGCGTTGGAGCCAATGGTCACGTTGTTGCCGATGCGGATATTGCCCAGCACCTTGGCCCCTGCGCCGATATCGACGTTGTTGCCAAACACCGGCGCAATCGGCTCGTTGACGTTCTTCAGGCCCACCACCACACCGTTGCGAATACGGCAGTCATCGCCGAACCGGGCGTAGCCACTGATGACGATGCCGCCAAAATGGTCGATGACGAAGTTGCGGCCGATCACCACCTCGCAGGGCAATTCCACCCCGGTGATGATCTGCACGAACTTGAACAGGATCTTGTAGAGGATGGAGAACAGTTTGCGCAGCAGGGCCGGGCGCACACCATAGCGCCAGCGCCCAAAGCGATACACCAGCAGCACCCAGAACCCCTGGGCGCCCCAATCACCACCGTGTGCACGCAAGTCCGCGCGGATATTCTCGAACATGGCTTCACCTACCGTGTGGGTTGGGTTGCGAACCGGGTCTTGAACAACAGCGACCAAGTGGTCTGGCAATGCCGCCAGCAGGCCCGTATCGCAGCGCGGCCCCTTCCCTTCAACAGCGCCTTGAGCGCCAGTACGAGGTCCCCTATGCACACCAGCAGCATGTGCAGTGCCAGCCCGGTAACACCGTGGTGTTTGCGAAAGTACAGCAGCTCACTTTCGATCTGGTAACTGGAGATCTGCCGGCTGGCCGCCTCCAGTTCGCTGACTGACTTGGAGCTTTCGCCGCCGATGTGCACCACCGTGGTATGGGGATAGAACACTACCTTCCAGCCCGCCTCCTTGACCCGCTTGCAGTGGTCAACTTCCTCGTAGTACAGAAAGTAGCGCGGGTCGAACAGGCCGACCTGGTCCAGCACTTCTCGACGGACCAGGTAGAAGCAACCGGGCAGCCAGTCGCACTCCCGTACCGAGCCATGGTCCCAGCTCATCTCGTCGACCATTTTCAAGCCGGGGAAAAAGCGCCCCAGCCCGGTACGGCCGACAAACACGTTCAGTGGCGTCGGGAAGTAGCGGCAACTGGGTTGCAGGTCACCCTCGCGGCCTTCCAGGCGCACACCCAGCACACCGCACTCAGGGTGGTTGTCCATGTACTCGATGGTTTTGGCCAGGGAGTCGGCCGCCACGAAGGCATCGGTGTTGAGCAGCAGCGCGTACTTGCCCTGCAGGTGCGCAAGCAACTGGTTGTTGGCACGGCCAAAACCGACGTTCTTCTTGTTGCTCAGCAACAGCGCCTCGGGGCACACCTTGGCCATGCGCTCTACAGAGTCATCGACCGAGGCATTGTCGACAACCAGGTAACTGGCGAGCTTTTCGCTATCGGCCTGGCGCAGCGCATCGAACATGGGCTGCAGCAAGGACGCGGTATTGAAATTGACCACCATGACATCGACGGGTTTTCTATCCATTGCTACCGTCCCCGAAGAAGTACTGCCGCCGTTGCGCAGCAAGGGCCGGCTCGACCGCTGGGTCGAAGGCACCTTTGCGCTGTTTGACCATTTCGATCCAGGGGTAGCTTTCGCAGCGATCCTCGACCCTTTTGATCAGGGCCTCGGTGGTGCAGATGAACTTGGCCGGGTTGCCGCCGACCACGGTGCCGGGCAGCACGTCTTTGGTGACCACCGCACCGGCAGCCACGATCGAGTCGGGCCCGATGGTCACGCGGGGCATGACGATTGCGCCATGGCCGATGAAGCAGTTGTCCTTGATGTCGATGTAGCCGACAGAATCGAGGTGTTTGCCGTAGCAGAGCTCGATCAGCGCGACCACGCCATCGTGCCCGATCAGGGTGCAATCCGAGAGCCCGACGTTATTGCCAATGCGCACCAGCGCAGGGTCGGTGACGTTGCACCCAGGGTTGATGTGAAAGTTGTTGCCTACCGAATGAAACTTGCCCCAGCGGGCCAGGTAGTTGCCCCACTCCCGTCCTGTAGGGTTACAGAACTTTTTGTATGTCGAGCCTCCACGCCCTGTGGAATTGACATAATACGTCAGTGCACTCCGTAGCCATCCATTCATTCTGCAAGCCTCGCAATCAAAGCGAATCTGGACTGTCCCTGAGGCGAATTCGGTCTCGTTCTTCTTGGTGCTGACCGCATCGCACTCAACCCATTTACAACGTGCGTTACACCGTGGCACCCGTAGCCGATTTCAATTTTTCATTGAGGTGGTCCGCCAGCCGCACGGCAAATTGCAACAACGGCATGGTCGGGTTGGAAGCGCCGCCCTTGGCGAAGATACTGCTTCCCGCGATGTAGAGGTTCTGGGTGCCGAAGACTTTGCAGTCGGCATCGACCACACCGAACTCGGGTGAAGCGGCCATGCGCGTGGTGCCCATATGGTGGGCATGCGGCGCCATCTTCAGCGGCACCGACGTGTCATACACAAAGTCATTGAGCTTGACGTAGCCAAGGTCCATGTCGGCGAACTGCTTGGCCAGTTCAGTACCAATGCACTTGATGGTGTGCCGGTCGGTGTCGCTCAACGCCCAATTGACGTTGACCTTGGCCACCCCCAGTTGATCCTTTTCATCCAGCAGCGATATGCGGCTTTGCCGGTTGGGGAACTGCTCGATCATCGTGCCGATCACGCCGTCGCCGGGGCAGCTGAACTTGGCGAAAAATTCGATTTTGCTGGCAACGCCCATGTCACAGGCGAGGTTCTCCAGAAAGTGTTTGACCTCGGCCGTGCGGCCATAGGTCTGTACATCCGAGAGCAGTGCGGCGGTCACATTGCCTTTACCTGCCTGGTACTCGGCGACAAAGGCATCGGTGGTGTAGTACTGGCGCATCTCCTTGTCCTGGTCCGACTTCAGGATGAAGGTCCCCATGTCGATATTCAGGTGTTCCATGAAGCAACACCCGGTCAGCCCTTGCTTGTCGACGATACCGGCGGCCAGCAGGGTTTCACTGTTGAGCAATTGCCGCGCATTCTCGATGGCGCCGGTCGCCAGGATGAAGTGCCTGGCCTGCACGCGCTGACGATGGCGGTCGTAGTCAGACACCACCGCCGCCATCACCTGGCCCGAGGCTTTGTCGAATTCAAGATCGACGCAGTTGCAATTGATGAATACATCCAGCCCCGCAGTCTCATTCAGCGCTGTTGCGTACTTCTGTGCAAAGCGCGTCGGCGGGCTGAGCAGGAAGCGGTCAGGCTCGAAGTCGCCGCCACTGAGCCCGGTGTTCATCGCATGAAACGCCGAGCCTGACGGCAGGTCGACGATCGCCATGGCCGCCGCCAGATAACCCTCGATTTCCGAATACGGGATGGGCCAGCCGGGCAAGTCACCAGGCGGTGCAATGGCGAAATCCGAAGGGGTAAAAGGCCGGCAGCGCCCCGCCCAGTGATTGGACGTGCCGCCCAGATAACGCAGGCGTGTTTCCTCGGCGTACAACTCAAGGCCAGTCGACGTGCACTGGTACAGCCCTTGCGAATGCGGCGAATACTCGTGCCCGCCCCCTTCGGCCAGCATCACGTTCCAGCCGGCAGCCGCCAACCGCAGCGCCAGGGTAATGCCTGCGGGGCCAGCCCCGATGATGCAAAAATCGTAGCCGTCACGCAGCGTTTTCTGCTGCTGATAGTCCTTGATCATGCTTGCTCGTTCCGGAAGTACTGCGACGGCAACACCCAGCCATTGATCACCACGAAGCCGGTATTTTCGACGGGTTTGCGTGCAACGTCTGCGCCCACGCCAAACACGGCGCCGCCAACGCCCAGCAAGACACAGCTCTGAAGAAAGCCCCTACGACCCAAAAGCGCAGTACACAACGTAAGCTTCCCCATGATCCCGACCTATCTCGATGAAGTGTTCAAAATCAGTCACTCGACCGCCCCGACGTTGAAACATCGCTCGCCAGACGGCGGCGTTACAGCCAGTTGAACAAGCGGGTCGCCAGCAGACCGCAGAGCACGCCCACCGCCAGCATCGGCAAGACCACCAGCTCGCGCTTGATGCTGAAGATATCGAGCTTGCAGTTGACGTAGACAATCAGCAGCAGCGTCGGGAAGGTATGCAGGGCAACCCCCCAGATTGCATAGTCCACCCCGCCAATGGCCAGCAGCAGTGGCAACAACCCCCATAACGAGACTAGCCGGATGATGTTGTCCATGGCCTGGTACTTGGTCAGGCCCAGGGCAATCCATATCTGGTGTGCCAAGGTATAGCGCAATGTGAAGAAGGACAGCGACAGAATGGCAAGGATCGTGCCTGCCTCGGTGTAACGCGCGTCGTACATCCAGCCGATCAGCAACGGGCTGGCGGTCAGGAACACCCCGCAGGCAAACAGCATGGCCAGGTCGACCAGCAACCTGAAACGGTAGTACAGGGCCTTCAGGCGCTCTTTGTCACCTTCCCGGGCGGCTTCGCTGAAGGCCGGCAGCGCCACCGAACCCACCAGTTTCAGCAACCCGGTCTGCACAGACCCGAGGATCAGCACGGCAATGGAATACACACCCAGTTGCCCCGCCGTCATGCTGGCGCCAAACCAGATGCGGTCGCCGTACATGGCCAACACCCCCACCATCGACGACAGCAGGATCCAGCGGCCAAACACGATCAGCTCGGTCAGTGCGCTACGGTCCCAGCGCAAGTGGTTGTTCGGCCCTTGCAGGGCCGTGTGGCCCAGTACAGTACCCGCCAGGGCACTGACCAGGCCCGCGACCACCAGTGACCAGATCGACCGCGTGAAGTAGCCGATCACCAGCATGGCGATCAAACCGACCACTTGCGAGGCAAGGTCTACCAGCACCACGCGCTTTTGTTGGAAAGTTCGTACAGCGACATCTATCTTGGTGGATTGGAAGCCCCAGATGATTGCCGAAAGGCCAGTCACCGCCAACACCATCGGCAGCTCCGGCGCCGCATAAGTGGAGTCCGCCGGCCACAGGTTGGCAAGCTGCGCGAACCAGGACGCGGCGGCCAGCAGCAAGGTCAGGGCAAACAGCACGAAACCGCGGATGATCTGTACGGTCCAGGCGGTATTGAGAAATTCTGGGTCGTCACCCCGGTGGCTCTGGATGATGTTCTGGCGCAAGCCGACATCGGAGAGCAAGTGCAAAAGCACCGAAACCGTGGTGGCAATGACCATCACACCGAACATTTCCGGCAATAGCAAACGGGCCATGATCAGGTTGCCGCCCAGGCGCATGACCTGTGACGCCACCAGCGATACCAGGTTCCATGACCCGGCCTTCAGTGCGCGGTTGCGCAGGCTCGCTGAGGCTGACACATCAATCGACGGCATGACTTCAATCTCTGACTGATTCGCTAAAAGTCACTATAGTTTCAATTAGCCATGATGCTAGCCGTTGCTTACCGAGGGATAGGTGCCTTAGCCAATGCCTGAACATTTTCGTGCACTTGTCGTCATTCTGTTTCTGGCAGGCGTCGTTTTCGTCATGGCGCGCCGCCCGGCGACAGATCTCATCCCCTACAGCGACTTCAAGCGCCGACGCAACCTATGGTTCGTCCTGACGCTGGTGGCCTTCGCCTCCCACAGTTTCTGGGTGTACGTGGCTGCGGCCGCGATAATCCTGTATATCGCCGGGCGGCGCGAACGCAATGCCATGGCGCTGTTTTTCATGTTGCTGTTCCTGATTCCGCCTGCGTCGGTGCAGATACCCGGGTTTGGCGTGGTCAACTACCTGGTCGACCTCAACCACGTTCGGCTGCTGACGCTGTGCGTGTTGCTGCCCGCCGCGCTGGCCTTGAGCAGGCAAAGCGACACCCTGCGCTTCGGCCGCACCTGGCCGGACAAGCTGCTGGCGGCAAGCCTGGTGTTGATGAGTGTGCTGTACCTGCGTGAAACCACCCTCACCGACACCTTGCGCCAGGCACTGTACCTGTACATCGATGTGTTCCTGCCGTACTACGTCGCCAGCCGTGGGCTCAAGGAAATCAGTGACTTCAAGGACGCCATGCTGGCGTTCGTGCTGGCCTCCTTCGTCCTGGCACTGATCGGCGTCACCGAGTTCGTCCGCCACTGGCTGCTGTACAACGCCCTGATCGATGCCATGGGCGTGCAGTGGAGCATGTCCGGCTACCTGAGCCGCGGTGGCTCGCTGCGCGCCAGCGCCACCACCGGCCAGGCGATTGCGCTGGGTTACGTGATGAGCGTGGCCATCGGCCTGTACCTGTTCGTGCAGGGTTACGTACGCAGCCAGCTGCAGCGGGTACTCGGCGCGCTGCTGCTGGCCGCCGGGCTCTTCGCCCCCCTGTCCCGCGGCCCCTGGATCGGCGCCGTGGTCATCGTCGTGGTGTTCATTGCCCTGGGCAAAGGCGCGGTCAAGCGCCTGACCGTGCTCGCCCTCGCCGGCGTACTGGCGCTGCCGCTGCTGACGGTGCTGCCCGGGGGCGACAAGGTGCTGGACCTGTTGCCCTTCATCGGCAATATCGAGAAAGAGAACATTACCTACCGGGAACGGTTGATCGACAACGCCTGGATCGTCATCCAGCGCAACCCGCTGTTCGGCTCGTTCGACTTCCGTAACACCCCGGAAATGCAATCGATGATTCAGGGTGAAGGTATCATCGACATCGTCAACACCTACGTCAGCCTGGCGCTGCGGGTCGGGCTGGTCGGGCTCGCGCTGTTCGTGGCGTTCTTCGTCACCGTGCTGCTGGGCATCCGCAAGGCCATGCGCGCATTCCCCGACAAGGATGACGAGCAACGGCAACTGGGCCGGGCTTTGCTGGCGACCCTGGTGGGCATTCTGGTGATCATTTTCACCGTCAGCAGCATCACCATCATCCCCACGGTGTACTGGTCGATCGCCGGGCTTGGGGTGGCCTACATACAAAGGGTGCGCAGGCTCCGTGCCAGCCAGGCCAGCGACCTTGCCGATGCACGACTTCAACCCAGGTGATGCCAATGACCGCTTTTTCTCTGCACCGCTTCGTGCGGGCTTCGCTGTTCGCTGGCCTGGCCATGGTGTCGCAGGCTGGCTGGGCATCAGGCTGGGTCGTCAGCGTCGAAGAACAGAACGGCCTGCCCACCGTGACCCGGGGTGGCGGCCCCGTGATGAAAGCAAAGTTCGATTTCTGGGCGGCTGACTGGAGCTGGACCGGCTTTTACACCGCCCTGAAGGTCAATGCGCCCTTCAGCTACACCCTGCAAGGCAAGAACAAGGAGCTGGACTTCGACCTGGCAGCGGATATCCGCAAGGAGCAGGCGCAAACCCTGACCTGGGCGTTCGACCTGACCGCACACAGCAGGCAGAGCGACGTGATGGGCGGCGGCATCGTGTTCCAGTTCGACCCTGCCGTGGTCGCTGGGGAAATGGGCGAGCCGGTGCTGCTACCCGGCAACCGCGGCTGGTCATGGGGCAAGGATGCGCAAGGCAGGCGCATCGAGATGCGCTTCGAGCCGGCGTTGGCTAAGGTGTACTTCGAGCAGGGCAACACCTCCGAAATTCGCGCGTTTTTCTACAAAGACCCCATCAGCGCTGGCCAGCAGCAGATCAAGGCCACGTTGAACGTGACCGGCGATATCGAGCTTGGCCCCACCCCAACCGAACGCTTTGGCCTGGCCGACCCCACACAATGGCCGGACGACCAGCTCGACTGGCAAACCTCGCCGGTCGACCTGTCCTTTCTCAATGCGCCAGAGAAACCGGCAGGCAAGCGCGGTTTTGTGAAAGCCTCTGGCGAGCAACTGGTGTTCGAGGACAACACGCCCGTACGCTTCTGGGGCACCAACCTGTCCGCGTACTCGCTGTTCAAGACGCCGGACGAGGAAATCACCAAACAGGCCAAGCGCCTGTCGGCACTGGGCTTCAACCTCGTGCGGCTGCACCACCATGACTCGCCGTGGGTCAGCCCGAACGTGTTTGGCGACGGCACCCTGATTCGCGATACCCAGCAGCTCAATGCCGAATCACTGCGCAAGATCGACCTGTGGGTCAAAAGCCTCAAGGACGAAGGCATCTACGTATGGCTCGACATGCACGTACAGCGCGCCCTCACCGCCAATGACAACATCTATGCCTTCGACGAACTGGCCAAGGGCGAGAGCCGGGTCGACCTCAAGGGCTATGCCTATGTGAACCTGAGCATTCAACAGGCGATGAAGCGCTTTACCGAGCAGTACATGACCCATGTGAACCCTTATACCGGGCTTGCCTACAAGGACGACCCGGCAATTGCTGCGGTATTGATCACCAACGAGAACGACATCACCCAGCACTACGGCAACGCCCTGATGCCGGACAAGCGCGTGCCCAAGCACAGCCAGCTCTACATGGACGAAGCCAAAGCCTTCGCCAAGCGCCATGACCTGTCTGCAGACCGTACCTGGCGTGCCTGGGAGCATGGCCCGTCGAAACTGTTCCTGAACGACCTGGAACGGCGCTTCGATGTCGACATGATCGCGCACCTGCACAGCCTGGGGGTCAAGGTACCCATTGCCACCACCAGCACCTGGGGTGGCAACGGCCTGAGCGCGCTGCCGGCGCTTACCGCTGGCGATGTGATCGACGCACACAGCTACGGCGCCATCGGCCAGCTCGAAAAGAACCCGCTGACCAGCGACGGGATGATCAACTGGATAGCCGCAGCCCAGGTGGTCGGTTTGCCCCTGACGGTCACCGAGTGGAACGCCGAACCCTTCCCCCTGCCCGACCGCCATTCACTGCCCCTGTATGTGGCAGGCACCGCCAGCCACCAGGGCTGGGACGCCATGATGCAATACGCCTACAGCCAGCAGGCCTTCAACAGCGGCTGGCGCACGGCAGACAATTGGCACGCCTACAACGACCCGGCGATGCTGGCCACCCTGCCCGCCGCTGCCCTGCTCTATCGCCGCGCCGATGTACGGCAAGCCACCACCCGCTACGTTTTCGCGCCAACACCGGCCACCTTGTTCGACCAGGACATCACTCCGCGCAACGCGCTGGCCCTGCGTACCGCCATGGAAAAAGGCAGGCTGCAGATTGCCATGCCCCAGACGCCGGAGTTGCCGTGGCTGAAACCCAGCGTCATCCCTGCCGACGCACAGGTGCTGCGCGACCCTGGGCAGTCACTGCTGGACGCCGATGCCAGTGAGGCGGTGACCGATACCGGGGAGCTCAAACGCAACTGGCAACAAGGCCTCTACACCATCGACACGCCCCTCACCCAGGCCGCGACGGGCTGGCTTGGCGGGCGAACGGTCAACCTTGGGCAAATCGCGGTACAGGCAAAAACACCGTATGCCAGCGTCGTCGTGCAAAGCCTGGATGCGAAACCGCTCGGTCAGTCGCGCAGCCTGCTGATCTCGCTGGGCACCCGGGCCGTGCCCAAGGCCGATGACAAGACGCCGTTCAATGTCGAGCCCTTCGAAGGCACGTTGTCGATCAAGGCTGCAGCTGGCTTGAAACTGTTCTCGCGCGACGCCCAGGCACAGCTGAAGGAACTGCCAGCGGCCTACCAGGACGGGCGATACAGCATCACCTTCGATGGCCAGTACATGTCCAACTGGCTGTTCTTGAAATAGGGCATTTGGCCATCTACAGTCTCTGAAGACCTGTAGCTGATACTCCCGCCGGTTCGATTCAGGGACGACTCACTGCGTCGGTACAACAGCAGCGTCCAGGAGGCACGGATGAAGTTACTGGTTGTCGGTGGCGCAGGGTATATCGGCTCGCACATGGTCAAGCACTTGCTGGCCGCAGGCCACGAAGTGGTGGTGGCGGACCTGGCCTCGCCTGGCCCTGGGGTGCAATGGGCCGAACTGGACATTGCCAATGAGCGCGCGCTGGATGCGCTGTTCGCCGAGTGCCAGTTTGATGCGGTGTTCCACTTCGCCTCGTTCATTCAGGTGGGTGAGTCTGTCAGCGCCCCTGGCAAGTACTATCAGAACAACGTAGCGGCTACCCTGACATTGCTGCAGGCCATGGTGAATGCGGGTATCAAGCGCTTGGTGTTCTCCTCCAGCGCTGCCGTGTACGGCAACCCCCACTACGTGCCCATCGACGAAGCGCATGGCAAGGCGCCGATCAACCCTTACGGCCTCAGCAAATGGATGGTCGAGCAGATCCTTGAGGATTTCGACCGCGCCTACGGGCTGAAGTCGGTTTGCCTGCGTTACTTCAACGCTGCGGGGGCTGACCCTGACGGCCAGTTGGGCGAACGCCATGAGCCGGAAACCCACTTGATACCGCTGATTCTCCAGGCGGCCTCCGGCCGACGTGATGCGGTGACGGTGTTTGGTCGTGACTACGACACTGCAGATGGCACCTGCATTCGTGACTATGTCCATGTCGCCGACTTGGCATCGGCCCACGCGCTGGCGGTGGACTACCTGGTGGCAGGCGGCGCCAGCACGGCATTCAACCTGGGTAATGGGTTGGGCTTTTCAGTGCAGCAGGTGATTGATACCGCCCGTGCAGTCACAGGCCGGCAGATCCATACACTCGATGCGCCACGCCGCGCTGGCGACCCGCCCAGGTTGGTGGCGGATGCCAGCAAGGCAATGCAGGTGCTGGGGTGGCAGCCTGCGTATGCGTCGCTTGAACAGATTGTGGCGCATGCCTGGCGGTGGGAGCTGCAGTACCCCTGGCATTGAGAGCTGCTTGCTCAATTCCCTGGGGCCGCTTCGCGGCCCGTTCGCGACGCAAGGCCGCTCCTACAGACCGCAGGGTCTCAGTAGTACGTGCGGGGTTTTTCATCCGCCTTGTTCAACACGGTGCCAATCAGGTTGACCGCCGCCAGATGGTGCAGACACTCCTCGATCTCCTGCTTGCTGTTCATACCGTTGGCCACCACCAGCAGCACGCAGTCGAACTTGGACATCACCGTGATCGCATCGTCCGAGCTCAACAGCGGCGGCAGGTCGAAGATGCAGATCCGCGACTCATAGCGGTTGCGCAAGTCACCGATCAGGTTGCTCACCCGGGGCGAGGACAGCACTTCGGTAGACAGCGGAATAGGCACCCGTGTCGGCAACACCACAAAGCGGGGCAACGTCGGGTTGACCAACACTTCTTCCAGCCCGGCTTCGTCAGCCAACAATTCGTTGAGCGCCTTGTCCATCGGCAAACCCAGGCTGCTGCCGACCTTGGGCCGACGCAAATCGAAGTCCACCAGCAGCGCCGTCTTGGTCGTGTGGTGGGCAATGCTCATGGCCAGGTTGATGGCCAGGACTGTCTTGCCTGCTTCGGGCGTTGGCGAGGTGATGGCCAAGGTACGCCAGCCGTTTTCCTCCATGGCCTTCAGCACCTGCGTGCGCAACAGGTCAATGGGCCCATTCATGTTCGAGTTCTTGTTGTAAGCGACAATCCGATTACGCTCAAGGTGCTCCGCACGCAACGGCACCACCTTGGTCTGCACATAATCGAACTGCCCAGGCACCTCGGGTTGTTCCGCCCCGTGGGCGGTTTGCGGTGCCTGGGTGGCACCTGGAGAAACTTGATGAATATTATTGCCAACTACCGGCTTGATCCTGTCCATCACTGCTTTCCCTATTCAAACCGCGCCATAGCCTTGAACAGCAACACATCCAACGGCATGTAGAACATGTGCACCAGCACTACCAGCATAGCAATCAGCACAAGCCCCGCGATGATCAGCAGGTTGCGCCAGCGCCGGCGCTTGGCCAGTTCCGCCTGGGTGGTGATGAACGGCACCGTGACCAGCACGCGCTTGCCCAGCACGCTTTCCAGCGCACCGACGCCACGCACCCGTTGATTGAGGATTTCCAGCAGCATCACCAACGCGCCGCCACCTGCCGGTGCCAACACCAAGCCCAGGGCAGCGATTTTCTTGCGGTTGGGCTTGATTGGTTTCTCGGGCAGCAGTGGTGGTTCGAGCAGCACGAAGCGCTCTGCCTTGTTTTCCTGCTCCAAGCTTTCGGTAATTTTCGCGCCCATCTCCTTGGCGCGGATTTCCTCGTACTTCTTGCGGGCGTTGTCGTGGTCACGCATCAAGGTCACCAGGCCACGCTCGACTTGCGGGGCTTCGAGAATCTCTGCCTCGTAGCCTTCCATCTTCTTCACCAGCTCACGCTTTTGCTCGGCCAACGAACTGATGCGCTCCTGGGCGGCGCCGATCCTTGCACGGACGCGGGCCACGTCAAGGCTCACCGAAGACGCAGCCTTGCTGTTACCGCCACTGGCTTCGAGCGCCTGGATCTTGCGTTTTACCGCCACCACATCCGGGTGCGCTTCTTTGTACCGGCTCAGCAGCCGGGTGTACTCGGCCTTGAGGCTGGGCAGGTCCTGCGGCAGGTCGGCACTGGCCGGCCGCGTACCGTCGGCCTTGGTGGTCAGCCCGGCATTGGCTGCGGACAATTCAAGTTCAAGGTAACGCAGCTCTTCCTGCGCCGTCTTGTAGTCGCGGTCGACCTCCCTGAACTCAAGCTCGGAGCGCGACAACATGCTCATGCGCAGCGATTGGTGCTCGGGCAAGGCATTGGCATGGGCTTGCTTGAAGTCTGCCAACTGGTTCTCCAGGCTGGCGAGCTCGGCGCCAAGCTTGTTCGCTTCCTGGGTCAGGAACTCAGTGGTTTCGTTCGCCCGCTCGGTGCGCTGCTTGAGGTTTTCATTGAGAAACAGCGTGACCAGTTCGCTGGCCACTTCCTTGGCGACTTCCGGTTTCTTGTGTTCGAACGACACGGTGAAGGCGACCGTGGCCTCACCGCGCCCTCTGACGAAGGTACTGAGCGAGGCGACCACGATGGCATTGCGCATCTGGTCGATCTTGTCGCTCTCGCTGAGCTGCTTGCCCTTGTCGGCGAACAGGCTGTACTTGTCGATGATCCGCAGCAGGTTCTCGCGGGTCATGACCCGCTGGCGGATGACCTCGATGCGCTCATCGGCAAAGCTGTTGTTGTTCGCCGAGACCAGCTCCGGCGAAATCTGCTGCGACTCCACCAGAATGGTACCGGTGGACTGATAGATAGGCGGCACACTCACCGCCACCACCACGGTGGCGGCAAGAATGACTACGACACTGATCCCCAATAACAGGGCCCGATCCTTGATTATGGCGATGTAATCTTTGAGGGAGAGCTCGTAGTCAGACTTCATAAAGGCCACCAGGCTGAAGTTCAGAGGTCGGGGTACCTATACGTCAACGTCAAACCAACAATCGTAGCGGTCGCATCGGGTGCATCATCCTGGCGCCGTTCCTTGTACATCAACGATAGGCGCAGATCCCAAAAAGGCGAAAATTCCCGGCTGGCCCAAACGCTGTAGGTTTGCAGGGTGTTGGGCGTTTGCCCCTTGCTGTCTTGCCATGACGCATCGGCCCCGACACGGGTCAGTTCGTTGACTGCATAACTGTAGATACCGCGCACCATGTCGAGCTGGGCAAAGCCACCCTCGGCACTGGCGACCGTGCTGCGTTCGGCGCTGAAACTGGCATCGGAGCGCACCCCGGTATACAGCAGCGAAGCACCGCCCTCACCCCGCCGACCGCCCTCGGACCCGGACACCTTGTTGACCCCCAGGTGCGCATCCGCACTCAGGCGTTCGGAAAACTGATACTTGACCCCGACCGCAGGCGTGTAGCTGTTGGAGGCCGTGGCAGTAAGGTCTTCCTCGGGCTCATAACGCCTTGCGCCAAAGCGCGTATACAGGTCGGCCCGCTCACTCCAGGCGTAGGTCCAGGTGAATACGTTGCCCAGTTCGTTGTAGCCGGTCAGGGTGTCGATGTCATAACGGGCACGGGTGTACTTGGTTTCGTTGGACAACGTGCTGCGCTCGGTGATGGCGCTGCTCCAGTTGCCTGCCAGCGAATACAGCTTTTGCGTGCCATCGGTCGTCACCACACCGGTGTCCTGCACGGTGCCAGACAACGTGGAGCTTTCGTTGTACAGGGCCACCAGGCCAAAACGCCCTTTCTCGGTGTCTCGCTGCCAGCCCAAGCTCACGTTGGGGTCTTCGCGGTCGTCGACGATATCGGTGTCGGACGAGCGCAACACCTGCATGCCAAGACCCAAGCGCAACTCGTCGCGGTCGAAGGTACCGACCAGGGTGTAGTCGGGCGCGATGATCGTGCGCGTCACCCCCTTTTCTTCAGACGACAGCAACAAGGGGTTGCTGTCGTATTCGACCGAAGTCGGCACCACCACCGAGGACTGCCAATTTGCTGCCTGGACCGCGTCCGTAAACGGCAAGACCAAGATTGCCGTTGCAATGCTAGTTGTTCTTAGAAGAGGCATTAAGTGTTCTTATTAAGGCAAGATCAAGGAACGACCAGCGTATCGCCAGCCTGAAGTTGGATGTTGGTGGACATGTCGCGCCCGGAAACCAGGTCCTTATATCGCACGGGCAGAATCTGTTGTCTGCCCTTGTCGACACGGACCACCTTGATGGCGCTTTCGTCAGCGAATTTGTCCAAACCGCCCGACATGCTCAAGGCCTGCAGTACAGCCGTTGGGCCCGCCATTTGCACGGGCCCTGGCTTGATCACCTTGCCCTGCACATAGACCAGGTTGCCGGCGATGCTCTTGACGACAACGCTGACGTTCGGGTCGGGGAGGAATTTTTCGAGTTTGGCAGCGACCTGTTTTTCGACCGCCGTGACATCGAGGCCGGCGACATCGATTCGCCCGGCCAAGGGGAAGGTGATACTGCCATCGGGAAGCACGGTGGCCTCCTGGCGCAGGCTCTCCTCTTGCCAGACTGACACCATCACCACGTCGCCAGGGCTGAGCAGGTAACTTGCGTTATTTTCGAGGGCGTTGCCGGTACCGGACCACAGCATCAGCACGCAAAAAGCGGAACACAATGAACGTACCATGAGGGTCCCTCCGGCCTATTGGCCCGACAAAGAGCACTGAATGAGAACGGCACACAAACTCTCGCTCCACTTCGCAACCGTACCACCTGCTGCGACGGCCTCAACCATCCTGGAGGCCCTGTAACTGACGCTGCGAAGCCCTGACCCACCAGCACGCTGCGCTACCCTACGGCTATTGGCAATTACTGGCTACTGGAATATAGCAACAGTTGGAAAATTGACAAGCCGCCCGCGGCAGCGAAAAGTCGTGCATCAAAGCACAGTCGTCAAATTACCGACGGCACTGAATGAGTGTGCTATTGAACAACCGTTAAAGACGTACTTCACCCTGCCGACGCGTTGAGTGTTTAAATCTTTCTTCTGTTGGCAACTGCCACAAAACCAATCACCGCGAAGGCGAAGAACCAACCTGCCGTTGCGACAGGAATGACACTGTTTTGATTGACATAAGAATCAGCAGCGCGTGCTGCGCCACTTAAAAGCACCAACAAGAATATTGATTTTATGAACAGTGTCGAGCGCATAACCCCCTCCTATATAGAGGATAATAAAAGTCGTTATATTTGGGTTTAGCGGGAGACTTCCTCGCTGTTGATTTGAGCTTATGGGCACAATGACACTACGTCAATGATCCGACACCATAATAAATCTCAATGAACGAGGGGTGACTTCGTCAAAATGCCGTCACGCAAAAAATGCAAGCGCCCCAGGCGGTTGCCTGACACGTGCCGCTTCGCTGCAAGAGACTGAAATACCTAAATTTCTATCACCTCGGCCGCTCGGAAGACCCCAGCGGTGTGCGATATCGGCAAGGGAAGGTAATAAGCGTGGAAGTGATTGCGTTTCATCGGTGAGAAGGCAAATGCCAATCGTTGAGCTTGCGAACCGAAATCTGGCGCTTTCGAACCAGACGCTGACACGGACTATAAGGGCATCAGGTCGAGGGTGCGTTCCACTTCCTCGATGTCGATCCTGAAGCCATCGCCCTCCGGCATGCCCACTACAAAGCCGAAGTGCTGCTGGTCGCGATCCGTCAGGTACTTGTAATAGCTGACAAAACGGTTCGGAGGCTGCAACGTCAGCACGCAGCCGCCGGTTTGCAGCACGTTGACGCCGTGAACCAACTGGCTGCCTTCAACCCCGACCACCACCCTGGCGCCGGCACAGGCTGCAATAATGCTTGGCACGTCGGTCTTCAGCGGGTCGACAACGCGAAAGCCCCGGGTCTGGCGCAAGTGCTCTGCAATCGCCATTTCATTACGCAGGAAACGCAAGTCGCCGTCGCCCCCACGCAAAATGAACACGCCGGGGTGCGGCTCATGGTTGACGTGCGAAAGCAGTTTTTCACCCATGGCCCGGTAGCGTAAATGCCGGCTGCGGTTATTGCTCTGATCGTCAAACAGCACCAGTTCACGGAAAAACGCACTGCGCAGACGTAGGGGCTTCATGTCTAACCAGTCTTCATAGGCAGGCGCCTGGGAAAACAACGGGTAGCGGGCTGATGGCGCCGTGGTCACCGGTACGCCCTCGTTACGGGCCAGTGCGTAAGTGACACAGTCTTCCATCAACCAGGTGCCAAACCATGAATTGCCATTTTGCGTGCAATAGATGGCCGCTCGTTCTATTTCGTTCTCGACGACAACCCGCGGAAAGGTACTGGGTTTCAACGATAACCAATGGCTGGCCTTGCCCTTGTAGAGCGCCCCGTCTATGAGCCAGACGTCCTTGATCAAGTAGCCGCGTGTAGGGCCCTGCACAACGCTGAGGCCGCCTTCCATGGTGCGCGCTGGATGCACATAGGGGTAAAAGCGCTTGGCCTCCCACCCCGTTACCCGCTCGAGCTGATTGGGTAAATAGAAGGCTGGCGGGGAGAGGGTTGTCTCACCCGGCGCAATGTCCCAGCTTTTTGACGCGATGCTTTTCAGGTCGACCGCCGAATTGCGGGCAAGTCGCTTGCGTGCCATGTACTTATACGCAGCGAGGGTCCACTTATGCCGTTTGCCGGCGGACGGTGCGCTGAATTTCGACATATCGCTTCCCATGAAGCTGCTCCCCCGGGTGGCGTGGCCACTGGCCCTTTGAATCAGTTGGATGTGACCCTTTCCATCGTCGGCGGCGACTGTAAGTTGGCGTACCGCGTGCGCAAGGTTTCAATAAAGGACTCCCCCGAACCGGTGGTGCCATAGAGGTAGATCTTGTGCAGCCCGCCAAACACCATTTCGTGATATCGGCTGGCGACCTCCTCCTCGCTTGGCCCGTCTGGCAAGCCCAGGTGCAGGGTCAATTTGTCGCCTTCGACAGCGAACATCGGGGTTTCCCAAAGAAACTTCGCCGTGCCGGTCTTGGGTAGCCTGACGAACAGGTAGGCATGGTTGCCCAACGAATCGATATCGCCGCCGCGCCTTCTCTTCCATTTCAGCAAGCCGTCATCCGGCCGCGCCAGGCACAGGCCGATATCGTAATAATCAAAGCCCTGTTGCAGTGCCCACTCCAACGCCATGAACGTGGTGATGGAGTTCACTTCCCGCAGTTTTTTCGCATCTGAAAACACCGCCTCGCTATAACCAAAACGCAGCGTGCTCCAATAACGTTTGCCCCCGCGCGTCACTTCACACCCCAAGTGACAGCCAATGACTTCGTCGCCCAAGGTGATCAGGTCCAGACGCCCTACATGCTTGGCGATGCGAAACACATCGTCCGTGGGGAACTGCGCGGCATGAATACCTTGCCTTGCGGTGGCATAGGGGCGCAGTAGCTGGCTGTCGGCCATTGCGATTTCTTCATCCGACAGTGTCTGCCTCATCTGGTAGAGCGGTCGGTTCTTGCGAATGCTGCGGCGCAATTCGCTGTCATAGCGTGCGGTAATGTCCTCCAGCGGGCGCCCCAGCGGTACCACGGCGCTCAGGTAGTGCGGCACCGACAAGGCCCCAGTGGTGGGCAATTCACTCACCAGCACCACATGGTTGGACGCTTCAGGCTCTGCACTGCCGGCGGCCACCGGGGCGTTGCCCGCTACCTTGCCACCAATCAGCAGCTTGGCCATCTCGCGCTGGTGCTTGCGGCCGATGTAGAGGATTTCGTAGGGGCTTTCCTGCTGCAGCCGGAACCTCGCGACCTCCCACCGCCAAAAACAGGCTCGCCCAAGCACTTCTCGTATCTTGCTGGAGAGCAACCTGATCTCGTAGCGCGTGGAGGGAGAGATGAGTTTTCGTGCAACAGCCGCCAAGTTCTCTTTCATGCTGGTTCGACATCCTTTGATGTTGTCCAAGGGCAGATCAGCAAAAGATCACAGTTGACTGTAATAAACACACCCAACGCGCTGATATATAAAAGATTGCTTACGAAACATCACTCTCACATTCAGTAACAATTTAAGATGCAAGGCCACGCTTTGGCAAGCGGCACTTTGACAGCATGACGACCTATTTTATGACGTCAAATTTCTTGTTTGCACTTGATGACTTTATGACGCTAACCCATGACGTATGTTCAGTTAAGCGCACTACTCGGCTACCACCTGGTTATTAGCAATTGCCGTTTGATGCTGGCTCCTCATAAAGGAGCATCAACATGCCCGCCCTCTCCACGCTCGCCCCCCATCAAGACCTGCTCAAGCAACAGCTTCCTGCCTGGACCCATCGAATAGCGGCCTCTCAATGGCAGCGTTTGAAACAAAGCCATGTACCGGCCTATTTCACCCAGGACTGGTTCGCCAATGCCGCCCCCGATCTTCGCGAGGCTGTACAGCGTAGCCAATCGCGCCTGTTACGCTCGCAAGCCACGCTCGCTCGCTGCGGGGGCTTGAACAAGTTGCCGAATTCGCTGAATCGCGACTCAAAGCCTGCCTCGCCGAGCAGGACTGCACGGCACCCTTGCGTGGCACTGAGCTGCTTCGGGTAGAAAGCACGTGGCATTGGATAGGCCTGCGCACGCTTTACAGTCATCGACGCGATAATCTGCTGCAAGCCGCACTGCAGAACTTCGCCGACGACGAGTCCTTCACGCCCCAGAGTGCCATCGCCCTGAGCGCCAATATTCATGTAACAGCCGCCGAGGTGCAGGGCATCGCGTTTACCGGTGCGCAAACGCCCGCATCGCACTTTGCGATGCACACGGAGCACTACCAGGTGGAGCCATTGCCACTGGCACCCGCTTCGTTCGCCGCGCTGTGTCGCACACTGGACTTAGGGGCGCAATACCAGACCCATCTGGATCAGCATTTCGCCAAGCCCCAGGTACGTGAGCAGGCAATGGCCGTGTACAAGGACCGGCTGCGCCTGGCTGCCGACCTGGCCTACCTGCGCCATGAACTGAGCGGTGCCACGCGTGACCACGTCGACCTTTTGTTGCAGGGCGAAAATCTGCCGTGCTGGCAACTGGCGTTATTCGGTATCACGCTGCACGAGGTCATGCTGATTGACGCCGGGCACGCCGGGCTGCTGCTCTACCTACCCGGCCACGAGGCGCTGCGGCTATTTACCGATCTTGATGCAGTTCACGACGCATTGGCGGCCCTGTTGCTGGAGCCCGCCACCCGGCAGATGTGCATGGCTTACATTGAGCAGAGCCAGCATCAACACTTTCTCGACTTGCTGCACCAAAACCTTGATGCCTCGGGCACGTCTGCCGACGACCAGGCATGGTCGCGGGCCAGTCATGCAGACCTGCGCCCCACGCGGCTAGCCATCACCGAGGAGCCGTTCGGTTTCCATCAGGCGCTGCACGTAGACCGCCTCAAGCGCGAAGCACGCCAACTGGCGGTGCCGACGGCTGAAGCCGATGCCAAGGCGCGGGCGAGGCGTCTGCAAGCGTGGGAAGACCTTGGCCTGGATGCGCTCAACCTGGCAGGTTTCTTCATCCCTGCCGTGGGCACGCTGATGGTGGCTGTGACAGCGTGCCAACTGCTTGGCGAAGTGTACGAGGGTTATGAAGCCTGGCATCAGGGCGATCGCAATCTGGCACTGCGTCATCTGGAGGCGGCCGGGCTGAATCTGGCACTTGCCGCTGGCTTGGTGACTGCAGGCCACGTGGTGCCGAAGCTGTTCAAAAGCCCGCTGTTGGAGCAGCTGCACGAGGTGCGCAGCAGCGATGGCTGCTACAAGCTCTGGCAACCTGATCTCACACCTTACCGCAGCGCCCAGCCGTTACCGGAGCAAGTACAAGCCAACGCACAGGGCCAGTACCTGCTCGACGGCCGGTATTTCATTCGCATGGATGGCCATCTCTACGAGCAACGCCTGGACAATGAGTTACAGCAATGGCGTATCGTCCACCCCCACGTGCAAGACGCTTGGCAACCGCCGCTGGATCACAACGAACAGGGCGCTTGGCGCGGCTGTCATGAACAGCCATCGCAGTGGTCGTTCGCGGTACTGATACGTCGTCTGGGGCAAGACTACCCTGCGCTGACGGCAGACCAACTTACCCTGGCAGGCCGCATCAGTGGTACCGATGCAGCCAGCTTGCGCCGCGTGCACCTCGAGGGGCAGCCAGCACCTGCGTTGCTGCTCGACACCTTGCAGCGCATGGCCGCGCAAGCCAAGGCGCAAGCACTGAGTGGCGACGCGCCAGAGGCCTTGTTCGCGCGCCTGTATAACGGCGAGGGGCCCATCGAGCCCGCGACAGTTCGGTTATTGCAGGCCTACCCCCGCCTGTCGGCCGCACTGGCCAGGCGCTTGCTGGCGCCACTGGACGCTGTAGAAGCACTGGCCTGGGAACACGACGCAACGTTACCTGCCTGGCTGCGCCAACAAATTGAACATACACACAGCGAACTGCCTCTTGTACGTGCCTTGGAAGGCGTGCTGGTGCCGGCTCGGGCCAGTGCCGAAAGCGAACGTCTGCTGTTCAGCGCCCTCGCTGACTGGCCTGACTGGCCGCGCGATGTACGCCTGGAGCTGCGTGCCGGTAGCCCCGAAGGCCCGCTGCTCGACAGTGTTGGCAGTGACCAGGCCAGGCGCATCTGCCGAGTCATCAGGTCTACAGAAGGCTATGAAGCTGACCTGGGGCAGCGCCCTGCCCCCACCACGCGGGACCAGGACCTGTGCCGCGCAATCGAACAGGCGCTGCCGCGGGGCTATCGCGGCGCACTGGCAATCACCGAAGCAGATGGGGGTTCGATACGCCAGCGCATCCAGAGCTGGGCCACCGAAAACAGGGATACCCTTGCGCAACGACTGTGGGGGCATCGCGCAATACGACGCGCGCTCCCCGGCCAACTGCGTGGGGGGCGCCCGCTTGACCCCGAACCACCGCACCCGCGCCAAACGAGTTCACTGGCCGGCGCCTACCGCCGCCTATACCCCAATGCCACCGATTCAGAGATCGAGGATGCGCTTGAAAGCGGGCAAGAAGATGATGAGACTGAGGACAATGACCTTCGCTCCCCTACACAAAGACTGCGCGACCTGCAGCAACGCCTGGATACCTTGCGCCGCGACCTGCACGAGTGGGCCCGCCCCGACCCGCAACGCCCACACCAGCGGCAGCGAGCGATCCGCCCTATCGTCAATGCCTGGCGGCGCCTCTCGACGGTTTCGCTCGGGGGCGCGGGGCGCATCTACAGCCTCGACCTCTCCGGCCTGGATCTCGAAGACCAGGATTTGGCCAGCCTGGCCTTGCCGGACGACTTCACCCATGTGGAGCACTTGTCGCTGAGCAATAACCCCTCGCTCAGACAGTTACCCGCAGAGGTGCATGAGCGCTTTCCTGGGTTGAAGCGTTTGTTGCTGTCCAATTGCCGCTTCAATGCCCTGCCCCGTTTGGCCAACCCTGGTCGATTGACATGGCTCGACCTGGACAACAACCGCATCACTTGGGACTACCGCGCACAAGCATCCTTGAATCAGTGCTCCAGGCTTGTCGTCCTGGATCTGTCGGGCAACCCACTGCTGGAGGCCCCTGACCTGAATGGGCTTGATCACCTTAAAACCCTGTTCCTGAATGATTGCGGGCTGACCGAGTTACCCGCAGGCCTGGAGCGGGTCGCCGAACCTATCGTCCTGGACATGTCGGGCAACCAGTTCGTGCAATTGCCTGCCGGCTTCAACCTACCGGAACCGTCCGCCCAGGCCCTGTGCCTGGAAAGTGACTGGCTCGGCGAAGGCGTGCTTGCACAAATTGATGCTTACAACACGGCCCATCAGGTCGATCTGCTGGTTAGTGAGGGTGACTATGACGAATTCTTCGAGCAAACCGGGCCTGTGCAAGTCGCACTTTGGCAGCGTTTTCCGCTGCAGTATCGTCGCGACCTCAGACCGCTGCTCGGCGACAATTTTTTTCGAAGCCAGCCCCAGCAAGCACGAGCGGAATTCTGGCGCCGCCTGGCCGCCATCGATGCTGACCAGGTACTGCGCGAGGAATGGTTGACGCACCCGCCCTGCAACCTGTTCAACCTGCCACTGTGAATTGATCGGCAAACGCGTCTGTCACCGAGGTGACAGCCGCGCAAAACGGGGGCTGGATGGGATCATAAGCCTGCGCACACACTGGTAAGTGCTGTATCGGCGCAGCGCAGGCAATGTTGAGCCAGACTGGTGTTTTTCCTGCGGCCGGTGCATGCTCGAAGCTGAAGCGTTTCACCTGGCACGCAATCCGCTCAGATATGTGAGGTGCAGTACCCATGGACCGTCTGCTCGATTCACTCTTCCCCACCGCCGACAACATCCCCGACACCTGGCGCCTGGAAGCCCCCCTGGAACAACGCGACTACTTGGTGAACGGCCAGCTCAAGCGCTGGGACGGCCCGCTGGCCACGGTGCGCAGCCCGGTCTGGCTGAAGCAGGCCGACGGCGAGCAGCAGGTCGTGCTCGGCAGCGCCCCGCTGCTTGACGCCGACACCGCCCTTACCGCGTTGGATGCCGCCGTACAGGCCTACGACAAGGGCCGCGGCGCCTGGCCAACGATGCGCGTGGCCGAGCGCATACAGCACGTCGAAACCTTCCTTGCACGCATGCGCGAACAGCGCCAGGCGGTGGTCAAACTGCTGATGTGGGAAATCGGCAAGAACCTCAAGGACTCGGAAAAGGAGTTCGACCGCACCTGCGACTACATCGTCGACACCATCAACGCACTCAAGGACCTCGACCGCCGCTCAAGCCGTTTCGAGCTCGAACAAGGCACCCTTGGCCAGATCCGTCGGGCGCCACTGGGCGTGGCGCTGTGCATGGGGCCGTACAACTACCCCCTAAACGAAACCTTCACCACGTTGATCCCCGCACTGATCATGGGCAATACCGTGGTGTTCAAGCCGGCCAAGTTTGGCGTGCTGCTGATTCGCCCGTTGCTCGAAGCCTTCCGCGACAGCTTCCCGCCTGGGGTGATCAACGTCATCTATGGCCGCGGCCGCGAGACCGTCAGCGCGCTGATGGCCAGCGGCCTGGTCGATGTGTTTGCCTTCATCGGCACCCACAAGGCCGCCAGCGACCTGAAAAAACTGCACCCACGCCCGCACCGCCTGCGCGCGGCGCTCGGCCTGGATGCCAAGAACCCCGGCATCGTGCTGCCCCAGGTCGACCTGGACAACGCGGTCGAAGAGGCCGTCACCGGCGCCTTGTCATTCAACGGCCAACGCTGCACTGCGCTGAAAATACTGTTCGTCCACGAGGATGTGGTCGAGGCCTTCCTGGATAAATTCCAGCGCAAGCTGGCCGCGCTCAAGCCGGGCATGCCGTGGGAGCCTGGCGTGGCGCTGACGCCTTTGCCGGAACCGGGCAAGGTCGACTACCTCGACGGCCTGGTGGCCGATGCCACGGCCAAGGGCGCCCGCGTCATCAACGAAGGCGGCGGGCAGAGCCGCGGCTCGTTCTTCTACCCCGCCCTGCTTTACCCGGTGAACCATGACATGCGCGTGTACCACGAAGAGCAGTTCGGGCCGCTGGTGCCGGTGGTGCCCTACCGCGATCTGCAGACGGTCATCGACTACGTGCTCGACTCCGATTACGGCCAGCAACTGAGCTTGTTCGGCAACGACCCGGCGACCATCGGCAGCCTGGTCGATACCTTTGCCAACCAGGTCGGCCGCATCAACATCAACGCCCAGTGCCAGCGCGGGCCAGACACCTACCCGTTCAACGGCCGCAAGAACAGCGCCGAAGGTACGCTCTCGGTACACGACGCTTTGCGCGTGTTCTCGATCCGCACGCTGGTGGCGACCAAGTTCCAGGAAGCCAACAAAGCGCTGATCAGTGAGATCATCCGCAATCGCCAATCGAGCTTCCTGACCACCGACTATATCTTCTAACCCGCCAGCGCTTAATGGAGAAATGGCATTTGCATTGATCGCCAGGCTGTATAAACATACAGCTTCGCGATCAGTGTCGGCCTTGCCCTCGCAAGCGGCCAGCACTGCCAATGCAAAAGGAGGCCATACCATGTCAGCCAAACCCATCCCCGAAGGCCAGCACAGCATCACCCCTTACCTGGGCATCAAGGACGCCGCAAAGGCCATCGACTTCTACAAGCAGGCCTTCGGCGCCATCGAAATGTTCCGCCTCGACGGCCCTGACGGCCGCGTCGGTCACGCCGAGCTGAAGATTGGCGACTCGTCACTGATGCTCGCCGACCCGTGCGACATGGAGGGCGGGCTTACCGCCAGCCAGCATGTCGATGGTGCGGCAATTGGGCTGCACCTGTACGTCGAAAACTGCGACCAGGTCTACGCCCAGGCCATAGCAGCAGGCGCCACTGCGCTACGGCCGCTGCAGGACCAGTTCTACGGTGACCGCAGCGGCACCCTGAAAGACCCGTTCGGCAACCTGTGGTTCGTCTCCACGCACAAAGAGGACCTCACCCCGGAAGAAATCCGTGCCCGCGCGGCCAAACTGTTCAGTGGCAACTAAGCCGCCGGCTGCGCGCCTCAAGTTGAAAGTGAAAGCGCTTTGCTTGAAGCTTGGGGCTCGTAGCTTGGAGCTGCCCGTCAATGCGTATCATCGATAAAACCGCCGCGCAGGTGCGCAGCCTCACACTCGCCGAAGAAGAACTGCTGGTCGGTTTCAGCACAGGGACGCTCGTCGGCCCACAACTGCTGCAGGCCAACCAGTTGCTGATGAAGGTGCGTAACGCCAACCAGTGGCTGGCCTGCGACTGCCGCAAGGACGCCCTGCCGGTGCTCAACGTGACCCTCAACGGCAGCACCGGCACACTGTTTTTGAAAAACAACCCCGGTACTGCCGAGCATGCACCGGGCTGCCCGTTCACCAAGGACGAGCGTGAAGCCGCAGAGCGCGAAGACGACCCTGCCCCACCCGCTGCGTGGTTGCCACCCGATACACCGTTGCGCCTGATCGGTGACTTTCGCCCGGCCCAAGACAACGGCGGCGGTGATGGCAATGACCGGCGCGAACAGCAACGGCTGCTGTCGCTGTTGCTGACCTGGGTCGAGATCAGCGGCCTGAACCTCTACGCCACTCACCTGAAAAAAGACCTCACCGGGCAGTTTGCCGAATTGCGCAGCGTTGCCAGCCGCTACCCGCTGCTGGAGCGGGTGCCGGCCAGCAACTACCTGGAAACCCGCCTGGACATGAAGCACATGATGATGCTCAAGGCCCGGCTGCGCGAGGCCACGGTGTTCGGCAACCACCGCCGCCATGGCCTGATGCTCGACTGTGTCGACCAGATCAAAGGGCGCAAGCTGTTCAACAACCGCAGTGACGAGGGGTTCGATTTCCAGGGCCACCACCTGTATTGGGGTGGCAACCGCACGGCTGGCCCGCTGTTGGCATTGGCGCTGTATTCGCCCACCAGCGCCGGTAGCCATTTCTATGAACTGATCCATGTGGCCAGCGTACCGGTGCTGTCGCGTTCCCACCTGTTCCCGGTGTACCGCGATGAAGAGCGCGAGCCGCTCAAGGCGCTGGTGTCGCTGATCGACTGGATGGCCAGCAAGGGCGTGAAAGTGCAGATGCGCCGGCCGGTGATCGGCGGCCAGGTGATGGATGAACTGGTACTGACATCGGACCAGGACCGGGTGCTGTCCGTGTCACTGCTGGAGCAACCGATCGGCCCCGAGCCGGATGCCGAGAACTTCAAGCGCTACGCCGACTTCAAAAGCCTGGAGACCTTCCGCAAGTTTGTGGCTGGTTTCTTCATGCGGGAGCGCTGAAGCCCTCAGGTGTTGGATGTGCGTCCAACACCTGAGGTTGTGCTCAGATCAACCAAGAAACAGCTGGTAAGCCGGGTTCTCGGTCTCGTCCCAATAGCGATAACCCATCTCGTCCAGTGCCTGCGGCAACCTCGCCTGCTCATCGGCCGGCACTTCAAGTGCAGCAAATACCCGCGCTTCTGCGGCGCCATGGTTGCGGTAATGGAACAGGCTGATGTTCCAACGTTTGCCCAACCGCTCCAGGAAGCCCAGCAGCGCACCTGGCCGCTCCGGGAACTCGAAACGCAGCACACGCTCATCCGCCCCTGGCGCGGCATGCCCGCCCACGGTGTGGCGCACATGCAGCTTGGCCAGTTCGTTGTCGGTCAGGTCGAGTACGCTGTAACCCTGCTCGGCGAGGCTGGCCAGCAGCTTTTCACGTGGGTCGTGCAGCGGGTGGGTCTGCACCCCGACAAACAGACGCGCTTCCTTGCCCGGGTAGTAGCGGTAGTTGAACTCGGTGATCTGGCGTTTGCCAAGTGCCTGGCAGAAGGCGCGGAAGCTGCCCGGTTGCTCAGGGATGGTCACGGCGATGATCGCCTCGCGCTGCTCGCCCAGTTCTGCCCGCTCGGCCACGTGCCGCAGGCGGTCGAAATTGACGTTGGCGCCGGAGTCGATGGCGACCAGGGTCCGCCCCTGCACACCCTCGCGGGCCACATACTTCTTGATACCGGCCACGGCCAGGGCACCGGAAGGCTCGGTGATCGAGCGGGTGTCGTCGTAGATGTCCTTGATCGCCGCGCACAGCTCATCGCTGTTGACGGTCACCACCTCATCGACGAAGTGCCGACACAGCTCGAAGCAATGGGCACCGACCTGCGCCACCGCCACACCATCGGCAAACGTGCCGACCTGGGGCAGGATCACCCGTTCGCCTGCGGCCAGCGCAGCCTGCAGGCAGTTGGAATCTTCCGGCTCGACGCCGATCACCTTGACCTCGGGCCGCAGGTATTTCACGTAGGCGGCAATGCCCGCCACCAACCCGCCACCGCCTACCGGGACGAAGATCGCATGCAGGTCACCCGGGTGCTGGCGCAGGATCTCCATGGCCACCGTACCTTGCCCGGCGATCACGTCCGGGTCATCGAAGGGTGGCACGAAAGTGGCGCCGTCACGCTCGGCCAGCTGCAGGGCATGGGCCAGTGCGTGGGGGAAACTCTCACCGTACTGCACCACGTGGCCACCCCGCGAACGCACACCCTCGACCTTCAGCGACGGCGTGGTGGTTGGCATGACGATGGTTGCTTTCAGGCCCAGGTGCGAAGCTGCCAAGGCGACGCCTTGGGCGTGGTTGCCCGCCGACGCGGTGATCACCCCGCGTTCACGCTGGGCCGCCGTCAGACGCGACAGCCGCGTGTAGGCACCGCGGATCTTGAACGAGAACGTGGGTTGCAGGTCTTCACGCTTGAGCAACACCTGGTTGCCCAGGCTGGCAGACAGCGCTGGCGCTGGCTGCAGCGGTGTTTCGATGGCCAGGTCGTAGACGGGCGCAGAGAGAATGCGCCGCACCTGCTCCGACAGTAGCTGCTGGGGCGTGAGCGAGGTACGCAGGTTGGCGCTGAAGCTGGTCATCGATGACTCCTTGGCTGTTTTCACGTTGCCCAGGAGTCAGAGAGTAAAAACCCGCCTCCAGGGCGGGTTAGGTGCACGTACGCGCTAGCCCGCCAAACTGATAATGGCGGTAATAATAATGGCGTTCACGTGCGGGAATGTGTTCATGGGGTAGGAACTTATCCCGCCGCATGGCAGCAAGTCAACACTTTGCCTGCTGCGCCGAAAGCGGCACATCAAAGACCTTGTCGAAGCCCCACTGGAACACGAAGGCATAGACGAAGAAGAACACGAACAGCGCCAGGTTGGTCAGAAACGCCGCCCACAGGCTCACATCCAGCCACCACGCCACCAGCGGCAGCAGAATCACCACCAGCCCGCCTTCAAAACCCAAGGCATGCAAGACCCGGCGCATGAAGGTGCGCTTACGCTGCTGCTGGCGCGCCTCCCAGCGCTCGAACGCCCAGTTGAAGGCCATGTTCCAGCTCATGGCAATGCCCGACATTAGCACCGACAGCACGGCCGATTGGGCCATACCGGCAGCAAACGCCAGTTCCAGCGCTGGCGCCACGCAGGCCACGGCGATGGCTTCGTAGAGGATGGCCTGGACGATCTTGCGTGCCTTGCCTTGCATATTCAGCTCCCTGAAAAAACGACCTACCAAGCTACAAGATGTGGCCCACAAGAAAAAGGCTGAAATTCATATCTGACCAACCCGTCAATAAACGCGCGACCGCACTGTGCGCCGCCGTGGCCTGCCCAGCACGTATTGGACAACCCTGTATTGGGCTGCTTGTATAAATGCCGTGCACGCGGCGACACGTCATGCACCTTCGTCCAGGGAGCCGTACGAGGACCACGCATGAGCCTGGCATTCATCGATTTTCTTACCTATGTGCTGTTCGGCCTGAAGATCCTGGCGATCATACTCGCCTCGCTGATGTTCCTGCTCGGGCTGGATGACCTGTTCATCGACCTGTGCTACTGGGGTCGCAAGCTGATCCGCCGCTTCCGCATTTACGACAAGTACCAAAAGGCCGACGAAAAACGCCTATACGAAGTGCCTGAGAAGCCCCTGGCGATCATGGTCCCGGCCTGGAACGAGGTGGGTGTGGTCGGTGAAATGGCGCGCCTGGCGGCGTCGACCATCGACTATGAAAACTACCAGATCTTCGTTGGCACCTACCCCAACGACCCACAGACCCAGGCGGATGTCGACGCGGTTTGCCTGCACTACCCCAACGTGCACAAGGTGGTCTGCGCCCGCCCCGGCCCCACCAGCAAAGCCGACTGCCTGAACAATATCATCGACGCGCTGCTGCGCTTCCAGGATGAAGCGCGCATCGAGTTCGCCGGCTTCATCCTGCACGATGCCGAAGATGTGATCTCGCCCATGGAACTGCGCCTGTTCAACTACCTGCTGCCGAACAAGGACATGATCCAGATCCCGGTCTACCCCTACGCACCGGAATGGAAGGGTTTCACCGCAGGCCACTACGTCGACGAGTTCGCCGAAAACCACGGCAAGGACGTCATCGTGCGCGAAGCCTTGACCGGCCAGGTGCCCAGCGCTGGGGTCGGCACCTGCTTCAGCCGCCGGGCCATCGCCGCGCTGCTCGAAGAGGGCGATGGCATCGCCTTCGACGTGCAGAGCCTCACCGAAGACTACGACATCGGTTTTCGCCTGAAGCAAAAGGGCATGAAGTGCATCTTCGCCCGCTACTCGATCAGTGACCCGGCGCTGACCCTCAAGCAAGCATGGCGCCCCGGCATGAGCCGCGAGTTTTCCCAGGTGATCTGCGTGCGCGAGCATTTCCCCCGCGACTGGCAGCATGCCATTCGGCAGAAGTCGCGGTGGATCGTCGGTATCGTGTTCCAGGGCACCAGCAACCTGGGCTGGAGCCGCACAGGCGCGCTCAACTACTTCCTCTGGCGCGACCGCCGCGGGCTGTTCGCCTACTTGCTGAGCTTCCTGGTCAACCTGTTGCTGCTGGTGCTGCTGGCCATGTGGCTGGTGGCGGTGATTGCGCCGGAGTCCTGGCGCTTCATGTCGATCTTGAGTGACAGCTGGCTGTTGTCGACACTGCTCTGGCTCAACGGCTTGATGCTGTTCAACCGCCTGTTCCAACGCGGCTGGTTCGTCACCCGCTACTACGGCATCGGCGAGGGCTTGCTGTCGGCGCCCAGGATGATGTGGAGCAACTTCGTCAATTTCTTCGCCAACCTGCGTGCCCTGCGCCAGGTCATGGAGATGGGCGACTCGCGCCGCGTCGCCTGGGATAAGACCACCCACGAGTTCCCGGCCATTACCACACCTGCACGTACACCGCTGGGCCAGCGCCTGGTCGCCAAGGGGCTGATCAGCGACGAGCAACTGCAACAGGCAATCACCAGCCCGGTGCGCCGGCGCCTGGGCCGTGAACTGCTGCTGCGCGGCTGGCTAACCAGCGAACAACTGGTGGCCACGCTGGCCGAACAGCTGGACCTGCCCTGGGCACCACTGAACCCGTTCAAGCTCGACCCGCAACTGATCGCCAAACTGCCGCGCAAGCTGGCCACCCATTACGGCGTACTGCCAGTGGCGGAGGACGGTGACACGTTGATCCTGGCCAGCGAAAGCCCGGTCAGCCAAGTGTCGCTGGGGGTGATCAGCCGGCAGTTGAAACGCCCGGTCAGTTGCCGCCTGGCACCCCAAGGGCGGGTCACCCTCGGCTTGCGCTACCACTACCCGAGCCCCTGGCAGAAGCCCGAAACCCGCGACATGCTCGCCGTCCTCGAACGCCACCAGGACAACGCGCAGTTGCTGGAGCAAGTCAGCCATCATCAGGTGATGCTCGGCGCCCTGCTGCAGGTGCGTGGCAGGGTCCCGGTTACCCTGTTCAACCAGGCCCTGATCGATTTCGACCCCGAGCAACAGACCCTCGGCGAGCACCTGATTGCCCGCGGCATCATCACCGAGCCCGTCCTGCAGCAGGCCCTTGCCGAACAGGCCAGCGAACAGCAGGCCGCCTACGACCTGACCCGGGAGGTGGCATGAAGCCGCGTTTTACCCTCACCCTCACCGGCCTGTTGCTGTGTGCCACCACCCTGCCCGGCGCAGCCGCCCCCATGAGCGACTTCCAGCGCTTCACCAGCTACCCGTTCATGGAGCGCAGTTACCGCGAGGCCAAGCGCGACAACTGGGCCGAGGTCGAGCGCCTGACCCGCCATGTGCTGGGGCGGGTGCCGAACAACGACGAAGCCCGCGCACTGCTGGTCGAGGCCTTGGCCCACCAGCGACGCTACAAAGAGGCCGAAGCACTGGCCGATCAGCTTGCCGACAGCCCGGAGTATGCCAATGCTGTCCTGGCGTTGCGCCTGACCTGGATCGAGCAGGACCCGCCCCCCGCCAGCCAGGTGGAGAGCTGGCTCGCCGCCAGCGATGGCAACCAGCGAGTACGCCTGTGGCAGGCCTACAGCCTGAGCCTGGCCAAGTTCGGTGGCGCAGCCAAGGCCCTGGACTGGCTCAACCACTTGCCGCCGCGCGAGGACGGCCAGGTCCTGCGCCTGGTCAGGGCTAACTTCGCCGAACAGTTGCGCAACTGGAAAGAAACCATCGAACAACTGCAACCGTTGGCCGAAGCGGGCCAGTTGGCTGCCCAGGACTGGCAGCGCCTGGCCAACGCCTATATCCAGCAGGTCGACGAACAAGGCCTGAAAAAACTGTTGCTCAGCGCGCCGACTGTGGCCGTGGCCAACAAAGCCCGCCTGGCCATGGCCAACCGCGCCATCGCCGTCGGCCACAACCAGCAGGCCCAGCGCTGGTTGCAGTCACTGCCGACCGAGCAATTGCAACAACCCGAGCAGCGCCAGCAGCTGTGGGCGCTGGCCCGCGAAGGTGATGACGCGCACCTGCTGCGCCGCCTGAGCAACGAACTGCAGCGCCCGTGCCTGGAGACGGTCGACTGGCTGTCGCGGCACGACCCCGACCTGGCCCGCGAACAGCTCAAGGGTTGTACGGCCAGCACCGATCCGCGAGCCTATGCCGTGCTCCAGCAGCGTCTGTACGGCGACCCGCCACAGCCGCCGCAACCCCGTACCGCCGCCGAGTGGGAACGCCGCTACCGCCAGAGCGGCGAGCTGGCCGCGCTTGAGCAAGCCACGTTCCTGCTGTTGCAGCAAGGCCAGAGCGGGCGCGCCCGGCAGTTGCTGGAGCAGGCCTTCGACCGCCGTCAGGGTCGCCTCAGCCCTTCCCTGCTGCAACGCCTGGGCAACCTCTACGCACGCAACGACGGGCCACTGGACAGCCGCCGCATGCGTGCCCTGATCCCCAGGGTCGACGCCAACACCCGCGCCCAACTGCTCGGCCGCCTCGCCGAAGCCGGCCAGTGCGACGCGGTGCGCCAGTCGATTCCTGGTGAGCCACGCGAGGCCGGCCAATACCGTGCCCTTGGCCGCTGCGCCATGCCCGACCAACCCGGCGAGGCCGTGGTCTATTACCAGGCTGCCGAACAGTTGGGCGACAGCGGCAATCGCTTGCCCCTGGCCTATGCGCTGGAGGCTGCTGGCGACTCCGAAGCCGCGCTACCGATCTGGCGCAGCCTGCCGGACCCTGCCTGGACCGATAATGCACGCCTGACGGCCGCCCGTGGCGCGCTGAATGCAGGCGATGCGAAAGCCGCACGTGCCTACTGGGACGCCGCTGCACACACCCGCGCCGATGACTGGGCCCTGGGCGCCGCCATCGCCCAGCGCCAAGGCGATACTCAGGCAGCCCTGGGCTTTCAGCGCCAGGCCTTGGCCCATTCGCCACGCGCCGATCACTACTACGCAGCCTCCAGCACCGCGCAACTGGCCGGCGACAGCGCCCAGAGCACAGCGTGGCTTGCCGAAGCCGTACGCCTGGCCCCGGACCAACCTCGTTACCGCGCCGATTACGGCATGCGCCTGGCCGGCTCGCAGGACAACGCCGAGCGCCGCCAATCGATACCCTACCTGGAGCGTGCCGCGCGCGACTTCCCGGAGGACTTTCGCCTGGGCGAAACCCTGGCTTTGCGCTACGACGAAGTCGAAAACAGCGCCGCCGCGCGCCGCGAGCTGCGCCGGGTCATCGACGTGGAGCAGCAACTGGTCGACGGCGACGACGAGTACGGCAGCCTCGAAGCCCGCAAGTACCGCCAGCGCCGTGCCCACGAGAGCCTTTCGCGGCGCGACACCATCACCCTGGCCAGTACCTGGTCGCCAGCCGGTACCTCGACCAACGACAAGTTCCTTGACAACGGCCTGCGCAGCGGCAGCTCACGGCGCGCACAGTCACAGAACGTCCAGCTGGCGATGTGGGACCACGCCCTGGGCGAGGAACCTAGCCGCAACGGCAGCACCGTCTCGGTCTACGGTCGCGTGCTGTTCGGCGGCCAGAGCCGCACCGACTATGCACAAAGCATGGGCACAGGTGTTGGCCTGCGCTTAAAGCCGCTGGGCCAGGCCAACCTCAACCTGTATGCCGAGCTTTACCACCAACGGCAGATCGACACCGAGCATTACAGCGGCCTGAGCCTTGGCGAGCTGCTCAGCCCGGCCAAGGTAGGCGGCAACTGGGGCGACCTGCGCCACCACGCCGAGTCGAGCAACGACCTGTTGTTGCGCGCCACGGCCTCATTCCTCGACCAGGGTGACTGGCGCAATGACTGGCGCATCGACCAAGACCACTGGAACGAGCGTTTCCTGTACCTCGACGCCGCCTGGTGGACCCGCGCTGGCGATCACGCCTGGTTATCGCGCTACCAGCAGGGCCATACCTGGAAGCTGCCGGGTAATTCGCCGCAAACCCTCATGCCCTATGGCTTTGTCGAATTATCCAGCCAGGACCCGAGCAATGATTGGCGCCAAGATGCCCGTGCCGGGGTCGGCCTGCGCTGGCAGTGGTGGTTCGATGACGACCGCTACAACGCTTATCGCGGCTCGCTGAAAGTGCGTGCCGAGTACCAGCAATCGCTGGGCGGCAACCTTTACGAGCGCGCCAATGGCGTGCTGCTCGGTGCGGAGATGACCTTCTGATGCGCACGCTCCTGGCAATCTGCCTGCTAACCTTGTGCCTGCCTGCTGCGGCAGACCAACGCCTGTTCTACCAGCCACTCAACCGCGATGCGAGGGTCACCCCGGCCCAGTGGCAAAAGCTGTGGCGCGCCACTGCGGCGCAGGGCGGCAAAACCCTGATCGTGCAGTGGAGTACCTACGGCGACAGCGACTTTGGCGGGGCCAAGGGCTGGCTGGCCAACAGCCTGCGCGAAGCTCGCGCCCAAGGGCTTGAGCTGGTAGTGGGGCTGTACATGGACCCGACCTATTACCAGCGCCTGGAGCAACTGGATGGCGAGGGCCTGAGCAGTTACTGGAAAGCCCAACTGGGGCGTTCGCTGGGCCAGTACACACAATTGCGTGATGGCTGGCAGCTGGCGGTGGACGGCTGGTACTTGCCCATGGAGCTGGACGACCTGCACTTTCGCGAGTCGAGCAGGCGCGAAGCGCTGTACCGCCAATTGCAGGCATTCAACCGGCAATTGGACAAGCCCTTGCATATCAGTGCTTTCAGCGTGGGCAAGCTGGCACCGCGGGTCAACGGCGCATGGCTGGATCAACTGGCTAGTTTGGGCTTGACTGTCTGGTGGCAGGACGGGGCCGGTACTGGAAGGCTGCCAGCGCTGGTGCGTGACCGCTATGAACAGGCCCTGCCGTGCCGGGTGGGCGTGGTGCGTGAAGCGTTTCGCCAGATGAGTGCGCCGGGGGAGGTGTTCAAGGCGCAGCCGGCAGAGCCGAAACGGGGCACGGGTTGCCATGCCGAAGCCGTGTTCGACTTGCGCTACCGGCCGTGGGCCAGAGGTGTCTTGCCGCTGAATTGAAACTGTCTGCGTAGCACGTGCATGCCTCAAAGGAGCACACCGATGTTCAAGACCATTGAGGAGCATGTTCGCCAACAGGTCGCCCCCGCCGCCTTGCGTGCCGAATTCCGCCAGCATGAGTTCGACACTTCCCGGCGCTTCTGCCAGCTGATCTTCTGCGTCAGCATCGCTATATGGCTGGTCTTCGACCTCATCGTCAGTTACCTCGGCGGCCAAGGGTTCACCTGGCTTTCCGGCCTGTTCGTCATGCTGATGTGCAGCCTCACTGTCGTGCTCGGTTTCACCCGCAAAAGCCACCACTTCGACGTGCTCAACCTGCTGTTCATCACGGTGATCACCCTGGCCATGCGTCTGGTCATCGAAGGCCTGCCGATCGCGCTGCGCCCGCTGTGGCTGGTGCTGGGCACCTCGACCGTGCTGTACAGCGTCTCGGTGCTACCGGTGCGGCGCTGGTCGTTCTTCTGCGCCATGGCCATCACCTGGACCGTCCTCAGCCCGTTCTACGACACCAACATCGACCTGGAAGACTTGGAAGCCGCCATGCTGATCAGCTATGCGCTGTTTCTCAGCGGCCTGGTCATCTACAGCTACCTGCGTATCCGCCAGGCCAAGCTGCACAACTTCTACATGTCCAAGGTGCTGCTCGACCAGGCTTATGTCGACGTACTGACCGAAATTCCCAACCGCCGCTCGTTCATGGCCAAGGCTGAGCGCCAGTTGCAAGCGGCGCCTCCAGGCCAGTACCTGGCGATGATCGACATCGACAACTTCAAGAAGATCAACGACCGGTACGGGCATGATGTTGGCGATGAGGTGCTCAAGCGCGTGGCTCAGCACATCAAGGCGTCAATCGTAGGCCATGAATTTGCCAGGCTCGGCGGCGAGGAGTTCGTGGTCTTCTTTCAAGGGCTGGACCAACCGACTGCCGAACAACAGGTTGCGGCGTTGTGCCGCCGTGTACGTGAAGACCGGGGTGCGCATCCGGTGACGATCAGCATCGGGCTAGCCCGGGTGGACCCTGCAGATACCTTGACCAGGGCGCTGGTCAAGGCGGATCAGGCGCTCTATGAAGCCAAGCACAACGGCAAGGATCGCTTCGTGCTGTGGACTGCCCAGCAGAGCGAAGCTACCCACCCGCAGGCAGGCGAATCCTGAACTGCGCCCCACCTAGCGCAGACTGCGCCACCGTCAACGTGCCACCCTGCCCTTCGATGGCCCGCCGACTGATCGCCAGCCCCAGGCCGAAACCGCCGGTATTGCGGTCACGGCTACGGTCCAGGCGATAGAACGGCTGGAAGATCCGCTCACGTTCTTCAACCGGAATGCCGATCCCGTCGTCCTCGACCGTCAGCAGACAAGCGCCATCCTCTTCGAGCCGCAACCTCAACAGCAGGCTTTCGTCGCAATAACGCATCGCATTGCGCACCAGGTTCTGCACCGCCCGCGCCGTCAGCCGTGGGTCAAGCACGAACCGCGGCAGCTCACCCTCGGCCCGCACCTCCCACTGGATGCCGCGGCTGTCGAGCTCTTCGGCAAAGCCGCCAAGCACACTGTCGACCAGCTCCAGCAACGACACCTCGACCCGCTCACGGGCCTGGTCGGCGTTGTACAGGCGGCTGTAGGACAGTAGCTCCAGCACCAATTCGTCCAGCTCACGCACGTGCCCGACCAGCTCCAGCAGGCGCTTGCGGCTGGTGGGAGGCACCTCGTCGAACAGCAGCACAAGGCCGAAGTCCAGGCGAGTCAGCGGTGTGCGCAGCTCATGGGATACCGCGTTGAGCAGCTCGCGCTGCTGGTTGACGTGGCGCTCCAGGTCGCTGGCCATGGTGTCGAACACCCCGGCCAGTTCGCCGATGTTCGAGTGCGGCGAGATGTGCGTGCGTTCCGCCATCTGCCCCTGGCCCAGGCGCCGGGCGGTCTCCTTGAGCCGCTCCAGGTCGCGCCAGTGCGGCCATACCCACAGCAGCAGGCAACCGAGCATCGCCGCGCCGATCAACACCGTGACGCCCCACGACAGCACGTTGATGTCCAGTGGGTCTGGGGGCGCATGAAGGCGCACCAGCCAGTCCTTGTCGAGCGGTGCCAGCACCGTTTCGTAATAGCCCCAGTCAGCGATGCGCACGGCGTACGACCCGTGCTCCAGGCGCGCCTGTTCATCCTCGCTCAGCTCGGCCTGGTCCCTGCGCAGCAGCTTGATTTCGAGCGGTGCGAAGGCGTCGGTCAGGTCTTGCTCCACCGCAGGCCAGCGCTCGCGTGGTGCTTGCTGAAACTGGCGCACGATCAGCGACTGCACCCCTTTGGCCTGGTCCAGGTTGTAGGCCATGAAGCGATCATGGAACAGACCGACGATGGTGTCGGGGATGAACAGCAGCGCACCGGCGTAGGCGACGATGATCACCAGGTAGAGGCGCACCAGGATCTTCAGCATGCTCGGTCAGCACTCCCACTCGACGCGGCTGAACAGGTAACCTTTGCCCCACACGGTCTTGATCTTGCGGGCCTCGCCAGCGCTGTCGTCGAACTTGCGGCGCAGCTTGGAAATGGCGACATCCACCGAGCGGTCGGTGCCGTTGAACTCGATGCCGCGCAATTGCTGGAGGATGCGGTCGCGGCTGAGCACTTCACCGGCATTGCGCGCCAGCACCACCAACAGGTTGTATTCGCCGCTGGACAGCTCCACTTCTTCACCGCGCCAGCTGACCAGGCGCTCGGCCAGGTCGATGCGCAAGCAGCCAACCAGGATCTGCTCGCTGTCCAGGCGCGGCTCGTGCACGCCGCTGCGGCGCAGCAAGGTCCGTACACGCGCCAGCAGCACGCGGGGCTCGCACGGTTTGGTCACATAGTCGTCGGCGCCCATCTCCAGGCCCAGTACCTGGTCGTGGCTGTCGTCGCGGGCCGTCAGCATCAGGATCGGCAGGCTCTGCGACTCCTGGCGCAGCAGGCGGCACACCTGCAGGCCATCGATACCTGGCAGCATCAGGTCGAGGATGACCAGGTCGGGTTTGTCCTGGCGCAAGGCCTCCAGCACATGATCGCCGCGGGCGATCACCCGGACATGAAAGTCGTTGCGTTGCAGGTAGCTGGCGATCAGTTCGGACAGGGCGCTGTCGTCCTCGACCAGGAGAATATTCGGCATAGGCGTTTGGGCAGAATTCAGTGAAGACGTCGCCGGCCTCTTCGCGGGCTTGCCGGCGAAGGGTCCAGCACAGAGGGTTACAGGCAGAATATAGAATCCCCTATAGCGACAGGATTTTTCTTCACACTTTTTCACACACGTCCTACAGGTATTAACAGGCACCGGAACGCCGTCTGCCTTAGCATACGCACGGTCATCATCGGAAGATCCGTATGCTTATTACCCGTATTCCTCGCCTGCGCCCCGTGGCGCTACTGGCGTTTCTGAGCGTGTCCCTGGCCGGCTGTGGCGACAGCAGCGAGCAGGACGAAAAAACCCCCGCCCCCCACGTGCGCGTGGAAACCCTGCAATTGCAGCCACTGGCCATCAGCAGCGAACTGAGCGGCCGGATCCTCGCCCCGCGCACTGCAGAAGTGCGCGCACGGGTGGCCGGCGTGGTGCTCAAGCGGGTGTACCGTGAAGGCAGCGACGTCAAGCAAGGCGACGTGCTGTTTCTGATCGACCCGGCGCCGTTCAAGGCCGACCACGACAGCGCCCGCGCCACCCTGGCCAAGGCCCAGGCCAACCTGTATCAAGCGCGACTGCAAGAGCAACGCTACCGCGAGCTGGTCGACGAAAAGGCCGTGAGCCGCCAGGAATACGACAACTCCCGTGCCAGCTTCCTGCAGGCCGACGCCGAAGTGGCCGAAGCCAAGGCCGCCCTGGAGCGCGCCCGCCTGAACCTGGGTTATGCCACGGTCACCGCGCCCATCTCTGGGCGCATCGGCCGTGCGCTGGTGACTGAAGGCGCACTGGTCGGGCAAAACGAGACCACGCCCCTGGCCACCATCCAGCAACTGGACCCGATTCACGCCGACGTCACCCAGTCGACCCGCGAGCTCAACGCCCTGCGCCGTGCCCTGCGTGCCGGCGAGCTGGAGCAGGTCGGCGACGGCCAGGCGCGCGCCACGCTGATCCAGGACGATGGCAGCGCCTACCCGTTGCCCGGCAAGTTGCTGTTCTCCGACATCAGCGTCGACCCGAGCACCAACCAGATCACCCTGCGCAGCGAGTTCCCCAACCCGGACCTCGACCTGCTGCCAGGCAGCTACGTGCGCGTGCGCCTGGAGCAGGCGGTGCAGCCCAAAGGCCTCAGCGTGCCGCAGCGCGCCATCCTGCGCGACAGCGCCGGCGTGCCGAAAGTGCTGGTGGTCGACGCGCAGGCCCGCATCAGCGACCGTCAGGTGGTGCTGGGCAATGCCCAGGGCGACCGCTGGGTCGTCAGCGAAGGCCTGGCGCCAGGTGAACAAGTGGTTATCGAGGGCCTGCAGCACGTCAAGGCCGGCGACCAGGTGCAGGTCGAAGCGAGCCAGGGCACAGCGCCCGGCGCGCCGCCCATCGCACAGCACAACAGCCAGTGAGGGGCTGACCCATGCCGCATTTCTTCATTGACCGCCCGGTGTTCGCCTGGGTGGTCGCATTGTTCATCCTGCTGGCCGGCGCCTTGGCCATCCCGCAGTTGCCGGTGGCCCAGTACCCCAACGTGGCCCCGCCACAGGTGGAAATCTATGCCGTGTACCCTGGCGCCTCGGCGGCGACCATGGACGAAAGCGTGGTCAGCCTGATCGAGCAGGAGCTCAACGGTGCCGACAACCTGCTGTATTTCGAGTCGCAAAGCAGCCTGGGCAGCGCCACCATCACCGCCACCTTCGAGCCTGGCACCCACCCCGACCTGGCCCAGGTCGATGTGCAGAACCGCCTGAAGGTGGTCGAGTCGCGCCTGCCCCGCCCCGTGACCCAGCAGGGCCTGCAAGTGGAAAAGGTATCCACCGGCTTCCTGCTGCTGGCCACCCTGACCTCGGAAGACGGCAAGCTCGACGAAACCGCCCTGTCGGATATCCTCGCACGCAACGTGATGAACGAAATCCGTCGCCTCAAAGGCGTCGGCAAGGCCCAGCTGTATGGCTCCGAGCGCGCCATGCGGATCTGGATCGACCCGAGCAAGCTGATCGGCTTCAACCTCACGCCTAACGACGTAGCCGAGGCCATCAGCGCACAGAACGCCCAGGTCGCCCCCGGCAGCATTGGTGACCTGCCCGCCCGTGGCACCCAGGAAATCACCGCCAACGTGCTGGTCAAGGGCCAGTTGAGCACCCCCGAGGAATTCGCGGCCATCGTGTTGCGCGCCAACGCGGACGGCTCCAGCGTGACCATCGGCGATGTCGCCCGGGTCGAGATCGGCGCCCAGGAATACCAGTACGGCACGCGCCTGAATGGCAAGCCGGCCACCGCCTTCAGCGTGCAGTTGGCCCCTGGCGCCAACGCCATGGAAACCGCCGACCTGGTGCGGGCGAAGATGCAGGAGTTGTCGCGCTACTTCCCTGAGGGGGTGAAATACGACATCCCTTATGACACCTCGCCCTTCGTCAAGGTGTCCATCCAGCAGGTGATCAACACCCTGTTCGAGGCCATGTTGCTGGTGTTCGCGGTGATGTTCCTGTTCCTGCAGAACCTGCGCTACACGCTGATCCCGACGCTGGTGGTGCCGGTGGCGCTGATGGGCACCTTCGCCGTGATGATGGCCATGGGCTTCTCGGTCAACGTGCTGACCCTGTTCGGCATGGTGCTGGCCATCGGCATCCTGGTCGACGATGCCATCGTGGTGGTGGAAAACGTCGAGCGGATCATGGCCGAAGAAGGCCTGCCGCCCAAGGAAGCCACGCGCAAGGCCATGGGCCAGATCAGCGGGGCGATCGTCGGTATTACCCTGGTGCTGGTGGCGGTGTTCCTGCCAATGGCCTTCATGAAAGGTTCGGTGGGGGTGATCTACCAGCAGTTCTCGGTGTCCATGGCGGTGTCGATCCTGTTCTCGGCGTTTCTTGCCCTGAGCTTGACCCCTGCCCTCTGCGCCACCCTGCTCAAGCCGCTGGCCAAAGGCGAGCACCACGAACGCAAGGGCTTCTTCGGCTGGTTCAACCGGCGCTTCGACAGCATGAGCAACGGTTACCAGCGCTGGGTCGTGCACGCGCTCAAACGCAGCGGCCGTTACTTGCTGATGTATGGCGTGCTGCTGGCCGTGCTGGGCTATGGCTTCAGCCAGCTGCCCACGGCGTTCCTGCCGACCGAAGACCAGGGCTACACCATCACCGACATCCAGCTGCCGCCCGGTGCCAGCCGCATGCGCACCGAGCAGGTGGCCGCCCAGATCGAGGCGCATAACGCCGAAGAACCGGGTGTAGGCAACACCACGCTGATCCTCGGTTTCAGCTTCTCCGGCAGCGGGCAGAACGCGGCGCTGGCCTTCACCACGCTCAAGGACTGGTCCGAGCGCGGTGCCGACGACAGCGCCCAGTCGATCGCCGACCGCGCCACTATGGCCTTCACCCAGCTCAAGGATGCCGTGGCCTACGCTGTACTGCCGCCCCCTATCGATGGCCTGGGTGAGTCGACCGGTTTCGAGTTCCGCCTGCAGGACCGGGGTGGCATGGGCCACACTGAGCTGATGGCCGCGCGCGATGCATTGCTGGCCAATGCCGGCAAGAGCAAGGTGCTGACCAACGTGCGCGAGGCTTCGCTGGCCGAAAGCCCACAGGTGCAGCTGGAAATCGACCGGCGCCAGGCCAATGCCCTCGGTGTGTCGTTCGCCGACATCGGCGCGGTGCTGGATACCGCCGTAGGCTCCAGCTACGTCAACGACTTCCCCAACCAGGGCCGTATGCAGCGGGTGGTGGTGCAGGCCGAAGGCGACCAGCGCAGCCAGGTCGAAGACCTGCTGAAAATCCACGTGCGCAACAGCAGCGGCAAGATGGTACCGCTGGGGGCCTTCGTTCAGGCGAAGTGGGTCAGCGGCCCGGTACAACTGACGCGCTACAACGGTTACCCGGCGGTTTCGATCTCCGGTGAACCGGCTGCGGGCTACAGCTCGGGCGAAGCCATGGCCGAAGTCGAGCGCCTGGTCGCGCAACTGCCCGCCGGTGCGGGCCTGGAATGGACCGGCCTGTCCCTGCAGGAGCGGCTGTCCGGCAGCCAGGCACCGATGCTGATGGCGCTGTCGCTGCTGGTGGTGTTCCTGTGCCTGGCAGCGCTGTACGAGAGCTGGTCGATCCCGACCGCCGTGCTGTTAGTAGTTCCGCTCGGTGTGCTCGGTGCGGTGCTGGCCGTAACCCTGTGCGGCATGCCCAATGACGTGTTCTTCAAGGTCGGCGTGATCACCCTGATCGGCCTTTCGGCCAAGAACGCGATCCTCATCATCGAGTTCGCCAAAAGCCTGATGGACCAGGGCGTCGATGCCGTGGACGCTGCAGTACAGGCAGCCCGCCTGCGCCTGCGGCCGATCGTCATGACCTCGCTGGCCTTCATCCTCGGCGTGGTCCCCCTGGCCGTCGCCACCGGCGCCAGCTCGGCGAGCCAGCAGGCGATTGGTATCGGGGTGATCGGCGGCATGCTCAGCGCAACCCTGGCGGTGGTGTTCGTGCCCGTGTTCTTCGTGGTGGTGATGCGCCTGGCCGGGCGCGGCAAGGCCAAGCCTGAAGCGCAAGCCAGCCACGCCACTGAAGGCTGACAGTCGGGGTAAGCCGATGAACAGGAGCGTTGGCGTTGCGCTCAACGCTCCTGTTCTGGTTAACCCGCTACTTTTTGTTAACCGCCGCCTTTAGCTTCGTGCCCGCTGTGAAAGCAGCCTTGTTTGCTGCAGGGATATCCAGCGGCGCCTTGGTCCGAGGATTTCGGCCAACCCGAGCAGGCCTGTGCTTCAACTTGAACGTACCGAAGCCAACCAGGGCAACCTGGTCTCCCGTCTTCAACGCCTTGGTAACTTCTTCAATGAAAGCTTCGAGGGCTTTTGCAGCCTTCAACTTTGAGACTTCTGCCTTTTCCGCGATGGACTTGGTCAGTTCGCCTTTGTTCATAGACTCGCTCCTTGGTTTGCAGGCTTGTCCCCAGGACAGCGCCGTCGGCGTATTTAGGGCCCCATTGGGGTAAGCCCACAACTGGTAAAAATGTCAGGTCGCGCACCCTGTTGTTCTGCCAATCTGGACTTTCACTTCCAGGCATGGGAGGTTGCCAAGCCTTGAACCTTGGAAACTGCCCGATGACCTGCCCCCCCTTACCCTGCTGTTCCGTTCTCATCCTCGCCGGCGGCCGTGGCCAGCGCATGGGCGGCCGCGACAAGGGGTTGCTGGCCTGGCAGGGCGAGCCGCTGGTGGCGCATGTACAGCGCGTGGTGCGGCCGCTGAGCGATGACCTGGTGATATCCTGCAACCGCAACCAGGCGGCCTATCGGGCCTATGCCGACCAGTTGGTCGGGGACGACGACCCGGACTTCCCCGGGCCGTTGGCTGGGGTGATCGCCGGCCTTGCCGCGGCGCGGCACGAATGGGTGGTGGTGCTGGCCTGCGATGCGCCGCTGATCGACACAGGCTTGATCGAGGACTTGCTGCAGTTGGCAGTGACTGGCGACAGTGCGGCGATGGTGCGCCAGGGCGGTTTCTGGCAACCGATGTTCAGTGTGCTGCCGCGCAGGCTGCTACCGATACTGCAGCAGGCCTGGGCGGCCGGTGAGCGGAGTTTGCAGAAGGCCCTGCTGCTTGAGCCGGTGCTGGGGCTGGAGTGTGCGGAGGATGACCGCAGGTTGAGCAATTTCAATAGCCCTGACCTACTGCAGCGCTGAAGGGTCGATTTCCTTCACGCATTAACCAACCGACAGCTCCTCGATGCTGATCTCGCGCATCCTGAACTTCTGCACCTTGCCGGTCACCGTCATCGGGAACTCATCGACAAAACGGAAGTAGCGCGGCACCTTGAAATGGGCAATCCGCGCCCTTGCCCATTCGCGCAGCTCGTCTTCAGTGGCCGTATGCCCTGGATGCAACCGCACCCAGGCAACGATCTCCTCGCCATACTTGCTGCACGGCACGCCAATCACCTGCACGTCGGCTACCGCCGGGTGAGTGAAGAAAAACTCCTCCAGCTCCCGCGGGTAGATGTTCTCGCCGCCGCGAATGATCATGTCCTTGCTACGCCCGACAATGCGCACATAGCCCTGCTCGTCCATCACCGCCAGGTCACCGGTATGCATCCAGCCCTCGGCATCGATGCTTTCGGCCGTGGCCTTGGGGTTGTTCCAGTAGCCCAGCATCACGCTGTAACCACGGGTACAGAGCTCGCCGATCTCACCACGCGGCACGCTGTGGCCATCGCCATCGACGACCTTGTTCTCCAGCCGCGGCTGGGTCCGCCCGACACTGGTTACCCGCCGCTCCAGGTCATCATTGGCGCCGGTCTGCAATGACACCGGGCTGGTTTCGGTCATGCCGTAGGCAATTTGCACCTCGGCCATGTGCATCTCGTCGATGACCCGGCGCATGACTTCGATCGGGCAGGTGGCGCCGGCCATGATGCCGGTGCGCAGGCTCGAGAGGTCGAACGCGTGACGTTGTGGGTGATCCAGTTCGGCGATGAACATGGTCGGTACGCCGTACAGTGCCGTGGCCTTCTCTTCGGCGACTGCGCGTAAGGTGGCCAACGGGTCGAACGCATCGTTGGGGTAGATCAGCGTGCTGCCATGGGTCATGCAGCCCAGGTTGGCCATGACCATGCCAAAGCAGTGGTACAGCGGCACCGGCACCACCAGGCGATCATGCTCGGTCAGGCCGAGGCTTTCACCGACCATGTAGCCATTGTTGAGGATGTTGCTGTGGCTCAGCGTGGCGCCCTTGGGGAAACCGGTAGTGCCGGAGGTGTACTGGATATTGATCGGGTCGTCACAGTGCAGTTGCGCCTGGCGCGCCGCAAGGGCCTCGGCGCTGACCGTATCGGCGCGGGCCTGCAAGGCGTCCCAGGCCATAAAGCCCGGCGGCGGTGCCGCAGCCAGGCTCACCACCCCGCGCAGTTCGGGGAAGCGCTCGCAGGCCAGTGCGCCCGGCGTGCCATGGGCAAGGCCCGGGACCAGGCCGAGCAGCATGGCGTGGTAATCGGAAGTCTTGAAGGCGTCGGCGCAGATCACCCAACGGCAGCCCGACTGGACCAGGGCGTAGTCCAGCTCGCTTGTGCGGTAGGCCGGGTTGATGTTGACCAGGATTGCCCCGACCTTGGCGCTGGCGAATTGGGTGATGCACCACTGGGCACAGTTGGGGGCCCAGATGCCCAAGCGGTCGCCCGGTTGCACGCCCAGGGCCATAAGGGCGCGGGCGTGCTGGTCGACGGCTGCGGCCAGTTGCCGCCAGGTGTAGCGCAATGACTGGTGGTGAACGACCAGGGCTTCGCGGTCGGGGAAGCGGGCCACGGTGGTGTCGAAGGCGTCGCCGATGCATTGGGTAAGCAAGGCCTTGTCCTGGTCGCCCTGGGAGTAGCTTGGCTGGGTCATGGGTGCGCTCTTGTTGTTCTTGTGTTGATTGGCCGGCCCTTGCGCAGGCAACACCGCCCCACAGGTACTGCACGCCCTGTGGGAGCGGGTTTATCCGCCCTACCTGACAAACACCTGCGGCGTGGTGGTCGACATGTCGCCACCCGGCAGCTTGATGTTCTTCACTTTCGCCAGCGTCTGCGGGTCGAACACCGCCAGGTCGTTGAAGGTGCCGCCCAGGTACAGCTTGTCGCCCTTCTTGTCGAAGGCCACGCAGTAATAGGTGTGTTCAAGGTTAGCCGCCTTGATCAGTTTGCGTTCCTTGATGTCATACCGCGCCAGGCGGTTGAGCACACCGTAGATCTGGTTAGGATCTTTCGGCGAACGCAGCCCGGTGAAGTAGAGCTCGGTCAGGTCGGCAAACTCCTGGGTGTGGGTCTTGCCGGTCTTCAGGTCGACACTCAGGTAACCATAAAGCAGCTCGGCGGTGGCCGGGTCCTGCTTGTCGTCCTTGAACTTGGCGATGGTATAGAGCATCGAGAACTCGTGCCGGGCGCTCTGGTGCGGCCAGAAATACAGCACGTCCGGGGCGCTGTAGCCGGGCCGGTTCCAGTTGCGCAACGGCAATGCCACCTCGTACTTGCCGGTGTGCACGTCCATTTTGTAGATGTCCGGGCCGGCCACGAACAGGCTGCCATCGTCGGCGGCGCGCATCAGGTACACCTGGCGCGGCATCGGGAAGGTACGTGCAGGTTTGGCATCGAGGCCATCGGCGGTGCGGAACACCTCCAGGCGCGGCGGCTTGACCACATAGTGATCGTTCAGCCGCTGGGTCGGGTTGACCGTGGCATACACCTCTTTACCGTCCGGGCTGATAGCAAAGGAATACATCGATTTGCCGACCTCCCCGGGCACACTGGACAAACTGGCGTGGAAGGTGGTCTTGCAGGTGTCCAGGTCGATGCCGTAGAGGTCGCCGTAATGGTTGTTGAGCACATAGGCGGTGCGGTTGTCGGGCGCCATCATCGCGGTGCCGGGGCCAAACGCGTCAGGCATGCGGCAGCTCTTGTACAGCGCATCCGTGGCCACATCGACCACGTGCAGGTTGTTCGGGTAGTTGGTCACGATCAAGTATTCATGGCCAGCCTTCAAGGCCGGCCCGGTGTCGTCAGCCTGTACCGCCCAGGCGCTGGCCGTGGTGGCGAGGGTGAGCGCGAGCTGCGCGCAGAGTCCAGGTTTCATGCGGTTTCCCCTTGTCATTCTTGTTGGGCCGGTCACTTGTCTTTCGGGAACACGGTGCCAAGGTTGCGCCAATCGTCCTGGGAGTTGGTCGCCTGGGCGTTCCAGTCCTGGTAGGTGCTCATCATGTCCGGCACCTGGGCCGGCCACCAGCAGGGGTCGGAACAGCCATAGAGGTCGGCCTCCATGGGCTGGCACAGCGAGCTCACGCCGCCGAAGGCGTCCACTTCCCAACCCGGGTCGGTGGTGGCGGTACAGCCGGCCACCGCGCTCATCGCCATGACCTCTTCAACACGGTCTTCGGCAGCGGCCTGTTCGAGGATGCGCGCCTTGTTGTTCAGGGGCTTCAAATGCTTCATGTCAGTGCGCCTTCCGCGGGGTGATATAGCGGTCGATGAAGGCCGGGTTGGCGGCCATGATGCGGCTGTAGACTTCGATGCCGAAGTCGACCCAGTCGCGCATCAGTTCGCAGTAGTGGTAGGTGGGGTGCTGCGGGTCGCCGTAGCGTGCGTAGCTTTCGTGGTAGCAGCCGCCGGAGCACAGGTTGCGGATACGGCAGCTTTCGCACCCCGTGTTGCTGCGGTCCAGGCGTTGCGACAGGAAGTCATTGAGCTGCGCCTGCTTGACGCCTTGGTGCACATTGCCAAAGGTCGGCAGGCTGGAGCCGGTGAAGCGGTGGCACAGGTTCAGCTCGCCTTCGTGGTCTACCGCCAGCATCTTCAACCCGGCGCCGCATGGCAGGGCCTTCTTGTGGCCTTCGTGGATGTCGGTGATCAGTTGGTGCAAGTTGGAGAAGCCGATGTTGCGGTGCTCCAGCGCCGCTTCCAGGTAGCGTCGGCCCAGGGCTTTCATATTGGCGAACACCTGCACCAGCTCGTCGCTGGTGAGGTTGAACGCCGACAGGTCGCCCGAGGTCACCGGTGCGAAACCGACCTCGGCAAAGCCCAACTCGTTGAACAGGTGATGCCAGATAGTCTCGACGTCGGTGATGCCACGGGTCAGGGTCACCCGCGCCCCCACTGGACGGCTGTTATAACGCGACAACAGCATCTCGGCCTTGCGCCGCACCACGTCATAGGTGCCCTGCCCGCCCACAGTGATGCGGTTGCGGTCGTGCACGGTCTTGGGCCCGTCGATACTGATCGACAAGCCGAAGCGATGGGCGTTGAGCCAGTCGATGATTTCTTCGGTCAGCAAGGTGGCGTTGGTGGTCATGATGAACTCCACCTGCTTGCCAGCCTCGGCAAATCTCCGCTCGCAGTAGGCCACCATGTGCTCGATCAAAGGCCGGTTGGACAACGGTTCGCCGCCGAAGAACACCACGCTGTAGCGTTGCTCATCGGGCGATTCCTTGAGCAGCATCTCCACCGATGCTTCTGCGGTGGCGGTGCTCATCTTCTTGCCGGCCGACGGTTTGTCCAGGTCTTCCTTGTAGCAGTAGGTGCAACTGAGGTTGCAGCCGGTGTTGACGTTGAGCACCACCGTGTTCAACGCCGTGCGCTCGACCTGCTTGAGGGCGATTTCCGGCGTCAGTGGCGAGCCGTCGCTGACCACTTCCAGGGCGATCAGCTCGCGCAGGGTCTCTTCGATATCGACGCCGGCAAACTGCTGGCCGAGGCGCTGCATCAGCTCTTCGGCAGAGCAGCCTTGCTGGCGCAGGGTGTCGATGATGCCGCCGGTTACCGCGTCAGTGGCAAACAGCGAGCTGCTGGGGATATGAAACAGCATGCGGTCGGCATCGACCTGCACTTCGTGCAGGTTGCGTTCGACCAGGTTCAATTGTGCGCCCATGGCGACCTCCGATAATCGATCCGTTGGAAAACCCGTTCACACCTGCCTTATGGCAAGGGCGGGTTGTTCCAGCGTTGGACGGTGACGATCATGTGGCCCTCGCCGGTCTGGCCGCCGTCAGCCAAGGTGGCAATGACCTTCAGGTTGCCCGCGTTGTTGGTCATCATCTTGCGTGCCGGGTTAGGCCCTGCGCCGCCGGGCACGAAGACCCCGTCGGCCTGCATCTGGCCAGCGAACTTGACATCCTCGTCCTCGACTGCACGCTCGTTGAACGGCTCGACCTTCCACTTGGCTGGCAGGTAACCGATGCGCAGCGGCTGGCCGCTGGCGTCCTTGCCCCACGCTTCGGCTTCGAAACGCCCTTGCACCTTCGGTACCGAAGCGCCGTTCTCACCGATGCGGGCAATGGAGAACGCCGGTACCACCTTGACTTCGTCGACCTTGTCGTACACCGCCAGGTTGACGCCCTTGAGCGCGCCCACCGCCACTTCTCGCTGGCCTGGCTTGGCGTCTGCCGCCGCGCGCGCCTTGACGCGCATCAGGGTCGGCGTGGCCTCAAGTACTTCGGTCACTTCAACACCTGCGCCCAGTTCCGGGTTGCCCGACAGGCCGCTGCCGACCAGGGTGATCTCGCTTTCGGCACCCACCTTGATGTACGCCGGCTGCACTGCCAGCAGGCGTGCCTTGCCCGCTTTCACGGCGCTGAAGTCCAGGCCGCGCTCATCGTGATCGGCCTCGAACATGCGGCCTTTCATCTCACCATCCAGCGCCGCGAACACCTGGCGCAGGTTGCTGTCGCCGACTTTCACGTTGCCGCGCCATTCATAGCCGTTGTAGAGAATCGCCGAGCCGCTGCCCGTGAACGGCGTACCGTCGGCGTAGCTGCCGTTGACCTCGACCTTGAAGGTGTCGCCCTCGCCCGCGCTGACCTTCATCACCCCGCGTACATCACCTTTGGCCAACATGTGGCCGCTGAACGCCCACTGCCCTGGCAACGCATCGGCCTTGGGCCGGGCCTGCTGCCATTGGGCCCAAGCCGGGCTGTCGAGCGGGAAGCGCTTGGCCAGGTCCGGCACCATTTGCTTGAGGGCGATTTCCAGCCAGTCGCGATCGCGGGCCTGGGCCTGGTATTCGAGGGACGGCCATTGGCCGAGGTGGAAGTTGACCAGGTGTTCCCATTCCTGGGCCGGGCGGCGTTGCAAGGCGACCCGGGCACCGGAGTGGCAACGGCCACAGGTTTCACTGAGCTGTTGGTCGAAGTGCTCGACCGTGTTCAGCCGGCGCTCCATGGCGTAGCGCACGCCGTCGGTTTCACTGGGCGCCAGGCCCTGCTTGTCGGCCAGGTACTTGACCAGGGTGCGCCGATCATCGTCGCTGATCTGCAGGCCGTGCATGACCTGCATGCGGGCGATGCTCATCAGCCAGCCTTCAGGCGTCTTGCGCTGATGGCTGATGCGGCTGTAGTTGTCGTTGCCCTCGGGGATATGGCAACCCATGCACTTGGTTTGCAACAGGCTCGGGCCCTGCTCGGCCGCCATGGCCTGGGTGCTCAGCAGCGCGGCGGCGACCAGCGCCAGTTTGCCCGCATGCCGCCGGAGTCGAGTCGTCTTCAAGGTCAGACCTCCACGGTTGTTGTTCTTATGGTTTTCGCACGCTTTGGTACAGCAGGTGTGCATGTGACTATGGCAATACAGGAACTGTGCCACCTGCTTTAAATGTGTTGATTTTCAGCCTCTTAGTAGGTTTCTAACGGCCGTGAAGGCAAACCTGAGCCCTGTCGGGGCGTGCCATTTCGCGACAGTGTGTTTCATGTTGAGACAGGGCCCTGCCCCGCAAAGAGGCCAGTGCAGGCAGTGTTTCACCACCGTCTCACAGCGTCTCAATGTGCAACAGCGCAACCCTGCAATCGCAACCTTGCACGGCGGCAAACCCCAGGCGCCTCAAGCCCTTGCAGCCGATCGGCGACCTTGGCACGGCCATTGCGCAACCGCCTCTCACATTCCAATGACAAGAGGCACTGCCCCATGCTTTCCGAACTGCCCATCCTGCCCGCCACCCGCGCCTTCCTCGAACGCAAGCTGAAGATGCGCATCGGCGCCGACTGGCAGGACGCCGCCAGCGGGCGCACCCTGTCGTTTCGCAACCCGGCCACTGGCGAGGTGCTCGGTGAGGTGCCCGCCGCCGACGCCGAAGATGTCGACCGCGCCGTACGTGCCGCGCGCCAGGCCTTCGACGATTCGCCGTGGAGCCGCCTGCGCCCGCGAGAGCGCCAGAACATGCTGTGGCGTCTGGCCGACCTCATGGAGCGCGATGCGCAACAACTGGCTGAGCTTGAGTGCCTGAACAACGGTAAGAGCGCCGCCGTGGCCAAGGTCATGGACGTGCAGTTGGCCATCGATTTCTTGCGCTACATGGCCGGCTGGGCCACCAAGATCGAGGGTAGCACCGTCGAAGCTTCGATGCCGTTGATGCCCAACGACCAGTTCCACGGCTTTGTCCGCCGCGAGGCGGTTGGCGTGGTGGGCGCCATCGTCGCCTGGAACTTCCCGCTGCTGCTAGCCTGCTGGAAGCTGGGCCCGGCCTTGGCCACCGGCTGCACGGTGGTGCTCAAGCCCGCCGACGAAACCCCACTGACCGCGCTCAAACTGGCCGAACTGGTGGACGAAGCCGGCTACCCGGCCGGCGTGCTCAACGTGATTACCGGCACCGGCCTGAATGCCGGTGCGGCGCTCAGCCGTCACCCGGGCGTCGACAAGCTGACCTTCACCGGCTCGACCGAAGTCGGCAAGCTGATCGGCAAGGCGGCCATGGACAACATGACCCGCGTCACCCTGGAACTCGGCGGCAAGTCGCCGACCATCGTCATGCCCGACGCCAACCTGCAAGAAGCCGCCGCCGGCGCCGCCACGGCAATCTTCTTCAACCAGGGCCAAGTGTGCTGCGCAGGCTCGCGGCTGTACGTGCACCGCAAGCACTTCGACAACGTGGTGGCCGACATCGCCGGCATTGCCAACGGCATGAAGCTCGGCAGCGGGTTGGACCCAGCGGTGCAAATGGGCCCGCTGATCTCGGCCAAGCAGCAGGACCGCGTCACCGGCTACATCGAGCTCGGCCGCGAGCTGGGCGCAACCATTGCCTGCGGTGGCGAAAGCTTCGGGCCGGGGTACTTCGTCAAGCCGACCGTCATCGTCGATGTCGATCAGCGCCACCGCCTGGTGCAGGAAGAAATCTTCGGGCCGGTGCTGGTGGCGATGCCGTTCGATGACATCGACGAGGTGATCGGCATGGCCAACGACAACCCCTATGGGCTGGGGGCGAGCATCTGGTCGAACGACCTGGGGGCGGTGCATCGGATGATTCCGCGGATCAAGTCCGGGTCGGTGTGGGTCAACTGCCACAGCGCGCTCGACCCTGCCCTGCCATTCGGTGGCTACAAGATGTCCGGCGTCGGCCGCGAAATGGGTGCGGCGGCCATCGAGCACTACACCGAACTCAAGTCGGTGCTGATCAAGCTCTGACCTTCAGCCGCTACCGGCCCTTGCACAGGTACACCACTGAACGCGAAAGCTGTGAGGTACCTGTGGCAGCGGGTTCACCGGCGAATCGGCCGGCACAGGCCGCGCAAAAACAACAATTGTGGGGGCGTGAAACGCCCCCGGGTTCTCAACCATAGCCCTGTTCAACGAGCCAACGCCGCACCCACATCTGCTGCTCCTGCGGCTGCCCCGCAAGCACAGCATTTAGCGCCTGGCCAGCCTGCAACCTGCGTACCAGCGGCGCCAGTTCCACGCCCTGCAAATGCCAGACCCCAAGCGGCTGGTCCGCCGTCACCACCACCTCGGCTTCGTCCACCAGCCCGTCACGTAGTACCGGTCGCCGCGCCACCCGTACCGCCTGCCAGTCCGCGGCCGTGTGCAGCGGTTGTGCATCCGGCCACCCCTGGCGACCGTCCCAGAACGGTTGCCCGGCCCGGCCTTGCTCCTGGGCATAGAAATCCCGACCGATGCGGGCAAAGCGCAGGAACAGTTGCTCGACCCGCTGCCGATGAAACTGCAGCGCCAACGCCGCCCGCTCGGGCCGGCGCAACAGGGTGTTGATGACCACAGGCGCCTGCAGCGCCGAGGACAGCGACTGGAAAATGCCGTTGCCCGACAAGGGGTCTACCGCCATCGCCGCATCACCCACCCGCAGCCAGCTCTCTGCGGCACAGTCGCCCGCCAGGATCGCCGTGCTGCTGCGCGCATGTACCTGCGCCGGTGCCAGCGCCTGCTCATCGAACAGCTCGGCCACCAGCGCGCTGTGCCGTCGGCGGTTGGCGCAATACTCGGCCAGAGCGGCCTTGCCCGGCAGCCCTTCGGCGTCCAGGGTGACCTGCCAGTAGCAGCGGCCATCTTCCAGGCGGGCCATCCACGCCCAGCCGTCCTCCAGGCTTTCCACCGCCGATGCCGGCACGCTTGGGCGACCTTGCCAGGTGTTGAGGAGGCTGACCGTCTCCGGCCCTCGCAGGCGGTCGGCGGCTAGCGGTGCCTGGCGGCCGCGGGCTTCGACCAGAAACTGCGCCGCCAGTACCTGGCCATCGTCAAGGCGCACACGGTGCCCGTCTTGTTGCGACACCTCACGCACCCGGCCCTCGACCACGGTCACGCCGGCACTGAGCAAATCGTCACGCAGTGCCCGGTCAAAGCGTTGCCTGTCGAGCAGAAACTCCTGGTTCATCTGCAGGTGCTGGCCGTTCCAGCGCACCTGCCGGCTTGCCGGCATCGCTGCCTGCCTCAGCGCGCCGCCAAGGCCTGCGTGGCGCAAACCTTCCAGTACCCGTTGTGAAACGCCTTCGACCGCAGCAAAGCGGCGCCATTCAGAGACCACCGTGACCGGGTAGCCCAGGCGCCGCAAACCGATGGCCGTGGCCGCCCCTGCAGGGCCGGCGCCCAGCACCAGGATGCGTGGCTCAGACATCTTCGGCACCTCGCCGCTCAGGGCCATTGAACGCGGCATGGGCGCGCAACCAGTCGAACACCTGCTGGCGTTGCAGGCCCGGCCGTTCCCGCAGCAACGCCGCCACCCGACCGGTCAAGGCCGCACAGCCCAGGCTTGCACCGGCCAGGCCGCCTGCGCCCACAGCGCCACCGAAGTCGGCCTGGGTGCTGCCGAGCCACGACCACTGCCCCGCTGCACAGCGGGCATCGCCGGTCATGCGGATCACGCCTGGGTAGCTCGCCGGGTAGACCGCGCCGCCCTGTGCCGGGCTGGAGGCGCACAGCAGCACGCCGGCGGCCTGGGCCTCGGCACAGGCCTGATGCAGCACCGGCCGGTCCTGATGCAGGCCAAGGCTGAGGTTGATCAGTGTCGCGCCCTCTTCCACCAGCCATAACACCGCAGCCGCCACCTGCAACGCACTGGTGCTCGCCTGCGCGTTGAACACCTGAGCCACCAGCAGCGGTACGGGGCCTGATTCACGCAGCAAGCCCGCGACGACAGCGCTGCCGTGCCCCAGCTGGTCAGGCAGCGTTTCACCTTCGCGCAGCTGGCCTTGCTCCAGCCAGAACCGCCGCGCGCCCACCACTTGCACGGCCTGGGCCGACGAGCAGCCACTGTCGATAACCCCGACCCGCAGCTCAGTGCCCATGCCTGATGGCCTCCTGGGGCAAGACCTGCAACTGCCCGTCACGCAACTGCAAGTGCAGGTCGGCATCGGCCAGGGTCGAGGCACGGTGGCTGATCAGGATGCGGGTGCGCCCAGCGAACAACTGGTCGATGGCCGCGATCACTTCCCGCTCAGTCGCTTCGTCCACCGCCGAGGTGGCCTCGTCCAGCACCAGGATCGCCGGAGCCTGCAACACCGCGCGGGCAATGGCGATACGTTGTTTCTGGCCGCCGGACAACTGCTGGCCGCGCTCGCCCAGCAAGCCGTCCAGCCCCAACGGCAGGCTTTCGACCAGGCTGTCCAGGCGTGCCAGGCGCACTACCCGTTCAAGCTCCGCGCGGCTGGCCTGGGGCACCCCGTAGGCGAGGTTCTGCGCCAAGGTGCCACGGAACAGCACGATGTCCTGGCTGACCACGGCGATGCGCCGACGCAGCGCCGCCAGGTCCAGCTCGCGCAGGTCGGTACCGTCCAGCAGGATGCGCCCGGCATCGGGGTCGTAGAAGCGTTGCAGCAGGTCGATCAGGGTCGACTTGCCAACCCCCGAAGCGCCGCTGATGGCAACCTTCAGGCCACCCGGCACGCACACATTCAGGTTGTTCAGCACCGCGCCCTGGCGCCCGTCATGGGCAAAGTGCAAGGCTTCCAGGCGCAACTCGCCTGGCCCGTCGGGTATCGGCCGTGGCGTATCCGCCGGGCGCACGGCCACGGCTTCCTGCTTGAGCTCCATCACCCGCCCCAGGCTCACGGCCATGCGCTGCACCGCCACATACAAGCCCAACAGGCTTTGCACCGGCCCCACCGCCATGCCCATGTAGGTGGAAAATGCGATCAGCGCGCCCAGTTGCCAGGTGCCCTGGATCACCCACCAGCCGCCCACCAGAAAGGCGCAGGCACGGCACCAGGAGGTCAACGTGCCGGGTATCGCCTGGGTAAAGAACTCGGTCACCTGGACCTTGAGCAACTGGCTCATGTAGCCCTGGCCCAACTGGTCGAGGCGCCCGGCTTCCCGCCCCTGCTGGCCGGCCGCCTGGATGAACTTCATGGCGGGCAGCGTCTCGACCAGAAACGACGACACATCCGCCGAACGCTCGCGCAGACTACGCACCTCGCGCTCGACCTTGCGCCGCATCCAGCGCAGCCATAGCACCTCGATCGGGATCAGCAGCGCCAGTAACAGCGACAACTGCCAGGACAACATGAGCATCAAGGCCACCGCGCCGATCAGCCCGATCACGGCAGACACCGCCGAAAACAGCGAGTCCACGGCAAAGCGTTGGATTTCAGCAACATCGCCGTCCAGCCGCGAGAGAATGTCGCCGATGCGCCGCCGTCCGTAAAAGGTCGGCGATAACTGTTGCAGGTGCCGGTAAAGGTCATCACGCAGGGCAAACAGGATGCGCCCGGAAAGCCGCGTGTGCAGGTAGCGGTTGACCCCGGCCAGCACGGTGCCGAGCAGGCCGGCGACGATCATGACCGCTGCCATGTGCCACAGGGTCTGGTAGTCCTTGGCCAGCAGGCCCTCGTCGATCAGCGTCTTGACCAGCCAGGGTTGCGCCAGGGCCAGCAGCGAGGCGCCCAGGGACAGGCCCAGCAACACGCCGATGGCGCGCCGATGGGGGCGCACGAAACCATACAGCCAGGCCAGAGCCTGGCGCATGAGTACAGGGTCGCTGGTCTCTACCAGCCTTGCGAACAGGCCGCCCATGTCAGCTACGCAGCTGCTTGAGCTTGCGGTACAGCGTCGCGCGGCTGATACCCAGGGCCTCGGCGGCGGCCGAGACATTGCCCTGGTGGCGGCCCAGGGCAGTGCGGATCAGGTCCAGTTCGTTGTCCTTGAGGCTGCCGGACGGCGTTGTGCCCGTGGCCAGTTCATCCAGCAGGCAATCGGTGAGGTGATCAAGGGTCAGCACCTGCTCGCCGTCCTCTCGCATGGCCAGCGCGGTGCGCACGACCATCTCCAATTGGCGAATGTTGCCCGGCCAGTCGAAGCCTTCGAGCAAGGCGGCAAGTGCCGGGTCGAGGGTCACCCCTTTGGCGCCGGACTTGTCCAGCAGGCCCTGGATGATCCCGCCCAGGTCATCACGCTCGCGCAGGGCCGGCAAGCGCAGCGATACACCGTTGACCCGGTAGTAGAGGTCTTCGCGAAAATGCTGTTCGAGCACCAGCCGCTTGAGGTCGCGGTGGGTGGCGCAGATCAGTGCCACATCGATGTCCTGCTCGTCGCCTGCGCCCAACGGCGCCACCCGGCGCTCCTGCAAGACCCGCAACAACCTGGCCTGCAGGGCCAGCGGCATGTCGCCGATCTCGTCGAGGAACAGCGTGCCGCCATGGGCTTGCATCAGCCGTCCGACCATCCCGCCACGGCGCGAACCTGTGAATGCCCCTTCGCGGTAACCGAACAGTTCAGACTCGATCAGCCCTTCGGGAATGGCCGCGCAGTTGACCGCTACAAATGGCTTTTCAGCCCGTGGGCTGGCCTGATGCAGCGCGCGGGCGACGACTTCCTTGCCGGTGCCGGTCTCGCCCAGCAGCAGCACCGGCAGGCCATTGCCCAGCCCTTGCCGGGCCATGCGCAGGTTGCGCGCCAGACGCGGGTCGCCGCCGGCCAGAGCCTCCAGCGCAGGCGACTGGGTGGCCGGCACCGGTTTGCTCACCGCCACACTGCCGCTCAGTTGGCCATGGCGCGGCAGTTGCAAAGCACGGAAGAAGAATTCGCCCTTGGCCGTCTGCACACTGCTTACAGCGCCCTGCCACAGCCGGGCGATGAAGGCGGGTGAACGTTCACCCAGCAGCTCGCTGCTACGCCGGCCGAGCAGTTGCTGGCGCGGCACCTGCAGCAGTTGGCAGGCACTGTCGTTGGCTGCCAATACTTCGCCGTCCATGCTCAGCGCCAAGAGGCCGTGCCAGGCACTGTTGAGGTACTGCGCACGGCTGTGGAAGGCCAGTACCAGTTGCTCTGGGTGGCACAAGCCGAACAGCCGGCTTTCGATATTGCCGGCAGCCAGCATCAGCGTAGACAGGCTGTCCTGGGGTTGTGCCATCACCCCTTCGCGGGTGATGTCGAGCACACCGATTACCTCGCCACGCGGGTCGCGCAGCGGTACCGAAGTACAGGAAAACGGGCTGAGGCGGTCGAGGTAGTGTTCGCCACAGTTGATCAGGGTCGGCCGCCCTTCCACCACGGCCGTGCCGATGGCGTTGGTGCCGCGCAAGGACTCGCTCCAGCAACTGCCGGGGTGCAGGTCGCGCAGGCCTTCGCGGGTGAGCACGTGGGTCTGGCCTTCGATGGCCAGCACATTGGCCTGGGCATCGCCGAGGATGATGATGCCCGCTTTGCCCTGGCGCGAGACCAGGTAGTCCAGTTCGGGGGTGACGGCATCGACCAGCAGGCGGTTGCGCTCCAGCAGCATGCGCAGGTCGTGGCCTTGTTCAAGGCCCAGGCCAACCTGTTCGCCTTGCAGGCAGTCCAGGCCATGGCCGAGGCTGCGGCGCCAGGAGGCGTCGATTTCGTCGCGCAGCATGCCCAGTGGCAGCTCGCCTTCGCTGGCCAGCTTGAGCCGGGCCTGGCGGGATTCGTGTAGTGGGTCTTGGGCGTTTGTTATTTGTTGTCGCGCCATTTTCTACTCCGGCTGCGCCCCGCACGGTAGAGGGGAACGGGCTTGGGAATTTTTCCGCAGTGTGCGGGAGAAATGGGCTGGCGTCATCAGGCTGCTGTCGGGAGGCTGGGGGGGTGGGTATGGGGGGATGGCGGGGGATTGGGTTGAGGATTTCGTTGGGGCCTTCAGGGGGATGGCGGGAGATCTTCAGCGCTCTCGAGATCGAGCGCCGCCCGCGCGGCGCATCGCGACGCAAGGCCGCTCCTACATTTGTTTCGGGCCAATTATTTCTGAGGCATTTGCGCGCGGCCCCTTGGTGCCCGCCTCAATGTTGCGTCGAACAAACAAGGCGGTCGCGCGCTTATGTCACAGGCATAACTGGCCCGAAACAAATGTAGGAGCGGCCTTGCGTCGCGATGCGCCGCGCGGGCGGCGCTCGATCTCATAGGCGCAACAAAACCCAAGGCATACATTCCCCGTTCCCACAAGAAAAGCGTAATTAAGTATCACCTCGCGCGAATTCGTGTGAACAGTTGTAAAAAACAGTAAACCCAACATACATCAAACCCATAGCATCCGTTGGACTAACACGCTCCCCACGCCAGAGACACCAAGGCCTCTGCAAGTCTCGCCCAGATACTAACAACCCCGACTTTATACATTCACAAACCCCACCCCCGCATTGACAAGCCAACACCTTAAACTCTAGCCTGACGCTGCTTCAGCCCCTACCGCGCGCGGCGAACAAGAGCACTCATGAACACCCAATATTATTGAATGATGCTTATCAAGATAGCCCATCAAAATAATGCAAAACTGCATTAAAAATGGCGCCTCGAACTTTTATTCGAGCACTTCACAGCCCCGACGACATTAACGTCACCCCTACGGACATCCCTGTAATGCGTTCAACTAAACTCTGTGTTTCTCTGGCATCCCTGTGCCTGTTCGGCAACGCCAACGCCGTATCGGCAGACGACTGGGAATACAGCCTGAGCATCGGCGTAGCGGACATGCCACGCTACAGCGGCAGTAAAGAACGGCTTACCACCCCGCTACTGGGAGGCGAAATCGTCAGCCCGTGGGGGATATTCCTCAACACCGATCAAGGCCTGGGCTGGCGACATGAGTGGGAGAAGGCGAGTTTTAGCGCCTATGTCGGCCGTAGCGAAGAACGTAAAGACAAGAAAAGCAGCAGTCATGCGGGTTCGAACAGGCTTAAAGGCATGGGCGATATCAAGTCCCGGGCTCAGTTCGGCATCAGCGGCAGCTATGACGTAGGCCCCGTTGTCCTCGGCGCGACGTTGGAACACGCATTGGAGGAAGACGATCACAACGACGCTGGCAAGGCGTTCACCTCCCTGGAACTGAGCGTAGGTACCAACGTGTATGAAGGCCCATATGGCTCGCTCGACCTTGGCCTGACCAGTCTGTTTGGCGACAAGAACTATATGCAGACCTGGTATGGCGTCACCGCCGGCCAAGCATTGCAGAGCCGCTTCCAGGCCTATGACGCCAAGGGCGGATTGGTCAGTACCGGGCTGTACCTGGCGTGGGCCATGCCAATCAGCGAGCACACCACATTCTCGACGCTGCTGGACGTGCAGTATTTGTCCAAGGAGGCGGCTGACAGCCCGATTGTCGAGCGACGCCTGCAGAGTGCGATCCTTGGCTCGCTGGAATACACCTTCTGAGCGAGCACCTGCTTGCTGTTTTTCCTGATGAGGCCCGCCTTGCGTTTGGGCCTTCAGGGGCATTGCAGGGGAGCTTCAGCGTTCGATATCCAAAGCGCTGAAAATCCACCGACGAAGCAAAAATCAGAATCACGGCCCCGGTCACTGCAACTGAGACTGAGACTGACTCAGGTACTTCTCCACCGCCCCCTTGTCGGCATCCCCCTGCACCTGCCACAACCGCCGCTCGATCCCCTGCGCCAGCAAGTGCCCTACCGCTGACTCGATCGCCGACAGCACGCACAGCTGCGCCGGTTCGTTGGTGGTGTAGCCCACCTCGGCCTCCAGCAACTTCTTGAACTCGATGAACTTGAACACCCCCGCACTGCGCCCCACCGAATAGATGGTCTTGCTGGTCATCACGTTGGCCAGCACCTGCCCGGTGCGTACGTCCACCGCGCGCAGGTTCACGGTCACCTGGTCGACCCGGTATTCGCGGGAGATGTCGATGCCCAGGTAACGCGCCCCTTCCCCGCCACTGCGCACGTTGGTGTCGTAGGCGATGATGCCGCCTTCAAGCATCAGGTTGGCCGCCTGCAGCGGTGGCAGCTCACCCATGATGTTCTCCGCCACATCCGGCTTCTTCTGCGAGGCGCGGATGATCTTGCGCTCGGTCAGCAGGTTCTGCAGGCCTTCACGCTCCAGCACCACGAACCAGCCACTGGCACTCAGGGCATCCATCAACATGCTGGCCGCGCCCTGGGTGACGCTGGTCGAGAACGAACTGGCCGGGGTCGGCTTGTACTGCCCAGTCTGGTCACGGAAGCCATACACCACCGCCATCAGCCGGCCTTTGGGGCGTGGCATGTTGATCAGGTCGTAGTAGGTCGAGGCCCGAGGGGTCAGGGTCGGGGTTTCCGAGTCCTGTTCGGCCGACATGGGGTCGCGCAGGCTGCAGCCTTGCAGGCTGTGCAGGGCGGCGAGGATCAGCAATGTGCTCAACAGACGTTTCATGGTGTTCTCTCCCCAACTCAAAGCCCTTCCCTCTCAGGGGTTCAGGCCGCTGACCTCAATGATCGAGATTTCTCCGGTGACGCGGTCGGTGACTTTGATGCTCAAGGCACCCGAGTCGTCGATCACATCGATCAGGAAGGCATCGGTAGCCATGCTGCCCGTGCTGCCATTACTGATGTTGTCCAGCAACTGCGAGAGCATTCGCGACTCCAGCTGATTGCTGAAGCGCTCCAGGGCCGTGGTGCCCGAAAAGGCAGAGGCACGGTCCTTGAGGTCGGGGTCGTCGTAGTCGTTCTGCGCCTGGGCGTTGTTCAGCAGCCAGGTGCCGTTGAGCGGGTTGCCACCGAAGGCCGGGTTGACCGGGGTGTACACCAGCTCCGTGGCCTGGGCAGCACAGGCGCTGGCCAACAGGCAGGCGGCGATGCAATGGGGAATGCGGGTTTTCATAGCTCGTCCCTCTCCAGATCGGTGGTGTCCTGCAGCAAGCGTTGCAGCTTGCGTTGAATGATCTGCTGCTTGACCAGGTCGGCGGCCGCGACAGCCTCGTCTTTGAGTTCCGTGGTGTTGGGTGGCAGGAAGCGCCGGTACATCACTTCGCGCTCGAACTCCACGGTAACCAGGCTGCCCCAGCGGGCATCCGGGCGTTCGCGCACCACCAGGTTGAAATCCAGGCGGCTGGTGGCACGCAGGCGGTCGGCGAAGTAGTAGTAAAAGTCGTGGCCGATGTGCGAGATGGTGTTGTCGACGATGAAGCCCATCATCTCGTCCTCCTCAGCCGCCTTCAGCAGGCTGCAGGGCGATGCCGCCAGCAGCAGGCTCAGGCACAGCGCAGCCAGGCGTTTCATGGCGTGTCTCCCGCGCCGGCCTGGGGCTGGGCACCGTTGGGGCTGTCGGCGAACGCCTGCTCGGCGACAAACTGCCAGTCGCTGTAGTGTTCCAGCCCTTCGAAGCCCGACCACTCGGCGGCAAAACCACTGTGCTTGAACGGCGTGGCATCCGAGCGGCTGTGTACGCCGGTGATGCGGCCATCGATCGAGCGCAGCAGGCCCCAGTCGTCGCTGTTGGTGATCGGGTCCGGGTAGAGCCTGCGGATGTGCCGCTTGGCCTCCGGGAAACGGTTGTCCTGCAACAGGTCGGCCAGCTCCTGCGGGTACTGGGCCAAGCCCGGCGAGGCGCGGTAGTAGCTGCGCAGGGCCTGGGCATACTGGCTGCCCACCCACAGCAACTGGCGCTCGTGATCGCGCTGGGCGACGCTCGACCAGACTGTCCCGGTGGCGGCCAAGGCCACGCTGCTGACCGCAATCAACAGCAGCACACCCAGGTAGGTGAAGCCGGCACAGGCCTTACCATTCGGCATAGAGGCTGCCATCACGCGCCCTCCCTGTAGCACCGCTCTTGATATCGGCCACACCGCCGGCCACGCCTTCTGGCGGCGGCAGCAGTTGCCAGGCATCGCTGCGTTCGGTGATCGGGTCGACCGGGGTGTTGCGCAGGTAGCGCAGCTCCACCAGTTGCTCCAGCGAATCGGGGTAGTGCCCGGTGTCGCCGTAGAAGTGGTCCAGCGACTCGCGCAGCACCGCCAGGCTCTGGCGCAGCGTGGCCTCGCGGGAGCTCTCCAGGCTGTTGAAGTAACGCGGCATGGCGATGGTCATCAGCGTGGCGATGATCGCCATCACCACCAGCAGTTCGATCAGGGTGAAGCCTTGGCTGCGTTTCATGGCCGTCACCATTGCCCGTAGGGGATGTTGTTGAGGCCTTTGCCACGGGCCTTGGAATACACGTCGAACACGTCTTCGCCTTCACGCGGGCTGTCGGGGCTGCTGTCGTAGGCACGCAGGCCCCAGGCTCCCTCGTCGTCATCCTTGGCCGCCAGCAGCGGGTCGTGGGGGATGCGCCGCAGGAAGTAGAACTTGGCCCCTTTGGCACTGCGCACATCGCGCACGCCTTCGACCAGCACCTGCAGGTTTGGCGGGTAACCGCTGGCATCCAGGCGCTTTTCGATGTAACCGGCGTCGAAGGCACGCTTGTAGGCGTCGATGGCATCGCGGATCTGGTACAGCGCCTCGCGCATCTGTTGCTCCTTGCCGCGGCGCACCACGGTTTCGGTCAGCGGCGCGGCCATGCTGGCAAGCAGCCCGAGCAGTGCCAGGGTCAGCACCACCTCGATCAGGCTGAAGCCTTGCATGCGGCGTTTCATGGCCGTGGGCTCCCGTTGGCGGGCACTACGGCCATCTGGCTTTCGACCACCGGCTTGTCACTGGACGGCGCAGTGCCCGGCACCTCCATCGGTGGCAGTGGCGCCATTTGCCGCACCTGCAGGCTCGACTCGGTGCCGGTGGCGAACTCCATGTCAGACGGGCTCTGGTACGGCAGGTTGCGCACGATGCGCGGGGTGATCGCCAGCACCAGTTCAGACTTGCTCATGTCGTCCTTGTTGCTGCCGAACAAACGGCCCAGGCCGGGAATGTCGCCAAGGCCCGGGATCTTGTTGCCGCTGGCGTTGTGGTCGTTGCGCACCAGCCCGGCCAGCACCTGGGTTTCGCCGTCGTGCAGGCGCAGGCTGGTCTGGGCGTTGCGGGTATCGACCTGGACCGGGATGGTGCCCTGGCGAGTGGCTTCCAGCGGGGTGGCGTTGCTCACTTCGAGTGCGATCTTGATCGCCACTTCGTTGTTCAGGTGCACGGTCGGCTGTACTTCTAGCTTCAAGCCCACATCCAGGTAGGTGACACTCTCGGTAATCACCGGGCCCTGGGTCGAAGGCACCGAGGTGGCGCTGATGATCGGTACCCGCTGGCCGATGTGGATACGCGCCTGCTCGCGGTTGCTGACGCGAATCACCGGGCTTGCCAGGGTGTTGATGTCTTTGTCCTGGGCATTGATCTTGGCCTGCGGCGCCGGCGAGATGCTGATGCGGCTGGAGTCGATACCGCGCAGTTGGTCGAGCACGCTGACCGACTTGCCGTCGGAGGTCAGCACGCCGAAGGTGTTGGGCCATTGCAGGCCGAGGTCGAGGATGCGCGAGGTGGCCACCTCCATCACCTCCACTTCCAGCACCACCTCGGGGTTGGACTGGTCCTGGGACTGCAGCAGCTTCTCGGCCATGCGCACGGCATCGGGGCTGTCGCGCATGGTCAGGGTGTTGAGGCGCTCGTCGACGAACACGTCACGGGTCTTGAGCATGGTCTTGACCATGTTCAGCGCCGTGTTGGCGTCGATGCTGGTCAGGTAGAACGTGCGCATGACCAGTTCCTGATAGTCCTTGGTCTTTTGCGGCGAGTCGGGGTAGATCATCAGGGTGTTGTCGTTGACGATCTTCTGGCGCAGCTGGTTCTGCTCCAGCAGCAGGGCCACGGCGTCCTCGATGCGCACGTCGCGAACGAAGATGGTGGCCTTCATGTCCGGGCGCAGGTCCTTGTCGAAGATGAAGTTGATGCCGGCGACCTGGGACAGCACTTCGAAGATGGTCTTCAGGTTGGCGTCGCGAAACTCCAGGGTCACCGGGCGCTCCAGCTTGCTGCGCAGCTGCGGGAACGGCTGCGCGGTGCGCGCCTGGACGTTCTCGATGTCACTGCGCAGGGTCATGCCCTTCTGGTTCTGCGGGTCCAGGCGCAGCACTTCGCGCATGTAGCGCTCGGCGCCGAACAGGTCGCCCTGGCGCAGGGCCGCCTGGCCAAGGGCGACACGTTCGTCGAGGGTGCGGATCAGCTCCAGCTGGCGGATGCCTTCCTGGGCGCGGCGGTTGTTCGGTTCGATGCTCAGCACCCGGCCATAGCCCATGCGCGCACCGGCGAAATCGTGGCGGATGCGGTCGCTGTCGGCCTGGCTCAGCAGCGCCTCGACCGCCGCCTGGCGGCCATGGGCCAGGGCGATGTTCAGCTCGGTGTCGCGCGGGTCTTCACGCAGGGCCTCTTCCAGGCGCGCGATTCCGGCTTCGTACTGCCCCTCCTTCATCAGTTCTGCGCTGTCTTCACGTACCGCACTGGAGCCGCAGCCTGCGATGGCCACGCACAGCGCCAGGAGCAGGAACGGAGCAGGCTTGCACAGCTTTGACGACTTCATGGTGCGCTCCCGACAGACAAGGTCTGCGACTGGTGCAAAGGCAGGTAGACAAGGTCCAGCTCATTGGCCGAGACCCGATCGAGGCGGTAGGTGTCTTCGATGACGTCGCCCTGGCGCACGACGTAGAGTTTTTCGCCGCTCTGTAGAAACACCTGCAGGTCGTCGCGATCGCCCAGGCGGCCGACGAACTGGAAGGGCAGCGCCGGGGCGGTGGGTGCGGCAACCACCACAGGCGCGGCGATGACCGGTTGTTCGGTGACGGTGGCCAGGGTTTGCGGTTTGCTCCAGCGCTGGCTCGGGAACAGATCGGTAGAGGCCCGTTCCGGCCTCTTCGCGGCAGCTCCGCGCCCCGATGTGTCCGCTTCCACACGGTCAGGGGTGCTCACAGAACCTGTAGCAGCGGGCTTGCCCGCGAACAGCCCCACACTGTCCGCTTGGCCGAACCAATGCTCCGGCGCCCATGCCAACGCGGCAGAAAGCCCTAGAAACCCGGCCCAGATCACCGCACGTTGAGTCTTCATCACGACCTCGACAAGTAGAGGGTCATGCGCAGGCGGGCGTTGAGCTCGCTGTCGCCGATGCGTTTGCGTTGCAGCTCGAGGTCTTCCAGCACCAAGGTTGGCAGCTGGCCCAGCAGGCCCTTGAGGAAGCCGCGGATCTGCGGATAGCTGCCGCGCACCGGCAGCACGATCTGGTAGCGCGCCAACTGGGTTTTCGGGTCGATGCCCAAGGCATATTCGCCGCGTGCCAGGCTGATGTGCTCGGCACTGGCCAGGTGATACAGGCGCTCGATCAGCTCGCTGGCCTGCGGCTGCCCAGGCAGTTGCTGGCGCAGCGTGTCGAGGGCCTGCTGCTCGGGTTTGACCGCGATCTTCAGCTCGCCCCGCTGCACCCGCCCCACTTGCACGCTGGCGTCCGCCTCGCTGGCGCGCAGTTCGCGCACGGTTTGCCAGTGCGGCAACACAGCGGCCAATGCCACGCCGACGGCCAGCAGGCCAACGGCGACAGCGGCAAGGCCCACCGGGCCGATGCGGCGCAGGCGTTCCTGCATGATCAGGCTGCTCAGCGGGTCAGGGGCGCGCATGGCCGGTCTCCCAGGTAGCGGTAAGGGTGAAACGCACCGGGTGCTCCGGCTGGCCCACCATCACCTCGTGGTTGAGCAAGGAAACATCGCTGAGCTCGGCGCTGGCCTCCAGGCGCTGGTGGTACTGCAGCATCGCCTCCAGGTTGCGCGCCTCGGCGGCGATGCGTACCTGGCCCTTGCGTGCATCCGGGGTCAGGCCAAGCAGCGCGACATCGTCCTGCGGCTGCGCTTCGAGCATGGCGAACAGCTGCTGCCAAGGCCGTTGCAGCTGCTGCGAGACACTGCGCATCTGCGCCAGGCGCTCGGCCTGTTCGCGGCTGGCAGCGCTGCTTTGCGGGGCGGCGGTGGCCGGGCGCCGGCCCAGTTGCAGTTCCAGGCTGTGCAGGCGGCCTTCCAGATCGACCTGCTCGACCTGCAAGCGTTGTTGCAGCACCACCAGGGCGGCCACCACGGCGCAACCCAGGGCCAGTAGCGACCAGGCCAAGGCGCCGCTGCGCCGGGGCTGGAATTCCAGGTCGAGGCGGCGCATGTCAGGCTACCGCCCGCCACATGGCGCACAACGGGTCGGCTTCGCTGGCCGGTTGGCACAGCTGCACCGCCGCCAATTGCGGCACGTCGCCCCGGCCGGGCGCATGCAGGTACACCCGTGGCAGATGCTCCCCGTACAACTCGCAGGTGCGTTCGATCAGCGCCTGCAAGGCCTGGTCGTTGTCGGCACAGCCTTGCGCCAGCACCTGCTGCCAGGCCCCCCCGGCGGCCAGTAGCAGCACGCTGCGGCGTGGCTCGGCGAGGACGAACAGGAAGTCACCCTGCCCCAGCTGCGCCGAGCAACGGTTGTAGGCGGCCATCAGGTACGGCTGCACCGAACGCAGCTGCAGCCGGCTTTCTCGCCCCAGTGCCTGCAGCCGTTGTAGCAAGGCCTCCGGCAGCGCCGTGGCAATGCGTGCGGCGCCTGCCGGCTCTGGCGAGAGGACGATGCGCCAGTCGCCCAGCGACTGCCCATAGAGGTTTTCAAAACAGGCCCGCGCATAGGCATCGAGTTCGCGCGGGTGGCCGATGGCATCGCTCCAGGGCACCAGGCAGAAGCGGCTGTAGCGGGCCGACAGCAATACCCGCAACTGGGCACCGCGCACGGCGTGCTCGGCAAGCAGCGCGGCCAGCGCCTCGACGGCGGCCTCCCAGGCCGGTTGGGCCGCCTCGCAGCTGAACGCGCGGCTGCCCAGCCACTGCTGTTGGTTGGCGTGCCAGCGGCCCAGGCCTACACCCTCGGCGCCGAGCACGGCACAGTATCTATGAGCACCACGATCACGCGATAAATGTGACACGGTTGATCTCCTCAAGGGTGGTGCGGCCTTCACGGACCAGGTCCAGGGCCGAGGCGCGCAGCAAGCGCAGGCCGCGCTGGCAGGCAAGTGTCTTGATCTGCGACAGGGGGCGGCGTTCGACGATCATCTGCCGCAGGTCGTCGTCCAGGTGCAGCAGCTCGGCAATGGCACTGCGGCCGCGATAGCCACTGCCGCGGCACTGCCCGCAACCCTGGGCGCGGACAAACGTCCAGCCGGCCACGGCGGCGCGGGTCAGGCCTGAGGCCTGCAGGGTTTCATCGTCCGCCTCGCAGGCTGTGGCGCAGTGCGGGCAGGCCAGGCGAATCAGGCGCTGGGCCAGGATGGCGTTGAGCGCCGAGACGAAGCTGTAGGGGTCGACCTGCATCTGGCTGAAGCGGCCGATCACATCGAAGACGTTGTTGGCGTGAATGGTGGTGAACACCAGGTGCCCGGTCAGGGACGACTGCACGGCAATCTGAGCGGTGTCGGGGTCGCGGATCTCGCCAACCAGGATCTTGTCCGGGTCGTGGCGCAGAATCGAACGCAGGCCGCGGGCAAAGGTCAGGCCCTTCTTTTCGTTGACCGGGATCTGCAATACACCGGGCAGTTGATATTCGACCGGGTCTTCGATGGTGATGATCTTGTCCACGCCATGGTTGATCTCGCTGATCATGGCGTACAGGGTGGTGGTCTTGCCGCTGCCGGTGGGGCCGGTGACCAGGATCATGCCGTAGGGCTCGGCGGCCAGCCGGCGCAGGGCGCGCAGGGTGTCGTCGGCAAAACCCAGGGCCTGCAGCTGCACACCACTGACCTTGTCGGACAGGTCCTGTTTGTCGAGCACCCGCAGCACGGCGTCTTCACCAAAAATGCTGGGCATGATCGAGACGCGGAAGTCGATCTGCCGTTCGCCCACGGCAACCTTGAACCGGCCGTCCTGGGGCACGCGCTTCTCACCGATGTCGAGCTCGGCCATGACCTTGATGCGCGAGATCACCTGGTCGGCGAAAGCGCTGCCGCTGGCCTTGCCGGCACCGTTGAGCACACCGTCGATGCGGTACTTGATGGTCAGGCCCTGGCCGGTCATGCCCAGGTGGATGTCGCTGGCGTGCAGCTTGAGGGCGTCATAGAGGGTCGAGTTGACCAGCTTCACTACCCGGCTCTGGTCTTCGCTGATGCTGGTCAGCGACAGGCGTTGCAGCGGGTCGCTTTCGCTGCTGGCTTCGCTGTCGTGGTCAAGGGCATCGACGGCATGGAAGCTTTCTTCGTGGCGGGCCAGAAACGTCGCCAGCTCGGCGGCGTGGGCCAGGTACAGTGGCGCGCCTTGCAGCACATCGTCGATCCAGGCCAGGCGGGAAGAGTCGAAGGGGTCGGCGAACACGCCCAGCAGTTCGCCTTCGCGCTCGATCAGCACGAATTCGCGTTTCAGGCTCTGGGCCAGGCTGACCTTGTCGAAGCGTGGGCTGCTGGCCAGCAGGGCCTGGCTGTGCAGCACCGGGTAATGCAGGGTGATGCCCAGGCGATGGGTGAAGGTGTCTGGGCTGTCGTTGGCCAGGCGTTCCAGGCAGTTGAGCAGGCGTTCGTCACCGGCTTGCAGACGGGCCTGGGCCAGCAGGTCACGCGGATAGGCGCACAGTGGCTGTGCTGGCTGCAGGGGTGTGGCGGCTGTATCGACTGCTTCGGACATGGCCTGCGACTCCGCTCAGGGGGCGCGTCGCAGGCTGGCTCAGCCAGGGTAGCGGGCGCCGCTATTCCCCTGTGAGCAGTTGTTCGTCGTCAGCACCTGGGGGCTTTGCGCCATTGCGGCGGCGGTCGGCCAGTACCCAGCTACCATCGTACAACTGCAGGGGGAACGATTCGTTCCTGGTCTGGCGTCGTTCGACGAACCCTTCTGCCGGGTTGTCCGTGGCCCTGCGCCGGCGCTCGATGCCCATCAGGTCGAAGATCGCGCGGGCCAGTTCCGCCAACGGGAACGGCTTGAACAGGACATGGGTCACACCAAGTTCGGCGGCGCGCTCACGGACCTCGGCGGTCGGGTGAGCGGTGATCAGCACGAAATGGCACTGCCTGTTCTTGCGCACGGTCTCCAGAACCTGAAACCCCTCCATGTCGGGCAAGCGGTAATCCAGCACGATCACTTGCGGTGCCAGGCTTTCAGCCTGCTCGATACCACTGGCACCGTCGTGGGCAACATGAACATCCAGGCCTTGCGCCTGCAGATACGCTTGCAGGTTCTGCGCAAGGGTCTGTTCGTCATCGACTACCAATACTCTGTTCACCAAGGTCGACTCCCCAATACTGCCCGGTTACCCGGTCTGCGAAGTGCGGCCTCGATAAGGCTTGAGCAGGCTTCGTGCCAGGCGTGAATAGTCATGCTGCACCGCTGTAAGTCGTTGATCTGGCAAGGCTGCCCGAGGGCGCCCAGTCTGCTGCGCGCAGCCAGGCTCGCCCAGTTCCCCACATCCGGGGAACCTGATGGCACTTTGCCAAGTCGTTATCCCCCAGCTTTGGGGGAACACCGTCGAGGGCCTCAGTCGGCGATTTCCACTTTAGCGGATTCGCGCAAACGTTGGCGCACGGTTTGCCGAGCCTGCGCCTGCAATTGGCCGGTAAGCGTGGCCCTGGCCAAGCGCAGGCCCTGTTCCCGTATGACAGAAGGATTATCACTTTGGTTCTGCGCTCCTTGCAGGGTTTGCCGATTGGCCTCGTAGAAGGCCTGTACTTGTGCCTGGCTGGGCGCGTCGACCGCGCTTAGCTGGGCATACAGCTGCTGCGCTGCCATCTCGTGACGCATGTATTGAGCGTACTCTGCCCTATCGAAACCCGCCTCTGCCAGCCGCCGCTCGAACACTGTCGGGCTGCCGAACGCAGCCTCCACTTCGCCGACATGGGCAGCCACCTGCGCGTCACTGATGGCGATACCCTGGCGCTGGGCTTCCTGCCACAACAGCTCCTTGTCGATCAGTTCATCCAGGGCCTGGTCGCGCAGGCGCTTGTACAGGGTCGGGTTGCGGATGCTGGCCACCGCCCGCCCCTGGGCTTCGAGGTATTCCGTGAAGTAACGCTCCAGGCGCATGGCATCGATCTGCACACCGTTCACCCGCGCTGCCGGCACATCGGCCCAGCTCGCCGTGGTGGTCAGCAACAACAGGCACAACAACAGGGTACGCATGGCAACCTCCGCTCAAAGGGCGTCCGGCACAGGCCGGTACGGGGTAACCGAGGTGAATCGCGGCCCGGGCAAGGCCACTGCCACCACATGGGCACCGGCCATGCCCTGCCGACGGCCGGGGCCAAAGCCCAGGGCCGGGGTCAGGCCGGTCGTGACATCGTGCAGGCCTTCCAGGGCCGTGATCATCTGCTCGCGGCTGGCATCCCGGCCAATCTGCTTGAGGGCTTCGGTGAGCAGGCGCAGGGCGCACAGGGTATTCACCTGCAAGGACGCCTGGCGTGGGTCGAGGCCCTGGCGTTGCTGCAGGCCGGCCAGGGTTGCCAGGCCCTGCTCGGTCCAGTCTTCGGGTACGAACGGATAAGCCAGGAAGACCCGTTGCGACCACTGCTCAGACAGGCTTGCCAGCCCCCCGACCACCTGGCTGGAGGCCGCGAACAGGTAGGGTTTGCGGCCTGCCGCCTGCAGCGCTGCGGCCAGTTCGGCAAAGGCCTGGGCGCGGCCGAGAAAGACGATGCCCTGGCCGTCCACGGCCTGGCCATCGAAGGCCTGGATGGCGCCAGGTGCCCAGCCTTGCTGCACAAGCTGCTCGCGTACCTGTTCGGCCAGCGGCGCCTGCTCGTTACCGGCGTAGACCACGCGCAGGCCATCCGGGCCAAGGCCCAAGGCTTCGCGGGCATGGCCGGCCAGGCTCAGCAGTTGCACGGGCAAGCCCGGCAGGGGGTCGAAGATCTGCGCACTGCCGCCACTGCGCGGGGTGCTGCCGATCAGCGGCACATTCTGTTGCGCCAGCACGGGCGCCAGACGCTGGTCAAGCATCGGTGCCAGGGGGGTGATCAGGCTGAACACCTGCTCGTGTTCCAACAGCTGGCGCAGGGCCTGTTCGGCGCTGTGCGGGTCGCTGCCGGGGTCGAGCACCACCAGCTCCAGGCGCCGTCCATGCACACCGCCTTGCTGATTGAGTTGCGCCAGGCCGTCTTCAAGCACCGCGCGCACCACATGCCCCGCTTCGGCCAGCGGCCCGGAAGCGGGGAGCAACGTCCCCAGCCGCAGTACGCCCTCCTCCACGCCCGGGTCGCGGTCCTCGGCCAGGCGTTTGAGGTAGGCCGTGAGGTTGCGCTGGTCGGCCAGGGTCAGCTCGAAACGCGGCATGGCGGCGTCGAGGTGGTTGCCGGCAGGGTCCACGCCCTGCTGGATCGCCCTGGCCAGGCTGGCGTCGGTGTAACCCGGGTAACTGCGCCCGTTGGCCTGGCGCTCGCCGTGGCCCAGTGCCAGGCGCTGCCAGTCAAGGCTCGGTGGGCGAACACCGCCCTCGGCGCGGCCGCGCCCGTCGCTGCCGTGGCAACTGGCGCAGGGCAGCACGCTGGCCGGCACGCTCATGTCGCTGGCGCCCACCCGCGCCAGCAATTGCGCGTCACTGCTCGACAGGCCTTCGCGGTACAGGCGTTTGCCGGCCTGTTCGTGCTCGGTGAGGTCGAGGGCGAAGGCTGAGCTGGCAAGGCTTAAACCTAGCGCCAACAGCAGGGCGTTGTATGCGCGGCCAAACCCGCCTGCACTCATGATGGTCACCGACCTGCCAGCGGTTGGGTCAGCAGCTGCATGCGCTGGGCGATCGCCACAGGTGGTGCATCCGGACGAATCTTGCTCCAGCGCTTGCCTGCCACGTCACCGGCAATCAGCTGCGTGGAATGCTGCTCGGGGCTGGGCAGGAACTGGCCGATACGGCCCAGTACCAGGTCGACACTGGCCTTGTCACCCGTCAGGAACAACCAGTTGGGGCCATCCACGCCCTGCTTCTGGGCAAAGGCCTTGAGTGCCGCCGGGGTGTCGTTGAGCGGGTCGCTGCTGATCGAGACGAAGGTCACCTGCCCTGCCAAGACCGGCCCCATGGCCTCACGCACCTCCCGCAGCTTGCGGGTGATCAGCGGGCAAGCATCGGTGCAGTGGGTGAAGATCACGTTGAGCATCACCACCTTGTCCTTGAGCACATCGCTGTAAAAGCGCAGCTCGCGGCCGTTCTGGTCCTTGAGCACGGTATCGGTGAACCAGGTCTGTGCATCGCGGGTACCGCCGCCACTGCTCATCGCCTGGGGCGCGGGCTGTGGTTCGGGGGCCTGGGGCGCATGGCCGTCATGGGCGAAGGCCACCGAGGCGAGAATCCACAGGCAGCCGCCCAGTACCAGCCAGTCGAAACTGCGCATCCCGACGCGGCGAGAAGTCGAATGGCTCATGGTTGCACCTCGTTATGGTCGGCGATGGGTTCGGCGCTGTGCTCGGCAATGGCCGTGCTTTTGGCATGCACCCGGCGGGCGCTCAGGCGGTTGATCTCCGCGACCAATACCGCCGGGTCGGTGAAGCCGTAGTAGCGGGTCCAGTGCCCGCTGCGGCCATCACCCACCAGGATCAGCGGCGGATGCTGGCTCAGGTCGGCACTGAAGCTGCCCAGGCCCTTGAGGGTTTCGGTGATGGCGTACGGCGTGCCGGTCAGCCAGCTCCAGCCTGGCCCTTTCTGAAAGGCCTTGGCGTAGTGCTGCAGGCGCTTGGCGTCATCGCGCTGCGGGTCGACGCTGATCGACACCAGGTGGATCTCCTCGCCGACACGGCCGCCCAACTGCTGCTGGACCTTGCCCATGATCGACGACACCACCGGGCACACCGTGGTGCAGCTGGTGTAGATGAACCCCATCACCACCAGGTGATCCCCGACCAGGTCCTTCTCCAGGCGCACCGGCATGCCATCCTGGTCGAGCAGCGAGACATCGGCGAAGCGCAGGCTGGCCTTCTCCTGTCGCGCGGCGGGCGGTTGCTCGGCAGGGCCATCGTGGTCATGCCCGGCATGGGCCAGGGCCAGGTTGCTGGACAACAACAGTGGCAGCGCCAGGCTCAGGCCCAGCCGTGTAAAAGCATGCTTGGCGTTCATCGCACACTCCTTATTTGCATCTGGGTAGCGTCCCCTTGGGCAGCCGTGGAGACCGAAGCCGGCAGGACGCGCAGGCTGGTGTAGTTTTCTTCGGCAAACTTGCGGCCAAGCGACGGCGACTGCACATGCAGGTACCAGGCGCCGGCTTCAGGCAGGGTCAATGCAGCCTGGTAGATGCCCTCGCCCACTTCTACGAGGCGCAGGTTGCGCGGCATCGACGACGGCGCCAGGAAATAGCGCAGGCTCAGGTCGCTCAGGCCAAGCCGCGGCTCGCCGTCATCGCCAACGATGCGCACCCGCGCGGTGAAGGCGCTGTGCTGCGGCAGCGGCTGTTCAAGGCCGAGAAACTCGGCATGCGCGCCCTTGTGCTTGCGGGCATTCGGCGCTGCGGCGACATCGGTGCTGAAGCAGTGAATGATCTGCGGCTGGTTGAGCAGGAAGGCCACGTCGAACTTGCCGGCTGCCGGCATTTTCACCGTCGAGCCGTACACCCCCGGGGCCACCTCGCGCAGGCTGCGGTCGACGACGATGGCGGCGCGGGCCTGATGGCCGCGGTTGTTGTAGCCGGACATCGGCGCGTTCATGCCCTCGGCGTAGAAGTAGGTGGTGTTGTCCACCGGGTTGACCACGAACACCGAGTTGTCGTCACGCGATACCGACAGCCCCTGGGCCAGCGGCAGGTCGCCGGCCTGGCGCGGCGCGGCGGGGCCTGCGTCGAAGCCTTGGACGATCGGCGAACGCCCCTGCCCAAGGCTGCCCAGGTTGATCATGCTGACCCTCGGCGAGGCCAGGCCCCGCACGTAGGCATAGCCCTTGGTGAAGGTCAGCTGATACGGTTCGGCCGCCACCGGGATGCGGTGGATCAGCGTGTCGGTACTGGCGTCGATCACCAGGGCTTGGTTTTCCAGGGTGTTGAGCACGATGCCGTAACGCCCGTCACTGCTGAAGCGCATCGGGCCCAGGCCTTGTTCAGCCGTGAGGGTGTGGCGCAATTGATGGCTACGGCCATCGAATACCCGCACCGTGCCTTCCCTGCCGTCGACCACGTAGACCGCCTGGGACAACGCCGAGTAGCTCACCGACAGCGGGTGCGGGCCCACCTCCAGGGTCTTGGCCAGGCGCATTTCGGGGATGTCGATGATGCTCAGGGTGCCGCTGTCGCGGTTGCTGACGTAGGCGTAGTGCGAGTCGCTGCTGAAGGCGATCTCGTGGTGCCCGGAGCCGGTGGCGAAGGACTTGAGCGTACTGCGCCCGGGCACATCGATCACCGTTACCCCACCCTTGGCCGGGTCACTGCTGTTGTTGCCCACCCAAAGCCGGTGCTGGTCGGGTTGCAGCACCACCCGTGTCGATTGCTCGCCGGCGTCCAGGTCCGCCACGCGGGTGAAGGTTTCGGTGTCGATCACCGACACCTTGCCGCGTTCGGGGATCGACACGAACACCTGTTTGTCGTCGCCGGTGGCTGCCCAGTCCATGGGGCTGCCCGGCAATTCGATGCGGGCCATGGTGCTGGTGACACCGCCCACCGACACCGTCGGGTCGATCACCGTCAGGCTGGCGTCCTTGTTCAGCATCAACAGGAAGTAGCTGTTGAGGTCGAGCAGCGGCCGGGCGCCAATGCTGCTTTTCAAGAACAGTGCGACACGGGCCTTGCAGCTTTGGTCGCGGTCGCCAACCGGTGCCGACTGGGCCGGGTCGATCCAGGCCCCCGGCGCCATGCCCGACAGCGGCTGGCCGCTGGTCTGGTCGCTGACCTTGAAGCGAATGCTGGCAAAGGCGCCTTCGCGCAGCTCGCCCCCGGCCAGCGGGCGGGCCTCGAACTCCACGGTCACGCCGTCCCGGCTGAGCCGATGCAGGGCCTGCGGGTCGGCAGGCTCCTGCAACAGCTCGCGCGGGTCGCACCAGAGTTTTTCATAGGCAACGCCCAGGCCGATCAGCGCTACCCCCAGCAGTACCCCCAAGTAAGCAGGGCGAGTCTTCTTGTTCATGCTCGCGCTCCCATGTCGTTATTGTGCTGCAGCCGTTGCCGGCGGCGCTTCGTTGGTTACCCGCAAGATCCCCCACAGCCCCGAGAGGTTGCCGTAGGCGGCGTAGTCGCGGAACAGGTAGTCCCCCGGCACCGCGTTGGCCCCGCCTGCGCTGGGCAGCATGAAGCTGAAGTGCGCCGCCGGCAGTACGCTTTCCTGGGCACCGATGTAGATGGACATCGGGTTGTAGCCGAAGCGCACCGAGCCGATGCCAGGCAGGCTCATCGGGTAGCCATCGGCGTCGTTCTTCTCGGCCTGGTAGGCGTGCAGCGGCCACAGGTGCCCGTCCAGCTGGTAGGTGATACCGCGGCTGCCACCGCTTGGCATCAGCACATGGCTGCGCGCCGGCTGGCCAGGCTTGGCCCACAGCACCGGCGTTTGCGGGTCGCCACCGACCAGGGCGTTGCTGTAGGCCATGTGGGCATTTGGCACATCGGCAAAGCCATTGCCGTCGGCGTGGCCGAAGGGTGCGTCCGGCGCCATGCCGAAGCGCAGCCACAACGGTTCGGTCTTGTAGTTCATGGCCATGTTGCCGTTGTCTTTAGGGTCGCCCGGCACGCCATTGCCCTCGGTGGCGATACCTTCCACAGGCCGGCCATCAGCCCAGCGCATGTTCATCGAGCGCTGCCACACCGTGACAAAGTCGCGGTAGTCGGGCTGGCCGCTGACTTTCACGGTCGCCTGGGCACGGCTGGCGGTGTCCTCGGTGAAGGTGGCAGCCTGCGGCAGGATGCTCATGGCACCCACCAGGCCTTTTTGTGGTTGCTTGATGAAGTCCGACGGGGTCAGGTTGAGGCCGCCGAACTCGATCGCCGTGGTGTTGATGTTGTCTACCGTACGGCCCAGTTGCAGCACCGGTTTACCTTCGCGCTCCAGGTGGCCGGCGTAGTACTGGTACACCTTGGACGGGTAGGCGCCGCTGTTGCCGGCCCGCGGCGGCACGGTCTGCACCGGGTTGAGGCCAACGTTGGCACCGTCGGACTTGGTGATGTCGTAGGCCAGCAACTGGGCATGCAGGCCCACATGGCTGGAAGGCCGCATCAGGTTGTTGTTGAAGGCGGTGGAGCCTTCGCTGCCGTTGCGGTCACGTTTGACCACGTTCTGCATCACTGCGGTGCTCGGCAGGTCGGGCATCACCAGCGGCAGGCGGTTTTCCAAGGTGATGCTGATGCAGTCACCGGCGCTGGCGCGCAGCACCAGCGGCTCTACCGGCACGCCGGGCTTGAGCTTGCCGGTACTGGCATCCAGGTCTGCCTTGCGCACATACAGCACAGCGGTCGGATCGTGCAGCGGCGCGCTGTGGCCGCCGACGGTGAAGGTGGTGCCGTCCTCCTCGTCGACCACCGTGACCTGCGGGATGCTGGTGGTGCGGCTGTTGAACACCAGGGTGCCGCCGGCGGCCTTGAGCGGGCCACCGACATGCTGGCCAACCCCCGCCGGGTCGGCGATGCTGACGCCGTGGCGGTTCTCAAGGATGTCGTTGGCCAGTGCGGCGACGATCTCGTAGTTGCGCTTGACCGTCGCCCGGGTGCCGATGCCATTGACGTTGGCCGTGGTTTTCGGGCAGATGCCGTCAAAGTTCACGGTGTTGCGCATGGCCACCGGCTGCGGGTTGTTCGACAGCGGGAACAGGTCCGGGCGCAAGGTGGTGTAGTTGCGCATGATGCCCCAGATGCCATTCCAGTAGCCTTCCAGTGCCGCGTCCAGCGAGTACAGGTAGTCGCCGTTGGTGGCGGCGGAGCTGGAGATCATCGACACCGGCGCCATGAAGCCCAGTTGCTCGGAGATGCCGATCATCTGCGACGCTTTCCACCCCGAGTTGGAGCTGCTGCCAAAGCCCGAGCCGTTCTGCAGCCACTTGACCCCGTGCAAGGTGACGTTGTGCTCCTCTTCATGGCCACCGGCATGCATGCGCAGCCGCACGTTGTCGCCCGAGTAGGTGCGCAACATTGGCGTGAACGGGTCGCCGGGTTCGCTGCCGGCGGTGTTGATGTGCGGCGGGAATACCGTGGTGCCACCGGTGGGGCCCACCGCCGAGGTGATCGCCGAAGGCGCCATGTTCATCGCCGGGATCGCGCGGTCAATGCGGCTTTGCAAGGCATAGCTGAGGTCGCCGCCCAGGCCGTCGGCCTGCATGCCACGCTTGCCGTCCGGGGCCACCTTGTTGGGGTCGAACACCCGCAGGGCCAGCGGCTCGTTACGGTAGTTGACGACGAACATGCCAGGGTCATCCACCGAAATGGCCTGTGGGCACGGCCGGGTCGGGCACCCTGGGCTCAGCCCGCCACGCGACTCGACCACCGATTCGAGCAGCGACGAGGCCTTCTGCCGTACCGGTGGGTTGATGGCGTAGCGGAAGCTGTCGGCAGTGGCCGGGTACGACTGGCCATTGGGAATACCGTCTGGCCCCGCGCCAACGTACACGCCCGCTTCATAGGCATGCTGGAAGTCGCTGTACTCGAGGAAGAACTCGCGGTAGCTGTCGTTACGGCCATCGCCGTCATGGTCACCGGTCTTGATCACCGCCTGCCACGAGGTCGGCCCGCCGTCCTGGCGAGACGGGTTGTACAGCTGCTCGCCGGTTTCGGCGTGGTACCAGGTAGAGCCGGCAGGCTCGGCCAATACCGTGGCGTAAAGGCCCAACTGCTGGTGGGTCGATGGGCCAAGGTGGTCGTGGGTGAAGATGGTGCCCAGGCCACGGTCGACGTTATGCACGTTGACCACCGGGTCGGCGAACCAACGTTGCATCGCCGTGCGCGCGCCCACCCAGTCGGCCCGGCCGAAACGCCCGAAGTAAGGGTGTTGCTTGGCTTTCGGGCAGGCGGCGGTACCGTCCCGGCTGTCGCCTTCGGTACAACCGTTGTAGGCACGAATGGCATGCACGCGCTCGACCACGCTGCCGGGCGAGAGGATGCCGTCCTCGTAGTTCCAGCCGTTGGCCGAACCGTCGGCTGCGGTGAGGTCCCACTTGGGCAGGTGGATATGCTGGCCGATCACGTCGGTCGGGGTGCGTACCTGGTAGTCGTCCATCTCATAAATGGAGGGGATCAGGTTGGTGTGCTGGTACATGGTGCAGTCGAAAGTGTTCATGCGCATCACCAACGGCTCTGGCGGGCGCTGCTTGGTGATCACCGGCCAGGCATCTTCCCAGAGGGCGATGATGCGTGCCTGCGGGAAGTGGTAGCCGACCTTGTTATAGACCGCATCGAACTGGATATTGGCGCCCTTGTAGATGCGCGGGCGGTCGGCGGTGAAGGTGGAAGCGCCGCGGAAGTTCATGCCGGTCAGGCTCTCGCCGCTGGCGTACTCGCCCACACCCGACGACTGGGTGAGGCGCTTGCCACGGTCGTCCATGCAGGGTTCGAAGAACGGCGCACCGGCGGTCGGCAGGGCGCCGTTGGTGCGGAAGTTACGCGCCACCGGTTGGCTGCCGGGTATCAGCGCATAGCTGGGGTGCTCGGCCTTGGCGTGGAATTTCATGGCTGCCTGCTCGACTTCCGTGCCCTCTTCGGGCAGGTAGATCGGCTTGGCTTTGTGCACCACCTTGGAGAAATCCAGCTTGGTGGTGGTGGTCTGTGCTTCACCCCCTGCCGAAACACCATCCAGTGCATGCCGGCCGAGGCCACCATCCCAACCATCGACCTGGTTGGCGTCCAGGTTGGCCCACAGGGCGTTGCCGCTGTTCTTGAGTTGCTGGGCCAGTGCAGGGTCGAGCATGTCCAGCGGCGGGGTGGGAGGCCGTTGGCCGACACTGCTTTCCATGCCACCGATCCAGAACGGATAACCGGGGTTTTTCAAGGTGCCATCGGCGTTACGGTTGCTCTCGCTGCGGTCAACCAGTGCCAGCGAGCCGACGGCCTTGGGTTCAGCTACCCCATGGCCGTGGTCATCGTCGCCCTCCTCGCCGTCGTCATCCTCCTCGTCATTGGCTGCCACCCGTTGCTCGGCAAGTTTGGGTACCACGACCACCTTGCCCGGCATGGGCGCCATGGCTTTGCCAGGCAGCGGGACGATGGCGGGGATGGGGGTGCCGGCAATGATTTCACCGTCGGGCAAGGCCCGCGCGCCAACCGCCGGTTTGCCGCTGCGCAGGGCAAACGGGGTGCTGTGGTAGCCGTTCGCGGCCTGGCCACTGACCTCCAGCCGGGTGCCTTCCTCGAATACATCGTGCACCCTCCACATGGCCCACATGCCCTGGGCGAAGTGCGGGTAGAAGTGGCAGTGATAGATGGCATCGCCGGCCACCCGGTTACGGTTGCCAGAGCCACCGTTGGCGATCTCGTAGGTGTAGCCGATGCCCGGGCCGATACCCTGGGCGTCGACGTAGTCGGAGTTATCGTCGTTGGGGTTGAACAGCCATTGGTGCCCGTGCAAATGGAAGATGTGCTGTTCGTGACCGTTGTGCGTGTTGCGGAACTTGGTGAAGTCACCAATGTAGCTGTGGTGGACGTTGGCCGGTTCTGACGGGTACAGGGCCATGCTGGCCTTGACGCCGATGGCGCTGGCCGGCGGCGTCTCGCCTGGGCGGATGTTCTCCAGGCCAACGTTGGCCGGCACATCCACCAGCGTGCCGATATCGCCCACGGTGTGGGCGCTGAGGAAGAACTCCTCGTAGGCGCAGGACAAGCAGTCGTGCATCGGGCCCACGCCCAGGCGGTTGGCCACCACTTCGGCACCCATGCCCCCCGAGCCGTAGTTGATCATGAACGAATCACGGGTCGGCTCCAGTACATGGCCCATGATCGGGTCGGCCCAGTAACCGGGGAAGGCCTGGGTTGCGGCCACTTCGTCGGCGAACTGCGAGGCGAAATCACGGAACGCGTCCAGCCGGTTGGGCAGCGCCGGGTTACGTTTGTTGACGCTTTCCAGCGGATAGGTCGAACGCGGGAAGCTGCCATCGGGGTTGGGACCCATGACAATGGCATCGGTCTCGCTGTTGAGGATCTCGTTGCCATCGACCATGGCGATGATCGGTTTCCCGGCCTTGCCTTCGGTGATCCAGGGCTCGGCCTGCGGGTAGCGTGCCTGGTAATCGATAACCGGTTGGCCAGTGGCGGTGCGGCCGGTGCTGGCCAGGCGCATCTCTTCTTCTGTGAGGGTGTTGCGGAAGGTGCGCCCGCCTTTGGGCACCACCACCACCTGGCCGAACAAGCCATTGGCAACGTTACCGGCACCGCCCTGGCCGCCGAAGGTCGCGCCTTGGCTGGTGGCGGCGAACGCCCCTTCGCGTTCGGCATACAGGGTGTAGCTGCGGGTGTTGCCCGGTGACACCAGGAAGTTGCCGTTGCGGCCGGTGTTGGCAGCAATATCGCCAATGCTGTTGACCGCTTGCAGGCCGTTGACCTGGAAGCCTACGTGGCGGTCGCTGACTTGCTCATCGGCGACGAAGTGCTCACCGCCTTCGTTTTCGAATTCGGTTTCCGGCCCTTCCTCCTCCTCCCCTTCGGCCTCGTTCTCTTCGTGGTCGATGCCGTGCTTGTTGGGGTTGGCCTGGTAGGCCAGCAGGTTGGTCAGGTTGACGGTGAGGCAGTCGCCTGCGGCCACACGCAACACGATTGGCCGTGGGCGCTTGTCCGGGCGCAAGGTGACTTTGCCAGGCACGGCGGCGCCACCTTTGCCGAGCGGGACCTGGTGCTCGTCCACCACATCCTCGCGCAAGGCGAACATCATGCCATTGGCGTTTTGCGCGCCGAGGCGGTTGAACATCAGCGGCTGGTCCAGTGCCACCACATTGGCAACCAAGGTGCGCTGGCACTGCACAGCTGCCTCGCTGGTCGCTTCCCAGCCAAGCAGGGCCAGGAAGAATGATGACAGGACGGGGCCTTTGAGCGGGGTCGACATGCTGCACCTCCGGAACACAGGAACTCTGCGAGGAGGTTCAGCAAGGTATATGCCACATGTGAATTGCTATTAATTTCAGTGTGTTATGCGATCAACCGAAACAGATTGGGGAGGATTCCCCAACGGCTTTCCCCGATTCGGGGGATGGGGCTGCTGCGCAGCCCATCGCCTTAACCCATCAAGCCACGCACACAGAAATACAAGATCGAAGGCCCCATCAGGCAGCCCAGCCCGGTATGGAACGTCGCCGTCAACGCGCCGTAGGGCACCAGCCGCCGGTCCGTTGCCGCCAACCCCGCCGTCACCCCCGACACCGTCCCGGCCAAACCGCCGAACACCATGGCCGAACGCGGGTTGTCCAGGGCCAGCAGGCGCGCCGATACCGGCGTGAACACCATCACCAGAATCGCCTTGATCAACCCCGTGGCAATCGACAACGCCATCACATCGGAGCTGGCGCCTAGGGCCGCGCCCGTCACTGGCCCGACGATATAGGTGACGGCGCCCGCTCCGATGGTGGTCATGCTCACGGCATCGCGGTAACCGAACGCATAGGCGACCGCCGCACCGACGATAAACGGCAGCACCGTGCCCAGCAGCAACGCCACGGCGCCAATCATCCCGGCCTTGCGGGCTTCGGTGGCCTGCACTTCGAAGGCCGTGGCGACGATGGCGAAGTCTCGCAGCATCGCCCCGCCCATCAGGCCGATGCCTGAGAACAGCGCCATGTCCGCCAGGCCTTTTTGCCCGCCGGTAACAGTGCCGCCTACCCAGGCCAGCACCAGGCCGATGACGATGGCGATCGCCGAGCCGTGCACCCGGCCGAAGGTCAGGTATTTCGACATCAGTACCGACAACCACATGATCGCACCGACCACCGCGAAGGCCGTGATCAGGCCGTTGTGTTCCAGGGCATTGTCCATGATCGGCCACATGATCAACGACCTCCTGCAGGGGCAACCTGCACCGGGGCTTCGGGGGCAGGCTCAAGTGCGGGCAACGGTTCACCGCGGTGGCTGCGGCTGATCAGCGCGATGGTCGCACCGCACACCAGTACTGCGCCGATCGCCGCCAGCAACGCCACCGGCCCGCCATGCAGGGCGGTGACCACATTCTGCTGGGCGGCCATGGCCACCACCACAGGGATGTACATGGCGCCCCAGAAGCCGACGCCGAACTCGCACTCCTTGCTCATGCCGCCATGGCGCTGCCTGTACAACCGCGCACAGATCAGCAGGATCATGGCGATGCCGACCCCGCCCACATTGGATTTGACACCCAGCAGCACGCCCAGGAAGTCGCCGACGATGACGCCGGCAAGCGTGCATACCGCCAGCAGAGCCACACCATAGATAATCATTGTTGTTGTCCTCAGATAGTGTCGAAGTTGCTTGTTGTTGTTCTTCGTAAACACACACTTGCGCGGCTCACGCGGTCAATGTGGGAGTTGCCAGATTGTCGGGGCCGCTTTGCGGCCTTTCGCGACACAAGGCCGCGCCTACAGGCATCGCTCCAGCCTGCCATCATCGGTTCTGGGCCACCTCCTGGCGCAGCAGCGCGTCGAGGGTGTCTGGACGGGTGCCTTCCACGCTCACCACCCTGCCCTGTTCAAACACCGGCCGGGCCAGGCCGCTGAGCACACTGCCCGGCGGTATTTCCAGGTGCAGGCGTACCCCGCGTTCATAGGCGTTGCGCAACGTGGCACGCCAATCCACCACCTGTGCCATGTTGCCGGCCAGGTCGTCGCGCAAGCGCTGTGTATCGAAGATTGGCCGTGCACTGCTGCCACTCAGGTAGGTGATCGCAGGCCGGCGCAGCTCGACCGTGGCAAAGGCCTTGGCAAGCTCTGCAGCCGGGCCGGCGAGCAGCGGGCAATGGGATGGCACGCTCACCGCCAGGCGCCGTGCGACGCCTTGGCCCAGGCTGCGCGCGCGGCGTGCCACCGCGGCCATGGCCGCCTCGCTGCCGGCAATGACGATCTGGTTTTCACTGTTGAGATTGGCGACGTAGACCTCGCCGCCCACCGCCCTCAGCAAACGCTCGACGCTAGCCAGGTCGAGGCCGCTGAGTGCGGTCATACCGTAACCGTGCGGATAGGCGCACTGCATCAGCTCGCCACGCAGGGCCACCAGCCGCACAGCATCGGCGAACCCCAGGGCACCCGCCGCAACCGCAGCGGGATAGGCGCCAATCGACAGGCCGGCCACGTAGTCCGGCGCAGGGCTGCGCTGCATCAGCCAACGGGCCCAGGCAACCCCGCTCAGCAGCAGGCAAAGCTGCACCGCACGGGTGCCCTGCAGGGCCTCCTGGCTGTCCAGGCCCAGGGCGCTCTGGCCCAAGGTATCACTGGCCTCTTCCAGCAATTGACCGGCGTCGTCAGGCAGACGATGCAACATGCCCACCTGCTGAGCCCCTTGGCCGGGGAACGCGAACAGGCTGCTCATGCCGCGCACTCCAGGGCAGCCCAGGGGTCGCTGACCAGGCGCGCGCCGAGCGGCGATTTGAGCAGTACGCGCCGGGCAAAACCTGCCCATTCGCGCAGGGCGACGGCGCCTGCCGGTGTTTCCAGCTGCACATCGATACGGCACGGTGCGCAGTCGAGGATGTCCAGCAGTTCCAGGGCCTTTGCCCGTGTCAAAGGGTGCGGCGCACGCAGGACCAGGTCCAGATCGCTGGCCAGGTGCAACACGCCAATGCCCGTGGCCAACTGGTAGCCCACCCCGCCCGTCGGGCCCCAGGCCAGCCCGCAGGTGTCGAGCACCGGGGCCACCGAGGCCAAGGCCTGTAGCGCAGGCCAAAGGCTCGGCTCGCAACAACGCAATGCCTCAGGGCTTTGCAGACGCTGGATATCGCCCAGGCGCATCTGCGTGCCCAGCCGCTGATCCCGGCTTTGCCCGCGCACGCCCACCGCCACGCAGCCGTCCGCGCAGGCTGCACGGCGCACCACCACAGGTTGGCCGCTTGCCACCACCTGCAGCGCCCACTGCGGGGTATCGGCAGGCAGCGCAGACAGGGGCATCCCCCAGAGCAGGTCGTGTGGGCGTGGCGTGCTCATCTCAGGCCCCCTGCCACTGACGACGCAGGTGCTCGCGCACCTCGCGCGACGCCCGCCGGTTCTCGCCCGTCAGCCGCGATGACAGGTCGGTCGAGCTGCCGATATCGCGCACAGCGTCGGCCAGGCACGTACGCACCCGAGCCAGGTCGTCGGCGCTTGGCGTCTCGGCGTTGTCCACGCCAAGGCGTCGCCACAGCAAACCCAGCGAGGCGTAGCTGTCGAGGTCGTAAGCCATCGGCGGCACTTCGGCGGCCAGGGCTTCCAGCGCTTCGACGCTGCGCAGGGTAATGCGCGCGGCGGCGGCCTTGCCCATGGCATGCACCATCACCCCAGCGTCATCCAACGCGATCAGACGCTGGGCTTGATAACCATGCGCCAGAAAGGCACCCGACATCGCCTTGCCGACCAGCAAGCCAATCACCGGGTGCCCGGCCAGGCGCGCCTGGGCATACGCCTGCACCGCACCGGCCAGGGCCTGGTGAATGCCCAACGCTTCTTCGCGGCGGCCATAGGCCTGGCTCGGCACATCGATGACCGCGACAATCGCGCGCTTCTCGCCGTGGCGGTCGGCCTCGACCGCCTCGCTCACCGCCTTGGCCAACCCCCAGCCTTCCAGCAGGCCTACTTCACCCGCGCGGGCCCGGGGGAACGGGTTGTGCGCATCCGGCACCACAGCAATGAAGCGGGCCAGGCGGTTGTCCAGTTCGCCGTCGATCACCTGCAGCGACGCGGGGTAGCCCGACAACGCTTGGCCGCCGGCCAGGCCCGGCAGCCAGTTCGAGGCACGGTTCATTTGGCTTCTCCTTGATAGAGGGTGCGCACGGCGGCGGCATCCAGTTGCGGGCAGTCATCGCCCAGGCGCGACAGCCGCTCGAGGAACCAGGCATGGCGGCTGGCCCGGTCTGTTGCTGGGGTGTCGAGCAGTTGCAGAAGCTGCTGGCGGATGGCATCCACATCGTCGGCGACGTAGCCATCCACCAGCCCGCTGGCATGGCGCTGCTCGCCACCGGTGAGGCTCCAGATGAACGGCCGGTCCTTGGCGTCGTATTCGCCGATGCCCGCTTCCTGCTCGATCACCTGCGGGCCATTGAGGCCCAGGCGCGCCTCGCGGGTGACCAGCACGTGGCTGCACAGCCCGGCAGCGATGGACATGCCGCCGAAGCAGCCGACCGTACCTGCGATCAGGCCGATCACCGGCTGGTAGCTGCGCAACGCGACGATCGCGGCCTGGATCTCGGCAATCGCCGCCAGCCCAAGGTTGGCTTCCTGCAAGCGCACGCCACCGGTTTCCAGCAGCAACACGGCGCTGGTCGGGGTACCGTTGCGGTTGTCTTCGATGGCCAGCTCCAGCGCACCGGCGATCTTGGCCCCGCCCACCTCGCCCATGCTGCCGCCCTGGAAGCCCCCTTCGATAGCGGCGAGCACGGTATGGCGGCCGTTCAGGCGGCCCTTGGCGATGACCACGCCATCATCGGCCTGGGGCACGATGCCCTGGCGTGGCAGCCAGGGCGACATGAGCCGGTCGAACGGGCCCAGCAGTTCGCGGAAGCTACCCGGGTCGAGTACGGCGCGGGCCCGCTGGCGCGCGCCCAGTTCGACAAAGCTGCGGCTTTGCAGCAAGCGTTCGATGTCCGTCATGGGGCGATCTCCTCGAAGCCTTGCTCCAGCCGCAGGCGCACCACGCCAGGGGTGGCGCCGAAGTCATGGATGTCGATGTTCACAGCGGGCCATTGGCGGCCTTCGAACAGGCGCTGGAACAGTTGCGCCCAGCGGGCGCCGCTGCCGTTGACCGAGGTTACGACCTGAATCTGCAGGCTGCCGGCGGTGCCGGGCTCGATCAGCACCTCCAGGTCGCCGGAGCTGACGCAGCCCACCACGGTGCGGCCACGGCCAGGTTCGGCGGCGGCGAATTGAAAGGTCAGGGTTTCCATGTCACAGGCTCCCGGCGTTGTCGAGGAACAGGCAGGCGGCCAGCAGATCGGCGGCGCCGCCCGGTGAGGCATTCAGGTGCAGCAACTGCTGGTCCAGCCGGCGCAGCTGACGGCGCCCGGCCAGGGTGGCACTGCCACCCGCCTCCAGCACGGCACGGGCGCCCTGCTGGACCGTGGCCAGCCCTTGCGGCCCGGCACGCCAAAGCACACAGGTGTCGGCCAGGGCCGCCATGATCGCGAGCAAGGCATCGAGCCGTGCCTGGTTTTCACGGGCGCCGGCAGCGCGGCTGCGGTGCAGTTGCGGCAGGCCGTGAGTGATCACAGCAGGGAACCCCAACTGCGCCTGCTCACGGGCACCGCCGCTGCCATAGCGGCGCTGTATCTGCACACCATGGCTGTCTTCAGGGGTTGCGCCTGGGTCGTCGATCAGTGCAATGCGCCCGGCGCGGGCGGCCAATGCAGCGGGGCCGGCCTGGGCATCCAGCGCACTGGCGGCCACCAGCAGGCCCAAGGCCCAGATCGCGCCGCGGTGGGTGTTCACCCCGCCCGTGGTCGCCAGCATCGCCGCTTCGCCCTCACGGCCAATCCGGCCCAGGGCTGCGCGCAAGGGCACGCCGATCTCGCCAATGGCCTCGGCCGCTTCGGCCATCTGCCGCAGGCAGGGCCACAGGGCCAACGCCGAGGCATGCATCAACGCCAGCGTCATGTCCGTGTGGGCACCGTTGCTGCGACGGTCTACCAGGCCCGGTTTGGGCGACAGGTCGGCTTCGTCGATCAGCGCATCGACTGCCAGGTCGGCCAGGCGGTCGGCCAGGGGCAAGGTGTGCAGGTTGAGTGCTTTCATCACCAGCTCCTGAACCGTGCGGGCGGGTTGTACAGGCCGCCAGACCAGTCGACCAGGTCGGCAATACTGCGCGCGGCCAGCAGCTCGCGGCTGGCGTCGGTGCGGCGGATGCCGAGGTCTTCGGGCAATGCCACCAGGCCTTGCTGGCGCAGGCGTTGGGTGTCTTTGGGGTCGTGCCGCAGGCCAATGGCGGTGACGCCGGCTACGGCAGCGATCATCTGCCGGCGCTCTTCGAGGGTGCGCGCCTTGTACAGGTAGGCGATGCCTTCTTCGGTGAGCAGGTGCGTGACGTCATCGCCGTAGATCATCACAGGGGCCAGGGGCATGCCGGCTTTTTTCGCCACTTCGACCGCATCGAGGGTTTCGACGAAGGTGGGCTTGCCGCCCTCCTGATAGGTTTCGACCATCTGCACCACCAGCTTGCGGCCGCGCTCGAGCATTGTCTCGGGCACGGTCATGTCGAGCCAGGCCGGGGTTGCGTGGCGGCGGCCACGGGGGTCATGGCCCATGTTCGGCGCACCGCCAAAGCCGGCCAGGCGGCCGCGGGTTACAGTCGAGGAATGGCCATCGCCATCCACCTGCAAGGTGGCCCCGATGAACAGGTCGACGGCGTACTGCCCGGCCAGCTGGCACATCATGCGGTTGGAGCGCAGCGAGCCATCGCGGCCGGTGAAGAACACATCGGGGCGCTGGGCGATGTAGTCCTCCATGCCCAGTTCGGTGCCGAAGCAATGTACGCTTTCGACCCAGCCGGTCTCGATGGCGGGTATCAGGGTGGGGTGAGGGTTGAGTGTCCAGTTGCGGCAGATCTTGCCTTTCAGGCCCAGGGATTGGCCGTAGGTTGGCAAGATCAGTTCGATGGCTGCGGTGTTGAAGCCGATCCCGTGGTTCAGCGACTGCACCTGGTGTTTTTCATAGATGCCACGGATCGCCATCATCGCCATCAGCACATGCACCGGCTTGATGTGGCGCGGGTCGCGGGTAAACAGCGGCTCGATGTAGAACGGCTGGTCGGCGACCACCACGAAGTCGACCCAGGACGCAGGGATATCGACGCGCGGCAGGTCATCGACCCGATCCACCAGTTGGTTGACCTGGGCGATGACGATGCCATCGCTGAACGCGCAAGGCTCCACCAGGGCCGGGGTGTCTTCGGTGCTGGGGCCGGTATAGAGGTTGCCATCACGGTCGGCCATGAAGCCTGCGACCAGTGTCACGTTGGGGATAAGGTCGACCAGCAGCCGCGAGTAAAGCTCGATGTAGGTGTGGATGGCGCCGACTTCGAGCAGGCCGTCTTCCAGCAACTGCCCGATGCGCAGGCTTTGTGGCCCGGCGAACGAGAAGTCGAGCTTGCGGGCGATGCCACGCTCGAACAGGTCCAGGTGCTCGGCACGGCTGACGCTGGGCATGATCATGTGCAGGTCGTGCAGGCGCGCTGGGTCCACCTTGGCCAGTGAGCGCGAGAGGAAATCGGCCTGCTTCTGGTTGTTGCCTTCCAGTACCACCCGGTCTCCGGGGGCGAGCAACAGTTCCAGGGCCTCGACGATACGGTCGGTGGGCAGCACCACGCCGTCGGCGAGGTGGCGGGCCCGGTCGAGGCGGCGCTGCTTCTCGGCGCGCCGCCGCGACCATTGCGGCGGTGGATTCTTCGTTGTTGTCATGGTGACTCCACGGGTTCGCTGTCGTGGGGTCACCTTAGGGCGGTGCGGGCCTGGGCATCAATCAAGCTGGATGGGCAATCGTTACGCTAAGGTTAATAATTGAGGGCCTATCCACGCCCACCAGACCCTTTACAGACTGCTAGAGTGACAAAAATGCAGGACACCCCTGCAGATTTGCCGATTGTGCACGGCAAATTCGCATGACAGGATCCAGCTATCCTCCAGCGAACTCCAAACTTCACTTGGAAAATCAATAACAAAGCAGGGAGAACGCGATGACCGCGCATGCTCACACTTCGGCAACGGATCATGTCTTGGCCGAGGTCCGTAACCAGATTGGCCACCTCACCCTGAACCGCCCCGCCGGCCTCAATGCCCTCACCCTGGACATGGTCCGCAGCCTGCGCCAGCACTTGGACCAGTGGGCAGAAGACCCGCAGGTACGCGCCGTGGTGCTACGCGGCGAAGGGCCTAAAGGGTTCTGCGCCGGTGGCGATATCCGCTCGCTGCACGACAGCTACAAAAACGGCGACAACCTGCACGAAGACTTTTTCGTCGAGGAATACGCGCTCGACCTGTGCATCCATCACTACCGCAAACCGGTGCTGGTACTGATGGACGGCTTCACCCTCGGGGGCGGCATGGGCCTGGCTCAGGGGTGTGACCTGCGTGTGGTCACCGAACGCAGCCGGCTGGGCATGCCAGAGGTCGGCATCGGCTATTTCCCGGACGTTGGCGGCAGCTATTTCCTCCCGCGCATCCCGGGTGAACTGGGCATTTACCTCGGTGTTACCGGCAGCCAGATCCAGGCAGCCGATGCCCTCTATTGCGGGCTGGCCGACTGGTACCTGAGCAGCGACGCCCTCAGCGCCCTCGACCAGGGCCTGGACAAGCTGGCCTTCGGCGACCACCCGCTCAAGGACCTGCAAAGCCTGCTGGCCAAACTCGGCACCCAGGTACTGGACGACGCGCCACTGCAGAAGCTGCGCCCGGTCATCGACCACTTCTTCGCCCTCCCCGACCTGCCGGCGATCATCGAACAACTGCGCGCCGTGAGCATCGGCGACAGCCACCAGTGGGCCCTGGCCACCGCCGACCAGCTGGAAAGCCGCTCGCCACTGGCCATGGCGGTTACCCTGGAGATGCTGCGCCGCGGCCGCCACCTGGCGCTTGAAGCGTGCTTTGCCATGGAACTGCACCTGGACCGCCAGTGGTTCCAGTACGGCGATATCGTCGAGGGCGTGCGCGCCCTGATCATCGACAAGGACAAACAGCCGCGCTGGAACCCGCCGACCCTGGCCGGGCTCGAGCGCCGGCGGGTCGACCAATTCTTCGAAGGCCTGTGAGCCCGGGAGTACACAGATGCAAGACCTGGAACTGAGCGAAGAACAGATCATGATCCGCGACATGGCCCGGGATTTTTCCCGTGGCGAAATCGCGCCCCATGCCCAGGCCTGGGAAAAGGCCGGCTGGATCGATGATGGCGTGGTGCGCAAGATGGGCGAGTTGGGGCTGCTTGGCATGGTAGTGCCGGACACCTTTGGCGGCAGCTACACCGATTACGTTGCCTACGCCCTGGCCGTGGAAGAGATCGCCGCCGGTTGCGGCGCCACCGGGGCGATGATGAGCATTCACAACTCGGTGGGTTGCGGCCCGCTGCTGGCCTATGGCACTGCCGAGCAACAGCAGGCCTGGTTACCGCGCCTGGCCACTGGCGAGGTGATTGGCTGCTTCTGCCTGACCGAGCCGCAGGCGGGGTCCGAGGCCCACAACCTGCGCACGCGTGCTGAGCTGGTGAATGGCGAATGGGTGATCAACGGCGCCAAGCAGTTTGTCAGCAATGCCCGCCGCGCGGGCCTGGCGATTGTCTTCGCCGTGACCGACCCGGCGCTGGGCAAGAAGGGCCTGTCGGCCTTTCTGGTGCCTACGGACAAGCCAGGTTTCAAGGTTGAGCGCAGCGAGCACAAGATGGGCATCCGCGCCTCCGACACCTGCGCGGTGACCCTGGTCGACTGCCGCATCCCTGCCGCCAATATCCTCGGCGAGCGTGGCAAGGGGCTGGCCATCGCCCTGTCCAACCTCGAAGGGGGGCGTATCGGCATTGCCGCGCAAGCGTTGGGCATCGCCCGCGCCGCGTTCGAAGCGGCGCTGGCCTACTCGCGTGATCGGGTGCAGTTCGGCAAGCCGATCAACGAGCACCAGAGCATCGCCAACCTGCTGGCCGACATGCAGGTCCAGGTCAATGCCGCGCGCCTGCTGATCTTGCATGCGGCCCGCTTGCGCAGTGCCGGCAAGCCGTGCCTGTCGGAGGCTTCACAGGCCAAGCTGTTCGCCTCGGAAATGGCCGAGCGGGTGTGCTCCATGGCCATCCAGGTGCATGGCGGTTATGGTTACCTGGAGGACTACCCGGTAGAGCGCCATTATCGGGATGCACGTATCACGCAGATCTACGAGGGTTCGAGCGAGATCCAGCGGATGCTGATTGCGCGGGAGCTCAAGCATTATTCACTGTAACAGCCGGCTAGCGCGGCCGCTGATGGGGCGGCCGCGCAACCTGGCTCAGCGCCAGTAGCGCGCGTCATCCACTACCCGCGCATGCCCTTCGAACAGCGCGGGCAGTTGCTCCTTGAGGTAGTCGATCCAGGTACGCACCTTGGCATCCAGGTAGTGGCGCGACGGATAGATCGCATACAGCGCACTCTCACGCAGGCGATACGGCGCCAACAACCGGCGCAAACGCCCCTGCTCGATCGCCTGGCTGGCGGTGTAGAACGGCAGCAGCCCGATGCCCATGCCCAGCTCGCTGGCCAACAGCATCGCATCGGCCACGTTGGTGAGGAAGCTGTCGCGCGGTGCGATCACACAGTGATCGACACCTTGAGGGAACACCCAGTCGCCTTCGTACATCGGGTACGCCATGCGCAGGCAGCGATGCCCATGCAGGTCTTCCGGCCGCTCGGGCACGCCAAAGGTCTCCAGGTAACTGGGCGCCGCGCAGGGGATGCTGAAAATGTTGCCCAGCGGCACGGCGATCAGCTGCGAGTCCGGCAAGGCCTCGTCCACGGTGATCACCACGTCATGCCCTTCGGCCAAGGGGTCAGGGTTGCGCTGAGACAAGGTCAACTCGACCACCACCTCCGGGCACAGCGCATTGTAGCCCGCCACCAGCGGCATCAGCAGCAGGCCCAGGCCATGCGGGCAATGCAGGCGCAAACGCCCACGGGGGGTAAGGTGCGCACCGCGCGCCTCGCCGACGGCTTCTTCGGTCAGCAGCATGATTTGCCGCGCGCGCTCCAGAAACCGTTCGCCCGCCTCGCTCATGCGCAAACGGCGCGTGGTGCGGTGCAGCAGGCGGGTCTGTAGCTGGTTCTCTAGCTCGGCAACGATGCGCGACACCTGCGCCGCAGAAATGTCCAGGGCATTGGCGGCTGCGGCGAAGCTGCCGCATTCGACCACACGGGTGAAAGTACGCATGGCATGCAGCATGTCCATGGGGGGTGGGCTCCTTGATCGGGTCTTATTCTTACGTTCCAGGCAGGAATCTATCACGGCTTAGCCCATTTATTGTGGATCACCAATGAATACATCATTGGTAAAACATTGAAAAAGGAGCCTGCCATGAAACGTTCGATCACCGTCCTTGCCTTTGCCGCTACTCTCGCCTCATTCGGCGCCTTTGCCGACGCCGGCACACAGCAGCCGTCCGCCAGCACGGGCAACTACGAATACGGCATGCCGCTGGATGTCGCCAAAGTCATCTCCATCACCCCGGCCAGCAACGCTGCCGACTGCCAGGTCGGCACCGCGCACATGGTGTATGTCGACCACCAGGGCCGTACCCGCGAGATCAACTACCGGGAAATGGGCAACTGCTCGCAGCAGTGAGTCAGGCCAGTACCTGGGTGATCCAGCTGATCTGCCGGGCGAAATCGCGGCGCTTTTCCTCGGGTATCGCATCCCGAGCGCGTTCGAAGTTGGCCAACGTCTGCTGCTTCTGGCGCAGCATGCGCTGCCATTTGGTCACGAACGCCGGAGCTTTTTCACACATCAGCAGCGGGCCGAAGTACAGCTCTTCGGCGGTGTAAGCCACTGCCTCACAAGGTTCGGCGACGATGATTTCGTAGTCGAAGCGGTTTTCGCGCAATAACTCTTCACTGACGATCCGATAGCTGTTTTGCATCAGCCACCCGCGCAGTTCGCACTCATCACCGTTGGGTTGCAGGATCAGGCGCTCGCTGCCGCTCAAGCGATGCTTGCCGCGCTCTAGAATCTCGCACATGGTTTTACCGCCCATGCCGCAGAGGCTGACGGCCGAGATCCGGTCGGCCATTTCGATCGCGTCCAGCCCATCGGCCAGGCGAATGGTGATATGCGCCTCCAGGCCGTTGCGGCGCACGTTGCGCTGGGCCGAGGCAAAGGGCGTGTGCGCCACTTCACCGGCCACGCCTGCTTCGATGGCGCCACGCAGCATCAATGCTACCGGCAGATAACCATGGTCCGAGCCGATATCGGCCAGGCGCGCGCCTTGCGGCACATGCGCCGCCACGCGCTCCAGGCGCATGCAGAGTGTCTGTTCGTTCAACGTAAGCCCCTTGCTCGAAAACCGGGCGCGATTCTGACGACCACGGCGCGGCATTACAATGCGCAAAAGCCGAATGGCGCAGGTGGCGGCAAAGGCGGCGGCTATTTGCGCGCCTCCAGTATCAGGTTGAACGGTGTTTGTGTGGCGCGCCGGAACCGTGTGAACCCCGCCTCCTGGAACACCGCGCGTAACCGCGCCTCCCCGGCCTGGGCACCCAGCCCCAGCCCCACTTCCTGAGACAACGAGTTGGGCGTGCAGATAAACGTCGACGCCGCATAGAACAAGCGCCCGACCGGTGTCAGGTTGCCCTCCAGCGAGTCCTCGGCATAGGGTTCCACCAGCATTACCGTGCCGTCCGCCTTCAAGGCATCGTAGGCGTGCCGCGCAGCGCCCACCGGGTCACCCATGTCGTGCAGGCAATCGAAGAAACACACCAGGTCATGGTCGTGACCTGGGTAGTTTTTCGCCGTGGCCTGCTGAAAACTCACCCGTGCGCCCAAACCTGCCTCGTCAGCCCGTTGGTTGGCGGTGGTGATGGAGGGCGCGTGATAGTCGTAACCGACAAAGGTCGATGCCGGAAACGCCTGGGCCATGACCAACGTCGAGGCGCCATGGCCACAGCCCACATCGGCCACCTTGGCGCCCGCCTGCAGCTTGGCCACCACCCCCTCCAGCGCCGGCAGCCACTCGGCCACCAGGAACGTTCGGTAGCCCGGCCGGAAGAACCGTTCGGTGCCGCTGAACATGCACGGGTGATGGTCGCCCCAGGCCAGTGCGCCGTCGCCACGCATGGCCGCGACCAGCTTGTCCTTGTCGTGGAACAAGGCGGCCACCACCGCCGCGCCACCGGCCATGTAGGCCGGGGAGTCTTCGAGCGCCAAGGCCATCGCCTGTTCTTCGGGCAGTACGAAACTGCCCTTGTCGTGAACCATGTAGCCCGACGCCGCTTGGGCATTGAGCCATTCACGGACCAGCCGCGGGTGGCAGCCGGTCTTTGCCGCGAGCGCTTCGGGCGTGGTCGGCTGGCTGTCGGCCATCGCCCGGTACAACCCGAGTTCGTCACCCAGGATGACATTGGCCAGGGTCGCCGCAGCGCCCATGTCACCCACCAGCTTGCCCATGAATTCGTGAAGCCGTGCCTCGTCCATGACCTGCCCTCCTCTGCAAGAAGGCCACCGTCGACAGGGGAAGTCCGGGTCCGAGGGGGCGGTGGTCCGGGGAATGGTGTCGCGCACCGCGACATTCGCCGTGACGTGCTGTATGTAAGTGTAGAATTGTGCGCGTACTTGTGGGGGCCGGCTTACCGGCCCCACGCGGGGTTGTGGATGCCTGGAGATTGTATTCGGGGCCACCAAGTGCCTGGCTTGTCATTTTCAGCGCCTATCAGATCGAGCGCCGCCCACGCGGCGCTCGATCTCCGTCCCACCTCCAAACCTAAGACAGGCACCTATCAAATAACGATGGATAACCCTACTTTTCGTACAGAACCTAAGAGGCCACTGCGGCCATAACATCTCTGACAGCGTTATGGCGCGACACCTGGGGTTTCACCATCCGACGGCGGATTCAGCTGCAGCACCTCATTGGTATACGTCCACTCCTGCTGCACCTTGTCAGGATGCTCGTTCAGGCGGATGCCATAGGACGGCACGATCTGTTTGATCTTCGCCTGCCAGGCCGCTGAAGCCACCTTGTCCTTGAACACCTTGTTCAACACATCCAGCATGATCGGTGGCGCAGTCGAGGCGCCAGGCGATGCCCCCAGCAGGCCGGCGATGCTGCCGTCCTTGGACGTGACGACTTCGGTACCCAGCTTGAGCACACCACCCTGGGCCTCGTCTTTCTTGATGATCTGCACACGCTGGCCGGCTTGCCACAGGCGCCAGTCTTCCTTCCTGGCTTCGGGGAAGTAGGTGCGCAGCGCTTCGAAGCGGTCATCGTCGGACTGCAAGACCTGACCGACCAGGTACTGCACCAGGTCGAACTCGCGCACCCCTACCCTGACCATCGGCCAGGCGTTGTGAACACTGGCGCTGGCGAACAGGTCAAGCAACGAACCCTGCTTGAGGAACTTGGTCGAGAAGGTAGCGAACGGGCCGAACAGAATCATGCGTTTGCCATCGAGCACACGGGTATCCAGGTGCGGCACCGACATGGGCGGGGCGCCGCTCGCCGCAATTCCGTAGGCCTTGGCCATATGGCGCTGGGCAATGGCCGGGTTGTCGGTTACCAGGAACGACCCCCCCACCGGGAAGCCGGCATAGTCCTTGGCTTCATCGATACCGGACTTCTGCAACAGCGGCAGCGCCGCGCCCCCCGCACCGATGAACAGGAACTTGGCATCGGTGGCGGCCTGGCTGCCGTCCTTCAGGTTCTTGTACTCTACATGCCAGGAGCCATCTTCGTTACGGGTAATGTCCTGGACCTCGGTCGACAGCTTGAGGTCGAAGTTCGGCCGGGTCTGCAGGTAGCCCACGTACTGCCGGGTGATCTCACCAAAGTTGACGTCGGTGCCGATCGGCGTCCAGGTCACGGCCAGTTTCTGGTTGGGGTCGCGCCCCTCCATCATCAAAGGCACCCACTTGCGGATCTGTTCGTGGTCTTCGGAATACTGCATCGGCTTGAACAGCGGGCTGGCTTGCAGCGCTTCGTAGCGCTTTTTCAGGAAGCGGATATTGTCGTCACCCCAGACAAAGCTCATGTGCGGAGTGGTATTGATGAATGAGTGGGGGTTCTTCAACACGCCCTGCTTGACCTGCCAGGCAAGAAACTGTCGGGTCACCTGGAACGACTCGTTGATCTCCACCGCCTTGCTGATGTCGATCTTGCCATCCTTCTCTGGCGTGTAGTTCAGCTCTGCCAGGGCCGAGTGGCCGGTACCGGCGTTGTTCCAGCCGTTGGAGCTTTCTTCGGCCACCTTGTCCAGGCGCTCGACCATCTCCATCGACCAGCCTGGCTCCAGCTCATTGAGCCAGACAGCCAGGGTCGAACTCATGATGCCGCCGCCCACCAGCAGCACATCGACCTTCTTGGTTTCAGCCGCCTGGGCATTGAGCATGCCCATCGCCAGCGCCAGGCCGGCCAGCGCCCACTTCGCATCGATCGTGATTTTCATGTCCTCTCCCGCACGCCTCGTAGCTGTCCGTAAAGTCCAGCACAAGCTTAGCTGAGGGTTTTACTGGGGCACCTCGATCACTGGGGCTTGCAATCAGGCCGCGCTCAAAATACTGTATGAATATTCAGTGTTTCGAGTCAGCCACCATGCAGCTCATCGCCAAACTCGGCATTCTCGCCGACGCCGCCAAGTACGATGCTTCCTGCGCCAGCAGCGGGGCGCCCAAGCGCAGCTCGCGCGGCGGCGACGGCCTGGGCGCCACCAATGGCATGGGCATCTGCCACAGCTATACGCCGGACGGCCGCTGCGTGTCGCTACTCAAGGTGCTGCTGACCAACTTCTGCCTGTATGACTGCCAGTACTGCGTCAACCGCCGCTCCAGCAACGTACCGCGGGCGCGCTTCACCCCGGAAGAAGTGGTGCGCCTGACCCTGGACTTCTACCGGCGCAACTGCATCAGCGGCCTGTTCCTCAGCTCAGGCATCATCCGCTCGGCCGACTACACCATGGAACAACTGATCCGCGTGGCACGGTTGCTGCGCGACGAGCACAACTTCCGCGGCTACATCCACCTCAAGACCATACCCGACGCCGACCCGCTGCTGATCGAGGAAGCCGGGCACCTGGCCGACCGCCTGAGCGTCAACATCGAGCTGCCGACCGATGCCAGCCTCAAACGCCTGGCGCCGGAGAAACACGCGCACACCATCCGCCAGGCCATGGCAGTCATCCACCAAGGCCAGCAAGCCGTGGCCAATGAGCCGAAGGCGCCGCGCTTCACGCCCGCCGGGCAAAGTACCCAGGTCATCGTCGGCGCCGACGCCACCGATGACAGCACGCTGCTGCGCAATGCCGAGTCGCTGTACCAGGGTTACGGCCTCAAGCGTGTGTACTACTCGGCCTTCAGCCCGATCCCCGACAGCCCGGGCAGCGTGCCCCTGGCGGCGCCGCCGCTGTTGCGTGAGCACCGCCTGTACCAGGCCGACTTCCTGCTGCGTGGCTATGGCTACAAGGCCGGCGAACTGCTGGGCCATAGCGGCAACCTGGCACTGGACATCGACCCCAAGCTGGCCTGGGCGCTGGCCAATCGCGAAGTCTTTCCGCTGGATGTTAACCGCGCCGAACCGGCCTTGCTGGCACGTATCCCGGGCATCGGCCTGCGCAGCGTGCAGCGCCTGGTGGCGCTGCGCCGTGAACGGCGCATCCGCTATGACGACTTGATCCAACTGCGCTGCGTACTGGACAAGGCCCGGCCGTTCATTGTCACCAGCGACTACCGCCCGGCCCAGGCCGAACTGCGCAGCGGCCTGCTGCGCGAACGCCTGCGCGAGCCACAAGCGCCTGTGCAGATGGGGTTGTGGGGGTGATCGCGCTCGACTGTGATAACCACTTCGCCACCTGGCGTGACCAAGCCCGAACGCTGCTCGGCCATGGCATCGACCCGGCCGAGGTGACCTGGTCGCAAGGCCCTATCGATGATCTGCTGGCCGTGCCGGCACCGCTGCCTGAAGGCCCTGGCCCGTTTCGCGGCAAAGTGCCGGCGGCGTTACTGAGCCAGTTGGCACAGGCCGCTTGCTATCGCGGCGCGCAACGCTGGAACCTGCTGTACGAAGTGCTCTGGCGCGTCGCCCATGGCGATCGCACCGCCATGCTCGCGGGCGACCGCCTGGGCAGTGAGCTGCACCGGCGGATCAAACAAGTCAGCCGTGAGGCGCACCACCTGCATGCTTTCGTGCGCTTCGTCCCCCTGCCCGAGGCGTTGGCCGAGCGACTGCAGCTGGACCTGGTCGCCTATCACGAGCCCGCCCACGACATCCTGCACGATGCCAGTGCGCACTTTGCCGACCGCCTGGGCCGACAACGCTGGTTGATCGCCACACCCACCGATGGCATCCGCTTCGACGGCCAGGCCTTCGACTACCGCCGCCACTGCCCCGATGACTGGCGGCAATGGGCACGCCATGCCGATGATCCCGGCGCCGAACTGTGGCGCACCTATTATCGCCACACCTTCAACCCTGCCCGCCTCAACCCGGACGCGCTGCGCCTGCATATGCCCGGGCGGTTCTGGCGGCATTTGCCGGAAGGCATGCTGATACCTCAGCTTGAAGGCCTGGCACGGCAGGGCAAACAGCGGGATGGGCAGGCGCTGGAAGTGGCCTCGCAGCGCGGCAAACGGATTTGCAGAGGTGAGTAGCGCACGTGCTTACCGCACCCATTTTCAACGGCATGATCGAACATGGGGTCTTTGCAGGCACGTCTGAACGCAGCGTGGAACTGTTAGTTTTGCCAGTAGCAGCACCCAGTAAGGCACGCCTATGATCGCCGCAAAGTTCGCCATGGTTCGGCTCGATAAGGACTGTCTCTTGAGCCCCTATCAAGGCCCCGTCTGCGCATCATCAGGAAGATTCCATGTCGATCAGAACGTGCATTCTTGCTGCCGCAGCTACGGCGCTGTTCTTCGTCGCAACGCCTTCAATTGCCACAGAAGCGCCCTTCTCGCGCACCCTTTTTCTGGGCGACAGTTACACCGACAGTGGCTATTACCGGCCGTTGCTACCTCCTGGGGTTCAAGCTGGGCTAGGTAAGTTGACCACCAATCCGGGCAAGGTCTGGTCAGAGCATTTGGCTGACCACTATGGTGTGGATGCAAGCGCCAACGGCAATGGCCAGACGGGCGACAATTACGCTGCGGGTGGTGCGCGAGTGAGCATGCCGGCGGCCGGTGAACTTGGGCCGATCCCCTCGTTGACAGACCAGCTGGCTCAGTACTTTTCGACCACTGGTGGTGTCGCGCGCTTTACGGTGGGTTGAGGCAGGCTGGCTTGGCGTTCATTCCCCTGGATGCGTTCAGCTTCATGCAAACGCTGGCAGGCAACCCCGACAGCTATGGTTTCACCAATGTCACTGATGCGGCCTGCGGACGAAAATTGGCGTTGATCTGCGGCCCGGCGGACTACGTCGTCCCCAACGCGGATATGACCTACCTGTTTGCGGACGATGTGCACTTGAGCACAGCCGCTAATCAAATGCTCGGGCAGTACGCCATTTCGGTGCTCGAAGCCCGTACGATCAAAAGGTTGACTCGGCCGTGGGTCGAATTGGTTGGCAGGCCCGTCTACGAGCAAGTCGTTTTGAGCCTTATGCACAGATCACCTACGATCAGGAGTTTGAAGGCAGCAAGCAGGCTAACGCATGGCTGCAAACCGTACCTGGAGCTGGCCCGTATCGAGTGCCGGGGCTGGAGTTCGACCGTTACTACGTGACTGCGCTGCTGGGGGTGCGGGTAGTGTTAGGCGATGTCAGCGCCAGTATCGGAGTTACAACGACCACCCTGCAGAGGGAGGCCCAGGACGCCAGCTTGTTTGCGAGTTTCAGTGGCAGCTTTTGAGCGATGTGTGGACAGTCTGCATCTAGCCAGGTGTAACGCACACAAAAGCGGTTGGTGGAACTATGTCATACCAATGAGGTACCTGAGCGAGGGCATAAGCAGGATGCTTCCTGATACAGGCGAGCGACTAGACCCTCGGCAATAGCGATGGCCTGTCACTCAACCCACCCAGCAATCAAGCAAACAACCGGGCCAGGCACCCCAGCTTCTTCTTGTACGACCGCCGTGCCTCCAACGCCTGCTCCAGGCTCACCGCCAAGAACCGCGCCTGCTGATTGGGCTGCATCTGCCCGATCAGGTCCAGGTCGGCGCTGATCACCGTGCCGATCATGGCATACCCGCCGCCCGACACCGCATCGCGGTGCAGAATGATCGGCTCCAGCCCCGCTGGCACCTGGATCGAACCGATCGGGTAGCAGCTGTCGACGATGTTCGAGGGGTCCGAGCCTGCGCCAAACGGCTGCTCACGTGGCTGGAAGCTCAATGCGCTAGCGCCCTTGTAGCGGTAGCCGATACGGTCCGCCTCGGAGCCGACGGTCCACGCCTGAGTGAAGAAGCTCTGCGCCGCCGCGTCGGTCAGGCGATGGAAATACAACCCCGGCACCACCCGCACTACCACCTCGCCACCCAGCGCCTGGCGCAGGGCCATCGGCAGGCTCGCGCCAGCCCGCGTCTTGCCGCTGGGCACACCGACCGGCAATACATCACCCGCCATCAACTTGCGCCCGTGCAGCCCGCCCAACGCACCCAGGGCGTAGGTCGAACGGCTGCCGAGCACTTCGGGTACATCGATACCGCCGGCCACGGCCAGGTACGCCCGGGCACCTGCGGTGGGGAAGCCGAAACGCAACACCTGCCCTGCCCTGACCGCGAACGCGGTGTCGGGGCGCTGCTCACGGTCGTCGAGCAAGGCGGGCATCTGCGCTCCGCATACCGCCACCAGCGCATCATGCTGGAACTCAAGCTCTGGCCCCATCAGCGCGCATTCCAGCCCTGCTGCACCTGCCGGGTTGCCGACCAGATGGTTGGCGGCGCTCAGGGCATATTGGTCGAGCGCCCCGGACGGCGGAATGCCCAAGTGGTAATAGCCTTCGCGACCAAGGTCCTGTACCGAGGTGGCCAGGCCGGGTTTGAGTACCTTGATCATGCCAGCACCTCCTGCAGCGTCTTGGGGTAGCCGACCGGGTCGGCGAGGAAGGCATCCAGGGAAAACGTCACCGGGCGAATGCGCAGGTTGAAGTGGCCCTCCTCTACATCCGCAACGGCCTGGTCATAGGTTCGGCGGTCGATAGGCTTGAACTGCACGATGTCCCCAGGGCGGAAGAACACCATGTGCGCCTTGAGGTAGGCCAGAGTCTGCTGCGGGTCGTAGATCGGTGCCGGGGTAACGCCGAACATCTGATAGCCGCCCGCCCCGCGCACCGAGTAGATGCACCCGAAGCAACCGCCATGGCCGAGGGTCAGTTTGGGTGTGTCGGTACGCGGACGCAGGTACTTGGGCACCTGCAACTGCCGCTCGCGCTCGACCATCTGGAACATGAACGGCAGGCCGGCAACGAAGCCGACCATCGACACGAACCAGGGCGCGCCACTGTGCGCGGCAATGAACGCCTCGACATCGGCCAGGCCGTTGACCCGCGCCGCATACTCAAGGTCCGTGCTGCTCGGGTCCTGGTGACGGTCACGAAAACGCATCAGGGTTTCGTGGGTCCACGGGTCGTTGTACAGCACCGGGATTTCGATGATGCGGGTCTGCAGCGAGCGCTCCGCCACCGCCTCTGCCTCGGCGCCGCGTACGGCTTCGAGCAGGGCCTGGGGGGCAATGCGGTCAGGGTCGAAGCGGATCTGGAACGAGGCATTGGCCAGGCATACGTCGAGTACGCCCTGCAGGCCAAGTCGCTCCACCGCGCGGGTGACGGCCATGCCCTTGAAGAAGGCCTCCAGCGACATGCTGTCACTGACTTCGGCAAACAGGTGCTCGTCGGCACCGAAGCTGTAGCGGATCGGGGTTGAAGCAACCGGCTCGGCCATGACTGTTCCTTTTCTTGGAATCTTTATAGAAAGGCAGGCGAAAACAACTCAATGCAACGGCCCCGGCCTTTGAGCGCCGGGTGCCGATAAAACTCAGCGTGGCGCACGCACCTCGATACCCGCCCGATCGAGCGCCTGGCGCGTGGCCTCGACCAGGTCGAGCGCCCCTGGGGTATCGCTGTGCAGGCAAATGGAATCGAACTCGATGGCCAGGTCCTGCCCCTCTACCGTGCGCACCAGGCCTTGCTGGCAAGCCCGCAGCACACGCTCAGCGACGGCCTTGGGGTCATGGCCGCGCACGTTGCGGGTGAACACGATAGAGCCGCTCATGTCGTACTCGCGGTCGGCATAGAACTCGCGGATCACCGGCTGCCCGAGTGCCTGGGCGACACGGCAGGTCACCGAGCCCGGCATGCAGTACAGCAGCAACTGCGGTTCGATCACACGCAGGTTCTGCACCAGCAGCCGTGCAGCCTCTTCATCGCGCGCCAAGTGCATGTACAACGCGCCGTGGGGCTTGATGTGTTGCAGCGTCACCCCCTGGGCACGGGCGATTTCACGCAGCGCGCCCAGTTGGTAAAGCATGTCGTCGACCAACTCCTGGGCCGGGGCATTGATGTGTCGCCGGCCGAAACCGACCAGGTCACGAAAGCCCGGGTGTGCCCCGACCGCCACCCCTAGCGCCTTGGCCCGCTCGACAGTTCGGCGCATGGTGCCCGGGTCGCCGGCATGGAAGCCAGTCGCAATGTTGGCCGAGCTGATGAAAGCCATCAACGCCTCGTCGACGCCGTCACCAATGGTCCACGGGCCGAAGCCCTCTCCCATGTCCGAATTGAAATCCACCACCTGCATGAATGTATCTCCTGGTGCTTGTGACTGCCTGAAAGCCACGTTAGATTCTCCTCACCCCCTTGGGAAGATCTATAAACAGATAGGGTGTCTTCTGAAAATCAGATACACAGGGAGCCTACTTTGTCACTGACCCTGCGCCAGGTCCGCTACTTCGTCGCCACTGCCGAGATCGGCCAGATTTCCCAGGCGGCGATCCATCTGAACATCTCTCAATCGGCCGTGACCACGGCGATCAAGGAACTGGAGGCGATACTCGGTGTGCTGCTGTTCCAGCGCTCGGCCCAGGGTATGAGCCTGACCGAGGCTGGCCGGCATTTTCTCAACCGGGCCTATGTGATTCTGCGCAGCGTGGACGACGCGCTGAACAGCCCGCTGCCTGACGTGCGCGCCAGCGGCCTGCTGCGCCTGGCCGCCAGCTATACCGTGATGGGCTACTTCCTGCCGCACCACCTGCAACGGCTGGCACACTGGCATCCGGACGTGACCCTGCACGTGCATGAACAGGAGCGCAGCGCCATCGAACAGGGCCTGCTTGAGGGCCGTTTCGACATGGCTGTGGTGCTCACCGCCAACCTCACCCACCCGGACATCGTCTCGGAAACCCTCTTCAACTCCGAACGCCGACTGTGGCTGCCCGGCCACCATCCGCTGTGCGAGCGCTCTGCGGTGAGCCTGGCGGATGTGGCCGGCGAACCGTTCATTCTGCTGACCGTGGACGAGGCCGAACAAAGCGCCATGCGCTACTGGGAGCAGGCCGGGCAGCGGCCCAGCGTGCGCGTGCGGACCAGCTCGGTGGAGGCCGTGCGCAGCATGGTGGCCAATGGCAGCGGCGTGGCGATCCTCTCCGACCTGGTGCACAGGCCCTGGTCGCTGGAAGGCAAGCGGATCGAGACGGTGACCATCAGCGACCCGGTGACGCCGATGAGCGTGGGCCTGGCCTGGCACCGCGAGCGGGCGTTCAGCCCGGCCATGCAGGCGTTGCGCAACTACTTCCACAGTGCGTTTCTGGCACCGCAGCAGCTGTCGGCGCGGCGCTGACCCTTTTCCCCCTGGGAACACGCCGCGCAGGCATTGCGAACGTTCCGCGTGCGAAGCCGTCATAACTGTGGCCGGTGCCGACACGCAGAGAGGACGCGAGATGACTCAACCAGACCCGTCATACATCCAGTGGCTCGAAGACCGTTCCATGCTCAAGGCCTCCCAGCAGCGGGCCCTTTTGTATTCGGGGCAATCGCGCCTGTGGCAAAACCCCTATGCCGAGGCCCAGCCCCGCCGCGCAACCGAGATCGCCTCGGTGTGGCTCACCGTCTACCCCGACGCCATCATCGCCCCCGATGACTGCTCGGTGCTCTCGGCCCTGGCCCACGAAGCCTTGTGGAAGCGCTTGTCGGAGATCGGCATACAAGGCGTGCACACCGGCCCGATCAAGCAGTCTGGCGGTGTGCGCGGCCGCGAGTTCACCCCCAGCGTGGACGGCAACTTCGACCGCATCAGCTTCGACATCGACCCGCTCTACGGCAGCGAGCAGGATCTGATCCAGATGAGCCGCATGGCCGCGGCGCACAACGCCGTGACCATCGATGACCTGATCCCCTCGCACACTGGCAAAGGCGCCGACTTCCGCCTGGCAGAGCTGGCCCACGGCGCCTACCCGGGGCTTTACCACATGGTCGAGGTGCGCGAGGAAGACTGGCCGCTGCTGCCCGACGTACCCGCAGGGCGCGATTCGGTCAACCTGTTGCCGGCCGTGTGCGATGCGCTCAAGGCACGCCATTACATCGTCGGCCAGTTGCAGCGGGTGATCTTCTTCGAACCTGGGGTCAAGGAGACCGACTGGAGCGCCACCCCGCCGGTCACCGGCGTCGACGGCAAGACCCGGCGCTGGGTGTACCTGCACTACTTCAAGGAGGGCCAGCCGTCGCTCAACTGGCTTGACCCGACGTTTGCCGCCCAGCAGATGATCATCGGCGATGCCCTGCATGCGCTGGACTGCATTGGCGCGCGCGGCCTGCGCCTGGACGCCAATGGTTTTCTCGGAGTGGAAACCCGCCTTGAGGGCACTGCCTGGTCCGAGAGCCACCCCCTGTCGATCGTCGGCAACCAGCTGATTGGCGGCATGATTCGCAAGGCGGGCGGTTTCAGCTTCCAGGAGCTGAACCTGACGATCGACGACATTGCCCTGATGTCCAAGGGCGGCGCCGACCTGTCCTACGACTTCATCACCCGCCCGGCCTACCAGCACGCGCTGCTGACCGGCGACACCGAATTCCTGCGCCTGATGCTCAAGGAAATGCACGGCTTCGGCATCGACCCGGCTTCGTTGATCCACGCCCTGCAGAACCATGACGAGCTGACCGTCGAACTGGTGCACTTCTGGACCCTGCACGCCCACGACATGTACCTGTACAAGGGCCAGACCCTGCCCGGCAACATCCTGCGCGAGCACATTCGCGAAGAAATCTACGAACGTCTGTCGGGCGAACATGCCCCTTACAACCTGCGCTTCGTCACCAACGGCATCGCCTGCACCACCGCCAGCCTGATCACTGCCGCCCTTGGCATCCGCGACCTCGATCAGATCAACGCAGCGGATATCGAGCGCATCCAGAAGATTCACCTGCTGCTGGTGATGTACAACGCCATGCAGCCTGGCGTGGTGGCGCTGTCCGGCTGGGACCTGGTCGGTGCCCTGCCCTTGCCCGCCGAGGCAGTAGCAGAACGCATGCTCGATGGCGACACCCGCTGGATTCACCGCGGCGGCTACGACCTGGCCGGCCTTGCCCCGCACGCCGAGACGTCGGTGCGTGGCATGCCCCGTGCCCGCGCGCTTTACGGCAGCCTCGACAGCCAGCTGGAACACCCCGATTCATTCGCCAGCAAGGTGAAGAAGCTGCTTGCCGTGCGCCAGGCCTACGGTATCGCCACCAGCCGCCAGGTGCTGGTGCCCGAGGTCAGCAGCCCTGGGTTGCTGGTGATGGTGCACGAGCTGCCGGCCGGGCGCGGGGTGCAGATCAGCGCGCTGAACTTTGGCCAGACGGTGATCAGCGAAGCGCTGCACTTGACCGGCTTCACGCCGGGGCCGGTGGTGGACATGATCAATGAAACGGTCGAGGGCGACTTGACCGAAGATGGGCGGCTGGTGGTGAACCTGGACCCTTACGAGGCACTGTGCCTGCGCATCGTGAACAGCAGCGGGCATGTCTGAACGGGCGCGGCCACCTTGCTTTTACCGCTTCACAGGCTTAGTTTCCGGGTGACTTCATTTTCCCGTGCCCAGGAGCAACTTCCATGTACACCGGCATCGTCCAGGCCGTCCGCCCTCTGCTTGCGGTGAACACCTACCCAGGCCACAAGCAGTTCACCCTCGACCTCACCCCGGAGCTGCTCGACGAACTCAAGATCGGCGCCAGCGTCAGTGTCGAGGGGACCTGCCTGTCGGTCACCGAGATCGACGGCACCGAGGTGAAATTCGACGCCATGAACGCCACCCTGGAGCGCACCAACCTGCGCTGCTTGAAGGCTGGCCAGGGTGTGAACATCGAACGCTCGGCCAAGATGAACGCCGAGATCGGCGGCCACTTGATGGCGGGCCACATCGCCACCACCGCCGAGATCGTCGAACTGTCGATCGAGCCGAACGGTGCGTTCATCAAGTTCCGCATGCCGCCCGAGTGGGCCAAGTACGTGTTCCCCCGCGGGTTCCTTGGTGTGAACGGCTGCAGCCTGACCGTCGCTGATGTCGAAGACAACGTCATTACCATCAACCTGATCCCCGAAACCTTGCGCCAGACCACCTTCGCCAACTACAAGGCCGGCGATCTGCTGAACATCGAAGTGGACCACCAGACCATGGTGTTGGTCGATGTGGTCGAACGCACCCTCAAGGGTACCCTGGCCCGCGAAAAGCTGTTGCCCTGAGCATGCTGCCCAACGCCTTGACATCGCACAGTGCGCGGCGGCTGAAACTGCGCAGCCTGCGAGGCCGGGTGGGCCTGGGGCTGGTGGCCGGGCTGTCGGTGCTGGCCGGCATGACCGATGCCATCGGCCTATTGGCCCTGGGCGACTTTGTTTCGTTCATGAGCGGCAACACCACCCGCCTGGCCGTCGCGATCAGTGAGGCGGATGCGGCCATGGTGCTGCGCCTGAGCGGGGCGGTACTCGGCTTCGTCGCCGGTAATGCCCTGGGTGTAATGCTGGCCCGCAGCTTTCGGCGCCGCGCCTGGCCGGTACTGCTGGTGGTCGCGGGGCTGCTGGGTGGCGCTGCGGCCTGGCCGCTGGCCGCGACCTTTCCGGCGTTGCTTGCGGCAACGCTGGCCATGGGCATGATCAATGCGGTGGTCGAACAGGTGAATGGCCTGCCCATCGGCCTGACGTATGTCACCGGTGCCCTGTCCCGTTTCGGCCGTGGCCTGGGCCGCTGGGTGCTGGGCGAGCGGCGCAATGGCTGGCGGGTGCAGCTGGTGCCTTGGGCCGGCATGCTGCTGGGCGCCGCCCTTGGCGCCTGGCTGGAGCACCGCTTGGGCCTCCAAGCACTGGCGGGCAGTTGCGCGCTGGCGTGCCTGCTGGCCCTGGTGACGCGGTTCATTCCGCGCTCATGGCAACTGGGCTACATGCCACGCTGATCAGATGCTGCGCGTGATACGGCCATCGACCTTGATGCAATAGACGATAGAAAAACTACTGACCAGATGCCTGCGCCTGTTGCAACAACCAGCTGCGCACCCTCTCCAGTGCTGGCGCTTGATAGGCATTGCGCGGCCAGACCAGGTAAAACGCCTGCTCCAGTACCAATTGCTGCTCGAACACCAAGGCCAACCGCCCTGCTTCAATGTCGTTGCGTACGAAGAAGTCGCTGGCCAAGGCGAGCCCCTGCCCGGCAACTGCAGCATCGATCGCCAACGATGTCTGGTTGAAGCGCACATTCTTGGCCCCGGCCAGCAGCGGCTGCGCAAAGACCTCGCCGATAAAGGTTGGCCAGAAATTGTGCGCATCGTGCAGCAGCGCGAAGCGGTGCAAGTCGTCAAGGGAAGTCGGCTTGCCCAGTTGCGCTAGCAGCCCAGGGCTTGCCACGGCAACGATGCGTTGCTTGAGGAAAGGCTCGACATGCAAGGCAGGGCCGAACGGTGGGCGGCCGTAGCGCACCGCGATGTCCACGCCCTCAGGGCGGAACTGCGAGAGGCGATCAGTGGCCAGTACCTGCAGGTCGATATCGGGGTGGTCATGGGCAAGTGACGCCAGCCGAGGGATCAGCCACTTCGCCGCAAAGGTGGGCGTAACGCTGACCGTCAGGTGGGACGCATCGGGGCGCAGCGCCTGGGTAGCCGAGGCGATCAAGGCGAACGCACTGCGGATATCGGCGCTGTAGCGCTGGCCAGCGCCGGTAAGGCTCAGGCCCCTGGGCAACCGTTCGAACAGTTTGACCCCAAGGTTCGCCTCCAGCCCGCGAACCTGCTGCGCCACCGCCGCCTGGGTAACCCCCAGCTCGTCCGCTGCCAGGCGGAAGTTGAGGTGGCGTGATACCACCTCCAACACCCGCAAGCCATTGAGTGGCGGTAGCGCCGAAAAGCCCTCGGCCATATAAATTATCTACTGAGTAAAGGGCCTTGTACCTTACTCGATACGCGGGTGCTGCTGCACCAGCAATTTGCGTTTGGCCTCAAGCTCTGCAATCTGCGTGTCGATGTCTTCGATTTTCTGCTCGATATTGTCGTGATGCTCCTGCAGCAGCTCGCGTGCTTCCTCGATGTCCGACGCGGCAGGTGCTGCGCCGCGCAGGGGTTTGTTGGCGGTTTCCTTCATGGTCAGGCCGGTGACCAGGCCGACGGCCGCAATCACCATCAGGTAGTAGGCCGGCATGTACAGGTTGCCCGTGCTTTCTACCAGCCAGGCGGCCAGGGTCGGGGTAAGGCCGGCGATCAGTACCGAGATGTTGAACGCGCTGGCCAGGGCGCTATAGCGAATGTGCGTGGGGAACATCGCTGGCAATGTCGAGGCCATCACGCCGATGAAGAAGTTCAGCAGCACGGCAATGATCAGCAGCCCGGCAAAAATCAGCCCGAGCACGCCGCTGTTGATCAGCATGAAGGCCGGGATGGCCAGCGCGAACAGGCCGACACTGCCGACCATGATGAAAGGCCGGCGCCCGAACTTGTCACTGAGCAGCCCGATGATCGGCTGCACGAACAGCATGCCGACCATGATCGCGATGATGATCAGCACCCCGTGGTCTTCGCTGTAGTGCAGGTTGTGCGACAGGTAGCTGGGCATATAGGTGAGCAGCATGTAGTACGTGACGTTGGTAGCGATCACCACGCCAACGCAGGTCACCAGGCTGCGCCAGTGCTGGGTGGCCACCTCTTTGAACGACACCTTGGGGCCGGAGGCCAGGCCTTCGCGGTCGCCTTGTTCGAGCTTTTCGACGTGCTGCTGGAATGCCGGTGTCTCCTCCAGCGCGTGGCGCAGGTAGAGGCCGATGATGCCCAGCGGCAAGGCCAGGAAGAACGGCAGGCGCCAGCCCCACTCAAGGAACTGCTCCTCGCCCAGCACGGTGGAAATCAACACCACCACGCCCGCACCGAGAACAAACCCTGCGATGGAGCCAAAATCCAGCCAACTGCCGAGGAAGCCGCGCTTGCGGTCGGGCGCGTACTCGGCGACGAAAATCGAAGCCCCGGTGTATTCACCGCCTACCGAGAAGCCCTGGGCCATCTTGGCCAGCAGCAACAGGATCGGCGCCCAGATGCCGATCGAGGCATAGGACGGTATCAGGCCGATGGCAAAGGTGCTCAACGACATGATCACGATGGTGGCGGCGAGAATCTTCTGCCGGCCGAACTTGTCGCCCAGTGCCCCAAAGAACAACCCGCCCAGCGGGCGGATCAGGAAGGGTACCGAGAACGTGGCCAGGGCGGCGATCATCTGCACGCTGGGGTCGGCGTTGGGAAAGAACACCTTGCCGAGTGCGTAGGCGACGAAGCCATAAACGCCGAAGTCGAACCATTCCATCGCGTTGCCCAAGGCGGCGGCGGTGATCGCTTTGCGCATCTTGGCGTCGTCGACGATGGTGATGTCTTTCAGGCCGATCGGTTTGACGCTTTTCTTGCGAGATTTCATGCTTATATCCCTGTCGCTGAATGCTCTATGGCATCAGAGACTAAGGGACACTAAATAATTCAGCGCTTAATGAATTTTTGTGATTTCAGCGCGGGCTGGGGCCTGTAGGAGCGGCCTTGCGTCGCGAAAGGGCTGCGTAGCGGCCCCGGCGATTTTTGCTGCGCCACAGAACCTGGGGCCGCTACGCGCCCCTTTCGCGACGCAAGGCCGCTCCTACAGGCCGCTCCCACAAGGCAGGCGGCCCTATCAGATACCTTCGCGCGCCAGGTCCATGGCGAAGTAGGTCAGGATCAGGTCGGCACCCGCCCGCTTGATGGCACCGATGCTTTCACGCATCACGCGCCCTTCATCGATGGCACCGGCCAGGCCGCCGAACTTGATCATCGCGTATTCACCACTGACCTGGTAGGCCGCCAGTGGCAGGCGCGAAGCAGCGCGGATGTCGGCGATCACGTCAAGGTAGGCGCCGGCCGGCTTGACCATCAGCACATCGGCCCCTTCCTGCTCGTCGAGCAACGATTCGCGCACGGCTTCGCGGCGGTTCATCGGGTTCATCTGGTAGCTCTTGCGGTCGCCTTTGAGGGCGGTACCGCCGGCCTCGCGGAACGGGCCATAGAGCGACGAGGCGAATTTGGTCGAATAGGCCATGATTGCCGTGTCATGGAAGCCTGCGGCATCCAGCGCACCCCGAATCGCCTGGACCTGGCCGTCCATCGCCGCCGATGGCGCGATGAAGTCGGCGCCAGCGGCGGCCGCGATCACGGCCTGCTTGCCCAGGTTGACCAGGGTGGCGTCGTTGTCCACACCGTGGTCGTGCACCACACCGCAATGGCCGTGGCTGGTGTATTCGCAGAAGCAGGTGTCGGACATCACCACCATTTCCGGCACGGTGTCCTTGCAGATCCGCGCCATGCGCGCCACCAGGCCGTTTTCGTTCCAGGTGTCACTGCCGACTTCGTCCAGGTGGTGCGAGACGCCAAAGGTCATCACCGACTTGATGCCTGCACGGGCGTAGCGCTCGATTTCTTGCGCCAGCAGTTTTTCAGGGATGCGATTGACACCCGGCATGCTGGTGATCGGCACGAAATCATCGATGCCTTCTTCGACGAAGATCGGCAGGATCAGGTCTTCAAGGCGGAACTCGGTTTCCTGGAAGATCGAACGCAGGGATTCGTTCTGGCGCAAGCGACGAGGACGAACGGAGGGGAAACGGTTGGACATGACAGCTCCAGGGAATATGGACGGCGTACACCATATGCCTGTTGAGCCCCAGTGAAAAGGCTGAATGAAGAGATTGTGTCTTGCATCAAGGGTAATAGCCTGGATTTGCCGTGCCTCTTCGCGGGTAAACCCGGGAAGAGGCCGGTATACGTCACTTCACTCCACCAACCGGGGCGCCCCCACATCTGCCGCCTGCCGATCCAGCCCATGCGCCTCAAGTATACGGGCAATCTCGCCACTGCCATGCAACGCCTGGATGTTGGCATCCAGCGCCTTGCCCAGTTCGACGTTGCTCAGCATGTAAGGGATGCTGGTCTGCCCCGGTTGCTCGGTCGCCTTGACCCGTGGATCCGGCTCGGACACCTTGATGCTGGCGCCCTTGTACGCCCCTTTCTGCTGCGAGGCGATGGCCACCGCATGGCTGTCGATGCCAGCTTCGATGCGCCCCGAGGCCAGGTCCTGGGCCATGGCCACCGGGTTGGGGTACAGCACCAGGTCGTCGCCCAACACCGTCTTCAGGTCACTGACCCACAGGTAGCCCTGCACCGTCCCCACGCGCTTGCCCTCCAGTTCGCTGACCTTGGCATAGCCCTGGGGCGAGATGATGCCCATCACGTCCAGGTACAACGGCGCCGACAGCCCCAGCACCTTGCCGCGCTCCGCCGTGCGGTACCAGTCGCCAATGACCACGTCGGCACGGCGGGCGACCACCGACTGGATTGCCGCCGAGGGGTCGAGCACGCTGGCCTTGATGGTCAGGCACTCCCGGGCCGCGATCTGCTTGATGATCTCGCCATCAACGCCGCCCAGTGCCTGGCCGGTGCCAGGGATCGAGTACGGCGGGAAGACCCAGGCCGCGACGGTGAGCACACCTGGGGTCAGGGTTTCGAACGTGTGGGTGGGTTTGCACTCGGCCATGGCCTGGGCGCTGCCGACCAGGGCCAGGCACAGGCTCAGGCAACGGGTAACGCGCTTGAATGGTTTCATCACGGGTACCTTTCAGGAAGTGAATGTAAAAGCAGCATCAGCAAGCAGTTTGCACGGGCGCCAAGCGTCGCTCCAGGGCAGCCACGCCCAGGCTGGCCGGCGCGCAGACTGCCGCGTACATCAGCCCGGCCAGCACCAGCACCGGCATGTACTGGAACGTCGAGGAGCCGATGGCCGAGGCGCGGCTGACGATCTCAGGCAAGGCGATGGTGAAACACAGCGAAGAAGCCTGGAACATCATGATCGAGAAGCCGAGCAACGACGGCAGCGCCACCCGCAAGGCCTGGGGCAGGATCACATAGCGCAGGGCATCGACCCGGTTCAGGCCAATCACATCAGCCGCCTCGTGCTGGCCACGGGCAACCGCCTCGATGCCGCCGCGGATGATCTCGCTGGTGTACGCCGCCGTGCAGTACGCCAACGCCAGCACGGCCGCCCAGAACGAGGTCAAGGTCAGGTTCACCGAAGGCAGGCCGAAGTAGAAGTACTGCAACAGGATCAATGCCGGGGCACCCCGCCCCAGTTCGACAATGATCAACGTCGGGTAGCGTATGGCCTTGCCCCTGGCGCCCACGCCCAGGGCCAGCAGCAGCCCCAGCGCGATGCCCAGCAGCAGGCTGATGGCGGTCACCTGCAACGACAGGACGAAGCCCTTCCATAACTCCGGAAACCACTGCGCCCACAGTGTCAGCAGCGCGTTCATAGGCTGATCCTCCGTTGCAAGGTGCTCGACAACCAGCGCGAGGCCAGCGCCACCGGCACGCTGAGCACCAAGTACACCAGCGCAGCCGCGCTGTATACGCCCAGCCCTTGGAAGGTCTGCTGCGAAACCTGGTACGCCTGGAAGCTGATATCCGCGACACCCAGCGTCGACGCCACCGCAGAGTCCTTGAGCAGGCCGATGGCGTAGGTGGCCGCTGTCGGGATGGAAATGCGCACCAGTTGCGGCAACACCACATCGAAGAAGCGCTGCGGCGCTGACAGGTTGAGCACATGGGCGGCTTCATACTGGCCATCGGGGATCGCCGCAAAGGCGCCCCGGTAGACCTCGGCCATCTGCGCGGCGGTAATCAGGCCAAGGCCGACCACCGCCGCGACAAAGGGCGACAACGTGACATAGCCGCCGCCAATGCCGAAAAAGATGAAGAACAGCCAGACGATCGGCGGGATCGAACGCAAGGTCAGCACCAGTGCCGCGCCCAGTACTCGCAGCAATGGCACCTGTGACATGCGCAGCGCACACAGCGGGAACCCCAGCACCACACCGACGGCAAAGGCACACACGGTCACACCCACGGTCCACGGCACGCCCGTCAGCAGCATCATGAGGATATCGTTCATCAGCGGTTCCTCACGGCCTGAAGGAACTTGCTCACCCGTTCATGGCGCGGCTGGCGCATCACCTGGGCGCTCGGGCCCTGTTCGATGATGCGGCCCTCGGCCATGACCACCACGCGGTCGGAGACGGTCTCGGCAAAGTGCATTTCGTGGGTCACGACGATCATCGACATGCCCTCCCCGGCCAGCTCCTTCATCACCGCCAGCACCTCCAGGCCGAGCTCCGGGTCCAGTGCCGATGTCGGTTCATCGAACAGCATCAACTGCGGCTCCAGCGCCAGGGCGCGGGCGATGGCGATGCGTTGCTGCTGCCCGCCCGAACAGCGCGCCGGATAATGCCCGGCTTTGTCCGCCAGGCCCACGCGCTCCAGCAACTGCATCGAGCGCGCATCGGCCTCGCGCTCACTGCGCCCCAGGGTACGGACCTGCGCCAGGCTGACATTGCGTAGCACCGTCAGGTGCGGGAACAGGTTGAACGACTGGAACACCATGCCGATACGCCGGCGCAGTTTCAAAAGGTCCGCCCGCGCCATCGGCGTGGTGGCGTCGATGTCCAGCTCATCGAGGCGGATACGCCCACGCGTCGGCGGCTCAAGCTGATTGATGCAGCGCAACAAGGTGCTCTTGCCCGAGCCGCTGGGGCCAATGATGGCCACGACCTCGCCCTTGCTCATCTCGAAGTTGACGTCGTGCAGCACCTCGTATTTGCCAAACTGTTTGTAAAGCGATTCCAGGCGCAGAAACGCAGGCTTCACTGCAGGCACTGGCGGCACCTGACGCAGGGGGATACTCATCGGGTTCATGTGCAGGCCCTCCCCTCAATAGCGGTCGTCGTCGACCAGCGGCGTGCTCGACAGCTTGACCGCACCCTGGGCGGTGATCAGCACCTGCTCTTCAAGCTTGACGCCCTCGCGCCCGCCTTGCTCGCCGATGTAGCTCTCGACCGAGACCACCATGTTCTCCTCGAACAGGCCGTCGTAGCCCCATTCGGCAAAGTCCACGGCGTAGGCCACGCTGGGGTACTCGTCGACCAGGCCCACCCCGTGCAGCATCATCATGTAGCGGTTGTGCTCGAACCGCTGCGGCACCGGCCAGCAGTGCTCGGCGAACTCGCGGAATGAAAGCCCCGGGCGCAGCAGCTGGAGGTTATGGCTGACCTGCTGCGAGGCAATGTCGAGCAGCGCGCGCTGGGCCCCGGTCACTGGTTTGCCAGGGCAGACGAAGCTGCGCGAGATGTCCGACAGGTAACCGCCGGGGCCGACCATGTCGGTGTCGAAGCAGACCATCTCGCCCGCCTCGATGACTTTGTCGGTGGCGTCCTGGAACCACGGGTTGGTGCGCGGGCCAGAGCTGAGCAGGCGGCTCTCGGCCCACTCGCCACCCTGGGCCACGTTGGTGCCGTGGAGGATGCTCCACAGCTGGTTTTCGGTAATACCCGGCACCAGGCTGGCCCGCATGCGGGCGATGGCCAGGTCGCACACGGCCATGGACACCCGATGGCTGGCGATTTCCTCGGCGGACTTGATCAGCCGCGCCTGCTCCATCAACGGCTGGGCGTCGAACAGTGCGATGCCTTTGGCCTTGAGCTTCTCGGCCCCCCACGGGTCGCAACGGTCAACCGCCAGACGGCAATTGCCGCCACTGTGGCGCAGCATCAGCTCGGCCACTTCCGCCGCCCACAAGGCCGCCTTCTCATCGACCCTGGGGCCGGCCAGAAAGTACAACCAGGGCAGCGCCGGGCGGATCTCGTCGATGGTCTCGACGTGCTCGCTGTTGTGCCGGCTGCTGGTGAACTCGAACAGCACCACCGGCCCTTCCGTGGGCACGAACACATAACGGCTGGGCGAGTGCATCACCCACAGGCCAAGGTTGTTGGTGTCGGTGGCATAGCGGATGTTGATCGGGTCGGCGAGCAGGATGCCGCCATAGTCGTGCGCACGCAGTTGCTGGCGAATACGCTGCAGGCGGTATTCGCGCAGGGCCTTGCGGTCGATGGCAGCCTGGGCCGCGAGCAGGCCGCTGTCTACCGGCGCCAGGGCATGGCCGGTGACGCTGGCGTCGGTGCGAAACTGCAGGGATGACGGGGCGAGCAGGCAGGGCCGCTCGGTCGGTTGGGTACCGATGTGCATGGTTACACTCTCCACTGGATATCGTTGTCGTTGTTGGAGCCAGGGCAGTAACAGCGGGTGGTGCTGGGTTTATTGTTTTAAGGTGCAGCGTACCGATCAGAGGTCTTTCACCAGGCGCAGCGCGTCATAGATGGCCGCGTGGGTATTGCGCGAGGCCACCGCGTCGCCGATGCGAAACAGTTGGAAGCGCCCGTCGTTGCGCCGGGCCACGGTTTGCGGGCGGCCGGCAATGAGGTCCATGTACTCCACCGCCCCTTCATTGCTGGACAACGGGCACAGCTGGAAATACAACTCGTCCAGCGGGCGGGTGCCATGGTTGACCACCACCTGGTCGACCTGCCGAGTCTGGCGCAGCTCGCTGTAGTCGGTGCCGATGCTGGCCAGCAGGCCGCCTTCGCCCTTGTGTACCGCCTTCAGCCGCCAGGTGACGGTGAAGGTCGTGTCCAGTTGCTGCAGGGTGCGCATGTAGGGCACCAGGTTCATGCCCATGACTTCTGGCGAGAAGGTTCGGTCGGGGGTCATGATCTCGGTGCGTGCGCCGCTTTGCGCAATGAACTCGGCGGCCTGCAGGGCGGCATGGTCCCCGGCATCGTCATACACCAGCACGTTGCGCCCAGGCTTCACGTCGCCGGAGATGATGTCCCAGCTCGACACCACCAGGTCGTTGCCGTGCTCCAGCACTTCGGTATGGGGAAGCCCGCCGGTCGCGACGATGACCACATCGGCGGCCTCGTCGAGGATGATCTGGCTGTCGGCCCACACGTTGTAGTGGAAGGTCACGCCCAGGCGCTCGCACTGGGCCAGGCGCCAGTCGACGATGCTGATCATTTCCTTGCGCCGCTCGGACTGCGCGGTCAGGCGGATTTGCCCGCCGGCCTTGTCGGCCACCTCGTACACCACCACTTCATGGCCACGCTCGCCCGCCACCCGCGCCGCCTCCAGCCCTGCCGGGCCGGCACCGACGATGACCACCTTGCGCCTCACCGGCGCCTTGGCGATGTCGTGCGGCATGCTGGTTTCGCGCCCGGTGGCGGCGTTGTGAATGCAGTAGGCGGCACCACCGTGGTAGATGCGGTCCAGGCAATAGTTGGCGCCGACACAAGGGCGGATCTGGTCTTCGCGGCCTTCGATGATCTTGCGCACGATGTGCGGGTCGGTCATGTGCGCGCGGGTCATGCCGACCATGTCCACCAGGCCTGCGGCGATGGCATGGCGGGCCGTGGCCACGTCCGGGATCTTCGCCGCATGGAAGGTCGGGAAGCCGGTCAGCGAACGGATCTCGCCGGCGAAGTCCAGGTGCGGGGCGTTGCGCATGCCCTGGATCGGGATGATGTCGGTAAGGCCTGCGTCGGTGGCGATGTTGCCGCGTATCACGTTGAGAAAGTCGATCATCCCGCTGTTTTTGAGCAACTGCGAAATCTGCAGGCCTTCCTGCCGGGTCAAGCCGCCGGCCAGCACTTCATCGCCGGTGTAGCGGATACCGACGATGAACGCGTCGCCTACCCGCTGCCGAATCGCGGCGAGCACTTCGAAGGTGAAGCGCAGGCGGTTTTCCAGGGAGCCGCCGTAGACATTCTGCAACTCGTTGGTCAGCGGTGACCAGAACTGGTCCATCAGGTGGCCGTAGGCCTGCAGCTCGATGCCGTCGAGCCCGGCGGCCTGCATGCGTTCGGCAGCGTCGGCGTAGTCCTTGATGATGCGCTCGATGTCCCAGATCTCCAGGCGCTTGGGGAAGGCCCGGTGCGCCGGCTCCTGGTTGTGTGACGAAGACACCACCGGCAACCAGTCGCCTTTGTCCCAGCGGGTACGCCGGCCCAGGTGGGTGAGCTGGATCATCACCGCCGCGCCATGCTCGTGGCACTCGTCGGTGAGGTCTTTCATCCAGCCGACCACCTCGTCCTTGTAGGCCAGCACGTTGTTGAACACTGGCGGGCTGTCTCGGGAAATGGCGGCGGAGCCGGCGGTCATGGTCATTGCCACGCCGGCCTTGGCGCGCTCGACATGGTAGGCACGGTACAGCTGCTTGGGCATGCCGTCTTCGGGGTAGGCGGGTTCGTGGGAGGTAGTGATGATGCGGTTGCGCAAGGTGAGGTGCTTGAGTTGGTACGGCTGAAGCAACGGGTCATTTGACATGATTGTTCTCGCGTTCAGGGCATCAGGCAAAAACGACATTAGCCCCCATGTACACAGGTGTCAATTAATTAGACACAGGTGTACATTACGCTTGCCAGCCTGCCATGGATACGGAAGAATGCGCCCATGAACATGACTTCAAAGACCCCAGAACTCGCCGCCCGCGGCTCGCTCGAAAGCTGGCTGAACGCCGCTTACGAAACCCTCAAGGAATCGGGGGTGGATGCTGTGCGGGTATTGCCGCTGGCGAAAAAACTCAATCTTGCCCGCACCAGTTTCTATTGGTACTTCGAGGACCGCGAGGCGTTGCTGGCAGCGCTGATCGAGCAGTGGAAGCGCAAGAACACCCGCAACCTGGTGAGCCATTCACAGGCGTATGCGGCGTCGATCAGCGAGGCGATACTCAATGTGTTCGATTGCTGGCTGAACAGCGAACTGTTCGATTCGCAGTTCGAATTCGCCATGCGCAGTTGGGCCCTGCAATCGGAACAGGTAGCCGCCGAGATCGTCGAGGCCGACGCCCTGCGCATGGAGGCCCTGAAGCAGATGTTCGACCGCTTCGGCTTCAGCGAGGATGCCGCCGCCACGCGCGCCCGCTCGATCTACCTGGCGCAGATCGGCTACATCAGCATGAAGACCTACGAACCGCTGGCGCTGCGGATGCGCTTCATTCCAGAGTACCTGCGGATTTTCACCGGGGTTGAGCCTGAGGCCCATGAACTGGAGCGGTTCTACCAGCGCAACGGGTTTGTGCCGCCAGCGAACTGAACCTCGCCAGCGCCACAGGGTTGGGCCGCCAGGCGGCCCCAATGGACTACTGCATCCAGGGCGGAGGGGGTTCTTCACCCTTGACCGGGCCACGCTCGGCGTCCGCCAAGGCGGCGCGGCGGCGGGCGTCATCGAACCGCGCGGCTTCGATTTCACGCAGCACGCCATCCACGTCGGCTTCCTCGTCGTCGTCAGCGAACACGCCGGTCAACGGGCTGTCCGCTTTCAGTTCGCCCGCTTCGAACAACGCCCACATTTCCTGGGCATAGCGGGTGTCCTTGAGCTCCGGGGCGAAGCGGCCGAAGTAATGGGCCATGTTCGACACATCACGTTGCAGCATGCTGAAGGCATGGTTGTTGCCGGCTGCATCCACCGCTTGTGGCAAGTCGATGATCACCGGGCCGTCAGGGCCGAGCAGCACGTTGAACTCGGAGAGGTCGCCGTGCACCAGCCCTGCGCAGAGCATCAGGACGATCTGGCGGATGACGAATGTGTGGAATTCGCGGGCTTCTTCGGCTTCCAGGTGCACATCGTTGAGGCGCGGGGCGGCGTCGCCGTCGGCGTCCGTCACCAGCTCCATCAACAGTACGCCATCCTGGAAATCGTAAGGCTTGGGCACCCGCACACCGGCGCTGGCCAGGCGGAACAGGGCCGCCACTTCGGCGTTCTGCCAAGCATCTTCGGCCTCTTTACGGCCGTACTTGGAGCCTTTGGCCATGGCCCGGGCCTGGCGGCTGTTACGGACCTTGCGGCCTTCCTGGTACTCGGCGGCCTGGCGGAAACTACGCTTGTTGGCCTCTTTGTAGACCTTGGCGCAGCGCACCTGGGTACCGCAGCGCACCACGTAGACCGCAGCTTCCTTGCCGCTCATCAGAGGTCGCAGTACTTCGTCGACCAGGCCGTCTTCGATCAGGGGTTCGATTCTTTTTGGAGTCTTCATCAGGCTTGAGTTCTGGGGTCCTGTGGCCGAGCCGTGGAGGTGGCGGCCATCCTCTCACAGCCTGATGGATCTTGCTCGTCTGAGATGCAACGTTCGTCTGTTACCGGCCGCCTAGGCGCCCTGCCCCACGGCGCTGCCTGGCGCCACCCGCGCCCGTCGGCGCGTGATCAGCAACCCCGAGCACACCACGAACACCGCCAGCACCAGGGTGGAAACCACCTCAAGGCGATGGTCCGGGCGCAGCAACATCACCACCAGCACACTGCTGATGAACAGGATCACCGCCCAGGTCAGCCATGGGAACAGCCACATGCGGTAGCTCAGTGTCTTGCCTTGCGCCGTCAGGCGCTTGCGCAGGCGCAGCTGGGAAATGGCAATCACCAGGTACACCAGCAAGGCGATGGCGCCGGAGCTTGCCATCAGGAAGCCAAACACCTTGGCCGGCACCAGGTAATTGGCGATCACCGCCAGAAACGCCGCACCGGTGGACAGCAGCACCGCGACAATCGGCGTACCGCTGCGGCTGGTCACTTGGGCACAGGCCGGCGCATCACCACGACGGCTCAGCGAATAGACCATGCGCGACGCGGTGTACAGCGACGAGTTCAGGCAACTGGTGACCGAGGTCAGCACGACGAAGTCGATGATGGCCTTGGCATGCGGCACACCAAGCGTATCCAGCACCGTGACGTAGGAGCCCTCGGTAGCCAACCGCGGGTCGGTCCAGGGCACCAGCGCGATGACGATGAAGATCGACAGGATGTAGAACAGCGTGATCCGCCAGATCACCGAGTTAGTGGCCTTGGAGATATGCTTGCCCGCCTCGTCCGACTCGGCGGCGGCAATGGTCACCACCTCGGCCCCAAGGAACGAGAACATGGTGATCAGCATGGCACTGAGTACCGCGCCGAAGCCGTTGGGCATGAACCCGCCGGTGTCCCACAGGCGCGAAACACCGCTGACGCCGGCGCTGGGCAGCAGGCCGAAAATGGCGCAGGCGCCCAGAATGATGAAGGCGACGATGGCAATGACCTTGACCAGCGCCAGCCAGAACTCGAACTCGCCGTAGTTCTTCACGCTGAACAGGTTGGTGGCCGTCAGCAGCAGCGTGATCACCAACGACAGCACCCAGATCTCCATCTGCGGCACATAGGTGTTGATGATGGTGGCGGCAATGTTGGCCTCGATGGGGATGATCAGCACCCAGAACCACCAGTACAGCCAACCGATGGTATAGCCGGCCCACTTGCCGATGGCGAGGTCGGCATAGGTGGAAAACGAGCCGGTATCCGGTGAGGCGACCGCCATTTCGGCCAGCATGCGCATGACCAGCACCACCAGCCCACCGGCCAGGATATACGCGAGGATGGTGGCGGGCCCGGCCTCGGCGATGGCCCGACCGGAGCCGACGAACAGGCCGGCGCCAATCACCCCGGCGATGGACAACATGGTGACGTGCCGCGATTTCAACCCATGACTCAAATTGTTCTTGTCTGTTTGCATGGCCTTACCTTCTTGTTCTTGTCATGCCCGCGCTTGGCCGTCAGCACGCACGGCTAGCGAACACGGGCGCGAAAAAGCCCACCCGGCCCTAAATGGTGAGTAGGGCCAGGCGGGTTGAGTAAAACGAAACGCAGATCCGCTGGGGTTGCCGGCCTGCTCAGCCGGCAGCGCGCTGCTTGCCAGCCAGGTCTGGCTTGGGCAAGCCGCCCCCCTGCAGGGCGACTTGTGCGCAGACCTTCTCGACGATGTAGGCGCCGATCGGGATGGCCGAGGTGGCGGCAGGCGATGGCGCATTGCAGACGTTCACGCTGCGCGCCGAATTGACGAAGAGGAAGTCGTCGATGAGCTTGCCATCGCGTGACACCGCCTGTGCCCGGACACCCGCCGGGTAAGGCGTGAGGTCATCCTTGGTGATGCTCGGGCAGTACTTCTGCACCTGCTTGAGGTAGCCGCCCTTGAACAGCGAATTCTTCATCTCGATCAGGCCCGGGCGCAGGTTCTTGGCCAACACCTTGAGGATGCCGGGAGTGGTCAGGGTCTGGAACATGTCCGCCACGCTGACGTCGGCCTTGCGGTAGCCTTCGCGCTTCATCGCCAGCACCGCGTTGGGGCCCACGGTCACGGTGCCGTCGATCATGCGCGTCAGGTGCACGCCCAGAAACGGCATGGACGGGTCCGGAATCGGGTAGATCAGGTGGTTGACGATCTGGTTGTGCTGCTTGGGCAGCAAGTAGTACTCGCCGCGGAACGGGCAGATCACGAAGTGGGTGCGGATGCCAAGCATGCTCACCACGCGGTCGGCCATCAGCCCCGAGCAGGTGACCAGGAAGCGGCTGTGCACCTCGTCGCTGCGGGTACGCACGACCACTTCGCTGGCGCGCTCCTCGAGGCCGACCACTTCGGCGCTGTAGCGGATCTCGCCACCGGCACGCTGGAACTCACGGCCCATGGCCGCCGTCACCTCGGCGTAATTGACGATGCCGCTGGAGGGCACGAAGATCCCGCCCAGGCCGACGATATTGGGCTCGCGCTCATGCAGCTCGTCGGCCGACAACCACTGGCGCTCCAGGCCATTGGCCGCGGTGCGTTCCCACAACGCCTTCATGCGTTGCATTTCCAAGTCGTTGGTGGCCACCAGCAGCTTGCCGCATTCATCGAAAGCGATGCCGTGCTGGGTGCAGAAGGCCTTGGTTGCCTTGTTGCCTTCCAGGCAGAAGCGCGCCTTGAGGCTGCCGGGGGTGTAGTACACCCCGGCATGGATCACCCCGCTGTTGTGCCCGGTCTGGTGGCGCGCCGGGCCGGACTCCTTCTCCAGCAGGAGAATCTTGGCGTCCGGGTACACCTTGATCAGGTGCATGGCGGTGGACATGCCCACAATGCCACCGCCGATGATGATGAAATCGTACACAGTGTTACCTCCCGCGCCGTGTTTACTGGCCGCGCTGGTACAGCGGCTTGGGGAAGGCGACGTAGCCGCGTTGGCGCATCAGCTCGCGGCGCAGGCCGTCGTGCGGTGTGAAGCGGTCGCGGCCGTGGAGCCAGAACAGATTATTGATCAAGACGAAGCTGCCCACCGCCACCGGCACGGACAGTTTCTTATCGCTGCCCTCCAGCGATTCGGACAAGGCGTTCAGCCAGACGCCTTCCTCGAAGTTTTCCGGCTGCACGAACTGGTCGATGTAGCGCATGGTGGGCCGGCCTTCAGCGTCGTTGTCGAATACCGAATGGAACACGTCCTGGGCCACGTTCTTGCTGGGCGGCGCGGTCCAGCGCATCTCGCGGCGCGCCAGCGGGTGGCGGAAGAACGCCTCGCACTGCTCCCAGTCGTCCAGGTGCAGCAGCAGCGAGTTGCCGCCTTCCATGTTCCTTTCGTCGATTTTCAGCATCAGCACGTAGTCGGTGATCTGGTTCACGAAGGTGCCGTCGTTGTGCAGCTCCATGACGCGGTGCGGCTGACGCAGGTAGCTGTCGGAGTTGTCGCTGTTCACCACCACGAAGCGGGCGTAGTACTGGCCGCTCATGGCATCGTAGTTGGAGCGACCGATCAGGTGCGCACAGGCGGTGGTGAACTTGACCATGTCCTCGGCCTGGCTCACGTCATCCAGCCCCAGCGGGGTGATCAGCATCCCGCCGCTGGCGCGGTCGAGGATGGTGTTGAGCAGTACCGGGCGCAGCGTGCCCTGGCACAGCTCGTCGAGGATCTCGCCCACCCGAAAACGCAGAAACGACTTGTATTCCAGCGCCTGCACCGGCCACTGGGCCACAGCCTCGACGAACGCCTGCACGGTCTCGCGGGCAAAGGTCAGTTCAAGCAGACGAGGCGACTGCTTCGACGGGGCGATGGTGTAACCACGCGGTTCGAGCGGCAGTGGCAGCACAGGTTCGTTGATCTGCGTAAAAGCGTTCATGGCTAGGTCCTGGCAGAAAAAGGAGATGGCAAGGTCCAGTCGTGATCTGGATCAGTGCGGGCGAAGCAAAAATATCGCCACTCGCTAAAAATGTCTACATTTTTATAAAACGAAGATAAACAGCCTGTATGTCCATTGTTTTTCGTCCGCCAGCGGTTTCGGTATGATCGGCAAAACGTTTTGAGGAACAGGACTTTGGAAGCGCTCGCTCCCCGACAAAACTCAGCATTCAGCGGGTATGAGAGGCTCAAGAAGGACATCATCCGCGGCGTGTTCAAGCCTGGGGAGAAGCTCTTGATGAGCACCCTCAAGGACCGCTACGAACTGGGAGTGGGGCCGCTGCGCGAAGCGCTTTCGCAGTTGGTGGCCGAGCACCTGGTGATTGTCATCAGCCAGAAAGGCTACCGTGTCGCGCCCATGTCACTGGCGGAGATGAACGACATCTACGATGCCCGCGCCAACCTGGAAGCCATGATCATCAGCCTGGCCATCGAACGCGGCGACGACGCTTGGGAAGCGTCGGTGCTGGCCTGTTCGCATACCCTGGCCAAAGTGGTGGAGGTGAAAACCCGCGAGCAACGGCTGGATGTGTGGGATGAACGGCACAAGGCGTTTCACACCGCCATCGCCTCGGGGTGCGGCTCCAAGCACCTGCTGCAGGCCCGCACCTACCTGTTCGACCAGGCTGAGCGTTACCGCCATTTGTGGCTGACGCAGACGGTGTTTTCCGAGCAGGCGCTTGAGCTCAAGCGCCAGGAGCATTCGGCGCTGGTCGAGGCGATCCTGGCCCGCGATGCCAAACGCGCCAGCGCCATGATGCACTCGCACCTGATGACCCCGGTGCCGATCATTGCGCAAATCATGCACACCGAGGGCATCGGGCGGTCGTAGCGGCGGCCTTCAGGCCGCTGCCTGGCGCTGGGCCACATGGTGCCGGAGCTTGTCGAACACCCAGTTGTACACCACGGTGTAGGGCAGGATGATCACAAAGAAGCCCAGCTCGACCATGAACGCCTGCAGCAGCGAAATATCCAGCATCCAGGCCGCCACAGGTAGGCACCACACCACCAACCCCGCCTCGAAGCCCAAGCCATGCACCACGCGCGCCCGGGCTTTCCAGTCAACCCGCTCGGTCTGCACGAAGCGGTCGACCACTGCGTTGTAGACCATGTTCCACACCATGGCGATTACCGACAGGGTGACCGCCAGTGTGCCTGCGGTGGCCAAAGACTTACCCAGCACCCAGGACAACAGCGGTGCGCACAGCAGCACGGCGAACACTTCATAACCCACCGCATGGACCATACGCTCGGTGAAAGAGACCTTTTTCATTACTAATTCCATCGATTGCTTAAGACGTGCTTTCTATTTTCTTTGATAGAACAGATACTCGCGACATAGCACCCATCGATTTTATCAATACCTATGCGCTACTCACCGGAAGCCTTGCTTGCCTTTGTCGAAGCTGCCTCACTCGGCTCGTTTTCTGCGGCGGCGCGCAAACTCAAGAAAAGCCAGTCCACCGTCAGCATCGCCATTGCCAATTTCGAGGCCGATATCGGCTGCACTCTGTTCGACCGAGGAGGCCGCCACCCCACGCTCAATGCCGCAGGCCGACAGGTGATGCCGCACGTCGAAGCGATCCTCGATGCCAGCGCCGGGCTCGACGCCCTGGCGCTCAGGTTGGCCGAGCATGTCGAAGCGCTGGTCTCGGTGGTGATGTCGGACAGCTACAGCGTCACGTTCCAAAGCGCAGTCATGGCTGGTTTTGCCGAACGCTACCCGCACACCGAACTGCGCTGCGGCCCGTCTGAAGACGCTGATGTGATCGAGCTGGTGCAACTGGACATGGCCCAGATCGGCATACTGGCCGCACAGCCCCACTACCCTGCCGACGTCGCCGTGGCGCGCCTGCCTGAACAGGCGGAGTTTTGCGTGTATGTCAGCGCCGACCACCCGCTGGCGGCCCTGCGCACGGTGCAGCGCCAGCAGCTGGAGAGCGTGCGCCAGCTGTACATCAAGACCTACGCCCCCAGCTTGCATCACGACCGCGGCCAAGCCTGGTCGGCACCGGACTACCTGACCTTGCTGGAGTTCGCCGACCGTGGTTTTGGCTGGGCAGAACTGCCCAAAGCGCTGGTCACCCGCTTTGGCAGCGGCCTGGTGCAATTGCAGGTGGCCGGTTACCCGCGGCGGGTCGACATGGATATCGCCTGGTCACGCCGCCGCGCCCTCGGCCCGGCCGGGCAGTGGCTGGTGCAGCAGTTGCTGGGCCAATAGGCCGCCGTCACAGAACCCCAGCGGAATAATTGCCCGCACCCGTGCACCCACGCGCAACAAGCAGTACACCCACCGACAAGTCAGCCGCCCCTCTCCCCCCGTAGCCTGTCACCACGCGCCGAGCTCTGCGGCACGCACCCAAAGCACAACAAGAAACGTTGGTGACCCATGAAAACAGTAGATCCGATCACCCTTGCGGTTGTCCGGGGTGCGCTGGAGACAGCGCAGCGGGAAATGACCTTGACCCTGGAAAAGACTGGCCGCTCCAGTGTGTTCAACCTGGCCCACGACTACTCGAACTCGCTGTTCGACCACCTCCCCGAAATGATCCTGCAAGGCCAGGACATCCCCATCCACCTGGGTTCGCTGATCCCCGCGATGAAGTGCGTGGCCGAATTCTTCGGTGACGACATTGCCGAAGGTGACGTGATCTACCACAACGACCCGGCGTACAAGGGCAGCCACATCCTCGACTGCTGCATGTACAAGCCGGTGTATTACCAGGGCGAGCTGGTGTTCTGGACCGTGTGCAAGGGCCACCTGACCGACATCGGTGGGCCGGTACCCGCTGGCTACAACCCGGACGCCAAAGAGATCTACGCCGAGGGCCTGCGCATCCCGCCCGTCAAGCTGTGGGAAAAAGGCAAGCGCCGAGAGGACGTGATCAACTTCATGCTCACCAACATGCGCGCCCGCCCGTACCAGGAAGGCGACCTCAATGCCCAGTACGGGGCCTGCAAAGTCGGTGAACGGCACTTGCTCGACTTGCTCGACAAGTACGGCGTCGAGCAAGTACGCGCCTGCATCGCCGAGCTGAAGAACATGGCCGACCGCCACATGCGCGCCCTGCTGCGCGACGTGCCGGACGGCCAGTACAGCGGCACCGCCGTGCTCGAAGACTCCGGCCACGGCCTGGGCGAGCTGGCCATCACCGCCCATGTCAAAATCCGTGGCGACCAAGCCCACGTGCGTATCGAAAGCCCACCGCAGGTGCCTTACTTCATCAACTCCTACGAGGGCAACTCGGTTTCCGGCGTGTACCTTGGGCTGATGATGTTCGCCCAGGTCGCACCGCCCTACAACGAGGGCCTGTATCGCTGCGTCACGGTCGATGTCGGCGCCAAGGGCACCCTGTGCAACGCCCAGGAGCCGGCACCGCACGTCAACTGCACCACCACCCCGATGGAAACCCTGGCCGATGCCGTGCGCACGGCGCTGGAGCAAGCCTCGCCGCAGCGGGTCACCGCCTCATGGGGCCATACCAGCGGCATCAACATCGCCGGCCACGACCCGCGCAACGACAACAGCGAGTACGTCACCATGGTACTGGCCTCAATCATTGCCGGCGCCGGCGCCAACAAGGTCATGGATGGCTGGCACGCATGCGGGCCGTTGTGCTGCTTTGGCGCGCTGATGAGCGGCGACATCGAGTTGCTCGAGCACGCCTACCCGGTGCTTATCCACCGCTACAGCCTGATGGCCGACAGTGGCGGTGCCGGTGAGTTTCGCGGCGGTTCCGGCACCCGCCTGGAGATCGAACCGCTGCAACACGCGATGACCGTGGTCGGCTTCGGCGAAGGCCGCCAACTGCCCACGGCCGGAGCAGCCGGAGCACGCAATGGCCTGCTCGCACCCAAGCTCGGCCGGTTGATCCACCAGCACGCGGATGGCACGCAAGACCACTACACCCAGAACCCCATGCTCACCCTGCAGCCCGGCGAGCGGATCATCAACATCAACCCTGGCGGTGGTGGCTACGGCGACCCGTTGCGCCGCCCGGTAGCTGCCGTGCTGCAAGACCTGCGCAACGGCCTGGTGTCGCCACAGGGCGCAGCCCTGGACTACGCAGTGATCGTCGATGCCGACGGCCAGCTCGACGAAACCGCCACCCGCCTTGCCCGCGACCTGCACTGACCGGAGACCCATCATGCGCAATCAATATCGCCTGGGCATCGACGCCGGCGGCACCTTTACCGACTTCATCCTGGCTGACCGCGACGGTGGCGTGCAGCTGTTCAAAGCCCCATCCACGCCGCAGGATGGCACCCTGGCCATTCGCGCCGGCCTGGCGCAGATCGCCGACGCCACCGGCCGCACGCCGGCCGAGATCATCGCCAACTGCGACCTGTGCATCAACGGCACCACGGTCGCCCTCAACGCCCTGATCGAGCGCACCGGGGTCAAGGTCGGCCTGCTGTGCACCGAAGGCCACGAAGACAGCCTGGAGATCCGCCTCGGCCACAAGGAAGAGGGCCACCGCTATGACGCCCACTACCCGCCGGCGCACATGCTTGCCCCGCGTCACCTGCGCCGCCCCATCGGCGGCCGGATCCTCGGTGATGGCCGCGAACACACCCCGCTGGACGAACGCGCGGTACACGAGGCCATCGATTACTTGCGTGCCGAAGGCGTGCAGGCGGTGGCCATCTCCTTCCTCTGGTCGGTGCGCAACCCCAGCCATGAGCAGCGCGCCGCCGAGCTAGTACGGGCGGCGCTGCCCGGGGTGTTCGTCTGCACAGGCGTTGAAGTGTTCCCGCAAATCCGCGAATACACCCGCACCTCCACCACCGTGGTCAACGCCTACCTGAGCCCGGTGATGGCGCGTTACGTGGCACGCATCGACAGCCTGTTCGAGGAACTGGGCGCGCAGCAACCGGTACGCTACTTCCAGTCCAACGGCGGCCTGGCACCCGGCCACCTGATGCGTGAGCGTGCGGTCAACGCGATCAACTCGGGGCCTGCCTCGGCGCCCCAGGCCGGGCTCGCGGTAGCGCGCCCGTTCGGCATCGATAACGTCATCACCGTGGACATGGGGGGCACCTCGTTCGACATTACCCTGACCAACGCCGGGCGCACCAATTTCAGCAAGGATGTGGACTTTCTACGCCAGCGTATCGGCGTGCCGATGATCCAGGTGGAAACGCTGGGCGCCGGCGGTGGCTCCATCGCCCATCTCGACGAATTCGGCATGCTCCAGGTCGGCCCACGCAGCGCTGGCGCCACGCCCGGCCCGGTGTGCTATGGCAAGGGCGGCACTGAACCCACCGTCACCGATGCCAACCTGGCCCTGGGTTACCTGCCTGACGGCGCATTACTCGGTGGCAGCATTCGCCTGAACCGCCAGGCGGCGCTGGACGCCATCGGCTTCAAGGTCGCCGAACCGCTGGGCATCAGCGTGGAACGCGCCGCGTTTGGCATTACCACCCTGGTCAACCTGAACATGGTCAACGGCATCCGCCGGGTGTCCATCGAACGCGGCCACGACCCTCGCGACTTCGCCCTGATCGGTGCGGGCGGCGCGGCGGGCATGCACGTGGTGCGCCTGGCCGAAGAAATCGGTATGCACACCGTGCTGATCCCCAAGGTGGCCTCAGGGCTGTGCGCCTTCGGCCAGATTCTCTCGGATATGCGTTATGACCAGCTGACCAGCCTGTCGATGCGCCTGGACGCGCAGCACGCTGACCTGGCACAGCTCAACCATGCCCTCGCCAAGCTGCGCCAGCAAGGCCTGGCGAACTTGCGCGAAGACGGCTTCGGCGACCAGGCCAGCAGTTGCCACTACACCCTGGAAATGCGCTACCGGGGGCAGATCCATGAATGCAGCGTGCAGCTGGAACGCCACGCCCTGGACAGCACCGGGCTGGCAGCGCTGATCGAGGCCTTCCACGTGCGCCACCAGACGCTCTATTCGTACAGCGAGCCTGAGAGCCCAGTGGAGCTGGTCAACCTGGAGTGCTCGGTGATCGGTCACCTGCCCCGCCCGCCACAGCCAACGCTGCAAGGGCCGGCGCAGCCACCGGCGGCAACCCCGGACAGCGAGCGCCCGATGCTGTTCAGTGCCGATGGTGAGTGGCAACGCACGCCGGTGTTCAACGGTAACCGCCTGCTGCCTGGGCAGACCGTGCAGGGCCCGTGTGTGATCGAGGAGGACACCACCAACATCGTCGTGCCGCCAGGCTGGCAAGCCTGCCTGGAGCCGTCTGCCACCTACCGGGTGACACGCGGCGCTTGATCTGAAGGTCGGCACGCGCCGATCATGGGCGTGATACCTGCCCGGCCGCTTTGCGCAGCCGGGCTTTTTTGCACAATAACAAGAGCTGCTTGAGTAGCTTGCCTGCAGTTCCTTTTTTCAATGCTGCCCTCTTTGAAAAAGGACCCACCATGCCCACAGAACTCTCGACCCACGGCTGGGCGCAGCCCGAACGCCAGGCTCGCTGGGCCGAAGCGATCAGTGATACGTACTTCCCGTTGAGCCTGGAATTTGCCACCGAACAGCCATTCGACGGCCACTTGCAGCGCTGGAGCACGCCCACCACCCCGCTCAGCCTGTCACGCCTGCGCTCCAGCCAGCTCGGCTATTCACGCAACAAGGCGCACATCGGCCAAGACTCTGACGCGTTCTACCTGGTTACCGTCCCCAGCCGCGGCGAGGTGCATTTCGAGCAGGATGGCCACCAACTGAGCTGCCGCCCTGGCGGTTTTATCGTCGAGCGCGGCGACGCCCCTTACCGCTTCCACTACCGCGCGGACAATGACCTGTGGGTACTGAAGCTGCCGGAGCGTGCGCTGAAGGCGAACCTGCTCGGGCACAGGCGCTACACCCGCCACTGCTTCGACGCCAGCCAAGGTTTGGGGCGCATCTTCGTCGAACAGCTGGACCTCTGCGCGCGCCACTTCGACGCAAGCCCCGCAGCGGCACGCCACCTGCTGCTGGAGCAAGCAAGTGCGACTCTGCTGCTGGCCCTGCAACAGGACGAGCGCGTGCTGGGCAGCGAAGGTTCCAACCTCAGCACGCTGCACCTGACCCGGGTCGAGCGCTATGTACTGCAAAACCTCGGCGACCCCGACCTGTCACCGCAAGCCATCGCCAATGCCTGCGGCCTGTCACTGCGCTATCTGCACAAGCTATTCTCGATCACGCCCTACACCCTCGGCGAATGGGTGCGCCAACAGCGCCTGGACGCCGTGCACCAGCAACTGCGCGACCCGCACTGCCACCTGGCTATCGGCGAGCTGGCGTTTCGCTGGGGCTTCACCGACCAGGCCCAGTTCACACGCGCCTTTCGCCAGCGCTATGGTTGTACTGCACGCGAGGTGCGCGCGGCGCGCACGCACTGAATGCAGCGGCGCAAGGATGCGCCGGCTTCAGCCGCCAACAGGGGTATCGACCAGCTTCCAGCTGTCGTCGGGGTCGAAGCGCTTCATGGCCTTGGCGAGCTTCTCCCCTTCTGGCCCCAGGTCCTTTTCGAAGACCTGCCCGTCGTGGCTGATCATGAAACTCATCACTCCGCTGTCGTCATACTTGGCAGGCCAGGCAACCAGGGCGAAACCACGGCTCATCTGGTTGCCGATCAGGTAGCTGTAGGCGCCCCCGGGCGCTGACGGGCCTTGTGCATCGAGGATGCGGAAACGGTAGCCGTACCAATCATCACCGACCACATCCCGGCCGAACAGTGGCCCCAATGGGCTGACCTGGCCATCGCCGGCATCTTCCCAGTACAGGCCGTCGTGCTTGCCGGGTGTGCTGAGGATCTTCTGTGCATACTCGAGCGCACCATTGCCATTGCGGTCTTGCGCGGCGTAATCGAGCTGCGCGTCGTGGTAGGCCAGCACCGACTGCAACGCCGCCAGCTCGTTGCGGCCGATGCGCCTGGCGCGGATTTCGGCGCTGCCGGCCTTGAGGTCGAAACGCCAACCGCGGCTGCCTTGAATGATGGGAATGGGCAGCGTCCATCGTTCGTGCCCCACCGCCAGGATGGCCTGGTGCTCATGGGGCCTTTCAACGCGGTGCGCTTCGCGGTACTGCTGCAGGAACGCATCGACGTCGCTGCGCTGTACCCCGCCGCTGGGGATATAGGTTCGCCAGTCATCCCCCAGCAACTGCGCCAGGCGTGCCTCGTCGGCGTGCTCCTTGCCCAGCGCTGCGACAAAGGCTTCAGCGGCCTTTTCAGGCGTCGGGAAGGCCTCCTGCGCCGCCACCAGGCACGAACCCGCCATCCCCGCAGCCAGCAACCAGCCACGGGCGCAGGCACCCAACCCTGATCGACGGTTCATCGACGGCCCCCTCCACCACGGCGCATGGGCGCACTGGGCCTGGAGATCTGATGCCCGGCGGCTCGCGCAGTGTGCGGCCGCTGGGCAAACGACTGACTGATGCGACCTCGGTCGGCCTGCGCGCGGGTGCTCGATGGCGAGCGCACGCCATCGAAGGCGTTATTGCGGGCACGGCCAGCGCTGTTGGCCGGCCGCGCTTGCGCTACGTGCTGCCTGGCCTGCAGGTTGTCACGGCTACTGCCCGCCTGCGCTCGGCGCTCGGCAGGCCGTGGGTTGTTCGCCTGCGCTTCGCGCACCCGGTCGCGCGCCTCGCGGTTGCTGGTGGCAGGCCGTTCGATGCCTGCCCTGTCCATCGAGGCGCGCGCCTTGTCCCGTGCCTGGGCACGCTGGGCGTCGTCACCCCGGAAGGCGGTGCGCTGCGCGGCGCCGTCCAGTTGCCGGCCATATTGCTGACGGCTGCGCGCATCGCGGTACGGCACGCCTTCGCGATTTACCGCATTGTGCTGCCACTTGTTCTGATTGTTGCTGATGCGGTTGTTGACGTTGATGTTGTTGTAGCGATTGACGTCGATATCGATGTCGTTGTGGCCCCAGTCGCAGTTGCCCCACAACGAACTGACGATCGCAACGCCGGTACCGAACGCCAGCCCCGCCACCAGTGCGGAGCCTGCGTAATACATCGGCGGCGGCGGGTAATACACCGGCGGTGAGGCCGGGTAGGCCCAGGTGCCGTAGGCGGTGGTCGGGTTGTAGCTGGGCACGTACACCACCTGCGGTTCGGCGGGCTCGATGATGATGGTGGTCGGCGCGCTGCTGGCCGGGGCACTGGCCTTGGGCGCCGGCGCCGCCTGCACAGTCACCTGCTGGTACTGGTTGCTCTGCAGGTTACCGGCAGCCTGGGCCTGGTGGCGCAGGCGCTGCACGCCATTCATGACATCGTCGGGTTGCGCGAGGAAGGCATCGCCCAGGCGCTGGACCCAGACCGGGTCCTGGCCGAGGGTTGCCAGCACCTGCGGGAAGGCGACCAGCGCCTGCACACTCGGGTCCCAGGCCTGGTTGGCCACTTGCTTGACCGCAGCGTCGCCAGTGGCCTTGGGGTTGGCCTTGGACCAGGCCACCGCCTCGGCCACTTGCCCGGGGTAGGTCGCCGCCATCAGTACCTGCGCCAGCAGCGCATCCGGGTAAAGGGCAAGGGGCGCCAGCATCTGGTCCAGTTGCTCCTGGGTGAACACCGCCTCCTTGGCCGCAACCGCGGCGGTTGGCGGCGCCGCAGCATCCTCGGCCTTGACCAGCCCCGGTACGCCTTGCAGGCACAGCACCGCCGACAAGACCCCGAACAATGGCATGCGCATGACTTATCCCTATGTGGCCGAACCGCGTGGGTTAACGGTAGCAAAGCTCAGCCGTATTGCCCGCCAGAAGGTGCTGTCGATAGTCACTATCGAGCAAGGCAATTTCTACTGATCGAGGATGCCCAATAACCTTGCTCCATCGCTTCGATCCCCGCGCCCCCCAAACTCTGGAGCTGCTCGATGAACACCTCGGCCCGCCTGTTGCTCACTGCCCTGATTGTTACCGCCATGACCGTGTTGAGCGGCTGCGCCAGCCACCCTGAACTGCGCGCCTACACCGCCGAGGAAACCCGGCAGTTGCAACTCGAAGCGTTGCAACGCCAGGGCCTTTCCCTGGACGAATACGAACAACGGCGGTTGGTCATCCAGCGCGCTGGCAGCGATCAAGTGGTGACAGAGGTTGCCGAACGCTCCCCCTCCAGCCAAGGCTAGGCTAGGCTCGGCTCGGCCACGTTCAGTGCGCGCGAAAATTCCAGATGATTTCCACCACCCGCGACGCCAGAACCAGGTACAGCAAACACAGCGCAACCTGCATCGCCGTGTGATACGGCAGCTTGGCCAAGCGATGCAGCGTATCGCTGACATTCAACAGCAGCAGCAATGCCGACACGATGATCAACCCCCAGCCGGTCACGCTCGGTACCCAAAGCCCTAGGAACACGGGGTCGCTGTTGTGCAGGGCATCCGTACCGGCGGCAAACAGCAGGCCGCAGACCAACAGGTTCTTGAAATTGTCAAAAACCTTGGTGCTCAGGTCCGCATCCAGCAGGTCGAGGTATTTCCGCCACAGTCTGCGCATGGCCTGGGCCTTGGAGTGGAAAGTGTTCAGGCAATTCTAGAAGAGAATGTGCGACGCTCGGGCGTAAACGCACGATCACCGCTAGCCCTGCCGCCTGGGTGGCGCGCCGAACGGTTTGCACCCTTGGCCAACACGGGTATCCTTGGGCGCTCTACAGCAAGCCTTCCAGGACGGTGACCATGACCAGGCCCCTTCTGTTGCTGAGCGCAGCGCTGCTGTTGAGCCCCGCGCTGCAGGCCCAGCAGATACAGCGCCAATTGGGCGATTTCGACTTCAAACTTGGCACTACGCCGACGCGCAGCATGGCCCAGGGGCTTATTTCGCCAAGCGCCGTGGGGGCCTTTCATGGCGGCCTCGACCTCAGCCACCTCAACGGCTGGTACTTGGGGCAATACGCCCCGAGCATGGGCCTGTCGCCCGACTCCACCCTGCGCCTGGACAGCTACATGGGCTACCAGCACCACTTCGACAGCACCCTGGGCTATGAAGTGGGGTTGATCCACTACAGCCAACCCAACCTCTCAGGCCCTGACAGCTACGCCGTCTACGGGGGCATCTCGGTATTCGGCAGCCGTTTTGGTGGCGCGTTGCGTGACAACCCCGACAACCGCACCAGCACCCTGTTCGCCGACCTCGGTCAACTGCCCCTGCTCGACGCCGACTTCACTGTCAAGCTGGCCCATCATCGCCTGGGCACGCCGTTCACGATTGGCGATGGCAGCCAGGTCAGCGCGTTTTCCGACTGGTCGCTGGAGCTGTCGCGGCCTTGGCTGGGCATCGACCTCAATTTGATCTACAGCAACTCCAACCTCAGCGGTACCGGTTGCGATGCCTATGCCGGTATCAATGCGTATTGCGAGAGCGTGGTCACGTTCAAGGCGCAGCGCAGTTTCTTCTAGCCTGAGGCGCTGATCAGTCCGTTGCCGCCACGGCCTCGATTTCCATGAGCATCCCGTCCAGCGCCAAGCGCGGTACCGGTATCTTGGCCGGCGATATACAGCAACTCGCACGGGGGAAGAAAGGCCCGAGTATCAGACCTCGCGTTAGCTTGAGGTCAAGAACGTCGTAAGACTTTTCTGATAGCGATGTCGGAGCATTGAACCACGTGTGTGTTTTCAGCGAGGTCTGTCAGCCGCTAGATTGCAAGACCCGGCACGGAGGCCAGCCTGCAACAAGGAAAGCGACAATGACCAAGCATCATTTTCAACTCGCCTACACCATCAACCCACGGCATGAAGGCGATGAGGACGAAGCCGCGAGCGCACGCCTGCATCTGCGCAGAATCGGCTGGGATACCGTTGAGCACATTGAAACCACGCTGTTGGGTGTGGTTCACCTCTACCATGCGACGACGGCGGACCGGATCGACGAGGCCGAGAAGCAGATACGCGACCGCATCCACGAAGAGCTCAAGAGCTTGCGTGTGCTGTCGCGCGTCAGGTTTCACGGCTGCTTGATGGTGGATGGCCTGGGCCAGGCCATCCGTTTCAGCATTCTGCCCTGAGGCGTTGACGGTGGCCGCATCAGGCGCCCCCGCGCCTGATGCTCTGGCTATTACTTTTCCTGCAATACCGCCCTGCCCTTCACTGCGCGCGGCCCGCGCCAAGCCCAGAACAGCAAGCCTGGCAACGGTGCATAGACCACGAATACGACCCATAGCATCTTGCGCTCGGCGCGCCGGTCACTGCCGATGATGTGCCAGATGGCCCAGATTTCCAGAAGAATCACGACGGCTGCGAGGATGATCCAGATCGTTCCGATTTCCATGAGCGCTCTCCCATTGGCGTGTAATGCGTTGGGTTGCGGCAGGCGCTGAGGGTTCAATTTGGTTAGAAGGTACGCCGTCAGGGTTTCGGCGCCTATGAGATCGAGCGCCGCGCGGGCGGCGCTCGATCTCACAGGCGCTGAAAAATTCAAGCCATGCCCCCCGCCCAATTGCCTGAACACGACCTCAAATACGACACCCCCACCCCGGAGATTGTCTTTCCCCCTGCCACCGAGCACACTCCCCAGGCCAGCCAGGAAGCGGAGTCCAGAGTGCCCACCCCACGTCAGTTCAGCAAAAAGACCAGCACCAGCAACATGCTGCGGCTCAAGTCCACCACCGCAAATGCCCAAGCGCCCTATCGGGTCGACTTCGTATTGCTGGAACACTTCTCCATGGCCAGCTTCACCGTGGCCATGGATGTGCTGGTCACCGCCAACCTGCTGCGCACCGACAGCTTCCAGTTCACCCCGCTGTCGCTGGACGGTGACAGGGTGCTGAGCGACCTGGGGCTGGAGCTGGTGACCAGCGATCTGTCGGCGGAAGCGTTGCGCGAGCTGGACCTGCTGATCATCTGCGGTGGCCTGCGCACGCCGCTCAAGTACCCTGAACTCGATCGACTGCTGCACGACTGCGCGGCCCATGGCATGGCCCTGGGCGGCCTGTGGAACGGCGCCTGGTTCCTCGGCCGCGCGGGCGTGCTGGATGACTATGGCTGCAGCATCCACCCCGAGCAACGCGCCAGCCTCTCGGAGCGCAGCCCGCAAACCCGCATCACCCCGGCCAGTTTCACCCTCGACCGTGACCGCCTCAGCGCCGCCAGCCCCAATGGCGCCATGGAGCTGATGCTCGGCCTGGTCCGCAGGCTCTATGGCGACGGCCTGGCCGAAGGCGTCGAAGAAATCCTGTCGTTCTCGGGCGCGCGCTATCGCCAGGTCGGCCCGGGGGCGAAAAAGTCCATGAGCCTGCACATGCGTACCATCGTCGAGCTGATGGAGAACAACCTCGAAGAAACCCTCAGCCTCGATCAGCTGGCCGCCTACAGCGGGCGCTCGCGGCGCCAGATCGACCGCTTGTTCCAGGCCCAGCTGGGCACCTCGCCGCGGCGCTACTACATGGAATTGCGCATCACCAAGAGCCGCCGCCTGCTGCAGTACTCCGACCTGTCGGTGATGGACGTGGCAGTGGCCTGCGGGTTCGTTTCGGTGTCGCACTTCAGCAAGTGCTACGCCGCATACTTCGGCTACCCGCCGTCACGCGAGCAACGGCTGGGCGAATGACACCGCTCAGGCGCGGATGTAGCGAATGACCGCGTCACCGATCATGGTCTTGTGGCGCTGCTTGATGGCTTCGTCGGCGAGGTCTATCTGGAAGATCTCGCCGAAGGTGTGGCGGTTCGACACCCGGTAGAAACAGAACGAGCTCATCAGCATGTGCAGGTCGATGACCTCGATACCGGCACGGAACACGCCTTCCTGCTCGCCCCGACGCAGGGTACTGCCAAGGGCTTCGAGCACCAGGCTGCTCATCTCGCGAATGACCGGCGACTGTTTGACGTACTCGCCGTAGTGAATGTTCTCGGTGCAGATGATGCGCACGAAATCGACATTGCGGTCGTGGTGATCGAATGTGAACTCCACCAGGCGGCGGATCGCCTGCTCGGCCGGCAGCGACTCCAGGTCCAGGCTTTGCTCGGTCTTGCGGATATCACCGTAGAGCTTGACCAGGCACTCGACGTACAACTGCTCCTTGCTGCCGAAGTAGTAGTAGATCATGCGTTTGGAGGTGGCGGTGCGCTCGGCGATGGCATCGACGCGCGCGCCGGCCAGGCCCTGCTGGACGAACTCGTTGATGGCGGCCTGAAGGATATCCTCGCGCGTTTTCTCGGGGTTGTTCTTGCGCGACTTGCGCACCCCTTCGATCTCAGGCTGGCCGAGGCTGACTACGGAATCACTCATACCCACTCACAGGCTGTTTATTGGAATACGGTGATTATCCGTGAGCGCGGCCATGCAGGGAAGCACGCTGTTGGTCGGGTAGCCACGAAACGGCGTTACAGGCAAACCGCCGACGGCGCTTGAAGTCACGCCCCGCAACCCGCTAGCCTGCGTCCCTCTGCCCTGGACGGACCCTGCCCCATGCAACCGCGTGACTTTGCCGCCTACCTGTTTCTGGCCATTGCCTGGGGGTTTTCCTTTCTGGTCCTGCTCAAGGTGGTGCACGCCTTCGGCTGGGTCGGCGCGGTCAGCCTGCGGGCGCTGATTGCCGGCAGTACCCTGGCGATTCTGGCCGCCTTGCTCGGCCGCACCCTGCGCCTGCGCCCGCTGTTGAAACCGCTGCTGGTGATCGGCGCTACCACCGTGGCCGGGCAGTTGATCGGCATGTCCTATGCCACCCCGCGGATCGGTACGGCCATGGCGGCGATCTTCGTGGCCACCATCCCACTGTTCTCGATGATCATCGGCCGTGTCTGGGGGCTGGAGAAAATCACCTTGCAGGGTCTGGCGGGCCTGCTTCTGGGCTTCGTCGGTATCGCCATGCTGGTAGGGTTTCCGGCCCAGCCGGTCAGCGACGTGTTCATCCACGGCTGTATCGCTTCGCTGTTCGGTGCCTTGAGCGCCGCGTTCGGCAGCAACTACGCCAGCCTGCACCTGCGTGGCCAGGACCCGTGGACCGTCACCGGCGGCGCCTTCCTGGCCGGCGGCCTGCTGACCCTGCCCCTGCTGTGGGTGGTGCCGGTGCCCAGCGTGCCGCAAGCCAGCGACTGGCTGTACTTGATGATCAGCGGCGCGGTCATGAGCGCCACCACGTACGTGCTGTATTTCGGCCTGGTGGCGCGCATCGGCGCCACCCGTGCCCTCAGTGTCGAGTTCGTGGTGACGTTGGTCGCGGTACTGGTGGGCGCGGTGTTCCTCGACGAAGCCTTGAGCCTGCTGCAACTGGCGGGCGGCGCGGTGGTGCTGGTCGGCTGCCTGCTGGTGCTGGGCCTGCTGCCCGGGCGTAAACCACGCCTGCCCAACTGAACTTCAGTCGCGCTGCGCCGTATTGCGCTCTACCGGAGGGGACAGGTGCAGTACGCGGTTACGCCCGCCTTCGGCCAGCAGGTAACCGCCTTTGCCATCCGCAACGATTGCCTGGGGCGCCTTGAGGAACGACAGCACCGTCTGGCGCGTGCCCTCGGCGTCGATGCGCAGCAGGCGGGCGCGGTGCGTGTTGTCTTCGCTGATCCACAAGCCGCGCTGGTCGCAGAACAGGAAGGTCGGGTTGCGCAGGCCATCGACCACCACCGGGTCCTGACCGTCCTCGGACAATGCGCGAACCTTGCCGTTGGCTTTCTCGGTATACAGCAGGCGCCCATCGTTGCAGCGGGTCAGGCCTTCGGTTTCGGTGAGCCCTGAGCGCAGCACATCCAGCTGGCCGCTGCGCCAGTCATAGCGCATCAACCGCCCATTGCCCTTACGGTCTTCGATGGCATAGAGGTGATCACCATCGTTCCACAACCCTTGCACGCTCTCGCCGTCGAACAGGTGGATGACCTGGCCGTCGCGAGACAGGCTGACCGGCGCAAGGCCACCCTCCTGGCTGAAGACCCAGCCGCCCTCGGCCGCGACCATGCCGTCGGGCTTGGACAGGTTGTCGATCACCACCACGCGGTCACCCTGGGCAGTAATCTTGAGGATGCTGCCACGGCCGTCGTCCAGCTCGCGGCTGACCAGCAGGCTGCCGTCGGCCTGCGGCAACAACGACGCGGCCTTGGTCACGTCGCGGTGCAACACCTCGACATCCCAACCGCTGGCAGCCTGGACGGGGTAAAAACTCTGCCAGGCGAAGAAGCCCAGCGTGGCAGCGAGCAGGCTGGCGGTGGCGGTCAGGGTGATGCGGGTACTGCGTTTGCGCAGGATGTGCGGCATGAAAAAGGGCTCCTTGAGAGTGCGGGGATCCTAGCAAGAAGATGTGAAAAAAAGGTCATGGCACACTGCTATTTGGCGTGTAACGGGTGCTGAATGGTGTATTACAAAAAGGATATAAAAATAACTAAACATTCTAACTAAATGGAATAAACAAATTGAAAGCCAAACGCCACCTCCTTAGTCTGGGCGCATCGATTGCCACCCCATTCAAGGAATACGCCTCATGCCCGTCCGTGCCTTCTCGCCCCTGCGTCGCCTGCTAATCGGCGGCCTGCTGGCCAGTGTCGCCAGCGCCCTGTTGCCCTGGTCCAATGCCCTGGCCGAAGACGCCAAGACCCTGCGTATCGGTTACCAGAAGTTCAACAGCATCAATATTCTCAAAGGCAGCGGCGCCCTGGAAAAGGCCCTCGCCCCGCAGGGCGTGACCGTCAGCTGGCACGAGTTCGCCGCAGGCCCGCAATTGCTCGAAGCCCTGAGCACCGGCGCCATCGACCTCGGCCACGCCGCCGACGCCCCTTCAGTATTTGCCCAGGCCGCCGGTAAACCGGTGGTCTACCTGGCCGCCGAACAACCCTACCCACGCGGTATCGGCCTGGTGGTACGCGAGCAGGACCACCTCACCAGCGTGCAGGACCTCAAAGGCAAGCGGGTAGCCACCGGCCGCGGCTGGAACGCCCAGTACCTGCTGGCCGTCGCGCTGGAACAAGCCGGCCTGAGCTACCAGGACATCACCCCCGCCTACGTCAATAATGCCGCCGACGCAGTGGCGGCCCTGCAATCGGGCAGCGTCCAGGCCGTGACCCTGTGGGACCCGTTCCTCGCGGCGGCAGAAAGCCAGCCAGGGCTCAAGAACCTGCGCGACGGCAGCGGCCTGACCAACAACCGCACGTTCTACCTTTCCACTGCTGCGTTCGCCGACCAGCACCGCCCGCTGCTCAAGGCCTTCTTCGCCGAACTGGGCAAGGTCAGCCAATGGGCCAACGCCGAGCCTGCGCAAGTCGCCGCGCTGCTGGCGCCGCAGTTGGGGATCAAGGCCGATGTGCTGCAAGTGGCCAGCGAACGCCGTAACTACAACGCCGTCGCCATTACCCCGCAGATCGTCGCCGAACAGCAGAAGCTGGCCGACACCTTCCAGGGCCTTGGCCTGATTCCGCGCAAGTTGCAGGTAGCCGATGCGGTCTACCCGGCTTCCGTGCTGCCGTGACTGGAGACTGACCGCCATGCCCCGCCCGATCCGCTTCAACGCCTTCAGCATGAACGCTGCCAGCCACCAGTCCCCTGGCCTGTGGCGCCACCCGCGTAACACCAGCGTGGCCTTCAACCGCCTGGACTACTGGACCGACCTGGCCCGCCTGCTGGAGCGCGGCCTGTTCGATGCGCTGTTCATCGCCGATGTGCTGGGCATCTACGACGTCTATCAGGGAGGCCCCGAAGCGGCCTTGCGCGGCGGCGTGCAGGTGCCGGTCAACGACCCGCTGCTGCTGGTTCCGGCCATGGCCGGGGTCACCGAGCACCTGGGCTTTGGCGTGACTTTCTCACTGACCTACGAGCACCCCTACCCCTTTGCCCGGCGCATGTCCACGCTCGACCACCTGAGCAATGGCCGGGTCGGCTGGAACATCGTCACCGGCTACCTGGACAGCGCCGCGCGCAACCTGGGCCTGGCTCGCCAGCTTGGCCACGACCAGCGTTACGACCTGGCCGAGGAGTACCTGCAGGTGCTGTACAAACTGTGGGAAAAAAGCTGGGACGACGATGCGGTGGTGCTTGAGCGTGACAGCGGCCGCTACATCGACCCTGCCCGGGTACACCCCATCGGCCATGCCGGCGAGCACTTCCAGGTGCCTGGCATGCACCTGTGCCAGCCCTCGCCGCAGCGCACGCCGGTGCTGTTCCAGGCGGGCGCCTCGGCACGCGGCCAGCAGTTCGCCGCGCAACATGCCGAGTGCGTGTTCATCAGCGGGCCGACGGCCACGGTGCTGCGCCGCTATGCCGACGGCATCCGCCAGGCCAGCGAGGCTGCCGGGCGTGGCCGCAACGAGGTGCTGATCTACGCCCAGGCCCTGCTGATCGTCGCCCCCACCCGTGAAGAAGCCGAAGCGCGCTTCGCCGAGTACCGTGGCTACGTTGACCTGGACGCCGCCCTGGCCCTGCTGTCGGGCTGGACCGGCATCGACTTCGCCGGCCTCGACCCGGATGCCCCCATCGAATATGTCGAGAACGATGCCGGCCGCGCGGCCCTGGCCGCCTTCACCGCGGCCGACCCCAACCGCCGCTGGACCGTGCGCGAGGCCGCCGAGTTCGTTGGCCTGGGGGGCCGCGGCCCGGTGCTGGTGGGCACTGCCCGTGATATTGCCGATCAGTTGGAAAGCTGGCTGGACGAGACCGGCATCGACGGGTTCAACCTCACCTACGCCGTGCAACCTGATGACCTGGCCAACGTGGTCGAGCTGCTGGTACCCGAGCTGCAACGTCGCGGCCGCTACCCCCTGCACTACCAGGACGGCACCTTGCGCCACAAGCTGTTCGGCCGGGGTAGCCGCCTGCCGGAGCAACATGCAGGGCGCCAGGTTAGCATTCAGCCGGCAAATACCGGGTATTCCAACATTTAATTTGTAGATGGCACGCGCTCGACCCTATTCTGTCGGCACATCCCCTGCGCCGCACCGGCCGGTGCGGTTCACGGCACGGGGAGAGAACAACAAGTCGAGATCGTCCATGTCGAATCATTCCTACTTCGCCCCCCACGGTGGGCACCCGGCTCAAACCGAGCTGCTGACTGACCGTGCCATGTTCACCGAAGCCTATGCCGTCATCCCCAAGGGCGTGATGCGTGACATCGTCACCAGCCACCTGCCGTTCTGGGACAAGATGCGCATGTGGGTCATCGCCCGCCCACTGACCGGCTTTGCCGAGACCTTCTCGCAGTACATCGTCGAAGTTGCCCCGGAAGGAGGTAGCGAGCGCCCGGAACTGGACCCCAACGCCGAAGCCGTGGTGTTCGTGGTCGAGGGTGAGCTCGACATCACCCTGGAAGGCAAGCACCACACCCTGACCCAGGGCGGCTACGCCTTCATCGCCCCAGGCGCCGAGTGGAGCCTGCGCAACCACAGCAAGGCCAACGTCACCTTCCACTGGCTGCGCAAGCACTACCAGAAGGTTGAAGGCCTGGACCTGCCAGAGTCCTTCGTCACCCACCGCGACAATGCCACTGTCATTGAAATGCCGGGCACCGAAGGCCGCTGGATCACCACCCGCTTCGTCGACATGGCCGACATGCGCCACGACATGCACGTCAACATCGTGACCTTCCAGCCAGGCGGCGTCATTCCGTTCGCTGAAACCCACGTCATGGAACACGGCCTGTATGTGCTGGAAGGCAAGGCGGTGTACCGCCTGAACCAGGACTGGGTCGAAGTCGAAGCCGGCGACTTCATGTGGCTGCGCGCCTTCTGCCCGCAAGCCTGCTACGCCGGTGGCCCAGGCAACTTCAGCTACCTGCTGTACAAGGACGTCAACCGCCACGTGCACCTGACCCTCAACCCACAGCGTTGAGCCCAGGCTGACGGTCCGAAGCCCGCCACCTGGCGGGCTTTCTGTTTGCCGCTCATACTGAACACCCCTGCCCTGCGCGGTGCTCATCATGAACCGCTATCGCCTGCTTGCCGCCCTGTTGCTGGCGCTGTCCGGCGCTGCTCAGGCAGCCGACGACTGGAACCTGGCCTACGACAGAGAAGGCATCCGCGTCTACCTCAGTGCCGCTGCCGGCTCCCCTTACCAGCAATTTCGCGGTGTCAGCACCATGAAGGCCAGCGTACGCACGCTCACCGACCTGCAGGAAAACCTGCGGGTGGCGTGCAAATGGCTGTACGCCTGTGCCGAAATGCGCCTGCTGGAGGTCGACGGCGACAGTACCTGGGTGTACCTGACCACCGACCTGCCGTGGCCGACGATGCCGCGGGATATCGTGCTCAAGGTCACCACCGAACTGCGCGACGATGGCACCCTGTTGCGCCACCTGCGCGCCGACCCCGGCAAGGTCCCCGAGGTAGCCGGGCTGATCCGCGTGCAGCGCCTCACGGGCGAATGGGTGATGAAACCGCTGGGTGAACGGCAAACCGAGGTCACCTACCAGCTCAAGGCAGACCCCGCCGGGGATGTGCCCGGCTGGCTGGCCAACCGCTTCGTGGTGGATGCGCCGGTGGTGACCCTGCGCACCCTGCGGGCGGTGGCCGAGCGCCAACACTGACGCCCGCTCGCCTCTGCCTTGGGCTTCAGGACACCGTGGCAGCCATCTGCCGGGCACACACCTTGACCCGGCGCCGGTAGGCCAGCAGCAAGCCGATGTACCACAGCGGCATGACATACAGCGCCATACGCGTATCAGGCTCCAGGGCCAGCAGGCACAACACGAAGATCAGAAACAGCTGCGCCATGGCCGCCGTCGCCTTGCCACCCGGCAGCTTGAATCGGGACTGTTCATGTGCCTTGGGGTTCTGACGGCGGTAGGCGAAGTAGGACATCAGGATCAACGACCAGGTGACGATGATCATCACCGCAGAAATGGTCGACACCAGGGTGAACACGGTCATGACCTCGGGGATCACGAACAGCAGCGTCAGCGCAATCGCCATGCACACCCCCGAGAACATCAACGCCCTGACCGGCGTACCCGACCCGGACAGGCGCCCGAACGCCGTCGGTGCCTGCTGTTGATGCGCCAGGCCATAGAGCATCCGCGACCCCGAGTACACACCGCTGTTGGCGGACGAGGCCGCAGAAGTCAACACGACAAAGTTGATGATCCCGGCAGCAGCCGGCAGGCCGCCGAGCAGGAACAGCTCGACGAACGGGCTGCGATTGGCAGGCACGTTGGCCCACGAGACCACACTGATGATGCACACCAGCGAACAGATGTAGAACAGCAGGATACGCACCGGAATAGTGTTGATCGCTTTGGGCAGGGTCCTTTCCGGGTCCTTGGCCTCGGCTGCCGCCGTACCGATCAGTTCGGTGCCGACAAACGAGAAGATCGCGATCTGGAACCCTGCAAGGAAGCCGAGAATGCCGTGGGGCATGACCACACCGGGCGCCACCAGGTGGCTGAAGGAGGCCGTGACGCCGCCTGGGGAGGTGTACGACGTGGCGACCATCACCAGCCCCGTCACCACCAGCAACACGATCGCGACGATCTTGATCAGCCCGAACCAGAACTCGACTTCGCCGAAGGCCTTCACGGCAAGCATGTTCAGGCCCAGCAGCAGGAACATCGTGGTAAAGGCCGGTAGCCAGGTGGGCACGCCGGGGTACCAGTACTGGACGAAACCTGCCACCACCACCACATCGCCCACCGCCGCCACCACCCAGCTGAGCCAGTATGACCAACTGAGGATGTAACCGGCACGCGGCCCCAGGTAGTTGTGCACCAGGTCTGCGAACGACTCCATGTGCAGGTTGGCGAGCAGCATCTCACCCATCGCACGCATGATGCAGAACACGAAAAAGCCGATGATGGCGTACACCAGAATGATCGAGGTGCCTGATAGCGCGATGATCTTGCCCGCCCCCATGAACAGCCCGGTACCGATCGCGCCACTGATCGAAATGAGCTGAATATGCCTGTTTTCCAGCCGTCGCTTCAGTGTGCGGCCAGCCTCCGGAGTCGCGTCTTGGGAGTTGCACGTTGGATGCATAGTTGACCTCTTATTCTTTTTCTGTAAAACCCTCGCCCTCGTCACTGCGGCCGTTAGTTGGCACGAAAGTGCAAACGCCTTGTGATAACAAGCGTCAGGAGGTAGGGGTATTAATGCAGATGGATAAGCACGCCCCGATGAACTTTTCATCAGGCCTGATAGAGAGTGAAAGCCCACCACAAGTGCACGCCCATTGTTCGGGGAGATGCCTGGCAAGACAGTGTTAAACATGAAACACATGGCGCTGAAGCTGTTTCATTTTGCCAGCCGACAAGGTCAATCGGAACGCTACAGAGTGCGCACACGAAATGGGATATGTTGCACAGTGAAAAGCCCGGGTGACAGTTTGCTCTACGCCCCTGCCCAATCGGGTTATCGACCTGATCACATCTTGTAGGTGGAGAGCAAAATGCTGGTCTCGGTGTTTTCGATGTGCGGTATCGAGCGAATGGTGTTCAGCGCCCGGTCGAAGGCTTCGAGGGTGTCGGCCCGCAGCTCGGCCATCAGGTCCCAGCGGCCATTGGTGGTGTGAATGGCCACGACATTGGGATGCCCGCGCAGCGCGTGTTTGACCTCCGCCGCGTGATGGCCACTGATGCCGATGCTGGTAATCGCCCGCACGCCCTGGTCCAGGGCATCAGACCTCAGGCGTATCGTGTAACCGATGATCACCCCTTGGTCTTCAAGCTTGGTGATGCGGTTCTGCACCGTTGCCCGGGCGACCTTGAGCTTCTTCGCCAGGGTCAGGATGGGCGTGCGCGCATTATCACGCAGTAGCGCGATCAGTTCCCGATCTACAGTGTCCATGGTGCCTGCCAAGTAATCAGATTGTTATTCTGGGGTGGCAGATTGTCTAGAAAGTTGACGAAACTGGCAACCTGCTCTCTTCAATTTGACGCAACCTTTCATCAAAATTGTCGTGCTGGCAACCCCTCAACAATCGTAAGCGTTCACCCTGCAGCAACTGAGGTGAGAACGCACACATAAGGTGCAAGAGCATGACGTATTTCATTGATGTTCCAACCATGTCCGACTTGGTGCATGACATTGGCGTAGCGCCGTTCATGGGTGAATTGGCCGCGGCCCTGCGCGAAGACTTTAAACGCTGGCAGGACTTTGATAAGTCCGCACGCGTTGCCAGCCATTCGGACGTCGGCGTTATCGAATTGATGCCAGTCGCGGACACACATCGATATGCCTTCAAATACGTCAACGGGCACCCGGCCAACACTGCCAAAGACCTGCATACGGTCATGGCATTTGGCGTGCTGGCCGATGTGGCGACGGGGTACCCGGTGTTGCTGTCGGAACTGACCATCGCCACTGCCCTGCGCACCGCCGCAACCTCGCTGATGGCCGCACAGGCACTGGCCCGGCCGAACTCGAAAAAAATGGCGCTGATCGGCAATGGCGCGCAAAGCGAATTCCAGGCGCTGGCCTTCCACAAGCACCTGGGGATCGAAGAAATCGTCGCCTACGACACCGACCCGCTGGCCACCGCCAAACTGATTGCCAACCTCAAGGAATACACGGGCCTGACCATTCGCAAAGCCGGCTCGGTGGCAGAAGCGGTCAAAGGTGCCGACATCATCACCACCGTGACCGCCGACAAGGCCTACGCAACCATCATCACCCCCGACATGCTCGAACCTGGTATGCACTTGAATGCGGTAGGCGGCGACTGCCCAGGCAAGACCGAACTGCATGCCGACGTACTGCGCAACGCGCGCGTGTTCGTCGAGTACGAACCGCAGACCCGTATCGAAGGTGACATCCAGCAGCTGCCCGCCGACTTCCCGGTCGTGGACCTGTGGCGTGTACTACGCGGTGAAACCGAAGGCCGGCAAAGCGACAGCCAGGTGACGGTGTTCGACTCGGTGGGCTTCGCGCTGGAAGATTACACCGTACTACGGTACGTACTACAGCAAGCCGAGAAGCGCGGCATGGGTTCGAAGATAGACCTGGTACCTTGGGTGGACGAAGACCCTAAAGACCTGTTCAGCCACACCCGCGGCCGCGCTGCAAAAAGCCGTATCCGACGCGTTGCATAACTCTCCTACTCTCGGTATTCCAGATGGCATTTCCAACGCGTTCCATTCAAGCACCTGCGGCCGTGGTCATGGTCAGGCCGCACGCCTTCACCCCCAACCCGGAAACAGCAGCAGACAATTCGTTCCAGAGCACCCACCCCGACATCGCCGCCCAGGCCTTGGCCGATGTGGCGCGCGACGAGGTTACCCAGGCAGCAGGCATACTCGAAGCAGAAGGTGTACGGGTGCACCTGTTCGATGACTTCGGCGAGCAGAACACGCCGGACTCGGTGTTCCCCAACAACTGGTTCTCTACCCACCCGGGCGGCCATGTCGCGATCTATTCGATGTACTCGCGCAACCGTAGGCGCGAGCGGCGCGCGGACGTCATCGAAATGCTCAAGCATGAGTACCGCGTACAGGATGTGATCGACTATTCCGGCCTGGAGCAGGACGAGCTTTTTCTGGAGGGTACCGGGGCGATGGTGTTCGACCATCTGTCCAGGGTTGCCTATACCGCACGCTCCAACCGCGCCGACCCGATCGCCCTCGAGCGTTTCAGCACCCACTTCAACTTCGAGCCCATGGTGTTCGACACGGCAGACGAGCAAGGCACGCCGATCTATCACACCAACGTGCTGATGTGCGTGGCCACCGAGTTTGCACTGGTCGGGTTTGGCACGTTCACCAACCGCGCCCGCGCACAAGAGGTGCGCATGCGGCTGATCGAGTCGGGCCGGGATGTCATCGACCTGAGCAACCAGCAGATCAGCCAGTTTGCAGGTAACGCCATCGAGCTGTCGGGCAGGGATGGTCGGATTTTGGCGCTCTCGCGCAAAGCGTTCGACAGCCTTACCGGTGAACAGCGTCAACGCATCGAGCGTTCGGCGCGGCTGGTGCCGCTGGATGTACCGACCATTGAAATGGCCGGCGGCTCGGTGCGCTGCATGATCGCCGGGATTCACCTGTCACCGAGGGGCGCGCGTGGGGGGCGGTTGACTGAGCTGGGGTGTATTGCTGAGTTTTGAGCATCGTCTGGGAGGGTGTTGGGGATAGCGGTGCCTGTCTTGGTTTCTTTAGGGGGGCGGATATCGAGCGCCGCCCGCGCGGCGCTTCGCGAGCAAGCTCGCTCCTACATCCGTTTCGGGCCAGTAACACCTGTACCAGCGCACGCGACCGCCTTGTTTGTCCGACGCGATATTGTGACGGGCACCAAGGGGCCGCGCGCCTATATAACAGGACTCACTGGCCCGAAACGGATGTAGGAGCGAGCTTGCTCGCGATGCGCCGCGCGGGCGGCGCTCGATCTCACAGGCGCTGAAAATGCTGTGGCGAACACCTGTTACTGCACAACCCCACACGCCACGCGTGCACCGCCACCACCCAGTTTTTCGGGGTGGTCGCTGTGGTTGTCGCCACCGGCATGCACCATCAGCGCATGGCCTTTGAAGTCCTCGGCCTTGAGGCGGGGCGCAAGTACGGGGTAGGTGGCCTTGCCGTCGGCACCGACGTACAACGCCGGCAGGTCGCCACGGTGGCCGCTGTCATCGAACGGGCCCTTGTGCGCCTGGGTCGAATCCGGGTCCCAGTGGCCGCCCGCGCCACCTGCAGGCACAGGTTTGCCGTTTTCCTCGGTGGGTGCGCACGACGCATTCTGATGCAAGTGGAAGCCATGCACGCCAGGCGGCAGGTCCTTGAGATCAGGGGTCAATAGCGCGCCGTACTTGTTCTGTTCGATGCTGATGGTGCCTATCGACTTGCCTGGGCCGTCGGGGCCTGCCAGCTTGAGCTCCACCTTCTCGGCGGCCTGGGCGAGGCCTGCGCTGGCCAGCAATGCAACGAAAAGCGCTGCTTTCATGTTGTTTCTCCATGGCGTGGGATGATGGGTGTCGTACCCGGATAACAAGTGGGACTGCACAGCCCCTCAAGCATTCCATTCGGCCATAGCCTGAAACACTTTACCTGCACGAGCCTGCACCGGGCTCTAGATCCCGCCGCCAGCCAGCAACTGCGTCATGACCTCGGCCAATGCCTTGACCATCACGTCCGCCGTGGGCCGGTGCACGATGACGATCTCGTAACTGTCGACCTCGGGCAGACCTTGTTCGCCCCCCAGTACCTGGTGTTCACGCGTTGCCGCCCGAGGTGGCAGCAGGCTGATACCCATGCCATCGGCTACCGCAGCCTGGATGCCGCTGAGGCTGGAACTGGTAAAGCTGATTCGCCAGCGCCGGCCCATGCCTTCGATGGCGGTGATCATGTCGTCGCGGTACAAACCGCGCGGCGGAAAGGTCACCAACGGAATCGGGTCGAGCTCGAAAGACGGCATGCGTGCACTGTCTATCCACTGCAGGCGCTCTGGCCAGCACGCCACCCCTTCGCGGCTGTTACGCCGCTGTTTGAGCAGCACCAGGTCAAGCTCGCCATTGTCATAGGCCTGGCTGAGGTCGCGGCACAGCCCGCTGGTAACCTCCAGTTTGACCTGGGGGTGCAGGCGGCTGAACGCCGACAAGGCATTGGTGGTGCGCCCACCGACGAAGTCCTCGGGCACGCCCAGGCGCACCGTGACACCCACCATCGCCCCGGCCAACGCTTCGAGCATCTGGTCGTTCAAGGCCAGCATATGGCGGGCATAGCCGAGCAAGGTCTGCCCGGCGTCGGTCGGCAGCACATCACGGTTGCCGCGTACCAGCAGACGGTGGCCGACCATTTCTTCGAGGCGCCGCACCTTCTGGCTGATGGTGGATTGGGTCGAATGCAGCCGCGCGGCGGCGGTGGTGAAACTGCCGCAATCTGCCACCACGACAATGGCGCGCAGCAGGTCGAGGTCGAACAGGGCTCTATTCGATTTCACGCTGATAGACATCTTGATATTCAACTTCTAAATAACAAGAGTGACTTCTACCACGCTACCTGATGCCCCGCAACGCACGCCGTCAATCGCCGAGCGCCACGCCTTCGCGCCGCGGGTCGGCGCCGCCTGACCAACCGTTGGTGTCGCGCTGGATAATCTGCATGCCACTGGTCATGGTCATGGGCGTGACCTCGTGCCCCCAGGCCGCCAGTTGGCGGATCAGCGCCGGGCTGGTCAACTGTGCTTCCACCTCGGTAGCGGCATTGCGGCTGCCGAAGTTGGGCAGGCTGCTGGCCTGCTGTGGGTCGAGCTGCCAGTCCAGCAAGCCGACCAGGGCCTTGTTCACGTAGCCAATGATTTGCGACCCACCGGGCGAACCGAGGCTGGCCACCAGCTCCCCCGAGGTACGTGAAAACACCAGGGTCGGCGCCATGGCCGACAAGGGCCGCTTGCCCGGTTCGACCCTGTTCGCCACCGGCTTGCCATGCTCCTGCGGCAGGAAGGAAAAGTCGGTCAGGTGGTTGTTCAACAGGAAGCCCTTGACCATCAGGTGCGCGCCGAACGCGGCCTCCACCGACGTGGTCATCGCCAAGGCCTGCCCACTGTCGTCCACCGCAGAAAGATGCGAGGTGGAAATGCGCAGCGGCGAACGGTCAGGGGCCATGGCCAGGTCCGCGCCCTGCGGGGTGCCTGGGCGCGCGCGCTTCATGCTGTACTCGCCGATCAGCGCTGCTCGGCTGGCCAGATAGGTGGCGTCGATCAGGCCCCTGACCGGGACCGGCACGTAATCGCTGTCGGCCAGGTACTGAGCGCGGTCGGCATAGGCCAGGCGCTCGGCCTCGGCGATCAGGTGCACGGCCAGCGGCGATGCCTCCAGGCCTGCCGGGGACGCGTTCGCCAGCGGCCGCAATGCTGCCAGGTCGCGTTGTGGCGTGGCGCGCTGCACGGCTTCAAGCACGCCCAGCGTCTGCAACACCGTCACCCCACCCGACGATGGCGGCGGCATGCCGCAGATACGCCAGGCCTTGTAGGGGCCGCACACCGGCTCGCGCTCCTTGGCGCGGTACTGCTCAAGATCCTGCAACGACAGGTAACCGGCATTGGCATGGCTGCGCACCTTGGCCACGATGGCCCCGGCGATTTCACCGGTATAGAACGCCCGGGGACCGTGCGCGGCAATCTGCTCGAAGGTTTGCGCAAGCTCGGGGTTGCGCAGCGTCGTGCCCACCGGCAGCGGCTTGCCCTTTTCATCCAGGAAGTAGCGGGCCATGGAGGGTGAACGGGCAATATACGGGTCGCCCGCCACCAGGGTGTGAAGGCGTTCGGAAACCGGGAAACCGTTACGTGCCAGCGCAATGGCCGGTGCAAAGAGTTGCTGCCAAGGCAGCTTGCCGTGCTGCTCGTGAGCCAGTTTCAGCGCGCGCAGTACCCCGGGCACACCCACTGAGCGCCCGCCGATCTGCGCCGACTTGAACGGCATCGGTGAACCATCGGCTTGCAAGAACAGTTTTTCCGTTACCTGCGCCGGGGCAGTCTCCCGGCCGTCGAAAGCCTGCACGCGCTTGCCGTCCCAGTACAGGATAAAAGCCCCACCACCGATGCCGCTGGATTGCGGCTCGACCAGGGTCAGCACCATTTGCATGGCGATGGCCGCGTCGATGGCGCTGCCGCCGGCACGCAGCATCGCCCGCCCCGCTTCGGTGGCCAGCGGGTTGGCGGCGGCGGCCATATGCCGGTTGGCGTGCACCGGCTGCAGGCCAGTGCGATAGCCGGACGCCAGCTCGGGTGGTGCGGGCATCACCTGGTCGGCACAGGCCCACCCACTCGCGACCGCCAGGCACAGCGCGCTCATCAGCGGTGTGGAGAACTTCATCGTTTTGTTTCCTGCCTTGTCTATTCAGCAGACCACTGTCGGTCATGCGCAAACTTAACTTCAAGACCTGGTGTGATTTTTCTAGGATGCAGACAGGTCACCAAGGAGCCCATCCCATGCGTATACCACTCGCGACCATGCTGTTCGCCCTGTTCACCAGCCTTGCCGCCCACGCCGAGAACACCACCATGGACAAACGCCTGCACAACGCTGCCAGTCACGATGACGTGCGCACCTTGCAACAGTTGCTGACACAAGGTGCCCGACTGGAAAGCCGTGATGAGCAAGGGCGCACTGCCCTGCTGGTGGCCACTCACGGCAACCAGGTTGCGGCGGCCCAAGCGCTGATCGAGGCCGGTGCCGACGTGAACGCCAAAGACAATATTGATGACAGCCCTTATCTGTATGCCGGCGCCCGGGGCCTGAACGGCATCCTGCGGCTGACCCTGAGCCACGGTGCCGACCTCCGGAGCACCAACCGATACGGGGGAACTGCGTTGATCCCTGCGGCGGAGCGTGGGCACGTCGAGACCGTGCAGATGCTGATAGACGCCGGGGTGGACGTGAACCACCTGAACCGGCTGCACTGGACCGCGCTTATGGAGGCAGTGATCCTGGGGGATGGCGGGCCGCGGCATGTGGAGATTGTGCGCCGGCTGCTGGCTGCGGGGGCGGATCGGCAGATTGCCGACAAGGACGGGGTTACCGCGCTGGAGCATGCGCGCCAGCGGGGATACCGGGAGATGGAGGCGCTACTGACCCGCTAATTTCGAGGCAGGCACAATTCGTTTGGGCAATGGCCGGTCAGACTACTGCTTCGTACGGCAGCCCCACATAGTTCTCGGCAATGTTCAACAGCCCCGCCGGGGAGTTCAGGAAGTACTCGCGGTCTGCCTCCTGCATCTTCTGGTCCCAGGCATCCTTGTGGCTGCCGAAGTCATGCAGCAGCTGGGTCATGAACCAGCTGAAACGCTCGCCCTTCCATACCCGACGCAGGGCCAGCGGCGAATATTGCTGAAGCAGGTCGGTACGCCCTTCGCCGTACACCTTGACCAGGATGCGGTAGAGGTAGTTGACGTCCGAAGCTGCCAGGTTCAAACCTTTGGCGCCGGTGGGTGGGACGATGTGCGCAGCGTCACCTACCAGGAACAGGTGGCCGTACTGCATCGGTTCGACCACCAGGCTACGCAGCGGCGCGATGCTTTTTTCCAGGGCTGGGCCAGTGACCAGGTCAGCCGCCACCTCGGCGGGCAAACGGGCCTTGAGTTCGTCCCAGAAACGCTCGTCGGACCAGGCTTCGACCTTATCGTCCAGCGGCACTTGCAGGTAATAGCGGCTGCGCGTCTGCGAGCGTTGGCTGCACAGCGCGAAACCCCGCTCGTGGTGGGCATAGATCAGTTCGTGATTGACCGGGGGCGTATCGGACAGCAAGCCAAGCCAGCCAAACGGATAGACCCGCTCGTACTGCTTGAGCACGCCCTCGGGAATGCTCTGCCGGGAAACCCCGTGGAAACCATCGCAACCGGCGATGTAGTCACATTCCAGGCGGTGGGCCTGGCCGTCCTTCTCGAACGTCAGGTACGGTCGCTCGCCTTTGAGCTCATGCGGCTGCACATTGTTCGCCGCGTAGATGATCGGTGCCCCACTGGCTTCACGCGCCTGCATCAGGTCACGGGTGACCTCGGTCTGGCCGTAGACCATCACTGTCTTGCCGCCGGTCAGGGCCTTGAGGTCCAGCCGCTGGCGACGCCCGCCGACCAGCAGCTCGACCCCTTCATGCACCAGGCCTTCACGGTCCATGCGCGCCGCCACACCGGCCTCACGCAACAGGTCGACGGTGCCTTGCTCAAGCACCCCGGCACGGATGCGCCCAAGCACGTATTCAGGGGTCTGGCGTTCGACGATGACGGTCTCGATACCGGCATTGTGCAGCAATTGGCCGAGCAGCAGGCCAGACGGACCTGCACCGATAATTGCAACCTGAGTTTTCATTGTTGTTGTCTCTAGTCGGGCGATGCCGGCCTGGACTGGCAGTGGCCGGGCATCTGCTGTTAGGGTTTGCATCTGCATTTTTACGGGCAACGGCAGCCGTTTAAGTGTGCTATTCCATGCAAAACCTGCACTTTCACAAAAAACGTTCGATTAACGGACAGGCATCCCCGCATGAAATCCACCCTCCCCGGCATTCCGTTGTTCCAGCTGTATGGCGAAAACCAGGCGTGGCCCGGCACCGACCTGCTGCACTGCGAGTCGATCCCGGCACGCAGCCGCCTGCACCACTGGGAAATCAAACCGCACCAGCACGCCGAGCTGTTCCAGCTGTTGTATGTGCAACGTGGCCAGGCCGAGGTGGAGATCGAAGGTGTTCGCCGCGCGATCAGCCAAGCCTCGATCCAAGTAGTACCGCCATTGACCGTGCACGGCTTTCGCTTCAGTGCCGACATCCAAGGGCATGTGCTGACCTTCGGCACCGCGCTGGTGGCGGGCCTTGAGCAGCAACTGGGCGCGCCGCTGGGCATGCTTGCCGCGCCGGCGTGCTATGCGCTGGGCAAGGACCGCCAGCGTTTGCGCAGCCTGATCGACACCTTGCAGCAGGAGTACCAGGGCAATGCCCCGGCCCGGGCAACGATGCTGCAGGCGCTGGTCACAGCATTGATGGTGTGGATCAGCCGCCAGCAGCAACTGGGGCAGACGCCACGCAACCGTGACGAACGTGACCGGCAATTGCTCGGGCAATACCTGCGCCTGGTCGAGGCCCATTACCGCGAGCACCTGTCCGTGGAGGATTTTGCTGCGCGACTGAACGTCTCGAGCCTGCAGCTGAACCAGCTGTGCCGCGCTTTGAGCGGGCAGACCGCCTTGCAGGTGGTGCATCAGCGCCTGCTGCTGGAGGCGCGCCGCAACCTCCTCTATACCCGCATGAGCATCGGGCAGTTGTCGGATACCCTGGGGTTTACCGACCCGACTTACTTTGCGCGGTTTTTCAAGCGACTAAGTGGGCAGACACCCAATCAGTATCGGCGCACAGGCGTGCCAGATTAGAAACCCTCACACGCCTTCAAGCCCTGCTTGACGTATACGTCAACCTGCATTCAGGATACCTGCATACTCCACGCCGAGCCCCAGCATGAGCCTTCAGACCTACAGCATCTCCGACCTGTCCCGCGAGCTGGACATCACCACCCGCGCCATCCGCTTCTACGAGGAACAGGGCTTGCTGAGCCCAGAGCGGCGCGGCCTGGAACGCATCTATTCGGCACGTGACAAGGTCAGCCTGAAACTCATCCTGCGCGGCAAGCGCATCGGCTTCTCCCTCGCCGAATGCCGCGAGCTGATCGAGCTGTACGACCCCACCAGCGGCAATCTCAAGCAGCTCAACAGTATGCTGGTGAAAATCGCCGAACGACGCGCCCAGCTGGAACAGCAGATGCTCGACATCCACCAGATGCAGCTCGAACTCGACACCGCCCAGGAACGCTGTGAACAAGCCCTTGCCGCAACCTTGAACAATAAAGACAACCGTTGACCCGCCACAGGAAACCCGCCATGCCCTTGCCCAAAGAAGTCCGTCTGATCGAAGTCGGCCCCCGCGACGGCCTGCAAAACGAAGCCCAGCCCATCAGCGTCGCCGACAAGGTACGCCTGGTGGACGACCTCACCGAGGCGGGCCTGGCCTACATCGAAGTCGGCAGCTTTGTCTCGCCCAAGTGGGTACCGCAGATGGCCGGCTCCGCCGAAGTCTTCGCCGCAATCCAGCAAAAGCCCGGTGTCACCTACGCAGCCCTGGCCCCCAACCTGCGGGGTTTCGAAGATGCCTTGGCGGCAGGGGTAAAGGAGGTGGCGGTGTTCGCCGCAGCGTCCGAGGCCTTCTCGCAGCGCAACATCAACTGTTCGATCAGCGACAGCCTCAAACGCTTCGAGCCGATCATGGAAGCCGCGCGCAACCACGGCGTGCGCGTGCGTGGCTATGTCTCCTGCGTGCTGGGCTGCCCCTATGAAGGCACGGTCAGCGCCGAACAGGTTGCCCCGGTCGCCCGAGCCCTGCATGAAATGGGCTGCTATGAGGTGTCGCTGGGTGACACCATCGGTACCGGTACCGCCGGTGATACCCGTCGGCTGTTCGACATCGTCTCGGCCCAGGTGCCCCGCCAGCAGCTGGCCGGGCACTTCCACGACACCTACGGCCAGGCCTTGGCCAATGTGTATGCCAGCCTGCTTGAAGGCATCAGCGTGTTCGACAGCTCGGTAGCGGGCTTGGGGGGGTGCCCCTATGCCAAAGGCGCCACCGGTAATATCGCCACCGAAGACGTGCTGTACCTGCTCCAGGGGCTGGGCATCGAGACCGGCATCGACCTGGACCGCCTGATTGCTGCGGGGCAACGCATCAGCCAGGTGCTTGGCCGGACCAACGGCTCGCGGGTGGCGCGGGCACGTAGCGCACAGTAAGTCATACGGGTGTCACATGAATGTGGGTGGAGTGTTACCTCCCCCACGTTTCACAGCAAAAAATCGGGTAACAGGGAAACAAATCGACAAAATTTCAGGTCCGGCGTTTTTGCCATAAACGCTTAAGTGATTGATTTTAAAGGGTTTGCAAAAGTTGGCACGAGCCCTGCTATATCTTTGGTACAAGAACAAGAAAAACGACACACCCAATAAAAACAACAGGTAACGGCTCTGACATAACAAGAACAACACGGCAGAGGCGTAGCAAGCAGATTTTTTTGGAGTAGGCACGCTTTTCAGGGGTACGCCCCGCGGTCTGACACAGAACAATAAAACTACCTCAAGGTAGCAGCAGTCAGCACCGGACCAGTCATGGTGAAAGCAGGTCAGCGCTCAAAAAAATACGTTTGCTCTTGACCCCGCATGGGGGTCGCTCGCAACACAAAGACAGGCTTACAAAAACAACAAAAGGCCAGTCTTCAATAATAAAAAAGAGCAGGCAACATCACTTTGAGGGGAGCTTAGGCTCCCCTCAGTGCTTCCTGCCCTCCTCCTCTTCCTCCTGCTTCGCCTCATCCACTTTCTCGACCTTCTCCACCAGCAAAGGCATCGTGCCCAGCACCAGCAGGGCCAGCACCGTGCTGATCAATGCCGTGGCCTCACGCCCCATGCCGGCAGCCGTGCCGATGGCGGCGGTCATCCACAACCCGGCAGCGGTAGTCAGCCCTTTCACGTGGCTGGTGTCCTGGCCGTTACCCTTGAGAATGGTCCCCGCGCCCAGAAAGCCGATACCGGCGACAATGCCCTGGATCACCCGGCTAAGCGCCTGCTCGTCAGCGCCGGCCATGCTCGGTGACAACACAAACAGTGCAGCGCCAAGCGAGACCAGCATGTGCGTGCGCACGCCGGCTGACTTGCCTTTGTGCTCGCGCTCGAAACCCAGTACCGCACCGAGCAGCGCGGCCATCAGCAGGCGCACGAGGACCTGGGTCACTTCGCGCTCGTCGGTGATGTCGGCGAACTCGGCTTGTATGGCCTGCCAGATGGGGTGCCACCAGGGGTTCATAGTGATGCTCCTCGAACGGGCCTGGCGTGCGGCCCTTCTGAGGGTTGACCCACTGCGCGCTGACAAGTGCGATGCCGCCCGCCCGGCGGAACGATGCAGCAACCTGCCGTGTACTGCGGTCACAACCTGTAACCGCCACCAGGAGGATATTCCCATGCCGGTTGAAATCGACGAAAGCACCCGCCGCTGCACCCTGATCGGCGACGATGTGCATCTGGAAGGCGATGGCCCAGCCATTGAAATCATCACCGACGAACAACTGCGCATGTCGGTGGCGCTGCTCGCCGGGCAACGCGTACCAATCACCGAGGCGGAGGCCGATGCGCTGACCGTGGCGGGTGCGGTGGATAGCCGCAGGCATCTGAAGACCAGCGTGCCAGGCTCGGTAATATGAGGCCTGGCGGCCTTTAGCTGCGCATCTGATACGGTTTTTATCGCAAAACCTGAGCCTGTGCTGATAACAGCTCGGGGGCCATAGTGCTCATGCCTGATCGAGGCCTGATGAGCACCGAGCCATGAACGATAGAATTCAATTTACCGAGATTGCCGCGCCCGTAGTCACCGCCGCCAAACGCCCTGTCGACAGCGGCATTCACACCCGCAGTTTCACCGGGCTGTACCGCAACCTGCGCATCGGCTTCGCCGGGCTGTTGTTTCTCCTGTTTTTCGGCACCGTCTGGCTCGACTGGAACGGCCGCCAGGCCGTGCTGTGGGACTTGAGCAGCAGCAAGTTCCATATCTTTGGCGCCACCTTCTGGCCGCAGGACTTCATCCTGCTGTCGGCGCTGTTGATCATCTGCGCCTTCGGCCTGTTCGCCATCACTGTCTACGCCGGCCGTGTGTGGTGCGGTTACAGTTGCCCGCAAAGCACCTGGACCTGGCTGTTCATGTGGTGTGAAAAGGCCAGCGAAGGCGACCGCAACCAACGCATCAAGCTCGCCGCAGCGCCCTGGGGCCTCGAAAAGCTGGCCCGCCGCGCGCTGAAGCACGGGTTGTGGCTGGCCATCGGCCTGCTCACCGGCCTGACCTTCGTCGGCTACTTCACCCCGATCAAGCCCCTGGCGGCGGAGCTGTTCACCCTGCAACTGGGCGGCGTCGCGCTGTTCTGGGTGCTGTTCTTCACCGCTGCCACCTACATCAATGCCGGCCTGCTGCGCGAAGCGGTCTGCCTGCACATGTGCCCGTATGCCCGTTTTCAGAGCGTGATGTTCGACAAAGACACCCTGGCGGTGGCCTACGACCCGCGTCGGGGCGAAAGCCGTGGCCCGCGCAAGAAAAGCAGCAACGCCCAAGCCCAAGGCCTGGGCGACTGCATCGACTGCACGATGTGCGTGCAAGTCTGCCCCACCGGCATCGATATCCGCGACGGCCTGCAAATGGCCTGTATCGGTTGCGCGGCCTGCATCGATGCCTGCGACGGGGTCATGGACAAGATGGGTTACGCCCGCGGCCTGATCGGTTACAAGTCCGAACACAGCCTGCAGGGCGGCACCACCCACTGGCTGCGGCCGCGCCTGCTGGGCTATGCCGCCGCGCTGGTGGTGATGGTCGGCGCACTGGTACTTGCCTTGCAGTGGCGCCCGATGGTGTCGCTGGACGTGATCAAGGACCGTGGCCTGTTCCGCGAAAACGCCCTGGGCCAGATCGAGAACATCTACCTGCTCAAAGTCATCAACAAGACCGAAAGTACCCAGCGCTATCACCTGCGGTTGCTGGACGCCGACGGCTTCACCCTGCAGGGCAAGACCGAGTTCATCATCCCGGCCGGCGAAATGAGCGAACTGCCTGTCTCGGTGGCGATGCTCGCCGAGCGACCCACCAGCAGCTCGCAGACCTTGAGTTTCGAGGTGCAGGACAGCGACGAACCTGCTGTACGCAGTGTTGCCCAAAGCCGCTTCGTCGCGCCGATGAACCGCTGATCCCTTAAACTGTTTGTCCACCTTGCCTGCCAGGCTTCGACAGAAGGCCAGAATGAAACGCTACGAACGATTCGCCGACGACATTGCCGAACTGATCCGCTCGGGTGTGCTGGGCCCCGGCCAGCGCGTACCCTCGGTACGCTATGCCAGCCAGACCCACGGGGTCAGCCCGTCCACGGTGTTCCAGGCCTACTACCTGCTTGAGCGGCGCGGGCTGATCCGCGCACGGCCGCGCTCGGGGTATTTCGTCAACGCCCATGCACCGCGCCAGTTCAGTGAGCCGCAGGCGTTGCAGCCGGTCAGCGAGTCCACCGATGTCGACGTCAGCGCGTTGGTCTTCTCCATCCTCGACTCGATCAAGGACCCCAACACCGTGCCGTTCGGCTCGGCGTTCCCAAGCCCCGAACTGTTCCCGCTGCAGCGCTTGTCCCGCTCGCTGGCCAGCGCCAGCCGCGCGATGGACCCGCGCATGGTGGTCACCGACCTGTCCCCCGGCAACCCCCAGTTGCGCCGGCAGATCGCCCTGCGCTACATGGTCGGCGGGCTGATGCTGCCGATGGAAGAGCTGTTGATCACCAATGGCGCACTCGAAGCCCTCAACCTGTGCCTGCAGGCCGTGACCGAACCCGGCGACCTGGTGGCGATCGAAGCACCGGCCTTCTATGCCTGCCTGCAGGTGCTGGAACGGCTGAAACTCAAAGCGGTGGAAATCCCCGTTCACCCGCGCGAGGGCATGGACCTGAGCGTGCTGGCGCAGACCCTGGAGAAGCACCCGGTCAAGGCCGTATGGTGCATGACCAACTTCCAGAACCCGGTGGGTGCGAGCATGCCGGAGGCCAAGAAGCAGGCGCTGGTCGAGCTGCTGGCACGCCACCAGGTGCCGCTGATTGAAGACGACGTCTATGCCGAACTGTATTACGCGCAACAGGCGCCCAAGCCAGCCAAGGCCTTCGATAAGCAGGGCCTGGTGATGCACTGCGGTTCGTTCGCCAAGAGCCTGGCGCCCGGTTACCGGATCGGTTGGGTGGCCGCCGGGCGCTTTGCCCAGAAGATCGAACGGCTCAAGCTGATGACCTCGCTGTGCGCCTCGATGCCCGCCCAGGCAGCCATCGCCGACTACCTGCAGCACGGTGGCTATGACCGCCACCTGCGCAAGCTGCGTTACGCCCTGGAAGGCCAGCAAGCCAACATGCTCGCAGCCATTTCCCGGTACTTTCCGGCACAGACGCGGGTCAGCCAGCCTTCCGGCGGCTACTTCCTGTGGCTCGAACTGCCAGAGCAGATGGACGCACTGAAGCTGTTTCACATGGCCTTGGCCCAAGGCATCAGCGTTGCGCCGGGGCCGATCTTCTCGCCAACTCGACGCTTCGGCAATTGCATCCGCCTGAATTACGGCAGCCCCTGGCATGACGGTGCCGAACGGGCGATGGAGACCTTGGGGCGCATCATTCGTTCATTTTGATGGCTGGGGGATTGTGGCGCGACTATAGTTGTGCGACCCGTTCAACGGATCGACAGCATGCAGCCAGTCACTCAACCCACCTACGACCAGCTGCAGGCACGCGTCGCGGAACTGGAAGCCTTGCTGACCGAGCGCGAGGACATCGCGCAGGCCAACAACAAACTGCTCGGTGAACTGGTCGACAGCAGTCTGGCCAACGTGTTTGCAGCTGACCGAAAGATGCGCCTGCTGGCCATCAACCGCACTGCCCGCGAAACCTTCGAGCGTTGGCGCGGCTATGTGCCAAAAATCGGCGATTATGTGCCGCAGTTCCTTGCCAACCAGCCCGACATCATGGGCCGGTTGGCCCCGGTATGGCCACGCCTGCTGGCGGGCGAAGCGTTCATCGATACGATTGCCCTGGGGCCACCTGATGCCCTTCGCCATTACGAAATCCGCTACACCCCGCTGCGCGATGCGCAGCAGCGCATTCAGGGCGGTTACATGTTCGCCTATGACATTACCGAACGGATTGCCGAACAGGAACGCCTGCGCCAGACCGAAGAGGCATTGCGCCAATCGCAGAAAATGGAAGCAGTCGGCCAGTTGACCGGCGGCATTGCCCATGATTTCAACAACCTGCTGGGAAGCATTCTTGGTGCACTGGAGCTGGCCGAACAACGACTGAGCCAACAGCGCTACTTCGATACGGCCAGGATGCTCGAAGTCGGCAAGCACAACGCATTGCGCGCGGCCTCGCTGGTGCAGCGCCATTTTCGCGCCAGCAGACATTGCTGGCGCACCCGATCGATGTGCAGCTGCTGGTGGCTGACATGAACGACCTGATCCGTAGCTCGATCGATTCGCACATCGACTTTCAGGACCTGACCCAGGCAGGACTGTGGTCGATCTGCATCGACCCTCAGCAGTTGGAAAATGCCCTGCTCAACCTGTGCATCAACGCCCGCGACGCCATGCCCCTGGGCGGCACATTGTGCATTGGCTGTGAAAACACCGAACTCGACAAGGACCAGGCGAGCCGCCTGGACCTGCCGCCGGGGCAGTTCTTGCACATTCGCGTGGACGACACCGGCATAGGCATGAGCAAGGACATTGTGCAGCGTGCGCTTGATCCCTTCTTCACCACCAAGCCCATGGGCCAGGGTACTGGCCTTGGATTGTCGATGGTCTACGGCTTTGTGCGCCAGTCGGGCGGCCAGTTACGCATCGACAGCACGCCGGGCCAAGGCACCACCGTTCACCTGTATCTGCCTCGTGAAGAAAGCATCACGCCCCCGGCCCCCTGTGCTGCGCCCGAAGACACGCTCGAAAAGCCGCAGCACAGGCCTTATCGAATCATGCTGGTTGAAGATCAGGCGACCATGCGCCTGGTGCTCAGCGAAGTGCTGCAAGAACTGGGGCACGAGGTCCAGGTTTGCGAGGACGGCCTTAGCGCCTTCAGTGCATTGCGGGAGGGGCCGTTGCCGGACTTGCTGATCACCGATGTCGGCCTGCCCGGAGGCATCGATGGGCAGCAACTCGCCGGGGCCTACCGAAGCCTTGCCAGTGAGGCGCCGGTGATACTGATCACCGGTTATGACATCACCAGCAGCATGGCCAAAAGTTTGCCCGCAGGCCCCACCGAGGTGCTTTGCAAGCCGTTCGAGCTCAAGGCACTTGCGCAGCGCATCGATCGCCTGCTGGGCGTTACCGCGCATTTGCGTTGAGCGGCTTTTCGCCCTCGCCGTGAACGCGTTAAAGTCTGGGCCTCATATTTCGTCGGACGTCGGCATGCCTTCCCGCGACCTGCATTCCCTGCGCCAGCAAATCGAACAGCTGCAGCAACGTAACGCTCTGCTGGAGTCGCAGCTGGCGTGCCACCTGGAAAACGATCAGAACCTCTACCGGTCGTTGTTCGACAGCATGGACGAAGGCTTCTGCATCATCGAGTTCTTCGATGGCCCGCATGGCCCACTGAGCGACTATGTCCATGTCGTGGCCAATGCGGCTTACGCGAAACATGCCGGCATCGCCAACGTGGTCGGGCAAAAGCTGCGCGAGATGGTACCCGACGAAGCGGATGACTGGGTTGCCCGCTATGGCGCAGTACTGCGCACCGGCGAGCCACTGCACTTCGAGCAGGAGCTGGTTGCCACGGGCCATGTGCTTTCCGTCACCACCTTTCGCGTCGAGCCCGCCGAAAAACGCCAGGTCGCAGTCCTGTTCAAGGATGTCACCGAACGCCGACGTGCGGAGCTTGCCCTTCAGCGCCTGAATGAAGAGCTCGAACAGCGGGTCAGCGCCGCGCTGGCGGAGCGCCGGCTATTAGCCGAGGTGGTCGAACACAGCCTTGCCAACGTGCACATGATCGACAGCAATTTGCGCTGGCTGGCGATCAACCGGCAGGCCAAGCGCGAATTTCATTACCTGTATGGCGCCACCCCTGAGGTGGGCGACTACCTGCCCGCGCTGATGGGCGATGATGACACCGACCTGAACCTGGTCATGCCTTTGTGGCAACGCGCGCTGTCGGGCGAGCAGTTCACCTTGACCCAGCGTTTCGGCAAAGGGGCTGCACAGCGGCATTACGAGCTGCGCTTCAATTGCCTGCGTGACTCTGATGGCGCCATCCAGGGCGCCTACCTGTTCGCTTATGACATCAGCGAACGGGTCGAAGCCCAACAGCGTCTGCTCAAAGCTGAGGAGGCGTTGCGCCATGCCCAGAAGATGGAAGCCGTGGGGCACTTGAGTGGCGGCATTGCCCATGACTTCAACAACTTGCTTGGCAGCATCCTTGGTGCCCAGGAGCTGATGCAAAAACGCCTGAAGCAGGCGCGTTACGATCAGCTTGGCAGCCTGCTGGAGGCAGGCCAGGGCGCGGCGCAGCGAGCATCCGCGGTGGTCCACCGCCTGTTGGCATTTTCGCGCCAGCAGACCCTGCAACCGCAGCCCACCGATGTGACCCATCTGGTAAACGCCATGGAACAGCTGATTCGCGGCAGCATCGGCCCGTCCATCCTGCTGCACAGCCACCTCCCCGCGAACCTGTGGCCAACGTTCATCGATCCGCCACAGCTGGAAAACGCTCTGCTCAACTTGTGCATCAACGCCCGTGACGCGCTGCCTGCCGGGGGCGCAATCACCCTGGACGGCGAAAACGTGACGCTTGACCTGCCGCTTGCCAAAGAACTCGACCTGCCTGCGGGCAATTACCTGCGCCTTCGGGTCAAGGACAATGGCCGAGGCATGTCAGCGGAGGTGGCGGCACGCGCAGTCGACCCGTTCTTCACCACCAAGCCGATGGGCCAGGGCACTGGCCTTGGGCTTTCCATGGTCTACGGTTTCGTGCGCCAGTCGGGCGGCCAGCTGCGCATCGTTTCCAAGCTCGATGAAGGTACGCAGGTCGTGCTGTACCTGCCGCACCACCTTGATAGACACACGACGAACAGCAACGATTCCCCGACTGCCCTGCCGACAAAACCCAAGAGCATGAGCGCCGGGCACATCGTGCTGGTGGAAGATCAGCAACCCCTGAGCCTGATCATCAGTGAAGTGCTGGAGGAACTCGGCCACGAGGTGCGGACATTCGCCAACGGCCCCAGCGCGCTGGCCTATCTGGGCAACTGCCAACCCCCGCAGTTGCTGATCACGGATATCGGCCTGCCCGGCGGGCTCAATGGCCGTCAAGTCGCCGAGCAATGCCGCGTGCTTCACCCGCATATCAAAGTGCTGTTCATTACGGGTTACGATGAAAGCGCCGTACTCAGCAACGGTCAGCCATTGGAGGCTTCCAGCGTGCTGACCAAACCTTTCGACCTGGCTGCACTGTCGGATAGAGTCGCACAGCTGCTGATTAACTAACGGCCACTGGATAGGGATGGAGCGCAAAGGATGCCCAGTGACTCTCGCTTGAGCACTACCGATGAATTGAATTTTCTACGCCAACGGGTCGATCAACTCGAACGGCGCAATACCGAGTTGAGCAGCGAATTATCGCGGTTGCATGAGCGCACCCAGGAGGCGGAAGGTTACCGATTCCTGTTCGAGAACATGGAAGAAGGCTTCTGCATCATCCAGTTCATCGACGGCCCTCTGGGGCCATTGAGCGATTACGTGCACTTGATGGCCAACCCCGCTTACTGCCGCCATGCCGGGCTGCCCGATGTGGTGGGCCGCACCCTGCGTGAAGTGATCCCCGACGAGGCCGAGGTCTGGCTCGACTATTTCGGTACGGTGGAGCGCACCGGCAAACCCCTGTATTTCGAGCACGAGCTGCTGGCCACCGAGCGCTGCCTGGGCCTTGCGGCAATCCGTATTGAGCCTGCTCACAATCATCAGGTTGCGGTGATCTTTCGTGACGTGACGGCACGCAAGCGCGCTGAAAGCGCCCTGCAACACCTCAACGCAGAGCTCGAACAGCGCGTAGAACTGGCCGTGGCGCAGAGCCAGAAGGCCGAGGAAGCGTTGCGCCAGGCGCAAAAGGTCGAAGCCGTGGGCCAGTTGACGGGGGGCATCGCGCACGACTTCAACAACCTGCTTGGCGGCATCCTCGGCGCTCTGGAACTGGCCAGAGACAGGCTTGCAGCCGACCAGCGCAAAGCAACGATCAGCCCGCTGCTCGACAGCGCCCACGGCGCTGCGCAACGTGCTGCAGCGCTTGTGCATCGGCTACTGGCGTTCTCCAGGCAGCAAACCTTGCAACCTCGCCCGACGGATGTCGCCGAGTTGGTCAGTGGCATGCTGGACCTGATCAGCCGCAGCACCGGCCCCCACATCGCAATCGACTACCAGTGCAAAGACGCCCTCTGGGCGGTACGTATCGACCCTCCTCAGCTTGAGAGTGCCCTGCTCAACCTGTGCATCAATGCCCGCGATGCCATGCCCAATGGCGGCCGGGTCCATATCGCGCTGTGCAATACCTCGCTGACGCTTGAACACGCCAGCGAGCTGGAACTGGCGCCTGACGACTATCTGTGCCTGAGTGTCGAAGACACGGGTGGCGGCATGACGGATGACACGCTCAGCCGCGCGGTGGACCCTTTCTTCACCACAAAGCCACTTGGCCGCGGCACAGGCCTGGGCTTGTCGATGACCTACGGATTTGTGCGGCAATCCGGCGGGCAGTTGAAAATCACATCGACGCTTGGGCACGGCACACAGGTGCTGCTGTACCTGCCGAGGTACCACGCGCAACCTGCCCCTGCCGCGCTCAAGCCCCAGGCGCCGGCAGCGCGCCCGAGCAGCGGCGCCGCAAAGCGGATCGTCGTGGTCGAGGATGTAAGCGCGATGCGCCTGGTCATTGCAGAAGTGCTGCATGACCTGGGCCATGAGGTGCAGATGTACGAGGATGGCCCCATGGCGATTGCCGGCCTGGAAAACCAGCCGCCACCCGACCTGCTGGTCAGTGACGTGGGCTTGCCGGGCGGCATCAACGGGCGCCAGTTGGCCGACCGGCTGCGCCTACGCTACGTCGGCCTCAAGGTGCTGTTCGTCACAGGTTACGACGAGAGCACGGCGCTTGGCCAAGGCGACCTCGATACGGACATGCGTGTGCTGACCAAGCCCTTTACCCTTGAGGCGCTTGCCGAGCAGGTCGGCCAGTTGCTGGAAGGCTGATAGCCCTCAGCGCCCGCCCCCCAGGTCGACGAAGCTGCCAGTGGAGTAGGACGCTTTGTCCGAGAGCAACCAGATGATCGCCTCGGCGACTTCTTCAGGCCGGCCACCACGGCCCATGGGCAAACCGGGTTCGAGTTTGGCGACGCGGTCGGGGTCGCCGGAAAGCGCATGGAAGCCGGTGTGTATGTAGCCTGGGCGCACGCCATTGACACGCACACCGTCCCCCGCCACTTCCTTGGCCAAGCCGAGGGTGAAGGTGTCCAGTGCGCCCTTGGAGGCGGCGTAGTCGACATACTCGTTGGGCGAGCCCAGGCGGGCGGCCACCGAAGAGACGTTGACGATAGCCCCGCCCTGCCCGCCATGCCGGCGTGCCATGCGCAGCAGGGCATGTTTGGCGCAGAGCATGGGGCCGACGACATTGGTCTTCATCACCTTGAGCAGGCGAAATTCGGACATCTCCTCGACGCGGCTTTGCTGGCCGATGGTGCCAGCATTGTTGACCAGCGCAGTGACGGGACCCAGCTCCTGGTCGACGCGCTGAAACAGCTGGATGACCTCATCCTCGACGCTGGCATCGGCGCGCACGGCAATCGCCTCGGCGCCCAATGCCCGCACCTGGCTGAGGATATGCTCGGCAGCCTGGTCGTCGGCGTGATAGTTGATGCAGATGCGATAACCCTGCTGTGCTGCCAGCAGCGCGGTGGCGGCGCCGATACCTCGACTGGCGCCAGTGATGACGATGACATTCTCCATGGGTCTGCCAATGTGTTCGAAAGTGGGGCTTCGACAATAGGGGAAATGCCAACTCAAGGGAATGACATCAACCCTGCAAAGCGTGCTAACCCCCCCGCTCTTGATCCAGCTCTTGATCTTGATCTTCAGCGACTCAGGAGCGAGGGGACCCCGAAGCGCAGCGTAGGGGCCGTATGATGGAGCGCAGCCCTTTTTGGTTACTTTTTGGGGCGTTTGCCAAAAAGTGACCCGCTGTAAGAGCGGAAAGGTGACTAAGCGTCACCCTCGCAAATGGACTCCGCCAGATATCAATACCAACAGACAAAGACCATCAATGCCCAGCCGAAGCCGGCCCAGCCTTGGCCGTAAACGGCGGCCGCGCAAACCACACCAACAAGATCAACCCAGCAAACACCCACGTCATCATCATGAAGTAGTCCACCGTCGACATCATGTAAGCCTGCGCATTCAGAATCTGCTCCAACTGCGCATAATTCTGCGAGCTAGCCCCCCCAAGCTGCTCAAGCGCATGCCGAGTCGCCGGGTCAAACTGGCTGATGTTCTCGCTCAAGTAGGCATGATGCTGATCAGCCCGGCGAATCCAGATCCAGGTCGTCAACGACGCCGCAAAACTCCCCCCCAGCGTACGCAGGAACGTCGCCAGCCCCGAGCCATCGGCAATCTGATGCGGCGGAAGGTCCGAAAGCAGAATGCTCAACGTCGGCATGAAGAACAACGCAACGCCAATCCCCATGAACAGCTGCACCAACGCCACATGCTGGAAGTCCACCTCACTGGTAAACCCGGCACGCATGAAGCAGCTGGTGCCAATGGCCAGAAACGCCAGCCCCGCCAACAGACGCAAGTCGAACCGGTGCGCGTACTTGCCGACAAAGGGCGACATGATCACCGGCAACAGCCCGATGGGCGCCACCGCCAGCCCCGCCCAGGTAGCCGTATAGCCCATCTGCGTCTGCAGCCACTGCGGCAGGATCAGGTTGATACCGAAGAACCCCGCATACCCCCCGACCAAGACGATGGTGCCGACCCGGAAGTTGCGGTGCACGAACAACCGCAGGTTCACCACCGGGTGCCGGTCGGTCAGTTCCCAGATCACGAACACCGCCAGGAACACCACCGAGATCAGGCTGCCGATGATGATGAACGACGACTCGAACCAGTCCAGGTCATTGCCCTTGTCGAGCACCACCTGCAACGCACCGACACCGACGATCAGCGTCAGCAGGCCGATGTAGTCCATCGGCTGACGGCTGGTCACCACCGGCCGCGTGCGCATCTGTTGGCGTACCACGGCGGCGGCGAACAGGCCGATGGGGACGTTGATGAAGAAGATCCATGGCCAGCTGTAACTGTCGGTGATCCAGCCGCCCAGTATCGGCCCGGCAATCGGCGCCACCACCGTGACCATCGCCAGCAGCGCCAGGGCCATGCCCCGCTTGGCCGGAGGGTACACGGCAATCAGCAAGGTCTGGGTCATCGGGTACAACGGCCCCGCCACCACCCCTTGCAGCACACGAAAGCCCACCAGCTCCGGCATCGACTGGGCGATCCCGCACAGGAACGATGCCAGCACGAACAGCAACGTGGCCCAGATGAACAGCTTCACCTCACCAAAGCGCCGGCTCAGCCAGCCCGTCAGCGGCAAGGCGATCGCGTTGCTCACCGCGAACGAGGTGATTACCCAGGTGCCCTGCTCGTAGCTCACCCCCAGGTTGCCGGAAATGGTCGGCAAGGCCACGTTGGCGATGGTGGTGTCGAGCACTTGCATGAACGTCGCCAACGACAGGCCGATGGTGGTCAGCAACAGGCTCGGCGGGGTGAACTGGGCGGCGGCCTGGTTGCTCATCGCTGCGCCGTCTTGCCGGCTGCGCTGTTGTCGTGAATCAGCCGCGCAATCAGGTGGTCGGCTTCGACCAGTTGACGGTCATACACCTGGGTGGTGTAGCTGGCCTGTTGCGGGGGCTGCTGGGCCAGGGTCGGGCCGCTCTGGTCGTGCAAGTCGACCTCGACCACCGTGGACAGGCCGATACGCAGTGGATGGTCCTTGAGCTGATCAGGGCTCAAGTGAATACGCACCGGTACCCGCTGCACGATCTTGATCCAGTTGCCGGTGGCATTTTGCGCCGGCAGCAGCGCGAAGGCGCTGCCCGTACCTGCACCGAGGCTGTCCACCGTGCCGCTGTACTTGACCTCGCTGCCGTACAGGTCGGCGCTGATTTCCACGGGCTGACCGATGCGCATGTCGCGCAGCTGGGTTTCCTTGAAGTTGGCATCGATCCACACCTGGTCCAGGGGGATCACCGCCATGGTCGCGGTGCCAGGTTGCAGGCGCTGCCCCAGTTGCACGGTGCGCTTGGCGACATAACCGGTCACCGGCGCCACCAGGGTGGTGCGGGCATTGTCCAGGTAGGCCTGGCGCAGGTCGGCCGCGGCCGCCATGACTTCCGGGTGCGAGGACACCACGGTGTCATCCACCAGCGCGGAGCTGGTATTGAGCTGCTGGCGGGCGCTGGTGAGGGCGCTCTGGGCGACGCTCAGGTCGTCGCGGGCGTGGGAGATTTCTTCCGCCGCAATCGCCCCGCTGTCGGCCAGCACCTTGCGCCGGTTGTAATTGTCCTGGGCCTTCTGCAACTCGGCCTGGCGTGTCTGCAACTGGGCCTTGAGCGCATCCACGTTGCTGTACAGGCCACGCACCTGGCGTACCGTGCGCGCCAGTTTGGCTTCGGCGGACTGCAGCGCCACCTCGCTGTCGGCCGGGTCGAATTGCAGCAACACCTGGCCGGCATGGACCAGGTCGCCGTCATCGGCACCAATGCTGGTGACGGTACCGGTCACCAGCGGGGTGATCTCTACCACGTTGCCGTTGACGTAGGCGTCATCGGTGCTCTCGTGCCAACGCCCGACCAGGGAGTACCAGGCCCAGGCGCCGATGCCGCCAACAATCAACAGCAGCAGCAGGCCGAGCAGCCAGGCCTTGCGTTTGCGCGACGGCTCGGGTGCGTCGGCGGGGGGTGTGGTGTCTGTGGGAGTGGCCATGACAATACCTTGGATAATGCGTAACAGGGATCAACGATCGCCGAAGCGGCGGATCGTCAGGGGGTCGCCAGCGCTGAGCAGCACCTTGGCCAGCAAGCCCTCGAGGGTCTTGAGTTCTTCAGGTTGCAGCACGCCGCACAATTCGTTCATCGCCGCCGCACCGATCTCTGGCAGCCGATCAGCCAGGCGCTGGCCATCGTCGGTCAGGGCCAGGCGCACCTGGCGGCGATCGTCGGCGCAACGGTTGCGTACGATCAGGCCCTTCTGTTCGAGGCGATCGAGCATGCGGGTCATCGAACCACTGTCCAGGCCCAGGTAGCGGCACAGCTCGGCCGGGGTGTCGACCTGGTACTGGGTGACGATGATCAACACTTTGAACTGCGCGGCGGTGACGCCCTCGGATTCAAGGTGCCAGTCGAGAATGCGGTCCTTGAGGATCGCCGCGCGGCCCAACAGCATGCCAATGGCACAGGTCTGGAAATTCTCGGGAGAAAAATGCGCCATGGGATCTGCCGTGGGTAATTGTGTGAAAATATTACTGCCTAGGCAGTGAATGTCAAAGCTTTGATTAGGCTGCTATGCAAAACTTCATGATTTGACGCTCATGACTTGCTGATGTGGTTGCGCTGCTACGCCAACGCCGGCACCGCGCCACAGGCAATCGCCATGCCCACCAGCTCGGCCAGGCTGCCGGCCTGCAGCCGTTTCATCACCCGCCCCCGGTACAAGTCCACGGTTTTCACGCTAACCCCCAACTGCTCGGCGATCTCGCGGTTGCTCAGGCCTTGGGCCAGCGGTACGAACACATCGCGCTCTCGCGGCGTCAGGCCATCGATGCGCGCCTGCACCCGGGCCAGCGCCTGGTTGCCCTGACGCACGCGGCCGGCGCGCTCCAGCGCTTCCTGCACACTGTCGAGCAGCAACTGGTCACTGTACGGCTTTTCGATGAAGTCGCAGGCACCGGCCTTGAATGCCCGCACCACGATCGGCACATCGGCATGGCCGCTGACGAAGATCACCGGCAAGTCCAGGCCCCGCTCCCTCATCAGCTGCTGCACCGCCAGCCCACCCAGCCCCGGCATCCGCACATCCAGCAGCACGCAGGCCGGTCCATCATCCCGGCACGCGTCCAGAAACGCCTGGCCACTGGCAAACGACAGGGCCTCAAGCCCCACCGACTGCAACAGCCAGACCGTGGAATCACGCATGCCCTGGTCGTCGTCGACCACATACACTTTCGCTTGCACCCTGACCTCCTCTTATCCCCTGCTCACCGCCAGGCGGCAGCACACTACCAAACCGCCCTGCTCGCCCGCACGTGCCCACACACTGCCGCCAAACCCTTCGACAAGGCTGCGGCTCATGCTCAAACCCAGCCCCAGGCCATCGGCCTTGCTGGTGGTGAACGGGGTAAAGATGTCTTCCAGGCGTTCGGCCGCAACCCCTGGCCCTTGGTCGGCCACCTCCACCAACACCCCATCACCCTCGCGCACGGCGGCCAGGAGGATACGTGACGGGCGTTCGCCATGCTGCTCGCGGTTGGCATCGATGGCGTTGCGCAGCAGGTTCAGCAGCACCTGCTCGAGCAATACCCGGTCGGCATACACCGCCGGTAATTGCGCACTCACGCGCAGCTCGAAGCTGACCTGGTCACGCGCCGCCTCCCAGGCACACAGGCGCATGGCCTCGTTGGCGACATCGAGCATGTCCAGCGCCTGTAGCCGCCGCGGCCCTTTACGCAGAAACACCCGCAGCCGGCGGATCACTTGCGCGGCGTGGGTCGCCTGTTCGGTGATGCGTTGCAGCCCCTGCCCGACCCGCACGCGTGCCTGCGGGTCGCGCTCCAGGCCCTGCAGGTAGCGCTGGCTGGCATTGGCATAGTTGACCACCGCCGCCAACGGTTGATTGATCTCGTGGGCGATGCCCGAGGCCAGCTCACCCAAGGTGGCGAGCCGGGCACTGTGCGCCAGGTTCTCCTGGGCCTCGATGCGCAAGGTGATGTCACGCGAGACACTGACGATCTCCACCACGGCCCCGGTATAGGTTTCGCGGATGGCGCGGCTGGCGATCTCGAACCAGCGGTAGCCGCCAGCGGCCTGGCGCACCCGGCAGGTCATGGTGTGATAACCGTCCTGGTCCAGGGCGGCGGCGGCCTGAGCCAGCACCTGGCGGCGCTCGCGCGGGTGCAGCAAGGTCCGTACGGCCATGCCTCGCAGTTGCTCGGGCCACAGGCCCAACAGGCGGAACGCCGCCGGTGAGGCATCAAGAAAACGGCCATCGGGGCTGTGCCGGGAAATCAGGTCGGTGGTGTTCTCGATGATCAAGCGGTACAGGCGCCGGGCGCGGCTGGCTTCACGCGCTCCGTGGCGCTCGGCACTGGCGTCACGGCAGCGGCCGAGCACCTGCTGGCCTTGTTCGTCGGGGATGAACGTCCACAGCACGATGCGCTCGCCCACCTCTACTTGCACATCGGCAATTGCCCGGTGCTGTCGCAGGCAGGCGCGCACCAGTGCGGCGCAGTTGGCGGGCAGCCAGCAGGCCAACGCTGGGCCTTCATCAACCCAGGCCTGCAAGGCCGGGTTGCTGGCCAGCGGCGTGGCATCGGCGGCCAGCAGCAGGCTGGGCTGGGGGTCTTTGGCGAGCAAAGGAGAGAGGGGCTTGTCCACGTTGTGAGGCTCGTTGTTATAGTAGTTTTACTATATTGCTATAGTCGATATTCCATCTACCATAGCGACTCGCGTAAAACTGCGACAGGGAAATTGCGGCCAACCGTACGCCTTCCCACACCCTGAACAGAGCTAACAATCAGCCATCGGGGGCCAAGCGCACAGCCTGCGCCTGCCTCCCTTACAGGATTACCGCATGTCGATCTATGCCCAGGGCCTGATGCCCACTGCCGTCAACCACGTCGCCCTCACCCCACTGAGCTTTATCGAACGCACCGCAGCCGTGTATGGCAACTACCCGGCTGTCATCCACGGCGCCATACGCCGCAACTGGCAGGAAACCTACCAACGCTGCCGGCGCCTGGCCAGCGCACTGGCCGGCCGTGGCATCGGGCGTGGCGACACGGTAGCGGTCATGCTGCCAAACACCCCGGCCATGCTCGAAGCGCACTTCGGCATCCCCATGACCGGTGCAGTGCTCAACACCCTCAACGTTCGCCTGGACGCCGAGGCCATCGCCTTCATGCTGCAACACGGCGAGGCCAAGGTGCTGATCACCGACCGCGAATTCCACTCGGTCATCGAAGCCGCCCTCGCCTTGCTCGAACACCCGCCCCTGGTGGTCGATGTCGATGACCCGGAGTACGGCGAAGGCCGCGCGGTCAGCGAGCTGGATTACGAGGCCCTGCTGGCCGAGGGCGACCCGGACTTCGCCTGGGAATGGCCCGATGACGAATGGCAGGCCATTTCCCTCAACTACACCTCCGGCACCACCGGCAACCCCAAGGGCGTGGTCTATCACCATCGCGGCGCTTACCTCAATGCCCTGGGCAACCAGATGACCTGGGCCATGGGCCACCGCCCGGTGTACCTGTGGACCCTGCCGATGTTCCACTGCAACGGCTGGTGCTACCCCTGGACCATCACCGCCCTGGCAGGCACCCACGTGTTCCTGCGCCGGGTCGACCCGCAGAAGATCCTCACCCTGATCCGCGAACATCGGGTCACGCACCTGTGCGGCGCACCCATCGTGCTCAACGCCTTGGTCAACATGCCTGAGGCCGCCAAGGCTGCCATCGAGCACCCGGTGCAGGCGATGGTCGCAGGTGCCGCGCCACCGGCCAAGGTGATCGGCGCAGTGGAAGAAATGGGCATTCAGGTGACCCACACCTACGGCCTGACCGAGGTATACGGGCCAGTGACGGTATGCGCCTGGCATGAAGCGTGGGACGGGCTGCCGCTCGAGGAACGTGCGCGCATCAAGTCGCGCCAGGGCGTGCGCTACCCGACACTCGACGGCCTGATGGTCGCCGACCCGCAAACCCTTGCAGCGGTGCCGCGCGACGGCAACACCCTGGGCGAGATCTTCATGCGTGGCAACACAGTGATGAAGGGCTACCTGAAAAACCCCGAAGCCACGGCCGAAGCCTTCCGCGGTGGCTGGTTCCATACCGGCGACCTGGCCGTGTGGCACGCCGATGGCTATGTCGAGATCAAGGACCGGCTCAAGGACATCATCATCTCCGGTGGCGAGAACATCTCTACCATCGAGGTCGAGGACGCCTTGTACAAGCACCCGGCGGTGCTTGAAGCCGCTGTGGTGGCACGCCCCGACGAGAAATGGGGCGAGACGCCGTGCGCCTTCGTTGCCCTCAAGCCTGGCCGGGAAGACACCCGCGAAGCCGACATCAGCAGTTGGTGCCGGGAGCACCTGGCGGGCTTCAAGGTGCCCAAGACGGTGATTTTTGGCGAACTGCCGAAGACCTCCACCGGCAAGATCCAGAAGTACCTCCTGCGCGACCGGGCCAAAGCCCTCTGACCGTTCATGGGCCTCGTCGTCGGCAAACCGGCGCCGAGGCCAGCACCCACACCCTTTGCTTTTGCACCTACCGAGCCGCTGATGACCGACTACATCGCCCCCCTGCGCGACATGCGCTTTATTCTGCGTGACGTTTTCAACGCCCCTGCCCTGTGGGCACGCCTGCCCGCCCTGGCCGAGCGCATCGACGCCGACACCGCCGATGCCATCCTCGAAGAAGCGGCCAAGGTCACCGGCCAACTGATCGCCCCGCTCAGCCGCAACGGTGACGAACAAGGTGTGCACTTCGAGGCCGGGCAGGTGAGCACCCCGGACGGTTTCCGCGAAGCCTGGCGCACCTACCGGGAAGGCGGCTGGGTCGGCTTGGGGGGCAACCCCGAGCATGGCGGCATGGGCATGCCGAAGATGCTTGGCGTGCTGTTCGAAGAGATGCTCTACGCCGCCGACTGCAGCTTCAGCCTGTATTCCGCCTTGAGCGCCGGCAGTTGCCTGGCGATCGATGCCCACGCCAGCGAGACGCTCAAGGCCACCTACCTGCCACCGCTCTACGAAGGCCGCTGGGCCGGCACCATGTGCCTGACCGAGCCCCAGGCCGGCACCGACCTGGGGTTGATCCGCACCCGCGCCGAGCCACACGCCGATGGCAGTTATCGCATCGCTGGCAGCAAGATCTTCATCACCGGTGGCGAGCAGGACCTGACCGAGAACATCGTCCACCTGGTGCTGGCCAAGCTGCCGGATGCCCCCACAGGCGCCAAAGGTATCTCGCTGTTCCTGGTGCCCAAGTACCAGGTCAATGCCGATGGCAGCCTGGGTGAGCGCAACACCGTGCATTGCGGCTCGGTCGAGCACAAAATGGGCATCAAGGCCTCGGCCACCTGCGTGATGAACTTCGATGGCGCCACGGGCTACCTGGTGGGCGAAGCGAACAAGGGCCTGGCGGCCATGTTCACCATGATGAATTACGAGCGGTTGTCCATCGGCATCCAGGGTATCGGCTGCGCCGAAGCGTCGTACCAGAGCGCTGCGCGCTACGCCAGCGAACGCCTGCAGAGCCGCGCCGCCAGCGGCCCGCAGGCGCGGGGCAAGGTGGCCGACCCGATCATCCAGCATGGCGATGTGCGGCGTATGCTGCTGACCATGCGCACCCTCACCGAGGGCGGCCGGGCATTCGCGGCCTACGTGGGGCAACAACTGGACCTGGCCCGTTACGCCGAAGACGCAGGCGAGCGTGAACATGCCCAGCGCCTGGTGGCGCTGCTCACACCAGTGGCCAAGGCCTTTTTCACCGACAATGGCCTGGAAAGCTGCGTGCTCGGCCAGCAGGTGTACGGTGGCCATGGCTACATCCGCGAATGGGGCCAGGAACAGCGTGTGCGCGACGTGCGCATCGCTCAGATCTACGAAGGCACCAACGGCATCCAGGCCCTCGACCTGCTCGGGCGCAAGGTACTGGCCGATGGTGGCCAGGCCCTGGCCAGCTTCACCGCCGAAGTGCGCGCGTTCAGCGTGGCCGCGCCGCTGCATCGCGAAGCTCTGCAGGCCAGCGTTGCGCGCCTGGAGGCGACCAGTGCGTGGCTGCGGGCCCAGGCCGGCGAAGACGCCAACCTGGTCAGCAGCGTGGCCGTGGAGTACCTGCACCTGTTCGGCCTCACCGCCTATGCCTACATGTGGGCGCGCATGGCCGCCGTGGCGCAGGCCAAGCATGAACAAGACCCCGCTTTCCATGGGGCGAAGCTGGCCTGTGCGGCGTTCTTCTTCCAGCGCATCCTGCCGCGCAGTCTTGGGCTGGAGGCAAGCATGCGGGCGGGCAGCGCCAGCCTTTATGGCATGACAGAAGCGCAGTTCTGATCGGCCCAGGGGTGCGCAGCGCCCCCCGGCGTTGCCCGCGAAGGGTTCTCAAACGCTGAAATTCCATTGCAAATCCGACGAAAAACCGTCACAACTGATAGTCATTCGCCATTACCTCGGTTCTCGGGACCCCTTTGCAAGGGTAGAATGCGCAAAACCCGGAGCCGCAATGAACCACGACCGCCTCAATCCCAGCTCAGACGATGCCATCACCGACGCCGCCGCGCATTGGTGCATGCGCCTGCACGCCGAAGATTGCACTGCGGCCGAGCGTGAGGCGTTCGCCCGCTGGCTGGCGGCCGACCCACGGCACGCCGAGGAATACCACGCGATGCTGGAGATCTGGCAAACCGCCGACCTGCTGCCACGCAACGCCACCGTGGTCGATTTCAATCCGCCGGCACGCCAAGCACCGCGGGTACGCAACTGGCGCCCGCTGGCCTCGGCCGCGGCCATTGCCCTGGCGGTGCTGCCCTTGGCCGGCTGGATAGGCTGGGAACAAGGCTGGCTGCCGAACCACTACCAGCACTTCGAAGCCAGCAACCGGATGCAGACGGTGGAGCTGAGCGACGGCAGCACGGTCGAACTCAACCTCAACACCGAGCTGACCTACCTCAACTACAAAGACCAGCGCCAGGTCACCCTCAAGCGCGGCGAGGCGTTTTTCAAGGTGCAGCACGACAGTGCACACCCGTTCATCGTCCGCGCAGGCCGCGGCCAGACCCGCGTCACCGGCACCCAGTTCAACGTGTGGAAGTACCAGGACCAGGTCAAGGTCACGCTGGTGGAAGGCTCGGTGCTGGTCACCAGCGACGGCAGCGCGGGCGGTTACCGCCTCGGCCCTGGGATGCAGGCCAGCTATCACAAAGGTGATTTCGAGCCACAACTGGAGCAGAGCGACGATTACGGCAACACCCTGGCCTGGCGCAGTGGCAAGCTGGTGCTCGACAACCTGAGCCTGGAGCAGGCGCTGCCGGTGATCAACCGCTACCTCGACGCCCCGCTGCTGCTGGCTGATGCCAGCACCGGCCGGATCCGCATCAGCGGCATCTACAACACCCGTGAAGTCGGGCGCCTGGTCAACAACCTGCCCAAGGTACTGCCGGTGTACCTGACCCGCAGCAAGGACGGCAGCACCGTCCTCAACCGCATTTCGCCGCCGCCCGGCAAGGGCTGACGCCTTACAGCGTCATCGCCGCCAACCAGCCGAAGGCCAACAGCGGCAGGTTGTAATGGAGGAAGGTCGGCACCACAGTGTCCCAGATATGGTGGTGCTGGCCATCCACATTCAGGCCCGAGGTCGGCCCCAGGGTCGAGTCCGACGCTGGCGAACCAGCATCCCCCAACGCCCCGGCGGTGCCGACAATACACACCGTGGCCAGCGGGTCGAAGCCCAGCTGCACGCACAGTGGCACGAAGATCGCCGCCAGGATGGGCACGGTGGAAAACGACGAGCCGATGCCCATGGTCACCAGCAAGCCCACCAGCAGCATCAGCAAAGCGCCGACGCCCTTGCTATGGTCGATCCACTGCGCCGACGCCTGGACCAGGCTGTTGACCTCGCCCGTGGCCTTCATCACATCGGCAAAGCCCGAGGCGGCAATCATGATGAAGCCGATCATGGCCATCATCTTCATGCCTTCGGTGAACAGGTCGTCGGTGTCTTTCCAGCGCACGATGCCAGACAGCGAGAAGATCAGGAACCCGACCATGGCGCCGATGATCATCGAGTTCAGCCACAGCTGAACAATGAACGCTGCGGCGATCGCCAGGCCCGCGACCATCAGGGTCAATGGGTTGTATTGCACGCTCACCTGCTCGACCTGCTCGATACGCGCCAGGTCGTAATCACGCTTCTTGCGGTAACTGAACAACACCGCCAGCAGCAGGCCGGCGAGCATGCCAGCCGCCGGAATGGCCATGGCATGGGTGACGTTGACGCCACTCACATCGACCCCGGCCCGGGCGACGTTGGCCAGCAGGATTTCGTTGAGGAAGATGTTGCCAAAGCCCACCGGCAGGAACATGTAGGGCGTGATCAGGCCAAAGGTGATCACGCAGGCGATCAGCCGGCGGTCGATGCGCAACCGCGTCAGCACATACAGCAGCGGCGGCACCAGCAGCGGGATAAAGGCGATGTGGATGGGCAGGATGTTCTGCGACGACACCGCCACCACCAGCATCAGGCCGATCAGCAGCCACTTGACCTTGCCGCCATTGGCATGGCCCTGGCGATCGATCATGGCCAGGGCTCGGTCAGCCAGGGCATGCGCCAGCCCGGACTTGGCGATGGCCACCGCAAAGGCACCCAGCAGCGCATACGACAGCGCCACCGTGGCACCCCCGCCCAGGCCGCCGTTGAAGGCCTTGAGCGTCCCCTCGATGCCTAGCCCACCGACCAGGCCACCGACCAGCGCGCCGATGATCAGGGCGATGACCACGTGCACGCGCGACAGGCTGAGTATCAGCATGATGCCGACTGCGGCGATCACTGCATTCATGGTTTGGCTTTCCTCGTAGCTGCGGACAAAAAAGCGCGCACTCTGAAGCAGTGGGCGGCAGATGTCAAAAGCGCCAGGTGTCGGCGCATTACCCAGCCCCTTCGAGTTTAAATTGAACGTTTGAATAAAGAAAAAAACACCGCGGCCGACACAGTCGTCAGCCAGCACTATTACAAGGGATTCGCCCCATGCCTTTGCGACACCTTTCCATCCAGTGGAAGATCACCCTGCTTGCCGGTCTCTGCCTGGCCGGTATCGTCACCCTGCTCGTCGGCCTCTCGCTGTACCGCATGGACCACAGTTCAGACCTGGTCAAGGCAAGCAGCATGCAGATGCTCACCGAGGCGGCCCAGGGGCGCATCGAGTCGCAAGGTGAAGTGCAGGCCTTGAACATTCGCCGTCAGTTCATGGACGCCTACCAGTACGGCGCCGGCTTCGCCCGCCAGGTACTGTTCCTGCGCGAGCAGGCCGAAAAGCGCTTTCTCGATGCCTACGACCTGCGCGAGGACATGACGCGCCAGGTACGTGCCGCGCTGCAGGCCAACCCTGACCTGCTCGGTTTGTCGCTGGTGTTCGAGCCCAACGCGCTGGACAACAAGGACAACCTGTTCACCGCCAAGCCCGAGCTGGGCAGCAACGAAACCGGGCGTTTCGCGCTGTACTGGTCGCAACCGCGTGCCGGCCAGCTGACCGCCATGGCCCTGCCCGAACAGGACATGGCCAACACCGAGATCGGCCCCAGCGGCCAGCCCGCCAACACCTGGTGGGTGTGCCCGCGCAGCACTGGCAAGGTCTGCGTGGTGGAACCCTACTTCTATGACATCGATGGCCAGCGGGTGCTGATGACCAGCATCGTCTTCCCCCTGGCAGTCAACGGCAAGGTGATCGCCACCCTGTCCATCGACATCAACCTCAACAGCCTGCAGGCCTTGACCCAGAATGCCAGCCACAGCCTCTACGAAGGCCGCACCACCGTCGGCATCCTCAGCCCGGTGGGCCTGCTGGCCGGCTACAGCGCCGATGCCGGCAAGCTGGCCCAGCGCTTCGACCAGGTCGACACGGCCAAGGGCGCCGAACTGGTGCGCAAGCTGGCCGAAGGCAAGTTGAGCATCCTGCACGACCAGCAGCGCCTCAAAGTACTTGCCGCCTTCGAGCCGATCCCTGGCGCTCAGCCCTGGGGGGTGCTGCTGGATGTACCGGAAAACGCCCTGACCGGGCCTGCCGAAACGCTGAAGCAGGAACTGGACGTACTGAACACCAGTGGCACCCTGCTGGAGCTGGGCCTGGGCCTGGCCGCCGCGATCGCCGGCCTGCTGCTGGTGTGGTTGATGGCCCGCGGCGTCACCCGGCCGATTCTCGGTGTGGCGGCGATGCTCAAGGACATTGCCAGCGGCGAAGGTGACCTGACCCGCCGCCTGACCTACCAGAAGCAGGACGAACTGGGCGAGCTGGCGGGTTGGTTCAACCGTTTCCTCGACAAGCTGCAGCCGACCATTGCCGAGGTCAAACAATCGGTACAGGCCGCCCGAGGCACCGCCGACCAGTCCTCGGCCATCGCCAGCGAAACCAGCGCCGGCATGGAGCAGCAGTACCGCCAGGTCGACCAGGTGGCGACTGCCTCGCACGAGATGAGCGCCACCGCCCAGGACGTTGCCCGCAGCGCCGCCCAGGCCGCGCAGGCGGCCCGTGAAGCCGACCAGGCCACCCGTGAAGGGCTGGCCGTGATCGACCGCACCACCCACAGCATCGACGCCCTGGCTGCCGACATGAACAACGCCATGGCCGAAGTCGAAGGCCTGGCGCAGAACAGCGAGAAGATCGGGTCGGTGCTGGAAGTGATCCGCTCGATCGCCGAACAGACCAACCTGCTGGCGCTCAACGCAGCGATCGAAGCCGCCCGCGCCGGCGAGGCAGGCCGTGGTTTTGCCGTGGTCGCCGATGAAGTGCGCAACCTGGCCCGACGCACCCAGGAGTCGGTGGAAGAAACCCGCCAGGTGATCGAAGCCTTGCAAGCCGGTACCCGCGAAGTGGTCGGCGCCATGGACAACAGCCACCGCCAGGCCCAGGGTGGCGTGGAACAGGTCGGCCAGGCCGTCACCGCGCTGCAGCGCATCGGCCAAGCAGTGACCGTGATCACCGACATGAACCTGCAGATCGCCTCGGCCGCCGAAGAGCAAAGCGCAGTGGCCGAGGAGATCAACAGCAACGTCGCGACCATTCGTGATGTGACCGAGTCGCTGTCGGGGCAGGCCAACGAATCGGCGCGGGTCAGCCAGTCGCTCAATAGCCTGGCCAACCAGCAGCAGGCATTGATGGATCAGTTCCGGGTCTAGGCCTGCGGCGCGCACTCGTCGCCGCAGACACCATCGTCCGGCAGGTGAAACCGACCGGCCTGGAGGATTTGATCGAGCAACAGCAAGGCGCCCAGCACATTCGGCCGGGCGCCCATGGGTAACCTGCTGGCGTCGGGCAACGTGGCGTCCTTGTACCCCGACTGCATGACCAGCAAGTGCATCTGGTCGGCGTTCAGGTACAGGTGGTGCTGCTCGATGGCATACGACTGGATCAAGGCCAGGGCACCGGTCACCATCGGCGTGGCACTGGAGGTACCCCCATAGGTGCTGGTGTAGTCGCGATCGTGCCCGTTCTTGTCCTGCAGTGCCCCATACCCTAGCGTTGCGACGCTGTCACCCCAGGCATTGAGCATGCGGTAGCGGTAGTTGTAATTGGAGTAACTATGCGGCTTGCCATCCCAGGAATGGCAGGCGCCCACCAGAATCGCGTTGGCGTCACCATGGTCGTCGAAGTAACGCCACTGCTCCAGGTCGACGCCGTAACCTTGAGTCGTGCGGGCGTTCTGATCAGCCACACTGGTACCATTGCTGGCCGCATTGAGCACCACGGCGCCTCGCTCGGTCAGCGACCGGGTGACATCCCACCAGGTCCTGTCATGCAAAGAAGGCAGGAAGGTCCCCAGGACATTCACATTGGCTGTCTGGCGGTTGACGCCAACGATATCGCCAGCCCTTGCATAAGCCAGCAGCTTTTTCAGTGTCTGAGAATACCCACGTGCATCGTAGGCACGGTTGTCATACAGGAACAACTCCGCGGCATGGCAAATACCGGTCATGCCCAACCCATTGTCATGTGCCAGCAACACCCCCACCGAAGCCGTGCCGTGGTCAGGCTCCGAATCGACTGTTGGCGGGATGACTTTCAGCCTGGGGTTACCACGCAAGTCTTCATGATTGGCATAGAGCCCACCGTCGGAGAAATGCACGCGTACACCTCTGCCCAGTACGCCTGCCTGCCATGCGTTGCGGATGTTCAAGCCTTTGGCGCTGCTGTCTGGCTCGTTCAGGTAGCGCTGCAACGCTTCATAGTCGGGTGTAGGCTGCGATTGCTCATTGGCATTGGTGCCAGCGACGTAGGCACCGCCGGTCAGCAGTGTCGCGATGACAGCGGCAGCAGCGAAGGCCAGCAGATTGCCCTGTTCGAGTTGCGCGGGGAGCAGTGCGGTGTCTTCGACGTACTCAAGCCCATTCAGGCTCTGGACCAGTGCGCTGAAGGTTGCATTGGGCATGCCCTGCGGCTGCTCGACCCAGTAGTGGTTGGCGAGTACCTGCAAGTGCTCATCCTCACGCTCGTGAGGTTCCAGAAACGGCTGCAGGTCAATGATTTGCTTGAGGCCGGGCCAATCATGGGCCAATGACGAGCTGGCATCAGCTTGCACATCGGCCATGAAACGCGCATGCCCTCCTACACTGAACACCAGAATCAGCGCGGGGTAACGCTGCCCTTCAGGCAGAGGCGGGAGCGTTGCGCCCTCCTGCGCGGCCCGCCTTCGCCGGGTACTGGACGACGGCAGCGGCACCGTATCAAGAATGCGCCGGGTCAGCTCACCTTCACTGACCTCGATCAGCAATGGCCCCTCACGCAAGGTAGCGTCTGCATCAGCGTCCAGGTCCAGCTTGATGACTTCGCTGTCGATCAGCGTGACCAGCGGGGTGATCCTGTAGGTACCTGCCAGCACCTCGCAACTGAGGGTGGCAGGGCATCCATGATTGGCGACCGTGCCACTGTGAGCCTGTGAAAGCACGTTAACGCCATCCAGCTGAACCACACCTTCGGGGACCTCGCGCTCAAGTAGATACTGGATGGATTTGACCTTGTGCAGGTCGTCCCCTGTGCAACGCACATGAAACTTCCCATCGAACGTGAAGTTGCGGTAATACACGAAATCCAGATTGAAACCCATTGCGTACTCCTGTCAGCGCTACGTGCCCAGCGGCCGCGGGCACAGGTACATAGCCTTGCAACCTGTATCCAACGCGCCTAGACAGAAGCGGTTCCTGCTGGTGCAGCAGGGGCCGCAGCAACTTCGGCTACAAGTACCTTCGGCTACACTTTCGCGGCAACTGGAATGACAACCCACGAGGCCCCGATGAAAAAAATTCCAACGTTGCTGGCCAGCCTGCTGCTCGCCGCCGGCCTGGCCAGCACCGACAGCGCCGCCTCAGCGGAGCGCACCACACCCATTCACTTTGGCGCCATTGGTTGGGAAAGCGGCGCCCTGACCACCGAAATACTGCGGCTGATCGTCGAGCGGGGTTATGGCTACCCCACCGACACCCTGCCTGGCAGCACCGTGAGCATGGAAGTGGCGCTGGCCCGCAATGACCTGCAGGTGATCGCCGAGGAGTGGGCCGGGCGTAGCCCCGCCTGGGTAAAGGCCGAACAGGCCGGGCAAGTGTTCGCTCTGGGCGATACCGTCAAGCACGCCGAGGAAGGCTGGTGGGTGCCGGCTTACGTGATCGAAGGCGACCCTTCGCGCAACCTCAAGGCCCTGGCGCCGGACCTGCGCAGTGTCGATGACCTCAAGCGCTACCCGCAGGTGTTCCGCGACCCCGAGTCGCCGGGCAAAGGGCGTTTCCTCAACAGCCCCAGCGGCTGGACCTCCGAAACGGTCAACAGCCAGAAGCTCAAGGCCTACGGGCTCAGCGACAGCTATAGCAACTTTCGCAGTGGCTCCGGCGCGGCACTGGATGCCGAAATCGGCTCTGCCATCCGGCGCGGTCAACCGGTGTTGTTCTACTACTGGAACCCGACCCCATTGATGGGGCGCTACAAACTGATACGCCTGCAAGAACCGCCCTTCAATGCCCAGGCCTGGGCCACCCTGACAGATGCCAGCAACCCCAACCCGCAAGGCAGCCAGTCACTGCCGGCCAAATTGTCGATTGGCGTGTCCAAGGCGTTCCACGAGGGTTACCCGGATTTGGTGGCTGTGTTCGAAAAGGTCGACCTGCCGATCGATCGGCTTAACCGCGCCCTGGCCGAGATGAGCGAAAAACGCACACCACCGAACAAGGCTGCCCTCACCTTCCTGCGTGACAACCCAGAGGTCTGGAAAGCCTGGGTGCCCGCAGAGGTCGCGGCCAAGGTCGAGGGCAGCCTATGAGTGGCGGCTTTCCCGAAGCGCTGCAATTTTCCTTCGCCAATCGCGTCAACCAGCTGGTCGACTGGCTGGTGCTGAACTACGGCGATTACCTGCGCAGCGTCTCGGACCAGCTGCTGCAACTGTTGGTAAGCCTGGAGAACCTGCTGCGCCTGCTGCCCTGGTGGGCACTGTTGCTGCTGGTCGGGCTGCTCGCCTGGCATGCCAGCCGCAGCGTGCTGCGCAGCGTGGCGATGGTTGCCCTGCTGGCCTTGATCGGCGTGCTCGGGCTGTGGGACAAGCTGCTGCAGACCTTGGCCCTGGTGCTGGTCAGTACCGGCCTGTGCGTGCTGGTCGGGGTGCCGCTGGGCATCCTGCTGGCGTCACGCCCGCTGGCTCGGCGGCTGTTGATGCCGGTGCTGGATGTGATGCAGACACTCCCCGCCTTCGTCTACCTGATCCCGGTGCTCATGCTGTTCGGCCTGGGCAAGGTACCGGCGGTGTTCGCCACCCTGATCTACGCCTTGCCGCCACTGGTGCGGCTGACCGAGCTGGGCTTGCGGCAGATCGACCCATCGTTGCTGCAAGCCGCACACGGTTTGGGCGCTAGCCGCTGGCAGAGGCTGCAGCGCATTGCCCTGCCGTTGGCCCTGCCGAGCATCATGGCCGGCCTCAACCAGTCAGTGATGATGGCGTTGTCGATGGTGGTGGTGGCCTCGATGATCGGCGCGCGCGGCCTGGGTGAGGATGTACTGGCCGGCATCCAGACCCTCAACGTCGGCCAGGGCGTCGAAGCGGGGCTGGCGATCGTGGCACTGGCCATGGTGATTGACCGCATCAGCCAGGCGTATGGGCAGGTCAAACGCTGATCTCGGCATCTGCCGGCTTGCCGGCGACCGGCCCGGCGCTGACAATGCGCTACCGTCCGCTCAGCCCTGGAGCCTTTCAGCGTGTCCCTCAAAGCCCTGCGCACCTTGGTGACCATCGCCCGCCACGGCACCTTTGCCCGAGCGGCCGACCTGCTCAGCCTCACCCCTTCAGCCGTGAGCCTGCACATCAAGAGCCTCGAAAACGAGCTGCAGGTCAGCCTGTTCGATCGCAGCCGGCGCCAAGTGGTACTGACCGAAGCCGGCCAGTTGGCGGTGGCGCGCGCCGAGGGCATCCTCGGCGCCTATGACGAATTGGCCGACGCCTTGGCCAGTGGCCCGAGCTTGCGCGGCCGCTTGCGCCTGGGGGCGATCCACACGGTGCTGGCCCGGCGCTTGCCCAAGGCGCTGCTGTGGATCAAGACCCATCATCCGCAGCTGCATATCAGCGTCGCTTCAGGCATGTCGGCGGAACTGGCGCGGCGCGTCGAAGACGGCGAACTCGATGCGGCGATCACCACCGAGCCAATCAGCCCCTATCCCCAGAGCCTGGTCTTCACGCCCTTGTTCGCTGACCGCTTCTGGGCCATCGCCAGCCCCGAGCTGGCGGGCCAGAGCCTGCCAGCGCTGTTGGCCAGCCAACCGTTTTTGCGCTTCGACAAGCGCGCCTGGGCCGGGCGGCAGATCGAACAGGAGCTGCGCCGCCAGCACTTGCAAGTGAGCGAACAGATGGAACTGGACAGCCAGGAAGCCCTGGCATGCATGGCGGTGATGGGCCTGGGGGTGGCGATCATCCCCATGGCCGACGAAGACCTGCAACGCTTGCCGGCGGCCACCTGCCTGCCCTTTGGCGAGCCGCAACTGACGCGGCGGGTGGTGCTGCTGGAGCATGAAAAAAGTCAGCGGCGCCACTTGAGCGCGGTGTTGAAGACGGCACTTGAGGCCTGAACCCGAGCAGACTGTGCATTTATTCTCAACGGTCACTGAAGAAAACAACGTTTTTCCAAACCAAAGCGTCCCCGTAGGCTTTAGCCATACCCGACTACGGAAGGCCGACCATGCTCCACCTGCTGCTGACCACGCTGTTACCGATCATCTTGCTGATCGCCTTGGGCACCTTTCTGCGTGTTCGCGGTTTTCTTGCCGAAACCTTCTGGCCCGGTGCCGAACGCCTGAGCTATTACGTGCTGTTGCCGTCGCTGTTCCTCCACGGGCTGGCCACTGCCAACCTCGACGGGGTGCCGGTGCTGGGCATGGTCGGTGTGCTGATGCTCTCGACCCTGCTCGGCGCCCTGCTGTTGGTGCTCTACCAAGGTGCGGTCAACCATGACGGCGCCGATTTCACCTCGGTATTTCAAGGTGGCGTACGCTTCAACAACTACATCGGCGCCACCCTGGCCGCCGGTATCTATGGCAGTGCCGGCATCGCCCTGGCGGCGGTGGCCAATGCCGCCATCGTGCCCTTGGTCAACCTGCTGTGCGTCCTGGTGTTCGCCCGTTTCAGCGCCCGCCACAGCTCACCGGCCACGGTGTTGCGTGCGATTTTCGCCAACCCGCTGATCGTTGGCTGTGCCGGCGGCCTGCTGCTGCGGGTCACCGGGCTTGGCTTGCCCGCAGGGCTTGAGCCTACCGTCAAGGCCCTCGGCCAGGCCGCCCTGCCCCTGGGCCTGCTGTGCGTGGGCGCGGCCCTGGGGGGCGCCCGCGTCGGCCAACAGGTGCGCCCGTTGATGGCAGCCTCGGCATTCAAGTTTCTGGTGATGCCACTGACCACCTGGGGCCTGTGCCGCATCCTTGGCCTGAGTGGCCAGGCGGCAGTGGTGGCCGTGCTGTTCCAGGCGCTGCCTACCGCATCCTCTTCCTATGTGATGGCCAGGCAGATGGGCGGCAACGCCCCGCTGATGGCCACCATCATCGCCCTGCAGACCGTGGCCGCTGCCGCAACCCTTCCTTTGGTGCTAATGCTTACGCTTGGCTAGACTGTGATTCAACCCACAGTTCGGAAGCTCGGCCATGCGCCTTTCGTGGATGCTGATCGGTTTGACCACAGCCCTGCTTGCAGGCCCAGTGCACGCAGCTGACGCAGCCAAGGCCGCTGTCGCCGAAGACAAGGCCGAAGTGCTCGAGGAAAAGGTGGTGGAGGATGCCCCACCACCGAAAAAGGCCGAGACCATCACCCCGGGCGAGGTGAAAGCCGTCGACCCGGCAGGCAAGTCGCCGCTGGACGACAGCATCACCTGCCTGGCCCGCACCATCTATTGGGAAGCCAAGGGTGCCGACGCCAAGGACATGACCGCAGTAGCCAGCGTGGTGCTCAACCGCCTGGGCCACGATGGCTTCCCGGACACCATCTGCGGCGTCGTCAAGCAGGGCGTGGAGACCAAGGCCTGCCAGTTTTCCTGGTGGTGCGACGGGCGCTCCGATCAGGTTGAAGAGGCGCAACGCTACGACATCGCCAAAGAGATCGCGCGCAAGGCGCTGAACCAGCAGCTCAAGGACCCCACCGGCGGGGCGCTGTACTTTCACGACCGCAATGTGCACCCGCAGTGGGCCAAGGCCTACCGCAGGACGGCCGAGACCACGCACTTTCTGTTCTACAAGCCTCACCAGGCGCTCGCCCGCTGATCGGCGCGGTCAGAAGTCAATCGAGCCGGAGAACTTGACCAGGCGCGGGTCGCCCTGGGTCAGGTAGCCGCCGTTGGCGGATGCCCAATAGTTCTTGTCGGTGAGGTTTTCCACGTTCATGCGCAGGGTGACCTCCTTTTGCTGCACCTTGAAGCGGTAGCGTGCGCCCACATCGAAGCGGTTCCAGGTCGGCAGGCTGAGGGTGTTGGCCGGGTTGGCGTACTGCCCCCCGGTACGTAGCATACGGGCGTTGAGCGCCACGCCCTGCAAGCCAGGCACGTCCCAATCGACGCTGGCGTTCAACTGGAAGGTCGGCACCCCGACCGCATGGTTGCCGTCATCGGCCCCGCCCTGGGTGTTTTTCAGCTCGGTGTCCATGCGCGTTCCGCCGGCCATCAAGCGCAGCCCCTGCAGCGGCTCGCCGAACACACTCAGTTCGACGCCCTTGTTGACCTGCTCGCCATCCTGGACGAATACATCGCCCTGAACAAAACCGTCGGTGGGCCGCTCGATACGGAACAGCGCCAGGTTGGCACCGAAGGTCTGGTAGTCGAGCTTGACACCGGCCTCGACCTGCTTGGTCTTGGCCGGCGGGAACACTTCCCCGGCATTGATCACCTGGCCCGATGCAGTCGCCCCTTGCGCGAGCCCTTCGATGCGGTTGGCGTACAGCGAGATCGACGGGTTTACCTTGTAGACGATGCCGTAGACAGGCGTGGTGACCGACTCATCGTAGAAGGCGTTGCGGCCAAGGTCCGGCCCCTCGCCGTCATAGGCATAGCCTTCGACGCGCAACTGCTGGCGCCGCACGCCGACGGTGACCAGCAAGGTATTGTCGAACAGGCCCAGCGTGTCGGACACGGCAAGGCTGCGGTTGCGCGTCTTGCCGGTGACCCCAGGGTCGTCCAGCTTGCCACCGGTGAAGGTGGGGGTGGTGGGTTTGGGCAACGGGTCGGTGTGGTAGAGGTTGGTGGCCTGCGAATTGTAGAAGACGAACGCGTTTTCTTGCTCGGTCCAGATGCTGGCAGCGCCGAGGTTCAGTTGGTGGCTGACCGGGCCGGTCTGCAAGCGGCCGTTGATGCCGCCCATGAAGGTGGTGTTGTCTTCGTTATGGGGGATTTTCGAACCGCCGATGGTTGCAGCACCGCTGGCGGCGTCAGTGAGGATCGGCGTGCCATAAAAACCGTTTTCGTGGGTGTGCTTGACGCCACCCGCCAGGTAACCGCTCCAGTTGTCGTTGAAGTCGTAATCGCCGCGGACCATGCCGAAGGTGTCTTCGGTCTCGGTCCAGGCCCAGTCCTGGCCATAATTATGGTCGGCATCCGGCGCCCGGGGTATATCGCTCAGGCCGGCCCCCAGGCGCACCGAGTTGCGCATATGGTTGACCCGCTGTTTCTGATAGCCGATGTCGGTAGACAGGCGCAGCTTGTCGCCACGGTAGTCGAGGCCGACGATGAACAGCTTGCTGCGTTGGTCCTGGTCGTCGACTGCGGTTTCGCCTTCACGTTGCGACAGGTTCAGGCGCACGCCAAAGCGGTTGTCCTCACCAAAGCGCTGGCCGAGGTCCAGGTGCTCACCCAGGCGGCCATCGCTGCTGATGTCCTGGGTGTAGCGGCGGGTCGGCGTATCGCCGGCACGCTTGGGCTGCAGGTTGACGTTACCGCCCAGGCCAGTACCCGTGGGGCTGGCGCCGTTGAGAAAGGCGTTCGGCCCTTTCAGCAGCTCGACCCGCTCCACGGCATCGGTGCTGATCATCTGCCTGGGCAACACGCCATACAGGCCATTGAATGCCACATCATCCCCGTTGAGCGGCAAACCCCGGATGACGAAGACCTGCGACTGGTTGCCGAAACCGAACGACTGGCGCACCGACGGGTCGTTGAGCAGTACATCGCCGATGTCCTCGGCCTGCTGGTCTTCGATCAGTTGCGAGGTGTAGCTGGTCATGGTGAACGGCACGTCCATCATGTCCTGATTGCCCAGCACGCCCATCTGCCCACCACGGGCAACCTGGCCGCCGGCAAAGGCTTCCGGGGCTTCGCCCTTGCGCTTGGCGGACTCGGCATTGATGGCGGTGGCGTCCAGCTGGATCACACCGTCAGCCGCCTGGGCGGTGACGGCCACGGAACAGCAGACGGCGAGAAGGGTCGATTGATACTGACGGGATCGTGCCATGCAAGGCGCCTCGATAACGGGATGGGGCCTTCCTGGCACGGTGAAACTGCGGGCATAGGGTATAAGCGATTGAGTATTGTTTCTAGCCGAAACTAAGAATGATTACCAAGTGATCGCACTTTTTGGCCGACCAGTGGTCTACTCCCTCTTTTGCCGCCTGCAACGATTGCCGGCGTTTTCATTGCTTTACACGATACCGGGCCAAAAACCCTGGGCTTGTGTAGGATGAGCAGCGCTTACCACGACGCTGCCAGTCATAGGGAGATTCACATGCGCGTCCTGTCATCTGTTGCCGCCTTGTCGCTGGGCCTGGTCATCTCGACCGGGGCCTTCGCCGTGACTGGCGAAGAGGGGCAACTGATCGATTCGATCAATGCCTACCGCAGCAAGGCCCAGCCTTGCGGTGGCGAAGCGTCGCTGGAGCTTCCCCCCCTCAACAGCGACACCCGCCTGGCATTATCCCCCGAGGGCACCCGCGACTTGCAGCAGGCCATGACCCGCGCTGCCTACCCGATGGTCAACGTGCAGGCGATCAGCCTCTCGGGCCCGCGTGATGCACAAGCGGCCATGCATGCCATCGAAGAAAGTTTCTGCCAAGTGGTGCTCGACCCGCAGTTCGTCGATATCGGCGTCAGCCAGGAAGGACGCGACTGGCGCATCGTCCTCGCCCGCCCGTTGCTCAGCGGGCGCCTGGGTGACTGGCAAGCCGAGGGGCAGAAGGTGCTGCAGGAAATCAACGCTGCGCGCAAGTTGCCGCGCCAGTGCGGCGGCCAGCCCTTTGCTGGCGCCCCGGCGCTGACCTGGAATACCACCTTGGCCGGCGTGGCCGCCGACCACACCCGGGCCATGGCCAACCAGAACTTCTTCGACCACATCGACAAGGACGGCCGTACCCCCGGCGATCGGGCGGAGTTGGCCGGTTACCTGTATCAGCAGGTCGGCGAGAACATCGCTGCCGGCCGCGACAGCGCGCACAAGGTAGTCGACGGATGGCTGGCCAGCCCTGGGCATTGCGCTACGTTGATGAACCCTGATTTCCGCGAGTTGGGGGCCGCCTATGCGGTGGACCCGAAGAGTGATGCCGGTATCTACTGGACGGCCTTGTTCGGTACCCCGCAATAAGCACCTGAACAGCCTGGGCGGCCTCAGCCAGCAGCCGCCCCGCTGCGCAGTTGCAACGCCGTACAGCCAAACCGCCGCCGCACGCACTTGCCCAGGTGGCTGGCATCGCCCAACCCGACTTCATCGGCAATCTGCGCCAGGCTGTGGCTGGAATTGAGCAACCGCCAGCGCGCCTGCTGCAAGCGCATTTCCAGCCACCAGGCCTTGGCGCTCATGCCCTGGCTGGCCTGAAACTGGCGATCGAGCTGCCGACGGCTGATGCACAGCTCTGCCGCCAGGTGCTCGACCGACAACGGTGAGCCCAGGTGATGGCGCATCAACGCCAGTGCGCGTTGCACCTGCCGCCCCTGCCCTGCCCCCTGCTCCAGCGAGCGCAACGCGTGGCGGCTATCGCGCGTTTCGTCCACCAGCATGTCGGCCAGGCCCTTCAGCGCTCGGGCCCGCCCACAGGCGCGCGACAACAGTTCCACGGCCAGGTCGATGGCCGCCGTCCCCCCAGCGCAGGTGATGCGCCCGCCTTGAATGCAATAAAGCTGATCGCGCAGGACCTTCAGATGAGGGAACGCGGCACGGAACTCAGCCTCATGCCGCCAGTGGACCACCACATCGTGCCCCTCCAGCAGGCCGCACGCGGCCAGTAGAAACGCCGCGTTATCGACACCCACCAGCTTGACGCCCGCCTTGGCGGCCCGTTTCAGCAAGCCCTTGTAAGACGGTGCCAGCTCGGCGGTGGCCATGGCATTGCGGCCGCCAAACAGCACCAGGTAATCGTACGGGTGCAGGTCGAGCTGTTCGGCGATGGCCTCTACTTGCACCACCACGCCACTGCTGGCGGCCACCGGCTCGCGGGTCAGTCCTGCCAGGGTCCAGCTGCAGTAGCGCTGACGGCTGTAGTCTTCGTCATCGGCGCTGAAGCGGAGCTTGTCGAGAAACGCCCCGAACGGCAGCAAGGCGAATTCTGGCAGCGGCACGATCAGCAGGCGGATATCAGGGGGCATCGCAGGGCGTCCAGATCAAACCATCGAATGTCCAGATAATACCCTCTAAAAACGTCGTCGTAGCCTAGACTGGCGCCCTGTGAATCTACAAGGCATTGCCCATGGCACTCGACACTTGGCTTATCTACCTGCTGGCCAGCATTGGCCTGTCGCTGACCCCAGGCCCTAACAGTTTGCTGGCCTTGACCCACGGTGCACTGTATGGCGCGCGCCGCACCCTGTTCACCATCGTTGGCGGGGTATTCGGCTTCAGCGCCCTGATCGCCCTGGCGATGTTCGGCCTCAGTGCGTTGCTGCGAACCTCTGCATCGGTGCTTGGCATCCTCAAGTGGGTGGGTGGCGCCTACCTGGTCTGGCTGGGTGTGCAGCTGTGGCGCAGCCCGGCGCTGCACCTGGAGGTGACCCCGCAGACCCCACGCTTGAGCAATGCGAGCCTGTTCCGTCAGGGGCTGCTGTCGGCCATGGCCAACCCCAAGGTGCTGTTGTTCTATGGTGCGTTCCTGCCGCAGTTCCTCGACCCCCAACGGGGGCTGTTGCTGCAGTTCGTGGTGATGGCGGCGACCTTTGCCAGCGTGGAGTTTGTGGTCGAGTACCTGCTGGCACGGCTGGCATTTCGCATTCGGCCCTGGCTGGCCAAAGGCGGGAAAGGGTTCAATCGCTGCTGCGGGACATTGTTCGCCGTGATTGGCGTGGCGTTGCCCCTTGGCCGCTGAGTGACCGTTTGTAGGAGCGGCCTTGCGTCGCGAAAGGGCTGCGCAGCGGCCCCGACAATCTATGCGGCGAAGCTGAAATCTAGGGCCGCTACGCGCCCCTTTCGCGACGCAAGGCCGCTCCTACCAACCCCGCCGGGCCTGGATGAGGAACACAATCAACGCCACCCCAGGCAACCCGGCGCCCACCAGCGCTACCCCCTGCCAGCCGAACTCGGCAAACAGCGCACTGGCCACCGCCGAGCCCAACGCCCCGCCCAGAAAGATGCTGGTCATGTACACCGCGTTCAGCCGCCCACGGCTTGCCGGGTCCAGGGCATACACTTCACGCTGGCCTATGACCATGTTCATCTGTACCGCGAAGTCCAACAGCACGCCTGTCAGTGCAAGGCCGATCACGCTGAAGCCAGGCGAAGTCAGCCCGATCAACAGCGCCACCGGCGCCAGCAGCAAGGCCGCCAGCGAACCGGCACGGGCATGCCCGGCATCGGCCAGGCGGCCGGCCAAGGGCGCGGCCACGGCGCCCACCGCACCGACCAGGGCAAACAGCGCGATCTGGCTCTGCGACAGGCCGTATTCCCCTACCAACGCCAGTGGCACCGCGGTCCAGTACAGGCTGAAGGCCGCGAACATCAATGCCTGATACAGCGAACGCTGACGCAGCACCGGATAACGGCGCAGCAGCGCGATCAGCGACATCATCAGCGCGGCATAGCTGGCCTTGTGCTCGGGCACTCGCCGCGGCAGGGTCAGGGCCAGCAGCACGATGATCGCCAGCATCACCCCCGCCGCGCCGATGAACACGGTTCGCCAGCCGAAGTGGTCGGCCACCAGGCTCGACAACGGCCGTGCCAGCAGAATGCCCAACAGCAACCCGCCCATGATGTTGCCGACCACACGCCCACGCTGCTGCTCGGGTGCCAGGTGCGCCGCCAGCGGGATCAGCATCTGCACCGCCACCGAACTGAACCCGATCAACAGCGCATAGCCCAGAAACAGCTGGCCCTGGCCACTGCCGCTGGTGCCTGCCAACAGCAGGCTGATACAGGCCAGCACCGCAGTGGCGATCATCAGCCGGCGGTTTTCCAGCAGGTCGGCCAGCGGTACCAGCAACAGCAGGCCCAGCGCGTAACCCAGCTGGGTGAGGGAAACGATCAGGCTGGCATGCTCGTTGGAAAGCCCCAGGTCTGGCGCGATCAGCCCGACGATGGGCTGGGCATAGTAGATATTCGCGACGATGGCGCCGCAACAAAACGCCAGCAGTGTCACCAGGGCCCGGCTCAGGCCGATGACCGAGGGCTGCTCTGCAGCTAGGGAGGGGTTCATGCGATGTGCCTCGACAAGGGACGGAATATGCCGCACACCTTACCCAGGCGTGCCGCAGGCGAGAATCCGGCCAGCACGCAACAGGGCTTTGCACCCTGCGCAACGCTGGTGTTTCAGGGGGCCAGCAAGCCTTCACAGAAGCCGATGAACGCCTGCACCCGACGCGAGCCGCGGTGGTTGGGCAAGTACAACGCATTGATCCTGTCATTGGCGGTGCCGGGGCTGACCTGCCAATCAGCGAACACGCGCTGCAGCGCGCCGCCAGCCACATCCTCACGCACCAGCCAGTCGGCCAGCAGGGCAATCCCGCTACCCGCCAGCGCGGCTTCACGCAACAGGTCGGCATTGGCGCTGCGCAGCGGCCCGCTCACGTCCAGCTCCAGCACCTGCTGCCCGCGGGACAGGCGCCAGGGGCGAGCTTTTTGCCCATAGCGAAAACGCAGGCAGGCGTGCTCCATCAACTGTTGCGGGTGGGCCAGCGTTTCGCGACCGCTCAGGTAGGCGGGGCTGGCCACCAGCCAACGCTCGAACCGACCCAGAGGGCGGCAAACCAGCTCATCATTCGGCGCAGGGTCGCCCAGGCGGATCGACAGGTCGTAACGGCCATCGAGCAAGTCATCCAGGCGATCGCTCAGGTCGATGTCCAGCTCCAGGGCCGGGTGCCTGGCCAGAAACGCCCCCAGGTGCGGCGCGATCACCCGGCGCCCGAATTCCACCGGCAGGCACAGGCGCAGCACGCCGACCGGCTCCTCGCCCCGGTCGGCGACACTGGCATCGGCTTCGTCCAACGCTTCGAAGATGCCCCGGGCACGCGCGTAGTAGCGGGCGCCCGCCTCGGTCAGGCTGACCTGGCGGGTGGAGCGGTTCAACAAGGTCGCCCCAAGCTCCGCCTCCAGGGCATCGACCAGGCGTGTCACCGACGATGTCGCCAGCCCGAGCTTGCGCGCTGCTGCAGAAAACCCCTGAGCATCGACGGTCGCCGCGAACATCTTCATGGCCAGGAGTTTGTCCATTTTTCGTCCATCGTTGAAAACTCGGAACGGTCCTACAATCTAGTGGGCGGGTCAAGAAGCGCGCTGCCCGGCAATCACGTCCATAGTGGAAGCACCTCCCTTTGAACGAGATGACACATGGTGCCCCTCAACGTGCTCAACCCCCTCCCGCCCTGCGACCCAACCTCTGCCGAGCGGGTCGACGAGCTGCTCAGCCGCCCCGGTGTGCGGATAGAGCGCATTGTCTCGAGCGGCCAATGCAGCCCGCCGGGGTACTGGTACGACCAGGCCGAAGGTGAATGGATCGTGCTGCTGAGCGGCGCAGCCGGCCTGCGCTTCGAGCATGAAAACCATACCCGGCTGCTGGAGCCCGGCGATTGCCTGGACATCCCGGCGCATTACCGCCACCGCGTGGAATGGACCGCACCCGGTACCCCGACTGTCTGGCTCGCGGTGTTCTACAGCAGCACCAACCCGTGGCCCGACTGAGGCTGTTCGATGCAATCGGGGCCTGCAGGTGCTGCAGGCTTTCGCGGGCAGCGACTCGACCAAAGTATGAGTACCGATTGCATAGCCCACATGAACGCCTTGTTTACTGCAATTTTCAGCGCCTGATCTAGACTTTTGCCGACACCTTGGCAAGTTCAGCCCTGCGACAATCAGCCTCACAAAACTTTGTACTAACTTGTTAATTAGCTTGCTAAGGGCTTAAACTGCGCACATTCCACCTGCTGAGATCCCTGGCATGAAAGAAACGCCGCGCGCCTCTGGCGCCACAAACCTCATTCTGGTCGGCCTGGGCGTCATCGTCGCCCTGCTCGGCCTGCTCCTGGCCGCTGGCGGCATCAAACTGGCCGGCCTCGGCGGCTCCTGGTACTTCCTCATCGGCGGCCTGGCCATGGCCATCGCCGGTATCCTCATCGCCCGTCGCAAGGTCGCCGGCGCCTGGCTGTATGCTGTATTCCTGGTCGGCACCGCGATCTGGGCACTGATCGACGCGGGCCTGGTGTTCTGGCCGCTGTTCTCCCGCGTGTTCATGTTCGCCGCGATCGGTATGGTGGTGGCGCTGGTCTACCCGCTGCTGGTCCGCGCCAACGGCGGCACCACCGGGCGTGGCGCCTACGGCATCGCCGGTGTGCTGGCGGTGGCGCTGGTGGTTGCTGCAGGCAACATGTTCGTCGCCCACCCAAGCGTAGCCCCTACCGGCAAAGGCCCTGGCATGACCCCGGTCGAAGCGGGCAAGGAGCAGAAGGACTGGGCCCACTACGGCAACACCGAAGGTGGCAGCCGCTTCGCTGCGCTCGACCAGATCAACCGTGACAACGTCAACAAGCTGAAGGTGGCCTGGACCTACCACACCGGTGACGTCGCCATCAGTGACGGCAACGGCGCCGAGGACCAGCTGACCCCGCTGCAGGTTGGCAACAAGGTGTTCATCTGCACCCCGCACAACAACCTGATCGCACTCGACGCCGACACCGGCAAAGAGCTGTGGAAGAACGCAATCAACGCCCAGTCCAAGGTCTGGCAGCGTTGCCGCGGCATGGCCTACTTCGACGCAACCGCGCCGCTGGCCCAACCGACCCAGCCGAACAGCTCGCCGATTGCCGCAGCCACTGTGGCGGCCGGTGCCAACTGCCAGCGCCGCTTGCTCACCAACACCATCGACGGCCGCCTGATTGCAGTCGACGCCGACACCGGTGAGTTCTGCCAGGGCTTCGGCAACAACGGCCAGGTCAACCTCATGGCCGGCCTGGGTGACGTGCCGGACTCCTTCTACCAACTGTCGTCCGCGCCGCTGATGGCCGGTACCACCGTGGTGGTTGGCGGTCGCGTTGCCGATAACGTCCAGACCGACATGCCAGGCGGCGTGATCCGTGGCTTCGACGTCATCACCGGGGCCATGCGCTGGGCCTTCGACCCAGGCAACCCGGAAGACCGCAACGCCCCGGCCGACGGCAGCAGCTACGTGCGCAGCACCCCGAACAGCTGGGCACCGATGTCCTACGACCCGGCCATGAACACCGTGTTCCTGCCGATGGGTTCGTCGTCCACCGACATCTATGGCGTTGAACGCAACACGCTGGATCACACTTACGGTGCGTCGGTACTGGCGCTGGATGCGACCACCGGCAATCAGAAATGGGTTTACCAGACCGTGCACAACGACCTCTGGGATTTTGACCTGCCGATGCAGCCAAGCCTGATCGACTTCACCAAGGACGACGGCAAGACCGTGCCTGCGGTGGTGATCGGTACCAAGGCCGGGCAGATCTACGTACTTGACCGTGCCACCGGCAAACCGCTGACCCAGGTCGACGAAGTACCGGTCAAACCGAGCAACATCCCCAATGAGCCGTACTCCCCGACCCAGCCGAAATCGGTAGGCATGCCGCAGATCGGCGCGCAGACCCTGACCGAATCGGACATGTGGGGCGCTACCCCGTATGACCAGCTGCTGTGCCGCATCGACTTCAAGAAAATGCGCTACGACGGCCTGTACACCGCGCCAGGCACCGACCTGTCGCTGAGCTTCCCGGGCTCGCTGGGTGGCATGAACTGGGGCAGCATTTCCACCGACCCGGTACATGGTTTCATCTTCGTCAACGACATGCGCCTGGGCCTGTGGATCCAGATGATCCCGTCGCAGAACAAAGGCGATGCCGCTTCGGGTGGCGAAGCACTGAACACCGGCATGGGCGCCGTACCCCTCAAGGGCACGCCTTATGCGGTGAACAAGAACCGCTTCCTGTCGGTTGCCGGCATCCCCTGCCAGGCACCGCCGTTCGGCACCCTCACCGCCGTCGACATGAAAACCCGTCAGATCGCCTGGCAGGTACCGGTCGGCACCGTCGAGGACACCGGCCCGCTGGGTATCCGCATGCACCTGCCGATCAAGATCGGCCTGCCCACCCTGGGCGGCACGCTGTCGACCCAAGGCGGCCTGGTGTTCATCGCCGGCACCCAGGACTTCTACCTGCGCGCCTACGACAGCAGCAACGGTAATGAAGTGTGGAAGGCCCGCCTGCCGGTGGGTAGCCAGGGTGGCCCAATGACCTACGTTTCGCCGAAAACCGGCAAGCAGTATGTGGTGATCACCGCCGGTGGCGCGCGTCAGTCGACTGACCGTGGCGACTACGTGATTTCTTACGCACTGCCATAAACCGCGTCATCCCCCTCGCTGGCAAGCCGGCTCCACAGGCCCTACACGGAACCTGTGGGGGCCGGCTTGCCAGCGATGAGGCCCTGAAAGATCAATCGAGACCCCGCAATGCCATCCGCAATTCGCATCACGTCTTCCCTGCTGCTTGCCCTGGCCAGCACCAGCGCCCTCGCCGACGGCGACCTCATGAACCGTAGCACTATGACCGGTGACTGGGGTGGCCTGCGCCATCAGCTCGAAGAAGACGGCGTCAAGTTCACCGGCGACTACAGCGGTGAAACCGCCTACAACGCCCACGGTGGCCTGCACCGTTCGGCCCGTTACTCGCAGAACCTCAAGCTAGGCGTGCAGTTCGACCTGTCGAAACTGTATGGCCTGGAGAACGGCGGCAAGGTTCAGCTGACCATCAACGACCGCCGCGGCAACAGTGCCTCGGAAGACCTGGTGGGCAACCGCCTGCCGATCCAGGAGAACTTCGGTGGCCTGTACACCCGCCTGACCGAACTGAGCTACGAGCGCACCCTGTTCACCCCGGTCCTCAACGTCAAGCTGGGCTACATGGCCATGGGCAACGACCTCGGCGGCCTGGACAGCGGCATTCTGTGCAACTTCATGAACGCCGGTTTCTGCGGACACCCGCTGAACATGTCCGGCGGCAGCGGCTGGACCAACTACCCCAACGCGCACCTGGGCGTGCGGGTCAAATACGACCTGTCGCCGTCCTGGCAGCTGCGGGTGGCGGCGTTCAACGTCGACCCCGAAAGCAACGGCAACTCCAGCCGTGCCTGGCACCTGGGGCCCAAGCACACCACAGGCACCGTGGTGCCGGTGGAGCTGGTGTATAAACTGCAAGGCGAGCTGCCAGGCGAGTACAAGCTGGGCTACTACTACGACAGCTCCGATGTAAAACGTATCGACAGCGACAAGGAAGTGTCCGGCCGTGGCGGCCATTACCTGCTGATCGACCAGGCCGTGTGGAACGACCAGGGCTCGCCGGGCCGCAGCCTGCATGCCTTTGGCCAGTACTCGGCATCGAGCAAGGCCGCTTCGCCGTTCACCAAGTGGTATGGCGCCGGCGTGGTGCTGTACAAACCGTTCGAAGGCCGCCCGCGCGATACCGTGGCCCTGGGCTATGGCCGCGCCGTGCCTAACCCGCGCAGCCGCGATGTGTTGGAAGACGCCGCGTTCGACGCAGGCCAGCAGTTCCCGGACATCGACAGCGCCGAACAGTTGATCGAACTGAGCTACGGCTACCAGGCCACCCCTTGGCTGAACCTGCGGCCGGATGTGCAGTACATCATCGAGCCTGGGGCGTTTTCGGGCAAAGCCATCGACAATGCGTTGGTCGTCGGTTTGCAGGTCAAGGCGACGTTCTGACCTTCAATGGCAGTGGAATCCTGGGGCCGCAACGCGGCCCCCGTTTTTCAGCCCTGCCGCAGGTAATCCACCAGCCGCAGCAACATGGCATCACACCCCTGCAACTGCTCGACACTGACAAACTCGTCCGGCTTGTGACCCTGCTCCATACTGCCAGGCCCGCAGACCACCGTCGGGATTCCAGCCTGATCGAACAGGCCGCCTTCGGTACCGAACGCTACCGTGCCGAACGCTTGCGAACCACTGAGCAACGCCACCAGCTGCGCCGCCTCGCTGTCAGCCGGCGTGGCCAGCCCCGGGTAGGCACTGAGTGCTTGCAGGCGGATATCGGCGCCCGCGTTGACGGCGCGCATGCGCGGCAGCAACTCAGCCTCGGCGTAGCCCTGCAACTGGTCAGCCACGCCTTGCGCGTCGAAGCCCGGCAAGGCGCGCACCTCGAAGTCGAACTCGCACTCCTCGGGCACGATGTTCAGCGCCCTGCCCCCCTTGATCACGCCGGTCTGCACCGTGGAGAACGGCGGATCGAAACGCGCGTCATGCTGCTCGGGCTGCGCCAGCCCCTCACCCATCTCGCCCAGCTTGCCGATCAGGCGCGCCGCATACTCGATGGCATTCACCCCATAAGGCGCATAGGCCGAATGGCAGGCCGCGCCATGGACCTGGCAACGCATGGCCAGCTTGCCCTTGTGGCCTAGCACCGGCTTGAGCTCGGTCGGCTCGCCAATCAGGCACAGCCGCGGTTTATGGGGCCGCTGTTCAAGCGCCGCGAGCATCGAACGTACCCCCAGGCAACCGACTTCTTCGTCATAGGAGAACGCCAGGTGCAGCGGCATACGCAAAGGCCGCGCGAGAAACGCCGGGACCGCCGCCAGCACCGAGGCAATGAAGCCCTTCATGTCCGCAGCGCCGCGCCCGTACAAGCGCCCATCACGTTCGCTCAGGGCAAACGGCTCGACCGTCCAGGCCTGGCCGTCCACCGGTACCACGTCGGTGTGCCCCGACAGCACCACACCGCCCACGTCCTGCGGGCCGATGGTGGCAAACAGGTTGGCCTTGGTGCCTTCGGCGTTATGGAACAACTCGCACTCCACGCCAAGACCCGCCAGGTAGTCAGCGATGAAGCCGATCAGCGCCAGGTTGGAATCGCGGCTGACCGTGGCAAAGCCGATCAGCCGGGCAAGCAGCGCGCGGCTGGCGAACTCACTCATTCCCCGGTACCCCGTAGCTTGGCGCTGCCGTAGGGTCGAGGGCGCGGGTCACGTAGTCCTGCATCTGAGGGCGATAGGCCTGCCACAGGCCATCCAGTTGACCGATCGGGTCCTCATCGGCCCAGTCGACACGCAGGTCCACCAAGGGCCAGGTCAGCTCCCCGGCAATCTTCAATGCCGCAGAGTGCACAGGGCCGGCCTCGCCCCCCGCCGCCATGGCCGCGTGCATGGCCGCCAGCAGGCGGTCGGCCAGATGCCCCTCGGCCTGTTCGAAGGCGTGCACCATGGCCTCGATCACCTGCCGGGAAGACAGCAAGTTACCGGCCGCAGCGCACTGCTCGCCCGCCACGGCATCATGTACACCCAGGGCCTGCTTGCCGGTGAACAGCGCGACCTGGCCATGGCTGTCGATCACCGTGACCTGGCGGTATTCGCTCCAGCCGTTGGCATTGAGCACCCGGTCCAGCGCGGCAGGCGGCAGCTGCCCCTGCTCCAGGGCATCGAGCAGCTGCGGCCCGAGGGCCGGCAAGGTGATGTTCTGGGTCGCGACCGCCCCCACACCTGCACGCACCCAGGGGCAGCGTGCCCCTACCGCAATGCTCGACGAACTGATGGCGATACCGACCTGGCCGGTTTCCTGGCAGCGACCGATGATGGAGAAAGTCATGTCATGGCTCCTGTTGTTCTGTCCAATGCACGCCATTCTGGGTGGAAGCATCCAGCACGCGAAACGACCTTTTTCCGAGGGCTTGAGCAGGAAAAAACTAAGCCCCTCGCCCGCGCTGCGAAAAACCGCCAAAACACCGCTGCAAGCCACGCGAATCAAGGCCTTCGCCGTTTTATCGGCAAGCACCAGCTAAATACTATTTTCGCCATTTGTGCTGCATCCCTAGTCTGGCCCCAGGCAACGGCGGTCCTCCAAACCGACCTTACAAAAACCGCCAGAAAAGGGCTCGGACATGACTCTGAACAACATCGAAATCGACACCCTCGTCGTCGGCGCCGGCCAAGCCGGCGTGGCCATGAGTGAACACCTGAACAAGCTCGGCGTGCCGCACCTGGTACTGGAGCGCAACCGCATCGCCGAAGCCTGGCGCACCGGCCGCTGGGACTCGCTGGTCGCCAACGGCCCGGTCTGGCATGACCGCTTCCCGGGGCTCGAATTCAACCTCGATGCCGATGCATTCGCCGGCAAGGACCAGGTCGCTGACTACTTCGAACAGTACGTGCGCAAGTACAACCTGCCGGTACGTACCGGCATCGAAGTGAAGAAAGTGGTGCGTAACAGCGACCGCCCCGGCTTCACCATCGAAACCAACGAGGGCGTGATCCGCGCCAACCGCGTGGTCGCCGCCACCGGCCCGTTCCAGCGCCCGGTGATTCCGGCCATTGCGCCGCAAGACCCACGTCTGCACCAGATCCACTCCGCCGCCTATTTCAACCCCGAGCAGTTGCCCGCAGGCGCCGTGCTGGTAGTGGGTGCGGGTTCTTCGGGCGTGCAGATCGCCGAAGAACTGATGCGCGCCGGGCGCCAGGTGTACCTCTCGGTCGGCGCCCATGACCGCCCGCCACGGGCCTACCGCAACCGCGACTTCTGCTGGTGGCTGGGCGTGCTGGGCGAGTGGGACGCCGAAATCGCCAAGCCCGGCCGTGAGCACGTGACCATTGCCGTCAGCGGCGCACGCGGCGGCCATACCGTGGACTTCCGTGCCCTCGCCCATCAAGGCATGACCCTGGTCGGCCTGACTCAGTCGTTCAGCGAAGGCGTTGCCCGCTTCCAGGACAACCTGGCGGACAACATTCGCCGTGGCGACGAGAACTACCTGGCCCTGCTCGATGCCGCCGACGCCTACATCGAACGCAACGGCCTGGACCTGCCAGAAGAGCCCGCAGCTCGCGAGCGGCTGCCCGACCCAGCGTGCGTCAGCAACCCTCTGCTCGAACTCGACCTGATAAAGGCCGGCGTCAGCAGCATCATCTGGGCCACCGGCTATGGCGTGGACTTCAGCTGGTTGCAGGTCGACACATTCGACGCCAACGGCAAGCCTCAGCACCAGCGCGGCGTTGCCCGCGAGCCGGGCGTGTACTTCCTCGGCCTGCCCTGGCTGTCACGCCGCGGCTCGTCGTTCATCTGGGGCGTGTGGCACGACGCCAAGCACGTCGCCGGCCACATCGCCACGCAACGGACCTACCTGGCCTACCGCGACAGCGATCAACGCGCAGCGGATGACCAGCAACAACCCACGACCAGCAACGTCAGCACCCTCGGAGCCCACTGATGCCTACCCATACCCGTATCCGCATGTTCAACACCAAGGTCACCTACCCCAACCAGACCCTGGACAACGACCTGTGCCAGGCAGTGCGCGCCGGCAACACCGTCTACGTACGCGGCCAGGTGGGCACCGACTTCGAAGGGCGACTGGTGGGCCTGGGTGACCCACGGGCACAAGCCGAACAGGCGATGAAAAACGTCAAGCAGCTGCTTGAAGAGGCAGGCTCGGACCTGTCGCACATCGTCAAGACCACCACCTACATCACCGACCCGCGCTTCCGCGAGCCGGTGTACAAGGAAGTCGGCAAGTGGCTCAAGGGCGTGTTCCCGATTTCCACCGGGCTGGTGGTGGCAGGCCTTGCCCAGGCCGAGTGGCTGATGGAGATCGACGTGATCGCCGTGGTGCCGGATCAGGCTTGAGCCACCGCCTGCGCACTCAGCCAGGCCTGCGTTACCCGCGCAGCCGCCGTTAGCCGCTGTGCCCCGTGCAACTGGGCTGACGGCACTTCAACGCTGAGGCTGACGCCTTTGGGCAAGGCTGCGAGCAACTGCACCAACGGCAGTTGCCCGTCGCCCGGCAACTGCCGGCCCTGGCGCGCTTCCTGGATGATGCCGCTCTCGGGTGGCGCCTGCAGGGGCGCATCGCACAACTGCACGGCCTGCAAGTAACGCGGGTCGATGTGGGCAAGGTCTGCCACCTGCCCACCCGCGCGAAACAAGTGCAGGGCATCGACCAACACACCGCTGTTGCCTTGCCCCGCCCCTGCCACCACGCTGTAGGCCTGCTGCACGGTCGCCACCGGCCGCCAGCGCATGAACTCAAGGTCCACGCGCAGGCCATAACCCCGCGCCAGCACGCACAAGGCCGCGAAGTGCCCGGTCAGCCGCGCGAAATCGGCGTCATCCCCCGACACCGTCAAGCTCACCGCCCCCAGCTCTGCACCTGCCGCCAGCAACGGCTCGTAATCGGCGACCACCACCTCGGGTGTCAATGACACGAACTCGATGTCAGCGACCCGCACGCCCTCGCCCGCCATCACCGCCTTGAGCTCACGCAGCGCCTGGCTACCCGCCGCTTCCGGGTAGGCCAGTGCACCCGGCAGCACCGGATGCAAGCGCAGCCCCACCGAACTGAAGCCGGCACGGCGCGCCTCGCGCACCAGCTCGGCAGGCGCCAGGTCCAGCGCCGTCAGGTGAGCGACACCCAGGCCACTCAATAGGTCGCCCTCCCACCGCTGAGGTCGAACACGAAGCCGGTAGTGAAACTGCACTCGGGCCCGGCGATCCAGCTCACCATGTTGGCGATTTCCTCTACCTTCAGGAACCGCCCCATGGGGATCTTGGCCTTGCTCGCGGCAATGTGCTCCGGGGTCATCTCGGCCATCAGCGGCGTTTCGACCATGGCCGGCGCCACGCAGTTGAGCAACACGCCGTCCTGCGCCAGCTCTTTGGCTGCGGCCTTGGTGAAGGCGATCACCCCTGCCTTGGCTGCCGAGTACGCCGAGATGTATTGCACGCCATCCTTGCCGGCCATCGAGGCGACATTGACGATGCGCCCGTAGCCGCGCTCACGCATGTGCGGGATGGCAGTGCGGCAGCAATAGAACACGCCGTTCAGGTCAATGGCGATGACCTTGTCCCAGGCCGCTGGCGGGTATTCCCACGCGGGCACCACCGGGCCATTGATACCGGCGTTGTTGACCAGGATCTCGACCTGCCCGACCTGCGCCAGCACATGGGCGAAGGCCGCTTCAACCGAGGCCAGAGACGACACATCGACCGACTGACGCAGCACAGGCTCGAAACCCTGCTCGGCCGCGTCCCAGCCATCGACCGCGAGGTCCCAGATCACCACTTGGGCGCCCGCAGCGTGCAACCGCTGCGCAATGCCCAGGCCGATGCCACGCATGCCGCCGGTGACGATTGCAGTCTGCCCTTGCAGGTATTGGCTCATTGCTTTGCTCCATTATCGAGAGAGGGAACGTCTGGCAGGCGACGCAGGTCGCTGACCATGAACAGGTAACACAGCGCACCCAGGACGGTGATCGACGACACGAAGACCAGGGCCCAGACAAACGAGCCGGTCATTGACACGATGATGCCGATGGTCAATGGGGTGACGATGCCCGCCGCGTTGGCGAACAGGTTGAACAGGCCGCCACTCAAGCCCAGCAGGCCTTTGGGCGCGATATCGGAGACGATCATCCAGGCCAGCGCCGACATGCCCTGGGCAAAGTAGGCGATGCAGAGAATGGCGATCACCAGCGCGTCGGACTCGACATAGTTGGCCAACACAATGACCGAGGCCGTGAGCAGGCCGGCAATCACCGGCAGCTTGCGCGCCACGTTCAGGGAGTAGCCACGGCGCAGCAAGGCGTCGGACAACCAGCCGCCGACCAGGGTCCCCAGCGACGCGGCGATGAAAGGCAGGACTGCGACCCAGCCGACCTTCAGCCACGGCATGTGCCGCTCGGTCACCAGGTACGTCGGAAACCAGGTCAGGAAGAACACGTTGGTCGAGTTGCAGGCAAACTGCCCCAGGCAGATACCCAGCATGTTGCGGTGCTTGAGCAACGCCGGGATCTGCGACCAGCGGAACACCGTGGCTTTCTGGCCACCGTCGACCACGCCGCCGCCGGCGGCGATGTAGTCGAGTTCGGCCTGGTTAGCCGTGGTGGACTGGTGCGGTTCATGGTATTTGCGCCACCAGACCAGGCCATACAGGATGCCCATCAGCCCGACCGCCATCAGCAGAAAACGCCAGCCGTAGGCATGCAGCACCCAGAACAGCAGCGGCGTTAAAAAGGCCAGCCCGGTGTACTCGGCGAAGGTGTAGATACCGGTCGCCCTGGCCCGTTCACTCTGCGGGAACCAGGTCGCCACCACGCGGCTGTTGGTGGGGAAGCACGGTGCTTCGGTCACCCCCACCAGAAAACGCATGCCCAACAGCGACAGAAAGCCCTGGGCCAACCCTTGCAAGCCGGTGAACAGCGACCACAGCGTCAAGGCCAGCCAGTAGGTGAACTTCGTACCCAGCCGGTCGATGAGGATCCCGCCCGGGATCTGCGCCGCCGCGTAGGTCCAGGAAAACGCCGAAAAGATCACCCCCATCATCGCCGCATTCAGGCCCAGGTCGGCACTGATACTGGGCGCCGCAATGCCCATCACGCTGCGGTCGAGGTAGTTGATCATGGTGCCGCCGGATATCAGCGCCAGGATCATGAAGCGCGTGCGAGTGCGTTGTTGCAGGTGTGCAGGGGTGTCCAACACCCCCAAGCCGATGTTCTGCTCAGTGTTCATGACGGTTGCTCTCTTGTTATTGGAATGGCAAAGGGCGCTGCGTCAGGCGAACCCGAACAGACGTCGCGGCGTGTCCCACATGACCTGGCGGCGCAGTTGCGCATCCGGCATCAGGCGCTCGGCCAGTTTCAGCAATGGCCCGTAGTCCACCCGCGCGCGCTGGCGAATGAACGGCCAGTCCGAGCCCCACACACAAGCATCCGGGCCAAAGGCCTCGATCAGGGCATGGACGTAGGCACTGCTCTGCGCCAGCAGCGCATCGGCCGCGGCGAACTTCTGCATGCCGGACAGCTTGACGCTGGCCCGGCCGCTGCCAGCCAACTGCAGCAAGGCCTGGAAGCCCGGCTGCTGGACGCCGGCGCGTACGTCTGGTCGGCCGCAGTGGTCGATCAACAGGCGTGCCGAGGTACGCCGCAGCAGCCCGCGCAACGCCAGCAACTGGTCTTCGCAGACCTGGACCTGGGCAAACAGGTCGAGCTCGGCGAGCTTGCCGAACAACCCGTCGACCGCGTCGAGGCTCGCCACCCCGTACAGCGCCGGGTTGAAAGCCACCCCGACCACCCCTTGGGTCTGCAGCGCGGCCAGCGCATCGAGGGTGATGCCAGGGTCGACCACCGCCACGCCCTTGAAACGCCCCTGCCCTATGGCCAGGGCGTGCAACAGGCAACGGTTGTCGGTGTGGTAGCCGCTGTTGGGGCCTACCAGCAAGGCATGCTGCACACCGTAGGCCTCCATCACCCGGTTGAACTGCTCGAGGGTGGCGACCTCCTGCCCGGACGGTGCATAGGGCGCGTCGGGGTGATAGGCAAAGCGGGCGGGGTCAAACAGATGGTTATGGCAATCGATCTTGGGTTCATCAAAGATGTTCACGCAGCACTCCCGTCAAGCGCCGCTGCGCTTGCCTGCAGATCTTGTTATTGTGCGCCGCAAAGGCGGCTCGGCTGGGTTCAAGATACTGCGTGCCCAGCGGATGCGCTCATACCCAGATGGCGAAGACCATAACCAAAGGTAATGCCCATGCCCCTCGACAACGAAGGCCCGGAAGCCCGCGCGCTGGTGTTCAAACTGCGGCACATGGAAGTGTTTCGTGCGGTGATGCTGACCGGGTCGATCAGCGCGGCGGCGAAAATGCTTTATGTGTCGCAGCCAGCGGTGAGCAAGTTGATCCAGTACATCGAGGGGCGCCTGGCGTACCGGTTGTTCGAGCGCATCAACAACCGCCTGGTGCCAACCCACGAGGCGCAGATTCTCTTTCGCGAAGTCGAGCGGGTGTATCAGGCGGCGCTGGAGGTCAATGAATGTGCGTTGTCACTGGCCAGTGGCGGCCATCGCAACCTGCGCATCTCGTGCAGCGCATCGCTGTCGACCGTGGTAATACCGATTGCGCTGGCCCAGCTCAAGCGCGAGTCGCCCTCGCTGAACATCGAGTGGCAAACCTCGCTGATGGGTGAAATGCCGAACCAGATCCTGTCGAAGAAGGTCGACCTGTCGATTGCCGCCTTGCCGGTGATCCACGATCACCTGCATTCACGGGCGTTCATGCGTGGCCGCATGGTGGTGGTGATGCCGCCGGAGCACGCCCTGGCGCGGCAGGCATCCCTGACCCTGGAGCAACTGCAAGGCCATGACTTGCTGCTGTTCAGGCCCGACATGCCGTTTGGCAAACTGCTGGCCGAACACATCCACCAGCGCGGCCTGCAGCTGCAATCATTGTTGTCGTTCACCAATGCCAACGAAGCCGTGGCCCTGGTCAAGCAAGGCATGGGGCTTACCCTGATCGACGAGTTCGTGGCGCAGGACAGCGGCTTGGCGGTGGTGCCACTGGCCGAAGAAATCCACTTCGACATCAGCTTTGTCTATTCGCGCTTCGAACCGCCTTCGCACTCGGCGCTGCACCTGATGCAGGTGCTGCATGCGCAGGCGTTGAAGCTTGGCCGTGGGGTTGCGGGGTTCGAGCTGCCTGCCGCCTGAGGCAGAGAAGCGGCCCGGCAAGGCCGCCTCTGCAGGGAATCAGGCGATGGCGGCGTCCACCAACACCTGCGCTTCCTGCACCAGGCGCTGCAGGTGCGCCTCGTCGATGAAGCTCTCGGCGTAGATCTTGTAGATGTCCTCGGTGCCCGACGGCCGCGCGGCAAACCAGCCGTTGGCGGTCATCACCTTCAACCCGCCAATCGCCTGGCCGTTGCCTGGCGCATGGCTGAGGATCTGCACGATCGGCTCACCGGCCAGTTCGGTCGACTTGACCTGTTCGGGTGCCAGCTTGCTCAGCAACGCCTTCTGCCGTACATCGGCCTTGGCCTCGACACGCGTAGCAAACGGCTTGCCCAGTGCCGCCGTCAGGTCCGCATAGGCCTGGCTCGGATTGCGCCCGGTACGTGCGGTCATCTCTGCAGCCAGCAAGGCCGGAATCAACCCGTCTTTGTCAGTGGCCCAGACCGAGCCATCGCGGCGCAGGAACGACGCCCCCGCGCTTTCCTCGCCACCAAAACCCAACGAGCCATCGAACAGGCCCTGGGCAAAGAACTTGAAGCCCACCGGCACCTCATACAGTTCACGGCCCAGGCGTTCGGTGACGCGGTCGATCAGGCCGCTGGACACAACGGTCTTGCCCACTGCCGCGTCGCTGCGCCATTGCGGGCGGTGACGGAACAGGTAGTCGATGGCCACGGCCAGGTAGTTGTTCGGCTGCAACAGGCCATCCGGGGTGACGATGCCATGGCGGTCGTGGTCCGGGTCGCAGGCAAACGCCACGTCGAAGCGCTCGCGCAGGCCAATCAGGCCCTGCATGGCGTGGGGCGAGGATGGGTCCATGCGGATCTGGCCGTCCCAGTCGACGGTCATGAAGCGGAAGGTCGGGTCGACCTCGGTGTTGACCACTTCCAGGTTGATTTTGTAATGCTCGGCAATCGCCGCCCAGTAATGCACCCCGGCCCCACCCAACGGGTCAACGCCCAGGCGCAGGTTGGCGCTGCGAATCACATCGAAGTCGATGACATTGCCCAGGTCTGCCACGTAGTGGCTCACGTAGTCGTGGCGATGGGTGGTGGCAGCTTGCAAGGCCTGGGCATGGTCCATGCGCTTGACGCCCGCCAGGTTCGCCGCCAGCAGTTCGTTGGCCTTGGCCTCGACCCACTTGGTCACGTCGCTGTCGGCCGGGCCGCCATTGGGCGGGTTGTACTTGAAGCCCCCGCTTTGCGGCGGGTTGTGCGACGGCGTGATGACGATGCCGTCGGCAAGGCCTTGTTCACGGCCACGGTTGTAGCAAAGGATGGCGTGGGACACCGCCGGGGTCGGCGTGTACTCGTCGTCTTTGGACAACATCACCTGCACGCCGTTGGCCGCCAGCACTTCCAGCGCACTGGCCGAGGCCGGTGCCGACAGCGCGTGGGTGTCGGCGCCGATGAACAGCGGGCCGTCGATGCCCTTCTCCTGGCGGTACAGGCAGATGGCCTGGGTGATGGCCAGCACGTGGTACTCGTTGAAACTCAACTCGAAGGAAGTACCTCGGTGCCCCGAGGTGCCGAAGGCCACCCGCTGGGCCGCCACCGCCGCGTCGGGGCGGCCGGTGTAGTAAGCGGTGAGCAGTCGGGGAATATCGACCAGCACGCTGGCCGGAGCCAGCTTGCCTGCCAAAGGACTGAGCGTCATGCAGAAACCTCGAGTTCAACGGATGTTGGTGTTGGAGCTTGCAGTGTACTGAGAGTTGCAATGCCGCGCGATGGTCTAGAGTATTTGCCATCACTCCCCGGCAACGAGGCCCCATGGCTGTCCACCGCCTGACCCGCACTCACCCCCGCCTCACGTTCGCCGCCCTGGTCGGCATCATCGGCGCCTGGCTGGTCCCGGCAGGTGACACCGTCCAGCATATCCTCGTCGGCTGGAACCTCGGCGTCTGGCTTTACCTGCTGCTGGTGCTGTGGCTGACCTGGAACGCCAACCCGGATAAAGTCCGCAAGGTCGCCCAGATCGAGGACGAAAACGCCGGGCTGGTTCTGTTTACCGTGTGCATCGCCGCCATCGCCAGCCTGGCCGCGATCACCCTGCAACTGGTCTCCAGCCGCGGCTTGCAAGGCAATGCGCTGGCCCTGCACTACCTCTACACCGGCTTGACCGTGGCCGGCTCCTGGCTGCTGATCGGCTGCATTTTCAGCCTGCACTACGCCCGGCTGTTCTATAACGGGCAAAACCACGAACCCCCACTGCGCTTCGCCGACGGCGAACGCAACCCGGATTACTGGGACTTCCACTACTTCTCGTTCACCATCAGCGTGGCGGTGCAAACGTCCGATGTCGGCGTCGCCGGGCGCGGGCTGCGGCGGGTGGTGCTGGCGCACTCCGTGGTCGGCTTCGTGTTCAACACGGCGATTCTGGGGTTCACCATCAATATTGCGGCGGGCCTGCTGGGCTAGCACCGGTTCAACTCGCACCGCTCGTCAGAAAACGCTGCACGCCTGAGAATCGTGAAATTGGCAGAATCTGCCGGGTTATTCGGCACCGCCGCACAAGGAAAACGTTTGCCGGGCCTTTTGCCGCTAGCCGCTGTCCGAGACGCTAATGTGACGTGGGTCAAGCCTCATCGCTTTGGTCGAACTCAGCCACTGGGCACTGGCGTGGCAGGTGCTATGGTTACATTCCCTGCGGCCGTGCCTGCGGCCACCCGCTCACCGCGTCCAGGTAAGGACAAGGAGGCTGGCATGAACAAGATGACGTTCCCAAACGCCTGTCAGGTGATGCGCTGGCATTTCCACCCGCTGGGCTTCGAGGCCAGCATGGATGCACCGCGCAGCATGATCGCGCGCCTGTTCGACCGCGCCACCGGGGAAACCCTGCTGGCCATCGCCGGCATTCCTTGCGCCGCCATCATGGCCGCGGCGGATGTCGAGCGCATCATCGAAGCGGTCGAGGCCGAAATGGACGCCTTCGTACCGGTCTTCGCTTTGCGCGACGCAGGCTAAACCGGCACCTCGGGTTCCTGGCGCAGCGCCTGCAAATTGCCCATGAACTGCTCTGCCGGCACCGGCTGGCCCAGCAGATACCCTTGCAGCGAATCGCACCCCAGGCGGGTGAGGAAGTCTTGCTGTTTGCCGGTCTCTACCCCTTCGGCAACGATGCGCAACCCCAGTGCCTGGCCCAGGGCAACGATTGCAGAGACAATCGCGGCGTCATCGCTGTCCTGCTCCAGGTCACGCACGAAACCACGGTCGATCTTCAGCTCGTTGGCCGGCAGGCGCTTGAGGTACATGAGGCTGGAGTAACCGGTGCCAAAGTCATCGATGGACAAGTCCACGCCCATGTCGGACAGGCGTTGCAGCACCGTCAGGCTGGCATCGGCGTCGTGCATGGCGGTGGTTTCGGTGATTTCCAGAGTCAGGCAGTTGGCCGGCAGGCCATTCTCGCTCAAAGCCCGGGCCACGCTTTCGACCAGCCCAGCGTGGCAGAACTGGATGGCCGAAAGGTTGACCGCCATGCGCCAGCCCAGGTGCCCTTGGTCCAGCCACTGACGCATCTGCCGGCAGGCTTCGTCGAGCACCCATTCGCCAATGGGGATTATCAGGCCGGTCTTTTCCGCCAGGCCGATGAACCGATCAGGCAGCAACAACCCCTGCTGCGGGTGCTCCCAGCGCAGCAGGGCTTCGGCACCGATCGGCTGGCAGGCCTGGGCATCGAACTTGGGCTGGTAATGCAGGCGGAACTGGCCCTGCTCCAGCGCCTGGCGCAGGTCCTGCAGCAACTGCAGCTGCTGCCGAGCGTTGCTGTTCATCGACACGTCGAAGAAGCTGTAGCCATTCTTGCCGGCGCTTTTGGCGTGGTACATCGCGGCATCGGCATTGCGCAGCAACTCGTGCTGGTCCAGGCCATTGCCTGGGTACAAGACGATGCCCAGGCTGGCCGTGAGCTGCAGATCATGCTCGGCGACACGGAACGGCCGCGACACCAGGTTGACCTGCTTGACCGCCACGTCCATGGCATCGTTCGGCTCCTGCAATTCCACCAGCAGCACGAACTCGTCGCCGCCAATGCGCGCCAAGGTGTCCTGGCTGTGCAAGTGGCCACGCAGGCGTGCGGCCACAGCCTTGAGCAACAGGTCACCGACATGATGGCCAAAGGCATCGTTGACCGGTTTGAAACCATCCAGGTCGATGAACATCAAGGCAAAGCACCCGCCCTGCTCCGCCACCTTGCCGATGGCCTGCTCGATGCGGTCGGCCAGCAGGGTACGGTTGGGCAGGTCGGTGAGCGTGTCGTGCAGGGCCAGCTGGGTCAGCTCCTGGTTGGCCAGGGTCAGCGAGCGGGCAAGTTCCGCGGTGCGCGCTTCCAGGCGCGCGTCCAGCACCGAGGTCAGCAACGCCACCGCCAATACCGCCAGGGTGGTGATCAGCACCAGGTAGACCAGCCCGTCGCCTTGCAGCCCGCCGCCCAGCGCACCACAGAAGCTGCCCGCAGGGAAATTGGCCGCCGCCATGCCGGTGTAGTGCATGCCCACTATGGCAACCCCCATGATCACGGCCGCCAGGCCCCGGATCTGGCGCACGTAAGGGGTGTGTCTGCGCAAGCGAAACGCGATCCACAGCGCCGCCGCCGAGGCGCCAACGGCGATCAACAGCGAAGCGCCGAACAGCGTTGGGTCATAGTCGATGCCCGGCAGCATGCGCAGCGCGGCCATGCCGGTGTAGTGCATGCAACTGATGCCCGCCCCCATGATCAACGCACCAAAGCCCAGTTGCAGCCAGGGCAGGCTCGGCTGGCTCACCAGCCACAAGGCAAAGCCTGACGACAGCACGGCGATCAACAGCGAAAACGCCGTCAGCCCAAGGTCGTAGCCCAGCTCGACGGGCAGGCTGAACGCGAGCATGCCGATGAAGTGCATCGACCACACGCCGATGCCCATGGCCAGCGCGCCGCCCCCCATCCACAGGTGCACAGCCCTGCCTTTGGCCGTGGCAATGCGGCCGGTCAGGTCAAGGGCGGTATAGGACGCCAGGATCGCCACGCACAGCGAAATCAACACCAACGAAGAGGAGTAGCTGCCTGTGAGCATTGGGAGTTCCAGCGACAGGCCAGGGGGCCCGGAAAAAGCTGACAATTGTACTCAAGCTTTGGCGAAACGCACGGGGTTTTTGCGAATGGGAATGGATCCAACATCCCCTCCTGAGGCTCTGCCCCGGCCCGCTCCTACTGGGTCATCGTTGTTTTCTGAATTTCGAGCAAGGCAGGTGCTCACACAGCCCTAGGGCTGGGCGAGCTCCTACTCGGCAAACGCCTGCTCGGCATCCCAACCGCCGCCCAGCGCGGCGATCAGTTGCACACTCGCCACCAGCCGCCCTTGCAGTAGGTTCAGCACACTGCGCTCATTACTCAGCGCCGTGGTCTGCACGTTCACCACATCCAGGTAGCCGATCAAGCCCGCGCGGTACTGGTTCTCCGTAAGGCGCAGCGACTCACGCGCCGCGTCCAGGGCCTCCTGGCGTACCACCGCTTCATCGCCGTATACCTTCAGCTGCACCAGGTAGTTTTCCACCTCCTTGAAGCCATCGAGCACGGTCTGGCGATACTGCGCCACAGTCTGGTCATACACCGCCACGGTACGGTCCACCTCGGCGCTGCGCTTGCCCGCATCGAACAAGGTCATGGCCAGCGAAGGCCCTACCGACCAGTAGCGGTTCGGCAGTTCGATCCAGTTGCTGAAGCTGCTGCTGGAATAGCCCCCACTCAGGCTCAGGCTCAGGTCGGGGAAGTAGGCAGCCCGCGATACGCCGATATTGGCGTTGGCGGCCATCACGTTGCGCTCGGCCGAGGCAATGTCCGGGCGGCGCTCAAGCAATTGCGAGGGCAATGTCACGGGGATGTCCGGCAGCGCCGGGATGTTCTTGCTGTCGGCCAGCGCGAAGTTCGCCGGGGCCTTGCCCAGCAACACGGCAATGGCATTCTCGAACTGAGCACGCTGCCAGATCAGGTCGATCAGGTCTGCCTGGGTGCTTTTCAGCTGGGTCCGCGCCTGCGCCACCGCATCGGGGCCGGACACACCGGCGCGATACTGGTTTTCGGTCATGCGCAGCGAGCGCTCGTAGGTGGCCACGGTCGCTTCCAGCAGGCGCTTCTGCTCATCGATCACACGCAACTGCAGGTAGTTTTGCACCAGCTCCGACTGCTGGCTCAGGCGAATCGAGGCAAGGTCGGCAAAGCTGGCTTCGGCACTGGCTTCGTTGGCGTTCAAGGTTTCACGTAGCTTGCCCCACAGGTCGATCTCCCAGCTCACGCCGAGCTGCGTGTTGTAGGTGTTGCGAATGCCGCTGCTGTTGTTCGACAGGCTGGAGCTGGAGCTGCCGGTGCCTTGAGCCGAACGGTTCTTGCTGGCGCTCAGGTCCAGGCTCGGGAACAGCGCGGCGCGGCTGCTGCGCACCAGCGCCTGGGCCTGGCGGTACTGGGCTTCGGACTGCGCGACGGTCTGGTTGCTGCGGTTGAGCTCTTCGACCAAGGCATTGAGCCCGGCATCGCCATAAACCTCCCACCAAGCGCCACGGGCAATGGCGTCCGACGGTTTGGCCTGGCTCCAGCCCTCGGCCTGCTTGTACTGCGCCGGGGTGCTCAGCTCAGGGCGGTGGTAGTCCGGGCTCAGGGTACAGGCACTGAGCAGCGCTACACACAGGCCGGCGCCGAGCAGACGCGAGCCACGCCCCAGGGTCAACGACTGCAGGGTACGGTGAAGGGGTGTCTGGGCAAAGTTCATAGCGGGGTTTCCAGAGCGGCGTCGGTGCGCACGCCGCGCCAATGGTTGAAACGGTGACGCAGGCGGTCGAGGTACAGATAGACCACCGGTGTCGTATAAAGGGTGAGGATCTGGCTGAAGACCAGGCCACCGATGATGGTCAAACCCAGCGGCTGGCGCATTTCCGCGCCTTCGGCACGGCTGACCAGCAGCGGCAAGGCGCCGAGGATGGCCGCCAGGGTGGTCATCAGAATCGGCCGCAAGCGCAACAGGCAAGCGCGGCGGATGGACTCCTCCGGCGACAGGCCCTGGTGGCGCTCCAGTTGCAGCGCCAGGTCGATCATCAGGATCGCGTTCTTCTTCACCACGCCAATCAGCAGGAACAGGCCCAGCAGCGAGATCAGGCTGAACTCGCCGCCGGTGACATACAGCGCCAGCAAGGCACCGACGCCGGCCGAGGGCAGTGTCGAGAGAATGGTCAGCGGGTGAATGTAGCTTTCATAAAGAATGCCCAGCACCAGGTACACCAGCACCAGCGCGCCAAGAATCATGAAGGGCTGGCCTTCCTGGGTCTTGGCGAAAGCGTCGGCGGTGCCGCCGAGCTTGGCGATGACTTCCTCGGGCAGGCCCAGCTTGGCCACCGCCCGCTCCACTGCGGCCATGGCCTGGTCAGGGCTGTAGCCTTCGGCAACGTCGAAGGCAATGTCTTCGGAGGCGAACTGGCCCTCGTGGCTGACCCGGTCATTGGCCAGGCTGTTCTCGTAGTGGGCAATGGTCGACAACGGCACCCGGGCGCCATCATTGGTGATCACCTGCACCTGCTCCAGGGTGCTCGGGTCCCAGGCGTATTTCGGGTTGATCTCCAGCACCACCTGGTACTGGTTGAGGCTGTCGTAGATGGTCGAGATCTGCCGCTGGCTGTAGGCGTTGTTGAGCACCGTGGTGACCATGTCCATGTCGATGCCCAGGCGCTTGGCCTGGTCACGATCGACCACCAGGGTGACCTGCTGGGTGCCGGCGCCGTCACGGGCGTCAATGGCCGTCAACTCGGGCAAGGCACGCACCGCCGCGACCACTTTCGGGAACCACTCGCGCAGGGCCGCCAGGTCGCCGCTCTGCAGGGTGTACAGGTACTGCGACGAGGTCTGGTCACGCCCGCCGCCACCCAGCTGCAGGTCCTGGTCAGCCATCAGGAACAGGCGCCCGCCGGGCACCTTGGGCATCTCTTTGCGCAGGCGCTCGATGACCTTCTGGGCATCGATCTTGCGCTCGTTGATCGGTTTCAGGCGCACCAGCACCATGGCATTGTTGGTACCACTGTTGCCGCCGATGAAGCCCGCCACACTCTGCACCGCAGGGTCGGCCAGCAAGGCGCGGCGGTAGATTTCCATCTTGGGCTGCATCACGCTGAACGACAGGCCATCGTCACCCCGGATAAAGCCCATCAACTGGCCGGTGTCCTGCTGCGGCATCAGTGTCTTGGGCACCACCACGTACAGGGCAATGTTGATGCCGATGGTGGCCAACAGACTGAGCAGGGTCAGGCGCTTGTGGCGCAGCGCCCAGCCAAGGCTGCGGTCATAGCCATTGACCATGCGCCGGTGCAGCTTGTCGCTCCAGCGCTGCACGCGGGTCTGCTGCGCCTGGTGCGGCTTGAGCCAGCGCGCGCAGAGCATTGGTGTCAGGGTCAGCGAGACCACCAGCGAGACGATGATCGCCGCCGCCAACGTGATCGAAAACTCCTGGAACAGGCTGCGCACGATGCCGCCCATGAACAGGATCGAGACGAATACCGCCACCAGCGACACGTTCATCGACAACAGCGTGAAGCCCACTTCCTTGGCGCCCAGGAAGGCCGCACGCATCGGCGGCTGGCCATCCTCGATGTGCCGGGAGATGTTCTCCAGCACCACGATGGCATCGTCCACCACCAGGCCGGTGGCCAGGATCAGCGCCATCAGCGACAGGTTGTTGAGGGAAAAACCGCACAGGTACATGACCGCAAAGGTGCCCACCAGCGACACCGGTACCGCCAGGCTCGGGATCAACGAGGCACGCAGGCTGCCGAGGAACAGGTAGACCACCAGGATCACCAGCCCTACCGCGATCAACAGGGTGTGCTCGGCCTCCTTGAGGGTCGCCTTGATCACCGGCGAGCGGTCCATGGCCACATTCAGCTGGACGCTGGCCGGCAGTAGCGACTGCAACGCTGGCAACTGCGCCTTGATCTGGTCGACCGTTTCGATGATGTTGGCCCCGGTCTGGCGGTTGACCACCAGCAGTACCGCGCTCTGGTCGTTGAAGAAGCCGCTGTTGTAGCGGTTCTCGACGCTGTCGGTGATGGTCGCCACGTCGGACAGGCGCAGGATGGTGCCGTTCTGCTGGCGGATCACCACCGGCTCGTAGTCCTTGGCCGTTTCCAGCTGGTCGTTGGCCCGCACCTCCCAGCTCCGTTCGGCATCCTCGACGAAGCCCATGGGCCGGCGCTGGTTGGCGTTGGACACGGCGGTGCGTACCTCGTCCAGCGATACGCCGTACTGGTTGAGCAACTGCGGTTCCACCGAGATGCGCACGGCCGGCAGCGAACTGCCGCCGATCTGCACCTCCCCTACCCCGGACACCTGGGCCAGGCTCTGCGACAGGATGGTGTCTGCCAAATCGTACAGCTGGCCCTTCTGCAGCACTTCGGAGGTCAGCGACAGCACCATGATCGGTGCCTGCGACGGGTTGATCTTCTTGTACGTGGGCATGCTGCGCATGCCGCTGGGCAGCAGGTTGCGGGTGGCATTGATGGCCGCCTGCACCTCACGCGCCGCGCCGTCGATGTCACGGCCCATTTCAAAGCCGATGATCACCCGCGTCGAGCCCTGGTTGGAGCTGCTGGTCAGCGTGGTAACGCCGGCGATGCTGCCCAGCTTGCGTTCCAGCGGCGTGGCCACGGTGGCGGCCATGACTTCAGGGCTGGCACCGGACAGGTTGGCCTGCACCACGATCACCGGGAAGTCCATCTGCGGCAGCGGCGCAACCGGCAGCAGGCCGAAGCTGACCCCGCCCAGCAGCATGATCGCCAGGCTCAGCAGCATGGTCGCTACCGGGCGCCGGATGAAAGGACCGGACAGGTTCATTTGTAGCTCCAAGCTGCAAGTTGCAAGCTACAAGTGGTCGTGCGAGCAGGCTCGGAACTCCGGCTCACGTCAATCAGCTTGCAGCTTGCGGCTTGATGCTTGAGGCCGCTCATGCCGGCTCCTCCGCAACGTCCGGCCGACCAAAACGACGCGCAAGCCGATCAAAATAAAGGTAGATGACCGGCGTGGTGAACAGTGTCAGTACCTGGCTGACCAGCAGCCCGCCCACCATCACCAGGCCCAGCGGCTGGCGCAGTTCGGCACCGGAGCCGGTTGCGAGCATCAGCGGCACCGCACCGAACAGCGCGGCCAGGGTGGTCATCAGGATCGGCCGGAAGCGCAGCAACGCGGCCTGGTAGATGGCGTCCTGCGGGGACATGCCCTGATGGCGTTCGGCTTCAAGGGCGAAGTCGATCATCATGATCGCGTTCTTCTTGACGATGCCGATCAGCAGGATGATGCCGATGATGGCGATCATGCCCAGGTCGTTGCCACTGATGAGCAATGCCAGCAACGCGCCGACCGCCGCCGAGGGCAAGGTCGAAAGGATGGTCACCGGGTGGACGTAGCTCTCGTAGAGCACACCCAGCACGATGTACATGGTCACCACGGCGGCGAGAATCAGCAGCAAGGTGCTCGACAGCGAGGCCTGGAAGGCTTCTGCCGCGCCCTGGAAGCGGGTTTGCACGCCAATCGGCATGCCGATCTCCTGCTGCACCTGCTCGATGACCTTGACCGCCTCGCCCAGCGACGCGCCATGGGCCAGGTTGAACGACATCATCACCGCCGGGAACTGGCCGATGTGCGAAATCGCCAACTGCGCCTGGCGCTGCTCGATACGCGCCAGCGCCGACAACCGCACCTGGCCGCCATCGGTGGCCTTGACGTGGATCGACTCCAACGCCTGCGGGCCGATGCTGGCGGCGGCTTGCGACTGCAGCACCACGCGGTACTGGCTGGCCTGGGTGTAGATGGTCGAGATCTGCCGCTGGCCGAAGGCGTCGTACAAAGCGTTGGTGATCTGCGCAACCGTGATGCCAAGGCGGCTGGCCATGTCGCGGTCGATCACCAGGTACACCTGCAGGCCCTTGTCCTGCAGGTCGCTGGCTACGTCGGCAAGCTCCGGGCGCTGTTGCAGCGCCTGCACCAGCTTGCCGCTCCACTGCGCCAGCAGGTCGGCGTCAGGCGAGGACAGGCTGAACTGGTACTGGGTGCGGCTGACCCGGTCCTCGATACTCAAGTCCTGCACCGGCTGCATGAACAGGCGGATGCCCACCAGCTTGTCGAGCTGCGGCTGCAGGCGGCTGATGACCTCGCCGGCGGTGACGTCACGTTCACCGTGCGGCTTGAGGTTGATCAGCAGGCGCCCGCTGTTGAGTGTGGCGTTGTCGCCATCCACGCCAATGTAGGACGACAGGCTCTGCACGGCCGGGTCCTGCAGGATTACCTTGCTCAGCGACTGCTGGCGCTCGCTCATGGCGGCGAACGAGGTCGATTGCGGCGCTTCGGAAATACCCTGGATCACGCCGGTGTCCTGCACCGGGAAGAAGCCCTTGGGCACCGCCATGTAGAGCACCACGGTAAGCGCAAGGCTGCCCACCGCCACCAGCAGGGTCAGCGGCTGATGCCTGAGCACCCACTGCAGGCCGCGGCCGTAGTGCTCGATCAGCCAGTCGATCCAGGCGCCACTGGCGCGGTAGAAACGGCCCTGCTCTTCTTCCTTGGGCTCGCGCTTGAGCAAGCGCGCGCACATCATCGGCGTGAGGGTCAGCGACACGACCAGGGAAATCAGGATCGCCACCGCCAGGGTGATCGCGAACTCGCGGAACAGCCGGCCGACCACATCGGCCATGAACAACAGCGGGATCAGTACCGCGATCAGCGAGAAGGTCAGCGATATCAGGGTGAAGCCGATCTGCCGGGCGCCCTTGAGCGCGGCCTGCATGGGGGTTTCGCCTTCCTCGATGTGCCGGGAGATGTTCTCCAGCATGACGATGGCATCGTCCACCACGAAACCGGTGGCGATGGTCAGGGCCATGAGGGTCAGGTTGTTCACCGAAAAACCGGCCAGGTACATCACGCCAAAGGTGCCGATCAACGACAACGGGACGGCAATCGACGGGATCAGGGTGGCACTGAAACGGCGCAGGAACACGAAGGTGACCATGACCACCAGGACGATGGCGATCAGCAACTCGTGCTGCACGTCCTTGACCGCGGCGCGGATGGTCTGGGTACGGTCGGTGAGCACCGACACGTCGAGGCCGGCCGGCAGGTTGTCGGTGATCGAAGGCAGCAGTTCCTTGATCCGGTCGACCACTTCGATGACGTTGGCCCCCGGCTGGCGCTGAATGTTCAGCAACACGGCCTGGTTTTCGTTGGCCCAGGCGGCGAGGCGCTCGTTTTCGGCACCGTCGACGATCTCGGCCACATCCTTCAGGCGCAGCGGCGCACCGTTGTTGTAGGCCAGGATCAGGTTGGCGTATTCCGCCGGGGAACGCAGCTGGTCGTTGGCGTCGAGCATCGACACCCGGGTCGGGCCGTCAAAGTTGCCTTTGGGCTGGTTGACGTTGGACGCGCCGATCAGCGTACGCACGTCATCGAGGTTGAGGCCGTTGGCAGCCAGGGCATCGACGTTGACCTTGATGCGCACCGCCTGGCGTTGGCCACCGGCGATACTGACCATGCCCACGCCACTGATCTGGGCGAGCTTTTGCGCCACCCGGGTATCGACCAGGTCGTTGAGCTTGGGCAGCGGCATGGTCTTGGAGGAAATGGCCAGGGTCAGCACCGGGGTGTCGGCCGGGTTGACCTTGTTGTACACCGGCGGTGCGGGCAGGTCGCTGGGCAGCAAGTTGCTGGCCGCATTGATCGCTGCCTGCACCTGTTGCTCGGCGACATCCATGTTCATGTCGAGGCTGAAACGCAGGGTCAGCACCGAGGCACCGCCGGAGCTGGTCGAGGCCATCTGGGTCAGGCCCGGCATTTGCCCGAACTGGCGTTCAAGCGGCGCGGTGACCGCACTGGTCATGACTTGCGGGCTGGCGCCGGGGTACAGGGTCATGACCCGGATGGTCGGGTAATCGACCTGTGGCAGGGCCGAAACCGGCAACAACGTGTAGGCAATCAGGCCGGCCAGGACGATAGCCAGCATGCTCAGCGTGGTGGCGACCGGCCGCAGGATGAACAGGCGCGAGAGGTTCATGCGCCCGCCTTGCCTGCTTCAGCAGCCTGGGCGGCGCCCTTGGCGTCCTGGCCTTGCAGGTGCTGACCGGGGGTGGTCGGCACTTGCGAGCTGTCTTCGACCACGTCCACCTTGGTGCCCTCTCGCAGCCGGTCGGTGCCTTCCAGCACAAGGCGGTCGCCGGCAGCCAGGCCTTCGAGAATCACGCTGTTTTCACCATCGCTGGCACCGACCTTGAGCTTGCGCACGTTGACGGTGTTCTCGGCGTTGATCACATAGGCGAAGGTGCCGTCGTTACCGAACTGAATGGCCGCCGCAGGGCCCATTACCACCTGCTTGAGGGTGTCGGCCAGCAGGCGCACGTTGACGAACTGGTTGGGGAACAGGGCCAGGTCCTTGTTCTCGAACCGGCCCTTGAACTTGAGGGTGCCGGTGGTGGTGTCGATCTGGTTATCGATACTGCCCAGTACACCGCTGGACTGCAGCTTGCTGTCGCTGCGGTCCCAGGCCTCGACCGGCAGGCTGGCGCCGCTGCGATAGCGTTCCAGCACGGTGCTCAGCTCGGTTTCCGGCAGGGTGAACACGACGTTGATCGGCTCGGTCTGGGTGATGACGACCAGCGCGGTGGTGTCGTTGGCGGCTACCAGGTTACCCAGGTCGAGCTGACGCAGGCCTACACGGCCATTGATCGGCGCACGGATCTGGGTGAAATCGAGGTTCAGGCGCGCGTCGTTGACCTGCGCCTGGTTGGTCTTGACCAGGCCCTGGAACTGCGCGACCTGGGCTTCGGCGGTGTCGAGTGTCTGTTTGGCGATGCTGTCTTCGGCATACAGGCCTCGGTAGCGCGCGACGTCTACCTGGGCGTTCTTCAGCTGAGCCTGGTTCTGCGCCAGGGTGCCTTCGGCCTGCTGCAAGGCGATGCGGTAGCTGCGCGGGTCGATCTCAGCGAGCAGGTCGCCGGCCTTTACCTGCTGGCCTTCCTTGAAGTGGATCTTGACCAGCTCACCGCCCACCCGGCTGCGCACGTTGACGGTATTGGTCGCGGTGACCGTGCCCAAGGCTTTGTAATAAAGCGGGAAATCGCCAACCCGTGCCGGCTCGACGCGTACCGGCACCGGGTCGCTGGATGCGCCGAACCCTGGGCGCCCGCCCTTGCCCATGCGCCCGCTGCCGGCCTCTGTGTGGGCGGGCGTTGCGGGCCACAGCCACCAGGCCAGCAAGGCCACCAGCAGCAGGATCAGCAGGCCGACGAGCCAGCGACGGGAGGAACGGGATTTGGACGCTTGCATGGGTTGAACGAACCTTGTTCGGAATAACGATGTGGGGAGGGTGAACGATAAGCACTGGCATCGTTTTAGCAAAGGCCCTTTACCAGAGGTTTACCTTTGGCTGACGTTGCCAAAACGCTGAACTTTAAACGAAAACGGCCCGGAAATCGTTCCGGGCCGTTACAGGGTGTTGCTTGGAGCGGTGGGCGTGGCTGGAGTTCCGTTACCGGTACCGGCCCCGCCAGAAGCCCTTACTTCAGGACAGCCAGCGCTGCCTCGTAGTTAGGCTCTTCAGCGATTTCAGCTACCAGCTCGCTGTGCAGCACCTTGTCGTTCTCGTCCAGTACCACTACCGCACGCGCAGCCAGGCCGGCCAGCGGGCCGTCGGCAATGGCCACACCGTAGTTCTCGAGGAACTCGGCGCCGCGCAGGGTCGACAGGTTTTTCACGTTCTCCAGGCCTTCGGCACCGCAGAAGCGCGCCTGGGCGAACGGCAGGTCGGCGGAAATGCACAGCACCACGGTGTTGGCTACGTCATTGGCCTGGGCATTGAACTTGCGCACCGAGGTGGCGCAGGTTGGGGTATCGACGCTTGGGAAGATGTTCAGCACCTTGCGCTTGCCGGCGTAGTTCTGCAGCGACTGGTCGGCCAGGCCTTCACCCACCAGCGAGAAGGCTGGGGCCTGAGCACCGGCCTGCGGCAGGTTGCCCTTGACCTGAACCGGGTTGCCTTTGAGAGTCACTTGAGCCATGAACGAAATCCTTATGCGGGGTTTGAAAAGGACACTGAGTTAAGCATGAAGCCGACCGGGTGCCTATGGGTGAAGTTAAAATTGTTCTATTGCCAGACAATTATTGTGGACAAAAAAAAATGCCCAGATCGCGACAAGCGACCTGGGCATTGCTTGCAGCGGTGGTGAATCAGCTCAGCAAGCCGTAAACCACCGAAGTCAGCGCAACCACGCCGATTGTCACGACGAATACATTGGACATCGCGCCGCTGTACTTGCGCATCGACGGTACGCGGCGAATGGCGTACATCGGCATCAGGAACAGCAATACCGCGATAATCGGGCCGCCCAGCGATTCGATCATGCCCAGAATGCTCGGGTTGAGGGTGGCGACGATCCAGCAGACCACCAGCATCAGCGCAGCGACCACGCGGTCCAGGGTTTTTGCACCCGGGCGCGCACCGGCCTTGACGATGATGCCCTTGAGGCCTTCGCTGGCGCCGATGTAGTGGCCCAGGAACGACTTGGCGATGGCAATGAAGGCGATCAGTGGTGCGGCAAAGGCGATGGTCGGGTTGCTGAAGTGGTTGGCCAGGTACGACAGGATCGACAGGTTCTGCGCCTTGGCCTCAGCCAGTTGGGCACTGCTGAGGGTCAGCACGCAGCTGAAGACGAAGAACAGCACCATGGCCACCATCAGCAGGTGGGCGCGGGCGAGGATCTGGCCGCTGCGCTCATCGGCATGCTCGCCGTAGCGGCGCTTCTGGTCGACGGCGAAGGCCGAGATGATCGGTGAGTGGTTGAACGAGAACACCATCACCGGAATCGCCAGCCACACGGTGTGCAGGAAGGCCGAGCCCGAGGGCAGTTGCGTGGCGCTGTCGAGGATGCCCCCGGTCCAGTGCGGGACCAGGTACAGGCCCAGCAACGCCAGGGCAACGATGAACGGGTAGACCAGCAGGCTCATGACCTTGACCGTGGCCTGCTCACCGCAACGCACGATGGCCAGCAGGCCGAGGATCAGCACGAACGACAGCAGCGCCCGTGGCGGCGGCGTCATGTGCAACTGGTGCTCCATGAAGCTGGTAACGGTGTTGGTCAGCGCCACGCTATAGATAAGCAGGATCGGGAAGATGGCGAAGAAGTACAGCACGGTGATCAGCGCACCGGCCTTGATGCCGAAATGCTCCTCGACCACTTGCGTGATATCGCCGCCCGTGCGCCCGGAAAGGACAAAACGGGTCAGCCCGCGGTGGGCGAAGTAGGTCATCGGGAAGGCCAGTACGGCCAGGATCAGCAGCGGCCAGAAGCCGCCCAAGCCGGCGTTGATGGGCAGGAACAAGGTGCCTGCACCGATGGCGGTGCCAAACAGGCCCAGCATCCAGGTGGTGTCTTGACGTGCCCAACTGCCCAAGGCTGCCGGGGTCGATTCTTCATAGCGCCGTTCGACGCTTGGGGCCTGCTCATTCATTCCGGGTGTAGCTCCACTCGCAAGACTGCAACAGGCTGAGAGTGGCGAAACAGACGTATCGCACCCCTCAACCGAAAAAGAGGGCGCGATTGTGCACTGAAAGGTTGCACTTGCGAAGCCCCGTCCGAGGGACGGTTGCACTTGTCATGACAACAAGGTGAAACCAAGGGGGCCGCTTCGCGTCCCCCCTGTCACATTACTGCTGAACCGCGGCGAACGCCTCGGCCACCCGTTGCAGGTTGGCCGGCCGCAGGCCAGACATGCACACCCGGCCACTGTCGATCAGGTACACGCCGAACTCGTCACGCAGGCGACGCGTTTCTGCATAGCGTTGTTTAACGTTTGGAGACTGCTCATTCATTCCTCGTTAAGCCCACTCGCAAGAGTGCAACAGGCTGAGAATGGCGAACATAGTGCTATCGCCATACCCAACCGGAAATAAAATGCGATTACCGGCAAAGGATGCAACTAGGGAGGCCCTGCCCGAGAAACGCACATCACCGGTTTCCAAGTCATACATCCATCAACGCCGCTCGAGTGAAAGCTCAATACTTTTTAAATCCCTGAGCCTTCGAATCTCCCTGGCCGCTTCATTAAACTTCGCAATGTGCATGTCATGGGCCTGCCTATAAGCGTGGGCATTTTCCGCTGGAGCTCTTGTCGGCGAGTACGTGTAATTAAGTCTATCCCGGAAGGTTATTGCTGTATCATAATCATAACTAAACATCCCTCTCGCCTCAGGTATGGGTTGGCTTCCGTCTACCATCAGCAAGTAAGCGCGTTTGGCATTGCGATTGGAGCGATACTTCACAAACAGCGAGATCTCTCCGAATAAAGTCGCATCCAGATCAGGGGAAGGGGCATCATTAAACTTGACTTTATATGCAGTGGATAGCTTGGCAACTTTGACCTCACTACCAAAACGCCTAAGCATTCTAGTGTCAAACACTTCATGACTGGCCTGCAGTTTCACTCGCTTGAAAGTCAGAACATCTAACCAGCCACGCCCCGATGAGTCAAAACGATTTACTGGGTCGCCGCCGCAGTAGCAGTAGGGATTTATGCCGCCTTCCTCGAAGGGACTCGCATTATCAACGGACACAAAACGCATTAATCCTGGATTATAAAGTCGATAGCCCTTGCCAAGCAGATAACAGAGCGTGGGCAGGTCTAGCGGATATCCACAAAAACCCAGCAACGCAGAACTAACATTTACGCAGTAACCATAACTCGTATAAGAGCGCCAAGCTGGGTCTGTTTTCATGCCCACCCTCCCATGCACAGAAATATTAATACCCGTACGAGGTCGGCGTGCGCAACTAGTAGTTTTACCAGGTTGGAGGACTCGGATGAGTAAGTTCAGCCAGTGGAAAACCAGGTACTGCAAGGTAAGCCCGACGACTCCAGTCACTGGAGTACGTGACGGATGAGTCGTGGGACGGGACTATCACCGATGAAGCCGCGCTTCACTCAATTTTGAAGGCGGCTTCTGCTTCGGTTTTTACTGAACGGCGGCGAACGCCTCGGCCACCCGTTGCAGGTTGGCCGGTCGCAGGCCAGACATGCACACCCGGCCACTGTCGATCAGGTACACGCCGAACTCGTCACGCAGGCGGCGCACCTGCTCGACGCTGAAACCGGTGTAGCTGAACATGCCGCGCTGGCGCAGGAAGAACTGGAAGTCCTGCCCCGGCAGCAGCGTGCCCAGGGCATCGACCAGTGCCTGACGCATGTCGAGGATACGCTTGCGCATCACTTCGACCTCCGCCGCCCACTGGGCATTGAGCACGGCATCGCCGAGCACGCCGGCAACCAGCTGAGCACCGAAGTTGGGTGGGCTGGAGTAGTTGCGGCGCACGGTAGCCTTCAACTGGCCGAGTACGCTCTGGGCAGTGGCGTCGTCGTCGCAGACCACCGATAGGCCCCCTACTCGCTCGCCGTACAGCGAGAAGATTTTCGAGAACGAGTTGCTGACCAGGCACGGCACGCCGGCACGGGCCATTTCGCGGATGGCGAAGGCATCTTCGACCAGCCCCTCACCGAAGCCCTGGTAGGCGATGTCGAGGAACGGGATCAGCTGACGCGCCTTGACCACTTCCACCACTTGCTGCCACTGGTTCTGGTCCAGGTCGGCACCGGTCGGGTTGTGGCAGCACGGGTGCAGCAGCACGACGCTGTTGGCCGGCAGGGTCTGCAGCGCTTGCAGCATGCCAGCGAAGTCGACGCCACGGCTGGTCTGGTCGAAGTACGGGTAGGTATTCACCTTGAAACCGGCGCCTTCGAAGATGGCGCGGTGGTTATCCCAGGTCGGGTTGCTGACCCAGACTTCGGACTGCGGGAAATAACGCTTGAGGAAGTCGGCACCGACTTTCAGTGCGCCAGAACCGCCCACGGTCTGCACGGTGGCCACACGGCCGCCGGTCACCGCTGGGTGATCGGCACCGAACAGCAGGGCCTGAATGGCCTGGCGGTAGCTGGCCAGGCCTTCCATCGGCAGGTAGAGCGAGGCTTCGTGAGCCTGGCCGGCGATGCGTTTCTCGACCGCATCCACCGCCGCCAACTGCGGCACCACGCCGGCTTCATCGTAGTACAGGCCGATACTCAGGTTGACCTTGTCGGCACGGGGATCGGCCTTGAAGGTTTCCATCAGCGAGAGGATCGGGTCGCCGGCATAGGCATCGACATGTTTGAACACAGCGTGCAGCTCCTTGGATCAGGACAGTTCGGAAAGGCTGCCCTGAGGATACCCGGAGTCGCTGCTGAGTAACATCACCTATTGTGCAGGTTGTCTATGCAAGATTGCACAGCCGCCGATCTGCGCCGACAGCCTGGCTCAGCCCAGCAGCGCCTTGAGGCCATGCAGCTCCTGCTCGGTCAGCGCCACGCCCTCCTCCTCGGCCACTTCACGCTCGCGGTAGCGGCGCTCGCCCGGCATCCGCGTCAACCCCACCGCCTGCATTTGCTCCACCAGTTCGCGGCTGCGCTGGGCAAAACGCTCGCCTTCGGCCTTGCTCGGGTCGATGACGATGATCAGCTGCCCGGTCCATGGCGTTTTCGCCCCTGGGTGCCCGGACCAGTCGAACTCCCAGGAAAAGTGCCCGCCGGTCAGCGCTGCGGCCAACAACTCGACCATCATCGACAGCGCCGAGCCCTTGTGCTCGCCAAACGGCAACAAGGCGCCACCTTCGAGAATGGCCTTGGGGTCGGTGGTCGGCTGGCCATTGGCGTCCACGCCCATGCCCTCGGGCAACTGTTGGCCAGCCCTGGCGGCGATCTGCACGTCACCGTGGGCCATGGCGCTGGTGGCCATGTCGAAGACGATCGGGTCGTGTTCGGCGCAGGGCGCGGCAAAGGCGATGGGGTTGGTGCCGAACAGCGGCTTGCGGGCACCATGCGGCACCACGCAGGTCATGCTGTTGACCACGCTGAGCGCCACCAGGCCCTCGTCGGCGAACGGCTCGACGTCCGGCCACAGCGCGGCGAAATGGTGCGAGTTGTGAATGGCCAGCACGGCGATACCGGCGCTGCGGGCCTTTTCCAGCAACAGCGCACGGGCCGCTGCCAGTGCCGGCTGGGCGAAGCCGCCGGCGGCATCGACACGCACATAACCGGAGGCCACGTCAGTCACCTTCGGCGTGGCACGCCCATTGACCCAGCCGCTGGCCAGGGTTGAAACATAGCCCGGAATACGGAACACCCCGTGGCTGTGGGCGCCATCGCGCTGGGCGCTGGCGCAGTTGTGGGCAAGCACCTGGGCCACTGTTTCGCTGCAGCCATGACGCTGAAAAATCGCCTGCAAGAGGGTCTGCAGCTCGGTAAAAGGCACGCGTACGACAGTGCCGGTGGAAGGTGCGGACATCTGAAGCTCCTTGTTGGAATTGGAATGGCTACAGCGTTGCAACGACAAAAACTTTCCTGCATGTGACAGCTATCTGTCAAATGTTGACTTGATGACAGAAAACATTCATTTTCTATCGCAAGCCTCACCCCGGAGATGCAGCATGAGCCAACCGATCAAGCAACGCCTGGAAAACAGCCTGCAAGGGGCTGCCGCCTCAGGCCGCACGATCGCCAGCTACATGCTCGCCAACCTGCACGAACTGCCGTTCCAGACCTCGGCCAGCATTGCTGCCAAGCTCGGCGTCAGCGAATCCAGTGTCGGCCGTTTCTGCCGCTCGTTAGGTTATGCCCACCTCAAGGCGCTCAAGCAAGACCTGCAGAACGACCTGGGCGATGGCCCCTGGCTGGTGGGTGACCGCCTGCAAGACTACCGCCAGAACCACGATGCCAGCGACACCGCCGGCAGCCTGGAGCTGGAAATCGCCGCACTGGTCCGTGTCCACGAGTACCGCCAGAGCGAGCCCTGGCACCGTGCCGCGCAACGCCTGGCGAGCAAACCGCGGGTATTCGTCGCGGGCTTTCAGACCGAGCGCGGCGTCGCCATGTGCATGAGCCACCTGCTGCAGTACCTGCGCGATGGCGTGCAACTGGTCGATCTCAGCGCCGGGCATTTCGGCGACGTGCTGCTGGGCCGCGCCGAAGACAGCGCACTGGTGGTGTTCGAGGCCCGCCGCTATTCACGCCATGCCCTGCAGCTGTGCCAGAAGGCGCGCGCAGCCGGCATTGCGGTCACCCTGGTGACCGACACCTTTTGTGACTGGGCCGATGCCAACGCCGACGAGGTGTTCCGCATCCCCACCGAGTTCAATCTGTTCTGGGAATCCACCGCGACCATGCTGTCGTGGGTGCACCTGATGGTCAACGAGGTCTGCAAGAAGCTCGGGCCGGATGTTGAAAAACGCTTGGAAGCGACTGCCGCTCTACATAACGAATTCGTCGGCTACACCTCGTGGCCGTCGGCAAAACAACAATAGCAAGAGTGCAAGAGGTGCGAGATGAACAAGACCATGGCTATGGTGGGTGCGTGTGCCCTGCTGCTGACGGGCGCCGCCAATGCCGAAACCCTGCGCTTCGCCACCGAGGGCGCGTACCCGCCCTTCAACTATGTCGACGCCGATAACCAACTGCACGGCTTCGACATCGACATCACCCACGCCCTGTGCGAACAGATGAAAGTCGAGTGCACGCTGGTGGCCCAGGATTGGGAAGGCATCATCCCGGCCCTGATGGCACGCAAGTACGACGCCGTGGTCGCGTCGATGATCGACACCGAAGAGCGCCGCAAGAAAATCGCCTTCACCGATCATTACTACCGCACCCCGCTGACCGTGGCCGTGGCCAAGGACAGCGAGATCAGCGACGCCCAGAACAATTTCGTCGGCTACACCGTTGGCGCGCAGTCCTCTTCGACCCAGGCCATCTATGCCGAAGACGTCTATGGCAAGGCCGGCGCCGATGTGAAGCTGTACCCGACCATGGACGAAGCCAACGCCGACCTGGCCGCGGGCCGCCTGGACGGGGTGATCGCCGACAAGTTCCCCCTGCACGAGTGGATGAACAAGAACGGCCAGGACTGCTGCAAGATCCTCGGCGACGTGGCCGACACCAAGGCCGACGCCGCCATTGCCGTGCGCAAGGATGACGAGGCGCTGCGCCAGCGCCTGAACACCGCGCTGCAACAGATCGTGGCCAACGGCACCTACCAGAAGATCGCCAGCAAGTACTTCGCTTTCGATATCTACAACTGATCTGTAGGAGCGGCCTTGCGTCGCGAAAGGGCTGCGTAGCGGCCCCAGGATCTATGCGACGGCACAGATTGCCAGGGGACGTTTTGCGACCCCAGGATTTATGCAACGGCACAGATTGCCGGGGCCGCTACGCGGCCCTTTCGCGACGCAAGGCCGCTCCTACAGCGACCGCATTACCCGTCCAAGGGGTTTGTCATGCTCGATCAATTGTCCTTGCTGTCTTTTGCCAGCGGAGGCTGGGGCCAGGCGTTGCTGGCCGGCGCCCTGGTAACCGTCTCGCTGGCCCTCGCCTGCCTGCCCATCGGCCTGCCCCTGGGGCTGGCCGTGGCCCTCGCGGCGCGCTCGCGCAAGCGCCTGCCCCGGGCCTGGGCCACGACCTTCTCGACCGTGTTCCGCGGCCTGCCCGAACTGCTGACCTTGCTGATCATCTATTACGGCTGCCAGATCGCAGCGCAAAAGCTGCTGGCCGCCATGGGCTATCAGGGCGAGTTCCTGATCAATACCTTCCTGGCCGCGATGATCGCGTTCAGCCTGGTGTTTGCCGCGTTCTCCAGCGAGATCTGGCTGGCCGCCTTCAAGACCCTGCCCAAAGGGCAGCTTGAGGCCTGCTCTGCATTGGGCCTGAGCAAACGCACAGGCTTCTTCAAGGTGGTGCTGCCGCAACTGACGCGCATCGCCCTGCCTGGCCTGTCCAACAACTGGCTGTCGTTGCTCAAGGACACCTCGCTGGTGTCGACCATCTCGCTGGTCGACCTGATGCGCCAGACCAACCTGGCGGTGAGCGTGACCAAGGAGCCGATGTTCTTCTATGGCGTTGCCTGCCTGGGCTACCTGCTGTTTTCGGCAGTCTCGGGCCGGGTCTTTGCCTTCATCGAGCGGCGTAGCAGCCGTCACCTGCAAGGAGCCCGGGCATGAACGTCGAACAATGGCTGGCGGTAGTCCTCGACCCCGACCTGCTGGAACGCTACGGCCCACGCTTCGTCGATGGCCTGCTGGTAACAGCCAAGCTGGTGGCGATTTCGTTCACCCTGGGTGCCGTGCTCGGCCTGTTGCTGGCACTGGCACGCCTGTCGCGCAGCCAACTGCTGCAACGCATGGCCGCCGGTTACGTGTACTTCTTCCGCGGATCGCCGCTGCTGGCTCAGTTGTTCCTGCTTTATTACGGCCTCGGTTCGCTCAAGGGGTTCTGGCAAGACGTCGGCCTGTGGTGGTTCTTCCGCGAGGCCTGGTTCTGCACCTTGCTGGCGTTCACCCTGAACACCGCCGCCTACCAGGCCGAGATCTTCCGCGGCAGCCTGATGGCCGTCGCGCCTGGGCAGTACGAGGCAGCGCGGGCGCTGAACCTGAAACGCTCGACCACCTTCTTCAAGGTGATCCTGCCGCAGTCGTTGCTGGTGGCCATCGGCCCACTGGGCAATGAGCTGATCCTGATGATCAAGGCCAGCGCCATTGCCTCGCTGGTGACCATCTACGACCTGATGGGCGTGACCAAACTGGCGTTCTCGCGCAGCTTCGACTTCCAGATCTACCTGTGGGCCGCCGTGCTCTACCTGGTGATCGTCGAGCTGGTGCGGCGCCTCCTGAAACACCTGGAAGCCCGCCTGGGCCGCCACCTGAACTGACCGAAGGATACCTACCATGCATTGCCAGACCCTCGTCCTCGGCGCCGGCATTGTCGGCGTCAGCACCGCGCTGCACCTGCAGGCGCGTGGGCGCCAGGTGATTCTGATCGACCGTGACGAACCCGGCAGCGGTACCAGCCATGGCAACGCCGGGCTGATCGAGCGCTCCAGCGTCATCCCGTATGCCTTCCCGCGCCAAGCCGGTGCACTGCTGCGCTACGGCCTGAACCGCCAACCCGACGTGCGCTACAGCCTGCTGCACTTGCCCAAGGCCGCGCCCTGGCTGTGGCGCTACTGGCGCCAGTCGGCGCCGGGGCGCCTGGCGGGCGCCGCTGCCGACATGCTGCCGCTGGTGCAGCGCTGCGTCGAGGAGCATGACGCCCTGATCAAAGCCGCCGGCCTTGAAGGGCTGGTGCAGGCCAAAGGTTGGATCGAAGTGTTCCGTGACCCGGCCCTGTTCGAGCAAGCCAAGGCCGAGGTCAAAGGCCTGAGCCGCTACGGCCTGCAGTATGAAATCCTCGAATGCGGGCAGCTCCAGGCCCGCGAGCACCAACTGGACAGCACCGTGGTCGGTGGCATTCACTGGCTCGACCCGAAGACAGTGAACAACCCCGGTGGCCTCACCCGTGGCTACGCCGCGTTGTTCGTGCAGCGTGGTGGGCAGTTCCTGCACGGTGATGCGCGCAGCCTGCGCCAAGTGGAGGGGCAATGGCAGGTCGACAGCCGTCGTGGCCCTGTCACCGCAGACGAGGTGGTGGTCTGCCTGGGTCCACAGTCGGCAGACCTGTACGAAGGCCTGGGCTACAAGATCCCATTGGCGATCAAACGCGGTTACCACATGCACTACAGCACCCGCGACGGTGCGCAACTCGAACATTCGATTTGCGACACCCAAGGCGGCTACGTGCTGGCGCCCATGGCCCGGGGCGTGCGCCTGACCACCGGCATCGAGTTTGCCGCCAGCAATGCACCCGGCAACGAGATCCAGCTGCGCCGCTGCGAGGCCTTGGCCCGGCGCTTGTTCCCGGCGCTCGGCGAGCGCCTCGACGATACCCCTTGGCTGGGCCGTCGCCCGTGCCTGCCAGACATGCGCCCGGTAATTGGCCCTGCCCCTCGGCACCAAGGCCTGTGGTTCAACTTCGGCCACGCCCACCATGGCCTCACCCTTGGCCCGGTCAGTGGCCGGCTGCTGGCAGAGCTTCTGACCGGCGAGCGCCCCTTTACCGACCCTGCACCCTACAGCGCGACGCGTTTCGACTGAACCTTGCGGAGAACAACAATATGACCGCCCCTCTGAGCCTTGCCAGCCTTGCCCCAGAACCCGACCCACGCCCGGTACTCATCCGCATCGAGGGCCTGAACAAGCACTATGGCGCGTACCATGTGCTGCGCGACATCAACCTGCAGGTACGCGAAGGCGAACGCATCGTCCTCTGTGGCCCGTCCGGTTCGGGCAAGTCGACCCTGATCCGCTGCATCAACCGCCTGGAAGTGGCCCAACAGGGCAGCATCCAGGTAGATGGCACCGACCTGGCTGCCACCACACGCCAGGCAGCGCAGATCCGCAGCGAAATCGGCATGGTGTTCCAGCACTTCAACCTGTTCCCGCACATGACTGTGCTCGACAATTGCCTGCTGGCCCCTACCAGCGTGCGCGGGCTGTCGCGCAAGGACGCCGAAGAACGGGCACGGATGTACCTGTGCAAGGTCGGCATCGAGTGCCAGGCGCACAAATACCCCAGCCAGCTTTCCGGCGGCCAGCAGCAACGCGTGGCCATTGCCCGCGCCTTGTGCATGAAACCCCGGATCATGCTGTTCGATGAGCCGACCTCGGCACTGGACCCGGAAATGGTCGCCGAAGTGCTGGATGTCCTGGTGCAACTGGCCGGCACGGGCATGACCATGCTCTGCGTTACCCATGAGATGGGCTTTGCCCGGCAGGTGGCCGAACGGGTGCTGTTCCTTGAGGGCGGGCAGATCATCGAGGACAGCCCGCCACAGGTGTTCTTCAACCAGCCCAAGACAGAACGGGCCAAGGGTTTCCTGGCGCAGATTCTGCACTGAGCCCGTTCCTCCCTGTACCGGCTTCCTTTGTCAGCGGGCTTGCCCACCAAGAGGCCGGTACAAGCCCCCTTCATTGCAGCGGTGCAATGAACCAACTGCGTCGTTAAATATAATTGACCTAACCCCCTGCCAAACCCTTGCTGCTACAGGGCTTCAACGGTTTAACCCCCCTGAATTCGGCGTATCCCCCCCGCTAACGCCTCTACCAGTCGTTTGACATATCGAACGGCTCTGGCAAGCTATCAACAAGTCCCGACCGGAATCGTCGCCTCTGACGAGCCGGCAGTGCTCGGGGCTTCAGGTCGCACTCAAGGCCCCGGCCGTGCGCCTGCACAACAACGACAGGTCGAACCTGTCCCAAGGTGACATATGTCCAACAGCAACATTGGCAACAAGCAACCTTCCCTGCGCAAACCCGTCGTCCTGATGACCATGGGCAGCCAAGAGCGCAAAGGCCATGACTATCAGGTCATGACCCACAAATACATCACTCCGCTGGTCGACTTCGCCGATTGCGTCCCGGTCCTGGTACCCACTTGCTGTGGTACCGAAGACCTCGAGACCTATCTGAACATGGCCGACGGCGTCTACCTGACCGGTGCCGGCAGCAACATCGACCCGGCCCTGTACGGCCAGGACAACGAAACCCCCGGCAAGGGCCAGGACAAGGCACGCGACCTGTTCGACATCCCGCTGGTCAAGGCAGCGATCAAGCGTGGCCTGCCGATTTTCGGCATCTGCCGCGGCATGCAGGAAATCAACGTGGCCCTGGGTGGCGACATCTACCAGAAGGTGTATGCCGAGCCAGGCTTCAACGACCACCGGGAAAACCCCGAAGACCCGGTCGAGGTGCAGTACGCCCAGGTCCACAGTGTTAAGGTCAAGCCAGGCAGCTGGCTGCGCGACACTCTGGGCTGCGACGAGATTCGCGTGAACTCGCTGCATGGCCAAGGCCTGCGCAACCTCGGTAAAGGCATCGAGCCAATTGCCCTGGCCGAAGACGGCCTGGTCGAGGCCATCCATGCCCCGAGCATTTCGCCCTTCCTGTTCGCGGTGCAGTGGCACCCCGAGTGGCAAGCCGCGAAGAACCCTGATTCGATCAGGATCTTCCAGGCGTTCGGCGATGCGTGCCGTGCCCAGGTCCGCAAGTCCCAGGTCAAGCACCATCAGGCTGCCTGACACAAAGCTTCGTTAGCTTTGATCGCGGGGGCGGCGCAAGGCCGCCCCCCGCTTCCCCGGTCACCCTCTGCTGGTCCCAGAACACTTCCCGTGGAAGCGGGCGGCGGGCTTGTGCCTGTCTCCGCGATCGTTTTTTTAGCCTTTCCCCCGTTTAGAGATACGATGACTGTTCAGGTGGTTGTCGGGGGATTTTCTGTGCCTGGAAGATCGAGCGCCGCGCGGGCGGCGCTCGATTTCAGCATCCCCCCAACACCCCAGCCAAGCACCCAAATCATAAAAAATTCTCCCAAGGCACTAGCCATCCCTACAGTTGTACGATAACTTACCTCCATCGCAGCACATCACTCCCTTCACCCCAAGCGCCTCAGGATGCCAACAACAATGAATCCACAAGAACTGAAATCCATCCTCTCCCACGGCCTGCTGTCTTTCCCGGTCACCGACTTCAATGCCCAAGGCGACTTCAACCAGGCTGGCTACATCAAGCGCCTGGAATGGCTCGCCCCCTACGGCGCCAGCGCCCTGTTCGCGGCCGGTGGTACCGGTGAGTTCTTCTCCCTGGCGGCCAGCGAGTACAGCCAGGTGGTGAAGACCGCCGTCGATACCTGCGCCACCTCGGTACCGATCCTTGCCGGCGTCGGCGGCTCGACCCGCCAGGCCATCGAATACGCACAAGAAGCCGAGCGCCTGGGTGCCAAGGGCCTGCTGCTGCTGCCCCACTACCTGACCGAAGCCAGCCAGGATGGCGTTGCCGCCCACGTCGAAGCCGTGTGCAAATCGGTGAAGATCGGGGTGGTGGTCTACAACCGCAATGTCTGCCGCTTGAATGCCGACCTGCTGGAAAAGCTCGCCGAGCGCTGCCCGAACCTGATCGGCTACAAGGACGGCCTGGGTGACATCGAGCTGATGGTGTCGATCCGTCGCCGCCTGGGCGATCGCTTCAGCTACCTGGGTGGCCTGCCGACCGCCGAGGTGTATGCTGCGGCCTACAAGGCGCTGGGCGTGCCGGTGTACTCCTCGGCCGTGTTCAACTTCGTGCCGAAGACCGCGATGGACTTCTACCACGCCATCGCCCGCGAAGATCATGCCACCGTCGGCAAGCTGATCGATGACTTCTTCCTGCCGTACCTGGACATCCGTAACCGCAAGGCCGGCTACGCCGTGAGCATCGTCAAGGCGGGCGCGAAGATTGCCGGTTACGACGCAGGCCCGGTACGCACGCCGCTGACCGACCTGACCGGCGAAGAATACGAAATGCTCGCAGCGCTGATGGACAAGATGGGTCCGCAATAAGCGAACCCCTGCGGCCTGAACTGCCGCCGCCGGAGTGGGAGCCCCCCACCCCGGCTACAACTCGTGAGCCCGCACAAAAATAACTAGTGGGAGTATTACCAGCATGCAAGCGACTAAAAAGACGCATGTGCGCTACCTGATCCTGTTCATGCTGTTTCTGGTGACCACGATCAACTATGCCGACCGCGCCACCATTGCAATCGCAGGCTCCAGCCTGCAGAAAGACCTCGGCATTGACGCCGTCACCCTCGGTTATATCTTCTCCGCCTTTGGATGGGCTTACGTGGCTGGCCAGATTCCCGGTGGCTGGCTGCTCGACCGTTTCGGCTCCAAGAACGTCTACGCCTTCAGCATCTTCACCTGGTCGCTGTTCACCCTGCTGCAAGGGTTTGTCGGTGGCATGCCGGTGGCCTGGGCGGTGGTGACCTTGTTCACCCTGCGCTTTCTGGTCGGTTTCGCCGAAGCCCCGTCGTTCCCGGGCAACGCCCGCATCGTCGCGGCCTGGTTCCCCACCGCAGAACGCGGCACGGCGTCGGCCATCTTCAACTCGGCGCAGTATTTTGCCACCGCACTGTTTGCCCCGATCATGGGCTGGATCGTCTTCAGCTTCGGTTGGGAACACGTGTTCGTGGTGATGGGCGTGCTCGGCATTCTGTTCTCGTTCGTGTGGCTGAGGACCATCTACAACCCCAAGCAACACCCGCGCATCAGCCAAAGCGAGCTCGAACACATCGAGCAGAACGGCGGCCTGGTAGACATGGACCAGAAACGCGGCAACGACGGCCCGAAATGGGGCTACATCAAGCAGTTGCTGACCAGCCGCATGCTGCTGGGGGTGTACCTGGGCCAGTACTGCATCAACGCCATCACCTACTTCTTCCTGACCTGGTTCCCGGTGTACCTGGTGCAGGAGCGCGGCATGACCATCCTCAAGGCGGGTGTCATCGCCTCGCTGCCCGCCATCTGTGGTTTCATCGGTGGCGTGCTGGGCGGTGTGCTGTCGGACTGGCTGCTGCGCCGCGGTAACTCGCTGACCTTCTCGCGCAAGCTGCCCATCGTCTGCGGCCTGTTGCTGTCGACCACCATGGTCTTCTGCAACTACGTCGACGCTGAGTGGATGGTGGTCGGTTTCATGACCCTGGCCTTCTTCGGCAAGGGCATTGGCGCACTGGGCTGGGCGGTGGTCGCCGACACTTCGCCGAAGCAGATCGCTGGCCTGTCGGGCGGGTTGTTCAACACCTTCGGCAACATCGCCTCGATCACCACGCCCATCGTCATCGGCTACATCATCAGCGCCACCGGCTCGTTCAAGTGGGCCCTGGTATATGTGGGCGCCAACGCCCTGGTCGCGGTGTTCAGCTACCTGGTGATCGTCGGCCCGATCAAGCGCATCGAGCTGCGTGAAACCCCAAAGGCTGAAGCCGAGCCCGGCGCCAATGGCGAACTGGCAAGCTCCCGTCACTGAGTGAACACGCCCGCCGCTGGCACCTGCCGGCGGCGGGCGGATGTATAAAGCCTGAGCAATCACTAGAAGGGCCCGAACATGCAGTTGATCGAACATTCCGACTCGCCCCGCTACGTCCGCCTGCACGATGACGACAATGTCGTGGTAGTGGTCAACGACGGTGGCCTGGGTGAAGGCGCCCGCTTCCCCGACGGCCTGACCCTGGTCGAAGGCGTGCCACAGAGCCACAAGGTGGCCACCGTGCTGATCGCCAAGGGCGAGCCTGTGCGCCGCTATGGGCAGATCATCGGCTACGCCCTGGAAGACTTGCGCCAGGGTACCTGGGTGCAGGAAAGCCAGCTGGCCATGCCAGAGGCGCCGGCGCTGGACAGCCTGCCGCGTTGCGACGCCGTGCCCGAGCCCCTGCCGCCGCTCGAAGGCTTCACCTTCGAGGGCTACCGCAATGCCGACGGCACCGTGGGCACCCGCAACATCCTTGGCATCACCACCACCGTGCAATGCGTGACCGGCGTGCTGGAGCATGCGGTCAAGCGCATTCGTCAAGAACTGCTGCCCAAGTACCCCCACGTCGATGACGTGGTCGCCATCACCCATAGCTACGGCTGCGGCGTGGCGATCAATGCCCGCGATGCCTACATCCCGATCCGCACCGTGCGCAACCTGGCGCGCAACCCCAACCTTGGTGGCGAAGCGCTGGTCATCAGCCTGGGCTGCGAAAAACTGCAGGCCGGCCAGGTCATGCATGACAACGATCCGTCGGTAGACCTCAGCGACCCGTGGCTGTACCGCCTGCAGGATGCCAGCCTGGGCTTCGGCGAAATGATCGAACAGATCATGGCGCTGGCTGAGACCCGCCTGAAAAAACTCGACCAGCGCCGCCGCGAAACGGTGCCCGCCAGCGAGCTGATCCTGGGCATGCAGTGTGGCGGCAGCGATGCGTTCTCCGGCATCACCGCCAACCCGGCACTGGGCTACGCCTCGGACCTGCTGGTACGCGCTGGCGCGACCGTGTTGTTTTCGGAAGTGACCGAAGTGCGCGACGCCATCTACATGCTTACCTCCCGCGCCGAGAACCAGGACGTGGCCGAGGCGCTGGTGCGTGAGATGGACTGGTACGACCGCTACCTGCAACAAGGCGCGGCCGACCGCAGCGCCAACACCACGCCGGGCAACAAGAAGGGTGGGTTGTCCAACATCGTCGAAAAGTCCCTGGGCTCGATCGTGAAGTCCGGCAGCGGCGCCATTCAGGGCGTGCTTGGCCCTGGCGAGCGGGTGGCGCGCAAAGGCCTGATCTTCTGCGCCACCCCGGCCAGCGACTTCGTCTGCGGCACCTTGCAACTGGCGGCCGGGATGAACCTGCATGTGTTCACCACGGGCCGTGGCACGCCGTACGGCCTGGCCATGGCCCCGGTGGTCAAGGTCTGCACCCGCACTGAACTGGCCGAACGCTGGCCCGACTTGATCGACATCGACGCAGGGCGCATCGCCACAGGCCGCTCGAGCATCGAGGAACTGGGTTGGGAGCTGTTCCACTACTACCTGGACGTGGCCAGCGGCCGCAAGCAGACCTGGGCCGAGCAGCACAGGCTGCACAACGACATCACCCTGTTCAACCCGGCGCCGATTACCTGAGGCCCTTGGGGCTGCTTTGCAGCCCTTCTCGACCGCCTACCCCCTTCATTCACCTACAGGAGTGCCAAAATGCCTGAGATCCTAGGCCACAACTTCATCGCCGGTCAGCGCAGTGCCGCTGGCGCGCAACGCCTGCAGAGCCTGGACGCCACCACCGGCGAGGCCCTGCCTTACAGCTTCGTGCAAGCCACTGAAAGCGAAGTCGACCAAGCCGCCCAGGCCGCCGCTGCCGCCTTTGCCGAGTTCCGCCAATTGGCCCCGGCGCGCCGCGCCGAGTTCCTCGATGCCATCGCTGCCGAGCTGGATGAACTGGACGACGCCTTCGTCGCCATCGTCTGCCGCGAAACCGCCCTGCCTGCAGCGCGGATCCAGGGCGAGCGCGGCCGTACCAGTGGCCAGATGCGCCTGTTCGCGCAAGTGCTGCGGCGCGGTGACTACCTCGGTGCACGCATCGACCTGGCCCTGCCCGAGCGCCAACCGTTGCCTCGCGTCGACCTGCGCCAGATGCGCATCGGCGTAGGCCCGGTTGCCGTGTTCGGTGCCAGCAACTTCCCGCTGGCCTTCTCGACAGCCGGTGGCGACACGGCTGCCGCCCTCGCCGCTGGCTGCCCGGTGGTGTTCAAGGCACACAGCGGCCACATGGCCACAGCCGACCTGGTCGGCTGTGCAATCCAGCGCGCCGCCGAGCGCACCGGCATGCCCAAGGGCGTGTTCAACATGGTCTTCGGCGGTGGTGTCGGCGAATGGCTGGTCAAGCACCCGGCCATCCAGGCGGTCGGTTTCACCGGCTCGCTCAAGGGTGGCGACGCCTTGTGCCGCATGGCCGCAGAGCGCCCACAGCCAATCCCGGTATTCGCCGAGATGTCCAGCATCAACCCGGTGATCATCCTGCCTGGCGCCCTGGCCAAGCGCGGCGAAGCCATCGCCCGCGAACTGGCGGGCTCGGTGTGCCTGGGTGCCGGCCAGTTCTGCACCAACCCGGGCCTGGTGATCGGTCTGCAATCGCCGCAATACAGCCAACTGCTCGCCGACCTCGGTCAGCACCTCGAGCAACAGGCCGGCCAGACCCTGCTCAACGCCGGCGGCCTGCGCAGCTATGTGGGCGGCCTGGAACACCTGCACGCCCATGCCGGTATCGAACACTTGGCCGGCCAACCGCAACAAGGCAGCCAGGCCCGCGCCCAGCTGTTCAAGGCACAGGCGCGCCTGCTGGTCGACGCCGACCCCTTGCTGCAAGAAGAAGTGTTTGGCCCGACCACCGTGGCTGTCGAAGCCCAGGACAACGCACAGCTGCGCGCCGCGCTGCTCGGCCTGCGTGGCCAGTTGACCGCGACCCTGATCGGCGAGCCTGAAGATTTCGAAGCCTTCGCCTGGCTGGTACCGCTGCTGGAAGAAAAGGTCGGTCGGATTCTGGTCAATGGCTACCCCACCGGCGTCGAAGTGTGCGATGCCATGGTCCACGGCGGGCCGTATCCGGCTACGTCGGATGCGCGCGGCACCTCGGTCGGCACCTTGGCCATCGACCGCTTCCTGCGCCCGGTGTGCTACCAGAACTACCCGCAGGCGTTGCTGCCTGAGGCGCTTCGCGATGAGAACCCGCTGGGGTTGCGCCGGTTGGTGAATGGGCAGTGGAGTGACGGGGGGATCTGATCGCCCTGAAATGTAAAAGCCCCGCACACGTCGGGGCTTTTTCTTTTGTCGGTACCGGCCTCTTCGAGGGTGAGAGAGGTCTCAGGCCCCTTGCGCCTCAGCTTCTTCATGCGCCTGGCGCAGGCGCTCGCGGCTGTTGCTCAGGTGCATGCGCATGGCCATCTTCGCCCCTTCGCTGTCTTGCCGGGCAATGGCTTCGTAGATCGCCTCGTGTTCATGCATGAGCCGGCTCATGTAGTGCGCCTGGTCGTCATGGGCCAGGCGCGCCGAGTTGAGCCGGGTACGCGGGATGATACTGGTACCCAGGTGGTTGATGATGTCGGCGAAGTAGTGGTTGCCACTGGCCTGGGCAATGCGCAGGTGGAACTGGAAATCCGCCGATACGGCATCGTTGGCATGGGCCGCGCCTTCGTTGAGCTCATCCAGCGCCGCGCGCATGCCAACCAGCTGTTCATCGCTGCGCCGCTGCGCCGCCAGGCCCGCCGACTCGATCTCCAGGGCAATGCGCAACTCCAGCACCGCCAGCACTTCGCGCAGGGTCACCACGGTCGCCGGGTCGATACGGAAACCGCCCGTGGACGGTGCATCCAGCACAAACGTACCGATGCCGTGCCGGGTCTCCACCTGCCCTGCGGCCTGCAGCCGCGAGATAGCCTCGCGCACCACCGTGCGGCTGACGCCCTCTTCGGCCATGATCTGCGATTCGGTCGGCAGCTTGTCGCCGCGCTTCAGTTGGCCGCTGCGAATCCGCTCGGTCAGCACTGTGACCAGTTCCTGGGCCAGACTGCGCGGCTTGCGCCGGGTCCTTGCCTGTACCTGCTGCTCTGTCATGCCCTGTATTTCACCTTGAAAGACAATGCCCATGATAGCGCAAGCAGTTGTACGATCACATACACCGTATGCGGTATTTCTGTATGGGTCTGCGCCACGCACCACGCAAAAAATCTGCTTCACGCGCTGGTCTATCCCCGCTGCAAGGCTGTACTGTGCGCCTTCGCGCTCACTCATCCATGGAAGGAAACGACAGCATGAAACCCCTCGACCGTCTTCTGCTCGCCACTGGCCTGGTGATCCCCCTCTGGCTGCTGGCCGGCGTCTGGCTGACCGCCCAGGCTTACCCAGGTTACGACCACCTGCAACAGGCCATGAGCCAACTCGGCGCCGAGGGTGCACCCACCCAGCTCTGGTCGCCATGGGTCAACAACTTCCCCTTGGCCGTGCTGTTCGCCCTGTTCGCCTGGGGCCTGGCCCGTCGCTGGCAGGGGTCGACCCTGGCACGGGTCAGCGCCGTTCTGGTGCTGCTGCATGGCCTGGGCAGCCTGGGCACTGGCTGGTTCCCCTGCGACCAGGGCTGCGCACCGGCGCAGCCCTCGCTGTCACAGCAACTGCACAACCTCTCGGGCCTGCTGATGTTTCTTTCATTGACCCTGGCCAGTGCCCTGTGGGCATGGCTGGGCAATCGGGTTGCCGGTTCGCGAACGTTGGCGCTGTTCTCCCTGGCGTGCGTGGTGCTGGCGATCGCCACCGTCGTGCTGATGGGGCAGGCGGCGCAGAGCGGCCATCTGTTCGGCCTGTACCAGCGCCTGAACTACGGCGTATCGGTGGTCTGGGTCGCTGGCCTGGCCTGGGCCAGCTTGCGCCCGCCAGCCAACGCGCTGCGCATGGCCGTAATCTGACGGCAAATTGCTGGCCCCCAGCGGCTTGAAGCGAAGGCAAACTCCCTTCTCCTTCAGATGCTTAGGACAGCAACATGCGAGTACTTCTAGCAACGATGGCCGGCTGCCTGCTGGCCACGGCCGCCTTCGGCGCCCAGGCCAGGGCGCTGAGCCAGAATGATCGCCACACCTGTGGCTGGGGCGCGCAGATTGCTGCAGAAGCTCAGCAGGCCAAGTTATCGGGGGTAACCCTGTATGCCACGCGCAAGAAGCTGCAGGTGCGCAGATTTGCCAAACCGTGGATGCGCATGACCGCCTTCGGCATTACCGAGCAGACTTACAACAGCCGATCGCGGTTGAAGCCGGCGGCGATCAAGCAGACCTACTATGAGCAATGCGTGCAGCATGCAGTCGCAAGAAGATAAAATATTATTTTTCATAAACTTAGAGTCGATACTTTAAGTAAAGCATTGAGTACGGATCCTGTCCGAACCATCCAGCCGCGCCGTCGGCCGCAGCCGCTAGACGCTGTGACCGGCGTCCAGCGCCTGGACATCTGTTAGGCTGATCAAACCCCTCTCGGCCAGCCTCGACTATTCACCCCATGGATGAACTGCGCAAGATCGACCTCAACCTGCTCCTGGCCTTGCATGCGCTGCTGACCGAGAAGCACGTGACCCGCGCCGCCCTTCGTCTGCATCGCAGCCAGCCGGCAGTGAGCCATGCACTGGCACAACTACGCAGGCATTTCGACGACCCGTTGCTGGTCCGCCAGAACGGCTACATGGCGCTGACCGCACGTGCGCAGTCGCTGGCCAAGCCGCTGCAAGACGCCTTGGGCAACCTCAATGCGCTGCTGGCCGCCCCCCTGTTCGACCCGGCCCAGGCCCAGCGCCGCTTCCGCTTGTCACTGTCCGACTATTCGTCGCGCATCATCCTGCCAGCGCTGGTTCGCCACGTGCGCCAGGTCGCCCCAGGCGTGGACCTGGCGATCAGCCAGGCCAGCCGAGAAACCATGTTGGCTCAGCTGCTCGATGGCGAACTCGACCTGGCCCTGGGCATCTTCCCCGACCTGCCGCAGGACATCACCGCACAGCCACTGTTCGAGGAAATCTTCACCAGCGTCGCCGACCGCCAGGTGTTGCCCGCCAGCGGAGGCCTAGAGTTGACCGACTGGCTTGCGCGGCCCCATGTGTTGATAGCCATGCGCCCGGATGCCCACGATGAAATCGAACGCGCGCTGGCCGCCAGAGGCCTGCAACGGCGCATTGCCCTCGCTCTGCCGCACTGGAGCGCGGCGGTGGAGGTACTTGCCGGCACCGACCTGATTCTCACAGTGGCCAGCCGTGCGGTCGGTTCATTGCGCCAGCACGCAGCGTTGCGCCGGTTTGAACCGCCACTGGCCATTCCATCGTTTGCCTATCAACAGGCCTGGCATCAGCGCAAAGACAGCGACCCTGGGCACCGCTGGCTGCGCGAAGCCGTATGGGCTTGCAGTCAGCCGCTTGATCAGCCTCCTGACTGATTGAGCACTGTCGGCTTGGCCGCAGCGCTTGTCGCCCAGTTGCCCTGCACCATGACTACCCCGCACAAAATCAGCACCACCCCGGCCAGCCTGACCAGGCTGATCGGCTTGCCACCCAACCCCATTACCCCGAAATGGTCAGCGATTACCGCCATCAGGATCTGCCCTGCCACCACCAGCGCAAGAAAACCCGCTGCGCCCAGTTTCGGCGTAAGTGCGGCTGCGCCGGCCACGTAAATGGCGCCCAGCACACCGCCGATCCATAACCACCAGGGCCCTTGCAGGGCCTTGCTTACGTCTGGTGCGGGTACCCGGAGGATCAGCAGCGCTGCGATCACCACCAGCGAACTCACCGCAAGCGAGGTGAATGCCCCCCACAACCAATGCCCCAAGGCACGGCCAACCGCGGCGTTGCCAGCCGCCTGAAACGGCAGCAGCGCACCCGCGAGCAAAGCCATGGCAATCGGGACAAGGATGAAAAACAGGGTTTTGCTGTACATGACCGCCCTCAGTTTCGAGTAGTGAGGGTGTCATGATCAGGACATTTACCAGGAGGACGGAAATCGAAAACATGCACGCGTATTATTCGTGCGATGGATGGCGGGAGACCGGACCGTGATACAGGGCAGCCCCAGAACCAACCCGTTGAGCTAGGATGCTGGCCTTGCGCGCCTGCACGCTGTCGACCGCAGGCGTATTTCCCCTTTTGTGATGGAACACATTCGATGAGCGATGAACGCAAGACGCAACTGGACCACGGCCTGATGCCGACCCGCAACCTTGCACAATGCCTGGCAGTCGACCAACTTGCCCTGGCAACGGCCGTCGCACAGCAACTGCCGCCTGCCGTAGGTGAATGCCTGGTTCATGCAGCCAAGGAAAAACAGCCCTTGGGGCTGTCGAAAAAAATCGCGGGCATCGGCCTGGCCCTCGGCCAATGGTTGCAACAAGCCCCCATTGCGATTAGCCAGCAGGTGTTCGAACACTGCTGTGCCCACCCTTCGGATACGGTGCGCAGCTGGGCGGCTTTCGCGCAGGCGCACCTCACCGCCAGCCTTGACCTGCAGGCGGCCCTGGCGGCCCAACTGCGCTTCGCCAAAGACCCGCACTTCGGTGTGCGCGAATGGGCCTGGATCGCCTTGCGCCCGCGCCTCAGCGAGGACCTCCCTGCGGCCCTCGCATTGCTCGTTAGGCAGGCCAGTAGCGAAGACCCGCTGGAGCGTCGGTTCTGCATCGAAGTGCTGCGCCCACGTGGCGTCTGGTGCGAACACATAACGGCCTTCAAGCAGGCGCCGGAGGCGGCCGAAGCGCTGCTGGTGCCGCACCTGGCGGAAAGCGAGAAATACCCCCAGGACTCGGTAGCCAACTGGCTCAATGACGCCAGCAAAACCCGCCCAGACTGGGTGCTCGACCTGTTCGAGCGCCACCCACCGGCCTGCAAGGCCTCACGACGCATCCAGCAACGGGCCACACGCAGCCTGACCCGCTGAATCCCCCCCTAAGCGGCCGCCGTCAACGCGACGTCTCGACCCTCAGCACTTCGGTGTAGATGGCATCGACCGTCTGGCCCACCTTGAGGTTTTTCATCCGCGCTTGCAGGTCTGGGTTTTCGACCTTGACCACCTGCAGCTTGCCCTCTGGCGGCAGCAGGCTCACTTCATGCTGCTTGAGGTCGATCTTCTTGATCTGCGAGGTGACCCTGACCTGGCGGAACGCCTCGCCGCCCGGGTTCGGGTTGTTTTCGGTGGCGCGAATGGTGCCAGACTCATCACTGACCTTCGGCGCACCGCCCACATCGGTGTTGAGCACATAGGCCACCGCGCGGGTCACGTAGATGTCGACCGTGTCACCGACTTTGAGGTTGGGCAGCGCCTTGGCCTTTTCCGTCAACTGGAAGGTCACAGGCTTGTCGTTGGCACCCTGCACCGTGACCAGGCGCTTCTCCAGGTCGATAGCCTGCACCTGGGTGGTGACATGGCTTTCAAGCGCTTCACTGCCAATCGGCACATCGGCGGCCTGGGCCGTGAAGCTGCCAGCGAAGACCAGCGAGGCGATTGCCACAGCGCGAGCGAGTGAACTGATAGGTTTCATAGGCATGCTTCCCTGTAATCGTTTCCGGGTTGGTGCGTGAAATACTCACGCGCCCACAAGCATAGACACTGTCGGGCACCCGTGCGGCGATGCAAGGGCGCCCGCTGCGCTTAGCGGTTGCGAGTCACCCGCCAGACGGTGTTGGCCAGGTCGTCGGCGATGATCAAGGCGCCACGCGGGTCGACCGTGACCCCCACCGGCCGCCCGCGGGTCTTGCCATCCTCACCACGAAAGCCTGTGGCGAAGTCGACCGGTTCGCCTGCCGGCTTGCCCTTGCTGAACGGCACGAACACCACCTTGTAGCCCACCGGGTTCGGCCGGTTCCAACTGCCGTGCTGCCCCACGAACACACCGTCGGCGAAGCGCTCGCCCATGGCCGCAATAGAGAAGTCGACACCTAAGGCGGCCACATGCGAACCCAGGCTGTAATCCGGCTTGATCGCCGCCGCTACCTTGTCCGGGTTCTGCGGCCTGACCCGATCATCGACGTTCTGCCCCCAGTAGCTGTAGGGCCAGCCGTAGAAGCCGCCTTCGCGCACTGACGTGAGGTAGTCCGGCACCAGGTCGGGGCCAAGTTCGTCACGCTCGTTGACCACCGCCCACACCTGCCCTGTCTGCGGCTGAACAGCCAAGGCCGTCGGGTTGCGCAGGCCGGTCGCGTAGGGCCGGTGCGCGCCGGTCTGGGCATCGACCTGCCAGACCATGGCCCGATCGATCTCCACTTCAAGGCCGCGCTCGGTGATGTTGCTGTTCGAACCGATGCCGACATACAGGAAACGACCATCAGGGCTTGCGGTCAGCGCCTTGGTCCAGTGGTGGTTGATTTCGGCCGGCAGGTCGGTGACCTTGGTCGGCGCAGCACTGGCCTTGGTCTGGCCGTCCTGGTAGTCGAAACGCACCAGCGCATCCTGGTTGGCCACGTACAGCTTGCCGTCGGCAAACGCCAGGCCATAGGGCGCATTGAGGTTTTCCGCGAACACCGTCTGCAGCTCGTAGGTGCCATCGCCGTCGGCGTCCCGCAGCAGGGTCAGGCGATTGCCGCCTTTGACCTGGGTATTGCCCTTGGCCTTGATCTGGCTGGCGATCACATCCTTGGGCTTAAGTTTCGCTGCGCTGCCACCGCGGCCCTCGGCCACGAGGATATCGCCATTGGGCAGCACCAGGCTCTGGCGGGGGATCTTCAGGCCGGTGGCAATCGCCGTGACGCTGAAGCCTTCGGGCACGGTGGGTTTCTGTTCACCCCAGGCCACCGGCTCGGCGATTTTCATGCTCGGCAGCAGCCCGCGCTGTGGCTCCGGCAACTTCGGGTCGGGGCCATGGGCCTGGGTAGGCTCCCCTTCCCCGCCACACGCGCTCAGCAATACCGCCACGCTCAACAGGCTCAATGCATGCAAAGGCTTCATGCCACACCTCCCGAACGCAGGTTGCTCAGCCCGGTCCACGCGGCCACAGCTGCAAGCGCGGTCACGATCACCGACAACACCAAGCCCGAGGGCATTACCGCCCAGGCGTCCTTGGCATGTTCGAAGGCATTGACCAGCCCCAGCACCCAGGTGGCCAGCAACAGTACGAAGTACAGGGTTGCACGCCCACCCTTGTGCTCGGCGCGGACCAGGTTGACCAACGCGAACAGCAGCGCCAGCCCACAGCACACCAGGCCACCGGCGATCAGCCAGGCAGCGAAGTTGCTCCACTGGATCTGGAAGCTGTTGAAGTAGGCGATATCGCTCAGCAGCGCGCCAAGAAACAACGGAACACTGCCGGCCAGCAGCATGGCGTGCAACGGGCCTGGCGTGCAGCGGTAGAGGGTTTGCTCAGATGCGGTCACGGCGCCTCCTTATCGTTCAGTGACCCTTGGCTGATGGCTGAAGCCATCAGGCGTGCGCGGGGTGCGCTTAGCAAAGGAGCGTCTCTACAACGCGATAGTTCACCGTTTCGCTTGAATGAAATATCCTGACAAGAACCGCCACGGTGTTTCTGTGCGGTATTTTTTCAACGAGGAGATCGGCATGAGCAACAACTGGGGGCGTACGGGTGCGCTCTGGGCACTGAACACGCTGCTCATCCTCGGCCTGGGGCTGGCCTCGGGCTGCTCCAGCAAACACAGCAAGGCCCGCTACGCAGCCACCACCGTCGGCTCCAATTGCTTCGCCAAGGCCGTGCCCACCACCGGCGAAGGCGGCCTGGCCTGGGGCAATACCTTGAGTATTGCCCGGCAGAAGTCGCTGAATAACTGCGTTCGTTACGCAGGCCGATCGGGGGGGACACCCAAGACTTGCCAGGTGGTGATGGCGAAGTGCAAGAACTGAGGCGTGTGGCTTGAGGCGCCTGGTAGATCGAGCGCCGCGCGGGCGGCGCTCGATCTACCAGGCGCTGAAACACTCCAGACCTACATCACCTCAGGCAAACTTGGCCCGAGCGGCATGCAGCTTCTTGTAACTCTCGATCAGGCGCAAATGACGATCCAGGCCTTCCAGCTTCATGCTGGTCGGCGTCAAGCCATGGAACCGCACGCTACCGTCTACCGAGCCCAGCACCGCGTCCATTCGCGGGTTGCCGAACATGCGGCGGAAGTTGGTTTCGTAGTCTTCCATCTCCAGTTCATCGTCCAGCACCACTTCCAGCACCACATTCAAGGCCTGGTAGAACAGCCCGCGCTCGACGGTGTTGTCGTTGAACTGCAGGAACGCCTCGACCAGCTCCTTGGCCTCTTCAAAGCGCTGCACAGCCAGGCAGATCAGCAGCTTCAGCTCAAGAATGGTCAACTGGCCCCACACCGTGTTGTCGTCGAACTCGACACCGATCAACGTGGTGATGGTTGTGTAGTCATCCACATCGCAGTTGTCCAGGCGCTTGAGCAGCAGTTTGAGCGAGCGGTTGTCCAGGCTGTGCAGGTTGAGGATGTCGGCGCGGAACGACAAGGCCCGGTTGGTGTTGTCCCAGATCAGGTCCTCGACCGGGTAGATCTCCGAGTAGCCCGGCACCAGGATGCGGCACGCGGTGGCACCCAGGTTGTCGTACACCGCCATGTACGCCTCTTTGCCGAGGTCTTCAAGGATGCCGAACAGCGTCGCGGCTTCCTGCACGTTGGAGTCTTCGCCGTGGCCAGAGAAGTCCCACTCGACGAATTCGAAATCGGCCTTGGCACTGAAGAAACGCCACGACACCACGCCGCTGGAGTCGATGAAGTGTTCGACGAAGTTGTTCGGCTCGGTCAGCGCGTGGCTTTCGAAGGTTGGCTGCGGCAGGTCGTTCAGGCCCTCGAAGCTGCGGCCCTGGAGCAATTCGGTAAGGCTGCGCTCCAGCGCCACTTCAAGGCTCGGGTGCGCGCCGAACGAGGCGAACACGCCACCGGTACGCGGGTTCATCAAGGTCACGCACATCACCGGGAATTCACCGCCCAGCGACGCATCCTTGACCAGCACCGGGAAGCCCTGCTCTTCCAGCCCCTGGATACCAGCAATAATGCCCGGGTACTTGGCCAGCACCTCCTGCGGTACATCCGGCAGGCACAGCTCGCCTTCGAGGATTTCGCGCTTCACCGCCCGCTCGAAGATTTCCGACAGGCACTGCACTTGCGCTTCGGCCAGGGTATTGCCAGCGCTCATGCCATTGCTGAGGAACAGGTTCTCGATCAGGTTGGACGGGAAGTACACCACCTCTTGGTCCGACTGGCGCACGAACGGCAACGAGCAGATGCCCCGCGCGGTATTGCCCGAGTTGGTATCGTACAGGTGCGAGCCGCGCAGTTCGCCGTCGGGGTTGTAGATGTCCAGGCAGTTCGCGTCGAGGATCTCGCTGGGCAGCGCATCCTTTGGCCCAGGCTTGAACCACTGCTCGTTCGGGTAGTGCACGAACGCAGCGTTGGCGATCTCTTCGCCCCAGAACTGGTCGTTGTAGAAGAAGTTGCAGTTCAAGCGCTCGATGAACTCACCCAGCGCCGAGGCCAGCGCGGCCTCCTTGGTCGAGCCCTTGCCATTGGTGAAGCACATCGGCGACTGCGCATCGCGCACATGCAGCGACCACACGTTAGGCACGATATTGCGCCACGAGGCGATCTCGATCTTCATCCCCAACCCGGCCAGGATCGCCGACATGTTGGCGATGGTCTGCTCCAGCGGCAGGTCCTTGCCCGGGATGTAGGTGCTGGTGTCCGACACCGGCATCAACAGCCCTTGGGCATCGGCATCCAGGTTGTCGACCACCTCGATCACGAATTCAGGCCCGGTCTGCACCACCTTCTTCACCGTGCAACGGTCGATGGAGCGCAGGATGCCCTGGCGGTCCTTCTCGGAGATGTCTTCGGGCAACTCGACCTGGATCTTGAAGATCTGGTTGTAGCGGTTTTCCGGGTCGACGATGTTGTTCTGCGACAGGCGAATGTTTTCGGTGGGGATATCGCGGGTCTGGCAGTACAGCTTCACGAAGTAAGCCGCGCACAACGCCGAAGACGCCAGGAAATAATCGAACGGCCCTGGGGCCGAACCGTCGCCTTTGTAACGGATCGGTTGGTCGGCGATCACCGTGAAGTCGTCGAACTTGGCTTCGAGGCGGAGATTGTCGAGAAAATTGACCTTGATTTCCATGCGGGATTACCGTGATTTAAGCGTGCAAAACGAATTGGCCGGCATTATCCGGGTTTTTCGCCTGGAAGTCCTGTTTGCCTGGCGCATCGCCGGCCTTGCGCATTTCACCGGATTGCTTGCCTGATCCTCCTGACCTCCCAGCAGCGCCCGCTCACCGGCCGCCGCGCTGTGCTAGCGTTTCTGCACTGGGGGGCAACGTACCCCCCGCTCAAAGACAATGACGCGACAGCAAACCGATGATGGGCAGGTGAACCATGGAACTACGCATCAACCAGAAGACCTATGAGGTCGAAGCCGACGCTGACACGCCGCTGCTGTGGGTGATCCGTGACGACCTCGGGCTGACCGGCACCAAGTATGGCTGCGGCCTGGCCCAGTGCGGCGCCTGTTCGGTGCTGGTGGACGGCAGCGTGGTGCGCGCCTGCGTGACCCCGGTGGCAGGCGTGGTCGGGCGTGAGGTGACCACCATCGAGGCGATCGAGGCCGACAGCGTCGGCAAGCGTGTGGTCGCAGCCTGGGTCGAACACCAGGTGGCGCAGTGCGGCTACTGCCAGTCGGGCCAGGTGATGGCGGCCACCGCGCTGCTCAAACACACGCCCAACCCCAGCGACGCGCAGATCGATGCGGCCATGGTCAACCTGTGCCGCTGCGGCACCTACAACGCCATCCATGCGGCCGTGCACGACCTTGCCACGCAGCAGGAGGGTGCCTGATGAACACGCCTGTCGATAGCCCGCTTGGGCCCTTGGGGGCGCCGGTCAACCTGTCGCGTCGCCGCTTCCTGCTGGCTTCGGCCGGTGCCGCCGCCGGTGCGCTGGTGCTCGGCTTTGGCCTGCCGCTGGGTTCGGCCAGGGCCCAGGCCGCCACCGCTGCTGCCCAGGAGCGCGGCACCCAGGTCCCGGCTTTCCTCGAAATCCGGCCCGACAGCACCGTACGCCTGCTCTGCCCGTTCATGGAAGGCGGCCAGGGCACCTACACCGCCATGGCGCAGATCGTTGGCGAAGAGCTGGATGCCGACCCTGCCACGTTCCTGGTCGACTGCGCGCCGCCCGGCGAGGCCTATGTGGTGATGGAAAACGGCATGCGCATCACCGGCGGCAGCATGTCGGTGCGCATGAGCTACCCGACCATGCGCCGCCTCGGCGCGCTGGCCCGGGCCATGTTGCTGCAGGCCGCTGCCGAACAACTGGGGGTGCCGCTCGGCGAACTGTCCACCGAGCCTGGCAAGGTGGTGCACGCCGCATCTGGCCGTTCACTGCCCTACGGTGAACTGGCCGAGCGCGCCCTCGACCTGCCCGTGCCAGACCCGGCCAGCGTACAGCTGCGCGACCCCAGCCAGTTTCGCTGGATCGGCAAGCCGGTACGCCGGGTCGACGCCTATGACAAATCCACCGGCAAAGCCTTGTACACCATCGACATCAAGCTCGACGGCATGCTGCACGCCGCCGTGCAGCATGCACCCCGCCTGGGCATGACGGTGGGCAGCCTGCGCAACGAAGCGCAGGTAAAGGCCATGAAAGGCGTGCACTCCGTGCATCAATTGCCGGGCGCGGTGGCGGTGGTCGCCGAGCGTTGGTGGCATGCCAAACGCGCGGTCGAGGCCATCCAGGTGGACTGGCAAGAGCCCGGCAGTGATACCCCGCTACGGCCGATGCCAGCGGACTTTTCCAGCGACGCCTACCGGGAGCGCTTGGCCAGCGAGCAAGGCCCGGCCCGCGACGAAGAAAACGAAGGCGATGTGGCAGGTGTGCTGGCCAATGCCAAGACAAAGGTCGAGGCCACCTACCACAACCAGTACCTCAACCACGCCCAGCTTGAACCACCTTCTGCCCTGGCCCGCTTCAACCCCGACGGCTCGCTGGAGGTCTGGCTACCCAACCAGGCCCCGGACATGTTCCGCGACGACATCGCCAAGCGCACCGGCCTGGACGCTGCGCGCATCACCCTGCACTCGCCCTTGCTCGGCGGCTTTTTTGGCCGGCACTTTCTCTACGACTCGGCAAACCCTTACCCTCAGGCCATCGCCCTGGCCAAAGCGGTCGGCCGCCCGGTCAAGCTGATCTGGAGCCGTGAGGAAGAGTTTCTGCGCGACGTGTTGCGCCCACTGGCGGTGGTCAAGTTCCGCGCCGCGCTGGACGCCGACGGGCTGCCCGTGGCCATAGAAGCGGTGAGCGCCACCGAAGGCCCGACCGAGGCACTGGCCGGCAAGCAGGGGGACAAGATAGACCCCACCGCCCTGGAGGGGCTGTCGGGTAAAGCGTACGCCATCGCCAACAAACGCATTGCCCAGATCTACGTCAAAGGCCCGGTCATGCTCGGCTACTGGCGTTCGGTGGGCAATTCGCTGAACGACTTCTTCTACGAAGCGTTCCTCGACGAGCTGGCCGACAAGGGTGGCAAGGACCCCTATGAGCTGCGCCTGCACCTGCTGCGTGACAATCAGCGCCTGACCAACCTGCTGCACGCGGTAGGAGAACTGTCTGGCGGCTGGAAGCGCGGGCCGTTCACTGCCGAGGACGGCAGCAAGCGGGCGCGCGGCGTGGCGATGGCCTCGCCGTTCGGCTCGGAAGCGGCGGTGATCGCCGAAGTCTCGATCGAGAATGGCCAGGTCAAGGTCCACGACATCTGGCAGGCGATCGACCCGGGCAGCATCGTCAACCCGGCGATCATCGAGGCCCAGGTCAACGGCGCCGTGGCCTTGGGCCTGTCGCAGACGTTGCTGGAAGAGGCGGTGTACATCGACGGCCAGCCCCGCGGGCGCAACTACGACCTGTACCCCATCCTGCCGCCCTCGCGCATGGCACGGGTGCATGTGCGCATCGTCGAAAGCGGCGCGAAGATGGGCGGCATCGGCGAACCGCCGCTACCTGCCGTTGCGCCAGCGGTGGCCAACGCGGTGGCGCGGCTTACCGGCCAGCGCATCCGCAGCATTCCGCTAAGCCGCTACACCTTCACCTGACAGCACAAGGAACGCCCATGACCCACAGCCGATTCGCAAGAACCGCCGGCTGGCTGGCGCTGCCGTGCCTGGTCGCGGCAGGCCTGCTGGCCTGGTACGTCACCCGTGACCCCGCGTCACCTTTCGAGGCCGAGCAGGCTGACCGTTTCGACCCCGCACTGGTCAGCCGCGGCGAATATGTGGCCCGGCTGAGCGACTGCGTGGCCTGCCACAGCCTGCCCGGCGGCAAGCCGTTCGCCGGCGGGCTGGAGATGGCCACGCCACTGGGGGCGATTCACGCCACCAACGTCACCCCCGACCGCGACACTGGCATTGGTCACTACAGCCTTGCCGACTTCGACCGCGCCGTACGCCACGGCGTGGCCCCCGGTGGCCGGCGGCTGTACCCGGCCATGCCGTACCCTTCCTACGCCAAACTCAGCGATGACGATGTGCGGGCCCTGTACGCGTTCTTCATGAAGGGCGTGCAACCTGCCCAGCAGGCGAACCTCGCCAGTGACATTCCCTGGCCGCTGAACATGCGCTGGCCCATTGCGCTGTGGAACGGGCTGTTCGCCGCCAACACACCGTATGCCGCCAAGCCTGATCAGGACGCCCTGTGGAACCGCGGCGCCTACATCGTCCAAGGCCCAGGGCACTGTGGCAGCTGCCATAGCCCACGAGGCCTGGCCTTCAACGAGAAAGCCCTGGATGAAAGTGGCAAACCCTTCCTGGCCGGTGCGCTGCTCGATGGCTGGTACGCACCAAGCCTGCGCGCCGACCACAACACCGGCCTTGGCCGCTGGAGCGAAACCGAGATCGTGCAGTTCCTCAAGACCGGGCGCAACCGGCATGCCGTGGTCTATGGCTCGATGACCGAGGCGTTCAACAACTCCACGCAATTCATGAGTGACGATGACCTGGCGGCGATCGGCCGCTATCTGAAATCGCTGCCCGGCGATCCACAGCGTGACGGTACGCCGTGGCAGTACCAGGCCGAATCGGTAGCCGCGAAGCTCGATAACCCTGGGGCGCATACTTACCTGACCCGTTGCGCGTCGTGCCACGGCCTGGACGGCAAGGGCCAGGCCGAGTGGATGCCGCCGTTGGCCGGGGCCACTTCGGCCTTGGCCAAAGAAAGCGCGTCGGCGATCAACATCACCCTCAATGGCTCGCAACGCATCGTCGCTGCCGGGCTGCCCGACGCCTACCGCATGCCGGCCTTCCGTGAACAGCTGAGCGACCGGGAAATTGCCGAAGTATTGAGCTTCGTGCGCGGCGCCTGGGGTAATCACGGTGGTGCAGTGGATGCGCAGGCCGTGGGCACGTTGCGCGGGCACACAGACCCGGCCAGCAGCAGCCCGATTGTGTTGCACATGCGATGAAGCCGGCACAAGCATTACGCTTTGGAGAAAGATGATGGAAAGCATCGACCTGCTGGTCCTGCGCACCGCTCGCGACTGGCTTGCCAGCGGCGAGCGCGTCTTGCTGGCCACTGTGGCCCGCACCTGGGGCTCGTCCCCTCGCCCGGTCGGTTCGATGATGGCGTTGCGCAGCGACGGTCGCGTGGTCGGCAGCGTGTCCGGTGGCTGCATCGAGGATGACCTCATCCACCGCTACACCACTGCCTACGGTGGCCCAGGTATGCAGACCGGGCTGCCCGAGGTGGTGCGCTACGGTGTCAGCGCCGAGGACGCTCACCGGTTCGGCTTGCCCTGTGGCGGCACCCTGCAACTGGTCCTCGAGTTCGAACCTTCGGCAGAACACCTCGAACAACTGCTGGCCTGCCTCGACAGTGGCAGCCTGGTGCGCCGCGAACTGGACTTGCACAGCGGCGAAGCCGCGCTCATCCCCAGCACCACGCCCGAGCAGTTCAGCTTCGATGGCCAGCGCATGCTCAGCACCCTCGGCCCTGGCTACCGCGTGCTGCTGATCGGCGCCGGCGCGCTGGCCGAGTACCTGGCGACCATGGCGCTGTTCAATGGCTTCAACGTTTCGGTGTGCGACCCACGGCCTGAATACATGGGCGGCTGGGGCGTCGCGGGCGTCTCGAAACTGGCCGGCATGCCGGACGACGTGGTGCGTGCCTTCGCCCCCGACCTGCGCAGCGCCATCGTTGCCGTCAGCCACGACCCCAAACTTGACGACCTGGCCTTGCTCGAGGCGCTGCACAGCCCGGCGTTCTACATCGGCGCGATCGGGTCCAGGCGCAACAGCCAATTGCGCCGCGAGCGCCTGATCGAACACTTTGGCGAGACTGAAGCCTCCCTCAAGCGCCTGCACGGCCCTATCGGCATCTACATCGGCAGCAAGACCCCGGCCGAAATCGCCGTCAGCGTCATGGCCGAGATCCTCGCGGCCAAGAACGACGTGTGCCTGCCTGGCGCAGTCAACGTGACCAAGGCCAAGCTTGCCCGGGAGGCCGAGGCGTGCCAGCACAACCTGTGATCTGCGCCGCGCTGGTGCTGGCGGCCGGGCGTGCGCAGCGCTTTGGCAGCGACAAACGCCTGGCACGGCTGCCCTCCGGGCACACCCTGCTGGCCACGGCGTTGGCGCACGCATTCGATCATTTCGCAGAAGTGCACGTCGTGCTACGGCCGGGTGACGATGCGCAGCACCTGGGTATCGACCCGCGAGCCCATATCGTGCGGGCCGAGCAGGCAGCGCTTGGCATGGGCGCCAGCCTCGCGGCCGGGGTTACGGCGCTGCTGCAGACACAGGCCCAGGCGGTGGCGGTGCTGTTGGCAGATATGCCATGGATCGCACCCGGCAGCCTGCAAGCCCTCTGCCGGCAAGCCAGTGCAGCACACATCGTGTTGCCGCAGTACCAGGGGCAGCGCGGGCATCCGGTGATTTTCGGCCGTGCGTTCTGGCCGGCGCTGGCGCAACTGCAAGGTGATCAGGGCGGCCGGCAGGTCATGCTGGACAACCCGCACGCCTGTATCACGGTCGCCGTTGACGATGCCGGGGTGGTGCTGGACGTGGATGTCCCTCAGGCCCTCGGTTTACCGATGGGTCATTGAACAATGGCTGCTGTGTGCTGTTGATGCCAGCGCTCCAGGTTCTGGCGCAACAACTGTTCTGGCAATGCGCCGGAAACGATCGCTTTCATCTCCCGTGCCAGGTCTTCGCGCAACTGCGGCTGGTTGCACGGTGATTGATGCGACAGCGCCAGGTACAAGCCTTCGCTGGACACCGGCGGGTCTAGCACCTGCAGGCTGTCTTGCATGCCCAGCGTCTGCGCCAACGCCATGCCTGGATAGTGCTCGAACACCACGTAGTCGCTGCGCTTGAGCAGCAGCTTCTCGAAGGCCTGCTTGGCACTGGGCACCGCTTCGAGCGTGAGGTTGGCCGTGGCATAGTCATCGAACTGCTGGCCATGGCTGTTATTGACCAGGATCCCGCCTTTACGGCCTTGCAGGTCAGCCCATTGATGGTAGGCAAAGGCTCCTTGCTGGCGTACCCAGACCACGCTGGGCGTGTGCAGAAAGGCCGGGCTTATGAAGTCCATCAGTTGCTGCCGTGCCTGGGTCAGAAAATACCCGGCGAGCAGGTCGATACGGCCTGTGCGCACTTGCTCCTGGGCACGGGACCAAGGCCCCCCGTAGACCACTTCGACCTCCAGCCCAAGTTGCTTGCCCAGGTACTTGAGCAGGTCGGCATTGGCCCCGATCAATTGCTGAGGGTTATGCGGGTCGCGCCACAAATAAGGAGGGTATTCGGGGTTACCGGTGGCCGTCAGGCGCTGGCAGGCCTCCTGCGCGCCTGCAACCGCAGGCAGCAGCAGCGCGCACAGCAACGACAGCAAGGCGTGGCGAAAGCAACGCTCGATCATCTACAACCCTCGGCACATGGGGCATCTGGCTTCGCGTGGTGTAGACAGTCTGGCCCATCGGCAGCCAGCCGCCAGGGTTTTCATCGACCGGGGAGTTGCCAGGGCCGCTGCGCGTCGTCAGGCGGCCCGCAAAAACCTACGCCGACTGTCGACGGATTGTGAGAATCGCCGCACCAAAGCCGATGAAGGTCGTGCCCACGACCCGGCTCACCCAGCGCGAAAGCGCCGGCCGGGTCAACACGCCCTTGGCCCGCGAGGCCAGCGCGGCGTACAGGGTCAGTGAAACGAGCGACAAGGCGACGAAGATTCCGGTAAGGATCAGGAACTGCGGCAGCAACGCGGCGCCCTGGTCGATGAACTGCGGGAACAGCGCCGTGAAGAACATGGTCGCCTTGGGGTTGGTCACTGCCGTCAGGAATGCCGACTTGTACAGCTTGAGCGGTGTCGGCCGCTCCTTGGCCACCCCGGCGGTTGCGCCCTCCTCCAACATCGGGCTCTTCTTCAACAACTGCCGTGCGCCGAGGTAGAACAGGTAACCCGCGCCGATGATCTTGACGGCGTTGAACAGCACTTCGGAGCTTGCCAGCAACGCCCCCAGCCCGAGCATGGCCGCTGCCGACAGGCAGAACAGGCCCGAGCCATTGCCCAGTGAAGACCAGACCGCGCTGCGTTGCCCATGGGCCAGGCTGTTGTTGATCGCCATCAGGGTCGCAGGACCAGGGCTGGCGATGGCGATCGCGGCAACCAGGGTAAAGGCAAGAAGCGAGTGAGAATCCATTTTCCAGGCTCGATAAAGGTTCAGGGAACGCGGGTTATAACAGCATGCGAAGGTCAGTCGGCATTCTGCCGCTTCGCGCTCTTCTTGACGATGGCCTTCATCCGCGTGGCCGCCCGCTGCACGGTGGCCATCTTCTCCGGGCGCTTCATGCCACGCCACTTGCGGATTTCTTCACGGCTGCGGCCACAGCTTACGCACAGCTCGCTGTTGAGCTGGCATAGCGAAACGCAGGGGTTGTCTATGTCCTTGGCCATTGCACCCTTCAGGCCGGCATTTCAGCGCGCACACGCTCGGCGGCATTTTCAAACACGTTGCACAGCTCGTCGGACTTCGCTTTGGTGATCGACTTGGCGGCCAGCAGGTCATGCACGACGCGGATGCCCTGCTCCATGGCCGTGGCCAGTTGCTCACGGTCGGAGGCGTCGGCGATATCACCCAGATAAGGAGCAACGAGGTACACGTAACGGTCCTGCAGCTTGAGCGCTTCCAGCGCGTCGAGGGCTGTCTGGAACCGATCGGCAGCAGCCGGGCTCATGCTCAATTTATCGAAATGAATCAGGCTCACACGGTCAGTGGCCATTGACGAATCTCCGTTTCCTGGTAAGGCCAGGCCCGCAGGCAACGCCGCTTCTACGGTGCTCGGGAATGCAGGCCAGGTTAATGCCCATCAGGGTACCAGAACGCGGCGCAGAAAGGGCCATCGCCCCCGGAACTAAAAGTATTAAACAGGTCGTTCAGTGGACGCCCCAGGGCGTTATCGGGACAGGAGCCGCTGTTTGCCAAGCAGGATAATCCGGCCAGCTGCACTTCCCGCCGAGACCGTCACCGACCCCGGCAGCCCACAACAACAAGCCTGCATACGCAGGTAAGCCACAAAGGGGCATCACTATTCATGGCAAAGGAACACATCACCGAAACGCTCGACCTTGGCGTTACGGACCCCTCGAAAACCGCCGAGGCACGCCAGGACAGGCACTTGGAGGGCAAGATCGACTGGATCGTCTTCGGCATCACCAGCATTCTGGCCATTGCCTTCGTCATCTGGGGCTTCGTCAGCCAGGCCAGCCTTGCCGCCAGCGCGTCGTCGGCACAGTCCTGGGTCATTCTCAACTTTGGCTGGTTCTTCGTGCTCACCTCGACCGTGTTCGTCATCTTCGTGCTGTGGCTGGCCGCCAGCCGCTATGGCAGGATCCCGCTGGGGCGTGATGGCGAAGCGCCAGAGTTCCGCACCGTTTCCTGGGTGGCCATGATGTTCAGCGCCGGCATGGGCATCGGCCTGATGTTCTTCGGCGTTGCCGAGCCCCTGTCGCACTATGTGACGCCCCCTCCTGGAACGACGACCGGGCAATCGAGCGAGGCGATGCAGGTGGCCATGGCCACCACGCTGTTCCACTGGACCCTGCACCCCTGGGCCATGTACGCCATCGTCGGCCTGGTGATCGCTTACGGCACGTTCCGCCGCGGCCGTTCGCAATTGATTTCCACGGCCTTTCGGCCGCTGATCGGCAAGCACGCCAACGGCCCCGTTGGCCGCGTGATCGACATGATGGCGATTTTCGCCACGCTGTTCGGCTCTGCCGCCTCGCTCGGCCTGGGCGCCCTGCAGATCGCCGGCGGCCTGGAATACAACGGCTGGATCGAGAGCCCCGGCAAGCTGTTCTACATCTCGATCATCACCTTGCTGACCATTGCCTTCGTCACCTCCGCAGTGTCCGGCATCGGCAAGGGTATCCAGTGGCTGTCCAACACCAACATGGTGCTGGCACTGGTGCTGGCGGCCTTCGTCTTTCTGGTCGGCCCGACGCTGTTGATGCTCAACCTGCTGCCCACATCGATCGGCATCTACATCAAGCTGCTGCCAGAAATGATGGCACGCACCAACGCCAGCGGCGGTGAGCAGATGGACAGCTGGCTGGCCGGCTGGACCGTGTTCTATTGGGCCTGGTGGATATCCTGGACGCCTTTCGTCGGCATGTTCATCGCCCGCATCAGCCGCGGCCGCACCATTCGCCAGTTCGTCACCGGGGTGCTGTTGGTACCGAGCCTGGTCAGCCTGGTGTGGTTCACCATTTTCGGCGGTGCGGCGATCGACGCCCTGCGCGAGGGTAGCTTCGCGCTGGTCAATGGCGCCGTCAACAGCAACCACGCGCTCTATCAGTTGCTGGACAGCTACCCGCTGGCCTCGTTGACCTCGGTGCTGGTGATGATCCTGGTGGGCATCTTCTTCGTCTCCGGCGCCGATGCCGCCTCACTGGTCATGGGCACCCTGTCGGAACACGGCACCCCCGCACCGTCGCGGCGCACCGTGATCTTCTGGGGGGCGCTGACCGGCACGGTGGCGGCGGTCATGTTGGCGATCGGCGACCCCAGCAACCCCGGCGAGGCACTGACGGGGTTGCAGAACCTGACGATCGTGGTGGCGCTGCCGTTTGTCGTGGTGATGGTGCTGTTGTGCCTGGCGCTGTACCGCGACCTGCGCAAGGACCCGATGATGCTGCGGCATCTGCGGGGTACCGAGCTGATCGAAAAGGCCGTGCTGTATGGCGCGGTGAAACATGGCGAGGAGTTCTACATCGTGGTGCAGGAGAAGAAGTCTGCGACCAAGCAGACACAACCCCAGGCCGACGTGGAGTTGAACGACTAAGCCGCGAGCTGGGGGCCGTCAGTCGGCCCCTGGGTTGCTCGCCGTCAGCCCTTCAATGCCGCCTCGATCCCGGCGACATCGATCTTGCCCATTTCCATCATGGCCTCGAAGGCCCGCTTGGCCGCCGCCCGGTCAGGGTTACCGATGGCCTCGATCAGGATGCGCGGGCAGATCTGCCACGAGACCCCCCATCGGTCCTTGCACCAGCCGCAGACGCTCTCTTCGCCGCCATTGCTGACGATGGCGTTCCACAGGCGGTCAGTCTCGGCCTGGTCTTCGGTGCTGACCTGAAACGAGAACGCTTCGCTGTGCTTGAACGCCGTGCCGCCGTTAAGCCCTACGCAGGGCACGCCCATCACGGTGAATTCGACGGTGATCACATCACCCGCCTTGCCCGACGGGTAATCACTGGGGGCCTGGTGAACCGCCACCACGCGGCTGTCGGGGAAGGTTGCGGCGTAGAAGTTCGCCGCCTCCTCGGCATCATTGTTGTACCAGAGGCAAACCGTATTCTTGGCAGTCATGGTGTAGCTCCATGAACAGGTGTGAACCCTTCAGTCTAGATCGTGAGCGTGGCGCGGCAAAAAAACGAAACCCTTGCCACCCTGCCCCGGTCACACCCTGTGAGCATGCAACATGGACTGTAATCCAAAGGAGACTGGACATGCCCTACCCTTACAACCCGATCGCCCTCCGCATCCGTAACCTGGCCTTGGCTGGCGCACTACTGGCCTGCGCGCCGCTGGTTCAGGCGCAGGATGTGCTGCTGGTGGGCAACAAGGCCGATGCCAGTGTCTCGGCACTGGACATCAGCAACGGCAAGGAACTGGTCCGCCTGCCCGTGGGCACCGGCCCGCACGAGGTGGTAGTTGCCAGCAATGGCCGCTTGGCCGTGGTGGGCAACTATGGCGCCCACGGCACCGCCAACAACAGCCTGAGCGTGATCGACTGGCCGTCACGCAGCGTGGTGCGCACCATCGACCTGGGCAAGGACTCGCGCCCCCACGGCATCCGCTTCCTGCCGGACAGCCAGCGGGTGGTGGTCACCACCGAGGACAGCGAGCGCCTGCTGATCGTCGACCTGGCCCAGGGCCAGGTCCTCGACCGCATCGACGTCGGCGGCGGCAAGCCGCACATGGTCGCCCTGTCGCCCGGTGCGGACCGCGCCTACGTAACCCATGTAGACTCCGGCACGTTGTCGGTCATCGACTTGCTGCACAAGAAGAAGATCGCCGACATCCCCACCGGCAACGGCAGTGAGGGCGTTGCGGTGACCCAGACGGGCGCACAGGTGTGGGTCAGCAATCGCGAAGGCAATGAAGTGGTGATCGTCGATGCCGAACGCCTGGAGGTCACCGACCGCCTCCGTACCGGCCTGTTTCCGATACGCGTCGTAATGACCCCGGACGGCAAGCATGCCCTGGTCACCTGCGCCAAGTCGGCGGAGCTGGCCGTGTTCGATGTCGCGGCCAAGCGCGAGATCAAGCGCATCAGCCTGGCTCAGGAAGGTGCCGAATACCGCGAGACACTGCTGGGTGCCGAAGCCCTGCCGATCGGTGCGGTGGTCTCGCCGGATGGCAAACGGGTCTACGTGGCCATCAGTGGCGGTGACCAGGTAGCCGTCATCGATACCGCTGACTGGCGCGAGAAGGCACGCTGGCAAACCGGGCCAGAGCCTGATGCACTGGCCATCGTGCCGCAGCCAGAGAGCTGATCGCCACGCGCCTGTTGCGGTGTTTCAACCACCATCGTGACAGGCCGTGCACCTCGGCTTTTGCAACATTCTGCAGACATTTCCGACATCAGGTAGTGAACCTGCTTACATAAAAACGGTCTTTCGCTGACGGTCAACTCACCGACCGGTTCATCGGCCCAGTCATCGGGCCTACTTTTGTCCTGTTTCAGCGAAGACTCAACATGCCCGACTCCCGTCCAACATTTTCCGCCCTCCCAGCCCTGCGCGGCGGCTTGATCGCAGCCCTGGTGGCCCTAGCCGCCCCGGTGCATGCCGAAACGCCTGCCAGTGATGCGCGCTGGGTCAGTGACAGCCTGAGTACCTATGTGCGCAGTGGGCCGACCGATGGCCACCGCATCGTCGGCACGCTCAAATCTGGTCAAAAGCTGACCCTGGTCGGCAGCCAGGGCAGCTACAGCCAGGTACGCGGGCAGAATGGTGACCTGGTGTGGATCCTCAGCAGCGACCTGCAGGACGTGCCTGGCCAGGGCGAGCGGCTACCGCAGCTCGATGCCCAGGTGGCGGACCTGTCCGGGCAGCTCAAGAGTATCGATGACAGCTGGAAGAACCGCGTGCAGGGCATGCAGGAAACGCTGGATTCGCGCAAGCAATTGATCGATGAGCTGGAGGCGCGCAACCAGGCGCTGAACGAGCAGCTGGACCAGAGCCAGTCGACCCTGCGCGACACCCAGGCGCGCCTGGGGGACGAGAACAAGCAGGTGATGATGCGCTATATGGTGTATGGCGGCAGCATTGCCGGCGCGGGTTTGTTGGTGGGGTTGATCATGCCGGCGCTGACCCGCGGGCGGAAGAAGAACGACCGCTGGTTCTGAGGTGAGGGCGACAGTGGAGCTCAAGGTGCATGTCTTGGGGGGGCGGCGCCTGTGAGATCGAGCGCCGCCCGCGCGGCGCATCGCGAGCGAAGCTCGCTCCTACATCTGTTTCGGGCCAATTATTCCTGAAGTATTTGCGCGCGGCCCCTTGGCGCCCGGCTCGACATCGCGTCGTACAAACAAGGGGTCGCGCGCCTATATAAAAGGACTCACTGGCCCGAAACAGATGTAGGAGCGAGCTTCGCTCGCGATGCGCCGCGCGGGCGGCGCTCGATCTCACAGGCGCTGAAAGCATCATGGCATGCACCCGCCAGCCCTAATGCTTTCCCAGCGCCAGCAGGTGCCCTACAACAACCGCTCCAGCGCCTCCAGCACATACCCCGTGGCCCGCTCGACCTGCCCCTCTCGGCAGGCAATCCCCAACTGCCGCCACAACCCCGGACGCAACGGCCGGCGGGCAATACGCCGGTCCAGCTCCGCCGCGTCGCCCTCCTGCGGCAGCAACGTCGCACCGTACCCCGCCCCCACCAGGCTCTTGATCGCATCGTTGTAGTTCAGCTCGATGCGCGGTGCGGGGAACAACCCCGCCGCCGCGAACCACTCCCCCGTCACCCGCGACAACTGCGTGCTGCTGTCATTCAGAATCAACGCCCGCTGCGCCAACCATGCCGGCGTTACCTTGGCCGGCGGCTGCCAGTCGGCCGGCACGTAGGCCAGGATCGGGTCGCGCCGCCAAGGTGTGACCTTTAGCCCCTTGCCCGCAACTTGCGGCAAGGCCACCAGGCCAATGTCCAAGGCCCCCTCGCGCAGCCGCGCCAGTGACGCCTGGGAGGTCAGCACCTGGACCTGCACGTCGATCCCCGGGTGAGCCACACGCAAGTGTTCCAGCGCCTTGGGCAACAGGTGGGCGATGGCGCCGGTCGAGGCGCCCAACCGTACCCGGCCGGTCAGGCCTTCGACCTGACGGCGAACCTCTTCCAGGGCCAGGTCGGCGTCGGCCAGCAGGCGTCGGGCGCGGGCCAGTAACGTCTCACCAATGGCCGTAGGGCGCACCTGGCCACGGTTACGGGTGAGCAAGGGGGCGCCCACCCGCGCCTCCAGCTCGGCCACGTGCAGGCTGATGGTGGGCGGGGCCAGGTTGAGCCGGCGTGCGGCCTCGGCAAAAGAACCCAGGTCGGAGATTTCGACCAGGGTGCGGAGGCGGTCAAGGCTGATTTCGCGCATGGCATGCTTCAGTAAAAATGAACGTCAGCATCATGATATTCAAATTTCCTTTAGTCCAGCCGCAGGCGAGCATAGGCCATCTCTCCCCCGACCGGACCCCGACCATGCACACCCCTGTTGTCTTCATCGACGGTGACCAAGGCACCACTGGCCTGCAGATTCACGCGCGCCTGCACGGGCGCAGCGACTTGCGCCTGCTGACCCTGCCCGAACCCGAGCGCAAGCACCCACAACGCCGCGCCGAAGCGATCAATAGCGCCGACATCGCCGTACTCTGCCTGCCCGATGACGCAGCGCGCGAAGCCGTGGCGGCGATCCATAACCCGCAAGTACGGGTTATCGACGCCAGTTCCGCCCACCGCACAAGCCCAGGTTGGGTCTATGGCCTGCCGGAGCTGGATGAACAGCAAGCCGAGCGTATCGCCCACAGCAAGCGTGTCAGCAACCCTGGCTGCTACCCCACAGGTGCAATCGCCTTGCTGCGCCCGCTGATCAGCGCCGGGCTGTTGCCAGCCGACTACCCACTGAGCATTCATGCCATCTCGGGCTACTCCGGTGGCGGCCGCGCGGCGGTCGAGCGCCATGAGCAGCCAAGTACCGAGAAAACCCCGACCTTGCAAATGTATGGCCTGGAGCTGGCGCACAAGCATGTGCCGGAGATCCAGCAGCACGCCGGGCTGTCGGCGCGGCCAGTGTTCATGCCCGGCTACGGCGCCTATCGCCAGGGCATCGTCCTCAGCATCCCGTTGCAACTGCGCCTGCTGCCCGGCCAGGTCAGCGCCGAACAGCTGCATGCCTGCCTGCAACAGCACTATGAAGGGGCTCGCCACGTGCAACTGATGCCCCTGCATCAGCAAGGCCCGGCGGCGGCGCTCGACCCCGAAGCGCTGAACGACAGCAATGACCTGCGCCTGGCGCTGTACGCCAACCCGGAGCATGGCCAGGTATTGCTGACTGCGGTGTTCGACAACCTTGGCAAGGGCGCCTCCGGGGCGGCGGTGCAAAACCTCGAGCTGATGCTCGCGGCGCTACACGCGCAAGGCTGATTCGGCAAAACCGGTTAGACTGTACTACCCGCGTCAGCAAGGCGCGGGTTGTATTCCTACCCGCCGGAGCCCGCCCCCCGATGTTCATCCTGAGCCGCCTCGACAGCGTGCCGCCCGAGTCTTTCCAGAACCAGATCCGTGAGCTGGTGATCAACCACGTCGGCGAATTGAGCAGCGTTGCCATTCTTGCCGACAACCCGCTGTATCCGCTGTACCAGTACGGTGTCGGGATGGAGGTGCACCAGTACCTGCAGGCCATGGACGGTACCGGTGGCCTGTCGGTAACGCTGACCTTGGCGCTGGATGCCGACGCCCCGGACCAGTTGCTCGGCTTCGCCCTGGCGTTGCCGGCGGATGACGACCCGGCCACCTGCGCGCTGGCGTTTCTCGCCGTGCGCACCAGCCATCGCCGCCAAGGTATCGCCCGCGCCCTGCTGGCTGACCTGCAGGCGCGCCACACCTGCGTCGAACTGAACACCTTCGCCGGCCAGGTACCCTGGTTCGAAGCGATGGGCATGCAGGTGGTGGCGGCCAACGGGCCGCAGGTGCTGATGAGCAGCACCGGGCAAGCCAGCGGGGCGTTGATTGGCCGGCTGGATATCGGGCCGATCTACCAGACCACCGAGGTGCACCAGATCCATACCTACCTGCTCAACCAGCAGGGCGAGGATGCGATGATCGAGGCCGAGCAGATGCGCGACGAGCGGCTGGACGAGCTGGCTGTTCAGGCGCAGGCCTGTGTAAGGCAGCGCAAGACCGTGCATTGATACGGGGGCCGCACAGCGGCCCCTACTGTTTTCAGCCATGCACCCAGCGCCGATGCAAGCCACGCGCCAGGGCATCGAGCATGAACCCCAGCACGCCGATCAGCAGCACCATCGCCATCAGCTCCGAATACGCCAGCCGGTCGCGGGTGTCGAGAATGAAATACCCCAACCCCGCACTGACCCCCAGCATCTCGCACGGCACCAGCACGATCCACAGGATGCCGATGGCCAGACGCACACCGGTCAGCACATGGCCGATCACCCCCGGCACGATCACCTTGCACAACGTCTCCCAGCGCGTGGCACTCAAGCTGCGGCTCAGTTGCAACCAGCGCGGGTCGAGCTGGCGCACGCCCGCAGCGGTGTTGAGCAGAATCGGCCACAGCGCGGCGAAGGCCAGCAGGAAATAGATCGGCTGGTCGCCCACCCCCATCAGCATCACCACCACCGGCATCCACGACAGCGGCGAAATCATCCGCAGAAACTGGAAGGCCGGCGTGGTCGCCGCCTCCAGGTGCCGGTAGCTGCCCACCAGCAAACCGAGGGGTACGCCGATCAACAGCGCCAACAGCAGCCCGATCAAAATACGTTTGAGGCTGACCCAGACGTGGCCGTAGACCTCGCCCTGCCCCAGCAGCTCGACCAGGCTGGCCAGGGTGGCCTCGGGCGCGAAGCGCGCCGACAGGCCGTCGGCCTCGCCAAACAGCGCCACACCTGCCCACCACACCAGCAGCAACAGCAACAGCCCGGCCAAGCCCAGGCCGGTATGAACCACATGCTTGCCCATCAGACCGCGAACTCCTCGCTACGCTCGAAGCTGTCGGCAATGCCGAACACCGATGGCCCGCCAACGGCGGCGATGGCGTTGCGCACGAAGCGGTCATCGACCAGGTCGCGGGCGGTTTGCGCCGGGTCCAGGCCTGCGAGAAAACCACTGTCACCTTCGATCAACGTGCGCTGCAGGCGCTTGACCAGCTCCTCGGTGTAGCTGGGGAACGGGTAAGGCTGGAAGTCGATACGCCGCTCGTCCCACTGCTGGTGCTGGATCGCACCACTGGCGATATAGGCTGCGCGATCCTCGGCGGCTGGGGCCAGGACTTTGCTCAGCACCGCAGGTTCGTGCGGGGTGTACTTGTTGGGGCCGGCCTTGGACAACAATGCGGCGGCTTCGGCGCGGTGCTCGCGGGTCCATTGCTGGGCCTTGACGATGGCGTTGACTACCTTCTGCGACCACTCCGGGCGGTTGTTGAGGTCGTGCTCGTGCATGAACACCACGCAGCAGGCGTGGTTGCGCCAGACATCGCCGGTAAACCGCTGCACACGGCCAACCTTGAGGTTTTCGGCCAGGGCGTTGAACGGTTCGGCGACGATATAACCAGCGATACGCTTGCTGGCCAGTGCCGGGGGCATGTCGGACGGCGGCAGCACCAGCAGGTTGACTTCGTTGGCCGCAAGCTGCGTGTTGACCGGTTTGGACACCGGGGTCAGGCCGTTGTCGTTGAGCATCTGCTGCAGCACGACGTTATGGATCGAGTACCAGAACGGGATGGCCACGGTCTTGCCGCCCAGTTGCTTCATGTCGGTGATGTCGGGCGCCACGGTCAGGCCCGACCCGCCGACATGGTTCCAGGCCACGACCTTGGCCGGCACCTTGCTGGCGTACCGCGCCCATACGGTCATTGGCGACAACAGGTGGATCACGTTGACCTGGCCGGAGATGAACGCCTCGATCACCTGCGCCCAACTGCGCAGCAGCACCGGGCGCTCGGCCTTGATGCCTTCGGCCTCGAACAGGCCATTGTTGTGCGCCACCAGCAACGGCGTAGCGTCGGTGATCGGCAAGTAGCCGATGCGCACCGGCGCGTCCGGTTCGGCGGCAGCGCGGGCTTGCAAGCTCGACAGCAACGGCAAGGCACCGGCGGCAGTGAGCATGGCGCCAAGCTTGAGGAAGTCGCGACGCGACGAAGCAGAACAGCAGTCATCCATGCACATGGACAGCCTCCGAGGGCAAGGGGGTTGGGGAAGGTTCGACTGTGCGGCTTGCCCGCCGAAGGGTTTTGACGATCTCGATGCGCAGGGCGCCCAGTTCCTCGACCCGGTGCGTGCGCGGCTGCGGCAGGTCGATACACCACTGGCCGAGGATATGCGCTGGGTGGTTGCCCAGTAGCAGGACCCGGTCGGACAGCAGCAGGGCTTCGTCGATATCGTGGGTGATCAGCACCGCCGCAGTATTGTGGGTGGCGATCAGTTGCAGCAGCAGTTGCTGCATGTCGGCGCGGGTCACTTCGTCGAGGGCGCCGAACGGCTCGTCAAGCAACAGCACTTCAGGTTGACGCGCCAGACAGCGGGCCAGCGCCGTGCGTTGGGCCATGCCACCGGACAACTGCGCCGGGTACTGGTTGCGCGCATGGGCCAGGCCCACGGCGGCAATCGCATGGTCGATGCGCGCACGCCGCTCGCTGGCCGCCAATTTAGGCTGGCGGGCAAAGTCCAGGCCGAAGGCGACGTTCTTCTCAAGGCTCAACCAGGGCAGCAGGCTGGGGTCCTGGAAGGCCACCGCTAGGCGCGGATGCGGCCCTTGCAGCGGCTCGCCGCGCAGCGTCACGCTACCGCCACGCGGTGCCTGAAGGCCGGCCAGCACCCGCAACAGGCTGGACTTGCCGACACCACTGGGGCCCAGGATGCTCACCACCTCGCCCGGCGCCAGCTGCAGGTCGAACTGTGCCAGCACCTCTTGCCAGCCCCCCTCGCGGGGGTAGCCCAGGCTGATGGCACGGGCGTCGAGCAGTACCTCGCTCATGCGGCGCCCGCCTGGCGTTGCAGTTCGGCGCGCAGTTGCACCAGGCTCGGCGTCACGATCGGCACGAACGCCGACTCGCGCCAACGGCGGGCGAAGCCTTCGCCATACTCACTGAGGTAGGCCTTGCCGCCACTGGCCTGCAGCTCCAACTGCACCGCGTCGGCAGCGCATTCGGCGAGGGTGATGCGCAGTTTGAACAGCGCCGCCGGCTGCTGCAGGAAACGCTCGTCGAGCAGGCCCTGCTTGAGTTCGCTTACGGTGTTTTCCAGGCGCGCCTTCAGCACCTGGCCGGCCTCGTCGAGGAACGAGCCACGGCCTTGCAGGTGTGCCGCCACCTCATCCAGTGCCCGCCGGGCCAGGCCGATGGCCATGCCGCATTGCAGTGCCAGGAAGGCCGGGCGCACCTTGGGCAGGAACGCGCGGGCATTCTCGTGCAGCAGCCACTCGCGGCCCAGCTCGACCTGGTGGAACGCCAGTGCGGCGGTATTGCTCGATTGCAGCCCCATCAGTTGCAGGTCGTCCGAGCGCTCCAACCCTTGCGCCTCGGATGGAATGGCCACCACGAACGGTGCCCCTTCGGCATCCCCCTCGATGGCTGCCGCCACCACAAAACCGCTCTTGCGCAGGTTGGTCACCCAATGCAGCCGGCCTTCAAGCTGCCACCCGTCGCGGCTCTGGCGGCCTCGCACCTGCAGGCTCTCGATGCCGGAGAGAAACTTCATGGCATTGGACAGCCCGGTTGCACCGGCCAGCTCGCCCGTCAACAGGCGCGGCAACAGGCGCTCGCGCAGCAGCTGGTTGGGGCTTTGCAGCAGGTATTCGATGAAGGCGCGCTGGCCCCAGCAGACGAACGCCGCCGCCAATGAACGGCTGGCAATGGCCGCGATCGCTTCGACCGCGTCGCTCACCTGCCCGCCCGTGCCGCCCTGGGCCGGATCGACGCCGACGCGCAGCACTTGCGCTTCGGCGATGTGCGCCAGGACCAGGTGCGGGTCGCACACGCCTTGGTCGATTGCCTCGGCGTTGGCATCCAGCCATTGCCGAAATGCGGGATCAAGCATGTCTCTACTCCTTTGAAAACGCCGGCGTGGTCGGCACCACACTTGGCTTACGCAGACGGCTGCCAGCGGTACTTGCTGAGTTCGTCGTTGAGCGGTGTCTGGGCGAAGACATTAGCAAAGTTGCACAAGGTTGCGAGGCTCACGCCAAGAATCACCTCCAGGGCGTTGCCTTCGCTGAAGCCGGCATCGCGAAATGCCTGGTAGGTGGGCTCGCTGACGTTGCCATGGGTGGCGATCACTTCACGGGCAAACGCGGCCAGGGTTTCGTAGCGTGCATCGGGCAGTTCGCCACGGGCGCGCAGCGCATCGACCACGTCCTGGGGCAGCTTGGCCTTGTTCAAGGCCACCGCAGTGTGGCCGGCGACGCAGAAGTCACAGCCATGCTGGGTAGCGGCAATCAGCTGCACCACCTCTCGCTCGGCCAGGGTCAGCTCGGACTTGCCATTGAGCGCCGACACGGTCACGTACGTTTCCAGGGCGGCCGGGGCGTTGGCCAGCACGCCCAGCAGGTTGGGGATGAAGCCGGAATTCTTCTGGGCGTTCTCGAGGAATGGACGGGCCGCTTCCGGGGCGCTCTGCAGAGTGTGTAAAGTAATGCGCGAGGACATGGAGTGGTCTCCTGTGGTGGGTGTCCTTACAGTCTGTTGGTTATAAGAATTCGCCTCCATATTCATCAGTCGCCTTTCCTTGCTCCTGAGTCTTTGCATTAGATGATTTCGTCCAGCCACCTTGTCGATTGGTTATTAGAAGGCCTGGAGCTCGATGCCAGCCTGTTTCATGTCGGCCGCTATTGCGGTGGCTGGCACGCCAGCACCCAGGGCATGGGCCGCGCCAGCTTCCACTTGGTGGTGCAAGGATATTGCTGGCTGCACATCGACGGCCAAGCCGAGGCGCTGCGGCTGGAGGCCGGCGATGCGGTGTTCCTGCTGCGCGACCTGGCGTATCGGTTGTCCAGCGACCACGACCCGGCAAGCGCCTGTACCCAGCCGCGCCAGGCCATGCAGGCGCTGGATGCCCATGCCGGGGATGGCGTGGGCTTGGTGTGCGGGTTCTTTCACTTCCGCCCGGGGCTGTCGTCACTGATCGTCGAGGGCCTGGCCGACTGGATTCTGTTGCGCGCCGACGAGCCTGCCGGGCATGCGGCGCGAGCGCTTTTCGGGCTGATCCTGGAAGAATGCGAGCGCCTGCCAGCCCCATCGCAGACCCTGCTTGAGCGGCTGACGCACTTGTTGTTCCTGTACGTTTTGCGCCAGCAAGTGCATGCCGGGCAGCCCCTCGGCGGGCTTGTGGCCCTGGCTCGGCAGCCGGCGTTTGCCGCGTTGCTGGCGCAACTGATCGAACAGCCTGGGCAGGCGTGGACGCTGGAAAGCATGGCGGCGTGCACGGGGTTGTCGCGCTCGGCGTTTTTCAAGCGTTTCAACGAACTGGCCGGGCAGTCACCGGGGCAGGTGCTGCTGGCCCTGCGCATGCGCCATGCGTGCCAGCTGCTGCAGGCAGGGAACACCGTTGAGCAGGTAGGAGCGCAGGTGGGGTATCAGTCGGTGGCGGCGTTTACCCGGGCGTTTGCCAAGGCGGTGGGGGTGCAGCCGGGGGCGTATCGGCGCCAGCATGAGAACCGCTGACCGTTTCTCGGAACATCGCAGGCAAGCCCAGGTAGGTAGGTAGTTGTCGGTCTTTGTAGCGATCGGCTTGTAGGTGATCAGGCCGGAACCGCGGCATTAGAACTAGCATTTTTGCCAGTTGTCAGCATCCTCGGCCAGGCGCTTCATAGAGGCTCGTGCCTACCATGAAAGTCGCCTGCCGTGCATCAGAATTAAAAATGAACCTCGGCATGACGTTACCTGCCAATAAAATTTGACAGAAATACCCGATCAGAACTGCGAAGTCGCCGAGTTTTTACTCCAAAAGAGTAAAGGCTGCATCAGGCCCCAACCGCGCCGAACAGGCCTCCCACCGATTCGCAACTCAATTCAGAGGTTGTGCATCGGTGAGAAGCCAGTTTGCAGACAGTTCGTACTGAATCTGAGCGCTCCTTACAGCTGACCGACCGGGATATCCCCCCCGCCCTTGCGCTCGCGCCGTTCGCCCATCCACTCATTGACCTGCTGCCCAAACGCCGCAGGCGCCTTGCGCCCGAAACGTCGCGCCAGGTCGAGGATGGTCTGCTGCGCCAGCGCCTCTTCCATGCGCTTCTGCGCCCCCAGCATCACCGCATGGATCGCGCAGGTGCCTTCAGTCGCCCAACCGGGAGGCGAACCTTCGAACAGCGTGCAACGCTCACGAATCTCGCGGCAGTCGAAAATAGCCTTGGGTCCGTCAATGGCATTGACGATGTCCAACACGCTGATTTCGTCCGACGGCCGCGCCAGGCGGAAACCACCGCGCACGCCTTCGGTGGCAGCCACCAGCCCGGCGCGGGCCAGTTTGGTGAAGACCTTGGCCAGGTATTCCTGAGGCACACCTTGCAACTCAGCCAGGTCGCGCACGCTGGACTCACGCGTGTCACCGCGCTCGCCCACCAAGTACAACAGGCAATGGATGCCGTATTCGACGCCAGCACTGTAAAGCGCCATATCAATCTCCGACCAACTTTGTCGCAAATGATACGCGGGGAAGGCCAGCACCGCAAAGCACTTCCCCGCCTGCCACAGAACCTGGTCGCGATGTCAGGGCCGGCGGCTACCCGCGTAGCACTTTCACCTCACCTTGCTTGCCGTCCGTTTCGCGCAGGTACTCCTGCAGCGAGTCGTCCATCGCCTGCAGCCAGCGGGTATGGTGAGGCACGGCTTTGGTGCCGGTGATCACTGAGCGGTACGATTTGTCACGGTAACCCATGATGTCGTGCTTCTTGTCGCTCTTCCATTGCAGGAAGATGCGGTTTACCGCATCGATATCGAAGCGCGGGTAATCGGTCTGTTCGATCAGGTGCTTGATGTATCGGCCCTGGAATTCATACATCGAAGCTGTGGTTGCCAGCTGCTCCTCATCCTCGCGCCAGCGCGCGCTGTCGGCTTGCATGGCCGCCTTGGCCGGCAGCTTGATGCGCCCCAGCATGTAGTCGCGAGCAAACCAGGCCTGTGCATCGAACAGGTTGAAGCTGTACCAGAGGTCCTGCATGCCCAGGTAGAGCAACTGCGGGTTCTGCTCCCACACCACGCCTTGGTACAACCCGGCAGGCCACAGGCGGTTGTTGGTCTTGAGGGTGAGTTCATCGGGCAGGAACGGGAAGTGATGCTGGTAGCCCGTGCACAGGATGATTGCATCCACGCGCTTGTTCGACCCATCGGCGAAAAACGCCAGGTCGTTTTCGACGCGGACCAGCTGCGGGCGCTCTTCCCAGCCCTTGGGCCATTTGTAGCCCATCGGTTGGGTACGGTAAGCCGTGGTGATCGAGCGCGCGCCGTACTTGTAGCACTGCGAGCCGATGTCTTCGGCCGAGTAGCTGCTGCCGACAATGAGCAGGTCCTGGCCGTTGAATTCCATCGCTTCGCGAAAGTCGTGGGCGTGCAGGATACGCCCGGTGAACCGCTCGAAGCCTTCAAACTCCGGCACGTGCGGGGTAGAGAAGTGCCCGCTGGCCACCACCACGTAATCGAACACCTGCTCGATGCCAAGCCCCGCGCTGTAGTCGTGGGCGCTGACGGTGAACTCGCGGGTGTTCTCATCGAAGCTGACGTTCTTGACTGCGGTATTGAAGCGGATGTAGTCGCGCACCCCGGCCTTCTTCACGCGACCTTGGATGTAGTCCCACAGCACCTCGCGCGGCGGGTACGAGGAAATCGGCCGGCCAAAGTGCTCATCGAAGCTGTAGTCGGCGAACTCCAGGCATTCCTTGGGGCCGTTGGACCACAGGTAGCGGTACATGCTGCCGTGCACCGGTTCGCCATGCTGGTCGAGGCCGGTGCGCCAGGTGTAGTTCCACATACCGCCCCAGTCAGCCTGCTTTTCGAAGCATACGATCTCGGGCATGGGTGCGCCCTGGGCATGGGCGGATTGGAAGGCACGCAGTTGCGCAAGGCCGGACGGGCCGGCACCGATGATTGCGACACGAAGAGTCATAGTGATTCCTGAACAGTTGAACGCTGAAAAAAAGCAAAGGCTCCCCAACCCCGAACGGCAAAAGGCCGGGGGTGGTGGAATTCAGGCGCTACGGTGCAGGTGGAGGGACGGGGCGTTTGCGCATCTGGGTCAGCAGGAGCTTGACCGGTGGGATCGACAGCACGTGGAACAGGCTCGAAAGCGGAGAGGGAGTCATTGAGGTCGGCCCGTATCCATCTGCGCAGGGCGCGAAATGGGGGCCTGAGGGGCGGAAGATACGTGTGATCTCGTGCATGGGGGCTGAAATGGCCTCTTTTCTTTATGGTTTCCTTTTTATCTATAACGGATGGGGGTGGGGATATCAAGGTTTGCGGCCCTGCCGCCCCCTCCTCCCTGCCCCTGCAGGAGAGGGTAGATAAGAAAAAAAGCTTGCAGGCAATAACTACGACAAATACAGTCGTAGTTATTCGAGAGGCACCTTACGTGTGATCGAAGCCCCCTTTTCTCTATCCGACCTCTGCGGAGCACCTGCATGAAATCCAACATCCTGATCATCGGTGCCGGCTTTGCCGGTGTCTGGAGCGCCCTGAGCGCTGCCCGCCTGCTGGACCAGGCGCAACGCGAAGACGTGCGCATCAGCGTGCTCGCCCCGCAACCCGAACTGCGCATTCGCCCACGTTTCTACGAGGCGGATGTGCAGGCCATGAAGGCGCCGCTGGGCGAGCTGTTCGAGGCCGTGGGCATTCACTTCATCCAGGGCAACGCTGACCGCATCGATGCCGACGGGCGCAGCGTCAGCTACACCGACGGCGCAGGGCAGCAACAGCAGCTCGGCTACGACCGCCTGATCCTCGCCGCCGGCAGCCAGGTAGCACGCCCGCCGGTGGCGGGCTTGGCCGAACACAGCTTCGATGTCGACCAGATGGAGTCGGCCATCGCCCTGGAGCAGCACCTGCTGCGGCTGGCCGCCCTGCCCGCCGCCCCCGCACGCAACACCGTAGTGGTCTGTGGTGGCGGGTTTACCGGCATCGAGACCGCCACCGAAATGCCCGCGCGCCTGCGCGCCATCCTGGGTGACGACAGCCCGGTGCGGGTGCTGCTGGTCGACCGCGGCGCCAGCGTGGGCGCGGCGCTAGGCGCGGGCATCACCCCGACGATCCAGGCCGCCTCGGCACAAGCGTGTGTGCAATGGCTGACCGGCACCTCGGTGGTGGCAGTCGACGCCGGCGGTGTGACCCTCGACAACGGCGAGTACATCGCCAGCCACACCGTGATCTGGACCGCAGGCGTCAAGGCCAGCCCATTGACCGCACAGGTCGCTGGCGAACGTGACGGCGCGGGCCGCCTGCGGGTCGACGAGCACCTGAAAGTGATCGGCCAGGCGCACATCTATGCCACGGGCGACACCGCATGGGCCGCCGTCGACGACCTGGGCAACCACGCCCTGATGACCTGCCAGCACGCCATCCCCATGGGCCGGCATTCCGGCAACAATGCGGCAGCCGACCTGATCGGCGTCGAACCTGTTATCTACCGGCAGCCCAAATATGTCACCTGCCTCGACCTGGGCGACTGGGGCGCGGCCTACAGCGAGGGCTGGGAACGGGAGCTGAAGCTGCACGGCCAGGAGGGCAAGGCGCTGAAACGCCAGATCAACTCGGTATGGATCTACCCGCCCGCCGCTGACCGTGCGCTGGCACTGGCCGCTGCCGACCCGTTGATCCCGATCGTGTGACACCTGATTGCGGGCAAATCCGTCAGTAAACGACGGATTTGTCAGCACACGTCGTTACATTGAATGACTGGTCAATAATGATGGCTATGTGACATCATTTAAATAAAAACGTACGAGGGTAAGGCACACACACTAAATCCGCAGCGCATCGAGAGCTGGCACCCCCCTGGTGAGCCGGCCTTCCGTCCATGCTCTTGACGCCTGCACGCCACCGTCAAGGAGCATTCCATGCAGTTACGGAATATGAAGATCGGCATTCGCGCAGCCAGCGTATTCGCCCTGTTGGGCGTATTGGTACTGGCCATGGGCTTGATAGCCCTTTATGAAACCCGGCAAATGGACGAGGCCACGGATGAAATCCGTGTCACCTGGATGCCGGCCGTGGTAGCCCTCAGTGAAATCAGCAGCAACCTGGGCCGGGCGCGGGCGGTCACCCTGCGCGCAGCGCTGGAAGAAACCGACCTGGAGCGTGCGCGCAGTCTCGACATGCTCAAAAGCATCAATGCGCAACTCAAGGATGGCCTGAAGGCCTACGACAACACCATCATCGCCGCCGATGACCGCGCCCTGTTCAACCGCTTCAATACCGCCCACGAGCAATACGTCAGCCTTCAGGCGCAGGTCATCAGCGACATTGCTGGCGGGCGCCTCGACCAGGCCAAACTGCAGATCAACGGCCCGCTTTCCGAGCATGCCGACAACATGATGAACGCCATGGCCGCGCTGATCGCCTACAACGGCAAGGGCGCCGAAGAGGCCTCGCAACGCAGCAGCGACGTCGCTGACCAGGCGTTGACCGCCATCATCGGTTCATTGCTGGTCATCATGCTGGTACTGGCCGCCATCGCCACACTGCTCACCCGCAGCATCGTCGTGCCCCTGGCCGCTGCCGTGGCCGTGGCCGAGCGCGTGGCCACCGGCGACCTGACCCAGAACATCCTGGTCACCGGCCGCGACGAGCCGGCCCTGCTACTGCGCGCCTTGGGCCGCATGCAAGAGAGCCTGCGCGACACCTTGCGCAAGATCGCCGCCTCGTCCGACCAACTGGCCTCGGCCTCCGAAGAGCTGCACACCGTCACCGAAGACACCAGCCGCGGCCTGCATCAGCAGAGCGCCGAAATTGACCAGGCAGCCACCGCAGTCAACCAGATGACCGCCGCCGTGGAAGAAGTGGCCAACAATGCCGTGAGTACCGCTGACGCCTCCAAAGGCGCCGACCGCACCACCCGTGACGGCCGCGACCAGGTCAACCAGGCGCTGGCGTCGATCCAGCACCTGGTCGACGACGTGACCGGCACCTCGGCCGAAATCGAACAGCTGGCCAGCAACGCCAACGAGATCAGCCGGGTGCTCGATGTAATCGGCGCAATCGCCGGGCAAACCAACCTGCTGGCGCTCAATGCCGCCATCGAAGCCGCCCGCGCGGGTGAGGCCGGCCGCGGCTTTGCGGTGGTGGCGGATGAAGTACGCGCCCTCGCCCACCGTACCCAACAGTCGACGGCAGAGATCGAGCAGATGATCGTGGGCATCCAGACCGGCACCGAGCGTGCGGTGACGGCTATGCACAGCAGCCAAGGGCGCGCTGCGGGTACCCTGGAAGTGGCGCAGGGTGCGGGCCAGGCGCTGGAGGTGATTGCCGAGGCCATCGCCTCGATCAACCAGCGCAACCTGGTAATCGCCAGCGCCTCTGAAGAACAGGCACAGGTGGCGCGCGAGGTGGACCGTAACCTGGTGAACATTCGTGACCTGGCGATGCAGACATCGGCGGGGGCGAATCAGACCAGTGCGGCGGCGCAGGATTTGTCGCGGTTGGCGGTTGACCTGAATGGCATGGTTGCCCAATTCAAAGTCTGATCAGACATGGCCGGGGCCGCCTTGCGGCCCCCTTTGCAACTGTCAGTCGTTGACGCTGATAACCCGCGCACGATTGACCGCCTGCCCCCGCGTGGCCAGGCAGTAATACAGCGGCACCGTCACCAGCAAGCCGATCAACCAGGACAAATCAGCCCCTTCGACAAGGTTCGAATACGGCCCCACATACAGCGCGGTGTTGGCAAACGGCAACTGCACCGCAATCCCGCAGGCATAGGCAATGATCGCGTGGTGGTTGAAGCGGCCATAGATGCCGCCGTCGGCACTGAAGATAGACGCGATGTCGTACTGGCCCTTCTTGATCAGGTAGAAGTCGATCAGGTTGATCGAGGCCCACGGCACCAGCACCAGCAGCAGCGCCAGGATCAGGCCGATGAACTGGCCGATGAAGCCCGCCGAAGCATTCAGTGCAACCATCCCGCAGCCCAGCAGAATCACCGAGGCCAAAATCACTCGCACCTTGATGCTCGGCGTCCACTTGGCGAAGAAGGTCTGGATGGCCGTGACGATCGACAGCACCGCGCCATACAGGTTGAGCGCGTTATGGCTGATGATGTTGAGCAGGAACAGCACCATCAGGATCGGCCCCAGCCAGCCCGTGGCCTGCTTGACCGCGTCCATCGCGTCGGTGCCTTCTGGCACGCACAGCACCGCCACTGCACCAAAGCTGAAGCACAGGATGGTGCCCAGGGTGGCGCCGAAGTAGGTCGCCCAGAACGGCTTGGCAATGCCGACTTCCTTCGGCAGGTAGCGCGAGTAGTCCGAGGTGTACGGCGAGAAGCTGATCTGCCAGATCGTGCCCAGCGACACGGTGGCGATGAAGCCGGACAGGTTGAACGCCCCGCGGCTGAAGAAATCAGCCGGCAGCTCCTGGACGAACATCATGATGAAACCGGCCAGCAGCGCCGAGCCCATAACCCAGGTACCGATGCGGTTGAGGATATGGATGAAGCGGTAGCCGATCACGCCGATGGCCGTCGCGCTGAGGGCGCCGATGACGATGGCACCGGGCATCGGCACGCTCGGGGCAATGCCGTGGATGGTCTTGCCCGCCAGCACGATATTGGAAATGAAGAAGCCGACGTAGATCAGCGCCGTGAAGAACACGATCAGCAAGGCACCATAGCGGCCGAACTGGCCGCGGCTCTGGACCATCTGCGGAATGCCCAGCTGCGGTCCCTGCGCAGAAGCCAGGGCGATGACCACCCCCCCGGCAAGATGGCCCAGCACGATGGCGACCAGGCCCCACAACAGGTTCAGGTGGAACACCTGGACCACCATGGCGCCGGTGACGATGGGCAGTGGCGCAATGTTGGTGCTGAACCAGAGGGTGAACAGGTCGCGCGCCTTCCCATGGCGCTCGGCAGGTGGAACGTAATCGACCGTGTGATTCTCGACAAACTGGTGTTGCGATGACGGTTGGGACATGGTTTTCAGCTCGAAAGGTCGTTTTTATCTTTGTAAGGAAACCGCGTCTAGGCGGCCTCTCAGCTGCGGACCATATTATGGTATTCCAAACTTTTGACAACACTGATTCGGTCTAAAAATCTTCAACTGATCCGGTTCAGCAGCCGCGCTCAGGGCGTCTCGCTTTCTCCAAACCCCCTATTCACGCGGCTTTGCGCCATTCATCGCGAATTTTGCACGGCAGAAAATTCCGCTTGCAAATCGAGTATTACGGTATACCATCAGACACATCAACGATAAAAAGCGGCCCACCGCTACCCCTTTCGAGGTACACGCCATGATCGACGCAACCGTCTATAAGAACGTCCTGGGCTCCTTCCCCTCAGGCGTCACCGTCATCACCACCCTGGACGACGACGGCTCGATCGTCGGCCTCACCGCCAGCGCCTTCTCTTCGTTGTCGATGGACCCGCCACTGGTGCTGTTCTGCCCCAACTACAGCTCCGACTCCTACCCTGTGCTGATCAAGCAAAAGCGCTTCGCCATTCACCTGCTGTCCGGTGAACAGCAAGCCGAAGCCTATGCCTTCGCGAAAAAGGGCAAGGACAAGGCCACCGGCATCGAGTGGACCCTCAGCGCCCTGGGCAACCCGTTGCTGGCCAATGCCACCGCCATTATCGAATGCGAACTGTGGCGTGAATACGAAGGTGGCGACCACGCCATCATGGTCGGCAAAGTGCACAACCTGATCGTCCCCGAGCAAGCCCCGCAGCCGATGATCTACTGCCGCGGCAAGATGGCCAGCCTGCCCGCCTTCGCCTGAAGCACCTAGCCTTATTACTGACGCCTGGTGCGCCAGGCGAGACTTTCAAGCTCCGAGGAAAGCCCCATGAAATTTTCGTTGTTCGTACACATGGAACGTTGGGATGAACAGGTCAGCCATCGCCAGCTGTTCGAAGACCTGACCGAACTGACCCTGATGGCCGAGCACGGCGGTTTCAGCACCGTGTGGATCGGCGAACATCACGCCATGGAATACACCATCTCGCCAAGCCCGATGCCGCTGCTGGCCTACCTCGCTGCGCGCACCGAGAAGATTCGCCTGGGCGCTGGCACCATCATCGCGCCGTTCTGGAACCCGATCCGCGTGGCTGGCGAATGCGCCCTGCTCGACGTGATCAGCAACGGCCGCATGGAAGTGGGCCTGGCCCGTGGCGCCTACCAGTTCGAGTTCGATCGCATGGCCAATGGCATGCCCGCCACCGACGGCGGCAAGGCCCTGCGCGAAATGGTGCCGGTGGTGCGCAAGCTGTGGGAAGGCGACTACGCCCACGACGGTGAGGTGTACAAGTTCCCCACCTCCACCAGCGTACCGAAGCCTTTCAACGCCGAACCGCCGATGTGGATCGCCGCCCGCGACCCGGACTCGCACAACTTCGCCGTGGCCAACGGCTGCAACGTCATGGTCACCCCGTTGATGAAGGGTGATGAAGAAGTGCTGGACCTGCGCAACAAGTTCCAGGCGGCCCTGGACAACAACCCGGATGTGCCACGCCCGCAACTGATGGTGCTGCGCCACACCCACGTGCACAGCCCGTCCGAACCTGAAGGCTGGAAGGTCGGCGCCCAGGCCATTTCGCGTTTCTACCGCACCTTCGATGCCTGGTTCGGCAACAAGACCGTGCCGGTCAATGGCTTCCTTGCGCCAAGCCCGGAGTCGAAGTTTGCCGAAGTGCCGGCGTTCCAGCTGGAGAACATCCGCAAGAACACCATGATCGGTACACCCGAAGAAATCATCGCGCGCATCAAGTACTACCAGGAACTGGGCGTCGACGAGTTCAGTTTCTGGTGCGACAACAGCCTGCCCCACGCCGAGAAGAAGAAGTCGCTCGAGCTGTTCATCAACGAAGTGGTGCCGGCGTTCGCCTGAATTCCCTTTGCCTGAAGTAGTTGCGGGATCAGCCCGCTCCCGGGGGTCCTTGTGGCCCTCGCGAGCGGGCATTTTTTTGAGTTTTTCGGCCAGTACAGACGCCGCGCAAATCAAGGGATCAAGACGCCTTTCGTCCCCCGGCAAGAGATTTTTCCAGCCCCCTCTTGCGCAACAAATATTATGGTATACCATCAGACAACAAGAGCTGATAACCCTCACCAGGAGCCACCCATGAGTTTCGAAATCCGCAAGATCGTCACCTACTCCGAAGAGACCCGCATCGAAGGCGGCAAGGCCACCGACAAACCGGTGACCATGGTCGGCCTGGCCGTGGTGATCAAAAACCCATGGGCCGGTCGCGGTTTTGTTGAAGATCTGAAGCCGGAAATCCGCGCCAACTGCTCCGAGCTGGGTGCGCTGATGGTCGAGCGCCTGACCGCCGCCATCGGCGGTGCCGACAAGATCGAAGCCTACGGTAAAGCCGCAGTGGTCGGCGCTGATGGCGAAATCGAGCACGCCTCTGCCGTGATCCACACCCTGCGCTTTGGCAACCACTACCGCGAAGCGGTGCAGGCCAAGAGCTACCTGAGCTTCACCAACAAGCGCGGCGGCCCAGGTACCTCGATCCAGATCCCGATGATGCAGAAAGACGACGAAGGCCTGCGCTCGCACTACATCACCCTGGAAATGCAGATCGAAGACGCCCCACGTGCCGACGAAATCGTCGTGGTCCTGGGCGCCGCCGACGGTGGCCGTCTGCACCCGCGCATTGGTAACCGCTACATCGACCTGGAAGAACTGGCTGCCGAAAAAGCCAACGCTCAATAACAACAACCAAGACGGGCCGGGGCGTGGCGTGCTTACCCGCCGCGCCCGACCTTCAAGGAGCGCCCTCCATGATTCAGCCTGTCGCTGAACGTACACCGGCCGGGACCAGTTACCTGGTTCAAGGCCAGGGCCAGGCTGTGGTACTGATCCACGGCGTGGGCCTGAATAAAGAAATGTGGGGTGGTCAGTTCGTTGGCCTGGCCAACGACTACCGCGTCATCGCCTATGACATGCTCGGCCACGGCCAGAGCGCGCTGCCAGCCGCCGACACCAGCCTGGAAGGCTACGCCGCCCAACTCGCCGAGCTGCTCGACCACCTGCAGATTGCCCAGGCAACCGTCATCGGCTTCTCCATGGGCGGCCTGGTAGCCCGCGCCTTCGCCCTCGCCTACCCGCAACGGCTGGCGGCGCTGGTGGTGCTCAACAGTGTGTTCAACCGCACCCCCGAGCAAAGTGCCGGGGTAATCGCCCGCGCCGCCCAGGCTGCAGAACTGGGCCCCGACGCCAACGTCGACGCCGCCCTCGACCGCTGGTTCAGCCGCGAATACAAGGCCGCCAACCCGGCCCAGGTCGCCGCCATTCGCCAGGTACTGGCGAGCAACGACCCGCAGGGCTACCACACCACCTATTCGCTGTTCGCCACCCAGGACATGTACCGCGCCAGCGACCTGGGCAGTATCCAGGTGCCGACACTGATCGCCACCGGCGAACTCGACTCGGGCTCCACCCCGGCCATGACCCGCCAGCTTGCCGCCAGCATTCCGGGCGCGCACAGCGTGGTCCTCGCCGAGCAACGGCATATGATGCCGGTGGAAGCACCGCGTGAAGTCAACAAGATGCTGTTGGACTTCCTCAAGCAAGCCCGCACCCTCACCGAATCCGCCAAGGGGATTGTTGCATGACCCTCGTACGTTTCCAGATGTGCATCGACGGCCAATGGCTCGATGCCCAGAGCGGCAAGACCTTCGACAGCCTCAACCCGGCCACCGCCCAGGCCTGGGCGCAACTGCCCGACGCCGACGAAGCCGATGTGGAGCTGGCCGTGCAGGCCGCTCAGCGCGCGTTCGACAGCAAAGCCTGGCGCAGCATCACCGCCACCGCGCGCGGCAAGCTGCTGCGCCGCCTGGGTGACCTGATCGCCGAGAACAAGGAGCACCTGGCCCAGCTGGAAAGCCGTGACAACGGCAAGCTGATCCGCGAAACCCGCGGCCAGGTCGGCTACCTGCCAGAGTTCTTCCACTACACCGCAGGCCTTGCCGACAAGCTCGAAGGCGGCACCTTGCCGCTGGACAAGCCGGACCTGTTCGCCTACACCGTGCACGAGCCGATCGGCGTGGTCGCCGGGATCATCCCGTGGAACAGCCCGCTGTACCTGACCGCGATCAAGCTGGCCCCGGCCCTGGCCGCCGGCAACACCATCGTGCTCAAGCCGTCCGAACATGCCTCGGCGACCATCCTCGAACTGGCTCGCCTGGCCCATGAGGCCGGCTTCCCGCCGGGCGTGGTCAACGTGGTCACCGGCTACGGCCCAAGCACCGGCGCGGCGCTGACCCGCCACCCGCTGGTGCGCAAGATCGCCTTCACCGGCGGCGCCGCCACCGCCCGCCACGTGGTGCGCAGCAGCGCCGAGAACTTCGCCAAGCTGTCGCTGGAGCTGGGCGGCAAGTCGCCGAACATCATCTTTGCCGACGCCGACCTGGACAGCGCCATCAACGGCGCCGTGGCCGGCATCTATGCCGCCTCCGGGCAAAGCTGCGTGGCCGGCTCGCGCCTGCTGGTGCAGGACGAGATCTTCGACGAGTTCGTCGCCCGCCTGGTCGAGCGTGCCAAGCGCATCCGCATCGGCAACCCGCAGGACGAGGCCAGTGAAATGGGCCCGATGGCCACCGCCCAGCAACTGGCCGTGGTCGAAGGTTTGGTCGCCGCGGCCAAGGCCGAAGGCGCCAAGCTGCACCTGGGCGGCAAGCGTGCCGAGGTCGAGGGTGACGGCTGGTTCTACGAGCCGACCCTGTTCGAGTGCGACAGCAACGCCATGACCATCATGCAGGAAGAGGTGTTCGGCCCGGTGGCTGCGGTCATCCGCTTCAAGACCGAGGAAGAGGCCCTGGAAATCGCCAACGACTCGCAGTTCGGCCTCGCCGCCGGCATCTGGACCCGCGACCTGGGCCGCGCCCACCGCCTGGCCCGCGACGTGCGCTCGGGCATCATCTGGGTCAACACCTACCGCGCGGTCTCGGCCATGGCGCCGATCGGTGGTTTCAAGAACAGCGGCTACGGCCGTGAAAGCGGCATCGATTCGGTGCTGGCCTATACCGAGCTGAAGACCGTGTGGATCAACCTGTCCACCGCGCCCATGCCCGACCCGTTTGTGATGCGTTGAGAGGTAGCACGAGATGATCGAACCAGGCATCTACAAAGACGTGATGGGCTCGTTCCCGTCCGGCGTTACGGTGGTCACCACCCTGGACGCCGACGGCGGCATCGTCGGCATCACCGCCAGCGCGTTCAGCGCGCTGTCGATCGAGCCGGCGCTGGTGTTGTTCTGCCCCAACTACGCCTCCGACACCTACCCGATCCTGCGTGACAGCAAGCAGTTCGCCATTCACCTGCTGTCTGCCGACCAGACTGCCGAGGCTTATGCGTTTGCCGGCAAGGGCAAGGAGAAAGCCAAAGGCATCGACTGGCACCTGAGCGAGTTGGGCAACCCGTTGCTGGCCAAGGCCACGGCGATCATCGAGTGCGAACTGTGGCGCGAGTACGACGGCGGTGACCACGCGATCATCGTCGGCGCGGTGAAGAACCTGGTGCTGCCGGCTGCGCCGGTGACGCCGATGGTTTATCACCGGGGCAAGCTGGGCGCCCTGCCGCCACTTGGCTGACAGACCCCGACCGTCCTGCTTTTAGGGGCCGCGCTATCGCCTCACCCTCGGTAGCGGCCCCTGTTTTCTTCCGGAGTACAGTGCATGAGCAACGAAAAGTACGAGAAAGGCCTGCAGATCCGCACCCAGGTGCTGGGCGAGGAGTACGTCAACCGTTCCATCCAGAACGCCGACGAGTTCACCAAACCGCTGCAGGAGCTGGTCACCGAGTACTGCTGGGGCCATGTCTGGGGCCGCGATGGCTTGTCGCTCAAAGAGCGCAGCATGATAAACTTGGCCATGATTTCCGCGCTCAACCGGCCCCACGAACTCAAGCTGCATATCCGCGGCGCATTGCGTAATGGGCTGAGCCGTGAACAGATTCGCGAGATCCTGCTCCAGGTCGGCATTTATTGCGGCGTACCCGCGGCGGTGGACAGTTTCCGCCTGGCCCGCGAAGCGTTCGCCGAAGCCGATGCGGAGTCAACCCGTTAACAACGGGCTGTTCGAACCACTGCAAGGAGTGCCAAGGTTCCAGGCACTCCGCGATGTTGGCGCAACAGCCTCATAAAGAGCGCACCTGATGAAACGCCAGCCACTCGACGACAGCTTCAAGGTCAACCGCAACCCCGTTACCCTGCGCGAAATCGTGCTCGACAAGCTGCGCGCCGCGATCATGAACTTCCATCTGCTGCCGGGTGACCGCCTGGTAGAACGCGACCTCTGCGACCGCCTCGGGGTCAGCCGTACCTCGGTGCGAGAAGCGCTGCGCCACCTGGAATCCGAAGGCCTGGTCGAATTCGCCGATGCCAAAGGCCCGCGCGTGGCAATCATTACCCTGGAAGATGCCCGCGATATCTACGAGCTGCGCTGCGTGCTCGAAGGCCTGATCGTCCAGCTGTTCACGCTCAATGCCAAGGCCAAGGACATCCGCGCCCTGGAACGCGCGCTGGAGGTCAACCGCGAAGCGCTGGAAGAAGGCGAGCTGCAACAGGTGCTCGACTCGGTGCAAGGCTTCTACGACGTGCTGCTGGAAGGCTCCGGCAACCAGGTCGCCGCCCAGCAGCTGCGCCAGTTGCAGGCACGCATCAGCTACCTGCGTGCCACCTCGGTCTCGCAAGAGAACCGCCGGGGTGCCAGCAACCGGGAGATGGAAAAGATCGTCGAGGCGATCAAGGGCGGCGACCCGCTGGTTGCCCACCAGGCCTCGGTCGATCACGTCCGCGCTGCCGCCAAGGTAGCCCTGGACTACCTGCGCCAGAAGCAGGATGACAACACCAAGGTGCGCGACATGGTCGAGCCCCTGGCCCTCAAAGAACCCCGTATAGAACCCCGCATAGGCCGCTGACCATGCCCAACGCCCCGCGCTACTGCCCGCACTGCACCACGGAACTGGCTCGGGGCGTTCCCACAGGCGACACCCACGAACGCCTGCGCTGCACCGCCTGCGGTTACATCCATTACATCAACCCGAAGATCATCGCCGGCTGCATCATCGAGCGCGATGGCAAGTACCTGTTGTGCCAGCGCGCCATCCCGCCGCGCCCTGGCACCTGGACCTTGCCTGCAGGCTTCATGGAAGCAGGCGAAACCACCGAGCAGGCGGCGTTGCGCGAAGTGTGGGAAGAAAGCGGCGTGCACGCCGAAATCGTCTCGCCCTATTCGATCTTCAGCGTGGCCAAGATCAGCGAGGTGTACATCATCTTCCGCGCCATCGCCACCCAGGAGACCGGGCAGTTCGGGCCGGAGACCCTGGCCTACAAGTTCTTCGAACCGGGGGAAATCCCCTGGGACGAAATCTACTACCCGGCGATCCGGCAGATTCTCGAGCGTTACATTCTTGAGCGCCAGGCGGGGGTCTACGGCATCTACATGGGCAACGACGATACCGGCAAGGTGCACTTCATTCGCTGAGCCTGGTCCGGCCCTTTCGCGGGGCAAGCCCGCTCCCGCAGGCCACCTTTGAATCCGAATGCAGAGGGGCACCTGTGGGAGCGGGCTTGCCCCGCGAAAGGGCCGGACAAGGCGACATAAAGGCCTCGCCAATTGGCCATTCTCGGTGCACCCTTATGCTCCCAGGCAAAAGGATCGGCAGAGCACATGGCGAAATGGCTAGATGGCGGCGGGCTGATGGCCGAACACATCCGCCAGCATGATTGGCACAGCACCCCACTTGGCCCGCTGCAGGCATGGCCCAGCGTACTCAAGACGACGGTGGCACTGTGCTTGGGCTCGCGCTTCCCGCAGGCAGTGCTATGGGGCAATGAGCTGATTACCCTCTACAACGACGCCTTCACCGAGATTCTCGGCAGCAAGCCGCAGGCCCTGGGCCGCCCGTTCAGCGAGGTGTGGCAGGAAGCCTGGGGCGAGATCGGCGCCATGGCCGACCGCGCCCTGGCCGGTGAAGCGGTGTTCATCGAAGACTTCCCGCTGGTCATCGACCGCAACGGTGGCCCGGAGCGCGCCTATTTCACCTTCTGCTACAGCCCCATCCGTGGCGAGGACGGCAGCGTACTGGGCATGCTCGACACCGTGACCGAAACCACCACCAGCGTGGTCAACAGCCAGCGCCTCAACTTCCTCGACGGCCTGGGCCGCGAGGTGGCCAACGCCACCGACCCCGAGCGGATCATGGCCATCACCACGCGCATGCTGGTCGAGCACCTGCAGCTTTCCAGCTGCGCCTACGCGGTCATGGATGCCGACCAGGATGGCTTCAACATCTGCGGCGACGCCGTGGCAGCCGGTTCGCCACGGTTGATTGGCCAATACCGCCTGGCCGACTTCGGCCGCCTGGCAGTCAGCCAGTTGCGCGCTGGCGAGCCGCTGGTCATCAACGACAACCTCAGCGAACTGGCCGCCGAAGAAGCGGCGACCTTCCAGGCCATCGGCATCACCGCGACCATCTGCATGCCGCTGATCAAGGACGGTCGCCTGACCGCACTGATGGCCATCCACGACAAGGCGCCCCGGGTGTGGACCGGCTACGAGCTGCGCTTGATCGGCGAGGTGACCGAGCGCTGCTGGTCGCATATCCAGCGGGTCCAGGCCCATGCCGAAGTGCGCGAGGCGATGGCGGCGCTGGAGGCGCTCAATGCCACGCTGGAACAGCGCGTCGACCAACGCACCAGCCAACTGCTGCACACCGAAGCCGTCTTGCGCCAAGCGCAGAAGCTTGAAGCCATCGGCCAGCTCACCGGTGGCGTGGCGCACGACTTCAACAACCTGCTGACCATCATCCGCTCGTCGCTGCACTTCCTGCAGCGCCCCGACCTTGAGCAAAGCCGTCGCGAACGTTACCTGAAGACCATGGCCGACACCGTCGACCGCGGCGCCAAACTGACCGGCCAGTTGCTCGCCTTCGCCCGCCGGCAGGCATTGAGCCCGCAAGTGTTCGAGGCCGGGCCCCGCCTGGAGGCCATGGCCGAGATGCTCGATACCGCCACCGGGGCGCGTATCAAGGTGGAACTGCAACTGCCCGACGCGCCTTGCCATATCCGCGCCGACCTCAGCCAACTGGAAACGGCGGTGATCAACCTGATGCTCAACGGCCGCGATGCCATGGCCGGCGAAGGCACCTTGCGCCTGCGCCTGTTGGCCGATCAGCACATGCCCGCGCTGCGTGGTCAGCCTGCGCCAGCGGGCACGTTTGCGGCCATCTCGGTGGTGGACAGCGGTATCGGCATTGCCGCGAAGTTGCTCGACCGCATCTTCGACCCCTTCTTCACCACCAAGGCCCCCGGTGAAGGGACCGGGCTTGGCCTGTCCCAGGTGTTTGGTTTCGCCAAGCAGTCCGGTGGCGATGTAGCCGTGGTCAGCGTCGAGGGCGAAGGCACAACGTTCACCCTGTACCTGCCGCAAGAGGCCCCGCCTGCCGAACCGGCCGACGTCACCGCCGCCCCCACCCAACCCGAGGTCGGCAAGGCGCGAGGGCGGATACTGGTGGTGGAGGACAACCCCGACCTCTGCACGTTCACCGCGCAGATTCTCGAGGACCACGGCTACCGGATCAGTTGGGCAAATTCGGCAGAGGAAGCGCTGGCCTTGTTGGCCGGCCCGGCGGGCGATTTCGATGCCGTGTTTTCCGATGTGCTCATGCCCGGCATGGGGGGCTTGGCGCTGGCCCGCGAACTGCGGCGCCAACGCCCGCAACTGCCGGTGATCCTCACCTCGGGCTACAGCGATGCGATTGCCGAAGGCGGCCACCAGGGCTTTGCCTTCCTGGCCAAGCCGTACTCGGCCGAGCAGGTGTGCCAGGTGCTGGCCAAGGTGCTGGGAAGCTGAACAGCGGCTAACGCGGGGCGGCCAGCAACCGCGCCACACTCTGCGCCAGCTCGGCGCGCCGGTACGGCTTGCGCAACACCTCGAAGCCCTTGAGCTCGCGGGGTGTAAGGTTGGCATAGCCGGTGATGATCAACACCGGCAGGTCAGCCTGGCGCTCGCGCATCTGTTGGGCAAAACGCACCCCGGTCATGTCGGCCATGACGTGGTCTGTCACCAGCACGTCCGGCTGCCAGCCCTGCTCCACCCGCTGCAGCGCTGCCGCGGCACTGCTCGCTTCGCACACCTCGTAACCCAGGTCGCGCAACTGCAAGGCCGTGGCATGGCGCACGATCTCCTCGTCGTCCACCAACAGAATTCGGCTGGCACGGTCGGCCAGTGGCGCCTCTGCACTGTCACTGTCACGGCCAACCGCGGCGACATCGCTGATCGGCAACCACAGCGTGGCCACAGTCCCCTCCCCCTGCTGCGAGCGAATCGCGAAGCCACCACCCGACTGCACCGCCAGCCCCTGCACCATCGGCAAGCCAAGGCCGGTGCCCTTGCCCACGCCCTTGGTGGAATAGAATGGCTCGACGCAGCGGCGCAGCTGCTCATCGCTCATGCCGCTGCCACTGTCGCGAACCTGCAGCCAGGCCAACGGCGCGCCCGTCATGCCCATCGGGTTCGGCGGGCCGTCGGCATCGAGCCCGGCGACGATGCTCAGGGCACCGCCGCCGGCCATGGCGTCGCGGGCATTGACCACCAGGTTGAGCAGCGCCAGCTCCAGTTGATGCGGATCGACCAGCACGGCGGGCAGCAACGGGTCGACTTGCACCTGCACGGCAATGGTCGGCCCAAGCGAGCGCGCCATAAGTTCGCGCATATCCTCCACCAAGGCAGCCAGCGACACGGCTTGTGGCTTGAGGGTCTGTCGACGGGCGAAACTCAGCAAGCGCCCCACCAGGTTGCGCGCCCGCTCGGCGGCTTGCAGGCCACCGTCGATCAAGCGGGGGGCTCGCTCGGATTGCGGGTGCCGACGCATCAATTCGAAGGAGGCGATAATTGGCGTGAGCATGTTGTTGAGGTCATGGGCGATGCCACCGGTCAACTGGCCGATCATCTCCAGCTTGTGCGCTTCATGCAGTTGCAGAATCGCCGCCTCGCGCTCGGCCAGCACGGCCGCGACGCGCTCCTCCAGGCTTTCGTTGAGCAGGTGCAGGGCACGCTCTGCACGGGCATGGGTAATGGCCGCCCAGGCTTGCTTGGCGGCATCCTCGACCAGTTGGCACTCGTCTTCGAAGCAGTGATGTGGCGTGTGAAAGTGCACGGCAAGCATGGCTTCCAAGCGGCCGGCGCGCAGCACCGGCACATGCAGCGTACTACACAAGCCGCTCAGCGGCGCCGATGCGCTGTCATAGGCCTGCTGTACCACCTTACCCGCCACCAACTGCTCACGTAGCGATGTTCCGAACGTGGTGTAGCGGTGCTGGCCGACCCTCGAAGGCAGGCCGTCAGCCCAGTCATGCGCAACCTTGTAACCTGCGCCGTCGCCCAGGTCCTCGCCGAAACACACCTGCGTCGCCCCCAGGTGCTGGGCGAGGCGTGCCACCACATAGGCCTCGATACGCTCCGCTTCACCCAGCCCAGGCAAGGTGCGGCCCAGCTCCAGCAAAAACGCCTGGCGCTGTTGGAAACGAACCCGTTCGGTGGTTTCAGTCACGAGGCACAACACCCCGCCAACGCTGCCATCGGCTTCGCGCACGGCGGAATAGGAGACATCGAAGTACACGGTCTCACCCAGACCGCGACGCTCTATATAGAACGGGCGGTCCTTGGCTGAAAACGTCTGGCCGGTCTCACGCACGCCACGCAGCAGCGGCTCAAGGTCGTCCCACAGCTCACGCCAGTTGTCCTCAGCCGGGCGCCCCAGTGCCTGGGGATGCTTGGTACCAATGGTCGGTGCATAGGCATCGTTGTAGAGCGCTACGTAAGTTTCGCCCCAGAACAGCACGAACTGCGCCTGGGCCGGCAGCAATGTAGCCATTACCGCCTGCAGGTGGGGCGACCAGTGCTCGGGGGGGCCGAGCGGCGAGCTGCTCCAGTCCATCGACTGCAGCAGACCACCGATGGTGCCGCCGTTGAGCAGAAAATGCAGTGGCGGAGTGTGCGCATCGCGTTGCTGTAACAGGTTCATGTCTGGGAAGCCCCGGGCACCTTGCTATCCATCTTACGATAGGAGCGTTGCAATCAACGGTTCGTTCCACAGAAATCAGCGGTTGTTCAGCGGCGCCCTTCGGCCAGCATGCGCAGGGCAAGGCCGGCCAGTACGGTGCCCATCAGCCAGCGCTGAACCTGCTGCCACACGGGCCGGCCACCGAGAAACACGGCGATGGAACCGGCCATCACGGCGATCAGCGCATTGACCGATACGCTGATCGCGATTTGCGTGCAGCCCAGCACCAGCGACTGCACCAGTACACTGCCGTGACCGGGCTCGATGAACTGCGGCATCAGCGACAGGTACATGACCGCAATCTTGGGGTTCAGCAGGCTGGTGGCAAAACCCATGGTGAACAGCCGCCGCGGGCTGTCGGCAGGCAGTTCACGTACCTGAAATGGCGAGCTACCGCCAGGCCGCAGCGCCTGCCAGGCCAGGTACAGCAAGTACAGTGCGCCGCCGATGCGCAGCACGTCATAGGCAAACGGTACCGCCATCACCAGCGCGGTGATGCCCAGCGCCGCGCAGAGCATATAGATGACGAAGCCCAAGGCCACGCCGCCAAGGGATATCAAGCCGGCGTTACGGCCTTGGCAGATCGAGCGAGAAATCAGGTAGATCATGTTCGGCCCGGGCGTCAGCACCATGCCCAGGCAGATCAGCGCGAATGTCAGCAGTTGGGCGGTTTCGGGCATGGGGCACATCCTGGCTGTGCGAAGAGAAGCGGCAAGTGTATCCGAGCCACGTCAGCGCCGGTAGATTCAGCCCAACTGCCCGGCAATCAGCCCCAGGGCCACCGCGATCATGGCCAGGCCCGATACCCGTCCGACCATCTTCGCCGCCCCAGGCCGGGTGCTCAGTACGGCCTTGGCGCCATAGCCCACCAGCGAATAGATCACCAGCGAGCTGCACAGGTGCACCAGCCCGAGCAACAGGATCTGCAGCGGCACGGGCCAGCTGGAGTGTGGGTCGGTGAATTGCGGCAGCAGGGCAAGAAACAGCAGGAACACCTTCGGGTTCAGCCCGCTCACGCAAAAGCCCTTCAATGCCCAGCGCGAACCGGAGTCCCCCACGCCGTCCTGCCCCGCCTGCGGCACACCCGGGCTCAGCAGCAGGTTGCCGCCCAGCCACAGCAAGTAGGTACAGCCCGCCAGCGTCAGCAACATCAGCGCCAGCGGGTACCCAGCGAGCAGGCTGCCCACGCCCGCAGCCACCACCAGGGTTGCCAGGAAGTGCCCAGACAACATGCCTGCCACCGCAGGCATCACCCAGCGCCCGCGCATGCCCGCCGAGATGGCATAGGCCCAGTCTGCGCCGGGGGTGATCACGAACAGCAACGACACGGCCCAGAACGCCGTCAGCACACTGATTGCCACTTGAGTCTTCCTTATGTCTTGTCTTGGTGTGCAGAAAGATTACGGATTCCGCCGGGGCATTTTCTTTCGTATATTCCCCATCACTACATAAAGACTGGAAGATTCTTCTCAATGGACCGGACCGATCGAAAAATCCTTGCCGAGCTGCAAAAAGACGGGCGCCTGTCGGTGACCGAGCTGGCTGACCGCGTAGGGTTGAGCTTGTCGCCCTGCCATCGTCGCCTTAAGGCGCTGGAAGACACCGGCGCCATTCTCGGGTACCACGCGCGCCTGGCACCGGCCGCGCTGGGGCTGAATTTTGCCGCGCTGGTGTTCGTCACCCTGCGCGAGGTGACGCGCCAGCCGGTGGCGGACTTCGAGGCAGCGCTGGCCGAGATCCCGCAGATCGTCGAGGCGCAGCGGTTGTTCGGCGACCCGGATTACCTGCTGCACGTGGTGGCGAAGGACCTGCCAGCGTTTCAGAGGCTATATGACGAGCACCTCACCAGCATTCCCAATGTGAAGCGGCTGAGTTCGACGTTGGTGATGAAGGAAGTGATTCAGGACCGGCTGTTACCGATGCAGTGACAATTTCTGATTTTCTACCGCCTGTTCACCTGCACTGGAAACGCGCACTGCGCACCACGCCGGCTCACCTGTGCTGTTTCCCGACAGCCTGCAGCCCCCAACCTCAAGGCTTTCAGCGCGGTGGCCCGCTCCTTGCTACCACTCGTCCCTTAACCTTTTGTCAGCCTTAGGTTTTTTAAGGTTTATGGGCACATATTTACTAATTTCTCGTTATCCCGACTCCCCGCATCATCCCTCCAACAAGAACGCGTTGCCCTTCGCCGGCACGCCCCCGGGCAGTACCCCCTGCCCCACCTTGCCTTGGAGTCAGTCATGACCAGTGCAGCCAACACGGCACCCCTCATAGAAAAACACACGATCGGCTACGTGCCCCCGCAAGACCGCCATGGAAAGGTAAGGGATCTGTTCACATTGTGGTTCGGCGGCAACATCGCGCCGCTGCCCATCGTCACCGGCGCGCTGGGCGTGCAGTTGTTTCACCTGAACCTGGTGTGGGGCATCATCGCCATCCTGGTCGGCCACCTGGTCGGCGGGGTGTTGATGGCGCTGCACTCGGCCCAGGGCCCGCAGATGGGCATCCCGCAGATGATCCAGAGCCGCGCCCAGTTCGGCTCGCTCGGTGCGCTGCTGGTGGTGGTGATCGCCGGGGTGATGTACATCGGCTTCTTCGCCTCCAACATCGTCCTGGCCGGCAAGTCGCTGCATGGTGTGGTCGAGGCCGTACCGGTACCGGTGGGTATCGTCATCGGTGCGCTGGGATCGGGCATCATCGGCATCATCGGCTACCGCTTCATCCACGTGCTCAACCGCATCGGCACCTGGGTGCTGGGCATCGGCATCGTGGTCGGCTTCGGCTACATCTTCAGCCACGTGCAAAGCGACGACTTCCTGACCCGCGGCGGCTTCAACCTGGCCGGCTGGCTGGCCACCGTGTCGCTGGCGGCGCTGTGGCAGATCGCCTTTGCCCCTTATGTGTCGGATTACTCGCGCTACCTGCCGGCTGACGTGAAAGTCTCATCGACCTTCTGGACCACGTACCTGGGCTCGGCCCTGGGTTCGAGCCTGTCGTTCATCTTCGGCGCCGTGGCGGTGCTGGCGATCCCGGCCGGCATGGACACCATGGACGCGGTCAAGCTCGCCACCGGCACCCTCGGCCCGATCATGCTGGTGCTGTTCCTGCTCAGCGTGATCAGCCACAACGCCCTCAACCTGTACGGCGCGGTGCTGTCGATCATCACCCTGATCCAGACCTTCGCCCACCGCTGGATCCCCACCGCCAAGAGCCGCGCGGTGCTGTCGCTGATCGTGCTGACGGCTTGCAGTGTGGTAGCGGTGTTCGCCTCGAAGGACTTCATCGGCCACTTCGTCGACATGGTGCTGGTGCTGCTGGTGGTGCTGGTGCCCTGGACCGCGATCAACCTGATCGACTTCTATGTGATCCACAAGGGCGACTACGACATTCAGTCGATCTTCAAGGTCGATGGCGGCATCTACGGGCGCTACAACCCACAGGCGCTGATTGCCTATGCGGTGGGCATCGTGGTGCAGATCCCGTTCATGAACACGCCGCTGTACGTCGGGCCGATCTCCGAGCACATCAACGGTGCCGACCTGTCGTGGCTGGTCGGGCTGCTGGTCACCTCGCCGCTGTACGGGTGGCTGGCGAGCCGCGACAGTGCCTATCGTCGTCGGCAGACCAGCGCCAAGCTGGCGATGGGCGTCTGATCGCCCGCTGAGCCAACCTGCATCACCAGCAACCGGCCCGTGGCAACACGGGCCGGTTTGTTTCTGACGCCCCGCACGGCGTTTTTAACCGCCTCGCCATTTTTCCAGCAGGATCGACACGAACTTTTCTGCAGCCGGCGACAGCGAAGCCCCACGCCGGTAGACCAGGCCCAGAGTTCGCGTCACCTGTGGGTCGGTGAGGGGCACGCTGACCAGCGTCGGGTGGTCCGCTGCCGGCATGGCCAGGCTGGGCATCGCAGACACACCAAGCCCTGCCTCGACCATGCCGAGCGAAGTGGACAGGTGCTGCACCTCATAAAACCATTTGGGCCGAATGTTGAGCCCCGACAAGGCGTGGTCCAGCAGCATGCGGTTACCACTCAGGCGCCCCACGCCGATCAGGCGGTGGTCAGCGAGCTGCGTCCAGGTCACCGATTCGCGGCTTGCCAGTTCATGATCGCGGCGGCAGGCCAGCACGAAATGCTCGTTGACCAGCGGCACAAACTCGATGTCCGGGTGCTGGCCACTCATCATGTTGATGCCGAAATCGGCCTCGCCGCGCAAGACCGCTTCAAGGCCATCGTTGGCGCTGAGGTCGAGCAGGCGGATACGAATTTTCGGGTATTGCTCGTTGTACTGGCGAATCACGGTGGGCAGAAAGTAGAACGCCGCCGTCGGGATGCACGCCAGGGTGACTTGCCCGGTCTGACGCTCGGCCAGTTCGCGGATACTCAGGATCGAGTCTTCGAAGTCATCGAGCAGGCGCCGCGCCTTGGGCAGGAAATCGCGGCCGACACTGGTCAGGCCAACCCGACGCGTGGTGCGTTCGAGCAAAGGCGTGCCCAGGCCCTCTTCCAGCTTCTTGATCCGCCGGCTGAGTGCTGGTTGGGAAAGGTGCAGGGCCTCAGCTGCTTCATGAAAGCTGCCGAGTTCGGCGATTTTCACGAAAGAACGGATATCTTGCAGCTCATATTCCACAGGTTTGACTCCACTTCATAGCGTCGGCAATTATTCAACTACATGCATTAATCGCTACGATATTTGCATTGGATTGATTTATCAACGCCTGTCACTCTTTCTCTCAACACATCAATGATGCCAATTGATCAACGAGAGTCAGTAGTCATGCAACGAATCCCTTGTGTGCTCATGCGCGGCGGTACCTCCAAAGGCCCTTTCTTCCATGCCTGGGACCTGCCGGCCAATGTGGTGGAGCGCGACGAAGTACTGATCAGCCTGATGGGGTCTGGCCATGAGCTGGAAATCGACGGCATCGGTGGTGGCAGCCCGCAAACCAGCAAGGTGGCGATCGTAAGCCCCTCCCTGCACCCGGACGCCGACGTCGATTACCTGTTCGTGCAGGTCATGGTCGCCGAGCGACGCGTCGACACCGCGCCCAACTGCGGCAACATGTTGTGTGCGGTCGGCCCGTTTGCCATCGAACAGGGGCTGGTGAAAGCCCAAGGCGACAAAACCCTGGTGCGCATTCGCAACATTAATACCCAGACCTTCGTCACCTCGCTGGTGCAAACCCCTGGCGGCACCGTCAAGTACGAAGGCCGCACCGCTATCGACGGCGTACCCGGCACGGCCGCGCCGATCCACCTGACCTTCCTCGATGCGGTCGGCAGCAAGACTGGAAAACTGTTCCCGACCGGGCAGGCCCGCGATGTGTTCGACGGCACGGCCGTCACCTGCATCGACATGGCCATGCCGCTGATGATCATCGAAGCCAGCCAGCTGGGCCTGGCCGGTAACGAGCGCCCTGCCGCCCTGGATGCCGACAGCGCTCTGCTCAAGCGCCTGGAAGCGCTGCGGTTGCAGGCGGGCCGGGCCATGGGCCTGGGTGATGTGCGTGGCATGGTGATCCCGAAACCGGTGGTGGTGTCGCCGCCAACCAGCGACGGCACGCTGCAGGTGCGCTACTTCATGCCGCACAACTGCCACCGTGCGCTGGCGATCACTGGCGCGATTGGCCTGGCCACTGCCTGCGTGACCCCCGGCACCGTGACCGCCCAACTGTTGGGCGAGCACGCCCTGCAACTGTCCGAAGTACGGCTGGAGCACCCCAGCGGCGTCATCGATGTGGCCTTGAGCCGCGACGGCGGCAAGCTGCAGGCGTCGGTGATCCGCACTGCCCGCCGGCTCTTTTCAGGTTACGTGTATGCCCCGACAATGCGCCGCCTTGCCAGCTAGCGCGTACTGCACATGTTCAACCCAAAGCGCATCCGCACAATTTCAACAATGGGTGATGCCTCATGAAACTCATCAAATCGTTGTACTTTCAGATCCTCTGCGCCGTGCTGCTGGGTGTACTGGTCGGCCACCTCTGGGCCGAGCAGGCCGTGGCGCTGAAGCCGCTGGGCGATGCCTTCATCAAGCTGATCAAGATGATGATCGCGCCCGTGGTGTTCTGCACCATCGTCACCGGCATCGCCGGCATGACCGACAAGCGCTCGCTGGGGCGCCTGATGAGCAAGACGTTGTTGCTGTTCCTGGTGCTGACGGTAATCAGCCTGGTAATCGGCCTGGTGGCCGTGCATGTGTTCCAGCCTGGCGTGGGCATGAACATCGACCCTGCCACCCTGAGCACGGCGGGCCTCAGCCAGTACACCGCGTCGGCGGCCAAGCTGGGTGTGGTCGACTTCTTCATGCACATCATCCCTGACACCTTCATGGGTGCTTTCAACAAAGGCGAAGTGCTACCCGTGCTGTTCATCGCGGTGCTGTCGGGGTTTGCCCTGTCGGCCATGGGCGAACATGGCCAACCTGTGCTGAACGTGCTGGAGTCCGCCTCGCAGATGGTGTTCCGCATCTTCGGCTACCTGATGCGCTTTGCCCCGGTCGGTGCGTTCGGCGCGCTGGCCTTTACCGTGGGCCAGTACGGCATTACCTCGCTGGGCGCCTTGGCCAAGCTGGTGATGACCCTCTACATCGCCTGCGCGTTCTTTGTGTTGGTGGTACTCGGTGGCCTGTGCCGGCTGCACGGCTTCAGCTTGTGGAAGCTGTTGCGGTTCTTCCGCGAGGAGTTCCTGGTGGTACTCGGCACCTCGTCTACCGAGCCGGTATTGCCACGGATGCTGGAAAAGCTGCAGGCGCTGGGTTGCAGGAAGGGCGTGGTCGGGCTGGTGCTGCCCACGGGCTACTCCTTCAACCTTGATGGCACTGCGATCTACCTGTCGCTCGCCGCCGTGTTCATCGCGCAAGCGTGCAACATCGACCTGAGCCTGGGCCAGACGCTGACCATGCTGGCGATCATGCTGTTGTCGTCCAAAGGCGCCGCCGGTGTGACGGGCAGCGGTTTCGTGGCGCTCGCTTCGACGCTGACGGTGATCCACGATATCCCACTGGCCGGCCTGGCGCTGCTGATCGGTATCGACCGTTTCATGTCAGAGGCACGCGCCCTCACCAGCCTGGCCAGCAACGCCGTGGCCACCGTGGTCATCTCGCTGTCTGAAGGTGCTTGCGACCGGCAGGTGCTCAAGCAAATGCTGGCAGACGGGAAAATGCCGCCTGCGGCCATCGCCGAGCCGAACGCCCCCTGGTCGGCCGCCGAGCCCACCCGCCAAAGCTGACCCCCTCCGCACCTACGTAAAACGCACCGCCCGGCAGGCATGACGCCGGGCGGCAAGACCGCCGTTTGCCTTGCGTTCGGCCACACTGACAATAACAACAAGAGAGAAAACCATGCTGGCATTGCTGGGTTTGACCATGGTGGTGGTATTCACCTACCTGATCATGAGCAAACGCTTGTCGCCTATCGTCGCCCTGACCTTGGTGCCGATCGTGTCCGCCGTGATCGGGGGCTTCGCGCCCGACCTTGGCAAAATGATGCTCGACGGCCTGAAAATGGTCGCACCCTCGGCAGCATTGCTGCTGTTCGCCATCCTGTTCTTCGGCCTGATGATCGATGCCGGCCTGTTCGACCCGCTGATCCGCATGATTCTCAAGCGTGTCAACGGCAACCCGGTAAAGATTGCCATCGGTACCGCCCTGCTCTCGCTGCTGGTGGCGCTGGACGGCGATGGCACCACTACCTACATGATCACCTGCGCAGCCATGCTGCCGCTGTACAAACGCATCGGCATGAACCCGATGATCCTCGCCACCGTAGCCATGCTGTCGCTGAGCATCATGAGTGGCTTGAGCCCTTGGGGCGGGCCGGCGACGCGGGCGATTGCGGCACTGGGCCTGGACGCGTCCGAGTACTTCATCCCCATGCTGCCGACCATGGTCGGCGGTGCCGCCTGGGTGGTGTTCACGGCATTTCTGCTGGGGCGCGCCGAGCGCAAGCGCATCGGTAACATCCAGCTGCAAGCAGGCGGCGGCAACTGCTACATCAAGGCCATTCTGGAAGATACCCCGCACAAGCGACCACGGCTGGCCTACGTCAACCTGGTGCTGGTGGTGGCAGTGATGATCGCCCTGGTAGCCGGGGTGATGCACGCCGCGATTCTGTTCATGATCGGTTTTGTCGCCGCGCTGATGATCAACTACCCGCAACTGAATGTGCAGAAGGAGCGGATACTGGCGCACTCCGGCAATGCCATGACCGTCGTACTGCTGGTATTTGCCGCAGGCATCTTCGCGGGCATCTTCTCCGGCACCAAGATGGTCGATGCGCTGGCGCAGACCTTGGTCGACTGGATTCCGCCATCCTGGGGCCACTGGTTCCCGCTGGTGGTGGCCATTACCAGCATGCCGCTGACCTTCGTGCTCTCCAACGATGCCTATTACTTCGGTGTGGTGCCGATCCTGGCCAATGCCGCCGCAGCGTATGGCATCGACCCGGTAGAGATCGCCCGCGCCTCGGTGCTCGGCCAGCCGGTGCACCTGATGAGCCCGCTGGTGGCCTCGACCTTGTTGCTGGTCGGCATGGTCGACCGGGATATCGGCGACTTCCAGAAAGCCACGGTCAAGTGGGCCGTGCTCACCTCGCTGGTCATTACTGCCATTGCGCTGCTGACCGGAGCGCTGTCGTTCTTCGTCTGAATGCCCAACCCACAATAACAAGAGAGTATCCGGACCATGACCCAAGTCATTCTCCGCAGGGCTGCGTGCGGCCTGCTGCTTGCCCATGTGCCCCTGACCCACGCTGCTGGTTTCATCGAAGACAGCGCACTCAAGCTGCAATTGCGCAACGTGTACTTCAACGAGCACTTTCGCGACGAGCAAGGCCTCAGCACACGTGCTGCTGCTACGGCAAAAAGTGAACGGGTGGAATGGGCGCAAGGGTTCTTGCTGGATTACGCATCCGGGTTCACACAAGGCACGCTAGGGGTAGGCCTGGATGCCATGGCACTGGTGGGCGTCAGGCTGGACTCGGGCCGCGGGCGCAGCGGTACCGGCTTGTTGCCGGTGCATGACGATGGCCGCGCGGCCAATGAGTTTGCCAGTGCCGGGGTCACCGCCAAGGCCCGGCTGGGCAAGACCGTGATCAAGCACGGTACGTTGCTGCCCAAGACACCGGTATTGGTGTACAACGACGCGCGCCTGCTGCCGCAGACCTACCAGGGCACCCAGCTGGTCTCCAGCGATATTGACGGGTTGACCTTGACCGGTGGCCATCTGCAGCGTTTCAAGCAGCGCGATTCGTCCGACAGCACTGGCCTGTTCGCCGATGGCTACAGCGGCGATGCATCGGCGGATTTCAGCTATGCCGGTGCCGATTACGCAGTGAGCAAAACCCTGCGATTGAGCTACTTTCGCGGCGAGCTGAACAACTTCTACCGCCAGGACTTTGCCGGCATTGCCCATGAGCTGCCGCTGGCAGGGGGCGTGTTGGCCAGTGATGTGCGTTACTTCAAAAGCCGCGACGATGGCGCAGCACAGGGTGGCCCCATTGATAACGACATGCTCAGCGGCCAGCTCAGCTATGCCCACAGCGGCCACACCGTGGGTGCGGGTTGTCAGGTGCTCGATGGGGTTGCCGGGCTGCCCTACATCAGCGGCGCCACCGTGTATTCGTTCAGCAACGTCGGTATCGGCAAGTTCATTGAAGAAGACGAGAAGACCTGGATGGTCAGTTACGCCTACAACTTCGCGGCAGCCGGTGTGCCTGGGCTGACCTTCATGAGCCGCTACCTGAGCGGTGACAACGACAAGGCAGGTGATGCCGGGGCACGTGAATGGGAGCGCGACAGCGAACTGGCCTACGTCGTGCAGGCGGGCACATTCAAGGGGCTGGGAGTGAAGCTGCGCAACTACGTCTACCGCGCTGATTATTCCCGGGGGCGGGACAGTAACCGGGTCTACCTGACCTATGACATCGCGCTCTGGTAGGGCCTGATTTGCAGCCATTCGCGGCCTTGTGCCGCGAAAGGGCCGCAAAGCGGCCCCAATTGCCGCATCAGTACTGCGTTTGCCCGGGCACCCAGGCGGTGCCCGCCAGCGGTACCCGCGCCATCGCCGCCGCCTCCACAGTCAACGCCACCAGGTCCTCCGGGTCGAGGTTGTGCAGGTGCGACTTGCCACAGGCGCGGGCCATGGTCTGCGCCTCCAGCACCAGCACGCGCAGGTAGTTGGCCAGCCGCCGGCCGGCCTCCTCCGGGTTCAGGCGCTTGGCCAGTTCCGGGTCCTGGGTGGTGATGCCCGCCGGGTCACGGCCGTTCTGCCAGTCATCGTAAAAACCAGCCGCAGAGCCGATCGCCTTCAACTGCTCATCCAGCCGCGGGTGGTTGTCACCCAGGGCGATCAGCGCGGCGGTGCCGATGGCCACGGCGTCAGCCCCCAGGGCCATGGCCTTGGCCACGTCGGCACCGTTGCGGATACCACCCGAGACGATCAGTTGCACCTTGCGGTGCATGCCCATCTCCTGCAGCGCCTGCACCGCCTGCGGGATGGCCGGCAAGATGGGAATGCCGACATGCTCGATGAACACCTCCTGGGTCGCGGCGGTACCGCCCTGCATGCCGTCGAGCACAATCACGTCGGCGCCGGCCTTCACCGCCAGCTTGACGTCGTAGTACGGGCGGCTGGCGCCGATTTTCACGTAGATGGGTTTCTCCCAGTCTGTGATCTCGCGCAGCTCGGCAATCTTGATCGCCAGGTCGTCCGGGCCGGTCCAGTCCGGGTGGCGGCAGGCGCTGCGCTGGTCTACGCCGATCGGCAAGGTGCGCATGCCGGCCACCCGCTCGGTAACCTTCATGCCCAGCAACATGCCGCCACCGCCCGGTTTGGCGCCCTGGCCGAGGACGATCTCGATGGCATCGGCCTTGCGCAGGTCGTCGGGGTTCATGCCATAGCGCGACGGCAGGTACTGGTACACCAGGTGCTGCGACTGGCCACGCTCTTCCGGGGTCATGCCGCCGTCGCCGGTGGTGGTACTGGTACCTGCGATGGTCGCACCCCGGCCCAGCGCTTCCTTGGCATTGGCCGACAGCGCGCCGAAGCTCATGCCGGCAATGGTCACCGGGATCTTCAGGTGGATCGGCTTCTTGGCAAAACGGTTGCCGAGCACCACGTCGGTGCCGCACTTTTCGCGGTAGCCTTCGAGCGGGTAGCGCGACACGCTGGCGCCCAGCAGCAGCAAGTCGTCGAAGTGCGGCACACGGCGCTTGGTGCCGCCGCCGCGGATGTCGTAAATGCCAGTTTCGGCGGCACGCTGGATTTCCTGGATGGTCAGGCGATCGAAGGTGGCCGATTCACGCAGTACCGGGGGGAATTGTTCGCTCATGGGTAGGCTCCTGGATCAGTACGCGCTGGCGTTGTCGACTTTGAAGTTGTACAGCTGACGGGCCGAGCCGTAGCGTTTGAAATCGGCGGCCTTGTGCTCCAGGCCCGCCTCGTTGAGCAACGCCTGCAGCTCTTGCAAGTGCTCGGCACGCATCTCTTTTTCGATGCAGTCCGAGCCTAGCGACTGCACCGAACCCTTGACGTAGATGCGCACCTCGTACAGCGAGTCGCCCAGCGCATCGCCGGCATCGCCGCACACCACCAGGCGCCCGGCCTGGCCCATGAAGCAGCTCATGTGGCCGATGCTGCCGCCGACCACGATGTCCACGCCCTTCATCGAAATGCCGCACCGAGCCCCGGCATCGCCCTCGATCACCAAGAGCCCGCCGTGGGCCGTGGCGCCGGCTGCCTGCGAGGCACTGCCCTTGACCCGCACCGAGCCGGACATCATGTTCTCGGCCACCCCCACGCCGACGTTGCCGTGCACGGTGACGCTGGCCTGTTGATTCATGCCGGCGCAGTAGTAGCCGGCGTGGCCGTCGATATCCACCGACACCGGCTGGTTGATACCCACGGCCAGGTTGTGCTTGCCGTCCGGGCGGCTGACCCGCCACTCGCGGTCCTGCACGTCGCCATGCAGGGCCTGGTTGAGTTCGCGCACCGAGGCGCTGGAAAGGTCGATCGTTTTCATGAGGTGCTCCAGTGAGTCGATGACAGGTCAGGCGCTTTCGCGCTCCCAGACGTACAAGGTGGCCGGTGCTGGTTCCCAGACCTTGGCGTTTTCAATGCCTGGCAGGCTGGCCAGGGCCTGGTACTCGGAGGCCATGGCCACGTAGTCGTCGGTTTCGGCGAGCACCGCCGGCTTGCAGGCAATCGGATCGCGGATCACGGCAAAGCCGTTGCGGGTGCCGATGGCGAAGGTAAAGAAGCCGTCCAGGTCTTGCAGGGCGCCATCCAGGGCCTGTGCCAGGCTGTCGCCCTGCTGCAGGCGCCAGGCCAGGTAGCCAGCCGCCACTTCGGTGTCGTTGTCGGTCTCGAAGCTAATGCCTTCGCGTTTCAGCTCCTGGCGCAGGCGGAAGTGGTTGGACAGCGAGCCGTTGTGCACCAGGCACAGGTCGGCGCCGGTGGAAAACGGATGGCTGCCTTCCAGGGTCACTGCACTTTCAGTGGCCATGCGGGTGTGGCCGATGATGTGGCTGCCTTGCATGCCGGCCAGGCCGAAGCGGCTAGAGATCTCGGCCGGCAGGCCCATGCCCTTGAGGATTTCGATGCTCTGCCCGGCGCTCATGATGCGCACGTCGGCGGCCAGCTCGGCCAAGGCTGCACGGGCGGCCGCTTCGTGGGTGTGTACCTTGAGCACGGCGGCGCTGGCGTTCTGGAACCAGTCCAGCGAGCAGCCCAGGCGCCCTTCCAGTTGCCCCATCAGCGCCGCCCACGGATAGTCCACGGCGCTCGCCTGCAAGGTCAGCTTGACCCAGCCATCGGCCACTTCATCGCCATAGATGGCAAAGCCGGCGCTGTCCGGGCCACGGTCGGTCATGGCCTGCAGCATGGGTTCGAAGAGTTTGCCGAGCTGGGCTTCCAGCGCCGGCTTTTTCAGGTACAGGCCTACGATTCCACACATGGTGTTGCTCCTTACTGGGCAGTGGGCGACCGCTGTCTTGCTGGCCGCGCCAAGGATGGGGGGCGGTCAGAAGAACTCGGTGTAGCGCTGGATTTCCCAGTCGGAGACGTGGCGGCAATACTCCACCCACTCCATGCGCTTGAGCTTGATGAACTCGTCGACGATCTCGGCGCCGAGCACCTCGCGGAACAAGGGGTCGGCCTCCAGCGCGTCGGCGGCTTCCTTGAGCGACTGCGGCAAGGTCTTGATGCCGCGTGCGGCGATTTCTTCCAGGCTCAGGTTGTAGAGGTTCTCGTTGCACATCTGGCCAGGGTCCAGTTCACGGTCGATACCATCCAGGCCGGCGGCGATGATCGCGGCGGTGACCAGGTAGGGATTGCAGCCGGCATCCGGCAGGCGAAACTCCAGGCGGCCATAGGGGATGCGCACCATCGCCGAGCGGTTGTTGGCGCCATAGGCCACGAAGGCTGGCGCCCAGGTAGCACCGGACAACGAGCGGCCGACCACCAGGCGTTTGTACGAATTGACCGTGGGCGCGGCGAACGCGCACAGCGCCGGGCCATGGGCAAGCAAGCCCGCAGCAAAGTGGTAGGCCAGCTTGGACAGGCCCATGCCGCTGCTGTCGGACGGGTCATGAAACAGGTTCTTGTGTGTGCTGCTGGCCAGCGACAGGTGGAAGTGCATGCCATTGCCGGCACGCTTGGGGTCGGGCTTGGGCATGAACGAGCAGATCATCCCCAGGTCGTTGGCGATTTCGCCGGCCGCCATGCGGAAGAAGGTGAAGCGGTCGGCCGACTCCATGGCATCGCTGTAGGTGTAGTTGATCTCGAACTGGCCGTTGGCGTCCTCGTGGTCGATCTGATAGATGTCGAAGCCCACCGGCTGCAGGGCTTCGGTCAGGCGTTCGAGGAACAGCCGCGAGCGCGACAGGCCCTTGTAGTCGTAGCACGGCTTGTCGAGGTTGTCGGAGGCATCCACCACCTGCAGCTTGCCGGCTTCGTCCCGGCGGAACAGGCTGAACTCGGGCTCAAGCCCGGTGTTCAGCGTCCAGCCCTTGTCGGCCAGGCGCTGCACCTGCTGCTGCAACACGTAGCGGCTGTCGTAGGGCCAAGGTTTACCGTTGACGTGGCCGACGCACACCACCCGGCCATAACCAGGCTGCCAGGGTACCGGGATCAGCGTGGCCAGATCGCCACGGGCCATGAAGTCCGGGCCGTGTGGTTCCATGCCCATGCCACAGATGGCGAACCCGGCGAAACCGGCGCCCTCCTCGGCCACCATCTTCAGGCCCGAGATCGGCACCGATTTGGTCTTCGCCGAGCCATGGATATCGACGAACTGCGCCAGCACATACTTGATGCCGTGCTGGTCGAGGGTGCGCTGGGTTTCTGCTGGCAACATGGGTTGAACACTCCTGGTAAGGGGCTGCATGTAATTCCGCATGGGAAACTTACTTTCATCACAGGAATGCAATGTACTTGCCAACTTACCGAGTGTTACCGCTTAGCGGGCACGTCCCCTCCCACAATCCCTTGTCACAGGGGGCTTGCACGCGACAGGGGCTGGCGCCATGACGGAGACATTTTCGTTGTAGATATGGGAAACTCGTTTTCACCCGAGGAAACCGACGGCCAACGCAGCCGCCCGGCGCACTTTCCCAGTGCGAAATCTTTATTCTTGAACTGAAACCGTGCAGGACTCTCGATGCCGACCGAAACCGAACCCCGCCTTCGCCTGGAGCAGTACCTGGGCCTGCAGATCAAGCGCCAGCGCCAGGCCCAGTCGCTGAAGCTCGCCGATGTGGCGCGCATCGCCGGGATCAGCCAGGGCATGCTGAGCAAGATCGAGAATGCCCAGGTGTCGACCAGCCTCGATACCCTCAGCCGCCTGTGCGACGTGCTGGGCATGCCGATGGCCAAGCTGTTCAGCCAGTATGACCAGCCCGATGGCAACGCACTGCTGGTCAAGGCCGGTGAAGGGCTGGAGGTGGTGCGCCGCGGCACCGAGAAGGGCCATACCTACCACTTGCTCAATCACGCCAGGGGCCCGAAAAAGAACTTCGAGGCGTACATGGTGAGCATGGACGATGCCAGCGAGGAGTTTCCGACCTTCGCCCACCCGGGCACGGAATTCCTGCACTTGCTGGAGGGTGAACTGGTGTACCGCCACGGTAACCAGCTCTACCACCTGCATGCCGGCGACAGCCTGACCTTCGATGGCGAAACCCCACACGGGCCGGAGCAACTGGTGCAGGTGCCGATCCGGCTGTTGTCGATCATGAACTACGGCGAAGAATGACACGGCGCGGTCAAGCAACAAGCGATGTCGCGATCTGACATGTATGCGTCGCCCGCAATCGGCCTCACATCCCTGTATACAAAAATAATACACACATCGACCAGCCCCGCGCCGTGGGCTGGTTGACGCGGTATTTGCGAGTAAGCAGCCTCGCTTCACAATTCCAACGCTGTGGCGCCTTTTTGCACCGGGCAATTCGCCCGGGCTCATAACCATAAAACTCCCAGAATCAGAGACCCGCGCCGCGCCAGCCGGGAGTGTTTGCGCGCGCCACTTTGTGAAAATTTGACTGCCATGATCGCGACTTCAATCCCCGTAGCCGGTGCTGCCACCGGCCGGCGCAACGCCCTGCTCGTTGCACACCTCGCCGCTGTGCTGTTCGGCCTGACCGGTATCCTCGGCCACTTGATCGAGGCCGACGCCAGCATCATCACCTTCGGCCGTGCCACCTTCGCCTTCATTGCCCTGGGCTTCGTCGCCGGGCTCAAGGGCACCCGCCTGCTCGATGCGCTGACCCTGCGCAACCTGCCCATCCTGGGCCTAACCGGCGCGTTGCTGGCGACGCACTGGGTGACCTTCTTCATCGCCGTCAAGGTCGGCGGCGTGGCTGTGGCCACGCTGGGCTTCGCCAGCTTCCCTGCCTTCATAGCCATGATCGAACGCGGCGTGTTCGGCCAGCGCATCGGTGCCGTGCAGGGCTTGCTGTTGCTGATGGTGACTGCGGGCCTGGTGATGGTGGTGCCGTCCTTCGGCCTGCTCGACAGCGGCACCCTTGGCCTGATCTGGGGCCTGGGCTCGGGCCTGGCGTTCGCCGTGCTGACCGTAGCCAACCGCCGCAATGCGTCGAACATGAATGCCTTGCAGGTAGCCTTCTGGCAGAACGTGGTGGTAGCCGCGCTGGTTGCGCCGTTCGCCTTCACCCACCTGGCCAGTACCAGCCTGGGCGGCGACGACTGGGTCAACCTGGCGCTGTTGGGGGTGTTCTGCACCGGGCTGTCGCAGTTTCTGTTCGTCAAGAGCCTCGAAGGCCTGGAGGCACGTACCGCCGGCATGATCATCGCGCTGGAACCGGTGTATGCGATCCTCGGTGCCTGGTGGCTGTTTGGTGAGCAGCCGAGCCTGCGCATGGCGGCGGGGGCGGCGTTGATTGTGTTGGCGACCCTGCTGGCTGCGGCGCGCACAGCGCCGGCGGAGCATGGTGATACCAGCCGGTGTGGGCGGTAAGAATGGCTGCGGGTTGCTCGTCGGGAGATCGAGGGGCATGCCTTGGTTTATCTGGCGCCTATGAGATCGAGCGCCGCAGGTGCCAGGCTTGGCATTTTCAGCGCTTATGAGATCGAGCGCCGCAGGTGCCTGGCTTGGCATTTTCAGCGCCTACGAGATCGAGCGCCGCCCGCGCGGCGCATCGCGACGCAAGGCCGCTCCTACATTTGTTTCGGGCCAATTATTCCTGGGGGATTGGCGCGCGGCCCCTTGGTGCCCCCCTCAATATCGCGTCGTACAAACAAGGCGGTCGCGCGCAAATGCCACTGGCCGCACTGGCCCGAAACAAATGTAGGAGCGGCCTTGCGTCGCGATGCGCCGCGCGGGCGGCGCTCGATCTCATAGGCGCCAGATAAACCAAGGCTTGCGCTTCGCGGGCCCCGCTCGATCTTCGCCCTCCTGAAGAAACCAAGACAAGCAAGCTACTGCCCGCCCTCCGGCAACAGGCTGCGGTCGAACATGAACGGCCGCGGCCCCTGCGGTGTGTATTGAAACAACTGCTGCGGCCTGCCCAGCCGTGGCTGGTTCTTCTCCCCGGTGTCCCTCACCCACCCCTGCTCGCGCAAACGCTCCAGGCGCTTGCGCAGCGAGGTGCTGTTCACAGCCTGCCCCAGGCACGCCTGCACTGACGCCAACGCATCGAGCACCGTGAACTTCTCTGCCAGCAAGTACAACGGCAGGCTGCTGTACACCGTCTTCGCCGCCAGTCGCTCGCGGGCGCGCTCCACCAGCAGTCTGTGATCGAAGGGCAACAGCACCCTGCGCTCCAGCACGCTGTCCACATCAAAAAACGCCAGCTGCTCACCCTCAACGGCCTGCCCAGGGTCGAGCAGGGCCAGGTAGTAGGTGCTCAGCGACCAACCGCGCGGGTCACGGAAAGCATTGCCTTCGGTGCCTACCTGTTCCATGTAGCACGGTACGATACGGGCCTTTTCGCGCAAGGCGCGCTCGGCGGCGCCTTCCAGGCTGGTGTCGGCAATACGGCCGTTGACGATGACACCCGGCAACGCCCACTGGCCGACGTGCGGTTCGCGCTCTCGGCGGTGCAACAACACTTGCAGGTGCTGGGCTTCAGGGGCCATGCGCAGAGCGACGATATCGACGCTGGCCAGGACTTCAGTGCTACTCACGCAAAGGCTCCACTGTTCAATCCTGCAATATTCCACCAGAGCGCTTTAATAGCACAAGCTTCTTTCCTACCTGCTCTGGTGCTTGACACACTTAATACACCAGGTGGAATATATAGCAACACCCGCGAGGAGAGCACCATGAAGATCGCCAGTTTCGACGTCGACGCGCAAAACGGCTTCACTGCCAACGCCCCACACGAACTGCCGGTACCCGAGGGCAATGAAATTGCCGCCGACCTCAACACCATGGCCCTTCGTGCCGACCTGCGCCTGGGCAGCAAGGACGCCCACCCGGCCAATGCCGCCTGGGTGGTGGCCGAACCTGGGCAGATGCTGCAACCGCTGACGCTGGCCAATGCCGACCTGACCTGGGTCAGCCACTGCGTGCCAGGCACCCCCGGCTTCGAGCTGCTGCCCGGCCTCCCCGCCCCCATCGACTACGACTACTTCGTGTGGAAAGGCGTCGAACCCGACCTGCACCCCTACGGCGCCTGCTACCACGACCTGGCCGAACGCCGCTCCACCGGGGTTATCGAATACCTCACCGTGCAACAGGTGGGCGCCGTCATCGTCGGCGGCCTGGCTTTGGACTACTGCGTCAAGACCACTGCCCGCCAACTGCGCCAGGCCGGTTTCCAGGTGCTGCTGTACCTGCCCGCCTGCCGCGCCCTGACCCAGGAAGGCGCCATCAGCGCCTGCGGGGCGCTGGCTGCCGAGGGTGTCATCCTCTGCGGCGACGAGGCCGCGCTCGACCACCAGCTCGCTTTGATCAAGGAAGACCGCCCATGAGTGACAGCGTATTCGGCCCACGGATCATCCAGAACCTGCTGGACACCGACTTCTACAAGATCACCATGATGCAGGCCGTGCTGCACAACTACCCCAATGCCGAGGTGGAATGGGAGTTCCGCTGCCGCAATGGTGAAGACCTCTCCCCTTACCTGGCAGAAATCCGCTACCAGGTCGAGCAACTGGCCGAGGTCACCGTCACCCACGACCAACTGGCGTATCTGGAGCAGATTCCGTTCATCAAACCGGACTTCATCCGCTTTCTCAGCCTGTTCCGCTTCAACTTGCGTTACGTACAGGTGGGCCTGGATGACGCCGGGCAGCTGGCGATTCGCGTGCGTGGGCCGTGGCTGCACGTGATCCTCTACGAGATCCCGCTGCTGGCGATCATCAGCGAAGTGCGCAACCGCTACCGCTACCGCGAGGTGATGATGGAGCAGGTGGGCGAGCGGCTGTACCAGAAGCTCGACTGGCTCAAGGCCGAGGCCAGCGCCGATGAGCTGGCAGGCTTTCAACTGGCCGACTTCGGCACCCGGCGGCGCTTCTCGTACCGCGTTCAGGAGGCCGTGGTGCACACCCTCAAACGCGACTTCCCGGGTCGCTTCGTCGGCACCAGCAACGTGCACCTGGCCCGCGAATACCAACTCAAGCCCATCGGTACCATGGCCCACGAATGGTTCATGGCCCACCAGCAACTTGGCCCGCGGCTGGTCGACAGCCAGGCGGCCGCGCTGGATTGCTGGGTACGCGAATATCGCGGGCTGCTGGGCATCGCGTTGACCGATTGCATCACCATGGACGCGTTCATGGGCGATTTCGATTTGTACTTCGCCAAACTGTTCGACGGGTTGCGCCACGACTCTGGCGACCCGCTAGCCTGGGCAGAGAAGGCCATTGCCCACTATGAAAGTCTGGGCATCGACCCGCAGGGCAAGACGCTGATCTTTTCCGATGGGCTGGACTTTGCCAAGGCACTTGGCCTGTACCGCGCGCTGCATGAACGGATCAATGTGAGCTTTGGCATCGGCACCAATCTGACTTGCGATATCCCAGGTGTCGTGCCGATGAACATCGTGATCAAGATGACGGCCTGCAATGGCGCGCCGGTGGCGAAGATCAGTGATAGCCCGGGCAAGACGCAGTGCCGGGATGAGAACTTCGTGGCTTATCTGAAGCATGTGTTCAAGGTGGCTTGAGCCCTGTCAATGTGAGCGTCTACTAGTAGTGAGGCTGCTATGTGCTTGTCGGGTGATAGGGTGATGGCGGCTAGGTGCCTGTCTTGGGTTTGGAGGTGGTGCGGAGATCGAGCGCCGCCCGCGCGGCGCATCGCGAGCGAAGCTCGCTCCTACATCCGTTTCGGGCCAGTCACGCCTGTGCCAGCGCGCGCGACCGCCTTGTTTGTCCGACACAATATTAAGGCGGACGCCAAGGGGCCGCGCGCCAATGCCTCAGGATTAACTGGCCTGAAACGGATGCAGGAGCGAGCTTCGCTCGCGATGCGCCGCGCGGGCGGCGCTCGATCTGATAGGCGCTGAAAATGCCAAGCCAGGCACCTGGTGGCATTGAAATCGGCCTACGCGATGTGGATTCACCAACCTGGCGGTCGCTAACGATAGTGCAAGCGACCACCAGGCGCCGGCTTACTCGGGTGACAACAAGCGATAGGTGGATAGCTGACCTGAAACTCGCTGTCTTAGCCATGAATGGGCGATGAACCTTTCCGGGCTATCGTCGACCTGTGCCCCTTGGACAAGCGGATAGGAAAACGAATGGTATCTTTCGACCTTCAACGGATGCTGCTGGGCGAGCTGCCTGTGACCTTTCTTCTGGAGGTCGCCCTCAGGGTCTTGGCCGCATTTGCAGCCGTGTTCTTCTTCCTCAAATTCAGTGGCCGACGCGGAATCAAACAGCTCTCCCGCTTCGAGCTGGTCGTTATTCTGACCCTCGGCTCCGCTGCCGGCGATGTGACCTTCTACGAGGATGTTCCGCTGCTGCCGGTGGCCCTGGTCTTCTTGACGCTCCTGTTGCTGTATCGGGGTACGGTCTACCTCATGAAGCGGAGCAAGACGTGCGAAGCCTGGATTGATGGATTGCCGATAACGGTGGTGAAGGACGGAATGTACGAGATCCATTCGCTGCGCAATATGAACATTTCCTCGAATGAACTCTTCATGGAACTACGCCAACGCGGTGTAGAGCACTTGGGACAGGTACGTTTGGGCCTGTTGGAAACTGACGGTGAGCTCAGTTTGTATTTCTTTGAGCCGGAAGACACCAAGGCGGGTTTGTCAGTGCTCCCCTGCGAGCACCGCCCGCAATACTCCTCACCACCTTCTGCCGGCCTTTACTGTTGCGTGGGCTGTGGTTTTCCGACCTACCATGAGGCGCACGACTCGGTCGCATGTGAGCGCTGTGGCCATGTCGTTTGGTCCCCAGCGCTGGACACGCTACGCAATCGTTAGGCAGCGTGCTCAGCCTCGACCTTGGCCCGACGCTATTGACTGCCGTCGAAGCCGGGCGGCGCGTGAAATGCCTTGGGCGCCCGCGGGACCTAACCCACATCAAGCTCCCCAACGCACAACGCCATAAACCGTGCCGCCGCCCGCGAAGGCGTGGCGGCATGGGGCATCAGGATGGAAAAGCGCCTCACCAGCGGCTGCGGCGCAATCCGCAGCCGCTGCAACGCGCCATCTTCATGGCGAATCGACATGGCCGACACAAAGCCGATGCCCATCCCCGCCCGCACCGCTTCCTTTACCCCCTCCACGCCAGCAATCTCCAGCCCCACGCGCATCGCCACGCCACTGCGGGCAAACGCGCGTTCGACAATCTGCCGCACCCCCGACCCACTCTCGCGCAGCACCAAGGGGTAGGCACCCACAGATTCCAGGGTCTGCGGCTCGTCACCTGCCAACGGATGGCCACTGGGCACGATGGCGACGATCTCGTCTTCACGCCACGGCGTCACCCCCGTGCCCAGGGGCAGTTCCTGCCCGGGGGGGCCTTCGATCAGGGCGATGTCGACACTGCCCAGCGCGGCGACGATTTCTGCAGTGTTGCCATTGGAGGTGCTCACCGACACGTCCGGGTAGCGTGCATGGAAGTCGGCGATCAGGTACGGCAACAGGTAGCTGGCAGGGGTGGTACTGGCGCCGATGCGCAGCGTGCCGCGCTCCAGGCCCCGCATGGCCTCGCGCAGGGCTTGCGCCTGGCGAAAGGTGTCGCGCAGGCGCTCGGCATGGGCCAGCAGTTGCTCACCCGCAGCTGTCAGCCGCACGCCACGGCCGGCGCGTTGATAAAGCGGTTCGCCGAACGCCTCCTGCAGCAACTTCAGCTGCCCGGACACAGCCGGCTGCGACAGGTGCAACGCCTGGGCCGCATGGCTGATGTTGCCGTGCTCGGCAACCGTGGCAAACGTTATCAGTTGTTCTGGGGTCATGAATTGAAAATATCAGCAAAATGGATACTTGACATCCTAAATTACGATTTTTTATAAGCTTATAACCAGATTAACGTAGGCCTTGTCGAAACACTTTTTCCGGAGGACTCACATGGCCACGGTTCCGTCCCACCCCGCCTATACGCCTACCCTCTCTACCCGAGGGCGGCTCAATGGCATCCTGTTCGTCGCGCTGTTCGCGCTTGCCGTCACCCAGCTGGCGGCCTTGCCCGCCATCGCCAGCCTGGGTATCAGCCCCTTGATCGTCGGTATCGTTGCCGGTGCCTTGTATGGCAATGCACTGCGCGATGGCGTGCCGGCCAGTTGGGCGGCGGGCATCAATTTTTCGGCGCGCGGGCTGCTGCGCATCGCCGTGGCCTTCTTCGGCCTGCGGGTCAGCCTGCAGGAAATCGCCGAAGTCGGCTGGTCGGGGCTGACGGTGTCGCTGCTGGTGGTGGTCAGTACCCTGCTGATCGGCCTCTGGTGTGGCATGAAGCTGCTCAAGCTGGACCGCGACACCGCACTGCTCACCGCCGCCGGCAGTGCCATCTGCGGCGCGGCTGCGGTGCTGGCCTTCGAGTCGGCGCTGCGCAGCGCACCGCACAAGAGCGCCATGGCGGTCGGCAGCGTAGTGCTGTTCGGTACCCTGTCGATGTTCCTCTACCCACTGGCGATCAATGCCGGCTGGCTGCACCTCGATACCCTGGGCGCCGGGCTGTTCCTCGGCGGCACTATCCATGAAGTGGCCCAGGTGGTCGGCGCCGCGAGCAACGTCAGCCCCGAGGCTACGCACATTGCGACCATCGTCAAAATGACCCGGGTGATGCTGCTGGTGCCGGTGTTGCTGGTGGTGGGCTTGTGGATCAGCCGCGCGCGCCAGCCTGGCCAGGGGCAAGGCAACGGGCGCATCGCCATGCCCTGGTTCGCCTTCGGCTTCCTGGCGCTGGTGCTGGTGAACTCGCTGCAGGTGCTGCCTGGCAGTGTGACCCAGGCGGTGAATACGCTCGACACCTTTGCCCTGACCATGGCCATGACCGCGCTGGGCATGGAGACCCGATTCAGCCAGATCCGCCAGGCGGGGCCACGGGCGCTGATTACCGGGGCGATACTCAACCTGTGGCTGGTGGGCGGTGGGCTGGCCATTACCTTCGGGGTGCAAAAACTGTTCGGCTGAACATGCAAGCTCAGTGGGGGGCGGCTTCGCGGGTTTACCCGCGAAGCCGCCCCCCACCGTCTGCAGAATCTTTCCGCGGTGCCCCTCGTTGTCGCGTGCATTTCTCGGTATGGTGGTGTCAAAGAAGGATGTTTTACCCGCACAGGAAAGACTTAGATGCCTCAACGCCATGTCATAAATGCATCCGTCAGCCCCAAAGGCAGCCTGGAGACGCTGTCGCAACGTGAAGTGCAGCAACTGAGTGAAGTCGGTACCGGTAGCCTTTACACCCTGTTCCGCCAGTGCGCCCTGGCCATCCTCAATACCGGCGCGCATGTCGACAATGCCAAGACCATCCTCGAGGCCTACAAGGACTTCGAGGTGCGCATCCACCAGCAAGACCGCGGCGTACGTCTGGAGCTGTTGAATGCCCCAGCCGATGCCTTCGTCGATGGCGAGATGATCGCCAGCACCCGCGAAATGCTCTTCAGCGCCTTGCGCGACATCGTCTATACCGAAAGCGAGCTGGCCAGCCAGCGCATCGACCTGGAAAGCTCCCAGGGCATCACCGATTACGTGTTCCACCTGCTGCGCAACGCCCGCACCCTGCGCCCCGGCGTAGAGCCGAAGATGGTGGTGTGCTGGGGCGGCCACTCGATCAGCACCGAGGAATACCAGTACACCAAGAAGGTCGGCCACGAGCTGGGCCTGCGCAAGCTGGACGTCTGCACCGGCTGCGGCCCTGGGGTGATGAAGGGCCCGATGAAGGGCGCCACCATCGCCCACGCCAAGCAACGCATGCACGGCAGCCGCTATTTGGGCCTGACCGAGCCGGGCATCATCGCCGCCGAGGCGCCGAACCCGATCGTCAACGAACTGGTGATCCTGCCGGACATCGAGAAACGCCTGGAAGCCTTCGTCCGCGTCGGCCACGGCATCATCATCTTCCCCGGCGGCGCCGGTACAGCCGAGGAGTTCCTCTACCTGCTCGGCATTCTCATGCACCCGGACAACCAGGGCCTGCCCTTCCCGGTGGTGCTGACCGGGCCACGCAGTGCCGAGCCGTTCCTGATGCAGTTGCACGCGTTCGTCGGCGCTACCCTGGGTGACGCCGCCCAGCGCCACTACCAGATCATCATCGATGACCCGGCCGAAGTGGCGCGGCAGATGGTCGAAGGGCTCAAGGAGGTGAAGCAGTTCCGCCGCGAGCGCAACGATGCCTTCCACTTCAACTGGCTGCTGAAAATCGACGAGGGCTTCCAGCACCCGTTCGACCCGACCCACGCCAACATGGCCGAACTGGCCCTGCGCCGCGAGCTGCCGCCGCATGAACTGGCCGCCAACCTGCGCCGGGCGTTTTCCGGGATTGTGGCGGGCAACGTCAAGGACAAGGGCATCCGCCTGATCGAGGAACACGGGCCGTACCAGATCCGTGGTGACAGTGCGGTATTGGCGCCGCTGGGGCACCTGTTGCAGGCGTTTGTCGACCAGCACCGGATGAAACTGCCGGGTGGCGCGGCGTATGTGCCTTGCTATCAGGTTGTGACCTGAGTGTCTGGGGGCCGCTTTGGCGGCCCCCAGCGTCAAGCGTTGCTAGCTGCCCGAGCTGACCAGCGTCCGGTCGACCAGGCGAATGCTGTCGCGCCCACCGCGCTTGGACTGATACAGCGCCACATCCCCCTGCTCGATCAACGCCGCCAGGCTCGCGGGCGGCTGGTCGAACAGGTTGGCACCGATGCTCAAGGTCACGGCCTGCGGCGTGGGCACCGTTTGCAGCGCAAACTGCTGAAACTGTTCACGCAACTGGCTGCCCAGCGCCACCACGCGCTCGCTGGTCGCCGCACTGAGCAGGATGACAAACTCGTCGCCGCCAAGCCGCGCCGCCAGTGATCGCTCCGGCAACACCGCACGAATCATCTCGCTCAAGGCGATCAACAGCCGATCACCGGCAATGTGCCCGTGCAAATCGTTGACCAGTTTGAAATTGTCGATGTCGATCAGCAGCAAGGCGCCTGGCCGCGCCGGGCTCACCTCTTTGAAAAAGTGCGTCGCCCGCACTTCCAGCGCGCGGCGGTTGTACAACGCTGTCAGCGGGTCCCGTGCCGCCAGCCGGGCAATGCGCTCTTCACGGCGATAACGCACCGTGCCGGTCATCGACAGCGCAATCAGCATGATTGCCATCGCCCCCTCGACCAGGGAAACCTGGATGATCAGCCCGCCAAACGTCGCCAGGTCAATCAGCGTGCCCGGGGTGATTGCAATAATCGCCTTTACCACATAGAACAGGCCATGAATCAGCAGCACATAACGCAACTGCACCGCGCCCACGCTCAACGACCTGCCGTGGGGCTTCAACAGGAAACTGGCTCTGAGCGTCAGCAACGCCACCAGCAACGAGTTGACCATCAGCATCACCTTCGACCACTCGGGGCCGGCGGGCAACAGCAGCAAGGCGAACCACACCACCACCATCAGCAGCCAGGCGCGCGACAGGCGGTGCTGGGTGAAGCGCAGCACCCCCAGCAGGAAAAACCCGTGCGCCACCACCAGCAAACCATTGGCGAACCAGATACCGATCAGCAGCAAGCCGCTGCCCCGCAACAGGGCCAGGATGCAGCCGACGGTAATCGTGGCGAAGCCGGTGCTCCAGAACAGCAGCGAGGGCTCGCGAACACTGCGCCACTCGATCGCCAGGTACAATGCAGCCGCAGCTGCCAGGGCGATGGTGATTGTCAGCATCGTTGGGGGGTCAAGCGCCATGGACGGTCTGGCCTATCTGGTTAACGTGGAAAAGGCCTGATTGTATGCGCTTGCAAGACTTTTTCAGAGCCCCCTCAACAGCGTTACAGCACCCGCTTGATCAACGGTTCCAGGCGGCTGTAGCGCAACCGTCGCAAGAACTTGCGCACTTCCTTGGGGTGCTCGGCCTTGACCCCCAGCTCGGCAGCTGAATCGATCCTGCGCGCATGCTGGCGCAACCCCGCCAACTCGGCGTCGCGCGGCACTGCCCACTGTGCCTCGGGGTCATCGATCAGCAGGCCGTTTTCCAGGTCCAGGTTGAACCCTCGCGGGTTCAGGTTGTTGCCGGTCAACAGCGAGTAACGCTGGTCGACCCACAGCCCCTTGGCATGGAAGGTGTGCCCTGGGTCGTTCCAGATCCGCACCTCAAGCTGGCCACTGGCAAGGGCGGCCTGGCGACGGCGGGTGAATGCGCGCAGGTTGTCCTCGTACAGGTAAGGCAACGCGCCGCTGGCACTGAACGGCTCGCCGGGCGCGATATAGAAGTCATTGGCGGTACGATCGCCGACAATCAGCGCCACCCGCACGCCCCGGTCGAGTGCGTGGTCGATTTCGCGCATCAATACCCGTGGAGGGTTGAAGTACGGCGTGCTGATGACAATTTGCGTGCGCGCAGCGCCCAGCAGTGCACAAAGCACCCGGTTGAGCAGGTTGCCGCGCCCGACACCCAGCAGCGGGATCACCCGCAGGCCCTGCCCCGCCGCGCTGGCAGGCACGTCATAGGCCATGCGCCGCAGCCGCGCGCGCAAGCGCCGGATGTCGCCGCGCAGGCTGCGGGTCGAGGGCGGTGCCGGCAGGTCGAGGCGCGGCGTGGCAGTGTGGTGCAGCAGGCGACGCACCAGATCGACCATGGCATCGGCCAGGGCCGGTGAGTGGAACAGGTGGTAGCGATCCAGGCGGTAGCGGTCGAAACGGTGCAGGTAGACGTTGTTGAGACTGGCGCCGGTGTAGATCACGCAATCGTCGATGATGCTGCCTTTAAGGTGCAGTACACCAAACAGCTCGCGGGTTTGCACGGGCACGCCATGGATGACGATGTCCAGGCCATGGTGCTGACGCTGGGCCTGGTACCAAGCAGCGTTGCCTGGCTGCCGCCCGCCCCCCAGCAGGCCGCGACGGGCACGGAACCAGTCGACCACGATGGTGATCTCCAGGCCTGGCCGCGCGGCTTTGGCCTGGTACAAGGCATCCAGCACTTCCTGGCCGGCTTCGTCTTCCTGCAGGTACAGCGCGACGATGACGATACGCCGGGTCGCCGCCCTGATGCGCTCGAGCAGGCAGGTGCGATAGGCCCTGGCATCGGGCAGCACCTCGATCGACGCGGGTGTCATGGCGAAACCTGGCAATGCCGCCAGCATGGATTCGGGGTTCACTGAACGTTCACCTTCTATGGGCAATCACTGTTGGCAGCCGCCAGCCGGCGGAGCCATTCCTGGCCGCTGCGCCGGGGGTGTAAGATCGACCCGGCAACGACCCATAACAACAAGAAACACGCGAGGCTTGGATTTTTCACTGCCCCTGACCAACTATGCCTCAGCTTGCACAGGAAGATCGCAATGGTCCACCCCGCTACTGCACCCGTATCACCCTGCACCGTCAAGACCTTCGGCTTTCTGATCCTGCCCAACTTCACCACCATCGGCCTGGCGTCGGCGGTGGAGACCCTGCGCATGGCCAACCTGGCCGCCCGCCGCCCGATGTTTCGCACTGTGCTGATCGCCGCCAGCCACGAGCCGGTAATGGCCAGCAACGGCATGCGCGTGCTGCCTGACCATTGTATCGACAACGCCCCGGCGCTGGACGCTCTGCTGGTGGTCGGTGCCAACCCGATCGACCGCAGCCGTGGCACCCGGCCACTGATCGACTGGCTACGCCAACTGGCCCGTCAACGCCTGCCGCTGGGCGGCATCTGCACCGGCAGCTACCTGCTGGCCAAGGCCGAGCTGCTCAAAGGCTACCGCTGTACCATCCACTGGGAAGACATGCAGACCTTGCAGGAGCAGTTCCCCGGTATCGTCATTTCCGGCCAGCTGTTCGAGCTGGACCGCGACCGCTATACCTGCTCGGGCGGTGTGGCGGCCATGGACATGATGCTGCAACTGGTGGCCCGTGAGGAAGGTGGCCAGGGCATCGCCGCCAAGGCGGCCGAGCTGCTGCTGTGCGACCGGGTGCGTGGCGAGCGCGAGCGCCAGCGGGTGCCGCTGCGCACGTTGCTCGGCAGCGCCCAGCCCAAGCTGAGCCAGGTGGTGGCGATCATGGAGGCCAACCTGGAAGAACCCCTGGGGCTGGAGGAGCTGGCCAGCCTCAACGAAGTGACCGTGCGCCAGTTGGAGCGGTTGTTCCATAAATACCTGCAGCGTACACCCAGCCAGTACTACCTGGAGTTGCGGCTGTCGCGCGCGCGGGAGCTGCTGCTGCGCAGCGATGTGCAGGTACGTGAGGTGGCGCTGGCGTGCGGCTTCAGCTCGCCGGCGCATTTTTCCAAGAGCTACAGCCGCTTCTTTGGGCTGTCGCCGTTGGGGGAGCGGCGCCAGGCTTCGTTGCACTGAGTGAGGGGATGCCGCTTCGCCGGTAACCCCGCGAAGCGGCCGGCAAAGCCCGCTAGTCTTTCAAGGCCGCATGCGCCGTCTCCCGGCACATCAACATCGCCACCAGCGCCACCAGTGCCGCCGCCAGCAGGTACCCGGCCGGCGCCAGCTTGCTGCCGGTCACCTGTATCAACCAGGTGGCAATGAACGGCGCCGTCCCGCCAAACAAGGCATTGGCCACATTGAAGCTCAGGGCAAAGCCGCTGAAGCGTACCCGGGTCGGGAAGATCTCCGCCAACAGGCACGGCAAGGTACCGTCGTTCATCGCCAGCATCGCACCGAAGAGGATCTGGATGGCCAGGATCACCAGCAGTGGCTGCCCATCGAGCAAGGTGAACAGCGGCACGGTAAGCCCCAGAAACAACAGCGAGGCGATCACCAGCATGGTCTTGCGGCCGAAATGGTCAGACAGCCGCCCCATCAGGAAGATCAGGCCGATGTAGGTGGCCAGGGAGACGGTCGAGGCGATGAAGGCATCCCGCTCGCCCATGCCCAGCTCGGTGGACAGGTACGTGGGCATGTAGCTGAGCAGCAGGTAGAACGCGACCGCGTTAAGGCAGGTGACGCCGATACCGATGACCAGGCTGCGGCGGTGCGCGGTCAGCAGCTCACGGATCGGCGCCGGGGCCATGCAGGCCTTGTTCTCCAGGCGCTGCTCCATCTCCAGAAACTTGGGGGTGTCCTGCAGGCTCATGCGGATATATCGGCCTACCAGGCCGAAGGGTGCCGCGAGCAGAAACGGCAGCCGCCAGCCCCAGCTGTGCAGGTCTTCGCTGCTAAGCACCTCATGCAGCACCGCCACGAACGCCGCGCCGAACAACAACCCCGCCGCCGTACTGGCCGGTACGATGCTGGTGTACAGCCCGCGCCGGCCCTGCGGTGCGTACTCAGCCAGAAACGCCGACGCCCCCGCATACTCGCCCGAGGCCGAAAAGCCCTGTACCAGGCGAATCAGCAACAGCAGGCACGGCGCCCATACGCCGATTTGCGCGTAGCCGGGCAGCAGCCCGATGCAGAAGGTCGAAATCGACATGATCAGGATCGACAACGACAGCGCGTTGCGCCGCCCGTGGCGGTCGCCGAAATGGCCCCAGACCACACCGCCCAACGGGCGAACGAGAAACGACAGGGCAAACACCGCGAAGGTTGCCAGCAAACCGCTGGTCTTGTCGGTTTGCGGGAAAAACGTCGCGGCAATGATGGTTGCAAGGTAGCCGTAGGCGGCGTAGTCGAACCATTCGACGAAGTTGCCCATGAAACTGGCGCGCGCGGCCTTGCGCAAGGCCTGGCGTTCGGCGCTGGGCACGGAGCCGCCGAGAGTGGAAGCGTTCAGGGTGGTGCTGGACATGACGGGTACCCTCTGATTCTTCTAATTGGAGGCAGGGTCTAATGGTCATTCAGTAATTATTGTGGTGTGCGTGCCGGCCTCTTTGCGGGGCAACCCCCGCCCCAAAAGGCCGGCACCGGGCGTTATTTGCGAATGATGTTGTGCTCCGGGCCATACGGGAAGCGCGTGATGTTCTCGGCACCGTTGTCGTTGACGATCAGGATGTCATGCTCGCGGTAGCCGCCAGCACCCGGCCGACCTTCGGGCAGCATGATCATCGGCTCGATCGACACCACCATGCCGGGCTCCAGCACGGTGTCGATGTCTTCGCGCAGCTCGAGCCCCGCCTCGCGGCCGTAGTAGTGGCTGAGGGTGCCGAACGAATGGCCATAGCCGAACGTGCGGTACTGCAGCAGGTCGTGACGCAGGAAGATCTCGTTCAGCTCACGGGCAATGTCGCTGCAGCGCATGCCCGGGCGCACCAGTTTCAGCCCTGCTTCGTGCACCTCGACGTTGGCCTGCCACAGGCGCAGGTGATCATCCGGGCAATGGTCAAGGAACAGGGTGCGTTCAAGCGCCGTGTAATAGCCGGCGATCATCGGGAAGCAGTTGAGGCTGAGGATCTCGCCCTTGCCGACCTTGCGGCTGGTAACCGGGTTATGTGCGCCATCGGTGTTGAGCCCGGACTGGAACCAGGTCCAGGTATCCATCAGTTCACCGTCGGGGAAGCGTTTGGCGATTTCACGCACCATGGCCTGGGTAGCATGCAAGGCCACTTCGTACTCTGGCACATGCTCACGCAGGGCCTCGACCACCGCAGCGCCGCCGATATCGGCCACCTGGGCACCGTGGCGGATCAACGCCTGCTCTTCGGCGGACTTGATCATGCGCATGCGCATGCACGGGGCGCCGATGTCCAGCAGCTCGGCCTTGGGGTAGCAGGCAGCGAGCTTGCCATGGTTTTGCAGGTTGAGGTGGTCGTACTCCACGCCGATGCGCGAGGCCAGCGGCAGCGCCTGCTGGATGGCGACGAAGTAGTTGTCGCGTTGCCAGTCGGTGTAGACGATGTTGTCGGTGCCGACCGTGCGCCGCCAAGGTTGGCCGCCATCGATATTGGCGCTGATCGAGACGACCTTGTCCTGGGTCACGACCAACGCGTACGGGCGGCCGAACGAGCAATAGAGGAAGTCGCTGTAGTAATTGACGTTGTGGTACGAGGTGAAGATCGCCGCCTCGATGTCCTGCTCGGCCATGTAGGCCCGCAGACGGGCGTGGCGGGCTGCGTATTCCTGCGCGGAGAAAGTCGCTTTGACCTTTTCGCCGTTACGGATCTTCAGGGTCTTTGGCATTTGCATGGTCGGGTTCCTTGTCGTTGTGAGCACGCTGTTCAGGCCGGCCGCCTGAGAAGCATTGCAACAGAACGAACGAGGACGCTTTTGTATCTATCCGACCTGGAATTGGCGGGATGGCCGGGGCTGCTTTGCCGGCCATTTGCGACAAAAGGCCGCCCCCACACCCTGTGGGAGCGGCCTTGCGCCGCGAATGGGGCGCACAGCGCCCCCACGTACTGATGACGTTACTTCAGATCAAAGCGATCAAGCTCCATGACCTTTACCCAAGCCGCTACGAAGTCCTTGACGAACTTGGCCTGCCCATCGCTGCTGCCATATACCTCGCTCAGCGCGCGCAACTGGGCATGCGAGCCGAACACCAGGTCGACGCGGCTGCCGGTCCATTTCACCTGCCCGGTCTTGCGGTCACGGCCTTCGAAGGCTTCGTTGTCGGCTGAGGTCGGCTTCCACTCCACGCCCATGTCCAGCAGGTTGCGGAAGAAGTCGTTGCTCAGGGTGCCGGGCCGGTCGGTGAACACGCCGTCCTTGCTGCCACCCTGGTTGGCGCCCAGTACGCGCAGGCCACCGATCAGCGCGGTCAGCTCGGGGGCGGTGAGGGTCAGCAGTTGCGCCTTGTCCAGCAACAGCTTCTCGGCCTTGACGCTGTAACGGTCCTTGGTGAAGTTGCGGAAGCCATCCGCCAGCGGCTCCAGCACCGCGAACGACTCGACGTCGGTCTGTTCCTGGGTCGCGTCGACGCGACCGGGGCGGAACCCCACGCTGCCCGTGTAACCGGCATCCTTGGCGGCCTTTTCCACCGCTGCAGTACCGGCCAGCACGATCAGGTCGGCCAGGGAGACCTGCTTGCCGCCGTTGTTGAACTCGCCCTGAATTTTCTCCAGCGCCGCCAATACCTTGTCCACGCCCTGGTTGGCAGCCCAGCCTCTCTGCGGCGCCAGGCGCAAGCGCCCGCCATTGGCGCCACCGCGCTTGTCCGAACCGCGGAAAGTGGAAGCCGAGGCCCAGGCGGTCGACACCAGTTCACCCACGCTCAAGCCCGACGCCAGCACCTTGGCCTTGAGCGCAGCGATGTCCTGCTCATTCAGCGACGAGGGGTCGGCTTTGGGCAGCGGGTCTTGCCACAGCAGTACCTCGTTGGGCATTTCCGGCCCGAGGTAACGCGCAAGCGGGCCCATGTCGCGGTGGATCAGCTTGTACCAGGCGCGGGCGAAGGCGTCCGCCAACTGCTCGGGGTTGTCCTTGAAGCGCCGGGCGATCGGCTCGTAGATCGGGTCGAAACGCAGCGCCAGGTCGGAGGTGAGCATCGAGGGTGCGTGTTTCTTGCCCGGGTCATGGGCATCCGGCACGGTGCCTGCACCCTTGCCTTCCTTCGGCCGCCACTGGTGCGCGCCGGCCGGGCTTTTGGTCAGCTCCCAATCGAAGTTGAACAGGTTGTTGAGGTATTCGTTGCTCCAGCGCGTCGGCGTCGAGGTCCAAGTCACTTCGAGGCCGCTGGTGATGGTATCGGGGCCTTTGCCGGTGCCGAAGGTATTTGCCCAGCCCAGGCCCTGCAGCTCAAGGCCGGCGGCCTCGGGTTCGGCGCCGACGTTGTCGGCGGGGCCGGCGCCGTGGGTCTTGCCAAACGCATGGCCACCGGCGATCAGGGCCACGGTCTCTTCGTCGTTCATGGCCATGCGGCCGAACGTCTCGCGGATATCCTTGCCCGAGGCGACCGGGTCGGGGTTGCCTTCCGGGCCTTCCGGGTTGACGTAGATCAGGCCCATTTGCACGGCGGCCAGCGGGTTTTCCAGGTTGCGCTCGGCCTGCAGGTCGCGGCTTTGCTCTTCGCCATGCTTGGCAGGCTCGGCCACCAGGTCACCCTGGCCGGGCGGCTGGGCCTTGAGCTGTTCCTTGCCGTAGCGGGTGTCGCCGCCCAGCCAGACCTTTTCCGAGCCCCAGTACACGTCTTCGTCCGGTTCCCACACATCGGCGCGCCCGCCCGAGAAACCAAAGGTCTTGAAGCCCATGGACTCCAGCGCGACGTTGCCGGTGAGCACGATCAGGTCGGCCCAGGAAATCTTGTTGCCGTACTTCTGCTTGATCGGCCAAAGCAGGCGCCGGGCCTTGTCCAGGCTGACGTTGTCCGGCCAGCTGTTGAGCGGCGCGAAGCGCTGTTGACCAGAGCCTGCGCCACCCCGGCCATCACCAATACGGTAGGTACCGGCGCTGTGCCAGGCCATGCGGATAAACAGCGGGCCATAGTGGCCGAAGTCGGCGGGCCACCAGTCCTGCGAGTCGGTCATCAGGGCCGTCAAGTCTTGCTTGAGGGCCTGGAAGTCGAGGCTCTTGAAGGCTTTGGCGTAGTCGAAGTCGGGGTCCATCGGGTCGGACTTGGACGAATGTTGGTGGAGGATTCTCAGGTTGAGCTGGTCAGGCCACCAGTCACGGTTGGTGGTGCCGCCACCTGCGGTTTGATGGAACGGGCATTTCGATTCGTTCGACATCTGTGGGTACCTTTGGGTCGGTTATCCAGATTTCCGGTCTATGCCAGGTGTTCTATCAGCCGAGCACTGAGGCTCGTGCCTACCCCTCATCAGGTCGGGTCGGCCTTTTGCCGACACGGGGCTTGCAACGCTGTCACGCCATGGCGGCAGGGTCTTGAATACAGGTGCTCAGACGCCGCCCACATGGGCAATTCGCAGGGCCAGAGGAAAGACTAGTCGAGCTTGGGCAGACTTCTAATAGAGCCAGTATTCCGGCGCAATAGGCTGGCTCTGTCAGCGCCGATCCGACCCGCCATAAGGCCGGCACATCCATACAAGGCACAAGGGCCGGCGCCGTGCTTCAATGCACCGCGAACCTTCCAGCCAACGTGAGCCAAGCCCCATGAACCGCAACGACCTGCGCCGCGTCGACATGAACCTGCTGGTGCTGTTCGAAGCCCTGATGATCGAACGCAACCTGACCCGCGTCGGTGAAAAGCTGTTCATCACCCAGCCCACCGTCAGCGCCGCCCTCGCCCGCCTGCGCGAGCTGTTCGACGACCCGCTGCTGATCCGCAATGGCCGGGCCATGGAGCCCACGCCGCGGGCGATGCAGATTTTCACCGAGCTGGGGCCGGCCATGGATGTGATCTCCTCGGCCATCAGCCGCGCGCGGGCATTCGACCCGGCCAACAGCTGCAATGTATTCCGCCTCGGGCTGTCGGACGATGCCGAGTTCGGCCTGTTCCCCGCCCTGCTCCAGGCCCTGCGCGAAGAGGCGCCACAGATCAGCGTGGTGGTGCGGCGGGCCAACTTCCTGTTGATGCCGGGGCTGCTGGCCAGCGGCGAGATTTCGGTTGGGGTGAGCTATACCACCGACCTGCCCGCCACCGCCAAGCGCCGCAAGTTGCGCGACATTGGCGTACGGGTGCTGCGCGCCGACGATCGCCCGGGGCCACTGACCCTCGATGAGTACTGCGCCCGGCCGCATGTGATGGTGTCGTTCTCTGGCGACATGAGCGGCAATATCGACCTCGACCTGGCGCGCATCGGCCGTTGCCGCAAGGTGGTGCTGGCCGTGCCGCAGTTCGGCAGCCTGCGTGCCCTGCTGCGCAACACCGAGCTGATCGCCACGGTACCGGACTACGCCGCCTGCGCCCTGGCCGATGACGGCAGCCTGCGCGCCGACCCGGCACCCTTCGAGATCACCGAAGCGGAGCTGTCCATGGTCTGGAGTGGCGCCCAGGACAACGACCCGGCCGAACGCTGGCTGCGCGAGCGTATCCTGCAGTTCATGGCGTTGCCCTGAACACGGGCAATTTCACTTGCGCCGCTGCATCCAGGCGGCGCCCAAGCCACTGAGGCAGATGATCGAGATGCCCACCAGGCTCAGGCTGTCCGGCACCTGGCTGTAGAACAACATCCCGAGCAGCCCGGCAAACACGATCTGGCAGTAACTGAACGGCGCCAGCAGCGCGGGGGCGGCATGGCGAAACGCCTGGGTCAGCAGCAGGTGGGCGGTCATGCCGAACCCGCCGAGCGCCAGCATCAACAGCGCGTGGTCCCAACGCGGTACCTCCCAGAAGAACGGCACCAGCGCACTCATCGCCAGGGTGTTGCACAGCCCTGCATAGAAGTTGCTGGTGGTAGGGCTGTCGTGGGCGGCCAGAATCCGCGTCAGCAGTTGATAGAAGCAGAAGCCCAGCGCCGAGCCGAAGGGGTACAGAATCGCCGGCGTGAACATCGCGCCTCCGGGGTGCACCACCACCAGCACGCCGATAAAGCCCATCACCACCGCCACCCACTGCCCCACCGTCACCCGCTCCTTGAGCAGCGGGGCCGACAAGGCCGTGACCAGCACCGGCGCCAGGAAGTTGACCGCAGTGGCTTCGGCCAGCGGCAAGTACTGCAGGCCGGTAGTGAACAACAGGCTGGTGCTCAACAGGCTCAGGGCACGCAGGGTCTGCAACAGCGGGCGGCGGGTGCGCAGCACATTGAGGCCCGACTTGGGCAGGAAGATCCCGGCCATCAGCAGGGTGTGCACCAGATAGCGCGCCCATACCACCATGATGATCGGGTACAGGCCACCGAGGAATTTTGACAGGGCATCGTGACTGGCAAACAGGAACGTCGCCACCACCACCAGGGCGATGCCACGCAGTGGTTGGTTGACTCCGGACAGCGGTGTGCTGGAACTCATGGCGTTCTCGACGGCGGCGCGGCTGGATGCAACGCCCAGGGAAAGCCGCACAGGGCTGGCCTGGCGGATGTAACAGCTGGAATTCTAGAAGAGATGCACGAGCATAAGGAAGTTCAATTGCCGCCTGTCCAGGCCAAAAGCAATTTCCGTTCGCTGATCGACCACTTTCCGCCTGCCGCGCATGGTTCGCACCGGGCTGATCGAAGACCATCCGTTACGGACTCTGTAACCACTACAAGGAATCGTCATGCGAAGGCTCACCACTCACAACGGCCTGGACCTGCCCTGCATCGGCCTGGGCACCTGGCCGATGACCGGCACCGAGTGCACCCACGCCGTGCGCCAAGCCCTGGAACTGGGCTACCGGCACATCGACACCGCCACTGCCTACGACAATGAATCCGCCGTGGGCCAAGCCCTGCGCGACAGCGACGTGCCACGCGAGCAGATCCACCTGACCACCAAGGTGTGGTGGGATCGCCTTGAACCCAAGGCCATGCGTCAGTCACTGGAAGACAGCCTGCGCGCCCTGGGCACCGACCAGGTAGACCTGTTTCATATCCACTGGCCCGGCAAGGACTGGGACCTGGCCCGCAGCATCGAGACCCTGGTAGCGCTGCGTGACGAGGGCAAGGCGCGCAGCATCGGCGTGGCCAATTTCCCCCTCGGCCTGCTGCGCCAGGTGATCGAGACGCTGGGCGCGCCGTTGTCGGCCATTCAGGTGGAGTACCACGTGCTGCTCGACCAGCAACCGCTGCTCGACTATGCCCGCAGCCATGACCTGCTGCTCACTGCCTACACCCCGCTAGCCCGCGGCCAGGCGGCGCAGCAACCGGTGATCCAGTCGATTGCGCGCAAGCACGGCGTACTGCCAAGCCAGGTGGCGCTGCAGTGGCTGCTCGACCAGGACGGCGTCGCAGTGATCCCCAAGGCCAGCAGCCGCGAAAACCAATTGGCGAACCTGGCGGCGCTGGAGGTACGGCTGGATGATGAAGACCGGGCGTTGATCGCAGGCTTGCCGAAGGATCAGCGCGTGGTAAGCCCCGATTTTGCACCGGACTGGAATAGCTAAGGCCAACGCCCAGCCTGTACGGTTGGGCGCACCTTACTGCGCCATCTGCGCCTGCAAGAACCCAAGCAAAGCCTGCGCCGCCGGCGACAGGCTGCGGCCTTTGCGTGTCAGCATGCCAATCTGCCGCTCTACCTTCGGCGCCGCCAGGGGCAGGAATGCGAGCTTGTCGTTTTCCTGCGGGAACGCCAGGTACGGCAGGGTACTGATACCCACGCCCTCCTCCAGCATCGCAATCAGCGAAATCATGTTCGAGACAAACAGCCGGCTGTGGGCGAGCAAGCGCTCGGCATCCGTACCCTCGAGCAACCTCGAGGTGCCGTTGCGGATCATCGCCAGCCCCTGCAACTGTGACCAGTGCAGCGTCGCACCGGCCAGTACCAAGGGGTGGTCGGCCCGGCACACCACCCCGACCTGATCGTGGATGATCGGCGCAAAGGCGATCTGCTCATCGTTCAGCCACAGGCTGCTGATACCAAAATCCACCTGCCCGTGTGCCAGCAGATGCTGAACGCTTTCGGCGGTGCCGTCCTGGATGCTGACCTGTACGTTCGGGTGCTCGGCCACAAAGCGCGCCAAAGGCCCCGGCAGCAGGCGGCTGGCCACCGATGGCACGGTAGCGATACTGACCTGGCCGATCTCGTGCCGGGCCAGCAAGGTGGCCTCCCGAGCGATGCGGTCGTGGTGCTCCAGCAGGCCACGAAACAGGGGCAGGCAATGCTCGCCGAATGGCGTCAACTCGACCCGACCACCGCCCTTCTCCACCAGCGCCTGGTCAAGCTTTTGCTCCAGCTCACGCACCGCCAGTGAAATCGCCGGCTGGGTGCGGCAGGCCTGGCGTGCGGCGGCATGGAAACTCTTGAGTTCAGCGACCAGCACAAAGTAGCGCAGCTGGGTGATTTTCAGCTCGGGCAACATGGTTAGCTTTCCTTATCAAAGCATTTTTTTTATTAATTTTTATTTGGGCCATATTGCTCGCAAGATGAACGCCAGGCAAACAGAGGCTTTCATCCATGTCACACAACACCTACAAAAACTTCATCGATGGCCAGTGGTGCGAAGGCCAGGCCACCCTTGCCAACCACAACCCCTCGGACATCAGCGACCTGATCGGTGACTACCATCAAGCCAGCACCGAGCAGACCCTGCAGGCCATTCAGGCGGCCCGTGCCGCACAACCACAGTGGGCGGCAATTGGCCTGGAGGCGCGCCAGCAAGCGCTGATGGCGATTGGCGATGAGTTGATCGCCCGCAAGCAGGAGCTGGGTGAACTGCTCTCACGTGAAGAAGGCAAGCCGCTGGCCGAGGGCATCGGCGAGGTCAACCGCAGTGGTCAGTTCTTCCATTACTACGCCGCCGAGGTATTACGCCAGATAGGCGAAACTGCAGCGTCGGTGCGCGCGGGCGTAGACATCGAAGTGCACCGTGAACCGGTGGGCGTGGTCGGTATCATCACCCCCTGGAACTTCCCGATGGCCACTGCCGCCTGGAAGATCGCCCCGGCCCTGGCCTTCGGCAATGCCGTGGTGTTCAAACCCGCCAACCTGGTGCCGGCCAGCGCCTGGGCACTGACCGAAATCATCAGCCGCCAGCAGCTGCCCGTCGGCACCTTCAACCTGGTCATGGGCAGCGGCGCCAGCGTTGGCGAAACCCTCGTGCAATCCGCCGACATCGATGCGCTGACCTTCACCGGCTCACTGCAGACAGGCCGCCGGGTCGCCGTGGCCACCGCCGGCAACCTGGTGCGCTGCCAGCTGGAGATGGGCAGCAAGAATGCCCTGGTGGTGATGGATGACGCCGACCTTGAAGTGGCTGTGGACTGCGCCCTCAACGGCGCCTTCTTCGGTACTGGCCAGAAGTGCACAGCCTCTTCACGGTTGATCGTCTGCGACGGTATCCACGACCGCTTCGTCGAAGCCCTGCGCCTGCGCATGCGCGAGCTCAAGGTTGGCCATGCCCTGCACGCCGGCTCGCAGATCGGCCCGGTGGCCGAAGCACGTCAGCTGGAGCAAAACCTGGAGTACCTGCGCCTGGGCCAAGCCGAAGGCGCGACCCTGATCGAAGGCGGCGAACGCCTGCACCTGGAAACTGACGGCTACTACATGCGCCCTGCGCTGTTCATCGACAGCCGCAACGACATGCGCATCAACCGTGAAGAAGTATTCGGCCCGATCGCCTGCGTGATCCGCGTCAGCGGCTTTGATGAAGCCCTGGCGACCCTGAACGACACCGAGTACGGCCTCACCGCTGGCATCATCACCCAATCGCTGCGCCACGCCAGCGCGTTCAAGCGCCGCGCCCAGACGGGCTGCGTCATGGTCAACCTGCCGACCGCCGGCACCGACTACCACGTGCCGTTCGGCGGCCGCAAAGCCTCAAGTTTCGGCCCGCGCGAACAAGGCCAGTACGCCCGCGACTTCTACACCGTGGTCAAGACCACCTACCTGCGGCCCTGAAGGAGTACGGACCATGCACGACATCCTGATGATCGACGGCCTGCAATACTCCAACTGGAGCCCGGAAATATTCCAGCAGATGCAGGCCGGTGGCCTGAGCGCCGTTCACGCCACCATTGCCTATCACGAAAATGCCCGTGAAACCCTGTCACGGCTGGGCGAGTGGAACCGCCGCTTCGAAACCTGGCCCGAGCTGATCCGCCCGGTGCGCTCGGCAAGCGATATCCGCCTGGCCCAGCAGGAAGGCCGGGTAGGCATCTTCTTCGGCTTCCAGAACTGCTCGCCGATCGAGGACGACATTGCGTTGGTAGAGGTGTTCCGGCAGCTCGGCGTGTTCGTCATGCAGCTCACCTACAACAACCAAAGCCTGTTGGCCAGTGGTTGCTACGAGCACGAGGACAACGGCATCAGCCGCTTCGGCCGCCAGGTAATCGCCGAGATGAACCGGGTCGGCATGCTGATCGACATGTCGCACAGTGCCGAACGCAGCACCCTGCAGGCCATCGAGCTGTCCAGCCGACCGGTGATCATCTCCCACGCCAACCCGTCGAGCTTCCATGCGGCCAAGCGCAACAAGTCTGACGCCGTGCTGCGTGGTATCGCCGAATCCGGCGGCCTGCTGGGCTTCAGCACCTACCCGTTCCACCTCAAGGGTGCTTCGGACTGCAGCCTGGAAAGCTTCTGCGACATGGTCGCGCGCACCGCCGACCTGATGGGTGTGGACCATATCGGCATCGGCACCGACCTGTGCCAGGCACAACCACTGGCGGTGCTGGAGTGGATGCGCAACGGCCGTTGGAGCAAGGACAAGGACTACGGCGAGGGTTCCAAGGACAACGCCAACTGGCCGGCGCCCCTGCAGTGGTTCCGTGACAGCCGCGACTTCCCCAACATTGCCCGGGGCCTGCGTGCCAGGGGCTTTGCCGAAGGCGAGGTAGGCAAGATCATGGGGCTGAACTGGTTGCGCCTGCTGGAGACCGCCACCCCGGCGCCAGCTTGAGCCCTACGCACGGACAGCATCAACAATAACAACAATCGCAGGTTCCGGAGGCATCATGAAAAACCCCACCACCCTGCCGGCCGAAGGCCAGGCCATGCGCCTGCCACTGGCACGGGACATCGACTGGCCGCTGTTCCTGATCAGCGGCGGCTTTCTTGGCGCATTCCTGATTGCGGCGCTGGTCGACATCGATGCGGTGTCGGCGTTGGTCAACACGCTGTTCGCCTGGTCGACCAAGTTCTTCGGCCTGTACTGGCAGGTGCTGATGCTGGCGACCTTCGCGGTCAGCCTTGGCATTGGTTTCTCCCGCTGCGGGCGGGTGCGCCTGGGCGGTGTGGCTCAGCGCCCGGACATCAGCACCTTCAACTGGATTGCGGTGATCATGTGTGCGCTGCTGGCAGGTGGCGGTGCCTTCTGGGCCGCCGCCGAACCGCTGATGCACTTCGCCAGCCCGCCGCCCTTGTTCGCCGGCGTACAACCGCACAGCGCAGCCGCAGCAACCGCAGCACTGGCGCAGTCCTTCGTGCACTGGGGCTTCCTGGCCTGGGCCGTGCTCGGCAGCCTGTTGGCGATCGTGCTGATGCACCTGCACTACGACAAGGGCCTGCCACTGGCGCCACGTACCCTGCTCTACCCCCTGTTCGGCGAACGTGCGTTGAAAGGCCCGATCGGTACCCTGGCCGACGCTACCTCGATCATTGCCGTGGTCGCCGGCACCATTGGCCCGATCGGCTTCCTCGGGCTGCAGATCAGCAGCGCCCTGCACGCCGTATGGGGTGTGCCCAACGGCATTCTCACCCAGTCATTGACCATCGTCCTGGTCACACTGATGTACACCGTATCGTGCCTGGTGGGGCTCAAGGGCATTCGTTTCGTCAGCGAGATCAATGTCTGGCTGATGATCGGCCTGGCGCTGTTCATGGTGGTGTTCGGGCCGACCCTGTTCATCCTCGGCGGCTTCCCGGCAGCATTCGCCCTGCACGTGGAAAACTTCATCCCCATGACCCTGTTTCGCGCCGACCCGAAATGGCTGGACTGGTGGACGGTGTTCTACTGGGGCTGGTTCATCGGCTATGCACCGATGGTCGCGCTGTACGTCGCCCGAATCTCGCGCGGGCGCACCATCCGCGAGATCATCATGACGCTGTCGATCATCGCCCCGCTGGTGACCATGTTCTGGTTCACCGTGGTGGGTGGCACCGGCATCGGCCTGGAACTGCAGACACCGGGCATCGTCACCGCCCATGGCACCCAGCCGGAAGACTTGCTGCTGTGGGTGACGCAGAACTTGCCGCTGGGCGGCCTGATCAGTGCGCTGTTTCTGTTCCTGAGCTTCATCTCGGTGGCTACCAACGGTGATGCCATGGCCTTCACCGTGGCCCTGGCGATGTCCAGCAACGATAAACCGAAGAAGTGGCTGTGCGGCTTCTGGGCCATCGGCATGGGCCTGGCGGCGGTGGTGCTGATCACGATTGGCGCGGGCGGGGTGACGGCCTTGCAGTCCTTTATCGTCATTACTGCGGTGCCGGTGTCGCTGGTGATCCTGCCAGCGTTGTGGGATGCGGTGCGTATCGCCCGCCACATGGCCCGCGAACAAGGCGTCTGAACCATGAAGCATGCAGGTACAACAACAATGTCCAACCCCGTGTTTGCAACCGCCCCACTGCGCCCGGCCAGCCAGGTCATGGACCTGGCCCGCCTCGGCAGCCACTTCCAAAGCCCCTTGAGCTTCGTGCGCAGCAGCATGCGGCGGATGATGACGCAGCGCTGGCAAATCCGACGCTGGCGCTTCGACCTCGACCACCAGGGCTTCGGTACCGCCATCTACCGGATCGACACGCCGCACGCCCATTACCATTGCGTGCTCTTCTCGGCTTACCTGCCCCCGGAAAAGCGCAGCGACCGGGTGATCGCCGACCAATGGGACGTGACCTTCGTGCTGGTTGCCGGCGATGTCGATGACGCGCAATTGGCCGACCTGCAGCGCAACGTGCCCTTGCAGGAAGCCGGCCGCTTCGACGCCCGCGTACTGGTGCTGTCACGTGCCAACCGCAGCCTGCGCAACTTCGACCGCTTCCTCGCGGCGTTGGCCGAAGGTCACCAGCCTGCCGCGCAGCAACTGGCCGAAGTCGGCTACCTTTATCGCACCACCGCCGTGTACGGCAATGGCAAGTTCGGCATCGCCGACTTCGCCTGCCTGCAAGGCAACGCAGACTTCAACCAGCCGTTCAGCGCACAGATGTTCACGGTGTACCTGTTGCGCCATTTCAGCATCGAGCAGATCGAGCACATGGCCCGTGCGCTCAATCCGCATCGCGCAGCCCCCCTGGATGTAGCGCTGCAACGTTACCTGGGGGTGGGCAACGCCACCGGGCTGGGCATGGCGCCGTTCCTGATCAACCACCCGCAACTGGTCGAGCGCTGGGTCCACACGCGGGAAACCGCCTTGGCGCGGGTACTGGCTCAAACACCTGCGCCGGCCACGCTGGCCCGCCTGCACAACCTGCTGGCACGTGCCCGTGAGCATCTGCAGCAGACCCGCACCGAAGATCAGCGCCAACATCAACAGGACCAACAGACCCTCGTCGAGCTGGCTCAACTGGCCGACTGGCTCGCCTGCCAGCCTTGCAGCGAAGGGCTGTGGCAACGCGTGCAGGCCTGGGGCGAGGCACACGCGGGGCTGGGCTGCCAGGAACTGCTGGTGAGCGTACTGCTGGAGCTTTACCCCGAACAGGTAGCGCCATTGGCCGAGCAGATGGGGGTCGTCGAAGGGTGGCGCCTGGATGCACAGATGCCGCTCGGGCAGTTGCGCGAGCTTATCGAAACGCACTATGCCTGGGCCTTGGCCTACGACTTTGACAACGTCGAGGCCGAGCACTTCTTCTGGTACCGCTCAGCCGAAAAGGAAGAGCCACGCCTGGGCATGCGCAGTGAAGAACCTGGCGCCGAGAAAGAAATGCAACTGGGCATCGCGCGCAATATCCAGCGTTGCCACCGCGCCCTGCACGCACACCTGCGCGCACAACCGCAGGCACTGACGGCACATTTCCTGATCGCCCAGCCGGGGTTCAAAGGCACGGTGCGTCGCCTGCAAGGCATGGCGCAGAGTGCCTATGGCGAAATACGCGCCAACCTGCTGGCCAGCGACATGCTGCCCATCCACCTGCTGCGCTGCAAACTGGCGTTTTTCGGCGCCGGCAAGTTCGACCCCAAATCAAGCCGTTGGGTGCGTATTACGCTGTTCCAGGGCGCGCCCCTGGTCAGCGAAATAGGCCAGCCGTTCGACGACGACTGGAATTTCGCCGTCATGCCGCACGGAGGCCTTTGACCATGCGCGTGTCACTCAACGAAATCCAGGTGATGTGCCGCAAGGCCTTCGAAGGCATGGGCTTTGCCGCCGGCGACTGCGAGGACGCCGCCGAGCTGGTCGGCTGGCTGCACCTTCAAGGGCTGGACGGCTTGGGCACGCTGGAAAAGGCCCTGGACTACCTGCACCACGAAGCAGCCCAGCCCTACACCCTGTGCCTGGAAGACAGCGCCCTGCTGGTGATCGACTGCCACGGCCAGAGCGTGCTGCGCTGCGCGGCGACCGTGGTGGAGCTGGCCATGGACAAAGCGTTGCAGGTTGGCCACGGCGTACTGCGCATCCAGCACTGCCACAACCGCCTGTTATTGATGGGCTACCTGAGCCGGGCCGCGGAGCTGGGCCTTGAGGTACAGGCGCGTTGGGGCGATGCGCGCCAGCAGCACGCGGTGTTCTTCGCTGCGGGTGCCACCCGCCCGCAACTGCTCAGCGACGACCAGCCTTGCGCCAGTGCGGCAATCGACCAGAGCATCACGGTGCTGTTCGATCGCCCCCTGCACACGCCCCACCCGGTTGCCCCCCATGCCCCGGTCAGCCAGGGGTTCACGGTGCAAGCGCACACCTGGCAGCGTCTCAAGCAGCTTGCCGAGCAGATCCTGGTCGAGAGCACCGATGCCTCGCGTCAGCATGGCGCAGGTGGCGGTAGCGATGCCGACTGAGCACTTCGAACACTCAAGGAATTACCCATGAAACATGCCATCAAGACTGATCTGTATGCCTCCAAAGCGCCACTGGAATGGGCGGTGGTGGGTAACGGCACGCTGTACACGGCACAAATCCCCATCGCCGCCCAGGGCCAGGTGGTCGCCGGTGGCATCGAGGCGCAGACTCGCCAGACCCTCGACAACCTGCGCCACACCCTGGAGGCTGCGGGCGCGTCACTGGACGCCGTGACCCAGGTGCTTATCTACGTTACCGACCGTAGCTACCTGGCAACGGTCAACAGCCTGTATGCCGAGTATTTCCAGCCGCCCTACCCTAACCGGGCAGCGGTCGTGGTGGCGGGGTTGGCGCGTGAGGAAATGCTGGTGGAGCTGGTGGTGTATGCCTGCGTCTAAGGCGTCAGGTTAGGAGGCTTCGATACCGGGGCTCAAGTCACAGCCCCCTCAGGGACGCGAACGAACACGCTGTACTTGCCCCCCTCCATCTGCTCGAAGGCAATCAGCTTTTCCACCAACGCCGTACTCAGCACCTTGCCAGCATTGAGCAAGAGCATGCCGTTGTCCGCATTCAGATTGCGCACCAGGACCATACCGGCGGCCAGGTCGCGGGTACCGAGGGCCTGCACCGTCGGGTCGGCCAGGGTCACATCGCTGAGAAACTCCGCGCAGACGTTTACAAAGTCTTCCACAAGCGCCGGGTCATACAGCTTGCCTGCGTATTTGCGGATGTACATCAAGGCCTCATCGCTGTTCATCTGCCGCTCCAGCACCAGGCCGCGTTGCAACTCGATGAAGTCCACCGCCAGCTTCAACCAGCGTGCCCCAAGGGGGATGGCCTCGCCCTTGAGATGGTCGGGGAAGCCGCTGCCATCCCAACGTTCCTGATGGTGCAAGATCAGTTGCGCCGCTTCTTTCATCGGCTCCAGGGTCATCACCAGCGATTCGCTCTGTTTCGGGTACGACCGGTACAGGTCGCGCTCGGTATGCGGCAGCAGGTCTACCGGGCAGGTCAGCATGCTGTCGGTCCAGCTCATCTTGCCGATGTTGTACAGGGCGGCAGCCATGGTCAGGTCGCGGCGGCTGGCCTCATCCAGGCCATGGCGGGTGCAGTACACACGAATCAGTTCGATGACCTGGCGGTTGGTCTGCTTGGGCTTGGGCAGGCGCAGGTTGGCCAGCAGCGAGAACACCTCGGTGCCGGTGACGTAACTGTGCTTGAGCTCTTCGTAGGCAAGGTCGAGCATGTCGGCCGTTTGCTGCAGCTCGGCGGTGCGCGCCGCGACACGCTGTTCGAGGCTGGCATTGAGCACCTTCAACTGCTGGTTCTGTGCCTGGGTCAGCGCCTCCAGGCGCCGTCGCTCGCTTTCCGAGTGCTGCAAGGCCAAGGCCTGGCGCACGGTCACCAGCATCTCTTGGTCATTCCAGGGTTTGCTGATGTAGCGGTGAATCTGGCCGTCATTGATCGCCTTGGTGATCGTGGCCATGTCGGCATAACCGGTCAGCAGGATGCGCAAGGTGCCGGGAAAGCGCTGGTGCACCTGCGCCAGCAAGGTCGCGCCGTCCATGCCGGGCATGCGGGCATCGCTGATCACCAGGTTGATGGGGTGCTGTTCAAGCAGTTCAAGGGCCTGAGCGCCGCTTTCGGCCAGCAACACGTCATAGGGCTGGCCGCGCAACAGGCGGCGCAGGCTGTTGAGAATCGAGGCCTCGTCATCGACCAGCAGCACGACGGCTTTCTCAGAAGCGCTGTCGGCCACATCATCCATTACCGGTTGTTCCATGGTCCCCTCCGTGCACCGGGTAATCAAACGGGTCCTTGATCACAGGCTAGATGACATTTGCCCCGCCGGTTAGCGCTGGCGCACGGCACTGACTATTCTCAGCGGCATAGCGCGTTGTCACCAGGGAGGGTTGCCCGATGCCTATCCACCCGCCGTTTCGCACGTGCGCGGCCGTGCTGTTGCTCCTGGTGCCTTCGATTGGCTTGGCACAGGCCATTGGCGGCCCCCTCACCCCATTGCCCGCGGTGCCTGCATTAGCGCCTGAGCGGGTCGAACTGGGCCGCAAACTGTTCAATGACCCGCGCTTGTCGAGCAACGCCAGCCTGGCCTGTGCCAGTTGCCACCGGCTTGACCAGGGGGGCGCCGACGGCCAGGTGCGCTCGCTCGGCGTCGATGGCAAGCCCTTGCCGGTCAATACCCCCAGCGTGTTCAACACCAGCCTGAACTTTCGCCAGTTCTGGGATGGCCGTGCGCAAACCCTCGAAGAGCAGGCCCACCTGGTGGTCCAGCGCCAAGGCGAAATGGGCAGCGACTGGCAAGTGGTTGTGCAGCGCGTCGCCGCAGACCCAAGCTACCGCGCAGGGTTTGCCAAGGCTTATGGCAAGGCGGTGGATGAACACACCCTTCAGGACGCGCTGGCCACCTTTCAACGCACGCTGTTGACCCCGGGTTCACGCTTTGACCGCTACCTGCAGGGCGACACCGAGATCCTCAGCAAGGACGAAAAATACGGCTACGCGCGGTTTCAGGAATACGGCTGCATTGCCTGCCACCAAGGCGTCAATATCGGCGGCAACATGCTGCAGAAGTTCGGCGTGCTGGGCGATTATTTCGCCGACCGCGGCAACCCCACGCCTGCCGACCTGGGGCGCTTCAACGTCACGGGCGATGAAGAAGACCGGCATGTGTTCAAGGTGCCCAGCCTGCGCAATGTCGCGGTCACCGCCCCGTACTTTCACGATGGTTCGGCGCCGACCCTGGAAGCGGCGGTGGACGTCATGTTCCGCTACCAACTGGGGCGCACGCCAAGCGCCGACGACAAAGCGCTGATCATTCAGTTTCTCAAGACCCTGACCGGTGAATGGGAGGGAAAACCCCTATGAGGTTGACCCGCCGCCGCAGCTTGCTGTTGTTGGCCACCAGTGCCGCGTTGCTGGCCTCGGTGCTGGTCTACCTGTACCTGATGTCCAAGGCCGACGAGAGCGGTACCTACACCCAGGCCCGTGACCTGATCCGGCAGATCAAGCAAAACGACTCGCAATGGGAAAACGAAATACTCAAGGCCCGCACCAGCATCAACTACAACTACGACCCCTTGGTCTGGCCAGTGGTCGAGATGAAGCGCCTGTGGTGGGCTTTCGAACGCATTGAAACCCGCAACCAGCACGGTGACTCCCCGGCATGGCGCCAGGCTTACGCCGACTACCAGCAGGCGTTCGAGGAAAAAGCAAAGTACGTCGAGCGCTTCAAGTCGCATAACGCCGTGCTGCGCAACTCCCTGGCGTTTCTGCCCGCTGCCGCCGACGGTATCCAGGCACAATTGGGGCAGTTGGCCGATGCCGACGCACTGCGCTTGCACAACATTTCTACCGACACCTACGACCTGATGCTCAGCAGCCTTGAGTTCGCCCAGATGACCACGGATGACAAGGCGGCCGACATCCTCGTAGGCCTGAACAAGCTGGCGGTCAACAAAGAGCGCCTGCCGCTGGAGTTTCATGCGCCCATCGACACCCTCAGCAACCACATTGCGTTGATCCTGCGCGAGCAACCCAAGGTCAATCAATTGCTTGAGCAGATCGGCGCCGTGCCGGTCGCCGCGCACCTGGATGCCATTGCCATGATGCTCGACCGCGACGAACGCGCGGCGCTGCTGGTCAATCAGCGCTACCACTTCTACCTGCTGGTGTTCTCTACCCTGTTGGTCTTGCTGTTGCTGTACATGGCGGTGTGGCTGTTGCGCAGCTTCGGCGAGATAAACCGGGTCAACCGCGCCCTTGTAGTCGCCAACGATGAACTGGAACAGCGGGTCGCGCGCCGCACCCAGGCACTGACCCAGGCCAGCGCGGCGCTGCAGCGCGAGATCGATGAACGCAAACTCCTCGAAAGCCAGCTGGTGCAATCAGAAAAACTCGCCTCCCTTGGCCAACTGGCGGCGGGCATCGCCCATGAGGTCAACAACCCGATCGGCTTCGTCGCCTCCAACCTGGGGGCGCTGGACAGCTACTTCGCCCGCTTGCAGGACATGCTCAAGGCCTACCTTGACGCAGAGCCAGCCATCGGCCCGGCGACGCTGCAGGCAAGTTTGGTGAAACTGCGCAGTGAAATGGAGTTGGCATACATCCTCGACGATATTCCGCTGCTGATCAGCGAGTCGAAGGATGGCATCAGCCGCGTCGGGCAGATCGTCAGGGACCTCAAAGACTTTTCGCGGGTGGACAGCAGCCAGGATTGGCAATGGGCCAACTTGCACCAGGGCATCGACTCGACCCTGAACATCGCGGCCAGCGAGCTCAAGTACAAGGCTGACCTGGTCAAGCAATACAGTGTGCTGCCAGAGGTCGAGTGCCTGCCGTCACAAATCAACCAGGTGATCATGAACCTGGTGGTCAATGCCGCCCACGCCATGGGCACCGAGCGCGGCACCATCACCGTGCGCACCGGTTGCGCCAACGACGACAAGGTGTGGATCGAAGTGGCCGACAACGGCTGCGGCATTCCTGCACAGAGCTTGCAGAAGATCTTCGACCCCTTCTACACCACCAAGCCGGTCGGCCAAGGCACCGGGTTGGGGTTGTCGCTGTCGTACGGCATCATCAAGCGCCACTGCGGCGAGATCCATGTGCACAGCGAGGTCGGCGTAGGCACCACGTTCAGGGTCGAACTGCCGGTGCGCCAGGCACAAGCGGCCACGCGCTGATCAAGGCAGGTGCTTCTCCATCGGCTGATAGACCAGCCCGGCGATCTCGCCTACATCCCCTGCCAGTGCGAATCCGTAGCGTTGGTAGGCGGCCACCGAGCTCAACGATGCGCTGACCGTCACTACCGCCTCCCTCGCCTGCTCCAACGCGGCGTTCATCAGGCGTGTGCCGACGCCGCGGCGCTGCCAACTCGGCGCGACAAACAGCATCGCCACGTGGCGCCCTTGCTTGAGCTCGATCAGCCCGCTGATCACCCCCTCTGCGACACAGACCAGCATCAGGTTGTCGCCGGCCATGCGCTCGGCAAATGCCTGCGCCGCAGCTACCTTGGCGAAGGTTTCCACCCCCTGTGCCGACAGCGAGGGGGCAACGGCCTGGGTGAATGCATCCAGGCACAGGGCGCTGGCGTGGGGCAGATCATCGTGGGTCAGCTGGCGTACTTGCACGGTTGTCGTCCTTGTCTTGTCGAAGCCGGATAATGCACACATTCACGGGTGCGGCGCACGCCTTGCCTGTGGCTCAACCTTGGCCGTTGGCCTCATGTACGTGCCTGCGGTAGTGGGACAACGAAACCCCGGCCTGGCGTTTGAAATAACGGCACAAGTAGGACGCGTCGGCGAAGTTCAGTGTGTCCGCTATCTGGCCAATTGCCAGAGTGCTGTATGACAGCAGGGCTTTGATCTCCAAGGTCACCTGGCGGTCAATCAGGCCCTTGGGGGTGTCGTTGAAAAACGTCTTGCTCAGTTGCGACAGATAGAACGGCGTGATGTTGAGTGCCTCGGCATAGAACTTCACCTCTCGGTGGCGACTGCAGTGTTTGCCTACCAATTCCCAGAAACGCCAACTGAGTGTTTCCTGGCGACTGAATTGCCTGCCGCCCTGGTAATGGGCCGGTAGCTGCTCGGCCATTTTCAGAAACAGGTTTTGCAACTGATTTCGCAGCATGATGTGCCGGTACGTCGGGCAGCACCGCGCAATATCGCGCATCTGCGCCAGCCACCCCTCGATCAGCGGCCTTTCGCCCTGGGCTGGAACGCAATGAGGCTGGTCATGCAAGAAGACGAACAAGGGGTTGGGCAGTGGGTAAGCCACCTCCGCTGCGAAGCCTTTGGGCATCAGGCAAAAAAACACCCTGAAGTTGCGTGATCGACGCTTGAGCAAGGCGATCGTGTCCTCGGCCAGCACCATCACATCGCCGCGCCTGACCGCCTGTTCCTTGAAGTTGAATGTGAAACGGGCACGCCCGGACAGGCAAACCAGCAAGGTTATGTAGGCATGGCCGAAAGACAACGGGATGCCTACCCCTTCGGCGAGCGTGGTTTCGCCCAGCGAGGTGGGATCATCAGGGGTAACCAGTTTCGGAATGTGCTGCACAGTGGCTCAACGCTGCCCGCTTGAAGGTGCGTAGAGCTTACCACCGCGCGTGCCGTGAGTTGCTAAAAGTACCGAAAGTGCCGAGGTACTGACGTGTACCGCTGAAGCGCCGCCCAATACCCTGTCTCGCCTGAGCCAAACCAGGATGAGTACAAAATATGCAACTTGAAACAGACCGATTGCTGCTGCGCCCTTGGCAAGCCGCCGATGCCGCTGACTTGTACGAATACGCCAAGGACGACCGCGTCGGCCCCAGGGCCGGGTGGCCTACACACACCAGCGTGCAGAACAGTGCCGAGATCATCCGCACGGTCTTCAATCACCCCGAGGTGTATGCGGTCGAGCTGAAGGAGAGTCGCCGGGCGGTAGGGTGTGTCGGCATTCTCATTGGGGCCAACAGCAATTTCGAGATCAGTGAGCAGGAAGGCGAAATCGCCTATTGGATCGGTGTGCCGTACTGGGGCCAAGGCCTGATTCCGGAGGCCGTGCGGGAAGTGATGCGGCACGCGTTTGAAACCCTGAAACTCAAGGCGCTGTGGTGTGGCTATTTCGCGGAGAACACTCAGTCTCATGCTGCCCAGTCGAAGTGTGGGTTCCGTTATCACCACACCGAGGAACACAAGTACAACGCGTTCCTGCAGGACTATCGGACCGAGCACATCAGTTGCATCACTTACTCGCAGTGGCTGGAGTGCGGTAAACAGTCGATGGGTAGGGGGTGAGGCGCCTAGGTGGCTGTCATGGAGTTGGTGGTGGTGCGGATATCGAGCACCACCACCACCCCCAAGCCAGGCATCAAGGGCGCAGTTGATACCAGGTAGTCTTGAGCTGCGAATACTTGTCGAACGCATGCAACGACAGGTCGCGACCGAACCCCGACTGCTTGCCCCCACCAAACGGCACCGTGACATCCAGCGCATCCACCGTATTGACCGAAACGGTGCCCGCCTTCAACGCCCGCGCCACGCGATGCACCTGGTTGAAGTCATCGCTCCATACCGACGCGGCCAGGCCATAGACACTGTCGTTGGCCAAGCGCACGGCCTGCTCCTCGCTGTCGAACGCGCTGACCGCCAGCACCGGCCCGAACACTTCCTCCCGGGCCAGGCTCATGCTGGCCTCGACCCCGGCAAAAATGCTCGGCTCGATGTAGTTGTCCGACCCGCCCAGGGTCAGGCGCCGGCCACCGCACACCAGCCGAGCGCCCTGCTCGTGCGCATGGTCGATGGCGGCCTTGATGCGGCCGGTCTGCTCGGCATCGACAATTGCACCCGCGCGGCTCGCAGGGTCCAGCGGGTTGCCTGGCATCCATTGGCGGGCCTTGGCTTGCAGGCGTTCGATAAACTCATCGTGGATCGAACGCTGCACGTACAAGCGCGAATTCGCCGAGCACACCTCACCCTGGTTGAAGAAAATGCCGAATGCCGCTTTTTCCGCTGCCAGGTCCAGGTCCTGGCAGTTTTCGAACACCAGGTTAGCGCTCTTGCCGCCACACTCCAGCCACACCTGCTTGAGGTTGGACTGCGCCGAGTACTGCATGAAGTATTTACCCACCTGGGTAGAGCCGGTGAACACCAAGCAGTCGACGTCCGGGTGCAACCCCAGCGCCCGACCCGCCTGTTCACCCAGGCCGGGCACCACATTCAGCACGCCTTCCGGCAAACCGGCCTCCAGCGCCAGTTGCGCCAGGCGCAGCGCCGAGAACGGTGACTGCTCGGCAGGCTTGAGCACCACGCTGTTGCCGGCGGCCAGCGCTGGCGCAAGCTTCCACGCGGCCATGTCGAGCGGGAAGTTCCACGGCACCACGGCGGCGACCACGCCCAGCGCTTCGCGGGTTATCGTGGCCAGCGCGTTGGGCGCCGTGGGGGCCACCTGATCGTACAGCTTGTCCAGCGCCTCGCCGTACCAGGCGAAAACATGCGCCGAGCCAGGCACGTCGATGGTGTAGGCATCCATCACCGGCTTGCCCATGTTCAACGAGTCCAGCAGTGCCAGCTCTTCGCGATTGGCCATGATCAGCTCGGCCAGGCGCAGCAGTACTTTCTTGCGCTCGACCGGGGCCATGCGCGCCCACGGGCCCTGTTCGAAGGCCCGCCGTGCGGTGGCCACCGCGAGGTCGACTTCGGCCTCAGCGCAGGCGGCAACCTGCGCCAGCACCTGCTGGGTGGCCGGGTTGACGGCCGCGAAAGTGGCGCCGGAGTTGGCGCTCACCTGCTGGCTGCCGATCAGGGCCTTGTCGAGAAAACGCAGGCCTGCGGCGCGGGTTTGCCAGTATTCGAGACTGTTCATTTGCACTCCATACGACTGTCTTGGATTTTGCGGCTGCCTTGCGGCCCCAGATACTCAGAGCCTGCCCACCAACTTGGCAGTGCGGTCCACGGCAATGCGGGTCTTGTCGACCAGCTCGTCCAGCTCGGCGCGGTTGGCCACCAATGCCGGCGCCATGATCATCCGCCCCAGCGTCGAGCGAATGATCAAGCCTTCCTCGAAACCGAAGGTGCGGCATTGCCAGGCCAGGTCGTTCTCGTTGGCAAAACGCTTGCGGCTGGGCTTGTGCTCGGCAAACTGCAGCGCCGCCACCAGGCCGGCACCCTGCACTTGGCCAATCAGCGGGTGGTCGGCGAACACTTCGCGCAGGATGCGCTGCAGGTACGGCCCGGTGTCGTCCTTGACCTGACGCACGATGCCTTCGTCACGCAGCGCCTTGAGGTTGGCGATGGCCACCGCCGCCGCCACCGGGTGGCCCGAATAGGTCAGGCCGTGGGCAAACACCCCGCCGCGCTCCACCAGTGCCTCGGCGATACGCTTGCTCAACACCAGGCCACCCATGGGCACATAGCCGCTGGTCAGGCCCTTGGCGATCGACAGCGTGTCCGGCTCGAAACCGAAATACTCATGGGCAAACCACTCGCCGGTGCGGCCAAAGCCGCCGATCACTTCGTCGGCACACAGCAATACGTCGTACTGGCGGCAGATGCGCTGGATCTCGGGCCAGTAGCTTTCCGGTGGGAAGATCATGCCCCCGGCGCCCTGGAAGGGTTCGGCGACAAAGCCTGCGACGTTTTCCGCGCCCAGTTCGAGGATCTTCTCCTCCAGCTGCAGGGCGCAGCGCCGGCCGAACTCGGCCGGGGTCAGGTCACCGCCCTCGGCGTACCAGTACGGTTCGTCGATGTGCGCCACGTCCGGGATCAGCCCGCCCATCTCGTGCATGAACTTCATCCCGCCCAGGGCCGTGGCCGCCAGGGTCGAGCCGTGGTAGCCGTTCCAGCGGCCGATCATGACCTTCTTGTTCGGCTGGCCGACCACCTGCCAGTAACGGCGCACGGTGCGGATCAGCACTTCATTGGCCTCGGACCCGGAGTTGGTGTAGATCGCGTGGCTGTAGTGGCCTGGCAGCAAGCTGAACAGCAGTTCGGACAGTTCGATCACCGCCGGGTGAGTGGTGTGGAAGAACATGTTGTAGTAGGCCAGCTGGTCCATCTGTGCGGCGGCCGCGGCGGTCAGGTCCTTGCGCCCGTAACCCAGCTGGGTGCACCACAGGCCCGACATACCGTCCAGGTAGCGCTTGCCCTCGCTGTCCCACAGGTGTAGCCGTTCGCCACCGACCATGACCCGCGGGCCTTCGGCATTGAGCGCCTTCTGGTCGAGGAAGGCATGGATGTGGTGCGCCGCGTCAGCGGCCTGGTAGTCACGGGTCTGGCGTTTGGGGGCAAAAGGCGCGTTCATTGGCGGTTTTCCTTGTGGTTATAGGGGCGGGCGAGGCCGCTGCGCTCAGCGCAGCTTGCCCATGTAGCTTTCCAGCGGGTCCTTGCCCAGCACGCCCTGGGCATTGGCCAGCGCATCGATGAACAAGGAGAACAGCTCGGACTGCGTGCCGATGTCGAGCTTGGCGTAGACATGCTTGCGGTGTGACTTGATGGTGTCTTCCGAAACCCCCAGGCGCTCGGCCAGGGATTTGGTCGAGTGGCCACGCAAGATCAGCTGGGCAATGCGGCATTCGCGCATCGTCAGCAACGAACTGCCGAAGTTGTTGAGGGCGGCATGGATGCGTTGCTCCAGCACATTCTCGAAACGCCCACCGCGGCTGCCCAGCCCGGCAAAGTGCTTGCTGAGCACCGCCAGCACCCAGGGCGTGATGCGCCCGAACAGGTCGCGGCTTGGGGCGTCCAGCTTGTCGGTGAAGGCCAGCGACACAGCCAGGCTCTGGCCGGGCACGACCTGCAGGATGTAATTGAGCTCATCCTCCAGGTGTGAATGGCGGTAGAACGACTGGTAGTACTCACTCACTTCGAAGTGGTCGGGCGCCACGTCGAACAGGCCATAGCAGCCCGACGCGACCTGCTCGACGCAGGCGCCGTAGAACGGGTCGAGCAGATAGAAGCCGGAAAGGTAGCGGCTGACGTTGCCTTCTGGCTGCCAGGGTGCCTTGTCATCCTGCTCGAACAGCGCGCACGGCATGCCGTCATGCGGGTAGAGGTAGACCGTGGTGGCCTGGATGGGCCGGATCACCCCGAGTGCTGCGAACAAGGTGGCGGCAAAGCCCGGTTGGCCGATCATGTCGGTAACCCTGGCAATGTGCTCGAACCACTGTGCTGAAGCCAATCGATCACTGGTCACTGGAAATCTGCCGGTAGCGGGAAACGGTATCGCCGTCGGGGCGGCGCTTTGTTTCCAGATACTCCCATGGCCAGGCAAAGACCGAAATCACCCTTTGGGGTGAGCGTTTTCAGGCGACCAGCGGCTCACCCCAAAGGGTGATTTCGAGCGGGCCCGGGGTGTGGGAGCATCGTCCGGCCCCACCCCTGAGGGCTGCGCAACCCAAGCTGGCCCAGCCTCCTTTCATGGCCCCTCAACAGTATCGAGCCCGCTCGCATACTGCGGCGTCCTGCATCCGATTTCAGGAGTTCGCAATGCATACAACAACAACTACGGCCCAGTCCCACTCCGCCAACGCCTCGTCACCCTCCGCGTCTTCCGGCCGCTTCAGAAAGTCCATGGGGCTCAGCGCCCTGGTGCTGTTCGGCCTTGCCTACATGGTGCCCCTGGCGGTGTTCACCACCTATGGCCTGGTCACCCAGATGACCAAGGGGCACCTGCCCACCGCCTACCTGTTGACCCTCGCCGCCATGCTGTTGACTGCCTATAGCTACGGCCGCATGGTGCAGGCGCACCCCTACTCCGGCTCGGTCTACACCTACACCCGCAAGGCCTTTGGCACCCACATCGGCTTCATGGCCGGCTGGACGCTGCTGCTCGATTACATTTTTTTGCCGTTGCTCAGCTACCTGCTGATCGGCATCTACATGTCGGAGTACTTCCCGGCCATCCACGCCTGGGTATGGGTTGCCGGCTCCATCGCCCTGGTGACCTTCCTCAACATGATCGGCATCGAGTCGATTACCCGGGTCAACTGGATCCTGGTGGTTGTGCAACTGGTGTTCATCGTCGTGTTCGTCGGCTTGTCGATCAACAACCTGGCGGGGCAATCGGCGCCGGTGTCACTGCTTGCCCCCTTCCACCACGAAGGGTTCAGCGTGCCATTGATCATGACCGGTGCCGCCGTGCTGTGCCTGTCGTTCCTTGGCTTCGATGCGGTCTCGACCATGGCCGAGGAAACCAGCAACCCGACGTTTCGCATCCCACTGGCGATCATGGCCGTGTCGCTGATCGGTGGCCTGCTGTTTCTGGTGGTGTCGTACTGCGCGCAGATGGTCTTCCCCGAGTGGGGCGCCTTCGCCGACCCCGATTCGGCCTCGGTGGACGTGATGCGCCGGGTCGGCGGTGAACTGCTGGTGACGGCGTTTACCGCCACCTACGTGGCCGGCTGCTTCGCCTCGGCCATGGTCTCCCAGGCAAGCGTGTCGCGGGTGCTGTTCGCCATGGGCCGCGATGGTGCGTTGCCAGGGGTGTTTGGCCAGTTGGTGACGAAAAAACGCGTACCGGCTGCGGCCATCATGCTGGTCAGCATCCTCTCGCTGATCGCCCTGGTCATCACCCTGGACACGGTCGCCAACATGATCAGCTTCGGCGCGCTGTTCGCCTTTTCGGCAGTCAACCTGGCGGTGGTCAAGCACTACCTGGTCGACCAGAAGCGGCGCGGCACCCGCAATTACCTGCTGTATGGTGCGATTCCGGGGTTGGGATTTCTCAGCACGCTGTGGCTGTGGAGCAGCCTGTCGAGCCTGTCGTTCACCATCGGGCTGTGCTGGATGGCCGTGGGCTTCCTCTGCCTGCTTGGGCTGACCCGGGCGTTTCGGGTGAAACTGCCCGAGTTGCAGATGGCCGAATGACGCTCAGAGCGTCATGAGCATTTCGTGCCAGGCCATGCCGCCGTGGTCGGACGGCGACGGTTTAACGTAGGCGTAACCGAGCTTGGCGTACAGCGCGACATGCTGCTGCTTGCACATCAGGTGGATGGTCTGCTTGCCTTGCGCCTTCATGCGCTGGATGAACGCGCTCATCAGCAGCTTCGCATAGCCTTTGCCCTGATGGGCGGGGTCGACCACGACGGACATGATCACCACGTTCGGCGCCGCCGGGTCATGGCCGACCAATTCCTTGAAGGCTTCGTCGGACATGACCACGTCATGGGCACAGCCACTGTTGATGAAGCCGACGGTCTCACCCTCGGCTTCGAGCAGCAGGAACCCTTCGGGGTACTGCGCGATGCGGGTGCGGATTTTTTCCAGGGTTGCCGCTTCATCCCCTTCATAGGCGCCGATTTCGATCGCGTAGCAGCGTTCAGCGTCGGTGGGTTCGGGGTTGCGGAACTGGGGGGCGCTCATGCGCTGACTCCTTTGGGACATGACAACAGGCTGCATGATAAATCACTGCCGTTTATTTTCGGCATGACAGGATCGTTTCCTGGGCTGAGTGATCTTATTACCATGCCCCTTTTGACACTTCGACATGGAAATCCCCGATGACTGCAACCGCCACGCGCCTCACCGTCCCCGGCCGCTGCGCGCGCCTGAAGGCGTCCAGTAGCCGCGACCACGACAGTGTCGATGAACTGGTCATGGCCGCACGCCCCTTCGAAGACCGTGAGCGCTATGCGCGCTTTCTGCAGGTGCAACACCGCTTCCATGGCAGCCTGCTGGCGTTGTACCACGATGAGTTGCTCAACGATCGCCTGCCGGGGCTGATGCAATTGTCGCGCTTCGCGGCGGTCGAGCGCGATTTGCTTGACCTGGGCCTGGCGCTGCCTTCGGTGCCGCATACGGTCAGTGCCAGCCCGGCCCAGGCTTTGGGTTGGCTGTATTGCAGCGAGGGGTCGAACCTTGGGGCGGCGTTTTTGTTCAAGCAAACCCAGCGCCTGGGCCTGAACGGCAACGAGGGGGCTCGGCACCTGGCGCCCCATCCGGACGGGCGTGCCCTGCACTGGCGGGAGTTTGTTGCCAGGGTTGATGGCCTGGCGCTTGATGCCGGGGAAGAGGCTGAGGTGATTGCGGGGGTGATTGCGGCGTTTGACAGTTATCGGGGGCATTTGCGTGCGGTGTTTGCGTAGGGGGAGGGATTGGTGGAGGGGAGGAGCTGACAGGCGCCTGGCATTAGATCTTCAGCGGCTGTGAGATCGAGCGCCGCCGTGCATGCCTTGGGAGTTTCAGCGCCTACAAGATCGAGCGCCGCCCGCGCGGCGCATCGCGAGCGAAGCTCGCTCCTACATTTGTTTCGGGCCAATGAGGTCAGTGGCATTTGCGCGCGACCGCCTTGTTGGTACGACGCGATATTGAGGCGGGCACCAAGGGGCCGCGCGTCAATGCCCCAGGCATAACTGGCCCGAAACAAATGTAGGAGCGAGCTTCGCTCGCGATGCGCCGCGCGGGCGGCGCTCGATCTCACAGGCGCTAAAAACCTCAAGCCAGGAACCCCCGAAACACCGCGCGAGCACCCGCCCCCAAGACAACCATCAAACCTGCCCCACCAGAACTTTTCCCAATTAAAAGGTCTATGTGCTCAGGAAAAATGGTTTACCAAAGGTTGCCTTCGCTCATGAAAATGCATGTCGCACGGTTGATGCTTCTCGGCCTGTTCACCTTCGCGGCGGTGGGCTCGGCATCCGCATCACAAATGAAAACCCCGAACGCTGCCTCGCCTGTCGCAGCCCCTGCCGAATCCCCCTGGCCCAGCGTGGCCAGCCTGGCTGGCGAGCACTCAGCGCCCTTGCTCGCCCATGATGACCGCTACCGGCACGACGACCGTTGGCACGATCACCGAGGCGACTGGCGCCGCGACCAATGGCGCCGGGAACAAGCCCGCCGCGAAGCCGAGCGCCGTCGCGACTGGGAACGCCGGCGGGACTGGGAGCGTCATCATGAGCGGGCGATGCATCACCGCTACCAGGACGACCATCGTTACTATCGCCGTTGATACGTCAGCCCCACTCGCTCAGCTCTGGGCATCTACAACCGCACCCTCGGCAGCTTCGGCTGCCAGCTTCAACCGGTCGGCTTTACTGATGTACTTGGGCTTGCTCTTGGGCGCCAGCTTGGCACTGGCCTTCTTGGCATGTGCCTGCATCAACTGTTTGATCTTTTTACGACGGTTCATATTTCACTGCGCCTGTAGGTCTGGTTACGCTGCCGACATCATACCTGCACGCGTAGCGGGGACCACGGGTTAAGTTATCGCACCCATTACAGGACAGGCGTTGGCGCCCTTGGCAGTTCACGCAATGGCGCAATACGGCTGGGCCTCCTTGCCAACGGCATTGACGTTATTTTCACAGCCTTCAGATTAGCGTCACGCCCTTTCCGGCCGCCCGCACACTGGGTGGCTGCCAAGGTTCAACGAGGCATACGTGTCAGACACTACAACCCCCTCCCCGCGCAAACGGGTGGACTGGGCCGGCCTGGGCTGGCTCCTGCTGTTCTTCTGGTATTTTTCCGGCGTAACCCAAGCGCTGCTGCTGTTCAGCGGCACCACAGGGTTTGCCGGTTTTCGCGATGCGCTGTTCCTCAGCAGCCTGTGGCTGGCCCCGGTGCTGCTGCTACCGCGCTTCACCCGGGCCACTTCGGCGGTCATCGGCCTGGTGCTGTGGGGCGCTTCGCTGGTAGGCCTGAGCTACTTCGGCATCTATCGCCAGGAGTTCTCGCAAAGCGTCATCTTCGTGATGTTCGAGTCCAACACCGCCGAGGCCGGTGAATACTTCAGCCAGTATTTCAGCCTCTGGCTGGGCCTGGCGCTGCTGCTGTACACCGTGGTTGCCGTGGTGCTATGGAAACGCGTGCGCCCGGTCACCTTGCCTATGCGCAGCCGGATCCCGGTGGTTGTCCTGCTGTTGCTGGCCAACCTGGTCTACCCCTTTTACAAGCAAATGGTTACCCAGGAACGCAACTTCCTCGACGCCGCAGAGAAGGTCCAGCAGCGCATGGAGCCCGCCGTGCCCTGGCAACTGCTGGTCGGCTACAAGCAATATCGCCAGCAATTGAACAACATGCAGCAGCTGCTGGCACAGAACGCTGCGCTGCCGCCTTTGCAGAACCTGCGCAACAGCAGCGGTGACGCACCGCGCACGCTGGTCTTGGTGCTGGGCGAATCGACCACCCGCGAGCACATGCACTTGTATGGCTACCCGCGCGATACCACACCGAACCTCGACGCGCTGGCGGCCAGCGACAAGGGCCTGACGATGTTTCAAAACGTCGTTTCGCCGCGCCCCTACACCATCGAAGTGATGCAGCAGATCCTTACCTTCGGTGACGAACAGCACCCGGACCGCTTCCTCACCGACCCGTCGCTGATCAACCTGATGAAACAGGCGGGCTACAAGACCTTCTGGATCACCAACCAGCAGACGATGACCAAACGCAACACGATGCTGACCACCTTCTCCCAGCAAACGGACGCACCGGTCTACCTGAACAACCAGCGCAGCCAGAATGCCAGCCAGTACGACGAGGTGGTGCTGGACCCGTTCCAGAAGGCGTTGCAAGACCCTGCACCAAACAAGTTCATCATCGTCCATCTGCTGGGTACGCACATGGATTACCGCTACCGTTACCCGAAAACCTACCAGCACTTCACCGATCGCCAGGGCGTACCGGCCAAGCTGACGCAGAGCCAGGCAGAAACCTACAACTTCTATGACAACGCGGTGCGTTACAACGACCACGTCGTCGCCAGCCTGATCAAGCGTTACTCGGCCACTAGCCCGAACGGCTTCCTGCTGTACCTTTCCGACCATGGCGAAGATGTCTACAGCTCAGGCGATCATGACCGCCTGGGGCGCAACGAAGGTGCCCCGACCCGGCCGATGTACACCATCCCGTTCCTGCTCTGGACCTCGCCGAGCTGGCAGGCGGCCCACCCCCGCGACCTGCAGGCCATGGCCAACCGCCCCTATAGCAGCTCGCACCTGATCCACACCCTGTCCGACCTGGCCGGGCTCAGCTACGACCACTACGAGCCGGCAAAAAGCATCGTCAGCCCGCAGTTCGTGGTGGCGCCGCGCTGGATCGGTGACCCTTACCGCAACAACGGCCTGCGCGAGTTCGACAAACTGCCCCAGGACAAGGCCGTACGGGTACAGGAAACCGCCAGCAGCGCCAAGCCACAGCCGGCCAGCAACCTCAACTGAGGCCAGCCCGAAAACCCGTGGGAGCGGCCTTGTGCTGCTCCCGAAGCGCACTTAAATTAAATTTAAATTGATTTTAGATTAAGCCTGATCCAAGCTCGGTGCACTCATCCACAGCGCAGAGCCAGCCATGCCCGCAGCCCCACGAGAACCACGCAAGGACGGCGCCGTCACCCGCACCCGGATCCTCGAATCCGCAGGCGAACTGTTCGCGGCGCTCGGTTATGCCGACACCAGCAACAAGGCAGTTGCCGCCAAGGCCGAGGTCGACCTGGCGTCGATCAACTACCACTTCGGCAGCCGCAATGGCCTGTACCTGGCCGTGCTCGACGAAGCCCGTCAGCGCTTTGTAGATATCAGCGACTTGCAACGGATCACCCAGAGCACGCAACCGGCAACGGAAAAATTGCGGGTACTGGTGGAGCTGGTCGTTCGCAAGGCCACCCAGGCCAGGGACAACTGGCACCTGCGCGTATTGGCCGCCGAAATCCTTGCCCCCAGCCCCCACGGCCAGGCCCACCTGCAAGCCGCAGCGCCGCTGAAGCTGTCGCTGCTCAAAGGGTTGTTCAGCGAGATTACCGCCATCCCCGTGGACGACCCCGCCCTCACTCGCTGCATCCTCTGCGTCACGGCGCCGTGGGCAATGCTGCTGATCGGCCCGCGCGGCGGCTCCGGGGCCCTGCACGAGATTCTGCAGATGCCCGGCGACGTGGTTGCGGCCCAGCTCTACAGCTTCGCCCTGGCCGGCCTGCAGGAAGTTGGCCGCCAGCATGCCCCGCTCAACGTCAACTGACAGCGCACGGACTGCGGCCCCCCAGAACGCCTCACTCTGTTCAGGTCAGCCCCATGCAATCGACATCCGATAACACCTCCCGCGCCACGCTCACCGAAGCGGATGCGCAAACATCCATCCCTCTGCTGCTGGGCGCGCTGATGCTGGTGATGTTCCTCGCCGCCCTCGACCAGACCATCGTCTCGACCGCGCTGCCGACCATCGTCAGCGACCTCGGCGGGCTGCGCTGGCTGTCCTGGGTGGTCACCGCCTACTTGCTGGCTTCCACGGTCGTGGTGCCGCTGTACGGCAAGTTCGGTGACCTGTACGGCCGCAAGCGCGTGCTGCAGATTGCCATCATCCTGTTCCTGCTGGGCTCGGCGCTGTGCGGCGCAGCACAGGACATGGCCCAGCTGATTGCCTTCCGCGCCCTGCAGGGCTTGGGCGGCGGCGGCCTGATGGTGGTGGCCATGGCGGCTATCGGCGATGTCATTGCGCCGGCCGAACGCGGCCGTTACCAAGGCCTGTTCGGCGGTGTATTCGGCCTGGCAACGGTGGTGGGCCCGCTGATCGGGGGCTTTCTGGTAGAGCATCTGTCCTGGCACTGGATCTTCTACATCAACCTGCCCCTGGGCCTGCTCGCGCTGTTGGTGATCGGCAGCGTATTTCGCCCTCACGTGGCCAAGGTCAAGCACGTGGTCGACTACATCGGTGCGTTCTTTCTGACGGTGGCCCTGGCGGCACTGGTGCTCATCACCAGCCTGGGCGGCAGCCTGTTGCCCTGGGCCTCGCTGGATGTGCTGTGCCTGTCGCTGTTCGCCCTGATCGGCCTGGTCGGTTTCGTTGTCGAACAGCGCCGCGCCGCCGAACCGATCATGCCGCTGCACCTGTTTCGCCATCGCACCTTCGTGCTCGCCGGTCTGATCGGTTTCATCGTCGGGGTGTCGCTGTTCGGTGCGGTGACCTTCCTGCCGCTGTACATGCAGGTGGTCAAAAACGCCACGCCGACCAGCGCCGGCCTGCAGATGCTGCCGTTGATGGGTGGCCTGCTGGTGGTGTCGGCGATTACCGGGCGGTTGATCAGCCGCTGGGGCCGTTACCGGCTGTTCCCGATCATCGGCACCTTGCTCCAGGTCATCGCCCTGGGCCTGCTCAGCCGGCTCGACCTGAACACGCCCATGGCGCTGATGAATCTCTACATGGGCCTGCTGGGCGCCGGCTTGGGCATGGTCATGCAGGTGCTGATCCTTGCCGTGCAGAACAGTGTCGAACCGCGCCACATGGGCGTGGCGACGTCCGGCGCCACGTTGTTCCGCTCCATCGGCGGCGCCATCGGGGTGTCGCTGTTCGGCGCGCTGTTTTCCCATGCGTTGCTGGGGCGGCTGTCCGGCGACTTTGCAAGCCAGGCCGGGGCAGCGGCAAGCTTGTCACCGACGGCGGTGCATGCACTGCCCGCAGCCTTGCAGCAGGCCTACCTCGAAGCGTTTTCCGCCGCCATGCATGAGGTGTTTCTGCTGGCCTGCCTGATTACCGGCGTGGCTTTCGCCCTGTCCTGGCTGCTGCGTGAGGTGCCGCTGCGTAAAGCCGCCAGCGCTTGAGCGGTGCAGTGTGACTATCGACCGGTGCTATCAACCGGTGCAAGCGCCAGGCAGTGCCGCACCGGCCACCGCGCCCAGGCGCCGGTAACTGCACAGCGCAACCAGAGCAACGGCAACCCCTGCGGCCACGGCCACCTGGTAGCCCGCCGTGGCCCCCAGCAGGTCGACCACCTGCCCTGAGGCCAAAGCCCCCAGCGCGACGCCGACATTCAGCCCGGCCAACAGCCAGGTCATGCCTTCGGTGAGCTGGTGCGCGGGCACGCTGCGCTCCACCAGCGACATCGCCACGATCAGGGTCGGTGCGAAGAACAGGCCTGCCAACAGCACCGCCCCTGCAAGCGCGAAAACGCTGCTTGCCAGCAGCAACGGCAGGGTCGTCGCTGCCGTCGCCAGGCCGCCGAGCAGCAACAGCCGGTGCGGCGGCATTGGCAACTTCAAGGCACCGAACACCAGCCCCGCCGCGCATGAGCCAATGGCGTAGCACGCCAGCACCAGGCTGGCCGCGGCCGGCATGCCGGCCTGTTCGGCAAATGCCACACTGACGATATCGACGCTGCCCACGATCACCCCCATGGCCACCATCAACAGTGCCAGCAGCCGTACCTCCAAGCGCCGCAACACCGACCCCTGGCCATTCGAAGCGCCTGCGTCTGCGTCCACCGCTGGCTCGGTGCCGGTTTGAACGACCAGCGCGAACACCCCGATCGCCAGCAGCACCGCCGCAGCCAAGGGCCCGGCCTGGGGCGACAGCCCCACGCACAGCCCTACCGACAGCGGTGGCCCGGCGATGAAGGTGAGCTCGTCGAGTACCGTTTCCAGGGAATAGGCCGTCTGCAACTGCGGTGTGCCCCGGTAGAGCGCCGTCCAGCGTGCACGCACCATCGCCGACAGGCTGGGCATCGACCCCGCCAGCGCCGCCCCGATGAACAGACTCCAGTCGGGCGCCTGCCACCCGCTGCAGGCCAACAGCAATAGTATGCCCACCACACTCAAGGCGGCGGCGGCGGGCAGCACTCGACGCTGGCCATACCGATCGACCAGGGCGGACACCTGCGGCGACATCAGCGCATAGGTCAACACGAACGTCGCCGCCACGGCGCCCGCCAAGCCGTAGCTGCCGCGCAGTTGCGCCAGCATGGTGATGATGCCGATGCCCATCATCGGCAAGGGCAAGCGAGCTACCAGGCCAGCCAGGGCGAAACCTGTCGCGCCTTTGGCCTGGAACAGTTCGCGGTAAGGGTTGAGCATTCGATTCTCCTTATCGAAAAACGGCTTACATACGAACCGTATGATTAAAACCCTATTATCATACGCGCTGAATGTAAAGCCACATTTACCAGGAGGACCGATGGTCAGACGCACCCAAGCCGACATGGAGCAAACCCGCGCCACCCTGCTGCAGACTGCACGCCAGGTCTTCAGCACGCGTGGTTACGGTGAAACATCGATGGATGACCTGACTGCCCAAGCCAACCTCACCCGCGGCGCCCTTTATCACCATTTCGGCGACAAGAAGGGCCTGCTGGCGGCAGTGATCGAGCAGATCGATGCAGAAATGGATGCACGGCTGCATGCCATTTCCGACACCGCCAGCAACCCTTGGGACGGGTTACGCAGCCGCTGCCGGGCCTACCTGGAGATGGCCCGCGAGCCCGAAATCCAGCGCATCGTGTTACGTGACGGGCGTGCCGTGCTGGGGGCGCCCACGCCGCAAGCGCAACTGCATTGCGTTGCGTCGTTGCGCGGCATACTGCAACAGTTGATGGAGCAAGGCGTGATCGCCCAGGCCAGCCCCCAGGCGCTGGCATTGCTCATCAATGGAGGCCTGGCCGAGGCGGCCTTCTGGATTGCCGAAGCGCAAGGCCAGCACCAACGGCTGGAGCAGGCCCTGGCAGCCATGGAGTTGATGCTCAAAGGCCTGCGCGCTGGCAACTGATGACTCACCGGCAGGCCTTGCAGGGGCTATCCTGTGAAAGGGGGTCACGCCACAGGAGGTGTGCCATGCGTTCGTTCACGTGGAGTTACCTGCTGGTGCTGCTATGCACAGCACCTGCCGTCCAGGCGCAGACAGTGGTGCCGCTCAAGGGCCAGAGCAGCCAGCAGATGCAACAGGACATCAATGAGTGCAATAGCGTCGCCACCAATGCCGCCAACAGCACAGCGACCTCTAGCGATGCCCACGTCGGTGGCCGGGTCCGCGGTGCCGCGGCAGGTGCGGCCGCGGGTGCGGTAGGTGCGCAGGTGCGTGGCAATCAGCATGACGAGGTGTATGACCGAGCCAGTGACGATGCCAAGCAGGCGTACCGACAGAACCGTGCCGGTCAAACCGCCGCCGCCGGGGCTGCGGTCGGTGGCATGCGCCAGCGCCAGGATCGGCGAGAGGATCGGCGCACGCAGGACCAGGCGCAGAGCTCGGCCCATGCCAGCGCGTACAGTGGCTGCTTGCAGGGGCGCGGGTATCAACTCAACCCTTGACCCTCAGGCAGGGCCAGCCCAGCGGCGCGCATTAGAACTTGGCCAGTTCTTCACGGCAGAACTCCACAAACAGCTGCGCCGGTTTGGTCAGCTGTACCCGCTTCAAGCGGGCTGCCGCCAGCCCTGACAACGCCACCGGCTCGGCGATGTCCACCATCGCCAGGCGCTGCCCGTCGTAGGTGCACTCCGAATGCGGGCGTGTCACCAGCAACGAAAAGCCGAACCCCTGCCCAACCATGCCGCGCACCATCTCGATCGACGGCGAGCTGAAGACGATATTGGGGGTCAGCCCCATTTCGTTGAACAGGCTGACGAAGTAGGTACGGCTAGGCGCCACGTCCAGCAGAATCATCGGCTCGGGGCAGAGGTCGCGCAGCGACACTTGGCTTTGCCCGGCGAAGCGATGCTTTTCGGGCAACAGCACATAGGGTTTTTGCGGGGGCATCAGTGGCTCGGCCTCGATCGTGCCATCCAGATCGTGGTCGTAGAGAAACACAAGGTCGAAGGTGCCGGCGGTCAGGCCCTGGATCAGGTCCTGCTGCTCGCCATCGCGCAGGCGGATATCGACGCCTGGGTAACGCTCGCGAAAACCGGCGATCAGCCGCGGCAGGTAAAGCGGCGCCACCGTTTCGAAACAGCCGATGTCGATCTGCCCGGCCACGGTATCGTTGTCAGCCAGTGCGTTCTGCTCGAACTCGTGGGCCATTTGCAGCAGCGATTTGGTCTTGGCGTAGAAGCGCTTGCCACTGGGGGTCAACGACACGCCCTGGGCGTGGTGGCGGATGAACAACTGCACGCCAAAGCTTTCTTCCAGGCTCTTGATCGCCGTGGAAATCGACGGCTGGGCGATGTACAGCTGGCGCGAGGCCTCGGCGACGCTGCCGGCCTCCACGGTGGTGACGAAATACTTGAGTTGTCGCAAGGTATAGGAAGCCACAGGTACCTCTCTGGCGCCGTCTGGGCGCTCTGGGATTTTGCCTGTCACTGTAACGTGCTACCTGGTTGCCGGGGCATCGGGCGATGAAGGATTTACCTATGGCTTGAACATGTTTTTAGTGGGGAACGCCGGGCGCTCCCCTTGCAGGCCTCACTCAAACTCGACGTTCGCACACACGCAGTCGTCTCCGATCTGCTTGTAGCCTGGCTCGCAGGCCATACCGACAACAGGCGCCACCCCCCTCTTGCGCCTTGAGAGCGTTGGTTGAGGCTGGGTTATCACGCGCTGTTCGAGCGGGTCCTCGGGTGGTATTTGATTGTTAAAGTCTTCTTGCATGGTCATGTCTCCGGGCTAGTGTGCCTTGCCCCACCGACGCTACAATCTTCTCGCCTCTGTACCCACCGGGAAATGCAACTGGCACTGCATCACCTCGAACATACCACTGGTCAAATAGGCCCAAGGGTCTTTACTGAAGGGAACGAGCCCCAGCAAACGGTGTGTGCCTATGAAGATCGTGGTCACCAGCATCCTTGTCGACGACCAGGCCAAGGCCTTGGCTTTCTATCACTACGTGCTCGGCTTCATGCCCAAACATGACATCCCCCTGGGCCGGCACCGCTGGCTGACCCTCACCTCACCTCACGACCCCAATGGCGTCGAGCTGCTGCTCGAACCCGATGCCCACCCCGCAGCCAAGGTGTACAAGGCAGCGCTCAAGCAAGACGGCATACCCGCCACTTCTTTCGGCGTGCGCGACATCCAGGCCGAGTACACCCGGTTGTGCGCGGCCGGCGTGCAATTCACCCAAACCCCCACAGTGGTGGGGCCGGTCACTGTGGCAGTGTTCGACGACACCTGCGGCAACCTGATCCAGATCGCCCAGAAACACTAGCGACCGCCCGGCGGGCATATGTGGCCCGCCCTCCGCTAGCGTTGCGATTGCTCACTTGCGCACCTGACAAGGAAAACAAATGCGCCACGAATTCAGTGAAGTCCTCAACGACCTGATCGATTACTTCCTGGTCGGCGACATCCAGCTACTCGAACGCTTCAAGCAGGAAAACGGCCTGGCCGACGACCTGGCCCACGCGTTCACCCATGACGACAGCGGCGATCAGGCAGTGCGCGAAGGCGTGGTGCTACCCATGGCGGGCATCGACAACCTGCCTTACCGCATCATCTTCACCCTCGATGGCCACACACCCGCCCTGCGGGAACCGGGCAGCCGGCTGAAGCATCAGCGTTCTGGGTATGTACTGCATGTCGAGCACCGTGCGGTGATGCTTTATACCTGGCGCATCCTGCAGCACTTCACCAACAAGGCCCTCGGCGACCTGCTGGCACGCTACCAGGCGCCGGGGCGGCCGATCATCGAGCTGGAAAATGGCTGGTACGACGTGGAGGTGCTCGGCGGTGCGGTGGTGCGCGACGGGCTGTACGAGCCGGCGTTCGAGTTCGTCTTGAGCAAGCGCTGGAGCCGGGCTGAAGCCGCAGAGGTAGATACCGGGTACGCCTTTACCCTGCGGGGCTATTTCGACTGACGCCACTTCCCTTCATACGCCCTTGCAGGAGCGCCCGTGCCAGGGCGCTCCTGCATACAGCGACAGTGATCAGGTGTGGCTGATGTCCCGGTCCTTGGTCTCCGGCATGAAGAAGATCCCCAGCACCGCCGTCATCAGCGCGATCACGATCGGGTACCACAAGCCGTAGTAGATATCCCCGGTTGCCGCCACCATGGCAAACGCCACGGTCGGCAGGAAGCCGCCGAACCAGCCGTTGCCGATGTGGTACGGCAGCGACATCGAGGTGTAACGGATGCGCGCCGGGAACAGCTCCACCAGCCAGGCCGCAATCGGCCCGTAGACCATGGTCACGTAGATCACCAGGATGGTCAGCAGCAACAGCACCATCGGGTAGTGGATTTTCGCAGGGTCGGCCTTCTCGGGGTAACCCGCCTCTTTCAGCGCGCCGCCAAGGGTGGCGGTGAAGGCATCATTCTGCGCCTTGAAGTCGGCCGCGGCCAGGCTGCGGCCGTCAAAGCTCGGGATCACCCGCTCGCCGATACGGATCTGCGCCACACTGCCAGGCTCGGCCTTTTCGTTGGAGTAAGGGATCGCGCGCTTGGCCAGCACGCTCTTGGCAAGGTCGCAGGAACTGGTGAATTTGGCCTTGCCCACCGGGTCGAACTGGAACGCGCACTGGCCGGGGTCGGCCACCACCACTACGGGGTTCTGCTCCTGAGCGACGAACACGTCGGGGTTGCCGTACTCGGTCAGCGCCTTGAAGATCGGGAAGTAGGTCAGCGCAGCGATGATGCAGCCAGCCATGATGATCTTCTTGCGCCCGATGCGGTCCGACAGGCTGCCGAAAATGATGAAGAACGGCGTGCCGATCAGCAGCGAACCGGCAATCAGCAGGTTGGCGGTCTGTGGGTCGATCTTCAGTGTCTGCAACAGGAAGAACAGCGCATAGAACTGCCCGGTGTACCACACCACGGCCTGGCCGGCGGTACCGCCGAGCAGCGACATGATCACCACCTTGAGGTTCTCCCAGCGGGCGAACGATTCGGTCAGTGGCGCCTTGGACGCCTTGCCCTCGGCCTTCATCTTCAAGAACACCGGCGACTCGTTGAGCTGCATACGGATGTACACCGAGATGGCCAGCAACAGGATCGACAGCAAGAACGGAATGCGCCAGCCCCAGGCTTCGAAGGCCTCGGTGCCCATGGCCGTGCGGCAAGCCAGGATCACCAGCAGCGACAGGAACAGGCCCAGGGTAGCGGTGGTCTGGATCCAGGCGGTAAAGAAGCCACGCCGGCCCTTGGGCGCATGTTCGGCCACGTAGGTTGCCGCCCCTCCGTATTCACCGCCCAGTGCCAGGCCTTGCAGCAGGCGCAGGGTGATGAGGATGACCGGCGCGGCCACGCCGATCGTCGTATAGCTGGGCAATAACCCGACCAACGCGGTGGACAGGCCCATGATGACGATGGTGATCAGGAAGGTGTGCTTGCGCCCGATCAGATCGCCCAACCGGCCGAACACGATGGCGCCGAACGGCCGCACGGCAAAGCCTGCGGCAAACGCCAACAGGGCGAAGATGAACGAGGTGGTCTCATTGACGCCGGCAAAGAAGTGCTTGGCGATGATCGCGGCCAGTGAGCCGTACAAGTAGAAGTCGTACCATTCGAACACTGTGCCCAGGGACGAGGCGAAGATGACCTTGCGCTCCTCCCGGGTGATACCGCGTTGGGGCGCGCTACTGCCCGTGGATGCGCTGTCGATAACCGCCATGGGTTGCCTCCGTCTTGTTGTTATCCCAGGCCGGAGCACCTCACACCCATTTCACCGTCGCACCCAGGCCCTAGGGCTTGCATTGGTTGCGCGAAGCACGACGAGGCGGGCCGCCTCGGATCGCAGCAAGGTATCTGAAGCATAATCGGCTTTACCGGGATATCCACTCGCCGTGATGGCGAACTGGCACAACGGGCGCGTCATTGCCTTTTCGGCGCCTCAGGCGACGGAATCGGCCCTTTGAGCTCGACCTGGTTGCCGTCCGGGTCAAAGCAATACAACGACAACCCCTCGCCCTCGGCGCCGTAGCGCTTCTCGGCAGGCTCCACCTGCACCCCCGCAGCGCGCAGGTGAGCGGTCAGTGCCTGTTCATCGAAGGGTTCGATACGCAGGCAGAAATGATGCAGGTTGCGCCCCTCTGCACCCGGGGCAGCACCACCGGGCTGCCCCAGCACACCGTCCAGCGTGACCAGGTCGATCATCGCCGCACCCGTGGCCAGGTGGACCATGCCCAGGTCTTCACGCACCCTGCTGACCGTGCAGCCGAGCACATCCACATAGAAGGCGATGCTGCGCGGCAGGTCGCTGACCCGCAGCACAAGGTGGTCGATGTGCTTGATGGCGAACGGTCGCATGTCGGAGCTCCTTGTGGCGTCTGCGCGAGGTGAACTGCCACCATAGCCCAGTACCCGGCGCGCTGGCCATTGCCCGCTACTCGTTGACCAACCGCTGCAGTACCCCGCCTTCGTGCCGCGCCAACAACCGCAGAAGCTGATCGACCAGGGCCCGATCGGGCGCCTCCAGGTGAAAGTGGTGCCCGCCGGGGTGCCAGGAAACCTTGGCATGGCTGGGCAAGGCCGCCTCACGCAGGGCAAAGGCGTTGCCGCTGAAAGCGCCTTGCCGACCGAACATCAAGTACAGCGGGCAACGGATCTGGCTGAGCAGGTCACAGGCTTCGCGCTCGGTCAACGGCATGGGCTCGGGCAGCACCAGGCGCGGGTCGTGGCGCCAGCAATAGCCATCGCTGAGCTGCAACAGGTCGCGTTGCGCCAGCAGCCGTGCGGCGCCCTCCGACAGCTCGCCATCCAGGCGCGTGCGCCGCTGCTCCAGGGCAGAGGCGAGGCTGTCGAAACGGCCCGCATCGGGCTCGGAGAAACCCTGCAACTGGCTGCGCTGAACCATGCGCTTGAGCCGATAAGCGCGGGCCAGGTGCTGTACGCGGTCATCCTCGGCGACCGTGAACGGCGCTCCCATGCCATCGAGGAAAACCATGCTGGCGATACCGCTGGTCATGGCCGCCAGCAGCGATGCGACGCCGGTGCCCATGCCGTGCGCCAGCACATGAAATTGCGCCAGGCCCAGGGCGTCGGTCACCGCCAGCATGTCCTCGGCGTGCTCCCACAGGTAGTAGCCACTGTCGTGGCGACGATGGTCCGAACGGCCATGGCCGACCAGGTCGGGGGCCACCACGAAACAGCCATCGAGCATCGGTGCCAGGCGCTCGAACGAGGCGGCGTTGTCCAGCCACCCATGCAGGGCCAGCACGGGAATGCCGTCCTCCGGGCCCCAGCAGCGTATGGCAATCTGGATGCCATTGAGGTCAAGCAGGTGATCCTTGGGTGTTGCACGCATGGGTACGCTTCCTGACTTGAAGCCTGGCACGACCACACCAGGCCGAATACGCCGCCGGCCTCCTTCGAAGCAGATCGCCAGCGACAACCCTTGCGCCGGGCCGCACGGGGCTCCGACAGGTTACCTTGGCGTAACGGCAGGCGACTGATTGGCCCGTCACCGACTGTGACTTAGCCGTCACCGACCCTCAGGTTCAAACCCGTGCACCCATGCACGTCACTGGCCGCGCAGGTCCTCGAAGAAGGCCTGCCGGCCATCCACCTGGCCCGACGCCCGGGGCGCCGCCGGCGCTTCGCTGTTGGCCGCTTCCACATGCCAATAGCAGTGCCTGACCGCACGCGTGACCGCCACGTAGGCCAGCCGCTGGACCTCTTCCTTCTGCGCCGTATCGAATGCCTGGGCATCACCGGGCTTACCAAGGCCGGCCAAGCGATACACCTGGTTCTTGTAGGGCGAACTGGTCAGGTATTGGCAATCGCCGAGCATGAACACCGCATCGGCCTGCAAGCCTTTGGCGCTGTGATAAGTCAGCTGTCGCAGCCGACGCTGCTCGGCGGGCAATCCAGCCTCGGCGTGCAGCACCGCTTGCAGGTGTTCGTTCATAAGGGCTTTGTCGCTGCCCTTGCGGTACAGCATCATCACCGACTCGCCACGTTGATAATGCTCGATCAGGGTCTCGCCCAGCGCCGCCTCATCACGGTCGAACACCTTGACCGGCGAGCCCGGCAACTCGGCTGCAGGCCCACTGGCCCGGGCCTTCTTGCCGGTGATCGCCGGGGTGCCCTTGACCAGGAACTCGGCAGCGTCGATCACCTGCTGCTGGCAGCGGTAGTTCTCGACCATCATCACCCGGGTGTTGGCCGGCGACACGAATGCCTTGGTGAACTCCATGAAGTACTTCGGCGAACTGCCGCGCCAGCCATAGATCGATTGCCAGTCGTCCCCCACACACAACAGCGAGGAATGCTGGGCATTACGACCGGTATGCATCGACGGCCCGCGCCGGCGGATCTCGGCAAGGCTGGCACGCAGCCAGCTGACGATCTGCGGCGAAACGTCCTGGAACTCGTCGATCATCAGGTGCGCCAGCGGCCTGAGCAAGGGGTCGGGCAGCAGTTGCAGGTTTTCCGGGTTGTTCTCGCCAAACAGGGCGAACATGCGGTTGTAGCTCATCACCGGTGGCGACTGGCTCAGCAGATGTGCCTCCAGGGCTTTCCAGTACAAGGCCAACGCTTCGAAGAACAGGCCGTCGCTGTCGCCTGCCGGGAAGCTCATCGCCGCCACTGCGTTATTCACGTCAAGGCCCAGGTTTTCGATGAAGTTGGCGGCGCCGACAAAGGCGTCGAGCAGCGGTGCCGGGGCCAGTTCACCCTTGACCTTGTATTCGAACCCGGGGCCGGCCACCGCATCACCGGCCAGGGACGCAGCCAAACGCCGGGCGGCTGCATAGTTGTCCAGCCAGATCAGGGGCTTGTCGCAGAACGCCTGCAACAGGGTGCGCTTGACCGCCCACTCGGCACGCACCGCCAGCTTGGCGCCGGGGCGCTGGTACTGCGCGCTCTCTGCGGGGTCGAAGCCCAGCACCACCCAGGCACCCTGCCCCTGCAGGCGGCCATGCACATGGAAGCGGCTGCCGCGGATTTCGAGCGTGTCGCGGCACGGCTCGATGCCCTTGATCGGCCAGGCACCTGCGGCGAACCACAGGTCCTCGATCACATCGCACAGCTCTTCGTCGCGCTGGGCGGCCAACTGCGTCACCTGCGCACGCTTTTGCACATCGGGGTGGTTGGGGTCCAGCGGCTTGAGCTGCAACGCCTCGCTGCGCAACAGGCCAACAAGCTCTGCGAAACGCGGGTTCTCGCCCAGCAAGGTGCTGTAGCAGAGGTTGAGCTGCTGGCGTTGCGCATCGTTCAGGCGTAGGTCGAACGGGTTGCTCTCGGCCTCGGCCTCACGGCCGGCCGGCATCTCGTTGCCCAGCGTCTCGAACGCTCGCACCTGGCCAAAGCCTGGCAGGCTGCGTACCAGCGGCAAGATGCGCGAATGGAAGGTGCGCACCAGCTCACGGGCAAGCGCGGGCTGCAGGTCGATCTGCCACAAGGCGAACACCTGCAACAGGCGCTTGATGAAGTCTTTGCGCGACTCGCGGGTGAAGGTGACCACGGTCATCGCATCCAGCTCGTAGCCCAGGTAATGGCGCAGCAGCAGAATTCGCAGTACCAGCGAGGTCGACTTGCCCGCCCCGGCCCCGGCCACCACACAGGTGGAGGGGGTGTCGCTGAAAATCAGCTTCCACTGCGCCGCACTGGGTTGCGCTTCGGCCGGCAGGCGCTGCGCCACATCAGCCTTGAAGCGCTTTTTCAGTTCGGCGGTCAACGGCAGGCGCCAGTCGTCGAAGAGGTTGTTGTCCTGGCCGGGCACAGCGGCGGTGTCGGGGCGGGTATCGCGAATGACCAGCACCTGTCGCCCCGCCTCGTAGCCTTCTACCCGCCCGCGCTCGAAGCCTTCACGCACACCGTCTTCATGGCCACTGCGCTGCCCCGTGGCATGGCCGAGGAACCAGGAGTCGCGATGCTGGGCTTGCAGGCGGCTCAGGCCTCGGCCCAGCAGGCGGGCGGCCAGGCGGCGAAACCACGGTAACTGGGCAGGTGGGGTCAGGTCGGCAGGCGCCTGGGGATGCTCGTGGGCCACGGTCACTCCGATGGAAAACAAATCAGCGTGCCATGTTCGCCGCATCTACTAAAAATCACCAGCGAATGCTTGCAGATCAGTGGATTAGGCGATGAAACGGATAAAACACCGCACCCAGAACAATCAATTTAATTGATTATATTTAGCCGATATTTACGCTTATTTTCGATCTTTCTTTGAAGCATCATGGCCCCATTCCACCCCTTCAAGGAGCACGACCATGCTGCAACTGCGACCCTTCGAAAGCCTCGGCCACGCCAACCACGGCTGGCTCGATGCCCATCACCATTTTTCGTTTGCCGAGTACTACGACCCCGCCCGCATGCACTGGGGCAACCTGCGAGTCTGGAACGACGACCTGATTGCGGCTGGCAGCGGTTTCCCGTCGCACCCGCACCGGGACATGGAAATCATCACCTATGTCCGTGAAGGCGCGATCACCCACCAGGACAGCCTGGGTAACAAAGGCCGTACCGAAGCGGGTGATGTGCAGGTAATGAGTGCAGGCTCCGGCATCGTCCACAGCGAGTACAACCAGGAGGACGTCGACACGCGCATCTTCCAGATCTGGGTGGTGCCTGAGCGGGTGGGCGAGGCGCCGACCTGGGGTAGCCGGCCCTTCCCTAAAGGGGAACGTGGCGAAGGCTTCGTGACCCTGGCCAGTGGGCGTGCAGGTGACGAAGACAGTTTGCAGATTCGTACCGATGCACGGTTGGTGGCTGCGACGTTGCAGGCGGGGGAAAGCGCCGAGTACCGCTTTGATGCCGGGCGCCGTGGTTATCTGGTGCCGGCCAAGGGGGTAGTGGAGGTCAACGGCGTGCGCGTCAACGCACGTGATGGGCTGGCCATCGAGCAAGAAGCAGTGTTGCGGGTTACGGCCATCGAAGACAGCGAGATCGTGCTGGTGGATGTTGCCTGAGGATCTGGGGCTGCGAAGCGGCCCCAAAATTCCGCCTCAACACAATCACCGCAGGGGCATTGGCGCCAAACGCCAGCCTGCACTAGCGTTGTGCTATCCAGCCAACCCCCTGCCGTTGATGCGGAGCAAACACCCAACATGCCGGATATGCGCCCGAACCCGACGCAGAACCTGGAATATCGCGCCGAGCGCCCGATCTTTCACGCCTTTGTTGAGCAAGCAAAGCACTCGCCCGATGCCACCGCCATCATCGCCCACGACGCCACCTGCAGCTACGGCCAGCTAGACCGCATCAGCCAGGGCATTGCCACGTACCTGCTGGAAAACGGCGCCAATGGCACCGATCGGCTGGTAATCGTCGCCAGCCGTGGTGCCGCGCTGGTGTATGCCATGCTCGGCGCCTTGCGCGCCGGGCTGACCTTCACCGTGGCCGACGCCGCTTACCCTGCTGCGCGCATTGCGCAGATCATCCGCACCCTCGAACCTGCCTTTGTCTTGCGCTGTGGCGATGCCCAGGTCGAGCCAGGCCTTGCCCGCACCGTCAACGTGCCGCCCTGCCCCGACCAAGCACTGCAACACATCGCCAGCAAGCAGTCGCCCCTGCCTGAGGTTAGCCCCGCGCAGCCGGCCTATATCACCTTCACCTCAGGCAGCACTGGCGAACCGAAGGGCATCGTCACCCACCACGCGCCCCTGGTGCATTTCATCGACTGGCATGTGCAGCAGCAGGGTTTTACCCGAGGCGACTGTTTTTCCCTGCTCTCGGGCCTGGGCCACGACCCGGTCTACCGGGACGTGTTCACGCCGTTGTCGATCGGCGCAACGGTCGTCTGCCCGGCCCAGGCAACCCTGACCGACCCGTCGCGCCTGGCCGCCTGGATACACCACCACGGCCTGTCGGTCATCCACCTGACCCCGCCCCTGGGCAAGCTCATCGAAACCGGCGCGCGCATGAACGGGCAGGTGTTGGAGCGCCTGCGCTACCTGTTCTGGGGCGGCGATGCACTCAGCCCTACGCTGTACCAGCAGGTGTGCACGATTGCGCCCAACGCCAGCAGTGTGAATTTCTACGGCACCACCGAAACGCCGCAGGCCATGGCGTACCACCCACTCGACCCGGGCGCCGATAACAGCCGCATCCCTTTGGGTAAAGGCATAGACGGCGCGCAGCTGTTGATCATCGATGAAGCCAACCGCCTGGTCGAAGCAGGCGAAGTCGGGGAAATCCTGATCCGCAGCCCCTACCTGTCGCTAGGCTATTGGGGTGACCCGGCACTGACCGGGGAAAAGTTCGTGGCCAACCCCTTCACCGGCGCCCAGGCCGACCGCTGCTACCGCACCGGCGACCTCGGCACTTACCTGGCCGATGGCAGCGCCAGCTTCCTGGGGCGCGGCGACAGCCAGGTGAAAATTCGTGGCCACCGCATCGAACTGGCGGAAATTGAAAATGCCCTGTGCCAGCATCCACGCATCAAACAGTGCGTGGTGCTGGCCAACCACGACAACGCGACGGTCAGGCTGGTTGCCTATTGCGTTGCCGAGCAACCCGTAGCCACCGCTGAACTGCGCCAAGCCATGGCGGGCATGCTGCCCGACTACATGGTGCCGGCGATGTTCCTGTTCGTGCCCGGCATCCCCCTCACACCCAACGGCAAGGTCGACAAACGCGCCTTGCCAGCGGCGTTCGACGGCAGCGACACCCTCGACAACGCGGCCACGCAGCCACTGTCACCGCTCGCCCTGAAACTGACCGACGCCTGGTCACAGATCCTGCAAGCCCCGCGCATCGATGCCCGGCTCAGCTTCGTGGAGCTCGGCGGCGATTCCTTGTCGTTCGTGCGCGCGTCGATGGTGCTGGAAGAACTGATCGGCCACCTGCCGGATCGCTGGGAAATGATCCCGGTCCAGGACCTGGCCGAACTGGCCGAGCAGCACAGCAAGGCCTCGAAGTGGTCGATGCGGGTCATGGAGGTGCCGGTTTTCCTGCGGATGATCGCCATCATCCTGATTGTGGTTGGCCACCTGGAGGTGTTTTCCGAATGGCGGATCGCAGGCGAAACATCGGTGTTGTTCCTGATCTCTGGCATCAGCCTGGCCAGGTTCCAGTTCAAGGCCATCGACGAGCGCGGTGACGCCCGTATGCTGGTCAAGTCGGTGGCAGCCATCGCGGTGCCGACCATTGCCTATACGGTGTTGGTTCAGGCGCTGTTCGACCAGGTGCATTGGCAATCGCTGCTGTTGATCTCCAACTGGTTCCCCCCCGACAAGGTCGGAATTTTCACCTACTGGTACATCGAAGTGCTGGTGCAGATGATCCTGGTCATTGGCCTTGTGTTGTCGTTCAAACGCGTGCGCAAGGCGATCCTTGCCAACCCGTTCCGCTGGCTGACCATGGCCGCCTGTGCGCTGGTGGTGGCGGATCTGCTGCTGAGCCATTTCGTCTTCGACGCCACGGCCTTGCTCAACCGCGTGCCCCAGCATTACCTGGCGGTGATGGTGCTGGGCATGGCGATTCACTACGCCGACTCGACGCTGCGCAAAGGGGTCGCCAGTGCAGTGGCGGTACTACTGATCGCCGAGCTGGACCTGGTGGCCATTGCCGGCATCGGCTGGCAGGCGTTTGCCAGCTACATCGATATTGCCCTGCCGGCGATGCTCGCCTTGATCTGGTTCCGCGCTGTGCCCGTGCCGGGCGTGGTCGCCAGGGTGGGGGCGATGATCGCGTCGTCGACCTTGTTCATCTACCTGACGCACTTTCAGTTCCAGTCGCTGGCGCGCCACATCTACGATCAGCCGTTGTTCGCGGTGGCCCTGGCGCTAGTCGGTGGCGTGGTGCTGAGCTACTGCTGGAACACCCTGCTGCGCGGCGTACTGACACGCTGGCACGAGGGCAGGAAGGCGCGCGCAGCGCAGGCCTTGGCACGCGCGACCTCCTCTTGAACAAGGCACTGCCCGCCCGCTGGTGATTGCCAAGCCTGAAACACTTTGCATAAAATGCGAACCATTAACATTTGCAACTCTTTTCAGGCGGCATGGATGAGCACCCCGGACGTAGCCCTCAATTCCCAGGTCAGCCAGCTCTACCGTGCGCAGAGCAAATGGCTGCACGGCTGGCTGACACCTCGGGTCAACTGTACCCACCTGGCCGCGGACCTGGTCCAGGACGTGTTCGTTCGCGTGATGACGGCCGCCGATGCGGCGGCCAAGCTCGAAGCGGTCCGCGAACCCAAGGGCTACCTGGCCACGATCGCCCGTCGCCTGATGATCGACCACCTGCGCCGGGTGCACCTGGAGCGGGCCTGGCTGCAGGTACTGGCCGAGCAACCCGAAGCCTTGGATATCTCGGCCGAACAACGCTTTTCGCTGCTGCAAACGTTGTTTGAACTGGATGCGATGCTGGCAGCGCTTGGCGCCAATGTGCGGGAGGCGTTCTTGCTGTCGCAGGTCGATGGCATGCCGTACAAACGCATCGCCGCCCAGTTGGGCGTTTCTGAAGTGACGGTGCGCCGCTACATTGCCAAAGCGGCGGAACACTGCATGATCTATAGCCTGACCCACGGCCAGTGAGCATGGCTTTGAGTGCCGAGCAGCGCACAGCCCTGCGTCAGGCCGCGCATTGGTACAGCCAGCTCAACAGCGGTGAAGTGCAGCCCAGCGACCATAGCGCCTGGCAGTCATGGCTGAACGCTGCGCCCGCCAATGCCTGGGCCTGGCAGCAGGCCGAGCGTTTGCAGACCCGCATGAGCGCACCCCCTGCCCCGGCCACCAGCCGTGTACTGTCGCTGGCGGCGCATGGCCGCCACGCCACCCGCCGCCGCGTGGTCAAGGCCGGGCTGGTACTGCTGGGTGGCAGTGCACTGGGCTTGGGTAGCTATCGCGAACTGCAGTATTCACCGTTGCTGGCTGATGTACGCAGTGGCGTGGGTGAACAGCGTTCACTGACCCTGAAAAACGGCAGCACGCTGCTGCTCAACAGTGCCTCGGCAGTTGATATCGATGACACCCGCGAACAGCCGTATGTGCGGCTGCGCCAGGGCGAGATCATGGTCGAGGTGCCAGAGCAGCAACGCTGCAGCGTGGTGACCCGGCACGGCAGCATCGCGGCTGGCCACAGCCGCTTTTGCGTGCGGCTGTTCGATGACGCCAGCAAGCTCGATGTGTTTGGCCAGCAGGCACGTGTGACGCTTGCCTCAGGCCAGGCCATGGAGGTGCACGGCGGCCAGAGCTGCCAGTTCGATGGCAAGGGCTTTTCGGCTGTGCAGACGCTGGCCAACGCCGCAGACGCCTGGAGCAGAGGCTTGCTGATCGTCAATGACCAACGCCTGGACACCTTCGTCACCGAGGTTTCACGGTACCGGCCAGGTTGGCTGCACTGCGCGCCGTCGGTGGCCGGCCTGCGCATCAGCGGCACCTACCGGCTCGATGATACCGAACAGATCTTGCGGGCACTGGCTACCTCCTTGCCGGTGCAGGTGCAGCGCCGCACGCGTTTCTGGGTGACGATTACTGCGGCTTGAGTGGTATTTTGGGGCACCTCGACATTTCGCCCTCCCCCAAAAAAAACCACCATGCCTGATCACTTTCGCGCGGCTCATCCGACTCATAGGTAACCCCAGCTGTGGCTGCCTCTTTACCTTTCCGAGACCTCGACGATGACCTGCCGCTTCACTCTCAGGCCCTTCAGCGCGCCAGACCTGCGCACCTGCCTGCTGCTGACTGTTTTGCTCGGTGGGCCAGGCGCAGCCTGCGCCGCGCAAGCGCATGACTACCACCTGCCGCAAGGGGACCTGGGCGAAACGCTAACCCAGTTCGCTGCAGACTCCGACATTGTGCTGTCGTTCGACACCCAGTGGACACGCGGTAAACGCTCACCGGCCTTGAATGGCCAGTACCCGGTCGACCAGGCCCTGCAGATTCTACTCAGCGGCACAGGCTTGCAGGCCGTCAAGGAAAGCGACGGCCGCTACTCGCTGCTGCTCACCACCCAGCAGGGTGACGTGGTGGAACTGGCCCCCAGCCGCATCGACGGCCAAGGCCTGGGCAACATCACCGAAGGCACTGGCAGCTACACCACCGGTGGCTCGACCACCGCGACCAAGCTGCCGCTGACCCTGCGCGAGACGCCCCAGTCTGTCAGCGTGATTACCCGCCAGGCCATCGACGACCACGGCTCGCAAGACATCGGCGAAGTGCTGCGCAACACCCCCGGGGTTTCGGTGCAGGCGTATGACAGCGAGCGCATGGAGTATTCCGCGCGCGGCTTTGCCATCACCAACTACCAGTACGATGGCGTCAACACCATCTATGACGGCGTCTACGACGAGGGCGCGACCCATGTCGACATGGCCGCCTACGACCGCGTGGAAGTCATCAAGGGCGCAACCGGGCTGATGACCGGCTCCGGCGACCCCTCCGCCACGGTCAACCTGATCCGCAAGAAGCCTACCCACGACTTCAAGGCCTCGATCACCGCCAGCGCCGGCTCCTGGGACAATTACCGCACCGAAGGTGACATTTCCGGCCCGCTCAATGCCACCGGCAGCGTGCGCGGCCGCTTCGTCGGCGCCTACCAGGACCGCAAGTCGTACCTGGATCACTACAAACAGAAGAAGGATGTCTACTACGGCATTCTCGAAGCCGACCTGACGCCCGATACGCTGCTCACCTTCGGCATCGACAACCAGACCACCACCCCGCGCGGCTCGTCCTGGACCGGTAACCCGACATACTTCTCCGACGGCAGCCGCACCGACTTCTCGCGCTCGCACAACCCGGGGGCCGACTGGAGCCGCCGCGATTTCCAGTCCACCACCTACTTCGGCTCGCTGGAGCAGGCGCTGGCCAACGACTGGAAGGTCAAGCTCAGCCTCAACCACATGATCAGCGACCATGACACCCGCCTGGCATCAGCCAGTGGTGGCAACCCCGACGCCACGACCGGCGAAGGCATGTTCTTCTATTGGGGGCGTTGGGAAGGGCATCGTGTACAGAACACCGCAGACCTGAGTGTGTCGGGGCCCTTCACCCTGTTCGGCCGTCAGAATGAGCTGGTCGCAGGCTTCATGACCTCGCATTCGCGCCTGACCGGCGACACCTACGACGGCAGTGCCTTCGCCCAGGTACCGGGCTCGATCTTCGACTGGAACGGCAAGGTTGCGGAACAGGACTTCCCGAAGAACGGCGACTACACCACCACCCAGAGCCAGAACGGCGCTTACGTGGCCACACGCCTGAAGCCGACCGACAACCTCTCGGTGATCCTCGGCACCCGGGTCAGCACCTTCAAGTACAACGACGACCAGGACTACTACCCGACCTCGCCCCTGGATGACACCCACGCCAGCTACAAGCAGCACGGCGTCGTCACCCCTTACGCCGGCGTGGTCTACGACCTGGACGACACGTACTCGGTGTACGCCAGCTACACCTCGATCTACCAGCCGCAAGTCTACAAGGACGTCAGCGGCGCCACCCTCGACCCGGTGGAAGGCGATGGTTATGAGGCAGGCCTCAAAGCCGCCTATTTCGATGGCAGGCTGAACGCCACGCTGGCGTTCTTCCGTATCGAGCAAGACAACGTCGCCTCCTCGGTGGGCACCAACCCGGTCACCAACGAAGGCATCTACACCGCCATCGACGGTGCCACCACCCAGGGCGTCGAGCTGGAACTGGCAGGCGAACTGGCCCCGGGCTGGAACATCACCGCCGGTTACACCTACGCCCGTACGCGCGACGCTGACGACAACCGCCTGTTCGGCTTCCCGCTGGCGACCACCAAGCCTGAGCATGTGGCGCGGCTGTTCAACACTTACCGGCTGCCCGGCGCATTGGACCGCATCACCGTCGGCGGTGGGCTGCGTTGGCAGAGTGGGTTCTACGGCAGCATCTACAGCCCGGCCGCCAACGACTACACACGCATCAAGCAAGGCGGTTACACCCTGGTGGACCTGATGACCCGCTACCAGTACAGCGAGCACCTGAGCTTCACGGTCAATGCCAACAACGTGTTCGACAAGGTGTACATGACCGGGCTTGGCAACTTCGGCACCACCTACTATGGCGAGCCACGCAACCTGATGGTCACCACCCGCTGGGACTTCTGAGCAAGCCCCCACCTGCAGCGCCCCTCATAAATCAATGGCTACGTATTGATCCAGGAGGCGGCGCTGCAGGTGCGGTCAGATCGGGCTAGCTGGCCTGTACGATGATCTGGCTCTGCAGGTCCCTGACCATGGCCTCGATGGCCGGCTTCATGGCGGCAAAATCTTCAGGTGAGCAGACCACATCCGGGCGGCTGAACTTGAAATGCCGCTCGATCACTACGGCATTGCCCTCCTTGGCGTAATGCGCGCTGTACTCAACGTTGGCGTCCTGCAGACGCACCTGTTTAGGGATCGCCAGCACATTGACCTCAGGCGGAAATTCGAAGCGCGACTTTTCCACGGTGTCATTGGAAATGCACACGAAGCGCTGGCTGCGCTCCTTCTCCATGGCAAAGCTGTAGACGTTCTGCGAGATACCCCCCACCAGGCTGCTCAAGGCCACCATGCCCACAGGCCCTGGCAGGTTGACGAGGTTTTCCGTGCGCCCATCGACGGCGCTGACAAAGTCGCCATTGGCGTTGCTCGGGCGCACCTCGAAGGTACCGCTGCCACGCTGCCCATAGGCACCGAGTACCTTCTCGACGAGCAGGTCGCGGTCCGCCGGTTTCATCGATTTCACACCGTAGCGGCTGACCTCGCTGGCCCAGCCTTGCACGGTCGCGACGTTGGTGAAGTCTGCGCCACCATCGCCCTTGACCTTGAACTGCAAGTCACTGGAAACCTTGTTGAGCTGGATGGCCGGGGTTCGCCCGAACTCACCCGTCGCGGTCAGCAGCACCCGCTTGTTCAACACGGTCAACGGCAGGTAGCCTGCGGCGATCGATGGGTCGGTGGAGTCCAGGTACAGGTCCAGGCTCGGCACATAGGTGATCACATGGTTCAACACCCCCAGAGCGGGCACCTTGGGGAACACGTAGGCGTTGCCCAGGTTGATAAGGGCCGGCGTACTTTTGATACCCGCCGCCGTCAGCAGCGCCTCAAGCAGGGCAACATGGTCCTTGCAGTCACCGTAACGGTTGTCCAGCACGGTTTGCGCCGCGTGCGGCACCACCCCGCCAGCGCCGACATACACGGCGACATAACGGATGTTTTCACGCACCCAGTCACTGAGCGTCAGCGCCTTCTCCCGCGTGGTGGGCAAATGGGCCGTGAGGCGTTGCGCCAGCTCGCGGATCGGTGCCGTGACCTCGACCTTGGCGCGTGCCTGGTAGGCCTCGGCGAACGCTTTGAAATCGGTGAATGTCGACACCGCCAGGTAGTGCCCGTAGTCCAGGTAGGACACCGCACTCGCCTCGATCCGCGCACGGTCCGCCGGCACGTAATCCCAGCGATAGACCTTGCGCCCTGGCGCAGCCGCCGGCAGCGACGCCTTGAAGTTGCGCGCATCAGCCTGCAGGGGCATGCCCTCAGGCATGTCATAGATGAGCGTGAACTGCCCGACCGGGTGGAATTCCGGCACGGTGATGTCTTCGAACTGGCCAGGGAACAGCGGCGTGAAGCGGTTGCGCTGATAACGCAGCACCAGACGGTCCCCCACCGCAACCTCAGGGAAGATGATCACCTTGTTGACGCTGTCCTGAAACATCGGCGCCTGCGCGGATGCCTGCTCCTGCTGCTCCTTGATGTGCGCGGCATCCACCATCACCTTGCGCCCATCGGGCTTTTGCGTGTACGCCTCGATCACATCCAGGGTTTCCAGCGACCGGTTGTAACTCACCGGGCGCTGGGCACTGGCCTTGATCGCGCGCTCCTCGTTGATCAACAGCACACTGTCGACGTCCAGGCGATTGCTGCCATCCTTCTGCACCACGAAGGTCTGCTCGACCTTTTCCAGGGTCGCGGAGTGGTCGGTGCCGTCGGTGAAGGCGTGCGCCAGGGCGCACCAGTTCATGGCAACCGGCAGCAACACAGCCACAAGGTAAGACTTTTTCAGCATGGAGATCCTTCTCGATCCAGGTGTATCGAAGTTGTCGTCAATCGACAATGATACTCATTGACGAATGAGGATGGCAAAATGATTGCACTGCTAGCACCTTTTGCCCTCACCCGTGCAGCGAGGCCAGCACTTGAGCAGCGGTCGTCACTTGGCCAAAGTGATGCTTCCACAGGTCGATGCCCAACTGCCCGGACCTGTCCAGCGACGACCCTACCGTCAAGTCGGTCACCAGCGTAGGCGCCAGCCCTGCATCGAACAGGGCGAAGCCAGCGGCAAGCACGCAGGTTTCGGTTTGCATGCCGCACACCAGTACCCGCTCCACGCCCAGCTGCTTGATGTACTCGAGGGTTTCGACGGTCTGCCCGTAGCCATGCTTGACGAACACCTGGTCCGCCTCGATCAGGCTCTCGTCCTCGGCCGCCGGGTGCCAGCCAAGCTGGCGCTGGAACGGCGTGACCTGCTCATCGTGCAGCTCGACCGAGGCGACGGTCGGGATGTTCGCCGACAACCGCCGCAAACCGTCTACCAACCATTCGGGCGGGCTGAAGGTGGATTGAACATCGACGATAAGCAAAACCTGGCGCATAGGGCTCTCCGGCCACGGGCAAAAGGCGCCAAGTATAACGTGGCGCCCGTGCTGGGGTTTGTTGATAGCACGGGCGCCCTACCCTCATCGAGGCTGCCGACGATGCGCCCTGCATCGTATACGGTGCATTTTTCTGAAAACTGCCTTATATGCATCGTATTTGATTCATAAGAACCTGCAGTTTTTACATCGCGCACGCACGCGTAGAGGTGAACAAAAATGGACTTGCGATCAACCATACGACTCGCCCAGCCCGAGGACGTCGAGGCGCTTTTTGCGCTGGACGCGATCGCTCGGGGTGATCGGCAACGGCAAACATTCATTGCACACGCAGTCACCTGCGGCCAATGCTGGGTGGCCGCAGACGCGCACGATACGTCGCAGCTGACAGGGTATGGCGTGCTCAACGATACCTTCTTCGATCAACCGTTCATTGCGCTGGTCGTGGTGAAGGAATCGGCACGCCGCCGCGGTATCGCGGCGGCCATCATGCGCACACTGGAGTCGCAGTGCCGGGGTGGCAAGCTGTTCACGTCGACCAATGCTTCAAATGCGCCGATGCAGGGTGTGCTGGCTCAACTCGGCTTCATCAGGAGTGGGCAGATCGACAACCTGGATGACGGTGATCCAGAGCTCATCTTTGTCAAATTCCTCTCCTGAAACCGCGCCTGGTCACCAACCGTAGGTCATCTCCACCGAGGCCACGCGCTCCTGGCCGTAGTAGCAACCGAACGCATAGTTGCAGTCCGACACGTACTCGCGGTCGAAGATGTTCTGCACGTTCACGCTGGCCTGCAGGCCGCGCAGGCTTGGGTCGAGTTTGCCCATGTCGTAGCTGACGGTGGCGTCGTACACCGCATACGCCGGTACGTCGAACGAGTTGGACGAATCACCCGGTTTGCGGCCGGTGTAGCGGGCGCCTGCGCCGAATGTCAGGCCATTGAGCATGGCCTGGGTGAAGTGGTAATCCACCCACAGCGAGGCCGAAACCGGCGCTTGCGATTCGCTGCGGTTACCCTGGTCGCCATAGTTGCTCTTGGTATAGAACGAGTCGATGTAGGTTGCAGCGGCCAGCACATCGATATTGTCGAGGGTGGACTTGAGCTCCAGTTCAACGCCGCGCGAACGCACCTCGCCATCCTGCGCCTGGTACTGGGGGTTGTCGTCGTCCTGGGTCAACACGTTCTTCTGCGTGACCTGGAACACCGAGGCGGTCAGCAATGTGCCCTCGGCCGGCTGGTACTTCACCCCCACTTCGTACTGTTCACCCTCGGTCGGTTCAAACGACTTGCCAGCGGAGTCCGTGCCCAGCGTCGGCAAGAACGACTGCGAATAGCTGACGTAAGGCGCCAGACCAAACTCGGTGACGTAGGTCAGGCCGATACGGCCGGTGAACTTGTTGTCACGCTGCGAGGCGATGCTCTTGGCCAGCAGGTCCTTGTTGTCGATTTCGGCCCAGTCCTGGCGGCCGCCCACGGTCAGGATCCACTGGTCCAGCTTGATCTGGTCCTGCACGTACACACCGGTCTGGCGAACCGTGTTGTCCCATTGGGTGTCCAGCACCGGGGTCACGCTGCTGGTGTCGTAGTTGTTCTTGCCATACAGGTCGACCGGCAACACGTTGTAGGCGTTGTAGCCATCGTATTTGCGCGAGAAGTGGCGGTAGTCCACACCTGCGAGCGTGGTGTGCTGCAGCGCGCCGGTGTTGAACTTGTATTCCAGGTTGTTATCGAGGGTGTAGGCGATATTGTGCTGGCGCCAGTCGAGCTTGACCCGGTTGGCCCGGGTGTAATCGACGCTGTCGCCGTCCGAGACGAAGCTGCGCAGGTAGAACCCTTTGTAGCGATCCCGCACATCGGTGTAACGCGCCGTCGAACGCACGGCCAGGTCATCGCTGAAGCGGTGAGTGAAGTCATAGCCGAAGATGTACTGGTTGCGCTTGTAATCGTTGTAGTGCGAGTCGCCCGAGAAGAAGTCGCGGTCGATGTGCTGGCCCGTCGGGCCACGCTTGAGCGAGCCGATCATCGGCAGCGACTGGTAGTCGGCAGCGCCGTCGTCACGCTGCACCTGCGCCAGCACGGTAAAGGAGGTGTCCTCGTTCGGCGACCAGGTCAGGCTGGGTGCCAGCAGCAGGCGTTCGCTATGGGCGTGGGCCACCTGTTCGTTGCCCTTGTTGGCAACACCGACCAGGCGATAGGTAAACTCGCCCTGCTCATCCAAGGGGCCGCTGGTGTCGAAAGCACCGTTGGCGCGGTTGTAGCTGCCGGCGCCCAGCTTGACCTGGCTACGCTGCTCGCGGGTCGGGCGCTTGGAAACCATATTGATCAGCCCGCCCGGCTGGTTTTGCCCATAGAGCACCGACGAGGGGCCTTTGAGCACCTCGATGCGCTCCAGGGTGTAAGGGTCGATCTGCGGTGCACCGCCCAGGCTGCCGGCATACGGCACGTATGCGCCGTCCAGGTACAGCGGGGTCGGGGCAAAGCCACGGCTGGTGATTTCGTCGGCAATGGTGTTGCGGTCGGTGAAGCCGCCCGTGGCCAGCCCCGGCGTGTAGCGCAGTGCCTGGGTCAGGTTGCGGGCGCCCTGGGCCTGCACCTGGTCGGCGGTGATCACGTTGATGGCCTGGGGTATTTCCAGGATCGGTGTATCGGTCTTGGTGCCTGTCGCACTGCGGGTGGCGACATAGCCGTTTACCGGGCCATAGGCCGATTCCACGGCGGCGCCGGTAATGCTGGTGCTGTCCAGTTGCAGCGTCGAGGCATCGCCGACCATGGGCAGCAGCGAGTAGCTGCCATTGGCCTGGCGCAGCACCTGCAATTTGCTGCCCACGAGCAGTTGGCGCAGGCCGGCCTCGGCACTGTAGCGGCCATGCAGGCCGGGCGAGCTCAGCGATTGGACGTAGGACGGCTCGAACGAGACCGTCACCCCTGCCGCTGCCGCGAACTGGGTAAGCGCCGAGCCCAGCGGGCCGGCCGGGATGTCGAACGCGGCATCGGCGCGGGCCTGGGCGACGGCGGGCTGGGCAATCATCACCGCGGCCAGCGGGGTCGCCAGGGTGATGCTGAACAGTGCGCGATGGACTGAGCGGGCCAGTGCGGTTTTGGCGGCGTTGATGAGGATGACGGGGGTGCGAGTGTCTGTGGGGAGCATGGTATTCCTTTCGCCCTGCGGCAGTTTTTTATGGCGTCTGAGGCGCCTCTACTTACAAGTCGAATGAGAATCGGAATCGGTAACCCCCCTTATGTAAAAAAGGGCGCGTTTATGGAATGGGGCTTGGCAGCGATTTTCTGGTTGGGAGATGGGGTAAAGGCGAACCTGTGTTTGCCACGGCATTTTCAGCGCCTGTGAGATCGAGCGCCGCAGGTGCCAGGCTTGGCATTTTCAGCGCCTATAAGATCGAGCGCCGCCCGCGCGGCGCATCGCGACGCAAGGCCGCTCCTACATTTGTTTCGGGCCAATTATTCCTGGGGGATTGGCGCGCGGCCCCTTGGTGCCCCCTTCAATATCGCGTCGTACAAACAAGGCGGTCGCGCGCAAATGCCACTGGCCTCACTGGCCCGAAACAAATGTAGGAGCGGCCTTGCGTCGCGATGCGCCGCGCGGGCGGCGCTCGATCTCACAGGCGCTGAAAATGCCAAGCCTGGCACCTGCGGCGCTCGATCTCACAGACGCTGAAAATGTCGTGGCAAACACATGGCACCCCCTCAATACCCTCAAGCCATGCGCCCCCTCAAACCGCCTCAACACGCGCCCAATACCGGCTGAACCGACGAACACGCACGGGCAAGGTAGTCGTGAGGTTATCCAGCACAGTGTCGATATTGCCCAAATGAAAAGCCCCAGACAGCCGCAGCTCACTGACCGCCTCATCACACCCAAGGTGCCCAGGCCGATAGCGTTGCAATTCGCTGACAACATCGCCAAGGCGCCAGTCATCCACCAGCAGCATGTCGCGGGTCCAGGCGTCAGGCAGCGCGGTGGCGGGCTGCACCACCCCTACGCCATCGGCGCGAAAACTCAGTTGCTGGCCGGCCTCGACGCGCGTTGCGGCCAACGCATGCGCGCTGCGCACCTCCACGGCATGCTCCAGCACACAGACCCGGGTGCTGTCGGCATCGCTGCGCACGGTGAACCGGGTGCCCAGGGCACGGATGCTGCCTTGATCGGTATGCACGATGAACGCTCGGGCCTGCTCGTCGCGGGCAGTTTCCACCGCTATTTCACCGTCCAACAGGTGCAATGCGCGCCATTGGGCGCTGTAGCGGATATCCACCGCCGTGGCCGTGTTCAACTGCAAGCAGCTGCCATCCTGCAAGCGCAGCGAACGGCGCTCGCCAACCCCTGTGCGCTGGTCGGCCATCAACCGCGCAACGCCCCCCTCGTTCCAGGCCAGCCCCCCTGCCCCGCCCGCCGCCAGCACGATCGACATCACCTTGAGCACCTCGCGGCGCTTGGCCCTGGCACTGCTCAGGGTCGGGCGGGCGATGCCCGGTGCCACCTGCTCGAACGTGCCCTGCAAGCGCGCCAGGCGTTCCCAGGCCTGCAAGTGCAATGGATGGCTGTGCAGCCAGCGCTGATGCGCCGCACGCGTGCTTTCATCCGCATTGCAACGCAACTCGACATACCAGCGCGCAGCGGCTTCGAGCACACGCCGGTCCAGGGGCTGAGCCTCGGCCACGGTTCAGTCCTCGGCCAGCATCAGGCAATGGGTCAGTGCACGCACGGCGTGCTTCTTTACGGTGGTGACCGAAACGTCCAGCCGCCGCCCGATCTCGACATAACTCAGGCCATCGAGTTGCGCCATCAGGAAAATTTCACGGGTGCGGGCGCCCAGGCCGTCGAGCAGGCGATCGATCTCCAGCAACGCTTCGATGATCAACGTGCGCGCCTCGGGCGAAACCTCGAACTGCTCGGGGCGGGCGGCCAGCGTTTCCAGGTAGGCCTGCTCAACGGCCCGACGCCGGAACATGTCGATCATCAGGCTGCGCGCGATACTGCTCAGATAGGCCCGTGGTTCACGCAGCTCGGCCGCCTTGCGCAGGGTCAGCACGCGGATGAAGGTGTCCTGGGCCAGGTCTGCGGCATGCTCGACACAACCGAGCTTGTTGCGCAGCCACCCACACAGCCAGGGATGGTGCTCGGCGTAGAGCGTGTGCACGGTTTTTTGCAGGGAGGGATCAGCGCAGGACATGGAGTGAACCGGCAAGGGCGTCTTTAGTAATGACTCTCATTTAACCTGAGTCGTCTGGGGCTTCGCAACCCTTCATTCATGCTGCTACTGCCACGCCGCCAGGCTGTCTGCAAGACCGGCGGCTGCCCTTCACATCACGCCTTGGTCAACTCACCGATCTTTTCCAGCCGCGCCCGCACGATGTTGCGGCTGATGTTCAACAACCGCCCGGTCTGCAACTGGTTGCCGTGGCAATAGCGGTACGCGGCCCGGAACACCGTCTCCTCGATGTGCTCGTAGAGGTTCGGCACGTTCTGCTCGAACAGCGCCAGCAACGCACTCTCAAGGTTGGCCGGTGGGGCGATCGCCGGTGCTGCGCCGGGATGCGCGGCATACACCTGGGCCGCGCCTTGCGGCCTCATGTCCACCAGGTGCAGGTCCGCAGGTGCCACGACCTGATAACGGCACACCAGCAGCGCATGGTGAATCGCGTTTTCCAATTCGCGAATGTTGCCCGGCCAGCTATGGGCCAGCAATTTGCGTTCGGCGTCCGGGCTGAGCGCGGCACGCTCGTAGCCCAGGCGCCGGCAATGCTCTTCGATGAAAAATTCTGCCAGTGGCAGAATGTCACCCGGCCGCTCACGCAGCGGCGGCAGGCGGATGGTGGCAACGTGCAGGCGGTAGAACAGGTCTTCACGAAAATGCCCTGCCACCACGGCATCGGCCAGGTTGACGTTGGTCGCCGCTACCAGGCGCACATTGATCGGGATCGGCGTGCGCGAGCCCAGCCGCACGACCTCGCGCTCCTGCAGCACGCGCAGCAACTTCACCTGCATGTTCAGCGGCAAGTCACCAATCTCGTCGAGGAACAGCGTGCCGCCGTTGGCAGCCTCGAACCAACCGGCCTTGTTCGAGGTGGCGCCGGTGAAGGCACCTTTCTCATGGCCGAACAGTTCGCTCTCTACCAGGGTTTCGGCAAACGCACCGCAGTTCACTGCCACGAACGGCTCGCGGCCACGACGGCTCAGTTGATGGATATGACGAGCGACAAGTTCCTTGCCGGTTCCGGTTTCGCCGATGATCAGGGTATTGGCCTCGCTGGGCGCCAGGCGCTCGATACGGCTGAGCAACTCCTGGGAGCGAGGGTCCTTGAACACAAGCACGGTGGCACGTACCGACTTGGTCAGCTCTCGGGCATTAGGATGGGTGATCAGCGACATGGGGGCATTCCTGGCAATTGACGCGCACCCCCATAGTGCCCGAAACAAATTAGATCAAAAAATTATTAATTCATATTTAGATATTCGAATTTGAAATATAAAAGTTTCCAGCAATCGGCTGTTGCTGGAGCAGCAACCCGCCAGCACTCCCCTGCCTGCCGATCAGCAGGCAAGGCTGCCCAACTTACCCTCCATACTCGCTCAAAGCCCCGCCGTTAAAGGCTTGCAGCGCGCTTTTGAAATCATGGCATGTATTTCGCTCTTGGCCTGTCAACGCCTGGTCCGCTGCAACACGCGGCCCAAACCTGTTGAACCCCTGCCTGGAGCTGCACATGAACAATCTCTGGCGTCACGGCCTGGCCCTGCTGGGCAGCCTGTTCCTCAGCCTGACCGCACTGGCGGCCGAGCCACCGGCTGCGGTGCGCATCGCCATCGTTGCCTTCACCCAAGGCGGCGCGCCGGTCTTCGGTGGCATCCCGGGGCGGGTGATCGAAGACGGTTGGCTCGAACAGCAATTGGCCGCCCGCGGCGTGAAACTGCAATGGACCGCCCTGCCCCACGCCGGCGCCGGCCCGCAAATCAACGAGGGCTTCAGCAACGACAGCCTGGACTTCGCCGTGCGCGGCGACCTGCCTTCGGTCATCGCCGGGGCCGGCCAGGTGCCCGGCAAGCTGATCGTGCCTGGCGGCAGCGGCAACAACATCTACCTGGTGGTGCCCAGTGACTCTACGGTAAACAGCATCCAGGACCTCAAAGGCAAGCGCCTGGCCCTGCATCGCGGGCGCCCCTGGGAGTTCGCCTTCAGCAACTTCCTGCAAAGCCAGGGGCTGACGCTCGGCGACTTCAAGGTCGCCAACCTCAACCCGCAGGTTGGCGCCGCCGCTGTGGCAGCCGGCAAGGTCGATGCAGCCGTGCTGCTCAATGAGGCCTATGCCCTGCAAGACAAGGGCGTGGCGCGGATCCTCTGGTCGACCAAGCAAGGCGCCAATGACTGGCGGTTGGTATCCGACCTGTGGGGCACCGACCGCTTCGTGCAGCAGCACGCCGACCTCACGCAACTGGTGGCCACGGCCTGGGTGCGCGCGGCCTGGTGGATCTCCCTGGAGCAGAACCGCGATGGCTATTACGCGCTGTCCTCGCGCGCGGGCGTGGCCGAAAGCGTGCTGCGCCGTGACGACCAGGACGACCCGGTGGCGTGGAAGGCGCGCTGGGCACCGAAAAGCGATGCCCAGCTCAAGGCCCACTACGACGCGCTGGGCCAGTACGCCCTGGCCAACCGCCTGATCCGCACGCCCTACGACATCACCCACGACCTGGCCACAGGCTTCACCCGCCAGGCACTGATCGACCTGCAGCTCACCCACTATTGGCCGTCACTGGACGCTCAAATCAGCCAACAACCTTGAGAACATCACCCATGAAACTGTCTGTTTCCGTCATCTTCGGCCTTAGTGCCCTGGCCTTTTCCATTGGCGCCTTGGCCGCCGACACCTACGCCCCCACACCCGACCCGCAACAGGGTGACGGCCGCGTTTCGAGCTTCTACACCTGGACCAAGGCGATCCCCGCCACGCCTGGCAAACTGCTGCGCAGCGAAGCGCTGGACCCGGCGCTGAGCCTGCCCAACGCCGCCAGTGCCCAGCGCATCCTCTACACCTCGCTGGACGGCATCGACGGCAAGACGCCGATCGTGGTGTCCGGCGCGCTGTTCATTCCCAAGGGCAAGGCGCCGGCCGGCGGCTGGCCGGTCGCCAGCTGGGGCCATGGCACCGTAGGTGTGGCGGATATCTGCGCACCGTCGTGGGCCGGGCGCTCCTACCGCGATGTGCAGTACCTGAACCGCTGGCTCGAAGAGGGCTATGCCATCGTCGCCACCGACTACCAAGGCCTGGGCGTGCCAGGTGGCCACCCGCTGCTGAACAACCGCATGGCCGCCTATGGCATTCTCGATGCAGCCAAAGCCGTGGTCGCGGGCGTGCCTGGGCTTGCCGACAAAGTGCTGATCGTCGGCCAATCCCAAGGCGGCGCCGGTGCGTTCGCAGCCGGTGCCTACGCGGCAACCTACGCGCCGAAACTGGGGGTCAAGGGCAGCATCGGCACCGGCGTGATATACACCGTGGGCCAGAAAAACGTCGGCGAACAGGACCCGAACAAGGTCGACCCGGCGCTGGCGTACGGCTTCTACACCCTGCTTGCCGCGCAGCAGTACGACCCGAGCATCAACCCGCGTGATTTCTACACCGACAAAGCCCTGCCGCTGTTCGAGCAGGCGCGCACCAGTTGCCTGTCGTCGCTGGTCAGTGACGTGGTCGGCACCGGCCTGACCCCGGCCAACGCCAAGAAGGACTACCAGGGCGATAAGCTCAAGCCATGGCTGGCGCAGGTGTCCTACCCCACCCTGAAACTGGCCCAGCCGATCTTCATCGGCACCGGTGCCGAGGACAAGACCCCCGCCGCCGCCACCCAGGTCGCGCTGATGCAGGACGCCTGCAAGGCAGGCTCGGTAGTGCAAGGCCATCTGTACAAGGGCCTGGGGCACAGCGAAACGGTCAACGCCTCGCTCAAGGACTCGATCCCCTTCGCCCGCCAGGTCATCAGCGGCCAGCCGGTCACGCCCAACTGCAGCCCCAGCGTCCAGTAAGGAAGCCACCTCATGAGCCTCGAATTCTTCACCCGCCTGCCGCTGCATGGCGAAACCCAGTACCTCCCAGGCGACCCCCGCAACCGTGGCGACTGGCACGCGGGCGGCGCCAGCAGCGGTGCCGTGTCCGGGTTTGCCGTAGGTGATCACTTCACCTATATCGACTACCTCGGCCAGATCGCCCGCGCAGCGGAAATCAACGGCTTCGGCGGCGCGCTGATGGTCAATGCGCCCACCGGCGAAGAGCCGTGGACCGTGTGCTCGCTGCTGGCGCGAGAAACCCGCACCCTCAAGTTCGTCACCGCGTTCCAGCCCTACCACTACACACCCTGGGTGGCGGTGCAGCAGGCCGCGACCTACCAGCGCGCCACGGGCAACCGGCTGGTGTGGAACATCATCAACGGCGGCTCCGACGCCCTCCAGCGCCAGGTCGGCGACTTCGAAGACCACGACCAGCGCTACGCCCGCGCCACGGAGTTCATGGACGTGGTGCGCGGCTACTGGCACAACGAGCAGTTTCACTACGAAGGCCGCTACTACCGCGCCGAGGGCGGCGGCCTGCGCGGGCCGCTGAAAAAGGCCGAGCTGCCGCTGATTTGCACGGCCGGTTCGTCGGTGGCGGCGCGCGAGTTCGCTGCCAAGCATGCCGACTTCTACCTGATGCGTGCCGAACACCCGAACGAAATCGCCGCGCTGATCGCCGACATCCGCGCCCGCGCCTTGAAGTGGGGGCGTACCGACATTCGCTTCGGCCTGTCCATCGATGTGATCGCCCGCGACACCGAAGAGGCCGCGCGGGCCGAGGCCAAACGCTTCTTCGACGAAGGCGTGGCCAAGGGCACGGTCAAGGCCCGCGCCGCCCACGCCGGCCTGCGCACGGCACGCAAGCTGAGCTACGAGCACGGCTACAGCGACAACGACGAGCAACAGGCCTTCGACGACTTTTTCATCCACCCCAACGTGTGGACCGGCTTCGGCTACATCGGCATCCCCCCGGGCTGCGCGCTGGTGGGCAGCTATGCCAACGTGGTGGCGCGCATCCGCGAGTACCACGGCATCGGCATTGACCTGTTCTTCCTCGCCGGCTACCCGCACCTGGAAGAAGCCTACCGCATCGGCGAGCACATCCTGCCGCACTTCCGTGGCCAGCGGGCCGCCCTCACCCGCCCGGCTTCCACCGCTGTGCAACTGCACGCCAGCAACGGAGCCTGATGCCATGGCCTGGGACGGTTACCCACTGAACCGCCGCAGCTTCCTCGGCCATGCCGGCGTGCTGGCCGGCGGGCTCCTGGCCGGCTGCGGCCCAAGCGACAGCCCCGGCCACGCGGTTGCCGACCTGCCGCGTCATGGCGGGCGCCTGCGCCTGGGCATCATCGATGGCAACCAGAGCGGTAACCTCGACGCCCACAAGCCGGTCGGCAGCGGCATCGTGCGGGGCTTTGCCCTGTACAGCAAGCTGTGGGAGTGGGACGAGCAGATGCAGCCGCGCCTGGCCCTGGCCGAATTTGCCGAGCCCAATGCCGACGCCAGCGGCTGGACCCTGCGGCTCAAACCGGGGCTGGAGTTTCACCACGGCAAGACCATCGACGCCGACGACCTGATCTTCTCCATCCGGCGCCTGACCGACCCGCAGCTGGCCTCGCCCTACGCGGCGCTGCTGCACTGGGTCGACCGCGACAACCTGGTCAAGCTCGACTCGCGCACCGTGCGCCTGGGTTTTCGCGAAGGCCGCAGCTACCTGCCGCTGCCCGAAACCTGGGTCAACTTCGGCGGCATCGTGCCGGTCGATTACCACCCCGTCACCAACCCGGTCGGTGCCGGGCCGTACAAACTCAAAAGCTTCACCCCGGGCCAACGCTCGCTGTTCACCCGTTTCGACAATTACTACAAGCCCGGCAAGCCCTACGCCGAAGAACTGGAAATCATCGACTTCAAGGACCAGACCGGCCGCCTGGCGGCCTTGCGCGCCGGGCAGATCGACATGGCCAACGTGATGTCCACCGAGCACCTTCAGGTGCTGCAGGCCGACCCGCGCCTGCGCCTGTTGAAATCGGTGAGCGGCAACTGGTTGTCGTTCGACATGAACACCGCCAAGCCGCCGTTCGACGACCCACGGGTGCGCGAGGCGTTTCGCCTGCTGGCCGACCGCGAAGAGCTGGTGCGCCGCGCGCTCAATGGCCAAGGCCGCGTGGCCAACGACCTGTACGCACCCTTCGATCCCACCTTCGACCACAGCCTCGGGCCACGCCCGCATGACCCACAACGGGCGGCGCAGCTGCTCAAGGACGCAGGCCAGGAAGGCCTGCAGGTGGAACTGGTGACGACCCCAGGGCCGGGGCTGGCCTCAGCGCTGGTGCTGGCCGAACAGGCGCGGCGCATCGGCGTGACGATCACGGTGCGTCAAGTGGACCTGGCAACGTTCCAGGGCCCGCAACGCGACGACTGGACCTTGAGCACCGGTGGCAGCATCGGCGCGCCGTTTCTGGCCAGCGCCATTCACACCGACGCGCCGTTCGCCGTGGCCAACAAGACCCACTTCCACGACCCGGCCTTCAGCGAAGCCTTCCTCGCCGCCATGGCCCAGCCTGACCTGGAGAAACGCAAGGCGCTGGTGCACCGCGCCCAGCGCATCCAATACGAACGCGGCGGCATGCTGATCTGGGGCTTTGCCGATTTGCTCGACAGCGTCAGTACCCGGGTGGGTGGGGCGCAGGCGGAGCAATCGCTGTTCAGTACCTGGAGGTTCGAGAGCCTGTGGCTGAGAAGTTGAGCATCAGGGAGGCTTAGCGCCCCCGGCAATCCCCCGATAAACCCATCAACCGCAGGCGCGGCTGCGCCCCTCGCTTTTCCCATTCCCCGAATAGTACGAGGCCCAGCCCCATGCCCCGCGTTGCCTTGCTGCACCCCAAATTCCAGCCCAGCTCGCTGGCCCTCGCCATCCTGGCCGCTACCGTGCCCATGGCGTATGCCGAAGACACCCCACTGCAAACGGTCACCGTGCAGGCCGAGCAAACTGACGACGACGCCCTGCCTACGCGCCCACCCGCCTCGATCTACGGCGGCCTGGAAACCAAGGTCCTCGACACCCCACGCTCGGTTACCCAGATCAACGCCGAACAACTGGCCCGCGACCCGATCCAGAGCGCTGATGACTTGGTCAAGTACGCCCCCGGCATCACCCGCGGTGGCGGCCAGAACGCCGGTATCACCCCGCAGATGCGCGGGCAGAACTCCGAGGTGTTCCAGGATGGCCAACGCGCCTACGGCGTTCGCCACCCCGCCAATTTCAACGCCTACGAGGGTGCCGACATCGTTGCCGGGCCCTCCTCGGTCACCTACGGTTCGGTCAGTGGCAGCGGCGGCTACGTCAACTACCTGAGCAAGAAGCCCGACTTCAACCGCTTCCGTACCCGCCTCAGCGGCGAAGTCGGCAGTTGGGTCCCCGACGGCGAATCGCGCGATGCCAGCAAATTCAGTGTCGACCACACCGGCCCCATCAGTGACAGCCTGGCCTACCGGGTCAGCATCACCCGCCAGCGCCAGCAAACCTTCTACGACAACGTCGACAACAACTTCGACGCGTTCTACGGCGCACTCGCCTGGCGCAACGACAACCTGCGGGTGGACTGGAACGCCGCCTACGACGACTACTACGACTACAACATCACCCACGGCTGGAACCGCGCCACCCAAGACTTGGTAGACCACGGCAAGTACAACGCCGGCCGTGCCACGCCGATCATCCAGAACGGCAACAACCTGTGGTCGCCGGTGCTGTCGTCCGCTGCCAGCGACGCCCAGGTGCTGGGCTGGGTGCAGCGCCAGCGCAACGCGCAGGGCCAGTACCAGGTGGTCGATGGCAGCTTCCAGGGCGCCTCACCCAACACCCAGGCCAACCCTGGCAGCCTGCGCGGCTGGGTGTACGACCCGGCGCTGGCAGGCAATGGGCAGACCTCGCTGTCGTCGCAGACCGGCCAGCGCGCCGAGGACCAGAACCGCTCGCGGCGCTTCACCACACAACTGCGCGTCGAGGGTGACCTGACCCCGTCGATCACCCTGGCCAACAGCACCTTCTACCAGCACTCGACCGACACCACCGACGCGGTGGGTGCGTTCCAGGTGCAAGGCAAGGACGACATCTTCGACAACCGCTTCGAGTTCCGCGCCCGCGGGCAATGGCAGCTGGGCGGCCTGACGCTGGTCGACGACAGCAACAGCGGGCTGATCTACCGCCGCGAACGCAACGAGTCGATCGCTGCCAACAACAATTTCGGCTCCACCATCAACGCCTACGACCTCACCCTCGACCCGACCCTGAAAAACCCGGGCGACCTGCTTGGCCTGGCCGGGCGCAACCCCGCAGGCGGCAACGGCGCCTGGATCGGCCAACCCGGCGTGCCGCAGCTGTCCAGCTATTACGGCTGGCTCAACCTGCCAGCCATGTACCCGGCGGGGCACGGCCTGTACGCCGAATCGGTGGCGCCCTACACCGCCGACAGCACCTGGACCACCAAGACCCTGTTCAGCCAGCACAACCTGCGCCTGGGCGAGCGCGTGGGGTTGAATGTAGGGGCCAGCCGCAGCTGGATCGATGCCCGCATCGAAAACCCCTTCGTGCTCGCCGGCGGCAACCCGCGCAAGGACTCGGACAACTACCGGCTGTTCTCGGTACAGGTAAGCCCCTACTTCAAGCCCACCGACAACAGCACCCTGTACTACACCTTCGACCGCTCGCTGGCCGTCAATACCGGTTTCTTCACCAATGGCCTGGGCTGGGGCAGTGGCACCGGGGCCAACCAGCTCAACCCGCTGGCGTTCGAGAGCCTGAGCGTGCTGCACGAAGTAGGGTTGAAGGTGGAGGCCGTGCCCGACCAGCTGTTCTTCACCCTGGCCGCCTACAAGCAGGCGCGCGACCAGGCGCCGGACAGCAACAACAACATCGCCCGGCTGATCGTCAAAGGCTGGGAAGCGACCCTGCGCTACCAGGACGAGCACCTGCGCGGGGGCCTCAACCTCAGCCGCATCAGTGCCTACAACGAGTTCACCAGCCAGGCCGGGTTCGCCTCGGCCGGTTTCATCGCCGACAACGGCACCGTGTTCGGCGACAACAACAGCCTCAACCAGCGCCCGTCCGGCAAGTTCGATGCGGTGCAGATCCCCGAGTACAACGCCGGCGGCTATGTCGACTACCGCTTCGATTCCGGCTTCGGCGTGGAGCTTTCCGGCTGGTGGACCAGCAGTTGGTACCTGAACCTGAGCAAGACGGTGAAGGTGCCCGACGAATACAACCTCGACCTTGCCGTGTACTACCGCCAGCCCCAGTGGGGCGTCACGGTGCGCATGCTCAACGTCACCGACGAGCTGAATTTCGTCAGTGGCCTGGCAGGTTCGACCAACACCTTCCTGCAACCGATGCCCGGGCGCACCTTGCTGGCCCAGGTCGATTACCAGTTCTGACCGTTGGCGCAGGCCTTGCTGGATTATGTTGATCTAGGCGTGAGTACGTTTCTCAACCGTGGGTATGACCCGTTGTATGACACGGTGGATTACGGGCGCTGGGTGATCCCGGCGGTACGCGAGGAAGTGCGCCGGCGCCAGGCTCGATTCGCCGGGTAAGTGCAGTTTCCAGGGTGCTGTGGGAAAGGGGCGCACAGCGCCCCCAGCGGTCACAACGAAAACGGATAACTCACGATCAACCGCGTCTGGTCGAAGTCACCACTGAAGCTGCGCCGGTTGCTGGCGTTGTTCAACCGAATGTTGAGGTTCTTCAAGGTGCCACTCTGGAAGGTGTAGTTCACCTCGGTGTCACGCTCCCACTCCTTGCCATTGCTGCCCGCCCCCGTGGTGGCATTCTCGCCGTGCCCATAGCGCACCATCGCCAACAACCCTGGCACGCCCATCGCGGCAAAGTTGTAGTCATAACGCACCTGCCAGGAACGCTCGTCGGCGTTGCTGAAGTTGCCATTGAACATATCGTTGCCCAAGGTCCGGCCACTGCTGCCATACACCGACATCCACTGGCTGTCACCGCTGACCTTCTGCAACCCCAGGTACACCGTGTGCCCGCTGTGCGAAGCCGACACCAAGCCATACGCCGTGCGGCTCTGGATATCGCCAATGCGCGCCTGGCCGTCTTCCTTGTCGATGAAATAACCCAGGTTGGCCGCCAGCGTCCAGTTACCCAGCGGCTGCGTGTGCAGCAGGTTGAAGTAGCTTTGCTGGTAGATGTCTTCGAGCTGCGAATGCCAGGCACCGACCAGCGTGCGCTGCTGGTTGAAACGGTACTCGGCACCGGCGTAATTGAACCCGTCAGCCATCACCCCCGGCGCCGCCCAGGCCGACAAGTCCTGCATGTTGGACGAGTTGCGCAGGCTCACCTCACGGTACTGGCCAGCCTGCAGGCTCAGGCCTTCTATCTCGCGCGAGTCGAGCATCGCCCCGCGGAAGGTCTGCGGCAGCAAGCGGCCATCGTCGTAGCGCAACAGCGGGATGTCGGGCATCAGCTCGCCCACTTTCAGCTCGGTTGCCGAAATGCGCAGCTTGGCCGCCAGCCCGGCCCGCCCATAGTTGTCTGCCGCACGCCCGTCATCGTGCACCGGCAGCAACTCGGAGCCACTGGCATCGCGGCTGCTGTCCAGCTTCATGCCGAACAGGGCAATGCCATCCAGGCCGACGCCGACCAGGCCAGGGGTATAGCCGGAGGTGAACTTCAGAATGAAGCCCTGGGCCCACTCGTCGACCTTGCTCTTGGCCGCACCCGAATCGCGAAAATCCCGGTTGAAGTAGTAGTTGCGCAGCGTCAGCCCAGCCTTGGCATCTTCGAAGAAGCCGCCCTCCTCGGCCCAGGCAGGCAGGCTCAGGCCTGACACCAGCGAAACGGCAACGGCCGTACGGGCCAGGGTGCAAGACGTGTCGATCATTATTATTGTTCTCCGCTTTTCATGGACGCAGCCGGCCCCTGCGGGCGGCTCGGCGCCCGTCATCGGGTGGCTGCTGGGGTGCCCGGCCGGGCCGGGCAGCACTCAGGGGTTCAGTGCATCAGAAGGGGTACGCGCGCGGCGTGTGCTGCACGCTGACCCAGTGATCGCGGGTGAACTCATCGATCGCCCAGTCACCGTTGAAGCGCCCGAGCCCGGAGTTTTTCTCGCCACCGAACGGCGCATTGGCCTCATCGTTCACCGGGATGTCGTTGATGTGCGTCATCCCCGCACGCACCTGGCGGGCAAAGCGCACGGCACGCTCCAGGTTGCGGCTGAACACCGCGCTGGAAAGCCCGAACTCGCTGGCGTTGGCCAGCGCCAAGGCATGGGCTTCATCGCGCGCGCGCAACAGGCCGACCAGGGGGCCGAAGATTTCATTGCGGGCCAGGTCCATGTCGACCGTGACTTCGCCATACACATGCGGCGCCAGCAGGTTGCCGGTCACCCCACCCTCGTACAAAGGCTCGGCGCCCTCAGCCCGGGCCAGGCTGATTTTCTCTTGCAGGCCCTGCAGTTGCCGGGCGTTGATCACCGGGCCGATCACCGTTGCCGGCAAATTCGGGTCCCCCACCACCAACGCTTTGACGCGTGCGACGAAGCGCTCGGCAAACGCCTCGTAAAGGCTCTCATCGATAATGATCCGGTTCACCGCCATGCAGATCTGCCCCTGATGCAGGAACTTGCCGAACACGGCAGCGTTCACCGCCTGGTCGAGATCGGCATCGTCCAGCACCACGAACGGGCTATTGCCGCCCAGCTCCAGCGCAACATGCTTGAGGTGCTGGCCACCGCTGGCGATACGGCCGATGCCGCGCCCCACCGGGGTGGAACCGGTAAAGGTGATCAACGAGGGCAGCTCATGCTCGACAAAGGCATCGCCGATTTCACTGCCTGCACCGACCACCACGCTGAGTACGCCCGCCGGCAGCCCGGCTTCTTCGAAGATGCGCGCCAGCAGCAAACCGCCGCACACCGGCGTATCGCTGGCGGGCTTGACCACTACGGCATTGCCCAGCGCCAGGGCGGGGGCAATCGAGCGTTGGGTCAGGTGCAAAGGGAAGTTCCACGGGCTGATGACCCCGACCACGCCCAAGGCGCTGCGGTACACGCGGCTTTCCTTGCCCGGCACGTTGGAGTCGACGATACGCCCGTGCACCCGCGACGGAAACGACGCAGCCTCCAGCGCAATTGCCCGCGCCGCACCCCATTCCAGTTGCGCCTTGAGCCGGGTGCTGCCGGACTCGCGAATGATCCACTCGACGATTTCTTCGCGGCGACGGTCAAACACCGCCACCACCTCATGCAGCACCGCCGCCCGCGCCGCTGGCCCCAGGCCCGCCCATTGCGGCTGGGCCTGGGCGGCAGCGCGGTAGGCCGCATCGAGGTCATCACGGTTGGCCTGTGGAATCTGCAGCAACAAGGCGTCGTCGAACGGGTTGTGCACGTTCAGGGTCTTGCCGGCAGCGCCGGCGCGCCATTGGCCGGCAATCGGCTGCAGGTGAAGGTCACGGTAACGCGGGCAGGTATCAGACATGAAAGGCTCCTTGGTCAAATCGTAGGTTTGTTGGCCACTTCCGGCGCGTCGGCCGGTTGCGGTGCACGCACGTGGATGCAGACGATGGCCAGCGCACCGATCACCCCCGGCAAGGCGAAAGCCAGGAAGTTCTGCTGCAACGGCAACTGCATGGACAGCAGGCTGCCACCGAGCATCGGCCCGGCAATCGCACCCAGGCGGCCGATGCCGGCGGCCCAGCCGACGCCGGTGGAGCGGATGTGCGCGGGGTAGGCAATCGAGGCATAGGCGTGGATGACTGCCAAGGTGCCGATGGTGGTGGCCCCGGCAACCAGCAACAGCAGGTTCAGCAGCACAGGGCCAGGCTGCAAGCCCAATGCCGCCAGCGACAGGGCTGCCAGCACGAAGAACAGCGCCAGGGTGCGCTGCACCCCAAGCCGGTCGGCCAGCCAGCCGCCGAATAGCGCACCCAGCGTGGCGCCGATGTTCAGCGTCACCAGAAACGCAAGGCTCGAGCCCAGCGGATAGCCACCCTGCGCCATCAACTTGGGCAGCCAGGTGTTGAGGCCGTAGCTCATCAGCATGCACATGGCGAAGGCCACCCACAGCAGCAAGGTTGCCAATGCCTGGCCCTTGCCGAACAACTGCGCCACGCGCGCCGTGCGCACCGGCTGGCCGGCGCCCTGCAGGCGCAGCTCGGTACCTGGGCGAAACGCTGGGTCGACCTTGACCAGCAGCCGATCAAGCTCGTCACGGCGGCCCTTGAGCTCAAGAAACGCCGCCGACTCAGGCAAGTACCGCAGCATGAACGGCACCGCCAGCACTGGCAGCACGGCCACGTAGAACACCGCCTGCCAGCCCCACTGTGGGATCACCACGATCGCCAGCAGGGCCGACAGCACCGCACCCACCGAGTAGAAGCTGGACATCACGGTGATCATGGTGCTGCGCCGCCCCTGGGGGGCGAATTCGCTGATCAGGTTCACTGCGCTCGGCACCAGCGCCCCCAGCGCCAACCCCGTCACCAGGCGGCATGCACCGAGCTGCAGCGGGGTGCTCGCATGCCCGGTCATGAAGGCGGCGCAACTGGCCAGCAAGGTGGTCAGGATAATCAGCTTGCGCCGCCCATAACGGTCAGCCAGCGGCGCCAGCAAGGTGCCGCCGAACAACATGCCGAACAGTGCACAACTGCCCAGCGTGCCGGCTTCGATTGCACTGAGTTGCCACTCTTGCATCAGGCGCGGCACCACCGAGCCGTAGATCACCATGTCATAGCCGTCGAACAGCATGATGAAACAGCCCCACAGCAGTATCAGCAGGTGGGTGCGATTAAAGGGTGCAGCATCGATCACTTCACTGACGGAAGTCGTCTTCATAGCCACCTCGGTTTTTTATTGTTGTTGTGTTTCGCGCCAGGCGCGGCGGTTGCCCGATGCTTCAGGGAGCAATGGTCTGGGTCGGTACCTCGATCAGCACGGGGCGGTTACCCGCCAGGGCCGCGCTGAACGCACGGGCGAACTCGGCGCCGGTTTGCGCCTGCACAGCCTGTACGCCGTACCCCTGGGCGATGGCGCAAAAGTCCAGGCCTGGCACGTCCAGCCCTGGCGCATCGCTCACGTTCAGCACATCGGCGAACCAGCGCAGCGCCCCATAGGTGCCGTTCTTCAGAATGATGAACACCACCGGGATGTTGTACTGCGCAGCCGTCCACAGCGCGGTGATGCCGTAGTTCGCCGAGCCGTCGCCGATGATGCCGATGACGCGCCGCTCGGGCGATGCCAGCTGCACGCCGACCGCCGCTGGCAGGCCGAAACCCAAGCCCCCTGCGGCCGGGAAGAAGTAGCTGCCCGGCTCACGCATTGCAACACGCCGCCAGAAGGCACCGACCGTGGAGGTGGACTCCTTGACGTAGATCGCGTTGGCGGGGGCCAGCCGGTCGATCAGCTCGAAGACCGTTTCCGGGTGCAGCAGCCCGCCGTCGTCGGCCACCGGCTCCGGCTGCGGCAAGGCCACCGGCATGGGCCGCTCGCTCGGCGTCACGCCCGCCACCAGGGCTTCAAGTGTCAGCGCGATATCCGCGACCAGGGCATCACCCATCGGGGCGCGCGCAGCCTCGCCAGGGTCGCAGGTCAGGTGCAGCAGCTGGCAGTCGGCAGGCAGGTAGTCGCCCGGCGCATATTGGTGATAGCGAAACACCGGTGCCCCCACCACCAGGATGAGGTCGTGCTCCGCCAGGCAGCGGCTGATGCCTGCGATCGAGGCCGGCAGCACCCCACGGAAACACGCATGCCGCGTCGGGAACGGGCAACGTGAGGCCGACGGCGCCACCCAGGCGGTCATGCGCAGCTTTTCCGCCAGTTGCACCGCCAGGCCGTTGGCCCCGCAGCCATCGACATCCGGCCCCAGTACCAGCACGGGGTTGCGCGCCGCCGACAAGCGCTCGCACAGCCCCTGCACCTGTGCCGGCGAAGCCAGCCCGGCACTGGCTACCTGCCGACGGGCCAGATGCTCGACGCCCTTCGGTGCTTCGCAGGCCCAGTCGTCATAAGGGATCGATACATACACAGGGCCGCGTGGCGGCAGGCTGGCAGCATGGATCGCATGGCTGAGGGCACGCGGCACATCCTGCGCCGAGGCCGGTTCGTGGCTCCACTTGACCAGCGGCTTGGGCAACTGCGCCGCGTCCACATTGGCCAGCATGGCTTCCACGCCGATCATGCTGCGTACCTGCTGGCCGGCGGTGATCACCAGCGGGCTGTGGGAGTACCAGGCGTTGGTCAGTGCGCCCATGCCATTGCCGGTGCCGGCCGCGGCATGCAGGTTGACGAACGTCGGCTGGCCGCTGGCAAGCGCATAGCCGTCGGCCATGCCCACTACCGCCCCTTCATGCAAGCCCAGGACATAGCGAAAATCTTCTGGGAAGCCCTTGAGAAACGGCAGCTCGTTGGAGCCAGGGTTACCAAACATGGTGGTCAGGCCATGCTGGCGGAGGATGTCGTAGGCGGCGCTGTGAACAGTTTTCATAAAGACCCTTGCAGCTCGTTTTTAGAATTTGGGTTACTTTTGCAGCCGCTACCAAATTGATCAAATCGATACTATCTTTGGCAAAAATAAAACTGATCTATATGACTACGCACGACGCGAGTGCCCATGAGCCACATTGACCTGAACCTGATCCGCACCTTCGTCACCCTTTACGAAGCCCGCAGCGTCACCCTCGCCGCCGAGCGTTTGTTCGTCACCCAACCTTCGGTGAGCTATGGCCTGGCGCGCCTGCGCGAGCTGTTCGACGACGCCCTGTTCAGCCGCACCCGTGACGGCATCCAGCCGACGTTCGTTGCCGACCAGCTGTACGCGACGCTGCGCGACGCACTGACGCGCATCGAAAGCGCCGTGCAGAGCACCCGACAGTTCGACCCTGCCAGCACCGAGCGCAGGTTTCGCATCGCCCTCTCCGACCTTGGCGAAATGGGCTTTTTGCCGCTGATTCTGGCGCGCCTGAACCGCGAGGCACCGCAGGCCGAGGTCGAAGTGCTGCCCTTGCAGGTCGACCAGGTGGGCGAGTGGCTGGCCAGTGGCAAGATCGACGCTGCGATTTGCCGCCCACCCGTGCCCGGCACCCGCAGCCAGGTGCTGATGCACGAGCGCTACGTCTGCCTGCTGAGCAGCGCTCACCCGCGCATCGGCGACAGCCTCAGCCTTGAGCAGTTCGTTGCCGAGCGCCACATCACCGTCACCCGCACCACCGGCCACGGCAGCGTCGAGGATGTGCTGAACAGCATGCAGGTGCAGCGCCGCATCAGCCTGCACGTGCCGCACTTCTCGGTGCTGCCCAAGATCATCCCCGGCACCGACCTGCTGGCGGTATTGCCGGCCCAGATCGCCAGGCTGTTCATGCAGGACGGCGGCTTGAAGATGCTCGAATTGCCCTTCCAGGTGGCCGCGTTCGATGTCTCGCTAAACTGGCACCCCAACAGCGACAACTCTGCCGCCCTGCAATGGTTTTGCGCGACGGTCGCCGAGGCGATCATCGATGGCCAGGCCTAGGCGTCGACCATGGCGGGCTGCGCCGGCCTTGCCGCTGGCCTGAGCAACATCAGGCAACCTGCGGCCAGTACGAAGACAATGGCGAACACCCCGTACAGGTGCAGCGGTTGCCAGCCACCATCGAGCAACACGCCGGCCACGGTCGGCGACAGGATGGCGCCGATCCGGCCGATGCCGATGCCCCAGCCCACCCCGGTGGCGCGCACCGAAGCGTCATAAACCACCGGCGACAGGGCATACAGCCCCGCCACGCAGCCGTTGGAGAACAGCCCGATCAGCAGCCCCAGCGCCAGCGCTGCGCTGACCGATGAACCGCTCGCCACGAACAGCACCAGCAGCCCGGCGGTGATCAGCATGAACATCGACAACACGCGGCTCAGTGGCCAGCGCGACGACAAGCCACCAATCAGCGCCGCCCCGAGGATGCCGCCAACGCTCAGCAGCACCCCGCCGGTGATGCCCTGCTGCGCCGACAGGCCTGCGGCAACCAGCAGTTTTGGCGTCCAGCTCATGACGAAATAGAACCCGAACATCACCAGGAAGAACAGCAACCAGATCACCAGGGTGGTGCGGCGCATGTCGGGTGTCAGCAGCTGCCTGAACCCGGTGGCAGCGCCTGGCACCTTGAGCTGTGGCGCCGGCAATGCTGACAGTGCCGGCTGCCCCAGTTTGGCCGCCAGGCGGTTGACCCGCGCCAGGGCATTACGCGGGCGACGCGCCAACAAGAAGTCCAGCGATTCCGGCAGCCACAACAGCACCAGGGGGATCACCAGCACGGTGACGATGCCACCGAACAGAAACACCGAGCGCCAGCCCCAATGGCCCAGCAACCATACCGCCAGCAAGCCGCCAAGCGTGGCGCCCAAGGCATAACCGGTGGACTGCAGGCTCACCGCCAGGCCGCGCCAGCGTTTGCTGGCATATTCGCTGGCAATCACATTGCTGCTGGCCAGAATGCCGCCAATGCCAAGCCCGGTCAGGCCGCGCAGCAGCGCCAGTTGCAACGGGCTCTGGCTCAAGGCCGAGAGCAGCATGCCAACGCCAGAAAGCGCCAGGCAGAACAGAATCAGCGGGCGCCGGCCGAAACGGTCAGCCCACGGCGCGATGAACAGCGACCCGGCCGCCATGCCGAACAGGCCGGCGCTGAGCAACAGCCCCACCTGCGCCCCGCTCAGGCCCCACTCTGCAGAAACCGAAGCCGCCGTGAAGGCCATCACCAGCACATCGAAGCCATCGATCATGTTCAGCACGATGCAGATACCAATGGCCAGGCACTGGAATCGGCCCATCGGGTCATTGTCCAGACGCTGCTTGAGGTCGGTGTTCATGGGGTCACCTGCCGGCCGATGCTGACCACAGACGAGAGAAAAGACGTGCACACGCAAGGCGAGCAGCAGGAACCGTGACGGTTCCACGCCCGTGATAAGCCATTCATGACTGGACCCTTCTTGTAATTGTTGTCGCGCACGGCCGGAGGGCTCTGGCCGTCGTCAGGCGCTAATCAACCAGATAATGGATCCATAGACAATATGGTGAGTTTTGGTGAAACAATCAGATGGCACAGAAATTGGCAGACAACCAAGATAATTGATTATTTTTATCACTATTTTCAATAAGTTATGAATTTATCAATTTCTAGTTTTTCCGTTCGGTTACCGCACATCCGTTTTTATGGATCCACAAAGCACCTTTCTGCGAGTCATTCATCACGCCAACGAGCGCAGCCATGAACAAATCTTCATGTTGCCCGTAAGCACCCTGATCACGGGGGCCAACGGCCGATCGCCAGCCCCTGCCAACACCCGCCTGCCTTGAGGGAAAAGGACGCGTTGCGTAGCATCGCCGGCCCTGGGGCCGCTGCCCGGCCACACCGCTACCCCTCAGAGTTCCCCATGCCCCAACCCATCCCCCTCAAGGACCACGAAAAGGAAAAGCACCTGGTCAATCGCCGGCTACTGGCCTGCGCTGCCCTGGTCTTCAGCCTGGTCGCCGTCCTGGTGGGCCGCCTCTATGTGCTTCAGGTCGTGCAGCATGACCAGCAAAGCGCCGTGTCGGAAAACAACCGCGTGCACGTGCTGCCCATCGCCCCCGAGCGCGGGCTGATCTACGACCGCAACGGCGTGGTGCTGGCAGACAACAAACCCAGTTTCGACCTGACCATGACCCGTGAACGGGCAGGCGATTCGGCCAAAGTGCTCGATACCCTGGCGCAGGTCCTGAGCCTGACCGAGGATGACCGTAAACAGTTCGACAAGGACCTGCGCCGCGGCCGCAAACCGTTCGAGCCGGTCACCCTGCTGGTCGGCCTGAACGAAGAACAGATCGCCCTGATTGCGGTCAACCAGTTCCGCCTGCCAGGCCTTGATGTAGAGCCGCAGTTCATCCGCGAATACCCCCTGGCCGAGCATTTCGCCCATTCGGTGGGGTATGTCGGGCGCATCAACGAAAGAGAAGCCAAGACCCTCGACAGCACCGAGTACCGGGGCACCCAGTCGATCGGCAAGACCGGCATCGAGCACTTTTACGAAAGCCAGCTGCACGGCCAGGTGGGCTACGAAGAAGTCGAAACCAACGCCCAGGGCCGGGTCATGCGTGTGCTCAACCACAAGGCACCGACCCCCGGCAAGGACATCACCCTGAGCCTGGATGCCCACCTGCAACTGGCCGCCGAAAAGGCCCTGGGCGATCGACGCGGCTCGGTGGTGGTACTGGACCCGGCCAACGGCGACGTGCTGGCGATGGTCAGCAACCCAAGCTTCGACCCCAACCTGTTCGTCAAGGGCATCAGCTTCAAGCAGTACGCCGCCCTGCGCGACTCGATCGACCGTCCGCTGTTCAACCGCGTATTGCGCGGCCTGTATGCGCCGGGTTCGACGGTAAAACCGGAAGTGGCCATCGCCGGCCTCGACAGCGGCGTGATCACCCCTGGCAGCCGGGTGTTCGACCCGGGCTACTACGAACTGCCCAACTACGCGCACAAGTACCGCAACTGGAACCGCAGCGGCGACGGCTGGGTGGACATGTACACCGCGATCATGCGGTCCAACGACACCTACTTCTATGACCTGGCGCACAAGCTGGGGATCGAGCGCCTGCACGATTACATGGCCGAGTTCGGCCTGGGGCAGAAGGTGTCGCTGGACATGTTCGAAGAAGCGTCCGGGCTGATGCCGTCCGCCGAGTGGAAGCGTGCCACGCGGCGCCAGGCCTGGTTCCCCGGCGAGACGTTGATTTTGGGTATCGGCCAGGGCTACATGCAGGTCACCCCGCTGCAGTTGGCCCAGGCCACCAGCCTGCTGGCGAGCAAGGGCGTGTGGCACCGCCCGCACCTGGCCATGACCGTGGGCGGCGAGACGCCGGTCGACCCCAACCCCATGCCCGACATCGTGCTGCACGACAAGCACGCCTGGGACCAGGTCAGCCAGGGCATGCAGATGGTCATGCACGACCCACGCGGCATCGCCCGCGCTTCGGCGGCCGGCGCCCAGTACCGCATCGCCGGCAAGAGCGGCACGGCGCAGGTGGTGGCGATCAAGCAGGGCGAGCGCTACAACCGCAACAAGACCCTGGAGCGGCACCGCGACAACGCCCTGTTCGTCGGCTTTGCCCCGGCTGATCACCCGAGTGTGGTGGTGGCGGTGATGATCGAGAATGGTGAAGCGGGCGGGCGCGTGGCGGGGCCTGTGGTGCGTGAGGTGATGGATGCCTACCTGCTGGATGAGCAGGGGCATCTGAAGCCGGAGTATGCGGGGAATGTGGCGAGCAAGGCGGTGCCGCATGGTTGATTCGCCGCAGCATTTTCAGCGCCTATGAGATCGAGCGCCGCGCGGGCGGCGCTCGATTTCCGCACCACGTCAAAACCCAACCCATGCACCTGGTCGACTCACCCCTCCCCCGAAAAGCGGCTCATTCCCCAAGGTAAGCCCGCTTCACCTGGTCATCATGCAGCAGCTCCTTGGCGCACCCTTCAAGGCTGATGCGCCCGCCGTCGATCACATAGGCGCGCTGGCAGGTCTGCAAGGCCAGCCGGGCGTTCTGCTCCACCAGCAACAGCGTCACCCCACCCTTGACCACCTCGACAATGGTCTCGAAAATCTTCTGCACGATGATCGGCGCCAACCCCATGGACGGTTCGTCCAGCAGCAACAGCTTGGGCCGCCCCATCAGCGCGCGGGAGATGGCCAACATTTGCTGTTCACCGCCCGACATCGTCCCGGCCAGCTGGTGAGCCCGCTCCTTGAGCCGCGGAAAAACGCCATACATGCGCTCGATATCGGCGCCGATCGCATCCTTGCCATCGCGCCGGGTAAAGGCGCCCATCTCCAGGTTCTCGTGCACCGTCAGCTTGGGGAAGATCCCCCGCCCTTCGGGCACTAAGGCCAACCCTTCGCGGATCAGGTCATGGCCCTTGATCGATGCATGGGCTTTGCCGTCAAAGGTGATCTTGCCGTCGCTGGGTTTCAACAAGCCCGCCAGGGTCTTCAAGGTGGTGGTCTTGCCGGCGCCGTTGGCACCGATCAAGGCAACCATTTCGCCCTCGCCCACCCGCAGGTTGATCCCCTTGATCGCCTGGATGGCGCCATAGCTGACCTTGAGGTCGTTCACTTCCAGAATAGGTTTCATGCTACCGCCTCCGCACCAAGGTACGCCTCGATCACCCGTGGGTCCCTGCGCACGTCCGCCGGCAGGCCGTCAGCAATCTTGCGGCCGAATTCCAGCACGGTAATGTGGTCGCACAGGCCCATGACCAATTTCACATCGTGCTCGATCAACAGCACGGTCTTGCCATCCGCCTGCATCTTGCACATCAGCTGGCGCAGGCCTTCGGTTTCCGAGGCGTTCATGCCTGCGGCCGGCTCGTCCAGGGCAATCAGCTTGGGCTCGGTGGCCAAGGCCCGAGCGATTTCCAGGCGACGCTGGTCGCCATACGACAGGCTCTTGGCCAGCTCGCCGGCCAGGTGGGCAATGCCCACGTAGTTCAACCAGTGCCGCGCAGCCTGGCGGATCTCACGCTCTTCGCGCACGCAGGCCGGGGTCCGCAGGATGGCCCCGAACACACCGCTGCGGGTGCGCACGTGGCGGCCGATCATGACGTTCTCCAGCGCGGTCATGTTGTGGAACAGGCGGATGTTCTGGAAGGTGCGCGAAATACCCGCCTCCACCACCTTGTGCGGCTTGCTGATGCGCAACGGCTTGCCGTCGAACATCACCCGCCCCTGCTCGGCCCGGTACAACCCGGTAAGCACGTTGAACAGGGTGGTCTTGCCGGCACCGTTGGGGCCCAGCAGGCCACGGATCTCACCCCGGCGGATGCTCAGGTCGATGCCGTGCAACGCCTGCAGGCCACCAAAGAATTTGCTCACCTGGTGCAGTTCGAGAAGTACGTCGCTCATGCCTTGCCCACCTCTTTGGCCGGGAGTTCGAAAGAAGCTTCAGTCGCGGGCGCATGCACCGCAGTAGTGAGCGCCGCCGGCAGCGGCGCAAGCTCCGGGTCGGTATCGTGCAACTCGGCGGCGCGCCGGTTGGACGGCCACAGGCCCTCGGGGCGAAAACGCATCACCAGGATCAGCGCCAGGCCGAACACCAGCATGCGCAAGGTCGAGGCATCCAGCACGTTGCGCAGGATGTCGCGGCTGATGAAGGTGACGTTGTCCATGACCCACGGCTGGACCCAGTTGACCAGGTCGCGGAACAGCTCGGGCATCACCGAGAGAATCAGCGCCCCCAGCACCACGCCGCGAATCGAACCCATACCGCCGAGCACGACCATGGCCAGCACCATGATCGACTCCATCAGGGTGAACGACTCGGGGCTGACAAAGCCCTGGTAACTGGAGAACAGCACCCCGGACACACCCCCAAAGGTCGCGCCCATGGCGAACGCCAGCAACTTCAGGTTGCGCTTGTTCAGGCCCATGGCTTCGGCAGCCACTTCGTCTTCGCGCAAGGCCATCCAGGCACGGCCGATGCGCGAGACTTCAAGGCGCTTGGACAGCACGATGCAGAGGATGACGATGAACAGGAAGAACAGGTAGTAGCTGACCACCGGCGAGACATTCAGGCCGAACAGGCTCCAGCTCTGCTGCAACGACAGCAAGGGCGCGGGCGCCTCACCCACGGCATGCATCCAGGGCCCGGCGTCCATGTGCAGTGGCGCGATGTTGCTGATGCCTTGGGGGCCGTTGGTGAGGTTCACCGGCTGGTCCAGGTTGTTCATGAAGATGCGGATGATCTCGCCGAAACCCAGGGTCACGATTGCCAGGTAGTCGCCGCGCAGCTTCAGCACCGGGGCGCCGATCAGCACGCCGCAGATTGCAGCGGCGATCGCGGCCAGCGGGATGATCACCCACAGCGGCCAGTCCAGCACGCCGTCCACCAGCCCCGCCATGTGCAGATGCGGCGAGGCCAGCAAGGCATACAGGTAGGCACCGATGGCGTAGAAGCCGATGTAGCCCATGTCGAGCAGGCCGGCATAGCCGATGACGATGTTCAGCCCCAACGCCAGTAGCACATAGAGCATGGCGAAGCCCAGGATGCGCACCCAAGTGGGGCCCAGCATCGGGATGGCTTCGACCAGGAACGGCAGTGCCACGAAAGCGAGGATCAGCAGCAGGTATTGGGTCTTGAGGTTTTTCATGGGGTACACCTCCTCACGCCCGGTCGGCCTGGCGTTCGCCAAGCAGCCCGTTGGGGCGGAACAACAGCACCAGGATCAGCACCGCGAAGGCAAAGATGTCCTGGTAGTTGGCGCCCAGAAAACCGCCGGTGATCTGCCCGGTGTAACCCGCTGCGAGCGACTCGATCAGCCCCAGCAACAGGCCGCCGGCCATGGCCCCGAACAGGTTGCCGATACCCCCGAGCACCGCCGCCGAGAAGGCCTTGAGGCCCAGCAGCAAGCCCATGTAGGCGTCAGCCTGGCCATAGTTGATGGCGCGCATCACCCCAGCGATTGCCCCCAGGCTGGCACCGATCAGGAAGGTCGCACTGATCACCCGGTTGATGTTGATGCCCATCAGCCCGGCCACTTCCTGGTTTTGCGCGGTGGCGCGCATGGCCTTGCCCAGGCGGGTCTTGTCCACCAGCAGCCAGAGGCCAAGCATGATCACCACGGCGATCAGCATGATCGACAGCTGCACATTGGTGACGGTGGCGCCAAACACCTCGACCGGCCGGGTCTCGACCACTTCAGGGAAGGTCTTGTAGCCGCGCCCCCAGATCATCATCGCCAGGTTCTGCAGGACAATGGAGATACCGATGGCGAGGATCAGCGGGGTCAGCCGGGGCGCTTTGCGCAGCGGCCGGTAGGCGTACTTTTCCATGCCCTGGGCCAGCAGCATGCACACCACCACCGCGGCCATGATCGCCAGTAGCAAGGTGATGATGCCCGGGGCGAAACCTGCGCCCGCCAGCATCGTCAGTACCGAAATGGTGACCATGGCCCCGACCATCACCACCTCGCCGTGGGCGAAGTTGATCAGGCCGATGATGCCGTAGACCATGGTGTAGCCCAGGGCTACCAGAGCGTAGATGCTGCCCAGCACCAGGCCGTTGAGGACCTGTTGCAACAAGATATCGAAATTACCGTCCACGAGCTGAATCCTCGAAACTGCGTTGACGTCGGCGCGTGGCGGTACAGCGCCACGCGACCGACTGGCCTGGCAGGTGGAAAAAGTCTTGTTGTTATGTCGCAGGCGTGGGCCTGCTTGTTATTCGTGTGCTGCGGCCGGGGTCAGTCGCGCTCGACCGAGAGGGTCTTCCAGCCGCCTTCGGCGAACTGGAACACGGTCGCGGCCGGGCTCTTGAGGTTGCCCTGGTCGTCGAAGGCGATGGTGCCGGTCACCCCTTCGTAGCTTTCGCGCTTGAGCACGGGGAGGTAGGTTTTCGGCTCGGCGGAGCCAGCCTTGACCATGGCGTTGATTGCCGCCCAGGTGGCGTCGTAGGCGGCCGGCGACGACTGCACCACGCCCACTCCGAACTTGTCCTTGAGCTTCTGCTCGAAGGCCGCGCCCTTGGGCATTTCCAGCAGCGGTGTGCCGTAGTTCCAGGCGTAGGTGCCCTCGGCGGCACTGCCGGCCATCTGCTTGAACGAGTCGTTGGGCAGGTTGCCGATGTTCATGAAGCGCGCCTTCAGGCCCAGGTTCTTCATCTGCTTGGCCATGGGCGCCGCCTGGTAGTCGAGCGCGGCGAAGAACACCGCATCGGCCTTCTGCGCCTTGGCGGTGGTGAGGATGGCGTTGAAGTCGGTGGACTTGTCGTTGGTGTACTCGCGCACCACCACGTTGCCGCCTGCCGCCTTGACCGCCTTGGTCACCTCGTCGGCCAGGCCCTGACCATAGGCGGTGCGGTCATCGAAGATGGCGATACGCTTGGCCTCGAGCTTGCCGACCAAGTAGTTGCCGGCGTAGCGGCCGAGGGTGGCGTCGTCGTTGACCACGCGGAACACCGAAGGGATGCCCTGGCGGGTCAGCGCCGGGTTGGTGGCGGAGGGCGAGATCTGCGGGATGCCGGCGGCGGCGTAGATCTTCGAGGCGGGAATACTGGTGCCGGAGTTGTAGTGGCCGATCACCACCGCCACTTTCGAGTCCACCAGGCGCTGGGCCACTGCGGTGCCGGTGCGTGGGTCGGCCACGTCATCTTCGGAGACCAGCTTGAACTGGGCGACTTTGTCACCGATTTTCAGTTGCTGCTGGTTGGCCTCTTCCAGCGCAATCTGGATACCATGCTCGACGTCCTGTCCCTGGTGCGCAGAAGGCCCGGTCAGGGGGCCGGCGAAGCCGATCCTGACGATTTCACTGTCTGCTGCGTTCGCCGTCCCCATGGCCATCAGCACCGTTACTGCGGTCGCGAGGGCAGTACGCCCTCCCTTATTCTTATTCATGCTCAGCTCCCAGTTGAAATTGGACGAACCTCGACATCGTTCAGCGCATGCGATTTGGCCAGATCGCCATCGCACTTGTAAGATAACAGTCAGCAGGCAACTGTCAATGGGTGTATGCTTCGGGAGTGGGTAAAATAATGTCTCCAACGACGAGCGATTCGCCGCCCGAAAACAGGGTCGCCTGACCACGTGGTCAGATGTTTGATAACATATGGCGACAACATCACCGCTGGTTGGCTACGGATCCCGCCGTGAGAGGTTTACGGGCTGCGCGCTACCTGCCGGAGAATCAACCGTGATGAGCCAATCAGTTTCAGGAGCAACTCTTTTATGAATGCGTCGTTAGGCACACGTCGCGCCAATCTGGCGGAAACCGTGATCCAGGAGCTGTCCAGCCGGATCGACAACGGCACCTACGGCCCGGGCGCCAAGCTGCCCTCCGAACAAGAGCTGTGCAAGGAATTCAATGTCAGCCGCCCAGTGGTCCGCGAGGCGGTGGCCTCCCTGCGCCTGGGCGGGCGCCTGATCGCCCGCCAGGGCGTGGGCGTGTTCGTGGTCGAACAGGACGTCAAACGCATCGGCTTTGCCATCGACAGCGTGGTCGATGACGTACGCGCTGCGGCGCAGATCCTCGAACTGCGCCTAGGCATCGAGACCGAATCGGTGGCCCGTGCCGCCGAGCGTCGCAGCCCGGCCAGCATGGCAGCGATTACCGAAGCGTTCGACCGCTTCAACTCGCTGGATGGGGCGACGGAGGAGGAAGAGGCCAAGGCCGATTTCGAGTTCCATCTGGCGATCGCGCGCGCCACCAACAACCCGCACTTCACCCAACTGCTGGAAGCGCTGGGGCCGGACATCATCCTTGACCTCAACCTAAAGCACGGCCAGGTGACCGGCAAGAACCGCCAGGCGCACATCAAGAAGATCGGCCGCGAGCATGGTGCGATCCTCTCGGCGATCAGCATGGGTGATGTGAACAGCGCGCGTACGGCACTGCGCAAACACCTCGAAGAAAGCCTGTCGCGCTACCAGCGGCTGCTCGACAGCAAGTAACTGCGCACCCTGGCAGGAGCGGCCTTGCAGCCCTATCGCGACGCAAGGCCGCTCCTACACAGTGCGCATTCGGCAGGGTTCAGAGGCCCAGGCAGACGTACTTGATCTCCAGGTAATCCTCGATCCCATAGCGCGAACCTTCCCTGCCCAGCCCGGAAGCCTTGACCCCGCCAAACGGTGCCACCTCTGTCGCCACCACCCCGACATTGACCCCGACCATCCCGTACTCCAGCGCCTCGGACACCCGCCACACCCGCCCGACATCGCGTGCATACAGGTAGCAGGCCAGACCGAACTCGGTGTCATTGGCCAAGGCAATCACCTGCTCCTCGGTGCTAAAGCGCATGATCGGCGCCACCGGCCCGAAAATCTCCTCGCGCACCACCCGCATGCCGGGCGTCACATCAGCCAGCAAGGTCGGCTCGAAAAACGCCTCGCCCAATGCATGCCGCCGCCCGCCGGTCACCACCCGCGCGCCAGCCTCCAGCGCCTCGCCCACCCGTTGTTCGCCCCCCCTGGCGGCACGCTCATCGATCATCGGCCCAACCTGGGTATTCGGGTCATCACCCTGCCCCACCACCAGTTCTCGCACGCGTTCGGCAAAGCGCTCGACAAAACGCGCGTAGATCCCATCCTGGATATAGAACCGGTTGGCGCACACGCAGGTCTGCCCGCTGTTGCGGAACTTGGCGATCAATGCGCCTTCAACCGCCTTTTCAAGGTCGGCATCATCAAACACGATGAAGGGCGCGTTGCCACCCAGTTCCATGGTCACTTTCTTCACCGTCGCTGCCGACTGCTGCAGCAGCTGGATGCCGATCGGCGTCGAGCCGGTGAATGACAACTTGCGCACTACCGGGCTGGCCGTGAGCGCGCCGCCAATGGCCGACGAATCGCCGGTGACCACACTCAGCACACCGGCAGGAATACCCGCGCGCTCGGCCAGAACGCAAAGCGCCAGGGCACTGAAGGGAGTCTGCGAGGCGGGTTTGAGCACCAGTGTACAACCCGCCGCCAGCGCCGGCGCCGCCTTGCGGGTGATCATGGCGGCGGGGAAGTTCCACGGTGTGATCGCTGCGCAGACGCCGATCGGCTCCTTGGTCACGATCAGCCGGCGGTCGGCACTCGGCGAAGGAATGACATCGCCATAGATACGCTTGCCCTCCTCGGCATAGAACTCCACATAGGCTGCGGCAAAGGCGATTTCACCACGGGACTCGGCCAGTGGTTTGCCCTGTTCGGCGGTCATGATGCGCGCCAGGTCTTCCTGGTGCGCAAGGATCTCACGGAACCAGGCCTGCAGCTTTGCAGCGCGCGCCTTGGCGGTGAGTGCCCGCCAGGCCGGCAAGGCGCGCTCGGCAGCGGCGATGGCGCGGTGGGTTTCGTCCGCGCCCATGCGCGGCACATAACCGAGCACTTCACCGTTGGCGGGGTTGGTCACGGCAATGCGCTGGCCGCTGTCGGCAGCCTGCCATTTTCCGTCGATGTAGCACATTTCACGCAGCAGATCGCGATCGGCAAGTTTCATGTCGATTGGCTCGTTCGGAGGAGGAAAGAGGTAGGGCCATACTGCGCCCCACCTGAGGCGAAATCAGCGCTTGGCTTGCAGTGCCTGGTCGCGGATCTGGCTGAGGGTCATGCGCGGGGTCAAGGCTTCAGGGTCGACCTGCACCTCGATCAGTGCCGGCTTGCCAGCAGCCTGGCAACGCTCGAAGGCTGCAGCGAAATCCTCGGTGCGGGTGACGGTTTCGCCATGCAGGCCATAGGCCCGGGCCAAGGCGGCGAAGTCGGGGTTGTGCAGCTCGGTGCCACTGACGCGGCCGGGATAACTGCGCTCCTGGTGCATGCGGATAGTGCCGTACATGCCGTTGTTGACGACCACGGTGATCACCCGCGCGTCATAGTGGGCCGCCGTGGCCAGCTCCTGGCCGTTCATCAGGAAGCAGCCGTCACCGGCGAACGCCACCACCGTACGCTGCGGATAAGTCAGCTTGGCCGCCACCGCCGCCGGCACGCCGTACCCCATGGAGCCATTGGTTGGCCCGAGCAAGGTGCGGAATACGCGGTGCTGGTAGCCACGGTGTACCCAGCCGGTGTAGTTGCCGGCACCGCAGGTGAGGATGCTGTCGGCGGGCAGAGTCTTGTTCAGCCAGGCGATCACCTCGCTCATCTGCACATTGCCTGGCGAGCGTGGCGTCTCGAAGTTACCGAGATAGCCGCTGTTGAGGCTGGCGACCCAGCCACCGAAGGCCTGCGGCTGCACGGCCGGCAGCCCGGCGGCCTGGCTCAGGAAACTGGCCGGGCCGGCGTTGACACCCAAGGTCGGCTGATAGACACGGCCGATTTCCTCCGCGCTGGCATGCACATGCACCAATGCTTGCTTAGGCGTCGGGATATCGACCAGGGCGTAACCGCCGGTGGTCATCTCACCCAGGCGCGCACCCACCACAATCAGCAGGTCCGATTGCTTGACGGCATCGACCAGCACCGGCCCCGCCGCCAGGCCAAGGTCACCGGCGTAGTGCGGGTCGGTGTTGTCGAACAGGTCCTGGCAACGGAAAGACGCCGCCAGCGGCAGGTTCTGCGCCTGCACGAAACGCTTGAGATCGGCCACTGCCTGGTCGTTCCAACCGCCCCCACCGGCAATCACCAGGGGCTTGCTCGCCTTGGCCAGCAACGTCTGCAGCTCATTCAGCGCGGCAGGCGCCGGGGCGGCCTCCACCCGTTGCGCCGGGCGCGCATCGGCAACCTGCACCAGGTCGGTGAGCATGTCTTCCGGCAGCGCGATCACCACCGGCCCCGGGCGGCCACTGATGGCGCGCTGGAAGGCCTGGTTGACCAGCTCGGGGATGCGCGCCGCATCGTCGATCTGCACCACCCACTTGGCCATCTGGCCGAACATGCGCCGGTAATCCACTTCCTGGAAGGCTTCACGCTCTATCTGGTCGCGGGCCACCTGGCCGATGAACAGCAGCATCGGCGTGGAGTCCTGGAATGCGGTGTGCACACCGACCGAGGCGTTGGTCGCACCGGGGCCACGGGTGACGAAGCAGATACCCGGTTTGCCGGTCAGCTTGCCATAAGCCTCGGCCATGTACGCCGCACCGCCCTCCTGGCGGCAAACGATGAGGTCGATCTGGTCCTGCACGTCGTGCAGCGCGTCGAGCACCGCCAGGTAGCTTTCACCCGGCACGCAGAACGCGCGCTCCACGCCATTCACCCGCAATGCATCGACCAGTACCTGACCGCCACTGCGCTTCAATTCAGCGTTACTCATTGTTGTTCTCCTCAGGCGCTGCAGTCAGATGACCGAATCTTCCAGGAACGGCTTGTTGTCGATGACCCGCTGATAGGACAGCGCGCCCAGGTCCAACGAGCGGTAGCCACCATAGGTGATCAGCTCGGACAAGCCACGGCCAATGGCCGGCGCCTGCTGCAGGCCATGGCCGCTGAAGCCGTTGCAGAACAGGAAGTTGCTCACTTCGTTGTGCGGCCCCACGATGGCATTGTGGTCGAGCACACAGAAGTCGTAGTGCCCGGCCCAGAAGTTGACCACCTTGATGCCTTCGAATGCAGGCACGCGTTCAGCCAGAATCGGCCAGACCTCTTCGTCGAACTCCTCGTGCAGCACATCGAAGTCCTCGAAGTCCACTTCCGGGTCGTTTTTCGGGTAGGTGCCGCCCAGGTAGAACTTGCCCTCAGGGCGGAAGAACACGCCGGTCGGGTCGATAGTCAGCGGCACGGTGCCTTCGAGCGGGGTGCGGCAGTCGAACACGAACAGCGAGCGACGGCGTGGCTCGACCGGGATGTCCAGGCCAGCCATGCGCGCCACCTGCGTGCCGCGGGTGCCGGCGCAGTTGACCAGCAGGCCGCAGCCGATGCGCTCACCACTGGCCAGTCGCACAGCGGTGATGCGATCGCCTTCACGCTGGATGCCGACCACCTCGTTTTCGATGTACTCGATACCCATCGAACGCGCCTTGCGGCGGAAACCGTTGAGCATGCCGAGGCTGTCGAACCAGCCCTCGCCGCTCTGGCCATAACTGGCCCCGGCCAGGCTGTCGATGTTGACCCAAGGGAACTTGCGCGCCAGTTGCTCGGGGTCGAGCAGGTGCACGTCGGCACCATGCGACACCTGGGTGTCGTGCAGGCGGCGCAGCACCTCGTAGCCCTTGTCATCACCGAGGAACAGGTAACCGTTCTCGTGGAACGCGAGGTCTGGGCGATCGCCGTCCACTTCCATCACCTCGGGGAAGTTGCGCACGAATTCGGCGCCGAATTTGGAGATCTCGATGTTGATCGGGTTGGAGAACTGCTGGCGGATCGAGCTGCTCGACAGCGCAGTGGCCGACTTGTTGTAGGTCCAGTCGCGCTCGATGACCAGTACCGAGCCCTTGAAGTCCGGGTTGTTGGCCAGGAAGTACGCGGTGGCACTGCCGTTGACCGCGCCGCCGACGATCACCACATCGTAGTTGTGTTGTTTAGCGCTAGAAGCCATGGAAAAGGTCTCTTCTGATGTGGGCGTTATTTCGGGTCTTCGAAGTGCCCGGCACCGGCGAAATTGCCGCCGTGGTAGCGCGCCGCAGGCGCGTTCGGATCAAGCGGCGGGTGCTCGGCCAGCACCTTGTCGCGGTAGCTGTCGGCGCTGTCCTTGGGGACGTAGCCAAGCGATGAGGCCAGGCGGTTGTCCCACAGGCTTTCGCGGTTGGCCGACATGCCGTAGACGATCATGTGCCCGACCCGTGGCGCCAGCAGCGCACGCTCGGTGAGCTGGGCGAAGTCATCGAACGACAGCCAGGTGGCGAGCATGCGCCGGTCCAGAGGCTCGGGGAACGACGAGCCGATGCGCAGGTTGACCGACTCGATGGCGAACTTGTCCCAGTAGTAGCGCCCCAGGTCCTCTGCGAAGCACTTGCTGACGCCATACAGGCTGTCGGGGCGGTGGGCGGCGGTCGCATCGAGGGTCTCGGTGCGGTCGTAGAAACCGATGGCGTGATTGGAGCTGGTATACACCACCCGCTTGACGCCGTTACGCCGGGCCGCTTCGTAGATGTTGTAGGTGCCGACGATATTGCCGTTGAGTATCTTCTCGAAGGTGTCTTCGAGCGGCACGCCGCCGGCATGCACGATGGCGTCGACGCCTTCGGTCAGCGGCAGCACATCGTTGAAGTTGGCCAGGTCGCAGCGCACCAGTTGCTCATGGGGTGCAGCCTGGCCCATGTCAGCGATATCGGTCAGGCGCAGCTCATCGGCAAAGGCGGCCAGATGCTTGCGCAGCACGCTGCCCAGGCGCCCGGCGGCACCGGTGATCAGCAGTCGTTTGAAAGGCTTGCTCATGGGTTACCTCGATTGATGCAGTGGCTCAGGACAAGGCCGCGAACGCATCGCGCAGTTGCCCCAGGGCTTGTTCCAGTTCCTGCCGCGACGTGGCGAACGACAGACGTATGTAGGGTTCCAGGCCAAAGGCCGAGCCCGGCACGGTAGCCACCTTGCCGACCCGCAGCAGGTAGGCCGAAAGGTCGGCATCGTTGGCGATCACCTGGCCATCCGGGGTGTGCCTGCCGATGAAGGCCGCAACATTGGGAAAGGCGTAGAACGCCCCCTGCGGCATCTCAAGGCTCAGCCCCTGGATGTCGGCCAGGCCACGCACCACCAGCGCGCCGCGCCCCTGGTACTCACGGTTGGCTTCGCGGACAAAATCCTGCGGGCCGTTGAGGGCCGCCACCGCCGCCAGCTGGGAGATACTCGACGGGCAGGTGGTGGTCTGCGACTGGGTCTTGTTCATCGCCACGATCAGGTCCTTGGGGCCTGCTGCATAGCCCAGGCGGTAGCCGGTCATGGCATAGGCCTTGGACACCCCGTTGATCAGCAAGGTGCGCTCACGCAGCTGCGGGCACGCCGTGACGAACGACACGAAGGGCTGCTCACCGAGCACGATGTGTTCGTAGATCTCATCGGATATCACCAGCACGTGCGGGTGACGCGCCAGTACCTGGCCCAGCGCCGCGAATTCCTCACGGGTGAAGATCGCCCCGCTGGGGTTGTTCGGCGAATTCAGCATCAGCCAGCGGGTGCGCGGGGTGATGGCTGCCTCCAGCTGCTCGGGTTTGAGCTTGAAACCCTGCCCGGCATCGCACGGGATAACCTTGGGCACGCCGCCGTTGAGCATCGCCATGTCGGTGTACGACACCCAGTACGGCGCCGGGGTGATCACCTCGTCACCCGGCTCCAGGGTGGCAAGGAAGGCGTTGAACAACAGCTGCTTGGCGCCGTTGCCCACGCAGATCTCGTCCAAGCCGTAGACCAGCTGGTTTTCCCGGGCGAATTTGTCGACGATCGCCTGGCGCAACGCCTCCAGGCCATTGGGCCCGGTGTAGTGGTTGTTGCCTGCCAGCATCGCCTGGTGCGCGGCCTCGATGACATGGGCCGGTACGTTGTAGTCCGGCTCGCCGAGGCTGAGGTTGATCACCGGCTCGCCGTTGGCCAGCATCTGCTTGGCCAGTACCGACACGGCCATGCTCGGCGAACTCTTGACGGCGCGTACGCGGCTGCTTTGCACGTCCATTGTCTAGCGCTCCTGTGCGGCGTCGAAGCCGTAGTCGTTGCGCGCCTGCTCGGCGCTTATGTAGCCAAAACGCACGTCACGCTCGACCTGCTGACGGTCGCGCTGGCGTGGGTCGCCGTAACCGCCGCCACCGGGCAGGCGCAGCACCAGGCGGCGCTCAGCCGGGACAAATTGCTGGCCCTTGCCGCGCAACAGGGTGCCGTCATCCAGGCCGACGAAACCTTCGGCACCGGCTTGGCCACCTTCAAGGCCACGGGCGGCATGCTGGATACGGTCGAACATGGCGCTGAAACGGAAGCTGTAGCCGTCTGCCGCCGACACTTCAATTTCCTGGCCCAGGCCGCCGCGCAGCTGGCCGGCACCGCCGGAGCCTTCGCGCAACTCCTTGCGCCAGACCACCACGGGCCCTGCATGCTCGGTGGCTTCCACCGGCATGGTGTGCACGCCGCTGGGGAACGCCGTGGCACTCAGGCCATCCATCGCCGAGCGGGCACCCATGCCGCCGCTGTTGAACATCAGCATTTCGGCGTTGCGGCCCTTCGGGTTGCCCGGCAGTGGGCGCACGCTCAGGTGCAGGTTCCACAGCGCACTGGCGCCCTCGGCCGGTACTTGGCCAGGCAGGCACTTGTGCAGCGCACCCAGCACCAGGTCGGGCACGAAGTGGCCGAGCACGTGGCGCACGGACACCGGCGCCGGGTGCTTGGCATTGAGGATGCAGCCCTCGGGGGCGGTGACCTCGAACGGCGCCAGCGAAGCTGTGTTGTTGGGGATTTCCGGCGCGACGATGCACTTCAGGCCATAGCAGGCGTAGGCTTTGGCATAGCCCAGCGGCACGTTGATGCCGAACTGGCTCATGCCCGAGGTGCCGGTGAAGTCACTCTTGATGCCATCAGGGCCGACGGTGAGAGTCACCGCGAGGGTCACCGGTACGTCGTAGCCATCGAGGATCATGCTGTTGCTGTAGGTGCCATGGGGCAGCGACTTGAAGCACGCCAGGGTGGCACGGCGGCTGTGTTCGAGAATGAAGCCGCCAATGTGCTCCAGGTCGTCGAGCTTGAACTCGTCGAGCATGTCGAGCAGGCGCTTGTGGCCGGTTTCGTTGCACGCCGACAGGGCGTAGAAGTCACCCACCACGCGATCGTTCTCGCGCACGTTGTTACGCAGGATGTTGATCAGGTCACGGTTGACCTTGCCGCGCTCGAACAGCTTCATGATCGGGATGAACAGGCCTTCCTCGTACACCTCGCGGGCGTCCGGGCCGAAGCCGCGGCCACCGATGTCGACCACGTGGGCGGTGCTGGCGAAGTAGCCGATCAGCCGGCCCTTGTAAAAGGACGGCGAAACAATGGTGATGTCGTGCAGGTGGCCGGTACCCTTCCACGGGTCGTTGGTCACGTAGACGTCGCCCTCGAAGATGTTGTCCTCGCCGATATCGTTGATGAAGTGCACCACGGCCTCGGCCATGGTGTTGACGTGGCCGGGCGTACCAGTGACCGCCTGGGCCAGCATGTTGCCGGCGCGGTCGAAGACGCCGGCAGACAAGTCGCCCGCCTCGCGCACACTGGTGGAGAATGCGGTGCGGATCAGGGTCAGGGCCTGCTCTTCGACCACCGAGACCAGGCGGTTCCACATCACCTGCATTTGAATGTCGATCAGGGTTTCGCTCATGGTGCTTGCCTCCGATATAGGGCGTTAGCGACGGGCAACCAGCAGGCAGCCGTCGGGCTGGACCGTGGCGATGAATTGGGAGGTGACGAAGGTCGAGGTCTCGCGCTCGACGATGATCGCCGGGCCATCGACGCGAGCGCCGACTTGCAGTGCTTCGCGCGGGTAGATGCTCGCCTCGACCAAGCCACCCGCCGCGACATCGAACACTTCGCGGCGTGACACCTCAGTGGCGCGGTAGGCAGCGCCGACTTCTTCGATACGGGCCACCGGTGGCAGCGGCGAACTGGCGCGGACCGACCAGCTGACGATCTCGATATCCGGGCCTTCGATCGGGCGACCGAAGAAGCGCGTGTAGGCCTCTTCGAACAAGGCCTTGAACTGGGCAGTGTCAGCTGCTGTGAAAGCCTTGAACGGCAGCGCCACGGGGATTTCCCAGCCCTGGCCAACGTAGCGCATGAACGCTGTGCAGTCCATTTCAGGCTCGCCCTCGGGCATGCCCTGGCGCAGGAAACTCAGCGACTCGGCCTTCATTTCTTCGATCAGGCCGTTGACTGCCGTAGCGTCGAACTCGGACAGGCGCACGAACGCACTGCGCACCGCCTCGTAGCCGAACGGCGCACGCAGGAAGCCAATGGCCGAACCCACGCCGGCGCCAGCCGGTACGATGAAGCGCGATACGCCCATTTTCTCGCAGAGGCGCGCCGCGTGCAGCGGGCCGCCACCGCCAAAGGTGATCATGGTGTAGTCGGCGATATCCTTGCCGCTCTCTACCGCATGCACACGGCCAGCATTGGCCATGTTTTCATCGACCACTTCGCAGACGCCAAAGGCTGCGGTATTGGCACTCATGCTCAGCGGGTTGCCGATCACTCGCGCCATCGCCTCGGCGGCCTTTTCGCTGGAAAGGCGCAGCGCGCCGCCGGCGAAGTTGTCGCCATCAAGGCGCCCCAGCAGCAGGTTGGCGTCAGTGATGGTCGGCGCCAGGCCGCCACGGTTGTAGCAGGCAGGCCCTGGTTCGGAGGCCGCACTGTGCGGGCCCACGCGAATCTGGCGCATGCTGTCGATACTGGCGATCGAGCCACCGCCGGCACCGATCTCGACCATCTCCACCACCGGGATGGAAATCGGCATGCCACTGCCCTTCTTGAAGCGGTAGGTACGCGCCACTTCGAAGGTTTTGGCGGTTTTCGGCACCTGGTCTTCGATCAGGCAGATCTTCGCTGTGGTGCCGCCCATGTCGAACGACAGCACGTTTTGCAGCTGATAGCGGCGGGCGATGTCAGCGGCGAAGATCGCCCCGCCAGCAGGGCCGGATTCGACCAGGCGCACCGGGAACTCGGCCGCGCTCTGTACCGAGATGATGCCGCCGCCGGAGTGGATCATGAACACCGGGCAGTGGGCACCCTGTTGCTTGAGGGTGACCACCAGGCGGTCCAGGTACGACTTGATCAGCGGTTTGACGTAGGCGTTGGCACAGACGGTGTTGAAGCGCTCGAACTCGCGCATCTGTGGCGAGACTTCGCTGGAGATCGAGATCGATACCTGTGGCAGGCGCGCCTGCAGGGCATCGCGCAATTGCCGCTCGTGGGCGCCATTGACGTAGCTGTGGATGAAGCCGATGGCGACGCTTTCGTAGTTGCCTTCGGCGATGCGCTCGACCAGCGTGTCGATTTCGGCCTCCTCGGGGGCGATCAGCACCCGGCCTTTGACGTCCAGGCGTTCGCGCAGGGTATAGCGGTGTTGACGGTCGATCAGCGGCGGTGGCAGGACGATGTTGATGTCGTACTGCTCGAAACGGTTTTCGGTACGCATCTCCAGGGTGTCGCGAAAGCCTTCGGTGGTGATGAAGGCAGTGCGTGCGCCGCGGCGTTCAATCAGGGCGTTGGTGGCCAGGGTGGTGCCATGGATCAGCTGATCGATGTCCGAAAGTGCAAGGCCCGCCTGCTCCACCACCTGGCGCACGCCGGTGAGGATGGCCCGCTCGGGCAGCTCGTAGTCGGTCAGGATCTTGGTCGAATGCAGCACGCCGTTCACATCCAGCGCGATATCGGTGAAGGTCCCGCCTATGTCCACGCCGACCCGGCATGATGTCGCAGTCATCGTCATATCCCCTGCAATGCTTTGTAGTTGTCTCGACCTGCTGAAGCGGTCTTGATGTAAGTTATATGTTGTCTTACATGTGGTCAAGCATCTGTATGTCTGAATTTTTCTGCTGGTGTGAGGTGCAGGGTTTGGGGGTTTTGGCGCCTGGGAGATCGAGTGCCAAAACCCTAATCCATCCCTGCACTCAACCCGCAGTCTTGACCATCCGCCCGCCACCCACCGCCTGCGCCGTGGGGAACACCTCAAGCCGCGACACATCCACCTGACGCGGCATCTTCAATGCCGCCAGCAGCAACTGGGCGATATCCTCCGGCTGAATCGACTCATAACCTTCATATAACTCGCTGCCAGCCGCCTGCATGCCCATCGCCGTCTTGTACAGCTGGGTCTGCACCCGCCCCGGGGCAATCTCGGTCACCCGTACCCCGCTGCCCAACAGGTCGCAACGCAAGGCATCGCAGAACAGACTCACCCCGGCCTTGGAAGCGCCATACACCGCCGCCCCCGGGTGCGGTGCGCGGCCTGCGCTGGAGCCGATGAAAAACAGATGCCCCCTGCCCCGCCCGAGCATGCCCGGCAACACCTGACGCGTCAGGTGCAGCGGCGCCTTCAGGTTGATGTCGAGCATGTTGTCGATCTCGGCCTCGTCAATCGCCTGGAACGCAGCGCGGGTCGAGAGAATGCCGGCGTTGTTCACCAGTACATCCACCGCCTGCCCCCCCAGCGCAGCGCTCAACGCCCGATAGTCACGCACATCCGCCTGCAGGGTCGTCACGCCCGGCTCGCTGGCAAGTTCGGCCAATGCTTCGGGGCTGCGCCCCACTGCGATCACCTGCAGGCCGGCATCGCGCAGCGCCAGCACGATCGCTTTGCCGATACCACTGGTGGCCCCGGTCACCAGCGCGCGCTGGTAGCCCTCGGGGAAAGCGACTTCAGGCATAAATGTAACCCCCGCTGACAATCACGTTTTCGCCGGTGGCATAGCTGTTGCGGCTGCTGCCCATCATCACGATCCATTCGGCGATCTCTGCCGGCTCCGCAGCCCGGCCCAGCGGGTTGGCGGCGGCCAGCTCACCGAGGAAGCCCAGCTGCTTGGCGCGCTCGGTGGCAAAGCCGGCCGGGGCCACCGAGTTGACCAGGATCTGGTCCTTGGCGCAGGCCTGGGCGAAGGATTTGGTCAGGCTCACCACCGCCGCCTTGGTTGCCGCGTAATGGGCGTTTTGTGGGTGTGCCTTGAAGGCGTCCACGGAGGTGACGTTGACGATGCGCCCGGTCACCGCCGGCGCCTGGACGTACTGCTGCATGTGGCGCACGGCGGCGACCATCATGTGGTAGGTGCCCTTGATGTTGACGGCGTTCTCCAGGTCCCACTCGTCGTCGGTAATTTCGAAGATGTCCTGGCGCGGGTAGATGGCCGCGCTGTTGACCAGGCAATGGACCCGGCCCAGGCCTGCGACAATCTCGGCAAACGCGGCATGGGCAGTGTCCTTGCGGGCAATGTCACCGACCGCGATCGCCACCTCTACACCCTGCCCACGCAACACCTCGGCTGCTTGTACCAACAGTTGCTCATTGCGGTCGATCAGGCCGATCTTGCCGGCGCCACGCTTGACCATCAGCCGGGCTGTTTCCAGGCCCAGACCCGAAGCGCCACCTACGATCACCACCGTTTGATTATCCACAAAACACCTCCGTGATTGAGTCTTTACGTAAGATGCCTGTTGTCTTACATTTGGTCAAACATCAATTCGCCGAAAGGTCCCGCCATGCCCACCTCCAGCCTCTCGCACATTCACGCCCCGCACGCACGGGATCGCCTGCTGGAGGCGGCCAGCACGTTGTTCGCAAGCCGTGGCTACCAGGCCATCGGCCTGCGCGACCTGGCCAGCCACCTGGGCTTGCGTGCCGGGTCGCTCTACCACCATATCGAGAGCAAGCAAGGGCTGCTGTTCGAGTTGATCGAGTCGAGCCTGACCGACCTGCTGTACGAAACCCGACAGTGCCTCAAAGGTGCCCGCACCACCAGTGAACACTTGCAGTGTTTCGTCCAGGCATTCATCGCCTACAGCCAGGTGAACCCTGACAAACTGGTGCTACTGACGCGAGAGGCGGTCAACCTGAGCGAAGAGCAGGTGTTGCTGGTGGAACAATTGAAGGCTGAATATTGCGGGCTGCTCAGCGACATTGTCGCCGCCGAATGCGGCTTGCCTGCACCGCGCGCACGGTCGATCGCGCATGCGGTGCTGGGCTTGCTGTGCGGGCAGGCGCAATGGGGCGCCGTGATGATGGCGCGCGAGCAACTGGTGACGTTCGTGCAGGGCATTGTCGGTACCGGTAAACAGCCCAAGCATGTGCTCCTGCACACAAACCAATAAACAATGGAGGTCGCCCCGAGTGAGGGGGATTTGTACGAAAGGGTCGAAAACGCCTTGCTGCGTTCGGCTTACCGGTTCTGCCATTACAACCAGGTGCATGGATAACAGGGTGGTGCGGCTGTCGATCTGAGAGGTGCGTTGCCAGTACCCGCGAAGAGGCCAGTACTGGCAACTCAAAAGCTACGTGCGGTCACCTCCATGATCGTCTCCGACATCATGGTCGGGACCGTCGTCCGCGCCATGCCCTACACCGTGGGCCTCACCCACATTGTGGTTGGCCTCATGGTTGGCCTCATGGTTAGCCCCATCATCGGCCCCGTTCCGTCCGCTGTCACCGCGACCTGAGCTGGCATGCCCGCCGCCGTCGCCACTGTGTCCACTGCCACTGCCGCCATGGCCACCGCCGCCACTGCCGCCGCCACCTCCACCACCGTGACCTCCGCCTCCGCCGCCATGGCCACCGCCACCACTGCCGCCGCCATGGCCACCGCCACCGCCACCGCCACCATGACCGCCACCTCCACCGCCGCCATCCTTCGCATACGCACTGGACGCACCGCCCATGGAGTCCGGCACCAAAACTGCCGACGCTGACAAAACCGCGCCGATCGCCAAAGCCAACAAGCATTTCTTGAGCATGATGTGCCTCCGCTTGGAGTAGCACGGGGTTGCACAGGGCACCCCGTGAGTTCCGGCCCCCCGTGGGGCGACCTGCAACCAGTGCGGCCTTCCATCTGCAGCGGATGAACGAGGTCCTTCAGGGCCAGCTGGCCAGTTATTGCAAAATGTTTCTTACGTCCTGAGCGTAGTCATGCCGCCCGGCTTGTCGCCGACCGGTCATCCGAATGGCGCCTAAACGGTCGCTGTGCGCGGCATCAGGTCGTACGGGTGCTTCCAACCGGGTGTGCCCTTGATACGCGCTTTCCAGGCCTCGATATGGGTGAATTCGGCCAGCGCGATACCGGTGTCTTCAGGCATGAACACATACCCCGCCAGCGACAGGTCGGCGATGGTCAACCGCCCGCCGACCATGAAGGGGGTTTTGGCCAAGTGCGCATCGACGATGCGATAGGCCGCCGTGGCGCGATCACGCAAGAACTTGGTCACCTCCGTTTCGCCCATCTTTTTCAAGCAGTAGATGAACCGCAGCGCCGCGTAGTAGCTGGTGAACTTGTGGTTGTCGAACAGCATCCAGCGCCAGATTTCACGTTTCTCGTCCTCATCACGCGGGCCAAACTGGCCGGTCTGTTCGGCCAGGTATTCGAGGATCAGCGCAGATTGGGTGAGCGACTTGCCAGCGTGCTCCAGCACCGGCACCTCGCCCTGCTCGTTCACGTCATCGCGCCAGGATTGCTCGCGGGTCTGGCCGTTGAAGAAGTCGACGAACACCGGCTGCCAGGCCTGGCCGGTGAGTTCGAGCATGAGGGCGGCTTTGTAGGCATTACCGGATTCTGCGAAGCAGTGAAGTTTGTATTCGGACATGGCAGACCTTCAGTTTCCTTTGAATGATCGTTGGCTGCTGGGGGCCGTTGCACCGGCCAATCACCGGCCAACCGAGCAAATCACGAGCAACGCGCAAAGGTCAATTCAAAACCTCCCACGACCCGTCACTCCCGTTATATGCCCGCCGCGTGCGTCGTGCGACAGTGAGGAAAACAACACGGATAAACCCCATGTACAGAAACACCTCTACCCCTGCGGACGACAACGGTTGCGGCTGGTTCCACCTCAGCCCCCGGCGCCAGCCCTGCGCCGCGCATCGGGGGCGGAGCGAAGCGCGCTGGGTGGTGCTCGGTGCCGGCTTCACCGGCCTTGCGGCAGCACGGCAACTGGCGCTGCATCACCCCGACGACGAGATCATCCTGGTGGAAGCCCAGGAAGTCGGCTTCGGCGCCTCGGGACGCAATTCGGGCTTTGCCATCGACCTGCCCCACGACATCGGTGCGCCTGACTACATCGGTGAGCTGGCCACTGCGCGAATGAACCTCAAGCTGAACCTGCGCGCGCAGTCGATACTGCACAAGCTGATCGGCCAACACGGCATCGACTGCCAGTTACGCCCGGACGGCAAGTACCAGGCCGCCGTCGAAGACAAGGGCTTGGCCGTGCTGGAGGCCTACCGCAGCGGCCTGGAAAAACTCGGCCAGCCCTACCAGATGATCGATGCCCGTGACCTGCCGGCACACTTCGGCACGTCGTTCTACCGCAAGGCGCTGTACACGCCCGGCACCCAGTTGCTGCAGCCGGCCGCCCTGGCCAAAGGCCTGGCGCAAAGCCTGCCCGGCAACGTGACGCTGTACGAACACACCACCATCACCCGCCTTGAACAGGGCTCGCGCATCACCCTCAAGCACGCCCACGGCGAAATTGTTGCCGACCAATTGCTGCTGACCAACAACGCCTTCGCCTCGTACTTCGGCTTTTTGCCGGGCCGGCTGCTGCCGATCTTCACCTACGCCAGCATGACCCGCCCCCTGAGCGACGACGAGCAAGCACGCCTGGGCGGCAAGGCAAGCTGGGGCATCATCCCCGCCGACCCGTTCGGCAGCACCCTGCGGCGCACCCCGGACCAGCGCCTGCTGGTGCGCAACAGCTTCAGCTTCAACGCCGATGGCCGTGCCAGTCAGCGCCACTTGCAGCGGGCCGTTCGGCAGCACCGGGCGTCGTTCGAACGGCGCTTCCCGATGCTCTCGGGTACGCCGTTCGAGTTCACCTGGGGCGGCGCGATGTGCCTGTCGCGCAACCACCTGTCGCACTTCGGCACACTGGCACCCAATGTCCATGCCGCGCTGTGCTGCAACGGCCTGGGGATTACCCGGGGCACCGCTACCGGTACCTTGCTGGCCGACTGGCTGAGCGGTGAGCGCGACGAACTGATCGACTTCCTGCTGGGCTCGGCGGGGCCTAACCGCAACCCACCGGAGCCGCTGCTGAGCATGGGCGTGAACCTGAACCTGCACTGGGGCCAGCGCCGTGCCGGCCTGGAAAGCTGACAAGGAGGCATCATGCATAGTCTGGGTATTCTCGGGGTCGGCGAGCTGACCGAAAAAGTGGTGATGGGCCTGCGCCGCAGTGGTTTCGACGGCGCGATCCTGCTGTCGCCACGCAACGCCCAGCGCGCCGAAGCGCTGGCCCACACGCAAGGTTGCCAGGTACTGCCGAGCAACCAGGCGGTGGTCGATCAGGCCGAGCTGGTGATGCTGGGCGTGCGCCCGGCAGCGCTGGCACAAATCGCCAGCGAGGTGCGCCTGCGCCGCGGGCAACGCTTGCTGTCGTTGGCGGCGGGTGTGGGCCTGGCACAGTTGCAAGCGGCCTTCCCTGCGGCCCACTGCGTGCGCGTGATGCTGTCTTACGCGGCGCAACACAACCAGGCCACCGTGGTGGTCTGCCCGCCGGACGTGCCTACCGAGCAGGGCCTGGGCGCGCTGGGCAACCTGGTGGTGCTGCAGGATGAAGCCGCGTTCGAGCTGGCCACGGTTGCCGCGTGCATGAATGGCTGGTTCTACTTCCTGTTGCACGATTTGCAGCAGTGGCTGACCGACAAGGGTCTGCCGGCTGCCGAAGCGCGTGCTCTGGTGCTGGGCAACCTGCACGACTGTGTGACCAGTGCCCAGCGCCAGCCCGAGCACACGCTGAAGGCGTTGGGGCAGGCGATTGCCACGCCAGGCACCTTTACCGCCGATGGGCTGGCGGTACTGATGCATCAGCCAGTGAGTGCCAGCTGGGGCGCGGCCTGCGAGGTGGTGCTGGATGGGTTGTTGACGCGGTCTAGGTAACGTCCTCTTACGTACCGTCCGCTTGCCCGACCAGTGCAACCTTGGGTTGCAGCTGCAACAAGCCACGCGGCAAGCGGAAGCCTTTGAAAGGCTGTTGGGTAATCGGGTTGAAGGCTTTTTCAGCATTCAGCCGATAGCGCATCACGCCGTCTCCGGTCCTGAAGCTCAGGTCCACGCTGGTTGCGGTGCGCCCATTGAGCGAGCCGCGGCTAAGCAAGCGGAACATCGACCAAGGCCCGCGGTACTCCAGGCTGCTGCTATTGCCGTTCTGCCGGAGCAACGTAAGGTTGCTGCGCACTTTGCGCCCCAGGGTATTGGGCCAGACAACCCCGCTGATCTGGCTTGGACCATGGGTGTAAGCAATCAACTGGCCATCCAGGTCCAGCAGACTGGTGCGCTGATTGGCGCTGAGCCCCAACGGCTCGATGCTGAATTGCACACTCAGGTTGCCGCGCTGGTCGAAGAAGGTCTCGCGGATGCGGTCTGCCAGCGCCAACTGTTCGATCACGTCGCTGCGGATCAAGGACTGCCCCTGACCTGACTGCAGGGCTTCGAGGTTGTCGTTCAGGAACACCTTCAGGTACTGATCATTGAACTGTTGCAGGCGACCCTTCGGCCCAAAGAACGCCTCGAAGTCTTCCAGAGAGGCATCGGGCGCTTTCACCACGAAGGGGTAGCGCCCCGCCAGGCGTTGCTGGAAGAAGCTGTACACTTCAACGTCCCAGCGTCGCTCCAGTTCACGCAACGCTTCCACGTTCAACACCCGCGCGGTTTGATCCGCGACTTTTCTTACCTGGAAGTTGAGGGGTTCCGGCAACCCCGTAGCAACACGCTGCAAGGTACCGATCGGGTCATGCCCCGTCATCGAGAAGCGCTGATGCACCGCTTGCAGGGCTGCCTTACCTCGGTCGGGGCTGTCCTGCACCGCCTTGGCATAGTCGTGGACGGCGGCAATGGCGGCGAGCGTTTCATCGTAGTAACTCGGTTTATCGCCTGTTGCCTGCAACATGGCACTGAGGCCCGCGAATGCCCGCTGAATCGCTAACGTCTGTTGTTGCGCGGGTGGGCGACTTGCAGGCCGCAGCGCAGCAGCCTCACTCGGCGCTTCAATGCCTGCTGCCGAGGCCAGCGACGTGTTTTCGCGCACGGTATCCAGCAGCCGCTGCAGCGGCGCCGCAGGCCCGGTCAGCTGTTGCAGGATCGCGACAGCATGATCCAGGTCGCGAAAGTCAGCCACCGCAAACGCATTCAGGGCACGCCGCCAGCTGTCGATGTAGTCGGTGCTGTACAGATTGCGCAAGCGTTCGCTCAGCGCCTCCCGGTCGGCGTCCGAATAGTCAAGTTGAGCGCGTTCGCCGAGTGCCCACTGGTCGATCATCGCCATCTCGGCGAACCGCTGGCTGCGCGGTTCAAAATACGCCGTGTAGCCTTTGGCGGTCAGCATGGGGGCCAGCAGAAGGTTATCCTCCCGTCCGGCCCCTGCAGACGGCTGGTAAACCACATCGAACGCCGGGCCCACCTGGTGACGCAGGTCCAAGCCGGTGTGTAGCTGCTCCTGGGCCTGTTGCTTGAGGCCCGCATACACCCGCTGTGGCAATGGCACCTTGCGCAATGCCTGCTGCACTTCACTGACCCGCTGGCGGAACTGCGGCAGATCTGCATCGGCATACGCCAAGGCATATTCCAGGTGCTGCATGAGGTCGCGCTGCAGCTGCCCCTGGCCGGGAAACGCCTGTTGCCACTGCCGTGCCATCCACTCCTCGACCCATTCAGGCCGGCGGCTCTTGCGGTCTTCGAGCATACGGTAAACCCTGAGCGCCGCCATTTGCTGCTCGCTGCCGGGGGGCGCCGCGTTCATGGCATCGACCACGCCGCTGGCCAAGGCCGGCAAGAAGCGCTTGGAGAGCAAGCTCAGGTAGGCTTCGTCCACCCGGGGCCCGATGGCGCGGCCCTGATAAAGGCCCAAATCCGCCACACCAGGCCACGCAGCACGGTAATCGCCAAACACCGATACCGCGTCACGGATCTGGTCCAGTGGCTCCAGCAAATTGCGGCCGGTCGGGTCCAGGCGCTGATCCACTTCGTGATGGCTGTACTCCTGGCTCTTGGCAAGCACCCCGGCGGCCTTGGTGCCATTGATATCGAAGTAGCGTTGCCAACTGGCAATGGCGATGCAGAACGCAAGCAGGCCTACGCCAGAACCCACCCACAGCAATTGGCGCTTGCTGCGAGCCACCTTGACATTGTCCCCGGCAAGGCCGGCCTCCTGGTAGATCACCCGCGCAAAAGCCCGTTGGACGAAGTAGACCAGCGCCTTGCCTGGCGCCTTACCTTCACGCAAGGGAAGCTTCGTTTTATAGGGCTGAGCCGCTTCTCGGATGAATGCGTTACGCATTTCGCCTTGCTGCGTGACGGATGACCAATACACACCACGGACCAAGGCCGGGGTGGTGAAACGGTCACTTGCCAAGGCCTCGCGTAGAAACCCTAGCAATATCGGCCGCAGCCCGATCAACTGCGCATGCAAGGAAAACAGCCGAGCGCGCAGGGGTGCACTGCCCACTGAATCGATACGGTCCACGACCTGCTCGAACAACTGGCAAATCAAGCGATCGTAGTGTTCAGCGTATTCGTCCAGCCAGGCGTCGAACGCTTCGACCGCATCCAGCTTGAACGTGACCCCCAACATGTTTGCGCGGCTGGCCGCTGAGAGCTTGCTGTAGAAAGGATCAAAACCATCGAGCAGATCGAATTTGCTGAGTACCACATACAGTGGCAAGCGCGAACCCAGCTGACTGCTTACCTCGTGCAAGCGTGTGCGCAACACATGGGCCAATGCCGTGCGTTGCTCAGGTGACCCATGCAACAGCCCGGGCAGGTCGACAACCAGCAACAAGCCATTGAGCGCTCTCTGGCTTCTATTGCGCAGCAACCAGCCCAGCAGATGGCTCCACAACTTGCCCTGGGTGCCTTCAGATACCGCGGGCTCACTGTTCGGTGAGCTTGCCAGCGCGCCCTGACTGATGAAGGCGCCGGGTGGGTCGATGATCACCGCGTCATTACTGATCCACCACCCCACCGGGTAAGCAAGCGTTTCAGCCTGCCGGCCGCGTGCCTGGGCCTTGTCGATACGCGTCAGGGAAAAACTCTGATCGGTGCAATCGATGAAGCTGCTTTTCCCGGCATGCTCATCGCCCAGCACCAGATACCACGGCAACCGATACAAACCCCGTCGACCGCCTGCATTGTCCAGATACCGTGCAAGGCCCTGGTTCAACGCCTTCTCTTGGGCGTGGACGAAGGGCAGCGCAGGGTCCGACTCGGCAGCCATTGCCAGAGCCTGCTCAGCTTGCAGACGGCGAAAGCGCGCACGCAGTATGACCAGCCAGCACACCAAGGGCACCAGCACGAGCACCAGGCTCGCCAGACTGCGATGGGCCACGCTCGCCAGTGGCTGTTGTTCACGCCATGTCCAGTGCGGGCCAAGCCACCAGATGGCAACCAACATCAGCGCAGCGCCAATAGCCAACAGCAGCGGCAGTGCCAGGCCAATGCGCGTAGCCACCGGCAAGCCCCAGCGTTTGAGTTGCTTCCATAGTTGATTCATGAGGGCTCCTGGTCCTTGTTCTGGTTGGCCAACGCTGGGGCTGTGGCGTACTGCTGGAGCCGCTGGAACACCTCGGGCTCCCAGGCGTCGGCGGTGGTTTGCTGCATCGTGCGGGCCACACCGGCGCACAGGTCCTGGGCCAGCCAGGACACGCCCCGCGCCGCCAGCAAGTCAGCAGCAATCACGGTGGTATGGCAGCGATCACGAGGGGCACGAAAATCCGCCTGCAGCGCTTGCAAGCGGAGCAGAACCGGCTCTACGCCGCCGCTTTCCAGTTGGCTGACCAACTCCTCGCGCAAGCCGCTGAACTCATGAGTGGGGGCACCCTGCTCGCCCTGCCCCTGACCGCCCTTGAGCCAAGCCAGGCATTGGTCATCGACAAATACCCTGCCGTCGCTGAAGCCCAACTGCTGCAGGGCGGGCATACGCTGTACGAACCGCGCGGTGGTCGCGCGGATCGCCTCAGCGACCTCGCCCATCGCCAGCCGCGAAGCGGTAGTCGCGGCCAGAAAACTGCCGCGAATCCAGAAGGGGCATGCCGCCACACTCTTTTCGATCCGCTGCAGCAACCCCGGGTCAATCACCGTGCCGGCGATAGCGTCTTCGTAGGCCCCTGCTATATCCACCGGAACCGCCATCAGTTCAGTACGGTTGCCGCCCTGCCTCGCTTGGGGTGCTGCCTGGAGGTGCGCCCACAAGCCAAAACGACGTAACTGATAACCGGTAGGGTCGTACGGGTCCTGTTGATTGATGAGCTCGGCCATGGTCAACACGGCCCGCCGTGTCTCTCGTTCGTTGCCCATCGACACACGCGGCATGGGCGTGGCGATGACTTCGGCCAGCGGCGCAACATCAATGCTTGCCGCAGGCGCCTTGGGCGCAGCAGGCTCGCCGACGCCGTCGGCAAGCGCCGAGTGTTTACCAAGCAAGCGCTGCAGGTCGCCCAGCAGGCTCGCGTCCAGTTGGGCGACGCCCTGCTGCTGTTGCAGGCACGTCAACGCTTGCTGCGCCGCCGCCGCATGCGCCGGCGTATAGGTGAAGCGGTCAAGGCGCGGCAACGCTTCGATCAAGCGGTTGAGCATCAAGGCCGCCAGCTTGCGTTTGCCCAGGAAACCCTTAGGGCCGGGCTTTGGATGGGCGGGTTCCCAGTAGTGTTCGACCATGCCGGCCAACAACGCCAACGTGTAGCCCCAGCGCTCCCAGCAGCCACTGCGCAACCACGCAACACTGAGGTGAGAGACGATGCGCAGGTGCTTGCATTGCTGGCTCAGGTAAAGCCGGGACGCCTCTTCAATGTAAACCCAGTCGATCGAGGCTTCCTGCAGCCCGCCCAGCTTGACCATCTCCTGGTCAATGGCCTGGTAGGTTTCGTCCTCCACATCGAACAGCCCAGCAGGGACCGCCGGATCAATCGGTGCGAGCAACCCAGTGATGTGCTGCGCAGGCACCTGCGCTACCACCGGCATGTGCTTCGCACCTGGCGGATCAAAGGGTCCAGGCCTTGCGCATCAAAAATCAGCCCATCGACTTCGTTGAGATCACTCACAACTTCGATGCGCTGCGCCCCTATCAGCTGCTTGATCTGCTCGATCGCCGGCAAACCTCGCCCCGCGTCGAGCACTTGCCCGTTCTCCATCACCTGCCAGGGCGTCGCATTCGTAGACCCGCCTTCCCCCTTCAGCCGCACAGTCACCCAGCTGGCGCCGATGGGCTGCCTGGCAATCAACTGCAGGCGGGAGATGTTCTGTATGCAACTGATGGCCAGATAGGAAGGGTCATCGCCTGAGGCAATGGCGGGGGCCGAAATGACCCATTCAGGTGCGCGTTCACTGCCCTCGCTTTGGCTGCCAATGCGAAACGTCAGGTCATCTGCCGTACGTGTGGCCTCATTTGCCATCACCCGTAACACGCTGGTTGCCTCCAGCTCCGGTGCTGACCACTGTTTTTTCGCCTTGTGCGCAGGTGTGCCGGCAGCCTGGTCGAAACAGGCCAACCGCTCGATGTTAGACACGATCGCGGGGCAGTCCTGAATAGGGCTTGCCAGCACCGGCTGCAGAAAAAACACAAACGAAAGACCGGCGACATATGCACAGCGAATTATCATTCCAAGTTCACTCTCTACAAACAGTACAAATGCCCTACATGGCCGCGCACACTTTTCCTACAAGCACGCACCAATAAACGCACTCACACACAGCCAACCCAAATAAAATCACCACGAGCCTAGTACATAGAACCAACTGCATACAAACAAATATTCGCTTACATTTTCCTGCTCGACCAAGAGACATTATTTATTGCATGGTTTTTATAAGCCACCAACAACTATACAAGAGCCAACCATTGAAACTTGGGAAATTTCCTACAAAATAAGTATCGCGATTAAACGCGTAACAATACGGACCTTGCGAAAAACGATCAAAAACAACCAGCGAGTTAAACGCCAATGTCAAAAAATAAAGGCTCTGTAGCGCCTAAAGAGCGCATAAACATCAAGTATGTTCCTGCCACCGGTGACGAACAGGCCGAAGTAGAGCTGCCCCACAAGATGCTCGTACTGGGCGATTTCGGCTTGGATGACAGCCGGGCGCTAGAAGACCGCGCGGTCATGCGCATTGATAAACACAGCTTCAACAACGTCCTGAGCGACGCCGATGTGCGCCTGGATATGTCAGTGCCCTCCCTGCTCAGCACCGCCCCCGACGCCGAGCTGGCGGTCAGCCTGCAGTTCAAGTCCATCCATGACTTCGGGCCGGACCAGATCGCTCGACAGGTACCCGAACTGAACAAGCTATTGGAGCTGCGCGAGGCGCTGGTCGCCCTGAAGGGCCCGCTGGGCAACGTGCCGACATTCCGCAAGCAACTGCAACACCTGTTGAGCAATGAGCAAACCCGCAAGCAGCTCGCCAAAGAACTGGACCTGGTGCTTGAGGCGCCAAAAGAAGACTGAGACAACGGAGCGAACCCATGCCAAAGCACAACAGCACTACTGTCGCCGTTGATACCCCTGCAGAAACATTGAGCCCTACCACGCTGCTCGACCAGATCATGGCGCAAACCAAACTGGTGCCTGCGCAAGAGGGCTATCAGGTCGCCCGGCAGGGTGTATCTGCCTTTATTGCCGACATCCTCAAAAACCATGACCCAGAGCAACTTATCAATAAGCACCGCGTCGACCAGATGATTGCGGAACTGGACCGGGTGCTCAGCAAGCAGATGGACGCCATCGTGCATCAGCCCGCGTTCCAGCAGCTTGAGTCTTCATGGCGCGGCCTGAAACTTCTGGTCGACCGCACGGACTTCCGCGAAAACATCAAGCTCGAAGTGTTGCATGTCAGCAAAGCCGATTTGCTCGATGACTTCGAACATGCGGCTGATATCACATCCAGTGGCATGTACAAACACGTTTACACCGCCGGTTACGGGCAATTCGGTGGCGAACCGGTTGCGGCCATGGTGAGTGACTATAACTTCGGCCCGTCCTCACCGGACATCAAACTGCTGAGCTACATGGCCTCGGTGGGCGCCATGTCACATGCGCCCTTTCTCGCAGCGCCGTCCCCCGAATTCTTTAACTTGAGCAGTTTCGAAGAGCTGCCCAATCTCAAGGAAATCAAAGATATTTTTGCAGGGCCTCGGCATGCCAAGTGGCGGGCTTTCCGTGAAAGCGAGGACGCTCGTCACGTGGCCCTGACCGGGCCGCGGTTCATGCTTCGCTCCGTCTACCACCATCAGGACCAGCCGATCAGCAGCTTCAACTACGACGAGAACATCGACGGCCGGCATGATAACTATCTCTGGGGCAGTTCCGCGTTCCTGCTGGCCAGTTGTATCAACGACAGCTTTGCCCGCTACCGCTGGTGCCCGAATATCATCGGCCCACAGTCGGGTGGCGCCGTCGAAGACCTGCCGGTTCATTTGTACGAATCCCTGGGCCAGTTGCAGGCCAAGATCCCGACCGAAGTGCTGATCTCCGATCGCAAGGAATTCGAGCTGGCTGAAGAAGGCTTCATCGCCCTGACCATGCGCAAAGACAGCGATAACGCGGCGTTCTTCTCCGCCAACTCGGTGCAGAAACCCAAGCACTTTCCGAAAACCGCTGAGGGCTTGCAGGCCCAGACCAACTACAAGCTTGGCACCCAGTTGCCCTACCTGTTCATCGTCAACCGGCTTGCCCATTACATCAAGGTGCTGCAGCGCGAACAGATCGGCAGCTGGAAGGAACGGCGGGACCTTGAATCCGAGCTCAACAAATGGATCAAGCAATACGTCGCCGACCAGGAAAACCCTTCCGCCGATGTGCGCAGCCGCCGCCCGCTGCGTGCAGCCAGGGTTGAAGTCTCGGATGTCGCCGGTGACCCGGGCTGGTACCAGGTCTCGCTCGCCGTGCGCCCACACTTCAAATACATGGGTGCCAACTTCGAGATCTCCCTGGTCGGGCGGCTCGACACGCAATGAGTGGTCTTTTCAGTCGTTTGAAGGTGGATCAGTCAGTTAGCCGCGAACCCTCCCTGCAGGAGAACGCTTCCCAGAAGTTCGCCGCCATCAAGTGCCACCTGGAAACGTTGCTCAACGCTCGCCAGGGTTGCTCACAAAGCAGCCCTGAGCTGGGCCTGCGTGACTTCAACGGGCACGACGTCAGCAGTGGCGACCTCCTGAAGCAAGTGGGCGCAGACATCCGCCGCACCCTTCAGCGCTTTGAGCCGCGTGTGCACGTGCGAACGCTCAAGGCCATGCCCGATTGTCATGCCCCGCTGGAACTGCATTTCAGGCTGGACTGCCTCGTGCAGGTCAACAACCACACGGAGCAGCTGCAGCTGGAGCTGCTGGTCAACGGCCACACCCGCCACACCCGCGTAAGGTGAACCATGTCACTCAAGGATCGATTCAGCGAAGAGTTGCGTTACCTGCATGAATTGGGGAACGACTTCGCGCAGGACAACCCACAGCTTGCCCGGCTGCTCGGCAAGGGTGGCAGCGACCCGGATGTCGAACGCCTGATGGAAGCCTTTGCGTTCCTCACGGCCAAGCTGCGGCTCAAGCTGGAAGACGATCTGCCGGAGCTGACGCACCCGATGCTGCAGCTACTCTGGCCCAATTACCTGCGGCCTCTGCCAAGCGCCACGATCATTCAGTTTACGCCGCGCAAGCAGTCCCTCAGCCAGTCGCATCGTATCCCACGGGGTTCACGGCTCTTTTCCAAACCCGTGGACGGAGTGCCCTGCGAGTTTCGCACCTGCACGGCGGTGGACATCCATCCATTCGAGATCGACGCGGTGGGTGCAACCCAGACACTGGACAGTTCGGTGGTTCGGCTCGACTTGCGAACCTTGGTCGAGCGCCCATTGAACACCCTGGACTGCGCGAGCCTTGAGTTTCATCTGAGCGGTGATATCCAGACTGCCCGCACGCTGTACCTGTGGATCGCTCAATACCTCAAGCATGTAGCAGTGACAGTCAATGGCGAGGTCCGCCGGCTGCCGGCCGACAGCATCGTCTTCCCCGGCTTCAATCCAGACGAAGCGCTGCTGCCTTACCCACAGAACGTCTTCGACGGCTACCGGATTCTGCAGGAGTACTTCATATTTCCCGAGCGTTTCCACTTCTTCAACGTAACCGGGCTGGAGAAGGTCTGGCCCGACCAGGCGACTCAGCAGGTCGTCCTCGAATTTCACTTCACCCGCCAGTTACCTGATTCACTGCGTGTCGGCAGCACCGACTTCAGCCTGTTCTGCACCCCTGCGGTAAACCTGTTCAGCCACAGCGCAGAGCCTATCGACCTGTCCAGCCGGCACGCCCAGGTCGAGCTTATACCCCGAGGCGAGCAGCCGCACGCCTATGAAATCTTCAGTGTCGATCAGGTCATCAGCACCCGCTCCACGACCGACGGCAGCACCGGCCAGCACCTGCGAACCTTCCGCCCGTTCGAGTCGTTCGCCCATGAAATCGAGCATGTGCAAGGTCGCACCGCGCTGTACTACCGCTACAGCATCGAAGACTCATTGCGGGGCGATAGCGTCACGCACCGCATCGCATTTGTACGTGCCGACGCCAATGCCTACATCGGCGAGCTGGAAACTGCGTCCATCGACCTGACCTGTACTAACCGCGACCTGCCGCTGGCGTTAACCGTCGACGACATCAATGTGACTTCCGAGGTCACGCCGCCCTTGGCCACCTACACCAACCTCTGTCCTCCCACCCGCCCCTACCGGCCGGTACTGGACGGCCAGTTGCAGTGGGCCCTGATTTCCAACATGTCGCTCAACTACCTGTCGCTGCTCTCGGCCGAGCCGCTGAAAGCGGTCATCAACGCCTATGACTTCGCTGCCCTGCATGACATTCAGCAAACCCGCACCACCCGCAAACGCCTCGATGGCATCCGCGATGTTCAAACAGAACCCCTGGATTGGCTGATCAAGGGCCAGCCCATTCGCGGCTTGCGCACACGGCTGAAGCTGGATCAAAGCGCATTCCTCTGCGAAGGCGACCTGTACCTGTTCGGTTGCGTGCTCGCACACTTTTTTGCCCTGTACGCCAGCATCAACTCCTTCCACCAACTGGAAGTGATCAACACCACCAATAACGAGCACTACACATGGCCCATCCAGACCGGCAAACAACCGCTGATCTAGCCGACAAGCTGCTCGCCGAGGCGCACCAGTACAACTTCTTCCAGTTGCTGGAACGCCTGCACGGCTTGCACGGGGATGACCTGGAACCGCGTTGGCCAGCCCCCACCGTACGCCGGCGCGTGCGGCTTGCCAGCGACCCGCGGCTGACCTTTCCCGTGTCCGACGTGTACAAGGCCGAACGCATGCCTGGAGCAGAAGACCGCTACCGCGTGTGCACCACGTTCATGGGGCTGCACGGCACAGACTCGCCCTTGCCAACCTATTACCTGGAAGAAGTGTCGTACGAGCATGCCCACGGCATCGGTGTGCGGCCAGCCTTCTTCGACTTCTTCAACCACTACCTGCTGAGCCTGTTGCACCGCATCTGGCGCAAGTACCGCTATTACATCCGCTTCCAGCCGGGCGCGACCGATGGCTTCTCGCAGTACATCTTTGCCCTGCTCGGCTTGAACGACAAACAGCTGCGCGGCGACACCCCGCTGCCCTGGAGCCGGTTGCTCAGTTTCGCTGGGGTCATCGCCAGCCGCAGCCGTGCACCGGGCACGGTCGCCGGCATCATTGCCCACTGTTTCGACTTGAAGCAGGTGCACATCCGCGAGTTCGAAACACGCTCCGTCCCTACCATGGTCACGCAACGGGTGAGCCTTGGCCGCAGCAACGGCGAACTGGGCAGCTCGTTCATGGTCGGCAGCCGCACGCGAACCCGCAGCAGCAAGTTCACCATCGTGATCAGCGAGCTTGATCAGGAACAGTTGCGTGACCTGTTGCCCAGCGGCATCAACTTCAATCGCTTGCGTGCTCTGATCGACTTCCTACTGCGTGATGGTCTGGCCTACGACCTGGAACTGCGCCTGAAGCAGAACGCATTGTCGCCCTTCTGCCTGCACCCTACCAAAGGCGCCTACTTGGGCTGGACCAGCTTTGTCGATGATCGCCACGGCCAGATCAGCCCTGTCGTGCGATTCCGGGGGCGCTCATGAGCACATTGACCTTGAGCATCACCAACCTTGATCAGTTGCAACACAACGTCACTGGCCGACACCAGTTCGATTGCACAGGCGGCACCATCGGCAGCGCCAGCGCCACTTGGCGGATCAACGATCGGGAGCAGACCGTTGCACCGATTCACTGCGAGATTCGCTGGATCGAGGGCAGCTTCTGCGTCATTGACCGCTGTCAGCGGACCTACCTGAACGACAGCCACGACAGCTTGGGAGCGCTCGCCCCCAGGCGACTGCTGGAGGGTGACCAACTGCGCGTTGGCGCCTATCGACTACAGGTTCAACTTGCGCAGGCCGATGCACGCTCTCTGGAGGACCTGTTCAGTCCTGAACAGCGAACCCTTGATCACTGGCTAGTAGAGGTTCCAGCCAACGCCCGGCAACCGACTTCAGGCGCCACGCAGGTTGTCGCAGACATCTGCTCGGCCTTCGCGCCAGGTATCGGCAACGATCCCTTGGCGGCACTGAACACAGTGACAGGACCTGCCCAGGAAGACCCGCTGGAACAGCTGATTGCAGGAGAACGCCCATGATGCGTCATTCATTCGTGGTCGTTCTACTGACGGCACTGATCGGACTCTCGGGCTGCACTGCTCTGAGCAAAATCGGCCAAGTGATCAAGGATCCCTCGGTGCCCGTCGGGGCGATCAAAGAGCATCCCACCCAAGTCGCGTTCAGCATCAACGCCAGCCCGACGCTCAACGGCAACCCTCACAGCGTCGAAGTGCCAGTTGAGCAGCCTGGCGTTCTGGAACCCAGTCCCTACGCCGTCAGCTTAAGCGCTGGCGACCCTTACGCTTTGACCGAGAAAGTCGGGACGCTGCTCGAATACCTCCAGGAACAGTTCCCGGCAATGTCGCCCGTCGCAATGCCAGTGGACGAGGACACTGAGCTGGCGCGTTCGCCCATGGAGGAAAGTACGCCCGGCCGCTACGAAGACCCGACCGTGGTGTTGACCCTACCCCATACCACCACTGTAGCCAGCGAGCCTGTCGCTACGCCCATGGCCATCAAGATCCTGCAGCTGCGCGACGACTCCCTGCTGCGCAACAGCGTCTACGCACTGCTGGACAAGGACCCGGCGAAGGCGCTGCGCAGCACCTACATCCGCGATGACGACTACCTGCTGCGACCTGGCCAGTTCAAGTTCATCCCCTTTGCGCCCCTCGAGCCCGAAACGCGCTTCGTTGCGGTGATCGCCGACTACCGCACCCAGGAAAACGCCACCTGGAGCCAGGTGCTGCGCATACCACCTCGCGGCCACCAGATCATCCTGTCGGTGTTGCTCAACGACACGCAGGTCCTGCTCAAGGAAGAAGACTGATGGCAACCCAGTCCTTCTCACTTACTCACGCTGACACGGAGCGCTCATGAGTTCACGTAATCCCGTTTTGTGGCCTGAAGGCCTGTTCGTCAAACCGCAGCATTTCCAACAAGCAGCCAGAGCCAGCGAAGCGGCCCTGCACCAACGCCTCGGTAGCCTGAATGCCGCCTTTTACGGTTTCAGCGAACTGCAGTTGAATGACGAGTACCTGAGCCTGGGCAAGATCGCCATCACCCGTGCGCGGGGCATCATGCCGGACGGCACGGTGTTTGATATTCCTGCTGACCTGCCGCCCCCTCCACCGCTGGAAATCGAGGACGACGGCGCCAAAGACAGCGAGATTTTCCTGTGCCTGCCGCTGCGTACCGAAGGTGGCCGCGAGGTGAGCTGGCCCGACAATGCCGCCAACTTCCGTTACCGCGCACACGCAGAGGAAATCAAGGACACTCACAGCGCCGACGGCGACCTGGTGCAGGTTGACTTGGCAGTGCCAAACCTGCAGCTCAAACGCAAGGCTGACGATAGCAGCGCTTACACACGGCTGGCCATGGCACGCATATTGGAGCGCCGCCCCGATGGCAGCTTGCAGCTGGATGAAGGGTTTTATCCCACCAGTGTTTCAGTGCGTGCCGTGCCGGCGCTGCAACGCTTTCTGGAGGAGATCACCAACTCCCTGCGCGAGCGGGCGCGCAACCTCGCCGCCCGGATTGGCGCCTCAGGACAATCCGGCATCGCCGACATCCGCGACTTCAACCTGCTGCAGGCCATGAACCGCTGGTGGCCGTGCTTCCAGCACCTGGCCAGGCAGGGGCAAACGCACCCCGAGCAGCTTTATCTGTGCATGAGTCAAGCCTGTGGCGAGTTCGTGACGTTTACCGACGAAAGCCGGCTGGCGCAGGAATACCCTGCCTATCACCACACGGCGTTGCGCACGTCGTTCAAGCCGTTGGAAGACACCCTGCGCCGGGCACTGAGCACGGTCCTGCAACCCCGCGCCGTTTCGCTGCCACTGGAGACGCTGGAGTACGGGGTGATGACGACCACACTGGAAGACCGTCGCCTGATCGACCAAGCCGATTTCATCCTGGCCGTGCGCGCCAATCTGCCACCGCAAACGTTGCGCCAGATGTTCGTGCAGAAGGGCAAGATCGTTGCGCTGGAATCGTTGAACGAGGCCGTGCCGCTGCAACTGCCAGGTATTCCGCTGGTGCCGCTGCCTGTGGCGCCGCGGGACCTGCCTTTCCATGCAGGCTTCATCTACTTCGAGCTGGACCGTCGTGACCCGACCTGGGCAGGCATGAAGACCTCCAATGGCTTCGGTATCCATGTTGCGGGTGAGTTCCCTGGGCTTGAGCTGCAGTTCTGGGCAATTAGAGGGGAACAAAAATGATAGAGGGCCACGCCAATGAGGACGATATCAGTCAAAACATCGTGGCGTCGATTCGACGAGCCAAGAGCAAGGCTCAGGAAGCGCAAGCACGCACTCATTCTGAGTCAGAAGAAAGTGGGAGGAGAAACGAGGAAGCCAATGAGAATGCCAGCAATGGAAAGAACGAATTTCTAGGGTATGCGGCCGACCCAGACTTCCAGCTGCGAGGCGGCTTTGCAAACCTGATGCTGGATGCTGCAGCCCCTTTGTTCGGCCTGGTGATGCGCCTACGTACCCTGGACGCGTTGCCCAACATCAAGGACGTGCACCAACAGGTACGCAACCAGATCGACATCATTCGCGAGGAGATACGCCAGCACGGTTACGAACCCACTCAGTTGCTGGCCTATTCCTACGGCCTGTGTCTGTTCATCGATGAAGCAGTCATGGACAGGCCCTGGGGCAAGGCCAGCTGCTGGAGCCAGGTACCGCTGCTCAGCATCTTCCACGACGAAACCTGGGGTGGGGAGAAGATCTTCACGGTGCTCTCGCGCCTGATGCAGGAGCCCAAGCGTTACCAGGACGTGCTGGAGTTCATGTACTTCGCGTTATGCCTGGGCCTGAAGGGCAAGTACGCCATCGCGCCGAAAGGCGAAGAGTCACTGAATGGGCTTATTCACCAACTTCACGGGATCATCCGCGAACTGCGCGGCCCAGTGCCGGAATCGGTCGGCGATCCCTACACCAACGTCGCCCCACGCAATTTCCGCATGAACCGGCAATGGCCGTGGTGGAGCCCGCTGGTGATTTCCGCCATTGCCCTGGCGGTGGCCTACGGCATCTACAGCTACCGCCTGCACCTGATTACCACCGAAGTGCTGGAGTCGCTCAACGGCATTTTGCAGCAGTAAACAGCCGGCAACCGATGCAATTGAATTCAACGAATTGACGAGGCATTTGCTTCGTTGACAAGCCCATCGTTCCCGATGGCCACGCCACCCCGAGTGCGCGTGATTTATCCACATGGACGCAGGAGAGACTGCCATGCCAACACCCGCTTACATCAAGATCATTGGCCAAACTCAAGGCAACATTACCGCTGGCGCATTCACCGCCGACTCCGTTGGTAATGTTTACCAACAAGGCCATGAGGATGAAATCCTCGTGCAGGAAATCAATCATGAGGTCACTACGCCCACGGATCCACAAAGCGGCCAACCCAGCGGTCAGCGCGTACACAAGCCGTTCAAGTTCACCAGTTCGCTCAACAAAGCCACGCCGCTGATGTATCAAGCGCTGGCCACCGGCGAAATGCTGCCGACCGTCGAAGTCAATTGGTACCGCACCTCGACGGAAGGCAAACAAGAGCACTTTTTCACGACAAAGCTTGAGGATGCAACCATCGTTAGCATCAATACCGTCCTGCCCCACGCTCAAGACAAGGAGAACGAAAACTATACGCAGCTGATCGAGGTGGCACTGGCCTACAGGAAGATCATGTGGGAACACGGTGTAGCCGGTACCGCTGGCTCGGATGACTGGCGCGCACCAGCCGCCTGACAGTTGCGAATGCTCCGGGCGGGGTTACCTGCCCGGACTTTGTGTCACCTCAGACGGCGGACAAGGACTTCTCATGCCTAGCCAATCTGACTTGCGTTACAGCTTCCAACCCCTGGTTGGCCAAGCTGAATTCGAAGTGGTGTCGTTCGAACTCCGTGAGGGGATCAGCATGCCCTTCGAATTGGAGCTGACACTGATCAGCTTCGAAAATGATATCGACTTCGGTCATCTGCTCGACAAGCCCGTGCTGTTCACCATCTGGGATGGCGAACGCCCAGTGCGCTACGTGCACGGTCTGGTCAGTCGTTTCAGCCAGGCGGAAAGTGGCTTCTACCGCACCTACTACCACGCGCTGGTCGAGCCACAGCTGGCCCGTGCCGGCCTGCGCTCGAACTGGCGCATCTTCCAGCAGAAGACCGTGCCGCAGATTCTTGAGCTGATGCTCAAGCGACAAGACATCGACCAGTACGAACTGCGCGCCAGCATGGACCATCAGGTCCGCGAGTTCTGCGTACAGGCCGGCGAGACGGACCTGGCGTTCATCGCGCGCCTGGCTGCTGAAGAAGGTTTCGTCTACCGCTTTGCATATAGTAAAAAGCTGCACAAGCTGATCATCACCGATCGGCTGCAATCATTCGGGCTGATCAGCCATGGGGCCATCAAGGCCGAGGATGAGGACGAGGGTTTCTACGATGATGATCAGCCGGTAGATCCCAACACCGTCCTGTACCAGTCAAACAGTGGCGGCGACCAGCCAAAGCCTTGTTTGCGCCGCTTGAACTACAGCGAGCAGGTGCGCACTGCACGCCAGGTGCAACGCGACTACACCTTCACCAACCCAGCCTATCGCCAAGAGCACAGAGCCGCCGGGCCTTTCTTGGAACATCAGTCCAAAGAATACGAATATTTCGATTACCCCGGCCGCTATAAACGCGATGCCGTGGGCAAGCCGTTCACTGAAAACCGCATCACCGCGCTGCGCCACGATGTGCGAGTCGCCGAAGTTGAGGGTGACGATGTTCGCCTACAACCAGGGCTGAGCTTCACGCTGACCGGACACCCCCGAGACGACCTCAATGCGCATTGGCGGGTGAACACCGTTACCCATAAAGGGAGCCAGTTCACCAGCCTGCAGGAAGAAGCTACCGGCTCCGATGTAAGCACGCGCTACGAACAGACCGCAGTGCTGATCCCCGGTCGCACTGAATGGCGCCCTACCCCACTGCCAAAACCACGCGTTGACGGCCCACACATGGCTACCGTGGTCGGCCCGAAGGGAGAAGAGATCTATTGCGATGAGTGGGGCCGGGTGAAAGTCAGCTTTCCCTGGGACCGCGAAAGCCTGAACAATGAGTTCAGTTCCTGCTGGGTACGCGTGTCGCAAGGCTGGGCCGGCGGCAGTTGGGGCGCGATGGCCATCCCGCGCATCGGCCAGGACGTGATCATCCAGTACGTCAACGGCGACCCCGACCAACCGATGATCACCGGGCGAACCTACTGCGGCAACCAGCTGCCGCCCTACGACCTGCCCGACCACAAGACCCGCATGACCATCAAAAGCCAGACCCACAAGGGGGATGGGTTCAACGAGCTGCGGTTTGAGGATGAGCTGGGGCGGCAAGAGGTGTTCATCCACGCCGAGAAAGACCAGAACAACGTCGTCAAGCATAACGAGACCACCTTCGTCGGCAATGACCGCAGCGAACGGGTCGACCACAACGAGTCCATCAGTATCGGCGCCAACAAGACGGAAACCATCACGCTGGCCAAGGCCCTGACCATTGGGGCCGGGTACCAGACCAGCGTCGGCGCGGCAATGAATACCACCGTCGGGCTCAGCCAAAGCGAGCAGGTGGGCATTCACAAGTCGGTGATAGTCGGCAACCGGTTCAGCATCACGGCCGGCGATGAACTGAGCATCACGGTGGGCAAATCCACGCTGGTGATGAAGGCCGACGGCACCGTGCTGATCAACGGCAGCAACTTTGACTTCAGTGCCACAGGGCCTGTGCAAATCAGCGGCAAGGATGTCGATCTCAACTGAAGGGGTAACCCAAGATGGAATTTCGCAACCTGACGCCATTTGACGTCATGTGCTTCAGTGCTGTCGCGCCCGACGGCCAGGAACATCCTGTCATCGCCATGAAGGTTGGCTACCGGCTCGAACCGATCCGGGACCGTCCCGGCCAGTGTCGAGCCGTCGTCATCGATAAAGACCCACTGCCGCTGTGTATGGCCGATACCTACTTTGGTGAGCCCGGTAACGGCTCCCTACTCGAAGAAAGCGACCTCGCTCCATTCAAGCCACGCTGCGATGTCATTGTTGTCGGCCATGCCCATGCACCTGCCGGGCAACCCGCACGCTCCTGGGAAGCCGGCCTGCGGATCACCTCCACCCGTCCAAGGCTGGAGATTGTTGATCCGCCGCCGCCCAAGCGAGCACCCGGTGTTTGCCTGACCGCCGATGAACTGTACGCGCACCAGGCCCAGGTGCAGGAAGCCCGGCGCCGCGCCCGTGAACAGCGCACGCCGCTACTGCTGCTGGACAAGGCCCTTCGCTTCACCGGCCCACGAGCGTTTCATCGCAACTTCTTCGGCTGGTATCTCACCGACCCTGAGCCGGCCACACGTGCTCCTCTGCGCTGGGAACATGCTTTCGGAGGCGCCAGCCAGTTCGCCAATCCCGAATATGGGCATCACCCTGACGCTCCCGAGTTCCTCCTCAACGAAGTCTGCTTCAGTAATCCACTGGGCTGTGGCTGGTTGGAGCACCGCCATGAAAAACTGCACTACCAGCAGAGCGGCGAAAAGCTCGCTTGCCTGCCTGCGCCTCAGATCGAGCATCTGCACGAGCCCATCGAGCGCTTGCTGCGCTCGCGACATCCAGATGGCCCACTCAATGCCCCTGCTATGGCGGAGGTGGCGGCCTCCTATGGCTGCAGACCGGCCGGCTTCAGCATCGTTGGCCGAGCTTGGGCACCGCGCCTGGCGCTGGCGGGCACTTATGACGAAAGCTGGGAGGACAACCAGTGGCCAGGTCTGCCGCAGGACTTTGATTTTGGTTATTGGAATGGAGCCCCGGTTGACCAGCAGACTGCTTTTCCTACACCAGATGCACACATTGCGCTGTTCAACCTGACTGATCCATCCCTGAGCCAAGATGGGCAATGTGAAGTCCAGCTTCCAGGCCACCGGCCGTTCGTGCTCATGCGCATGGCCAACGGCGTGATGCTGCCGCTGCCGATGCTCACCGATACATTGCGCATCGACACCGATGCCATGACCCTGTCGATGACGCACCGCATCAGCCTGCCCAATTCGCTTGATATTCGCGTGCTCGAAGCGCGTTTCGAAACCAATCCCGACGCTCCCATCATTCGTCGCGCCCCGCTCCGCAGCAGGGAGCACGCTTGATATGGCCGATAACGTAATGGCTCGGCAACAGACGAAATGGACGGTCATCAGCATCGCGCCCGATGTTTGCAAAACGCCGATGGGCAGCAGCATGCCACCCGTGCCCTATCCGGTCACGGCAGAGCTGGATACCAGCACCGGTGTGGCGAAAAGCGTGCGCGCTAATGGCCATCCGGTAGTCGTCTACAAGCGCAGCTTCACACCCAAGACCGTCGGTGACGCCGCCGGCCAAGCCAAAGGCGTCAAGAGCGGTACCGTCGAGGGCAAATGCCACCCGTTGGAGCACAGCAGTTCTGTGCGTGCGGAAGGCCGTCACCTGGTTCGCCATGGGGACCTGTTCTGGATGAATGGAAGTTGATGCCATGAGCGAGCAGCCCGTTCAACTGGACACGCTTGTGGTGCAGGTTCATGAAGTGCCGTTACGCAAGGTGCCTGGCGGCCCGGACAGGATATTCGTGCAGACCGATGGCACCGGCAACGTGCTTGTCGACTTTGCCGATGGCCTGGACGAATGGGGCAAGCCCCTTGAGTTGAATGAAGCCGAGTACGAGGGGTTGCGCCAGGAAGCGTTCCGCAGGGAACTGGCTGACTTGGAGGACATACCGTCCTACACTCAACTCTATCCATCATCGAAGAACAGCGGCGCGATCACCACGCCGAATGGCAACACTTTGGGACGCGTCAACGGTGAAACGCCGGCGACCGGTGATGCTGCGGATTACTCCAACCCGGAGGTAGAAAGCGAAACACCGGCAGAAGGTATTACAGGCGATGAAATACTGGATGGCCTTCAGCTAGGATTGGACGTTGTGGGTCTGATCCCGGTGTTTGGCGAGTTCGCCGACGTAGCCAACGCCGGCATCAGCCTTGCACGTGGAGACTATGCTGGAGCGGCCTTATCGTTGCTTTCGGCGATCCCTTTCGTGGGCTATCTCGGCACAGCAGGCAAAGTCGGTCGGTATAGCGCTAAGGCAGCCGCGGAAGCTTCGACCAAGGCTGCCAAGCAGATGGCAGATCGAGCCGCTAAGGAAGCCGCTGAAAAGACAGCCAAGGAAGGCTCCAAACATGCTATAAAACGCGCAGATGATGTGGCATCCAAAAGCAAGGATGGAGCAAAAGTAACTGGTGGAACAGGTCTTGGTGGTTTCAAGGTCGGCTTAAGTGCAGACGATATCACTGCTATAAATTCAAAGTTTGGCGGTTCGGCTTCATTCAGAGAAGTAGATACGGCTATTGCAAATGCCGCTAATTATGATGGTTTTTATAATAAGGCTGGCTCATTGATCAGGGATATTGCAGGCGGGCATCTGTTTGATAATGGGAACAAGCGGACTGCTGTTGAGGTGGTTGAGCAGTTGATTATAAAAAACGGCGTGGATGGTCCGCCAAAACAAATTATCTGGAATATTGTGGATAAGGTTGCGACGGGAAAGCTAACTAATGTCCAAGACATTTCAAAAGCATTAAGAGGACTGGATTAATGTCTTTCAATGAGCTTTCTGAAAAGTATGCGGCTCGTTTCGGTTCGCCAAGCATGAATAGCGTCGGGCTAGAGGAGTTTATTCAAATACTAGAGTTGGTGGCGATGAAAAGTAAGGGTTTTTTCATCTTTAAGGTGGATGGTGAAAGAGAGCGTAATATTTATACTTTTATTTTAAATATGTCGACAAGTAACGATGTTGTAATAAGAAAAGATACAGATAGCATACGGAAAGGCATGGAATATTTTTTCTCTGAGCTTGAGCGGCTCGGCATATATCCATAACTTGGTATTCAGATATTTTGCTTGGCCCCGATAGCAGAACTCGCACTGGCATTTTCTGTAAAAGTGATTGGAATTGCACCGGCCTCGCGCCGGTGTTGTTTTATCTGCTTACCTACGATGATGATCAGCCGGTAGATCGAGTGCGATCCATGACCCCCACCTACCGCCAGATGGAGCTTCGATTTACCGTTGCATTTCCGGTGAGCAGTTCCACGGCAGCAGCGCTTCGTAGTCCTCTACCGACGAGGCATGCGTCAACCGCTCCAGTACGTGGCGCAGCCACGTATAGGGCTCTTGGCCGTTGGCCTTCGCGGTCTCGACCAGGCTGTAGATCTGTGCACTGGCCGTAGCACCCTTGGGCGTGTCGCTGAACAACCAGGCCTTGCGCCCGATGACAAACGGCTTTATCGCACGCTCTGCCAGGTTATTGTCGATCGGCAAATGGCCGGCCTCGACATAGCGTTCCAGCCGGTTCCAGTTGCTCGCCAGGTAATGCACCGCCTTACCCAGCACGCTTTGCGGTGTGACTTGGGACTGCGTCTTGTCCAGCCAGCTTTTCAACTGGCCGAGGATCGGCAGGCTTCTTTCCTGGCGACCGATGAACCGCTGGTCATCGCTGACATCCTTGAGTTCACGCTCGATGCCATACAGCTTGTTGATCATCGCCAGCGCCACATCGGCACGTCCCGTCTTGCCTTTGGGCTGCACCTGCTGCGCCTCGACAAACTTGCGGCGTGCATGAACCATGCACGCCAACCGTTCGACACCGGGCTGTAATGCCAACGCGTTGTAACCGGCGTAATCATCGGTCATGACATAACCGCGATAGCCCTCCAGCAGGCGCAACGGTACCTCCTGCGCACGGCTGGTGGTGTAGTCGAACAACACGACTTGTCGATCAGGTGGGCCGCTGGCCTGCACCCACATCCAGGACTGGCTGGTCGGGTCGCGATCCGGTTCCTTGAGCACCTGCACCCGCGTTTCATCGCAGTGAATCACTGGGTTTTCCAACAACCGCTCACGCATCAGGTTCAGCAGCGGCTGGAAGTGTTCGCTGCACTGGATTACCCAGCGGGCCAAGGTTTTCCGGGGGATTTCGATGCCATGCCGGGACAGTACGCTTTCAAAACGGTGTAGCAGCAGACCATCGACATACTTGGTGGTCAGCAGCATGGCCAGTACGCTGGGGCTGGCCATGCTCTTTTCGATCAACTGGGCTGGCTTGTCGGCTGTGAATGGCGCGCTTTCACACCCACGGCAGCCGTAGACCTTGCGCACATGTTTGAGCACACGGATCTGCATCGGCACGATATCGAGCTGCTCGCTGGTTTCCTCGCCAACCACATGCTTGCGGCAACCGCAGGCACAGGTCAGCTCGTGCTCGGGCAAGTCGTGGATGACTTCGACACGTGGCAGTTCAGCCGACAACGGTGTGCGCTTGCCACGACGTTTGACTGGGGCAACGACTTCTTCGTCCGCATCCTCAACCACGGCCAGCAACGGCTCGCTTTCCGGCTCGTTGAACATTGCCAGTTGCGGTGTATTGGGATCGACCGTCTGCTCGGATTTGCGGTTGAACAGGCGATCACGCAGCAGCTTGATCTGTTCTTTCAGGTCGACGATGTGGGTGGCATAGGCTTCGTTGACTTCCTGCTCGCGCAAGCGTGCTTCGTAGGCCTCAAGCAGCATCTGCTTGAGTAGTACGGGATCGTCTGGAAGGTTGGCGGGCAAGGAAATCATGCCCCGGATTATACCGGGTCAGGCAACGAAACGGGGTGTCAGAACCTGATGTGGAGGGTTGCGCCAGAGGTCGAAGCCGTCGAGTAACCAGTTAAGTTCCTGGACGGTCAGGACGATGGCTTCGTCGGTGGCGTCGGGGGAAGTTTTGAAACGTTCGGCTTCGAGGCGCTTGAGCCAAAGGCAGAAGCCGTTGCGCTCCCAGTACAACACCTTGATGCGGTTACGGGCTTTATTGAGGAAGACGAAAAGTACGGGGTCGAACACGGCGACTTTGATGTCCAGCTCGACTAGGGCGGTGAGGCCGTCGATGGATTTTCGAAAATCCACAGGCTTGGGGTAGAGGTAAACCTTTTCGACTTTGCTGTCGGGACGCATCATGGCGGACCGGCTTCAGAAAGAAATCGGGAGCGCAGCATCGGGTTTCAGGTAGTCGCTTGGAATGTGGGCTTCATGGAGCGGATACGTTACAAAGATCTCAGCCATCTTAGCAATTCGCAGCTTAGGAAAATAGAATATCTTAATGGATCAGGCTCAAGAAAATTCGGACTAAGCAAACACCAAGTGGATGCCCTGTTGTTCCTAACAGAAAAAACAGGCGCGCGGGGTCAATGGGTCGCGGTAGGAATAGCGCTCCATCCACTGAACTGGACACCCGCACAGGCGTGGCCGCCGTCCTGCGCGCCAACGAAATTCAAGAAGTGCCGTAGCGGCAGGTGCCAAGCCACCCGGCAAGGGCATGCCATGACCCGTCCCAACCGTTATATGGAACCTCTACGGCCCGGTGCGATAGTGCGGCGGCGCTACTGCGTCGAATAACAACAAGAGGTAAGTCCAATGTCCGTATCGAAACGCTCCGTCGAAGATGCGCCACTCAATGCGTTCCACCGCAAGCTGACGGTCTATTCCGCTGGCGGGCCGTTCCTCGACGGCTATGTGCTGAGCATCATCGGCGTGGCCATGCTGCAGATCACCAATGCCCTGCAACTGTCCGCCTTCTGGGAGGGGCTGATTGCTGCCTCGGCGCTGATCGGGGTGTTCCTTGGGGGGTTTCTGGGGGGGTGGTTCACCGACAAGTACGGGCGCAAGGTGCTGTACCTGGTCGACCTGATCGCCATTGTCGGGTTTTCGGTGGCGCAGTTCTGGGTGGAGTCGGCCTGGGCGTTGTTTGCCTGGCGGCTGTTGATCGGTATCGCGGTGGGCGCCGACTACCCCATCGCCACCTCGCTGCTGGCCGAGTTCCTGCCACGCAAGCAACGCGGGCCGCTGCTGGCCGCGATGGTGCTGATGTGGTTCGCCGGGGCCGCCGCTGCCTACATGGTCGGTGAGCTGTTGCTGCGTGTCGGCGGCGACGACGGCTGGCGCTGGGTACTGGCCAGTGCGTTGGTGCCGGGTGCCTTGTTCCTGATTGCCCGTAGCGGCACGCCGGAATCACCACGCTGGCTGCTGAGCAAAGGCCGCACTGCCGAGGCGGATGCAGTGATCAAGCGGGTTTATGGCCCGGACTACTCCATTGCCGACCTGCCGGAGCAAGTCAGCGACAAACCCGTATCGGTGTGGTCGCTGTTCCACTCCGGCTACGGCAAGCGCATGGCCTTCGTCACGCTGTTCTGGACGTGCGCCATCGTGCCGCTGTTCGCCATCTACGCGTTCGCCCCGAAAGTGCTGCAGGCGCTGAAACTCACCGGTGACTGGGCGGCCTATGGCTCGATCGCCATCACCTTGCTGTTCACCCTGGGCTGCCTGGTGGCCACCAAGCTGATCAACCGCCTGGGGCGGCGCAAGATGCTGATCCACAGCTTCCTCTGGTCGGGCATGTCGCTGTTGCTGCTGGGCCTGTTCCCCGATGCATCACCCACCACCGTGCTGGTGCTGTTTGGTGCCTACGCGGTGCTGATTGGCGGTGCTCAGGTGCTGGAATACGTCTACCCCAACGAACTGTTCCCCACCGAAATCCGCGCCTCCGCCGTGGGCCTGGCCACTTCGCTGTCGCGTGTTGGCGCGGCCGTGGGTACCTACCTGGTGCCGATCTCGCTGGTGTCCTACGGCATTGCCAACACCATGTTCGCCGCCGCCTTGATCTCGCTGTTCGGTGCACTGATCTCGTGGTGGCTGGCACCAGAGACCAGCAAGCTCGACCTGCAACAGGCCGCCGCGCTGGGCAGCACCCGTACTGCACCGTCTCCGTCTCACAAAACTGTCGCTCGTAAAGCCTGAAGGAGCCCTTCCATGACTCAAGTACTTACCGTTGTACGCAATGCCGCTGCTTCGCCCTTGGGCGCACCCGCCCCTGCCCGCCTGCCGATCGGCGAACCGATTGCCCAGGCCGCCACGGCGCAGGAGCAGACCGATGAAGCGGTCGGCGCCAGCATCGGCGTCTGGGAAAGCAGCCCGGGGGTGTTCCGCCGCTACCTGAAAAACCGTGAGTTCAGCCACATCGTCAGCGGCAGCTGCACCTTCACCCCGGACGGCGGCGAGCCGGTCGAGCTGCGGGCGGGCGACGCGGTATTGTTCCCGGAGAACTGCGAAGGCGTGTGGGACATCCACGAGACCCTGCGCAAGACTTACGTGTTGTTCTAGGCGTAAGACAGTTGGGATCGAGACTCAGGCGTTTGGCTGGTTTTGACAGTGCATCTGACTGAGATTTTGGGGCCGTTTGCGGCCCCAAAAAAGCTTGAGCAACACCCTACAACTCCGGGTCCAGCCCTACCTTGTCCCCATGCCAATCGAACCGCTCCACCTCGTGGCGCCGCTTGCGGAAGCTGTACGGCGTCTCGCCATACTGCTTGCGGAACCACAAGATGAAGTGCGACGCATCGGAAAACCCGCACGCCAGGGCAATGGTGGTGATGTTCTGGCTGGTATTCACCAGCAACCGCCGCGCATGGTCCAGGCGCAGCTTGCGCCAATAGTTGGCCGGTGGTTCCTGGGTGTTGGCGACGAACTCGCGGTGCAACTGGCGAGGGTGGGTGCCCACCGCCTCGGCCACGGCCTTGAGCGTCATCGATGCATCCAGGTTGGCGCGCATGAAGGCAATGGCGCGCTGCACGCGGTCGTTCTGATACACCGAATCACTGGCGGCCTGGCCTTCCTGCTGGTCGGCGCGCTCGTCCACCAGCAGGTACTCCAGCCCTTTCTGTGCCCGCACCGCACCGCAATGCCTGCGGATCAGGTTGGCCGCCAGGTCGATCGCCGTGCCGCCCGGGCAGGTGATGATGCCACGGTCATCCACATAGCTCTTGTCGATCACTGCGGTGGACAGCGGGAAGCGCTCCTTGAACTCGTCGCGCAAGGTGAAATGCAACGCGCAACGCCGGCCGTCGAGCAGGCCTGCCTTGCCCAGCACGAACGCCGCCGAACACAGGGCAATGATCGGGATGTTCGCGGCATGCACCTCACGCAGCGCATCGAGCAGCCAGCCTGGCGGGTTGCGCGTTTCGCTCAACAGCCCGCCCGCCAGCACGATGTAGTCGTACTGGGCAAACAGGTTCAGCGGCTTGGTTGGCGAAATGGGCATGCCACAGCTGGCGGTGATCGGCTGGTCGTCGAGGGTCATCCAGTCCCATTGGCAGTACACCTGCTGGCTGCGGAACGACTTGTCGGCGGCGAAACGCAGCGAGTCGACCAGCCCGGCGACGGGCACCAAGGTGAACTGATTGAGAAGGAGGAAACCGACCCGCAGTTCAGGCTTGATCTGCGAGACGGTTTCGGCGGCCTGCGGTTGTTGTAGGTATTGTTCGGCGACCATGGACGCTGCTCTCATCACATCCGAAGTGAATGCCATTCTAAGCGTACACCGGCGTCCGCCCTATCATATTCAGCACTATAAATAGAAGATCTCAGACAAGGCAGGACGCTACGGTTGTCTGCCGAGATACCCCGCCAAGGCCTCGCTCTTCCTTACTCTGACAAGGGTGCCAGTCCCTCGCTGAGCGAACGCCTACTTCCTATCAATTGTCATGACTGTAATATCGCCCCCTGGCCGCGCTGAGCATCATGTATGCACAAGACAAACATGCTCAGAGGCACCCCTCATGTACCGTGGATTCTGGTATGCCCAGGCGCTTGACCTGGACAACGACCTCGCCCCTGCCCTGCAGGACTCGATTCAAGCCGACGTGTGTATCGTCGGCGGCGGCTTCCTTGGCTTGTGGTCGGCTATCCGCCTGAAGCAGGCCCACCCGGAACAAACCATCGTCATCGTCGAGCGTGACCGCTGTGGCTCGGGTGCCAGCGGACGCAACGGCGGCGTTGCCACCAACTGGTGGGGCAAGTACCTGTCGGTGCGCACCATCTGCGGCGACGCCGAAGCCAGGCGCATCTGCGAGGCCGCCGAGTCGGCCATCGACGAAATCGGCAGCTTCTGCCAGGAACACGGCATCGATGCCCAGTACCGCAAGGACGGCTGGCTGTGGACTGCCACCAACCCGCGCCAGATGAATTCGTGGCGAGTGCTGACCGACGGCCTGCAGAAGCTCGACGTCAACCCCTTCCAGGAACTGGACCGCCAGACCATTCGCGGGCGGGTCGGCTCGCCGCTGGTGCTGGGCGGCATCTACGACCCCAACGCCGCCACCGTGCAGCCCGCCATGCTCGCCCGTGGCCTGCGCCGGGTGGCGCTGAAGCTGGGCGTGCAGATATTCGAGAAGTCACCGTTCACCCACCTGCAGCGCGGCGCCAACCCCGTGGTGCACACCGCCAAGGGCCAGGTAAAAGCCAAACAGGTGGTACTGGCACTCAACGCCTGGGGCGCGCAGTTCCCGGAGCTGCGCCGGATGATCGCGATCATGTCCAGCGACATGGTGGCGACGGCACCGGTCAAGGCCAAGCTCGATGCCATCGGCTTCAGTGGCGGCGAATGCATGACCGACTCGCGCACCGTACTCAACTACTGGCGCAACACCCCCGACGGGCGCGTGGTGTTCGGCAAGCCACTGGGCCAGTTCGCCTACGCCGGGCGCATCGGCAACCTGTATGAAAAGCCCTCGCCGGCGGCCGACAAGGTCGCAGCCGAACTGCGCCGCCTGTACCCGCAACTGCAAGACGTGCCGGTGGTCAGCAGCTGGACCGGCCCCATCGACCGGGCCATGAAGGGTTTGCCGAACTTCGGCTACCTCGACCACCACCAGAACATCAGCTACGGCATTGGTTTTTCCGGCAACGGCGTGGCGACCACCGTGTTTGCCAGCCGCATCATCAAGTCGCTGGTCGAGCACGCCAATGACGAATGGGCCAACTGTGGCTTGGTCAACCAGAAGATGAAAATGCTGCCGCCAGAGCCGTTGCGTTTCTTTGGCGCGCACTTGGTGCGTGACGCCCTGGTTCGCAAGGAAACCCTCGAAGACCATGATCAGGATGCCGGTTTCGTCACCCGCCGCCTGGTGGCCATGGCCCCCGCCGGCTACGTGCCAGCCCAGAAAAAATAAGGAACGGACCGTGAGCGAACATATCGTACTGCTCGACGACGAGGGCCTGGCGCCCTCCACCCGCCTCAAGCGCCCCGACTGCGCGCACACCTGGCAGCAGTTTGCCTACACCGGCCCCGAGCAGATGCTCGACCACCTGCAGGACGCGACCATCGCGTTCACCTGCAGCGTGCCGCTGCGTGAGGAACACCTGCGCCAGTTGCCGAAGCTGAAGATGATCTCGCTGGCCCTCACTGGCCGCGATATCGTCGACGTCGATTACTGCGACGCCCATGGCATCGAGGTCGCCAGCGTGCCGGGCTATGCCGCCAACACCGTGGCCGAGCACAGCCTGGCGATGATCCTCGAACTGTTCCGCCGCCCGGCCGCGTTCACCCGGCTGATGCGTCAGGTGCATGCCGGCGAAAAACCGTACCAGAACATCTACTTCAACCACCGCATTCGCGATGTGCGCGACAAGCAGCTGGCGATCATCGGCAGCGGCCCGATCGCCCTGCGCCTGGCGCACCTGGCGCGAGCCTTCGGCATGCAGGTGCTGTTCGAAGACCGCGGCGGCATGCGTCAGGGCCCGGACTGCCGGCCGCTGGCCGAATTGCTGCGCAGCTGCGACGTGCTGTCGATCAACTGCCCACTGACGCCGGCCACCTACAACCTGATCGATGCGGCGCAGTTGGCGCTGATGAAGCCCGATGCCGTGGTGGTCAACACCGGCCGTGGCGGCGTGGTCAACGAGGCTGCGCTGATTCAGGCGCTGCAGGCAGGCCGCCTGGGCGGCGTGGCACTGGACGTGGTCGAGCAGGAGCCGCTGCACCCAAGCAACCCACTGTTCCAGTTGATCGACCGCGACGACTTTTTGCTCAACCCGCACATCGCCTGGAGCAGTGAAGATGCCATGCAGCAGTTGATGGACAGCGCCGTGGACAACATCAGCGATTTTGTCGCACGCCAAGCCAACGCAAAAAGGATCCGAAGCGCATGACCCTGGTCACCAAGAGCAACTATGTCGATGGCGCCTTCGTCGCGCTGGACAGCAGCAATGATGTGCTGGAAAACCGCAACCCGTCCAACCCCAGCGAGGTGGTCGAGCGTTTCGTGCGTGCCGACCAGGCGCTGACCGAGCGGGCCCTGCTGGCTGCCCGCCGCGCCGCGCCCGTCTGGGCCCGCAGCAACCCGCAGCAACGCGCCGACGCGCTGGACTTCATCGGCACAGAAATACTTGCCCGCCGCGAAGAACTGGCCATGCTGCTGTCGCGCGAGGAAGGCAAGGTCTTGCGTGAGGCAGTGGGCGAGGTCGACCGGGCCGGCCGTTCGTTCAAGTTCTACGCCCAGGAAGCCCTGCGTGCCGAAGGCGAAAAGTACCCATCGGTGCGCCAGGACGTGGGCATCGATGTGTTCACCCAGCCACTGGGCGTGGTCGGCATCATCGCCCCGTGGAACTTTCCGATCGCCATCCCCGCGTGGAAGATCGCCCCGGCGCTGTGTTTCGGTAACTGCGTGGTGTTCAAGCCGGCCGAACGGGTGCCCTCCTCGGCCTGGGCGCTGGCCGAGATCATCTCGCGGGCCGGCTTGCCCGCCGGGGTGTTCAACCTGCTGATCGGTCCAGGGCGCAGCGTGGGCGACACTTTGATCCGCTCGCCGCTGGTCGATGGCATCAGCTTCACAGGCTCCGAGCACACCGGCCGGCAGATCGCCAGGCTGGCCGCCGAAGGTATGAAGAAAGTGCAACTGGAGATGGGGGGCAAAAACCCGTTGATCGTGCTGGACGATGCGGACCTTGAACAGGCAGTGGAGGTGGCACTGAACGGCTCGTTCTACAGCACCGGCCAACGCTGCACGGCAAGTTCTCGGGTGATCGTCACCAAAGGTATTCATGACGCCTTCGTGGCGCGCCTGGCGGAGCGCACCCGCGCGCTTAAGGTGGGCGATGCGTTGCAAGCGGCTACCGACATCGGCCCCGTGATCGACAGCCGGCAGCTGGAGCAGAACCTGTCATACGTGGCCTCTGGCCTTGAACAAGGCGCGAAGCTGGTGTGTGGCGGGGAGCGTATCGACAACCAGGCAGGTGCCTACCTGTTCACCCCTGCCCTGTTCACCGAGGTAACGCCGCAGATGCGCATCTACCGCGAGGAGATCTTCGGGCCGGTGCTGAGTGTGCTCAAGGTGAGTGATTACGACGCGGCGTTTGCGGCTGCCGAGGACACTGCATTTGGCCTTTCGGCCGGGATCGTGACCACTTCGCTGCGCCATGCCGAGCATTTCAAACGGCACAGTTCAGCGGGGATGGTGATGGTCAACCTGCCCACGGCGGGGGTGGATTATCACGTGCCGTTTGGCGGCAACGGCGCTTCGAGCCTGGGCTCGCGGGAGCAAGGGACCCATGCGCGGCAGTTCTTTACCCGGGTGAAGACCACTTACCAATTGGCGTAAACGGCGCTGGAGGCGCCATGCGGCGGCAACCCAGGAATTGAACTACTCGCACGTTGGGGTGCTCTTAAACACTGAGTGGTTTATTTCCTTGGGCTTCACGCTACTGGAGAATACGCTATGCGCCACCTATTCCTCGCCCCCGCGCTGCTGCTCCTGCTGCCTGCCGGTGCTGCCCTGGCCCGCGTCGACGCGGGCGACGTGGCCACCTCGGCCGGTGTTTCCGCTTCGTTGTATTCGACCTTCAAGGACGACAAACGGATCATCCCGGCCCGTGACGAGCTGTCTGCGTTCGTCGCCAGCGGTGGTGCGATCCGCGGCGCCTATGTGGAGTCGGCGCTGGAACAGGCGCGCAAGGACCATCCCGGCCTGCAGGCCAACGATGAAGAACTGGCCCGGGCCATACTGTCGCAGGACGACCCTGTCGCCGACCATTGATCACCCCGCCTCGAGCAAACCCGCACCTACCCTTTTAGCAGCATGAGCAGGTGCGGGTTTGTGCGTCAAAGATTCCGACAGGACTCGCAGCCGGCTGAAGGGGTGATAGGCTTCCAGCAACAATAACAATTGCCGCCGAGTGAGCCGATGAACATCCTCTACGACGAGCGGGTCGATGGGGCGCTGCCTGCCGTGGACCTGCCCGCCCTGCTGCAGGCCCTGCATCAAGCGTTGCCGGACCTGGCGATTCTGCACCGCGCCGAAGACCTCAAACCCTATGAATGCGACGGCCTCTCGGCCTACCGCACAGTGCCGCTGCTGGTGGTGCTGCCCGAGCGCCTGGAGCAAGTGCAGACCTTGCTGCAACTCTGCCACCAGCGCGGTGTGCCGGTGGTAGCGCGCGGTGCCGGCACCGGTCTCTCTGGCGGCGCCTTGCCACTTGCCAAAGGCATCCTGCTGGTGATGGCGCGCTTCAATCGCATTCTCGAAATCAACGCCCAGGGCCGCTTTGCCCGTGTTCAGCCCGGGGTACGCAACCTGGCCATCTCCCAGGCTGCCGCGCCCCATGGCCTGTACTACGCCCCCGATCCCTCATCACAGATTGCCTGCACCATCGGCGGCAATGTGGCGGAAAATGCCGGCGGCGTGCATTGCCTGAAGTACGGTTTGACCGTGCACAACCTGCTCAAGGTGGAGATGCTCACGGTCGAGGGCGAACGCCTGACACTGGGCAGCGACGCCCTCGACAGCCCCGGTTTCGACCTGCTGGCACTGTTCACTGGCTCCGAAGGCATGCTCGGCATCATCACCGAGGTAACCGTCAAGCTGCTGCCCAAGCCCCAGGTGGCGCGGGTGCTGCTGGCCAGTTTCGACTGCGTGGAGGATGCAGGCAGGGCCGTGGCCGAGATCATCGCCGCCGGGATCATCCCTGGCGGGCTGGAGATGATGGACAACCTGGCGATTCGCGCCGCCGAGGACTTCATCCACGCCGGCTACCCGGTGGACGCGGCGGCGATCCTGCTGTGCGAGCTTGATGGTGTCGAGGCAGACGTGCATGACGACTGCCAGCGGGTCGCAGCGGTGCTGACCCAGGCAGGCGCGCGCGAGGTGCGGCTGGCCTGCGACGAGGCCGAACGCGCGCGCTTCTGGGCCGGGCGCAAGAACGCGTTCCCGGCGGTGGGGCGCATCTCGCCGGACTACTACTGCATGGACGGCACCATCCCCCGCCGTGAGCTGCCCCGGGTGCTCAAGGGCATCAGCGAACTCTCCGAGCACTACGGCCTGCGTGTGGCCAACGTGTTTCATGCCGGCGACGGCAACATGCACCCGTTGATCCTGTTCGATGCCAACCGGCCAGGCGAACTGGAACGCGCCGAGGCCATCGGCGGCAAGATCCTCGAACTGTGCGTGGCCGTGGGCGGCAGCATCACCGGCGAGCACGGCGTCGGGCGGGAGAAGATCAACCAGATGTGCGCGCAGTTCAACCGCGACGAAATCACTTTGTTCCACGCAGTCAAGGCCGCTTTCGATCCGCAGGGTTTGCTCAACCCCGGCAAGAACATCCCTACCCTGCACCGCTGCGCCGAGTTCGGCGCGCTGCACGTGCACCACGGGCAGCTGCCCTTCCCCGAGCTGGAGCGCTTCTGATGAGCAAGGACCGCGACATGAGCCAGGCCCTGCTGGACCAGGTAAACCAGGCACTGAGGCTGGGCACCGCGCTGCGTATCCAGGGCGGCAACAGCAAGGCCATGCTGGGCCGCCCGGTGACCGGGGAGCTCGTAGATACCCGCAGCCATCGCGGCATTGTCAGCTATGACCCGACCGAGCTGGTGATTACCGCACGCGCCGGCACGCCGCTGCTGGAGATCGAAGCGGCGCTGCACGAAGGCGGCCAGATGCTGCCCTGCGAACCCCCACACCTGGGCGCCGAAGCCACCCTCGGCGGCGTGGTCGCTGCGGGCTTGTCCGGGCCACGGCGGCCATGGGCCGGGGCGGTGCGCGATTACGTGCTCGGCACACGTGTCATCACCGGCCACGGCAAGCTGCTGCGCTTTGGTGGCGAAGTCATGAAGAACGTTGCGGGGTACGATTTTTCGCGGCTGATGGCCGGTAGTTTCGGGTGCCTTGGCCTGCTCACCGAGGTGTCGCTGAAGGTATTGCCGCGGCCGCGCCAATGCCTGAGCCTGTGCCTGCCGATGGGCCACCAGCAGGCGCTCGCGGCACTGGCCGAATGGGGCCAGCAGCCGCTGCCGATCAGCGCCGCCTGCCATGACGGCGAGGCACTTTACCTGCGCCTGGAAGGCGGTGAAGGCTCGGTGCAGTCGGCACGCCAACGCCTGGGGGGCGACGAGCTCGACAGCGGGTTCTGGCACGACCTGCGCGAACAACGCCTGGCCTTTTTCGACGACCCGGCGCCGTTGTGGCGGTTGTCCGTGCCCATCGCCAGCGGGGCGCTGAACTTGCCTGGGCGCCAGCTCATCGACTGGGGCGGTGCGCAGCGCTGGCTGAAGTCGAGCGCATCGGCCCAGTCGATTCGCGCAGCCGTCGCCCAGGTCGGCGGCCATGCCACCGGCTACGCGCCGGGTGAGGACAGCAGCGCACCACTGCCTGCGGCCCTCTTGCGCTACCACCGCGCACTCAAACAACAGCTCGACCCCCAGGGCATTTTCAACCCTGGCCGCCTGTACCCGGACCTGTGAGGCCCTGCCATGCAAACCAATCTGAGCGAAGCCGCCAAACGCCTGGCCCGCGCCGAAGAGGCCGAAAGCATTCTGCGCAGCTGCGTGCACTGTGGGTTCTGTACGGCCACCTGCCCCACCTACCAGTTGCTCGGCGACGAACTGGACGGGCCACGCGGGCGCATCTACCTGATCAAGCAGGTGCTCGAAGGCGCGCCGGTCACCGCCAGCACGCAACTGCACCTGGACCGCTGCCTGAGCTGCCGCAACTGCGAAACCACCTGCCCTTCCGGCGTGAAGTACCACGACTTGCTGGACATCGGCCGCGCCGTGGTCGAACAGCAAGTACCGCGCCCGCTTGGCCAGCGCCTGCTGCGCCAGGGCCTGCGGGCCGTGGTGCCGCGCCCCGCACTGTTCAAGGCCCTGAGCTTCACTGGCCAGGCGCTGCGCCCGCTGTTGCCAGCGGCACTCAAAAGCAAGTTGCCGGCCCAGGTCGCCGCACCCGGGCAACGACCGGCGCCGCGCCATGCGCGCCGGGTGCTGTTGCTCGAAGGGTGCGTGCAGCCTGCACTGTCGCCCAATACCAACGCCGCCGCCGCACGCCTGCTGGACCGCCTCGGCATCAGCGTCGAACCGATCCGCGAGGCCGGTTGCTGTGGCGCGGTGGATTACCACCTCAACGCCCAGGCCCAGGGTTTGCAGCGCGCCCGGCGCAATATCGACGCTTGGTGGCCGGCCATCGAGGCAGGTGCCGAAGCCATCGTGCAGACGGCAAGCGGCTGCGGCGCGTTTGTGCGCGATTATGCCCACCTGCTGGAGAAGGACACGCAGTACGCCGCCAAGGCTGCACGGGTCAGCGCCCTGTCCCGTGACCTGGTGGAAGTGCTGCGAGAAGAGCCGGTCGAGCAACTTGGCCTGTGCGCCGAACAACGCCTGGCCTTCCATTGCCCCTGCACCCTGCAACACGCTCTGAAGTTGGGCGGTGCGGTTGAAAGCTTGTTGATCCGATTGGGTTTTAGCCTGACCCCGGTGCCAGACGGCCATTTGTGCTGCGGCTCGGCCGGGACCTACTCGCTGACCCAGCCTGAACTGTCACGGCAATTGCGCGACAACCGCCTCGACGCCTTGGAAAGCGGCAAGCCATCTATCATCGTCACCGCCAACATTGGCTGCCAAACCCATCTCGACGGGGCCGGGCGCACACCAGTTAGGCACTGGATCGAAGTCGTCGATGCAGCTTTGAACCAGGAGAACAGCCAGGCATAGCAAGCCCGTGGTCGGCCAGGCACACTTCGCCCGCGTGTTCGACGATGGCGGCCTCTGCTCGAAAATCGCCATGACATCTATGCCATAACCACATCTCGTCCCGCCTGTAGACCTGGTAAATTTGCCAGTTGCCTAGGAAATGCCAGCCCCTTACTAATGGGCAGCCGCACCCTTTCCCTGAGCAGGAGCACCTCACCATGGCAAAGCTTACTCTTACACAGTACCTCACTTACCTTGGCACTGAGACTCGCACGATGGGGTGGGGTGCACTTCTGATTTATGACCGTGCCAAGACAAACGCGTTGCTGGCACAGGAGTACATAGAGCGCTTCGATAAAGATCAGTACTTTCCGCCGTTCAACGAGTCCGAAGAAACCGATCAGAACGCCTGGTCCGACATGCAAGACTTCATCCTCGACAGACCTCGCCTTTCATTCACCAACTCCAACATAGCCAGTTCACGCGCGCGTTTGAGCATGAAAGTTGTCGGTGGTAAATACGTCACCTTGGTCAAGCCCGTCGGCAACCGATTACTGGATATTACCAGTATCGCGCTGATGGACCCGCTGAATGCCCCCTCGCTGCACATGGACATCCGCCTTGAAGAAAGCAATGGAGGCACTATCACCGACGAGGGACGCGTGCTCCTCGACTTGTCCAGGGGTGAAAGCTACACCTTCCATCTTTCCAGTTCGGAAGACCGTAATAGAAAACTGGGGTTGGCACTGGAACAAGAATTTCGCAGTTGGGATGATTCGCGAAAGGTTTTTGAACTCAGCCGTATCGTGGCGGGCGACGATGACCTGCAGCCCCACTCATTCGCGGTTAGAACCCACTCCGCAGCGCGTGCGGGCAGCGCATCCGTCAGCCTGGAAGAAGACCAGGAAGAAGGCGCCGTGTTGATTGGCGTCGCGCTAAAAGGCATGGGCAATGGCATGTTCCCGATCAATGACAGGGACATGCCCTACTTGCTACCGATGGTAGGCCCAAACGAAGAACCCTATTCAATGAACATCTTGCTGTCCAATCAGCAGTGGATAGCGATCTCCTTGGGCCAGGCACTGCAGAATCTGGAGGCCATCCGGGCTATTGTCCTCAATTACCCTACCACCCCGACCGGTAAGGTAACAGGGGTCGCCGCCAGGGCCGGTGAAATCATGCCGGAGACCTTTTCTTATAGACTCCCAGAGAATTTTAGGTGGTACAGGCGGACGCGCGCTTACTCACTGTATATCTATGAGGTCCTACCTGCGTCGATTGACATTGGCGGCGCCATTGAATTCAAGGTTATCGATGACACCATCCAGCTCATGTGGCAAAGCCCCAATACAGTCCGCCACGTGAAATTCCATATCAACGATAGAAACGGTGACGCCTCAAAAACTTACCCGGCCACTATAGACACCCGCTTTAGCGTTAAGTACGCGTTTGTCATCCTCACAGAAGGCCCGGACAAAGGGAAACTCAGATTAGAACAAGTTGGCGAACTTGAAGACCACTTCACCATGGCCATAGAAGATGCAACCGGGGATTTTGATGTACTCAATCAGTTCCACAGTAGTATAACCGCAGCTTGGCACAGAGCAATGCTCGAAACATTCAACCGGTTTGTAGCTGTCATCACAGGTGCCGAAGTGACAATCAATGCCATGCACCTCAACCATTTGCTATTCCGCAGCCAACAAGCGGCCGAACCGCGCAACGTGTATACCCCCTGTGACCTGACCTTGCTGGGCACCTTGGCACCCGACCGCTTGCACTTCGCAATCTCGCCATTGGAACCGGTCGTCGCTGCGGGTGGCGTTCAGCCCTTCTCGATCACGCCCAGCAACGCGCAAGTCAAATGGTCTGTCGACAATTTACCGGGTGAAACGGGTGACAAAGGCGCAATCGGTGAGGACGATGGGCTCTACATCGCGCCCCCTGCAAGTAGCTTTGAAGGCGAAACCTCGCGCCGCATCCTGATCACGGCTCGCGATGGCGACAAGTTCAGCCAGGCGCTGGTCAGCATTACGGTCAGCGATATCTCTGTTTACCCCCACCTGCAGGTGGCGCAGTTCGGCGGCGCACGTTATGTGCTGGTAGGTGGGGACGGCAATGGACAGGAACTGGATTGGGAAATGGCGCCCGGTGGCAAGGGTACCCTGCGTCGTCCTGACCCTGAAGGTTTAGATTCTGATCTGGACATCCCGGAGGGCCAGGACGTCTGCATCTACGTCAGCCCGGACCATGACCCTTCTGGTGGACAGGGGGATGTGGAGCAAGCGCTACATCTGGATCAGGTTGTGGCACGGAACGTTTCCGGGAACGCACGGACCATTGACCTGTTGGTCCCCTGGAGCAATCCCAATGCATGGTTCGAGGTGGAAGCACATCCGCAGGGTGTAAAACTGTCAATGTGGGTGGACGCAATTGGAGGCGCTGAAGAGATCCCACCGGAAGATGCCTTCTGGTACCTGGTCAAGGGGAGCGGACAACTGAACCAGAACATCTACACACCCTCTGAGTCATCAAACGATTATGCAATCATCGCTGCAGTCGAGGACTACAGGCGATTGACGTATGCCTACATCGTGCTGCCTCTGCCTTTTATCGCACTGCGTAAGTTCAATGCATTGCGCCACGCCGGGGATAGCGGCAAGGACAAGTGACCACCCTTGGCGCAAGCTGCAACTGATCCAGGCATGCATCTACGTGCACTAAAAGGCAGGCTACAGCGCACAGACGTAGCCTGCCCATTGGCCAACTCAGACCTTTCTTACAAGCTATTCGGAATCGGCTTACTTGTGGCTTTCCGCCAGTAAAAACATGATCAGCATTCTCGATCCAGAGGAGGCTGCGCATGCACCCACAGAACCGCACAACCGCCGAACTACGCAGCGCCCTGCGTGAATTGATCGCACACGAAATAAGTAACCCGGACGATGACCCGCACCTGTCGGGGGTGCTGTTTTTCTGCGCCACCGACGAGCGCACCCGTGAGTTGATCGAACGCATCGAGCTGCTGGCCAGCGAGGTGTTCTTCGACGTCAGTGGGCGTGCCATTAGCCACAGAATGCAGGCTATTGCGGTTGACGGGGTGCGTATCAAGCAGAAGCACAAGGCGCCAGCCGATGAGACGGTGATACGCATCGCATTACCCGAAAAAGGCTACATCACCGTGAGTACGGCACGCTTGTAAAAGCGCCACATTCGCACTGTGCGATGAATTGCGATCCGCTATCCTCAGCATTCCCCTGCTCCGGACCGTTTCATGGAACTGCACATCCGCCTGGAAGGCCGCAAAGGCCTGGCCGACCAGCTCTACCAGCAACTGCGCGCGGGCATCGACAGCGGCCACCTGGCCGCTGGCACCCAACTGCCACCTACCCGTCTGCTCGCTGAACAACTGGGCGTGTCTCGCAAGACCGTGGCCGAAGCCTACTCGCGGCTGACCTACGACAACCTGCTCAGTGGCGTGGTCGGCCGTGGCTCCTTCATTACTCCGCAACTGCCTTTGCGCACCAACGAAGTGGCCGCTATTCCACTGGCGGGTGCCGCATCCCTCGAGCGTTGGCAACAACGCGCTACCGTGCTGGGCAGGCGGCAACTGCAAGCACCGTCGCGCTATGACTTCGTCGGCGGCACCTCGAGCAAGGCGCAGTTCCCCTTCGACCAGTGGCGCAGCTGCCTCAACTACGCCCTGCGCCGCAGCCAGCGCCATCCAGAGCGGCAGTTCACTGCCCAGGGCCTGCCCGAACTGCGCGAAGCCATCGCCCACCACATCGCCTACGCCCGCGGCGTGCACTGCAGCGCCGCGGACGTGCTGGTGTGCAATGGTGCGCAACAGGCGCTCGACCTGATCGCGCGGGTGCTGATCGAACCCGGTTGCCCGGTGGCCATGGAGGACCCCGGTTACCCGCCAGCACGGCAACTGTTTCTGGCCTTGGGCGCACGCCTGCAGTCAGTAGCGGTGGATGATGAAGGGATGTGCGTCGAACAGATCGCCGATGGCACACGGCTGATCTACGTGACCCCTTCGCACCAGTTCCCATTGGGTATGCCGATGAGCGAACCGCGCAGGCGGGCCTTGTTGGCACGCGCCGCCGAGCTTGGCGCATTGATCATCGAGGACGACTACGACTGCGAGTTCCGCTACCAAGGGCCGGCCGCCGACGCCCTGCAGCGCCTTGACCGACATGGCCTGGTCGCCTACGTCGGGACCTTCTCCAAGACCCTGCTGCAGGAGTTGCGCCTGGGCTATGCCGTGCTGCCGCCCGCCGTGCTGCAGGCCGCCTGCGTGGCCAAGCACCTCAGCGACTGGCACAGCCCGACCCTGCTGCAATGGGCCCTGGCGCGCTTCATCAGCGAAGGCCACCTGAACAGGCACATCCGCCGCTGTCACGACGTCTACAGTGCACGCCGCGAACGCATCCTCGCACGCCTGGAGGGCGATCTGTCGCCCTGGTTCAGCGCCGTGCCGGCCAGCGCCGGTTTCCACCTGAGTGCGCTGGCCAAGCCTGGGGTGGATGTCGAGCTGCTGGCCAACCTCGCACGCAAGGTGGAGGTCGGCCTCTATTCGCTGGCACCGTTTTTCAGCGAGGTGCCGGTGCGTTCCGGGCTGGTGCTAGGCTTTGGCGCCATCGAGCTGCTCGACATCGACACCGCACTCGACCGCGTCCGCGATACCCTGCAACGCCTCAGTTGACCGGCGCTGCCTGGCCATTGGCCGCCGGCCGCGCGATGGCGGCGGCATAACCGCGTGGCGCGAAACACGCTGTCACCAGCAGCATTGCCAATACCGTGACGGTCAACAGCGTCCATGACGCCTGAAAGTCACCACTGACGTCGCGCAGCCAACCGGTGATGTACGGCACGATGCCGGTGATGATGAAGCCGATACCCTGGACAAAGGCCGCCAGGCCGCCAGCCTCGGCGGGCGTTTTCAGGTGTTCCAGGGTCAGTGTCAGGCTCTGGCTGAAACAGGCCCCGAGGCCGAAGCCGATCATCGCCACCCACAGGCCCATCGACAGCGTTGGCGCCAGCAACAGGCCAAGGAAACCTGCCAGCTGGATCGACAGCGCCAGCCACAACCCCGGCCGACGATCCACCCAACGGCGCAGCAACAACGGCAGGCCCAGCGCGCCGGCAACCTGGAAGATCGTCATCAGGCCCACCAGGTCGCCGCCGCCCTGGGCGGTGCCGCCATGCTCCAGGTGATAAGCCGGCAGCCAGGCGACCATGCTGGTGTAACCGCCATTGATCAGGCCGAAATACAACGCCAGCAACCAGGCACGTCGCGTACCGAACCAGTGCCCGCCAGCGGCACCCGCCAGCTTGGGCGCATCCTGGCGTGGCCGCAGCAGCGTCCAGGCCAGCATCGCCAGCAGTGCCGGGATGGCCCACAGGCCCAGCCCGGCCTGCCAGTGGCCAAAGTAGCCACTGATATGCGGCCCAAGCACCGCCGCCAGGCCACCACCACTCATCAGCGCCGCGGAATACATGCCCATGGCGCCTGCCAGGCGACCCGGGAACCAGCGGTTGACCAGCCCCGGCATCATGCCTTGGACCACCGCGACGCCGAGGCCGGCGACCACTGCGCTGGCAATGAGCGCCCAGGCGCTGCCCAGTTGCAGGCGCCACAGGCAGGCCAGCGCGATCGCCGCAAGGCCGGCGAGCATGCCGCCATGCTCGCTGATCCAGCGCCGCAGCCAGGGTTGCAACAACGGCACCAGGCCCATGCACAGCACCGGCAGCGCGGTCAGCAGCGCCGCCTGCTGGTAACCCAGGCCCGTGCTGGCGCGCATGGGTTCGAGCAGTGGCCCGATGCTGGTAAGGATCGGCCGCAGGTTCAGTGCCAGCAGCATCACCAGCAACAGGTTCAAGGCCGCTCTCATTGCGCGTTGGCCTGTTGCCACTCAAGGTACAGGTCGGCTTCACCACTCGGTTTCAGCGCCCGCAATGGCAGGCTCTGCTGCTGCGGTGGGCGCGTCATCTGCGCGTAGACTGCGGCCGTGGACAACCCATAGGGCTCGCCCTCATCGTTGCCATAGGCGAACCAGGCCCGTTCGATGCCGCACAGGTGCATGGCCGCCAGGCACATCGGGCACGGGTGGCCGCTGGCATAGATCTCGGCGCCGTCCAGGCGCGCCTGGCCCAGGGCATGGGCGGCCTTGCGAATGGCCAGCAGTTCGGCATGGGCGGTCGGGTCCTGGCTGCTGTGGATCTCGTTGACCGCGCGTGCCACCACGCGCCCCTGATACACCAGCACGGCGCCAAAAGGCCGGCCACCGGCTTTGATGTTGGCACGGGCCAGATCGAGTGCTTCGCGCATGTAGCGTGCTTCGGACATGAATCGGTTCTCCTGTTGCAAGACCTGGCCATTATCCCGGCTTGCAGGCCTTGGCAGAAATGAAGAGATTGGATGCACCTCAGTGGCCACCTGAATGCACCGATTGGCCTCCCGGCAAACGCTGCGATTGGCTATCGGGCCGATCGACGCACAGCGCTAAGGTAGCGCCATGTCCACCCCACACCTTCTGGAGAACACCATGAACACGCGTATCGAATGGGCCAAGCACGCACCGGAAGCCTACAAAGCCATGGTTGGCCTGGAACAGGCGCTGGCCAAGAGCGGCCTGGAAAACTCGTTGCTCGAACTGGTGCGCCTGCGCGCTTCGCAGATCAACGGCTGCGCCTATTGCATCAACATGCATGCCAATGACGCACGTAAAGCAGGCGAAACCGAAGCCCGCCTGCAGACGCTGAGTGTGTGGCAGGAAACCGCCTATTTCACCCCGCGCGAGCGCGCCGCGCTGGCCTGGGTAGAAAACCTGACCCGCCTGCCTGAGCGCGGTGCGCCACAGCCTGAGTACGAGGCGCTGCAAGCCCATTTCGAGCCGCAGGAAGTGGTCAACCTGACACTGGCCATCGCCACCATCAATGCCTGGAACCGCTTCGGCGTCGGGTTTGCCATGGTTCCGGCGTGATCGATTGCTGATTGCCCGTACCGGCCTGTTTGCGGCCGGTACGGGCACACTTACCGCGCAACCAACCTGGCGCGATAGCTGCCCGGGCTCTGCCCGGTCCATTTCTTGAACGCCCGGTGAAACGCGCTGGGTTCCTGAAACCCCGCCAGCTCAGCCACTTCGGCGATGCTCAGTACCCCTTCGCGCAGGTGTTCAAACGCCATCGCCCGGCGCACTTCGTCCTTGATCTGCTGGTACGAACGCCCCTCCCGCTCCAACTGCCGGCGGAAGGTGCTGGCGCTGGTTCCCTGCTGCTGCGCCAAAGCCGCCAAGGTCGGCCACTGCCCATAGCGCCGCGCGCGCAGGTGGCGATAGACCTCGGCCACCAGGCCATTCTGGTTGCGAAAGCGAATCACCAGGCCTTGGGGCGCGCTACGCAAGAAGCCCTTCAAAGCCTGCAGATTCTGCACCACGGGCAGGCGCAAGTAAGCGCTGTCGAACTCCACTTCGGTACGCCCACTGCCCAGGCGCAGGTCAGGCCCCCACAGCAGCAGGTCGTCGTCCTGGGCAGGGCGCGACACCGCCAGTTCGGTGCGGTCGATGCCGATGCGCCGCCCCGCCAGCCAGCACAGCAGGCCGATCATCAGCACCAGGTAGGTTTCCTCGGCGTATACCCGGGTCAGCGGGTCGGCGATGCTCGACTGCACGCTGATCACTGCCCTGCCCGCGCGCACCGTGAGGCTGCCGCGCAGGTCACGCAGGAACAAGCCAAAACCGCCCATGCACTGACGCAGGGCTTTTTCCAGGTTCGGCTCCAGAATCAGGCCGCGGCAGATCAAGGCAAAGCTGCCCAGCGGCATGCCGTGGCTGTCGAGGCGGAAGAACTCGTCGTCCAACCGTTGAATCAGCGCCAGCCACAGCTGCGCGAATGCCTTGGCCGGCACCCGGGCCTGAGGCTGGTCGAGCCACTGTGGATCGATGCCGACCGCACGCAGGTGTGCATCGCGCACGTCCGGGCGGTCGCGCAGGGCGTGCAGCATGGCCTTGAGGAAGTACACGGCGACCGTATCGCTATCGCGCATGGCGGGTTTCGCTGTCTATGCTGAGTGGCAAAAACTGCCAGGTTGAATGAACAGATCCGGCATAGGCTCTGGCAGAGCCTTTGCCTAGACTCGGGTGAACAAAGGGATCGCCGGCCATTCTCGCAGAGCCAGGCCCGGTCCCGCCATGCCTTCGCAATCGGAGCCCTTATGAGCAGCGCAGAAATCTACGTCGTCAGTGCCGTCCGTTCAGCCATTGGTGGCTTTGGCGGTTCTCTCAAGGACCTGCCGCTGGCAGACCTCGCCACCGCCGTGACCCGCGCCGCCATCGAGCGTGCCGGCGTGGATGCCGGGCAGATCGGCCACATGGTGATGGGCAGCGTGATCCCCACCGAACCGCGTGATGCCTACCTGGCCCGGGTGGCGGCGATGAACGCTGGCATCCCCAAGGAAACCCCGGCCTTCAACGTCAACCGCCTGTGCGGCTCGGGCTTGCAAGCCATTGTTTCGGCAGCGCAGTGCCTGCTGCTGGGCGACACCGACGTGGCCCTGGCGGCGGGCGCCGAGTCCATGAGCCGCGGCCCGTACTTGCTGCCGCAGGCACGTTGGGGCGCGCGCATGGGCGACTTGCAAGGCATCGACTACACCGTCGGCGTGCTGCAGGACCCCTTCGAACACTTCCACATGGGCATCACCGCCGAGAACGTTTCGGCCAAGCATGGCATCACCCGTGAAATGCAGGACGCGCTGGCCCTGACCAGCCAGCGCCGCGCCGCACGCGCCATCGCTGAAGGCCGTTTCAACAGCCAGATCGTCCCGCTGGAACTGAAAACCCGCAAAGGCAGCGTGCAGTTCAGCGTCGATGAGCATGTGCGTGGCGATGTCACCGCAGAACAGCTGGCCGCCATGAAGACTGTGTTCAAGAAAGACGGCACCGTCACCGCCGGCAATGCCAGTGGCATCAACGACGGCGCTGCCGGCCTGGTGCTGGCCAGCGGTGACGCCGTGCGCCGTCTGGGCCTGAAGCCGCTGGCACGCCTGGTGGCTTACGCCCATGCCGGCGTCGAGCCCGAGCTGATGGGCCTGGGCCCGATCCCGGCGACCCGCAAGGTGCTGGAAAAAACCGGCCTGCGTGTGCAGGACCTGGACGTGATCGAGTCCAACGAGGCCTTCGCCGCCCAGGCCTGCGCCGTAGCCCGTGCGCTGGACTTCGACCCGGAAAAGGTCAACCCGAACGGTTCGGGTATCTCCCTTGGCCACCCGGTCGGCGCCACCGGAGCGATCATCGCCACCAAGGCCATTCATGAGCTGCACCGCATTCAGGGCCGCTACGCCCTGGCCACCATGTGCATCGGCGGCGGCCAAGGCATCGCCGTGGTCTTCGAGCGCGTCTGAGGGAAACTGCCCCATGAACATTGAACAAATTGCCGTGATCGGCGCAGGCACCATGGGCAACGGTATCGCTCAAGTGTGCGCGGTGGCGGGCTACCAGGTGCTGCTGGTGGACGTGTCCGATGCCGCGCTGGAGCGTGGCGTGGCAACCTTGAGCAAAAACCTGGAGCGCCAGGTCAGCAAAGGCACGCTCAACGCCGACAAAGCCGAGGGGGCGAGAACCCGCATCCGCACCAGCACCGACTATGCCCAGCTCAGTGGCGCGCAGTTGGTGATCGAGGCGGCCACCGAAAACCTGCAGCTCAAGCAGCGCATTCTGCAGCAAGTGGCCGCCAACGTTGCCGCCGACTGCCTGATTGCCACCAACACCTCGTCGCTGTCGGTCACGCAACTGGCCGCGAGCATCGAGCACCCGGAGCGCTTCATCGGTGTGCACTTCTTCAACCCGGTGCCGATGATGGCCCTGGTCGAGATCATCCGTGGCCTGCAGACCAGCGACAGCACCTACGCGCAGGCCTTGCTGGTGACCGAAAAGGTCGGCAAGACCCCGATTACCGCCGGCAACCGCCCAGGCTTCGTGGTCAACCGCATCCTGGTGCCGATGATCAACGAAGCGATCTTCGTGCGCCAGGAAGGCCTGGCCAGTGCCGAGGACATCGACACCGGCATGCGCCTGGGCTGCAACCAGCCGATCGGCCCCTTGGCACTGGCCGACCTGATTGGCCTGGATACCCTGCTGGCGATCATGGAGGCCTTCCATGAGGGCTTCAATGACAGCAAGTACCGCCCTGCCCCGTTGCTCAAGGAAATGGTCGCGGCCGGTTGGCTGGGGCGCAAAAGCGGCCGCGGTTTCTTCACCTATTGAGGAGCGAGTGCCATGCCCCCGGTCAACGCTGCGATGCGCTGTGCCAGCTTTGAAGAGCGACGTGACCAGGCCATGGCGCTGTTTGCCGAAAAGGGTTTTGGCCAGGTCAGCATGCGTGAACTGGCAGCCCACGTGGGGTTGACCGCCGGTTCGCTGTATCACCACTTCCCGAGCAAGCAGGACCTGCTGTACGACTTGATCGAAGAGTTGTACGAGGAGCTGCAGGCCACCCTGGACCAAGGCCGCCGCGCCATGGCCCGGGGGGCATCGGCGTTGTCGTGCCTGATCGCAGCGCATTGGCAGTTGCATGCCGAGCGGCCCTTGCAGTTTCGCCTGGCAGAGCGGGATTTATGTTGTTTGAGCGAGGCGCAACAGACTCACCTGGCGTCGTTGCGCAAGCGCTATGAGGCAGGGTTGCTGCGTTTGATTGCACCGCAGGCGAAACTGCCAGGGCAAGCGCTGGAGGCTACTGCGCATGTGCTGGCGACGTTGCTTAACCAACTGCCGGGGTTGCTCAAGTCATTGCCTCAAGCGCAAGGCTTGGAGCTGATGGAGAACTTGCTGGTCGGTGGGATCGAGCGGACGCTGCGATAGCCTGCCAGGGCCTCTTCGCGGGGCAAAGCGGATCGCCGCACCGCCGCGAAGGCCAGCTGCCTCAGCGCAACAGCGCCTGAATCTGTTCGTGCAGGGTATCCAGGTCGAACGGCTTGGCCAGGATCGGCGCCTTGCGCGTGATCGGGCTGCCCGATTCGAGAATCTCCGCCGGGTAGCCACTGATGAAAATCACCTTGAGCTCCGGTCGAAGTTTTACCGCAGGCTCGGCGATCTCCACCCCCGAGATGCCCCCTGGCAATCGAAAATCAGTGACCATCAAATCCAGGTGCGGCTTGCTCGCCAGGATCTTGAAGGCCTGCTCACCGTCTTCGGCCACCAGTACGTGATAACCCTCGCCTGCCAGGTAATCACGCAAAATCATGCGAATGGCCGGTTCATCCTCGACCACCAGCACCACATCTTGTGCATCTTCACTCATGATAACGCCTTGAAATTCTTACAGTTGGCCATCTGACCCCAGGCTTACGCAGAGGTTGCCCGCGCCTGGTCGTTTTGTTGTTGGAACGTTGCCAGCGGCAATTGCAGGGTGAATGTGGCGCCCTGGCCTTCCTCGCTGTCAACCAGAATCCGCCCACCGTGGGCCTGGACGATCTGCTCGGAGATAAACAGCCCCAACCCCAGCCCACCACTGGCCTGCTGCGCAGCGACCCGCTCGAACTGCTGGAAGATCCGCTGCTGGTTGGCGGCGCTGATACCGATGCCGTGATCCTGCACCTGAACCCAGGCCATGCCATCCTGTTCGAACACGCGAACTTCCACCGGCTTGCGTTCGCCGTAACGCATGGCATTGGACAACAGGTTGGCCACCACTTGTTCAATCCGAAACTCGTCCCACTCGCCCTGCAACGTTTCGCAGCACTGCAGCGCAATGTGCGTTTCCAGCGCCGTGGCCTGGGCCGTGAAGTTTTCCACCAGGCCACGCACCAGCTGGCCGATGTCAAACACCTTGGGCCGCAACGACAACTTGCCGGTACGGATGCGCGAGACGTCGAGCATGTCCTCGATCAAGCGGATCAGGCTGTTGATCTGCCGTTCGTCACGTTCGACCATAGCCTGCAGCTTGTCGGCGCTGAAAGCCTCCAGGTTGCCCCGTGCCAGGTGCATCTTGCGCAGCTGGGTTTCCAGGATCAGGCCATTGAGCGGCGTACGCACCTCGTGCGAGACGATCGACATGAAGTCGTCGCGCATGCGCACTGCATGCTCCAGCTCGCCCCGCGCCAGTTGCAGCTGGTTCAGCAATATCTCCTGCTCCTGGCGGCTGCGCTCCAGGGCTTCGAGCTGCCGACCTAGCACCTTGCGCTGGCGGAACAGGTCGACGAACACCGAGACCTTGCTTTTTACCGCCAGGGTGTCGAGCGGCTTGTGCAGAAAGTCCACCGCCCCGCTCTCGTAGCCCTTGAAGGCGTAATTCATCTCGCGCCCCGCCGCACTGACGAACACGATCGGGATGTTCTTGGTCTTGTCGGTGCCGCGCATCAGTTCGGCCAGCTCGAAGCCGTTCATGCCCGGCATCTGCACATCGAGAATGGCCAGCGCGAATTCGTGCTCCAGCAGCAGCGACAACGCAGCTTCGGCAGACTGGGCCTGGTGCACCTCGCGGTCTTCGCCCTGGATCAGGGCATCGAGCGCCAGCAGGTTTTCCGGCAGATCGTCGACGATCAGCAGTTTGGCGATGGTGTGGCTTAGCATGCGCGAATTTCCAGGGTCGCGAGCAGTTGCCCGATACCGCTCAGATTAAGGATATGGTCAGGCTGATGCAGGGCCAGCGCGGCCTCCGGCATCAGGGCGACCTGTGCGTCGCGAGGGTCCTGGACAATTGTGCGGCCCCCATTGTTCTTGATGTAGGCAAGGCCCTTGGCGCCGTCTTCGTTGGCACCGGTGAGCAGCACGCCAAGCAAGCCGTCGCCATAGGCATCGGCCGCCGAAATGAACAGGAAATCGATCGCCGGGCGCGAGAAATGCACAGGTGCTTCCTGGCTCAGCGACAGCGTCAGGTCGTGCTCCACCGACAAGTGATAGCTTGGCCCCGCCACGTAGACCTGCCCGGCACTGATCCGTTCCTTGTCGCACGCCTCGCGCACCGGCCGGTGCAAGCGCCGCTGCAGCACTTCGGCCAGTTGGCTGTGGCGGTCGTCCGGCAGGTGCAGCACGCACAGCACCGGGAGGGTGAACGCCGGAGGCAGCGCGCCGAGCACCTCGAACAGTGCCGCCACCCCGCCCGCCGAGGCGCCAATCACCACTGCACGTATGCCGTTCATGATTTGCGGTAGATCCGTTCAGGCTTGACCAGCGGCTCGAAGCGCTCGCTGTAGGCCGAAAAATCTACCGACTCCTTGCTGCCCAGCACCAGGAACCCCCGGTGGCAGAGCGACTCATGGAACAGCCCCAGGGCCCGGTCCTGCAGGTCCTTGTTGAAGTAGATCAGCACATTGCGGCACGACACCAGCTGGGTTTCGGAGAACACGCTGTCGGTGGCCAGGCTGTGGTCGGCGAAGGTCACATTGTCGCGCAGGCTGCTGTCCATGATGGCGTTGCCATAGGCCGCAGTGTAGTACTCGGCGAAGTCGCGGCGGCCACCGGCCAGGCGGTAGTTTTCTTCATACTCGCGCATGCTCTGCATCGAGTAGATACCTTGCTTGGCCTTGTCCAGCGAATGCGGGTTGATGTCGGTGGCATAGAGGATGGTGCGCTCGAGCAGGCCTTCCTCTCGCAGCAGGATGGCCATCGAGTACACCTCTTCACCGGTGCTGCAGCCGGCGACCCAGATCTTGATCGACGGCCATGTGCGCAGCAGCGGCACCACTTCGTTGCGCAGCGCCAGGAAGTGGCTTGGGTCACGGAACATCTCGCTGACCGGGATCGTCAGGAACTGCAGCAACTGCATGAACATGCCCGGGTCGTGCAGCACCCGCTCCTGCAGCGCCGAGACTGTCAGGCAGTCGAACTGGCGCAGGGCATGAAGGACCCGGCGCTTGATCGAAGCGCCGGAATAGTTGCGGAAATCGTAGCTGTACTTGAGGTAGATCGCCTCGATCAGCAGCCGGATCTCGATGTCGGTGTTGCGCTCGCTAGTCAAATTCGCTCCAGTTGCGGCAGCCACACCCGGATCAACGAGAACAGGCGGTCCAGGTCGATCGGTTTGGCCAGGTAATCATTGGCGCCAGCCTGCAGGCAACGCTGCTGGTCATCCTTCATCGCCTTGGCGGTCACGGCGATGATCGGCAGCTTGCGCCAGCGCGCTTGCTGGCGGATCAGCCGGGTCGCCTCGAAGCCGTCCATTTCCGGCATCATCACATCCATCAGCACCAGGTCGATGTCGTCATGCTGTTCCAGGCGTTCGATGGCCTCGCGCCCGTTGCGGCCGATCTCGACGATGGCGCCCTTGTGCTCCAGGGCACTGGTGAGGGCGAATATATTACGCACATCGTCATCCACCAACAGCACCTTGCGGCCCTCGAAGACCTTGTCGCGGCTGCGCGCGGTCTTGAGCATGCGCTGGCGTTCATGGGACAGCTGCGATTCGACTTTGTGCAGGAACAACGTCACTTCGTCGAGCAAACGCTCAGGCGAGCGAGCGCCCTTGATGATGATCGAGCGCGAATACTTGAGCAGGTCGGCCTCTTCTTCGCGGGTGAGGTTGCGGCCGGTGTAGACGATCACCGGTGGGAATGAACGGATGTCCTCTGCGGTCATGCGCTTGAGCAGCTCGTTGCCAAGCATGTCGGGCAGTTTGAGGTCGATGATCATGCAGTCGTAGATGTTCTCGCGCAGCAGCGCCAGGGCGTCCTGGGCCATGGCCACGGCGGTGATCTCGACATCGTCGTCGCCGATCAGGCGGGCGATGCTTTCACGCTGCAGGTCGTCATCTTCCACCAGCAGGATGTGCTTGAGCTTCTGGGTCAGTTTGGCTTCCAGGCGGGCGAACACTTCCTTGAGCTCTTCGCGGCTGGTCGGCTTGACCGCGTAACCCACCGCGCCCATGTGCATGGCCGCCTCGACGCGGTCTTCGACCGAAATGATGTGCACCGGAATGTGCCGGGTGCCGGCCAGCTCCTTGAGACGCTGCAGCACGGTAAGGCCGGAGTGGTCGGGCAGGCGCATGTCCAGCAGCACGGCGTCGGGAATGTAGCGCGCGGCCAGCTCGAAGCCTTCGTCGGCGCCCTGGGCCACCAGGCAGCTGTAACCCAGTTCGTGGGCCAGGTCGAAGAGGATCCGGGCGAAGTTCGGCTCATCCTCGATCACCAGGATGCAGCGGTTGTCGAACGGCGCCCGGTCGCGGTCATCGGCGAAGGCAAGCGCCGGCAGTTTCGGTGCCGTGGCGGTGGAAACCTTGGGTGCCGGCGGCAGTGTGTCGACCGCAGGCCGCAGGCTGAGCGCCTCGACCTCCTCGCTTTCAACCTCGTAGCGCTCCGGCACGATCAGGCTGAACACGCTGCCTTGGCCCGGGCTGCTGTCGACGCTGATCTGCCCACCCAGCAAATGCGCCAGGTCGCGGGAAATCGACAGGCCCAGCCCAGTGCCGCCATAGCGGCGGTTGCTGCTGCCGTCGACCTGGTGGAAAGCGCCGAAGATCGCCTGTTGCTGGTCGGCGGCGATCCCGATGCCAGAGTCTCGGACGGCGAACACGATGCCGGTGCCGGCCTGGTAGCTGATGGTCATGTCGACCTGGCCGTGGTCGGTGAACTTGATGGCGTTGGACAACAAGTTCTTGAGAATCTGCTCCAGCCGTTGCCGGTCGGTGAACAGTGTCACCGGCACTTGGGGTTCGAGCTTGACCTCGAAGACCAGCCCCTTTTGCTCGGCCAATGGCAGGAACATGCCGCGCAGGCCTTCGACCAGGCGCACCAGCTGGGTGGTTTCTGGTCGCACTTCAAGCTTGCCGGCCTCGACCTTGGCGATGTCGAGGATATCGTTGATCAGGTTGAGCAGGTCGTTGCCGGCCGAATAGATGGATTCGGCGAACTTGATCTGCTCCCCGCTGAGGTTGCCCTCGCCGTTTTCCGCCAGCAGCTTGGCCAGGATCAGCGAGCTGTTGAGCGGCGTGCGCAGCTCGTGGGACATGTTGGCAAGGAATTCGGACTTGTACTTGCTTGAACGCTGCAGGTCGTCAGCACGGGCCTGCAGCTCTTGCTGGGCCTGGCTGAGCTCGTCGTTCTTGCGGTCCAGGGCATCGGTGCGTTCGGACAACTGCTCGTTGGTCTGCTCCAGTTCGGCCTGCTGGGTCTCCAGGTGGGCCTGGGACTCCTTGAGCACGCGGGACTGTTCTTCGAGCTCTTCGTTGGCGGTTTTCAGCTCTTCTTGCTGCACTTGCAGCTCTTCGTTCAACTGCTGGGTCTCGGCCAGCACTTCCTGCAGACGCTGGCGATAACGCGCACTTTCGATGGACATGCCAAGGTTGCCGCCAACCCGCTCCATCAGCTCTTCATCGCGCGCCTGCAACGGGCGCAGGAACCCCAGTTCGATCACGCCGTTGATCTGCCCATCATCGGTGGCTGGCATCAGCAGTGCGCTGCGCGGCAGGCCATTGCCAAGGCCGGAACTCAGGCGGTAATAGTCGTCGGGCAGGTCCTCCAGGCGCAACAGCCGGCCTTCACGCACGGCCTGGGCCAACAAGCCATCGTGGTCGCCCTTGATCTGCTCGCGGGCCTGCTCTTCGGCACTCAGGCCATAGCTGGCCACACGCACCAGGCTGCCGTGCTCGTCGCGTACATATACCGCGCCGACCACGCTGCCCAGGGCCGTCGCGAAGAAGCGCAGGATGTTGTCGCCGAGCATCGGCAGGGTCAGTTGCCCCAGCACCTGCTGGGCCAGCTGGGTCTGGCCGTTGCGCAGCCAGGCCTGGTGTTCCAGACGCTCGGCGGCGCGCCGCTGGGCCTCGAGGTTTTCCGCGTAGCTGCTCGACAGCGCCATGAGGTCGCGGCGCCCGAGGTAGGCCAGCAAGGCACTGAGGCCGACGATGAGCAGCACGAAGGCCGAGATCGCGGTCACGGTGACCGAGCTGACTTTCTCGTTACGGGCCATGCGCAGTTGCTGCTCGGTGCTGATCAGGCCGTCGAATTCCTTGCGGATTTCGTCGGTGATGCGCTTGCCCCGCCCGTTGCCGATCGATGCCTTGTAGTCGCCCTGGTCGCGGCGCAGGGTAATCATCTGGGTGCCGAAGTCGTTCCAGGCCTGCTGCAAGGCCATCAACCGGTCGATACGGTCAACCTGCTGCGGGTTGTCCTCGACCATGCTGCGCAAGCTTTGCAGGCTGCCGAGAATTTTAGGCTTGGCCACCTCGTAGGGGTCGAGAAAGCGTTCGTCGCCGGTGATCAGGAAGCCGCGCATGCCGGTTTCCATGTCGATCGACAGTTTGACCGTCTCGTTGGCATTGCCGATCACCCGATCGGTATGCTCGACCCATTGCATGGCCGAGAGCAGGTAGTTGATCACCGCGACAAACGCCACGGCCCCCAGAAGCCCCACCCCAAGGGGCAGGCCGACGTTGCGGCTCAACAGCTTGCGGAAGCTTTGCTGGTCTATCGAGGCTGCTTGAATCATGTGATGACGCCCGAGCGAAAAAGTCCATTAAGAAGTGTGGCGAAAAGACCGTTATTATTGCCTGCCACTGTGCTCACTGATAACAGCGAGTCTAACCAGCTTTGCCGAGCCTGGCAGGGCATTTAGCCAGTATTTGAAGGCTGGGTTTGCCAATCGTTCCATCTGATTGCAAGGATCGGTATCCTCGGGAACTTCTGCCGGCGTGCAGCGTACAGATTAAAGACATTCATTTGCACAGGAACCCAACCATGCACCTTCTGGTAGTCGAAGACGACGACATCGTACGCATGCTGATGGTCGAAGTGCTCGGCGACTTGGGCTACGAAGTCATCGAAGCGCAAGACGCCACCACCGCCTTGCAGGTGCTCGAAGATGCTTCGCAGGCCTTGGCGCTGATGATGACGGACGTGGGCCTGCCGGACATGCGCGGCGAAGAGCTGGCGCACCATGCACGCGCACTGCGCCCGTTGCTGCCGGTACTGTTTGCCAGTGGCTACGCCGAGAACGTCAACGTACCAGAGGGCATGCACATGATCAGCAAGCCGTTCGGCATTGACCAGTTGCGCGACAAGGTCATGCAGATACTGAGCACCCCCTGAACCCTGCGCGCGCTCTTCGCGGGCCACCCGCGAAGAGGCCCATTCCCCCGCAATCGATTACAGCGTTCGGCGCAACAGGTAGGTGTCCATGATCCACCCCTTGCGCAACCTCTCCTGCGCCCGCACCTGCAAAATCCTCGCCTTCACCGCCCGCAACGGCCCGGCAATCAGCACCTCGTCCGCGGTCCCCAGGTAGGCTCCCCAGTAAATCATCAGTTCGGGGTCATCGAGCGCGGCAAACGCGCCCTGCCCGTCGAGCATCACCACCACATTGTCGATGCGCGCCTGCTCGGCCAGGCGGCGCCCTGGCAGCACGGTCAGCGGTTCACCGATTCGGTTGAGCGGCACCTGATGCCGAGCGGCCAGGGCCTGGACGCTACTGATGCCGGGGATCACCTGCAGGCGCACTGCCAACCCGCCTTCGCGGACAAGGTCGAGAATGCGCAGGGTGCTGTCGTACAGGCCAGGTTCACCCCATAACAGAAAGGCACCGGTTTCGCCGACAGCCACCTCGTCTTCGATCAAGCGGGCATACAGCGCGGCGCGCTGGCGGTGCCAGTCCTGCACCGCGCCCACATAATCCGCCGCCTGGCCGTCGCGCGAAGGGTCGGCCACCTGCACCAGCCGGTAGCCACCCTCCGGTCGATAGCGCTCGAGAATCACCTTGCGCAAGCGCACCAGTTCGTCCTTTTGCGTGCCCTTGTCGAGCACGAAGAACACGCTGGCGCGACGTAGCGCATCGACGGCTTCATAGGTGATCTGACGCGGATCACCCGGGCCGATGCCAATCAACAACAGGTCTTTCATTGCCCTGCCCTTTGCCACTACCCGTGGCCATTCTCGGCCAGCCATGGGTCTTTGGCAAAGCCACCGGTTAGAAGATGGAGAAGTTGTAACTGACGATGACGCGAGTCTCGTCCATGTCACGTGCCCACTTCTCATAGTTGCTGCGGTAAGTGGAGTTGCGCAGACGCACGCTGACATCCTTGAATGTGCCACTTTGCACCTGGTACTTGAACTCGGTGTCGCGTTCCCATTCCTTGCCTTCGCCCGTGCTGCCCGGGACCTTGATATGGTCGCCATTGATGTAACGGGTGAGGAACGTCAGGCCAGGAACGCCCAGCGCTTTGAAGTCATAGTCATAACGCAGTTGCCAGGAACGTTCCTGGGCGGCGGCGAAGTCGTTGACTTGGGCGTAGTTGACCAGATAAGGGTTGCTGCCATCCAGGTACGGCATGGCGCTGTCACCGTACATGCGCTGCCAGCCGGCACTGACCTTGTGGCCCCCCAGGCTGTAGCCGAGCATGCCGCTGAAGGCACGGTGGTCGATGGCGCCTGCGCGGGCATTGCCGATGTCGTCGCTCTTGATCAGGCGCAGGTCGGCCGACAGGCTGCCCACCGCCAGCGGCTGGCTCGCCACCAGGCCGAGAAAGTGCTGGCGATAGATGTTCTCCAGTTTGGCCACCTGGTACTGGGCACTGACACGGTCGCTGAAACGGTAGTCGAGGCCCGCCAGGTCGAAGTGGTCGGCTTCGATATCGCAGGCATAGCGCTTGTTCTTGCAGTGCACGCGAATGTCCTGGCGGTCGGTGGAGTCCCGTGCGGTGTACTTGTTCAGGCGCGCCAGGGTGAACTTCAGGTCGTGTATTTCTTCCGAGGTCAACAACGCCCCATGGAACAGGGTGGGCAGCAGGCGGCCATCGTTGTATTTGATCAGCGGCATGTCCGGCATCATCGAGCCGTACTTGAAGACTGTGTTGGACACTTTGACCTTGGCCGCCAAGCCCATCTTCGCGTATTGATCCGCCGAATGCCGCGGGTCGTGGCCAGAGGACGGCAGCAGGCCGCTGTTACTGTCCGCCGGGCTGGAATCGAGCTTTACCCCGAACAGGCCGATAGCATCAACGCCAACGCCTACCGGCCCCTGGGTAAAACCGGACTGCACATTGAGGATAAAGCCTTGGGCCCACTCTTCGCGCTTGGAGGCGCCCTGGCTGGAACTGCTGTGGCCATCACGGAAGTCGCGGTTGAAGTAGACATTCCGCGCTTCGACCTTGGCGCTGCTGTCTTCAAGAAAACCGGCGGCCTGGGCATTGACGCCGGCACACAAAAGGAACAAGCCGGCAACACGGCGCCCAGGGGCGTGAGGGAGGGGGGCAAACATGCGTGGAAACATCCAGAAAGAAAGGCAAAAAACAACCTGCAGCAAACACCTGCTGCGGTACTGCGACACGCCCGAACAGTCGCCGGGCATCATCTGAAATGATCGCGCAAAGGCTCTGGCTCAGGCCATTGGACCTTGGTCTAGAACCGTTCGCGATGGCCCTCGAACCCCTCACGAAATAGCGCCCGGAAAACCTTTAAAGTTCCGTGCTTACTTATAAAAAGTTTGCAGTTTACCCAGTAGCGATGAATGACTACACTCGATGTCAGCGAACAGCGGAACCCACCCCGTGGCCGGCGTTTTGTACTACTTCAATGTTCGTCACGCCCTGCCACGAAAGACGTACAGGAGTGATTACAGTGTCCAGACTTGCAGAGTTTCGTGCTGCCGAAAAAGCGCTTCAGGAACAAATGGCTCAACTGGAAGCGCTGAAAAAGGATGCCGGCCTCAAACGCGAAATCGAATTCGAGCAGAAACTAGTCGGCCTGATGAAAAGCTATGACAAGGGTCTGCGCGATATCATCGCCATCCTCGACCCCAAGGCGGCAACCCGGGCCACCAGTACTGCCCCCAAACAACAGCGCCGCCCGCGCGTGGTCAAGGTGTACGAGAACCCCCACACCGGCGAGCTGATTGAAACCAAAGGGGGTAACCATCGCGGGCTGAAGGCCTGGAAAGAAGAGTACGGCGCCGCCACGGTAGAAAGTTGGGTACGCTGATGAAACGTCCACATGCACTTCACACTTTTTTCACACGGGCTGGCTCACTATCGAGACAGCTAAAGGACTAGCGACCCCACGCGCCCGCACATGCGGGCCTCTCTTCCAGCGCCCTGCCTCGTGCAGGGCGCTTTCATTTGCGCAATCGCTTCACTGCCGTATCATGGCCAGCCTGTCTGTTTTGCCGGTGCCTCGCGCCCGGCCCCGTCTCAGGAGTTCCCATGAGCCTGCACGATCTGCAAACCCTGCCTGGCGTCACCGCGCAGCCGGATACCGCCACCGCCAAATTCGTCTTCAACCACACCATGCTGCGGGTCAAGGACATCGAGAAGTCGCTGGACTTCTACACCCGCGTCCTGGGCTTCCGCCTGGTGGACAAACGCGACTTCCCCGAAGCCGCCTTCAGCCTGTACTTCCTGGCCCTGGTCGACCCGGCGCAGATCCCTGCCGATGACGCCGCGCGCCACCAGTGGATGAAGTCGATCCCAGGTGTTCTGGAGCTGACCCACAACCACGGCACCGAGCACGACGCCGACTTTGCCTACCACAACGGCAACACCGACCCACGCGGTTTCGGCCACATCTGCATTTCGGTGCCGGACGTGCGCGAAGCCTGCGCGCGCTTCGAAGCACTCGAGGTCCCCTTCCAGAAACGCCTGACGGATGGGCGCATGAACCACCTGGCCTTCGTCAAGGACCCGGATGGTTACTGGGTCGAAGTGATTCAGCCGACCGAACTCAAGGGCTGAGCCTCAAGGCTATTCGCTCGTCGGGCCGGGAACTCCCGGCCCCTTGCTGTGGTATATGAAAGTAACGGTTTCATAAGCACAGCGAGGTAAGGACGATGCAATCTCTTCACTGTGAACACCGCAAGTACACCATCACCGCCAGCGTGATGCCCCACCCCGACTCCCCCCTGCCCTACGCCGCCGGGTGCCTGATCACCGACCCTGAAGGGCATACCAGCAAGCGCATCCCCATGCCGATGAAGTTCTTCTCAGACCTTGAGAACGCCCAGCATGTATCACTGGCGCATGGGCGTGCCTTGGTGGATCAGCAGTTGGACAAGGGCCACAAGGCGTTCTGATTGCCAACCGGTGCTGGCCCCTTCGCGGCTACCCGCGAAGAGGCCGGTAAAGAAGAACCTGGTCAAGACGACCTAGGTATCCCTGGCATACACCACAGCAGCTTCAACCTGCTCACGTGTCGGCCGCACACCGGTATACAGCACGAACTGCTCCAGTGCCTGCAATGCAATCACCTCCAGACCTGTGATCACCGGCTTGCCGAACGCCTGCGCCCGCTTGATCAGGGGCGTCTGCACCGGCATTGCCACCACATCGAATACCCGCTCTGCCGCTGCAATGGCGTTCTCGGAAAACGCCAGCACGTCGGCCTCCGGCCCACCGGCCATGCCAATGGGTGTCACGTTAACCAGCATCGGCGGGCACAGGTCACCGAGTTCGGCAACCCACCGATAACCACAGACATCCGCCAGTTGCCGCCCAGCCTGCTCGTTGCGCGCCACGATCACGCCCTCGTTGAAGCCCGCATCACGCAGGGCGCTGGCCACCGCCTTGGCCATGCCGCCGCTGCCGCGCAGGGCAAAGGCGGTGGCCGGGTCGACCTTATGCTGCTCCAGCAACTGACGCACCGCCAGGTAATCGGTGTTGTACGCCTTCAGATGGCCGCCGGTATTGACCAGCGTGTTGACCGACTCGATGGCAGCGGCGGACGGGTCAACCTCGTCGACCAGGGCCATGCAGGCCTCCTTGTAGGGCATCGACACCCCACACCCGCGAATCCCTAGAGCACGAATGCCCGCCACAGCCGCCGGCAGGTCGTCGGTGCTCATGGCCTTGTAGTAGAAGTCCAGGCCCAACTGCTGATACAGGTGGTTATGGAAACGCACGCCGAAGGTACCGGGCCGGCCGGCCAGGGAGATGCACAGCTGCGTGTCTCTGCTGGGAGTTGTCGACATAACCTGCTCCTTTTTCAGAACTGAATCGTTTGTTCAGCGTATCAGACGCAGCCGCTTGTCGTCCCTTACACAACTGCTTATGGCGGGCGTGAGGCCCGCCACGCTGGTGATCGTTGATAAAACTAATGACCACTATCGAGCAAGTTGATTTCAAACCACCGAGGCTGCTGCGTAAGGTAGGGCCATGTTCCACAGGAGGTCCCCATGGCCACTATCCAGATCATGTCCGTTGTTGGCAGCGCCGTCCCCCCTTCACTGCGTCAGCAGGGCCAACTGGCGTGCTGGTACCTGGTGCGCAACGGCGAGCCCGTGAGCGGCCCCCTGCTGACCCGCGCCTCGGCCCAAGCCCTGGCTGAGCAGTTGCAGCCAGGTACCCTGGTCGCTTGACCTGAACGTGTTGTGCGTTGCTCCCTCTCCCTTTTGCGGCCCGCCTTTTGGCGGGCCTTTTTTTCTTCACGGAATGTTGGGGAAGTGGGTCTGCTATGTGCTTGTCGGGAGAAAGGGTGATGGCGGCTAGCTGCCTGTCTTGGATTTGGAGGTGGGGCGGACATCGAGCGCCGCCCGCGCGGCGCATCGCGAGCGAAGCTCGCTCCTACATCTGTTTCGGGCCAGTTATTCCTGAGGCATTGGCGCGCGGCCCCTTGGCGTCCGCCTTAATATTGTGTCGGACAAACAAGGCGGTCGCGCGCGCTGGCACAGGCGTGACTGGCCCGAAACAGATGTAGGAGCGAGCTTCGCTCGCGATGCGCCGCGCGGGCGGCGCTCGATGTCCGCCCCACCCTCAAATCCAAGACAGGCACCTAGCCGACATCACCGTGTGCGGTAACCGAACGATTGTTGCCGACGCCTTGCATGTGCCAGCGCATACGTGCAAGGGTAAAAAAGGAACGTCAGCCACCAAAAAGGAAGATAAGCACCTTATGCTTGGAATCACACGTATCCATCGCTACGTGCGCCCATTGCCTGCAAGCCAAGCTGCAGCCAGTGGGCGTGACGTCAACGGCAAACCAGGCGCCCGCCTGGCCGCAAAGCTTACCGCCCTCCTCTGCACACCCCGCGCCGTCCCGCCCTACCTCTGGGTCGACCCCGAGCGCGCCCCTGTTGATCGCCTGCCCCCTACCTGACCGCCCACGCGCTGTCATCGCACCGCACTCGCCATTCAGTGACTGAAGGCGGGATGTTTCACGCAAGAAAAGGGGCAACACCCAATGATCATGTTTCAGGGCAAGAAAATTCACAGTGCGATCTTCGATATGGATGGCACGATGTTCGACACCGAGCGCCTGCGTTTCAGGACGCTGAAACAGGCTTCGCTGGAAATCTTCGGCAAAGCCTTGAGCGAGCAGACACTGATCGGGTCGCTGGGCCTGAGCGCGAAAAGGGCCGAGGCCCTCGCCAAGGCCCACAACGGCAATGACTTCCCTTATGCGCAGATCCGCAAGCGCGCCGACGAGCTCGAACTGGAGCACGTGCGCAACCATGGCGTGCCGATCAAGGCCGGCCTGCTCGAGGTGCTGGAGCGCCTTCGCAAGTCCGGCCTGACCCTGGCGGTCGCCACTTCCAGCCGCCGTGCCATCGCCGAGGAGTACCTGATCAATGCCAACGTGCTCAAGTACTTCGACATCACCGTCTGCGGCGACGAAGTCAGCCAAGGCAAACCCCACCCGGAAATCTTCCTGCGCGCCGCCCGCGCGCTCAATTGCCAACCCGGCCAGTGCTTCATGGTCGAGGACTCGGAAAACGGCTTGCTCTCGGCGATCCGCGCCGAGGGCCAGGCAATCCTGATCGAAGACATCAAGCCGCCCGCGCCCGAGGTCAAGGCCGGCGCGCTCAAAGCCTACCCTGGCATGCACGCCTTCCTCGCCGACTTGAGCGAGTGCGTGCCCGACCTGGGCATGCCGGCGCTCGACGATTCGTTCCCTGCTTCACTGAACCAGTTCCGTGTCGGCATCCACGGCTTCGGCGCTATCGGTGGGGGCTACCTGACCCAGGTGTTGTCCCATTGGGACGGCTACACGCGCCCCTGTGAAATCATTGCCGCGACCCGTTCACGCATGCTCCGGGAATCAGTCGCTGCGTTCGGCCGCTACAGCGTGCGCTACGGCGCCAGCGCGTTCGACCAGACCATCGACAATGTGCGCATGATCGACATGGACGACGAGGAGGCGGTGATCGAGATGTACAACGCCGCCGAAGTGGTCGGCATGAGTCTGCCCGAACAGGCAATCCATCATCAGGCCAGGGTCATTGCCAAGGGCTTGCTGCGACGCTTCGAACGCAGGGGGCGCGAGCTGACCCTGCTGATCGTGTTGAACAAGATCGGCGGTGCGGCGTTCGTCCGGCGCCAGGTGCAAGCGCAATTGGCATTGCTGTGCACGCCACAGGTGTGCAAGCAGGTGCTGGAAAAGACCCACTTCGCCGAAACGGTAGTCAGCCGCATCGTTTCCAAGATCAGCAATGACGCGCTGGTTCGGCAGTTGCGCATCAAGTCGCAGATCTTCAAGAACAGCCTGGAGGACGAGCCGACGGTCACCCGCAAACCCGCCACGCCGGCCCCTGAGTACGAACGGCTGATCGGGCACTTCAGGCCTTTTGCGCAGTCCAGCAGCGCCATGAGCCAGTTGCACCTGATCCTGTTCAACAGCGAGCCCGACATGCCGCTGTACGTGGAGCGTGGCAGTGATTTGCTGGAGCGGCTGCGCCAGGTGAAAACGGTCGCGGACATTACCCAGATCCAGATCATCAAGAACCGTTTGTGGAATGGGCCGCATGCCATCATCGCCTGGTATGCCAGCCTGCTGGGGCATACCTGGGTTGGCCAGGGGATGGGGGACGCCCGTGTCAGTGCGCTGGCAGAGCGTCTCATTCACCAGGAAGTGGCGCCGGCATTGATGGCCGAATACCCGCAGATGTCAGAGGTTGTCAGCAGCTTTGCCAATGCGTTTCTCGCACGGTGCAAAACGTCGTTCAAGGACCCTTGCGTGCGGGTCGGGCGCGACCCGATGCGTAAATTGCAGCGTAACGAGCGCATCCTCAGCAGCATCGACCTGGCGCGCAAGCATGGCATTCAGACGCCTGCGCTGGCGTTTGGGGCGGCGTTGGCCATTCACTATGCGCTGCACGGCAACGCCAGCAAGGACCGGGAAGCCCAGTTGATGAAGGCGCTGTACAAGGCCAGTGACGAACGTGTCGAAGCGGTGTTGACCCATGACGGGGACTATCACGGCAAGCCTTACCTGGGTCTGGACCCGGTCAGTGATGCGGACCTGATCGAAAGCATTTCGGCCAACTTCCGGCTGTTGCAGCAACGGGACAGGGCTGACTGGACACTGCCCTCTGCGTTGACGCGCGGATCATCTCCATCCCACCTCTGCGAAGTGTCGGAATACGACCGGTAATGGGTCCGAGTTGGCCACGCTTGAAACGAAGGTAATGGGTACAGGATGGGTACAGGATTAAATTTCGTTCACGTTGCGCCCTTTAGTCATAAGGCATTCGACAGCAATTCAGCCATACTCCAGAATGCAGCGGTTTTTGGGGGAAAACCCTTGCACAGCCAACGACATACCAACCTTTAGTGAGCCTCAACGTGAAAACATCCCTGTCTATCCTCAGCCTGCTGCTGTTGCTCACAGGTACCGCGACCCTCCCGTCGACTGCTGCTGCACAACCCCCGGCCCAGGTGCAACGCGACCCGGCCAAATTGCACCTGGCCTCTGGCAGCGCACTGCTGATCGACCTGAATACCAATCAGGAACTGTATTCGAGCCATGCCGATCGTGTGGTCCCTATCGCTTCGGTCACCAAACTGATGACGGCGATGGTGGTGCTGGACGCCAAGCTGCCTATGAATGAGATGCTCACCATGACCATCGCCAACAACCCGGAGATGAAGGGCGTGTATTCGCGCGTGCGCCTGGGGAGCCAACTGGACCGCCATGAAACGTTGCTGATCACGTTGATGTCTTCGGAGAACCGCGCCGCCAACACCCTGGCCAACCATTACCCGGGCGGTTACCCGGCGTTCATCAAGGCCATGAACGCCAAGGCGCGTAGCCTGGGCATGGCGCACACCCGCTATGTCGAGCCGACTGGCCTGTCGACGCTGAACGTGTCCACTGCCCGCGACCTCTCCAAGCTGCTGATGGCGTCGCGCAAGTATCCGATGCTGAGCGAGCTGTCGACCACCCGCGAGAAGACCGTGGCGTTCCGCAAGCCTAATTACACCCTGGGCTTCCGTAACACCGACCACCTGGTGAACAAGAGCAACTGGGACATCAAGCTGACCAAGACCGGCTTCACCAATGAAGCTGGCCATTGCCTGGTGCTGCTGACCCGAATGGACAACCGCCCGGTGGCCATGGTCATCCTCGATGCGTTCGGCAAATACACCCACTTCGCCGATGCCAGCCGCATGCGTCAGTGGCTGGAAACCGGGGCAGCCAAGCCAGCGCCGGCAGTGGCCATGCAGTACAAGGCCGATCGGCAGGTCAAGGGCCGCCTGGCGTCCGAGTAACAGCCATAACCCAAGGCTGCACGGCCTGCTAGGCCGTGCCGCTGACCATGCCGCCCGCGCTGCTGCCACCCTCTTGCTGTAGCAGCTCCAGCAACTGCGCCGTGGCAGCCATGATCTGCCCGTTGAGGGTGGCGATGCTTGCCTGCTTGGCGCCCACAGCAGCCGCCTTGGCAGCCTCGTCCATCTTGCTGTTCTGCAGCGCGGCCAGCTGCTTCTGTTCCTCGACCAGTTGCTTTTGCAGGTCCTTGATCAGCTGACGCAACTCCTTCACGGTGTCCGAGTCGCCGTTGTCAGCCTCCGTGGATTGCGCCTGCCCAGCCCCGGCAATCTTCATGCTGTCGCTACTGATGCTCAAGGGCCCCAGTGCCTCACCGGCCTCTTGTGCCTGCGCGCGTTCGGTGGCTGCATTGGCGCTCAGCGTCTGCGCCGAGACGCCGTTGATCATAAGGTTGCTTGCCGATATCCCGCTCATGTCGATTCCCTGCCTGAAAGATAGGTCCTTACCGTAACCCCCTATCGGCCGCCCCATGCAGTTCTTTAGCCCGCTTAAATTCCCCCCTGCCTGGCTCGTTCCAAGAAATGTACTTGCGCAGGAGCCGGAGCCCCGGCGGGCGTCCACATTCGACCATTCAGGGAATCGCAGCCATGAGCCAGTCCTCACACCAGGAAACAATCAAAGATCTGATCGGCGTGGGCTTCGGCCCTTCCAACCTGGCCTTGGCCATCGCCCTGGAAGAACTCGCTCAGACCCAGGGCCACGCCCTGGACGCGCTGTTCATCGACAAGCAGAAAGACTACCGCTGGCACGGCGAAACCCTGGCCACCCAGAGCGAGCTGCAGATTTCGTTCCTCAAGGACCTGGTCTCCCTGCGCAACCCGACCAGCCCCTACAGCTTCGTCAACTACCTGCACCAGAAGCAGCGCCTGGCTGACTTCATCAACCTCGGCACCTTCTACCCCTGCCGCCTGGAGTACAACGACTACCTGCGCTGGGCCGCCGAACACTTTGCCACCCAGGCAGTGTATGGCGAGGAAGTGGTGCGCATCGAACCCGAGGTGAATGCCGGCCGGGTCGAGCACCTGCGCCTGGTATCGCGTGATCAACAGGGCCGCGAATACAGCCGCCGCACCCGCTCGGTGGTGGTCGGCAGTGGCGGCACGCCGAAAATCCCGGAAAAATTCGGCGCGTTCAAGGACGACCCGCGCGTCTTCCACCACTCCCAATACCTGAGCAGCCTGAACAAGCTGCCGTGCACCGAAGGCAAGCCGATGCGCATCGCGGTGATCGGCTCTGGCCAGAGCGCCGCCGAGGCGTTCATCGACCTCAACGACAGCTACCCGTCGGTCAAGGTCGATATGATTTTGCGTGGCTCGGCCCTCAAGCCGGCCGACGACAGCCCGTTCGTCAACGAGATCTTCTCGCCGGGCTACACCGACCTGGTCTACAACGAGCCGGCCGATCAACGCAGCAAGCTGTTGGGCGAGTACCACAACACCAACTACTCGGTAGTCGACCTGAACCTGATCGAGCGCATCTACGGCATCCTCTATCGCCAGAAGGTCGCGCACCAGTTCCGCCACAACGTGCTGTGCCGACGCCAGGTAGAAGCGGTGGTGGCCACCCGTGAAGGCCTGGAACTGACCCTGCGCGACCTGGCCACCGGCCAGCAGCAGACCCACCGTTATGACGCGGTGATCCTGGCCACCGGCTACGAGCGCCGCTCGCACCGCGACCTGCTGGCGCCGCTGGCAGGCTACCTGGACGACTTCAGCGTAGACCGCAACTACCGGGTACTGGCCAGCCCAGACCTGCAGGCCTCGGTTTACCTGCAAGGCTTCTGCGAAAACAGCCATGGCCTGAGCGATACCTTGCTCTCGGTGCTGCCCTCCCGCGCCGCCGAAATCGGCCAGTCGCTGTACCAGGACCTGGCGCGCCTGAACGGCCGTACGCAACCGGCTGTCGCCTTGACCCGCGCCTGATTGCCCGCCTCTTCAAGCCGGCCTGACGCCTCGCGCGCAGGCCGGTTTGCGTTTTCTGAAACATTTGCTTTCATTTTAAACGGCAGGATTTCCATTCTCATTCGTCTTTATAGGTGCAGCCCTCTAGGTTGGGCATAAGCTCGACTACACATTTCAGAAGACGATCAGATGGCCAAATCACCGAAAAAATCCAAATCCAAGCTGTGGTTCCTGGTCCACAGCTGGCTCGCCCTACCGATCTGGTTCTTTGTGCTGATCGTCTGCTTTACCGGCATGCTCGCCGTGGTCAGCCAGGAGATCGTCTGGCTGGCCAACCCGGACGTGCGCGCCAGCAAGCCTGACGGCGATGCCGAGCGCTTGAGTTATCAGCAGGTGCTCGACGCTTTGCACAAGGCCGAGCCGGACATGGCCGTGGAGTCGCTCAGGCAGCCGGATGGCTCGCACTTCGCGCTGACCGCCGACGTGACCTTCCCTGACGGCACCAGTCCAACGCTCTACGTCAACCCGTACACCGGGGCCATCCAGGGCAAGAGCCCGGACTTCAACTTCGAAGGTTTCACCCGCGCCTTGCATGGCTGGTGGCTGGTGCCCTTCACCAGTGGTTTCAGTTGGGGTTGGTACCTCGTCTCGATCCTTGGCCTGCCGATGCTGGCCTCGCTGGTCACGGGCCTGGTGGTCTACAAGAAATTCTGGAAGGGCTTCTTCAAGCCAGTGCGCACCGGCCATGGTTCGCGGATCTTCTGGGGTGACCTGCACCGGCTGGCCGGGGTCTGGTCGATCTGGTTCATCGCGGTCATTTCCATTACCGGTACCTGGTTCCTGATCCAGGCGCTCCTGTTCGACAACAACATCAGCATCTCCAGCCGACCTATCGTGCCGGTCATCGCCCGTGAGGATGTGCCGCAAACAGCCGATGGTAGCCAGGCACCGCGCATTGATGTGGATGAAGCGGCGCGCATCGCCGGTTTGGCGATCCCGGGCCTGGAGATCAGTTCCGTCTCACTGCCTGCTACTGCCTACAGCCATGTCACCCTGGGTGGCCGCGGCTGGTACCCGCTGATGTTCCAGTCCGCCGCCGTCAACCCCTACACCCGCACCGTCGACAGCCAGTTCTTGATCAGCGACCGCTCTGCCCTGGAGTTTGTCACCGAGTCCATGCGCCCCCTGCACACCGGCGACTTTGGCGGCCTGCCGATCAAGCTGATCTGGTTCTTTTTCGGCCTGGTCCTCACCCTGATGGTATTCAGCGGCCTGTTGATCTGGACCAAACGCACCGCCCAGGCGACCGCCGCCGCCCTCAAGCGCAGCGAGCGTGCGCCACGCGTGGCAAGCCGTGAAACCACCGTGGAGATCCGCCCATGAGCCAGGCCCAGACCCTGCCCGCCAGCCCGCTCAAACAGTGGTGGCTGAAGTGGCGCTTCCACCTGAACATCCTGCTGATCCTCATCCCGCTGGGCTTCATGCCCAAGTACTTCGCCGACGCCAAGCTGTTTCGCGGCGACGCGGGGCTTGGGGTGAACGTGATCAGCGACATCCAGGTCGGCCCCTACAGCCTCGACCTGGCCGAAATGCGCGACGAGGCGCCACGCGCCGACGGCCCGGCGGGCCACTTCAAGTCGTTCAATGCCTCGCTGTGCAAGGCGTGCATCAATGACGTCAAGGCGGTCTACCTGCGCATTGGCAAACCGCGCAGCCTGCGCGCCGCCGGCACCATCTTCTTCGGCGCACCGTATCGCATGGGCACCAACCTGCCGATACCGCCACGCACTCAGCCTGATGCCCAAGTCTGGATCACCCTCGAAGGCTGGGACGGCAGCATGCACCAGGCTTCAGTGCCACTGGCCAAGGCTTCGCCCGCCACCGTGGCGTGGCTCGAAAAACAAGGAGGCAAGAAATGAAACACCTGATGCGCAAGCTCGCCCTGCCCTTGCTGGTGCTGGCCGCCGGCCCCGCCCTGGCACACAACCCGATGTGCGAATGCGAAGAGGTCGCCAGCGGCCAGGTCAAATGCACCGGCGGCTTCTCGGATGGCAGCGGCGCCCCTGGGGTAACCCTGGATGTGATCGGCTACGACGAGCAGGTGCTGGTTGGCGGCAAGCTCGGCGACGACTCGACCCTCACCTTCAAGCGCCCCGACGGTGAATTCTACGTGCTGTTCGATGCCGGCCCTGGGCATGTTGTGGAAGTCGACTACGCCGACATTGGCCAACCATGAGCACGCCTACCATGAGCCGTGCCCAGGTCGTACGCCCGGCTGGTGCTGGGCACGAAACCCTGTACGTGCTGCTGGTCAGCCTGCTGATCGTGATTCTTGCCGCTACCGTGGTGATGCTGCGCGGCGAACGCGAGGACGAGCAGGCCATCGCCAGCCACCAGATCGACGCCCGCCGCGACCTCACCGCCGCTGAACAGGGGCTTTACACCGACCTGCGCGTGGCCTTCGACGAGATCCAGCTGCTGCGTGAAGAAACCGCCGCCGTGCCCAGTGTGCAAGCCCTGGCCGACGAAGGCCTGCCACCCTTCGTGGTCGACGCAGGCAGCCAGAGCCGCGGTAGCCACCAGTGGTCATGGCTGGAAACCGGCGCCTACCTGGGCCGCAGCCAGGCCCCGCAGGTAGCGGGCAGCCTGCTGCTGATCCTGCCGGGCGACAGCAGCGGCCAGGCTGATGTCTGGCTACGCCGCGACAGCGCCGCCGTCACGCCGGATGACCTGGGCCACGCCGCCCTGATCGCCGCCGGCTGGCAACAGATAGTCAGCCACTACGACGCCGGGGTTACCCGCGAACACCGTCACTGAACCCAAGGACTTCCCCATGTTCCGCTCCGCCCTCGCCCTGCTTCTGGCCCTTGCCCTGCCGGCAATGGCCCTGGCCGATAACGGCAAGCCGTTGCGCATCGGCATTACCTTGCACCCGTATTACAGCTACGTGAGCAACATTGTCGGCGACAAGGCCGAAGTGGTGCCGCTGATTCCGGCGGGGTTCAACCCGCATGCCTACGAGCCACGGGCCGAAGACATCAAACGCATCGGTACGCTGGATGTGGTGGTACTCAACGGTGTCGGCCATGACGATTTCGCCGACCGCATGATCGCTGCCAGCGAAAAGCCCGGCATCGCCACCATTGAAGCCAACCAGAACGTGCCTTTGCTAGCCGCCACCGGTATCGCCGCCCGCGGTGCCGGCAAGGTGGTCAACCCGCACACGTTCCTGTCGATCAGCACCACCATCGCCCAGGTCAACAACATTGCCCGAGAACTGGGCAAGCTCGACCCCGACAACGCCAAGCTCTACACACAGAATGCCCGCGCCTATGCCAAGCGCCTGCGTGCCCTGCGTGCCGAAGCCCTGGCCAAGGTCACCGAAGCACCCAGCGCCACCTTCCGCGTGGCAACCATCCATGCAGCCTACGACTACCTGGTGCGTGACTTCGGCCTGGAGGTCACGGCGGTGGTCGAGCCGGCCCATGGCATCGAACCCAGCCCGGCCCAGCTGAAAAAGACCATCGACCAGCTCAAGGCGCTGGACGTCAAGGTGATCTTCTCGGAAATGGACTTCCCGTCCGCCTATGTCGAAACCATCCAGCGCGAGTCGGGCGTGCGCCTGTACCCGCTGACGCACATTTCCTACGGCGACTACACCAAGGAGAAGTACGAGGTAGAGATGAAGCGCAACCTCGACACCGTGGTCCGCGCCATCCAGGAGAACCGCGCATGACCGCCGCCGCCCACCTCGACGCGCCCAGTGGCCCGCGCATCGAATTCGCCGGCATCGACCTGACCCTCGGGCGTACCCGCATTCTTGAGCAGGTCAGCTTCAACGTGGCGGCTGGCAGCGTGCATGCGATCGTCGGCCCTAACGGCGGCGGCAAGAGTTCGCTGATCAAGACCCTGCTCGGGCAGATGCCCCACCAGGGCCAATTGACCTTGCACTGGCCCAGCGCCCTTGAGGTGATCGGCTATGTACCCCAGGCGTTGGAGTTCGACCGTGGCCTGCCGATGACCGTGGACGATTTCATGGCCGCCATGTGCCAGCGCCGGCCGGCCTTTCTGGGGCTGTCGCGCCGCGTGCAACCGGCCATCGATGCCGCCTTGGCGCGGGTCGGCATGCTCGACAAGCGTAAACGGCGCATGGGCGCGTTGTCTGGCGGTGAGCGTCAGCGGGTGCTGCTGGCCCAGGGCCTGATCCCCGAGCCGCAACTGCTGGTGCTGGATGAACCCATGTCGGCCCTCGATGAAGCGGGCATCCAGGTCTTCGAACAACTGCTGCACAGTTGGCGCCAGTCCGGCACCACCGTGCTGTGGATCGAGCACGACCTGGAAGCCGTGCTGCGCCTGGCCGACCGGGTCACCGGCCTGAGCCGCCAGGTACTGTTCGACGCTCCACCGGCACAGGCCCTGACCCCGGAGCGCCTGCTCAGCCTGTTCTCCGTTCACCCGCGCAGCGAGAGCCTTGCCTGATGAGTTTTGAAGCATTTCGCCAACTGGTCCAGGAATGGGCCAACGCCGGCTACCTGCCCGAGGCACTGGCCTACGGCTTCGTGGTCAATGCCCTGCTGGCCGGCCTGATGATCGGCCCGGTGCTGGGCGGCCTGGGCACCCTGGTGGTGGTCAAGCGCTTTGCCTTCTTCTCCGAGGCGGTCGGCCATGCCGCGCTCACCGGCGTGGCCATCGGCATCCTGTTGGGCGAGCCGTATACCGGCCCCTACGGCAGCCTGTTCGGCTACTGCCTGCTGTTCGGCATCCTGCTCAACTTCCTGCGCAACCGCACCGGGCTGTCGCCGGATACGCTGATCGGCGTGTTCCTGTCGGTGTCCCTGGCCCTGGGCGCTAGCCTGCTGCTGATGCTGGCGGGCAAGATCAACGTGCACATCCTTGAGAACGTGCTGTTCGGCTCGGTACTGACCGTCAGTGCCCAGGACCTTATGGTGCTGGGTATCGTCGCCGTGCTGGTACTGGCCCTGGCCTTGCCCCTGTACAACCGCATCATGCTGGCCAGTTTCAACCCGCAACTGGCGGCGGTGCGCGGGGTAGCGGTAAAGACCCTGGACTACCTGTTCGTGGTACTGGTAACGCTGGTCACCGTGGCTTCGGTGAAGGTGATCGGGGCGATTCTGGTCGGCGCGCTGCTGGTGATACCGGCGGCGGCCGCACGCTTGGTCAGCCAGTCACTGAAGGGCTTTTTCTTCATTTCGGTGCTGATCGCCACGCTGAGCACCCTGTTCGGCATTCTGCTGCCCATCGTCTACGACCTGCCGGTGCCTTCGGGCGCCGCGATCATCCTGGTGGCCGGTATCTGCTTCGCCTTGGCCGCGCTGGCCCGCGCCCTCGTTCCACGCCTGCAAGGAAACCCGGCATGAACCTGAAACAGCTGACCTTGGCACTGGCCCTGGCGGGCCTGCCCTCGCTCTCTTTCGCCACGCAAGTGCTGACCACCCTGCCCGTCACCCACAGCCTGGCCACGGCGCTGCTCGACGGCACCTCGGTGCAACTCAAGCGCGCCGCACCCGCCAACCTGCCGGCCAGCCGCCAGCCGTCCTACTTCAGTGGCCGCGGCGGCGCCACCCTGGAGAAGGCTGCGCAACAGGCAGACGCCGTCATTGGCGTGCGCTCGATCTGGCGTGACGACCCGCTGTACCCGATGGCCCGGCGCAGCAACATCCGCATCGTCGAAATCGATGCGGCGCGGCCGGTGGACGGTGCCCTGCCGGGGATTGCAGTGACCGGTGACGATGCCTACGGCGCGTACCCCTGGCTCAACCCGACCAACCTCGGGCGCATGGCCGATGTGGTGGCCAATGACCTGGAGCGCTTGTCGCCGGCTGACAAGGCGAAGATCCAGGGCAACCTGGCAGGCCTCAAGCGTCAGTTGCTGGAGTTGACGGCCAACAGCCAGACCCAGCTGGCCGAGGTCGACAACCTTACGGTGGTGAGCCTGTCCGAGCGCCTGGGGTACCTGGCCAGCGGGTTGAACCTGGATGTGGTGGAGCAGGCGCTACCGGCCGAGGGCAAGTGGGATGAAACGGCGCTCAAGGCGCTGGGGGACAACCTGAAGCATCAGGATGTGGCGCTGGTGCTCGACCACCGCCAGCCGGATGCCGCGGTGGCCGAGGTGATCAAGGCCTCTGGGGCGACGCTGTTGGTGGTGGAGAGTGATGCCGATGATGCTGTGGCAGGGTTGAAGGCCAGTGTCGAGCAGGTGGTTGGAGCATTGACCGAAAGCTGACGCCTGGTGGTAGAAGCGCCCTTGCCGGGCGCTCCTACCCAAGGTTTTAGTGCTAGCGCTTCATGCACCGCTGATAACGCTCATCCACCCTGCCGGCGAACCACGCGGTGGTCAGTTTGCGGGTAATTTTCGGGCTCTTCAGCTGAATCCCAGGCAGTACCGCACGCGGCAGCGGCTTGCCCGCCGCAGCATCCGCCAAGGCGAATACCCCGCTGTACAGCTTGCTGTCTTCGAAGGCCAGGCTGTCGCCCAATTCCAGCTGGCTGCGAATCTGCGGGTTGCGCAACCCCAGCTTCACCCCCAACTTGCGCGCGGCCTGCTCGGTGCTCCCTGGCATGATCGCGCCTGGGGCAATCAAGTCCCCATCCAAGGCCAGGTTGGCACCCGCCACCTTGCTCAGCGCAGCCTGGAACGCCGCATTGCGGCTGGCGTACCAGCCTGCGTTGAAATCCGCGAAACGGTACAGCTGGCGGTCGTAATGCACCGGGTAGCCGAGCAGGTGGGCAATACCGAAATACATGCCCCCCCGCCGGCTGAACACTTCCTGGCGTACCGTGCCGTCATAGGTGTAGGGGTAGTCCCTGGCATGCTGTTCGGCAAAATCGATGCTCACCTGCATCGGCCCACCGGTGTGCACCGGGTTGAGCCCGCCAAGCAAGGTCTTGCCCAATGGCAGGCGGTCGATGACCTCGTCGAACAGTGCACTCAGCTGCTTCTCGCTGCGTACCGCGAGCAGCCGCTGCTGGTAGGTCTGGCCGTTGCCGGACGGCGTTTTCAGCGCACCGTCGACCAGCAAGCGCGGGATGTGCAGGCGCGCGGCGCGGCGGTCGATCTCGTCACGGGCGATACGCCCCAGGTTGGGCACCTGCGGGTCGGCATTGAAGGTCGACTCTTGCTCGGTCACCGCCAGTACCGCGCACAAGTTGCGCTTGCTGGGGGCAATGCGCTGGGCTTCGAAGGCCTGCTGAATGTCCTTGGCCCAGCCCTCACGGTCCTTGGCCTGAGCGGGTAAAAGCCGCAGCAACTGCGCACGCACCTTGGCCGGGTCTGCTTCTGGTTCTTCTTCACGGCGCCCGGCACAGCCTTGCAGCAGCGCCAGGGCCATCAGCCCCGCCGCCAGTAACCGCGCGTTCAGGGCTGCTCACCGACCAGGTAGGTCTTGCTGATATGGCGGAACAGCGGATGGCTGGCACTGCCCATCAGCTCGAACAGCACCATCTCGCGGGTCACGATGTGCGCCCCGGCTGCGCGCATGCGCGCCAGGCCTGCAGCCTTGCTGGCGGCCGTGCGGCTGTCACAGACATCCTCGACCACGAACACCTGCTTGCCCAACGCCAACAAGCCGAACACGGTCTGCAACACGCAAACGTGGGTTTCCATGCCGCAGACGATCACCTGCTCACGCGCCATCAGGCTGGCCGGCAGGCACTCGGCGGCCACACAGGAAAAATGGCTTTTTTCCACTACCTCGGCAGCGGGCGCCGCCGCAATCAGCTCTGCCAACGTATGGCCAAGCCCTTTGGGGTACTGCTCGGAAACCACGGTGGGCAGCTCCAGCTCGGCAGTCGCCGCCAACAACCAGCGCGCCCGCGCGTGGGTGCCTTCAGGGTCGCTCATGGCGCCGATGAGTTTTTCCTGGATGTCGACGACCAGCAGCGTGGCCTTGTGTGGATCGATCAGCATTGTCTGCCCCTTGCCTGGGAAAAGGCCTAGCCTCCCCCAGGCAAGCGGTGACGTCAATCAGGCAGAAAGGCGATGCGGCTCAAGCGACGCAGCCAGCACGCCGAGTACGCGGTCTTCGTGTTCGTGGATGAAGAAGTGGCTGCCCGGGAACACTTCCAACGAAAAGTCCCCCAAGGTTTCCTTGCGCCAGGCCAGCAGTTGCTCCTCGCTGGCTCGGTCATCCTCGCCACCCAGCACGTGCAGCGGGCACTGCAACGCAGGCCGCTGACGATAGGCATAACGGCCGCAGAGCAAGAAATCGGCACGCAGAATCGGCAAGGTCAGGCTCATCAGCTCGGCGTTGCCGAGTACTTCCTCTGGCGTACCGTTCAGCTCGCGCAACTCGCTGATCAGCTCATCGTCGCTTTTAGGGTCGCGCCAGTTCTTGCCGTCATAGTCTTCACGCCGGGTAGGGGCGGCGGTGCCGCAGGCAAACAACGCCAACGGCGGCGCACAACCCAGCGCCTGCAGCTCGTGGGCGAGCTCGAAGGCCAGCAACGCTCCCAGGCTATGGCCAAGCAGTGCGTAGGGCGCGCTGGCCGCCAAACGCTGTTCGGCTGCCAATTGCCGGGCAAGCGCCTGCATGTCGGTTTGCAGCGCTTCCCCCATGCGCGCGCCGCGCCCAGGCAACTCCACCGGCCGCACCTGCAGCCAGGCTGGCAGCTTGCGCCGCCAGCGGCTGTAGACCATGGCGCTGGCCCCGGAGTACGGCAGGCACAGCAGGTTCAGCGTGGTCACTGCGCTGCGGCTTCGGCCATCTTCTGGCGCAGGCTCAGCGGGCGCATGTCGGTCCAGACTTCGTCGATGTAGGCCAGGCAGTCTTTTTTCAGGCCGCTCTTGCCCACTGCACGCCAGCCAGTGGGGATGGCCTTGTAGTCGGGCCAGATCGAGTATTGCTCTTCGTGGTTGACCACTACCTGGAACTGGATATCGTCGCGGTCGAAAACGGAAGTCATTGCCTGTCTCCTTGAGTGATAGATGCCGATACGCGTATGGCGTAGGGCGGCTCTTAGGTAGACGTAGGGCGATGCGGAAAAATTAGAGGGGATTTGGGGTGCATGACGGGGGCCTTACAGCGCCTGTGAGCCAATTCACCGATCCCGCTTCAAGCCCCCCGCAGCAGGTCATGGTCATCAAGCAACCGATAAGCCACCTGCGGATTACGCTCCAACCCCCGCCGAATCGCTGCCGGTATCAACTGCCGGGTCTTGCGGCACAACCCCGGTTGCTCATCCAGCTCGATCACGATCCCGCGCATGGTCCGCACTTCGTTGAACCCAGGCGCAATGCGCACACGAATACCCAGGTTCTCGTACATCCGTTGCTGCAGCCGCTGCAAGTCATCCAGGTCCTTGAGGTTTTCCAACCGCTCGATCAGGCGTTTTTCTTCCTGCCGGGTAAGCAGGAGGATGCGCTGCGCCGCCGGCGGGTGCTCGGCCAGGTGCTCGCGGCCGCAGTTACAGGCACCAGGGGGGCAAGGTTGGCGAAGGCTGGATGCTGTGCTCATGGGCCAAGCATAGCGCGTGCCGGCCTCTTCGCGGGTACACCCACCCTGACAGGGAGGGCGCAGCCTTAAAAACTTTCCTGCCAGGATAAAAAGTTTCACAAACCCCTAGACCGCGACCCACCTCTTCGCCTATAAATCGCCCAAAGGAAATTAATATTCCTACTAAGAAACAATATTCGCCGCCCCGCGAACCTCTTTGCCCTTGTGCCGACCTGCCCCACTCCACCACGAGGCCCCGACATGCACCCCGCTCCCGATCATTTCATCTTGCGCGTCAGCTGCCCGGCCGTGTCCGGCATCGTCGCCGCAGTGACCACCTACCTGGCCGAGCACGGTTGTTACATCAGCGAGATGGCGCAGTTCGACGACGAGGACAATGGCCGCTTCTTCATGCGCGCCGTGTTCCGCTACAACACCGGCGTGAGCGGCGACACAGCGCAACTGGAAGCGGGCTTCACCGACGTTGCCCAGCGCTTCGACATGGACTGGAGCCTGCACAGCAGCGCCCGCCCGATGCGCGTGCTGCTGATGGTCAGCAAATTCGACCACTGCCTGTCCGACCTGCTCTACCGCCACGCCAAGGGCGAGCTGGACATGCACATCACCGCGGTGGTCTCCAACCACCTCGACCTGCGCCCCATGGCCGAGCGCCAGGGCATCCGGTTCGTCTACCTGCCGGTGACCAGGGAGACCAAGGCCGAGCAGGAGGCCGCGCTGATGCGCATCGTCGAAGACAGCGGCACCGAGCTGGTGGTACTGGCGCGCTACATGCAAATCCTCTCCGACGACCTGTGCCGCCAGCTGTCCGGCCGGGCAATCAACATCCACCACTCGTTCCTGCCCGGCTTCAAGGGTGCCAAGCCCTATCACCAGGCCTATCAGCGGGGCGTCAAGCTGATCGGTGCCACCGCCCACTACGTCACCAGCGACCTTGACGAAGGCCCGATCATCGAGCAGGAAGTGCAGCGCGTGGACCACGCCTACGCCCCCGAAAACCTGGTGGCGATCGGTCGTGACACCGAGACCATCGCGTTGTCCCGTGCGGTGAAGTACCACCTGGAGCACCGGGTGTTTCTCAACCACGACCGCACGGTGATCTTCAAATGAACACGAGCCCCAGCGTCAAACTGATCGACGGCAGGGCCACCGCCGCGCGGGTATTGGCTGAAGTCCGAGAGCAGGTGCAGACCTTGCGTCAGGGCGGCGTGCAACCGGGCCTGGCCGTTGTGCTGGTGGGGGCAGATGCCGCCAGCCAGGTGTATGTGCGCAACAAGGTGCTGCGTGCCGAGGAAGTGGGCATCCACTCGCTGGAACATCGCCTGCCCGCCGACACCTCCCAGGCGCACCTGCTGACCCTCATAGACCGGCTCAACCGCGACAGCGCAGTCAACGGCATCCTCGTGCAGTTGCCACTGCCGGCGCATATCGACGAACACCGCGTACTGCAGGCCATCAACCCGCTCAAGGACGTGGATGGCTTTCACAGTGAAAACGTCGGCGGCCTGGCCCAGGGCCGCGATGTGCTCACCCCTTGCACGCCCAGTGGCTGCATGCGCCTGCTGCGCGATGCCTGCGGTGAGTTGCGCGGCAAGCATGCGGTGGTGGTCGGCCGCTCGAACATCGTCGGCAAACCCATGGCCGCGTTGCTGTTGCAGGCCGACTGCACGGTGACCGTGGTGCACTCGCGCAGCCACGACCTGCCAACGTTGTGCCGCCAGGCCGACATCCTCGTCGCGGCGGTCGGCAAGCCACGGTTGATCGGTGCCGACTGGCTCAAGCCCGGCGCGGTGGTGATCGACGTGGGCATCAACCGCATCGATGAACACGGCCGCAGCCGCCTGGTCGGCGATGTCGACTTTGCCGCCGCCTTGCCCCAGGTCGCCGGCATCACCCCGGTGCCCGGCGGCGTCGGCCCGATGACCATCGCCTACCTGATGAAAAACACCCTGCTCGCCCTCGACCTGCAACAACAGGCCGCCCAACAGGAGCGCACCGCATGCCTTTCGCCCTGCTGAAATACGGCCTGAGCGCCGACTACCCGGTGGAGGTGGACCTGCCACCCCCTTGCGAACTCAAGCCCCACTACGACGTGGTGATCATCGGTGGCGGCGGCCACGGGCTGGCCATCGCCTATTACCTGGCCAAGTACCACGGCATCACCAACGTTGCGGTGCTGGAAAAGGCCTACCTGGGCGGCGGCAACACCGCACGCAACACGGCGGTGATCCGCTCCAACTACCTCACCAGCGAGGGCGTGCGCTTCTACGCAGAATCCGTGCGGATGTTCCAGAACCTGTCCAACGAATTCGACTTCAACATCATGTACTCCGAGCGCGGCCAACTCACCCTGGCGCACACCGACGCCACCGTGCGGGCCTTCCGCCAGCGGGCCGAGGTCAACAAGCACTTCGGCGGGCGCACCGAGATGATCGACCGCCAGCAGATTCGCGAGCTGGTGCCAAGCCTCAACCTCGACCCCGGCCACCTGCCGGTGCTGGCTGGGCTGTGGCATATCGACGGCGCCACCGCGCGCCACGACGCCGTGGCCTGGGGCTATGCCAAGCAGGCGGCCAAGCGCGGTGTGCAGATCCACCAGCTGACCGAAGTGCAGGAACTGCTGATCCGCAACGGGCGCATCGAGGCGGTCAAGACCAACCGCGGCACCGTGCAGTGCGGTTGCGTGGTGCAGGCGGTGGCCGGGGCCAGTTCGCTGTTGATGGCCAAGGCCGGCATCCGCGCGCCGATCCACACCTACCCGCTGCAGGCCATGGTCACCCAGCCGTTCAAGCCGTTTCTCGATCCGCTGGTCAGCTCGTCGGCGCTGCACTGCTACGTGCAGCAGACCAGCCGTGGCGAAATCGTCTTCGGCGGCGGCTCCGACCCGTACCCGCTGTACAACACCCGCTCCACCCTCGACCTCAAGGAAAGCCTGTTGGCCCACGCCATCGAGATGTTCCCGTTCATGGCCAACGCCAAGCTGATGCGCCAATGGGCCGGGAGCACCGACATGACCCCGGACTACAGCCCGATCATGGGACTGTCGCCGGTCGACAACTACTACCTGGACGCCGGCTGGGGTACCTGGGGCTTCAAGGCCACGCCCATCTGCGGCAAGACCATGGCCGAGCTGGTCGCCAGTGGCGGCAAGGTGCCAGAGATGATCGCGCCGTTCGCCCTGGAGCGCTTCAGCCGCTTCCAGCAAGTCAACGAGATGGGCGCCACGGCGGCCAGCCACTAGAGGAAAGCACGATGAAGATTCTCACCTGCCCCTTGAACGGCCCGCGCAACATCAGCGAATTCACCTACGGCGGTGAGTTCAAGCTAATGCCCGACCCGGCCCGTTGCAGCGACGTCGAATGGGCCGACTACGTGTTCAACAGCGACAACCTTGCCGGTGTGGTCACCGAATGGTGGCTGCACAACGCCTCCAGCTACTGGTTCCTGGCCGAGCGCCACACGGTCAGCGACCAGGTGCTGCGCACCTTCGACCCAAACGAAATCTTCGACCGCCGTGTCGAGTTCACCCCAGCCGCCAACCCGGAGATTGCCGGATGAACAGCCTCACTCGCCTCCCCGCCCCCATGGGCCTTTTGATCGACCGCGAGCGGCCGCTGCGCTTTATCTTCGATGGCCAGGCCTGCCAGGGCTTTGCGGGCGACAGCATCGCCAGCGCCCTGCTCGGCAGTGGCCGCTGGCTGCTGTCGCGCTCGTTCAAGTACCACCGCCCGCGTGGCCCGCTGAGCCTGGCCGGGCAAGATGCCAACACCCTGGTGCAACTGCCCGACGAACCCAACGTGCTGGCCGATATGGAGGCGGCCCGTGATGGCCAGGTGGTCGAAGGCCAGAACTTCAACGGTAGCCTGGAGCACGACCGTGATGCCTACCTGGGCAAGTTCTCGCGGTTCATGCCGGTTGGCTTCTATTACCGGTCGTTCTACAAGCCCAAAGGCATGTGGAAGGTCTGGGAGCCGCTGATCCGCAAGAAAGCCGGCCTTGGCGTGCTCGACCTGGGCTTCAAGCCGCAGTACCACGACAAGGCTTACCTGTTTGTCGACGTGGCCGTGATTGGCGGCGGCCCTGCTGGCCTGCGCGCGGCGCTGGACGCGGCCGCTGCCGGGGCCAAGGTGCTGCTGATCGAGCAGCAGCCCGTGCTGGGCGGTTCGCTCACCTACGCCCGCTTCGACATTGCCGGCACCCGCGCCAACCACCTGCGCCAGGCATTGCTCGATGCCGTCGAGGCCCACCCGAACATCCAGGTGCTGCTGCAGGCCACCTGTAATGGCTGGTTCACCGACAACTACCTGCCGGTGATCCAGCACACACGCCTGTACAAGGTGCGTGCCACTCGCTGCCTGGTCACGGCCGGTGCGTTCGACCAGCCGGTGGTGTTCCGCAACAACGACCTGCCCGGGATCATGCTGACCAGCGCCGCGCAACGGCTGATGAAGTTGTACGCGGTCAAGCCGGGGCAGCGTGCGGTGGTCCTCACCGGCCACGACGACGGCTACCTGGCCGCCCTCGACCTGCAAGATCAAGGCGTGGCCGTCGCCGCTCTGGTGGACATGCGCGGGGCGCCGGCAGACGCCGCATTGGCCAGCGAGCTCAAGCGCCGCGACATCCCTCTGCACCTGGGCAGCACCGTTTATGAAGCCCTGCACGACAAGGGCATGCGCCATGTCAGCGGCGTCGACATCCGCCCCATCACCGGCCAGGGCAAGGTGGGTACGCAAGGCCTGCGCCTGGCCTGCGACCTGCTGTGCATGTCGGCCGGCTACATGCCGGTGTATCAACTGCTGTGCCAGGCAGGCGGCAAGCTGGCCTACGACGTCGACCGTGATGCGTTCAGCCTCAGCAACTTGCCAGTCGGTCTGGCTATCGCAGGTTCGGTGAATGGCCGGCATCACCTGGACAACGTGCTCGCCGACGCGACCCGCGCCGCTGCCGAGGCGGTCACGGCGCTGGGCCTGCCAGCGCCCGCGCTGACGGCTTTCGGCCCCGAGGCCAAGGTCAACTTCCCCTGGCCGATCTTCCCGCACCCCAAGGGCAAGGACTTCGTCGATTTCGATGAAGACTTGCAGGTGCGCGACATCGTCAACGCCACCCGCAGTGGCTACCGCGACGTGCAACTGGTCAAGCGTTTCTCCACGGTGGGCATGGGCCCGTCCCAGGGCCGGCATTCGGCGCTACCCACCGCGCGCCTGGTGGCCCAGGCCACCGGGCGCAGCATCAGCGAAACCGGCGTGACCACCGCCCGGCCACCCTTTCAGGCCGAGAAGCTGGCGCATGTCGCTGGCCGTGCCTTCGACCCGTACCGGCAGACGCCGATGCACCGCCGCCATGTGGCGGCGGGCGCAAAAATGATGCCCGCCGGCACCTGGCAGCGCCCTGCGTACTATGGCAAACCCGTTGAGCGCGAACGCTGCATGCAGGAAGAAGCCCGCCATGTGCGCGAAAAGGTCGGCCTGATCGACGTCTCCACCCTGGGCGGCCTCGACGTGCGCGGCCCCGACGCCGCCGAACTGCTCGAACGCCTGTACACCTTCGGCTTTGCCAAGCTGGCCATCGGCCGCACTCGCTATGCGCTGATGACCAACGAGCATGGCGTGGTGATCGACGATGGCGTCTGCGCCCGCCTGAGCGAGCAGCATTTCTACGTCACCGCCACCACCAGTGGCGTCGACCGCATCTACCAGCAGATGCTCAAGTGGAACGCGCAGTGGCGGCTGGACGTGGACATCACCAACGTCACCGCCGCCCTGGCCGCCGTCAACCTGGCAGGCCCGCTGTCGCGTCAGGTACTGGCCACGGTGTGCGAGGGTGTGGATCTTTCGGCCGAGGCCTTCCCTTACCTGGGCGTGCGCCTGGGCAAGGTGGCCGGCATCGCGGCGCGCATCTTGCGGGTCGGTTTCGTTGGCGAGCTGGGCTATGAGGTGCATGTGCCGACGCGCCATGCCGAACGCCTGTGGGACGCCTTGATGCAGGCCGGCGCCGGGCTGGGTATCCGCCCCTTCGGCGTCGAGGCACAGCGCCTGCTGCGCCTGGAAAAGGGCCATGTGATCATCAGCCAGGACACCGACGGCATGACCCACCCGGCCGAGATCGACATGCAATGGGCAATCGGTCGCAAGAAGCCGTTTTTCGTCGGCAAACGTTCGATCGAGATCCTCGAAGCGCAGCCGCTCAAGCGCAAGCTGGTCGGCTTCACCCTGCCCAAGGGCAGCCCGCAGCCGTTGGAAGGCCACCTGGTGCTGGACGGCCCGGACATCAGCGGCAACGTCACCTCCTGCGAGTACTCGCAAACCCTCGGGCAGATCATCGGCCTGGCCTACGCCGGCGCCCATCAGGCGACGCCTGGCATGCACATCCCGATCCGCGTCGAGGACGGGGTAATGGTCAATGCCAAGGTGGTGCAACTGCCCTTCCACGACCCCGACAACCTGCGCCAGGAACGCTGAGCCATGACCAACCTGAACACGCAAGCATTCCTCTCAAACGGCCCGCAGACCTGCGCGTTGACCGACCTCACCGATTTGCCGCGGGTCGGTTTTCGGGGCAGCGACAGCGCGGGCTACCTGCAAGCGCACGGTTACCATTTGCCATCGCTCCCTAACCAGGCGCTGCGCCAGGACGACGGTGGCTGGGTGGCGCGCCTGTCGGCCAGTGAGTACCTGCTGTTGGGCAGCCTCAGCGACCAGGGCGCGAGGGTGGCCGCGCAAGAGGCCGACTGGGTGCAGGACGCCCAGCGCAACTACCTGCTGCCGCGCCAGGACAGCCATGCCTGGCTGCAGTTGTCGGGGCAGCATTGCAGCGCGGTAATGGCCAAGCTGTGTGGCGTTGACCTGCGTGCAGAGGCGTTTCCGGTCGGTGCCGTGGCGCAGTCATCGGCGGCGCGGATCAACGTGATTGTGGTGAACGTGGCCAGTGAGGGGGTGCCGCGGTTGCAGATCCTGTTTGATCGGCCTTCGCTGGCCTATTTCCGCGAGGCGATGCTGGATGCCATGGCGGAGTTCGATGGGCGGCTTGTCGGATGAATCCCCAAACAAGTCCACACGATCAATACAGGCCGTTCAGCACTTGAAGTTGCGCCAATCGCTCCCGTAGAAACTCGACAAACCCCTGCACCGGCCTGGCCACCTGCCGGTGCTGCGGATACACCGCCGACAACTGCAACGCCGGCGGTGTCCAGCCTTGCAGCAGGCTTACCAACCGCCCATCGGCCAACGCCTGCCCGACAATGAAGGTCGGCAGATACGTCACCCCCATCCCGGCAATCGCCGCGTCTCTCAGCAGCTCGCCATTGTTGGCCCGCATCCGACCGGTCACCGCGATGGCCTGAGCCTTGCCACCTTGGGTGAACTGCCATTGCACCTGCCGAGAATGCCCATAGGGCAGGCAGTCATGCTCGGCCAGCGCTTCGGGCCGCTGCGGCACGCCCCGCGCTTCCAGATACGCCGGGCTGGCGCAATACACCCGCTCGACGCTGGCAATCCGCCGCGCGATCAGGCTGGAGTCCTCCAGCGCGCCGATGCGCAGGGCCAGGTCGTAGCCTTCGCCGATCAGGTCCACCGCACGGTCGCTGAGGTCCACCTCCACATCCAGCTGCGGGTGCAAGCGCAGGAACTCGGTCAGCAGGCAGCCCAGGTGCGACATGGCAAACGACAGCGGCGCACTCAGACGCAAGGTGCCGCGCAGGGCCTGTGCCTGGCCGCTGATGTCGTGCTCCACCTGTTGCACTTCGCCCAGCAGGCGCAGCGCCGACTGGTAGTAGTGCTGGCCGAGCGGCGTGGCGTCCAGGCGCCGGGTGGAGCGGTTGAGCAGGCGCACGCCCAGGCGTTCTTCGAGCTGCATCAGGCGCCGGCTGACCGATTGCTTGGACATGCCCAGGCGGTCGGCGGCAGCGGTGAAGCTGCCGGCTTCCATGACCTGGGCAAAGATACGCATGTCTTCGTAGGGGTTCATTGTCTCGCTCTTGATGACAGTCCGCCGCTTTATAGCGGTTTTCTACCCTCAGTGCAGCTGCATAATGCTTTACATTTCTACGAAAATAACACCAAGCACTGACCATATTGCACCAGCAACCATCAGTGCCATTGCTACGCTCATTCGCCGCCGCAAATATTCGGGGAATTGGTCATTATCCTCAGGATGTAACTGGCCCCGGCGGATGAAGAGGTTAGGCCAAAGAACTGCACTGCTCATCCCTGCTACAACCATGAACCTCGCACGTAGGCTCAGTGTTCCTGAAAACTGAGTCTCCTCTACCAGTAACGAACTGCGCCTGAACGCGTGACACATCACCATGAAATGCCGCGAACCTGCAATGTAGAAATCAATCGCTAACCCTATAAAAATCATAACCAGAGGGGAGCACAAGAAGGCCAAACGAGCATAAATCGACCAATCCTCCAACCTAGTTATATATAAACTCATAAATTTGCTCCCCCGCCTTTTCGCCGATTACCTCTACACCTTGAGATACGCCAAAGGCTGTGGCGCCAACTGTGACTATGCCGCAGGCAGCTTTACCCCAAACTCCAAATTGGCACACGGCTACAGCAGCTGCTCTTCCAGCCCCCGCGCCCAACGCCCCACCGGCAAGCCCACCTGAGAAACTGCCGGTCTCCGTAAAACGTACTTTCTTACACTCATCGGTCTCACCTGCACGGCAAGCTTCATGTACTTTCAGGTAGGAAGCACCGGCGCCAAGTCCGATCCCAACCCAACCGCCATACTTCAGATACTTTGAGACCTTTGCCACTTCGTCCAGATGCGTCACGTAACCCGGGATCTGCCCTGGTACACCCGCTTTCTTCCAGTGATGCACCACACTCTTGGTAGAGATCCCGAGATCACGTCGTAAATTATCGTAGCTTCCCAAACCTAGCGATTTGTTCAAAAACGCCGTGCGCAATTGGCCATCCAGTTGCTTGTGGAGCTCCTTGCGCAACGCAAAAAACTCAGGGCTATTTAGATGACCATGGAGCGCAAATTGGCGTTGGTGTAAGGCTTCGATGCCTTTCAACGTATCCTTCACCTGCGACAGCCCCCGCTCCAGCATGTCCTTACCCACCCCCATTGACTGACTTGCCCCATTGAGCACCCCGGCAATCTCACCGATGTGCTTCATCATGAAGTTTGCCTCCTCCTCGGAAAGGATCGCCAGCGACGCTCTTGCCTCCTCCGCCACCATAATCAATTCGGCCTCCGCTGCACTGCAGGAAAACCCGCTGTGGGGGCTGCCGAGCACAAAAATTTCACCCGCCTTGAAACCCTCTGGGTACGTAGGATTCAAGCGCTGCAATAACGCCACTGGCAAAGGGCTGTGCGTCGCGCCAAGGCTCTGAAGCACCTGCTCGAACGACATGCTGCGTTGCACAATATGGAAGCCAGGCTCAAGTACAGACGATGAGCCGACGGGAAATGCGGGGTACGCCTGTGCAGGACTTTGCCCTGATGTAGAAGCCGAGTGACGGCCGGAAGAGGCAGGCGATGTAGCCTGAGCAGAATGGCTACCTGCTCTGTGTATGGCTGACTGCGCGATGACCCGGTTGCTGCCATTTGGGCAATCACACTCGACCAGCGCCCCATCGACAACAGCCGGTTTACCTCCGATGACGAAAGAATTCACCCCTTCTACAATGACCCCGGTCTTCTTGCAGTTCGGGCACTCGGTCGTGGCATCGCCCAGGCGCAGTGCACGTCGGTTGTGCCCCCGGAAGTTCGTACTGCTGGCAATGCAAACCGCGCCTGTGGTGGTGATATCGCCATCCAGCGCTTGCCCTTTTCCATGTATCGATATGCGCGTCATGAATAGCCTCCGGCCGTAGAAAGCTGGAAGCTAGCACTGGAAAAACATGTACAGACCTGGTTCGAGGAAAATCAGAATTCCCTTACAAGAACGCCAGCGCTCATCCGCTCAGGGCTCGAACCCTTCGACAATGATGACCTCAGCTTTCGCCACACCTCGGCGATGGCCGCAGGCGTCCTGGTACAGCTCGGACCGGTAACAGGCCAGCGCCTGCTCATACGATTCGAACTCGATCACCACACTGCGCTGCGGCGTCTGCCTGCCTTCCATCGCCTCGCTGCGCCCACCCCGGGCCAGGAACCGCCCGCCGAAAGCCGCAAAGGCGGCAGGCGCACGCTGGGTGTACTGCTGGTACTGCCCAGGGTCGGTCACGTCCACGTGGGCGATCCAATACGCTTTCATCCGCTGATCTCCTGTTGCAAATCTATTTGTGTATGATGGTATACCATAATAATCACCCCATCACAGCGAGCGTGCAACATGGCTTTCAACACCATCGAAGAACTCCTCGAAGACTACCGGCAAGGCAAAATGGTACTGCTGGTGGACGACGAGGATCGAGAAAACGAAGGCGACCTGCTGATCGCCGCCGAGCGCTGTGACGCCCAGGCCATCAACTTCATGGCCCGCGAAGCCCGTGGCCTGATCTGCCTGACCTTGACCGACGAGCACTGCCAGCGCCTGGGCCTGGAGCAGATGGTGCCGGCCAACGGCAGCGTGTTCAGCACTGCCTTCACGGTGTCGATCGAAGCCGCTACAGGCGTTACCACCGGTATTTCCGCGGCTGACCGCGCACGCACCGTGGCTGCGGCCATGGCGCCGAGCGCACGCCCCGAAGACCTGGTGCAGCCTGGGCATATCTTCCCCCTGCGTGCCCGCGAAGGCGGTGTGCTGACCCGCGCCGGCCACACCGAAGCCGGCTGCGATCTGGCCCGCCTGGCCGGTTTCAGCGCCGCTTCGGTAATCGTCGAAGTGCTCAACGACGACGGCACCATGGCCCGCCGCCCGGACCTGGAAGTGTTCGCAGCACGGCACGGCATCAAGATCGGCACCATCGCCGACCTGATCCACTACCGCCTGAGCACCGAGCAGACCATCAAGCGCATCGGCGAACGCGAACTGCCCACGGTGCACGGCACCTTCCGCCTGGTCACCTATGAAGACCGCATCGAAGGCGGTGTGCACATGGCCATGGTGATGGGCGATATCCGCCGCGAACAGCCCACCCTGGTGCGCGTGCATGTGATCGACCCGCTGCGCGACCTGGTGGGCGCCGAATATGCAGGCCCGGCCAACTGGACGCTGTGGGCGGCGCTGCAGAAGGTGGCCGAGGAAGGCACCGGCGTGGTGGTGATCCTGGCCAACCATGAATCCTCGCAGGCGTTGCTCGAACGCGTGCCGCAACTGACCCAACCGGTGCGGCCTTACCAGCGCGGGCAGTCCAAGGTGTATTCGGAGGTCGGTACCGGGGCGCAGATTCTGCAGGATCTGGGCGTGGGCAAGCTGCGCCATCTGGGGCCGCCGCTGAAGTACGCCGGGCTGGCGGGGTATGAGCTGGAAGTGGTGCAGAGCATCCCCTTCGAACCCGGTGTGGAAGGCTGACACCGCCCCTACACCCAACAGCGTTGGGATGTTTGCAGAGGTGGAGTGATGGCCGGTCGCCTTCGCCTCTTGCCAAAAGTTTGGAATACCATAATATGATATCCCGTAGACCTTGAATGTGCAGGCCAGCACCTAGAATCACAATCGGCCACAAGACACTTTGTTTTAGCTGCTCCCCGAATACTGTTGGCGGGCGCACCAAAAAGCCCCGCCTCGAATAACAAAAGCAACGAGGGCGTAACCATGCTGTTGAGCAAACGTGTAACCGCAGTGCTGTCCGCCAGCCTGCTGACCCTGGCATGTCAGGCCACGCAGGCCGCTGACAGCCTGAACTTCGTCAGCTGGGGCGGTACCACCCAGGACGCCCAGAAAGAAGCATGGGCCGTACCCTTCTCCAAATCGACCAACATCAAAGTCGTCCAGGACGGCCCGACCGACTACGGCAAGCTCAAGGCCATGGTCGAGAGCGGCAACGTGCAGTGGGACGTGGTCGACGTCGAAGCCGACTTCGCCCTGCGCGCCGCCAGCGAAGGCCTGCTCGAACCGCTGGATTTCAACACGATCAAGAAAGACCGCATCGACCCACGCTTCGTCTCCGATCATGGCGTCGGCTCGTTCTTCTTCTCGTTCGTGCTCGGCTACAACGAAGGCAAGCTCGGTGCCAACAAGCCGGTGGACTGGACCTCGCTGTTCGACACCAAGACCTACCCCGGCAAGCGCGCCCTGTACAAGTGGCCGAGCCCCGGCGTACTGGAGCTGGCCTTGCTGGCCGACGGCGTCGCGCCCGACAAGCTCTACCCGCTGGACCTGGACCGCGCCTTCAAAAAACTCGACACCATCAAGAAAGACATCGTCTGGTGGGGCGGTGGCGCCCAGTCGCAGCAACTGCTGGCCTCCGGTGAAGCCTCGCTTGGCCAGTTCTGGAACGGCCGCGTCTACGCCTTGCAGCAAGACGGTGCACCGGTTGGCGTGAGCTGGAAGCAGAACCTGGTCATGGCCGACTTCCTGGTCATCCCCAAAGGCGCCAAGAACAAGGACGCGGCCATGAAGTTCCTGGCCAACGCCAGCAGCCCCGAAGGCCAGGCCGATTTCGCCAACCTCACGGCGTACGCACCGGTCAACCTGGACAGCGTGCCCAAGCTCAAAGCCGACCTCGCGCCGAACCTGCCAACCGCCTACGCCCAGGACCAGGTAACCCTGGACTTCGCTTACTGGGCGAAAAACGGCCAGGCCATCGCCGCGCGCTGGAATGAGTGGCTGGTCAAATGAAAGTCGCCATCAACGCCCTGCACAACGCCCAAGGTGCCCCCACGGGCACCGGCGCCCCGGGAACGGCCCCCCGCCGCGCAAGCCTGGGCCAGCGCTGGAAAGGCAGCCGCAACCTGCTGCCTGCCTTGCTGTTTCTTGGCCTGTTCTTCTTCGCCCCGCTGATCGGCCTGTTGCTGCGCGGTGTGCTGGAGCCGGTGCCGGGCCTGGGTAACTACGAGCAGTTGTTCGCCAACTCGGCCTACGCCCGGGTGCTGTTCAACACCTTCTCGGTGGCTGGCGTGGTAACGCTGATCAGCGTGCTGCTGGGCTTCCCGCTGGCCTGGGCGATCACCCTGGTACCCAATGGCTGGGGCCGCTGGCTGCTGAACATCGTGCTGCTGTCGATGTGGACCAGCCTGCTGGCGCGCACCTACTCGTGGCTGGTGTTGCTGCAGAGTTCGGGGGTGATCAACAAGGCGTTGATGGCCATGGGTATCATCGATACCCCGCTGGAAATGGTGCACAACCTCACCGGCGTGGTGATTGGCATGAGCTACATCATGATCCCGTTCATCGTGCTGCCGCTGCAGGCGACCATGCATGCCATCGACCCGATGGTGCTGCAAGCAGGCTCGATCTGCGGCGCCAGCCCGTGGACCAACTTCTGGAAGGTGTTCCTGCCGCTGTGCCGCTCGGGGCTGTTCTCGGGGGCGTTGATGGTGTTCGTGATGTCGCTCGGTTACTACGTCACCCCAGCCCTGCTCGGCGGTGCGCAGAACATGATGCTGCCCGAATTCATCATCCAGCAGGTGCAGTCGTTCCTCAACTGGGGCCTGGCCAGCGCCGCCGCCGCACTGCTGGTGGTCATCACCCTGGTGCTCTTCTACCTGTACCTGAAGCTGCAGCCGGAATCCCCGGTCGGCAACGCGAGGTAATCCGCCATGCTCCTGTCACCCAATGCCATGGGCCGCCCGCTGCGTACGGGCTTGTACCTGACCACCGGGGTCATCGCCGCCTTCCTGTTGCTGCCGGTGGTGTTCATCGTGCTGCTGTCGTTCGGCTCGTCCCAGTGGCTGGTATTCCCGCCACCGGACTGGACCTTCAAATGGTATGGCCAGTTCTTCTCCAACCCTGAGTGGATGGACGCAGCCCTGGCCAGCCTCAAGGTTGCCGTGCTGACCACGGTCGCCGCAGTACTGCTGGGCCTGCCCACCGCGTTTGCCCTGGTACGTGGCCGCTTCCCCGGCCGCGAGATGCTCTACGGCCTGTTCACCATGCCGATGATCGTGCCGCTGGTGATCATCGCCGTGGCCGTGTATGCGCTGTTCCTCAAATTGGGCTACACCGGCACGCTGTTCGCGTTCGTGGTCAGCCACGTGATCGTCGCCCTGCCCTTCACCATCATCTCGATCATCAACTCGCTCAAGCTGTTCGACCAGTCGATCGAGGACGCTGCAGTCATTTGCGGGGCCTCGCGCCTGCAGGCGATCTTCAAGGTGACCTTCCCGGCCATTCGCCCGGGGATGATCGCCGGCGGCCTGTTCGCCTTCCTGGTCTCGTGGGACGAAGTGGTGCTCAGCGTGATGATGGCGAGCCCCGACCTGCAGACCTTGCCCGTGAAAATGTGGACCACCCTGCGCCAGGACCTGAGCCCCGTAATCGCCGTGGCCTCGACGCTGCTGATCGGCCTGTCCCTGCTTGTGATGATTATTGCCGCCGCCCTGCGCCGGCGCACCGAAGTCAACGCCTGAGTGCCGGAGAGAACAACAATGAGTGCAGTGATCAAAGACAACGCGCACACCAAGACCCTGGTCAGCCTGCGCGGCCTGAACAAGCACTACGGCGACTTCACCGCCGTGGACAACCTCGACCTGGAAATCCAGGACGGCGAGTTCCTGACCTTTCTCGGCTCCAGCGGTTCGGGCAAGTCCACCACCCTGTCGATGCTGGCCGGTTTCGAGACCCCGAGCAGCGGCGAGATTCTGGTCGAGGGCCAATCGCTGGTGAACGTACCGCCGCACAAGCGTGATATCGGCATGGTGTTCCAGCGCTACTCGCTGTTCCCGCACCTGAACGTGCGTGACAACATCGCCTTCCCCCTGGCCATCCGCAAGCTTGGCAGCGCCGAAATCAACAAGCGGGTCGACGCCATGCTCAAGCTGGTGCAACTGGAGAAGTTCGCCCACCGCAAGCCTTCGCAGATGTCCGGCGGCCAGCAGCAGCGCGTGGCGATTGCCCGGGCGCTGGTCTACGAGCCCCGCATCCTGCTGATGGACGAACCGCTGGGCGCGCTCGACAAGAAGCTGCGTGAAGACCTGCAGGACGAACTGCGCCAGTTGCACCGGCGCTTGGGCATCACCATCGTCTATGTGACCCATGACCAGGAAGAGGCCATGCGCCTGTCCCAGCGCATCGCCATCTTCAGCCACGGCAAGATTGTCGGGCTGGGCAGTGGTTACGACCTTTACCAGAACCCGCCAAATGCGTTCGTCGCCTCGTTCCTGGGCAACTCCAACTTCCTGCGGATCAAGGCCAGCAGCAACGGCGCGGGCAGTTTCGAGGGCCAGCCTGTGGCGATCCGCCTGACCGCCGGATTGGCTGCCGGGCAGGAGGCGCTGATCATGGTGCGCCCGGAAAAAGCCTTGGCGTTGACCACTGCCCAGGCTGCGGCGCAACCCCTCCCGCCCGGCTGGAACGAGGTGGCTGCCAAGGTCGCCGAGGTGCTGTTCCTGGGTGAAAGCCAGACCTGCCATGTGGTCACCGCAGGCGGTACCGAGATGACCGTGAAGGCGCTGTCTGCGGCAGGCATGCCGATGCAGCCCGGCGACACCGTGAACGTGCGCTGGGCGGTGGCCGATGCCTGCATCTATACCGAGTGGGCAGAGAGTGACCTGAGCAAGTCGGCAGGCGCGCACTGAGGGTGCTGGGGCCGCAACGCGGCCCCAGGTGACTGTCATATTTCCATCACGCAACCGTCGTAATCTGCCGGGCAACTCTATGCCATAGGTAGCCCGGCATGCCCCGCCTGCTGCTCGCTCTACTCGCCCTGCTGCCGCTATCGGCCCTGGCCGATTCTGCCCATTTGCGCGTGCAGGGCTCCAACACCATCGGTGCTGCGCTGCTGCCGGCCTTGGTCCAAGGGCAATTGCGCTCGCAACAGGCAACCGCCATCGAGCAGGCCCCCGGCGCGCAGGCCAACGAAACCGTCATCACTGCCCGCGACGTGCGCGGGCAACCGCTGCGTATCGATATCGCCGCGCATGGTTCCAGCACTGGCTTCGCTGCCTTGGGCGGTGGCGAGGCCGACCTGGCTGCCGCCTCACGGCCGATCAACGACGCAGAAGTGCGCCAACTGCAGGCCCTGGGCAATTTGCGCGCGGCCAGCGCCGAGCAGGTCATCGGCCTGGATGGCGTGGCGGTGATCGTCCACCCCGACAACCCGCTGCCACAACTGACCACCCGGCAACTGGCGCAAATCTTCTCTGGGCAAGTCCAGCGCTGGGACCAGTTGGGCATCACCGGAGGGTCGATTCACCTTTACGCCCGCGACGACCGTTCCGGCACCTACGAAACGTTCAAGGCACTGGTGCTCGACCCTCATCAAGGCGTGCTGTCGGCCCAGGCCCAGCGCTTTGAGTCCAGTGATGAGCTGGCCGAGCGGGTCAGCAGCGACCGCCTGGCTATCGGGTTCAGCAGCTTGGCCGCAGTGCACGGGGCCAAGGTGCTGGCAGTCGCCGAGGGCGATGCGCCGGCCATGCTGCCGCAGCGCGCGCAGGTGGCCAGCGAAGATTACCCCCTGTCGCGGCGCTTGTATTTCTACCTGCCAGCCAATGCCAAACCTCAGGCCAAAGCCCTGGCCGACTTCACCCAGAGCCCGGCGGGCCAGGCCATCGTCGCCCAGTTGGGCTTCGTCTCGCAGCAAGTCAAGGCCCAGGCTGTGCAGCCCCAGGCCGACATGCCGCCGCGCTACCGAACGCTGGCCCAGCAAGCGCAGCGGCTGAGTGTGAACTTTCGCTTTCAGGAAGGCAGCGCCAGCCTCGACAACAAGGCCTTGCGCGATGTGCAGCGGGTAGCCGACTACCTGCGCCAGGCGGGCAAGCTGCAGAGCAAGGCGGTGCTGGTGGGTTTTGGCGACCCCAAGGAAACACCGGGGCGTGCGGCGCTGCTTTCACGCTTGCGGGCGCTGGCGGTGCGCCGCGAGCTGGCACGCGATGGCGTGGACGTGCTGGAAGTGACCGGCATGGGCGATGAGCTGCCGGTAGCCGGGAATGACCAGGAACAAGGTCGCTTGCGCAATCGGCGAGTGGAAGTGTGGGTCTATTGAAGCGCCCGCGCACCAGGCAAAGAAATGTAACAGGTCGGCGTTCGGCATCCCGGGGAAACGCGGCTAGGCTCAAGCCTATGTGATACCGGGCCCCTCTGACGGCTGCCAAGCCGCCATGTCGGATCACTGTTGCCATGCAACGTCGACAATCAAGGAGGGGCTCATGACGGCTCTGCACACATTCCTCACCACCCCGTTTCTCGGTACCAGCACCTGGTTGTGGCTGGTGTTCATGGCCATCGTCATCGGTTTGCTGGTGCTCGACCTGGGCGTGCTGCACCGCCAGGACCGCGAGATCGAAATGCGCGAGAGCCTGCTGCTGTACTCGGGTTATTTCAGCGTCGGCGTGCTGTTCGGTGCCTGGGTCTGGTTCGAGCTGGGCGCGCAGTCGGCGCTGGAGTTCTACACCGGGTTCCTGGTCGAGCAGTCGCTGTCGATGGACAACGTGTTCGTCATGGCGATGATCTTCGGCTTCTTCGCCATCCCCCGCCGCTACCAGCACCGGGTATTGTTCTGGGGCATTCTGGGTGTGGTGTTCCTGCGCGCGATCATGATCGGCGTGGGTGCGACACTGGTGCAGAACTTTGAATGGGTGTTGTACATCTTCGGCGCTTTCCTGCTGTTCACCGGTGTGAAGATGGCGCTGTCGAAAGAAGACAGCCATCCAGATCTTGCCAACAACCCGATTCTGAAATTCGTGCGCCGGCACATGCGCGTTACCGACCAGATCCACGGCTCGCATTTCTTCGTGCGCCTGACCCCGCCCGGGCACAGCAAGGCGCTGCGTTATGCCACACCGCTGTTCCTGGCGCTGGTGCTGATCGAACTGGCCGACCTGGTATTTGCCGTCGACAGTGTGCCAGCGATCTTTGCCATTACCCAGGACCCGTTCATCGTCTACACCTCGAACATCTTTGCCATTCTGGGTTTGCGTTCGCTGTACTTCGCGCTTTCGGCGTTGATGCACCGGTTCGTGTACCTCAAGTATGCGCTGGCGATGGTGCTGATCTTCATCGGCTGCAAGATCTTCTACCACGGCATGGTGGGCAAGGTGCCGGCGTTGCTGTCGTTGGGGGTGACGTTTGGGCTGTTGTTGGGTGGGGTGGTGGTGTCGCTGGTGAAGACGCGGGAGGATAAGGCGACGGTGGAGGGGGATTCTCCGGAACAAGCTGCTACTGGGCCAACAACTGCGGTCAAGCCATGTGACACGAAGCAGAACTCTGTCAGTTGAGACCCTTTTCGCGGCGACTCGCCGCGAAAAGGTGTTACATAAAAGTGAAAATCAAATCTTAACTTTTGTAAATTCAAGCACCAACGTGAAAATTGCCATCCCTGTGAAGCCAACGGTGGTTAGCCATAAAGACACTACCAGTTTTCGCTTAAGCCTCGGTGGAAATGCTTGTAGCTCTTCCATCGTCAACTGCCGACGTCGCAGAGCTCGCCCTGGGAAAACAAAAAGCCAGCCGATAGTACACATTAGAACTAAACGCCATTTAAATGTGGATGTACCCAGCGTGACTTTGAGCGCTTCCAGGGCAGGATCACTCGTGACCGCAGCACATACGACGTGGTAATCGCGCGTCGAAGTGATGTAAACAATAGTAGCAACCCCTACCATACTGATAAAAAATGGCACAACAATAAACAGCAGCTTTACAATTGCCGGCCAAGCGTTAATATCCGTCATCTGATACCTCGTAAAGATACTCCCCTGCGTGCTCACCGGCTAACTCTCCAAGCTTGCTGCCAATTAGGCCACCACCTCCCGCTATTAAGATACCGCACAGTGGAGCCGCCACTCCTGCTGTACTCACGGCAAAGCCAACACACAATGTGCCAAAGGCTGCAGTGGCCACGATCGGACCTGCCATCCCACCACCAACGCCACCGCTGAATTTTCCAGCTTCTACGAAACGGGCTTTTCGGCACGCCTTTGTGCTTCCTGCCTGGCAGACCTCTTTCACATTAAGATACGACGAAGTCCCACTGAGTCCAATAGCCGCATTCCCACCATGCTTAAGGTACTTGGATAGCTTCGCCACTTTATCGAGATGCGTCGCATACCCCGGTATCTGCCCCGCCCCACCCGCTTTAGACCAATGGTGCACAAGACGCTTGGTAGAAATATTCAGACTCTTCTTGAGGCGTTCATAGTTGCCGAGGTTAAGCTGTTTATTGAGCAGCGCCGCTTTCAACTGAACATCCAGTTGCTGCAACAGCTGCCGCCGAGAGGCGAAGAACTCCCGACTGTTCAAATGCCCATGCCGCAAGAACTCACGCTGATGCAACTGCTCGATCTGGTTCAGCGTGCTCTTGACCTGTTTCAACCCTTGATCGAGCATATCCTTGCCCACGCCCATCGACTGGCTGGCACTACTCAGCAAACCGGCAATCTCAGCCTGGTGCTGCACCATGAAGTCGGATTCCGCGAAATCGAGCGCTGCCAACGCGTGGCGTGCATCCTGAGCGGCAGCCATCAGCTTGGCCTCCTCGCGGGTACAGGCATCACCATTGTCCGGGTCACCGATAACGAAGATTTCTCCCGCCTTGAACCCTTGCGCGAAGGTGGGGTTGAGCCGCTGCAAACGGGAAATCGGCAAGCTGGCGTCCTGCTCGGATAATTGCAGCAGAACGTGAGAGAACGACATGCTTTTGGGCACCACGTAGAAGCCCGGCTCCAACGTGCCTGGCATCGCAGTCACCGCACCCCGCACGAGGCTTTTCGGATGAGCTTCAGCTGCTGCGGTAGGCACTGCGCAACTGTTCGCGAATGCCTGAAGGGATGGCATAGCCGCACCCAGCGGTGCCACGACCCGATTGCTGCCGGACGGGCAACCACAGGCCACCAACGCACCGTCCATGGCCACGGCTTGACCGCCGGAGATGAAGCACCGAACGCCCTCAACCACAGTCCCTTGCTCGCCACAGCGCGGGCAACGTGTCGTTCTGTCCCCCTCCCGGAGAACCCTGCGCCCATTGCTCAAATAACCGTGGCCGGCAGCGATGCAAACAGCACCCGTCGTGGTGATATCGCCATCTACCGCCTGGCCTTTCCCACCCAGATTGACACGCATCGGCAAGTACCCTGTGCAAAAAGTAAGGTGTCGAAACCTAACAGCTGCAATAGGGCTTTTAGTGCCCGAACGTGCAAACCAGACACTTCCTACACTAAATACCTACTTGTTCAGCCAGCTCATCCTTAGCCAGCATGCTGCGTTAATCGGACAAAGAATTCCCATGCAATAACTTCCGATTCTTCATCTTGAACTGCGCAGCATCTCCACCGGCACATACTTGCCGATCTCATATTTGCCAATCGCCGCGCGGTGCACTTCGTCCGGCCCGTCGGCCAGGCGCAAGGTGCGTTGCATGGCGTACATGTACGCCAAGGGGAAGTCACCGCTCACCCCTGCCCCGCCATGCATCTGGATCGCCCGGTCGATTACCTTCAAGGCCACATTCGGCGCCACTACCTTGATCTGGGCAATTTCGCTGCGCGCCACCTTGTTGCCCACCGTGTCCATCATGTACGCCGCCTTGAGGGTCAGCAGGCGTGCCATGTCGATTTCCATGCGCGAGTCGGCGATCTTGTCGACGTTGCCGCCCAGGCGGGCCAGTGGGCGGCCGAAGGCGGTGCGTTCGACCGAGCGTTTGCACATCAACTCCAGCGCCCGCTCGGCCATGCCGACCGAACGCATGCAATGGTGGATACGGCCTGGGCCTAGGCGCCCCTGGGCGATCTCGAAACCGCGGCCCTCGCCGAGGATCACGTTTTGGTAAGGCACGCGCACATTCTCGAACAGCACCTCGGCATGGCCATGTGGCGCATCGTCGTAGCCGAACACCGGCAATGGCCGCACGATCTTCACGCCCGGCGTATCGGTCGGCACCAGCACCATCGAGTGCTGCTGGTGGCGCGGCCCCTCGGGGTCGGACAGGCCCATGAAGATCATGACCTTGCAGCGCGGGTCGCACGCGCCGGATGTCCACCACTTGCGGCCGTTGATGACCCATTCATCGCCATCACGCACGGCGGTGGCGGCCATGTTGGTGGCGTCTGACGAGGCCACGTCCGGCTCGGTCATGGCGAACGCCGAGCGGATCTCGCCGCGCAGCAGTGGCTCCAGCCATTGGCGTTTCTGCGCCTCGCTGCCATACCGCACCAGCACTTCCATATTGCCGGTATCCGGTGCCGAGCAGTTGAACGGCTCTGGCCCGAGCAGCGAGCGGCCCATGATTTCGGCCAGTGGGGCGTATTCCAGGTTGCTCAGCCCGGCGCCGTACTCCGACTCGGGCAAGAACAGGTTCCACAACCCCTCGGCGCGGGCCTTGGCCTTGAGCTCTTCCATGATCGCGGTGGGCTGCCAGCGATCACCCTCGGCGACCTGGCGCTCGAACACCGCTTCTGCGGGATAGACGTAGGCATCCATGAACGCTGTGACGCGCTCGCGCAGTGCCTGGACCTTGGGCGAATAGGCGAAATCCATCGGGGCTACCTTCACGGTTCGGAGTACATGGGCCAGAGCCTAGAGCAGCAAGCGCCCATCCACCTAGTCTATTTTCCGCGTGTATAAACATTCATAACCGATATATGATCGGGCAATAATTCCAACAATGAGCGGCGCACATGAACCTCAGCAAGGTCGACCTCAACCTGTTCATCGTCTTCGATGCGATCTACACCGAAGCCAACCTGACCCGCGCCGGGCAAATTGTCGGCATCACTCAGCCGGCGGTGTCCAATGCCCTGTCGCGACTGCGCGAAACCTTCAACGACCCGCTGTTCGTGCGTACCGCGCAAGGCATGGTGCCCACGCCCATGGCCCAGAACATCATTGGCCCGGTGCGCAACGCCCTGGCCCTGCTGCGCACGTCGGTGCAAGAAAGCCGTATCTTCAACCCGCAGCAGGCCAACAAGACCTTTCGCATCAGCATGACCGACCTGACCGAAGCGGTGATCCTGCCGCCGTTGTTCCAGCGGCTGCGCCGCCTGGCACCTGCTGTGCTGATTGAAAGCTTCCTGTGCAAACGGCGCGAAACCACCAAGGAACTGGCGGCCGGGCGCCTGGATTTCGCGGTCGATGCCCCGCTGAACACCGACCCGCAGGTGCGCCACGTCAAACTGATGCAAGACCGCTACGTCTGCGCCCTGCGCCAAGGCCACCCGCTGGCCGACAGCAAACTGACCCTGGACAGCTATCTGGGCATGACCCATATCCATATTTCCAGCCGCCGCAATGGCCTGGGCTATGTTGACCTGGCCTTGGGCAAGATGGGCGTACAGCGCAAGGTTGCCTTGCGCTCACAGCATTACCTGATGGCTTCGCAGGTGTTGCAGCAGACCGACATGGCCATGACTGTCCCCGAACGTTTCGCCCGCCGTCATCAATTGCGCTACCAGCCATTGCCGGTGGACGTACCGGCGCTGGAAACGCACTTGTACTGGCACGAGAGCACTGACCAAGACCCTGCCAACCGCTGGATGCGCGAGCAGATCATCGAGTTGTGCGAACGGGTTGTGGCCGAGGAAGAACGCGCGCTGGCGCCGGCCTGAGGCGATTGCCAAAGGTCGTTTACGCCGAGTATTGATAATTAATTTCTCCAGAAACGGGCAAAGCGAGAATTATTTTCCAAGCCTGGGCACAATCAGCCAGGCATAAGACAAAAACCATCAGCCCACGGGCGGGTACGCTTGCACCAACGATCATCGAATCCAACGTGACAGACACGGACCCACCCCATGCCCAGCGCCCCGCTCTACTTCGACTACGCCGCCACCACCCCCGTTGACGACCGCGTCATCGAAACGATGCTCGCCTGCCTTGGCCGCCACGCCAACTTCGGCAACCCCGCCTCCAGTGGCCATGCCTATGGTCAGGCTGCCCGCAACGCGGTGGAACAGGCACGCCAGCAGGTGGCCGAACGCGTTGGCGCCCGTGCCGATCAGTTGGTATGGACGTCGGGCGCGACCGAATCCAACAACCTCGCACTCAAAGGCACCGCCCAAGGCATCGGCCAACCGGGCCACCTGATCACCAGCCAGCTGGAACACAAGGCCGTGCTCGACACGGTCGCTGAACTGGAGCGCCAAGGCTGGTCCATCACGCGCCTGGCAGCGGATGCGGGCGGGCTGATTCAGCCCGATGCCGTGCAGGCGGCATTGCGCGCCGATACCCGCCTGGTCTCGCTGATGGCGGTCAACAACGAACTGGGTACCGTGACCGATTTCGCCGCCATTGGTGAGCGTGTGCGTGCCCACGGGGCGCTGTTGCATGTGGACGCGGCCCAGGCGGTGGGCAAGCTGGCCATCGACCTTGCGGCAATGGCGGTGGACCTGATGTCGTTCTCGGCCCACAAAGCCTATGGCCCCAAAGGCATCGGCGCGCTCTACGTCGGCCCGCGTGCCCGCGAACTGATGCGCGCGCAGATGCACGGCGGTGGGCATGAGCAGGGGCTGCGTTCCGGCACCCTGGCAACCCACCAGATCGTCGGTATGGGTAGCGCCTTCGCCCTGGCGGGCCAGCCGGGCGACAGTGAACACCAGCGCATCGAACAACTGGCCCAGCGCCTGCGCGACGGGTTGCTGGCCTTGCCGGCGGTAAGCCTCAATGGCTGTGCCACGCAGCGCATCCCGCATACCTTGAACCTGTGTATCGATAGCCAAGGCTTCAACAGTGCCGCGTTGGCCGGTGAGCTGGCGTTGTCGACCACGTCGGCCTGCAACTCGGCGAGCAATGCGCCCTCGCATGTGCTGCTGGCCCTGGGGCTGGATGAACGTCGGGCGCGCAACAGCGTGCGTTTGAGTATCGGGCGCTTCAGCACCGAGGCCGAAGTGGATAAAGCACTCGAGGTGTTCGCCAGGGTCACAGCGGCGGCTTCGCTGGCGCTCTGGTAAGGCGCAAAGCAGGGGCCGGTCGGCGGCCCCTGGCGCTATCACAAGAAGGTAAATACCTTCGCAGCCGGCAACCGCGACTTGTTCAGCCCCGCATTGAAATCACCCTCGCTACGGTAGCCCAGGCTCAGGATCACCACACTGGTAAAGCCCTGCTCACGCAAGCCCAGTTCGGCATCCAGTACCTTGCTGTCGAAGCCTTCGATGGGCGTGGCATCCAGGCCATGCGCCGCCGCGCCGAGCAGCGCGGTGCCAAAGGCCAGGTAGGTCTGCTTTTCCATCCAGTGCTGCACGTCTTTCTGGTCGAAACGGTGCAGGTCGACGTAATGGCGACGGCTCTGGTTCTGCGCCGCGCGGGCCTGCTCGTCGCGAAAACGACCATCGGCGGCTTCCTGGTCTAGCAGCGCCTGCAGATGAGCCTCGGGCATTTCGGTACGGGTGCAGAACACGATCACATGGGACGCATCGAGGATCTTCGGCGAGTTGTAGGCAAAACGGTCCTGGGTGCTCTTGGCCAACCGTGCCTTGCCTTCGGCACTGTCGGCGACGACGAAGTGCCACGGCTGGGAGTTGACCGAGGACGGGCTGTGGCGCAGTTGCTCGAGCAACGCGTCGATCGTGGCCTGAGGAATGCGGCGCGAGGCGTCGTAAGCCTTGGTGGTGTAGCGGCGCTTGGCCAGGGAAACGGTATCCATGCAACAACTCCTGCGGTGAATGGGATTTGTCGCGCATGTTATCTTTCCTGCAAAAAAGAAAAACCGGCACAATGCAGCAACACTTTCATCTCAGGAGTGAAAATGCTACGCATCGCCGACCTCGAACTGTTCGTGCGCAGCAGCGTGCTGGGCAGCTTCACAGCCGCCGCCCACGAGGCCGAACTGCTGCCAGGCCAGGTGGCCGCCGCCATCAAGCGCCTGGAGCGTGAGCTGGACGTGCGCCTGTTCGCGCGCACTACTCGCAGCCTGCGCCTGACCGCCGAGGGCGAGCTGTACCTGCCAACGGCACAGAACGTGCTGGAAAGCCTGCGCCAAGGCCGCGAGGACCTGCACGGCAACGCCAGTACCTTGCGCGGGACCCTCCAGGTTTCGGCACCTTCGGACATGGGCCGCAACATGCTGCTGCCTTGGCTGAGCGCGTTCCGTCGCGAGCACCCGGCGCTGCACCTGCGCTTCTTTCTGTCCGACCAGATGGCCGACCTCAATCGCGACCCGGTGGACATCGCCATCCGCTATGGCCTCAACCAGGACGCCAACTACATCGCCCTGCCCCTGGCCAACTGGAACCGCCGGGTGCTGGTTGCCTCCCCGGACTACCTGGCGCGCCACGGCCGGCCGCAGACACCGGAGGCACTGCAGCAACATGCCTGCCTGTTGTACCTGCAACAGAACCGGGTGTATGACAAATGGCGGGTGGGCAACCGCACCGTGCAGGTACGGGGGCCGCTGGTCAGCGACGACGCCGACGTGATCCGCCGACTGGCCCTGCTAGGTGAAGGCATCGTCTATAAATCGTGGCTGGATGTGAGCGCCGACATCGAGGCGGGCGAGCTGGAGATCCTCTTGCCCGAGTACCTGGGCGAGCCGACGCCGGTCACCTTGGTCTGCCCACACCGCAAGCAGCTGACCCCGGCAGTGACGCAGTTGCACCTGTGGCTGCGCGAGCGCTTCGAAGCCCTGCGGCCCCGGCTGCTGAACAAGGGCTGCACAATCGTTCCAGACTGATACGGGCACTTGCGCTAAGGTAGCGTTTTACCCACGGGCTGCCCCCATGAGCAACTGGATCGACCTCAAGCAAGACGCCGACACCGGCATCGAGTCGGTCCGCGCGCATTTCATCGGGCATGCCTACGACCCCCACTGGCATGACAGTTTTCTGGTTGGCATCACCGAGCAAGGCGTGCAGCAGTTCAACTGCCGGCGGGTGCGCCATCGCAGCACGCCGGGGCAGGTGTTTCTGCTGGAGCCCGGCGACCTCCACGACGGCCTCGCGCCGACCGAGGAAGGCTTTACCTACTCGACGCTGTACCTGGAGCCTGCATGGCTCGAAGACCAGTTACGAACGCTGTTCGAGCATGCACCCAGCGCCAGCCTGCCCAGCTTTGCCGATACCCTGTGCCACGACGCGCGCCTGGCACAGGCCACCCGGTTGGCCTTTCACACCGTACACAATCAGGACTTGCGCATCGTCCGCCAGACGGCCATGGACGACCTGCTCGCCTGCCTGACCCGCCACCTGCACTGGCGCAAACGCCTCAACCCGGACCCTCGCCTGCCGCTGACCGCTCAGCGCGCACGTGACTACCTGCATGCCCACCTGGACCGTGACATCGGCCTGGAAGACCTGGCCCAGGCCTGTGGCGTCGACCGTTTTCGCCTGACCCGTGCCTTCAAGGCCGCGTTCGGCCTGGCACCGCACGCCTACCTGATCCAGTTGCGCCTGGCCCGCGCCCGGCGCCTGCTCGCCCAAGGCCAGACGCCCGCTGAAGTGGCCATGGCGCTGGGCTTTGCCGACCAGAGCCACCTGGGTCGCTGGTTCCGCCGGGCCTATCGGTTGACCCCGGCCGACTACCGCAGGCGTTGCTCAAACCTTCCAGACTGACGGCAGCCTGACGGCGAACATGGTGCTTCGACCCCTCGGAGCTTTGTGTCATGTCGCAGTCGTTATTGCCCTTCATCCTCTTCGCCCTGGTTGCCAGCATCAGCCCGGGGCCGACCAACTTGTTGATTCTGGCGCACGGTGCACGGCAGGGCCTGCGCGCAAGCGTGGCCCCCATCCTGGCCGGCTGTGGCGCAGCGGCGGCGGTGGTGCTGCTGGTCGGGCTGGGGCTGGGCGAGCTGTTACTGCGTCACCCCCTGGCCCAGCAACTGATGAGCTGGGCGGGCGTGCTGTGGTTGAGCTGGCTGGCCTGGCGCATTCTGCGCAGCGCCGGGCAGCCCTTGGACCTCAGCGCAGACAAGCCTTTCGATGCGTTCAGCGCAGCTGCGCTGCAAGTGGTCAACCCGAAAGTGTGGATGATGGCAGTGGCGGTGATCGGGGTATTTGCCGCGCCGGCGCTGCCGGTATGGCAGTTGGCGCTGGTGTTTCTGCTGATTGCCCTGCCGTGCATGACGGCCTGGGCGCTGCTGGGGGTGGGCAGTGCACGCTGGTTGCAGGCCCCTGCGCGGTTGCTGTGGTTCAACCGAGGGTTGGCGGGGATGTTGCTGGTGTCGGCCTGGGCGGCGCTGCTTGGTTGAATTTGATGGTGGCTGCGCCGGCCGCTTCTCGGGCAAACCCACGAAGCGGCCGGCACGGTCAATCAGGTGCCCAAGGCTTCGCGAAAGCGCCGCGTGCTGGCGAAGGCCAGGGCCAACCCCACCACCGCCACACAACCTCCGACCAGGCCAATATAGGCCACATCCATCTGGCTGCTGACGATACTGCCCAGCAGTGCCCCACCGCCGATCCCGATGTTGTAGATACCCGAGAACAAGGCCATGGCCACGTCAGTGGCATCGGACGCCAGCTTCAAGGTCTTGGACTGCAACGACAGGCTGAAACTCAGGATCGCCACGCCCCAGAACATGCTCAACGCACAAAACACGTAGAAGTTGCCCGACAGCGGCAACAGCAACAGCAGGCAAGCCGCCAGCAGGCCGATCGAACCCACCAGAAAGCCTTGGGGGAAACGCTCACTGTAGCGGCTGAACAGCACCGAACCGAACACCCCGGCGCCACCGAACAACAGCAGCAACAACGTAGTGCGCTCGCCACTGATCTGCGCCACGTTCAGGGCGAAGGGTTCGATGTAGCTGTAGGCAGTGAACTGTGCGGTGATCACCAGCGTCACCAGCAGGTAGGTGACGACCAGGGCCGGGCGCTTGAACAGAATCGGCAGGCTGCGTAGCGAACCGGAGTTCTGGCTTGGCAGCAGCGGCAACGACTTCATCAGGCAAAGCATGGTGGCCAATGCCACCCCGGCAATGCTCAGGAACGTTACCCGCCAGCCCAAGGCTTCCCCTACCACGCGGCCCAGTGGAATACCCAACACCATCGCCAGGGTGGTGCCGGTGGCCAGCAGGCCGAGTGCCTTGGCCTGCTGGCCAGGCGGCGCCACGCGCACTGCCAGCGACGCAGTGATGGCCCAGAACACGGCATGGGCCAGGGCGATGCCGATGCGGCTCACCAGCAGCATGGCAAAGCTCTGCGACAGCCACGACAACAGGTGGCTGACGATGAACACCAGAAACACGAACAACAGCAGGCGCCGTCGCTCGATGTTGCGGGTCAGCAGCATCATCGGCAGCGATGCCAGGGCGACCACCCAGGCATAGATGGTCAGCATCAGGCCGACCTGAGCCGTGCTCATGTCGAAGCTGCGGCCAATGTCGCTGAGCAGCGCCACCGGGACGAATTCGGTGGTGTTGAAGATGAAGGCCGCCAAGGCCAGGGCAATGACGCTCAGCCAGCTGCCGCCACCGGTGGTCGGCGGCAGGTCGGTGGGTATGGGTCCGTTCATGGGTGGAATTCTATGCTCCGCAGGCATGGCGAAAAGACGCGCGTCAGGGGCCAAGTATCGGCCGCGCTGAGGCACGGGTTTGTTATTGGAAGGAATGCCGGCATGGTACGCGTCAATACCAGGCCTCACAACCCGCGCACATTGCGCGTAACATGCGCGCTTTGTGTGAACTGCAAGCGGAACAAGGAGCCCGATCCGCCCATGGACAAGCAACAACCCCAGCAGCAGTGGCAGCAGGCGGTCACCGCCTACGCCCAGGCCATCAACCGCTACGTCGCGCAAGGCTGCGAGCAGGGCTGGGATGACCTCGAAGAACCCCAGCACGCGGCCACCGAGCACTTGCTCGACGCCTGGCAGGCCGCCCTGCAAGCGATCAACCAGCCGGGGGTAGACGAACAGCAACGCCAGGCCTTCCGCACGGCCTGGCCGCCAGCACACCTGCCGCTGGTGCCATTGCTCGACACGCATGGGCAAGGTATCAGCAATGTCTTGCTGCTGGACGACGGCAGCCTGCTCGCACGCATTGGCATGCCCTATGAAAAGGGCCAAGTAGTACGCATCGATCAGCAGGGCGTGACGCCGGTCATCGGTATCGAGCATTTCGGCCGTTGCCCGCAACGCCGCTACTTTGCCCTGGCCAACGCCGAGGGCGTGCGCGTGACCGATGGCTGGGGCGGCCCGCAGGTCGCCCGGCTGCCCTGGCCTAGTGGGTTGGAGGGGCTGCCAGCCGGTTACCCCTTCGACCCTTTCGACCTGCCGCCGACACCCACCACGCTGGTGCCCTTCGCCCAGGGCCAACGGGTACTGCTGGTGAGCGCCGAGGGCATCTTCCTGCTGGCGGCCGAAGGCGCCACCCGGCTGCTGCCGCGCCAATCGCAAATACTCGAAGAGCTGGCCGAAGGCACCGACCCGGACGATATCGCCTTGGGCCTGGCCATGGAGCATGGTGCGGTGTCGCCGGATGGGCGCCTGATCGTGGTCGGCGAGCAGAGCAGCCGCCATCTGGTGTTGAACGATCAGTTGGCGTTGGTGGCACAGATAGGCCCAGGGGGTGAGTACCCGCATTTCGCCCTGTTCAACCGCCGCGGCGACCAGTTGATCGTCAATGCCTGCCACTTCTACAACGGCGGCACGCTCGGGGTGCGCGTGGCCGACCTGCCGGGGCTGGATACCGACTACTACAGTGAAGACCCACGCACACCGCTGCTACAGGATGGGGCGCGGGTTTACGCTGGGGTCGCAGGCGATGGCGAGTATATCGTCGGTGACGCCTACGGCTACTTGCGGGCCTTTGGCGAGGATGGCGCGGAACACTGGCAGCACTACCTGGGTTCGACCATCAGTGCCATGGACCTCAGCGCGGACGGGCGCACGCTGGTTGCGGCGAGCCATGCCGGCTTCATTTCGGTGATTGCCCTGGGCAGCGGGCGGCCTGAATGGCAGATCGGCACCGGCGCGCATGGCGAAGTGCGGCGGTGGTTGTTCTGGAAGGGGTGGGACAAGGCGCTGGTCTGGTAAATTTGCACCGGCCCTTTCGCGGGCAACGCCGCGAAAGGGCCAGTGCAGGCCAAGCCGTGGATCAACCCTGAAGCGTGGCCATGTCGATCACGAAGCGATACTTCACATCGCCGGCAATCATCCGCTCGTAAGCCTGGTTGATATTGCGGATATCGAGCATTTCGATGTCGCAACGAATGTCGTGCTCGGCACAGAAATCCAGCACTTCCTGGGTCTCGGCGATACCGCCGATCAACGACCCGGCCAGTACCCGGCGCTTGAGCACCAGGTTGGCCGCGTGCACCGCCGGGTCGATCGGTTCGATCAGGCCGACCAGAATGTGCACGCCATCGAACTTGAGGGTTTCCAGGTACGGGTTGAGGTCGTGCTGCACCGGGATGGTGTCGAGCAGGAAGTCAAAATGGCCGGCCGCAGCACGCATCTGCTCGTCATCGGTGGACACGATCACATGGTCGGCACCCTGGCGGCGGGCTTCTTCGGCCTTGGCCTGGGAGCGGGTGAACAAGGTCACTTCCGCGCCCAGGGCCTTGGCCAGCTTGATGCCCATGTGGCCGAGGCCGCCCATGCCCAGGATGCCGACCTTGTGGCCCGGCCCTACACCGTGGTGCTTGAGCGGCGAATAGGTGGTGATGCCGGCGCACAGGATAGGCGCGGCGCTGGGCAGGTCCATGCCGGCGGGGATACGCACCACAAAGTGCTCGCTGACCACGATGCTGCTGGAGTAGCCGCCCATGGTGTTGCTGCCATCGACCCGGTCCGGGGTGGCATAGGTCATGGTCGGGCCTTCCAGGCAGTATTGCTCCAGGTCCTTGGCGCATGCCTCGCAGTGGCGGCACGAGTCGACCATGCAGCCGACGCCTACCAGGTCGCCAACCTTGTGTGCAGACACCTTGTCGCCCACGGCGGTGACGCGGCCGATGATCTCGTGGCCCGGCATCAGCGGGTACACGGCGATGCCCCACTCGTTGCGTGCCTGGTGGATGTCGGAGTGACACACGCCGCAATACAGGATGTCGATGGCGACGTCGTCCGGGCGCGGGCTGCGGCGTTCGAAGGTCATGGGGGCCAGTGGGCTGGTCGGGGTTTGGGCGGCATAACCGATGGCGGTGTACATGCGGGACCTCGCAGAGAAGTGAAACGATTCAGGCGGCGCATTCTGCGCGTCATGCTCCGCCTCGCCCACCGCAGATTCTCCGGCATCCATGCCCGATTCTCCGGAGTTGCCTGCCAGCATCTGACGCTAGACCGTCAATCTGCGATGATGCAACTGTCTGATTCTCTGCCCAGGTTAACCATGCAGCTCACCCGCCACGTCGACGCCAACGCCCCCCTTTGCGCGCTGATCCGCCGCCTCGCCACGCGTCCGGGCTTCGTCCCCACACATCTGCCCCAGGTTCAGGTGCTGAGCTGGGACCACTATGTGGCCAGCAGCCCGCAGATCTACGAGCCGAGCCTGATGATCCTGGCCCAGGGCAGCAAACTCGCGCGCCTGGGGCCACGCACCCTGGAGTACGGCGCCGGCCACTACCTGGTCCAGGCGCTGTCGGTGCCGTTCATGTGTGAAACCTTTGCCACCGGTGATGCGCCTCTGCTTGGCGTGGCGGTGGACATTGACCGTGGCGTGCTCGGTGAACTGGTGCAAAGCATGGACCTGGCCCCGGATGCCGCCGTACAGGCGCAGACCCCGCAATCGATGACGTCGGCGGCCCTGGATGCGCCCATGCGCGACAGTGTCGAGCGGCTGCTGCAGTGCCTGCAGGACCCGCTGGATGCCAAGGTGCTCGGCCCGGCACGGGTGCGCGAAGTGCTGTATACCGCGCTGCGCGGCCCGCAGGCCGGGGTGCTGCGGGCACTGGTCGAGCAGCAGGGGCATTTCGCCCGCATCGGCGCCGCCCTCGCCCACCTGCGCGAACACTACACCGAGCCACTGAGTGTCGAGGCACTGGCTGCGCGTGCCAACATGAGCGTGTCGACCTTCCACGAACACTTCAAGCGCTGCACCGACATGGCGCCGATGCAGTACCTCAAGCGCCTGCGGCTGCTCAAGGCGCAGCAGATGCTGATTGGTGAGGGCCTTGGCGTGGCGCAGGCGGCGCACCGGGTGGGGTACCAGAGCACCTCGCAGTTCAGCCGCGAGTACAAGCGCCAGTTTGACCGCAGCCCTGGGGATGAGACGGCTTATCAGAGCTTGCCGGTTTGATTGGTGGACTAGGGTGGGTGTGAGGCTTTCAGGTGCATGGCTGGGGCTATGTGGTGTACCTGCAATCGAGCGCCGCGCGGGCGGCGCTCGATATCCGCCCCACCACCAAACCCCAGCCGTACACCCGAAGACCCACGCCCCCATTGCTACCCACCAGACTCCCCAGTTACCATTGAGAACGATTCACACTCACAACTGGATGCCAGGCGTTGGACAGCACCTCGACCCGTAAGCTGGGCTTCTTCTTCAGCGACCATCACCGCTGGCTGCTCCAACACATCTTCAAACGCCTGCGCAATCGCGCCGACGCCGAAGACACTGCGGCCGAAGCGTTCTGCCAGATGCTCGGCGCGCGTGTCGACCCGGACAGCATCCAGCAGCCGCGCGCCTACCTCTCGACCATCGCCCGGCGGCTGATCTTCGACCGGCATCGCCGCCGCCAACTCGAAGAGGCCTACCTCGAACGCTTGGCACTGCTGCCAGAGCCAGTCGCCCCTTCGGCCGAAGAGCAACTGCTGCTGATCGAGGCACTGGTGGCCATCGATAAGGTGCTGGACGGTCTGCCCGCCGTGGTCAAGGCCACCTTCCTGTTCAGCCAGCTCGACGGCATGAGCTATGTCGACATCGCCGCCCGGCTGCAGATCAGTGAACGCACCGTCAGCCGCTACATGAAGCAGGCCCTGCGCCAGTGCTACCTGTGCGAGGTGCAAGCATGAGCGCAGCCGGCCTGGACCCGATAAGCGAGCAGGCCATCGACTGGATGGTCGCGCTGAAGGCCGGCACGCCAGACGAGGCATTGCTGCAACGCCTGGCCCACTGGTTGCGCCAGGACCCCGCGCACCAACGTGCCTGGGACCGCTTGCAACAGCGCGTCGGCAGCCCGTTTGCCGCGTTGCGCGCGCTGGACCGGCGCGCCCCCGGGCATGCCGCCGATGCGCGCCAGGTCCTGCTCGCCCCTACCCACTCCCGACGCGAAGTGCTAGGGGCCCTGGCTGGCCTGAGCGTCGCTGCTGCCGCAGCCTGGGGCGGCTGGCGCAGCGACGGGGCGCAAAACTGGTTGGCCGACCTGCACACCGCCAGTGGCGAGCGGCGCAGCTTCACCTTGGCCGATGGCAGCCGCCTGAGCCTCAACAGTGGCAGTGCCGTCGACCTGGACTTCGATGCCAACCAACGGCTGCTGATACTGCGCCGCGGAGAGCTGTTGATCCAGGTCGCGGCAGACCCGCGCCGGCCGCTGCGGGTGCGCACGGCGCAAGGGCAGGTGCAGGCATTGGGCACCCGTTTCCTGGTGAGCCAGGAAGCCAACGCCACCCGCGTTGTGGTGTTCGAGCACAGCGTGCGCGCCAGCCTGCCCGATGGCCGCTGGCAAGACCTGCAACAGGGGCAGGCAGCACTGCTGCGCAGCGATGGCCTCCAGCGTCTGGATGGCGAGCAACAACAACGCGCAGCCTGGCTGCAGGGCCGCCTGGAAGTGCTCGACGAACCGCTGCATGCCGTGGTCGATGCGCTGCGCCCGTACCAGCGGGGCTATATCCGGGTAGCGCCAGCGGTATGTGACATACGCGTGCAAGGTGTATTCCCGCTGGACCAGCCACAGCAGGCGCTGGCGGCCCTGGCCGAGGCCCTGCCGATCAGCGTCGAGCGCTATGGCCCGTGGCTGCTGTTGATCGGCCCCGAGCACAATAAATGAAAATATTTGTGAAAATCATTCGCAGACGTGTCCGGTTTTCGTTTCTCATCCCACCTATCTCCTGACAAGCCACTTCATTCGGGAGAATTCTGTGCTCAACCTCTGGCCCCGCGCCCTGCCCCTCGTCGTCGCCCTGACCAGCCTCAACGCCCATGCCCAGGTGCAGACCCTGGCGTTCGACCTGCCGCCCGCCAGCCTGGCTACCACCCTTAACCGGATCGCCAGCCAGAGCGGCTACATCATCGCCCTCGAACCGCAACTGGTGCGTGGCAAGCACGCGCCAGCGGTGGTCGGCCAGATGAGCGCCGAGCAAGCCATGCAAGCCGCCCTTGCCGGTAGCGGCCTGCAATTGCGGCTCACCAGCAGCGGGCACTTCAGCGTCGCCCCGGCCAACCCTGAGACCGACGTGCTGGAGCTTGGCAGTACCAGCATCAGCGACAACTACCTGGATGCCACCAGCGAAGGCAGTGGCTCGTACGCAGCCCGTGCGGTGACCCTTGGCAAAGGCACCCACAGCCTCAAGGAAATCCCCCAGTCGGTAACGGTGATCACCCGTAAACAGCTGGACGACCAAGGCATCACCGACCTGCAGGATGCACTCAACCACACTACCGGGATCGTCGGCGCACAGGGCATCGGCCCTGGCGTGGTGGTGACTTCGCGCGGCTTCCAGATCGACGACTGGCAGTACGACGGCGTGCCGATTCCACGCAACACCTACTCGCTGGGCAACTGGGCAACCCAGGACTTGGTGTTCTTCGACCGCGTGGAGGTGCTGCGCGGCGCCTCGGGCCTGTTGCAAGGCACCGGCAGCCCCGGCGGCGCGATCAACCTCGTGCGCAAGCGTGGCCAGGCCACCCCGACGGTCACCGTCACCGGCAAGGCCGGGTCCTGGGACCACTATGGCCTGCAACTGGACGCTGGCGGCCCGTTGACCGCCGATGGGCGTGTGCGCGGTCGGTTTGTCGCTGACGAGGACCAGAGCGACAGTTTCATCGACTACCAGTGGAGCAAATCGCACTCGCTGTATGGCGCACTGGACATCGACCTGAACGACGCCACCACCGTGGGTGCCGGCATCAGCTACAACCGCCAGCAGTCGCGGCCGATGCTGCGTGGCATCCCTCGCTATGCCACCGGTGAACCGGTTGACCTGCCACGCTCGACCTTCACCGGCGCCCGCTGGAACCGGGCGCAGACTGACGTCACCACCTACTACCTGGACCTTGAGCACCGCTTCGACGACGATTGGACCTTCAAGGCTGCAGCCCTGCGTATGGGCGAAACCAATACGTCCACCCATCAACGGACGCAAACGGTGCTGGAAGGCCTGGAGCCTGACGGCAGTGGCCTCGAATATGCCGACTGGATCACAGACTTCCACTCAACCAAACTGGGCCTGGACATGAACCTGGTGGGGCACTTCGACACCGGCCCCCTGGCCCACGAGGTGACCCTCGGTGGCAACTACTCCAAGCTGACCACCGATGATGGTTACTGGCGCACCTTTGGTGGCAATGACAACATTTTTGACATCGACCATGATCGTCCCGAACCCAGCCGCGACAGCTTGCTTGCAACCCCCTTCGGGCGTTCCGAACGCAGCGCCTATGATATCCGCCAAAAAGGCTTGTACGGTGCTTGGCGGGTCAAGCCGACTGACCGTTTGACGCTGATTCTGGGGTCGCGTGTCAGTTGGTTCGACTACAGCTATGCCACTACCACTTACCGCGGCCTCAACCCAGGCCAGGTCAACCCCACCAGCCACATGACCGAAACAGGGGAAGTGACACCGTATGCAGGATTTGTCTACGACCTGACCCGCGAATGGGCCTGGTACGCCAGCTACACCGATGTCTTCGTCCCGCAGACCGAGCGCGCCCTCGGCAATGCCCCTCTCAAGCCGGTGATCGGCAGCAACTACGAAACGGGCCTGAAGGGCGAGTTGCTGGACGGCCGGGTCAACGCCTCGCTGGCGCTGTTCCGCTACGACCAGGAAAACCGCGCGGTTACCGACGTGGCCTCGGGCTTTGCCTGTGATGGCGGGTACTGCTCCACCGCAGCGGGCAAGGTGCGCAGTCAGGGCATCGAGGCCGAGATCAGCGGCGAGGTGCTCAGCGGCCTGCAACTGTTCGCAGGTTATACCTACAACACCACCAAGTTCCTCGACGACCCAAATAACGAAGGCCGCGTATTCAGCCAGTGGACCCCCAAGCACATGCTGCGCGCCTGGGCCGACTACACCCTGCCGCTGGACGGCCAGCGCTGGAGCACCGGCCTGGGCTTCACCAGCCAAAGCCACACCCTGGGCTACGAGCGCACCTACACCGTGCCCGGCTACACCGTATGGAGCGCGCGCCTGGCCTACCAGCTGACGCCGGAAGTGAACCTGGCAGTGAACGCCAACAACCTGTTCGACAAGAAGTACTGGGTCGCCGGCTTCAACCAGCTCAATGGCAGCAACAACTACGGCGAACCGCGCAACTTCATGCTGACGGTCAAGTACACCCCTGAGTTTTAAGCAGCAGAACGTTCCGAGCAGGCGTCAGTCGGCCATCGGCCATTGCGCAAGCGGCCAGTAAACGCCCTTGCGCGACTCGTACAGGGTGAAATGCCGCGCGGCCAGGAAGAACTCCGGGGCGCTGGCGGCCTCTGGCGGCTGGCCGCGATAGTCCCTGGACAAGGTCAGGTGTGGGCGGTACTCGCGGCTCGCCGCCTCCAAGCCCAAGGGCAGCAGCGCCTGCTGCAAGCCATAGACCAGCTGCAACAAGGCCGGCGGCGTTTGTTGCGGCTCAAGCACCAGGGCGCCGGCGCGCGGCCAAGCCTGCAAGCGGTCAAGCAACAGGCGCGGCGGCGCAGCCGGGCGCTTGAGCACGTCGACCGCAGCGCAGATCGCCGGCACCAGGGCAGTGTCCACATCCCCCAAAAACAGCAGCGTCACATGGAAGTTGTCGGCCGGTACCGGCTTGCCGCTGCGCAGGTTCAAGCCGCGCCGCCACTGGGCCAGGGCACGGCGCTGGGCATCGCTGACCGGCAAGGCGAAAAACAGCCGTTTGAAGGGGGCGCCACTGGCGCGAGCGTCCTGAACCATGTGATCTCCTTGGCGTGAATCGTTTGCGCAAGCGCTAGGCCATTACACCTAAGTCGCGCGGTAGTCACGTAACAATAAGTACAAACTGCCCCCATGATTGTTTATGCTGGCGAGCTTATGCCATGGCGCATGGCCATTTTTCGACAAGTAAACGTCCATGAAAATTGCACTCGTACTCCTTTTCGTTCTCTCGATCGCCTATGTTCACCTGCGCGGTCGGGTTCGTCACAAGCTGACTCGCCAGCTGGGCGACCACTCCAGCTTCCTGGCGCCGGTCAACAGCTTCCTGTACCTGTTTTCCAAGCACCCGGCCAAACCTTACCTGCCGGTCGAGGCCTTCCCTGAACTGCAACCGCTGCAGGATCACTGGCAGGAAATTCGTGCCGAGGCTCAGCAGTTGCTGCACGTGGGCGAAATCAAGAAGTCCGAGAACTATGACGACGTGGGCTTCAACTCGTTCTTCAAGACCGGCTGGAAGCGCTTCTACCTGAAGTGGTACGGCGAAAGCCACCCGTCTGCCATGGCCCTGTGCCCGCGTACCACCGAGTTGCTGCAAGGGATCGGCACGGTCAAGGCGGCGATGTTCGCCACCCTGCCGCCGGGCGCCAAGCTGGTGCGCCACCGCGACCCGTATGCCGGGTCTTACCGCTACCACCTGGGCCTGGACACGCCGAACGACGACGGCTGCTACATCGATGTGGACGGCGAGAAGTATTCGTGGCGCGACGGTGAGGGGGTGATCTTCGATGAAACCTACATCCACTACGCCGCCAACACCACCGAGCACAACCGCATCATCCTGTTCTGCGATGTCGAGCGCCCGCTCAAGTACCGCTGGGCAACCGCATTCAACCGTTGGTTCAGCCGCAACGTCATGGCTGCCGCTGCCGCGCCCAACGATGCCAACGACAAGACCGGCGGCATCAACCGGCTGTTCACCCGCATCTACAAGATCCGCGAGCGCGGCAAGGCGCTGAAAAAGCGCAACCGCATGCGCTACTACCTGGAGAAGTGGGCGGTGGTCGCAGCGCTGGTACTGGTGTTTATCTACATCTGACGCTTCGGCGTGGGTGCTGTCGTTGTAGGAGCGGCCTTGCGTCGCGAACGGGCTGCGTAGCGGCCCCTGGGTACTTGCAGTGACGCTGAAATACAGGGGCCGCTACGCAGCCCATTCGCGACGCAAGGCCGCTCCTACACAGACAGCACACAGGCATCCCTAACATCGACTAGCCTGAAAGCTCCACTCGCAATCCCTCCCAAGGTGAAGACGATGAGCATGATGGACTGGGACGCCTACCGTAAGCAGTTGATGGCCGGCATCGGCGACCTCAAGCAGTTGTCCCCCGACACCGTGGCCGGCTACATGACCGCCAGCGGTGCGGGCGCCAAGACCAACCACCTGGACGCCAAGACCCGAGAGCTGATCTCCCTGGCGGTGGCCGTGACCACCCGCTGCGACGGCTGCATCGCCGTGCACTCGCAGCAAGCGGTGAAACACGGCGCCAGCCGCGAAGAGATCGCCGAGGCCCTCGGTGTGGCCGTGGCGATGAATGCCGGGGCCGCACTGGTCTACTCGGCACGCGCCATGGATGCAGTCGGCAAGGCCACCGGCTGAGCCCACGCGGCGCATCGCCCTTGCGCGATGGCGCCGCGCCACCCAGACTTGGCGGCCAGCCATTGCAGGATCCACCATGAGCCACATCCGCCCCATGACGCTTGAGGACTTCGAGCGCTTCTGGCCCACCTTCCAGGCCATTGTCCAGGCCCGCGAAACCTACGCCTTCGACCCCGCCTTGAGCTTCGAACAGGCCCGGCACTTATGGCTGGAGCTACCCCTGCATACGTGGGTGCTGGAGGACGCCGGTGAGCTGCTGGGCTCGTACTACCTCAAAGCCAATGCCGCCGGCCCCGGTGCCCATGTGGGCAACTGTGGCTACATGGTGTGCGAGGCCGCACGCGGCCGTGGCGTGGCCCGTGCCATGTGCGAGCATTCGCAGAAGCTGGCGCGTCAGGAAGGGTTTCTTGCGTTGCAGTTCAATTCGGTCGTGGCCAGCAACGAAGTGGCCGTGGCGCTGTGGCACAAGCTTGGCTTCGACACCGTCGGCCGCCTGCCCAAGGCATTCCGCCACGCCCGCCTGGGCCTGGTGGATTGCCTGGTGATGTACAAGTGGCTGGCGGATGAGCCCGTGGTGGAAAAACCCGCCTTGCTGATCGGGCGCAAGAATATCGAGGCCCGGGTGTCCCGGCGGCGCGGGCGTTAACCGTCAACCCGGCGGTAGGAGCACGCTTGCGCGGCTCCTACACACCCCACGGCGTTGGCCAATCGCGGCTTAGAACGCCAAGCCGACCTTGAAACCAAACTCGTCACGCTTGAGCTTGGTGTTGTCCGCCACAGGCGAGTCGCCATCGAGCTTGTATTCAGTGCGGGTGTAGTAGACCCCGGCCTGCACCGGCATACCGCCCTGCTGGTTCATCAGCAGCGTTACCTCGGCATAAGGGTTGGTGCGGTCCTTGAGGTCCACGCTGTCACTGCCAAAATCATCCACCTTCAGGCGCGCCCGGCCATCGAGGGTATGCCGTGCCCCCACTTCCACTCGCAGGGTCGAGGCGTCGAACTGGTGGTTGTAGCCCAGCGCGGCCTTGGCGAAGGGCGATTTGACCGTGAGTTTGGTATCCAGGTCGTTGATTTCGGGCTCGAAGCGCGACCAGCTGTAACCACCGCCCACGGTCACGTCGACGAAGTTGCGGGCATCCAGCGCCGCACGCCAGCCGAGGTCGAGATCGGCCTGGGCTTCCTTGAGTTTGTTGTCGTTCTTCTTGCCGTACTTGGCCTCGGCGCCGACCTGATAGATGAAGCCGGATTCGGCGGTCATCTTGTTGCCGAAGGTAGCGAACACACCGCCCTGGCCCAGGTGCTCCTTGTCGGTTTCGCTTCCCCCTTCGAACTTGAATTTGTCGTAGGCACCCAGCAGGCCGAAGGTGAACAGGGGGTCGGTACTGGGCGCGGCGGTGGCCGCCAGGGGCGATGCGATCAAGGCGAGCAGGCAGGTGTGACGCAGCAGATGACGAGCGGACATGCGTGGAGTCTCCATGACTTGTGAATAAATGATGAACGATCGGTTCGAGACACACGCTGTCGAGAAAGTTCGAAAAGAAATCAGTTAGAACGCGCAATGTGATGTTTTTAAAGGGTATTTCTGGGGCGCCAGAAATTGACGCGCAAGGTAGTTGGTGGGGTGCACGGCTGAATTCAACCTAAACCGTCATTGCCGGAAACCCGAATAAAGATATAAGATAACATTTCATAACAACACTCCATTCCTACCAGCGACCCCTCATGACCAGCGCCAGCGCAACCCCCACTCTCCTCACCCAGCGCCTGCAGAGCATCGATGCCCTGCGTGGCCTGGTGATCCTGTTCATGCTCCTGGACCACGTCCGCGAGACCTTTTTCCTGCATAGCCAGGTCAGCGACCCGATGGCCATCGACGCCACCGACCCATCGCTGTTCTTCAGCCGCACCCTGGCCCACCTGTGTGCGCCGGTGTTCGTCCTGCTGACTGGCTTGTCGGCCTGGTTGTATGGCGAGAAGTATCAGGGCCGCAGCGACGTCTGCGCCTTCCTGTTCAAGCGCGGGCTGTTTCTGGTGGTGCTGGAGTTCACCTTGGTCAACTTCGCCTGGACCTTCCAGCTGCCCCCCAGCGTGGTCTACCTGCAAGTGATCTGGGCCATCGGCGTGAGCATGATCGCGCTGTCGCTGCTGGTGTGGTTGCCACGTGCTGCGCTGATCGCCCTGGGTGCAATCATCGTCGGCGGCCACAACCTGCTCGACCACCTGCACTTCGGCGCAGAATCGGCCATGCACGTGCCGTGGGCGATCCTGCATGACCGCGGCTGGCTGGCGTTTTCCGACAACCTGCGCCTGCGCACCTCGTACCCCGTGCTGCCCTGGATCGGCGTGATCGCCCTGGGCTACGGCCTCGGCCCCTGGTTCGCCCGCAACAGCGACGCAGGTCAACGCCAACACCGGCTGTTGCTGGCCGGGGCGATCGCGCTGCTCGGCTTTATCGTGCTGCGCATGCTCAACGGCTATGGCGAAGCGCCCTGGAGCGGGTACCCGACGTTGACGCAGACGCTGATGAGCTTCTTCAACATCACCAAGTACCCGCCCAGCTTGCTGTTCCTCGCCCTCACGCTAGGCTGCGGCCTGCTGCTGTTGCGCGGCTTCGAGCGCGTCGGCCAGGCGCGCTGGATCAGCGCCCTTGCGGTGTACGGCGCAGCACCGATGTTTTTCTACCTGCTGCACCTGTATGTGCTGAAGCTGTTGTACCTGGCCTGCGTCGCCCTGTTCGGCCACAACCAGGGTGATTATTTCGGCTTCGACGGCATCACCGCGGTGTGGCTGAGTGCCGCGTTGCTGGCCGTGTCGCTGTACCTGCCGGTACGCGGGTTCGCCCGTTTGAAGGCACGGCGGCGTGACATCACCTTGCTGAAGTACTTCTGAAAAGCGTTTTCACCCGGCTGCCTGATGGTCTACCATGCGGGCCGCCGGTTTCCACCACGGAATCAATAGGGAATCCCAGGCCCGTCACCGGGCCAAACGGAACTGCCCCCGCAACTGTAGGTGCCGAGCCTGCTCCATCGATGCCACTGGATCAATCCGGGAAGGCTGGAGCCGGGCCATGACGCACCAGTCAGGAGACCTGCCGGCGAAAATCCACCAACCGGCGGGGTGTCCGGGATGGCCATCTCCACCCGTTTGCGGGTGCTGCCCCCTGCCCTGCGCAAGGGGCATCGGCGATGCCTGTCCGTGCGTTCATGCCGTGAACCATTCGATAGGAGATCGCCCACCATGCTGCCCCGTATTGCCGCCCTGATCGCTGGCCTCGGCCTCACCGGCCTGGCCCAGGCCGCTGCCACCCACTACCCGCTCACGGTCGACAACTGCGGCATGCCACAGACCTTCGCCCACGCCCCCGAGCGTGCGGTCACCATCGGCCAGGCCGGCACCGAAATCCTCTATGCACTGGGCCTGGGCCACACGCTGGCGGGCACGTCGCTGTGGTTCAACAACGTGCTGCCCGAGTTCAAGGCCATGAACGACAGGGTCGAGCGCCTGGCCGACAACGACCCGAGCTTCGAGGCTGTGGTAGGCAAGCGTCCGCAGTTGGTGGCAGTGCAATTCGAGTGGATGGTCGGCGCACAAGGCGTGGTGGGTACCCGTGAACAGTTCGACGAGTTGAAGATCCCGACCTACCTGTTGCCGTCGGACTGCGAAGGCAAGGACAACCTGGTGGGTGCCGATGGCACCCGCCTGCAGGCATTCCAGGTCGACAGCATCTATAAAAGCGTCAGCCAGCTGGCCGAGATCTTCGACGTGCAGGACCGCGGTGCGGCGCTGAACGCCGACCTCATGGGCCGCCTGGACAGCGCCAAGGCGCAACTGGCCGGCAAGGACCTGTCCAACACCTCGGCGCTGTTCTGGTTCTCCAGCGCCGACCTGGATATCGACCCCTATGTGGCTGGCCGCCAAGGCGTCGCCGACTTCATGCTGCGCACCCTGGGCGTACGCAACGTGGTCGAGTCCACCGAAGAATGGCCGACCGTGGGCTGGGAAACCCTGGCCAAGGCCAACCCGACCTGGCTGATCATCGCCCGCATGGACCGCCGCCGCTTCCCGGCAGACGACTACCAGAAAAAACTCGAATTCCTGCGCAACGACCCGGTAACCCGCAACATGGACGCGGTGAAGCACGACCGCATCATCGTCCTCGACGCCGACGCCATGCAGGCCGGCATCCGCCTGTTCCGAGGCTTGCAGACCCTGTCTGCGGCGTTCGCCAGCGGTAAAGCGGCACAGTGATGAGCCGCTTGTTGCCTTACAGCGTCCTGGCCTTGGCAGCCCTGTGCGCCGCGCTGCTGGCCGGTACCGCGATCGGCGAGAGCGACCTGGCGCCTAGCGTGGTCTACCAGGTGCTGGCCAATCACCTGTGGCAGGCCGGTTACCCGGTCGACCCGATCGACGCCGGGATCGTCTGGAACTACCGCCTGACCCGCACCCTGGTGGCAGCCGCCTGCGGCGCCGGGCTGGCCACGTGCGGGGTGATCCTGCAGGCGCTGCTGCGCAACCCGCTGGCCGAACCCTACCTGCTGGGGTTGTCCGCTGGCGCCTCGACCGGCGCGGTGCTGGTCGGCCTGCTGGGGCTGGGCAGCGTGGCCCTGAGCATGTCTGGCGGTGCCTTCATCGGCGCGCTGGCGGCGTTCGCGCTGGTGCTGGTGCTGGCCCGCGCTGCCGGGCCAAGCAACAACAATGCTCAGGTGATCCTTGCCGGCATTGCCGGCTCGCAGCTGTTCACCGCCCTTACCGCCTTTCTCATCACCAAGTCGGCCACCGCCGAACAGGCACGCGGCATTCTGTTCTGGCTGCTGGGCAACCTCAGCGGCGTGCGCTGGCCGTCGGTGTGGCTGGCATTGCCGGTGGCGCTGTTCGGGCTGGTGGTGTGCCTGTGGCATCGCCGCGCACTGGATGCCTTCACCTTCGGCACCGATTCGGCGGCGTCACTGGGGATCCCGGTGCGGCGTACCCAATTGCTGTTGATCAGTTGCGCCGCGCTGGTGACCGCAGTGATGGTGTCCATCGTCGGCGCCATCGGTTTTGTCGGGCTGGTGATCCCCCACGCCCTGCGCTTGCTGCTCGGCCCCGGGCATAGCCGCCTGCTGCCGGCCAGCGCACTGGGTGGGGCATTGTTTCTGATCACTGCGGATATCCTGTCGCGCACGCTGATCACAGGCCAGGTGATCCCGGTGGGCGTGGTCACCGCGCTGATCGGCGCACCGGTGTTCGCGCTGATACTGGTCAGCCGACGGGGGCGCCCATGACCGTCATGGCCAACCTGCAGATCGCCCCGCTTGCCTGTCAGGGCCTGGGCTTGCAGCTGGGCGGCAGTAGCGTGCTGCGCGACATCGAGCTGGCCGCTATCCAGGGCGAAACGCTGGCCATCGTCGGCCCTAACGGCTCTGGCAAATCGTCCCTGCTAAAACTGCTGGCGGGCTTGCGCAAGCCTGGCAGTGGCCGTGTCGACCTGCTGGGTGAGCCGCTGGCGCAGCTGCCACGCCGGCGCATTGCCCAGGCCCTGGCACTGGTCGAGCAGCAGGCGGACACAGCTGATGCGATCAGCGTATACGACGCGGTAGCCCTGGGCCGTACCCCCTGGCTGTCGGCCCTGGCGCCGTTCGCTAGCCAGGACCGTGCCATCGTCGAGCAGGCCTTGGCCGACCTTGACGCCCTGCACCTGCGCACGCGCCTGTGGCATTCGCTTTCAGGTGGCGAACGCCAGCGCGTGCACATTGCCCGCGCCCTGGCCCAACGCCCGCAGGTGCTATTGCTCGACGAGCCAACCAACCACCTGGACATCCAGCACCAGTTGAGCCTGCTGCAACAGGTCCAGGCGCTGCCGGTCACCACCTTGGTAGCCCTGCACGACCTCAACCAGGCGCTGACCTGCGACCGCGTCGCGGTGCTCGACCAAGGCCGCCTGGTCGCCCTGGGCAAGCCGCTCGACGTGCTCACCCCCGAGCGCCTGCTGAGTACCTTCGGCGTGCACGCGCACTACCTCACCGACCCCTTCGACGGCGCGCGCATTCTGCGTTTTCGCGCCCCCTGAACCAGGAAGTTCCCACCATGCTGTTGCGCCCTGTCGCCCTGCTGCTCGCCAGCACCCTGTTTGCCCCTGCCGTGCTGGCAGAGGTGCACGAAGTGAAGATGCTCAACCGTGGCACCCAGGGTGCGATGGTCTACGAGCCCGATCACCTGCGCATCGCAGCCGGGGACACGGTGCGCTTTCTGCCGACCATGAGCGGGCATAACGCTGCCAGCGTGCCAGGGTTGCTGCCGCAGGGGGCGCAGGCGTTCAAGAGCAAATTGAACCAGCCTTACGAGCACCAGTTCAGCGTGCCGGGCGTGTACGGCATCCAGTGCATTCCGCACCTGGCGATGGGCATGGTGATGGTCATTCAGGTGGGTGACGCGGCGCCTGCCGAATTGCCGGCCAACCTGCCTGCACGGGCGCAAGCCCGCTTTGCTGCGCAACTGCAGAAGCTGGGGGCTGGGCAATGAAGCGCCTGTTGTTGGCGCTTCCACTGGTGGGGCTTACCCCTTTCGCAACGGCTGACTCCGCCCAGTCCAACAGCAGGGGCTTCATTGAAGACGGCAGTTGGAGCCTGCTTAACCGCAGCGTATTCGACCAACGCGATTACCGGCACGGCGGGCGCAACAGCAGTGGCCGCAATGCCTACAAGCCCCGAAGCGAACGCAGCGGCAAGGCTGAGGAATGGGCTTACGGGTTGATGGGTACGTTCCAGTCCGGGTTCACCCAGGGCCTGGTTGGCGTCGGTGTCGATGCCCATGCCTACCTGGGCGTACAGCTCGACAGTGGCGGTGGCCGTGTCGGCAAGGCGCGCCTGCTGGGTGTCGACAACGATGGGCACCCGAAAAACGAATACAGCCGAGCCGGCGCTGCGCTGAAGGTGCGGGTGTCGAATACGGTGCTGTCCTACGGCGAGCAGCGGGTAAAGACCCCGGTGTTCAGTTCGTCCGACAGCCGTTTGCTGCCCGAGACCGCCACCGGCTTTTTCCTCAGCAGTCGCGAGATCGACACGCTCCGACTGGTCGCCGGCCACTTCAACGAAAGCACGGACCGCAACGCCTCAAGCCACGATCAGGGGTTCGTGGTGAACTACTCCAATGGCCGCCAGGGCAACAGCTTCGACCTGGCCGGCGTGGTCTGGAACCCCAGCGCGGCCTTCAACGCGAGCCTGTATACCTCACGTTACGAGGATAGCTGGAACCAGCACTACCTGGGCAGCACCCTCACCCACGCCCTGGACCAGCGCCGCAGCCTGAGCCTGGACCTCAACCTGTACCGCACCACCGACACCGGCAAGGCGCTGTCCGGGCGCATCGACAACACCACCTGGAGCCTGGTCTCGCGTTACAACCAGGGGCCGCACGGTTTCAGCCTGGGCTGGCAGCAGGTGGACGGCAATACGCCGTTCGACTATGTGACGCGCGGCGCGATCTTCATTGGCAACGCCGTGCAGATGTCGGACTTCAACGCGCCAAATGAAAAGTCATGGCAGGCGCGGTATGACCTGAACATGGGCGCCTACGGGGTGCCGGGTTTGAACCTGACGGCGCTGTATGTGCGCGGGTTCGATATCGATGGCACGCATGTCGACCCCGCTGGCGGCTATGCGTACCTGGGCTACGGCAAGGGCGGCAAGCATTGGGAGCGCGACCTTGAGGCGCGGTATGTGGTGCAAAGTGGCAAGGCCAAGGGCACCACGTTCTCGATTCGCCATAATGCACACCGGGGCAACACGGCGCAGGCGGAGCTCGACGGTGATCAGATTCGCCTGGCAGTCGAGTGGCCGCTGGGGGGCGGGTTCTGACACGCCTCGAAGCAGCTCCCAGGGTCAAGGTGCCGCAGCGGATTGCGCCTGCACCCCCCACTCGGCCTTTTCCTGCGCCGTCATCGACACAAGCACTTCGGCAAACGTCTGGCCCAACTCTGCGCTGACATTGCCGAATGCCTTGTAGTTGGTCAGCAGGTAGCGCTTCACGGTCCTGGGCCAACGCCCTTCCTTGTGCGCCGTATTGATGATGCCCTTGGCGTCGTGACGCGTGGCACCTCGCCACAAGTCCATCAGCCTGTTTTCGAAGTGGCCGAATGACCATAGGTCCCTACGGTCTTCGAATTCATCCAGCAGTTTGAGCTTGTACAAGGCCATGTGTGGCATCGGCGATTCTCCCGCTTGTGCATGGTTCGAGCTGTGAGCGGGAAGGTAAGCAAGCTGGCGTGCTTTTGAAATGAACGCGTTGAGCACAGCAGAACGCCAGCTGTAGGGGGTTTCTGAACGGTTACGCGCAGCTCATGCCAACTGCAATTGCATATGGGTGGTTTGCCAGATCGGGTCCTGCTCCACATCGATCACCGCGAACCCTTGGCGCTGCCAGAACGTAATCGCTCCCGGCAGAAACGGGTGCGTGTGCAGGTACAGGCACTCGACGCCCGCCTGCTCGGCCGCCTGGCGTAACGCGGCGAACAACGCCGCGGCCAGCCCATGCCGGCGATACGCCGGCAAGACGAACAGGCGCACCACCTCGACCACGTGCATGCGCTGATACGCAAGCTGGGCAAAGCGATGGTCATAGGGGACATAGCCAATCACCGCCACCAGCCGGCCCTGATCGCGGGCTTCGAGGAACACGCCTTCGCCGTCCAGGTAGGTCTCGGCAAAACGAGCCAGGTCATTGGGCAACGGTGCAGCGGCGAGCAGGGGGAAGAGCTCGCGGCGGGCGCTGTCGACGAAAGCCACGACTTCGTCGATGGCTGCCTGCGGGACGGCTTGGATGATCCAGTTCGGCATGGGGGCAAAGGCTTTGGGAGTGAGGGCAAAGGTTCTACCGCAGCGGGCCGCCCCCTGGCAAATTCAGGGGTCGTCGCGGTCTGGCCGACCTCGCTATAATCCGAGGTCTTGACCGCCCACCAGGCCATTCCATGCCCCGCTTCCAGACGTTGCTGCTGCCACTGCTACTGACCGCGGCCCTCGCCGCCTGCGACCAGAAACCCTCTCGCGATGAGCAGATACTGGCGCAACTGCCACTGCAGGACGCCTATGAACACAACATCGACCGCATGGCGGCGCTGCTGTCACGCCGCTACCCGCAAGTGCCCGAAGCGAGCATCCGGGATGTCCTGCGCAAGCACCTGACGGTCGACGACCAGCGCCAGGACTTGTTCAAGCTCTACAGCGAGAAGAACTTCAGCGACGCCGAATTCGCCAGCATCGTCGAAGCCATGCAGGACCCAGCCAAGGCCCGCGCCATGGAAGACACCGAGGCTGGCAAACGCCTGAGCGAGAAGCTGACCGCCCTGATGCGCGAAACCGCCCGTGACGCGAAGGTACAGGCACTGGTCGAGCAGCGCATGCAAGACGTCGAGGATGAGCTGGATGCACTGGCGAAGGAAAAGTCAGGTTCCTGATCGACGTTGCACGCGGCTGCGGCGACAATAGCCCACTACACCTATAAAAAGCAGGGTTACTCCCTTTTCGTACCAGCGAGGTCAGGATTGACACACACCAAGCACGGATTGCGCCTGGATCTACGCTCGCTCATTCTGGTTCTTTGCGCCCTGACCGCCTTGGTCATGCTCTGCGCCAGTTATTTCGCCAGCTATCGGGTTCAGCGTCAGTTGCTGATCGACCACGCCCTGGAGGCCAACCGGGTGTATGCAGCAAAACTGGCCTCGATCACCGAGACCTTCATCGCCAACGCCTTGCGGCAGTTGGCGTTCAGCGCCGGGGTACAAGCCAACCAATTGGCCGATGCCGACGCCCTGCAGGCAGAAACCGATCGCGTGTTGCACCAGGGCATGGCCTTCAACTCGACCTTCGTGGTCGATGCCCAAGGCATCCTGCGGGCCATATCCCCTGCTACATTGCGCCACTACCTGAACACCAAGGTGCAGTCACCCGGTGTTCAGGAAGCCTTGCATGAGCGCAGGGCGCTGGTTTCGACACCCTACCTGTCAGCCGCCAACAACCTGGTGGTGGCACTCTCGCAACCCATCTTCGATAGCAATGGCCGCTACCTGGGGTACGTCGGCGGCAGCCTGTACCTGCGCGAGCGCAACATCCTCAACAGCCTGCTGGGCGAGCACTTCTACAAGGATGGCTCGTACCTCTATGTGGTCGACCGCAATCGCCGCCTGCTCTATCACCCGGACAGCCAGCGAGTAGGCACGGTGGTGGAAGGCAACGCGCTGATCGATCAACTGGCGACACTGGACAGCGGTACCCGCCAGCTCACCAACAGCCAAGGCGTGCCCATGCTGGCAGGCTTCGCCACGGTGCCGAGCGCTCGCTGGGGGGTGGTGGCGCAGCAACCGCTGGAACAGACCGTGGCACCGCTGAGCCGCCTTGTGCTCAACGTGGTGGGCACCTCCGCGCCGCTGGCATTGGTCGGCAGCCTGGTGCTGTGGTGGCTGGCAATGACCATCGCCCGGCCACTCTGGCAACTGGCGGCCGGGGCCAGGTCGATGGACCGCGCGGGCACCGCCGAGCGCCTGCATCGGGTGCCGGCCTGGTACTTCGAGGCGGCCGAACTCAAACGTGCGCTGCTATTCGGGCTCAACCTGCTGCAAGAGCGCATCGGCCGGCTGAACCGCGATGCCCAGACCGACCCGCTGACCGGGCTGGGCAACCGCCGCAGCCTGGATTTCAGCCTGTCGCTGCTGGAGGCCGAAGGGCGGGCATTTTCGGCCATCGTGCTGGATATCGACCACTTCAAGCGGGTCAATGATGGGCATGGGCATGAGGTCGGCGACCAGGTGCTGCAGCGGCTGGCCGAGCTGATGCGGCGTTGTTGCCGCGAAGGCGACCTGCTGTGTCGCACCGGCGGCGAGGAGTTTCTCATGCTGCTGCCGGGGGCCAGCCTGGAGGTTGCCGCAGCGGTGGCGCAGCGGCTGCGGGTGGCGGTGCAGGATACGCCGGTAGAACCGGTGGGGGCGGTAACCGTGTCGCTGGGCGTGGCGCATTGGCCTGGCCATGCAGGCAGCGAGCCTGGCGATGCATTGAGCAAGGCAGACCGGGCGCTTTACAGCGCAAAACAACAGGGGCGCAATCGGGTGTGCGTCGAGGGTTTATAGCGCTGAACCCATACAGCCCGCTCGCCCCATGAGTTGTTACAAGCCTTGTCATAAAACTGTCGTGTTTCAGTCATAGGATTGACCCCAACCTGACATTTTCACTCTTCATGGATGAGCGTCTCATGCGTCGTGTGGTTTTCAATCAGAAAGGTGGCGTGGGCAAATCAAGCATTGCCTGCAACCTGGCGGCCGCCAGTGCCGCTGAAGGCTATCGCACCTTGCTCGTCGACCTCGACCCGCAGGCCAATGCCACCTACTACCTGACCGGGCTGGTCAATGACGCCATCCCCTCGGGCATTGCCGATTTCTTCCGCCAGACGTTGTCACCCGCCACCGCGCACGGCAAGAAGCACCGCGTGGCCATCACCGAGACCCGCTACAGCAACTTGCACCTGATCACCGCCAGCCCTGACCTTACCGACCTGCAAAGCAAGCTGGAGAGCAAGTTCAAGATCAACAAGCTGCGCAAGCTGCTGGTGGAACTGGCCGAAGATTACGAGCGGATCTATATCGACACGCCGCCGGCGCTGAACTTCTACACCTTCAGCGCGCTGGTGGCCGCCGAACGCTTGCTGATCCCGTTCGATTGCGACAGCTTCTCGCGCCAGGCGCTGCACAGCGTCATGGCCGAGGTGGAAGAACTGCGTCAGGACCATAACCCGACGCTGCAGGTGGAAGGGATTGTCGTCAACCAGTTCGCCGGGCGTACGGCACTGCATCAGACCCTGGTCGATCAATTGCGGGGGGAAGGCGTGCCGGTGCTGCCGGTGTACCTGAGCAGCTCGATCAAGATGCGCGAGTCGCATCAGGTGTCGGTGCCGCTGGTGCATCTGGCGCCGCGGCACAAGTTGACGCTGGAATTTGCCGACCTGCTGGATGTGCTGGAGCGGGCAGCTTGAGCGAACCTGGAACACGCCCTACCTCGTTGCTGTAGCACGGGCCTGTGTGGGCTATTGCCTACAGACCCGAGCATTTTGAGTGATCAGGGCTACCCGACCACTCATCCGGGTGATAGATTCGCCGCCATGAAAACCACCCGGCAGACCCGCACGCTGACCGCATGGACGCTCTATGCCAGCGTCCTGTTCAGCCTGTTGCTGTGCGGCCTGCATCACGGCCAGATGGGCGGCCTGCGCCTGGCTGGCCTGGAAGGCGGTTTCTGCTCGATCAGCAGTGAGCATGGCCCGGCCATCGACCTGGATCACGCCGGTGGTGACCAGCACATGGCCCAACTCGACTGCCCGGTATGCTCCTCGTTCGGCCTGGCAGTACCGCTTGCCCACACCTGCTGGGCGTTCATGCCCACCCAGGCCGGGGCCAGCTCACCCATCGTCGTGCGCAGCTGGGCACAACCGCCGCCACGCTACTTACGCCCCGCCCTCAACCCCCGCGCCTCCCCCGCTGTGCTTCACGCCGCCATTCAGTTCGCCTGACCTCGACCCGGCGCGCCTCAGTGCGCGCGGGTGGTCAGCCATGACCTTTGCGTGGAAGACACGACAACATGATCCGCAATACCTCCCTGGTGCTCCTCATGGGCACTTGCACATTCGCCTGGGCCGACAACGCCCCGCTCGAACTCAACGCCACCACCATCGATGGCGAACGCGACACCCCTTCCGGCGTGCAACTGGACGAGCCGATACGCACCGGCTCGCGCCTGGGCCTCACCGCGCGGGAAACCCCCGCGTCAGTCAGCGTCTCGGACCGCCGCCTGATCGAGGCGCGCGACGCCAAGGACAGCCAGGACGTGATCAACGCCATGACCGGCGTCAACGCCTCGGCCAACCCAGGTTACGGCGGCTTCGTCGCCTACCGGGGTTTCACCCAGAACCAGGTCACCCAGCTCTACAACGGCATCAACCTGGGCTACAGCAGCGCCACCCGGCCCGTGGATGCCTGGGTGCTCGACCGGGTCGAACTGATTGGCGGGCCGTCATCCTTCCTGCATGGCGCAGGTGCCGTGGGCGGCTCGATCAACTACATCACCAAGCTTGCCAGCCGTGACCAGCAGACCCTCGACGGGCGCGTACGCTATGGCAGTTACGATGACTCGGAGGTGGCGTTCGGCATCAACCAGGCACTGGCCAGCAACCCCGCCGATGCCCGCCACTTCATGCACCTGGATTTCAGCCGGGGCCAGGGCAATGGCTACATCGACCGCAACCAGCGACACAGCGACAGCCTGGCATTCTCGCTGCTCAGCGACCTGGCGCCCAACCTGACCCACACCCTGGCGCTGGAGTATCAGGAAGACCGCGAAGACAGCCCCTACTGGGGCTCGCCGATCCTGCCCGGGCGCAGCACGATGAAAATCGACAAAAGCCGCCGCTTTGAAAACTACAACGTCGCTGACGGTCGCTACGAGCAGCGGGTACGCTGGCTGCGCTCGATCCTCGACTACCAGCTCAGCGACAGCACCAGCGTGCAGAATACGCTGTACCACTACAACGCCCAGCGCGACTACCGCAACGTCGAACGCTACAGCTACACCACCGATGGCAAGGTGCAGCGCAGCAGCCCCTACCTGCAAAGCCACGACCAGAACCTGCTGGGCGATCGCATCGAGTTGCGCCATGACAACACGCTGTTCGGCTTCGCCAGCCAGTGGTCGCTGGGGCTGGAGTACTCGCGCATGCGCCAGACCCTCTACCCGACGTCGAGCAGTTGGAGCGACGTCGTCGACGCCGACCATTTCGACCCTGGCAGTTTCGACGATATCCCAGGGGTAAATGCCGGGCTGACCAAACAGCGCCGCCACGAAGTCACCAACCGCGCGGTGTTCGCCGAAAACCGCCTGCAACTGACCGATCGCCTGGCCTTGCTGACTGCCCTGCGCTACGACTACCTGGACATGCAAGTGACCAACTATGGCGCAGTCTCGCCGACTTCGCCGGCGTTTTTCGAGCGCCGCTGGGAGCCGCTTTCCGGGCGCATCGGCCTGACCTACGCGCTGACCCCCACCGCCAGCGTATACGCCCAGTACAGCAGCTCTGCGGATTTGCCGGCCGGTTCGCTGGCGGCGGCGACCTATTCCAACGTGGGCTTGTTCGACCTGTCCAAAGGTGAGCAATGGGAAGTCGGCAGCAAGTTCGACTTCCTCGACGGCCGCGGCGCCGCCACCCTGGCGCTGTACCAGATCGTGCGCAAGGACTTTGCCGTGCGCGACTCCAACGACGCCAACCTGACGGTGCAGGCCGGGCAGCAGACCTCGCGCGGTGTCGAGCTGTCCGGGCGGTTGCAGGTCACGCCCAAGCTGCTGGCCGAGGCCAACTACGCCTACGTCGATGCGCAGTACGATGCATTCAACGAAGCGGTCAACGGGGTATCGGTATCGCGCAAGGGCAATGCCCCGGTCAACGTACCGGCCAACGTCGGCAACCTGTGGCTGACCTACAGCTTCACCCAGGCGTGGTCGGCAGGGGTCGATGGGCGCTACGTGGGCTCGGTCTATGCCGACAACGCCAACACCCTCAAGGCGCCGGCCTACACGCTGTTCGGCGCTTTCGCGCGCTACCGGCTGGATGAGCACACCACGGTGACCGGGCGGGTGCGCAACCTGACCGACGAGGTGTATGCCAAGCAAGCCTACAGCAGCCAGTACTACATGGGCGCCCCGCGCACCTTCGAGCTGGCGCTGGATATGCGCTTCTGACCGACCGGCTCTGGCGCGGGGGTTACCTCGCGACAGGGCTGCCAGTGATAAGCTTCCACCTTCATGATCAGCCGGCTCATGAAGACACCCGGCTACCGCTTCAGCAAGGACGTTCACGTGTACAAGACACTGCCCCCCGCCCTTCTCGGCGCGGCCCTGATTACCCTGATTGGCTGCCAATCGTCCCCTTCCGCCGACCGACCGACAGACGTCGATCCGCAAGCCCTGAAAACGTTCACCGTCAACATGCAGCAAGCCTTGCAGCGGAGCATCGCCCTGGCCCCAACCGGCGAGCAGATGGGCGCCGTTACGCTACAGGTCACCTTCGACCGGCAAAGCGCGCCGGTCGCCTGCAAGGCCGAAAAAGCCCCGTTCAAGTATGGCGCGCTGCTGCCTGCCGATGTAACGCCCACCGACCATCAGGCGCTGGCTAACCTGGTCGAAGCCCTGTGCTGGAAGACCATCTACCCCGTCGTACCGGCGGCCTTGTACAACGACGATGAAACCGTCGAAGTGCGGGCGCCGATCATCGTCCAGCTGCCTCGCGCGGTTCAGGCCCCCGGCACCGCCCGCTACCGGGCCATTGCCCAACGCGAGTACTTCTGGCAACAACTGCTGCGCGATCTGCCGGTCACCAGCATCGGCAAGGCCTCGGTGTTCTACCAGGCCAACGCACAAGGCAAGGTCGACGGCTGCCTGGTGCAGCTTTCCCCCAACCCGCTGCGCGAGGACGCCTTCCGCCTGGACGGCAACCTGCAGGCGCAACTCAACAGCCGTTGCATGAAGCTCGACCTGAGCAAGATGCCAGGCTTCAGCAGCAACGAGCAGGGCAAGGCCGAAGGCTACAGCGAAGTCGACTATGCCCCGTGGATGGTTGGTCTGTAGGAGCGGCCTTGCGTCGCGAAAGGGCTGCGCAGCGGCCCCTGGATTTCAGCTTCGCCGCAGAGATTGCTGGGGCCGCTGCGCGACCCTTTCGCGACGCAAGGCCGCTCCTACAGAACGGTTGAAACAGGTATCCCGATGTCGCCCTCGACGAAGCACCCGCAGGCGCTCGCCGCTCTACTGGACAGCACAACAATGATGACGCGGCCCGACCGTGTCACGTTCATTCAGGCTGCCAATGGAAACCGGAGAGCATCCGCATGTCCACACCTCATGAGGTATCCCCCGCCACCCTGCGCCGGGTGATCGCCGCCTCGGCCATCGGCAACTTCGTCGAGTGGTTCGACTTCGCCGTCTATGGCTTTCTCGCAACCCTTATCGCCAGCCAGTTCTTCGCCAGTGAAGATGCCAGCGTGGCCTTGCTCAAGACCTTCGCCGTGTTTGCCGTGGCGTTTGCCCTGCGCCCGCTGGGCGGGGTCGTGTTCGGCGCGCTGGGCGACCGCCTTGGGCGCAAGCGCATTCTGTCGCTGACCATCTTGTTGATGGCCGGCTCCACCACCTTGATCGGTTTGCTGCCGACCTATGCCAGCATTGGCCTGGCGGCCCCCGTCCTGCTAACCCTGGCCCGTTGCCTGCAAGGCTTCTCGGCAGGCGGCGAGTACGCCGGTGCCTGCGCCTACCTGATGGAACATGCGCCCAACGACAAGCGCGCGTTCTACGGCAGCTTCGTGCCGGTCTCGACCTTTTCCGCCTTTGCCTGCGCGGCGGTGATCGCCTATGGCCTGGAAGCCAGCCTGACGGCCGAGGCCATGAGCAGCTGGGGCTGGCGCGTGCCATTCCTGATCGCCGCCCCGCTGGGGTTGGTGGGCCTGTACCTGCGCTGGCGCATGGAGGAAACCCCGGCGTTCCGCGAAGCCGTGGCACAGGGCAAAGAACATGAGCATTCACCGCTCAAGGAGACCCTGCGCAACCATGGCCGGGCCATCCGCAACCTGGGGGCGTTCATCTCGCTGACGGCGCTGTCGTTCTATATGTTCACCACCTACTTTGCCACCTACCTGCAGCTGGTCGGCAACCTGACCCGCGCCCAGTCGCTGCTGGTAACCACCGTGGCCTTGCTGTTCGCCGCCGTCGGCTGCCCGCTGGCTGGGGCGTTTTCCGACCGGGTGGGGCGGCGCAAGACCATTGGCTTTACCTGCCTGTGGGTGATGATCTGCGTGTTCCCTGCGTATTGGCTGGCCAGTTCCGGTTCGCTGTTCGGGGCGCTGCTGGGGGTGATTCTGCTGGCGGTGGGTGCGCTGTGCAGTGGCGTGGTGACCGCGGCATTACTGTCGGAAAGCTTCCCGACGCGGACCCGCTACACCGCCTCGGCGATCACCTACAACGTCGCGTATACGCTGTTTGGCGGCACTGCGCCATTGGTCGCTACTTGGTTGATCGGGCAGACCGGCAGCAGCCTGGCACCGGCATTCTACCTGGTGGTGATTGCACTGGTGGCGCTGGTGGGCGGGTTGGCGCTGCCGGAGACGTCGCGGATTTCACTGCATGATGAGGCAGGCGTCGACGGCGTGCAGGGTGCAGCGCGTAGTCACGTTTGAGCTTGTGGGGCCGCCTCGCGGCCCCGGCATTCTCAGCCTTCCTCCTCCTCATCGCGCCGATACGCCCACTGGTATAACGCCGGTAGCACCAGCAACGTCAATGCTGTCGACGACAGGATCCCGCCAATCACCACGGTCGCCAGCGGCCGCTGCACTTCTGCCCCGGTCCCGGTCGCCAACGCCATCGGAATGAACCCCAGCGATGCCACCAGCGCGGTCATCAGCACCGGCCGCAAGCGCGTCAGCGCGCCCTCTTCGACCGCCGTGCGCAAGGTGCGCCCTTCCTCGCGCAGGCTGCGGATAAAGGCGATCATCACCAGGCCATTGAGCACCGCCACCCCCGACAGGGCGATAAAGCCCACCCCGGCCGAAATGGACATCGGGATATCCCGCAGCCACAACGCCAGTACCCCCCCGGTCAAGGCAAACGGGATACCAGTGAACACCAGCAAGCCATCCTTGAGGTTGTTGAACATCATCAGCAGCAGCGCCAGCACCAGCAGCAAAGCCACCGGCACCACCACCTGCAGGCGCTCGGCCGCCGACTGCAACTGCTCGAACTGGCCACCCCAGCGCGTCCAGTAACCGGGCGGGATCTGCACCTGCTCGATCAGGGCCTGTTCGGCCTGGCGCACAAACGATCCAAGGTCGCGCCCGCGCACGTTGGCACTGACCACCACCACGCGCTTGCCATCCTCACGGCTGACCTGGTTCGGCCCCAGCTGCAGGTTCAGTGACGCCACCTGCGACAGCGGGATGAAGCCGATCTGGGCAGCACCGGCTGCGCTGCTGGCCGGTACCGGAATCAACAGGCCGGAAAGCCCGTCGACATCGGTGCGCAAGGCCTCGGACAGCCGCACCACCATGTCGAAACGCCGGTCGCCCTCATACAACGTGCCGGCCGTGCGCCCGCCCACGGCAATGGCGATGGCGTCCTGCACGTCGCCCACGTTCAGGCCATACCGGGCAGCCTTGTCGCGGTCGATGTCAATGGTCAGCACCGGCAAGCCCGTGGTCTGCTCGACCTTCACCTCAGAAGCACCTGGTACGTTCTGCAGGCTGCTGGCGACCTCTGCGGCGGTACGGTTGAGCACGTCCATGTCATCGCCGAAAATCTTCACCGCCACATCACTGCGCACGCCCGAAATCAGTTCGTTGAAGCGCAACTGGATCGGTTGCGACAGCTCGTAGTTGCTGCCCGGCACACTGGCGGCGGCGCGCTGCACCTCGGCAATCAATGCTTCACGCGATTTACCCGGGTCTGCCCATTGCGCATGCGGGCGCAACATGACGTAGGCATCGGAGATGTTCGGCGGCATCGGGTCGGAGGCGATTTCGGCGGTACCGGTACGGGCAAACACGCGCTCCACCTCCGGGACCTGGGCAATGATCGCCCGTTCCAGGCGCTGCTGCATGTCCACCGACTGCGTCAGGCTGGTGCCTGGCACACGCAGGGCTTGCAGGGCGAAGTCGCCCTCGCTGAGGCTGGGGATGAACTCGCTGCCCATGCGGCTGGCCATCACCCCGGACAACAGCACCAGCACCGCCGCCGCACTGAACGCCAGCTTGCGGCGGCCCAGCACCCAGCCAAGCACCGGAGCATAGCGCTGGCGCGCAGAGCGCATGACCAGGCCTTCTTCTTCCTTGACCTTGCCGGTCACGAACAGCGCAATTGCTGCGGGCACGAAGGTCACCGAAAGGATCATCGCGCCCAGCAGGGCAATGACCACGGTGAAGGCCATGGGGTGGAACATCTTGCCTTCGACCCCGGTCAGGGCAAAGATCGGCAGGTACACCACCATGATGATCAACTGCCCGTAGATCAGCGGGCGGCGTGCTTCACGGGCGGCGGCGAACACCTCGTGGAAGCGCTCGGCCCGGGTCAGCATGCGGCCATGGCGTTGCTGCGCGTGGGCCAGGCGGCGAATGGCGTTTTCGACGATCACTACCGCGCCATCGACGATGATGCCGAAGTCCAGCGCGCCAAGGCTCATGAGGTTGGCGCTGACCTTGTTGCTGAACATGCCGGTGAAGGTGAACAGCATCGACAACGGGATGACCATGGCGGTAATCAGCGCGGCGCGGATGTTGCCCAGGAACAGAAACAGCACGGCGATGACCAGGATCGCGCCTTCGATGAGGTTTTTCTTCACCGTGGCGATGGCTTTTTCGACCAGGTTGGTACGGTCATACACGGTGACCGCGACTACCCCCTTGGGCAGGTTGCGGTTGATATCGACCAATTTGGCCGCCACCGCCTGGGAGACCGTGCGGCTGTTCTCGCCGATCAGCATGAACACCGTGCCCAGTACCACCTCCCGGCCATTTTCGGTCGCGGCCCCGGAGCGCAGCTCTTGGCCCAGCCCAACCTGCGCGACATGGCTGACGCGTATGGGGGTGCCATCGACGCTGGAAATGACGATGTTGGCGATGTCCTCGGCGGAGTCCACCTGGCCCGGTGCGCGAATCAGCAACTGCTCGCCATTGCGCTCGATATACCCAGCACCGACGTTGGCGTTGTTGCGCTCCAGCGCCGCGATCAGGTCATTGAGGGTGAGTTTGTAGGCGGCCAGGCGCTTGGGCTCGGGCGCGATCAGGTACTGCTTGGCATGGCCACCGATGCTGTTGACCTCGGCCACCCCGGGCACGTTGCGCAACTGCGGCTTGATGATCCAGTCCTGGATGACGCGCAGATCGGTCTGGGTGTAGGGCGTACCGTCGTCCTTGAGCGCGCCCTCCTCGGCCTCCACGGTCCACAGGAAGATCTCCCCCAGCCCGGTGGAAATCGGCCCCATGCCCGCCTCGATGCCCTCGGGCAACTGCTCCCGCGCCACTTGCAGGCGCTCATTGACCAGTTGCCGGGCGAAGAACAGGTCGGTGCCGTCAGCGAAGATCACCGTGACCTGGGACAATCCCGAACGTGACAACGAACGGGTCTGCTTCAGGCCAGGCAGGCCGGCCATGGCCGTCTCGATGGCGAAGGTGATGCGCTGCTCGGTCTCAAGCGGTGAGTAGCCGGGCGCGGCGGTATTGATCTGCACCTGGACGTTGGTGATGTCCGGGACTGCATCGATCGGCAGTTGCTGGTAGCTGTGGATGCCCACTGCGGCCATCAACAGCACGGCAAGCATCACCACCAGGCGCTGCTCGATGGCGAATTGGATCAGGCGTTCGAACATGGATGCGTTCCCGGTTTCAATGGCTGTGCTCGGCAGAACCTTTGCCAAGCTCCGACTTGAGGACGAAGCTGCCGGCGGTGGCAACCTGGGTGCCTGCCGCCAGCCCGGCGGTGACTTCCACCTGGCCTGGGTCGCGGCGGCCGGTCTGCACCGGGCGCGCTTCGAAGCCTTGCTCGGTGCGGACAAACACCACGGTCTGCGCCTCCCATGTCTGCAGAGCGCTTTGCGGCACCACCACCGCGGCGGCGGCGCGCTCGACGCTGACCGCGATGTTCACGAACAGCCCAGGGCGCCAGGCGCCATTGGGGTTGGCCAGGGTGGCACGCACGGTGGCGGCGCGGTTCTGCTCACCGAGCAGGCTGCCGACATAGTTGACCTTGCCCTCGACCTCGGCCCCCAGGTCCGGTGCACTGACCGTGACGCTGCGGCCGGTGACCACTCTGTTCAAATCGCGCGGGGCCACGGCGAACGTCGCCCAGACACGGCTGAGGTCGGACAAGGTGAACGCATTGCTGGTCTCGTCGACCACCTCGCCCACGGTCAGGTGCTTTTCCACCACCACCGCATCGAAGGGGGCACGCAATTCATAGCGGTTACCGGCGCCGGCCGGGCCGACTGCCGCGACCTTCTGCCGGGCGTTTGCCAAGGCGATTTCCGCCTCTTGCAACGCCTGGCGAGCCTGCAAGTAATCCTGTTCGGCACTGATGCGTTCCTGCCACAGCTGTTGTTCACGCTGGAAGGTCAGGCGCGCCAGCTCCAGGCGGCGCTGCGCGGCCTGTTGTTCGCTGCGCAGGTCGGAAATCTGCTGGCTGGCGATCACCGCCAGCACCTGGCCGCGCTTCACCGCCTGGCCAAGGTCGGCCTGCACCGACTCCACCACGCCAGGTACACGGGGCACGACGTGGGCAGTGCGGTCTTCATCGAAGCGAATTTCACCCGGGAAGTTGATGGCGGTGCCCAGCTCACGAGGGCCGGCCGCCGCCAACTGCACGCCTGCCGCCTTGATCTGGGCGTCGGACAGGTGCAGTTGGCCCGCCTCGTCTTCGTGATCTTCGCCGGCCTGTTCATCAGCGTGGCCGTGGCTGTCTTCGCCATGCCCGTCGTGTTGGGCTTCGCCGCTGCTGGCCTGGCCGAGGTTGCCGGTCCAGGCCAGGCCACCGAGGCCGAGCACGGCCAAGGCGACAGCCAGCATGGCAATCTTGCGTGGGTTATCCATTGTTGCTCCTGCTGTAGGATTTTTTGCGAATCACAAACTGCCTTCGAGGTCGCCATAGACCCGCTCGAGCTGGGCCCGCGCATCGGTCGCCGCGGCCAATGCAGCCAGATACAACCCGCGCGCCTCGATCAACGTGCGCTGGGCATCGAGCACATCGAGGAAGGCGAACTTGCCCATCTCGAAGCCGCGGGTGGCGGTGTCCACCGCCTGCTGCGCCGAGGGCAGGATGGTGCGGTCGTAGGCCTGCACCTCCTGCATGGCCGTGGCCCACTGGCTGAGGGCGCTGCGGGTTTCACTGCGCAAGCGCAGCTCGACGGCGTTGCGCAGGTCACGTGCCTGGTCGGCCCGGCGCGCAGCCACCAGCACGTTGCCCTGGTTGCGGTCGAACAACGGCAGCGGCATGGACAGCCCGACCACATTGACCCGCTCGCGGTCCTCGCGGCTGTACTGGCTGCCAAGGCTGACGGTGAGGTTGGGGATGCGTTGGGCCTTTTCCGAACCCAGCGACGCTTCGCCGCGTTCGACCTGCGCCGCTGCCAGGCGCCACTCGGCGGTTTGCTCGACCTTGTCGAGCAGGGCCTCGGCCGTGGGCGCGGCACCCGGCGACAGGTTGGCTGCCTGCAGGTGGTCGAAGGTCGCCAGCGGGCTACCAGTCAGCCGCGCCAAGGCCTGGTAGGCGACGCTGCGCTGCGAGGCGGCGCGGCGTACCTCAGATTGTGCCTGGGCCAGCTGCACCTGGGCGCGCGTGGCCTCCACCGGCGAAGCCTGGCCGGCCGTAACACGCCCTTGCACCACACGCAGGCCACGCTCGGTCAGCGCCTGCGACTGCTGCGCGAGTTCCAGCGCCGTTTGCGCACGCAGCGCCGTGTGAAAGGCCTGTACCACATCGGCGCGCAAGCCATTGCGCTGTCGCTCCAGCTCAAGCTGGGCGATGGCCTGGCCGGTGGTGGCCACGGCGACGCGCGCCCCGCGCTTGCCACCCAGTTCAAATGGCTGGCTCAGGGTGATGGTGGTAGTGCGGGTATCGCGGCGAGTGTCCTCGGCCTCCCAGGACAGCTCCGGGTTGGGCAGCAAATCCGCCTGGCGCCGCTCGCCTTCGGCGACACCCACTTCACGGCCGGCGGCGGCGAGTTCCGGGTTTTGCGCAAAAGCGGCGGCCAGCGCTTCAGGCAGGCTCAGGCCGGCACTGGCCTGGGCAGTGCCGATGGCCGCCAATAGCAGGCTGAGCAAGGCGATCTTGCGGGGGATGGCATGGGTGCGGGGCACGAAACAGGTCCTCGTCGGCGAGCGTTGGCGAGGGACTGTAGGGTGGCGTGCTTATCGGGGTGGTGGCGGCAACATTACAATTCTGTCATCCGGAGAATGCCGGCCATGGCGCAAAACGTCCGGTTATCGCCCACTATCCGGCTGCAGCGGCTCCATGCAATTGACGAAACTAACCAGGTGGTACAAATATAAGCGCAACCAAAAACAACAAAGCGATGCCTGTCATGAAGCCCCTTATTCTTGTGCTGAACGGCCCTAACCTGAACATGCTGGGCACCCGCGAGCCTACCCAGTATGGTCGCGAAACCCTCGCCGACCTCGCCCAGGGCTGCGCCGACAGCGCCCACACCCTGGGCCTGGATATCGAATTTCGCCAGACCAACCACGAAGGCGAACTGATCGACTGGATCCACGCCGCCCGTGGCCGCTGCGCCGGTATCCTGATCAACCCCGGCGCCTGGACCCACACCTCGGTGGCCATCCGCGACGCCCTGGTTGCCAGTGAACTGCCGGTCATCGAGGTGCACCTGTCGAACGTGCACAAACGCGAACCTTTCCGCCACCTGTCGTTCGTCTCGTCGATTGCCGTTGGCGTGATCTGCGGCCTCGGCAGCCATGGCTACCGCCTGGCCCTGAGCCATTTCGCAGACATGCTGCGGGAGCAGGCAGCATGAGCGAACAAGCCATCCTCGCCGGCCTGATCGGCCGCGGCATCCAGTTGTCACGCACCCCGGCGCTGCACGAGCACGAAGGCGACGCCCAGGCGCTGCGCTACCTCTATCGCCTGATCGACGCCGATCAGTTGCAGCTGGACGACAGCGCCCTGCCCGGCCTGCTCGATGCCGCACAGCACACCGGGTTCACCGGGCTCAACATCACCTACCCGTTCAAGCAGGCGATTTTGCCGCTACTCGACGAGCTGTCGGATGAAGCACGCGGGATCGGTGCGGTGAACACCGTGGTGCTCAAGGACGGCAAGCGGGTTGGCCACAATACCGACTGCCTGGGTTTTGCCGAAGGCATGCGCCGCGGCTTGCCAGATGTGGCACGCCGGCAGGTGGTGCAGATGGGTGCCGGTGGCGCCGGCTCGGCAGTGGCCCATGCCCTGCTGGGTGGGGGCGTGGAACAGCTGGTGCTGTTCGAGGTGGACGCTGCGCGGGCGCAAGCACTGGTCGACAACCTCAACGCGCACTTCGGCGCAAGCCGAGCAGTGCTCGGTACAGACTTGAGCGCGGCAGTGGCCGAGGCAGACGGGTTGGTCAATACCACGCCTGTGGGCATGGCCAAGCTGCCAGGGACGCCTTTGCCGGTGGCGCTGCTGCACGCACGTTTGTGGGTGGCAGAGATCATCTACTTCCCGCTGGAAACCGAACTGCTGCGTGCAGCGCGGGCGCTGGGCTGCCGTACACTGGACGGCAGCAACATGGCGGTGTTCCAGGCGGTCAAGGCGTTCGAACTGTTCAGCGGACGCGAGGCCGATGCGGGGCGGATGCAGGCCCACTTTGCCAGTTTCAGCTGAACCGGCATCGGCACTTTCGCGGGTTTGCCCCGCGAAAGTGCCGGCACAGGCCGATCAAGCCTTTTCATCCAGCAATGCCTGTATCACCTGTTCCTGCGTGCCATAGTCCCCCTCGCCAACATGCACATGGCGCACCTGCCCTTTGCGGTCGACAAAATAATGCGCCGGCCAGAACTGGTTGCCCCAGGCATTCCACACCTGATGGTCGTTGTCCACTGCCACGGGGTAAGCGATCCCCAGCATGGCCACCTTGTCGCGCAAGGTTGCAACATCATGCTCGTAATCGTATTCAGGCGTATGCACGCCCACCACGACCAGGCCCTGGTCGGCGTAGCGCCGTGCCCAGTCATTCACATGCGGCAGGCTGTGCTGGCAGTTGATGCAGTCCCAGGTCCAGAAGTCCACCAACACCACCTTGCCTTTGAGCGCCGGCGCGTCCAGTGGCGGGGAATTCAGCCACTGGCTGGCGCCCGCCAGCGAGGGCATGGCGCCGTAACTGTCGCCTGCGTTCAGGTAACCGGCCAGGCCCAGGCCTGTCAGCGCCAGCGCCAGGCCGCCCACCTTCAGCGCCAGGCGCCGATCAATTCTCATGGCAGCCGCCGGTGGCGTAGGAGCGGTACTCCACGCTCTGCTGCTGCCCTTTGGAATCGAGATAGTCCATGCGGGTGTTGACCAGGCCGCAAGTGTTGCTTTGATCATCCTGCACCGACAGGACTTTCTTCACATCCAGGTGATCACCGTAACGGTACTGCATGACACTGGCATCGTTCATCGGCGCCATGGCGGCCTGGGCGGTCAAGGCGCCGAAGCTGAGCACGGCGAGCAGGCTGGCGCTGGCGATGGATTTGAGGTTCATGGCAACTCTCCTGTGGAACGCTGGGGGTGGGGAGGATTGCTCCCCGGTCGAGAGCCATTACACGTCCGCCAGGTATCCCGTATGTGTCACCTGAACCTGTGATCTGCCTCCTCCTGTATCTGCACCCGCAGCAGATACACTGCAATACAAAGCCCCGCAGGCAAGCCCGATAACGCTCGGTACACTGCGTCCACACCCTCCCCACACAGGAACGCTGCGCATGGAACACGTCGATCACATCCTGATCGTCGACGACGACCGCGAGATCCGCGAACTGGTCGGCAACTACCTGAAGAAGAACGGCCTGCGCACCAGCATCGTCGCCGATGGCCGGCAAATGCGCGCCTTTCTCGAAGCCAGCAGCGTCGACCTGATCGTCCTCGACATCATGATGCCCGGCGACGATGGCCTGTTGCTGTGCCGTGAACTGCGCGCCAGCAAGCACCGCAACACGCCGGTGCTGATGCTGACTGCGCGCAACGATGAAACCGATCGCATCATCGGCCTGGAGATGGGCGCCGACGACTACCTGACCAAGCCGTTCTCCGCACGTGAACTGCTGGCCCGCATCAATGCCGTGCTGCGCCGCACACGGATGCTGCCGCCCAACCTGACCATCAGTGAAAGCAGCCGCCTGCTTGCCTTCGGCCCGTGGCGCCTGGACACCACCGCACGCCACCTGCTCGACAGCGAAGATACCCTGGTGGCCCTGAGCGGCGCCGAGTACCGGCTGTTGCGGGTATTCCTCGACCACCCGCAACGGGTACTCAGCCGCGAACAACTGCTGAACCTGACCCAGGGCCGCGAGGCGGACATCTTCGACCGCTCCATCGACCTGCTGGTCAGCCGCCTGCGCCAGCGCCTGGGGGACGACGCCCGCGAACCCGCCTGCATCAAGACCGTGCGCAACGAGGGCTATGTGTTCTCACTGCCAGTGCAACTGCTCGAGTCGCCCTCATGAAATGGCCACGTACCCTGGCCTCGCGCCTGGCGCTGATCTTCTTCACAGGCCTGGTGCTGGCCTATGGGCTGTCGTTCGGCCTGCAAGCCTACGAGCGCTACATCAGCAGCCGCTCGATGATGCTCAGCAACCTGGAGCAAGACGTCGCCACGTCGGTGGCCATCCTCGACCGCCTGCCCGCAGCCGAACGCGCCGCCTGGCTGCCACGCCTGGAGCGGCGCACCTACCGCTACCACCTTGACCAGGGCCTGCAAGGCCAGGCGATGCCGACCAGCGACCCGCCCATGGCCGCCGAGTCGATCGTCAAGGCCATCGGCGACGACTATCGCCTGACGTTCCAGGAGATCCCTGGCCCGAATGCGCACTTTCAGGTGCACTTGACCCTGGCCGACGGCGCACCCCTGACCCTCGACGTCACCCCGGCAAGCGTACCGGTGGCCCGCTGGCTGCCGGTGGTGCTGCTGATCCAACTGGCCTTGCTGTTGCTGTGCACCTGGCTGGCAGTGCGCCTGGCCATCGGCCCGCTCACCCGCCTGTCGCAGGCGGTGGACAACCTCGACCCGGACAAGCCCGGTGTACAACTGGACGAAAGCGGCCCACGCGAGGTGAAGTACGCCGCCGTCGCCTTCAATGCCTTGCAAGCGCGCATCGCGGCCTACCTCAAGGAGCGCATGCAGCTGCTGGCAGCGATTTCCCACGACCTGCAAACCCCCATCACCCGCATGAAGCTGCGCGTCGAAGTGATGGACGAGGGGGTCGAGAAAGACAAACTGTGGCATGACCTGAGTGCCATGGAGCATCTGGTACGCGAAGGTGTGGCGTATGCCCGCAGTATGGACATCAACACCGAGGCCCCGTGCCGGATCAACCTCGGCGCCTTCCTCGACAGCCTGGTGTTCGATTACCAGGACAGCGGCGCCCAGGTCGAACGCCATGGTAACGCCGAAGGCCTGCTGGAGACCCGCCCACATGCGCTGCGCAGGGTGCTGGTCAACCTGGTGGACAATGCCCTCAAGTTCGCTGGCAAAGCACTGCTGGAGGTCAGCCGTGAACAGGGCTGCACCCGGATTCGGGTACTCGATGACGGCCCCGGTATCCCGCACGATGAGCTCAATGAAGTGCTCAAGCCCTTCTACCGGGTTGAAAGTTCGCGTAACCGCAGTACCGGGGGCACAGGGCTGGGGCTGGCGATCGCGCAGCAGTTGACCCAGGCCATGGGCGGGCGATTGACCCTGAGCAATCGCCAGGGCGGTGGGTTGTGTGCAGAAATCGAGCTGCAGTGAACCCAGGCGCATGAGTGATGGGCCGGCTTACACAACCGATAGCTACAGTCCGATACACACTGACGCATCCACCGACACACTGCCGATACGCCACCGCTACACACTCCTGGCCACACAATGGCACAGCAGGAGTTACAGCAATGAAACCGCTAAGCATGACGGCAATAACCCACACATTCACCCGCATCGACCGTATCGGCAGCTGGAGCGCCGACCTGCCGCTGCGGCTGTTTCTGGCCTGGGAGTTTTTCGAGTCTGGCTGGGAGAAATTCACCGGCCACAACTGGTTCGGTCACCTGCAGTCGAACTTGCCGTTTCCCTTCAGCGCACTGCCGGCAGAACTGAACTGGCAATTGTCGATGTGGGCCGAGCTGGTGCTGCCTGTGCTTCTGTTGCTGGGCCTGGGTACGCGGCTGGCCTCGGCCGGGCTAATGGTCGTTACCGTGGTGGCCATCGCTGCGGTGCATTGGCCGGCACAGTGGTCGGGCCTTGCGGAGCTGGCACAGGGGTATGCGATCACCGACCAGGGCTTTGGCAACTTCAAGTTGCCAATGATCTACCTGGTGGCATTGCTGCCACTGCTGCTCCAGGGCGCCGGCCGCCTGAGCCTTGACCATTGGCTCCGGGCACGGCTCACGGCCAGGGGCTCAATAGCAATGAAATGATTATTCAGGATAGGTTGGTCACCCAACCCTATCCCCTGCCTGCCTCAGCCTGCCCCGACAACCGTACCGATAACAACCCCTTGCGCGCGCAGACCTTCCAGCAATACCAAGCCCTGCTGCTGGTCCGCTGCCAGTGCTCGCAGGCGCTCCTGCCCCGTCCCCTGCACCTCGGCCAGCAAACGGTAAGCCATGGATGCCAGACGGGCGAAGCGCACCTGCAGCCCTACATCTCGGTAAACCAGCAGCAACGTGGGCGCCTGAGGCGCCACCTGCGGCTGATAACCAGGGCCAATACGCTCGACAGGCCAACGGTAAGCCAGCACCCTGGCCGTGCACGACAGCAGCGGCTCGCCCTGCAGCAGGTCCCCCTGCGGATCATGCGCCGGGTCCTGGGCATCGCTCAGGTAGAGCTGGGCCTCGACCCACTCGTAGTGGGCGAGCTCCAGCTGCCACGGGGCATCGGGTTCGACACCCTGGAGGTAGTCGATGAACGCCTCGGCCACCTCGGTGAACAAGGGTGTCTGGCTGCGGTAGTTGGCATAAAAATCACGCACACGGGCATGCCAGCGCAGCTCGCCCAGAGTTTGCCGCATCACCGGGAAACTGCCGGCCAACAAACCCTCGATCGTGCCGTAGAACAGTTCACGGTAAACCTTCAAGCGGCGCGCCTCGATGCCAGGCGGCGGGGCATGCCGGGCCGGATCACGCAGATGCCGTGCCAGTGTGTACTGCTGTTCACGCAACACTTCGCGCATGCGCCACCTCCTGCTGCACAGCACGCATGCGGGCGAGCTCGTCGAGCAGTTCGGCCAATGGCGGGTAATTGAAGTCACGCTCAAGCACCGTCGGCTTGGCGCCGAAACGCTTGCAGGCCATCGCGAACAAGGCCCACACATCTTCTTTTACCGGTGCTCCGTGAGTATCGACCTTGAGGTCGGGGGCCTCATCGTAGTGACCCGCCACATGCATGCCAATGACCCTCGCCTGCGGCAGCCCCTGAAGAAACGCCTGCGCATCGTAAGCATGGTTGCACGCGTTGACGAACACGTTGTTGACATCCAGCAGCAGGTCGCAATCGGCCTCGTCGAGCACCGCACGGATGAAGTCCAGCTCGCTCATCGCCTGGTAAGGCGCTGCGTAGTAGCTGATGTTTTCCACGGCGATGCGCCGCTGCAGGTGGTCCTGGGCCTGGCGGATCCTGGCGGCAACGTGATGCACCGCCTCTTCGGTGAAAGGCATCGGCAACAAGTCATAAAGGTGGCCGTCATCGCTGCAGTAACTCAGGTGTTCGCTGTACAGGCGTACGTGGTAGCGATCGAGGAAGTCACGGGTCTGGTCCAGAAAGCCCCGATCAAGTGGCAGGCTGCCGCCAAGGGACAGGGACAGGCCATGACAGGCCAGGGCAAAGCGTTCGGTCAGTTGCGCCAGGCCTCGGCCATAGGCACCGCCAACAGCGATCCAGTTTTCCGGCGCACATTCGAGAAAGTCCACTGCGCCCTCTTCAAGGCTCAACAACTCGGGCATCAGGCCACGGCGCAGGCCAAGGCCTGCAAACAAGCGAGAGGTAGTCATCGATAAGTCTCCGCAACATGCACAACGCCCCGCCTGTCCAGCAGGCGGGGCGTTGTGTCATTACCAGGATTGAAGTCAGGACTTACCGGTAACCTTGGCATCACCCGCCTTGCCAGCGGCGCCACATTTACCTTCACCGCATTTACCTTCGCCCTCGCTGGCCTTCTTGTCGCCACCGCATTTGCCTTCACCTTGGCTGGCCTTGTTGCTGCTCCCGCACTTGCCTTCGCCACATTTGCCCTCGCCGGCAACCTTAGCCGAAGCCAGTTGATAACCCTGGGACAGGGGCTCGACTGCGAACGCGCTGCTGCCAAAGGCCATGCTGCCGAGCAGTGCGGCGCCGAGCAGGCCGAGGGTGTTCCGTGCATGAGTCATGGTGTTGCTCCACTGTGGTTGGGGTGTGGAGCCATTAGGCCGCGTGGGTGTGTCGGGGATGTATCGCCGATGTCCGAATTTTGTACAGAAATGGGTCTGCAGCCGTGCAGGATACAGTGCGATACAGAGCGCCCGCCCCTGCGGCCAGGGAGCGGGCGAAGGCGATCAGTCCTCCAGCGGTTTGGGCGGTGCAGCTGGCTTGGCCGGTTTGACCGGCTTGGCAGGCTTGCTGTCCTTGGCCTTGGCCTTGGCTTCAGGCGCTGCCGCGACAGGCTCCGGCGCCGTCACGGCCTTCTCGCTCGCCGGCAGTTCATCGACCGCCTTGAGGATGGCCTGCGGGTCGATCGGCTCGCCGGTCGCGTCATCCTTGAGCATGTGCCGTTCACCGTCCTTGCCCACGAGGATCACTTTGGTACCCGCGCTCGCGCCGAGCTTGAGTTCGCGAATCAGGGCCATGGTGGTTTGCTGCTCGAGGTTCTTGTCCTCGCGCTTGCCCACCATTTTGGCAACGCTGTACAGCACCAGGCTGCGCTCCTTGAAGGCCGCCTGAATGGCAGGGTCTTCCAGTGCTTTATTCAACCCGCGCAGTGTCGGGTCGGCTGTACTGGGGGCGATGATCACCAAAGGCCGTGCCTTGCCCAACTCCTTGGCCAAAGGCGCGTCGCTGTCTGCGGCGAACAGTGGGCTGGTGACGGCGAGCAAGGTGGCGAGGGTCAGTGACCGAACGAGCATACACATCTCCTTAATATCTCGATAAACCAATGACTGCAGATCACGGAGAAAAATCCGACCTGGAGCCTAAACCACTTCAAACACCCGGTGTGTCAGGGAAAAGTAACGGGCAATTTCCAGGCATGCGTCAGAACAGGATGACGGCCTTTACCGAGCACACCGCCCTGTCACTGAGCATAGTCCAAAGCGGCTGCAGACAGGACTGTGCACTGTCTGTCGGGGCCATTACACGTCGATACCCGCGTCCCTAGGCCCGGCCTCGAGTGCCGCCAGCGTCATGTCGAGCATCAGCCCCCGCCGCGCTGCGCGCTGTTCGCCAAGAATGGCATCGGACTGTGCCTGCCTGGTCTCGTCGGTCAGCGCCTCGTCATCGAGTACGCTGTCGAGCCGGCGCCGGAACGGCCAGTCGACTTGCGCGAAACGATCCGGGTGAGTGCGTTCCAGGTGCGCCTGCCAGAAGGTTCGGTCCACCAGCGAACGGGCGACCTGCTCTTGCGTCTCGGCTTCAAGCACTTGCGCTTCAACCCGTGCAAGGTGCGCTTCAGTCACCCCTGCCAGTGGCCGAAAACTCATGTCTCCCACTTGAATGGGCAAGCCCAGACGATCACGCAACCCAAGGCGATAGGCGAGCCCCACCTCGCTTTCATCCGGGTTGCCACCGCGATCAAGAATGTCGCGCACGGCAAGGCGGTCGACTTCATCCAGACGCCACAAACGCCGCCCCAACGCGAGCAAGGCGCGCTCCGTGTTGCCTTGTGCATCCGCCCGGGCTTGCCACACCAGCACATTCAACTCAAGGTTGCTCAGGCACCAGGTAGCGCCATCCTGACAACCCCACTCGTCATTGGCGATATCCAACAACGCCTGACGCAGAGCTGGCTCCATGGACATCGCCTGCAGCACAGCCAGTACCCGTTGCGCGAGTGCCTGGGGATTGATGTGAAAATCCGCAGACTGCAGCAACTGCTGCAGGACACGAAAGAAACGCTCTGCTGGCTCGCCGACATCCACCGTTTCCCACGCAGCAATCAGCAGGCCACGGTGCTGCGGGCCAACAGCATCCCCCCAGACCTCACGGGTACGGATTAGCTGTTCTCGCAGCAAGGCCTCGTCCAGGGGTACGAGCGGCGTCATGAAAGACGCCTGTAGACGTACCAGCTCTTCGCCCTCCAGCGGGTTCCCGGCCAGCCTGGTGCGCCGCCGAACCCCGGGCGGCAGTTGATAGAACCAGTGGGGGATCTGCGTAATGCGGTTTTCGCGCATATCCATGAGAACCAGGGAGGAACGGCTGGCCATACCGTGGGGGAAGTGCGTAAGGCCGGTGTTGCGCATGTTCAACCAGCGCAGCGCGGTCAACCCGCTCAAGGTGAAGGTGCGCCCCAATGGGTTGTGGGACAGGTCGATGTACTCCAGGTGTGTCGCGCTTGCCAAGGTAGCGGCCTGGCTGGTGCTCAACACGATTTGGTTGTTGGTCAGGGTCAATTGACGCAAGTTGCGCAATTGCAACAAGGGCTGCGGCAATTGAGTCAGTAGATTGCCCCCCAGATCCAGCATGCGCAGGCGCGAGAAGGCGAGCAGGAAACTCGCGGGAACATCCTGCAGCTCCAAGCGCAGCAGTGACAGATCGGAAACATGAGCGAAGCTGACCTGGGCCGGTAATTCCGGCAGCCCCTCAGGGCACATGTTGTACAAGACCATGCGGTAGTTGTGGTCGGTGTCGAGGTGGGTTTGCCCGGCATCGGTCGTGCGCCGCCAACAATCGATCAGCGTCTCGCGCAAGCAGGCCCGGTCCTCCCTGGCTTCACCTACGGCCTCCCCAACCCATGCGTCCAGGCTGTTGCGCAGCGCCCTGTATTCTGTGCGCAGCGCGGCCAGTACCGCATCCAGCTGTCGACCCGAGCGCCGCACATTGTCGGTCCATGCCGCCACCTGCTCATCACTGAACGACGGAAACAGGTCACGCACCGTCGCCCCCAGCGCCCGTTCGGGCCGTCCCGGGCCACCCGAGTTGCTGCCGCCCAAGGGGTAGCCCAAGCGGCCATCGGCCAAACGCTGCGGTAGTCGCAAGGCACCTGGGCGCTGCACACCCAGCAAGCCTTCGATTTCGGCGTGACGTCGCAGGGCCTCATGCGCCACCGTAACCCTCAGGTTGTGGGCGAAAGGCTCATTCATCTGCATGGCCGCGCGCTGATGCGGCGCATAGGCAACAGCCATCACCTCGAACAACTCGCCGGCCTCACCTTGCGGTACGCCTTGCGCATCGAGCAATTGGAAGGCGCCATGCTGGTGCAAGAGATCGAAACCGTGGGTGCCCTCCTCAACCGATGACAGCAGTGGCCCTCCGCGCTGGCCTTCGAAAAGACGCCAGCGCACACCTTGGCCAGCGCCAGGCAGGTACTTGAGCAACCCCACTACCACTCGTGCCAGGTCGGCGTTCTGTGGGGTATCCAGGGTCAACGCTTCAAGCACTCGAACCCTGCGGATGTCCGAGACACTGCGCCTGGCCGCTTCGGCCAGGTTCAATGGCACGCGACCGCTTTGCAACAAGCGTCGTCGATCATGCCCGTTGGCCGCCGCCAGCAGCGCTCGCGCGGCACGCGAATGCAGCCCCGGAAACACCTTGCGCAGCAAGACAGAACCGGGCGTGTCGCTGGGCTGCACGGCCTCATACAACTGCCCCAGCAAGTGGCGGCGCTGGGCCCATGCCAGTTCGGCCAACGCCTGGTCTGACGCACCGGAGGCACCTTGCAGGCGCCGGGCATGCTGGAGCACGGTGAAATCCTCAACCTGCTCACCCGCGCGCAAATGGCTGACCACCAGGCGAATGCGCCGGTCGAGCCTGGAGCGCTCGGCGCTGTCGAGCATCCCAGGCTCCGGCGCACGCCCGTAAACATGCAGCGCCCGCAGGTGATCGGCGTTGAGCTCATGAAAGCCCAGCACCTGGTCGATCTGCTCGTCACTCATGCTGTCCAGCGGTGCGCCAAGACGGCGGAACATGCGGTAGGTGTCGTCCCATTGCGCGGGCTGCTCGGTCCATACCCGCCAGGCGCCGGCGCCGTTGTAGCGTAGCGCAGGCCCGTTGCCACCGCGTGGGCGAAGTTGCCATTGGCCATCGCCAGCCGGCTCGACCACAGGGTAGTGATGCCCGTCCATTTCGACCCAGGCCTGGCCACCGTAGCGCCAAATACCCAAGGCATCCTGGGCCGCCGCACTGCTCGGCGCGATGCTGCGATACGCTGCCAGATCCTGCTGCCAGAGCTTGGTGCTACCGTCTTCGAGCCGCGCAGGCACCATCGCATCGACCACCGCCGAACGTGCCCACAACCGCTTGGTCAGCGAAACACTGGCCGCCGTGGCCGCGACTATTGCAAGGTCGGTGGCGACGTTGGTCATATGATCAAGTGCCTGCTGGGTGTCCCCGTCATGCAGGGCCTCGATGGCGTGGTAGACCTCGCCCAGCAACTCCCATACGGTCACCGCGAGCATGACCAGCCCCAAGCCCGGTACAAAGAACGACGCCAGGTTGAGCAGCGCCCACCCTTCTGCGGCCAGCCGTTCGTCATGGGCACGCTGAAGCTCGCGATCGAGCCGTGCCACCGGCACCGCGATCATCGCTGCGTCCTCCTTGATCTGGCGCATGCGCGCCTGCGCCAGGCTGTTGAACAGGGGTGACGGATACGCCTGCAAATACGGTTTCAGGTCAAAACTGGCCCAGTCTGGAAGGTCGTCAAAAGCCGGCACCACCGTGGCGAAAAATGCCTGGCTGTCGCGCCTGAGCACGAAGCGGCTGAAGAACCGTTGATACGTCTCGAGGCGCAGGCGACGGCCAAGCGCGCGGTTAAGGTCATCGAGGCTGTCGAATGCACTCCACGCCGCCACCGGGTCACCCGGCACATGCATCAACAATCGCCGAGTGGTGTTGAACAGAGGCCCTTGATCGATCACTTCGAGCACCATGACCTGCTCGATCGTGCACCCGAGCAACCTCAGTTGCCTAGCCACCACCAGGTCACCTGCCAGGCGCAATAGCTTGCCCTCAAGGCACATGCCTACCAAGAGTTTCAGGTCACTGGCATCGAGCACCTCTTCTTGCCTGGCCTTGTACCCATCCACCAACATGGCATAGCGGATTGCATCGACCAGCAGCGACTCGATGCGTTTTGGATCCTCGCCCGGCGTGAGGATGGCATCCAGATGACGCTGATAGCCCTCACCCAGGTCCAGCTCGCGGCACAATGCGGCAAAGGCGATGGCGGTGGGTGGTGTGTGGGTGCCTGCACGCGGCACCAGCAGCCGGTTGCCGACAGGCTGGCCGCCCGTGCTGGCCTGTTCGGCAGTGAAGTTACGCAGTACCACCTCGAGCAATGGCTTTTCTTCGTACACCACCTCGGTGAGGTGAGCCCCAACCGGTTGAGCATTGATTACCGGCTCACGGCGCCCTTCCAGAAACGTCAGCCGGCGTGGATTGCCCGTGACGCCATAGCGCTCGGTGAGCGCGTTCTCCAGCGCCGATACAACGAAATGATCGATCCCGTCGATGCGCGCCAGCACCGCGCCCAGTTGCTGACGGCATTCAAGGCTCTTGGCCAGTGCGTGACTGATCTCGGGCAGTTGCTCAACCGGCGCCTGGCGTAGCCAACGGGGCAAGCGCTGGCCGATGATGTCATCCTGAAACGCCTCGCTGTCGCGCTGCAGCGTATCCAGATGCGGCAAGCCTGACTCGACATCATTGCCCGCGGTAGTGCCCATGCTCAAACCCTCCTCTTCAGTGAAGAGGCCAGCCTAGGCAGAACAGGTTCGTCGAGGCGCTACATAGCTAATGCCCGCACTTAGAACAACGCTAACTGGCTGCCCGTCAACGCCGCGAAGTCATCACCGACAAAGGGCAGGATGGCATCGGCCACCGGCTGCAGCTGGCGGCTCAGGTAGTGCTCGTAGTCGATGGGCGCCTGCAGGCTCTCCAAGGGTTCAGGGCCGGCAGTGGTGATCAGGTAGCTGATCCAGCCACCGTTCTGGTACTGCCGTGGGCGGCCGAGGCGGCTGTTGTACTCATCGGCCAGGCGCGCCGCACGCACGTGCGGCGGCACGTTTCGCTGGTAGTCGGCCAGCGGGCGGCGCAAGCGCTTGCGGTAGACCATCAGCTCATCCAGTTCACCGGCCAGGGTCTGTTGCACGTACTGGCGCACGTAGTCGCGATACGGTTGGCCACGGAAGATGCGCCCGTACAGCGCCTGCTGAAACTCCCGCGCCAGCGGCGACCAGTCGGTGCGCACCGACTCCAGGCCCTTGTACACCATCTGTTCACTGCCATCGGCGCGCTGTACCAGGCCGGCGTAACGCTTCTTGCTGCCCTCGTCGGCGCCGCGAATGGTGGGCATCAGGAAGCGTCGGTAATGGGTTTCGAACTGCAACTCCAGCGCGCTGTCGAGCCCCATCGAATCGTGCAGGTGCTGGCGCCACCAAAGGTTCACCTCTGCCACCAGCTCACGGCCGATGCGCGCAGCGGCGTCTTCGCCATGGGCGCCCTTGAGCCAGACGAACGTGGAATCGGTATCGCCGTAGATGACATCGAAACCGCGCGCTTCGATCAATTCACGGGTCTGGCGCATGATCTGGTGGCCGCGCAGGGTGATCGACGACGCCAGGCGCGGGTCGAAGAAGCGACAGCCGCTGGAACCCAGTACACCGTAGAAGGCATTCATGATGATTTTCAGTGCCTGCGACAGCGGCGCGTTACCCGCGCGCTTGGCCGCCTCCCTGCCCTGCCACACACGCTCGACGATGGCTGGCAGGCAGTGCCGGCTACGGGAGAAGCGAGCGCCGCGAAAGCCGGCCACCGAGTGCTGGTCATCGGGCTGGCGCAGGCCTTCGGCCAGGCCGACCGGGTCGATCAGAAAGGTGCGGATGATCGAGGGGTACAGGCTTTTGTAGTCCAGCACCAGCACCGAATCGTAGAGACCAGGGCGTGAGTCCATCACGAAGCCACCGGGGCTGGCCTCGTCGGGGCGGCTGCCGAGGTTGGGCGCGACAAAGCCCAGGCGGTGCATCTGCGGCATGTACAAATGGCAGAACGCCGCCACCGAGCCACCGCTTCGGTCCACGGCCAACCCCGTGACGCTGGCACGCTCAAGCAGGAATTCGAGCAGCCGGGTATGGGCGAAGATGCGCGTGACCAGTTCGCAGTCCTTGAGGTTGTAGCGTGCCAGCGACGGTTTGTCCTCGGCGAACATGCGGTTGATTTCGTCCATGCGCTGATAAGGCGTGCTGATGGCCTTGCCCTCGCCCAGCAGCGTTTGCGCCACGTTTTCCAGGCTGAACGAAGGGAAGCTCCAGGTGGCCGAACGCAAGGCTTCGATGCCGTCGATCAGCAGCCGCCCGGGGGCATCGACGAATACGTGAACGCCGCTGGCGTGAGCGCGCAGGGTCATGGGCGCGCCGTTGCGCCCCAGGGCCAAAGGGACCTGCAATCGCTTGGCGTGTTCGTGCAGCAGGCGCAGGTCGAACTGCACCAGGTTCCAGCCGATGATCGCATCCGGATCATGCTGGGCCATCCATTGGTTGAGGCACGCGAGCAGCGCGGCAGGGTCGTCGCAGTAATGCAGGTCGAAGTCCACGGCGCTGCTGTCGCCGTTTGCCGGGCCAAGCATGTACACCTGGCGCTGGCCGCAGCCTTCGAGGGCAATACTGTAGAGCTCACCGCGCTGGCTGGTTTCGATATCCAGCGACACCAGGCGCAGTGGCGGACGGTAGTCCGGCAGGGGCTTGAGCTGGGCATCGCAGAGCACACCTTGGGCGTTGGGCTGGCCGGTGAACTGCACGGGGGCGGTAATGAAGCGCTCCATGAGATAGCGCTCGGGTGGGCGGATGTCCGCCTCGTACACCTCAACGCCGGCGTTGCGCAGGCGTTGCTCCACCTGCATCAACTGGCGATGCTGGCGGCAGTAAAGGCCCAGCACCGGGCGCTGATCGAAGTCACGCAGTTGCAAGGGTTTGAGCTCGACGCCCGGCTCGTTGGCCAGCAGCACGCGAGCATGCTCGGCTTGCGCCTGGGGGAGGAACGCCACCGACACCTGCGGCGCCAGGCGCAGTTGCCGCGGCCCCTGGTCGGTAGCCAGCCAGAACTCCACGCACGTGCCTTCGGGTGTGTCATGCCAATGCCGGGTCAGGACAAAGCCCTGCTGCAAATCCACCGCGTCGACCTCTGGTTGTCTGTTGTGCCTGAAGTGACGATTCTACGCTTTGCAGGGCAGCCTGTGGCTTTGCATGTCTTGTCGGGGCAACTCAGCGCTGTTTTCAGCGGGAGCCGGCGACGAACCCGCTACGCCGCCCAGCCCACGCCAGCAGCCACGCCAAGCCGATCAACAGCAACGCCACTGGCGCAAACCACGCGACACCGGCCCCGGTCAGCAGCAAACCGCCGATAATCCCTCCCAAGGCAATCGCACTGTTCCACACCGTCACCAGCATCGATTGCGCCACATCACCGCCCTCGCCCGCCGCATCCGCACAGGCCGTCTGCAACAGCGTTGGCGCGCCGCCGTACGTCACGCCCCACAGCGCAATGCTCAGGTACATCGCCCACGAAGACGCCTGCCCCAGCACCAGCGCGGCCACGGCAAACCCGGCGAGGCTCAGCAGTACCAGCTTGCGCAGATGCCGATCGACCAACAACCCGACCAGCCCGATGCCCGCCAGCGCCGATAGGCCGAACACCATCAACACCTGGCCAATCTCGGCGGCCATCCCCGCCGCCGCCAACAGCGGCACGATGTAGGTATAGAGGATGTTGTGGCCCAGGACCCAGGTCAGGATCACCAGCAGCACCCGCGCCACGCCCGGTGTGCGCAACACCTGCAACGCCGCAGGGCGCTTGCCGGCTGCCTGCCCCGGGTAATCCGGAACCGCGCGCAATACCCAGACCACCAGCAACAGCGCCACCAGGGTGACCACGACGAAGGTGGCACGCCACCCCAGCATTGCCCCAAGCCAGGTACCAATAGGCAACCCGAGGGACAACGCTATCGGCTGCCCAAGCATGGCCACGGCCATCGCCCGGCCCTGCAAGGCTACCGGCACCATGCGCCGGGCATGGCCGGCGATCAGCCCCCAGGCCAGGCCGGCAGCGGCACCGGTGAAAAAGCGCAGCACCAGGGTAAGGGCGTTGGACGACGACAACACCGTCAAGCCGTTGAACAGTACAAAGCCGCCGATCGCCAGCAGCAAAGCGCGACGGCGATACCAGCCCTGGGTCAGGGTCACCAAGGGAATGGCAGTCAACAACGAACCGAGTGCGTAGGCCGTAACCCATTGCCCGGCCATGGCCTGGCTGATGTGCATGCCACCGGCGATCTGGTCCAGCAAACCGGCGGGCAGGGTTTCGCTGAGGATGGCGATAAAGCCGGTCATGGCCAGCGCCAGCAGGCCACTCAGGGGCAGGCGCTCGGCGCGCTCAACCAATGGCGGTGCGCAAGATATCTGGGACATTGCAGGGTGCCTTGAAGTGGAAATCGAGGGCGACAGTGTGCACGGCGGCGGCATTACGGAAAAAGACGGTTACAATGCCGCTCACCCCGGACATCAATGTCCGCAATCAGGAACACGTCATGGACAGCCTCAGCGGCTTCGTGGTCTTCAACCGGGTTGCCGAAACCCGCAGCTTCGTCGCTGCCGGTCAGTCACTGGGCATCACTGCCTCGGCCGTGGGCAAGCGCGTGGCACGGCTGGAAAGTCGCCTGGGTGTGCGACTGTTCCATCGCAGCACGCGCAGCATCACCCTGACCGCCGAAGGCACGCTGTTTCTGGAGCGCAGCCGGCGCATCCTGGCGGAAATCGAAGCGACCGAGCAGGCGCTGTCCCAGGCCAGCGAAACCCCGCGCGGCCGCCTGCGCGTGAGCCTGCCCCAGGTCACCGGGCTGGTGATGCCGGCGTTGGCCGAGTTCATGGCGCTGTACCCCCAGGTGGAGCTGGACCTGGAGTTCACCGACCGCATGGTGGATATCGTCGGAGAGGGTTTCGATGTGGTGATGCGTGGTGGCCAGCCGCTGGACTCGCGCCTCAGTGCCAAATTCCTCGGCCACTTCCAGCACCGCCTCGTAGCATCACCCGAGTACTTGCGCGAGCGCGGCACGCCCAGCCACCCGCGTGACTTGAGCACGCACACCTGCCTGCACTACCGCTTCCCCAGCAACGGCAAGCTGGAAGTCTGGCCGCTGCGCCAGGAGCACCCCGACCAGGGCTATGACATCCCCATTTCGATGGTGTGCAACCACGTCGAGACGCGCATCTGCTTTGCCCTCAACCACCGCGGCATCACCTGCCTGCCAGACTTCAGCGTGCGCCGCGAATTGGCCGCAGGCACACTGGTGAGCGTGCTCGAGAGTTTCATGGAACGGCGTGGCAGCTTCTACCTGCTGTGGCCGTCGGGGCGCCACGTGCCGCCCAAGCTGCGGGTGTTCATCGACTTCATGCTCGAACGGGTCTTGCCAGGCAGCCCTCAACCGTACAAATAGTTGATGTCCTTGTAGGCCAGCGGCGGTACCTGGCTGAACAGGAAATCACGCAACTTGTGCATCTGCCGCGCCTTGGGGCTGGATTTGAGCCAGGTCATGTAATAGCCGTCGCCAGTGGCCACTGCGTACTTGAACGGTGTCACCAGGCGCCCTGCCGACAGGTCGGTCGTGGCCAGCACCAGGTCCACCACCGAGATGCCCAGCCCTTGCTGGGCGGCTGAGATGCCCTGGTCGAGGGTATCGAACACCTGCCCTTGGTCGATGCTGATATCCAGCGCATCCATGCGGGCCAGCCAACGCCGCCAATCGCGCCGGTCCGGGGACGGGTGAAGGAACTCGCACTGGCGCAGGTCGCCCAGGTCGGGTTGCGGTTGTGCCATGTAGTCGGGGTGGCAGACCGGGATCAGCCATTCATCGAACAGTTTGAAGCTCTCGACGTCAGCGGGGAAACGCCCGTTGGCCAGGAGGATGGCGCAGTCGTAGGGTTCGGAATAGAAATCCACGCTGTCGATGTCCATCCACACGCTCGACAGTTGCACGCTGCAGCTGTCGTCGTTCTTCTTGAACCCGTCCAGTGCCCTGAGCAGCCAGCGCATGGTAAGCGTGGACGGGGCCTTGAGGCGCAGGCCGTAGCGGTCCTGACGCAGCAACGCGCAGGCATTCTCGATGATCTTGAAGCCGACCTTGAGCTCCTGGGACAACAGACGCCCGTGCTCGGTCAGGCTCAGTTTCGGGCCACGGCGCTCGAACAGGTCGCAGCCGAACATGGCCTCGAGGGTCTTGATGTGGTGGCTGACTGCCCCTTGGGTCAGTGCCAGCTCCTCCGCCGCACGGGTAAAGGAGCCATACCGAGAGGCCACCTCGAAAGCACGCAAGGCGTGCAGAGCCTGAATCCGTTCCGACATGGCGACGTCCGAAGCATGAGTAAGACTAATAGTAGGTCATAGTTCCACGCGTTTTACAACGTTAAGTCCGTCTCAGAAAATGCATGTAAATAATAAAGATAACCAAGATTCTGCCTGCATATGCCTGGAACGTTACTTAATTGGAAACCTGGGGAAATCATGTTTACGGGTTATGGAAACTGCTATCGCCTGGATGCGCTAGAGCTGGCCACTGAACATGTCCGGAACACGCAGCATTGGACGTACAAAACCATACAGCATTTTCGCGGCATTCTCGCCAGCCCCGACTTTCCGTGCCTGTTCGGGCGCAAGGCAGTCGCCAGCGAGACCTGCCACATCCTCTTCGCCCGCGCCGAGCAACTGGCCGATGACATCGCTCAGGGCCTGGCCGACTATGTGCGCACCATCGCACCAATTCCGCTCAAGCAGCGCATCGGCAGCCCACTGGTGGTGTTTCTCGAAACCCCTGGCGACTACACCCTTGCCGAGCAACAGGCCTTGGCCTGGAAGGTGCTGCGTGGGGTCCATGCCCGCGACCCGCATCCCTGGCCGCAGGCGATACCCTCCGACCCGGACGATAATGGCTGGTCGTTCTGCTACGCCGGCATGCCGCTGTTCATCAACATGAACTTCCCGGGCCACCGGCAGATGAAAAGCCGCAACCTGGGCCCCCACATCACCTTCGTCATCAACCCCCGGGAGAACTTTGACGAAGTGGCCAACGCCAGCACTGAAAGTGGCAAGCGTATTCGTGCCCGCATCCGCGAGCGCGTGGCCCATTACAACGACGGTGTCATGCCTGACACCCTTGGCGCATTCGGCGATGCCGACAACTACGAGTGGAAGCAGTACCAGTTGCAGGAGGCAGGTTCGCTCAACCCGTCACGCTGCCCGTTCCACGCCCATGTACCAGCCGACACACTGATCGAGAATTGACCGTGAATACCGCACTGACCGCCACCTATGCCCTGACCGTGCTGCTGCTGATCGCCACCCCTGGCCCGGTTGTAGCACTGATCGTCAACACCGCTGCCGCCTCGGGCTCGCGCAAGGCCATGTTCACCGCCGTGGGTACCAACTGGGCGTCCCTGGTACTGATAGGCGCGGCAGCCTGGATCATCCTGACCAGCGCTGCCATCGACAAGGCCTGGCTCAGCAGCATGAGCCTGATGGGTTGCCTGTTCATCGGCTACATCGCCGTGTGCACCCTCAAGGAAGCCCTGCAGGCGCCGGCCTCGGACGCGGCGAGCGAGGCACAGGGGCCTGGGCGCGGCGGCCTGCTGCAAGGCTTCATGGTGGGCATCTCCAACCCCAAGGACATCATCTTCTTCATCGCCTTCTTCCCCCAGTTCATCCAAATCACCGAGTCGTTCGGCAAGAGCATGGTGGTGCTGTCGCTGCTGTGGGTGGCCATCGATTTCGCCGTGCTCAGCCTGTACATCTTCGCCATCGGCAAGATCGCCTCGCAACGCAGCAACCGCCTGATCAGCCTGGCTTCGGGCGTCGCGCTGCTGCTGATTGCAGCGGGCGGCCTGCTTTACAACCTCAAGGAACTGGCGGCCTGAGCCAGCAACAACGCAAAGGAGTGCCCATGAGATCCACCGACACCAGCACGCATGTCCCGGGCCCTCCTTCGCCGCTGCAACAGGACTACCAGCGCTTTCTGCTGCTGGGCAACCACCGTGCGCCACACACCCTGCAGGTACATGAGCGCGGTTATCGCTCCGGCACCATCAACACCGATGCCCTTGGCCTGCGTTACAGCCATTGTGCGGGCAAGCGTTTCTCGGCGGCCGAACGCGGTGCTGCGCCGCGCATCAACCTGCTGGTGGGGGGCTCTACCGCCTTGGGTATCGGCGCCAGCTGCGACGAACACACGGTGGCTTCACATTTGTCGATGCTGACTGGGGAAGTCTGGCTGAACCTGGCCGGCTGCGGGCTCAATGCCGGCCAGGAGCTGCTGATGTTCCTCACCCACCAGCATCGGCTCGGCCAATTGGGCCATGTGGTGGTGCTCAGCGGCCTCAATACACTGGCCCATGAAGCCCTTGGCGAAGTCCTCGCCAGCCCCCACGACCCGCTTCACGCCACGGCCCTGCGCGACACGCTGAACAGCTACAGCGACGGCATGCCGCCTGCTGTGGCCCCGCGCCCGCAATCGCTTTGGCGACGGCTTGGCCAAGCCTTGACCACGCCCCCGCCCATAGCGCCTATCGCCAGGCCATTATCGCCCCCTGAAAAGCGACTGGCCCGTGCAGCCGACACCATCGGCCGTACCTTGCGCCAATGGGAGCGCCTGCTGGCAGACAGCCATGCCACCCTCACCTTCATACTCCAGCCATTGCTGCCCTGGTGCCGCGAAACCCTGCCTGAGGGTGAGCAGGCCATGCTGACGGCGCTGGAGCAACAGCCGGCCAACTTCGACCGCCTGCTCGACGGGGTCTTTGACAGCCAGTTGCACATGGCCTTCTTTCGCCGCATCAAAAGCCAGGCCGATCCGGTACCCTGCTACGACATGAACAGCATGCTCAGCAGCTCGCCGGTATTCGGCGCCGACCTGTTCGTCGACCGCCTGCACCTCAACGACCTGGGCAACAATGCCCTGGCCAAGGTCATTACCGCCAAGCTGGGCCTGGCCCAGGAAAAACACGCTCAGCGCAAGGTCACGCCCATCAAGCTCGTCTGACAGTTGCCTGCTGGTCTTTCGGCGAGGGCCCTTGGGTGGCTAGAATACGTCGTCGTTCCGATCCGCCCGAGGCGCACGTGTACCTGTCATGAACATCGAAGCCGTCCATCAACAACTGGCTGCCTGCCGTGACTGCGCCTCTCACGAGGCCTGCCTGTGAGTCGCGCGGTCATCCTGCCCATGCTGTTGATCGCCCTGATGCCGTTGGCTGCGCAAGCGCTCGACGTGCGCATCGACCCTCATGCCGACCTGCTCTACCGCCAGGCCCTGCCGCTGCTGGAACAGGCCGACAGCCAGGATGACAGCGCCAGTTCACTGCGCACTGCCCTGGGTAGCGACCCGGAACTCACCCGTCAGGGCCAGGCCCTTGCCCACACGTTGCCTACCGCGGTGACACTGCTGAAAAAGTCAGTGGCGCTGGGCCACCCGGTGGCGCAGTACCGGCTGGCGCTCTACTACATGACCTACTTGCCCGCCGGGCAGATCCCCGACGCGGCCTGCCCTTTGCTGGTAGCCAGCCTCAAGCAAGGCTTCGCGGCTCCGGCACCGGCCATCGCCACCTGGTGCCCGCCCTACAACGCCAGCGCGGAGTACCGCGCTGCACTGGAGGCGATCCCGAGCATGGCCACCCAGTACGCCCCCTACTACCCGCAACCTGCCACGCGACTGGCCTGTAGCCGCAGCCAGCCGCAGGGCCTGGAAATGCAGTGGGGGCGTCAGCGCGACTACCAGGCTGAGGTGTACCGCTTGCTGGCAAACCTGGACACGCAGCAGCGTCAGACCTTGCTGCAAAAGGCCGTGGACATCAACGGGTGCGTGACAGCGCAACACGGATTGGCCAGCCATCGCTAACGCCCTTGGGCCCGAACAGGGCCCAAACCAGCAAGATCGTTCAAGCCATCGCCATTACCACTCTGGCATGCTGCGCAACCGAGTACACGCGTTGCAGCCACCATGCCCCACAGCCCACACATTGCCCGCCAAGCCTTTCTGCGTGGCGCCATCGCCATCCTCCCGCTGTCCCTGGCCGTGGCCCCCTGGGGCCTTTTGGCCGGGTCCATGGCCATTGAAGCCAACCTCAGTGCCTGGGAAGGCCAAGGCCTGTCGGCCATCGTCTTTGCCGGTGCCGCGCAACTGGTGGCGATTGGCATGCTCAAGGGCGGCGCCAACCTGGCGTCGATCCTGCTCACCACCTTGCTGCTGACCTCGCAGCACCTGCTGTACGGCCTGTCCATGCGCCCCGTGCTGTCGAACCAGCCACTGCGCTGGCGGTTGGGCCTGGGCTTTTTGCTGACCGACGAATTCTTCGCCCTGACCAGCCATTACGACCAGCAACAGTTCAACCGCTGGTACGCGCTGGGCGTGGGCCTGACCTTCTATGTCGCCTGGAACCTGTTCACCCTGGCCGGCATCGTGCTTGGCCAGAACATTCCGCACCTCGACCAGTTGGGCCTGGACTTTTCCATTGTCGCCACCTTCGTCGCCCTGATCGCGCCCCTGGTGCGCAACCTCGCAACGGTAGTGTGTGTGGCCGTTTCGCTGTTCTGTTCGGTGCTGTTCAGTGCCTGGCACTGGGAAACCGCCTTGGTGGCGGCAGGCCTGCTCGGCATGAGCGCCGGTTTCGTTTGCCAGAAGTGGTTTGGAGGCCGTGCATGACCTGGTTACTGATTTTCGCCATGGGCGCCATCGTGTTTCTCAACCGCTATGCGTTTCTTGAACCGCGCCTGCCTTTGCGCCTGAGCTCCAACGCCCGGAAGTTTCTCGGGTTTGCAGTGCCGGGCATGCTCACCGCCATCTGCGGGCCGATCATCTTCATGCCTGACCATCACCTGAACCTGAGCCTGCTCAACCCTTATCTGCTGGGATCGGTGGTGGCCGTCGCGCTGGTGCTGTTGACCCGCAGCGTGTTGCTGAGCATGCTGGTGAGCATGTTGATCTTCTTCCTCCTGCGCAGCTGGCTGGCATGACCACGCCCCTGCGCGAACAGACACACCTGTGGCAGGCGCCGGCGCTGGGCGACGTCGAAATGCTGCACGCGCGGTATTTTCAGCAACGCTTCGCCCCGCACGTGCACGAAGGCTATGTGTTCACCGTGATCGAGTCCGGCGCCCAGCGCTTCTGGCATCGCGGTAGCGAGCACCTGGCCCCGGTGGGCAGCATGGTGCTGATCAACCCCGACGAGCTGCACACCGGTGCCACTGCCCATGAAGCCGGTTGGCGCTATCGCGGCTTCTACCCGGAACACGAACGCGTCACCGGCGTGCTGGAGGAACTGGAGATGGGCCGCCATGGCATGCCCAGCTTCAAGGACAGTGTGATCCAGGACCCGGCCCTGGCGCTGGCCTTCAGTCAACTGCACCAGCTGTCCGAATCGGCTGCCAGTGTGCTGGAGCAGCAGACCGCCTGGCGCCATGCCGTGCTGGCCCTGGTGCAACGCCACGGGCAGTGCGCCGAGCCTTCAGCACCCGGCCTCGAGCCCCTGGCGGTAGCACGCGCCCGCGAACTGCTGGAGAGCCAATTGGCCGACCCACCCTCGCTTGAAGCCCTGGCGGCAGCGGTCAACCTGTCGCCCTTCCACTTCGCCCGGGTGTTTCGCCAGGCCACCGGCCTGCCGCCGCATGCCTGGCTCAAGCAACGGCGCCTGGCCCGAGCCCGGGAATTCTTGAAAAGCGGCCTGACGGCGTCCGAGGTGGCATTCAGCCTGGGCTTTGCTGACCAAAGCCACCTGAGCCGGCAATTCAAGCAGGCCTATGGAGTGACGCCGGGAGCCTATCGACAGGCTTGCCTGCACAGCTAGGCAGGCCGCGGGACTGGCCGGGCAAACGGGTCAGGCACTGCTACACTGACAGGGCTGAATTGGAGGATCCTGCCATGTCCGAAAGAGAGCTCACCACCCTCATATCGCTGATGAACCAGCGTCAGGCCTGCCTGAGCAGTGCTTGCAAGGAGATCGCCGACTGGATCGACCGGCAGGGCGATGTGCCCGTCGCCGGCAAGATTCGCGCGAGCCTCAAGGCACTGGAGGCCGACGAAGCCCAGGTACGCAAGACCTTGACCTCGCTGACCCTGGACAGGCCGCTGCCACGCTTTCGCAGCTGAATGAACGGGGGCCGCTATGCGGCCCCCGGTATTTCAGTGGTTCATGTGCATGTGGTCATGCCCACCGCCATCCTCGGCGTTGAGCGGGCGCACCGGCGCCTGCACCTGCAGCGTTTGCTTGCCACCCTTGGCGTCTTCGATGAGCAGGGTCAGAGGCACCTGTTCACCCTCCTTCACCTGCTGCTTCAAGCCCATCAGCATGACGTGCAAGCCATTCGGGTCCAGGGTTACAGCCTTGCCAGCCGGCAACTCGACTGCCTTGACCTCACGCATGCCCATCACATCACCGTTCATGGTCATTTCATGCACCTGCACGGTCTTCGCCACTGGCGACTCGACCCCTACCAGCTTGCTGTCGCTGCTGGCAGTCAAGGTCATGAAGGCACCGGTGGACTGCTGGTGCGGCACGCTGGCACGGACCCAGGCATCACTCACGGTGGTCTCGGCCAACGCTGGCAGGGCAAGGCCCAGCAGGGCGATGGCGGCCAGGCCGCGCTTGAACGGTTGCAGTGAAACAGCCATTAGCAAATCTCCATCAGGGTGACCAGGTCTTCGGCGCATTCCTTGGCGTTCAGGGAATGGCCCAGGCTCAGGCGCAGAGTGCCACGTGTGTCGTAGACGTAGCTGGTGGACGAATGAGAGATGGTGTAGGTGTCACCGGCCGGGACCTTCTCGTAGAACACCTTGAATTCCTTGGCCACCTCGGCGATTTCCTCAGGGGTACCGGTCAGGGCGGTGAACGACGGGTCGAACGCCTTGACGTAGGCATCGAGCACTTCGGGGGTGTCGCGCTCCGGGTCCAGGGTGATGAACACCACCTGGAACAGGTCACGGTCACGGCCCTTGAGCATTTGCCTGATTTGCGCCGCCCGCGCCAGCGTGGTCGGGCAGACCGCCGGGCACTGGGTGAAGCCGAAGAAGATCATCGGCATGCTGCCGTAGAAGCTCGACAGGGTACGCGGGTTGCCTTGGGGGTCCTTGAGGTTGAATTTGCGCCCAAGGATTTCGTTGCTCATGTTCTTGCCGTACTTGAACTCGAGACCCCGGGCCGGGCTGCAGCCGGCCAGCAGGCCAAGCCCGAGAACGCCCATCCCAGCGACAACCGCGCGCCGGGTATACAGATCATTCATGGAACCATCCTTTACAGGCCATCCTTCACAGGAAAGGTGCCGACCCTGGGAGGGGCCGGTCGAAAAACCGGGGCATTCTTACATGACACCCCAAGTGCTTCTACCCGACGAAGGCGGTGTTGGCCTGCAGCCCTTTGAATACGGGCTGCGGCCTGTTGTCGCAGGGGTTGAATCCGTAACAGTTTGTTGCTAGGGACGCGTACTTGTCAGTAGTACGCGTTTTCCTTCTGGGTGTGGTCAGTCACGTCACGCACACCTTTGAGCTCGGGAATGCGCTCGAGCAGGGTGCGCTCGATGCCTTCCTTCAACGTCACGTCAGCCTGGCCGCAGCCTTGGCAACCGCCGCCGAACTGCAGCACGGCAATGCCGTCGTCGACCACGTCCACCAGGCTCACCTGGCCGCCATGGCTGGCCAGACCGGGGTTGATCTCGGTCTGCAGGTAGTAGTTGATACGCTCGTTGATCGGGCTGTCCTCGTTGACCATCGGCACCTTGGCGTTTGGCGCCTTGATGGTCAGCTGGCCGCCCATGCGGTCGGTGGCGTAGTCGACCAGCGCGTCCTCAAGGAAGGGCACGCTGACCGCATCGAGGTAAGCGGTGAAGCTCTTCAGACCCACGGCGGTGTCGTCAGGCTTCTCTTCGCCCGGCTTGCAGTAGGCAATGCACGTCTCTGCGTACTGGGTGCCTGGCTGGGTGATGAAAATGCGAATGCCGATGCCGGGCGTATTCTGCTTGGAGAGCAGATCGGCCAGGTAATCATGGGCGGCGTCGGTAATGGTTATAGCGCTCATGTAAGTTCCTCACAGACTTGCGGCCAAGTGTACGCCAACCTGGCCCCGGCACAAAGTCCTAGTATTTGACTCGGGAAAGCACGTAAGCCGGGGCCTGCCCCCGTGGCGCCGCCAGCCAGGCCTGCATTCGCCGGTACAAGCCACGCTCCAGCCACTGGTAGCTGAACCACGACATTAGTCCAATGGACGGCACGCACAGGGCAAACACCAGGTACGGGTTCAAGTGCAGCCGCTCACTGGCGAACCAGCCGGCATACAGCACCAGCACGTGGATCAGGTACACCGAATACGAACAGTCGCCGAGTGCCTTGAGTACCTGGTTGCCCTTGAAGCAGGGTTCCAGGGCAATGAAGGCCAGCACCACCAAGGCACTGGGCACGCCCCAGTGCAACAGGCGCTGGGAAGCGTCCAGGTGATAGAGGGCGTACCCCGCCACCCCGAGCAACGCCAGCGGCATCCACACGCCCTCGCGAATCAGACCCCGGCGATACAGCACGCCCAAGCCGATGCCGAGCAGGAACTCGTAGATGATGTCGTTGTTGTAGAAATGGCTGAGCACGCCCAGCCGGCCCAGCACTTCACTGACCAGCAACAGCGCCGCGCTCACCAGCCACAGGTGATGGCGCTGGCGCACCAGGAACGCCAGGCCGAACAGCAGGTAGAAGAACATCTCGAAATTGAGCGTCCAGCCCACGTTCAAAGTCGGGTAGAGCCCGTACCCCCCAGGGTTTTCCGCTGGCACGAACAGCAACGACAGCAACAGGTGCTGCCAGTCGAACTGCTGGTGCGGCATCCAGCGGCTGGCCGCCAGCAGCAGGCCCGCCATGAGCAAGCTGTAGAACCAGTACGCCGGCACGATGCGCAGCACCCGGTTGAGCAGGAACTGACGCGGTTCGATGGTTTTGTCACGGGTCGACAGGTAGATCACCAGCCCACTGATGACGAAGAAGATATCGACGCCCACGGCGCCCCGGTCGGTAAGCAGTTGGCCGATGGGGCCACTGGCGTGGAAGTCGAAGAAAATCTGCATGAAATGGTGGCAAACCACCACCCAGGCGGCGAACGCCCGCAGTGCCTGAAGCGAATACAGCATGGAATACCCTGCGATTGCCGGTGCATTGAGGCCGGTGACCGCGCGCAGAGGGGGGCAATACCCGCGAAGGGCTGCCCAGCAGCCCCCCCTGCAGTCGATCAGGACCACCCACCGTTTCCGACCGCAGCTACCCCGGAAAGGTCAGGCCAACCGATCAGAGGTTCTCGTAGCGGTTCATGTCCAGCACACCCGCTTCCACCGGCTGGGTCTCCTTGATGTAGCTGTTCAGGTCATGGAAGTACTGCCAGAACTGCGGATGGCTACGGCGCACGCCCCAGCGCATGACGATGCGCTCGAACTTGCTCGGGTCATCACGCGCATACTCCATGTCTTCGACAAATTCCGGCACATCCTGGGTCGGTATGTTGAAGATGAAGTTCGGGTAGCTGCTGAGTACGCCCGGGTACAAGGTCAGTGTGTCCAGCCCTGGCTGATAGCGGGAAGCTTCGCCCAGCAGGAAGGCGACGTTGCTGTGCGCACGGTTGCGCAGCAGGCTGTACACCTGGCGCTGACCGCCCTGCCCTTCGATGCGCAGCATGCTTGCCTCAGGCAGCTGGTTGATGACCTTGAGCCCGGCAGCCGGGCGCGACACCAGGCGGCTGAGCGACTGCTCGGCATTGCGGAACTCTTCGCTCATTTGCGGCCGTGAGCAGTAGGCACCCTGGCATCGGTTGATCGGGTCGGGTGCCGCATTCAGGCTGCCGGTGCGCTGCAGCAGCTTGAGGCCGAAGTCGCGCTTGGGGTTGCCCGGGTCGAGCTTGATGCCGCTCGGGGTATCGGTATCGATGTCTTCATAATCGAGCCACATCTTCACCTTGCCGCTGTTCTGGTACCAGTCGCTGAGGATCGCGCCGCGCTGATCGGCCGGCATCAGGCGCAGGAAATTGACTTCGGCACCGTTGCGGATCAGGTCGAAGTACAGGCGTGTCTGCAACTGGTGCGAGACGTTGCCGAACACATCGAAGTTGACCGCCAACTGGTAATAGGTGCGCTCCAGCAGCGGGTAGTCGAACAGCCACACGGTGAGCGGCACATCGCCGATCAGGCCTTTGCTCACCGAGGCGCTGTCGAAGTGGCGGAAAATGCTCAGCAGCGCATTGTCGTTACCCGCCCACAACGTCGACCAGCCCGGCGCCGGCATTTCGGCATAGGCTTCGCGGCGCAGTTTTTCGTACTCGTTGCGCTTGTCGCGGTAGGCGTGCCAGAGGCTCAGCACACTGCCCACGTCATCGATCTGCCCCGGCATGGCCAGCAACGGGGTGGCGGCGCCGCGGTACTGGGCATCGGTGATGTAGCGATCATGGGCCGGCTCCTGGAACAGCGCCCAGAAGTTGTCGCGAATCACGTCGGTCGCAATCTGCCCACGGCACACCGGGCCGCGGATGAAGGTGCGCACGAAGTACTCGGCGTTGTCCAGCATGAACTGGTAGCGCGCCACCGCCGGGATCGCTTCGAAGGTCTCGAACGGGTTGGCCCGATGACGCGGGCCATAGCCGGGCAGCGCCGCAGCGTGCCAGTCACCGGCGTAAAAGAGTTGCTTCACCCGCTTGAGCTTTTGTGGGCCCATTGGGTAGGTGATGTGCGTCTTATGCACGATCACGCCTTGCACCGGAATCAGCCGGTAATAGAAGTCGGTGCCCGGCGGGTCGTTGGGGCGACGGGTAGCGATCAGGTCGACCGGCTGGCCGCTGGGCGTGCGCGAACGCACCCACTGGAAGAAGTGGCCCTGCTCCCCTCCAACGAAGTAGATGTGTGCAAGGAACAGGTGCTCGTACAGCCAGCGCCCGACCAGGGCTTCGGTGGACCCTGGGCGGTTGAGCAGCGCTTCCCAGTCGGCAATCTGCCTGGCCTCGGCCGGGTTGGGCTGGACCGGCTGGTACTCCACCGGCGCCCCCGTGGCCAGCCAGCGTTGCAGCGTGCTGTACTCCTGGTCGGTCAGGCCGGTGACCGCCAGCGGCATGCCTTCTTTGGGGTGCGCGCCAGCGTAGGCGTCGAACTCATGGGGCAACGGGCACATGTTGTTGCGGCTGATCCCCAGGACGATGTCTTCGGGCAACTTGGCATTGGGCGTGAGCGGTGTCTTGTGCCCAAGTTCGAGCATGCGCGCCATCAGCGCCGCCTGGCTGCCCTGGCTGTCGAGCACCGAGTAGAAGCCCTTCTTGCGCCACTCGCCCTCGCTGTGGGCGTCGTAGAACAGCCGCGTGGTGGGCACCGCCTTGCTTCGGTCGCCTTGGTACACCGGTACCTTGGTGGCGCCACGCACGGCCCCTTCGGGGCTTTCCAGCTTGAGCTGGCAGGCCGCGTCGTTACAAGCGTGGCAGGCCACGCATTTCTCGGTGAAGATCGGCTGAATGTCCCGGGTGTAGGAAATGGCCGGACTCGACTGGGGGGCTTGCCCGAACGCCACGCCGCTGATGAGCAAGGCGAAGACGCCGGCAAGAATACGATGCAGCATGTGCGAAAAGTCCTGGTTCATGAAAGCCATCACGATTGCCTGGTGGCGCTTGGGTGCTTGTGCGCCAACATGAGCAAAATTCATGCAAATGGGCGATGCGCCTAAAAACCGCGCAGCTTTGTTATGATTCGGCACCTTCTGATATCGCCCGACCAGGTAGTTCCTATGTCCGACCGCAGCGCTCGTCTCCAAGCACTCCAGCACGCACTCAAAGAGCGCATCCTGATCCTCGACGGCGGCATGGGTACTATGATCCAAAGTTATCGCCTCGAGGAACACGACTATCGTGGCACGCGCTTTGCCGATTGGCCAAGCGATGTAAAGGGTAACAACGATCTGTTGCTGCTCAGCCGCCCTGATGTCATCGCCGCCATCGAAAAAGCCTACCTGGATGCTGGCGCCGATATTCTAGAAACCAACACCTTCAACGCCACACAGATTTCCCAGGCCGACTACGGCATGGAGTCGCTGGTCTACGAGCTGAACGTCGAAGGCGCGCGCATCGCCCGCCAGGTCGCCGATGCCAAGACCCTGGAAACGCCGGACAAACCGCGCTTCGTCGCCGGCGTGCTTGGCCCGACCAGCCGCACCTGCTCGATTTCCCCGGACGTCAACGACCCCAGCTACCGCAACGTCACCTTCGACGAGCTGGTGGAAAACTACGTCGAGGCCACCCGCGGCCTGATCGAGGGCGGTGCCGACCTGATCCTGATCGAAACCATTTTCGACACCCTGAACGCCAAGGCGGCGATCTTCGCCGTGCAACAGGTGTTCGAGGATGACCAGGTCGAACTGCCGATCATGATCTCCGGCACCATCACCGACGCCTCGGGCCGGACCTTGTCCGGGCAGACCACCGAAGCCTTCTGGAACTCGGTGCGCCATGCCAAGCCGATTTCCGTGGGCCTGAACTGCGCCCTGGGCGCCAAGGACCTGCGCCCGTACCTGGAAGAGCTGTCGACCAAGGCTGACACCCATGTTTCGGCGCACCCCAACGCGGGCCTGCCCAACGCCTTCGGCGAGTACGACGAAACCCCGGCCGAGATGGCCGCAGTGGTCGAGGAGTTCGCCGCCAGCGGCTTCCTCAACATCATCGGCGGCTGCTGCGGCACCACCCCGGGCCACATCCAGGCCATCGCCGAAGCCGTGGCCAAGTACAAACCCCGCGAGATCCCGGAAATTGCCAAGGCCTGCCGCCTGTCGGGCCTGGAACCCTTCACCATCGATCGTCAGTCGCTGTTCGTCAACGTTGGCGAGCGCACCAACATCACCGGCTCGGCCAAGTTCGCCCGGCTGATTCGTGAAGAGAACTACACCGAAGCCCTGGAAGTGGCCCTGCAGCAGGTCGAGGCCGGCGCCCAGGTGATCGACATCAACATGGACGAAGGGATGCTCGACTCCCAGGCCGCCATGGTCCGCTTCCTCAACATGATCGCGGGCGAGCCGGACATCTCCCGCGTACCGATCATGATCGACTCCTCCAAGTGGGAAGTGATCGAGGCGGGCCTGAAGTGCATCCAGGGCAAGGGCATCGTCAACTCGATCTCCATGAAAGAAGGCGTCGAGCAGTTCAAGCACCACGCCCGCCTGTGCAAACGCTACGGCGCCGCCGTGGTGGTAATGGCCTTCGACGAGGTCGGCCAGGCCGACACCGCCGCGCGCAAGAAAGAAATCTGCAAGCGCAGCTACGACATCCTGGTCAACGAAGTGGGCTTCCCGCCGGAAGACATCATCTTCGACCCGAACATCTTCGCCGTCGCCACCGGCATCGAAGAGCACAACAACTATGCCGTCGACTTCATCGAAGCCTGCGCCTACATCCGTGACCACCTGCCTCACGCGCTGAGCTCGGGCGGGGTGTCCAACGTGTCGTTCTCGTTCCGCGGCAACAACCCGGTGCGTGAAGCGATCCACTCGGTGTTCCTGTTCCACGCCATCCGCAACGGCCTGACCATGGGTATCGTCAACGCCGGCCAGCTGGAGATCTACGACGAGATCCCGGCCGACCTGCGCAACAAGGTCGAGGACGTGGTGCTCAACCGCACTCCGGAAGGCACCGATGCACTGCTGGCCATCGCCGACGACTACAAAGGCGGCGGCGCCACCAAGGAAGTCGAGAACGAGGCCTGGCGCTCGCTGCCGGTCGGCAAACGCCTGGAGCACGCCCTGGTCAAAGGCATCACCGCGCACATCGTCGAAGACACCGAAGAGTGCCGCCAGCAATGCGCGCGGCCCATCGAGGTCATCGAAGGCCCGCTGATGAGCGGCATGAACGTGGTCGGCGACCTGTTCGGTGCCGGCAAGATGTTCCTGCCCCAGGTGGTCAAGTCGGCACGCGTGATGAAGCAGGCCGTGGCTCACCTGATCCCGTTCATCGAAGCCGAAAAAGGCGACAAGCCAGAGGCCAAGGGCAAGATCCTCATGGCCACGGTCAAGGGCGACGTGCACGACATCGGCAAGAACATCGTCGGCGTGGTGCTGGGCTGTAACGGTTACGACATCGTCGACCTCGGCGTGATGGTGCCGGCAGAGAAGATTCTGCAAACCGCTCGCGACGAGAAATGCGACATCATCGGCCTGTCCGGCCTGATTACCCCGTCGCTGGACGAGATGGTCCACGTGGCCCGCGAAATGCAGCGCCAGGGCTTCAACCTGCCGCTGTTGATCGGTGGTGCAACCACGTCCAAAGCGCACACGGCGGTGAAGATCGAGCCCAAGTACAGCAACGACGCGGTGATCTACGTCACCGACGCTTCGCGCGCCGTCGGCGTGGCGACCCAGCTGCTGTCCAAGGAGCTCAAACCCGGCTTCGTCGAAAAGACCCGCCTGGACTACGTCGATGTTCGCGAGCGCACGGCCAACCGCAGTGCCCGTACCGAGCGCCTGAGCTACGCCAAGGCGATTGCCGCCAAGCCGCAGTATGACTGGGCCGGCTACCAGCCCGCAGTGCCCTCCTTCACCGGCGTCAAGGTGCTGCAGGACATCGACCTGCGGACCCTGGCCGAATACATCGACTGGACGCCGTTCTTCATCTCCTGGGACCTGGCCGGCAAGTTCCCGCGCATCCTCACCGACGAAGTGGTCGGCGAGGCGGCCACAGCGCTGTACAAAGATGCCCGCGAGATGCTCGACAAGCTGATCGACGAAAAGCTGATCAGTGCCCGCGCAGTGTTCGGCTTCTGGCCGGCCAATCAGGTCGCCGATGACGATATCGAGGTGTATGGCGACGACGGCCAGCCGCTGGCCACCCTGCACCACCTGCGCCAGCAGACCATCAAGCCCGACGGCAAGCCGAACTGGTCGTTGGCAGACTTCGTCGCGCCGAAGGGCAGCGGTGTCACCGATTACGTCGGCGGCTTCATCACCACCGCCGGCATCGGCGCCGAGGAAGTGGCCAAGGCGTATCAGGACAAGGGCGACGACTACAGCTCGATCATGGTCAAGGCCTTGGCCGACCGCCTGGCCGAAGCCTGCGCCGAGTGGCTGCACGAGCAGGTGCGTAAAGAGCACTGGGGTTACGCCCGCGACGAACACCTGGATAACGAGGCGTTGATCAAGGAGCAGTACAGCGGCATCCGCCCTGCCCCAGGCTACCCGGCCTGCCCGGACCACACCGAGAAAGAAACCTTGTTCCGCCTGCTCGATGGCACGGCCATTGGCGAGACCGGCGCAAGCGGCGTATTCCTGACCGAGCACTTTGCGATGTTCCCGGCGGCGGCGGTCAGTGGCTGGTACTTTGCGCACCCGCAGGCGCAGTACTTTGCCGTGGGCAAGGTGGACAAGGACCAGATCGAGCGCTACAGCGCGCGCAAGGGCCAGGAAGTGAGCGTGAGCGAGCGTTGGTTGGCGCCTAACCTCGGGTACGACAACTAGGCCTGTGCTGGCCCTTTCGCGGGTTTAACCGCGAAAGGGCCAGAAATGCCAACTACCCTGGCATTGCCTACACTGTCCCTGATTGCCTCCGAAACCCAGGAGCCACCATGGACGACTCAAGCCAAGGCAAGCCCCCCTCCTTCTGGCAAATGCTGCACAGCATCCTCGCCGCCGCCTTCGGCGTGCAAAGCGGCAAAAACCGCGCGCGCGACTTCACCCACGGCAAGGCCAGCCACTTCATTGCCATGGGCACGGTGTTCACCCTGCTGTTCATTCTGCTGCTGATCGGGCTGGTGCAACTGGCCATGCACCTGACGGCACGCTGAGGTTCAGCCTGAATGAAAACGCCTGCGGGCATCCACCCCGCAGGCGCTCAGGCTGCATCACGGTCTGAAGGGAAGTCTACTGGTGGCTGACCCAATACACGGCGGTAACGACCACCAGCACGATCAAACACAGAATCGCCCAGGCATCGACACTGCTGTCAGCTTTGCGGACCTTGGTTGAGTTTCCCATTGCATTGCCTCTTGTAGTGGTTATGGGAATGCACTTCACCCACAGCAGTAAAGACGAGCAATGCCCTTCTCTCAAGCAGGGTTTTTTGCCAGCCGCGGCCAGGCAGATCAGTACTCCACAGGGGATGTGAGGAAAGGGTACTGAAAATCGGATGGACGGCCTTCAGCGCTGTAGTGGCGAAAGTCGATGCCGTAGTCGTCACGTTCGAGCAATTTGAGCCAGCGTCGGGCCTTGTTCGGGTCAATCGACTGCAGCACCGGCACACTGTGCTCACGGCGCCCGCCCCGATTGATCGGCAGCCCCTGCGCATCGTCATTGAGCATGACCATGGCCCAACCACCCAAGGTGAAATGCCCGCCCATGAGCACGCCCAGACGCCCGTCGATGCGCGCACGCAGCGCTTGCGGCGAGCTGTTGACGGCGCTGAACACCGCATCCCGCCCCGGCATTCGCCCGGCAGCCTCGAACGCCTGCATGGCACCGAAGGCCATCTCGTCGTTGGCCGACCACACCAGGCGTGTGTCCGGGTAGCGCTGCAACAGCAGTTGCGCCTGCTCGAATGCACGCTGCCGGTTCCATCCGCCATACACCACCTGGCGCAAGCGCACCTGGGGGAAGTCAGCCAAGGCGCGGCGCATGCCCGCTTCGCGCAACTGCGAGGCGGGGGTGGTCTTGACCCCGGCAAACGCCACGAGGTCCACCGGCTCGTTGCTCGGCGGCAGCAGGGCGACCATCTCGTGCAGCATCTGGTAACCGGCTTGCTCGTCGTTGGTGATCAGCGTGCCCAGTACCTGGGCATACTTCTCGGGCTGGGCCTCGATGCTCTGCGCCTGGCTGGCGGTCAGGCCGTTATTGACCAGAAACAGCTTGACCCCGGTGCCCTGGGACAGGCGGATGATTTCTGGCGCCACGTACTGCTCGTTGACCAGCACCAGATAGTCCGGGCGCTGCGGGCCTTTGAGAAGCGCCCGTGCCTGGTTCAGCGCACGTTCGGCGCTGCGCTCGCTGTATTCCACCCGCAGCGTCAGGCCCAGGTCGTCGGCCGCCGCCTGCATGAAGCGCGAATACCCAACCCAGAATGTCTCGCTCGAAAGGCCCGGGTTAAGGAACACGACTGAAGCAGCCTGCGCATTGGCTGCCAACGGCAGGCTCAGGCACAAGCTTTGGCACAGCGCCTTGAGCATGCGGTTACACCCCTTGCAACAAACCCGCGAGTATAAACCTGCGACCCGCGTTGACGAACAAATGCCAGTCAGTCTCACTTAGTTCGTTTGGTTCTTTTCATATGCAAAAACATCACTTTAGCGCATAAACACACTCTGATATCGTTCCCCAGCTCCGAACCGGAGTGCGCGGCCGTGCGCGCGAATAGCTGCATGCAGCCTGAGACAGGACTTTTATGTACGTATACGACGAGTACGATCAGCGGATCATCGAGGACCGCGTCAAGCAGTTCCGTGATCAGACCCGCCGCTACCTGGCCGGTGAGCTGAGCGAAGAAGAATTCCGCCCTCTGCGCCTGCAGAACGGCCTGTATATCCAACGTTTCGCGCCGATGCTGCGCGTCGCCGTGCCTTATGGCCAGCTGAACGCCCGCCAGGTCCGCACACTGGCCAAGATCGCTCGCGACTACGACAAGGGCTACGCCCACATCTCCACCCGCCAGAACGTGCAGTACAACTGGCCGGCGCTGGAAGACATCCCGGACATCCTTGCCGAGCTGGCCACCGTGCAGATGCACGCGATCCAGACCAGCGGCAACTGCCTGCGCAACACCACCACCGACCAGTTCGCCGGTGTCGCCGCAGATGAGCTGATCGACCCGCGCCCGTGGTGCGAGATCGTCCGTCAGTGGACCACCTTCCACCCGGAATTCGCCTACCTGCCGCGCAAGTTCAAGATTGCCATCAACGGCTCGAAGGAAGACCGCGCCGCCATCGAAGTACACGATATCGGCCTGGAGCCGGTGCGCAACGAAGCCGGCGAGCTTGGCTTCCGCGTACTGGTGGGCGGCGGCCTGGGCCGTACCCCGGTGGTCGGCTCGTTCATCAACGAGTTCCTGCCCTGGCAAGACCTGATCAGCTACCTGGACGCCATCCTGCGCGTGTACAACCGTTACGGTCGCCGTGACAACAAGTACAAGGCGCGGATCAAGATCCTGGTCAAGGCGCTGACGCCCGAAGTGTTCGCCGAGAAGGTCGAGGCCGAAATGGTCCACCTGCGTGGCGGCAGCAGCACCCTGACCGAAGATGAAGTCCAGCGCGTGTCGCGCCACTTCGTCGACCCTGACTACCTGGCACTCGACAACGTCGATTACAGTGCCCAGGATGCCGAATACCCAGGTTTCGCTCGCTGGCGCTCGCGCAACACCCGCGCCCACAAGCGCCCCGGCTATGTGGCCGTGACCTTGTCGCTGAAACCCACCGGCGTTGCCCCTGGCGACCTGACCGACAAGCAGCTGGACGCCGTGGCGGACCTCGCCGAGCGCTACAGCTTTGGCTTCCTGCGCACCTCGCACGAGCAGAACATCATCCTCGCCGATGTCGAGCAGCGCCAGCTGCACGCCCTGTGGCAAGAACTGCGTGAAGGTGGCTTCGCCACGCCGAACATCGGCCTGTTGACCGACATCATCTGCTGCCCGGGTGGCGACTACTGCTCGCTGGCCAACGCCAAGTCGATCCCGATCGCCGAATCCATCCAGCGCCGCTTCGACGACCTGGACTACCTGTTCGACATCGGCGAAATCGACCTCAACATCTCTGGCTGCATGAACGCCTGCGGCCACCACCACGTGGGCCACATCGGCATCCTCGGCGTGGACAAGAAAGGCGAGGAGTTCTACCAGGTGTCCCTGGGCGGCAACGCTGCGCGTGACGCGAGCTTGGGCAAGATCCTCGGCCCATCCTTCGCCCAGGACGCCATGGCCGACGTGATTGAAAAGCTGATCGCCGTGTACGTCGAACAACGTACCGAGGAAGAGCGCTTCATCGACACCTACCAGCGTATCGGCATCGACCCCTTCAAGGAACGCGTCTATGCAGCGAATCATTAAGAACAACCAGATCGTCGACGAAACCTGGCACCTGCTGCCCAAGGAAACTACCCTCGACGAGCTGAGCAACTGCGACGATTACATCGTCCCGCTGCAACTGTGGCGTGACCATGCCCACGTGCTCAAGGCCCGCGACGGCGGCCTGGGTGTGTGGCTGGACAGCGACGAGGAAGCGGAAGAGATCGGCGAGGACGTGCAGCACTTCCAGGTCATCGCCCTGAACTTCCCGGCCTTCACCGACGGGCGCAACTACTCCAACGCGCGCCTGCTGCGGGACCGCTACCAGTTCAAAGGCGAGCTGCGCGCCATCGGCGACGTTCTGCGCGACCAGCTGTTCTTCATGGCCCGCTGCGGTTTCGACGCGTTTGCCATCCGTGCTGACAAGGACCCGGAAGACGCACTGGAAGGTCTGAAAGACTTCTCGGTGACCTATCAGGGCGCCACCGATCAGCCGCTGCCGCTGTTCCGCCGCCGCTGACCGCGGCAAGTACGGCCCACTACCCGGTGGGCCGTGCCCCTTCTTCTACCGCAACCCACGCAAAACCGCTTTTCAGCCTCTGCGGCCCCGCGGTTTCCTGCTCGCAGTGGCTTGCTGCTGCTCTATCGCCCTCACCCATTCGGCCTGCACCCGTGCCAGCGCCTCGCGTATTCGCTCCATGACCTCTTCGTTCAGCTGATTCTGTTCGAGATTGATCGTTTCCGGGTGGGCTTCGATCCAGTTCAACGCGTCCTCGCCAAGCGTCGCAATGCGGTTACCACGCAGGTCCACGACCAGGTCAGGGTAGCGCTGCATCAACGCCAGCGGAACACTGCGCAAGCCCGTTGCACGCAACGACACGTACTGCAGGTGAACGTTGTAGCGCAACTGAGGGGCCACACCCAACGGGTTTCCATCAAAGTCCAGGACTTCCAACCGGGAGAACCACTCCAGGCGCAACTGGCTTTCTGCATCGAGGGTTATCACGTTGTCGTGCAGGTACAGCTGGGTCAGCCTGCCCAGATGATTCAAACGCTCCGGGACAGTGGCAAAGCGGTTCGCGCCAAGGTTGAGAATATTCAGTTGGGCAAGGTTGCCAAGGCTGCTGGGCACACTGCTCAGCAGGTTACCGCTCAACTGCAGGTTCTCAAGGTTTGCCAACTGCCCGATGCGCTCATCGAGTACGTTGAGCCGATTGAACGAAAGGTCCAGGCTGGCCAGTTGGGCCAACTGCTCGACGCCGGCCGGCAGTTGCTCCAGGTGGTTGCCACTGAGGTCCAGGTCAGTCAGTTGCCGCAAGTGCTGCAACCCAGCCACCGTCTCGAGCTGGTTACCACCAAGGTCCAGGATGCGCAGTTGCGGCAGATGTTCCAGCCCGCAAAGCTCGGTCAGTCGGTTACCGGACAGCTGCACGACCTCCAGGTTGGGAAAATGGCGCAGGAAGTCAGCCCGGATGTTCGAAAGCTGCTGATTACGCAAGGACAAGGCTCTTAGCCGGTCGAACATGATACCGGCGGGCAACACAGGCAACGTACTGATAGTCAAACCTGTACTGGTAGAGCCCAAGGACGGCCCTTCTTCGCGATAATTCGACTGCCAGAACGCGCGCAGTACATCCGCGACATGTGACCGCGCGGCGTACTCGGGCTCACCTGGCAGCCCGCGCCATAGCTCCAGGCTTGTTTCAAGCCGCCTCGACAGGTGCGCAAACGCCCGGGTGCCAGGACCGTGGGGAGGCTCCAGCCGATACCATGTCCAGTAACTGCCGCGGGCCAGTGTCAGCGTCAGTGCCTGCTCCTCCTCCCGGCGCTGTTCGGTGATGCGCGCCAACGCATCTGGCGACACCTGCTCGTGGGCCTGGTCTGCGGCGAGTACAGCTTGTCGTTCAACGTAGGCTTGACGGATGACGGCAAACTGATCGTCGTAAGCAACCCGAACGTGATCTTCCCAGAACGCCTGCTGCGCCAGGAACTGGCTGAGCGCCTCGGCCGTCTCGGCCTCGTACACAGCTGCTTCGGCCCCGACAAGATCATCTGGCGTCACATGCTCGATGTGCCTGAAACTCAAGTACGTCGGCTGGCCATAAATGCCCAACTGCTCTGCGAGCTGTGCCCGAAATGCCAGGTAGATCTCGCTCGGGTTGAATGACACGGCGCGCAGACGCAGGCCGTCCATATGACGTGCAGCAAAGCGGTTCACCTGATCGAGCCTGAACAGTTCACGCCCAAGGCTGCGCAACTCACGCTCGATACGCCGACCGTGCACGCCATCGGTACGCAATGCAACCTGCAACCTGATGATGAGGGTATCAAGGTCGACGCTGCTGCGAGGCACAGCCGCTTGCAGGAAAAGTGCCTGTCGAATGTGAGCATGGTGGTACATGGCGTTTATCAACTCGCCTACCCGACGCCGCATCTCTGCGGGTTCAAGCGCAAACTTCTCGCTAGCCCGCAACGCATCGAGAAATGCGAAGAACCCGCCGCTGCCAGCCTCATGCTCTAGCGCCCGCCACTGGCTGCGATGCCGCGCCGCCTCGTGCTCACTCTCCCCTTCGAACCACCGCTCCCTGCTTCCTGCGCCCTGCTCGGGTGGCACTGCAGACGCCCCCATCGCCAGCCGCTCGCGCGCCATTGCTGAAAGCGGATTGCCCTGCAAATGCACCCTTTCGGGGTTGGCACGCAGCGCGCTCGCCTGCGCTTCGCTGATGTCAACGATAAGATTGTCCCGTAGATCTATCTGCCGAAGCTGCGTCAATGCTGCGGTTTCGGGTATCGATGCCAGCCTGTTGAACGACAAATCCAGACGATGCACATTGGGAAAACGGGCAAGAAAGCCCTGCTCGATAGCTGTCAGCTCGAGGCTGCGCAGGGTGAGCGCGGTCACATGATCAAAGCGCACCGATTCTGGGAGCGCTGGCAGCGTGCCCAGGCGTGAGCCTTCCAGGATCAGGGCTGGATGACCGTCAACATCGCGAATGCGCCGTTGCCAGGCATGACGAATCCGCCGTGCCATGCGCGCCCGTCTGAGCAACTGGATCGGCCCGGACGATTGTCGCCGCCACAGGCCCAATGCCTGATCCAGGGCACGCAGCTCTTCACACAGGCGCAGGTAGTAGTTCCAAGGGGTCAGCCCAAGCTCGCGGGCGTCTTGCGCGAAGCGTGCCATCGTACTTGGGTCAATGTCGGGGAACAGCCGTTGGATACCGCGTCGCAGCGCACGATCGCTGCTCTCGCCACGCCCGCTCAGCGGGTAGCCCAGGCGACCATCGCCGAGCCGTACCGGTGGCCTGAAACCAAGTCCGATCGGCGCCATGCCCAACAGCGTTGCGGCATGATCGCGCTGCTCACCGGCCCACAGCGACAGCGCCTCAGCCAGCGCCTCAGGTGAGTCCCCAGCGTTACCCAAAGCCCGCTTCTGCCAAGGGTCAAGTTGCAGCAACAGGGCCTGGAACAAAGAGTCTTCGGCCGTTGCCGATGGCAGCGGGACACCGTGCGCATCCAACGCCTGATAGCCATGGGCAGTTCTGACTACGCTACGGACTTCACTGGCCTCTTGCGCACCGGCCCAGGCAGACCGTGCGCCCAAGTGCGTATCGCCGCGCACCTCGATGCGCACGCCGCGCCAAGGAGCACGGTCAGCGATCAGGCCCAGCGCCAGTTGCTCGGTATCACGATTGATCGCTGCGGCTTGCAGCAGCCCCGCGCAAGCGCGGTCCAGGCGCGTATCGCGCAAGTACCAGCGCGCGTGCTCGGCCAAGGCCAGCGGTACACGCTGGTGCGCCTGCAACTGCTCGACCAGGTCTTCACCAGCGTGTGCGATGATCTCCCGCGCGCCCAGCACCGACAACCCGGGGAAATCCCGACGCAGCAGGGTTTCGGCCTCGGACGGCCAGGGCTGCTGCGCCTGCAACTGCAGCTCGAAGCCCTCGCCTTGCAGCCCTGGCAACTGCGTGTGCAACTGGTGCCGCTGCAGCGCATCCAACACGCGGGCCGGGGGCGAGGCGTGTTCCACATGCAATCGGCGCAACAGGTCTTCATTGAGCCCTGTGGCCCGCATCACGTTATGTATGGCCTGCTCGTCGAGGTTCGCCCAATCCGTAGCGAGGTCCTTGAACAGCTGAACACTGCCGTGCCATTCATGTGGGGTCTCAAGTTCATGCTGCCAGCCACCGGCATCGTTGCCTTCAAGCAACGGTGCGTAGGCATTGCTGCGCGTGGGGTGGCGGATACGGCGCTGCTGGGTTTCACCGTTTGCTGAGGTCACATGGCTGGCCAGGGGGGTACGCACCACTTCTGCGCCTTGCACCGTGACCACCGTGCCGACGGTGCCTTGGTGTTGAACGGCATAACCTGGCAAGTCGAGGTCGCACAACTTCACCGTGCCATCAACCGCATGCACCGGCACCAACGTTTCGACCCGTACGTTACGCGCCAGCCGGTGCGACGCTGCGCCTGCACCAGCGTTCACAGCGGTCATGGCCACGGTTTCTGCAACCGCATACACGTGTTCCAGTGCGCCCTGGCGGTCCCCCAGTTGCCAATCGGCATAACCCTCGTAGACCTCATCCGCCACCTGCAGCGCAGTGATGCCCAGCAGCGGCAAAGCCAGCACGGGCAGCGCGAAACTTGCCAGGCCCAACGCATCAAGGGCAAAACTCAGGTAGAAATGCAGGCGCCTGTCGCGTACCTGCGCATCCACTTCTGCAGTGGGCACGCCGTGCACCTTGGCGTTGTCCAGCAGGGTGTCGATCTGCTGCGTGCGCAAATACTCGAACAGCGGTAGCTCGATTGCTTCATGACGCCCGTCAAGCTCGACCGGCACATCCCGGTCGGTGGCTTTCAGCGCGTTATCCAGGGCGCGCACGTAGGCTTGCAGGTCACGTGCACCGATGAACCGCTGAAAGAACTCGACGTACCCAGGCAAGCGAAACTGCTTGCCCAGGGTCAAGTACAAGACATCCCAGGACGTGTACCAGGTCAAGGGGCCTTGAGGGTCATCGGGGATCCAGCACAATATCCCCTCGAATACCTCATCAGTGGCCTCCTGATGAGTGATTTCAAACGCCACCGCACCGCGTACCCGCTGACCGAATACCCGCAGTTGCATGGGCCGCAGCCCTGAAGCCGAAAACGCCTCGGATGAAAACAGCGCAACCAGCGCAGCACAATGTTCATAAGCGTGCTGCGCAATTTCCCCGTTGACCAGCGATAACCGTAACGCCGCCTCCAGGTTTGCACGCAAGCCCTCCTCGATCAGTACTTCGAGTTGCCGACCGGCCTCTCCTGCCGGTGTCAGGTGCGCCTGGAGGTACGACTGGTACTGGCCACCGAGGTCGAGCGAGCGGCACAGCGTGAAGAATGCCTTGGGAGCAAGCGAACAAGGCTGCCCGGTTGCATCCAGCACCGCGGTCCCCTGCATGATTGCGCTGGCGAATGTTTCGCCTTCGGTGAAGTTATGCAAGGCCGATTGCAGCAAGCTGTGTTCATAGACCTGTTCTTTGACCCCATCTGGCACGTGCGCAATGTGCGAGGGGAAGCGCTGCAAGGTTCTGCGTCGCAATCTGGCCTGACGCACATCGAGCGTCAGCTGATGCTGCGCTTGCAGTGCGTGTTGCAGCAATGGGGCGGCGAAGACGTCCAGCGGTGCGATCTGCGCCAGCAGGTCGTGCAGTAGCTGCTGTACCTGCTGTTGACGGCGTTGACTTTCGTGTAACGCGTAAAAGGTATCGAGCGGGGCCTCGGTCAGCCAGGCAGGCAAGCGACTGGCAATCAAGGCATCCGTGGACGCTTCGGGAAATGGCGGGGTCTGCATCACAGGCTCCTCATGGCAAGAGCTGCGATTGCACCACTGCCAAGCGGGGGGCTGGCGGTAACTATTGCAAACCGCCCCACTGGCAGCGGCAGCCCTTGAATCAACCGCGCTGGCTTAGCGTGTCGAACTGCACCCGCGCAGCACGCCAACGTGCCAGCACCTGCTCATCTAGGGGATTGTTGTTGATGTTGAGCCGGTTCGGGTGCTGCCGAATCCAGATCAAGGCCCGCTCGCTCAATTCGACGATCAGATTATCGGCAAGGTCCACATACAGCTGCGCATGGTGCTCCAGAAAAGCCAATGGAAATTCCCTCAGGCCTGTCGAGCGCAGCGACAGATGGGCCAGGTGGTCGAGGTTACGCAGTGGCGGGATCATGCCGATCGGGTTGCCATTCAAGCTGAAGGTTCGCAGCGCGCTGAACGCTTCCAGGCGTTGGCCGCCTGAGACATCGATGACGATCTGGTTATCGCCCAGGTACAGTTCGGTCAGTTGTCGCAGCCGTTCCAGGCCCTCGGGTATCGCGGTGAGCTGGTTGCCGCGCAAGTTGAGGATTTTAAGGCTGGTCAGGTTGCCGATGGCCGCCGGGACATTCACTAGCCTGTTCTCGGCCACGTGCAGCTGCAACAACCGGCTCAGCCCGCCTAACGCCTCCGGCAGTTCGTCAAGGCGATTGCCGGCAAGGTTCAACTGGGTCAACCCCACCATCCGCTCGACACCCGCTGGCAACGACGTGAACTGGTTATTGCTCAGGTTCAGATACTGTAGCCGGATCAACCTGTGAATCTGATCGGGAAGGCCAGACAACAGGTTGTCACTCAGGTCCAGCTGGGTCAGCAGCGTCAGCCCCTGCACACCGTCAAGCGCAGTCAGCCGGTTGCGCCGCAGGTCCAGGCGGGTGAGTCTGGTTAGCGTTGCCAACCCAGGCACCTCACTGACCTCGTTGTCATTCAAGATCAGTTGCGTCAGCGACGACATATGCTGAACCCCATCGACGGTGGTCAAGCGGTTGTGCTGCAGGTCCAGGCTGATCAAACGGCGTAGGTTGCCCAAGCCAGGTACCACGGTCAGTTTGTTGCCACTCAATTGCAGGCTGCGCAATTGGGTGAAGCGGCCAAGGAAATCGCCTTCCAGCGAGGTCAAGCCAAGATTGCTCAAGCACAGCCGGTGCAGGTTCCCAAACTGGATATCCGCTGGCAGCAGGGGCAGGCCACCAACTGGCTCACTGCGTACTACCAACTCCTCTACACCGCCGGGTCCATAGAAATCAGGCTCCCATGCCTCCCGAATCAGTTGCCCGACGCGCTGGCGGCGATGGTAATTTTCCGGCGTGGCTTGCCCCCGCCAACCACGCAGGCTGAGGTCTAGCCGCTCGACCTGCCTTGCCAGGTCACTGAACGCTGTCCAGACCGTGCGGCCCGGCCTCTGCTCCAGTTGCATCGCCAACCACATCACATCCCTAACCGAGCGGTGCGTGAACAACTGGTGCAGCCCGGTGCGAATGGACTGGCGGGCATGCAGGTCTGCCGTGGTGAATACCCGGCCGCGCAGTGGTCGCGAGGCATCGCCACCACTCAGCGGGTAGCCCAGCCGACCATCGCCAAGGCGCACTGGCGGGCGCACAGCCCCCTTTGGCGGCGCCATGCCAAGCAGCGTTGCCGCGCGCTCCCGTGGTTCGCCAGCGCGAATGGCCAGGGTATGGCCAAGCTGCTCAGCCGTACCCACACCCTCGCCCAGCACCTGCTTCTGCGCCTCATCGAGGTGCCACCATAGCGCCTGGCACACGCTGTCATTTTCGCTCGCCGACGGCAGTGGCACCCCCGAATCCTGCAGAGCCTGGTAACCCTGGCCACGCCTGACGATGTACCTCACTTGGCTGGCATCCTGTGCACCTGACTGGGCGAGCAGATCGCCGCCCAGGCGCTCGCTGCGCAGCTCGACCCGCACGGTTTGCGGCCACGGTGCCGCCTCTGCGATCAGGCCCAGAGCCAACCGCTCGGTGTCAGCATTCACCGCTGCCGCCTGATAGAACCCTGCGCAGGCACGATCCAAGCGGCAGTCACGCAACAGCCAGCGTGCTTCGGTGGCCAAGGCAAGCGGCACACGTTGGCTGCTGTTCATGGCTTCGATCACTTCGGGCCCCGCACGCTGGGTGATCTCCCGCGCGCCACGCGGCGTTAGGCCGGGGAAGTCGCGCCTCAACACCCGCTCGGCGGGTTCTGCAGGGGCCTGCAGCCCACTCAGGTGCAGCTCGAAAGCGTCACCGTGCAACGCTGGATGCTGTGCATGCAACTGGTAGCGCTGCACAGCATCCTGCAACCGTGCAGGCGCTGGCGCATGCTCAAGGTGCAAGCGGCGCAGACGCGCTTCATCGAAGCCTGTGATGCGCATGACATGCTCGGCAGTCAGTGGCTCGAGCGCCGCCCAGGCGCTGTTCAAGCGTTGCATCAGTTGCGTAGAACCCTGCCAATGCTGTGGGGTTTCCAACTGATGGCGCCAACCGCCCTCGCCATTGCTGTCGAGCAACGGCGAGTAGGCCTGCGCCCTGCTGGGGTGGCGGATGCGCAAGCCCGCCCCTTGAGCATCCTCGACCACCTGGTAGGTCGCCAGGTGGGTACGCAAGCGCATCTGTCCCACCACCTCGGCCCGCTCGCCAACGGCCAGCCCTCCATCTGGCAACGCGTAGCCTGGCAGAGCTGCATCGATCAGGCGCAACCCATGGTTTTCGGTCAACACCGGCATCAATGCGTCCACGTAGGCAGACCGTTCGATCAGGCGCCCTGCTACCAAACCGATCGACGCCAATGCCACCCCTGCGGCCAGGTTTTCAGCAACGCCCCACAGGTGATTCAGCGCGCCTTCCCGGTCCCCTAGCTGCCAGTCGGCATACCCTTCATAAACCTCATGGCTGGCCTGCAACGCAGCGATACCCAACAACGGCAGGCCAAGCACGGGGACGAACAGGCTGGCCAGCCCCAACAGGTCAAGACCTGCACTGGCATAGTCGCCCATGCGCCGCTCGCGCTCTGCCTGGTTGGCCTTGGCAGTGGGTGTGGCCAACACGCACGCATCGTCAAGCAGCGTATTGATACGCACCTGGCGTACGTGCTGAAACAGCTGCCCTTCGATCGCTTGACTGCGGCCATCGAGCTGGACTGGCTGGCTGTTGGTATGGGTCTGCAACAAACGTTGCAGGGTCTGGCTGAAGGCGCACCGGTCGCGCTCGCTGACGAAGCGCTGAATGAAGGCAGGATAGCCGTCCTGCCGGCACCTTTGGCCCAGGGCCTGCCACAGCTCATCCCAGGAATCATAACGTTGCAACGCACCATGAACATCATCCGGCACCCACAGCACCACCCCCTCGAGCGGTGCGCTCGGCAGCCCCTCCTGGCGCGCTTCGAACGCCACCACCCCTCGCATCAACTTGCCCAGCAGGCGAATTTCGAAGGGCAGCAATCGGGTTGGGTCGGACGCCACCACGGCAACTTCCGCGATGACCGGCAGGCATTGCAAGTACGTGCGCTCATCGATCTCACCTTTGGCTGCCGCCAGGCGCACGTCGGCCTCCAGGTTGGCGCGTGCGCTTTCTTCGAGCAATGCGGCTACCTGCGTACCCGGCACGCCCGGCGCCAGCAGTATGGATTCAAGATGCCCCTGGTACTGCCCCCCGACATCCACGCTTCGGCATAGCGCAACGTAGGTTTGTGGGTCAAGCGCCTGCACCGTGCCTTCAGCATCAACGATCACCTCGGTCTGCAGCGAGCCTGCCGGCGCGGCTTCCTGTTCGGCGAAGTTGTGCAGCGCAGCAACCAGCAACGTCACCTCGCTGACCTCGGTCTGCGACTGGCCCAACCCGCCAGGTACCGTAGACGAACCAGGAAGGATGGTGGTGCGCCGCAACTTCACCTGCCGCACATCAAGCCCAGGCAACAGTTGCTCGCTCAATACCTGGTCAAGCAACGCCTCGGCGAAGGCATCCAATGGGGTTACACGGGAAAACAACGTCGCCAGCCTGTGCTGGGTGCGCTGCTGATGCTGCAGGCTTGTCCGCAACTTGCCCAGCTGATCGAGTGAGGCCGTGCTGAGCCAGGTGGGTAACAGGCTGGCGATCAGGGTGTCGGTGACATTGGGTTGCTGCGATGGCGAGGTCATGGGCGGCATTTTCCGATTGTAGGTTCAGCCCGCAGCTAAACAGCGTTGCGCCGGGCAGCCGCACTACTTAAGTCAACCAGGGCGGCAATCGATGGATTGCCCGCGACTTGATCACGGTCACCCCCGCCATTCGTGACTACAAGTCAAATGACCTTCGCCCAGACCCGCCTTAATCATTTCACCTGAACCCCGCACACTGCTGCCCACTCGAACAGTCTCACTCAACAGGAGCACCTCCATGAGCATTCCCTCTTTCGGCCTAGGCACCTTCCGCCTTACCGGCCAAGCCGTCATCGACTCGGTCAGCTCGGCACTGCAACTGGGCTACCGCGCCATCGACACCGCACAGATCTACAAGAACGAAGCCGACGTGGGCCAGGCCATTGCCGAAAGCGGCGTGGCGCGCAGCGAGCTGTTCATCACCACCAAGATCTGGGTCGACAACTATGCAGCCGACAAACTGATCCCCAGCCTGCGCGAAAGCCTCGCCAAACTGCGCACCGACTACGTCGACCTGTTGCTGATCCACTGGCCCGCACCGGGCAATGGCATCGAGCTGCCCGAATACATGACTGCACTGGCTGAGGCCAAGGCGCTGGGCCTGACCCGCCAGATCGGTGTGTCCAACTTCAACATCGACCTGACCCGCCAGGCCATCGAAGTGGTGGGCAAGGGCGAAATCGCCACCAACCAGATCGAGCTCAGCCCCTATCTGCAAAACAGCGCGCTGAGCGCTTTCCTCAAGGAACAGGGCATCACCGTCACCTCCTACATGACCCTGGCCTATGGCAAGGTCCTGAAGGACCGGCTGCTGGCCGAAATCGCCGCCAAGCACAAAGCCACCGTCGCGCAGGTCGCACTGGCCTGGGCCCTGCAACTGGGTTATGCGGTAATCCCGTCCTCTACCAAGCGCGAAAACCTGGCCAGCAACCGGCTCGCCCGTGACCTGCACCTGGATACCGACGACATGGCGCGCATTGCCACCCTCGAGCGCAATGGCCGCGAAGTCAGCCCCGACGGCCTGGCGCCGCACTGGGACTGAGCCGGCTGAGACCTGGGTTGCGCTACGGTGCCAGAACTCGATACTACGCCGTACAGCGCATTGTTCCGCAGCCCGCAACTATGAAGTGTCAAACGCACCCATTCTCCTCACCAGACTCGGTGACTACTCTGAATAGGTGCAAATCACCTCAGGAGTGCCTACGATGCCCCGCCCACCGCTGCCCCCCTTCAACCGCGAAACCGCCATCGAAAAAGTCCGCCTCGCCGAAGACGGCTGGAACAGCCGCGACGCCGCCAAGGTGGCGCTTGCCTACACGCCCGATACGGTGTGGCGTAACCGCGTCGAGTTCCCCCGTGGCCGGGCCGAGGTGCAGGCCTTTCTGACACGCAAGTGGAACCATGAGCTGGAGTATCGCCTGATCAAGGAGCTGTGGGCCTTTACCGGCAACCGCATTGCCGTGCGTTACGCCTACGAGTACCACGATGACAGCGGCCAATGGTTCCGCGCGTATGGTAACGAGAACTGGGAATTCGCCGACGATGGCCTGATGCACAACCGCCATTCGAGTATCAATGAGCAACCCATAGCCGAAGCGGATCGCAAGTTCCACTGGCCCCTCGGCCGGCGCCCGGACGATCACCCCGGCCTCAGTGACCTGGAGCTCTGAGCACAGCGACCCGGTCAACCGACAGGCAGCGTGACCCTGACCTCGAGCCCGCCGCCCTGGCGGTTGCTCAGGGTCACGCTGCCGCCCTGTTCCAGCACGATGGCGCGCGCCGCCGGCAAGCCAAGGCCCACCCCGCCGGTATCCTTGTTGCGCGAGCCTTCGATGCGGTAGAACGGCTCGAAAACACGCGCCTGCAGTGGCTGCGCAATGCCCGGCCCACGGTCAAGCACTGCAATGACGAGGTGCTCGTCAGCAACGTGCAACTGCACGGTCGGCTCACAGCCGTACTTCACTGCGTTGTCGATCAGGTTCACCACCACCCGTTTGATGCCGATGGGCCGGCCCACATAGACGCAGCGGCGCGGGCCGCTGAGGCGGATGTCGATGCCTGCATCCTTGAAGTCATCCACCACCGTCAACAGCAGTTCACCCAGGTCGAACGCCGTGCTCGGCTCCAGCCGCGCATCGTCACGGAAGAACTGCAATGCGGCGTCGACCATCGCCTGCATCTCGTCCACGTCCTTGAACAACTTGGCCTGCAGTTCACTGTCCTCGATGAACTCGGCGCGCAGGCGCATGCGGGTCAGCGGGGCGCGCAGGTCATGGGAGATGGCGGCGAGCATTTGCGTGCGGTCGTCGAGAAAGTGCTTGAGCTGGGCCTGCGTGGCGTTGAACGCAAGGATAGCCTGGCGCAAGTCGTAAGGGCCGACCACCGGTATCGGTGGCGCGTTGAAGTCCTTGCCAAAGCGCCGCGCCCCTTCGGCGAAACGCTCCAGAGGCTGGGCGAGGTAACGCGTGGCGAGCAGCGCCAAGGCCAGGCTGGAGGCAATCATCAACGCCAGAATGATCAGGTTGCGCGGCAGTTCATCCAGCCCCCAGCTGCGGTCACTGGCGCGATACAGCAGCCACGACTTGTCCGACAGTTCGATCAGCAGGGCATACCCACGCTGCTGCGCCTGCGCGGGCAGATCCTGCGGTCCGAAGACCTCGATCTGCGCGTCCGGGCGCTTCAACAGCGCACGCAAGGTCGGCGCGCCTTCGCGAAACTCGCTATCGGCCAGGGTCGGCAACCCAGCGTCGGCATGCCGGCGCAGCCATTGCACGCTGTAGGCCGCATCACCCGCTGCGCTGGCCAGGGCCGGCCGCTGTGCCGCAGGCGCGGCGTCGATCATGCGGGCGACCGAGGCAACCTTGTCGATCAGGCCGCTTTCCAGCAACGGCGGTTGCGCCCACACACTGAGCAGCACACTGAACAGCCACTTGAGCAGCAGCAGGCCAAGCATGGCAGCCAGGGTCGTGAGCGCAATCCAGCGGGCGATGGTGACCCGCGGCCGTGGCAGCGCCTTGCGCACCCAGGCAAGCGGGCTCATCGTTTGTTCACGCTGGCGCTGAACAGGTAGCCGACGTTGCGCAAGGTGCGGATCAGCGGCTCGCAGTCGTCATCGCGCTCAAGCTTGCGCCGCAGCCGGCTCACCTGCACATCGATGCTTCGATCATAGGCTTCGTGCGCTTCACCCCGCGCCAGGTCCAGCAATTGCTGGCGGCTGAGCACGCGCCTGGGGTGCTCGGCAAACACCAGCAGCAGTTCGAATTCGCCCGTGGACAAGGGGATCAGCACGCCCTCTGGCGAGCGCAACTCACGGCGCAGCACCTCCAGTTGCCAGCCCGAGAACTCAAGTACCGTACGCACGTCAGCGGGTGGGCTGCTCGCACTTTCGCCTGCGCGGCGCAGCACCGCCCGCACCCTGGCCAACAGCTCACGGGCAGCGAACGGCTTGGTCAGGTAGTCGTCTGCGCCCAGCTCCAGCCCCACCACACGGTCGCTCAGCTCGCCCATGGCGGTGAGCATGATCACCGCCATCTTGTATTCGGCACGCAAGCGCTGGCACAGCACCAGGCCGCTGTCGCCCGGAAGCATCACATCAAGAATGACCAGGTCTGGCACCCGCCGTTCGAGCGCCTGCCAAAGGCCTTTGCCATCACTGGCCACATCGACTTCGTAACCATGCTGACGGAGAAACTTCTGCAGCAGGTCGAGTACTTCGACATCATCGTCGACAATCAGCAAATGGCTCACACCAGGGCACCGCGAACAGGGACAGTAAACGCTTACTGTACGGCCATCGCGCAGCTGCCGTCATATATTTCAACCCGGAAACAAAGTGACAACCGCGAAGCAATCTGGACATTCCCTGGCAATCAACCGGCCACACCATCGGCGCCAGTTCTTGTCAGGAATGCGCCCATGCCCACCCTCCCCCATGCCTGGTCCTCAGCCCGCAATGCCCTACTCGCCCTGTCACTGCTCGCCGCCGCAGGCTGCAGTCAGCGGCCGCCTGCCAGTGCCTGCGGGCCTGTGGCCTATCAACTCAGCGACCCCGCCGAACCCGCCAACCGCGCCGTGTTCGCCTTCAACCGAAGTGTCGATGACTACCTGCTGGCACCCATCGCCCGTGGCTACAGCGCATTGCCTGATTTCACCCAGCAGGGCGTGCACAACTTCGTCGCCAACTTCGGCGAGCCCAAGGTATTTCTCAACGACCTGCTGCAAGGCAATGGCGAGCGGGCAATGACCAGCCTTGCACGCTTCACCTTCAACACGACCCTGGGCGTGGCAGGCCTGGTCGATGTGTCCGGGAAGATGGGGCTGGCCCGACACACCTCGGACTTTGGCCAGACCTTCGGTGTGTGGAACATTGCCGATGGCCCGATCGTCGAACTGCCGTTGCTCGGCACGCACAACCTGCGCGATGCAACCGGCAGGGTGCTGGGCATCGCAGTCGCACCGTTTGGCGACAACAGCGACACGGTCGACACCTTGGGCAACGCGGCAACGGCAGGTGGCGTGGTGGATGGCCGCGCCGACGTGCTGCCGCTGACCGACAGGCTGCGCACTCAGCCAGACTATTATCAGGCCGTGCGCGACTACACCGCCCAGCAGCGTGCCGAACGGGTAGCCGAGGGCAAAGCTGGCCACCCAGCACGCTGCCAGGGGGTGCCAACCGATGCGTGATGCACAACCAACCGTGGTGCTGTTCAGGCGCCTGGAGAGCAACGCCCGGCAACAGTTGCTGCACGAGCTCGAGGCCCGAGTCTCCGAGGATGGCCGGGACCTGATCATCAGCCGCTATCGCGAACGCTCTGGCGAGGCAGCTGCGCAGCAGCGGCACGAAGTGCACCGCCGCGTGCCCATCGCAACGCTGTTGAAGTGGATGGCCAGGGAAGGCGCAGAAGGCGAGCCATGCTGATGGCGTTTTTCAGCGCGCCATGCGCTGACGCCGGCAACAGAATCAGGCAATCCGTCGGCTGAATCGAGTTACCCCTGCCCGGTGAGGGTCGGACATGCTGCTTGTTCCGACTCTTCACCCGAGGATCTCCCCATGCACGTCATCGCCTATGGCGCCCACGCCAGCGACCAGCCCCTCGAACCGATCCGCATCACCCGTCGCGCGCCAGGCGCCGACGATGTGCAGATCGCCATCGACTATTGCGGCATCTGTCACTCCGACCTGCACCAGGTGCGCTCCGAATGGGAGGGCACCCGCTTCCCCTGTGTACCGGGCCACGAAATCGTCGGCCGGGTGACTGCCGTGGGTGAGCATGTCAAAGGCTTCAAGGCCGGCGATCTGGTCGGTGTCGGCTGCATCGTCGACAGTTGCAAACACTGCGCCGACTGTGACGCGGGGCTGGAAAACTACTGCAACGGCATGATCGGTACCTACAACTTCCCAACGCCCGACGAACCCGGCTGGACCCTGGGCGGCTACTCGCAACAGATCGTCGTGCATGCGCGCTATGTGCTGCGCGTACGCCATCCGCAAGCGCAACTGGCGGCCGTGGCGCCACTGCTGTGCGCCGGTATCACCACGTATTCCCCGCTGCGCCACTGGGGCGCTGGGCCGGGCAAGAAGGTCGGCGTGGTCGGCATCGGTGGCTTGGGGCACATGGGCATCAAGCTGGCCCATGCCATGGGCGCGCATGTGGTGGCCTTCACCACGTCCGAGTCCAAACGTGAAGCGGCGCTGGCGTTGGGCGCCGATGAAGTGGTGGTGTCGCGCGACGCCGACGCAATGGCAGCGCACCGCCTGTCATTCGACTTCATCCTCAACACTGTCGCGGCGCCGCATGAGTTGGATGCATTCCTGATGCTGCTCAAGCGCGATGGCACGCTGGGCCTGGTGGGGGCACCTGCCACGGCGCATCCATCGCCGAACGTATTCAACCTGATCATGAAGCGCCGAGCGATTGCCGGGTCGATGATCGGCGGCATTGCCGAAACCCAGGAGATGCTCGACTTCTGCGCCGAGCATGGGATCGTTGCCGACATCGAGCTGATCCGGGCCGATCAGATCAATGAGAGTTATGAGCGGATGCTCAAAGGCGACGTGAAGTATCGCTTCGTGATCGACAACGCCACCTTGGCGGATTGATCGGCGGCCGCTGCCAGCGGCTCAGCGTTGGGCCGCCAGTGAATCGGCAGCGGGCACGCTGAAGCCGCTGGCGAAGGTCGGCGCAACGTCCAGCCGCCGGCTCATCAGGCCATGGGCCTGGTAGAAGTCGGCGGTTTCCTGTTGCTCGGCGATGGTCTTGGCATCGATCGCCTGCCAGCGCAGTTGGCGGCGTTCAAACTGCAGGCGTGCAGCGTCTTCAGGGAAGCCGATGATGGCCGCAAGGGTTTTCGAGTAGCTGTCCAGGTGCTGGTTGGCCCAGACCTGGGCACCGGCCAGGCGCGCAAGGTAGTCCTGCAACGCCGCGCGACGTGGCGCGTCCTCCAGCGCCTTGTCGGTGGCCGCAAGGAAGCTGTTGCCGCTGGAAAGGCCGCGCCCATTGACCAGCACCCGGCCCTGCCCGCTCAATTCCGACAGTGCGGTGTAGGGCTCCCAGGTCGACCAGGCGTCTATCGCGCCATTGGCCAAGGCGATCTTGGCGTCGACCGGGCCGAGGAAGCGGAACTCGACGTCCTTTTCCGACAGGCCAACCTGGTCCAGCGCCTTGAGGGCCAGGTGATGGCCAATCGAGCCTCGGCCAGTCGCGATGCGCTTGCCCTTGAGGTCGGCGGCACTGTGCAACGGCGCCTCTGGGCTGACCAGCAGCGCGGTGCCGTACGGGTCGGACTTGTCAACGGCAACCGCCTTGACCGGCGCCCCCGAGGCCAGCACGAACAGCAATGGCGCATCGCCGATGATGCCTGCGTCGATTGCCCCGGCATTGAGCGCCTCGGCCAATGGCGCGGCTGCGGGGAACTCGGCCCACTGAATGTCGTATGGCAGGTCGCGCAGGGCGTCCGCGGCCTCCAGTTGGGCGCGCATGTTGCCTTTCTGGTCACCGATGCGCAGCGTCAGGCGCTCGGCAGCCAATGCCTGGGTGGCCAGCAACGTGCTGGCGGCGATGATCAAGAGTCGGGTTCGAAGGGACATCCGCTGCTCCTTGCAGGGCCTGGAAAACCACGACTGTAGCGGGCGACAGCTAATAAATGAAATTGATTTTAGAACCAACCTAATATGCAAAATACACAGCTATTAACCTATTGCCGAGCACATGAAACCCGCAGCAACAGGCCACCTGCATCACTCCGGCACGCAACCGGTGTACAGTAACCCCACAACAAAGCCCGTCAAGGAGCCCGGCGATGACCGTGACGCTGTCCCCCCTGCAGATCGACTGCGATTTCGATTCCGGCAACATCCAGGTACTGGATGCCAGCAACCCAGCCCAGGTGCACCTGGCCATCCGCCCGGACACCCACAGCGGCCACTTCCAGTGGTTTCACTTCAAGGTCAGCGGGCTGACACCGGGGCAGGCCCATCGCTTCAGCCTGGATAACGCCTACGAATCTTCATACAAGCAGGCCTGGGCCGGCTACAACGCGGTGGCCTCCTACGATCAGCAGGTGTGGTTCCGCGTACCCAGCCAGTTCGATGGCAAGGCCTTGTCGTTCGAGCTGAACGCTGAGCACGAACAGGTCTGGTTCGCCTACTTCCAACCCTACCCTCGCGCCCGCCACAACCAACTGATCGAACGCGCACAGCAGATTCCGGGGGTCGAACTGCTGGCCAGCGGCCGTAGCGTGCAGGGCCGTGACATCCCTTTGCTACGTGCCGGCAACGGCGCACCCGGCAAACGCAAGCTGTGGCTGATCGCCCAGCAGCACCCGGGCGAACACATGGCCGAGTGGTTCATGGAGGGCGTGATCGACCGCCTGCAAGCCAACGATGACAAGGTGCGGCAACTGCTGGAAAAAGCCGACCTGTACCTGATCCCCAACATGAACCCGGACGGTGCCTTCCTCGGGCATCTGCGCACCAACTTCAAAGGCAAGGACCTCAACCGCGCCTGGCAGGACGCCAGCGTCGAACTCAGCCCCGAGGTGTTCTTTGCCCAGGCGCAGATGAAGCAGTACGGGGTGGATGCATTCATCGATGTGCATGGGGACGAAGAAATCCCGCATGTGTTCACCGCTGCGTGTGAAGGCAACCCAGGCTACACGCCACGCCTGGCGAAGCTGGAGGAACAGTTCCGTAGCACGCTGTGCAGCGTGACGCCGGACTTCCAGACCGTGCATGGCTACACGCGCGATGAGCCTGGGCAGGCCAATACCACGCTGGCGTGCAATGCCGTGGGGATGGCCCATGACTGCCTGTCACTGACGCTGGAGATGCCGTTCAAGGACCATGACGATGCGCCTGATCCGGTTGCCGGGTGGTCGGGGGCGCGGTCGAAGGCTTTGGCCGGGGCTGTGCTGGAGACGTTGCTGAAAATGGTTGACGACCTGCGTTGACATCAAGGGTCGACCGCTAAAACTGCACATCCAGCGTCACATTGTCGGTATAGGTGGCCGCCGGCGGTGTGGCCTGGTCGGTGTACACCTTGGCGTTGTAGTTGAACACCTGGCTGCCCGTGCCGGTGCCAGCCCCCGGGTTGATGTCGGCGTCACTGCTCGAACGTCGGGCCCCGGTGACCGAGCCCCAGCGCACCGCGCTGGCGCTCTTGAAAATATCGTAGGCCAGGTAGTTGTTGGCTGCGGATTTCATCCGGCGCCGCCCGCCAGACACGTTCTGCCCGTCATCCAGCCCCACCGTGTAGCTGGTACCCTTGGTGCAGGTCAGGCTTACGCCCTGGTTCACCGTGGCAAACCCCGATACCACGGGTGCACTGCCGAAACTGATGGTGGGGGTGGTGATCTGGCAGTCGTTGCTCACCGTCAGGCTGACCGTGAGCGGCTGGGTGCCGGAACTGTTGTCGCGCCCGATGCACAAACCGCCAATGCCGATGCCGTCGCAGTAGTTCCAGGCCCAGCCGACGCTCAGCGTTTCCTGATAGAGCCCCGCCGCAACGTTACTGCCGATCTGGGTCCGCATGTAGATCGGTACCGCCTTGGGCGTACCGTTGAGCAACCCGAGCAGGTCAATAATGCCGTTGCGGGCGAAATCGAAGGCCACGCCCCGGGTGATCGGGTAGTTGGTGCTGCTGTCGGCATACAACGTGTAGGGAATGACGTCGCCTGTGGGGCCGACCAAGCCACCGGTGGCCGGAAGAATGGTCGCCTTGAAGGTATCGCCACTGCCGAGCACGCTGAGCACCGAGCCGTTGCACTGCAACCCCGAATTGCTGCTGAAGGCGGTCTGTACCGTGCTGCGCACCAGGGTCGAACTGATGGTGCCAAATGTCGCAGGCACGGTTGGCACTGACGTGCATTTGCCCCATGCCACACCTGCTGGCAGCAGCAGCGCGCTGGCCCATAACCTTCGTTGCCAGGCCTTCATCGGCACACCAATGGGCCAATCAAGGGGATCGACCCTGCACTTTCAGGCAGGTCGAATTCGACCTGGCAATGCCCGCCCCCCTCCAGCGCAACTTGCAGGCGGTTGTGCGGCGACAGGTTCTCCAGGTAGACCAACCCATCCCAGCCAACCACGGCCTGGCTGCCACTTTCCTCATGGGTCACGCGGCTGCCGAGCTTGATCACCTGCTGGTTGCCATCCACCAGCTCAATGCTCGCCGCCAGCACACGTTTGATCGGGAACTCCAGCAAGTAACCACTGCCCCGACGGACCGCCACGCGTTGCTCCACTTCCGGCGCCAGGATGTCGGGCGGCAGGTCCATCGGGTCGATTTCATACTTGCCCCGGTAGTAGCCGCTGCTGTACGGCACCAGCAGATGGCCGCTGCTGTCGGTGCGGCCGATCTGCTGGTTTTCGTAGCGCACCGGCACATCGGCATAGCCATTGGTGCTGACTACGACGAAGGCGTCGTCGATGCGGTTGGCGGCGAACACCCCGGCGTCCATCCACACCAGTGAGCCGCTGGCATCAGCCCAACGGGTCATCTCGCCACTGCTGCCATACACACCAGCCTGCAACTGCACCGACTGCAGGCGCCAGGTGGCATCGGCCTGGCGGTAGGCATCGCGGTTGCCACCGGTGGCGTAACCCAGGTTGTAGCCGACACCACCGCCCACCGGCACCGCACGGCTGTAATTGACCCGCTGCAGGTCCTCGCCTTCCTTGCTGCGTTCCACACTCATGGCCAAGGTGCCATTGAAGTCGAACGGAATCACCATTTGCGCCTGCACGGCCCACTGGCTGTCACCAACCTCGCGGTTGCCCGACAGGTAGATGCTGGTGTTGCCCCATAGCGACTTGCTCCAGCTGAGGTTGATCAGCCGTGTGCGCGAACCGTCCCCGGCCCGGACATCGAAATAGCCGGCGCCGAGGCTGCCGTATTCGTTGAGGTTGAGGCTGACGGTGACCTGCTCGCTGCGTTGGCTCAGCTGCATGTCCGGGCTGTCGACCCGTGACAGGTCGGCATAGTCGCCATAGCGCTGCAGGCGCTGGTAGCTGAAGCCGATGCGCTGGCTGTTGTACTGGTAGCCGAGGGCGACCTGATGGCCCTTCTCGCCCTCGAACTGGCTCTGCGCCAAGGCCGCGTTGAGCACCCCGAAGTTGCCCACCCGCATGTTGCCACCCAGCCCGCCCAGCAAAAGCGATTCAGAGGTTTCGATGTGGCTTTCGAGGGTAAAGCTGTCGCTCAGGCCATAGCGCAGGCTGCCCGAGGCGACGCCTGGGCCGTAGCTGAAGTCGCGCAACGCGTAGTCGCGGCGAAGGCTACCGGCAGCTACCGAAAAGTCCGACAGGCCTTTTTGCAGCAGGCTGCTGGTGACATAGAACGGCAGCGTGGTCGACACCTGCCGGCCAAGGGCGTCGGTGGTCACCACCACCGCCTCGCCGGCGCCGTTGATGAACGGCACGTTGGTCAGGGTGTAAGGGCCCGGCTGCAGCTCAGTGGTACTGGACTTGTAGCCGTTGATGAACAGGTCGAGCGAGGTCGGTACCGCCGCTTCACCGGCGAATGCAGGCAGTGGGTAGGTGACCAGGTCGGGACGGGCGGCGAAGTCTCGCGACAGTTGCAGGCCGCCGACCCGCACCGAGCTGGTCCAGGGCAAAGCACCGGTGACGAAATCACCGGCTTCGTAACTGAGCAGGCGTTGTTCATCCGTGAAGCGCCAGGTGCTGTCGTAACGCAGGAAGCCCTGGCGCGTCTGGTCGGCCTGCGCACCATTGAACGACTGGCGCCACTGACCGGTACTGGAGAACGTTCCCCAGCTATCGAACAGGCGCAGTTCATTCCAGGCCGCCAGGTAGGTGCCGCCTTCATCGGTATCGTTGAGGTACAGGTCGTAGTTGAACAACACGCCGAAGCTGCTGCGTGCATCGCTGGCCGGGTACAGGCTGCGGTCGCCAACCTGTTGGCCCGGCAGCCAGGCAGGCGGTACTTGCAACAGCAGGCGTTGGTTCGCGCTGTCGTAGTCGGTGTGCAGGCCTGGCACCGCATCCAGGGCCAGTTCGCCCTGGGGCTCGCCCGGCAGGCTGATACCGGCAGCACGCAACACATCGCTGCCCAAGTACAGGCGCCCGGCCCGTTGCTGCACCGGCACCAGCTCAGCCTTGGGCATCTGGTTCACCAACAGGTCGAGGTACAGCGTGGCATCGGCGGTGGCGGACATCTCCGTGGGTGGTGGTGGCAGGTCGTCGGCCAGCACCAGGCAGGGGCCGAACATGGCCAGCCCCAGGCACCAGCGGCGCGTTGTCGCCGACAGCCAGTTCACACACGGTTTCCAACCATTGCCGGGTCCTCCCTGGCCCCTGCCCTTCATTCAATTGCTGGCTCATTGCCCTTGGCGGATGGCATCCGCCGCGCTCTGGCCATTGACCCGCCCCTTGAGCACGCTGCCGGCGCTCGGCGCCAGTGGTGCAGGCCAGCGCATGCTGGCACCGGGCAGCACATAGCCCAGCAGGCCTTCGGCCAATGGTTTGCTCTGGCTGCCCTGCTGCACCACCATGTCGGTCAGGCGCGCATGCACCGGGCCGGTGTTGCGCAGTTCCACGTAGGGCTTGCCCTGCACCGTCACCGCGCGCCAGCTCAATTGCGGCTTGCCCACACCCTCGGCGTTGCGCTTGCCCTCGGGGTCGGCCTTGCCCCACAAGCCTTCGCCGTAGACAAACAGCGGCACCGAGTAGCGCATCTGCAAGCGGATGGCGGCCGTGGCGCCCTGGCTGGCGGGGTCGGCCGGTATCGCCGGGGGGATTTCATCGATGATGATGCGATAGGCCTGCTCCTGGCCGGCGGGCGAGCTGCCAGTGCGGGTCAGGCGAATCAGCTGCTTCTGCCCGGGGGCGATGTTGGCCACTGGCGGGCTGCCAATGATGTCGCGCTGCGGCTGAAACTGCTCCTGGTAATCCCCCTGTCGCCAGGCGAACACCCGCACCTGCAAGTTGGCCGGGGCGCTGCCGCGGTTTTCCAGCCACAGCGCACCGGCCTTCTGGTCGGCCTCCAGCACCGGGTCAATCGGCCAGATCAGCACCGAGGTGGCGGCCCCCACCGGCAGGCTTGCCAGCAGCAACAACCCGATCAAACCATGCGCCCACTTCGCGCCTGCCCCCATGCCACTCTCCTTAGCTGTAATTGGTGCCGGCTGTTTCACCAGGTCACCGTCACTTGCACTACATCGGTGTAGGTCCCTGCCGGCAGCGTGCCGGTCAACTGGGTTCGGCCATACACGGGCAACTTGATCGCCGTGGGGTCGGTGTAACTGATCGCCACGCTCTGGCCGATGCCAAAGGCTTGGCTGTAGGCCGCGTCGCGGTACAACTGGTAGGCCAGCACTTGCGTGCCGCCCGTGCGTTTGAGGTTGCGCGTGCCGCTGGCGTTGTTCTGCCCGCCGTCCAGGCTCATGCTCAAGGCCACGCCTGGGGTGCACTGAAAGGTCACCGTGCTGCCTCCCAGCGAGGTACTCAGGGTGCCGCTGGCCAGCGCCGACTGGGTGCCGAAGTTGAGCGCTCCGTAATTGCTCACGCCCCCGACCACCAGGCAGCCGGCGACGATCTGTGCAGACACCTGGAACGTGCTGGTGGGCGCCGCACCCAGGGGCGTCGCCAGCAGCACAGCGATACCCGTGAGGCCACCTGCCAACCAGGCGCGCATGGCTCAGAACGTCAGCTCGACCGCCACGGTGTCGGTGTACACCCCCGCCGGCAGCCCAGCCTTGCCGCGTGCCTGGCCGTACAGGTTGACGGTTTGCGCCACGCCGGTGCTGGTCGGCAAGGTGATGGTGGCGTCGATGACCAGCACCTGGGTGCGCCCGGTGTCGGTGTAGAAGTCATACGGCACGAAGTTGCCGGCACCGTCGGCGAGCGCACGCGTGCCGCCGCTGGACTGGCCATCGTGGCTACCGGCCCGCACGCGGATCGCCGGTATGGTGCCCGCCGAGCACAGGATGCTCATGGCGCCACCGCTACCGCCAAGCACTTGTGCGTTGGCGGTGCCGAACAGGGCATCCTGGGTACCGAAGTTGAGGGCACCGAAGTTCAACCCTGAACTCGCAGAACTGCCGTTGACCTGGCAGGCCGAGATCAGTGTCAGCGTCGAGGTGATGTTGCCGGTCACCGTGGCGGCCTGGGCCTGGGAAGCCAAGGCCAAACCGAGGCCGGCGAGGATGCAGTGGGTGAGGTTCGTTCGCATCGGAGTCTCCTTGCGTGGTTACCAGTCCAGGGTCACTCTCAGGGTGTCGCGGTACAGCCCGGCAGGCAGCGCGCGCGGTTGCGCCACCACCACGCCGTAAATCGGAATCGGAATCTGCTGGGTGCTGCTGATGGTGAAGGCGCGCGCCTGGCCGATGCCGTAGCGGCTGTTGCCGCCTGGGTCTACCGCCAGTTGATAAGGGATCAGTTCACGGCCGTTGCTCAGGCGTCGCACACCGTCGCTGCCATTCAAGCCGCCATTGATCCGCACATTGAAGGCCCGCACCTCGGGCGTGCAGCTGATCTGCAAGCTGCCTTCGCCGGCCACTTCGTCGACCCGACTGCGCAGTGGCTGGTCCCAGTTCGGGCCGCGTTCACCGAAGTCCATCAGGCCGGGGTTGCCCAGGGTCGCGGGCTGGTCGGTGCCGCTGCTGATCTGGCAGGCCGCGCTGATCACTAGCCGTGCCTGGATGAAACCGGTGGTGGTGCCATGGGCCATACCGCCGGGCAACAGCAGCGGGCCAAGGGTAAGCAGCAGGATCGAGGTGCGGTTCATGGCGTCGCGTCCTTGTGCATGGTGGCGTCCCTACCAGGTGACCGTGATTTTGAGCAGGTCGCCATACAGGCCTGCCCGTGGCACCCAGGCCAGTTTGTCGATACGGGCGTATAACGGCAGTTCTATGGACCCGCTGTCCGGCACCCGTGCCGAATGCGCCACATCGACCGCAACCGGTTCGCGCCAGGCAGCGTCGCGGTACAAGCGATAAGGAATGGGCCGGGCCTTGCCGTCGTCGTTGGCCAGAAAGCGCAGCTCACCTGCGCCACCGTGCTGGCCGCCATCGACCCGCACCTGGTAGGGCGTGTCAGGGTTGCATTCAAGGCGTGGCGGCCGTTGGTTGAGGAGTACGCCGCTCAAAGGCGCATCAGGGCCATCCAGACGCGCAGCGCTACCCAGGTCGATCCGACCCAACGCTTGTGCGCCAGCGTCGCGCGTCTGGTTGACGAGCATGCAGCCGCGCTGCACCAGGACCCGTACTTCCACGAGAAAGTCAGCCGCTACGGCACTGCCGCTCAACATCAGGCCCAACAACGCGGCCACAAAGCGTTCCGTCACTTGATAATCCTTGTCGCTGTGTGCTCACCTGAGCGTAGCAGCGCGTTGGAATATCATTGATGGCTTCAAGCCATTTTTTGGTATTAGCGAGAAAGCGATAGCGCGTGTTCAAGGCCACTCCCCGACAGCCGTCAGGAAAAAATCTTCTTCATCAGCGAACCCCTCGTCGCACAGTGCCTCCAATGGCCATGAGCCGGCAAATCAGCCGACATTCTGGTACGGTGCATGGCTACCCTCATCCCGTGCCAGACAGATGCGGCATGCATGGACAGGCATGACAGGAGCGTTTTCATTGATGACTGCAGACAACCCATTCGCCGAGGCCGCAGAGCGCTGTGCCCAGGAGCCTATCCAGGTGCCTGGCAGCATCCAGCCCCACGGGTTTCTGCTGGTGCTGGACGAAACCGACCTGCGCGTCCTCCAGGCCAGCGAGAACACCGAGCGCTGGCTCGGCTTGCCGGCCAGGGAGCTGCTGGGCTGTACGGTTGCCGACCTGGTCAGTGACGCCTTCGATGTACGGGCGCACCTTGCCCGCCTGCCCGACGACGAGGCTTTTCCTTTCCATATAGGCGATGTGCGCCTGCGCCAGGGCGCCCCCTGCACCGAGCCATTGCGCGTAATGGCCCACCGTCACGACCAGGTGCTGATCGTCGAGTTCGAGCCGGTGCGCAGGCCTGCGAACGCGGCCGAGCAAGGTGATTACTACCCACTGGTGCGCAGCTTTGTCGGCAACCTGCACCTGGCTGCCAGCCTTGAGGAGTTGCTGCAGCAGTCGGTGCAACAGCTCAAGCGCATCACCGGTTTTGGCCGGGTCAAGGCGTACCGTTTCGACAGCGAAGGCAACGGTCAGGTGCTGGCCGAGGTGGCCGACCCAGGCTACCCCAGCTACCTGGGCCTGTGCTTCCCCGCTTCGGACATCCCGCGCCAGGCCCGCGAGCTGTATCGGGTCAACCGTATCCGCGTGATCGAAGACGTTAACTACCAGCCCTCGCCGCTGGTGCCCGCCGCCAACCCGCGTACCGGCAAGGCACTGGACATGAGCTTCGCTGCGCTGCGCAGCGTGTCGCCGGTGCACCTGCAATACATGCGCAACATGGGCACCCTGGCGTCGATGTCGCTGTCGATCGTGGTCGACGGGCAGCTGTGGGGGCTGGTGTCCTGCCACCATGATCAGCCGCGTCCGGTAGGCCTGCCTACCCGCACCGCCTGCGAGCTGCTGGCCAGCGTGCTGTCGCTGCAGATCGAATCGCGGGAGTCCCACGCCAGCACGCGCAAACTGCTCGACCTGCGCCAGCACATCGTGCGCATGATTTCGTCGATGGCCGACCATGACAGCGTCAGTGACGGCCTGCGCGACCTGCCCGAAGTTTTGCTGGAGTTCGCCGACGCCTGCGGCGCTGCGGTGATCTCGGCCGACCGCTGCGACCTGATCGGCAAGACGCCACCGCAAGCGCAAGTCACGGCGCTGGTGCATTGGTTGGCCCAGCGCGGTGAAGACACGGTATTCCACAGCGACAACGTACGCCGCGACATCGACGAGTTGCCTGAGCTGGCGGCGCATGTCGGCGGTGTGCTGGCGGTGGCCATCTCGCAAATCCATTCGCACTACCTGGTGTGGTTCCGCCCTGAACAGGTGCGCACGGTGAACTGGGCCGGGCAGCCTGCCAAACAGCTCGGCCCGCAAGGCCAGCTGGACCCGCGGCACAGCTTCGAGCGCTGGCAGGAAGACGTGCGCGGCTACTGCCAACCCTGGGACCCGTTGATCGTCGAAGGTGTGGTTGAACTGCGCACCGCCGTGCTCGGCATCGTCCTGCGCAAGGCCGAAGAGCTGGCGCAACTGGCAGGCGAGCTGCGCCGTTCGAACAAGGAACTCGAAGCCTTTTCCTACAGCGTGTCCCACGACCTGCGTGCGCCCTTGCGGCATATCGCCGGCTACACCGAGTTGCTGGGCGAGATCGAGGGCCAGGGCCTGAGCGAACGCGGTCGACGTTTTTTGCAGCATATAGAAGAAGCGGCGCATTTTGCCGGCAGCCTGGTGGACAACCTGCTGAACTTCTCGCAGATGGGCCGCTCGGCCCTGCGCTTGTCGGATGTCGACCTCAATGCCCTGGTCGACGCCATTCGCACCGAGCTGGCCCCGGACTACCAGGGCCGCGAAATCGTCTGGGACATCGCCACGCTGCCGAAGGTGATTGCCGACCCGGCGTTCATCAACCTGGCGCTGCAGAACCTCATCGGCAACGCCATCAAGTACACCCGAGGACGCGACCCGGCGCGTATCGAAATCAGCGCCCAGGTGCATCAGGGCGAAGTCGAGGTGTGCATCCGCGACAACGGCGTGGGGTTCGACATGGCCTACGCCAACAAGCTGTTCGGCGTATTCCAGCGCCTGCACCGGATGGAAGACTTCGAAGGCACCGGGATCGGCCTGGCAAGCGTACGCCGCATCATCGAGCGCCATGACGGCCGCGTCTGGGCGCAAGGCCAGATCGACCAGGGCGCCAGTTTCCACTTCACCCTCCCGCGGCCTGCCGCGACTACATGAGGCCCCTGTACCATCATGCTCAAACCCATCCTGCTGGTAGAAGACAACCCCCGGGACCTGGAGCTCACCCTGCTGGCCCTGGAGCGCAGCCAGTTGGCCAACGAAGTCATCGTGCTGCGTGACGGCGCCGATGCCCTGGACTACCTGTTGCGCCGCAATGCCTATGCTGCACGCGACGACGGCAACCCCGCCGTGCTGTTGCTGGACCTCAAGCTGCCCAAGGTCGATGGCCTGGAAGTGCTCAAGGAAGTCCGTTCCACCCCTGACCTGCGCAGTATCCCGACGGTGATGCTGACCTCGTCGCGAGAGGAACCCGACCTGCTGCGCGCCTACGAGCTGGGGGTCAATGCCTACGTGGTCAAACCCGTGGAATTCAAAGAGTTCGTCGCCGCCATCTCCGACCTCGGGGTGTTCTGGGCCGTGCTCAACGAACCGCCACCCGGCTCGCTGCGCCTGAACCGCCGCAGCAGCAATTGAGGCCACCGCAAAAATGCTGCCAACGCCCCTGAAACTGCTGATGGTCGAAGACAGCTCGATGGACGCCGAGCTGACCCTGCTGCGCCTGGAGCGCAGCGGGCTGCACGTTGAGTCGCAGCTGGTGTTCGACCATATCGGGGTCGAACACGCGCTGCGCGAGGCTCATTACGACCTGATCCTCTGCGACTGCGTGCTGCCCGGCTCGTCCGGCACCGACGTGCTGGCCATTGCCCAGCGCCTGGCACCGGACACCCCGTTCATCTTCCTTTCCGGCATTTACGGTGAAGAGCACGCGGTGGAGATGATCCGCCTGGGTGCCACCGACTATGTGCTGAAGAAAAACCTGCCCCTGCTGCCCAAGGCCGTGCGCCGGGCCCTGACCGAGGTACAGGAACGCCAGCGCCGGCGCCGCGCCGAAGAAGCGCTGGCAGATGTCGAAGCGCGCGCACGCATCGCCATCGACGCCGCCGGCATGGGCACCTGGGACCTGCGCCCACAAGAAGGCCTGCTGCTGTGGGACGACCGCTGCAAAACCTTGTTCGGGCTGCCCACCAGCACCGAAATGAGCATGGACGTGTTCCTGGCCGGCATCTACCCCGATGACGTCGCCATGGTCCGTGACGCCGTGCAGCAAGCCATGCGCCCCGAGAGCGGCGGCCACTACCGGGTCGAATTCCGTAGCGCACTACTCGCCGGCCTGGAACCGCGCTGGCTGCTCAGCAGCGGCCAGACCCAGTTCGTCGACGGCCAGTGCGTGCGCTTTTCCGGCGTGCTGCAGGACATCCATACCCAGCGCCAGGCCACCCAAGCCCTCAAGCAACTCAACGAGATGCTCGGTGAACGCGTCGAACGCCGCACCCGTGAACGTGACCGTGCCTGGGAGCTGTCGCAGGACCTGCTGGCGGTGTTGAACAAAGACCTCACCCCGGTCGCGCTCAACCCGGCCTGGGAGGCGAGCCTGGGCTTCTCCCGCGAGCGGCTGAGCCAGGCCTCGCTGCTGCACCTGTTACCCGAACCCGATCAAGAATTGTTGCTCACCGAACTGGCCGCCCTCGCCCACGGCCGCACCAGCGCGCGCTTCGTCGGGCGCATCCTGCATGCCGGCGGCCAGCAGCGCTGGCTGTCCTGGGTAGTGGTACCGGAAGACACCCTGCTGTATGTGGTGGCCCGCGACATCACCAGCGAGCGCGAGGCGGCCCTGGGGCTGGCCGAGGCCAACACCCGCCTGCGTGAGCAAATCACCGAGCGCGAGCGCATCGAGGCCGCGTTGCAACAGATGCAGCGCCTGGAAGCAGTCGGCCAACTGACCGCTGGCGTGGCGCACGACTTCAACAACCTGCTGACAGTGATCCTCACCGGTGCCAGCTTCCTTGAGCGCGACCTGAACAAGGCCGACCTGAACAAGGCACGCACCCGCCTCACGCATATTCGCGAAGCGGGCGAACGGGGTGCCAAGCTGACATCGCAGTTGCTGGCCTTCTCCCGACGCCAGCGCTTGGAGCCGGTGCCACTGAACCTGAACCGGACCCTGGCCGGCCTTGAGGAGTTGCTGCGCCGCACCCTTGGCGGCAACGTGTCGGTGCGCCTGGACCTGGACCCGAACCTGTGGCAGGCACTGACCGACCCGACCCAGACCGAGATGATCATCCTCAACCTGGCGATCAATGCCCGGGATGCCATGCCGGACGGCGGCCAACTGGCCCTCTCGACCCGCAACACCCACATCGAGGCCCGCCCTCAGCGCCCGGAAGACCCTGACCCCGGCGAGTACGTGATGCTGAGCATCCGCGACACCGGCTGCGGCATGAGCGAAGACGTGCTGGCCAAGGTGTTCGAGCCCTTCTTCACCACCAAGGACATCGGCAAGGGCTCGGGCCTGGGCCTGGCCCAGGTATTCGGCTTTGCCAAGCAGTCGGGCGGTGGCGTGCGCATCGACACCGAGCCTGGTCGCGGCACCCAGGTGGCAGTGTACCTGCCGGCGGTAAAGGATCACGTGCAGAGCGAACCGGTGGCCCCACTGCTTGCCCAGCCGACCAGTGCAAGTGGCCACAACCGCACGGTGCTGCTGGTGGATGACGACCACCTGGTACGCGACATGCTCGGCGATGTGCTGCGCCAGTACGGCTATCAGGTGCGTCAGGCGCACAGCGGTGAGCAGGCCCTGGCCTTGCTCGATGACGAGATTGACTTGTTGCTGACCGACTTTGCCATGCCCGAATTCAACGGCGCGCAGTTGGCGCTGGCGGCGCGCGAACGGCACCCGCGTTTGCCGGTGGTGTTTCTGACCGGTTATGCAGAGCTGGAGGGGTTGGAGTTGCCGGGTAGCCTGGTGATGCAGAAGCCTGTGCAGGCCGATGAACTGGCGCGTGTGCTGAGTGAACTCCTGCGCACCTCGGCGTAGTTTGCACCCCCTGCCCTTGTCGCCGGCTTACCGGCGACAAGGGCAGGCACAAACGCCGGAAACGAGAAAACCCAGCGCTTATCTTGCTAAGCACCGAGAAAATAGCAGGTAATGTGAAACAGAAAATGGCAGGGGCGGCTGGATTCGAACCAACGCATGGCAGGATCAAAACCTGCTGCCTTACCGCTTGGCGACGCCCCTGTATCGGATGCAGCAATTGCTGCTCTGACAATTCCAACTGCCTGACAACTGGGTTGTTGTCGTGGAATGCGCGGCACTTTAACAACATTCTTTCGACCTGTGAACCCCCTTGATGAAAAAAAATGCTTTAAAACAGCAAGTTACTCTTCGTCACCGGCGCGAAGCGCCCATCCCCGGCAACCACCCGTCGCTTTCCCCCTGCCCCGCGTCAACACAATCGTATTTCACCCTTCCAATCAGATAAGCGCACTGCATTGACCAAGGAGGCACCCATGCCTGTCTCACACGACCTTTACCAGGACTTGCACTACCCCCGCGAAATCGTCCAGCAACGTCGCCAGCAGGACAAGGCCCTGGACCGGCTGCTGGACGAGTACATGGACATCGACAACCAGGTGCTGGCCGCCGAGTCGATCTCCGCTGGCAATTTCGTCGACGAAGACCTGCGCCACCTCAAGGAACGCCGCTTGGCGGTGAAGTACATGATCGAGCGCCAACTGGAACGTAAAAGCTGAGAGCCTCCCGACCTATCTCGTCAGGCGATCATTGCCCACTGCTTTCTCTATTGGTCAAAATGGCGGCCTTCGCGCAAGCTGAGCTGCGCCCCCTCGACCACGGAGCTATCGATTTGCCTGCCTGGATCCCTACCCCGCTGCGTCAGCTCGGCCAGCGCCTGCGCGCAAGCGCTGCCCCTCAGAGCGAATTGCTGGCCTGGTTCGAGGACAAGGCCAGCAGCCGTGGCTACCAGCTCAGCGAGGGTCAGCGGCGGGTCATCCAGTGCATGGCCGAGCAGTTGGCGCAGCTGGAAAACGGACAACCACGCAGCCTTTACCTGCATGGCTCGGTCGGCCGGGGCAAAAGCTGGCTGCTCGACGGTTTTTTCCAGGCTGTGCCGGTTGCGACCAAGCGGCGCCTGCATTTCCATGATTTCTTTGCCCGACTGCACCAGGGCATGCACCGCCACCGGGCGCTGGACGATGCCCTCGGGGCGACGCTGGACGAGCTGCTCGGCGAGTGTCGAGTGCTGTGTTTCGACGAATTCCATGTGCATGACATTGGCGATGCCATGCTGCTCACCCGGCTGTTCACCGCGTTGTTCGAGCGTGGGATATGGCTGTTGGTCACGTCGAACTACGCACCGGAAGGGCTGTTGCCCAACCCGCTTTACCATGAACGTTTTCTGCCGGTGATCCGCCTGATCAACGGCCGAATGCAGGTGCTGGAAGTCTGCGGCGACACCGATTTTCGCAGCCTGCCAGCCAACCGCGAGCACCAGCGGTTTACCCAAGGTCACTATGTGTGGCCCGGCACCGCCGAGCAGCGCCAGGCACTGAACGTGCCGGGCGCGCAGCCTGCCACGCTGGATATCAACAAACGCAGCCTGCGCGCACTGGCCCATCAAGGTCGGCAGGTGATGCTTGCTTTCGACGACCTGTGCGAACAGCCTACTGCGGTCATCGATTACCTGGCACTGGCGGCGCAGTACGATGAGTGGGTCATTGATGGGCTGGGCGATTTGTCCGACTGCTCATTGGCCGCGCAGCAGCGGTTCGTGAACCTGGTGGATGTGCTGTATGACCAGGACAAGCAACTGACGGTGATCGGGCAGCGACCGCTGGATGAGAGCCTGGGTGGCGCGATTGCCGACCTGATGCGCACGCGCAGCCGCCTGGGGCAGTTGCATCAGGTGGGGCCTGATTGATGCTGGGGCTGCCATGCAGCCCCAGCATCCCGCCTCAACCCGCCCGCGGCAGGTCCGCCAGCACCACCTCGATTTCCCCCAGCACGGCGGGGTCGTCCAGGGTCGAAGGCGGCACATAGTCCTGGCCGTCGGCAATCTTGCGCAGCACCGCCCGCAAGATCTTCCCTGAGCGGGTCTTGGGCAACCGCTTGACCAGCCGCACCCGGTTGAAACACGCCAGTGCCCCGATCTCCTCGCGCACGTTGCCCACCAATTCGACCAGCAGCTGCGACTCGGTAATGCCTTCGCCGTCCTTGAGCACCACCAGCGCCAAAGGCACCTGCCCCTTGATATCGTCATGCACGCCGATCACCGCGCATTCGGCGACCGCCGGGTGACGCGCCACCAGGTCCTCCATCTCGCCGGTAGACAGACGATGCCCGGAGACGTTTATCACGTCGTCCGTGCGCCCCATGATGTACACGAAACCGTCATCATCGAGGTAACCCCCGTCGCCTGTGTGGTAGTAGCCGGGGTAGGTGCGCAGGTAGGCCTGCAGGTAGCGCTCGTGGTCGCCCCACAGCGTCTGGCTGCACCCGGGCGGCAACGGCAGCGCGATGACGATCGAGCCCTGGTGGTTGGGCCCCAGCAAATGGCCTTCATCGTCCAGCACACGTACGTTGTAGCCCGGCACGGCGCGGTTGCTCGAGCCCGCTCGCGCGGCGCTGCCTTCCAGCCCAACGCAAGGTGCGGTGACCGGCCAGCCGGTCTCGGTTTGCCACCAATGGTCGTGCACCGGTTTGCCAGTGACCCGTTCCAGCCATTCATGGGTGCTGGAGTCGAGCTTCTCCCCGGCCAGAAACAGCTGACGCAGCGAGCTCAGGTCGTGCCCTTTGATCAACGCGCCGTCCGGGTCTTCCTTGCGGATTGCGCGCATGGCGGTCGGCGCACAGAACAAGGCGTTGACCTTGTATTGCTCGACCACCCGCCAATACGCCGAGGCGTCCGGGGTGCGTATCGGTTTGCCCTCATAAAACACCGTGGTGCAGCCGCTCATCAATGGGCCATACACAATCAGCGAATGGCCGACCACCCAGCCCACGTCGGAAATCCCCCACCACACGTCACCGGCCTGCATACCGTAGATGTGGCGCATGGCATAGCACAGCGCTACCGCGTTGCCGCCGTTTTCCCGCACGATGCCCTTGGGCTTCCCAGTGGTACCGGAGGTGTACATGATGTACAGCGGGTCACCTGCGTCCAGTTCGACAGGGGCGACCGGCTCGGCCGTTGCCAGCGCTTGCTGCCAATCGAGGTCGCGGCCAGGCTGCAACGGGGCGCGGGCCTGGGGCCGCTGCAATACCAGCACATTGCGTGGCTGGTGGCGGGCCAGTTGCAGGGCGCGATCGACCAGCGGCTTGTATTCGATCACCCGGTCGAACTCCAGGCCACAGGACGCCGTCAGCAGCAACGCGGGCCGGGCATCATCGATGCGCAAGGCCAGTTCGTTGGCGGCAAAACCGCCGAACACCACCGAATGCACCGCACCGATCCGCGCGCACGCCAGCATGGCCATGGCCGCCTGGGGCACCATGGGCATGTAAATGATCACCCCGTCCCCCTTGTTGACCCCCAGATGGCGCAGCAAGCCTGCCAGGCGTGCCACCTCGTCGCGCAACTGACGATAGGTGTACGCCTGTTGCACGCCTGTCACAGGCGAGTCGTAGATCAGCGCCAACTGCTCGCCGCGACCTTGTTCGATCTGGTGGTCGAGGGCAAGGTGGCAGCTGTTCAGGCGGCCGTCGGCAAACCAGCGGTGGGTACCGTCCGGGTTGTTCTGCAAGGTGAGGGAAGGCGTGCGGTGCCAGGCCAGGTGCGCGGCCTGTTCGGCCCAGAATGCGGCAGGGTCGGCAATGGAATGGGCGTAGCTGTGCTGATAGCTCATGGCGTAGAAAACCCGGTACTTGTTGTTATTGAAGGGCGAAACTTGAGTATGGACCGCCACACCGGGGCCGCCATGGGACTAAAGTCACAACCGACCTGCAAATTTGCAGACAACGCCAATACGCCCCATAACGGTGCAAATTCTCTAGAATAGGCCTCCCCTTCCGCCACTGAGCACCCCATGGATATCGAACAGGCCCGTACCTTTCTGGAAATCGTGCGTTGCGGCAGCCTGGTCGCCGCCGCTGAGCGCCTGTTCGTATCGCAGACCGCGATTACTGCACGGGTGCAGCGCCTGGAGCAGCAACTGGGCTGCCAGTTGTTCGTACGCAGCCGCAACGGCGCCAGCCTGACCAGCGATGGCGAGGCCTTCGTCAGCTATGCCAACCAGCTGGTGCAGACGTGGGAAGCGGCGCGCCGCGACCTGCCGCTGCCTGAAGGGTGCCAGCAGGTGCTGCATGTGGGCGGCGAAGTGAGCCTGGGCAACCCGATGATGCTCGACTGGGTCAGCGCCCTGCACCGCGAGCTGCCCAGCCATGCCATCCGCAGCGAGGTGAGCGATGGCGAGTCGCTGCTGCGCAAGGTGGAGATGGGCCTGCTGGACGCAGCGTTGGTCTATCAGCCGACCTACGGGCCGGGCCTGCAGGTGGAGCAATTGATGGAAGAGAAGTTGATCCGCGTGCGCCGGGTCGACCAGCCAGACCCGTACATCTACATCGACTGGGGGGAGGCATTCCGCCGCCAGCACGACGCCGCCCTGCCCGACTGCGCGCGCCCGGCACTGAGCTTCAACCTCGGGCCCCTGGCTCTGCAGTTCATCCTCGACCAGGGCGGCAGCGGCTACTTCCGTACCCGCGTAGTGCAGGCCTATCTGGACAGCGGGGTGTTCGAGCGGGTACCCCAGGCACCAGAATTCACCTACCCGACATTTCTGGTGTACCCGCGCAAGCGCGACAGCGAGGCCCTGCAACAGGCATTCGCGATACTGCGCCGGCTCGTGGCCGCCGGCGTCAGCGACTGGTCACAGCGCTGGGACCCGGTGATCTGAAGCATTGCCCGCGGCGCTGAGCAACTGGCGTTTGAGGCCGGCGATCAGGTCGGTCTGGGTGACCACCCCGACCAATTGGCCAGCGTCGATTACCGGCAAGCAGTGCAGCCCTTGTTCACACAGCAAGGGCAACAGGCGCTCCAGCGGGTGCTGGCTGCTGACACTGATCACCCGCCGGCTCATCACCTGCGCCATGCGCACCGCCTTGCGCCCGAACAGGCCGCGCCATCGGAACTGTCCCCGCTGCATGGCAGGCCCGACCAGGTCGCTGAGGCTGACGATGCCCACCAACTTGCCATGCTGCAGTACCGGCAGGGTTTTCAGGTGGTGACTGGCCAGCATCTTCCACGCCTGCTCCAGGGTGGTGTCAGGCGACGCGAACTGCACATCCCGGGACATCACCGATGCCGCAGTAATACCGCCAAGGCTGCGTTGCAGGGCATGCTGCTCGGTGGCAAGGATGATGCGTTCCAGCTCGTCGCGGGTGACATCGACGAACTCGCCCAACTCTTCAAGCGCCTGGTCCAGGTCGGCGCCGCTGACCCCGACGCGCTCATTGGGCAGCGGGTCATGGGTGTGATGCAGCTCTTTGCGCGGGGCATTGCCCTTGGGGTAGCGCACGCCGGTCAAACGGTTGTAGAGCACCGCCACCGTCACCAGGATCAGCGCATTGAGCAGCACCGGCTCCAGCAGATGGTCACCCAGGGCCGTAAGCCCCGAATCGGCCAGCACTGCACTCACCGCCACCCCACCGCCCGGCGGGTGCAGGCAGCGCAGCAGGCACATCAGCAGCACCGAGATCGCCAGGGCTGCGGCAGCCACCCACAGCTCAGGCCCGAAGCCCTGGCGCATGGCCAGGCCGACAGCGCCCGCCAGGGCGTAACTGCCCAGCACTGGCCAAGGCTGGGCCAAAGGGCCGGAATGCACGGCAAATACCAGCACTGCCGAGGCAGCCAGGGGGCCTAGAAGGTGCAAGGCGATGCCAGGGCCGTAGGCCAGGCTGGTCAGCCAGCCGGCGAAGAACAGGCCGAGCAGTGCACCGGCTCCAGCACGCAGCCATTCTTTAGGAGATGTATTGAGGGGCGCAGGCAACAGCCGCTGCAGACGACTTTCGGAACGCGAGGCAGGCATTGGAATAATCGGGATCGTAGTTTTTCTGGTGAAAAAGAAAGCCCAGCCGAGCTGGCCTGGGCCCTGTATTGCCAAAGCAATAGCGCAAGGGGCTCCGTCCGTGGAGAGATGGAAACTGGGAAGTTTCGTGAGGGGATTGTGCCGGGCGGGGCTTACAAGGGCCAATTCAAAAAAATGCGGCTGTACTGCAATATTTTTGCAGTGGTGATCTGGCTGGCCCCGGCGTTATCGAGCCCGGCGCGGCAACTCGATATTCACCCGCAACCCGCCCAAAGGGCTTTCGAGCAGTACCAGGCGCCCGCCCCAGGCTTCGACGATATCGCGCACGATGCCCAGCCCCAGACCATGCCCATCGACCTGTTCATCCAGCCGCGAACCGCGCTCCAGCACCTGCAGCCGCTGGGCTTCAGGAATGCCCGGGCCGTCATCGTCAACCCACAGCTGGTAACCCCCTTCACTCGGCGCGATGCCCAGGCGCACCTCGCTGTCGGCCCACTTGCAGGCGTTGTCCAGCAGATTACCCAGCAGCTCCAGCACGTCTTCGCGATCCCAGGGCAGCAACAGCCCAGGCGGTACGTCCCGCTCAAGCACCAGGCCTTCACCGTGGATCATCCCCAACGTGCCCAACAGCCCTGGCAATTCGGCATCGCAGTCGAACTGGGCACCCGGCAAGGCATCGCCCGCCAGGCGAGCCCGGTTGAGTTCGCGCGCCAGGCGCTGCTGAATCTGCTCAAGCTGTGCGCGCATCTGCTCACGCACGTCGGGCAGCCCCTGCAAGCGCTCGCTGGACGCCAGGCTCAGCAGCACCGCCAACGGCGTCTTCAGCGCATGGCCCAGGTTGCCCAGGGCATTGCGCGAGCGGCGCAGGCTGTCTTCGGTGTGGCTCAGCAAATGGTTGATCTGCCCCACCAACGGTGCCAGTTCCACAGGTACTTCGGCATCCAGCTGGGAGCGCTTGCCCTGTTGCAACTGGGCGATCTGCTGACGGGCTCGCTCCAGTGGGCGCAACGAGCGCTTCACCGTGATGCGCTGCAGTACCAGTACCAGTATCAAGGCCACCAGCCCCATGCCCAGGCCGATCTGCTGCATGCGCCGGAAGCCTTCGCGCACCGGTGAGTAATCCTGCGCCACACTGATTGAGATGTCCTGGCCAAGGCGTCGATAGTCAGCGCGCAGCGCCAGCAATTGCTGGCCTTCAGGGCCTAGCTCGTGGCTATCGGAAAGGCCGGGCGCAGCAGGCCTGGGCATGTCCAGGTCCCACAGCGAGCGCGAACGCCAGGTACCTTGGTCAAAGTCGATGCGAAAGTAATAACCGGAAAACGGCCGCTGGTAAGCGCCGGAAATACGCCGCTCATCCAGCTGCAACCCTGAAGGGCCACGCACCAGTGCCACCAGCAGGTTCTCGCTTTCCTTGCGCAGGCCGTTTTCCAGGTAGCGCTGCAGGCCCGCCTCGAACAACCACAGGGTGAGCTGCGCCAGCACCACGCCAACCACCACCAGCACCGCCACCAGCCCCAGGCTCAGGCGCGCCTGGATCGACTTCACGCGACGTTCCCGGCGTAGATGTAGCCTTGACCGCGACGGGTTTCGATCACACTGCGGCCCAACTTGCGACGCAGGTGATTGACGTGCACTTCAAGCACATTGGAGTCGCGCTCGGTCTCGCCATCGTAAAGGTGTTCGGCCAGGTGGCTTTTGGAAAGGATCTGCTGCGGATGCAGCATGAAATAGCGCAGCAGCCGAAACTCGGCGGCGGTCAGCTGAATATCGACCCCATCACGGCTCACGCACTGTCGGCTTTCATCCAGGTGCAAGCCGGCAGCTTCCAAGGTGGGCTGATTGGCCAGGCCGCGGGCACGGCGCAGCAACGCCTGGATGCGCAACTGCAACTCTTCCGGGTGGAAGGGTTTGCTCATGTAATCGTCGGCCCCAGCCTTCAGGCCCTCGATACGTTCGGCCCAGGAGCCGCGCGCGGTCAACACCAGTACCGGCGTGGCCAGGCCGCCGGCGCGCCACTGGGCCAGCACATCGAGCCCCGGCAAGCCCGGCAGGCCGAGGTCGAGGACAATCAGGTCGTAGGGTTCGCTCTGGCCCTGGTACACCGCATCACGGCCGTCGGCCAGCCAGTCCACGGCATAGCCGTGGCGTTGCAGGCCGGCGATCAGTTCATCGGCCAGCGGCACATTGTCCTCGACAAGCAACAGGCGCATTCAGTCGTCTTCCTCGTCTTTGAGCAGCACGCCGCTGCGGGCATCCAGCTTGATTTCGCGCACCACCCCGGCAGGGGTCAACAGCTCGACCTCGTATTCGTAGCGTCCGTGTTTTTCTTCCAGCTCTGCCTCCAGCAGACGCGCCCCGGGGTAACGCCCCAGGGCTGAGTCAAGCAATTGCTCAAGCGGCAGGATGACGCCCTTTTGCCGCAGCTCAAGGGCTTCATCCTGATCGAGGTCACGGGCAACCGCCAGCGAACAGACAGCCATCAGCGCGAGGGCCAGGTAGCGAGCCTTGCGCGGTAGCGCTTTCATCAGGTGTCCTGTTTGTCCTTGAGTACTTCACCAGTCTTGGCGTCCAGATCGACGTCCCATTCGACGTTTTGCGCATCACGCAGTTCTACCTTGAGGATGTAACGGCCGTACTCGTTCTCGAGCTCCGAATCGGTGATGGTCGAGCCCGGGTGTTTTGCCTTGGCCGTTTCGGCCAGCTTCTGCAGGGACTGGACGGTACCGGCTTTTTCAAGGCCGCTGATTTCGTGAGCCGGTACATCGGCCAGGGCGACGTTGGTACCAACAGCCAGAGCAGCGGCAGCGAACAGGGCAGTCAAAGTCTTCATGAGGTTCTCTCCATCGAGATGTTCAAGTTGTCTACGGAGTTAAGATTACTCAAAGCTCCTTAAGCCAAGCTGAAAAAACTGGCCGCATGATAGCGCAAGCCGGAGCCCCATGAAGGTGGGAGTAGCGCGTTGCTGAATGTTAGGGCGCTGCCACGCCGGTACGGGTGTCGCCTACCCTCTGCAACTGGGGGACTCATCGCTTGCGGTAGTCGGGAGCACGTCCTGCCAGAAGCAGGCAGCGATGAAACTTTTCTCGGCATTGAATACATAACTGTTCATGATGATCTTCCGTCTGTGGAGATACAGTCGGCAACGTAGTGCTGCTGGGGCTTTGCAAGCAGTTGGAAGACGTCCCTCGCCACGAAACGCCAGTCAACCAAGCGGTTGGCTGACCGTGCGCCACCGGGCAGTTGCACGAACGCCCGCACCCCTTGCATCTGGCATGCTGGTAGAATCTGCCCCAGTATTTTTTTCAAGAGTCTCTACAACGTGGAAATCTTCAAGGAATTCACCTTCGAATCCGCCCACCGTCTGCCCCACGTGCCCGCCGGGCACAAGTGCGGTCGTCTGCATGGTCACTCGTTCAAGGTCGCGCTTCACCTCACCGGCCCGCTCGACCCGCACACCGGTTGGATCCGTGACTTCTCCGAAATCAAGGCGATCTTCAAGCCGCTCTATGAGCAGCTCGACCACAACTACCTGAACGACATCCCAGGCCTGGAAAACCCCACCAGCGAAGTCATCGCCAAGTGGATCTGGGAGCAGGTCAAGCCGCTGCTGCCGGAGCTGTCCAAGGTACGCATTCACGAAACCTGCACCAGCGGCTGTGAATACAGCGGCGATTGAGCTTGCCACTGCCACCCTTCATCCGCTGCCGACTGTGGCAGGGATGAACGGCGGCAGCCCCCTCAGAGCTCGCCGAATTGATGCGGAATGCTCAGGATCTCCAGGGCAATGAACCCCGCCTCACCCTCACGGGTATTGAAAAACCGGCCGCCCGCCCTCTGATAGCGACAAACCTTGCTTCCTCCCGGCGCCAACAACTGCAGGTTGCAGTGCCGATCGCCTTGTTTCAGCCCTTCGCGGGCCAGGCCATCGATCCTCCACAGACGGGCCCCATCGGGTTTGCGGTCGGCGCCCTTTGGTTCACTGGCAGGCCAAGCGCCCACGTAGCCCGACAAGAAGTTGTCACTGTGGTCCAGTACCCACCTGGATACCGCCCATACCCGGTCGGCTGGCCTTATCTCGTAATAGAGCGGCTTGTCATGCGCGTAGCTGCCCTTGGCGTAAGCGCCAAACCAGAACAGCTCGTAGTACTGCTGGGTCGCGGACTGGTAATCCGATGGATTGAGGTTTTTTTCCAGCACGCCGTCGGGCTCGGCCTGCAGATACCGATCCCAATGGCCGCGGGCACCCCCGCTGCCCGATTCGACCCAGACTGTCGACAGATGCCTTTTCGAATCGGCCCATGACTCAGGCTCGATGCGCACAGCCGAGCTTTGCCACCAACAACGGGCCAGGAAGGTATAACGGGAGTTGTAAACGTATTCGCTCATGCCGGTGTTCCTTCTCGTCAGGTCACAAGGCCCTTACGTTAGGCAACCACCGGTGTGCCAGGCAGGAGGAATCAGCTCACCCCAGCCCCTGCTGGAGAAAGGCCGGCACGATGTAGCGCTGGTAATGCGCCTCGGACAACAAGAAGAATTCGCGATCGATGGCATCGCGCAGCTGCGGCAATTCCCAGTCACGGAACTCGGGCAACAGCACCATGCCATAGGCTTCCAGGTCACGGATCATCCGCGCCCCACGGGCGATCAGCTGGTAAGCCCAGCAGTATTCCGACTGATGTTCGACAAAACGGATGGCACGCTGCTCCAGTTGCTGGCGCAGCAGGCTTTTGTCGAAGACTTCCAGCTTGGCCATCATCACTTGCACCAGCAACTGCTCCAGGCGCAACCACACGGCGCGCTTCTGCGCGTCGTCGTAGCCGTTCCAGTTGATCACTTCATGGTGAAAACGCTTGCAGCCACGGCATACCGTGTCTCCGTACACCGTGGAGCACAGGCCGACGCAAGGGGTCTTGATGGACTTGTTGGACATGAAAAACAACGGCTTTGCGGAGGAATACGGGCCCATGTTAGCCCTTTGTCTAACCGGGGTCACTCGTTAAAGTCATGTTCGCCGCCTTACCTTCGGGCTTTTTTTGCCGTAGAATCATCCCGCCTTTTCAAGGCAACAATGTCCGTTGGAAGCTGTTTTCAAAGCGTCACGAGCACAGTTAATCCGGTAGAACGGCGTTGGCCCGGGCCATGCACCCTCGCATGCCCGCGCCAGCCCTCATCAGCTCCCCGTTCTGCAGGCGTAAAACTTTGAAAGCAGCTTCTGTAAGGATTCTCTGCGACCCTGGCTGGGCGGCCCAAGAAGCCGTGATTGCGCATGGGTGCATGGAATGCTGGATGAGCGTCCCGGACTCCCTTTAGGGACCACTGATGAGGGTAATAACTGTGCTTGAAGCCTACCGCAAACACATCGAAGAGCGTGCCGCCCTGGGTATCGTGCCCCAGCCGCTGAACGCCGAACAAACTGCAGGCCTGGTCGAGCTGCTGAAAAACCCGCCGGCCGGCGAAGAAGCCTTCCTCGTAGACCTGATCACCAACCGCGTACCGCCAGGGGTCGACGAAGCTGCCTACGTCAAGGCCGCTTTCCTCTCCGCCGTAGCCAAGGGCGAAGCCAAGTCGCCACTGATCGACCGCAAGCACGCCACCGAGCTGCTGGGCACCATGCAGGGCGGCTACAACATCGAAACGCTGGTCGCGCTGCTGGATGACGCCGAACTGGGCGCCGTCGCGGCCGAACAGCTCAAGCACACCCTGCTGATGTTCGATGCCTTCCACGACGTGGCCGAAAAAGCCAAGTCGGGCAACGCCCACGCCAAGGCCGTGCTGGAGTCCTGGGCTGCCGGCGAGTGGTTCACCACGCGCCCGGCCATCGCCGACAAGTACACCCTGACCGTGTTCAAGGTGCCTGGCGAAACCAACACCGACGACCTGTCCCCTGCCCCGGATGCCTGGTCGCGCCCTGACATCCCGCTGCACGCCCTGGCCATGCTGAAAATGGCCCGCGACGGTATCGAACCGCAGCAGCCAGGTTCGGTCGGCCCGCTGGAGCAGATCGAAGCGGTCAAGGCCAAAGGCTTCCCGGTCGCCTACGTCGGTGACGTCGTCGGTACCGGTTCTTCGCGTAAGTCCGCCACCAACTCGGTGCTGTGGTTCTTCGGCGACGACATCCCATACGTGCCGAACAAGCGCGCTGGTGGTTTCTGCTTCGGCACCAAGATCGCCCCGATCTTCTACAACACCATGGAAGACGCCGGCGCCCTGCCGATCGAGTTCGACTGCACCAACCTGGGCATGGGCGACGTCATCGACGTGTACCCGTACAAAGGTGAAGTGCGCCGTCACGACAGCGACGAACTGGTCACCAACTTCGCCCTGAAAACCGAAGTACTGCTGGACGAAGTCCGCGCTGGCGGCCGTATCCCGCTGATCGTTGGCCGTGGCCTGACCGAAAAAGCCCGCGCCGAACTGGGCCTGGGTGCGTCCGACCTGTTCAAGAAACCAGAGCAGCCTGCCGAATCCGACAAGGGCTTCACCCTGGCGCAGAAAATGGTTGGCCGCGCGTGCGGCCTGCCAGAAGGCCAAGGCGTGCGCCCAGGTGCCTACTGCGAGCCGAAGATGACCACCGTCGGCTCCCAGGACACCACTGGCCCGATGACCCGCGACGAGCTGAAAGACCTGGCGTGCCTGGGCTTCTCCGCTGACCTGGTGATGCAGTCGTTCTGCCACACCGCGGCTTACCCCAAGCCGATCGACGTCACCACCCACCACACCCTACCAGACTTCATCCGCACCCGTGGCGGCGTGTCGCTGCGCCCAGGCGACGGCATCATCCACAGCTGGCTGAACCGCATGCTGATGCCTGACACCGTCGGCACCGGTGGCGACTCGCACACCCGCTTCCCGATCGGCATCTCGTTCCCGGCCGGCTCCGGCCTGGTGGCCTTCGCCGCCGCCACCGGCGTCATGCCGCTGGACATGCCAGAGTCGATCCTGGTGCGCTTCAAGGGCAAACTGCAACCCGGCATCACCCTGCGTGACCTGGTGCATGCCATCCCTTACTACGCCATCCAGAACGGCCTGCTGACCGTCGAGAAGAAGGGCAAGAAAAACGCCTTCTCCGGCCGCATCCTGGAGATCGAAGGCCTGGACGAGCTGACCGTCGAGCAAGCGTTCGAACTGTCCGACGCCTCGGCCGAGCGTTCCGCTGCCGGCTGCACCATCAAGCTGCCGGAAAAGGCCATCGCCGAGTACCTGAAGTCCAACATCACCCTGCTGCGCTGGATGATCGGCGAAGGCTACGGCGACCCACGTACCCTGGAGCGTCGCGCCCAGGCCATGGAAGCCTGGCTGGCCAACCCTGAGCTGCTGTCGGCCGACGCCGATGCCGAGTACGCCGAAATCATCGAAATCGACCTGGCCGACGTCAAGGAGCCTGTGCTCTGCGCGCCGAACGACCCGGACGATGCCCGCCTGCTGTCTTCGGTACAGGGCGAGAAGATCGACGAAGTGTTCATCGGTTCGTGCATGACCAACATCGGCCACTTCCGCGCTGCCGGCAAGTTGCTGGAGAAGGTCAAGGGTGGCATCCCTACCCGTCTGTGGCTGGCTCCGCCAACCAAGATGGACGCTCATCAGCTGACCGAAGAAGGCTACTACGGCATCTACGGCAAGGCCGGTGCGCGCATGGAAATGCCAGGCTGCTCGCTGTGCATGGGTAACCAGGCGCGCGTGCAGACCGGTTCGACCGTGGTCTCCACCTCGACCCGTAACTTCCCGAACCGTCTGGGCGACGCGACCAACGTGTACCTGGCATCGGCCGAGCTGGCTGCTGTCGCTTCGATCATCGGCAAACTGCCGACCGTCGAAGAGTACATGCAGTACGCCAAAGACATCGACAGCATGGCTGCCGACGTCTACCGCTACCTGAGCTTCGACCAGATCGCCGAGTTCCGCGAGGCTGCGGCCAACGCCAAGATCCCGGTGGTTCAGGCGTAATCAGCGGTAAGCAGTAACAAAAACCCCGGCAGAAATGCCGGGGTTTTTTATTGGGCGCTCGGCCCTCAGGGGCGACACCCTACCAGTGGGAGCGGGCTTGCCCCGCGAAGAGGCCCGCAAAGGCAACCTCAGATCACGAACAGGTCGACAAACCTGTGCACCGCCGTCGATTCCAGCTTCTGCTGGTCCTCGCACAGCTCGAAAATCGCCTCACAACGCTGCCGCGCAAACCGCGTCGCCAGGTTTTCCCTGAACTTCGCCTCCAGCAAGGGTATGCCCTCCCCGCGCCTGCGCCGATGCCCGACCGGGTACTCGACCACCACCTGCTCGGTGCTGCTGCCATCCTTGAAGAACACCTGCAGGGCGTTGGCGATGGAGCGCTTGTCAGCTTCCAGGTATTCACGCGTGAAGCGCGGGTCCTCGACCACCTCCATCTTCTCGCGCAGGCGGTCGATGCTCGGATGGGCAGCGTGAAAGGCATCCTCGTAATGCTCAGCCACCAGCTGGCCGAAAATCAGCGGCACTGCCACCATGTACTGCAGGCAGTGGTCGCGGTCGGCGGCATTGGCCAGCGGGCCACCCTTGGAGATGATGCGAATCGCCGATTCCTGGGTGGTGATGACGATGCGGTCTACCTCATGCAGGCGATTACGCACCTGCGGGTGCAGGCTCACCGCCGCCTCACAGGCGGTCTGCGCGTGGAACTCGGCCGGGAAACTGACCTTGAACAGCACGTTCTCCATCACATAGCTGGCCAGCGGCTGCGGCACGCGCAGCTCCTGCTGGGCGCTGGGCTTAAGCGCCAGGTCCTTGTTGGTATGGCTGAACGACACGTCGTAAAAGCCCCATTGCGGCGCAGTCAGCACACCCGGCACGCCCATCTCGCCACGTAGCGCGATATCGGCCAGGCGCACCCCACGGCTGGATGCATCGCCCGCCGCCCAGGACTTGCGCGAACCGGCGTTGGGCGCATGGCGGTAGGTACGCAGGGCCTGGCCATCGACGAAGGCATGGGACAACGCCGAGAGCAATTGCTCGCGGGTGGCGCCCATCAGCTTTGCGCACACGGCCGTGGAGGCCACCTTGACCAGTATCACGTGGTCCAGGCCAACGCGGTTGAAGGAGTTTTCCAGCGCCAGCACACCCTGGATCTCGTGAGCCATGACCATGGCTTCGAGCACTTCGCGCATGAGCAGTGGGCTTTCACCCTTTGCCACGTGTTTTTGCGACAGGTGATCGGCCACGGCCAGGATGCCGCCAAGGTTGTCCGAGGGGTGCGCCCACTCGGCGGCCAGCCAGGTGTCGTTGTAGTCCAGCCAGCGCACGATGCAGCCGATATCCCAGGCGGCCTTGACTGGGTCCAGCCGATACGCGGTGCCGGGCACACGGGCGCCGTTAGGTACCACGGTGCCTTCCACCAGCGGGCCAAGGTGCTTGGTACATTCAGGAAAGCGCAGGGCCAGCAGGCCGCAGCCCAGGGTATCCATCAGGCAGTTGCGCGCGGTGTCCAGCGCCTCGGGGGATTCGACCCGGTAGGTCAGGACATAGTCGGCGAGGGTTTGCAGCACCCGGTCGTAGTCCGGGCGCTCGTTGAGGTCTACGTTGGCGCTCATCATCTGCTCCCTTCAGAAGTACTGAGGCTGCTGTGCAGCCCCGCTCGAAGCCGAGCGCCAATGGTGCATCAGAAGCTATCGCCGGGCACCCTCACCCAGCCTTCCATCAGCACGCGAGCACTGCGGCTCATGATTGCCTTGGTCACCGTCCACTCGCCCTTCACCTGACGCGCTTCGGCGCCCACCCGCAAGGTGCCCGAGGGGTGGCCGAAACGCACGGCACTGCGCTCACCCCCGCCTGCGGCGAGGTTGACCAGCGTGCCCGGAATGGCAGCAGCGGTACCGATGGCCACTGCGGCAGTGCCCATCATTGCGTGGTGCAGCTTGCCCATGGACAACGCACGCACCAGCAGGTCGATGTCAGCCGCCGCGACAACCTTGCCACTCGACGCAGTGTAGGTGGTCGGCGGGGCGACGAAGGCCACTTTCGGTGTGTGCTGACGCCCGGCCGCCTGGTCGACATGCTCGATCAGGCCCATGCGCACGGCGCCATAGGCGCGAAGGGTCTCGAACCGCAGCAGCGCTTGCGGGTCGCCGTTGATCGCGTCCTGCAGCTCGGTACCGGTGTAGCCGATATCGCCCGCATTGATGAAGATGGTCGGGATCCCTGCATTGATCAGGGTCGCCTTGAAGGTACCCACACCGGGCACTTCCAAGTCGTCCACCAGGTTGCCGGTGGGGAACATCGAGCCCCCGTCGCCGTCTTCATCGGCAGCCGGGTCGAGGAACTCCAACTGCACCTCGGCGGCCGGAAAGGTCACGCCATCGAGCTCGAAATCGCCCGTTTCCTGAACTTCACCTTCGGTGATCGGTACCTGGGCGACGATGGTCTTGCCGATGTTGGCCTGCCAGATCCGCACGGTGGCCATGCCGTTGCGCGGCAGGCGCGACGGATCCACCAGGCCGCTGCTGATGGCGAACGAGCCGACAGCGGCAGACAGGTTGCCGCAGTTACCGCTCCAGTCGACGAAAGCCTTGTCGATGCTAACCTGGCCGAACAGGTAGTCGACATCGTGCTCGGGCTTGATGCTGCGCGAAAGAATCACCGTCTTGCTGGTGCTCGAAGTGGCGCCGCCCATGCCGTCGATCTGCTTGCCGTAGGGGTCCGGGCTGCCAATGACCCGCAACAGCAGCGCATCCCGGGCTGGGCCCGGGACCTGCGCCTGTTCGGGCAGGTCTTGCAGGCGGAAGAATACGCCCTTGCTGGTACCGCCACGGATGTAGGTGGCGGGGATCTTGATTTGTGCTGCATGTGCCATTGCTGTGCCGTCCTGTCTGAAAATGCAATAACCCTTGGGGCCGCTGCGCGGCCCCAGCCGTCAAGCGGAGGCTTCGAGGAAGTCCTGGGCAAAGCGCTGCAGCACCCCACCCGCCTCGTAGATCGACACTTCCTCGGCAGTATCCAGGCGGCAAGTCACCGGCACCTCGACCCGCTCACCGCTGCGACGCGTCACCACCAGGGTCAGGGTCGCGCGTGGCGTGCGCTGACCCAGCACATCGTAGGTCTCGCTGCCATCGAGCGCCAAGGTATTGCGGTCGGTCCCCGGCTTGAACTCCAGCGGCAGCACGCCCATGCCCACCAGGTTGGTACGGTGGATCCGTTCGAAGCCTTCGGCGACGATCGCCTCGACACCGGCCAGGCGCACGCCCTTGGCTGCCCAGTCACGCGACGAGCCCTGGCCGTAGTCGGCACCGGCAACAATGATCAGCGGCTGCTTGCGCTCCATGTAGGTTTCGATCGCCTCCCACATGCGGGTCACCTTGCCTTCTGGCTCCAGACGCGTCAGCGAGCCCTGCTTCACACTGCCATCTTCCTTGCGCACCATTTCGTTGAACAGCTTGGGGTTGGCGAAGGTGGCGCGCTGCGCAGTCAGGTGGTCGCCACGGTGAGTGGCGTAGGAGTTGAAGTCCTCTTCCGGCAGGCCCATCTTCGCCAGGTATTCACCCGCCGCACTGTCCAGCATGATGGCGTTGGACGGCGACAAGTGATCGGTGGTGATGTTGTCCGGCAGCACCGCCAACGGGCGCATGCCACGCAGGCTGCGCTCACCGGCCAGGGCACCTTCCCAGTACGGCGGACGGCGGATGTAGGTGCTCATCGGGCGCCACTCATACAGCGGCGCAACCTTCGGCCCGCGGTCCTCCTCGATGGCGAACATCGGGATGTAGACCTTGCGGAACTGCTCCGGCTTGACCGCCGCACGCACCACGGCATCGATCTCTTCATCGCTCGGCCAGATATCCTTGAGGCGGATTTCCTGGCCGTCGACCACCCCCAGCACGTCTTTTTCGATGTCGAAGCGGATAGTACCGGCGATGGCATAGGCCACCACGAGCGGTGGCGAGGCCAGGAAGGCCTGCTTGGCGTAAGGGTGGATGCGCCCGTCGAAGTTGCGGTTGCCCGACAGCACGGCAGTGGCATACAGGTCGCGGTCGACGATCTCCTGCTGAATCACCGGGTCCAATGCACCGGACATGCCGTTGCAGGTGGTGCAGGCGAAAGCGACGATGCCAAAGCCCATCTGCTCCAGCTCTTTCTCCAGCCCCGCTTCTTCCAGATACAGCTGCACCGCCTTGGAGCCTGGCGCCAGCGAAGACTTGACCCAAGGTTTGCGCGCCAGGCCGAGCTTGTTGGCATTGCGTGCCAGAAGGCCTGCGGCTATCACGTTGCGCGGGTTGCTGGTGTTGGTGCAACTGGTGATGGCGGCGATGATGACCGCGCCGTCCGGCATTTGCCCGGGCACTTCCTCCCAGGCCCCGGCGATGCCCTTGGCCGCCAGCTCGCTGGTGGCAACGCGGGCGTGCGGGTTGGATGGGCCGGCCATATTGCGCACCACGCTCGACAGGTCGAAGCTCAGGGTGCGCTCGTAGACGGCGCCGCCCAGGCTGTCGGCCCATAGGCCGGCGGTCTTGGCGTAGGTTTCTACCAGCTTGACCTGCTGATCCTCGCGGCCGGTCAGCTTCAGGTAGTCGATGGTCTGCTGGTCGATGGCGAACATCGCTGCAGTGGCGCCATATTCCGGGGCCATGTTGGAGATGGTCGCACGGTCGCCCAGGGTCAGGGCGCGGGCGCCCTCGCCGTGGAATTCCAGATAGGCACCGACGACTTTCTGTTTACGCAGGAATTCGGTCAGGGCCAGCACCAGATCGGTGGCGGTGATGTTCGGCGCCAGCTTGCCGGTCAGCTCGACGCCGACGATTTCCGGCAGGCGCATCCACGAGGCACGGCCGAGCATCACGTTCTCGGCTTCCAGGCCGCCGACACCGATGGCGATCACGCCCAGGGCGTCGACATGCGGGGTGTGGCTGTCGGTGCCGACACAGGTGTCCGGGTAGGCCACGCCGCGGTCGCTGTGGATGACCGGCGACATCTTCTCCAGGTTGATCTGGTGCATGATGCCGTTGCCCGGCTGGATCACATCGACGTTCTTGAACGCCTTCTTGGTCCAGTTGATGAAATGGAAACGGTCTTCGTTGCGGCGGTCTTCGATGGCGCGGTTTTTCTCGAACGCCTGCGGGTCGAAACCACCACACTCGACGGCCAGGGAATGGTCGACGATCAGTTGCACCGGCACCACCGGGTTGACCTGAGCCGGGTCACCGCCCTTGTCGGCAATGGCGTCACGCAGGCCGGCCAGGTCGACCAGGGCAGTCTGGCCGAGGATGTCGTGGCACACCACACGGGCCGGGAACCAGGGGAAGTCGAGATCGCGCTTGCGCTCGATCAACTGAGCCAGGGAGGCGTCGAGGGTGCTCGGGTCGCAGCGGCGCACCAGGTTTTCGGCGAGCACGCGGGAGGTGTACGGCAGGCCGTCGTAGGCGCCGGGCTTGATCGCCTCGACCGCCGCGCGGGCATCGAAGTAGTCCAGGTCGGTGCCCGGCAGATTCTTGCGGTATGCGGTGTTCATATAGTTATCAGGCTCGGTCACGGTAGTCGGTAGGTCTGGCCGTCGGGGCTGCGTTACAGCCCGCAACGGCCTTCAACTCAACGCTGTTCGATCGGCACGAACTGGCGCTGTTCGACGCCGACATACTCGGCGCTCGGGCGGATGATGCGGTTGTTGGCACGCTGTTCGAAAACATGCGCCGCCCAGCCGGTCAGGCGCGAGCAAACGAAGATCGGGGTAAACAGCTTGGTCGGGATGCCCATGAAGTGGTACGCCGACGCGTGGTAGAAGTCAGCATTGGGGAACAGGCGTTTCTGCTCCCACATGGTCCTGTCGATGGCTTCGGAAACCGGGTACAGCACCTTGTCGCCGACCTCGTCGGCCAGCTGCTTCGACCAGCCCTTGATCACCTCGTTGCGCGGGTCGGACTCTTTGTAGATGGCATGGCCGAAGCCCATGATCTTGTCCTTGCGCTCCAGCATCCTCAGCAGTTCGGCCGTCGCGTCCTGCGGGCTCTGGAAGCGCTCGATCAGCTCCATCGCCGCTTCGTTGGCACCGCCATGCAGTGGGCCGCGCAGCGAGCCAATGGCAGCGGTGATGCAGGAGTACAGGTCGGACAGGGTCGAAGCGCACACGCGCGCGGTGAAGGTCGATGCGTTGAACTCGTGCTCGGCGTAGAGGATCAGCGACACGTTCATCACTTTGACGTGCAATTCGCTGGGCTTCTTGCCGTGCAGCAGGTGCAGGAAATGCCCGCCCAGGGTGTCTTCATCGCTGGTGCAATCGATGCGCACGCCATGGTGGGTGAAGCGGTACCAATAGCACATGACCGCCGGGAACAGCGCCAGCAGGCGGTCGGTCTTGTCGTGCTGGGCGTCGAAGGTCAGTTCCGGCTCCAGGGTACCCAGCAGCGAACAGCCGGTGCGCATCACGTCCATCGGATGGGCGTCGCGCGGGATGCGCTCGAGCACTTCCTTGAGGGCTTGCGGCAGGTCACGCAGGCCCTTGAGCTTGTGCTTGTACTCGGCCAGCTCGGCGCTGCTTGGCAGTTCGCCGTACAACAGCAGATAGGCCACTTCCTCGAACTCCGCCCCAGCCGCCAGGTCACGGACATCGTAGCCGCGGTAAGTCAGGCCGGCACCGGCCTGCCCGACGGTCGACAGCGCGGTCTGGCCGGCCACCTGGCCACGCAGGCCTGCGCCACTGAGTACTTTTGCTTCGGCCATGGTGTTTCTCCTTTCTTGAATTTGTTATGGATTGCTTTCTGGCTAATTCGGCGTGCCTGTGCCGGCCTGTTCGCGGCTAAACCCGCTGCCAAAGGGGGCCAGCACCATCACTTATCCTTTCTTCTGCGCAAACAACGCATCGAGGCTCTGCTCGAAGGCGTGATAACCAATGGCGTCATAGAGCTCCATGCGGGTTTGCATGGTATCGATCACGTTCTTCTGGGTGCCGTCGCGACGCAGCGCGGTGTACACATTTTCGGCCGCCTTGTTCATGGCCCGGAAGGCCGACAGCGGGTACAGCACCAGCGACACGTCGACCGACGCCAGCTCTTCGGTGGTGTACAGCGGCGTGGCACCGAATTCGGTGATATTGGCCAGGATCGGCGCCTTCACGCGGTCAGCGAAGGTCTTGTACATCGAAAGCTCGGTGATGGCCTCCGGGAAGATCATGTCGGCGCCCGCCTCGACGCAGGCAGCGGCGCGGTCCAGGGCAGCATTCAGGCCTTCAACGGCCAGGGCGTCGGTACGCGCCATGATCACGAAACTGTCATCGGTACGCGCATCGACGGCGGCCTTGATCCGGTCGACCATCTCCTGCTGGGTGACGATTTCCTTGTTCGGGCGATGGCCGCAGCGCTTGGCACCCACCTGGTCCTCGATATGGATGGCGGCAGCGCCGAACTTGCACATCGATCGCACCGTACGTGCCACGTTGAACGCCGAGGCGCCAAAACCGGTATCGACATCCACCAGCAGCGGCAGGTCGCAGACATCGGTGATGCGGCGCACGTCGGTGAGCACATCGTCCAGGCCACTGATACCCAGGTCCGGCAGGCCGAGCGAGCCGGCAGCAACACCGCCACCGGACAGGTAGATGGCCTTGAAACCGGCGCGTTTGGCCAGCAGGGCATGGTTGGCGTTGATCGCGCCGACCACCTGCAAGGGGTGTTCGGCGGCAACCGCGTCGCGGAAACGTTGGCCGGGCGTGCTCTTCACAGTCATGAATCACCTCGTGGGCTGTTGTCGTTGGCGTCCAGGTAGTGACGCTCGATGTTGCGTTTGGACGCGCCGATGTGGCGGCGCATCAGGAGTTCGGCCAGTTCACCGTCACGGTCGGCGATGGCATCGAGGATCCGGTGGTGCTCGGCAAACGCCTGGCGCGGCCGATTGGGCGTGGCGGAGAACTGGATGCGGTACATGCGCACCAGTTGGTACAGCTCGCCGCAGAGCATCTTGACCAGGGTCTGGTTGCCGCTGCCCTGGATGATCCGGTAGTGGAAGTCGTAGTCGCCTTCCTGCTGGTAGTAGCCGACACCAGCCTGGAACGCCGCATCGCGTTCATGGGTGTCGAGCACCCGGCGCAGCTCGTCGATATCGGCCTGGCTCATGCGCTCGGCGGCCAGGCGGCAGGCCATGCCTTCGAGCGATTCGCGGATTTCGTACAGCTCGATCAGCTCGGCGTGGTTGAGCGACACCACCCGCGCCCCGACATGCGGCACGCGCACCAGCAGGCGCTGGCCTTCGAGCCGGTGGATGGCTTCGCGCAGCGGCCCGCGGCTGATGCCGTAGGTGCGCGCCAGCTCCGGCTCGGAGATCTTGCTGCCCGGGGCGATCTCGCCCTTGACGATGGCCGCCTGGATTCGCCGAAAGACGTTTTCGGACAAGGTTTCCGTTTCGTCTGCCAACGCGGGGCTGGGAGTGGAAAGGTCCAGCATATTGTCGACACCCTGATAATCACATGGCCAGAAATTAGCTAATTAAGCGCTATCAGTCAAAGACAATATCAATATTGTCGACAATCGTCTAAGAACGAACTAACCCTGTCCGGCCGCTGTCAGATCGCGACGCGCTGGCGTCAAGACGTCGGCGTGATAGAATGCCGCGCCTCCGACGGAGTATGGATAGCGTGTCTGTCATCTATTCATGTTGTTGACAGATGAACGAGGAAGCTTGCGCAGTCGTTGCCAGTCGCCTTGCCCCGAACCCTGCACAGTACCGCGCCAGGACTATGAGACTTACACCCGTTTTATTGCTGCTATGCCTCACCCTGCTGCCGGCCATCGGCCAAGCGGCGGGCAAGACCGTGTACGGTCTCAACGAATACGCACAGTTGGGCGACCTTGACCTGGAAGTGGCCGCCAAGCTCGACACCGGCGCCAAGACCGCCTCGCTCAGCGCCCGCGACATCAAGCGCTTCAAGCGCAACGGCGAGAGCTGGGTACGCTTCTACCTGGCCATCGATGCCGCCCATTCGCATCCGATCGAGCGCCCCCTTGCGCGCGTCAGCAAGATCAAGCGACGGGCAGGCGACTACGATGCCGAATCGGGCAAGGCCTATACCGCGCGCCCGGTCATCGAACTCGAAATCTGCATGGGCCAGGCCCTGCGCACCATCGAAGTCAACCTCACCGACCGCAGCGCGTTCCAGTTCCCGCTGCTGATCGGCTCCGAGGCGCTCAAGCACTTCGACGCGCTGGTCGACCCAAGCCTTAAATACGCGGCCGGCAAACCTGCCTGTGCCACCGACGCTCCCAAAGCAGAGTAATCCCGATGCGCTCTCTTACCCTCCATCTGAAAGTCCTGATCACCGTGCTGGTGTTGCTGGGCGTGGCGGTCACGGCTTATCAGATCTTCTTCCTCGGCATCCCGGTGACCGAAGATGAAACCGACGATCTGTGGAACATCGACGCCAAGGTCGAGTTCGTGGCCAGCACCAAAGACCCGGTCAAGGTGCAGATGTTCGTCCCGCCGCTGAACCGCGACTACGTCAGCCTCAACGAGAGCTTCATCTCCAACAACTACGGGGTGAGCGTCAACCGTGCCGACGGCAACCGCAAGGTGACCTGGTCGGCACGCCGCGCCAGCGGCAACCAGACCCTCTACTACCGCCTGGTGCTGACCAAGCGCTACAGCAACGAGAAGACCACCGTCAAAGGCCCGACCTTCCGTGACAGCCTGGCTGTCGAAGGCCCCGAGAAAATCGCCGCCGAAGCCCTGATGGCGCCGATCCGCCAGCATTCGGCCGACGTCGAGACCTTCGTCAGCGAGACCATCAAGCGGGTCAACAACCTCAACGACGACAACGTCAAGCTGCTGCTGGCCGGCGACACCTCGGCCATGAAGAAAGCCCAGGTCATCGACCTGCTGCTGTCCATTGCCCACGTGCCGATGGAAAAGGTCCACACCATCCGCCTGGTCGCCGACACCCCGCAGACCCCGGAGCTGTGGCTGCGCAGCTTCAACGGCAACGACTGGCTGTACTTCAACCCGGACACCGGCGAGCAGGGCCTGCCCAGCGACCGCCTGCTGTGGTGGACCGGTGACGACAACCTGATCAGCGTCGATGGCGGCAAGAAAGCCAACGTCACCTTCAGCATGAACAACAGCGAGATGAACGCCATCCGCCTGGCCAAGCTGACCGACGAGAACACCGACGCCGACTTCCTCGAATACTCGCTGTACAGCCTGCCGCTGCAGACCCAGCAGACCTTCATGATCATGGTGATGATCCCGATCGGCGTGCTGGTGATTCTGGTCCTGCGCAACCTGATCGGCCTGCAGACCCTGGGTACCTTCACCCCGGTACTGATTGCCCTGGCCTTCCGTGAAACCCAGTTGGGCTTCGGCATCGTGCTGTTCACGGTGATCACGGCGCTGGGCCTGTCACTGCGCTCGTACCTTGAACACCTCAAGCTGCAGATGCTGCCACGCCTGTCGGTGGTGCTGACCTTCGTGGTGGTGCTGATCGCCGCCATCAGCCTGTTCAGCCACAAGCTGGGCCTGGAGCGCGGGCTGTCGGTGGCGCTGTTCCCGATGGTGATTCTGACCATGACCATCGAACGCCTGTCGATCACCTGGGAAGAGCGCGGCGGCGGCCATGCCATGAAAGTGGCTATCGGCACCCTGTTCGCAGCGTCCGTGGCGCACCTGTTGATGATGGTGCCGGAGCTGGTGTACTTCGTCTTCACCTTCCCGGCGGTGCTGCTGATCCTGGTGGGCTTCATGCTGGCGATGGGCCGCTACCGCGGCTACCGCCTGACCGAGCTCGTTCGCTTCAAAGCGTTCCTGAAGAAGGCTGATGCCTGATGTTCGGACTGATCAAGACCTGGAAAGCCCTGGAGGCCCGGGGCATCATGGGTATCAACCGGCGCAACGCGGACTATGTCCTGAAGTACAACAAGCGCCACCTGTACCCGATCGTCGACGACAAGATCATCACCAAGGAGCGCGCACTCGCAGCGGGCATCCATGTGCCGGAAATGTACGGCGTCATCGAGACCGAGAAAGAGATCGAAAAGCTCGACCAGATCATTGGCGGGCGCAGTGATTTCGTCATCAAGCCGGCGCAAGGCGCCGGCGGTGACGGCATCCTGGTGATCGCCGATCGCTTCGAAGACCGTTACCGCACGGTGTCGGGCAAGATCATCAGCCACGAAGAGATCGAGCATCAGGTCTCGAGCATCCTGACCGGCCTGTATTCACTCGGCGGCCACCGCGACCGTGCGCTGATCGAATACCGGGTGACACCGGACCAGATCTTCAAGAGCATCAGCTACGAAGGCGTACCGGACATCCGCATCATCGTGCTGATGGGCTACCCGGTCATGGCCATGCTGCGCCTGCCGACGCGCCAGTCCGGCGGCAAGGCCAACCTGCACCAGGGCGCCATCGGCGTGGGTGTCGACCTGGCAACCGGCGTGACGCTGCGTGGCACCTGGCTGAACAACATCATCAGCAAGCACCCGGACACCACCAATGCGGTGGACGGCGTTCAGTTGCCCAACTGGGATGGCTTCATGAAGCTCGCAGCCGGCTGCTACGAGCTGTGCGGCCTGGGCTACATCGGTGTCGACATGGTGCTGGACCAGGAGAAAGGGCCGCTGATCCTGGAACTCAATGCCCGCCCGGGCCTGAACATCCAGATTGCCAACGACTGCGGGCTGACCCAGCGCACCCATGCCATCGAGGCGCACATTGAAGCACTGGCCAAGGATGGCCTGACCGAAGATGCCGAACAGCGTGTTCGCGTATCGCAAGGGCTGTTCGGGCACGTGCATCCGCACTGACAGCCTGCCGCTATACAGACCTTCGCGGGCTCACCTGCGAAAGCCTGTATAGCGGCACCGGCGCGCAATCGAAAGGTTTAATGTCGCGCCCAGCGCTAGGCGCTTTTCCTACACAGGTCTACAATCGCCCCCCTCGCTTTTACATCGCCGTCCACACTGATGCCGACCTGTACGCTCCACCCCCTGCCCTACCAGCCTGATCCCGCTGCCTATTTCGCCCGCCTGCGCCAGGCACCCGGCGCGATCCTGCTCGACAGCGCCCGCCCCGGCGCCGAACGCGGGCGCTATGACTTGTTGAGCGCCTGGCCCTTGCACTATCTGCAAGCGCAAACAGACGAGGACGGCCGCGCGTTCCTCCAACGCCTGCGTGCAGGGCTGGCGCAACTCGGCCACGCCGAATTGCCCAATGGGGTGCAGTTGCCGTTTGCCGGCGGCCTGATCGGCTACCTCAGCTACGACTTCGGCCGCCGCCTGGAGCAACTGCCCAGCCTCGCCGCAGACGACCTCAACCTGCCCGATGCCCAGCTGGGGCTGTATGACTGGGCACTGGTGACCGATCACCAGTTAGGCACCAGCCAACTGGTGTTCCACCCCCACCTTGCAGCTGACGAGCGCGAGCGCCTGATCACCCTGTTCCACGCAGCGGATGCCCCTGCGGGTGGCAAGTTCCACCTGCTCGCCGCCATGAAGGGCGATTTGCAACCCGCGCAATACGAGGCAGCGTTCAACCAGGTACAGCGGTATATCCAGGCCGGCGATTGCTACCAGATCAACCTGACACAACGTTTCCGCGCCCCCTGCGAAGGCGACCCGTGGCGCGCCTATCAGGCGCTGCGCAAGGCGTGCCCAACGCCGTTCTCCGGCTACCAGCAACTGGCCGACGGCAGCGCACTGCTGAGCTTTTCCCCGGAGCGCTTCATCCGCGTCAGCCAGGGGCTGGTCGAGACCCGCCCGATCAAAGGCACCCGCCCGCGCGCAAGCGACCCGGACGAAGACGCCCGCAATGCCGAAGAGCTGCTGCACAGCCCCAAGGACCGCTCGGAAAACCTGATGATCGTCGACCTGCTGCGCAACGACCTGGGCCGCACCTGCCAGATCGGTTCGGTCAAGGTGCCCGAGCTGTTCAGCCTGGAAAGCTACCCCAACGTGCATCACCTGGTCAGCAGCATCACCGGGCAACTGGCCAGCGACAAGGATGCCCTGGACCTCATCGGCGACAGCTTCCCGGGCGGCTCGATCACCGGGGCACCCAAGATCCGCGCCATGCAGATCATCGACGAACTGGAGCCTACCCGCCGCGCCCTGTATTGCGGCTCGCTGCTGTACATCGACGTACGGGGCGAAATGGACAGCTCGATCGCCATTCGCAGCTTGCTGGTCAAGGATGGGCACGTCAGCTGTTGGGGAGGTGGCGCGGTGGTGGCAGATTCGAACTGGGAGGCGGAGTATGAAGAGTCGATTGCCAAGGTACGGGTGCTGATGCAAACCCTGCAACAGCTCTGACCCGGCGCCACAAGCCCCTATGCCGGGCGTCTAACCCCGTATTTTTTGTTACCATCACCCTATTACGAGCGCAGAGCGCCACAGCCAAGATGGAAACCGCCTGATGAGCCAACCCTTCGACGTCGCCGCCCTCGCCGCGACCTATGCCAACAAGTCCCCGCAGGACATCCTCAAGCTCGCCTTCGAACACTTCGGCGACGACTTGTGGATTTCTTTCAGCGGCGCCGAAGACGTGGTACTGGTCGACATGGCCTGGAAGCTGAACAAGCAGGTCAAGGTGTTCAGCCTAGACACCGGCCGCCTGCATCCGGAAACCTACCGGTTCATCGACCAGGTCCGCGAGCAGTACAACCTGCCGATCGAACTGCTCAGCCCCGATCGCAGCAAGCTCGACCCGTTCGTCAAGGAAAAGGGCCTGTTCAGCTTCTACAAGGATGGCCATGGCGAGTGCTGCGGCATCCGCAAGATCGAGCCTTTGCGACGCAAACTGGCCACGGTAAGTGCCTGGGCCACCGGCCAACGCCGAGACCAGAGCCCGGGCACCCGCAGCCAGGTGGCGGCATTGGAAATCGACGGCGCCTTCTCGACCCCCGAGCGTACGCTGTACAAGTTCAACCCGCTTGCACAGATGAGCAGTGAGGAAGTCTGGGGCTACATTCGCATGCTCGAACTGCCTTACAACAGCCTGCACGAACGCGGCTTCATCAGCATTGGCTGCGAGCCGTGCACACGCCCGGTGTTGCCGAACCAGCATGAGCGCGAAGGCCGCTGGTGGTGGGAAGAGTCAACCCAGAAGGAATGCGGGCTGCACGCTGGCAACCTGATCAGCAAGGCTTGAAGCAGCGTCTAGTCACAAGTCGCAAGCTGCAAGAAAAAAAGAGCAGCCCGCGCACGGCCTGCTCTTTCTTGAAGCTTGAAGCTTGAAGCTGCTTTCAGTGCACCGGCAGCTCGACGCCGTCGAACAGCTCTTCGAGCTCCTGCTTGTTATGGCACTGAATGGCCTTGGCCATCACTTCACGGGTCAGGTGCGGGGCAAACTTCTCGATGAAGTCGCACATGAAGCCACGCAGGAAGGTGCCACGGCGGAAGCCGATCTTGGTGATGCTGGCCTCGAACAACTCGCTGGCATCCAGGGCCACCAGGTCGCTGTCGAGCTTGGTGTCGACTGCCATCTTGGCGACGATACCGACACCCAACCCCAGGCGCACGTAGGTCTTGATCACGTCGGCATCCGCTGCGGTGAACACGACCTTCGGCGTCAGGCCGCGATGGTTGAAAGCCTCGTCCAGCTTCGAACGGCCAGTGAAGCCGAACACGTAGGTGACGATAGGGTATTCGGCGACCGCTTCCAGGGTCAGCTTCGGCAGCTTGGTCAGCGGGTGCCCCTGCGGCACCACGACGCAGCGGTTCCACTTGTAGCACGGCATCATGATCAGGTCGCCGAACAGCTCCAGCGCCTCGGTGGCAATGGCGAAATCGACAGTGCCATCAGCGGCCATCTCGGCAATCTGCATGGGCGAGCCCTGGTGCATGTGCAGGGCCACTTCCGGATACTGCTTGATGAAACTGCTGATCACCGGCGGCAGCGCATAGCGTGCCTGGGTGTGGGTGGTGGCGATGGACAGGGTGCCCTTCTTCTCGTTGGAGAATTCCTGGGCGATCTGCTTGATGCTCTCGACCTTGCGCAGGATCTCGCCAGCGGTATTGATGATGCGCTCACCGGCCGGGGTGACGCGGGTCAGGTGCTTGCCGCTGCGGGCAAAGACTTCAACACCCAGCTCATCCTCGAGCAGGCGGATCTGCTTGCTGATACCTGGCTGGGAGGTATACAGGCTCTGCGCCGTCGCGGAGACGTTGAGGTCGTGGTGCGCCACTTCCCAGATGTAGCGCAGTTGTTGAAGCTTCATAGGTTTCCCTCGGTTCAGCGGTGAGTCAGCGGCAGCAGGCAGCGACGATATATAACTATATTAGTGGTTCTGGAAATAAATCTAGAACTATTTTGTTACACGCGCCCCGTAATAGCCTACAGCCAGCTTCACGTTTTCCTACGCCCCAAATGCTGAGCAAGCGGCACCATATACACCGGCACAGGCGACAGCTGAAGCAATCGCACCGCCGTTCGCCCAAGCGGTACATCAACCCCCGCACCTGCACTGTGGCTCCCAAAAATCAGCAGATCGACACTCAGGCGCTGGGCCTGGTCGAGGATCACCTGGGCAGGGTCGCCCTGGCGCACACGCACCGCCTTGATGACAGCCAGGTCCGCCTCTTCACCCAGTTCATCGCGAAAGTTTTCCAGCACGCGTTGTTCGATATTGGCCATGACGGTGGTGACGCCCTGGCTGTGCAACTGGTCCAGCGTCTGTTCATCCAGGTAGCTTTGCAGGAGCGATTCGGCAAACTGCCCCATGGGTTCTACCGCGTGGATCACATACAGCTCTGCATTGAACGTCCGCGCCAGGGCCAAGGCGTGCTGCATGACAAAGGGGGCGTAGACACCGAGGTCGGTGGCGTACAGCATGGAGCGGATCATTCGACCTCCTCGACTGCCGCTGCGGCAGAGCAAGCTTCAGCTTAGCAGCGCGCCGCACGCACGCTTTGCCGTCCGGCGTGCTGCCGGCGCGGGCTGTGCAAGCTTCAGGCGTGCCGGCCAGCGTGGTCGATGAACGACAGTGCCTGGTAAAGCATCTGCATGCGCGGCAAGTTGCAACCTGCCGCTCGCGCCTGTGCCAACGGCTCGGCATAGATAGCCTGAAGCTCCAGCGGACGCTGCTGCGCGTGGTCGTGGTACATGCTTGGCCAGTAGTCGGGCATCCGCTCGGTGATCTGGAACAGATGCTCGGCATAGCCCTCGGGCAGCACGTGGCCGCAAGCAGCGGCACCCTGGACCACCTCGGCCATCAACGCCTGGACCAGCGCCCGGCTGTGCGGGTCGGCCATCAACGGTGTGGTGCTGGCGCCGAGCAACACCGAAAGCCCGTTATAAGGCACGTTCCACACCAGCTTTTGCCAACGCGCCTGGCTCAGGTTATCCATGGCCTGCGAATCGATGCCCGCCGCCTGGAACAACCCCGCCCCCTCCTTCACCAGCGCGGCACCGCCATCGCGGGCAGGCCCGCTGTGATAGCCAAGATTGACCGCCCCCAGCGCCTGATGACGAATCACCCCAGGCGCCTGGCGGTTGACACAAATGAAACACAAGCCGCCGAGCAAGTGCATGTCATCGCGCAAGGCAGGACGCAACTGCGCCTCTACACCCAGGCCATTCTGCAGCAATACCACCCGCGCATCGGGCGCGGCGGCCTGGACGATCAGCGGCGCCAACTGCTCGTTACTGGTGGCCTTGGCCCCCACCAACAGCCAGTCGCATTGCGGCATGTCGGCAGCGCTGACATAAGCCTGAACCTTCATCTGCAAGGTGCCATGCACTGCGCTTTCAAGCATCAGCCCCTGGTCGCGCACCACTTCATACTCACTGCGCAACAGGAAATGCACATCGAAACCGGCCCGTGCCAGCATCAACCCATAAAAGCCGCCGATAGCACCACTGCCGATGATGCCGATACGTGGTTTGCGCGGATGCATGCCAATCTCCAGGTAAATGTCAGTGCGCTTTTTTACACCGGTTGCTGCACCCTGGGCACCCCAATCGCACCACACCACCGCCAGCGTGGGGAAAATCCCTGGGTTGACGGGGTCAAGCCCATTGTCGCGCCCCCCTGTAACGCGCTAAGGTTCGGCTCCCCGCTGCGAACATTCTTGCTGCTGGGCCGCACGGGGATTGCTGGCGGCCGGCACCCGTGACCTGACGAGTAACACGATGGCTGATTTACCGATCGACGACTTAAACGTTGCTTCCAACGAGACCCTGATCACCCCCGATCAGCTCAAGAAGGAAATCCCTCTCAGCGCCAAGGCTCTGCAGACCGTGACTGCCGGCCGCGAAGTGGTGCGCAATATTCTCGACGGCAAGGACCATCGCCTGTTCGTCGTGGTCGGCCCCTGCTCCATCCACGATATCAAGGCTGCCCACGAGTATGCCGAACGCCTGAAGGTACTGGCCGCAGAAGTGTCCGACACGCTGTACCTGGTCATGCGCGTGTACTTCGAAAAGCCGCGCACCACGGTCGGCTGGAAAGGCCTGATCAACGACCCGTACCTGGATGACTCGTTCAAGATCCAGGACGGCCTGCACATTGGTCGCCAACTGCTGCTGGACCTGGCTGAAATGGGCCTGCCGACGGCCACCGAAGCGCTCGACCCGATTTCCCCGCAGTACCTGCAGGACCTGATCAGCTGGTCGGCCATCGGCGCCCGCACCACCGAATCCCAGACCCACCGGGAAATGGCCTCGGGCCTGTCTTCGGCAGTCGGCTTCAAGAACGGCACCGATGGCGGCCTGACCGTTGCGATCAACGCCCTGCAGTCGGTATCCAAACCGCACCGGTTCCTGGGCATCAACCAGGAAGGCGGCGTATCGATCGTTACCACCAAGGGCAACCCTTACGGTCACGTGGTATTGCGCGGCGGCAATGGCAAGCCGAACTACGATTCGGTCAGCGTCGCCCTGTGCGAACAAGACTTGGCCAAGGCCAAGATCAAGGCCAACATCATGGTCGACTGCAGCCACGCCAACTCCAACAAGGACCCGGCCCTGCAGCCGCTGGTGATGGAAAACGTCGCCAACCAGATCCTCGAAGGCAACCAATCGATCATCGGCCTGATGGTCGAGAGCCATCTGAACTGGGGTTGCCAGTCGATCCCCAAAGACCTGAACGAACTGCAATATGGTGTTTCGGTCACCGATGCCTGCATCGACTGGTCCGCCACCGAGAAGACCCTGCGCAGCATGCACGCCAAACTCAAGGATGTATTGCCACAGCGCCAGCGCGGCTGAGCAAAGACGAAAAAAGGGGCCGCGAACGGCCCCTTTTCTTTTATCTAATAGTTCAAGCCTTGCTCGAGTGACGCTGCTGGCGCTCCATGTAGCGTTCTACATAAGAGCACGACGGTATCACCGTGTAGCCCATCTGCTCGGCATACTCCAAGGCCCGCTCGGTCAGTGCTGCGGCAATCCCACGCCCGCGCAGGGCGTTGGGCACGAAGGTGCGATAGATGTCCAGCGTCTGCTTGCCCAGGTCCATGTACGTCAGATAGGCACGATGACCGTCCACGTTGGTCTCGAACTGATGACCGGCCTGGTCATGGTGGATGGTCAGCGCTTCGCTCATCACTACTCCTCGCAGGTCTTCTCGGCAGACCCATACCTTAACCGATGGTGGTTGATCCGGCACAGAACCTCTACGCCACCTGTTGCCCCTTGGACCGCAAGGCGCTTGCAATGGTTCTGCCCCCGGCACTCACAAGATAGTAGGCGCGGCAGGCGGGATTGCTCAAGGTAGCAGCGGTTAAAAATGGCGAAAAACGGGGTTAAATCGACTCTTCCCGGTACGCCAACAGAAGCCGGATGTTCTAGCCCTTAAGACGCAGAAGGACAGTCAAAGTCACCGTTAGTTCAACAAAAAAGTTCCCGTACTACAACCGCTTGCGATCCCTGAACGTTTTTTTCACAAAAGCGTCGCAATGCGTGTCGGCGTGACCTGGCGCAACATTTTTTTTGCAGTTCTTGCGCTCAGTCAGTTTACTTACTACAAGTAATGGGTACTATGTACGCCGGCCAGTTTCTCTATTCCGAGAGATGGCTCTTTAATAGAAAGTCCTTGAAGGGGAACACGATGAACAACGTTCTGAAATTCTCTGCTCTGGCTCTGGCCGCAGTTCTGGCTACCGGTTGCAGCAGCGTATCCAAAGAAACCGAAGCTCGTCTGACTGCGACTGAAGACGCAGCAGCTCGCGCTCAATCTCGTGCTGACGAAGCCTACCGTAAGGCTGACGACGCACTGGCAGCCGCTCAGAAGGCTCAGCAGACCGCTGACGAAGCCAACGAGCGCGCTCTGCGTATGCTGGACAAAGCCAGCCGCAAGTAATAGTCCTCACGGATTGTTATGAAGCCGACCCACTTGTGGGTCGGCTTTTTTATTGCCGTTCGACACGCAGCGCACATACGAAAAGGCCTGCACTAAGGCAGGCCCTGGGCAGGTCGCGAAACCTTACTGCAATTCGGGCGGAATGCTCGTCACCATCGGTGCAGTACCCTGATTGTCGACCGGCACGGCGATCTCGACAGGCATGCCATCTTCGGCAGCGACCACGTCGCGCACCATATCCCAGTTCATCCGCAGGTTGTTCGCCAGGTCTTCACGCTTGAGCAAGGCATTGATGACCGCAGTGTGTTTGTCCACGACTGACGGGTTGCCCTGATCGTCCAGCGGAGTGTGCGCTTCCAGATAGACCTTGCCGGCACTGATACCGAACTTGTAGGGCTCGTTGATGATGCGTACCGGCGTACCGACCGGGACCATTTTCGACAGTTCGAGTACGTTGTTGTTGAGCATGCGGAAGCAACCATGACTGGTACGCATGCCAATACCAAACTTCTTGTTCGAACCGTGAATCAGGTAACCCGGTACACCCAGGGTAAACTTGAAAGGCCCCAGCGGGTTGTCTGGGCCGGCAGGCACCACTGTCGGCAGGATATCGCCGTCGGCAGCATGCTCGGCACGGATAGAGGCCGGCGGGGTCCAGGTCGGATTCGGGGTCTTGGCGGTAATCTTGGTGTTGGCGATCGGCGAACCCCACCCTTCACGACCGATACCCAGCGGGAAGGTATGCACCACGCTCTCCCCTTTCGGGAAGTAATACAGGCGGTACTCGGCAAGGTTGATGACGATGCCTTCGCGCGGGCCGGGCGGCAGCACATAGCGGGTCGGCAGGATGATCTCGGTGCCGGCACCCGGCAACCAGGGGTCGACACCCGGGTTGGCGGCGATCATTTCCAGGTAGCCAAGGTCGTTGGCGGTACCGATGTCGGCGAACGTGTCTTCGTACTTGGCCTTGATCACCTGCACCTGGCCGACAATGTCTTCACCGGGGGGTGGCAGTGGCAGTTCCAGCGCAGCAGCGGGGCCCGCTACCAGCAGGGCGGCCAGGGACAGGCTACGGGTGACGGCAGGAAAGCGCGGCAACATCCGGTAAATCCTTCGAAAGGTGGGTCAAGAGGATCGATTGTACACCCGCACCGATGCAAGCGGGAGGCATTGGCGGTATGCAAGCGTTTCAGATGATGAAAGGTGTGACAGTTTGCGCGTCAAAGCTGCGGCCACACCGGGCGCATGCCGCGCCGCTGGGCGTCGAGAATGGCACGGCACAGCGCGCACAGACGGTTGTCGCGGTAGATCGAGCGCTGCACGCCCGACCAGCGCGGCTGCGCGGGCAGCAGGCCGCCACACAAGGTACGGTCGACCGGCACGCCAAGCTCAAGCTGGCGAGCGGCCAGGTGGACGCGGATTTCCTGGCAGGCAAACAGGTCGAGCTGTTCGTCAGGCTCGATCAGTTGGTAGGCATAAAGGGACCAGGCAGGGCGCGGCATCGGGGGCTCTCGAAACGGGGGGCGCAACCTTAGCCGAAACCCGCCCCCGTTTAAAGCGTCACAGCAAGGGTTTTATCTGCGGCCAGGCATTTTCCAGCAAGCGCTGCTGGGCACCTTGCGCCGGATGGATGCCATCGGCCTGCATCAGCTCCGGCACGCCCCCTACACCCTCCAGGAAAAAAGGCACCAATGGCACCTGTTTCTCTGCCGCCAACTGCTCATACACCTGGGCAAACGCCGTGGTGTAGCGCACGCCATAATTGGGCGGCAGGCGCATGCCCAGCAGCAGCACCTTGGCACCTGCCTGGCGAGCGCTCTCGATCATCGAAGCAAGATTTTGTTGCAATTGCTGCGGCGGCTGCCCGCGCAGCCCGTCATTGCCGCCCAACTCCAGCACCACCACGGCCGGCTTGTGCGCTGCAAGCAGCGCCGGCAGCCGCGCCTGGCCTCCGGCGCTGGTGTCACCACTGATCGAGGCATTGACCACCTGATCATCGAAACCTTCGTCCTTGAGCCGGGTCTGCAACAAAGAGACCCACCCCAGGCGGCTATCCAGGCCAAAACCGGCGCTGATACTATCGCCAACCACCAGCACCGTTCCCGCCGTGGCGCTCTGGGCCAGGCAATACAAGGCCAGACCGGCACTCAACCACCACATTCGCATTGGATTCTCCATGGGCCCCAGCATTCTCGTTGCGCAGAACCTTAGCAAAGTGGTCCCCAGCGCGGAAGGCGACCTGACCATCCTCCACGCACTTTCCCTCGACCTCGCCCAGGGCGACAGCCTGGCCATCGTCGGCGCTTCGGGCTCAGGCAAGTCGACCTTGCTCGGCTTGCTGGCCGGCCTCGACCGCCCCAGCGCCGGCAAGGTCATCCTCGCCGGGCACGACCTGGGGCCACTGGACGAAGACCAACGCGCCCGTGTGCGCGCCGAGCATGTCGGGTTCGTGTTCCAGTCGTTCCAGCTGCTCGACAGCCTCAACGCACTGGAGAATGTCATGCTGCCGTTGGAGCTCGACGGGCGCCGCGATGCCCGCGAGCACGCCCGCACCCTGCTCGAACGGGTTGGCCTGGGCAAGCGCCTGAGCCACACGCCGCGCCAGCTGTCCGGCGGTGAGCAACAGCGGGTGGCCATCGCCCGCGCCTTCGCCGCACAACCTGCCGTGCTGTTCGCCGACGAGCCCACCGGCAACCTCGACAGCCATACCGGCGAGCGCATCAGCGACCTGCTGTTCGAATTGAACAAGGAGCGTGGCACCACCCTGGTGCTGGTCACCCATGACGAGCGCCTGGCCCGCCGCTGCCGGCGCCTGATCCGCCTGGACGCGGGGCGCCTGGTAGCCCCCGTGGAGGTCTGAGCCCGATGACCAGCATGCCCTTCTCCCGACTGTGCGGCCTGGCATTACGCCAGTTGCTGCGCGACATCCGCGCCAGCGAAGTGCGCGTGCTGTTCTTTGCCCTGCTGGTAGCCGTAGCCGCCAGCACCGCAATCGGTTACTTCGGCGCCCGACTCAACGGCGCCATGCAATTGCGCGCCAGCGAGTTCCTCGGCGCCGACCTGGTGTTGCAGGGCAGCTCACCGGCCCGCGACGAGCAGATCAGTGCAGGCACATCACTCGGTTTGCGCCACGCACAGGTGGTCGAGTTCACCAGTGTGGTGGGCGGCGATAGCGGCATCCAGTTGTCCAGCGTCAAGGCCGCCGACGGCGCCTACCCCTTGCGCGGGCAAGTCCGCAGCGCCGCAGCACCCTATGCCGAAGAAACCCCCGGCGGTGGCCCGGCGCCCGGCGAGGCCTGGGTAGAACCGAGGTTGCTGGCCGCGCTGGGGCTGTCGATCGGCGACAGCATCGATGTGGGCATGAAAACCCTGCGCATGAGCCGTGTACTGACCTACGAACCGGACCGCGCCAATAATTTCTACAGCCTGACCCCTCGGGTAATGATGAACCTCACGGACCTGCAGGCGACCGGGGTGATCCAGCCCGGCAGCCGGGTGACCTACCGTGACCTGTGGCGCGGCGACATCGACGCACTGGCCCAGTATCGCCAGGCCGTGGAAAAAGACCTGGCGGCCAGCCAGCGCCTGCGCGACACCCGCGATGGCAACCGGCAGATCGGTGGCGCCTTGAGCAAGGCCGAGCGCTATCTGAACATGGCCAGCCTGGTGGCGGTACTGCTGGCCGGCGTTGCCGTGGCCATGTCGGCCAGCCGCTACGCCGCGCGGCGCCTGGATGCCAGTGCGCTGCTGCGCTGCCTTGGCCTGTCCCGACGGCAAGCGCTGGGCCTGTACTGCCTGCAACTGGCCATGCTTGGCCTGGTGGCGGCCGTGGCAGGCGCCCTGCTCGGCTGGCTGGCACAGCTGGGCCTGTTCCGGCTGCTGCATGGCCTGCTGCCGAGTGTGGTGCCACCGGGCGGCATCTTGCCGGCGCTCGCCGGTATGGGCACCGGGCTGGTGGCCCTTGCTGGCTTCGCCTTGCCGCCGCTCGCCGCGCTCGGCCAGGTGCCGCCGCTGCGCGTGTTGCGCCGCGACCTGCTGCCGGTGCCGCCCAGCAGTTGGCTGGTGTATGGCGCTGCCTTGCTGGCCTTGGGCCTGATCATGTGGCGCCTGAGCCTCGACCTGCTGCTGACGTTCGCACTGCTGGGCGGCGGCCTGGTCGCCGCCGTGGTACTCGGCGGCCTGTTGCTGCTCGGGCTCCGCAGCCTGCGCCAACTGCTGGTCGGCGCACCGCTGGCCTGGCGCCTGGGGCTGGGGCAGCTGTTACGCCACCCCTTGGCAGCCGCTGGCCAGGCACTGGCATTTGGCCTGATCCTGTTGGCCATGGCGCTGGTTGCACTGCTGCGCGCCGAACTGCTCGACACCTGGCAGGCGCAACTGCCCAAGGACGCGCCGAATCACTTTGCCCTGAACATCCTGCCAGATGATCGCGCACCGTTCGCCCAGCGCCTGCAGCAGGTCAATGCGGCCTCGGCGCCGCTATACCCGGTGACACCCGGCCGCCTGATCCAGATCAACCAGCAACCGGTGCAACAGATCGTCAGCAAGGACTCTGCCGGCGAGCGGGCCGTACAACGCGACCTCAGCCTGACCTGGGCCGCCGAGCTGCCTGACGGCAACGCGCTGACTGCGGGCGACTGGTGGCAGGCGCTGCCTTCCGGCGATGAGGTGCCCGGTGTATCGGTCGAGGCGGAACTGGCCACCAGCCTGAAGCTGCAACTGGGCGACCTGCTGACCTTCGACATCGGTGGCCAGCAACGCCAGGCCCGGGTCAGCAGCCTGCGCAGCGTGCACTGGGACAGTTTCCAGCCGAACTTCTACATGATCTTCCAGCCTGGAACGCTGCAGGGGTTACCCACCACTTACCTCACCAGTTTCTACCTGGCCCCAGGTCATGACCTGGATGTGGTCGCCCTGTCCCGGGCCTTCCCGGCAGTGACCATCCTTCAGGTCGACGCCTTGCTTGATCAACTGCGCAGCATCCTCGCCCAAGTCACCCTGGCGGTCGAGTATGTACTGTTGTTCGTGTTGGCGGCGGGGCTGGCCGTGCTGTTCGCCGGCTTGCAGGCAACGCTCGACGAACGCATCCGCCAGGGCGCCTTGCTGCGTGCGCTGGGTGCGGCGCGGCCGTTGCTGGTCAAGGCGCGGCGTATCGAGTTCGGCCTCTTGGGCGCGGCCAGCGGGCTACTGGCCGCACTCGGTTGCGAGCTGATCACGCTGGTGCTGTACCGCTACGCCTTCGACCTGCAGTGGCACCCGCACCCATGGCTGCTGGTACTGCCACTGGCGGGGGCAGTGCTGGTGGGTGGCGCTGGGGTGCTGGGCACACGGCGGGCGCTCAATGCCAGCCCGTTGACGGTGTTGCGGGAGGGGTAAGAAACACAGTGAATGGCCGCTACAGGCAATCGCCGATCATTGCCCGTAGCGGATGCTGTTCACGTACCACGCCGCATCCCCGGTCGGGGTCTTCACCACCACCTCATCGCCCTCCTCCTTCTTGAGCAAGGCCCGGGCCATGGGGGAGTCGATCGAGATGTAGTCGTTGCGCCCATAGATTTCGTCATACCCGACGATGCGAAACTTCTTGGTCTCACCGTCGTCGTTCTCGATCTCGACCCAAGCGCCGAAAAACACCTTGCCCTCCTGCTCCGGCGAATAAGCCACCACCTTTACATCTTCAAGGCGTTTACGCAGGTACCGCACCCGACGGTCGATCTCGCGCAACAGCTTCTTGTTGTACTGGTAGTCGGCATTCTCGCTGCGATCGCCAAGCGAAGCCGCCCAGGCGACCTTCTGGGTGATCTCGGGGCGGTACACGCGCCACAGGTGATCCAGCTCCTTCTTCAGGGCCTCATGACCTTCGGTGGTGATGATATTGGTGCTCAACAGCACTCTCCTCAACGGCGGGTAATCAGGCCTTGGCGAGCAATGCGGGTGAGATGGCCGATGACTTCGGCGGCCTCGGCAGAGGCCGGCGCCTGTATCACCGCCAGGTCGAAACGGTCGTTGCCGTACTGCGCAAGGTGGCAGCAGGTTTCGGTGAACTGGATGAGAAAGGCACGGGCCTGGCCTTTACGACGCGAAAGCCCTTCAAGGTGACGCAAAAGAGTGGGTTGATGCTGGCCACCGAGCAGGATGCGCGGTGTGCGGGAAGCCTGGTTGGCAGGCAAAGGGCTCAAACAGACACTGGTACGTGGGCAACTCATGGCGCTTCTCTCAGCCTCGCGATTCCCGCTGGGCAGCGGTGGGAGGCGTCACCGAACCAGCGCTTTAGCGGTATTTCGGATGACCGGAGGGCCTTTCCTGCGCCCCGCAAGTAGCTGTTTAAATCGGCGCAGGCGGTATGCTAGAGCTACAAGCGCGAAGTTACAAGCCTCACGCTGCATTGCTCAGCGCTTGGCCACCCGCTCCAGCAGGGCACGCTCGCGGTTGAACGCCAGGAAGTACTTGTTGACGCTGTTGACGAAATTGACCGGGCCCATGCCGACCTGCTCCATGGCAATGCGCTCGGTCTGGAAAAACCACTGGTTGCCGTTGAGCCCACGCCGGCGCGCTTCGGCACGCATCGCCTGGACCCGCTCGGGCCCCAGGTTGTAGGCCGCCAGCACGAACGCCATGCGCTCGCGCTCGTTGATCTGTGGGCTGGCAAAGAACTTGCGTCGGATCAACGCCAGGTAGCGGGCACTGGCCTGTACATTGCCGTCCACCGTGGCGGTATTGCTCACCCCTACCCGCTGGGCGGCCGAAGGGGTGATCTGCATCAGGCCATGGGCCCCGCCTGTGCCGCGCGCAGCGGGGTTGAGTGTCGACTCCTTGAAGGCCAGTGCGGCCAGGTTGAGCCAGTCGATCTGCTGCGCCTTGCCATGCTTCTGCAGCACCGCACGCACCGCACTGAGGCGTTGGCGATCCTTGCTCGCCAAGGGGTTGTGTACCCGGTACTGGCGGCGGTAGATACGCTCGAACGCGGCGTCCTGGTTGTCCGGCGCGCGATAACCCTGAAGGAAGCGATCGACCGTGGCCAGCAATTGCAGCGCATCGCGCCCTACATACCAGCGCATGGCTTGCGGCGAGCCCAGGTGCACACGGTTGTCCAGGCGCAGACGCGGCATCACCCTGGCCCACCGCCGGGCAATCGGGCGCTCTACCACGGTCAGGTGGTAGATGCCGGCCTGCACCATCTCCAGCACATCCTCCACCGCCAGGGTCGAATCGACCCACTCCACCTTGATCGGCGCGCGCTTGCGCAGGGCCAGCTGCTGGTTCACCTGCTGGATCACCGGGCCGGCAGCACTGGCGCTGGTCAAGGCCACAGTGCGCCCGGACAACTGCTCGACATGGCTGAAGCTGCGCTCCCCCTTGCGCCCGACCAGCAACAAGGGCACTTGGTCCAGCACCGGCGCGCTGCTGTTGACACCGCGCACTACCACCGGGTCGAGCAGTTCACCGGGCGCCGCCAGGTCGCCCTCGCCGCGCTGCAACGCACCCAGCAACTGCTCCTTGGCCCGAGGGATAAGCTTCAGCTGAATCTGCTGCCCGTCACCGGCACGCGCATTCAGGTAATGCTCGAGCGCACGCAGGCGGTAGTATTCGATGCCGACCGGCTCGCCCTTGACCTCACCAGAGCTGTTGCGGCTTTGATTGACCAGCACCCGCAACACCTTGCTCGCCCGAACCTGCTGCAGGTCGCGCAGCTTGCTGGGCGGGATGTTCTGCTGCGGCCCCGGCAAGCGTGCCTGGGCAGCACCGGCCGTGGTCAGCCCAAGCATCAGCAGGAAGGTCAGCAAGTATCGCAGCATGCGAAAACGAGTCCGAGGTCGGTGGGCGGCACTCATGCGGCATCGCCGCCTAGTGATAAATGACAGCAGAAGACCACGGCAACCGCATGAAGTTCTTGGATTTTTCCGAGAAACGCGGATTTTGCTATGCTGGCCGCCCCGCGGCACGAGGTAGCACCATGCAACTGATCGATATCGGCGTCAACCTGACCAACAGCAGTTTCCACGACCAGCAGGCCGCCATCGTCGAGCGCGCCATCGAGGCCGGCGTGGCGCAGATGTTGCTGACCGGCACCAGCCTTGCGGTCAGCGAACAGGCACTGGAGCTGTGCCAGCAGCTGGATGCGGCCGCTGAACACCTGTTCGCCACGGCGGGCGTCCACCCCCACGATGCCAAGTCCTGGGACGCTGGCAGCGAGCGGCAACTGCGCCAATTGTTGAATGAGCAACGGGTGCGAGCAGTCGGTGAATGCGGCCTGGACTTCAACCGCGACTTCTCCCCTCGCCCTCAGCAGGAAAAGGCCCTGGAGGCACAGCTGACGCTCGCGGCCGAACTGGGCTTGCCCGTGTTTCTGCACGAACGCGACGCCAGCGAGCGCTTGCTGGCCATCCTCAAGGACTACAGGGACCACTTGACCGGCGCTGTGGTGCATTGCTTCACCGGCGAGCGCGAGGCGTTGTTCGCCTACCTGGACCTGGACCTGCACATCGGCATCACCGGCTGGATTTGTGACGAGCGTCGTGGGACGCACCTGCACCCGCTGGTCGGCAATATCCCTGAAGGGCGCCTGATGCTGGAGAGCGATGCGCCTTACCTGCTGCCGCGCAGCCTGAGGCCCAAGCCGAAAAGCGGCCGTAACGAACCGGCGTTTCTGCCGGAAGTGTTGAGGGAGGTAGCGCTGCACCGGGGCGAGTCGATGGAACACACGGCAACCCATACCACCGCGGCGGCACGGGCATTCTTTCGGCTGAGCTAAGCCTGCATCGGGCCCCGTCGATACAGGCACCTCGGTTTTTTCTTGATACACATCAAGAACGGCTCTGGCGGGCGCGGGCACAATGATGGCACCTTGCCAATATTGTTTCCGCTCAACTCAGAGAAGACCTGCCCATGGGTGCCTGGCTTAGCAATGTTTCCCTGAAGTACAAATTCTGGGCCGTCAACGCGGTGGCCTTTGTCACGACCCTTTTGCTGGTGCTGTACGCCGTGCATCTGGAGCAGCGTGCCCGCGCGGACGCCGCTCAGGCCCAAGCGGCGGCACAGGCCCAGCTGTTGGCAGCGTGGCCCGTCGGGCAAACGCTGCCCCGCCAGGCCAATGTCATCACCTGGCTGCCAGGCCAGACCCCGACCTTTGCCGGCGAACCGCTGGAGGCCCTGCGCGACGCCCAGGGCTGGGTCGCACTGCCCGCTGCCTGGCTGCTTGGCGACAACCCCCTGCGCGGCGCCCAGGTGCTGCGCAACGGCGATCAGCATCTGGCCGTGCTGGCCCAGTCGCCGAGCGTACGCCAGGTGTTCTTCGAACGTTTCACCAACTATGCCGTGTGCGTGCTGATACTGATGCTGGCCATGCTGGGCGCCTCGCAGTTGCTGATCCGCTTTCTGCTCAGCCAGCTCAACACCCTCAAGGACGTCATGCTCCATGTGGAGAAGACCGGCGACCTGTCGGCACGCGTACCCCTGGCGTGCGGCGACGAAGTCGGTCAGATGGCGGGCGCCTTCAACGCCATGCAAGGCACCTACCACCGCGTGGTCAGCACCGTGGCCCACACCGCCGCACAGCTCGACGCCGGCGCCGCACGCCTGGCGGCGAGCATGAATGACGTACGCCACGGCATGCTCGGCCAGCAGAGCGAGACCGACCAGGCCGCCACGGCCATCAACCAGATGTCGGCCACTGTGCACCATATCGCCCAGCATGCCGGCGCCACACGCGACCTGTCGCAGACCGCAGATACCCTGGCCGGCAGCGGCCAGGAGGTCGTCAGCCGCGTTCAGGACTCGATTTCCGGGCTGTCCAGCGGCGTGCAGCAGACCGCCGAGATGATCCGCCAACTGGCCGAGGACAGCCAGAAGATCAATGGCGTGGTCGGGGTGATCCACAGCATTGCCGAACAAACCAACCTGCTGGCACTCAATGCGGCCATCGAAGCAGCCCGTGCCGGTGACTTGGGCCGTGGCTTCGCGGTAGTCGCCGATGAGGTACGCAACCTGGCCAAGCGCGTGCAGACGTCCACGGACGAAATCACCACCATGGTCTCGGCGCTTCAGTCCGGCACCCGCGATGCGGTGGAGTTCATGCAGGAGAGCTCCTACAAGGCTGACGATTGCGTCCGGCAGGCCCAGGCAGCTGGTGCAGCGCTGGCCGAGATCACCGGTGCGGTTGCGCAGATGCGCGAAAGCAACACCCAGATCGCCGTGGCTGCCGAACAGCAGAGCCAGGTGGCCGAAGAAATGAACCGGGCAGTGGTGAGTATCCGCGACGTCACCGAACACACCGTGCAACAGACCGTCGGCTCGGCCACCACCAGCAACGAACTGGCGACGCTGGCCGGTGAGCTGAACAAGGTGATAGGCCAGCTCAAGCTATAGCCCTCATTTACAGTCACGATAGCCAGCCTCGATTGGCCCCCTGCCGGGGGCCGCACTAAGCTTTGGACATGACCGAGAGGACCTGCCCATGAGCAAACGCCTACCCAACCTACCCGCCTGGCAATGGCGCGGCTACCACCATAATCACCGTCACCCGGCCAACCTTGTACTGCACCTGATCGCCGTGCCGCTGTTCATTCTCGGCGCACTGCTGGTGCTGTCCGGCCTGTTCGCCCTGGACCTGGGCCAGATCGCCGTGGGCGTCATCTCCCTGATTGCCGGCCTGGGCCTGCAGCGCCACGGGCATCGCCTCGAAGCCGAACAACCAGAGCCATTCGCCAACCGCAAAGACGCCGTACAGCGACTGCTGACCGAGCAGTTCATCACCTTTCCACGCTTTGTGCTAAGCGGCGCCTGGTGGCGTGCCTGGCGCGAGCGGCACAAGCATCGCCGCTGACCCTGCCGCCCGTTACGGCTACGCGAAAACCGTCACCGTCTGCCGGCTCAACGCCAGCAACTCGCCCTCTGCGGACCACAGCGCGGCGGCGGCATGCCCATAACCCTCACGTGCGTGCTCGGTCTCGACGCAATAGCGGCACCAGTCGAGTGTCGACAACTGCGGTATGGGCTGGATGAATTCGATCGTCCAGGTCAGTGTGCTGCCCGCCGCCGGCCGCTTCAGGTGCGGCAACAGACTGGGCGGCCAGGCATCTACCAGTGCCAGCAGGTGAGCCTCGTTCAACGGCTCGTCAGCGATGTCGCGCAGCCGTACCCAGCCCCCCATCTGCCGCGAATCGTTGCCACTGAACGGCAGCCCACCAACCGCCCAACGCAGGGCTACATGGCGCATGAACTCTGGGGTCACACCTTTGATGTAGGGAAGCTCAGGGGCAGCCTGCTCCAGTGGCTTCATGGCAACCGCAGCCTTGGCCGGGACCTCGACCTGCGAGGAGCGCCCCGCACCGAAATTGCCCTGCACCAGGGTGACGACCTGCCCCTCCTGCACCGCGCGGCCAAGCAAGGTACTGACCGCTTTGCCCTCACGCAGCACGTCGACCTCGAAACGGATCGGCACGTCAGCCGCAGCAGGCGCCACGAAGCTGATGGCCAAAGAGCGCACAGGCCGATCATCGGCAAGCTTCAGGCGCATCGCTTCATACACCATGGCGGCCATGAGCCCGCCGAAAGCCGCGCGGCCCTGGGCCCATGACGCCGGCACCGATACCGATTCAGGGTTGGCTCGAACGGCTTCGAGCAATTGGGTGAAGTTCATGGCAGGTGGGCTCCTGTGCCGTGGTGATCCGGGGCACGCCATTCACGTGCCCTGCATCAGGACATACTAACCAGCCACTTGGCACCGTTCAGCCCGCATATCGGTCATTTGCCGGGCTGACGCTGCTTCAACGCCACCTGCAAGGCATCCAGCGCAGCATCGGATTTGCCTGCGGCCTCCTGCAACTGCTGCTGCCAATCGAGTTTGCACACTGCCAGGTCGGCGTCCTCGCGCGCTTGCAACAACCACTGCAGACGGTCATGCCACGTACCCAGATCGCTCTGTGCCTGCTTCAACAGGCGTTGCAGTTTTTTCCCGGCATGCTCGAGTTGCGGGTAGGCCTCGTCGCCATAGCGTGCCCGCTTGATCAACAACCGTAGCCGATGCCGATCGTGGGCGGGGTCCGCCAATGCCTTGCGCAGCTTGCGCCATTGCTTGTCCAGGCGTTTGTCGATGCGCTTGCCCAGCGCATCCACCAGGCCTTCGCGATCAGCCGCACGCAGGAACAACGGAAATGCATCGACGATCGCCAACAGACGGGCCAGCTGCGCACTGCTCGCGACCCTGGCAAAGGGCTTGCCCCGCCCCGCCAGCCGTCGCTGCGCCGCCTCGTTCAAGCCCCGCCCGAACAATTCGGCCGCCAGCACCTCGCGGTCACGCAGCGGCGTCGTCAACGTCCCCAGGGCCTTGGCTGCGCCTTCCAGTTGTTCGACCCCAGGCAACCCCCGCAGCGGCCGCAGCAGGCTGCGCAAGCGCCGTACAGCAATGCGCAGGTCATGCAATGCCTCGCTGTCGGTATCGGCGGCAAGGCGCTCACGGCAGGCCAGCAGGCGCACCTGCGAGGCCAGTATCTGTGACACCACGTGATCGAGCATGGCAGACATGGGACGCTCCTCGGTCAGCGGCCAGCGCGCGACTCACGAATGTAGAAACGCGCCTTCTCGGCCTTCTTGGTGCAACCTTCGAACCCCTCGAACTGCTGCTGGGTCTTGGCGCCGGTCAGCAGCGACAAGGCCTTGGAATAACTGACAGTACCGGCGAAACCCTCGGCCTTGGCCAGGTCGAGTTCCTTCCAGGCGGCATCCAGCTGGGTTGCGCAGCTGTCACGGTAGGCCGTCTTGCCCGCACAGCCAGCAAGGGCCAGGGCAATCAGTGGAAGGCAGATCCAGGCTTTCATCGGTAATTCCTCAAAGTCAAAAGAGTGGCTGTTCGACGCACCTGCAATAGAAAAGTGCCCGCCAAGGCGCTTTGCTTAGCGTAGATCAGCGCGGTGTACATTGAAGCACAGGCAGCAATGGGTGCATTGTTAAACCATGGTTGCACAGGCCGAGGGAAAATCATGAGTAAACGCGTTGCGCTGGTACTGGGATCGGGGGGTGCCCGAGGGTATGCACACATCGGTGTGATCGAAGAAATCGAACGACGCGGCTACGACATCGCCTGCGTCGCCGGCTGCTCCATGGGGGCGGTGGTGGGTGGCATCTATGCCGCCGGCAAACTCGAAGAGTACCGCAACTGGATCGAAAGCCTGGACTACCTGGACGTCCTGCGCCTGGTCGATGTCAGCTTCCGCCTTGGCGCGATCCGCGGTGACAAGGTGTTCGGCCAGATCCGCAAGATCGTCGGCGAGATCAACATCGAGCAGCTGCGCATCCCCTACACCGCAGTGGCTACCGACCTTACCAACCAACAGGAAATCTGGTTCCAGGAAGGGTGCCTGCACCAGGCCATGCGCGCTTCTGCAGCAATCCCCAGCCTGTTCACACCGGTGATGCAAGGCAACCGCATGCTGGTCGACGGTGGCATTCTCAACCCGCTGCCGATCGTGCCGGTGGTGTCCAGCCACTGCGACCTGATCATTGCGGTCAACCTCAACGCCACCAACCAGAAGCAGTACCAATTGCCGGTGATCGAACGCCCGGCGGCATTCAAGATGCGCTTCGATTCGCTGCTCAGCTCACTGGGTTCACGCCTGCCCTTCCGTCGCAAGCCGGCGGAAGAGCTGATACGTATCGAACAGGAGATCGTTGCCGAAGGGCTGGCGCCGCCCAGCCCGTGGCTGGCAGGTACTGCAGACCCGGAAGGCCAGCAGCCTGCGGCGGCCCCCGAACGTGAAGGCGCACCCAAGTCTGCTACCGGGTCATTCATCATCGACAACGTGGGGCCTGCGTCACTGCTGGACCTGATCAACCAAAGCTTCGAAGTGATGCAGACGTCGCTGGCGCAATACAAGATTGCAGGCTACCCGCCCGATGTACTGATCAACGTACCCAAGCGCGTGTGCCGGTTCTTCGAGTTCTACAAGGCACCGGAGCTGATTGCCCTGGGTCGGGAGATTGCGCGGGATACGCTGGATAATTATGAAGGGGTGAAGCGGTAGAGGGCCGCTCAGGCCAGAAACAAGACAGGCCGCATTACGCGGCCTGTCTTGTCATGCAACGATCACTCAGTAACGGGTGATATCAGCATTGGCTTCCAACTGCTTGCGGTAGGCAGCGAAGTCCTGCTGGCCGGCACGCGAAGCGAGGTAGCGGCGAATCTGCTGCTTCTCTTCGTCGGTGGCCGCAGCGCCTTCGTTGACCCCTTTGAGCTGCAAGACCACCAGGCTGCCATCGCCCAGCACCACACTGGTGTAGACCGGCTTGTCCTTGGCCTGCGGCTTGCCCAGGCGGAACACTGCCTGCAGCTCGGCCGGGTCGATACCGTCCTCACCACGGGTCACTGCCTCGTAGGTTTTCCAGCCCTGACCCTCATGGACGCTGTCAGCGGCAATGGAGCCATCACGCAGGCCGGCAATCAGCTTGTCCGCCTTGGTCTTGAGCTCGGCTGTCGCCTTCTCCTTGGCCAGGTGTTCGCTGATGTTCTTGGCCACGGCTTCCAACGGCAGCTGTTCCGGCTTGCGGTGCTCTTTGACGCGCAGCACCACGGTGGTTTCCGGATCGAGCTCGATGGCGGTGCTGTTGGCAGCCTCCTCCAGCACTTCCTCCGAGAACGCCGCCTGAACCACCGCACGGTTGGCAGTGATACCTTCGCCACCCTCACGGCCGAACGCGGCGGAGGTGTGTACCTTCAGGTTCAGGTCCTGGGCAGGCTGAGCCAGGTCGGAAGCCTCGTAGGCGGCATCCTGCAACTGCTTGCTGGCGTCGACGTAGCGCTGTTCGACCAGCGGGATCTTCAAGTCACGGGTCAGCTTGTCCTTCAGGCTGGCGAAACTTGGTACTTGCGGCGCCTCGACACCCAGCAGCTTGATCAGGTGGTAACCGAACTCGGTGCGCACCGGGGCCGATACCTGGCCATCTTTCAACTGGTACAAGGCATCTTCAAAGGCCGGGTCGTACACGCCAGGGCCGGCGAAGCCGAGGTCACCACCCGTGGTGGCCGAGCCTGGGTCCTGGGAGAACTCCTTGGCCAGTGCGGCGAAGTCTTCACCCTTGGCCAGGCGCTGTTCGATCTCTTCGGCACGGGCCTTGGCCTGGGCGTCGGTGACCTTGTCGTTTACCTCGATCAGAATGTGCGCGGCATGGCGCTGCTCGGCAAGGTTGGCGATCTCTTTCTCGTACTGGGCCTTGAGCTCGTCATCACTGACCTTGACCTGGTCAAAGAACACCGACTTCTTCAGCTCGATGTAATCGATGACAACCTGGTCAGGCGACATGAATTCCTTGGCGTGCTGGTCGTAGTGCGCCTTGACCTCTGCTTCGCTGACCTTGACCGCGGCCGGGTCGGCCTTGAAGGTCAGGGAGGCGAAATCGCGGGTCTGCTTCTCCAGGCGCGCGAACGCCTCGACCTGCTTGTCAGTGACGAAGCTGCTGCCGGCAAGGCCGGTACGCAGTTGGCCGATGAGCATTTCCTCGGCAAGCATGTCGCGGAATTGCAGGCGGCCATAACCCATCTGGCGAATGACCTGGTCGAAACGATCGGCGTTGAATTTGCCGTCAACCTGGAACTCCGGAGTCTGCAGGATCACTTGATCCAGCGCGGCCTCGGAGAAGGCGAACTTGGCGTCTTCGGCGCCCTGCAACAGCAGCTTGCGAGTGATCAGGCCCTTGAGCGCCTCATCACGCAGCAGCTTGTCATCCAGCAGCGCGGGGTCGAAATCCTTGCCCAACTGTTGCATCAGCTGGCGGCGCTGCATGTCGGCCGCCTGGCTCAGCTCGTTCTGGCTGATGGTCTGGCCGTTCACCTTGGCGGCGTCCTGGCTATGGCTGGCAGCCTGGAAAATGGCCTCGAAACCGGTCAACGCCATCAACACGACGATAAGGCCGATGATGGTCTTGGCAATCCAACCTTGTGAATTGTCCCTGATATTTTGCAGCATGCGTCCCCCAGAAACGGCTGTACCACTGCGTCGACAACCGCGGAGCGTGGGTAGAATCCTGATAAAAGAAAGGCGCATCCGAGGATGCGCCTTTTCTTAGCAAACGTGTCAGGCGGGAACGTTTGCGACCCGCCTCACGTGCTCGAACCTGGCCAGGCCGGGTCCGGCTGAAAGAGACGACTTAGTTGACGGCGTCTTTCAGGCCTTTGCCAGCCTTGAAGCCTGGAACCTTGGCGGCTTCGATCTTGATAGCCTTGCCAGTTTGAGGGTTACGGCCAGTACGCTCGGCGCGATCCTTGACCGAGAAGGTACCGAAGCCAACCAGAACGACGTCGTCGCCTGCTTTCAGGGCACCCGTTACGGAGTCGATCACAGCGTCCAGAGCCTTACCTGCGGTAGCTTTGGAAATGTCAGCCGATGCAGCGATAGCGTCAATCAGTTCCGACTTGTTCACTCTAAGTCCCCTTATTTCTCTATTGAGTTTGTTTCTAAGTATGTAATGAAAAGCGTATGTAACGTGCGCTGGGTGGCCTGATAACAATAGCGTGCCGCTTTATAGCAAGGCCCCGAAAAAACTGTCAAGGAAAGCCCCCCAGCTAAAAACTACTAATGCGTGCTGATTCTTTCCTTAGCATCGCTGTCGCGCTTCTCATCCTTTGCGACAATCTCCTGAGCCACATCTGGCAAGGGCTCCGGGGCGTATTGCAGCGCAATTTGCAGGACTTCGTCAATCCATTTGACCGGTTTGATCTGAAGATCCTGTTTGATATTTTCCGGAATCTCCTTCAGATCGCGAACATTCTCCTCGGGAATGATCACCGTCTTGATGCCGCCACGGTGTGCCGCCAGCAGTTTTTCCTTCAACCCGCCAATGGCCAGGACCTGGCCACGCAAGGTGATCTCGCCGGTCATGGCCACGTCGGCACGTACCGGAATCTGCGTCAGCGCCGACACCAGCGCGGTGCACATGCCGATACCGGCACTTGGCCCGTCCTTGGGCGTGGCGCCCTCGGGCATGTGGATATGCACATCGTGCTTTTCGTGGAAGTCAGCTGCGATGCCCAGGCTGCGCGCGCGGCTGCGCACCACGGTCTGCGCGGCAGTGATCGACTCGACCATGACATCGCCCAGCGAGCCGGTCTTGATCAGCTGGCCCTTGCCGGGGATCACCACCGCCTCGATGGTCAGCAATTCGCCACCCACCTGGGTCCACGCCAGGCCGGTTACCTGACCGATCTGGTCCTGTTGCTCGGCAAGGCCGTAACGGAACTTGCGCACACCCAGCAGGTGTTCGAGCTGCTCGCTGGACACCTTTACCTTGACCTGCTTCTGCCCGGTATGTTCCTTGACCACCTTGCGGCAGACCTTGGCAATCTGCCGCTCCAGGCCCCGCACGCCGGCTTCGCGGGTGTAGTAACGGATGATGTCGCGGATCGCCGAGACATCGATCTCGAGCTCTTCCTTCTTCAGGCCGTTGGCCTTGACCTGCTTGGGCACCAGGTACTTGACCGCGATGTTGATCTTCTCGTCTTCGGTGTAGCCCGGCAGACGGATGACTTCCATCCGGTCCAGCAACGCTGGCGGGATGTTCATCGAGTTGGAGGTGCAGAGGAACATCACGTCCGAGAGGTCGTAGTCGACTTCCAGGTAGTGGTCGTTGAAATTGTGGTTCTGCTCGGGGTCGAGTACTTCGAGCAATGCCGAGGCCGGGTCGCCACGCATGTCGCTGCCCATCTTGTCGATCTCGTCGAGCAGGAACAGCGGGTTGCGCACGCCCACCTTGGTCATCTTCTGGATCAGACGGCCCGGCATGGAGCCGATGTAGGTGCGACGGTGGCCACGAATCTCGGCCTCGTCACGCACGCCGCCCAGGGCCATGCGCACGAACTTGCGGTTGGTGGCGGCAGCGATCGACTCGGCCAGCGAAGTCTTACCGACGCCAGGCGGGCCGACCAGGCACAGCACCGGGCCGCGGATCTTCTTCACGCGCTTTTGCACGGCAAGGTATTCGAGGATGCGTTCCTTGACCTCTTCCAGGCCATAGTGGTCGGCATCGAGGATTTCCTCGGCCTTGGCCAGGTCCAGGCGCACCTTGCTCTGGGCCTTCCACGGCACCTGGACGAGCCAGTCGAGGTAGGAGCGAACCACCGTCGCTTCAGCCGACATCGGCGACATCTGCTTGAGCTTGTTCAGCTCGGCCTGGGCCTTGGTCAGGGCATCCTTGGGCAGGCCAGCGGCTTCGATGCGCTTTTTCAGCTCTTCGACTTCGTTGTGGCCTTCGTCGCCATCACCAAGCTCTTTCTGAATGGCCTTCATCTGCTCATTCAGGTAGTACTCGCGCTGGCTGCGCTCCATCTGCTTCTTGACCCGACCACGGATGCGCTTCTCGACCTGCAACAGGTCGATCTCGGCATCCAGCAGCGCCAGCACGTGCTCGACGCGGGTCGCCAGGTCGACGATCTCGAGGATTTCCTGCTTCTGCTCGATCTTCAGCGCCATGTGCGCGGCCATGGTATCGACCAGGCGCCCAGGCTCTTCGATGCTGTTCAACGACGACAGTACTTCGGCGGGGACTTTCTTGCCCAACTGCACGTACTGCTCGAATTGCGACAGCAGCGTGCGCACGAAGACTTCCGACTCGCGCTCGGCGGCGTCGACTTCATCAATCAGGGAAACTTCGGCACGGATGTGCCCTTCTACTTCGGTGAAGCGCTCGACCGCACCGCGCTGCTCGCCCTCGACCAGCACCTTGACGGTGCCATCGGGCAGTTTCAGCAATTGCAACACGGTGGCAACGGTACCGACACGGTACAGGGCGTCTTCGCCTGGATCGTCATCGGCCGGGTTCTTCTGGGCCAGCAGCAGAATCTGCTTCTCGCCCGTCATCGCTGCCTCAAGGGCTTCGATGGATTTTTCGCGCCCCACGAACAGCGGGATGACCATGTGCGGGTAAACAACGACATCGCGCAATGGCAAAAGAGGCAAGTCGAGGGTGGTCTTCATGATTTCGCCTCTACAGCGGCCTTTATGGCCGGAAACCGGTGGAAATGATGCTTGGACCTAATGTGGGGGCACGCCTGGGAAATTACAAGCGCTTGCGCAGGAAAAGCAGAAAGGGGCCCGTAGGCCCCTTTCTTGCTTGCAACCATCACCTGGTTATCGCCTGGATCAGGCGTCAGGTGCGGCCTTGGCTTGCGGCTCGCTGTTCTCGTAGATCATCAGCGGCTGCGAAGTACCCTCGATGACGCTCTCATCGATCACCACCTTGCTGACATCCTTCTGCGAAGGGATCTCGTACATGGTGTCGAGCAGCACGCCTTCGAGGATCGAACGCAGGCCACGGGCGCCGGTTTTGCGCTCCAAGGCCTTGCGAGCAACGGCCTTGAGTGCATCACTGCGGAACTCGAGGTCGACGCTTTCCATCTCGAACAGCTTGGCATACTGCTTGGTCAGCGCGTTCTTCGGCTCGGTGAGGATCTGCATCAAAGCAGCCTCATCCAGCTCATCGAGCGTCGCCAGTACCGGCAGACGGCCGACGAACTCGGGGATCAGGCCAAACTTGACCAGGTCGTCCGGCTCGACTTCACGCAGGGACTCGCCAACTTTCTTGCCTTCTTCCTTGCTGCGTACTTCTGCGCTGAAACCAATGCCACCCTTGGTGGAGCGGTTCTGGATGACCTTTTCCAGGCCCGAGAACGCGCCACCGCAAATGAACAGGATATTGCGGGTATCAACCTGCAGGAATTCCTGTTGCGGGTGCTTGCGCCCACCTTGCGGCGGAACCGAAGCAACAGTGCCTTCGATCAGTTTCAACAGCGCCTGCTGCACGCCTTCGCCCGATACGTCACGGGTGATGGACGGGTTGTCCGACTTGCGCGAAATCTTGTCGATCTCGTCGATGTAGACAATGCCCATCTGGGCCTTTTCCACGTCGTAGTCGCACTTCTGCAGCAGTTTCTGAATGATGTTCTCAACGTCCTCACCCACATAACCGGCTTCGGTCAGGGTGGTGGCGTCAGCAATGGTGAACGGTACGTTCAGCAGACGTGCAAGGGTTTCGGCGAGCAGGGTCTTGCCCGAGCCGGTAGGCCCGATGAGCAGGATGTTGCTCTTGCCGAGTTCGACTTCGTCGCCCTTCTTGTCACGCTGGTTAAGGCGCTTGTAGTGGTTGTACACCGCTACGGCCAGCACCTTCTTCGCGCGCTCCTGACCAATCACATACTGGTCCAGGATGCCGCTGATTTCTTTCGGCGAAGGCAATTTGTGCGCGCTGCTCTCGGCCTGGGCTTCCTGCACCTCCTCACGGATGATGTCATTGCACAGGTCGACGCACTCGTCGCAGATAAATACCGAGGGCCCGGCAATCAATTTGCGCACTTCGTGCTGGCTTTTGCCGCAGAAGGAGCAATAGAGCAATTTGCCGCTGTCCTCGCCGTTACGGGTGTCAGTCATTCGATCGATCCAATCCGGTAGGCTTGCAACACAAGATGAAGGCAATTGCGGGCTTTTTCAAGTCCGCAGGTAGGCGCTTTCGGCGCCCACCTGCTCTGGCCCCTGGGATCAGGAGGCCAGTTGCCGCTTGTCGTATACCGAGTCGATCAGGCCGTACTCGGCCGCGCGCGTGGCGCTCATGAAGTTGTCACGCTCGGTGTCGCGCTTGATGGTCTCCAGATCCTGGCCAGTGTGGTAGGCCAGCAACTCGTTCAGACGCGCCTTGATATTGAGGATTTCCTGGGCGTGGATCTCGATATCGGTAGCCTGGCCCTGGAAGCCGCCCAGCGGCTGGTGAATCATCACACGCGAGTTAGGCAGGCAGTGACGCTTGCCTTTGGCACCGGCAGTCAGCAGGAAGGCGCCCATGCTGCAGGCTTGGCCGATGCAGATGGTCGATACGTCCGGCTTGATGAACTGCATGGTGTCGTAGATCGACATGCCGGCAGTGACAGAGCCACCCGGCGAGTTGATGTACAGATGGATATCCTTGTCCGGGTTTTCCGCTTCGAGGAACAACATCTGCGCCACGACGAGGTTGGCCATGTAGTCTTCTACCGGGCCCACCAGGAAAATCACTCGCTCCTTCAACAAACGCGAGTAGATGTCGTAAGCGCGTTCGCCACGGGCGGACTGCTCGATAACCATCGGGACCAGGCCGCCTGCGGCCTGGATGTCAGAGCTCTGCTGAATATAAGAATTGCGGGACATGTCCTGCGCTCACTCCCAAATAGTCATGGCTTGAATACGCACAAGCCAGCGCGAAGGCTGGCTTGTGGGGGTTTCCTACGAGAGTAGCGTATTACTCGGCTTCGGCAGGTGCCTCAGCGGGTTTTACGGCTTCTTCGTACGAGACCGATTTGTCGGTCACAGTCGCTTTCTGCAGAACAGTATCTACAACTTGCTCTTCCAGCACAACCGAACGGACTTCGTTCAGTTGCTGGTCGTTCTTGTAGTACCAGGAGATGACCTGCTCTGGCTCTTGGTAAGCCGAGGCCATTTCTTCGATCATCTCGCGAACCTTGCCTTCGTCCGGCTTCAGTTCGAACTGCTTGACCACTTCAGCGACGATCAGGCCCAGGACCACACGGCGCTTGGCTTGCTCGGTGAACAGCTCGGCCGGCAGTTGCTCAGGCTTGATGTTGCCGCCGAACTGTTGAACAGCCTGCACGCGCAGACGGTTGACTTCGTTCTCCAGCAGGGCTTTTGGCACTTCGATCGGGTTGGCGGCCAGCAGACCGTCCATGACCTGGTTCTTGACCTTGGCCTTGATCGCCTGACGCAGTTCACGCTCCATGTTCTTGCGAACTTCGGTGCGGAAGCCTTCCAGGGTCGATTCCTTGATGCCGAACTGGGCGAAGAATTCTTCGTTCAGCTCAGGCAGCGCAGGTGCAGAAACGCTGTTGACGGTGATGGTGAACTCGGCGGCCTTGCCGGCCAGGTCCAGGTTCTGATAGTCCTCTGGGAAGGTCACGTTGACAACGCGCTCTTCGCCAGCCTTGGCGCCTACCAGGCCATCTTCGAAGCCCGGGATCATGCGGCCGGAGCCCAGCACCAGCTGAGTGCCCTTGGCCGAACCGCCAGCGAACACTTCACCGTCAACCTTGCCGACGAAGTCGATGTTGACCTGGTCGTCGTTCTGCGCTGCGCGCTCAACGGTTTCGAAGCGGGTATTCTGCTTGCGCAGCACTTCCAGCATGTTGTCCAGGTCGGCGTCAGCCACTTCGGCGCTCAGGCGCTCGACGTTGATCGACTCGAGGCCGGCAACGGTGAACTCCGGGAACACTTCGAAGATAGCGACGAATTCCAGATCTTTGCCTTTTTCGAAGGACTTCGGCTCGACGGCCGGAGCACCAGCCGGGTTCAGCTTCTGCTCGACCACAGCTTCGTAGAAGGAGGACTGGACCAGATCACCGAACACTTCCTGACGGGCGTCAGCTTCGAAACGCTGACGGATCACGCTCATCGGTACTTTGCCAGGACGGAAGCCTGCAACCTTGGCGCGACGGGCAGTCTGCTGCAGACGCTTGTTGACTTCGGTCTCGACGCGATCGGCCGGGACGGCGATGGTCATGCGGCGCTCGAGAGCGGAAGTGTTTTCAACAGAAACTTGCATGGATATTCCTCGTTGCACAGACGTTAGCCGGCGTTAGCCCGACTCCAGAATCAAGGGCAAGCATTCTAGTGAGTCGCGCAGCAGAAGTCACCCCACTCGGGACGACGGGAAACCACGCCGGTCGATTAACTTGCAGGGCACGTACGGCGTACCGTCGAGCCCGATTCAATTGAGGCTGCGCGCCACCCTGGGCGACCCGCAGCCGAAATACCTTGTCAAACAACTGCAGCCAACGAATTCGCCTTCTTTATTGAGGGTCGATTTCGTTGAACTGGCAGTACTCTTCCCAAGCCATACCCAGCGCCTCAGCGACCTCGCGGTGCGTCTCCAGGCGCATGGCCTGCAGCTGCTCCGGGCTTTCGGCGATCAATTGCAGCGCCAGCTCCCAAGGTTCTATACCTTGCTCCTCGGCCGCATCTTCGAAGGCCCATTCGATCTGCTGGGCTTGCTCATGCGCATCCAGCTCGCGGATTTCTTCGAGCAGTTGCGGGTTGGCGTCGGCGAAGCGCTGCAGCGCCATGGCCTGACGGGCTTCTTTTGCAATCATGGGGTCTTTCCTCTGCCGACCGCAGGGCCGGTGTTTCAACCGGCTGAAATCTATCAGCTTTTATTGGGGTGCCACCAGAGGATTGCAAGGGGGATCAGGTGGATGGCCAAACACTTTTCCGCCACGCACAAAAAAAGCCGCAATCAGCGGCTTTTCTCGACACCTCACCACGCCCGCGTGGTGTAGACAAAACAAAGGCGCCTGATTTTACAATCAAGGCGCCTTCGAAAAATATGGGGTGGACGATGGGAATCGAACCCACGACAACTGGAATCACAATCCAGCGCTCTACCAACTGAGCTACGCCCACCATATTGCGGTCTTGCGGTACTGCAGTATGTTACACATACAGGGTGTTACAGAAGCATGGTGCGGACGAAGAGACTCGAACTCTTACAGCTTGCGCCGCTGGAACCTAAATCCAGTGTGTCTACCAATTTCACCACGTCCGCGTAACGCTTAAAACAAAGGCGCCGGATCGTACAATCAAGGCGCCCCTGTAAAATATGGGGTGGACGATGGGAATCGAACCCACGACAACTGGAATCACAATCCAGCGCTCTACCAACTGAGCTACGCCCACCATATTGCGGTACAACTACTTGCTTGCCTAAGCTGCCTGATGGCGCACCCGGCAGGACTCGAACCTGCGACCATCCGCTTAGAAGGCGGATGCTCTATCCAGCTGAGCTACGGGCGCATAAGCGATCAGCCTAACCGAACGATGACTCAACAGCGAACTGCCAAACCACTCATTCTGCCCGACTTTGCCAACCAGTGCTAGGCAGTGCCCGACAAGTGCGGCGAATGTTATAGCCGAGCCGCTAGGTCGTCAACATCTTTCTCTAAAAAATTTAAATTATTTAAGGGGTTAGGGGATTTGCCCGACCACCCGCCTTTGCCCTCGGGCCGTGTCGTGCGAGAATGTGCGCTCTTTATTGTTTCCTTCTCGATGGTTAATCACGCGTCTATGACTGCACACCTAATCGATGGCAAGGCGATCGCCGCCAGCCTGCGCCAGCAGATCGCTCAACGTGTCGTGGAGCGTCGCCAGCAAGGCCTGCGCACCCCGGGCCTGGCTGTGATCCTGGTCGGCACCGACCCCGCCTCCCAAGTCTATGTCTCGCACAAGCGCAAGGACTGTGAAGAGGTCGGCTTCATTTCCCAGGCGTTCGACCTGCCCAGCGAAACCACGCAGCAAGCCCTGACCGAGCTGATCGACCGCCTCAATGATGACCCGGCCGTCGACGGCATCCTGCTGCAACTGCCGCTGCCCGCTCACCTGGACGCCTCGCTGCTGCTCGAGCGCATCCGCCCGGACAAAGATGTCGACGGCTTCCATCCGTACAACGTCGGCCGCCTGGCCCAGCGTATTCCGCTGCTGCGTCCCTGCACGCCTAAAGGCATCATGACCCTGCTCGAAAGCACCGGTCAGGACCTGTACGGCATGAACGCGGTCATCGTCGGCGCCTCCAATATCGTCGGCCGCCCCATGGCCATGGAACTGTTGCTGGCCGGTTGCACCGTCACGGTCTGCCACCGCTTCACCAAGGACCTGGCCGGCCACGTCGGCCGTGCCGACCTGGTGGTCGTGGCCGCTGGCAAGCCGGGGCTGGTCAAGGGTGAGTGGGTCAAGGAAGGCGCCATCGTCATCGACGTGGGCATCAACCGCCAGGAAGACGGCAAGCTGGTTGGCGACGTGGTCTACGAGACTGCCTTGCCACGCGCAGGCTGGATCACCCCAGTGCCGGGTGGCGTCGGCCCGATGACCCGGGCTTGCTTGCTGGAAAACACGCTGTATGCAGCTGAAGAGCTGCATAAGTAAGAAAGCGTGATAAAAAACGGCACCTATTGCAGGTGCCGTTTTTTTTTGCCTGCGGTTTATCGGCTGACTGTACCGACCTTTGCGCGGTCGTCAGCCGATCACTTGCGCGCCGCCTCCCACGACTTCAGCAGCTCGTTGTAGCTCACCGTCTCGCCCTTGGGCTTTTCGTTGGCCAGCTTAGGCTTCGGCGCCCCCGGCTGGTCGTACCAGTATTGGGCGTCCCGTTCCGGGTTGAGCTTCGGCGCACAGGTTGCCTGGGCATTGGAACGCTGCAGCCGCTCCATCATCCGGTCCTGATCACGGGCCAGGCCATCCAGGGCTTCCTGCGGGGTCTTCTCGCCGCTGGCCACTTCGGCGATATGGCTCCACCACAATTGCGCCAGCCGCGGGTAATCAGGCACGTTGGTGCCGGTGGGCGTCCATTGCACCCGTGCCGGGCTGCGGTAGAACTCCACCAGCCCACCCAGCTTGGGCGCAAGGTCGGTCATGGCCTGGGAGTTAATGTCCGACTCGCGAATCGGCGTCAGGCCGACGATGGTCTTTTTCAGCGACACCGTCTTGGATGTCACGAACTGCGCATACAGCCAGGCAGCCAGGCGCTGCTTCTCGGGGGTGGACTTGAAGAACGTCCAGGAGCCGGTGTCCTGATAGCCCAGCTTCATCCCCTCCTCCCAGTACGGCCCCTTGGGCGATGGCGCCATGCGCCACTTCGGCGTGCCGTCGGCGTTGACCACCGGCAGCCCGGGCTTGGTCATGTCGGCGGTAAAGGCGGTGTACCAGAAGATCTGCTGGGCAATGTTGCCCTGCGCCGGCACCGGGCCTGCCTCGGAGAAGGTCATGCCCTGGGCTTCCTTGGGCGCATAGGCGCGCATCCAGTCCACGTACTTCTGTGTTGCGTACACGGCCGCCGGGCCATTGGTGTCACCGCCGCGAGTAACGCTGGACCCCACCGGGTGGCAGTCCTCCACGCGGATGCCCCACTCGTCCACCGGCAGGCCATTGGGCAGGCCCTTGTCGCCACCGCCGGCCATCGAGAACCAGGCATCGGTAAAGCGCCACCCCAGCGACGGGTCCTTCTTGCCGTAGTCCATGTGGCCATAGACACGCTTGCCGTCGATTTCCTTGACGTCCTCGCTGAAGAATTGGGCGATGTCCTCGTAGGCCGACCAGTTCACCGGCACGCCCAGCTCATAGCCGTACTTCTCCTTGAACCTGGCTTTGAGCGCTGGCCGCTCGAACCAGTCGGCACGGAACCAGTAAAGGTTGGCGAACTGCTGGTCAGGCAACTGGTAGACCTTGCCATCCGGCGCGGTGGTAAACGAGATGCCGATGAAGTCCTTGAGGTCGAGGGTCGGCGAGGTGTAGGCCTTGCCCTCGTTGGCCATCAGGTCGGTGATCGATTCGACCTTGCCATAGCGAAAGTGCGTACCGATCAGGTCCGAATCGTTGACCCAGCCGTCATAGATGTTCTTGTCCGATTGCATTTGGGTCTGCAACTTCTCGACCACGTCACCTTCCTGCAGCAGGTCGTGGGTCAGCTGGATGCCGGTGATTTCGCTGAAGGCCTTGGCCAGTACCTTGGACTCGTACTCATGGGTGGTGATGGTTTCCGACACCACATTGATCTTCATCCCACGAAACGGTTCGGCGGCCTTGATGAACCACTTGAGTTCGGCCAGTTGCTGCTCAGGCGTCAGCGTCGAAGGTTTGAATTCGCTGCCGATCCACCGCGATGCCGCGTCCTCGTACTGGTCGGCCCACGCCGCGCCCGGCACACCGGCCAGCACCAGCAACGCGGCCAGGGTCAAATGTCGCCTTTTGTCATTGTCATGGAACATTGTGATCTCCCGATTGAGTTATTCCCGGAGCCGACGCTCAGCCCCAGCGCAGCACCACCACGAGCCAGCCCAGCGACAGCAGCGAGGCCACCCACAACGGCCAGTCGCTGACTCCGACTACCAACAAGTGCAGGTAGGCACTGACCAGCAAGCCAACGAACAACCGGTCGCCACGGCTGGTGACGATCGGCAGAAAGCCGCGCCGTTCCACACAGGGGTGGCGCAGTTCGAGCAGGGTCATGCACACCAGCAGCACACCGACGGCAGCGAAGAACAGCGCTGTCGGCAGGGTCCAGGCCATCCATTCCATGCGTTGCCCTCCTTACACCCGGCCAAGGGCAAAGCCCTTGGCCACATGGTTGCGGACAAACCAGATCACCAGCATGCCCGGCAAGATGGTCAGCACACCGGCAGCGGCCAGCACGCCCCAGTCGATACCGGAAGCCGAAACGGTACGCGTCATCACCGCCGCGATCGGCTTGGCATTGACTGAGGTGAGGGTGCGCGCCAGCAGCAGTTCGACCCACGAAAACATGAAGCAGAAAAACGCCGTCACGCCGATGCCGGAGCCAATCAGCGGGATGAAGATCTTCACGAAGAAACGCGGGAAGCTGTAACCGTCGATGTAAGCCGTTTCGTCGATCTCCTTCGGCACCCCCGACATGAAGCCCTCAAGGATCCACACCGCCAGCGGCACGTTGAACAAGCAATGGGCCAGCGCCACGGCAATGTGCGTGTCGAACAGGCCAATCGATGAATACAGCTGAAAAAACGGCAACAGGAACACCGCCGGCGGCGCCATGCGGTTGGTCAGCAACCAGAAGAACAGATGGCGGTCGCCGAGAAAGCGATAGCGAGAGAAGGCATAGGCCGCCGGCAACGCCACCGCCAGCGAAATAAGCGTGTTCAGGCACACGTAGTACAGCGAGTTGATATAGCCGCTGTACCAGCTGGCGTCGGTGAAGATCACCCGGTAATTGTCGAGCGTGAATGCCTGTGGCCACAGGGTCAGGCCGCCGAGGATCTCGGTGTTGCTCTTGAACGACATGTTCAGCAGCCAGTAGATCGGCACCAGCAGGAAGAAGAAGTACAGCAGCAGGGGCAATACCTTGCGCGCGCTCATGGCCTAGTCCTTGTCGGCGTGCGTCATGGCGGTGTAGAACAGCCACGACACCAGCAGGATGATCAGGAAGTACACCAGCGAAAACGCCGCGGCCGGCCCCAGGTCGAACTGCCCTACCGCCATGCGCGTGAGCGTCTGGCTAAGGAACGTGGTGGCATTGCCAGGCCCGCCACCGGTCAGCACGAATGGCTCGGTGTAGATCATGAAGCTGTCCATGAAACGCAGCATCACAGCGATCAGCAGCACGTTCTTGAGCTTCGGCAACTGGATGTGGCGGAACACCGCCCAGGCCGATGCCCGGTCGATGCGGGCGGCCTGGTAATAGACATCGGGTATGGCCCGCAAGCCCGAATAGCACAGCAGCGCCACCAGCGACGTCCAGTGCCAGACATCCATCACCAACACCGTGAGCCAGGCGTCGAACGGGTCGCTGGCATAGTTGTAGTTGACCCCGAGCTTGGCCAACGTGGCGCCCATCAGGCCAATGTCGGCACGGCCGAAGATCTGCCAGATGGTGCCGACCACGTTCCACGGGATCAGCAGCGGAATGGCCATCACGATCAGGCAGATCGAGGCCATGCGGCCCTTGGTCGGCATCGTCAGGGCGATGGCGATCCCCAGCGGGATCTCGATCAGCAGCACGCAGCCTGAATAGATGAACTGGCGCAGCAGGGCATCGTGCAGGGCAGGGTCACGCAGTACCTGGCGGTACCAGTCGGCACCCACAAAATAGCGATTGGACTGATCGAAGATGTCCTGCACCGAATAGTTGACCACGGTCATCATCGGCACCACCGCGCTGAACGCCACCAGCGCGAACACCGGCAGCACCAGCCACCAGGCCTTGTTGTTGCGCACCTTGTTCATGGCCCGGCCTCCAGCAACACATCATCGACATAGAGCATCAGCCATTGACTGGGCAGGCTCACCCAGGCCTGGCCCACCGGCAGCGGGCGATCCTCGCCCAGGCGCGCCTTGAGCGTGGCACCACCGAGCGTGAAGGTAACGATGCGGTAGGTGCCCAGGTCTTCGACATCCAGCACCTGCACCGCAAAGGCGTGGTCGAGTGGGGTGTCCCAGAGCTGCACGAACTCCGGCCGTATCCCCACTTGCAGGCGCCCACCTCCCGTTGCCGCCAAGCGTTCTCGCAAGCCATCGGGCAATGCCAGGTGCAGGCCGCCGAAGCTCACGCCATCGGCTTCGGCGCGCACGTCGATGAAGTTCATGCCCGGGCTGCCAATGAAGTAGCCGACAAAGGTATGCCGTGGCCGCTCGAACAACTCGCGCGGGGTTGCGAACTGGACGATGCGCCCAGCGTGCATCACCGCGATCTTGTCGGCGAAAGTCGAGGCCTCCAGCTGATCGTGGGTGACGTAGATCATGGTGATGTTGAACTGCTCATGGATCTGCTTGAGCTTGCGCCGCAGCTTCCACTTCAGGTGCGGGTCGATCACCGTCAAAGGCTCGTCGAAGAGGATCGCCGAGACGTCTTCGCGTACCAGGCCACGGCCCATCGAGACCTTCTGCTTCTCGTCGGCGCTGAGGTTGCGCGCCTTCTTTTTCAGCACGGCGGACAGGTCGAGCACCTCGGCGATCTCCTCCACCCGTGCTCGCACCCTGCCCTCGTCCACCCCCTGGTTGCGTAACGGGAACGCCAGGTTGTCGAACACCGTCATGGTGTCGTACACCACCGGAAACTGGAACACCTGGGCAATGTTGCGCGCCTGCGGCGACAGCGCGTTGACCGGCTTGCCGTCGAACAGCACTTCGCCGTGAGAAGGCGTAAGCAGCCCCGAGATGATGTTGAGCAACGTCGACTTGCCGCAACCCGAAGGCCCGAGCAAGGCATAGGCACCCCCTTGCTCCCACACGTGCTCCAGCGCGTGCAAGGCGTAGTCTGCCTCCGAGGCCGGCTGGCGGCTGTAGCTGTGCGCCAGCTGGCGCAGGCGGATCTCGGCCATCAACGACTCCTTGCCTGGCGCAGGCCCGGGGCCTGTACCAAGGCCCCGGCATTGTCGAAGACAAACAGCTTGTGCGTGGGGATGAACACCCGGATCGGCGTGTCCACCTGGTACTCGTGCACGCCCGGCAAGTGCAGGGTCATCCGCCAGTGCTCATTGCGCACATGGAGGAAGGTTTCCGAGCCACTGATCTCGGCCAGCTCCACCAGCACCGCCAGCTCCAGGTCATCGTCATGGGTCGGCACCAGGGTGATGTGGCTGGGGCGCACACCAAAGCGGTAGTCACCTTCGCCCAGGCGTTGCAGGTCGGCGTTGCGGGCAAAGTGCACGGCCTGCGCCAGGCTCACCTCATTGACTGCGATGCGTCCCGGTATCAGGTTGATGGGGGGCTCGGAAAACAGCTCAGCGGCCAGCACGCTGCTGGGCTGCTGATAGACCGCCGCGGTTGGGCCGCTCTGCACGATGCGCCCCTGGTGCAAGAGCGTGGTAGTACCGCCCAGCGCCAGCGCTTCATTGGGCTCGGTGGTGGCATAGACGGCAATGCAGTTGCGCTGGGCGAACAACGCCCGCAGCTCTTGGCGCAGGCCTTCGCGCAGCTTGTAATCGAGGTTGACCAACGGCTCGTCGAACAGGATCAACGAGGCATCCTTGACCAGCGCCCGAGCCATCGCCGTGCGTTGCTGCTGGCCACCGGACAACTCCAGCGGCAAGCGCTGCAGGTAGGCCTCGATGCGCAGCATCTCGGCGGTTTCCTGCACCCGTCGGCGCACCTCGGCCTCGGCCAGGCGTGCCTGGCGCAGGGGTGAAGCGATGTTCTCGTACACGCTCAGGGTCGGGTAGTTGATGAACTGCTGATACACCATCGACACGTTGCGCTGGCGCACCGGCACCCCGGTGACATCGCTGCCGGCCATCAGCACGCGGCCCCGGTCCGGTCGGTCAAGCCCCGCCATCAGGCGCATCAGGCTGGTCTTGCCGGCCAAGGTGCGGCCCAGCAGCACGTTGAACGACCCCGGCTCGAAACGCAGGGACGCATCGACGATGCAAGCCTGGTTGTCGACACTGCGGCTGACCTGCTCCAGCACCAGGGACATGGCGTGGCCTTTTCTTGATTGTTGTGCGCAGGGCACAGCCAGTTTCGTGCCAGCCCTGCCTGATCGCTCTGGCCCGCGCCTTCACCTGCCAGGGCCTGCCATTGCCCGTTCACACCTGAACACCTGCCCTGAACACCTGAACAGGCGTGGGTTTGACAATGAACAACCGTGGACGACACTGAACAGCGGTCGACTGATAACAACAAACACACAGGACAGGCCCATGGCCGCATCCGCTTCGCCCCATGCCCAACTGATCCAGGCGTCCTGGGCGCGATGCCGCGAGCATGGCCTGCAACCCCAGCGTGCACCCGACTTCGATTGCCTGACCGCAACCGAACTGAACAGCCTGCTGGAGCGGCGCCACGCGCTGTTGCGGCTGACCCGTGACGAAGTGCTGCCGCACTATGCGCACCTGCTGGGCAACGCCAGCTACCTGGTGATGCTCGCTGACGCCAGTGGTTGCCTGCTCGACACCTGGGGTTCGCAACGCTTCGTCGACCCGCGTCAACGCCATGGTTTCAGCGCAGGCGCCCATTGGCTCGAACGCGGCGTGGGCACCAATGCCCTGGGCACTGCGCTGGTCTGCGCCGAAGCGATCCACGTTGGCCAGGATGAACACTTCCTGCAGCAGAACCGCTACCTGTGCAGCGCCGCAGCACCCGTCTTCGATGCCGAACGGCAGTTGGTCGGTGCACTTGATGTGGCCAGCGACGGCTACCTGCCCGCCAGCCAGACCCTCGGCCTGGTACGCATGATGGGCCAGAGCCTGGAGAACCGCTTGATCCTCGCACAACATGGCGACCATCACGCCCAGCTGCTGTTCAACAGCGCCTCCGACAACCTCGACAGCCCCTGGGCGGGCTTGCTGGTATTCGATGAGCGCGGCCAGGTGCTCGCGGCCAATCACCGGGCCGACAGCCTGCTCGGCGGCAACCCGCTGCGGCAGAACCTCGAACAATTGTTCCAAACCCCCTTGCAGCAGTTGCTGGCCCAGCCCCAGCGACAGCCGTTTGCCCTGCAGGCGGCAGGCCGCCACCGTTTCCACTGCCAATGGCAACCGCCCCACCACGGCCCCACACCCACGTCACCCGGTCACGGTGACCCGCGCCTGGGCAAAGCCTTGGACCAAGCCAGCCTGCTACTGGAAAAGGACATCCCAGTATTGATCCAGGGTGAAACCGGAGTGGGCAAGGAGGTCTTCGTCGAGGCCCTGCACCGCGCCAGCAGCCGCGCCGGGCAGCCGCTGATCGCCGTCAACTGCGCGGCAATCCCCGCCGAGCTGGTCGAGTCGGAGCTGTTCGGCTATGACAAAGGCGCCTTCACCGGCGCTCATCACAAAGGCAACCCTGGGCTGATCCGCAAGGCCGATCACGGCATTCTGTTTCTCGACGAAATCGGCGACATGCCACTGCCGACCCAGGCCCGACTGCTGCGCGTGCTGCAATCACGCAGCATTCAGCCCCTGGGCAGCGGTGAGCCGGTAACCGTAGACATCCGCGTGGTATCGGCGAGCAATCGCGACCTGGCCGACGCCGTGCGTACCGGTCGATTTCGCGAAGACCTTTATTACCGGGTAGCCGGGCTGACCCTGAGCTTGCCGGCCTTGCGCGAACGCAGTGATCGGCGCGCGCTGATCGAGCAGGTGCACGCCCGGCATCTCGCCCCCGGGCAACCACGGCAATTACCATCCAACACCCTTGAACTGTTGTTGCACCATCCCTGGCCGGGCAACCTGCGCCAACTCAACAGCGTACTGCAGGTAGCCCTGGCCCTGGCCGGCACGCAGCCAATCGGCATCGAGCACTTTTCAGCGTGCTTCCTTGCCCAGGCCAGCGCATTCACGCCAAGCCCGCAGGTCGCAGCGACGCAAACGCCCGCCACTGACCTGGCCCACCTGTTGAACACCTGCGACGGCAACATTTCTGCGCTGGCGCGCGTGCTGGGCATCAGCCGCACCACCCTGTACAAACGCCTGCGCGAACAGGGGCTGGAACCTTCCCACCTGTAAGCCTGTATCGGCCTTTCAACCATCAACCGCCGCGCCAGGCCTCGGGCTGCCGATAGCCTTGCGCCCACGCCACCACCTCGCTCGCCGGCATCGGCCGGGCAATGCAATAGCCCTGCGCCAGCTCGCAGCCCAGCGCCATCAACACCCGGCCGTGCTCGACACTCTCCAGGCCTTCGGCAATCACCTCGCGGCCAAACGCCCGCGCCAGCCCGATCACCGCGCCGGTCAGGGCCAGGTCGTCCTGGTCATGAAGGATGTCGCGCACGAATGACTTGTCGATCTTGATGGTTTGGGTGGGCAAGCGTTTGAGGTAGCTGAGCGACGAATAACCGGTGCCGAAATCGTCCAGCGAAAAGCGCACGCCCAGGGCCCGGCAAGCATCCAGGCAGCGGCTGACATGCTGCAGGTTGTCGATGGCCACCGACTCGACGATTTCCAGGTCCAGCCGCGTCGGGTCAACCCCCGGATGCGCTGCCAGCAACTGCTCCAGGCGCTCGACGAAATCATTGCGCTGCAGATGCCGCGCCGCGATGTTGACACTCAGCGACCAAGGCTGCCCCAACCGTTGCCAGGCCTGCAGCTGGCTCAAGGCCTGGTCGATCACCCATTCGCCAATCTCGATGATCAAGTCGGTCTGCTCCACCCAGGGCAGGAACTCACCGGGAGGCACCAGGCCACGACCCGGCCTTTGCCAACGCAACAAACCCTCGAACCCCAGCACCTGGCCGCTGCGCAAATTGACCTTGGGCTGGTAGTACAGGCACAGCTCACTGTTGCGCAGTGCCCGACGTACCCGCGCCACAGTCTGGTGGGTCGCCTTGAGCTCCTGCTCCTGTGACACATCGAACAGGTGATAGCGATTGCGCCCCCGCTGCTTGGCCACGTACATGGCCTGGTCAGCGTGGCGCACCAGCGTATCGGCGTCCTCATCGTCGAGCGGGTAGAGCGTGACGCCGATACTGGCGCTTAGCGAAAGGTTGTGCTCACGTACCACATACGGCGTCGACAGCGCGCGCAAGACACGGCGCAGGGCCGCATCCAGCTGACGGTCGTCACCGACATTGCGCAGGATCAGCACGAACTCGTCACCCGATAACCGGGCGACTGCATCCCCCCCGCGCAAGATACCTTTCAGCCGCTGCGCCACTTCGACCAGTAACAGGTCGCCCGTGGCATGCCCATAACCATCGTTGACCGCTTTGAAGCCATCCAGGTCGAGCATGCACACGGCCAGCGGTATGTCTTCGCGACGCGAATAAGCCAACGCCTGGTTGAGCAAGTCGGACAAGAAGGCGCGGTTGGGCAGGCCCGTCAGCACATCGTGGCCCACCCGCCACTGCAGGGTATGCAGCAGCTGGCGCTTCTCGGTGACATCAAAACGTATCGACACATACTTGCGTACCTTCCCAGTCGTGGGGTCGACCAGCGGCACCATGGTGCTGTCCACCCAGTACAGCGAACCGTCCTTGGCACGGTTGCAGATCTCGCCCTTCCACACCTTGCCGGCGGCCAGTGCCCGCCACATGCCCTCGAAGAACTCCGGCTCATGCAGGCCGGAGTTCAGAATGCGATGGTTGGCGCCCAGCAGTTCGTCCCGGCTGTAACCCGAGATGCTGCAAAACTGCTGGTTGACATAGGTGATGCAGCCACGCAGGTCGGTTTCGGAAAAGATCGCGGCCGCGTCCACGGCCGCGCGGTAGTTATCGTCCATAAGCATCCTGCCCTAGCGGTTGAAGCGCTCCACGAGGGCACGCAATCCGGCGCACACCTCTTCCAGCTCGGCACCGCGCGAGGCGGCGGCGTTGGCACTGTGGGCGCTGTGCTGGGCAATACCCGCCACACCGTTGATCTGCCGCGACACCTCTTCGGCCACGGCAGACTGCTGCTGCGAGGCCGTGGCCATCTGCTGGCTCATGTCACTGATACGCTGCACCGCTGCACGAATACCGTGCAGCGCCTGCTGGGCCTCCTGCACCTGGGCTACGCCCTGTTCGGCACCCTGGATACCTTGGCTGGCAATGGCCACGGCGTCCTCGGCGCCGCTGCGCAGGCCGTCGATGATGGCCTGGATATGCAACGTCGACTGCCGGGTCTTGTCGGCCAACGCCCTTACTTCGTCGGCGACCACGGCAAAGCCGCGGCCCTGCTCGCCGGCACGGGCGGCCTCGATGGCGGCATTGAGGGCCAGCAGGTTGGTCTGTTCAGCAATGCCACGGATCATCCCGGCAGCCTCGGCAATAGCACCGGTCTGACCGGCCAGGTGGGTGACCGCCTGGTTGATCTGGTCCACCGTGCCGGCCAAGGCGCGGATCGCCGTGCCGCTGGCGTCGGCCACGCGGCTGCCCTGCTCGGCCAGCAGGTGCGCGGTTTGCGCCTCGGCTGCGGTGAGCTGCACGTGGTTGACCACCTCACCGATCGATGCAGTCATCTGGGTCATGGCGGTTGCGCTCAGGTCGGTTTCGGCGCGCTGTTCCAGCAGCGCCGTTTCGGTGCCGCGCGACAACCGCCCGGCATCGTGGGCGGCCACCGCCATCTGCGTGGCGAGATCGCTGAGGCGGGTCAACGCGGTCTTCAGGCGGGCTTCTTCACCGATCAGGATCAGTTGCAGCTGCCCGGCCGCACCGGGCAAGTCGCTGTAGGTCAAGGCGGCGGTCGGGTCGGCGAAGGTCCCTTCGGCGCCCTGGATCACCCGCCGCAGCTGGCGGCCCAGGTCGTTGCGCATCCACAGGCCGTAGGCGGCGAACAAGGCCAGGGTCACGCCCTGCCCTGGCCAGCCCGGCAAGAGCTGGTTGGCGCCCACCGCCAATACCCCGCCCAGCAGTGGCAACGCCAAGGCCTGGGCCAGCAGCGCCAGGCGGCGGGCGTTCGACAGCGGTGCCTGGCCTTGGCGCAAGCGCGCATACAAAGCCTCGGCACGGCGCACCTGCTCGCGGGTCGGGCAGACCCGCACCGACTCGTAGCCAATGACCCGGCCCCCTTCAAGGATCGGCGTGACATAGGCATTGACCCAGTAGTAGTCACCGTTGCGGCAGCGGTTCTTGACGATACCCATCCAGCTTTTGCCGGCTTTCAGGTGACGCCACATCAAGGCATACACCGCTGCGGGCATGTCCGGGTGGCGCACCAGGTTATGCGGGCTGCCGACCAATTCGGCCTCGCTGTAGCCGCTGATGGCGGCAAACTCTGGGTTGCAGTAGGTAATCAGGCTGGTGGTGTCGGTGGCGGAAATAAGCCGCTGACCCGAGGGGAAACGTTGCTCGACCGGGGTTACCGGGAGATTGAGGCGCACGATGAGACTCCATTCACTGACGAACCGGCACTCTGCCCATCCACGGCCATCGGAACCGATCCGCATCGATCCGCTCAAATGTGCACATGTGCTTCCAGCCACACCGGCATGAGGCCGAATGACACTGGAGACTCGATGATGACTGTCCGGTCAAGTAGCGAATTCTACGAAATCCATCACATAAATCCAACAAAGGTGATCAATCATGGCGTTGCGCCATGTGGATAGATATCGTTAAGTTCTTGATTCTAAATGGGAATTAAGTGATGACGAGATCAGCTCTGGGGTTTGCCCTGCGTCGCTACCGCAAGCTGGCGGGTCTGACCCAGGCACAATTCGCCGAGCGAACCGGCTTCGACCCCAAGACTATCAGCCGTTTCGAGACCGGCACCTATACCCCCAGCGTTGATGCACTCATGGCGTTCGCCGGCGTGCTGGGCGTCAAACCCAAGGACTTCTTCGCCGAGCCGGACGACGAAGCGGAGCAGCGCGCCTACCTGTTCGGTGTCATCCACAACGCCCCACCCAAAGACCTTGGCAAGCTGATTGCAGCAGTGGACCAGGTATTGGCCAAGCCCTGATCTGATTCTTCCCTTTCTTGGGGCGAACTGTGCAGCCCCGACCAAATGGCAACGCACCGAATTAGAGCCTGGCAGGGCCGATTGCACCACAACTGGTCAGACCGGTAAGGCCAAAAACCCTTGCAATGTAGGATTTTTCGCGCTTTTATGGCCTCGCGCTGAACAAACCGGTAAGACCACAATAATTAAGTCCTGCGCTCTTTGACCCTCGCGGCATCGAAGCAAGGACACCGATCAGAGATCACTCCCATGCTCAAATGGTGCTCGCGTTCGATCTTCCTGCAAGTTGTGCTGGGCCTTGCCCTCGGCATTGCCTGCGGCCTCAGCTTCCCCGACCTCTCCCTGCAACTCAAACCCCTCGGCGACGGCTTCATCAAGCTGATCAAGATGCTCATCGGCCTGATCGTGTTCTGTGTCGTGGTCAGTGGTATTTCCGGTGCGGGCGACCTCAAGAAGGTCGGGCGAATCGGCCTGAAGTCGGTCATCTACTTCGAAGTGCTGACCACCATCGCTTTGGTGATCGGCCTGGTATTCGCCTTCAGCAGCGGCATCGGCAGCGGCGCCAACATCCACCTGGACCAGTTGTCCAGCGCCGATGCCAACGGCCTGGCCGAGCGCGGCCAGCACATCCACGGTGCCGCTGCGTTCTTCATGGACCTGATCCCGACCTCGGTAGTCGGTGCCTTCGCTGACAACAACATCCTGCAGGTGCTGCTGTTCTCGGTGCTGTTCGGCAGCGCGCTGAACCTGGTGGGCGACTCGGCGGCGGGTATTTCGCGGCTGATCAACGAGCTCAGCCACGTGATCTTCCGAATCATGGGCATGATCGTGCGCCTGGCGCCAATCGGTGTGTTCGGCGCCATCGCCTTCACCACCAGCAAATATGGCCTGGAATCGCTGCAACACCTGGGTGGCTTGGTCGCGTTGTTCTACCTGACCTGCGCCGGCTTCGTGCTGGTCGTGCTGGGCACCGTCATGCGCGTGTCGGGCCTGAAACTGCTGCCCCTGATCAAATACCTGCGCGAAGAACTGACCATCGTCCTCGGTACCGCCTCTTCCGACGCCGTGCTGCCACAGATCATGCGCAAGCTCGAGCACCTGGGCATTGGCAGCTCCACCGTCGGCCTGGTCATCCCGACCGGATACTCGTTCAACCTCGACGGCTTCTCCATCTACCTGACCCTGGCCATCGTGTTCATCGCCAATGCCACCGGCACGCCACTGGAGATGACCGACCTGCTGACCATCTTGCTGGTATCGCTGGTGACTTCCAAGGGTGCTCATGGCATCCCAGGCTCGGCGTTGGTGATCCTCGCCGCCACCCTGACCGCTGTGCCGGCCATCCCGGTAGTAGGCCTGGTGCTGGTGCTGGCCGTGGACTGGTTCATGGGGATCGGACGGGCACTGACCAACCTGATCGGCAACTGCGTGGCCACCGTGGCCATCGCGCGCTGGGAAAAGGACATCGACCTGGAACGCGCGCAGAACGTGCTCGCTGGCAAACCTGGTTTTGCCCACACACCCCGCAAGCAGCCCAACGCCCATCAACAGGAATTCTGATCGAACAAGGCCGGCGTTGGACGCCGGCCTTTCCAGGAGCGAACCGTGATCAGCTCATCAACCGTCGTCACCTCAGTGGTGGAAAAACTGCGCCAGGCCCTGGCCCGCGGCCAATGGCGCTCTGGCGACATGCTGCCGGGCCAGCGCGAACTGGCCGAACAGCTGGGTATCAGCCGCCCCAGCCTGCGCGAGGCCGTCACCGTACTGGAAACCCTGGGCCTGGTGCGCGCCCTACCGGGTAAAGGCGTGCTGGTACTGGATGCCGACGCCGCCCTGCCGGAGCCGGGCCTCGACACCAGCGCGTCGGCCAGCCTGGCCGATGTGCTGGAGCTGCGCTACACCCTCGAACCCTTCATCGTCGGCCTGGTGGCGCAGTCGGCCAACAGCCACGACATCGGCCAATTGCGCCTGACGCTGATGGACATGCGCGAAGCGCTGGACGCCGATGACAGCGAAGCCGGGGTCAAAGCCTACATCGCGCTGCATGAGGCGCTGTTCGCCCTGACCACCAACCCGATCTTCCAGAGCGTGGTGCAACAGACCAGCAATGCCCTCAAGCAAAGCGCCGACATGCTGCGCAATTCGCCCGAGCACCTGGCCGCGCGGCTGAAGGAAAGCAATGCCGTGGTGCGCGCCATCCGCGAACGCAACAGCGCCGAGGCCAGTGCCCAGATGCGTCAGCACATCCTTGCCGAAGGCCAGCGCATGGGCATCCAGCTGAACATCCCGGACGAACACCCACGCCCTTGACCCCAGGAGAGCGACCATGACCGCCAGCGCCAACGCCGCCCCCCACCTGCCTGCCCTGCTCGCCGCTGGCGAAACTCGCCTGTCGGCCGACCAGATCTACCCACGGCTGTTCGACGCGATCCTCGAACAGCGCCTGCCACCCGGCGCCCTGCTGCCCGAGCAAGCCCTGGGGCATGCCTTTGGGGTAAGCCGCACGGTGATCCGTCGGGTGCTCGGCCGCCTGTCGGACCAGCAGGTGGTGGTCCAGCGCCCCAGCCACACTGCCCACCTGGCCGCCCCCGACCCAGACCAGGCGCGCCAGGTGCTCAGTGCCAGGCGCCTGGCTGAAACCACCTTGATCACCCTGGCTGCGCAGCGCGCGCGGCCGGCTCAGATCCGCCAGCTGCGCCTGTTGGTCGAGCGCGAGCGCCAGCACCATGAAAGTGGTGAGCGCTGCGCGGCCATCCGCCTGGGCGGCGAGTTTCACCTGAAGCTCGCGCAGGTCGCCGCCAACGCGCCACTGGCGCGGTTCCTCAACGGCTTGGTGCCGATGACCTCGCTGATCATTGCCCGCTACGAATCACCTTGCTGCGACCACTGCGCCTGGGAAGAGCATGCGGCGATCATCGATGCGGTGGAAGCCGGGGATGCGGCGGCAGCGCTGGCATTGATGCATGAGCACCTGGACCGGCTGCAAGACAAACTCGACCTGGGCTGAGGTTTTTTCGCGGCCGCCCTATACTCGAGAAACCACCCCAGCCTCTACCCAGGGAGGCGGCCGCGTGAGCTCGCGTATGCCGTTACTGCTGCTTTGCCTGCTGTTGGCCCTCGGCGGCTGCGCAGGCAAGCGCCCGCCTGCCCCGCCACCCGCCGCGGTGCTGACCCCTGCCACGTGGCAGCGCATCGATCAGGACCTGATCGATGCCTCGGTGGGCGCTGCAGGTTCGGCCAACGATTATGCCCGGCGCTCCATGCGGGTGTGGAAGGAACAGGTACAGCAACGTACCGAAAGCGAGTTCATCCCATGGTTCACCGGTTACTGGACCCAGCAATGGCTGACCCTCAAGGTGGCCTGGTACAAGCTCGACAGCGGTGAAGGCCGCGAGCCTGCGCAAAAACGCCTGGCGCTGTACCTTCAGGAGCAGTACCACGAGCGGGTGATCGAGCCGGTGGCCGAGCAGATCAACCCCGAGGGCATCCGCGACCGTGCCTGTGAGCTGTATGTGCAGTTGCTCGGCCAGCAACTGCCGGCCATCATCGCCCGCTACAACGCGCCGCCCGAGCAACTCAGCCAACGCCTCAATCGCATACCCGCCATAGCCCTGGGCCCACCCGATGCGCGCAACGCCAGCCTCTATCAACTGCTGCGCGCCAAGTCGCTGGACCAGCAACCGGCCTGGCAAGCCATGCGCCAGCATCTGCACGAGCAAGCCAGCAAAGGGCCTGGGCAGACCGACGTGGGGCTGTCATCGGTGGCCACGCGGGCCAGCGAGAAACTCGGTGCCACCCTGGCCCCGCGCGGCATTGCCAGCGCCGTGGCTTCGGCGGTGGGCAAGGTGGCCGGGGCGATGATCTCGGTGGCGGCGGCAGGCTACGGCATGATCACCCACGACCGTGAGCAACCGCAGATGGTCGAGCAGTTGCGGGTGATCCTCAATGTCGCGCTGAACCAGGAATGGCAGGAGCTGATGGAAAACCGCCAGAGCGGGGCGATGGCCGGCGTCTATTACCTGTCGGGGCAGGTCGAGGACAGCCTGCTGGCCAGCGCGCCGCGGCCGGTGGAGCCTGTGGAGCCGCAGGCAGAACAGAAGCAGACGCCACTGTTGATACGCCTGCCGCCGTAGCGGTTAGCGGTACCGGCCTCAGGCAGTGGCCAGCGCCGAGCGGGGCAAGCCGAAAATCCGGTCGAACGCCCAGTTGTAGGCAAAGGTGTAGCACGGCACCAGAATGATGAATGCCAGGTCCACCACAAACGCCTCCACCAGGCTCATGCCCAGCCACCAGGCAATCAGCGGAATCAAGTACACCACCAAGGTCAGCTGAAACCCGATGGCATGTGCCACACGCCGCCCCACGCTGCGCCCGCGCTTGGCCTGGCGGCTCTCCCAGCGCTCGAACAGCGTGTTGTAGATCAGGTTCCAGAGCATGGCGATGGTGGTGATCATCACGGCCAGTGGCCCGGTGTGGGACGCCTCAGTGTCTGACAGATACGCCAGCCCGAGGGTCGACATGCACAGCCCGATCAATTCATAAAACGTCACGTAGACCAATTTGCGTTTAACGCCCTGCACCCCGTTTTACCTCTATTTGACTAACAACGATGGGACGGGAGAATGCTTCAATCTTCTTGACAGTAAAAGTCAGCAGCTGTCAGATCAACTGACAGGAGGCTGCCATGAACTTTTCCAGCGACAACATCCAGCTGTTTCTCGCCGTGCTCGATCGCGGCTCGTTCTCTGCGGCCGCGCGCGCGTTGCACCGCGTGCCCTCGGCGGTAAGCATGGCCATCGGCAACCTGGAGGCAGAGCTCGGCTACAGCCTGTTTGAACGCGGCCCGCGCGAAGTCCGCGCAACCGCCCAAGCCTTGGCCCTGGAGCCCCATGCCAGGCTGATCGCCGAACAGCTAGGGCTGTTGCAGGTACATGCCCTGGAGCTGTCCCAAGGGCTTGAGAGCAGCCTGACCATCGCCGTGGTCCCGGACATCGACCATCGCCCGCTGCTGGCCGCCATCGCCCAGCTTGGTGAACGCTACCCGCTGCTCGACATCGCCCTGCTCAGCGCCCCGCAGGAAGACGCCCTGCACCTGCTCGACAGTGGCCGCGCCGACCTCTGCGTGGCCTTCGCCGGCCTGCAGGTGGATGCCCGCCGCGGCTTTCAGCACATCGGCATGGAATCGCTGGTGGCAACTCTGTCACCCGCGCACCCGGCCGTGCTCGAAGACCGCGTTCACTACCTCGAAGACTTGATCAACGTGCGCCAGATCCTGGTGCGCAGCCGCGACCTGCCGCTGACCGACCCGCGCGCCCTGATTGGTGCCACGCACTGGTCCACCGACAGCTTCGATGTCGCCCTGCAGATGGTCGAGGCTGGCCTCGGCTGGGGGGACCTGCCACTCTCGCGCATCGCTCCCCTGTTGGCGACCGGGCGCCTGGTGCGGCTGGGCTTTCGCAATACCCGCAACGAGTTGCAGTTGCCCGTGCACCTTTTGTGGCGCAAGCAGCAGCCGCTGCAGCAGGCGGCGCGCTTGTTGATTGAGCAGCTGTCCATGCGTTGAACGCCGTTCGTCGAAACGGCCTAAAGAAATTTCGCCAAGTGTTTCAATTTTTTACCCCGCAAGCCGATAGCCAATCGACAGGGCGCAGCGCGTCATGAGCGCGCTACGCCCTCCCCTCATTGGCCCAAGGTCTCGAAACATGAACCTGAAATTTCGCCACAAGATCCTGCTCAGCGCCTGCGGCGTCGTGGTCCTGGCTTTTGCCCTGTTCACGCTCTACAACGACTACCTGCAACGCAATACCATTCGCCAGAACATCGAGTCTTCGGTGCAGCAATCCGGTGAGCTAACCGCCAGCAGCGTGCAGAACTGGATGAGCGGGCGCATCCTGGTGCTGGAAAACCTGGCCCAGGACATTGGCCAGCAAGGTGCCGGTGACACCCTGGCCGGGTTTATCGAGCAGCCTTCTTACACGCGCAATTTCCTGTTCACCTACCTGGGCCAGGCCAACGGCGCATTCACCCAGCGCCCCGACGCGCAGATGCCCGCCGGTTACGACCCCCGCCAGCGCCCGTGGTACAGCACCGCAGCGAGCGCCGGGCAAACCGTGTTGACCCCGCCGTACCAAGGCGCCGTCGGCGGCCTGGTGGTAACCATTGCCACCCCTGTGAAAAGCAAGGCCAATGGCGAGCTGATCGGCGTGGTAGGCGGTGACGTCACCCTCGACACCCTGGTAGAGATCATCAACTCGGTCGACTTCGGCGGCATCGGCCACGCCTTCCTTGCCGACAGCAATGGCCAGGTAATCGTCAGCCCCGATAAAGACCAGGTGATGAAAAACCTCAAAGACATCTACCCTGGCAGTGGCCTGCGCGTCGCGTCGGGCATGCAGGATGTCACCCTCAACGGCCAGGAACGCCTCATCTCCTTCGCGCCCGTTTCCGGCCTGCCTTCCGCACAGTGGTACATCGGCCTGTCGATCGACAAGGACAAGGCCTACGCCGCCCTTGACCAGTTCCGCACGTCGGCAATCATCGCCATGCTCATCGCCGTAGCGGCCATCGCCGGCCTGTTGGGCTTGTTGATCCCGGTGCTGATGCAACCGCTGACCACCATGGGCCGTGCCATGCGCGACATCGCCGAAGGCGAAGGCGACCTGACCCGCCGCCTGGCCGTGCAGAACAAGGACGAGTTCGGCGAACTGGCCACCTCGTTCAACCGCTTCGTCGAACGCATCCATGCCTCGATCAGCGAAGTGTCCTCGGCCACCCGCCTGGTGCATGACCTGTCGGAAAAGGTCGTCAATGCCTCCAACGCTTCGATCACCGGCTCCGAAGAACAAAGCATGCGCACCAACAGCGTGGCAGCGGCGATCAACGAGCTGGGCGCCGCCACCCAGGAGATCGCCCGCAACGCGGCCGACGCCTCGCAGCATGCCAGCGGTGCCAGCGAGCAGGCCCATGGCGGCCGCGAAGTGGTCGAGGAAGCGATCAGTGCCATGACCGCCCTGTCGCAGCGCATCAGCGAGTCCTGCGCGCAGATCGAAACGCTCAATGCCAGCACTGATGAAATCGGCAAGATCCTCGATGTGATCAAGGGCATCTCGCAGCAGACCAACTTGCTGGCGCTCAACGCTGCCATTGAGGCGGCCCGTGCCGGTGAGGCCGGCCGTGGCTTTGCCGTGGTCGCCGACGAGGTACGCAACCTGGCGCACCGCACCCAGGAATCGGCCGAAGAAATCCACCGCATGATCACCAGCCTGCAGGTGGGTTCACGCGAGGCGGTGCATACCATGAACACCAGCCAGGTCTCCAGCGAGCAGACCGTGCAGGTGGCCAACCAGGCCGGCGTGCGCCTGGCCAGCGTGACCCAGCGTATCGGTGAGATCGATGGCATGAACCAGTCGGTGGCCACTGCCACCGAAGAACAGACCGCCGTGGTCGAGAGCCTCAACCTGGACATTACCCAGATCAACGCGCTCAACCAGCAAGGCGTCGAGAACCTGAACGAAACACTGCTGCATTGCGATCAACTGGCCCAACAGGCTGGCCGCTTGAAGCAGCTGGTAGGCAGCTTCAGAATCTGAGTGCCGCTGTAACGCAAGGCCGCTCCTGTAGGAGCGGCCTTGCGTCGCGATGGGCTGCAAAGCAGCCCCCCTACACCACCGCCACCACCTTCCCAGCCCTACCCCGCCGCACCCAAGCCACCAACACCGCCGCCATCAGCACAAACCCCAGGTACCCAAACAGCGGATACACCTCGCCCACCAAGCTGATGAACCCCACCAGGCTGCAGCCGAACGCCACCACCCCGGTCACCACCGAGCCCCAGCGGAACTTCGCCGTACCCGCCGGCAACAGCCGCGACAGGAACGAGAACATCGTCCCCACCGCCGTGTTGACGATCATGCCGAAGATGATCAGGCACATCACCACCCCCAACACCGGCGACACCTCATTGGCGATCGACAGCATCGGCATCGGCAGGTCGGCGACACTGTCCAGGCGTGACAACAGCCCGGCGCTCATCACCAGCATCAAGCCGCCCAGCGCCGCGCCCCCCAGCAAGCCACCCCACACCGCCGTCTTTTCGCCTTTGGCCGAGCCCCCCAGAATGGCCAGGATCGGCGCACCGGCAACGATGTTGTAGGACACATACAGAAACGCGCCCAGCAGCCAATGGCGCGTGCCTGCTTGCTGCTGGCTGGCCAGGTGGTCGAGGTCGGCGAAACTCTGTTCACGGGTGAACACGGCATACAGTGCAATCGCCGAAGCCACCAGAATCAGCAACGGCGTGATCGCGCCGATGGCCAGGATCACCTTGCGCACGTCCAGGCACACGATGCCCACCACCACAAGCGTTACCAGCACACTGCCGGTCAATGCCGGGATGCCGAACTGCTGCTCCAGCAAAGCACCGCCACCGGCCAGCATGACCACGGTGACGGCGAACATGAAGAAGGTGATCAGCCAATCGACGAACAGGCCCAGGTGACGGCCACAGATGGCCTGGATCACGTCTTTGTGCGAAGTGGCCCGCTGGCGGTTGCCCAACCCCGCCAGGGCCATGCCGAGGAAGGTGAACAAGGCGGCGCTGACCATCGCGCCAACCAACCCCCAGACCCCGAAATCGACAAAGAACAACAGCAGTTCCCGCCCCGAAGCAAAGCCCGCCCCTACGATCACGCCGACAAAGGCGCCGGCGATTTTCAGCTGCTCTTGCATGTGAACCTCTGTATTTATTGTTGTTAGGTGTGTTTGAGCGCCACGCATTCCTGTGCAGAAGCGGCCTTGCCAGGGCGGCCTGTCAGTCCCCGATAAACGCCTGCACTTCGATTTCTACATCGACCCCCAGCGCCAACGCCGAGGCCACCGTCGAGCGCACAGGCAATGCGGCGCCGAAGAACTCTTTGTAAACCTCGTTGAAACCGGCAAAGTGGCTCATGTCCGAAAGCCACACCGTGGCCTTCACCACCTGGTCGAAATTCGCCCCACAGGCCGCCAGGCTTTCGCCGATGCGCTCGCAGGCCGCGCGGGTCTGGGTCTGAATATCACCCCGCACCACTTCGCCGCCGGCACTCATCGGCACCTGCCCGGACAGGAACAGAAAACCGCCCGCTTTTACCGCACGCGAAAACGGAAACGGCAAGCTGCTGGGGAAACGCTGGATGTCATTGCTCATGAGAAGCTCCTATCAAGGTTGTTGGAAACGTGCCGGGGACAAGCGCTCGGGCGCCACCCCCTGGCTGACAAGGCTAGGGCACAACGGCTGACCGAGCAGCAGGTCGGCCGCCAGGCGTGAAGCCCCTGCGGCCGACTGGATGCCATAGCCACCTTGTGCCGCCAGCCAGAAGAACGCGGGGCTGCGCGCATCGAAACCGATCACCAGGTCGCCATCGGCAACGAACGAGCGCAACCCGGCCCAGCTGTGGCTCGGGCGGCGGATGCTTAGCGTGGTCATGGCTTCGATGTTGTAGATGCCCAGTGCCACATCGAGCTCCTCGGGCGCAGCGTCCTGGGGTTCGACCGGGTCGGCGTTGGCCGGCGAGCCAAGCAGTTGGCCGGCGTCGGGCTTGAAGTAGAAGCTCTCGTCAACGCCGATCACCGCCGGCCAGCGGGCGAAGTCCTGGTCTGCCGGGCCTGGGAAGGTAAAGGCGCTGCGCCGGCACGGTTGCAGGCCGATGGCGCCCACGCCGCACTGCTCGGCGACACGGTCGGCCCAGGCACCGGCGGCATTGACCAGTCGACGTGCCTGGAGAGGGCTGCCATCGCTCAGTTGCACCTGCCATACCCCGTTGAGGTAGCAGGCCTGAGCCAACTCGGCATTGCAGCGCAGCTCGCCGCCGGCAGCGCGATAGCCGCGCAAAAAACCCTGGTGCAGCGCGTGCACGTCAAGGTCCATGGCGCCCGGCTCCAGCACCGCGCCCGCCAGCACTTCAGCGCGCAAGCTCGGCACCAGGGCCAGGGCCGCATCGAGGTCGAGCAGGCTGACGTCGGTGCCGTTGGCCAAGTTCTGGGCGTGGGCCTGTTCGAGCAGTTGCCGTTGCTCGACGCTGGCGACATAGAGGCAGCCGCGCGGTTCAAGCAGGGGGTGTTCGCAGAAGCCTGGTGGCGGCGCTTGATAGAACGCGCGGCTGGCGCGGGTCAGGGCTTGGATCTGCGGGGTGCCGTAGGCCTCCATGAACATCGCGGCCGAGCGCCCCGTCGAGTGGTAGCCCGGCTGCGACTCGCGCTCCAGCAGCAGCACCCGTTGCTGGCCCGCCAAGCGATAGCCCAGCGAGGCGCCGGCGATCCCGGCGCCAATGATCAAGGTGTCGTAGATCGTGGTCATGCGCGCTCCTGCTTCTATAATTATCATTTATGAGAATTCTAATATATGAGAATTTAGAAATGCGCAAGTGTCCAAGGTAATATGCCCGACCAACGCCGTATGCCGAGTGCACCGAATGCCCGATGACCGCCCCGATGCTTTGCCCCTGCTAGACCGCGCCGCCGTCGGCAGGCGCCTGCGCCAGGTGCGCAAGGCGCGCCAGCTGACCCTCAAGCAGTTGTCCGAAGCCAGCGGCGTGCCGGTGTCGACGTTGTCGAAAATGGAGCTTGCCCAGGTCTCGGTCAGTTACGAAAAACTGGCCGCCGCCGCCCGCGCCCTGAATGTCGATATCGCCCAGTTGTTCCGTGCCAGCGGCACGGCCGATACGCCAGTACCGGTGACCGTGGTGGTTGATTCACTGGCGGCCGTTGCGGGCTACGCGACCGGCACCTACGACTATCACCCGATTGCCGGCGCCTTCCCCGAGCGCCGCATGACCCCGGCCTATGCCCGCATCATCGCCCGCGAACGCGGGCAGTTCGACGATTTTATCCGCCATCCTGGCCAGGAGTTCGCCTTGGTCATCTGCGGGCGTGTGCGTATCGAGTTCGAGACCGGTGAAGCGGTCAGCATCGGCCCCCAGGAGACCGCGTACTTCAACAGCCAGGTGGGGCATATCTATTTGTCGGAAAGCGAGGATGGCGGGGATGCGCATGTGATGGTGGTCATGACAGACCGTTAAGGCGCGCTTTCACGCACCCGTGCAGACGCCACGCGGTTATAACCTAATAACGAACAAGTCTATTTGGCTATAAAAAATTCTATATGCTGGCTTCCATCCGATAACGGGCAAAGTTGGGCAGTCGAGTAGCGTATGGATGTAGGTTCTTTCGGTTTCACCCTTGCCGGGCTGGTTGTAGGTTTCATCGTCGGCATGACCGGCGTGGGCGGCGGCTCGCTGATGACCCCTATCCTCTTGTGGTTTGGCATCAACCCGGCCACCGCTGTCGGCACCGACCTGCTGTATGCCGCCATCACCAAGGCCAGTGGCGTCTGGGTGCATGCCCGCAACAAGAACATCGACTGGAAAATCACCGGCCTGCTGAGCCTGGGCAGCGTACCCGCCGCCGCCATCACCCTGTGGTTCCTCAGTACCCTGCACACCGACACCTCGGCGCTCAACGCCATCATCAAACAGGGCCTGGCGGTGGTGTTGATCCTCACCGCACTGGCCATTCTGTTCAAGTCGCGCCTGCAGGCATTCGCCAGCCGCCATGCCGGTGATCACTACCACCTCAGCGACCGCAGCCTCAACACGCTTACCGTGCTCACTGGCGTGGTGCTGGGTGTCATGGTTACCCTCACCTCCATCGGCGCCGGCGCCTTGGGTACCGTGGCACTGTTCCTGCTGTACCCGTTCCTGGTCACCCGACGCCTGGTCGGCACCGAAATCGCCCATGCGGTACCGCTGACCCTGGTTGCGGGCCTGGGCCACGCCGGCATGGGCAACATGGACTGGTCGTTGCTGGGTTACCTGCTGCTCGGCTCGCTGCCGGGTATCTACATGGGCAGCCACCTGACCGGGCGCATTTCCGACCGCGTATTGCGCCCTTGCCTGGCGGCGATGCTGCTGCTGATCGGCTACAAGCTGGCGTTCTGAACCACGCTTGCCGCCGCTAGGCGCCCAGACGCAGCCGCCACTGCCCGGCAAAGCTGAGTTCAAGGCGCGATAGCGGCAGCACATCGATGCGCTGATGCGCGCTCAACGGGCACCCCAACAGCTGTACCAGCACGGCACGGATGACCATGGGGTGGGTAACTGCCAGCCATTCGCCCGGCGTATCGAACGCCGCCAGCCAAGCCGCCACGCGCTGGCACAGTTGCGCAAAAGACTCCCCGCCATGTGGCGCGCTGGCCGGATTATCCAACCACTCGGACAACGCCTGCGGGTTCTGCGCCTGCAACTGCTTGAGCGACAGCCCCTGCCACTGCCCCAAGTCGCAATCTGCCAACGCAGGCTCGACACGCGCCTGTGTCTGCGCCGATAACCACCCCGCTGTCTCACAAGCTCGGCGCTCCGGCGCTGTCAGTACCTGCACCGCAGGCCCGATTGCCACAGGCGGCTGCACCAGCGCCAGCATGCCGTCTTTGGGCGTGGGCAAGCGCCCGGTCTTCTGGGCTTGAGTCAGGGCATGGCAAACAAGGGTCAGGCGAATGGCTTTCACCGGTGCTTCCTTCATGGCAGGCGGGGGCAAATGGTTTAGCATGCGATGATGTTTTTTTCTGCAACAAGATGCACCACCTAGGCTATTTGCCACTAGTAAGTCCCTTTCAGACGGGTCTTCCCCTGCTGTAACCTTAGAAAACAAAGAAGTTGCTGCATGACCGATATGACACGTCGATCGTTGGTAGGCCTGTGCATGTCCCTACCGCTGCTCGGCTAGCTAAGTTGGGCCAGTGAAGCCCCAACGGCTGCCAGCCCTCGCCCGGTATGTATCAACTACAACGAAAGCCCCTTGGCCCCAAACTCGGCAGCCCGCCAGGCGATGAGCGAGGGTATCAGCCTGTACAGATGCTATCCTTACTACGCACTGTATCGACTGATTGATGTATTCGCCGGCTAGCATGGGCCTGGACAAGGAGCAGGGGTTCTGTGGCTCCAAACTGGCCCAGCAGCATGCGGTGATGGTATTTACCGGGACGCGCAGCCTGGTGGTGGCCGAACCGTCTTATGAAGCGACGGCGCAAGCCGCCGAAGGTCGTGGTACCACTGTGCACAGCATCAACCTGAACGCCAGCCACGCTCACGACATAGACGCTATGCTCGCGGCCGACCGCTCACCGGGGCTAATCTGCCTGTGCAACCCCAACAACCCAACTGGTAGTTTGACACCACGCTAGGCCATCGAACGATTGCTCACGCATAAACCGGTCGGCAGCGTGGTATGTAGTGGACTAGGCCTAAATTTATTTCAACGACGCCCAGATCTGCATCGGCGCGGTCAAGGAATAGCCTGAGCTACTGGTACTGCAGACCTTCTGCAAACTCTATGGCATGACAGGTGCGGCCTGAGCCTGGCCATTGCTCAGCCGCCGCTGCTGAAACGGCCAGAATCTATCCGCTGCCCCCACGCTGATGGCAGACCTGGCCAGCCTGCAAGACCGCCAGTTGATCCCCCAACGCAAGGCCGAAAACGCCCGCCTGCGTGAACAGACGATCACCTGGCTGGGCGAACGTGGCTTATGTGTGAGCGTTGGAGATGAATAGGACATACAGCGGTTCGCGAGGCGTTTGCCAAGGTGATGCTGGGAACAAAAAACTCACTACAGATCTCACCCCCCTAAAACATCCGATAACTTCGAGTTTCAACCTGCAACATATTAGAAAGAAAACCGAGAAGCAAGGTAGCCACAGCAACAGATTGACCAGGCATCTCTAACCATACGTTAAATAGAGCTTGGTCTATCCGCTCTCTCCACTTGTATCAACCATACATTTAGAAAAGTACGCTTTGTTTACTCCGCAATCCGGACACACCCAGTCACCAGGGAGATCAATAAAATCTATTTCAACCAAAACGCCTGACTCTTGGCACACCTGAACCCCATCATATTCATACCAACACTTGTGACAAATATATCGACCTTCATTCATATTCTCACAACCCCGCTAAAGAAGAAAGATTCATAAGCGTGTTTTTTTCCAACCCTGACTAGCGGCTGCGAGCTCACTCAAAAGATATGAAACCATGACTTTAACTCGTTTCGACAAAAACCTTCCAGATTGATAAACGACCCATGCAGTACCCTGTGGTTCCCCTTTAAAAACCCAATCAGGCAGCAAAACCTGCAACCTATTGTCTCCAATTGCTTCTGCAGCCAAGCACACAGGCAAACAAGAGATACCAACACCCGAAAGTGTGGCAGTTAACGTAGCCTCAGGACACTCTGACAAATATCTACCTGGAATTACTACATCACAGCTTTCTGAGACCGATGAGAATTTCCAACATTGTTTATCAGGGTCCCCCACGAAAGGTATACAGCTATGCGAGGTCAAGTCTGAAGGATGATTAGGCCTACTAGATTCCCTGAAATAATTTTCAGCCGCACAAATCACAAAGTCAATCTCGCAGAGCCTGCGCGCGATCATGCCCTCCGGAGGTCTATCAGTTATTATTATTCCCAGATCAATGCCATCTGATATAAAGTCAAACCTTTCACCACACAGCATTTGGACATCCACTTCTCTGTATCGAGACAAAAAAGCAGGAATCAACTTACTACACGCCGCATACAATGATTTTGTCACTGCAATGCGTAGCAAGCCCTGGGGATTTTCTGTAAGCTTATCTTTTAATCTAAAAACATTAGCTGACGATTCAAGCACACTTTTGCAGTACCCATAAACCTCCTCTCCCTCCGGGTTTAATTTCAAGTTTCGCGTCGTTCGCTCTAGCAGCCTCAAAGATAATACGCTCTCCAACTTTGTAATTTGCTTACTAATTGAAGAGGCAGTGACACCCAGCCTGACGGAAGCTTCGACAAAACTCCCACTTTCAACAACCACAGCAAATGTCGCCATGCAGGGCAAAATATCAACATGACTTTTTGGTAGGTAGCCTTTAGATTCCATTTCTTGACCACTCACTTTTATGGAAATGTGGCGCTACTGCATCGCACCGCCTTCACCTCTAATTTACAAATCCCAAGACCCAGCCATTAAACCAAATGCAACACTACCGCACCAGCTAAGACCAAGACAATACCCAGCCATTGCAACAAAGTTAATCTATCCCTATAAAATATGTAACCAAGAACAGCAGCCACCCCTCCTGAAAGTGTACTAATTACCGTCACAATCGCAACAGACCCACTGAGCGCTCCATATGAAAAAGCTGTAAACCCCCCTAAATTAAATAGACTAGCGCCACCTAGCGCCCCATAAGAACTCAACCCAATTCTTTTTTTAGTTTTCACACTGAAAACCAGTGGCATCAGAAGCAAAGTTCCAACCAAGTAACTCATCCACAACATATTCACGGCACCGACAGCAGGCAACGCGTAATTTCCTTGGACCCAGAAACTGCTCCCATAAAGGATGGCAGCTATCAGAGCAAAGCAGATTGCACCTCCCTCCTTCCTATTGCCCATAAACCCATGAGACTTATGCCCCAACCCTACAAGCATTACACCGAACGCGCACACTCCTAACCCAAGAATCTGGTAAGAGGTCAGAATATCACCACTCATCCACGCCAATAATGTCGTAAAAATACCGTACGACGTTACCAACGGAGCAATTATTGCGATTCTTCCATGCTCGAAGGCTCTAGTAAGTGAAACGGCACCAATTAAGGTTAGAATTGCGGCCGACGCACATATAAGGACAACATCCCCAGGCAATCTAATGATGAATGAGAACCCACTGCTGGATACGAATACGAAACCACTCAGCATGAGAAACCCTATCAACTGACTGAAGAATACAGAATATTTCACACCAAAGGTTCGCGCATTCACTCCTACTAAATAATCAGTAACCCCCCAACACAAAGCGGCCACAAGCCCCATTATCACATCCATTTTTCGACCTTCTTAAGTTGCGCCAAAAGGCGAATGATCGTCACCCCTTTGGACATCCGCTATCCTGCCCAAAATAACTATTTAAGAAGACCAACATTGGAACTGTCAACATCATGGATGCGACAGAAAGGATCAATAGCACAGTATAGGAATCGTCTGACAAGAGCCCCTCTCGATATCCTACAGCCAGTACAACCAACTCAGCAGTACCTTTCGTACTCATTAATATCCCGAGCTGCATTGACGCACGCTGCCTCATGCCTACAAGTAATCCCGCAATATAGCAGCTGATAATTTTGCTAATTGTGGCCCCTAATAAAAATACGAACAACCAGAACCAAATATGCACCTGTGAAAGGCCACTTACAGAAATCATCCCCCCAGAAGCTATAAAAAACATAGGAATAACAAGCTGCCTGATACCAAGTAGGTACTTATTCCAAGCACCTTTGACCCCAGCTACATCACCCACCACATAAGCAGCTAATAAAGCGCCAACTGAGCTATGAACCCCAAAAAATTCTGTCAACTGCGAGGAGCTAAGCACAATTATAAATGTCACCACCACCTTCACACCATCACCAAGCCCAGCCACTAACTGTGACTTCATTATTTTCGGCCTCACTACAAGCAGCATAGTCGCGACATAAATAAGCCCAACCCCTAAATTTAATGCAATGCCGCCTCCTGTCCCAGCGCCCCACACAATTAAAATAACAGCCAACGCACACCAGACAAAAATATCTGTATACACTGCTGCAACAACAGCAACGCGCCCTGCTTTAGCCTCAACTATCGCAATATCATCCAGAAGCAAAACCAGAACAGGGAGCGCAGTAACTGAGAATGCAACACCACAAAACAAAATATAACCAAGCAGGGTATGCTGCAACCCCATATCTTCACTAGAATAGAAGGCTAAAACCCCACCAACAGCAAAAGACGTTACAACACCAAAGAATGCAACCAAAGCAATTTTACTATTACTGAGATCTCCTTCTCTTCGAGAAATACCGTGCCAGCATACCTCTACTAAGATTATTATCAACCCGAGCTCACCAAGGGCATTCAACAAACCCCTAAACTCAGGTAACCCAATGTGGAATGCGATGCTTGGTAGATAGGCGTCAAATATAGCCGGTCCCATAAGCATACCTGTAACTATATCACCCAGCACTCTAGGTTGCCCGAGCGCTACTACCGCCCTTCTACAGACCACGCATACAAACACTAAAACCAAAATTACAACTATCAACTTAGACATGCTAACACCGTGCCGATCACCTCCAAAAAATCAAACCTCGTTAACTCAGTCGCAAATCAGCGCAAGTGTTTTATGTACAAAGTCAGAGTCTCTAGCCAATACCTCCTGACTTTCATGAACAAGGTAAACAATGCCCCAAGATGATAGAAAATCTCGCGTCCGCCCTACAATTTCGCCCTCCACTACTGATAATTCCAACATATAAAATGAGTCAAGGCCTTCCACCTCCTCCAATCCGGATATATTTTTTACCACTCCAGACACATTGCAAATCAAGCAGCAAATACAAAAGTGCCTGCTAAACTCAACCGATTCAAACGCCCTCGAAAATCCACCCAGATAGACATCTATGTTTAGCTCATAGCAATTCACACCAGAACAAGCCTCTATTAACCTCGGAACATTCGCCCCTGGCAATCGGCCATTCTGCTCAATAATCAGCGGCCCATTCGAGCCGATCTTTAACTCGATATCATTAATACCCCAGAAAAATTCAAGAGCACTATTAACCTCTGACGCATATGAGAATGCGAGAAGCGCGCGACTATCATTAAGAGAAAGTGAGCGTATATTTTTATAGATACTTGGATTGCCATCTGCCTCGACCTTCTCGTACTTAGCAAAGCACAGCATTACCTTATGCCCACTCAGACCGCAATTCGCAGTCACAACAAAATACTCATCACCCGCCAAGTACTTTTCGACCAGCGTATAAAACTCGCCATCAGATTGGATTTCTCTATCTTTTTCGACAGCCTGAACTGCCGCGTACAACTCTCGATGATTACGGCAAACCTTTACATTGCGGCTACCCGTGCCCTGAGCCGGCTTCACGACTAACGGGTAGTCATTTTTCTTGAATGTATCAATCTTAAGCTCCTCTAGCCTGACTCCACGAGCCCAAGTAGCCGATACGCCTGCAGCAATTAACTTTTCTTTCAACTCTAATTTATTTAGTCGGGCCTGGGAGCTTTCAACGGGATTACCGAGTAAACCATACATACTACTGAGCGCATCGGAAAACTTAATACCCACGTCAGAACCCGGGATAACTGCACGAATACTGTACCGAGAAAGCGCTTGCATTGCTTCATCAAGGTCATCTGCATAAACAATAGATTCAAACTCATTTAGGTTTTGTAGACGACGAACCGCTTCAGACAACCGCTTAACGCTGATTAAAGCTATACTCAAGTAGCCGTGTTTTTGAATCTCCGCACCGTAATAACACGCAGAACTTATCGGATCCACAACAACCACAGCTGAAAGCTTAGTCATTGAGAGATACTCCGCATCATCTGGTACATGTGATGATAATAACGCAGCGCCACGTTATAACGAATGCTAACACCCAGCGCTAGTTCTCGGACAACCTCCTCCCCACTACCGGCATAATAATCCAGAACAACCTCTAGCCACGCATTACTATGCCGGGTATCGATACTAATATGAGACTGGTGATACGCTATTACTTTTTTCGGTACCTGTAGTCGTTCAAGAGCTTCTGTAGTTGCCCGAAAACGGACAGGGGCCGAACCTTCAATGATTCCTATAGCACCGATCAGTCTTACATTGTATTCCCGCCTCAGCGCCCACATCAACAGAACATTACCATTCATAAGGCACTCTAACGTTGGTTGCTCTGCTGTTATGTTTGCCTGCCGCAGGATATCTCGCATGAAGATAGAGGAATCTTTGAACATCATAGTGTGGACCGCAGCGGCATTGCCATTCCCCATTTCATCCCAATAGTTCTCCGCCGCCACCATCTTCGGCTTTAGTGGCATCCCCAGCTGCACCATAGCCATTAAATCATCGAATGCCCCATCCACTAGCTCTTCCATGCATATGTAATAGGCTATTTGCTCTAAACTTGCTTGCCGCCTCAAAAACTCGATGAAGAATCGGATATCGGAATTCATCCTCCGCTCCATAACCAAATACCAGCTTATGAACTCTGCTTTGACCTTAGGCAGTCCAGCCAAGTCAATACAACCCTCTTCAACCGCATTCCAATTATTTTCCAATGAATATACTGAACGCCTCAGCGTTTCAGCATCCCTGCCAAAACCGATTATGCTTTCGGGCGCACCAAATGCCTTTTTGTAATATACAGCAAGCTGTTTTTGTTCCTCATAAACCAGAGCACCCATAGTTTCCTCTCAATAAATGGAAATTGGCCCATAAGAATTCTTCAGATCGAATGCTTGGTAAGAAGCACCTTTTTCAAACAACCAAGTCAATCGTTCATGTGCCTCCAATAGACTAGGGACATGCCCCGTCTTCACCCACCACAAGACCATCCTAGGATGCATAATTTTGTGGAACCATTCATGGCCTTTACTTAGCATTTGAGCATGTGGCGTGTGATAGAGAAACTTCTTCAGAGACGCAACATCATCCCAAACTGAAAGCGTATATAGATATCCTTCGCCCCATAAAGCTTGAAGCCCTTCCTGATCCTCGTTAGTTTCTCTCCAAATAAAACCATCTGAACTCTCTGCAATGCTATTGATGCGATCAACATTCGCATAAAACCCTGCCATCTCCACTGATTCTTTTGGAAATCTTGGCTTCACCAAATCAAATTGCGCCAATACCTTACTCATCAATCCCCCCAGCTTTGGATTTCGATGATATTTCTATCAGGATCCCGAACATACACAAAAGTACATACTCCGACCCCCTCAACCGGGAGCTTTGCCAACCGCCCCAGCATCTTCCCACCATAACGAATTACATTTGCGCACACAGAATCAAGATCTGTGACTTCAAATGCCAGATGCGTGATGCCACGGGTATTTGCGTGCTTTAAGGGTTGCCGAATATGCCTGCTGTATTGGAATATTTCCAGTGTAGGTCCATCGCTCGCAAATCCTGGTAAGCGTAAATGCAATCCTTCGATCTGTGGCCTGGAAACTCCAGTGCCTTCAGCAACGGAGCACCCCGATAGCTGCCTAACTGGACCAGAAGGCACACAGTGGAATACGTCAATATAGAACTGAGATAGCCTCTTCCAGTCTGGCGTAATCAGATTTGTGTGTGAGAACTTAATGGCACTCATGCTCACTCACCTATCAATCTCGAAAAACGAACGTTTCATGTTCTACGTGACGATCCTTATCTCGTGCACGCTCCCATGTCGTATTCAGAATAATCCTTCGTACATTTTTAGTAAGGGGCTTCACTCGATGCAATGTTGTATCAGCTTTCAGTAGATAGACATCTCCTGAGGAATGAAAATACGAGTCTATTTTATTTTCGAGCAAGAGATTTTCCACTCGTGGATTACTTTTATCCCAGCGAGTGTGCGGCACACATTCCAATAGTCCTCCACACTCGATATCGGGCGCTTCTACCACCCAAATAATAGTGTACGGGTAGTCGCCCCAGTGCCAACCGTGAGTATCACCGGCTTTATGCTGGCTATTGATGATATAGTTATCCCATTTCCAGGGAGTCGGAATCACATCCTCCTTAACTATACCACTGATCAAACCCGCTAAATAATTGGACCTATACGCCCTCGGAATATATCTACCCTCCTGCTCTATGGTCTCTTGGGGGACATTACTCAAATATCGAGGGGTATTCCCGGTTGATTCAATAAGAAAATCTCTCCGCTTTGCGAAGTTTGAGAGGAGATACTTAACATCGCTGGTGATTTCTTGATTGACCTCACTGTCTATCAAGTGATTTATCTTAAGATATCCATCACGCTCAAAACGGTGCTGCTCCCAAAAAAAGTCACGCCCAGCAAATGGATTTTCCTTAAGCAGATCGCTTGTTTTTACATGTTCAAATTTACCTGATTGATCTGACATATTCATCGCTCCCTTTTGATTGCTGAATGCCTCAGCGACATTGAACGAATCCTACAATCGACAGAGCAAATCAATAAAGTGGCTGCGCGGCAGTTTACAAGTTCCAAAAACACTGGAATTGACGCGCAAAACCTAAAGGGAATTTTGAGTTATATTTACTCACCCAATTCCACTAGACACATCAAGAAAGGCGAGCTAAGGACGACTGATAAACCGCTTACGATTCCGGATCGGAGCATAGGTAATTTGAGGGATCCGCATGATCGAATAGTAAGCGCTCCATGAACCCCACATTCAAAGCGCTTAGCTGATCCCCGATGCTGTGCTCCCGATTTCTTTCTGAAGCCCGCACGCCATGATGCGTCCCGACGCCAAAGTCGAAAAAGTCTTCCTCTATCCCAAGCCAGTCGACTTTCGAAAGTCCATTGACGGTCTGGCCGCGCTGGTCGAATTGGACATCAAAGTGGCGGTGTTCGACCCCGTACTCTTCGTGTTTCTCAACAAAACGCGAAACCGCGTGAAGATCCTGTACTGGGAGCGAAACGGCTTCTGCCTTTGGCTCAAGCGCCTCGACTCGGAACGCTTCAAAACATCGCCTGACCCCACCGACGAGGCCATTATCCTGACCGTCCAGGAACTCAACTGGCTACTCGACGGCTTCGACCTCTGGCGCAATCGTCCGCACCAAGTTTTGACACCTCGCTACGTTGCCTGATTCGGTATAATCCGCGGCATGATTCCCATGCCCGACACCCTCCCTGACGATCCGGTTTTGCTCAAGCAATTGCTTGAGCAAATGATCAATGAGCGCGCGTCTGATAAGGGCAAAATCGTTCATCTGGAAGAAGAGGTGGCGCTGCTCCGCCAGCGGTTATTCGGCCGTAAGACAGAGCAGACCAACGATTCGGCTACGCCCCAACTCCCTCTCTTTGACGAAGCAGAAAGCCTGGCAGAGCCGGCCGACGAGGCTTCGGATGAAGAAGTTGTTGCACCGAGCAAGCGCCGCGGCAAACGCAAGCCACTGCCCAGCGATCTGCCGCGTGTCGAGGTCATTCATGAACTCCCTGAACACGAGTTGACGTGTGCGTGCGGCTGCCGCAAGCACGCCATTGGCGAAGAAGTCAGCGAGCAACTCGAAATCGTCCCAATGCAGATCCGGGTCATCAAGCATATCCGCAAGGTGTACGGCTGCCGCGGCTGTGAGTCAGCACCGGTGACCGCAGATAAGCCCGCCCAGATGATCGAAAAAAGCATGGCCAGCCCAAGCGTGCTGGCGATGTTATTGACCACCAAATACGTGGACGGCCTGCCACTTCATCGTTTTGAAAAAGTGCTCGGACGCCACGGCATCGATATCTCGCGTCAAACCCTGGCACGTTGGGTCATCCAGTGCGGCGAGCACTTTCAGCCGCTGCTGAACCTGATGCGCGACAGCCTGTTGAATAGCCGCATCATTCATTGCGATGAAACCCGGGTACAGGTCTTGAAAGAGCCTGACCGCGGGCCAAGTAGCCAGTCCTGGATGTGGGTGCAAACTGGCGGCCCACCCGATAAGCCAGTCATCATTTTCGACTACTCCACCAGCCGAGCGCAGGATGTACCGACTCGCCTGTTGGATGGGTATCGCGGCTATGTGATGACCGATGATTATGCTGGCTACAACGCCCTCGGAGCGCAGGATGGCGTTGAGCGCCTAGGCTGCTGGGCACATGCGCGGCGCAAGTTCGTCGAGGCACAAAAAGTACAGCCCAAGGGCAAGACCGGACGCGCCGACATCGCGCTGAACCTGATCAACAAGCTCTATGGCGTCGAGCGCGACTTGAAGGAGAGCAGCGATGAAGTTCGTAAGGCTGCCCGCGTGGAACGCAGTCTGCCATTGCTGACTCAGCTGAAAAGCTGGGTCGAGAAAACGCAACCGCAGGTCACAACGCAGAATGCCTTGGGCAAAGCTATCGGCTACTTGGCCAGCAATTGGCGCAAGTTGGAACGCTACGTCGAACATGGCTACTTGCCGATCGACAACAACACTGCCGAGCGCGCCATTCGCCCGTTTGTCATCGGTAGAAAGAACTGGCTCTTCAGTGACACGCCCAAAGGTGCCACCGCCAGCGCCCAGCTTTACAGCCTGGTCGAAACTGCCAAAGCCAACGGCCAAGAGCCCTATGCGTGGCTGCGCCACGCACTGGAACACCTGCCGCAGGCGTGCTCGGTGGAGGATTACGAAGCCCTGCTGCCGTGGAATTGCGTGCCTCAAGTGCATCGCTGACGCACCGCCCCATCTTTGAATGCGTGGGGTTTATGGAGCGCTTACCCGAAAACAAGTCATCGGCCGAGAGCTGACCAGCCGAAACCAAATTTGCTGTCGTTCTCGAAGCGGCCGGCTTGTCCGAGATCGACCTGGGCGAGTATGGCCGTCGTAAAGGCCTTTACCCCGAGCAAATCACGGCTTGGCGGCAAGCCTTCATCGCCGGCCAGAAGTCGGAGAAGGCTCAGCAAAAAGAAGATCGGGAGCAGTCGCACAAAGACAAGAAACGTATCCATGAACTTGAGCGCGAACTGCGCCGCAAAGACAAAGCGCTCGCTGAAACAGCCGCGTTGTTGGTGCTGCGAAAAAAGCTCAACGACTACTGGGGGGGCAACTGACTTCTTTGCCGCAACGGCAGTTGTTCATTGACTGGCTGAGCGAAGCCGTCGCGGCGGGAGCCAGAAAAATCAAGGCCTGCCGGGAGGTTGGCCTGTCGCTGCGTACCCTACAACGCTGGACTGGCCCCGAGATCGTTCAGGCCGATGGGCGAACGACTATCGCGCGACCAGCGCCGCGTAATGCGCTGAGTGAGGTCGAGCGACAGGTGATTGTGACGCTGTGCAACAGCGCTGATTATGCTCACTTGCCACCCAGCCAGATCGTACCGCGCCTGGCCGATCAAGGGCGTTATCTGGCGTCGGAGGCGACGTTTTATCGCGTCTTGCGCATGACGGGTCGACAGCATCATCGAGGTCGCAGTCAGCGCCCCAGGCGGCAGGCGGCGCCGACGACACATGTGGCAAAAGGGCCGAATCAGGTGTGGTCATGGGACATCACGTATCTACCGTCGCCGATACGCGGCAATTATTACTACCTCTATCTGATCGAGGATATCTACAGTCGCAAGGCCGTGGGCTGGGAGGTCTACGACGTGGAAAGCGGCGAGAAAGCCGCCGCGCTGCTGCAACGCAGCGTGATCGGTGAGCAATGTTTACGCGAACCACTGGTGCTGCACTCGGACAACGGAGCGCCGATGAAATCGGTGACGCTGTTGAGCAAGATGTACGAACTGGGCATCACGCCCTCGCGAGACCGACCGCGGGTCAGCAACGACAATCCCTACTCGGAGTCGCTGTTCAGAACGCTGAAATACTGCCCGCAATGGCCGCAGAATGGTTTTGCCAGTCTGGACGCCGCACGAGCATGGGTGAGGGACTTCATGCGTTGGTACAACAACGAGCACCGGCATAGCCGTATCCGGTTCGTCACACCGGCTGAGCGGCATCGAGGGCTGGACCATCAGGTCTTGGCCCGGCGACATGAGCTGTACGAACGAGCCAAAGGGAAAAAGCCAGAACGGTGGTCGGGTCGAACGCGTAACTGGGAGCCGATCGGCACCGTGCTGTTGAACCCGGATCGAGAGCAACAGGTCGAGAAGAGAGCGGCATAGTTAGACGGTTGACGCGACAACTACCTTGAAAAACGCCGGCAGTCACTCACCTAGAGAGAACAATCAATTCCCACAGCCCTTTGCTCAAGGAACTGCTGAACAAGTGACACCGAGGACGGATATCCATCTCACCTGCGGCGAGCGACGCTTCGCGAGAATGAAGCACCTCACATTCGAGACCGACACGGCAACTTTGCAGCCGATCACAGCGGTTCGGCGCTTCGACGCGCCAGCACCTACAGGTACAGCGCGAATACCAAAGTTTGGCACACACCAAATTCCAGGCACAAAAAAAGAGGCCCTAAGGCCTCTTCTTTGTGATCCCAGCGACGCACTGAGGATCGAATTTGGAGCGGGAAACGAGACTCGAACTCGCGACCCCGACCTTGGCAAGGTCGTGCTCTACCAACTGAGCTATTCCCGCGTCGTGATGGGTGCCATTCTAGCAATATCTAAAACGGCGTCAACCCCTTGATTCAAAAAAGTTTTTATTTCTGCTCCGAGCCTTCGCGCAGGTGTGGCCAGGCGGCCAGCAGATAATGCGCCATCGACCACAGGGTCAAGCCCGCTGCCACCAGCAGCAGCCCGTAACCCAGAATGACCCAGAAGGTCACACCCGGCGGGTTGGCCAGCAGGATCACCAGCGCAAGCATTTGCGCCGCAGTTTTCCACTTGCCAAGGTTGGACACTGCCACATGCGCCCTCGCTCCCAGTTCGGCCATCCACTCGCGCAGCGCCGACACCACGATCTCGCGGCCGATGATCACCGCAGCGGGCAAGGTCAGCCAGAAGTTCGCGTGCACCTGCACCAGCAACACCAGGGCCACGGCGACCATCAGCTTGTCGGCCACCGGGTCCAGGAAGGCACCGAACGGTGTGCTCTGCTGCAGGCGGCGCGCCAGGTAGCCGTCCAGCCAATCAGTGGCGGCGGCGACGGCGAACACGCTGCTGGCGGCCATGTAGCTCCAGTGATAGGGCACATAGAACAGCAGGATGAAGATCGGGATGAGCAGGACGCGTAGAACGGTGAGCAGGTTTGGAATATTCATCGGTACGACTGGCTGCGGGTTGAGCCAGGCATTCTACTCGCTATGCAGGCTGGCATAAATCGACTCGGCAAGCTTTTTACTGATGCCGGGGGCTTTGGCGATTTCATCGACACTGGCGCGGTTGAGCTCTTGCAGGCCGCCGAAGTGTTTCAGCAGGTCGCGACGGCGCTTGGGGCCGACCCCGGCCACGTCTTCCAGGCTGGACACGCGACGGGCTTTGCCGCGCCGGGCGCGGTGGCCGGTGATGGCGAAACGGTGGGCTTCGTCGCGGATCTGCTGGATCAGGTGCAGGGCCGGTGAGTCGCCCTTGAGGGTGAACTCGTGGTGCACGTCGTTGAGGTACAGGGTCTCGAAACCGGCCTTGCGGGTCACGCCCTTGGCAACGCCCAGCAGGGTCAGGTCAGTGAAGGCCAGCTCCTGCATGACGTCGCGGGCCATGTTCAGCTGGCCCTTGCCGCCGTCCACCAGCAACACGTCGGGCAGCTTGCCCTCGCCGTCCTTGATGCGCCCATAGCGGCGGGTCAGGGCCTGGTGCATGGCCGCATAGTCGTCGCCGGCGGTCACGCCTTCGATGTTGAAGCGGCGGTAATCGGACTTGATCGGGCCTTCCGGGCCGAACACCACGCAACTGGCCACGGTGGCCTCGCCGCTGGAGTGGCTGATGTCGTAGCACTCCAGGCGCTGCGGTACTTCGTCCAGGCCAAGCACCTGGGCCAGGGCCTCGAAGCGTGCGGCCATGTGCTGGCGGTTGGCCAGGCGGGCGTTGAGGGCCTGCTCGGCGTTGGTCACTGCCAACTGCTGCCAGCGGGCCCGGGTGCCGCGCACCCGGTGGGTGATGGTCAGCTCGCGGCCGCGCAGGGTTTGCAGGGCTTCACGGATGGCTTCGAAGTCTTCGTGCACCACGTTGACGATGAGTTCGCCGGGCAGTTCGCGTTCGGCATTGCCCACGTAGTACTGGGACAGGAACGCGGCCATGACCTCGGCCACCTCCTCCTCGATGCCCACCTGGGGGAAGAAGTTCTTGCTGCCCAGCACTCGCCCGCCGCGCACGCTGATCAGGTGCACGCAGGCGCCACCGGGGTTGACGAAGGCGGCGATCACGTCGACGTCACCGGTACCGCCCTCGATGTACTGCTGGTCCTGCACGCGGCGCAACAGGGCGATCTGGTCGCGCAGCTCGGCGGCCTTCTCGAAATTGAGGGCCATGGCGGCCTTTTCCATCTCGGCATTGAGCTCGTTGCCCAACTGCTGGCTGCGGCCTTCGAGGAACATCACCGAGTGGCGAATATCGTCGGCGTACTCGTCTTTGTCGACCAGGCCGACGCACGGCCCTTTGCAGCGCTTGATCTGGTACTGCAGGCAGGGCCGGGTGCGGTTGGCGTAGTAACTGTCTTCGCACTGACGCACCGAAAAGGCCTTTTGCAACAGGCTGAGGCTTTCGCGAATGGCACCGGCGCTGGGGTAGGGGCCGAAGTATCGGCCCTTGGCCTTTTTCGCACCGCGATGGATGCCCAGGCGCGGGAAGTCGCCGTCAGACAAAAACACGTAGGGGTAGGATTTATCGTCGCGCAGCAGGATGTTGTACGGCGGCCGCCATTCCTTGATCAGGTTCTGCTCCAGCAGCAGCGCCTCGGTCTCGTTGGCGGTGATGGTGGTCTCGACCTGGGCAATGCGGCCCACCAGCGCAGCGGTCTTGGGCGCCAGGCCGGTTTTGCGGAAATAGCTGGCCAGGCGCTTCTTGAGGTTTTTGGCCTTGCCCACGTAGAGCAGCCGCGCCTCGGCGTCGAACATACGATAAACGCCCGGGCGACCGCTGCAGGTCGCCAGGAACGCGCTGGCATCAAAAGCTTGGGACATGAGGTTTACAGGCTTGCGTCAACCATACCGTGGCGAACGGCCAGCAAGGTCAGTTCGACGTCGCTGGTGACCGAGAGTTTTTCAAAGATCCGATAACGGTAAGTATTGACGGTCTTGGGCGAGAGACACAACTTGTCGGAGATGATCTGCACTTTCTGGCAGCCGACGATCATCAAGGCGATCTGGATTTCGCGCTCTGACAACGCATCGAACGGCGAGCCTTGTGGCTGGAACGACTTGAGTGCCAGTTGCTGGGCGATCTGCGGGCTGATGTAGCGCTGGCCGGCAAAGGCCAGGCGGATGGCCTGGACCATTTCGTCGAGCCCGGCGCCCTTGGTCAGGTAACCGGCAGCACCGGCTTGCAGCAGGCGCGTGGGGAACGGGTCTTCCTCGCACACGGTGACCGCGACCACTTTGATGTCGGGATGGCTGCGCAACAGTTTGCGGGTGGCCTCCAGGCCGCCGATGCCGGGCATTTTCACATCCATCAGGACGACGTCGGGTTTGAGCTCCCGCGCCAGCTTGAGCGCCGACTCCCCCGAATCCCCCTCACCCACCACTTGCAGGCCGTCGATGTCGGCCAGCATGCGGGTAATACCGGTTCGTACCAGATCGTGATCATCGACCACTAAGACCCTAATCAAGCACACACCTCGTCTGCAGGGCGATTGGATCCCGCCACCTTAACAAAATTTTTCATGGCGGGCCTAACGCAAAACTTCTGTCAGATACGCCTGACGGCCAAGTGTGAAAGGCCTCACTGTTTCACGGCTTTTAACCTCACCGGACAAACGCCCCAGCAAGTGCCAGAGCGCGGCTTGATCGTCGACCGGCAGTTGCCGAAAAGCGCCCAGCAAGTCGGCCTCATCCTGGGTCAGGTTGCCCAGCGGTGCCGGGGTGCGCACACCGCTGAGCACATAGAGCGCGTCCATGCCCTGGGCGGCCAGTGCTGCGAGGTAATCGGCGCGGGGCGTGCGCTCACCGCTCTCGTACTTACCTTGGGCATTGGGCTCTACCCCACCGATGTCACCAAACACCCGTTGGGTCATGCCCAGCCGTTCGCGCTCTTCGCGCAGTCGCGGACCGAATCCATTCATCTCACGTTTCTCCTTTGTCCTTGAACATCATCCAACGCCGCCCACCGTCCTGTAAGCAGCGGTAAATTTCAGACTCCACTATGCCCATGGTCACCTGCCGCGACAAGCCATCACTGCGCTATCAGTCGATGACGCGCTGCATGCGCACGAAGCATTCATCCTCGCCCACCTCCGCAAAGCCCCTGCGTTGATACAACAACCGAGCCGGGTTGCTGCGAAACACCATCAAGCGCAGCAGTGGCAAACGCCGCTGTTTCGCCCAGCCGGCGAGGGCCTCCAGCACCCGGCCGCCGATGCCGCGCCCGCGGTGCTCAGGCAGCAGGTGCAGCTCTCGAATGAACAATGCCTGGCGGTCCTGGCTGAGGCTGCAGTAGCCCAGCACCTGTTCACCCTCCATCACCAGCCACTGCTCGCGCCAGGCCCAGGCCTGGTCAAAGGCTTCTTCGATCCACAGCAGGTCGAATTCGCGGTAGTACGGCAGCATGGCCCGGCGCGTGAGGTCGCGGGCGAAACTGCGGTGGGCATCGGTGGCGGGTATGAGCTTCATGCCGTTATTGTGCACCGCTCACGTGGCATAGCACACGGGCGAACTGCCCGGGCCATGGCGCTCCAACTCATCTTCCAGCCATTGGGCGAGTACCTGGGCGTTGTTGTGCTCGGTATCCTTGGCGGCATAGAGCAAGGTCAGCGTGCCCTTGGCGGCCAGGCCCAGCAGCGGGTACCAGTACTCGGGGTGTGCGGTCAGCTCCTGCCGGTAGCGTTGGGTGAAACCGGCAAAATCCACCTCGCCCTGGTGAAATGCCTTGCGCAAACCCTCCGAAGGCGCCACCTCGCGCAGCCATTGGCCATGCAGGTCATCCTTGCGCTTGTTGCGCGGCCACAGGCGGTCGACCAGCATACGCTGGCCATCTTCGTCGGCGAGCGCTTCGTAGACACGTTTGCAGCGGATCATGGGCTTCTCCGGCCATTGCCGTCTGTCTTGAGCCTAGATAATTCATTGACCGAGGTCACGGGCCAGTAACGAATTGTTTCTATGCTCACAGCCTTCGGCACCTTCGCCCGACGCCAATCGGAGCCCCCATGGCAACCCCGTCCCTGGCCAGCGAGCCGCACCTGGCCCAACGCGATGCGCGCCCGCAGCTGTCTCACAAGCCCGGCCGCGCCACCGTGGTTCTGTTCTTCGGCCTGCTGCTGGCCGGCCTCGCCTATACCGCCTGGAGCCTGAAACAGGACGTCAGCGCCAGCGGCACGGTAATCACCACCGTCACGCCATTCCTGCTGCTGGGCCTGGCGTTGCTGATTGCCCTGGGTTTCGAATTCGTCAACGGCTTCCACGACACCGCCAACGCCGTGGCCACAGTCATCTATACCCACTCGTTGCCGGCACCGGTTGCCGTGGTCTGGTCGGGTTTGTGCAACTTCCTCGGCGTGCTGTTCTCCAGCGGTGCGGTGGCGTTCGGCATCATTGCCTTGCTGCCGGTAGAGCTGATTCTGCAGGTCGGCTCTTCGGCCGGTTTCGCCATGGTCTTTGCCCTGCTTCTGGCCGCGATCATCTGGAACCTGGGCACCTGGTGGCTGGGCCTGCCGGCCTCGTCTTCGCACACGCTGATCGGCTCGATCATCGGCGTAGGGGTGGCCAATGCGCTGATGCACGGGCGCGACGGCACCAGCGGAGTGGACTGGGCCCAGGCCAGCAAGGTGGGCTATGCCCTGCTGTTTTCGCCGCTGATCGGCTTTGCCTGCGCCGCCTTGTTGCTGCTGGCCCTGCGCGCACTGGTCAAGCGCAAGGCGCTGTACCAGGCACCCGAAGGCCAGACACCGCCGCCGTGGTGGATCCGCGGCGTGCTGATCCTGACCTGCACCGGGGTGTCCTTTGCCCATGGCTCCAACGATGGCCAGAAAGGCATGGGGCTGATCATGCTGATTCTGGTCGGCACGCTGCCGATGGCGTATGCCCTGAACAAGACCATGCCCAGCGAACAGTCCTTGCAGTTTTCGGCCGTTGCCGAAGTGACGCGCCAGGCGCTGGTGCGCAGCGACCCGCAACCGGTGCCGGCAGACCCTCGCCAGGTGCTGACCCTGTTCATCACCGAGCCCAAGCCCACCCCGCAACTGGTGCCCGCACTCGCCGCACTGACCGGCATGATCGGCGAAGAAGTCAAAGGCTATGGCTCGCTCAAGCGCGTGCCGGCCGAGGCCATGGCCAACGTGCGCAACGACATGTACCTGACCAGCGAAGCCATCCGCCTGATCGAGAAAAACCAGCTGGTAACCTTTGATGCCGACACCCGCAGCCATGTGCAGCTGTTCAAGACCCAATTGGACGACGCCACGCGCTACATCCCGCTATGGGTCAAGGTGGCCGTGGCCATCGCCCTGGGGCTGGGCACCCTGGTCGGCTGGCGGCGCATCGTGGTGACGGTGGGCGAGAAAATTGGCAAGACCCACCTGAGCTACGCCCAGGGCGCCTCGGCCGAGGTGGTTGCGATGTGCACCATCGGCGCGGCGGACATGTTCGGGCTGCCTGTGTCGACCACCCATGTGCTGAGCTCTGGTGTGGCCGGGACCATGGTCGCCAATGGCTCGGGGATCCAGAAGCGTACGCTGATCAATCTGCTGATGGCGTGGGTGCTGACTTTGCCGGCGGCGATGCTGCTGGCGGGTAGCCTGTACTGGGTGCTGAATCAGGTTTTCTAGGCTGCAAGATGAGCCTGTGGGAACAAGCCCCACAGGTTAAGTACCTGGCGTTCAGCCCGGGATTTTCAGGCCCCGTTGAACGGCAGGGCGTTCGAGGAAGTTGGCCAGCACCCGCTGCACTTCCTTGAACGCATCGAAGCCCACCAGCTCACGGGCGTTGTAGCGCTCCACCAGGTTGCGCACCCAAGGGAAGATGGCGATATCGGCGATGCTGTACGTGTCGACCATCCACTCCCGCCCTTCAAGGTGCCGATCCAGCACGCCCAGCAGGCGCTTCGATTCGTTGACATAGCGATCGCGCGGGCGCTTGTCTTCGTATTCCTTGCCCGCAAAGAAGTGGAAGAACCCGACCTGGCCAAACATCGGGCCGATGCCGCCCATCTGGAACATCAACCACTGCAGGGTCTGGTAACGGATGGCAGGGTCCTGGCTGAGCAACTGGCCACTCTTCTCGGCCAGGTACTGCAGGATCGCGCCCGACTCGAACAGCGCCAGCGGCTGGCCGCCAGGGCCGTTCGGGTCGAGGATGGCGGGGATCTTGTTGTTGGCGCTGAGGGAGATGAACTCAGGGCTCATCTGGTCATCGGTGTCGAAGCTGACCTTGTGCGGCTCGTACGCCAGGCCGATCTCTTCCAGCATGATCGACACCTTGACGCCGTTGGGCGTGGGCAGCGAATACAGCTGCAGACGCTCGGGGTGCTGGGCGGGCCATTTGCGGGTGATGGGGAATGCGCTCAGATCGGTCATGGTCAACCTTGCCTGGGGGATGGGCTTGTCACTCTAGTGACATCCCCGCCCGCTGACCATCACCGACCACTCATCGGCACTGGCCGATCACGCCTGGCCATGGGCCTTGAGCTTGAGCTTTTCGGTGTCGACCCGCACGAATACCGAGTCGGCAGTCACCGTCAGCACATCGTCCGCCCAGACCTCGCAGATGACCCGGCTCTTGCGCCCGACTTCGCCTTCAACGCGCGCCTTGAGCAGCAGCTCCACCCCCATGGGCGTCGGTTTCAGGTAGCTGAGGTTGAGCGTGCCGGTGACGCAATCGATGCGCGGCAGGCTACCCGCTTCGCGGCCTTCGTTGCGGTAGTGGTAGGCCATGGCGGTCCAGTTGGAATGGCAATCGACCAGCATCGCCAGCAAGCCGCCGTAGACCAGGCCGGGCCAGCCGATGAAGCTGCTGTCGGGCGAGTGTCGGCACACCAGGTGGATGCCATCGGCGTCCCAGTGGCTTTGCAGGTGCAGGCCGCTGGGGTGGGCACAGCCACAGCCGTAGCAGCTGCCTTCTGGCGCGGCGAGTTGCTGGAGAGAAAGGGTTTGCTCGTTCATACGCTTCCTGTGCTTGTTGGAATGGGAAGGGATGCAAGCGTCGATGGTAGCGCCGCATTTTGTCAGCGCCAATGAGAATGCCGGGGCTGCGTTGCAGCCCATCGCGGCACAAGGCCGCTCCCACCGGTCTGTACACGACAGCACAGTACCTGTGGGAGCGGCCTTGTGCCGCGAATGGGGCGCAAAGCGCCCCCAAGGATCACGCGGTCTGCGCAACCACCTTGCCGCGCCGCTGGGTCAGCGACACCAGCAGGATGAACAGCGTCACCCCCGCCGTCATCAGCGTCTCGTAACGGTAGGCATCGCTGAACAGCATGTAGCCCAACACCATGACGATGGTGCCGATCACCAGCCAGGTCAGCCAGGGGAACAGCCACATCTTCAGCTCCAGCGGTGTGCCTTCACGTTCGGCACGTGCCCGCATGCGCAGCTGGGACACGGCGATCACCAGGTACACCAGCAAGGCGATGGCACCGGTGGTGGACAGCAGGAACCCGAACACCTTGCCAGGGAACACATAGTTGACCAGGCAACCGGCAAAGCCTGCCAGGGTCGAGAAGATGACCGCGACCGTCGGCACGCCTGCACCGGAGATACGCTTGGTCATGCTCAGCGCCTGGCCGCGGGCACCCAGAGAGTAGAGCATCCGCGACGCGGTGTAGAGGCCGGAGTTCATGCAACTGGTCACCGCTACCAGCACCACCAGGTCCACTAGCAGCTTCGCGCCCGGCACGTTCAGTACTTCCAGTACCCGCTGGAACGAGCCCACGGCTTTCAGGGCCGGGTCGTTCCAGGCCACCAGCGACACCACCAGGAAGATCGAAGCCAGGTAGAAGATGGCGATGCGGTACACCACCAGGTTGGTGGCGCGGCGGATCTTGTCTTTCGGGTTTGCCGTTTCGTCAGCGGCAATGGTGACGATCTCGGCGCCGAAGAACGAGAAGATGGTGATCAGCACGCCGCCCAGCACGGTGCCGAAGCCATTGGGCATGAAGCCGCCGTTGTCCCACAGCCGGCTCACACCCGACACCTCGGCCAGCGGCCAGAAGCCGAACACGGCCAGGCTGCAGACGACGATGAAGGCAATGATGGCAATCACCTTGACCAGTGCGAACCAGTACTCGAAGGCACCGAAGTTCTTCACGCTGATCAGGTTGGTACCCGACAGCAAGACCATGATCAGGAAGGCGAACAGCCACGATGGCACACCGGGGAAGTAGGTATGCAGGATGTCTGCGCCGGCGATGGCCTCGACCGGGATGATCAGTACCCAGAACCACCAGTACAACCACCCGATGGTGAAGCCTGCCCATGGGCCGATGGCCTCGGAGGCGTAGGTGGAGAACGACCCGCTGTTGGGGTTGGCGATGGCCATTTCGCCCAGCATGCGCATCACCAGCAGCACCAGCAGGCCGGTCATGGCATAGGAAATGAGGATGGCCGGGCCGGCGGTGGCAATCGCGTTGGAGGAGCCGATGAACAGGCCGGCACCGATGATGCCGGCGATGGAGATCATGGACACCTGACGGGACGTCAGGCCGTGCTGCAAGGAACGCTGTTTCTTGTTGTCTAGCGAAGCCATGGAGAACCCTCGAATGGGTCGCCGCGCGGGGGCGGCTAAAAATTGGAGCAGAATTCTTATCAATTTCTGATGTTGGTTTTTTTGTTGTTCTGAAGATGCCGGTACTGGCTACTTCCCTCCTCTTCGCACGACCGGTTGTAATCGTTGATCCAGGTCAGTATTAATCTATAGGTCTGGGTCAACAAACGACCTTTTCGAAGCACATGATTCCGATTCGGAATGAACTTCATCCTTTTTTTGCTCGGTACGCGCCTGTCATGTCCAAACGCCTGATGCCCTCGACCACCGCCCTCCAGTGCTTCGAAGCGGCTGCCCGCCACCTCAGCTTCACCCGCGCGGCGCAAGAGCTGCACCTGACCCAGAGCGCGGTCAGCAAACAGGTCGCGCAACTTGAGGAGATGCTGTCGCACTCGTTGTTCCAGCGCATTCGCCGGCGCCTGCACCTGACCCCGGCCGGTGCGTTGTACCTGACCGAGGTGAACAAGATCCTCACCCAGATCGACATTTCCAGCCGCTACATCCTCAGCTATGGCGACGAGACCGAAGTGCTGCGCATCGCCACCCAGCCGACCTTCGGCGCCCGCTGGCTGGTGCCCAGGCTCAAGGGTTTTGGCGATCGCTACCCGCGCATCCACCTGGATATTCGCAACGAACTGGAACCCTTCGACCTGGTGCAGGCCAAGGCCGACATCGCCTTTTTCTTCGGCCAGGGCACCTGGCCCGGGGCGACCTGCATCGAGCTGTTCAGCGAAGAAGTGCTACCGGTGTGCGCCCCGGAGCTTTTGGCCAGCCACCGCTTCAGCAGCGCCGAGGCGCTGACCGAACACCGCCTGCTGCAGTGCGTGTCCCGCCCTGAGGCCTGGCATGAATGGTTTCTGGGGCTGGGGCTGCACAGCCAGAACAGCTACCACGGGCCGCGCTTTGACACGTTCTACCTGTGCATCCGCGCCGCCATCGCCGGTTGCGGCATTGCCCTGATCCCTCGCTACCTGGTGGCCGAAGAGCTGAGCGAAGGCAAGCTCGTGGTGGCCTGGGACCACCCGGTGCCGAGCAACGGCCGGCACTTCATCGCCCATGCCGAGCATGCGGCCGAGGTGCCGAAGATCAGAGCGTTCGTGCAGTGGATTCGCGAGCGGGTGGCCGAGGGCGATTGAGGTTGCCCATCCAAACCCTAAAAACTGGCCAGATCATGAATCCAGGGAATGACCGCAATCGAATAATTCGTTTGCGGAATAACCCGCCGGCACGCTTGGATAATAAGAAACTCGAACAAGGTCCGCGTGCCCCATGAATCAGGAAAGTATCAGCCAGTCCATTGCCATCGTTCACCCCATCACACTTTCCCATGGCAAGAATGCGGAAGTCTGGGACACCGACGGTAAACGTTATATCGACTTCGTCGGCGGCATCGGCGTACTCAACCTGGGGCATTGCAACCCTGCCGTGGTCGAGGCGATCCAAACCCAGGCCACCCGCCTGACCCACTATGCCTTCAACGCCGCGCCCCATGGCCCGTACCTTGAGCTGATGGAACGCCTCAGCCAGTTCGTCCCCGTCAGCTACCCGCTGGCCGGCATGCTGACCAACAGCGGCGCGGAAGCGGCGGAAAACGCCCTGAAAGTAGCCCGCGGTGCCACCGGCAAGCGCGCCATCATCGCCTTCGACGGGGGTTTCCATGGCCGCACCCTGGCCACCCTGAACCTCAACGGCAAGGTCGCCCCCTACAAACAACGGGTCGGCGAGCTACCCGGCCCGGTCTACCACCTGCCCTACCCCAGCGCCGACACCGGCGTCACCTGCGAGCAAGCGCTCAAGGCCATGGACCGGCTGTTCAGCGTCGAGCTGGCGGTCGAAGACGTGGCAGCGTTCATCCTTGAACCCGTGCAGGGCGAAGGCGGCTTCCTCGCCCTCGACCCGGCATTCGCCCAGGCACTGCGCCGCTTCTGCGACCAACACGGGATTTTGATCATCATCGACGAGATCCAGTCGGGCTTTGGCCGTACCGGCCAGCGTTTCGCCTTCCCTCGCCTGGGTATCGAGCCAGACCTGCTGCTGTTGGCCAAAAGCATCGCTGGCGGCATGCCACTGGGTGCGGTAGTCGGGCGTCAGGCCTTGATGGCGGCGCTGCCCAAGGGCGGCCTGGGCGGCACTTACTCGGGCAACCCGATTGCCTGCGCGGCGGCGCTGGCAAGCTTGGCGCAGATGACCGACGAGAACGTCGCTACCTGGGGCGAGCGCCAGGAGCAGGCCATCGTCAGCCGCGTGGAACGCTGGAAAAAACAGCACCCCTTCATCGGCCGCCTGACCGGCGTCGGTGCAATGCGCGGCATCGAGTTCGTCAATGCCGACGGCAGCCCAGCCCCCGCGCAACTGGCCAAGGTGATGGAAGCGGCGCGGGCCAAAGGTTTGCTGCTGATGCCCAGCGGCAAGGCGCGGCACATCATTCGCCTGCTGGCACCACTGACCATCGAAGCCAATGTGCTCGAAGAAGGGCTGGATATCCTCGAGCAGTGCCTGGCCGAGCTGAACTGAGGGTTACAGGCCCAGTTCTTCGGGTGTGAGCATGTCGGACTCGAAGGCGATCCAGCCGCCTTCGAGTTCGGCGTGGCCGTTGACGATCGGGCCGTAGTAGGTCAGGCCGTTTTCCAGGGTGACGCAGATGTGCGTGGCGGGCTTTTCGGGGGCCGCGAGCGCGCCGACGAAATGCACCTTTTTCAGGGTTTCAGTCACCGCTTCAAGGCCAACACGGATGTTGGCGTTCTCCGATGCCTCGACATCGCCCCCACGGTCTTCGGTGCTGACGGTCACGGTGGCGATGTACGGGTACTTGCTGCTCAAGCGGGTTACCTCAATAGGATAGGTAGGCGTGTGGGCGCGTAGAGTACGGCAGCCTTTCGTTGTTGTCTCTACTGGCCTGATCGCGGGCAACTCGGATCGCCGCACTGCCGCCAACAGGTGATCTGAATGCCCCGATCTGTTAGGGTGCCCGCCGATGCACGCCACACCACACGAGGATCCCGAGTGAGCGCCGAAGAACCCCTGATCGCCGACCTGTTCGAGGTCGACAAACGCCTGTCCCTCAAGCCCGTCGTGGACTTCAACAACTACCTGCGCAACGCGTTCGCCGAAGGCCCGTGCCAGTGCCACCGCTGCCGTGACGGTGGCGAGCAGAGCAGCTACAGCCATCAGCACAACTTCACCCTCGAAGGCCGAGCGCTCAATCGCCGCTTCGCCACCACCGCAGGCAGCGACGTGCTGCTGGTGCTGAAAAAAGCCTGGCTGTCGTACCACAAGGAAGACCTGAACCTGGTCGGCGCACTGGACCTGGCCAAGCTCAAGACCTTCACCGACGCCACCCTGCACGAGCGCCTGCTGGCCCTGCTGCCCGCCAGCGGCCTGGCCCGCGAAGTGGACGGCCAATGGTTGCTGCAAGCCCAGGCCGACTGACGGCCCGGCGGTAAAGCAGGATTCTTCCGGTCTGCTACCTTGGGAGAATCCGCATCCCCGCAGGTAGTCCGCCATGGCCCGTACAACGCCCATCGAGCTGTATCGCAATATCGGCATCGTCGCCCACGTGGATGCCGGCAAGACCACCACCACCGAACGCATCCTGTTCTACACCGGGGTCAACCACAAGATGGGCGAGGTGCACGATGGTGCCGCGACCATGGACTGGATGGCCCAGGAACAGGAGCGCGGCATCACCATCACCTCGGCGGCGACCACAGCCTTCTGGCAAGGCTCGACCAAGCAGTTTGCCGACAAGTACCGCTTCAACATCATCGATACCCCAGGCCACGTCGACTTCACCATTGAAGTGGAGCGCTCGTTGCGCGTGCTCGATGGCGCCGTGGTGGTGTTCAGCGGTGCCGACGGGGTCGAGCCGCAATCGGAAACCGTCTGGCGCCAGGCCAACAAGTACCATGTGCCGCGCCTGGCCTACATCAACAAGATGGACCGCCAGGGCGCCGACTTCCTGCGCGTGGTCAAGCAGATCGACCAGCGCCTGGGGCATCACCCGGTACCGATCCAGCTGGCGATCGGCAGCGAAGAGCACTTTATCGGCCAGATCGACTTGGTGAAGATGAAGGCCATCTACTGGAACGACGCCGACCAGGGCACCACCTATCGGGAAGAAGAGATCCCAGCGGAGCTGCGCCCACTCGCCGACGAATGGCGCGCGCACCTGGTCGAGGCCGCCGCCGATGCCAATGATGAACTGACCCAGAAATATCTCGACGGCGAAGAACTGACCATCGACGAGATCAAGGCCGCCTTGCGTCAACGCACGATCGCCAACCAGATCGTGCCGACCATTCTGGGCTCCTCGTTCAAGAACAAGGGCGTGCCGCTGATGCTCGATGCGGTGATCGACTACCTGCCCGCGCCCTCCGAGATCCCGGCCATCAAGGGCACCGACCCGGATGATGAAGAAAAACACCTCGAGCGCCACGCCGACGACAACGAGCCGTTCTCGGCCCTGGCCTTCAAGATTGCCACCGACCCATTCGTCGGCACCCTGACCTTCGCCAGGGTGTACTCCGGCGTACTCAGCTCCGGCCATGCAGTGCTCAATTCGGTCAAGGGCAAGAAGGAGCGCATCGGCCGCATGGTGCAGATGCATGCCAACCAACGCGCCGAGATCAAGGACGTCTGCGCCGGCGACATCGCCGCGCTGATCGGCATGAAGGACGTGACCACCGGCGACACCTTGTGTGACATGGACAAGCCGATCATCCTCGAACGCATGGACTTCCCCGACCCGGTCATCTCCGTGGCGGTAGAGCCCAAGACCAAGGCCGACCAGGAAAAAATGGGCGTCGCCCTGGGCAAGCTGGCCCAGGAAGACCCGTCATTCCGAGTACGCACCGACGAAGAGACCGGCCAGACGATCATCTCTGGCATGGGTGAATTGCACCTGGACATCATCGTCGACCGCATGCGCCGCGAATTCAACGTCGAGGCCAACATCGGCAAGCCGCAGGTGGCGTACCGCGAGAAGATCCGCAACACCTGCGAGATCGAAGGCCGCTTCGTCCGCCAGTCCGGCGGGCGCGGCCAGTATGGCCACTGCTGGATCCGCTTCGCCCCTGGCGACGAAGGCCAAGAGGGCTTGGAGTTTATCAACGAGATCGTCGGCGGCGTGGTGCCACGCGAGTACATCCCGGCCATCCAGAAGGGCATCGAGGAGCAGATGAAGAACGGCGTGCTCGCCGGTTATCCGCTGATCAGCCTGAAGGCGGCGGTGTTCGACGGCTCCTACCACGACGTCGACTCCAACGAGATGGCCTACAAGATCGCCGCCTCCATGGCCACCAAGCAACTCTCGCAAAAAGGCGGGGCGGTGCTGCTGGAGCCGGTCATGAAGGTTGAGGTGGTGACGCCGGAGGAATACCAGGGCGACATCATGGGCGACCTGAGCCGGCGCCGCGGGATGATTCAGGATGGCGACGAGACACCGGCCGGCAAGGTGATTCGTGCCGAGGTGCCGCTGGGCGAGATGTTCGGCTATGCCACGTCGATGCGCTCGATGACCCAGGGGCGGGCCAGCTATTCGATGGAGTTCACCCGCTATGCCGAGGCGCCGGCCAGCATTGCCGATGGCATTGTGAAGAAAAACCGCGGCGAATGATCGTGCGCCCAGTGCCAGCAACTGCCTTGCTCAGATGCCCAAAGCCGGCCTGATCTCTGTGGGCGGGCTTGCCCCGCGAAGAGGCCGGCCCAGACACTGCCGCTGCCGGGCACCGGCTTCGCCGGTGTTCGCGGGGCGAGCCCGCGCCCACCAGGCATCTCATGACAACGCTCAGTGCTGTTCGCCGGCCCGTTTCAGCAGCTTCTTGCAGCGCTCGGACAGGTGCACCACCCGCAGCTGCTTGCCCGCCTTGGCATAGCGCTCGCGCAAGGTCTTCAACGCCGCAATTGCCGAGTAGTCGACAAAGCTCAGGTGCTGGCAATCCAGGGTGACCTTGGCCGGGTCGCCCGCCGCATCGAACTGGTTGAGAAACGGCGTGACCGAAGCAAAGAACAGCGTGCCATGCACCTGGTAGCGCTTGCCCCCCTCGCCGTCCTCGTGGCTGTCGGCATACAACTCCCGGGCATGCTGCCAGGCAAAGTTCACCGCCGCGATGACGATACCGAACAGCACCGCCATGGCCAGGTCGGTGAACACCGTGACGATGGTCACCGCAATGATCGCCAGCACATCGCTGACCGGCACCTTGTGCAACACGCGCAACGAGGCCCAGGCAAAGGTCTGCTGGGCAACCACGAACATCACCCCCACCAGGGCCGCCAGCGGGATGCGCTCGATCAGCGGCGACAGGAACAGCACGAACAGCAAGATCATCACCCCAGCGACCACCCCAGACAGCCGACCACGGCCGTTGGAGCTGAGGTTGATCACCGTCTGCCCGATCATCGCGCAGCCGCCCATGCCGCCACATAGCCCGGAGACCATGTTGGCTGCCCCCAGGGCCACGCACTCGCGGTCCGGGAAGCCACGGCTTTCGGTGATCTCGTCGGTGAGGTTGAGTGTCAGCAGGGTTTCCAGCAAGCCGACCATGGCCATCAGCACCGCGTACGGGGCAATGATCTGAAGCGTTTCAAGGTTCCATGGCACATCCGGCAGTGCCAGTTGCGGCAAGCCGCCGGCGATATGCGCCATGTCGCCGAGGGTACGGGTCGGTAAACCGAGCAGGTACACCAGCAGGCCTACCCCGAGGATGGCCACCAGCGCGGGCGGCACGGCGCGGGTCAGCTTCGGCAGTACGTAGACCACCAGCATGGTCAACGCCACCAGGCCGATCATCAGGTACAGCGGTGCACCACTGAGCCAGTGATCGCCCTGCTTGAAGTGCTCCAGCTGGGCCAGGGCGATGACGATCGCCAGGCCGTTGACGAAGCCGAGCATCACCGGGTAGGGCACCAGGCGCACCAGTTTGCCCAGGCGCAGTACGCCAAACAGGATCATCACCACACCGCCCAGCAGCACCGTGGCCAGCAAGTACTGCACGCCGTGCTGCACCACCAGCGCGACGATCACCACCGCCATCGAGCCGGCAGCGCCGGAGATCATGCCCGGCCGGCCGCCAAACAGCGCGGTCAGGGTGCAGATGATGAACGCGCCATACAGGCCCATCAACGGGTTGAGGTGCGCCACCAGGGCAAAGGCGATGCACTCGGGCACCAAGGCGAACGAAGTGGTGAGGCCGGCGAGCACGTCGGCGCGGAGTCGGGCGGGTTTCATGGCGTTCCTGTGAGGCGGTCCAGGCGGACGGGCTGGCAATCAAGGGGCGCGATGTTACGGAATTTGTCTTACAGCGGCCACCGCTCAACGCACCCGGTCAAGGCTCTGTACCGCCAGGTCCAGCGCACGCTGCATGTCCAGGCGCGCCGAGCGGCCCAGGTCCGGGTGGTTCAGCCGGCCGCCCCGCTCAGACGGCAAAATTGGCGCAGTCAGGTCTTCGGCATCCATGGCTTCGAAGTCCTGCTCGGTACCCAAGGTCAATGCACTGCGCCGCAACAACATGCGGACCTGCTCGGGTGTCAGTGCCGGGTTGATCGACAACATCGCCGCCACCGTCGCGCTGACCAGCGGCGTGGCATACGAAGTGCCGCAGTGTGGCTTCTTGGCACCCGCGGGGCGGATGCAGGCCGCGGCGCTGACGTCGACGCGCATGTCGATGTTCGAGCTGCGGCGCTTGCGCACATGCTGCGGGTCCTCGACCGGCACCGCCTTGTCACTGCGCTGATGGCCGCCTACCACCAGCAATTGCTCAGTAATGAACGACGATGGCAAACGGTATTCGTCGGTGCCGGACCACGAGGCGCCGTTGCCCGCCGAGTTGATGACCACCACGTCTGGGTGCTCGGCCCGCAACCAGAGGAAGAACTCTTCCAGCAGCTCCTCATACCCGCTCATCGCCAGGCCCGAGCGGACCAACGAATCGACTTCATCACCCGCAACATTCTTCGCGCCCACCCGATGGATGCCCCAGCTCCAGTTCAGAACGCGCACGCCGTCTTCGACAAGGTTGACCGAAGCCGCGATGTTGGCGGTGATACCGGCATCCGAATTGCGTTCGACAATGACCTCGAAGCCCGGGCTGGGTTTGCCCAACCCCGGCAGAAACCCGCCTTCCACGCCTTTACCCTGAGCCGCGAGAATGCCGGCGACATGGCTGCCGTGGCTGTCGGCACGGTTGCCATCCCGGCCATACAGGCAGGTATTGCCTTTCGCACAGGCACCGCGATAGCCGATGAATCCCGGTGCGTCGAAATCCACATCGCGCTCGATCACCCCGACGCGAATGCTGTGTACCGCCACCTTGGAAGCAGCGATACGCCGCTGGTAGAAATACAGCGCATCCATGAAGCGGTTGGCCGCCCACTCGTCCGCCTGGTCCATGGCCTGGCGGCTGCGACCGTCACCTTCCTCTGCACGTTCGGGGGCGGACTCTTCGACAATCACGGCATCGACGCTGACTTCACTGCCCATGCGCAGGATCATCGCGTCGCGCTGCACCAGGTCGTGCACCGGCAAGCGCAGTTGATAGACATTGAGCGGTGGGATGGCGCCGACCACCTTGGCGCCAAACTTGTCGGCGATACGCTGTGCTTCTTCGCGGCCGTCGTGTTTTTCTTCGATCAACAGGCTTACCAGGTCGAGGTACGTGGTCAGCCCATCCATGTTCTTCGCCACTTCCCCGGGGCCAGCGGCAAGGACATGGCTGCCCTGGCGGCTGAGCCAGACGGGGTTGCTCTTGCGCCCAGCGGCCTCGATCCACAGCGGCGCGCTGCGCTGGGCGGTACTGTGCAAGGTCAGCTTGAGGGTATCGCCTTGCCGCTCGATATCGGCCTGCGGCAATTGCGCGTCGCCGAGCCAGACCGCAGGCATCTGCGGCCCCAACCCTTCGCTGCGCAAGCACCATTGCAGGCGCCTGGCATCGAGCAGGTCACCGCAACGCTGAAGTTGCTTGATGCGCAGCGTGTCCCCGGCCGCACCGGCAACGCTGGCGAACAGGCACAACAACAACGTGGCACAGCGCTTCATGCGGTCACTCCCGGCGGCGTCTGAGGTTGCGACTGCCGGGGCAAATCAAAGGTTCAGCCGCAGCCCGATGTCAGTCGTTGATGCGCAGCCTGCACAACCTGAGCAAATTTGCCATCATGTTGATTCCCCCTGCGGAGATCATGGACATGCCGCTACGCCCCTTTTTCGCCTCGCTGCTGCTGGCGGCGAGCCTGAGCGCTCAAGCCGCCACCGAAGTCATGCCGCTGCAGTACCGCAGCAGTGCCGAGTTGCTGCCTGCCGCGCAATCGTTCATCGGCAAGGACGGCACCGTCAGCGCCTTCGAGAACAAGCTGATCGTCAATGCCAGCCCCGAGCGCATCGACGACCTGCGCAGCCTGCTGCAACAGCTGGACACTGCGCCCAAGCGCCTGTTGATCAGCGTCGACAACAACGACAGCAACTTCCAGGACAACCGCGGCAACGCCCGTGTCATCCGCTACGGCACCAGCAACCGTGAAGGCGGCCTGCAACAGGTGCAGGCCAGCGAAGGCCAGGCGGCGCTGATCCAGGTGGGCCAGAGCATACCGGTGACCAGTACCAGCACCGACGGTTACGGGCGCATCCAGAGCAACACCGAATACCGCAATGTGACCCAAGGTTTCTATGTCACCCCAAGCTTGAGCGGCGAGACGGTTCGTCTGCAAATAAGCACCAATAATGACCAAATGAGCCAGGAACGTGCCGATGTAGTGAAAGTGCAAAGCACCGACACGACGGTCACCGGCAAGCTCGGCGAGTGGATCACCCTGGCGGGGTTCAATCAGCAGAGCCAAGCCGATCGAAGCGCATCCAGCCACACTTACACCACACAGCGCGGCGAAAACATGACTTTACGGGTAAAAGTCGACCTTCTGGACTGATCCCAGGCAATTCAAGGCCTCGACCAAAGGCCTTGAAACTGACTGCCGAGTCGTATTAGACCAAAGATGTAGTAACTTAAAAAAGTCACTACAAAACATTTGACAGGCACTTTTTCCCAAGGGCATGATGGCCTCGCTCCCGCTAATCAGGGGCCCTGGCAAGGGCCTTCGAGGCGTGCTCCTCCCACCCCTGGAGGCGCCTCGTGTCTATACGGCCCACAAGGCGGTTCGACGGGATTGCGACTGCAACGAAGAAGTTGTCCCGAGGGACGGAAGCGCATCACCGCAGTTCTGGCAATCGCGTCGCACCGCAGCAAGGCAACCACGAGCCGACCTGCAGGGCACACCTTCGCCTGGCCTGCCCCTCCTTCCCCTTCGAGCCTTCGCGTTCGCCGCCGCACTCCCCCGGACAGGACAGCCGTCAGGCCTCTGATCTGCACCCGAGCATCAGCACAATTACCCCAAGATCGATGCGACGAGGTTTATTTCCATGGCACTGACACGCGAACAGCAAATTGCAGCCCTCGAGAAAGACTGGGCCGAGAACCCGCGCTGGAAAGGCGTGACCCGTACCTACACCGCCGCTGATGTCGTTCGCCTGCGTGGCTCACTGCAACCGGAGCACACCCTGGCGCAGGTGGGTGCAGAAAAACTGTGGAAGCTGGTCACCCAAGGTGCCCACCCGTCCTTCCGCCCTGACAAAGATTTCGTCAACTGCATGGGCGCCCTCACCGGTGGCCAGGCAGTGCAACAAGTGAAGGCCGGCATCCAGGCCATCTACCTGTCCGGCTGGCAGGTTGCCGCCGACAACAACTCGGCCGAGTCGATGTACCCCGACCAGTCGCTGTACCCGGTAGATTCGGTGCCGACCGTGGTCAAGCGCATCAACAACTCGTTCCGCCGCGCTGACCAGATCCAGTGGAAAGCCGGCAAGAACCCAGGCGACGAAGGCTACGTCGACTACTTCGCGCCGATCGTTGCCGACGCCGAGGCCGGTTTCGGTGGCGTGCTGAACGCCTACGAACTGATGAAGAACATGATCGAAGCGGGCGCCGCCGGCGTGCACTTCGAAGACCAGCTGGCCTCGGTGAAAAAATGCGGCCACATGGGTGGCAAGGTACTCGTACCGACCCAGGAAGCCGTCCAGAAGCTGGTGGCCGCGCGCCTTGCAGCTGACGTTGCCGGTGTACCGACCATCATCCTGGCCCGCACCGACGCCAACGCCGCCGACCTGCTGACCAGCGACTGCGACCCGTACGACCAGCCGTTCGTGCTGGGCGAGCGGACCCGTGAAGGCTTCTATAAAGTGCGCGCTGGCCTCGACCAGGCGATCGCCCGCGGCCTGGCCTACGCGCCGTATGCCGACCTGATCTGGTGCGAAACCGCCAAACCGGACTTGGACGAAGCGCGGCGCTTTGCCGAAGCGATCAAGAAGGAGTACCCGGACCAGCTGCTGTCGTATAACTGCTCGCCGTCGTTCAACTGGAAGAAGAACCTCGACGACGCCACCATTGCCAAGTTCCAGCGCGAGCTGTCGGCGATGGGCTACAAGCACCAGTTCATCACCCTGGCCGGCATCCACAACATGTGGCACGGCATGTTCAACCTGGCGCACGACTATGCGCGCAATGACATGACCGCCTACGTGAAGCTGCAGGAGCAGGAATTCGCCGATGCCAGCAAGGGTTACACCTTCGTGGCGCACCAGCAGGAAGTGGGCACTGGCTACTTCGATGACATGACCACCGTGATTCAGGGTGGGGCTTCGTCGGTGACTGCACTGACTGGTTCGACCGAGGAAGAGCAGTTCCACTGATAGTGGGTCGCTGCTGAAGAAAGGCCCAAGGCTCTCGCGAGCCTTGGGCCTTTCTTTTTGCCGACACCAGACCGACCAGGAATACACGGAACCTGTAGGAGCGGCCTTGTGTCGCGAAAGGGCTGCGCAGCAGCCCCAGCAATTTGTGCATCTGCGCCGAAACATTGGGGCCGCTGCGCAGCCCTTTCGCGACACAAGGCCGCTCCTACAGGGGGGATCGTGCAGGCCTGCGGTATGTCAGTGCTTCATGCCCAGTTCTGCGTCATCCATCAGCGCCTTGGCCATTGCACTCAGGTAGTGAGCAGCCCAGATCATCATGGGCTTCTCTTCCATCAGGCCAGTGATGGTCAGCTCACGGACATAGCCCATCAACTCCGACGACTGCTCGCGGGCGTCCCGACAGGGGATGCCGGGTTCGATGCGGAACAGTGGATGGGTGCCGTTTTCGCCTTGATTGAAAGTGGTCTTGCCGACGGTGAGCTGGGTGTCTTCTGTTGTCATTGTTCAATTCCCTGAAAATTCTCTAATGCCTGGGCCGGCCCTTTCGCGGGCACGCCCGCTCCCACAGATACTGTGCACGTCTTGAAGCCTGTGGTGATCCTGTGGGAGCGGGTTTACCCGCGAAGGGGCCGGCCCTCACAACACATTAAGCAGCCTTAGTGCGAAGTCCTGGGCTCTACGGGCATCTGCACCTGAACCAAGGCCGACTCAAGCAAAGCCCTTAGCGCCTCCAGTTCGTGCATCGAGGTCATCATCAGGATCGATGCCGGTGATCTGGGCTGAAGCAGCAACGCCTGATGCACCACGGTGGCCGCGCATAGTGCGTAGTCGGTGGCCTGGATCAGGGTGTCTTCGAGGGAATGGGGGTTGTGGGGTGGGTCTGGAACGACTTTCAACATTTCGATTTACCGTTATCGGTGCCGCCTCCTGCCTGCTGTCAAACAGTTGGGTGGCAGCTGTACGTGGGTTGACAGACCGGCGGAAATCGTAAAGTTCCGGCGCACGCAAGCGTGCCCGCACGTACAGCCGCCATAATGGCGAACCGCATACGATTTACCGTCACAGCCTGTCAAAGCTGTATCGTTGATGAGCAACGACAGGCCGAGACTAGAGCGCTGCCAGAGCAGCGGCAACGGAAAATGCGCGGCAGGAGTATGTTTGGGAAATGGCCTACAAGGAAGGGGTTAAATCCGACATTTAAGGTGTTCTAAGCGCGATTGCGTCAGGGCGGCGAGGTGACCGGTTTGAATTTTGTGGTGTTGCGCAGATCGAGCGCCGCGCGGGCGGCGCTCGATCTCACAGGCGCCGCATTCCTTTCGCCAAGCCCATGCCAGCCCTAACACAATCCAAAGGCATCACCAACAAACCCCAGGATCAGGTCTATGCTAGAGGCAGCACAGCAGCAAGGACCGCCCATGCCTCGTCCAAGCCACCTGATGATTCTGGCCCTGGCCGCCGCCGCCCTCTATATATATGCACTGGCCAGCGACAACACCCTGCTCGCCCTGCTGGCCAAGCCCGTTCCCGTCCTGGCGCTTATCGCCTGGCTGCGCGGCGCCCCCGCCACACCGTATGGCAGGTGGATCTCGATCGGCCTGGGTTTCTCGGTCGTCGGCGACATACTGCTGGCTGTCCCCGCCGACCTGTTCGTGTTTGGCCTGGGCGCCTTCCTGTGTGCCCACCTGGCCTACCTGCGCGCCTATTGCGGCATCATCCTGCGCCCCGCCCTGCCCGCTCTGATAGCCAGCGCCATCACCGGCATCGTGCTGCTGGGCGTACTTGCCAGCCACGGCCTCGGCCCGTTGCTGGTCCCTGTCGCGTTGTACGCCCTGGCCATCAGCGCCATGCTCTGGCGCGCCCTGGTCTGTGGCGGGCTGGCCGCAATCGGCGCCGGCCTGTTCGTGCTCTCGGACAGCCTGATCGGCATCGACCGCTTCGTCAGCCCGCTCGCCGCCGCGCCGTACCTGATCATCCTCACCTACTGGCTCGGCCAGTGGGCGATTGCTTCATCAGCCAGTCACCGCTCAACCGATAAAGTATTGACCCAGAGCGTGCGCGCAGTGTCGGAAGCTGCTAAAACAGGAGTCTTTCGCATTTGCAAGTAGGGGGACTCGCCAGATGAACTTTACAAGGTACAGAACAGCCAAATTACATGGCATCAGGTCAAATGATATTAATTATCATTCCGAAACTTGTAATTCGTTACCAGTCGCAAGAAACATAATTAACAAAACCACACGCAATGCCCGAATATCAAGGCTTTCAGCCATTTACGAGTGCCTTTTGTTCTTAATCCTACGAATAAATTTGCGACAGAAATTTTACTTGCACCGGGTTTACCCATAAAATCAGCGCGATTGATTCAGCTGCGACATTTGGTCACTGCACGTGCGACACCAAGTCGCCGCTCTACTTATTTCAGACTGCAGAGCTGGGTCTCTGTATAAGGATCTCTAGCATGTCCGATTCGGCAGGACTCATCGCCCACAACTGGGGCTTTGCCATCTTCCTTTTGGGTGTCGTCGGCCTGTGCGCCTTCATGCTCGGCCTGTCCAGCCTGCTCGGTAGCAAGGCCTGGGGCCGCGCCAAGAACGAACCCTTCGAATCCGGCATGCTGCCCGTCGGCAGCGCCCGCCTGCGCCTGTCTGCAAAATTCTATCTGGTCGCGATGCTGTTCGTGATCTTCGATATCGAAGCCCTCTTTCTCTTTGCATGGTCTGTGTCCGTCCGCGAAAGCGGCTGGACCGGGTTCGTCGAAGCGCTCGTTTTCATAGCAATTCTGTTGGCAGGTCTTGTCTACCTTTGGCGCGTCGGGGCACTTGATTGGGCTCCCGAAGGTCGCCGCAAGCGGCAAGCGAAGCTGAAACAATGAGGCTTTGGCAATGCAATACAATCTCACCAGAATCGATCCGGATGCGCCCAACGAGCAGTACCCGGTCGGTGAACGGGAAACCGTCACCGATCAGCTGCTAGAGGACCAGGTCCACAAGAACATCTACATGGGGAAACTCGAAGATGTGCTGCGTGGCGCGGTCAACTGGGGTCGCAAGAACTCCCTGTGGCCGTACAACTTCGGCCTGTCCTGCTGCTACGTGGAAATGACCACGGCCTTCACGGCGCCCCACGATATCGCCCGCTTCGGCGCCGAAGTCATCCGGGCCTCGCCGCGTCAGGCCGACTTCATGGTCATCGCCGGTACCTGCTTCATCAAGATGGCGCCGATCATTCAGCGCCTGTACGAGCAGATGCTCGAGCCGAAGTGGGTCATCTCCATGGGTTCGTGTGCCAACTCCGGTGGCATGTACGACATCTACTCGGTCGTTCAGGGGGTCGACAAGTTCCTCCCCGTGGACGTCTATGTGCCTGGCTGCCCGCCACGCCCTGAGGCTTTCCTGCAAGGCTTGATGCTGCTGCAGGAGTCGATCGGCCAAGAACGACGCCCGCTTTCCTGGGTTGTTGGTGATCAAGGTATTTACCGTGCCGAGATGCCAGCCCAGAAAGACCTGCGTCGTGAGCAGCGCATTGCAGTAACCAACCTGCGCAGCCCCGACGAAGTCTGATCCAGCGACCTGCCGCCCGCTCCCCAAGGAGCCGGCGGCCTGGCTTCATTCTTAACGTTGACCCAAAGCGACCGAGACCATGACAGCGGACAACGCTATTTTCATTCCGCCCTACAAGGCTGACGACCAGGATGTGGTCGTCGAACTGAACAACCGTTTTGGCGCCGAAGCATTCGTCGCCCAGGAGACCCGCACCGGCATGCCCGTGCTGTGGGTCAAGCGTGCGCAGCTCAAAGAGGTACTCAGCTTCCTGCGCGGTGTCGCCAAGCCTTACAGCATGCTGTATGACCTGCATGGCGTCGACGAGCGCCTGCGCACCCAGCGCCGTGGCCTGCCGGCCGCCGACTTCAGCGTGTTCTACCACCTGATGTCGATCGAGCGTAACAGCGACGTGATGATCAAGGTGTCGCTGAGCGAAGGCGACCTGAACCTGCCGACCGTGACCGGTATCTGGCCAAACGCCAACTGGTACGAACGCGAAGTGTGGGACATGTTCGGCATCGACTTTGCCGGCCACCCGCACCTGAGCCGCATCATGATGCCGCCCACCTGGGAAGGACACCCGCTGCGCAAGGACTACCCAGCCCGTGCCACCGAGTTCGACCCCTACAGCCTGACCCTGGCCAAGCAGCAGCTTGAAGAGGAATCGGCACGCTTCAACCCGGAAGCCTGGGGCATGAAGCGTCAGGGCGCCAACGAGGACTACATGTTCCTCAACCTGGGCCCCAACCACCCGTCTGCCCACGGTGCGTTCCGTATCGTCCTGCAACTGGACGGTGAAGAGATCGTCGACTGCGTGCCGGACATCGGCTACCACCACCGTGGTGCCGAGAAGATGGCCGAGCGCCAGTCCTGGCACAGCTTCATCCCCTACACCGACCGTATCGACTACCTCGGCGGGGTGATGAACAACCTGCCGTACGTACTGGCGGTGGAAAAACTGGCCGGCATCAAGGTGCCGCAGAAGGTCGACGTGATTCGCATCATGCTCGCCGAGTTCTTCCGCATCACCAGCCACCTGCTGTTCCTGGGTACCTACATCCAGGACGTCGGCGCCATGACCCCGGTGTTCTTCACCTTCACCGACCGCCAGCGCGCCTACACCGTGATCGAAGCGATCACCGGTTTCCGCCTGCATCCGGCCTGGTACCGCATCGGTGGCGTCGCCCACGACCTGCCGCGCGGCTGGGACAAGCTGGTCAAGGACTTCGTCGACTGGCTGCCCAAGCGCCTCGACGAGTACACCAAGGCCGCCCTGCAGAACAGCATCCTCAAGGGCCGTACCGTCGGCGTTGCCGCGTACAACACCAAGGAAGCGCTGGAATGGGGCACTACCGGTGCCGGCCTGCGTTCCACCGGTTGCGACTTCGACCTGCGTAAAGCGCGCCCTTACTCCGGCTACGAGAACTTCGAGTTTGAAGTGCCGCTGGCCCACAACGGCGATGCCTACGATCGCTGCATGGTCCGTGTCGAAGAGATGCGCCAGAGTATCCGCATCATCGACCAGTGCCTGCGCAACATGCCGGAAGGCCCGTACAAGGCGGATCACCCGCTGACCACGCCGCCGCCGAAAGAGCGCACCCTGCAGCACATCGAAACCTTGATCACGCACTTCCTGCAAGTCTCGTGGGGCCCGGTCATGCCGGCCAACGAGTCGTTCCAGATGATCGAAGCGACCAAGGGCATCAACAGTTACTACCTGACGAGCGATGGCGGCACCATGAGCTACCGCACCCGGATCCGCACCCCGAGCTACCCGCACCTGCAGCAGATCCCTTCGGTGATCAAAGGCAGCATGGTCGCCGACCTCATTGCGTACCTGGGCAGTATCGACTTCGTTATGGCTGACGTGGACCGCTAAGCATGAACAGCACGCTTATCCAGACAGACCGTTTCGCCCTGAGCGAAACCGAGCGCTCGGCCATCGAGCACGAGATGCATCACTACGAGGACCCGCGCGCGGCGTCCATCGAAGCCTTGAAGATCGTCCAGAAGGAACGTGGCTGGGTGCCGGACGGCGCCATTCACGCCATCGGCGAAGTGCTGGGCATCCCTGCCAGTGACGTCGAAGGCGTGGCCACCTTCTACAGCCAGATCTTCCGCCAGCCGGTCGGCCGCCACATCATCCGCGTGTGCGACAGCATGGTCTGCTACATCGGCGGCCACGAGTCCGTGGTCAGCCAGATCCAGAGCGAACTGGGCATCGGCCTCGGCCAGACCACCGCAGACGGGCGTTTCACCCTGCTGCCGGTGTGCTGCCTGGGCAACTGCGACAAGGCCCCGGCGCTGATGATCGACGACGACACCTTTGGCGACGTGCAGCCGACTGGCGTTTCCAAACTGCTGGAGGGTTACGTATGACCATTACTTCCTTCGGCCCGGCCAACCGCATCGCGCGTTCGGCCGAAACCCACCCACTGACCTGGCGCCTGCGTGACGACGGCGAGCCGGTATGGCTTGCCGAGTACGAATCCAAGAACGGCTACGCCGCTGCCCGCAAGGCACTGGCGCAGATGTCGCAGGACGACATCGTCCAGGCCGTCAAGGACTCCGGCCTCAAGGGCCGTGGCGGTGCGGGCTTCCCCACTGGCGTGAAGTGGGGCCTGATGCCCAAAGACGAATCCATGAACATCCGCTACCTGCTGTGCAACGCGGACGAAATGGAGCCGAACACCTGGAAGGACCGCATGCTGATGGAGCAACAGCCCCATCTGCTGGTCGAGGGCATGCTGATCAGCGCCCGCGCCCTGAAGGCCTACCGCGGCTACATCTTCCTGCGTGGCGAATACACCACCGCAGCGAAGAACCTCAACCGCGCCATCGACGAAGCCAAGGCCGCAGGCCTGCTGGGCAAGAACATCCTCGGTTCGGGCTTCGACTTCGAGCTGTTCGTGCACACCGGCGCCGGTCGCTACATTTGCGGTGAAGAAACCGCACTGATCAACTCGCTCGAAGGCCGCCGCGCCAACCCACGCTCCAAGCCACCCTTCCCTGCCGCCGTGGGCGTGTGGGGCAAGCCGACCTGCGTGAACAACGTCGAGACCCTGTGCAACGTCCCGGCCATCGTCGCCAACGGCAACGACTGGTACAAGTCGCTGGCCCGCGAAGGCAGCGAGGACCACGGCACCAAGCTGATGGGCTTCTCCGGCAAGGTGAAGAACCCGGGCCTGTGGGAACTGCCGTTCGGCGTTACCGCCCGCGAGCTGTTCGAAGACTACGCCGGTGGCATGCGCGACGGCTTCAAGCTCAAGTGCTGGCAGCCAGGCGGCGCCGGTACCGGCTTCCTGCTGCCCGAGCACCTCGACGCCCAGATGTACGCCGGCGGCATCGCCAAGGTCGGCACCCGTATGGGTACGGGCCTGGCCATGGCGGTCGACGACAGCGTCAACATGGTCTCGCTGCTGCGCAACATGGAAGAGTTCTTCGCCCGCGAATCGTGCGGCTGGTGCACCCCTTGCCGTGACGGCCTGCCGTGGAGCGTGAAGATGCTGCGCGCGCTGGAAAACGGCCAGGGCCGTGCCGAAGACATCGAGACGCTGCTGGGTCTGGTCAACTTCCTCGGCCCAGGCCGCACCTTCTGTGCTCACGCACCGGGTGCCGTCGAGCCCTTGGGCAGTGCCATCAAATACTTCCGCTCCGAATTCGAGGCCGGTGTCGCCCCAGCCAGTGCTGCCGACACCCTGCGCCCGAACCTGGCCAAGCCAGTGCCGAGCGGGCCGATCGTGGTCGGCGCATAACAAGATGAGCTGCGGGTGGTCCGTGCCACCCGCCAGCCTGCAGGCCGGCCCGAACGATTCGAGGCGGGCCGCAGGCATACAGATTTCCATTAGCCACGCCCGCTCACGCGGGCCAACGAAGAACTTTGAACAATGGCCACTATCCACGTAGACGGCAAAGCGCTCGAAGTCAACGGTGCAGACAACCTGTTACAGGCGTGTCTGTCGCTCGGCCTCGACATCCCTTATTTCTGCTGGCACCCGGCGCTTGGTAGCGTTGGCGCCTGCCGGCAATGTGCGGTCAAGCAGTACACCGACGAGAACGACACCCGTGGTCGTATCGTCATGTCCTGCATGACCCCTGCCTCCGACGGCACCTGGATCTCCATCGAAGATGACGAGTCCAAGGCGTTTCGCGCCAGCGTCGTCGAATGGCTGATGACCAACCACCCGCACGACTGCCCCGTGTGCGAGGAAGGCGGTCACTGCCACCTGCAGGACATGACGGTAATGACCGGCCACAACGAGCGCCGCTACCGTTTCACCAAGCGTACCCACCAGAACCAGGACCTCGGCCCGTTCATCGCCCACGAGATGAACCGCTGTATCGCCTGCTACCGCTGCGTGCGTTACTACAAGGACTACGCAGGCGGCACCGACCTGGGTGTCTACGGCGCCCACGACAACGTGTACTTCGGCCGCGTTGAAGACGGCGTGCTGGAGAGCGAGTTCTCCGGCAACCTGACCGAGGTCTGCCCGACCGGTGTGTTCACCGACAAGACCCACTCCGAGCGCTACAACCGCAAGTGGGACATGCAGTTTGCTCCAAGCATCTGCCACGGCTGCTCCAGCGGCTGCAACATCAGCCCGGGCGAGCGCTACGGTGAACTGCGTCGGATCGAGAACCGCTTCAACGGCTCGGTCAACCAGTACTTCCTGTGCGACCGTGGCCGCTTCGGCTATGGCTACGTCAACCGCACCGACCGCCCACGCCAGCCACGCCTGGCCGATGGCACCAAGCTGAGCCTGGACGCCGCCCTGGACAAGGCCGCCGACCTGCTGCGCGGCCGCACCATCGTCGGCATCGGCTCGCCGCGCGCCAGCCTCGAAAGCAACTACGGCCTGCGTGAGCTGGTCGGCGCCGAGTACTTCTACTCCGGCATGGAAGCAGGCGAACTGGCCCGCGTACGCCTGGCCCTGAACGTGCTGAACAACAGCCCGCTGCCCGTGCCGACCCTGCGTGACATCGAAGACCACGACGCGGTGTTCGTGCTCGGTGAAGACCTGACGCAGACCGCCGCCCGTGTTGCCCTGGCCGTACGCCAGGCCACCAAAGGCAAGGCCGAAGCCATGGCCGAGGCGATGAAAGTGCAGCCTTGGCTGGACGCTGCGGTGAAGAACATCGGCCAGCACGCGCTGTACCCGCTGTTCATCGCGTCCCTGGCTGAAACCAAGCTGGACGACGTTGCCGAAGAATGCGTGCACGCAGCCCCCGCCGACCTGGCCCGCATCGGTTTCGCCGTGGCCCACGCCATCGACCCGAGCGCCCCGGCCGTTGCTGGCCTGGACGACGAAGCCAAGGCCCTGGCCCAGCGCATCGCCGACGCCCTGGTCGCGGCCAAGCGCCCGCTGGTGGTTGCCGGTACTTCGCTGGCCGACCCTGCCCTGATCGAAGCCGCCGCCAACATCGCCAAGGCCCTGAAGCTGCGCGACAAGAACGGTTCGCTGAGCCTGGTTGTGCCTGAGGCCAACAGCCTCGGCCTGGCCATGCTGGGCGGTGAGTCCGTCGATGCCGCGCTGGATGCGGTCATCAGCGGCAAGGCCGACGCCATCGTGATCGTCGAAAACGACCTGTACACCCGCGTAGCGGCCGCCAAGGTCGATGCTGCCCTGGCCGCAGCCAAGGTGGTGATCGTCGCCGATCACTCCCACACCGCGACCCTGGAGCGCGCCCACCTGGTGCTGCCGGCGGCCTCGTTCGCCGAAGGCGACGGTACCCTGGTCAGCCAGGAAGGCCGTGCCCAGCGCTTCTTCCAGGTGTTCGACCCGCAGTACCTGGACAGCAGCATCCTGGTCCACGAAGGCTGGCGCTGGATGCACGCCCTGCGTGCCACCCTGCTGAACAAGCCGGTCGACTGGACCCAGTTGGACCACGTCACCAGCGCCTGCGCCGAAGCCGCCCCGCAACTGGCCGGCATCGTCAACGCTGCGCCAAGCGCCGCCTTCCGCATCAAGGGCATGAAGCTTGCCCGTGAGCCGCTGCGCTACTCCGGCCGTACCGCCATGCGCGCCAACATCAGCGTGCACGAGCCACGCACCCCGCAAGACAAGGACACCGCGTTCGCCTTCTCGATGGAAGGCTACTCGGGCTCCGCCGAACCGCGCCAGCAAGTGCCGTTCGCCTGGTCGCCGGGCTGGAACTCGCCGCAAGCCTGGAACAAGTTCCAGGACGAGGTCGGTGGCCACCTGCGTGCCGGTGACCCGGGCGTGCGCCTGATCGAATCGCAAGGCGATCGCCTGAACTGGTTCAACGCCATCCCGGGCGCCTTCAACCCGGCCCGCGGCACCTGGACTGCAGTACCGTTCTTCCACCTGTTCGGCAGCGAAGAAAGCTCCTCGCGCGCCGCCCCGGTGCAAACGCGTATTCCGGCCGCCTACGTCGGCCTGGCCAAGTCCGAAGCCGACCGCCTGGGTGTCAACGAAGGTGCGCTGCTGAGCCTGAACGTGGCTGGCGTGGCCCTGCGCCTGCCGCTGCGTATCAATGAAGAGCTGGGCGCAGGCCTGGTCGCGCTGCCGAAAGGCCTGGCTGGCATTCCGCCTGCCATCTTCGGTGCACCCGTAGAAGGCCTGCAGGAGGCAGCACAATGAGCTGGTTCACCCCCGAAGTGATCGATGTGATCATCCAGGTCGTCAAGGCTATCGTGGTGCTGCTGGCCGTAGTGGTCTGCGGCGCCCTGCTCAGCTTCGTCGAGCGCCGCCTGCTGGGCTGGTGGCAGGATCGCTACGGTCCTAACCGTGTCGGCCCGTTCGGCATGTTCCAGATCGCCGCCGACATGCTGAAGATGTTCTTCAAGGAAGACTGGAACCCGCCCTTCGTCGACAAGATGATTTTCACCCTGGCGCCGGTCGTGGCCATGAGCGCGCTGCTGATCGGCTTCTCGATCATCCCGATCACACCCGGCTGGGGCGTTGCCGACCTGAACATCGGCCTGCTGTTCTTCTTCGCCATGGCTGGCCTGTCGGTATACGCCGTACTGTTCGCCGGTTGGTCGTCGAACAACAAGTACGCCTTGCTGGGCAGCCTGCGGGCGTCGGCACAGACCGTTTCGTACGAGGTGTTCCTGGGCCTGGCGCTGATGGGCGTGGTGGTGCAGGTGGGTTCGTTCAACATGCGCGACATCGTTGAATACCAGGCCCAGAACCTGTGGTTCATCATTCCGCAGTTCTTCGGCTTCTGCACCTTCTTCATCGCTGGCGTTGCCGTGACTCACCGTCACCCGTTCGACCAGCCAGAAGCGGAACAGGAACTGGCCGACGGCTACCACATCGAGTATGCCGGCATGAAATGGGGCATGTTCTTCGTCGGTGAGTACATCGGCATCATCCTCATCTCGGCGCTGCTGGTGACCCTGTTCTTCGGCGGCTGGCACGGCCCGTTCGGCATCCTGCCGCAGGTGCCGTTCCTGTGGTTCGCGCTGAAAACCGCGTTCTTCATCATGCTGTTCATCCTGCTGCGCGCCTCGATCCCGCGCCCACGCTATGACCAGGTGATGGACTTCAGCTGGAAGTTCTGCCTGCCGCTGACCCTGATCAATTTGCTGGTGACCGCTGCGATCGTGCTTTACAACACGCCAGCCGTCGCGGCCCAGTGAGGATTTGACCCATGTTCAAATATATCGGCGACATCGTTAAAGGCACCGGCACTCAGCTGCGCAGCCTGGCAATGGTGTTCTCCCACGGGTTCCGCAAGCGCGACACCCTGCAGTACCCGGAAGAAGCTGTGTACCTGCCGCCGCGCTATCGCGGCCGCATCGTCCTCACCCGCGACCCCGACGGCGAGGAGCGCTGCGTGGCGTGCAACCTCTGCGCGGTGGCCTGCCCGGTCGGCTGCATCTCGCTGCAGAAGGCCGAGACCGAGGACGGCCGTTGGTACCCTGAGTTCTTCCGCATCAACTTCTCGCGTTGCATCTTCTGCGGCCTGTGCGAGGAAGCGTGCCCGACCACCGCGATCCAGCTGACTCCGGATTTCGAAATGGCCGAGTTCAAGCGTCAGGACCTGGTGTACGAGAAAGAAGATCTGCTGATCTCCGGCCCCGGCAAGAACCCTGACTACAACTTCTACCGTGTTGCGGGTATGGCAATCGCTGGCAAGCCGAAGGGCTCTGCGCAGAACGAGGCCGAGCCGATCAACGTGAAGAGCTTGCTCCCATAAGGACAGAAAGATGGAATTCGCTTTCTACTTCGCATCCGGGATCGCCGTGGTCTCCACCCTTCGGGTGGTAACCGGCACCAACCCCGTGCACGCCCTGCTCTACCTGATCATTTCGCTGATTTCCGTGGCAATGATCTTCTTCGCCCTCGGTGCGCCGTTTGCCGGCGCCCTGGAAGTGATCGCCTACGCTGGCGCCATCATGGTGCTGTTCGTGTTCGTGGTGATGATGCTCAACCTGGGGCCGGCCTCGGTCGCCCAGGAACGCGGCTGGCTCAAGCCCGGCATATGGGCGGGGCCGGTGATACTGGGCACCCTGCTGCTGCTGGAGCTGCTGTACGTGCTGTTCGTCACCCCGAGCGGTGCCGGCATCAGCGGTACCACCGTGGGCCCGAAAGAAGTGGGCATCAGCCTGTTCGGCCCGTACCTGCTGGTGGTCGAACTGGCTTCGATGCTGCTGCTCGCCGCAGCCGTCACCGCCTTCCACCTGGGCCGCAACGAGGCGAAGGAGTAAATCATGGGTGCTATCCCTCTCGAGCATGGTCTGGCGGTCGCCGGCATCCTGTTCTGCTTAGGTCTGGTTGGCCTGATGGTCCGCCGCAACATCCTCTTCGTGCTCATGAGCCTGGAAGTCATGATGAACGCCTCTGCCCTGGCGTTCGTCGTCGCCGGTGCCCGTTGGGTCCAGCCCGACGGCCAGGTGATGTTCATTCTGGTGATCAGCCTGGCAGCCGCCGAGGCCAGCATTGGCCTGGCCATCCTGCTGCAGCTGTATCGCCGCTTCCACACTCTCGACATCGATGCTGCCAGTGAGATGCGCGGATGAACCTTCTCTTCCTGACTTTCGTCTTCCCCCTGATCGGCTTCCTGCTGCTGTCGTTCTCGCGCGGGCGGTTCTCGGAGAACCTGTCCGCCCTGATCGGCGTCGGCTCGGTCGGCCTCTCGGCCGCGACGGCCGCCTACGTCATCTGGCAATTCAACGTCGCCCCGCCTGAAGGCGGCGCGTACAGCCAGCTGCTGTGGCAGTGGATGTCGGTGGACGGCTTCGCGCCGACCTTCACCCTGCACCTGGACGGCCTGTCGGTCACCATGCTCGGCGTGGTCACTGGCGTGGGCTTCCTGATCCACCTGTTCGCGTCCTGGTACATGCGTGGCGAAGCCGGTTACTCGCGCTTCTTCTCGTACACCAACCTGTTCATCGCCAGCATGCTGTTCCTGATCCTTGGCGATAACCTGCTGTTCATCTACTTCGGCTGGGAAGGCGTGGGCCTGTGCTCGTACCTGTTGATCGGTTTCTACTACAGCAACCGCAACAACGGTAACGCGGCACTCAAGGCCTTCATCGTCACCCGCATCGGCGACGTGTTCATGGCCATCGGCCTGTTCATCCTGTTCGCCCAGCTGGGTACCCTGAACGTTCAGGAACTGCTGGTGCTGGCACCGCAGAAGTTCCAGGCGGGCGACACCTGGATGGTGCTGGCGACCCTGATGCTGCTGGGTGGCGCGGTCGGTAAATCGGCCCAGCTGCCCTTGCAGACCTGGCTGGCCGACGCGATGGCAGGCCCGACCCCGGTTTCGGCACTGATCCACGCGGCAACCATGGTGACCGCGGGCGTGTACCTGATCGCCCGTACCAACGGCCTGTTCCTGCTGGCCCCAGACATCCTGCACCTGGTGGGTGTGGTCGGTGGTGTGACCCTGGTGCTGGCCGGCTTCGCCGCGCTGGTACAGACCGACATCAAGCGTATCCTCGCCTACTCGACCATGAGCCAGATCGGCTACATGTTCCTGGCCCTGGGCGTGGGTGCCTGGGACGCGGCGATCTTCCACCTGATGACCCACGCCTTCTTCAAGGCCCTGCTGTTCCTTGCGTCCGGTGCGGTGATCGTTGCCTGCCACCACGAGCAGAACATCTTCAAGATGGGCGGCCTGTGGAAGAAGCTGCCGCTGGCCTACGCCAGCTTCGTGGTCGGTGGCGCCGCCCTGGCGGCCCTGCCGATCGTGACCGTGGGCTTCTACTCCAAGGACGAGATCCTCTGGGAAGCCTTCGCCAGCGGCAATACCGGCCTGCTGTACGCCGGGCTGGTCGGTGCGTTCATGACCTCGCTGTACACCTTCCGCCTGATCTTCATCGCCTTCCACGGCGAAGCCAAGACCGAAGCCCACGCCGGCCACGGCATCAGCCACTGGCTGCCACTGGGCGTGCTGATCGTGCTGTCGACCTTCGTCGGCGCCTGGATCACCCCACCGCTGGCAGGCGTGCTGCCTGAAAGCGCCGGCCACGCCGGTGGTGACGCCAAGCACTCGCTGGAGATCGCCTCGGGCGCCATCGCCATCGCCGGTATCCTGCTGTCAGCCCTGCTGTTCCTGGGCAAGCGCCGCTTCGTCAGCGCGATCGCCAACAGCGGCATCGGCCGTGTCCTGTCGGCCTGGTGGTTCGCCGCCTGGGGCTTCGACTGGATCTACGACAAGCTCTTCGTCAAACCCTACCTGCTGATCTGCCACATCCTGCGCAAGGACCCGGTAGACCGCAGCATCGGCCTGATCCCTCGGATGGCACGTGGCGGCCACGTCGCCATGAGCAAGACCGAGACCGGCCAACTGCGCTGGTACACCGCCTCGATCGCCGTCGGCGCCGTGCTGGTGCTCGGTGCTGTGGTAGTGGCTGCGGTATGACTATGAATCTTGCGACTTTGCCAAAGGAAACCAACCCGTCATGATTTTGCCTTGGCTGATCCTGATCCCCTTCATCGGCGGCTTCCTGTGCTGGCTGGGTGAGCGCTTCGGCGCCACCCTGCCGCGCTGGATCGCGCTGCTGACCATGTCCCTGTTGCTCGGCATCGGCCTGTACCTGTGGGGCACCGGCGACTACACCCTGGCGCCTGCGCCGGGTGCCGAACCTGCCTGGGCACTCGAATACAAAGTCGAGTGGATCAAGCGCTTCGGCATCAGCATCCACCTGGCCCTCGATGGCCTGTCGCTGCTGATGATCCTGCTCACCGGCCTGCTCGGTGTGCTGTCGGTACTGTGCTCCTGGAAAGAGATCCAGCGCCACGTCGGCTTCTTCCACCTCAACCTGATGTGGATCCTCGGCGGCGTGGTCGGTGTGTTCCTGGCCCTGGACCTGTTCCTGTTCTTCTTCTTCTGGGAAATGATGCTGGTGCCGATGTATTTCCTCATCGCGCTCTGGGGTCACAGCTCGGCGGACGGCAAGAAGACCCGGATCTACGCCGCGACCAAGTTCTTCATCTTCACCCAGGCCAGCGGCCTGATCATGCTGGTGGCGATCCTTGGCCTGGTGCTGGTCAACTACAACACCACCGGCGTGCTCACCTTCAACTACAGCGACCTGCTCAAGGCCGAGCTGCCACCTGGCGTCGAGTACGTGCTGATGCTGGGCTTCTTCATCGCCTTCGCGGTCAAGCTGCCAGTGGTGCCGTTCCACTCCTGGCTGCCTGATGCGCACGCCCAGGCGCCAACCGCAGGTTCCGTGGACCTGGCGGGTATCTTGTTGAAGACTGCGGCCTATGGCCTGCTGCGCTTCGCCCTGCCGCTGTTCCCGAACGCTTCGGCAGAGTTTGCGCCGATCGCCATGAGCCTGGGCCTGATCGGTATCTTCTACGGTGCCTTCCTGGCCTTCGCGCAAACCGACATCAAGCGCCTGATCGCCTTCTCCAGCGTCTCGCACATGGGCTTCGTGCTGATCGGTATCTACTCCGGCAGCCAGCAAGCCCTGCAAGGCGCGGTGATCCAGATGCTGGCCCACGGCCTGTCGGCCGCCGCACTGTTCATCCTGTCCGGCCAGCTGTACGAGCGCCTGCACACCCGTGACATGCGTCAAATGGGTGGCCTGTGGCACCGCATCGCCTACCTGCCTGCGATCAGCCTGTTCTTCGCCGCCGCATCGCTGGGCCTGCCAGGCACCGGCAACTTCGTCGGCGAGTTCCTGATCCTGATCGGCAGCTTCGCCAGCGTGCCATGGATCACTGTGATCGCCACCACCGGCCTGGTCTTCGGCTCGGTCTACTCGCTGATCATGATCCACCGTGCCTACTTCGGCCCCAGCAAGAGCGACACCGTGCTGGCCGGCATGGACGGCCGCGAGCTGATCATGGTGCTGGGCCTGGCGGTGCTGCTGATCGTGCTTGGTGTGTACCCGCAGCCGTTCCTCGACACTTCTGCCGCCACCATGAGCGGTGTGCAGCAGTGGCTTGGTTCCGCTTTCACTCAACTCGCTTCGGCCCGGTAAGAGCGCTATGGAATTCACCACTCAACACTTCATCGCATTGGCGCCGATGCTGATCACCACCATCACCACGGTGGTGGTGATGCTGGCGATCGCCTGGAAGCGCAACCACTCGCAGACCTTCCTGCTGTCCACCGTGGGCCTTAACCTGGCCCTGCTGTCGATTCTGCCGGCCCTCAAGGTTGCACCGCTGGCGGTCACCTCGCTGATCACCATCGACAAGTTCGCCTGCCTGTACATGGCGATCATCCTGGTGGCCACGCTGGCCTGCGTCACCCTCGCCCACGCCTACCTTGGCGAAGGCTCCAAGGGCTTCCCGGGCAACCGCGAAGAGCTGTACCTGCTGCTGCTGATGTCGGCCCTCGGTGGCCTGGTACTGGTCAGCGCCAACCACCTGGCCGGCCTGTTCATCGGCCTGGAGCTGCTGTCTGTGCCGGTTTACGGCCTGGTGGCGTACGCCTTCTTCAACAAGCGCTCGCTGGAAGCCGGCATCAAGTACATGGTGCTGTCGGCCGCAGGTTCGGCCTTCCTGCTGTTCGGCATGGCACTGCTGTACGCCGATGCAGGCAGCCTGAGCTTCGACCAGATCGGCAAAGCCCTGGCAGCCACCAACATGCCAAGCCTGGTTGCGCAACTGGGCCTGGGCATGATGCTGGTCGGCCTGGCCTTCAAGCTGTCGCTGGTCCCCTTCCACCTGTGGACCCCGGACGTGTACGAAGGCGCCCCGGCCCCGGTTGCCGCGTTCCTGGCCACCGCGAGCAAGGTGGCGGTGTTCGCCGTGGTCGTGCGCCTGTTCATGCTCTCCCCTGCTGCCAGCAGCGGCGTGCTGAGCACCGTACTGGCGGTGATCGCAGTTGCCTCGATCCTGGTCGGTAACCTGCTGGCACTGACCCAGAGCAACCTCAAGCGCCTGCTCGGTTACTCGTCCATCGCCCACTTCGGCTACCTGGTGATCGCCCTGGTCGCCAGCAAGGGCCTGGCCCTGGAAGCCATGGGCGTGTACCTGGTCACCTACGTGATCACCAGCCTTGGCGCCTTCGGTGTCATCACGCTGATGTCCTCGCCTTACGGCGGCCGTGACGCCGATGCCCTGTACGAGTACCGCGGCCTGTTCTGGCGCCGCCCGTACCTGACTGCGGTACTGACCGTGATGATGCTGTCGCTGGCCGGTATCCCGCTGACTGCGGGCTTCATCGGCAAGTTCTACATCATCGCCACCGGCGTCGAGTCGCACCTGTGGTGGCTGGTCGGTGCCCTGGTGATCGGTAGCGCCATCGGCGTTTATTACTACCTGCGCGTCATGGTCACCCTGTACCTGGTCGAGCCGAACCTGCGTCGCCACGACGCTCCGCTGAAGTGGGAACAGCGCACTGGCGGCGTCATGCTGCTGGCTATCGCGATCCTGGCCTTCGTGCTCGGTGTGTACCCGCAACCGCTGCTGGAAATGGTTCAGCAGGCGGGCCTGCAACTGATCGGCTGACCTTCAGCGATCCTGAACAACCCCGCCTCGGCGGGGTTGTTCTTTTTCAGGACTACAGAACGAAAGCTGTGCTTCGTCTGACACTTGCAGCGTCAGATTCCCGCTTATCGATCTGGAAGCCCTTGCCATGCGCCCTACCCTCCCCCTCTCCTTGCTGGCCCTGTTGGTCTCCAGCGCCACCCAGGCCACAGGCCGCGTCGAACTCGACCAAGTGTTGATCGAAGATCAGCGACAGACCGAGCTGGAGGCCGCCGCCGAGCACCTTCGGGAAATCCCTGGCGCCAGCAATCTGGTGGACATGAACCGCGTGGGGCAAGGCCGGGTCGCCAGCAATCAGGATGTGCTGGCCTACCAACCTGGGGTGTTCGCCCAGTCGGCGGGCAACGATGGCATCAAGCTGTCGATCCGTGGCTCGGGCATCAACCGCGCTCCAGGGGCGCACGGCTCCGGGGTCTACACGATGTTCGACGGCTTGCCGCTGACCGGCCCCGGGGGCACCCCCTATGAGCTGTTCGAGCCGCTATGGCTGAGCCGCGCCGAGGTACTGCGCGGGGCCAATGGCTTCGATCAGGGCGCCCTGGCTCTGGGGGGTGCCATCAACTATGTCACCCACACCGGTTACGATGCCGCGCCACTGCAGGTGCGCTACGAGGTCGGTAGCCGCGGCTACCAGCATCGGCACATCAGTTCTGGCCAGGTGCTGGGCAACCTCGATTACTACGTGGCGCTGACCGACTCGGAATACGACGGCTATCAGGCGCACAGCAGTGGCAGCGCCAAGGGTATCGCCGCCAATGTCGGCTACCGGTTCAACCCGAACCTGGAAACGCGTTTCTACCTGCGCTACCGCGAAACCGAGAACGACCTGGCCGGGCGCCTGACCAAGGACCAGATCAAGCACGACCCGCGTGCCGCCAACGCGGCGTACCTGGCCCGCGACGACAGCCGGCCGCAACCGGGCAGCACCTGGGTGGCCAACAAGACCACCTTCTACCTTGAGGACGATGCCCGGGTAGAAGCCGGGCTGGTCTATCACGACTTCCCGATGGACCTGCGCGAAGGCCCAATGCGCCTCAAGGTGGCCTACACCGATGTCAGCGGCACCCTGAACTACCTGCGCCGCGATACCCTGCTGGGCCACGAGAGCAAGACCACCGTGGGCTGGCGAACCACCAAACACCTGCCCAACAGCGGTGCCTCGCAATTTGCCCGCACCAGCGGTTACAACTTCGGCGCGCGCAGCCGCGACTTCAGCTACCAGGGCTCGGATACCGTGCTGCATGTCGGCAACGATCTGGAGCTGATCCCTGATTTGTGGCTGACCACGGGCCTGGCGATGATCTATACCCGACGTGAAAGTGACGTCAGCTACCCTGCCACCGGCGGCAAGGTCAGCCAGCATGACTGGGACTACGCGCCGCGCCTGGGCCTGCGCTATGACATCAACCCGCACCTGCAGGTCTATGGCAACCTGAGCCGGTCCGTCGAGCCACCGCACCCGTGGTCGCTGATCTGGAGCGCCACGGCTGCGACACAACCTGTCGAAATGCAGAACCAGACAGCCACCACGCTTGAACTGGGCGCACGCGGCGACTCTGCGCTGGGGCGCTGGGACCTGGCGTGGTATTACTCGCAAGTGCGCCACGAACTGCTGGCCGTGGAAATCGTGCAGGGCCTGCCGGCCAAAGAATACAATGCCAGCGCCACCGTGCACCAAGGTGTCGAGGCGGGCCTGGACAGCACCTTGTGGGAGCAAGCCGGCAGGGGCAAGCTGAGCCTGCGCCAGGCCTACACCTTCAGTGATTTCCACTACCGCGACGATGACACCTTCGCTGACAACCGCTTGCCTGGCATCCCCATGCATTACTACCAGGCCGAGTTGCGCTATGACTGGCCGAGCGGGTTTTATGCCGGAGTCAACACGCAGATGGCCTCCAAGGTGCAGGTCGACTATGCCAACAGTTACCACGCCGACGCCTATGCCTTGCTGGGGGCACGCCTGGGTTGGGACTCACCGAAACAGGACTGGCAGACCTGGCTGGACCTGCGCAACCTGACCAACAAGCGCTATGCCGCGACAGTGACACCGGGTTACAACGATGGCGGGCAGGACATCGCCCGGTCGACGCCGGGCGAAGGGTTTGCGGTCTATGCAGGGGTGTCCTACAGCTTCCGATAAACGGCCGGGGCCGCTGGGCGGCCCATTGCCATCACCCTCAAACCGCCCTGTTCAACTTCACCCACGTGGCGAACTTGTCGACAAAGGACTGCAGAAACGGCCGGGTCTTGTCGTTGAGCTTGCCCGAATCCTCGAACAGGTTGGCCGCGCCACCGAGGTACGCCTCAGGCATCTGCATGCAGGGCATGTCGAGAAACACCAGCGACTGGCGCACGGCATGGTTGGCGCCAAAACCGCCAATCGCCCCCGGCGACACACTCACCACCGCAGCCGGTTTGCCGCTCCAGGCGCTTTGACCATAGGGCCGCGAGCCGACGTCGATGGCGTTTTTCAGGCAACCCGGCACCGAACGGTTGTACTCCGGCGTGACGAACAGCACCGCATCACTGCCGCGGATCTGCTCGCGAAAGCGCTGCCAGGGCTCAGGTGCGTTGGCCTCGACGTCCTCGTTATACAGGGGCAGGTCACCAATCTCGACGATCTTCAAGGCAAGGCTGGACGGCGCCAGCTCCGAAAGTGCGCGGGCTACCTTGCGGTTGTAGGAATCCTTGCGCAAGCTGCCGACGACGACCGCTACCGAATACACCTGGCTCATGGCGATTTCCAACCTTTGCTGGCTAAGAGACGTTGTAGTTATAGATGACCGTTTCTCGCCGCTTTGGTTTTTTTTCCACGAGGGGAAAACTTCCGGGTATCTTGTACGGTCTATGTTTGCAGATATTTCCTACGTAATTCAGAGGTTTTCACCCAAATGGCAGCAGTAATGGTCGGCCAATTCCACGCCCGTGACGCCGAAGGCCGCATCTACCCCGTCCACGAGTTCCAGGAGTCCACCCTCCAGGTCGACGGCAGCGCGCTGGGCGCACCGATCACCACCTACCGCCTGGCAATTGGCGACCGCGTCAACCACCTGGGCGAAAACCGTTTCGAGCTGGCACAGACCGGCGTCGAGATCATTCGCATTCCTTGATGCAGTCTACGGTGTAGCGACCGCTTTCGTTCTGCAGGCCATGCACGTCGGCAACGAAACCCGGGAAGCCATCGTTGAAAGCTCGGGCAAACGCCAGGTAGTCGAGTATCGAGCGGGTCGCTTCGGTGAACCGCTCTCCCGGCATGATCAATGGAATGCCGGGCGGATACGGCACCAGCATCACCGCTGCGACACGGCCGAGCAGCGCTTCGATCGGCACCGCCTCCACTTCGCCGCGTACCATCTGGTCATAGGCCCGTGCCGGGCTGACGGCAACCTCCGGCAAGCTTGTGAACAACCGTTTGAGCTGCTTGGCCGTGGCATTGGCGCGGTAGCACTCGTGCAGTTGGTCACACAGCTCGCGCAGCCCCATGCCTTGATAACGTGAAGTGTCCGCTGCCACCACACTCGGCAGGCAAGCGCTCAACCGGGTATTGCCGTCATAGTGGCGTTTGAACTCCAGTAGCTCTGTCAGCAAGGTGCTCCACTTGCCCTTGGTGATGCCCATGGAGAACAGCACCAGGAAGCTGTACAGGCCGGTTTTTTCCACCACCAGGCCGCGCTCCCAAAGAAACTTGCTGACCACCGCCGCCGGAATACCGTGCTCGCCCAGCACACCCCCTGCGCTCAAGCCGGGCATGACCAAGGTCACCTTCAGCGGGTCGAGCAACACGTAGTTGCCCGCCACCTCACCAAAGCCATGCCACTCAGCCCCCGGCTGAAGCTGCCAGTCTTGCGCGGCAAGGTGCTGTATGCCCTCTGCCGCTGGCGGTTGCCAGATGCTGAACCACCAGTCGGCAGCGGCAATATGCTTGCGCAGGTTGGCCAGCGCCCGGCGAAAGCTCAACGCCTCGTCGAACATTTCCTGCAACAGCGAGCGCCCGGCCGGCCCCTCCATCATGGTAGAGGCCACGTCCAGTGACGCCAGGATGCTGTACTGCGGCGATGTCGAGATGTGCATCATGAACGCTTCGTTGAAGCGGTCACGGTCCAGCTGGCGGCTGGCACCCTCCTGCACATGAATCATCGACGCCTGGCTGAAGGCCGCCAACAGCTTGTGCGTGGAGTGGGTGCTGAACACCAGCGGGCTGTCGGCCGCGCAGGCCGTACCCATGGCATAGCGCCCCTCGAAGAACTCGTGAAACGCCGCGTAGGCGAACCAGGCCTCGTCAAAGTGCAGCACCTCGACACTGGCCCCCAGCGTCTGCTTGATCATCCCGGCGTGGTAGCACAGGCCGTCGTAGGTGGAGTTGGTGACCACTGCCAGCTTGATCCGCTGCCCGCGATCACGCGCCAGGGGGTTGGCCTGGACCTTCGCCTGGATCGATGCAGGGCTGAACTCACTGAGGGGTATCGGGCCGATGATGCCCAGCTCGTTGCGCTCGGGGCACAGGTAGATGGGAATGGCCCCGGTCATGATGATCGCGTGGACTACCGATTTGTGACAGTTGCGGTCCACCAGCACCAGGTCATCACGGCCGACCATGGCGTGCCAGACGATCTTGTTGGCAGTGGAGGTGCCGTTGATCACGAAAAACGTGTGGTCGGCGCCGAAGTTGCGTGCAGCCCTGGCCTCTGCCTGGGCCAGGGGGCCGGTGTGGTCGAGCAGCGAGCCCAGCTCCGGCACTGAAACGGACAAGTCCGAACGCAGGGTATTCTCGCCAAAAAACTGGTGAAAGGCCTGGCCGACCGGGCTCTTGTGGTAGGCCACGCCGCCGCCGTGCCCCGGTGTGTGCCAGGAGTAGTTGGATTGCGCGGTGTGTTGCACCAAGGCTTTGAAAAACGGCGGCAGCAGGCCGTCGAGGTAGCTGTGGGCGGCGCGTGCCACCTGGCGCGCAAGAAACGGCACGGTGTCTTCGAACAGATAGAGAATGCCGCGCAACTGGTTCAGCTCGCTCATGACCTCGGCGGGGGCGTTCTCCAGGGTGACCTGTTCGCCCAACGCAAAAATCGGCAGGTCAGGTGCGCGCAAACGGGCCAGGCGAATCAGCTCGGCCATGTTCTGTAGCAGATGAGTGTTCTCGCCCACGCCCTCGGCGGCGATCAGCATGCAGGCCAGGCCGTGGTGGGTGGCAGCGACCAGGCGCGCTTCAGCGTGGTCCGCTGCGGCCAGGATGGCAAAGCCGTCCTGGCGCAACTCCTCGGCGATACCCCGGATGCGGTCACCGGCAACACTGTCGGCCTTGATCGCACGGTGGACGATGAGGATGGGGAACTTGAGGTCCTTGTACATCAGGCAGCTACCTCTGCAGGACGGGGTGTCCTTTTCAGGGTAGTTGCAGGAGCGGCCTTGTGTCGCGAAAGGGTCGCGACGCAAGGCCGCTCCTACAAAGGGCGCATGGTCAAGATGCAGGTGTCTCGCTCAACGCCTGCCACATCGCCGGCGCCCCCGCCGATTTGGCGATCGCCGCCAGCCGTTCGGCATGCGCTTCCAGCTCTTCGGCACTGGCCATGATCACCCGCCCAGGAGCACGGCCGGTAATACGGCGGATCTCGCTGCCACCACCACCCTGCCCGTCACTGTCGCCGTCAGCACCGTGCCCGGCCAGCGACAGGCTGGTCTGGCCGCCGGTCATTGCCAGGTAAACGTCGGCCAGCAGTTCCGAGTCGAGCAGTGCGCCGTGCAGCTCACGGCCCGAGTTGTCGATGTCGTAGCGTTTGCACAACGCGTCGAGGCTGTTGCGCTGCCCCGGGTGACGAGAACGCGCCAGCAACAGGGTATCGAGGATGGTGCAATGCTGCGCAAGGTCGGCGCGGTCTTGCTGGCCCAGCAGGGCGAACTCGTTGTTGATGAAGCCGACGTCGAACGCCGCGTTGTGGATGACCAGCGTGGCGCCCTGGATGAACTCGAAGAATTCATCCGCAACCTCGGCGAAGCGCGGCTTGCCGATCAGGAAGCTGTCGGTGATGCCGTGAACGCCGATGGCGCCCTCGTCACTCTCGCGGTCCGGTTGCAGGTAGACGTGGAAATGCCGCCCGGTCAGGCGACGGCCCATGACCTCGACACAGCCGATCTCGATGATGCGATGGCCTTCGCTGACCGGCATGCCGGTGGTTTCGGTATCGAGAATGACCAGGCGTTTATCTTGCTGCTGCTCCACGCGGGGGGCTCCAACTTGCATCAGTTACAAAGGACGCGATTGTACCCCAGCTCAACGCTGGGCGCGCACCTCATCGACCCCGCGGTTGGCCAGCTGGTCGGCCCGTTCGTTGCCCGGGTGGCCGATGTGGCCGCGCACCCACTTCCAGCTCACCTTGTGCCGGTTGACCTGTTCGTCGAGCAACTGCCAGAGGTCGGCGTTTTTCACCGGCTCCTTGGCTGCAGTCTTCCAGCCCCGTTTCTTCCAGTTGACCATCCATTCGTTGATGCCTTTCATCACGTACTGCGAGTCGGTGGTCAGTACCACCTCGCATTCACGCTTGAGCGACATCAGGCCCTGGATCGCGGCCATCAGCTCCATGCGGTTGTTGGTGGTCTCGCGTTCGCCGCCCCACAGTTCCTTCTCGACGCCCTTGTAGATCATCAGCACGCCCCAGCCGCCAGGGCCAGGGTTGCCCTTGCAGGCGCCATCGGTAAACATTTCGACGCTATCGCTCATGTACCACTCTTGTTCAGTGCTTTTCAGTATCAGGATTGGCCGCCGTACGGTTGACCTTGGCCAGCGGCAGCGGCAGCAGTTTGCCCATGGGTTCGCGGCGCTCCAGGCGCAACGGCCGCAGGCCGACCACCATCTTGCGCGCCACCAGCAGGTACACGCCGCCGCCGGAAATTTGCCAGCCGCCCGCCACCCGCTCCCAGCCTGCCAGGCGTTGCTGCCAGGCCGGCGAGGCAAGCGGCGGACGATAGCACCCGAAGCGGCGTTTCTCCAGCGCGAAGCCGAGCAGGTTGAGCCAGTCGCCAACCCGCGAAGGCGAGATGCAGCGGGCCTTGCGCAAGGCGCCATGGCTGAACAGGTGGCGCATGCCCCAACTGCTCCAGGGGTTGATGCCGACAATCAGCAGGTGCCCACCCGGGCGAACGGAGCTGGCGGCTTCGCGCAACAAGCCATGGGGGGTGAGGCTGAAGTCCAGGCCGTGCTGCAGCACCACCACGTCGGCGGCATGCTCGCTCAACGGCCAGGCCTGCTCTTCACAGACGATTTCCACGCCAGGCAAGGGTGCCCCGAGGCGCACGTTGCGCTGCACCTGGGGCGCGCTGGGCGGCGCCTCGGCACAGGGCCCATAGTGCACGAGATAACCGCCAAAGAAGCGCCCCAGCTCTTCTTCCAGCAGTTTTTCCTCTTCTTTGAGCATCAACTGGCCGAGCGGGCCATTGAACCACTCACGGGCCAGGCTGATCAGCTCGACCCAATCGGGGTCGGCCTGGGCAAAGGCTTGGTCGGTCATTGCGTTCTCCCTCGAAGGTTCTCGTGCCACGCCATCGCGGCTAAGATGCCCTCATGTCCCACGCTTGGCGATACGGATCCGCACCATGATACAGATCGATGCTCTCCCCGCTTTCTCCGACAACTACATCTGGTTGTTACAGGATACCGCCAAACGCCGTTGCGCGGTGGTCGACCCCGGCGACGCCGGCCCAGTGGAACGTTGGCTGGCGGCCAACCCCGACTGGGTGTTGAGCGATATCCTCGTGACCCACCATCACAATGACCATGTCGGCGGTGTCGAACGGCTCAAGCAATTGACCGGCGCCAAGGTCTACGGCCCGGCCAACGAGCAGATTCCCGCCCGCGATGCTGCACTGGCGGACGGCGATGAAATCACTGTGCTGGGCCTGGCGTTCCAGGTCATCGGCGTACCCGGCCATACGCTGGGGCATATCGCCTTTTACTCAGCGCAACCGGCCACACCCCTGCTGTTCAGTGGCGACACGCTGTTCGCCGCCGGTTGTGGGCGCATGTTCGAAGGCACCGCCGAACAGATGCACCCGTCCCTGCAGCGCCTGGCCGCCCTGCCGGCGCACACCGAGGTGTATTGCGCCCACGAATACACGCTGAGCAACCTGCGCTTTGCCAAGGCGGTGGAGCCACAAAACCCGCACGTTCTGCAGCGCTTCGACGAGGTTACCCGGCTACGCGCCGACAATCGCATCACATTGCCATCAACGATTGGCCTGGAACGGCTTACCAACCCCTTTATTCGCACGACTGAAACATCCGTTAAACAAAAAGCAGACGAATGGAAGGGACATTCAAACACCACGCATGTCGCTGTTTTTGCTGCCTTGAGGTCTTGGAAGGACACCTTCTGATAACCTCAAGATATATCGCATGTGAGGGTCAAAGGTTGACCAGGCCGGTAGCGGTTTCTAGAATCGCCGAAATTTTTCGCCCGGATACCTGTCCCAGCCGATGTCTTCCCGTAGCCGCAGAACCTCTCATTCCGTCGCCCTGACGCGTCTGGCCCAAATCAGTGCGCTGGCCCTGGCCGCCACGTTGGTGGGCTGCCAGAGCACCCGTCAGCTCGACGAATCCGATAGCGTTCGCGCGCACAACTATCAGGCGCGGATCAAGCACAAGCCGGCCCCGCTGCTGATCAAGCCGGCCGAGCAGGCGCCGCAGGACGTGTGGGAGCGCATGCGCCAGGGCTTCACCCTGCAGGACAGCATCGACGTCAACCCGCGCATCGAGCAGCAGCGCCTGTGGTTCGCCAGCAACCCGCGCTTCATCGAAAGCGCCGGCGAGCGCGGCAGCCTCTATCTGCACTACATCGTCGAGCGCCTCGAAGAACGCGATATGCCGCTGGAGCTGGCGCTGCTGCCAGCCATCGAAAGCGCCTACAACCCGATGGCCTACTCGCGCGCCCATGCCGCGGGCATGTGGCAGTTCATCCCGTCCACCGGCCGCCACTTCAACCTGCGCCAAACCAACTTCTATGACGGCCGCCGTGACGTGACCGCCTCGACCAACGCCGCGCTGGACTACCTGAGCCGCCTGCACGACATGTTCAACGGCGACTGGCTGCTGGCCCTGGCCGCCTACAATGCCGGTGAAGGCACGGTCAGCCGCGCCATCGAACGTAACGAAAAGCTCGGCCTGCCAACCGACTACTGGAACCTGCCACTTCCGCAGGAAACCCGCGACTACGTGCCCAAACTGCTGGCCCTGTCGCAGGTGGTGTCCACTCCAGATGCCTATGGCGTCAACCTGAACCCGATTGCCAACGAACCCTACTTCGAGGCGGTCGCCATCAATGATCGCCTCGACCTTTCGCGCGTTGCGGCGTTCGCCGACATCGACGAAGACGAGCTGATCCAGCTCAACCCGGCCTTCAAGAAGCGCATGACTGTAGACGGCCCCCAGCAATTGCTGGTGCCCACCGCCAAGGCGCAACTGCTGTCCGCCAGCCTGTCCAACCTCAAGCCTGAGCAGTTGATCAGCCTGCAGCCGAACAAGGCCGTGTTCGCCCGCGCCGTGGCCGAAGCCAAGGCCCCGGTGGCAGCGCGCAGCTACCGGGTCAAGCGTGGCGACAACCTAGGCACCATTGCCAAGGCCAATCGCGTATCGGTCAGGGATATCAAGCGCTGGAACCGTATGTCCGGCAACAGCCTCCGGGCCGGCCAGGTATTGGCACTGCGCGGCGGCAATGCGCCGAGTGCCGCCGGTAACCGGGTGGCGGCGTCCTCGAAACGCTCGACCCAGTACAAGGTACGCAAGGGTGACTCGCTGTACCTGGTGGCCAAGCGTTTCAATGTCGAAATGAAACACCTCAAGCGCTGGAACCCGCGCAGCGGGCATGCGCTCAAGCCAGGGCAGACGCTGACCGTTTACCTGTCTCACTGATGTAATGCCAGGGGCCGCTTTGCGGCCCTTTCGCGACGCAAGGCCACTCCAGCCGGTTTAGCCTTCCTCAAACGATCAAGCGCCTTCAAAACCTCTCTTTTTCCAACCCCACCAAGCTGTTACTGTACTCGATCAAAGCCCAACGCCTCTGGATCGGATGCCGACTTGATACGTCCCCTCCTGCTGTCACTCAGCCTGGCCTTGAGCTTTCCCGCCGTCGCGATGGTGAGCGAAAGCCACGGATACGCGCAGTTCGGCACGCTCAAGTACCCAGCCACATTCACCCACTTCGACTGGGTCAACCCGCAAGCGCCCAAAGGCGGCACCTTGCGGGCCATGGCATTCGGTACCTTCGACACGCTCAACCCTTACACCTTCAAGGGTTCGAGCCCGATTACCACGCCTAACTTCCAGCAGTACGGCATCAGCGAACTGAACGAACCGCTGATGATCGGCACCGGGCAATACGACCCCTCGGGCGACGAACCCACCTCCAGCTACGGCCTGATCGCGCGCTCGGTGGAGTACAGCGAAGACCGCAGCTGGGTGGTGTTCAACCTGCGCCCACAGGCACGCTTCCATGACGGCCGCCCGATCACCTCGGCGGACGTGGCGTTCTCCTATCGCACGCTGCTCAAGGATGGCCACCCTATCTACCGCACCAACCTGCAAGAAGTGCAGCGGGTGGACATCCTCGGGCCCTTACGCATTCGCTTTGTCTTCAAGCGTGCCGGCAACCCGCTGTTGATCCTGCGCCTGGGTGAAATGCCGGTGCTGCCCAAGCACTACTGGCAAGGCCGCGACTTCAAGGCCACCACCTTCGAGCCGCCGCTGGGCAGTGGCCCCTATCGCATCACCCAGGTGTTGCCCGGGCGCCGCCTGGTGTTCGAGCGGGTAAAGAACTACTGGGGCAAGGACCTTGCGGTCAACCGCGGCAAGTACAACTTCAACCGGGTCGAATACGAGTTCTACCGCGACGCCACCGTGGCGTTCGAGGCGTTCAAGGCCGGTGAGTTCGACATCTACATCGAGCACCAGGCAAAGAACTGGGCCAATGGCTACAACTTCCCGGCTGTACGCCGTGGCGATGTGATCAAGGCACAGATCCCGCACCGCATCCCCACCCAGACCCAAGGCCTGTTCATGAACAGCCGCAGGGTTGCCTTCAGCGACCCCCGAGTGCGCCAGGCGCTGGGGCTGATGCTCGACTTCGAGTGGACCAACCGCGCCCTGTTCAGCAGCGCCTACCGCCGCTCGACCAGCTATTACCCCAACAGCGAATTCGCCGCCACCGGCCTGCCCACCGGCAAGGAGTGGCTGTTGCTGGCACCGTTCCGTGACCAGTTGCCGGAAAAACTGTTCAGCGAACCCTACAAGGTCAGCCAGACCGACGGCCGCGGCATCAACCGCCAGACCCTGCGCCAGGCCCTGAGCCTGCTTGGCGAAGCCGGCTGGAAGCTGAACGGCCAGCGCCTGGTGGACAGCAAAGGCCAGCAACTGCGCCTGGAGCTGCTGCTGGTTAACCCCAACCTCGAACGCATCCTGCAACCTTATGTCGAAAATCTGTCCAGCATCGGTATCGACGCACGCTTGCGTACCGTGGACCGCGCCCAGTACAAACAACGCCTGGACCAGTTCGATTTCGACATGATTCTGATGACCCTGAACCAGACCTTGAGCCCCGGCCTCGAACAGTGGCTGTACTTTCACTCAAGCCAGGCCGCGACCAAAGGCAGCAAGAACTATGCTGGGGTCAAGGACCCGGTGGTCGACCACCTGCTCGACACCTTGCTCGCTGCGCGCACCCGCGATGACCAGGTGGCCGCCGCCCGCGCCCTGGACCGCGTGCTTTCATGGCAGTACTACATGATCCCCAACTGGTACCTCGACAACCACCGCCTGGCCTACCGCAACCGGTTCGCCTTTGTCACCACGCCGCCCTATACCCTCGGGCTGAACAGCTGGTGGATCAAGACTTCGGAGAAAGCCCAATGATGCCAACGCACCGCCTGCGCCGGCTGGCCGGCAGCCTGCTGCTGGCCTGCCTGAGCCTTCCGGCCATGGCCGCGCCGCAACACGCGCTTACGCTCTACGACGAGGCGCCCAAGTACCCGGCCAACTTCCAGCACTTCGACTACGTCAACCCGGATGCCCCCAAGGGCGGCACCTTCCGCCAGTCCAGCTTCGGTGGCTTCGACAGCCTCAACCCGTTCATCAACAAGGGCGTGGCGGCCGAGAACATCAGCGTCATCTACGACACGTTGATGCGCCAGAGCCTGGACGAGCCGTTCACCGAATACGGCCTGGTCGCCGGCAAGATCGAAAAGGCCCCGGACAACAGCTGGGTGCGCTTCTACCTGCGCCCCGAAGCCCGCTTCCATGACGGCCACCCGATGCGCGCTGAGGATGTGGTGTTCACCTTCAACGCCCTGATCAAGGACGGCGCACCGCTGTACCGCCAATACTACGGCGACGTCGCCGAAGTGGTCGCCGAAGACCCGCTACGGGTGCTGTTCAAGTTCAAGCACCAGAACAACCGCGAACTGCCGCTGATTCTGGGCCAACTGCCGGTACTGCCCAAGCACTGGTACGAAAGCCGCGAGTTCAACCGCGGCAACCTGGAGATCCCCCTGGGCAGCGGCCCGTACAAGGTCGCCGAGGTCAAGGCCGGGCGCACCATCCGCTACGAGCGGGTCAAGGACTACTGGGCCAAGGACCTGCCGATCAACCGCGGCCAGTTCAACTTCGATGCCATGACCTTCGACTCCTACCGCGACACGGCCGTCGCACTGGAGGCATTGAAGGCCGGGGCGTTCGACTATGCGCTGGAGGTCAGCGCAAAAAACTGGGCCACCGCCTACAACGTCCCGGCGGTCCGCGATGGCCGCCTGATCAAGGAAGAGCTGCCCAACGGCAACCCCACCGGCATGCAGGGCTTCATTTTCAACCTGCGCAAACCGGTGTTCCAGGACATCCGCGTGCGCCAGGCGCTAAGCCTGCTGCTGGACTTCGAGTGGACCAACAAGCAGCTGTTCAACGGCGCCTACACCCGCACCGGCAGCTACTTCGAAAACTCCGACATGGCCGCCCGGGGCGTGCCCACGCCTGACGAGCTGAAAATTCTCGAACCGCTGCGCGGCAAAGTGCCCGAGCAGGTCTATAGCGAGGCCTTCCACAACCCGGTCACCGACGCCAGCGGCATGATCCGCGAACAGCAGCGCCAGGCCTACAAGCTGCTGCAGGACGCCGGCTGGAAGATCGTCGACGACAAGATGGTCGACAAGGACGGCAAGCCGGTGACCATCGAGTTTCTGCTGGCCCAGACCGAGTTCGAGCGCATCCTGCTGCCGTTCAAGCGCAACCTCGCCGACCTGGGCATTGACCTGAACATCCGCAGGGTCGACGTTTCGCAGTACATCACCCGCCTGCGCTCGCGTGACTTCGACATGATCGTCGGGGGTTACCCGCAGTCCAATTCGCCGGGCAACGAACAGCGCGAGTTCTGGTCCAGTGCCGCTGCCGACAACCCTGGCAGCCGCAACTTCATCGGCCTGCGCGACCCGGCCATCGACCAGTTGGTTGAGCAGCTGATCAATGCCGAATCACGCCAGAGCCTGATCAACCATGCGCGCGCACTCGACCGGGTACTGCTGTGGGGCTACTACGTGATCCCCAACTGGCACATCAAGACCTGGCGCGTGGCCTACTGGAGCCACATCGGCCATCCCAAGGTGTCGCCCAAGTACGACATCGGCATCGACACCTGGTGGATCAAGCCCGGCGTGACCCCGGCTGTCAGCGACGCCACCCCGGCCGAGGCCAACTGAGATGCTGGCCTACATTCTGCGCCGCCTGCTGCTGATCATCCCGACCCTGTTCGGCATCCTGGTCATCAACTTCATCATCGTCCAGGCCGCGCCTGGCGGCCCGGTCGAGCAGATGATCGCCAAGCTCGAAGGCTTCGAAGGCGCCACCAGCCGCATCGCCGGTGGCGGTGCCGAAGTATCCGTGGCCGGCTCCAGCTACCGCGGCGCCCAGGGCCTGGACCCGGCATTGGTCGCCGAGATCGAGCGCATGTACGGCTTCGACAAATCGCCGCCCGAACGCCTGTGGATCATGGTCAAGAACTACGCCCAGCTGGACTTCGGCGACAGCTTCTTCCGCGATGCCAAGGTCATCGACCTGATCATCGAGAAGATGCCGGTGTCGATCTCGCTGGGGTTGTGGAGCACGCTGATCATGTACCTGGTGTCTATCCCCTTAGGCATCGCCAAAGCCGTGCGCCACGGCAGCCACTTCGATGTCTGGACCAGCTCGGCGATCATCGTCGGCTATGCCATCCCGGCGTTCCTGTTCGCCATCCTGCTGATCGTGCTGTTCGCCGGCGGCAGTTACTTCGACTGGTTCCCGCTGCGCGGGCTGACCTCGAACAACTTCGACGAGCTGTCCACCACCGGCAAGGTGCTGGACTACTTCTGGCACCTGGTATTGCCCATCACCGCGCTGGTCATCGGCAACTTCGCCACCATGACCCTGCTGACCAAAAACAGCTTCCTCGACGAGATCAACAAGCAGTACGTGGTCACCGCCAAGGCCAAGGGCCTGAGCCGCTCACGGGTGCTGTACGGGCATGTGTTCCGTAACGCCATGCTGCTGGTGATCGCCGGCTTCCCTTCGGCCTTCATCGGCATCTTCTTCACAGGCTCGCTGCTGATCGAGGTGATCTTCTCGCTCGACGGCCTGGGCCTGATGAGCTTCGAGGCGGCGATCAACCGCGACTACCCGGTGGTCTTCGGCACCCTGTTCATCTTCACCCTGCTCGGGCTGGTGGTGAAACTGATCGGCGACCTGACCTACACCCTGGTCGATCCACGCATCGACTTCGCCAGCCGGGAGCACTGACATGGCCTTGTCCCCTCTCAACCGCCGGCGCTTCGAGCGCTTCAAGGCCAACCGCCGAGGTTGGTGGTCGTTGTGGCTGTTCCTCATCCTGTTCGGCCTGAGCCTGGGTGCCGAGCTGATCGCCAACGACAAACCGATTGCCGTGCGCTACGACGGCGAGTGGTACTTCCCCGCCTTCAAGCGCTACCCAGAGACGACCTTCGGCGGCGAGTTCCCGCTGGAAGCCAACTACAAAAGCCCGTACATCCGCGAGCTGCTGGCCAACAAGGACAGCTTCGTGCTGTGGGCGCCGATCCCGTTCAGCTACCAGAGCATCAACTACGACCTCAAGGTGCCGGCGCCGGCCCCACCTTCGGCGGACAATTGGCTGGGCACCGACGACCAGGGCCGCGATGTGATGGCGCGAGTGATCTACGGTTTCCGCGTTTCAGTGCTGTTCGCCCTGACGCTGACCATCCTCAGCTCCATCATCGGCGTCATCGCCGGCGCCCTGCAGGGGTTCTACGGGGGCTGGGTGGACCTTGCCGGCCAGCGCTTCCTGGAGATCTGGTCGGGGTTGCCGGTGCTGTACCTGCTGATCATCCTCGCCAGTTTCGTGCAGCCCAACTTCTGGTGGCTGCTGGGGATCATGCTGCTGTTCTCGTGGATGAGCCTGGTGGACGTGGTGCGCGCCGAGTTCCTGCGTGGCCGCAACCTCGAATACGTGCGCGCCGCCCGCGCCCTGGGCATGCGCAACGGCGCAATCATGTACCGGCACATCCTGCCCAACGCGATGATCTCGACCATGACCTTCATGCCGTTCATCCTCACGGGCGCCATCGGCACGCTGACCGCCCTGGACTTCCTCGGCTTCGGCCTGCCCGCCGGCTCGCCGTCGCTGGGCGAGCTGGTCGCCCAGGGCAAATCCAACCTGCAGGCGCCGTGGCTTGGCATCAGTGCTTTCGCCGTGCTGGCGGTGATGCTGAGCTTGCTGGTGTTCATCGGTGAATCCGCCCGCGATGCCTTCGACCCAAGGAAATGACATGAGCGAACACAACCTGATCGAAGTGCGTGATCTTGCGGTGGAGTTCGTCACCGGCGAGCAGGTCAACCGCGTGGTCGACGGCATCAGCTTCGACATCCGCAAGGGCGAGACCCTGGCCCTGGTCGGCGAGAGCGGCTCGGGCAAGTCGGTGACCGCCCACTCGATCCTGCGCCTGCTGCCCTACCCCCTCGCCCGCCACCCCAGCGGCAGCATCCGCTACGAGGGCAAGGACCTGCTGCAGCAGAGCGAGAAGGCCCTGCGGCATATTCGTGGCAACCGCATTGCGATGATCTTCCAGGAGCCGATGACCTCGCTGAACCCCTTGCACTGCATCGAGAAGCAGATCAACGAGATCCTCTTGCTGCACAAGGGCCTGACCGGCAAGCAAGCCACCGCACGAACCCTGGAACTGCTCGAGCTGGTGGGCATTCCCGACCCCCACAAACGCCTCAAGGCACTGCCCCATGAACTGTCGGGCGGCCAGCGCCAGCGGGTGATGATCGCCATGGCGCTGGCCAACGAGCCGGAGCTGTTGATTGCCGATGAACCGACCACGGCGCTGGATGTGACCGTGCAGTTGAAGATTCTCGACCTGCTCAAGGAACTGCAGGCGCGGCTGGGGATGGCGCTGCTGTTGATCAGCCATGACCTCAACCTGGTGCGGCGGATCGCCCACCGCGTGTGCGTGATGCAACGTGGGCAGATTGTCGAGCAGGCCGATTGCGCGACGCTGTTCAGTGCGCCGCAGCATCACTACACGCAGATGCTGATCAATGCCGAACCGAGCGGCCAGCCTGCCCACAACCCCGTCGGTGCGCCGTTGCTTGAAGTGGATGACCTCAAGGTCTGGTTCCCGATCAAGAAAGGCTTCTTGCGGCGCACGGTTGACCATGTGAAGGCGGTGGACGGTATCAACTTCAGCTTGCCCCAGGGGCAGACGCTGGGGATTGTCGGTGAGAGTGGCTCGGGCAAATCGACACTCGGGCTGGCCATCTTGCGGTTGATTTCAAGCCAGGGCGGCATTCGCTTTCATGGCCAGCACCTCGAAGGGTTGAACCAGAAGGAAGTGCGCCCGCTGCGGCGGCAGATGCAGGTGGTGTTCCAGGACCCGTTCGGCAGCCTGAGCCCACGCATGTGCGTGGCGGACATCGTGGGCGAAGGGCTACGGATTCACCGCATCGGTACGGCTGAAGAGCAAGAGGCGGCGATCATTGCGGCGCTGGAGGAAGTGGGGCTGGACCCGCGCACCCGGCACCGCTACCCGCACGAGTTCTCCGGTGGCCAGCGCCAGCGCATTGCGATTGCACGGGCGCTGGTGTTGAAGCCGGCGTTGATTCTGCTGGATGAACCGACGTCGGCGCTGGACCGGACGGTGCAGCGGCAGGTGGTGGAGTTGCTGCGCAGCCTGCAGCAGAAGTACAACCTGACCTACCTGTTCATCAGCCACGACCTGGCAGTGGTCAAGGCGTTGAGCCATCAGCTGATGGTGATCAAGCAGGGGCAGGTGGTGGAGCAAGGGGATGCGCAGGCCATCTTCCATGCGCCGCAGCATGCGTATACGCGGCAGTTGCTGGAGGCGGCGTTTTTGGAAGTTGATACATAAGGTTGACCTCAAGCAGCAAAATCCCCCAGAACATTGCTCGTTGCGGCCAGATCACGCCTGAGGCGGCCTCGCCAACCCATCGTTATACATTTTGGTATATAGCGTTGTAACGACCGGTAAACAACGCTAGGATTCGTCGCGGTTGGCCTTCTGCCATCCCATCATTATTTTCGAGCGCTGGCTGATCACGTCCTGGGGAGGCCGTGATCAGCCAAGACTCGCCTATCGCTATATACAACAATATATAACGTCGCCAGGCACCGCCAACGCCATGGCCGACAAAGGAGCAGTAATGAAGCCGCTATCACCGCGTACCTTGATGGTTGCCGTCGCAGCCCTCGGTGCACAGCCTGTCCTCGCCGAAGAGAAAAACACCTTTACCCTCGGCGAAATCCAGATTTCCGCACCACGGGACGAAACGCTGTCCACGGGTGGTAGCGTCGTCGACTTGAAAGACATTCGGCTGCACGATCGCGAGACCGTCGGCAGCGCGCTGACCCTGGCCCCTGGGGTCAACCTCGGGTACATCGGCGGTCGCGCCGAGCAGGTGGTTTTCGTGCGTGGCTTCGATCGCCTGCAGGTGCCGGTGTTCATCGACGGCATCCCCACCTACGTGCCTTATGACGGCAACATCGACCTCGGCCGCTTCACCACCTACGACCTGTCGCGCATCCAGGTGGACAAGGGCTTCGCCTCGCTGCTGTACGGGCCCAACACCCTGGGCGGGGCGATCAACCTGATCACCCGTCGCCCGACGGATGCGTTCGAAGGCGAAGTGGGTGGCGGGCTGGAACTCACCGACCACGGCAACGTGAACGCCTACCGCAGTTACGCCAACGTAGGCTCCAACCAGGGCCTGTGGTGGGTTCAGGGTGGGGTATCGTATGTCGATTACGACTACACCCTGCTGCCCGATGACTTCAAATCGACCAATAGCCAGCAAGGCCCGGGGCGCCGCGAGAACAGTAACCACCGCGACAGCAAATTCAGCTTCAAACTTGGCTTCACACCCAACGAAACCGATGAGTACGTGCTCGGCTACGTTCAGCAGGAAGGGCGCAAGGGCCAGCCAACCTACGCCGGCAACCTGCCAACGACCGGCCAACGTGCGCGTTGGTGGGAGTGGCCGCGCTCAGACAACACCAGTGTGTTCATCGCCACCAAGACCGGCTTCGGCGAGCACGCCCTGAAAACCCGCGTTTACCACGACACCTTCAAGAACTCGCTGGAGAGTTACACCTATCGCAACGGCGTGGTCGGAGCGTTGCAGCCGGGTTTCCCCAGCAAATACGATGACGAGAGCAGCGGCTTTTCGGTAGAGGGTGACCTGGCCTTGAGCGAGGCCAACCGCCTGGGCATTGCCTACCACTTCAAGGACGATGTGCACCGTTCCCGCGATGGCGCCAACCCCCAGACCTATTTCCGTGACCAGACCCAGTCGATTGCCCTGGAAGACACCCTGCGCCTGAACGAGATATTCAGCGTGGTCGGCGGCATCTCCTATAACTACCGCAAGAGCCTGGACGCACAGAATTACGGCACCAACGCCAGCTCGCCGTCGCGGCCCATGCTCTACGACGAACCCACCGGCAGCAACGACGCCGTCAACGCGCAGCTGGGCCTGTTCGCCAATACCAACCCGCTGCTGGGCACCGACGACAACGGCCAGCTGCGCCTGACGGTTGCACGCAAAAGCCGCTTCGCGACCATCAAGGATCGCTACTCGACACGCTTTGGCACCGTCATCCCCAGCCCGGACCTGAAGTCCGAGCGAGCGACCCACTACGAGCTCGGCTACAGCGGCCAGGTGGCCCCACAATGGAAGCTCGATGCGGCGCTGTTCGTTGCCAACATCGAAGACTCCATCCAGAACGTTACGGTGCCCGCACAGGCGAACTGCGCCGCGCCCTGTGGCCAGTACCAGAACATCGCCAAGGCGCGAAACCAGGGCGTCGAACTTGGCATCAACGGCGACCTGGGGGATTGGGAACTGGCGGCCAACTACACCTGGCTTGACCGCAAGAACCTCAGCAACCGCGATTTGCACCCCACCGACACCCCACGCCACAGCTTCTTCGGCTCGGCCTCCTGGCATCTGGCCGCCTGGCAACACACCGCCAGCGTGGAGGCCGCATCGCGTCGCTACAACACCTCGGACGGCAATCAAATGGCACCAGGCTACGCCGTGTACAACCTCAAGAGCGGGTACCGGTTCAGCAACGACGTGTTGATCGAGGGCGGCGTGCGCAACCTGTTCGACCGGTTGTATGAGTACAGCGAGGGTTACCCTGAAATGGGCCGCCAATACTTCGTGCAATTCAATGCGCCGCTGTAACCGCTGGCTGGCAGGCCTGCTGCTGACCCTCAGCACGCTGCTGAGCGCTGCCCCACAGACTGTGGTGGTCATGACCAGCTACCCCGAGGAAGTGATGACGCGCATCGAGGATGGGTTTGCCCAAGCCCACCCGCAGTACCGTCTGCAGATCCTTTGGCGGCAGGGCTTCGATGCCCTGCCCTATCTGTTGCAAGCCAGGCAGGGCGGTGTCGATGTCTATTGGGCACCCTCACCCGGCAACTTCGCCCGGTTGGCGAAAGCGGGCAGCTGGCAACCGTTGGGGGTCAACCTGAAGGGCTTGCCCGCACAGATCGGTGGTTTGGCACTGCGTGACCCTCAGCACCTGTACCAGGCTACCGAATTGGCGGGGTATGGCTTTGCCATCAACGCCACGGCGCTGGGCCAATTGGGGGTGCCGACACCGCGGGACTGGCCCGACTTGCTCGACCCCCGCTTGCGCGGACGCATTGCGCTTCCAGACCCTGGCCGGGTCGGCTTTGCGCCGGTACTGCTGGATATCGTGTTGCGTGCCTATGGCTGGGAGCGCGGCTGGGCCATCTGGAGCGAGCTGGCCGGCCAGGCGCGCCTGGTGACGCGCGGCGGCACCCTGGTCAGTGATGAAGTGACCAGCGGGCGCGCAGCGGTAGGCTTGTCGATTGATTTCTTCGTCGCCTCGGCCCAGGCCAATGGCGAGCCGGTGGACTTCGTCTACCCGGCGCATGGCGGCCTAAACCCGGCGTTCATCGCCATTACCGCCCACAGCCAGGCGTTGGCCGGTGCCAGGACGTTCACTCAGTTCGTGCTGTCCGAAACGGGCCAGGGGCTGTTGGCCGATGCGGACATCCGCAAACTGCCCGTGCGCCCCAGTGTCTACCAGCATTTGCCGGCGGACTACCATGACCCGTTCGTTGCTGCGGGCCTCGGCGCCTATGACTATGGCAACGGCAGCTCACGTGAGCGCCTGGCACTGGTCAGCTCGCTGTTTACCCAATGGCTGGGCATGCCCCACGAAGCATTGAGCGCGCTCTGGGCTCGACTGCACGCGGCCGAAGCGGCTGGGCTGGACGTCAGCGCCATACGCCAGCACCTGACCGCGCCGCCACTGGATGCCGAGCAGGCCGAGGCGAAGCCGCTACTGGCACTGTTCGCAGCACGCCAGGACAACGGCATGACGCAAGCGCCGGCAAGCGACCAGGACGAACTCGGCCGCCGGGAAATCACCTGGCAGTTCAATGCCGCGCGTCACCGGGCAGAGGCGTCCCGTCTGCTTGATGGTCTGGGCCAGTGACCGCCCTGCGCGCTGCCGGGTTATCGATCGGTTTGCTGACGAGCCTGCTCGCCAGCGCCGATACCACGCACACGGCGACCCACCGTGAAGCCTTTGCTCAGCCATTCGCCGGGCTGGACGAAGGCCAGCTGGAACGCTTCTTCCGCGGGCGCAGCCTGTTCCGTCAGGCCTGGGTGGTTGCACCGTCCCGAGACGAAGCAGTGGATGGCCTTGGGCCGCTGTACAACCGGGTTTCGTGCATCGCCTGCCACCCCAAGAATGGGCGCGGACAGGCGCCGGAGCAGGGCCAGCCGATGCGCAGCATGCTGCTGCGCTTGTCGCTGCCCGGGCACGATGCCCAGGGTGGGCCAAAGCCGCACCCGGTCTATGGTGACCAGCTCAACGAACTGGGTGTGCCAGGCGTGCCGGGTGAAGGGCGCGCCCATGTCTACTGGCAAGAACATGCGGTGCAACTGGGCGACGGCGAAACCGTGATGCTGCGCAAGCCCAAGGTCGAGCTGCGCGAGCTGGCCTATGGGCCGATGGATGCGGTGTTGACCTCGGCAAGGGTGGGCCCGCCAGTATTCGGCCTCGGTTTGCTGGAGGCCATTGACGAGAGCACCCTGCGTGCCATGGCCTCTGAGGCCAAACCCGACGGCGTGACGGGGCACGTCAACGCGGTGTGGAGCGTCGAGCGACAACGCGCCGAGGCCGGTCGTTTTGGCCTCAAGGCCAACCAGCCAGACCTGCGCCAACAGATCGCCCACGCCATGCTTGGCGACCTTGGCATCACCTCGACGCTGGCCCCGGAGCAAAACTGCACGCCCGCTCAACAGGCTTGCGCCCACGCGGCGCAGGGCGGCGACCCCGAGCTGGACGCGCTGCAGCTCGGCGACCTGCACTTCTACCTCGCTCACCTGGCCGCACCAGCCCGTCGACAACAGACCGAGCCAGCAGTCATGCAGGGCGAAAAGCTGTTTTCTGCCATCGGCTGCACCGCCTGCCATCGCCCCGCGCTGGTCACCGGCAAGCACCCGCTTTATCCGGTGCTGACACAGCAACACATTGCGCCGTACACCGACCTTTTGCTGCATGACATGGGGGCAGGCCTGGCCGATGGCCGTGAGGATTATCTCGCCAACGGCCGGCAATGGCGCACTGCTGCGCTGTGGGGCCTTGGCCTCAGCGAACGGATCAACCCCGGCAGTGGTTACCTGCACGATGGCCGCGCGCGCACTTTGGAGGAGGCCATTGTCTGGCATGGCGGTGAGGCCGAAATAGCCCGGCAACGCTACGTAGCGCTCGGTGCCCAGGCGCGCCAGGCGATTCGTGCGTTTCTTCAATCGCTGTAGGGCAGCGACCCGTTCGTGGAGGGCAAAGACACATTCGTCAGCCGCGCGGCGCTTGCAAAGCAACCACAGGCCGCACGACAATAAGATTCATTACCACTCGCGAACTATTCCATCACCATGCCCGCCAACGATCTATCCCTGCGTAGCGCCGTCAACGATCTGTACTGCGAGCACCACGGCTGGCTCAATGGCTGGCTGCGCAAGCGCCTGGGCAATGCGTTCGATGCCGCCGACCTGACGCAAGACACCTTCGTGCGGGTGATCAAGGCACGCAGTGCGCTGGACATCCGCGAGCCGCGCCCCTACCTGTCGAGAATCGCCAAAGGCCTGCTGATCGATCTGATCCGCCGGCGTTCACTGGAGCAAGCCTACCTGGAGGCCTTGGCTAGCTTGCCCGAAGCGCTGCAGCCTTCGCTGGAGGAACAGGCGATTTTGTTGCAGGCACTGGTGGAAATCGACCGCCTGCTGCAAGGGCTTGGCACCAAGGTCAAGCAAGTGTTCATGCTGTCGCAGTTCGATGGCCTGACCTACCCGCAGATTGCCGAGCAACTGAACATCAGCGTACGCAGCGTCAACAACTACATGGCCAAGGCCATGGAGCACTGCTGCTTGATGCAGTTGCAACAGGCATGAGCCTTTCGCCTGCCGAGTTGCAAGCCATCAGCGTCGCCGCCCGCTGGTACGCAAGGCTTCATTCGGGCATCGCAACCGATGCCGACCGCCGCGCCTGGAACGACTGGCTGGTTGCCGACCCGGTTCACCGCCAAGCCTGGCAACGCATGGCCGCCGTGGGCGAGCAGCTGACAAGCGTGCCCGGCGCCCTGGCGGCACCTGCCCTGCGCGGTGCCGAGCGCTCTCGGCGCCAGTTGCTGCGCAGTGTGGTCGTGCTGGTGCCGGCGACGTCGCTGGGCTGGCTGGGTTGGCGCAGCGACACTGCCCAGCAACAGTTTGCCGACTACCGCACCGCCGTCGGTGAACGCCGCGCATTTCGCCTGGCCGATGGCAGCTCGCTGCTGCTCAACACCGACACATCGGTGAACCTCAAGTACGACGGCCAGCAACGGGTGCTGGAACTGCTGCGCGGTGAGATTCTGGTCACCACTGCTGTCGACCCCGCGCAACGGCCGTTCACGGTGCGCACCCGGCATGGCCAGGTACGCGCGCTGGGCACGCGCTTTATCGTGCGCGCCCAAGCGCTGGGCGGTGAAGTGGCGGTCCTCGAAAAAGCGGTGGAAGTCAGGGCGGCCAGCGGTGCTCTGGCCGTGCGTGTGGAGGCTGGGCAATCCATTGCCTTTTCTGACCGCTCGGTGGGGGCACTACGGCGCAACGACGCGTCTGTGGGGGCCTGGCAGCAAGGTAGCATCATTGCCCTCGATCGCCCCTTGGCCGAACTGCTTGCCGACCTGTCGCGCTATCGCACCGGGGTGCTGCGCTGCGATCCGCGCATTGCGCAGTTGAAGGTCTCGGGCGCATTCCCCATCGATGACACCGACCGGGCGCTGGCGGCGCTGGAAAGCGGCTTTGCGCTGCGCGTCACGCGCTTCAGCCGTTTTTGGGTCAACGTGTCACCGCCTGACAGCCCACTGGCGCTGTGAGTTGAAAAAACTTCCGGCGCTTTTGCACTTTTTGTTCGCATCGTTCGGCTCATCCCCCAATGGGATTCATTGATCGTTTTCTGGGGGAGGATTGGCATGTCTGGAGTGTTCAAGCGTGGTCGTCTGGCGACGGCGGTAAAAATCGGGCTGTTGGCGGCAACCACTGCAGGTGCCTGGCCCACGATCACGTTCGCGGCACAGGTGCCGGTGCAGCAGAACGGCGTCAGGACGTTCGACATTGCCGGGGGCAGCCTGACCGAAGTGCTCAGCCGCTATGCCAGTGCAGCGGGGGCTGCGCTGTCGTTCGATGCCAAGCAGACCGACGGCTTGCACAGCGCAGGGCTCAAAGGGGCATTCGGTGTCAGCGAAGGCTTCACCCAGATTCTGGCAGGCAGCGGCCTGCAGGCCGAGCCGCAGTCAAACGGTACCTATGTGCTGCGGGCCGTGCCGTCTTCGGGTTCGGCGATGGAGCTGGGGGCCACCAACATCACCGGCCAGGTGCTGGGCGCGACCACTGAAAACAGCGGCTCGTACACCACCGGCGCGGTGACCATCGGCAAGGGCGAGCACTCGCTGAAGGAGACGCCGCAATCGGTCACGGTGATGACGCGCAAGATGATGGACGACCAGAACCTCTACACCATCGACCAGGTCATGGAGAAGACGCCGGGCATTACCGTGTACGACTCGACCATGGGCGGCAAATACTTCTATTCGCGCGGGTTCCGCATGTCGGGCCAGTACCAGTACGACGGCGTGCCGTTGGACATGGGCAACCTGTATGTCCAGGCCGACAGCTTCAGCAGTGACATGGCGTATTACGACCGGGTCGAAGTGCTGCGCGGCGCTGCAGGCATGATGAAGGGCTCGGGCGGCACCGCAGGCGGGGTGAACTTCGTGCGCAAGCGTGGCCTTGCCGATGCGCATACCGACATCACCTTGTCCGGTGGCAGCTGGGACAACTACCGCGGGCAGATCGACACCGGTGGCCCGCTGAACGCGGCCGGCACCCTGCGTGGCCGGGCGGTGGTGGCCGAGCAGAGCCGGCACTATTTTGTAGACGACGCCAACCGCAAGGACCAGGTGTATTACGGCGCGCTCGACTTCGACCTGAGCCCCGACACGACCCTGGGGCTGGGCGTTGCCTATGAAGATGTCGACGCCAACCCGTGCTGGGGTGGCCTGCCGCGCTACAAGGACCGCAGCGACCTCAACCTCAGCCGCTCGACCTGCCTCGACCCCTCCTGGAACACCTGGCGCAGCAAGCGCACGACCGTGTTCAGCGACCTCACCCACCAGGTCAATGAAGACTGGAAGCTCAAGGTTGCCAGTGTTTATACAAAGAACACCCAGGACATCAAGTACGCGTTCGCTTCGGGCGCGGTAACGCCCGGCATCGACACCACCGGCATGCTGGGCAGCATGTATGACTACGACCAGGTCGACTACGGCCTGGACGCCTACCTGGATGGCAAGTTCGACGCGTTCGGCCAGCAACATGAACTGGTGCTGGGCATGAACGCCAGCCGCTCGAACAAGGACGACTTCTATTCGGTAGCGTTTCTGCCGCAGCGCCAGAATGTGTTCAACCCCGACAAGTTCATCCCAGAGCCCGATGACAGTTACTTCATCGAAAACTCGTCGCGCGGCGGGCCGGTCAAGACCAAGACCACGCAAAAGGGCCTCTACTCGACCCTGCGCTTGAAACTGGCCGACCCGTTGACCGTGGTGGTCGGTGGCCGGGTGAGCTGGTACGACTCCAAGACGGATTCCGTCTTCATCAGAAGCGGTGAATCGCAGCCCTCCAACACCCGTGAGACCGGGCAGGTCACACCGTTTGCCGGCGTGCTGCTGGACCTGAACGAGAACCTGACGGCCTACGCCAGCTATTCGGACATCTTCACCCCGCAAGGCAACTACCGGGCAGAAGACGGCTCCACACTCAAACCACTGGTGGGCCAGAGCTATGAGCTGGGGATCAAGGGTGCCTGGTACGACGGCCGTTTGAACGGCGCCTTCAACCTGTTCCGCACCATTCAGAAAGACCAGGCGCAAACCGACTTCAACTCGTCTTGCCCGTCATCCGATGGTTATTGCTACGTGAACGCCGGCCGGGTGCGTGCCCAAGGGTTCGAGGCCGAGCTCAGCGGTGAAGTGATCGAGCGGCTGCAGTTGCTGGCGGGGTACACCTATACCCAGACCAAGACGCTAGATGATATCGACAGCAGTTTGAATGGCGCGGCGTTCAACAGCTATGTGCCTCGCCATGTGTTGCGCTTGTGGGGTGAGTACACCTTGGGGGGTGCGTTGGAGCGGGTCAGCATTGGCGCCGGGGTGAATGCGCAAAGTGACAACTTCCGGCTTTCGCCGGCCAGTGGCGAGAAGATCAGCCAGGCGGGGTATGCGGTGTGGAACGGGCGGATCGGGTATCGGATCGATGAGACCTGGTCGGTGGCGCTTAACGGCAACAACCTGTTCGACAAGCGCTATTACGCCAGCATCGGGACAGAGACCTTTGGCAACTACTATGGGGAACCGCGTAATTTCATGGTGTCGGTGAAGGCCAGCTTTTGAGGTGAGGTGAAGGCTACAAGGGCATGTCGTTAGATTTGCAGCGCCTATGAGATCGAGCGCCGCCCGCGCGGCGCTCGATCTCATAGGCGCTGCAAATCTAACGACATGCTCCTCATCATCAAAAATTCTGACAACAATCGTCTTCCATCATCAACCAAAACGGGCATAAAGTCCCTACCGCCTCCCAGCACCAACGGTAGCCCCAATGCCCAGCCAAAACCCAGCCGCCCCTGCCCTGGCCACCCTGATCCAGCGCTCCGCCCTGCCCAGCCCTTCGCTAAGCGAAGCCCAGGCGCACGCCTTGCTGCAGACGCATTACAACCTGGCTGGCAACCTGACGTCGCTGGGCAGCCAGCAGGACCTGAACTTCCGCCTGGATTCCCCACAAGGCCGTTTCGTGCTCAAGGCCTGCCACGGCAGCTACGCCCAGGTCGAACTGGAAGCCCAGCACGCCGCCTTGGCCTACCTGCGTGAACAGGGCTTGCCCGTACCCGCAGTACGCCCCGCACAAACCGGCCAAGCGCTGCTGGCACTGGACATCGCCGGCCAACCACTGCGCGTACGCCTGCTCGACTACATCGACGGCCAGCCGCTGACCCGCCTCAAACACATGCCGCCACGCCTGATGGCCGAACTGGGCAAGCTCTGCGCTCGGCTGGACAAAGCCCTGGCCGACTTTGACCACCCAGGCCTGAGCCGCACCCTGCAGTGGGACCCGCAGCACGCCCAGGCACTGATCCAACACCTGCTGCCAGTGCTACAGGACGCAGGCCACCGCGCCCGTGTCGAGCAAGCCACCCAGCTGGCCGCTGCGCACCTGGCGCCGCTGGCCGACCAACTGCCCTGCCAGGCCGTGCACCTGGACGTGACCGACGACAACGCTGTGTGGGCCCGCGATGGCGAGCGCCAGTGGCAGTTGCAGGGCGTGATCGACTTCGGCGACCTGCTGCGCACCTGGCGCATCGCCGACCTGTCAGTGACCTGCGCTGCGCTGCTGCACCATGCCGAAGGCGACCCGCTGCGCATTCTGCCGGCGGTACGTGCCTATCAGGCGCTCAACCCGCTGAACGAAGCCGAACTGCGAGCCCTGTGGCCATTGGTACTCAACCGCGCCGCGGTACTGGTACTGAGCAGCGAGCAACAGCTCGCCGTAGAGCCGGGCAACCAGTACATCCGCAACAACATCGCGCATGAATGGGAAATCTTCGACACCGCTACCGCCGTGCCTTTCGCGTTGATGGAGGCGGCCATCCTGCAGGCGGCCGATCTTCAACCCGGCAAGCCCGAGCTGGCGGGTTGTGCGCCGCTGTTGCCCGAACTGGTCGGCCAGCCGGTCGCACGCCTCGACCTGGGCGTGCTCAGCCCGCACTGCGAAGCGGGCAACTGGGAGCAGCCAGGCTTCGATCAGCACCTGCTGGCCGCACAACCGACCCCGGCGAGCACGCTGCATGGCCAGTATCGCCTGTCACAAACCCATATCGACCGCCCCGAAGAACCTGCCACCTGCGCGCTGGGTGTGGAGTTGCAGGTGCCGAACGGCACCCTGCTGCAGGCACCAGAGGCCGGCACTTGGCAGCGTCACGGCGATGGCCGCGGCTGCCTGCACACGCCGCAGTGGGCCTTGTGGCTAACGGGGCTGGAAGATGCCCCGGTGAATGGCCAAGCCATGGCAAAAGGTCAACCACTGGGCAGCAGCCATGGCGTGCTCAGCGTACAGCTGTGCCTGGATAACACTACCCGCCCTCCCTTCTTCGCCACGCCCTCCCAGGCCGCAGCCTGGTTGGCGCTATGCCCGTCGCCTGCCGCGCTGCTGGGCGTTGACTGCGACGCCGAAGCGCTGCCCGACGCGCAGGCGCTGCTGGCACGCCGCGACGCAAGCTTCGCCCGCTCGCAGAAGCACTACTACGCGCAACCGCCGCATGTCGAACGCGGCTGGCGCAATTACCTGATCGACATGCAGGGCCGTTCGTACCTGGACATGCTCAACAACGTTGCCGTGCTTGGCCATGGCCACCCACGCATGGTGGCCGAGTCGGCGCGGCAGTGGTCGTTGCTCAACACCAACTCGCGCTTCCATTACGCCGCCATCGCTGAGTTCTCCGAACGCTTGCTCGAACTGGCGCCGGAAGGCTTCGACCGGGTGTTTCTGGTCAACAGCGGCACCGAGGCCAACGACCTGGCCATCCGCCTGGCCTGGGCCTACAGCGGCGGGCGCGACCTGCTCAGCGTGCTGGAGGCCTACCACGGCTGGTCGGTGGCCACCGACGCCATTTCCACGTCCATCGCCGATAACCCGCAGGCACTGGAGACCCGGCCAGACTGGGTGCACCCGGTCGAGGCGCCGAACACCTTCCGTGGGCGTTTTCGCGGTGCCGACAGCGCCGCCGACTACCTGCGTGACGTCGATGCCAAGCTCGCCGACCTCGATGGCCGTGGCCGTCAGCTGGCTGGCATCATTTGCGAACCGGTGTACGGCAACGCCGGCGGCATCTCGCTACCCGCGGGCTACCTTGCCGACGCCTATGCCAAGGTGCGCGCCCGGGGCGGCGTGTGCATCGCCGACGAAGTGCAGGTCGGTTATGGCCGGTTGGGCGAGTACTTCTGGGGCTTCGAGGAACAAGGCGTGGTGCCCGACATCATCACCATGGCCAAAGGCATGGGCAACGGCCAGCCGCTGGGCGTGGTGATCACCCGGCGTGAGATAGCCGAGGCGCTGGAGGCGCAGGGCTACTTCTTCTCGTCGGCGGGGGGTAGCCCGGTCAGTTGCCGCATCGGCATGGCGGTGCTGGACGTGATGCAGGAGGAAGGGCTGTGGGACAACGCCCGCGACACCGGGCGCTATTTCAAGGCACGCTTGCAGGCATTGGTCGACAGGCACCCGCTCGCCGGCGCAGCGCATGGCTCGGGCTTCTACCTGGGCCTGGAGCTGGTACGCGACCGGCAGACGCTGGAGCCGGCGACCGAGGAGACCCTGCTGCTGTGCGATCGCCTGCGCGAGCTGGGCATCTTCATGCAACCGACCGGCGACTACCTGAACATCCTCAAGATCAAACCGCCGATGTGCACCACCCAGGCGAGCGTGGACTACTTTGTCGACAGCGTGGACCGTATCCTGTCGGAGGACCTGTAGCCCGCCTAGGAGGGGTTCTGACAATGGCCTTTACCAGCGACTCTCTTGCAGTCTTTCTGGCGGTACTGGAGGCAGGGTCGTTTTCTGCAGCCGCACGCAAGCTGGGGCGCGTGCCTTCGGCCGTGAGCATGGCCATCGCCCAGCTGGAAGCAGAACTGGACCTGGCCCTGTTCGACCGCGCCACACGCAAAGCCTTGCCGACCAGCGCAGCACTGGCGCTCGAACCGCAGGCCAGGCAGGTGATCTGCCAGCTCAACTTGCTGGACGCCCAGGCGCTGCAACTGCACAAGGGGCTGGAAAAACGCCTGACCATCGCCATGGCGCCTGAGCTGCAGACCGGCCGCTGGAGCCAGCCCCTGGAAACCCTCGCGCAGGAATTCCCCAGCCTTGAGATCGAAGTACGTTCGGCCACCCAAGCCGAGGCCATTCGTTTGCTGCACGATGGCAGCGTGCAGTTGGCCCTGGTATTCGAACGGCCCGGGATCGATGAGCGCGAGTCGTTTCTTGAAGCCGGCAGCCAACTGCTGGTAGCCGTTGCTTCACCGCGCCACCCCGCCGGGCGCAACAACGGCACGCCGCTGCCGGAAGAGGCGTTCGCCGAGCAACGGCAAATCATCGTGGCCTCCGGCAAAGCCACCGGCTCCGACCCGCGCATGGTGCTGTCGCGGCGGATCTGGCTGACCGACAGCTACCTGGCGACGCTGGACCTGGTGCAATCCGGCCTGGGTTGGGCCTACCTGCCGCAGCCGCTGGTTGAGCCGTTGATTGCCTCGGGCGCATTGGCCGAGGTGCGCTTCGACAACATGGCCAGCCGGTTACGCTTGTGGGTCGACATCATCTGGGTCAAACCGCGGCCCTTGGGCCTGGGCGCGCGGCGCTATCTGGAGGTCATGCGCCAGCTGTTCGAAAAAGAGCCGCCCAGGGCCTGATGCCACCCCGTCCGCTCACGAGCCTGGCGCTACCAGCCTGTAGCCTACCCCCGCCTCGGTGATGATGAACCGCGGCGCCATTGGGTCATCCCCAAGCTTCTGGCGCAGATGCCCGACCACGATGCGCAGGTAGTGGGTATCGTCGACATGGGTCGGCCCCCAGATGTCCTTGAGCAACTGCTGCTGAGTAATCACCCGGCCCGGGTGCGCGGCCAACTGGGCCAACAGCGCATACTCCTTGCGCGTCAACGCGACCTCCACGCCCTCCAGGGTCACCCGGCGGAAGGCGAAGTCCACGGTCAACGGCCCGAAACTGGCGGCCACCTCACCGCCACCGGCCTGCGGCACCTGGCGCAACAGGGCACGCACCCGCGCCAGAAACTCCTGAATGCCAAACGGTTTGGTCACATAGTCATTGGCCCCGCCGTCCAGTGCATCGACCTTCTGCACCTCGCTGGCACGCACCGACAGCACCAGCACCGGCACCGCGCTCCATTCGCGCAACTCACGCAGCACCTGCTGGCCGTCCATGTCCGGCAGGCCGAGGTCGAGCACCACCAGGTCAGGCTTGCCCAAGGCGGCTTGCGCCAGGCCCTCGCCGCCGGTGGCAGCCTCGAGCACCTTGTAGCCTTGGGACATCAGGCTGATACGCAAGAACTTGCGGATCTGCGGCTCGTCGTCGATGACCAAAAGGGTGGCGGGCTGGCTCATGGGGTTTCGCTTTCAGCTTCGGGTTGAGGGGGCAGCGGCAAGCATAGAGTGATGCCGGTGCCCTGGCCATCGATGCCGTCACCCACCAAAATCTGCCCGCCATGGGCGCCAATCATGCCCTGGCAGATGGCCAGGCCCAGGCCGGTGCCCTGCCCGCCTCGATCACCACGGGCGGCGGTGTAGAACATGTCGAAGATCTTCTCCCGCTCCGCCAGGGGAATGCCGGGGCCCTGGTCGCGCACGGCCATGTGCAATTGTGCGTCCATCACCGACACCTGCAGCTCCAGCCGACCGTTGGCCGGCGAGAAGCGTGCGGCGTTCTCCAGCACATTGACCAGCGCCTGCTCGATCAATGCCGCATGGACAAACAGCAACGGCAACTCGGCCGGCACCAAGGTGTGCACGCGCAATGGCGCCAACACCACGCGCAGGCGGTTGAGCGCGCTGCCAACGATGTCTGCGGGGGCTACCCAGTCACGGGCAAGCTTGAGGCCGCCGTGGCCCAGGCGGGTCATGTCGAGCAGGTTCTGGATGTAGCGGTCCAGGCGCTCGGCCTCGTCGCGCGTGCCTTCCAGCAGTTCGCGCCGGTCTTGTTCGGGGATCGCCTCGCCCAGCGCCAGCAAGCTGTCGATACTGCCGCGCATGGCGGTCAGCGGCGTACGCAGGTCGTGGGACACCGACGCGAGCAAGGCGCTGCGCAGTTGTTCGGTTTCGCCGTGCAGGCGCGCGGCCTCCAGCTGTTCGGCCAGCCGCGCGCGGGCCAGCGCCTGGGCCAGCGGCTGGCCCAGGGCCGTGAGCAGGCGCCGGCGCGGGTCACTGAGCGGGTCGCCAGTGCGCGAGCGCACGCCGAGCAGGGCCAGCGGCTGCTCCTCCACCGCCAAGGGCCACCACCACCAGCGGCCATTGGGCAAGGTATCGCTGCCTTGGCCGGCCGCCTGACCGTGTTGCCAGGCCCAGTCGGCAGCGGCCCGTTCGTTGTCGCTCAGCGCGTGGGCTTCGCCACTGGCCACGCGCAACAGGCCCTCGGCATCACGTTCGAGCAAGCACACGTGCAGGTCCTGCCAGCCGTCCAGGTGCTGGCCGGCGGCGTTGAACACTGCCTGGCGGTCGGTGGCAACGGTCAGCCGACGCGACAGGTCGAGCAGTTGGCTGGTCTGCGCCTGGGTTTCGCGCAGTGCCTGCAACTGGCGGCGCTGACGGGCCGCCAGGTTACCCGTGAGGGCGGCCATGAGCAGGAAGAACACCAGGGTCAGTACGTCTTCTTCGCGCTGGATGCTGAAGGAGAAATTCGGCGGGATGAACAAGAAATCGTACGTCAGGAACGACAACGCCGCACACGCCAGCGCCGGCCCCAGGCTGCTGCGCACCGCCACCAGCAACACCGCAGCAAGAAACACCAAGGAGATATTGGGCAGCGCCAGCACGCTCGACACCGCCCAGGCCAGGCCGGCCGCCATGACGGTGGCCAGCAGGGCCAGCAGATAATGCCGCCACACCCACACACGCTTGACCGCCGAGCGGGCCGGTTGCGGCTGGGCATCGCGGTCGAGCACGTTGATTTCCAGCCCATGGCTTTCGCGCAACAGCCGCGCCGCAACCCCCGCCCCCAACAGGCGCCGACGCAGGCGATCGCGCGACTGCCCCACCAGCACCAGGCTGGCCCGGCGTTCGAGCGCATGCTGAATCAACGTGCGCGCCACTTCGCCGGCCCGCAACAGCACCACTTCGCCCCCCAGGCGCTCGGCCAGTTGCTGCGCAGCCTGCAAGCGCTGACGCGCCGCCTCGTCACGCAGGCGACCGTTGTCCACGTGTACCAGGCTCCAGGGCAAGTGACGGCGCTGAGCCACCCGGCTGGCATGGCGCACCAGGCGTTCGGCCTGGTCGTCGCCATCGACGCCGACCAACAGCCGCCCGCGCAAGGCAGGAGCTTCCTGGCCGCGCTGGCGATAGCCGTGGGCCAGGTCGGCATCGACCTGGGCGGCGGCCGTCTGCATGGCCAGTTCGCGCAGGGCGGTCAGGTTGGTCTGCGAGAAATACGCATCGATGGCCGCCCGCGCCTGCTCCGGCACGTACACCTTGCCTTCTCGCAGGCGCTCGAGCAGTTCGCGGGGCGGCAGGTCGATCAGCACCAGTTCGAAAGCTTCCTGCAGCACCCAGTCCGGCAGGGTTTCACGCACCTGCACGCCGGTGATGTCGCGGACCTTGTCGTTGAGGCTCTCCAGGTGTTGCACGTTGACTGTGGTGTAGACGTCGATGCCGGCGGCGAGCAGTTCCTGCACGTCCTGCCAGCGCTTGGCATGGCGGCTGCCGGGTGCGTTGGTGTGCGCCAGCTCATCGACCAGGGCCAGGGCTGGCGCCGCGCTGAGCAGGCCGTCCAGGTCCATTTCCTCAAGCGTGACGCCGCGGTAATCGCTGCGCAGCAGCGGCTGCTGGGGCATGCCGCCGAGCAGCGCTTCGGTTTCGGCGCGGCCGTGGGTCTCGACCACCCCGGCCAGCACCTGCACGCCCTGGCGTTGCTGGGTGTGGGCGGCTTGCAGCATGGCGTAGGTCTTGCCCACCCCGGGTGCGGCGCCGAGAAACACCTTTAGCCTGCCGCGCCCAGCGCGCGGCAGGTTGGCCAACAGCGCGTCTGCGCGGGCGGAATCACTCATGTGTCATCCTTCAATAATGCGGCGATCGTTGGGCCTGCGTTGCAGGCCCCCGTCTCAATGCCCCAACGTCTCCAAGGCCTGGTTCAGTGCCAGGACGTTGACCACAGGCGGCCCGATCAATGGGTGGAGGGTGGCCTCTTCAAGCAAGGCTTGCAAGCGCTCCTCCGGCACCTTGCGGGCCGCAGCCACACGCGGAATCTGGTAGGCCACGGCCTGCGGCGGCAAATGCGGGTCCAGGCCGCTGCCCGAGGTCGTCAGCAAGGCTTGAGGCACCGGGCCTTGTTGCGTTCGATACAGCGCGCCAGCATCACTGGCCACCCGCTCGGCCAAGGCCGGATTGCTCGGCGACAGGTTGCTGGCACTGCTGGCAACCGTGGCATAGGCCCCTGCCGAAGGCCGCGAATGGAACCAGCCATCGCCTTGGAAATCCTGGGCGATCAGGGCCGAACCGCGCACATGGCCCTGGGCGTCGCGCACCAGGCTGCCGTTGGCCTGTTCAGGGAAGGCGACCTGGGCGATACCGGTCACCGCCAACGGATACAGTGCGCCAGTGAGCAACGTCATCAGCAAGGCCAGGCTCAGGGCCGGGCGTACATAAGCGTTCATGGCGGCCTCCTCAGACCAGGTGCAGGGCATTGAGCAGCATGTCGATCAGCTTGATCCCGGCAAACGGCACGATGATGCCGCCCAGGCCGTAGATCAGCAGGTTGCGCCGCAACAGGTGGGCCGCGCTCGCCGCCTGCACCCGCACACCGCGCAAGGCCAACGGAATCAGCGCGATGATGATCAGCGCGTTGAACACGATCGCCGACAGGATCGCGCTCTGCGGGCTGGCCAGGTGCATCAGGTTGAGCACGCCCAGCTGCGGGTAGATGGCGGCGAACAAGGCCGGCAGGATGGCGAAGTACTTGGCCACGTCGTTGGCAATCGAGAAGGTGGTCAAGGCGCCGCGGGTCACCAGCAGTTCCTTGCCGACCTGAACCACATCCAGCAACTTGGTCGGGTCGCTGTCCAGGTCGACCATGTTGGCCGCCTCGCGGGCCGCCTGGGTGCCATCGTTCATGGCCATGCCGACGTCGGCCTGGGCCAGCGCCGGGGCGTCGTTGGCGCCGTCGCCGCACATGGCGACCAGGCGGCCGTCGTTCTGCTCCTGGCGGATCCGCGCCAGTTTCTTCTCTGGGGTGGCCTCGGCCAGCACGTCGTCGACCCCCGCCTCGGCGGCAATGGCAGCGGCGGTCAGCGGGTTGTCACCGGTCACCATCACGGTGCGGATGCCCAGCTTGCGCAGCTCGGCAAAGCGCTCGCGAATACCCGGTTTGACCACGTCCTTGAGGTGGATTACCCCAAGCAGGCGTTTGTCGACACACACCAGCAGCGGTGTGCCGCCACTCTGGGCAATCCGCTCGACCTCGCGGGCCAGCGCGGCGGGCATTTCCAGGCGCTGCATGCCGACAAAGGCCAGCACCGCATCGACCGCGCCCTTGCGGTAGCGATGCTGCTGGAAGTCGATACCTGACAGGCGCGTCTCGGCGCTGAAGGCAATGGCTTCGAACTGCCCGGCGACCGGTTCGACAAAGTCGTGCAACTGACGCAGGTACTCGACGATCGACTTGCCTTCGGCGGTGTCATCGGCCAGCGAAGCGAGCAAGGCGCCCTCGCCCAGCTCCTTGGCGGTTACCCCGGTGGCAGCATGCAGGGCACTGCAACGGCGGTTGCCGAAGGTGATGGTGCCGGTCTTGTCGAGCATCAGTGTATGCACGTCGCCAGCGGCTTCCACCGCGCGGCCGGAGCGGGCGATGACATTGAGCCGGACCAGGCGGTCCATGCCGGCAATGCCGATGGCCGACAGCAGGCCGCCAATGGTGGTGGGGATCAACGTCACCAGCAGCGCGGCGAGGAAGATCAACGGCAGGCTACCGCCGGCAAAGTGGGCGAACGGCTGCAAGGTCACCACCACGACCAGGAAGATCAGGGTCAGGCCAATCAGCAGGATATCCAGGGCAATCTCGTTAGGCGTCTTCTGCCGCTTGGCCCCCTCGACCAAGGCGATCATGCGGTCCAGGGTCGATTCGCCCGGGTTGCTGGTGATGCGGATCAGCAGCCAGTCGGACACCAGCCGCGTGTTGCCGGTCACCGCCGAGCGGTCGCCGCCGGACTCGCGAATTACCGGGGCAGACTCGCCGGTGATGGCCGCCTCGTTGACGGCGGCGATGCCTTCGAGCACTTCGCCGTCGCCGGGGATCAGTTCACCGGCGACCACCTTGACCACGTCGTCCTTGCGCAACGCGGTGGCGGCGACCGTCTGGAATACACCCGCGCTGTCGCGACGCTGGGCGGTGAGCCCCTGGCTCCCCGCCTTGAGGCTGTCGGCGCGGGCCTTGCCTCGGCCTTCGGCCAGGGCTTCGGCGAAGTTGGCGAACAACACGGTGAACCACAGCCACAAGGCGATCTGCACCGCAACAGCCGTGCTCACGCCACTGCCAGGGGCAATGCACAGCACGGTGGTGAGCACCGCAGTCAGGGCAACCACCAGCATGACCGGTGAGCGCTTGAGCTGGCGCGGGTCCAACTTGACGAAGGCCTGGACCAGGGCCGGGCGCCAGAGCGCGGCGAAGCGGGTCTGGTCCTTGGCGTTGCGAGGGGCTTTTACATCAGCAATGGGCATGTTCATGGTCGGCTCCTCAGAAGCCCAGGCTCAGGTGTTCGGCAATCGGCCCAAGGGCCAAGGTCGGCAGGAAGGTCAGGCCCCCCACCAGCAGGATGGTCACCAGCAGCAGGCCGGTGAACAGCGGTCCGTGGGTGGGGAAGCTGTTCAGCCCTTGGGGCGCACTCTTTTTCGCCGCCAGGCTGCCGGCCAGGGCCAGTATCGGCAGGATGTAACCGAAGCGGCCGATGAGCATGGCCAGGCCGATCATCAGGTTGTGGTACACCGTGTTGGCACCGAAACCGGCAAACGCCGAGCCGTTATTGGCGGTGCCGGAGGTGTAGGCGTACAGCAGTTGGCTGAAGCCATGGGCACCCGGGTTGCTCACCGCAGCCGCCGGGCCCGGCAGGCTGGCGGCGATGGCGCCCAGCACCAGCACGCCAACCGGCATCACCAGCAAGGTCGCCACCAGCAACTGCACTTCACGCGCCTGCAGCTTCTTGCCCAGGTACTCCGGCGTGCGGCCTATCATCAGGCCGGCCAGGAACACGGCGATCAGCACGAACAACAGCATGCCGTAGAGCCCCGCGCCCACACCGCCGAAGATCACCTCACCCACCATCATGTTGACCATCGCGACCATGCCGGTCAGCGGGTTGAGGCTGTCGTGCATGGCATTGACCGAGCCATTGGAGGCAGCGGTGGTGGTCACCGTCCACAACACCGAGCCGGTGGTGCCGAAGCGGCTTTCCTTGCCCTCCATGGGCGCGCTCTGTTGAACCTGTGGGCTTTCAAGTGCCAGGTTGGGCTGGTGTTCGGACCACAACGCGGTAGCCCCACCGATGAGGAACAGGCTCAGCATGCAGGCCAGAATCGCCCGGCTCTGGCGCAGGTCCTTCACGTAGTGGCCGAAGGTGAACACCAGCGCCACCGGGATGAGGATGATCGAGGCCACCTCGAACAGGTTGCTCCAGGCACTGGGGTTTTCGAACGGGTGCGCCGAGTTGACGCCGAAGAAGCCACCACCGTTGGTGCCCAGTTGCTTGATCGCAATCTGGCTGGCCGCCGGGCCAAGCGGAATGGTCTGCTCGCTGCCTTGCAAGGTCAGCGCATGAGCGTAGTCGGCAAAAGTCTGCGGCACGCCCTGCCAGACCAGCAGTAGCGCCAGCACCAGGCACAGCGGTAGCAGGCCGTAGAGGGTGGCACGGGTCATGTCGACCCAGAAATTGCCCAGGGTGGCGGTCGAACGACGGGCAATGCCGCGGCACAGGGCCACGAGTACCGCCAGGCCAGTGGCGGCGCTGACGAAGTTCTGCACAGTCAGGCCGAGCATCTGGCTCAGGTAGCTGACCGACGCCTCGCCGCTGTAGCCCTGCCAGTTGGTGTTGGTAACGAAGCTCACGGCGGTGTTGAACGCCAGCGACCATTCCTGGCCGGGAAGGTGCTGTGGGTTGAGCGGCAGATACCCCTGCAGCAACAGCACGGCAAACAGCAGCAGGAACCCGACCAGGTTGAAGGCCAGCAAGGCCAGGGTGTATTGCTTCCAGTTCTGCTCCTGGTCGGCGTGAACGCCCGCCAACCGATAGCAGCCCTGCTCCACCGGGCCCAATACCGGTGACAGCCAGGTGCGCTGGCCTTCCATCACCTTGTAATAGAACCGCCCGAGCCAAGGTGCCGGCAGCAGCACGATGACGAAAAACGCCAGTAACAAGGCAAAGTCGTAACTGTGCATGGCCACTCCCTAACTGCGATCGGCGCGCAGCAGCGCCACCAGCAGGTAAATAGCCAATGCCACTGCCAGCAGCAGTGACAGCCCGTCGAGCATGTTCATGTGTGAAGCTCCCCGTGGTGCGGCTTGGGCCGCTTTGAGGGAATTGTCCGAGGGAGGGGCGTAAAGGGGCGAGATCGAGGGGTGAGGTAAGGCATAAAGAATGCGTAAAAACGCGAGGTGACGCGCGAAAAACACCAATCAAAACAATTCTCATTTGTGCTATTTTGCCGCCCTCGTTCACACGCCCGCTAAGGTGGCCCCATGTCCGGTTCAGATCTCAAGGCACTCTACCTCGCCCATCGCGAGGAGATTCAGGAGTACCTGGACCGCCGCCTGCGTTGCAAGGAAACCGCCGCCGACCTGACCCAGGACGCATTCATACGGCTTTCCGAGCAGATGGGCCGCAGCCGCATCGAGAACTTTCGCGCTTACCTGTTTTCCAGCGCACGCAACCTGTTCATCGACCACACCCGCCGTCAGCAACACCGCAAGAGCGAGCCGCTCGACTCGCAGGAAGCGCACGCGACGGCCCAGCCGAGCGCAACGCTGGAACAGGCCGCCATTGCCAATCAGCAACTGGCCGCGCTGAACACCGTGATCCAGAACATGCCTGCACCGTGCCGCGAGGTGTTCCTGATGGTACGGGTCGAAGGCATGACCTATGCCGACATCGGTACACGGCTTGGCATCTCCCCCAAGACGGCGTACAGCCGTATGGTGAAGGCACTGGAATTGTTGAAACAGGGCATGTCCCAGTGAAGCCGGAGCCGATGGATCACACCGCTGCCGATGACATCAGCCACCAGGCCAACGCCTGGTTTGCGCTGTTCCACGGCGGTGCGCCCACACCTGAGCAACGGGCGGCATGGTCGGCGTGGATGGCCGCTGATGTTCGCCATGCCCAGGCCTATGCCGAACTTGAAAACCTGTGGGCCGCTTCGGCGCTGCTGCTGCAACCCCAACGCGCTGCCCCTGCGGCCCCGTCACGCCTGTCCAGGCGCCGCTTCGTCGGCCTGGGGCTGGCCGCCAGTGCTGCTGCAGTGACTGCAGGCGCCGGCACGTTGTGGCTGAACGGCATGGACTCACCGTTCGCCGACCTGCGCACCGCCGTGGGCGAACGCCGCATCGCGTACCTGCCCGACGGCTCGACGGTCGAAATGGCCGGCCACACGGCGATGAACCTGGACTTTTCAGCGACCCGCCGGGCAGTCGAGCTGCTTCACGGCCAAGCGTTTTTCAGGGTTAGGCCGAGCGCTGCGGGTGAGTTCAGTATCAACACCCAAGCTGGGCGACTGCACACCCGTGAAGGCGAGTTTTGCGTGTCGTGCGAAAACGACGCGGGGCTGGTGGCGGTTAGCCAAGGGCGTGTGCAAGTGCTGACGGCCGGGCAGCAGACAGAGCTGGAAGAAGGCCTTTCGCTCAGTTTCAGCGCCCGTGCGACGGGTGACATACAGCGTGCGGAGCTGGCGCAGATGCTAGCCTGGCGCAATGGCCGGCTGGTGTTCTTCAATGAGCCACTGCTGACCGTGGTCGATGCACTGCAGCGTTGGCGCAAGGGCCGGATTTTCATCATGGACAAGCAACTGGCCGCCCGACGCGTGAGCCTGATTCTCAACCTCGACCACCCCGACCAGATGCTCGATGTGCTGTCCCGGGCCCTTGCCGTACGCACCACGCGCTACACCGACCTGGTCACGCTGATCTACCCCGCCTGAAAAATTTCAAAGCGCCATCAGACATTCCGATGCCCCATGCGTCTTAACGGCACTGAGATTTATTCGCATATCCGTACTGCATGGGGCACGCCTGAATGGCCAACCGACACAAACTGCACACCACACTTCATCCACACTGGCAGCGCAAGGCACTGGGCGCAGCACTGGCCTGCACGTTGCTGGTCGGTAACCTCCAGGCGCAGGCCGCACCTGGGCAGGCCCCTGCGAGGTCGATGCAGCAACTGTCACTGAACATCCCGGCACAGCCGTTACGCCAGGCGTTGCTGGTGTTCAGCCAACAATCCGGGCAGAACGTGCTGCTCGACGGCAACGTCGATGCAACCCTGCGCAGCCCCGCCGTGGTAGGCCGTTTCTCGGCCGAAGAGGGCCTGGCCAGGTTGCTGCAAGGCAGTGGCTACAACTTCGCCCGCACCGACGCGGCGACGCTCTACCTGGTGCCCAGCGAGACGCAGAGCCAGGGCAACGAAGTGCTGCTGGCGCCCACCCAGGTCCATTATCAACTGGCCCAGGCTGATGAACAGCGCCCTGGCTATCAGGGCAAACCCGCCTCCAGCACCACGCGCCTGGGCCTGAGCAACCGGGAAACCCCACAGGCGGTGTCGACCGTTACCCGCGAGCAGATTGACGATTTCAAGCTCAACAGTGTGAAAGATGCACTGCGCAACGCCCCCACGGTCACTGTCGAACAGTTCGAGACCGACCGCACCGCCTTCACCTCGCGCGGTTTCACCATCGACAACTTCGAGTACGACGGCATGGGCATGCCCTTCTCATCCGGTGTGCTACTGGGTGACCAGGACTTGGCCGAATTCGAGCAGATCGATGTACTGCATGGCGCCAACGGCCTGATGAGCGGCGCAGGTAACCCGTCTGCCACGGTCAACTTCGTGCGCAAGCGCCCGACCGACAGCTTCCAGGCCAGGCTCAACACCAGTGTCGGGTCATGGGACAACCGCCGGGTGGACGTCGATGTCAGCGGCCCGCTGAGTGACAGCGGCAAGGTGCGCGGGCGCTTCATCTACGCCCATGACAAGGGCAATTCGTACCTTGATCGCTACAGCCACGAAATCAATGTAACAGCAGGCCTGCTGGCCTTCGACCTGTCAGACGCCGACACCCTGACCGTCGGGTTTTCCGAACAGAAGAGCGATTCCAACGGCAGCACCTGGGGTGCCCTGCCGATGGCCGACTACGCGGGCAATCCCATCCACTACAGCAGCCGCAGCGCCAGCATCGGCCAACCCTGGACCTACTGGAACATCCACACACAACGGGCGTTTGCCGAGCTGGCGCACGACTTTGGCGCGGGGTGGAAAGGCAAGGTCACCGTGACCGGGACCAATCAGCATCAGGACACCCAGATGCTCTATGCCATCCCCGCCACCGCCGACGATGTGTTTGCCTACATCAACCGAACCACCAGCACCGAGCATCAGCTCACCGGCGAAGCACAGTTGTCTGGGCCTTTCGCGCTGCTGGGTCGCCAGCATGAACTGACCTTGGGCGCCAACTATGGCCGCAGCCGCCACGATGAGCGCGGCTACTACCGCAACGCCTCCGGCAATGAGATCGTCAGCCTTGCCGACGCACTTGCCGGGGCAGTCGTAAAACCACCTTTGACGTACACCGATGAGCTCAATACCCAGCATTTCACCGACCGCCAGAAAAGCCTGTATGCCGGCGCGCGCTTCAGCCTGACCGACGACCTGCACTGGATCGCCGGTGCCCGTATGCTCAGCGCCGACGGTGAGGGCATGGGCTATGGTGCGGCGCACGACACCCGGGTGCACGGCAAGGTGACGCCCTATACCGGGCTGGTCTACGACTTGAATGATCAGTGGAGCCTTTATGCAAGCTGGGCCGAGATCTTCAAACCGCAGTACCTGCGCAGCTCGGCCGGGGGCGTGATCGAACCGCTGGAAGGCAAAAGCACTGAAGTGGGCGTGAAGGGCAGCCTGCTCGATCATCGGCTCACCGTCACTGCAGCAGTGTTCAAGACCGAGCAGCAAAACGTGGCGGTGACCACTGGCGAGATCATCAACGGCCAGTACGCTTACCGTGGCGAAGACAACAACAGCCGGGGTGTGGAGCTGGAAGCTTCCGGTGAGGCGATGCCAGGTGTGGAACTGGCCGCAGGCTACACCTACGTGCACATCGAGGATGACGACGGCGAGAAAACCCGTCGATACGTGCCAAGCCACACGCTGCGCGGCAGTGTCACCTACCGCCTGCCCGGCATGCCGCAAGCGCGCGTAGGTAGCCGGGTGCAGTGGCAAAGCGCGACCGAGGCCGATGGTAACAGCCGCGTTCGGCAAAGCGCCTACGCCCTGGTCGACCTGATGGGCAGCTACACGTTTGACGAAAACTGGAGCGCTTCGCTGAATCTGAACAACGTCTTCGACAGGAAATACCTGTTGTCGCTGTACCAGTCGGCGGGGTCCACCAACTTTGGCGCACCACGCAATCTGACGGCTTCGGTGACGTGGAAGTACTAGCAACTGCTGCAGGCGCGGCCCCTCGCAAGGCCGCGCCTACGGCGTCTGCTGCTCGGCGTTGCGGCTCCAGTCCAGCAGCAGGCTGTACCCTACCGCCAGCAAGGTCGGCCCGATGAACAGGCCAATGAAGCCAAAGGCGATCAACCCGCCGAACACCCCGAGCAGCACGATCACCAGCGGCAGATTGCCCCCTCGGCTGATCAGGTAGGGCTTGAGCACGTTGTCCACGCCGCTGATGACGAAGGTGCCCCAAATGCCCAGGAAGATCGCCATGCCGTAATCCCCCTTCCACACCAGCCAGGCCGTCGCCGGGATCCACGCGAGCGGCGGCCCCATCGGGATCAGGCTGAGCATGAAGGTCACCAGGCCAAGCACGATCGCCCCCGGCACGCCAGCAATCAGAAAGCCGATCAGCGCCAGCAGGGCCTGGGCCGCTGCGGTGCCGATCACACCGTTGACTACCCGCTGCACGGTGCCGGCAACCAGCTCCAGGTAATAATCGGCGCGGTCCCCCGTCAAGCGCTGCAGCAGGCGCAGCACGAACGCCGACAAACGCGGGCCGTCACGGTAGAAGAAGAACACGAAGACCAGGCTCAGGGTGAGCTCCAGCACGCCGCTGCCGATCTGTGCGCTACGTGCCAGCAACCAGTTGCCCACCTGGCCCAGGTAAGGCTTGATCGACGCGATCAGCGCCGCGCCCTGCTGGTCGAGCGACTGCCACCAGTTGACCATGCGCTCCCCCACCAAGGGGACGCTGCCGAGCCAGGCCGGTGCATCGGGCAGGCCATCGACCTGCACGTCACGGACAAACGCCGTGGCATCACGGATATGGTCGGCCAGGTTGAACCCCAGCCACACCAGCGGCAAGGCCACGATCAGGATCCAGGCCGTGGTCAGCAGGCTCGCCGCCAGGGTTTCGCGCCCACCCAGCACGCGCGTCAGCAAGCGCATCAGCGGCCAGCTGGCGAAGGCCAGAATGGCGCCCCACAGCAGCGCCGAAATAAACGGTGCCATGACCCACAGGGCAGCACCGAGCAGCGCCAGCAGCACGATCTGGACCAGCAGGCGGTCATTATTGGCCATGGTGACGCTCATTCAACGGATCAGTTCCAGGTGCAGGCCTTCGGTGGCTGCGGTACCGACTTCAAGGCGGCTGCTGCGCACGCCTGCATTGACCAAGGCCTCGCGCCAGGCCTCGGCGTTGGCGCCACTGAGGCTGGCCCGCAGGGTGCTGTCCAGGTTCAGGCTGCGCCCAAGCAGGGCCACCCAGGCCGGTTGCGGCGTACTCAGGTCAGGGTAGTCGAGTTTGCCGGTGTCGCGCATTTCGCGCAGCACCGTGCCGGCGGTCGGCAGCAACTCGCCAAGCGGGCTGGCGGCGACGAACTCCTCGACATGCAGGTAGGCGCGGCGGTTGCCACGGGTGACGCTGTACAGGGCGACCAGGGTGTCGGCCTGTTCGGCCGAGCGACGCAACAGAATGAACGCTTGCTGCTCGTCACCGCCGTTCAAACGGGCATTGGCGAATACATCGTTGGCCCACAGGCTGGCCTCGCCGCAATCACGGCCCTGGCACCAGAACAGCGGGTAGCCGCCGTCGTGTTGCAGCGCTTCTCGAGCACTGGTGAACGCTTCGCGGGCGCTGCGCTCGACCGGCAGTTCATAGGTGACCGAACTGACCTGGCCACGGCTTTCGACCTTGTCATCGACCCGCAGGCGGCCGCTGATCTTGCGCAAGGGCCCCATGGGGTAGACGCGCTCCTGCTCCACTGCAGGGCGTTGATCGACCACCTTGGCGTCCACGGGGACGGGCAGGTTGTCGGCCCACAGCAACGGGCTGGCGAGCATCAGGCAGGCGGCGAAGGTGGTGCGGAGGGTAACGGGCGCGCTCATCGGCAGCCCAGTCGGTGCTTGGCACCGAAGTTATGGTCCAGCGTGTCTGGCATTTGCATGGTTGTCTCCCTGTTCAACCCGCCAAGCCTCGGCACTTGTCCGGTGCAAGTCAAGCAAAGCCAAAGAAGCGATTGATACAGTCTGCGACAAGGGCCGCGCCCTGTTCATCGTTCAGGTGCAGATGATGACCACCGGGCAGCGTCACCTGCTCAAAGGGTAGCTGTTCCAGCAACTCGGTGTGGCGCGCCAGCATGCCATCGGCAGCCACCACCAGGCAGGCTGGGCAACTCACCCGCCTGACATAGGCCATGGCCTGGGCGTGGCTCAGGCGTGTAGGGGATGGCAAGGTCAGGCGGCTGTCACTGCGCCAGCTGTAACCACCCGGCACGGGCATCAGCCCACGCTGGGCCAACAGCTCGGCCGCTTCGCGACTGACCGCGACCATGCCCTTCATACGCGCCTGCACGCCCTCCTCCAGCGCCGGGTAAACGGACTTGCGCTTGCCGTCCAGGCGCAACTGCGCCTGCAATGCCATGCCCAGGCGTTCGCCTGCGTCCTGCTCGGCGCCGGTGGGTGGGATGACCCCGTCGATCAGCGCCAGGTGGCTGATGCGCTCCGGCAAGGCGCCCGCCAGTTGCACCGAAATGATCGCCCCCAGCGAATGGCCCAGCAGGGCAAACCGCTGCCACCCCAACTGCTCGGCAACCCGCAGCACATCGTGGGCATAGTCGGCCAGGGCATAACCCGCCCCGAGGGGCCGATGCTCCGAGTAACCATGCCCGGCCAGGTCCAGGGCGACGATGCGCAGGCCCTGCAGCCGCGGCGCCAGGCGGGCGAAGCTGTTGGCGTTGTCCAGCCAGCCGTGCAGGGCGATCACCGGCAGCCCGTCCTCGGGGCCGAACAGGTGAGCAGCCAGCTCGATATGGCCCAGGCTCAAGCGGATTTCCTGCATGTGCGCGCTCATGCCTGGCTCCAGCGGTCGAACAGGCCCTTGATCAAGCTGGCGGTGTCGGTCGGGCGCTCCAGCGGGAACATGTGCCCGCCCGGCACGCTGTGGTACTCACCCTGTGCCATGCCGCGCACCGCCAGCGCGTGATGACGGCGGATCACGTTGCTGCGCTCACCGCGGACCATCGCCAGTGGCACCTGCAATTGCCGGGCAGGCGCAGGGCTTGCGTGGGGGATGCTGCGATAGATACTGATCTCGGTAGCCGGGTCGAAACGCAGGCGCAAGCCATCCTGGGCAGGCTCCAGGCCGTGCTCCAGATAAGCTTCGAGGCAATCGGGGTCAAAATGCCGGAACAAGCGCTTGCTGGCGAAGTAGTCCCGTGCGCTGTCGCGATCGGCGAACGCCTCGCGGCGCCCCAAGGTACGGCCTGCCGGGGTGATACGGTCGATGAAGCCAAAACGCTTGGCCGTGCGCAGCAACCATTGATCGGCGCGGGTCAGCACTGGCGAGTCGAGCATGACCAGCCCGCGGTAGTACTCGGGGCAACGCAAGGCGGCATGCAGGTGCAGCACCCCGCCCAGCGAATGGCCCACCGCCCAAACCGGCGCGTCTTGTTGCGCCAGATGGTGCAGCAGCTCATCGACCAGGTTCTGCCAGTTTTCGTTCACCGGGAAGCGCGGGTCGTGGGCATGCTGGGCCAGGTGGCGGACCTGATAGTCTGGCGCCAGGGCGGCGAACAGCTTGCCATAGGTGGCAGACGGGAAACCATTGGCGTGGGCGAAGAAGATGTGCTGCGACATGGCGCCTGGTCCGGACGGGGATGATGGCCCATTGTCTGCATCGCGAGGCCGCTCGGCAATGTTTGGAAAGGTCATCGGCGAGGGCTATCAGGTCATCTGCTGCGATCCAGACTGACCAGTGAACGTTGCAGGCAGGCCTGCATGTAGGCCAACTGGCTCTCGAGCACTTCGCGGGCCAGACGCTGGTCCTGGTAGTCGAGCTGCAGCCTGCGCAATGCCAGGCAACTGGTCTGCAGCAAGTGGGAAACCCGCAGGCAGGCCTCTTGCAGGGCACGCAGGTCTTCCTCGCCCTGTTGCCTGGCGTTGGCTTCCAGCCCGTGATGGCCACGCACCTTGCCCATCAGATGATAGAGCTTGGCGTCGGCCGAATCGCGCAGCAGGCTGTACTGGGCAAAGTCGAGCAACTCGCCTTCCTGCACCTTGTCCACGGTGGGCTGCAAGTCCACGGAGCGTAACAACGCCTGCATCTGCCCTTTCATCAATCGCTCCCTGCCATCCACCCGTCCGATGGAGCAACGCTAGCAAGCTGCCAAGTGAAGCGGCAACTGACAATAATGCCAGTTGCCAGGCATCAGGACGGCGCGTTAAGTGCGCGCAAGCTCATCAGCCCGGCCAGCGGCCAGTCCCCCTCCAGCTCCGCCAGGCTGGCGGTACTCATGGCCGCCGGTTGCTGCAGATGACCATGTTCAAGGGCACCGACCAGCGTCCCCACCAGCGGTTGGTGGCTGACCAGCAGCACGTGCTCCAGGCCCAGCCGTTCGATTTCGCCGATTACCTGCTGCACGTCGCTTTCCGGCGTCAACCAGGGCACGGTGCGCACAGGTTCGGCAAAACCCAAGGTGTCGTGCACCAGGGCAGCCGTCTGCTGGGCACGCACGTATGGGCTGGCGATGATTGCCTGCAACGGCTGCCCGAGCAGGCGCGCGGCACTGTGCAGCACCTGCTCGCGGCCATGGCTGGTCAGGCGCCGCTCGGCGTCGGTGTTGGCCCGCGGCTCCGCCTCACCGTGGCGCAGCACCCACAGTTTCACAGCTTGGGCTCTTCGTCACGCACCGGGTGCGGCGCCGGTGCCACGGCATGCGGTGCTTCGCCTTCTGGCGCACGGGGTGCTGGCCAGTCGGCGAACGGCCAAGGTTTCTGGTCGCTGTGGAAGCTGCCGAAGCGGCCGATCTGCGCCAGGTACTGGCTAAGGCTGTCACCGAAGTTCATCAGGCTGGCGCTGGGCGCGCCGTACACCAGGCGGTAGATCAACTGCACCAGCACCAGGCCGCCCAGCAGCAGTTCGGCCAATTGCCAGACCACCAGGAACACCAGCATCCACAGTACCCGCAGGATGATCGACTCGCGCTGGGCGCGTTCGGGTGTATCGTTCATGACTCGCTCCTTGCTTTATCAGGGCCGCGGACGGCTCAATTGAAACCGCTGATGGAAATGAAATCGACGTCGGTCTTCGGCTCGGCGCGCATCAGGTGCTCGATCACCTGGTTCAAGGTACGGCCCTCGAACAGGATGGCATGCAGGCCTGCCACCAGCGGCATGTATACCTGCACTTCCTGGGCCTTGGCCTTGAGCACCTTGAGGGTGTTCACCCCTTCGGCGACTTCGCCCAGCCGATTGACGGCCTGCTCCAGGCTCAAGCCTTGCCCCAGCGCGTGACCTACCTGGTAGTTGCGGCTCTTGGGCGATGAACAGGTGACGATCAGGTCACCGACCCCGGCCAGGCCAAGGAAGGTCATCGGGTTGGCCCCCTGGCTCACGGCAAAGCGGGTCATTTCGGCCAGGGCACGGGTGATCAGCATGCTCTTGGTGTTCTCGCCCATGCCCAGCGCCACGGCCATGCCGGCAATAATGGCGTAGACGTTCTTCAGCGCGCCACCCAGCTCGACGCCGAAGCGGTCGGCACTTGCGTAGACGCGGAAGGTGCGCCCATGCAGCACGGCCTGCACCCGTTGGCAGAGCGCTTCGTCTTCGCTCGCGACCACCGTGGCGGTGAGTGCATGCTCGGCGATCTCGCGGGCCAGGTTTGGCCCCGACAGCACGCCGATGCGGGCCTCGGGGGCGATTTCTTCGAGGATCTGGCTCATCAGCTTGAAGCTTTGCGCCTCGATGCCCTTGGTCAGGCTGACCAGGCCCTTGCCACGCAACAACGCAGCATGCGGCGCCAGCACGCTGCGCAAGGCGCTGGACGGCAAGGCGACGAAGACCAGGTCGCAGGCCTGCAAGGTAGCCAGCAGGTCATTGACCGGCTCGACCCCATCGTGCACGCGGATGCCTTTGAGGTAGCGTGGATTCTCGCGGTTCACGCGCATGGCCTCGGCCTGCTCCGGGTCGCGCATCCACTGGCGCACCGGTACACCGTTTTCCGCCAGCAGGTTCGCCACGGCGGTGCCGAAGCTGCCGCCGCCCAGAACTGCAACAGGTTGCTGTTCAGTCATATCCAATCCGTTAAAGCCAAAAGTTAAGTGGCGACCAGGGCATTATACGGCTCGCCTGCCATGCGCCAAGGCTAGCAACGCAGATTGCACAGACAGGGCAATCAGATCCCAGCCAGATCACTGGCAAAAGCCCCACGGTCGGTTAACATGCCTGTTTCATCTCTGAAACAAGGTCGTACCGTGTTGCCTGGCACGCCCCCCTACCCGCGTCTTCTACTATTGACCGCCTTGCTCGGCGGCCCGGCCATGGCCGACGATCTGTTCATCGACAACGCCGACCTGCCGCAGGTTCTGACCGCCACCCGGCTCAAACAATCCCCGGCGGCGGTGCCCGGCAGCATGACCGTGCTCGACAGCGAGCTGATCCGCGCCAGCGGTGCCCGCGACATCCCCGAACTGCTGCGCCTGGTGCCCGGCATGATGATCGGCTACGGCGCCGGCAACCAGCCGACCGTCAACTACCATGGCAGCAACGTCAACGACGCCCGGCGCATGCAGGTGTTGATCGATGGCCGCTCGGTGTACCGCGCAGGCCTGGCGACGGTCGACTGGAGCGACATCCCGCTGGCCATGGAGGATATCGAGCGCATCGAGGTATTCCGTGGCCCCAACACGGTCAGCTATGGCGCCAACGCGCTGATGGCCGTGGTCAATATCCTCACCCGCAACCCCGCCGACAGCCATGGCACGCGCCTCAAGGTCACCCGTGGCCAGGACGGCATCAACGATTTCTACGCCAGCCACGGCTTCGGCTGGGACGGCGGCGACATGCGCCTGTCGGTGTCGGGCCAGCAGGACGATGGTTTCGACAAGGACCAGTACGGCCAGGACTACCGCGACAGCCGCCGCCTCACCCGCTTCAACCTCAGCGCCAGCCATAGCCTGGCCCCCGACCAGACCCTGGAATGGCAACTGGCGGCCAAGGAAGGCAGCAACCAGCGGCCTTACACCTACCAGCCGGTGTTCCCCTATGTGACCCAGCGGGGCGACAACGCCGACGTCAATGCCAAGGACTACGCAGGTTCGGTACGCTGGAACATCGACTTCAACCCCGATCACAGCCTGTACGTGCAGGGCTCGGCCCAGCACTTCGACCGCCAGCAGGTCTGGCGTGCCTGCGACGCGGCCCTGTCGTTCAGCCCGGAGCTGACCCGGCTGTGGCAGCTCAACCCGAACTTTGCCGAGCTGGTGGCGCGCGGCGCCAACAACCCCCCGCGCAGCAGCAACCCCGAAGAACAGGCCCTGGTCGAAGCCATCCAGGCCCAGTGGAACAGCGAGGGCGGGCGCAATGTGGTCTGCGGCGATGTCGACCAGAGCACCCGCGAAACCCGCTACGACCTGGAAATCCAGGACACCCTGAGCCTGACCGACAGCCTGCGCCTGCTCAGCGGCATGAACTACCGCTATGACCGCGCCGACTCGCAGACCTATTTCAACGGCAGCCTGGACGACCAGACCTGGCGCCTGTTCGGCCAGTTGGAATGGCGCGCCGATGAGCACTGGATCATCCAGGGCGGCGCGATGTTCGAGGACTCGCGCCTGTCCGGCAGCTCGCTGACCCCACGCGTGGCGGTCAACTACCTGATCACCCCACGCCATGGCCTGCGTGCGGTGTATTCCGAGGCGGTGCGCTCACCCGACATGTTCGAGAACAACGTCAACTGGAGCTACACGGTCAAAAACCTCAGCCCCAATGCGTTTGGCCAGCAACACGGTGAGTATTTCGTCAAGACGCGCGGCCCGGGCGACCTCGACCAGGAGCGCATGCGCTCGCGCGAGCTGGGCTACAACGGCTACTTCAGCGACCTCGACCTGAGCATGGATGTGAAGGTGTTCTACGACGAAATCACCGGCATGATCAGCGAGCCGCTGAAGAACAACCAGTACATCGCCAGCAACGCCAACAAGGCCCGCTTCACCGGCAGCGAGGCGCAACTGGACTGGCGCCCCACCCTGCGCGACCGCCTGCGTGTGACCTACGCCTACGTCGATGCCTGGGCCAGCAACCCCGACGACCGACGCCTCAGCGCCCGCAACAGCGGCTCGGCAGGCTGGATGCGCGAATGGGGCGCTGGTTGGTCGAGCGCGCTTTTCTACTACGGTGACGATGCCCTCAACCAGTACCGCTACGAGCGTTTGGACCTGCGCGTGGCCAAGCGTTTCCGGGTACAGGGCAGCAACTTGGAACTGGCAGCGCTGTGGCAGCAACGCCTGGACGATGAGCCGACTACCGCACTGCAAAACCGTTACGACAGCCGCCATCGCCTGAGCGTCAGTGCGGAGCTGGAATTCTGATGGCCCGCCTGCTGCGCCTGCTGCTGCTTTGCCTATGGCCCCTGGGGCCGCTGTGGGCCAGTGATATTCTGCTGGTCGGTGGCGAAGACCAGCCCGGCATTCGCAGCTTCGTCGCGGCAGTCGAAAGCCATCGCCCGCAGGATCGAGTGCGCTTCCAGACCACGGCCGATTTGCCGCGCCCAGGTCGGCTAAAGGCCGATCAGCGTCTGGTGCTGCTCGACCGTGCCGCACTGGAGTGGCGCCTGAGTGAAAGCGCCGGGCCGCCGGCACTGGCCATGCGGGTAAGCCGGGTACAGGCTGAACAGCGCCTGGGAAAGTCACGCCCCGCCTTCCTTACCCTGCTGTGGAGCGACCCGCCGCTGGCCCGCCAACTGCGCCTGGCGCGCTACCTGCTGCCACAAGCACAACGCATCGGCGTGCTTTACGGTAAGCACAGTGCCTTTCTGCTCGATGAGCTTCGCCATGCCGCCCGCCCCCTGGGCCTGGAGATCATTGCCCAGGACTGGCCCGACCCGCGTGACAGCCGGCCCCTGCAATACCTGCTGGGCAACAGCGACGTGCTGCTAGGCCTGGACGACTCCGCCCTGTACAACCCCAAGACCGCAAAAAACCTGCTGCTCAGCAGCTATGGGCGGCAAATGGCGTTGATCGGCCCGAACGCAGGCTTTGTTCGCGCAGGCGCCCTGGCCAGCACCTACAGCGACCAGGACGACTGGTTGGCGGTGCTCGACCACTTGCTCGACCAGCCGCCGGCACGCTGGCCGCGCAGCCTTTACCCCGCGCGCTACGGCGTCAGTGGCAACCAGCAAGTGGCACGCGCCCTGGGCCTTGAACCCATCGATCCGAACGCCGCCGCCAAGGCCCTGGCCGAAGGAGAATCCACCCCATGAGCAGACGCCTGAGCTGGGACATCCACACCCGCACCCAAATCATCAGCCTCGGCCCCGCCCTGCTGCTGACCTTGCTGCTGATCAGTTTCTTCACCTTCGTGCGGATCCAGGACTTGCGCCAGGAGCTCAACCACACCGGCCAGCTGATCGCCAACCAGTTGGCGCCGGCCTCCGAATACGGGGTGATCTCGGGCAACAACGAAGTGCTCGAAGGGCTGATGCGCGCCACCTTGAGCATTCCACACGTACGCTTTCTGGAGGTACAGGACAGCCGTAACCACATCCTGGTCTACGTCGAGCAGTCTGACGAAAGCGCCAATCGGGCGCAGCGGGTGGAAGTGTTCCAGGCCCCGATCCGCCTCCAGCAGATCCGCCTGGACACCGACTTCCTGCAGCCGGGAAAGGTTTCTTCCCCGGCCATCGGTGACGACTACCTGGGGCGGGTGATCGTGGGCATGTCCGACGATGCCTTCAGCCAGCGCCAGCAGGAAATCGTCATCAAGGCGGGCATCCTGGCCCTGTTCGCCCTGCTGTTCACCTTCCTGCTGGCGCGGCGGCTGGCCGTCAGCCTGGCCAAGCCCATCAGCGACATGGGCCATGCGGTCAAGGCTATTCAGCAAGGCGAATACAACACCCCGCTGCCGGTGGTCGATGACAGCGAGCTGGGCCATCTGGCGCGCCACATCAACAACCTGGCCAGCGCCCTTGAGCAAGCCAGTGACGAGCAAAAGCAAGCCATCGCCCAGTTGACCCAGGCGCGTGAAGAGGCCGAACAGGCCAACCGCGCCAAGTCGGACTTCCTGGCGATGATGAGCCATGAGCTGCGCACCCCCATGAATGGCGTGCTGGGCATGCTGCAACTGCTCGAAACCACCCCACTGACCAGCGAACAGGCCGACTACACCGCAGTTGCCACCGAGTCCACCGGGCATTTGCTCAAGGTCATCAACGACATTCTCGACTTCTCGCGCATCGAGCGCACGGCGCTGGAGCTGGAGCGCATCGACTTCAACCTCGGCGACCTGATCGCCAGCAGCGTCCAATCGTTCCAGCACAGCGCCCAGCAACGCGGCCTCGGTCTGCACCTGCACATGGCCGAAGGCATCGAACACTTGAGGGTGAACGGCGACCCGACGCGGATCCGGCAGATTTTGCTGAACCTGGTCGGCAATGCCCTGAAGTTTACCGAGCAGGGCCAGGTGCAGGTCGAGGCGCGTTGCCAGGTACTGGACCGACAACTGCTCTGGTTCACCTGCAGCGTGCGCGACACCGGCATCGGCATCGACAGCGACCGCCTGGAAATGATGTTCGTCGCCTTCCAGCAGGCCGACAGTTCGATTTCCCGGCGCTATGGCGGCACCGGCCTGGGCCTGTCGATCGCACGTACCCTGGCCGAACGCATGGGCGGCAAGCTGCGCGGTGAAAGCCGCGAGGGCCTGGGCTCGACCTTCACCCTGGAAATGCCCTTGGCCCTGGCCGCAGCTGCCCCGGTGCAACTGCCCGCAGCGGTGCGCGAGCAGCGGCCGCTGGCCGGTAGCGAGCGGGTGCTGCTGGTAGAGGACAACCTGGTCAATCAGAATGTCATAGAAGCCATGTTGCGCAGCCTGGGGCTTGAAGTCAGCGTGGCGGCAGACGGCCTCCAGGCAGTCGAGCAGGTCAGCCAGCAACGCTTCGACGCCATTTTGATGGACTGCCGCCTGCCGAACCTGGATGGCTATGAAGCCACCCAGCGCATCCGCCTGCTGCCCAACGGCATGCACCTGCCGATCATCGCCTTGACCGCCAACGCCCTGGAGGGTGATCGTGAGCGCTGCATGGCCGCCGGCATGGACGATTACCTGAGCAAACCCTTGCGCCGTACCGAACTGCAACGCGTGCTGCAACGCTGGTTACCCGGTCAGACAACCGCGACTGGCGATAAATGCTAAAGTGCGGCAGTCTTAAGGACTGGACAGGACCTTCTTCGGGCCTGAAAATAGACGTTTCAGTGCACACCTGTACTTCTTTCGTCTGGTGCACTGTGACTTTCACCACAACGCAATAGTCTACCTGTAGGCTGCCGCCCCGGAGTCATCGCTTTTCGGGCCGGCCGGGAAGATTCATCCCCTGCCGCAGGGGGTTATTGAGGAGCTCGCATGACCAAACAACACGCCTTTACTCGGGAAGACCTGCTGCGCTGCAGTCGCGGTGAGCTGTTCGGCCCAGGTAATGCGCAACTGCCCGCGCCGAACATGCTGATGGTCGATCGCATCACCCATATCAGCGAAGAAGGCGGCAAGTACGGCAAAGGTGAATTGGTCGCCGAGCTGGATATCAATCCGGACCTGTGGTTCTTCGCTTGCCACTTCGAAGGCGATCCGGTCATGCCGGGCTGCCTGGGCCTGGACGCCATGTGGCAGCTGGTCGGCTTCTTCCTCGGCTGGCAAGGCTTGCCGGGCCGCGGCCGCGCGCTGGGTTCGGGCGAAGTGAAATTCTTCGGCCAGGTATTGCCTACCGCCAAGAAAGTCACCTACAACATTCAAATCAAGCGCGTCCTGAAGGGCAAGCTGAACATGGCCATCGCCGATGGCTCGGTCAGCGTCGACGGCCGCGAGATCTACACCGCCGAAGGCCTGCGGGTCGGCGTGTTCACCTCCACTGACAATTTCTAAGGGTTATTCGCATGCGCCGCGTCGTTATCACTGGTCTGGGCATCGTATCGTGCCTGGGCAATGACAAAGAGACCGTCACCGAAAACCTGCGTAACAGCCGTCCGGGTATCCGTTTCAACCCGGAATACAAGGAAATGGGGCTGCGCAGCCAGGTTTCCGGGTCCATCGACCTCAACCTCGAAGAACTGATCGACCGCAAGGTCTATCGCTTTGTCGGCCACGCTGCGGCCTACGCCTACCTGGCGATGCAGGACGCAATCAAGGACGCCGGCCTGACCGAAGAGCAGGTTTCCAACCCGCGCACCGGCCTGGTTGCCGGTTCCGGCGGCGCCTCGACCTTGAACCAGATGGAAGCGCTGGACACCCTGCGCGAGAAAGGCGTCAAGCGCGTCGGCCCGTACCGCGTCACCCGCACCATGGGCAGCACCGTTTCGGCGTGCCTGGCCACCCCGTTCAAGATCAAGGGCCTGAACTACTCGATCTCGTCGGCCTGCGCCACCTCGGCACACTGCATCGGCACCGCGCTGGAGCAGATCCAGTGGGGCAAGCAAGACATCGTCTTCGCCGGTGGCGGTGAAGAAGAGCACTGGAGCCAATCGTTCCTGTTCGATGCCATGGGCGCCCTGTCGACCAAGCGCAACGAAACCCCGGAACTGGCCTCGCGCGCCTACGACAACGACCGTGATGGCTTCGTCATCGCCGGCGGTGGCGGCATGGTGGTGGTCGAGGAACTGGAGCACGCACTGGCCCGTGGCGCCAAGATCTACGCCGAAATCGTCGGCTACGGCGCGACCTCCGATGGCTACGACATGGTCGCACCAAGCGGCGAAGGCGCCATCCGCTGCATGCAGCAGGCGCTGGCCACCGTCGACACCCCGATCGACTACCTGAACACCCACGGCACCTCGACCCCGGTCGGTGACGTTGCCGAGATGAAGGGTGTTCGCGCAGTGTTCGGCGACAAGGCACCGAAGATCAGCTCGACCAAGAGCCTGTCGGGCCACTCGCTGGGCGCCGCAGGTGTGCACGAGGCGATCTACTGCCTGCTGATGATGGAAAACAACTTCATCGCCGGCTCCGCCAACATCGACGAGCTGGACCCGGAAGTCGCTGACCTGCCGATCCTGCGCAAGACCGAAGAAAACGCCAAGATCGATACGGTCATGAGCAACAGCTTCGGCTTCGGCGGCACCAACGCCACCCTGGTGCTCAAGCGCTGGGCTGGCAAGTAAGGCCGTGACGCAGTAATGAAAACGCCCCGACTGGTTCGGGGCGTTTTCTTTTGTGTTGCCGGTACCGGCTGCTAGCGCGCCTTGGGCAACACCGCGAGGAAGTTATCCCGCGCCACCTTGTTGGCCACCGCTTCGGGCAAGGCATCCAGGAACGGCTTGAAGCCGTGCATCTCCTCCCCCAGGCTGCCAAACCGCCCCACCACATCCGACCCCAGCATGAAGCGCTCCGGGTAGCGCTTGACCAGCTCGACCCAGGCCTTGCGCGGCACGCCCTTGTCGTCCAGCAAATAGGGCTTGAGTACACTCCACGACAAGTCGACATACAGGTTCGGGTAGTCCTCCAGCAAACGCGTCAGCACCGGCAACAGAAAGTCCATCTGCGTCTGATGCCGATGGATCTCCATGCTCGTGCCCGCATGCGCCCAGATAAACCGGGTATGCGGATGATTACGCAGCGGCTCTTCGATTTCGGCCAGGTACAGGGGGTTGCGCTCACGCTTGGAGGTGATATTGGAGTGCAGCAGCACTGGCAGATCGCGCTCTGCCGCCAGGTGATAGATACGCGTCATGGCTTCGTTGTTGGCACGCGGCGTATCGCCGCTGGTCAGGGCCGTGAGATCATCATGACGGGTGAACACCTCGCCGATGCCTTGCCAGAGCCCGGGGTACAGCTCGAGCATGCGCTCGATGTGGCTGACAGCGTTCTTGTCTACCGGGTTGAAGCCCGTCAGAAACGGATGAAAGCGCCGCCGCTGCGCCTCTGGCAGCTTCTCAAGGGCTGCGGCGACGTAGGTATCGGTCGCGCTGTACCAATAGGCATCGGCGTCATCACCTGCGTAATAACGCGGGCGCTTGGGTTCGTCCTCGTGCCATTTCTTGGCCACCGGGATGCCGGAGATCATCGACTGCTCGATGCCCGCCTCATCCATGGCCTTGATCAAGGCCGGCATACCCTCTGTCTCCTGGAAAAAGTCCACGTAGTGCAGGTGGGCGTCACTGTAGCGGTAGTCGCGCGCCTGTGCCGGCAGGCACAAGCAGCCGGACAACAACGCACAAGCCAGCGCTCTGGCGATCATGGGCAGCTTCCTTCTCCAAGTACGAACAGGGTAGACCGACCGGCCCGCGCCGCAGTTCAGCAAACCCCGGCAAACCGCTATGCTTGGAGCACTTGCAACCTGCCCGGAGCCCACCATGAGCAGCCCCCTGGTCATCCGCCCACGTGCCGAGTCGGTCGAGGGCCAGCCGATCCTGCGCCCGCTGCCATCGGCGCAGTGCCGCAGCGTCGGCCCGTTCGTGTTCTTCGACCATATGCTCGAAACGGACTACGCCCCAGGCCGTGGCATGGACATCCGTCAGCACCCGCATATCGGCCTGTCAACGCTGACCTACCTGTTCGAAGGCGAGATCCTGCACAAGGACAGCCTAGGGTCCGCGCAGCATGTGCGGCCAGGCGATGTCAGCTGGATGACCGCTGGCAGTGGTGTGGCGCATGTCGAGCGCACACCGGCCGATGCGCTTGCCCGTGGCTCGCGCCTGCACGGCCTGCAGGTCTGGCTGGCATCGCCGCGCGCGCTTGAGGAGGGCACACCAAGCTACAGCCATCACCCGGCGGAAAGCCTGCCGGTCAGTGATAGCCTGGGGGTACGCATCTGCATGATTGCCGGCCACGGGTTCTGCCTTGAGTCGCCGGTACCGGTGCTCTCCCCTACCCTCTACGCCCATGTACACATGCAGCCGGCAACCACGCTGCAGGTAGCGGATGAACATGCGCAGCGGGCGCTGTATCTGCTTGACGGCGAGCTGGTACTGAACGATGAGGCTGTCGAGCCGTGCAGCCTGGTGGTGCTGCCGGAGGGCGAAGCGGTTACCTTGTACGCAGAGGGTGAATGCCAGCTGGTATTGATCGGCGGCGAGCAGCTGGATGGGCCGCGACGGATGAACTGGAACTTCGTGGCGAGTGATCCGGCCTTGATCGAGCGGGCCAGGGCGAGGTGGGCTGCGGGGGATTGGCCGACGGTGCCGGGGGAGACTTCACGAATCGAGTTGCCGCGGTGATGAGGGCCGCTGTGCGGCCCCCATGCACTGTCAGCGCTGAAACACTTCGCCAAGCAGGTTGTGCATCGAGCGGAACGCGCGCTCCGCGGTACGACGGTCGTACTGCATCTTGCCCGGCACGTTCGCATTCGGGTCGGTAAACGAATGCACCGCGCCGCCATAGCTGAGCAACTGCCAATCGACCTTGGCCGCATTCATCTCGTCTTCGAAGGCTGGCAATTGCTCCTTCGGCACCAGCGGGTCGGACGCACCGTGCAGCACCAGCACCGAGCCCTTGATGTGCTTGGCATCTGCCGGGTTCGGCGTATCCAGGGTACCGTGGAAGGAGACCGCAGCCCTCAGGTCGGCACCCGCACGCGCCAGTTCCAGCGCACAGCAGCCGCCGAAACAGAAACCGAAGGTGGCCACCTTGCCAGGCTCCAACAACGCCTTGGACTGCGCCAGCAGCTGCGAGAGCGCTTCCTGCATGCGCTTGCGCAGCTCTGCGCGGTCGTTCTTCAATGGCATCATCGCCGCCCCGGCCTCATCGGCATTGGACGGCCGCACCGACTGCCCATAGAGGTCGGCAATCAGCACCACATAGCCCTTCTCGGCCACTTCCCTGGCAATGCGCTCGGCACCTTCGCCAATACCCATCCAGTTCGGCGCCATCACCAGCCCCGGCCGCCCCAACGCACCAGGCTCGTAGACCAGGCGGCTTTCATAGGCCTTGCCAGACAGGTGATAGACCAATGATTCGACGATTACCTTGCTCATCAAGCACTCCTTAGCATTCACCATGAAAAAGCCCGCCGAAGCGGGCTTATCGATGCATCAACTCAAGCAGACAGCTCGACCAACAGCTTGTTCAGGCGACGAACGTAGGCCGCCGGGTCCTTGAGGCTGTCACCGGCCGCCAGGGCCGCCTGATCGAAGAGGATGTGCGACAGCTCGGCGAAGCGGTCTTCGCTCTGCTCGTGGTCCAGCTTCTCGATCAACGGGTGGCTCGGGTTGAATTCGAAGATCGGCTTGGAATCCGGCACCTTCTGCCCGCTGGCTTCGAGGATCTGGCGCATCTGCAGGCCCAGGTCCTGTTCGCCGATGGCGAGAATCGCCGGCGAGTCGGTCAAGCGGTGGGAAACACGCACCTCGGCAACGCTGTCACCCAGCGCGCCTTTCAGGCGCTCGACCAGGCCTTCTTTGTCTTTGGCGACTTCTTCCTGGGCCTTCTTGTCTTCCTCGGAATCCAGCTTGCCCAGGTCCAGGTCGCCACGGGCGACGTCGACGAAGCTCTTGCCGTCGAACTCGTTGAGGTAGCTCATCAGCCACTCGTCGATACGGTCGGTCAGCAGCAGGACCTCGATGCCCTTCTTGCGGAAGACTTCCAGGTGCGGGCTGTTCTTGACCTGCGCATAGGTTTCGCCGGTGAGGAAGTAGATCTTGTCCTGGCCTTCCTTGGCGCGAGCCAGGTAATCGGCCAAGGCGACGCTCTGCTCACCGCTGTCGTCATGGGTGGAGGCGAAGCGCAGCAGGCCCGCGATCTTCTCTTTGTTGGCGAAGTCCTCGGCCGGGCCTTCCTTCAGCACCTGGCCGAAGTTTTTCCAGAAGCCCTTGTACTGCTCTGGCTCGTTTTTCGCCAGCTTCTCCAGCATGTCCAGCACGCGCTTGGTCAGCGCGGTCTTCATCGAATCGATGATCGGGTCTTTTTGCAGGATTTCGCGAGAAACGTTCAGCGACAGGTCGTTGGAATCGACCACGCCCTTGATGAAGCGCAGGTACAGCGGCAGGAACGACTCGGCCTGGTCCATGATGAACACGCGCTGCACATACAGCTTCAGGCCACGCGGTGCTTCACGCTGGTACAGGTCGAACGGCGCGCGGGCCGGCACGTACAGCAGCGAGTTGTATTCAAGCTTGCCTTCGACCTTGTTGTGGCTCCAGGCCAGCGGGTTTTCGAAGTCATGGCCGATGTGCTTGTAGAACTCCTGGTATTCCTCGTCCTTGATCTCGGTACGCGGACGGGTCCACAGGGCGCTGGCACGGTTGACGGTTTCCCACTCAACGGCTGGCTGCTCCTCGCCTTCTGCAGCTTCCTGCTCTTTAGGCAGCTGGATCGGAAGGGCAATGTGATCGGAGTACTTCTTGACCAGGTTGCGCAGGCGCCAGCCATCGGCGAACTCCTGCTCATCCTTCTTCAGGTGCAGCACGATGCGGGTGCCGCGCTCTGGCTTGTCTACAGTGGCGACTTCGAACTCGCCCTCGCCTTTGGACGACCAGTGCACGCCCTCGGCAGCCGGCTGACCTGCGCGACGGCTGTAGACGTCGACCTTGTCGGCAACGATGAAGGCCGAATAGAAGCCCACGCCGAACTGACCGATCAGGTGCGAGTCCTTCTTCTGGTCACCGGTGAGGTTCTTCATGAAGTCGGCAGTACCGGACTTGGCGATGGTACCCAGGTGGGTGATGACGTCTTCGCGGCTCATGCCAATGCCGTTGTCGTCGAGCGTGATGGTGCCGGCGTCCTTGTCGAAGCTCAGACGAATGCGCAGATCCGCGTCGCCTTCGAGCAGCTCTGGCTTGGCCAGGGCTTCGAAACGCAGCTTGTCAGCCGCGTCGGAGGCGTTGGAAACCAGCTCACGCAGGAAGATTTCCTTGTTCGAGTACAGCGAATGAATCATGAGGTGCAGCAGCTGCTTTACCTCGGTCTGGAAGCCCAGGGTTTCCTTTTGTGTTTCCACACTCATGGTCTTCAAAACTCCGATCTGATGGCAGTGGGCGCCTGCAGCCGATTCGGCCTGCGTTAATGGCGGATGTCATGCAGATGGGGGCTGCCCAGGCGATTTCAAGGGCTTTTCCGGTTCGATCTTGAAATGTGCCCGGGCGGTGGCGATGGGCGACTGCCGATCACCTTGCCAGGCGGTGATGGCGACGTTGGTCACCCGTCGCCCTTGGCGCCACAGCTGGCACTGGGCGTAGGTGTCGCGAAAGTGCCCGGCGCGCAGGTAGTCGATGGAGAAGTCGATGACCTTGGGAATGCTCGCACTCTCGCTGTAGATCAGCAGGTACAACGCCGCAGACAACTCCATGAACCCTGCGATCACGCCACCATGAATCGCTGGCAGCAAAGGGTTTCCAATGTTGTCCGGGTTGGCTGGCAGGCGAAAAAGCAGGTCCTCGCCCTGGCGCTCGCATTCGATGCCGATCAGACCGGCATAGGGGATCAATGCCAGCAACGGCCGGTAGTCGCCCACCGCGTGGGCGGCATTGAGTTGCTGGCGTACGTCTGGCGGGATCATGCGCCACCCTCCTTGAGGCTGTTGCCGAAGCGAATCCCGCCCTTGATCTGCGGCCCCAGGCGCATGAACGTTCCCACCACCTGGCAGATGGGCTGGCTGGGGTCGTCCTGGTAGGCGCTGCCGCGGGTGAAGATCACATCGCGCGTCACCCGGTAGCACTGGGCATGGCCATAGATGTCCTTGCCAGCTTCGGCTGTGTGCATGTAGTCGATGCGCAGGTCCAGGGTCGGGCACACTTCAAACTGTGGCAGCGCACACAGGGTGGCCATGCCGCAGGTAGTGTCCATCAGCGTGGTCAGCGCCCCACCATGCACCGCGCCGGTTTGCGGGTTGCCAACGATTGCCGGCGACCACGGCAAGATCAACGTCATGCCCTGCGTATCGGCATGCGCCACGCGCATCTGCAACAACTGACAATGCTTCAAGGCCGACAGAAAACGCTCGGCCATGGCCATCAAGGTTGAATCGCTCATCGGCAAGTTCCAAGGCAGCGGACGCAACGGCATAAAACCGTTTAAAAGTCTATGTAGAACGGGGCGTTATATATCTGTAACCTGCGCGGAACTTATTCCGCGTAGTTGTACTCGAAGGAACAAGTCACTTATTCCACCAAGGAGATACACCCCCATGCGTAAACCTTTTGCTTTTGCTCTGATGCTGGCTGCTGCCATGGGCCTGGCCGCTTGCGATAAAGCGAGCGAAGACAAAGCCCAAGACGCACAGCAACACGCCGAGCAAGCCCAGGAAAAAATGGGCGAAGCTCAGGATAAGATGAACGACGCCGCCAAGGAAAACGCCGAAGCCGCCAAAGATCAGGCCGAAGCGCAGCAGAAGGCCGCCGAAGAAGCCGCTCCGGCAACTCCGGCTCCGGAAGCCGCCCCGGCCACTCCAGCGCCAGAAACCGCGCCTGCTACTCCGGCCGAACCTGCCAAGCAGTAATCGGCTTGTACAAAAAAACCCGACAATGTCGGGTTTTTTTATGCCTGATGTTTAAGGATTAAACGTTTCAGTTGCCGGAAGCCGAGCTCTCCTTGGCGACGTCCACCGGCGCACTTTCCGTGGGTGTGAACACCATCACATCCAGCACATCGGAATGAAACTCACGGCGGTAGAGAATCAATACGACCCCGACACTCATCACCATGAACAACCAGGGGCTGATAAACCAGCTCAACATGGCCATGCCAAAGTAATACGCGCGCAACCCCAAGTTGAACTGGTTGGCCGCCAGCGACAACACCCGCGCGGCGCGCGAGGCAAATGCCTTGCGCTCCAGCTCATTGACCAGGCGCTCGCCAATCATCGGCGCCGACCCTACCAGCACCGCCGCGAAGTTGTACTGACGCATGCACCAGCTGAAGGTGAAGAAGGCATAAACGAAGACCGTCGCCAGGCACAGCAACTTGATTTCCGACATGCCTTGGGACGTCTGCTGCACCAAGGGCAGGTCGGCCAGCAGCGACAGCGCTCTGTCCGAGGCACCGAGTACGGTGAGAATACCCGCAAGAATGATCAAGGTACTTGAGGCGAAAAACGAAGCGTTGCGCTCCAGGTTGCCGATCACGCTGGCATCGGCGATGCGGTTGTCGCGCATCAACATGCGCCGCATCCAGTCTTCGCGGTACAGGTGCAGCACGCTGGCCAGGCAAGCGGTGTCGCGGCCCTTCCAGATGGCATAACGGGTGTAGCCGCCCCAGCAGGCTGCGAACCAGCAGATTGCCAGCAGGTTGTTGAAGTTGCTTTGAATGAAGTTCATGCAGGTTTCCCGAAAGCCAGGTGCACAAAGAATAGAGACCGGGTTTCGACGCCCGCAAGCAGCAAAAGGCACACCACCGCAACGAATAAGGCCGCTTCGCGCAACCGCCTGCAAAAACGCCCCAGGCAAACAACAAAAAACCCCGCATCCATTCGGAGACGGGGTTTCAGGTGTAAACCGCTGGCTGGCACCCTGTGGCTTGTGGCCGGTGCAGCCCTCAGGCTTCAACCTATCAGGCCAGCGCCTCGCGAGGCTTGCCCAGCATGCGGTCGTAGATCACGGCCGCGGCCAGGGTCACCACCGACGGCACCAGCCAGGCCAGGCCCTGATCACTCAGCGGCAGGTGAGCGACGGCGTCCGGCAGTACATGCGCCAGGCTGCTGCCTTTGATCGCATCGACGACGCCGAACACCAGCGACACCAGCATGACCGGTGCGAGAATGCGCGTTGGCGAGTTCCACAGGTCTTTGACGAAGCTCAGGCCCACCACCACGATGCACGGCGGGTAGATCGCCGTCAGTACCGGGATCGAGAACATGATCAGCTTGGTCAGGCCCAGGTTGGAGATCAGCAACGAGAAGCCCGCCAAGATCACCACCAGTGCGCGATACGACAGCGGCAGAATCTGGCTGAAGTACTCGGCACAGGCGCAGGTCAGGCCGACCGCGGTCACCAGGCACGCCAACGCGATCAGCACGGCCAGGAAGCCACTGCCGAGCGAGCCAAAGGTGTGCTGCACATAGGCATGCAATACGGCCGCACCGTTGGTGGCGTCAGCCGCGATATCGTGGCTGCCCGCCCCCAGGCGGAACAGGCTGATGTACACCAGGGCCAGGCCGACCCCGGCGATCAGGCCGGCGATGATGGCATAGCGGGTAATCAGCTTCGGCGATTCGACACCGCGCGAGCGGATGGCATTGACGATGACGATACCGAACACCAGCGCGCCCAGGGTATCCATGGTCAGGTAACCATCGGAGAAGCCCTTGGAGAACGCCGCAGCCGCATAGGCAGGTTGCGCTTCACCAATGGTGCCGGCCGGCAGCGCGAACGCCGCGATACCCAGCACCGCCAAGGCGATGATCTTCAGCGGCGCGAGGAAGCGCCCCACGGTATCGAGCAGCTTGCCCGGATACATGGACACCGCCAGCACCACGATGAAGTACACCAGGCTGTAGAGGAACAGCGCCAACGGGCTTTCGCCGGTCAACGGTGCCACACCGACTTCGAACGATACGGTCGCGGTACGCGGCGTCGCGAACAGCGGGCCGACCGACAGGTAGCACACGGCCGCCAACAGGCCACCGAAGAACTTGCCGATCGGGCTGCTCAGGGCATCCATGCCGCCACCGACCTTGGCCAGCGCGACCACGGTGATGACCGGCAGGCCCACGGCGGTCACCAGGAAGCCCAGGGCAGCCATCCACACGTGCGGGCCAGACTGCAGACCGACGATAGGCGGGAAGATGATATTGCCGGCGCCTACGAAAAGCGCAAACGTCATAAAGCCAAGCGCCAGGATATCCTGGCCTTTTAAAACTTTCATTTGAGGTAGTACCACACTGCTGAAATCGGGATTCGAGAAGGGATTTCCCCATGGATGAGGGAAATGCTGCCCGGCTTGATGAGCCAGACCCGTTTAGCGTGTCGTTCCCTTTTGGGGGACGGGCACAGAGTGAACGCGTAGATTAACTGTTTTGACAGTCAAACGCACTGGCACAGTGCTGCTTGTCCGATGTGCGTATGTGTTTGTCGTCTGTGCGACCGGGGACGGGGCAATTATCTCAGGGATCGGAAAAACGTCTTTGTGAAAATTCCTATCAAACCCATCGAAAATTCCTGATTGTCTGTTCCAGCCTCTTCGCGGGGCAAAAAAACACAATGCTGATAACGACAAAGGCCACCCGAAGGTGGCCTCTGTGCGCGTGGGGGGTAAAGCGTATTACTTCTTGGCTTCCCAGCCAGTCAGCTCGGCCAGGGCCTTGCCGATGTCGGCCAGCGAACGCACGGTTTTAACACCTGCGTCCTGCAGCGCAGCGAACTTCTCGTCCGCGGTGCCTTTGCCGCCAGAGATGATGGCGCCAGCATGGCCCATGCGCTTGCCCGCAGGTGCGGTAACACCGGCGATGTAGGAAACGACAGGCTTGGTGACGTGGGCCTTGATGTAGGCCGCGGCTTCTTCTTCAGCCGAACCGCCGATCTCGCCGATCATGACGATCGCTTCGGTCTTCGGGTCTTCCTGGAACAGCTTCAGGATGTCGATGAAGTTGGAGCCTGGGATCGGGTCACCGCCGATGCCGACGCAGGTCGACTGGCCGAAGCCGGCGTCGGTGGTCTGCTTGACCGCTTCATAGGTCAGGGTGCCGGAACGCGAAACGATACCGACTTTGCCTGGCAAGTGGATGTGACCTGGCATGATGCCGATCTTGCACTCGCCCGGGGTGATGACACCTGGGCAGTTAGGGCCGATCAGGGTAACGCCCAGCTCGTCGCACTTGACCTTGGCATCCAGCATGTCCAGGGTAGGAATGCCTTCGGTGATGCAGACGATCAGCTTGATGCCGCCGAAGGCAGCTTCCAGGATCGAGTCTTTGCAGAACGGAGCCGGAACGTAGATGACCGAAGCATCAGCGCCGGTCGCTTCCACGGCTTCCTTGACGGTGTTGAACACCGGCAGGCCCAGGTGGGTGGTGCCACCCTTACCTGGGGTAACGCCGCCGACCATCTTGGTGCCGTAGGCGATGGCTTGTTCGGAGTGGAAAGTACCCTGCGAGCCGGTGAAGCCCTGGCAGATGACTTTGGTGTCTTTATTGATCAGGACGCTCATTACTTGCCCTCCGCAGCTTTGACAACTTGTTGAGCAGCGTCGGTCAGGCTGGTTGCCGCAATGATGTTCAAACCGCTTTCTGCCAGTACTTTAGCGCCCAGTTCGGCGTTGTTGCCTTCGAGGCGAACGACAACCGGAACTTTAACGCCGACTTCTTTCACTGCACCGATGATGCCTTCGGCAATCATGTCGCAACGAACGATGCCGCCGAAGATGTTGACCAGAACGGCCGCGACATTGCTGTCGGACAGAATGATCTTGAACGCTTCGGTAACGCGCTCTTTGGTAGCACCGCCGCCAACGTCGAGGAAGTTGGCTGGCTTGCCGCCATGCAGGTTGACGATGTCCATGGTACCCATGGCCAGGCCAGCACCGTTGACCATGCAGCCGATGTTGCCTTCCAGGGCCACGTAGTTCAGCTCGAAGCTGGCAGCGTGGGCTTCACGAGGGTCGTCCTGCGACGGGTCGTGGAAGGTTTTCAGCTTAGGCTGGCGGTACATGGCGTTTGCGTCGATGTTGATCTTCGCATCCAGGCAGTGCAGGTCGCCGTCGGCCTTGATGACCAGCGGGTTGACTTCCAGCAGGGCCAGGTCGTGTTCTTTGAACAGCTTGGCCAGGCCTACGAAAATCTTGGCGAACTGTGCAACTTGCTTGCCTTCCAGACCCAGCTGGAATGCCAGTTCACGACCCTGGAACGGCTGTGCGCCGACCAGTGGATCGATAGTAGCCTTGATGATCTTCTCAGGAGTTTCGTGAGCAACTTTCTCGATGTCCACGCCACCTTCGGTGGAGGCCATGAATACGATGCGGCGGCTCGAGCGATCGACTACAGCGCCCAGGTACAGCTCTTTGGCGATGTCAGTGCAGGACTCGACCAGGATCTTGGTCACTGGCTGACCGTTGGCGTCGGTCTGGTAGGTTACCAGGCGCTTGCCCAACCATTGCGCAGCGAACGCCTTGGCGTCTTCCTTGCTGCGAACCAGCTTGACGCCGCCCGCTTTACCGCGACCACCTGCGTGAACCTGGGCTTTTACAACCCACTCGGAACCGCCGATCTTGTCGCAAGCTTCTGCTGCAGCTTCAGGGGTATCGACAGCGAAACCCTTGGATACTGGCAGGCCGTATTCAGCGAACAGCTGCTTACCCTGATACTCGTGAAGATTCATGCTTTTTACCGTCTTCGTTAGGTACTGCGCTTCGGCGCTGCGCCATTACTGGCGCCGCACCACCTGTGACCGTTGACCCCGGGTTATCCCGTGTAGTCCGATCCGGCGAACTTTCCGCGGTGAGTCATGCACGCAAGACTCACGACGGGCAGCCCGCCGTGGTTTCTTATAATTAACGCTTCTTACGGTTGGCTACGTGAATGGCGCCGCCATTCACTGCCAGCGCTGCTTCATGCAACGCTTCGGACAGGGTTGGATGGCTGAAGACCATCATGCCCAGATCCTCGGCACTGGTGCCGAATTCCATTGCGATTGCGCCCTGCTGTACCAGCTCGGCAGCGGATGGGCCAATCACGTGCACACCCAGTACGCGGTCGGTCTTGGCATCGGCGATGACCTTGACGAAACCACCGGTGTCGTTGGCCGCCATCGCACGGCCGCTGGCCGCGAACGGGAAGGTGCCTACGTTAACCTCAACACCCTCGGCCTTCAAGGACTGTTCGGTCTTGCCGACCCACGCGATTTCCGGATGGGTGTAGATAACCGATGGGATCAGGTCGTAGTTCATCTGGGCCTTGTGGCCTTTGATGCGCTCGACAACCATGATGCCCTCTTCCGAGGCCTTGTGCGCCAGCATCATGCCGCGAACCACGTCACCGATGGCGAACACGCCCGGAACGCTGGTAGCGCAGTGATCGTCAACGAAAATGTAGCCACGCTCGTCGATGGTCACGCCGCTGTCCGAAGCCAGCAGGTCAGTGGTCACTGGACGACGGCCGACCGCAACGATCAGCTTGTCGAAGGTGATCTTCTGCTCGCCGTTGGCATCGGTGTAGGTGACTTCGACTTCGTTGCCATTGACTTTCGAGCCAGTGACGCGCGCGCCCAGCTTGATGTCCAGGCCTTGCTTGGTCAGGGTCTTCTGGGCTTCTTTCGACACCGCGGTGTCGGCAGCCATCAGGAAGGTTTCCAGGGCTTCCAGGACGGTGACCTGAGCACCCAGGCGCGACCATACCGAACCCAGCTCCAGGCCGATAACGCCGGCGCCGATCACGCCCAGACGTTGTGGCACGGTCTGGAATTCCAGGGCGCCGGTGGAGTCGACGATGACGTTCTGGTCGACCGGAGCCGGCGGAATGTCGATCGGACGCGAACCGGAGGCCAGGATCACGTTCTCGGCTTCGATGATTTCGGTGGTGCCGTCAGCCTTGGTGACTTCGACTTTCTTGCCAGCCAGCAGTTTGCCGTGGCCCTGGATCGAAGTAACGCCATTGGCCTTGAACAGGGTGGCAACGCCGCCGGTCAGGTTCTTGACGATACCCGACTTGCGGCCGACCATCGCGGCAACGTCCATCTTCACTTCGCCAGTGGAGATACCGTGGACGTTGAAGCTCTCTTTGGCTTCCTTGTACTTCCAGGAGCTGTCCAGCAGCGCCTTGGACGGAATGCAACCTACGTTCAGGCAGGTGCCGCCCAGGGCCAGCTTGCCCTCGGCGTCGGTGTATTTCTCGATACAGGCAGTCTTCAGACCAAGTTGGGCAGCCTTGATAGCAGCCACATAGCCGCCAGGACCTGCACCAATCACCACTACGTCGAATTTCTGGGTCATAAAAGATTCCTTTTTAGCTTCAAGCGGCAAGCTGCAAGCCGCAAGACCAGCAGGCTTCGGCTTGAAGCTTGCGGCTTGCAGCTTACAGCTGCGCGATTAGATGTCCAGCAGCAGGCGAGACGGATCTTCCAGCAGGTTCTTGATGGTGACCAGGAAGGTTACCGCTTCCTTGCCGTCGATCAGGCGGTGATCGTACGACAGCGCCAGGTACATCATCGGGCGGATAACCACTTGGCCGTTGATGGCCATCGGGCGCTGGATGATGTTGTGCATGCCGAGAATGGCAGCCTGCGGCGGGTTGACGATCGGGGTCGACATCATCGAACCGAAGGTGCCACCGTTGGTGATGGTGAAGGTGCCGCCGGTCATCTCTTCGATCGACAGCTTGCCGTCACGGGCCTTCTTGCCAAAGGTGGCGATGCCGTTCTCGATTTCAGCCAGGCTCATCGACTCGGCGTTACGCAGTACTGGAACCACCAGGCCACGGTCGCTGGAGACAGCAACGCCGACGTCGGCGAAGCCGTGGTAGACGATGTCGTTGCCGTCGATCGAGGCGTTGACAGCCGGGAAGCGCTTCAGGGCTTCGGTGGCGGCCTTGACGAAGAACGACATGAAGCCCAGGCGTACGCCGTTGTGGGTCTTCTCGAACAGGTCCTTGTACTTCGAACGCAGGGCCATGACTTCGGTCATGTCGACTTCGTTGAAGGTGGTCAGCATCGCCATGTTGGACTGGGCTTCGACCAGACGCTCGGCGATCTTGGCACGCAGACGGGTCATCGGCACGCGTTTCTCGGTGCGATCACCAGCGGCGGTCACAACCGGGGCAGCAGCGGCAGGCTTGGCAGCCGGTGCTGCGGCAGGGGCCGACTTCTTGTTGGCGACTGCAGCAACCACGTCTTCCTTGGTGACGCGACCGCCTTTGCCGGTGCCGGCAACGGTAGCCAGGTCGATACCGTTCTCTTCGGCCAGCTTGCGCGCGGCAGGCGCGGCAACCGGGTCGTCTTCGCCAGCATCGGCGGCAGCGGCAACCGGGGCAGCAGCGGCTGGGGCAGCAGCAGGCGCGGCAGCAGCGCCACCTTCAACGATCGAACCCAGCACTTCGTCGGACAGGACGGTGTCGCCCTCGCCCTTGACGATGTCACCCATCACGCCATCGGCGGTGGCCAGGACTTCCAGGACGACCTTGTCGGTCTCGATGTCGACGATCAGCTCGTCACGTTTGACGGCTTCGCCCGGCTTCTTGTGCCAGGTGGCAACGGTGCCGTCGGCAACCGATTCCGGGAAGGTTGGGGCTTTGATCTCGATAGCCATTATCTGTGTTTCCTTAAATTCGGTTTCAGGTGCGCGAAGGCGTTAGACAGTGAAGGCGTCTTGCAGCAGTTTTTCCTGCTGTTCGGCGTGCTTCGAAGCGTAACCACAGGCTGGCGCGGCAGAAGCGTCGCGGCCGGCGTATTCCAGGACCAGTGCCTTGTTGTGGCGGCCCAGGATACGGCGCATGTGGTGCTGGCTGCTGTACCAGGCGCCCTGGTTCATCGGTTCTTCCTGACACCAGACGGCATGCTTGAGGTTGGTGTATGGCGCCAGGATTTCGACCAGGTCGTCTTCCGGGAACGGATACAGCTGCTCGATACGCACGATCGCGATGTCTTCACGGCCTTCGGCACGGCGTTTTTCCAGCAGGTCGTAGTAGACCTTGCCGCTGCACAGGACCAGGCGTTCGACCTTGGCCGGATCGAGGTTGTCGATTTCCGGGATCACGGTCTGGAACGAACCTTCTGCCAGGTCTTCCAGGGTCGAGATGGCCAGCTTGTGGCGCAGCAGCGACTTCGGCGTCAGGACGATCAGCGGCTTGCGCAGCGGACGGATGACCTGGCGACGCAGCAGGTGGTAGATCTGTGCCGGGGTGGTCGGTACGCACACCTGGATGTTGTGCTCGGCGCACAGCTGCAGGTAACGCTCCAGACGCGCGGAGGAGTGCTCCGGCCCCTGCCCTTCGTAGCCGTGTGGCAGCAGCATGGTCAGACCGCACAGGCGGCCCCACTTGTGCTCACCGCTGGTGATGAACTGATCGATCACCACTTGCGCACCGTTGGCGAAGTCGCCGAACTGGGCTTCCCAGATCACCAGCGCGTTCGGCGTGGTGGTCGAGTAGCCGTATTCGAAGGCCAGTACCGCTTCTTCCGAAAGGAAGGAGTCGTACAGGTCGAAGCGCGGCTGGCCCGGGAACAGGTTCTGCAGCGGTACGTAGGTGCTGGCGTCCTTCTGGTTGTGCAACACCGCGTGGCGGTGCGAGAAGGTGCCACGGCCGATGTCCTGGCCGGTCATGCGGATCGGGTGACCTTCGAACTGCAGGGTGGCGTACGCCATGGTCTCTGCGTAACCCCAGTTGATCGGCAAGCCACCGGCCTGCATCTTCTGGCGATCTTCGTAGATCTTCGACACCTGACGCTGGACGACGAAGCCTTCCGGCAGCTCGAGCAGCTTGGCCGACAGGTCCTGCAGGGTCTTGAGGTCGAAACGGGTGTCGTGACGCGCGGTCCAGGCGTGGCCCAGGTACGGACGCCAGTCGACGAACAGCTCGCGGTTCGGCTCCTTGACCAGGCTCTTGACCACGTGCAGGCCGTTGTCCAGGGCGTTGCGGTACTCGTCGATCTTGGCCTGAGCGCGCTCGGCGTCGATGCGACCGGCCTGGATCAGTGCCTCGGCATACAGCTCACGGGTGGTGCGCTGTTTGCTGATCTGCTGATACATCAGCGGCTGGGTACCGTTCGGCTCGTCGGCCTCGTTGTGGCCGCGACGGCGGTAGCAGACCAGGTCGACGACCACGTCACGCTTGAACTGCATGCGGTAATCGATGGCCAGCTGGGTCACGAACAGCACGGCTTCCGGGTCATCCCCGTTGACGTGCAGGATCGGCGCCTGAATCATCTTGGCAACGTCGGTGGCGTACTCGGTGGAGCGCGCATCCAGCGGGTTGCTGATGGTGAAACCGACCTGGTTGTTGATCACGATGTGCACGGTACCGCCGGTCTTGAAACCGCGGGTCTGCGACATCTGGAAGGTTTCCAGGACCACGCCCTGGCCGGCGAATGCCGCGTCACCGTGGATCGAGATCGGCAGTACCTTGTCGCCAACGGTGTCGTTGCGACGATCCTGACGGGCGCGCACCGAACCCTCGACCACTGGCGAGACGATTTCCAGGTGGGACGGGTTGAACGCCATGGCCAGGTGAACTTCGCCACCGGTGGTCATCACGTTCGAAGAGAAGCCCTGGTGATACTTGACGTCACCGGAGCCCAGCTCGTTCATCTTCTTGCCTTCGAACTCGTCGAACAGCTCGCGCGGGTTCTTGCCGAAGGTGTTGACCAGCACGTTCAGACGGCCACGGTGGGCCATGCCGATCACGACTTCCTTGGTGCCGTAGGAGCCGGAGCGCTGGATCATCTCGTCCAGCATCGGGATCAGGCTTTCGCCACCCTCCAGGCCGAAACGCTTGGTGCCCGGGTACTTGGTGCCCAGGTACTTCTCAAGCCCTTCACCGGCGGTCACGCGCTCGAGCAGGTGGGCCTGCACGTCAGCGGAAAACTCCGGACGGCCGCGCACGCTTTCGAGACGCTGCTGGAACCAGCTGCGCTGCTCGGAATCGACGATATGGGTGAACTCGGCGCCAATGGTGCGACAATATGTCTTCTGGAGCGCCTCGAAGATCTCGCGTAGGCTCGCTTCCTCTTTGCCGATGAACAGGTCGCCGGCACGGAAGGTCGTATCAAGATCGGCATTGGTCAAGCCGTAGTGATTGATCGACAGGTCTACGGGCGCAGGGCGCTGCCACAACCCCAACGGGTCGAGCTTGGCAGCCTGATGACCGCGCATACGATAGGCCTGGATCAGTCGCAGAACTTCAACCTGCTTCTTCTCGTGTTCACTGCTCACGCTCCCGGCGGATACCGGTTGGGCGCGGCGCTGGTTCTTTGCCAGCAGTACGAAATGGTCGCGGATTGTAGAGTGCGATACATCGGTAGCGGTGCTGCCGTCGGCTGGCAACTTCTGGAAGTAAGTGCGCCACTCTTCTGGCACAGCGTTAGGGTCGTGCAGGTAGAGTTCGTAGAGCTCTTCCACATATGCAGCGTTACCACCTGAAAGGTGGGCGCTTTCCCACATGCGCTGCATCACGCTTTCTTGCATGCTTGGTCACCCTCGGTTAGGGGACGATCGGCGAGAGCCACAGCAAACCTGGAAAAGTCCGAACACAGCGACTGAACCACGCCACTTGGATCCTGCTGATTTTCCGGGTACCAGCCCGGAAAGCCCCTGCTGGTCTCATATCTTCATAGGTAATGAGCGCGGGCTTTGTGGGCCCTTGCTCGAGTTTTACCTCAGTGCGGGCTCACCACCCGCACCTCGGCTTACTGCAGGTACAACTCGATGAATCAGGTGCCGCTTTGCAGCAGCATGTTACGTACGTGACCGATTGCCTTGGTCGGGTTCAGACCTTTCGGGCAAACGTTTACGCAGCTCATGATCCCGCGGCAGCGGAATACGCTGAACGGGTCATCCAGGGACGCCAGGCGCTCCTGAGTCTTGGTGTCACGGCTGTCGGCCAGGAAGCGATAGGCCTGCAGCAAAGCAGCGGGGCCCAGGAACTTGTCCGGGTTCCACCAGAACGATGGGCAGGAAGTCGAGCAGCAAGCGCACAGGATGCACTCGTACAGACCGTCCAGCTTGTCACGCTCTTCTGGCGACTGCAGACGCTCGATGGCCGGAGGCGGCGTATCGTTCTGCAGGAATGGCTTCACCTTCTCGTACTGCTTGTAGAAGATGCTCATATCGACGACCAGGTCACGAATGACCGGCAGGCCCGGCAGCGGGCGCAGCACCAGCTTGTTGCCCTTGACCACGCCCGACAGCGGGGTGATGCAGGCCAGGCCGTTCTTGCCGTTCATGTTCATGCCATCGGAACCGCACACGCCTTCACGGCACGAGCGACGGTACGAGAAACCCTCGTCCTTTTCCTTGATCAGTGCCAGCACGTCCAGAACCATCAGGTCCTTGCCGCCGGTATCGACGTCGAACGACTCCATCTTGGGCGCCGAGTCGGTGTCGGGGTTGTAACGGTAAACTTCGACTTTCAACATAGCAGCCACCCTTAGTAAGTCCGGATTTTTGGCTCGAAGGCCGGTACGGTCTTCGGCGCAAAGTTGACGCCACGCTTGGCAACGCGCTTCTCACCCGGGTAGTACAGGGTGTGGCACAGCCAGTTCTCGTCGTCACGGTCTTCGAAGTCTTCACGGGCGTGAGCGCCGCGCGACTCTTTACGGGCTTCGGCCGCAATGGCGGTAGCTTCGGCAACTTCCAGCAGGTTCTGCAGCTCCAGCGCTTCGATACGCGCGGTGTTGAAGGCCTGGGACTTGTCGTTGATCTTCACGTTGGCGATGCGGTCACGCAGGCCAGCCAGCTGCTCGATACCCTTCTGCATGTATTCGCCAGTACGGAATACACCGAAGTAGTTCTGCATGCAGCTCTGCAGCTCGCGCTTGAGGCTTGCCACGTCTTCGCCAGCGGTACGCTCGTTGAGCTTGTTCAGGCGGTTCAGGGCAACGTCGACATCGGTGTCGCTGGCATCGCGGTACTCGACGCCTTCGGTCAGAGCCTTCTCCAGGTGCAGGCCGGCAGCACGGCCGAACACTACCAGGTCGAGCAGCGAGTTGCCGCCCAGGCGGTTGGCACCGTGGACCGATACGCACGCCACTTCACCTACGGCGAACAGGCCCGGGATGATGTGGTCCTTGCCTTCGGCGTCCATGGTGATGGCCTGGCCATGAATGTTGGTGGCAACACCACCCATCATGTAGTGGCAGGTCGGTACGACCGGCACCGGCGCGACAACCGGGTCGACGTGGGCGAAGGTCTTGGACAGTTCGCAGATACCTGGCAGGCGGCTGTGCAGCACTTCCTCGCCCAGGTGGTCCAGCTTCAGCAGTACGTGGTCCTTGTTCGGGCCCACGCCGTTGCCGGCGATGATCTCTTTGACCATGGAACGGGCAACCACGTCGCGGCCGGCCAGGTCTTTCGCGTTCGGCGCGTAACGCTCCATGAAGCGCTCGCCGTGGGCGTTGATCAGGTAGCCACCTTCACCGCGGCAACCCTCGGTGACCAGTACACCGGCGCCGGCGATGCCGGTTGGGTGGAACTGCCACATTTCGATGTCCTGCACCGGCACGCCGGCACGCAGGGCCATGCCGACACCGTCACCGGTGTTGATCAGGGCGTTGGTGGTCGAGGCGTAGATACGGCCCGCACCGCCAGTGGCCAGAACGGTGGCCTTGGACTTGATGTACAGGGTTTCGCCGGTTTCGATGCAGATCGCGATCACACCGACGAACGCGCCGTCCTGGTTCTTCACCAGGTCAACCGCGTAATACTCGTTCAGGAAGGTGGTGCCCGCCTTCAGGTTGCCCTGATAGAGGGTGTGCAGCAGTGCGTGACCGGTACGGTCGGACGCTGCGCAGGTACGAGCAGCCTGGCCGCCTTTGCCGAAGTCCTTGGACTGGCCACCGAACGGACGCTGGTAGATACGGCCGGTTTCGGTGCGCGAGAACGGCAGGCCCATGTGGTCCAGCTCGAAGACCGCAGCCGGGCCTTCCTGACACATGTATTCGATAGCGTCCTGGTCACCGATGTAGTCGGAACCTTTGACGGTATCGTACATGTGCCAGCGCCAGTCGTCGTTCGGGTCGGCCGAAGCGATGGCGCAGGTGATGCCGCCCTGGGCGGATACAGTGTGCGAACGGGTCGGGAAGACCTTGGTGACCACGGCAGTCTTGTGACCGCCCTGTGCCAGCTGCAGCGCTGCGCGCATGCCGGCGCCGCCGCCACCAATGATGATGGCGTCGAAGGAAATAGTAGGAATGCTAGCCATGGATCAGATACCCCAGAGAATCTGCACACCCCAGACGAAGTAAGCGAACATCGCAACGCCGCATACCGCCTGGAACAGGAAACGAATCGCAGTTGCCGACTTGCCGAACGCCATCGGCGTCAGGTAGTCGGTGGCAATGGTCCACATGCCGACCCAGGCGTGAGCGCCCAGGGCAACGAGGGCCAGCAGACTGAAGATCCGCATCGCGTTGTTGGAGAACAGACCGTGCCACTGGGCATAGTCGATACCTGGGTGGGCTACGACGTAACCGATCAGGAAGAGGAAGTAAGCCGCGAGAACGACCGCAGAGACGCGCTGTGCCATCCAGTCATAGAGGCCCGAACGCGACAGGTTCGTGACATTGGTTACCATACCCAAACTCCCACCAGAACGATCACCACCACGGAGATGACAATCACGATTTTCGAGCCCAGCTTGCCGCCTTCCAGCGTCTCACCGATGCCCATGTCCATGATCAGGTGGCGTACACCTGCCACCAGGTGATACAGCAGGGCGGACAGCAGGGCCCAGGTCACCAGTTTGGCCAGCGGACTGGTCAGACACGCCTTCACCTCACCGAAGCCTTCCTCGGAACCCAGGGACTTGCCCAATGCATAAAGCATGATGGCCAGGCCGAGGAACAGGATGACGCCGGAGATACGGTGCAGAATGGACGTGTACGCGGTGATCGGGAGCTTGATGGTCCTTAGGTCTAGGTTTACAGGTCGTTGGCTTTTCACGGCTTTTTTCACACTGAAGAGCCCCTAGCGAACAGGGCAAAGTTGTTGGTAAGTGTACTGGTCAGGTACCCACCACCCAGGGAACGGCGACCCCCAGCAGTTCGGGCTTGCAAGCCCCTGGCGGTCGGGTGCCGAGTATAGACAGTTAGGCTGCTTATGACAACGTGATGGGGTAGCCCAAATAGCGCATTGCCTTTAGCCAGCAAAAGGCGTAAATGGGCGACAATTTCGAGAAAAATCAGGCCTCGGAGCCCGTTTCAACCAGCCTTTAGGCAAATTGACATCTGAATTTATCCCTCTATAGTGGTGCGGGCCCTGCGTGGGGGGTCTGTCTGATGATTTCAAGCATTAATAGGAGGCCACATGGCTGACAAAAAAGCGCAGTTGGTCATCGAGGGCGCTGCCCCCGTCGAGCTGCCCATTTTAACCGGCACCGTTGGTCCTGATGTAATCGACGTCCGCGGGTTGGGGGCCACAGGTCACTTCACCTTCGACCCTGGTTTCATGGCGACCGCCTCGTGCGAGTCGAAGATCACCTACATCGACGGCGACAAGGGTATTCTGCTGCACCGCGGCTACCCGATAGAACAGCTCGCCGAGCAGTCGGACTACCTCGAAACCTGCTACCTGCTGCTCAACGGCGAATTGCCGAATGCCGAGCAGAAGGCTCAGTTCGTCAGCACCGTGAAGAACCACACCATGGTTCACGAGCAGCTGAAGTCCTTCTTCAACGGTTTCCGCCGCGACGCTCACCCGATGGCGGTGATGTGCGGTGTGGTCGGCGCCCTGTCGGCGTTCTACCACGACTCCCTGGACATCAATAACCCGCAACACCGCGAAATCTCCGCGGTGCGCCTGGTCGCCAAGATGCCGACCCTGGCCGCGATGGTTTACAAGTACTCCATGGGCCAGCCGATGATGTACCCGCGCAACGACCTGTCGTACGCGGAAAACTTCCTGCACATGATGTTCAACACCCCGTGCGAGATCAAACCGATCAGCCCGGTGCTGGCCAAGGCAATGGACCGGATCTTCATCCTCCACGCCGACCACGAGCAGAACGCCTCCACCTCCACCGTGCGCCTGGCCGGCTCGTCGGGCGCCAACCCGTTCGCCTGTATCGCCGCCGGTATCGCTGCACTGTGGGGCCCTGCCCACGGCGGTGCGAACGAAGCCGTACTGACCATGCTCGATGAAATCGGCGATGTCTCGAACATCGACACCTTCATCGCCAAGGCCAAGGACAAGAACGACCCGTTCAAGCTCATGGGCTTCGGTCACCGCGTGTACAAGAACCGCGACCCGCGCGCCACCGTGATGAAGCAGACCTGCGACGAAGTCCTGCGCGAGCTGGGCATCAAGAACGACCCGCAGCTGGAACTGGCCATGCGCCTGGAAGAGATCGCTCTGACCGATCCGTACTTCATCGAGCGCTCGCTGTACCCGAACGTCGACTTCTACTCGGGGATCATCCTCAAGGCGATCGGCATTCCGACCAGCATGTTCACCGTGATCTTCGCCCTGGCACGTACTGTAGGCTGGATCTCGCACTGGAAAGAAATGCTCTCCAGCCCGTACAAGATTGGCCGCCCGCGCCAGCTGTACACCGGCGAGCAGAAGCGCGACATCGCTGCACTGAAAGACCGCAAGTAAGCTCATCGAGCCGAACGCAAAAAGGCTGCCCTCGGGCAGCCTTTTTTATTGCCTAGCAGGCAACCCGACTAATTCAGTTTTTCTCGGCCCGCTCACGCAACCCTTTCAGGGTATTGAACGGCGCATCGACCACGAATTTGTTGGCCACCATCGCCGGCACACTGCCACCCGGCTCGGTGTGCACCTGATAGGTCACTTCCGTGCTGTCCCCCCTGGGAACCAACTTCCAGAAGCCCTCGACCTTCGCCACTCGCACAAAGCCCTTCTCTTCCGGGATATAGGTCGGCTCTTCCTTCAGGTTGCGCGTCAGGCTGCCATCCGCACCCTTGACCGTGGTGACATGCAGCACCGAATCACGCGGCGTCACCGGCCAGGGCGTATTGAACTGGGTGTAGGTCCAGCTCTGGTCGCCTTCGTGCTTGAGCAGCTTCTGCGACTTGCACTCGTGAATCCAGGCACAAGCCCCGACCACGTCTTCTTGCAGCGCCTGGACCTTGGCCAGTGGCGCCTTGATCACGGTGACACCGCGATAGGCCTTGTACTTGGAGCCCGCCACTTCACTGAGGGAGACCTTGATGCCCTCCTCGTCCTTGGCCACCTGCCAGTTCTCGGCCCAGGCGGCGGGCGCCAGCAACACACCCATGCCACACAGCAGTGCAATACGCTTGAACGATCTCATCATCTTTATCCTTGTTGTCGAAGATCCAGCCTGTCACGCCGCCGTCATCTGCTCCCACCAGCCGAGAATCCTGATTGCCTCATCGCGATCACTGCCGCACACCTCGACATCCGCCTTGAAACCGCCGCACACCGCCGGGCGTTCGGGCTTGCCGAACAGGTCGCAGAGGTTGTCGACAGTCAGGTGCAGGCAGCGTTCACCGGCCGGCTTGCCATGCGGCATGCGCGGCATGGCAGAGCTGATGGACGGGGCGATGCAGCAGGCACCACACCCCTCACGGCAATTCATGGCTATTCATCAAAATCAGGTCTCTGTGGAGCAAAATGGGACGAACGTCCCCGGATAGTAACCGCTCAAACGTGCGTTTGAAATTGCTGGCCCGATGAAATCTGCCGTGACCCGGCAGTCAGTTCACTGGCTACTGGCGGTACTCGAATTCGATCGCTGCCCCTTCAACATCGCGGCGGCTTTCATTGCGCAACTGCAGCTGCATTTCATTGCTGATCAATCGGCCATTGAGCTGGAACGGGCTTTCATCGCTCTGGGGTTTTTCGGTAAACATTGCGGGCAGCAAAGGTTTGCGCCGCGTGGCCGAACTGCCGACATTCGGCTCAAGGTCATTGACCATTTCGACAGGCAGGCTCAGGTCGAGCTTGGGCTGGGGCAGCGGCTTGGCCACCGCCTTGCTGACCGGCTTGCGCGCAGGCTTTGGCTTGGGCTTAGGCTTGCCCTTGCTGACAGCCTGCTTCGACACAGGCTTGGCAGGGGCCTTCTGCGCAGGCTTGGCCTGGCGAGCCTGTGCCTCGGCAGCAGGCTGAGCAGCCTGCGCCACTGCGCCAAAGTGGCAGAGCGGCACAAGGCAAAAACTAAGGGCGATACAGCGCAACAGTTTCATGGACATCGACAGTCAGGCTGGAAAAATGCATATGCTCCCTGTTCCGCCTGCGCCTGGCAAGCCTACAAAAGTGAACCCGTAGGCTCTCTGCACAATTGCTGAGCCAAAAGGCCAAGGGTGATCACCGCCCGCTCGGCCTCTTTATTCCACGGAATCCCGCAGTTAAGCCGGATGCAGTGGTTGAACTGCTCGGTGTTACTGAAGATCAACCCGGGCGCGATACTGATGCCCTGCTCCAGCGCCCGCACATGCAAGTCCTGGGTATTGACCCGCCCCGGCAGGCTCACCCAGAGGATGAAACCACCAGTAGGCCGGGTCATCTGGGTGCCTTCAGGGAAGTGCTGCTGCACCGCCAACTGGTAGGCACTGAGGTTCTTGCGGTACTCCTGGCGGATGTAGCGCAGATGGCGGTCATAGCCGCCGTTCTCCAAATAGGCGGCCACCCCCATCTGCGTCACACTGCACGCCGAATGGGTGGTGAACGTCTGCAGCCGCTGGATTTCATCCTGGTAGCGCCCCGCCACCATCCAGCCGACCCGCACACCCGGCGACAATGTCTTGGAAAAACTCGAGCAGTAGATCACCCGGTCGAGCCGATCGAATGCCTTGAGCGCCTTGGTCTTGCCCTGCTCGAACATCAGCTCGCCATAGATGTCGTCTTCGACGATCTGGATATCGAAGTCAGAGGCCAGGCGCAGCAATTGCTTCTGGCGTTCTTCAGGGATGGTGCCACCCAACGGGTTGCTCAGGCGCGAGGTCAGTACCAGTGCCTTGATCGACCACTGGTTGGCGGCCAACTGCAAGGCCTCGAGGCTGATGCCCGTAGACGGGTCGCTGGGGATTTCGATCACCTTCAGGCCCAGCAAGTCGGCCAACTGCAGCAGGCCGTAGTAGGTCGGCGACTCGGCGGCGATCAGGTCGCCCGGGCGAGTCAGCACCCGCAGCGACATCTGCAGCGCATCGACACAGCCATGGGTCACGATGACTTCACGCGGGTCTACCAGCACGCCGGCATCGCGCATGCGAATGGCAATCTGCCGGCGCAACGGCTCAAAGCCCGGGCTGAACATGTAACTGAACGCACGCGGGCTATGGAAGCGGGTCACCTTGGCAATCTGCTGATGCAGGGCGCGCACCGGCAGATAGTCCACGTGAGGCACCGCTGCGCCGAACGGAAACACGCCATCGCGGCGCGCCTCGGTCAATACCTGCTGGATGATGCTTGCCCGGGTCACCAGGCCCGGGCGCTCCACCCGGGCGATATCCGGCGTTTGCGCGGTGAGGGCCGGGGTCTGGTGAACGTAATAGCCCGACTGCGGGCGCGCGCGGATCAGCCCCTGGTCTTCGAGATTGGCATAGGCCTGCAGCACCGTGGCGTGGCTGACATTGAGCTGAGCGCTCATCTTGCGCACCGACGGCACACGTTCGCCTGGCTGGTAGACACCGCGACGGATGTCATCGGCCAGTTGCTGGGCGATACGCTGATATAGCAGCAGGTTGGTCATGGCGATATCTCGACGCGCGGACGGGCTCGTTATTCTTGTGCGACACACTGACGGCAGAGAATACCGTAACAGTTGCGAAGTGTACGGGGACAGATTGCAGAATAGCCAACAATACAGTTGCGTGACAGCACCCGGCCGAATTCCCGTGAGTACGGTTTCTGTGCAGGGGCGCCCTTGCCGGGCGCCCCTACAAACGTTCGGCGATCGTTGAGGGGATCAACGCGCCGGCGCGAGCTTGCCCTTGTCATCAGAGAAGACGATCTCGACCCGGCGATTCTGCGCCCTGCCCCGCTCCGACGCGTTGGCCTCGATCGGGTACTGGTCACCGTAGCCTTCAACCTGCAGACGCTTCTCGTCGATACCCAGGTCCGCCAGCATATCGGCCACTGCCTGCGCGCGATCACGCGAGAGCTTCAGGTTGTCTTCCGGCGCACCGGTGCTGTCGGTGTACCCCTCGATACGCACCACCCGGCGCGGATTGAGCTGAAGGAACTGCACCAGCTTGAGCACGGTGCGGCTGGCCGAGTTTTTCAGGTCGGCACGCCCGGTATCGAACAGCACGTCACCCAGGGTCATCACCAGGCCACGGTCCGTCTGCTCCGAAGCCAGCGCGGCAATCTGCGATTCGACCCACTTGCCTTGCTGCTGGACGCTGGCCAGCTTGGCTTCACGCAGCGCCAGCTGCAGGCGCTGACGCTCCAGGTCGAGCTTGGCCAGGCGCTCCTGGTTCAGCGCGAGCTTGGCGTGCTCGCTGGCGATTTCGCTGTAGCGCTGACTCAGGTAGGCGTAATGGCGCACATCGGTGCCGGTGCCGACATAACTGGACAGGCGCTCGGCCCGCGCCAGCGATTCACCTGCGCGGATCACGTCACGTGGCGCACTGCGCAGCACGTCGGAATCGTCCTTGACCTTCTGGAAGGTTGCACTGGCCTCATCCAGTGCCGCCTCGCTGCGCTGACTGGCGCAACCCTGCAAGCCTGCGGTCAACGCCAGCAACACCAGCGCGGCCATGGGTGTAGAGCGCATCATGGCTGCACCTCCAGCTGTTTACGCAGGCGCTTGACCCGCGACTGCAGCAGTTGCAGCTGCTCTTCACTCTTCTGGTTCAACACCTGGGCCTCGGCCAGGCGCGCATCCAGCTCAGCCTGCTCGGCACGCATGCGCGCATCGCGAAAATCTTCGGTGAGCATGTTGGTCTTGGCCCGGGCAAGCTTGTCTTCGGCCAGCTTCAGCGCTTCGACCTGGTCGGTGGCGCCGACAGCCTTGGCCTGTTCCAGCGCCTGCTCGGAAATGCGCAGTTGCTCGTTCGGCGCCGGGTCGTTGGCGCAACCCGCCAGGCCGAACACGGCCAGAGCAAGGATCAGTGGTTGGATTCTCACGCAATCTTCCTAGTGTTTGGGGGCGTCCAGCGGCACCTGCATCTGCGCCTTCCAGCGCTCGACATTACGTTGCAGCACAGCCTCGGACGCACCGGAGATCGGCAATTCTGTCAGTTTTTTCGCCAATTGCCCACGCAGCCAGCTGTCATTGCATGCCGAGTTGTGTGACACGGCCAGGTACAACCCAGGGCGATCTACCGGCAGGCCGCGGGCAATCAGGTCGTTGCTCATGCCCAGGCTCTGGGTCATGGCCATGCCGGAGTAGCGCCCCGCAAGCACATAGTCCACCTGCCCCAACACCAGCTTCTGGAACGCCTGGGTCAGGTTCTGCGCCGGCTGCAACTTCAGGTGCGCTTTGGCAAAGGCTTCAAAAGCGGGGGTCAGACGTGCACGCTCGGACATGCTGCCCTGGTAGTTGGCCAGATCCGCCGGGCCATCGAAGGCCAGCTCAGCGTCATGACGGGTCCAGACCAGGTATTCGTTCAACTGCAAAGGTGGGTGGATATAGTCCAGCGCCGTCAGTTGCCCGACCTGCAGCGGGGTATCAAGCAGCAGGTCCATACGCCCGCTGCGAACCTCCTCAAGGGCCTGGTCGCGCCGACCGGCACTCAGCACGTCCACCTTGACCCCCAGCTCGCTGGCCACCTGCTGCAACAGCTCGACATTGGCGCCAATCAGGTGCTTGGGGTCCTTCGGGTCCTGCCAGGAATAGGGAGGCGCATCAGGGCTGCCGGTCGCGACCAGGCGCTCGCACTTGCCTGCCGCCATTGTCGCCGACGACAGCAACGCCGCCATGCACGCCAGCACCCCGCCTGCTTTGCCAAACCTCATGCTCACTCCTGGCTGTGACACTGAAATCCATAAAAAAACCCGGCCCTCAGTACGAGGGCCGGGCTTCTTTATAAGTGAAGCAGGCGGATCAGACCAGCTTTTCCAGCTCCGGAACCGCTTCGAACAGGTCAGCGACCAGACCGTAATCGGCAACCTGGAAGATCGGCGCTTCTTCGTCCTTGTTGATCGCAACGATCACTTTGGAGTCTTTCATGCCCGCCAAGTGCTGGATCGCGCCGGAGATACCGACGGCGATGTACAGCTGCGGGGCGACGATCTTGCCGGTCTGGCCGACCTGCATGTCGTTGGGCACAAAACCTGCGTCCACTGCAGCGCGCGAGGCGCCCACAGCAGCGCCGAGCTTGTCGGCCAGGCTGTACAGGTGCTTGAAGTTGTCGCCGTTGCCCATGCCACGGCCGCCGGAAACGACGATCTTGGCTGCAGTCAGCTCTGGGCGGTCGGACTTGGCCAGCTCTTCACCCACGAAGGACGACTTGCCAGCGTCATGGGCGGCAGCGACGGTTTCAACCGAGGCAGAACCGCCTTCGGCCGCGACTGCGTCGAAACCGGTTGTGCGCACGGTGATGACCTTGACCGCAGCGCTGGATTGCACGGTGGCAATGGCGTTACCGGCGTAGATCGGGCGCTTGAAGGTGTCGGCCGACTCCACCGCGATGATCTCGGAGATCTGGTCGACGTCCAGCAGTGCGGCAACGCGCGGCAGGATGTTCTTGCCGTTGGTGGTGGCCGGGGCCAGCACGTGACTGTAGCCCTTGGCCAGCTCGACGATCAGCGGCGCTGCGTTTTCTGGCAGCAGATGGGCGTAGGCGGCGTTGTCAGCAACCAGCACCTTGGCAACACCGGCGATCTTGGCAGCGGCTTCGGCGACACCACCGACGTTCTGGCCTGCGACCAGCACGTGCACATCACCACCGATCTTGGCGGCAGCGGCGACAGTGTTCAGGGTGGCCGGGGCCACGGCGCCGTTTTCGTATTCAGCGATAACCAGGATAGTCATTTAGATTACCTTCGCCTCGTTCTTCAGTTTCTCGACCAGTTCTGCCACCGACTTGACCTTGATACCCGCGCTGCGTGCAGCAGGCGCTTCGACCTTGAGGGTCTTGTTGGTGGAGGCCAGGGAAACGCCCAGCGCGTCTGGCGTGACGGTTTCCAGCGGCTTTTTCTTGGCCTTCATGATGTTCGGCAGCGACGCGTAGCGCGGCTCGTTCAGGCGCAGGTCGGTGGTGACGATCGCTGGCAGGTTCAGCGATACGGTCTGCAGGCCGCCATCGATTTCACGGGTGACGTTCAGCTTGTCGCCAGCGACTTCCACCTTGGAGGCGAAGGTACCCTGGGCGTAACCGGTCAGCGCGGCCAGCATCTGGCCGGTCTGGTTGTTGTCGCTGTCGATGGCCTGCTTGCCGAGGATGACCAGCTGTGGCTGCTCTTTGTCGACGATAGCCTTGAGTGCCTTGGCCACGGCCAGGGAGTTCAGTTCGTCAGCGGCTTCTACCAGGATGGCGCGATCGGCACCCAGGGCCAGGGCGGTACGCAGTTGCTCCTGGGCAGTGGTCGGGCCGACGGAAACCACGACGATCTCGGTCGCAATACCCTTTTCTTTCAGGCGTACGGCTTCCTCAACGGCGATTTCGCAGAAGGGGTTCATGGACATCTTGACGTTTGCAAGGTCGACGCCGGAGTTGTCCGCTTTGACGCGAACCTTGACGTTGTAGTCGACCACTCGTTTGACAGCTACAAGAACCTTCATGGATTCCTCGTTACTCTCCGGTGAATAGAAAGTCGCCTGGGGACATGCCCGGCGATGCGCGTGGGTACAAGGGCACCTCTAAAAACGTACCGGGTAGAGCAAACTTCAAGGTGACCGAGCAGTCTTGTCATGACGCTTGCGGCAAATACCCGCGGGTCATTTTCTGTGGTGGCGTGTAAACTCCACTACAAACCGTGAATTGGCCGCAAAGCCTTACTCCACACCAGGTTTTTAGAGGTGTACCTGCGCCCGGCGACAAGCCTACGGCGAACGTAAAACCGCTCGTATCTTGACCGCAACACCCAATCCGGTCAATACGGCAAATCGGTCACCCTCCAGCCGCACTCCTGTGATTTTACTGGCCTGCGGCAAATTCAAACAAACGTTTGTATTGGACCCGCCAAGTGGTGTAGATATAATGCGCGGCCAAGACAAAACGGTGTAGTCCATCCTCTGCGCAGCTACAGCTCCGCTCCCGTGAAGCGCGGTGCGCATGATCACCCCACACCCATAAGACCAAGCAACAGCACGAGCCTTGATGAGTAGGAGAGAACCAGTGGAACGCGAATACATGGAATTCGACGTGGTCATCGTCGGCGCCGGCCCGGCGGGGCTGTCCGCCGCCTGCCGCCTGAAGCAGAAGGCCGCCGAAGCCGGTAGCGAGATCAGCGTCTGCGTGGTCGAGAAAGGCTCTGAAGTCGGTGCCCACATCCTCTCCGGCGCGGTATTCGAACCGCGCGCACTGAACGAGTTGTTCCCCGACTGGAAGGAACTCGGCGCACCGCTCAACACTGCGGTAAAGCGCGACGACATCTACGTGCTCAAGGATGGCGGCAGCTCGATCAAGGTCCCTGACCTGTTCGTGCCCAAGACCATGCACAACGAGGGCAACTACATCATCTCGCTGGGCAACTTGTGCCGCTGGCTGGCCCAGCAGGCCGAAAACCTGGGCGTGGAAATCTACCCAGGTTTCGCTGCCCAGGAAGCGCTGTTCGATGAAAACGGCGTGGTGCGCGGTATCGTCACCGGCGACCTGGGTGTCGACCGCGAAGGCAACCCGAAAGACGGCCTGTACACCCCAGGCATGGAACTGCGCGCCAAGTACACGCTGTTCGCCGAAGGCTGCCGTGGGCACATCGGCAAGCAGCTGATCAAGCGCTTCAACCTCGACAGTGAATCCGACGTCCAGCATTACGGCATCGGCCTGAAGGAAATCTGGGAAATCGACCCGAGCAAGCACGAACAGGGCCTGGTGGTGCACACCGCCGGCTGGCCGCTGGACGTGGTGAGCACCGAGAACACCGGTGGCTCGTTCCTGTATCACCTGGAAAACAACCAGGTGGTGGTCGGCCTGATCGTCGACCTGTCCTATGCCAACCCGTACCTGTCGCCGTTCGACGAGTTCCAGCGCCTCAAGCACCACCCGGTGATCAGCCAGTACCTCGAAGGCGGCAAGCGCATCAGCTACGGCGCCCGCGCCCTGGCCAAGGGCGGGATCAACTCGCTGCCGAAGATGGTCTTCAACGGTGGCGCGCTGATCGGTTGCGACTTGGGCACCATGAACGTGGCCAAGATCAAGGGCAGCCACACGGCGATGAAGTCTGGCATGCTCGCCGCCGACGCAGTGGCCGACGCATTGATTGCCGGCAGCGAGGGTGGCGACGCACTCACTACCTATGTCGACGCCTTCAAGGCCAGCTGGCTGCATGAAGAGCTGTTCGCCAGCCGCAACTTCGGCCCGGCCATGCACAAGTTCGGCCCGTTGTTCGGCGCAGCCTTCAACTATGTCGACCAGAACTGGTTCGGTGGCAAGCTGCCGTTCACCTTGCACGACACCAAGCCGGACTACGCCTGCCTCAAGCTCGCGGCCGATTCGAAAAAAATCGACTACCCGAAACCAGACGGCAAGCTCAGCTTCGACAAGCTCAGCTCGGTATTCCTCTCCAGCACCAACCATGAAGAGGAACAACCCTGCCACCTGAAGCTGACCGACCCGAACGTGCCGATCGCCAGCAACCTGCCGCTGTACGACGAGCCGGCCCAACGCTACTGCCCGGCCGGCGTGTACGAAGTGGTCAGCCAGGAAGACGGCAGCAAGCGCTTCCAGATCAACGCGCAGAACTGCGTGCACTGCAAGACCTGCGACATCAAGGACCCGGCCCAGAACATCACCTGGGTTACGCCTGAAGGCGCCGGCGGGCCGAACTACCCGAACATGTAAGGCCATGCCCCTGCAGCAACAAAAGCCCCTGCCTCCTTGGAGTCAGGGGCTTTTTGTTGCCTGCTCGCATCAGGCTGTACGCACTTCCTCGAACAGTTCGGGGTGGCGATCCAGTAGCTTCAGCAGCTTTACCAGCGCCACGGGTGGGGTGGTCTTGCCATTTTCATAACGGGAGAACGCATTGACCCCACCACCAAAAATTTCCCCCGCTTGCCGCTGATCGAGGTCGAACTTCCTGCGTATGGAGGCAATGAAAGAAGGGTCCACTACAGTTGCATTGACTTGGCGCTCGAATGCCGTCATCAGATCGCTGACACGCATGGCTTGATCATGGCTCAGCACGCACTCACCGCATGCGGAACAATAATCGCCACTTACGTCCGGGAGCAGGGTGGTCTCTCCCTTGTAGCGATAAGGCATGCCCTGAGTGTCAGGCGCAAGCTCGGCACCCCCGCAAATTGGACATCTCATGATTACAACTCCTTGAAGGGCACGATAAGCACGTCGTTGATCACGGACACTTTCAGGTAAACGTAGCCAACCGCTGTAAGCGGGCGGTACACGTCCTGCCAAACCCGGTGATCAATATGGCTGGTCATGCTTTTGTAGAAATCAGTGCGCTTCAAGCTAGTGATTACCTCAAGCATGCCCGGAAAATCCATTCCTAGCGCCTTAGCGTCTCTTAATGCAGCGCCCGTAGGGCTGACGCGCCTTGCCGCAGTCAGTGCTTTTATCCGTTGCAGCGGGCAATGAGGCGTTCTCTTTTCCATGAGAAATTAACCTTCCAGGTTAAATTTGGCTAATAGGTTATTCCAATAGCCCCCACCTGGAAGTCTGCCCCACCCCCCACCTGCCTCTAATGCCTCATTTGTCACCACACATGATCGGCATCGGCTCCGCCGCAAACGCCAAAGGCTCACGACGCCCGAAATACAGGGCCGTGAGCAGCCCCACCGCGCCCATGATCAGACAAAAGCCGACACACACCCACGGGCTCCACGGCATCAGAGCGATCAGCGCCAAGGGCGTGGTACTCGCCCACAGGGCATAGGCAATGTTGTAGGTGAAGGAGATGCCCGAAACCCGGATCTGCGCCGGGAACAGCCCGACCATCACCGACGGCACCACGCCCACCACACCGCAGCACAGCCCTGCCAGTGCATAAGCCAGCCAGGTTGCGCCCCACTGCCCCACCAGGCTCGCATACAACGCCCCGATACCCAGCGGCAGTAGCAGGCTGTAGATCATCAGCGCACGCCAGGCGCCCAGGCGATCGACCAGCAGCCCGGCCAGCACACAGCCGATATTCAGGAACACGATACCCACGCTGCTCAAGGCAAAGGTGTGCGCGGCGGTCATGCCGAAGCGCTGCTGCATCACCGTCGGCGTGATCACCACCAACACCACCACTGCCGACGTCAGCACGCAGGTCAGCAGCGCTGCCGGCAGCAACGCCCCACGATGCTCGCCCAGCACCCGCCGCAGGGGGAACGCCACGGGTTGTTCCTTACGCTCGCGCAAGGCCATGAACACCGGTGTTTCACTTAGCCAGCGGCGCAACCACACGCCGATCACACCAAATACCCCCCCGAGCAGAAAGGGGTAACGCCAGGCGTAATCGAGAATTTCCTGCGCGGTAAACGCCTGGGCCAACAAGGTCGCGGTCAGCGCCCCCAGCAGGTAGCCAAAGGTCAACCCGGCTTGCAGGAAGCCCAAGGCATAACCGCGCCGCCCTTGTGGCGCGTGCTCGGCAACGAACGTCCAGGCGCTTGGCACCTCCCCGCCGACCGCGGCCCCCTGCAGAATGCGCAGTGCCAGTAAAATCAGTGGCGCCGCATAGCCGATGTCGGCATAGGTCGGCATCACCCCGATCAGCAGGCACGGCAGGGCCATCATCAGGATGCTCAGGCTGAACACCCGCTTGCGCCCCAGGTGATCGGCGAAATGCGCCATGACGATGCCCCCCAGCGGCCGCGCCAGGTAGCCCGTGACGAAGATCCCGAAGCTTTGCAACAGGCGCAGCCATTCGGGCATTTCGGGCGGGAAGAACAACTTGCTCAGGGTCAGGGCGAAGAACACGAAGATGATGAAATCGTAGATTTCCAGCGCGCCACCCAGCGCCGCCAGGCCCAGGGTCCGGTGGTCGCCACGGCTGAACCGGGGCGGGCGAGCGGTATCGATGGCAGTCATGGCAGGGTCCGCAGATCGGCAAAGGGCAAGAGGATAGCAAATACCTGCCTTGCCCTGCCCGCCTCGACGCTAGCGGCTGAACACCGTCTGCGCGAAGTTCACCCGCGGGCGCAGTGTGCTGGCCGGTGCTGCCACAGGCAGAGGCAGCTTGCCGACCAGCAGCGGCGCGTCGATGATCGCCATGAACGACTCGAGCGCCTCGTTATCCGGCACCTGCGGCAGGCTCAGGCTGACGGACTGGCGTTCGGTCTGCGGCACGGCGGGCACTTTCAACTGCGAGGAGTGATAAAGCAGGGCATGCTGGATCTGCGTGCTGACCCGGCAGAAGCGCGCCAGGTCGACGCCCACATGGCTGGCCAGCTCGATGTTGCCCAGCAGCAGGTGAAAGGGCTGCAAGGCACATTGCACCAGGCGCTGCAGCTCCTCGAAGCTGTCCACGGGTGCAATCCGGTAATAGCCAAGGCCATTGAGCAGTTTCTCCAGCTGCAAACGCTGGCAAGGGTGCTCGTCGGCGATGAGGATGCGCAGGGTCTTGTTTGCCATTTTCGGACCTGGGCAGTAGGTAAAAAGGGACACTCCCTGACCATACTGCGCCAGTAACGGCAATCGCCAAAGCTATGCCTGGCTGGGGTCTCTCTTGATAGTTGTCGGGAAACCCGCAGAAATCAAGTGACGGGGTGACGGAATTTTCATCCGCCTTTCACCCGTTTTTCAGGATTCCCACTCGCGCATGCGCACACGGCAGTGCTTCATGGCATTGACGATGTGCTTTTCAACCACACTGCGGGACACCCCCAGGTGCTCGGCAATCTGCTGATGCGACAGGCCATCGAGCTTGCGCAGCAGGAAGCAGTCGCGACAAACCTTGCCCAGTTCATCCAGGGCGCGCTGCATCAGCGCCAGGCGCTGGTCGAGCTGCATGTCGTGGGTGAGTGCCGGGCTGTGCCAGCGCTCGTCGCTGTCGAGCACCTCCAGCGGTTCGGCCTGGCGCACCTGGTGGCGCCGGTGACGATCGACCACCAGGTTGAGCGCTGTGCGATAGAGAAAGGCACGCGGATGCTCGATCCGTTCGGCATCGGTACGTTCCAGTACCCGCAGATAGGCATCGTGCGCGACGTCTTCGGCAGCCTGACGACTGCCCAGGCGCGCGGAGAGGAAGCCCACCAGTTCGCGATAGTAATGTTCCACGACGTTACCTGAGGTCGTCCTGCCTGCCTTTGCCAGAAAGCCGTTTCGGGCAGCTACGCGGGACTGAGTGATGTCAACGTGCGATAGTACAAACTATAATTATTCTCAGCAACACGACATCCTCCCCCCGTTCTCGCTAAATCCGTCCCGTTAGCCTTCGTCTAACTGGGACCTCAGTGCGCGCCGCTTTCTTGGCTGTGCGTGGCCATCACCCCTGGCTGGAAGTCTGCATGAGACGTTTACCCCACACCCGCCGTCGGATACTGCTCGGTGGCTTGGCCCTGCTAAGCCTGGGCAGCTTGCTGGCCTGGAAGACCCTGCCCTTCGGCGCGCAGCCGTTCAGCACGGTCGCCGTCACCCGCACCGACATCGAAAGCAGCGTCACCGCCTTGGGCACCTTGCAGCCGCGGCGCTACGTCGACGTGGGTGCCCAGGCTTCCGGGCAGATCCACAAATTGCACGTCGAAGCCGGCGACCCGGTGCGCAAAGGCCAGTTGCTGGTCGAGATCGACCCCTCCACCCAGCAAGCCAGGCTCGACGCCGGGCGCTACTCGATCGACAACCTCAAGGCCCAGCTGGCCGAACAGCGCGCACAGTTTCAACTGGCCCAGCAGCAGCTCAAGCGCCAGCGCGACCTGGCCGCCGCCGGGGCAACCCGCGACGAAGACGTCCAGGCCGCCGATGCCCAACTCAAGGTGACCCAGGCACGCATCGAAATGTTCCAGGCGCAGATCCGCCAGGCCCAGGCCAACCTGCGCAGTGACGAGGCGGAGCTGGGCTATACGCGGATCTATGCGCCCATGGACGGCACCGTGGTGGCGGTCGATGCCCGTGAAGGCCAGACCCTCAACGCGCAACAGCAGACGCCGTTGATCCTGCGCATCGCCAAGCTTTCGCCCATGACCGTCTGGGCCCAGGTATCGGAAGCCGACATCGGCAAGGTCAAACCCGGCATGACCGCCTACTTCACCACCCTGGCCGGCGGCAAACGCCGCTGGACCAGCACGGTGCGGCAGATTCTGCCGATTCCGCCCAAGCCGCTGGACCAGACCAGCCAGGGCGGTGGCAGCCCGGCCAGTGCCGCCAATGGCACCACCGGCAGCCAGGTGGTGCAGTACACCGTGCTGCTGGACGTCGACAACCCGGACGGCGCCCTGATGGCCGAGATGACCACCCAGGTGTTCTTTGTCGCAGGCCAGGCCAGCCAGGTGCTGACCGTGCCACTTGCGGCGCTGGACGACAGCGAAGGCCTGCGCCTCGCCCGGGTACTCAACAGCAAAGGCGAAGTGGAACAGCGCCAGGTGCGTACCGGCCTGAGCGACCGCCTGCGGGTGCAGGTGCTCGACGGCCTCAGCGAAGGCGAACGCCTGGTCATCGGCGCCCCCAGCGTCAGCGGAGGTTGAATGACAACGCCCCTGATCGAACTGATCGACATCCGCAAGTCCTACGGCGGCGGCGATACCCCCAAGGTCGACATCCTCCAGGGCATCAGCCTGAGCATTCACCCTGGCGAATTCGTCGCCATCGTCGGCGCATCCGGTTCAGGCAAGTCGACGCTGATGAACATCCTCGGCTGCCTCGACCGGCCAACCGCCGGCAGTTATCACTTTGCCGGCAAGGACGTGGCCGAGCTGGAGAGCGACGAGCTGGCCTGGTTGCGCCGCGAAGCCTTTGGCTTCGTGTTCCAGGGCTACCACCTGATCCCCTCGGGCTCGGCCCAGGAGAACGTCGAGATGCCGGCCATCTACGCCGGCATCGCCGCCAGTGAGCGCCACGCGCGGGCAACCGCCCTGCTCACCCGCCTCGGCCTGGCCAGCCGCACCGGCAACCGCCCGCATCAGCTGTCCGGTGGCCAGCAACAACGGGTGTCGATTGCCCGGGCGCTGATGAACGGTGGCCACATCATCCTCGCCGACGAACCCACCGGCGCGCTCGACAGCCACAGCGGCACCGAAGTCATGGCGCTGCTCGACGAACTGGCCAGCCAGGGCCATGTAATCATCCTGATCACCCACGACCGCGAAGTGGCGGCGCGGGCGCAACGGGTCATCGAAATCCGTGATGGGCTGATCATCAGCGATTCGGCCGCCGAGCATACCCCCGTCAACACCGACCAAGGGCTGCAGGCCGACGACCTGCGCCAGCGCCTGGACCGCGGCGCGACCCTGCGCGGGGCATGGAAGGGTGAACTGTTCGAAGCCCTGCAGGCGGCCTGGCGGGTGATGTGGGTCAACCGCTTTCGCACCGCATTGACGCTGCTCGGCATTGTCATCGGGGTGGCCTCGGTGGTGGTCATGCTGGCCGTCGGCGAAGGCAGCAAGCGTCAGGTCATGGCGCAAATGGCGGCATTCGGTTCGAACATCCTCTACCTCAACGGCAAGCCGGCAACGCTTGGCGAGCAGGCCGGCACCATCACCCTCGACGACGTCGCCGCCATCGGCGAACTGCCCCAGGTCAAACACGTCATGCCTGTGATCGGCGAGAAGATGATGGTGCGCCACGGCAACAACAGCCAGCAGTTCTATGTCGGCGGCAACAACACCTGGTTCCCGGAGATCTTCAACTGGCCAGCGGTCGAGGGCGCCTTCTACACCGAGGCCGACGAAGCCAATGCGGCGGCCGTAGCAGTGATCGGCCAGAAGGTCCGGGAAAAGATGCTCGACCCCGGGCGCGACCCGCTGGGGCAGTACATCCTGATCGGCAACGTGCCGTTCCAGGTCGTCGGCATCCTCGCCGGCAAGGGCGCGAGCTCCGGCGACCAGGACAGCGACGGGCGCATCGCGGTGCCCTACTCCGCGGCAGCAATCCGCCTGTTTGGCCAGCGCGACCCGGACTACATCACCGTTGCCGCCCTCGACTCCACCCGGGTCAACGAAGCCGAAGCGGCCATCGATCACTTGCTGCGCCAGCGCCACCAAGGCCGTCAGGACTTCGAGCTGACCAACGATGCGGCATTGATCCAGGCCGAAGCACGCACGCAGAACAGCCTGTCGCTGATGCTGGGGGCGATCGCCGCAATTTCACTGCTGGTGGGCGGCATCGGGGTGATGAATATCATGCTCATGACCGTGCGCGAACGCACCCGTGAAATTGGCATCCGCATGGCCACCGGCGCGCGTCAGCGCGACATCCTGCGGCAGTTTTTGAGCGAGGCCGTGATGCTGTCGATGGTGGGCGGCATTGCCGGCATTGTCCTGGCCCTGGCCATCGGCGGCGGCCTGATGCTGGCCGAGATCGCCGTGGCCTTTGCCCTGCCTGCCATATTCGGCGCGTTCGCCTGCGCTGTCGTCACCGGCATCGTGTTCGGCTTCATGCCGGCCCGCAAGGCCGCCCGACTCGACCCGGTCAAAGCCCTTACCAGCGAATAACCCATGACTCTGCCAAGCCGTATCAGCCTGTTGACCCTGTGCCTGAGCCTCGCCGCTTGCAGCACGCCCCCCACTCCAGAAAGCGGCATCGCTGCACCGCAAGCCTGGCAAGGCGAGGTCGAGCCGTCCTCGGCCCAACTGCCGTCAGGACAATGGTGGCGTGCCTTCGCCAGTAGCGAGCTGGACCGCCTGGTCGAGCGCGCCCGGCTCAACGCCTACGACCTGGCGGCTGCCACGGCACGGGTGCGCCAAGCCCAGGCCCAGGCTGTCATCGCTGGCGCGCCGTTGCTACCCGAACTGAACCTGGGCCTGGATGGCAGCCGCCAGCGCCTGCTGCATGGCAAAGGCAACGACCAGCTGGACGTCAGCAGCAACGAGCGCACCAGTACCTCCTTCGACCTGAAACTCAGCGCCAGCTACGAGATCGATTTCTGGGGCGGCCTGCGCGCCGCCCGCGCCAGCGCGTTGCACAGCCTCGACGCCAGCCGCTTCGATCGGCAAACCGTCGAACTGACCCTGGTCAGCGCCGTGGCCGACAGCTATCTGCAAGGCCTTGCCCTGACAGAACAGTTGAACATCGCCCGGCTCAACCTGCGCAATGCGCGTGATGTACTGGGCCTGGTCGAAGCCCGCCAGCGCACAGGTTCGGCCACGCGCCTGGAGCTGGCCCAGCAGCGCAGCCTGGTGGCCGCCCAGGAGCGGCAGGTGCCGTTGCTTGAACAGAAGTGGCAAGACAGCCAAGTCACCCTGGCCACGCTGCTGGGCGACCCGGTCCAGGCCCTGCCGCCCAGCCGTGAAGCGATCGATGCCCTGCAGTGGCCGGCCATCGGCAGTGGCATCCCCAGCGAGCTGCTAAGCCGTCGCCCGGACATCGCCGCAGCCGAAGCGCGGCTGGCAGCGGCAAGCGCCGACGTACAGGTGGCCAGGGCTGCAATGCTGCCCAAGCTGACCCTGGGGGCCAATCTGGGCAGCGGCGCCAATACCTTTGCGCGTGTCTTCGACAGCTCGTTCTACACCCTCACTGCCGGGCTGGTCGCGCCGGTCTTCAACAACGGCCGGTTAAGGGCCTCGCGCGACCTGGCAGAAGCCGAGCAGGTCGAGCTGTTGGAGGCTTACCGGGGCAGCATCCTGGCGGGTTTCGCCGATGTCGAGAAAGCGCTCAACGCTATTCATGGCGTGGACCGCCAGCGTCAGTGGCAGGACGAGGAGGTGCAGCAGGCACGCCTGGCGTTCGACCTGGCCCAGCAGCGCTATGGCGCAGGCGCCGAGACCTTGCTCAGCGTGCTGGAGACCCAGCGCACGCTGTACCTGGCGCAGGATCAGCAGGCGCAGCTACGGCTGGCACGGCTGCAAGGCAGCGTGGCGCTTTACAAGGCGTTGGGGGGTGGGTGGAAGGTTGGGCAGTAGCTGGGCGTAGGGCGGTAGATTTTCGGCGCCCATGAGATCGAGCGCCGCGCGGGCGGCGCTCGATCTCATGGGCGCTGCAAAATTACCGCCCTACACCCCAAGGCCACCCCCAACCGATATCAACGCCCCCGCACGCCCACCTTCAAATTCCGCGCATACCAAGGCCGCTGTGGCACCTTCGGCCGCAACTTGCCAAACAGGTCCTCATCGCTATAGATAATCCGCAAGGCCAGCTTCATCGTTTCCGGGTCCATCTCCACACTGCGCCCCGGCCTCAACCCCGGCACTGTAGAGCACCCGTGCGTATCAGGCCCCAACCAAGGGTCGGCCACTTCAACCCAGCGCCCTGGCGCAAACCAGGGCACACCATTGATTTCAAGGCGCCGCACCTCACCGGGGTGAACCCGCTCATGGGCCCGAAACCAGTCCTCGATGCGGTCATCGATCCAACCATGAAACTGCCAGAACACCGGGTTCACGTGGGATGAAAACGGGTCGCCAAGAAAGTCGTTCTGGGCCGCAAACCAGCGCAAGGCGAAATCGTCAGGCGTGCGCGCCGTCGGCACCGGCATGCCGTTGACAGGGTCACGCGGCACCGAAGCCCAGCGCATGTGCAGCCAGTCATGCAGGCCCAGCTCCACTTCCGAACCGAACTGGCCCAGGGTCAACGTGCTCAGGTATTCAGGGTCACTGTAACGCGACTCCCAGACTTGGAAGTTGCCATGGTAGGTATCCGGGCTCTTGATGTCGCGCACCCACTGGGTGTATTCCGCGTCGCCGCTCGCCAGCCAGGTGGGCGGCAAGGCATTCCCATCGTGGTTGTCGAAATAGCGGGCGAAGCCTGCGCGGTCGCGCTCAAGCTCCGGCTGTGGCTGCGGAAACCGCGCCCACGAAGGCAGGTCCTGCAAGGCTCGCGCGCTACCGAGCATATGCCGGTGCATGAAAAAGAAGTCTTCGCCCGAGCCGTTGCGGTCCTTGTGCCGGCCACGCGCGTCACGCTCCCTCTCACGCGGCCCCGGCTGCCAGCCCAAGCCGCGCAGGGCGGCATGTTTGTCCTTGTCCAGCTTGTGCCATTTGTCACGCGAGGCATGCCACAACTGGTGAAACAGACGGTGCTCCGGGGTAATCAGCCAGGCCAGCAACTGCGGGCTCAGTGGCGTGCGCTCACGCGCCTCGGGGAAGGTGTGCTTGAGCGCCAGAAAGTGGTTGTCCTGCACCGGCAACGACAGCGCACGGTCCAGTTGCGCGATACGCCCATTGAGGGTCGCTGGCCCGGCATTGCCAAAGCGGCCCCACACCTCGTCGATGACGATATGGCATTCATAGCGCGCCTGCGTTTCACCTGGCTGGGTCGAGAACAAGCGCCAGCGCAAGGTGCCTGGCTTGTCTGCCAGCAGGTCGCCCACCACGCGATAGCGCGGCTGTTCATCACTGCGCAGACGCTCGGGGGTGTCCAGATAACCACGCAGCGCCCGGCCACTGGGTGCAACATCCAGGAACAACTCCAGTTCGCCGTCAGGCAAGCCTTGCAGGCCCGCGTCCTTGCCCTGCAGGGTCCAGCGCCAGATCCCGCGCAAGGTGTCACCCAACTGCTGCAACGGTGTATCGGCCAGTTCGACGACCGCCTCGCCGGGGGTTTCCGGGAACGCTTCGGCGGCCCATTGGCGCTGGGCATACCACGCACCGGGCACCACCGCGCCCGTCAATGCCACACCGGCGATGAACCCACGTCGAGAAATCGTCATTGCAACTACCTGTGCATTGATTGCGGCCATGGAGCACGGCCCGTCCAAGGCTAGAACGTTGTACACACCGCAAAATTTACCGTTGCTGGCGTAGACGAGCCGCCGTGGCTGGCTAAATTTCCACACGGCAGGCTCGTTCACTCCAGGTAGCGGCGGCCTCTGTGCCCATCCCTCGACGGTGAACCTACTGAGACCAAGATGACGACTCCACGCTGGAAGAAAGCCCTGTTTATCAGCCTGGCCACGGCCGTGACCGCAGGTGCCGGTTTTGCCGCCTGGCACTACTTCAACACACCGGCAGGCTACTCCAGAGAAGTGGTGCGCCAGGCCAACGACCTGCAGGAACGCATCATCTCGTTCGACAGCCATGTCACCCTGCCGCTGACCTTCGGCACCGAAGGCAGCGAGGCTGACAAAGACGGCAACGGCCGCTTCGACCTCGCCAAGGCCGCCCGCGGGCGGTTGTCCGGCGCCGCACTGACCATCTTCGCCTGGCCCGAATCCTGGACCGGCGACGATGGCCCGCACCGGCCGACCGCAGGCTTCGTCGAAGCCGCGCGCCACACCCAGGAAGTGCGCTACAACGCCATCGACGCCATGGTCCGCGACTTCCCCGAGCAGGTCGGTATCGCCTACACCCCGCAAGACATGCGGCGCCTGCATGGCGAGGGCAAGTTCGCAGTGTTCCTCAGCATGCTCAATGCCTATGCCCTGGGCGACGACGTCGATCAGCTGGACCGCTGGGCCGCACGCGGCGTGCGCATGTTCGGCTTCAGCTATGTGGGCAACAACAGTTGGGCCGACTCTTCGCGCCCGCTGCCGTTCTTCAATGACACCGCCGATGCCCTGGACGGCCTTTCGCCGGTCGGCAAACGTGCCGTGCAGCGGCTCAACGACCTGGGCGTGATCATCGATGTGTCGCAGATGTCGAGCAAGGCACTGGCCCAGGCCATCAGCCTCAGCCGCGCGCCCGTGGTGGCTTCGCATTCGGCCCCGCGGGCCATGGTCGATATCGCCCGTAACCTGTCCGACAAGGAGATGCAACTGATCAAGGACAGCGGTGGGGTGATCCAGCTGGTGGCGTTTTCAACCTATCTCAAGCCGCTGAGCCCCAAGACCCAGGGCAAACTCAACGACCTGCGCGCCCGCTACGACCTGCCGCCACTGGCCAACCTCAACTACGCGTTGATGCCGGGCGACCCGGTCATCGCCGGCTGGCCCGAACAGAAAGTGGGCCAGTACGCCAACGCGCTGTACGGGATCCTCGACGAAGAACCACCGGCCACGCTCAAGGACTTTGGCGACGCCATCGACTACACGGTGCGCAAGGTGGGCATCGACCATGTGGGCCTGAGCTCGGACTTCAACGAAGGCGGCGGCATTGACGGCTGGCACGACGCCAGCGAAGCGCGCAACGTGACCGCCGAGCTGATCAGCCGCGGTTATTCCGAGGCCGATATCGCCAAGCTCTGGGGCGGCAACTTCCTGCGCGTGTGGGAACAGGTGCAGCACGCCGCACAACCCGCCACCACCTCGTCCCGATAAGCCTGCGAGTGCCTTCATGAACCATCGCCGTACGTTTCTCAAGCGGGCAGGCCTCCTGGCCGCCGCCCTGCCCTTGGCCAGCCAGTGGCTGCCGGGCGCACACGCCGCCTCGCCAGCTGCAGGTGGCGACGCCTGGGCAGGCTTTCGCAGCCTGTTCGAGCTGGACCCGGAGTACGCGCACTTCGCCAACTTCCTGATCACCTCACACCCAAAGCCCGTGCGCGAGGCCATCGAAGCCCTGCGCGCGAGCTTCGACCGGCACCCGGCACGCATGGTCGACTGGGACAGCCAGTCGGAGTGGAAGCACGAAGCCGCCGTGCGCGAGTGGGCGGGCCGCTACCTGGAAGTGAACCCTCGGCAGATCGCCCTGACCGGCAGCACCACAGAAGGCCTGGGCCTGATCTATGGCGGCCTGAAGCTTGCGCCGGGGCAGGAAATCCTCACCACCGTGCACGAGCATTCGGCGGCGCGCCATACCCTGGGCTTTCGCACCGCGCGCGATGGCACGCCGGTGCGCAGACTGCGCCTGTTCGAAAACCCCGCTCTGGTCAGCACTGACCAGGTATTGGGCACCCTCGCTGCGGCCATCAGCCCCAAGACCCGCGTACTGGGCATGACCTGGGTGCATTCGGGCAGCGGTGTGAAGCTGCCTGTCGGCGAGATCGGCGCACTGGTGCGCGAGGTCAATCGCCAGCGCGACGAGCGCGATCAAATTATCTATGTGATTGACGGCGTGCATGGCTTCGGCGTCGAGGACGTGCGCTTTGCCGACCTGAACTGCGACTACTTCATCGCCGGCACCCACAAGTGGATGTTCGGGCCACGCGGCACCGGGATCATCTGCGCGGCCTCCACCGAGCTCAAGCACCTGAACCCGACCATCGCCACGTTTTCCGAGAATGAAGACTTCGCCACCGTGATGACCCCCGGTGGCTACCATGCCTTCGAGCACCGCTGGGCGCTGGGCAAGGCGTTCGAACTGCACCTGCAGCAGGGTAAGGCGAAGGTCCAGGCGCGTATTCATGGGCTCAACGATTACCTCAAGCAACGCCTGGAGGCGCTTGAGGCGGTCGAGCTGGTGACGCCCCGCAGCGCTGATTACTCGGCAGGTTTCACCTTCTTCAGGGTCAAGGGTCAGGAGGCGGATGACGTGGCTGGGTACCTGAACAGCCAGCGCATTGTCGTCGATGCGGTGTCGCGTGATGCCGGGCCGGTGGTGCGTACCGCGCCTGGGTTGCTCAATACAGAGGCCGAGATCGACCGGCTGGTCGATGTACTGGGACGGCGGGTGCGCTGAGCTGCAGGAAGGGGCGCAAAGCGCCCCCCGGCAATCTCAAACCTTATCCCCAACCCCCTCCAGCCAACGTCCCACATCCTGATAGATACCGCCCACCTGCCCAACAATCCCCGACATGCGCAAAAAGTCATGGGTCAGCCCCTCGACCCGGGCAAACGTCACCTCGGTCCCGCCCGCTACCAACCAATCACGGTAGGCAATCCCTTCGTCATGCAACGGATCGTACTCGGCCACGAACAGATAAGCCGGCGCCAGTGGCGCGCGCAGCGTCGACAGCAAGGGCGACACGCGCCAGTCCAGGCGCTGCTCCGGCTGCGGCGCATAGTGCTGGTAGAACCACTCCAAGGTAGGCGTTTCCAGCAGGTAGCCCTCGGCATGTTGCCGATGGGACTCGCGCTGGCAGGAAATATCGGTCACCGGATAGAACAACAACTGCGCCAGCGGCTTGAACGCCAACACCTCGGGCTGTTCGACGGCGGTGATGGCCAGCACCGCAGCCAGGCTGGCGCCGACGCTGTCCCCCGCCAGCACCATTCGGCGATTGTCCAGCCCAAGCGCTGACGCCTGTTCGGCCAGCCAATTGGCGGCATCCAACACATCGTGCAGCGCCACCGGAAACGCCTGCTCCGGTGCCAGTCGGTAATCCGCCGCCAACACTGCGAACTCGCCCATGGCAGCCAGACGGCGGCACACCGAATCATGCGAGTCGAGACTGCCTACAACGTAGCCGCCACCGTGCAGGTAGAAAATCACCGGCTGCAAAGCACCGCCCGCGTCGCCCGTGCGGTACAGCCGCGCTGGCAGGGTGGCGCCATCACGCGCCGGAACGTTCAGCTCGCTCACCTGCAGGCTGCCGGGCGGGCTGGGGTCGAGCACTTGCGAGCTGCCCTCGAACTCCGCCCGGGCCTGGGCCACGTCCATCGCGTGCATGGGCAGGCTTCTGCCCGTCAACCGGCCAAATTCGACCAGCTCCAGAAAACCCGCCAGATCAGGGTGCAATGCCATGTTGGATCCTTGCTTGAACAATGTGACTCGGCTATCCCTACGGAACGTAGAAGGCCCCGCGAAAATTAGCGGCAGGCACGGCTAAATCGACGACGGACACACTCGTTATCCCTGCACAACGAAACCCCGTCAGAGGCTAACCGTGGACCTTCAGAGCATCCTCAGCAAACTGTTCGCCAACGCCCATGCCGTCGGCATCGAAGGCGTGTTCCAGTTCGTCTTCGGCCAGGACCGAGCCTTCTGGTCGGAAGTGCGCGACACCAGCCGCACGGGCGCGGGCCGGCACAGCACCCCGGATGTCACCATCGAAGTGGCCGAGCGCGACTTCCTCGGCATCATGGGCGGCACGGCCAATGTCGAGGAGCTGTTCGCCAGCACACGCCTGAAAATCACCGGCAACATGGGCCTGGCTACCTTGCTGCCGCAGATCATCAACAACGCCCGCAAAGGTGCGGCGCCGGCCAAGGTGGCGATGAACCAGCGCTACCCCACGCCGGCGCGCCTCAGCGAACGGGTTTCGGCGGCGCTGCCAGTGCAGCGCGAGGTGCTGCGCATAGCCCGGGCCGACATGCCGCTGTCGCGCTTTCAAAGCGAGTTTCTGCTGCATGGCACCCCTGTGGTACTCAGCGACGCCCTGCAGGACTGGCCACTGTTCAGCATGGGCCGCGAGGCTTCGCTCGAGCATTTCGCCGAGCTGCAGGGCATTACCCGGCATGGCGACTACGTCAAGAAAACCTTCTCCACCGACCGCGACTTCCGCTCGACCTCCATGGCCGACTTCATCGCTTCGCTGGACAAACCGGCCAAGCCTGGCGAGACACCGGCCTACATGGGCAACAACATCGTCCCGGAAAAACTCCTGACACTGATCCGCTTTCCGGATTACTTCGAGCGTCAGCGCTTCATCTCGCCCCGCATCTGGATCGGCCCCAAGGGTACCCTGACGCCCCTGCACCGCGACGACACCGACAACCTGTTCGCCCAAGTCTGGGGCCAGAAGTCGTTCATCCTCGCCGCACCTCACCACCGGGCAGCGCTGGGCACCTGGTCGACCAGCCCCAAAGGGGGCCTTGACGGCTGCGACTTCAACCCCGACGCGCCAGACTACCAACGCTTCCCGGCGGCGCGCGCGGTGCCCTTCCTGCGCGTGGTGCTGCAGGCCGGGGACCTGTTGTTCCTGCCTGAAGGCTGGTTCCATCAGGTGGAGTCGGTATCCACCTCGTTGTCGGTGAACTTCTGGGTGAACTCCGGGCGCGGCTGGTAGCCGCCCTTGCGGGGGTTAATTTGCGGTGGCGTCGGCTCGTTTCTAGAGAAACCCGCTTGCAAGAGGACGCCCGCATGGCCACCCCCACCCGCCTGTCCCAGGCGCTGCAGCATGGCTTGCGCCGGCTGATCAAGGGCCGCTCGCCGAGCACCAGCGCCTATCGCATATTCGACCTGGTGCTGGCTCGGCGCATCAGCCTCAGCCCGTCGTTGACGCGCCTGGTGTTCACCGGCCCCGATGTCGCGCAAATGACCACCTTGGCCCCCGACCAGCGCGTGAAGCTGTTCTTCCCGGCCGCCGATGGCTCGTTGCCCAGCCTGCCCAACGACACCCACTGGAAAGCCGCGCACAGTGCACTGGCGCCGGCCCAACGCCCACCCATGCGCACCTACACCATTCGCAACTTGCGCCGGGAAGCCCTGGAGGTAGATGTCGATTTCGTGCTGCATGGCGTCAACGGGCCCGCCTCGGCCTGGGCCACCCAGGCCCAGGTGGGTGACGGCCTGCAGATGGTCGCCCCCAACTTGGCCTACGCCGGCGACCCCGGGGGTTATGAATGGAAGCCGCCGCAGGGGGTACGCGAGGTGCTGCTGGTCGGGGACGAAACGGCACTGCCGGCCATCGCCGGTATCCTCGAGCAATTGGCCGACGTACAGCCCGAGCTTGCCGTGCAAGCTTTCATCGAGGTGCCCTTGGAGGCCGACTGCCTGGCGTTGCACCATGGCACCGCCACGCGTCTGCACTGGCTACCCCGTGAACTGCTGCATTGCGGCCATGGCCAGGCCATGCAACATGCCGTACGCGAACTGGCCAGCCTGCCGAATGGGAGCGCAGCGCCCCGGCTGAAGCTGGAAGAAGTGGACATCGACAAGCGCATCTTGTGGGAGCAGGCCAGCACTACCAGCAACAGCGCCTTTCACGCCTGGGTAGCGGGTGAGTCGGCGACGGTGATGGATATCCGGCGGTACCTGATCAAGGAACGTGGGCTGCCGCGGGACTGCCTGACGTTGATGGGCTATTGGCGGGCTGGACGCACGTTAGATTGAGCCATTGCCGGGGCCGCAACGCGGCCCCGGCATGTGTCAGACCGCAGCTTTCAGTGCCTCGGCAAACCGCTGCGCCACCTCGTCGATTTGCTCGCCACTGATAATCAGCGGTGGCAGGAAGCGCACCACTGCACCGTGGCGCCCACCCAACTCCAGGATCAGGCCACGCTTGAGGCACTCACGCTGAACCTTGGGCGCCAACTCGCGGTTGGCCACAGGGTGCCCCAGGGCATCGCGTTGGCCGTGCGGGTCGACCAGCTCTACCCCGAGCATCAGCCCACGGCCCCGGATATCGCCCAACTGCGGATAATCCCGCTGCAGGTGCAGCAAGTGCTGGCGCAGGCGCTGGCCCATGGCCTCGGCGTGCTCGGCCAGGTGATGCTCGACCAAGTAATGGATCACCGCCGAGCCTGCGGCCATGGCCATCTGGTTGCCACGGAAGGTGCCGGCATGGGCGCCTGGCTTCCAGGTGTCCAGCCAGTCGCGGTACACCACCACCGCCAGCGGCAGGCTGCCGCCGATGGCCTTGGACAAGGTCACCACGTCCGGCACGATACCGGCATGCTCGAAGGCGAACATCCGCCCGGTGCGGGCAAAGCCACTCTGGATCTCGTCGACGATCAGCGCCACGCCGGCTTGCTCGGTGATCCGTCGCACGCCCTTGAGCCACTCGATATCGGCGGGCACAACGCCACCTTCGCCCTGCACCACTTCGAGGATCACCGCTGCCGGCAGTGGCACGCCGCTTTCAGGGTCGAGCAGCAGGTTTTCCAGGTAATGCAGGTTGGCCTTGACCCCGGCTTCGCCCCCCAGGCCGAACGGGCAACGGTAGTCGTAGGGGTACGGCATGAACTGCACCCCGTTGCCCAGCAGGGCACCCAGCGGCTGTTTCGGCCCGTGGCTGCCCATCAGGCTCAGCGCGCCCTGGCTCATGCCATGGTAGGCGCCCTGGAAGGCCAGCACGGTGCTGCGCCCGGTGGCGCCACGCACCAGTTTGAGCGCCGCTTCAACAGCATCGGTGCCGGTCGGGCCGCAGAATTGCACTTTGGCTTCCCGGCGCAGCGCTTCGGGCAGTACGCCGAACAGGTCCTGGACAAAGCGGTCCTTGACCGGCGTGGTCAGGTCGAGGGTGTGCAGCGGCAGTTCGTCGGCCAGCACTTGCTGGATCGCCTCGATCACCACGGGGTGGTTATGGCCCAGGGCCAAGGTGCCGGCGCCGGCCAGGCAGTCGATGAACTGGCGGCCTTCGACATCTTCGACATGGATGCCACGGGCGCGCTTGAGCGCCAGTGGAATACGCCGCGGGTAGCTGCGGGCGTTGGATTCCTGTTGCTGCTGGCGTTGCAGCAACGGCGAATCGTTGAACTCGTACAGGGGTTGCGGCGCACTGGCCGGCAAGACCTGGGCAAGGCGGGTAGCGGTCGACATGGTAGATCCTCGCAAGCAAGCGAAAGTGCCCCGCCACGCCCCTGTAAGCAGATGTGTGCGGGTAGTTGTCGCTTGGGAAACGCTTCAGCGCCGGGAGGATTTAGCGGTTGTTGCGGGATTTTTAGGGTTCGTTACGGGATGCTGGGAGGGTTTGTCGGGAGATGGGGGGCGGGTAGGTGCCTGCAACAGCACGCGCAAGCCATCGCTGCGGCTGTCGAAACGTAAGGTGCCGGCGCAACGCTGAACAATCGCCTGGACGATCGCCAAGCCCAGCCCACACCCGCCACTCTGGCCATTGCGCCAGAACCGCTCGGTCAGGTGCTGCAAGTCGTCGTCGGCAATCCCCGGCCCGTGGTCACGCACCATGAAGCCCACCTGGCCGTCAGCCATCTGCACTTCCAGCTCCACCGCGCTTTCGCCACCATGGCGCAAGGCGTTGTCCAGCAGGTTGCGCAAGGCCGCGACCGCCAGCGGCGCGGGCATGCCCAGGTAGATCTGCGTGGCCTGCTCGGGCAGGCGCAGCACGATCCGCCGGTTGTCGCCGCCGCCGGCATCCTGCACCGCCTGCCGGGCGACCTGCTCGGCGCTGCACTGCACGCCATCCTCGAACGACAGGCTGCCCTCGACACGCGCCAGCATCAGCAGTTGCTCGAGCGTGCGGTGCATGCGGTCGGCACCTTGTTCGGCATGCTCCAGCGCCTGCTCGCGCACCGCGCCATCGGTCATGCGCGCCACCTGCAGGTGGGTCTTGATCGCCGTCAGCGGGCTGCGCAATTCATGGGCCGCGTCATCGGTCAGGCGCCGCTCGCGTTCGAGGGTCTGGGCAATGCGCAGGAACAACTGGTTCTGGGTTTCCAGCAGCGGTTGCAGCTCGCTGGGCATGCCGGCCACCTGCAAGGGCTCGACACTGTCGGCACGCCGCCGACGCAGGGCGTCGCGCATCCTATTGAGCGGCTCCAGGCCCTTGCCCAGGCCGATCCACAACAGGCCGAGGCTGCCGAGCAACGCCATCAGCACCGGTGCCGAGGCTGCCAGCAGGATCGACTGGTTCAGGGCCTCGCGCTCCATGTGGCGGTCGGCGGTGGTGATGCGCACATCTCCGTGGTTGTAGGTGAACGTACGCCACAACGCGTCGTCGATGGTCTGGTCACGGAAGCCGCTGCGCTGATCATCCATCGCCCCGTCATGCTTGTGGTTGCTGGCCAGGATCTCGCCCCGCAGTGAGCTCACCTGGCAGGCCATGCCATCCGGCACGCTGAACTGGTCGGCGGAAAAATGCGCATCCTCGCCCTTGGCCGCCAATGGCTGCGGCAACTGGTCGATCAGCCCGGCAACCATGCGCGCCGAAGCCACCAGGCGCTGGTCGAGGGAAAACATCATCTGCTGGCGCAGGTCGCGCAGCATCCATGCGGCAGCCAGTACCCAGATGATCACGAAGGCGCTGCCCAGGATCAGGCTCAGGCGTACCCGCAGGCTCATGGCGCGACCTCTTCCGGTGCCTGCGCAGGGCCAAGCCGGTAGCCCAGGCCACGCACGGTTTCGACGATGCTGTTACCGAGCTTGCGGCGCAAATGGTGAATATGCACATTGAGGGCGTTGCTCTCGACCTCGTCACTGAAGCCGTACACGCAATCTTTCAGCTGTTCGCTGGACAGCACCCGCCCTGGGTTCTGCAGCAGGGCCTGGAGCAGCGCCTGCTCACGGCGGGAAAGGTCGACCGGCTGGCCGGCCAGGGTCGCTTCGCAGCTGCTGGGGTCATAACGCAGCGGCCCATGCTCGATGGCATTCACCGCCCGCCCGGCCACACGGCGCAGCAAGGTGTGCAGGCGCGCTGCCAGCTCGCGCAGGTCGAACGGCTTGAGCAGGTAGTCGTCGGCGCCGGCCTGCAGGCCATCGACCCGGTCGGTGACCGCATCGCGCGCCGTGAGCACCAGCACCGGCAAGGTCTCGCCCTGCTGACGCAGGCGCCGCAGCAGCTTGAGGCCGTCTTCATCGGGCAGCCCGAGGTCGAGGATCATCACATCGAACTGCGCCGCCTGGAGCATCGCCCGTGCGCCCGCAGCATTGGCGACCCGGTCCACGGTCAGGCCCTGGGCGGTGAGGCCGGCGCAGATGCCGCTGGCGATCAGGTCATCGTCCTCGCAGAGCAGAACGTGCATGGTGGGGCTCCGGGTTGGGTGAGGCAGATACTGCACCACGGGTGGATTAAGTGGAGATTATGGACCTGGCGCGTGCGTTTGGGTGGGATGTAGGACCGGGTTAACCTTGGGTTAATCGACCCAGGCCAGCATGGCCCACTTCAACGTACTGCCAAGGCGAAGACATGCGCGCCCTCTTTCTGTTCCTGACACTGCTGCTGGCCGGCCCCCTGCAAGCCAACCCGTTCGACGTCAAACCCGACTTCCTGCCGGTCGATCAGGCGTTTGTGCTGAGCCACGACCGCCAGGCCGATGGCCAGATGCGTCTGTTCTTCCAGATCAAGCAAGGTTACTACCTTTACCAGAAGCGCCTGAAGTTCGACGGCCTGCCCGCCGAGCAGCAGCCGCAGTTGCCGCCTGCGCTCAACCACCACGACGAATTCTTCGGCGACAGTGCGGTGTACCGCGACCAACTCGAACTGCTGATCCCCGCCAACGCACAAGGCCAGCTACGCCTGGGTTGGCAGGGCTGCGCCGACGCCGGCCTGTGCTACCCGCCGCAGACCACCGCCATCGACCTGGGTGGCAGCGTGACCCCGGCCGCCGATCAGGCCAGCGACCAGGCCCTGGCCAGCAACCTGCAACAGGGCAACCTGGCGTGGGGCCTGCTGGCCTTCTTCGGCCTTGGCCTGCTGCTGGCCTTCACCCCCTGCTCGCTGCCGATGCTGCCGATTCTCGCCGGGCTGGTACTGGGCAATGGCGCCAGCGCCCGACGCGGCTGGTTACTGGCCGCGGTGTACGTGCTGAGCATGGCCTTGGTGTACGCCGGCCTGGGCGTGGTGGCGGCGCTGCTCGGCGCCAGCCTGCAGGCCTGGTTGCAGCAACCCTGGCTGCTGGGCAGCCTGGCGGCATTGTTCGTGGTGCTGGCGCTGCCGATGTTCGGCGCCTTCGAGTTGCAGCTGCCCGCCGCCCTGCGCGACCGTCTCGACCGCGCCGGGCAAGGTACCCGTGGCGGCAACCTGTACGGTGCCGCGCTGCTCGGGGCGCTCTCCGGCCTGCTGCTCGGCCCGTGCATGACCGCGCCGCTGGCCGGGGCGCTGCTGTACATCGCCCAGAGCGGCGACGTGCTGCATGGCGCGCTGGTGCTGTTCAGCCTGGGCCTGGGCATGGGCGTGCCGCTGCTGTTGCTGGTCACGCTGGGCAATCGCTACCTGCCGCGACCAGGCGCGTGGATGAACCTGGTCAAGGGCGTGTTCGGCTTCGTGTTCCTGGCCATGGCCCTGTATACCGTGCGCAGCCTGCTGCCACAGGCCCTGCTGCTGGCCCTGAGCGGCGCCTGGCTGATCGCCCTCGCCTGGGCCGCATGGCCGGCCCTGCAGCGTATGCCTGCGCTGCGTGCGCTGCCTTTGCTGGGCGCGCTGTGGGGCGGGCTATTGCTGGTCGGTGCAGCAGCCGGGGGCGATGACCTCTGGCAACCCTTGCGGCCGTTCGCCGGGGGTAGCGGGCCTGCGGCGGTGCAACCGGCAGAGGATGCATTCGTGACCGTCAGCCGCCCCGAGGACCTGCAACGTGAGCTGGACGCCGCCAAGGCCCGTGGCCAATGGGTGATGCTTGACTACTATGCCGACTGGTGCGTGTCGTGCAAGGTCATGGAAAAGAAGGTGTTTGCCCGTGCCGACGTACACGCCGGCCTGGCCGGCGTGCACCTGCTGCGCCTGGACGTCACCGCCGACACCCCGGCCAGCCAGGCACTGCTGCAACGCTACCAGGTACCCGGCCCGCCCAGCATCATCTGGGTCGGCCCGGAAGGCGACGAACGCCGCGCGCGGCGCATCACCGGTGAAGTGGATGCTGCCGCGTTCCTGCAACACTGGACCCAGACCAGGAGCCAAGGCTGATGCTGACCGTAACCCTCGGGCCATTGACCATGGCCCTCAACCACCTGCTGATGCTCACCGCCCTGGTGATCGCCAGCGTGGTCGGCTGGTGGGTCGCCCGCCGCGGCGGCGAAAGCCCGGAGTCGGCACTCTTCAACCTGTTTCTGATTGGCGTGCTGTGCGCGCGCCTGGGCTTCGTCGTGGCCTACTGGCCGATGTACCGCGATGACCTGGTACAAGTCATCGACATCCGCGACGGCGGCTTCCTGTTCTGGTCCGGCCTTGCCGGCATCGTGCTCGGCGCGCTCTGGCAAGGCTGGCGACACCCGGGCCTGCGCCGCCCGCTGGGTTGGGCCTTGTTCAGCGGTGCGCTGTTCTGGGGCCTCAGCAGCCTGGGCGGCCACCTGTACAGCAAAGGCACCGAGCTGCCTGAGCTGAGCCTGCGCAACGCCGGCGGCCAACCCGTGGCGCTGCACAGCTACCGTGGCAAGCCACTGGTCATCAACATCTGGGCCACCTGGTGCCCGCCCTGCCGGCGCGAAATGCCGGTGCTGCAACAGGCCCAAGGTGACTACCCCCACGTAACCTTCCTCTTCGTCAACCAGGGTGAGACGCCCGAGAACGTCAGCACCTTCCTCGCCACCACCGGCCTGAGCCTGACCCACGTGCTGTTCGACGGCGCCGGCCAACTGGCCCAACGGGTCGGCTCGATGGCCCTGCCCACCACGCTGTTCTACGACAGTGACGGGCGGCTGATCGGCAGCCACCTAGGCGAGCTGTCACGGGCCAGCCTGCGCCACGCCCTGGAACCTTTCGACCGGGCCGCCGCGCCCACCCCTGCCGCACAAGGAAACTGACATGCGATTGACTGCACTGCTGCCCCTGTCCCTGGCCCTGCTGGCCGCCCCGCCGCTGCACGCCGAAGAAGCGCTGCCCAAGGCGATCCAGCAACTGCAAGCCAAGGGCGCCGTGATCAAGGGCAGCTTCGATGCCCCCGATGGCCTGCGCGGTTATGCCGCCGAGTACCAGAACAACGGCATCGCCCTGTACCTGACGCCTGACGGCAAGCATGTGCTGGTCGGCAGCCTGTTCGACGAACAAGGCCAGGACCTCAGCGCCGCTCCGTTGGACAAGCTGGTCTACGGGCCGATGAGCAAGGCCATCTGGGCGAAGATGGAAAAGACCGCCTGGATCGCCGATGGCAAGGCCGATGCGCCACGCATCGTCTACCTGTTCAGCGACCCCAACTGCCCGTACTGCAATATGTTCTGGCAGCAGGCGCGGCCATGGGTGGAATCGGGCAAGGTGCAGTTGCGCCATATCATGGTCGGCATCATTCGCGAGGACAGCCCGGGCAAGTCGGCGGCGTTGCTGGCGGCCAAGGACCCGGCCAAGGCGCTGGCACAGCACGAGAAGGCCGGCAAGGCCAGTTCGCTCAAGGCGCTGGAGAAAGTGCCGGAGGCAGTGCAGAAGCAGCTGGAAGGGAACATGGCGTTGATGGAGGAAATGGGGTTGCAAGCAACCCCGGCGATCTTCTATCAGGATGAGCAGGGCAACCTGCAGAGCCAGCAAGGGGCACCAAGGCCGGAGATGCTGGGGAAGATACTCGGCAAGCGGTAGTGCATGCCGTGGGTATTAGGTGGCGGCGCTCGATCTGCGCCGCCCAACAAAACTCACGGCCTACCCAAAACCCCTACACCCCCTACAACCCCTCCAGCTCCGCCATCAGGTCACTGAGCCGGTCAACCTTGTCATCATCCAGCGCACTGCCCTGCAGCCCCTGCACGTACACCGCCAACTCCGCCACGGTGCTGCACTCGAACATCGCCCGCAGCGGCACATTGAGCTGCAATTGCTTCTGCACCCGCGAGGCAATCTGCGTCGCCAACAGCGAATGCCCACCCAACTCGAAGAAGTTGTCGTGCATCCCCACCCGTTCGGCCTTGAGCACGTCGGCCCAGATGCCTGCCAACACCGCTTCCAGCTCGTCACGCGGCGCCTCATAGGCCTGGCTGTGCTGGCCACCGATTTCAATGGCCGGCAGCGCCTTGCGGTCGAGCTTGCCGTTGGCATTGTGCGGCAGGCTGTCGAACCAGCCCCAGTGCAAGGGCACCATGTACTCCGGCAGCGCAGCGCGCAGGCGCTGCTTGACCTGTTCGAGCAACGCCGCATCGGCGCTGACGCCCTGATGCGCCACCAGGTAGCCGACCAGGTGCTTGCCGTTGACGCCCTCCTGCACGCTCACCGCGGCATCGCGCAACTCTGGATGCTCGTGCAGGCGCGCTTCGATCTCGCCCAGCTCGATGCGGTAGCCACGGATCTTCACCTGATGATCAATGCGGCCCACGTATTCCAGCACACCGTCCGGACGTTGCCGAGCCAGGTCGCCAGTGCGGTACAGGCGCTCGCCCGGTGCGCCATGCGGGTGCGGGATGAAGGCCATGGCCGTGCGCACAGGGTCGCCGACATAACCACGGCCCACACCGGTGCCGGCGACACACAGCTCGCCGACCGCGCCCAATGGCACCAAGGTTTGGTCCTCGCCGAACAAGTACAGGCGGTTGTTGTCGGTCGGCGTACCAATCGGCAGGTAGCTGCCGCGGGTCGATTCGACATCGACCCGGAAGAACGCCACATCGTCCGAACACTCCGCCGGGCCGTAGGCATTGACCAGGCCGATCGCCGGGTAACGCTGCAGCCATTGCGCGGCCAGCTCCGGCGGCATCGCCTCGCCGGTCGGCAGCATCCAGCGCAGGCCATCGAGGCTTTGATGATCGTTGGCCAGCATGCCCTGAATCAGCGACGGGACGCTCTCCAGCACGGTGATGCCGGTGGCCTGCACATGCGCCAGCAGGCCCTGCGGGTCATGAGCGATGGCATTCGGCACGATCTCCAGCCTGGCGCCGAACAACGGTGCGGCAAGGAACTGCCAGACCGAAATATCGAAGCTCTGCGACGCGGTCTGGGCAATCACGTCCTGTTCGCTCAGGGCCAGGTAAGGCACCTTGCTCAGCTGGTTGTTGAGCATGCCGCGCTGCTCGACCATCACACCTTTGGGCAACCCGGTGGAGCCCGAGGTGTAGATGACGTAGGCGAGGTTGTCGGGCCCGCTGTGGATACCGGGGTTGTGGCTGGCGATGTTGCTGGCCTGGATGTCTTCCCACACCAGCAGCTTCGGCCGTGCCACGCCACCCAGTTCATCCAGCAACTGTCGACCCTGCTCGGCGCAAGCGGCGCTGCACACCAGCACCGGCGTGCGGCTGAGTTCGACGATGCGCTGCAGGCGTGCGGCCGGCAGGCCCGGGTCCAGCGGCAGGTAACCGGCACCGGCCTTGAAGCTGCCGACGATCATGCCCAGCAGCGGCAAGCCGCGCTCGGCCAGCAGCGCAACCGGCTGATCGACGCTGACGCCCGCGCCGATCAAGGCATGGCCCAGGCGGTTGGCCGCCAGGTTCAGGCCGGCGTAGTCATAGGACGCTTCCAGACAGCGTGCCACGGTGCGCTGCGGGTGGGCGGCGACCTGCGCCTCGAACTGCTCGACATAGCTCTGTTCCAGGGCATAGGCATGCTCGGTGCGGTTACAGTCTTCCAACAGGAAACGCTGCTCTTCGGCGCCCAGCAGCGGCAGGTCGCTCACCTCCCCTTCAAAACCCTGCACCAGTGCCAGCAACAGGCGCTTGAACTCGGCCAGCAAGCGCTCGACGGTCGGGTAGTCGAAGTAGCGCTGGTCGAACGACAGGTGCAGGCCCAGGTCATCACCCGGGTAGCACACCGCCGTCAACGGGAAGTTGGTGTGGGTACGGCCCGAGTCCGAGCTGGCGTTGAGGTGCTGGGCATGGTCGAGCACTGCGGTTTCCACCGGCGCGTTCTCGAACACGAACAAGCTGTTGAACAGCGGCTGGCCCTTGGGCAGCTCGCTGCATTCCTGAATCGCCACCAACGGCAGGTACTCATATTCGCGCACTTGCATGTTGTGCTCGAGCAAGCCTTGCAGCCAGCTGCGCACACTGCGGCGCTCGCCTGCCGCTGGCAGTTGCACGCGCAAGGCGATGCTGTTGATGAACAGCCCGACGGTGCGCTGCATCTGCGGCATGCTCACCGGGCGCCCGGCCACGGTGACCCCGAAGGCCACGTCGCGGTCGCCGCTGTAGCGTGCCAGCACCAGGGCCCATGCCGCCTGGGCGAAGGTGTTGATGGTCAACTGATGGGCCTGGGCCAGTTCACGCAAGCGCACACCGTCACTGACCTGCAGACGGGTGTAGCAGTCGCCGACGACCATCCCGTCACCGGCGTGGTCGTGGCGCAACGGGCGGTCACTGGGGACCGCGGTGGCCCGCTCGAAGCCGGCCAGGTTGGCCTGCCACCATTGGCGCGCCTCGTTCAGGTCCTGGCGCTGCAGCCAGCCGATGTAGTCGCGGTAACGCGGCGGCACCGGCAACTGGGCCTGGCGACCTTCGCCGAGGGCCTGGTAGACCTCGAAGAAGTCGTTCATCAGCAACGAACGGCACCAGGCATCGATAAGGATGTGGTGGTTGCTCATCATGAACCAGTAGCGCGCATCGGCAACCCGCACCAGGCGCAGGTGGAAGGGTGCTTCACAGAGCAGGTCAAAACCGGCCTCGCGCTCCTGTTTGTGCAGGCTTTGCAGGCGCGCTTCCTGGGCGCTGTCGTCGAGGCCGCGCCAGTCCTGATAATCCACGGCAGTCTTGCCTGGCTTGTGGATGATCTGCAGCATCGCCTCGCCGGCGTTCCAGCTGAACGATGCGCGCAGAGCCTCATGCCGCGCCACTACCGCCTGCCAGGCCTGGGCGAAGCGGTCGGGGTCGAGCGCGCTGTTGATGCGGTAACGGTCCTGCATGTAGTAGATGCCGGTGCCCGGCTCCAGCAGGGTGTGCAGCAGCATGCCTTCCTGCATCGGCGTCAGCGGGTAGACGTCGTCGATCTCGGGGGCGGCGACCGGCAAACTGTCGATCTGCTCCTGGGTCAGGTGCGCCAACGGGAAGTCGGACGGCGTGAAGCTGCCGCTGCCGTCGGCCAGGCAATGGTCGACCAGCGCCAGCAACTCCTGGCGGTAGCCTTCGGCCAGGGTGGCGATGGTCTGCTCATCGTAGCGTTCAGTGCTGTAGGTCCAGCGCAACTGCAGGGCGCCGGCATAGACCTGGCCGTCGACACTCAGCCAGTTGGGCAGCGCTGCATCGAGGTCATGGGCCAGGCCAGCCGCTGCATCCAGCGGCTGGAACAGCGCGTCGGCGTCAAACTGCTGGTCGAACTGCCCCAGGTAGTTGAAGGTGATGCGGGCCTGCGGCAGCGCGGCCATGCGTTCACGCCCGGCCTCGTCGGCCAGGTAGCGCAGCACGCCATAGCCCTGGCCTTTGTGCGGCACCTGGCGCAGTTGCTCCTTGACCCGTTTGATCGAGCTGGCGCGCGCGGCCTCGTCTTCACCCAGCACCGGGCGCAGGCTCAGCGGGTAGGCATTGGTGAACCAGCCCACGCTGCGGGTCAGGTCCATGTCTTCGAACAGCCCGTCGCGGCCGTGGCCTTCAAGCTGCACCAGCACTTCAGCGTCACCACTCCAGCGACACAGGGTGCGGGCCAGGGCCGTCAGCAGCAGGTCGTTGACCTGGGTGTGGTAGGCCGCCGGCGCCTGTTGCAGCAACTGGCGGGTCTGCTCTGCATCGAGGCCGATGGCCAGGGTCCGGGCGTGGCGGTGCAGGTTGCCACCCTGCGGGTGATCACACGGCAGTTCGTGGCGCACAGTGCCGAGCTGGCCGTGCCACCAGTCCAGCTCGTCGCGCAGCGAGTCGCTGCCGGCATAGCTGGCCAGGCGCGCCGCCCAGTCGCCCATGGCATGGGTCTTGGCCGCCAGCGGCTGGCCCCGGTACAGCGCCTGCAAGTCTTCGAGCAGCACACGCCAGGACACACCATCGACCACCAGGTGATGGATGGCCAGCAGCAGGCGTTGGCTACCCTGCCCGTCCGTCACCAGCAAGGCGCGCAGCAGCGGGCCTTGTTCCAGGTCGAGGCTGCGCTGCAGGTCGGTGTACAACGCCTGGCAGTCATCGAAGTCGGCGACCGTCGCGGCCCACAGCAACTGCTGAGGGGCAGGCTGGGCATACTCGGCCTGCCAGCGGCCACTGGCCTGGCTGAAGCGCAGGCGCAGGCTGTCGTGGTGCTGCACCAGCGCGGCCAGGGCCTGCTTCAGTGCCGCAGCGTCCAGTGGCTGGCGCGCCTGCAGCAGCACTGCCTGGTTCCAGTGCTGAGGCTGGGCCACCTCGCTGTCGAAGAACCAGTGCTGGATCGGCGTCAGGCCGCTGTGCCCCTGGCGCAGGCCTTGCTCGATGCCACTTGGCGCGGCGCTCAGGCTGACCACGGAGGCCAAGGTCTGGATGGTCTGGTGCTGGAACAGATCGCGCGGGGTGAACTGCAGGCCCAGCTGGCGGGCACGGCTGACCACCTGGATCGACAGGATCGAGTCGCCACCCAGTTCGAAGAAATTGTCCTGCACACCAACGCGGGGAAGGTTGAGCACATCGCACCACACCTGCGCCAGTTGCGCCTCCACCTCATTGGCCGGGGCCTGGTAATGCTGGCGCGCCTGCTCCAGGTCCGGCAACGGCAGCGCGCGGCGGTCGAGTTTGCCGTTGCCCATCAGCGGCAAGCTGTCGAGCAGGATCAGGTGAGCGGGCACCATGTAGTCCGGCAGGTGCTGGCGGGCATCGGCCTTGACCGCTTCGCGCAGCACGGCCTGGGCCTCGCTGCCGGCACCGGCCTGCTTGCACACCAGGTAACCGACCAGTTGCTTGCCACCCGGCAGGTCGAGGGCCAGCACCACGGCCTCGTCGACCTCTGCATGCGCCTGCAGGCGGCTTTCGATTTCGCCCAGCTCGATACGGAAGCCGCGAATCTTCACCTGCTGGTCGGCACGGCCGACGTACTCGACCAAGCCATCGGTGCCCAAGCGGACCAGGTCACCGGTGCGGTACAGCCGGCCACCCTCGGCACAGAACGGGTCGGCGACGAAGCGCTCGGCGCTCAGCCCCGGGCGGTCGTGATACCCCTGGGCCAGGCCGGCACCGCCGACATACAGCTCGCCGATACCGCCTTGTGGCAACAGGGCCAGGTCTTCGTCGAGGATGTAGGCGCTGCGGGCGCCAATCACCCGGCCGATCGGCACGCTGCCCAAGTCGGCCGACAGCGTTTGCGGGGCCAGGCAGGCCAGCGGCATGACCACGGTTTCGGTCGGGCCGTAGGCATTGAAGAACTGCTGTGGCGCGAACGCCTGGCGAATGCGCTGCAGGTGCTCGCCGGTCAACGCTTCACCGCCGGTGATCACCAGGCGCACCGGCAACTGCTCGCCCTGTCCCGCCAGGTACTGGGCCAACTGGCTGCCGTAGCTTGGGGTGAAGCCAAGGATACTCACCTGCTGCTCACGCACCAGTTGGCAGATCTCTTCAGCGCCCCACTGGCCCTGGGCGCGGATCACCACGCGGGCACCGCACAGCAGCGGCGTCAGCAAGCGCTCGCTGGCGGCGTCGAAGTTGATCGAATAGAAGTGCAGCTCGCAGTCGTCGCTGCGCATGCCGAAGGCCTCGATCACGGCATGGCAATGCATGGCGATTTCACCGTGGCTGACCACCACGCCCTTGGGCTTGCCGGTCGAGCCCGAGGTGTAGATCAGATAGGCCTGATGTTGCGGCAGGTTGAGGTTATCCAGCGCGGCATCGCTGAAGGCCGACAAGCTGGACGCATCGTCTTCCAAGCTCCAGCGGGCCACACCTTCAGGCAGCTCGCCAAGGGTTTCTAGCAGCGCGCGCTGGCCGAGCAGCAGGCCAATACGGCTGTCTTCGATCATGTAGCGCAAGCGGTCGAGCGGGTACTCCGGGTCGAGCGGCACATAGGCACCGCCCGCCTTGAGGATGGCCAGCAAGCCGATGACCATTTCCAGCGAACGCTCCAGGGCCAGGCCGACGCGCACCTGCGGGCCGACCCCGCGCTCGCGCAGGGCACGGGCCAGGCGGTTGGCCTGCTGGTCCAGCTCGGCGTAGCTCAGGTGCTGGCCGGCGAAGGTCAGCGCCAGCGCGTGCGGCGTGCGCAAAGCCTGGGCGGCGAACAGGCCGTGCAAGGTCTGGTCGAGCGCGCCATGCTGCTCGCCCTGCAACTGGCCAACCAGCACCTGTTGCTCGTCGGGGCTCAGCATCGGCAGCTCGCACAGGCGCTGTTGCGGGTCGTCCAGCAGGCCGGCCAGCAGTTGCTGCCAGTGTTCAGCCATGCGCGCGATGCGCGGCGCGTCGAACAGGTCACGGCTGTAGGTCAGGCAGCAGCCCAGGCGGCCATCGAGGTCAGTGACTTCCAAGTACAGGTCGAACTTGGTCGCGCTGGCGTCGTTGACCAGGTAGTCGACCTGCATGCCGGCCAGCTCCCGGCTTTGCTGGAACGCCCAGCGCTGGACGTTGCACATGACCTGGAACAGCGGGTTGTAGGCGCTGCTGCGCGGCGGTTGCAGGGCTTCGACCAACTGGTCGAACGGCAGGTCCTGGTGCGACTGGCCTTCGATGGCGGCTTGGCGCATCTGCTCCAGCAGCGCGGCGGCGGTCATCTGGCCATCCAGCTCGCAACGCAGTACCTGGGTGTTGAGGAAGGCGCCGATCAGCCCCTCGCTTTCCGGGCGAATGCGGTTTGCCACCGGGGCACCGATGCGCAGGTCACGCTGGCCGCTGTAGCGGTGCAGCAAGGCAGCCAGGGTGGCCGTCATGGTCATGAACAGGGTCAGCCCACGCTGGCTGTTGAAGGCATGCACACGGGCCACCAGCGCCGGGTCGAGTTCGAAGCGGTACAGCTCGCCACGGTGGCTCTGCACTGCCGGGCGCGGGCGATCGGTGGGCAATGCCAGCACCGGGTGCTCATCGCCCAGGCGGGCTTTCCAGTAGGCCAGCTGGCGCGCGCCTTCGCCGCTTTCCAGCCAGTGCCGCTGCCACACGCTGTAGTCCAGGTATTGCACCGGCAGCGGCGCCAGGGGCGACTCGCGATCATCGACGAAGGCTTCGTACAGCTCGCCCAGTTCGCGGGCGAAGATGTCCATGGCCCAGCCTTCGGTGACGATGTGGTGCAAGGTCAGCACAAAGTAGTGCTCACGCTCCTGGGCCTTGACCAGGCAGGCGCGCAGCAGTGGCCCGCGCTCCAGGTCGAACGGCTGGTGCGCCTGGTCGTCTGCCAGCTGTTGCAGGCGTTGCTCGCGGGCCTCGGCGGGCAAGGCGCTGAAGTCGTGCCAGCCAAGCTGCAGGCCGCTGTCTTCGGCCACGCACTGGTACGCTGCACCGTCGATGCTGGGGAAGGTGGTGCGCAGGGTTTCGTGGCGCACGATCAGGGCCTGCAGCGCACGCTCGAAGGCGTCCACGTGCAGGGTGCCACGCAGGCGCGCCATGCCGCCGACGTTGTAGGCGGGGCTGTCTGGCTCCATCTGCCAGAGGAACCACATGCGCTGTTGCGAGTACGACAACGGCACGGCCTGGCGGCGGTCGACGCGGGCGATCTCGCCTTGCAGGTTACGCTCGCCGGCATCACGGATGCGCGCGATCTCGGCGCAGAAGGCGCCCAGCTCGCTGGCTTCGAACAGGACTTTGAGCGGTAGCTCGACATCGCACGTCTGGCGGGTTCGCGAAACGATCTGGGTGGCGAGCAGCGAATGGCCGCCGAGGGCGAAGAAGTCGTCCTGCAGGCCGACACGCGGCAGGTTCAACACTTCACACCAGATCGCCGCCACCTGTTGCTGCAACGCACTCTGCGGCGCCACATGCTCGCGCTGTTGCCACACTGGGGCTGGCAGCGCCTTGCGATCGACCTTGCCGCTCGGGCCCAAAGGCATATGCGCCAGCGCGATCAGTTGCGCCGGGACCATGTAGGCCGGCAGTTGCTCGGCCAGAGCGGCCAACAGGGTGGCAGGCTCGGCCGCGCCGCTGTAATAGCCGACCAGCTGTGCACCCAGCGCATCCTTGTGGATCAGCACCAGTGCCTGCTCGACACCAGGCTGCGCCAACAGGCACGCCTGGACCTCTTCAGGCTCGACGCGAAAACCGCGAACCTTCACCTGCTGATCGAGGCGCCCGAGGTATTCCAGCGCCTCGAGCTGGGTTTGCCAGCGGGCACGGTCGCCACTGCGATACAGGCGCTGGCCGTCACCGTCGGCCTGGGGCACGAAGCGCTCGGCGGTGAGGCCCGGGCGGCCCAGATAGCCACGGGCCAGGCCCGCGCCGCCCAGGTACAGCTCACCCGGCACGCCGGGGGCAGTCAGCTCCAGCTCATCGTCCAGCACGCGGCAGAGCACGTTGCCCAGCGGGCGGCCAATCGGCGAGCGCTCGCCGTCTTCGGCCTGGCAGTGCCAGTGGGTGACGTTGATGGCGGTTTCGGTCGGGCCGTAGCGGTTGTGCAACTGCACCTGGGGCAGCACTTGCAGCACACGGTCACGCAGGGTCGCGGACAATGCCTCACCCCCGGAGAACAGCCGGCGCAGGCTGGTGCAGGCTGCGGCCTGCGGCTCCTGCACGAACACTTGCAACAACGGCGGCACGAAGTGCAGCGTGGTCACGCCATGCTGCTGCACCAGCGCAGCGATGCGCTGGGGGTCACGGTGTTCGCCGGGGCCAGCCAGCACCAGCTTGCAGCCGGTGATCAGCGGCCAGAAGCACTCCCACACCGAGACGTCGAAGCTGATAGGCGCTTTTTGCATCAGCACATCACTGTCGTTCAGCGCATAGGTGGCTTGCATCCACTGCAGGCGTTCGGCCAGGGCGGCATGGGTATTACCCACGCCCTTGGGCTGGCCGGTGGAACCCGAGGTGTAGATCACATAGGCCAGGTTGTCGCCGTGCAGGTGCAGGCCTGGGGCATGGCTGGGCCAGCTGTCCAGGTGCAGTTGGTCCAGGGCAATGGCGCTGACACCTTCGACCTGCGGCAGCTTGCCCAGCAAGGCGCTGTGGCTCAGCAGCAGGCTGGCGTTGCAGTCGCCGAGCATGTAGGCCAGGCGCTCGGCCGGGTAGTCCACGTCCAGCGGCACGTAGGCGCCGCCGGCCTTGAGGATGGCCAGCAGGCCGACCAGCAACTGCGGCGACCGTTCGACGGCGATAGCCACGCAGGTATCGGGGCCAACGCCTTTGTCACGCAGGTAATGGGCAAGGCGGTTGGCCTGCTGGTGCAGCTCGGCATAGTCGAGGCTGCCGCCCTGCCAGGCCAGCGCAGTGCGCTGTGGGGTCAGCCGAGCCTGCTCGTTGAGCTGTTCGACCAGCAGGCGCTCGGGCGCCGCGGCGGCTGCCTGGCCCCAGCCGAGCACCTGCGCGCGGCTGTGCTCATCGAGCAGTTGCACCTCGCCCAGTGCCAGTTGCGGCTGGGCGCAAACTTGCTCCAGCAACGCCAGCAGGTGAGCGGCCAGGCGCTTGACGGTACTGGCCTCGAACAGCTCGGCGGCATAGTCGAAGGCCAGCGTCAGGCGGCCTTGATGGTCTTCTTCGCTGTGCAGCTGCAGGTCGAACTTGGCTTCGCGGCTGTGCCAGGGCAGCTCTTCGGCAAGCAGGCCAGGCAAGCGGCGCAAGGCCGAAAGGTCGCGCTGCTGATGGTTGAACATGACCTGGAACAGGCCCTGTTCGCGGGCTTCTGGCAGGGCTTCGAGGAGCTGCTCGAAAGGCAGGTCCTGGTTGGCCTGGGCCTCGAGGGTGGCGTGGCGTGCCTGGGCCAGCAGTTGTTCGAAGGGCAAGCGGCCATGCAGCTGCGCACGCAGCACCTGGCTGTTGATGAAGAAGCCGACCAGGCCCTGGGTTTCCAGGCGCGGGCGGTTGGCATTGGGCACGCCGACACGGATGTCTGCCTGGCCGCTGTAGCGGTGCAGCACACCTTGCCAGCCGGCCAGCAGCACCATGAACAGGCTCGCCTGCTGCTCGCGGGCCAGGCCCTTGAGTGCCTCGGTCAGTTTGGCCGGCACTTTCAGGCTGTAACGTGCTGCACGTTTGTCACGCTGGCTGGCGCGGGGCTGGTCGGTGCACAGGTCGAGCACCGGCAATGCATCGCCCAGCTTGGCCTTCCAGTAATGCAACTGGCGTTCGGCTTCACCGTCGGCCAGCCATTGCCGCTGCCAGGTGCCGTAGTCGGCGTAACCCAGTGGCAGGGGCGCCAGGTCGGCTGCATGGCCTTGGCAGTGCGCAGCGTACAGCCTGGCGAATTCGTCGAGCAGAATGTTCAGCGACCAGCCGTCGGCGACGATGTGGTGCAGGGTCACCCACAGCTGATGCTCGTCATCGTCCAGGCGCGCCAGGGTCACGCGCAGCAAGGGGCCTTGGCCAAGGTCGAACGGCTGCTGGGCCTCTTCCTCGCGGCATGCTGCAACCTGCGCGGGCGCCTGGCCTTCGAGGTCCAGGCGATGCAGGCTGAACGGCTGCTGTGCCAGGATCCGCTGCCGGGCCTGGCCGTGCTCTTCGCTGAAGACTGTGCGCAAGGATTCATGGCGCGCGACCAGGGCCTGGAAGGTCGCCTCCAGTGCAACGACGTCCAGTTCACCGCGCAGGTGCAGGCCGGCCGGGATGTTGTAGGCCGCCGATTGCGGCTCGAGTTGCCAGAGCAGCCACAGGCGGTTCTGTGCCAGTGACTGCGGCAGCGACTGGTCACGCTCGAGGGTGGCGATGCCGGCCGATTGTGCCCCTCCTTCGGCAACGATCGCCGCCACAGCGGCGCTGTACTCACCCAGCAGCGGGGCTTCGAACAGGGTGCGCAGGCTCAGGTTGATGCCCAGCTCATCGGCCAGGCGCGCCGTGGCCTGGGTGGCCGCGATGGAGTTGCCGCCCAGCAGCAGGAAATGGTCGTCCACCGCCACGGCTTCGACCTTGAGCACATCACGCCACACGGCGGCGATACGCGCCTGCAGGTCGTCGGCCGGCGCGCCGCTGGGGTGCTGCTCGCTGGCCTGCGGGAAGCGCGCGTAACAGTCCAGGCTGCCATCGTCCATGCGCTGGCGGCAGGCCGAGCGCTGCAGCTTGCCGCTGGAGGTCTTGGGCAGTGCGCCCGGGTTGAGCAACAGGACCACGGCCGGCGCCTGGCGGCAGGCGTCGGCGATGACCTGGCGCAAGGTCTTGATCAGCGCCTGGGGCTCGATGGCTTTTTGCACATTGCGGCTGACTTCCACCGCCACGCCGATGCCCTCCTCGCCCTGATGGTCCACGGCAAACACCGCTACGCGGCCTTTGCGCAGCACATCGACTTCGCGCTCCAGGGTTTTTTCCAGGTCTTGCGGGTAGAGGTTCTGGCCGCGGACGATGAGCATGTCTTTCAAGCGCCCGGTAACGAACACTTCGCCATCGCGCATGAAACCCAGGTCGCCGGTGCGCAGCCAGGTCTGGCCGTCCATTTCGACGAAAGTACGGGCGCTGGCCTCGGGGTTGCGCCAGTAGCCCAGGGCGATGCTCGGGCCGCCCGCCCAGACCTCACCGACCAAGTTGTCGCCCAGCACTTCCAGGCGCTGCGGCTCGACAATGCGCACCGCATGCCCTGGCTGCGGGTAGCCACAGCTCATCAGCACACTGCCGCTGCCAGGTTCGGCGCGGTTGGCGGCGAAGGCCTCGGCATCCACCTCCAGCGCGCCGATGCCCTGGCCGCGGCGGCTGCCGCTGACGAACAGGGTCGCCTCGGCAAGGCCATAACTGGCGAAGAAGCTGTGCGGGTCGAAGCCACAGGCCTGGAACTTGTCGGCGAAGGTCGCCAGGCTGTCCTGGCGGATCGGTTCGGAGCCGGAATAGGCCACGCGCCAGCGGCTCAGGTCAAGCCCCGCCAGGGAGGCCTCGCTGACCCGCTCGCTGCACAGGCGGTAGGCGAAGTCGGGGCCGCCGCTGATGGTGCCGCCGTATTCGCTGATTGCCTGCAGCCAGCGCAGTGGCCGGGCGAGGAAGTAGCCGGGCGACATCAGCACGCAGGGCACGCCGCTGAAGATCGGCTGCAGCAGGCCACCGATCAGGCCCATGTCGTGGTACAGCGGCAGCCAGCTGACGATGACGTCGTCGGGGTTCACATCGATGCCGAAACCGTGACGGATCAGTTGCTCGTTGGCCACCAGGTTGCCATGGCTGACCTGCACGCCCTTGGGCAGCGCGGTGGAGCCTGAGGTGTACTGGAGGAAGGCGATGTCATCGCCGGCCAGAGCAGGCTCTTGCCAGGCATCGGCCAGGGCCGGGTCAAGGCCATCCACCGCCAGCAGCGCGGGGGCATTGGCCGCCGCCAGCGCGTCCAGGCCCTGCAAGCTGTCGTGCAGCGCGGCCACGGTCAGCAGCAGGCGCGGCTCGGCATCGTCGATGATCGACAGCAGGCGTTGCTGGTGATGGTGGCGCGTGGACTCTGGGGGATACGCCGGCACGGCGATGACGCCGGCATACAGGCAGCCAAAGAACGCCGCGACATAGTCCGGGCCGCTGGGGAACAGCAGCACCGCACGGTCGCCGAACCCTGCGCGGGCCTGCAAGGCAGCGGCGATGGTGCGCGCGCGGCGGTCCAGGTCCCGGTAGCTGAGCACGGCCTGCTCGCCGGGAGCATCGGCCAGAAAGCGCAGCGCTATCTTGTCCGGGGTCTGCGCGGCGCGTTGCGCCAGGGCCTGGACCAGCGAGAGCGGGAGTTCGAAGGCGTCCGTCATGGGGTGTTCCTGCCAGTGTCTGGTGAAGTCGGGCCGGCTGCTCCGCGAACGTCGGCGGGCAGCGCACGGCGGCCGGATGTACACAGGGGAACGGATGGGCAGGGGAAGAAATTAGCTTGCGGGAGGCTTTCGGGAAGTGTGAATGCTGGTGCATGCCTTGAGGGGGCTGTGGCTGGAAGATCAAGCGCCGCCCGCGCGGCGCATCGCGAGCAAGTTCGCTCCAACATCTGTTTCTGGCCAGTTATTCCTGAAAGATATAGATACTAATTACGTTTCGTATTTGACAATCATTATCATTCTGAATAGCTTGTCGCACGTCTCAGGAAGCTTCCCAACGTTGGGTGCCTCCCCCCCTCTCTGTGACAAGGTGATTTCCATGGCGGAACAACTATCCACAAGTAAGTGCGATTCACCATTACTCCAGGCCTTCGTCGACAATCGCAGCATTCTGGTCAAGATTGCTGCGCGCATTACCGGCTGCCGCTCACGCGCGGAAGACGTGGTGCAGGATGCATTCTTCCGGCTCAGTGCCGCCCCGCAGATCACCTCGTCGTTCAAGGCGCAGCTGAGCTACCTGTTCCAGATCGTGCGCAACCTGGCCATCGACCACTACCGCAAACAGGCGATGGAACTGAAGTACTCCGGCAGCGAAGAGGAAGGCCTGAACGTGGTCATCCAGAACGCCTCGCCCGAAGCCACGCACATCAACCTTGCCGCCCTCGATGACATTGCCGAAGCATTGAACGAGCTGCCACAGCGCACCCGTTACGCGTTCGAGATGTACCGTTTGCACGGCGTGCCGCAGAAGGACATCGCCAAGGAACTGGGCGTGTCGCCGACCTTGGTCAACTTCATGATCCGCGACGCCTTGGTGCATTGCCGCAAGACGGCTAACCGTCAGGTTTGAGTTTTGAGTGTTGGGGGCGCATTGCCCCCCAGCTCTCTCAGACCAGCGTGCACCGATCGAAAAACCGCTCCCGCCCCAGAATCATCAGCGCCGCGCGCTTGTGCGGGAAATCGAACTCTTTATCGCAATGGAAGCACTGGTCGTGCATGTAGCCGATCATCTTGCCGTTGTCCGCACGCGGCTCGGCCACCACCCGCTGGGTGCGCGGGTCATCGAGAAACAGGTAGTGCACCAGCGCCGATAACCAGCTGGCCACCTTGTGCGGCCCACGGTGCGCTTCCTCCCCCACCAGCATGTGGATGCCGCGGTCGTAATCATCGGCCGCATAGAACGGCGCAATGCGATCTTCCTTGGCCCAGTACGCTTCGAAGTAGGCGAACGACTCGTCGTCGAAACAGCCGATCAAGGTGAGGGTATGCGGGTCGGCTTGCAGCTTTGCCAGGTATTCATGGTGCTGCTGCAAGGTGCCGCCCTCCTGCCAGAACTTGTCGACCCGCGGATTGTTCTGCCAGCGATTGAAGCGTTCCAGGTCCTGATCGATCTCCAGGGTACGCAGCGATACCCAGCTGCCCAGGCGTGCATCGAAACGTCGGTACACTTCGCCACGCGGCTTGGGCGCCCGGCGCGGGTGGCGCTTGCCGTTGCTGATCTGCATCTGCTGGGGGTACACCCCGGCGATCGACTCGCCAAGCCAGGGTTGGGGCAACTGCCAGAACAACGTACGTTCACACAGGTACACGCCGGCCTGCTCGCTGGGCAACAACAGGCCGCTGACGAGGGCTTCGGGCAGCACCTCGGGCAAGTGCCAGGCCAGGCGCTGGCAGGCGACATCGCGTGCCAGCAGCCAATAGCAGGCAGCCCACAACGCCTGGTAAGGGCGCTCTGGGCAAAGGCTTTCAAGGTGCACCTCAAGGGCCGCGCCCTGGGCCAGGCGCAGCTGGATCAACGGGCGACCGGCAAGGGTCAGGCTCAGCCAGCTCTCGCCCTCATCGGCGCTGAGGGTGCGCCAGCGTGGCGCTGACAGTGGCTGCGAAGCGGCATCGAACGGCATGGTCTTGGCTCACGAAAATGAAGAGAAGGCACACTGTTGAAAACGTTGTCGCTGCGCAGGAATTTAGTCGCGCGGTGCCTGTACCGTGATCCGGTAGGGCTGAAAGATACGCGTCAGCTCACCGTTCTCGCGCAGGGCACGCATCAAGGCCGCGAACGATTGCTCGCCGATGGGCGCGCCGGGGCGCAGCAAGGCGTAGTGGTGATAGACCTGGTCAATACGCTGCGAGGCAACCAGTTGCGCCTGGCTGCCCGGGTTACGGTCGAGAAAGTCGCTGAGGTAAGAGCGGGTGACCAGGGCGATGTCGGCGCGGCCGGCCTGCACCATCAGCAGGTTGCTGTCGTGGGAATAGGTCAGCGTCGCATTGAAGGCTTTGCGCAGGTAGTCCGGGTCGGCGTTGAAGCGGGCGAACGCATAGTGGTAACCGTTGAACAGCGCCAGGCGCTTGCCGCGCAGCTCATCGAAGTAATGCGGGTCGCGGCCGTTGGCCTTGGCGGCGACGAACACTTCGGCATCTTCCAGGCCCATGTCCACTGTCTGGTGGGCGATCTGCTGCCAGCCCCACTGTGGGTTCTCGAAGACCGCCATGTCGGTGCGGCCCTGCTGCAAATCACCAAAGCGCCGCTGAATGGAGGTGGGCACCAAGACAAAGTGGTAGCCCTGCTGGGAGCGGTTAAGGGCGTCGATCAATTGTGGCAACAGACCCGTATCGGCCCCCTGTTCGGGGCGAACGGTGTAAGGCGGGAAATGCGCGGCACCGATCTTCACTTCGATCGCGTCGCCAGCCCAGCCTGGTACCGCCAACCAGAAGCCGGCCAGCAACAGCAGAGTGGACAAGGCCTTTGGGCCGGGCGCTGAAGTCAAGACGGACACTCATCACGGTTCGTACCTGGTTGCGCTTAAGCTAGGCGTTTTCCGGGCAGGGCACAACAGCTGGTCGCTGGTCTTTACGCCAAAGCAGGCGGCAAATTGCCAGGGGGTGCCGTAAGGCCCGACATTGGCTACGCTCTAGCAGGATCTGCAAGGGAGCCTGGTATGGGCCATTGGTTGGTGATCGACCTGGAAGCCACCACCGACGATGGTGGATGGCCGGTCACAGAGATGGAAATCATAGAAATCGGCGCAAGTTTGGTGACCCGCGAAGGCCGTGAAGTCGACCACTTCCAGCGCTTCGTGCGGCCCAGGCGACGGCCGCAGCTGACGCCGTTCTGCCGCGAACTGACGCACATCAGCCAGGCCAGCGTCGACAGCGCGGCGGCCTTCCCCGAGGTGTGGGCACGGTTCGAGCGCTGGCTGGGGCACCACCGCGGGCAGTTGCAGGCGTGGGTCAGCTGGGGTGACTACGACCGCCAGCAACTGCTTCAGGAATGGCAACAGCACGGGCTCGACAGCCTGCTGCGCAGCGTGCCGCACATCAACCTCAAGCAGCGCTTCGCCAAGGCCCGCCACCTGCAGCGGCCGACGGGCCTCAATGGCGCCTTGCAACTGGCTGGCATGCACTTCTGCGGGCAGCAGCACCGGGCCCTGGAAGATGCGCGCAACACGGCGCGGCTGCTGCCCTTGAGCCTGCCGGCCAAGGGCACCTGAAAGCAGATGACGACGGGGATGGCCTTGGGCATACTGGCCAGCGCTTTTTCATCCCCCTCTTTTCAGGAGTCGCCCATGTTCCAGGTCAACGAGTACTTCAACGGCACCGTCAAGTCGATCGCATTCGCGGGCGAAGAAGGCCCGGCCACCGTGGGTGTGATGGCACCAGGCGAATACGAGTTCGGCACTGCCAAGCGCGAAATCATGCATGTGGTTTCCGGCGCCCTGACCGTCAAGCTGCCGGGTAGCGACAACTGGGAAACCTTCAACGCGGGCGACAAATTCAATGTTGCCGCTGACAGCAAGTTCCAGCTGAAGGTAGCGGTGGACACTGCTTACCTGTGCGAGTATCGCGACTAAGCGATAGCCTGCATCGACCTCTTCGCGGGGCAAGCCCGCGCCCACAAGTACCCCACTGTATTCAGGCTCAGTCAGGTATCTGTGAGAGCGGGCTTGCCCCGCGAAGAGGCCAGCACTATTTCAACAAGAATTCCGCCACCTGCTGGGCCGCCGCCTGCATATGCTGGGCATGGCTGAACCCCGAAGCCTTCAACGGCTTCAGGTCATGATCCCCCGCCACCTGCCAGCTCACCTCGATCGCCGGTGACAGCGCATACCCCGCCACCGCCTCACGATTACCCAGCGCATCGCGCTCGCCCTGCACGATCAAGGTCGGCGTCTTCAGCTCTGCCAGGTGCTCGACCCTGGGCTTCTCCGGCTTGCCCACTGCATAGAACGGATACCCCAGGCAAACCAGTGCATCCACCTCAAGCTCGTCCGCCACCAGGCTGGCCATGCGCCCGCCCATGGACTTGCCGCCAATGGCCAATGTGCCCGCGACCAAAGGTCGCACCTGCCGGTATACCTCGCGCCAGCACTCCAGCAGAACCCTCTGCGGATTGGGCGGCCGCTTGCCACCATTCACACGGCGTTCGGCCATGTACGGGAACTCGAAGCGAATCACCCCTACCCCAAGCGCCGCAAGCCTTTGCGCCATCTCGTTCATGAACCCGCTGTCCATCGGCGCACCGGCGCCGTGGGCCAGGATCAGGCAGCCTTTGTAGCCCTCATCCCCTTGAATTTGCGGAGGATCGCAGCGCAAGCCTGGGACATTTCCGACCTTCGCCCATTGATCCCCGTCAATACCGGCACTTTGCCCATTAATCATGCTTGCCTCGCTCTATAGCCTGCCAATAACCGTGGATGGGAACCCATACATGAACACAACCAGCAGTACCGCCTACAACTACAAGGTGGTCCGCCAATTCGCCATCATGACGGTGGTGTGGGGAATCGTCGGGATGGGGCTCGGCGTTTTCATCGCCGCCCAGCTCGCCTGGCCGTCCCTCAACTTCGACCTCCCCTGGACCAGCTTCGGCCGCCTGCGCCCCCTGCATACCAATGCGGTGATCTTCGCCTTCGGCGGCTGTGCACTGTTCGCCACTTCGTATTATTCGGTGCAACGCACCTGCCAGACCACCCTGTTCTCACCAAAACTGGCCGCGTTCACCTTCTGGGGCTGGCAACTGGTGATCCTGCTCGCGGCCATCAGCCTGCCGCTGGGCTACACCAGCTCCAAGGAATACGCCGAGCTGGAATGGCCGATCGACATCCTGATCACCATCGTCTGGGTCTGTTACGCCATCGTGTTCTTCGGCACGCTGATGAAGCGCAACACCAAGCATATCTACGTCGGCAACTGGTTCTTCGGGGCATTCATCCTGACCGTGGCGATGCTGCACATCATCAACAACCTCGAGCTGCCGGTCAGCCTGACCAAGTCGTACTCGGTCTATGCCGGCGCCACCGATGCCATGGTCCAGTGGTGGTACGGCCACAACGCGGTGGGCTTCTTCCTGACCGCAGGCTTCCTGGGGATGATGTACTACTACGTACCCAAGCAAGCCGAGCGCCCGGTGTATTCCTATCGCCTGTCGATCGTGCACTTCTGGGCACTGATCACCCTGTACATCTGGGCCGGCCCGCACCACCTGCACTACACCGCGCTGCCCGATTGGGCGCAGTCGCTGGGCATGGTGATGTCGCTGATCCTCCTGGCACCGAGCTGGGGCGGCATGATCAACGGCATGATGACCCTCTCCGGCGCCTGGCATAAGTTGCGCAGCGACCCGATCCTGCGCTTCCTGGTGGTGTCGCTGGCGTTCTACGGCATGTCCACCTTCGAAGGCCCGATGATGGCCATCAAGACGGTCAACGCCCTGTCGCACTACACCGACTGGACCATCGGCCACGTCCACGCAGGCGCCCTCGGCTGGGTGGCGATGATCTCGATCGGCGCGCTGTACCACACCATCCCGAAAGTGTTCGGCAAAGAGCAGATGCACAGCATCGGCCTGATCAACGCGCACTTCTGGCTGGCGACCATCGGCACCGTGCTGTACATCGCCTCGATGTGGGTCAACGGCATCGCCCAGGGCCTGATGTGGCGCGCGGTCAACAGCGACGGCACGCTCACCTACTCGTTCGTCGAAACCCTGGTGGCCAGCCACCCTGGCTTCATCGTGCGCTTCGTCGGCGGTGCGATCTTCCTCAGTGGCATGTTCCTGATGGCCTGGAACACCTGGCGCACGGTACGCGCGCCGGCCACTGACGCCGCCCCTGCGAACGCCCAGCTGGCCTGAGGAGACACGCCTGATGAAACACGAAGTCATCGAGAAAAACATCGGCCTGATGGCGCTGCTGATGGTGTTTGCCGTCAGCATCGGCGGGCTGACCCAGATCGTCCCGCTGTTCTTCCAGGACGTCACCAACAAGCCGGTCGAAGGCATGAAACCCTACACCGCGCTGCAACTGGAAGGCCGCGATATCTACATCCGCGAAGGCTGCGTGGGCTGCCACTCGCAGATGATCCGCCCGTTCCGTGCCGAGACCGAACGCTATGGCCACTACTCGGTAGCCGGGGAAAGCGTGTGGGACCACCCGTTCCTGTGGGGCTCCAAGCGCACCGGCCCGGACCTGGCCCGCGTGGGCGGGCGCTACTCCGACGACTGGCACCGCGCGCACTTGTACAACCCGCGCAACGTGGTGCCTGAGTCGAAGATGCCATCCTACCCGTGGCTGGTCGCCGAACAGGTCGACAACAGCCACACCGAGACCAAGCTGCGCACCCTGCGCACCCTCGGCGTGCCGTACACCGACGAGGACATCGCCGGTGCCCGTGACGCGGTCAAGGGCAAGACCGAGATGGACGCGCTGGTCGCCTACCTGCAGGTGCTCGGCACCGCGATCAAGAACAAGAGGTAACTGCGATGGACATGGACATCGGCATGATCCGCGGCCTGGGTACCCTGGTGGTGATGATCGCCTTCATCGGCCTCTCGCTCTGGGTATTCAACCGCCGCCGCGACCGTGATTTCGCCGAAGCGCGCCTGCTGCCCTTCGTCGACGACCACCTGCCCCCTGCCGGGCAGGCACCTGCTGCCAAGAGGAGTTCCGGGCAATGACCACGTTCTGGAGTACGTACATCAGCGTACTGACCATCGGCAGCTTGATCGGCCTCACCTGGCTGTTGCTGTCGACCCGCAAGGGCCAGGCCAACGACACCACCGACCAGACCATGGGGCACAGCTTCGATGGCATCGAGGAATACGACAACCCGCTGCCCAAGTGGTGGTTCTGGCTGTTCGTCGGCACCCTGGTGTTCTCGGTGGGCTACCTGATCCTCTATCCGGGCCTGGGCAACTGGAAAGGCATCCTGCCGGGCTATGACAACGGCTGGACCGGGGTCAATGAGTGGCAGAAGGAAATGGACAAGGCCGACGCCAGGTTCGGCCCGATCTTCGCCAAGTACGCGGCCATGCCAGTGGAAGAAGTGGCCAAGGACCCGCAGGCACTGAAGATGGGCAGCCGCCTGTTTGCCTCCAACTGCTCGGTGTGCCACGGCTCGGACGCCAAGGGCGCCTATGGCTTCCCCAACCTGACCGACCAGGACTGGCGCTGGGGTGGCGAGCCGGAGACCATCAAGGCCTCGATCATGAACGGCCGGCACGGCGTGATGCCAGCCTGGGCCGAGGTGATTGGCGAGCAGGGCGTGGCCGATGTGGCCGCGTTCGTGCTGACCAACCTCGATGGCCGCAGCCTGCCGGAAGGGGTCAAGGCTGACGCGGCCAAGGGCAAGGAGATCTTCGCCGGCAACTGCGTGGCCTGCCACGGGCCTGAGGCCAAGGGTACACCCGCCATGGGCGCGCCTGACCTGACCCATCCGCAGGCGTTCATCTACGGGTCGAGCTTTGCCCAGTTGCAGCAGACCATCCGTTATGGTCGCCAGGGTCAGATGCCAGCGCAGGCAGAGATCCAGGGCAATGACAAGGTGCACCTGCTGGCGGCTTACGTGTATAGCCTGTCGCAGGATAGCGCTGCTGAAACCGTGACTGCCAAGTGAGTTCACCGAGAGAGGTTCGGCGTCTGTGAGATCGAGCGCCGCCCGCGCGGCGCATCGCGAGCTACGCTCGCTCCTACATTTGTTTCGGGCCAGTTATTCCTGAGGTATTGGCGCGCGGCCTCTTGGTGCCCACCTCGCTATCGCGTCGTACAAACAAGGCGGTCGCGTGCACGGGTGCAGGCGTTACTGGCCCGAAACAAACGCAGGAGCGAGCGTAGCTCGCGATGCGCCGCGCGGGCGGCGCTCGATATCCGCCCCACCCCAACACTCAAGCCTTACCCCTGCCCCGCCCCCTCCCTTGCACCCCCTCCTAACCGAACTAAGCTTGTTGCCTCAGTGGGCTTCGCTGCCAATCCAGCGAAGCAGACGCGGCGCACAGCCTAGCGCCGTCCGACAAAAAAGCCTGACCGATCGATCAGAAAAACATGAAAAACGGTACACATTACAAATATTTATTTGTGTACAATCGTTCGAACCCTGACACTGCTGGACACAGGTGAACGGGCTTGGACACGGGTCGGCGTACCAAACTTGCGTTGCGATAACCCCGGTGGTTATCGATACTGGCGCCGATTTTTCGACCAACAAGAACATTAAAACCGTGGAACCTTAGAATGAGCACAGCAATCAGTCCGACTGCTTATAACTATAAGGTCGTCCGCCAGTTCGCCATCATGACGGTGGTCTGGGGGATCCTTGGCATGGGCCTCGGCGTCTTCATCGCCTCGCAACTGGTATGGCCGCAACTGAACCTGGACCTGCCCTGGACCAGCTTCGGCCGACTGCGCCCGCTGCACACCAACCTGGTGATCTTCGCCTTCGGCGGCTGTGCGCTGTTCGGCACCAGCTACTACGTGGTGCAGCGCACCTGCCAGACCCGGCTGATCTCCGACAGCATGGCGGCCTTCACCTTCTGGGGCTGGCAAGCGGTAATCGTCGGCGCACTGATCACCTTGCCGATGGGCTACACCACCACCAAGGAATACGCCGAGCTGGAATGGCCGCTGGCGATCCTGCTGGCCATCGTCTGGGTCACCTACGGGCTGGTGTTCTTCGGCACCATCGTCAAGCGCAAGACCAAGCACATCTACGTCGGCAACTGGTTCTACGGTGCATTCATCGTGGTCACCGCGATGCTGCACATCGTCAACCACATCTCGCTGCCGGTCAGCCTGTTCAAGTCGTACTCGGCCTATGCCGGTGCCACCGACGCGATGATCCAGTGGTGGTACGGCCACAACGCGGTAGGCTTCTTCCTGACCACGGGCTTTTTGGGGATGATGTACTACTTCGTGCCCAAGCAGGCCGAGCGGCCTATCTACTCGTACCGCCTGTCGATCGTGCACTTCTGGGCGCTGATCACCCTGTACATCTGGGCCGGCCCACACCACCTGCACTACACCGCACTGCCCGACTGGGCGCAGTCGCTGGGCATGGTGATGTCGATCATCCTCCTGGCGCCAAGCTGGGGCGGCATGATCAACGGCATGATGACCTTGTCCGGTGCCTGGCATAAATTGCGTACCGACCCGATCCTGCGCTTCCTCGTCGTCTCGCTGGCGTTCTACGGCATGTCCACCTTCGAAGGCCCGATGATGGCCATCAAGACCGTGAACTCGCTGTCGCACTACACCGACTGGACCATCGGCCACGTCCACGCCGGCGCCCTCGGCTGGGTGGCGATGATCTCGATCGGCGCGGTCTACCACATGATCCCGCGCCTATATGGCCGCGCGCAGATGCACAGCGTCGGCTTGATCAACGCGCACTTCTGGCTGGCGACCATCGGCACCGTGCTGTACATCGCCTCGATGTGGGTCAACGGCATCACCCAGGGCCTGATGTGGCGCGCCATCAACGATGACGGCACGCTCACCTACTCCTTCGTCGAAGCCTTGCAGGCCAGCCACCCGGGCTACATCGTCCGTGCGCTGGGCGGTGCGTTCTTCGCCTCGGGCATGTTGCTGATGGCCTATAACGTGTTCCGCACCGTACGCGCGGCCAACCCGGTAGAAGCGGATGAAGCCGCCAAGATCGTCGTCGTGGGAGCGCACTGATGAAGCATGAAGCCGTCGAGAAGAACATAGGCCTGCTGGCCTTCTTCATGGTCATCGCCGTCAGCGTCGGTGGCCTGACCCAGATCGTCCCGCTGTTTTTCCAGGACGTCACCAACAAACCCGTTGAAGGCATGAAGCCGCGCACCGCGCTGGAGCTTGAAGGCCGCGACATCTACATCCGTGAAGGCTGCGTGGGCTGCCACTCGCAGATGATCCGCCCGTTCCGCGCTGAAACCGAGCGCTATGGCCACTACTCGGTGGCCGGTGAAAGCGTGTGGGACCACCCGTTCTTGTGGGGCTCCAAGCGTACCGGCCCGGACCTGGCCCGCGTCGGTGGCCGCTACTCCGATGACTGGCACCGTGCGCACCTGTACAACCCGCGCAACGTGGTGCCCGAGTCGAAGATGCCGTCCTACCCGTGGCTGGTCGAGAACAAGCTCGACGGCAAGGACACCGCGAAGAAGATGGAGGTCCTGCGGACCCTCGGCACCCCGTACACCGACGCCGACATCGCCGGCGCGCGTGACGCGGTCAAGGGCAAGACCGAAATGGACGCCATCGTCGCGTACCTGCAGGGTCTTGGCACCATCATCAAAAGCAAACGGTGACGCTGATGGATATCGGGATGATTCGCGGCCTGGGCACCGTCGTGGTGATGGTGGCCTTCGTGGGCCTGGCGCTGTGGGTGTTCAACCCGCGGCGCAAGCAGGAGTTCGACGAGGCGACCCGGCTGCCCTTCGCGGATGACCCCGAAGCCACCCGGCACGTCGAGCAAGCGCAAGCAAAAGCTTCTGGGAGCAAAAAACAATGACAACCTTCTGGAGTCTGTACGTCACCGTCCTGACCCTGGGCACCATCTTCTCGCTGACCTGGCTGCTGCTGTCGACCCGCAAGGGCCAGCGCGAAGAGGTCACCGACGAGACCGTCGGGCATGCCTTCGATGGCATCGAGGAATATGACAACCCACTGCCCAAATGGTGGTTCTGGCTATTCGTCGGCACCATCATCTTCGCCCTCGGCTACCTGGTGCTGTACCCGGGCCTGGGTAACTGGAAAGGCATCCTGCCGGGCTATTCGTACCTGGATACCGACAAGCAGACCGAGTTTGCCAACGGCCAGCCGGGCTGGACCGGCGTGCACGAGTGGGAGAAGGAAATGGCCAAGGCCGATGCCCGCTTCGGGCCGATCTTCGCCAAGTTCGCCGCCATGCCCATCGAGGACGTGGCCAAGGACCCGCAGGCACTGAAAATGGGCGCACGGCTGTTTGCCTCCAACTGCTCGGTGTGCCACGGCTCCGACGCCAAGGGCGCCTACGGCTTCCCCAACCTGACCGACAACGACTGGCGCTGGGGCGGTGAGCCGGAAACCATCAAGACCACCATCATGGGCGGGCGCCACGGCGTGATGCCGGCCTGGTCCGAGGTGATCGGCGAGCAGGGTGTGGCTGATGTGGCGGCCTTTGTGGTCAGCAAGCTCGATGGCCGTACGCTGCCCGAAGGCGTGAAGGCCGATGCCGAGAACGGGCAGAAGATCTTCGCCGCCAACTGCGTGGCCTGCCATGGGCCTGAAGGCAAGGGCACCCCAGCCATGGGCGCACCGAACCTGACCCACCCGCAGGCGTTCATCTACGGGTCGAGCTTTGCTCAACTGCAACAGACCATCCGTTATGGTCGCCAGGGGCAGATGCCGGCGCAGGAACAGTTGCAAGGTAATGACAAGGTGCATTTGCTGGCCGCTTATGTTTACAGCCTGTCGCATCAGCAGGAGCCCGCTAAGGCCGAGTAAGCAGGTTCGGCCTCTTCGCGGGGCAAGTCGGATCGCGAAGAGGCCCGCCAATTCAGCACAAGATGACTTGGATCAATTGACACCCGCCATAACACGATTCACACCACGAACCCAACGCGACTAAAGGTCGCAGTGCGACCCCAGACTGCCATCACCGGCGTATCATGGGGCGCAGCGCGCTAGCAGATTGCGCGAGACTGCGGCCGGCATGCACTGGCCGCGGCATTTCTCCACTGCCGTGGGACTTGATGATGAGCAAGCAAATTCCGGTACATGACGTCACCCCGCCTGCCAGCAAAGGGAAGGATTCCGTCGACCTCTACGCCGCCCGCGAGAAAATCTACACCCGCGCCTTCACCGGCGTCTTCCGCCGCCTGCGCATGGTCGGCGGTGCGCTGCTGTTCCTGCTGTATTTCGGCACCGTGTGGCTGAACTGGGGCGGCCACCAGGCCGTCTGGTGGAACCTGCCCGAGCGCAAGTTCTACATCTTCGGCGCCACCATCTGGCCTCAAGACTTCATCCTGCTGTCAGGCATCCTGATCGTCGCCGCCTTCGGCCTGTTCTTCGTCACCGTGTATGCCGGCCGCGTATGGTGCGGCTACACCTGCCCGCAAAGCGTATGGACGTGGATCTTCATGTGGTGCGAAAAGGTCACCGAAGGGGACCGCAACCAGCGCATGAAGCTCGACAGGGCGCCCATGAGCGGCAACAAGTTCTTGCGCAAGTTCGCCAAGCACAGCCTGTGGTTGCTGATCGGCTTCGTCACCGGCATGACCTTCGTCGGCTACTTCTCGCCCATCCGCGAACTGGCCATCGAATTCTTTACCGGCCAAGCCGATGGCTGGGCCTACTTCTGGGTCGGGTTCTTCACCCTCGCCACCTATGGCAACGCCGGCTGGCTGCGCGAGCAGGTGTGCGTGTACATGTGCCCCTATGCGCGCTTCCAGAGCGTGATGTTCGACAAGGACACGCTGATCGTGTCGTACGACCCGCGCCGTGGCGAAACCCGTGGCCCGCGTAAAAAAGACATCGACTACAAGGCCCAGGGCCTGGGCGACTGCATCGACTGCACCATGTGCGTGCAGGTCTGCCCCACCGGCATCGACATCCGCGACGGCCTGCAGATCGAGTGCATCGGCTGCGCCGCGTGCATCGACGCCTGCGACACCATCATGGACAAGATGAACTACCCCAGAGGCTTGATCAGCTACACCACCGAGCACAACCTGTCCGGGCAGAAAACCCACATGCTGCGCCCCCGCCTGATCGGCTACGCGCTGGTGCTGCTGGTGATGATCGGCGCCCTGGCCACCGCCTTCGCTACCCGCTCGCTGGTCGGTTTCGACGTCAGCAAGGACCGGGTGCTGTACCGCGAGAACGCCCAGGGGCGGATCGAGAACGTCTACAGCCTCAAGGTCATGAACAAGGACCAGCGCGACCACGTCTACGTGCTGGACGCCGCCGGCCTGCCGGACCTCAAGCTCGAAGGCCAGCGCGAAATCCGCGTGGCGGCCGGCGATATCGTCAGCCTGCCGGTGCAACTGTCGGTGGCGCCCGAGAAACTGCCATCGACCACCAACGAAATCATCTTCACCCTCAAGAGCGCCGATGACAGCGACGCCCAGGTTGAAGCCAAGAGCCGCTTCATCGGCCCACAGATCCGCTGAGAGAGACTATCGACAATGCCTGCCGCCACCGCCGCCAGCCCTTGGTACAAACACCTCTGGCCCTGGATCATCATCGGCATCCTCACCACCTCCGTGTGCCTGAGCCTGACCATGGTCAGCATTGCCGTGCGCAACCCCGACAACCTGGTGAATGACAACTACTACGAGGCCGGCAAGGGCATCAACCGCTCGCTGGACCGCGAGCTGCTGGCCCAGACCCTCAAGCTCAAGGCCAGCGTGCACCTGGACGACCTGACCGGCGAAGTGGACCTGCGCCTGAGCGGCGACAGCGACCCGCAGACACTGGAACTGAACCTGATATCGCCCACCCAGCCGGACAAGGACCGCAAGGTGCTGCTGAGCCGTGCCGAGGCGGGGCGTTATGTCGGCCAGCTGGACGACAAGGTCGACGGGCGGCGCTTCGTCGAGTTGCTGGGCAGCCAGGAAGGGCAGGTATGGCGGCTGTTCGAGGAAGAGAAAGTGGAGCATGGGGTGACCTTGCAACTGGGTGATGAAGCGCTGCTGGGTGCGGAACACAAATAATCGCGACACTTAACCCGCCCCCACAGGCCCCGTCCCCGCTACTCAATGCGTGCTTGCCTTATGACCCAACCCACCCCCTGCTACCACTGCGCCCTGCCCGTCCCCGGCGGCAACCGCTTCACCGCTGTGGTGCTCGGCGAACCCCGACAGTTCTGCTGCCCGGGCTGCCAGGCGGTGGCCGAGTCGATCGTCGCCGGGGGCCTGGAGCACTACTACCAGCACCGCAGCGATACCAGCGCCAACCCCGAGGCCCTGCCCAGGCAACTGCAGGATGAGCTGGCGCTCTACGACCGCAGCGACGTGCAGCAAACCTTCGTCCGCCATACAGGCGACCTGGCCGAAGCCACCCTGCTGGTCGAGGGCATCAGTTGCGCCGCCTGCGGCTGGCTGATCGAAAAACACCTGCGCAACCTGCCCGGGGTCGCCGAAGCACGCTTGAACCTGTCCAACCACCGCCTGCTGCTCAGCTGGGACGACAACCAGTTGGCGCTCTCGCGCCTGCTCGCCGAGCTGCGCCAGATCGGCTACGCCGCCCACCCCTACCAACCCGACCAGGCCGCCGAACAACTGGCCCGCGAGAACCGCAGCGCTCTCAGGCGCCTGGGCGTCGCCGGTTTGCTGTGGTTCCAGGCGATGATGGCGACCATGGCCACCTGGCCTGAATTCAACATCGACCTCTCGCCCGAGCTGCACACCATCCTGCGCTGGGTCGCGTTGTTCCTCACCATCCCGATCGTGTTCTACAGCTGCGCGCCCTTCTTCAAGGGCGCGGCGCGCGACCTGCGCACCCGCCACCTGACCATGGACGTCTCGGTCTCGCTGGCCATCGCCCTGGCGTTCGGCGCCGGGATCTGGACCGCGATCAGCGGCAGCGGCGAGCTGTATTTCGATACCGTGGGCATGTTTGCCCTGTTCCTGCTGACCGGCCGCTACCTCGAACGGCGCGCCCGTGAACGCACTGCGGCGGCCACCGCACAACTGGTCAACCTGCTGCCGGCCTCGTGCCTGCGCCTGGACACCCTCGGCCGCGCCGAGCGCATCCTGCTCAGCGAACTGCAGCGCGGCGACACGGTGCAAGTGCTGCCCGGCGCGGTGATACCCGCCGATGGGCGCATCGTCGAAGGCCGCTCCAGTGTCGACGAGTCGCTGCTGACCGGCGAATACCTGCCGCAACCGCGCCGGGTCGGCGAGCGGGTCACCGGCGGCACGCTGAACGTCGAGAGCACCTTGAACATTGAGGTCGAAGCCCTCGGCCACGACTCGCGGCTGTCGGCCATCGTCCGCTTGCTGGAACGCGCGCAGACCGAAAAACCGCGCCTGGCCGAGATCGCCGACCGCGCCTCGCAGTGGTTTTTGCTGTTCACCCTGATCGCCGCCGTGGTCATCGGCCTGTGGTGGTGGCACCTGGACCCGGGCCGGGCCTTCTGGATCGTGCTGGCCATGCTGGTAGCAACTTGCCCGTGTGCCCTGTCCCTGGCCACCCCGACGGCCCTCACCGCCGCCACCGGCACCCTGCACAAACTCGGCCTGCTGGTGACCCGCGGCCATGTGCTCGAAGGCCTCAACCAGATCGACACAGTCATCTTCGACAAGACCGGCACGCTCACCGAAGGCCGCTTGACCCTGCGCAGCATCCGCCCACTGGGCAGCTTGGCCGCCGACCGTTGCCTGGCCCTGGCCGCCGCCCTGGAAAACCGCTCCGAACACCCCATCGCCCGCGCGTTCGGCCGCACAGCCGCGCCTGCCGACGATGTGCAGACTGTACCCGGCCTGGGCCTTGAGGGGCTGGTCGACGGCCAGCGCCTGCGCATCGGCCAGGCCACCTTCGTCTGCGCCCTGAGTGGCACCGAGATACCTGGCGTGCCCGAGCCGCGTGGGCAGTGGCTGCTGCTGGGCGATCGCCAGGGGCCGCTGGCCTGGTTCGGCCTGGACGACCGCCTGCGCGACGACGCCCCCGCCCTGCTCGCCGCCTGCAAGGCGCGTGGCTGGCGGACGCTGCTGCTGTCCGGCGACAGTTCACCCATGGTCGCCGAGGTGGCTGCACAGCTGGGCATCGACCAAGCCATCGGCGGCTTGCGCCCGGACGACAAACTGGACCGGCTCAAAGCGCTGCAGGCGGCAGGGCGCAAGGTGCTGATGCTGGGCGACGGGGTCAACGACGTGCCGGTGCTGGCTGCTGCCGACATCAGCATTGCCATGGGCAGCGCCACCGACCTGGCCAAGACCAGCGCCGATGCGGTGCTGTTGTCCAACCGCCTGCAGGCGCTGGTACAGGCCTTCGACCTGGCCCGCCGCACCCGCCGCAACATCCTCGAGAACCTGCTGTGGGCAACCCTGTATAATGGCCTCATGTTGCCGTTTGCCGCGCTCGGCTGGATCACCCCGGTGTGGGCGGCCATCGGCATGTCGGTCAGTTCGCTGATCGTGGTCCTCAACGCCCTGCGCCTGACCCGGCTGCCAGCTGCGCCGGCCACCAGCAGCCACCGGCAACCCGCCACCGCCTGAGCAGGAGCCGCCCCATGCCAGCCCTTTATGTCATGATCCCGGCCGCCCTGTTGCTGGTCGGAGTTGCCGTTTACATCTTCTTCTGGGCTGTGGACAGCGGCCAGTACGACGACCTCGACGGCCCTGCCCACAGCATCCTGTTCGACGATCAGGACCCGCGCCACCAGGCTGCGGTGAAGACGGACGACACCCCCGCCGAAGACGACAAGGAACCCCCACCCCGTGCCTGACCTGCTTCCCCTGCTCGGCTCGGCGCTGATCCTTGGCCTGCTCGGCGGCGGCCATTGCCTGGGCATGTGCGGTGGCCTGATGGGCGCGCTGACCCTGGCCATCCCGCCCGAGCAACGCGGCCGGCGTTTGCGCCTGCTGCTGGCGTATAACGTCGGGCGTATCCTCAGCTATGCCTGCGCCGGCCTGTTGCTGGGCCTGGCAGGCTGGGCCGTGGCCAGCAGCCCGGCAGCCCTGGCGCTGCGGGTGCTGGCAGCGCTGCTGTTGATTGCCATGGGGCTGTACCTGGCGGGCTGGTGGAGCGGGCTGACGCGGATCGAAGCCTTGGGCAGAGGGCTGTGGCGGCATATTCAGCCAGTAGCCTCGCGCTTGCTGCCGGTGTCCAGCCTGCCCCGCGCCTTGTTGCTGGGCGCCTTGTGGGGCTGGCTGCCGTGCGGGCTGGTGTACAGCACGTTGCTGTGGGCTGCGAGCCAGGGCAATGCGGGGTACAGCGCGGCGTTGATGCTTGCGTTTGGCCTCGGCACCTGGCCGGTGCTGCTGGCGACGGGCTTGGCGGCGGAGCGCGTCAGCAGCCTGCTGCGGCGGCGCAGTGTGCGCATGGCGGGCGGGCTGCTGGTCATCCTGTTTGGCCTGTGGACGCTGCCCGGGCCGCATCAGCATTGGCTGATGGGGCACTGATAGGCCTGCTGTGCTGCCCCAGCAGCTTTTGATACAAATCAACACAGATTCCTACAGACGCCCCTAGACTCCGGACACTGCTCGCTCTATCCGGGGACCGCCCACATGCTCGACGACCTACGTTGGGATACCGACCTGATCCGCCGCTACGACCTGGCCGGACCACGCTACACCTCCTACCCGACCGCCGTGCAACTGCACAGCGAAGTGGGCTCGTTCGACCTGCTGCACGCCCTGCGCGAGAGCCGTCGGGCCGTGCGCCCGCTGTCGTTGTACGTGCACGTGCCGTTCTGCGCCAACATCTGCTACTACTGCGCCTGCAACAAAGTCATCACCAAGGACCGCGGCCGCGCCGCGCCCTACCTGCAACGCCTGGAGCAGGAAATCCAGCTGATCGCCTGCCACCTGGACCCAAAGCAACGGGTTGAACAACTGCACTTCGGCGGCGGCACGCCCACCTTCCTCAGCCCGGTGGAGCTGCGCCAGCTGATGGCGACCCTGCGCCAGCACTTCAACCTGCTGGACGACGACTCCGGTGACTACGGCATCGAAATCGACCCGCGCGAAGCCGACTGGTCGACCATGGGGCTGCTTCGCGAGCTGGGTTTCAACCGTGTCAGCCTGGGCGTGCAGGACCTCGACCCGGCCGTGCAGCGTGCGGTCAACCGCCTGCAGAGCCTGGAGCAGACCCGCACCCTGATCGAGGCGGCGCGTACCCTGCAGTTCCGCTCGGTCAACCTGGACTTGATCTACGGCCTGCCCAAGCAGACGCCAGAAGGCTTCGCGCGTACCGTCGAGGAAGTCATCCGCCTGCAGCCCGATCGCCTGTCGGTGTTCAACTATGCCCATTTGCCGGAGCGCTTCATGCCCCAGCGGCGCATCGACAACAACGACCTGCCGAGCCCGACGGCGAAACTGGAGATGCTGCATGCCACCATCGACCAGCTGACCGCCGCCGGTTACCGATACATCGGCATGGACCACTTCGCCCTGCCTGACGATGAGCTGGCCATGGCCCAGGAAGAAGGCACCCTGCAACGCAACTTCCAGGGCTATACCACCCACGGTCACTGCGACCTGATCGGCCTTGGGGTCTCTGCCATCAGCCAGATCGGCGACCTCTACTGCCAGAACAGCAGCGACCTCAACACCTACCAGGACTCCCTTTCCAACGCCCAGCTGGCAACCCAGCGTGGCCTGCTGTGCAACCACGACGACCGCCTGCGGCGGGCTGTGATCCAGCAGTTGATCTGCCATTTCGAACTGGACTTCGAGCCAATCGAACAGGCCTTCACAATCGATTTTCGCGGCTACTTCAACGACCTCTGGCCAGAACTGCTGACCTTGCAGCGTGACGGCCTGATCAGCCTGGACGACAAGGGCATCCGCATCCTGCCCGCCGGCCGCCTGTTGGCGCGCTCGGTGTGCATGGTCTTCGATGCCTACCTGGCCATGCACAACCGCCAACGCTTCTCGCGGGTGATCTGAAAAGCGAGGCGTTCGACCGCATGGACAAGCGCCTTTGGCCAGCACACTATGGGCACACACAGGGCCTCGACGCGCACCCGCCGAGGCCTGGCCAGCACGCACCACAATAGCGCACGCTGGCCTACACCCTACGCCGTGAGTTACCCTTACGTCTTATGTGTGCTTTCCCACAAGGATCGATTGAAAATGTCCGAGCCAGTTAAACTGCGCCCACATGCCCAGGCCCATTGCAAGGATTGCAGCCTGGCCCCCCTGTGCCTGCCTCTTTCGCTCAATCTGGAAGACATGGATGCACTGGATGAAATCGTCAAACGTGGCCGGCCGCTGAAAAAAGGCGAGTTCCTGTTCCGCCAGGGTGACAATTTCGGCTCGGTCTATGCAGTACGTTCCGGCGCCCTCAAGACCTTCAGCCTCAGCGACAGCGGCGAAGAGCAGATCACCGGCTTCCACCTGCCCAGCGAGCTGGTCGGCCTGTCCGGCATGGACACCGAGGCCTACCCGGTGTCGGCCCAGGCCCAGGAGACCACGTCGGTGTGCGAGATCCCCTTCGAGCGCCTCGACGAACTCTCGGTGCAACTGCCGCAGTTGCGCCGCCAGTTGATGCGGGTAATGAGCCGCGAGATCCGCGACGACCAGCAGATGATGCTGCTGCTGTCGAAGAAAACCGCCGACGAACGCATTGCAACCTTCCTGGTCAACCTGTCCGCGCGCTTCCGCGCCCGTGGCTATTCGGCCAACCAGTTCCGCCTGAGCATGTCGCGCAACGAAATCGGCAATTACCTGGGCCTGGCGGTGGAAACCGTGTCGCGGGTGTTCACCCGCTTCCAGCAAAACGGCCTGCTGCGCGCCGAAGGCAAGGAAGTGCATATCCTCGACCCGATCCAGCTGTGTGCACTGGCCGGCGGTGCAATAGACGCCTGAGCCTGGGTTAACGGGTATACTGGCGCAATCGTTTTTCCAGGATACCCGCACCAATGCACAGCGAAGCCTTCGACCTCAAAGCCCTGATCCGCCCGGTAGTGGACTTCCCCAAACCGGGCGTGATCTTTCGCGACATCACCCCGCTGTTCCAATCCCCGCGCGGGCTGCGCTATGTCGCCGACCAGTTCATCGAGCGTTATGTCGAGGCTGAGTTCAGCCACATCGGCGCCATGGACGCGCGCGGCTTCCTGATCGGCTCGATCATCGCCCACCAGTTGAACAAGCCGCTGATCCTGTTCCGCAAACAAGGCAAGCTGCCGGCCGACGTGCTTTCCGAGGGTTATCAGACCGAGTATGGCGAGGCCTTCCTCGAAGTGCATGCCGACAGCCTGTGTGAAGGCGACTCGGTGCTGATTTTCGATGACCTGATTGCCACCGGCGGCACGCTGCTGGCGGCGGCGAACCTGGTGCGCCGTACCGGGGCCCAGGTGTTTGAGGCGGCGGCGATCATTGACCTGCCAGAGCTGGAAGGTTCGCGCCGGCTGCAGGCGGCGGGTGTGCCGACGTTCTGCCTGACCGAGTTTTCGCTTAACGAAAATTGAGTTACATACCGGGGCTGCTTTGCAGCCCCAAGATCTGAAATCAGAGCGAAATCGGCCTGCGCCCTGCAAAGGCATGCGCCAGCGTCCCGCCATCCACCAACTCCAGCTCGCCCCCCAGCGGCACGCCATGGGCAATCCGCGACGCCACCAGGCCTTTCTCGTTCAGCAACTGGGCGATGTAATGCGCCGTTGCCTCCCCTTCCACCGTCGGGTTGGTCGCCAGGATCACCTCGGTAAAGGTGCCCTGCGCTTCGATCCGCGCCATCAGCTGCGGCACACCGATCGCCTCAGGCCCCAGGCCATCGAGCGGCGACAGGTGCCCCTTGAGCACGAAATAGCGGCCGCGGTAACCGGTCTGCTCCACCGCATACACATCCACCGGCCCTTCGACCACACACAACTGCGTGTCGTCACGGCGCGGGTCGGCACACTGCGGGCACAGTTCCTGCTCGGTCAGGGTGCGGCATTGGCGGCAATGGCCCACCCCTTCCATGGCCTGGGTCAGCGCCTGAGCCAGGCGCAGGCCGCCGCTGCGGTCGCGTTCGAGCAGTTGCAGGGCCATGCGCTGGGCAGTTTTCTGGCCGACACCCGGCAAGGTGCGCAAAGCGTCGATCAGTTGGCGGATCAGGGGGCTGAAGCTCATGTAGGCAGGCCTGCAAGTCGGGGGAACAGAATGAACAAGGGAGCAACGACCCTACGGCCGTTACTCCCCATTTGACGCAAAAGGTCGATCAGAACGGCATCTTGAAGCCCGGTGGCAACTGCATGCCAGCGGTCATGCCGCCCATTTTTTCCTGGCTGCTCTGCTCCACCTTGCGTACCGCGTCGTTCAGTGCGGCAGCGATCAGGTCTTCGAGCACTTCCTTGTCGTCTTCATCAGTCGACATCAGGCTTTGGTCGATGCTGACGCGCTTCACATCGTGACGACCGGTCATTACCACACTCACCAAGCCACCACCGGATTGGCCGGTCACTTCGGCGTTGGCCAGTTCTTCCTGCATCTTGGCCATTTTTTCCTGCATCTGCTGAGCCTGCTTCATCAGGCCGGCCATGCCACCTTTCATCATGGGGGTATACCTCGATTGGGTCGTGTGATGCGGCCTGGCACCGGGCCGGCCGCATGGTTATCCGTTACTGGCCCTGATTGGCCAGGGCCTCTACAGGCTCAATAGTATCCTGTCGCACCTTGGCACCGAACTGCTTGATCATCTGCTGGATCAACGGATCCTGCTCGATCGACACCACGGCGTCTTGCTGGCGCTCGGCCCGTTTGCGCGAGGCAGCCTGGGCCGGGGTTTCCTGCTCAGGGCGAATCAGCTCGATACGCAGGCTCAGGGTACGCCCAAGGTGCTGATTGAGCGCCTCGTTCAGACGCCGCTGCTGGGTGGCGTTGAACAGCGCGCCCTGGCCAGGGTCCAGGTGCAGCAGCCAGTCGTCGCCGTCGGCGGCCATCAACGTACAGTTTGCGGCGATGTTGCCTGTCATACCGGAGACAGGCAACTGTGGGAATAATTCCAGCCATTGCAGGGCCAGGCCGGTGGCCGGCTTGGCGGCCGGCAGCGGTTCGGCAGCGGGTTTGGCCTGCTCTTCCTGAACATGCTCGGCCAGTTCATCGAGGTAACTGAAGCCGACCGGGTCGCTGTCACCGATGTAATAGTCTTCGTCCGCCGGCGGCTCGTCATCACGGTCCATGCCCGCCGCAGCATAGGCGGACGGGTCGAACGGCGGCTCGTCGTAGGCCGGCTGATCACGCTGTGGCTCGGCCGCGGCAGGCTGCGGAGCGACAACGGGCTCGGGGGCGGCAGCAACCGGCTGCGCCGGCGCTACAGGCTCTTCCCAAGGCAGGTCGATGACCTCGGCGGCGGGCTCCGCCGCTGGTGCAGCGGTCCCTACGGGCGCCTCAACGACAGGCGCGGGCTGAGCAACCGCAGGCGCCTGCTCGACGGCCGGTGCGACCGGGGCAGGTACAGCTTGCGCGACGACCGGCTCCACGGGCTCTGCGACTGGCGGCGCAGGGGCCACCAGCGCCGCTGCCACCGGGGTTGCAGGATCAGCTGTGGCTTGGCTGATCCCCACCGGCTTTAGCACCGGCTTCGGTGCATCGTCGGTATCGGCCGGGCGGAAGGCCAGCATCCGCAGCAGGACCATCTCGAAGCCGCCACGCGGGTCGGGCGCCAAGGGCAGGTCGCGACGGCCGATCAGGCCCATCTGGTAATAGAACTGCACGTCCTCGGCCGGTAGCGCCTGGGCCAGCGCCAACACGCGGTCACGGTCGCCCTGGCCGTTGTCCACCGCCTCTGGCAGCGCCTGGGCGATGGCGACACGGTGCAGCACATTGAGCATCTCGGCCAGCACACCGCTCCAGTCCGGCCCTTGCTCGGCAAGGTTGCGCACGGCCTCGAGCAGCGCCCGCGCATCGCCTTCGAGCAGTGCCTGCAGCACTCCATAGACCTGGCCATGGTCGAGGCTGCCCAGCATAGCCCGCACATCGGCGGCGAGCACCTTGCCTTCACCGAAGGCGATGGCCTGGTCGGTCAGGCTCATGGCATCGCGCATCGAGCCATCGGCGGCGCGGCCAAGCAACCACAGTGCATCGGGCTCGAACGGCACGCTTTCGGCGGTGAGCACATGGCTGAGGTGCTCGACCACCCGCTCCGGGCTCATGTTCTTCAGCGAGAACTGCAGGCAGCGCGAGAGGATGGTCGCCGGCAGCTTCTGCGGGTCGGTGGTGGCGAGGATGAACTTGACGTAGGGCGGCGGCTCTTCCAGCGTCTTGAGCAAGGCGTTGAACGAGTGGGTCGAGAGCATGTGCACTTCGTCGATCAGGTAGACCTTGAAGCGCCCACGGCTCGGGGCATATTGCACGTTATCCAGCAGCTCGCGGGTGTCTTCGACCTTGGTACGGCTGGCGGCGTCGATCTCGATCAGGTCGACGAAGCGGCCTTCGTCGATCTCCCGGCACACCGAACAGGTGCCGCAGGGCGTGGAGGTGATGCCGGTTTCGCAGTTCAGGCATTTGGCGATGATACGGGCAATGGTAGTCTTGCCTACGCCACGGGTGCCGGTAAACAGGTAGGCATGGTGCAGGCGCTGGTTGTCCAAGGCATTGATCAAGGCCTTGAGCACATGGGCCTGGCCGACCATTTCGCGGAACGAGCGCGGACGCCATTTTCGTGCAAGAACCTGATAACTCATCGAAAAACCATCGTAGCCTGATCGAGCGGAAGATCGCTAATGCTAGCGGAGCGGGGCCGAAATTGCACCCTGCGCGACTGGTCTAAGCTATGAAACTGGCGCGCTATCCAGGGAGGATGTGCCTTGCGAAGACTGTTGCCCCTGCTATTGCTCTGGGCCACCCACAGCCTGGCCGAACAACCGGTGCTGCGTTTTTCCGTCGCCGAGAGCTGGAGCATGCCGCTGATACGCGTCGAAGGCGACAAACCGGTGGAGGGTTTGCTGTTCGACCTGATGCAGGCCATTGCCCGGGAAGCGGGTGTACGCCCGGAGTATCACGTACTGGCACGCCTGCGCCTGCAGGAGGCCATGGAGAGCGGCGATATCGACGTGCGCTGCTATGTCAGCACCCAATGGTTTCATGATCGGCCGGGCAATTATGTCTGGAGCATCCCGTTGATTCATCAGCGCGACGTGCTGGTTGGCGGCGCTGGCGAAGTCAGCCCCACCCGCCCGGAACAACTGGCGCCGCAAGCCATCGGCACCGTGCTGGGTTATGCCTATTCGACTTTGCAGCCTTTGTTCGAACAGGGCAGGCTGCACCGCGAAGACAGCCGCAGCCAACTGCTGGCCCTGCAGAAGCTGCACGCGGGGCGGTACCTGCATGCGGTGAGCAATGAACTGTCGTTGCAGTGGTTCAACCACAGCTTGCCGGCGGGGCAGCAGTTGCAGGTGCTGGCGGTGCTGGAGGAGCAGGAGCTGGGGTGCATGGTGCGCAGCGACCCGGCGGTACCGACGCAAGGGGTGCTCAGGGCGCTGGTGCGCATGAAACAGACGGGGGAGATCGAGCGGATCAGCCAGCGGTATGGGGCTGTGGGGTATGCCGGGAATGCCGCAGCGCCAAGGCCGTGATGATGTGATAGCGGCCTTGCGCCCCTGCGCGCGAATCGGTCAGTGCTGACGCTCAACAGCCAGCGTCACGGCATCCGCCTGGCCCCAGGCGATCTGCATGGCGCGCAGGCCATGCTCCAACAGCTGTCGGGTTTCTTCGTCCTCAATGCGCTCGAGCGCTCGGCGGCTGTCGCTGTAGGCGAACATCAGGTAGTGGGAGACATTCATCAGCGCGAAGTGCATTGGCACGATGCCTTCGCTGATGACGCGAGAAAGGGACTTGCCCGGGGGCAGGTCGAAGGTATGGGGTGGGTCGGGTACGATTTTTTTCATGACAGCTCCGTACTGGTTTGTCTGCATCCTTCCGTTTCCACACATTGGGGTGGCAGCTGTAAGCGGGGTGGAAATCCAGGCGTACGGTAAACCCGGTAGGTACGAATACCTCCCGCTCACAGCCGCCATTACTGACAGCTGTCCCGTACACCTCGGGTTTCCACACCCGATCGCTGAACCGACAGCGACCGCAAAAGCCTATGGGGTGGGGTTCCCCAGGACAATCAGACGCGAGTCGACGGGATGCGTAGGATATTTCTGCGAGCCTTACAGGGCATCGGGAAATCGGCTATAGAAGTGTAGGAACATTCCTGGTTTTAGAGCGCGTTGGCGCTGACAGGTGTCCGCCGAAAGCGCTATGTCGCCTACAAGATCGAGCGCCGCCCGCGCGGCGCATCGCGAGCAAGCTCGCTCCTACATCCGTTTCGGGCCAGTGAGGCCTGTGGCATTTACGCGACCGCCTTGTTTGTACGACGCGATATCGAGACAAGCCCCAAGGGGCCGCGCGCCAATGCGTCAGGCATAATTGGCCCGAAACGGATGTAGGAGCGAGCTTGCTCGCGATGCGCCGCGCGGGCGGCGCTCGATCTCAACGGCCACACAAAACCCACGCCCTGCACCCAGCCCCACCAACATCCAAAGCCCTACCGCTAACACCCTTTCAATCAATCGCAACCACAACCGCACTCAAAAACAACCCAACCCCAAACACCGAATGCGTCACCAGACTCTTCAGGCAGTTACGCCCAGGCGTCGGCGTTCTGGAGGCAAAGAACCCTGCCCCCATCAACGGCTGCATGAAGCACAGCGGCGCCGCCACTGTCACCACACCCCACGCCAGCGCAGGCCACAGCGTCGGCGCACTCAGCCAGCCCTCCCCGACCATTCCCACCAACATCACCGCAAACAGCACACCGATGCCATAGTGAATCAGCCAACCCCAGACCACCTCGTTGGCCACAGGCTCCGCCTTGGCAATCGCCTCATGGCGCGCTCGCCCCTTCATCAAATGCCCCGCCCAACGCCCGACCATGGCGAAATTCAAGGTGGGGATGCCCAAGCGCCGCAGCAACATGCCCCATAGGTCCATGATCACGGTGGCGCCGACCCCGATCAGCAAAGCGGCTTGTAGCATGGCAAGCGTCATTGATTCAGCCCTCTAGGATTGACGTTCAGTTACCTGCCGCGCAGCATAGAAGTTGAAGTCAACTTCAAGTCAAGGACCTCGATGGACATTGCCGATGTCGCCAAACGCACAGGCGTCCCTGCGTCGACCCTGCGTTACTACGAAAAGAAAGGCCTGCTCACGTCGCTCGCCGGGCGTGGCCAGCGGCGCCAGTTCGCCGCCGACATTGCGGATAGGCTGGCACTGATCGCCTTGGGGCAGGCATCAGGGTTTTCCCTGGATGAGATCGGGGCGATGCTGGTGGACCTTCAAGTCGATCGACAGATGCTGATAGCCAAGGCGGACGAAATCGATACCCGGGTCAAACGCTTGCAGGCCATGAGCAAGGGGCTGCGGCATGCAGCGCAGTGCCCTGAGGTAGATCACCTGGCCTGTCCGAAATTTCAGCGTTTGATGAGGCTGTCAGCAGCAGGCGCCCTTGGGGAAAAACACCTACACCAGAGCAGGCCTGGAAAAGCGCGAAGCCAGCCATCTGGCCGTACTTAGCCCTACCACCAGGAACGCCACGCCTTCAATGCTGAGCATCATCGCGTTGATCCCAAGCTGCGTGATCAATTGGCTGGCGACGTAGGGGAAGCCGAACACACCGATGAAATACGACAAGCTGAACAGCAGCAACGCTTGTGCCGTAAGCCCTGCCGGTGCCTCGTTGGCAGCCAGCCCGTTGATCACCGAGTAATTCAGGCCGTAACCCACACCCAGAAGAACGGCCATGGCCAGATAACTTTGAGTGCTGTGCACCCACTGGTCGAACCCCAGCACGGCCGTTGCCATGATCAAGGTTAGAACCCAGGAGGTCGCTAGCGGGTGTTGCTTCACGACCCAGCCGGCCAGCAGGAGCCTGCAGGCGATCGCAGCGCCCATGAAGCCAATGAAGAAGGTCGAGTAATCAAGCCCCAGGCGAGCGGCATAGCTGGTCTGGAAACTGCCCATGGTGCCGAAGATTGCCCCGCCCAGCCCTACCATCAGGATCGACAGCCCAGAGCGCGAGCTCATCACTTTGAGCGCGGACGCCAACCCGATTTGCACCTTCTCAGCAGGTCGCCGCCCCTGAGAAGTCGAAGCGAGCCAAGCAAAGTACAACCCCGCCACCCCTGCAGCGCACGCCGCCACCCAGAACGCGAGCTGGGTAGGCAGTGCAACGAAAGCGGCGAACTTGCCCAGCAAGGGCCCGGTGCCAATGCCGGTCAGCATGCTGCCAGAGAGCAGTGCAAAACAATGGGTACGGCGCGTGGGCTCGACCATTTGCGTCACCATGATGGGGCCAATGGTGTAGAACACCCCCCAGCCGATGCCAAGCATCAAGCCGCATGCCAACAAAGCGATGCCCAGGCTTGAGACCATGGCAAAGCCCACTGATGACCCGACCAGGCAGAGCGCCCCCACAGCGATGCTGCGAGCAGCGCCAAAGCGCTGCAGCAGGTGCCCCGAGCCCAGCACAGAGAACAACGTACTTAGCATGGCAACAGCGAATACCTGCCCGGCATCGCTGGCAGTCCCACCCAGCGTCTGCACCAGCATCGAGAGCAGGAACGTCGTTCCATAGCTGATGGACAGCAGGAAGCACGCGATGCAGAACACCGTAAAGGGCTGAAACCGAGGGGTGGTGGGTACAGACGACTTCATGAAGCTGTCCTTGCGTATAGGTGCTGTTTTCTATCACGGCAAGGCACAGGCAAAGGCAAGCATTTGCTTACGTTGAGATCGTCACTTTATTACCTAAGCGCTGGCAACAGCAGGAGCGCTGCGGGGAAAACAGGCCAGAGGGAAGGCCTTGTGCTGGCAGGCTGAAGTTTTTGGCCCCAGAAATGGAGGCGGCCCCACCAGCCACACCCCGGCACTCGATGTTCCCGCTATGGCTGCTCCCTTCCGGGCCTGACCAGGTTAACGGGTAATCAATGCGGGGGGACCGATGGGGCCACCACTAACGCGACTCGCTAAGCAGCGAGCCGCGCCATTGTACCGGTCTGAGGCGAAGTTACAACCTCTGGCCGGAGAAAAAGTCATCATTTCTCAATGACTTGTTTGAATTCGGGGGTACCTTGGCGAACGACGGCCTTTGTAGGAGCGGCCTTGCGTCGCGAAAGGGGCGCGAAGCGGCCCCAGCAATCTCTGCGGCGAAGCTGAAATCCAGGGGCCGCTGCGCAGCCCTTTCGCGACGCAAGGCCGCTCCTACAAGGTCCGCGCAGGGTCAGAGGGTGATGCCTTGTTCGCCGAGGAAGGCAATGAACGCGTCTTCGTCCAGCACCTTCACCCCCAGCTCACTGGCCTTGGCCAGCTTGGAGCCCGCGCCTGGGCCGGCGACCACGCAGTGGGTCTTGCCGGAAACGGAACCCGCCACCTTGGCGCCGAGGCTTTCCAGCTTCTCCTTGGCAATGTCGCGGCTCATGCGCTCCAGGGTGCCGGTCAACACCCAGGTCTGCCCCGCCAACGGCAGCCCTTCGGCGACTTTCTTCTCGCTGTGCCAGTGCATGCCGAACGCCAGCAACTGGGCCTCGATGGCCCGCGCCAGCTTCTGGTTCGCTTCGTCCTTGAAGAACTCGCGCACCGCCTCGGCCTGCTTGGCAGCCAAGGCCTGACGCAAGTCGATGCCATCGGCAGCGATGATCTTGTCCAGGCTATCGAGCTTGGCCACCAGCTTTTCAGCGCCGGTCGGGCCGACCGAGGGAATGTCGAGCTTGGCGATCATCCCAGCCAGGGTGGTGCTGGCAGCAAACTCGGCGGCCAGGTCGCCTTCGTCCTGCAACTGCATGCCGCAGGCCAGCAACTGTTCGATGACCTTGCAGTTGTGTTCGTCTTCAAAGAAGTTGTGGATCTCGTAAGCCACTTCAAGGCCGATGTCCGGCAGGTAGGTCAGCACCTGCGGCAGGGCCTGCTGCACCCGCTCCAGCGTGCCCAGCGAGCGCGCCAGCACCTTGGCAGTCTCTTCACCCACATCTGGAATACCCAGGGCATAGATGAAACGCGCCAGGCTCGGGCGCTTGCTGGCTTCGATGGCATCCAGCAGCTTCTTGCTGGACACCTCGGCAAACCCTTCCAAGCCGACGATCTGGTCGAATTCCAACTTGTACAGGTCCGCCGGCGAGCCGATCAACCCTTCGTCCACCAACTGCTCGACACTCTTCTCGCCCAGGCCGTCGATGTCCATCGCGCGGCGCGAAACGTAGTGAATGATCGCCTGCTTGAGCTGGGCGCCACAGGCCAGGCGGCCGACGCAACGGTACACCGCGCCTTCGCTGGTGGTTTCCTTGCCCTTGCTGCGCTTGACCAGCTGGGTACGCTCGACCTGCGAGCCACACACCGGGCACTCGCTCGGCACTTCGACCGGGCGGGCATCTTCGGGGCGGCGCTCGAGCACCACTTGCATGACTTGCGGGATGACATCACCGGCGCGGCGAATGATGACCGTATCGCCGATGCGCAGGCCCAGGCGGGCGATTTCGTCCATGTTGTGCAGGGTGGCGTTGGACACGGTCACACCGGCCACCTTGACCGGCTTCAGACGCGCCACAGGGGTTACCGCCCCAGTGCGGCCGACCTGGAATTCGACATCCAGCACTTCGGTCAACTCTTCCATGGCCGGGAACTTGTGGGCAATCGCCCAGCGCGGCTCGCGGGCGCGGAAGCCCAGCTCACGCTGGGACGCCAGGCTGTTGACCTTGAACACCACACCGTCGATTTCGTAAGGCAGGCTGTTGCGGCGCTCGCCGATGTCGCGGTAGTACGCCAGGCATTCTTCGATGCCGGCGGCATGCCTGAGCTCACGGCTGATCGGCAGGCCCCAGGCCTTCAGCTGTTCGAGGATGCCAATGTGGCTGTCGCCGATGCTTTCGGACACTTGGCCTACGCCGTAGCAACAGAACTCCAGCGGGCGACTGGCGGTGATTTTCGAGTCCAGCTGGCGCAGGCTGCCAGCCGCGGCGTTGCGCGGGTTGGCGAAGGTCTTGCCGCCCGCCTCTGCCTGGGCCGCATTGAGCCGGTCGAAACCGGCCTTGCTCATGTACACCTCGCCGCGCACTTCCAGCACCGCCGGCCAGCCTTCGCCCTGGAGCTTTAGCGGAATGTTGCGCACGGTGCGCACGTTGGCACTGATGTCTTCACCGGTCGTGCCATCGCCGCGGGTAGCGCCCTGCACCAATTGGCCGTCACGGTACAGCAGGCTCACGGCCAGGCCATCGAGCTTGGGTTCGCAGCTGAAGTCGACCGCACCTGGCTGGTCGAGGCCGTCGACCACACGACGGCCGAATTCACGCAGGTCGGCTTCTTCGAAGGCGTTGCCCAGGCTGAGCATGGGCACTTCGTGACGTACCTGGCTGAACGCGGCCAAGGCCTGGCCGCCGACGCGCTGGGTTGGCGAGTCGGGCGTCACCAGGTGCGGGTGCTCAGCCTCCAGCGCCTTGAGTTCGTTGAACAGGCGGTCGTATTCGGCATCGGGCACGCTGGGCTCATCGAGCACGTAGTAGCGGTAGTTGTGCTGGTCGAGTTCGGCGCGCAGGGCGTGGATTCGGGATTCGGCGGTCATTCTTTTCTTCTCTTGCAAAGCAAAAAAGCAGCCTGAAGGACGTGGCCTGGGGCCCGGGATCCTTTATGGAACCCGAACCGGCCAGCACGCCCCGCAGGCTGCTCTTTCGTCTGGAACTATCAGCGCTTCTGGGTCAGCGCGCGGCGCTCGAACTCGACGATGCGCTGGCGGTAATGCTCGATGGTCTGGGCGGTCAGCACGCTGCGCTGATCATCCTTGAGTTCACCATTGAGCTCATGGGCCAACTTGCGCGCCGCTGCAACCATCACGTCGAAGGCCTGCTTCGGATGACGCGGGCCCGGCAGGCCCAGGAAGAAGCTCACCGCACGGGTGCTGAAGTGGTCGATATCGTCCAGGTCGAAAATACCGGGCTTCACCGCGTTGGCCATGGAGAACAGCACTTCGCCGTGGCCGGCCATGCTCTCGTGGCGGTGGAAGATGTCCATCTCGCCAAAACGCAGGCCGCTTTCGAGAATGTTCTGCAGCAGCGCTGGCCCTTTGAAGCCACCCTCGTCGCGGGAGATGACGCTGATTACCAGCACCTCTTCGGCAGGGGGCAGTTCCTTGACCGTGTTGTTGGCGGACGACGCACCGCTGTTGCGGTTGTTGTCGGCAGCAAAGTCATCATCGCTATCGGCAAACAGGTCAGGCTCGCGCGATTCGGCCACCAGGTTCAGGTCACCCTGCGGCACTTCTGCGGCACGCTTGCCACGCTTGCTGGCCTTGACCGGCTTGGGCTCGCGCTCGCGATCACGCGACGACGCACTGAGCGAGGGCAGGTCGCTCTCGTCCAGTTCTGGCTCCTTGTGGTTATCCAGCACCCGCGACGGGCCGAGCACTTCGGCGCCGCCCTCTTCGTCGGGGGCATTGGTATAACTGCGATCCAGGCGGAATTTCAACTTGCCTTTTCCGCCGCGCATGCGGCGCCAGCCGTCGAAAAGAATACCGGCAATGACAATGATGCCGATGAGGATCAGCCACTCGCGCAGACCGATTTCCATGTAATCCCGTGCCTCTATAAAAATATGCTTGAAAACAAAGGGTTCAAAGCCCTTTAACACGTGGCGCCAACTCTATGTTCTGACAGGCGTTTTACCCACGCAAAAAACGAGTGACATTAAGCTAGCACGACCAAAGAGAACTTTACACCGTCTGTCGCACATGACGGGGCCATTTCACTACAGAATGTGCTGTATCTTCGCTCATCAGGCGTCGACCATTGCCATCGCCTCCTCCACATCCACCGCCACCAGGCGGGAGCAGCCGGGCTCGTGCATGGTCACCCCCATCAATTGATCCGCCATCTCCATGGCAATCTTGTTATGGGTGATGTAGATGAACTGCACACTCTCACTCATTTCCTTCACCAGCCGCGCGTAACGCCCGACGTTGGCATCGTCCAGCGGCGCATCGACCTCGTCGAGCATGCAGAACGGTGCGGGGTTCAACTTGAAAATGGCAAACACCAGCGCCAGGGCGGTCAGTGCCTTCTCGCCACCGGACAGCAAATGGATGGTGCTGTTCTTCTTGCCCGGTGGTCGCGCCATGATCGTCACCCCTGTATCGAGTAGATCTTCGCCCGTCAGTTCCAGATAAGCGCTGCCACCACCGAAAACTTTTGGAAAAAGTGCCTGTAATCCGGCATTTATCTGATCAAAGGTATCTTTGAAGCGGTTGCGGGTTTCCTTGTCGATCTTGCGGATGACGTTTTCGAGGGTCTCCAGCGCTTCGACCAGGTCGGCGTTCTGCGCGTCCAGGTAGCGCTTGCGCTCGGACTGTTGCTCGTATTCTTCGATCGCTGCCAGGTTGATCGCGCCCAGGCGCTGGATACGCGCCTCGGTCTGTTCCAGCGCCTGCTCGGTGCCCTGTTCGCTGTCGTCGGCTTCGAGCGTGGCAAGCACGCCTTGCAGGTCGTAACCGTCGGCCAGCAATTGCTCTTGCAGGGTCTTGCGCCGCACATCCAGGCCCTGGCACTCCAAACGCAACTGCTCCAGCTGGCCGCGCAGCAGTTGGGCTTGCTGCTCGGCCTGGCTGCGGCGTTTTTCGGCGTCGCGCAGTGCACGGTCGGCCTCATCCATGTGCAGGCGGGCCTGGCGCATTTCCTCGTCGACGCTCATGCGCCGCTCCAGCAGTTCTTCGAGCTTCAAGCGCAACTCTTCGAGGGGTGCTTCGCCCTCCTCCAGGTTCAGGCTCAGTTGCTCCTGGCGCTCGGTCAGGCGTGCGGCCTGCTGCTCCAGGCGCTCCAGGGCCTGACGGGTGGAGTCATGCTGGGCGCGCAGCGAGCCCAGGCGCACGGCCAACTGGTGGGCATGGTCCTTGTGCTGGCGCGCCTCCTGGCGAACGCGGTCGAGGCCTTCGCGCAGGGTATCGCGACGGGCCATCAACTGCTCGCGCTGTTCGGTGTCCTGGGCCATGAGGTCCAGGGCTTCCTGCAGCACCAGCCGCGCCTCGCCCAGTTGCTCGTGCTCCAGGACGCGCTGCTCCTGCAACTCGGTCAGCTCTTCCTGCAGACGGCGGCGGCGCAATTCGACTTGCTCGGCACGGGCACGGCTGGCCGACAGGTTGGCCTTGAACTCGCCGTGCTGGCGGCTCTCTTCCTGGGTACGGCGGCGCAACTGCTCGCGCTGCTCTTCAAAGCCCAACTGCTGCTCGCGCAGGCCTTGAAGCTGTTGCTCAAGATGCTCCAGGGCGGTTTGCTGCTCCCACTGCTCCTGGCCCAGGCGTTCGATTTCCTGGCCGCGGGCCAACACCCCGCCTTCGGCCTCGCCACCTCGGCTGACCCGCAAAAAATGCCGGCCCACCCAGTAACCATCACGGCTGACCAGGCTTTGCCCTTCATTCAGGGTAGCCCGCAGCGCCAGCGCCTGGGCCAGGTCATCGACCGGTTTTACCTGCCCCAGCCAAGGCGTCAGGTCGATGCGCCCTTCGACCTTGTCCAGCAGGCTGCCCGCAAGCCGTGCACCCTCGCCGCCGGCCAGCAGCAAGCGCAACTCGCCTTGCTCCAGGTCGGCGAAATCGAGGTTATTGAACTCATCGACCAGCACCGCCTGCAGGTCGGCGCCAAGCACCGTTTCTACTGCCAGCTCCCAGCCCGGTTCGACCCGCAGCCCTTCCGCCAGGCGGGGGCGCTGCGCCAGGCCTTGCTCGCGCAACCAGTCTGCGGCGCCCACGCCAGGCTCCAGCGCAGCCTGCTGCAAGGCCTCCAACGATGCCAGGCGACCACCCAGGCGCTGCAGATCGCCCTGCGCCTGCTGTTGCGCCTGGGTGGCCTGCTGCAACTGCTCGCGCGTGCCTTCGAGGCGCTCGACCACTTGCTGTTCGGACACCTGCAATTCGTCCAGCAGCATTTCGCTACTGGCCAACTGTTCGGCCAGTTCGAGCAGGGCGGCATCCTGTGGCTCGGCGCCCAACAGGTCGCGTTCTTCACCCAGCTTGCGCTGGCGCTCCGCCAAGCGCTCCAGGCTGGTTTCCAGCTGCTGCAGGCGCGCCTGCTGCACTTCCGCCTGGCGCCGGGGCTCGGCGGAGCGGGTGTTGAAGGTGTCCCACTGCTCTTGCCAGCCGTGCATGCCCAGCTCGGCTTCTTCGAGGGTGGCGGCGGCCTCTTCGGCGGCCGCCAGGGTCATTTCCTGCTCAGGCGCCAGCATGGCCAGTTCTTCGCCAAGGGTAGCCAGCAGGGTGCGGTCATGGCCCAGGTGCGACTCGGTCTCCAGCCGCGTGCGCTCGGCTTCCTTGAAGTCGTCCTGCAATTGGCGCAGGCGCTGTTGGCCGTGCTGGATGCTCTGCTCGACCCGGGCGATATCGCCTGCCACCGAATAGAAGCGGCCTTGGACCTGGTTGAAGCGCTCGGACAATTCGTGATGCCCATCGCGCAGGCGCTCGATGCTGGCGTCGGCGTTACGCTGCTCGGCCACCAACGCCTCGTGGGACACATCCTGGTCGCCGATCACCGCTTCGCGCTGGCGTACGCGTTCGTCCAGGTCGCGCCAGCGCAGGGCCGACAGGCGCGCCTTGAGCTGGCGTTCCTGGGCCTTGTACTCGCGGTACTTCTCGGCGGCTTGGGCCTGGCGGTGCAGGCGTTCGAGCTGGCGCTCCAGCTCGTCGCGCAGGTCGGTCAGGCGCGCCAGGTTTTCCTGGGTGCGGCGGATGCGGTTCTCGGTTTCGCGACGGCGCTCCTTGTACTTGGAGATGCCCGCCGCCTCCTCGATGAAGTTGCGCAACTCCTCGGGCTTGGCTTCGATCAGCTTGGAGATCATGCCCTGCTCGATGATCGAGTAGCTGCGCGGCCCAAGGCCGGTGCCGAGGAAGATATCGGTGATATCGCGGCGACGGCATTTGGCGCCGTTGAGGTAGTAGCTGTTCTGCGCGTCGCGGGTCACCTTGCGGCGGATGGAAATCTCGGCGTAGGCCGCGTATTCACCTACCAGGGTGTTGTCGCTGTTGTCGAACACCAGCTCGATGCTGGCCTGGCTGACCGGCTTGCGGCTGGTGGAGCCGTTGAAGATGACGTCGGTCATCGACTCGCCGCGCAGGTTTTTCGCCGAGCTCTCGCCCATCACCCAGCGCACCGCGTCGATGATGTTGGACTTGCCGCAACCGTTGGGGCCGACCACGGCCGCCATGTTGCTGGGGAAGTTGACCGTGGTCGGGTCGACGAACGACTTGAACCCGGCCAGGCGAATGCATTTGAGGCGCATGGTCAGGCCCGGGCCAACGCCGCCAGCACCAGTTCACAGCTGCGCTGGCAGTAAGCGGTGAGCACCTCGCGGATGCGCGGGAGGTCGCGCGAGACCACGGCCTCAAGCAGGCAGGCGAACAGCTGCAGGTAGTCGTCGGTGCTGGCCTGGCGCTGGTCCAGGGCCAGGTAGTAGGCGCGGCTCATGGCCGGCTGCAGGTTTTCTACGGTTTCCTGCAGGTAAGGGTTGTCGGCGAACGGATAGGCCGCCCGCATCACCGCGAAGCTTTCGGCAACGAACACCTTGATGTCCCGTTTGTCGCGGGCCAGCTGCAGGCGCTGCTGGATCTCCAGAAACGGGCGCAGGTCGGCCTCAAGGCGCCATTTTTGTGCAACGGCGTTGCCCAGCAGGATGTAGAACTCGCCCATCAAGTTGCACAGGCTGCGCACGCTGCGCTCGTCCAGCTTGGTCACATGAGCGCCACGACGCGGCAAGATCGCGACCAGATGCCGACGTTCGAGGATCAATAATGCCTCACGCACCGAACCGCGGCTGACATTCAGCGCCTGGGTGACCTTTTGCTCCTGGATGCGCTCGCCCGGCGCCAGTTCGCCGCGGATGATGCGTTCGGCCAGGTAATCGGCAATCTGCTCGGAGAGGCTGTCCGGGGCCTTGAACGTCATGGTTTTCCTTCAAAATCATTGAACTGGGCACAAGGGGCGGATTGTAGCGTACTTGACCGGCACTCGCGCAGAGGGGCCTTGCGCTTTATTTGGCCTGCCAGACTGCCGCCTGCCCGGCGCGATCTATGCTTGTAGTAAAGGCAATGTGTTCGGCCGGGTGTAGAGATGCGCATTTTCCTGACCTTTGAGTCAGAAAAATATTGACCAGTTCGTCAGGTCTGCTTATTGTCCGCCCAACAACAATAAAACCATTGCGAGGCCACCCCCGTGATCCAGTTTCTCGTCAACCAGGAGCTGCGTAATGAGCACGCCCTGGACCCGAACATGACGGTGCTGCAATACCTGCGCGAGCACCTGGGCAAACCCGGCACCAAGGAAGGCTGTGCCAGTGGTGATTGCGGTGCATGCACCGTGGTGGTCGGCGAACTGACCCAGGACGACAAGGGCCAGGACACCCTGCGCTACCGCAGCCTCAATTCGTGCCTGACCTTCGTGTCTTCGCTGCATGGCAAGCAGTTGATCAGCGTCGAAGGCCTCAAGCACCAGGGCGAACTGCACAGCGTGCAAAAAGCCATGGCCGACTGCCATGGTTCGCAATGCGGCTTCTGCACCCCAGGCTTCGTCATGTCGCTGTTCGCCCTGCAGAAAAACAGCCAAGGCCCCGACCTGCACCTGGCCCAGGAAGCCCTGGCCGGCAACCTGTGCCGCTGCACCGGCTACCGGCCGATCCTCGATGCTGCCGAGCAAAGCTGCCGCCAGCCTTGCCGCGACCAGTTCGACGCCCAGCAAGCTCAGACCATCAGCCGCCTCAAGGCCATCGCGCCGACCCAGACCGGCGAGCTCAACAGTGGCGACAAGCGCTGCCTGGTGCCGTTGACCGTGGCCGACCTGGCCGACCTGTACAGCTCGCACCCCGAAGCACGCCTGCTGGCCGGTGGTACCGACCTGGCACTGGAAGTGACCCAGTTCCACAAGACGCTCCCTGTGATGATCTATGTCGGCCACGTGGCCGAACTCAAGCGCATCGACAAGACCGCCAGCCACCTGGAAATCGGCGCGGCCACCCCGCTCACCGACTGCTATGAAGCGCTCAACGCCGAGTACCCCGACTTCGGCGACCTGCTGCACCGGTTTGCCTCGTTGCAGATCCGCAACCAGGGCACCTTGGGCGGCAATATCGGCAACGCCTCGCCGATTGGCGACTCGCCGCCCCTGCTGATTGCCCTGGATGCCCAGGTGGTGTTGCGCCAAGGCGAACGCCAGCGCACCCTGGCGCTGGAGGACTACTTCATCGATTACCGCATCACCGCGCGTCAGGACAGCGAGTTCATCGAGAAGATCATCGTGCCGCGCGCCAGCGATGACTGGGCCTTCCGCGCCTATAAAGTGTCCAAGCGCCTGGACGACGACATTTCCGCCGTGTGCGCAGCGTTCAACCTGAGCATCGAGAACGGTGTGGTCAGCGGCGTACGAATCGCCTTCGGCGGCATGGCCGCCATTCCAAAGCGTGCGCGCGCCTGCGAAGCAGCCCTGCGCGGCAAAGCGTGGAACCAGGCCAGCATCGAGCGCGCCTGCCAGGCGCTGGCCGAAGACTTCACCCCGCTCAGCGACTTCCGCGCCAGCAAGGAGTACCGCCTGCTGACCGCACAGAACCTGCTGCGCAAGTACTTCATCGAACAGCAAACACCGCACATCGAAACCCGGGTGACCGCTTATGTCTAACCATCACGTAGCCAAGAGCCAGGCCGAGATGGCCGAACTGTTCAGCCAGGACCTGACCACCGGGGTCGGCCGCAGCGTCAAGCACGACAGCGCCGACAAGCACGTGGCCGGCGAAGCGGTGTACATCGATGACCGCCTGGAATTCCCCAACCAGTTGCACGTCTATGCGCGCACCGCCGACCGCGCCCACGCGCGCATCCTGCGTGTCGACACCACGCCGTGCTATGCCTTCGAGGGTGTACGCATCGCCATCACCCACGAAGACATCCCTGGCCTCAAGGACATCGGCCCGGTGGTGGCCGGCGACCCGCTGCTGGCCATCGACAAGGTCGAATTCTTCGGCCAGCCGGTGCTCGCCGTGGCTGCCCGCGACCTGGAAACCGCCCGCCGCGCAGCGATGGCGGCCATCATCGAATACGAAGACCTGGAGCCGGTACTGGATGTGGTCGAAGCGTTTCGCAAGAAGCACTTCGTGCTCGACAGCCACACCCACCAGCGCGGTGACTCCGCCGCCGCCCTGGCCAGCGCCCCGCACCGCCTGCAAGGCACCCTGCATATCGGCGGCCAGGAGCACTTCTACCTGGAAACCAACATTTCCTCGGTGATGCCGACCGAGGACGGCGGCATGATCGTCTACTGCTCCACGCAAAACCCCACCGAGGTGCAGAAGCTGGTCGCCGAAGTGCTGGACGTGCCGATGAACAAGATCGTCCTCGACATGCGCCGCATGGGCGGTGGTTTCGGCGGCAAGGAAACTCAAGCCGCCAGCCCGGCGTGCCTGTGTGCGGTGGTTGCGCGCCTGACCGGCCAGCCAACCAAGATGCGCCTGCCGCGCGTCGAAGACATGATGATGACCGGCAAGCGCCACCCGTTCTATGTCGAGTACGACGTGGGCTTCGATGACACTGGCCGCCTGCACGGCATCAATTTCGACCTGGCCGGCAACTGCGGCTACTCGCCCGACCTGTCCGGCTCGATCGTCGACCGCGCCATGTTCCACTCCGACAACGCCTACTACCTGGGCGATGCCACCGTGCACGGCCACCGCTGCAAGACCAACACCGCCTCCAACACCGCCTACCGCGGCTTTGGCGGCCCGCAGGGCATGGTCGCCATCGAGCAGGTGATGGACCATATCGCCCGCCACCTGGGCCGCGACCCGCTGGCGGTGCGCAAGGCCAACTACTACGGCAAGACCGACCGCAACGTCACCCACTACTACCAGACCGTCGAGCACAACATGCTCGAAGAGATGACCGCCGAGCTTGAGGCCAGCAGCGATTACGCCGAGCGGCGCGAGTCGATTCGCCGCTTCAATGCCAACAGCCCGATCCTCAAGAAGGGCCTGGCGCTGACCCCGGTCAAGTTCGGTATCTCGTTCACCGCCACCTTCCTCAACCAGGCCGGTGCGCTGATCCACATCTACACCGACGGCAGTATCCACCTGAACCACGGCGGCACCGAGATGGGCCAGGGCCTGAACACCAAAGTGGCGCAAGTGGTGGCGCAGATCTTCCAGGTCGACTTCGACCGCATCCAGATCACTGCCACCAACACCGACAAGGTCCCCAACACCTCGCCTACCGCAGCTTCCAGCGGCGCCGACCTGAACGGCAAGGCCGCGCAGAACGCCGCCGAAATCCTCAAGAAGCGCCTGACCGAGTTCGCCGCACGGCATTACCAGGTGACCGAGGAAGACGTCGAGTTCCGCAACGGCCATGTGCGCGTGCGCGAGCAGATCTTGAGCTTTGAGCAACTCGTGCAGCAGGCGTACTTTGCCCAGGTGTCGCTGTCGAGCACTGGCTTCTACCGCACGCCGAAGATTTTCTACGACCGCAGCCAGGCTCGCGGCCGGCCGTTCTACTACTTCGCCTTCGGTGCAGCCTGCGTGGAAGTGGTCGTCGACACCCTGACGGGCGAATACAAGATGCTGCGCGCCGACATCCTGCATGACGTCGGCGACTCGCTGAACCCGGCCATCGATATCGGCCAGGTGGAAGGCGGTTTCATCCAGGGCATGGGCTGGCTGACCACCGAAGAGCTGGTGTGGAATGCCAAGGGCAAGTTGATGACCAACGGCCCGGCCAGCTACAAAGTGCCGGCGGTGGCCGACATGCCGCTGGACCTGCGTGTGAAGCTGGTGGAAAACCGCAAGAACCCCGAAGACACGGTGTTCCATTCCAAGGCCGTGGGCGAGCCGCCATTCATGCTTGGCATCGCCGCCTGGTGCGCGATCAAGGATGCCGTGGCCAGCATTGCCGACTATCGCCTGCAACCCCAGGTTGATGCCCCGGCAACGCCAGAGCGGGTGTTGTGGGGTTGCGAGCAGATGCGCAAGGCGGTGGCCGCCGCGCAGCCTGCATCGCAGGAACTGGAAACCGTTAGCCACTGACCCTGCCGCACCGTTGTGTGTGTGTGTGTGTGTGTGTAGGAGCGGCCTTGCGTCGCGAACGGGGCGCGTAGCGCCCCCAGCCAGCTCAGCAGCGAAGCTGAAATCCGGGGGCCGCTGCGCAGCCCTTTCGCGACGCAAGGCCGCTCCTACACAAGGCCCGCGTAGACAGAAGAGAGGTTGGATCATGCACCAATGGATCAACGCCCTCGCCGACCACCAGTCCCGCGGTGAACCCTGCGTGCTGGTGACCATCATCGAGGAACGCGGCTCTACCCCGCGTAACGCCGGCTCGAAAATGGTCGTCAGCGCCACCGCGCTGTTCGATACCATCGGCGGCGGCCACCTGGAATACAAGGCCCTGCACATCGCCCGGCAAATGCTCGAAGACCAGCGCACCACCCCGCACCTGGAGCGCTTCAGCCTTGGCGCAAGCCTCGGCCAGTGCTGCGGCGGCGTGACCGTGCTGCTGTTCGAGCCGATGGCCGCCGTGCAGGCGCAGATTGCGGTGTTCGGCGCGGGCCATGTCGGCCGCGCTCTGGTACCCTTGCTCGCCGCGTTGCCCTGCCGGGTGCGCTGGATCGATTCGCGCGAACAGGAATTTCCCGAGCTCATCCCCAACGGGGTGACCAAGGTGGTCAACGAGGAGCCCGTCGACGAAGTGGCCGACCTGCCAGCTGGCAGCTACTGCATCGTCATGACCCACAACCACCAGCTCGACCTGGAACTGACCGCCGCCATTCTCAAACGCAATGATTTCACCTGGTTCGGCCTGATCGGCTCGAAGACCAAACGGGCCAAGTTCGAGCACCGCCTGCGCGAGCGTGGCTTCGATGATGCCGTCATGGCGCGCATGCGCTGCCCGATGGGCATTGCCGAAGTCAAGGGCAAGCTGCCGATCGAGATCGCCGTGTCCATCGCCGGCGAAATCATTGCCACCTACAACGCCTGCTTCGGCCAGCATGACGCTGCCGCCAACGCCGGCCCCATTGCCCAGTTGCTGCCGCCCTCCCGGCGCAGCCAAGCCATTTGACGAGCGCTTTATGACCGCAACCCGCAAAGCCTACCGTGCCGCCATCCTGCACAGCATCGCCGACCCGGCCGAGGTCGGCCTGGACGCCTCCCACGCCTACTACGAAGACGGCCTGCTGGTGGTCGACGACGGCCGCATCAGCGCCCTCGGCCACGCCAGCGACCTGCTGCCGACCCTGGATGCCGGCATCGAAGTGGTGCATTACCAGGATGCGTTGATCACCCCAGGCTTCATCGATACCCACATCCACTTCCCACAGACCGGCATGATCGGCTCGTACGGCGAACAGCTGCTGGACTGGCTCAACACCTACACCTTCCCGTGCGAGAAGCAGTTCGCCGACAAGGGCCATGCCGACCAGGTCGCGAAAATCTTCCTCAAGGAACTGCTGCGCAACGGCACCACCACCGCCCTGGTGTTTGGCAGCGTGCACCCGGAGTCGGTGAACGCCTTGTTCGAAGAAGCCGAGCGCCTCGACCTGCGGATGATCGCCGGCAAGGTGATGATGGACCGCAATGCCCCTGACTACCTGACTGACACGGCCGAGTCCGGTTACAGCGAAAGCAAGGCTTTGATCGAACGCTGGCACGGCAAGGGCCGCCTGCACTACGCAGTGACCCCACGTTTCGCACCGACCAGCACGCCAGAGCAACTGACACTGGCTGGCCAGTTGCTCAAGGAGCACCCAGGCGTGTACATGCACACGCACCTGTCGGAAAACCTCAAGGAAATCGACTGGGTCAAGTCACTGTTCCCGGAGCAGAAGGGCTACCTGGACGTGTACGACCACTTCGAGCTGCTCGGCGAGCGCTCGGTGTTCGCCCATGGCGTGCACCTGTGCGACGACGAGTGCCAGCGCCTGGCCGAAACCGGTTCGGCCGTGGCCTTCTGCCCGACGTCCAACCTGTTCCTCGGTAGCGGCCTGTTCAACCTGCCCCAGGCCGAGCGCTTCAAGGTCAACGTGGGCCTGGGCACCGACGTGGGTGCAGGCACCAGCTTCTCGCTGCTCAACACCCTCAACGAGGCGTACAAGGTCATGCAGTTGCAGGGCGCGCGCCTGCACCCCTACAAGTCGCTGTACCTGGCCACCCTCGGCGGCGCCCGCGCACTGCGCCTGGACGATCGCATCGGCAGCCTGCGCCCCGGCAACGATGCCGACTTCGTCGTGCTCGACTACAAGGCCACGCCACTGCTGGACTACCGTATCCAGCAGTCCAACAGCATCGAAGAGACCCTGTTCGTGCTCACCACCCTGGGCGATGACCGCACCGTGCGGGAAACCTACGCCGCCGGGCGTTGCGTGCACCAGCGCTAAGGTTCTTTCGCCAGGCCCCGGTACAACGCGCCGCCGATCGCAGCCCCGATCAGCGGCGCCAGCCAGAACAGCCACAGTTGCTGCAGGGCCCAACCGCCGACGAACAGTGCCGGCCCCGTGCTACGCGCGGGGTTGACCGAAGTATTGGTCACCGGAATGGAGATCAGGTGGATCAGGGTCAGGGCCAGGCCGATGGCAATCGGCGCGAAACCTGCTGGGGCGCGGGAGTCGGTGGCGCCCATGATTACCACCAGGAACATCGCCGTCATCACCACTTCACTGATGAAACCCGCACCCAGTGTGTAGCCGCCGGGCGAGTGGTCGGCGTAGCCGTTTGAAGCCAATCCCGAAGACAACTCGAAACCGGCCTTGCCGCTGGCGATGAGGTAGATCACACCCGCAGCCAGGATGGCGCCGATCACCTGAGCGATCACGTAGGGCAGCAGCTCTTTGGCCGGGAAACGCCCGCCCACCACCAGCCCGAATGATACGGCAGGGTTTAGATGACAGCCGGAAATGTGGCCGATGGCGAAGGCCATGGTCAGCACTGTAAGGCCGAAGGCGAAAGCAACACCGAGAACGCCGATACCGAGGGGGGAACTGGCTGCGAGTACCGCACTGCCACAGCCACCAAGGACCAGCCAGAAGGTGCCGATCAATTCGGCACCCATGCGTTTACCGAGGGACATGCTCATGAATCCATTCCTCAAGAAGTTGAACGCAACGAATGCGCAAGCCCAACTGCTTGATGAAGGTTTGCTCACAAGAATTTAGCAGACCTTTGGCTGATGTGTAGGCGCGGGCAAGCCCGCGCCTGCAAAACCCCACATCTACCGAGGCAAACGATCAACCCTTGGCCGAAACCTTGGGCTTTTTCAGCAGGTGCGAGAACACCGCATGCAGATCGTCCGAGGCACTCTCCTCGTCCAGGTTCAGCTTGCTGTCGATGTGGTCCATGTGGTGCATCATCAAGCTCACCGCCTGCTCGGCGTCACGCGCTTCGATGGCATCGATCAGTTGCATGTGCTCGTCATAGGAGCAATGCGAGCGGTTGCCGCTTTCGTACTGGGCAATGATCAGCGAGGTCTGCGACACCAGGCTGCGCTGGAAGCTGACCAGGGGCGCATTGCCCGCCGCTTCGGCCAGCTTGAGGTGGAATTCGCCAGAAAGACGGATACCCGCACCCCGATCGCCGCGCGAGAAGCTGTCGCGCTCCTCGCGCACCATCTGACGCAGCTCGTTGAGCTGGTCGATGGTGGCGTGCTGCACGGCCAGTTCGGTGATGGCGCGTTCGACCATGCGCCGCGAGAAGAACACCTGGCGCGCCTCTTCAACCGTCGGGCTGGCCACCACCGCACCACGGTTGGGCCGCAACAGCACCACGCTTTCGTGGGCCAGGCGCGACAGGGCGCGACGGATGATGGTGCGGCTGACGCCGAAGATCTCGCCCAGCGCTTCCTCGCTCAACTTGGTGCCCGGAGCCAGACGCTGTTCGAGGATCGCCTCGAAAATATGCGCGTAGACGATGTCGTCCTGGGTACCACTGCGCCCGGCCTTGCCAGTGCGCACAGGTTTTTTCAGAGGTTGCAGCTGTTCGTTCATGGGCACTCGAGCACGTGGATCCACCAGTCGGACCTTGACTGTAACGCGTGTCAGAGGGTGGCTGGCAAGTCCTGAAAAGGGATGAAGGACCAAGGTATGGCGCCATTGTACACAGGCTGACCCGTTTCTGCAGGTGGCCTTTCACATATATAGCCGTTGTACGAGCATTTGTGCGCACAAAAGATAAAACATTATTTGCATTCTTTGTACACAAAAGCATAATCCACCGTGCGACTTCCTGACCCATAAGTCAACAAAATGGTCGGGCGTCTGCCTTCCCCTCGCGGAGCCGCCAAGTGCATGCGCAGGACAATGGCTCCGACACAACAAGAAAGACTTGAGGAGTACCCGCTGTGGAAAGCCGCAAATCCGAAGCCCCTACGCTGGATCTCGCCCCACCGCTCGAAACGAGCTGGCTGGAACGGATTTTCAAACTCAAGCAACACGGCAGCACCGTCAAAACCGAAATGATCGCCGGGGTGACCACCTTCATCACCATGGCCTACATCATCTTCGTCAACCCCAACATCATGGCCGACGCCGGCATCGATCACGGCGCGGCCTTCGTCGCCACCTGCATCGCCGCAGCGCTGGGCTGCCTGCTGATGGGCCTGTACGCCAACTGGCCGGTGGGCCTGGCGCCCGGCATGGGCCTGAACGCCTTCTTCACCTACACCGTGGTCGGCACCATGGGCTACAACTGGGAAACGGCACTGGGCGCGGTATTCGTCTCGGGTGTGCTGTTCATGTTCCTCACCTTGTCGAAGGTGCGCGAGTGGCTGCTCAACAGCATCCCGTTGAGCCTGCGCCATGCGATGGGGGCCGGCGTCGGATTGTTTCTCGGACTGATCGGCCTGAAGACCGCAGGTATCATCGTCGACAGCCCGGCCACGCTGATCAAGCTGGGCTCGCTGCATGAACCCGGCCCACTGCTGGCGGCGGTGTGCTTCCTGTCGATTGCCATCCTCAGCTACAAACGGGTATTCGGCGCGATCCTGATCAGCATCATCGGCGTCACCCTCGCCGGCTGGGGGCTGGGCCTGGTGAAGTTTGGCGGGGTGGTATCGATGCCACCGAGCCTGGCGCCGACCTGGATGGCCATGGATGTCGCCGGCGTGTTCAACGTCAGCATGATCAGCGTGGTGCTGGCGTTCCTTTTCGTGCACATGTTCGACACCGCCGGCACCCTGATGGGCGTGGCACAACGGGCCAACCTGGTGGCGCCTGATGGGCGTATCGAAAACCTGTCACGGGCGTTGAAGGCAGACAGTGCGTCCAGCGTATTCGGCGCGGTGGTCGGCGTGCCGCCGGTAACCAGCTATGTAGAAAGTGCCGCAGGCGTGGCCGCCGGTGGCCGGACTGGCCTGACAGCTGTGGTGGTGGGGCTGCTGTTCATTGCGGCGATGTTCTTCGCGCCGCTGGCCGGGATGATTCCGGCTTATGCCACTGCGGGTGCATTGATCTACGTGGCCATGCTGATGATGGGCAGCATGGCGCATATCCACTGGGATGAAGCCACCGACAGCATTCCGGCGATCGTCACGGTGATCATGATGCCGCTGACCTTCTCGGTCGCCGACGGTATTGCCCTTGGCTTCATCACCTATGTGGCGTTGAAGGCGGGCACTGGCAAGTACAAGGAAATCTCGGCCAGCCTCTGGGTGCTGTGCGCGATCTTCATTGCCAAGTTTGTGTTCCTCTGATCTTCCACCCCAACAAAGGGCGCTTCGGCGCCCATTTTTATGCAGCTGGTGCTGGTTTTCTCGCGAAGATGCCAGTTCGAGGAAGTGCAGCTGGCGTCGCGCCTGACGGAACGGCTTCACGCACCCTGACAACATCGAATGCCGCCTCTGTGATCACGACAACATCAAACACATCCTTCTTATAGCCCACACCGGGAACCAACCTGGCATCTTTGCGCGAGAGTACCGGTAAGACAATGCCATCGTCGTAGAGGTCAGCGTATCGTTTCGCGTGCTCAGGGGTTGGTGCGACATAGAACCCTCTCCCTTGAGCCTGCCTATGAACCTCTGAGTGCCCTGACGATAGCCCTCTGAACAGTGAGGGCCTATTTTTACGACTGGTCCCATGCCAACCAACTACTTGTGTAAATTGCCCCTCGTTAACAATTGCAGTTATGGCCTTTCGCTTCGGCGTCTTCACAACCCCCGCCAGCATTCTCCAAAAGCTATGACCGCTTGGGTCCTGGTAATCCACGGGATCGCCCTGGCAGTACGCATAGGCGTTCACACCACCTTCAGCGAACGGGCTCAAGCTGTCCGGGCTATTGAACCGCATCAAAGAGGGATTGAAGGCTCGATAACCATTCCCCAGAAGGTAATGCTCTGTGACCGGGTCCAGCCGCTCACCATTGAAACCGAGAACACGCTGATCGGGCAGGTGGTAGCCATAGGGTAGATAGGCATTTTGTGTATTCATCAGGCCATATCTTCAATTGGGACTTGGCACCTGATCATCCCAGACAGGCCCGAACGAAAGTACTGACAAAAATGTCAGTCAAATGGTTGATGCCACCTGAACTGTAGAAAACAGAAGACGAAAAAAAGCCCGCCAGTGTGAGAGCGGGCCAAAGGACCTACGAAGATTCTTCTAGCGACCAACTAGCTTCCGCGATAGGTCGAATAGCTATACGGCGAGATCAGCAGCGGCACGTGGTAGTGCTCCTGCTGCTCGTCGATGCCAAAACGCAGCACAACAACATCCAGAAACGCCGTGTCCGGCAGCTGTACGCCGCGGGCACGGTAGTAGGCGCCAGCACTGAACTGCAGCTGGTAAACGCCGGTACGGTAATCGTCACCCTGCAGCAGCGGCGCATCGACGCGGCCATCGCTATTGGTCAGGGCGGTGTTAACCAGCTCCAGCTGCTGGCCTTCGACGCGGTACAGCTCGACCTTGATCGAGCTGCCCGGGCAGCCATGCGCGGCATCCAGTACGTGTGTGGTCAAACGTCCCATTGCTTGTCGCCTCTTGTTCAATCTGTGGGCAAAAAATACACGGCCATCATCACGCCAAACGGCCTGCGATGTGCGGGAATGGCGTTATTAAGACATTCCATCGTCAAATTGTACACAATTTTTTGAACCCATCCGTCGCCGCCTCCCTAAAGCCGCCATACAGTCGCAAATACAGACGCCATGCCGACACCCACGTCATTAGCTGACCAACCAGGCAGGTTTATTGCAAGGGATTCTCAGGCGACAAAAGGGAAGAAATGCGGAAAAACAGGCTTACAAAAGATTTCAGAAGTTGTATACAATCAGCCCATCCGGTGGTGCGACATCCCGACGCGGCCCGCCCACCCCCGCACTAACGCACAAGAAGGAAGACTGCAGTGAGCGCTGACTATCCTCGCGACCTGATCGGTTACGGCAACAACCCACCTCACCCGCAATGGCCGGGCAACGCCCGCATTGCACTGTCCTTCGTCCTGAACTACGAAGAAGGTGGCGAGCGCAACATCCTGCACGGTGACAAAGAGTCCGAAGCTTTCCTGTCCGAGATGGTGGCTGCCCAGCCGTTGCAGGGCCAGCGCAACATGAGCATGGAATCGCTCTACGAATACGGCAGCCGTGCCGGCGTGTGGCGTCTGCTCAAGCTGTTCAAGGACAGCGGCGTGCCGCTGACCGTGTTCGCCGTGGCCATGGCCGCCCAGCGCCACCCGGACGTGATCCGCGCCATGGCCGAAGCCGGCCACGAGATCTGCAGCCACGGCTACCGCTGGATCGACTACCAGAACATGGATGAAGCGCAGGAGCGCGAGCACATGCTCGAGGCCATCCGCATCCTCACCGAACTGACCGGCGAGCGCCCGGTGGGCTGGTACACCGGCCGCACCGGCCCGAACACCCGCCGCCTGGTGATGGAGGAAGGTGGCTTCCTCTATGACAGCGACACCTACGACGACGACCTGCCCTACTGGGAACCGAACAACCCCACCGGCAAACCACACCTGGTGATCCCCTACACCCTGGACACAAACGACATGCGCTTCACCCAGGTACAGGGCTTCAACTGCGGCGAGCAGTTCTTCCAGTACCTCAAGGACGCCTTCGATGTGCTCTACGCCGAAGGCGCCGAAGCACCGAAGATGCTCTCCATCGGCCTGCACTGCCGCCTGGTCGGCCGCCCGGCGCGCCTGGCCGCGCTGAAGCGTTTCGTCGATTACGCCAAGAGCCATGACCAGGTCTGGTTCGCCCGTCGCGCGGACATCGCCCGCCACTGGCACGCCACCCACCCGTACAAGAAAGAGAACGCCTGATGACCGCCTTCAAGACCCTCAAGCCCTCCACCCTGGGCCGTGACGCATTCGTCGCCGCCTTCGCCGACATCTACGAGCACTCGCCGTGGGTCGCTGAAAAAGCCTATGGCCTGGGCAACCTGAGCGAGCTGGATGAGGTCGAGGCGCTGCACCAGCGTATGAGCGACATCCTGCTCAGCGCCAGCCACGCCGACCAGTTGGCACTGATCAACGCTCACCCGGACCTGGCTGGCAAAGCGGCTATCCAGGGCGAGCTGACCGAATCGAGCACCAACGAGCAGGCCGGCGCCGGTATCCACCAGTGCACCGCCGAAGAGTTCGCCCGTTTCACCGAGCTCAACGACGCCTACAAGGCCAAGTTCCAGTTCCCGTTCATCATGGCGGTCAAGGGCAGCAACCGGCACCAGATCCTCGCCGCTTTCGAAAAACGCATCCACAACGACAGCGATGCCGAATTCAAGGAAGCCCTGGCGCAGATCAACCTGATCGCCCTGTTCCGTCTGCTGCAGCTGTAATTACCGCTGCAACGAACGTTAGAGCCCTTTCAAGAATAACGAACATAGAAGAGATAACCGCATGCGCACCCTGATGATCGAGCCCCTGACCAAAGAAGCCTTCGCCCCGTTCGGTGACGTGATCGAAACCGATGGCAGTGACCACTTCATGATCAACAACGGCTCGACCATGCGCTTTCACAAGCTCGCCACGGTCGAGACCGCCGAGCCTGAAGACAAAGCGATCATCAGCATCTTCCGCGCCGACGCGCTGGACATGCCGCTGACCGTACGCATGCTGGAACGCCATCCGCTGGGCAGCCAGGCTTTCATCCCGCTGCTCGGCAACCCCTTTCTGATCGTGGTCGCGCCCGTTGGCGATGCACCTGTATCAGGTTTGGTCCGCGCCTTCCGCAGTAACGGCAGGCAGGGCATCAATTACCATCGCGGCGTCTGGCACCACCCGGTGCTGACGATCGAAAAGCGGGATGATTTCCTGGTGGTTGATCGCAGTGGTTCTGGCAACAACTGCGATGAGCATTACTTCACCGAGGAACAGATGCTGATCCTCAATCCCCACCAATAAGAAAAGGTCGATCATCGCAAGGTGATTGGCAGAGGTACATACTGTGGAAGCACACCTTCACGAATGGCTGAACCTGAGCATTCGCTGGGTTCACATGATCACCGGTGTCGCCTGGATCGGTGCATCGTTCTACTTCGTCTGGCTGGAGAACCACCTGAACCGAAGCAACCCGCGCGATGGGTTGTCGGGTGATCTCTGGGCGATTCACGGCGGTGGTATCTACCACCTGGAGAAATACAAACTCGCACCCCCGAAAATGCCCGAGAACCTGCACTGGTTCAAATGGGAAGCCTATTTCACCTGGATGTCCGGTATCGCCCTGCTGTGCGTGGTGTTCTACTGGAACCCGGCCCTGTACCTGCTGGCCCCTGGCAGCACCCTGAGCGGTGCAGAAGGCGTGGCCATCGGTATCGGTTCGCTGATCGCCGGCTGGTTCATCTACGACTTCCTGTGCGACTCGCCCCTGGGCAAGAAGCCAGCGCTGCTCGGTGGTGTACTGTTCGTGCTGATCATCGCTGCCTGCTGGGGCTTCAGCCTGGTGTTCAGCGGCCGTGGCGCTTACCTGCACACCGGCGCGATCATCGGCACCATCATGGTCGGCAACGTGTTCCGCATCATCATGCCGGCCCAGCGCCAGCTGGTGGCCGCGATCGAGAGCAACACCACCCCCGACCCGCGCCTGCCGGCCAAGGGCCTGCTGCGCTCGCGCCACAACAACTACTTCACCCTGCCGGTGCTGTTCATCATGATCAGCAACCATTTCCCGAGCACCTACGGTAGCCAGTACAACTGGCTGATCCTGGCCGGTATCGCAGTAGCCGCGGTTCTGATCCGCCACTACTTCAACACCCGCCACGACAGCAACAAGTACGCCTGGACCCTGCCCGTCGGCGCCCTGGCGATGATCTGCCTGGCCTACGTCACCGGCCCGAAACCGATGGCCGTAAGCCCTGAGCAAGCCGCAGCGAAGATCGAGTACCAGCCGCTGCCTGCGACTGCTGTCGGTGGCAAGACCGCTGCCGAGCAGCGCGCCGAGGATGCCGCCAAGGCTGCGCAAGCGCCAGCCGCACCTGCGCAAGCACCGGCCCAGGCCGCTGCCCAGGCCGGTGGTGGCGACTTTGACAAGATCCACAATGTCATCCAGGAACGCTGCACCGTGTGCCACTCGTCGAAACCGACCAGCCCACTGTTCAGCGCCGCCCCTGCCGGCGTGATGTTCGACACCCCGCAGCAGATCCAGGCCCAGGCCGCGCGCATTCAGGCGCAAGCGGTCGCCAGCCAGATCATGCCGCTGGGCAACATCACCCAGATGACCACCGAAGAGCGCAAGCTCGTTGGTGACTGGATCGCCAAAGGCGCCCAGGTCAACTGATAGAAGCCGCAAGCTTCAAGCCTCAAGCTGTAAGTCGTAGGTAACAAGCAAGCATCGAGCGTCAAGCTCCAACGCGGATCACCAAGCTTCTTCTTGAAGCTTGCCGCTTGGAGCTTGCCGCTTGGATCCGAGAATAAAAACAAAACTCGAGGTGCTGCATGTCCGAGTCACGCAAGGCGTACATCCCTGTTGCGCCGCCGCGTCAGCCTCTGCCCCTGTTCCAACTGATTCTGGTAGGCCTGCAACATGTACTGCTGATGTACGGAGGCGCGATTGCCGTGCCTTTGATCATTGGCCAGGCTGCTGGATTGTCCCGTGAAGAAGTTGCCTTCCTGATCAACGCCGACCTGCTGGTCGCAGGCGTCGCCACCATCATCCAGTCGTTCGGTATCGGCCCGGTAGGGATCCGCATGCCGGTGATGATGGGTGCCAGCTTCGCTGCCGTCGGCAGCATGGTGGCCATGGCCGGCATGCCAGGGGTGGGCTTGCAGGGGATCTTCGGCGCGACCATCGCCGCCGGGTTCTTCGGCATGCTGATCGCGCCCTTCATGTCCAAGGTCGTGCGCTTCTTCCCGCCCCTGGTTACCGGTACCGTGATCACCTCGATCGGCCTGTCGCTGTTCCCGGTTGCGGTCAACTGGGCCGGTGGCGGCCATGAGGCAGAAGCCTTCGGTTCGCCCATCTACCTGATGGTCGCGGGCCTGGTGCTGGCCGTGATCCTGTTGATCAACCGCTTCATGCGCGGCTTCTGGGTCAACGTTTCGGTGCTGGTGGGCATGGGCCTGGGTTACATCCTGGCCGGCTCCATCGGCATGGTCGACCTGTCTGGCCTGAGCCAGGCACCGTGGCTGCAAGTGGTGACCCCACTGCACTTCGGCATGCCGACCTTCAGCCTGGCGCCGATCCTGTCGATGTGCCTGGTGGTGGTGATCATCTTCGTCGAGTCCACGGGCATGTTCCTCGCCCTGGGCAAGGTGACCGATCGTGAAGTCACCCCCGGCATGCTGCGTCGCGGCCTGCTGTGCGATGCCGGCGCGTCGTTCATCGCGGGCTTCTTCAACACCTTCACCCACTCCTCGTTCGCCCAGAACATCGGCCTGGTGCAGATGACCGGGGTACGCTGCCGCTACGTTACCGTGGTGGCCGGTGCGCTGTTGATCATGCTCAGCCTGCTGCCCAAGGCGGCCTACCTGATTGCCTCGATCCCGCCTGCGGTACTGGGCGGCGCGTCCATTGCCATGTTCGGCATGGTCACCGCCACCGGGATCAAGATTCTTCAGGAAGCGGACATCGGCGACCGTCGCAACCAGTTGCTGGTGGCGGTGAGCGTCGGTTTCGGGCTGATCCCCGTGGTGCGCCCGGATTTCTTCGCGCAGATGCCGCAGTGGATGGAACCGATCACCCACAGTGGCATCGCCATGGCCACGGTCAGTGCCTTGGTGTTGAACGTGTTGTTCAACATCCTCGGTGGCGCCGACCGCGCGGCGCATAACGACGCCTGTCACCAGCATTGAGCCCGAGGGGCGGCGCATTGGCCGCCCCTCACTCACACCCGCAGTAACCGCTACACCGTCGGCCCGCCGGAATGGGCCGCTCGGGGCGCCCCTGCGCGCTAAAAACACCGCCAACAAAAACAATAAGTCCGGGAATCACAACATGAAGCGCATCACCTCGTCCCTGTTGTTGGGCAGCAGCCTGCTGGCCACCCTCCCCTCGCATGCAGGCGAATGGCTGCAATGGCACGGCGAAAGCCTGACCTACCTGTACGGCAAGGACTTCAAGGTCAACCCTGGTATCCAGCAGACCATCACGTTCGAGCACGCCAACAAATGGAAGTACGGCGACACCTTCATGTTCGTCGACAAGATTTTCTACAACGGCAAGGCCGACCCCGGCAAAGGCGTGACCACCTACTACGGTGAGTTCAGCCCGCGCCTGTCGCTTGGCAAGATGACCGGCCACAAATTCGAGTTCGGCCCGATCAAAGACGTGCTGATCGCCATGACCTACGAGCGTGGCGAAGGCGACAACGAGGCTTACCTGATCGGCCCCGGTTTCGATCTGGCCGTCCCCGGCTTCAACTATTTCACCTTGAACTTCTATGTGCGCAACACCGAGGGCAGCCGCCCGGGTGACAACGTCTGGCAGATCACCCCGGCGTGGTCCTACACCATCCCCGTGGGCCGCTCCGACATCCTGATCGACGGTTACATGGACTGGGTGGTGGACAACGACCAGACCCGTCGCGGTACCTACCACGCCAACCTGCAGTTCAACCCACAGGTCAAGTATGACCTTGGCAAGGCCCTGAACCTGGGCGCCAAACAGTTGTACGTAGGCTTTGAATACAGCTACTGGAAGGACAAGTACGGCATCGACAGCCGTGGCAACGTGGACAGCAACCAGAGCGTCGCCAGCGCCCTGGTCAAAGTCCATTTCTAAGAAATTGACCAAACGCACAAGTTTGTTTCACAGCGCTCCAGGACGGAGCACTTGAGGACCGGCGCGCAAGCCAGTAATCTGCGCGCCCCCTCGCTCAGGGCAGAACGGATTCTGCCTGCGTTTACTGACCGCTCAGTCAATGAATTCGGGCGGTTGGCCAACGTGTTGCCAGCCTGAAAAACCCTTTTCATCCGTTCAGAACGTAGTCGAGCAGGAAGGTTGTGCCAGCCCCGAAAAGTTGGCGCAGCTCTTGCCAAACAGCTGTGGCCTATCGAAAAAAGCTGACTCAAAAGACAAAAAAGCGCCAACAACGAGCGCTGACAACAGATCAATCAAGGGAGCGACACTCGCAATGCGTACCATCAACAGCCTGATCCTCGCCGGCGGCCTGCTGGCCTGCGGCACCACCTTCGGCGGCGACCTGCTGCAGTGGCAGAACAACAGCCTCACCTACCTGTGGGGCAAGAACTTCAAGGTCAACCCCGAGATCCAGCAGACGGTGACGTTCGAGCATGCCGATGGCTGGAAGTACGGCGACAACTTCATCTTCGTCGACAAGATCTTCTACCAGGGCAAGAAAGACGCCGGGAACGGCCCCAACACCTACTACGGTGAAATCAGCCCGCGCCTGTCGTTTGGCAAGATCTTCGACCAGAAGCTGGCGTTCGGCCCGGTCAAGGACGTGCTGTTGGCGATGACCTACGAGTTTGGCGAGGGGGATACCGAGTCTTACCTGATCGGCCCTGGCTTCGACCTGGACATCCCCGGTTTCGACTACTTCCAGCTGAACTTCTACCAGCGCACCACCGACGGCAGCCGCGCGGGTGACAACGTCTGGCAGATTACCCCGGTGTGGTCGTACACCATCCCTGTGGGCTCGTCCGACATCCTCATCGACGGCTTCATGGACTGGGTGGTGGACAACGACGAGAACCGTCGCGGTACCTACCAGGCCAACCTGCACTTCAACCCGCAGGTCAAATATGACCTGGGCAAGGCGTTGCACCTGGGTGAGAAGCAGCTGTACGTAGGTTTTGAGTACGACTACTGGAAGAACAAGTACGGCATCAAGGACAGCGATGCCTTCACGACCGACCAGAATACGGCGAGCTTCCTGGTCAAGGTTCACTTCTGACCTGAAAGACCACAGGGGCCGCTTTGCGGCGCCTGTGTCACAGTCACTGAGCCGGGCGCATTACCCGCCACAACTTGCTCAAACCGCTCACTACCGCCAACACGGCAGCGCCCGCAACAATGCCCACACCCCCGTTGAGCAATGCGCCCGTCAGCGCCCCGCCGCGCCCTTCGCTGAACGCCTCGATCGCATGATGCAACGGCCCGATGCCATGCACCAGAATCCCGCCGCCGACCAAGAACATCGCCGCAGTGCCGATCACCGACAGGCTTTTCATCATGTAAGGCGCCGCGCGCAGGATGCCGTTACCCACCACCTGCGCCAGCTTCGACGCCTTCTGCGTCATCCACAGGCCAAGGTCATCGAGCTTGACGATGCCGCCTACCAGCCCGTAAACGCCGATGGTCATGACAATGGCGATACCCGACAGCACGATGATCTGCTGGGTCAACGGCGCATCGGCCACGGTGCCCAGGGTAATGGCGATGATTTCTGCCGAGAGGATGAAGTCGGTGCGTACCGCGCCCTTGATCTTGGTTTTCTCGAAGGCCACCAGGTCGACATTGGCGTCGGCCACGGCTTCCTTGCGCGCCTCATGCTGCGCGTCGTCCTCTTCCTTGCTGTGCAAGAACTTGTGCGCGAGTTTTTCGAAGCCCTCGAAGCACAGGTAAGCGCCGCCGATCATCAACAAGGGCGTTACCGCCCAAGGGATGAACGCACTGATCAGCAACGCCGCCGGCACCAGGATCGCCTTGTTGACGAACGAGCCCTTGGCCACCGCCCACACCACCGGGATCTCGCGCTCGGCCCGTACGCCAGTGACCTGCTGAGCATTGAGCGCCAGGTCGTCACCTAATACGCCAGCAGTCTTCTTCGCCGCGACTTTGGTCATGAGTGACACGTCGTCGAGCACCGTGGCGATGTCGTCGATCAGTACCAGTAGACTGCTGCCTGCCATGTTTGCCTGTTTCCCGTGAAATGAATGTGCCGGAGTCTAGCCGAAAGTCGCTGCCTTGAGCGCCCGTCGAGCCCGGTGCTACCATGCCCGATCCCTCTTAGAGGTGGCCAGACACGAGGAAGATCCCTGACCATGAGCACCATTCGCGAGCGCAACAAGGAACTGATCCTGCGCGCGGCCAGCGAGGAATTCGCAGACAAGGGCTTCGCCGCCACCAAGACCAGCGATATCGCGGCCAAGGCCGGCCTGCCCAAACCAAACGTGTACTACTACTTCAAATCCAAGGACAACCTCTACCGCGAGGTCCTGGAGAGCATCATCGCGCCGATCATGCAGGCCTCGACGCCGTTCAATGCCGACGGTGACCCCAAGGAAGTGTTGAGTTCGTACATTCGCTCGAAGATCCGCATCTCGCGCGACCTGCCGCATGCATCCAAGGTGTTTGCCAGCGAGATCATGCACGGTGCGCCGCATTTGTCGCCCAACCAGGTCGAGCAACTCAACGAACAGGCGCGGCACAACATCGAGTGCATCCAGGGCTGGATCGAGCGCGGGCAGATTGCCAATGTGGATGCGCATCACCTGATGTTCAGCATCTGGGCGGCGACCCAGACCTATGCCGATTTCGATTGGCAGATCTCGGCGGTGACGGGCAAGGCCAAGCTGGCCGACAGTGATTATGACGCGGCGGCCGAGACCATCATTCGGCTGGTGCTCAAGGGCTGTGAGCCTGAGGCGGCCTGATCGGGCCAATGGGGCTGCATAGCAGCCCCAACAATCTAAGCTATTACGCCGCCACCCCCGCATCCGCCGTCAACCCAACCTCCTCGATCGCACTGATCGCGCACTGCTCGTCGATATCCGACGTATCGCCGCTGATCCCCACCGCACCCAGCACCTTGCCGTCCTGATCACGAATCAGCACGCCACCCGGCGCCGGCACCACCGGCCGCTCCCCTAACCCATTCAGCGCGGCAAAGAACGCCGGCCGTTGCTGCGCATCCAGCGCCAGCAAACGCGAGCCCTTGCCCAAGGCAATCGCACCCCAGGCTTTACCGGTAGCCACTTCCGGGCGAATCAGGCTAGCGCCATCCTCCCGCTGCAGCGCCAGCACGTGCCCGCCCGCATCCAGCACCGCCACGGTCAGTGGCGCCGCATTGATCTTGCGGCCTGCGGCCAGCGCGGCATTCACCAGGCTTACCGCGACTTTCAGGTTCAGAACGTTCATGAAAAGGTCCTCTTCTTGTTGTGAGAAGCCCTGAGGGCAGTTGAAAACCGATAACCTAAATAGAACACAACGAAAGATATTTTTGTATACAATATTTTTAAACGATCGTACCAGATCCGACAGAACCCAGTTTTCACGGGCTCTCCGACGAAAGCCACCTTCCCCGATGAAAATCCATTGACCTAGCCCGCCAGGCGTGAATACACTCTGTCGCAAAGCAAGTTGTATACAATTACAAAATCGATGAGGCACAACCCATGAGCAAAATGAGAGCAATCGATGCAGCCGTTCTGGTCATGCGCCGTGAAGGTGTAGATACCGCGTTCGGCATCCCAGGGGCTGCCATCAACCCGCTGTACTCAGCCCTGAAAAAAGTCGGTGGCATCGATCACGTCCTCGCTCGTCACGTCGAAGGTGCCTCGCACATGGCCGAGGGCTACACCCGTGCCAACCCAGGCAACATCGGCGTGTGCATCGGTACCTCCGGCCCTGCCGGCACCGACATGGTCACCGGCCTGTACAGCGCGTCGGCCGACTCCATTCCAATCCTCTGCATCACTGGCCAAGCCCCGCGTGCACGTCTGCACAAGGAAGACTTCCAGGCTGTCGACATCACCAGCATCGTCAAGCCGGTCACCAAGTGGGCCACCACCGTACTGGAGCCAGGCCAAGTGCCTTACGCGTTCCAGAAGGCCTTCTATGAAATGCGTACCGGCCGCCCAGGCCCGGTACTGATCGACCTGCCGTTCGACGTGCAGATGGCCGAAATCGAATTCGACATCGACGCCTACGAGCCGCTGGCCGTCAACAAGCCATCCGCCACTCGCGTCCAGGCCGAAAAAGCCCTGGCCCTGCTCAATGATGCCGAGCGCCCACTGCTGGTTGCAGGTGGCGGCATCATCAACGCCGACGCCAGCGACAAGCTGGTCGAGTTCGCCGAGCTGACCGGCGTACCGGTGATTCCGACCCTGATGGGCTGGGGCACCATCCCGGACGACCACGCCCTGATGGTTGGCATGGTCGGCCTGCAGACTTCGCACCGCTACGGCAACGCCACCCTGCTGAAATCCGACCTGGTGTTCGGTATCGGTAACCGTTGGGCCAACCGCCACACCGGCTCCGTCGATGTTTACACCGAAGGCCGCAAGTTCGTGCACGTGGACATCGAGCCAACCCAGATCGGCCGCGTGTTCACTCCCGACCTGGGCATCGTTTCAGACGCTGGCAAGGCACTGGACGTGTTCCTCGAAGTGGCCCGCGAGTGGAAAGCCGCCGGCAAGCTCAAGGACCGCAGCGCCTGGCTGGAAGACTGCCAGCAGCGCAAGGCCAGCCTGCAGCGCAAGACCCACTTCGACAACGTGCCGGTCAAGCCGCAGCGCGTGTACGAAGAGATGAACCAGGTATTCGGCAAGGACACCTGCTACGTCAGCACCATCGGCCTGTCGCAGATCGCCGGTGCGCAGTTCCTGCACGTGTACAAGCCACGCAACTGGATCAACTGCGGCCAGGCCGGCCCGCTGGGCTGGACCATCCCTGCTGCCCTGGGCGTGGTCAAGGCCGACCCATCGCGCAAGGTTGTCGCCCTGTCGGGTGACTACGACTTCCAGTTCATGATCGAAGAACTGGCTGTCGGTGCGCAGTTCAACCTGCCGTACGTTCACGTGCTGGTGAACAACGCCTACCTCGGCCTGATCCGCCAGGCGCAGCGTGGCTTCGACATGGATTACTGTGTACAACTGGCGTTCGAGAACATCAACTCGACCGACGCTGCCAGCTACGGTGTCGACCACGTTGCCGTGGTCGAAGGCCTGGGCTGCAAAGCCATCCGCGTATTCGAACCAGGCGAAATCGCCCCTGCCCTGCTCAAGGCGCAGAAGATGGCCGAAGAGTTCCGCGTGCCGGTCGTGGTCGAGGTGATCCTCGAGCGTGTCACCAACATTTCCATGGGTACCGAGATCAACGCCGTCAACGAGTTCGAAGACCTGGCCCTGGTCGGCAACGACGCGCCAACCGCGATCTCGATGCTCGACTGATTGCCTGACGCCCCCGTGCATCCCGCCTATGTGGCGCCGGGGGCTTTAATCTGCAAGGAGACAACCATGCCTCGCTTCGCTGCCAACCTGTCCATGCTGTTCACCGAACAGGACTTCCTGGCCCGCTTCAAGGCCGCCGCCGATGCTGGTTTCAGCGGTGTCGAATACCTCTTCCCGTACGATTTCAGCGCTGCCGAAATCAAGCAACAGCTCGACGCTCACGGCCTGACCCAGGTGTTGTTCAACCTGCCGGCCGGCGATTGGGGCAAGGGCGAACGCGGTATTGCCTGCCACCCGGACCGCGTCGAAGAATTCCGCGCCGGCGTCGACAAGGCCATCGAATACGCCAAGGTACTGGGCAACACCCAGGTCAACGCCTTGGCCGGCATTCGCCCGCAGGGCCTGCAATGCGCCGATGTGCGCAAGACCTTCGTCGACAACCTGCGCTTTGCCGCCGACAAGCTCAAGGCCGCAGGCATTCGCCTGGTCATGGAAATGATCAACACCCGCGACATCCCAGGCTTCTACCTGAACACCACCCAGCAAGCTCTGGACATCCAGGCCGAAGTTGGCAGCGACAACCTGTTCCTGCAATACGACATCTACCACATGCAGATCATGGAAGGTGACCTGGCCCGCACCATCGAGGGCAACCTGAAACTGATCAACCACATCCAGCTGGCCGACAACCCGGGCCGCAACGAACCAGGCACCGGCGAGATCAACTACCGCTTCCTGTTCGAGCACCTGGACCGCATCGGCTACCAGGGCTGGGTGGGCGCGGAATACAAGCCACTGACCACGACCGAAGCAGGTCTGGGCTGGCTGAAGACCCACAATGCAATCTGAAGGCTAGAGCCCCCGCCCCGACAGGGGCCGGGTCGCGCTTGAGATTCTATAAATACAAAGAGGCACATTCTCATGGCTAAAATCGGTTTTATCGGCACCGGCATCATGGGCAAGCCCATGGCTCAGAACCTGCAAAAAGCAGGTCACAGCCTGTTCGTCTCCACCCACCACGATGCTGCCCCGGCCGACCTGATCGCCGCCGGCGCCGTGGCCCTGGCCAACCCGAAAGAAGTTGCCCAGGAAGCTGAGTTCATCATCGTCATGGTCCCCGACACCCCACAGGTCGAAGCCGTCCTGTTCGGTGAAAACGGCGTGGCCGAAGGTGTGGGCCCGAACAAGGTAGTGATCGACATGAGCTCGATCTCGCCTACCGCCACCAAGGCCTTCGCCGAGAAGATCAAGGCCACTGGCGCCGCCTACCTGGACGCCCCGGTGTCCGGCGGTGAAGTCGGTGCCAAGGCCGCGACCCTGAGCATCATGGTCGGCGGTTGCCCGAAAGCCTTCGAGCGCGCACTGCCGCTGTTCGAAGCCATGGGCAAGAACATCACCCGCGTAGGTGGCAACGGCGACGGCCAGACCGCCAAGGTCGCCAACCAGATCATCGTCGCCCTGAACATCCAGGCCGTCAGCGAAGCGCTGCTGTTCGCCGCCAAGAACGGCGCCGACCCTGCCAAAGTGCGTGAAGCACTGATGGGCGGCTTCGCTTCGTCGAAAATCCTCGAAGTGCACGCCGAGCGCATGATCAAAGGCACCTTCGACCCAGGCTTCCGCATCAACCTGCACCAGAAGGACCTGAACCTGGCCCTGCAAGGCGCCAAGGAGCTGGGCATCAACCTGCCCAACACCTCCAACGCCCAGCAAGTGTTCAACACCTGCCAGGCCCTGGGCGGCGGCAACTGGGACCACTCGGCGCTGATCAAAGGCCTGGAGCACATGGCCAACTTCTCGATCCGCGACGAGAAATAAGCTTCAAGCTGTAAGCCTCGAGCGGCAAGCAAAAGCAGGTCTGCTTTTACTTGTGGCTTGTAGCTTGAAGCTTGCAGCTCTGGGGACCGCCCCTGGTTCGGCCTGCACGGAGGCAGTTCCAGGGGCGTTTTCGATTCTGCAGAACAACAATAATTGGGAGCCTGCCATGTCGGTCGATCCGCAAAAAATTCTTCGCGAGCTGTTCGACACAGCCATCGCCGCCGCCCACCCGCGCCAAGTCCTCGAACCCTACCTGCCCGCCGACCGTAGCGGCCGGGTCATCGTCATCGGCGCCGGCAAGGCCGCAGCCGCCATGGCCGAAGTGGTCGAGAAAAGCTGGCAGGGCGAAGTGTCCGGCCTCGTCGTCACCCGCTACGGCCACGGCGCCAACTGCCAGAAGATCGAGGTGGTCGAAGCCGCCCACCCGGTCCCCGATGCCGCTGGCCTGGCCGTGGCCAAACGCGTGCTGGAACTGGTCAGCAACCTGAACGAAGACGACCGCGTCATCTTCCTGCTGTCTGGTGGCGGTTCGGCCCTGTTGGCCCTGCCTGCCGAGGGCCTGACCCTGGCCGACAAGCAGCACATCAACAAGGCACTGCTCAAGTCTGGCGCCACCATCGGCGAGATGAACTGCGTGCGCAAGCACCTCTCGGCGATCAAGGGCGGCCGCCTGGCCAAAGCCTGCTGGCCCGCCACCGTCTACACCTATGCGATTTCCGATGTGCCTGGCGACCTGGCGACAGTCATCGCCTCCGGCCCCACCGTCGCCGACCCGAGCACCAGCGCCGACGCCCTGGCCATCCTCAAGCGCTACAACATCGACGCGCCCAAGGCGGTCATCGACTGGCTCAACAACCCAGCCTCGGAAACCGTCAAGGCCGATGACCCAGCCCTGGCTCGCAGCCATTTCCAATTGATCGCCAAGCCCCAGCAATCGCTGGAAGCCGCTGCGGTCAAAGCCCGCCAGGCCGGTTTCAGCCCGCTGATTCTCGGCGACCTGGAAGGCGAGTCGCGCGAAGTGGCCAAGGTGCACGCCGGTATTGCCCGGCAGATCGTGCTGCACGGCCAGCCGCTCAAGGCGCCCTGCGTGATCCTCTCTGGCGGTGAAACCACCGTCACCGTGCGCGGCAACGGCCGTGGCGGGCGCAACGCCGAGTTCCTGCTCAGCCTCACCGAGAACCTCAAGGGCCTGCCAGGCGTGTACGCCCTGGCCGGCGACACCGACGGCATCGATGGCTCCGAAGAAAACGCCGGTGCCTTCATGACCCCGGGCAGCTACGCCCGTGCCGAAGCCCTGGGCCTTTCGGCCAGCGACGAGTTGGACAACAACAACGGCTACGGCTACTTCGCCGCGCTCGATGCGTTGATCGTCACCGAGCCGACGCGCACCAACGTCAACGACTTCCGCGCCATCCTGATCCTCGAGACTCCGCAATCATGACGCCTGATAAAAAAGTCAAAATCCTCGCCACCCTCGGCCCTGCGACCCAGGGTATCGACGACATCCGCCAACTGGTCGAAGCCGGGGTGAACATCTTCCGCCTCAACTTCAGCCACGGCGAGCACGCCGACCACGCCATGCGCTACCAGTGGATCCGTGAAGTCGAGCAGCAACTGAACTACCCGCTAGGCATCCTCATGGACTTGCAGGGGCCGAAGCTGCGCGTTGGCCGCTTTGCCGAAGGCAAGGTGCAGCTGCAGCGCGGCCAGGCCCTGCGCCTGGACCTGGACAAAGCCCCGGGCGACAACCGCCGGGTCAACCTGCCACACCCGGAGATCATCGCCGCGCTGGAGCCAGGCATGGACCTGCTGCTGGATGACGGCAAGCTGCGCCTGCGGGTGACCGCCAAGCACAGCGATGCCATCGACACCGAAGTGCTGGCCGGTGGCGAGCTGTCCGACCGCAAGGGCGTCAACGTGCCGCAAGCGGTGCTGGCGCTCTCCCCGCTGACTGAAAAAGACCGTCTCGACCTGGCCTTTGGCCTTGAACTGGGCGTGGACTGGGTGGCCCTGTCGTTCGTGCAGCGCCCGGAAGACATTACCGAAGCGCGCCAGTTGATCGGTGACCGCGCCTACCTGATGGCCAAGATCGAGAAGCCATCCGCAGTCGAACAGCTGCAGGCGATCGCCGAGCTGTCCGACGCGATCATGGTGGCCCGTGGCGACCTGGGCGTGGAAGTGCCGGCCGAAAGTGTGCCGCAGATCCAGAAGCGCATTATCGGCACCTGCCGCCAGCTGGGCAAACCGGTGGTGGTGGCCACGCAGATGCTTGAGTCGATGCGCTTCTCGCCAGCCCCGACCCGCGCCGAAGTCACCGACGTGGCCAACGCCGTGGCCGAAGGTGCCGATGCGGTGATGCTGTCGGCCGAGACTGCGTCGGGCGATTACCCGCTGGAAGCCGTGCAGATGATGAGCAAGATCATCCGCCAGGTGGAGAACGGCCCGGACTACCAGGCCCAGCTCGACGTTGGCCGGCCAAAAGCCGAGGCCACCGTGTCGGACGCCATCAGCTGCGCGATCCGCCGTATCAGCGGCATCCTGCCGGTGGCGGTGCTGGTCAACTACAGCGAGTCGGGCGCCTCGACCCTGCGCGCCGCCCGCGAGCGACCACGGGCACCGATCCTCAACCTGACGCCGAACTTGAACACCGCGCGTCGCCTGAGCGTGGCCTGGGGCGTGCACTCGGTGGTCAACGACCGCCTGCGCCAGGTTGACGAGATCTGCTCGACGGCGTTGGAGATTGCCCAGGCGCAAGGCATGGCCAGCCGCGGTGACACGCTGCTGATCACCGCGGGTGTGCCTTTCGGCAAGCCAGGCTCGACTAATACGCTACGGATCGAGACCTTGGTCTGATTCTGGGCCCTTTCGCGGGGCAAGCCCGCTCCCACAGGGACTGCATGGCATTCAATTGCCTTGCGTCTGTGGGAGCGGGCTTGCCCCGCGAATGGAGGGCAAAGCCCTCCCCGAACACCGTTACACCAGACCTGCGGAAAACCCGAGGCCCAAAGAGGCCCACCGCTCAACCCTCAACCTTACCGACTGCCCCATGTACACCAAAAATTTCGTCAACCCGTGCCCCGACTGGGCCACGGCGCTGCTCAACGGCTTCAGCCAAGTGCTGCTGCTGCGCAACCCCCTGTGCGGCCTGTGCTGCCTGCTGGCCATCCTGCTGACCGCCCCCAGCCTGGTCGGTGGCGCCCTGCTCGGCGCCCTCGCCAGCCTGCTCACCGCACAACGGCGCGGCTACAACCGCGCCGACCGCCAAGCCGGCTTGTACTGCTACAACGGCGTGCTGATCGGCATCCTGATCAGTGCGGTGCTGCCATGGTCGGCCATCCTGCCGCCGCTGATCATTGCTGCTGGCGGGCTGTCGAGCATCATCACCCACCAGTGGCGCAAGCGCGGCGGCAAGTTGCTGGTCGCCTACACCGCCCCCTTCGTCCTGCTCGGCTGGGGCACCCTGCTGTTGGCCGAGCCCTCGACCGCACTGCATGTGGAAGCCGACCCGCTGTATGCGCTGCTGCGTGGTGTGGGCCAGGTATTCTTGCTCGACAAGCCAATGGCGGGCCTGCTGATCGTAATCGGCATGTACCTTGCCAATCCTTATGCAGCAACCTGGGCGGTGATCGGCTCTGCCATCGGCGCTGGCGTCGCATTACTGACCGACCAGGCGCAGGTAGCCTGGATGGGTTTGTACGGCTTCAACGCTGCATTGGCAGCGTTGGCGTTCAGCAGGCAGGGCGAGCGCCCGTGGGTGACACTGCTGGCGATTGCACTGGCCCTGCTGCTGCAACCCCTGTTCACCTTGTTGCCGGTGGCCGGGCTGACCGCGCCCTTCGTCACAGCCTGCTGGCTCATGCACCTGGGCAACTACCTGGCTCAACTCAATCAGCGGCGCAATGCATCCCGCTTGCACAGCTGAAACGCAGCCCCTAGGCTCAGCCCATCGCTTTCTTTATCGCTTTGTGGACGAGCCAATGAACAACCCTGCGAGCCTGCGCGAGCGGCTCTACATCATCGTCTTCCAGACCGACACCGTGGCTGGAAGACGCTTCGACAAAACCCTCCTGCTGATCATCCTCGCCAGCCTGGTCACAGTGATCCTCGACAGCATCGACGCTGTCCATCAGGGCTACGCCGGCCTGCTGGCGGGCATCGAATGGGGTTTCACCGCGATCTTCCTGGCCGAATACCTGACGCGCCTGTACTGCTCGCCCAAACCCTTGCGCTACGCCTTCAGCTTCTACGGCCTGGTCGACCTGCTGGCGATCGTCCCTGGAGTCATCGCCCTCTATTACAGCGACGCGCAGTACCTGCTGATCATTCGCGTGATCCGCATGCTGCGGATCTTCCGCGTGCTCAAGCTCGGCCAGTACCTCAAGCAGGCCAACTACCTAATGGCGGCGCTGCGCGGCAGCAAGCAGAAGATCATCGTGTTCCTGGTCACCGTGTCGACCCTGGTGACCGTGTTCGGCACCTTGATGTACGTCATCGAAGGCCCCGAGCATGGCTTTACCAGCATTCCCAAGGGCATCTACTGGGCGATCGTCACCCTGACCACCGTGGGCTTTGGCGACATCGTGCCGAAGACGCCGCTGGGGCAGGTGCTGTCGTCGCTGGTGATGATCACCGGCTATTCGATCATTGCCGTGCCCACCGGGATTTTCACCGCCGAGCTGGCCAATGCCATGCGCGGGGAGCAACTGCAGCATGACTGCCCGACGTGCAGCAAAAAAAACCATGAGCATGGGGCGGCGTTCTGTTCGCGCTGCGGGAATGTGCTGTTTCCCAAGCAGTGATGCCGACTGTTACAGCCCTTCCATCGGGTAGGAGCGGCCTTGTGTCGCGAAAGGAGGGCAAAGCCCTCCCCGAACACCGATTCACCACACATGCGGTCGGCGCCTGGCTCAGCGCACCCGTCAACTGACAGATCTGATAGTTGACGAAGCTCCCGAAAAGAAACTGCGGGAATGCATTATTCACCAAAATCTACTGATCCACGAGGTGGCAGACCTTGACGAATTCTCGAAATACTTTGCTCAAGAATCTGCTGCTTAGTGGCATTGAACGCATCCTTTGCATCGGGGCCGAGATGCTGTCGCATCGTGTCCCCTAAAGCGCCCATTGTTTCAGCGGATACGTACTCATAAAAGACAGATAGCATTTGCTCCGACCGGAGCGCGTTCTGAGGATCGAGGTTCTGATTTTCAACATCATCAACCTCGATATTGAGGGACTGGTAGCTCACAGATTTTGGTTGGCTTTTTCGCTCTTCATAGCTGAGCACGCTCGACTCTGATCGCAACGTTCGGCCTGTTCGCTTCATCAGCTTTGTCGCTTTGAGTGCGCCAGTCATAGAGAACTTGTGCCCAGAGGGGTCAACTCGATTTACTGGATCTCCAGCACAGTAGGCATAGGTATTCAACCCGCCCTCGCCAAAGGGGCTGTCAGCATCCGGCGCAAGAAACCTCCGGAGGACCGGGCGGTACATTCTGTATCCGTTACCGAGCAAATACCCTTGACTGACCGTTTCCAACCACTCGCCATTGAATCCTATGGAGATGCCATCTTCGAAGGCACGATGACCGTATACACAGTAGATCTGCCTCTGCACATCACTATCAGCTAGAGCCAATAGGACGGAGCCGGCGCTGTCGCTGGATAGCAGACAAGCCGTCTGTCTTACCTTCCGAGACCGCATCGCCCTGCCCTCTTCTAATTCCTCACGTCACTTCACTACGCCTGCAGCCTCCCTTCAACTGGCAGAATTACCAGGTGGCCAAACCAAGTGCATAAGCAAAGCGCCATTCGGTCTTTAAATGCCCAAGAACCAAACGCTATAGTCGCAGGCAGTCTGCCCACAACCTTTCAAGAACAAGGAAGCAACGTGAAAAAACTCTTCACCGCCTCGCTGCTCGCCGCAGGCCTGGCCTTTGGCAACTTGGCCCAGGCCGCCCCGACCCTGCTCAACGTCTCCTACGACGTGATGCGTGACTTCTACAAGGACTACAACCCGGCCTTCCAGAAACACTGGGAAGCCGAGCACAACGAGAAGGTCAACGTGCAGATGTCCTTCGGCGGTTCGAGCAAGCAGGCGCGTGCGGTCATCGATGGCCTGCCGGCCGATGTCATCACCATGAACATGGCCACCGACATCAATGCCTTGGTCGATCACGGCAAGCTGGTGCCGGACAACTGGGTGACGCGCCTGCCGAACAACAGCGCGCCGTTCACTTCGGCCACCGTGTTCATCGTGCGCAAAGGCAACCCCAAGGCACTGAAAGACTGGCCCGACCTGCTCAAGGACGGCGTGCAGGTGATCGTGCCCAACCCCAAGACCTCGGGTAACGGCCGCTATACCTACCTGTCAGCCTGGGGCTATGTGCTCAAGCAAGGCGGTGACGAGGCCAAGGCCCGTGACTTCGTCGGCAAGCTGTTCAAGCAGGCGCCAGTCCTCGATACCGGTGGCCGCGCCGCCACCACCACCTTCATGACCAACCAGATCGGCGACGTGCTGGTGACCTTCGAGAACGAAGCCGAAATGATCGCCCGCGAGTTCGGCCGCGACCAGTTCGAAGTGGTCTACCCAAGTGTGTCCGCCGAAGCCGAGCCACCGGTAAGCGTGGTCGACAAGGTGGTGGCGAAGAAAGGTACCCAGGCGGTGGCCGAGGAGTACCTGAAGTACCTGTGGTCGCCAGAAGCCCAGGAAATCGCGGCCAACAACTACCTGCGCCCACGCGATGCGACAGTGCTGGCCAAGTACACCGACCGCTTCCCGAAAGTGGACTTCCTGTCGGTAGAGAAGACCTTTGGTGACTGGCGCACCGTGCAAAAAACCCACTTCAACGACGGTGGCGTGTTCGACCAGATCTATACCAATCAGTAATTGATCCAGCCAGTGTCGGCCTCTGTGGCAGCGGGTCTACCCGCGCAGAGGCCGGTGCTGATAACACACCACATCGAACTTTCCCCACCCCCACCAATCAGTTCCTTGAGTAACCCTGCCCCGCTCACCCCGGCCGAAGGAGTACTCCAGTGCTGCGTTACCTCTCCACCCTGCTGCTCGGCTGCCTGCTGAGCACCCATCTGCTGGCTGCAGACCCTGCACCTGCCGAAGAACAACCCACCGAACCGGAACCGGTCCTGCAAGGCGGGCTGCTCGGCGCCCTGGCCGACGGCCTGGACAGCGCCGCCCAGGAACTTGACCTCGATGCCCACCTGGTCGATGCCTGGCGCCTGCGCACCGACCGCGCGGCCAAGGAAATGGAACGCCTGGTCGACCGCCACTCGGCCAGCGATTCGCTGCAGTTGGCGGCCAACTTCATCTTGCTGACCCTCACCTGGGCCGCCAGCTTCGCGGTGCTTACCAGCCTCGGCCGCTGGCTCAGCAAGCGCGCTTCGGCCACCCCATGGCTGAACGAGCGCCAGCGCGCCAGCAGCCTGCTCGGCTACCTGCTGCCCTATACCCTGCCGGCGCTGGCCAGCCTCCCGCTGACCCTCTACGTCAGCCGTTTCCTCGACCCCTCGGTAGCCCGTGCCCTGGGCCTGAGCCTGGCCTACGCGACCAGCAGCGGCCTGTTCTCGACCTCGATCATCCTGTGCTTGATTACATTGTTCGATGCCGGCCACAAGCGCCCGGCCGTGGCCGTGATCAAGCGCCTGGCCCCGCGACCGCTGTTTCTGATCGGCTTCCTGGCGGCCTGGAGCGATGCCTTGACCAGCCCGCAGATCGCCCGCCAGTTGGGCGGCAACATCACCGCCAGCATCGCGGTGTTCACCGGCCTGGCCGCCACGTTCATCTTCGCCAGCCTGGTGATCCGCCTGCGCCGCCCGGTGGCCCATCTGATTCGCAACCGTGCGCTCAAGGACCGCGTGCAACACCGGGCCGTGCAGGAAACCCTGCGGATCTTCTCGGTGCTGTGGTACTTGCCGATCCTGCTGATGATCCTGGTCTCGGCGATTCACCTGATCGGCGCCGGCGAAGAAAGCCAGAAGGCGCTGCAAAAGGCCTTGCTGACTACCGTGCTGCTGGTGTCCACGGTGTTTCTCAGCACCTTGCTGCAGCACCTGCTGGCGCCCCGCGAAGTGGATGCCGGGCAACGGGTACGGCCTTACAAGGAACTGCTGCGCAGCCTCGCCCACGCGCTGTTGCGCATCGCCATGGCGGTGGCTTTCATCGAGCTGCTCGGGCGCATCTGGGGCGTTTCGGTGATCGGCTTCGCCCTGAGCAACAGCCTGGGCCAGGCCATCAGCAATTCGCTGTCGAGCATCGGCCTGATCCTGCTGGTGACCTGGCTGCTATGGGTGGTCCTCGACACCGCCATCCAGGAAGCGCTGAAACCCGCCGTCGGGCGCCGTGCAGCGCGCCAGCCGAGTACCCGGGTGCGGACCATCCTGCCGATGCTGCGCAACGCCGTAAAAGTGGTGCTGATCGTCATCTGCACCATCACCACCATGGCCAACCTGGGTATCAACGTCGCACCCCTGCTGGCCGGTGCCGGGGTAATCGGCCTGGCCATCGGCTTCGGCTCGCAGCAACTGGTGCAGGACGTGATCACGGGGCTGTTCATCTTGATCGAAGACACCATCTCGATCGGTGACTGGGTGGTGCTCGACTCAGGCCATGCCGGCACCGTCGAAAGCCTGACCATCCGCACCCTGCGCCTGCGCGACGGCAAGGGGTTCGTGCACTCGGTGCCGTTCGGCCAGATCAAGGCAGTCACCAACCAGTCGCGCCAGTTCGCCTATGCGTTCTTCTCGGTGCAGTTCACTTACGACAGCGACGTGGATGAATCGCTGGCACTGATCCATGAGGTGGGGCAGTCGATCAGCGACGATCCGCTGCTGCGCATCAACCTGCAGGGGCCGCTGCAGGTGTTCGGGGTGGACCGCATGGACTTGAACGGGTTTGTCCTGACGGCGCAGTTCCGTACCATTTCCGGCGGGCAGTATGCGGTTAGCCGGGCGTTCAATGAACGGCTGAAGAAGCGTGTGGACCAGACCGAGAAAGTGAGCTTTGCCCAGGTGTATCCGCTGCCGGTACGCGCCGTTACTGCTTGATGCAGGCACGCCCGGCCCCTTCGCGGGCAAACCGCGAAGGGGGGGTACAGGAAGACTCAGGCCTGGCGGAATACCAAGGCCTTCAAGCCCCCCGCTGGGTCTGCATCAGGAAACTCCGGCGGGTTCTCCAGCCGCTCGACGAAGGCCAACGTCGGCGCCTGCTCGGCCATGCCCTCGATCAGAAACTCCGGGCCGATTGCCGGGTCGTTCACACATGCCAGCACCGTGCCGCCCTCGTTCAGCAACTCAGGCAAGCGCCGCAAGATCTTCGCGTAGTCCTGGGTCAACACAAAGCTGCCCTTCTGGAAGGTCGGCGGGTCGATGATGATCAGGTCATAAGGGCCGTACTTGCGCACCTTGCCCCACGATTTGAACAATTCATGCCCCAGGTACGCCACCCGCGACGCATCGTGGCCATTGAGCCGGTGATTGTCGCGCCCGCTGGACAACGCCGACTTGGCCATGTCCAGGTTCACCACCTGTTCGGCGCCCCCGGCGATGGCCGCCAGCGAAAAACCACAGGTATAGGCGAACAGGTTCAGCACCCGCTTGCCCGCCGCCTGCTCGCGCACCCAGCGCCGGCCATAGCGCATGTCCAGGAACAGGCCGTTGTTCTGGCGCACGCCCAGGTCCAGCAGGTAGGTCAGGCCATCCTCGACCACCTCGCGTTGCTGGCACGGCTCGCCCAGCAACCATTGGCCGGGGCTGTCCGGCAGGTAGCGGTGCTGGATGAGGATGGCCTGGCCAGCCCATTGCGGGCGCTGCGCCAGGCTCTGCAACATGGCCTCCAGCTCGGCCAGCTGGCCTTCCGGCGGCTCGCGGAACAGCGCTACTGACAGCACGCCCTGGAGCCAGTCCACAGTCACTTGCTCAAGGCCCGGCCAGCAGCGGCCGCGGCCGTGGAACAGCCGGCGGGTTTCCTGCGGGGCGGGGTCGAGGGCGGTGAGCAGGTGTTGCTCGAGGGTCTGGATCGGCGAGGTCATGGCGGGTCGCAAGCTGGAAAAAGCGGCATTCTACCCTTGTCCGCCTCTTCAATGCTTGACTGCAACCCGCGCAGGGCGGAACCACCAGCCCTGCTGCATCCCTGCCGCCGCCAGCAGAATCAGCGCCACGCCGAGCCACTGCAAGGGTGCCAGCCTGTGCCCGAAGGCCACCCAGTCGACCAGGATCGCAGCTATCGGGTAAACGAACGACAGCGCGCCGGTCAGTGCCGTAGGCAAGCGTTGGATGGCGCTGTACAGCAGCACATACATCACCCCGGTGTGCACGATACCCAGGGTCACCAGGCTGGCCAATGCCGAGGTCTCGCCAGGCAGACCGCCCAGCTTGACCCACGGCGCCAGCAGCAGCACACCGGTTGCCACCTGGATCAAGGCAATCAGGTGCGGCGGCGTGCCTTTGAGGCGCTTGATGATCAACGCAGCGATCGCATACAAGAACGCCGCGCCCAGCGCCAGGCCGATGCCCAGCAGGTAATCCTCGCCACTGCCCTGCCCCGCACCGTGGGCACTGACGATAGCCAACATGCCAAGGAAGGCGACACTCAGCCAGGTGACCTTTGCCAGGGTGATCTTCTCCCCCAGAAACACCGCCGCCAGCCCCACCAGGATGAACGGCTGCACGTTGTACACCGCCGTGCCGATGGCAATCGAAGCGCGCGAATAGGAGGCGAACAGCAACACCCAGTTGCCAACGATGGCCACGCCGCTGGCAATCGCCAGCAAAAATGCGGTGCGGCCGATCACCCCCGGCTTGAGGAAGCCCAAGGAAGCACAGATCACCAGCAACGTGCCGGTGCCGAACACACACCGCCAGAACACCACATCGAGCACCGGCTGGCCCGACACCAGCACGAACCAGCCGATGGTCCCGGAAATCAGCATGGCAGCGACCATTTCCAGCGAGCCACGGCGCAATGAACTGTCCATCTCACACCTCCCGTTGACGATGGCAACAGTATGCAAAGGGCAGAGGGTGACCTTCCAGCGGATATCAAAGGCGTATCAGCCAACCTGCCTTTACTATCAAGGCAAATCAATCGAACAGCCTGACGAGGTGAAGCATGACCGATGCAATCGACCAACTGCTGATCAATGCACTGATGGAAGACTCGCGGCGTTCGCTCAAGGCCCTGGCGCAGATCAGCGGGCTGTCCGCCCCCAGCGTCAGCGAACGCTTGCGCCGCCTGGAGGAACGCGGTGTGTTGCGCGGTTACACGGTGGATGTAGACCCGCGCAGCTTCGGTTATCAACTGCAGGCGATCGTGCGTATCCGCCCGCTGCCGGGGCAGTTGCAGGAAGTGGAACGGCAAATCATTGCGCTGCCCGAATTCACTGAATGCGACAAGGTGACCGGCGAGGACTGCTTCATTGCCCGCCTGCATGTGCGCTCGATGGAACAGCTCGACACCCTGCTCGACCGGATCAATGTGCTGGCCGAGACCAATACCGCGATCATCAAGAAAAGCCCGGTCAAGCGACGCCTGCCGCCGATGGATTGAATCTGCGGCCTAAAGAAAGCCACAGCGGAAAGCTGACTATTTTTTGTACACAAGAATGTCACCTTAGGTGCCATTTTTGTGTGCACTTTTCTCAACCCTGCCCCATTACGTTACAACCTTTTCAGCGTCATTTCTGACCATTTGATCAACTAACAAGTGCACGCAAAAATAATAGCTGTTCAACTGGTCAACTTATATAGACGCTATTTCATTGACTTACCGTTCAACAACATAGATTCAAAATAGTGGCAACTTCGATGTCGCTATTCGCCTGGCATGGAACTCGCTTTTGTGTGTTCGTGTTTTGTATACAAGTTGAGCAAAACATAAATACACAAGAACTCGCGACGCCGACCAAAACTCGGCCGCCGCGCCCAGAACCCAGTGATGCCAACGCTGCACCGACGAGATGGCGAGCCCGTGCGCATTGCCCGCTCATCGCAGTCCACGTGCATCAGGAGCCTGCCGGAATGAGTACCAGCCTCAACCTTGCCCCTGAACTTTCCGTCGCCAGCAGCAACCCCGCGTCCACCCTTGCCGGGCCTGCGCCAGCACTCGACCTGAGCCCGCGCCTGCACAACCGCGACCTTGCCCCGACACGCCTCGAAGGCCGGCGCTGGGGCGGTTACAGCATCTTCGCGTTATGGACCAACGATGTGCACAACATCGCCAACTACTCCTTCGCCATGGGGCTGTTCGCCCTGGGGCTGGGCGGCTGGCAGATTCTCTTGTCGCTGGGCATCGGCGCGGCGCTGGTGTACTTCTTCATGAACCTGTCCGGCTACATGGGGCAGAAGACCGGCGTACCGTTCCCGGTCATCAGCCGCATCGCTTTCGGTATCCACGGCGCGCAGATACCGGCGCTGATCCGCGCAGTCATCGCCATTGCCTGGTTCGGTATCCAGACCTACCTGGCCTCGGTGGTGCTGCGCGTGCTGCTTACGGCCGTGTGGCCGCAACTGGCCGTGTACGACCATGACAGCATCCTTGGCCTGTCGAGCCTGGGCTGGGTGTGCTTCGTGGCAATCTGGCTGGTGCAGCTGGTGATCCTCGCCTACGGCATGGAGATGGTGCGCCGCTACGAGGCCTTTGCCGGCCCGGTGATTCTGCTGACCGTGGCCAGCCTGGCGGTGTTCATGTACTTCCAGGCCGACGCGCGCATCGCCTGGTCGGTGGCAGCGCCCCTGACCGGCTACGAGATGTGGCGCAACATCTTTGCGGGCGGTGCGCTGTGGTTGGCGATCTACGGCACTCTGGTGCTCAACTTCTGCGACTTCGCGCGATCTTCGCCGTGCCGCAAGACCATCCGCGTCGGTAACTTCTGGGGCCTGCCGGTGAACATCCTGGTGTTCGCGATGATCACCGTGGTGCTGTGCGGCGCGCAGTTCCAGATCAACGGCCAGATCATCGACAGCCCGACCCAGATCGTCGCCAGCATCCCCAGCACACCGTTCCTGGTATTGGGCTGCCTGGCCTTCCTGATCGTCACGGTGGCGGTGAACATCATGGCCAACTTCGTCGCCCCGGCCTTCGTGCTCAGCAACTTGGCACCCCGCCACCTGAACTTCCGCCGTGCCGGCCTGATCAGCGCCACCCTTGCGGTGCTGATCCTGCCCTGGAACCTGTACAACAGCCCGCTGGTGATCGTGTACTTCCTGTCGGGCCTGGGTGCCCTGCTCGGCCCGCTGTACGGGGTGATCATGGCCGACTACTGGTTGCTGCGCAAAGGCTGCATCAACGTGCCGCAGCTGTACAGCGAAGATCCGGCCGGCGCCTACCACTACACCAAGGGCATCAACCTGCGCGCCGTGGCCGCCTTCGTGCCGGCCGCACTGCTGGCCATCGTCCTTGCCCTGGTGCCCAACTTCCACAGCGTGGCGCCGTTCTCCTGGTTGATCGGTGCCGGTATCGCTGCCGCCGTCTATTTGCTGATCGCGCCACGCAACCGCCATTACCTGGATGTCAGCGGCGAGTGCATCGCCGTCGACCACAGCAGCCACTGATCAGGGAGAACCGTCCATGCGTATTCTGATTGCCAACGTCAACACCACTGAAGCCATCACCGAGGCCATCGCCGAGCAGGCACGCGCCGTTGCCGCGCCGGGTACCGAGATCATCGGGCTGACCCCATGGTTTGGTGCCGAGTCGGTGGAGGGCAACTTCGAAAGTTACCTGGCCGCCATCGCGGTGATGGACCGGGTGCTGGCCTACGAGGGCCCCTACGATGCAGTGATCCAGGCCGGCTACGGCGAGCACGGCCGCGAAGGCCTGCAGGAGCTGCTGAACGTGCCCGTGGTGGACATTACCGATGCTGCCGCCAGCACCGCCCTGTACCTGGGCCATGCCTACTCGGTGGTGACTACCCTGGACCGCACCGTGCCGCTGATCGAGGACCGCCTGAAGCTCTCTGGGCTGTATGACCGCTGCGCCTCGGTGCGCGCCAGTGGCCTGGCGGTGCTTGAGCTTGAAGCCGACCCGCAGCGTGCCGTCGAGGCCATTGTCGAACAGGCCGAGCGCGCCGTGCGGGAGGACAAGGCCGAGGTCATCTGCCTGGGTTGCGGTGGCATGGCCGGGCTGGATGAGCAGATTCGCCAGCGTACCGGTGTGCCGGTGGTCGATGGTGTGAGTGCAGCGGTGACCATTGCCGAATCGCTGGTGCGCATGGGCTTGAGTACTTCCAAGGTACGCACCTATGCCACGCCGAGGGTGAAGAAGGTGGTGGGATGGCCGATGCGCTTAGGGCGGTAAGGGGGCTTCGTCAAGAGCGGCCACTTCGCGGGGCAAGCCCGCTCCCACAGGTGCGCGCTATTCTCCAACGCAGCGCAATACCTGTGGGAGCGGGCTTGCCCCGCGAAGTGGCCGGTCCAGTCAGCGCAACATCCTGGCCAACCGCTCCCCACTGCCACAGGCCAAGGTAAAGCCTAATGCCCCATGCCCCAGGTTCAGCCACAGGTTTCGGTAAGCCGTAGCGCCAATGATCGGCACCCCGGTAGGGGTCGCCGGCCGCATCCCCGCCCACTCTACTGCCTGCCCGTAGTCGGCGGCATCGGGCAACGTATCAAGTGCCAGCCGGCGCATGCTGTTGAGCCTGCGCGCATCCACCGACTCGTCGAAGCCGACGATGTCCACCATCGCTGCAACCCGCAATTGCCGGTCCAGGCGTGCATAGACGATCTTGCGCTCGTAGTCGGTAAGGCTGAGTTCTGGCGCCCGATGTTCCGTGTTGATCGGCGCTGTCAGGCTGTAGCCCTTCAGCGGATAGACCGGCAGCCTCAAGCCCGGTAGCGCCAGCCCTGCACTGCGATGCCCCGCGCACAGCATCAGGCGCTGAACGTCAACCTGCTCGCCCCCAAGGTGCAGCGCAACGACCTGATCCTGATGGGCGACCAGCCGCGTCACGGGCCTGCCAAGCAGGAACCGGCACTGCCCGGATGCGCGCAAGCGCTCGGCCAGGCGTTCGCAGAAGCGGTGACAGTCGGCGACTTCCTCATCAGGCGTCAGAACCCCGCCCACGAACGGCGCCTCGGCCAATGCCGGCTCCAGGGCGCGCAGTTCGGCAGCATCGAGTACCCGTTGGCTGCTCCGATCAAGCAGGCGCTCACGCCCATGGGCGAACGCCCGCTCGCTGCGGAAGGCGACCAGTTTGCCATTACGCCGCCAGGCGAAATCGGTGAGCCCATCGGCCTCGCGCCAACGCGCCAGGGCGGCCTGGCTTTCCAGCGCCAACGTCAGCAGTTGTGCACCGTTGCGGCGGTTGACGCTGCGCCGGCAGGCCAGCATGAACGCCATCAACCAGCGCCACTGCGCCGGGTCCAGGCGCAACCGCAAGCGCAGCGGCGAGTCCCCCTGCAGCATCCAGCCCAACGCCTGCCAGAGCACACCGGCGTCGGCCAATGGCCCCACATAGCGGTAAGACAGCTGCCCGCCGTTGGCGAAACTGGTGGCAGACGCCAGGCGGTCCCGCGCCTCGATCAGGTCCACAGCAAGCCCCTCGCGCACCAGCGCATAGGCTGTCGCCAGGCCAATCACCCCGCCGCCAATTACCGTCACTTTTTGCATCTTGCAGTGCCCCTGTTTCGGCTTCCCTGCCAAGACAGTAACAGCGGATCAGGTCGGGCAGCTATGCGCGCCGTCGTTGAGGCCTTGGCGCACGTTGCGGCTGAGCAGGCTGGCCTTGCCGTCGTGCCAGGTCAGGGTCAGCACGTACAGCGTGTCGAAATCATCACCGTTCCAGTCTTCGGTGATCACCCGCTCTTCACCCAGGGCCTTGCCGGCCACGGTATTGATGAGTTCGGGCAGGTAGCCGTGGGACCATGCCGTGTAGACGGTCGCGTTGCGGTACTTGTCGCTCAGCAGTTCTTCGGCCAGCTCGTCGGTATCGTTGGCGCCGTAGTCGATGTTCACCGGCAGGCCCAGGCGGATGGCGCTGGGGGTGATGGTCATCAATGGGCGGATATAACTGTAGCTCTCGTCCTTGCTGCCTTCCTCGACATGCCGCGACGGGTTGGCGGCGAATACGTAGTCGGCATTGCCGAAACGCTCCGGCAGCAACGTGGCCAGGTCCAGTGCACGGTTGAGGCCTTGGCAGTTCAGTTGCCCCAGCCCTTCGCCGGGTTTCTCGGCGTGGCGCAGAAACACCAGGGTCTGCGTGCCATCGGCCGGCTGCGCGCGGCTTTCGACAGCTTCCAACGCCAGCGGTATGGCTACGGCTGTGAGCATCAGGCTTAGCAGCAGGTGGCGACGACGGCGGAGAAACGTTGGCAACTTCATCAAGGCAGGCTCATGTGGCAGAGAGAATCGAGTTGACCCGCCACCCAGCCCGGCGCCGCAGCCGCGAGGCGTCCTTGTAGTGAGTGCCATACTTGGCAACGAGTGAGGGTCAGAGTGCCTTGAACCCGTTTGGTTCCTCCCTGGCGTGTGATTGCCATTCCTTGAGCAAGGCTTAGGTTAGGGGATGGGTGTTGCTGAATTATGTATACCTTGCGCAATTTTCGGGGGGTGGTGTGCATGCCTTGATGATTGCACACCAAAAACCACATCAATCACTCAGTCATCCCGCGTCAGCACTTCCAGCAGTTCGATCTCAAACGTCAGGTCCGAATGCGGCGGAATCGCACCCACACTGCGCTCGCCATAGCCCAACTGCGCCGGCACCTGCAATTTGCGCTTGCCACCAACGCGCATGCCCATCAGGCCTTGGTCCCACCCTTTGATCACCCGACCGGTACCGATCACGCACTGGAAAGGCTTGCCGCGCGACCAGGACGAATCGAACTCGCTGCCGTCGGCCAACCAGCCGGTGTACTGAGTGGTGATCAGGGCGCCTTTGACGGCGGCCTTGCCGTCGCCTTCGACGAGGTCGATGATCTGCAGTTCGCTGCTCATGGCATGCTCCAACGCTGAAAAATCAAAGCCGCCCTTTTCTCAGGAATGCACAGGTTTGGCAAGCGCAGTCGGTGTTTCATGCTGGCGCATTGACTGCATCTTCGCCCGAGAGACAATGACTGGGGATGGCTTTGGGGTTTATAGGTGCATGTCTGGGGTTTTGCAGCGCCTATGAAATCGAGCGCCGCCCGCGCGGCGCATCGCGACGCAAGGCCGCTCCTACATCTGTTTCGGGCCAGTGAGGCCTGTGCCATTGGCGCGCGACCGCCTTGTTTGTACGACGCGATATCGAGGTGGGCACCAAGAGGCCGCGCGCCATTACCCCAGGAATAACTGGCCCGAAACAAATGTAGGAGCGGCCTTGCGTCGCGATGCGCCGCGCGGGCGGCGCTCGATTTCATAGGCGCTGCAAACCCCAAGGCCTACACCTTTAAGCCCACACACCCAACTCAGATAAACACACTCCCCCGCAAGTACAACGCCCCCCGCCCGCTAATGATCACCCGACCATTGCCCGGCACTTCGCAACGCAGCTGCCCCTTGCGCGCCCCACCCTGCTGGCAGCTCAAAACACCCTTGCCCAACCGTTCGGCCCACAACGGCGCCAGTGAGGTATGCGCCGACCCCGTGACCGGGTCCTCATTCACACCAACCCGCGGACCAAACCAACGGGTGACAAAATCATACCCGCGCCCCGGCGCAGTCACGGCGATACCGCGCACGGCAAAAGCCGACAGCGCAACGAAGTCCGGCTTCAGCGGGTCAAGCAGCGAGGCGTCATCAATCACCACCACATAGTCGTCGGACTTGTACACCGCCCGCGCACCGCTCAAGCCCAGCGCCTCCAGCAAGCCTGCCGGCACCTCCACCGCAACCGGCTGCTTGGCCGGAAAATCCATCGCCAACAGCCCATCAACACCTCGGCTGACGCGCAATTCGCCACTGCGGGTATTGAAACGCAACACTGGCGCCTGCTCACCCAGCTGCTCGAACAGCACATACGCCGAGGCCAGGGTGGCATGGCCACACAGGTCGACTTCGACCGTCGGGGTGAACCAACGCAGGTCGTAACCCTCGCCGTTACGCACGAAATAGGCGGTTTCGGACAAGTTGTTCTCTTCGGCGATACGTTGCAGCACATCGTCTGGCAGCCAGCTTTGCAGCGGGATCACCGCCGCCGGGTTGCCACCGAAGGGTTCAGCGGAAAACGCATCGACCTGGAAGATCTCGAGTTGCATGCACACACTCCTTGTTGGCCGGGCCGCGGCCGGGCACCTGTATGAAAAGGGTCAGTCGCGAACCGGGGTCAGCACCGGCTCGCCGGCGAAGAACGCCTGCAGGTTGCGCAGCACCAGCATCACCGTGTCCCGCGCAGCCTCCGGCGACTGGCCAGCCACGTGCGGGGTCAATACGGTGTTGCCGAGGGCCTTGAGGGCATCGGGCACTTCGGGCTCGTCATCGAACACGTCCAGCGCAGCGCCGGCAAGCTGCCCGCCCGCCAGCGCCGCCACCAGGGCCTGGGTGTCCACCACGCTGGCACGGGCGATATTCACCAGGTAACCCTCGGCCCCCAGGGCTTCAAGCACCGCAGCATCGACCAGATGACGAGTAGTGGCGCCGCCAGGCGTGGCCACCACCAGGATGTCGACGGCATCGGCCAGGTGCAACGGGCTGTCGTACCAGGTGTAGGGCACGCTCTGCCGAGGGGTGCGGCTGTGGTAGCTGATGCTCATGTCGAAGCCGAGGTTGGCACGCTTGGCGATCGCCAGCCCCACTGCCCCCAGGCCGAGAATGCCCAGGCGCTTGCCGCTCACCGAAGGGCTGATTACCCGGTTCCACTCGCCGCGGCGGGTACTGGCGTCGGCACGGGGAATGTCGCGCAGCAGCGCCAGCAGCATGGCCAGGGTATGGTCGGCGACTGCGCTGGCATTGGCCCCGGCGCCGTTGGTGACGGTAATACCACGGGCGGCGGCGGCGGCCAGGTCGACCTGCTCGTAGCCGGCCCCGATCACGCAGATGATCTGCAATGCGGGCAGCGCATCGATCTCTGCGGCAGTCAGGCCCAGCGGGCCACGGGTGAGCACCGCATCGATTTGATGGGCGTGGCGCTGGATGGCGTCGGCACGCAGTTGCGGCGACGGGGCGCGAATCAGCCGATAACCCGCCTGTTCCAGCAAGGGCAGGTAATCGTCGACGGTTTCTACCAACACCAGGACTGTCTTGCTCATGCCACCTCCGCGTCTTATCGAAGGGGCATTATGCGGAGTCAGCGGGCGGTACAGTCAATCGGTAATTGAGCAGTCAACTGTACTGTACCGGGAGGGCATCTCTGAGCCTATTGGGCGAAGGCGCGTCCGAGGCCACCCGGAACACCGCTGCTGTCGGTGCCCTGCCATGGGCCATCCGGGCTCAGCGACCAGCTCCAGCCGCCGTCGTAGCGGTAATAGGTGCGCTGGCGATAGAAGGTGTTGGGCTTTTTCTCCAGCACGTATACACCCAGTTTCGGGTCCCAGTGGCTGGCTCCCCCTGGCGGCGGGGCGAAGCTGGCGGAGGTACGTGGCATCGGTTTGGGGGTGGCCGCAGGTTTGCTTGGCGAGGTCGAAGGCTGCCCGCCCGGCAGCGGTTTGACCACCGGCCCCTGGTGCGGCGGCACCCGCTCGATCGGCGGCGCGGGCTGCTCGTAAGGCTCATGCACCGTACACGCGGACAAACCCAGGGCAAGGGTGATCAGGGTCAGGCGGACGGTGCTGTGCATGGCAATGCTCTCTTACGGGTCAGGGCTGTCGATGGTGAGGTGCTGCGTGGCCTGGGTGGCAGTGGCCAATGGCGAACCCTGGCCGATCCACTCGCCGTGGGTCGGTTGGCCGGCACGCGAGACACGGGCAACCAGTTGGACTTCGGTAAAGTCCGACAGTTTCATCTGCGGCATCATCGCGTCGGCATCGGACAACTCCACCTCGATCGGCAACTGCGCCACGGTCACCCGCTTTGCCGCCAGCGGCATCGGCGGGCCGTTACTGGCACGGGCGAAGATGAACACCGTGTCGTCTGGCTTGACCTTGTCCTTGAGCGCCGCAGCCAGCTCCACCCGCACCGTCAGGCGGGCAGCCACCGGCGCCACGGACGGGCCAGGCTCACTTCCCAGGCGCTCGGCAGCACGGTCGATACCCCCCTGCAAGGCGGCACGCGATGCATCGCCTTCGGGCAGTTGCGCCAGCAGGCGCTTCCAGTAGTCGATGGCTTCCTGGTAGCGCTCCCCCTCGAAAGCGGCAATACCGCGCAGCCCCAGGCTGGTCACTTCGTTGGGGTCGGCCTTGAGGGCTTCGTCGGTCAGTCCCTGCAGCTGCGGGTTCCATTGCTTGTCGGCAGCGAAGTACTGCGCCTGGGCCCACTGCCCTAGCAACTCGGGCTGGCGCCCGGCCAAGGCCACCGCACGCTCGAACGTACGCGCCGCATCGGCTGGACGCTGCTCGGCCATGTAGGCACGGCCCAGGAAATACAGGGCCTCGGCCGAATCTGGCTGGGCCTTCACGACCCGTTCAAGGCGTGTGGTCATCTCCTCCATGGTCTTCGGCGCCTGGGCAAACTCCTGGGTCAGCTCAACCTTGTCGGCCGCGCCAAAATGCAGGTACAGCCCCAAGGCCATCAGCGGCACCAGCACCGCCGCCAACAGCGGCAGGGTTTTACCCAGATGGCCCTGGCGTGGGGGCTCGCTGCCTTCGGTGTCGGCCAGCAGCTCGCGGGCCGCCTCGTCACGGCCCTTGGCCAGCTGCGCCTCGTCGAGCACGCCAGCGGCCTGCTGGGCCGCCAGTTCGGCAACGCGTTCCTGGTACAGGGCAACGTTCAGGGCGGTGCGGTCTTCCTCTTGCTGACGGCGACGGCCACGCAGGATCGGGATCAGCAGAAAGCTGAGGGCAGCGAGCAGCAGGAGGCCCGCGCTAAGCCAGAATTCAATCATGGGTCTGTTCTTTTTCCAGCAGTTTGGCGAGACGTTCGCGTTCTTCGACGGACAGCTCATTGGCACCGTGGGCCACCGTGGCGCGGCGGCGACGCACAATCACCACCAGCACCACGAAGCCGCCGGCCAGCAAGACCCCCGGGCCGAACCACAACAGCCAGGTACGCGCGCTGAGCGCCGGCTTGTACCGCACGAAATCGCCGTAGCGGTCGACCATGAAGTCGACGATCTGCGCGTTGTTCTTGCCTTCGCCCAGCATGCGGAAGATCTCGCGGCGCAGGTCGGCGGCAATCGGCGCGTTGGAGTCGGCGATGTCCTGGTTCTGGCACTTGGGGCAGCGCAGTTCCTTGGTCAGTTGCTGATAACGCTCACGTTCGGCGTCGTCGCGAAACTGGTAGGTATCGATGGCCGCCCTGGCCACACCGGCCAGGCCCAGGCCAAGGGCCAACCCCAGCACCACGGCTGCCAGCCCCCGCCTCATGGCTTGGCCTCATCGACCAGGCCCTGGTACAGCGGCGCCAGCTGTTCGCGCCAGACGCTGGCATCGACGATACCCACGTGCTTGTAGCGGATGATGCCCTTGGCGTCGATCAGGAAGGTTTCCGGCGCGCCATACACGCCCAGGTCCAGGCCCAGGGTGCCCTGCTCGTCGCGGATGTCCAGCTGGTACGGGTTGTGGTATTCGGCCAACCACTTCAACGCGGCGCCATTGTCGTCCTTGTAGTTGACCCCATGAATCACCACGCCTTGCTCGGCCAGCTGGTTCAGGTACGGGTGCTCGACCTTGCACGACGGGCACCAGGTGCCCCACACATTGACCAACGCCGGGCGGCCCAGCAGGTCGGCCTGGGTCAGGTTGCGGTCACCCTGCACCGAGGCCAGGGCAAACGCCGGGAAGGGCTTGCCGATCATCGCCGAGGGCAGCTCGTCGGGCTTGAGGAACAGCCCCTTGTAAAGGAAAACCGCCACCAGCAGAAACACCGCCAGTGGCACCACCATGATCCAACGCTTCATGCAGCTGCTCCAGACACGCCCAGGACATCACGCACCCGGGTCTTGACCTTGACGCGGTAACGCCGGTCGAGGGCCGCCAGCAACCCGCCCAGGCCGGTCAGCAGACCGCCCAGCCAGATCCAGCGGACGTATGGCTTGATATGCACGCGCACCGCCCAGGCACCGTTTTCCAGCGGCTCGCCCAGGGCGACGTACAGGTCGCGGGTGAAGCCTGCGTCGATGCCAGCTTCGGTCATCATCGACTGCTGCACGGTGTACAGCCGCTTCTCGGGGTGCAGCGTGGTCACTTCACGGCCATCGCGGGACACCACCACGGTGCCTTTGTCGGAGATGAAGTTCGGCCCCTCGAAGTGCTTGGCGCCCTGGAACAGGAAGTGATAACCACCCAGCTCGACACTTTCACCCGGCGCCATGCGCAGGTCGCGCTCGGCACTGTTGTTGCTCGACAGCACCACGCCCAGTGCGCACACTGCCAGGCCAAAGTGCGCCAGCTGCATGCCCCAGTAGCTGCGGGTGAGGCCGCGCATGCCCTTGGCCAGGCCCTTGTGACGGGTTTTTTCGAGCACATCACGCAGCCCGCTGAGCACCACCCAGGCCGCGAGGGCAAAGGCGGTCAGCGTGGGCCAGTCGAAGTCGTCGACGATAAAACCGGCGACCGGGGCCAGTACCGCACTGCCGATCAGCACCGGGGTCATCATGCTCGCCAGCCACTTGCCGGGGGTGTCCTTCCAGCGCACCACCACACCGAAGCCGAGCACGACCATCAACAGTGCCATCAGCGGCAGGAACAACGCATCGAAGTACGGCGGGCCGACCGACAGCTTGGCCCCGGTCAGGGCATCGAGCACCAGCGGGTACAGGGTGCCGAGCAGAATCATCGACGCCGCCACCACCAGCACCAGGTTGTTGGCCAGCAACAGCGTCTCGCGCGACCACAGGGCAAAGCCGACCTGGCTCTTGACCACCGGCGCGCGCAGGGCGAACAGGGTCAGCGAGCCGCCCACCACAAACAGCAGGAAGATCAGGATGAACACGCCGCGTGACGGGTCGGCGGCGAACGCATGCACCGAGGTCAGCACCCCGGATCGCACCAGGAAGGTGCCCAACAGGCTCAACGAGAAGGCTGCGATCGCCAACAGCACGGTCCAGCTCTTGAACACCCCGCGTTTCTCGGTCACCGCCAGCGAGTGGATCAATGCCGTGCCCACCAGCCAAGGCATGAACGAGGCGTTTTCCACCGGGTCCCAGAACCACCAGCCACCCCAGCCCAGCTCGTAGTAAGCCCACCAGGAGCCCAGGGTGATGCCCACACCGAGGAAGGCCCAGGCGACAATGGTCCACGGCCGCGACCAGCGCGCCCAGGCCGCGTCAAGGCGCCCGCCGAGCAAGGCGGCGATGGCGAAGGCGAAAGCCACCGAAAAACCGACATAGCCCATGTACAGCATCGGCGGGTGGACGATCAGGCCGATGTCCTGCAGCAGCGGATTGAGGTCGCGACCGTCGGTCGGCACTTGCGGCAGCAGGCGCTGGAACGGGTTGGAGGTGATGATCAGGAAGCTCAGGAAGCCCACGCTGATCATGCCCATCACCGCCAGCACACGGGCCAGCATCACTTGCGGCAGCTGGCGCGAGAACACCGACACGGCGAAGGTCCAGCCCCCCAGGATCAACGCCCAGAGCAGCAGCGAGCCCTCGTGCGCGCCCCACACGGCACTGAACTTGAAGTACCAGGGCAAGGCGCTGTTGGAGTTGCTGGCCACATAGGCAACCGAGAAGTTGTCGGTCATGAAGGCATGGGTGAGGCAGGCGAAGGCAAAGCTGAGGAAGGCAAATTGCCCCCAGGCCGCCGGCCGCGCCAGGCTCATCCACAGGCTGTCACCGCGCCACGCGCCGAGCAGCGGCACGCTGGCCTGCACGGCGGCAAAACAGATGGCCAGGATCATCGCCAACTGGCCGAGTTCGGGAATCACCAGCGCCGCGTTCATGGCTTGGCCTCCGCGCCCGCAGCGGCCTGGCCGCTTTCCTTCAAGGCCTTGGTGACCTCGGGCGGCATGTACTTCTCGTCGTGCTTGGCCAGCACTTCATCGGCCACCACCACACCTTCACCATTGAGCTTGCCCAGGGCAACGATGCCCTGTCCTTCACGGAACAGGTCGGGGAGGATGCCGCGGTAGGTGATCGGCACCGACTTGTTGAAGTCAGTGACCACGAAGCGCACGTCGAGCGAGTCAGCCGAGCGCTGCACCGAACCTTTTTCGACCATGCCGCCAGCCCGAATACGGGTATCCAGGGGGGCTTCGCCATTGGCGATCTGGGTTGGCGTGTAGAACAGGTTGATGTTCTGCTGCAATGCGCTCAGGGCAAAGCCGACGGCAATCCCGACACCGACCAGCAGGCCGGCGATGAGCAACAGGCGTTTCTTGCGCTGCGGATTCACTGGTTGTTCTCCCGGCGCAAGCGGCGCGCCTCATCTTGCAGGTAGCGACGGCGGGCCAGCAGTGGGGTGGCGACATTCAGCGCCAGTACCGCCAGGCAAATGCCATAGGCCGTCCACACGTACAGGCCGTGGTGGCCCATGGCGAGGAAATCACCGAACGAGGCAAAACTCATTGCGCGGCCCTCCGCCCCAGGCTGTTCAACACTTCCTCCTTGACCCAACTGGCGCGTGCCTCGCGCTTGAGCACCTCAAGGCGCATGCGCAACAACAGCACCACGCCGAAGAAGCAGTAGAAGCCCAGTGCCGTGCACAGCAGCGGCAGCCACATCTCGGCGGGCATCGCAGGTTTTTCGGTGAGGGTGAAGGTGGCGCCCTGATGCAGGGTGTTCCACCACTCCACCGAATACTTGATGATCGGTATGTTGATCACCCCGACGATGGCCAGCACCGCGCAGGCCTTGGCCGCGCTGTCACGATTACTGATTGCCTGGCCCAGCGCAATAATGCCGAAGTACAAGAACAGCAAGATCAGCATCGACGTCAGCCGCGCATCCCACACCCACCAGCTACCCCAGGTCGGCTTGCCCCAGATGGCGCCGGTGACCAGCGCCACGGCGGTCATCCAGGCGCCGATGGGCGCGGCGCATTGCAGGGCGACGTCGGCCAGTTTCATCTTCCACACCAGCCCCACCACCCCGGCCACCGCCAGCAGCACGTAGCACGATTGCGCCAGCATCGCCGCCGGCACATGGATGTAGATGATGCGGAAACTGTTGCCCTGCTGGTAATCCTGGGGCGCGAACGCCAGGCCCCAGGTGACGCCCACCAGCAACAGCACGATGGCGCAGACGGTCAGCCATGGCAGCATGCGGCCGCTGATGGCATAGAACCATTTGGGAGAACCGAGTTTGTGGAACCACGTCCAACTCATTTTCATCAGGGTACATCCAGGGTATTAGCCGGGCTTGAGAGCCCAGGACTCGTTATTCGCCGACGCTGATCTTCAGGCCGGCCGCTATCGCAAAGGGTGCCAGTGTCACCGCCAGGGCCGTGAGGCTGGCAAGCCAGAGCAGGTGGCCAGTGGCGGGCATATTCTGCAACGCCGCCTGCAACGCACCACTGCCCAGGATCAATACAGGGATATACAACGGCAGAATCAGCAACGCCAGCAGCAACCCGCCACGTTTGAGGCCGACCGTCAGCGCCGCACCCACTGCACCCAACAGGCTCAGCACCGGCGTGCCCAGCAGCAAGGAAGCGAGCAGCACCGGCAGGCAATGGCTGGGCAACCCCAGCATCAGCGCCAGCAGTGGCGCCAACAATACCAGCGCCAGGCCGGAAAAGATCCAGTGCGCCAGCACCTTGGCCAGCACCAGCAGCGCCAGCGGGTGGGGCGACAGCACCCACTGCTCCAGCGAGCCGTCCTCGAAATCGCTGCGGAACAGGCCGTCCAGCGATAACAGCACGGCCAGCAAGGCCGCGACCCACACCAGGCCAGGTGACAAGGTTTGCAACAATTGGCTTTCAGGGCCGACTGCCAGCGGGAACAGGGCAACCACGATGGCGAAGAACACCAGTGGGTTGGCCAGTTCTGCGGGGCGGCGGAACAACAGACGCGCTTCGCGGCGCAGCAACAGGATGAATACGCTCATGCCGCCCATTGCCCCAGGTTCAGTTCACGGTAGCCCGACGGCTTGCGGTCAAGGCTGTGGTGGGTGGTCAGCACCACCGTGCCACCCTGCTCGCAATGCGCCGCCAGGTGCGCTTCGAGCTGCGCCACACCTTGTTTGTCGAGGGCGGTGAACGGTTCGTCGAGAATCCACAAAGGCGGGCTGTCCAGGTACAGCCGGGCCAGGGCCACACGGCGCTGCTGGCCAGCCGACAAGGTATGGCAAGGCACGTCTTCGAAGCCGCGCAGGCCGACCGCCGCCAGCGCCGCCCAGATGCGCTCGGCGCTGGCGGGCTGATGCAGGGCACAGAGCCAGGTGAGGTTCTCTTCGGCGGTGAGCAGGTCCTTGATGCCCGCAGCGTGGCCGATCCACAGCAGGATGCTGGCCAAGGCATGGCGCTGGTTGGCCAGCGGCTTGCCGCCCAGCAGGATCTGCCCGGCGGTCGGCTGCATCAACCCGGCCAACAGGCGTAGCAAGCTGGTCTTGCCGCTGCCGTTGGGGCCGCTGATCTGCAGCATGTCGCCGGGCCGCAGCTCGAAATCGAGCTGCTCGAACAGCAGGCGCCAGTCGCGCTCGCAGGCCAGGCCTGCGGCTTGGAGATGAAGGGTCACGGTTTCGCCTTATCCAGTTTACGGCTCAAGTCGCCCCCCTCGCTGCCGTTATACTGGCAGTGGCGGGCGGGCGGCATTATTACATGCACGGCCTCGCTGCCAAGAGGCGGGTTCGACAGGTTGTATACAATCATGACTGAAATCAATAGTCTCGGCGCACAAACCGCGATCAGCGCCCAGGCCATCAAGGCGGGCATGACAGGCGAACTGCTGCGCCTGACCCAAGCACAGCCCGGCTTGATCGCCCCCGGCGAAACGGCGCAAGCCGAGGTCGTGTCGCTACGCCAGCTGGGCCGGGAATTCCAGGTCGTGCTGCGGCTGATCCAGGCCAACGGCGCCCAGACCCAATTGCAGGCCAGCGCCAGCCAGCCGCTACCCCCCGGCAGCCAAGTCACCGTCAGCCAGACCGAGGGCAATCGCCTGGCGATCATGCTGCAACAGGCCAGCGCCAGCAACATCGCCACCCTCACCCGCCTGGACACGGCCAAAGTACCGGTAGGCACCCTGTTGCAGGGCAAGGTCCTGACCAACCAGCCCATCCTACAAGCGCCTGGCCAGGCGGCCGGTTACCGGGCACTGGTGAGCCTGCTCAACAGCGCGCAGGCCGGTGCCACCCTGACCATCGACAGCCCGCGCCCGCTGCCCGTAGGCAGCCTGCTCAGCGCGCGGGTGCAAGGCGACCAGTCGCTGCAATTCGTACCGCTCAGCGGCCGGCAAGACCAGCTCAGCATCGCCCAGCAACTGCTCACCCAGCAAAATCGCCAAGCCTCGTTAACCGGCCTGCTCAGTGCATTGCAGCAGGTCGCCCGCGACCCCGGCGCCGACGGTAGCCTGCGCAGCAGTGCCGAGCGTTTGCTGGCGGGGTTGCCGGACGTGCGCCAGCTCGGCGATGCCAAAGCCGTCGCCCAGGCCCTGAACAACAGCGGTACCTTCCTCGAAGCGAAGCTGCTGGGCGGCTTCCCAGCCAGCGTGGCCACCGACCTCAAGGCCCATCTGCTCAGGTTGATCACCCAGGCCTCGGTCACCGCGCCCGGGGCACCGGCCCTGATGCCAAGCACCTTGGCCCTGACCCTGCCGGCCCTCGCCCGTGGCGCCTTGGGCATGCTCGACCGGGTCAGCCCGAAACCGCAACCAGGGGCGTTTCCGCTGCCTTCGCGGCTACTCAAGGCCATGGAAGACGAAGGCGACCTGCAACAATTGTTGCGCCTGGCTGCTGCGGCCGTTTCACGCCTGCAGAGCCATGCCATGAGCAGCCTGCAACAGAGCGGCAACCTTGAAAACGGCAACCTGCAGACCACCTGGCAGACTGAAGTGCCGATCCGCCATGGCCAGGAATTCATCCCGCTGCAAGTCAAGCTGCAACGCGAAGAAACGCCGCAACAGCAAGCTGACCGCCAGCACCAAGAGCAAGACCCGCTACAAGCGCTGTGGCGTATCGAGTTGGCCTTCGACCTCGCTCCGCTTGGCCCTTTGCAAGTGCAGGCACAACTGAGCCAGGGCCGCCTGAACGGGCAACTGTGGGCGGAGCGGGAACAGACCGCGCGGCTGATCGACAGCCAGCTCGGCACCCTGCGCGAGCGCCTGCTGGCCAGGGGCCTGGACGTCGGCGACCTGGAATGCCACCCCGGCACCCCACCCCAAGGCCCCCGCACGCGAGTCGAACAACGCTGGGTGGACGAAAACGCATGAGTGGCAAAACACCGCGCCAGGCCATTGCCCTGAGCTACGACGGCCAGCAGGCCCCCACCCTCAGCGCCAAGGGCGACGATGCCCTGGCCGAGGCGATTCTGGCCCTGGCCCGCGAACACGAGGTGCCGATCTACGAAAACGCCGAGCTGGTGCGCCTGCTGGCACGGCTGGAGCTGGGCGACCAGATACCCGAGGCGCTGTACCTGACCATTGCCGAAATCATTGCCTTTGCCTGGCAACTGCGTGGCAAGGTGCCCGTCGGCTTCAACGACGCAGCGGCTGGCGAACGGGACATCACCCCCGACCCCGCGCGCCTGCCGTTTGGCAACAGCATCGAGTAACGCCGGCCGTAACAGCCGCTGCAGTATCTACCACCCTGCCCCCCTGTGCCTGCAAGACCCTTGGGTTCCACCTTGCCGATCACAGGTTCCTACCATGTCGATACCCTTTGTGAGTGCTGCGGGCACCCAGTACGTTCGCGACCATCTAAAGCATTTCCCCCGCCCCGACCAGGAAGCATCGCGTGCCATCCGCGACTGGTACCAAAGCCAGGGAATAACCCTGGACCCTGACCAAACCGACGTCGTGACCCTGCATTACCGCGGGCATCAAGCTGTCATCGCAGAGCGAATGTCCCTCACCATGGCGGTATTGTCGGACTGGCAAGGCGAATCCAACCGCAACCTGATTGGCGCGCTGTTCTCGGAGCCTTGGGCCGGAACCTTCCCCGAAGGCCCGGTGAACATCGTCCAGTGCCTGCCAAAACCAGGCCTGCTGGACAACAGCGCGGGATTTTCGGTGTTCAATGGCCTGTTTCGCAGGACCGACCCGCCTCGCTTCGATGCGACCACGCACATACCCGTGCACGCCGAAGCGCTGCAGACGTTCATCTGGCACATGGACTTCCATGACCGCTACAAGGCCCTCCTCGATGACTACTGGGCGCACTACCTGCAAGATCATCGTCTGGCGGCCAAGATCAACTTCATCAGCGCCTGCAACAAACAAGTCGAGGAAGGCAGCCTGAGCGACGCCGGGCGCAAGCTCGCCTGGCAGGCGGCCGGGCTCATGCAGCCAACCCAGGAACTACGTGTCAGAGCCCTGAACATCTATGGCTATGCCGCCACCGACCTGCTGTGCATCCGCGCCAAAGGCAGTGACTTGACGCTGCTGTATTTCCCTGGCAACAGTTCACCCTTGCATGAGTTTGCCACCCACGGCGCCCTGCAGGACTGGGTCGGCCAGCAATGCCAAAGTGGCGAAAAACGTCAACTGCTGCGCCAGCATTTTGCCCTGGCCGACCTGCCGGACGGCCTGGATTTCAGCGGCCTGGACAGCGCCTTGGAAGGCTTGGGGGTTTACCCCAAGGTACATCGCCTATCGCCCGATCGCTCAGGGTTCACCACTGACGGCACCTGGCCACCCAGGCAGTACGTCAACTACCGCGCGAGCAAGTACAGCCCCCCCTTGCACGATGACCTGTTCCTGGCTCTGAGCAACCGTCAACGCGAGCGCTGCTACCAGGACGGGGACTTTCTCATTACCCGCAACAGCGATGTGACCGAGGCCAAGTGGCGCGGCTACCTTGTCAGCGCGCTGAACCTGTTGGCCCCGTTGGCGCTGGTGGTGCCGGAGCTAGCGCCACTCTTCGCGCTCGGTGGGGTCGCCTTGTTCGGCGAGGGGGTGAGTCAGGCAATCAACGGCAAGAGCCTGCAAGCAAAAGCCGATGGCGTCGCTACAGCGGAATTCGGCGCCTTCAACGCTGTACCCCTGTTGGCATCCGGGCTGACCGAAGTGCCGGCACTGTTTCGCACCAAAAGCCGGAACTTCGTATTCCCCCGCCTGGTGAACGATCAGTGGGGTTACCCGCTGAGTCCGATCGACCCACCCAGGCTGCCTGACATCGATGTGGCGGCGTACTTCCACCTGACCGATAGCGTGCCAGCGGTGCCCGGCGGCGACCCTGCCATCGTCAACTCTGTCATCCGAGTGCCGCGCTTCGACGGTAGCCGTGACCTGCTCCAGGCCAACCTTTTCGGTTATAACGCCGACGTGCTCTACGACATGGAGCACGATGCGTTCATTCTAGTGGGCAACATCAACGAGGTCGATCCGGACTACTTCATTGCCCGCTCGGGCAGCAGGGACCTGGTCCAGATCGACCCCCGCACACGGCACGTTACCGACACCATGCGCATGAACAGCCTGCGTGCACTGGGGGTAGACCTGAAGTTACCGTTCGAGCTGTCTTCGTTACCCCCTGAATCCCTGGCCCCGCTACCGAAAAAGATTGCCTGCATCTGGGTGGGAGACCAACACATCAACGCCGACCTCATCGCCAATCTGGACCACAACGCGCAGCGCCTGGCTGGCACCGGTTTCGAATTTCGGCTGTACCTTTCCAACAGCGAGCCCCAGGTCTACACCGAGAACCTGGCCCGGCTGACCGAACAAGTGCCTGGCTTGCAGGTATTGCCATTGGAGGAACAGCCTTTTTTCGCCACATTCCGCGAGAGCAAATCTTTCCGTCAATACGAGGACGCGCTGCAAGGTAATGGTGGGGTGGGCCGCAACTATGCGTCTGCTTCCGACGTGCTGCGCTATCGGCTGCTGCACCATGAAGGCGGTTTCTACATGGATATCGATGATGTCCTGCTGGCCCCCGGCACCCCACCCATGAGGGCTGATGGCACGCCCACGGGCCCGCCCGGTGAACCGATCAGCGAGGTTGAACTGGCTGCTACCCCCCAAGGGCTGGTGCTGCAGCCGCCCATGGCCAATGAGCAACTGGGCATGCGCTGCGACTTCAACAACAGCATGATTGGCAGCCATCCGGGTAACCCGACACTCGACGCCATCTCCGAATTGATGCACCAACGGTACCTGGAAAACAACGATTTCTACTGGAGCAAACCCAATTTCAAGCAGGACCCTGCCGCGTTCGACCGCTACTGCAAACGGCTGAGCTACCTGACGGGGCCAAGGCTGCTGACCGATGTGATCGACAGTCGACTGCCCGAGTTGTACCAACTGCGGCAGCTGCTAAACCTTGCCAATGTGCCAAAACTGAAACTGGCGCAATTCATCGACGTGGATGGCGCTTACCAAGCCCTGCTCAAAATGACGCCATTGAACCGCTTCGCCAAGGTCGGTGCTACTCACTCCTGGTACACCACCTGAAAGCCATGCGCCAGGAGGGGAGCGATGCGACTGCCTCACGGCGTCTGGCGCAGCACTATCTAACACCTGCATGAACAACCCTTCGTCATCCTGCGCTTCTCATCTACCCCAGGAGCACCGCATGCACGCCATCCCTCCTTGCAACCTCGGCATGGTACGCCAGGCACTGCAGGACTTCCCTCGCCCCGACACCCTGGCCATGGAGCTGCTGACCACCTGGCTGGGCCAACGCGGCATCACGGATTCGCCCCTGCTGATCGACGTGGTGACCCTTCACTACCAGGCCGCGCCTCTTACCGAGGGCGACGAGACCCTTGCCAACCCTGCGGTGATTAGCCAAAGAATGAACCTGGTCGAAGCATTGCTGGCCAACTGGCAAGGCGAACCCGCGACTGGCTATGGCGGCTTTCATTACGGCGACTGGGCTGGGCTCGAGCCCGCCGGGCAAGTGTCCTTGGTCAAGCGTCTGGCACCGCTGAGCATTTTCTCCAATGCCTCGCCCTATCTTGTTTTCAACGGCCTGTACCGACGCATGGAGCCCAGCCGCTACGCACCGGACAACCGCCTGCCGATCCGTGCCGAAGCATTCCAGAGTTACCTGTGGAGCCTGCATTTTCACAACAGTTACAAAACCTGCCTGGATGACTTCTGGGCCAAACGTAAGGAGCAATATCGACGGGCCATCAAGATTGCCTTCATCGCCGCCTGCAACAAGCAAGTGCTGGACAACAGCCTGTCCAGCGCAGCACGCAAGCTGATATGGGAAGCAGCAGGGCTGCTGGCAGAAAAGAACCACCACGCTAGCATGCTCAATATCTATGGTTATCTCTCCACCAGCATCGTGCAGCTCCAACACACAAGCCTGCCGTTGGTCGTACTGTACATCCCAGGCAATGCATCGCCGCTGCACGAATTCGCCGACCAGCAGACGATGAAGAGCTGGCTGGCCAGGCAATGCCAAAGCCCCCCTACGCGCGATGCGCTGATGGCCTGTTTTGCCCGTACCGACTGGCCCGACGGCCTCGAATTCAGCGGCCTGCGCACCGCACTGCAGGGCCTTGGGCTGTACCCCAAGGCGCACCGCCTGAGCAATGATCATCCAGGTTTTGCCACCAGCGGCTTCTGGGATCCGCAACACGTCATCAATTATCGTCCGGACAAATACGACAGCACCATCACAGGCGAGCTGTTCGAGTACCTGACGCTGATGCAGATGCGCCGCTCCTACACCGATGCCGACAACCAGATCACCAGCAACAATGCCATCGACAAGGCCAGGTGGGCCAGCTACCTCACCCTTGCCACCCACTTGCTACTGCCCCTGGTGGTGGTGCTCCCCGAGCTGACGCCGCTGTTGGTGGTTGGCGGCCTCACACAATTTGGCCTTGGCCTGGATGCCACCCTGCATGGCAAGACCCTGGAGGCAAAGGCGCAAGGCGTGGCGGATCAAACGTACGGCCTGTTGAACGCAGTGCCCGTCGGGGGGGATGGGGTCGTCAGATTCGCCGAGCTGTTCCGCTCTACCCGCCGCGGTTTCTTGCGCCCCGAACGCTTGGTCAACTTGCTCAACGACCGCCAGGGCGTGACGCCCGTGCTGGAGAGCCTGGAGCTGGAGCCAGCCGAACTGGCCTTCCGCGAGCAAGCCGTCATCTCGCCGACGCCGGACGCCGCGGTGGTGACCACGGTCGACGAAAAGCTGCAACACCATTTCATCGCCAGGCTTGATACGCCACGGGGCATCGTCAATGAATGGGTCGAATATGAGTTCGTCAGCGACAGTTTCATCCGCACGCGGGATACGCAAATGGTCAGCCCACCCCGGTGGGTGCGCGCCGCCGAAGGTGACGCTGCCCTGGTGCGCTCCCTGCAGCCGCGCAGGGCCACCCACCCCCAACGAATGGCGACGCTGCGCACCTTGGGTATCGATCTTGAGCTGCCGATCGACTACGAACCTTACGCTGCACTACAGCGTTCGGCGATTCCCAAGGTAGTCACTAGTGTCTGGCTGGGTGACAAGGTCCTGCAAGGCGAATTCCTCGAGGCGCTGGTGCATAACGCGCAGGTGATAGGCAACAGCGATTATCAATTCCGGATCCTGTTGTCGCGACAGAACGAAGTGGCCTACCTGCAGAATCTTGGAACGCTGCGCGCACGAGCCGAAAATGCCATGCTCTTGCCGCTCGAAGACCAAGGGTTTTACCAGGATTTCAGCCAGTCGCCCTATTTCCCGCAGTACCGCGCCGCGATCGAGGGCAATCATGGCCAGGGGAGCAACTTTGCTTCAGCCTGCGACATCCTGCGCTACCGACTGCTCGAACACTACGGCGGCCTGTATCTGGATGCCGATGACCGCCTGCTGGCCGCCAGCAGCGTGGCGGATACAGCGCCGCTGGCCAGGCTGGAATTGCAGACCACCCCGGATGGGCTGTTGTTGTCACCGCCGGTTTCCAATGACCCATTGGGCATGTACATCCAGTTCAACAGCAGCATCATTGGCAGCCACCCAGGCAACCCAACACTGGACGCGATATCGGACGAAATCGTGCGCCGCTATCAGCTGGAACCCGACTTCTACAACAGCCGCCCAGACCCACGCCAGGCGCCGCTGCCCTTTCAGGCCTACGCGCGGCGGCTCAACCTGTTGACAGGCCCAGGTGTGCTCAACCATGTGATCGACGAGCGCCTGCCCTGGCTCAAGCAACTGCGCGAACTCTGCACCCTGCTGGTGTCGCCGCTGTACGACCTGCATGCGACCCTTGAGTTGAGTAACTTGCATCGGGTCATCCGTGACCAGATACCGCTGGACCAGGTAGCCAAAATGGGTCACGCCCATAGCTGGCTAGCCCCGTGAACCTCCCTTGAGCAAGGCGGTGAAGCGCTGCATCACTCGCTGCGGTGCAGCTTGCTCATCAACTCCGCCTCGGCCCGGGTCAGGCCGCAGGTTTCGGTCAGTTCCGACACGCTCGCGCCCATGCCGACCAGCTTGGCCGCCTGGCTGAAGGTGACGCTGCTGGGGTCGCGCTGTTCCAGCCGCTCCAGCCGGTCAGGCAGGGTGGCCAAGGTTTCGCGCAGGTCATGGATGGCCTCCCCCATGCGCACCGTACCATTCTGGTAGTCGTCCAGGCGCTTGCTCAGGTCTTTGATGCGTTGATCGCGCAGGGCATCGCCCTCGGCCTGTTGCGCGGCCAGCTCGCGCTGGCGCTTGCTGTGGTTGAGGAACATCCACAAGCTCAGCGCCCACAGCAGCGCCAGGAAGATGACAGCAACCTCGAAGATCAACTCAGATGTTCTCAAGCTCGGACCACTCTTCCTCGGTCATCATCTTGTCCAGCTCGACCAGGATCAGCAGTTCGCCGTTCTTGTTGCACACGCCCTGGATGAACTTGGCCGACTCTTCGTTACCCACGTTCGGCGCCGTCTCGATCTCGGACTGACGCAGGTAGACCACCTCGGCGACGCTGTCGACCAGGATGCCGACCACTTGCTTGTCCGCCTCGATGATGACGATACGGGTGTTGTCGGTCACCTCGGTCGGCATCAGGCCAAAACGCTGACGGGTGTCGATCACCGTCACCACGTTGCCGCGCAGGTTGATGATGCCCAGCACGTAGCTCGGTGCGCCCGGTACCGGGGCGATCTCGGTGTAGCGCAGCACTTCCTGCACCTGCATGACATTGATCCCGTAGGATTCATTGTCCAGACGGAAGGTTACCCACTGCAGAATCGGATCTTCGGAACCTTGTGCAGACGACTTTTTCATTCCCCTACCCCTTAAAGTCCGCCATAGGCGGTGTGTGCGGTGTCATTTGTGTTTGGCGTGCATCTGCTTGACCGCGCCACTGGCGATCAGCTCGGCCAGTTCGGCGACGTCGAGCAGGGCACACATGTGTTCGATCACCGTGCCGGCCAGCCACGGGCGTTGGCCACGCTGGCTGCGCCACTTGATCTCGGACGGGTCCAGGCGCAACGAGCGGCTGACCTGGTGCACGGCCAGCCCCCATTCGTAGCCCTGCACGGAAATCACATACTGCAGGCCCTGGCGGAAGTCGTCACGGTAGCGGTCGGGCATCACCCAGCGCGCGGTGTCGAGGACTTTGAGGTTGCCGGCCTGGCAGGTCAGGATGCCGAGAAACCAGTCAGGTTGGCCGAACAGCGGCGTCAGTTCCTGACCGGCCAGGTTGTAAATCGAGCCCAGGCATACCAAGGGCACCGCCAGGGTCAAGCCGGCGACATCGAACAGCAGGCACTCGAACGGCTCCGCAGCCCAGGCCGGGCGGCCGTCGATACTTGCCGGGGGCACCGGCAGGTTCGGCGCGGGCAGGTGCACATCCACCAACGGCACTGCCGGTTCCACGGTCTGTTCTTCGGTCAGGACCGGGATTCTGGCCTCGGCCAGCACTTCGCTCTCGACTACCGTGACCACCGGTTCTTCCACCGGCAGCACGCTGGGCAACACCTTCAGCCGCGGCTCGGCAAAGGGCCGCGGCGCGACAGCGGCGGGCTGGGCGGGCTGGCGTGCTTCAGGTGCCTGTTCCTCGCGCACCGTATCGGCGACGTCTGCCGGCGGCTCGATCAGCTCGTCGGCCTCGGTGGCCTCCTGCAACAGGCCATCGAGGTAGGATTGCAGGGCCATCTGCGGCCGCGTGCCGGTTTGCCGGGTCTGGGTCATCAGGCCACCTGCACTGCGTTTTTGTAAGTGAGCAAGTGCTTGAGCAGCGCCCGGTAGGCAATCAGGCCACGGCTCTTGCCATCGAACTGCGACGGCGTGACGCCCTTGCGGCTGGCATCGCGCAAGCGGGTATCGACCGGGATGTAACCCTGCCAGACATTCTGCTCATAGGTGTCGCGCAACAGTTTGAGCGTGCCCAGGGAAGCCTGGGTACGGCGGTCGAACAGGGTCGGCACGATCTGGTAAGGCAAGGCCTGTTTACGCGAACGGTTGACCATGGCCAAGGTCCCGACCATGCGCTCCAGGCCCTTCACCGCCAGGAACTCGGTCTGTACCGGGATCACCAGCTGCTGGCTCGCGGCCAGGGCATTGACCATCAGCACGCCCAGCAAGGGCGGGCTGTCGATCAACGCGAAGTCGAAGTCCTGCCACAACTGCGCCAGACTCTTGGCGATCACCAGGCCCAGGCCGTTCTTGCCCGGCGACTGGCGCTCCAGCACCGCCAGCGCGGTGCTCGAAGGCAGCAGCGAGATACGCTCATCGCTGGTCGGCAGCAGCAGCTGCCCAGGCAAACCCTCGGGCACGCTGCCCTGATGCAGGAACAGGTCATAGCAGCTGTGCTCCAGCGCATCGGGGTTGTGCCCGAAGTAACTGGTCATCGAACCGTGCGGATCGAGGTCGACGACGACCACGCGCTTGCCCGCCTCAGCCAGCAGCCCAGCCAGGGCGATGGTCGTGGTGGTCTTGCCGACGCCACCTTTTTGATTGGCTACTGCCCAGACTCTCATCGTTCGTTGCTTCCTCCCGGTGTGGCCGCCTGCCCTGCCGGGAACGGTATGGTATTCGGTGACGGAGAATTGACGAGTTACTGCCCCGCCGCCATTGCTGGCGTAGCCGGTGCACTTTGTGTGCCAGCCCGGCGCAACGCAGCATCAGGCGTGGCATGGGCGCTGCCAGAGCCGGTCAGGCTGCGGCGCACTTCGAGGTTACGGGAAATCACCAGTACCACGCGGCGGTTGCGGGCACGGCCTTCGGCGCTGTCGTTGCTGGCGACCGGCTGGTACTCGCCATAGCCCACCGACGCCATGCGCGCCGGGTTCACCCCTTCCATGGCCAGCAAACGGACGATGCTGGCCGCCCGTGCCGAGGACAACTCCCAGTTGGTCGGGTACTGCGCGGTGCGAATCGGCAGGTTGTCGGTAAAGCCTTCAACATGCACCGGGTTGGCGAACGGCTCGAGAATGTTAGCCACCTTCTCGATGATCGCGAACGCCTTGTCGCTGGGCATGGCATCGCCGCTGCCGAACAGCAGCGAGGAGTTGAGCTCGATTTCGATCCACAGCTCATTGCCGCGCACGGTCATCTGGTCGGTCTTGATCAGGTCGCCAAAGGCGTCGCGCACATCGTCACTGATGGTCTTCAGCGGGTCGACATTGGTTTGCGCAAGGCCCGCCTCGGTCTGCTCGCTTTCCCTCACCAAGGGCTCGGCCGGGCGCACGCTCAGGGGTTGCTCATCCCCGATCGGGATTGGTTTCATGCTCCGTTCAGGGTCGTTGAACACCCCGATCAAGGCCTGCGAGATGACCTTGTACTTGCCCTCGTTGATCGAGGAAATCGAGTACATGACCACGAAAAACGCGAACAGCAAGGTAATGAAGTCGGCGTACGACACCAGCCAGCGTTCGTGATTCTCGTGTTCCTCGGTATGACGACGGCGACGCATGGGTTACTCCATGAAGCCTTGCAGCTTCAGTTCGATCGAGCGCGGATTCTCACCCTCGGCAATCGACAACAGGCCTTCGAGCAGCATCTCGCGGTAGCGCGACTGGCGCATGACGATGGCCTTGAGCTTGTTGGCAATCGGCAACAGGATCAGGTTGGCGCTGGCCACACCGTAGATGGTGGCGACGAACGCCACGGCGATGCCGTTACCCAGCTGCGACGGGTCGGCCAGGTTGCCCATGACGTGGATCAGGCCCATGACCGCACCGATGATACCGATGGTTGGCGCATAGCCGCCCATGCTCTCGAACACCTTGGCAGCCTGGATGTCACGGCCCTCCTGGGTCAGGAAGTCGACTTCAAGGATGCTGCGGATGGCTTCGGGCTCGGCGCCGTCGACCAACAGCTGCAGGCCCTTGCGCGCATACGGGTCAGGTTCGGCATCGGCCACCCCTTCCAGGCCCAGCAGGCCTTCCTTGCGCGCCGTCAGGCTCCAGTTGACCACCCGGTCGATACCACCGGCCAGGTCGACGCGCGGTGGAAAGAGGATCCAGCGCAGGATCTGCAAGGCCCGTTTGAAAGCCGGCAATGGCGACTGCAGCAAGGCCGCCGCCAAGGTACCGCCCAACACGATCAAGCCCGCCGGGCCGTTGAGCAGCGCGCCGACATGCCCGCCTTCGAGGAAGTTGCCGCCGACAATCGCGACGAACGCCAGGATCAGGCCAATCAGGCTTAGCACGTCCATCAGACGCAGGCCTCGACCAGGTGCTTGCCGATTTCGTCCAGGCTGTACACCGCGTCGGCCAGGTTGGCCTTGACGATGGCCATGGGCATGCCATAGATCACGCAGCTGGCTTCATCCTGGGCCCACACGGTACTGCCACCCTGCTTGAGCAGGCGCGCGCCTTCACGGCCATCGGCGCCCATGCCGGTCAGCACCACCGACAGCACCTTGTCGCCGTACGACTTGGCCGCCGAGCCGAAGGTGATGTCCACGCACGGTTTGTAGTTCAGGCGCTCGTCGCCGGGCAGGATCTTCACCGTGCCGCGGCCATCGATCATCATCTGCTTGCCACCTGGGGCCAGCAGCGCCAGGCCTGGGCGCAGCACGTCACCGTCCTCGGCTTCCTTCACGCTGATCTTGCACAGCTTGTCCAGGCGCTCGGCAAAGGCCTTGGTGAAGGCCGCCGGCATGTGCTGGATCAGCACGATGGGCGCCGGGAAGTTGCCAGGCAGTTGCGTCAGTACCCGCTGCAGCGCCACCGGGCCGCCCGTGGAGGTACCGATGGCCACCAGCTTGTAGGGTTTGCGCTTGGGTGCCGGGGCATGTGCCGCTGGCGCTGCCGCCGCACGCACCGGCGCGGCAGTGCGCACCGGTGCGGGGCTGGCGAAGCTGCTGGTTGGCGCAGCGCTGCTGGCGGCCGGTGCGGCGGCTGGCGCGGGGCTGTAGCTGCCGAAACGGCGGTTGCTGCGCGACAGGGTGTGCACCTTCTCGCACAGCAGTTGCTTGACCTTCTCCGGGTTGCGCGAGATGTCCTCGAAGTTCTTCGGCAGGTAATCCACCGCACCGGCATCCAGTGCGTCCAGGGTCACCCGGGCGCCTTCGTGGGTCAGCGAAGAGAACATCAGTACCGGCGTCGGGCAGCGCTGCATGATGTGCCGCACCGCCGTGATGCCGTCCATCATGGGCATCTCGTAGTCCATGGTGATGACATCGGGCTTGAGCGCCAGCGCCTGGTCGATTGCTTCCTTGCCATTGGTCGCGGTACCCACTACCTGGATCGTCGGGTCCGCCGAGAGGATTTCCGAGACGCGGCGGCGGAAGAAACCGGAATCATCCACCACCAGGACCTTGACTGCCATAAACACTCCATTAGGCGGCGCAACCCGCCAGGGTGCGCCACCGAAATCAAATACGCCGCGCGGCGTAACGCTTGAGCATGCTCGGGACGTCGAGGATCAACGCGATGCGACCGTCGCCGGTGATAGTGGCCCCGGACATGCCCGGCGTGCCCTGCAGCATCTTGCCCAGCGGCTTGATTACCACTTCTTCCTGGCCCACCAGTTGATCGACGACAAAGCCAATGCGTTGGGTACCGACCGAGAGGATCACCACGTGGCCCTCATGCTGCTCTTCGTGCACCTGGCCCTGCACCAGCCAGCGCTTGAGGTAGAACAGTGGCAGCGCCTTGTCGCGCACGATCACCACTTCCTGGCCATCGACCACATTGGTGCGCGACAGGTCGAGGTGGAAGATCTCGTTGACGTTGACCAGCGGGAAGGCGAAGGCCTGGTTGGCCAGCATCACCATCAGGGTCGGCATGATCGCCAGGGTCAGCGGCACCTTGATGACGATCTTCGAGCCCTGGCCCTTGGCCGAGTAGATGTTGATCGAGCCATTGAGCTGGGAAATCTTGGTCTTCACCACGTCCATGCCGACACCACGGCCGGACACGTCGGAGATCTCGGTCTTGGTCGAGAAGCCCGGGGCGAAGATCAGGTTGTAGCAGTCCGACTCGCTCAGACGCTCGGCGGCGTCCTTGTCCATCAGGCCCTTCTCCACCGCCTTGGCGCGCAAGATGTTGGGGTCCATGCCCTTGCCGTCATCGGAGATCGACAGCAGGATATGGTCGCCTTCCTGCTCGGCCGACAACACCACCCGGCCGGTCCGCGCCTTGCCGGACGCTTCACGCTCGTCGGGCATTTCCACGCCATGGTCGACCGCATTGCGCACCAAGTGCACCAACGGGTCGGCCAGGGCCTCGACGAGGTTCTTGTCGAGGTCGGTCTCTTCACCGACCAGCTCCAGGTTGATCTCTTTCTTGAGCTGGCGGGCCAGGTCGCGAACCAGGCGCGGGAAGCGGCCGAAGACTTTCTTGATCGGCTGCATGCGGGTCTTCATGACTGCGGTCTGCAGGTCGGCGGTGACCACGTCGAGGTTCGACACGGCCTTGGACATGGCCTCGTCGCCGCTGTTCAGGCCCAGGCGCACCAGGCGGTTACGCACCAGCACCAGTTCGCCGACCATGTTCATGATCTCGTCCAGGCGCGCGGTGTCGACGCGCACGGTGGTTTCTGCCTCGCTGACGGCATGCTTTTCTGCCGCAGGGGCCGGCGCCCGTGGTGCAGGCGCAGGCTTGCTGACAGGCGCCGGTGCGGGCTTGGCCACTGGCTTGCTTTCGACCTTGGCAGCGACAGTTGCTTCGACCGCGACGGCGTCGCCAGAGAACTTGCCCTTGCCGTGCAACTGGTCGAGCAAGGCTTCGAATTCGTGCTCGCTGATAGCGTCACTGGCCGTGGCGGCCGGTGCAGTGCTCACGGGCGCAACTGCAGCGGCGGCGGGCAAGGCATCGGCCTGGAAGGTGCCCTTGCCATGCAGCTGATCGAGCAGCGACTCGAATTCTTCATCGGTGATTTCATCGCTGACCGGCACGGGGGCGCTGGCCACCGGCTCAGCGACGACTTCGGCGCTGAACTGGCCTTTGCCATGCAACTGGTCGAGCAGCGATTCGAACTCGGCGTCGGTGATCTCGTCACTGGCGCCGCTGACGCTCTCGCCTTGCAGCTGCTCATCGGCAGCGGCCTGAGCCTTGACCGCGTCAAGCGAGTCGAGCAACTGCTCGAATTCGCTGTCGGTGATGTCCGGCTCTTCGGCAGGCGCTGCGGCCAGCGGTTCAGCGGCCGCAGGCTCGGCAGCGGCGACTTCGTCAGCAGCGGCAGGCTCGGCCAGGCGCGACAACGCGGCCAGCAGCTCCGGGGTGGCCGGGATGACTTCGCTGCGCTCGCGGACCTGGCCAAACATGTTGTTGACCGTGTCCAGCGCTTCGAGCACCACGTCCATCAACTCGGCGTCGACCCGGCGCTCACCTTTGCGCAGGATGTCGAACACGTTCTCGGCGATATGGCAGCACTCCACCAGCTCGTTGAGCTGGAGGAAGCCGGCGCCCCCTTTTACAGTGTGGAAACCGCGAAAAATGGCATTGAGCAGGTCGGCATCATCCGGTCGGCTTTCCAGCTCGACCAATTGCTCGGACAGTTGCTCAAGAATTTCGCCGGCTTCTACCAGGAAATCCTGAAGGATTTCTTCATCGGCGCCGAAGCTCATTAAACGTGCTCCTTAAAAACCCAGACTGGACAGCAGATCATCGACATCGTCCTGACCGGACACGACGTCTTCACGCTTATCGGCATGAATCTGCGGACCTTCACCCCGAGTCGGATGTTTTTCTTGATCTTTTTCAGCGCGAAGCTGCTGGTGGTCATGTTCGATACCGGCAAAACGGTCGACCTGACTGGCCATCAGCACGAGCTTGAGCAGGTTGCTTTCCACCTCGGTGACCAACGCGGTGACCCGCTTGATCACCTGGCCGGTCAGGTCTTGGTAGTCCTGAGCCAGCAGAATGTCGTTGAGATGGCCGGAAACCTTGCGGTTGCCTGCGGCGCTGTGCGTCAGGAAACTGTCGACACGTTTGACCAGGTCACGGAATTCTGGCGCAGCGACTTCGCGGCGCATGAAGCGCTGCCAGTCGACGCTCAGGGCCTTGGCCTCACCTGCCAGGTCGTTGAGCACCGGCGTGCTTTCCTCGACCAGGTCCATGGTGCGGTTGGCCGCACCCTCGGTCAGCTTGACCACATAGGACAGGCGCTCGGTGGCGTCGGTGATCTGCGAGACTTCCTCGGCCTGCGGCATGTTCGGGTCGATCTGGAAGCTGACGATGGCGCTGTGCAGCTCTCGGGTCAGCTTGCCGACTTCCTGGTACAGGCCACGGTCGCGGGTCTGGTTCAGCTGATGAATCAGCTGCACCGCCTCGCCGAAGCGACCACGCTCCAGGCTCTCGACCAATTCCTGGGCATGTTTCTTCAGGGTCGTTTCGAACTCCCCCAAAGACGTTTGTGATGAATCCATGGCGCGCCCCCTGACGTGACTCAGCCGTTGACGCGTTCGAAGATCTTCTCGATCTTTTCTTTGAGCACCTGAGCGGTGAACGGCTTGACCACGTAACCATTGACGCCGGCCTGGGCCGCTTCGATGATCTGGTCACGCTTGGCTTCGGCGGTCACCATCAGTACCGGCATGGTTTTCAGCTTCTCGCTGGCGCGGACTTTACGCAGCAGGTCGATACCGGACATGCCCGGCATGTTCCAGTCGGTCACCAGGAAGTCGTAGTGGCCGTTTTCCAGCATCGGCAACGCCGTGGTGCCGTCATCGGCTTCGTCGGTGTTGGTGAAGCCCAGATCACGTAGCAGGTTCTTGATGATCCGCCGCATCGTCGAAAAGTCGTCAACGATGAGGATTTTCATGTTCTTGTCCAATTAGACCTCCAAGCAGTCTCAAACGCGCTCGGCCCCCGAGCACGCATTCATTCAATTCGGCACAACGTGAAACGGCTGCAGCGTCTTCAACGGCGAACGGTTGGCACTCAGCGCGCCCGCCATTCACCCAGACGGCTGCGCAAACGTGCGGCGCACTGGCTGTGCAGCTGGCTTACGCGCGACTCGCTGACCCCCAGCACCTCACCGATTTCCTTGAGGTTCAGCTCTTCGTCGTAGTACAGCGCCAGCACCAGCCGCTCGCGCTCTGGCAGGTTGGCGATGGCATCGGTCAGGGCAGCCTGGAAGCGCTCGTCTTCAAGGTCGCGCGACGGCTCGACCTGGCCACTGGCGCCGTCCTCGTGCAGCCCTTCGTGCTCGCCGTCCTGCAACAGGTCGTCGAAGCTGAACAGCCGGCTGCCCAAGGTATCGTTCAAAATCCCGTAGTAATCGTCGAGACTCAATTGGAGTTCGGCCGCAACCTCGTGATCTTTAGCGTCGCGACCGGTTCTTGCTTCAACAGCGCGCATTGCGTCACTGACCATGCGTGTGTTGCGGTGTACCGAACGCGGCGCCCAATCGCCTTTGCGGACCTCATCGAGCATCGCGCCGCGGATGCGGATACCGGCGTAGGTTTCGAAGCTGGCGCCCTTGCTGGCGTCGTACTTGTTGGCCACTTCCAGCAGGCCGATCATGCCGGCCTGGATCAGGTCTTCGACCTGGACGTTGGCCGGCAGCCGCGCCAGCAGGTGATAGGCAATGCGCTTGACCAGCGGGGCGTAGCGTTCGATCAGCTCGTACTGGGCGTCTTTCGACGCCCTGCTGTACATCTTGAAGCCGCTCGCACTCATAGCACCGGTCCTGCGCTGGTGGGCTGCACCAGACGCTCGACGAAGAACTCCAGGTGCCCGCGCGGGTTGGCCGGCAACGGCCAGCTGTCGACCTTCTGCGCAATGGCCTTGAAGGCCAGCGCGCACTTGGAGCGCGGGAACGCTTCGTACACCGCGCGCTGCTTCTGCACCGCCTTGCGCACGCACTCGTCGTACGGCACGGCGCCGACGTACTGCAAGGCTACGTCGAGGAAGCGGTCGGTGACCTTGGTCAACTTGGCGAACAGGTTGCGCCCTTCCTGCGGGCTCTGGGCCATGTTGGCCAGCACGCGGAAGCGGTTCATGCCGTAATCGCGGTTGAGCAGCTTGATCAGCGCATAGGCGTCGGTGATCGAGGTGGGCTCGTCGCAGACCACCAGCAGCACTTCCTGGGCCGCGCGAACGAAGCTGACCACCGAGTCACCAATACCTGCAGCGGTGTCGATCACCAGCACGTCGAGGTTGTCGCCGACATCGCTGAAAGCCTGGATCAGGCCGGCGTGCTGGGCCGGCGCCAGGTGCACCATGCTCTGGGTGCCGGAGGCCGCCGGTACGATGCGCACACCGCCCGGCCCCTGCAGCATCACATCGCGCAGCTCGCAGCGCCCTTCGATGACATCGGCCAGGGTGCGTTTGGGGGTAAGCCCAAGCAATACGTCGACATTGGCCAGGCCCAGGTCGGCGTCCAGCAACATGACCCTGCGGCCAAGCTCGGCCAGCGCCAGAGACAGGTTCACTGAAACGTTAGTTTTGCCGACGCCACCTTTGCCACCGGTCACGGCGATCACCTGTACGGGATGCATGCTACCCATGTCTGTTCTTTACCTTGTCTCGCTGGGACTCAGGCCACACGTGAGGCAATTCTGCGTGCCCCTTGGCATAGCTACTTTGCACACGCTTCATCATCAACCCGCTCGCCGGGGGTTGTGGTAGAGATCAGCGAACATGTCGGCCATGGCCTCTTCGCTGGGCTCATCCTGCTGTTGCACATTGACCGCGCGCGTTACCAGTTGGTGCGCCCGTGGCAAGTGCAAATCGTCAGGAATACGTGGCCCATCGGTCAGGTAGGCCACCGGCAATTCATGACTGATGGCAAGGCTCAGCACATCGCCGAGGCTTGCCGTTTCATCGAGTTTGGTCAGGATGCAACCGGCCAGGCCACACCGCTTGTAGCTGTGGTAGGCGGCGGTCAGCACCTGCTTCTGGCTGGTGGTTGCCAGCACCAGGTAGTTCTTCGAGGCGATGCCCCGGCTCGCCAGGGTTTCGAGCTGCATGCGCAGGGCCGGATCGCTGGCCTGCAGGCCGGCGGTATCGATCAGCACCACGCGCTTGCGCAGCAGCGGCTCCAGCGCCTGGGCCAGCGACTGGCCCGGGTCGACGTAGGTCACCGGCACGTTGAGGATACGCCCCAGGGTCTTGAGCTGCTCCTGGGCACCGATGCGGAAGCTGTCCATGCTCACCAGCGCCAGCTGCGGGGCGCCGTACTTGAGCACGTAACGCGCAGCCAGCTTGGCCAGGGTGGTGGTCTTGCCCATGCCGGCCGGGCCGACCATGGCGATCACACCGCCCTCTTCGATCGGCTCGACCTCGGGAATCTCGATCATCCGCGCCAGGTGCGCCAGCAGCATGCGCCAGGCCTGGCGCGGCTCTTCGATCTCGGTGGTGAGTTCGAGCAGCTCGCGGGCAATCGGGCCGGACAGGCCGATGCGCTGCAGGCGGCGCCAGAGGTTGGCCTGCTGGGGCTTGCTGCCTTGCAACTGGCTCCAGGCCAGCGAGCCGAGTTGCACTTCCAGCAGCTCGCGCAGGCCCGACAGCTCCGAGCGCATGGCATCGAACAGCCGTGGGTCGACCGGGGCCGGGGTGGGCGCTGCGGTAGGCGCCGGCGCATCCACGTGCGGCTCGATCAACGGTTCCGAGGCGGTCAGCGACTGCCCGGCGAACAATTGGCGGTTGTTGTCGCTGCTGTCGCTGCGCTGGTCCAGTTCGGCCTGGGCCGTGGCGATGCGCGTGTGGGTCTTGCGCAGCTCTTCTTCAAGCTCGGCGTTGGGTACGCGCGGGGCCAGTGCGGACAGCTTGTAGTCCAGCGCCGCCGTCAATTCGACACCACCGGCGATGCGGCGGTTACCGATGATGGCGGCATCGGAGCCAAGCTCATCCCGGACCAGCTTCATGGCCTGACGCATATCGGCGGCGAAAAATCGCTTAACTTGCATTATCCACTACCTCAGCCGTTAGGGCCCACGGTGGCAACGATGGTGACTTGCTTGTTGTCAGGTATTTCCTGATACGCCAGAACATGCAAATTCGGTACAGCCAGGCGACCGAAGCGCGACAGCATGGCGCGGATCGGGCCGGCGACCAGAAGAATGGCCGGCTGGCCCTGCATCTCTTGGCGCTGGGCCGCGTCAATCAGCGAACGCTGCAGCTTTTCGGCCATGCTCGGCTCCAGAAGAACACCGTCTTCCTGACCCTGCCCGGCCCTTTGCAGACTATTGAGCAAAATCTGTTCCAACCTTGGCTCCAGGGTGATCACCGGCAGCTCCGACTCAACGCCGACAATGCTTTGCACGATGGCGCGACACAATCCGACGCGCACCGCCGCGACCAGCGCGGCGGTATCTTGACTCTTGCCGGCGTTGTTGGCGATAGCCTCGGCGATGCTGCGGATATCGCGCACCGGCACCTGCTCGGACAACAACGCTTGCAAGACCTTGAGCAAGCCCGACAAGGAAATGACACCCGGCACCAGCTCTTCTGCAAGTTTAGGCGAAGCCTTGCCCAGCACCTGCAGCAGTTGCTGGACCTCTTCGTGGCCGATCAGCTCGTGACAGTGCTTTTGCAGGATCTGGTTGAGGTGGGTGGCCACCACGGTACTGGCGTCCACCACGGTGTAGCCCAGCGACTGCGCCTGGGAGCGCTGGCCAACGTCGATCCACACCGCCTCCAGGCCAAACGCCGGGTCGCGCGCGGCAATGCCGTTGAGGGTGCCAAATACCTGGCCTGGGTTGATCGCCAACTCGCGGTCCGGGTAGATCTCCGCTTCGGCCAGAATCACCCCCATCAAGGTCAGGCGGTAGGCACTGGGCTGCAGGTCGAGGTTGTCGCGAATGTGCACGGTGGGCATGAGGAAGCCCAGGTCCTGGGACAGCTTCTTGCGCACGCCCTTGATCCGCGCCAGCAACTGGCCACCTTGGTTACGGTCGACCAGCGGGATCAGCCGATAGCCCACTTCCAGGCCGATCATGTCGATCGGGGTAACGTCGTCCCAGCCCAGCTCCTTGGTCTCCAGCGCACGCTGCGGCGAGGGCAGCAGGTCCTGCTGGCGCTGCACCTCTGCCTGGGCCTTGGCCTTGACCTGCTGCTGTTTCTTCCACACCAGGTAGGCGCCGCCGCAGGCCATCAGGCCGAGGCTGAGGAAGGCCACGTGCGGCATGCCCGGCACCAGACCCATGACGATCATCAGGCCGCCGGACACCGCCAGCGCCTTGGGCGAATCGAACATCTGCCGGTTGATAAGCTTGCCCATGTCTTCCGAGCCCGAGGCGCGGGTGACCATGATGGCCGCGGCGGTGGACAACAGCAGTGATGGCAATTGCGCCACCAAACCGTCACCGATGGTCAGCAGGGCGTACACCTTGCCGGCTTCGCTGAACGGCATGCCATGCTGGAGCATGCCGATGAGCATGCCGCCGATGAGGTTGATGAACAGGATCAACAGGCCGGCGATAGCATCGCCGCGCACGAACTTGCTGGCACCGTCCATCGAGCCGTAGAACTCGGCCTCCTGGGCCACCTCGGTACGGCGCGCCTTGGCCTGGGCCTGGTCGATCAGGCCGGCGTTGAGGTCGGCGTCGATGGCCATCTGTTTGCCCGGCATCGCATCGAGGGTAAAGCGTGCACTCACCTCGGAAATACGCCCGGCGCCCTTGGTGACCACCACGAAGTTGATGATCATGAGGATGGCGAACACCACCGCACCGACCACGTAATTGCCGCCGATGACCACTTCACCGAAGGCCTGGATCACCTTGCCTGCGGCGCCATGGCCCTCCTGGCCGTGGAGCATGACCACCCGGGTGGACGCCACGTTCAGCGCCAGGCGCAGCAAGGTCGCCACCAGCAGGATGGTGGGGAATGCGGCGAAGTCGAGCGGGCGCAGGGCGTACACGCAGACCAGCAGTACCACGATCGACAGGGCGATGTTGAAGGTGAAGAACACGTCGAGCAAGAACGGCGGTATTGGCAACATCATCATTGCCAACATCACCAGCAGCAGCAGCGGCACGCCCAGGTTGCCCCGGCCGAGACCGGCCAGGTTGTGGCGGGCGTTGCTGATTAACTGAGTGCGATCCACCGCGAGTCCTCTTGATGCAAAACTTTGACGCCCAGGGGGCGCCTGGGCGTGGCTCTGCAAGAAGCCTTCCAACTTTGCTATTTGGATGTACGCCGTGGGATTTGGATGTATGCCGTGGGATTTTCGAATGCAGTTAGATCGAGCGCCGCCCGCGCGGCGCATCGCGAGCGAAGCTCGCTCCTACATTTGTTTCGGGCCAGTAACACCTGAACCTACGCGCGCGACCGCCTTGTTTGTACGACGCGATAGCGAGGTGGGCACCAAGAGGCCGCGCGCCAATACCTCAGGAATAACTGGCCCGAAACAAATGTAGGAGCGAGCTTCGCTCGCGATGCGCCGCGCGGGCGGCGCTCGATCTCACAGGCGCCAAAACCCTATCGCCCGGCGCCTGTCAGCCATCACGCCGCAAATCCGGCGGAATCGGCAGATCGTCTTTCAAAGGCTCCGGCCGCTTGCCCTTGCCCGACCGGTACTGACGAATCTGGAACACATACGCCAACACCTGCGCCACCGCCAGGTACAACCCGGCAGGGATCTCATGCTCAAGCTCGGTGGAGTAATAGATCGCCCGCGCCAGGGCCGGCGACTCAAGAATCTGCACCTTGTGCGCAACGCCGATTTCGCGAATCTTCAGTGCCATGAAATCAGTACCCTTGGCCAGCAACAGCGGCGCCGCCCCGCCCTTCTCCGGGTCGTATTGCAGCGCCACCGCATAGTGCGTCGGGTTGGTGATGATCACGTCCGCCTGCGGCACCGCGGCCATCATGCGCCGTTGCGATGCTTCGCGCTGCAACTGGCGAATACGCTGCTTGACCTCAGGCTTGCCCTCCGAGTCCTTGTACTCGTCGCGCACTTCCTGCTTGGTCATCTTCATTTTCTTGTGCGTCTGCCACAGCTGGAACGGCACGTCCGCTGCCGCGATCAACAGCAACCCCGCCGACATCCACAACGCACTCCAACCCACCACCTGCAAACTGTGGATGATCGCCTGCTCCAGCGGCTCGTTGGCAATCGACAACAACGCCTGGCGGTCACTGACCAGCACCACCACCGCCACGATCAGGATCGCGAAGAACTTGACCAGCGCCTTGAGCAGTTCGGTCAGGGAATTCATCGAGAACATCCGCTTGATCCCCGACAGCGGGCTCATGCGGCTGAATTTCGGCTGCAGCAGGCTGCCGGAAAATACAAAACCGCCCAGCGCGATCGGGGCAACGAACGAGATCACGAACAGCAAGATCAGCACCGGCTGCACCGCCCAGATCGCCATCTTGCCGGAGGCCAGCAGGAATGCGCCCATCGACCGCTCGTCGACGATGATCTCGCGGGTCAGGCTGAAGTTCATGCGCATCAGGTTCAGCAGCGTCTCGGCCAGGTGCCCGCCAAACATCAGCAGGCCACCGGCGCCGGCCAGGGTCACCGCCACGGTGTTCAGCTCCTTGGAGCGGGCAACCTCGCCTTTTTCACGCGCGTCGCGTTTGCGCTTTTCGGTGGGGTCTTCTGTCTTGTCCTGACCGCTCTCGCTTTCAGCCATGCTCAGCGCGCCCTCGCCAGATCACGCAGCCATTGCAGCGCATCGCTGGCCAATGCCTGGTAGTGGGAAAGAATATCGGCCAGGCCGACCCAGAAAATCCCCATGCCCATGACCAGGGTCAGCGGGAAGCCGATAGAGAAGATGTTCAGCTGCGGCGCCGCCCGCGTCATCACGCCAAAGGCGATGTTCACCACCAGCAAGGCTGCGATCACCGGCAAGATCAGCAACAGCCCGGCGCCGAACACCCAGCCCAGGCGCCCGGCCATTTCCCAGAACTGATTGACCACCAGCGCATTGCCCACTGGCAAGGTGGTGAAGCTTTCGGTGAGCACCTCGAACACCACCAGGTGCCCGTTCATCAACAGAAACAGCACGCTGATCAGCATGGTCATGAACTGGCTGATCACCGTGACGTTGACACCGTTGGCCGGGTCGACCATCGAGGCGAAGGCCATGCCCATCTGCACCGCGACGATCTGGCCGGCGATGACGAAGGCCTGGAACAGCAACTGCAGCGAGAAACCGAACAACGCCCCGACGATGACCTGCTCACCACACAGCAGCAGCCCCCGCAGGCTCAACGGGTCGAATTCGGGTAACGGCGGCAGCGCGGGCACGATCACCACGGTGATGGCCACCGCCACGTACAGGCGCACCCGCGCCGGCAGCATGCGCGTGCCGAAGATCGGCATGGTCATCAGCACCGCCGTCACCCGGAACAACGGCAGGATGAAGGTGGCGACCCAGGTGCCGATCTGCGCGTCGGTCAGCTCCAGCATGGCCGTGTCAACCGATCAGCTGCGGGATGCTGGTGTAGAGGGTGGTGATGTACTCCATGAACTTCTGCACCAGCCACGGCCCGGCGACGATCAGCGTAACCAGCATCACCAGCAGGCGCGGCAGAAAGCTCAGGGTCTGTTCGTTGATCTGCGTGGCAGCCTGGAACATCGCCACCATCAGGCCCACCAGCAGGCTCGGCACCACCAGGATGGCGACCATCAGCGTGGTCATCCAGAGGGCATCGCGGAACAGGTCGACAGCAACTTCAGGTGTCATGCGTGGCTCTCCTTGGCAGCGTCAGACGCCGCCGAAACTACTGGCCAGGGTGCCCATGATCAGCGCCCAGCCATCGACCAGGACGAACAGCATGATCTTGAACGGCAACGAAATGATCAGCGGTGACAGCATCATCATACCCATCGCCATCAGCACGCTGGCGACCACCATGTCGATGATCAGGAACGGGATGAAGATCATGAAACCGATCTGGAACGCGGTTTTGAGCTCGGAAGTGACGAAGGCCGGCACCAGGATGGTCAGCGGCACCTGGTCGGGGCCGGCGATATCGGTGCGCTTGGACAGGCGCATGAACAGGTCCAGGTCGCTCTGCCGGGTTTGCGCCAGCATGAAGTCCTTCAGCGGCCCCTGGGCCTTGTCGATGGCCTGCTGGGCGGTCATCTGTTCCTTCAAGTACGGCTGCAGGGCATCCTGGTTCACCCGGTCGAACACCGGCGCCATGATGAACATGGTCAAGAACAGCGCCATGCCGGTCAGAATCTGGTTCGAAGGCGTCTGCTGCAAACCCAGGGCCTGACGCAAAATCGAGAAGACGATGATGATGCGGGTGAAGCTGGTCATCAGGATGACGAACGCCGGGATGAAACTCAGCGCCGTCATGATCAGTAGGATCTGCAGGCTGACCGAATACTCCTGCTGCCCGTCCGCCCCATTGGACAGGGTAATGGCCGGGATCGACAGCGGGTCGGCGGCCAGGGCCAATGGCGCGGCCAGCAGCAGCGCCAGAGTCAACATCATGCGCAGCACGCCGATCATCACTTGTTGTCCTTAGGGTCCTTGCCCATCAGCTCCATCAGCCGCTGGGCGAACTCCGGCGTCGCCTGACGCGCAGTGGCGGGCACTTCCACGGGTTCGGCCAGCACATGCAAAGCCTCGATACTGCCTGGGGTATGGCCGATCAGGATCTGCTCCTTGCCGACCTGCACCAGCAACAGCCGGTCACGCGGGCCAATGGCCCGGCTGCCGACGATCTCGATCACCTGCCCACCCTTGACCGCCGTGCCTTGCATACGGCGCAACAACCAGGCCAGGAAGAAGATCAGGCCCACCACCAGCAGCAGGCCAAAGACCATCTGCGCCAGTTGCCCACTCAGGCTGCCGGGTGCGGCGGCGGTGGTCGCCGCAGGGCTGGCCGCCGCACAGACCAACTGGCTGGCGAACAGCCCGGCAAAGGCTGCGCCGGCGCGCATCGAGCCCTTCACTCAGCGCAGCTTCTTGATACGTTCGCTGGGGCTGATCACGTCGGTCAGGCGGATGCCGAACTTCTCGTTGACCACCACCACTTCGCCATGGGCGATCAAGGTGCCGTTGACCAGCACGTCGAGCGGCTCACCGGCGAGGCGATCGAGCTCGATCACCGATCCCTGGTTGAGCTGCAGCAGGTTGCGGATGTTGATCTCGGTGCTGCCCACTTCCATGGAAATGTTCACCGGGATATCCAGGATCACGTCCAGGTTGGGGCCTTCAAGGCTGACGTTTTCGTTCGGCCGCGGCGAGCTGGCGAACTCTTCCATCGGCAGGCGGCCCGCGCCGCTGTTGCCGGTGTCGCCGCCCAGCAGCGCATCGATATCGGCCTGGCCGGCGTCACCGGTTTCCTCCAGCGCCGCGGCCCATTCGTCGGCCAGGGCCTGGTCCTCTGGGGAGGTGATCTCGTTTTCGTTAGCCATGATTTCCTCGACAGGCATTCAATTCGTAGTGAGCGACCGGCACGCCGTCAGCGGCGTTCGATCGGGTCGATGATCTGCAGCGCCAGGTTACCCTTGTGCGAGCCCAGGCGCGCCTTGAATGACGGCACGCCGTTGGCGCGCAGCACCAGGTGCTCGGGCAGCTCCACCGGGATCACATCGCCCGGCTGCATGTGCAGGATGTCGCGCAGCTTCAGCTGGCGGCGGGCAACGGTGGCGGTCAAGGGCACGGCAACGTCCAGCACGTCCTCGCGCAGGGCCTTGACCCAGCGCTCGTCCTGGTCGTCCAGGTCGGACTGGAAGCCGGCATCGAGCATCTCGCGCACCGGCTCGATCATCGAGTACGGCATGGTCACGTGCAGGTCGCCGCCACCGCCGTCCAGCTCGATGTGGAAGGTCGACACCACCACCGCCTCACTGGGGCCGACGATGTTGGCCATGGCCGGGTTGACCTCGGAGTTCATGTACTCGAAGTTGACCGGCATGATCGCCTGCCAGGCTTCCTTGAGGTCGACGAAGCACTGGTCAAGGACCATGCGCACCACCCGCAGCTCGGTCGGGGTGAACTCTCGGCCTTCGATCTTGGCGTGACGGCCGTCACCCCCGAAGAAGTTGTCCACCAGCTTGAACACCAGCTTGGCGTCGAGGATGAACAGCGAAGTGCCACGCAGCGGCTTGATTTTGACCAGGTTGAGGCTGGTCGGCACATACAGCGAATGCACGTACTCGCCGAACTTCATCACCTGCACGCCGCCCACCGCCACGTCGGCGGAGCGGCGCAGCAGGTTGAACATGCTGATGCGGGTGTAGCGGGCAAAGCGCTCGTTGATCATTTCCAGGGTCGGCATGCGACCGCGCACGATCCGATCCTGGCTGGTCAGGTCGTAGCTTTTGATACTGCCTGGCTCGGAAGCGCTTTCGGTCTGCACCAGACCGTCGTCGACACCGTGCAACAGCGCATCGATTTCATCCTGGGACAGCAGGTCCTGTACGGCCATTGCGGACTCCTACTGCAATACGAAATTGGTGAACAGCAACTGGTCGATGACCGGCTTGCCGACTTCCTTCTGGGCGACTTCCTGGACCACCGCGGTGGCTTTCTGACGCAGCATTTCCTGCCCGACCGGGCTGCTGGCCAAGGTATCGAAGCCTTGCCCGGAGAACATCATCACCAGGTTGTTGCGAATCACCGGCATGTGCACCTTGAGGGCGTCCAGGTCGGCCTGGTTGCGGCCTTGCAAGGTGATGCTCAGTTGCATGTAGCGCTGGCGACCGTTCTGGTTGAAATTGACCACGAAGGCTGGGGTGAGGGCTTCGTAGAGGGCCGCGGGCTTGGCGTTGGCAGCGGCCGGGTCGGTTGCGGGGGCCGGCTCGCTCTTGTGCATGATGAACCAGGTGGCGCCCACCGAAAGGCCGATTGCCAGTACCAGGCCCAGCACCAACAGCAGGATCAGCTTGAGTTTGCCTTTAGTGGCGGGGTCTTTTACTGCTTCGGTTTTCGCCATGCCAATAATCCGTCGTCCATCGGGGGTTCACAGGAGGATGACGTGGCTTGAGCAAGTGTTATGCCAGGTTTTGGGGAGGGGATGGAATGAGGTTCGGAGGGGTTTGTCGTTGGGTTTGTCGTTGGATGTGCAGCGCCTGTGAGATCGAGCGCCGCCCGCGCGGCGCATCGCGAGCGAAGCTCGCTCCAACATTTGTTTCGGGCCAGTTATTCCTGAGGCATTTGCGCGCGGCCCCTTGGTGCCCGCCTCGATATCGCGCCGTACAAACAAGGCGGTCGCGCGCGCAGGTACAGGCGTTACTGGCCGAAACAAATGTAGGAGCGAGCTTCGCTCGCGATGCGCCGCGCGGGCGGCGCTCGATCTCACAGGCGCTAAAACCCTAAAGCCCTACACCCTCGCCTCACGCGTAATAATCAACCGCACTGTCGCCAATCACCACCTGCTGCTCAACCGCGCCAGCGCTCTCGCCCTGTTCTACGCCGCCCTGCGCGGCCCGCTGCCGCGCCGCAACCCCCGACAGATTACTACCCTGCTCCTGCGCCTGCTGGTGTTGCTGCTGCCCCCGCGACTGGTCAGCAACGTTGACATCCGGCTGCGCCAACCCCTGCTGGGCAAACAGCTCCCGCAGGCGGTGCAGCTGGCTATCGAGCGCATCACGCACCCCAGCGTGGCCGCTGATGAACGTCACTTGGGTCGACTGGTCCGTCGCAACATTGACGCGAATGTCCAGCCGCCCCAACTCCGCCGGTTCCAACTGGATATCCGCCGATTTGAGGTTCTGGCTGGACAAGTACATGACCCGATTGACCAGGCCCTCGGTCCAGGCGCTCTGGTTCATCGGCAGCGGCTGGTGCAATGGGCTGGCATTCGCCGGCACGGCATTGGCGGTCTTTGGCGTGGCCGCTTGGGTCAGGCTGGCCAGGCGATCGGCGAAATCGTCGATGCGCGTGTCGCTGCTGGCTGCCTTGGTGTCTTTCAAGCCATCTTCGAGCAGCGCGCCGAACGCTTTGTCACCCGGCTCGCCCGGCTCACCCTCGGCGTTGTCGATCAGGTTCGCCAAGGTATTGACGCTAGCCTCGTCGGCCTGGGCCTGGGAAGGGTCCACAGCGTGTGCCGAGGTGGTGCCCTTGGCCTGGGCGCTCTGCTCCAGCGCCAGGCGCAAGGTCGGCAGGTTGGCCAAGGGGTCGGCGTCAGGGTCAAAGGCTTCTTCGGCGGGCGCCTCTTCTGGCAGCGCAGCGCTCGCCAGCGACTGCGCAGCGGCAGCTTGCAGCACCGGCGCGACCGCCTCGGCCTGGGCTTGAATCAGTTGCGCACCGGGTTGCGCATCGGTGACCTGGCCGGCCACCAGGTTGGCGTCGCTCAGCCCCGTATCGGCCTGATCATCGCTTGGCAATTTGTTGCCGTCATCGGCAACCGCTGGCTTGTCGGCAGCCTCTTTTTTGCCGCCTTGCGCCGGCTCTGGCTTGTCCTTGGGCTTGGCCTGGGCGACCTTGTCGTCCTGCCCGAAGGTTTTCTGTTTGGCCATGACTTGATCGAAGCCGCCGCCCGCGTCGCCCAGCGCCTGCAACGGCTTGTCCGCCATCGAGCTGGCCGCTCGCGACGACTTGCCTACGGCGTTTGCTTGCAACAAAGGATTGGGTGCGACAGGCATTGAGCGGTCTCCGCGCCAGAAACTGAGTAATCATCCGGGCAAAGACAGGCAAGACTCAGGCCAAGTGTGCATCAGCCTGCCGAGATGCGGTGCTCCTCACCGCGGTAGAAGCGCCGAACCTCCACATATTCAAGGTCGATGCGGTTGATCAGGTCCTCGATACCATACAAGGGTGGCTGCCGTACGCGGTCTTCCAGTTGCTGACACAAGCCGGCCAGGGCGACAGCCCCCATGTTGCTGCTGCTGCCCTTGAAACTATGCGCGGCCGAACCCAGCTCGTCGGCACTCTTGGCGGCGTGCAATTCGCTCAGGCGCCGCTCGGAGTCATCCAGGAATGTCTGCACCAGATGCAGGTAGCCATCCTCCATGACCTCACGCAGATCACTGAGCACCTTGTGGTCGATATGAATCTCAGTCACTTGTTCACTCCTTGATCAAGCCAGATTATGCCCGAGCCAGGGCGTGGCCCTCTACAAAAGCGCTCACCCCAAGCACTCACCAGACGAACTCGACCCGCGCGCAGCGGCCACCTTCGCACCACTGAGCGTCGCTGCCGAGGCGCCGTACCAGGTTCACACCTCGGCCACTCAAACCCTGATCCTGCGCTGGCCGCGACAATACCTGCTGCACATCGAACCCTGCGCCACTGTCACGCACCTCGATCATCAGACGCCCGCCCTGGGCATAGGGTTCAACCTTGAGGTCGATGCGCACGAAACCCTCAGTCAAAGCCTCCAGGCGCCGGGCACGCTCCCGATAGTAGTCGGCAAAGCCCTCAACATCGCGCTTGAGCCGCGAATCCAGGCCCAGCACCCCATGCTCCAGGGCATTGGAAAACAGCTCGCTGAGCACACTGTGCAGGCTACCGGTGCGCGAGCGCAGCGGGTGGATCTCCTGCAACAGCTGCACCAGGTACGGCACAGGGTTGAAGCGCTTCAGGCTTTCGCCGCGCAGCTCGAAGCCGAGCGACCAGTCGAGCGGGCTGGGCCGGCCGCGTTCAGCGTAGATCATTGGCGCCGGCACCCGCTCATCCGCCGTGAACATGCGGATGTCACACAAGCTGATGTCGTCCCGAGGCCGCCCACCGAAACGCTCAAGGGCCTGCATCACCTCATCGAACAGGCGCACCGAGTCTCGGTTGCCGGCCAACACCTCATGCAGGCGCTCGACGCCGAACAAGCGTTCTTGGTCATCGGCCGTGTCGAGCACCCCGTCAGACAACAACAGCAAGCGCTCCCCTGCCGCCAGCGGCAGCACTTCGGTGCTGTCATCGAAGCGCTCGGGCGCAAGAATGCCCAGCGGCAGATGGCGCGAGACCAACGCCGACAGCACCTCACCGCCCGCCGACAAGCGATAGCCGTCAGGCATGCCGCCGTTCCACACCTCCACCGAACCGCGCTGCACGCTGAGGTTGAGCATCAACGCACAGCAGAACATGTCCACCGGCAGGATGCGCTTGAGCTTGGCGTTCATCTCGCGCAGGGTCTGCGCCAGGCCATAGCCCTTGGCCGTCATGCCGTAGAACACCTCGGCCAGGGGCATGGCGCCGACGGCGGCAGGCAGGCCGTGGCCGGTGAAATCGCCCAGTAGCACCTGCATGTCCCCAGAGGGCGTGAACGCTGCCAGCAGCAGGTCACCGTTGAACAGCGCATAGGGCGATTGCAGGTAGCGGATATTGGGCGCGGCCAGGCAACCGGCATGGGCCACCTTGTCGAACACGGCCTTGGCCACCCGCTGCTCGTTGAGCAAGTAGTGATGGTGGCGAGTGATCTCGTCGCGCTGGGCCAGCACGGTCGCCTGCAACCGGCGCAGGCGGTCCATGGCGCGTATCTTGGCGGCGAGGATCACCGCACGGTAAGGCTTGGCCATGAAATCATCGCCGCCAGCCTCCAGGCAGCGCACCAGGGCGTCTTCCTCGTTCAGCGAGGTCAGGAAAATGATCGGCACCAGCGCTTCGCCGGCCAGGGCCTTGATCTGCCGAGCCGCCTCGAACCCGTCCATCACCGGCATCAACGCATCGAGAAGCACCAGTTGCGGCCGCCGCTCGACAAACAGCGCCACCGCCTGCTCGCCGTTTTCGGCCGTGAACACCTGATGCCCCTGGCGCCGGACGATCTGCGCCAGCAGCAGGCGGTCGGCCGCCCCGTCTTCGGCAACCAGCACGGTCAATGCCTGTTCGGCAGCCATCACACGGCTCAACTGATATCGAACAGTTTGTCGAAATTGGAGATGGCGAGGATCTTGCGGACGTCGGAGCTGGCATGAATGACGCGCACGTCGGCCTCGTCGCCGCCTGCGTGGTCACGCAACAGCAACAGCATGCCGAGCGCGGAGCTATCGAGGTAGGTGGCGTCTTTCAGGTCGACCACCACCGAGTCAGGCTGGTCGTTCTGGCGCTCGTAGGCATCACGAAACTCCTGATGCTTGCCGAAATCGAAGCGCCCTGTGATCTTGATCGTCAGCTTTTTCCCGTCCTGCGAAAAATCAGTTTCGACTGCCATGCTAGCGATTCCTTCGATGATGGCGGATGCAACTCTTTTAAGGTTTAGCAGGCGATGGCATGGGTGGCAAGCACATGGCCCCGCCTGCGGCGCGCAGGCCGGTGCAGGTTAAAAGTGGCTTTGCCGCGGCAGACGCTGAGACAGCTCGTCGAGCAGTCGCTGTTCGCGCTTGTCTTCGGCCCGCCGTGCTTCGTCCAGGTAACGTTGCACCAACTTGCGCAACCCCTCCACCCGGGCATAGGCCTGTTGCCAGGTGCCGCGGGCGTTGTTCAGGTTGTTCTGGTGCCAGGTAAGGCTCTGGCGCTGCTGGGTCATGGCCGTTTCCAATTGCCCGAGGAAACGCTGGTAGTTGACCAGCCAGTTGCCATTGACGCCCTGCCCGCCGCGGTTGATCCACTGCAGTTGGTAGTCTTCGCGAAAGCGCTCGAGCTCGGCCAGCTTGACCTGCGCCTGGGCCACCTGCTGCTGGAAATGCCCAAGGCGCTGGGCAGCCTTGCGCTCGGCCTCTTCGGCCATGGTCACCACCGGCGCCAGGCGCGCAGCACGTCCAGGCAGCGCCATGGCCTATCAGCCCGCCGCCGGAGGCATGAAGATCGCCCCCAGCTGCTCGCGGCTCTGCGCCATGCCGACGTTCTCGTCCAGGCCTTGGCGCAAAAAGTCCACCAGCCGCGATTGCAGGGCGATGGCCAGGTCCGTCTCCGGGTCGCCACCTGGCACATAGGCACCCACGCTGATCAGGTCGCGGCTCTGCGACAGGCGCGACCACAGTTGCTTGAATTTTTGCGCCTGGCGCAAATGGTCGCTATCGACCACCTGGGGCATGACCCGGCTGATCGAGGCTTCGATGTCGATCGCCGGGTAGTGGCCTTCCTCGGCCAGGCGGCGCGACAACACAAAGTGGCCGTCGAGCACACCCCGCGCCGAGTCGGCGATCGGGTCCTGCTGGTCATCGCCTTCCGACAAGACCGTGTAGAACGCGGTAATCGAACCACCACCGGCCTCGCCATTACCGGCGCGCTCCACCAGCTTGGGCAGCTTGGCGAACACCGACGGCGGGTAACCGCGGGTGGCTGGCGGCTCACCAATGGCCAGGGCGATTTCACGCTGGGCCTGGGCAAAACGGGTCAGCGAATCCATCAACAGCAGCACATTCTTGCCCTTGTCGCGGAAGTACTCGGCGATACGCGTGCAATACATGGCAGCACGCAGGCGCATCAGCGGCGCATCATCGGCAGGCGATGCGACCACCACCGAGCGCTTGAGGCCTTCTTCACCGAGAATATGCTCGATGAATTCCTTCACCTCGCGGCCCCGCTCGCCGATCAGCCCGACGACGATGATCTCGGCTTCGGTGAAGCGCGTCATCATGCCCAGCAACACCGACTTACCCACGCCGGTACCGGCGAACAGGCCCAGGCGCTGGCCACGACCGACGGTGAGCAGGCCATTGATGCTGCGAATGCCCACATCCAGCGGCACGCTGATGGGGTCGCGGTTGAGCGGGTTGATGACCGGGCCGTCCATCGGCACCCAGTCTTCGGCCTTCATGCCGCCTTTGCCATCGAGGGCGCGCCCGGCGCCGTCCAGCACCCGCCCGAGCATACTCATGCCCATCGGCAGGCGGCCGCCGTCATCCAGCGGCACCACCCGTGCGCCGGGGGCGATACCGACGATGCTGCCAACCGGCATGAGGAACACCTTGGAACCGGAAAAGCCCATGACTTCGGCTTCGACCTGCACCGGGTGGTAGCTGTCGTCGTTGATCACCAGGCAGCGGCTGCCCACTGCGGCGCGCAGGCCTTCAGCCTCCAGGGTGAGGCCGACCATGCGCAGCAGGCGGCCTTCGACGATGGGTTGCGCCGGCAGTTCGATCGCCTCGGCGTAACTGCCCAGGCGCTTGCCGAAACTGGTGCGATCAAGGCGCATCGGGCTGGTCCAGGTCGATGGACACATCCGCTGGCGCCGGGTGCAGGGAATGGTCGTGAAGCTGGTCGAACAACTGCGCCACGGCCTTCTCGATACGCGTCTCCATGCTGGCGTCGATGCGGCTGTGCGCCGTCTCGATGCGGCAGCCACCCGGCAGCAGGGCTTCGTCTTCAAGCAGGCGCCAGTTTTCTTCATGGCGTTCGCGCAAGGCCTTGGCCAGTTCGAAATCCTGGGGGTTGAGGTGGATGCGGATGTTGTCGGCGCCCATCGGCAGCAGCTTGAGGGCTTCGCGCAGCACCTGGGTGATCTGGCTGGAGTCATTGCGCAACTCGCGGCCGATCACCTGGCGGGTCATGTGCGCGACCAGGTGCACCAGGGTTTTCTCGATCTGCGTGTCCTGTTCGGCAATGGGCTCCATCAGGTTCGCCATCAACTGTTCGAGGCTGCCCAGCTTGGCTGCCAGGGCCTGTTCGGCCTCCTGACGCACCTTCAGCTGGGTGCTGTGAAAGCCCTCGCGCTCACCGGTAGCGAAGCCTTCGTTGTAGGCCTCCTGGCGAATCGCTTCGAGTTCTTCGAGGGTCAGCGGCTGGACTTCTTCCAGCGGCACTTCCTCGACTTCTTCCTCGATGGCTACCGGTTCCGGCTCAGGCTCGGGTTGCGGCTCAGGCTGCGGGTCGAAGCTGGGAAGCGTCCAGACGTCGACGCCCTCTAGGTCGCGGGCGCGAATCAGGTCGCTGGGGTGGTGCTCTTTGCTGGACATGTTCTCAGGTACTCAAAAACCATCTGCAAGCAACGCGGCCCCTTGTAGGAGCGGCCTTGCGTCGCGAAAGGGCCGCAGAGCGGACCCGGCGATACAGGTTGCGACGCTGAAATCCAGGGGCTGCTTCGCAGCCCTTTCGCGACGCAAGGCCGCTCCTACACGAGGATGGATCAGATCATTTCCTCGGCGCCCTTGCCACCGAGCACGATCTCGCCAGCCTCGGCCATGCGGCGCGCGATGGTGAGGATTTCCTTCTGCGCCGTTTCCACGTCGCTGACCCGCACCGGCCCCTTGGCCTCCAGGTCGTCGCGCAGCAGTTCCGAGGCACGCTTGGACATGTTCTTGAAGATCTTGTCCTTGACCCGCTCGTCGGCGCCCTTGAGCGACACCACCAGCACGTCGGAGGACACCTCGCGCAACAGCGCCTGGATACCGCGGTCGTCGACATCGGCCAGGTTGTTGAAGACGAACATCAGGTCTTCGATCTGCTCCGACAGGTCGTTGTCGACCTCGCGGATCGAGTCCATCAGCGCACCTTCCACCGAGCTGTCGAGGAAGTTCATGATGTCGGCGGCACGCTTGATACCGCCCAAGGTGGTCCGCGCGGCATTGGAGTTGCCCGAGAACTGCTTCTCGAGAATCTGGTTCAGCTCCTTGAGCGCTGCCGGTTGCACGGTGTTGAGCGACGATACGCGCAGGATGATGTCCAGGCGCACCTTGTGGTCGAAGTTGCTCAACACTTCACCGGCCTGGTCAGGGTCCAGGTAGGCGACCACGATGGCCTGGATCTGCGGGTGCTCGTAGCGGATCACATCGGCCACGGCACGCGGCTCCATCCACTTGAGGCTGTCCAGGCCGCTGGTGTTGCCGCCCAGCAGGATGCGGTCGATCAGGCCGTTGGCCTTGTCTTCGCCCAGGGCCTGGTTGAGCATCTTGCGGATATAACCGTCGGAGCCCACGCCCAGGCTGGTCTGGTCGCCAACGATGTCGACGAACTCGCTCATCACCTGCTCGACCTGGTCGCGGTGCACGTTGCCCATCTGCGCCATGGCCACACCCACCCGCTGCACTTCCTTGGGCCCCATGTGCCGCAGAACCTGGGCAGCATCGGTTTCGCCCAGCGAGAGCAGGAGGATCGCCGCTTTGTCGACGCGGCTCAGCTTGGCGGTAACGGCTCGGTTATCACTCATCGGCGTTGATCCAGTCTTTCACGACCTGGGCCACGCGGCCCGGGTCTTCGGCCACCAGGCCTTTGATTGCGTTGAGCTGTGCCTCGTAACCCTCGCTCGGGCTTGGCAACAGAATGCTTGTCGGGCCACCCAGACTGACGCGGTCGTTGGCCAGTTCGCCATCCAGACCGATCATGCCGCCCAGCTCCATGTCGCTATCCGAGGCAGCCTGCTTGCCGCCCCCGGTGATGTTGTTGAGCACCGGCCGCAGTACGCCGAACACCAGCACCAGGATGAACACCACGCCCAGCACTTGCTTGACGATGTCCCAGAACCACGGCTGCTGATAGAAGGCGATGTCGGCAATCTCTTCGCCACGGTCGGCGGCGAACGGCACGTTGATCACCGTCACGCTGTCGCCGCGGCTGGCATCGAAGCCGACCGCGTCCTGCACCAGGCGGGTAAAGCGCGCCAGGTCCTCGGCGCCCCACGGGGCACGGGTGGCTTCGCCGCTGGTAGGGTCGACCTTGAGCTGGTCGTCGACCACCACCGCTACCGACAGGCGGGTCATGCGGCCTTGCTGCTGACGGGTGTGGCTGATGGAGCGGTCCAGCTCGAAGTTCTTGGTGCTCTGCTGACGCTTGTCCGACGGGTACGGCGCGAGCATTGGCTGGCCGGTGGCCGGGTCCATGATCTGCTGGCCGTTGGCATCCACCAGCGGCTGGCCAGGCTGGATGGCAGGGGCCGGGGTGGCGGCTGCGGCAGTGGTTTGCGGCGCGGAGGCAGCACCCGGCGGCTGGTTGCTCAGTGCACCCGGCACGCCTTGCGGGCCCTGGCTGCTGGCGCGCTGCTCGTCGACCGACTGCTCGCTGCGCAGCGCCGGCTGGTCCGGGTTGAACTGCTCGGACGTCGATTCCACCGCACTGAAGTCCAGGTCGGCGGACACTTCGGCCTTGTAGCGGTCATTGCCCAACACCGGCTGCAGGATATTGTGCACGCGCTGGGTGAGCATGCTTTCCATGCGGCGGCTGTAGTCGAACTGCTTGCCCGCCATGGTCAGGGCGGTGTCCTGCAACTGCTCCGACAGCAGGTTGCCCTTCTGGTCGACGACGGTGACCTGCGACTTGTCGAGCTCTGGCACGCTGGTGGCGACCAGGTTGACGATCGCCATCACCTGCCCGGCTTCCAGCGCGCGGCCCGGGTACAGCTCGACCAGTACCGAGGCGCTGGGCTTGCGTTCGTCACGCACGAACACCGAGCTTTTCGGGATCGCCAGGTGCACGCGTGCGCCCTTGACGTTGTTCAGGCTGGACACCGTGCGCGCCAGTTCACCTTCGAGGCTGCGGCGATAGCGGGTGGCCTCCATGAACTGGCTGGTGCCCAGGCCCTGCTCCTTGTCGAGCAGTTCGAAACCGACATTGCCATCGCTCGGTGCCACACCTGCGGCCGCCAGTTTCAGGCGCGCACGGGAGAGGTCGTCGGCCTTGACCAGCAGAGCGCCGGAATTGGGCTCGACGTTGTAGGGGATGTCTGCAGCGGCCAGGGTTTCCATGACCTGCTTGGTGTCCATGCCCGACAGGCTGCCGTACAGCGGCCGGTAGTCGGGCTGTTGCGACCACAGCACCACGGCAAAGCCGATGGCCACGCTCGCGGCCAAGCCGACCATGAGGCCGACCTGACGCAGCATGGGCATCTGCGAGATGTTTTCCAGAAACGCCATGCCGAACAGCGGCGGCTTGGACGCTGGCTGGCCGCTCTTGGCGGGGGCGTTGTCGACGACTGCTTCAGCCATGGGTTACGTCCGTCCTCAAACCGGCATCTGCATGATGTCCTGGTACGCCTGGACCAGCTTGTTGCGCACCTGGGTCATCGCCTGCATGGAAACGCTGGCCTTTTGCGAAGCAATCATCACGTCGGTCAGGTCGACGCCGCTTTTGCCAATCTCGAAGGCGTTGGCCAGCTGGGTGGAGGCCTGCTGGGTTTCATGCACCTTGCCGATGGCCTGGCCGAGCATGTCGGCAAAGCTGCTCTGGCCCGGCGCCAGTTCAGGCGCGGCGGACACCTTGGGCAGCGACATGGCGTCGGCCTGCATGGCCCGCATGTCCAGCATCAGACGATTGAATTCAACACCTTGGCTCATGACCTTCTCTCTCCGGCGGCCGCATTTTTTTGACACTCATGCGGCGGATAGCTCGTGTAAAGCAACAAAGGTGCCAGCCTTGCCACCCCTTCTGATTTGACGCGCCGTTGTAGGAGCGGCCTTGCGTCGCGAATGGGCTGCGCAGCGGCCCCAGGTTCTGTGGCGCAGCAAAAATTGCCGGGGCCGCTACGCGCCCCTTTCGCGACACAAGGCCGCTCCTACAAAGGCAGCACGCGACATAACACGCACACGGGGCTTATCAGCCGAAGAGGCTGGCCTCGACGTCAAACCCGGCATCGCGCATTTGTGCCAGCTTGTAACGCAAGGTGCGCGGGCTGATGCCCAGCCGCTCGGCAGCCTCCTTGCGGCGGCCACGCTCGGCGCGCAAGGTGTCGATGATGGTCTGGTACTCATGGCGACGCAGGTCATCACCCAGGCCACCCTCGACCGCCACTTCGGGCACTGATGGCGCCGCGCCCGCCGACAATGGAATGGCGCCGGCCAGACAAAAATCCGCCGCCTCGATCACCCCGCCCTGCTGCAAGATCAACGCCCGCTGCAAGGCGTTGTCCAGTTCGCGCACGTTACCCGGCCAGGCATACGCCTGCAGGCAGGCCCGCGCATCGGCAGACAAGCGCACCGGCGCATGCTTCATCTTGCCGACATGGCGGGCCAGCAGGCGTTCGGCCAGTTGCAGGATGTCGCCCTTGCGCTCGCGCAACGGGCACCAGGCCAGGGGGAACACCGACAATCGGTAATACAGGTCTTCACGGAACCGCCCGGCCGCCACTTCGCCCGCCAGATCGCGGTTGGTGGTGGCCAGCACGCGGATGTCCAGGCTGATCGGCTTGCGCCCGCCTACCCGCTCCACCTCACGCTCCTGCAACACCCGCAACAGTTTGGCCTGCAACGTCAGCGGCATCTCGGAGATTTCGTCGAGCAGCAAGGTGCCGCCCTCGGCCTGCTCGAACTTGCCGGCCTGGGCCGCGATGGCGCCGGTGAAAGCGCCCTTCTCATGGCCAAACAAGGTGGCTTCGAGCATGTTGTCGGGGATCGCCGCGCAGTTGATCGCCACGAAGGGCTGGGCTGCCCGCGGGGACTGCTGGTGAATGTAGCGTGCCAGCACTTCCTTGCCGGTACCCGACTCACCCGAGATCAGCACCGTCGAGTCGCTGCGCGCCACGCGCGCGGCCAGCACCAGCAACTGTCGGCTGGCCGGCTCGCAGGCTACCGGCCCCTCTTCGTCCGCCGCACTCACGCGCCCGGCAGCATGGCGCTGCACCAAGCTCAGCAGCGCCTTGGGCTCGAACGGCTTGACCAGGTAATCGGCTGCGCCCTGGCGCATCGCTTCCACGGCACGTTCCACCGCAGCATGCGCGGTCATCAGCAACACCGGCAGTTGCGGCTGCTGGCGGCGCAATTGCGCCAGCAACTGGTGCCCATCCATACCCGGCATGTTCACGTCACTGACCACCAGGCTGAACGCTTCGCTCAGCACAGCCTCCAGTGCCTCTTCGGCGCTGCCCACGGCGCGGTAGGCGAAACCGCCGATTTCCAGGGTATCGCCGAGCGCCTGGCGTAACACGCGGTCATCCTCGACCAGCAGCACCTTGATGGTCATCCGCGCGCCTCCGCCAGCTGCCCATCGATCAACGGCAGCTCGACCCGCACGCAGGTGCCGCGCCCAACCTTGGAACGCACGCTGAGCGTACCCTGGTGCGCCCGCACCACGGCCTTGACCACGGCCAGGCCCAGGCCGGTACCGGTGGCCTTGGTGGTCAGGAACGGCTCGCCCAGGCGGCCCAGCAAGTCGGCGTCGATGCCGCTGCCGGCGTCACTCACGCACAGGTGCAACACCTGCTGGCGACGGAACACGTGCACCTTGAGCCGCGCCGGCGCCTCGCTCGCCTGCAGGGCATTCTCGATCAGGTTGAGCATGGCGCCGACCAAGGTGTCGCGGTTGCACAGCAGCTCGCCCAGGTGGCTGTCGCACTGCCAACGCACGGCATGCCCTTGCACGTGTGACTGCGCGGCCTGCTGCAAGGCCTGGAACAGCCCTTTGGGGCTCACCCGATCGCCGAGCGGCAGCTCGCCACGGGCGAACACCAACATGTCGCGCACCTGGTGCTCCAGCTCGTGCAGGCGCTCCTTCAAGGTACCGGCGAAGCGCTGGCGGGTTTCCACGCTCAGGTCTTGCTCGCTATCGGCCAGGTGGCTGGCGTAGAGCATGGCTGCCGACAGAGGCGTGCGGATCTGATGGGCCAGCGAGGCGACCATGCGCCCCAGCGACGACAAGCGCTCGTGGCGAGCCAGCTGATCTTGCAGGCGACGGGTTTCTGTCAGGTCGTTGAGCAGCACCAACTGGCCGGGCTCGGCATCCAGCGAGCGGGTGGCGATGGACAGGCGGCGGCCGTCGCGCAGCGAGACTTCATGGCCGTCGTCCTTGCGCGGGGCGAAGCTGCGGGCAATCACCTGGCGCCACAGCTCACCGATCAGCGGCTCGCCGAGCAGCTCGCAGGCGGCCGGGTTGGCTTCGCGCACCAGGCCCTGACCATCGATCACGATCACCCCGCCGGGCAGCAGGTCCAGCAGGTTCTGCAGGCGGTTGGCCAGGCGTTCCTTTTCGCTGAGTTCGGCGATGCGCTGGGCACTGACCACCGCCAGCTCGCCCTTCAGTTCGCTGACCCGGGCTTCAAGCAGGCTGTAGGACTGGCTCAGCTGGCTGGAGACCTGGTTGAACAGGGCGAAGGCTTGCTCGACACCCTGTCGGCTTTCCTGCTCGATCAGGGCATGCCCCTGCGGATCGGGGGCTCGGGAAACGTGGGCGGCCTGGGGCATCGTGCTCTCTCGCGTGGCTGACCGTCATAAAAACGGTATGTTGCCAGCGGTGTAGCAATAGCCGTGCCGAAGATGGGGATTTTCGGATGCGCTGCCTCCCTCGCCCGCAATGGGCAAGGGAGGCCAGCCAGGCTCAATCCGGCAGCCAGGCCTTGCGCCAGTGACTCAGGTTGTCGCCTTCGAGCATCCAGCCGCCCTGCACCGCATCGCGCAGTGCATCGCCCGCCTTCGCCGTCGCATCCAGGTCGGCAAGGTGCATGCGGATGGCCTCTACCCAGCTACGGAAGCGGTTCTTCACCAGGGTGACCGGCAAGTCGCTGTAGCCCTGATAGCAACGTACGTCGCTGGCGATCACCGGGAAACCACAGGCGCCGTACTCCAGCAGGCGCAGGTTGCTCTTGCACTCGTTGAACAGGTTCTGCTCGACGGGCGCCAGGGCCAGGTCCAGGTTCATTCTGGCCAGCGCTGCGGGGTAGTGTTCAAAGGCAATGCCTTGGTGGAACTCATGCACATAAGGCCGCAGCTTATCCGGGCACATGCCGAAGAACACCCACTCCACCTCGTTGGCCAGCTCCCTGACCACGTCCGCGATCACTTCCAGGTCGCCCGTGTGGCTTGCGCCGCCCGCCCAGCCGACACGCGGTTTGCGCGACTGCCGGCGCTGGGCGTTGAGGCCTTTCCAGTAGCGGGGATCCAGCGTGTTGTGTACCACCCGGATATCGTCATGCAGGCCGGCGAAGGCTTCGGCAAGCGGCTGCGAAGAGACGACAAAGCGGTCCACATAGGCCAGGCCGCGACGTATGGAACGCAGAATGTCCTTGGGCATGTGCGCCCTGTGTACGCTCTTGATCGGCAGGTTGGGCAGATAGTCGTCCAGCTCGAAGACCTTGAAGGCCTGGGAGAACGCGTGCATCCGGCGTATGTGCTCAATCTGCTCGTCGCCCACCTGGCGCTGCAGGACAATGCTGTCCGGCTGGTAGCGCTCCAGTTCGCCTGGTGCCAGGTGATTCCACGACAGCTGCCCCTCGGCCAGCCCCTCGCGGCTGAGCGCATCGAGCGGCTGGATGACCCGGTAGTTGCCACAACCCTGCCTGTCCGCCGCATGGGCCAGGATCGTCGGCAGCGGTTTCCAGGACGACAGCGGCCGCCAGCTCAATTGGGTGGGCGCCAGGCCGAAGCCATTGGTGGACGACAGCGAGAAGTTCGGGTTGTAGAACGGGTCTCGTGCCAGTGCCGGCAGCCAGCGGGCATACAAGGCGTCTTCTTCCTCGGTGCTGGCCGGCGTTGCCGCATCTTCGCTGAGCAGCAATTGCACACGCGGCGTCCACACGTTCAGGTAGCCGGCACGGGACAGGCGCAGGCACAGATCGACATCTGCCCAGCGCTGCAGCTCGGGTGTCTCGTCGAAACCACCCACCTCCAGAAACAGGCCCTTGTTCACCAGCAAGCACTTGCCGCTCACTGCGACATAGTTCTGGTCGACCTGCAGGCGCTGCAGGTAGCCAGGCGCATCCAGCGGCTGCCCGGCAAAGGCTTCGCCAACCGGACCATTCAGGCCGAGCACGAAACCGGCATGGCTGATGGTAGCGTCCCCCGCCACCAGCTTGGCCCCCACCACGCCGACTTCCTGGCGCACGCCATGGTTGAGCATCTGCTGCAACCAGTCGCTATCGAGCACCGCAGCGCCTTCGTCCAGCCACAGCAGGAACTCACCACGCGCCTGCTCGGCGGCCTGGTTGCGCATGTGTGCAGGCGCCATGCCGGCAGGGAAACGCAAGCAACGAATGGCATCGGTGCCGAGCTGGGCAACGCTATCGAGCCAGCTGCTCACTGCTGGGCCGGCATCATTGCGCGCCAGCAGAAGCACCTCGTAGTTTCGATGGGGCGTCTTCTCCAGGATGGTTTCCATGCAACGCTGCGCACGCTCCGTGCTGTTGCCCTGGAGCAGGATCAGGATGCTGACCGGCAAATCACCGGGAGCGCCGTAGTCGAGGTCATAACGCCCAGGCAGACGCGACTCGACGCGAGCCTGCGCAAAACCGCGTGCGTGCAGATGGCGCTGAATGATCTCGCGCTCGTCCGGGCAGTCGCGCAGCGTCTGCGCATCGCTGATCAGCAACGGCTCGCTGATATGCCCAAGCCCCTCGAAACCGGCGGTCTCGATCAGGCGCAGGATGTACTCCAGCTCGAACGCCTGGCCTGCCTCCTGACGGAAGCCGCCCATGTCCAGCCACACCTGACGGTTGAACAGCCAGTGGCGTGACAGGCTCGCCGGCAAACTCAGAAGAAGATCAAGGTTGAGATCAGGGCGCAGCGCAGCGCCCATTTCCGCGCCATCGCCACGCAAACCTTCATCCCCATAAACGGCCCGACAGCCAGGCGCTGCCAGCAGATCAAGCGCGGCAATCAGCAGGCCGCTGGCAGTGAACTCAGCGCCCGCCTCTACCAGCATGAACCAGTCGAACTCACCCGCCAGAACTGCCTGGTTGAGCTGGTCGCTGAGGCTGGCATCGGTCAAACGCAGGCACTGCAGTTTGCCCTGAGCCGAAGTTGCGGGTGCCTCCCCCGGCGTCAGCGCGATGATTTTCACTGTGGGGTAAAGGCAGCTATCGCTGCTCAGGCTTTGCAGCGATGCTTTCAAGGCATCCGCATGGCCATCAGCATCCACCACGATGACCCCGATCACAGGCCCACCCTGGTGGGCTTGCAGACGCTGTTCGATCAGACGGCTCTGCATGGCATCCGGAACGCGTTCGGCCAGCCAGTCTTGCAGTGTCAATGACTTGGGCCTTTCGCCCAGATGCTCCAGCATTTGCTGGCGCCCGCGCTTGACTTCATCGCTGCCACAGTCGGCGTGGCGCGCATACAACTCGCGATACAGCGCAGGGTAGTCTTGCAGTGCCTGCTCCGAACGTCGTGCAGGGGCATTGTCATCCCGGCGCATGCGCACTTGCACCGTCTCAGCACGAACATGGTGGAAAGCGCTTCGAGCACATAAGTGCATGAGGAAGTCCCAATCCTCCAGACCTTTCAGTGATTGGTCGAAGCCCCCTACGGCCAGCGCAAGCGCGCGTGGGCAGGCAAAGGTGTTGACCGGGATGTAGTTGTTGACCAGCAACCGTTCGCGGGAGTATGCCTCGTGGGGGTAGCGCTGCTCACGCGCCACCTCGGCCCTCTCGCCCGCCGTGATCGTTTCCTGAATGAACACCGCATCCGTGTACACCACGCTGTCGGGGTGAGCCGCCAGCGCGTTGGCCAATGTTTCGAGATGGCCAGGCAGGAACAGGTCGTCGTCGTCCAGATAAACAACATACCGACCACGGGCCAGGTGCAAAGCGGTGTTACGGGCAGCGGCGGGGCCGCAATTACGGCCTTGGCGGATGTACGTGACAGGGAAATCGTAATCAGCCAGCAGCGACTCGACCGGGTCGCCGTTGTCATTGACCAGAATGACCTCGAAGTCCTTGAAAGACTGGTGGCCAATGCTGTTCAGCGCATCGCTGAGCAATTGCGGGCGGTTGTAGGTCGTCACAATAATCGAGAACAACGTCGTCTCTTGCTGCCGCGCCTGTTCTTCCAAGCGCTCGCAGAGCTGGCGCGCTCGGGCACCCAACTCGCAATGCTGCTCGCCAGGGTATTGCTCCAGACGCCGCTCGAGGTGCGCCGCCACCTCGCGCTCACGCCCGTAGAGGTGATGCTGCGCATTGCGCTCGAATACGCCTTCGACAATGGCAAGGTGCCCGATCAATGGCTCAACGGAGGCGTAGAACTGGTTCGACTCCTGCGCACCGTGCCAGCGATAGCTGACACCGGGCATATCGACATAGGCGAAATCGGGGTAACGCTCCGCCATCTGCACGACCATTTCCCAGTCACCGGCACCGTACGTCTTGCCTGGACTCCAGACCTGACAAAATGCCTCACGCCGGTAGATCACTGCCGACGGTGTCATGTAACTGTCGAAGATCAGCAGGTCAGCGACTTCATTGCGCCCACCGACATAATCGCCGTTGCGGTAACCGGGATGACGAGGCTGGTTCAACGCCTGCCCAGCGCCATTGACCCAGCGAATGCCGGTATAACCAACCGCCACGTGGGGCTGGCTCTCCAGCGTAGGCAACAGGCGCGACAGGTGGCCTGGGTTGAAATAATCGTCGGCGGAAAGGAACGTGAAGTACCGCCCCTGTGCGATACGCAGGCCATTGCGCCAGTTGTAGCCTGGCCCGAAATTGTATCGGTTACGGATATAACGCACACTCGGGTTGCCCGCGAATGCCGCCATTACCGTGGCCGTATCGTCCGTGGAGGCGTTGTCCAGCACCAGGATCTCGATATCGTCCACACCCTGGTCGAGTACCGACTGGACACACTGGGCAAGATAATGCCCGTAGTTGTAGGTCGGGATAGCAACACTCAGCAGAGGCTCGAGTTTCCGTACTTCAGCCGCATCATCAGCGATTGCGGCAGTTACCTGATAAAGCCAATAGTCTGCCGAACAATGATAATTGCGGGAATAATCACGATCTTCCGGGCCTCGAGATATTGGCCATTCTTGCGAATCGGATCCGTCAGAATCCGAAAGCTCCACGCAACCCATGTAGACCCGCGACTTACTGAGACGCCCTTCCCATGCTGGGACAAGAACTTTGCTGAAGGACGCGTCTTCTCGCAGTGCGTCCGCTTGCTCGGAAGTACGTAGCAGCAGATATCGTTGCGCATGTAATTCCAACTTGAGCACCGCTTGGGCTTGACGAGAGTGGGCAATTAGCAGAACGCCATCGGCCTGCCCCACGGCATCGGTAGCCCGCTCGAACAGCATTCCATTGCCCAAGCCGTAGGCTGCCAAGGGCTGCAGCGGTAATTGCCCCTGCAATGCCTCCCAATCAGCATCGGACAACAGGAATGCCTGCTGATCGTCCAGACAAAAACCGGCGACCCGTACTCGCCAAGGTTGCCCGTCACATCGACCACCAGCGATCAAAGCCCAATTCGTCATGCTGTCCCTCCCCAAAATTGTTGCTCGCTTGCCTCAGGCGACACGGCGCCTGTTCCGCACACAGACTGTATGCCCTGAATCACGAAGATTGCGTCAGCTCTTTCCAGGACACGACCTGTGCCGGTGTCATGAGATGTTGGCGAATAAGTGCTTCGATGTAATGCTCATGATCCCGCTCGGAACTGATGATCACGACATCCTCTGGCCCGACATGCTCACTTATCCAGGCCAAGGGCTGAATGGGTACGCCCAGCATTTCTTTACCCTGGCGATTGAGGTTGGAGTCGATACAGGCAGCGACCTGAGCACCGCTTTTCTCAGCTTCAAGAATTAGTAGCGCGGCGATGAAGGCACTACCAAAGATGATGATCCTGCGCCCCTCCAGGCTGGCCAGGATGCTGGACGACGGCTTTTCAACAGTTATCCGCGCCCAGGCAAGAAGCTTCTGAGTAGCGCTGGCGTGTCCGGAGACCGACAGCTTGTCCAGCTGACTCGCTTTTAGACCCAACGACAGAAGCTGGGCAAGCAAGAACACAGGCAAGCCCGCCAGAAAGGCGTCAGGGGCTTGCTCCATGCTGGCTTGCAGGGCGACGGCCGCGTTACCAGTCTTTCTCAGAACACCTTTGCTGACCGACCTGCCAGCCTGGGTTGTAATTGCCTCCTGAATCTCAAAGCGCGCCGTGCAGGCATCGAAATGCAGAGACTCTGCCTCCAACCCGGAAACGCCCCTGGCGATATGCTTCAGCCCTCGATAGAGGGCGACCCCCGGTAGCGACAGACTTGCCACATGGGAGAACTGCTTGGTATGCACCCTTCGGCGCAACAAGGGCTGATCAAGGTAACCGATTGCATGCCGTCGATTGACACGCGCCGGCATCAGCACGTCCTCGATGCCCGCCGTCTCCTGCGTTTTCTTGCGAGCAGCAGCGTCGCCGAGGCACGCATGCACTACATAAGACCTAGGCACTACGGCCCGCTCCAGCATCACGCCGCTAGGCATCGGCCACAGCCGCTCCTTGAGGAAACTGCTGATGTATTCCCCGGGAGCGAAGATTCGCTCCGAGTCGGGCACGGTGCCGCCGTCGACCAACGCATGGCCATCCTGATCAATGTCGCTGACGCGAGTCCACACGAGCCGTACGTCGGGATGGGAATCCATGAAACGCATCTGCCGCTCCAGCATGTCGCGCTCCATGATGTCGTCGTCATGGGTCACGATGACCCGACGCCCCAGAGCAAGGTGGTATCCCGAAAGGCAGTTGAACTCCACGGTGGAAATATTGCGAGAGTTCCTGACATAACGGATTCGGGGATCGTCTAGGCGCAGAATGAACTCGGCAGTCCCATCAGTGCTGCCATTGTCGAGTACCAGCAGTTCGAAATCCTCATAGCTCTGGCCAAGGACGGCAGCGATGGATTGTTTAAGGTAGTGCAGTCGGTTATAGGTCAGCAGAGCAACTGTCAACGACGGGATAGCTGGGTTCATGACAAGGACCGCACCCGATCAGGGATCTCACGGTGCTTCTGCTCGTGAAGAAAGACAAAGTTGGTTTCCTGGGTCTGCTCGTCAATGCCTCGGCACGGACGCAGCCCCTCATTGCTCAGGGTATAGGCCTGATAGCCAAGACGCCCAAGCCGCTCCACCACCTCGTTGGGGTGGTAGTCGAACTGCCTGGCCCACTTCCTCAACAGCTCGATCAGAATCACCGGCTTATGGCGAGCGAGCATCGCCTCGCCGCCCTGGATCACCATCAACTCCGCCCCCTCTACATCGCACTTGATGATCTGCGGCGCCAGCTCATGCTGCGCGCAGAAGCTATCCAGCGTCGTGGCCGGGCAGGACACCTTTTGAAGGCTTTCCTGGCTGCCCGGTTGCCCGGCCAGCACCTGGGAAGTGGCGCCGGAACAGTTGGGCGTGTAGAGAAACTCCAGCGTCGCCTGCTGGTTCGAAAAGGCCAGCCGGTGCGCCTCTATGTTTAACAAGCCGTTGTGGCGGATGTTGCGCTCTAGAATCTCATGGGTATGCGGAATCGGTTCGAAGGCGTGAATCCGCGCCGAGGGGCAGTGCCGAGCCAGCGCCAGGGCATACCAGCCGCAGTTGGCGCCGATGTCCAGAACCACCCCGTTTTCCGGGGTGATGGCTTTGAGGAACTCGGTCTCCAGTGTTTCATAGGCACGGAAGTTCATCAGGGTGCAGGGCACCAGGTGCTGGTCCTGGGGGTCGAGAAACAACTCGATCTGCTGCGAACGGGAACGCACGAAGACGCCCTCCGGCAGGATACGCAGAGACTCCACGTCGGTACCGGCGAGGAACTCGGGGTACTCGAACAGGCTGGCGTGCCGTGCGTGGATGGCCTCGATGTAATCCTGCTTGGCAGATTCCCCGGCCTCGTAGGCCGCACGGATGTGGTTAAGCGTGTTCATCGGCATTACCGGGCTCCGGTGGCGAGGCTGAGGATTCTGCCGCGCCAGTCATGTTGCTGGATCAGTGTGTCGCGGATCTCTGCAGCGTAAGTGGTACTGGCAATGAACACCGTGGCCCCCTGGTGCTGCGCCAGCTCATCGGGGCCGGTAATGGTCACACCGAGCAGGGGTTTGCCCTGCAGGTTCCTGTTCCGGTCGACGATGCCGCAGATATTGGCCTTGCCCAACCGGGTATCGCAGAGCAACCGGCTGGTAAGCGCGCCAGCGCCCCAGATCAGCACCGGCTCGGCACTGGCCTCCAGTTGCTCGGCCAGCGCTTCCACCGGGCGCAATACCTGTCGCGACAGCTCGACATAACTGAGCAGGCTGGCAGCCGCCACAGCATCAAGCGTGAAACGCTTCGCTGCCTTGGTCGTCTTGCGGTACATGGCCAGCAGGTAATGGTTGTCGTAGAAATCGTTGTGCTGGGAGATGACCGTCACTTTCTCGAAGCCGCTGGCAGCCAGCAGGTTGTCCAGGCTGACGGCACTGAAGAAGTTGATGTGCTCCAGCGCAAACTCGAGGAAGGGCTCAGCCGGCGGCGTCTTGCCGAAGGCCTCGGCATCGGGAACCGCGATGAACAGATAACCATCGTCCGCCAGCAGCGCCGCAATCTTGGCCATGCTGTTGCGCAGGTCGGCAATGTGCTCCAGCACGCCGCAAAGGCTGATCAGTTGGAAGCGCTCTTCAGTAACGAAAGCATCCACGGTCGCGCTTCTGATCTCCACCCCGTAGATTTCGTGCGCCAGCTTGGCTGCAGCCGGGCTGGGCTCCATACCGAGCAAGCGCTGGAAGCCTGCCTGTTTGAAATGTGCAAGGAAATGCCCCATGCCCGAACCGATATCGAGAATGCGAGCGTCGCTTGCCAGGTCTGCATGTTGCTGGACGAAGTGGAAGAAATCCCCATGAATACGCGCCAACCCGGGCGGCAGGTCGGTATGCAGGTGATGCTCGACGTTCTGATAGAACTGATCGAGCGCCGACTGATCCGGAATGTCGCTGGCGTAGGCAAAACCGCAGTTGCGACAGGCCACCACATCGTAATGGACTGGCTGGGGAAGCCCTGGGAACAGAAAATGCTGAAGGTGCAGTTGCTCCAGGCGGGTACCGCTACAAATTTCACACGCTCTCATATCGCTTTCCACAGTGTTCCATCATTCAGCCGCGCCTTCTTAATACCCTCATGCCGAGGGAAGTAACCCACGAGTGTCGGACGCTAATCGGGAGAGTTCATTTATTTGCCTGCAATAGCCTGGACAAACCAACATCCAAACTGGTTTGTGGCGCCCACCCTAAAGCGCGAATTTTGTCGATATTGAAATGCCCGGCGTTTCTCACGGCAGGTGCCGGGCCACTGCGCGCCTGCGGCCTGACCGTGAGCTGCCCTGCCTTACCGGCTGAGGCAATCAACTTTTCGGCCAATTCCAGGATGCTGGTTTCCTGCGTTTCACCGACGTTGTAGGCATGGCCCGCTTCGCCCCGGAACAGGATGTGGAACAGCCCGAGCACGGTATCGGAGACATAGCAGAACGGACGCGAGGCGCTTCCATCGGAATCCAGCTGGATATCCCGGTTGTGAAGGACATCGGCAAGCAGATCGGAGATCGCCCGGCCATCGTCCAGCCGCATACCCGGCCCATAGCAATGGGAAATCCGCGCAATCCTGGCATCCACGCCGTATTGGGTGTGGTAGGCCTGGCACAGCGTTTCGGCCAAGCGCTTGCTCTCGCCGTAGCAGGCCCGTGGAGCCAACGGGTCTTCCCGGCCAAAATCACCTTCCGCGATCGCATCGGTTTGCCAAGGGTTGTCGCCGTACACCGCACCACTGCTGAGAAACAGAAAACGTGCCTGCTTGTCCCGGGCCAGCTCAAGCAGTGCCCGGGTGCCATCGGTATTGGCACGGATCGTATCGACCGGCCGTCGCAGATAGTCCTTGGGGCTGGCAGGGCTGGCGGCATGGACGATGAAATCCAGCGGTGCAGCAAGGCCGCAGGGCTGGGTGACATCCTGGATCAGAGGCGTCACTTCGCCTGGAATATCCAGCCAGGGCATGCGCTGACGCAGTTTTGCCAGGTCCCGCGCCAGGGCGTACACATGCACCTTCGCCTGAGGCTGACGCCGATTGAGCCAGACGAGGGCTTCGACGACATGCCCACCAATGAAGCCCGAAGCGCCAGTGACCAGAATATGACGGCCGTGCAGGGCTTCCCAGGGCAGCGGGGCTGTGAGCATCCCGCTCAAATCCGCAGCGAGAACGGGATCAGGCGTTTTCATAGATGCTATCCAGGCCGATGATGCGCTGCGCTGCAATCCCAAGGTCAAGCAGGTGCTGACGGATGTCCGTGGCGAAGCGAATGGAGCAGATGAGGATGGGCAACTCCGCGTGCGCTTGCGGATCGTAGGCACACACCACGTGTTTACCCAGGCGCTGCCCCCATTTGGTTTCTGATGAGTCCAGCAGGGCGTGGATATCCAGCGACTCGGCAATCGGTGCCAGATAGTTGAGGTAGTCGCCGCCAATGCCGTACACCAGGAACGGGCCGCCGGTTTGTTCACGAAAACGCTGCAGCAGACGCTGCTCGCGTTGCTCAGCCGCAGGCTGCAGGCGGGCGACGAGGCGCACCGAGTCCGAGTAGACCGGCGATTCGTAATGCCCCACGGACAACGCTTCGCAGGTAAAGCCGCAACGTGCGAGCAGCAGGGCCAGCGACGCCGGGGTGAACTGGTGCAGGTGCTCGGGATTGCGATCACTGGCCAGCAGCGGATGCCCGGCCTGGTTCGGCACCTCGATCAGCACACGCCCGTCCGCACTCAGAAGGCTCGCCCAGGCCGCAAGCTCCTGCTCGGGCCGAGCGATATGCTCCAGCACATGGAAGGACACGATCAACTGGTACGGCGTTGCCTCAATCTCGCTGGCTGGCGTGTGGAATACGCGGTCAAGTTTCTGCGTCGCCAGCACCCTGTCCTGCGACAACTCCACACCCTCATAGGTGACGGCAAAGCGCGCCTTGATCTCGCGCCCGAGTTCACCTTCCGCACAGCCGACTTCGAGCACGCGTTCCTTGCCTGTCTTCAGCAAGTCGGATACCGCGGCGACACGTTCACGCATCTTGCGCTTGAACCAAGGCGTGTTCAGATCGTTACGAGCGACCAGCGTCTCATAGTAGCCCGCCTCGTCCATCGGCATCCGCCAACGATGCCCACAGAGCCGGCAAGCGGTGTATTGCGGGCTGGGCAATACGCGCTCGACCGTTGCGCAGCAGGGGCATGTGTTGGCTGTAGCGGCTGTGTTCATGCGCGCACCAGGCGTTCCAGCAACTGTTGCGGCGAAGGCAATGGCTGCTCATGACTGGCAAATTGACCATAGCCCCAAGCGACTGGCCAGAACTCGACACCATTGGCCGCCGCTGCACGACCGTCTGCAACGGTATCGCCAATGTAGAGGGCCGATTGCGCTGCAATGCCGCCATCCCCCAGCAAGGCAGCGATCATGCCGGCCTTGTCCGTGTAGCGATCAGGGTAGGAGTCACTGGCATACACGTCGCTGAACAGCCCTTGCCAACCCAATGCCGCAATGATGCGCTGGGTTGGCAGCAGCCGTTTATTGGTCGCGATGTACAGACTGAAGCCTTGCTCGCGCAGCTGCTCCAAGATCGCCTGGCAACCCGCATAGGCCGGTGTTTCCAGGCAGGCTTGGGAATCGTAAATGTCCTTGAACGAGGCGCTCAGGGCATCCAGCAATGCTGCGTCGTCACTGCCGCTCAGTGTCGCCAGCGTCTGGCGCAACGGCGGCCCGATCAGGCTGGCGTCTATGGGGCGCATGGCCTGCAGCCCGTGCGCCTTCAGCACACGGGTAAAGCAGACAAGAATGGCCGGCGCCGAGTCCACCAAGGTGCCGTCAAAGTCGAACAGGACGTGGCGTTTCATCAATTGACCTGCTGCCGAACCTGGCGCGATACCGGGGCGATGTTGCCGGCCATTTCTTCCTCCAATACCGCCAGCGGCAGCAAGGGGCTCATGTCTTCCAGCGGCATCGAGGTCATCGAGCCATCCGCCTGCGGAATTGCCGCAACCTTCGGGCTCAACGCCTCATCCTTCATCAACACCACTTCCACGATCATCGGACGCGGCATTTGCACGGCCTCGGCCAGGCCCTGCTCCAGCTCGGCGGCATCGCTGATGCGCTTGAACGGCAAGTGGTAGGCACGTGCCAGTTCTTCCAGGTCCGGCATCCACAAGCCCGCCTCGGGGCCGGTGCCGACATAGCGGCTTTCGAAGTAGTTGCGCTGGGTGTTGCGGATCGAGGCATAACCGCCGTTGTTCATCACCACCAGGCAGATCGGCAGGTTGAACCCGCGCAGCGTGGCCAGCTCCTGAATATTCAGTTGCAGGCTGCCATCGCTCTCCACCGCCACCATCGGCTTGCTGCCATTGGCGAAGCACGCGCCAATCGCAGCGGGCAGGCCGTAACCCATGGCGCCCAGGCCAGAAGTCAGGAATACACGCTGGCCTGGGCGATTGCGGAACACGGTGTAGAAGACTTCGACCGCCAACCCCGAGCTGCCGGTGCTGACCAGGGTATTTTCCGGTACGGCGTTGGAAAGCGCGTCTGCAAACTGGAAGTGGCTGATCGGCCCGCTGGCCGCGAAAGGCTTGCCGTCGTTGACGCCATAGCGTGACTTCCAGTCGCGGCAACGTGCCAACCATTGCGGGCGGTTGAACGAGGCACCTTTCAGCGAAGCGGCCAGTGTTTCGATGAAGCTGGCGGCATCGCGGGTAACGGCGACATCGATGTGCATGTCGAGCTTGGCGATCTCGTTGGCATCCACATCCACGACGATCTTGCGTGCGTTGCGCGCAAAGTCGCGCGGCGCATAGGCGGTGATGATGTTGTCCAGACGACAGCCGATGGTGATCAGCAGATCGGCATTCTGTATTGCGAAGTTCGGTGCACGCAGCGCTACCACGCCGGGGCGACCGACATACAGCGGGTGCTCGTGAGGCAGCAGGTCCATCGCATTCCAGGTCGTCACCAGCGGCACGCCCATGCTTTCGATCAAATCACGGAAGGCTGCTGCCGCGCCGCTCAAGCGAACACCATGGCCGGCGAGGATCAGCGGCCGTTGGGCACCGTCAAGCAAGCTGCGGATCTGCTCCAGCGTTGCCGCGTCCAGCGCTGCAACGGGTGCTGTGGCCTCGTCCCAGCCCACCAGGCTGTCGGCATCGATCGGCGCGCCCTGCACGTCCAGCGGTACGTCGATCCATACCGGGCCGGCGCGGCCATCTCGCGCTACAAAGACAGCGCGCTCCAACTCGCGGCGAATGTCTTCTGGCTGCTGGACGGTCACCGCGTACTTGGTGATCGGCTCGACCACGCTGACGATATCCACTTCCTGCACGCCCTTCTGCCGAAGTGGCGCGCCACGCAGCAGGTCGGCACGCTTGACCTGGCCGGAGACGACCAGCAACGGCACCGACTCGATCCAGGCACCGGCAACGGCAGTCACCGCATTGGTCGCTCCCGGGCCAGTGGTGACCATCGCCACACCGATGTTCTCGTTGATCCGGCAGTAGGCTTCGGCGGCAATCGCGGCGGCCTGTTCATGGTGGCAGGCCACCACATCCAGGTTGGGGTGCTTGCCGACCGCGTCGTTGAGGTGCATGGCACCTCCGCCTGGCAACAGGAAGACGTGCTTCACACCCAGATCGGCAATGAAGTCAGCAATGTAGTCTGCAACACGATAGGGGCTTGGCACGTCAGTCCATCCAATAGCTCAAGAGGGTTTTACGGTCGCGATTGGCATTGATCGCTTCGTCGGTATAGAACGAATCATTGCTGAAATGCGTGGAGGACAGCTCTTCGATAATGGCCCCACCCTCGCTGTGGAAGGCATGACGAACACCCGGCTCGACGGTGACCACATCCCCCGGACGGCAGACCCGCTTGACACCGTCCAGCTGCAGCGTCAGCTCGCCATGCAGGACGTGGAAGGTTTCTTCCTTGCGCTTGTGGTATTGCTCAGGGTGCTGTTGGCCTGGCAGCAGCATCAGCAGTTTCTTGCAGTAGCCGCGATTGACCACCGTGAGCATGGTCAAACCGATTTCGTCGAACTGCTCCAGGCCATAGTGGTGGGAGATTTCCAGGTCGACCCGCCCCGGTACCACCACGTGGCTGCCGCTCAACTGCGCGCGAACTTGCTGGACAATCGCCCAGACCTTGTCACGCACATCACGCCGCGTGCTGTTCTGCGTGCTCAGTGCGGCATGCTCAGGGATATCCGCCTGGGCAGTGAAGGTGGCGTACTTCGACCAGTCGTTGGCAGTGACCTGCCCGTCTTGCGGCGGGAAGGCAAAATACACGTCGTCTGCCTGCACCACCTCACCCGCAGCAATGGGCCTGCGCGCAAACACACCACGACGCAGGGAGCGCAGGCTGTCGCGTTCACTCTCGTTCACCGGCAGACGCTGCTCGCCTTCACCACACAGCAACAAGGCATATTGCGCCGCTTCCAGCCAGCGCCGAACCTGCTCAGGGCTTGCCGAGTAGGCGTTGATGGGGAATTGCTCGGTGGGCAAGCCGACGTGTTTCTCGAAAATACGCGCGCCCTTGGCCAGCGCGATCTTGACGATATCGGTGTTGTCCGGGTTTTCATGGGTGGAAAAGCCCACGCGCACGTCAGGGTAGCGCCGGCGCAGAAAATCCACCTGCGACAGGTGCATGTTGGCATCCGGGGTCGGGTACTCCCCTACGCAATGCAGAATGGCGAAACTCTTTTCCCGGTGGGCCAGGAAGCTGACCAGACGATCGAGCTCATCCAGGGTCGAACCGGCCGTGGAGACGATCAGCGGCTGCTGAGTCTGTACCACGCGTTCCAGCAACGGCCAGTCGCTCATCGAGCAACTGGCGATCTTGATCGCATCCAGCCCCTGCGCTTCGATCACGCCTACCGATGCCTCATCGAACGGCGTGGACAGGCAAAGGAAGCCGTTGGCACGGATTTCCGCCACCAGGGTATCGAACTGCTCACGGGACAGACGCGTCTCGCCGAAACGCTTGATGTACTTCACATCGTCACGGCCGCGCATCGCCGGGTGAATGAAGGTATCCAGGTCACGGTATTGCAGCTTGAAGGCAAAGCGAAACGGGAACGCCTTGCACACCTCGGCAAATGCGCGAATCAGCGCCACGCCATGCGCCACATCGCCCATGTGGTTGTTGGCCATTTCGAGGATGAACAGCGGTTTGTCGAACAACGTACCGGTGTTGGCGGAAGAGGCAGTGCTCATCAGTGGGTTCCTCGATTGAGCCAGGTTTCGATGTGACTGGCCGCATGTTCCAGATGGTCATCGCTCAAGCCCGGCCAGAGGCCGATCCAGAACGTGTCGTTCATGATCTTGTCGGTGACCGGCAGTTCGCCGGAAACCCGGTAGTTCAGCCCCTGCATGTAAGGCTGGCGCGTCAGGTTGCCGGCGAACAGCAGGCGGGTACCCACGCCCTGTTCATCCAGGTAACGCAACAGCTCGAGGCGCTTCACACCGCTGCCGTCGCGCAGGGTAATCGGGAAGCCGAACCAGGAGGGGTCACTGTCGTGGGTGGCCTGCGGCAGAATCAGTTGGTCCGCACAACCGGCCAGGCGCTCGCTGAGCCAGCCGAAGTTGCGTTTACGCGCAGCGACGAAATCATCGACCCGGTCCATCTGCGCCAGCGCGCAGGCGGCCTGCATGTCGGTGATCTTCAGGTTGTAGCCCAGGTGCGAGTAGGTGTACTTGTGGTCGTAGCCTTGCGGCAGGCCACCCAGTTTCCAGCAGAAACGCTTGCTGCAGGTGTTGTCCTCGCCGGGCGCACAGTAGCAATCGCGGCCCCAGTCGCGGTACGACTCGATGATGCGCTTGAGCAACGGCGAGTCGGTGAACACTGCCCCGCCCTCGCCCATGGTGATGTGGTGCGCCGGGTAGAAGCTGAGCGTGCCGATATCGCCGAAGGTGCCGACCATGCGCCCCTGATAGGTGGAGCCCAGGGCATCACAGCAGTCTTCGATCAGCCACAGGCCGTACTTGTCGCACAGGGCGCGGATCACGCCCAGGTCGAAAGGGTTGCCCAGGGTATGGGCGAGCATGATGGCCTTGGTCTTCGGGCCGATGGCCGCTTCGATCAGCGCCGGGTTGATGTTGTAGGTGCCCATCTCGACATCGACGAACACCGGTACCGCGCCAAACTGCAGGATCGGGTTGACGGTGGTCGGGAAACCGGCGGCAACGCCGATCACTTCGTCGCCGGGCTTGATCGCGCGGTCGCCGAGACGTGGCGAGGTCAGCGCGGAAAACGCCAGCAGGTTGGCCGACGAACCCGAGTTGGTGGTGAGTACGCAGCGACGGCCCAGGTACTTGGCCAGGCGCTTCTCGAACGCCTCGTTGAAGCGCCCGGTGGTCAGCCAGCCATCCAGCACGGCCTCGGTCATCGCCTGCAGTTCGCCCGCACCGATCACCTTGCCGGCAGGCGGAACGCTGCTCTGCCCCGCCACGAAGGGTTTCGGCGCCATCTGCAGATCGGCATAGCGCCCGACCAGTTCGGCAATCTGTTGGCGCAACTGCTGCGCCGTACTGTCACTCATGGGATCCGCCTTGGTGAACCGCGATCTGCTCGCGGGTAACGATGTTCATATCACGCCCTGCACGCCAGGCCAGATGCCAGTCCAGGGTCTGTTTCAGGGTGTCATCCAGCGACCAGCGGGGCGACCAGCCAAGCATCTGCCGCGCCTTGCTGGAGTCCAGCGCCAGCAGGCCGGCTTCGTGCGGCTGGGCATCGCCGGCAACCGACCAGCGCGCCTCGCCTGGCCAACGTTCGGCAAGGCGCCGGACGATCTCGCCGACGCTGGCCAGCCCTGCGCTGTCAGGGCCGAAGTTCCAGGCTGCGGCGTGCCGCTCGGCATCGGTCAGCAAGCCCTGCGCCAGCTGCAGATAGCCCATCAGCGGGTCGAGTACGTGCTGCCAGGGGCGCGTCGCATCGGGATAACGCAAGATCACCTCTTGGCCATCCTCCCAGGCACGCAAGATATCCGGCAGCAAGCGCTCGGCAGACCAGTCCCCGCCCCCTAGCACGTTGCCAGCGCGCGCCGTGGCCAGGGCCACGCCGGAGGTACGCAGGAACGAGTCGCGGTAGCTCGCGCACAGCAGTTCGACACAGGCCTTGCTGCTGCTATAGGGGTCGAAGCCGCCTAGGGCGTCCTGTTCCCGGTAGGGCCAGGGCCATTCGCGGTTGTCGTAGCACTTGTCGGTGGTCACCACCAGCACCGCGCGTACCGAAGGCGTGGCACGCACGGCCTCCAGCAGGTTGAGCGTGCCCATGACGTTGGTTGCGTAGGTATCGCCTGGCGCACGATAGGATTCACGCACCAGCGGCTGAGCCGCGAGATGCAGCACCACCTCCGGCTGGAAATCCTTCAAGGCATGGGCCAGGGCCGAAGCATCACGGATATCGGCGAAATCGCCGGCTATCTGCTGTTGCAGTTGCGCGGCCTGCCACAACGATGGCGTGGTCGCGGCAGGCAAGGCAAAGCCGCGCAGTTCGGCGCCAAGCTGGCGCAGCCAGACAGCCAGCCAACCGCCCTTGAAGCCGGTATGCCCGGTCAGCAGGACTCGGCGCCCTGCCCAGAATGCCGGGTTCAGCGCCATAGCTGCCAAGCTGCTTCGCCGTTTTTCCAGTGTTCTTCAAGCAGCATGCGATCACGCAGGGTGTCCATCGGCTGCCAGAAGCCACGGTGCAGGTGGCTCATCAACTGCTCCTCCTTGGCCAGACGACGCAGCGGCTCATATTCCCAGGTGGTGTCGTCGCCTTCGATGTAATCGAGCACGGCGGGCTCAAGCACGAAGAAGCCGCCATTGATCCAGCCACCGTCGCCCAAGGGTTTTTCCTGGAAGCCACGTACCTGCTCGCCCTGCACATCCAGCGCGCCATAACGCCCCGGCGGCTGCACGGCGGTAACCGTGGCCAGCCTGCCGTGCTGCCGGTGGAAGTCGATCAGTTGGGGGATATCGACGTCGGACACACCGTCGCCGTAAGTCAGGCAAAAGGTTTCATCGCCAACATAGTCGCGGACACGCTTCAGGCGGCCACCGGTGGCGGTGTTTTCCCCGGTGTCCACCAGCGTCACCCGCCAAGGTTCGGCGTGGCGGTTGTGGATATCCATGCGGTTTTCCGCCATGTCGAAGGTCACGTCCGACATGTGCAGGAAGTAGTTGGCGAAGTATTCCTTGATCACATAGCCCTTGTAGCCCAGGCAAATGACGAAGTCGTTGATACCGTAATGCGAGTAGATCTTCATGATGTGCCAGATGATCGGCTTGCCGCCTATCTCGATCATCGGCTTTGGGCGCAGGTGGGATTCTTCGCTGATGCGTGTGCCCAGCCCACCGGCCAGAATGACTGCTTTCATTATGCTGTTTGTCCGCATTGGTCGGAGGGGTGACAAAAAACTGACCCCTGGCCCTTTATGCTATGCAAAGCAAAACGCATGCCTGCTTTAAAGTGGCAGTCGCAATGCATGACTGGAGATTTATAGGGGTGCGGAAATCGAGCGCCGCCCGCGCGGCGCATCGCGAGCTGCGCTCGCTCCTACGTTTGTTTCTGGCCAATCGTGCCTGTGGGATCTGCGCGCGAATGCCTGCGCAGGACACGAAATTGCTGGGTAAGAACAAGGCGGTCGCGCACGCTGGCGCAGGAGATACTGGCCCGAAACAAATGTAGGAGCGAGCGCAGCTCGCGATGCGCCGCGCGGGCGGCGCTCGATCTCACAGACACCAGAAAGGCCAAGGCGAACACCCAGACCTCGGCGTCAATCCTCCGCCTGGTCCTCGCCGCCCTGGCGGCTCATGCCGTACTTGCGCATTTTCTCCACCAGCGTGGTACGGCGAATGCGCAAACGTTCAGCCGCGCGCGCAACGATACCGTTGGCGTCGTCCAGCGCCTGCTGGATCAGGCCCTGCTCCAGGCTACCGAGGTAGTCCTTCAGGTCCAGCCCTTCAGGCGGGAGCATCGCAGGGTTGCTGAAGTTCGGCGCGTGGCCATTGATTGCCACGCGCTCTTCCAGGTCACTGCGCAGGCTGTCGACCATCTGCTCGTCTTCGTCATCGACGTAGCGGAATTTTTTCGGCAGCTCGGACACGCCAATCACCCCGTACGGGTGCATGATCGCCATGCGCTCGACCAGGTTGGCCAGCTCGCGCACATTACCCGGCCAGCCATGGCGGCACAGCGACATGATCGAAGCGGAATTGAAGCGAATGGAACCACGCTTTTCGTGCTCCATGCGCGAAATCAGCTCGTTCATCAGCAACGGGATGTCTTCTACCCGCTCACGCAGCGGCGCCATCTCGATGGGGAACACGTTCAACCGGTAGTACAGATCTTCGCGGAAGGTACCGTCCTCGATCATGCTCTCGAGGTTTTTGTGCGTCGCGGCGATGATGCGCACGTCGATGCTCTGGGTCTTGTTGCTACCCACGCGCTCGAACGTACGCTCCTGCAGCACACGCAGCAGCTTGACTTGCATCGGCAACGGCATGTCGCCAATTTCGTCGAGGAACAGGGTACCGCCGTTGGCCAGTTCGAAACGCCCGGCACGGCTGGTGATCGCCCCGGTAAAGGCGCCCTTCTCGTGGCCGAACAGTTCGCTTTCGAGCAGCTCGGCCGGGATCGCGCCACAGTTGACCGGCACGAACGGCGCTTCGCGGCGCTTGGAGTGGTAGTGCAGGTTGCGCGCCACCACTTCCTTGCCGGTGCCGGACTCACCCAGAATCAGCACGCTGGCGTCGGTATCGGCCACTTGCTGCATCATCTGCCGCACGTGCTGGATGGCACGGCTGGTGCCGACCAGGCTGCGGAACAGGTTGGGTTCGCGCTGGCGGCCACGCTCGCGGGCCTGGTCGTACATCTCGCGATAGACCTGGGCACGGTGCAGCGAATCCAGCAGCTGGCTGTAGCTTGGTGGCATTTCCAGGTTGGACAGTACCCGGCGACGAAGGTCTTCCGGGAACTCGGCAGAAGAAATTTCACCTAAAAGCATAACAGGAAGGAACTCATCCCAACCCGCCACTGTCTTAACGAGCCCTAGGAGATTGCCCGGAGCGTTTACAGCGCCGATGAGCACGCACAGCACTTCACGACTCGAGGACAACGTCTCGACCGCCTGTTGCCAGTCCTGGCTCGAGCAAGCGAGGTTTTCTTCGCCGAGAAAGTTCAGCACCACCGCAAGGTCGCGGCGGCGCGCGCTGTCGTCATCGATCAGCAGAATCTTGGTTTCACGCCACATGCAATAGCAACTTCCCTAGTCATATCGGCGCCCTGCAAGGGCATGCTCGACATCATTCCGACTGAATGGTCAGTGTTCGGACGTCTGAAATTCGAAAACAGCCACTAGTAAAGTCAAAAAGGCCCAAACAGTCAAATTTATGGCGCCTTTTATTCAGTTGTGCGCATATTAACTGAACAGATGATAAACCTTCGAAGCATTTTTCGCTTGGTTGATCTGCATCATCTCTTCGGCAATTGCCTGGCGTTCACCGGTTGTCACATCGATCAGGTTGCGGTAGACCCGCAGCACCCCTTCCAGCTTTCCGCGCAGCAACGCCTGGTCCATCGCGTGGGTTTCCAGTACCTCGTCGATGCACGCGCGGCACGCCACATCCAACTTGGCAATGGCATCCCAGTCACGCTCACCCAAGGCACCGATCAGGGCATCACAGGTGTCATCGAGGCGTTGCAGTGCGGTCACGGTAATCTCCTTCCGTCAGCTGGCGGGCTGGGCGTCGGCGATGCCGTCCCAACCGCTTTTCACGGTAATCAGCAGCTGGGCAACTTCGTCGATAATGCCGGCATCGTTGTCGACGTTGGCCTGCATCAAGCGGTTGGTCATGTAGACGTAAAGGGCGTCGAGCTTTTCGACGTACTCCGGGTTTTCGCTCTTTTCAGGCAACAACCCATCGCGCAGGCCGATGATGATGTCGATCGCCTTGCCGAGCATCAGCCCCTTTTCCGCGATGTCGCCACGGGCCATTGCACCCTTGGCTTGCGCCATGCGATCAAGGCCACCCTCCATCAGCATCTGCACCAGGCGATGCGGCGTGGCTTCGGAAATCTGGGCATGGGAATTGACCTTCTGGTACTGACGAAGGGCTCTCATGGGATTCATCTTGCGACCTCGTGACGGGCAGGCTAAAGGGGGGTGATATTCCCTGTATCGGGCAAAAGGCGGAAAACTTTACCGGCTGATGACATGAAGCCGGGCGTTACGCCCGGGCTTCACGCACCGCTCACTGATCAATCGTCGCTCGATTTGTTCAGTGCGTTGAGGGTACTCAGCACCGAGTTCTGCTGCTGACGCAACTGAGTGACCAGGGTATCCATGTTGTTGTACTTGTCCTGCAGGCTTTTCTGCAGGGCTTCCATACGAGCATCCAGCGAGTCCTGCTCGCTCTTGAGCTTGGTCAGGCTTTCGCTCAGGGTCTTGGAGCGCTCGGCGAGGGAGCCGGTGGCGGCTTTGGCGAATGGCTCGGTGACCTTCTGCAGGCGCGCCAGCAAACCGTCCTTGCCATTGAAAATACTGGTCAGGTCTGCCGCATTGTTCGAGGCAACCTTGTCCCATTTCTTGTCGTCCAGGCTCAGCGCACCGCCATCCTGGGCCGAGGTGACACCGAAGGCCGCAAGCGATTTCAAGGTGCCATTGCCCGACACCGCATTGAGCTCCTCACGAATGGAGGACATCAACGTGCGCATCGCGGCATCACCGGTCAGCGCGGCAGCGGTCATGGTGCCGTTGGCATTCTTGGTGACCTTGGTTTCTGCGTTCATCACATTGAGCAAGGCGTTGTAGGTATCAATGAAACCCTTGAGGCCCGACTTCAACGTCGCGGAACTGGTACTCAGCGAAAGGATGGTAGCGGTCACTTCGCCACTGGTAGCGTTTTTCGGTGAAGTACCGATCAGCTTGATGTTCAGACCACTGACGGCATCGGTGATGTCATTGGTCTTGGACTTCATGGCAATGCCGTCGAGCGTGTACTCAGCATCCGCCGGTTCATCGACAACGGTATAGCCCGTATCGATGCCTGAATCGCCCAGCAGGGTAATGTCGGAGCCTTCACCCATCTTGGTCGAGGTGATGATCAAACGCGAGCCATTGGCATCCGTCAGCACGTTGGCGCTGAGGCCCGCCACGCCGAACTGGCTGTTGATGTTATCGCGCACCTGCTGCAGTGTTGCGCCGGCAGGAACGCTCAGATCGTAGTTCTTGTCATTCTGACGAATGGTCAAGGTGGTCGGTGTGCTACCGGCATTGACTACCGAGCCCGCGCCGTTCGCATAGACCTTGGTCGAGATTTTCGACGCAGTCGCCAGCTTGTCGACAATCAACTTGAACGAACCGTTGGCAGCACCGGTACCCATGGTGACGGTCGCGACCTTCTCATCCGAAGACTTCAGGCTCAAACCGCCGAAGCTGTTGGTGTCGGTCATGTTGGTCAAGGCGCCGCGGAAGGCATCCAGGGCCGACTGAATCTTGCCGATAGAGGACAACGTGGTGGTTGCCTTCAGCGTTTGGGTATTGATCTGCGCCTGCTTCGGCGCCTTCTGCGCGGCTACCAGGGAATCGACAATCGCCTGGGTATCAATGCCCGAGCCAATACCGCTGACTGTTGTACCTGCCATCATTGCTCTCCTTGTTCAGTAGCTGCCGGATCCTTGGCGGATAAATCCATCAAATAGATAACAGCAACAAAAATCATGCCAGCCTATGCCTGATCATTGAACAGCAGGCTGCCGGCTTCACTGAGGCTTTGTGCAAGCTTCAGCGCTGTTTCCGACGGGAGCTGGCGAATCACTTCACCTGATTGGGTGGCGATCACCTTGACCACAACCTGCCCCGTGGAATCATCAATGGAAAAGTCCAGCTGACGCTGGCTCGACTGGACGAAATCACGAATCTCGCCAACCGCCTTCTCCAGGTCTTCGCGCGAGTGCGGCTGACTGTCGGGGGCAGCAGCAGCCTCCTGCACTTTGGCAGGCACTACCGGGTCCCGGTCAGCGACTGGCGCCTGGGGTAACACAGACGGATACACCTGGCTCAGCTTGACATTCATGTCCATGTTTCGAACTCCTCATGCCAAAAAGGGTGAAAGGGCACGTAAACGCGCCCTTTCACCCTTTACTCAGGCGCCTGAATTACTGAAGCAGTTTCAGGACCGAAGATGGCAGCTGGTTAGCCTGCGACAGGATCGCAGTCGAAGCCTGCTGCAGGGTCTGCTGCTTGGTCAGCTCGGCAGTTTCCGAAGCGAAGTCCACGTCCTGCACGGTGGAGCGGGCAGCGGTGGAGTTCTTCTGGATGTTCTGCAGGTTGTCGACGGTGGTTTGCAGACGGTTCTGGGTAGCACCCAGGCCCGAACGGACGCTGTCGATCGAACCGATGGCCTTGTCGATAACGGCCAGAGCGTTCTGGGCGTTGACGGCGTCGGTAACATCGGTATCAGCGATGGTGGTTTTATCCGAGGACTTGGACGCCGCGCCGAACAGGTCAGTAGCACCCGTACCGGTTGCACCGTCAGCGACCGAGTAACCTTTGGCGGAGTCCAGAGAAATCTGGCCAGTGATAGTCGATTTGTCGTCAAGGGTAGCGGAAAGCGTGGTCAGAGTACCTGGGAAATCACCGCTGCCGTTGCGTGCACCCACCGAGATGGCGTCTGCGCCAGCTTTGGAGGTGAAGGCCAGGTTCTCGCCAGTGTCCGACTTGACCGACAGGCTCTTGGTCGATTCGTCATAGTTGACGCTGATACCCAGCTTGGCGGCGTTGGACTTCAACTGATCAGCCAGGCTTGCGGTGTCCTTAACACCGATGAAGCTGACGGTGCTACCGCCTACAGTCAGGTCGAAGTTGGCTGGAGTAGCTGCAGCGCCACTGGCAACAGCCAGTTTGACTTCGGTGCTGGCAGTAGCAGTCAGGCCACCGATCGAGCCATTGAGTTTGGCAGCGATGTCTTTGGCCGAGGAGCCGGCATCGTAGCTGACGGTTTTGCTCTGACCGTTGCCAGTGACAACCAGATCGGCTGCGGCGACGCCGCTGGCGCTTGGCGAGATAGTGCCCGACTTGATCTGCTGCGAGCCGATGCTCTTGGCGGAAACGTTGTCCAGGGCCAGGTTGATGGTTTCGTTGGCGTTGGCGCCGACCTGGATGGCCTTGGTGCCGTACGAACCGTCCAGCAGCTTCTGGCCACCGAAGGTGGTGGTTTCCGAGATACGGTTCAGCTCAGCGGTCAGCGCCTGGTATTCGTCGTTGTTCGACTTACGGTCGTCGGCGCTCAGGGAGCCAGTAGCCGAGGACAGAGCCAGGGTACGCATTTTTTGCAGGATGTCGGTCGAAGCCTGCATCGCACCTTCAGCGGTCTGGGCGATCGAGATACCGTCGTTGGCGTTCTTCACAGCCTGGCCCAGGCCATTGATCTGGCTGGTCAGACGGTTGGCGATCTGCAGGCCAGCAGCGTCGTCTTTAGCGCTGTTGATACGCAGACCCGAGGACAGACGCTGCATCGAAGTGGTCTGAGCGTTGCTCGCCTTGGTCAGGTTGCCCTGAGTAGTGATCGACGCAATGTTGGTGTTTACAGTTAAAGCCATGACGAAATCCTCGTTGGATGGGTACTGCGGCTTCCGGCCTTGGCAACCGCCGGCTTGGCCTAGAGAACCTTCGTAATAGTTATCGTCGGGTGCGCGGGTTGCTTGAGGGCTTTTTCGAAAAAAAAATACTGGCAAGCGGCCACCCTCGGAAAATCAAGGGCTTAAGGGCATTTTATTGGCGTCAAAAACCTTATGAAATGCGCCAGATAACGGCTTGCAGCACCACCACGAGAGCGGTTTTTCTGCAGGCATAAAAAAAGCGCCAGGCGGTGGCCGCCGGGCGCTTTTTTGGGGGCTGCGAGCAATCAGTCGCGATACAGGATGGCCGAACCCCACGACAAGCCCACACCAAAGCCGCTGATCGCCACACGCTTCCAGCTGCCGTCAAGCATGTGCTTCTGCAACAGCAGCGGCACGCTGGACGACACGGTGTTGCCGGTTTCCAGCATGTCCTTGACGAACTTCTCCGGGTGTTGCTCTTCGAAGCGCCGGGCCACGGCATCGACAATCGCCGCACTGCCCTGGTGAATACAGAAGGCGTCGATATCCGCCGACGTCAGGCCACTGGCATCCAGCAGTTCGTGCAGGTGCGCCGGCACCTTGACCAAGGCAAAGTTGAACACCTGGCGGCCGTTCATGAAGAACTTGCCGTCAGTGACTTTAAGGTGCTCGGCACCGGAGCCGTCAGTACCGAAACGCGCTTCACCCAAGTTCCACACCGCGTTTTCACCCATCCAGGTGGCGGTGGCGGCGTCGCCGAACAGCATGGTGGTGTTGCGGTCTTCCGGGTCGACGATCTTCGAATACGGGTCGGCGGTGATCAGCAAGCCGTTCTTCAGCCCTGCCGCTTCCATGAAGCCTTTGATCGCATACAAGCCATACACATAGCCGGAGCAGCCCAGCGACACGTCGAACGCCGCCACGCGGGTAGACAGGCCAAGTTTGCTCTGGACGATGGCAGCGGTGTGCGGCAGGCCCTCTTCATCACCATTCTGCGTGACCACGATCAGCGCATCGATCGACTGCGGATCAAGGTCAGGGTTGCTGGCGAACAGGGCCTGGGCGGCCTCTACGCAGAGGTCGGAGGTTTCCTGCTCTTCGGCCTTGCGCGGCAGGAACGACGCGCCGATCTTGCCGAACATGAACTCTTCGTCCTTGCCGAACTTCGCACCCTGGACATAGTTGTCCAGGCCAGCGGTGGGCACGTAACTCGCGATGCTTTTGATGCCAATCATTCTGGCTTCCCAATGAAAACAGCCAAAGACCACCACTCGATGAATTGAGGGCGCCAAATACCGGAGCGTCACCGCCAAGGGTTGAAAGCAGAGCTCGCCTGCGCACCGGTAACAAAATGCTGCAACAGCTGCTGCATAGAATACAGGGAAGATGAGCGTTTTGACTCATTGGTCACATTGAAATGCTACGAAAGCCGTGCGCGGGGCGTGGAGACTGAGGAATTCGAGGAATGACCAGGCAGGCACAGATCCCCGTAGGAGCGGCCTTGCGTCGCGAAAGGGCTGCGTAGCGGCCCCGGCGATTTTTGCTGCGCCACAGAACCTGGGGCCGCTGCGCAGCCCATTACGACCGGTCCGGCGCCCCGGCAAGGCCGCACAAGGATTGTGCGAGCCTGTAGGGGCAGCAGCGGATCAGAGCTTGTTGAACAGGCTCAACTGGGAAATGCGCGAGAAAGCCAGCTGCGAGGCTTCGAGCATGGCTTGCTGCAAGGTCAGCGTAATCGCAGCCTGCGACATGTCCGTGTTGCCGATGGCGTTCTGGGTGGTCTTGTTGGCCAGGCCCAGGCTGGTGTTCTCCTGGCGCTGGATCTCCAGCGAGTTGCCACGGGCACCGATCGAACCCCGGGTGACATCGACCTGCTCACGGGCGCTGGCCAGGTTGGCGATGGCCGAAGCCGCGGCATCCTTCAGCGAGTTGGCCTGGCCTGTGCCCGTGACCGGCGTATCCAGCGCAGCGCGCAGCTGGCTGAGGGTTTCCAGCACGTTCTGGTTCTGGTGAGTGTTGGCGGTAACGGCAAACTGGTCACCCGCCTCCGGCGAACCGGAAACCTGGTAGGTCACACCCGCCACCGTCAAGGCTGGCGCCGTAAACGTACCAGTAGCCACAGGCTTGCTGTCAGCCGTCAGTGGCTGCGCGTAGAACTCGTAGCTGCCAGGGCCGGTGAACTTGATCACTGCACCGTTGCTGGGGAACGTGCTGCGATAGGCCGCCTCGTCGCTTACGGTGCTGCTGGTGACCTGGGCGCTGGAGGTGTTGCCGGCGCTGCGGGTGGTGTTGAACGAGTCCGGCCGCGCCGCCAGGGAAAACTCGCGCCCCGCCACCGAAGCGTCGGCGTCGGCGCCCTCTTCCAGCGTGACCGTGATTTCGAACTCGACGCCACGCAAGGCGATGCGGTTGGAGCCTTCGGTGTTGCTGTCGAAGTGACCGTTGGTGGCGGTTTCAGCGGTGATATCGCGGCCCGTGCCGTCGGTGATCACGTACTGGGTCGCACTGGTGAAGGTCAGCTTGTAGGGCTGGCCTGCAGTGAAGTTGTTGTTGTAGCTGCTGCTCGAGGTCATCAAGCCTGGCGACACCCCGACCACGCCATCGTCGGTGGCCGGCACCAAGAGCGTCGACTCGGTGCGGCTCTTGTTGCTGGCCGAGTCGAATACGCTGAAGCCGGTATCGTTGGTCGCCAGGTTCAGGGTGTCGGACACCTGCAGGCTCAGCTGGGTCTGGTCACCGTGGTAGCTGTAGGTGCCGTCGGAGTTGCGCACATAGGGTGGCGAAGTGCTCTTGGAGCCGCCGAACATGTAGTCGCCGTTGGCATCGCGCGAGTTCAGCAGACCGAAGATGTTGGCTTCGATCTCTTTGAGCTCGGTGCTGATGGCCACGCGGTCGGAGTCTGTGACCCCAGGCCCGCCCGCACGGATCGCCAGTTCACTGGCGCGCTGCATGGCGTCGTTGACGGTGGAGAGCACGCTCTCCTCCTGCAGCAGGGCATTGCTCACCGTATTGATGTTGCCGCCGTACTGGTCCAGCAGTGCCTGCTGTTGCTGCAGCAGCAGCAGGCGCGCGGCGCCGACCGGGTCATCGGCCGCCGTCTGGATACGGATACCCGAGGTGACCTGGTCGTTGGTCTTGTTCATGCCAGAGAAATTCTTGGAGTAGCTAGTGGCGCTGGACTCGTAGAACTGAGCAGTGGAAATACGCACGAGAGTCTACTCCTTACAAAGCATTGATCAGGGTGCTGAAGGTTTCTTGCGCCGCCTTGATGATCTGCGACGACGCCGTGTAGTAATGCTGGAACTTCACAAGGCTCGCCGCCTCGTCATCGAGGTTGACCCCGGAAACCGCGCTGCGGCTCTCGCTGGCGGACTTGATGACCGCCTCGGTCGCGGTGGTGTCGATGGCAGCCTGGCTGGCCTTGGCGCCCACGCGCTCGACCAGCGAGGCATAGGCCGAGGTGAAGCTGGTGCCGCCACCAGACCCGGTGTTCACCGTCGACTTGGTCTGCAGGTCGAGCAGTGCCGTGGCATTGCGGTTATCTGCCTTGCCGTCGGCATTGAACGACAGGGTGAAGCTGTCATTCGCCGCCGGGCTGCCGCCGATCGTGGTTTCGACACTGAAGGTGCGCGGGTTGCCGCTGCCATCGAGGATTGGATTACCAGCCGCATCGAGCATGGGCACGGCCACGGACAGTTTATTGTCCTGGCCAGGCACCACGCTGCCGGTGCCGATCTGAGTGCCCTTGGCATCGAACAGCTTGTAGCCCTGGGAGCCACCGTTGGCGGCGTCGAAGACCACGCGTACCGGCATCGAGTCGCGAATCGACTGCTGGATCAACGCAGTATCGGCACCGCCATAGATGTCCAGCGATTCGCCCAGGGCAGGCTGGGTGATGGTGCCGGTGCCGCTGTTGCCGCTACCCGCTGCGGCGCTGATCGGCCCGGCGAACGCCAACTTGTTGGCATCGGTCAGGGTCGTGGTGATGCTGCCTGCTGCCGCACGCGTGGGGATCACCTTGAAGCTGTCACCCGCCGCCAGGCCGCCGCCCTTGAGCGCCAGGCTGAAGCCGTCGATCACCGGTGCCGGGTCGGCATTGAGGTCGAAGCTGCCCATGTCGGTGCCGTCGGAGCGGCGCACGCTGTACTGGTTGGCGCTGGTGAACTTCACCTCGTAGTCGTAGGTGGTCAGCGCGCCACTGTCGGCAATGCTCACATTCAGGTTGCCAGACCCTGCACTGTTGTTCGACGACGCCAGGCTGCGCTGGGCGATGGCGGTGGCGCTGTTGATGCTGGAGAACAGCGAACTGCCGAACTGGCCATTGGCATCCAGGCCCTGGCCCAGCTGGCTGTTGATGCTGTCAGCCACGACCAGGGCGACGCGGCCGAGCTCGTTCATCGACGGCGTCAGCACGTCCTGACGGTAACGCAGCAGACCGCCGATCGCGCCACCGCTCACCACCGAGGTCACGTCAGAGCTGAACGACTCATAGTTGATACGCAGGCTGGCCTGGCTCTTGTCGGCAACCCCCGGCTGCACCGACAGGGTGTTGGCCTTGTTGCCGGTGACCAGCGACTGGCCGCTGCCCAGGTAGACGTCGTAGTTGCCGTCGCGCTCCTGCACGGTCACGCCGACCAGCTCGTTGAGCTGGCGAACCGCTTCGCTGCGCGCATCCAGCAGGCTGTTGGGGGTGTTGCCGGTGGCCGTCGCTGCAGAGATCTGCTTGTTGTACTCGGCGATGTTGGCCGTGAGCTTGTTGACCTGCCCCGCCATCGTATCGAGCTGCGAGTTGATCGTTTCGTTCTGCTGGGTGAGCTGGTTGGACACCGCGTTGAAGCGGTTGCTCAAGGTCTGCGCCTGGGTCAGCAGCAACTGCCGCGAAGCAACGTCGCCGGGCTTGGCCGCCGCCGTCTGCAAGGCCGAGAAGAACGCGGTAAGGACCGAACTGATACCGGTGTCGCGGTCAGCCAGCAGCTTGTCGACGCTAGTGATCTGGTCCTGGAACGCGACCGAGTCGGCCTGCAGCGAGGTGGCGGTCTGCAGCTGGTTGTCCAGGTAAGCGCTGTAGATACGGCGCACGTCCGACAGCGTAGTACCGGTACCGAGAAAGCCCGCGCCGATATTGTGCGAGGCCCCTGCGGCCTGGATCGTCTGCTGGCGCGAATAGCCACTGGTGGCGGCGTTGGCGATGTTGTTACTGGTAACCGACAATGCCGCCTGGCTGGCACTCAGGCCACTCAGGCCGATCGAAATCAGGCTCGACATGATTTAGTCCTTTTATAGATTCGTGGTTCTGCCAGCCATGGCGTATTGAGGGGTTGCTTGCATTTGCTGGGCGATGCTGATGATCTTCTTCGCATAGCCCGGGTCAGTCGCATAACCTGCCTTTTGCAGCTCTCTTGCAAACTGCTCAGGGTTATCGGCCGCGTCCAGCGCACCTTGATAGCGGGAATTGCCCTGCAACAGATTCACCAGGTCATGGAAGCTGTCCTGGTAGGAATCGTACGAGCGGAACGCCGCCGTTTCCTTGACGAATTGGCCATCACGGAATTCGCTGGTGATCGCCCTCGCCTGCTCGCCCTGCCAGTTGCCACTGGCCTTGATGCCGAACAGGTTGTGGCTGCTGCTGCCATCGGTGTTGCGCATGACCGACTTGCCCCAGCCCGTTTCCAGCGCCGCCTGGGCCACCAGATAGCGCGGGTCGATACCGATGCGCTTGGCGGCCTGCTCGGCCATCGGCAGCATGGTCGCCACGAACGTGTCGCTGTCGCTGAAGGCTTTGTTCGGCGCCAGCGGCGGCTGGGCCACGGCACGCCCGACAATGCGCAGGCCGTTTTCCGGCACGGCAAAGGCCTTGGCCACTTGCTGGCCGTCACGGGCCGGCACGGCGGCGCCGTTGCTGGTCGCGGCCGACGGCACGATGCCGGCCAGCAGGCGGTCGGTGAGCTTGCTCGGCAACGCCAGGCGCCGCGCATTGAGGGCCGCGACGTCGTTGCGGGTGGCACCCGACTCGGTGGCATGCACCGGCTCAGCCACCTTATTGCCCCACAGCGCCGGGCCACTGCCCTCGCCGCGCGCAAACGGGCTGCTGGCGCCTGCCGTGCTCTTGCTCTTGGTCAACTGGCGCACCAGCACGTCCTGCAGGCCGATACCGCCACCCTCGCGGGACATGCTCACCGCCAGCTGCTGGTCATACATGTCGCGGTACTGCTTGACCGTCTCGGTGTTCATCGGGTTGTCGGCGGCCAGCACATCGCTGGCCTTGCGCGAGGCCTTGAGCATTTCGCTGATGAACAGCGATTCGAACTCCTGGGCCACCTTGCGCACGTTGGCTTCGCTGTCGCGGTCGCCGTGCTTGAGCGAGTTGAGGCGGTTGAGGTCGGTGTAGGCGCCGCTGTCGACGCTGCCGGATACCAGGCTTTTGCTGTTCATCCTGCGTCCTCAGATCACGATCAGGTCGGCTTGCAAGGCGCCGGCCTGTTTCAGGGCTTCGAGGATCGCCATCAGGTCGCTGGGCGCCGCGCCAACCTGGTTCACCGCGCGGACGATTTCATCCAGCGTGGTCCCCGGGCCGAACTTGAACATCGGCTTGGCTTCCTGCTCGGCGTTGACCCGCGAGCGTGGCACCACGGCAGTCTGGCCATTGGAGAACGGCCCCGGCTGGCTGACGATCGGGTCTTCGGTAATGGTCACGGTCAGGCTGCCGTGGGTCACCGCGGCCGGCGACACCTTGACGTTCTGGCCAATGACGATGGTGCCGGTACGCGAGTTGATGATGACTTTCGCCACTGCCTGGCCCGGGTCGATCTCGAGGTTTTCCAGGATCGACAGGTAATCCACACGCTGGCTTGGGTCCATCGGCGCACTGACACGTACCGAGCCACCGTCCAAGGCCTGGGCGACGCCCGGGCCGAGCAGTTCGTTGACCTTGTCGACGATGCGCTTGGCGGTGGTGAAGTCTGGGCGGTTGAGGTTCAGGGTCAGGCTGTTGCCCTGGTTGAACCCGCTCGGCACGGCCCGCTCGACGCTGGCGCCGCCCGGGATACGCCCGGCCGACGGAACGTTGACGGTGATCTTCGAGCCATCGCGGCCTTCGGCATCGAAGCCGCCGACCACCAGGTTGCCCTGGGCGATTGCGTAGACGTTGCCGTCGATACCCTTGAGCGGGGTCAGCAGCAGGCTGCCGCCGCGCAGGCTCTTGGAGTTACCGATCGACGAAACGGTGATGTCCACCACCTGGCCGGGTTTGGCGAAGGCGGGCAGGTCGGCATGCACCGACACCGCCGCGACGTTTTTCAACTGCACGTTGCCGGAACCGGCCGGCACCTTGATGCCGAACTGCGACAGCATGTTGTTGAAGGTCTGCAGGGTGAACGGCGTCTGGGTGGTCTGGTCACCCGTGCCGTTGAGCCCCACCACCAGGCCATAGCCGATCAACTGGTTGGAACGCACGCCAGAGATGCTGGCGATGTCCTTCAAGCGCTCGGCCTGGGCCGCGAAGGCACAGGACAGGAGCAGGGTAGCGGCAATCAGCTGCCTCACGTTGAACATGGTCATCCGTACTCAGAAAGGCCAAAGCGGGCTGATGAAGAAGCGGTCCAGCCACCCGGGCTGGCTGGCATCGGCAAACGAGCCAGTCCCCGAATAGGTGATGCGCGCATCGGCCACGCGGGTGGACGGCACGGTGTTGTCGGTGGCGATGTCGTCGGCGCGGATCATGCCGGCAATGCGCACCAGCTCTTCGCCGGTGTTCAGGGTCAGCCACTTCTCGCCGCGCACGGCGATGATGCCGTTGGGCAGCACTTCGGCCACGGTCACGGTGATCGAACCGGTCAGGGTGTTGCCCTGGGTGGCCTTGCTGTCGCCCTTGGTGGCACGTTCGCCGCTGTAGCCGGCCTCCAGCGAAAGGTCACCGCCGCCGAACGGGTTGTTGGTGTTGGGCGTGCTGCCGAACAACGAGCTGAGGCCGATGTCGGCCTTGCTGTTTTTCTGGATCTGCGAACCGGCGTTCTTGCTGGCCGAGGTGCGCTCGTTGAGGGTGATGGTGATGATGTCACCGACCCGGAACGCCTTGCGGTCGCTGTACAGGTTCTGCTCGAAACCGGCCTGGTAGATCGAACCGTTGTTGGCCGCCGACGGCAACGGGGTGCGCGGCAACACCGGCGCATAGTACGGGTCGTTGGGCTTGGGCGTCGGCGCGACGCAACCTGCCAGCAACACCGCCCCCCCCAGGGCGAAGACGGACAACAGACGATTCATGACGCTACCTCACGGTGTAACTACGTGGATCAGGTTCAGGGTGTTACAGCTGCTGGGTGACGAACGACAGCATCTGGTCGGCGGTGGAGATGACCTTGGAGTTCATCTCGTAGGCACGCTGGGTGGTGATCATGTTCACCAACTCTTCCACGGTGCTGACGTTGGAGTTTTCCAAGGTCTGCTGCAGGGTGGTGCCGAAGCCGTTCAGGCCTGGGGTACCGACTTGCGGCGCACCGCTGGCGGCGGTTTCCAGGAACAGGTTGTCGCCGATTGCCTGCAGGCCGGTCGGGTTGATGAAGTCAGCGGTCTGGATGTTGCCGATGACCTGGGCCGCCGGGTTGCCGGCAGTGGTGATCGACACGGTGCCATCCTGGCCGACGGTGAAGGTCTGCGCGTCGTTCGGCACGACCACCGCAGGCTCCAGGGCAAAGCCGTTGGCCGTGACGATCTGGCCATCGGAGTTCAGGTGGAAGGTGCCGTCACGGGTGTAGGAAACCGTGCCATCGGGCTGCAGAATCTGGAAAAAGCCACGGCCGTTGACCGCCATGTCCAGCGGGTTTTCGGTGGTCTGCAGGCTGCCGGCGGTGAAGTTCTTCTGGGTGCCGACAATGCGCACACCGGTACCCACTTGCAGGCCCGAAGGCAGCTCGCTGTCCTGGGTCGACTGGGCGCCAGGCTGACGCTTGATCTGGTAGAGCAGGTCCTGGAACTCGGCGCGATCACGTTTGAAGCCGGTGGTCGAGACGTTGGCCAGGTTGTTGGAAATGACCGTCAGGTTGGTGTCCTGGGCGGACAGGCCGGTTTTAGCGACCCAAAGAGCCGGAAGCATGCTGTTCTCCTCGTGCGCCTGTTTTACGGCACCCGTTCAAATGTGATTAGCCGATTTGCAAAACACGCGCCATGGCTTCGTCGCCTTCCTTGGCCGTGTTCATCATCTTGACGTGCAGCTCGAACTGACGGGACAACGCCAGCACCGAGGTCATTTCCTCGACGGCGTTGACGTTGCTGCCTTCCAGGAAGCCCGACACCACGCGCACATTGACGTCGGCGACGGCCGGTTGGCCATTGCTGGTATGGATCATGCCGTCCAGGCCCTTGGTCAGGCCTTTGGTGTCGGGGTTGACCAGCTTGATACGGTCGACCTCGGCCATTACCCGCGGGTCTTCACCCATGGCGCGTATGCTGATGGTGCCGTCGGCGCCCACTTCAACCTTCTGCTCCGGGGGGATGGCAATCGGGCCACCGTTGCCGATCACCGGCATGCCGTTGCCGGCACGCAGCACGCCCAGGGCATCGATGTTCAGGCTGCCGGTGCGCACGTAGGCTTCGCTGCCGTCCGGGGCCTGCACGGCGATGAAGCCCTTGCCGGTCACGGTGACGTCCAGCTCGCGACCGGTCTCGATCATCGGGCCTTCGCTGAAGTCGGTGGCCGGGCGCTCGGTCATGGCAAAGGCGCGCGCCGGAAAGCTGTCGCCAAACACCGGCATCGAGCGCGCCTGTTCCAGGTCGCGCTGGAAGCCGTTGGTGGAAATGTTCGCCAGGTTGTTGGCATGGGCCTTCTGCGCCAGCGCGTTCTGGCTGGCGCCGGTCATGGCCACGTAAAGCATCTTGTCCACAGCATCTCCTCTGCGCGTACCTGCCGCGCTGTCACTGAGCAGGGATAAGCAATAATCGAACCAGGTCTGCCGCCCCCTGATTTCGGGGGTTTAAGGGCATCGAGAGGCAAAGACCGTCAGTTTGTCGGCACTTATTTGCCGTCAGCGGCAATGGAGGCTCAGTAAACGCGGCAACCGGCGTTGTTGTAGGGGCCGGAATGGCGGACCCAGCCGTCGCCTGGATTGGTGGCCGAGCACATGAAACGGCCGGTGGCCAGGCTTTGCCATTGGTAGAAGGGGGCGGGGGCGGCGGACAGCGATGGCGCGGCGACCAGGAGAGGGAGCAGCGCTAACAGCAGCAGCCTTTTCATGGGGATAACCTTTGAAGAATCTGGGGGCGCAAAGCGCCCCCATTACAGACAACACTGCCCCAAACAAACCACCATCAGGTCATCTGAATGATGGTCTGCATGATGGTGCTTTCAGTGGAAATGGTCTTGGCGTTCGCCTGATAGTTGCTCTGCGCCTTGATCAGGTTGACCAGCTCGCCAGTCAGGTCGACGTTCGAGTCTTCCAGTGCACCACCGGTGATCTGGCCCAGGGTGCCGGTATCCGGCGCGCCAATCACTGGCACGCCCGATGCGTAGGACTCTTTCCAGTTGGTGCCGCCGATCGGGGTCAGGCCCTGAAGGTTGGCGAAGTTGGCAATGGCCACCTGGCCGATCACCTTGTCTTGCCCGTTGGTGAAGTTGGCGAACAGGTTGCCGTTCTGGTCGATGGTCAGGCCCGACAGCTCACCAGTGGCAAAACCGTCCTGGCTCTTGGCGGTGGTGGCGGACGCGGCGTTGTACTGGGTGGTGCCCAGCATGTCCAGGTTCACCCCGGAAAGGCTCGCGGTAGCGCCGTTGGCCGACCATGCGCCTGCAGCGTTCTTCTGCGCCGGCACCCAGCCATCGAGGTTGAAGGTCTTGTTGGCACTGATGGTCAGGCCGCCAGTGACAGGGCCTTCAGTCATCGCGGCAGAATCCAGGGTACCGTCGGACTTGAACGGCAGCTTGTTGACCAGCGGCGTGGTCAGGGCCGGGTCAGCCGGGTTGCGGCCGTCAACGGTGGTGTACATGGTCCAGGAGTTGGTGCCTGCATCCTTGACGAAATACTGGTTCAGTTGGTGCGCATTGCCCTGGCTGTCGTACACATCGGTGTTGAACGTGTAGTTGTAGGTGTTGACCTTGGTCGGGTCGAACGGCGTCTCGGTCGGCACAGTGGCGCTGGAGTTGAGGTTGACCGTCTCGGAAATGCGCCCGGTCGGGTTCGGCGTCAGGTTGGAGGTGTCGATCTGCAGGTCGGTAAGGATGCCCTGGATGATCTTGCCGTTGCCATCCACCGCGTAACCTTGCAGGTTGGCGCCCGACGAGCTGACCACATAGCCGTCCTTGTCGCTGTAGAACGCGCCGGCACGGGTGTAGATTTTCGAGCCGTTGTCATTCAGGGCAAAGAAGCCGTTGCCATCGATGGCCATGTCCAGCGCCTGGCCGGTGCCATTGATGTTGCCCGGGGTGAACAACTGCGAAACGGCGGCAGTCTTGACGCCGCTGCCGATGGCATTCTTGCCGCTGCTGGTGCCGCGGATGGAGTTGGAATACTGGTCGGCGAACTCGGCGCGCGACGATTTGAAGCCGGTGGTGGCGACGTTGGCAATGTTGTTGCCGGTTACGTTCAGGGCCTTGTTTGCTGCATAGAGGCCGCTAAGGCCGATATTGAAAGACATGTGCTACTCCTGTCGTTGGGTTAGGCCCTAGATGCCAATGCTTTGAACTTTGGAAAGCGCGATGCTGCCCAGCCCGGCAAGGTTGAGCGTCATTTCCGCGCCATTGCCGCCCATGGTCACGCTGGTGACCGTGGCCGGCAGGTTGGTCGTCATGGCCGTGGACTTGCCATCGATGCTGGCAGTGGCCTTGAAGGTATAGGTGCCCTCCGCCAGTACCTCGCCATCGTCACCCTTGCCATCCCAGGTGAAGTCGGCCTTGCCTGCCGCCTTGGTACCCAGGTCCAGGGTGCGCACCAGCTTGTCGTCCTTGTCGTAGATGCCGACGGACGTGGCGGTGCTCGAAGAGGTCAGGTTGACCGAGCCTTTGAGCTCCTTGCTGGTGTCGACCACGGCCTTGTCGGTCTGGACGATCACGTTGCGCCCAACCAGCGACGAGGCCTGCAATGCCTGGGACGATTGGAACGAACCGGCGATGTAGTTCACCGTTTCGTTGAGCGTCTGCATGCTTTCAAGGCTGCTGAACTGCGCCAGCTGCGCCACGAACTCGCCGTTTTCCTGCGGGTCGAGCGGGTTCTGGTTTTTCATCTGCGTTACCAGCAACTGCAGAAACGCGTCCTTGCCCAGCGCACTGCCGGCAGCGCCGGTGCTGCTGTCGGTCTTGCTGGTCTGCTTTTGCAGCGAGGTCAGGTACGCGCTGCCGACGTCACTGGTGGAATTGGTCGTGGTCATGTCGGCGTCCTATCACTGACCCAAGGTCAAGACTTTCTGCATCATGCTTTTGGCGGTGTTCATCAGTTCGGCGTTGGTCTGGAACGCACGGCTGGCAGAGATCATGTCAGCCATCTCCTCGACCACGTTGACGTTCGGGTAGTAGACGTAGCCGTCCTTGTTCGCCGCCGGATGGTTGGGCTCGTAGCGCGCTTCCAGGTTGCTCTGGTCTTCGACGATACCTTTGACCTGCACGCCCTGCCCGGCTTCGCCCTGGTCCTCGAACAGCGACTGGCTGGTACCGCTTTGCGCGTCCTGGAAGGTGGTGGCGAATACCGGATGGCGTGCGCGGTAGGTCTGGTCGATGCTCGACGACACGGTCTCGGCGTTGGCGATGTTCGAGGCCACGGTGTTGAGGCGAGTGTTTTGCGCGCTCATGCCGCTGCCGGCAATGTTGAAGACACTGGAAAGGGACATGGTTACTCTCCGCGCAGGGCCGAAACCAGCCCTTTGAATTTACTGTTGAGCAAGGTGAAGCTGGCCTGGAAACCGATGGCGTTTTCCGTGTAGTTCGATTGCTCGATCTGGGCGTCCACGGTGTTCTGGTCGATCGACGGCTGCAGCGGCGTGCGGTACTTGAGCGCCTCGTCGCTAAGGGCCAGGCCATCGGCCTCGATGTGCCGGCTGTTGGTCCGGTCCAGGGCGAAGCGGCCGCTTTGCTGTTTTTCACTTTCGGCAGCGAGCACCGAGGAGAAGTCCATGTCACGCGCCTTGTAGTTGGGCGTGTCGGCGTTGGCGATGTTGTTGGCCAGCACTTCGGCGCGCTGGGCGCGGAAGTCCAGGGCCTTTTCGTGAATGCCAAGCGCCTTGTCGAAGCTGATGCTCATGTCGGGGAAACCTTCGAAGGTTGACCGGAGTGTCGTTGAGCAAGGTATAGCAAGGGCTGTGCCAACCACCTGAAAAGCCCGGAAAGACGGGCTAGCAAGACGGAATGCTGTCAGGGTGATGCCAGAAAAGCGGCAAAGGTCTTCCGCTTGAAGGGGCGCAAGCGGCAATTGCCGGTCGGCATGGGCGGCAAAACAAAAAATTGACGTGCTTGGCGATAGAGGTGTGGCGCCTACGAGACCGAGCGCCGCGCGGGCGGCGCTCGATCTCATAGGCGCCACAACCCTCAAGGCAAACCCTACTTGGCCTGGTAGATAATCCCCGGGCTGCACTGCACCATCTGGTAATGGTCCGGCAACCCGTTCAGCGCCTCGGAGGCGCCAAGGAACAGGTACCCGCCCGGCTTGAGCGTGCTGTGGATACGCAGCAAGATGTCTTTCTTCACCTGGGCCGAAAAGTAGATCAACACGTTGCGACAGAACACGATGTCGAACTTGCCCAAGCTCGCGTAACTGTCGAGCAGGTTGAACGAGCGAAACTCGACGCGGCTGCGAATGGCCGGCTTGATCGCGTAACGCCCCGCCCCCTTGGGGTCGAAGTAGCGCTGCAGGCGCTCCTGCGACAGGCCGCGGGCAATCGCCAGGCTGTCGTATTCGCCGGTTTTGCAGTTGGTGAGCATGGTCCCGGACAGGTCGGTCGCGACAATCTGCGCGCCCATCTTCAGCTGGCCCAGGTTGCTGCGCTCGAACTCATCGATAGCCATCGAGATCGAGTACGGCTCCTGCCCCGACGAGCAGGCCGCCGACCACATGCGCAGGCGCTGGCCTGGGTTGTTCTTGATGAACTCGGGGATGACCTTGTTCTTCAGCACTTCGAACGGGTAGGTATCACGGAACCACAGGGTCTCGTTGGTCGTCATCGCGTCGACCACCTGTTCGCGCAAACCGCTGCGCGGCTGGGTCTGGATGCGCTGCACCAGCTCGCCCAGGCTCTTGATACCTTGTTGCTCCATCAGCTTGTTGAGACGGCTGGAGACCAGGTACTGCTTATTCTCGCCCAGCAGGATGCCACAGGCTTTCTCCAGGAAGACCCGGAACTGTTCGAAATCCAAATTACCCGTAGACACTACTGCCGCCTCTTTTCAATCGCTGGTGCCGGGAGCGGGCTCCCGGCTGCTTCAATGTGTTGCCTTGATCCGGTCGACCACGCGCTGCGCCAGGTCGTCCGGTTTGAACTTGGCCAGGAAATCATCGGCGCCGACTTTCTTGACCATCGCCTGGTTGAATACCCCGGACAGCGAAGTATGCAGGACGATGTGCAATTTTTGCATGCGCGGATCGCTGCGGATCTCCGCGGTCAGCGTGTAACCGTCCATTTCTGGCATTTCAATGTCCGAGATCATCATCAGGAACTCTTCTTCCGGCCTTTTGCCCTCTTCCACCAGTTGCCGGAGGTAGTTGAGCGCCTGGCGGCCATCGTTGAGCGCCACCACTTCGACACCGACGGTTTGCAGGCAGCGGCTGACCTGCTTGCGCGCCACCGACGAATCGTCGACGGTCAACACCCGCAGCAACACGGCCTTGTCCTGCACCTCGGCATCGACCACGCCGGCAGACACCTGCTCGGACGACGGCGCCACTTCGGCCAGCACCTTTTCCACGTCGATGATCTCGACCATGCGGTTATCCACCCGGGTGACCGCAGTCAGGTAGTGGTCACGGCCGGTGCCCTTGGGTGGCGGATGGATTTCTTCCCAGTTCATGTTGACGATGCGCTCGACCGAGTGCACCAGAAAGCCCTGGGTCTTGGTGTTGTACTCGGTGATGATCACAAAACTGTTGCGCGTGTCCTCCTGCAGTGGCGCCAACCCAGTGGCCATCGACAGGTCGAGGATCGGGATGGTCGCCCCGCGAATGTTGGCCACGCCGCGCACCACCGGGTGGGACTTGGGCAGCACGGTCAGCGCAGGGCACTGCAGCACCTCCCTGACCTTGAACACGTTGATGCCGTAGAGCTGGCCGCCATTGAGGCGAAACAGCAACAATTCCAGGCGATTCTGCCCCACCAGCTGTGTGCGCTGGTTGACCGAATCCATAACACCCGCCATGCCAGACTCCTTTACGTTTCAGCCTTTCGTTGCAAATCAGGTACCGAGTCGGCACGGGCTTTGCTTTTTTGAGCGCCATGTACACGAAAACGACATTTTTCCGACGATTGACGCACCTGCTGACTGGCTCGCTGGCCACGCTGTGCCTGCTGGTGCCCGGCGTTCGCACGCTGGCGGACGCGTTTACCTTGCCTGAACAGCTTATCGGTGTCACCCAAGGGTTTCTTGAATTCACCGTAGAAGATTATCTGGCCACCACCCAAACCGTCGGCCGTTACGAGATCCAGGTCAGCACCCTCGACCCGCGCTTGCGCATGCCGTTGTGCAGCCAGCCGCTGGACGCTTCGCTGGAAAGCCCCGCGCAGCCACTGGGACGGGTCACAGTGCGGGTGCGTTGCGACAGTGCGGCACCGTGGACCGTGTTTGTGCCGGCAACGGTGCGGCTGTTTCGCGATGTGGTGGTGGTCACCCGCCCGCTCAAGCGTGACAACGTGGTCGGCGAAGGTGACGTGGCCCTGCGCGAGCGTGATGTCGGCACCCTTGGCCAAGGCTTTCTCAGCGAGCTGGACCAGGCGGTGGGCATGAAGATGCTGCGCCCTACGGTCATCGACCAAGTGCTCACCCCGCAGCACCTTGAGCAAGCCGAGGTGGTGCGCAAGGGCGACCACGTGGTGATCATCGCCCGCAGCGGCAGCCTGAGCGTGCGCATGCCAGGCGAAGCACTGAGCAAGGGCGGCCTGAGTGAACAGATCCGGGTGCGCAACCTCAACTCCAAACGCGTGATCAAGGCCCGGGTGACCGGCCCCGGCCAGGTCGAGGTGACGATGTAGCAGGATTGCGCTGGCAGTGTGGAACGGCTTTTCCTAAACTGTGTCAGAAAACGGGTTCGCGAGCTTGCTGACAGGCGGCTATGCATTTGTGCCTAAAGTTTCTTTCGGGTTGGCCGAAAACAAGGCAAGCGTCCAAATACCCAGGGGTTTCTGATCATGGTCATCGACTTCAGTCGTTTGAATAACTCTCCGTCCGTCACGGGCGGCGTTCGCGGCAATGCCGCGCCCGGCACCGCCGAAAAGCCCGGCGCGAGCCAGGAAGCGCCTAAAAGCACCAGCGCCAGCGGAGAAGCCGTACACCTCAGCCAAGAGGCACAGCAGTTGCAAAAGATCAGCGACACGCTGCGCGAACAGCCCGTGGTCAACAGTGCCCGCGTGGCCGAGTTGAAACAGGCGATCGCCGATGGCAGCTACCAGGTCGATGCTGGCCGGGTCGCCAGCAAACTGCTCGATTTCGAAGCCCAGCGCTGACCGTTCGGCGCGCTGACTTCACGGACGCTTAACAAAGCCAAGAGTTAGCCATGCACGACACCACCTTGCTGCAACTGATCGAAGATGACATCGCACCGATGCAGGAACTGCTCGACCTCCTTCATAAAGAAGCGGTCGCCCTGCACGGCCGCGAGATGACGCTGCTGGAACAGATCCTGGCCCGCAAGCAGTCATTGATCATCTTGCTCGAGCAGCATGGGCAGCGGCGCAGCCAGTTGCTCACCGGCCTCGGCCTCAGCGCTGACCGCGCCGGTGTGCAGGCCGTGGCAGCGCAGTCGCAGCATGGCGAAACCATGCTGCAACGGCTCGACATGCTCTCGCAACTGATGGACACCTGCCAGCAGATCAACGAGACCAACGGGCGCATCATCCAGGTGCAGCAACACGTCACCAACAACCAGATCAGAATCCTCATGGGTGGCGATTCTCCGTCGCTCTACGACAGCCGTGGCGGCACCTCGCTGCTGGCCAAGCCGCGCGCCCTCAGCCAAGTGTGATACTTGTATCAAGGCACGGAACATACTGGCAAAATGCCGTTACTTGCGTGTGTCGTTTTTGCCTGGAGATTGATTAGCCGTGTTCAATGAAGCCGATGCCCCGCAGCCGCCGAAGGTGCTGAGTACACCTTTGGAGATCGCAGCCAACCTGCGACAGCTGCAGGAAAGCCATGACCCCCTGATCATCACTTTCCATGATCGCAGCCAGCGCTTCCAAAGCTACGTGGTGAATGTTGACCGCGACAGCAATACCCTGGCACTGGACGAAATGATCCCCCGCGACGGCGAAAAATTCATCGAGAACGGCGAACCGTTCCGCGTCGAAGGCTTCCACGATGGCGTGCGAATCGCCTGGGAATGCACTGCCCCGCTGACCATCAGCGAAGTCGACGGCCACCGCTGCTACCGCGGCGCGATGCCGGAAGAAATGACCTACCACCAGCGCCGCAACGCCTTTCGCGCCGCGTTGAAGCTGTCGCAGCTGGTCGATGTCATCCTCGACGGCACCCACCTCAAAGGCAACGGCGCCCTGCGCGGCAAGCTGCTGGACATCTCTGCCACCGGCTGCAAGCTGCGCTTCGAAGGCAACGTCGAGGACCGCCTGCAACTGGGCCAGGTGTACGAGCGCTTCAAGGCCGGCAACCCGCTGGGCCTGATCGACACCATGGTCGAGCTGCGCCACCTGCACTTCGAGGAGCGTATCAATACCACCTTCGCTGGCGTGCGCTTCCATAACCTCAGCGGCCAGGCGCAACGCAAGATCGAAAGCTTCGTCTACCAGTTGCAGCGTGAAGCGCGTCGGTTCGATAAAGACGACTATTGATCATTCGCTGAATGCAAAAACGCCACCTGTTCAGGTGGCGTTTTCGTTTGTGCGCGTGCTGGGCTGCGGCACAGGCTTACACCGTCTTGCTGACTTCCTCAGGCCCGACGCCCTGCTCACTCGGCGCCGAGTCCTGCTCGGTGTCTTCCGCCGCCACTGGCGCCTGCATCACATCCTGCACCGTCTGCTCATCGACCCGCGGGTCGAGCGCCGCCGACAACGGCGAACCCGCCGCCGGCATTGCCACGTGGCCCAGCGGCGCGTCCTGCACCTGGTGCAGCCCGGTGACCGCTTTCGGCCGAATGCGCCACACCAGCACCAGCGCGAAGAACGTGAAGAACGCATACAGCATCTGCGCGCCCAGCACCTTCATCAACACGCCCGCCGCCAGAGGGCCGATACAGGCGCCCACACCGTAGGTGACCAGCAGCATGGCGGTCAGCGAGACCCGCCGCTCGCTCTCCACGTGGTCATTGGAGAACGCAACTGCCAAGGGGTACAGGCAGAACTGCAACAACGAAATGACAAAGCCGATACCGAACAGCAACTCCAGCGGCACGCTGGGCAAGATGGCCAGCGGCGCCGAGGCCACTGCCAGGCCCACGGCGGCACTGCGGATCAGCAACGCGCGGTCGTAGCGGTCGGACAGCCAGCCCAACGGCCACTGCACCAGCAGCCCGGCAAAGATGCAGCTACCCATGAACAGACCGATCTGCTCGGTGGACAGCCCCTGATTGGAAGCGTACAGCGGCGCCAGGCCGTAGAACGAACCGACGATCAGGCCCGAACCGAGCACCGTGCTCAACGACTGCGGCACCCGCTTGATGAAGAACTTCGGCTCCATCGGGGCCGGGCGCAAAGGCGCCGGGTGAATGCGCCGGGTCATCGCCACCGGCACCAGGCACAGGGCGAAGCACATGGCGACCAGCATCAGCAGTTCAGGGCCGAGTTCGGGGTGCACCACCAGAATCAGCTGGCCGAGCACCAGCCCCAGGTAGGAGGCGATCATGTAGCCACTGAATACCGCACCGCGGTGCTTGGCATCGGCCTGTTCGTTGAGCCAGCTTTCGATGACCATGTACTGGCACATCATCCCCAGGCCGACCACCATCCGCAGCCCGACCCAAGCCGGCAGCCAGTTGGTCATGCCATGGCCGAGCACCGCCGCGCAGACGATACCGGCGCAGGTGGCATACGCGCGAATGTGCCCTACCCGGCCGATCAGCCGGTGGCCGACCTTGCCGCCCACGGCCAGGCCGAAGTAGTTGGCCGCCATCAACGCACCGACCCACAAGCTGTCGACATGGTCGGCCGCCAGGCGCAGTGCCAGGTAGGTACTGAGCAGGCCTGAGCCGATAAGCATCATCAAGGCAGCGAAATACAGCGACTGAAACGGCTTCCAGATGTTTCGCATACGTCCCGTCGGGCTCCCTGGTCAGGTGGCGTTGGCCTGGCAAGCATAAAAGCAATTGTGTTGCAGCGCAGTCCCTTGCCTGCGAAATAGCGTGCAGGGGACGCGTCCAGTAGCGGTCGTGTCGCGATCAGGCCTGTGCTGCCAGCACTCGCCGCTCCCACGGCGTGATCTCGTCGAAGAAGTCGGTCAGCTCCAGCGTCTTGCTGGCTACGTAGCCTTCGATGAACTCGTTGCCGAACAGTTCCCGCGCCAGCGCGCTGTGCTTGAGGCGCTGCAGTGCTGCGTGCAGGGTGCAAGGCAGGCTCAGGTGCTCTGGCACCTCGAACTCGCCCTGGATGGCCGGCGCCGGCTGCAAGCGTTGCTCGATGCCGTGCAACCCGGCAGCCAGGCTCGCGGCAATCGCCAAGTACGGGTTGGCGTCGGCGCCGGGCAGGCGGTTTTCCACGCGCCGGGCCACGGGGGCGCTGGCCGGTATGCGCAAGCCCGCCGCGCGGTTGTCCTCGGACCAGCAGGCGTTGTTGGGCGAGGCGTACGGGTGGCACAGGCGCTGGTAGGAATTGACATTGGGCGCGAACAACGCGGTGAAATCGGCCATGCACGCCTGCAGGCCACCGATGAAATGCAGGAAGGTGGGGGTCGGCTGCCCCTGCTCATCGCTGAACACGTTACGCCCGCTGCCGATCTCCACCAGGCTCTGGTGAATGTGCATGGAACTGCCGGGGGTCTTGGCCAGGGGCTTGGCCATGCACACCACGGTCAGCCCATGCTTGAGCGCCACTTCCTTGAGCAGGTGCTTGAACAGGAATGTCTGGTCGGCCAGCAGCAGCGGGTCGCCGTGCAACAGGTTGATCTCGAACTGGCTGATGCCCATCTCGTGCATGAAGGTGTCACGTGGCAGGCCGAGCGCTGCCATGCACTGGTAGACCTCGTGGAAGAACGGCCGCAAGCCATTGTTGGAGCTGACACTGAACGCCGAATGGCCAAGCTCCCGGCGGCCATCTTTGCCCAGGGGCGGCAGAAAGGGCTGCAAGGGGTCGGTGTTGGGTGCAAAGACAAAGAATTCGAGTTCGGTCGCCACCACCGGGGCCAGGCCCAAGGCTGCGTAGCGGGCGATCACCGCCTTGAGCTGGCCGCGGGTGGACAACGCCGACGACCTGCCATCCAGTTCGTTGGCGTCGCAGATGGCCAGGGCGCGGCCATCGTCGCTCCAGGGCAGGCGGTGGATTTGCGTGGGCTCGGCCACCAGCGCCAGGTCGCCGTCATCACTGCCGTAGAACCTTGCCGGCGGGTAGCCGCCCATGATGCATTGCAACAGCACGCCACGGGCCATCTGCAGGCGCCGGCCTTCGAGGAAGCCCTCGGCAGTCATCACTTTGCCGCGCGGCACACCGTTGAGGTCGGGGGTGACGCATTCGATTTCATCGATGCCGTGAAGGTGTTCGGCGAGGGTGCTCTGGCCTGCGGTGGTCATGACGCTTGTCCTTGTTGTTATTGGCTGACAACAACATAGGCTGGGGGTGTTTAAAATATCAAGCACCTACTGGGTTGCCAGTGCTGGCAACCCTTTATTCGCGCAGGGTCATGCCATTGGCCGGCAACGGCAAGGCGGTCTTGTAGCGCACCTGCTTCAAGGCAAAACTCGAGCGGATGTTCGCCACCCCAGGCAACCGCGTCAGGTAATCGAGAAACCGCTCCAGCGCCTGAATGCTCGGCAACAGCACCCGCAGCAGGTAATCCGGGTCGCCGGTCATCAGGTAGCACTCCATCACTTCGGGGCGCTCGGCGATCTCCTCCTCGAACCGGTGCAGCGACTGCTCCACCTGTTTTTCCAGGCTCACATGGATGAACACATTCACATCCAGCCCCAGCGCTTCCGGTGACAACAAGGTCACCTGCTGGCGGATCACCCCAAGTTCCTCCATGGCCTTGACCCGGTTGAAACAGGGGGTGGGCGACAGGTTCACCGAACGCGCCAGCTCTGCATTGGTGATGCGGGCGTTTTCCTGAAGGCTGTTGAGAATGCCGATATCGGTACGATCGAGTTTGCGCATGAGACAAATTCACCGGTTTTTTGTGTTTATGCGGAATGTTTATCTGCGCCCGTCGGCAAAGGCAACCAACTTGAGAGAAATATTCTTCTGCCGTGCCACTAAGATGTAGGGGACGCTGACTTGCCAGTCACGAGCCGGTACTCAGCGGCGGCCGCTTCAGAGCTCACAAAAACAACATTCGAGCGAGCGTAAAAAGCATGAACGAGTACGCCCCCCTGCGTTTGCATGTGCCCGAGCCAACCGGCCGGCCAGGCTGCCAGACCGATTTTTCCTACCTGCGTCTGAACGATGCAGGTATTGCCCGTAAACCTTCGATCGACGTCGACGCTGCCGACACCGCCGAGCTGTCCAACAGCTTGATCCGGGTGCTGGACGAGCATGGCGACGCACTTGGCCCGTGGGCCGAGGACATCGACCCAGAGGTGCTGCGTCAAGGCATGCGCGCCATGCTCAAGACGCGCATCTTTGACAGCCGCATGGTGGTTGCCCAGCGCCAGAAAAAGATGTCCTTCTACATGCAGAGCCTGGGCGAGGAAGCCATCGGCAGCGCCCAGGCCCTGGCGCTGAACCGCACCGACATGTGCTTCCCCACCTACCGCCAGCAGAGCATCCTCATGGCCCGCGACGTGTCGCTGGTGGAGATGATCTGCCAACTGCTGTCCAACGAGCGTGACCCGCTCAAGGGCCGCCAGCTGCCGATCATGTATTCGGTGCGCGAGGCAGGTTTCTTCACCATCAGCGGCAACCTGGCGACCCAGTTCGTGCAGGCGGTCGGCTGGGCCATGGCCTCGGCGATCAAGGGCGATACCAAGATCGCCTCGGCCTGGATCGGCGACGGCGCCACCGCCGAGTCGGACTTCCACACCGCCCTGACCTTCGCCCACGTGTACCGCGCGCCGGTGATCCTCAACGTGGTCAACAACCAGTGGGCGATCTCCACCTTCCAGGCGATTGCTGGCGGTGAATCGACCACCTTCGCCGGCCGTGGCGTAGGTTGCGGCATCGCCTCGCTGCGCGTCGACGGCAACGACTTCGTCGCTGTCTACGCCGCCTCGCGCTGGGCTGCCGAACGCGCCCGCCGTGGTCTGGGCCCTTGCCTGATCGAGTGGGTCACCTACCGTGCCGGCCCGCACTCGACCTCCGACGACCCGTCCAAGTACCGCCCCGCCGATGACTGGAGCCACTTCCCGCTGGGCGACCCGATCGCCCGCCTGAAGCAGCACCTGATCAAGATCGGCCACTGGTCCGAGGAAGAACACCAGGCCGTCACCGCCGAGTTCGAAGCTGCGGTCATCGCGGCGCAGAAGGAAGCCGAACAGTACGGCACCCTGGCCAACGGCCACATCCCGAGCGCAGCCTCGATGTTCGAGGACGTGTACAAGGAAATGCCCGAACACCTGCGCCGTCAACGCCAGGAACTGGGGGTTTGAGATGAACGACCATAACAACAGCATCAACCCGGAAACCGCCATGGCCACCACTACCATGACCATGATCCAGGCCCTGCGCTCGGCCATGGATATCATGCTTGAGCGTGACGACAATGTCGTGGTCTATGGCCAGGACGTCGGTTACTTCGGCGGCGTGTTCCGCTGCACCGAAGGCCTGCAGAACAAATACGGCAAGTCGCGCGTGTTCGACGCGCCGATCTCCGAAAGCGGTATCGTCGGCACCGCCGTGGGCATGGGTGCCTACGGCCTGCGCCCGGTCGTGGAAATCCAGTTTGCCGACTATTTCTACCCTGCGTCCGACCAGATCGTCTCGGAAATGGCCCGCCTGCGGTATCGCTCGGCCGGCGAGTTCATCTCGCCGCTGACCCTGCGCATGCCGTGTGGGGGGGGTATCTACGGCGGCCAGACCCACAGCCAGAGCCCGGAGGCGATGTTCACCCAGGTGTGCGGGCTGCGCACGGTCATGCCGTCCAACCCCTATGACGCCAAGGGCCTGCTGATCGCCTCGATCGAATGCGACGACCCGGTCATCTTCCTCGAGCCCAAGCGCCTCTACAACGGCCCGTTCGACGGCCACCACGACCGCCCTGTGACGCCCTGGGCGAAGCACCCGCACAGCGCCGTGCCGGATGGCTATTACACCGTGCCACTGGACAAGGCGGCGATCACTCGCCCTGGCAACGATGTCACCGTGCTGACTTACGGCACCACGGTCTACGTGGCCCAGGTGGCCGCCGAGGAGACCGGCGTCGACGCCGAAGTCATCGACCTGCGCAGCCTGTGGCCGCTGGACCTGGAAACCATCGTCGCGTCGGTGAAGAAGACCGGCCGCTGCGTGGTGGTGCATGAGGCCACCCGTACCTGTGGTTTCGGTGCCGAGCTGGTGTCGCTGGTTCAGGAACACTGCTTCCATCACCTCGAAGCGCCGATCGAGCGCGTCACCGGTTGGGACACCCCCTACCCCCACGCACAGGAATGGGCTTACTTCCCAGGGCCTTCGCGGGTAGGTGCGGCATTGAAACGGGTCATGGAGGTCTGAATGGGCACGCACGTCATCAAGATGCCGGACATTGGCGAAGGCATCGCGCAGGTCGAGTTGGTCGAGTGGTTCGTCAAGGTCGGCGATGTGATCGCCGAAGACCAGGTGGTGGCCGATGTCATGACCGACAAGGCGACCGTGGAAATCCCTTCGCCGGTCAGCGGCAAGGTGCTGGCCTTGGGTGGCCAGCCGGGTGAAGTGATGGCGGTCGGCAGCGAGCTGATTCGCATCGAAGTGGAAGGCAGCGGCAACCATGTCGACGCGCCGCAGGGCAAGCCGGCCGACACCAAGCCGGCCGAAGCAGTTGCCGCGCCAGCCGCGAGCACGCCGCAACCGCGTGCCGCAGCGCCAGCGGCCGCCTGCCAGGGCGCAGCCCCCCACACCGCCGCGCCCATCGTGCCGCGCCAGGCCGGCGACAAGCCACTGGCCTCCCCGGCCGTGCGCAAGCGTGCGCTGGATGCCGGTATCGAGCTGCGCTACGTGCACGGCAGCGGCCCGGCCGGGCGCATCCTGCACGAAGACCTCGACGGCTTCATGAGCAAACCGCAGACCGCCGCCGGGCAAGCCCCGAGCGGCTACGCCAAGCGTACCGACAGCGAGCAGGTACAAGTCATCGGCCTGCGCCGCAAGATCGCCCAGCGCATGCAGGACGCCAAGCGCCGGGTCGCGCACTTCAGCTATGTCGAGGAAATCGACGTCACCGCCCTGGAAGCCCTGCGCCAGCAGCTCAACCAGAAGCACGGCGACAGCCGTGGCAAGTTGACCTTGCTGCCGTTCCTGGTCCGCGCCCTGGTCGTGGCCCTGCGCGACTTCCCGCAGATCAACGCCACCTATGACGACGAAGCACAGATCATCACCCGCCATGGCGCGGTGCATGTGGGCATCGCCACCCAGGGTGACAACGGCCTGATGGTGCCGGTGCTGCGCCATGCCGAAGCCGGCAACTTGTGGGGCAATGCCAGCGAAATCTCGCGCCTGGCCACTGCCGCGCGCAGCAACAAGGCCAGCCGCGAAGAACTGTCCGGCTCGACCATCACCCTGACCAGCCTCGGCGCGTTGGGCGGCATCGTCAGCACACCGGTGGTCAACACCCCGGAAGTGGCGATCGTCGGCGTCAACCGCATGGTCGAGCGGCCGATGGTGATCGACGGCCAGATCGTCGTGCGCAAGATGATGAACCTGTCCAGCTCGTTCGACCACCGGGTGGTCGATGGCATGGATGCCGCGCTGTTCATCCAGGCCGTGCGTGGCCTGCTTGAACAACCCGCCTGCCTGTTCGTGGAGTGAGCATGCAACAGACTATCGAAACCACCCTGCTGATCATCGGCGGCGGCCCTGGCGGCTATGTGGCCGCCATCCGCGCCGGGCAATTGGGTATCCCCACCGTGCTGGTCGAAGGCCAGGCGCTGGGCGGCACCTGCCTGAACGTCGGTTGCATTCCGTCCAAGGCATTGATCCATGTCGCCGAGCAGTTTCACCAGACCTCGCGGTACACCGCGCCGTCGGCACTGGGCATCAGTGTCAGCTCGCCGCGCCTGGACATCACCCAGAGCGTGGCCTGGAAGGACGGTATCGTCGACCGCCTGACCAGTGGGGTTGCGGCCTTGCTGAAAAAGCACGGGGTCAAGGTGATCCACGGCTGGGCGAAGATCCTCGACGGCAAGCATGTCGACGTCGATGGCCAGCGCATCCAGTGCGAGCACCTGCTGCTGGCCACAGGCTCCAACAGCGTCGAACTGCCGATGCTGCCGCTGGGCGGGCCGATCATTTCCTCGACCGAAGCACTGGCACCGGCGGCCTTGCCGCAGCACCTGGTGGTGGTGGGCGGTGGCTATATCGGCCTGGAGCTGGGTATCGCCTACCGCAAGCTGGGCGCACAGGTGAGCGTGGTGGAAGCACGCGAGCGCATCCTGCCAACCTACGACAGCGAACTGACTGCCCCGGTGGCCGAGGCGCTGAAGAAGTTGGGCATCGCCGTGCACCTGGGCCATAGCGTCGAGGGTTACGACAACGGTTGCCTGCTGGCCCGCGACGGCCAGGGCGAGCAACTGCGCCTGGAAGCGGACCGGGTACTGGTGGCCGTGGGCCGCCGCCCCCGCACCCAGGGTTTCAACCTGGAATCCCTGGCGCTGAAGATGAACGGCGCCGCCATCGCCATTGACGAGCGCTGCCAGACCAGCATGCACAATGTCTGGGCCATCGGCGATGTGGCCGGTGAACCGATGCTCGCGCACCGGGCCATGGCCCAGGGCGAGATGGTCGCCGAGATCATCGCTGGCAAGGCACGGCGCTTCGAACCCAGCGCGATCGCTGCGGTGTGCTTTACCGACCCGGAGATCGTGGTGGTCGGCAAGACACCTGAGCAGGCCAGCCAGCAGGGCCTTGACTGCATCGTCGCGCAGTTCCCGTTCGCCGCCAACGGCCGGGCCATGAGCCTTGAGTCCAAAGCCGGCTTCGTGCGCGTGGTGGCGCGCCGCGACAATCACCTGATCCTGGGTTGGCAAGCGGTGGGCGTGGCCGTTTCGGAACTGTCCACGGCTTTTGCCCAGTCACTGGAAATGGGGGCATGCCTGGAGGATATCGCCGGCACCATCCACGCCCACCCGACGTTGGGTGAAGCGGTGCAGGAAGCGGCGTTACGTGCGCTGGGCCACGCCCTGCATATCTGACGCTGAAATGGCTCAGGCCGATTGAGTCCCTGGGGGGGTGGGTAAACCGCTCCCCTCAGGCACCCGCTAAATCAGCAAGATCGGTGTTGTTCTGCAAGCGCAGTCAGGTCATCCGCTATTGCGTTCTTGCCCGCCCCCTTGGCCCGGTACAGGGCCTTGTCGGCACGGGCCAGCAGGTCATCCGGCGCCTCACCTTCCTGCCACTGCACCACCCCATAGCTCATGGTCAGGCGACACTCGCCGATCGGCTCCACCTTCTCCATCACCTGGCGCAACCTTGCTGCCACTTCAAGCGCATCGTCCAGCAGCGTCTGCGGCAGCACAATGACGAACTCATCGCCGCCCCAACGCGCCAGCAGGTCATGTTCGCGCAGGCAGGTACGCAGGTTGTCGACCACCTGGACCAGCGCTGCATCGCCACGGGCATGGCCATAGCGGTCGTTGATCGGTTTGAAGTCGTCCACGTCCATGGCAATCAGCGACATCGGCTGGCGGAAGCGTTGGCTTCGCTCGCATTCCTGCTCCAGCACCTTGTCCAGCCGATAGCGATTGGCGATCCGGGTCAACGCATCGCGCTCGGCCAATTCGCGGTTTTCATCCAGCTGGCGCTGCAACTGCTGGTTGACCCAGGACAACTCACGGGTGCGTTCGGCCACCAGGCTTTCCAGCGACAGGTTCTGTTGCTCAAGCTGCGCCACCCGCCGCTTGCCGGCATCGATGTTGCGGTGGGCGCCGAGCATGCGCGCCACCGAGCCGTCGCTGTTGCGGGCGATGATGTAGCCGCTGTCTTCGACCCACAGGTAACTGCCATCCTGGCAACGACATCGGTACTCGATCAGGTAGCGCTCGTTGCGTTGGGTGATGTAGGCCTCGAAGTGCGCCATTACCCGCGGATAGTCCTCGGGGTGGATCACGCTTTCCCAGGTCAGCACCGAGTTGGCCATGGAATGGCTGGCGTAACCGAGCATGGCGTACCAGCCCGGGTTGCGATAGACATAGCCGGTGTTGGCATTCCAGTCCCAGATGCCGTCGCTGATCAATTCGAACAAGGTATGCAGCTGCTGCTCACTGAAGCTGGCGGGTGCCGGCCTGGTGTTGTGACTCATGGACGCTCTCCCTGATGTCCAGCAACTGCGCCCCGGTCAAGGAGCTGCCGACAGTTTTGATAGGTGCCGCAGGCGGCAAGGCAATGCCTCTGACGGGCAAGCATATGCCCGCCAGGGTGCAACCGGAATAGTACCAAGGGGCTATTTCGCGATGGGCCTCGCGGCGGCGGCTGGTTTGGCTGGCATTGCGTTTCGTATAAGATATCCACAAAGTCTGATTGCTGGAAAATCCCGTGCCGCTGCCGTCGTTCAAAGCTACCAACCTGGGTGCCACACCCTCGATGTCCGAAATCATCGCCAAGCACCTGCGCGAGGCGATCATCTCGGGGCAGCTCGCCGAAGGCGAACCGGTGCGCCAGGACGAGGTGGCGCAGGCCTTCAATGTCAGCAAGATTCCGGTGCGCGAGGCGTTGAAACGCCTTGAGGCGGAAGGCCTGGTGGACTTTCATCGCAACCGTGGTGCCCTGGTTACACGCATTTCCGAGCCCGAGCTGGCGCAGATGTTCGAGGTCAGGGTGCTGCTGGAGGTGAAGGCGATTCGCCTGGCGATCCCCAACATGACCGAAGCGCACTTTGCCCGTGCCGAAGCCATCTGCGCGGAGTTCATCGGCGAGGACGATATCGGCCGCTGGGCCGACCTCAACTGGGCGCTGCATGCGTGTTTGTACGAACCCGCAAAACGCCCCTACCTGATTGGCCTGATTCGCTCCATCCATGACAAGGTCGAACGCTATCTGCGCATGCAGATGAGCTTGTCGGCCGGCAAGGACCGCGCGGATCACGAGCATCGCGACATTGTCGCCGCCTGCCGCGCGCGGGACGTGGAGCTGGCTGCCCGGCTGATCGAGTCGCACATCAATGGGGTGTGCCAAAGCCTTTACGATCACCTGCCCCATAACTGAGCAGCCCTGCCTTGATTTTTAGGGTGGCGTATAGCGAGCGCCGCCCGCGCGCGACCGCCCGTCCTTGGCTTCGTTTTTGCTTATCTAGATATCGTATACGAAATACCATATAAGGAATGGACGGCATCCTACGATGCCGAACTGCCTACTCCTTCTTCCAATAATACGTATCGGAGTGCAAAACGATGGCCACACCCACAACGGCGGCATCAGTGAGTGCCGCGAACACAGCAGAAAAGGCGCCTGCGGGCATCAAACGCGTGGTGGCAGCCGCAATGGCGGGCGCCGTTGCCGAATGGTACGAATTCTTCCTGTATGGCACCGCGTCCGCGCTGGTCTTCGGCCAGCTGTTCTTCCGCCAGACCGGCAGCGCGATGGACGGCATCATCGCGGCCTTCGCCCTCTATGCCGTGGGCTTTCTCGCCCGCCCCATCGGCGGCCTGGTGTTTGGCCACTATGGCGACAAGGTCGGGCGCAAACACTTGCTGCAGATCAGCCTGATCGTGGTCGGGGTGACCACGTTCCTCATGGGCTGCCTGCCCACCTTCGAACGCATCGGCTATGCCGCCCCCATCCTGCTGGTGGTATTGAGGCTGATTCAGGGCTTTGCCTTTGGCGGCGAATGGGGTGGTGCCGTGCTGCTGGTGTCCGAACACAGCCCGGACAACCGTCGCGGCTTCTGGGCCAGCTGGCCGCAAGCGGGCGTGCCGGCAGGCAACCTGATTGCCACGGTCATCCTTCTGCTGCTCTCGACCAACTTGTCCGAAGCGCAATTTCTCGACTGGGGCTGGCGCGTCGCCTTCTGGTTCTCGGCCGTGGTGGTGCTGATTGGCTACTGGATCCGCACCCGGGTCGATGATGCCCCCATCTTCAAAGAGGCCCAGGCTCGCCAGCAGCGGGTGGAAAGCCAGCAACTGGGCGTGGTCGAGGTGGTCACCAAATACTGGCGCGAAGTGCTGATCGGCATCGGTGCCAGGTTTGCGGAAAACATCCTCTACTACATCGTCGTCACCTTCTCCATCACCTACCTGAAGCTGGTGGTGCACAAGGACACGTCAGAGATCCTGCTGCTGATGTTTGGCGCTCACCTGCTGCACTTCTTCATGATCCCGCTCATGGGCTACCTCTCGGACATCATCGGCCGCAAGCCTGTGTACCTGATCGGCGCCGTGCTCACCGCCTTCTGGGGCTTCGTCGGCTTCCCGATGATGGACACCGGCAACGACTGGCTGATCATGGCAGCCATCACCCTGGGCCTGGCCATCGAGTCGATGACCTATGCGCCCTACTCCGCCCTGATGGCCGAGCTGTTCCCGACCCATGTGCGCTACACCGCCCTGTCGCTGTGCTACCAGGTGGCGCCGATCCTGGCCGGTTCACTGGCGCCGCTGATCGCCGTGACCCTGCTGAAGGAATACAACAGCTCAACGCCGATCGCCTGGTACCTGGTGGCCTCCGCCGTGATCTCGATCATTGCCGTGGCCGGTGCCAGGGAAACACGTGGCAAGTCGCTGCGGGCGGTGGATGAAGAATCCCTGGCACGCACCGCCGACCGCTGACAGACCAACAAGAACGACAACCCTCGAGGTAATGACCATGAGCAACATCTTCACCGGCACCATCCCCGCACTGATGACCCCGTGCACCCCCGAGCGCAAGCCCGATTTTGACGCCCTGGTGCGCAAAGGCCGCGAACTGATCGAAGCCGGCATGAGCGCCGTGGTGTATTGCGGCTCCATGGGCGACTGGCCGCTGCTCACCGAGGCAGAGCGCCAGGAGGGAGTGGCACGCCTGGTAGCGGCCGGCATCCCGACCATCGTCGGCACCGGTGCGGTCAACTCCCGCGAAGCCGTGGCCCATGCCGCCCATGCGGCGAAGGTCGGCGCCCAGGGGTTGATGGTGATCCCCCGTGTGCTGTCCCGTGGTGCGTCGGCAGTGGCCCAGAAGGCCCACTTCAAGGCCATCCTCGATGCCGCCCCGCAGCTGCCGGCGGTGATCTACAACAGCCCGTACTACGGGTTCGCGACCCGCGCCGACCTGTTTTTCGAACTGCGCCGCGAGCACCCCAACCTGATCGGCTTCAAGGAGTTCGGCGGCGCTGCGGATATGCGTTATGCCGCAGAGTTCATCACCTCCAAAGATGATGACGTCACCTTGATGGTGGGCGTCGATACCCAGGTGGTGCACGGGTTCGTCAACTGCAATGCCACCGGCGCCATCACCGGCATTGGCAATGCGCTGCCGCGCGAGGTGCTGCACCTGGTGGCGCTGGCCAAACGTGCAGCCCAGGGCGATGCCAAAGCGCGGCGCCTTGCCGGGGAACTGGAAGCGGCCCTGGCCGTGCTGTCGTCCTTCGATGAAGGCTGCGACCTGGTGCTGTACTACAAGCACCTGATGGTGCTCAACGGCAACCCGGAATACGCCCTGCACTTCAACGAAACCGATGCATTGACCGACGCCCAGCGCCGCTATGCCGAACAGCAGTACGCGCTGTTCCGCGCCTGGTACGCCGACTGGTCGGCGGCCAACAACGTAGACTGACAACGCGCAGCCCTGCCCCCTCCCCTGGGCAGGGGGCGACAGCGTGTAAGATCCACCCTTGCGGCCAACTGTGACGGGCATTACCTTGGCAGCAACCCTCGCCCTCCCGTACACCGTCAAGGACTTCAAATGCCGTACCCCAGCGCGACCCAAGCGTTCAGACAGGGCGCCCACAGCGTCCTGCCGTTGACCTCCGGGGTCGTGCCGTTCGGCTTGATCACCGGGGTCACGGCCATCGGCATGGGCCTGTCGCCCGCCGATGCCATCGGCATGACCTTGCTGTTCTATTCAGGCTCGGCGCAAATGGTGGTGATGCAGTTGATGCAGAACAGCGCCCTGCCGGTAACCATGGTGGTCACGGCGCTGGTGATCAACCTCCGCTTCCTGATGTACAGCGCCAGCCTGGCCCCGCACCTTGGCCACCTGCCACGGCGGCGCAAGTGGCCAATGGCCTACCTGCTTTCGGACCAGTCCTTTGCCTTGTGTTCGTTGAAAATGGCCTCGGGGGAACTGGGCCGTTTCGCCTTCCACTACTATGCCGGCACGGCCATCACCATGTGGTTCGGCTGGAACCTCTCGGTGCTGGCCGGCATATACCTGGGCGCGGGCATCCCGGAAGACTGGTCCCTGGGCTTTGCCATCCCCTTGTCGTTCCTGGCGCTGCTGATCCCCAGCCTGCGCAGCCCGGCGACCCTAGGCGCGGCATTGACCGGTGGTGTACTCGCCGTGCTGGCGGTGGGCCTGCCCTATAACCTGGGCCTGTTGGCGGGTGCACTGGGCGGGATCATCGCCGGCCTGCTCCTCGAGCGCCTGCAAAAAGGCAGAACCGTGCAGCCTGTAGCTGATGAAAACCGCGAACAGGAAGCATCATGAGCGAAATGACCCCGTGGATGACCTTCCTGCTGATCGGCCTGGGCACCTTTGCGGTGCGCTTGTCGTTCATCGAGTTCTACGCCGTGCTGCGCATACCGCCGCTGTTTCGCCGCGCCCTGGCGTATGTGCCGGCCAGCGTACTGGCCGCACTGGTGCTGCCGGCCGTGGTGCTGCCTGACCGGCAGGCCGACTTCGACTGGCTGAACCCGCAGATACCGGCCGCGATACTCGCGGGCCTGGTGGCCTGGCGCACGCGCAGCACGCTGCTGACGCTGGGCGTGGGCATGGGCGCGCTGTGGGCGTTGAAGCACTGGGGGCTGTAGGCTTTGGCGGAGGGAGTGAAGAAATGGCGTCCCAGGCAGGAATTGAACCTGCAACCTTCCCCTTAGGAGGGGGATGCTCTATCCAATTGAGCTACTGAGACGCAAACACCGGCAGTGAGCACTGCACGGTTGGACGGCCAGCATGTTAACCAGCATGCTGGCGTTTGTCATGCTGCAACAGGCCTTTTTCACGTAATCCTTTTCTGCGGGCCGGTGCCGGGCACGTCTGGCCCGGCAAGCACGCCTTCATCGTGAAGCAGTTTGAACAATCTCGTCACCGCTGCTTCGAGCGTGCTGGAGTTGTCCAACACATGAACTGACGGATCGGCAACCGCCTGCAACCCGCTGTTACGTGCCAGGCGCTGCTCGATCTCTTGCGCAGTCTCCCGGCCCCTGGCAAGCAAGCGCTGGCGCAGCACCTGCGGTTTCACGTCGATGAGCACCGGCAGAAGGTCCGGGTAGCGCCGCCGCGCTTCGCTCAGGTAGGCGCGGGAACCGTTCACCAGCACCGGCCTGCCCGCCTGCAGCCATTGATCGACCTGCAGCGGGATGCCGTAACCCAGGCCATTGGCGCGCCAGTGCATGGCGAATGCACCCTGGGCACACAGCGCTTCGAACTGCTCGGCAGTGACGCCGTGGGCCGCTTCACCCTTGGCTTCGGCCGAACGGGTGATGACGCGACGGGCGATTTGCACCCCGGCTGCAACAAGTTGTTCGCGCGCGGCATCGATCAGGGAATCTTTCCCGGAACCCGAGGGTCCTATGAGAAATATCAGCCGGCCTGTCGCTGATCGACGAGCGCTTGCGTCATGTTGCATAGCCACTATGCTCTATGGAAGGAAACCCGCGCATTCTAGGTGTTTTCTTGGCCTTTTGCTGCGTTTTACCAGTTTTTGACGGCAGAAGAATGACGGCAGGGCAAGTTGGGGCAGGTAAAACTTTTCAAACCAGTGCTCATTTCTGATAATTGGTACTGGCATAAAGCCTTTATCCAGCTCACTATTTGTCACAGAATTGACGCCAAGGAAACGGCGAGCATGAGGCAAGATGAGCATCCAATTTTCCATGTCGGTTGAACATTTTGTCGTCGTCACGGTCGTACTTCCACCCCCGTGCGGCCAATTTGACAACCGCGTCCCCTGAACCAGAAAATCCGGTCAATTTATATGCGCCCATTGAAACAGGCTATTTATTCGAGCCGCACTGCTGACAAGTTTGTCGTCCGCCTGCCAGACGGGATGCGTGAGCGCATTGCCGAGGTAGCGCGCAACCATCACCGCAGCATGAACTCCGAAATCATCGCGCGCCTGGAACAGAGCCTTATCCAGGAAGGTGCGTTGGGTGACGAGCTGAGCATGCGCCTGGACAGCCCTGAACTGTCCCTGCATGAGCGCGAGTTGCTGCAGCGCTTCCGCCAACTGTCGCACCGACAGCAGAACGCTCTGGTCGCCCTCATCGCTCACGATGTGGAAATGGCCGCAGACGCTTCCTGACGTCAGCTTGCAAGCGAGTACAAAAAAGCCAGCGTAAGCTGGCTTTTTTGGTTCTGCCTGTGGGAGCCGGGTTCACCCGCCCCCACACGCCGGGGTTCAGAGCAGGAACAGCGTCGCCAGCCCGAGGAAGATGAAGAACCCGCCACTGTCGGTAACCGCAGTGATCATCACGCTCGACCCCATCGCCGGATCGCGCCCCAGACGCGTCAGCGTCATCGGGATCAACACGCCCATCAGCGCGGCCAACAGCAGGTTAAGCGTCATCGCCGCGGTCATCACCAGGCCCAGCGACCAGCTGTCATACAGCCAGAACGCCACCACACCGATCACACCACCCCAGATCAGGCCGTTGAGCAGCGACACCGCCAGTTCCTTGCGCATCAACCGGCTGGTATTGCCTGGCGACACCTGGTCCAGCGCCATGGCGCGCACGATCATGGTGATGGTCTGGTTGCCAGAGTTACCACCAATACCTGCCACGATCGGCATCAGCGCAGCCAGCGCCACCAGCTTCTCGATCGAACCCTCGAACAGGCCGATCACCCGCGAGGCCAGGAACGCCGTGATCAGGTTGATGGCCAGCCACGCCCAGCGGTTGCGCAGCGAACGCCAGACCGAAGCGAAGATATCTTCTTCTTCGCGCAGACCTGCCATGTTCAGCACTTCGCTCTCGCTCTCCTCACGGATCAGGTCGACCATTTCGTCGATGGTCAGACGGCCGATCAAGCGATCGCTCTTGTCCACCACCGGGGCGGATACGAGGTCGTAACGCTCGAAGGCTTGAGCAGCGTCGTAGGCATCTTCATCGGGATGGAAGGACACCGGGTCGGTCGCCATGACCTCCGCCACCTTCTTGTCCGGGTCATTGACCAGTAGGCGCTTGATAGGCAGCACGCCCTTGAGGATGCCGTCATAGTCGACCACGAAGAGTTTGTCGGTGTGGTTCGGCAACTCTTTCAGGCGGCGCAGGTAACGCAACACGACTTCGAGGCTGACGTCTTCGCGGATGGTGACCATCTCGAAGTCCATCAGCGCACCCACCTGCTCCTCGTCGTAGCTCAACGCCGAGCGCACGCGCTCGCGTTGCTGGGCATCGAGGGTTTCCATCAACTCGTGAACGACGTCGCGCGGCAGCTCCGGCGCCAGGTCGGCGAGTTCGTCGGCGTCCATTTCCTTGGCAGCGGCGAGCAGCTCGTGATCGTCCATGTCGGCGATCAGCGATTGACGAACCGAATCGGAAACTTCAAGCAGGATGTCGCCGTCGCGATCCGAGCGCACCAGCTGCCAGACCGTCAGGCGGTCTTCCAGGGGCAAGGCTTCGAGGATGTAGGCGACGTCGGCGGGGTGCAGGTCATCGAGCTTGCGCTGCAGCTCGACCAGGTTCTGGCGGTGGACCAGGTTTTCCACCAGATCGTGGTGAGCACCCTCCTGGCGGTGGGTGAGGTCTTCGACCACACGCTGACGCTGCAGCAGTTCGACCACCTGGGCCAGGCGATCCTGCAGGCTCTCTTGCGCTTTCTTTACTTCTACTTCAGTCATAGGCGAACTCCACTCCCAGCAGCGGAGCACGCCGGGGGAATCAATCGGTCAGATCTTTCTGTATGAAACTTGTTAAGGAGTAACTACTGGGTAAGTCCATGGTGGTATTCCACAAGCCCCGGCGGGGCTGACGGGCGCAATCATACACTGCCTCGGCGGGCAGATCGCTTAAATTTTTGGCCAGAACAATCGTTTGCGAGATAAAGCTAGGACAACGCTCGAAGCTATCAGTGCGACGGCTGCACTGGATCAGGAAGCACATTTGTTTTCTGGGCAGGTGGCGCGCAGCTTCTGGCGGTACCCCAGCGATTACAGAAAAGCTTAGTTGGACATCGCCGACAATTCAGCGAAACAGAAAAACAAAAAGCCCGCTTGAATAAGCGGGCTTTTTGTTTGTGTGTGGCGGACTCAGCAGGATTCGAACCTGCGACCGCTCGGTTCGTAGCCGAGTACTCTATCCAGCTGAGCTATGAGTCCGCAATTGGTAGTTTTAGACCAGGTTACCACTGGTTGACTGAAGTAGCCTTGCAAGCAGAGCCACTTCAAAAAGTGGCGGACTCAGCAGGATTCGAACCTGCGACCGCTCGGTTCGTAGCCGAGTACTCTATCCAGCTGAGCTATGAGTCCGCAATGGGTAGTTTTAGACCAGATTACCACTGGTTGTTTGAAGTAGCCTTGTAAGCAAAGCCACTTCAAAAGTGGCGGACTCAGCAGGATTCGAACCTGCGACCGCTCGGTTCGTAGCCGAGTACTCTATCCAGCTGAGCTATGAGTCCGTGTCTTGCCGCGCATTATAGGCCGCCGAATCATTTTAGCAAGAACTTTTTTCGTTTAATTTCAACGACTTAGCGTTCTTACCGATTACAGCGTCCTAAGCGAATAATGGCGGTGAAGGGGGGATTCGAACCCCCGATACCCTTATGAGGTATACTCCCTTAGCAGGGGAGCGCCTTCGGCCACTCGGCCACCTCACCGCAACACGAGGCGAATATTAAAGAACCTCTTTCACCTTTGCAACCCTTTTTTTGAAAAAAACTTCAAAAAAATTAAAGGCTTGGCTCTTCATCCTTCTCCTTCTTGATCCGCAGGTAGATTTCCTCGCGGTGAACGGCCACTTCTTTAGGGGCGCTGACGCCAATACGCACCTGGTTGCCTTTGACGCCAAGCACCGTCACGGTGATCTCGCCGTCTCCAATGATCAGGCTCTCGGCGCACCGACGAGTCAGAATCAACATAGCTTTCTCCTTACGCATAACATTCAGGGGTAACAGTCTTGGGTATCAGGGCCTGGCCGTGGACGACGACCCAGGCCCTGGTTGTTCGCCACGCAGGGCAAGCGCCTGCGTGGCGAGCAGAAACGCGAAGGGCGCGGCAAGCCGCGCCCTTCCAGGCAGCGCCTTACTCGCCCTGTCGGGCAGGAGCGTCGAGCTCGAACGCGGTGTGCAGCGCGCGTACGGCCAGCTCCAGGTACTTCTCTTCGATCACTACCGACACCTTGATCTCGGAGGTGGAGATCATCTGGATATTGATACTCTCCTTGGCCAGGGCTTCGAACATGCGGCTGGCAACGCCTGCGTGGGAGCGCATGCCAACGCCAACGATCGAGACCTTGGCGATCTTGATGTCGCCGATCACTTCACGGGCACCGATTTCGCGGGCGGTATTTTCCAGCACGCTTTGCGCCTTCTCGTACTCGTTGCGGTGTACGGTGAAGGTGAAGTCGGTGGTGTTATCGTGCGCAACGTTCTGCACGATCATGTCGACCTCGATGTTCGAGGCACTGATCGGGCCGAGGATCTTGAAGGCCACGCCCGGGGTATCCGGCACGCCGCGAATGGTCAGCTTGGCTTCATCACGGTTGAAGGCGATACCGGAAATGATCGGCTGTTCCATGGATTCCTCTTCATCAATGGTAATGAGGGTACCTGGACCCTCCTTGAAGCTGTGCAGCACGCGCAGCGGGACGTTGTACTTGCCGGCGAACTCCACCGAACGGATCTGCAGCACCTTGGAGCCGAGGCTGGCCATTTCCAGCATCTCTTCGAAGGTGATCTTCTCCAGGCGCTGCGCCTGCGGCACAACGCGCGGGTCAGTGGTGTAGACGCCATCGACGTCGGTGTAGATCTGGCATTCGTCGGCCTTGAGCGCCGCCGCCAGGGCTACGCCGGTGGTGTCGGAGCCGCCACGGCCGAGGGTGGTGATGCTGCCGTGCTCGTCGACACCCTGGAAGCCTGCAACCACGACCACGCGCCCTTCCTTGAGGTCGTTGCGAATCTTCTGGTCGTCGATCTGCAGGATGCGCGCCTTGTTGTGCGAGCTGTCGGTCAGAATACGCACCTGGTTGCCGGTGTAGGACACCGCTGGCACACCACGCTTGATCAAGGCCATGGTCAGCAGGGCAATGGTAACCTGCTCACCGGTCGACACGATCACATCCAGCTCACGTGGAACCGGCTGATCGGTGATCTGCTTGGCCAGATCGATCAGGCGATTGGTTTCACCGCTCATGGCCGACAGCACAACCACCAGGTCGTCGCCTGCCTCACGGTGTTTCTTGACCTTTTCGGCTACCTGCTCGATCCGCTCGATGGAACCGACAGAGGTGCCGCCAAATTTCTGTACGATCAACGCCATTTCAATGGTGCCTCAGCCCATACAGGGCCCCAAAAAACAATCCAACATGAAGGGGCCGGCGGCGACTCCGCCGGCCCCTTCATCTCAAAGTCCCTGCTCTGCGAACGGCACGGCCAGCGCCAGGGCCTGGTCCAGCGCAGCGACGTCGACGCCGCCACCCTGGGCCATGTCCGGACGGCCACCGCCCTTGCCACCCACTTTTGCTGCGGCTTGTTTCATCAGATCGCCAGCCTTGAGTTGGCTGGAGAGGTCTTTGGTCACGCCGGCCACCAGCACGACCTTGCCCTCATGCTCGCTGCCCAGCAGGATCACTGCGTGGCCGAGCTTGTTCTTCAGCTGATCGACCAGGGCCAGCAGGGCCTTGCCATCCTGCCCATCCAGGCGAGCGGCAAGTACCTTGGCACCCTTGACCTCAACGGCCGCATTGGAGAGATCATCCCCGGCGGCGCTGGCGGCTTTGGCCTGCAGCTGTTCCAGCTGCTTCTCCAGCTGACGGTTGCGCTCGAGCACAGCCGACAGCTTGTCGATCAGGTTGTCACGATTACCCTTGACCAGTTGCGCGGCTTCCTTGACCTGCTCTTCGGCAGCGTTCAGGTAGGCCAGCGCAGCCGCGCCGGTAACCGCTTCGATACGACGTACGCCAGAGGCCACGCCGCCTTCGCTGATGATCTTGAACAGGCTGATATCGCCCGTGCGCTTGGCATGGATACCACCGCACAGCTCCACCGAGAAATCGCCACCCATGCTCAGCACACGCACGGTGTCGCCGTACTTCTCGCCGAACAGGGCCATGGCGCCTTTGCGCTTGGCGGTTTCGATGTCGGTCACCTCGGTCAGCACCTCAGTGTTGCGGCGCACTTCACGGTTGACGATCTCTTCCAGCGCCTTGATCTGCTCTGGCTTGACCGCCTCGAAGTGGCTGAAGTCGAAACGCAGGCGCTGGCTATCGACCAGCGAGCCCTTCTGCTGTACGTGATCGCCCAGCACCTGGCGCAGCGCTTCGTGAAGCAGGTGGGTGGCCGAGTGGTTCAGCGAAGTGGCGTGCTGCACATCGGCATCGACCTTGGCCTCGACCTCGACACCCACGCTCAGCGCACCGCTGGCCACCACGCCGTGGTGCAGGAAGGCACCGCCGGTCTTGGTGGTGTCGCGCACGTCGAAGCGCACGGCGCCAGCCTGCAGGTAACCGCAGTCACCGACCTGACCACCGGACTCGGCGTAGAACGGCGTGCGATCGAGGATCACCACACCCTGTTCGCCCTCGCCCAGTTGCTCGACGGCCTGGCCGTCCTTGTACAGGGCGATGACCTTGGCCTGGCCTTCGGTGGTGGTATAGCCCAGGAAGTCTGTGGAGGTGTCGACCTTGACCAGGCTGTTGTAGTCCATGCCGAAGGCGCTGGCAGAGCGGGCACGCTCACGCTGGGCGTCCATTTCGCGCTCGAAACCGGCTTCGTCGATGGTCAGCTCGCGCTCGCGGGCGATGTCGGCGGTCAGGTCCATGGGGAAGCCGTAGGTGTCGTACAGCTTGAACACCACGTCACCCGGGACCACGTCACCCTGCAGTTGCGCCAGGTCCTGCTCGAGGATGCGCAGGCCTTGCTCCAGGGTCTTGGCGAACTGCTCTTCTTCAGCCTTGAGCACGCGTTCGATATGCGTCTGCTGGCTTTTCAGTTCAGGGAAGGCTTCGCCCATTTCAGCCACCAGCGCGGCAACGATCTGGTAGAAGAAGCTGCCCTTGGCACCCAGCTTGTTACCGTGGCGGCAAGCGCGGCGGATGATGCGGCGCAGCACGTAGCCACGGCCTTCGTTGGACGGCAGCACGCCATCGGCAATCAGGAAGCCGCAAGAACGGATATGGTCGGCGACCACTTTCAGCGACGCCTGGCTGTCATTGCTGCAACCGATGGCCTTGGCCGCCGCGCTCAGCAGGTTCTGGAACAGGTCGATCTCGTAGTTCGAGTGAACATGCTGCAGTACCGCACTGACCCGTTCCAGGCCCATGCCGGTGTCTACCGACGGGGCTGGCAGCGGGTGCAAGACGCCATCGGCGGTGCGGTTGAACTGCATGAAGACGTTGTTCCAGATCTCGATGTAACGGTCGCCGTCTTCTTCCGGGGAGCCGGGTGGGCCGCCCCAGATGTCGGCACCGTGGTCGTAGAAGATCTCGGTGCAGGGGCCGCACGGGCCGGTATCGCCCATGGTCCAGAAGTTGTCGGACGCGTACGGGGCGCCTTTGTTGTCACCGATGCGCACCATGCGCTCGGCCGGCACGCCGATTTCCTTGGTCCAGATGTCGTAGGCTTCGTCATCGGTGGCGTACACGGTGACCCAGAGCTTTTCCTTGGGCAGGTTCAGCCACTTGTCCGAGGTCAGGAAGGTCCAGGCGTAGGTGATCGCGTCACGCTTGAAATAGTCACCAAAGCTGAAGTTGCCCAGCATCTCGAAGAACGTATGGTGGCGCGCGGTGTAGCCGACGTTTTCCAGGTCGTTGTGCTTGCCGCCGGCGCGTACGCACTTCTGGCTGCTGACCGCGCGGGTGTAGGCGCGTTTTTCCTGGCCGAGGAAGCAGTCCTTGAACTGGTTCATGCCGGCGTTGGTAAACAGCAGGGTCGGGTCATTGCCCGGAATCAGGGAGCTGGAGGCGACTCGGGTGTGCCCCTGCTCCTCGAAGAAGCGAAGGAAGGCTTCACGGATTTCTGCGCTTTTCATAGGTTCTTCCACGGAAACGGCGGCCCTGGTGGGCAAACGCGTCGACGAAACGACGGCAAAGGGCCGCATTATATCGGTCCTGCAAGCTCGGTGCAGTGTGTTTATGCGATGGAAAACGTCGATTAGACGGTTTTCAGGCGGTTGCAAACGAAAATGACATGACCGGATGCTAATTGCAGCCTTTCGCCACTGGCAAGCCCATTACGGCCGAAGGGAAGGGAAAATGGAATAGACGGTGAATTAAAAGGTTTTCATTCGAAATCGGATCCAAACCAACGCTCTCACTTGCGGCGGGTTGGCCGCGCCGACCGGCAAGCGGCACCTGCATAGCACACTGGAGAATGACTCAGCGCTATCTGTGTAGCGCCCTGTGTCCTGCGCTTATGCCTAGTCTGGCCAGCCATTTCCCAAGAGCACATGCACATGACTACCAATGCAGTAACTGCGCAGCGCGTGGACGGTAATGACAGAAGCAAAGGCGCCGGTTTCGGCGAAATGGATGAAGCCATCGACTATGACAACCCATCGCCTTCAGGGCTCGGCGACTCACGGGTGTATTTCAATTACGAGCTGTTCGATCTCTACAAGGCGCCCTTGGTACATTTTCAGCGCAGGCTCATCGAGGCCATCGATGACGAGGAAAGCGTCGGTAACCTGGACGAGATTCTGGTCTGGTTGAGGACCGCCAATGTGAAATTGAGCCAGGGCAGCGATATCACCCTGGAAGTCGAAGGCGAGTCTTTCATCATTCAGCAGGCCTCACCTGAGCAGCGGCTTCATTTGCTGTTCATGGGCACAGCGCTGCCAGAAACGATTGGCGCTGGCGTCACGTGCCCTCTGCGCATTGACGCCAGCGCCGACCCGGACAGGCATTTTGAAATTACCGCCATCGAAAACCTGTACCTCTACGGCACCCCACAGTTCCTGGCACGCGTCTTCGAACAGCTGGCCCTTCTGCCGGGCTACCCCGAACTCAAGCGGCTTCTGGATACAGCGCGCCAACAGTACGCCAGCGTGCCTGATATCGTGCTCATGCAGCGCCATGCCGGGCCGCCGCAACAGGGCCCGGGTTTTGACCTGCAACGCGTGATCCCTGCCAAGTATTCACATCTGCTGCCGGGCAGCTACACCACTGTGCTTTACGACCCCTATGACGCTAGCGGCCTCGACGGACTGACCACGTTGGCGAGAATCCTGCAGCAGGCCTATAACGCACTGGCACCAGACATGCTGGCCCCTGCCCCAACGTCAGCCGACTGACCGGTTCAGGACAGACTACGCCCTTCATCAGGCACGATGAGAATCCCTGCCCTGAGGCCATTCCTGACCTTGGGGTTGGGGAAGATGATGCGCGCACCCTCCTCTTCGACTACCCAGCGCATCTCGGCCAGGTCTTCAGCCAACAGGTAACCTTTGCTCAACTCGGAGAAGTTTTCGATATCCGCCGGCAAGTGCAGGCGAAAGCCCTCGCTGTGCTTGATGATCTCGCGGGCGACGCTGAACAGTTTCAGGCCATCGAGCGAGTCTTGCGCCTCGGGTTCGGTGCCTTCGATGATCTGGATCAGGCGCTCTTCCAGCTTGTCCAGGTTGACCTCTTCGTTCTGCCCGAACGGCCGCGCCCTGCCCAGCTCCAGGGTAAACGCCTCGGCATCGAGCTGCTCATAGGTGAATGCACTGAAGGTGATGGACGACTTGCTCTGCAGCAGCACCGCCTCCATGCCAGCTGCTGCCAGGCGCGCCAGCTCTCGACGGGAATGCTTGCGCCCCTCCTTGTAGGGGTACAGGGCGAACTGCTCGATCTTCGAGCCACGGATGGCGGTATGCAGGTCGTAATGCAAGCGCATGCGCTCGGGTTTGCTGAAGAACACCCGGGCAAACTGCTCAAGCTCCGCGGCGCGCAGCGCCTCGAAACCACTGGAAAGCTCGTGACGGCCATTGAACAGGCGGTTGATGTCCTGCTCGATGAAGCGCTCGCCCTTGCGGATGGCCGCCGGGTTGCCGAACAGGAACAAAACCCGCGCGCGTGGTTTGATCTTGCCATTGGCCACGCCATGCAGCAGCCGTTCGAGCAATTCGATCGGCGCTGTTTCGTTGCCATGTATGCCGGCCGACAACAGCAGGTCGAGCCCGCAATCTTCAGCCTCGGTCGGGCGCACTTCGAGTGCGCCCTCCCCCAGCCAGCGCAAACGCACGCCCTTGGGTGTAACTTGGGTCTTCTCGGCCGGTTCGTGATCGGTCAAGGTCAGCTCAAGCAATTTGCCGAGGGCGAGCATAGGCACTTCCTTAGTGTTGGTGGCCGCAGTCGGGGCCATGGACGTGATCGTCGCCGTCAGCGACTTCAGCCGGCTCCATTTCCAGCTGCAGGCTGACCAGGTTGGTGGCCATCGGGCGCAGCAGCAGGTTGGCGTACTCGGTGTCGTCTTCCTCGACGTCCACGCCAATCAGCAACTGGCCGCGGCCGTCCTGCTGAATCCACACTTCCTTGCCTTGCCAGACAACGGCAAAACGGGTGCAGGAAGTTTCCAGCTGGGTGCCGTCTTCGTCTTCGAGGATCAGGCGCAGGGCATCGGTCATTACTTAGTCTCTCTTCAAGGTTGGCGTTGGAACGGATAGACCGAACCCAATTGCAGAATCTGAGTCAACTCATCCAGTGCCGTACGGCATTCGACCAACAATTGTGGGTCGGCAAGGTCCGCTTCGCCCATGCGGTCGCGGTAATGCTTGTCTACCCACTGCAGCAGCGTGTCGTACAGCGGCGCGGTCATGATAACGCCTGGATTGACCGCCGCCAGTTCCGATTCCTTCAACGCTACGCGAAGACGCAGGCAAGCAGGGCCTCCGCCGTTCTGCATGCTTTGCTTGAGGTCGAACACCTTGACCTCGCTGACCGGGCCGCCCTGCTGGGTCAACTGGCCAAGATAAGCCCAGACCCGCTCGTTGCTACGGCATTCCTCCGGCACCACCAACAGCATGGAGCCGTCATCACGGCTGAGCAGCTGGCTGTTGAACAGGTAGGAACGCACCGCGTCCTCCACCGCCACTGCCGCACGCGGCACACGGATGGCCTGGAAGTTGCCACCCTTACTGGCCAGTTTAGCTTGCAGCTGGCCAAGCACCGCATCGGTCTCGAGGAAGGCGTCTTCGTGGTAGAACAGCACCTCGCCGTTACCCACCGAAATCACGTCATTGTGGAACACGCCCTGGTCGATCACGGCCGGGTTCTGTTGAGCGTAGACCACGCCGTCGTCGCTCAGGCCATGCAGCCGGGCCACGGCCTGGGACGCTTCCAGGGTCTGGCGCGCCGGGTACTTCTGCGGCGCGGGGTAGCGGCTGTCGAACGCGCTGCGGCCGTAGACGAAGAATTCGACGCCCGCTTCGCCGTAGCGACGGCAGAAGCGTGTGTGGTTGGCCGCCCCCTCGTCGCCGAACTGCGCCACCGCCGGCAACGCCGGGTGGTGAGCGAAGTGCCTGTCATCGGCGAACATCGCACCCAGCACACGGCTGGTGGTCGGGTGCTCGATGCTGCGGTGGTACTTGCAGTTGAGGTTGGCGGCCGTGAAATGCACGCGGCCATCGGCCGTATCGGCACTGGGGCTTACCGTGGCGGCATTGGCCACCCACATGCTCGACGCCGAGCAACTGGCGACCAGCAAGGGCATGGCTTCTCTGGCTGCGCGCTGGATCACCTCGGCATCGCTGCCAGAGAAGCCCAGGCGGCGCAGCGCGGTCACGTCTGGCCGTTCCTGCGGGGCCAGCACGCCCTGCTTGAAGCCCATGTCGGCCAGGGCTTTCATTTTTGCCAGGCCCTGGCGCGCGGCTTCGCGCGGGTTGGACGACTGCTGGCTGTTGCTCTGCGAAGCCACATTGCCGTAGGACAAGCCGCCATAGTTGTGGGTTGGCCCCACCAGGCCATCAAAATTCACTTCGTAGGATTTCATCGGCTAGGCTCCGAGACCGTTTGTTATAGGGTGACGCCCGGCGTCAGGGTTGCCGGCAAGGCGAGGCTGGCGGTCTCCAGCGAGGCCACGGGGTAAGCGCAGTAATCGGCTGCGTAGTAGGCACTGGCGCGGTGGTTGCCGCTGTTGCCGACGCCACCGAACGGCGCGCTGCTGGCGGCACCGGTCAACTGCTTGTTCCAGTTGACGATGCCCGCCCGGCTGCGCAGCCAGAAATACTGGTAGCGCGCGCGGGAGTCGGAGAGCAACCCGGCGGCCAAGCCGTACTGGGTGTTGTTGGCCTCATCGATGGCGGCATCGAAGTCGGTGTAGCGAATCACCTGCAGCAACGGGCCGAAGAACTCTTCGTCAGGGCGCCCGGCAACGGCGCTGACATCGAGGATGCCAGGCGTCAGCAGTGCGGCGTCGACCTGCGGCTGGGTCATCTCCAGCAACTTCACAGCGCCCTTGCCCACCAGGTCGGCCTGGGCTGCAATCAGCGCCTGGGCCGCCTGCAGCGAAATCACGGAGCCCATGAACGGCGCTGGCTGCTGATCGAAGGCGCCCACCGTGATGCTTCTGCACACCTCGACCAGCCGCGCGATCAGCGTATCGCCCCAGACCCCTTGCGGCACCAGCAGGCGACGCGCGCAGGTGCAGCGCTGGCCAGCGGAAATGAATGCCGACTGGATGATGGTGTACACCGCAGCGTCGAGGTCCTTGACCTCGTCCACCACCAGCGGGTTGTTACCGCCCATCTCCAGCGCAAGGATCTTGTCCGGGCGCCCGGCGAACTGCTGGTGCAGCAGGTTGCCGGTGCGGCTGGAGCCGGTGAAGAACAGCCCGTCGATCCCTGGGTTGGCCGCCAGCGCCACACCGGTTTCGCGCCCGCCCTGCACCAGGTTGAGCACACCGGCGGGCAGCCCGGCAGCGATCCAGCAGTTGACGGTCAGCTCGGCAACCTTGGGCGTCAGCTCGCTGGGCTTGAACACCACGCAGTTGCCCGCCAGCAGTGCCGGCACGATATGCCCATTGGGCAAGTGGCCCGGGAAGTTGTAAGGCCCGAACACCGCCACCACACCATGTGGCTTGTGCCGCAACACGGCGGTGGCATCGGCCAGCGGGCCGCTTTTTTCGCCGGTCCGCTCGCGGTAGCTCTGCACCGAAATCGCCACCTTGTTGACCATGCTGGTGACTTCGGTCGCCGACTCCCATAGCGGCTTGCCGGTTTCTTCACCGATGCAATGCGCCAGCGCCTCGGCATGCTGCTTCAGCTGTTCGGCGAATTTTTCCAGCACGTCGATACGCGCTTCCAGGCTCAGCTGTGCCCAGGCCGGAAAGGTCTGGCGAGCGGCCCGCACGGCGGCATCAACCTGGCTGGCATCGGCACCCTGCCCTTCCCAGACCACGGCCTGGCTCACCGGGTTGAGCGATTGCAGGGCGGCGCCCTGGCCGGCCTGCCAGTTGCCGGCGATGTAATGCGTGGTCATTTACTGGGCCTCCCGGCTAGCCGACAGCGGCACGGCACGCACGTTGTCGCCAGCCCCCATGCGCAGGCGCTTGGCGGTCAGCGGGTCGACCACCAGAGTGCCTGCCGCCAGGCGTGCGGGCGCGGCCGTGATGCGGCAGTCGTCGCGTTTGCGGTTGTGGATGATGTAAGGCGTCGCGTCATCGCCGGGGGTACCGACCGCCAGCACCAGGGTCTGGCTTTCGCGCACGGCGCGAATTTTCGCGGTCTCGCATTCGATGGCAGGGCCGGCGTCGAAGATGTCGACATAGCCTTGGTAGCTGAACCCTTCTTGCTTGAGCATGGCCAGCGCAGGCTCGGTGTCGGTGTGCACACGGCCGATCACATTGCGCGCCGCCTCGGACAGGAAGCAGGTGTACAGCGGGAACTTGGGCATCAGCTCGGCGATGAACGACTTGTTGCCCACCCCGGTCAGGTAGTCGGCCTGGCTGAACTCCATCTTGAAGAAGTGCCGGCCCAGGCTTTCCCAGAACGGCGAACGCCCCTGCTCGTCGGACATGCCGCGCATCTCGGCGATGATCTTCTTGCCGAACAGCTCCGGGAATTCGGCGATGAACAGCATGCGTGCGCGTGACAGCAAGCGGCCGTTGAGGCCAGAGCGGTAGTCGCTACGCAGGAACAGCGAGCACAGTTCGGAGTTGCCGGTCAGGTCGTTGGCCAGGAACAGGGTGGGGATTTCGCGGTAGATGTTCAGCTCCTGCGAGGCGCTGACGGTCAGGCCGACCCGGTAGTTGTACCAGGGCTCACGCAGGCCGACGGCACCGGCGATGGCGCTGATGCCCACCACCATGCCTTCGTCATTCTCCAGCACGAACAGGTAGTCGGTATCGCCACGTTCGGCTTCACCACGGAAGCTCTTCTCGGCCCAACCCACGCGATGCCCGAGGCGTTCTTCGTTGGCCGGCAGCGTGGTCAGCCCGGTGGTACCGGTGCTGCGAGCCAGTTCGATCAGCGCGGGTAAATCGCTGCTGCGTACGGGACGAACGATCATGCTATCTCCTTGAGCGGCGACCTCTGCCACCGCGAAACGCTTCGTTTCGAGCTTGCTGTTTCGAACTGTGTGCGCAAGCTCGCGCCTCAGACGGCAACCAGACGCACACTGCCACCCTCACCAATGCCCAGGGCGTCGGCCGCATCGCTCCCCAGGCTGACCGGTTTGCCGGGCACCCAGTCGAGCTCCAGCAACACTGCGCGGTAGTCCTGCAACTGGCCGTTGCATACCAGGTACGGGCGCCCGCCCTTGACCGGGGCATCTTCAAGCTTGACCGGCACCACACGGCTCTGGGCAATCGAGCGAATGCCCGAAGCCCGCGCATGCAAGGTCGGCCCGCCGTCGAAGATGTCGATGTAGTGCTCGGTCTCGAAACCTTCACGCATCAGGATGTCGAAGGTGATCTGCGCCCGCGGATGAACCTGGCCCATGGCTTCCTGGGCTTCGTCGGGCAGCAGCGGCACATAGATCGGGTAGTGCGGCATCAGCTCGGCCAGGAACGTGCGGCTCTTCAACCCGCACAGGCGCTCGGCGTCGGCGTAGTTGAGGTCGAAGAAATTGCGGCCTATGGCATCCCAGAATGGCGATTCGCCCTGATCATCGCTGTAGCCAACGATCTCGGTTACCACCGAGTCGGCGAAGCGCTCCGGGTGCGCGGCCATGAACAGCAGGCGGCCACGCGAGTTGAGCTCGGCCCAGCCACTGCCGACCAGTTCAGGCAAGACGTAGAAGCTGGTCAGCAGGCTGTTGCCGGTCAAGTCATGGCACAGCGACAGGACATGGATCTTGTTGTGGATCTTCAGCTCGCGCGAGGCGTGCACGAAGGTCTCGTTACGGAAACTGTAGAACGGCTCGGAGTAGCCGGCCGAGGCGACGATGGCCGAACAGCCGGCAAGCTTGCCGGTGACGCTGTCTTCGAGCACGAAGAAGTAGCTTTCTTCGCCATTGAAGCTGACCTCGGCGGCGAAGGAGGTTTCCGACGCGGCGATCTTGTCGCCCAGACGGGCAGAATCGTCCGGCAGCGAGGTGACACCAATGGGGCTGTCGGCAGCCATGCGCTGCACTTCGTTCAGATCAGCCATTTGCGCGGGGCGCATCACCAGCATGGTGTCACTCCTTTGGTAAAGCGGGCCGCTTACGGCGGCACGAAAAAACGGCGGGCGCGCGATTGACACTGCAAGCACGCGCCCGCGCTGGAATTCAGGTATCGCCGGCCCCTTCAGGGCCGACGACAGGACCGCAGGCGAATCAGCCCTGGGTCAGTGTGGCCACGGCGCGCTCGAAGCGGTCCAGGCCTTCATCGATGTCGGCATCTTCAACCACCAGGCTAGGCGCGAAACGCACCACGTCCGGGCCGGCTTGCAGCACCATCACCCCTTCTTTCTCGGCGGCGTTGAGCACGTCCTTGGCCTTGCCCTGCCAGGCGTCGGTCAACACGCAACCGATCAGCAGGCCAACGCCACGCACCTGGGTGAACAGGCTGTACTTCTGCCCGATCTGCTCCAGACGAGCCTTGAAGCGCTCATGCTTGGCCTTGATGCCGGCCAGGGTTTGCGGGGTGTTGATCACGTCCAGCACGGCGCAGGCAACGGCGCAGCCCAGCGGGTTGCCACCATAAGTGGTGCCGTGGGTGCCGACAGCCAGGTGCTTGGCCAACTCGGTGGTGGTCAGCATGGCGCCGATCGGGAAACCGCCGCCCAGGCTCTTGGCGCTGGTCAGGATGTCGGGGGTCACACCGTAGTGTTGATAGGCATATAGCGAACCAGTACGGCCGACGCCGGTCTGCACTTCGTCGAAGATCAGCAGTGCATTGTGCTCATCGCACAGCGTGCGTGCGCCTTCCAGGTAAGCCTTGTCGGCCGGGACCACACCGCTCTCGCCCTGGATCGGCTCGATCACCACGGCGCAGGTCTTGTCGGAAATCTGTGCCTTGAGCGCTTCCAGGTCGTTGTACGGCACATGGCTGATGCCGGTGATCTTCGGCCCGAAGCCGTCGGAATACTTTGGCTGGCCGCCAACGCTGACGGTGAACAGGGTGCGGCCGTGGAAGCTGTTCACGGTGGCGATGATTTCGTGCTTTTCAGGGCCGAAACGGTCATGGGCAACGCGACGGGCCAGCTTGAAGGCGGCCTCGTTGGCTTCGGCACCGGAGTTGCAGAAGAAGGCTCGGTCGGCAAAGGTCGCGTCCACCAGTTTGTGGGCCAGGCGCAGCGCCGGCTCGTTGGTGAAGACGTTGGATACGTGCCAGAGGGTGTTGGCCTGCTCGGTCAGCGCCTTGACCAGGGCCGGATGGCAGTGACCCAGGGCGTTGACGGCGATACCGCCAGCGAAGTCGATCAGCTCGCGACCCGACTGGTCCCAGACTCGGGAACCCTCGCCTCGCACAGGAATGAAGGCCGCCGGCGAATAGTTGGGGACCATGACCTGGTCGAAATCGGCACGTTGCACCGGGGCTTGCTCAACGGACATCTGAGTCTCCTGAAGAGGAACGCTGGCCTGGAAGTGGCGAGCGATGGGGGGATTGTAAGGACTGATGGGCGCCTGTCCTTGCGGCCAAGCGACAACTTGTTACAGCGCAAAACCCTGTTTTACCCAGGCTTTCGGCAATGCGACAAACACTGTCGCAATCGCGCAGTGTAACGGGAGTGGGTGGCTGGGTGAACGGGTGTTCACACCGGGATTGGATGCTGCCGGCACCGACCCATTCGTGGGGCCTGCACCGTCAGACAAGCGTCAACCCTTCTCGGCAGGCGCCGAACTCAACTCGAACGGGCTGCTGTTACGCCGCTGATTGCGGTCTTCGCGCGGCGTCGCACCAAAGAAATTGCGGTACGCACTGGAAAAATGCGGCCCCGAGGAGAACCCGCACGACAAGCCGATCTGGATGATCGACTTGCTGGTCTGCATCAGCATTTGCCGCGCCTTGTTAAGCCGCAGCTCGAGGTAATATTGGCTGGGCACCCGGTTCAGGTACTGCTTGAAGATGCGCTCCAACTGCCGACGCGACACGCACACATGCTGGGCGATCTCGTCGGTGGTCAGCGGCTCTTCGATGTTGGCTTCCATCAGCAATACGGCCTGGGTCAGCTTGGGGTGGCTGGAGCCCAGGCGGTTCTGCAACGGAATACGCTGACGCTCGCCCCCCTCGCGGATACGCTCGACCACCAGCTCTTCAGACACCGCCCCGGCCAGCTCCGCACCATGATCACGGGCCAGCACGGCCAGCAACAGGTCAGTCACCGCCATGCCACCACAGGCGGTCAGGCGGTCACGGTCCCAGTCGAACAGGTGGCTGGTGGCGATGACCTTGGGGAAGCGCTCGGCAAAATCGTCCTGCCAGCGCCAGTGCACCGCCGCACGATACCCGTCGAGCAGGCCAAGCTGGGCCAGCGGATACACACCGGCAGACAAGCCACCGATCATGCAACCACTTCGCGCCAGCTGCTTGAGCGCGGTCGACAGCACCGATCCGACGGCCTGCGGTGGCTCGTCGGCCAGCAACAAGAGCTTCTGACAGCCCTCCAGGCGGCCATTCCACGGCTCGCCCGGCAGGCGCCAGGCACCTTCGACAGCAGGCTCGGCCTGAAGAAAGGCTAATTCGTAGACCACATCCGGATGCACGCGTTGGGCCACCTGCAACACTTCCTCGGCCAGCGCCAGGGTCAAGGGCTTGGTGCTGGGCCAGATGAGAAAACCGATTCGCTGGGTGGTCATAGGGTGCGGTCCGAAACCTGGGGTCGTTCGAGTCTGTGGCGCAGGGTCAGGCTGCGCTCGCTGCGCAGCATGCCCTATTCTGGTGCAAAGATGCAGCGTTCTTTACTTGAGGCTGCCGGAGAGGAACTGCTTGAGCCGCTCCGATTGCGGGTTGGCCAGCACCTCGCGCGGGCAACCGGTCTCTTCCACCAGGCCCTTGTGCAGGAACACCAACTGGTTCGACACCTCGCGGGCAAAGCCCATCTCGTGGGTCACCACCACCATGGTCCGGCCTTCCTGGGCCAGCGCCTGCATGACCTTGAGCACATCACCCACCAGCTCGGGGTCGAGCGCCGAGGTCGGTTCGTCGAACAGCATCACCTCAGGCTCCACGGCCAGGGCACGGGCAATCGCCACGCGCTGCTGCTCGCCACCGGACATGTGCCCCGGGAAGGCATCCTTGCGGTGGGCGACACCGACCTTGGCCAGGTAGTGCTCGGCCTTTTCCAGGGCCTCTTTCTTGTTCATCCCGAGCACGTGCACGGGGGCCTCGATGACGTTTTCCAGCGCGGTCATGTGCGACCACAGGTTGAAATGCTGAAACACCATCGACAGGCGCGAGCGCATGCGCTGCAACTGACGCGGGTCGGCCGCCTTGAGCGCACCATCCTTGCCGGCGACCAGCTTCAACTCTTCGTTGTTGAGCAGGATCTTGCCGGCGTGGGGCTGCTCCAGCAGGTTGATGCAGCGCAGGAAGGTCGACTTGCCCGAACCGCTGGAGCCGATGATGCTGATCACATCGCCGGCCTTGGCCGCCAGGGACACGCCCTTGAGCACTTCATGGCTGCCGTAGCGCTTGTGCAGGTCTTGGACTTCGAGTTTGTACATGCTGTCGATTCTCACAGAGCGGTCAGTGCTTGCGCGGCGCCAGGTAGCCGAGCCAGCGGCGTTCGGCCATCTTGAACAGGCGCACCAGGATGAAGGTCAGGCACAGGTAGAACACGCCCGCCGTGATGTAGGCCTCGAAAGGCAGGTAGTACTGGGCATTGACCGTGCGCGCCGCGCCAGTGATGTCGATCAGGGTAACGATCGAGGCAAGGCTGGTGGTCTGCAGCATCATGATCACTTCGTTGCTGTACTGCGGCAGCGCCCGACGCAAGGCCGACGGCAGCAGGATGCGCCGGTACATCTTCATGCGCGACATGCCCATGGCCTTGGCCGCCTCGATCTCGCCATGGGGCGTGGCCTTGAGGCTGCCGGCGATGATCTCCGCGGTGTAGGCACTGGTGTTGACGGCAAAGGCCAGGCAGGCGCAGAAGGTGGCACTGGACAGCATTGGCCAGAAGATACTCGCGCGCACCGCTTCGAACTGGGCCAGGCCGTAGTAGATCAGAAACAGCTGCACCAGCATCGGCGTGCCGCGAATCACATAGGTGTACAGCCAGGCACTGAGGTTGACCAGCGGCTGCTTGGACACCCGCATCAAGCCCAGCGGAACTGCTGCGAGCAGGCCGAAGAACAGTGACAGCGCCAGCAGCTTGAGGGTGGTCAGCAGCCCGCCGAGGTACAGCGGCATGGCCTCCCACACCACGTTGTAGTCGAAGATCATAGTTCAACCACCTTGACGCCCACCGAGTAGCGTTTTTCAAGATACTTCAAGGCCAGCAGCGAGACACTGGTCAATACCAGGTACATGGCCGCCACCGCCAGAAAGAAAGTGAAGGGTTCGCGGGTGGCGTCAGCCGCCTGCTTGGCTTTGAACATCATGTCCTGCAGGCCGACCACCGAGATCAGCGCCGTGGCCTTGGTCAGCACCAGCCAATTGTTGGTGAAGCCCGGAATGGCCAGGCGGATCATCTGTGGCACCTGGATGCGGAAGAACACCTGAAGGTTGCTCATGCCATAGGCCACGCCGGCTTCGGCCTGGCCCTTGGGGATGCCGAGGAAGGCACCGCGGAAGGTTTCCGACAGGTACGCGCCAAAAATGAAGCCCAAGGTGCCGATGCCCGCAGCCAGCGGGTTCAGGTCGATGTAGTCTTCGTAGCCAAACAGCGGCGCTACCCGGTTGATGATGTCCTGCCCGCCGTAGAAGATCAGCAGGATCAGTACCAAATCCGGAATACCACGGATCACCGTGGCATACATATCGCCCAACCAGGCCAGCCAGCGCACCGGCGACAAGCGCAGCGCCACGCCAATCAGGCCGAGCACGATGGCCAGGGCCATCGACGATAGGGCGAGCTGCAGCGTCAGCCACGCCCCGTCGAGGATGACTGCCCCGTAGCCTTTCAACATGATGAGGTCCTCGACCTAAAGAATGAAAAATGGTGCAAACCTCAGAGCCTCTGCTGTTTGCACCATTGCACAGGTGAAACCCGACGTCTTACTTCGAGTCTGGACCGTAGATGTCGAAATTGAAGTACTTGGCTTCGATTTGTTTGTACTTGCCGTTGGCGCGGATCGCGTCGATGGCCGCATTGATGCGGTCGACGTTGGCCTTGTCACCCTTACGCACGGCAATGCCGATGCCGTCACCGAAGTACTTGGCGTCGGTGAAGGCCGGGCCTACGAAGGCGAAGCCCTTGCCGGCGTCGGTCTTGAGGAAGCCGTCTTCCAGCAGGGTGGCGTCAGCCACGGTGCCATCGAGGCGGCCGGCAGCCACATCCAGGTAGATTTCGTTCTGGGTGCCGTAAGGAACCACAGTGGCACCTTTGGCGCCCAGCACTTCCTTGGCGAAGCGGTCATGGATCGAGCCGCGCTGCACGCCGATCTTCTTGCCCTGCAGTTCGCCCAGGCTGTCGCTGACGGTGGTGCCTTCCTTCATCACCAGGCGTGCTGGGGTCAGGTAGTAGCGGTTGGTGAAGTCGACCGACTTCTTGCGGTCTTCGGTAATCGACATGGACGACAGAATCGCGTCGATCTTGCGCACCTTCAGTGCCGGGATCAGGCCGTCGAACTCTTGCTCGACCCAGGTGCACTTGGCTTTCATCTCTTCACACAGGGCATTGCCGATGTCGTAGTCGAAACCGGCAATGCTGCCGTCGGGCTGCTTGAAGGCAAAGGGTGGGTAGGCGGCTTCGATACCGATTTTCAATGGTTTTTCATCGGCCTGCGACACCAGGGAAAACACGGACAGCGCCAGGGCGCCAAGCAGTGCGAGCTTCTTCATCAGGTAACTCCATCGGTACGGGGCAATACAAGGCAGGTAACGGCTGCCCGATATGCGAATGGGTACAACGCGAGCCGCGCAGGGTCGGTCGGAGACCACGAGCGAGTGAGTGGCATTTTAACGACAGCCCGGTAGTCGATATTTCTTCAAAGCGACAACTACTTACAGAAGCGCTTGAAACCGCTGCGGGCGATGTTGACAGCCATTGCAAGATATGCAAGAGCGCAAGAATTAGAACCCATTGAACTAGCAAATACTGGGCCTATTATTGGCAAAGCCTTGTGTCACGGCAAGCGCAGCGTGCCACCCAGGCAAAAATGCCTGCAAAAACGCACCGAAAGTGGGCCAAGTTGTTTCCTCGTGCCCCGTTTGCGAACACCCACGGTGACAGAAGAGTTACCGATGAATGTCGGGTAACAGTAAAGCAAAAACCCCGCCGGTTGCCCGAGCGGGGTTTTTATCAGAGCCTGGGAGGGGCGTGCTACAACCCCCTGCGCATCACGCCGAAGCCAGGTTCATCGCTTTGTGCGTGTCGATCAGGTGCTGCACCACACCCGGGTCGGCGAGGGTCGAGATATCCCCCAATGAGCCGTACTCCGCCGTGGCGATCTTGCGCAGGATACGCCGCATGATCTTGCCCGAGCGGGTCTTCGGCAGCCCAGGCGCCCACTGGATAACGTCCGGCGAAGCAATCGGCCCGATCTCTTTGCGCACCCAGTTTTTCAGCTCCAGGCGCAGTTGCTCGCTGGGTTCCACGCCGGCATTGAGGGTGACATAGACATAGATGCCCTGCCCCTTGATGTCGTGCGGCACACCCACCACGGCCGCCTCGGCAACCTTGGCGTGGGCAACCATGGCACTTTCGATTTCGGCAGTGCCCATGCGGTGGCCGGACACGTTGAGCACGTCATCCACACGGCCGGTGATCCAGTAGTAACCATCCTCGTCGCGGCGTGCGCCGTCACCGGTGAAGTACATGCCACGGAAAGTCTTGAAGTAGGTGTCGACGAAACGGTCGTGATCGCCATACAGCGAACGCGACTGGCCCGGCCAGGAGTCGAGGATCACCAGGTTGCCTTCGGCGGCGCCATCGATCAGGTTGCCCAGGTTGTCCACCAGCGCCGGCACCACCCCAAAGAACGGACGGGTAGCCGAACCCGGCTTGAGGCCGGTGGCGCCTGGCAACGGGCTGATCAGGATGCCGCCGGTTTCGGTCTGCCACCAGGTATCGACGATTGGGCAACGCTCTTTGCCGACGGCCTTGTAGTACCAGTTCCATGCCTCAGGGTTGATCGGCTCGCCGACCGAACCCAGCAGGCGCAGGCTGGAACCATCGGCGCCGTCAACGGCCGCCTGCCCTTCGGCCATCATGGCGCGAATCGCGGTAGGCGCGGTGTAGAGGATGTTGACCTTGTGCTTGTCGATGATTTTCGACACCCGGGTGATGTCCGGGTAGTTCGGCACGCCCTCGAACAGCAAGGTGGTGGCGCCGTTGGCCAGCGGGCCGTAGACGATGTAACTGTGGCCGGTGACCCAGCCCACGTCTGCGGTGCACCAGTAGACCTCACCCGGGCGGTAGTCGAACACGCGTTCATGGGTCAGCGCCGCGTACACCAGGTAACCCCCCGTGGTGTGCAGCACGCCCTTGGGCTTGCCGGTGGAGCCGGAGGTATAAAGGATGAACAGTGCTTCCTCGGCACCCATTTCTTTCGGCGCGCAATGGCTGGAAGCCACTTTCATCAGGTCTTCGTACCAGATGTCGCGGTGCTGGTGCCAGGCAATCTCGCCACCGGTGCGCTTGCACACGATGATCTTCTGCACGCTGTTGGTTTCAGGGTTGGTCAGGGCCAGGTCGACGTTGCCCTTGAGCGGGGTACGACGGCCGCCGCGCAAGCCTTCGTCGGCAGTGATCACCACCTTGGACTTGCAGTCGATGATTCGGCCGGCCAGCGCCTCGGGGGAGAAGCCGCCGAATACCACCGAGTGGATTGCACCGATGCGGGCACAGGCCAGCATGGCGACCACGGCCTCGGGGATCATCGGCATGTAGATGGTCACCACGTCGCCGCGGTGCACATCCTGGCCACGCAAGGCGTTGGCAAACTTGCAGACCTGCTCGTGGAGCTCGCGGTAGGTGATGTTGCGGTGCTCGGAAGGGTCGTCGCCCTCCCAGATGATCGCCAACTGGTCGCCACGCTCTTCAAGGTGACGGTCCAGGCAGTTGGAGGAAACGTTCAGAGTGCCATCGGCAAACCACTTGATATCGACATGGTGGTCATCGAAGGAGGTCTGCTTGACCTTGGTAAACGGCTTGATCCAGTCCAGACGCTGGGCCTGCTCACGCCAGAAGCCGTCCGGGTTGATCACCGATTGCTGGTACATGGCCTTGTAGGTGGCCTCGTCGGTCAGGGTAGTGGCCGCAACCTCGGGACGAACGGGATACAGTGGAGCCGCACTCATCTGTGTTACCTCGGTGTAATAGTTGTTTTTGTATGGAACCGTTTGTAACTGTACCAGAGCAACAAAAGCCATTCGACGTTGGTAGTAAAGCGGCCGAATTTGGTACTGACGTACGAGCAGAGCGCTCTAGCTCGCGGCTCGCAGCCCTGGCCCGAAAAAATCAGGGTGTTTTTTGGGTGATTGTTACAGATTCTGTCAAAACACTTTATCAAAAGGCCTACTGTTTCAGCGCAAGCCGCCCCCCTAAAATTCATCTCGCCAACAACGGCAAGGCGATTAACTTCTGGTAACAGCCCCCACGAAGGCAAGCGTTAATCCCCCTCTACTTCGATAGTTAAAACCCGCAGCACGTGCGGCGTTACAAACGCCGCGCACCCCCTCACGACCTTAGACAGGTAAATAGAAAATGAAAGCTTTACTGGTATTGGTACTTGGCAGTCTTTGCGGCGCGGCAATGGCCGGCGAAGCAAACGATGCCGAGCAGATTCCGGTTGAACAGTACAGTTATTCGCAGCACCTGGACATTGCCCGCGTCATCTCCATGAGCGAAGTGCCCAACGTCTGTGAAGTCGTGCCCGCCCGCATGACCTATGAGGACTCCAAGGGCCAGACGCACATTCTTGAATACCGCGTGATGGGGAATGGCTGCTCTAACGGCTAACCCTTGAGATCAGGGCCCCGCTGGGGCCCTTCGCGGGCAAACCCGCTGCCACACGCCATTCAAACTTACATCGACGACTATTATTCTGGCGTCTTGCCCAGCGAATAATCGCGCAACTTGTTGGCAATGGTCGTGTGCGAAACACCCAATCGTTTGCCCAATGCGCGGCTACTTGTAAATTCCCCCATCAAACTTTCCAGTACGGCCTTTTCAAAGCGCCCGACAATCTGCGAAAGATCCCCTTCCAGGGAAAATTCCCCCAGCGGTTGACGCACGCCATAGTCGGGCAAACGAATATGCTCGCTTTTAACCACGCCGCCTTCACATAACGAAACCGCCTGGAACAATACGTTTTCCAGTTGCCGCACATTACCGGGCCAGTGGTACTGGCTGAGTTTATCCATTGCTGCCGGCAGCAGGCGCGGCAACGCGCAGCCAATTTGTCGGCTGGCCTGATCGAGAAAGTGCTGCACCAGCCCCTCCAGCCCATCCATGCACTCACGCAAGGGCGGGATGTGCAAAGACAACACATTGAGGCGGTGATACAGGTCCTGGCGGAACTCGCCGCGTGCGCACAACTCGGACAAGTCCACCTGGGTCGCGCAGATGACCCGCACATCCAGGTACACCTCTTCATCACTGCCTACCCGGCGAAAGCAACCGTCCTGCAGAAAACGCAGCAGCTTCACCTGCAGCCGCGGGCTCATCTCCCCGACCCCATCGAGAAACAGCGTACCGCCCGCCGTCAGCTCCAGCAGCCCCAGCTTGCCTTCGGCCCGCGCCCCTTCGAAGGCACCCGGGCCGTAGCCGAACAGCTCGGTCTCGGCCATCGACTCGGGCAACCCCGCGCAATTGAGCGCCATCAGCGGCGACTGCCCACGCGGGCTGGCCAGATGGCAGGCGCGCGCCAGCAGCTCTTTGCCGGTGCCCGTCTCGCCTTCGATCAGCAAGGGTGCATCCAGTGGCGCCATGCGCCGCGCCTCACGCACCACCGCCGCCATCACCCGCGAGCTCTGGAAGATACTGTCAAAGCCGCGCAACTCCTGCTTGCGCACGTTATAGATGCGCTCACCGATACGGTCGGCGCGGTGCAAAGTCAGCACCGCGCCGGCCAGCGCCTCGCTGTCGTCATGCTCGGATTGCAACGGCGCGATATCGGCGAGAAACACGTCGCCCTTGACCTTGACCCGCAAGCCGTTGATGCGCGACTTGTTGGCCCGCACCAGTTCGGGCAGGTCGAAGTCTTCGACATAACGCGCCAGCGGCATACCCGGCACCTCGTCGACCCGCACCCCGAGCAACTGCGCCGCCGTGCGGTTGGCGGCAACGATGCTGCCGCCCATGTCGATCGACAGCACAGGGAAGTCCAATGCGCCCAATAATGCATTCAGCTCCATGTGCCGACGCTCACTGGGCATCAAACCCACGCGCTTGACGCCGAACACTCCGGCAATGGCCTCGAATTTCGGCCGCAGGGCCTGGAACTGCAGGTTGATCAGGTTCGGGCAGTGCAGGTAGATGGCATTGCCATGATCGCCCCCCACCTCGCCGCGCAGCACGTTGATGCCGTACTCCACCAACAGGTTGAGGATGTCGCGAAGGATGCCGATGCGGTTCTGGCAATGCACTTTGATACGCATGAGAGCTCTCTAAGCGCCGATGTTTTTCACCTGGGCGCGGAAAATTCGTAAAGATAAGCTGACAAAAACAGGCAAACCATCAGCGCTATGCCCCGGATTTTCCGTCACCCGCGTGTTTTTGTAAAATTTTCGTTACGAATAGCCGCCAACCCATCACCTGACAGAAGCACCTGCCCCCGTGCAAATTGCCGGATGAGGGGATATTCCTAGGGTAAGCACATAACAAGAAAAGCCCTCACCAGGAGAGCCACATGAAACAGACGCAATACGTGGCACGCGAGCCCGATGCGCATGGTTTTATCGACTACCCGCAGCAAGAGCATGCGGTGTGGAATACGCTGATCACCCGTCAGCTGAAAGTCATCGAAGGCCGTGCGTGCCAGGAATACCTGGACGGCATCGACCAGCTCAAGCTGCCCCACGACCGCATCCCGCAACTGGGCGAGGTCAACAAGGTGCTGGGCGCCACCACCGGCTGGCAGGTCGCCCGCGTACCGGCACTGATCCCCTTCCAGACCTTCTTCGAATTGCTGGCCAGCAAGCGCTTCCCGGTTGCCACGTTCATCCGCACCCCGCAAGAACTGGACTACCTGCAGGAACCGGACATCTTCCACGAGATCTTCGGCCACTGCCCGCTGCTGACCAACCCTTGGTTCGCCGAGTTCACCCACACCTATGGCAAACTCGGCCTGGCCGCAACCAAAGAGCAGCGCGTGTACCTGGCGCGCCTGTACTGGATGACCATCGAGTTCGGCCTGATGGAGACCCCGCAAGGTCAGAAGATCTATGGCGGCGGCATCCTTTCCTCGCCGAAAGAAACGGTCTACAGCCTGTCGAACGAACCGGAACACCAGGCGTTCGACCCGATCGAAGCGATGCGCACGCCGTACCGCATCGACATCCTGCAGCCGCTGTATTTCGTCTTGCCCAACCTCAAGCGGCTGTTCGACCTGGCCCATGAAGACATCATGGGCATGGTTCAGCAGGCCATGCAGCTTGGCCTGCACGCCCCCAAGTTTCCACCCAAGGTTGCTGCCTGAAACCACCCTGATAACAACTCGAACTGGAAAAGTAATCATGAATGCCTTGAACCAAGCCCATTGCGAAGCCTGCCGCGCCGATGCACCGAAAGTCAGCGACGAGGAACTGGCGGAGCTGATTCGCGAAATCCCGGACTGGAACATCGAAGTGCGCGACGGCCACATGGAGCTGGAGCGCGTGTTCAAGTTCAAGAACTTCAAGCATGCCCTGGACTTCACCAATGCCGTGGGTGAAATCGCTGAAGCAGAAGGCCATCACCCTGGCCTGCTGACCGAGTGGGGCAAGGTCACCGTGACCTGGTGGAGCCACTCGATCAAGGGCCTGCACCGCAACGACTTCATCATGTGCGCGCGTACCGACAAGGTTGCCGAGTCGGCTGAAGGCCGCAAGTAACACCTGAAGACGGGGCCGCTGTGCCCCCCCTATACGGCGTTCCGGCGCGAAGGGGGGCACAGCGGCCCCGTTTTTTTGTAAGACAAATGTCCGTTATTCGCCCGTAAACCCGACAAGCGAACGGGAAAAAGTTCAAACTGTCATCCAGACTGCTGTATCCTGCCCCAGCTTTCCGAAGCCCCAAACGCGCCTGGCGCAGCCTTTTCACTCACACTTGCGAGGAACGACGAGATGCATGAAATCCCGAATCTTCCCTTCCCAAGCCTGAACCCAGAAGAGCAAACCGTTTCCGTCCACGCCGAGCCGACGCCTGCCGTCGACCAGGATGGTGACGATCAATCCAGCGCTGATCAGGAATAAACCGCGCATCACAACTGTGTGAAAACGGCTGACCTGCGGGCCACCGCCGTCAACACGTTTTCACACCGTTCAGCCTCAGGCAGTAGCCTGCTACCCCCCGCTCACCTGCCAGGCTATGCATCGTTGCGGCTCCCTTACCGGAGATTGCACCATGCATTCACCCTCCTCCGCTCCCGACGAGTACCGCCGCCGCATCGATGCGATCACAGCCCAGGACATCCTGCTGGCGAATGATACGTCCGGCCCCCTCGACCTGAAGACTTCGCTGAGCCTGCACTTTGACCGGGCATTCGACTTCGACGACCTGTTTCCGCGTCAGCTCCAGGACCATGAGTTGCGCGAGGCCCTGAACCAGGCATTTGCCAGCCCGGCAGCCACGAGCCACCTCAACGCCTTTTTCAAGCGCCCGCCGGCGACACCCTTGGCCACCGGCGAGTGTGCCTATTTCTTCAGAACCTTGGTGGCAAGGGCACTTCCCGACGACCTTACTGGCCCATCGGGAGCCGCTGCCTATCACGCCTGCAGCCTGGCCCAGACGCTGTGGGCCAGGCACCTGTGTCACAAGCGCCGTGACGCCTTCATCATGGCGGCCCTGCTGCTTCACCACGACCTGCCCGACGAAGCCCCGCCGCCCCTGGTGCCAGCAACGGCAGTGGAACTTGCGCACGCCCTGGACCTCGATGCCCTGTCACACCACCTGCTGGCCGTACCGACAGGCAGCAACCCAGCCGAGCACCTGTTCGCGACACTTGAGGCAGACGTCTACTACCAGGGGCTGCGCTATCGCCCCCCGACCCTGCGCGAACGCGAAGCCGGCCATGAGCCCAATCAGTACGGCAAAGTCGCCTTGCCGGGCGCAGCGCTGAGTGCCCCCGTCGCCCAGGTACTGGATGCGTTGTTGCACGCCCAGGCTTTCCGTAACTGGGCCGCTCGCCTGACACAAGCCCTGCAGTTGCCAGAGGACATCAACAGCCGTGACCTTGCCGAACAGGCCCTGATCGATTGGCTTTACCCACCGCATGAACGACGTGCCGGCTATGTATTGGACTTCGAACTGTTCAACCCACTGAACCAGTGGCTACCGTATGCCGACATACGCCTGGACCTGACCAACAGCGTACAGGCCAGCCTCGGCTGCCGCCCCGCCGTTGCCGAACTGGCTGCCGAGTTACTGCTGCGCCACTTCGCCCCCGAACTGCTGCTCGACGACACCCCCACAGCGATACCTTATCGACCCGACCTGAACTGGGCCATTCTGCGCCAAGGGGTCATGCTGCTGCGCGACCTGCAGCGCCCGCTGAGTCATGAACAGGCAGAGCAGATACTCAGCCAGACCGTCGAAGACTCCGCTGGCAGCAGTGAAGCCCTGCGCGACACGCTCGCCCAGTGGGGGCCGCTGCAGGGCCACATCGAGTACATGCCGCCCTGGTCGGCCCAGCAATGGCGCACGGTCTACGATCACTACCTGATTGCCTGGGATGTGGCGCAATTGCAGCAGCGCCCAGACCGCATGGCCGAAGCGTGCAGGTTGCTGGAGGCAGCCAGCATCGACCCGGCCGGGCGCAACGTCGATGGCCAGCTTCACCTCGAGGCGTATGTCGATCAACAAACCCGCTACAGCGCGAAAGGCCTGCCAGACGTCACCCAATGGTTCGAAGAGGCATTCGACCACTGGCTGGCATCGGCCCAAGTACTCCATGAAGGCCTGATGCAACGGCTCCTCAGGCATCTGCCGGAAGCTTATCTGCAGGCACTGCGCGAAGGCCCCTGGACCTGTTACGCCGCGACCTGGCCACGTTATCGGCAACCTGGCCCGGTCCCGCCCTATGGTGACAGCCCCGAGGAACACTGGCAGCAAGAGGTAGGCACACTGGGCATGCTGGTTTTGTTGCAAGGTGAACACGACCACACGTTACTGGAACTGTTCCCGCAGCGCTTGACATGGCACGAGCGCGCCATCCCCTTGGCTGCCGCCCACCGCCTCTCGGACATTGTGACACTGCCCTATCAGGCCTATAACGAAGCGCCCCCTACCTGGGATGTCGCCACGTTCCATTCCAGCCTGAGCACCATCATCCAAGCGCCGGCGCAGCACAGACTGGAGGCTCTGACCAAAGCCTACGTCCAATACGTCGGGCTAGGTAACAGCGCAGCGTTGCATGCCGTCAGCAAAGGCGCCACGCTTCACGAGGCATTCCTTGCCGAGAGGCGCAAAGTCAGCAACTGGGGTTACTTCTGGAACCTGATCAAACGCACCGTGCCAGGGGCAACCTGCTTCGACGTACAGAACGGGCAGGATGCAGCGAGTTGCATACTGGACGTAGTGGCAGGCGCAGGTACGGCAACCAGTGCGCTCCGCCGCGCAGCAAACCCACTGGCGCGCCTGTCCGCTGCCAACAGCCAAGCCGCTCGGGCAATGCGCCTAGGGCTGGTCAAATCAGCCCGACGCTGGTCCGAGTTATCCGAATTGCCGCCTGCGGTCTATGCCCGAACCGTGGGGCCAAGGCGCTGGCACAGCCAGCCTGAACTGCCCACTCATGCAGCCTGGCCGAACAACTTCAGGCTCGATCAGCCGCCCCCGCCCGGCCTGACCCCTGGCCAGTTCAGGCGCGACCGCCTGACACCGGCGGATGCACCTTTGGCGTGGCAAGGCCATCCCCGCCCACTGTCGATTGCCAGGAGCGATGGCCAGGTGGATACGCTGATCAACGGCGCCGTATACCGCCATCACCCCGGCGGACTCAGCAATACACTGCGCCGGATCGACAACCAACCGCTGTCGCTCGCCCCGGCGCCGACCCTGCAGAACGCGCCATACCGCAACGAAGGCGACAGGCATATCGCCTTGAGCTTCTCCCCGGCCGCCAACGAAGCGCATACCCCCCTGTTCGGCCAGCAGGTAAGCCATGCTTTCCAGCATGTGCGTATCGAGCCTGCGCCCATACGCATGCACGGAGGCGACAGCCGGTTTGACGCCTGGACACAGGCCATGGTGCATGAGGGCAAGGTGGTGAACTACACCGGCCAGCCGTCCAAACCGCTCGCCCCGATAAAGGCACTGGAGGCTCGGGTTCGCCTGGGCATCATCACCCCCCCGGTTTACCACCGACGCATCACTGCCGACCCTTTGGCGGAATTCTGGTTTGGCTTGCCCGAAACGTTTTCAGCCGCCCAAGTGCAACTGATCGCCCGCGTCTGCCCACCGGTGCGCCTGGGCGGGCTGGCCAGAACCGTGCCCGACCGCCGCACGTTGAGGGCGGCAATCATCGAGTGGCAAGGCCGCGACTGGATGATCGTCGAGGCCGATGTCGGCGTCTTCTATGCAGCGCAGTGGGTGATATCGCCCTGGCAAGCGCGCCAGTTGAACGCGCTTGCAGCCGGTACATTGCGGCCAGGTGACCTGCCCACGCCACCCTCCAGCACGCGACAAACCCTGTCGCGGGTGCGCGACGAAAAGATGATCGAACGTTATCTGCAGGTCAGCGAAACCTACCGGATCGTCGCGACTCGCCCCAATCTGCAGCGTGACATCGACAACCTGACCGCCCTCCTGCGCGACTGGCTTGAACACAGCCGCGCCAGCCACCCGCCCGCATCCAGCTTGTTCCAGGAGCTACTCGACGCGGCGGAGGCGCGCATGCTGCCTGAGTACGCCAAGAACATTCTGACGGCTCCCGCTGCCCAGGATGCCCTTACCGGCGTCGCCAAGCTCAACCTGGCAGGTCTGAACCGGGAAATCATTCCCGCCTGGCGGCCACTGCGCCAAGCCGCGCTGACTGAGCAGGATCACGTAGCCCTCGTGCTCAACACCTTGCTGCCCGCTACCGGCACCGACGCGCCCTTCATGCCGATGAGCGTGGCCGAACTACTCAGCGAAGCTGGCGCGCTGCAACTTCGCCGACACTTGCCTGGTGCTAACCTGGCTTTCGCCACCGCGACACTGGAAGATGGCAGCCGCCGGGTCTACTTTTCGCTGTCCGGTGGCTGGAAAAACCGCAAGGTAGGCATACCAACACCGCCAGCCGAACCGCACACACGCGTGACCTACATCGATGCACGCGCGCGCATGGAGGGCCAGCTACCGTCCCCCCGCTTTACTGAGCTGCCCACATTGCGTCGCCCCGACCACTTCAATATCGTCGAGCATCATAGGCACCTGGACTCCGAACGCTTGATCGCCACAGTGCTCAACGACGACCTGCTCGCCGCGCCCGACAGCGTGCGCAGCATCGAAGTGTTCACCCTGTTCAGTGCCTGCCGCTCGTGTGGGGGCTATGTGATGCCACGCCTGCGCCTGGACTACGGCAGGGCATCCTTCAGTGTCAGCTGGCTGGTGGACTACAAGGAGTGACCGCACGCCGTGGGCAGGCTTGTTCATCAAAGACCTGCCCACAGGCCGGGCCAGGGTGGATATGATTACACCGTTCTCGCCCGTCTAGCCCAATGGATCTGCCATGCCCGCCAAATCCACGTCACACCTTGCGATCACCGCGCAGGTGGTGTCCATCGTCCTTTTCACGTTCATCGGCTACCTGAACATCGGCATCCCCCTGGCCGTCCTGCCGGGTTATGTGCATAACGACCTGGGCTTCAGCACCGTGATCGCCGGCCTGGTGATCAGTGTGCAGTACCTGGCCACGTTGCTCAGCCGCCCTACGGCCAGCCGCATCATCGATAACCTCGGCAGCAAGAAGGCAGTGATGTATGGCCTGGCCGGGTGCGGGCTCAGCGGCGTCTTCATGCTGGCCTGCGCCTTCCTCACCCACTTGCCCTGGCTGAGTTTGACCTGCCTGCTGGTGGGCCGCCTGGTGCTGGGCAGCGCCGAAAGCCTGGTGGGTTCTGGCGCGATTGGTTGGGGGATCGGCCGAGTTGGCGCCGAAAACACGGCCAAAGTGATTTCCTGGAACGGCATCGCCAGCTACGGCGCGCTGGCCATCGGCGCCCCACTGGGCGTGCTGATGGTCAAGAGCCTGGGGCTGTGGAGCATGGGTGCAAGCATCATCCTGTTGTGCGTGCTCGGCCTGCTGCTGGCCTGGCCGAAGCGCGCCGCGCCAGTGGTCAGCGGGGTGCGCCTGCCATTCCTGCGGGTGCTGGGAAAAGTGTTCCCGCATGGTTCGGGGCTGGCTCTGGGCTCGATCGGCTTTGGCACCATCGCCACTTTCATCACCCTGTACTACGCCAGCCGTGGCTGGGCGAATGCGGCACTGACCCTGAGCCTGTTCGGGGCCAGCTTCATCTGTGCGCGGCTGCTGTTCGGCAACCTGATCAATCGGCTGGGCGGCTTCAGGGTGGCGATCGCCTGCCTGGCGGTGGAGACGCTTGGCCTGCTGATGCTGTGGCTGGCGCCCAGCGCCGAGCTGGCATTGGCCGGGGCGGCGCTCAGTGGCTTTGGCTTCTCGCTGGTGTTTCCGGCGCTGGGGGTCGAGGCGGTGAACCAGGTGTCGGCGGCCAACCGCGGGGCGGCAGTAGGTGCGTATTCGCTGTTCATCGATTTGTCGCTGGGGATTACCGGGCCGTTGGTGGGCGCGGTGGCGGCGGGGTTCGGGTTTGCTTCGATGTTCCTGTTTGCGGCGGGGGCTTCGGGGTGCGGGCTGGTGTTGAGCCTGTACCTGTATCGGCAGGCGCGACATGGCCGCAAACAGGCCCAGGATGCTTGAGCTTGCAAGGCCTGGACTGCCCTCTTCGCGGTGACCCCGCGAAGAGGGGGTAACAGGCTTACCGCTGCGCGTACTGCAACACCACTTCCAGCGGATGACGCATCTGCCGCTCGGTCATGCGCTTGACCTGGCTGCGGCACGAGTAACCTGTCGCCAGCGCCTCGCCTTCCTTGTCCAGCTTGGTCGCCCAGGACTGCTCGAAGATGGTCCGCGAAGTCTCCTGGTTACGCGCTTCATGCCCGTAGGTGCCGGACATGCCGCAGCAACCGGTAGCCTCGGTCACCAGCTTCAGGCCCAGGCGTGCGAACACCTGCTCCCACTGCCGAGTACTGGCCGGTACGTTGGTTTTCTCGGTGCAGTGGGCCATCAAGCGGAAATTGCCGGGTGCGGTCGGCGCCTGCTCCGGCAGCACATCCATCAGCCACTCCTGCGGCAACAGCACGTTCGGGCAGCCTTCCAGGCCCGGCACCTTCTGGTACTCCTGGCGGTACACCAGGGTCATGGCCGGGTCCAGCCCCACCAGCGGCACGCCGCAATCGGCCAGGGCCTTGAGCTGGGTACCGTTGCGGATCGCCGCCTTGGCGAAGGCCCCAAGGAAGCCCTGCACATGCAAGGGCTTGCCGTTGGCACTGTATGGCGCCAGGAATACCCGGTGGCCCAGGCGGTGAGCCAGGTCGATGAAGGCAGCCAGCAGCGGCGTCTCGAAGTAACGGGTGAAGGCATCCTGCACCAGCACGATGCTGCGCTCACGCTGGGCCGGCGTCAGCTCGCGCAGGGCAGGCACGCTGGCCACGCCGACGCGGCAGCGGGTCAAGGTGGCCTGGAAGTTGAAACGGCTGATCAACGGGCTGTCGACCATGCCGACCTTGTCGGCCAGCAGCTTGCTGACCCACTTCGAGCCCATTACCGCGTTGTACAGCCCCGGCGCATGCGCCAGGTACGGGATGGTGAACTCCAGCGAGCCGATCAGGTAATCACGCAGCGGGCGCTGGTAGCGGCCGTGGTAGAGCTCGAGGAAACGCGAGCGGAAGTCCGGCACGTTGACCTTGATCGGGCATTGCCCCGCGCACGACTTGCACGCCAGGCAACCGGCCATGGCGTCGTAGACTTCGTGGGAGAAGTCTGCCTGCCCCTGGTCGCGCCCGCGGTTGTTGCGCAGCCGCGCCGGCAGGCCCTTGAGCCAGGACACCTTGTTGCGCGCTGCCGCCAGCACATCGATATCCGCTGCGCCCTGCAAGCGCAACCATTCACGCATCAACGAGGCACGGCCCTTGGGTGAGTGCTGACGCTCACGGGTGGCCTTCCACGACGGGCACATGGCGTCGTTGGGGTCGTAGTTGTAGCAGGCGCCGTTGCCGTTGCAGTGCACGGCGCTGCTGAAGTTCTGCCAGACGCGCTCGTCGATGGTGCGGTCGAGGTCACCGCGCAACGTCACGCCATCGACCTTGGTCAGGCCTTCGGCGCTGTCTGGCGGCGTGCAGATCTTGCCGGGGTTGAGCTGGTTGCGTGGGTCGAACGCCCCTTTGAGGCGCTGCAACGCCGGGTACAGTTCGCCAAAGTAATCGGGCACGTATTCCGAGCGCAGGCCCTTGCCGTGCTCACCCCAAAGCAGCCCGCCATAGCGCTGGGTCAGCGCCGCCACGGCATCGGAAATCGGCTTGACCAGTGCGGCCTGGGCCGGGTCTTTCATGTCAAGCGCCGGACGCACGTGCAGCACACCGGCATCCACGTGGCCGAACATGCCATAGGCCAGGCCATGGCCATCGAGCAGCGCGCGGAAGTCGGCAATGTAGTCGGCCAGTTGCTCTGGCGGTACTGCCGTGTCTTCGACGAACGGCTGCGGGCGCACCTCACCCTCGACGTTGCCAAGCAGGCCCACCGAGCGTTTGCGCATGGTGTAGACGCGGGTGACCGCCTCGGCGCCTTCGGCCAGGGTGTGCCCAAGGCGCTCGACGCTGGTGTCGCTTTGCAGGTGCTGGATGAACGCCTGTACCCGGGCATTGACCTCGTCAGGCTGATCGCCACAGAACTCCACCAGGTTGATACCCAGGGTCGGGCGCTCGGGGTCGGCCGGGAAATATTCGGCGACGCTGTGCCAGACGATGTCCTTCATCGCCAGCATCAGCACCTTGGAGTCGACGGTTTCGATCGACAAGGGTTTGTGCGCCATCAAGGCATTGGCGTCACGCAGGGCATCCATGAAGCTGGTGTAGCGGACGTTGACCAGTACCGCGTATTTCGGGATCGGCAGCACATTGAGCTTGGCTTCGACCACGTAACCCAGCGACCCTTCGGCACCGCACAGCACGCTGTTGAGGTTGAAGCGCCCCTGCTCGTCGCGCAGGTGCGCCAGGTCGTAACCGGTCAGGCAGCGGTTGAGCTTGGGGAAGGTGCTTTCGATCAGCTCGGCCTGGGTTTCCTGGATTTCGCGGGCCACCCGATAGACTTCGCCAACCCGCCCCGGCGCGGCGCAGGCCTGGTCCAGCGCGGCGTCATCGATGGACAGGCTGTGCAGGCGTTCGCCGCCGAGCAGTACGCTGTGCAATTCGAGCACGTGATCGCGGGTCTTGCCGTAGGTGCAGCTGCCCTGGCCGCTGGCGTCGGTGTTGATCATGCCGCCGACGGTGGCGCGGTTGGAGGTGGACAGTTCAGGCGCGAAGAACAGCCCGTGCGGCTTGAGCGCGGCGTTGAGCTGGTCCTTGACCACACCGGCCTGAACCCGCACCCAGCGCTGCTCGACGTTGATTTCGAGGATGCTGTTCATGTGCCGCGACAGGTCGACGACGATGCCGTCGGTCAGCGACTGGCCGTTGGTGCCGGTACCGCCGCCACGCGGGGTCAGCTTGACCTGCGCAAAGCGCGCGTCGCCCATCAGCGCGGCGACCCGCGCCACGTCATCGGCGTCACGCGGGAACACCGCCGCCTGGGGCAGGCGCTGGTAAATCGAGTTGTCGGTGGCCAGCACCGTTCGGGTAGCGTAATCGGCACTGATCTGGCCACGGAAGCCACTGTTGCGCAGGGCTTCGAGGAATTCTGGGTAGTTCGCGGACGGTGCACTGGTCGGCAGCTGGGCGATCATCGAAGGATGGCCTCTTGATATGGGCTAATTCACGGAAATCCTGTCACGCCGGCATGAGTCGTTTCACACCTGATGACGAATAGGCCAATGTTCCTGTACTTTCGCGCCAGGGGCAAACGGATAATCCTGCCGCTATCGATGACTTTTATGAATGAATTACCGCCACCTGACACCGTCCATGTCACTGCTGCTGGCATTCGAAGCCGCCGCGCGGCATGAAAGCTACACCCGCGCCGCCGCCGAACTGTCACTGACCCAGAGCGCCGTCAGCCGCCAGGTGCAGGCGCTGGAGCAGCAATTGGGGCTGACGCTGTTTCGCCGCGAGGGCCGCCAGGTGCAGTTGACTGACGTCGGCCGGCTGTACCAGCGCGAGCTGAGCGAAGCATTGGGGCGCATCCGCAGCGCCACGCTGCAGGCGCTGGCCTACCAGTCGGGCGTCGGCACGCTGCGCCTGGCCACCCTGCCCACCTTCGGCTCGAAATGGTTGCTGCCGCGGCTGCATGCGTTCTACAGCGCCCACCCAGGCATGCTGGTGCATATTCATTCACGGATCGAAGCGATCAACTTCGACACCAGCGAGATCGACGCGGCCATCGGGGTGGCGAGCCACGACCTGCCGGGGCTGATCTGCCACCGCCTGCATGCCGAGGAGCTGCTGGTGATCCTGCCGCCAGAGGCAGCCGCCGACCCGCATGGCTGGAGCCCCGCCCGGGTCAGCGAGGAAGTGCTGCTCAATGTCGCCAACAACCCGCATGCCTGGGGCGAGTGGTTCTCGCATCACCAGCTGCCGCACCGGGCGATGCGCCTGGGGCCGAGTTTCGAGCTGACCTCACACTTGATCCAGGCGGTGCGGGCCGGCATCGGCATCGGCCTGGTGCCGCGGATTCTGGTGCAAGAGGAGCTGGCCAAGGGCGAGCTGTTCAGCCCCGGCGCAGCATTTGCCAGCCAGCGCAGCTATTACCTGATCTACCCGCCGCGCAATGAAGCGCTGCCGTCGCTGCGGGCGTTTCGCAGCTGGTTGCTTGAGCAGATCTGAGTTTTTGACTGCTTTAGTGGCAACAAAAAACCCGATGCCAGTGACCTGACATCGGGTTTGCGTTATTGCCTGCAGCGCTTACTTGGCAACAGTACCGGCAGCGGTGCCATTGGCCTGTGCATCACGCTTGGGCTTGAGGATGTAGAAGATGAACATCACCAGCAACCACACCGGAATCGCATACACCGAAATATTGATACCCGGAATCTGCAGCATGATGCCGAGGATCAGCACCACGAACGCCAGGCAGATGTAGTTGCCGTAGGGGTACCACAGCGCCTTGAACAGCGGCTTCTGGCCAGTGCGGTCGAGGTGCTGGCGGAATTTGAGGTGCGAGTAGCTGATCATCGCCCAGTTGATCACCAAGGTCGCCACGACCAGCGACATCAACAGCTCCAGCGCATTCTGCGGAATGAAGTAGTTGAGCAGCACTGCAATCAGGGTCACCGCAGCCGACACCAGGATCGACCGCACCGGCACACCGCGCTTGTCGACCTTCGCCAGGGCCGCCGGGGCGTCACCTTGCTCGGCCATGCCCAGCAGCATGCGGGCGTTGCAGTAGGTACCGCTGTTGTACACCGACAGCGCAGCGGTCAGGACCACGAAGTTCAGCAGGTGTGCGGCCACATCGCTACCCAGCAGGGAGAACACCTGAACGAACGGGCTGCTGCCGTAGCTGCCGCCAGAGGCGTCGATGCTGGCGACCAGGTTGTCCCACGGGGTCAGCGACAGCAGCACGACCAGCGCACCGATGTAGAAGATCAGGATGCGGTAGATGACCTGGTTGATGGCCTTGGGAATCACGGTCCTCGGCTTGTCGGCCTCGGCTGCGGTGAAGCCGAGCATTTCCAGGCCACCGAAGGAGAACATGATGAATGCCAACGCCATCACCAGGCCGCTGACGCCATGCGGGAAGAAGCCGCCGTGCGCCCACAGGTTGGTGACCGAAGCCTCGGGGCCACCGCTACCGCTGGTCAGCAGGTACGCGCCCAGGCCGATCATGCCGACGATGGCCACGACCTTGATGATGGCGAACCAGAATTCTGCCTCGCCGAAGACCTTCACGTTCATCAGGTTGATGAAGTTGATCAGCAGGAAGAAGCCCGCCGCCGTGACCCAGGTCGGGATCTCCGGCCACCAGTAGTGAATGTACTTGCCGACCGCCGTCAGCTCCGACATGCCCACCAGGATGTACAGCACCCAGCAGTTCCAGCCCGACATGAAGCCGGCGAAACCGCCCCAGTACTTGTGGGCAAAGTGGCTGAACGAACCGGCCACCGGCTCTTCAACGATCATCTCGCCCAGCTGGCGCATGATCATGAAGGCGATGAAGCCGCAGATGGCATAGCCAAGAATCATCGACGGGCCGGCGGATTTCATCACGCCTGCCGAACCCAGGAACAGGCCGGTACCAATCGCTCCGCCGAGGGCGATCAACTGGATATGGCGGTTCTTCAGGCCCCGCTTTAGCTCGCCTGAATGCATGTTTTGTCCACTCATGAACGAAGTCACCTGCATTGTTTTTATCTGTGACGAAATCGGACCCACCGCGCTCGTGGCGCAGCGGAATGGGCAAGGTGGTTACCTTGGGTTTCTTGAACGCGGGCGCCGCCAGGGCGGGTCAGCCGGGTGTGATCAAGAGTGCGCGGTACGCAAGAGGGTCACAGGTAAAACGCGGCGCACTGTATACCCCTGCAAGCGCGCAGGCGTCAACGCGTTGCGTCATTTCCCCGGGGAAAAACGCAGCGTTCCTGTGGTGAAAGCCTTGAAAGGCGAAGTGATCGGCGTACATGGCGCCTCCATTTGTTGTTTTGTCAGCACGCCTCTCTGGGCGGGCTTTTGCACACGGCAATGGCCGCTATATCAGCGTGCGGCGGGGGTTTGGGCAATAGGGGGAGCGAGCGACAGGGGTGCCTCGGCACGTGGGGCGCGGCAAGTTATGTTTACACAGGTAGGCGAAATCTGAATTCAGTGTGTATTTTGCCTTCATCCGTATAAATTTCTTTACGGAGCGGTTTGAAAACTTGCCAGTCGTCAGAAAAATTCTTTTTGTTCAATATCTTGGTAACAGCCTAAGGTGCCACCGCTGAATCCAAAGCAAAAAAAACCAGCCCGGAGGCTGGTTCTTATCTAGCGCTGCAGATCAACCGCGCGGCTTGCCGCGACCACGGCCTGCCGGCTTGTCGCCGTCTGGCTTGGCGGTACGCTTGCGCATCTCGCTCGGGCGCTCGGCCACCGCGCTGCCACGGTTGCCTTTACGCGCGTCGTCACGCGACTGGCGCGCAGGGCGCTCACCGGTGGTGTCACGCGGTTGGCGGGCTGGGCGCTCGGCAGCGCTGTCACGCGGTTGGCGCGCAGGGCGCTCGGCAGCCCCTTCGCTGGCAGGGCGCAGGTTGCGCACGCGCTCGCCACGGCCCATCGGACGGCTCGACTTGCGCTGCATGCGCTCCATCTTGTCCTTGGCCTTGAGGTTCAAGGTCGGCAGCGCAACTGGCTGCAGGCCCACTTCAGCGGCCAGGATGTCGATTTCACCCTGGGTCATTTCGCGCCAGCGGCCCATCGGCAGGTCGGAGTTGAGGAACACCGGGCCGAAGCGCACGCGCTTCAGGCGGCTGACCACCATGCCCTGCGACTCCCACAGGCGACGCACTTCACGGTTACGGCCTTCCATCACCACGCAGTGGTACCAGTGGTTGAAGCCTTCGCCGCCCGGTGCCTTCTGGATGTCGGTGAACTTGGCCGGGCCGTCTTCGAGCATCACGCCAGCCTTGAGGCGATCGAGCATCTCGTCGTCGACCTCGCCACGCACACGTACCGCGTACTCACGGTCCATCTCGTAGGAAGGGTGCATCAGGCGGTTGGCCAACTCACCGTCGGTGGTGAACAGCAACAGGCCGGTGGTGTTGATGTCCAGGCGGCCGATGTTGATCCAGCGCCCTTCTTTCGGCCGCGGCAGGCGGTCGAACACCGTCGGGCGGCCTTCCGGGTCGTCACGGGTGCAGATCTCGCCGTCGGGCTTGTTGTACATGATCACCCGGCGGGTGGCCTCGGCGGCTTCTTCGCGCTTGATCAGCTTGCCATCGACAGCGATGGCGTCGTGCAGGTCGACGCGCTGGCCGAGGGTGGCGGCCACGCCATTGACCTTGATGCGGCCCTGGCTGATCCAGGCCTCGACGTCACGGCGCGAACCGACGCCAATGCGCGCCAGTACTTTCTGCAGCTTCTCGCCGGATGGAGGGGTAATTTCGGTATTTTGCAGGTCTTGCTCACTCATCTGGGCACCTCCCGGTGTAGGAATGAAAAAGGGGTCTTGGCGACGAACGCGCCAAAGGGCCGCGCATCATACGCGGTTCGTATCAGGAACGCACTCGAGCGTAGTGGGTTTTGCGGGGGCCGGCAGGGTTTTCTGCCCAGTGGTTTTGCGCTGTTAGTGCGGGGCTCAGGTCTGCAACTTGCCCTCGTCCTCTAGTGAAGCCTCGGGTTCAACCACGTCCTCTGCTTCACGCAAATCATCGAAATCGGTCTTCAGCCCCTCTTCCATCGCATCCAGCTCCACCAGCAGGCTGCGGAAGCTGGTCTCATCCTTCGGCGCCTCTGCCTCGGCTTCGCCCTCGCCAAGGCTGGCATCGGCCAGCGCCTGCAGGTGCGCAGGCACCGGCGCGTCATCCGGGTCGAGCAACGGCTCCGGCTCCATCTCGCGCAGTTCGGCCAATGCCGGCAGCTCCTCAAGGCTCTTGAGGTTGAAGTGGTCGAGAAATGCCTTGGTGGTGGCGAACATCGCCGGCCGCCCCGGCACTTCGCGATAACCCACGATGCGAATCCACTCGCGCTCCATCAAGGTCTTGATGATATTGCTGTTCACCGCCACGCCGCGCACGTCCTCGATCTCGCCACGGGTGATGGGCTGGCGGTAGGCAATCAGCGCCATGGTTTCGAGCAGCGCACGGGAATAGCGCTGCGGCCGCTCCTCCCACAGGCGCCCAACCCACGGAGCAAAGGTTTCGCGGATCTGCAGGCGATAGCCGGTGGCAACTTCCTTGAGTTCGAAGGCACGCCCGCTGCAGGACTTGCCGAGCACTTCCAGGGCCTTCTTGAACACTTTGGGCTCCGGGCGCTCGGCCTCCTCGAACAGCTCGTACAAGCGCTCAAGGGATTGCGGCTTGCCCGAAGCGAGCAAAAAAGCTTCGATCAGCGACGCCAGGTCGCGGGGTTCATTCAGGTTCATCAGGTTCTTCAACAAACTCGGCGCGAAGCCGGACGTGGATCGCGGCGAAAGGCTCATTCTGCACCAGCTCGACCAGCGATTCCTTCACCAGCTCAAGAATCGCCATGAACGTCACCACCACGCCCAACTTGCCCTCTTCTGCGCCGAACAGCTCGACGAAGGGCACGAAGGCCCCGCCCTTGAGGCGTTCGAGCACTTGGCTCATGCGCTCACGGGTAGACAGCGTTTCGCGGGTGATCTGGTGGCTTTCGAACAGGTCATTGCGGCGCATCACCTCGGCCATCGATACCAGCAGCTCCTCCAGGCTGACCTGGGGCAGCAGCTTGCGCACTTTGGCCTGCGGTGCTTCCAGGCGCGGCACGACAATGTCGCGGCCCACCCGTGGCAGCGTATCGATCCCTTCTGCAGCGGCCTTGAAGCGCTCGTACTCCTGCAAGCGGCGGATCAGCTCGGCGCGCGGGTCGCCCTCTTCCTCCTCGATCTCGGCCGAACGGGGCAGCAACATGCGCGACTTGATCTCGGCCAGCATGGCCGCCATGACCAGGTACTCGGCTGCCAGCTCCAGGCGCACGCTCTTCATCAGCTCGACATAGCCCATGTACTGGCGGGTGATCTCCGCCACCGGGATGTCGAGGATATCGATGTTCTGCTTGCGGATCAGGTACAGCAGCAAGTCCAGCGGGCCTTCGAACGCCTCGAGAATGACTTCAAGCGCATCCGGCGGGATGTACAGGTCTAACGGCATCTCGGTCAGGGCTTCGCCATAGACCAAGGCCAGTTGCAACTGTTGAGGCGACTCGGCCTCCTCGGCCGGCGCCTCGGGCGCTTCAACCTGGCTCAAGCGTTGACCATGAATGGCGTGGGGTCGCCACAACCTTCGCGGATCAGCTCGGGCTCGTCGCCGGACAGGTCGATGATGGTCGATGCCTTGAGATCACCAAAACCGCCGTCGATCACCAGGTCCACATGATGCTCCAACCGCTCACGGATCTCGTAGGGGTCGGTCATCGGCTGATCGTCACCCGGCAGGATGAGGCTGACACTCATCAGTGGCTCGCCCAGTTCGGCCAGCAGCGCCAGGGTGATGGCATGGTCCGGCACGCGCAGGCCGATGGTGCGGCGTTTCTCGTGCAGCAGCAGGCGCGGCACTTCACGGGTGCCGTTGAGAATGAAGGTATACGGCCCCGGCACATGCGCCTTGAGCAGGCGGAAAGTACCGGTGTCGACCTTGGCATACAGCCCCAGTTGCGACATGTCGCAGCACATCAGGGTGAAGTTGTGGGTCTTGTCCAGGCCACGCAGGCGCCGTACGCGCTCCACCGCGCCCTTGTCGCCAATCTGGCAACCCAGCGCATAGGCCGAGTCGGTCGGATAGACCACCACCCCGCCCTTGCGGATGATCTCCACCGCCTGGCGGATCAGCCGCTGCTGCGGATTCTCCGGATGTATCTGGAAAAATTGGCTCACGTAGTCTTCCTGTTCATACCGCCAAAGGCTGTTCATGGCTGAATCGGCGCCACAGAGGTGGCAGGTCCTCGGGCAAAGGCCGGTAGGCACCGATTTCGCCCCAGGTGCCGGGGCCGTGGAAGTCACTGCCAGCGCTTGCCAGCAGGCCGAACTCACGGGTGAGGATGGACATCGTGCCCACCTGCTCGGCCGGCATCATCCCGTTGACCACCTCAAGCGCCTGCCCGCCTGCCTGAATATAGTCGGCAATCAGCCGTCTGCGCTTGCTGCGGGTCAGATCGTAATGCATCGGATGCGCCAGGCTTACCCAAGCGTTGGACTGGCGCAGCGTAGCAACGGTTTCATCCAGGGTCGGCCAGTGCTGCTTGACGTCACCCAGCTTGCCGGCGCCCAGCCACTTGCGGAACGCTTCGCCGCGGTCCTTGACGTGGCCGGCACGCACCAGAAACTCGGCAAAGTGCGGGCGCGCCGGGGCGTTGCCGCTGTCGCCCAGTGCTTGCTGCACGGCCCTGGCCCCCTCAAGCGCGCCGGGCATGCCCTTGGCCGCCAGCCGTTTGTCGATTTCCTCGGCACGCAGCCAGCGGCCACGGTGCAGGGCTTCGATGGCTTCGAGCAACGGCGGTGCGTCGAGGGGGAAGTCATACCCCAGCACATGGATGGTCGCCCCACCCCAGGTGCACGACAGCTCTACCCCGCTGACCCAGTGCATGCCGCGCTCGCGGCAGGCCTGGCGCGCTTCGGCCAGCCCTTCGAGGGTGTCGTGGTCGGTGAGTGCCAGCGTTTGCACCCCGTGCTCATGGGCCCGGGCGACCAGGACCGTGGGCGACAGGGCGCCGTCGGAGGCCGTGCTGTGACAGTGCAGATCAACATTCATGGAGGAGCGCTTTCGCTGGAATCGATGTTTGTTATTATGCCGTCACATCCCGATTCTGGCTGCCATTGTGAAACAATTCATCGATTTCATCCCGTTGCTACTGTTCTTCATCGTTTACAAGCTCGACCCGCGGCCCCTGGAGGTTGCCGGCCACAGCTTCGAATTCGGCGGTATCTACAGTGCCACGGCCATGCTCATCGTCAGCTCCCTGGTGGTCTACGGTGCCCTGTTCCTGCGCCAGCGCAAGCTGGAAAAGGGCCAATGGCTGACCCTGATCGCCTGCCTGGTGTTCGGCGGCCTGACCCTGACCTTCCACAGCAAAACCTTCCTCAAATGGAAAGCGCCGGTGGTCAACTGGCTGTTCGCCCTGGCCTTCGCCGGCAGCCAGTTCATCGGCGACCGGGTGCTGATCAAGCGCATCATGGGCCACGCGCTGACCCTGCCCGATGCCATCTGGGCCCGCCTGAACCTGGCCTGGATCTGCTTCTTCCTGGTCTGCGGTGCGGCCAACCTGTTCGTCGCCTTTACCTTCCAGGCCTTCTGGGTCGACTTCAAGGTGTTCGGCAGCCTGGGCATGACCGTGATATTCCTGGTGGCCCAAGGTGTGTACCTGTCGCGCCACCTGCACGACGACCCCTCTACCTCCAAACCCAAGGATTGACATGCTCTACGCCATCATCGCCAGCGACGTCGCAAACTCCCTGGAAAAGCGCCTGGCTGCCCGCCCGGCGCACATCGAGCGCCTGCAGCAGCTCAAGGCCGAAGGCCGCGTGGTGCTGGCCGGTCCACACCCGGCCATCGACAGCAACGACCCGGGTGAAGCCGGTTTCAGCGGCAGCCTGATCGTGGCCGAGTTCGACTCCCTGGCTGCGGCGCAGGCCTGGGCCGATGCCGACCCGTATATTGCTGCGGGCGTGTACGACAACGTCATCGTCAAACCCTTCAAGCAAGTCCTGCCTTGACCCGACACCGCGCGGCCCTTTTCGCGGGTAAACCCGCACCCACAGGGCCGCGCGGTGCTGGCGGTTATACGCTTGCCATCAGTCTGCGGTATCTTTGCCACTGGCGGGCCGAATACTCGCCGTCAATGGTTGAATTGAGTGAGTCATGAGCGAGCTGTTACTGATTGATGATGACCAGGAGCTGTGCGAGCTGCTCGGCAGCTGGCTGACCCAGGAAGGGTTTACCGTCCGCGCCTGCCACGATGGCCTGAGCGCACGCCAGGCCCTGGCCGAACATGCCCCGGCCGCCGTGGTGCTGGATGTGATGCTCCCAGACGGCAGCGGCCTGGAACTGCTCAAGCAATTGCGCAGCGAACATGCCGAACTGCCTGTGCTGATGCTCTCGGCACGGGGCGAACCGCTGGACCGCATCCTCGGCCTTGAGCTCGGCGCCGACGATTACCTGGCCAAACCCTGCGACCCGCGCGAGCTCACAGCCCGCCTGCGCGCCGTGTTGCGCCGCAGCCACCCGGCAGCCACCACCACCCAGGTTGAGATCGGCGACCTGATCTACAGCCCGGCACGTGGCGTGGCCAGCATCGATGGCCGCGAGATGACCCTGACCCTGTCCGAAAGCCGCATCCTCGAAGCCCTGCTGCGCCAGCCGGGCGAGCCGCTGGACAAGCAGGAACTGGCGCAGATCGGCCTGGGCCGCAAGCTGACCCTGTACGACCGCAGCCTGGACATGCACGTCAGCAACCTGCGCAAGAAGATCGGGCCGCATGCCGATGGGCGCCCGCGCATCGTTGCGCTGCGCAGCCGCGGCTATTACTACAGCCTGTGACGTGCCGGGGCCGCCTCGCAGCCCCAACACGCTCGGCAACTCATCTTTACCCAGCCTTTACCCTCCCCTGACCGCCCTTGACGGTCAGCTGCGTAGACTGTGCTCATCCGGTAACCACCGGCCTATGAAAGGAGAGACACCATGCGCAAGACCCTTATCGCCCTGATGTTCGCCGCCGCCCTGCCGACCGTGGCCATGGCCATGCCTGAAGGCGGCCCGCGTCACGACGGCCCGCATCATCGCGGTGATGCGCCTTTCGCCCAACTGGACCTGAGCCGCGACCAGCGCCAGCAGATCGGCAAGCTGATGGGCGAGCAGATGAAGCAACGCCGCGACATCACCGAGCGCTACCTGTCCAAGCTGCCGGCGGCCGACCAGAAGGCCATGAAGGACGAACTCAAGGCCAGCCGCGACAAGACCGACAGCCAGGTCCGCGGCCTGCTCAAGCCTGAGCAACAGAAGCAGTTCGACGAGCTGCAGAAAGAACGCGCCGCGAAGAAAGCCGAATGGCAAGAGTTCCAGGCCTGGAAAGCTGAAAAAGGCGGCAAGGCCCAGTAAGCTGTCCGCCCCACGCCCGGCCCGCACCCCTGCGGGCCGGGCTTTTCCCGTTTGCAGGAGGTGCACTTGCGTTCACTGTTCTGGCGCATCCTGGCCAGCTTCTGGCTGGCCATCACCCTGGTTGCGGGCTTGTCGATCCTGCTGGGCCACATGCTCAACCAGGACGCCTGGATCCTCAGCCGCCACCCGGGCCTCAACACCCTGGCCAGCCACTGGGCCAAGCACTATGAACAGGAAGGCCTGGACTCGGCGCAGCACTTCCTCGAACGCCGCAAGCAACGCTTCAAGATCGACGTGCAGGTGCTCGACGACAGCGGCGACGCCGTCGTGCCTGGTACCTTCCCGCGCCGCGCCGCCGCGTTCGAGGCACGCCAGCACAATGACGAGCGGCGCCTGCCGTGGCGCCGTCTGACCGAGGAATACACCAGCCCCTACAGCGGTGAGACCTACCTGCTGATCTACCGCATCCCCCACCCTGAGCTGGACGCCTGGCACCGCGAGAGCCTGCTCTGGCCGCTCAGTGCGCTGGGCATCGCCTTGGTGGTGCTGACCCTGTTCAGCCTGCTGGTGACCCTGTCCATCACCCGCCCTTTGAGCCGCCTGCGCAGCGCCGTGCACGACCTCGGCCAGACCAGCTACCAGCAAAACAGCCTGGCCCGCCTAGCCGCCCGCCGCGATGAGTTCGGGGTACTGGCCAACGACTTCAACAAGATGGGCGCCCGCCTGCAAAGCACCATCGGCAGCCAGCGCCAGTTGCTGCGCGATGTGTCTCATGAACTGCGCTCACCGCTGGCACGGCTGCGCATTGCCCTGGCATTGGCCGAGCGTGCCGAGCCCGAGCAGCGCCAGGCGCTGTGGCCTCGGCTGACCCGTGAATGCGACCGGCTCGAAGACCTGATCAGCGAAATCCTCGCCCTGGCCCGCGTCGATGCCGAGCAGGCCCACGCCGAACCGGTCGACCTCAACGCCTTGCTGGGCGGCGTGCGCAAGGATGCGTTGCTCAGCGCACCGGAGCAGGAGGTGCGGCTGCAGGCGCAAGCAGGGCTGACCTTGCAGGGTTGGCCAACGCTGATTGAGCGCGCCGTGGACAACCTGCTACGCAACGCCTTGCGCTTCAACCCGGCCGGGCAGCCGATCGAAATCAGCGCCGAACGTGAGCAGGACCGTATCGTGTTGACAGTACGCGACCATGGGCCTGGGGTGGCGGCAGAGTACCTCGCGCAGCTGGGTGAGCCGTTCTTCCGTGCGCCGGGGCAGCAAGCAGCTGGGCATGGGCTGGGGCTGGCGATTGCGCGCAAGGCGGCGGAGCGCCATGGCGGCAGCCTGGTACTGGCGAATCATCCGCAGGGCGGGTTTGTGGCCAGGCTGGAGTTGCCTGTAACGGCGGTTATGGTTTGAAATTGCCGGGGCCGCTACGCGCCCCAGCATTCTCAGCGGTTACTCACCCCAGGCACTGACGAAATCAGCAGTCTCCAGTACCGGCGCCGTACGCGGCTCGTTCACCGGCGTGCCGACATACAGGTAACCAATCAACTCCTCGTTCTCGGCCAACCCCAGCCCCTTGTGCACATGCGCGTCAAAGGCCATGTCACCGGTACGCCACACCGCGCCAACCCCCTGGGCATGCGCCGCGATCAGAATGCCATGGGCCGCACATCCCGCCGCCAGGCGCTGCTCGGACTTGGGCACCTTGAAGTGGTCCTGCAGCTTGGCGATCACCACGATCAGCAACGGCGCACGCAGCGGCATGGCGCGAGCCTTGTCCAGCGCTGCCTGGCTGGCATCGCCCTTGTTCTGCACCGCTTCGGCGAACAACTCGCCGAGCTTCTCGCGGCCCTGGCCTTCGATGGTCAGAAACCGCCACGGGCGCAGCTGGCCGTGGTCCGGTGCACGCAGTGCGGCCTGGAACAACGCCTCGCGCTGGGCATCATTGGGCGCGGGGTCGGTCAGACGTGGCACGGAAACACGGTTGAGCAATGCGTCGAGAGCCTCCATCGGCTACCCTCCTGGCAGGTGAATGTGCGGCCATTCTAGCGTTTACATCACCAGACCCATAGGTAGAATGGCGCCCTTCCGTTTCGAGTCAGAGCAGATCACATGGCGTTGCCGACCTTAAGGATCATTGGTTTCATCATCGGCATCTTTCTGATCACCCTGGCCGTCAGCATGGTCGTGCCCATGGCCACCCTGGTGATCTTCGAGCGCACCGGCGACATGCCGTCGTTCCTCTGGTCCAGCCTGATCACGTTCATCGCCGGCCTGCTCATGGTCGTCCAGGGCCGCCCCGAGCATGTGCACCTGCGCCCGCGCGACATGTACCTGCTGACCGTCAGCAGCTGGCTGGTGGTGTGCGTGTTCGCCGCCCTGCCGTTCCTGCTGACCCAGCACATCAGCTACACCGACGCCTTCTTCGAGAGCATGTCCGGCATCACCGCCACCGGCGCAACGGTGCTCAGCGGCCTGGACAGCATGTCGCCGGGGATCTTGATGTGGCGCTCGATGCTGCACTGGCTCGGCGGCATCGGCTTCATCGCCATGGCGGTCGCGATTTTGCCGCTGCTGCGCATTGGTGGCATGCGCCTGTTCCAGACCGAATCTTCGGACCGTTCCGAAAAGGTCATGCCCCGTTCGCACATGGTGGCCAAGTCGATCGTCGGCGTGTACGTCGGCTTCTCCGTACTCGGCGCGCTGGCCTTCTGGTGGGCCGGCATGCGGCCGTTCGATGCCATCAACCATGCCATGTCGGCAATTTCCACCGGCGGGTTCTCGACCTCCGACCAGTCGCTGGCAAAATGGGATATCCCTGCCGTGCACTGGGTCGCGGTGGTGGTCATGATCCTCGGCAGCCTGCCCTTCACCCTGTACGTGGCAACCCTGCGCGGCAACCGCAGGGCGTTGCTCCGCGACCAGCAGGTTCAGGGGTTGCTCGGCATGCTGGTGGTCACCTGGCTGGTGCTGGGCACCTGGTACTGGGCCACCACCAACCTGCACTGGCTGGATGCCTTGCGCCACGTAGCGCTGAACGTGACCTCGGTGGTGACCACCACCGGCTTCGCCCTGGGCGACTACAGCCTGTGGGGCAATTTCTCGCTGATGCTGTTCTTTTACCTGGGCTTCATCGGCGGCTGCTCTGGCTCGACTGCAGGCGGTATCAAGATTTTCCGCTTCCAGGTCGCCTACATCCTGCTCAAGGCCAGCCTCAACCAGTTGATCCACCCGCGTGCGGTGATCAAGCAGAAGTACAACGGGCACCGCCTCGACGAAGAAATCGTGCGTTCGATTCTGACCTTCTCGTTCTTCTTCGCGATCACCATCTGCGTGATGGCGTTGCTGCTGTCGCTGCTGGGCGTGGACTGGATGACCGCGCTGACCGGTGCTGCCGGCACGGTGTCGGGCGTAGGCCCGGGGCTGGGCGAAGTGATCGGCCCGGCCGGCAACTATGCCACGTTGCCGGACGCCGCCAAGTGGATCCTCGCCGGCGGCATGCTGCTGGGCCGCCTGGAGATCATCACGGTGCTAGTGTTGTGCATGCCGGCGTTCTGGCGTCACTGAGCCCCTCAGGCTCCGCGCCCAGACGGGCGCGGTACTCGCTGGGTGTGGCATCGAACCAGCGACGGAACGCCCGGTAGAAATTGCTCGGGTCGGCAAAGCCCAACAGGTAGGCGGTTTCCAGCAAGGTCATACCCGGCTGGGCGAGGTACTGCTCGGCGAGTTCACGACGGGTATCGTCGAGCAAGGTCTGGAAGCTGGTGCCTTCTTCTTGCAGGCGCCGCTGCAAGGTACGTTGAGACAGGTGCAGGGCCTGGGCCAAGGTTTCGCGCTTGGGCTCGCCCTGGGGCAGTATGCGGCACAGCACCTGGCGGACCCTGTGGGTCACCCTGCTTTCCGAGAAGCGCGCCAGGTACTCGCCGGCAAACCGGTCATGCAGCACCGCCATCGCCTCGTTGGCAGTCGGCAGCGGCGCCTCCATGTCGGCACGCTCGAACACCAGCGCATCGTGCGGTGCGTCGAACACCAGCGGTGAGTGGAACGCCACCTTGTAAGGTTCGACGTTCCTGGGCTGCGGCCCCTGAACCAGCACACGTCGTGGCTGAATATCACGCCCGCTGAGCCAGGTGCACAACGCCAGCGCACACGCCAACGACGCTTCGGCGCTGTGCCGGGTTGGCGGCAGATGGTCGCCATGCACGGTCAGAACCAGCGAATAGCCCTCCGGGCCCAGGCGAAAGCTGAGGTCGGAACTTTCGGCAATGATGCGCTGGTACCGCACCAGCCGCTCGAAACCTTCGGCCAGGGTGCGGCTGGACATCAACGCATAGCCCACCACATGGAACGACGCCGGGCGCACCACCCGCGCCATGTTCAGGCCGATGGCTTCGTTGCCCGACAGCTCTACCGCCAGCTGCCAGAGCCGGGTCATGGCGTCCTGGGGGAAACGCGCGTCGGGGTCATCGAGGGCAGCGAAGTCCAGCCCTAGCTGCTTGAACATGGCCGGGCAGTCGAGCCCTTCCAGCTCAAGTGCCTTGACGATCCCTGATGCCCAGCTGGCTGACGTGGTTCTTTCACTCATGACAGGCTTCTTATGCTGACCGCTCCTGCGGTGAACCCCAAGGATACTCAATTGGCGCCTATTGTCACTGGTAGGCCCCGCCAATGACTCTAGACTCGATTCAGGCTCCACGCCGTGCATCTTATCCACAAGTATTAATCCCGGAGCACTGCCATGACCCGCACAGCGCAGTTTCGCAGTTTTGCCGAGTTCTACCCCTACTACCTGGGCGAGCACAGCAACCCCACGTGCCGCCGCCTGCACTTTGTCGGGACGAGCCTGGTAATTGCCCTGCTGGCGTACACCATCGGCAGTGGCAAATGGTTGCTGTTGCTGGCCGTGCCGCTGTTCGGCTATGGGTTTGCCTGGGTCGGGCATTTCTTTTTCGAGAAGAACCGGCCGGCGACGTTTACCTACCCGTTCTATAGCCTGATGGGTGATTTCGCCATGTTCCGCGATATTCTGCTGGGCAAGATCAGCCTGTAAATCGCCGGGGCCGCATTGCGCGCCCCATGCCGCTCAAGCCTCACGCCGATTCGCGCACCGTCGCCACCTTCTGCGCGCCCTGCGCGTGCACATCCGCCAGCCGATACAAGTGGATACTGCCATCCCAGTGCTCGATCAACGCCGTGCACGACTCCACCCAATCCCCGCAATTGAGGTACTCGACCTCCCCCACCTTGCGCATTTCGGCATGATGAATATGCCCGCAAACAACCCCATGAAAGCCTCTGCGGGTGCACTCATGGGCAATGGCAGCCTCGAAGTCACTGATGAAGTTCACCGCGCCCTTGACCTTGTGCTTGAGGTAGGCCGACAACGACCAGTAGCCATAGCCGTAACGGGCACGCCAATGGTTGAGCCAACGGTTGAGCACCAGGGTGAACTCATACGCGCGGTCCCCCAGAAACGCCAGCCAGCGGTGGTAGCGGGTAATCACATCGAACTGGTCGCCATGGATCACCAGCAGGCGTCGGCCATCGACAGTCAGGTGCTCGGCCTCGTCCACCAACTGGATATTGCCCAGCATCAGCTTGGAATAGCGGCGCAGGAATTCGTCATGGTTGCCGGTGACATAAATCACCTCGGTGCCCCGCTTGCTCATGGTCAACAGGCGTCGGATCACGTTGGTGTGGGCCTGCGGCCAATAGATGCCGCCGCGCAGCTTCCAGCCATCGATGATATCGCCCACCAGGTAGATGCGGTCGGCCTGGTAGCCCTTGAGAAACCGCGACAGATGCTCGGCCTGGCAGTCACGGGTGCCCAGATGTACATCGGATATCCATAAGGTGCGCACGCGCTGCTTGCGCGAGGGACGGGAGAGTTCGGCATGGGTCATGGGCGGGCTCCGGCGCAGTTTGCTGGAGACTGGCAGGTGCAGATGACAGTGCGGTGGCAAAACGGTTACCCGTGATGGCCTGCCTTGAATGAGGCACAATGCGCACCTGCCCTGCGAGGACGCCCCCATGACCACCGGCCCGATTCTCTCGCTGCGCCATTACCGGAACAGCCTGATTACCCACAGCCACGAACATCCGCAACTGGTGTTCGGCTTGGCTGGACGCTTGCACTTCGAGGTCCAGGGCCACGGGGCACGGGTTGATCGCCAGGGCCTGATGGTGGTGCCGGCAGGCGCACATCACACCTGCGCCAGCGATGCTGGCAGCGACTGCCTGGTGCTGGATGTGCCCGGCGAGCACTGGTTGCGTGAACAGCTGGGCGAGCATGCCGATGCCAGCCGTCGCCTGCTCGATCGCCCCGCTGCCTTGGGCCTGGATAGCCGCCAGCAGCAGCTGGTCGACTGGCTGGCGACCAGCCCCATCGACGACCCGCTGATTGCTCGGCAAGGCGCGGCGCTGCTGTTGGCCAGCCTCAACCCTTCGGCAGCTGCAAGCATCCGGCCCAGCCAGCGCCTGCCTTATGCCGCCTTCGATGCGCATATCGAGCAACATGCCGCCCACCCCTTGCAGGTGGCCGACCTGGCGCGCCTGGCCGGCTTGTCCACTGCGCGGCTGCATGCACGTTTTATCGCCGAATGCGCGATGACGCCGATGGACTACATTCGCCAGCGGCGCCTGCTCAAGGCGCGGCAGCTGGTGGAGCGGACCTTGCTGCCGTTGGGCGAGATTGCGGCGCAGGTGGGGTACAGCTCGCAGAGTGCGTTTTCGGCGGCGATGCTGCGGGCGTTTGGCTGTACACCGTTGGCCTTGCGGCGAGCGTCTGGCGACAACGGACGCTAGGCGCGCGACAGATCGTATTGGCCTGAGGACTTACACTGTGCCTGCACTTGCCCCGCGAAGGGCCAGTGCTGACATGCTCTTGCTCAAGGACCCACCATGAACCACCGCACTGCCCTAGGCGCCCTGCACATCGGCGCGCTGTTTTTCGGCCTCACCGGGGTGTTTGGCAAACTCGCCGCCAGCGCCAGCCCGGCGATCATCGTCTTCGGCCGCGCGGCCTTCGCCGTCATCGCCCTGGCGCTGTTCGCCCAGTTTGCCAGCAAGGGCTGGCACCGGCTGACGGGCCCGGATGTGCGCCGCTTGCTGCTGGGCGGGGTACTGCTGGCGGGTCACTGGGTCAGCTTCTTCATTGCCGTCAAGGTCGGCGGTGTGGCCATCGCCACCCTGGGCTTTGCCAGCTTCCCGGCCTTTACCGTGATCCTCGAAGGGGTGCTGTTCCGCGAACGCATCCGCCGCAACGAAGCCGTGCTGGTCGTGCTGGTGTGCATCGGCCTGGTGCTGGTCACCCCGGCATTCGACCTGGCCAGCCAAGCTACTGGGGGCCTGCTCTGGGCGCTGCTGTCGGGGCTGTTGTTCTCGCTGCTGTCGCTGACCAACCGCGCCGGCTCCGGGCGCTTGCCAGCGGTGCAGGCCGCGCTGTGGCAAAACCTGGTGGTCAGCCTCTGCCTGTTGCCGTTCGCGGCGTCGGGGCTGGCAGCGGTGACGCCGATGGACTGGGTGTGGATCGCCCTGCTCGGCATCTTCTGCACCGGCGTGGCCCACAGCTTGTTCGTCGCCAGCCTGGCCGTGATCAAGGCGCGTACCGCCGCCGTGGTGTTCGGTATGGAGCCGGTGTATGGCATCGCCGTGGCCTGGGCGGTGTTCGCCGAGACCCCTACCGTGCGCATGCTGCTGGGGGGCGCGCTGATCATTTTCGCCATCGTGCTGTCCAGCCGCCTGGCTGCCGAACAACCCGCCAAGCCCCGGCCTTTGGCAGAGGGTACGTAGTCAGCGGTCGTTGTGGCCCAGGTCGCGCTGCGGGTCGATCTGGTCGCGTACCCGCTGTTTGAGCACCTTGGCCTCCGGGAACCCACCGTCGGCCTTGCGCTCCCAGATCTGCACGCCATTGCAGGTGATGCGGAAGATGCCACCGGTGCCAGGCTCCAACGCCACCCGGCCGAGGTCGTCGGCAAAGGTACTGAGCAGCTCCTGAGCCAACCAGGCGGCGCGCAGCAACCACTGGCACTGGGTGCAATAAATGATGACGATTTCCGGCTTGCTGATGGCCATGGTGAAGCATCTCCAGGTAAGGGGCCGCTTATACTAGCGGTCTTTCGCCCACGGTTTGAGACTCACGATGCGCCGTTTGCTGTTCTGTTTGTTGTCGATATTCGTTGCTGTCACGGCACATGCCGCCGAACAGGCTCGGCCCAAGGTCGGCTTGGTGCTGTCTGGCGGCGCGGCCCGTGGCCTGGCCCATATCGGCGTGCTCAAGGCCCTGGAGGAACAGGGCGTGCGCATCGACGCCATCGCCGGCACCAGCATGGGCGCGGTGATCGGCGGGCTGTACGCCTCCGGCTACAGTGTCGAAGAACTGGAAAAGCTGGCCACCACCCTGGATTGGCAGCAAGCGCTGTCCGACGCGCCCCCGCGCAAGGACATCCCCTTCCGCCGTAAGCAGGACGACCGCGACTTTCTGGTCAAGCAGAAGCTGAGCTTTCGCGACGACGGCAGCCTGGGCTTGCCCCTGGGCGTGATTCAGGGCCAGAACCTGTCACTGCTGCTTGAAAGCAAATTGGCCCACACCGCCGACACCCGCGACTTCGACAAGCTGCCGATCCCTTTCCGTGCGGTGGCCACCGACATCGCCAGTGGCGAAAAGGTGGTGTTCCGCCGCGGCCACCTGCCCCAGGTAATCCGCGCCAGCATGTCGATCCCTGCCGTGTTCGCCCCGGTCGAGCTGGATGGCCGGCTGTTGGTGGATGGCGGCATGGTCGACAACATTCCGCTGGACGTGGCCCGCGACATGGGGGTGGACCTGGCCATCGTGGTCGACATCGGCACGCCACTGCGTGACCGCAAGCAACTGGCCACGGTGGTCGATGTGCTGAACCAGTCGATCACCCTGATGACCCGGCGCAACTCCGAAGAGCAGCTGGCCAGCCTGCACCGTGATGACATCCTGGTCCAACCACCGCTGGCCGCGTTTGGCGTGACCGACTTCGGCCGGGCCCACGACATGATCGAAGCCGGCTACCGTGCCACGCGCTTGCTCGACCCGCGTCTGGCGGCGTTGCGCCAGCCCGAAGGTGACAGCAGCCTGGCCATTGCCCGCTCGCCGCACCAACGCACCCCGGTGATTACCGCCATCAGGGTAGAGAACGACTCCAAGGTCAGCGACGACGTGATCCGCTCCTATATCCGCCAGCCGATCAATGCGCCGCTGGAGCTGGACCGCCTGCAGACCGACATGGGCACGCTGTATGGCCTGGACTACTTTGACCGGGTGCAATACCGCGTGGTGCACAAGGGCGCCGACAACACGCTGGTGATCAATGCCCGTGGCAGACGCGGCGGCACCGACTACCTGCGCCTGGGGCTTAACCTGTCGGACGACCTGCGCGGCGACAGTGCCTTCAACCTCGGCGCCAGCTACCGGGTCAACGGCATCAACAGCCTGGGCGCCGAATGGTTGACCCGCGCGCAGATCGGCGACCAGCAGGAGCTCTACAGCGAGTTCTACCAACCACTGGACGTAGGCTCGCGCTTCTTCATAGCCCCCTACCTGGACGTGGGCTCGCGCAACATCGAGGCGACCCTGGACAACGACCCGGTCGCAGAGTACCGCCTGGAGCGCTACGGTTTCGGCCTGAATGTGGGCCGGCAGATCGGCACCTACGGCGAGGTGCGACTGGGTGCGGGCAAGGCCTGGGGCGAAGCCGAAGTACGCATCGGCGACCAGGACCTGCCCAAGGTCAGCTTCAATGAAGGCTTCTACGAGCTCAAGTACTCGTTCGACACCCTCGACAACGTGTACTTCCCGCACAGTGGCGAAGACATCGGCCTGACCTTGCGCAAGTACGACAAATCGCTCGATTCCGACGAGGACTATCGCCAGTGGCTGTTCAGCCTGGACAAGGCCATCAGCAGTGGCCCGAACACCTGGGTGCTGGGCGGGCGCTACGGGCGCACGCTGGATGAAACGGAGGTGGTGACGTCGAGCTTCGTGATGGGCGGCGCACGGGAGCTGTCAGGGTTCCGCCAGGACTCGGTGTCGGGGCAGAACGTCAGCTTGCTGCGCATGGTCTATTACCGCCGCCTGACCCCACGGGCCTACGTGCCACTGGACTTCCCGCTGTATATCGGCGGGTCGCTGGAGCGTGGCCGGGCGTGGAACAACGACAACGAATTTGACAGTGGCTATATCAATGCCGCTAGCATCTTCCTGGGGATGGAGACGCCGCTGGGGCCGCTGAACCTGAGCTACGGGGCCAACAGCGCACATGAGCAGGCGGTGTACCTGAACCTGGGGCATACGTTCTGAAACGTGGGGCCGCTGTGCGGCCCCCAGGAATCAGGGCTTTTCGAGGTTGCCGAGGATTTTCGCATGCACGCGCATGCACACCTCCAGGTCCGCTTCATCCACGCCGGTGAACAGCTCAAGCCGCAATGCATTGGCAATGGTCTCGATCTGTTCGATCAGCGGCTTGGCCGGTGGGCACAGCAGGATTTTCTTCGCCCGCCGATCTTCAAGCACCGCTTGGCGCCGCACCAGGCCCTGCGCCTCGAGGCTGTCGAGCAAGCGTGCCAAGGTCGGGCCTTCGACCCCAACGCTCTGGGCCAATTCACGCTGAGTGGGGGCCTCCTCGAAACGGGCCAGGTGCAGCAACACCAGCCAGCGCGCCTGGGACAGGTTGAGCCCGGCCAGGCGGCGATCCAGCTCGGCACGCCAACCCCGGGACATCTGGGCCAGCTGCATGCCGAAGCGGTGTTGGTTGTCGGTCAGGGGCATAAGCAACTCATTGGATAGATCTAATTATTAGGCAGCTAACCATGACCCGGACCACGTGGCAAGGCTCGGGCACTTGCCAGTGTCCGATAATCGTCAAAAAACATGACAAAGGTCAGCAGTTGGCGGGTCTGGCCTCGAACCTTGTCGCGCTCAGAGCTCGAACTCCGCCGCCAACGCCGCGCGCACGCAATACAGCACACCTTCAGGTATGCGCGACCCGAACAGCGGCGCGATGGTCGATACCGGCGGCAGTTCGCCCTCCCCGTCAAGGAAGGCGTCCTGCACCTCCGCCAGCAAGTCTTCTGGCAGGTCGATGGCTTGATCAAGGCTCAGCTCCTGGCGGCCGAGCGCCTCGGCCAGCAGGCTGTAGACGTTCTTTTCACTGCAATTGAGTTGCCCGGCGATCTGCGCCGGGGTCATCCCCGCGCGTGCCAGGCTGACCAGCTCGTGACGCAGGTCCAGCACCACTTTCGGTGCCTCGTCAGTGCCACCACTGTTATTGAGCACCTCAAGGAACGCCTGGCCATAGCGCTCAAGCTTGCGCGCGCCCACACCGCTGACCTGGGCCATGTCGCTGAGGCTGGCCGGTTGGCTGCGCAGCATCTCGAGCAGCGTCGAATCAGGGAAGATGACGTAAGGCGGCACACTGTGCTCCTCGGCCAGCTTGCGCCGCAGGGTACGCAGTGCTTCCCACAGCTCGCGCTCTTCGGCACGCACCAACTGGCTGGCCGGGCTGCCGCCGCCAGAGGCGCTCTTGGCCACGGTCTGCGGCTTGAGGTCACGGCGCAGCTGCAGGTTCACCTCGCCGCGCAGCAGCGGCCGGCAGCTGTCGGAGAGGCGCAAGCCGCCGTAGCCTTCCAGGTCGATATCCACCAGGCCGCGCGCGACCAACTGGCGGAACAACGAGCGCCACTCGGCTTCGGCCAGCGACTTGCCGACACCGAACACCGAAAGCTTCTCGTGGCCGAAATTGCGCACCTTCTCGGTGTCCTTGCCCAGCAACACATCGACCAGGTGCCCGACCCCATAGCGCTGGCCGGTACGAAACACCGCCGACAGCGCCTGGCGAGCCGGCTCCGTAGCGTCCCAGGTCTGTACCTGGTCGATGCAGTTGTCGCAATGCCCGCAGGGCTGCTCCAGGGTTTCGTCGAAGTAGGCCAGCAGCGACTGGCGCCGGCAGCGGGTTTCTTCACACAAGGCCAGCATGGCATCGAGCTTGTGCTGCTCGATGCGCTTGTGGCGCTCGTCGCCTTCAGAGTTTTGCAACATCTGCTTGAGCATCACCATGTCCTGCAGGCCGTAGGCCATCCAGGCATCGGACGGCAAGCCGTCACGGCCCGCACGGCCAGTTTCCTGGTAGTAGGCCTCGAGCGACTTGGGCAGGTCGAGGTGGGCGACAAAGCGCACGTTGGGCTTGTCGATGCCCATGCCGAAGGCGATGGTGGCGACCATGATCAGCCCTTCCTCGTTGAGGAAGCGGTGCTGGTTGGCAGACCGCGTCTCGGCCGCCAGGCCGGCGTGGTAAGGCAGCGCCGGGAAGCCTTGATCGCAGAGAAAAGCAGCGGTCTCGTCGACCTTCTTGCGCGACAGGCAGTAGACGATGCCTGCGTTGCCACGACGCTCGCCGAGGAAGGCCATCAGCTGCTTGCGCGGCGCTTCCTTGGGCACGATGCGGTAGAAGATGTTCGGCCGGTCGAAACTGGAAAGGAAACGCTCGGCGCCCTGCAGGTGCAGGCGCTGGACGATCTCTTCGCGGGTGCGCATGTCGGCGGTGGCGGTCAGGGCGATGCGCGGCACATGCGGGAACAGCTCGGCCAACTGGCCCAGCTGCAGGTATTCCGGGCGGAAGTCATGGCCCCATTGCGACACGCAGTGGGCCTCGTCGATGGCGAACAGCGAGACGTCCAGCTCGCGCAAGAAATCGAGCATGCGCGGCTGCACCAGGCGCTCGGGCGCCAGGTACAGCATCTTCAGCTCACCGCGGCGCATGCGCCCGGCCAGCTCACGTTGCTGCTCGGCGTTCAGGGTGGAGTTCAGCGCGGCCGCAGCCACCCCAAGCTCATCGAGCGTGGCGACCTGGTCGTCCATCAGCGCGATCAGCGGCGAAACCACCACCGTGAGGCCGGGGCGCAACAGCCCAGGCACCTGGAAACACAGCGACTTGCCGCCGCCGGTGGGCATCAGTACCAGCGCATCGCCGCCGTTGGCCACGCATTCGATGATTGCTGCCTGGCGCCCACGGAAACTGTCGTAGCCGAAGATATCCTTGAGAACGCGCTGAGCCTGTTCGAGCATGTGCAACTCCACAAATCGCCGTACCATCCTGGATACAGGCTGGACGAAAAACCCGCCCCGCACACGCCGAATGCGTAAGCGGTTTTTGCCAGACGGCCGCAACAGCCCGCCCCTGGATGAAAAATCGCGGATTATACCCCAGTGCCAACCCCCGCAGGAGGCTGTGGTGACAGACGTTCCCTTTGCCCTGCTTTCGCCGCAAGATGCTAGAATTCGTTATCGTTTATTCCCCAAGGTAGCCCTGTAATGTCCTTCGCCGAGCAACTCACCCGCCTGCAAGCCTTCCTCGACGCCGACGAGCTGCACGAAGAAGCGCTGGACTACGTCGCCGCCCACGGCTACCTCACGGCACTTTCAATCAATGCCGAGGACGTTCCCGAGCGCGAGTGGATCGACGCCCTGTTCGCCGAAGAGCCGCACTACGCCAGCGATGCCCAGCGCACCGAGATCGAAGCGACCCTGGTGGCGCTCAAAGCTCACATCGCCCGCCAACTGGCCAGCGACGAAGAGTTCGACCTGCCATGCGACCTGGACCTGACCGACGAGCCGGACGATTCCGACCTGCGCGGCTGGTGCATCGGTTTCATGGAGGGCGTGTTCCTGCGTGAAGAGGCCTGGTTCGAGAGCGCCGAGGAAGAAGTCAGCGAGATGCTGCTGCCGATCATGGTCGGTTCGGGCCTGTTCGACGAACAGCCAGAGTTTGCCGACATCGCCAGCAATGCCAACCTGCAGGACGACATGATCGTGCAGATCCCAGAGGCACTGAGCGCGCTGTTCCTGCTGCTGCACGCCCCTGACGAGAAGCCGGCGCTGCTCAAGCCACGCCACCACTGAGTCGGCTGTGCGCTACCTGCTGCTGGCCATCGGCTGGCTCAGCGTCGCGCTGGGGGTGCTGGGGATATTCCTGCCGGTGTTGCCCACCACCCCTTTTCTGCTACTGGCGGCAGCCTGCTTTGCCCGCAGCTCGCCGCGCTTTCATCACTGGCTGGTCCATCACCCGAAGCTCGGGCCGTGGATCCGCGATTACCTCAGTGGCGAAGGCATCCCCCTCAAAGGCAAGGTATACGCCATCGGCCTGATGTGGGCCAGCATCGGCCTGTCGTGCTACCTGGTACCGCTGTTCTGGGCACGCGCCTTCATGCTCACCAGTGCGGTACTGGTGAGCCTGTATATCCTCAAGCAGAAGACCCTGCACAGACCACGCTGAACGCGGCGCGCCAGTAAAGGCACCCTCGCAGGGCGTGCCGTGGCTGTCGAAAAGCACAGATAGTCAATTTTTTGTCGCCAAATATCTATTTCGCCTATCCAGGCTTTTTTTTAGCTACAAAAGTTCTGGAACTCTCTGTAAACCTTGAAAAACGAGACTTTCAGCAGCTTTCAATTTCGCTGCTGTGGATCAGCGCCCAGCCCCTCTTAGACCATATAAGTCAAATAACAGTAATGGTTATGAGAAAATCTTCTTACGACTTTGATTGAATGTTCTTAGCTCTGTTGTTAAAAACCTGACACGATTTGCAGGATAACTATATCGTCATTTTTTTGGCGACAAGCAGGACTTATTTTAGGATCAGGGAGAGGTACCCATGCGCGTTTTGAACCCCATCACCAGTGCATTACTGTTGGCCATGGCGTGTGCCAACGTACAGGCGATGTCGATTACCGAGGCTGTCCAGAGCGCCGTGGATTACCATCCGCAGATCAGCTCCAACCGCAACAGCAAGCTGTCCGCTGATGAAGACGTGAAATTCGCGCGTGGCGGCTACTACCCTTCCGTGGACCTGGTTGCAGGTTATGGTCGTCAGCGTTCGGACAACCTCAACACCCGCGGCACCAATGCCGACGGTACGCGCAGCCACGACAAGGCCACCCTCAGCTACACCCAGTCGGAACTGCGCCTGCGCCAGATGCTGTTCGACGGCTTCAACACTTCGAACGAAGTAGGCCGCACCGAGGCGGTCGCCACCTCGCGCGCCTACTACACCCAGGCTGTCGCCCAGGATGTTGCCCTGCGCGCGGTAGAGGTGTACCTGGAAGTACTCAAGCGCCGTGAGCTGGTGACGCTGGCCAAGAACAACCTGCAAGCGCACCTGCGGGTCAACGATCAGATCGGCCTGCGCACCGAGCGCGGCGTCGGCAGCACCGCCGACCTCGATCAGTCCCGCGCCCGTCGTGCACTGGCAGAAAACAACCTGGACACCGCCGAAGTCGACCTGGCCGATGCCGAGGCCAACTTCTTCAGCGTCATCGGCCGACAGCCCGATGAACTGGAGGGGCCGCAATCGATCAAGGTGGAGATCCCCGGCACCCTCGACGATGCCCGTGAAGGCATGCGCCAGAACAACCCGTACATCAAGTCTGCCCAGGCCGACGTCAATGCTGCCGAGCAGCAGTACGAAGTGGCCAAGTCGACCTTCTACCCACGCCTGGACGCAATACTGGCCACCGGCGCCAACAACAACCTCGGCGGCGAGAAAGGCCACAGCAACAACGACTGGCAGGCCGGTGTCGAGCTCAACTACAACGTGTTCCGCGGCGGCAGCGACAAGGCCCGCCTGCAGTCCGATGCCCACAAGATCAACCAGGCACTGGACATTCGCAACAACGCCCTGCGCGAGCTGACCGAGAACCTGAGCCTGGCCTGGAACGCCATGAACAACGCGCGCAAGCAGACCCCGACCGCGCGTGAATACGCCGAGACCACCAAACGTGTACGTGCTGCCTACCAGGACCAGTTCGGCCTTGGCCAGCGTACCCTGCTCGACGTGCTCGACAGTGAGAACGAGCTGTACAACGCCGACCGCCGTTACACCGAAGTGCGCTACACCGAGGAGTTTTCGATGTACCGGGTACTGGCAACCATGGGTGAGCTGCTGAGCAAGCAACGTATCTCGCTGCCGCCGGAAGCCATTGCCAGCAATGAGGTGAAGACCGAAGCCAGGCTGCCTGACATGCGCTGAGCGCAAGCCTCAGAGCGCCTATGAAGGGCCGTGATTGCGCTGGAAGGTCTCGGCGCCCATGGCCTTTATCTGCCCCTCGATCAGCGCGTCGAACGGTTTGAGCAGCGCGTCAAAGCTGACTGGCTGCTCCAGCACGTTCAGCGCCTCGACCACCGCCTCCAGGGTCGACAACGCCCCCGCCTCCGGCGCCTTGCGCAGCCGGTAGCGCGAAGGCGCAACCGCGCCCAGCGTCACCCGCGGCAATGCCGCAAGCATTGGGTTCAGGTACAGCAGCTTGCGGGCCTTGCGCCAGGTACCGTCGGGTACGATCAACAGCAACGGCTGGTCATCCACTTCGGTATAAGCCGTCAGCACCTGGGCTTGATCGCCCGGGAACAGCAACGCGGCACGGTAACCGGGCGTGGCAAGCAGCTCATCCAGGCCATCGAACACCTCCCCGAGCCGCAGCTCGGCATTATTCAGCCCCAGGGCCGCCAGGCGCGCGGTATTCAGGGCATGGGCGGTTTCACTGGGGTGCTGCAGCAGGACGATACGGGTGCGGCTGGCGAGCGAGGGGATCAGTGGGCATAGGCAGTGGTCAAGCGGGCGCTGGCAGCGCTCGCAGCGGGGTCTGGGCATAGGGCTCTCCTTACCGGGCGCAGTGTGCCACAGCTTGTTCGAAATCCCCTGCCTCAGCGGTTGAAGCGCTCAGCCAGGCTGTGCAGGTATTCGGCCATACGCTCCAGGTCCTGGCTGATTTGCGCACCCTGCCTGGCCTGCCCCGCGCTCTGATCACACAGGTGTGCAATCCTCACGATCTGCTGGTTGATATCCTCGGCAACATGACTTTGCTGCTCCGAAGCCGTCGCCATCTGCTGGCTCATGCCGGTAATGCGGCTGACCGCCTGGGCGATACCGGCCAACGCCACTTGCACCGCCTCGACACTGTGCACGCTGTCGCGCGAAATCTGCTCGCCGCGGGTGGCGGTACTCACTGCCCGCTCTGCCCCCACCCGCAACGAGGCGATGATCTGATGAATCTCTTCGGTCGAGGCACGGGTGCGCTGGGCCAACGAACGCACCTCATCAGCCACCACGGCAAACCCGCGCCCCTGCTCACCGGCCCGCGCGGCCTCGATGGCGGCATTGAGCGCCAGCAGGTTGGTCTGGTCGGCAATCGAAGTGATCGTGTCGACCACGCTGCCAATCGACTGGGTCTGCTCGGCCAGCGCATTGACTGCCTGGCCGATATCATTCACCGCATCGCTCATGCTCCCCATCGCCTTCAGGCTCTGCTGGGCCAACTCGCTGCCATGCTGGGCCAACTGGTCGGCATCGCCTGCGGCATGGGCGGTGCTTTGCACGTTGTGGGTGACCTCCTGGATGGTCGCCGCCATCTGCGCGATCGCCGTGGCGGACTGGTCGGTTTCGCTGCGCTGGCGGTCAAGCATCTGCGCCTGGGCGTCTGACAGGTCGGCCGACTGCGCCGCACGTGACTTGACCCCGACTCCGGCATCCACCAGGCGGGTCAAGGCGGTTTGCAAGCGCGCCTCTTCACTGATGATGGCCAGGTCCAGCTGGCCTTGCAGCCCCGGGTTGTCGCTGTAGGTCAACGCCACCAACGGGCTGGTGAAGGCTTTCGGGTGCTCGTCCAGGGTGCGCCGGATGGCCTGGTTCTGCCGGTGCTCGATCAGGTACCAGGCCAGCAGCAGGCTGGCCATCAATACCCCCAGCGCCGCATACGGCGGCAACCACAGATAACCTGCGGCCGACAGCAGGCCTGCGCCAATCAGCGGCCAGCCGTGGCCCAGCTGATGCCCTAGCCGCGCGGCCCAGGGTACCGCTGAGCGGCCGGCACGCAGGCGCGCGTAAAGCGCTTCGGCACGGCGAATCTGCTCGCGCGTCGGCACCGAGCGTACCGACTCGTAGCCGCTGACCCGCCCTTGCTCATACACCGGGGTGACGTAGGCGCTGACCCAGTAGTAATCGCCGTTTTTGGCGCGGTTCTTGACCACGCCCATCCAGGGTTTGCCTTGCTTGATGGTGTCCCACATGTGGCCGAAGACGGCCGGGGGCATGTCGGGGTGACGCACCAGGTTGTGGGGCTGGCCGACCAGTTCGTCGTAGGTGAACCCGCTGATCGCCACGAAGGCGTCATTGCAGTAGGTGATGCGACTGTTGAGATCCGTCGTGGAGATCAGGCGTTGATCGCTGGAGAAGGTTCTTTCGTGCTCAGTGACGGGCAAATTCATGCGCATCTCGGGCGATCCTTGCAGGATGAAGAGGGGGAAATCATCAGCGCAAGTTGATATTTAGCAGAGCGCTATCAGGTTAGCGGTCCAGTTTTGTAGGAATTGAGCCCGTCCCGACGGAATGCATGAACACACTGTGCATCAGCCGACGTTGAGTTGGCTTTTAAGCAGGTCGCGGAAGGTCTGAATCAACGGTTCGCGGCTACGGCCGCGGCGAACGATCAGCGAAAATGGCGCCTGATAGCCGAAGGTAGACGGCGACAAGACGCGCAGGTCGCCCTTGTCCACCCATGCCTGGGCGTAGTGCTCTGGCAGGTAGCCGATGTAGGCACCCGACAGGATCAGAATCAGCTGCGCCTCCATGCTCTCCACGGTCGCCGCGCTGTGCTTGAAGCCGTGCCGGGCCAGTTCTGCCTGGCTCCAGTAGCCGCGCCCGACCATGCGCTGCTGGGTCACCACCTGCTCGGGGATGCGCCGCTCGGCGAACAACGGGTGGCGGCTGCTGCAGTACAGCCAGTGCTGCTCACGGTACAGGGGCTGATAGACCAGGCCACTCATGCGCGACGAAAACGCCCCGATGGCCAGGTCGAGGCGGTTGTCCTGCACCCCCAATTGCAGCTCGTAGGGGCTGGACACCGACAGGTGCAGGTGAACCCCCGGGTGCTCCTGGCTATAGGCACCGATGGCTTCGGCCAGCGGCAGCGCGCGGTCACCCACGGTCGAGTCGATCACCCCCAGGTTGAGCGTGCCCCGCAGCTCGCCCTTGAGCGCCGCGGCATATTGCTCGAAGCCATCCAGCTCGGCCAGCAGGCGCAGGCTCTCCTGGTGGAACAGTTCACCTTTGCTGGTCAGGCTGAAACCGCCGCGCCCACGGTGACACAGGACAATCCCCAGCCCGCCCTCCAGCTGGCTCATGTAGGTGCTGATGGCCGACGTCGACAGGTTCAGCTCGCGCTGGGCGTTGGCGAAGCCCTGGTGGCGCACCACGCTGACGAAGATGCGCAGCAGTTTCAGATCGGGCAGGGTCGAGGCCATGGTGCAACGGTTCCGCAAAGTTAATGGCGGGAAGTCTAACCGGTTGCGCTGGCATTAGTTCAGAAATTCCTGAAGTAAGTATTTGCCGGTAGCGATTCTTCCCGGGCACTACCTTGCGCAAACTCGGCCGAAATGTCCTGCCCGCCGGCACAACCAAAGCAAACAGGCGCGCCGCGGCACAGGTTCGAACAAACACAACAATCGACCGACTGATGAGGCCCACCGTGGACAAGACTCTCCACCAACCACTGGGCGGCAACGAAATGCCGCGTTTCGGCGGCATCGCCACCATGCTCCGCCTCCCCCACCTGCAAAGCGCCGCCGGCCTGGACGCCGCGTTCATCGGCGTGCCGCTGGACATCGGCACCTCCCTGCGCTCCGGCACCCGCTTCGGCCCACGGCAGATCCGCGCCGAATCGGTGATGATCCGCCCGTACAACATGGCCACCGGTGCTGCGCCGTTCGACTCGCTGTCGGTAGCCGACATCGGTGACGTGGCCATCAACACCTTCAACCTGCTCGACGCCGTGCGCATCATCGAAGAAGCCTACGACGAGATCGTCGAGCACAACGTCATCCCGATGACCCTGGGTGGCGACCACACCATCACCCTGCCAATCCTGCGTGCCCTGCATAAAAAGCACGGCAAGATCGGCCTGGTGCATATCGATGCCCACGCCGACGTCAACGACCACATGTTCGGCGAGAAGATCGCCCACGGCACCACCTTCCGCCGCGCTGTGGAAGAAGGCCTGCTCGATTGCGACCGCGTGGTACAGATCGGCCTGCGCGCCCAAGGCTATACCGCCGACGACTTCAACTGGAGCCGTCGCCAGGGCTTTCGCGTAGTCCAGGCCGAGGAATGCTGGCACAAATCGCTGGAACCGCTGATGGCCGAAGTACGCGAAAAGGTCGGCGGTGGCCCGGTTTACCTGTCGTTCGATATCGACGGCATCGACCCTGCCTGGGCACCGGGCACCGGCACGCCGGAAATTGGGGGCTTGACCACGATCCAGGCTATGGAGATCATTCGCGGCTGCCACGGCCTGGACCTGATCGGCTGTGACCTTGTCGAAGTCTCCCCGCCTTACGACACCACCGGTAACACCTCGCTGCTCGGCGCCAACCTGCTGTTCGAAATGCTCTGCGTGCTACCCGGCGTGGTGCGTCGCTGAACCAGGCCTGCGCCGCGCCAACCGCGATACCCGCTATACCCTGGCAGGAGCCATGAGGGAGGGCCATTGAGGCCCGTCAACACAAGACAAGACCGCCAGGCGCCGTAAGGTGCCCGGGCGGTCGATCTCGCCATAATAAAGATAATCGGGAGACTCCCAATGGCCTTGGACATCATTGTTGTAATGATCTATACCGCCGGCATGCTCGGGCTTGGCTGGTATGGCATGCGGCGTGCGAAAACCCACGAAGACTACCTGGTGGCCGGACGCAACCTCGGCCCCACCCTGTACATGGGCACCATGGCCACCACCGTGCTGGGCGGCGCGTCCACCGTCGGCACCGTGCGCCTGGGCTATGTCCACGGCATTTCGGGCTTCTGGCTGTGCGCTGCGCTGGGCCTGGGCATCATCGCCCTCAACCTGTTCCTCGCCAAACCGCTGCTGCGCCTGCGCATCTTCACCGTGACCCAGGTGCTGGAGCGTCGGTACAACCCTATGGCACGCCAGGCCAGTGCAGCGATCATGCTGGCCTATGCGCTGATGATCGGCGTCACCTCGACCCTGGCCATGGCAACCGTGCTGCAGGTGCTGCTGGAATTGCCGTTCTGGATGTCGTTGCTGCTCGGCGGTGGCGTGGTGGTGCTGTACTCGACCATCGGCGGCATGTGGTCGCTGACCCTGACCGACATCGTCCAGTTCGTCATCAAGACCGTCGGCCTGATGTTCATCCTGCTGCCAGTCTGCCTGTACAAGGCCGGCGGCTGGGACAGCCTGGTGGCCAAGCTGCCAGCGTCTAGCTTCCAGCTGACCAGCATCGGCTGGGACACCATCATCACCTACTTCCTGATCTACTTCTTCGGCATCCTCATCGGCCAGGACATCTGGCAGCGGGTGTTCACCGCCCGTGACGAGAAGGTCTGCCAGCGCGCCGGTACCACCGCAGGTGTGTACTGCGTGGTGTACGGCCTGGCTTGCGCCCTGATCGGCATGGCTGCACACGTGCTGATGCCAGACCTGGCCAACCCGAACAATGCCTTTGCCGAGATGATCAAGAGCACCCTGCCCGATGGCATCCGCGGCCTGCTGATGGCGGCGGCCCTGGCAGCCATGATGTCCACCGCCAGCGCCGGCCTGCTGGCCGCGTCCACCACCCTGACCGAAGACCTGCTGCCCAAGCTGCGTGGCGGCAAGCAATCGAGCCTGGGCATCAGCCGCCTGTTCACCTTGCTCACCGGCCTTGTGGTGCTGGGTATCGCCCTGGTGGTGAACGATGTGATCAACGCCCTGACCCTGGCCTACAACCTGCTGGTCGGCGGCATGCTGATCCCGCTGATCGGTGCGATCTTCTGGAAGCGCGCAACCACCGCAGGCGCAATCGCCAGCATGTCGCTGGGCTTCGCCACCGCGCTGTTGTTCATGTTCAAGGATGGGTTGGAAGCCAACACGCCGATCTACTACAGCCTGACGATCGGCCTGGTGAGCTTTGTGGGGATCAGCCTGATGACGCGTAAATCGGTGGCAGCGATGAAGCTGGCCTGATAGCCGATACGCGCCTAGATAACACCCAGCAACAAAAAGGCCGCCGCATCAGCCATGATGCGGCGGCCTTTTTCATTTCAGCGACGACGCGGCTGGCGCTTGCGCTGCTCTTCGTCAGTCGGGATCGGCACCGGCTGCAAGGGTGGTGGTATCAGCCCCAGTGCGACAGCCAAGTCGTGGAGCCAGTTGAACAGTGGTTTCTTCATAGTGCCCCCTTTGACGGGTCAGCCTCACGGTCAATCAATCCAGTCATGTTTCATACAGATCATAGCCCGATGTCCTGTATTGCGCATGTATCTGTTCCTAGAGATAGGGGCCATTTTGACGCGGATCAAGGGGAAACGCCGCATTCCGACGACTGGCTAATCGTTTCGCTTTGTTGCAGATCGATCCACGCCTGCAAATTCGCCCCTCGCATCCCCTGGCGCCACATCAACCAAGTCACCGCCTGATCAAACGGCGCCTGCAGGCGATGAACCCGCACCCGGTCACGCCCTGGCAGGCTGTCGAGCATGGACTGCGCCATCATCGCCACGCCGGCGCCGGCGATGACGCAGGCCAGCATGCTCTGGTAGGACTCGATCTCCATCACCCGCCCCATCGGCGTATGCGCGTGGGCATACCAAGCTTCAAGGCGCATGCGGTACGAGCAGCCCTGGCGGAAGGTGAACACCGCCTTGCCTGCCACGTCTTTTGCCGTGTGCACGGGCGGGTGCTCAGGGCTGGTGATCAACACCAGTTGCTCTTCGCACAGTGGCACGCCATCCAGCCCGGCCAGGCTCGGCGGGCCATCCACCAGGGCCGCGTCCAGGCCATGGCTGAGCAAACCCTCGAACAACTCGCCGCTGGGCGCCGCGCGCACCTGCAGGTTCACCGCCGGGTACGCCTGGTGGTAACGCGCCAACAAGGCCGGCAGGTGGGTCGCTGCAGTGCTGTACATGGTGCCCAGCACAAACTCCCCGGCCGGCTGGCCACCCTGCACGGCCGCCATCGCCTCGTCACGCAGGGCCGACAGGCGATTGGCGTAGTCCAGCAACACCTTGCCCGCAGGTGACAGCTGCAGGCGCTGGCGCTCGCGCAAAAACAGCTCGACGCCCAGTTGGTCTTCGAGCTGGCGCAGGCGCGTCGACAGGTTCGAGGGCACTCGATGCAAGCGCTCGGCGGCGCGGGTCACCGAGCCTTCCTCGGCAACCGCCTGGAAGATGCGCAGTTGGCTGAACTCCATACCATTCTCCAAAACAGAACAACTTCATCATCATTATTCAATTTTATTGAAGATAAAAGCCCCTTAACCTGCCAGCCATCGCTTACCCCGTGCAGGAGTCCTTCCATGTCACCGCTCATACAACTGCTGGCCAGCGCCGTGGCGCTGATGATGGCCATGGGCATAGGCCGCTTTGCCCTGACCCCGCAACTGCCGCAATTGATCGCTGAAGGCCAGTTCGACCTCACGGCCGCCGGGTTGGTCGCAGCAGCCAATTACCTGGGCTACTTCCTGGGTGCAGTGGATGCCATGTTCGCCCGCACCCCTGTCCAGGTGCGCCTGCGCCTGCATGGCGGGCTGTGGCTGTGCGTGCTGTTGACCCTGGCCTCTGGGGCCGCCGATGGCTTCTGGAGCCACCTGCTGCTGCGTTTCGGCACTGGCGTGGCCAGCGCCTGGGTACTGGTGATGATCACCAGCCTCAGCCAGCAGGTCGCCAATGCACACCAGCGCCAGCGCCTGGGCGCGCTGGTGTTCGCAGGGCCCGGGGTGGGTATCGCCGTTAGCGGACTGTTGGCGCTGGGTGCGCATGTGCTGGGGCTGGGATCGGCTGCGCTCTGGCTGATCTATGCCACCGCCGCGCTGCTAATGCTGCTGGCAGTAAGGCCTTGGTTGCCACGGCCGCAGGCGCCGGCAGTGATCCCGGCCACTGTGCAGCCAGGTACAAGGCACGGTGCCGGTATTGGGCGCCTTGGGCTGGTATATGCCTTGTACGGCGTCGGTTACATCCTGCCGGCCACCTTCTTGTCACAGATGGCCAACCAGCAGTTTCAGGGACAATGGCTGGCCGACCTGTTCTGGCCTGCGTTTGGCGTGGCGGCAGCGCTGGGCGTGGTGCTGGTGAGCCTGCGCCGGGGCGGCCGGACCTCTGCCTGGCTGACCGCCACCCTATGGCTGCAAGGGCTGGGCGTGCTGGCTTGCTTGTGGGGCGGCGGCCTTGGCCTGGCCTTGGGCGTGGTGCTGTGCGGTGCGCCGTTCCTGGCCTGCATGCAGCTGGTGATGCAGCGTTCGCGGGAGCTGGCGCCGCAGGCGACGCAGCGTAATGCCGGGCTGCTTACTGCGTGCTTTGCGCTCGGGCAACTGAGCGGGCCGTTGCTGGCGGCCGTCAGCAACCACTACACGGGGAGTTTGCAGCCCGCATTGCTGCTGGCCGCCAGTGGTCTGGCAATGGCCGGGCTGCTGGTGCTGGCTGGCGCCCAAGCCCATCGCACCTGCCCTGCCCAACACTCGGCGGATGCGCGCTCGGTGTAGGTGCAACCATCACCCCACCCACTTACGCAATTGCTGCTTTACCCAGGGCTCGGCACTCACCAGCACCACCCCAAGCAAAACCATCACTGCGCCGAGTACGAAGTTCACGCTCAGTGGCTCATCCAGCAGCAGCACTCCGAACGTCACGCCGAACAACGGCGTGATGAACGAAAACACAGCCAGGTTCGACGCCAGGTATTTGCGCAATAGCCAGAACCAGGTCAGATAGCTGACAAACGACACCACGATCCCTTGGAACAGCACACTGCCAATGGCCAACGGCGTCAGCGACACCGCCCCGATCTGGCCACTGAGCAAGGCAATCAGCAGCAACCCGGCAAAACCGACGGCCAGCTGATAGAACAAGGTCAAGGTCGCTGGCGCTTCCGACAATCGCGAACAGCGCACCACCACCGTCGTCGCGCCCCAGGCCAACCCTGCCACGACGCCGAAGGCATCGCCCAGCAAGGTGCGGCTGTCCATCTGCTCGAACGACATACCGCCGGCAAATGCCGTGGCGATCCCCCCGAACGCCAGCAAGATCCCCAACCACTGCAGCAGGCGCAGCCGCTCGCTGGGCAGCATGAAGTGCAGGCCCAAGGCAGTAAACACGGGTGCCGTATACAGGAACACAGACATGTGCGCTGCCGACGTCAGCTTCAGCCCCTCGGCGATGAACAGAAACTCCACGCCGAACAGCCCGCCGGCCAACAACCCGGCGCGCCAGGTAGTGCCCACCTGCTCCCAACCACCGCGCCAGCAGATCATCAGGCCCACAAGCACTGCAGCGATGCAGTTACGCAGGGCGGCCTGCATCACCGGTGCGATGTCGACGGCGGCCGTCTTGATCAGCACCTGCTGGCAGCCCCAGATCAGGCACAGCCCCAGCATGACCTGGAAAGCAAAGGCGTCGGGGTTCTTCCGGGCCGCGCTCATGAGCGGGCCTTAGGGGTAGTCAATGGCATGGGCGTCAACTCGGCAGTCATCAAGAATTACCGATTATCGGTTTTCCTTGGCCACCCGTGCCACCCTCAAAACGACCTCAAGCAATCTGCGCCTTGGAGGACACCTGCTCAAAGGTTGCCTCATCCAGCGCGTCTTCCTGCTCTTCAAGCACTTGGCGGGGGTGCTCGAAGCCAGGGATGCTGCTGTCGATCAGGCTCAACAGGCGTGATCCGCGCTCGGTAAGGACAAAGTTTTCACCGTTGCCACCGTCTTCTGCGGGCCGGGTTTCGATGAAGCCGCGCTCGAAAAGCAGCTTTTCATACTCGCAAGCGCGGGTCTTCAGGTGGTCAAGGTCGCCCACCGGCTGGCCTTTGGCGGCCAACGCTGCGGCATGCTGCTCGGCATAGGGGCGTGGCGTGAAGCTGTGACCGGCGCTGTTCTGGGCTTCATGCAGCAAGCGCTCGATCAGGTCCCAGTCGTAGGTGATGCTCATGGCGGCAGGCTCCTGCTGTGGACGGTAGGGGTACACAGGGTGGACCTGCCGGAGCGCGGCTGCGTTCAGAAAGATATCAGCGCTGTCTTTGCTGAGCCTGCATGTATTGGCGCAACAACTGATTGATACGGGTCTGATACCCAGCCCCCTGCTCCTTGAACCAGGCGAGGACATCAGAGTCCAGGCGAATGGTCACGGTCTGCTTGGCGGGGACCCGCAATTCGGCCTGGCGAAAGAAGTCCTGATCCAGCTCGGCGATATCAGACGTGTCGATGTCCTTGTCTTCCTGCCGAGCCAAACGGCCCCAATCAGTTCTCGAAGTTTTGGTCATAGTGTTTGGCCTCCCATTTGGTGGCTTTGCGGGCAGAGATGATGCGTATTACCTCGCCCCGCTTCTCCGTATACACAACAACGCCTATCAAAGCCTTGAGCCAGCCCAGGCACACCCAGCGCTCTTCACCGCATGCCACGTCTTCATCCTGTCGCGCCAGCATAGGATGATTGAACATGTCCGGTACATCTGCGAAGTCGATACCGTGTTTACGGATGTTGATTTCATTTTTGGCTTCGTCCCACTCAAAGAACATGGGATGCCCTGTATTTACAGCTGTACATACGATACCCCCTCTTTTCGGCCAAGACTAGCGATATGGCACAGCCCTCATCAAGGGTGCCTTGGCTGTTTGAGAGCGATTCAGAAAGGGACTACTGCCAAACAGGAAACCGCGTAAATCGGTAGCCATTACGCAGTTGCAGGCCACCTGTCGCAGACGCTGAACTTACCAGCGGCCAGCACGCTCCATCAGGCATAGCCGACGCGAGAGGTAAGAAGGATGAAACCGCTGCTAAGCATTGCCTGCGCCACCGCCCTGCTCTGCGCCCTACCCGCCTGGGCCTGCACACCGGAAGAGGCCACGCAGAAGCGTGAAGAACTGGCCGGCCTGGTCAGCCAGCTCACTGAGCAAAACCCGCAAAAGGCCAAGGAAATCAATGATGAGCTCCAAGGGATGGAGCTAGGGACGGCGAGCAAGGACTTGCCCGACAAATGCCAGTTGATCGATACACGGATCAAGGAACTGAAGACAGCTGAGAAAAAAGCTGACTGATGCGAGGTTGTGAAGCCCTATCGCCGGCAAGCCGACGATAGGGCACAAGTCGATTTACTCAGCTGCAGGCTGACGCTTTCTCAGCGGAGCCATGCCGTCGGAACTGGCCAGTGGCGCGTTGGCCTTTGGCTTGGCGGTTGGCTTGCGCTTGGCGGCAGCCTTCTTGTCACCCGACTTCTTCTCGACCTTTTTCTTCTTGGTCCCGGCAGCCTTGCCCGAGGCCTTGACCTTTTTCGGCCCGTTGTAGGTACCTTTGACTTCCTTGATAACCCGGCGCTCGAACTGCTGCTTGAGGTAGCGTTCGATGCTCGACATCAAGTTCCAGTCGTTGTGGGTGATCAACGAGATGGCCAGGCCTTCGCCCCCGGCACGGCCGGTACGGCCAATGCGGTGCACGTACTCGTCGCCACTGCGCGGCATGTCGAAGTTGATCACCAGGTCCAGGCCGTCGATGTCCAGGCCACGGGCCGCCACGTCGGTCGCCACCAGCACCTTGGAGCTGCCCTGCTTGAAGCGGTCGATGGCCAGCTTGCGGTCTTTCTGGTCCTTTTCACCGTGCAGTACGAAGACCTTGACGTCCTTGGCCACCAGGTGACCATAGATGCGGTCTGCCAGGGCACGGGTGTTGGTGAAGATGATCGCCTTCTGGTAGGTCTCGTTTTCGAGCAACCACTGGACGATCTTCTCTTTGTGCTGGTCGTGGTCAGCCATGATGATCTGCTGACGCGTGCCCTCGGCCAGTTGCGAGACGCTGTTGAGCATCAGGTGCTCAGGGTCTTTCAACACCTTGCCGATGATGTCGCGCAATGCCGCGCCACCGGTGGTGGCGGAGAACAGCAGGGTCTGCTCGCGGTTCTCGCACTCCTTGCACAGGCGCTCCATGTCTTCGGCAAAGCCCATGTCGAGCATGCGGTCGGCTTCGTCGAGGATCATCACTTTGACATGGGACAGGTCCAGGTTGCCGGCATTGAGCTGTTCGAGCAGACGGCCCGGGGTGCCGATCAGCACGTCCGGCACCTTGCGCAGCATGGCGGCCTGTTCCTTGAAATCTTCACCGCCGGTGACCAGGCCAGCCTTGATGTAGGTGAACTGGGAGAACAGCTGCACCTGCTTGAGGGTCTGCTGCGCCAGCTCGCGCGTAGGCAGCAGGATCAGCGCGCGGATTTCCACGCGTGGGCCGCTCAGGTCGACCAGGCGGTTGAGCATCGGCAGGACGAATGCCGCGGTCTTGCCGCTGCCGGTCTGCGCGGTCACACGCAAGTCACGCCCTTGCAGGGCCAGGGGGATGGCCGCTGCCTGCACCGGGGTCGGCTCGACAAATTTAAGCTCGGCCACGGCTTTAAGCAGGCGTTCGTGCAGGGCGAATTGGGAAAACACGGAGGTAACCTCAGGCAAGTGCGGGAAATTCAGTTGCATAGGGTAACGTTTTCTGCCGCCATAGCCGAATTTCTTTTGGCAACTTTATCGGCTTCCGCGCTCTAATGGCGCTTCGTTTGGCAATACAGACCGCTCACAACCCCATGGATATCCAACGAATCTGGCGTGACTCCCTCGACCTCTGGGGCACCCTCGACCAACATCCCATGCTCCACGCCGCCATCGGCCTGGCCGTCCTGCTGCTGATTTCACTGGTGGTCGGCCGCCTGGCGCGTTTCCTGATGCTGCACGGCACTCGCCTGCTGGCACGCCAACAGGCGCTGAAATGGCTGGATGACCTGCGCCACAATAAAGTCCTGCACCGGCTGGCCCAGACCACACCGTCGCTGGTGCTGCAGTTTGGCCTGAAACTGGTGCCGGAGCTGTCCGACACGGCGCAGCACTTCCTTGGCAACGTCGCCCTGGCCTTCACCCTGCTGTTCATGACCATGGCCCTGTCGTGCCTGCTCGATGCCCTGCTCGACATCTACGCCCGCACCGAGCACGCCCGCACCCGCTCGATCAAGGGCTATGTGCAACTGGCCAAGATGATGCTGTGGATTTTTGCCTCCATCGTCATCGTCGCCACCCTGATCGACCGCTCGCCATTGCTGCTGCTGTCGGGCCTGGGTGCCATGTCGGCGGTGCTGCTGTTGGTCTACAAGGACACGCTGCTGTCGTTCGTGGCCAGCGTGCAACTGACCAGCAACGACATGCTGCATGTGGGTGACTGGATCGAAATGCCCCAGGTGGGCGCCGACGGTGACGTGGTGGACATCACCTTGCATACAGTGAAGGTGCAGAACTTCGACAAGACCATCGTCTCGATCCCGACCTGGCGCTTGATGAGCGAGTCGTTCCGCAACTACCGCGGCATGCAGCAGTCGGGTGGCCGGCGCATCAAGCGCAGCCTGTTCATCGACGCCGCGGGTGTGCGCTTCCTCACCCGCGAAGAGGAGCAGCGCCTCACCCAGGTGCGCCTGCTGGGCGACTACCTGGCCAGCAAGCGCCAGGAACTGCAAACCTGGAACGAAGCCCTGGGGCCGGTGGCCGAGCTGTCCGCCAACCGGCGCAAGCTGACCAACATCGGCACCTTCCGCGCCTTTGCCCTGGCTTACCTGAAGAACCACCCCAACGTGCATCAAGGCATGACTTGCATGGTTCGCCAGATGCAGACTACCGCCGAAGGCGTGCCGCTGGAGATCTACTGCTTCACCACGACCACGGTGTGGGCGGAGTATGAGCGGATCCAGGGGGATATCTTCGATTACCTGTTGGCGGTATTGCCGGAGTTCGGGTTGAGCTTGTACCAGCAGCCTAGCGGCAATGACATGCGGGCGGGGTTGGCGGGGCGACTGCCAGCTGAGCCTGTGCCGCATCGTCTGGAAGACCTGAGCGAGGCTTGAGGCTGACGGGGCCGCTTTGCGGCCCATCGCAGGCAAGCCAGCGCCTACTCGAGTTTCAGCCCCACCAACGGCCACGGGCTGGCTTGCCCCATGCCCCGTTTCTCGGCCAGGAACGCCCCCAGTGAAATCAGCGCGCACGGGGTGGTCGCCAGCGCCAGCATGTCGAGAAAATGCAGCACCGGCTCCGCCAGGCCCAAACCAGAAACCGCCCAAGCCGCCCCGGCAATCGGCGAAATGACCAACGGGTTCTTGGCCAGCGCCTTGCTCACCACCCACATGGCTCGCCCCACCTGCCGTTCTTCCTGCAGGCCGATTTCAATCAACATCACTGAAATCGCGAACACCCGGCAGACCACGATCAGCGATGAAATCAACGTCGGCTGCAAACCCGCCTGACCAAACAGCAGGACGCACAAGGGGATACCGATGTAGCCATGCGGGTTCATTCACGCCTTGTTGCCAAGCGGTACCTGAGCGCGGCTGCCCAACCGGCTCAGCCACACCGACGCCAGAATCACCGCACCGCCGATGAACAGCCGCCCTAGCGGCTCGTGCTGGTTCCAGATCAACAGGTTGAGCAACAGCCCCACCGGCACATGCAGGTTGTTCATCACCGCCAGTGTCGCCCCGGAGACCAGGCACGCGCCCTTGTTCCACCAGTACAGGCCCAACGCAGTAGGGCACAGCCCGAGGAACAACAGCACCAGCCATTGCACATCAGTGCTCGGCAAGTGCTGGGCATTGCCGAACAACACGAACGCCGGCAACACCACGATCAAGGCCCCCAGGTAGAAGTAGCCGAAGCGCGTGTAGTGCGGCAGGTCGCTGGGGTTTCGGGCGACCAGATGGCGGTACAGCACCTGGCCCGCGGCATAGGTGAAGTTGGCCAGCTGCAGCAGCAGGAAGCCGATGAAGAACTCGCCGCTGATGCTGTCAAAGCGGATCACCGCGGCCCCGGCCACCGCCACCAGCGCCGCGAGCAACGCCCATGGGTTGAAACGCCGGTTCAAGGCGTCCTCGATCAAGGTGACGTGCAACGGCGTGAGAATGGTGAACAACAGCACTTCCGGCACGGTGAGCACGCGAAAGCTCAGGTACAGGCACACATAGGTGATGCCGTACTGCAGCGCGCCGATCAGCAGCATCGAGCGCATGAAGCGCGGCTCGACCTGGCGCCAGCGGGTCAGCGGCAGAAACACCAGGCCCGCCAGCAGCACCCGCGCGAGCACGGCAAAGTAGCTGTCGACATGCCCGGCCAGGTACTCGCCGATCAAGCTGAAGGAAAACGCCTGGATCAGCGCGACGATAATCAGGTAGCCCATGGTTGCCTCTCGTGGATCAAGGCGGCGACCTTAGCGGGTTGCGGCCGCTGTGTTCAACCATGAGGAATGTAGGGATGGCAGCGCACGCGACCGTTCCGGTCCTAAAAGCAGACCGCCTTGGCCACGGCAAAATAGGTTCTTCACAGAATGTTGGGGAAGTGGGGCTGCTATGCGCTTGTCGGGAGATAGGGTGATGGCGGCTAGCTGCCTGTCTTGGATTTGGAGGTGGGGCGGAAATCGAGCGCCGCCCGCGCGGCGCATCGCGACGCAAGGCCGCTCCTACATTTGTTTCGGGCCAATTATGCCTGAGGTATTGGCGCGCGGCCCCTTGGTGCCCGCCTAAATATCGCGTCGTACTAACAAAGCGGTCGCGCGCAAATGCCACAGGTCTCACTGGCCCGAAACAAATGTAGGAGCGGCCTTGCGTCGCGATGCGCCGCGCGGGCGGCGCTCGATCTCATGGGCGCTGCAAAACCCAAGACGGGCACCTGGTGGCCCCGAATCCAATCTCCAGGCATCCACAACCTCCCCCCCAAAAAAAGCCCGGCCATTGGCCGGGCAGGTACACCCAAAGGAGCAAACAAGGTGTCAGGCTTGGGAATTCGTTGACGCTCAGGCCACCGCAGCCAGTTTGGCCTTGGCCTGGTTGAGGCCCTTCTCGAAGAAGTCGCCGCTCATGTTCAGGCCCTCGGCATGGATGAAGTTCACATCGTGAATGCCGATGAATGCCATCACCTGGCGCAGGTACGGTTCCTGATGGTCGCTGGTGGCGCCGGCATGAATACCGCCGCGGGCAGTCAGGACGATGGCGCGCTTGCCGGTCAGCAGGCCTTGCGGGCCGGTCGGGGTGTACTTAAAGGTGATACCGGCGCGCAGTACATGGTCCAGCCAGGCCTTGAGGGTGCTGGGGATGGTGAAGTTGTACATCGGCGCGGCCATCACCAGCACGTCGGCCGCCAACAGCTCATCGGTCAATTCGTTGGAGCGGGCCAGCGCGTCCAGTTCGGCGGCGCTGCGCTGCGCCTCGGGCTTCATCCAGCCTCCGAGCAGGTTGGCATCCAGGTGGGGCACCGGGCTCACGGCCAGGTCACGTACGTTGATCTCGTCGGCCGGGTGGGCCGCCTGCCATTGCTGGATGAAGTCGCGGGTCAGCTGACGGGAAACGGAATCCTGCTGGCGGGCGCTGCTTTCGATGATCAGTACGCGGGACATGGGGTGCCTCCATCGGCAAATAGGGTGCGATTCGATGGAGGTGAGATTAAGGCTTGACCTATCGATAAAAAAGCGTAAAAAGTGGGTTCAATCAATCGATTAATCAGTTTTATTCGGCCGCGCAGTTCACGCCGATCCGCAGCTTGATGATCTGGCGATTGAACTTGGCGGTCACATCGACGCTTTTACCTGCCGGTACGTTCACCCGGCGCACCCGCGGCGCTTCCGGGCCGTTGCGGAACGTCACCTTGCAGGCCGCCGGTACCTGCCCGTAGTTGTTGAGGGTGATGGCGCCAATATCGTAGGCAGTGTCGTAGGCGGTGTAGTCGAGCTTGACCCCGTCCAGTTGCTTCTCCACATCGATGGGATAAGCCATGGCCCCGAGGGGCAGGCACATCAGTATTGCCGCACAACATTTCTTCATGGGGCGCTCTCCTTGGAAGAGCGCAGCTTAGGACAACAGGAGCGAAACATGAAAGCGCCGCGCGTAACCCTTGATCAGTGGCGAACCCTGCAAGCAGTGGTCGATCACGGGGGGTTTGCCCAGGCCGCCGAGGCACTGCACCGTTCGCAGTCATCGGTCAGCTACACCGTGGCACGCATGCAAGAGCAGCTCGGTGTACCGCTGCTGCGCATCGACGGGCGCAAGGCCGTGCTCACCGAAGCCGGCAACGTGCTGCTGCGCCGTTCGCGCCACCTGGTCAAGCAGGCCAGCCAGCTCGAAGACCTTGCCCATCACATGGAGCAAGGCTGGGAAGCCGAAGTGCGCGTGGTGGTCGATGCCGCCTACCCCAGCGCCCGGCTGGTGCGTGCCTTGAGTGCATTCATGCCGCAGAGCCGTGGCTGCCGGGTGCGTCTGCGCGAAGAGGTGCTGTCGGGCGTCGAAGAAGTGCTGCGTGAAGGCATCGCCGACCTTGCCATCAGCAGCTACAGCATCGGCGGCTACCTGGGCGCCGAACTGAGCGCGGTGGAGTTCATCGCCGTTGCCCACCCCGAACACAGCCTGCACCGCCTGGGCCGGGACATCACCTTCCAGGACCTGGAAAGCCAGCTGCAGGTGGTGATCCGCGACTCCGGCCGCGCGCAACCGCTCGATGTCGGTTGGCTGGGTGCCGAGCAGCGCTGGACCGTCGGCAGCCTGGGCACCGCCACCACCTTCGTCAGCAGCGGCCTGGGCTTTGCCTGGTTGCCCCGGCATATGATCGAACGCGAGCTGCGCGAGGGGGTACTCAAGGCGCTGCCGTTGGACCAGGGTGGCAGCCGCCACCCACTGTTCTACCTTTATTCGAGCAAAGAGAAGACCCTGGGCCCGGCCACGCAGATTCTCATCGACCTGCTGCGTAATTTCGACACCGCGCCCCTGGACGTGCCCTTCGCAGCCCCCCCGCAAGCCTGAGAGGACCGCGCCCATGGCCTATTTCGAACACGAAGGATGCTTGCTGCATTACGAGGAATATGGCCAGGGCGAACCCTTGGTGCTGCTGCATGGCCTGGGCTCCAGCTGCCAGGACTGGGAGCTGCAGATACCCCTGCTGAGCCATCACTACCGTGTGATTGCCATGGACATCCGCGGCCATGGCCGCTCCGACAAGCCCCGCGACGGTTACCAGATCGCCACCTTCAGCGAAGACTTGCTGGCCTTGCTCGAACACTTGCAGACCGGCCCGGTGCACTTCGTTGGCCTGTCGATGGGCGGGATGGTCGGTTTCCAGTTCGCCGTCGACCACCCGCAGTGGCTGCGCAGCCTGTGCATTGTCAACAGCGCCCCCGAGGTCAAGCGCCGCACTCGCAGTGACTGGGCCTGGTGGGCCAAGCGTTGGGGCCTGGCACGCCTGCTCAGTGTCGAGACCGTTGGCAAAGGGCTGGCCGAACGGTTGTTACCCAAGCCCGGGCAAGCCGACCTGCGCCAGAAGATGGCCCAGCGCTGGGCCCGCAATGACAAGCGCGCCTACCTCAAGAGCTTCGACGCCATCGTCGACTGGGGCGTGCAGGAACGCATCGGGCAAATCCGCTGTCCCACGCTGGTGATCGCCGCCGACCACGATTACACGCCGATACAACTCAAAGAGCGCTACGTCGCCCTGATGCCCCAGGCCAGGCTGGTAGTCATCGACGATTCCCGGCACGCTACGCCCCTCGATCAACCCGAGGTCTTCAACCAGACCCTGCTGCAGTTCCTTGCAGCCGCTTCCACCTCTCAAGGATCTTTGAGCCCATGCTGAAAAAACTCCTGCTCACCGCCTGCTCGGTTGCCTTCGCCACCAGCGTCATGGCGTCCGACAAGACCCCTCACGTATTGCTGGACACCAGCTTCGGTCAGGTCGAAATCGAGTTGAATGCCGAGAAGGCGCCGATCAGTACCAAGAACTTCCTCCAGTACGTCGACAGCGGTTTCTACAACAACACCATCTTCCACCGCGTGATCCCGGGCTTCATGGTTCAGGGCGGCGGTTTTACCGATCGGATGGCGCAGAAAAACACCCAGGACCCAATCCGTAACGAGGCCAGCAACGGCCTGCTGAACACCCGCGGCACCCTGTCCATGGCCCGCACTTCGGACCCGAACTCGGCCACCAGCCAGTTCTTCATCAACGTGGCCGACAACGACTTCCTCAACCCGGGCCGTGACCGCGGCTATGCGGTGTTCGGCAAGGTGACCAAAGGCATGGAAGTGGTCGACCAGATCGTCAACTCACCGACCACTGTCAAAAACGGCATGCGCGATGTGCCGGCCGACCCGGTCTACATCAAGTCCGCCAAACGCATCGACTGACCGCAGGCTTCACAGGGATGTGAAACCGCCTGAGGGTCGGACGAACAGGAGTGTTGTCACCCATGCTGTACCGCCGTTTTGAAAGACTGATCGATATTTTCCGCGAGGCACCGAGCGAAGCACCGCCGAGCACGGTGTGGCCGTTCTACCTGTATTACCTGCGCCAGGTCTGGCCCAGCTTTGTCGCCCTGCTGGTGGTCGGCCTGGTTGCCTCGCTGATCGAAGTGGCGATGTTCAGCTACCTGAGCCGCATCATCGACCTGGCCCAGGGCACGCCCAATGCCAACTTTTTCAGCGAGCACAGCGGTGAGCTGATCTGGATGCTGGTGGTGGTGCTGCTGTTGCGCCCGCTGTTCTTCGGCCTGCACGACCTGCTGGTGCACCAGACCATCAACCCAGGCATGACCAGCATGATCCGCTGGCAAAACCACACCTATGTGCTCAAACAGAGCCTGAATTTCTTCCAGAGCGATTTTGCCGGGCGCATTGCCCAGCGCATCATGCAGACCGGCAACTCGCTGCGCGATTCGGCGGTACAGGCGGTGGATGCGCTGTGGCACGTCCTGATCTACGCCGTCAGTGCACTGGTGCTGTTCGCCGAGGCCGACTGGCGCCTGATGCTGCCGCTGCTGGCGTGGATCGCCTGCTACATCGGCGCGCTGTTCTACTTCGTGCCCCGGGTCAAGGCGCGCTCGGTGATTTCGTCCGACGCACGCTCCAAGCTGATGGGGCGCATCGTCGACGGCTACACCAACATCGCCACCCTGAAGCTGTTCGCCCACACCGACTACGAGCAGCAGTACGCCCGCGAGGCGATCCGCGAACAGACCGAGAAAACCCAGCTGGCCTCCCGCGTCATCACCAGCATGGACGTGGTCATCACCACCCTCAACGGCTTGCTGGTGGTCGGCACCACGGGCCTGGCGCTGTGGCTGTGGAGCCAGTCGCTGATCACCGTGGGCGCAATCGCCCTGACCACCGGCCTGGTGATCCGCATCGTCAACATGTCGGGCTGGATCATGTGGGTGGTCAACGGCATCTTCGAGAACATCGGCATGGTCCAGGACGGCCTGCAGACCATCGCCCAGCCGGTCACCGTCACCGACAAGCCCAATGCGCCTGCGCTGAAGGTAAGCCGTGGCGCGGTGCACTTCGACGACGTGGACTTCCACTACGGCAAGGCCAGCAACGTGATCGAGGGGCTCAACCTGGACATTCGCCCGGGCGAGAAGATTGGCCTGATCGGCCCGTCAGGCGCGGGCAAATCGACCCTGGTCAACCTGCTGCTACGCCTGTACGACGTGCAGGGCGGGCGCATCCTGATCGATGGCCAGGACATCGCCGAAGTGAGCCAGGCCAGCCTGCGCGCACAGATCGGCATGATCACCCAGGACACCTCACTGTTGCACCGCTCGATCCGTGACAACTTGCTGTACGGCCGCCCCGAGGCCAGCGAAGCGGCACTGCACGAAGCGGTGCGCCGCGCCCGCGCCGACGAGTTCATACCGCAGCTGTCGGACGCCCAGGGGCGTACCGGCTTCGATGCCCATGTGGGCGAGCGTGGGGTCAAGCTGTCTGGCGGCCAGCGCCAACGTATCGCCATTGCCCGGGTACTGCTGAAGAATGCACCGATCCTGATCATGGACGAGGCCACCTCGGCGCTGGACTCGGAGGTCGAGGCGGCGATCCAGGAAAGCCTGGAGACCCTGATGCAAGGCAAGACGGTAATCGCCATCGCGCACCGGCTTTCAACCATTGCCCGGATGGACCGCCTGGTGGTGCTGGACAAGGGGCATATCGTCGAAAGCGGCAGCCACAGTGAACTGCTGGCGCAACAAGGGTTGTATGCACGGTTGTGGCATCACCAGACCGGGGGGTTTGTCGGGGTGGATTGAGCCCGGCAGGTGCAGCCGAGGCAGGTTTCAATCCCTGCGGTAGGGCAACATCCCCCGCGCCTCCTCGGCATACCCCTGCACCCCTTCGCGCTCCTGCAACAAGAACCCCTCGACCGCCCGCCGCAACCCCGGGTGCAACAGGTAATGCCACGACCGCGTCAGCACCGGCTCGAACCCGCGGATCAGCTTGTGCTCGCCCTGGGCCCCCGCGTCGAAGCGCTGCAAGCCTTCAGCAATGGCAAAGTCCATGCCCTGGTAGAAGCAGGTCTCGAAGTGCAGCCGGTCGAATTCATCCAGGCACCCCCAGTAACGGCCATACAGGCTGTCGTCGCCCACCAGGCTCAGGGCCATGGCCACATCACGCCCACCTTGCCTCGCCATCACCACCCGCAGTGCCTCGGGCATGCGCTCGGCCAGCAGGCTGAAGAATTCACGGGTCAGGTACGGGGCGCGCCTGCGTACCGCATACGTGTTGGCGTAGCACAGGTAGACAAAATCCCACTGCGCCTGCGTCAGTTGCTCCCCCCGGTACCACTGGAAGTCGATGCCCTGCCCGGCCACCTGTTCGCGCTCCTTGCGCATCTGCTTGCGCTTGCGCGAGCTGAGCGTGTCGAGGAAATCCTGGAAGTCTCGATAGCCGCGGTTACGCCAGTGAAACTGGCAACCAAGGCGCTCCATCCAGCCTGGCAAGCTGGCCATCTGTTGGTCCAGGGCCGGGTCGGTGAAGTTGATGTGCGCGCCAGAAAGCCCGCCCTTGCCCAGGTATTCGGGTAGCGCTTGCAACACCAGCAGGCCGTCGGCGGGGTCGGCAGCCAGCAGGCGCGGGCCGCTGACCGGGCTGAACGGCACCGCGCCGAGCAACTTGGGGTAGTAGGCGATGCCTGCCCGCTCACAGGCATCGGCCCAGCCGTGGTCGAACACGTACTCGCCAAACGAATGCCACTTGCGGTAGGCCGGCATGACGGCGCGCACCTGCCCTTCCCGTTCCAGCACCAGGTGCTCGGCCGCCCAGCCGGTCGACGGTGCAACGCTGGCGCTGTCCTCCAGGGCAGTGAGGAAGGCGTGGCGCAGAAACGGCTGGCCAGCGGGCACCAGGGCATCCCAGGTGGCCGCCGGAAGATCACGCAGATGAGCAAGGCTGTACAGGCTGGTCACGGTTTCGACTCGCTTTCTTGAGGCACTCAGTATCCCGGAAGAAGGGCCCATCACTCAAATGACGATCGCCCGGCCAACCCGTTTATTACCGATTACTTAATAACAGTGCCACTAATCCGACATTAATCTGTAATCCCCCCCCGCAATACTTGCGCCTGTTTTCCGGAACCCCAGAACCTGTCTATTCAGGCCCTTTCAGAAGACATGCCAACACAGGGGCGGGCGCTGAGCCTCCCCCATTTTTTTTCAGTAGGGAGAACCTTATGCGTCTTGTTTCCACACTTACCGGAGTGAGCCTCACCGGCATGATGCTGGCTCTGAGTACTCCGGCCAGTGCTGCTGTCGACGCCAAGTTGCTCGAAATGCTCCGCGCCAATGGCTCGATCAACCAGGCGCAGTACACCGAACTGCAAGGCGATCTGGCAAAAGAGACCAAGGAAAAGGCAGACCAGAAAGCTCAGTCCGAACGTATGAGTTCCTTTGAACAGAAAGTGGCATGGGCCGCCAAGACCCAGATCAAGGGTGATGTGCGCCTGCGCTATGAAGACGTCAACGTCGACGAGCCGAACAGCAGCAGCGGCAACCAGGACCGTCAGCGCGTCCGTGCCCGTGTCGGCTTCTACAGCGAGATCAACCCGCAAGTCGATGCCGGCGTACGCATCGCCACCGGCAGCAGCGCCGACCGCCGCTCCACCAACCAGAGCCTTGACAACTACTTCGACAAGAAGTCGCTGTGGGTCGACTTGGCCTACCTCGACTGGCACCCGACGGCGGTGCCGAACCTTCACCTGATCGGCGGCAAGATGCCCCAGCCGTGGGTGAGCATGGGCGACATCATCTGGGACAGCGACATCAACCCCGAAGGCGTCGCAGCGACCTACAAGGCCGACCTGGGCGGCGCCGAAGTGTTCGCCAGTGCGGGCCAGTACACCCTCAAGGACAACGTCGACGGCGACGGTGTGCAGTACAAGCATGACGCGCAGGTCTACCACGGCCAGCTGGGTGCCAAGTTCGCCCCCGCCGACGTGCTGAAGGTCACCGTGGGTGCGAGCATCTACGGCTACGACAACGACAAGGAAGCGGCCATTCTGCAGTCGTTCGGCAACACCACCAACGAGTTCAACCTGGTGGAAGGCTTCGGCCAGCTGGACTTCACCGGCTTCGCCATCCCGCTGTCGGCCTACGGCCAGTACGTGAAAAACACCGAAAGCACCGACGGTGAAGACCAGGCCTGGTTGGCCGGCCTGAAGACCAAGGTTGGCGCCTGGAGCCTGGACTACAACTACCGCGATGTTCAGCGCAACGCCGTGGTCAGCCTGTTCACCGACTCCGACTTCGGCAACGGCTTCACCGGTTCGCGCGGGCACAAGTTCAAGGTCGGTTACGAAATCGACAAGAACTTCTCGCTGGGTGCTGCTTACCTGATGGCCAAGACCGATCTGTCGCAGTTGCCGAACAGCAATGCGGATGTCGATACGCTGCAGGTCGACCTGGAAGCCAAGTTCTAAGCAACTGCTTCTCTGTTTCACTCAAGGCGGGAAATGCCGACCCCATCCGGCATTTCCTGCCTTTTTTCATCTGCCAGAAATGCGCCGGCCCCTTCGCGGGTAAAACCGCGAAGGGGCCGGTACAGGTCCTTACAAAAACCTAGCGCTTGCGCAGAATCACACTCCCCACCGAATACCCTGCACCAAACGAGCTCAGCACGCCCACCGCCCCCTCGGCCAGGTCATCCTGGTACAGGTGGAAGGCAATCACCGACCCTGCCGAACTGGTGTTGGCATAACGGTCCAGAATCACCGGTGCCTCTTCCTCGGTGGCTTCACGCCCCAGCAGCTTCTTGACGATCAGGTGGTTCATGCTCAGGTTGGCCTGGTGCAGCCAGAAGCGTTTGACGTCGCTCGGCTGCAGGTCATTCGCCTCCAAGTGCTCACCGATCAGCTCGGCGACCTTCGGGCACACTTCACGGAACACCTTGCGCCCTTCCTGGATGAACAGTTTGTCTGCCGCCCCTTCACCCTCCTCCGCCGCGCGGTTGAGGAAGCCGAAGTTGTTGCGGATGTTGTTGGAGAACCCCGTCCACAACTTGCTGCTGACAATCTCGAACTGGTGCTTGGACGTGGCCTGGTCGGCCCGCTCGATCAGCACCGCAGTGGCGGCATCGCCGAAGATGAAGTGGCTGTCGCGGTCACGGAAGTTCAGGTGCCCGGTGCAGACCTCGGGGTTGACCATCAGCACCGAACGCGCCTGGCCCAGTTGCACACTGTTGGCGGCGGTCTGGATGCCGAAGGTGGCTGACGAGCAGGCCACGTTCATGTCGAAGGCGAAGCCCTCGATCCCCAGTTCCTTTTGCACTTCGATGGCAATGGCTGGATACGGGCGCTGCAGGTTGGAGCAGGCGACGATCACGCCATCGACATCGGCAGCGGTGCGGCCTGCACGTTCCAGTGCCTGACGCGCTGCAGCCACGGCCATTTCGCACAGAACCGACGGCTCGTCATTGGAGCGTTCTGGCAGGCGCGGTTTCATGCGTTGCGGGTCGAGAATGCCGGCCTTGTCCAGCACGAAGCGGCTCTTGATGCCCGAGGCCTTTTCGATGAAAGCAGCGTCGGACAGCGGCGCTGCCTCGATCTCACCGCGCTCGATGGCGGCGGCGTTGTCGCGGTTGAACTGCTGCGACCAGGTATTGAAGGACTCCACCAGTTCTTCGTTGGAAATGCTCTGGGCCGGGGTATACAGGCCGGTGCCGCTGATCACGACGTTATGCACGGTCGTTCCTCTGGTCAAAGGCCATCGCCACGGGGCGCTGGCTGGAAACATGACTGAATAATGGCACTTTAGTGCCAATTCAAAGGCGAGGGCCGCGCCCTTGTGGGCGCGGGTTTACCCGCGAAGGGCCGCAATGCGGCCCCCAAACGCCTTGAAGTGTGCCACAAATCAAGGCAGTTAGCCTTCCACCTGGCTCCACTGTTTGCTCAATCGCTTGTCAGAAATCGGCACTTTCGTCCCCAGCTGCTGCGCGAACAACGACACCCGGTATTCTTCCAGCAACCAGCGGTACAACGTCAGTTGCTCATCGCGCTTGCCCTCCTGGGCGTGCTTGTCGGCGCGGGTCTTGTACTGGGCCCAGAGGTTGGCCAGCTCGCCGCTCCAGACGCGATCCTTCTGCACCTGCGAGCCCAGCTTCTCCAGGCGCAGCTCCACGGCCTTGAGGTAACGCGGCAGCTCCTTGAACCAGGCACCCGGGGTTTCGCGCACGAAGCCCGGGTACACCAGGTTGGCCAATTGTTGCTTGATGTCGTTCAGCGCCACCGCCTGGCTCAGGTCGATCTTGCCCTTGAAGCGCTTCTGCAGGCCATGCCACAGCTTGAGCACCTCCAGGGTCAGACGCGCCAGGCGCTCGGCATGCTCGGCCCAGCTGCCACGCTTGCGCTCAGCCAGCCCGGCCAAGGCCGCGCCGTCACGGGGCAGCGGCTGTTCGCCTTCAAGGATGCAGCTGTCCAGGCTGGCCAGCAGAATGTCTTCGACCAGCGCCTCGACACGGCCCAGCTCGCGGTACAGCAAGCCCAGTTCGGTGAGCCCGGGCAGCTTGCCGCGCAAAAACTTGGCAGGCTCTGCCAACTGCTGCAACAACAGGCGCTGCAAGGCGCGGCGGTGCTGGAACTCGGCTTCGGCCTGGGTCGAGAAACGCCCTTCGCGAACAGTGCCGTTTTCCTCCACCAGCGCCGGGTACACGGTCATCGACAGGCCGGCGATCTTCTGTTGGGTGGTCTGCGCCACTTCGCTGAACGCCTTGGCCTGCACCGGCCGTTCGGCGTTTTCGCTGCGTGGCACCGCCAGCGCGGCCTGGCTGGCAGCGGCGAAGCGCGCGGTCAACTCGGCCAGGTCGCGGCCTTCGCCAAGGAACTTGCCCTGGGCATCGACCACTTCGATGTTCATCCGCAGGTGGCCTTCGACCAGGCTGACAGATTCTGCCCAGGCCTCGTCGGAAACACGTGCACCGGTCATGCGCAGCAGCTCCTGGCCCAACGCCTGGGGCAGCGCGCCCTGGCCGAAAGTCATGCGGGCCAGCGAAGCTTTGACGAAGTCCGGCACCGGCACGAAATTCTTGCGCAGCGCCTTGGGCAGGTTGCGCACCAGCGCCACGCACTTGGCTTCGAGCAGGCCCGGCACCAGCCACTCCAGGCGCTCGCCCGGCAGGCTCGGCAACAGCGGGGCCGGTACCCGCACCGTCACGCCGTCGCGCGGGTGGCCCGGTTCGAAGTGGTAGCTCAACGACAGGCGCAAGTCCCCCACCTGCAGGCTGTCCGGGTACTGCGCTGCGGTGACTTCGCTGGCCTCACGGGCCAGCACGTCTTCCTCGCGCATGATCAGCAGGTTGGCGTCCTTCTGGCTGGTCATGCGGTACCAGGCATCGAAGGTCGCGGTCTGGTGGATGTCCTCGGGCAGGCGCGCTTCGTAGAAGGCGTAGAGGGTCTCTTCGTCGGCCAGAATGTCGCGCCGGCGGGCCTTGGCCTCCAGTTCGTCGAGCTGTTCGAGCAGGCGCTTGTTGGCCGACAGGCACTTGGCCCGCGACTGGATTTCGCCGCCCACCAGCCCCTCGCGAATGAACAGCTCCCGCGATGTCACCGGGTCGATCGGGCCGAAGTGAACCGGGCGGCGGCCAACCAGAATCAGCCCGTACAAGGTGATCTGCTCGTACGCCACCACCTGCCCGCGCTTCTTCTCCCAATGCGGCTCGAAGTGGTTCTTCTTGACCAGGTGGGCCGCCAGCGGCTCGATCCAGTCGGGCTCGATGCGGGCGACCATGCGCGCATACAGCTTGGTGGTTTCCACCAGCTCGGCGGCCATCACCCACTGCGGACGCTTGCGGCCCAACCCCGAGGACGGGTGGACCCAGAAGCGCCGTTGGCGGGCACCTTGGTAATCGCCCTCCTCGGTCTTCTGGCCGATCTGGCTGAGCAGGCCGCTGAGGATTGCCTTGTGCATCCGTTGGTAATCGGACGGTTCCTTGTTTACCGTCAATTGCAGGTCACGGCAGATCAGCGCCAACTGGCGGTGGGCGTCACGCCATTCGCGCAGGCGCAGGTAATTGAGGAAATTTTTGCGGCACCAGTTGCGCAGCGGGCTGGCGGTCAATGCCTGGCGCTGTTCCTCGAAACCCCGCCACACATTGACCAGCGCGGCGAAGTCGGAGTCGACGTCCTTCCACTGGGCATGCGCCTGGTCGGCCGCCTGCTGGCGCTCCGGCGGCCGCTCGCGCGGGTCTTGCACCGACAGTGCACTGGTGACGATCAACACTTCCTGCAGGCTGCCCTGACGGGCGCCTTCAAGCAGCATGCGGCCTAACCGTGGGTCGATGGGCAAGCGCGCCAGTTGCCGCCCGAGCGGGGTCAACTGGTTTTCGCGGTTGACCGCCGAGAGCTCCTGCAACAGGTTGAAACCATCGCTGATGGCCTTGCCATCCGGCGGCTCGATGAACGGGAACGCATCGATCGCACCCAGGCGCAGGTGCAGCATCTGCAGGATCACCGCCGCCAGGTTGGTGCGCAGAATCTCCGGGTCGGTGAACGCCGGCCGGCCGTTGAAATCCTCTTCGCTGTACAGGCGCACGCAGATGCCAGGCTCGACCCGGCCGCAACGGCCTTTACGCTGGTTGGCACTGGCCTGGGATACCGCCTCGATCGGCAGGCGTTGGACCTTGGCCCGGTAGCTGTAGCGGCTGATGCGGGCGGTGCCGGTGTCGATCACGTAGCGAATGCCCGGCACCGTCAGCGAGGTCTCGGCAACGTTGGTGGCCAGGATCACCCGGCGCCCGGTATGCGACTGGAAAATGCGCTGCTGCTCGGCGGGCGACAGGCGTGCATACAGCGGCAGAATCTCGGTATGGCGCAGTTGCGCCTTGCGCAGGATCTCGGCCGCGTCGCGGATTTCCCGCTCCCCCGGCAAGAAGATCAAGACATCACCCGGCCCCTTGCCCTGGCTGCGCTCGTGTTGCGCCAGTTCATCCAGGGTGGCGAGGATCGCCTGGTCGACGGTGAGGTCATCTTCGATCTGGTTGCCTTCCTCGTCCTGCTCGCTGGTCAGCGGGCGGTACCAGGTTTCTACCGGGAAGGTGCGCCCGGAGACTTCGATGATCGGTGCGCCGTCGAAGTGCTTGGAGAAACGCTCGAGGTCGATGGTCGCCGAGGTGATGATCAGCTTCAGTTCCGGGCGGCGGTGCAACAGGGTCTTGAGGTAGCCGAGCAGGAAGTCGATGTTGAGGCTGCGTTCGTGGGCTTCGTCGACGATGATCGTGTCGTAGCGTTCGAGAAAGCGGTCGTGCTGGGTTTCGGCCAGCAGGATGCCGTCGGTCATCAGCTTGACCAGGGTGTTGGAATCACTCTGGTCCTCGAAACGCACCTGGTAACCAACCAGCCCACCAAGCGGCGTGCCGAGTTCTTCGGCGACACGGGCGGCGACGCTGCGCGCAGCAATCCGGCGTGGCTGGGTGTGGGCAATCAGGCCATGGCTGCCACGCCCCAGCTCAAGGCAGATCTTCGGCAACTGGGTGGTCTTGCCCGAGCCGGTCTCACCGGCTATGACCAGCACCTGGTGCTCGGCCAGCGCCTTTTTGATCTCGTCACGCTTGGCTGCAATGGGCAGGCTGTCGTCGTAACGCACGGTCGGCACGCTTTGCTGGCGCGCAGTGACCTGGGCGCAGGAGGCCTGGACCTTTTCCGCCCACTGGGCGAGCTTGGCCTCATCGGGGCGCTTGCGCAGCTCATGCAGTTGCCGACGCAGACGATGGCGGTCGGCGATCATGGCGTGGTCGAGGTTTTTCAGGAGCTGGTCGATGGCTTGATCTGTCATGGGGCTTTTTAGTGATGCAGGTGGGCCTGCTTTTTCATGATCGGCATTTGAAGAGGCGCGATTGTCGCAGATTTGCCCGTTCTCTGCTGGCTCCTGCACCCAGCACCTCGACGCAAATGTTTAGCCGACACCGATGTAAAGGTTGCCATTCATTGCTTTAATCAACCTTACGCCGCATGTGAGTATCAAAGGCATGATCCCTGCCCCGTTCACCGTGCCCCCGCAGCCCCGCCCTTCGCTCCCGAAGGCCCGGACCCGCGCCGGTGAAAATCCGCTGGTGCACATCATCCTCGCGTTCTGGGCCTTGTGGCACTGCCGCCATGCGCGCCCACCGGATACTTCGCTCCCGCATCACTGACCAGACCCGGCCCGCTGCTGGCCGATCGTTTCAGTTTGACCCCACGGTTGCCCGCGGCGGTCATGTGCGCCCATGAGCGAATCCGACATGCACTTTGCAAACCCCGAACACGCCCGCCAGTTCCTGGCCGACAACCCCGATATCGAGCTGATCGAACTGTTCATCCTCGACGCCAACGGTGTACCCCGCGGCAAGCTGCTGCACCGCGAGGAACTGCTGGCGGTGTACCAGACCGGTCGCCCGCTGCCCAGCACCATCATGGGCCTGACCCTCAACGGCGATGACGTCGAAAATTCAGGCCTGGTCTGGGATGTCGGCGACATCGACTGCCGCGCCTACCCGCTGGAGGGCAGCCTGGTACGCCTGCCGTGGCGGCGCGTGCCGACCGCCGCAGTGCAGGTCAGCATGCACCCCAGCGAGGGCCTGCCGGCCAGCATTGCCGACCCGCGCCATGTGCTGCTGCGCACCATCGATGCACTCAAGGCTGACGGCTACCACCCGGTGATGGCCTGCGAGCTTGAGTTCTACCTGCTCGACCAGAAGCGTGATGCCCAGGGCCGACCGCAGCCTGCCCTGGACAACGACGGCGGCCGCCCACGCAGCACCCAGGTGTATGGCCTGCGTGAGCTTGAGCAGATCGAGCCGTTTCTCGCTGACCTCTACGCCGCCTGCAAGGCCCAGGGCATTCCGGCCCGCACGGCGATCTCCGAGTATGCACCCGGCCAGGTGGAAATCACCCTTGAGCACGGCGATGCCCTGGCGGCGATGGACCAGGCCGTACGCTACAAGCGCCTGGTCAAAGGCGTGGCCAATGCCCATGGCATGCAGGCCTGCTTCATGGCCAAACCCTTCGCGCAACTGGCCGGCACCGGCATGCACATGCACCTGAGCCTGGCCGACAGCGCCGGCAACAACCTGTTCGCCAGCGAAGACAAGGCCGGTACGCCACTGCTGCGCCAAGCGGTGGCCGGCATGCTGCGCCACCTGCGTGATTCGCTGTTGTTGTTCTGCCCCAACGCCAACTCGTTCCGCCGCTTCCAGGCCAACAGCTACGCGCCACTTGCGCCGACCTGGGGGGTCGACAACCGCACGGTCAGCCTGCGGGTACCGGGCGGCCCGGCCAACAGCCGGCACGTGGAGCACCGCATCTGCGGCGCCGATGCCAACCCGTACCTGGCGGCAGCGGCAATCCTCGCCGCCAGCCACCGAGGTATTCGCGAACAGCTGGACCCTGGCGCCCCCGTTGAAGGCAACGGCTACGCCCAGGCCACCGAGCACCTGCCCACCGACTGGCTGACCGCCCTGGATGCACTGCAGCATTCGGACTGGGCGCGCGAAGCACTGGGCGCGGACTTCCTCGGCGTGTACCTGAAGGTCAAGCGCGCCGAGTACCGCCAGTTCATGGCCGAAGTCAGCGAGCAGGACTGGCGCTGGTACCTGCACCAGGCCTGAGCCCCATTCATAACAAGGAACACCCATGAACGCAGCACTGAACCAGGGGCCGGCCCAACGTGCGCCGTCCTATTACAACGCCACCCTGAATGACCATACGCAGTACCCGACCCTCAAGGGCACCGAGCAGGTAGACGTGGCGATCATCGGCGGTGGGTTCACCGGCGTGGCCACTGCCGTGGAGTTGGCCGAGCGCGGCCTCAAAGTGGCTATCGTCGAAACCAACCGCATCGGCTGGGGTGCCAGCGGGCGCAATGGCGGGCAGGTGACCGGCAGCTTGTCGGGCGACGAAGCCATGCGTACACAGATGCGCAACCGCCTGGGCGGCGAGGTGGATGATTTCATCTGGCACCTGCGCTGGCGCGGGCACCAGGTCATCGAGCAACGGGTGGCCCGCTACGGTATCGACTGTGACCTCAAGCGCGGCCACCTGCATGCGGCGATGAAACCGTCGCACCTGAACGAGCTGCGCGGGTTCGAGGCCCAAGCCCAGCGTCGCGGCATGGGCGACCAGGTGCAGATGCTCGACCGCAACGCCATGGCCCAGCACCTGCAAAGCCCGCTGTACCTGGGTGCATTGAAGAACCGACGCAACCTGCACCTGCACCCGCTCAACCTGTGCCTGGGCGAGGCGCGTGCCGCCCATAGCCTGGGGGCACTGATCTTTGAAAACTCAGAGGTGCTGGACATCGTCCACGGCCCGCGCCCGGCAGTAGTGACGGCCCAGGGACGGATCGAAGCCCGCCAAGTGATGCTGGCGGGCGATGTCTATCACAAGCTGGAACAGCGCAAGCTCAAGGGCAAGATCTTCCCGGCCATGGGCGGCATCGTCACCACCGCACCGCTGGGCGAGCTGGCCGAGCAGATCAACCCGCAGGACCTGGCGGTATACGACTGCCGTTTTGTCCTCGACTATTACCGCCTGACCGCCGACAAGCGCTTGCTGTTTGGCGGCGGCGCCAACTATTCCGGGCGCGACTCACGCGATATCGAAGCAGAGCTGCGCCCGTGCATCGAGCGCACCTTCCCGGCGCTCAAAGGGGTACCGATCGAGTTCCAGTGGAGCTGCGCCATGGGTATCGTGGTCAATCGCATCCCGCAACTGGGCAAGCTCTCGGACAATGTCTGGTACTGCCAGGGCTATTCCGGGCATGGCATTGCCACCAGCCACATCATGGGCGAGATCATGGCCGAAGCGTTGACCGGGACTCTGGAGAAGTTCGACACCTTTGCCCAGTGCAAGCATGTGCGGGTGCCAATGGGGGAACTGCTGGGGAATCCGCTGCTGGCGGCGGGGATGTGGTACTACCAGATGCTTGAGAAACTGCGCTGATTATACCGGCCCCTTCGCAGGTATGCCCGCGAAGGGGCCGGCAAAGCCAGCCCTGAATAAAGGATTAGGCGATCTTTTTGAGGCCCTGCTTCTTCAGCTCTTCGTCACGCAATTCACGGCGCAGGATCTTGCCCACGTTGGTGGTCGGCAACGTATCGCGGAACTCGATGTAGCGCGGCACTTTGTAACCGGTGACGTTGGCACGCATGTGCTCCATCACCTGCTCCTTGGTCACGGTCATGCCCGGCTTGACCACGATGAACATCTTGATCACTTCACCCGACTTCTCGTCCGGCACCCCAATGGCCGCGCACTGCAGCACACCGGGCAAGCCGGCGAGCACGTCTTCCAGCTCGTTGGGGTACACGTTGAAACCCGAGACCAGGATCATGTCCTTCTTGCGGTCGACGATGCGCATGTAACCGTCCGGCTGAATCAGCGCGATGTCACCGGTCTTGAGCCAGCCTTGGCTGTCGAGGATCTCGGCGGTGGCGTCCTCGCGCTGCCAGTAGCCCTTCATCACTTGCGGGCCCTTGATGCACAGTTCACCCACCTCGCCCAGCGGCAGTTCATTGCCACTGTCGTCGATGACCTTGCACAGCGTCGAGGGCACCGGGATACCGATGGTGCCGACCTGGTTGGCCTCGGACGGGTTGACCGCAGCCACCGGGCTGGTTTCGGTCATGCCGTAACCTTCGCAGATGGCGCAACCGGTCACGGCCTTCCAGCGCTCGGCCACGCTCAGTTGCAGCGCCATGCCGCCAGACAAGGTGATTTTCAGCGCCGAGAAGTCCAGGGTGCGGAACCCCTCGTTGTTGCACAGGGCGACGAACAAGGTGTTGAGGCCGACGAAGCCGCTGAATTTCCACTTGCCCAGCTCTTTGACCATCGCCGGCAAATCACGCGGGTTGCTGATGAGCACGTTGTGGTTGCCGATCAGCATCATCGCCATGCAATGGAAGGTGAAGGCGTAGATGTGGTAAAGCGGCAGCGGCGTGATCAGGATCTCGCAACCTTCATGCAGGTTCGAGCCCATCAGCGCCCGGCATTGCAGCATGTTGGCCACCAGGTTGCGGTGGCTCAGCATCGCGCCCTTGGCCACACCCGTGGTACCGCCAGTGTATTGCAGCACCGCAACGTCGCTGGCTTGCGGGTTGGCTTCGGTGACCGGCTGGCCCTTGCCCAGTGCCAGGGCGTCGTTGAAGCGCACGGCACGCGGCAGATTGTAGGCCGGCACCATCTTCTTCACGTACTTGATGACACTGTTGATCAGCAGGCGCTTGAGTGGCGGCAGCAGGTCGGCCACTTCGGTGACGATGACATGCTTGACCTGGGTCTTGGGCAGCACCTTTTCAGCCAGGTGGGCCATGTTGGCCAGGCACACCAGCGCCTTGGCGCCGGAGTCGTTGAACTGGTGCTCCAGCTCCCGCGCGGTGTACAGCGGGTTGGTGTTGACCACGATCAGCCCTGCACGCATGGCGCCGAATACCGCTACCGGGTACTGCAGGACATTGGGCAGTTGCACGGCAATGCGATCACCCGGTTTCAGGTCGGTGTGCTGCTGCAGCCAGGCGGCAAATGCCCCCGACAGCGCATACAGTTCGCCATAGGTGATAGTCTTGCCCAGGTTGCTAAAGGCCGGTTTGTCGGCAAAGCGTTGGCAGGATTGCTTGAGTACCGCCTGGATATTGGGGAATTCGTCAGGATTGATTTCCGCCGTAATCCCGGCTGGGTATTTATCCTTCCAAAAATGTTCGATCATGGAAGCCCACTCCTTCAGCAACAGCGAAGTTCGATTCACGCGTCGATGCGCTTATTATTGATATGTGATGACGGCTCATTGCAAACCGGATCATCTGAAAGCGGCCCGAGAGTAACAGCTTTGCCAGGGGTCGCCTAGAGGCCAAAACAGGCCTTATGGTCACAAAAATGACTCAATGAACAATACAGGTCATTTTTAGAGTAATTATCCAAAATGTCGCAAAACGGGCCGAAAGGCCCGCTCTAGAGGCGTATTTGCAGCCTTGTCAGGCAATATCACGCAGCTCGCGCCGTAGAATCTTGCCCACCGGTGTCATCGGCAGCGAGTCGCGCAGCACAATGTGCTTGGGCACCTTGTAACCGGTGAAGTTGGCCTTGCAGTAAGCCTTGAGCTCATCCACGCTGACCCCGCCCTCACGCGGCACCACGAACAGTTTCACCGCCTCGCCGGAGCGCTCGTCGGGTACGCCGATGGCGGCGCAACTGGCGACCTGCGGATGGGCCATGATCACGTCCTCGATCTCGTTGGGGTACACATTGAAGCCCGAGACGATGATCATGTCTTTCTTGCGGTCGACGATGCGGGTGAAACCATCGGGGTCGATCACCGCGATGTCGCCGGTCTTCAGCCAGCCCTGGGCGTCCAGGGTCTGCGCCGTGGCCTCGGGTTGTTGCCAGTAGCCCTTCATCACCTGCGGGCCCTTGATGCACAACTCGCCCCGCTCGCCCAGCGGCAGCTCGTTGCCCTCGTCGTCGATCACCTTGAACGCCGTGCCTGCCACCGGGATGCCTACCGTGCCCAGGCGCGCCAGCTGGCCATAGGGGTTGGTGCTGGCTACCGGCGAAGTCTCGGTCAGGCCGTAGCCTTCGACGATACGGCAGCCCGTGAGGCTCTCCCAGCGCTCGGCGGTGGCCTTGACCAGCGCTGTGCCGCCAGAGTTGGTGACCTTCAGCGCGGAAAAGTCCAGTTGCCTGAAGCCTGGGTGGTCCATCAGCGCGACGAACAAGGTATTGAGCCCCAGCAGGCCGGAAAAACGCCACTTGCCCAGCTCCTTGACGAAGCCGGCGATGTCGCGTGGGTTGGTAATCAGCACGTTGTGGTTGCCTGTGACCATCATGCACATGCAGTTCGCGGTAAACGCGTAGATGTGGTACAGCGGCAGCGGCGCGATCATCACCTCCTGGCCTTCCTTGATCATCTTCTGCCCGTCTGGCCCGTGCTGCGAGAAACACGCCAGCACCTGGAGCATGTTGGCCACCAGGTTGGCGTGGGTGAGCATGGCGCCCTTGGCCAGGCCAGTGGTGCCACCGGTGTATTGCAACACGGCGATGTCGTCGAGGCTCAGCGGTACCGGTTTGTGGCTCAGCGAACGGCCCTCACGCAGCACCTGCTTGAACGACACCGCCTGGGGCAATTGATAGGCCGGCACCATCTTCTTCACTTTGTCGACCACGGTGTTGACCAGCCAGCCCTTGGCGGTGGGCAACAGGTCGCCCATCTTTGCTTCGATGAGGTATTCGATGCCGGTATCGGGCAGCACTTCCTGCACGCGCTTGCCGAACATGTTCAGGTACACCAGGGCACGGGCGCCGGAGTCCTTGAACTGGTGGCGCATTTCACGCTCGGTGTACAACGGGTTGGTGTTGACCACGATCAGGCCCGCACGCAACGCACCGAACACGGCGATCGGGTACTGCAGCACGTTGGGCATCTGCACGGCAATGCGATCGCCCGGGGCCAGGTCGGTATGTTGCTGCAGCCAGGCGGCGAAGGCTGCCGACTGGCGCTCCAGCGCCGCGTAGGTCAGGGTGACGCCGAGGTTGCTGAACGCCGGGCGGTCGGCAAAGCGCTTGCAGGAGCGTTCGAACACCTCGACCACAGAGGTATAGGCATGGATATCGATGGTGGAAGGCACGCCCGCCGGGCGCTTGTCATTCCAGAAGTCGGCTTGCATTTATTATTGTTCCTCTGCCTGGACCTGCTACCGGTAGCGGGTCATGTAATCCTTTGACCTGGTCGCCAATGGCAAACAGGCGTTGAACCGACGTTAGCAGGTAAGCCGAAGGCGGCATATACGCCAAGCTCCGCCATTAACATTGTGAATCTTATTTGTGCCCTTCCTGCAATCCAGCCGGTTGCGCATACACTGTGCGCGTACCCCTGCGCAAAGGACCGGCCATGCCCCACGACGCCTTCTGGCTACCCGCCAGCGAGCATTGCAGCCTCTATGTGCACCAATGGCTGCCGACAACCCCGGTGAAGGCCGTGGTGTTGCTGGCCCATGGCATGGCGGAGCACGCCGGGCGCTACCGGCGCCTGGGCCAGGCGTTGAGCGAGGCCGGCTTTGCGCTGTTCGCCGCCGACCAGCGCGGCCATGGCCGCACCGCCGAGCTGGGCAGCCTGGGCCTGTTCGCCCGCAATCATGGCTGGAATGCCGTGGTCAACGACCTGGGCTTGCTCGCCCAGCACATCGGTCAGCAGTACCCCGGCACACCGTTGTTTGTGTTTGGCCACAGCATGGGCAGCTACATCGCCCAGGCGTACCTGATGCACCACAGCGCCAGCGTGCAGGGGGCGATCCTCAGCGGCTCCAACTTCCAGCCGGCGGCGTTGTACCGGGTGGCGCGGCTGATTGCCCGGCTGGAGGCGTGGCGCCAGGGGCCGCTGGGCAAGAGTGCGCTGATAGACTGGCTGTCGTTCGGCGCGTTCAACAAGGCCTTCAAGCCTAACCGCACGGCCTTCGACTGGCTTAGCCGCGACCCTGGCGAAGTGGACCTGTATGTGAATGACCCGCTGTGTGGCTTTCGCTGCAGCAACCAACTGTGGCTCGACTTGCTGCAAGGCTTGGCGCAGATCAGCCAGGCAAGTACCCTCGCGCAGATCGATCCGAACCTGCCAATGCTGGTGATTGGCGGCGAATGTGATCCGGTCAGTGCCGGCAAGCGTCTCACCCATCTGGCCGACGCGCTGCGCGCGACCGGCAACCGGCATGTACAGCTGCGCGTCTACCCACACGCGCGGCACGAAGTGCTCAACGAAACCAACCGTGACGAGGTCACCGCCGATATTCTCGGCTGGCTCGAACAGGCGCTGGCCCTTGGCCGCCCTGCGCGCAGTGAATGATAGGCACCCTCGCCCCACCGCTTAAGGAAGCCCCGATGTCCCAGGTCACCAACACGCCTTACGAAGCCCTTGAGGTCGGCCAGAAAGCCACCTATGAGAAGTCTGTGGAAGAACGCGACATCCAGCTGTTCGCCGCGATGTCCGGTGACCACAACCCGGTGCACCTGGATGCCGAGTTCGCGGCCAAGAGCATGTTCCGTGAGCGCATTGCCCATGGCATGTTCAGCGGCGCGCTGATAAGTGCCGCAGTGGCCTGCACCCTGCCTGGGCCTGGCACTATCTATCTGGGCCAGAAAATGAGCTTCCAGAAGCCGGTAAAAATCGGCGACACCCTGACCGTGCGCCTGGAAATCCTCGAGAAGCTGCCCAAGTTCAAGGTGCGCATCGCCACCAATGTGTACAACCAGAACGATGAGCTGGTCGTCGAAGGCGAGGCCGAAATCCTGGCGCCACGCAAGCAGCAGACCGTCGAGCTGGTATCGCCGCCGCATTTCGTGGCCAGCTGATTTCAGCACCTATTGCTTCGCGGAGGTTCGGGGCGCCGAACCTCCGCGAAAGGGCCGCTAATACCCTTACCCCAATTCGCGTAGACGGCTTTCGATATGCCGTCGCTCCGGCGCCTGCCGGGTCAACGCCAGTGCCTGCTGCCAGGCCGCGCGGGCCTCTTCGACATGGCCCAGCTGAGCATGCAACTGCGCCCTTGCCGCATAGGCCAGGTGATAATCGCGCAACTCCCCCGCCGCCAGAATCGCTTCAACCTCCACGAGCCCCGCCTGCGGCCCGTCACGCTTGGCCAGCGCCACCGCCCGGTTCAGCGCCACCACCGCGGACGGCCAGTAGCGTTGCAACACATCGTACAGCCCGACGATTTCGTCCCAATCCGTCGCATCGGCCGTGGCCGCCTCGGCATGCACCGCAGCAATCGCCGCCTGTACGGTGTAGGCGCCATAGGCCTGGCTTCGCAGGGCGTGGCGCACCAGCGCACAGCCTTCTTCAATACACTCGCGGTCCCACAGGCTGCGATCTTGTTGCTCAAGCAGCACCAGATTGCCCTCGGCATCGGTACGCGCGCGCTGACGCGACGCCTGCAACAGCATCAACGCCAGCAAGCCAAACCCCTCCGGGTCGGGTAGTAGTTGCACCAGCAGGCGGCCAAGGCGAATCGCCTCGTCAGTCAGATCTTGCTGCAGCAGGGTGTCGCCGGACGATGCCGAGTACCCTTCATTGAACACCAGGTAGATCACCCGCAATACGCTCTCAAGGCGCTCGGGCAACTCAATGAGCGCCGGCACCTGATAGGGGATGCCGGCATCGCGGATCTTGGCCTTGGCCCGCACGATGCGCTGGGCAATGGTGGCCGGGCTTTGCAGAAACGCTCGGGCAATCTGCTCGGTGGTCAGGTCGCAGACCTCGCGCAGGGTCAGCGGCACCTGGGCGTCGGCGGCCAACGCCGGGTGGCAGCAGGTGAAGATCAGCCGCAAACGGTCGTCGCCGAGCAGTTCTTCGTCGCTGGGGTCTTGCGCCTGGCCTTCCAGCAGCATGATCATGTCCGCCTGTGAGCGGTCGAAGCGGGCGCGTCGGCGTAACGCATCGATGGCCTTGAAACGGCCGGTTGAAACCAGCCACGCCCGCGGGTTGTCGGGGATGCCATCGCGCTGCCAGCGCTCGACGGCAATGAAGAACGCATCGTGCATGGCCTCCTCGGCCAGGTCGAAATCCCCCAGCAGGCGGATCAAGGTTGCCAGGATGCGCCGGGAATCGCGGCGGTAGACTCCCTCGACCTCGGCGCGCACCTGCGCCAGCGTCACCATCAGTCAGGCATCCGCTGGGTCACCACCTCCACCAGGCGGTCCAGGCTTTCTCCCCAGCCCTGGTGAAACCCCATTTCTTCATGGGCACGGCTGTCGGCGGCGCTCCAGTGCCAGGCGCGGGCGGTGTATCGGGTTTTGCCGTGTTCCTCGTCGAAGGTCACCACGGCGGTCATGAAGGCTTTGTTTGAAGGCACCCAGCCTGGCCCGAAAGCGTCGGTGAACACCAACCGCCGGGGCGCGGCGATCTCCAGGAACACGCCCTGGGTCGGGTACTCGGTACCGTCCGGGGCGCGCATCAAGGTGCGGAACAGGCCACCGACCCACAGCTGCATTTCGCATTCGGGGGTGGTCATGCCATGTGGCCCCCACCATTGCATCAGCCACTGGGGCTCGGTCCAGGCGCGGAACACCTTGGCCGGTGGTGCGTCGATCAGGCGGCTGATGGACAACTCGTGCTGCGCTTGCGCAGGGTGTGCAAGGCTCATGCTGGTTGTTCTCCGTTATTGTCAGGGTTGCAGTTCGCGCACAGGCCGCACTTCCACACTGCCGACCCTGGCGGCGGGGATGCCCTTGGCGATGTTCAGCGCCTCGTTGAGGTCGCGGGCATCCACCAGATAGAAGCCGGCCAGTTGCTCCTTGGTCTCGGCGAACGGGCCATCGGTGAGGCTCATCTGCCCATTGCGCACACGCACCGTGGTGGCGGTCTGCACCGACTTCAGCGCCTCGGCCGCGAGCATGCGCCCGCCGCCCTGCAGGGATTCGGCGTACGCCATGCACTCGGCGTCTTCCGGGCTGTCGGGCAGGCTGTGCAGCAGCCCTTCGTCACAATAGACCAGGCACAGGTATTTCATGGTTGCCTCCAGGGCATTGGCACAGTGCGTTTGGCGATATCGGCTCAGGGCTTGAGATCGAACAGGGCTTTTTGGGTTTCCATGTCGAAGGGTGCCGACCAGTGTTCGTGGATCACCTGCCATTGCCCGCCTTGGCGGCGATAGCCGACCGTGACGCGCATGAAGCCACACTGGCTCTCGTCATCGGACGGGCCGCAGCGGTTCAGCCAATGGGCCAGGCCCAGGTCGCCGTCGGCGTACACGGTGAGTTCGGCCAGTTCGAAGACCATCGGGCCGGTGCAAAAGCCCATGCACATTTCCCAGTGGGCCTGGTAGGTGGCTTTGCCTTTGAATTGCAGTGCCTTGATGGCATCGAAGGCGACGATGTCGTCGGCATAGGGGGCGGTGATGGCCTGGATGTCGCGGTCTCGCACGGCTTGCATCCAGCGGTCGATCAGTTGGCGGATTTCGTTTTCGGCTGAGGTGCTCATCGGGGTACTCCGATCGCTTGAGGTTTTGGCACAGGTTTGGGCTGGGCCTTCAACTCTGGTCGAACGGGAACTGGGGGAATCGACAGGGGGTGAAATTATTTTTGTTGCCGGTAAGAGAGGGTTGGGCCGGCAGGTGCATGCCTGGAGATGTGTAGCGCCCATCAGATCGAGCGCCGCCCGCGCGGCGCATCGCGAGCGAAGCTCGCTCCTACATTTGTTTCCGGCCAGTGAAGCCTGTGACATTGGCGCGCGACCGCCTTGTTGGTCCGACGCGATATTGAGACGGGCACCAAGGGGCCGCGCGCCAATGCCTCAGGAATAACTGGCCCGAAACAAATGTAGGAGCGAGCTTCGCTCGCGATGCGCCGCGCGGGCGGCGCTCGATCTCATGGGCGCTGCACAACCTAAGGCATGCCCCCCTGCCTACACTGCCGAACTGGCGAGAATAAATTCCCGATACCCCGAAACAATCACATAAACCGCGAAATAGCAGAAGATCGCCGCCGACAACAGGTACGACCAGGTCAGCAGCCGGTCCCCAAGCAAGCGCCCACCATGGCTGGCAATACCACACAGGCTCAGACACCAGACCAACCCAGCAGCAAAAAAGCCGCTAAGGAACAACCCCGCATCCAGCAAACTGCCACCGCCGGAGCGTGAAATCAGCACCCCACCGACAGCCGCAAACCACAAAATCGCGGTGGGTGACGACATGGCCAAAAAGATCCCACGCAGAAACTCACGCCAACCGGACTCCACCACCACGTCTGCCCGCGCCTCCATGTGGCCGCCGCGCCACGCGGCCAGCAGCATCTTCACCGCAAACCACACCAGCAGCGCCGAACCGCCCAGCCACAAGGTCCAGCGCACGCTTTCGAATTGCAACAGCACGGTCATCCCGGCCAGTGCGGCAACGGCATAGATCAAGTCACCCACGCAAGTCCCAAGCCCCAGCCAGAAACCTTTGAGAAAACCACGCTGCATGGCCAAGGTGATCATGGCGATATTGGCGATGCCGATGTCCAGACACAGGGACAGGCTTAGGAGAAATCCATTGGAAAAAGGCATTGAGCACTCGATGACCGGCCAATTAAGCGCCGTAGAGCCTGCCACGAGTGATCACTCGATTGAAAGCGCAAATTCCCCATGACAGTGGGCGCGGTAGCCCCTGATGCCAATCAAGCTCAGTCGATGCCCGCCAGCACGCGCGCATACAGCGCCCGGTCCACATTCGCCCCGCTAAGCACCACGGCCACCCGCCTACCCACTTGTCGCTCGCGCTCCTGCATCAACGCCGCCAGCGCCGCAGCCCCTGCACCTTCGGCAGTATTGTGCGTGGCTTCGTGGTACACCCGCATGGCCTCGGCGACTTCACTGTCGGTGACCCGCACGATGCGCGCGGCATGCTCGCACACCAAGGCGAACGCCTCCGGGTGCGGCACGCGGCAGGCCATGCCATCGGCGAAGGTCTGGGCGGTGGCGGTGGTGACGATGCGGCCCAGCTCGAAGCTTTGCGCATAGGCATCGGCAGCGCTGGACACTACCCCCACGATCTCGGTCTTCAACCCCAGCAGGTTGCGTGCCTGGATCAGCCCGCAGATCCCCGACCCCATGCCGATCGGCACGTACACGCTGTCCAGGTCAGACACCGCCTCGAGCAGCTCCAGGGCATAGGTGGCCACGCCGCGCACCAGCTCCGGGTGAAACGACGGCACCATCGCGTACCCCAATTCATCAGCCAGCCGGGCAGCCTCTTCACGGGCCACATCAAAATCGACACCGTGCTCCACCAGTTCGGCGCCGAGGGCGCGCATGGCGGCGTTCTTTTCGGTGGAATTGCCTTCAGGCACCACAATCACCAAGGGGATACCAGCCTGGCGGGCAGCCAGTGCCATGCTCTGGCCGTGATTGCCACGCGTCGCGGTAACCAGGCCGCGCGGCGGATTGCCGCCCGCCAGCAGCGAGCGCACGTAGACCAACCCGCCACGCACCTTGAATGCACCGGTGGGCGCGTGGTTCTCGTGCTTTACCCACACCTGGCAGCCCAGCCGTTCGGCCAGCAAAGGCCAGGCGTGCTGCGGTGTTGCAGGCACGTGCTGGTGAACGAAATCGGCGGCTTCGCGCAGGGCATTCAGGTCGAACATGGCGATCATCCCTCTTCGGTAGGTGGTTGATCCGATCCTAAGCCCCGGGCATTGTATGGGTACAATCTTATATTGCATGGGTAGCAATTTCGTGTGGATCCCAACACTCGTAAACGATGACCAGCCCCGCTACCTGGCATTGGTCGATGCGATCGCCAACGCGATTGAGCGCGGCGAGCTCAAGGTCGGTGACCGCCTGCCACCGCAACGGCGCCTGGCCTGGAAGCTCGACCTGAACCCCAGCACCACCCAGCAGGCCTACCGTGAAGCTGCCGCCCGCCACCTGGTGGCCGGCGAAGTCGGCCGCGGCACCTACGTGCTGGCAGGCAGCAAGGAAGCGACCCTGTTTCGCCTCAAACACCAAGACGGGCCAAAGCCGCTGATCGACCTGTCGACCAACGTACCGGTGGCCGACCCGCACAATCAGGACCTGCAGCGCAGCCTGCACAGCGTGCTGGAGCAGCGCGACAGCAGCCTGCTGGATCACTACCTGGGCCCCGAGCAACTGCTGCGCGGCCGTATTCAGGGCGCGCACTGGCTGGCCAAGCGTGGCTTGGCGTTGGCCCCGGACGAGTTGCTGCTCAGTGGCGGCGCTCAGCAAGCACTGACCCTGGTGCTGCAGTCGTTCTGCCAGGCCGGTGAACCGGTCATGCTCGAAGCCTTGACCGCACCTGGCATCAAGGCAGCCTGCCGACAGCTACGCCTGCCCGTGCATGGCGTGGCACTGGACAGCCAAGGCCTGCGGCCCGACGACCTTGACCGTGTCACCCGCGCCAGCGGTGCCCGCGTACTGGTCACCACACCGACCCTGCACAACCCCACGGGCGCCTGCATGGATGACGCCCGCCGCGAAGCGCTCGCGGCGGTCGTCAAACGCCTGGGGCTGCTGGTGATCGAGGATGACGTGTATGGCGCACTCAGCGACCGACCGCCGCTGTACCCACTGCTGGGCGAGCAAGGGGTGCTCATCAGCAGCTTGTCCAAGACGGTGGCAGCAGGTTTGCGTGTAGGGTGGATCGCGGCCAACCCACAGCTGCTTGCACACATCGACCCGCACGCCCAGGCGAGTCACTGGCCGGTGTCGCCACTGAACCTGCATATCGCCTGCCAGTGGATAGAAGATGGCACCGCAGCGCTACGCCTGGCCTGGCAACGTGCTGAAATTACCGAGCGCTGGCGCCTGGCGCGAAAGCTGCTGGGCGATGGGTTGCACAACACAGGCCAGCCTTCGCCGCACGCGTGGCTGGCCACTCCGCAAGGTGCAGAGGGGGTGGTCAAGCAGTGTCGCGAACGGGGCGTGGAGGTTGTCCCGGCCAGTGTGTTCGCCATTGGCGCCAGCGAGGTGCAGGCCGTGCGTATCAGCCTGTCGGCGGCCGCCAGCCGGGCTGAACTGAAACAAGGGCTGGAGGTGGTGCGGCAGGTGCTTTCCAGTGAATGAACCGGGCCAGCCACTGCACCGGGAGAAGCCTGCAACCTCTTCGCGTCGGCGCGGCGCGAAGAGGCCGCTGACCTTGAACGATCAACCCTGCTGGCAACCCTCGCCCATGGCGCGGTACTGAATGGTGTGCACCTGGCCCTGGTGGTCTTCATAGGTCATGGTTGCAGGTACCACTTCGCAAACATTGGGGATGGTCGACAGGTTGATGACCCGTTTGATATCCAGGTTCATGGAGTAGTCGTACTGCTGGGCCACAGGCTGGTTGGAGACAGGTTGGACCTCATCGGCGAGGGCGAACGAGGACATACCGACCAATGCAAGAATCAGTAATGGTTTCATGTGGGAGTGCCTATAAAGCAATCAAGCTGATCGATTGACTTCTAATGCCGTCATTGGCGCGGAGAAGTTGTCATCGACTGCAAAGATGACACGAAGTACCGATCCCGCTTCGTCGTACTGCTGGTGGGATGAGTAAAAGTCTACTCCCGGTTGGCAATAGTTGAACCCCGAAGTCGGATATTCACCCTTGCCGGATTTGCAACAATCTGCGACATAATGGGCTGGATATAGTGGCGTAGAGCCGTTGATTGGTCTCTGCCCGACCCGGCCGATTCAACAAGGGAAATGCGCGATTTCTGATTACCTGTGTTGCTCAAGGCTGCTCGACCCTGAACGACGCCTGCTCGATCACTTCTACCGCCAGCACGGCTCGCGCATGCGCTCGGCCAGTGACGGCGAACTGTGGGTGGCGCGTGCCAGCTGCATCATTGCAGGGCTGAACTTGACCCCGGTGGGCGATGGCTACTGGCTTACCGGGCTGTTCGTCGACCCGCAACAGCGCAGCCAGGGTGTGGCTGGGCGGCTGGTCGAAGCCGCGCTGGCTCAGGCCGTTGGGCCGACCTGGCTGTTCTGCCACCCCGACCTGGTGCCCTTCTACCAGCGCCTTGACTTCGACACGGCAACCATGCTGCCAGAACCCCTGGCTGCCCGCCTGCAGCGCTACCAGCGCAGCAAGCCGCTGGTGGCCCTGCAGCGTGGTCAGTCGTCGCTGGCGTCCAACCCGGGGAACAGCACCTCGGTGTAACCGAATTTGGCGAAGTCCTGGATGCGCGAGGGGTAAAGCCGGCCGATCAGGTGGTCGCACTCGTGCTGCACCACCCGCGCATGGAAGCCATCGGCAAAACGGTTGATCGGGTTGCCTTGCGGGTCGAGCCCTTCATAGCGAATGTGCTTGTAGCGCGGCACCACGCCGCGCAAACCGGGTACCGACAGGCAGCCCTCCCAACCGTCCTCGACCTCGGTGGTCATCGGCGTGATCAACGGGTTGATCAGGATGGTCTGCGGCACCGCTTCGGCATCGGGGTAACGCTCACTGCGTTCGAAGCCGAAAATCACCAGTTGCAGGTCGATGCCAATCTGCGGCGCGGCCAGGCCCACACCCCCGACATGGCGCATGGTCTCGAACATGTCGTCGATCAACTGCTGCAATTCGGCGCTGCCGATCAGGTGTTCGGGCACGGGCGGGGCGATGCGCAGCAGGCGTTCGTCGCCCATCTTGAGAATGTCACGGATCATCTGGGGTTCGGCTCGGAAGGTTGATGCTGGCTCGGTTGCGGGTGTTCGTGGCCCAGCACGGTCAGGGTTTCCTGGGATTTTTCACCGTCGAAATCCTTCTCGCCAGGGTTCTTGCCCTCGGCCGACATGTGCTCGATCACCGCGTTCATTTCCGCGCCGAGCAACAGCACGGCGGCGGAAATATAGAAATACAGCAACAGCACGATGATTGCACCGATGCTGCCGTACATGGCGTTGTAATCGGCAAAGGTTTTGACGTAGTAGGCAAACCCCAGGGAGGCGACGATCCACACCACCACTGCCAGCACCGAGCCGGGGGTGATGAAGCGAAATTTCTGCTTCACATCCGGCATCACGTAGTAGATCAAGGCCACCGCTACCATCATCAGAATGATGATCGCCGGCCAGCGCAGGATGGTCCAGACCGTGACGATGACCTCCTGCATGCCGACCTGCGCGGCAATCCATTCCATCACCTGCGGCCCCAGCACCATCAGCGCTGCCGCAGCCAGCAGCATGCCGGCGATACCCACGGTGTAGAAGATGGACAGCGGTATGCGCTTCCACACCGGGCGGCCTTCCGGCACATCGTAGGCGGCGTTCATGGCGCTCATCATCAAGCGCACACCCGCCGAGGCGGTCCACAGGGCAATCACGATACCCACCGACAACAGCCCGCCCTTGGACTGTTGCAACTGGTCGATCACCGGGTTCACCTGCTCCAGCGCCTGGGGCGGCAGCACCAGTTCCGATTGCAGGCGCAACCAGGAGAAGAAGTCTGGCAAATGCAGGAAACCGATCAGGGCAATCAGGAACAACAGGAAGGGGAACAGCGAAAACAGCATCTGGTAAGCCAGCGCGGACGCATAGGTGGACATCTCGTCGTCAAGGAACTCCTTGACGGTGCGCACCAGCACGCGGTGCAAGGGCAGGCCCTGCAGGGCGGAAAATATCATAGCGTCTCCTTTCGCCGCTCGATCGATACAACAGGCAAGTCTAATAGACCACGCCGTTGCCGTGCTGCTCCCGAGGGTTATAAAGAAAATGCCTACGTAACTGGGCCCAGGCATTCGCGGGCAAGCCCGCCCCCACCGGCTACGTGCTACCTGCAGGGGCGGGCTTGCCCGCGAATCGATGGAACGCTCAACACGGCATCAAGGCTTCTTCACGGCATCCTTGACGTCACCCTTGATCTGCTGCGCTTCACCCTTGAGTTCCTGGGCCTTGCCTTCAGCCTTGAGCTTGTCATTGTCGGTCACCTTGCCGACGCCCTGTTTCACGTTGCCGATTGCTTCGTTGGCCAAGCCTTTCGCTTTGTCTTTAGTACCGCTCATGGCAAAACTCCTGCAAATGGAGACACGTGAACCGTGTCGACAGTCTGTGGACCCGGGGCCTTTCGCAAGAGTTTCAACCAATTTCACCCGAACAAGCCGAGCGGCAAATCTGCGTGCGAATACCGCACCCATTTACCCCGCCCAACTGCCCAGTACCTGCCGGCTGCCCTAGAATCGCGGCATACGCCCGCCCACATAGGGCAGGCCAGTCATAAAAACAACGATTTTCGGAAAACCCGCCCCCATGCGTTTGATGCCTGTGCTCGTGGCCCTGCTGCCACTGCTTCCTCTGCCCGCCCTTGCCGCCTCGCCGGCCGTAACCGAAACCCTGCGCGTCGACCGCTATGCCGACGACGGCCAACCCGGCAGCCTGCGCTGGGCAATCGAGACCAACAACCAGAACCCCGGCCACTACCGCATCGAAATCGCTGCGGTCGGCCAGGCGCCTTATGTCATCCGACCGACGCGCGCGCTGCCTGAGATCAAAGGGCCGGTGCGCATCACCGGCCAGGCGTGGGCGCGCGACGGCCAGTACATCGCCATCGACGGCTCGGGCTACATCAAGGACCAGGGTGTGCACACCTGCCCCGGCGCTCTGCCCGGCCAGTTCGGCACCAACGTGCGCACCACCACGCACCCTGGCCTGGTACTGCGCGACACCCAGGGCGTGCACCTGAGCGGCCTGGAAGTGCGCAACTTCTGCATTGGCATTTTGGTCAATCGCGCCAGTGGCAACGTCATCGAAGACAACCGCATCATCGCCAACAAGGGCGGTGCTGGCATCATGCTGACCGGCGACGACGGTGCCGGCAACCCGACCGCAACCACCACGGTCAACAACAAGGTGCTGCGCAACCAGCTGATCGACAACGGCGACGGCCTGGAACTGACCCGCGGCGCAGCCTTCAACCTGGTGGCCGACAACCTGTTCCGCTCCACGGCGGCCAACCCCGAGCCCTCCCAGGGCATCGAAATTCTGCTGGGCAACGACAACAGCGTGGTCCGCAACCGTTTCGAGAACTACTCCGACGGCCTGCAGATCAACTGGGGCAACCGCAACTATTTGGGCGCCAATACCTTCAGCGGCAACTCGATCGGTGTCAGCGTCACCGGCGAGGGCAACATGCTCGATGGCAACCTGATCCACGGCAACCGCATTGGCGTGGCCCTGCGCCCGGAGCCGGCAATCACCGCCACCCGCCTGAGCGCCAACCGTATCTGGGGCAACAGCCAGGACATCCGCCGCTGCGAGGCCGGCGGCTCTTGCGTACCAGACCAGCGCACCGGCGCTATCGTGTTCGGCGTGCCGGCGCAGGCGCATGCGTTGTACGTAGGGTCGCGCGGGGTGGGGGCGGAGCTGGCGAAGAAGGACCAGGCGATCATCTGCAATGCCCAGGGTGAACCCAAGCCGTGCCAGCCGTTGCCTAATCACAACCAGCAGCCACCGCGGCTGATGGCGCTGGAGGGGAACGTGATCCGCGGTGAGGTGCAGGGGCCAGCGTCGAGCCTGTTGCGCGTCGAGGTGTTCGGCAATGCGCAAGCAACCGGCAGCGAAGCGGAGCAGTATCTCGGGGAAGTGCTGGTGAACAGCGATGCCAAGGGGCAGGCGCGGTTCGCCCAGGTGCTGGAGAACAGTGACGGGCTGCACAGCTTCACGGCGACCGTGACCACGGCCGACGGGGCGACTTCCGAGTTGAGCCTGCCGGTTCGTCGCTGAGGCAACCGGCCTCTTCGCGGGTTTACAGACGAAGAGGCCGGCCCAGGCAAACCTTGCTCAGCCACCCGCCACCCCTCACAATGCAGGCCTTATCAAGCGTCAACCCGCAGGAACCTGCATGAAACTCGACAAACCCGCCGCCATCGCACGGCGTAACGAAGCACTGGCCCGGCCAGTACTGACCAGCAGCAACACCCTGTTCGCTATCCTCGACCCGAAACGCAACCTGTGGTGGTTCGAGGTGCCGGTAGCGTTGCTGGGCAAGGGCCAGCCCGATTGGGTCAACCTGCTGCTGCACACCCCCGACACCGATGAGCTACAGCACCTGAAGGTGCCGACCAACTTCCTCAAGGCTCACCTGGAGCAGATGGAAGTGCGCAAGCCCGGCAAGCGCCGCTCGACCATCAGCCTGGCCCTGAGCGCCGACCGCGATTCGCTGCTGCGCGACACCCGCCCAGGTGGCGAGCAGCTGGACTTCCGGACCTTCGTGCAGGCCTGATCAGGCCCGCTCGATGCGATCGTCATGGATGACGATGCGGCCTTGTTTGAACAACGCACCAATGGCCTTCTTGAAGTTGCCCTTGCTGACGTTGAACAGCTTGCTGATCACTGCCGGGTCGCTCTTGTCGCACACCGGCAGCATGCCGCCTTCGGCTTCAAGGCGCTGCATGATCAGCTCTTGCAGGCTGTCCGCCAGGGCGGCACCCACCGGCTGCAGGCTCAGGGCGAGCTTGCCGTCGTGGCGAATCTCTTTGATGAAGCCCTTCTCGTGCATGCCCGAGCGCAAGAACTTGAACACTTCGTTCTTGTGGATCAAGCCCCAGTGGCGGTTGTTGATGATCGCCTTGAAGCCCATCGGCGTCTCGCCCGCCACCAGCAGCTCGACCGGCTGGCCCACCTGGTAATCGGCCGGGGTGCGGTCCAGGTAGCGGTCCAGGCGCGCCGTTGCGGTGATGCGGCGGGTGCGCTTGTCGAGGTAGGCGTGCACCACGCAGTAGTCACCGATCTTCAGCGGCTGCAACTCTTCCGAGTAAGGCATCAGCAGGTCTTTGGGCAGGCCCCAGTCAAGGAAGATGCCGGCGCCGTTGATGTCCTTGACCTTGAGGCTGGCGAATTCACCGACCTGCACCTTGGGCTTCTCGGTGGTGGCAATCAGCTGGTCTTCGCTGTCCAGGTAGATGAACACGTTCAACCAATCGTCGACCTCGGTCTCGGCGTTCTTCGGGATGTAGCGCCCCGGCAGCAGGATCTCGCCATCGGCGCCGCCGTCCAGGTAGAGGCCGAATTCCACGTGTTTAACGATTTGCAAACTGTTGTAACGCCCAAGCAGAGCCATTTCCGATGTTCCTCAAGACAAGACGGCTATTCTACACCCGAAGCCGCCGCGCTGCCTGACCGCTGATTCGGTGGAACCGCCACCTTACCCTTGCGTCTACTGATTGGCAGCCACTGCAAGGATCAGCACATGCCTTCACGCCTGTTCAAGCCCCTGCTCATCGCCGTGGCGTTCGCCCTGGCCCTGGCGGCGTGCAGCCGCATCGACCTGGCCTACCGCAACCTCGACCGCCTGGTGCCGTGGTCGCTGGGCGACTATCTGGACATGAACCGCGAGCAGAAAGTACTGCTCGACGAGCGCCTCAAGCAGCACCTGGCCTGGCATTGCAAAACCCAGCTGCCCAGCTACCTCGACTGGCTGGACCGGGTGCGCACCATGGTCGCCGAGGACCAGGTGACCGACCAGGCGTTGCAGCAACGCACCCGCGAAGCGCGCGCAGCCATAGGCCGTGTCGCCGAAGAGATCACCCCTTCCGCTACCGAATTGTTACGTGGCATGAGCGACGCCCAGGTGGCAGAAATGCGCCAGGCGTTCCGCGACGACATCAGCGAACGACAAAAGAAGTATGTCGACACGCCCTTGCCCAAGCAGATTGCCCGCCGTACCGAACGCATGGAAAAACGCCTGACGCCGTGGTTGGGTGAGCTCAGTGCGGCGCAACGGCTGCGGGTGCAAGCCTGGTCACAGGCGCTGGGCGACCAGAACCGCCAGTGGATCGCCAACCGCGCGCATTGGCAGCAACAGCTGGTGCTGGCGATGGACCAGCGTAGCGACGCCAGCTTCGAACCACGCCTGGCGCAATTGCTACAGCGCAAGGAGAGCCTGTGGACGCCGGCATATCGCATGGCCTACCAGAACACCGAGCAACAGGCGCGCACGTTGCTGGTCGACCTGATGCAACTGAGTACCCCGGCGCAGCGCCAGTTGCTGCAGCAGCGGCTGGGCAAGGTGCGGAATGATTTCAGTGAGTTGAAGTGTTTGAAGGGCTGACATGCTGGGGCCGCAAAGCGGCCCCGGGTTCACCGCAACTTGCGCCGATACGGAAACACATCGATCACCTTCCCCTCACGAATCGTCGCCTGCAGCCCCTTCCAGTAATCCGCGTCATACAACTCCCCATGCAACCGGCTGAACAGCCGCCGCTGGCCCATATCGGCAAACAGAAACGGCGGAAATTCCTCGGGGAACACATCATGCGGCCCGATCGAGTACCACGGCTCGCCCGACATCTCGTCCTCCGGGTAGCGCGGCGGTGGAATATGGCGGAAGTTCACCTCGGTCAGAAAGCAGATCTCGTCATAGTCGTAGAACACCACCCGGCCATGGCGGGTGACGCCGAAGTTCTTCAGCAGCATGTCGCCGGGGAAAATATTCGCCGCCGCCAGTTGCTTGATGGCCAGGCCGTAATCCTCCAGCGCCTCGAGCACCTGCCCTTCACTGGCGTGTTCCAGGTACAGGTTGAGGGGCGTCATGCGCCGCTCGGTCCAGCAGTGGCGGATCAGCACCGTGTCACCCTCCAACGCGACCGTGGACGGCGCCACCTCCAGCAACTCGGCCAGGCACTGCGGCTCGAACTTGCTCTGCGGAAAGCGGAAATCAGCGAATTCCTGGGTATCGGCCATGCGCCCTACCCGATCGACACTCTTCACCAGCCGGTACTTGTCGATCACGGTGGCGCGGTCGACCGTCTTCGAGGGCGCGAACCGGTCCTTGATGATCTTGAACACCGTATTGAAGCCCGGCAGGGTGAACACGCTCATGACCATCCCGCGCACCCCCGGGGCCATGATGAAACGGTCGTCGCTGCTGGCCAGGTGGTTGATCAACGCCCGGTAGAACTCCGACTTGCCATGCTTGTAGAAACCGATCGAGGTGTACAGCTCGGCAATGTGCTTGCCCGGCAGGATGCGTTTGAGGAAGTTGACGAACTCCGCCGGCACCGGCACATCGACCATGAAATAAGACCGGGTGAAGGAGAAGATGATCGACACATCGGCCTCATCGGTGATCAGCGCATCGGCCTCGATGCCATGGCCTTCGCGGTGCAGCAAGGGGATCACCAATGGCCACTGCTCGTCGGGGGTGTACAGGCGGCCGACCAGGTAGGCGCCCTTGTTGCGGTACAGCACCGGCGAGAACAGCTCGACTGCCAGGGCCGGGTCCTTGCACACCCAGTCCGGCAGGCATTCGCGCAGTTGTTCTTCCAGGCGCGTCAGGTCGCCTTCCAGGTCACCATAGGGCACATCGAACGGGTAGTCGGCGAAGATCGCCCGCAGCAAGCCTTTGAGACCATCGCCAAGTGCGTACGTGCGGGTTTGCGCGGCGCGCTCGTGGCTGCGCATCGACGGCCGGGTGGTGTGGATGAACATGCAGCCGTCGCTGATCTGGTCATGGCTGAACAGGCTGCAGAACAGCGAGTTGTACCAGGTTTCGGATAGCTCGTCGTCGAGCCGAGGATCGATCAGGCGAATATAGGCGCTCTTGACCAGCGGCCACTGCTCCACCTCCAGCAATACATCCTCGGCAAAGCGCTGGCGTAGCCAGCCGTTGGCCTCGGCCACCTTCTCTTCATACAGGTTGATACGCGCCGCCGCTGCGCGCTGGATGTCTTGCCAGCGCGCTTGCTCGAAGCGCTCACGGGCACCGAGGGTGATGCGCCGAAAGTGCTCGCGGTAGTCATCGAAGCCGTCGAGGATCATCCGGGCGATTTCGCCGGCGGGCCAGTGCTGGGGCATGCGAGGCATCTCGTTGCAGGGTGAGATACACAGCTTAGCCGGTCCCTTGCCCCCGAAAGGGCGCGCACCGATTCACTGCGCAAGAAAGCACAAGAATCCCGCTCCCCCCTGGCGTAAACTCGCGCCCTGCCCAAACCCCGGAGACCGTTGTGAGCCCCATCGCCCTAGCCCGCCTGCTGACCCTTGCCGCTGTCTGGGGGGCGAGCTTTTTGTTCATGCGCATCATCGCCCCCGAACTCGGTACCGTGCCGACTGCGTTTTTCCGGGTGTCGATTGCCTGCCTGGGGCTGATCGCCATCCTCGCCGCCGCGCGGGTACGCTGGGACTTCCAGGGCAAACTCGGCGCTTGCCTGGTATTGGGCATGATCAACTCGGGCATCCCGGCCACTTTCTACTCCGTGGCCGCGCAAGTACTGCCCGCCGGCTACTCGGCGATCTTCAACGCCACCACACCGCTGATGGGCGTGCTGATCGGCGTGCTGTTCTTCCGCGAACCGATGACCCTGCCCAAACTCTGCGGCATCTTCCTGGGCCTGTTCGGCGTCGGCATCCTCAGCGGCGCCGGCCCCGTCGCCCTGGACATGGCCCTGCTGCAAGGCGCCCTCGCCTGCCTGGCGGCCACCACCTGTTATGGTTTTGCCGGCTTCCTCGCCCGCCGCTGGGTCAGCGGCCTGGACAGCCGCCTTTCGGCTCTGGGCAGCATGCTCGGCGCAACCTTGCTGCTGAGCCCGCTGTTCGCCTGGAGCGCGCTGACCCAGCCACCCGCCAGCTGGGGTGGCTGGAACGTGTGGCTGTCGCTGCTCGGGTTGGGCCTGCTGTGCACCGCATTCGCGTATATCCTGTACTTCCGTCTGCTGGAAGAAATCGGCCCGGTCAAGGCCAGCACCGTGACCTTCCTGATCCCGGTATTCGGCGTGTTGTGGGGCGCGTGGTTGCTGGACGAGCCGCTGTCGATGGCGCACCTGTACGGCGGCCTGCTGATTGGCGCCGCCCTGTGGCTGGTGCTGCGCCCGACACGTAAATAAAGCAGGAGCCACGATGAGCGATGCATACAAGAAGGTGTTGTTCCGCCTGCAGCAGGACGCGGACGGCTACCCGCCCGCCTCGGTCGAGGGCCTGTGGGCCAAGGCAACAGAGGGCGGCTACGAAGTCGACAACATCCCGTTCTATGTCTACGGCATTGCACCGGGCGACATCATTGGCACGCGGGACGAAGCAGGTGAAACCTGGTTCGACGCCTTGCGCAGCAGCGGCGGCCGCTCGGTGTTCCGGGTCATCGTCAAGCCACCGGAAACCCTCGACCAAGTGCGCACGGCACTGGAGGATTTCGGCTGCAAATGCGAAGCGGAACAGGCAGTGAGGATGCTCGCTGTCGAAGTCGCCACACAGCGCTCGCTCGACACCTTGCTCTACTACCTGCTGACCCAGCGCGAAGCCGACCTGCTGGACTTCGAGGAAGGCGTGCTACGGCACACCATCCCCGAAGAATTCCGCTAAAGGCTTACGCCTCGGCCAATTGCGCAGCCGGCTTGCGGAACACGAACAGCAAGCCCACCACGATCAGCCCCATCCCCAGCAGGCTCAGCGGTGCCAGGCGGTTACCGAAGATGAGGAAGTCCATCACCGCCGTCACCGCAGGCACCAGGTAGAACAGGCTGGTGACGTTGACCAGGTTGCCCTTGGCGATCAGGCGATACAGCAGCAAGGTCGCCAACAACGACACCACCAGCCCCATCCACAACAGCGCAACGACGAAACCACCGCTCCACTGCACCTGCAACGGCTGCAACGGCGCGAACAGCGCGCACAGGGCAAACCCTGCCAGGTACTGCAGCGGCAGCGTGCCCATGGGGTTGTCGGTGATGCGTTTTTGCAGGATCGAGCCAAAGGTCATGCTGCCCAACGCCAACAGCGCAAACAGCATGCCGGCCAGGGACACCCCGCCAAGGTTGATGCTCTGATAGACCACCATCACCAGCCCGGCAAGGCCCAACCCCAGGCCGAACAACCGGCTCCAGGAGCGCTGACGCTCCATCAGTACCACAGTAAGGATAGGCTGCACCCCCATCACCGTGGCCATGACGCCGGGGGTGACATGGGTATTGAGCGCCAACAGATAGAAGATCTGATAGGCCCCCAGCAGCACACAGCCGGTGCCCAGGGCGCGCACAATCGCCCCGCGACTGCGCGGCCAGCGCAAGCCCAGCAACGGGCCGATCAGCAACAGGCCGGCGAGTGCCAGCGCCGAGCGCAACAGCAGGAAGGCGAACGGGCTGGCGTGCGCCAGGCCCAGCTTGGAGACGATTGCCCCGCTGCTCCACAGCAGGACGAACAGGCTGGTGGTGGCCGCCGAGGCCACGGATGCTTTGGAAATGACAGACATGTAGTGCCACCTTTCGGGCGAATAAGCCGAACGGAGGGCGTAACTTTCAGCGAGGGAAGTAGCCGACCGTGTTCAGTAGGTTGCGGGTGCGGTGGGATGCGGCAAAAAGCCGATCAGCCCAGCACGACCACGCAGCGAGGCGGAGCTACGCCGCCTACAACGCCACTGACAGGTGGTGGGTAGTGACTGATCATGGCCGGCTGCTGGCTGCCACGCACGACACTGCCCGCGACTGGCGCGAGGGCAAAGCATGTGGTGGAAGGGATGGCAGGCATGAACAGGTCTTCGGATGAGATCAATGGCCTGGACTATAGCCCGCTGCAAGCCCGCTGACAACTCCCCCAATCGCCGACCTTGCACAACCCTCGCGGGCGCGGCCGCTGGTTAATTTTTCACCGCCTTGGCTCGTCTGAATGCGAAACGTCGCACGCATTCACCCGCTCCGAGGACCCCCAATGAACGCAAAAACCTGGCTCTACCGGCCAGCCCAGATTACCTGCCTGCTGCTGGTCAGCGCCTACGCCCACGCGGCCAAGCCAGGTGACGTATTCCAGGACTGCAAGGACTGCCCAGAGATGGTAGTGCTGCCCGCCGGCAGCTACGTGATGGGCGCCCCCGACGACGAAGTCGGCCGCCAGCCCGACGAAGGCCCGCTGCATACCGTGACCTTCGCCAAGCCATTCGCCATGAGCCGCTACCAGGTCACCGCTGGCGAGCTGGACGCTTATATCAAGGCCACCGGCACCGTCATCAAGAGCGGCGACGACCGCCCCGGCCGCTGGTGCGAGGCCAGCAAGCCAACCTACAAACAAACCGCCCGCCAACCTGCGGTGTGCGTCGACTATGACGAAGTCCAGGCCTACACCGTATGGCTGGCGAAAAAAACCGGCAAACCGTACCGCATGGTCAGCGAGGCCGAACGCGAATACGCCGCCCGCGGCGGCTCCACCGGCCCGTTCCCCTTCCCCTTCGATGAGCCGGGCAAGTACGAAATCAGCAAGCACGCCAACACCTATGGCCCCCGCGATGGCTACACCTTCACCGCCCCCGTGGGCAGCTATCCGGCCAATGCCTTCGGCATGTACGACATGCACGGCAACGTCTACGAATGGGTCGCCGACTGCTACCACGAAAGCTACGAAGGCGCCCCCAGCGACGGCAGCGCCTGGGTCCAGGACCCCACGTGCATCCGCGCGCACATGCGCGGCAACGACTGGGGTGAGCCACCGATCTTCTCGCGCTCGGCCAACCGCAATGACCGGCTGAAAACCACCCGTGGTGATTTTCTCGGTTTCCGCGTAGCACGCGAACTCTGAAACGTGTGACACGGTTAACGTTGCGCCTGCGAAAAAAACAGTCAATAAGAATCGTTCCGGTTTTTCGCAGGTGCTGCGTCACATACAGCACATAGAAAAAAACCCCTCTGCCAACGAGAACGCAACCCGATGTCCAAGCCCTTGCCCAGTGCGCTCAACCCGCTCGCCAAAGCCTTACTGATTCGTCATTCGCTTCGTCCCCAGCGTGCGCTGTCACGCATCGGCCTGGGCCTGGCGCTGTCTAGTGCGCTGGTTTTCCAGGTGCAGGCGCAGGAGTGGACGCTGGATATCCCGGCGCAGTCGATGAACTCCGCGCTGCAGGCGCTGGCCAAGCAGACGGATACGCAGCTGCTGTACAGCCCGGAAGACATTGGCGGGCTGCGGTCTTCGGCGCTGAAGGGGCGGCATGATCTTGCGTCGTCGTTGCGGATTCTGTTGCAGGGGACGGGGCTGCGGTATCAGATTGATGGTAATTCGGTGACGGTGACGGCGAGCTCGGGCTCGAAGGACGGGCAGGTAGAGTTATCGGCGACCAACGTGAATAGCGTGGGCCTGGGCGCAACCACTGAGGGGACCGGGTCCTACACAACGGGCTCCACCAGCACTGCGACCAAGATGAATCTGTCGATTCGAGAAACGCCGCAGACCATCAGCGTCGTGACGCGTCAGCGTATGGATGACCAACAGCTTCATACCATGAGCGAAGTACTGACCCAGACCCCGGGTATCACCATGTCCCAAGATGGGGGAGAACGGTTCAACATCTATTCTCGCGGTAGTCAGATAAACACATACCAGATAGATGGCGTCACCACTACCCAAGAAAACCAGACCCGCACCATGCCTGGCACATTGCTGGACATGGCACTCTATGACCGAGTCGAAATCGTCCGAGGCGCCACCGGATTGATGACCGGCGCGGGGGACCCCAGCGGCGTAGTCAACGTGATTCACAAACGCCCGACGGCACACTTTCAATCCTATGTTCAGGGTACTGTCGGTTCCTGGGACTTTAACCGCCTGGAAGCAGACGTCTCGGGCCCTCTGGTCGATAGCGGCAAGTTGCGCGGGCGCTTCGTGGCGGCTAAACAAGACAACAATACGTTCATGGACTGGTACAGTCAGGACAAGAATATCTTTTACGGCGTCATCGAAGCCGACGTCACCGATACCACGCTGGTCCGTTTCGGGGTGGACTATCAGACCTACAAGGCAACAGGTGCTCCAGGCGTGCCCTTGATGTACAACAACGGCCAGCAAACCAACTTTTCGCGGTCCACAAGTGCCGGTGCTCGCTGGGCGTACGATGATTACGAAACGTTCAATTACACCGTCAATATCGAGCAACAACTCGCCAATGACTGGCAGTTGAAGATTGCGGGAAACTACATGGATGTGGACCGTGACGTTGGCGTCGCCTATTACGCCACCAACAGCCTCACGTCCAGCCTTGACCCCGCCACCAATCGTGCCACCGGCGAACGAGGAAAGTCCTGGGCAGACCAAGTCCAAAAAGGGGTCGACGTCACCCTTCAAGGCCCGTTCGAAGCGTTTGGTCAAACGCATGAATTAATCTTTGGTTATAACTACCAGCAATACGATAATACACACTACTCCTACACAGGCGGAACACAAAGTTTCGATTTTGACACCTGGGACAACGAGCTTCCGAAGCCGAGCAGCTACACGCCATTATTGGACTTCAACATCAATTCCCGGCAAAGCGGTTACTTTGCGGCAACCCGCCTCAACCTCACTGACGACCTCCACTTTATTCTCGGCGCACGCGGCAGCAACTACGAATATAACTATTACTCGAAAGTACTTAACAACCCAGCCCTCGAGCCGACCTCCTACGGCATGCGGGAACATGGCGTAGTCACGCCCTATGCCGGCATTGTCTACGACCTGACCTCGGAGCAATCGGTTTATGCGAGCTACACCGATATCTTCAAGCCGCAGTCGAACCGCGACATCGATAATAAACCACTGGAACCGGTGGTGGGCACAAACTACGAACTTGGCTGGAAAGGTGAATTCTTTGACAGTCGCCTAAATGCCAACGCTGCCGTTTATTACATCAAGCGCGATAACTTGGGCGTTTCTACCGGCGAGACAATTCCAGGGACCGATGACATTGCGTTCAAGTCCATCAGCGGTGCCAAGACCAAAGGCATCGACCTTGAACTGTCTGGTGAAGTACTGCCTGGCTGGAACGTACAATCCGGCTACAGCTGGTCCCGCACCGAAGATGCAGATGGTAACCGTCAACTGACGCAGCTCCCCACTGATACCCTTCGCTTCTGGACAACTTACCGGTTCCCCGACCAATGGAGCGACCTGACCCTGGGCGGGGGCGTCAATTGGAACTCCGGGACATCGCTCTACTTCACACGCTACGGGACTCGTGCTAAACAAGATGACTACTACGTCGCCAGTTTGATGGCGCGTTATCAAGTCACCGACCATCTGAGTACGACCCTCAATATCAACAACCTTTTCGACGAAAAGTACTATGCAGGCTTTGCCGGAAACTACGGTCACTACGGCGCACCGCGTAATGCCATGCTGAACCTGCGCTACGACTTCTAGCACTCGCCTGACAAGCCATTACCCGCCCCCTGCCACATAAAAAAGCGGCGTTGTTCTTGCGAACAACGCCGCTTTTTTATGTAACGAGCATAGCCCACCACACGTGATGAACCTTACAAGAAGCCCTGCCTCGTTAGCCATGTCGACTATCGATGCAGGGCTTGGGTAGACCCGCCCCTGGTTGAGGGGCGGTGCACTCATTGAATGACTAGATCCTCTCCCTGCACCTTCGCAGCCAGCTCATCGATCACATCAGCGTGCTTGAGAATGCTGTAGTGATCGACATCAAACGTCCGGTTTCCGATACTGCCTCGAATCAAGGTTGGATTAACATCTCTACCCGCCCACCAGCAAGTAGCGGATACAGATGTCGCAGGCAAGTCTGGCAGTTGGCGCGACAGCACCTTGAGCCGCATAGCTACCCTGAAAGTGTGCGCCAGTTCAACGCTTTCGATACTGGCAAGGCTCGACTGGCTACCCCACTGCGGACGTACCTGATCGATCAGTCGGACCAACCTGACTTCATCGCCATCGACAGGTACTGCGGGCAGCAGAATCTTTGACTTTTCAACCCCCATGACGACCGCAAGGAACGCCGTCAGATCCTCATTCCAGTCGTTTTTCTGCGGCGTCAGTTCGCCAGGCGGTATAAAGCTGTCCACCAGCCCAAGCAACGTTACCTGCTGACCCTGACCTTCCAGCTCTTCGGCGACCAACATTGCCAACGTGCCGCCCAACGACCAACCGGCCAATTGATAGGGGCCTTCTGGCTGCTTCTGACGGATGTACTGTGCATAGTCGATGGCCATGGATTGCAGTGACTCATCCTGCCACTCACGGTCCAGCAACATTCGACACTGCATGCCGTACACACTGCAATGGCCATCCAGGCGACGCGCCAGTGGCTCATAATCGAACACCGTACCAAAGCCTGCGTGAAGGCAGAAAAGCGGTAGTGCTTCAGCGACTCGCGTGTTCAGCAACAACAACGGGTCAAGGTTTGCATTGGAGTTTGCGTAACCGGACAGCTCGCCAATAGTCGGTTTGGCCATTACATCCCGTAGCTTCAGCTCAATGGACAAATCGTCACGTGCACGCACCTTGGAGAGCAGTTTAAGAACCCGCAACGAATCGCCACCCAGTTCAAAGAAGTTATCTTCGACCCCCACCTCATCGACACCCAGCACTTCCTTCCAGATTTCAACCAGTGCCTGCTCCAGGGCATTGCGTGGCGCCAGCCGCTCACGCTGAGGCGTGCAGCCAGGCGCAGGTAATGCGTTGCGGTCGATCTTGCCATTGGGCGTGAGCGGCATCGCCGCCAAGAGTACTATCCGCGCTGGCACCATGTAGTCAGGAAGTTCAGTGCGCAAGCCTTCTCGCAATTGCGCGGCTGACGTCTGCGAAGTAGCGGCCACGACATAGCCCACCAACTGCTTGCCTGTAGTGCCATCCCGGGCTACTACCACAGCGTCCCGAACACCAGACATATTGCGCAAACGGGCTTCGATCTCACCTGGTTCAATTCGGAAGCCGCGGATCTTCAACTGGTTGTCCAGGCGGCCCATGAAATCGATCACGCCATCATGCCGGCGACGCACGCGGTCCCCTGTACGGTACAAGCGAGAGCCATCGGCAAACGGATCAGCCACGAAACGTTCAGCGGTCAAAGCCGAACGCTGATGATAACCACGCGCTACGCCTTCTCCACCGATGTACAGCTCCCCTGCAACACCATCGGGTAGCGGGTTCAAGTCTTGATCGAGCACATGCAGAGTGCGCTGACCAACCCGATCACCGATCGGCGCGTACACAGCCTCACAAGCATGCTGCACAGAAACCTTCCAAAGCAGCGGCGTGACCACCGTCTCGGTGGGTCCATAGCCATTGGTGAGGTACTGCGGGCGCAACGTACGTTTGACCAGTTCGAACAAAGCATCAGGCACTGCGTCGCCGCCGAAGCAGTAGATACGCACCCGCGGTGCCTCTTGCTGTCGTGTCTCGGCAAACTCGGCCAATTGCTGAAGGTATGCCGGTGGGAAGCAGGCAATGTCGATACGCTGAGCATGCAGCACCTGCCAGGTTTCCTCTGCAGTCCACAGTCGATTGTCGCGCACCACCAGGCAACCGCCAGACGACAGTGTCGATAACCAGCGTTCCTGTGCTCCGTCGAATGCAAATGACATGAACAACAGCTCACGGGTAGTCTCGTCCATCTCATACAGTTGCGCGATCGCCTGACAGTGCATACGAATCTGTCCGTGACTTACCGCAACTCCCTTTGGTTTGCCGGTGGAGCCAGACGTATAGATCAGGTAGGCAAGATTGTCGTCCTGCACGGCGATGATGGGCAGCGTGCTTGGCAAGTCAGCAAGCGCTATCTGTTCCAGTTCGACGCAATGTGCCACCGTATCGAAACGCTGACGCAACTCACTGCTGGTGATCAACAGTTGCATCGCCGTATCTTCGACGATCCAATCGAGACGCTCCTGTGGATAGCCGATGTCCATTGCTACATAGGCCGCACCTGTCTTCATCACGGCTAGGAAGGCAACGATCACTTCCACAGAGCGTTCAAGCGCGATGCCGACCGTACCCTCTGGCCGAGCACCGAGCGCAATCAGATGATGCGCCAGCCGATTGGCACGCTGATCCAGATCGGCATAACTCAATTGGCATTCGCCACAGATGACAGCCAATGCGTCCGGGCGAGACTCAGCCTGTTCCGCGATGCGCTGTGCCAGCAACGGCGCAGTGAGCATGCGTGGCTGCAGGCTATTGCGCTCGCCAGCATGCTGATGTTGTGCGGCACTTAGCAAATCCAGGCTGCCGAGTTTGGCGTAGGGGTTGTCCAGCAGCCCCCCCAGCAGGCGTTCGAAGCTGCTACGTATGCTATCGGCGGCGGCCTCGGTGAAACGGCTTCGCAAGTACAGGAACTCTACCGAGAAGGTCTCATTGAGGTGAACGGCAAGGTCCATCGCATAGTTGGTGACATCGCGTGAACTGACCTGGCCGAAGCGTAATGTGTTGCTGCCACTTTCCTGCAGACGCTTGTCGACTGGGTAGTTCTCGAACACCACTATGCTGTCGAACAGTGCCTGGCCAGGGCGTCCGGCCCAGCGCTGGACATCCGCAAGGGCCGCATGCTCATGGTCGCGCAACTCCAGATTGTAAGCCTGCAACTGCTGCAACCACTCACAGACTGTGTCTTGCGGTTGTGGGGACTGCACGACAGGCAGCGTATTGATGAACAAGCCGAGCATTTCGTCTGCACCGGCCAAGCTTGCGGGGCGTCCCGCGACTGTCGCACCGAAGCAGACCGAGGATTGCCCTGTATAACGTTGCAACAGCAGTAACCAGGTGGCCTGGACTAGAGTATTGGGGGTGATGCGCAAGCATTGTGCCTGCTCACGCAGGTAGCGGGTACGCTGAGCATCCCAGTGCAAATAGAGCGCATCATGCCCTACCAGCTCGGTATCAGGTTTTGGCCCAATGCTATCGGCCAGCATTGTTACACTTTCCAACTCTCGTAACTTGGTGCGCCAGAACTGCTCCAGCTCCACCTGCGACTGCTTGCCCAACCAACGAATGTAGTCTCGATAGCGCCCAGCAGGGTGGCTCGTCGCGTGACCATGGTAGGTCTGCAAGACCTCACCCAGCAGCCGAGAACTGCTCCAGCCGTCCATGAGTATGTGATGACGGGTCCAGACCAGTTGCATACGCGTATCACTGAGTCGCACCAGTGTCAGACGCATCAAAGGGGCGACACCCAGATCGAAACCTTGCGCTGCATCGGTCACGAGCAATGTCTGTAGATCTCCTCCAATCTCTTCGCGATCTCGCCAGTCGTAGAGGCGCAGTGGCAGTTCGATCTGGCGATGCACTACCTGCAAGGGGTCCACCAGCACTGCTTCAGACCAGAAGCTGGTGCGCAGGATATCGTGCCTGTTGATGACCTCATTCCAGGCGGTGACAAACCGCTCTATCTCCAGGCCTTCCACCTCGACCGAGGTCTGATTGACGTAAAGCGCAGCCTCTGAACCCTGCAAGGTGTAGAACAGCATCCCTTGCTGCATCGAGGACAACGGGTAGATGTCGACAACCTGGCTGGAAGGGACTGGCAGTTTGTCCAGTTGGGCCTGAGTGAGGTTCGCTTGCGGGAAGTCCGACGGGGTAACGCCACCGTTGGCTTCTTCACAACAATGTGCGATCAGTACCTTGAGTTCCTGAGCGTAATCATCGGCCAAGCGCTGTACTGTCGAATCGTCGAACAGCCCACGGCTGAAGCTCCAGGCCATTTTCAGCTCGCCGCCATAGACCTGGCCGGTCACTGCCAGCAGGCTGCTGAGTGCAGACAACTCACTTTGCGTAGCGCCGCCGTTCTCCTTGGCGGGCACGAACAGACTCTGTTCGCCGTCGAAGCTGCCATCGAACTGGCCCAGGTAATTGAAGACGATCTCCCCCTGAGGCAAGCACTCAAGGGCTTCACGGTTCTGACGATTGCCCAGATACCGAAGAAGACCGTAACCGAGGCCTTTGTTGGGGATTGCACGCAACTGTTCCTTGATCACCTTGATCGATTCATCCAGCGCGATCTGGGGGCTGAGCTTGACCGGATAGATGCTGGTGAACCACCCCACCGTTCGCGTTAGATCGATGTCATTGAACAGGTCTTCACGACCGTGGCCCTCCAGGCGTACCAAGACATCAGACTGATCGCTCCAACGGCCGATTACTCGTGCTAGCGCCGTCAGCAATAAATCGTTGATCTGCGTTCTATAAGCCACCGGAGCCTCTTGCAGTAGCTTCCGGGTCCAGTTCTGATCCAACTGGGTAGTCACGGAGCCAGCATGCCTGAGTTGGTTGCTGCCGTTGGCACGATCACATGGCAAGTCATCGCTGACACCTTGCAACTGAGCCTGCCAATAGGCAAGTTCCGGCTCGAGAGCCTGAGTGGCCACATAAGCCTGCAAGTGCTCAGCCCACGCTTTGAACGAACTGGTTTTGGCCCCCAGTGCCACGGCCTCTCCCGCCGCCAGTGCGTGATAGGCCACTTGCAGATCTTCCAGCAATATGCGCCAAGATACGCCATCTACTACCAGGTGATGGATGACCAGCAGCAGTCGCTGGGTACCATCAGGAAGCGTACCCAGAATCGCACGCAGCAATGGCCCGTGCTCCAGATTCAGACTGCGCTGGGCCTGCTCGGCCATTTGTTCCAGGGCTTGAATGGAGTCGAAAGCATGAACCCGCAAGACCTCTTGCAACTCCACCTCACCGAAATCGGCGTGCCATTGGTCCTGGCCTTGACGGAAGCGCAAACGTAACGCGTCGTGGTGTTCGAGTAATGTACAAATCGCCGAACGTAGATGCGCTTCCTTCAAATCTTCTTTGACGTGGAGCAGAACAGACTGGTTCCAGTGATTGCGCGCTGGCAGCGGCTGTTCGAAGAAGCGTTGTTGCACAGGCGTCAGTGGCATTGCCCCCGTGACAGGCCCCTGCTCTACCCTTACCCCCTCCGCGCGTCGTACGACAGACATCAAGCCTTGCACAGTCTGATGCTCAAACAGCTCTTTGGGCGAGAACTGAATACCTGCCTGCCGGGCTCGACTGACGACCTGCAAGGAAATGATCGAGTCGCCACCCAGCTCAAAGAAGTTATCGGCAATACCCACCTTTTCCAACTTCAACACGTCGGCCCAGATTGCTGCAATTTCGCGTTCAAGCTCGGTTCGCGGTGCGATATAGGTGGTCTGCAGTTGGCTGGCGTCTGCTTGAGGCAAGGCCCTGCGATCCAGCTTGCCGTTAGGGGACAGGGGCAGTGCATCCAGGAACAGCAGATGTGCAGGGACCATATACTCAGGCAGGCTTGCCTTTAGCTGGTTTCGCAACCGGTCGCGTAACGCGACCTGGCTTTCACTGCTTTCCAGGTGCGCTGACTCCACCGGAACGAGATAGGCGACCAACTGATTGCCCAACGGCCCTTGCTGTGCCAGTACGACTGCCTGGCGAACGCTTGCCTGGGCCTGCAACTGCGCTTCGATTTCACCTAACTCGATTCGGAAACCGCGGATTTTCACTTGATGATCGATTCGACCCACGTACTCGACGACACCATCCGCGCGAAAACGAGCCAGATCACCCGTACGATACAAACGCTCGCCATCCTGCCCGTCGAATGGGCTGGCGATAAAGCGCTCGGCGGTAAGCCATGGCTTGCGATAGTAACCACGCGCGAGGGCCTTGCCACCGATGTAGAGTTCGCCACAAACCCCCACCGGTACCGGTTGGAGGCCAGCATCCAGAATATGAATGCGCGTGTCGGGTAGTGCCTTGCCAATCTCTACGTCAGCTGTGCGTTTACCCAGGCGCTCACTGTGCGTTGCATTGATCGTCGCTTCTACTGGACCGTAACGGTTGAAGACCTCCACATGCGGTAAACAATCGATGGCCTTGTTCAAAAGGTCATGACTAATAGCTTCACCACCGGAGAACAGACGCTTGAGGCTACGGCATTCACTCACACCCTCAGTCTCGATGAAGCTTCTGAGCATCGAAGGAATGAAATGCAAGGTCGTGACGCCATGCTGACGAATCAGATCCATCAGCAAGTAAGGGTCTCGCTGATCACCCTGACGGGCGAGCAATAGCTGAGCTCCGCTGACCAACGGCCACAGGAGCTCCCATACCGAGACATCGAAGCTGAAGGATGTTTTCTGCAGCACGACATCCTGCTCGGTCAGGACATAGCTGTCTTGCATCCAGTTCAGGCGCCCGCAAAGCGCCTGTTGGTCAATGCCTGCCCCCTTCGGTTTGCCTGTCGAACCTGAGGTGTAGATCACGTAGGCAAGGTTTTGCGGCGCGGCGCTGCGAGCAAGGTTACAACACGGGTAGCCATCAAAGCTGCCTTGCTGGTCTAGCCATACGCACTGGACATGCTCGGGGACCGACAGCGCGTTCAATGCATCACGTTGGGTAAGCAGCAATCCAATATTGCTGTCATCGAACATGTAAGACAGTCGATCCTCTGGATACTCCGGATCGAAAGGAACATAAGCCCCGCCGGCTTTGAGAATGCCCAACAACCCCACCACCATCTCCAAACTGCGGGGCATCATGATGCCCACCAGTACATCGGGCCCCACTCCCAACTCACGCAGTCTGTGTGCCAACTGGTTGGCGCGGTCATTCAGTTGTGCGTAGTTCAGCCTTTGCTCGCCAAAGATCACCGCAGTAGCCTCTGGGGAGCGTTCGACCTGCCTCTCGATCATCTGCTGAACACTCAGATCATCAGGGTAGTTCGAGTCTGTCTGGTTCCATGCCGACACGATCTGACGGTGTTCGGAAGTACTCAGCAACCGTAACTCGCCGATAGGCATTGCAGCATCTTCGATCAGCGCTTCGAGAACGTTACGCAAATGGCCCGCGACCTGAGCAATGGCTTCTTCACTCCAGAAAGCACGATCGTAGGTGAACCTGAATGCCAGTGCTGCCCCCAGGACGACGGCCACACTCAATGGGTAGTTGGTCTGTTCCAGATTGGCCACCTCACCGAAGCGCAGGCCACCTGACGTCCCTTGCTGCAACGCTTCGGAAACGGGATAGTTTTCAAATACCAGCAAGCTGTCGAACAGCGCTTCGCCGCCTAACCCAACCCAGCGCTGAACATCATTGAGAGGCGTGTGTTCGAACTCACGCAGCGCCAGGTTGCTCGCCTGCACGTGATCGATCCACTGCGCAACCGTCTGCTCCGGACGAGGAGCTCCAACCACTGGCAAAGTATTGATGAACAGGCCGATCTGCTCTTCAACGCCCATCAGATCAGTGGGTCGGCCCGCCACTGTGGCTCCGAAGCACACCACGGCCTGGCCGGTATAGCGCTGAAGCATCAACAGCCAGGCCGACTGTACAAGCGTATTTACAGTGACACGGTTGGCCCGGGCGAAAGCCTCGATGCGCGCGGTCTGTTCACGATCCAATAACTGGCGATGAATACCGTGGCCGCCGTCATTCGCCCCCGAACCGCTACGCAAGGCCTGGGCCAACCGCGTAGGTTCCTGTAACTCAGTCAAGTAGCCCTTCCAGAAGGACTCAGCAAGTGCTGTATCCTGGCGTTGCAACCAGGCAATGTAGTCCCGGTAGTGACCGACAGGGGAAGCAACAGGCTGACCGGCATAACGCTGAAGCACCTCTCCCAGCAGCCTGGAGGTGCTCCAACCATCCATCAAGATGTGATGATTGGTATAGACCAAATGGTGGCGTTGGTCCCCGGTGCAGATAATTGCCAAACGCAAAAGAGGCGCCTCGCCCAGATCGAACCCACGCTGACGCTCACTCAAAGCGAGAGTACGCATTGCGTCATCCATGCCCACTTGACCACGCATGTCATACTCGGTGAATGGCGCAGTCACGCGCTTGCTCACAACCTGTACTGCCTGGCCCAGATCGTCCTGCCAGATGAAACTGGTGCGCAGAATATCGTGGGCGTTCATCGTACCGAGCCAGGCTTGCTTGAATCGCTCGGTATCCAGGCCTTCTACATCCATGCACATCTGGTTGATGTAATGACCACTGCTCTGCTCGTACAGTGTATGGAACAGCATACCCTGCTGCATCGGCGAAAGCGGATAGACATCGGCAATCAGCTCGGCAGCCACTGGCAAATTGTCCAGTTGCGCCTGGGTCAGGCTGCTGAGAGGGAAGTCCGAAGGGGTAATACCTCGGTGCTCTGCATTACAGCAGTGGGCAATCAGTGCCCTAAGTTCCTGCGTGTAGTCATCGGCCAGTCGCTCAATGGTAGTTTCATCGAACTGTTCCCGGCTGAAGTTCCAACCCAGTTTCAGCTCACCGCCGTACACCTGCCCGTTAAGCGCCAGCAGGCTACCCAGAGGGGCCTGGGCGTCCTGAGGGGCGCCGGCATACTCCTTGGCGGGTACGAACAACCCTGACTCATCGAAGCTGCCGTCGAACTGGCCCAGGTAGTTGAAGACGATCTCGCCCTGCGGCAACGCCGCGAGAGTCGCCTTCGCATCGGCACCGCCCAGGTAACGCAGCAGGCCGTAGCCCAGCCCTTTGTGTGGAACTGCTCGCAGTTGCTCCTTGATGGTTTTGACCGAGCTCGCCAGGTCAGCCTGGGGGCTGAGCTTGACCGGGTACATGCTGGTGAACCAGCCCACCGTGCGGCTCAGATCGATGCCCTCGAACAGGTCCTCACGGCCGTGGCCTTCCAGGCGTACCAGTACTTCGTCTCGCTCCGTCCAACGCCCAATGACTCGCGCCAGGGCGCTCAGCAGCAGGTCGTTGATCTGCGTGCGGTAGGCTGCGGGGGCATCCTGCAGCAGTTGTCGGGTGGTTTCCCGATCCAGTCGGGTGCTGACCGAAGCGGCATGGCGCTGCTGATTGCCGCCTTGCGGATGATCACAAGGCAAAGCATCACTGGCGCCCTGCAACTGCGCTTGCCAGTAGCCCAGCTCGGCCTGCAGCTCAGCGCCTTGAGCAAACGCCTCCACGTGCTCAGCCCAGGCCTTGAAGGAACTGGTCTTGGCGGGCAGTTTCAAAGGCTGCCCAGCGCGCAGTGCCTGGTACGCCTGTTGCAAGTCTTCCAGCAGCACGCGCCACGACACACCGTCTACCGCAAGGTGGTGGATGATCAAGAGCAACCGCTGATTGCCGTCAGGCATTTGGGTAAGCACTGCACGCAGCAATGGGCCTTGTTGCAGGCTAAGGCTACGTTGGGCTTGGTCAGCAACCTGCTGCAGTTCCTGATCATTCGCGCAGGGCCTGACCCACAGTAAGGTGCCGGTCTGTTGCGCAGCAAATGTGGCCTGGTCTTTAAAGCGCAGACGCAATGCATCGTGGTGCTCGACCAGCGCGTTGAGCGCAGCTTCCAGTGGATCCGCAATCAACGTTTCGTTCGGCGACAGCAGTACGGACTGGTTCCAGTGATGTGCCGCCGGAATATCCGCCTCGAAGAACGCGTGCTGGACGGGCAGCATAGGCGTTAAGCCGGTGACCAAACCTTGATCGACGGCTGTACTGACCGCACGGCGGGCCACTGCTGCCAACGCTTTTACCGTCTGATTCAGGAACAACTGCTTTGGGGTAAATTGGATCGCTTGCTGTCGGGCCCGGCTGACCACCTGCAAAGAGATGATCGAGTCGCCGCCCAACTCGAAGAAGTTGTCGGTCAACCCGACCCTCTCCAGCTTCAGCACATCCGCCCAGATCGCCGCGATCTGCTGTTCCAGCTCGCTCTGCGGCGCCACGTACTCGCCTTGCAGCAAACTGGCATCCGGTTGCGGCAAGGCCTTGCGGTCCAGCTTGCCGTTCGGTGTCACAGGCAGCTTGCCGAGCAGCAGCAGATGCGCAGGCACCATGTAATCCGGCAGGCCAGCCTTCAGCGCCTCCCGCAGGCTTTCGCGCAGTGCACCCTCGTCTTGCGTGCTGTCGGCAGGTACCACATAACCCACCAACTGCTTGCCGCTCAGGCCATCCAGGGCCAGTACCACCGCCTCCTGCACACTCGGCAGCTCCAGCAGGCGCGCTTCGATTTCACCCAGTTCGATACGCAAACCGCGAATCTTCACCTGGTGGTCGATACGCCCGGCGTAATCGATCACGCCGTCGGCGTCGTAACGCGCCAAGTCACCGGTGCGGTACAGACGCCCGCCGTTGTCGCTGAACGGGTCTGGCACGAAGCGTTCGGCAGTCAGCGCTGGGCGCTGGTGGTAACCACGGGCCAGGCCCACGCCACCCAGGTACAGCTCGCCGGCACTGCCGCGTACCGCAGGTTGCAGGCTGCCTTCGAGGATGTGGGCCTTGAGGTTGTCGATCGGCTGCCCGATCGGCACGCTGATGCTCTCGTCGGGCTGGCAGGTCCAGTGGGTGACGTCGATGGCGGCTTCGGTCGGGCCGTACAGGTTGTACAGGCCGGCCGCTGGCAGGCGCTGCAGGGTCTGGCGGGCCAGCTCGGCAGGCAGCGCTTCACCGCTGCACACCACGCGTTTGAGGCTGACGCAGCTTTCCACTGCTTCGTGGGTCATGAACGCCTGCAGCATCGACGGCACGAAGTGCAGCGTGCTGATGGCGTACTGGTTGATGGTGTCGACCAGCAGTTGCGGGTCGCGGTGGGCACCTGGCTGGGCCATGACCAGACGGGCGCCGGTCATCAGCGGCCAGAAGAATTCCCACACCGACACGTCGAAGCTGAACGGGGTCTTCTGCAGCACGCTGTCGCTGGCATCCAGGCCATAGGCCTTCTGCATCCACCACAGGCGGTTGACCAACGCCTGATGGCTGTTGCCAGCGCCTTTCGGGCGGCCGGTGGAGCCGGAGGTGTAGATCACGTAAGCGAGGTTCAGCGGCGCCACGTCGATGTTCGGGTTGGCGTCGCTGTAAGCACCGAGCTGCTCGGTGTCCAGGTCCAGGCTGCGCAGGCCGGCCGGGATCGGCAAGGCATCGCGCAGGTGCGACTGGGTCAGCAGCAAGGCAATGCCGCTGTCCTCGAACATGTAGCTCAGGCGGTCTTGCGGGTATTCCGGGTCCAGCGGCACGTAGGCGCCGCCAGCTTTGACGATGCCCAGCAGGCCGATGACCATCTCCAGGCTGCGCTCCATGGCGATGCCCACCAGCACGTCCGGGCCAACGCCCAGTTCACGCAGCTTGTGCGCCAGCTGGTTGGCTTTGCCATTGAGCTCGGCATAGCTCAGGGACTGCTCGCCAAACACCAGTGCCGGGGCGTGTGGGGTGGCGAACGCCTGGGCTTCGATCAGTTGGTGAATACTGCAGTTATCAGGGAAGTCGGCAGCGGTAGCGTTCCAACCCTGCACCATCATCAGCTGCTCTTGCTGGCTCAGCAGCGGTAAATCAGCGACCTGCTGCCCTGGTTGGCTGACAATTCCCTTCAGCAGGTTGCGCCAATGCTGCGTCATCAGCTCAATGGTCGATGCCTCGAACAAATCGGTTGAGTAGGTCAGCGCGGCCTCGATCCCACGATCGTGCTCGACGGTATCCAGCTTCAGGTCGAACTGTGCCGTGTCGTTGCTCCAGGCTACCCCCTCGACCTCCAAGCCAGGCAAGCTATGGCGCTCACCCTTAACCTGCGTCTGGTGGTTGTACATCACCTGGAACAAAGGGCTATGGCTCAAGCTACGTTCATGCTGCAAGGCTTCGACCAGTTGCTCGAATGGCAGGTCTTGATGGGCCTGGGCACCTAGAACACGCTGTTTGGTCTGCGCCAACAGGTCATTGAAGCTGACACGCCCGGCAAAATCGGCCCTAAGCACCTGAGTGTTGACGAAAAAGCCGATCAACCGCTCGGTTTCCACCCGATTGCGGTTGGCCACTGGTACACCTACACGAATGTCCGGTTGCCCCGAATACCGGTGCAGCAACACCTGGAAGCTCGCCAGCAACAGCATGAACAGCGTCACACCCTGCTGTTGCGCGCATTGCTTGAGCGAAGCCGCCAGCTCAGCCGGCAAGCTGATGCCGATACACGCGCCAGCACCGCTGGGTACCGCTGGGCGTGGTAAATCGGTGCGCAATTCGAGCACCGGCTGCTCATCGCCCAGCTGTTCCTTCCAGTAGGCCAGCTGGCGCTCCTGCTCTCCGGCTTCCATCCAGCGACGCTGCCAGATGGCGTAGTCAGCGTACTGAATGGGCAGTTCCGGCAGGGTCACCTCATGGCCCTGGCTGTAGCCTTCGTAGAGACGCACGAGCTCTTCCACCATCACCGGCATGGACCATCCATCGGAGACAATGTGGTGCAGGGTTACCGCCAATACATGTTCGTGCTCCGCCAGTCGCAACAACTTGACCCGCAACAGCGGCCCGTTAACCAGGTCGAAAGGTTGACGCGCCACGGCCTCGACCCAGGCGCGAACAGCCTGCTCGTCTGCCTGCTCCCGTACCTCAAGCGACAATTCGAAAGGTTGATCGTCATGCAGCACTTGTACTGCTTGCTCACCTTCCAGGTGGAAGGTGGTGCGCAGCGTTTCATGACGGGCGATCAGCGTTTCGAAGCTGCGCTGAAGCGCAGCCGCGTTCAATGCACCCTTGAACTTCAAAGCAGTGGGAATGTTGTAGGCGGCGCTTTCCGGCTCCCACTGCCACAGGAACCATTGGCGTTGCTGGGCATAGGAAAGCTCGGGCTTTTCCACCTCATGGCGCACGACCGGAATGGGCAATTGCGCGAGACTGATGCCTTTTACGCTGAGCTTCTCAAGGAAGAGCTTGCGCTGTGCAAGAGGCAGCCGAACGAAGCGCTGGACCAGGTCCGTATTTCTTTTATCCATTTGCATCTCAAATTGCCTCAAGCTCGTTCATGAAGTCCTGGAGCTCATCCAGGTCTTCGTCACTATTTGTATTCAGTTCACTGATCATGGCCGCGTAGGCCTGCAGGTTTTCAGCCTGGAAAAGCAAGGCCAGTGGCAGGTTCACGCCCAGCTCGATCTGCAGACGGGCCAGCACCTGGGTTGCCAATAGAGAATGGCCGCCCAGCTCGAAGAAGTTGTCGTTCAACCCCACCTTCTCCAGCTTCAACACCTCGGCCCAGACAGCAGCAATTTGCTGTTCAAGCTCACTGCGTGGGGCGACGTAATTGCTCTGCAGCAAGCTCGCATCCAGTTGTGGCAAGGCTTTACGGTCGAGCTTGCCGTTGGCGGTAAGTGGCAAGGCCTCCAGCAGCAGCAGATGAGCGGGCACCATGTAATCCGGCAAATCGGCCCTGAGCGCACCGCGCAAGGCTTCGCGTAGTCGGGCCTGGGCCTCGACACTGGCCAGAACAGCAACGTCGGCAGGCACTACATACCCCACCAATTGCTGGCCACTCGGCCCGTCCTGGGCCAGGACCGAGACTTGCCGCACAACCTGCTGGTTCAGCAGGCATGCTTCAATCTCGCCCAGTTCGATGCGGAAGCCGCGAATCTTCACCTGATGGTCGATACGACCCATGTACTCGATCACCCCGTCGGTGCGGTAGCGAGCCAGGTCGCCTGAGCGGTACAGCCGGCCACCGGCGGCACCAAACGGATTGGGCACGAAGCGCTCAGCGGTCAACCCAGCACGGCCGTGATAACCACGGGCCAGGCCAGCCTCACCGATCACCAGTTCGCCATGCCCACCCGGTACAGCCGGGTTCAGTGCTGCGTCGAGCAGGTACCAGGAAAGGTCGCGGATGACCTCGCCGATTGGACTGGTCGCACCCTGGCGCAGGTCTTCGCAAGTGATCGGGCGGTACGTGACATGCACCGTGGTTTCAGTGATGCCATACATATTGATCAAGCGCGGCTGGCTATCGCCGAACACCTCGAACCAAGGTTTGAGGCTCGCAACTTCCAATGCCTCACCACCGAACACCACGTATCGCAGCGCCAGCCCTTGCCCTGCCTTGGCCCGTTCACAGGCAAGGGGCATCAGCTGTTTGAAAGCCGAAGGCGTCTGGTTCAGCACTGTCACTTGCTCACGCACCAGCAAGGCATGGAACTCGTCGAACGAACGCGCCACATCCTTGGCCACGACAACCGCCTTGCTGCCATACACCAATGCCCCGAACAGTTCCCATACCGAGAAGTCGAAGGAATACGAGTGGAACACCGTCCACACGTCGCTGGCGTCGAATGCAAAGCAGTCTTGGGTCGCTGCAAACAACCGCACCACGTTGCCGTGCGGCAGCAAAGTGCCCTTGGGCTTGCCTGTGGAACCAGAGGTGTAGATCACGTAGGCCAGGTTGTCTGGCGTCAACTCGATATCCGGGTTGGCATCGCTGTAGCCGGCAAACAGATCGGCAACGATATCCAGGCACTGCACCCCAGCGGGCACTGGCAGTGCATCGGCCAGGTGCGCCTGGGTCAGCAACAGCTCGATAGCACTGTCCTCGAACATGTAAGCCAGACGCTCGCTCGGGTAACCCGGGTCCAATGGCACATAAGCACCACCGGCCTTGAGGATGCCCAGTAGCCCAGTCACCATCTCCAGGCCACGTTCCATGGCGATACCCACCAGTACATCTGGCCCGACGCCAAGCTCGCGCAGCTTGTGTGCCAACCGGTTTGCACGGCTGTTGAGCTCGCCATAACTCATCGTCCGCTCACCGAAAGCCAAGGCCGGCGCGTTCGGTGCACGTTGTACCTGGGCCTCTATCAGGTGGTGGATGGCGCGATGGTCCGGATACTGCCTATGGCTGTGGTTCCAGCCCTGCAGGATGCGCTGCTGCTCATCCGCACCAAATAGCGACAGCTCGCCGAGCACTTGGCCTGCATCCTGAGTCATGGCTTGCAGCAAGTTGCTCAGATGACGGGCGACCTGCTGGAGGCTTGCCGCGTTCCACCGCGCAAGGTCATGGCGGTACTGGATCGATAATGTCTCGCCGAGGCTTACCAGCAGGGTCAACGGGTAGTTGGTCTGCTCCTGGATACCCACATCACCGAACTGCAAACCACCGGGTGCGCCCTGCTTTAGTGCTTCGGAAACCGGGTAGCTTTCAAATACCACCAAGGTGTCGAACAGCGCCTCGCCACCCAGGCCCGCCCAACGCTGTACATCGTAAAGCGGCGTGTGCTCGAACTCGCGCAGGGCCAAGTTGCTCGCCTGCACCTGCGCGACCCACTCGCCCACTGTCTGCTCCGCACGTGGTGCACCGACCACCGGCAAGGTGTTGATGAACAGGCCGATCTGGTCCTCGACGCCTGGCAGCTCGGCCGGGCGGCCCGCAACAGTGGCACCGAAGCACACGCTAGCCTGGCCGGTGTAGCGTTGCAGCAGCAGCAACCAGGCCGACTGGACCAAGGTGTTGACGGTAATCCGGTTGGCACGGGCGAAGGCTTCGATACGAGCGGTCTGCTGCGCGTCGAAGTGCTGGTCAAGATCGTGCTGGCCCGTACCGGTGCTGGCCTGTGGCTCTCGAATGGCCTGGACCAGGTGGGTCGGCGCCTGCAGGTCGGTCAACTGCAGCTTCCAGAAGGTTTCTGCGTCAGCACCGTCCTGGCGTTGCAGCCAAGCGATGTAATCACGGTAGCTGCCAGTCTGGGCTGGCAGCGTTTGCCCGGCGTAGTGTTGCAGTACCTCGCCCAGCAAACGCGAGCTGCTCCACCCATCCATGAGGATGTGATGACTGGTATAGATCAAATGATGGCGCCCGGCAGCGCTGTGCACCAGAACCAGACGCAGCAATGGCGCCTGGTCCAGGGTGAAGCCACGCTCTCGCTCGCCAGCGGCAAGTGTCTGCAGGGATTGCTCCATTTCTGGCTGGCCGCGCCAGTCATGCTCGATAAACGGCAACACCACGCGTTTGTGCACCACTTGCACTGCCTGGTCGAACGTTCCTTGCCAAACGAACCCACTGCGCAGCACAGGATGAGCATCCAGGGTCGCTTGCCAGGCGTTTTTAAAACGCTCCACATCCAGGCCATCCACATCCACCCGCAACTGGTTGATGTAGTTACCCGCCTGCTGCTCATAGAGCGTGTGGAAGAGCATCCCCTGCTGCATCGGCGAGAGCGGATAGATATCCGCAATTTGCGTGGTAGGCACCGGCAGGCTGTCCAGTTGACCCTGTGTAAGGCCGGCGAGCGGGAAGTCCGATGGCGTAACGCCACGGCTCTGCTCCAGGCAACAATGGGTAACGATCTCGATCAGGGCCTGCTGGTAGCTTGTTGCCAGTTTCTCGATAGTTGAGGTGTCATGGATTGCCTGGCTGTAGCTCCATTCCAGGCGCAGCTCACCGCCGTACACCTGGCCACTGAGGGAAAGCAGGCTGCTCAATTCCGATGCTTCGTTCTGCTTGGCGCCATCATTTTCTTGCGCGGGCACGAACAGCCCGGCGTCATCATCGAAGCTGCCATCGAACTGGCCCAGGTAGTTGAACACAAGCTCGCCCTGAGGCAACGCCGCCAGGGTAGCGTTGGCCTCGGCACCGCCGAGGTAACGCAGCAGGCCGTAGCCCAGCCCTTTGTTCGGGACCGCTCGCAGTTGCTCCTTGATAGTCTTGATCGAGCTGGCCACGTCAGCCTGTGGGCTGAGCTTGACCGGGTACATGCTGGTGAACCAACCCACCGTGCGGCTCAGGTCAATGTCGTCGAACACGTCTTCACGGCCGTGGCCTTCCAGGCGTACCAATACCTCTTCTCGCTGGGTCCACCCGCCGACTACCCGTGCCAGCGCAGTCAGCAGCAAATCGTTGATCTGTGTGCGATAGGCCGCCGGTGCGTCCTGCAACAGTTGCCGGGTGGTTTCACGGTCCAGGCGCGTCGTGAATGAGGCAGCATGGCGCTGCTGATTGCTGCCCTGCGGATGATCACAAGGCAAGGCATCACTGGCGCCCTGCAACTGCGCTTGCCAGTAGCTCAGCTCTGCCTGCAGCTCGGCGCCTTGGGCATACGCTTGCAACTGCTCTGCCCAAGCCTTGAACGAGCTGGTCTTGGCAGGCAGAGTGGCCGGCTGGAAAGCTGCAAGTGCGCGGTACGCCTGCTGCAGGTCTTCCAGCAGGACACGCCAGGAAACGCCATCCACGACCAGGTGATGGATCACCAGCAACAAGCGCTGGCTGCCGTCCGACAGCGAAGCAAGCACCGCCCTGATCAGCGGGCCGTGCTCGAGCACCAGGCTGCGCTGCGCATCGTTGGCGATCTGCTCCAGTGCTACTAGGTCGGGCAAGTGAACAGACCACAGCAGTTGAGCCAGCTCCGCCTGAGCAAAATCAGCCGGAGCAGGGCCTTCAGCCTGCACGAAGCGCAAACGCAACGCATCGTGATGATCGACCAATACACGCAGAGCATCCTCAACGTGCCGAGCATCCAGTGCCATGTTGGGCTTGAGCAGCACAGACTGGTTCCAATGATGACGCTCAGGGATCGCGCGGTCGAAGAACCAGTGCTGGATCGGCGTCAGTGGCATCGCACCGGTGACCGCGCCCTGGTCGATGAGCGTACTTCCTTCACGTCGAGCCACGGCTGCCAGTGCCTGCACCGTCTGGGCCTCGAACAGGTCCTTGGGCGTGAACTGGATATCCACGAGACGCGCTCGGCTTACCACCTGCAAAGAGATGATCGAGTCGCCGCCCAACTCGAAGAAATTGTCGGTCAACCCGACCCTCTCCAGCTTCAGCACATCCGCCCAGATCGTCGCGATCTGCTGTTCCAGCTCGCTCTGCGGCGCCACGTACTCGCCTTGCAGCAAACTGGCATCGGGTTGCGGCAAGGCCTTGCGGTCCAGCTTGCCGTTCGGTGTCACAGGCAGCTTGCCGAGCAGCAACAGGTGCGTAGGGACCATGTAATCCGGCAGGCCGGCCTTCAGCGCCTCCCGCAGGCTGTCGCGCAGTGCACCCTCGTCTTGCGTGCTGTCGGCCGGCACCACATAACCCACCAACTGCTTGCCGCTCAGGCCATCCAGGGCCAGCACTACCGCCTCCTGCACACTTGGCAGCTCCAGCAGGCGCGCTTCGATTTCACCCAGTTCGATACGCAAACCGCGGATCTTCACCTGGTGGTCGATACGCCCGGCGTAGTCGATCACGCCGTCGGCGTCGTAACGTGCCAGGTCACCGGTGCGGTACAGACGCCCGCCGTTGTCGCTGAACGGGTCCGGCACGAAGCGTTCGGCAGTCAGCGCTGGGCGCTGGTGGTAACCACGGGCCAGGCCCACGCCACCCAGGTACAGCTCGCCGGCACTGCCGCGTACCGCAGGTTGCAGGCTGCCTTCGAGGATGTGGGCCTTGAGGTTGTCGATCGGCTGGCCGATCGGCACGCTGATGCTTTCGTCCGGCTGGCAGGTCCAGTGGGTGACGTCGATGGCGGCTTCGGTCGGGCCGTACAGGTTGTACAGGCCGGCCGCTGGCAGGCGCTGCTGGGTCTGGCGGGCCAGCTCGGCAGGCAGCGCTTCACCGCTGCACACCACGCGTTTGAGGCTGACACAGCTTTCCACTGCTTCGTGGGTCATGAACGCCTGCAGCATCGACGGCACGAAGTGCAGCGTGCTGATGGCGTACTGGTTGATGGTTTCAACCAGCAGTTGCGGGTCGCGGTGTGCACCTGGCTGGGCCATGACCAGACGGGCGCCGGTCATCAGCGGCCAGAAGAATTCCCACACCGACACGTCGAAGCTGAACGGGGTCTTCTGCAGCACGCTGTCGCTGGCATCCAGGCCATAGGCCTTCTGCATCCACCACAGGCGGTTGACCAACGCCTGATGGCTGTTGCCAGCGCCTTTCGGGCGGCCGGTGGAGCCGGAGGTGTAGATCACGTAAGCGAGGTTCAGCGGCGCCACGTCGATGTTCGGGTTGGCGTCGCTGTAAGCACCGAGCTGCTCGGTGTCCAGGTCCAGGCTGCGCAGGCCGGCCGGGATCGGCAAGGCATCGCGCAGGTGCGACTGGGTCAGCAGCAAGGCAATGCCGCTGTCCTCGAACATGTAGCTCAGGCGGTCTTGCGGGTATTCCGGGTCCAGCGGCACGTAGGCGCCGCCAGCTTTGACGATGCCCAGCAGGCCGATGACCATCTCCAGGCTGCGCTCCATGGCGATGCCCACCAGCACGTCCGGGCCAACGCCCAGTTCACGCAGCTTGTGCGCCAGCTGGTTGGCTTTGCCATTGAGCTCGGCATAGCTCAGGGACTGCTCGCCAAACACCAGTGCCGGGGCGTGTGGGGTGGCGAACGCCTGGGCTTCGATAAGCGAATGGATGCTACGCTGATCCGGGTACGCCGCTTGGGTGTCGTTCCAGCGCTCGACCATCAGTTGCTGTTCTTGCAGGCCCAGCATCGGCAGCTCGCCGACCACTGCCTGCGCATTGGCAACCAGCGCCTGCAGCACGTTGGCGAAGCAACCCGCCAGTCGGCCAATGGCCTCGTCGCTCCACAGCGCACGGTCGTGGCTGTAGTGCATCGACAGGGTCGCGCCCAGTTCCACCACCAGGGTCAGCGGGTAGTTGGTCTGCTCCTGCACGGCCACATCGCCAAAGCGCAACCCGCCAGGCGCGCCTTGCTGCAAGGCCTCGGACACCGGGTAGTTCTCGAACACCAGGATGCTGTCGAACAGGGCATCACCGCCCTGCCCTGCCCAGCGCTGCACGTCATACAGCGGGGTGTGCTCGAACTCGCGCACGGCCAGGTTGCTGGCTTGCACCTGGCCAATCCATTCGGCCACGGTCTGTTCGGCACGGGGTGCGCCGATCACCGGCAGGGTGTTGATGAACAGGCCGATCTGCTCTTCGACCCCAGCCAGGTCTGCCGGGCGACCCGCTACCGTGGCGCCGAAGCACACGCTGGCCTGGCCAGTACAGCGCTGCAACAGCAGCAGCCAGGCCGATTGCACCAGGGTGTTGACGGTAACGCGGTTGGCGCGGGCAAAGGCTTCGATGCGCGCCGTCTGCTCCGCATCGAAGGCCAGGCGATGATCACCGTAGCCGGTGCCTGCAACCCCTGCGCTACCGGCAATGGCCTGGGCCAGCCGGGTCGGCTCGTCGAGCCCGGCCAGTTGGGCCTTCCAGAAGCTTTCGGCAACCGCTGCGTCCTGGCCTTGCAGCCAGGCGATATAGTCGCGGTAATGCGTGGCTTGGGCCTGTGGCGCCAGCCCCGCGTAACGTTGCAGCACTTCGCCCAGCAAACGCGAGGTGCTCCAGCCATCCATCAGGATATGGTGGTTGGTGTAGATCAGGTGGTGGCGCGCCTCGCACGTGCGCACCAAGGCCAGCCGCAGCAGCGGCGCCTCGGCCAGTTCGAAGCCGCGCTGGCGCTCGCCCTCGGCCAAGGCCAGCAAGGCGGCTTCCAGCGCCGGCTGGCCACGCCAGTCATGCTCGCTGCACGGCAACGCTACCGACTTGCGCACCACTTGCACGGCCTGCTCCAGCTCGCCCTGCAGCACGAACCCGGTGCGCAGGATGTCATGGGCATCGAGTGCGGCCTGCCAAGCCTGCTTGAAGCGCTGCACATCCAGCCCTTCTACATCGACCCGCAACTGGTTGATGTAGTTGCCGGCCTGCTGGTCGTAGAGGGTGTGGAACAGCATGCCCTGCTGCATCGGCGACAGCGGGTAGACATCGGCGATCTGCTCCGGGGCCAGCGGCAAGCTGTCCAGCTGGGCCTGGGTGAGTGCCGCCAGCGGGAAGTCCGACGGCGTCACGCCCTGGTGCTGAGGCTGGCAGCAATGCTCGACCAGCTCGGCCAACGCCTGCTCGTAGGCCTGGGCCAGGTGCTGGATGGTTTCCGGGCGGTAGACGTCTTCGCTGTAGGTCCACTCCAGGAACAGCTCGCCGCCGTACACCTGGCCGGTGATGCTCAGCCAGTTGCCCAACTGCGCACCGGCGCATTGGGTGCGGCCGGCGCTTTCGCCGCTAGGGCTGAACGATGCCGCGTCGTCGGCGGTGAAACTGCCGTCGAACTGGCCCAGGTAGTTGAAGGTGACGCGTGCCTGCACTGCGCCGCTGAGCCGCTCGCGCGTAGGGGCATCGCCCAGGTAGCGCAGCAGGCCGTAGCCGATGCCTTTGTCCGGCACGGCGCGCAGTTGCTCCTTGATCGCCTTGATCGACTCGCACACGGCCTGGCCAGGGGCCAGACGTACCGGGAACAGGCTGGTGAACCAGCCGACCGTGCGGCTGAGGTCAAGGTCGTCGAACAGGTCTTCGCGGCCATGGCCTTCCAGTTGCACCAGCACCTCATCCTGCGCGCTCCACTGGCACAGCGTGCGCGCCAGCGCGGTCAGCAGCAGGTCGTTGATCTGTGTGCGATAGGCAGCGGGGGCCTGCTTCAGCAACTGCGCGGTACGCGCAGCATCCAGGCGCGACGCGGCAGTGCGGGCGTGCTGGTTGCCCAGGCTGCCCTGCGGGTTGTCACGCGGCAGTTCTGCCGGGCTGCCTTGCAGCACCTGCAGCCAGTAGTCGCCCTGTGCCTGCAGCGCCGGGCTGCTGGCATGCGCAACCAGCCGCTCGGCCCAGGTTTTCACCGAGCAGGTCTTGGCTGGCAGGCTTACCGGCTGACCTTTCAGGCGTTGCTGATAAGCCTCTTGCAGGTCTTCGAGCAGCACCCGCCAGGACACGCCGTCCACCACCAGGTGGTGAATGACCAACAGCAAGCGCTGCTGGCCATCGGCGAGGTCGAACAGTTCGGCACGCAGCAGCGGGCCTTGCTCAAGGTTTAGGCTGGCCTGCACCTCGGTGCCAGCGGCGTCCAGTTCGCCCAGCGCTGCGAGGCTGCGCTGGCGCACCAGCGGCGCACTGTCCAGGGCCTGGAAGCGGGCCTGCCACTGGCCGTTCTGGCGGCTGAAGCGCAGGCGCAAGGCATCGTGCTGCTCCAGCACCGCACGCAGGGCCGACTCCAGGTGTTCCACCTGCACGCGCTGGGCCGGTTTCAACAGCACCGACTGGTTCCAGTGCCCTGGCTGGGCGATGTCCATCTCGAAGAAGCGCGCCTGCGCGGGCAGCAGCACCACTTCACCGCTGACAGCGGTGTCCACCGGGGCAGCGGCTGCCGGTTGCTTGGCTTCGATGCGCTTGGCGACCTGGGCCAGTTGGCCGACGGTCTGCTGTTCGAACAGCTGCTTGGGGGTGATCTTGATGCCCTGGCGCTTGGCCCGGGCGATGATCTGCAGGCTGAGGATCGAATCGCCGCCCAGCTCGAAGAAGTTGTCGCTGCTGCCCACGCGTTCCAGCTTGAGCACGTCGGCCCATACCGCGGCCAGCTTCTCCTCGATGTCGCCTTCAGGCGCCACGTAACCACGGCTTACCGCACCCGGCGCCGGCAAGGCGCGCTTGTCGAGCTTGCCGTTGGCGGTCAGCGGCAGACGCTCGAGCAACAGCACCTGCGCAGGCACCATGTAGTCGGGCAAGCGGGCCTGCAGTTGCGCCTGCAACTGCGGCACGGTCACGCCCGCTTCGGCCACCACGTAGGCCACCAGTTGCAGGCGCTCGGCATCGCCTTCCAGCGGCAATGCCAGGACCACGGCGTCGCTGACATCGGGCAGCCCGGCGAGCACGCGACCGATTTCACCCGGTTCGACGCGATAGCCACGGATTTTCACCTGGTCATCGGCACGCCCGATAAACTCCACCAGGCCTTCAGCGCTCAACCGCGCCCGGTCGCCGGTGCGGTACAGGCGGGCGCCATCGGCCGCCGGCACGAAGCGTTCGGCCGTCAGCGCGGGCTGGCCCAGGTAACCCTGGGCAACGCCCTGGCCACCCAGGTAGAGCTCGCCGACCACCTGCGGCGCCAGCGGGTTGAGGTAGCCATCGAGCACTTCGGCGCAGGCATTGCCCAGTGGGCGACCGACCGGCACCGTGCGGCAGTTGGCCAGGCGCTGGTCGGGTTCGAAGGTGAGCACGCCGACCGTGGTCTCGGTCGGGCCGTAGTGGTTGATGACGCGGCACTCGGGGCGCAATGCGCGGATTTTTTCCAGCAGGCTCCAAGGGCATGCTTCACCGCCCAGAATCAGTGCTGCAGCGGGCAGCACATCGGCGGCGCGGGCAGCTTGCAGCAGGCCTTGCAGGTGGCTTGGCACCAGTTTCACCACGCCCACCTGATGCTGCGCCATGTAGCTGGCGAAACCATCGGGGTCAAAGGCCAACTCCTGCGGTAGCAAGTGCAGCAAGCGGCCCGAGGCCAGGGCACCGAACAGTACGGTGTGGCCAAGGTCGGCGGCGGTGGTGGACACCATGGCCATGCTCGCCCCGGCCGGCAGTTGCAGGCGTTCGAGCACAGCCTGGATATAGCTGGCCAGTGCCCCGTGGCTGACCACCACGCCCTTGGGCTGGCCGGTCGAACCCGAGGTGTAGATCAGATAAGCCGGCTGCTCAGGGCTGACCGCGACCGCCACCGGGCTGTCGCTGCAGGCCGCCCACGTCGCGGGCTCGCAGGCAACCGCCTGCAAGCCGTCGAGGCCAGCGAAGCGGGTATCGCCAGGCTCATGCAACAGCACGGCGGCGCCGCTGTCGACGATCAACTGCTGCAGGCGCTCTTGCGGCTGCTGGGTGTCCAGCGGCAGGTAGGCGGCGCCGGTCTTGAGCACCGCCAGCAAGGCCGTGACCCAATCGATGGAGCGCGGCAGGCACAGGGCAACGATGCTGCCGGCACCGACGCCACGCTGGCGCAGGTAGTCGGCTACGCGGTTGGACGCAGCGTCCAGGCCGCCCTGGGTCATGAAGCGTTCACCAGCGCGCACGCCGCCCTGGGCCTGCCCTTGCGCCATCGCCTGGTGCCACAGGGCGAGGAAGTCGCGGTGCGGGTAGGTTTCTGCTGCGATCGGCTGCTGCGCCGCTACCTCCAGGTGGTCGACGATCGGCTGCTGTTGGGCATGGATCAGCACGTCCAGCACGCGCCGCAGCGAATCGGCGAGGCGCTGGATGGTGGCAGGCTCGAACAGGTCGGTGGCGTAGGTGAAATACCCCTCGATGCCATCGGGTTTATCCGAGAAGTCGAACGCCAGGTCGAAGCGCGCATCGCCACCTTCACGGGCAAAGCCTTCCACCTCCAGCGCACCCAGGCGCTTGCGCGACGCGTCACCCGCCGCCACGTGCTGGTTGATCTTGAACTGGAACAGCGGGTTGTGGGCCAGGTTGCGCTCTGGCAGCAAGGCATCGACCAGGTGCTCGAACGGCAGCTCCTGGTGCGACTGAGCGCCGCCGATCACGTCCTTGACCTGCTCCAGCAGCTCGGCGAAGGTGGCGCGTTCGTCCACCTGCACGCGCAGCACCTGGGTGTTGATGAAGAAGCCGATCAGGCCTTCCAGCTCCTTGCGGTTACGCCCCGCATTCGGCGCGCCGATGCGGATGTCCGACTGCCCGCTGTAGCGCGACAGCACCACCGCCATGGCCGCCAGCATCAGCACGAACAATGTGTGCCCGCCCTTGCGCGCCTGGCTGCGCAGCGCTTCGGCCTGCTCGGCGCCAATCTGCAGTTTGAGCACTGCGCCGCGGTAGCTCGGCGTGGCGGGCCGTTCGAAGTCCAGCGGCAGGCTCAGCAGCGGCTGCTCGTCACCCAGTTGCGCCTGCCAATACGCCAGCTGGCGCTGGGCCTCACCGGCCTCGAGCCAGGCGCGCTGCCAGATCGCATAGTCGGCGTACTGGATCGGCAGGGCCGGCAATTGCGCCTCGCGGCCTTCAGCCAGCGCGGTGTACAGCTGGATGAACTCCTGCACCAGCAAGTCGCTCGACCAGCCGTCGGAGATGATGTGGTGCATGCTCAGGGCCAGCACGTGGTGCTCGGCGCTCAGGCGCAGCAGGGTGACCCGCATCAGCGGCCCGGTCAGCAGGTCGAACGGTTGCTTGAGTGCGGCATCGACGGCTTCGCTCAAGGCGGCTTCATCGTCGCCCGCCTGAAACTCGACCACGTCCAGCACCAGCGGGCAGGCGCCGAGAATCTCCTGGTGGAACTCGCCTTCATCCGAAACGAAGCGCGTGCGCAGCGACTCGTGGCGGCTGACCAGCGCATCCAGCGCCTGCTGCAGCACCGTTAGCTCCAGAGCGCCCTTGAGGCGCACGGCCATCGGCACGTTATAGGCCGGGCTGTCGGGTTCCAACTGCCAGAGAAACAGCAGGCGCTGCTGGGCAAACGACAAGGGAATGCGCGCCAGGCCCTGGCGTGCAGGCACGATGGGCAGCAGGCGGAAGCTCTGCCCGGTGGCCTGCATTTTCTCCAGGATCTGCTGACGCTGCTCCACAGGCAGGCTGACGAAGCGTTGGGCAATGCGTTGTGCGGGGGTGAGTTGCATGTCAGGCCTCGGTGAATTCGTTCATCATTTTTTCGATATCGCTCAGGCCGTCGTCGCTCAGCGACAGGCCTTGTTCATCCAGCGCCTGGGCGAACGCGCGCAGCTCGGGGTGGGCGAAGATCAGCCGCAGCGGTATGTCCAGGCCCAGTTCCACGTTGATGCGCGATACTGCTTGCGCCGCCAGCAGGGAGTGGCCGCCGAGTTCGAAGAAGTTGTCGTTCAGGCCGACCTGGCCGAGGTTGAGCAACTGCGCCCAGATCTGCGCCAGTTGCTGTTGCAGTTCGGTCTGCGGCGCTTCGTATTCGTGCTGTGGCTGGCTGGGGTCGGGCAATGGCAGCGCCTTGCGGTCGAGCTTGCCGCTGGGGGTCAGCGGCATGCTCGGCAGGGTCACCAGGTAGGACGGGATCATGTAGTCCGGCAGGCTGGCCTTGAGGTACTGCTTGAGGGCCTGGCGCAGATCGCCGCTGGCGCCTTCAGCAGGTACCGCATAGGCGCACAGCTGCTTGCCGCTGGGCAGGTCGATGGCCAGTACCGTGGCCTCGCGAACGTCCGGGTGCGCGCGCAGGTACTGCTCGATCTCGCCCAGTTCAATGCGGAAGCCGCGCACCTTCACCTGGTGGTCAGCCCGCCCGCGATAGGCCAGCTGCCCATGTGGGTCGTAGTAGCCCAGGTCGCCGGTACGATACAGGCGGCCACCGCCCACGCTGTCGAACGGGTCGGGGATGAAGCGCTCGGCCGTCAGCGACGGGCGCTGGTGGTAACCCCGCGCCAGGCACCCTGCCCCGCCAATGAACAGCTCGCCAGAGACGCCCACTGGGGTCGGCGCCAGGCCGTCGTCCAGTGCGTGCAGGGTACGGCCCGGCAGCGCTCGGCCAATCGGTACACCGCCCTGGCTGATCTGCGCGGGCGTCATCTGAGAGCAGTCGAAAGTGGTGGCCACCACGGTCGCTTCGGTCGGCCCGTAGGTGTTCAGCAGACGCACCGCCGGCGGCCCATCGGCCAGCCAGGCGCGCAGGGCGTCTTCCGGCACCGCTTCACCGCCAACGTGGATCTGTTTGAGCCGGCCATAGGCCTCTGGCCCGCGACGCTCCAGGACCAGCAGGCGCCAGTAGGCGGCGGGCAAGTCGGCCACGGTCACACCGTGGCGGTTGATTTCGTCCAGCAGGGTGGCGGTGTCCCACAGCCGCAGGTCGCGCAGCACCACGCAAGCGCCTTGCGCCAGCGGCGGGAAGAACTGCTCGATAAAGCCGTCGAAGCTGAAGGTGGCGAACTGCAGCACGCGATCACTCGGGCTCAGGCGTGAGTAGTCGGCGGCCACCTGGCAGAACACCGACAGCGCATGGTGGTCGATGGCCACGCCCTTGGGCATGCCGGTGGAGCCCGAGGTGTAGATGACGTAGGCCAGGTTGTGCGGCGCCGCCAGGTTAGGCAGCGGCTCGGCCGGCCAGGCGTGCAGCCACTGGGTGCCGGGTTCGAGCACCAGGCAAGGCAGCTGCGGGTCGAGCTGCAAACGCGCCAGCGACGGCGCATCGGCCAGCAGCAGGCCGATGCCGCTGTCTTCGACCATGTACGCCAGGCGCTCTTGCGGGTAGTCCGGGTCCAGCGGCACATAGGCACCGCCGGCCTTGTGGATGGCGATCAGCGCCAGTGCCATGCCCAGGCCACGCTCGACGGCCACACCCACCAGGCAGTCAGGGCCTACGCCCATTGCACGCAGGCGATGGGCCAACTGAGTGCTGCAGCGGTCCAGCTCGGCATAGCTCAGTTGCTGATCATCGAAGATCAGCGCCACGGCGTCTGGCTGCGCACGCGCCTGGCGCTCCAGCAACTGGTGCGCGCACAGGCCGCTGCTGGCTGCCGGCGGTGGGTTCCAGCCATGGGTCAGTTGGCGACGCTCATCGTCGGCCAGGAAGTCCAGCTCGGCGATGCAGCGCTGCGGCTCGGCGCAGATGGCTTCGAGCAGCGCTTGCCAGTGCCCGGCCATGCGCTCGATGCGCGGCGCATCGAACAGGTCGGTGGAGTAGTTGAACGAGGCGGTCACACCGTCGGAGCGCTCCAGGGTATTGAGCGAGATGTCGTACTGCGCGCCCGGCTCCAGCAAGTCCACTTCGCGGACCTTGAGGCCATGCAGAGCATCGCTGGACACCTGCTCGCCCAGGTCGCGCAAATGGTTGTAAAGCACCTGGAAGAACGGGTTCACGCCCTGGTCGCGCTCTGGGTACAGGGCCTCGGCAACCTCCAGGAACGGCACGTCCTTGTTGGCCTGCGCCTGCAGGGTGGTTTCCTTGATCGCCGCCAGCAACTGCGGAAACGGCAGGCTACCATCGACGCCGACCCGCGCCACCACCACGTTGATGAAGAAGCCGATCAGCCCTTCGAGCTCCAGGCGGTTACGGTTGGTCACTGGGACACCGATGTTGATCGTGCCCTTGCGGCTGTAGCGCGACAGCACGATGGCGTAGGCCGCCAGAAACACATGGAACAGCGTGGCATTGGACGCCACCGCCAGGGCCCTCAGGCGCTCGGTGAGGGCCAACGGCAGGCGCAGGTCGAAGCGGCTGCCCTGGTAACTTTTGGCCGGCGGGCGAATACGGTCGGCGGGCAGTTCGAGCACTTCGAAATCGTCCTCCAGGCGCGCCTTCCAATAGTCGATCTGTGCCTGCATCTGCCCCTCGGCCAGCCATTTGCGCTGCCAGGCGGCGAAATCGGCGTACTGCACCGGCAGCGGCTCGATGGCCCTTGCCTGGCCGCTGGCAGCCGCGTTGTAGGCAGCAGCGAACTCGCGTACCAGCAGGCTCATCGACCAACCATCAGAGACGATGTGGTGCAAGGTCAGCGACAGCAGGTGCTCGTGCGCATGCACCTTGAACAGGCGCGCTCGCAGCAGCGGGCCGTGCTCCAGGTCGAACGTGGTAAAGGCTTCGGCTTCGAGCTTGCGCATCTGCGCGGCCTCGTCCTGGCCGCTGAGGTCTTCGAAGCCGATCGGTACCGAAGCGGCGGGCAGAATGCGCTGCCACGGCAAGCCGTTGGCTTCGACGAACACCGTGCGCAGTGATTCGTGGCGTGCCACCAGCGCATCCAGCGCGGCCTGCACGGCTGCGCGGTCGAGGGCGCCTTGCATGCGCACGGCCATCGGTGTGTTGTAGGCCAGGCTTTGCGGGTTGAGTTTCCAGAACAGCCACTGGCGGTTTTGCGAGCGGGACACCGGCAGCGGCTGCTGGCGGTCGAGGATCTCGATCTCCAGCCCCGCACCCTGCTCGCCCTCGGCCACGGCCTGGGCAAAGGCCTGCAGGTCGAGCGTGTCGAACAGCGTGCGCAGCGGGATGTCCAGGCCCAGGTGCTTGCGCACCCGCGACACGGCCTGGGTGGCCAGCAGCGAATGCCCACCCAGGGCAAAGAAGTTGTCGCCCAGGCCCACGTGCGGCACCTGCAGCACCTCGGCCCAGATCTGCGCCAGTTGCACCTGCAACGGGGTTACCGGTGCCTGGTAGGCCACCTGGGTGGCGACCGGCGTAGGCAGCGCCTTGATGTCGACCTTGCCGTTGACCGTCACCGGCAGGCGCTCCAGCACCATCAGGTGGGTGGGTACCATGTGCTCGGGCAGCAGCCCTTTGAGCGTGGCGCGAATCGCCTCCTGCCAGGCCTGGCTGTCTGCCGGCATCTGGCTCGGCACCAGCCAGGCCGCCAGTTGCAGCTCCGGTGCCTGGCCCTGGACCCGCACCAGGGCATTGGCGACGCCCTCCAGCCCACGCAGCTGGCTCTCGATTTCGGTCAGCTCCACGCGGTAGCCACGGATCTTCACCTGGCCGTCCATGCGCCCGGCAAACTGCAGCTCGCCGGTAGCGCTCTGCCGTACCCAGTCGCCGCTGCGGTACAAGCGCTCGCCATTACCGTTCGGGTCGGGCACAAAACGCTCAGCGGTCAACGCCGGGCGGGCGAGGTAGCCACGGGCAAGGCCTGCCCCGCCGATGTAAAGCTCGCCTTTGGCCTTGGCCGGCAAGGGCTGCAGGCAGCGGTCGAGCACGCTGACGCGTGCATTGGCCAGCGGTTGGCCGAGCGAAGCCTGGTTGTCCAGTTCGGCCACCAGCACGCCGACCGTGGTCTCGGTCGGGCCATAGTGGTTGAACACCTTGAGTGCCGGCGCCAGCGCGCGGATCTTGCCGAGCAGGCCCGGGCTGATGGCTTCGCCGCCGAGTACCAGGCACTGCCCCGGCAGTGCCGAGCGGCCGGCGACCAGCATGGCCTCCAGGTGCGAGGGCACGATTTTCAGTGCATCCACCTGGTGCTGCGCCAGGTAGGCCGCGAAGCCTTCGGCATCCAGTACCTGATCGCGCAGCAGCAGGTGCAAGGTCTGGCCGCCGCACAGGGCGCCGAACAGCATGGTGTGGCCGAGGTCCGCAGCCGGGGTCGAGACCTGCGCCATGCTGTGAATCTGGCTCATCGGCAGGCGCGCGGCGATGCCCTCGACATAGTTGCCCAACGCGCCATGGCTGATCGCAACGCCCTTGGGCTGGCCGGTGGTGCCGGAGGTGTAGATCACATAGGCGAGGTTGCCCGTTGCAACGGCACGCCGTGGGGCGCTTTCACGACCCACCTGGGTGTGTTCCCAGGCCAGCCGATGGACGCCGCCTGGCAGCGCTGCCTGCCCATTGCCGGGCGCCAGCACCAGGCGGGTGCCACTGTCGGCGAGCATGTAGGCCAGGCGTTCGGCCGGTTGCTCGGGCTCCAGTGGCAGGTAGGCGCCGCCCGCCTTGAGCACGCCGAGGATGCTGGCGAGCATGCCGACGCTGCGGTCGGCCAGCACGCCGACCAGGGTGTCCGGCTGCACGCCAGCTTCGACCAGCCTGTCGGCGATGGCCTCGGCACGGGCATCAAGCTCGGCAAAGCTGGCCGCCTCGCCTGCTGCCATCACGGCGGTGCGCTCGGGGTGGCGCTGGGCAGCCTCGGCAAAGCGCTGGTGGACCAACAACGGCTCGGCGGCCTGCCGATGCGCATTCAGGGTGGCGGCCAGGCCTGGCAACGACAACTCGCCCACCGCGCCGGGAGCTTCGTCGGCCAGCGCCTGCACCAGCGCCAGCCATTGTTCGCCAAGGGCTTCGACAGTGGCCGCATCGAACACATCGAGGGCATAGGTGAAGGCAGCATGCAGCTGGCCGGCCCGCTCGTGGGTATCCAGTGCAAGGTCGAAACGGGCGCTGTGCTTTTCCAGGGTGATCGGTGCCAGGCTCAGCCCGGAGCGGGTCTTGATGGCTTCGACATCCGCCACCTGGGCCTGGTGGTTGAACAGCACCCGGAACAGCGGGCTCTCGGTGCTGCGCGGCAGCTCCAGGGCCTCGACCAGTTGTTCGAACGGCAGGTCCTGGTGGCTTTGCGCGCCCACGGCGGTTTCGCGCACGCGCTGCAGCAGGCCGGCGATATCCAGCAGTGGGTCGATTTCGGTGTGCAGCACCTGGGTATTGATGAAGCAGCCGATCAGGCCCTGGCTTTCGGCACGGTTGCGGTTGGCAATGGGCACCCCGACGCGGACGGCACTCTGCCCGCCATAGCGCTGCAGCAGCAGCTTGAAGGCTGCCAGCAGGACCATGAACAGGGTGACGTTGTGCCGACGCGCCAGGCCGCGCAGGCGTTCGGCGACATCGGCGGCAATCGGGAATTCGTGACGCGCGCCGCGGTAGTTCGGCCGACCGCTGCGGGCGCGGTCCAGTGGCAGCTCCAGCGGCGAGTGATCGTCGCCCAGGCGCGCCTGCCAGTACGCCAACTGGCGGTCCTGCTCGCCAGCCTCAAGCCAGCTGCGCTGCCACAGGGCGTAGTCGCGGTACTGGATCGGCAAGGGTTCGAGTGTGGCTTCGGTGCCGGCCACGGCGGCATCGTAGAGGTGCAGGAACTCGTCGATCAGCACGTTCATCGACCAGCCATCGGCGACGATATGGTGCAGGGTCAGCAGCAGCACATGGTCCTGTTCTGCCAGTTGCAGCAGGCGTACGCGTAGCAGCGGGCCGCCGGCCAGGTCGAAGGGGGCCAGGGCCTCTTCTTCGGCGATGGATTCGAGGGCGTGTTGGCGGGCCTCTTCGGCCAGCTCGCTCAAGCCGTCGTGGCGCAGTTGCAGCGGGGCGGCGGCTGCATCGACTTGCTGACGCACGTCATCGCCGTCGGCGACGAAGCGGGTGCGCAGGGTTTCGTGGCGGGCCACCAGGGCATCGAAGGCGTGCTGCAGGGCCACCCGGTTCAGCGGGCCATGCAGGCGCACGGCCATGGGCAGGTTGTAGGCTGCGCCTTGGGGGTCGAGCTGCCAGAGAAACCACATGCGCCGCTGCGCGTAGGACAGCTGGTCACGCTCGTCGACCTCGACACCTGGCGCGATCGGCAGCACGGAGAAGTCCATGCCCTCGCCCTGCAGCGCCTTGAGGAACAGGCGGCGCTTGTCGGGGCTGAGTTCGATGAAGCGGCGAGCGAGTTTGAGCGTCTGTTCAGCATTCATGTCGAGCGATGTCCTGGCAGTCGAGCGGTAACTGTCAGACGAAGGCATGGGGGGCTGATTTAGGGGCGGGGGGATTTGGGGTGGGCCGGTGAGTGCATGCCTTGAGGTTTGCACCCCTGCCCCCCCAAAAAAACCAATCAACGCAAAACCTGCGAATACCCCTCCGCCATCGCCACCACCACCTTGCGCTTCCCGGTAAACGGCGACCGCGCATGGGCCGCAAGCATGTTGTCGAGCATCAGCACATCATTCTCCAGCCAAGGAAAACTGACCGTGCACTCATCCAGCACCCCACGCACTTCATCGAGCAGCGAATCCTCGATGGTCGAACCATCGCCGTAATACACATTCCGCGGCAGGTCCTCCTCCTCGACAATGTCCATCAGCGACTCACGCACCTCCGGCTGCAGGTTCGAGACATGGAACAGGTGCGCCTGGTTGAACCAAACGTCCTCCCCCGTCACCGGATGGTGCGCCACCACCTGGCAGCGCTGCCGGGTGCGCAGTTCGCCATCTTCCTTCCAGATGCATTCAATGGCATGCGCCCGGCAGTACGCCTCGACCTGGCGTGGGTCTTCGGTGTTGAACACCTGCGACCACTCCACATCCAGGCCATTACCGTAGTTGCGCACATACATCAGCCCCTTCTCGACCAGCCGCTCGCGAATACGCGCCGGCATCCGCCGGTAGACCTCGCGGCTGTCGGCAATCGGCGTCTCGCCCCCGGTCTCGGCAGGGATCACGCTGTAGAACCAGATCTTCATCGGCCACTCGAGGGTATAGGCCTGTTCGTTGTGCAAGGGGATGCTCTGGTGCGCCGGGTATTCGGTCGAGGTGTACACCCCTTTGGTCACGTTGCTGCGCGGCGTGGAGCCGAACTCGTAGTTGAGCAGCGGGTGGCCGAAGGCGGCAGCGAACTGGCGGAAAGCCTCGGCCCCACCCACCTGGAAGCCCCTGAACAGGATGCCGCCCGCATGCAGCAGGTGGCGTTCCACCAGCGGCTTCAGTTCTTCGAACGCGTCGAGCAGGTCGATGCCGGGCTCTGGCGCGCGCACCAGCAGCGGCAGGTCGCCGCGGGCGGCGTCCAGGGGTTCGATCGCAAAGCTCAGCAATTCACTCATGTACCGTCACCTCAAGCCAGGGCCGCCATGGCGGCGAAATCGGATGCTGCGCCATCAGGGCGCCTGACTAGATGAACGAGCGTGCCCGGCAGAAATTCACCCGTCCCCACTCACAAGGTAAAGCGAACGCGCGCCGGTTCGTCTGAACGATGTGCACCCTTTTATCGTCCAGGAACCTTACATGACTCGCCAGCTTCTGCTCCTCGCCCTGCTTGCCGCGGCCCCTGCCGTGGCCTGGTCGGCCGAGGACTGCGCCGTAGAGATCCACGGCACCGACCAGATGACCTTCGACAAGGTCGAAATCACCGTACCCAAGGCCTGCACGTCGTTCACCGTCACCCTCGCCCACCCCGGCCAGATGCCCAAGAACGTCATGGGCCACAACTGGGTACTGAGCACCCAGGCAGACATGCAAGGCGTGCTGGACGATGGCCTGAAGGCCGGTGAGGCACAGGATTACGTGAAGCCAGGCGACACCCGGGTGCTCGCCCATACCCGCCTGATCGGCGGCGGTGAAACAGACAGCGTCATCCTCGACACCCGGTCGTTGAAGGCCGGGACCGCCTACAGCTTCTACTGCTCGTTCCCGTTCCACAGCACCTTGATGAAGGGCACCCTGGCCCTCGGGAGCTGACCCCGCTGCGCCGCCCACCCCCACTCCATCACCGAGATCGCGCTTCATGAAAACGTCTTCCCCCGGGGCCATCCGCGAATTGCTGGGCCTGCTGAAACCCTACCGCCCGGCGGTCATCGTCTCGGTGCTGCTGGGCATGGTCGGCGGCTTGGCCGTGACCGCGCTGCTGGCCACCGTCAACCAGGGCCTGCATGCCGCCGACGGCATGAGCCAGAGTGTGATCCTGGCCTTCGCCGGCCTGTGCGTGCTGGCACTGGTGAGCAGCGTGGCCGCCGACAGCGGCACCAACTACGTCGGCCAGAAGGTCATTGCCCGGCTGCGCAAAGACCTGGGCGCCAAGGTGCTGTCTGCGCCCATCGAGCAGATCGAGCGCTACCGCACCCACCGCCTGATCCCGGTGCTGACCCGCGACGTCGACACCATCAGCGACTTCGCCTTCGCCTTCGCGCCGCTGGCGATCTCACTCACCACCGTGATCGGCTGCATGGCCTACCTGGCCTGGCTGTCGTGGCCGATCTTCCTCATCACCCTGGTGGCGATCGGCATTGGCAGCGCGATTCAGTACGTCGCCCGGCAAAAAGGCGTGGCCGGCTTCAACGCCGCCCGCGACGCCGAGGACAACCTGCAAAAGCACTACTCGGCGATCGCCGAAGGCGCCAAGGAGCTGCGCATCGACCGCCGCCGCCGCCACGCCATGCTGACCCGCAATATTCAGGGCACGGCGGACTTCATCGCCAACACCCACATCCGCTCCATCAACATTTTCGTGGCAGCGAAGAGCCTGGGTTCGATGCTGTTCTTCGTGGTCATCGGCTTGACCCTGGCCCTGCAATCGCTGTGGCCGAGCAACGACCCAGCGGTGATGAGCGGCTTCGTGCTGGTGCTGCTGTACATGAAAGGCCCGCTGGAGACGCTGATCGGCAACCTGCCGATTCTCGGCCGCGCCCAGGTGGCGTTCCGCCGCATCGCCGACCTGTCCGAGCGCTTCTCCTCGCCCGAACCGCACCTGCTGCTGGACCAGCCGGTCAAACGCAGCGCCCCGGGCAGCGCCCACCTGGAGCTGCACAATGTCGAATACGCCTACCCACCGGTGGACGGCAAAGAGCCGTTTCGCGTGGGGCCGGTAAACCTGAGCATCGAGCCGGGCGAGATCCTGTTCATCGTCGGTGAGAACGGCTGCGGCAAGACCTCGCTGATCAAGCTGCTGCTGGGCCTGTATACCCCGCAGCGCGGCGAAGTGCGCCTGAACGGCGTGGCAGTCGGGCCGGAAGAGCTGGACGATTATCGCCAGCTGTTCACCACCGTGTTCGCCGATTACTACCTGTTCGAAGACCTGCCCGAGCACGAGCACAGCCTGCCGAGTGATGCCACGCGCTACCTGGAGCGGCTGGAGATTGCGCACAAGGTCAGCGTGCGCGATGGCGCGTTTACCACCACCGACCTGTCGACCGGGCAGCGCAAGCGCCTGGCCCTGGTCAATGCATGGCTGGATGGCCGGCCGGTGCTGGTGTTCGACGAATGGGCGGCCGACCAGGACCCGACCTTCCGCCGGGTGTTCTATACCGAGCTGCTGCCGGACCTGAAGCGGCTGGGCAAGACCATCATCGTGATTTCGCATGATGACCGGTACTTCGATACGGCGGACAAGGTGGTGCACCTTAGCCGCGGGAAGGTGGTTGAGGCGCTGGAGCCGGCGTGAGATAGCGTTGTGAGGGCTTGAGGGGCGGTCAGGATAATGACCGCCTTTTTTGTGCGCGCTGAGAATGCATGGGGGCAGCAAAGGGCTTGTCTTGGTATTTATAGCGCCGGGAAGATCGAGCGCCGCCCGCGCGGCGCATCGCGAGCAAGCTCGCTCCTACATCCGTTTCGGGCCAGTTACGCCTGTGCCACCGCGCGCGACCGCCTTGTTTTTTCGACTCGAAAATGAGGCGGGCACCAAGGGGTCGCGCGCGGTGGCTTCAGGATTAATTGGCCCGAAACGGATGTAGGAGCGAGCTTGCTCGCGATGCGCCGCGCGGGCGGCGCTCGATATAGGCACCCCTGCAAAACTAAAGACAGGCACATAGTTGCCTTCACCCTATCGCCCGACGAATACATCGCAGCCATCCGTCCACAACATTTCGCGAAAAGCCCGTCAGTCCGCCAACTGGCAACCCTCTATATTCGCACTGATGGTGCATTACAAGGGCTTTGCTGATCACGCCCCCGCAAGCGCCAGGCCCCCCTGGCGCTGCATGCGAGTAGAAATCAGAACAACCAGCGATACAACAGATACGCCACCACCACCGCCAACACCGGCCGCAAAATGCGGTAGGCCTTGGGGTTGGCGCGCTTGAACTGCTTCACATGGCCACTGATCTTGTTGCTGAAGCGCTTGCTCCAGGCATACGCCTGGTTGATCCCACCCACGCGCTCGTCGTCGGTGTTCTGCGGCGCGGTGGCGCGGCCGAGGAAGGCACTGACCTGGCGGTTGATGCGGGTCATCAGCGGGCTGCTCAGCGGGCGCTCGATGTCGCAGAACAGGATCACGCGGGTGACGTCGGTTTCGTTCTTGACCCAGTGCACGTAGGTTTCGTCGAACATCACATCCTCACCGTCACGCCAGGCGTATTCCTCACCGTCGACGTAGATGCGGCAAGCATCGGAGTTAGGTGTGGCCAAGCCCAGGTGATAGCGCAAGGAGCCGGCGAACGGATCGCGGTGCGGGTTCAGGTGGCTGCCGCCCGGCAACAAGGCGAACATCGCGCCCTTGACGTTGGGGATGCTGCTGACCAGCTCGACGGTGCGCGGGCACAGGGCTTCGGCCGATGGCAGCGGTTTGTCGTACCACTTCAGGTAGAAGCGCTTCCAGCCCTTCTTGAAGAACGAGCCGAAGCCTGCGTCGTTGTCTTTTTCAGCAGCGCGAATATAGCCCTCGTCGAACAGGCGCATGGCCTCTTCGCGGATGTCCTGCCAGTTGTCCTTCAGCACATCCAGCTCGGGGAAACGCTGGCGGTCCAGGTAAGGCTTGGACGGCACGCCGGAGAACAGGTACATCAGGGCGTTATACGGGGCGAACAGCGCCGAATGGTTGACGAACTGGCGCAGCACCGGCAGGCGCGCCTTGCCGCGCAGGTGCACGAAGAGCACGCTGCCGAAAAACACCAGCAGGACACCCGCCTTGGCTGCAAAGGAAAAGGTCATGCAACACTCCTTGGAAAGGAAACAGGCCTGCGCTGCCTGCTCCCAAAAAAATCATCCGGCCATCATAAACCCATCCCGCCCCGGTACAAACAACCTGGGCGGGATCTGAGTCATGAAGATTTTGCAATAAACCGGATCACCGAGTGTTGCGCCTGGTCAGCGGACGGGGTGTTTACTGCTGGTTTTCCTGCTCGCTGAACAGGTCGCTGAACAACATGCTCGACAGGTAACGCTCGCCCGAGTCGGGCAAAATTACGACGATGGTCTTACCCTGCATCTCCGGTTTTTCAGCCAGGCGCACCGCTGCCGCCATTGCTGCGCCACAGGAAATACCGCACAGAATGCCCTCCTCCTGCATCAGGCGGATAGCCATGGCCTTGGACTCTTCGTCGGTCACCGTCTCGACCTGGTCGACGATGGAGAGGTCGAGGTTTTTCGGCACGAAGCCTGCGCCAATGCCCTGGATCTTGTGCGGGCTGGGCTTGAGTTCTTCACCGGCCAGGGTCTGGCTGATCAGCGGCGAGGCCAGCGGCTCCACCGCCACCGACAAAATCGACTTGCCTTGGGTGTGCTTGATGTAGCGCGACACGCCAGTGATGGTACCGCCCGTACCCACACCCGCCACCAGCACATCGACCGCGCCGTCGGTGTCGTTCCAGATCTCGGGGCCGGTGGTTTTTTCATGGATCGCCGGGTTGGCCGGGTTTTCGAACTGGCCTGGCAGGAAGTACTGGGCCGGGTCGGAGGCGACGATTTCGTTGGCCTTCTCGATCGCGCCCTTCATGCCCTTGGCCGGCTCGGTCAGCACCAGCTCGGCGCCCAGCGCCTTGAGCACCTTGCGCCGCTCCAGGCTCATCGAGGCCGGCATGGTCAGGATCAGCTTGTAGCCTCGGGCGGCGGCGACGAATGCCAGGCCAATGCCGGTGTTGCCCGAGGTGGGCTCGACGATGGTCATGCCGGGCTTGAGCTTGCCGCTGCTCTCGGCGTCCCAGACCATGTTCGCGCCGATCCGGCATTTGACCGAGTAGCCCGGGTTGCGCCCTTCGATCTTGGCCAGGATGGTGACCCCGCGCGGGGCGATGCGGTTGATCTGTACCAGCGGCGTGTTGCCGATGGAGTGGGCGTTGTCTGCGTAGATACGGCTCATGGCAGGGGTCCTTGAACGTGAAGAAGCAGGGAAAGACTTCAAGGGTAAGCCTGCCCCGTTGGCCCGTAAAGCCTGTTCGAACTCCCGAGCGGCGCCTGCGGTCAACCACACATCCTGCCTTGGAGAGCCGACAATGAAAGGTCGCTATCGCTGGCCGCTGGTCGGCCTGGCCAGCCTGGTCGTGCTGCTGGTCGCCCTGCACCTGGCCCTGCCCTACCTGGTGCGCGACTACCTCAACGACAAACTGGCCGACATGGGCGACTACCGCGGCCAGGTCGTTGACGTGGACCTGGCCTGGTGGCGCGGCGCGTACCAGATCAACGGCCTGAAAATCGTCAAGACCACCGGCAAGGTCCCGGTGCCGCTGCTCGACGCGCCGTTGATCGACCTCTCGGTCAGCTGGCATGCACTGTGGTACGACCGCGCCGTGGTGGCCGAGGTGACCTTCGTGCGGCCCGAGCTGAACTTCGTCGATGGCGGCAGCAAGCAGTCTTCGCAGACTGGCCAGGGCACCGACTGGCGCCAGCAGCTGGAAAAACTGCTGCCCATCACCCTCAACGAAGTACGCATTCAAGATGGCGTGCTGACCTTTCGCAACTTCACCTCCAAGCCGCCGGTCGACCTCAAGGCCACCCAGCTCGACGCGCGCATTCGCAACCTGACCAACGTGCGCAATGAGAAAGGCCGGCGCGACGCCAGTTTCGACGCCCATGCCCTGTTATTTGGCGATGCCAAGGTCGAGAGCCGCGCCACGTTCGACCCCTTCAGCGACTTCGACGACTTCGAGTTCCGCCTGCGTGCCACCGGCATACAGCTGCGCCAACTCAATGACTTCGCCAGTGCCTATGGCAAGTTCGATTTCAATGCCGGGCACGGCGACCTGGTGATCGAAGCGCAGGCCGAGAACGGGCGGCTCAATGGCTATATCAAGCCGCTGCTGCGCGATGTCGATGTGTTCAACTGGCAGCAGGATGTGCAGGACAAAGACAAGGGCTTCTTCCGCTCGGTGTGGGAGGCATTGGTGGGGGCGACTGAAACCGTGCTGAAGAACCAGCCGAAAAACCAATTCGCCACCCGCGTAGAGCTTAGTGGCAGCGTGCACAAGCAGGATGTCAGCGCTTTCGAGGCTGTCTTGCAGATACTGCGCAACGGCTTTGTCCAGGCATTCAATGCCCGCTATGAGCAGCCTGCGCCCAAGCCTGACTGAAAGCGCGTGACGGGGCATTCAGGGACTGAATACCCGGTCTGCGTTTGCAGGCGTCTGGGGCCGGGGTATAGTCGCTGACAAACGATAAACATGTGTTGCCTGCCCCGCAAAGGGCCGGCCCAGGCACCCCGCAGAGGACACTCCCATGAAGTTCGAAGGCACCCGCGACTACGTCGCCACAGACGACCTGAAACTGGCGGTAAACGCGGCCATCACCCTCGAACGCCCGCTGCTGGTCAAAGGCGAGCCGGGCACCGGCAAGACCATGCTCGCCGAGCAGCTCGCCGCCTCCTTCGGCGCCCGCCTGATCACCTGGCACATCAAATCCACCACCAAGGCCCACCAGGGCCTCTACGAATACGATGCGGTCAGCCGCCTGCGCGACTCGCAGCTGGGTACCGAAAAAGTCCACGATGTGCGCAACTACCTGAAAAAGGGCAAGCTCTGGGAGGCTTTCGAGGCTGAAGAGCGGGTGATTCTGCTGATCGACGAAATCGACAAGGCCGACATCGAGTTCCCCAACGACCTGTTGCAAGAGCTCGACAAGATGGAGTTCTACGTCTACGAAACAGACGAGACCATCAAGGCGAAGCAACGCCCGATCATCATCATCACCTCGAACAACGAAAAAGAACTGCCGGACGCCTTCCTGCGCCGCTGCTTCTTCCACTACATCGCCTTCCCCGACCGCACTACGCTGCAACAGATCGTCGACGTGCACTACCCGAACATCAAGCAATCGCTGGTCAGCGAGGCGCTGGACGTGTTCTTCGACGTGCGCAAGGTGCCGGGCCTGAAGAAAAAGCCCTCCACCTCCGAGCTGGTCGACTGGCTCAAGCTGCTGATGGCCGACAACATCGGCGAAGCGGTACTGCGCGAGCGTGACCCAACCAAAGCCATCCCGCCGCTGGCAGGCGCCCTGGTGAAGAACGAGCAGGACGTGCAGCTGCTCGAGCGCCTGGCCTTCATGAGCCGGCGCGGCAACCGCTGACAGGAGCCGGTCATGCTGCTCAACCTGTTCAACGAAATGCGCGCGGCCAAGGTGCCGGTGTCGGTACGCGAACTGCTCGACCTGCTGAACGCCCTGCAGCAACGCGTGGTGTTCGCCGACATGGACGAGTTCTACTACCTGGCGCGGGCCATCCTGGTGAAGGACGAGCGCCATTTCGACAAGTTCGACCGGGCCTTTTCCGCCTACTTCAAAGGCCTGGAAAACCTCGACCGCCACCTCGAAGCGCTGATCCCCGAAGACTGGCTACGCAAGGAGTTCGAGCGTTCGCTGACGGATGAGGAGCGTGCACAGATCCAGTCCCTGGGTGGCCTGGACAAGCTGATCGAAGAGTTCAAGAAGCGCCTCGAAGAGCAAAAGGAACGCCACGCCGGCGGCAACAAGTGGATCGGCACCGGCGGCACCAGCCCGTTCGGCTCGGGCGGTTTCAACCCCGAAGGCATCCGCGTGGGCGAAGCCGGCCAGCGCCAGGGCAAGGCGGTCAAAGTGTGGGACCAGCGCGAGTACAAGAACCTCGACGACCAGGTCGAGCTGGGCACGCGCAACATCAAGCTGGCCCTGCGCCGGCTGCGCAAGTTCGCCCGGGAAGGCGCGGCCGAAGAGCTGGATATCGACGGCACCATCGACCACACCGCCCGCGACGCCGGGCTGCTGAACATCCAGATGCGCCCGGAGCGGCGCAACACCGTGAAGCTGCTGTTGCTGTTCGACATCGGCGGCTCGATGGATGCCCACGTCAAAGTCTGCGAAGAGCTGTTTTCGGCCTGCAAGACCGAGTTCAAGCACCTGGAGTATTACTACTTCCATAACTTCGTGTATGAGTCGGTGTGGAAGAACAACCTGCGGCGTACGTCGGAGCGCTTCTCCACCTTCGACCTGCTGCACAAGTATGGCGATGACTACAAGGTGGTGTTCGTCGGCGATGCGGCCATGGCGCCCTACGAGATCACCCAGCCGGGTGGCAGCGTGGAGCACTGGAACGAAGAAGCTGGGTATGTGTGGATGCAACGCTTCATGGAGAAATTCAAGAAGATCATCTGGATCAACCCTTATCCGAAGCAGGCGTGGGACTACACCGCGTCCACGCATTTGGTGCGGGATCTGATCGAGGACAAGATGTATCCGCTGACCCTGCAAGGGTTGGAGGATGGGATGCGGTACCTGTCCAAGTAAAGCTGCCTGTACCGGCCTCTTCGCGGGGCAAGCCCGCCCCCACAGGTGCTCACTGTTCTGAGGACGGTGAAGTACCCAGTGGGAGCGGGCTTGCCCCGCGAAGAGGCCGGTAGATTTACCGCCAGTGCCCCAGGCAAGACTGCTGCTCCCGCCAAGCCTCCTCCTGTACCACTGCCCTGAACCGCACCGCCGCCCCCGGCATGCACTGCGCCAGCTGCGCCAACGCCAACGGCGTCAACGCCCCCAGCCGCGGATAACCGCCAATGGTCTGCCGGTCATTGAGCAATACGATCGGCTGCCCGTCGGGCGGCACCTGCACCGCGCCCAGCGGAATGCCTTCGGAAATCATCGGCGCGCCCTGGTAAACCAACTGCGGCCCGAGCAACCGGATCCCCATGCGGTCCGCCCGGCTGTCCAGGGTCCAGTCACTGTTGAACGCCTCGAACAAACTGGTACCGCTGAAATCCCCGATCTGCGCGCCCATCACCAGGTCGAGTACAGGCTTTGCCGAGTAGACCGGTCGCAACGCTCCAGGCACTTCACGCAAGGCCGCTGCTGAACCAGCAAATGCCAACACCTGCCCTTTACTCAGCGCCTCCCCTCGCCCATCGATGCCGCCCAGCGCTTCACGTACAACAGTGGCGCAACTGCCCAGCACCCCCTCGGCCTGGAAGCCGCCCGGCGCCGCAAGATAAGCGCGCGCACCCTGCTTCGGTTGCTTGAGGGTCAACCGCTGACCTTTGGCCAAGGCAAAACTGCGCCAGGGCGCCAAGGGCTGATCGCCAACCCGCGCATCCAGGTCGGCACCGGCCAGCGCCAGTACGCAATCCTCCTCAGCCACCACGCTGAAACCACCCAGCGCCACCTCGATCACCGGCGCACCCAGCGGATTGCCCAGCAGCCAGTTGGCCCAGTGCATCGCCACCCAGTCCAGCGCCCCACCTTGGGTCACGCCCAGGTGACGCACGCCAAAGCGCCCGGCATCCTGCAACTGGCACAGCGCGGTGCTGGCTTCGATCTTCAACTGCGTCATGCCTGTGCCTCCAGCGGGCTGTCATCTCCGCCCAACGCCATGAACTCGGCGTGGGTAACCGCCACGAAGCGTACCCGGTCGCCCGGTTGCAACAGGCTGTAGCCCTCACGCTCACGGTCGAACAGGCGCACCGGGGTGCGCCCGATCAGGTTCCAGCCGCCTGGCGATACCGCCGGGTAAGCGGCGGTCTGGCGCTCGGCAATGCCCACACTGCCAGCTGTCACGCGCTTGCGAGGGGTGCTCAGGCGCGGCGTGGCCAGGCGTTCGTCCACCAACCCCATGAAGCCGAAGCCCGGCGCAAAGCCCAGGGCGAAAACCGGGTACTCGCGCCCGGTGTGCAAGCGAACCACTTCGGCCTCGGTCAGCCCGCTTCGGCTGGCCAAGGCAGGCAGCTCGGGGCCGACACTGGCGTGGTACCACACCGCAATCTCATGGCGCCGACCACTGTTGCCTGCATCAGGCTGCAACCCCTCCAGCGCCTGGGCGATCAACGCCCTCGCCGTGCTCGGCGCACTGTCGTACTGCACCATCAAGGTGGTGTAGGACGGCACCAGCTCAATCAACCGCTCGCCGAAGGCTGCACGCAAGCGCTGGCAGGCCGCGAGGATCCACGGCATGTTGGCTTCGTCGATGGTGTCGAACAGGCGCACCATCAGGCTGTCGATGGCGACCACTTCAATGCGCAGCTTCATGCCCGCTCCAGCGCATCGAGGGCTTGGCGGATCTGCCGCACCGCCGCCACTGAACTGTCGTTGTCGCCGTGCACGCACAGGGTACTGGCCTGCAGGTGCAGCGCACTGCCATCGTCCGCCACCAGCGCTTCGCCACGGGCCAGGCGCAGCGCCTGCTCGACCACCAGCGCCGGGTCGTGATGCACGGCGCCAGGCAGGCGCCGCGACACCAGGTGGCCGCTGGCGGTGTAGGCCCGGTCGGCAAAGGCCTCGAACCACAGCCGCACGCCAATTTCGTCGCCCAGGGCCTGGGCTGCACGGTTATCGGCGGTGGCCATGAGCATCAGCGGCAGGCTGCTGTCGTAGGCCGCCACGGCTTCGAGCACCGCGCGCAACTTGAGCGGGTCGGCCATCATGTCGTTGTACAGCGCACCATGGGGTTTGACGTAAGCCACTCGGCCGCCGAGCACCTTGCAGATGCCGTCCAGCGCACCGATCTGGTAGTGCAGCAGGTCGCGGATTTCGTCCTGGCTGCAGGCCATGGCGCGGCGGCCGAAGCCAACCAGGTCCGGGTAGGCCGGATGCGCGCCGATGGTCACCCCATGCGCCAGGGCCATTTCCACCGTGCGGCGCATGATGCCGGGGTCACCGGCATGGTAGCCGCAGGCGATGTTGGCGCAATCGATATACGGCATCACCTCGGCGTCCAGGCCCATGCGCCAACTGCCGAAACTTTCGCCCATGTCGCAATTGAGAAGCAGGCGTTCCACCACACAGACTCCCTTGTCGATGTTCATAGGCCTACCTTACCGTGCCTGGAGTTGTTTGCCGCGTGTTTCCGGCAGGCTGAGCGCCGCCAGAATGACCACGCCATACGACACCGCAGAGAACACGCCAATACCCAGCCCCAGCGGCACCTTCTCGCCGAGCATGCCGATCAGCAACGGGAACAGCGCAGCGATGACCTTGCCGATGTTGTAGCAAAAGCCCTGCCCCGAGCCGCGGATGCGCGTGGGGAACAATTCGGTCAGGAAGGCCCCCATGCCGCTGAAAATGCCCGAGGCAAAGAAACCCAGCGGGAAGCCCAGCCACAGCATCACGCCATCGCTGACCGGCATCTGCGTGTACAGCAGCACGATGACGAACGAGCCCACGGCGAACAGGATGAAGTTTTTCTTGCGCCCCAGCAGGTCAGACAAATAAGCGCTGACCACATAGCCGATGTAAGACCCCACGATCACCATCGCCAGGTAGCCACCAGTGCCCAGCACGCTCAGGCCACGTTCGTTCTTGAGAAAGGTCGGCAGCCACGAGGTGATCGCGTAGTAGCCGCCCAGCGCACCGGTGGTCAGCAAAGAAGCGCGTACGGTGGTCCAGAGCATGCCAGGGGCGAAAATTTCGTAGAAGTGCGACGGCGCCTCGGCCTTTGCAGCGGCCTTGGCCTCGCGGTACACCTCGGGGTCCTTGACCAGGCGGCGCACGAAGATCACGAACACGGCCGGCACGATGCCCAGCAGGAACAACGCACGCCAGGCCTGCTCGGGTGGCAGGTAGGAGAACAGCAAGGCATAGAGGATCGCCGTCAGGCCCCAGCCGAGCGCCCAGCCCGACTGCACCATGCCCACGGCCTTGCCGCGGTGCTCGGCGCGGATCACTTCACCGATCAGCACCGCACCCGCCGTCCATTCGCCGCCAAAGCCAAAGCCCATCAGGGTACGGGCGATCAACAGTTGCTCGTAGCTTTGCGCAAAGCCGCACAGGAAGGTGAAGAACGCGAACCACAGCACCGTCAGTTGCAGGGTGCGAACACGGCCGATGCGGTCGGAGAGGATGCCGGCGACCCAGCCGCCGACAGCCGAGGCGATCAGGGTGCTGGTGTGGATCAGCCCGGCCTCGGCGGTGCTGATGCCCCAAATCAGGATCAGCGTGGGGATGACGAAGCTGAGCATCTGCGTGTCCATGCCGTCCAGGCCATAGCCGATCTTGCAGCTCCAGAAAGTACGCCGTTGCTGTTTGTCGATGTCGCGATACCAGGCGAAGGGCCCGGTCGAAGGAGGTGTAGCGACCTGCTGCTGCACGCCGGTGGGGTTCATGCTTGCCTCGGCTTGTTGGTATTGTTTTATGGAGCGACCAGATGCGTCGCGGCCTGGGCATCATTGTTCAGAGGCCGCGCGACTTGCGTCCAACGAGAAAAACCCCCGGTCTGGAACAAGAAAAACTGATCATGAACCTTCGCTTCCTCGAAACCTTCGTCTGGGTCGCCCGGCTCAAGAGCTTCCGCCTGACGGCAGAAAAGCTGTTCACCACCCAGGCCTCGGTCTCCAGCCGCATCGCCGCGCTGGAGGCTGACCTGGGCGTCAAACTGCTGCTGCGCGACTCACGCGGCGTCAGCCTGACCCCAGAGGGCAGCAAGGTGCTGGAGTACGCCGAGCGTATGCTCGACACCGCCAAGGCCATGAAGCAGTCGCTGGACAGCGACCGGGCCAAGGTCGGGCGCATCCGCATCGGCGTGATGGACACGGTGATCCACACCTGGATGAGCGCGCTGGTGGCCGCGTTGACCGAACGTTACCCGCAGGTGGAGATCGAGCTGGTGGCCGATACCGCGCTGAACCTGCGCGAGCAGCTGCAAAAAGGCTTTCTCGATGTGATCCTGCAGACCGACCTGTTGCGCGAACAGTCGATCCGCAGCCTGGACCTGGCGCGCTACCCGATGGGCTGGATCGTCGCCGCAGGCTCGCTCCAGCAGCGCGATTATGCCTCGCTGGCCGAGCTTGGCCGCGAGCGCATCGTGACCTTTTCGAAGAACTCACGGCCGCATCAGGAGGTACTCAGCCTGCTGCAGGGCGCCGGGGTGCAAACACCGCGCTTGAATTGCGTGAACTCGGTGGCGGCGATTACCCGGCTACTGCGTGACGGCTTCGCGATCGGTGCGCTGCCACCGGCCCTGGTGGATGCGGAGCTGGGCCTTGGCGAGTTGGTGCTGCTGGAGGGCTTGCAACCCCCCCCGAGCCTGGAACTGGTGGTGGCCTGGCAGACCGGCGTGGCATTGGTGGATGAGGTGGTAGGGGTTTGCCGGCAGGTGCTGGAACAATATGCGCGGGATGTGGGGGCCCAGAGAATTGTGCTGGTTGCACCGTAGGTGCTTGCCATTGGATATGCTGTGTCCATGAGGCCCCAAGCGACCGCCAGAGCCCGATGCAACCTCAGCGCCAGCTTTCCTTCACCACCCTGCGCCGCCCGCCCATGATTACCCAGCCAATCGCAAGCAACAGGCTCTCGACCACGAAGGCCAGCACAAACCCGGCACCAAGGCCCCAGCCAATCGCTTCTGGCACCAGCAGTATCTGGTAGCTGTAGCCCTTCAGCGTTTCTTCACGCATTTGCGGGTCCGGCTGCACCAGCACATGCCAGGTGCGGCTGGCCCACGAACCCTGCAACGCCTGCCATTCGTTTTCCAGCAGTTCATTGCGGATCATCAGGCTTTCGATGCTGTTGGCATCACTGTTGAACACCGGGTCGTCACTGCTGCGGTAATGCCGCAGCAGTGCCTGCAGGTCGCCATTGAAGAAACGTTCGGCAGTCTGCTTGAAGCCATCAAGCGCCTGGCGCGACTCGAACAGGTGCGCCTCGACCCGCTGGCTGTAGTCGTTGATCAGCCCCGGAACCTGGATACCGGCCAGCAGGCCGAACGTGAACAGCAACAACCGCAGGTAACTTCTGAACATGCAGCGTCCTTAGCTCTGGCCTTGCGCAACGCACTCTCCGTGCCGCCACAGTGCCCATTGACCCGGCGCGTAACGCTGCCAGGTCTCGTTCTCGGTCAGGGCCTCGGTAGCAATCACCGTGACCACGTCATTGGGGGTCGTTTCGGTGTGAAAATCGACGATCAGGTCGACATCCTTCAACCTTGCAGGGCCAAAGGGTGCGCGACGGGTGATGTGCACCAGCTTGGTCGAGCAGAAGCAGAACAGCCAGTCGCCATCGCTGAGCATGCAGTTGAATACGCCCTTGCCACGGTAGCCGGCACAGGCTTCGACCAGCACCGGCAGCAGCTGTTCCACGGCGACCGGCTCTGGGAACGCCGCACGAATGCGGTTGAGCAGGTCGCAGAAGGCCGCTTCGCTGTCGGTGTCACCCACAGGCCGGTAGAAGGTGGCTTCACCTTTGAACTCGCCCAATTGACCGTTATGCGCAAAGCACCAGTTGCGGCCCCACATTTCGCGCACGAACGGGTGGGTGTTGGACAGGCAAACCCTGCCGACATTGGCCTGGCGGATGTGGCCGATGACCACTTCGCTCTTGATCGGGTAACGCTGCACCAGGTTGGCCACTTCCGACTCGCTGCTCGCCGCCGGGTCCTGGAACAGGCGCAGGCCGCGCCCCTCATAGAAGCCGATGCCCCAGCCATCACGGTGCGGGCCGGTGCGGCCACCGCGCTGCATCAGGCCGGTGAAACTGAAAACGATGTCGGTGGGGACGTTGGCACTCATGCCCAGCAGTTCGCACATGCGCGTGTCTCCGGTTACAGACGAGGCTCGACCCGGCCGCCGCCAGCAGGTGCGGCAGGGGGATCGTTGCGGTAACGGTCGCGGCGTTCGGCCGACAAGGGGGCCTGGGCCGTGACGTCGGCATCCTCGACGGCCTGGCGCTTGGCGGCTGCCTCGGCTTGCTCGCGACGCTCACGGGCGCGCTTTTCCAGCGGCCAGCGCAACAGCACGAAGAGCAGGTAGAGGGCAAAGGCGATCATGCCGTACATGGCAAAGTCGGAAACCGCCCGCCAGGCGTTGTTGCCCACCTTGAAGGCAACGTCCAGGGCGGTAATGGCAATCGCCGGGGCAAAGCTGTCCTTGACCGGGTCGACGACGGTCGGGGTCAGCAGCAGCACCGCCAGGATCACCCGCAGCGGTTCGCGCAGCCAGCGCCACATCCATCCGGTGAGCTTGAAGCCCACCAGCAGGCAGCCCAGGGCGGCAAGGGCGTACAGGCCCCAGGCGAGGGTATAGTCGTTCTCGGTCATGGTGTTCGTGCAAGCCAGGCAAAGAGTTGCCTATGATAAACACTTTTCAGGGCGCAGGCGCCCCTCCGCTGTTCGGAGGCCCGCGCCGACCTCCCAGCCAAGAGAATGCAGATGCCCACCCAGCCCCAGCCCCCCATTGCCCGCGCAGACCAATCCAGTGACCCATATGCCTGGCTGCAGCAGCGTGACACCCCCGAGGTGCTCGACTACCTGCAGGCCGAAAACAGCTACCAGAAGGCCTGCCTGGCCCATCAGGCGCCCCTGCGCGAACAACTGTTCGAGGAAATCAAGGGCCGCATCCTCGAGACCGACCTGTCGCTGCCCTCGCCCTGGGGCCCGTACCTGTACTACACCCGCACCACCGCCGGCGACGAGTACCCACGCCATTACCGCTGCCCGCGCCCGGCCGACGACTCCAACACGGTGGATGAAAGCCGCGAGCAACTGCTGCTCGACCCTAACGCCCTGGCCAACGGCGGCTTCCTGTCGCTGGGTGCCTTCAACGTCAGCCCCGACCATCGCCTGCTGGCCTACAGCCTCGACACCAGCGGCGACGAGGTCTACACCCTGTACGTCAAGGACCTGGGCAACGACCGTGTCACCGCCCTGCCCTTCGAGGACTGCGACGGCAGCCTGACCTGGGCCAATGACAGCCAGACGCTGTTTTTCGCCGAACTCGATGACACCCACCGCCCTTGGCGCCTGCGCCGCCACACCTTGGGCGGCAGCGACGCGCCGACCGTGTTCGAAGAGCCCGATGGCCGCTTCTTCCTGCATTGCTACCGCACAAGCTCCGAACGCCAGCTGGTGCTGTTGCTCAACAGCAAGACCACCAGCGAGGCCTGGGTACTCGATGCCCAAACCCCGCAGTTGCCGTTCACCTGCCTGGCGCCGCGGGTGGAGGGCCATGAGTACTTCCCCGACCACGGCCAGCTCGATGGCCAGTGGCAGTGGTTCGTGCGCAGCAACCAGGACGGCATCAACTTCGCCCTCTACCACGCCCCGGCCGACCAGGCCCCGACCCGTGATCGCTGGCAACTGCTGGTGCCGCACAACGACAACGTCATGCTCGAGGGCCTGAGCCTCAACGCGGGGGCGCTGACCCTGAGCCTGCGCGAAGGTGGCCTGCCGATCATCGAAGTGCGCCCGCAGGGCCTGCCAGCCTATCGCGTCGAATTGCCGGATGCGGCCTACAGCCTTTACGTGCAAGACAGCCTGGAATTCGCCAGCAGCCGCGTGCGCCTGCGTTACGAAGCGCTCAACCGCCCAGCCCAGGTGCGCCAGCTGGAGCTGGCCAGCGGTGCGCAGGTGGTGCTCAAGCAAACCCCGGTGCTGGGCGTGTTCGATGCCGACGACTATGTCAGCCAGCGCCTGTGGGCCACCGCTCAGGACGGCACCCAGGTACCGATCAGCCTGGTGCGTCGCCGCGAAGACCTGGGCAAGACCGTGCCGCTGTACTTGTATGGTTACGGCGCCTATGGCGAAAGCCTCGACCCGTGGTTCTCGCATGCCCGCCTGAGCCTGCTGCAGCGCGGCGTGGCCTTCGCCATTGCCCATGTGCGCGGTGGCGGCGAACTGGGTGAGGCCTGGTACCGGGCCGGCAAGCAGGAACACAAGCAGAACAGCTTCACCGACTTCATCGCCTGTGCCGAGCACCTGATCGCCGAAGGCGTGACCTCGCCCGAGCGCCTGGCGATCAGTGGCGGCAGCGCCGGCGGGCTGCTGATGGGGGCGGTGCTCAACCTGCGCCCTGAGCTGTTCCGCTGCGCGATCGCCGAAGTGCCCTTCGTCGACGTGCTCAACACCATGCTCGACCCCGACCTGCCGCTGACCGTCACCGAGTACGACGAATGGGGCAACCCGCAGGAGCCTGAGGTGTATGAGCGCATCAAGGCCTACGCCCCGTACGAGAACGTCAAGGCCCAGGCCTACCCGGCCATGCTGGTGGTGGCTGGCTACAACGACAGCCGCGTGCAGTACTGGGAGGCGGCCAAGTGGGTGGCCCGCCTGCGCACAAGCAAGACCGATGACAACCGGCTGCTGCTCAAGACCGAAATGGGCGCCGGGCATGGCGGCATGAGTGGGCGGTACCAAGGGCTCAAGGATGTGGCGCTGGAGTATGCGTTTGTGTTTGGCGAGCTGGGTGTGAACTGACCAATATTGGGGCGCTCTGCGCCCCTTTCACAAACCCTCAGTCCTCCTCCACCGGCACCTTGGCGGGCTCTGGCCGTAACCCCGGCAAAGGCTGGTCTTTAGGCGGCCCCGGCACCGGCATCGGTGGCAACAGCGGCGCGCCAGGCTGGCTGTCGTATGCCTTGGGCGGCGTACTTGGGGTGATCTGCGGGTAAGGCGTGGGCGTAGGCGTGCCAGGCGCACCGGGCACGGGTGTATTGAGCCTGGGGGGCGTGCTGGCCGCTTCGGCCATGGGCAAGCCAGCCAGCAGCAACGCGGCGAGGATCGCATGCAACATCAGCAACCTCCTGTCGGGAACCTTTCTACAGGCTACGCCTAAATGACAGCTTTCGCCTGTCCGCCTGGCCTGCAAGCGCGCTAGACTCAGTGGCATAACCGTCATTTGCCTGATCAGAACAAAGGAAACACCATGAGCTCGGCCTCTACTTCCGCCGCCACCGCGCGCCTCGACCGCATCCTCGCCGATGCCAAGCGCGACAAAGAAATGGGCTACCGCGACAAGGCCCTGAAGATGTACCCGCATGTGTGTGGCCGCTGCGCCCGCGAGTTCGCCGGCAAGCGCCTGAGCGAGCTGACCGTGCACCACCGTGACCACAACCACGACAACAACCCGCAGGACGGTTCGAACTGGGAGTTGCTGTGCCTGTACTGCCACGACAACGAACACTCGCGCTATACCGACCAGCAATATTTCAGCGAAGGCTCGACCAGCACCCCGAGCATCGCCAAGGCCACTCACAACCCGTTTGCCGGGCTGGCGGGTCTGCTGAAGAAAGACTGAACATCGATTCGCCCCCCGCTGCTACCGGCGAGCCCGTATAATCGCGCTTTTTACGCGAAGGGCCCCGGTACGTGGCAAACAAACGATACAGCTGCATCGGCCTGTTCAACCCCAAGTCGGCAGAAAACGTCGGCTCGGTGATGCGCGCAGCAGGTTGCTACGGCGTCAATTCGGTGTTCTACACCGGCAAGCGCTATGAACGCGCCCGCGACTTCGTCACCGACACCAAGCGTGTGCACTACGACATCCCCCTGATCGGCATCGACGACCTGCAGCGCATCATCCCGCTGGGTTGCACGCCTGTGGCAGTGGAGCTGGTCGAAGGCGCACGGCCGCTGCCCGAATACACCCACCCGGATCGCGCCATCTACATCTTCGGGCCGGAAGACGGCAGCCTCGATGCCAGCGTGCGGGCGTGGTGTGAAGAAACCATCTACATCCCGACCGAAGGTTGCATGAACCTGGCGGCGACGGTGAATGTGGTGCTGTATGACCGGTTGGCCAAAGGCCTGAATACCCGCTCCGGGCCCAAGTTCAAATAAAAAGCCGCTTCTGATGGTGCTCATGCCGGCCCCGCGAAGAGGCCGGCACAGACAAAACCAGAAGCGGCCAGGTGCTGAGCTCCGTCAGAACAGCACCGTCCTGCAGTCAGCTCACGCAGCGTTGATCCAGATGGTCTTCAACTCCGTGTACTGGTCATGGGCCCAGATGGACTTGTCACGCCCACCAAAGCCGGACTCTTTGTAGCCACCGAACGGCGTCGACGCATCGCCCTCGCCAAAGCAGTTCACCGTCACCACCCCCGCGCGGATTTCCCGCGACAGGCGCAAGGCATTGCGCAGGCTGCCGGTGTACGCCGAAGCGGCCAGGCCGTAGACGGTGTCGTTGGCCAGCTCGATCGCTTCGTCAATGGTCTCGAACGACGTCACGCTCAGCACCGGCCCGAAAATTTCCTCGACGAACAACCGATTGTCAGGCGTAACCCCATCCACGATGGTCGGCTGCACGAACACGCCCTGCTCGGTCTCACCGCCCTGCACCACGTTGAGCTTCTGCTCGGCGGCATATTCCAGGTAAGACTTCACCTTCTCGAAGTGCGATTTGCTGACCATCGCGCCCAGGCGGTTTTCCGGGTCGAGCGGGTCGCCCAGCTTCCAGTCCTTCAAGTGCTTGCCAATCAGGGTCAGCAGTTCGTCCTTGACGTCCTTGTGCACGATCAGGCGCGAAGAGGCCGAGCAGTTCTCGCCCATGTTCCAGAACGCACCGGCGGTGACGAACTGGGCCACTTCGTCCAGGTCTTCGCAGTCGTTCATGACCACGGCCGGGTTCTTGCCCCCCAGCTCCAGGACGATGCGCTTGAGGTTGGACTCGGCGGCGTATTTCAGGAACAGGCGGCCGGTGTCGGTGGAGCCGGTGAAGCTGACCATCGGGATGTCCATGTGGCGGCCGATGGCTTCGCCCACTTCACGGCCACCGCCAGGCACCAGGTTGAACACACCCGCCGGTACCCCAGCCTGGTGGGCCAGTTCGGCCACGCGCAGGGCGCTGAGGGTGGTTTCCTTGGCCGGCTTGACCACGATCGAGCACCCGGCGGCCAGCGACGGGGCGATCTTCCAGGCCAGCATCAGCAGCGGGAAGTTCCAAGGCAGCACCAGGCCGACCACACCGATGGCTTCACGCACCACCATGGTCACGGCAGCGTTGCCGGTCGGGGCGGTGTTGTCGTAGATCTTGTCGATCAGCTCGGCGTGCCAGCGGATGGTGTGGATGGTTTCCGGTACGTCGACGTTCTGGCATTCACTGACCGGCTTGCCGCTGTCCAGCGCTTCCAGTACCGCCAGCTCATGGCTGTGGTCTTCCAGCAACTGGGCGAACTTCAGCAGGATGTGCTTGCGCTCACCCGGTTGCAGCTTGGACCACGAACCGTCTTCGAACACGCGCTTGGCTGCTGCCACGGCAACGTCGACATCCTGCACGTCGCAGGCGGCGACTTCGGCCAGTTGCTTGCCGGTGGCCGGGTTGGTGGTGACGAAGGTGCGGCCCGAGACAGCATCGCGGAATTCACCGTCGATGAACGCCTGGGTACGCAGTTGCAGGTCGGCGGCGATGGCCGCGTACTGTGCCTTGCTCAGTAATTCAGCCATTTTCAGGCACCTCCGGTGATCTGGGCGATGTTGCGCTTGAGTTCAGTGACCACGCGCTCGAGTGCCTGCTTCTCGGCAGCGTCCAGCTCGGACAGCGGCTTGCGCACGCCACCGGTGCTCAGGCCGTTCAGGGCCACGCCGTACTTGATCGACTGGACGAACTTGCCACCTTCCAGGAAGTCCATCAGCGGCATCATGGCGCTCATGATGCGGCGGCCTTTGTCGAAGTCTTTCTCGACCACGCAGGCCTCGAACAGGGCCACGTGCTCCCGCGGGATGAAGTTGGAGCCGGCGCACACCCAGCTTTGGGCGCCCCAGGCGAAGAACTCCAGGGCCTGGTCGTCCCAGCCGCACGACAGCTGGATGTTCGGGCGCTGGATGGCCAGGCGGTGCAGTTGGGCCATGTCGCCAGAGCTTTCCTTGATGGCGACGATGTTTTTCACCTCGGCGACCGCATCGAAGAACGCTTCGCCCATGCTCACGCTCATGCGGCCTGGGTAGTTGTAGAGCATGATCGGCAGGCCGGCGGCAGCGTCGACCGCTTTGACGTGCAGGGCGATTTCCTGCTGGGTCGGCAGCGCGTACGGCGGGGTGCCCACCAGCAGCGCATCGGCTTTGATTTCCTTGGCGTGCTTGGCGAACGCCACCGAGTCTTCGGTGCGGATCGCGCCGGTGCCGATGACCAGCGGCAGGCGGCCGTTGAGCACGTCCTTGGCCTGGGCGGCCAGTTCGATACGCTCTTGCGCGGTGTGGGCGTAGTACTCGCCGGTGGAGCCACCGATGATCACGCCGTGGATTTTCGATTCGACCAGGTAATCGAGCACTTCGGCGAACGCCGCCTTGTCGATCGAGCCGTCCGCAGCCAGCGGAGTGATTGCCGGGGTGTAGATGCCTTCGAATTTCACGGTAGGTTCTCCAGTGCGTTGATCAGTGTTGTAGAGGCCGCAGCGGTGCGACGCTGCGGCCGGTTGTCATGGGTTCAGGTGAGCGAAGCTGCTTGTTGCAGGTTCAGCGAACGGGTTTCCGGGGCCAGGGCGACGGAGAAGGCCAGGCCGACAAAGGTGACGGCGGCTGCGGCATACATGGTCGCGCCGATGCCATAGTTGTCGAGGGCGATGGGGACCAGCCAGGTACCGACCGCAGCACCGACCCGCGACATGGAGGTGCCCACGCCAACGGCGCCAGCGCGGATTTCGGTGGGGAACAGTTCGTTGGGGTAGACCAACTGCAGTACCTGGGCACCGCCAATGAACAATGCATAGGCCCCGAACAGCACCAGGATGAGCATCTCGTTGCCGTTGCTGAACGCCGCCAGGCCCAGCAGGGCCAGCCCCGACCAGAAGAAACTGTGCAGCAGCGTGGTGCGCCGGCCAATGGTGTTCAGCAAGCGGGTGCCGACGATGCAACCCACCACGAACAGGCAGGTGATGGCGACCGAACCGATCGATGCCCAGTCACCCTTCAGGTTCAGTGCACCCAGCACTTTCGGGGCGAAGGCGTACACGGCGAACACCGGGATCACCGAGCAAGTCCAGAACATGGTGACGAACAGCATGCGTTTGCCGTAGCCGGAGTGCAGCAGGCTGAAGAACGACAGCTTGCGGGCCTTGGGCTCTTCCGGCAGGTTGCGCAGCGAGAAGCCCTCGCCATAGACGCGCTTGATCACCTGCTCGGCCTCGGACGAACGGCCTTTGCTGATCAACCAGCGCGGCGACTCCGGGGTGCCCAGGCGCATGACGAACAGCAGCGCGCCGATCACCGCCGCACTGGCCAGCACCAGGCGCCAGGCATCCTCGCCTCCGTTGCGCAGCAGCGCTTCACCGACCACGTAGGCGGTAGCGGCACCGGCGAACCACAGCACGGTCAAGGTGGCCAGGCGCGGGCCGCGGTTCTTCTTCGGCAAGAACTCCACCAGCAGCGAAGTGGCCACCGGGTACTCGATGCCCACTGCGATGCCGATGGCAAACCGCAGCAGGAATAACGCCAGCGCCGACTCCACCCAAAACTGCGCAAGCGAGGCCAGGATGAACAGGGTCGGGCCGACGAAGAACACCCGTTTGCGGCCAAAGCGGTCAGTCAACCAACCGCCGAAGAAGCCGCCGAAGAAAATGCCGATCAGCGCCGAGGCGGCGATCATGCCCTGCCAGAAGCTGTTCAGGCCAAGGCCTGCAGACATTTGCACCATGGCCACGCCAATGATGCTCAACACATAGCCATCGACGAACGATCCGCCACCCGAGCGCAGGGTCAGCAACTGGTGGAAGCGGTTGATCGGTACATCTTCAATCGAAATATTCGGACTTGTCATTATTGTTCCTACCACTTCATCTGCATGCACATATTCAAGGCGAGCGCGGCCGCGAAACTGAAACACGGTTCAGCCCCGGGTGACCGGACAGCGCATCTCGATCATCAAATTCGGGCAAAGCGCGCCCGTGCCGGCTAACTCACACCCGGCGTTAAATGTTCAATGGCCTAACTCAGATAAGGATCAGCTTTCTTTGCCAGCGCGCAGTTGCCCCCACATCAAGTTTGCGTTCAAGCCCAGGGATACCAAGGGCTGCGGTGGATTTGCGCAAGGCCCGGGGGCCTTGAGCAGAAACTCGATAAGTTCGTTTTTGTCGCCGGCCAGCCAGTCGGCCAGCAATGCGCCGGTGACGGTGCCACGGGTAACGCCCAAGCCATTGCAGCACAGGGCGCCTACTACATTGGGCGCCAACTGGCCGAAGAACCCCATGTGATTGCGCGACAACGCCAGGGCACCGCCCCAGGTATATTCGAAGTTCACCTCGGGCAGCATCGGGAAGCGCCGGGCAAATGACTCGCGGTGGCGCTGGACAAAGCGTTCCAGGTACTTGCGGTTGCTGCGCCCGTCCGGGTTGTAGCTGAAACTGTTGCGGATCAGCAGGCGGTTGTCGACGGTGCGCCGCATCGTGGTGCCGAACGGGTCGGCCGGGATCACGCCCCAGTAGGGCTTGCCCCCCAGGCGTGCCTGTTCCTCATCGGTCAACGGGCGGGTGATGCTGCCGTAGGTGAAGACGGGCAGCATGCGGCCCTTGAGAAAGCCGAAACTCATGCCGAAGGCGTTGGTGGTGAGCACCAGCTTGTCGGCCGTGATCGAGCCGTTGGCATGACGCAGCACCACCTTCGCACCATATTCGACGTCGGTAATCGGGGTGTTTTCGTACAACGAGACGTTGCTCGGCAGGCTGTCGGCCAGGCCTTTGACCAGCGCCGAGGGCTGCAGCAACGCAGTGCCGGGGGTAAACAGCCCCTTGCGGTAGAAGTCGGTGCCGATATGCTCCGGCATGTCGCGACCTTCAATCACTTCATACGGCTGGCCCAGTTTGTCCAGGCCACGGCGATAGGCATCCAGCACCGCGATGCCGCGATCTTCGACGGCCGCCTGGTATTTGCCGCAGTGGCGGAACTGGCACTCGATGTCGTAGCGTTCGATCAGCCCTTTGAGATAGGACTGCCCGCCCAGGTTGAGCTTGAGCACCGTCTTGGCGATATCGATGTCGCCGATGTAATCCTCGGCACCAATGTCATGGGGCAAGTCGATGGCAAAACCGGCGTTGCGCCCGGAGGTGCCGAAACCGACTTCCTGCGCCTCGACCAACACGATTTCGTCGTCCGGAAAGTTCGTTGCCAGCTGGCGTGCAGCAGCCAGGCCGGTGAAACCAGCGCCGACCACCACCCAGCGCGCCTGGCTGTGGCCGCTGTGGGCCGGCCGGGGCGTACGGGGCTTGCTCAGGTGATACCAACCACAGGTGGCATCATCGGCAGGTAACGAACTTATTCTTGTCATGTCACTAACCTGGATCTTGTTGTTGACGAGCGGTCAGCGCCAGCGGCGAGACCTGGGAAACTCATAGCTGAATGGGTACATCCAGCCCTTGCGGCGCTGCGTATTCGGCCATGCGCCGGCGCGACAGCTCGAAGTGCTCACGCACCAGTTGCCCGGCGCGTGCGGGGTCGCGGTGTTCGATGGCGTGGATCATCTGGTCATGCTGATCGCAGGCGACTTCAAGGTCCTGCTGCATGTCATCGGTGGTCGGGTGGCGATAGAAAATCTTGCCCAGGCGGGCATGGTCGATAAGCAGGCGGCGCAGGCTCGGCATCAGGTAGTCGTTGTGCGCCATCTTGCCGATTTCCAGGTGGAAGGCATCGTTGTAGACCACCCGGTTTTCCACATCACGCGCTTCGATGGCCTGGCGAAACAGCACCTGGATAGCCTTGAGCGCCTCGATTTCCGCTGCGCTGGCGTTGGTGGCTGCCAACTGGGTGGTGGCGATATAGATGAGCGGCGCGGCGACGAAGAAGCTGTGCAGCGAATCATGGTTCATCGCGGCAACCCGTGGCGCACGGTTGGCTTCCAGCTCGATATAGCCTTCAGCGGCAATCTGGCGCAGCAGTTCACGCACCGGTGGGCGCGACAGGCCGAACTCGTCACACAGCGCCAGCTCGTCCACCACAGCCCCTGGGGCCAGTTCCATGCTGAGGATCCGGCGGCGCAGCGCTTCGGCGAGGACGGCCTTGCGGTCCTGCGGCGCTTCAGCGCCTGCGGGCGCACTGATGGCTTGAACTGTGGCTTTCATGGCGGCCTTCTTTGTTGTCATGGCGCTGTGTCTACTATTTGTATAACGACTATAGGGCACTGTTAGACAATGTGTCTACAGCATTTTCGATGAGCGGTTGAATCTCTCAAAGCCGCTGATTCAAAGGGCTTGAGGGGTTACCTGGGGTGAGATTAAACACCGTTGGCGCTGCATTTCCAAACCGGACAAAATGTTATCCAGACCGGACACATCGCGGCTTTTTTGCGACCTCTCCCCTTCCACTTTGCAGCCACTCATCCCGCGTGCCGTTGAGCAACACGAATGAACGGCTGCAAGCAGCCTGCGGTCAGCTACTTACACTTCACACGGAGGGCTTGCCATGCTCGATATCCATACCGCTGCGGCGTCGCCGGAGCACAATGTCCAAGGCCTGGAAAGGGTCGGCTCGCTGGCCGGCGGGGCGCTGATGTTCAGCAAGGGGCTGCGCCATGGCGGCCTGGTCGGCCTGCTGCAGATGGTAGTGGGCGGCCTGGCGGTGGCGCGTGGGGTCAGCGGGCACTGCTCGACCAAGGCCTGGTGGCAACGGCACCGTCAGGAATACAACCGGTTGCGCTCGGACATCGAACGCAGTGCGGAACAGTTGCAGGCATTGAAGGCGAGCGCCAAGGCAGCTACGCGCGGGGTGACGGTGACAGGGAAGGATCCGTTGACCGGCCTTTGATGTTACTTGGCCTGTGCCAGCCGGTTCGCGGGCACAGGCCACAGAGGTCTTTAGCGCAACGCCTTGCTCTGCAACACCTCGGACCGGCGCCCCAGCACGCTCTCGCTGATCTGCACGAACTCTTCGGTGCTTACGCTCGGCAAACGCATCAGTGCCCGCGCCACATCATCCAGCGAACGCTTGGCCTGGGTGTGGATGCGAATCTCCTTGTCCAGTGCCTGCAACAGCATCACCCCCCGGGCAACCTGAGCCGGGCTGGCCTGTTCGCCCTTGAGCTGCCTGACCTTGGCACCTTGCTTGCTCAAGCGCGCCTGCCAGGCCTGGTAGCGGTCATCGCTCACCCCTCCCGCCCTGCGTAGCAACTCGCTGGCGTAGTAGTCGGTCAGGCTCTCGACAAGCCAGTCATTGCCATCACGCCCCTGGATCTGTGCAAAAAGTTGCACCAGTTCGCGCAACAACGGGCTGCTGCCATTCTCGCTGATCATCGCCCGGGCACTGTGCAGATACAGCGACCCCTGCGCCGCCATCGCGCCACGCCACATGCCGTCACGGGCACCGACCAGCAGCAACTTCGGCGGGTTACGGGGGAACACCGCCTGCAACTGCGGCCAGACGAACGTCAGCAAGGTCAGGCTGTCCATGCGCCGCATGCCCTGCCCGACCGGCGCGGCAACGGTGACTTCGGTTTCGCCCAGGCGCGCACGGCGGCTGCCCAGGTCACCGGCTAGCATCCAGCCGGTGGGGCGGTCGAACAGGCGTGAAACGTTGTCGATGCGAAACTTGTCCTTGCCGACACGTGGCCAGGAAGTTTCGATGCTTTTCCAGCCTTCGGGCAGGTCGAACCACAGGCGCGCCACCAGCTCGGTACCGTCCTGCTGGTCGAGGTGCGCAGGCGGCACCAACTGGTCACCGAGGAACAACGCCCAATGGGGCGTGATACGCGACGAATAGGCGCCGCTGCGCAGTTGCTGGTCCAGCTGCACGCGGTAGCTGAGGCTGGTCTTGCCCGGCGCCGGGTGCCACACACCGCGCGCGCCCTGGTCCGCCACCTGCCATTGGCCGTCGGCCTGGAAACCGCTGTAGGTGCCGCCCTTGCCCAGGTCGAAGTCCAGGCTGCGCACACTGCTGCCCTCAGCCAGGGTCAGGCGCACTTCGGCCTGGCCATTGGCGGGCAACAGACGCACGTGATAGTCCAGGTCGACTTTCTTCGCCCAGGCCGGCGAACAGGCCACCAGGCTTAACAGCAGCAACAGCGGGCAACGCATACAGAAACTCCTTGTTTCCCAGAGGCGACGGGGCGCGCCGGTCAGCTGGCGCGAAAAATCAGATGGTCTTCCCAATCGTCCTCGTCGACATCGTGCTCACTGAGCATACGCCCTGACTGGGAAATGCGCTGTTCGTGGACCTGTTGGCGATCGCCGCAGATCAGATGGTGCCAGTCCGGCAAATCCTTGCCTTCGCTGACCAGGCGGTAACCGCAGGTGCTTGGCAGCCACTTGAACTGGTCGGCCTTGCCCGGAGTGAGCTGGATGCAGTCGGGCACCTGGGCAAAACGGTTGGGGTAATCGCTGCACTGGCAGGTGTTCAGGTCCAGCAGTTTGCAGGCGATGCGCGTGTAATAGATGCTGTTGTCGTCCTCGTCCTCGAGCTTTTGCAGGCAGCACAAACCGCAACCGTCGCAGAGCGATTCCCACTCTTGCGGGTTGAGTTGTTCGAGGGTCTTGCGCCGCCAGAACGGCGCGCTGTCAGCGATCATCACACGGGTTTCCTGCATTCATCTTCAATGGGCGGCGCGCGGCGGCGCCAGTCTAGAGCCTGGCCTTCGGCAAAGCCAGACCGCTTGTCAGTGACGACGGGACGCAGTAGCGTGCGGTTTTCCCATCCTCGTGCAGGAGCAGCCATGAGCGCCACACCCCGTATTGCCGATTACGCGATCAACGAGCAGTTCATCAACCGCTGGTCGCCGCGCGCCTTCACTGCCGAGCCGATCAGCGAAGAAACCCTGCTGAGCTTCCTCGAAGCCGCGCGCTGGGCGCCGTCGGCGTACAACTCGCAGCCTTGGCGCTTCCTCTATGCCCGTCGCGATACGCCGAACTGGGAGCGCTACCTGAACCTGCTGGTGCCCTTCAACCGCAGCTGGGCGCAACAGGCTTCGGCGTTGGTGCTGATCATTTCCAAGACCACCTTCGCAGCGCCTGGCGCCGCGGAAGAGAGCCCGGCCCTGTGGCACACCTTCGATACCGGTTCCGCCTGGGGGCACCTGGCCCTGCAGGCCAGCATCAGCGGCTGGCACACCCACGGCATGGCCGGTTTCGACAAGGCACTGGCGCGTACCGAACTCAAAGTGCCTGAAGGTTACGAGCTGCATGCCATGATCGCGATCGGCAAGCTGGGCGACAAGGCGACCCTGGCCGAGGCACTGCAGGCGCGTGAGGTGCCAAGCCCACGCCGGCCGCTGAGCGAGCTGGCGGCTGAGGGTGATTTCAGCCTGTAAGCGCTTTATTGGCTGTACTGGCCTCTTCGCGGGGCAAGCCCGCTCCCACAGGCACTGAGCAAGTTGCAGAACTGCTCAGTACCTGCGGGCTTGCCCCGCGAAGAGGCCAGTACAACCACTGCACATCAGTAACCCCGGGTGAAATCCACTTCCCCGCGCAAGCCCTGCTCCGCCTCATATGCCCGCACATTCTCGACAAACAGCCGCACCATCGCCGCCGGCGAGGTGGGCGCCGAGCTGTGCCCGGTCAGCAGCAACCCCAAGGCGGTCCAGAACGGGTGACGCTGGGGCAGCGGCTCCTGGCGGCACACATCGATTACCGCGCCCGCCAGGTGGCCTTGCTTCAGTGCTTCGACCAGGTCGCCATCGACCACCGCCACCCCGCGCCCGGCATTGATGAACAACGCACTGGGCTTGAAACGCTGGAACAGCGCCGCATCGTACAGATCATGGGTCGCCGGCGTGTCCGGCAGCAGGTTGATCACGTAATCGGCCCGCTCGACCCTGCTCGGCAGGTCCGCCAGCGCGGCCACTTCGGCGAACGGCGCCTGCTCACGGGCGCTGCTGGCAATACCGTACAGGGTTACCCCAAACGGCTGGAGAAACTCGGCTACCCGCTGGCCGATATCGCCGGTGCCGACGATCAACACCTGGCGCCCCTCCAGCGTCCCGCCCGGGCGGTCGTCCCAGCGCCGCTCCACCTGGCTCAGCAGGCGCGGCAGCACTTCGCGTTCATGGCCAAGCATGTAGGTGAGCATGTATTCCGCCATCACCTGACCAAAAATGCCCACCGCACGCGTCAAGCGATAATCCCGTGGCAAGCCGTCGGCCAGCAGCGGAGTAATGCCCGCCCAGGTCGACTGCATCCAGGCCGGCTTGTGGCCCTGGCGCAGCAGGCTCGCTAGCAAGTCAGGCTGACCCAGCCACACTGGGCACTGCGACGCCTGCAGCGCCAGTTCGGCAGAGTCGCTGCTGGTCAGGATTTCCAGGTCAGGGGCCGCCTGGCCCAACAACTGGGCGTAATGGGCATGATCCTGTTCGGCAATCAGAACGCGCATTCGTGAAAACAACCTTGGCAGACAACCAAAGCGGCCCGACGCGCGGGCCACTTGGCGAAAGAGGGGAACCTGGCCTGGGTCAGACCGGATCGTTACGGCGCAGCAGCTCTTCGGGCAGGTGCTCGATGTACTCGTCTTCGACCGGCGGCATCTGCAGGTGATAGCCCTGGTTGTCGAGGTTTTCCAGCACCTTGGCGATGTCCTCGCGGGCCAGCTTGCGCTCGGGGGTCAGCACCAGGTCGAAGGCATGCACGGGGGCGCCGAAGAACGGCAGCAGGGCCTCGGGCACGCGCTCCAGGCCTTCGGCCTTGAGCACATACAGGTACATTTCGTTCTTGCGGGGGCTCTTGTAGATCGAGCAGATACGTTTCATCGGGTTTCTCCGGCACCTGCCAGGTTGTCCAGCAGGGCCTGGCCCATACGCTCACGGCGCCAGCCGCGCAGCGAATCGGGCAGTTGATAGGGGCCGTTGGGGTAGCCGCTCTTGAGCAGGGCTTCCAGGGTTTTCTTGCGCAGCATCAGCTCGGGGGCTATGCCCAGGCGCTCGCCTTCGGCCTGGCCGATCGCGCGCAGCTGCTTGAGGATACCGGCAGCCTCGATCGGCAAGGGCTCGGGCAGGACCTGCGGCCACTGCTCGGCAGGCAGGCTGGCAGCCCGCTTGATCAGCTGAACGAGGAATTCACCGTCCTGACGGATGGTACGCGGGTGCATCTCGTCGATCTTGGCCAGCGCCGACAGGTTGGACGGCTGGGATTTGGCCATCGGCCACAGCGAGTGCTCCTTGAGGATGCGATTGCGCGGCACGTCGCGGTGGCGTGCCTCGCGCTCGCGCCAGGCACACAGCTCGCGCAACACCGCCAACTGCTGGGGCGCAAGCTTCCAGGCCAGCTTGACGTCGCGGTACAAGCTCTCGGGTTCGACCTCGCGGCGCAGTTGGGCAACCAGCTCGGCGCCGTCCTCCAGCACCCAGGCGTACTTGTCGTCGGACAGGCGCGGGCGCAGGGCGGTGAACAGCTCGGCCAGGTGCACGGCATCCTCGGCGGCGTAGCTGATCTGGGTTTCGGAAAGCGGGCGCTGCAACCAGTCGGAGCGGGTTTCACCCTTGGGCAGCTCGAGCCCCAGCACTTCCTGGACCAGGCGCGAATAACCCATGGAGAAGCCCAGGTTCAGGTAGCCGGCGGCCAACTGCGTGTCGAACAGCGGCTGTGGCAGCTTGCCGGTCAGGCGCAGCAACACTTCGAGGTCTTCGCTGCAGGCGTGCAGCACCTTGACCACGCCGCTGTCTTCCAGCAACTCGGCCAGGGGCTGCCAATTCTTGATCAGCAGCGGGTCGATCAGAAAGGCGCGTTGGCCATCGCCAATCTGGATAAGCCCCGCCTTGGGGTAGAAGGTGTCTACCCGCATGAATTCGGTGTCGAGCGCTACGAAGGGCAGTTCGCGCCAGCTTCGGCAGAGTTCGGCCAGGGTCTGGTCGTCACGGATCCAGTGTATTTCGATGGCCACGAGGCTCTCCCACTAACATTGGCGCGCAGTATATACGGCGCGGGCACTGCGGGTGAAACCTGCGCCATCCCTGGAATAGATAAACGGTGGTATGCAGGCCATTGGCAATCACCGCTTGGCTGCCAGCCAAGGCCGGCAGCTGGCGAACATGTCCAGCGACTGCTGGTAGACCTCGGTGCGCACCTGCAACAGGCCAAGCATCGAGTGGAACAGGTTGTCCTGGGACAGCGGCGCGTCGCTGAGCTTGGCCAGACAGTCGGTGTCCAGGCCGAAATCTTCGCGGTAGCTGTCCGAAAACCAGGTCAGCAACGGCACGTGCTTCTGTTGCTCAGGCGCCAGCATGTAGGGGGTGCCATGCAGGAACAGGTTGTATTCGCCCAGCGATTCGCCGTGGTCGGACAGGTAGATCATGGCGGTATCGACCTTGTCCTGCTTGCTGCGCAGGGTATCGATCAACATGGCCAGCACCTTGTCGGTGTAGGCCAGGGTGTTGTCGTAGCCGTTGACGATCTCCTGCTGGCTGCACTGGTTCAGGGCATTGCTGTGGCACACCGGGGTGAACCGCTCGGTTTGCGCCGGGTAACGCTTGAAGTACTCGGGGCCATGGCTGCCCATCTGGTGCAGCACCAGCACGGTGTCCTTGTCGAGGTTGTCGAGCAGCTCGGCCAAACCCTGCAACAGAATCTCGTCATGGCATTCGCCATTGGCACACAGGGCCGGGTCGGTGAGGTTGCTGACATCGATGAACTGCACCCGATCACAGGTACCCTTGCAGCCCGACTGGTTGTCGCGCCACTGCACGGCCAGGCCTGCGCGCTGGAGGATGTCGAGCAGCCCTTCACGGTTCTTGGCGACGCGCGCGTCGTACTCCTTGCGGCCCATGCCCGAGAACATGCACGGCACCGACACTGCCGTCTCGGTACCGCACGAATGCACATCGGAAAACGCCAGCAGGCCCTGCTCCTTGGCAAGGTTTGGCGTGGTGTCGCGGGCATAGCCGAGCACACCAAAGTTTTCTGCACGCGCGCTCTCACCCACCACCAGCACGGTCAACGACTTGCGGGCGTGGTGCTGCCAGGCTGCATCGCGCCGGGCATCTTCACCGTAAGGCTGGAATGGCCGGGCGGCCGTGCCCACACGTTCACTGACATAACCTATGGAGGCACCCACGATATTACTGGGCGTCAGCATCAGGCGCAGTTCGTGGTGATTGCGAAACAGCGAAGACAACCCCTGATAGTTGACCAACGCCACCGACCCCAAGGCCACCACGCAGGCGCCGCTTACCACCAGCTTGCCCAGCAGTTCACGGTGCCAGGCGCGGTAGGCGATCGGCGCCTTCCACAAAAGCACCGAAGGCAAAACACCCAACCCCAGGATAGACAAGGCAAACTTCAGCGAGAGCAAGTCGCGGACTTCCGTGACATTGGTTTCGGCGATATTACGGAACATACCGGCATCAATAAGTACACCGTATTGATTCATGAAATAAGCGACACCTGCGCCACTCATGAACAAGAGGATCAGCACCGGTTTCAACACATACCGAAAGGCAAACAAGGTCAAGATCAAATTGAATGCGAACAGCATCAGCACGGCAAACGCCAGGCTCAGCCAAAGCCCCGGCAGCCCTGGCGGAACCACCTGCTCAAGGTGCTGCCAGAGAAAGACATTGAAGCCGATCAGCAAGTACAGGCTGGCCAACAACGTGACCCATTCAGTCCGCAGCGATTTGAAGTTGAGCATCAGGGTTCGCAATCAAGAGTGATTATCAGCCCGTGGGCCTGTGCGGCACCGGGAAAGTTGGCTGAACTCTAGAAAGGGCACCATCAATATTTCGTGAAAAAGACGCCAACAAAACAGTGAGTGGGCATCTTTATCACATTAAATGAAGTTCATTCAGCCGCCATTCAGCCAGGCAGGCGAAGCTTGGCGTACGGCTCACGGTCGATATCAAGCACTTCAACGCACAGCTGAATGTCCAGCCCGCCCTGGGCCGTAATGGTTTCGCGCAGCACCTCGAGCAGGCTGGCGGACAGTTGTTTTTTCACCTCCGGCGAGCGCCCGCTGAGGATCGCCAGGCGCACATGGGCGAAGGCCCGTTCGGCCGGCGCAGTGCCCACCCGGTAGTGCTTGAACGCTTGGGCGCGGCTCTTGATGTCCAGCTCTTCGGCAAACTGGCCACTGCCGACCAGGGCGTGGTTCAAGCGCAGCAGCAGCACGTCGACGTTCAGCTCGCGCAGGTTGTCGCTGTATTCCAGGTTCAGATGAGGCATGGCGCAGGGTTCCGGCTCACGGGAGGGATGCGACAGCCTACCCCAGTCCCCCACCGGCGCAAAGGCGACTATCCTCAAAAGTCAGGACCATTCGCCAACCCCCAAGAGAGGTGAAGAAATGCCCGTTCCGCACGATCTGCTCGCTGACCTGAACATCACTGCCGACGACTTCCAGGCGCGCATTGACGAGAACCACGACCTGCACAAACTGCACAAGGAGTACAACGCCAAGGACAAGGAAGTGCTGGCCGCCGAAAGCAACGCCAGCACCGATGACACCGTCACGCGTTTGCGCAAGGAGCGGCTGGCGATCAAGGACAGGATCAAAGGCATCGTTGATCAGCACAAAGCCTGATATCCCAACAACCTGAATTTGAAAGCGCCGGCCTGTTCGCAGGCAAACCCGCGAACAGGCCGGCAACTCTCACACCGCTGCCGACGCCCGCAGCGCGCAGTCCAGGTCCTCGATCAAGTCCCGGTAGTCTTCGATCCCCACCGACAACCGCAGCAGGTTCTCACCGATCCCCATCTCGCCTTTCTGCTCCGGGCTCAGCGAGTTGTGCGACATGCTCCAGGAGTGGTTGATCATGCTCTCCACCCCGCCCAGCGAGTCGGCCAGCACAAAGATCTGCAAGGCCTCTACCAGGCGATTGAGCGCGGCCCGGTCGCCGCCCTTGACCTTCATTGCCACCACGGCCCCGCCAGCGCGCATCTGGCGCTTGCACAGGTCATGCTGCGGGTGGCTTTCAAGCCCCGGGTAGTAGACCTGTTCGATCTGCGGGTGGCTTTCGAGAAAACGCGCCACCTGCAGGGCATTGGCGCACTGGCGCTCCATGCGCACATCCAGGGTCTTCAGGCCGCGCAGCGCCAGGTAGCAGTCGAACGGCCCCTGGATGGCCCCGACCGCCATGCTGATCTTGCGCAAACGCGCCAGCAGTGCGTCATTGGCCGCTACCACCACACCGCCGGTGAGGTCGGAGTGGCCGCCGATGTATTTGCTTGCCGAGTGCATCACCAGGTCCACGCCCAGGGTGATCGGCCGCTGGTTCCAGGGCGAGCAGAAGGTGTTGTCGATGCAGGTGAGGATACCGCGCGCACGCGCCAGGTCGCAGACCGCCTTGATATCGACCAGGTGCAGCAGCGGGTTGGTCGGTGATTCGATCCAGATCAGCTGGGTTTGGGGGCGTATCGCCGCAGCCACGGCCTGCAGGTCGTTGAGGTCGACGTAGGTGGTGGTCAGCCCCGACGTATGGCTGCGGTAGTCCTCCAGGATACGGAAGGTGCCGCCATAGACACCGTTCATCACCACCACGTGGGCATCCTTGGGCAACAGTTCGAGCACCGTCGCGGTGGCGTTCACGCCAGAGGCACAAGCCACCGCGCCAACGCCTTCTTCCAGCGCCGCCACACAGCTCTCGTAGGCATGCCGGGTCGGGTTGCCGACACGGCTGTAGGCATACTCGGGGTTATCGTCGAGGCTGCGCTTGATGTAGGAACTGGCGGTATAGATGGGCGGGAAGATCGCGTTGTCGGCAACGCTATGCTGTTCGCCGGCGTGGATGGTGCGGGTGGCGAAATTACGCGGCTTGTCGGACATGATCCGGTCCATTGACTGAATAGAGCCTGCAACTATCGCACAACCGCCGCGCTCGGCAAGGGCGCGCAGCAAGGGGGATTAATTTCCTGCATTCTGGGGTAATCTGGAGAAGAATTTTCTACAGCCAGCCTTCTATCGATATGGACAGTTTCGACCAGCACATCCTCACCCTGCTCCAACGCGACGCGTCAGTTTCCCTCAAAGACCTGGCCGAGGCGGTCAACCTGTCGACCACCCCCTGCTGGAAGCGGGTCAAGCGCCTGGAAGAAGACGGCTACATCGTCGGCCGTGTCGCCCTGCTCGACCCCACGCGCCTGGGGCTGGGCCTGACCGTGTTCGTCCAGCTCAAGACCCAGCGCCACGACAGCGCCTGGCTGGAGCAATTCGCCGCCACCGTGACCAGTTTCGAAGAGGTGATGGAGTTCTACCGCATGTCCGGGGACTGGGACTACATGCTGCGGGTGGTGGTGGGTGATATCGCCGCCTATGACCGGTTCTACAAGAAGCTGATCACCCGCACGGATGGGCTTTCCAACATCACCTCGAGTTTTGCCATGGAGCAGATGAAGTACACCACGGCGTACCCCGTGCACCGCCCCTGAGGCGATGCTGGAGGCCCTTCCACGCCACCGCTCAATCCGCCGCCAACACCGCCTCGATGCGGTTCCCGGCCTTGGCCTTCTCTAGCTTGATGGCCACAAACTTCGACGTCGGCGTATACGTCCCCTCGCCATAACTCTCCAGCGGCACCAACGGATTGGTCTCCGGGTAATAGGCCGCCGCCTGCCCCTCGGGCACGTCATACGCCACCAGGCGGAACCCCGACACCCGCCGCTCGCGCCCATCCTCCCACAGCGACACCAGGTCAACATGCTCGCCGGGCTCAAAGCCCAGGCGGCGAATGTCGGCCTCGTTGACGAAGACCACCTCGCGCAGGCCGAACACCCCGCGGTAGCGGTCGTCCAGGCCATACAGCGTGGTGTTGTACTGGTCGTGCGAACGCAAGGTCTGCAGGATCAGGTCCGGTTTGTCGCCACGGGCCAGCACCTGGGCATTGACCAGTTGCTCCGGCAACTGGCTGGCACTGAAACGCGCCTTGCCGGTCGCGGTGCGCCAGTTGCGATCCGCCGCATTGTTGCCCAGGTGGAACCCACCCGGGTGCTGCAGGCGCTCGTTGAAATCGGCAAAACCCGGGATCACATCAGCGATCATGCTGCGGATGCGGCCGTAGTCGGCAATGGCGTATTCCCAGTCGATCGGCTTCTTGCCCAAGGTTGCCTGGGCCATGCCGGCAACGATCGCCGGCTCCGAACGCAGGTGCGGCGAACGTGGGCGCAGCTGGCCGTGGGAGATGTGCACCATGCTGAAGGTGTCCTCCACGGTAACGCCCTGCGGCCCGCTGGCCTGCAGGTCGATTTCGGTACGGCCCAGGCACGGCAGAATCAGCGCATCGCGGCCGGTGACCAGGTGCGAGCGGTTGAGCTTGGTGGAAATCTGCACGGTCAGTGCGCAATTGCGCAGGGCCGCATGGGTACGCGGGGTGTCCGGCGTGGCCTGGGCGAAGTTGCCGCCCAGGGCGATGAAGACCTTGGCCTGCCCTTCTTCCATGGCTTTGATCGCCAGCACCGCGTTATGCCCGTGGGCACGTGGCACACGGAACTGGAAGCGTTTTTCCAGGGCGTCGAGCAAGCCGGCCTTGGGCTTCTCGTCGATGCCCATGGTGCGGTCGCCCTGCACGTTGCTATGGCCACGCACCGGCGACAGGCCGGCACCCGGTTTGCCCACGTTGCCGCGCAGCAGCTGCAGGTTGACGATTTCCTGCACGGTGGCCACCGAATGGCGGTGCTGGGTGATGCCCATGGCCCAGCACATGATGACCCGTTCGGCCTTGCGGTACATGCGCGCGGCCAACTCGATCTCGGCCTGGGTCAGCCCCGACTGCTCGACGATATGCGCCCAGGCGGTGGCATCCACCGCCGCCAGGTAGGCATCGACGCCACTGGTGTGCTCGGCGATGAAGGCATGGTCGAACACGGCCGGCTCACCCTTGGCCTGGGCCTCGCGCTCCCACTGCAGCAGGTACTTGGCGATACCGCGCATGGCCGCCATGTCGCCGCCCAGGGCCGGGCGGAAGTAAGCGGTGTTGGTCGGCTCGGAGCCGTTGCTGAGCATCTCGAATGGGTGCTGCGGGTGCTGAAAACGCTCCAGGCCACGCTCTTTCAGCGGGTTGAAGCAGACCACCTGGGCGCCCCGCTTGACCGCCTCGCGCAGCGGTTCGAGCATGCGCGGGTGGTTGGTGCCGGGGTTCTGGCCGATGACGAAGATGGCGTCGGCCAGCTCCAGGTCATGGAACACCACCGTGCCCTTGCCCACGCCGAGGGTTTCCGACATGCCCACCCCGCTGGCCTCGTGGCACATGTTCGAGCAGTCGGGGAAGTTGTTGGTGCCGTAGGCGCGGACGAACAGCTGGTACAGAAATGCCGCTTCATTGCTGGCCCGCCCCGAAGTGTAGAACTCGGCCTGATCGGGCGAGTCCAGTGCCTGCAGGTGCTGGGCGACCAGGGCGAAGGCGTCTTCCCAGGAGGTTTCGACGTAGTGGTCGGTGGCCGCGTCGTAGCGCATCGGGTGGGTCAGCCGGCCTTGGAATTCGAGCCAGTAGTCGGTCTGCTCGGCCAGCGCGCTGACGCTGTATTTGGCGAAGAATGCCGGGTCTACCGAGCGGCCGGTAGCCTCCCAGTTGACCGCCTTGGCGCCGTTCTCGCAGAACTTGACCATGTCGTTTTCCGGCGACTCGCCCCAGGCGCAGCCTGGGCAGTCAAAGCCGCCGTTCTGGTTGGTCTTGAGCATGGCCCGCAGGTTCTTGAAGGCGTTTTCGCTGCCCAGCCAGCTTTTGGTCACGCTCTTGAGCGCACCCCAGCCGGCGGCGGCGCCTTTGTAGTCCCTGATGTGTTCGTCCTGGCTCATGCGGTGAATCCTCACGCTCGGTGTTTTTTCCAGACTATTGAGCGTGGGGTGGGGGCGTCCAATCGAAAGATCTTACGGCGTGATAAGCCGTTTCGATCATGGGGGGCTGGCCCAGCAGCCGTGATAGAGCATATTGATCATTCGGTCGGGGAAAGCAATTTGACGGGGGTGCACCCAGGTTATAGCTTGGAGATGAGTCCAACCCATTCGAGCACAATCGTGGAACAGAACAGCCGGGCCCTGATCGACGGCTTCAACCGGAAAATCGACTACCTGCGTATGTCGGTCACCGACCGCTGCGACTTCCGCTGCGTCTACTGCATGGCCGAAGACATGCAGTTTCTGCCACGCCAGCAGATCCTCAGCCTCGAAGAACTGTTCCAGGTGGCCGAGCGCTTCGTCGCCCTGGGCACCCGCAAAATCCGCCTGACCGGGGGCGAGCCGCTGGTACGCCAGGGCATCGTCGAGCTGTGTGGGCGCATCGCCGCCCTGCCCGGCCTGCGCGAACTGTGCCTGACCAGCAACGGCTCGCAGCTCGGGCGCCTGGCCCAGCCGCTGTTCGACGCCGGCGTATCGCGCCTGAACATCAGCCTCGACAGCCTGGACACCGGGCGCTTCAAGCAGCTGACGCGCACCGGCGACCTCAACCAGGTCATCGCCGGCATCGACGCCGCACGCAAGGCAGGCTTTGAAAAGACCAAACTCAACTGCGTGGTGCTCAAAGGCCGCAACGATGACGAGCTGGTCGACCTGGTGCGCTTTGCCATCGACCGTGAGCTGGACATCACCTTCATCGAAGAAATGCCCCTGGGTGAAATCAGCGAACACCAGCGCGGTGAGTCGTTCTACTCCAGCGACCAGGTGCGTGACCGCCTGGCCGAGCAGTTCACCCTGATCGAGTCCACCGAGTCGTCCCAAGGCCCGGCCCGTTACTGGCGCCTGGCCGAAGCGGCACACACCCGGGTGGGCTTCATTTCGCCGCACAGCCACAACTTCTGCGCCACCTGCAACCGCGTGCGCCTGACCGTCGAAGGCCGCCTGCTGCTGTGCCTGGGCAACGAGCATTCGGTGGACCTGAAACAGGTCCTGCGTGCCCACCCTGGCGATGCCGCGCGGCTGGAAAAAGCCATCCGCGACTCGCTGCACCTCAAGCCCTACCGCCATCACTTCGAAGTGGGCGGTGAGGTGCAGATTCTGCGCTTCATGAACATGACCGGCGGCTGATTGGCCGCCTCTGGATTTCCATGATCGTCCACCCCCGCCCCGATGTGCTGCGCGTGCTGTTCACCCTCAAGGGTTCGATCGTAAAGCGCATTGCCCTGCGCTGCCTGATGGTCACCGTGCTGGCGGCGCTGATCGTGCTGGTCGAGCGGCATTTCCCGGCGTTCTTCTACCCGGTCAGCGCCACGCCGTTCACCTTGCTCGGCCTGTCGCTGTCGATTTTCATGAGTTTTCGCAACAACGCCTGCTACGACCGCTGGTGGGAGGGCCGCAAGGCCTGGGGCAAGCTGATCATCGAGACCCGTTCATTCGTGCGCGAGAGTGTGGTGATCGCCGACCCGGCGCTGCGTGCCGAGCTGCTGCGCAACCTGTGCGGCTTTGCCCATGCGCTCAATGCCCGGCTGCGCAACGAGGATGACCTGGCCGCTGCCCGACCTTGGCTGGCCAGCCCGGCTGCAATCAGCCCACATAACGTGTGCAACAGCATCCTGAGCGAGATTGGCGGGCACTGTTCGCGGCTGGCCGAGCAACAACAGATCAGCGATTGGCGCTACAGCGTGCTGGAACAGCGCCTGGTGGGCCTGTCGGAGGTACAGGCCACCTGCGAACGCATCAAGGGCACGCCGCTGCCGTTCCCCTACACCCTGTTGCTGCATCGCACCATCTACATCTTCTGCCTGCTGCTGCCGTTCGCCCTGGCCGAACCGCTGGGCTGGCTGGCGCCCTTGTTCACCACCATCGTCGGGTATACGTTTTTCGGGCTGGATGCGATTGGCAATGAGCTGGAAGACCCGTTCGGGCGGGATGAAAACGACCTGCCCACCGATGCGCTGGTGCGTACCGTGGAGCGCGATGTACTGGCGGGGTTGGGGGTAACGCCACTGCCACCGGCTTTGGAGCCGGTGGGGTATGTATTGAGCTGAGGGTTTTCTGCTTTCTGTGCTGGCCGTTACCCTCGGCTGGCACAAGCCTCGACGGGCTTCAGGTGCGGCACAAAATTGCACGGCCGGTGCCGCGCATCCAGCTGCTCCGCCAGGATGCCTTCCCATGCCGTGCGGCACGCGCCGGTGGAACCCGGCAGGCAGCACACCAGGGTACCGTTGGCCAACCCGGCCAAGGCGCGGCTCTGAACGGTCGAGGTGCCGATATCGAGAATCGACAACGCCCGGAACAGTTCGCCAAAGCCATCGATACGTTTGTCCAGCAGGCATTCAACCGCTTCCGGCGTACTGTCACGCCCGGTAAAGCCGGTGCCGCCGGTGATCAGCACCACCTGCACCTGCTCGTCGGCAATCCAGGTAGCGACCTGGGCGCGGATCTTGTACAGGTCGTCCTTGAGCAACGCCCGTGCCACCAGGCGGTGGCCGATCTCCACCGAGCGGCTGGCCAGCAGCTCGCCGGAGGTGTCGTTGTCGTAGGTGCGGGTGTCGCTGACGGTCAGCACGGCGATATTGAGCGGTACGAAGACCGCGTCGGGTTTGACGCTCACGTGGGCTACTCCTGAAAGGGCATTGTCACCACGCTAGAGGCATGGCCTGGGGGCGTCCAATCGATATGGCGTACCGGGTGATCAATGACATCTATCGCTGACTTGGTTAAGGTCAGCACAACCAGACGCCAGGCACTCCCATGGACATCAAGCAACTCAAGTTCCTCATCGCGCTCGACCAGACCCGCCACTTCGGCCAGGCCGCAGCGCTGTGCCACATCACCCAGCCGACGCTGTCGATGCGCCTGCGCAACCTGGAAGACGAACTGGACCTGGTGCTGGTCAAGCGCGGCCAGCGCTTCGAAGGGTTTACCGAGGCCGGCGAGCGCATCCTGGCCTGGGCCCGCACCCTGCTGGCCGCCCACGATGGCCTGCAGGCCGAAGCCGCCAGTTGCCGTGGCCAGGTGGTCGGCAGCCTGCGCCTGGGCACGGTGCCGCTGGCCAGCTTCAACCCGATGCAATTGCTGCTGCCGCTGCGCGAAAAATACCCCGAGCTGCAGTTTCAGCTCAGCTCGCACAGCACCGAACAGATCATGGATGGCCTGAGCCGCAACCAGCTCGACCTGGGCATCTGCTACCTGGACCAGGTCAACGCCAGTTTCTTCGAAGTGATCGAGCTGGGCACCACCACCATGGGCCTGCTGCACGACACCCGGCACTTCCAGTTCGAGGCCGACAGCCTGCGCTGGGAGGCACTCGGCGAGATCCCCCTGGGCCTGCTGAGCAAAGGCATGCACTACCGTCAGTCGCTGGACCTGAGTTTTCGCAGCCGCAGCCTGGAGCCCAACGCCGTGCTGGAAAGCGACTCCAGCTTCCAGCTGATCCAGGCCATCAACACCGGCGTGTGCTGCGCGATCATGCCACTCGATTGCGGGCTGGAGGACTTGAGCGACCACATGCGCATCCTGCCCATCGTCGATGCCAGCATCCACAGCCCGGTGGGCCTGCTGCTGCGCCGCAGCGAACCACGTTCGGCAATTGCCGAGCAGTGCTTCGACGAAGCCCGCGCCCTGTTTCAAGCCACCTGAGCCGCCGTCGCCTGGCGGTACTGGCGCGGGGTGAAGCCGGTCAGTTGCTTGAACTGCCGGCTGAAGGCGCTGTGGTCGGTGTAGCCGCAGCGCATCGCCACGTCGGTGATCGGCAGGTCCGAATGCAGCAAGCGATGGGCATGCTCCAGGCGCGCCTTGTGGATCATCTGCCGCGGCGTGAGGTGGAACACCCGCTTGCAGTAACGCTCCAGCTGCGCCACGGAAATACCCGCGATGCGGGTCAGTTCACCCATGCTGATCGGTTGGTGAAAGTGCTGGCGAATATGCTCATCCACGGCGGCCAGGCGCTGGTAAGCGGGATGGGTGTCGGCGGCTGACTGCAGGTCGACCGAGATGCCCACCAAGCCGATGATGGCACCTTGCGGGTTGTACAGCGGCCGCTTGTGGGTCAGGCACCAACCGGGCTCGCGGCTGCCGTACAGGTGCAGTTCGAGCTGGTCTTGCAGCACCAGGCCATCTTTGAGTACACGGCGGTCCTGCTCGGTGTAGCCGGGGCCCAGTTGCGCCGGGAAGACTTCGGCGCTGGTCTTGCCCAGCAACGGCTGCAGGCGCTTGAGGCCACAGCGCTGGACCAAGGTGTCGTTGGCCAGCACGTAGCGGGCGTCGGGGTCCTTGATGAAGATCGCGGCGTTGGGGATGGCGTCGAGGATCGGCAGCAGCAGGGAGACCCCGGCGAGCAGCGCCTCCAGGGTGGCGGGGCGGTGCTGGTCGAAGCACTGATACAAGGTTGCCAGGGGGTGCTCTGTCATCTCGCTTCTCGGGGTCGACGCTATTGACCACCTGTGGGAGCGGGCTTGCCCCGCGAAGGCGCCAGAAGCGTCACTGCTCCTCGCCAGCCCACAGCTGGTATGGCTTCCAGCCTATCCGCCCGCCCCCGCCAGCCGCCAGCTTTTTCTGCAACTGTGCCGATTTCGTCATCCCCCTTGCAGAAAACCATCAAGAACCGACGCCCCGATCGGTCCACTCTATGCCCCACGCAAGCCGCCCAAGACCTACAAGAGCGCGGCCCAAAAGCCGCATCTCGTGACATCAGACCTGCCTATCCAAAACCTACAAAAAGGCGCACCCATGTCAGGTAAATTCAAAAAACAGCTGTCATTGCTGGACCTCACCTTCATCGGCCTAGGCGCCATCTTCGGCTCCGGCTGGCTGTTCGCTGCCAGCCACGTCTCGGCCATCGCCGGCCCCGCCGGTATCCTCTCCTGGTTCCTCGGCGGTTTCGCCGTGCTGTTGCTGGGCATCGTGTACTGCGAGCTCGGCGCCGCCCTGCCCCGCGCCGGTGGCGTGGTGCGTTACCCGGTGTACTCCCACGGCCCGCTGCTCGGCTACCTGATGGGCTTCATCACCCTGATCGCTTTCTCCAGCCTGATCGCCATCGAAGTGGTCGCTTCGCGCCAATACGCCGCTGCCTGGTTCCCCGAACTGACCAAGGCCGGCTCCAGTGACCCGAGCGTGCTCGGCTGGTTGGTGCAGTTCGCGCTGCTGGGGCTGTTCTTCGTGCTCAATTACCGCAGCGTGAAGACCTTTGCCAAAGCCAACAACCTGGTCAGCGTGTTCAAGTTCATCGTGCCTTTGCTGGTGATCGGCGTGCTGTTCACCTTCTTCAAGCCGGCAAACTTCGAAGTCCAGGGTTTTGCGCCCTACGGCCTGTCCGGTGTGGAAATGGCCGTGTCGGCCGGCGGCATCATCTTCGCCTACCTGGGGCTGACGCCGATCATCTCGGTGGCCAGTGAAGTGAAGAACCCGCAGCGCACCATCCCGATTGCGCTGATTCTGTCGGTGCTGCTGTCCACCGCGATCTACGCCTTGCTGCAACTGGCGTTTCTCGGCAGCGTGCCGACCGAAATGCTGGCCAACGGCTGGGCCGGGGTGACCAAGGAACTCGCCCTGCCCTACCGTGACATCGCCCTGGCCCTGGGCGTGGGCTGGCTGGCCTACCTGGTGGTGGCCGACGCGGTGATCTCGCCCAGCGGCTGCGGCAACATCTACATGAATGCCACCCCGCGGGTGATCTATGGCTGGGCGCAGACCGGCACCTTCTTCAAGTTCTTCACCCGCATCGACGAGCAGTCCGGCATCCCCCGCCCGGCCCTGTGGCTGACCTTCGCCCTGTCGGTGTTCTGGACCCTGCCGTTCCCCTCCTGGGAAGCGCTGATCAACGTGGTGTCGGCGGCACTGGTGCTGAGCTATGCCGTGGCCCCGGTCACTGTCGCCGCGCTGCGCCGCAACGCTCCTGACATGCCGCGCCCATTCCGGGTCAAGGGCATGAGCGTGCTCGGCCCGCTGTCGTTCATCATCGCCGCGCTGATCGTCTACTGGTCTGGCTGGAACACCGTGTCGTGGCTGCTGGCCCTGCAAATCGTGATGTTCGTGCTGTACCTGCTGTGCGCCCGCTTCGTGCCCACCCAGCACCTGTCCCTTGGCCAGCAAGTGCGCTCGTCGGCCTGGCTGATCGGCTTCTATGCCGTGACCATTCTGTTGTCCTGGCTGGGCAGCTTCGGTGGCCTGGGCGTGCTCGGCCATCCGCTCGACACCGTGGCCGTCGCGGCCTGCGCCCTGGGCATCTACTACTGGGGCGCTGCCACCGGCGTGCCGGCCCATCTGGTGCGCCTGGATGGCGAAGATGAAAGCGAAGCCAGCGCCGACACCCACCTGGGCCACCGCCCTGCCGCCGTCGCCTCCTGACCTCGGCCTCAACCAAGGGACATGCCCATGAAACACATTCACGTCATCGACTCGCATACCGGCGGCGAACCGACCCGCCTGGTGATGAAAGGCTTCCCGCAGCTCAATGGCCGCACCATGGCCGAACAGCGCGACGAACTGCGCGAGCTGCACGACCCCTGGCGCCGCGCCTGCCTGCTGGAGCCACGCGGCAACGATGTACTGGTGGGCGCGCTGTACTGCCCACCGGTGTCGGAGGGCGCCACCTGCGGGGTGATCTTCTTCAACAACGCCGGCTACCTGAACATGTGCGGCCACGGCACCATCGGCCTGATCGCCTCGCTGCAGCACCTGGGGCTTATCGCACCGGGCGTGCACAAGATCGACACGCCGGTCGGCCAGGTCAGCGCCACCCTGCATGAAGACGGCGCGGTCACCGTAGGCAACGTGCCGGCCTACCGCTATCGCCAGCAGGTGCCGGTCGAGGTACCGGGCCATGGCGTGGTGCACGGCGATATCGCCTGGGGCGGCAACTGGTTCTTCCTGGTGTCCGAGCACGGCCAGCGCATTGCGATGGACAACGTCGAGGCGCTCACCGATTACACCTGGGCAATGCTCAAAGCCCTGGAGGCCCAGGGCATCACCGGCGAGAACGGCCAGCCGATCGACCATGTCGAGCTGTTTGCCGACGACCCCGACGCCGACAGCCGCAACTTCGTCATGTGCCCCGGCAAGGCCTACGACCGCTCGCCCTGCGGCACCGGCACCAGCGCCAAACTGGCCTGCCTGGCCGCCGACGGCAAGCTCGACGAGGGCCAGACCTGGGTCCAGGCGAGCATCACCGGCAGCCAGTTCCAGGGCCGCTACGAACGCGAAGGCGAGCGTATTCGCCCGTTCATCACCGGCCGCGCCTACATGACCGCCGACAGCACCTTGCTTATCGACGAACAGGACCCTTTCGCCTGGGGCATCTGACCCGCCCAGGCCTTTTATTCGCCCCCCTACTGAATACTGCAAGGAGTGACACCCATGAGCGACAACATCTTCACCGGCTGCATGCCTGCCCTGATGACCCCTTGCACCGCCGAGCGCAAACCAGACTTCGACGCCCTGGTGCGCAAAGGCCGCGAGCTGATCGAAGCCGGCATGAGCGCCGTGGTGTACTGCGGCTCGATGGGCGACTGGCCGCTGCTGACCGAGGCCGAGCGCCAGGAAGGCGTGGCGCGCCTGGTGGCGGCCGGCATCCCGACCATCGTCGGCACCGGCGCGGTGAACACCCGCGAGGCCGTCGCCCACGCCGCCCATGCCGCCGAAGTCGGCGCCGCCGGCCTGATGGTGATCCCGCGGGTGTTGTCCCGCGGCGCCTCGCTGATCGCCCAGAAGCACCACTTCTCGGCCATTCTGGCGGCTGCGCCGAAGCTGCCGGCGGTGATCTACAACAGCCCGTACTACGGCTTCGCCACCCGCGCCGACCTGTTCTTCGAACTGCGCCGCGAATACCCGAACCTGATCGGCTTCAAGGAATTCGGCGGCGGTGCCGACCTGCGCTACGCCGCCGAGCACATCACCTCCAAGGACGACGACGTGACCCTGATGGTCGGCGTCGACACCCAGGTGGTGCATGGCTTCGTCAACTGCAACGCCACCGGCGCCATCACCGGTATCGGCAACGCCCTGCCGCGTGAAGTGCTGCAACTGGTGAGCCTGAGCAAACAGGCGGCCAAGGGCGACGCCAAGGGCGACGCCAAGGCCCGACGCCTGGCCCGCGAACTGGAAGCGGCGCTGGCAGTGCTGTCCTCGTTCGATGAAGGCTGCGACCTGGTGCTGTACTACAAGCACCTGATGGTGCTGAACGGCGACAGCGAGTACAGCCTGCACTTCAACGAGACCGACGTGCTGACCGACGCACAGCGCAACTATGCCGAGCAGCAGTACGCGCTGTTCCGCAACTGGTACGCCAGCTGGTCGGCCGAGCAGAACATCGCCTAAGCCCTGCGCGGCCCTTTGTAGGAGCGGCCTTGTGTCGCGATCGGGCTGCAAAGCAGCCCCAGCAATTTGTGCATTTGCGCGGAAATCCCGGGGCTGCTTTGCAGCCCGATCGCGACACAAGGCCGCTCCTACAGGGGCTGCGGTTTCCCTTGATACCCGAATCTGATTTCCAAGGAGGCTCCATGCCCCTCACAGGCAACCTGCTGATCGGCCAGACGCCGGTAACCGGCAGCCGCGAAGCCATTCGCGCCATCGACCTGGCCACCGGCCAGCCACTGGAACCGGCCTACCTCGGCGGCACCGGCGAGCACGTGGCCCAGGCCTGCGCCTTGGCCTGGGCGGCGTTCGATGCCTACCGCGAAACATCGCTCGAACAACGCGCACAGTTCCTCGAAACCATCGCCGCGCAGATCGAAGCGCTGGGCGATGCCCTGATCGACCGTGCCGTGGCCGAAAGCGGCCTGCCCAAGGCGCGCATCCAGGGCGAGCGTGGCCGCACCTGCAACCAGCTGCGCACCTTCGCCCGGGTGGTGCGGGCCGGTGAATGGCTGGATGTGCGGGTCGACAACGCCCAGCCAGAACGCCAGCCCTTGCCCCGCGCCGACCTGCGCCAACGCCAGGTGGCCCTGGGGCCGGTAGCCGTGTTCGGCGCCAGCAATTTCCCGCTGGCCTTCTCGGTGGCCGGTGGCGACACCGCGTCGGCATTGGCCGCTGGCTGCCCAGTGGTGGTCAAGGCCCACAGCGCCCACCCTGGCACCAGCGAACTGGTCGGCCAGGCGGTGGCGCAAGCGGTGAAGCTGTGCGGCTTGCCGGCCGGCGTATTCTCGCTGTTGTACGGCTCCGGCCGTGAAGTCGGCATCGCGCTGGTCAGCGACCCGTGTATCAAGGCCGTTGGTTTTACCGGCTCGCGCAGCGGTGGTATCGCGCTGTGCCAGGCGGCCCAGGCACGCCCGGAGCCGATCCCGGTTTACGCCGAAATGAGTTCGATCAACCCGGTGTTCCTGTTCGAGGCGGCCCTGCAGGCCCGCGCCGAAGCGCTGGCACAAGGCTTCGTCGCCTCGTTGACCCAAGGTGCCGGCCAGTTCTGCACCAACCCCGGCCTGGTGATTGCCCGCCAAGGGCCGGCGTTGCAGCGGTTTATCGACGCTGCCAGCGAGCACGTGCGCCAAGCCGCTGCGCAAACCATGCTCACCCCGGGCATCTTCAGTGCTTACCAGGCCGGTGTCGGTAGCTTGGCGGGTAACGCCAATGCCCAGGCTGCGGCCAGCGGCCAGGCCGGGCAAGGGCCCAACCAATGCCAGGCGCATTTGTTCGTCGCCCAGGCCGAAGCCTTCCTCGCCGACCCGGCGTTGCAGGCTGAAGTGTTCGGCGCGGCGTCACTGGTGGTGGCCTGCGCCAGTGACGAGCAGGTACGCCAAGTGGCCGAGCACCTGGAAGGCCAGTTGACCGCGACCCTGCAACTGGACGATACCGACATCGACAGCGCCCGTGCGCTGCTGCCGACCCTTGAACGCAAGGCCGGGCGCATTCTGGTCAATGGCTGGCCGACCGGTGTCGAGGTGTGCGATGCCATGGTCCATGGCGGTCCGTTCCCGGCTACCTCCGATGCCCGTACGACCTCGGTGGGCACGGCGGCGATCCTGCGTTTCCTGCGCCCGGTGTGCTACCAGGACTTCCCTGATGCCCTTCTGCCGCAGGCGTTGCAGCACGGCAACCCGCTGCAACTGCGGCGCCTGCTCGACGGCAAACGGGAAGGCTGAGCATGGTCGAAACCCCTGAAGCCGATATCGCCGTGGTAGGCGCCGGCATTGTCGGCGTTGCCTGTGCCCTGCAACTGGCCCGCCAAGGCCGCCGGGTGCTATTGATCGACCGCCAGGCACCCGGCCAGGGCGCGTCCTATGGCAACGCCGGGCACCTGGCCACCGAGCAGGTATTCCCGATCGCCGACCTGTCGATCCTCAAGCGCCTGCCGAGCATGCTGATGGACCCGATGGGCCCGCTGCGCCTGGACTGGAAGTACCTGCCCAAGGCCATGCCCTGGTTCACCCGCCTGCTGCTCAACCTGCGCCCGGCCCCGTTCCAGCGCAGTGTGGCCGGCATCCGCACGCTGAACGAAGGCAGCCTGGGTGCCTGGCAGCGGCTGCTGGGTTCGATCGGGCGCAGCGAACTGTTCCAGGAGGAGGGTTCGTTGCTGGTGTTCGAGAAGCCTGAGTCACGCTCGGCACTGGAGGCGTTGCGTACACGCATGCAACAGCAGGCGGTGCCGGTGGACGTCTGGTCGGCCGAAACCGTGCGCGAGGCAGTGCCACAACTGAGCCCGTCCCTGCTGGGTGGGCTGTTCTTTCCGCGCACCGGGCACTTCATCGACCCTTACCGGGTAGTGTGCGAATTGTTCGAAGCGGCCAAGGCCAGCGGCGTGCGCTTTATCCAGGCGCAGGTCGATGGCGGGCAGCTGCACAGCGGCGGCGTCAGCCTGGCCAGCGACCAGGGCCCGCTCAATGCCCGCCAGGTGCTGATCAGCTGTGGTGCCCACTCTGCGAAACTGACCGCCGCGCTGACGGGCAAGCGGGTGCCGCTGGACACTGAGCGCGGTTACCACCTGATGTTGCCGGGTGAGCACCAGCGCCTGCCGTTTGCAGTCACCTCACTTGAGCGCAAGTTCATCATGACGCCCATGGCCGAAGGTTTGCGCCTGGCCGGCACGGTGGAGTTCGCCGGGCTGGAGGCACCGCCGAGCATGCAACGGGCGTGGCAGTTGCACCGGTTGAGCAAGGGGTTGTTCCGGCAAGACTTGAGCGTCGAAGGGGCAACACCGTGGATGGGTTTCAGGCCATCGTTGCCGGACTCGTTGCCGGTGATTGACCGGGCGTGTGATGGGCGGGTGCTGTTGGCGTTTGGGCATCAGCACCTGGGGTTGACCCAGGCGGCGGTGACGGCGGAATGGGTGGGGCGGTTGGCTGAGCGGGCCGGTGGGCCCGAGATGGGAGCCTACCGGTTGGATCGGTTCTAGATTCGAGGGCCGCTGTGCGGCCCATTCGCGGCACAAGGCCGCTCCTACAGGGGAACGCGTGCTCTTTGTAGGAGCGGCCTTGTGTCGCGAATGGGCTGCAAAGCAGCCCCTCTAAGCCTCAGCGATACCGCTCAAGCCAGTGCGCGTATGGTGCTGGCAAGGTCCAGGAAGCTTTCTCCACCCCCAGCTCCTTGGCCGCAAAGTACGCCCAGTGCGGGTCGGCCAGGTGCGCACGCCCTACCGAAACCAGGTCCAGCTGATTGGCTTGCAACGCGGCCTCAGCCAGTTGCGGTGTGCCAAAGCCCCACGCCGAAGTCACCGGCAGCTTCGCCTCACGGCGCACACGCTCGGCAATCGGCCCCATGAACGCCGGGCCCCACGGGATGTTGGTCTCAGGAATGGTGAAACCGACACTTACGCTCAGCAGGTCAAGGCCGCCAGCCTTGAAGCGGCGCGCCAGTTCGATCGACTCTTCCAGGGTCTGCTCGTCGCGGCCATCGTATTCCAGCACACCAAAACGCGCGGTCAACGGCAGGTTCTCTGGCCATACTTCACGCACCGCAGCCAGCGTTTCCAGCAGGAAGCGGCTGCGGTTGTCGAAGCTGCCACCGTAGGCGTCGGTGCGCTGGTTGGTGTGTTCGGAGAAGAAGCTCTGCCCCAGGTAACCGTGGGCAAAGTGCAGTTCGATCCATTCAAAACCCGCGTCCCGCGCACGGCGTGCAGCGTCGACGAAGTCCTGCTTGACCCGGGCGATGTCGCCCAGGGTCATTTCGCGCGGCACTTTCGGCAGGTGAGCACCGAAGGCAATGGCCGACGGGGCGATGGTGTCCCAGCCACGGGCGTCGTCGGCGGCGATGTGGTCGTCACCTTCCCAGGGGCGGTTGGCGCTGGCCTTGCGCCCGGCGTGGGCGATCTGGATGCCGGGCACCGAGCCTGCGGCCTTGATCGCCTGCACCACCGGCACGAAGGCTTGGGCGTGGGCGTCGCTCCAGATACCGGCACAACCGGGGGTGATGCGCCCTTCCGGCGCCACGGCGGTGGCTTCGACCACCAGCAGGCCGGCACCACCTCGGGCCAGGCTGGCCAGGTGCACGTGGTGCCAGTCGTTGATCATGCCGTCCTCGGCCATGTACTGGCACATCGGCGGAATGGCGATGCGGTTGCGCAGGGTGACGTCCTTGAGGGTGTAGGGTTCGAACAATGCGGACATGGGGAAGCTCCCGGGTTATCTGAATACGATAGTTCGATCATAATCGAACTATGGCAATAATTGAAAGGCCCGTTATCATGTCGACCATGCGAGCCTACAAACATCCCAACCCTGAAGACCTGATTCTCGAGCGCCTGCTTTACGCCCTGAGCGACCCCGTGCGCCTGGAGATTGTGCGCCACCTGGCGGGCGTGGCGGAGGCCAGCTGCGGCGAGCTTGACGGCGGGCGGCCGAAGTCGAGCATGTCCCACCATTTTCGCGTCTTGCGCGATGCGGGGCTGGTGCACACGCGCAACGTCGGCACTACCCACATGAATTCGCTGCGCAGCGAAATGCTCGACGAACGCTTCCCTGGGTTGCTGGAGTGCATTCTGCGTCAGCGGTAGTCCCGTGCTGGCCAAAAAAAAGCCACGAAGGTCACCCCCGTGGCTTTCGATTACAACAATGGGGCTTACAGCGCCATGTCGTTCTCAGGCTTGCTTTCTACCGGCTCGCTCGGCGCGTTGCCGAAATCAACGCTGGCGTCGATCACTGGCGGCTTCTCCAGCTGCAGCACTTCAGCGGTGTAGTTCCACTCTTTCTGCGTGGCCGCAGCCGAATCATTCAGCTTGGTACCGTAGCTTGGCACGATCTCTTTGATCTTGGCCTGCCACTCTGGCGTCGCCACTTTCTCTTTGAACACGGTCTCAAGCACATTGAGCATGATCGGGGCCGCGGTCGAAGCACCTGGCGAGGCGCCCAGCAGGCCGGCGATGGTGCGGTCTTGGGAAGCCACCACTTCGGTGCCCAGCTTCAGCACGCCACCCTTCTCGGCATCACGCTTGATGATCTGCACGCGCTGACCGGCCTGCCACAGGCGCCAGTCTTCTTTCTTGGCGTTGGGGAAGTAGGTGCGCAGCGCTTCGAAGCGGTCGTCGTCAGACAGCATCAGCTGGCCAGCGAGGTACTCGACCAGCGGGTACTGTTCGATACCGACCTTGGTCATCGGCCACACGTTGTGCAGCGTGGTGCTGCCCAACAGGTCGAGGTACGAGCCGTTTTTCAGGAACTTGGTCGAGAACGTGGCGAATGGCCCGAACAGGATCACGCGCTTGCCGTCCAGCACGCGGGTGTCCAGGTGCGGTACCGACATGGGCGGCGCGCCGGTCGAGGCAATGCCGTAGGCCTTGGCCATGTGCTGCATGGCAACGGTCGGGTTCTCGGTCACCAGGAACGAACCACCCACCGGGAAGCCGGCGTATTCCTTGGCCTCCGGGATGCCCGACTTCTGCAGCAGCTTCAGCGCGCCGCCGCCGGCACCGATGAACAGGAACTTGGCGTCGGTGGCCGACTCGGTACCGTCCTTCAGGTTCTTGTACTCGACGTGCCAGGAGCCGTCCTTGTTACGGGTGATGTCCTGCACTTCGCTGGACAGCTTCAGGTCGAACTTGTCCTGGGTCTTCAGGTGGCCAACGAACTGGCGGGTGATCTCGCCGAAGTTGACGTCGGTGCCGATCGGCGTCCAGGTCACGGCCAGCTTCTGGTTCGGGTCGCGCCCTTCCATCATCAGCGGGACCCACTTGGCGATCTGCGCGTGGTCCTCGGAGTACTGCATCGGGCGGAACAACGGGCTGGCCTGCAGCGCGTCGTAACGCTTCTTGAGGAACTTGATGTTGTCATCGCCCCAGACGAAGCTCATGTGCGGGGTGCTGTTGATGAACGAATGCGGGTTCTTCAACACACCCTGGCGGACCTGCCACGACCAGAACTGGCGGGAGATCTGGAAGGCTTCGTTGATTTCGATGGCCTTGGTGATGTTGACGTTGCCGTCTTTGTCTTCCGGGGTGTAGTTCAGCTCGGCCAGCGCGGAGTGGCCGGTACCGGCGTTGTTCCAGCCGTTGGAGCTTTCTTCGGCGACGCCGTCCAGGCGCTCGACCATTTCCATCGACCAGCTCGGCTCCAGCTCGTGCAGCCAGACAGCCAGGGTGGAACTCATGATGCCGCCGCCGACCAGCAGCACGTCGACTTTCTTGGTTTCTGCCGCGTGCGCTTGCATGACGCTCGCCGCGACAGCCAGACCCAGCAAGGTCTTGCCAGCTTTCTTGAACATTGATTGATTCCAATGGTTAGCACGTAAGGAAGGCCTAGGCGGGGCCTTGTATTTCTCTGTCCTTCAGCGCGCGCTTGTTATTGGTCATTGGAGTCAGCAGCCAAGAGAAACAGTGAACGCTCAGCCGTTGGTCGAATTGACCGGCCATCGCTGAAACGTTTTTCCGATTGTAACCCAATTGCCAGCACAAACAAATTGAGGGGGTTCGCGTCAAGGCGGCAGGTTGTCCCAGGGGGAAAACAAAAGACCCCGGCCACTTGCATGGCCGGGGTCTTTGGATCACGTCGCAAGCGGCGCGATCAGGGTATCGCCAAGATTACTGCGGCTGAGGCAGTTTATCGATTGGGCCGCAGCCACCGATGACCTTGGAGATGGAAACCGAAGGGTGGAACAGGTAGTCGTACGAGCAGTTCTTCTGCTGGTTGTAGACTTGGCCAGTGCAGCCGGACAGCAGGGCAACGCCCGAAACGACAGCAACAGCAACAGTGGCTTTCAACAGCTTTTTCATACAAAGTCCTTTAAATGAATCGTCGGCCATCGTGCTGATGGCGCCCGGATCATACAGAACCAAGGCATTGGATCCAAGTCGTGCGGGCCGCGATGTAACAATACGTCGCGTTATCGCAGCATTAACCGACAGTTGAAAAGTAGGCCGCCACGGAAGATAGTCTGTCGTTCTGCCTCACACCTGCACGCTTACAGGAGTTTCCCCATGCTCGGTGTTACCGACTACGGCGCGTTCGTCATCGCCTTCATCATCGTCCTGGCCATCCCCGGCCCGGGCAACTTTGCCTTGATCACGGCGACCGGCAAAGGCGGCATCAAGGCTGGCATGGCGGCGACCTGCGGGGTGATCCTGGGTGACCAGGTGCTGCTGTGGCTGGCCGTGGCGGGCGTTGCCACCCTGCTGGCCGCCTACCCTGCCGCGTTCCATGTGGTGCAGTGGGCGGGCGCTGCGTACCTGGCCTACCTGGGGCTGCGCATGCTGCTGAGCAAACCCGGCGGCGCCCCGCGTGCAAGCCGCATGGACAACGGCCACTACTTGCGCCAGACCATGATGATCACCTTGCTCAATCCCAAGGCGATCATGTTCTACATGGCGTTTTTCCCGCTGTTCGTCGACCCGGTGAAGCACCAGGGGCTGGTGACCTTTGGCTTCCTGGCGGCGACCGTGGCGGTGGTGACGTTCCTGTATGGGCTGATTGCGGTGGTGTTGACCCACAAGCTGGCTGAACGCATGCGCGCGAATCCCCGGATTACCAACCTGTTCGAGCGGTTGGCGGGGGTATGCCTGGTCGGGTTCGGGATCAAGCTGGCGGCGATGCGCTGAGGGTTTTCCTACAAGGCTTGCGCTGCCCTGTAGGAGCTGGCTTGCCCTGCGATGGGCCGCAAAGCGGCCCCAGGATCTATCCAGCAAACCAAAACCAACAGGTCAGCCCAGTATTCATTCCCTGAACGATAAAAGACGGCAACTGAGCCTTCCGCCCTACAGCTAACCTTCAGTTTTTTCCCCTATCTTGTAGTCCATTTCCCAAACATACTCCCAACCCGCTCAAACTGTTGCTAGTGCTTGGGTCGCGCTCTAGTCTCGCCGTGTCGTTGCCACTGTAGCGACCGGCTTTGACAGGCCGTCCCGACTTAAGAACTCACTTGCAGCGCTTAATGGCAGCTGTACATGGGGCACACTCGTGTGCGCCGGGTTCCTTGGGTCACCGGTCTGTCAACCCATGTATAGCTGCCTCCATTCGTTTGACAGCGTTAGCAGGCAGCTCCACCTGACTCAAGGAGCTGTATATGCGCAAGATAGTCCCCGATCCGCCCTACTCCCTCGATGCCTCTCAAATCCTGCAGGACACCCTGATCCAATCCACAGAGTACGTCCTCTGCGCCCTGTCCGTAGCCCGTCAGTCCGTGCAACTCAAACCCACCTCCCCCAGCTCGATCGTGATGCAGGCGGTCATCCACGAGATGGAAGCCGTACAAAGCCTGGTGGAGTCCGCCTTGATGCAACTGCAGATGCAGCCGCATGCTCCGGCAGAGCCGCGCACCCTGCACTGAAACCATTGAAGTGATGCATCGCCTGGGCGTGCCTGTTCGCGGGTAAAACCGCGAACAGGCACGCCCGGGAACTGAACATTCCAGGGAGTTCAATGATGACTACAGACACCCCCAAGCCGCCCACTACAGCCGGCAAAACCACGTTCTACCAAGGCGAAAACCAGACCCACCCACTCTTTCGCATCGAGCCGGGCATCTGCTGCCAAAGCGCCCGCGAACAGGCCTCCGAATTGATGGGCTACGTACGCGACATGACATTGGCCGGGTTGATGGATGGCGATCAAAAGCTGATCTGGGCCTCGCACTACCTGAGCGCGATGGCCAAGGCGCTGCTGGATGATGCTGAGCTGGGGATGATGAAACATTAAGGCAACGCTATGCGAGTCCTCGATCTGAACTTGAGCAACACCAAACCGTTCGAGGCTTCGCGCTTCCTCGACAGGGGCACAAGGACTACGGTGGCGCTGACCATCAGACAACTTTCACGTCAATGGAAAAAAGAACGAACCTCGACTCATCGCCTCGTTCAAAGATTTTAATTTCCACCGGCAGTCTTGAGAGGGAAGGAACCTCACGCTTTGCAAACAATTGAATAACCAGTAACTGAACCAGCCGAAGGCGCCCTGCGGGCGAAGGAGGATGGTCATCGTGGTTCTTGGCTAACGTTGAGTTTGCGGACCTAGTGTGGTGTTTCAGAAGTGCCAATGAAAATTACATGCCCAAGGCCCGTGCCGCACGGGCGTTGGAGGCCAGGTCGGCTTTTTTTGTGGATTTTCATGGAATGTTGGGGAGTGGGGCTGCTATGTGCTTGACGGAAGATAGGGTGATGGGGGCTAGGTGCCTGTCTTGGGTTTGGAGGTGGGGCGGAAATCGAGCGCCGCCCGCGCGGCGCATCGCGAGCTAAGCTCGCTCCTACACTTGTTTCGGGCCAGTCACGCCTATGCCAGCGCGCGCGACCGCCTTGTTTGTCCGCCACAATATTGAGGCGGACGCCAAGGGCAGCGCGCCAATGCCTCAGGATTAACTGGCCGAAACAAATGTAGGAGCGAGCTTAGCTCGCGATGCGCCGCGCGGGCGGCGCTCGATCTGATAGGCGCCGAAAATTGCCAAGCCAGGCACCTAGTGGCCCCGAATACAAGCTCCAGGCATTCAAAACCCCTGAAAAAGCCGAGGACACCCTGGCCTCCATCGCCCGTGCGGCACGGGCCTCGGGCATGTAATTTTCATTGGCACTTCTGAAACACCACACTAGGACGCTGAGATTTTGCTGAACTGCCCCTCTCCAAACTCAGTTTCATCCAGATACACAAACATGGAGCCTGCCTTCCCTTATGGCCACATCACCAGTGTCGAATCATACTCAGACTCAGCCCTAAACCGGAGCCGTCACCATGGCCAGAGCGGGCCCAGCGCGGTCTCCAAGGTTGAGAATATGCCCTAAAAATGCCCTAACTTTCATCCCTGAAACGACAAAGCCCCCGAAAACTTCAACGTTTTCGGGGGCTTCGACTACTTCATGTATGGCGGAGAGATAGGGATTTGAACCCTAGGTACTGTTGCCAGTACAACGGATTTCGAATCCGTCCCGTTCGACCACTCCGGCATCTCTCCAATGCCGCGCATCATACCAGCGAATTCTGAAAACGCAAACCTTTATTTTCAAAAAAATCGCGTGGTATCAGGCGCTTGCGTGAACAGGCCGCTTACAGCGGCACGCCCAGGCGCTTGGCAACTTCTTCGTAGGCTTCGATTACGTCGCCCAGGCCCTGGCGGAAGCGGTCCTTGTCCATCTTCTTGCGGGTTTCTTTGTCCCACAGGCGGCAGCCGTCGGGGCTGAATTCGTCGCCCAGGACGATCTGGCCGTGGAACACGCCGAACTCCAGCTTGAAGTCGACCAGCAGCAGGCCTGCGTCATCGAACAGTTTGTTCAGCACTTCGTTGACTTTCAGCGACAGCTTTTTCATCTCTACCAGCTGCTCGGCGGTGCCCCAGCCGAACGCGACAACGTGGGATTCGTTGATGAAGGGGTCGCCCTTCTCGTCGTTCTTCAGGAACAGTTCGAAGGTGGACGGCTCCAGCTTGATGCCCTCCTCCACGCCCAGACGCTTGACCAGGCTGCCCGCCGCGTAGTTACGCACCACGCACTCGACCGGGATCATGTCGAGCTTCTTCACCAGGCACTCGTTGTCGCCCAGCAGCTTGTCGAACTGGGTCGGCACGCCGGCTTCTTCGAGCTTTTGCATGATGAAGGCGTTGAACTTGTTGTTCACCATGCCTTTGCGGTCGAGCTGTTCGATACGCTTGCCGTCGAACGCCGAGGTGTCGTTGCGGAACAGCAGGATCAAGCGGTCGGCGTCGTCGGTCTTGTAAACCGATTTGGCCTTGCCGCGGTAAAGTTCTTCGCGTTTTTCCATGATGGGCTCCGCTTGCTTGAGTAGTTGGGCTAGGCGATTTCGCGCCAGTCGAGCCCGTGTTCCTGATTCGCCACCTGAAGCCAGTCCGGGTCGCACCCAAGGGTGTCGACGAAGCACTGGCGGGCCAGTTGTGGCAGGTTGTTCTTGCTGCTGAGGTGGGCCAGCACCAGGTGTTGCAGGTTGCTCCAGCCCAACTCGTCCACCAGGCGCGCGGCCTGGTGATTGTTCAAATGCCCTTGCATGCCACCTACCCGCTGCTTCAGGAACGACGGGTAGTGACCGCGTGCCAGCATGTCGCGGCAGTGATTGGCTTCGATCAACAGGGCATCCAGGCCCTGGTAGCGCTCCAGCAACAAGGCATCGTACGAGCCCAGGTCGGTGAGCATGCCGAAACGCCGCCGGCCGTCGCTGAGCACGTATTGCAACGGCTCGTAGGCGTCGTGCTCGACGCGCGCTGCCGTCACCTCCAGGCCACCGATGCGCAGGCTGTCGCCACAAGCGAGAAAACCGGCCACCTCCACCGGCTTGCGCAGGCCGCGCAACGTCCCTTGGCTGAGGTAGACCGGTACATTGTAGCGCCGCGACAGCAACCCAACCCCATGCACGTGGTCGGCATGTTCGTGGGTAACCAGCACCGCGCTCAGCTGTGCCGCCGAGACCCCGAGCAGCGCCAGGCGCCGCTCGGTCTCACGCAGGGAGAACCCGCAATCGACCAGGATGAACGTGTCACCACTGGCGATCAGCGTGCCGTTTCCCTGGCTGCCGCTTCCGAGTACCGCGAAGCGCACTTAACCCAGGTGGTCCTGAATGGCGCTCAGCACACGGCGGGCGACATCGGCCGGAGCCACGGTGTTGATGTTTTTCTCGACGGTGACCTGCACGCTCTCGCCGACCTTGCTCAGGCGTACCTGGTAGCGCTCGGCACGGGCTTCACGCTCTTCTTTGGTCGGTGCACTGCCGAACATGCGGCTGAAGAAGCCCGGCTCGTTCTGCTTGTCGTCAGGTTTTTCGGACAGGTTGATGTAGTACAGGCCCAGGCTGCGGTTGATGTCTTCGACACGCCACTCGCCACCTTGCTCCAGGGCACGGCCCACGCTGGACCAGGCGCGATCCAGGTCGGCGCCCAGGTACAGTACCGGGTTGCCGCTGCCGTCTTCGCTCAGGCTGACGCGGCTTGGCGCATCGAAATCGCGCGCGGCCAGCAGCGAGACAGACCCGCCCTTCTCGGCGCTGCGGTTCATGCTGGCGAGCATTTCGTCAACCAGCAGGGCATCGGCGCCGGTGTTGCTGGAGGTGGACGGGAAACCAGGCTCGGCGGTGCTGCCAGCCGGGCGCTCGACGCTGACGATGTACACCTCGGAGGTGTTGCGCTGCACGCCGGGCTCCATGCGTACACGCACGCGCACTTCGCTGTCGCCGCTGCTGGCGGTGCTCGCCAGGCGCTGGCCGAGCGAGGCCGAGAGTTCATCGAAACGCTGCCAGCTGGTATTGAATTCGCCGGTTTGCGGGCGCTCTTCGGCAATGCGGAAGCCATTGTCTTCAAAGAACTGACGGGCCGCAGGCCAGACTTCGGCTGGCGAGCGCTGGGCCAGCACCCAACGGCTGTTGCCGCTGCGTTGCAAGCTGAAGTCGCTGACTTCGGCACCGGCCGTCAGCGGTTGCGGACGCGGTACTTCGAACTCGCCGGTGGCGCTGTCATCGGCAACGTTACGCGGAATAGGCAACAGCGGGTCGAGGCGCTTGACGTTGCTGGCGTCCGGCGGCAGCTGCATCGGCGCGGTCGGGTGCGCCTGCAGGTAATCGCTGCCGCGGTCGCGGAAATAACCCTCGTCGCCCCACAGCCAGCCGCAACCGCTGGTGCTGGAAATGATCAGGGCAAGGGCGGAAAGACCAGCCAGTCGCTTCATGCGGTGTACTTCCTCGATTAAACCAGTACGCCGGACTGGCGCAAGGCAGTACGGACTTTTTCGTGACAGCCTTCGCTCAGCCAGGTCAGCGGCAGGCGAATGCCTTTGTGCATCAGGCCCATTTCGACGAGCGCCCATTTCACCGGAATCGGGTTGGCTTCGCAGAACAGGTCTTTGTGCAGCGGCATGAGTGTTTCGTTGATTGCGCGGGCCTTCTCGGCATTGCCCTCAAGGGCGGCCTCGCACAGGTCGGCCATTTCGCGCGGGGCGACGTTGGCCGTCACGGAGATGTTGCCCTTGCCGCCCAGCAGGATCAGCTCGACAGCCGTCGGGTCGTCGCCGGACATGACGATGAAGTCCTTGCTGACGCCATCGAGGATGGCCTTGGCACGGGCCAGGTCGCCGGTGGCTTCCTTGATGCCGATGATGTTCGGCACGGTCGACAGGCGGATCACGGTCTCGGCCTGCATGTCGCAGGAGGTGCGGCCGGGTACGTTGTAGAGGATCTGCGGGATGTCGACGGCTTCGGCGATGTGCTTGAAGTGCTGGTACAAGCCTTCCTGGGTCGGCTTGTTGTAGTACGGCACGACCAGCAGGCAGGCGTCGGCGCCGGCGTTTTTGGCGTTCTGGGTCAGGTGCACGGCTTCCGAGGTGGAGTTGGCGCCAGTGCCTGCGATGACCGGGATGCGGCCAGCGACACGCTTGACCACGAATTCGATGACCTCGATGTGCTCTTCGACGGTCAGGGTGGCCGACTCGCCGGTAGTACCGACGGCGACGATGGCGTGAGTGCCGTTTTCCAGGTGGAAGTCTACAAGTTTGCCGAGGCTGTCCCAGTCAAGACGCCCTTGTGCATCCATGGGAGTGACCAATGCCACCATACTGCCCGCAATCATGTAACTGCTCCTGCCGGAAAAAGAGAGCGGTAATGGTACTGGGGGCATCGGCCTTGCACAAGCGAAGCAGGCGGGCGGAGCATTCCCCTCGGCGGCTTAATTCGCTACCCTTGATCCTTTGATCGGTGCAGCGCGGCCCGCCGGGCCGTCGACCTTGCTCCCCGCCGGCGTCCACGACCTCGCATGCGAGCCCCGGGCACTGCCGACTGGAGGCTTTTGCCTGTCCTGCACCGACCGCTCATCGCTTTAGGAATGCTGCATGTCCACCCCCACCGTCCGCGAACAATTCCTTGTCATCAGTGCCCTGGGCCCAAACCCCATGGAACTGGCCAACGTCCTCAGCCGCGCTGCCGTCGAGAACCGCTGCGCGGTAGTCACCTCGCGCCTGAGCCGCCATGGCGAGACCAGCGCCCTGGTGCTGCAGGTCGGTGGCAGCTGGGACGCCCTGGCGCGTCTTGAAGCCTCCCTGCCTGGCCTGGGCAAAAAGCACGGCCTGACCCTCGATGTGGTGCGCAGCGCCGACCAGGAGGTACGCCCGCAGGCGCTGCCTTACGTGGCCTATGTCAGCGCGGCCTACCGCCCCGACATCATCAACGAGCTGTGCCAGTTCTTCCTCGACCACCGTGTCGAGCTCGAAGCCATGACCTGCGACACCTACCTGGCGCCACAGACCGGCAGCAGCATGCTCAACGCCCAGTTCACCGTGATTTTGCCGGCCGGCACCCAGATCAGCTGGCTGCGTGACCAGTTCCTGGACTTTGCCGATGCCTTGAACCTGGATGCGCTGATCGAGCCTTGGCGCCCACAGAACCCCATGTAAGGAAGCCCCCATGGCCGTAGCACTCGACCAACCCGTTGCCGATTTCCAGGCCCAGGCCACCAGCGGCCAGGCGGTCAGCCTTGCCGAGCTCAAGGGCCGCCAGGTGGTGGTGTACTTCTACCCCAAGGACAGCACCCCGGGCTGCACTACCCAGGGCCAGGGCTTCCGTGATCAGCATGAAGCCTTTGCCGCCGCCAATACCGTGGTGTTCGGCGTATCGCGCGATGGCCTCAAGTCGCATGAGAACTTCAAGGCCAAGCAAGGCTTCCCGTTCGAGCTGATCAGCGACAAGGACGAGGCCCTGTGCCAGCTGTTCGACGTGATCAAGCTGAAGAAGCTGTATGGCAAGGAGTACATGGGCGTGGACCGCAGCACCTTCCTGATCGACAAGGACGGTGTGCTGCGCCAGGAATGGCGTGGGGTGAAGGTGCCCGGGCATGTGGATGCCGTCTTGGCGGCGGCTCAGGCGTTGAACAAGGCTTGAGATTGCCGGGGCTGCTTTGCAGCCCCAAAAATCACAACAGCGGCGCCACTGTCGGCTCTTGCCGCGGCCAGGCATCCAGCACCGCCTTGAACAGCGTTGCCAACGGGATCGCAAAGAAGATCCCCCAGAAGCCCCACAACCCGCCAAACAGCAGCACCGCGCAGATGATCGCCACCGGGTGCAGGCTCACCGCCTCGGAAAACAGCAACGGCACCAGCACGTTGCCATCCAGCGCCTGAATGATCGCGTACACCGTCATCAGGTAGATGAACTGATCGCCCCAGCCCCACTGGAACAATGCAATCAACGTCACCGGCACGGTCACCACCACGGCGCCCACATAGGGCACCACCACCGACAAGCCCACCAGCAACGCCAGCAAGGCCGCATAGTTCAGCCCCAGGCTGATGAACGCGATATAGGTGGCAACCCCGCAAATCAGAATCTCGATGCCCTTGCCGCGAATGTAGTTGGCGATCTGCCGGTTCATCTCGTTGCCCACGCGGTTGAGCAAGGTGCGCTCACGGGGTAGATAACCCACCACCCAACGCCCGATCACCTCGCGGTCCTTGAGGAAGAAGAACACCAGGATCGGCACCAGCACCAGGTAGATCATGGCGTTGACCAGCAGCGGCAGGCTCGACAACGAGAAGGTCAGTGCCCACTGGCCGAACTTGCCGATTTCACCGCGCACCGACTCGATGGCATGCAATACCTGCTCATCCGACACCAGGTGCGGGTAGCGCTCGGGCAGCAGCAGCAACAGCGACTGCCATTTGCCGAGCATGCCGGGCAGCTCGTTGAACAGGGTGATCAGCTGATGCCAGAGCAACGGCACCAGCACCAGCAGGATGACCGCCAGTGCCCCCATGAACAACGCAAACACCACGGCCACCGCCAGCCGGGTGGGTACCCGCAGGCGCTCCAGGGCGTTGACCAGGCCCTGCATCAGAAACGCCAGCACCATCCCCGCCAGCACCGGCGCCAACATGCCGCCCAGGGTCAGTACCGCGGTAAACGCCAGAACCAGCAGGACCGCCAGTACCACCGCCTCCTCATCGGAGAAATAGCGCTGCATCCAGTCGCGAAGCACTTTGAACATTGACGATCCTTGGTTGAGACTCAGGCCTTGCGCAGCCAGTAGGTGTAGGTGCCGGCCTCGGCCGTTTCATGCAGCAGCGTATGACCGGCCAGCTTGGCAAAAGTGCGGAAGTCGCGCTGCGAGCCAGCATCGGTAGCAATCACCTTGAGCACCGCGCCACTGGCCAGGCGGTTGAGTTCCATCTTTGCCTTCAGCAGTGGCAGCGGGCAGTTCAGCCCGCTGGCGTCGAGTTCAGCGTCGCAGGTCAGGGTGTCGCTCATCGGGGTTCTCCACGTGCGGGGCAGACGTCTTTGGTAACAGGCCCGCTAGGATACCGCCACTGGTCGCCAACGTGTGAGCGGGCTACAGTAGAGGCCTTTGACCCGACGCGAGCTTCGTGCATGAATCTACTGCGCCCTACCCTGTTGACGCTGGCCTGCCTGATGGCCCTTCCCGGCCATGCTGACGACCTGCCATCACTGGGTGATGCCAGCTCTGCGATCGTCTCGCCGCAACAGGAGCACCAGCTCGGCCGCGCCTGGCTGAGCCTGTTGCGTGGCCAGGTCAACCAGTTGAACGACCCGCAGCTCAAGGACTACGTCGAAACCAGCGTGTATCGCCTGGCGGAAACCAGCCAGCTGCAGGACCGGCGCCTGGAGTTCATCCTGATCGACAGCCGCGAGCTCAACGCCTTCGCCGCCCCTGGCGGCATCGTCGGGGTCAACGGCGGGCTGTTCCTCAATGCCCAGACCGAGGGCGAATACGCCTCGGTACTGGCTCACGAACTGGCGCACTTGTCGCAGCGCCACTTCGCCCGTGGCGTCGAAGCCCAGCAACGCATGCAACTGCCGATGATGGCCGCCCTGCTGGCAGGCATCGTGCTGGCCGCTGGTGGCGGCGGCGATGCCGGTATCGGCGTGATCGCAGGCACCCAGGCCGCCGCCATTCAGGAGCAGCGGCGCTTCTCGCGGCAAAATGAACAGGAAGCCGACCGCATCGGCATCCAGAACCTGGAAAAGGCCGGTTACGACCCGCGCAACATGCCCAGCATGTTCGAGCGCCTGGCGCGCCAGTACCGCTACGATGCCAAGCCGCCAGAATTTCTGCTGACTCACCCGGTGACCGAGTCGCGGGTTGCCGACACGCGCAACCGCGCCGAGCAGGCGCCCAAGGGCGGCATCGAGGACACCCAGCGCTACCAGTTGATCCGCGCCCGCGTGGCACTCACCTACGAAGGCACCCCGGGCCTTGCCGCCAAGCGCTTCCGCGCCCAGCTTGACGAAGACCCGAAGCTGGACGCCGCGCGCTATGGCCTGGCCTTGGCGCAGATCAAGGGTGGCCAGCTGAACGAGGCCCGCGAGCTGCTCAAGCCGCTGCTGGCCAAGGCTCCCAACGACATTACCTACAACCTGGCGCAGATCGACCTGGACATCACCAACAACCGCCTGGCCGATGCACAGCAGCGCGCCGAACGGATGCAGGGGCTGTACCCGGGCAATTACCCGCTGAAACAGGTGCGCGCCGACCTGCTGGTCAAGCAGAACAAGCCGGCCGAGGCAGAAAAGGTACTGAACGACCTGCTCAAGAGCCGGCCGGATGACCCGGATGTGTGGTACGAGGTTGCCGAAGTGCGGGGGTTGTCGGGCAATACCATCGGCTTGCACCGGGCACGGGCCGAGTACTTCACCTTGGTGGGGGATTTCGACCAGGCCATCCAGCAGCTGGATTACGCTAAACGCCGTGCGGGCAGCAACTTCCCGCTGGCGTCGCAGATCGATCAGCGCCAGCGCGAGATCATGGAGCAGCAGCGGATGGTCAAGGACATGATGGGCCGTTAGGGCACATCTGGACCGCGAATGGGCCGCAAAGCGGCCCCAGCAATATCAGGCGTTACCCGACAACTTCAAGCGCGCCGCCTGAGTAAAATCGAGCATCCTGTTCAGCGGCTTGATCGCCTTGGGCACCAGCGCCGGGTCAACGAAAATCTCGTTGCTGCCCGTGCGCAGGCAATCCAGCACACGCTCCAGGGTGTTCATCGCCATCCACGGGCAGTGCGCGCAACTGCGGCAGGCTGCACCGTTACCGGCCGTCGGCGCCTCGACAAATTCCTTGTCCGGGCACAGCTGCTGCATCTTGTAGAAGATGCCGCGGTCGGTGGCGACGATGAAGGTCTTGTTCGGCAGGGTCTGGGCGGCCTTGATCAACTGGCTGGTCGAACCTACCGCGTCGGCCAGGTCGATCACCGCTTCGGGCGATTCAGGGTGAACCAGAATGGCTGCGTCCGGGTAAAGCGCCTTCATGTCGGCCAGCTGGCGCGACTTGAATTCTTCGTGAACGATGCACGCGCCGTCCCACAGCAGCATGTCGGCGCCGGTCTGCTTCTGGATGTAGCGCCCCAGGTGCTGGTCCGGGCCCCAGATGATGGTCTCGCCGTTGTCCATCAGGCTTTCGACGATCTCCAGCGCGCAGCTGGAGGTTACCACCCAGTCGGCACGCGCCTTCACGGCCGCCGAGGTATTGGCATAGACCACCACGGTACGTTCCGGGTGTTGGTCGCAGAATGCCGAAAACTCTTCAACCGGGCACCCCAGGTCGAGGGAGCAGGTGGCCTCGAGGGTCGGCATCAGCACGCGTTTTTCGGGGGTAAGAATTTTTGCCGTTTCGCCCATGAAGCGCACACCGGCAACGATCACGGTCTCGGCGGGGTGGTTCTTGCCGAAACGGGCCATTTCCAACGAGTCGGATACGCAACCGCCGGTCTCTTCGGCCAGCGCCTGGATCACCGGATCGCAGTAGTAATGGGCGACCAGCACGGCGTTCTGCGCCTTGAGCTCGGCAGCGATGGCCGCACGGTATTCGGCCTCCTGCTCGGCTGTCAGCGGGTTGGGCTGTTTGGCGTCGAGGTGGGCCTGAACCAACAGGCGTTCGGAAATCTGGGTCATGATCGCTGGACCTGCAGGCGCGTGTGCGCATCAAATCGAGTGTATCACCCGGCCCTGGCAGATCGGCTAGGGGCGCCGGACGGCGCGCAGGCCATCACGGCCCTCTGCGGGCGCGGATTATTATCGGACGCCGAAGGCTACAGACAATCGAGGCAATTCAAAAGGGTTTTATGCAGCCTGTACAGCCCTGTAACCGGGTTGCCGGCGACAGGGCTGTACCGCTCAGCCAATCAACCTTGCGGCTGCAAGGCTGCAAGACGCGAGGACATCAGCATCGCGAACGCTTCCACGGTCATTTTCTGGCCATTGAAGTCGACCATGCCATCGGCGTAGTGCAGGCTGCTCACCACATCATTGCCCTGCACCGTGGCCATGCCGCTTTGCAGCGCCATCATGCCGACCATTTCACCCGCCTGGCTGGACTGCATGGCGATCCCCTGGGCATCGGTCTGCCCTTCCAGCAATGCCTGCAAGGTTGCCAGGTCGCCAATCATCGGCTTGGACAGCGACAGCTTGCTCTTCACCTCGCTGATCAGTTGCTTGCTCAACTGGTCAGGCGGCAAGTCGAAGGAGGTCGGGCTGGCGAAGTCCATGGCCAGGTTGAAGCGGCTTTCGCCATTGGCCGTCTTGAACGAGAAGTTTTCCACGGCCAGCTTGGGCTTGGACGCCAACAGCTGTTGCAGGTCGCCCTGGAACTTGGCCTTCTCAGCCTCGTCCATCTGGATCTGTGGCACCGGCTGGCCGGCTGCGGCCGCTGCCTCGAACTCCGGCACGTGCGCCTGGTACCAGTGCGACAGCGCTTGCAGCGCCGGCGCGTTGAGCGACTTGATGCTCACGGCCAACTGAGCATTACCGACCGCGCGGCCGTCCCAGGTGATGTCCGCCAGCGTGTAAGCCACGCGCCCACCCACGGTGTCCGGGCCGTCGAGGGTTTGCACGGCATTCTGCTCGAAGCCTTTGATCAACAGCACCTGCTGCTTGGGCCCCAAGGTGACCTTGGTTTCAGCCAGCGACAGGTCGACGTTGCCGACATAGATCGCATCATGCTTGGTGGCCGCCAGGTCACCGCCGACCTTCAAGCCTTTCAGCTCGAACGTGGCAGGCGGCTGATCGTCGCGGACCACCTTCATCTCGAAGCGCTCGGCACTGCCCTCGAACTGGGTCGCCTTGCCTTCGCGGTCGCCGCTGACTTGCAGCTGCATGCCCGAGAAGTCGAGGCTGTTGCCATCGGTTTCGGTGACCTTGGCCGGGGCCAGCAATACCGTGCTGTCGACGCTGCCGCCGTAACCCAGGCTGGTCTGCGCGCTGACCGGCGACTGCTCGCCCGCTGCGGCGAACCAGGGGGCGGTGAATGCGTCTTTGACCAGCGTGCTGTTGCTGACAGCCAGCACTGGCATCAGCTTCAGCGCCTTGACCCGCGACCAAGGGAACGGGCCATGCTCGATCTGGTCGGTCATGCCCACCTCGAAATTGACCGCCTCGCCGTCGCCAAGGTTTATGCCCTTGGCGGTGAGCCGGTATTGGGCGGTGCTGCTGAAGAAGTGCCGATCCAGCGAGACCAGTTCGACGGTCATGCTGCCGCCGACGCCTACCAGGGCTTTCTTCAGTTCAGCGTTGCTGCGGTTGACGGAATATTCCAGCTCCGCAGGCAGGCGCTCGCCGGTGTACCAGGCGCCAGCGGTGGTTGCGACGGCAATGGCAAGGGCCAGGCCGGAAAGGATGCCTACTGATTTCTTCATGAATAAAACCGATTGCTGTCCATAAGGGCTTGCACGCGGCCAGGTGCCACGCAGGGCCTGAAGAATATCACTGCAGCCTGAGGCACGTGACGGCCGAAGCAGAGAAATCCCGCTTTTAGGAAGCGTCTGAAAGGCGCAGGAAACATTTCGGGTTTGTTCAATTTTACGGACATCTAAATCGAGCAAAAGCGCATAAAAGCGCGCAAAAACCGAACAAAACCCTATTCAAATCGATAAATATTTCAGTTTTGCAACATCTTGTCATGTTTAACTTGACACCAACCTACCCATCGTTTTTTATTTTAACCACTTGCACCGCGCCCACCTCACAAAGAACAACCGGCGTCTCGCACGCGCCTCCCTCTGCTCCGAACAATAAAGGTGAACAACATGGAGCCCACCCGCTCGCACTTGCCGCATGCGCCACTCACTGTGCCCGCCGTTCACGCCCAGCCGCAGGAGCCATGCCAGCATGCAGCCTGACCAGAGCGCTACCGGCAGCGGCCAATTCCACAAATCCCTGCGCCTCTGGCACGTGGTAATCATCGGCCTGGCCTACCTGACACCGATGACCGTGTTCGACACGTTCGGGATTGTTTCCGGCATCACCGCCGGGCATGTGCCCAGCGCCTACATCCTGGCGCTGGCCGGCATCCTGTTCACCGCCGTGAGCTATGGCACCCTGGTACGACGCTTCCCGCAATCGGGTTCGGCCTACACCTACACCCAGCGCGCCATCAACCCGCACGTGGGCTTCCTGGTGGGCTGGTCATCGCTGCTGGACTACCTGCTCCTGCCCATGGTCAATGCGCTGCTGGCCAAGCTCTACCTGTCGGCCATGTTCCCCGAAGTGCCGGCGTGGGTGTGGGTGGTCGGGTTCGTCAGCCTGATCAGCCTGATCAATATGCGCAGCATCAACCTGGTGGCGCACTTCAACCTGCTGTTCGTGGCGGTGCAGGTGGCAATCATCGGCGTGTTCATCTACCTCTGCGTGCGCGGCCTGCACCATGGCGAAGGGATGGGTACCACCTGGAGCCTGCTGCCCTTCGCCGACAACCAGACCCAGCTCAGCGCCCTGGCCGCTGGCGCGACCATCCTGTGCTTCTCGTTCCTGGGCTTCGACGCAGTCACCTGCCTGTCGGAAGAAACCCGCGACCCGGGCAAGACCATCCCACGGGCGATCTTCCTCACCGCGCTGATCGGCGGGATGGTGTTCATCTTGGTGTCGTACTTCATCCAGGCCTACTTCCCGACCATGGCGCGCTTCCATGACCAGGAAGCCGCCTTGCCGGAAATCGCCCTGTACGTGGGCGGTAAGCTGTTCCAGTCGGTGTTCATCGCCTGCACCGTGATCAATACCATCGCCTCGGGCCTGGCCTCGCAGACCAGCGTCTCACGCTTGCTGTACGTGATGGCCCGCGACAACGTGATCCCGGCCAGCATCTTTGCCCGCCTGCATTCACGCTACAAGACGCCGGTCATGAACATCGCGGTGGTGGGGCTGATTTCGCTGTCGGCCATCTTCTTCAACCTGGTCACGGCCACGTCGATCATCAACTTCGGCGCCCTGGTGGCCTTCAGCTTCGTCAACCTGTCGGTGATCAACCACTGCTACCTGCGCGAAGGCAATCGCCAGGGGCTGGCCAACAAGCTCAAGTACCTGGTGCTGCCGACCATCGGCTTCTGCATCATCGTTTCGCTGTGGCTGGACTTGAACGCGCACTCGCTCATGTTTGGTGGCATCTGGGCATTGTTCGGCTTGTGCTATCTGGCCTGGCTGACCAAGGCCTTCAGGGTTGCCCCACCGAACTGCATCGCTGAATGACCCACGCTGCCGACAACGCCCGCGCCTGATAGCGGGCGTTGCGCTTGATCGAAAAGGAAAGCCCCTATGCCGCTGCGCCGTCTCTCCATCCAGTGGAAGATCACCCTGCTTGCCGGCTTGTGCCTGCTGGCCATCGTCGCCCTGCTGGTCGCCACCTCGCTGACCCAGGCCCGGCGCAGCGCGGCACTGGTCAACCAGGCCAACACCGAAATGCTCGACCAGAGCGCGCGCCTGCGCCTGCAAGCGCACGCCCAGACCCAGGCATTGCGCATCCAGCGCTATTTCATGGACGCTTATCAGTATGGCAATGGCTTGCGCCGCTTGGTGCAGGTATTGAAGGCCCGCGGCGGCAGCGACCTGCGCGGCGACCTGACCCGCGAAGCGCGTGCCAGCCTGGCCGGCAACCCGGATGTGATCGGCCTTTACCTGGTGTTCCAGCCCAATGCTCTGGACCACCAGGACAGCCAGTACATCGGCCAGGATGCCCTGGGCAGCAACGACAGCGGGCGGTTCTCGCTGTACTGGTCGCAACCGCGCCCTGGCACCCTCGAAGCAGAAGCCATGCCGGAATCGATGCTGGCCGACACCCGCACCAGCACCAGCGGCAGCCCGCAGAACCGCTGGCTGACCTGCCCGCAAGAGACGGCCCAGACCTGTATGCTCGAGCCGTACCTCGACGAGGTCAATGGCCGCCAGGTGCTGATGACCAGCATCGCCCTGCCCCTGCTGGAAAACGGCAAGGTCATCGGCGTGGTCGGCCTGGACATTGGCCTGGACAACCTGCAGCAGCTGAGCCTGGACGGCCGTCAGGAGCTGTTCGATGGCCAGGGCCAGGTCAGCATCGTCAGCCCGGCCGGCCTGCTGGCAGGCCACAGCCGCGACAGCTCTCAGCTCGGCAAGGCGCTGAGCACGAGCGTGGCGAGCGGCCTGCTGCGGGTTGCCCACCCCTTCGCACCGATCCCCGATGCGCCCCCCTGGCAGGTACTGCTTGAAGTGCCACAAAGCGTCCTGCAAGCGCCGGCAGTCACCCTCAACCAACGGCTGGACGCGAACAACCAGCGCGCCAACCTCACCAGCCTGATGATCGGCCTCGCCGCTGCCGTGCTGGGCCTGCTGCTGGTCTGGCTGACCGCACGCGGGGTAACCCGGCCGATCCTTGCCGTAGCGGCGCGCCTGGAGGACATCGCCAGCGGTGAAGGTGACCTGACCCGCCGTCTGGACTACGCCCGCGAGGACGAACTGGGCCAGCTGACGGGCTGGTTCAACCGCTTCCTCGACAAACTCCAACCCGTAATTGCCCAGGTCAAGGGCTCGCTGCAGGAAGCCCGCGGCACCGCCGACCAGTCCGCTGCCATCGCCAGCCAGACCAGCAACGGCATGCAGCAACAGCACCGGGAAATCGAGCAGGTGGCCACCGCCGCCAACGAAATGAGCGCTACCGCACTGGATGTCGCCCACAATGCCGCCCAGGCAGCTCAGGCGGCTCGCGGCGCCGACCAGGCGAGCCGCGAAGGCCTGCAACTGATCGCCAGTACCCGCCAGGCCATCGACCGCCTGGCCGCCGACATGACCACCGCGATGGACGAAGCACGCGCCCTGGAAAGCCGCAGCGAGCAAATTGGCTCGGTGCTGGATGTGATCCGCGCCATTGCCGAGCAAACCAACCTGCTGGCGCTCAATGCCGCCATCGAAGCCGCCCGGGCTGGCGAAGCCGGACGCGGTTTTGCCGTGGTCGCCGACGAAGTGCGCAGCCTGGCCCAACGCACCCAGGTATCGGTCGAGGAAATCCGCCAGGTCATCGAAGGCTTGCAGCAAGGCACCGAGGATGTGGTGGGCGCCATGCATGAAGGCCAACGCCAGGCTCAAGCCAGCGCGACGCGCATGGAGCAGGCACTGCCGGCCCTGCAGCGAATTGGCGAGGCGGTGGCGGTGATCAGCGACATGAACCTGCAGATCGCCTCGGCAGCGGAAGAGCAAAGTGCGGTGGCCGAGGAAGTGAACCGCAACGTGGCCGGCATCCGCGATGTGACAGAATCGCTGTCTGGCCAGGCCGAGGAGTCGGCGCGGATCAGCCAGGCACTGAACCGGCTGGCCAACCAGCAGCAAGCCTTGATGGAGCAGTTTCGCGTCTAGTCTGTACTGGCCTCTTCGCGGGGCAAGCCCGCTCCCACAGGACTATCACAAGCCTTGAGAGCGGTGCCGCACCTGTGGAGCGGGCTTGCCCCGCGAAGAGGCCGGTACAGGCAACCCACCTTTTGAAAGAGCTTTACCCATGGAAGCAGCAAACAAACCCCCATTCTTCGACATCACCAGCGAACAAGGCCTGCTACGCACCTCGATCGCCGTCACCCTGTTCATCGCCACCATCGGCATCGCCTTCGGCCTGGCCTCCGGCTCGTTCTCGATCATCTTCGACGGCGTCTATTCACTGGTCGACGCCAGCATGAGCGGGCTGTCGCTGGTGGTGGTCAAGCTGATCACCTCGCACACCACCACCGCGCACATGTCACGCAAACTGCGCGAGCGCTTCACCATGGGCTTCTGGCACCTGGAGCCGATGGTGCTGGCGCTCAATGGCATCCTGCTCAGCGGCGTGGCCATCTATGCGCTGATCAACGCCGTCAGCAGCGTGCTGCAAGGCGGGCGCCACCTGGAATTCGGCATTGCCATGGTCTACGCGGTACTGACCGTGATTGCCTGCGTGACCATCGCGGTGATCGAAGCCCGGGCCAACCGCAAGCTGTGTTCGGACTTCGTGCGCATGGACGTCAAGGGCTGGGTGATGTCGGCCAGCATTACTGCCGCGTTGCTGATCGCCTTCTGCTTTGGTTATGCCGTGCAAGGCACGCAGTGGGAGTGGATGTCACCGTACATCGACCCGGCGGTACTGGCACTGGTCTGCCTGGTGATCATTCCGTTGCCGTTGTCGGTGGTACGCCAGGCATTTTCGGAGATTTTCCTGGTGACGCCGGGCGACCTCAAACTGCATGTCGACGAGGTCGCCAAGGCATTCATCGCGCGCCACGGCCTGCAGTCGTACCGCGCTTATGTGGCCAAGGTGGGGCGCTCGCGGGAGATCGAGCTGTACTTCATCGTGCCGACCGGCATGGGCGCGAAAACCATCGATGAGTGGGATGCACTGCGCAACGAGATCGGTGATGCCGTGGGCGGCGAAGGGCCGGACCGCTGGCTGACCGTGGTGTTTACCGGCGACCCGGAATGGGCCGAGTAACGGGGCCGCTTTGCAGCCCATCGCCGGCTTGCCGGCGATGGGCCAAGGCAAGCAACACAAGCCAGAAACGACAAAGCCCGCGACCGTTGCCGGTAGCGGGCTTTGACTTACTGCGTATGGTGGGTCGTGTAGGATTCGAACCTACGACCAATTGGTTAAAAGCCAACTGCTCTACCAACTGAGCTAACGACCCGTTGGATGGCGCGTATAATACTGATTTCTAACGGGAAATCAACACCCTACGGTAAAAAAATCAAAAATAACGCGTCGGGTCGGTCACACCGGCAGCTTTGAAGCCATCGGCGCGCAGGCGGCAGCTGTCGCACTTGCCGCAGGCACGGCCTTGATCATCGGCCTGGTAGCAGGACACCGTCAGGCTGTAGTCCACACCGCGGGCGATGCCCTCCTGAACGATCTGTGCCTTGCTCAGGTTCTGCAACGGCGCCTGGATACGGAAGCCCTGCCCTTCGACGCCCGCCTTGGTCGCCAGGTTGGCCATGCGCTCGAAGGCTTCGACGAATTCGGGGCGGCAGTCCGGGTAACCGGAGTAGTCCACGGCATTGACGCCAATGAAGATGTCACGCGCTTCGAGCACTTCGGCCCAACCCAGGGCCAGGGACAGGAACACGGTGTTGCGCGCTGGCACGTAGGTGACTGGAATCCCCTCACCGGGGGTTTCCGGTACATCGATGCTGCTGTCGGTCAGGGCCGAGCCACCGATACCGTCCAGGCTCAGGCCGATGACCTTGTGCTCGACCACCCCGAGGTCACGAGCGACGCGGGCAGCGGCATCGAGTTCTGCACGATGACGCTGGCCGTAGTCGAAACTCATGGTGTAACAGCTGTAGCCTTCGGCCTTGGCCATGGCAACAACGGTGGCCGAGTCGAGGCCGCCAGACAGCAGGATTACCGCGCGTTTTTCAGTCATGTACTGCTACTCCTCAATCAACGTCCGGGTTCGTCGTTCCACAGCAGCTTGTGCAGCTGCAACTGGAAGCGCACGGGCAGGTTGTCGGCAATGATCCAGTCGGCCAGGTCACTCGCGCGCACCTGGTGATGGCTAGGCGAGAACAACACCTCGCCGGCACGCTCGGCAAGGTTGTACTGGATCAGCTTGGACACCGCCCAGTCATAGTCCTCGCGCGAGCAGATCACGAACTTGACCTGGTCGTTGCGGGTCAAGTGCTCGATGTTCTCATAGCGATTACGGTGCGACTCCTCGGAGCCTGGCGTCTTCAGGTCGACCACACGGCTGACGCGGGTGTCGGTACCCGAAATATCCAGCGCGCCGCTGGTCTCCAGCGAAACCTCGTAGCCGGCATCGCACAGTTGCTGAAGCAACGGCAAGGCATTGGGCTGGGCCAACGGCTCGCCGCCCGTTACGCAGACGTAACGCGGCTTGAAACCGGCCACCTGTTCGATGATCGAATCGAGGGTGCGCAGGGTGCCGCCGCTGAACGCGTAGGCACTGTCGCAGTACTGACAGCGCAGGGGGCAACCGGTCAGGCGCACGAAAACCGTGGGCAGCCCAGCCGTTCGTGTTTCACCCTGCAAAGAGTAAAAAACTTCGGTGATGCGTAATGTGTCTTGCATGATCGCCACGGGCGTGACAGCTAAACAGGCTGTCCGCCTCCGTCAGGCACTGTCGCGGACTCGACATGGCGTTATCCGCTGCAGCGTGTTTAAGAAAAAGGGCAGTGATTCTAACGAAAAAACCCGCGACTGGCGCGGGTTTCTTGCGAAGGGTGCGGCTTAGAGCTTTTGCAGGTCACGCTGTGCCAGTTGCGCGGCGGATGTGCCAGGGTACTGGGTGATGACCTGTTGCAGAATGCCTTTGACCTTGTCGGTGTGGCCCATGCGGCGCTCGACGTCGGCCAGCTTGTACAGCGAATCAGGCACCTTGCTGTGCTTGGGGTACTTCTGGCTCACCTGCGCGAACGCCTGGCTGGCACCTGGCAGGTCGCCCTTGGCCAGGTTCACCTCACCCAGCCAATACTGGGCATTGCCGGCGTACTGGCTGCTGGGGTACTTGCGCAGGAAGGCGTTGAACGCCTGGCTGGCCTTGTCGAAGTCCTTCTGCTTGATCAGGTCGAAAGCGGCATCGTAATAGAGCTTCTCTTTCGCCGGATCACCGGGCTCGCCACTGGCGGCCGGTTGTTGCGCAGCGGCGCCAGCGGCACCTGCTGCTGCACCGGCGGCGGCATTGGATGCGCCCCCGGTAGAGGAATTGTCAGGGGTCGCGGCAGGCGCGGCACCACTGTTGATGCGACGGTCCAGGTCCTGGTATCGCTCCAGGTTTTCCTGCTTCATGCGCGACACATCGTTTTGCAGCTCTTCGATGATGCCTTGCTGGCGGGAAAGCTGGTCCTGCATCTGTTGCAGCTGCATGAACAGCTGGCCCTGTGCCGAGGCAGGGGTTGAAGCCCCTGCCCCGGCATAGGCGCCGCTCGTGCCATAACCCGCAGGCGGATAACTGCCTGCGTTGTCATCTACTACAGGGACCTCAGCCCAGGCCGCGAGCGGCAGGCTGAGTGCGAGGACGGTTACTACACGGCGGCACATTCGCATGGGAACTTACTTACGCAGTTCTACGCGACGGTTCTGAGCCCAGGATTGCTCGTCGTTGCCAGTGGCAACAGGACGCTCTTCACCGTAGGAGACCAGTTCCAGCTGAGCAGGGGAAACGCCCTGCAGAACCAGGTAACGCTGAACGGCCTTGGCACGACGCTCACCCAGAGCCATGTTGTACTCGCGGGTGCCGCGCTCGTCGGTGTTGCCTTCCAGAACAACGCGGTTGCCGTTGGACTTCAGGTCCTTGGCGTGAACGTCCAGAGCGCGCATGGCTTCTGGCTTCAGGTCCGAGCTGTCGTATTCGAAGTAGAAGGTGGTGATTGCGCGCAGGGCGGCTTCTTCGCTCAGGGAGCCGTCGACAGCGCCAGTGTTGGCACCGTAGCCAGCGTTCGGGTCAACAGCGCCTTCACCAGCGTTGTCACCGCCTTTCGAGGAGCAACCTACAGCTACAGCCATGGCCAGAGCCAGCGCAGCGAATTTACCAAACTTCAGCATTTCCATCGTGAAACTCCTAATGAAACCCCAGTGTGTTAAGCAAAACGTATTACGCCGCAATCAGTTCAGGTAAGGGGACCAGGACGGTTCTCTGACTTCGCCTTGAGCGGTAGGAAGTGGGAGCCTCACGCGGCCATTAAGCGACACGAGCATCAAGACTCCCCGGCCCTGCTGGCGGGTGGCGTAGATTAGCATGGTGCCGTTTGGCGCAACAGTGGGAGACTCATCAAGACTTGTTTCAGAGAGAATCTTTACACTTCCGCGCTGCAAGTCCTGTGCCGCCACTTTGAAGTTGGTGAAGCCCTGCTGACGGTGGATCATCACCAGCGTCTTTTCGTCCGCCGAAAGTTTCGGGTTGGCGTTGTAGTTACCGACGAAAGTTACGCGCTCGGCGCTACCACCACTGACCGACTGCTTGTAGATCTGCGGCTTGCCGCCACGGTCGGAGGTGAAGTACAGGGTGTTGCCATCCTTGCCCCAGAACGGCTCGGTATTGATACCGGGGCCGGCAGTGACACGGCTGATCTGACGCGAAGCCACGTTCATCACGTAGATGTCCGGGTTGCCATCTTTCGACAGCACGAACGCCAGGCGCGAACCGTCAGGCGACCAGGCCGGTGCACCGTTGAGGCCTTCGAAGTTGGTGACCTGCTCACGGCGGCCGGTGTCGATGTGCTGCACGAAGATACGCGGGCGCTTCTGCTCGAACGACACATAGGCAATACGCTTGCCATCCGGTGCAAAGCGTGGCGACAGGATCGGCTCACGCGATTGCAGCAGGGTCACTGCCCGGGCACCGTCGTAGTCCGAACGCTGCAGGGTGTAACGGGTGTTGTTGGTGGAAAAACGCTCGGCCGTCACGTACAGCATGCGGGTAGAGAACGCACCCTTGATGCCGGTGAGCTTTTCGAACGACTGGTCGGCGATGTAGTGCGACATGTCGCGCAGCTGGTCGACGCTGCCCGCCACGCTGCCGGTCAGCACTTGCTGCTCGGTGGCGACGTTGAACAGGGCGTACTGCACCTGCAGGCGGCCGCCGGACGGCACGATGCTGCCGACCATCACGTACTGCGCACCCAACGCCTTCCAGTCGCGGAAGATGACTTCGCTGGCCTGGGAAGGCTGGCTGATCATGTTCTGCCGCGGGATCGGCGAGTAGTAGCCGGAGTTGCGCAGGTCGTTGCCAATGATGTCAGCCATGTCTTCGGGCAGCACGCTGCCGCCCTGCAGACCGAACGGCACTACCGCGATGGGCGTGGCCCGGTCGCTGCCGCTGGTGACCAGGATGTTCTTTTCCTCTGCTACGGCCATGCCTGCCACGCAGCACAGCATGACCAGCAGTCCTCGAAGGAGTTTAATCACAACGCTAGATCCTCAGGAGTAAATGTCATCTTGAACGAACGATACCTGTTGAAATCGCTCGGCTTCATACCCTGCATTTCGGTCAGACGACCGATGTTCTTCATTGCTGCCACCGCCGAACTGTCAAACGGGCCGTCGCCACTGGAGCGCAACACGCTGACGTTGGTGATGGTGCCATCTGGCAGCATGTTGATCTGCAGGACTACCGTCATGCCCTTGCGCGCGGAAGGCGGACGTGCCCAGCCCTCGGCTGCGCGCATGCGGATCAGGTCGTCGAAATCGCCGGCCACCTGGTCACCTTGCTCGTCAGCCAGCGCCTGCTGCCGCTCGGTGGTATCGGACAACAGCTCGGCCAGGGCCTGGGCTTTCTTGTCTTCTGCCGACTTGCGGGCCGCTTCCTGTGCCTTTTTCTTCTGGGCGTCTGCCGCAGCCTTTTTCTTGGCCTCTTCAGCTGCCTTCTTCTTCGCGTCCTCGGCCGCCGCTTTCTTCTTGGCGTCCTCGGCTGCTTTCTTCTTGGCCTCTTCGGCTGCCTTTTTCTTGGCATCCTCGGTGGCTTGTTTTTTCGCTTCCTCGGCGGCCTCTTTCTTGGCGTCCTCGGCGGCTTTCTTCTTGGCCTCTTCCTCAGCCTTCTTCTTGGCGATATCGGCCTGCTGTTTCTCGGCGGCTTTCTTCGCCTCATCGGCCTTCTTGGCTTCGGCGGCTTTCTTGGCCTCGGTGGCCTCTTTCGCCTCGGCGGCCTTGGCGGCGTCCTCGGCCTTCTTGGCTTCGGCGGCCTCGCGAGCCTCCTCGGCCTTTTGAGCGGCGTCGGCTTTCTTTTGTTCCGCGGCCTTCACGGCCTCTTGCTCGACCTTCTTCTGCTCCAGCTGCTCGACTTCGGTCTGGCGCGAGGCGGTTTTCTTCGCTTCCCCGGCAATCTTCTGATTGGTCTGGGTAGTCGCCTGGCTCTTGGACTTGAGCTGATACAGAGTAGCCTGGACGATCGGCTTGGAAGGCGGCAGTTCAGGCGTCATGGCAAAACTGACGAACAGCATAGCGAACACCAGCACATGCAGGCCGATGGCCCAGACACTGGGCCAGAAGTAGCTTTCCGAGGCGGATGGCTCTCGCTGTTGCATCAGGGCGCCTCGGTAATCAGGCCAACGTTACCGACACCGGCCTTCTGCAACCCGCCCATGGCACCCATGACCGCGCCGTAGTCGACAGCCTTGTCGCCACGAATGAAGACCTGGGTCTGCTTGCCCTGGTCACGACCGGCAGCAATGATTTTGGTCACTGCGTTGGTCATGTCGGGCAAGGTCATGGCCTTGTCCATCTGTTTATCGGTATCGACTTCGCTGCCGAGGTTCCAATAGTAGGTCTTGTCGGCCTTGATGGAGATGGTAAGGATCTGGACGTTGTTGTCCTGCGGCAAGGCTTCACTGGAAACCTTGGGCAGGTCGACCTTCACGCCCTGGTTGAGCATGGGGGCCGTCACCATGAAGATGACCAGCAGCACCAGCATCACGTCGATGTAGGGCACCACGTTCATCTCGGCGACCGGCTTGCGTTTGTGGCGAACTCGGGCCATGGGCTTCTACCTGATTACTCTTCGCTGGTGTGCACTTTGCGGTGCAGGATCGCCTGGAACTCGTCGGCGAAGGTGTAGTAACGGCCGATCAGCACTTCGCTGCGTGCGGCGAAACGGTTGTAGGCGATAACCGCAGGGATTGCCGCGAACAGGCCGATTGCGGTGGCGATCAGGGCTTCGGCGATACCTGGGGCAACCGTGGCCAAAGTGGCCTGCTGGGCGCTGGCCAGGCCGCGGAAGGAGTTCATGATGCCCCACACGGTACCGAACAAGCCGATGTACGGGCTGGTCGAACCGACAGTGGCGAGGAACGGCAGGCTCTGCTCGAGCTTTTCTTCCTCACGCGAGATGGCCACGCGCATGGCCCGGCCTACGCCTTCCATGACCGCGTCCGGGTCTACGCCCGGCTGCTGGCGCAGGCGCGAGAACTCCTTGAAACCTGCGCGGAAGACTTGCTCCACGCCCGAGTCCGGGTCCGGGTTGCTGCCTGCCTGACGGTACAGCTTGGACAGGTCGATACCCGACCAGAAGCGCTCCTCGAAGGCATCCAGCGCACGACGACCGGCGCGCAGCATGGTGCTGCGCTGAAAGATCATGATCCATGAGGTGACCGAGGCGGCCACCAGGATCAGCATTACCAGCTGTACCACCACGCTGGCATTGCTGACCAGACTCCACATGGAGGTATGGTCGACGACGTTAGCTTCCACGCTTATTCTCCTGCATTCGATTGAGTACCCGAGCCGTCCGCCATAAAGGCGTCGCGCAGCTTGGGGGGTATGGCTCGGGGTTTGAAAGTGTCGGCGCGCACGGCGGCCACCAGGAACTGCCCCTCGCAGAGCAGCGTTTCATCCTTTTCCCGCCAGACCTGCTGCACGAAGCGCAGGCTGGCACGATTGAGTTCAAGTACTTGCGCGGTGACCCGTAGCTCATCGTCCAGCCGCGCCGGCGCGTGGTAGCGCGCCTCGCTGGAATGGACCACGAACAACAGGTTTTCACCGGCCAGCTGCGACTGGGAAAAGCCCAGGTGTCGCAACCGCTCGGTACGCGCGCGCTCCATGAATTTCAGGTAGTTGACGTAATACACCACGCCGCCCGCATCGGTGTCTTCGTAATAGACGCGACAACGGTGGGCGAACGGTTCGAGCTGATTTTGCGCGCGCATACTCTAGTGCTTACTCCTCAGCTTGCCAATCCGCTGCGGCAACTGTTTTTTCTTCATTAATGTCTTATTGCCAGCGCGCCTGTGGCATGCCAGCGGTAGGACCACAAAAAGCCGGTTTTGATCTGTCATTCATCGCCTGGCTCGGAAAAATCACCACCCTCCCCCAAGCGCCCAGGAACATTCAGGCCAAAGTGCAGGTAGGCATGCCGGGTGACCACACGGCCGCGCGGCGTGCGCATGATGTAACCCTGCTGGATCAGGTAGGGCTCGAGCACGTCCTCGATGGTGTGACGCTCTTCGCTGATGGCTGCCGCAAGGTTGTCCACCCCCACCGGGCCACCGTCGAATTTCTCGATCATGGTCAACAGCAGGCGGCGGTCGGAGTGGTCGAAACCACGCTCGTCGACGTCAAGCAGGTTCAGCGCAAGGTCTGCCACGGCCTTGGTGATCTGGCCCTTGCCGCGCACCTCGGCGTAGTCGCGCACACGGCGCAGCAAGCGGTTGGCGATACGTGGCGTGCCACGGGCACGCCGGGCGATCTCGAAGGCGCCCTGGTCTTCGATGACCAGGCCCAGGATACCGGCGGAACGGCTGACAATGGTCGCCAGGTCCTTGTCGCTGTAGAACTCCAGGCGCTGAACAATGCCGAAACGGTCCCGCAAGGGGTTGGTCAGCATGCCGGCACGGGTGGTGGCCCCCACCAGGGTGAAGGGCGGCAGGTCGAGCTTGATCGAGCGTGCGGCGGGCCCCTCGCCGATCATGATGTCGAGCTGGAAGTCTTCCATTGCCGGGTAGAGCACCTCTTCGACGACCGGTGAAAGCCGGTGGATTTCGTCGATGAACAGCACGTCGTGGGGCTCAAGGTTGGTCAGCATCGCCGCCAGGTCGCCCGGGCGCTCGAGAATAGGCCCCGAGGTACTCTTGACCGACACGCCCATTTCCTGGGCGATGATGTTGGCCAGGGTGGTCTTGCCCAGCCCTGGCGGGCCAAAGATCAAGGTATGGTCAAGCGACTCGCTGCGGCCACGCGCGGCCTGGATGAACAGCGCCATCTGCTCGCGCACCACGGGCTGCCCGATGTAGTCGTCCAGGCGCAAGGGGCGGATCGCGCGGTCCTGGACCTCTTCGCGGTCACGCCCACTGGCGGCGATCAGACGGTCGGCTTCGATCACTTGGTAATCATCCCTTTGAGGCTGCGGCGGATCAGCTCTTCACTGCTCAGGCCGGCCTTGTCCTTGATGGCGGACACTGCCTTGCTGGCTTCCTGGGGTTTGTAGCCCAGGGAAACCAATGCACTGACCGCATCGGCCTCGGCTGAGGAGTCGCCGCTGGCCGGTGCCGGCCCATCGGACACCAGGGTGAACATGGCCGGCGAGGTCTCCCAGGCCTTGAAGCGGTCCTTGAGTTCGACCAGCAGGCGTTCGGCGGTCTTCTTGCCAACACCCGGCACGCGCACCAGGGCCGAGGTGTCCTGGGCCTGCACGCAGCGCACCAGTTCGTCGGCTTCCAGGCCCGACATCAATGCCAGCGCCAGCTTCGGCCCGACGCCATTGAGGCGAATGAGTTCGCGGAACAGTTCGCGCTCGCGCTTTTCGTGGAAGCCATAGAGCAGGTGGGCGTCTTCACGTACCACCAGGTGGGTGTGCACGGTCACCGTTTCGCCAACCTTGGGCAGGCGATACAGGGTGGTCATGGGCACTTCCAGCTCGTAGCCCACGCCGTTGACGTCGATAATCAGGTGCGGCGGTTGTTTTTCCGCCAGGGTGCCGCGCAAACGTCCAATCACGTTCCGATCCTTCCTCTCGGGGAGCCGGTCAAAGACCGCTCAACCCTATCAGCAAATGCGCCGGGTGAACCTGCCACCCGAACAAAATGTGTATCAGCGCATGAAGCGCTTACAGACGCAAGCGCCCACCGCGCCGGCGTGCCGTGGCCAGGCCATGTGGCACCAGGCTGGAGCGGGTATGGGCATGGCACAGGGCGATGGCGAGGGCGTCGGAGGCGTCGATCTGCGGCTTTTGCGTCAGCTTGAGCAGGTGCATGACCATCACCATCACTTGCTCCTTGTTGGCGCCGCCCGTGCCTGCGACGGCCTGCTTGACCTGGGTGGCACTGTATTCGGCGATTTCCAGCCCCGCCTCGGCCGCCGCCACGATCGCAGCACCGCGGGCCTGGCCGAGCTTGAGCGCCGAGTCGGGGTTGCGGGCCATGAACACCCGTTCAATGCCCATGGTTACCGGCTCGTGCAGCCTGATGACCTCGCTGACACCGCGAAAGACAATCTGCAGACGTTCATGCAACTCGCCACTGCCCGTGCGGATACAACCCGACGCCACATACTCGCAACCACGGGCCGTTTGGCGAACCACGCCGTAACCGGTGATCCGCGAGCCGGGGTCGATACCAAGAATCAGAGTCATAACGCCTGTCGTATTTAGGGATGCATTTTTGCAAACTGCACCGGCCCTTTCGCGGGGCGAGCCCACCCCCACAAGTACCCCGCTGGCCTTAAGGATGGCAGGGACCTGTGGGAGCGGGCTCGCCCCGCGAAAGGGCCGGTACAGACGCTGAAAAACTCACATGCCTGGCTTGATACGCCAGCACACCTTAGCCGAGTTTTTCCATGATCTCGTCAGAAATCTGCGCATTGGAGTAGACGTTCTGCACGTCGTCCAGATCCTCGAGCATGTCGATCAGCTTGAGCACCTTTTCTGCGCCTTCAAGGTCGAGCTCGGCGCTGGTGGTCGGCTGCATGACGATTTCGGCGTCACCGGCATTGAAGCCGGCCTCTTCCAGGGCATTACGCACAGCGTAGAAGCTGTTGAAGGAAGTGAAGACGTCGAACGAGCCATCGTCATTGCTCACCACGTCGTCGGCATCGGCCTCCATCGCGGCTTCCATCAAGGCGTCTTCATCCACGCCCGGCGCGAAGCTGATCTGGCCCTTGCGCTCGAACAGGTAGGCCACCGAGCCATCGGTACCGAGGTTGCCACCACACTTGGTGAAGGCATGACGCACGGCCGCGGCAGTACGGTTGCGGTTGTCGGTCATGGCCTCGACCATGATCGCCACGCCACCTGGGCCGTAACCCTCGTAGCTGAGCTCTTCGACGTTGTCGCTTTCGTTGGTGCCAGCACCACGGGCAACGGCGCGGTCGATGATATCGCGGCTCATGTTGGCGCCAAGGGCCTTGTCCAGCGCCAGACGCAGGCGCGGGTTGGACGCCGGGTCACCGCCGCCCTGCTTGGCTGCAACGGTCAGCTCGCGGATCCACTTGGTGAAGACCTTGCCTCTCTTGGCATCCTGGCGCTCTTTGCGGTGCTTGATGTTCGCCCACTTGGAATGACCAGCCATAACGACTCCAAATTCTTTGAAACACAAACAATTGCGCCCCTGACGGGGCGCAACGACAAAAAAACCTGCGCCGTAACGCAAAGGCGCATCCATGTGGATGCGCCCGGGGCCCGCTTACTCGACCTTGGTCTGTTCGCGCAGGCGGATGTGCAGCTCGCGCAAGGCCTTGGCGTCGACCATGCCTGGGGCCTGGGTCATGACGCAGGCAGCGCTCTGGGTTTTCGGGAAGGCGATCACTTCACGGATCGACTGGGCGCCGGTCATCAGCATGACCAGGCGATCCAGGCCGAAGGCCAGGCCACCGTGAGGCGGGGCGCCGAACTTCAGGGCGTCGAGCAGGAAGCCGAACTTCTCTTCCTGTTCTGCCGCTTCGATACCCAGCAGACGGAACACCGCCTGTTGCATCTCTTTGCGGTGGATACGGATCGAGCCGCCACCCAGTTCGGTGCCGTTCAGCACCATGTCGTAAGCACGCGACAGCGCGGTGGCCGGGTTGGCCTCCAGCTCTTGCGGGGAGCACTTCGGTGCAGTGAACGGGTGGTGCAGCGCAGTGAAGCTGCCGTCGTCGTTCTCTTCGAACATCGGGAAGTCGACAACCCACATCGGCGCCCATTCGCAGGTGTGCAGGTTGAAGTCGTTACCCACCTTGATCCGCAGCGCGCCCAGGGCTTCGCTGACGATCTTGGCCTTGTCGGCGCCGAAGAACACGATGTCGCCATCGACTGCGCCCACGCGATCGAGGATCACGTTGAGGTTGGCCTCAGGGATGTTCTTGACGATCGGCGACTGCAGGCCTTCGACGCCTTTGGCGCGCTCGTTGACCTTGATGTAGGCCAGGCCCTTGGCACCGTAGATGCCGACGAACTTGGTGTACTCGTCGATCTTGCTGCGCGGCATGCTGGCGCCGCCTGGCAGACGCAGGGCGGTAACGCGGCATTTAGGATCGTTGGCCGGGCCTGCGAAGACCTTGAACTCGACGTCCTTGAGCTGATCGGCAACGTCGACCAGTTCCAGCGGGTTACGCAGGTCTGGCTTGTCGGAACCGTAACGGCGCATGGCTTCTTCGAAGGTCATGTGCGGGAAATCACCGAACTCCAGGTCCAGGACTTCCTTGAACAGCTTGCGGATCATGCTCTCGGTGAGGCCCATGATCTCGGCTTCATCGAGGAAGCTGGTCTCGATGTCGATCTGGGTGAATTCCGGCTGGCGGTCAGCACGCAGGTCTTCGTCACGGAAGCACTTGGCGATCTGGTAGTAACGGTCGAAACCGGCAACCATCAGCAGCTGCTTGAACAGCTGGGGCGACTGCGGCAGGGCAAAGAAGCTGCCAGCGTGGGTGCGGCTCGGCACCAGGTAGTCACGCGCGCCCTCTGGGGTGGCGCGGGTGAGGATCGGCGTCTCGACGTCAAGGAAGCCGTTCTCGTCGAGGAAGCGACGGATGCTGCTGGTGATGCGCGAACGCAGACGCAGCTTGTCGGCCATTTCCGGGCGACGCAGGTCGATGAAGCGGTAGCGCAGGCGGGTTTCCTCGCCGACGTCGGAGTATTCGTTGAGCGGGAACGGCGGCGTTTCGGCCTCATTGAGGACCTGCAGGTCGTAGCCCAGCACTTCGATGCCACCGGAGGCCATGTTCGGGTTGACCGCGCCTTCCGGACGGCGGCGTACCTTGCCGGTGATCTGCACGACGTACTCGCTGCGCACACGGTCGGCGGCAGCGAAGGTTTCGGCGCGATCAGGGTCGAACACGACCTGGGCCATGCCCTCGCGGTCACGGATGTCGAGGAAGATCACCCCGCCGTGGTCGCGGCGACGATGGACCCAGCCGCAAAGGGTGACTTCCTGGCCGTCCAGGCTCTCGTTCAGTTGGCCGCAATAATGGCTGCGCATCATGATGGTGGTTTCGCTTCTCGTGATTCGTGTATTCGGTGGAGGCCTTGGCCGCCCAGAGGGCTAATACTGCAAGACCCGGTCACAGCATTCAACTCAGTCGGCCTTGTCGCCGCCTGCCAGATTCTTTTTTGCCCCGGTCTTGAAGTCGGTTTCGTACCAACCGGTGCCGCTCAGGCGAAAGCCTGGGACAGACAGCAGCTTCTTCAGTGCCGGCGCCTGACAGGCCGGGCAATCGGTCAGCGGCGCGGCGCTGATCTTCTGCAGCGCTTCCATGCGGTGCTCGCAGGACGCACATTGATAGTCATAAAGGGGCATGGGTGTCTCTCGTCAACCATAACGCTGGCTGCCGGGGCAGCAAAAAGCGGGATTATATATGGTTAGCAAGCACTGCGCAGCCCGCCTGGCGATCAGCGTGCACTCGGCGGGTCGAGCAGCCAGGCGACGCAGATCACGCGGATCAGGCCGCTGAAGTTGCGCACCCCGCCCTGGCGCAGATGTACCTCGCGGTCCACATACGACAGCACCGCGCTGACCGAACAGCAGTTGGCCTCGGCGATACGCTCCAGAATGCCCCAGTAGACTGCTTCCAGCCGCAGGCAGGTTGAAAACCCATTGAGCCGGACCGAGCGTGACACCGGCCTGATCTGCAGCATGTCGAAATCGGCTTTGAAGGGGTCGACGCATTGCTTGCCTGGCCAGCAACCCTGGCCAGCGCCCCGCTTGTCCACTTGCCTCGCCATCGGGCCACTCCATCGACTGTCATTGCCCTGCACTTAGGGCCACGGCAACCATGAAGCGCCAGCCTGCGCATCCGCAGCAGCGGCAAAACCTTCCCGCAGAAATGCAGAAAGCCCGGTTGCCGTGACGGCAACCGGGCTTTCAGGCATTTCTGACGCTACGGCGGCTATTTACCGTCAAGCAACACGCGCAGCATCCAGGCAGTTTTTTCGTGTACCTGCATGCGCTGGGTCAGCAAGTCGGCGGTCGGCTCATCGCTGACCTTGTCCACCACCGGGAAGATGCTGCGTGCAGTGCGCACGACCGCTTCCTGGCCTTGCACCAGCTGACGGATCATCTCATCCGCCACCGGCACGCCCTCCTCCTCCTTGATCGAAGAATGCCGCGCATAAAATGCATAGGAACCCGGTGCCGGGAAGCCCAGGGCACGAATCCGCTCGGCGATCGAGTCGACCGCCAGGGCCAGCTCGTTGTATTGCTCTTCGAACATCAGGTGCAGGGTGCGGAACGAAGGGCCGGTGACGTTCCAATGAAAGTTATGGGTTTTCAGATACAGCACATAGGTATCCGACAACAGGCGCGACAGCCCTTCGACGATGGACTTGCGATCTTCTTCACTGATACCGATATCGATTGCCATGAAGTTCCCCTTTCCATAAGGCTTGATGATCAAGCGGGCCCTTCACACTGTATCAACACTTGGCAGAAGCCGCCTGTGACATGGCGCAACACATCGGCTGCGCAGACCTGCGGTTTGAGTAGCCTGCGCCTTTGCTGTTAAATAGGCAGGGTGCCACCCGTGCGGATTGTCATTGCCGGGTGCATAGGCTGGCACACCACGTGTTCGCGCTTTACACCTCATGCGCACCGTGTCGCCAGCTCTTCCTGTGATCAGCTTGTCAACTGTGAGCCAACCCCATGTTCAAGATCGTCCATCTGGTGACGGGCGTAGCGGCTTTGCTGCTATCGCTCATGCCCAGCCTGAAAACCGATGCAACACCCTTCCTGCAGCAACCCGATGCGGTCTACCTGGCACTGCTCGGCCTGCTTAACCTGGTATTGGCCCCGGTCTTGCCGCTGTACTACCGAGGTGCACGGCAACAACTGCAACACCTGGCCTGCGCCTTGCTGGTGGTCGCCGTGGTACTGCAGACCCTGACCTTGCTGGCTCGGCCCGAGATGGGCAACCTGGCTGCGCTGGTCTGCGCGGTGCTGGCCGTGGCCCTGCACCTGGCCGCAGGCTTCGCCCGCGGCCCCCGCAAGGCCCGCAACAGCCAGAGCGCCCCACTGGAGGCCGGCAACCGCGATACGGGCACCGTGAAGTGGTTCAATACCTCCAAAGGCTTTGGCTTCATTTCCCGCGATTCGGGCGATGACATCTTTGTGCACTTCCGCGCTATTCGCGGCGAAGGCCACCGGATTCTGGTGGAAGGCCAGCGCGTCGAGTTTTCGGTCATGCACCGTGACAAAGGCCTGCAGGCCGAAGATGTGGTGGCAGTAACCCGTCGCTGACCTTGCCAGCCCTGGTGCAATGCCAGGGCTGCCTGAACTCAATAATGAGGGGGCGGCGCCTCTTCTCCCTCGCTGCCGTACTGCCCTACCATTTCTTCGTAACGCTTGAGCAGTTCGGCCATCTGCAGTTGCAAGCGGTCGATCACACGCCCCTGCTCGACCACCACATCATTCAGCGCCTGGAGCGTGTCGTCCTGGAACGCCTGGCGGGTTTCAAGCTCGATGATTCGCGATTCAGGTGACATGTCAGGCCTCCTGGTAATCGTTGTCGAGCAGCGTGCGAAGGCGCTGACGGATGGCGTCGACCTGCCCTGGCGCATACTCGACCGCAGGCACCTTGCCCCACACCGGCGCAGGCCAGGCAGCATCGCCATGGCGGCGAACGATGACGTGCATGTGCAGCTGGCTGACCACATTGCCCAGCGTGGCAATGTTCATCTTGTCAGCCTTGAACTCGCCCTTGAGCGCCTGCGCCAGGTCAGTGGTTTCCTTGAACAGCTGCGCTTGGTCTTCCTGGCTCAAGTCGAACACTTCGCTCACGCCGGCGCGCTTGGGCACCAGGATGAACCAGGGGTAATTGGCATCTTTGCTAAGCAGCAGACGGCACAACGGGAAGTCTCCAAGCACCAGGGAGTCCTGCTGCAAACGCGTATCCATCTCAAACAATGCAAAACCTCCAACAGACAAAAACGGGCCCGTCCTACACGGGACATTGGGCAAGGATACCTTGCTTCGCCGGCGCCGGCATGCAAGCGCTGCGGTGCGCTGCACACTTTAAGTTCATCTACGCCCCCCGCCTGCACAACTGCGGTAACACAGCGCTACTTTTCGCACCAAAATGAGGCCGCAAACGAGCACACCACTACGCTTTTACCCACTCGAATGACACTGCATTAACAGTGGCCGGTAACACATTGACTTTTATGACAGCTTTTGGGTTTGAAATGCCTAACTTATCTGGCACACCATCAGACAAGCCTCAGCCCGTGTTTCCGGTACTTTCCGACCTTCGGCACCCCCATTTGTGAAAATTTCATGAACCGGGGTTAATTTTGTGCACGCTTGTTGCATTCCCTCCACACCAAGTCGGCACGACATCTGCATCAAGGGATGTACGCGACAAATAACAACAGCCGCTTTGGATACACCAGGGAGTTTCCCTAGCCGTAATCTGTAGTTACAGATTCGTTACGGCGACAGGAACGGCGCTGGCGTTGTACGGCCCGGGAATCCGGGACGTGATTTGCGACATGGAATTACCTACAAGCGACATGACCATAAAGTTCCCGAAAGGTTCTATATGCCCATATCGCCAACAACAGTCAGCGTGCTATACATTTCCGCCGACATAACAAGAAAGAGCTGCCCCATATAACTAAAAGACTTGGGCGCAGCGGTACTCTTCCTAAAAACCAAAGGAGCAAATCACGATGCGCGTGATGAAGTGGAGCATGATCGCCCTGGCCGTTTCGGCAGGGACCTCGCAATTGGCCTTCGCCTCTGCACAAGACGAGTCCAAGGGTTTCATCGAAGACAGCCAGCTGAACGTCAAAACTCGCATGCTGTACTTCAGCCGTGACTTCCGCAACAACCCAGCCGGCACCCAGAGCCGCGTGGAAGAAACCGGCCTTGGCTTCCTCGGCACTTACGAATCGGGCTTCACCCAGGGCACCGTAGGCTTCGGCGTCGACGCCATCGGCATGCTTGGCCTGAAGCTGGACAGCGGCCGTGGCCGTGCCGGCACCGGCCTGTTCCCACAAGGCTCCGACGGTCGCTCGCAAGATGATTACTCCGAAGGCGGTGGCGCTGTAAAAGTGCGCATCTCCAATACCGTGCTGAAGTTCGGCGACCAGTTCACCGCCATGCCAGTATTCGCCACCGACGACAGCCGACTGCTGCCGGAAGTTGCCGAAGGCGGCCTGATCACCAGCAACGAGATCAGCGGCCTGACCCTGAACGCCGGTCACTTCACCGCGATGAATGCCCAGGCTCAGACCTACCACGACAGCCTGAACCTGACCGAAGCCAACATCTTCGGTGGCACCTACGCCTTTACCGACAGCCTCAGCACCAGCATCTACTACTCGCGCGTCGAAGATCACTTCCGCAAGTGGTACGGCAACGTGAACTGGGCGCTGCCGATCAGCGACAAGCAAGGCCTGGTGTTCGACTTCAACATCTATGACACCAAGTCCATCGGCGACAACCGCACTGGCGCGTTCGTCACCAAGTCCGACGGCAGCAACGAACTCGACAACATCGCAGCCAGCCTGTCCGGCGCCTACAACATCGGCGCCCACACCTTTACCCTGGCCTACCAGAAGGTCAGCGGTGACGGCGACTACGCCTACGGCGTAGACGGCGGCGGTACCGTGTTCCTGGCCAACTCCATCGCCCGTTCCGACTTCAACGCCGAAGACGAGAAATCCTGGCAGGCGCGCTACGACCTGAACTTCGCCGAGTTCGGCGTGCCAGGCCTGACCTTCATGACCCGTTATGCTCGCGGTAGCGGTGCAACCACCCGCACCACCGACAACGGCAAGGAATGGGAACGCGACATCGACGTCAAGTACGTCATGCAGAGCGGCCCAGCGAAGGACCTGAGCTTCCGTGTCCGTCAGGCCACTTACCGCTCCAGCGACGGTGTGTACTACGGTTCGAGCTCGATCGACGAACTGCGTCTGATCGTCGAGTACCCGCTGAGCATCCTGTAAGCCTCGCTTATAGTGCCCCGCACCTGAAAAAGCCCGGCACGATTGCCGGGCTTTTTCTTGGCTGACAATTGCCACGCCCTGGGGCATCCTGTACGCCTTCGTTTCACCCCCGTACAATGCGGGGTCATTTCAACGTCTTAGGCAATCGACACGGCCCACCATGCGCACCAGTCAATATTTGCTCGCCACCCAGAAAGAAACCCCTGCCGACGCAGTGGTCATCAGCCACCAGCTCATGCTGCGCGCCGGCATGATCCGCAAACTGGCCTCGGGCCTGTACACCTGGCTGCCGATGGGCTTGCGAGTAATGCGCAAGGTCGAAGCCGTGGTCCGCGAAGAAATGAACGCCGCCGGCGCCCTGGAAGTGCTGATGCCTAGCATCCAGCCCGCCGAACTGTGGCAGGAATCCGGCCGCTGGGAGCAGTATGGCCCCGAGCTGCTGCGCCTCAAAGACCGCCACAACCGTGATTTCTGCGTTGGCCCGACCCACGAAGAAGTCATCACCGACCTGGCCCGTAACGAGCTGTCCAGCTATAAACAGCTGCCGCTCAGCATGTACCAGATCCAGACCAAATTCCGTGACGAGATCCGCCCGCGCTTCGGCCTGATGCGCGGCCGCGAGTTCATCATGAAGGACGCCTATTCCTTCCATGCCGACCAGGCTTCCCTGCAGGAAACCTACGACCGCATGCACCAGGCGTACACCAACATCTTTACCCGCCTGGGCCTGGACTTCCGCCCTGTGCAGGCCGACACCGGCTCCATCGGTGGCAGCTATTCGCACGAGTTCCACGTTTTGGCCGAGTCCGGCGAAGACGATGTGATCTTCAGCGACAGCTCCGACTACGCCGCCAACATCGAGAAGGCCGAGGCCATCCCGCGTGAAACCGTGCGCCCTGCCCCTGCCGAAGAGCTGCGCCTGGTCGACACCCCGGACGCCAAGACCATCGCGCAACTGGTCGAGCAGTTCGGCCTGCCGATCGAGAAAACCGTCAAGACCTTGATCGTGCGCGGCGCCGAAGAAGGCAAGCTGATCGCCCTGATCGTCCGTGGTGACCACGAGCTCAACGAAATCAAGGCCACCAAACTGGAACAGGTTGCCGACCCGCTGGTCATGGCTACCGAAGCCGAACTGCATGACGCCATTGGCGCCGGCGCAGGTTCGCTCGGCCCGCTGAACCTGCCGCTGGAATGCATCATCGACCGTTCGGTTGCCCTGATGAGCGACTTCGGCATCGGCGCCAACATCGACGACAAGCACTACTTCGGCGTCAACTGGGAACGCGACCTGCCGGTACCGCAAGTCGCCGACCTGCGTAATGTCGTCGAAGGCGACCCGAGCCCGGACGGCCAGGGCACCCTGGTGATCAAGCGCGGCATCGAAGTCGGGCACATCTTCCAGCTCGGCACCAAGTACAGCGAGGCGCTCAAGTGCCAGGTACTGGGCGAGAACGGCAAGCCGGTGGTGCTGTCGATGGGTTGCTACGGCATCGGCGTTTCCCGCGTGGTCGCCGCCGCGATCGAGCAGAGCTACGACGACAAAGGCATCATCTGGAACGATGCCCTGGCGCCGTTCCAGATCGCCCTGGTGCCGCTGCGCTACGAAACCGACGTTGTTCGCGAGGCTACCGACAAGCTGTATGCCGAACTGACCGCCGCCGGTTTTGAAGTATTGCTGGACGACCGCGACAAGAAGACCAGCCCAGGCATCAAGTTTGCCGACATGGAGCTGATCGGCATTCCGCACCGCATCGTCGTCAGCGACCGCGGCCTGGCCGAAGGCAACCTGGAATACAAGCACCGCACCGAACAGGATGCTCAAGCGCTGCCACTCAATGAAGTGCTGTCGTTCCTGCAGGCCCGCGTTCGCCGCTGATAATCAATGCACGAGTGATCATGTCCAAGCGAAGTACCTTTACCCTGGGGGGCGCCGCACTTAGCGGCGCCCTGCTCATCAGCGGCTGCGCCAACCAGATGTCCCAGCGCAGCGAGCATGAGGAGCGCGTCGAGCGCAAGTTGCTCGAACACAGTCTGCAGATCGATGTCGGCGAGCCGAAGGTGATGGAGCTGCCGCAACGACGTGTGCGCGTGCATGAGCAGAAGCGCTTCGAAGTCACCGAATTCGAAGTCACCCGTCGCTACGACCGCTACACGCCCTACCAGCCCTGGCGGGAGGTCTACGAGATCCCGCTGGGCGCGGTGGCTGTGGTGGCCGGCGTGGGCGCCAACGTGGTCAATGTGTTCGCCTTGGGCAACCTGCCCGAAAGCGTCACCCACGACTGGCTCAGCTATGGCGTGGCGGGGCTCAACCCGTTCATGAACGTGCAGTCCAACGGTCGCGCCCAGCAGAACCTGGCCGGGATCAGCGAAGTGCAGAAGGACCAGCGCGAAGAATCCACCAGCCTGCCCTGGAGCGAGCGCCTGGTCGAGGTCAAGGCCGGCAAGATGACCCACGAGCTGACCACCGACAGAAACGGCGTACTGCGCCTGAACCTGCTCGACAGCCCGTTCTCCGAGCAGAACCTCAACCACATTGGTACCCTGCACTTGCAGGTGGTCGATGAGGACAACGCGGTGCGCGGTGACGCCAGCCTGCTGGTCAGCGCCACCCTGCGCAACAAGCTGCTCGAAGCCCACGAACTGATCTTCGACGACCTGGAAGACGATGATGTCGGCCAGTGGGTACACCGGGTCAAACGCTTGTCCGAACTGGGCCTGGAAGAGGAAGCCAGCGAAATGGAGCAGAGCCTGATCGAGCTGACGCGCAACGATCCGGAACTGCAGCAGGAGTTTCTGCAATCGCTGACCAAGGCAACCGGGCGATTGGTCGCCGACCCTGGCGTGCAGTGAACTGATTCAGGGGCCGCTTTGCGGCCCCTTTCATTTAGGCGGGAACAATTCCAACTGTTCATGCGCCCCGCGCAAGTCCTTCAACCTCACCCCTACCCCCAGCAAGCGCACTGGCTTGCCGCCCCGGGCAAACGCCTGCCGCAGTAACTGCCGATAACTTTCCAGGTCCCTGCCTGCCCCCGCCTGCTCCATCGTCGTCTGGCTGAAGTCATGGAACTTGACCTTGACGAAAGGCTTGTCTGGCCGGTAACTGCTGTCCATGCGGGCAATACGTTCATTAAGGCTGTCGAGCAACGCAGGAAGACGCTCCAGGCAACTGGCCAGGTCTGGCAGGTCGGTGTCGTAGGTATTTTCCACACTGACCGACTGCCTGCGGCTGTCGTTGTGCACGGCGCGGTCATCAATACCCCGCGCCAGCCCCCACAACCGCTCACCAAAGCTGCCGAACTCGCGCACCAGCGCCAAGCGCGACCAGTCACGCAGGTCCAGGCAGGTATCGATACCCAGCCGCGCCAGTTTGTCTGCCGTAACCTTGCCCACGCCGTGCAACCTGGCCACCGGCAAGGCCGCGACAAAGGCTTCGACTTCACCCGGGGTTATGACAAACAGCCCGTTGGGCTTGCGCCAGTCGCTGGCGATCTTGGCCAGGAACTTGTTGGGTGCAACACCCGCCGACACGGTGATATGCAAGGTACGGGCAACGCGCCGGCGGATATCTTCGGCGATTCGCGTGGCGCTGCCGGCATACCACTGGCTATCGCTCACATCCAGGTAGGCTTCATCCAGCGACAGCGGCTCGATCAGCTCGGTGTAGTCACGGAAAATGGCGTGAATCTCACGGGATGCCTCGCGATAGGCTTCAAAGCGTGGCTTGACGATCAACAAGTCAGGGCAAAGCTTGAGCGCATGCCGCGATGACATGGCCGAGCGCACACCATAGGCCCGCGCTTCATAATTACAGGTGGCGATCACCCCGCGGTGGTCGGCCGACCCGCCTACGGCCATGGGCCGACCGGCCAGGCGCGGGTCATCACGCATTTCGATTGCGGCATAGAAACAATCGCAGTCGACATGGATGATCTTGCGCAAGGACATGGATGACCGTCAGTACTGTAAATTCATACAGATAATATCGCATGCCTCCTACGCTGCAACAGATTGCACGCCGCTTGCCTCGACAATCGGCCTGAAAGCCCCGCCGCGCCTGAGCCACGTGCTTTGAGCGAATGCTAAGGGTTTGAACGAAAAAGGTTTTTTAGGAATAATGCTTGACATAGCTGCGTAAATCCGTAGAATTCGATCTCACAGGCGCGGGATGGAGCAGCCTGGTAGCTCGTCGGGCTCATAACCCGAAGGTCGTCGGTTCAAATCCGGCTCCCGCAACCAGATTCGAGAAAAGGCCACTGTTAACGCAGTGGCCTTTTTCTTTGCCCGTAGAAAAGCAATTGGCAAAAACTGGCGAGAAATCAATTACTAGCGCTTGACACTGATTCAATAAACTGTAGAATGCGCCCCACAGACGCGGGATGGAGCAGTCTGGTAGCTCGTCGGGCTCATAACCCGAAGGTCGTCGGTTCAAATCCGGCTCCCGCAACCAGCTTTAAGAAAAGGCCACTGTTAACGCAGTGGCCTTTTTCTTTGCATCGAAAATGATGCCGAAGAAAAAAGATCGATAAATCAACAATTAACGCTTTACACAGTTTCAACAAGCTGTAGAATGCGCACCTCTGACGCGGGATGGAGCAGTCTGGTAGCTCGTCGGGCTCATAACCCGAAGGTCGTCGGTTCAAATCCGGCTCCCGCAACCATATTCGTCAGAACAAACCCCGCCTGTGTAACAGCAGCGCGGGGTTTGTTGTTTTACGCCCCCTGCATTTCGTCGCCTTGGAAATGCCTTGCCATCAGCCTACCCCCCAGGCTTGAGATGTCGCCCCCTGGATGAACTATCTTTAACCCTGCCAGGCAGCTGAAAGCGCCTGTGCCCGGAGTAACATTGGATACGTTTTCCTAAGGGACTTTCACTTGGCCGCACCTCGCCCTCACCTCGCGCTGCCTGCTCGGGGTATTGATTCATGACTTCCCACAACCCCGAACCTCCGGTGCCCCTTGCTTCGGTGCTACCCACGGCCGCGCAGCGCCTGCCCCTGATCGAGCGAATGAGCCGCTATCGTCAACCCATCGGCCTGGCGGTGACGCTGATACTGTTCGCCATGGCGCTGGTTGCCTGCCGCCACCTGCTGAGCGAGCTGGACATCTACGCCTTGCACGATGCCATGCTCAGCGTGCCGACGCAGTCGCTGCTGGGGGCCTTGCTGGCCACGGCTGTCGGGTTCGTGATTCTGCTGGGGTACGAGTGGTCGGCCAGCCGCTATGCCGGGGTAAAACTGCCAGCGAGCAGTTTGATACTGGGCGGCTTCAGCGCTTTCGCCATTGGTAACGCCATCGGCCTGTCGATGCTGTCTGGTGGTTCGGTGCGCTATCGCCTGTATGCCCGCCAAGGACTGGGGGCTGGCGAAGTGGCGCGGATGACCGTGTTTGCCAGCCTGTCCCTGGGGTGTGCGCTGCCCCCCCTGGCTGCTCTGGCGACCTTGAGCGACCTGCCAGCAGCCTCGACCGCACTGGGCCTTTCGCCGGGGTTGCTGGCCGGCATCGCGGCAGCCGTGCTGGTGCTGGCTGCCGTGCTGGTGCTCGGGCTTTACCGCAAGCGCCTGGCCGAACAGCCCTTGGCCGACAACCTGCTGGTTCAGCTGGGCCGGCGTACCCTGCGCCTGCCAAACGGTCGCCTCGCCTCGCTGCAATTGCTGATCACCGCCCTGGATGTGGCCGCCGCCGCCACCGTGCTGTATCTCCTGCTGCCAGAAGCCCCGCCATTTGGCGCTTTCATCCTGGTGTACCTGCTGGCCCTGGCCGCAGGCGTGCTCAGCCATGTGCCAGGGGGCGTCGGGGTGTTCGAGGCGATCTTGCTGGCAGCCTTTGCCGACCAGCTGGGTGCCGCGCCACTGGCTGCGGCCCTGCTGCTCTATCGCCTGATCTATGTGGTGTTGCCGCTGCTGCTGGCGTGTGTGCTGCTGCTGGCCAACGAAGCCCGGCGCCTGCTGTTCGCGCAACAGGCCATCAAGGCGGCCTCTGGGCTGGCGGCGCCGGTGCTGTCGATTCTGGTGTTTCTGTCCGGGGTGGTGCTGCTGTTCTCGGGGGCCACGCCCGAGATCGACACGCGCCTGGAACACATGGGCTTTCTGGTCCCCCACCGCCTGATCGATGCTTCGCACTTCGGCGCCAGCCTGATCGGCGTGCTGTGCCTGCTGCTGGCCCAAGGCTTGCGCCGGCGCCTGTCCGCAGCCTGGCTGCTGACCACCACCTTGCTGCTGGTCGGCGCATTGTTGTCATTGCTCAAGGGCTTCGACTGGGAAGAAGCCTGCCTGCTGACGTTCACCGCCGCGCTGCTGGCCCTGTTCCGCCGTTCGTTCTACCGCCCCAGCCGCCTGCTGGAACTGCCCTTCTCTCCGGTGTTTCTGGTGGCCAGCGCCTGCGTGGTCGGGGCCTCGGTATGGCTGCTGCTGTTCGCCTACCAGGATGTGCCCTACAGCCACCAGCTGTGGTGGCAGTTCACCCTGGATGCCGATGCACCGCGGGGCCTGCGCGCCGCCATGGGCAGCGCCGTGCTGCTGGTGGCTGTCGCCCTGACCTGGCTGCTGCGCACCGCACCGCCGGTCATCCACCTGCCTGACGACGCAGAACTGCAACGCGCCAACCGCATCCTGCTGGCATCCGACCAGCCCGATGGCGGCCTGGCCCTGACCGGCGACAAGGCTTTGCTGTTCCACCCGCGCGACAACGCCTTCCTTATGTACGCCCGTCGCGGTCGCAGCCTGGTGGCCTTGTATGACCCGATCGGCCCCGCCCAGGAGCGCGCCGAGATGATCTGGCAGTTCCGCGACCTGTGCGATCTGCACCACGCCAGGCCGGTGTTTTATCAGGTCCGCGCGGAGAACCTGCCGTTCTACATGGACATTGGCCTGACCGCGCTGAAACTTGGCGAGGAGGCCCGGGTCGACCTGCGCCGCTTCGACCTCGAAGCCAAGGGCAAGGAGATGAAAGACCTGCGCTACACCTGGAACCGCGGTGGCCGTGACGGCCTCAGCCTGGAAATCCACGAACCCGGTCACGCGCCACTGATAGCGCTCAAGGAAATCTCCGATGCCTGGCTGGGTGGCAAGAACGTGCGCGAGAAAGGCTTCTCGCTCGGTCGCTTCAGCCCCGAGTACCTGCAGCACTTTCGCATCGCCCTGATTCGCTTCCAGGGCCGGCCGGTGGCCTTTGCCAACCTGTTGGAAACCCACGGCCGCGAGCTGGCCAGCCTCGACCTGATGCGGGCTCACCCTGAAGCTCCGAAGCTGACCATGGAGTTCATGATGATAGGGCTCATCCTGCACTACAAAAGCCACGACTACGCCCGCTTCAGCCTGGGCATGGTCCCGCTGTCCGGGCTGCAGCCACGGCGCGGCGCGCCCTTGACCCAGCGCCTGGGTTCAATGGTGTTCCGCCGTGGCGAACAGCTCTACAACTTCCAGGGGCTTCGACGCTTCAAGGACAAATTCCAACCGGACTGGGAACCCCGTTACATGGCCGTGCCGGCGGGGCTCGACCCGCTGGTGGCACTGGCCGACACTGCCGCCCTCATCGCTGGCGGCCTGACTGGATTGGTGAAACGCTGATGATCCGACGCTATTGGCTCTACCTGGCGATTCCACTGCTGCTGGCCGCCCTGGGCGGTGCCGTGGCCTTCTGGCTATGGACGCGCCCTGCGCCTGAGGCGCACCTCGAACAGCTGTCCCTCAACAACCTCAGCATCACCCGCGTGACCCCGGGCGTGCACGCCAAGGCCCGGGTCGCCATCGGCGTCCCTCAGGACCAGGCCCTGACCGACAAGCAGTTGCTGGACCTGAGCCAGGCTGGGGAAGCGCAACTGGTGCAGGTGATCCTGCCACCCAACGACTGCACCCGGCAGCAACAAGCGCTGGACCTGGCGGTGACCCAGCTGTCCGAAAAACCGACCCTGGTGGCCGGTATCGGCCCAGGCGCGGCGCAGGCCTGGCGCTGGCTGGCGGCACAGACCGACGACAAGGCGCGGGCCATTTCCGTGGACTTCAGCCTGGAGCAACCCGGCTGCCAGGCCGCGCTACCCAAAGCGGCGCCCCATGGCCACTGGAACGTCGCCTGGAACGACAACCCGGATGACGCCAGCGCAGCCTTCGTGCGCGACCAGGCCAACGCCGAAACCAGCATCAGCGATTACGACATCCATTTGCCGCAGGTGCTCAAGTCACAGCTGACCCAAGCCCTGGTCGGCCACGACGGCAACGCCCTGGCCATTCCGGTGGTCGAGGTGCCGGCAGGGCAAACTACCGACACCGTCACCCTGTTCCTCTCCGGGGATGGCGGCTGGCGCGACCTGGACCGCGACGTGGCCGGGGAAATGGCCAAGCTGGGCTACCCGGTGGTCGGCATCGACACGCTGCGTTATTACTGGCAACACAAGACCCCCGAGCAGAGCGCCGCAGACCTGTCGGAACTGATGCAGCACTACCGCCAGAAATGGGGAACCAAGCGCTTTGTATTGACCGGCTACTCGTTTGGCGCCGACGTGCTGCCGGCGATCTACAACCGCTTGCCGGCCGAGGATCAGCAGCGTATCGACGCGGTGATGCTACTGGCCTTCGCCCGTAGCGGCAGCTTCGAGATCGAGGTGGAAGGCTGGCTGGGCAAAGAAGGCCAAGAGGCGCCAACCGGGCCGGAAATGGCCCGGCTGCCGGCGTCCAAAGTGGTGTGTGTGTATGGCGTGGAAGAGACCGACGAGAGCGGCTGCACCGAGAAGACGGCGGTGGGCGAGCGCCTGAAGCTGCCGGGTGGGCACCACTTCGACGAGAACTACCCGGCCCTGGCCAAGCGCCTGATCGGTGAGATCGAGACGCGCCAGGGCAAGTCGAGCGTGGCCGAGCAGAATTGAGCCACGCCCAACCCTCTACGCAGATCAGGCACCCATTCAGATCTCGACCTGGGTGCCCAACTCGATCACCCGGTTCAACGGCAGATTGAAGAACCGCAGGTTACCGTTGGCATTCTTGAGCAAGAACGCAAACAGGTTGCCACGCCAGCGCGACATACCCTCCAGCCGCGAAGCAATCACCGTTTCGCGGCTGAGGAAGTAGGTGGTGCGCATCGGGCTGAAGTCCAGATCCTCCAGATGGCACAGCTTCAGGGCCGCCGGCACGTCCGGCTCGTCCATGAAGCCAAAGTGCAACAGCACACGGAAGAACCCGTCGCCATAGGCTTCCACCTCGAAGCGCTCCTGCTCCGGCACCCGTGGCCGGTCCTCGCTCACCACCGTCAGCAGCACCACCTGGCTATGCAGCACCTGGTTGTGCAACATGTTGTGCAGCAGCGCATGGGGTACGGCGTCCGGCCGTGCAGTCAGGAACACGGCAGTACCTTCAACCCGGTGCGGCGGCTGTATGCGGATGCTGCTGATGAACACCGGCAGCGGCAGCGCCCCTTCATCGATGCGCTCGACGAGGATCTGCTTGCCGCGCTTCCAGGTACTCATCAACAGATACAGCACACCACCTGCCAGTACCGGGAAGGCCCCGCCCTGCACGATCTTGGGCACGTTGGCGGCGAAGAACAGCCCATCGACGAAGAGAAAGCCCAGCAGAATCGGCACCGCCAGCACCGGAGGCCACTTCCAAAGCAGCAACATCACCGCCGACACCAGAATCGTGGTCATCAACATGGTGCCGGTGACCGCCACCCCATAGGCCGCCGCCAGGGCGCCGGAAGATTCGAAACCGATGACCAGCAACACCACACCGACCATCAGCGTCCAGTTCACCGCACCGATGTAGATCTGCCCCTGCTCATCGCTGGACGTGTGCTGGATGTGCATGCGCGGAATGTAGCCAAGCTGGATGGCCTGGCGGGTCAGGGAGAACGCCCCGGAAATCACGGCTTGCGAAGCGATCACCGTGGCCATGGTCGCCAACCCCACCAGCGGCAACAGCGCCCACGAAGGTGCCAGCAGGTAGAAGGGGTTGCGGGCCGCCTCCGGGTTCTGCAGCAGCATTGCGCCCTGGCCGAAATAGTTGAGCACCAGCGCCGGCAACACCAGGGCGAACCACGCGCGGGCGATGGGTTTACGGCCGAAGTGGCCCATGTCGGCGTACAGCGCCTCGGCACCGGTCAGAGCCAGCACCACGGCGCCGAGAATGGCCACGCCCATGCCGGGGTGGACGATGAAGAAGTTCACCGCCCAGCCTGGGTTGAACGCCCTGAGCACTTCCGGGCTCTGCGAGATGCCATGCACCCCCAATGCCCCGAGCACCACGAACCAGGCCACCATGATCGGGCCAAACAGCTTGCCGATCTTCTCGGTGCCATGCTTCTGCACCAGAAACAGCGCCACCAGCACCACCAGCGAAATAGGTACCACCCAGTGATCGATACCGTCGAAGGCCAGGCCCATGCCCTCGACAGCCGACAGCACCGACACGGCCGGGGTGATCATGCTGTCGCCATAGAACAGCGAAGCGCCGATCAACCCGCAGATGACCATCAAGCTACGCAGCCGCGGGTGGGCCGCAGTGGCCCGCCGCGCCAGCGCGGTTAGCGCCATGGTGCCGCCCTCGCCCTGGTTGTCGGCGCGCAGGATGAACATCACGTATTTGAACGAGACCACCCACAGCAGTGACCAGAGGATCAGCGACAGGATCCCCAGCACGCCATCATGGTTGACCGGCACGCCATAGCCACCGGTAAAGACTTCTTTGAGCGTATACAACGGGCTGGTGCCGATATCGCCATAGACCACCCCGACTGCCGCCACGAGCAGGCCCAGCGACCGTGTCGCGCCCTGCTTCCCCGCTTGCCCGCCTTCGGCATGACTGCTTGCCTGAACCATCGACCACTCCCGCAGACGGCCCTCTCGGCCCATAGAATTCACCCCCACGCCAGGGCATGGCAGATGCCCGGGCGCAACGGCCGGAGCATAGCGCAGCGTTCGTCACATTTCTTCTCGTAACGCTGGCGAGGGCAAAGCGCCTGGAGTGTTAGGCCTTATAGATCCAGCGACTGCGTGGGAATGCCAAGCGCTGCTGCGATCTTTTCGCGAGTAGCCTTGCGCGGCCGCTCTGCGGCCTCTTGCTGGGCATACGCAGACTGGGAAATGCCCAGCCGTTGCGCAACTTCCGCCTGAGTCATATCCAGATGCCTGCGCCACGCGGCTATGGCAGTCAGCCCCTCTTTGACCATATACCCCACGACCTCATTAGGGACCAGATCCTCCTGAGGACGGCTGGCAATGTAGTCGGCATAAGGCAACACGACGAAGGCAGGGCGGCCATCCGCCCCATTGATAATCTGTACATTAGTAGGTGTGTTCATCGCGCCTTTTAACCTCCTCGATGTTGACAATCTTCACGCCACCGTCCCAGTCGAAGAGGATGCGGTAGTTCCCGACCCGGAGCCTGTAGCCGTACTTAGCTGCTTCACCGCTTTGCGCGACCAATTGATCGAGTTCATATCCGCCCCGTTCTCTATAAGCGAATTATAAGTATTCAATAAGCATTAACAAGTCATTCATGGCGTGCTAATGCGCGACTGGTCGAAGTCGCAGTGCTGGACTGCCGTGCAGCGCAGCGTTCGTCGCATTTCTGCTAGTCAAGTGACCTTGCGCTCGCTAGAATTGCGCACTTTTTGATCAGAGGCGCCAATAAGCGCCCGTCAAGATCGCCCCCGTTTCCGGCCGGGCGACCTGCATTCAATACCGAGGTTAGTCATGTCCACCACTCCCGCCACTCCCAAGGTAGGTTTCGTAAGCCTGGGTTGCCCAAAAGCCCTGGTCGATTCCGAGCGCATTCTGACTCAGCTGCGCATGGAAGGTTATGAAGTCGTGCCTACCTACGAGGACGCCGACGTGGTGGTGGTCAACACCTGCGGCTTCATCGACAGCGCCAAGGCCGAGTCGCTTGAAGTGATCGGTGAAGCCATCAAGGAAAACGGCAAGGTCATCGTCACCGGCTGCATGGGTGTCGAGGAAGGCAGCATCCGCGATGTGCACCCAAGCGTGTTGTCGGTGACCGGCCCGCAGCAGTACGAGCAAGTGGTCAACGCCGTGCACCAGGTAGTGCCACCGCGCCAGGACCACAACCCGCTGATCGACCTGGTGCCGCCGCAGGGCGTCAAGCTGACCCCGCGCCACTATGCTTACCTGAAGATTTCCGAAGGCTGCAACCACAGCTGCAGCTTCTGCATCATCCCGTCGATGCGCGGCAAGCTGGTCAGCCGCCCGGTTGGCGAAGTGCTGAGCGAGGCCGAGCGCCTGGTCAAGGCCGGCGTCAAGGAGATCCTGGTGATTTCCCAGGACACCAGCGCCTACGGGGTCGACGTCAAGTACAAGACCGACTTCTGGAACGGCCGCCCGGTCAAGACCCGCATGCTCGAGCTGTGCGAAGCGCTGAGCAGCCTGGGCGCCTGGGTGCGCCTGCACTATGTATACCCGTACCCGAACGTCGACGACGTGATCCCGCTGATGGCCGCCGGCAAGATCCTGCCGTACCTGGACATCCCGTTCCAGCACGCCAGCCCCAAGGTGCTCAAGTCGATGAAGCGCCCGGCCTTCGAAGACCGTACCCTGGCGCGCATCAAGAACTGGCGCGAGCAGTGCCCTGAGCTGGTGATCCGTTCGACTTTCATCGTCGGCTTCCCTGGCGAAACCGAAGAAGACTTCCAGTACCTGCTCGACTGGCTGACCGAAGCCCAGCTCGACCGTGTCGGCTGCTTCCAGTACTCGCCTGTCGAAGGTGCCCCGGCCAATGACCTGGGCCTTGATGAAGTACCGGATGAGGTCAAGCAGGACCGTTGGGACCGCTTCATGGCCCATCAGCAGGCCATCAGCAGCGCCCGCCTGCAACTGCGCATCGGCAAGGAGATCGAAGTGCTGATCGACGAAGTCGAAGAGCAAGGTTCGGTGGGCCGCAGCTTCTTCGACGCGCCGGAAATCGACGGCAGCGTGTTCATCGATGGCGACCACGGCTTCAAGCCAGGCGACAAAGTGCGTTGCCGGGTGGTGGATGCCGACGAATACGACATGTGGGCTGAGCCTGTCTGATCGGCCTATCGGTGTGAAATGCCGGGGGCTGCGTTGCAGCCTCCACATCCGCCAGGCCCCCTCTGGTTTTTGCATCTATGTTTTCCTCAGTCCCCAGGAGGAATACACGGATGCGCCAGGTATCGACGCTACAAACCCCTCATCTTAGCGACTACCCCGAGCTGACCCAGGTCTGGGAGGACTCGGTGCGCGCGACCCATGACTTCCTGCCTGATGCCTATATCGTCCTGCTTCGCGAGCATGTACTGCGCCGTTACCTGGACGCAGTGATGCTGATTTGCAGCAAGGACAGCCAGCAACGCATACAGGGCTTTGCCGGCGTGTCCAACAGGCAGGTCGACATGCTGTTCGTCGCGCCCGCCTGCCGTGGCATGGGCATTGGCAAGCGGCTGCTGCGCTACGCCATCGACGAACTGAATGCCGAACGCCTGGACGTCAACGAGCAGAACCCGCAGGCCCTGGGGTTCTATCTGCACGAAGGCTTCGAGGTGGTCGGCCGCTCGCAGACCGATGGGCTGGGGCAGCCCTACCCCTTGCTGCACCTGCGGCTGATCCGCGCAGGGGCCTGAGCGCCTGCCGTGTTGTCTCGCCAAAACGGCGTAAATGACACAGATTCCCAGCCCCTCGACCGTTCAGGCAGGTACAATGGCGGCCTTTCCCTGCCTTTGCGAATCACCGTCATGTCTGAGCCCGTCCGCCTGTCCAAACGCCTTATCGAGCAGTTCGGCTGCTCCCGCCGCGAAGCCGAGCTGTATATCGAAGGCGGCTGGGTCACGGTCGATGGCGTGGTGGTCGAGCAGCCGCAGTTCAAGGTCGACGGCCAGCAGGTCGCGCTGCTGCCTGGCGCGCGTGCCGACAGCCTTGAGCCCGTCACCCTGCTGCTCAACCAGCCTGCTGGCCTGGACACCGAGTCGGCGCGTATCAGCATGACCATGGACAGCCTCAGCGAGGCGCACCGTGAAGGCGTACGGCCATTGCATGGGCACTTCACCAAGCTGTCCTGCATTGCCCCGCTGGAGCGCGGCGCCAGCGGCCTGCAGGTGTTCACCCAGGATTGGCGGGTTGCCCGCAAGATCGACGCCGACCTGCGTCGCCTGGAGCAGGAATACATCATCGAAGTAAGCGGCGAAGCCACGCCACAGGCGCTGGAGCGCTTGGCCCGCGGCATCATGCGCAACGACCGTGAACTGCCCAAGGCCAAAGCCAGCTGGCAGAACGAAACCCACCTGCGCCTGGCCTTGAAAAACCCGCAACCGGGGCAGATCTCCGAGCTGTGCGCCAGCCTGCGCCTGCAGATCATCAGCATGCGCCGCATTCGGCTGGGCGGTGTGTCCATGGGCAAGCTGCCACTGGCACAGTGGCGCTACATGGCCGCCAGCGAACGTTTCTAAGCAATACCGCCGCGCCAGAGGGCACGGCTCAGAACAGGATTCGAGTCAAATGAACCACAACGATGTACTGCGCAGCCTGCGCTACATGCTCAAGATCAATGATGCCAAGATGGTGGGCATCATCAAGCTGTCTGGCCTGGAGGTCAGCGCCGAGACCTTGGCCAGCTACCTCAAGAAAGAGGAAGAGCCAGGCTTCGTGCGCTGCCCTGACCCGGTCATGGCGCACTTTCTGGATGGCCTGGTGATTCACCGTCGTGGCAAGGACGACAGCCGCCCGGCCCAGCCGGTCGAACTGCCAGTGACCAACAATACCATCCTGAAAAAACTGCGGGTGGCGTTCGAGCTCAAGGAAGAAGACCTGCATGTGATCCTCAAGTCGGTCAACTTCCCGGTCTCCAAGCCCGAACTCAGCGCCTTGTTCCGCAAAGTCGGCCATGACAACTACCGCCCGTGTGGCGACCAGTTGCTGCGCAACTTCCTCAAGGGCCTGACCCTGCGCGTGCGCGGCTGAGTGGCCATGCAGCATACGGTTTCACCGGTCGGCATCGTCCGCTCGTGCTTCAAGGAAAAGTTCGCCATCCCGCGCCAGCCGCAGTTGGCACCGGCCGCGCGTGGTGTGCTGGAGTTGCTGCCGCCGTTCGACCAGGGTGATGCAGTGGCGGGGCTAGAACAGGTCAGCCATGTGTGGTTGTTGTTTCTGTTTCACCAGGCCCTGGAAGACAAACCACGCCTGAAAGTGCGACCACCCCGCCTTGGCGGCAACAAGAGCATGGGGGTGTTCGCCACCCGCGCCACCCACAGGCCCAACGGTATCGGCCAGTCGGTGGTACGCCTGGAGGGCGTTGAGCCTGGGCGCCTGCTGCTGTCCGGGATCGACTTGCTCGATGGCACCCCGGTGCTGGATATCAAGCCCTACGTACCGTACGCCGACAGTGTTGCCGGCGCCAGCAACCTGATGGCCAGCGAAGCGCCTGACGCAATCGCCGTGCAGTGGCACGACAATGCCCTGCCCCAGGCCCGCGCGCATGCACTGCGCCTGGGTGAGCCGCTGGTGGAACTGATCGAGCAGTGCCTGGGGCAAGACCCGCGGCCGGCGTATCAGGTGCCACCTGCGGAGCGGGTGTACGGGGTGAAGTTCTGGGATGTGCAGGTGCGCTGGCATTATCCGCAGCCCACGCTGATCCGGGTACTGGAAGTGGTCCAGGACTGCTGATCGACCCCCACGAAAAAGGCGACCCGAAGGTCGCCTTTTTCATTTCAGTTGCGCGATCAGCGAGCCGGTCCTTCGGCCACGCCGAGGTCATCGGTCGGGCGGGTATCTTCCAGCGGGGCGCCACCGGAAGCCAGTTCCGAGGCCAGCTTGTCGTCGTCCATTTCGTTGACCCACTTGGCCACGACCACGGTAGCGACGGCGTTGCCGACCAGGTTGGTCAGGGCGCGGGCTTCGGACATGAAGCGGTCGATGCCGAGGATCAGCGCCAGGCCGGCAACCGGCAGGTGGCCAACAGCAGACAACGTAGCGGCCAGTACGATGAAGCCCGAACCGGTTACGCCAGCAGCGCCTTTGGAGGCCACCAGCAGCACCAGCAGCAGGGTGATCTGGTGGGTGATGTCCATGGTGGTGTCAGTCGCCTGGGCGATGAACACAGCGGCCATGGTCAGGTAGATCGAAGTACCGTCGAGGTTGAACGAGTAACCGGTCGGGATGACCAGGCCAACCACGGATTTCTTGGCACCCAGGCGCTCCATCTTGGCCAGCATGCGTGGCAAGGCGGACTCGGAGGAGGATGTGCCCAGCACGATCATCAGCTCTTCACGGATGTAGCGGATCAGCTTGATGACGCTGAAGCCGTGGGCGCGGCAGATACCACCGAGCACCACCAGGACGAACAGCAGGCAGGTCACGTAGAAGCAGGCCATCAGGTAGCCCAACTGCACCAGCGAACCCACGCCGTACTGGCCGATGGTGAAGGCCATGGCACCGAAGGCACCGATCGGGGCCAGCTTCATGATCATGTTGATGATGTTGAACATGACATGGGCGAAGCGGTCGATCAGGTCCAGCACCGGCTTGCCGTAGCTGCCCAGGCGATGCAGAGCGAAGCCGAAGATCACCGAGAACATCAGCACTTGCAGGATGTCGCCGTTGGCGAAGGCACCGACCACGGTGTTGGGGATGATGTTGAGCAGGAAGCCAACGGTGGTCTGCTGCGCGCCGGCGGCGGCGTAAGCGGCCACGCTGCTGGCGTTCAGGGTGGTGACGTCGATGTGCATGCCAGCGCCCGGCTTGACCACGTTGACGACGACGAGGCCGATGATCAGGGCGATGGTGGAGACGATTTCAAAGTACAGGAGCGCGTAGCCGCCGGTCTTGCCTACCGACTTCATGCTCTGCATGCCAGCGATGCCACTGACCACGGTGCAGAAAATGATGGGAGCGATGACCATCTTGATCAGTTTGACGAACCCGTCACCCAGCGGTTTGAGGGCGACACCGGTTTCAGGATAGAAGTGGCCGAGCAGGATGCCAATGGTGATGGCGACCAACACCTGGATATACAGGGATTTGTACAGCGGCTGACGTGTCGTCATGGCTAATTTCCTCAAGTGTGCCGGTTTTCACCCTTCCCAGGGTGAGGGCACCTGAATCGCTAACCCTCCTGCACTTGGAGGGATTTGTCGTTGTGTTCGAGTTGCCTTTGCAGGCCTCTGCCAGGATCAATAGCAAGGGCAATGCCAAAATGCCCATGAAGGGTGCAAAGGCACTGTTTGCTAGGGGTCACTGCCCAACGACAGGGCGAAAATGCTGAGGAAGGCTGGCGGATATCCGCCCGGTGGCGGAATTTGTACAGGGGATGATGGCGGGAATCCGCCCGCTATGGGTTCCCCCGTGAAAGGGCTGCCCCTGGCCGCAGGTCAATCCAGCCTGAAGGTGACCCGGAACGCCGCGCCGCCCAGTGGCGAATCCCCCAGGCTCAAGCTGGCGTCATAGCTGTCGACGATATCCTTGACCACCGCCAGGCCGATGCCCTGCCCCGGGTGTTGGCTGTCCAGCCGCTCGCCGCGCTCAAGAATGCGCTCGCGCTGATCGGCCGGCACCCCGGGCCCATCGTCCTCGATGCACAGGGTCAGTTGGCCTGGCGCTTGTTCCAGGCTCACCCGCACCTGGCCCAGGCTCAACCGGTAGGCGTTCTCCAGCAGGTTGCCGAGCAGTTCCAGCAAGGCCCCCTGCTCCATCGGCACCTGCGCGGCCTCGGGTATTTCCAGCAGCACGCTGACGCGCTTGTCCCGATAGACCTTGTCCAGCGTGCTGCACAAGCTGTCGAGCAACGGTTTGAGGTGCACGCTGTGGCGCACCAGGCCGCTCTTGCGCAAACTGGCGCGCTGCAGTTGATAGTCGATCTGCTGGCTCATGCGCTCGATCTGGCTTTGCAGCACCCGTGCCTGCTCGCGCTCGCCACTGCGCTGGCGCAGGCTCTCGCCCACCCCCTGCAACACCGCCAGCGGTGTCTTGAGGCTATGCGCCAGGTCATCCAGCGAGTCTCGGTAGCGCTGGCGTTGTTCACGCTCGCTGTGCAGCAGGCGGTTCAACGAACCGGTCAGGCGCAGCAGTTCACGCGGGTGCTCGCGGCTCAACCCGTCACGCGCGCCAGCCTCGACCTCGTCCAGCTCCCGGCTCAGCCGCCGCAGCGAACGCAGGCCCCAGGTCAGGCCGGCCCACAGCAGTACCAGCAGCGCCAGCAGGGCTGCGCCAAAGCCCAGGTAGAGCTTTTCACGCAGGCCATCGAGGGTATGCTGGTACTCGCGAACCGGTTGCAGCGCAACGATGCTGTAGGCCGCACTCTGGCCGCCGAGCAGTTTTATTTCGACGTCATAGACGAAGAACTCTTCGCCATCGCCTTGGTGGATGCGGGCGAACTCGTTGCCACGCCCGTCGTAGCGCGGCCGGTAGTTGACGTTCTGGTCTGCGGTGGCCCGCGACTGCCACACCAGGTGGCCTTCACGGTCGAAGATATAACCAAGCAGGCCGGTGTACGGCAGGTTGTAGCGCTCATCCGGCAACAGTGTCGGCATCTGCAACTGGCCGTGTTCGATGCGCGCTGCGGAGATCAACGTGGTCACGTCCGAGGCCAGGCGTTGCTCGATGGATTCCTGCAGGGCAAGGCTGAAGGCCTTCTGCAAGGCAGGCAGCAGGGCCAGCATGAACAGCAGCGCCAGCACTGCGGCCGCCAGCATCAGGCGCACCCGCAGGGAACGGATCATCGGCAGCGCTCGGTGAACAGGTAACCCAGGCCGCGTACCGTGTCGATGGGCTTGAAACCTCGTTCACCCTCGAGCTTGCGGCGCAGGCGCCCGACCAGCACTTCGATGACATTGGGGTCACGCTCCTCATCGCCCGGGTACAACTGCTCCATCAGGCGGTCCTTGGCCACCACCTGTTGGTGATGGCGCATGAGGTATTCGAGGATGCGGTATTCGTAGGCGGTCAGGGCCAGGGGCTGATCGTCCAGGGTCGCCTGCTTGCGGTTGAGGTCGAGTACCAGTGGCCCTGCGGCGATGGTCGACTGGGTGAAACCGCTGGAGCGGCGCAGCAGGGCGTTGAGGCGCGCTTCGAGCTCTTCGAACTGGAAAGGCTTGACCAGGTAGTCGTCGGCACCGGCGGCCAGGCCTTCGACCTTGTCCTGCCAGTTGCCACGGGCGGTGAGGATGAGAATGGGGAAGGTCTTGTCCTGGCTGCGCAGGCGACCAATGAGTTCGAGGCCGCTCATGCCCGGCAGGCCCAGGTCGATCACGGCCAGGTCGAAGTGGTACTGCTCGGCCTGGTACAGCGCTTCTTCGGCATCGGCCACCGCCTCGACCACATGGCCGCTTTCGCCCAGGCGCGTGTAGAGGTGATGGCGAAGCAGGGCTTCGTCCTCGACCACCAGCAGTTTCATGTGCAGCTCCTTTTTTATGGCCTGTACTGCCCTGTGCGCGGGTTACCCGCGCACAGGGCAGTACAGGATAACAACTACCTCAGAACTTGTAGTTGGCCGACAGATACGTCTGTGCACTGCTGGTCAGGCGCAGGGTGCCGTCCTTGGGCCCACCGCTTTGGCCGACTTCGGTCGCGGCATTGGTGCGCAGGTAACGGTAGCCCAGTTCCACCGACGCCTTGTCGGTAATCTCCTGGATCACACCGGCCTGCAGGCCGACCGCGTAGCCGTAGTCGGTATCACGGCTGGCACCTGGCGAATCCTGGGTCAGCTTGGTCATGCCCAGGCTGCCACCGCCGAACAGCTTGGTGGTGTCGCCCACCGGCAGGAACAGGTCATAGCTGCCCAGCAGGTTTTCCTGGCGCAGCTTGAGGCCGCTGTGGTCGCCCGAGACGTTGTCGTAGGTCATGTAGTAGCGACCCTGGTCATTGATTTTACCCAGACGCACACCCCAGGTGTCGTCCTTGCCGATGATGCCGTCGGCGTTCAGGTTATCGGTGTTGCGCTGCAGCAGGCCGGACTTGCGGACTTTGTCGCTGGTCTGGCCGTAGGTCAGGCTGGCGAAGTTGTCATCGGCGGCCTGGACGGTGGTGATGCCAGCGGCGCAAACGGCCATGGCAGCGAGCAGGGTGTTGAAGGATTTCATGGCTTCGTACTCCAGTTGGATGCGCTGTTTCGGTCTGGAAGCTAGAGTAAGGAGGGCACCCTGAACCGTGACTGAACCCTGGCTGAACCGCGGCTGAACGAACCGTTTGCGATGAACAAGGAGTAGTGAACATGCGTGCCCTGCTGGCCTTGACCCTGATGTGCAGCGCCGCCCTTGCCCAGGCGCAAGTGGTGACCCGCGATATCCCCTACCAGGACGACGAAGGCAAGCGCTTTGTCGGCTACTACGCCTATGACGATGCGCTGGACGACAAGCGCCCGGGCATCGTCGTGGTGCATGAATGGTGGGGCCTGAACGACTATGCCAAGCGCCGCGCCCGCGACCTGGCGGCCCTGGGCTATAAAGCGCTGGCCATCGACATGTACGGCGATGGCAAGCACACCGAGCATCCGCAGGATGCCCAGGCATTCATGGCCGAGGCAATGAAAGACCCGGCAGCGGCGGCCGCGCGCTTCGACGCAGGCCTTGAGTTGCTGAAAAAGCAGCCGAACGTGAACAAGCACCAATTGGGCGCCGTGGGTTACTGCTTTGGCGGCAAGGTGGTGCTCGATGCGGCGCGCCGGGGTGAGAAGCTGGACGGCGTGGTGAGTTTCCATGGGGCATTGGCCACACAAACGCCGGCCAAGCCCGGCGTGGTCAGGGCCGACATACTGGTCGAGCACGGCGCGGCAGACAGCATGGTGACCGAGGAGCAGGTGGCAGCGTTCAAGGCGGAAATGGACGCGGCCAAGGTCAATTACCAGTTCGTCAGTATTCCTGATGCCAAGCATGGGTTTACCAATCCGGATGCCGACCGCTTGAGCCATGGCGCGCATGGCGGGCCGGACATTGGTTACAACAAAGCGGCTGATGACAGCTCGTGGAAGGATATGCAGGCGTTCTTCAAGAAGGCGTTCCAGTAATGATCGCTGGGGGCGCAAGCGCCCCCGACGCGCCCACCTCCCCCACAGCCGCTACGGCTGGCACAATACCCCCCATGAACACACTCCCCATCTGCTGCGCCCCGCTTCAGCACCACTGGCCCCTGCCCCGCCCGCTGCCAGGTGCGGTGCTGGTCAGTTGCGCCTTCGACCCCGCCCGCCTGGCTGCCGACGACTTCCAGCGTGCCGGCATCGTCCCCAGCGCCAGCCTGCAACGCTCGGTGGCCAAGCGCCAGGCCGAGTACCTGGCCGGCCGTGTCTGCGCCCGCGCCGCGCTGCAACGCCTGGACGGCCGCAACTACGTGCCAGCCAGCCATGAAGACCGCTCGCCCATCTGGCCCGCCGGCATTCACGGCTCGATCACCCACGGCCAAGGCTGGGCCGCCGCCGTGGTCGCCGACCAGGGCAGTTGCCGCGGCCTGGGCCTGGACCAGGAAGCGCTGCTGGATGACGAACGCGCCGAGCGCCTGCTGGCGGAAATCCTCACGCCCGCCGAAATAGAGCGCCTGGACCGCCGCCAGCTCGGCCTGGCAGTGACCCTGACCTTCTCGCTCAAGGAAAGCCTGTTCAAGACCCTCTACCCGCTGACCCGCCAGCGTTTCTATTTCGAGCACGCCGAGGTGCTGGAATGGTCGGCCGAGGGCCTGGCCCGCCTGCGCCTGCTCACCGATCTATCGGCCGAGTGGCAGCAGGGCACCGAGCTGCAAGGCCAGTTCTGCCTTCAGGATGGCCACCTGCTCAGCCTGATCAGCGTCTGAGCCCTACAGCGGCGCCTGTGCCCGCGGCCAGCTCAGGCTGAAGCAGGCACCGCCGAGGGTTTCGCTGCGCCCTACCGTGGCCCGGCCTGCGTGCCAGTAGATGATCCGCCGAACGATCGACAGGCCCAGGCCATGCCCGCCCGACGCACGGGTGCGGCTGTCGTCGAGCCGGGTGAAGGGTGTGAAGATGCGGTCCCAGACCCCTTCCGGGATACCCGGGCCGTCGTCTTCCACGTCGACCCGGCAGCGTTGCTGGCCCAGCTGGTAGCTCAGGCGCACCTCGGCCTCGGCATGGCGCATAGCATTGCTCACCAGGTTTTGCAGGGCCCGGTGCAGGTAGCGCGGCTCGGCTTCGACCCAGGCGCCATCGCTTTCATCGCCTTGGCATGCGCCGCGCACCACCTTGATTTCAGCGCGCAGCGGCGCCAGCTCCTCGATTACCCGGTCCAGCAACGCATCCAGGTCAACCCGCTGGAATTTCAGGGCCGGTGCGCCTTGCTCAAGGCGTGCGTAGGTCAGCATTTCATCGACCAGCTTGTCCAGGTCCTGGATGTCGCCATCCATGCCTGCCAAGTGTTTGGCACGGGCCTGCTCAGTGCTCGCGGTCTCTATCATCTCCAGGCCAAAACGCAGCCGCGCCACCGGCGTGCGCAGCTCGTGGGACACTGCCCGCACCAGCTCGCGCTGCATGGTCAGCGAGCGCTGCAAGTGCTCGGCCATGCCGTTGAATGCCGCAGCCAGGCGCCCGACCGAGTCGGCATCGCCAGCCGGTACCCGCGTGTCGAGGCTGCCCTGGGCAATACGCGTGGCGGCGACCTCCAGCCCCGACACACGCCGCTCCAGCTGACGCACCAGCAGGTACACCACCAGCCCGATCAGGCACAGCCCAAGGAAGGCGATCAAGATCAGCAGTTGCGGCGGATAGGGGTTCAACTGATGCAACGGGCCGATTTCCAGCACCCAGGGCGAGCCCGACAGCCCAGCGAATACCCGGATCGAATCGCCATCCTTGCCCAGGGCCATGACCGTGTCGCCCTCCTCGACCCGGCGCCGCTGGTCGTCATCCAGGCCAACCCGCTCCAGGCGCTGCAGGGCAATGTCAAAACCAAAGCCTTTGCTCTGCTTGAGCTGCGCCAGGCGTTGCTGCTGCTCGGTGACCGGGTAACGCACCAGTTCGTCGGCCAACAGATAAAGGGTGGCCCGCGCCAGTTGCTCGCTGACCTGCTTCACCTGGGCCACCAGCAGCACCTCCTCGCGGCCGACCTTGCGCAGCACCTGGGCGGCGTGCGGGCCGGTCTTCTCGACCACCACCAGGCCACGGTACAGCCGGGCACGCTGGCCGCCATCAAGGGTACGCGCCGACATCGGCTGCAGCGCCAGCGGCACCCCGAGCAGGCGCTCCCACATCAGCAGCGAGCGTTTGCGTTCGGTTTCGTTCTGCCCGGCCAGGTTGTCAGCCATCAGGCTGAAGGTGCCCTGGGCCAGGCCCTCGCGGTGCTGGGCGGCGCGCACTTCGTTGACCAGGTGCAGGCTGAGCACACCGAGCAGCGCCACCAGCACCAGCACGGCGAGCATGCCGCCATAGATGCGCAGAAAGATCGAGTTGTTCATGGCGCCTCGCCGACGAACAGGTAGCCCTTGCTGCGCAGGGTCTTGATCAGGCGTGGGTGGATCGGGTCGTCGCCGATCTTGGGGCGGATCTTGGAGATGCGCACATCGATGGAGCGGTCCTGGCCGTCGTAGCCGACACCGCGCAGGGCGGTGAACAGTTGCTCGCGCGACAGCACCCGGCCGGCGTTGCTGGCCAGCAACCAGAGCAGGTCGAATTCGGCGCCGGTCAGGTCGATCAGCTGCTCGTCCAGCCGGGCTTCGCGCAGGCGGTTGTCGATGCGCAGCGCACCAAAGGCCAGGGCCTGGCGCTTGGTTTCCGGCGCCTCGCTGCGCCGCAGCAGGGCCTGGATACGGGCCAGCAGCAAGCGCGGGCGCACGGGTTTGCAGACATAGTCGTCGGCGCCCAGGTCCAGGCCCTGCACCTGGTCGAGCTCGTCGCTGCGGGCGGTGAGCATGAGGATCGCGCCCGCGTACTGGCTGCGTACCCGGCGGCAGATGCTCAGGCCGTCTTCACCGGGCAGCATGAGGTCGAGCACCACCAGGTCGGGCTGGCTGTCGACGATTCGCCGCACGGCGCGGCCACCATCGCCCTCGACGGCCACATCGAAGCCGTTGGCCTGGAGGTATTCGGCCGTGAGTTCGGCCAGGCGCTGGTCGTCTTCAACGATGAGGATGCGCGGTGCGGGTTGGTCCATGGCCTGTGCCTTTGCAATTGTTGTTGTTCTGTGGCCGATACTACGTGCCGCCCCGGGTACTGCCAACCGGCCAGCGGTGCCGCACAAGCCACTGGACTGAACCGTTTTTTGTGGTAGGGTTCGCGCCCTCAAAATTCTGCCTTGGGGCAGCGAGCGAAAGAAAAATACTGCAAACCACTTGGCACAAGGCCTACAGGCCATACCCACAAAGTACGCACAACTTATCCACAGGCGCTCGCCTTGCAAAGACCCCAATACCGCATTATCTTGTATCCCGATCGCAGCGAACCACTAGATGTTGGGGTTCGTGCAAAATCACACACAAAAGTCAACCCGGCAAATTATTCGATTTTACGGTTGAACTTCAGGTGATCTGACCAGCCATACCGCTCCAGCGGAGTACTGAACTGCAACAGCTTTTGGGCTCAGCCCAAAGCCTTTGACTTCGGCCAGGGAGCGGCAAGCTATTGCCCCTTATTCCTGAGTCTGTCCCGAAGTCGGTACGCCCGAGCGGGCGGATGCGCGCGCATGACGCATCCCCCGCCAGGTGATCGAGCAAGTGGACGGAACGGTGGGCGCTCAAAAGGCGCCTGTACAATATAGAAACTGTGGAGACACCCACCCATGCAAACCGACACAACTCGCGAGAACCCGCAGGCCCAGGTGCCGCAGGCCGCCGATGCCAACCAGGATCTGGCTGCCACCGCGCCCGGCCAACTGCGCGTGATCAAGCGTAACGGCACTGTCGTCCCCTACACCGACGACAAGATCACCGTGGCCATCACCAAGGCGTTCCTCGCAGTTGAAGGCGGCACCGCCGCCGCTTCGTCGCGCATCCACGACACCGTCGCGCGCCTGACCGAGCAAGTCACCGCCACGTTCAAGCGTCGCATGCCATCGGGTGGCACCATCCACATCGAAGAAATCCAGGACCAGGTCGAACTGGCCCTGATGCGTGCCGGTGAGCAGAAAGTCGCCCGCGACTACGTGATCTACCGCGACCAGCGCGCGAAAGAGCGCGCCACCCGCGCCAACACCGACGCTGTGGTCGAGCCGCACCCAAGCATCCGCATCACCCTGGCCGACGGCAGCATGGCGCCGCTCGACATGGCGCGCCTGAACACCATCATCAGCGAAGCCTGCGAAGGCCTGGCCGAAGTCGATGGCGACCTGATCCAGCGCGAAACCCTGAAGAACCTGTACGACGGCGTGGCCATCAAGGACGTCAACACCGCCCTGGTGATGACCGCCCGTACCCTGGTCGAGCGTGAGCCGAACTACTCGTTCGTCACCGCCCGCCTGCTGATGGACACCCTGCGTGCCGAAGGCCTGGGCTTCCTCAGCGTTGCCGACAGCGCCACCCACCACGAGATGGCCGAGCTGTACGCCAAGGCCCTGCCCGCCTACATCGCCAAAGGTATCGAGTTCGAACTGCTGAACCCGGCCCTGGCCGACTTCGACCTGGAAAAACTGGGCAAGGCGATCAACCACGAGCGCGACCAGCAATTCACCTACCTGGGCCTGCAGACCCTGTACGACCGCTACTTCATCCACAAGGATGGCGTGCGCTTCGAGCTGCCACAGGTGTTCTTCATGCGCGTGGCCATGGGCCTGGCGCTGGAAGAGAAAGAAAAAGAAGCCCGTGCGATCGAGTTCTACAACCTGTTGTCGTCCTTCGACTACATGGCCTCGACCCCGACCCTGTTCAACGCCGGTACCCTGCGCCCGCAGCTGTCCAGCTGCTACCTGACCACCGTGCCGGACGACCTGTCGGGCATCTACCACGCGATCCACGACAACGCCATGCTGTCGAAATTCGCCGGTGGCCTGGGCAACGACTGGACCCCTGTGCGTGCACTGGGCTCCTACATCAAGGGCACCAACGGTAAATCCCAGGGCGTCGTACCCTTCCTGAAAGTGGTCAACGACACCGCCGTTGCGGTCAACCAGGGCGGCAAGCGCAAGGGCGCTGTCTGTGCCTACCTGGAAACCTGGCACCTGGACATCGAAGAATTCATCGAGCTGCGCAAGAACACCGGTGATGACCGTCGTCGTACCCACGACATGAACACCGCCAACTGGATCCCTGACCTGTTCATGAAGCGCGTCTTCGATGACGGCAAGTGGACCCTGTTCTCGCCGTCGGAAGTGCCAGACCTGCACGACCTGACCGGCAAGGCCTTCGAAGAGCGCTACGAGTACTACGAAGCCCTGACCGAGTACAACAAGATCAAGGTGTTCAAGACCATCCAGGCCAAAGACCTGTGGCGCAAGATGCTGTCGATGCTGTTCGAGACCGGCCACCCATGGCTGACCTTCAAGGACCCGTGCAACCTGCGTTCGCCGCAGCAGCACGTGGGCGTGGTCCACAGCTCGAACCTGTGCACCGAGATCACCCTGAACACCAACAAGGACGAGATCGCGGTCTGCAACCTGGGCTCGATCAACCTGCCGAACCACATTGTCGATGGCAAGCTGGACACCGCCAAGCTGCAACGCACCGTGAACACCGCCGTGCGCATGCTCGACAACGTGATCGACATCAACTACTACTCGGTGCCGCAAGCGCGTAACTCGAACCTCAAGCACCGCCCGGTCGGCCTGGGCATCATGGGCTTCCAGGACGCACTGTACCTGCAGCACATCGCCTACGGTTCCGACGCTGCCGTCGAGTTCGCCGACAAGTCGATGGAAGCGGTCAGCTACTATGCGATCCAGGCTTCCTGCGACCTGGCCGACGAGCGTGGCGCCTACGAGACCTTCCAGGGTTCGCTGTGGTCCAAGGGCATCCTGCCGCTGGATTCGCAACAGATCCTGATCGAAGCCCGTGGCCAGAAGTACATCGATGTCGACCTGAACGAGACCCTGGACTGGGCACCGGTGCGTGCTCGCGTACAAAAAGGTATTCGTAACTCGAACATCATGGCCATCGCGCCGACCGCGACCATCGCCAACATCACCGGCGTATCGCAGTCCATCGAGCCGACCTACCAGAACCTGTACGTGAAATCGAACCTGTCGGGCGAATTCACCGTGATCAACCCGTACCTGGTCCGCGACCTGAAGGCCCGCGGCCTGTGGGACTCGGTCATGATCAACGACCTGAAGTACTACGACGGTTCGGTGCAGCAGATCGAGCGTATTCCACAAGAGCTCAAAGACCTGTACGCCACTGCGTTCGAAGTCGAGACCAAGTGGATCGTCGATGCCGCCTCGCGTCGCCAGAAGTGGATCGACCAGGCTCAGTCGCTGAACCTGTACATCGCCGGCGCGTCGGGCAAGAAGCTGGACGTGACCTACCGCATGGCCTGGTACCGTGGCCTGAAAACCACCTACTACCTCCGTGCCCTGGCCGCGACCAGCACCGAGAAGTCGACCATCAACACCGGCAAGCTCAACGCCGTTTCCAGCGGTGGCGACAGCGCCCCGGTCCAGGCTGCCGGCCCGGCACCAGTGCCGAAAGCTTGCGCGATCGACGAGCCTGACTGCGAAGCCTGCCAGTAAGGCCTGATGCCGCAAAAGGGGTGCCCACGGGTGCCCCTTTGCGGCATTTTTGTATCTGCGCAGTGGCCCCAGGATTTTAGCGTCGCCGCGGTATCGATGGGGCCGCTACGCAGCCCTTTCGCGACGCAAGGCCGCTCTTACAAGAATCGCGCCAAACACAACATAATGTGCCACCAAAATTAAAACACCCCATATGTAGTGCTATACGCTTTTTGCCGCTACACTCCCACCCCGTAAATACCGATTCAAGCCTCGTGAACGGACGCACCTAAAACCGGTCGAAAAAGTTACCCCCGACCGCCAGACACGCGTCCCGATCGAAGACGAATTCCGGTATACTGCGCCCCCTCTGAAAAGGGCACCTATTCAAGTCCCTGGCCCCTCCCCGAGGCCTGGCCAGGCACACGTCAGATGTAACGAGAGTCAGCCTCTCGAGCTGTCCATTCGCCGTAACGGCCGTGCGTCAGGCATCACATTCTTAAAATCCAACCGGTTGCCTCAGGGCAGCCCTCAAGCAGGAGCCAAACCATGCTGAGCTGGGACGAATTCGACAACGAAGACGGCGAAGTAGCCGCCAAAGGCAACACCCCTGCGCAGGCCAACGCCGCCGCCACCCTCGACAAGCTCGACAGCGCCGGCGGTGCCGCCGCCCTGGAAGCCCGTGCTGCTACCGCTTCTGACTCCGAAGCCGTAAAACGCGCCAAGGCCGCCCTCGACGCCCTCGACGTTGCCGAAGGCCTGGCCGAGCTGGAAGGCTCCGCTGCCCGCGTTGCGGTCGACGAAAAGCGCATGATCAACTGCCGCGCCGACCTCAACCAGCTGGTACCGTTCAAGTACGACTGGGCCTGGCAGAAGTACCTCGACGGCTGCGCCAACCACTGGATGCCGCAAGAGGTCAACATGACCGCCGACATCGCCCTGTGGAAGAGCCAGGACGGCCTGACCGAAGACGAGCGCCGCATCGTCATGCGCAACCTGGGCTTCTTCTCCACCGCCGACTCCCTGGTTGCCAACAACCTGGCCCTGGCCGTGTACCGCCTGATCACCAACCCGGAGTGCCGCCAGTACATCCTGCGCCAGGCCTTCGAAGAGGCGATCCACACCCACGCCTACCAGTACTGCATCGAGTCGCTGGGCATGGATGAAGGCGAGATCTTCAACATGTACCACGAGATCCCGTCGGTCGCGAAAAAAGCCGCCTGGGGCCTGAAGTACACCCGCGCCATCTCCGACCCGGAATTCAACACCGGCACCCCGGAAACCGACAAAGAGCTGCTGCGCAACCTGATCGCCTACTACTGCGTACTGGAAGGCATCTTCTTCTACTGCGGCTTCACCCAGATCCTGTCGATGGGCCGCCGCAACAAGATGACCGGCGTTGCCGAGCAGTTCCAGTACATCCTGCGTGACGAGTCGATGCACCTGAACTTCGGTATCGACGTGATCAACCAGATCAAGATCGAGAACCCGCACCTGTGGGATGCCTCGATGAAGGAAGAAGCGACCCAGATGATCCTGCAAGGGACCCAGCTGGAGATCGAATACGCCCGCGATACCATGCCGCGTGGCGTACTGGGCATGAACGCCGCGATGATGGAGGACTACCTCAAGTTCATCGCCAACCGCCGCCTGACCCAGATTGGCCTGAAGGAAGAGTACCCAGGCACCACCAACCCGTTCCCATGGATGAGCGAGATCATGGACTTGAAGAAAGAGAAGAACTTCTTTGAGACGCGTGTGATCGAGTATCAGACTGGCGGGGCTTTGAGCTGGGATTGATTGTCCGGGCTGAGAAACAAGAAGGCTGCCAATTGGCAGCCTTTTTTTGGGCCTCATTATGAGGCTTGAAGGTGTCTATAAAACCAGGGGCAATTCACACTGCGAGCGCATCTCGTCTCTTGCTGGCCTCAGTTGTCTTGGGCAGGCAGCGCCATCCGGTATTCGATCACCCCCGGCTTTTCAGCGATCCAGTCGTACAGCCGCTGTGCGGTCTGGTTGGTTTCCTGGGTATGCCAGTAGAGCCGGTCACAACCCTTTTCCTGCGCCTGGCCCTGCACAAACTCGATCAACTGCTTGCCCACCTTCTTGCCCCGTGTGCGCGGGCAAACGAACAGGTCTTCCAGGTAGCAGAAGTCGTTACGCCCCCAGGTCGAGCGATGGAACACATAATGGACGAAGCCGAGCACCCGCTCACCGTCCGTAGCCACGGCGCAGTGCACGGGCTCGGCCGGGTCGAAGAAACGGGCCCAGGTCAGTTCGGTCGTGGCCTTGCTCAGCTCTACTTTGTAGAACGCCTGATACTGCTCCCAATACGCGCTCCATTGCTGCAAATCGCTCTGCTTCAACTCGCGAACCGAAACCAATGTTTGTGCAACTGTCATGGTGAACCCCTCTCAATGTGGGAATGCTCGGAAAACAGGTGCATTTATAGCGATAGAATGGCCGGAATAGCCCCGCCACTTTTCGCACGTGAAGCAGACCAATGTTCAAACATGCACAGTTGCAATCGGTCAAAGCCTGGATGAGTGACCCCGCCCATGGGGCGTTGTCGCTGCACGTGCGGATTCAAAGGGCGATTCGCCAATTGATCCTTGAAGGCGCATTGCCGGTCGGCAAGTCGCTGCCGGCTTCACGCCCGCTGGCGCTTTCCCTGGGCGTCTCGCGGGATACCGTCGAGGCGGCATACAGCCAGTTGCATGCAGAGGGCTTCATCGAGCGTCGGGTGGGCAGCGGAAGCTTCGTGTCGCAACGCGCGCGGCACCTGCCGCGGCGCAAGCGCCAACGCGAGGTGCTCTGCGATGAGCCAGCTAAACTGAGCCGCAGGGCGATGGCCGTGCTGCAGAGCGGGGGCGTGAACAACTTCCAGGGGCCGCGCCCGTTCGCACCGGGGGTTGCCGAGACCCGGCAGTTTCCCCTGGCAACCTGGGAGAAGCTGGAGCGCCAGGTTTACAAGGAATATGGCACCCAGGCGCTGGAGCACAGTGCGCCACAGGGCATGCCTGCGCTGCGCAGCGCGATCGCTGACTACCTCAACCTCGAACGGGGGGCGCAGGCGACTGCCGATCGGGTGCTGATCCTCACCAGCTCGCAGCAGGCACTTGGCCTGTGCGCCCAAGTGCTCATGGATGCCGGCGATCAGGTGCTGGTCGAAGACCCGCTCTACCAAGGCACCCGCAAAGCCATCGCCGCCGCAGGCCTCGCAGGCGTGCCCGTGCCGGTGGATGAAAACGGCATGCGTGTGGAGGACATGGCGCGGCTGGCCGTCAATGCCAGGGCGGTTTTTCTTACGCCCTCCCACCAATACCCCACCGGCGCGACCTTGTCGCTGGACAGGCGCCTGCAGGCGATCGAATGGGCCCGGCAGCAGCGTGCCTGGATCATCGAAGACGACTACGACAGCGAGTTCCACTACGAAGGCCGGCCGACTGCCTGCGTGCAGGGCCTGGACGCGCATGACCGCACGCTCTACATCGGTACCTTCACCAAGTCGCTGTTTGCCGGCCTGCGTATCGGCTACCTGCTGTTGCCACCCTCGCTCGTCGCGCCGATGACCAGCGCACGCACGCTGCAGGACGGGCATAACGCGTCCATTGCGCAACTGACCTTGGCAAGGTTCATGGAGGGCGGGCATTACACGGCTCATGTGCGGGCCATGCGGGCGCTGTATGCCGAGAGACGGGACGTGCTGGCTGAGCTCGTGCACAAGCATCTGGGGGCGTTTCTGGCGCCGTGCATCCCGGCCGGCGGGCTGCAGATGCCCTGCCATTTCGTGCAGGGTTTGCCTGAAGAGGCGGTGGTCGAGGCGGCGCGCGCGGTAGGGATTGATCTGCTGGGGCTCGGCAGTTTGTATGCGATGCCGCGCAATGATACCGGCCTGTTGATGGGGTTCGCGGCGCAGACGCCAGCCGAGATGCGGGTAGCGGTAGAGGCGCTGGCGAAGGTGTTTGCGCGGGTGAAATAGGGGCTGGCTGCTGCCGCCTTCGGATGCCGTTTTGGGCTCACGGTGTATGCCTATCGCGATCCCCGTCGAGAACCCGCACCAAACCCCAAGTCATAGTACCTCCACAAAACCATCGCACCACAAAGCGTTGACATCCCCCTCCCCACTTGCTAAAAATCGCTCAAGTTGTACGACAACGCATAACAAAAACAACAATCAGTGGAAGATCCCATGTCGACACACCTCGCGCACTACCCTCGCCGCTCGCCTGTCCCGTTTTCACCCCCTAGGCCCTGACCGGTCCGTTACCTACCCGCCCTCGCCGCAGGCCGCTTGCGCGTGCCCGGTGGACGGGCTGCCACACCCTTTTGTGGAGCACAACAATAATGAAAATCTGCCAAACCCTACCCTTTGCCCTGCTGGGCGCCGGCATGCTCGGGAGCCTGCCGGGCACCAGCGTGGCGGCGGGCTTCATCGAAGACTCCAAGGCCACGCTCGGCCTGCGCAACTTCTACATCAACCGCAACTTCACCAACCCCAGCAACCCGCAAAGCAAGGCCGAGGAATGGACGCAGAGCTTCATCCTCGATGCCCGCTCGGGGTTCACCGAGGGGCCGGTGGGGTTCGGTGTGGATGTGCTGGGGCTGTGGTCGGTCAAGCTCGATGGCGGTGGCGGCACCTACGGCACCGCGCTGCTGCCGCGCCACGACGATGGGCGGCCGGCCGATGATTACGGGCGGCTGGCGGTGGCAGGCAAGGCACGGATCTCGAAGACCGAGCTGAAGATCGGAGAATGGATGCCGGTGCTGCCGATTCTGCGTTCCGACGACGGCCGTTCGCTGCCGCAGACGTTCCGCGGGGGGCAGGTCACCTCCAACGAGATCGCCGGGCTGACGCTGTATGGCGGGCAGTTCCGTGGCAACAGCCCGCGCAACGACGCGAGCATGGAGGACATGAGCTACGGCGGTGGGCTGTCGGACCGCTTCAACTTCGTCGGCGGCGAATACAAGTTCAACCAGGACCGCACGCTGGTCGGGCTGTGGAATGCAGTGCTCAAGGACGTCTACCAGCAGCAGTACCTTCAATTGAGCCACAGCCAGCCAGTGGGTGACTGGACCCTGGGTGCCAACCTGGGCTACTTCCATGGCGATGAAGACGGCTCCGAACGTGCCGGGCAGCTGGACAACAAGACCTATTCGGGGATGTTCTCGGCCAAGTATGGCGGCAACACCTTCTGGGTCGGCCTGCAGAAGGTCGATGGCGATACCTGGATGCGGGTCAACGGCACCAGCGGCGGGACGCTGGCCAACGACAGCTACAACTCAAGCTTCGATAACGCCAATGAGCGGTCGTGGCAGGTGCGGCACGACTTCAACTTCGTCACCGTCGGGGTGCCTGGGCTGACATTGATGAACCGCTACATCAGCGGGCAGGATGTGCACACAGGGGCGGTTACCGATGGCAAGGAATGGGTGCGCGAGACGGAGCTGGCCTATGTGATCCAGAGCGGGGCGTTCAAGGACTTGAGTGTGAAGTGGCGTAACTCGAGCATTCGCCGTGATTACAGCAACAACGAGTTCGATGAGAACCGGTTGATCTTCAACTACCCCCTGTCGCTGTTGTAACCCAGGCTTCCCTGTAGCAACGGCCTTGTGTAGGAGCGGCCTTGCGTCGCGAAAGGGCCGCAAAGCGGGCCCAGCAATGGCGGGGCCGGTAGAGTTTAGGGGCCGCTGCGCAGCCCTTTCGCGACGCAAGGCCGCTCCTACAGTTGACCACCTAACCAGGCGAAGCCGCACACGCCTCATTGACAACAGCCAACGCCACTGCCAATAATCAACGCAGTCATACGACAACCTACAACAACTAACAATGAGCCGGCCATGACCACTACCCCCCTCAATCGCCTGCTGCTCACCGGAGCCGCAGGCGGCCTGGGCAAGGTCCTTCGCGAACGCCTGCAAGGCTACGCCGAGGTCCTGCGCCTTTCCGATATCAGCCCGATGGCGCCCGCCGCGGGCCCGCATGAAGAAGTCGTGACCTGCGACCTCGCCGACAAAGCCGCTGTGCATGCACTGGTCGAAGGCGTAGACGCCATCATCCACTTCGGCGGCGTGTCCACCGAGCATTCCTTCGAAGACATCCTCGGCCCCAACATCTGCGGCGTGTTCCACGTCTACGAGGCGGCGCGCAAGCATGGGGTCAAGCGCATCATCTTCGCCAGCTCCAACCACACCATCGGCTTCTACCGCCAGGACGAGCGCATCGACGCCCACGCCCCGCGCCGCCCCGACAGCTACTACGGGCTGTCCAAGTGCTATGGCGAGGATGTCGCCAGCTTCTACTTCGACCGCTATGGCATCGAGACCGTGAGCATTCGCATCGGCTCGTCGTTCCCGCAACCGCAGAACCCGCGCATGTTGTGCACCTGGCTCAGCTACGACGACCTGATGCAACTGATCGAGCGCGGGCTGTTCACGCCCGACGTCGGCCACACCGTCGTCTATGGCGCCTCCGACAACCGCACCGTGTGGTGGGACAACCGCCATGCCGCGCACCTGGGCTATGAGCCCAAAGACACCTCCGAGGTGTTCCGCGAAGCGGTCGAAGCGCAACCGGCGCCTGCCGCCGATGACCCGAGCATGGTCTATCAGGGCGGCGCCTTCGCCGTGGCCGGACCGTTCAACTGACCCCAGCGCGCCAGGAGGCACGGCCATGAATTGCGAACTGATCGTCGACGCCCGCAACGGTACCGGCGAGAGCCCTGTGTGGCACCCCACCGAACAAGCCCTGTACTGGGTCGATATCCCCGCCCGCCAGCTGCATCGCTGGCAGCCTGACGGTGCCCACCACACCTGGCAAGGTGACGAAATGCTGGCCTGCATCGCACGCACCGAACAGGGCTGGATTGCAGGGATGGAGAGCGGCATCTTCGCCCTCGAAACCCAGGCCGATGGCAGCCTCGACAGCCGTTTGCTCAATAGCGTCGAACATGCCCTGGGCGGCATGCGCTTCAACGATGGCCGCTGCGACCGCCAAGGCCGCTTCTGGGCTGGCACCATGCTGATGGACATGCCGCAAGGCGCTCCGGTCGGGGCGCTGTACCGGCATGACGGCGAAGGGCAGTTGCACCTGCAGCAAGACGGCATGATCGTGCCCAATGGCCTGGCCTTCAGCCCCGACGGCACGCGCATGTACCTCTCGGACTCGCACCCCAACGTGCAGAAGATCTGGGTCTTCGACTACGACATCGACAGCGGCACGCCCCACAACAAACGCCTGTTTGTCGACATGCAGGCCTTCCCTGGCCGCCCCGACGGCGCCGCCATCGACCAGGATGGCTGCTACTGGATCTGCGGCAACGACGCCGGCCAGATCCACCGCTTCACCCCCGATGGCCGCCTCGACCGCTCACTGAACGTACCGGTGAAGAAACCCGCGATGTGCGCCTTTGGCGGCGCCAACCTGGACACCCTGTTCGTCACCTCGATCCGCCCTGCGGGCATCGACCTCTCCGACCAGCCGCTGGCCGGTGGGGTATTTGCCTTCGAACTCGGCGTCAAAGGCCTGGAGGAGCCCGCCTACCGAGGCTGAGCAACCGCACTGCCAACAACGCTCGCACAAACGAAACCGGATAATAAAAACCACGGAGTTTCAACATGACCTTCAAACGCAAGCTGCTCCTTGCCGTACTCCCCTTCGCCTTCAGCCTGTCGATGCCGGCCTCCGCGCTGGACATCAAGTTCGCCGAAATCCACCCGGCCGGCTATCCGACCGTGGTCGCCGAACAGAACATGGGCAAGAAGCTCGAAGCCGCCAGCAATGGCGAAATCACCTTCAAGATGTTCGCCGGTGGGGTACTCGGCTCCGAGAAGGAAGTGATCGAGCAGGCGCAGATCGGTGCCGTGCAGATGACTCGGGTCAGCCTGGGTATCGTCGGCCCGGTGGTGCCGGATGTGAATGTGTTCAACATGCCCTTCGTGTTCCGCGACCATGAGCACATGCGCAAGATCATCGACGGCGACATCGGCCAGGAGATCCTCGACAAGATCACCAACTCCGAATTCAACCTGGTGGCCCTGGCCTGGATGGATGGCGGCTCGCGCAGCATCTACACGAAAAAACCGGTACGCAGCCTGGAAGACCTCAAGGGCATGAAGATCCGCGTGCAGGGCAACCCGTTGTTCATCGACATGATGAACGCCATGGGCGGCAACGGCATCGCCATGGACACCGGCGAGATCTTCAGCGCCCTGCAGACGGGCGTGATCGACGGCGCCGAAAACAACCCGCCGACCCTGCTCGAACACAACCACTTCCAGAGTGCCAAGTACTACACCCTCACCGGCCACCTGATCCTGCCGGAGCCGGTGGTGATGTCCAAGACCACCTGGAACAAGCTCACCGCCGAGCAGCAAACACTGGTGAAAAAGGTCGCACGTGAGGCGCAGATGGAAGAACGTGCGCTGTGGGACGCCAAGTCCTCCGCTAGCGAAGAGAAGCTCAAGGCTGCAGGCGTCGAGTTCATCACCGTCGACAAGAAACCGTTCTTCGAGGCCACTGCATCGGTGCGCGAGAAGTACGGCGCGCCGTACGCCGACCTGATGAAGCGTATCGACGCCGTCCAGTAATACCGGCCCCTTCCAAGACGACCTCGGCAGTGCGGCGGCCGCCGCCCTGCCGCTTTGGTGATGCCTATGAAATCGCTTTTCCTGAGCGTGAACGACACGCTGTACCGCAGCTGCATCTGGATCGCGGGCCTGTCGATCCTGACCATGACGCTGATCATTCCGTGGGGCATCTTCGCCCGCTACGTGCTGGGCACCGGCTCCAGCTGGCCAGAGCCGGTCTCGATCCTGCTGATGGTGGTGTTCACATTCGTCGGTGCCGCGGCCAGCTACCGCGCCGGGGCGCATATGGCGGTGGGGATGATCACCGACCGTTTGCCACCGCTGCAGCGCCAGCTGGTCGCGCTGCTGGTGCAACTGCTGATGATCGTGGTGTGCGTGTTCATGACCTACTACGGCACCAAGCTGTGCATCACCACCTGGAACCAGTCGCTGGCCTCGCTGCCCGGTGTACGGGTGGGCATGACGTACGCGCCGATCCCCGTCGGTGGCGTGCTGACGTTGATGTTCGTGCTGGAAAAACTCCTGCTGGGCGATCAGAGCAACCGCAAGGCGGTGCGCTTCGACCAGGTAGAAGAAAGCGAAGGAGCGGCATAAATGGATGCGTTCATTCTGTTGGGCAGTTTCATCGCGCTGATCCTGATCGGCATGCCGGTGGCCTATGCGCTGGGTCTATCGGCACTGATCGGCGCCTGGTGGATCGACATCCCGCTGCAGGCGATGATGATCCAGGTCGCCAGTGGGGTTAACAAGTTTTCGCTGCTGGCGATTCCGTTCTTCGTGCTTGCAGGCGCGATCATGGCCGAAGGCGGTATGTCACGCCGGCTGGTGGCGTTCGCCGGGGTGCTGGTGGGCTTCGTGCGCGGCGGGCTGTCGCTGGTCAACATCATGGCCTCGACCTTCTTTGGCGCAATCTCTGGCTCTTCCGTGGCCGACACCGCGTCGGTAGGTTCGGTGCTGATCCCGGAAATGGAGCGCAAGGGCTACCCGCGTGAGTTCTCTACCGCAGTGACCGTCAGTGGCTCGGTGCAGGCGCTGCTGACCCCGCCCAGCCACAACTCGGTGCTGTACTCGCTGGCCGCCGGCGGCACGGTGTCGATCGCCTCGCTGTTCATGGCCGGGGTCATGCCCGGGCTGTTGCTGAGCGCAGTGATGATGGGCCTGTGCCTGATCTTCGCGAGGAAACGCAACTACCCCAAAGGTGAAGTGATCCCGCTGCGCCAGGCCCTGAAAATCGCCGGTGAGGCGCTGTGGGGGTTGATGGCGATGGTCATCATCCTCGGCGGTATTCTGTCGGGCGTGTTCACCGCGACCGAGTCGGCGGCCGTGGCGGTGGTCTGGTCGTTCTTCGTGACCATGTTCATCTACCGCGACTACAAGTGGCGTGACCTGCCCAAGCTGATGCACCGCACGGTACGCACCATCTCGATCGTGATGATCCTGATCGGCTTTGCCGCAAGCTTTGGCTACGTGATGACGCTGATGCAGATCCCCTCGAAGATCACCACGGCGTTCCTGACCCTGTCGGACAACCGCTATGTGATCCTCATGTGCATCAACTTCATGCTGTTGCTGCTGGGCACGGTGATGGACATGGCGCCACTGATTCTGATCCTTACCCCGATCCTGCTGCCGGTGATTACCGGCATCGGCGTGGACCCGGTGCACTTCGGCATGATCATGCTGGTGAACCTGGGCGTCGGGCTGATCACACCACCAGTAGGTGCGGTGCTGTTCGTGGGGTCGGCCATCGGCAAGGTGAGCATCGAGGCCACGGTGAAGGCGCTGCTGCCATTCTACCTGGCGCTGTTCATGGTGTTGATGGCCGTGACCTACATCCCGGCCATATCGCTGTGGCTGCCGAGCGTCGTGCTGTAAATGCCAATGGGGCTGCGCTGCAGCCCCGTTCTCTGCAAATGGATCCTGCACATGGCTGTCCCCTCTTCTGTCGCAACCCTCTTTCCGCGCAAGTTGGCCATTGCCCTGCTGGCGCTGCTGGCGTGCGCGTTCGCCGCCAACCACATCGCCGCGCGCATCGCGTTCGATGACGGCACCGGCGTGCTGCTGGCGATCCTCTGCCGCTCAGGCATTACCTTCCTGGTCCTGGCTGGCCTGCTGCTGTGGCAGCGCCAGGCACTCGGCATGCCGGCGGGCACACGGCGCTGGCAATTGCTGCTCGGCCTGCTGATCGCCACGCAGAGCCTGTGCCTGTATTCGGCGGTGGCGCGCATTCCGGTGGCACTGGCGCTGCTGGTGGGCAATACCTTCCCGATGTTGCTGGCACTGCTTAGCTGGGCGCTGGGCGGTGCACGCCCGACCGGCCGTACCGTGCTGTTCATGGGCCTGATCCTCTGTGGCCTGGTGCTGGCGCTGGATGTGCCGGCACGGCTGGCCGACAGTGGCGATGCCAACCCGCACTGGGCCCTGGGTGTCAGCCTGGCATTCTGCGCTGCATGTGTCTTCGCCTGCGCCTTGTGGATCACCGATCACAAACTGGCAGCCGTGCGCGGCCCGGTACGCAGCCTGCTGACCTTGCTGATCGTGTTCTCCAGCATGCTGGTCGCCGGCGTCAGCGGGGTGATGCCGTCGGGGTTGTCGATGCCCGTCAGCGCCAGCGGCTGGGCGGCCTTGGCCAGCCTGGTGGTGCTGTATGGCGTGGCCTTTACTCTGCTGTTTGTCTGTGTGCCACGGCTGAACATGGCGCAGAACGCGCCGGTGATGAATATCGAGCCGATCGCCACCTTGCTGCTGGGCTGGGCGTTGCTCGATCAACGCCTGAGCACCCTGCAGTTGATCGGCGGGGCCGTGGTGGTGTGCGGCATCGTGCTGCTGACCTACCGCCGGGCGAGCTGACCACACACTTTCGAAGGAGCCACTGATGGCTGTGACCGAACTGCACCTGCAAGACCACCTGACCCGATTGAGCCTCACGCCCGACCTGGGCGCCAGCCTGATCAACTGGCAGGTGAAGGCGACCGGGCAGGCGCTACTGCGCCACTCCGACCCGGCCGCGCTGGCCAGCGGTACGCCGCGGCAGTTGGCCTGCTACCCGTTGGCGCCGTGGTCCAACCGGATTGCCGAAGGGGGCTTCGCACGGCCCGAGGGCTGGCTGGCCTTGCCGCCCAACACCGCCCACGACCCCTACCCGATTCATGGCAGCGCCTGGCAGCAGGCCTGGCATGTGGACCACCACAGCGAGCGCCGCGCCCGGCTGTCGCTCGACAGTACGCTGCCATTTGCCTACCGGGCGACGCTGGATGTGCACCTGCATGAGGGCTGCCTGAACCTTGACTTGCATGTTACCCACCTGGATGAAGCTGCCACCTGGTACGGGCTGGGGCTGCACCCTTACTTCCCCCGCTACCCCGACACCCGGCTACAGGCTGCGGCGCAGCATGTGTGGCTGGCGGAAGAAGGCCGGCTGCCGTCATACCTGGCAGAGGTGCCTGCAGACTGGTGTTTCGAGGCGCCGGGCGCGTTGCCAGCGACGGGTGTCGATCATGCGTTTGGGGGTTGGCCTGGCAGTTGCGTGATCGAACAGCCCAGCGTGGGATATTCCCTGGCCTGCACGGCCAGTGGCTGCGAGCACTTCTTGTTGTTCTGCCCACCGGGCAAGGCGTTCTTCTGCTTTGAACCGGTCAGCCACCCGATCAATGCGCACCACCTGCCAGGGCGACCAGGCTTGCGATTGCTGCAACAGGGTGAAGAAATGAGCCTGGGCTTCAGGATGCAATACCAGGCCTTGTAACCGCTTTGCCTGCAGTGGGGCTGCTGCGCAGCCCCAACATCACACGCCTTACGCCAGAGCCCCAGCCGCGACCGCAGCAGGCCTGTCATCCGACGCCCCCCGCTCCTCCCGCGCGACCTTCCACACCAGCACCGCGGCCACGATATCGAACGCCGCCAGCACCACGAACAGCGGGCTGTAGCCAATCTGCGTCACCAGGATGCCGAACACCAAGGTGAACACTGCCGCGCCCAGGTAGCCGCACATCCCGCCCATGCCCGTGGCGGTCGCCACCTGGTCCTTGCTGAACGAGTCCGAGGTGATCGAGTACAACGCACCTGACAGCGTCTGATGCGCGAAGCCACCAATACACAGCAGCAGGATCGCGGTGTACGGGCTTTCCACCAAGCCGATGCACGCTGGGCCGATCATGCAGCTGGCACCGAATACCAGCACCATCTTGCGCGAGGTGAACAACGACACCTTGAAGTAACGGTGGAACAGCGGGCTCAGGTAACCACCGAGCACGCAACCGATGTCGGCGGCAAGGAACGGCAGCCAGGCGAACATCGCCACTTCTTTGATGTTCATGTGCCGCTCGGTCATCAGGTACAGCGGGATCCAGGCATTGAAGGTCTGCCAGGCCGGTTCCGAGAGAATCCGCGCCGAGGCGATGGCGTAGAAGTTGCGGGTCTTGAAGATACGCTTCCAGGCGCCCTTCTCACGTTTCTCTTCCTTGAAGTGTGCTTCCTGGCCGGCAAGGATGTAGTCGCGCTCGTCACTGCTCAGGCGCTTCTGATCACGCGGGTGCTTGTAGAACAGCATCCACAGCAAAGTCCAGACGATGCCGGACGCCCCGACGATGACGAAGGCCAGCTGCCAGCCACTGTGCAGGATTGCCCACACCACCAGGGGAGGCGCCAGCAATGCACCGAGCGAGGAGCCGATGTTGAACCAGCCGATGGCCACCGAACGCTCCTTGGCCGGGAACCACTCGGTGGTGGCCTTGACGCCGGCGGGCAGGCCCGCCGCCTCGGTCATGCCTAGCAGCCCACGCATGAACGCCATGCTCTGCCAGCCCGTGGCCAAGGCAGCGCCGGCACAGGCCACCGACCAGGCCATGGCGAACACGGCAAAACCCAGCTTGGTGCCGATGAAGTCGATGAACCAGCCAGCGATCGGCTGCATGAGGGCGTAGCACACCTGCCAGGCAGCAACGATCTTGGCGTATTGCTCGGTGGTGATGGAGAGGTCGGTCATCAGGGTGGGGGCAGCCACCGAGAGGGTATTGCGGGCGAGGTAGTTGACGACGAGCCCAGCCGTGACAAGGCTGACCATCCACCAACGGATGCCTTTCATCTTCATGGTTCACCTGAATATTATTTTTAGAGGTGCGGGTGATTGGCTCAAGGCCGGCAGCGGCTAATTGAGACAATTTGTTTCAGGCGAAAGATTGCCATGTCGTAGGTCGTCGTACAACATAAATTATCAATGCATGAGCTGATCAAGCCGCCAGCCACAAATACTTTCGGCAGAGAAAAGGCTAGTTGTACGACCTCAATCCAATCCTTGAGCCCGCAGCTCATGGGCCAGCATGTCGATGAATGCCCTCACCTTGGCCGATCCGTATTTGCTCTCACGGTGCAACACATGAATCGGCCAGGGCGCCTCTTCGTACTCGGCAAGAATCACCTGCAATTGCCCACTCGCCACCTCGTCCGCCACCTGGTAAGACAACAACCGTGCAATCCCCAACCCACCGCTGGCTGCGGCAATCGCCCCGTCATTGCTGGTCACTGTCAGCCGAGGTTTCATGCGCACCAGGGTCGGTTCATCGGTGACGCCGAAGCGCCAACCCGCCCGGGGCGAAAGGTTGGTGGTGCCGATTACCGCATGGCCCGGCAAATCCGAGGGGTGCTGCGGTACGCCATGGCGCGCCAGGTAGTCGGGCGAGGCGCAGAGCATGCGCCGCACCCTGCCCACCCGCAGTGCCTTCAGCCCCGAGTCTGGTAGCGGGCCGATGCGCACGGCCACGTCCATGCCCTCCTCGACCATGTTGACGATGCGGTCGAGAAAGTAGGCAGACACATCCACTTCGGGGTACTGCTGCAGGTACCGTACGATGCACGGCATGACGAACTTCTTGCCGAACAGGATCGGCGCAGTGACGGCCAGATCGCCCTTGGGCGTGGCGTTGATGCCAGCGGCCGCCTCGTTGGCTTCGAGGATGCTGGCAAGGATGTGGCGGGTGTCTTCCAGGTAGCGACCGCCCGCCTCGGTCAGGCGCACGCTGCGTGTGGTGCGCAGCAGCAGCTTGACCCCCAGTTGCTCTTCCAGTGCACTGACGGCACGCGTCACCGCCGCAGGCGAGATGTCCAGCCGGCGGGCGGCGGCGGCGAAGCTTTCCAGCTCGCCGACCGCGACGAATACCTTCATCAGGTGGATGTGGTCCATGCCGGCTCCTGGGCCTAGGGGTGGGGGGATTATCGGTTATCAGCAGGTTTTGTGCTGCTGCAAGAGCCCTTGCAGACCGCATCAAAGTTCCAGCACCAGGGCCTGCCCGCCCTCCCCCACGTTGGCCGGCACTGCACAGCAGATCAGCACCGTGCCCTCATCAGGCATTTCTGCTGGCGGGTTCGGGTAATGCACCTGGCCACTCACTACCCGGGTCTTGCAGGTGCCGCATGAACCGCCCCGGCAACTGAAGTCCGGCGACAGCCCGCGCGCCTCGGCAAGCTCCAGCAAGGTCCCGCTGCCCGGTGCCCAGCGCGCCTCCTTGGCCGAGCTGGCAAAGTACACCGGCACGGGTTCGCTCGCAGCCGGCGGCTGTTGCAGCACAGGCTGGTCGTCATCGGTGTGCCGCCTGAGCGTCGAGGGCCCGAAGGCTTCGGCATGGATGCGGGCGTCGGGCACGTTCACGGTGCGCAGCCCTTCGTACAGGTCCTGGGTAAAACGGGCGGGGCCGCACAGGTAGAAGTCATAGTCATCCAGCGTCAGCGTGGCCTTCACCTGCTCGATGCCCAACCGGCCAGCATGCTCGTAGTCGCGGCCCAGCACGGCACCTGCTTCAGGCTGGCTGAGGCAGCGGTGCAGACTCAATAGCGCGCCCGCCTGCCGCTGCAGGCTGGCCAGCTCTTGCTGGAACGGTAAATCCGCCAGGCTGCGCGCACCGTGAAACAGGTGAATACGCCGTGCCTGGTGCTTGGCCACTTGCTCGCGCAACATGGCGATGAGTGGGGTGATGCCCACCCCCGCGCCGATCAGTACGATCGGCCGTTCGCTTTGCTCATCCAGGGTAAAACTGCCCATGGGCAGACGCACGTCGAGCAGGTCACCCACAGCGATGCGTTCATGCAGATAGCGCGAGGCCGGGCCCTGGGCCTTGACGCTGATGCGCAGGTAGCCGTCCGACGGCGCGCTGGAGACGCTGTAAGTACGCACCAGCGGGGCGTCACTGCCCAGCGCGATACGCACAGGGATATGCTGCCCCGGCGCAAACTGCACGGGTGCATCTGCCGCCAGGTAGAAGGAGCGTATATCCCGGCTCTCCTGCTCCAAGCGCACCACGCGCCACGCCAACCACTGGCGCTGGCGCTCGCGCTGCTGCAGGCGCGTGTCGGCCTCTGCCCAGGTACCGGTCATCAGGCTGGTCGGCGCGTATTCCTGGAACGCCCAGCGCAACGACACCGCTTTCGGGCGCCACACCACCCGCTCGACCTCCAGGGTCCACAGCCGCTCAGCCCCCTCGAAGGCGGTGATGGCAGGGCTGTCCAGTATCACCTCGGCACGCCCGGACAACTGCAGTACATTGCCCGTGGCAAAGTCGATGAACAGCAAGCCAGCCAAGGGGTTGACCAGCAAGTTGCCCAGCGTGTTGAAGTGCAGGTTGCCGGCGTAGTCGGGAATGCTCAGGCGGTTGCCTTCGACCTTGACGAACCCTGGCCGGCCGCCGCGGTGGGACACGTCCACCGAACGCTGGCCGTCTTCGTGGTCGACGTAGCTTGCGACGAAAAAGGTATCGGCCATCTCGATCATGGCAACGGCGCGGGCATCGAGTGCTGTCGCATCGAAGCGACCTTGTGCGGGCTCATCGATACGGGTGTAGTCGCGCCGTTGAATGTACTGCGGGCAGTTGCCGAACGACTGCTCCACACTCACTTGCAGCTGGCCGTTGGTTGCCTGGCTGATCATGCCGTTGATGCGGTTGCGCCGGCGGGTATGCAGTTCGATGCCCAGCAGCCCGATCGCCTGCCCGCCCGCCAAGCCTTGGGTGGCAGGGTCATCTGCGTTGAGGTCCGCATCGATCATCAGCTGCCGCGGGTGGGGCGAGCTGACGAAGCCTTCCGGGCCTTCGAGCAGGGTCGCCCACGGTTTGCCGTAGGCATCCACGCTGCCCGCCACCATGAACGGCAGTTGCTGATAGAACGCGCGATGCTGATCGGGCATGTGGTCGCGGATTACCTTCTGCCCGAACACCTCCATGCGCTCCGACACACCGACCTTTTCCTGCAGGGTTTTCTCACCGCTGTGCCAAGGTGACGAGCGATGGCCTGGGAGCTGATGCATGGTGGCATTCCTCGGAAGGGTTGGGCTTAAACGGTGGCTTGCAGGCCCGCCGCAGTGCGTGGCATCGGCACGAAACCTGGCAACGCCTCGACCCGCGCCAGCCAGCTGCGCACGTTGGCGTATGGCTCCAGCGAGACATTGCCTTCCGGTGCGTGGGCGATGTAGGAGTAGTTGGCGACGTCGGCGATGGTGGGCGTGCTGCCAGCCAGGAAGGGGGACTTGGCCAGTTCGGCGTCAATCACCTTGAGCAGGGTATGGGCACGACCGATGACTTCATCGGTGTTGAACGAAGCACCGAACACCGTGACCAGGCGAGCGGCGGCCGGGCCGAACGCCAAGGGCCCTGCTGCAACCGATAACCAGCGTTGCACACGGGCTGCGGCTGCGGGGTCCTCGGGCAACCAGGTGCCGTTGTCGTACTGCTTGGCCAGGTACACGAGGATGGCATTCGAGTCGGCGACGACCGTGCCGTTGTCATCGATGACGGGGACTTGGCCGAACGGGTTGAGGGCAAGGAACTCGGGCTGCTTGTGTGCACCCTTGGCCAGGTCGACGAAGACCAGCTCGGTGGGCAGGTTCAGCAGCGAGAGCATCAGCTCAATGCGGTGGGCGTGGCCGGACTTGGGGAAGTTGTAGAGTTTGATTGGGTTCGACATGGGCTTGGCTCCTGGACAGCACCGGAATGGGCTGATACAGGCCATGTTGAACTGATTCGACAGGCAGCAGAATTAGCGCGGGAGGGAAACGATAATTTCGCACAGCGAAACAATAAGGGTAGAAGCGACATCAGGCCGCTTCTACAGGGGATGCGGTCGCTTCAATGACGCTGACGATGGAAGCGGTACAACGCGCGTGCCGCGTCGATTACATGGGGGACACAGGCTTGAATGTCGTCCTCGCTCATTTGGTCGAGCAACTCGAAATTGTCTTCGAGGCCGTGCAGCGAGATCGCTTTGAGCAGGGGATCCTGCTCCGCAGGCAACTCGCTCCAGGCAGCGACCTGAGTGCCGCGCATGTAACCGAAGCACCACTCCTCCATGATGATCACCCCGTCTTCACCTTCTTCGAATACCGGCTCGAAGTGATCGACGTTGTCAGCGAGCTCTTCCGCCACCTGGCTGGCATAACGCAACATCAGCGCCGTGTAGGCCTCTTCATGCGCAGGCTTCTTGAAGTTTGGCACCTTGCCACCTGCAACGGCAGGTAACCATTGCTCGGGGTGGACAGTGACCGGCGAGCTGGCAAGGGCGGTGAAAAAGCCATTGAGCTCGGCCAGGTTGATCACCGAATAATCGTTGCCGTAAGTGATCAGCAGGTCTTCAAGGCGGTGGAGTTCTTTTTCGCTGAGCGCGCGGAGCATGTGGGGATCCTAGGGTGAAGATTTGGCCTGCACCCTAGCACATGAGGAAATGGATCGAAGTATTTGTTGCCTGCCGCAAAGCATTCGCGGGCAAGCCCGCGCTCACATGGAATACACCGCCCTTGGGCAAGTTGTAATCCTGTGAGCGTGAGCTTGCCCGCGAACAGGCGGTCAAGCTTTATACCGCCAGCGCGCGCTCACGCAGCTCGCTGTTGAGGATGCGGTCGTTCTCGCTGTAGTCGACCGGGCAGTCGATCACGTGCACACCTGGGGTCTTGATGCAGTGCTCGAGCAGCGGCAGCAAGCCTTCGGCGCTATCCACGCGGTGGCCATTGGCACCGTAGGCTTCGGCGTATTTCACGAAGTCCGGGTTGCCGTAGTCCAGGCCGAAATCGGTGAAACCCATGTTCGCCTGCTTCCAGCGGATCATGCCGTAGCCGTCGTCACGCAGAATCACCACGGTAACGTGCATGCCCAGACGGACTGCAGTTTCCAGCTCCTGGCTGTTCATCATGAAGCCGCCGTCGCCACACACCGAGATCACTGGGCGGTCCGGGTACACGAGGTGCGCCGCCATGGCCGACGGCAGGCCAGCGCCCATGGTCGCCAGGGCGTTGTCGAGCAGCACGGTGTTGGGCTTGTGCGCCTTGTAGTTGCGGGCGAACCAGATCTTGTAGATGCCGTTGTCCAAGGCCACGATGCCTTCGGAAGGCAGCACGCGACGGATGTCGGCCACCAGACGCTGCGGGTAGATCGGGAAGCGGTCGTCGTCGCCGCCTTCGGCGATTTGGGCTTCGTTGGCTTCACGGATGGCCATCAGGCGGGTGAAGTCCCAGTGCGAGGTGTCGCCCAGGCCTTCGGCGATCTGCCAGACGGCGTTGGCGATGTCGCCGATCACTTCGACCTGTGGGAAGTACACGGCATCGACTTCGGCGGAGCGGAAGCTGATGTGAATGACTTCAGTGCCGCCACGGACCATGAAGAACGGCGGCTTTTCGATCACATCGTGGCCGATGTTGATGATCAGGTCGGCGGCTTCGATCGCACGGTGCACGAAGTCACCGGACGACAGCGCAGCGTTACCCAGGAAGCGCGGGCTGCGCTCGTCGACCACGCCCTTGCCCAACTGAGTGGTGACGAACGGGATACCGGTCTTGTCGATCAATTGCTTGAGGACCTTGGCGGTCATCTTGCGGTTGGCACCGGCGCCGATCACCAGGATCGGGCTGCGCGCGGTGCGCAGTTTCTCGATGGCGGCTTCGATGGCCACATGTTCGGCCAGCGGACGACGGTGCAGGCTGCGGGGGATCGGCATGGCATCGGTCTGCTCGGCAGCGATGTCTTCCGGCAGCTCCAGGTGCACGGCACCGGGCTTTTCTTCTTCCGCGAGGCGGAACGCTTCACGCATGCGCGAAGGGATGTTGTCGGCCGAAGCGAACTGGTGGGTGTACTTGGTGATGGGGTCCATCATGCCGCACACGTCGATGATCTGGAAGCGGCCCTGTTTGGACTTCTTGATCGGCTTCTGGCCGGTAATCATCATCATCGGCATGCCGCCGAGGTAGGCGTAGGCACTGGCGGTGACCAGGTTGGTCGCGCCGGGGCCGAGGGTCGACAGGCTGACGCCGGTCTTGCCGGTCAGGCGGCCATAGGTAGCGGCCATGAAGCCCGCGGATTGCTCGTGACGGGTCAGTACCAGCTTGATCTTCGACTTGCGCAGGGATTCCAGCAGGTCGAGGTTCTCCTCACCGGGAATGCCGAACACATACTCGACACCTTCGTTTTCCAGGCATTGCACAACGACATCGGCGGCCTTGGCCATCTTGCTCTCTACCTCAAGTGATAGGACGGTGAAAGTCCATAAATGCGCAGCACGGCACGCTGGCATCGCTCTATCCGGGCGCGAGGTTGCCCCGAACCTAAGTCTTGACGCAGGCTAGGCAGGGCAAAGTCACGTGTACGAACAGGATTAATTGTCGCACCCTTGAGCGCAGTTGAAGAGGTACAGGACGGACAAAACATCTTTGCCTGGAGACAGGGCTATAGCTATAAAAACGCCAGAAAGACAAAACCCCTACCTGCTTGCGCAGATAGGGGTTTTGCGAAATGAATCTTGACGATGACCTACTCTCACATGGGGAGACCCCACACTACCATCGGCGATGCATCGTTTCACTACTGAGTTCGGGATGGGATCAGGTGGTTCCAATGCTCTATGGTCGTCAAGAAATTCTGTTGCCAGAACGTCCAGATGGACAGCCTAGCGAATTCGGATATGTGATTTGTGATGTGCATTCGAACTTTCGGTTCGTGTGTCTTCACCACCGCAATCTGCATGAGCAAATTGCTTGGGTGTTATATGGTCAAGCCTCACGGGCAATTAGTATTGGTTAGCTCAACGCCTCACAGCGCTTACACACCCAACCTATCAACGTCGTAGTCTTCGACGGCCCTTTAGGGGATTCTAGATCCCAGTGAGATCTCATCTTGAGGCAAGTTTCCCGCTTAGATGCTTTCAGCGGTTATCTCTTCCGAACATAGCTACCCGGCAATGCCACTGGCGTGACAACCGGAACACCAGAGGTTCGTCCACTCCGGTCCTCTCGTACTAGGAGCAGCCCCTCTCAAATCTCAAACGTCCACGGCAGATAGGGACCGAACTGTCTCACGACGTTCTAAACCCAGCTCGCGTACCACTTTAAATGGCGAACAGCCATACCCTTGGGACCGGCTTCAGCCCCAGGATGTGATGAGCCGACATCGAGGTGCCAAACACCGCCGTCGATATGAACTCTTGGGCGGTATCAGCCTGTTATCCCCGGAGTACCTTTTATCCGTTGAGCGATGGCCCTTCCATACAGAACCACCGGATCACTAAGACCTACTTTCGTACCTGCTCGACGTGTTTGTCTCGCAGTCAAGCGCGCTTTTGCCTTTATACTCTACGACCGATTTCCGACCGGTCTGAGCGCACCTTCGTACTCCTCCGTTACTCTTTGGGAGGAGACCGCCCCAGTCAAACTACCCACCATACACTGTCCTCGATCCGGATAACGGACCTGAGTTAGAACCTCAAAGTTGCCAGGGTGGTATTTCAAGGATGGCTCCATGAGAACTGGCGTCCCCACTTCAAAGCCTCCCACCTATCCTACACAAGCAAATTCAAAGTCCAGTGCAAAGCTATAGTAAAGGTTCACGGGGTCTTTCCGTCTAGCCGCGGATACACTGCATCTTCACAGCGATTTCAATTTCACTGAGTCTCGGGTGGAGACAGCGCCGCCATCGTTACGCCATTCGTGCAGGTCGGAACTTACCCGACAAGGAATTTCGCTACCTTAGGACCGTTATAGTTACGGCCGCCGTTTACCGGGGCTTCGATCAAGAGCTTCGCTTGCGCTAACCCCATCAATTAACCTTCCGGCACCGGGCAGGCGTCACACCCTATACGTCCACTTTCGTGTTTGCAGAGTGCTGTGTTTTTAATAAACAGTCGCAGCGGCCTGGTATCTTCGACCGGCATGGGCTTACGGAGCAAGTCCTTAACCCTCGCCGGCGCACCTTCTCCCGAAGTTACGGTGCCATTTTGCCTAGTTCCTTCACCCGAGTTCTCTCAAGCGCCTTGGTATTCTCTACCTAACCACCTGTGTCGGTTTGGGGTACGGTTCCCAGTTATCTGAAGCTTAGGAGCTTTTCTTGGAAGCATGGCATCAACCACTTCGTCGCCTAATGGCAACTCGTCATCAGCTCTCGGCCTTGAAATCCCGGATTTGCCTAAGATTTCAGCCTACCACCTTAAACTTGGACAACCAACGCCAAGCTGGCCTAGCCTTCTCCGTCCCTCCATCGCAATAACTGCAAGTACAGGAATATTAACCTGTTTTCCATCGACTACGCTTTTCAGCCTCGCCTTAGGGACCGACTAACCCTGCGTCGATTAACGTTGCGCAGGAAACCTTGGTCTTTCGGCGTGGGAGTTTTTCACTCCCATTGTCGTTACTCATGTCAGCATTCGCACTTCTGATACCTCCAGCAAGCTTCTCAACTCACCTTCACAGGCTTACAGAACGCTCCTCTACCGCATCATCATAAGATGATACCCGTAGCTTCGGTGCATGGTTTGAGCCCCGTTACATCTTCCGCGCAGGCCGACTCGACTAGTGAGCTATTACGCTTTCTTTAAAGGGTGGCTGCTTCTAAGCCAACCTCCTAGCTGTCTAAGCCTTCCCACATCGTTTCCCACTTAACCATGACTTTGGGACCTTAGCTGACGGTCTGGGTTGTTTCCCTTTTCACGACGGACGTTAGCACCCGCCGTGTGTCTCCCATGCTCGGCACTTGTAGGTATTCGGAGTTTGCATCGGTTTGGTAAGTCGGGATGACCCCCTAGCCGAAACAGTGCTCTACCCCCTACAGTGATACATGAGGCGCTACCTAAATAGCTTTCGAGGAGAACCAGCTATCTCCGAGCTTGATTAGCCTTTCACTCCGATCCACAGGTCATCCGCTAACTTTTCAACGGTAGTCGGTTCGGTCCTCCAGTCAGTGTTACCTAACCTTCAACCTGCCCATGGATAGATCGCCCGGTTTCGGGTCTATACCCAGCGACTAAACGCCCTATTAAGACTCGCTTTCGCTACGCCTCCCCTATTCGGTTAAGCTCGCCACTGAATATAAGTCGCTGACCCATTATACAAAAGGTACGCAGTCACCTAACAAAGTAGGCTCCCACTGCTTGTACGCATACGGTTTCAGGATCTATTTCACTCCCCTCTCCGGGGTTCTTTTCGCCTTTCCCTCACGGTACTAGTTCACTATCGGTCAGTCAGTAGTATTTAGCCTTGGAGGATGGTCCCCCCATATTCAGACAAAGTTTCTCGTGCTCCGTCCTACTCGATTTCATTGATAAGAGATTTTCGTGTACGGGGCTATCACCCACTATGGCCGCACTTTCCAGAGCGTTCCACTAATCTCAAACCAACTTAAGGGCTGGTCCCCGTTCGCTCGCCACTACTAAGGGAATCTCGGTTGATTTCTTTTCCTCAGGGTACTTAGATGTTTCAGTTCCCCTGGTTCGCCTCTTGCACCTATGTATTCAGTACAAGATACTCAGCTTATGCTGAGTGGGTTCCCCCATTCAGAGATCTCTGGATCACAGTCTGTTTGCCGACTCCCCAAAGCTTATCGCAGGCTACCACGTCTTTCATCGCCTCTGACTGCCAAGGCATCCACCGTATGCGCTTCTTCACTTGACCATATAACCCCAAGCAATCTGGTTATACTGTGAAGACGACATTCGCCGAAAATTCGCATGCTGCTCGATTAAGAGCAAATCACAAATTTTACCTTAGCCTGATCCACTACCAGTGAAAGTAGTGTTCAGTCTATTTCTATCACATATCCGAATTTTTAAAGAACGATCTGACAAAAGCCAGAAATCAACATTCATCACCGAATGTTCATTTCTAAGTTCTGAGCAGTGCTGCGAAACCTGAAGAGTGGTGGAGCCAAGCGGGATCGAACCGCTGACCTCCTGCGTGCAAGGCAGGCGCTCTCCCAGCTGAGCTATGGCCCCGTATTTTGTAGGCCGCACCAAGTAATTGGTAGGTCTGGGCAGATTTGAACTGCCGACCTCACCCTTATCAGGGGTGCGCTCTAACCAACTGAGCTACAGACCTATAACAGGGTCGCGTTACAGCATCGTCTTTATACAAAGAATCAAGCAATTCGTGTGGGAGCTCATCAGCAGGCTGATGTCGTCGATTAAGGAGGTGATCCAGCCGCAGGTTCCCCTACGGCTACCTTGTTACGACTTCACCCCAGTCATGAATCACACCGTGGTAACCGTCCTCCCGAAGGTTAGACTAGCTACTTCTGGTGCAACCCACTCCCATGGTGTGACGGGCGGTGTGTACAAGGCCCGGGAACGTATTCACCGCGACATTCTGATTCGCGATTACTAGCGATTCCGACTTCACGCAGTCGAGTTGCAGACTGCGATCCGGACTACGATCGGTTTTGTGAGATTAGCTCCACCTCGCGGCTTGGCAACCCTCTGTACCGACCATTGTAGCACGTGTGTAGCCCAGGCCGTAAGGGCCATGATGACTTGACGTCATCCCCACCTTCCTCCGGTTTGTCACCGGCAGTCTCCTTAGAGTGCCCACCATAACGTGCTGGTAACTAAGGACAAGGGTTGCGCTCGTTACGGGACTTAACCCAACATCTCACGACACGAGCTGACGACAGCCATGCAGCACCTGTGTCAGAGTTCCCGAAGGCACCAATCCATCTCTGGAAAGTTCTCTGCATGTCAAGGCCTGGTAAGGTTCTTCGCGTTGCTTCGAATTAAACCACATGCTCCACCGCTTGTGCGGGCCCCCGTCAATTCATTTGAGTTTTAACCTTGCGGCCGTACTCCCCAGGCGGTCAACTTAATGCGTTAGCTGCGCCACTAAAATCTCAAGGATTCCAACGGCTAGTTGACATCGTTTACGGCGTGGACTACCAGGGTATCTAATCCTGTTTGCTCCCCACGCTTTCGCACCTCAGTGTCAGTACCAGTCCAGGTGGTCGCCTTCGCCACTGGTGTTCCTTCCTATATCTACGCATTTCACCGCTACACAGGAAATTCCACCACCCTCTACCGTACTCTAGCTTGCCAGTTTTGGATGCAGTTCCCAGGTTGAGCCCGGGGCTTTCACATTCAACTTAACAAACCACCTACGCGCGCTTTACGCCCAGTAATTCCGATTAACGCTTGCACCCTCTGTATTACCGCGGCTGCTGGCACAGAGTTAGCCGGTGCTTATTCTGTCGGTAACGTCAAAACAGCAAGGTATTCGCTTACTGCCCTTCCTCCCAACTTAAAGTGCTTTACAATCCGAAGACCTTCTTCACACACGCGGCATGGCTGGATCAGGCTTTCGCCCATTGTCCAATATTCCCCACTGCTGCCTCCCGTAGGAGTCTGGACCGTGTCTCAGTTCCAGTGTGACTGATCATCCTCTCAGACCAGTTACGGATCGTCGCCTTGGTGAGCCATTACCCCACCAACTAGCTAATCCGACCTAGGCTCATCTGATAGCGCAAGGCCCGAAGGTCCCCTGCTTTCTCCCGTAGGACGTATGCGGTATTAGCGTTCCTTTCGAAACGTTGTCCCCCACTATCAGGCAGATTCCTAGGCATTACTCACCCGTCCGCCGCTGAATCGAAGAGCAAGCTCTTCTCATCCGCTCGACTTGCATGTGTTAGGCCTGCCGCCAGCGTTCAATCTGAGCCATGATCAAACTCTTCAGTTCAATACTGCTTGGGTTTTTAAGAAACCCTAAACTTGGCTCAGCAATCTCAAATGACTATGTGATTTCTCGCATGGTCACTTGTGATGCTGATAATCTTTGTGACTATCAGTCCATACTCACAAGCACCCACACGAATTGCTTGATTCAATTTGTTAAAGAGCGGTTGGTTAAGAGCTTTTCGTCTCAACCGAGGGGCGCATTCTACGCTTTCCTCATTTGCTGTCAAGCGTTTATTTTGAAGTTTTTT